>CAVUKY010000013.1:0-95258 GCA_963742155.1 Bryobacterales bacterium | reverse complement strand
CCAAGGCAGGTGCGCTACCAGGCTGCGCTACGCCCCGACAGTGGTGCTCCTTTGAGTTTAAACCACTTCCTTAATTTGCGATACAGTCCGGCCTGCCTGGCTGGCAGCCGTTTGAGACAAAGTAGGGACGGACGCAGCCGTTCGCCGTCCGATTTGTCAGAGGACATTGGGCGGTATCTGAGGAACGAAGTGGTGTTGGCGGTCCCGCCCTTCTACCGCCTATGTGGCGCGGAAATTCATTCGGCGCCACCGGGCCGGAGTGGCCACCACGGCCGCGGCCTACATTTTTCTCGATCTGGAGCGCAGGCAAAACTTTTGCCGAAAACCGTCTGGGAGCGGTTGGTTTCGGCGATGCAATCGGATGCTATGCTTTAGTGGTGCTCGAAAAGGGCGCTCATAGAACTCTAGCTTGCATCGTTCGCGCATATCCTGAACGCTCTGATCGAATGCCGAGGGCATTGGCAAGTTAGCGCGGTTTGAATAAAAGTTCGGTAAGTTGAAATTGGTGAATGGGACAGAAAAGCCCGTGCCCCGCCCGGACGGAAAAAGACCGCTCCTTCTCCCGCTTGCGTTCACGTTCGGTCTAGCCGGTCTTGCATTGCTGCCTGCGGTCCGCCAGAACCCGAGACTGCTGACAACGTTTCTGGGCGCCGCGGCCGCGCTATGCGCGTGGAATGCGATTCTGTTCGTCTGGGCCCGGCGCAGCGGGCGGACGCTCACACTCGATGTGGTCCTGCGGAAGCAACACTACCTGCAAGCTTGCGCGCAGGGCTCGGTGCTGTTGTATTGGGGATGGTATTGGCCTCAGGTTTACGCCTCCGCATACCTCATCGTCGCCCAACTCGTCTTCGCGTACGCATTCGACATGCTGCTCGGCTGGTCGCGGCGCAACACCTACACTCTCGGTTTCGCTCCGTTTCCCATCATCTTCAGCATCAATCTCTTCCTCTGGTTCAAGCCGGACTGGTTCTATTTCCAGTTCGCGATGGTCGCGCTCGGGTTGGCCGCGAAAGAGCTGATTCGTTGGAACCGGGAAGGCCGGAGCGTGCATATCTTCAATCCTTCATCGTTTCCGCTGGCGGTGGTTTCGCTGATCCTGATCGCCACCCACGCGAGCGACCTCACGTGGGGGAAGAACATTGCAAGTACGCAGTTCTATCCGCCGCAGATGTACCTGATGCTTTTTCTCATCAGCCTGCCCGGACAATTCTTTTTCGGCGTGACTTCGATGACGATGTCGGCCGTGGTGTCGATGTACCTGTTCGGCCGCATCTACTTCGCCGTAACGGGCGTCTATTTCTTCTACGATTCGTATATTCCGATTGCCGTGTTCCTGGGGATGCATCTGCTGTTTAACGATCCGTCCACCTCACCGCGCACGGAACTGGGGCGCATCGTCTACGGCGCGATCTACGGATTGAGCACCGTCGCGTTGTACCGGTTACTGGGCAGTCGCGGGAATGCCGACCTTCTACGACAAGCTTCTCCAAGTGCCTCTCTTGAACCTGTCGGTCAAGGCGATCGATCGCGCTGCGCGGTCGCGATGGCGTCAGTCTATTCGATCCCGTTTTCGATCTTGCAAGGCTCGGGCAATCGCTGGTGCCCTACCAGCGCAACCTGGCGTACATGTCGATCTGGGCGGTCGTGTTCGCGGCGATGAGCGCCACACAAGCGGTCGGCGACAACCATCCAGGCCAGTGGCTGCCGTTTTGGAGGCAGGCCTGCGAGGATGGCCGTCGATATGCCTGCCCCTACCTGGCCGATTTGAGTTTGAGCTACTGCGATCGGGGATCAGGTTGGGCCTGCAACGAAGCCGGCCTCCTGGATATCGCACTATCCCGGTCGGGCGAAGATCTTCGCAGGCTCGATCCCGCGGGCGCCGCGGAACCTCTCAGCCGCGGCTGCGGGCTCGGATTTGCGGTGGCCTGCCAGAACCTCAGCACGTTGACCAGCGGAGCAGGCCGGTTCGCAAGCGCGCCGCCGGCTCTCGATGACTATCCGATTATCTTGAGGGGAAGCAAGGGCGAGATCCGCGAACGAGCGCCATCCGCGTTGTACGCGCTCGCCTGCCATGAGGGCTGGCCGAACACATGCGGGCTTACGGCTGGCGGCGAATAGCCTCCCGCAACGAGTCCACCCGCCCTTCGGCGCTGACGAAGAGATCCTCGGGAAAGCGCCTGTAGGCCAGCATGCCGGCGTAGATGGCGGCGGCGTCGTCGAGGTTCAGCCCGAGCCCTGCCAGGTACTGCATGCGCAGGTTCCGGTCGCGATTCATCGGGACGTTTCTCAGCCACTGGGTGAGATCGGATCTCCGGCCCGCGTATGTCGCAAACAGATCCACCGGCGAGTTCATGCCGACCTCGGCGAGCGACTGCGCTATTTTGCTGCCCGCCGCGATAGCCTATGCGTTGCTCCATCTCGTCGAGATCGATCCGCAGCGGTTCCACTTGCCCCAGCAGCACCATGTCGTGGCCCTGGCCCTGGTAAGGGTTGCCCCAGATAGTGCCGTTCGGAAATACTTCGAAGAATGTAGCGACCGAGCTCTTGACCGCCTCCAGGTCGGTCTCGAACAACTGGATGTACATCGTGACGACGCCGCCGGGGTTGAGATGCTGCTTCATCACCTCGAGGAATTCCTTGGTGTACAGGTTGGCCGCGCCCTTCACCCACGGATCCAGCGGATCGACGGTGATTCCGTCGAAGCGTTCCTTGGTCGTCATCAGGTAGTGGCGGCCGTCGTCGATCCGCACCTGGACCTTGGGATTGCGCAGGACATCGAAATTCGGCTCGCTAAAGTAGGCGGAAGCGGCTTGCGGAACCAGCGGCTCGATTTCCACGATGGTCTCGCGTTCTACTCTTGGATCGATGGACACCGCGCCTGCCGTAATTCCCGCGCCGCAGCCAATCACCAGGACCGAGCGAGGGTTTGCCGTCGTCAGAGTGGTGAGGTGCCCCAGCATTCGCTGGAGCCGCATGTCTCGCGGCACGTTCGAAGCCTGGATCTTGCCGGCGACGTGAAAGGTCAGGACGCCGTTCGGAAAGCTGGAGACGGCCACTGACGAGTTCATGCCTTCGGCGGCGTAGACGATATCGCCTTTGCCGACCCAGGTGGCCGCGTAGCGGCCGTACGCGATGAGCACTTTCGCGATGGGTGGGACGGTGAAGAATCAGAAAGCCGCCGAGCAGCGCCGAAGCGCACCAACCTAGCACGACCATCGGGGCTTCGAGGGCAACAGAAGCAGCAAACCGGCAATCGATCGACAACGCAATGAGCACTTGCTCCGTGCGCTGCGATCCCACCCAGGCGACCAGGAGCAGGCTCGCGCCGAGAGCTCCAACGATGGCCCCGAAGGTGTTGGCGGCGTAGACGCCGGCCATCAGCCTGCCGGCATCCTGCCCTTTCGATGCGGCCGCGGCGAGCGCCAAGGGGAAGCTCGCGCCCCAGAGAAGCGTCGGGGGCAACAGAGCCCAAAACGCGCGGGCGAGATCGAGCTGGAAGTTGAACCAGATGTTTGAGGAGATGGAGGGGTTGATCGGCCAGTAGGGGAGCGATGCGGCCAGATTGTACGCGGTCCAGGCGATTGCGCAGGCAGCCAGCCACTGGCACCAGCCCAAGGCCAGCGCGCGGGCGCACGAGGATTCGACAGAGCAAAGCGCCGATGCCGCTGCCGATCCCGAGGCCGGCGAGAAAGACCGCCACGATGATGGAGAGCGCGTAAACCGAGGCGCCGAAGAGCAATCCGAGCATGCGCGTCCAGATGGCTTCGGCGGCCAGCGCGCACAACCCCGATAGCGCGATGGCGACGTAAACGGTCGTGGCGCTGTTCCCAGGCGACCGCGGCAGGTGCTGGTCTTACGCGATCATCCGGAATCGCTCTCGCGCGGAATCAGCAACGCGAGCGCGAGTGCGAGCCCTGCCATCGACAGGTTGATCGCCACGGCCACGTATGTCGCGGCGTACACGTCGTACATGCGCAGTAAATAGAAACCAGAAAGCAGGCATCCCAATACCGCTCCGGCGATATTCGCGCCGTAGAAGAAACCCAGCCATGAGACGCCGCGCTCCGTATTGATCTGGCGCGCCAAAGCAGGGAGCGTCGCGCCCATCAGCAAAGTGGGGGGCAGAAGGCACGCGGCCGCGACGGCTCCGCGCAGCAGGAATCCTTTCAGGCCATATCCGCTCCAAGCGGTGTAGACGCTGCCCACCAACGGCATCAGGTGCAACACCAGGATTCCGAGAGCGCCGATGCCAAGTTCGATCAGCGCGTACACGCGCAAGGGATGGCGCCGGGCGGAGACGAGACGGGGCAGTATCAGGCTGCCGAGACACATTCCGCCCATGAACGTGGCGAGGAGCACTGCCGAGCGAGACGGCTGTCGAGCCGATCACCAGTTCCAGGAGCTGGAACCAGACAACCTCGTAGATCAGCGCCGCGACGCCGCTGCCGAAAGAAAGCAGGAGTACGAGTAAGAGCAATCCCGTGATCCGATACTGGTGTTACTTCTTCTCCTGCCGCCTGCTCTGTCCTTGCGGGCGCCAACCAGGATGCCGGTCATGCCGTAGTTTCCTTCGTGACACGCAGAATCGAAGATCATGTGGCGTCCGTCTCGGGCCCTCCCCATCTCGATGAGAACGGTCCATGGCTTGGTCCAGGTCTTCGGGTCGTCGAAGGTGATTTCGCGCCGCAAATTATTGGCGTCCACGCGCGTGAAGCGCTCGATCATCTTGTATGTATCGGGGTTTGAGCCACGAAAGCCCTGCGAGAAATTCGTGGTTTCGACCACCAGCGTGTTGCCTTCCCAATGGCCGCGCGAGTCTCCCAGATAGATCCTCAGCTTCGAGCGGAAGGTGGGGACGACCGTCCATGAAGATCACCCGGTTGCCGCCTCCGGCGTGATCGTCCTCCATGTAAATTCCCATGGATTTGGGAGACTGCACGATCTGCATCACCGTGCCCTGCGCAAAAAGCGTGTTCAGCGGAAGGAACGGCATCGGAACGCCGAGACAACGCGGCGATTGCGCGAATTGTCTCCGGGTTGTCGTTCACCGTCGGCTCGGTTCCCGCACCCACCCGGAATCCTTGGCTAAACTTTGCCGCCGCGAGCCCGGGCACGAGAGGCGGAATTTTCCCATCCGGCGGATCGATGATCATCGAGGTCCGCTTGCCGGTTCTTCAGGACCGAGTTGAAGACCGCGTTGTAGGCGCCGCTGACGTCCTGCGGGATTAGCCGAGCGGGCGTTGCGTCCGGGATTCAGCCCTTTCTTCTCGTCCGCCGCGGCCACTTCCGCATCGGTCAGGAATTCCTTGCCGGCATTCGCCGCGGAGCGTTCCAGAGGCACGTCGACCATTACGAACCAAGTGCCCTGCAGATCCGGGTCGCCCCAGGGCGTCCGGGGTGGATTGCCGGCCTTCGCCGTTCCCAGCGTCTTCGCTCCCGTGGATTTGGCCGGCGACGCCTGGCCGCGCAGGGATACCGCTGCGACCGCGAACGCCCCAACACAAGCGAGCGCGGCGACGGTGATTGAGAATCGATCGCTCATTGCTCCTTCTTCTGCGTGTCCTTGTCTGGCGTGTCTTTGCCTTGCGTATCCACGCCGGGACGCTGCACTTCGTAGGGAGCTCCGGTACCCGAAGACCCAAGGAACAGCTTCTGGCCGTTCGGCAAGGTCAGATCCCGGCCGTTGGCGCGGTGAAGCCCGTCTTTCGACTGATAGCCGGAAATGTTGATCTTGTCCCCGATCTTAAGCGTGTACCGGGTGATGCCTCGCCGCATCAGGATGTTCGGGCTCCCTGCTTCAATGCGCCCAGTTTTCCACCGTGCCGTCCGGCATCTTCACATCGACGTGAATCCAGCTGTGCGGATTGATGAATTCGACCTTTGTTACTGTGGCATCCTCAAAATGCACCGGCTTCTTGTCGTCGAATTCGGCCGCAAACGCGTGATGGGCGCTCAGGGGGGGCGCGAATAACAACAACGGATGCCAGCGGTGATCACTGCTGCAACGGTTAACTTGGCTTGCATAAGACGAGTCTCCTGATTCCTCACTACCAGTTTTCTATTGCTTCTTGGCCGGCGGATTGCCGGAGATATAGCGTTCCAAACCTCTTCACCCGGCGGAATTTTGCGCGTGATATCCACGTTCATCGTCTTGCCTTCCCAGTGCTTGACCAGCTGGTGCTTGCGCAGCTGGCCATACATGGTCTCTTCCACCATCTCAACACACCGGAAATCCGTGAGCTCGCGCATTCGGCTCCAGCCGGCGATAGAGCGGCATGCTGATTTTCCACGGCCGCGTGAAGACCTGCGGATCCTCGATGGTGGCTTCATAATGGATGACATCTTTGCCGGCCGGAGTGTAACGTTCCGTGACGTGTAAGGCATCGCTGTGGAAATCTCCAGCCCGGTCGAACCACGTCGCGTCGGTGAAATCGGTGACATCCACCACCAGCGTGTCTCCCTCCCAGTGGCCCACCGAATATCCCATCATAGCACGTTCGGATACGGCTCCATCTTAGTGAGATGGATGGTGCGCTGGGCATTCGCAAATTCGAACATCATTTGGATCTTGGTGTTGCTCTGAATGATCTGGAACGGATGCGGCATGTACATGGCGCGCGGCATTCCGGGCTGGAAGCACTTGATTTCCGGATCGCGATCCATCCAGTGCTCTTCAGTTCTCCTTCTTTCTTGCCGCCGCCCACGGCTGGTAGGGAATCTCGTCGCCCTCGACGACCCCGAGGCCTCCCGGAACCCAGCCGAGCGAGCCCAGCGCGAGCACGGGCGCCGCGAGAACCACTGTATTGGGGAGCAAGCCGGGCTGGGCCACCATGGGACGCGCCTGATGGGTTTGAAGGTCCCAGTTGGCGGTGTTGTTGGCTTCCCAAATTCCGTTGAAATCGGGTTTGCCGGCAACGCGGCCCGGGGAGTCCGAAACGGCGGCGGAGACCGTCGGCGCGCTTGGCGAGAAGAGCGTGAAAAGACCCGCCGTCACAGCGGCTGCCGACACAGCAATGGCCCAGCTCTTGCCAAAATATCGCATAGGACTTTTATCTCGTTACCCACATAAGTATATACCTGGTTCACGCAGGGCGAAAATGACGAACCGTGATGTTACCAAGACGGCAACTCACTTCGATAAGACCGCAGCTCAATCCGCGACCCGCGGGGAGTGACGTTAGGAAGGCCGACTCTAAAGCGCCACCAGGCAATGCCTAACGGCCGAAGAATCCACCCGTTTCCCGACCGACGGAACCGTGCGCTCTCCTGTGATAGCATCTCAAACGATCGACCGCTAGAATCCAGCCATCAAAGGACCCTCTCATGAAACAACCACACCATCTGATCAGCCTCTTGGCTTTCGCCGCCATCACAGCGATTCCTCAATATGCCAGGGAGATTTCGCCCGTTTCGCTGGCTGGGGTGTCTTGCCAGATTCCACCTCCGCTGCATTGCCCGGATGCCAATTGCCCGGGCCCCCTGGTGATCGAGCAAGGGACCGCTGTCGAACCCAAGACCGGGCGCAAATTCTTTCTGGATTTTCCGTGCGATTTGAAGCGCGGCGAAAAGGTGACCTTCATTCTGAGCCTGCATGGCGCCGGTTCCTACGGGAACTGGCAGCGGCACTATTTCCCCATCATGGATTACGCCAAGAAGTATCGCCTGGTAATCGCCACTCCGAACACGCCGACCCGCGTGTGGTCTCCCATGGACGACGAGTACCTGCAGAACATCGTTACCCTGGTCTACGATCAGATCGGAAAGCAGAACGTCCGGGCCTTTTGGCTGGTCGGACATTCCCAAGGCGGCATGACTTCCAACCGGCTAGTTCGCACGGACTTCTTTAAAGAGCGAGTTGCCGGTTGGCTGAGTCTGTCCGGCGGCCGTTTGGGTCCCCAGCCTCCTATTCCCGCCAGCTTCTTCACCGCTGCTCGGGCGGGCAGTCCTGGCGCGGCCCCTCCTCCCGGTATTCCCACCGGCGCTGCCGGGTTGGCCGCTGCGATGGCGCCACTGCGGGAACCTCCGGACGCCACGTTCTCCTTTATCTTTGAGACTGGCGAGCACGAACTCGGCGATCAACCCATTCCCGATGCTTCGCCCTGGGCCACAAAACTAGGCTGCCGCGCAAGAGTCCGGCGCGCGGATGTTATCGATACGAAGGCCGGTTACGTCTACGATTCCACTCGCCAGGATCCAGGCTCCGACGCCTGGGGACGCTTGCCGAGACCCGGCACCGCTGAAGTCTTCGAATATCCGCACTGCAAAGATGGCCGTGTGGTCGCCGATGTTGTGCGGCTGGGCAAAGGTCACACGGAGGCACTGGAGCCGCACGTAACCGAGCAGCTTGTGAAAATGATGCTGTCGGCGAAGAAGTGAGAATTGACTAAACAGAATGATCACCGGCAACAAGGTGATGGTCCGTAACGAAGACCCCAAGGAATGCGCTACTATCCGCTTGATCAACGAAGCGGCTTTTGGCCGGCCGGACGAGGCGGATCTGGTTGATAGCTTGCGCAACGGAGGCGTCATGCTCGCTTCGCTAGTTGCCGAGCAAGAGGAGCGGCTGGTTGGGCACATCCTCTTCAGTCGAATGTGGATCGAGACTACCGGGGACCGACTTTCGGCGGTGGCATTGGCCCCAATGGCCGTGTTGCCTGAACGACAGCGCCAAGGGGTTGGTGGAAAGCTGATCGGACGCGGGCTAGATCTGTTACGCGGACAAGGTGAACAGATCGTGTTTGTCCTGGGCCACCCTGAGTACTACCCTCGCTTCGGTTTCTCGACGGGAGCGGCCCGTTCCCTCGCGAGCCCATTTCCTCCAGAAGCTTTCATGGCGCTTGAACTAAGGCCCGGCGCTCTCCACGGTGTTCACGGAACGGTCAGATACCCGGCTGCCTTCCGACTCCAACCGTGATACTGGTCCGCGGGCAGTCAAGATATCGATAGCATCGTTCACACTCACGCCGACGCTTGACTGGCGCTCTGCCGGTCGAAATCGGCGAAAGAGCGCCCGGCTTGAGCAAGACGCGTGAGCAGCGGCGCGGGCGACCAGAGATCGGAACCGTGCCGCGCTTCAAACTCCTGGATGCGCCTAAGAACTTTATCTAAGCCCACTGTATCGGCGTAAAACATGGGGCCGCCGCGCCAGGCCGGGAAGCCATACCCGTTCAAGTACACGATATCGATGTCGACTGCGCGCAGCGCGATGCCTTCTCCCAGCAGCTTCGCGCCTTCGTTCACCAGCGCAAACAAGCACCGGTCCAGGATTTCCTCCCGCGTGATGGTTCGCCGCTCAATGCCAGCCTCGCGCGCCACCGCTTCGATCACTTCCGCGGTTTCGGGATCCGCCAACGGCCTCCGCTCCGCGTCATACTTCGAAAACCCCCGGCCGGTCTTCTGCCCGAAGCGTCCCAACTCGCACAAGCGGTCCGCCACGCGAGGAACTCGAACGCCCGATTTTTCAAGGTGCTTGTATTCTTTCCGGATCCGCCAGCCGACATCCAGGCCGGCCAGATCGGAGACCGCCAGCGGTCCCATGGCCCAGCCAAAATCGTACAGCGTCTGGTTGACGTCTTCCACCGAAGCGCCTTCTTCGATCAGAAACTGCGCCTCTCTGAAGTACGGGCCCAGCATCCGGTTTCCGATGAACCCCCGGCAGTTGCCCGCCAGCACCGCCACCTTCTTGAGCCGTTTGCCGAGCGCCATCGAAGTGGCGATCACTTCTTTACTGCTCGCCTTGCCGCGCACCACCTCCAGTAACCGCATCACATTCGCCGGACTAAAGAAATGATGCCCGATCACCATCTGGGGACGTTTCGTCGCGGAGGCGATTTCGTCGATGTCGAGCGTGGATGTGTTCGAGGCCAGGATGCAAGAGGGCTTGGCGATCGCGTCGATCTCCGCGAACACCTGCTTCTTGAGCGCCATGCCTTCGAAAACCGCTTCGACAATAATGTCCGCCTGATCGAAGCCGTCATAATTGAGCTGCGGCGTGATCAGCGCCATGCGCTGCATCCATCACCAGCTTGAGAAAAGCGGCCTTTCTGCACGGAATTGGCGTAGTTCTTCCGGATGACACCGATGCCGCGATCCAGCGCCTCTTGCGGTGGTTTCTTTCACGATCACCGGAATGCCCGGCGTTGGCGTAATTCATGGCGATGCCGCCGCCCATGGTTCCCGCGCCGATCACCGCCGCGCGCCGGATCTCGAATACCGGCGTGTCCTTCGGAATGTCCGGGATCTTGTTCACCGCGCGCTCGCCGAAGAATGCGTGGATCAGCGCTTTGGACTGGATGGAATACAGGCACTCGTTGAAGAGCTTGGCTTCGAGTTCGCAGCCTTTATCGAATGGAAGTTTGGCAGACGCCTCCACTGCGTCGATCGCCGCCAGCGGCGCCGGCTGCCCGCGCCTGGTCTTTCGCGCCGTCTCTCTCGCCGCGGCAAAGACGGCCGAATCCACGGAGGTGAGCTTCTCGTTGCGCAGGCGCGTTTTGGGCGCAGGCCGATCCGCCACTTCGCGCGCGAACGCGACGGCGCCGGTCAGCAAATCGCCTTCGATGATCCGGTCCACGATGCCGAGCGCCAGAGCCTCTTGCGCGGTGATCGGCTCGCCGAACGCGCACATCTCAACTGCTTTCGCCACGCCGGCCAGTCGCGGAAGCCGCTGCGTACCCCCCGCGCCGGGAATGATTCCCAGCTTCACTTCGGGCTGCCCCACTTGCGCCGCAGGCGCGATCACGCGGTAGTGGCCGGCCATCGCTACTTCCAGCCCGCCGCCCAAGGCTTGCCCGTGAATCGCCATCACCACCGGCTTGGGCGAATCTTCAATCGCCAGCAGCGTCGGCAGGAGCGTCAGGCGCGGCTTCTCGCCGGACGTCATCTTTTGGAACTCGCGAATGTCGGCGCCGGCAATGAACGTTGATCCCGCGCCGATCACCACCACCGCTTTGATCGCCGGGTCCTGCGCCGCCTCTCGGATGGACTTCAAGATTCCCTCGGGAACTCCCGGACTGAGCGCATTCACAGGTGGATTGTCGATAGTGACAACCGCGATGTCGTCCCAACGCGTCAGCTTCACAACTTCGCTCATAAATCTCCGTTCGAAAAGATTCGTCTTATAGGGACGACAACAATCGGCCGCCGTCCACCACCAGCGTCTGGCCCGTCATAAACGATGACCGGTCGCTCGCCAGCAGCAGCGCCACTTCCGCGATTTCCATCGGCTGGCCCAGGTGGCGGATCGGTTGCTGCTCCGTTCGTTCCTCCCGGCGCGCCTGGTCCTGCCAGTAGTATGCGCTGAGCGCTGTCTGGATCAATCCCGGCGCAATCGCATTCACCCGCACGCCTTTCGGACCCAATTCCAGCGCGTAGGATTGCGTCATCATGATGAGCGCGGCTTTGGTCATGCTGTACAGCAAGCCTTCAAACTGCGGCCGCACTCCCGAAATCGACGAGATATTGATGATGGATCCCGAGCCGCGGTCGCACATCCCCGGCGCAACAAGCTGCGTCAACCGGAAGGCGCTCTTCAGGTTGATCTCGATCATCTTGTCGAACATCCCTTCATCGATTTCCAGGCACGGCGCCTGCGCCACGTTGGTCCCGGCGTTGTTTACTAGAATGTCGATGCGCCCCAGCTCTCGCGTCACCTGATCCACCATGGACCGGATCTGCTCGCTCCGTCCCACATGGCAAACAATTGGGATAGCCGCCGGACCAATCTCTCGCGCCACTGCATCCAGAGTTTCGGCCTTGCGTCCGCAGATAACTACGTTCGCGCCCTCCCGCACAAACGTCTCCGCGATGGCGCGGCCGATGCCCCGGCTGGCGCCCGTGACAATTGCCGTCTGGTCTTTTAAAATGTGTGCAGTTTCCAAGGCACCTGAAAGTATATAGTAGATCCCATTGACCCTCGTGGCCTTTCAATCCGACACCTCGGCGGTCCGTCCCGGCGAAGAACTCAACCGTGAGGCGCTAGCGGATTACCTGCGCGAACGCCTGCCTGAAGGCGCGGCCGGCATCGAGATCGAACAATTTCCCCATGGCCACTCCAACCTTGTATATCTGGTTCGAGCCGCTGGCCGTGAATATGTTCTGAGACGTCCGCCGCTCGGGCCCGTGGCGCCCAAAGCGCATGACATGGCGCGCGAATACCGCGTGCTGCATGCCGTCCATCCGCACTTTCCGGAAGCGCCCCAGGTGTTTCTGTTGTGCGAAGATCCAGCGGTGATCGGCAGCGCCTTTTTCCTGATGGAGCGTCGGCACGGCATCGTCATTCGCGATTCGATACCGCGTGAGTTGGCCGCGATTCCCGATTATCCGCGACTGGTGAGCGAAGCATTCATCGATTGCCTGGTGCGGCTGCATTCGATCGATGTTCTCACCCGGGTGATGTCCGCAACCCGCGCTCAGTTCGCTGGGAAAGCCCGCAGGGCTTCGTGGAGCGGCAGGTGCGGGGATGGGCGGAGCGCTGGAATCGCGCCAAGACCGAAGAGAGTCCGGAAATGGACCGGGTCGTCCGATGGCTGCATGATTCTTTGCCGCCTTCGGTGGACGCAACGCTGGTGCACAACGATTACAAGCTCGACAATGTCATGCTGCGGCCCGTTGGCGACCGCGTGGAAGCCGTGCTCGACTGGGAGATGACCACCATCGGAGATCCGCTGGCCGACCTGGGGTTGACCATGTGTTACTGGACCTGGGCCAACGTCGCCGCCGAAGACGATCCGCATCCCGCGACGCCCGGATTAACAGCGCAACCGGGCTGGTACACGCGCGATCAGTTTCTGCAAAGATACGCCGAGCGAACCGGGCGCGACCTCACTCACATCCGTTACCACGAAGTTCTCGGGATCTTCAAACTGGCCGTGATTCTGCAACAGATCTTCTATCGTTTTCACCGCGGGCAAACGCAGGATGAGCGCTTTCGTACCTTCGACCGGCGCGTGCGCGGGTTGATCCGCCTGGCGGCGTCGCTCATCGAGAAGGAGACCGCGTCATGAGCCGCATCTACCTGGTCCGGCACGGCCAGGCGGGCACCCGCAAAGCCTACGATGCGTTCTCCGACCTGGGGCGGCGGCAGGCGAGACTGCTGGGCGAGTATTTCGTGTCCGAGAAGATTCACTTCCGGCCGCCTATTCCGGAGCGCTGGTTCGCCAGCAGGAGACCGCGTGCGAGGTGAGCGCCGTCTATCGCGAAGCGGGCGTCAGTTTCCCGGAGATTGTGCGGGAACCCGGCTGGAACGAGTTCGATCTTACGCATGTTTATCGGGCGCTCGCGCCGTCATTGTGCGCGGAAGATCCGGAATTTGAGCGGCAATACCAGGAACTGGTGGCGCAAGCGCGCGCGGCGGCCGAGCAGCCGGAGGCGAGTGTGAATCGCCGCTGGCTGCCGTGCGATGTGAAGGTGGTGGAGGCCTGGATGCGCGGCCGGCATGCCTATGAGGGCGAAACCTGGCAGGCGTTTCGAGAGCGCGTGATCGGATGCCGGTTGCAAGCTGGAGCCCGCGGAGCGCGACGAGAACATCGTGGTGTTTACCTCCGCCACGCCGATCGGAATATGGACGGCGCTGGCCATGGAGATCCATGACGAGCGGGCCATGCGCCTGGCGGGCGTGCTGCACAACGCATCCTGCACGGTGCTGCGGCTGCACGATGGCGAGTTGCGGCTGCATTCCTTCAACGCCATCCCGCACCTGTGCGAACCCGGACTTCGCACCTACCGGTAAGGAGCAAGAAACGATGGAATTCGAATTCTCGCCCAAGGTAAAGGATCTTCAGAAGCGCGTAACCGCGTTCATGGAAGAGCACGTTTATCCCAACGAATCGAAATACAAGCAGCACTGCGAAGGCCCGGATCGCTGGCAACCTGTTCCGGTCATCGAAGAGCTGAAGCCGAAGGCGCGCGCCGCCGGGCTGTGGAATCTTTTTCTGCCCGCCAGCGAGCACGGCGCTGGGCTGACCAATCTGGAATACGCGCCGTTGTGCGAGATCATGGGCCGCTCGCCGATCGGCCCCGAAGTATTCAACTGCTCGGCGCCCGGATACCGGAAACATGGAAGTGCTGGAGCGTTACGGCTCGCCCGAATTGAAAGAGAAATGGCTGAAGCCGCTGCTGGCGGGCGAGATCCGCTCCTGCTTCGCGATGACGGAGCCCCAGGTGGCATCCTCCGACGCCACCAACATCGAATCCAGCATCGTGCGCGATGGCGATTACTACGTCATCAACGGACACAAGTGGTGGAGCTCCGGCGCCGGCGATCCGCGCTGCAAAGTGGCGATCTTCATGGGCAAAACCGATCCGTCGGCGCCGAAGCACAAGCAGCAATCCATGATCGTGGTGCCGATGGACGCGCCGGGCGTGACCATCAAGCGTTTGCTCACGGTTTTCGGATACGATCACGCTCCGCACGGCCACGGCGAGGTGCTGTTTGAGAATGTGCGCGTGCCGGCGGGCAATCTTCTGCTGGGCGAGGGGCGCGGTTTCGAAATCGCGCAAGGCCGGCTCGGGCCCGGCCGGATTCACCACTGCATGCGACTGATCGGCGTGGCGGAGCGCGCTCTCGAATCCATGTGCGAGCGGGTGAAGTCGCGCGTTGCTTTCGGACACGCATTGTCGGAACAAGGGACCATCCGCGCCGATATCGCGACGTCGCGGATGGAAATCGAGCAGGCGCGCCTGCTCACCTTGAAAGCCGCTTACATGATGGACACCGCCGGCAACAAAGTGGCGCGAGCCGAGATCGCGATGATCAAAGTGGTGGCGCCGAACGTCGCGTTGCGAGTTCTGGATCGGGCCATTCAGGCGCACGGCGGCGCGGGTGTTTCCGAAGATTTTCCTCTCGCCTCGGCGTGGGCCAATTCGCGCACGCTGCGGCTGGCGGACGGTCCGGACGAAGTGCATCGGGAAGCCATCGCGAAATTCGAACTCGCCAAACACGGGAAATAGGATGCCTGCCATCAGAACATTAGAGGACCTCACAGAATTCACCGGACGCGAGATCGCCCTCACGGACTGGTTTGAGATGACCCAGGAGCGCATTAACCAATACGCGGACGCCACCGACGACCATCAGTGGATTCACGTCGATCGCGAACGCGCGGAGCGGGAGTCGCCGTATAAAGCCACCATCGCTCATGGACTTCTTACCTTATCCCTGGTTCCCAAATTCCTGACGGATTCCATTCCCATCGATGGCTTGGGCATGGCCATCAACTATGGGTTGAATCGGGTTCGTTTTCCCGCCGCCGTTCGCGCCGGCGCATTCATTCGGGCGCGTATTGTTCTGCAGTCGACGCGCGAGGTGCCGGACGCAACCGAGGCCATCTATTCGATCACCATCGAGAGTCAAGACTCGGAAAAACCCTGCTGCGTGGCCGAAATGGTGGTCCGCTACTATCGTTAGTCTGGCAACCACATATCGACACCTGATAAACTGCCACCTTGAGACCCAAACCCGACACTGTTGTCGCCCTCTACCCCGGTTCGTTCGATCCAATCACCAATGGCCACCTGGATTTGATTGAGCGCGGGTCGGCTTTGTTTGACCGGCTGATCGTCGCCATTCTCCGCAACGATGAGAAGCGTCCGCTGTTTGACTTGTCGGAACGTGTCGAAATGTTGCGCGAAGTGGCCGTCAATCTTCCCAACGTCGAGGTCGGCTCATTTGGCGGCCTGCTGGTGGACTATGCCGCCGAGTGCGGCGCCAGCGTCATCCTGCGCGGTATTCGCGCCGTGTCGGATTACGAATACGAGCTCCAGATGGCGTTGATGAATCGCAGGCTGCGCCCGGAAATCGAAACCGTATTCTTAATGGCCGGCGAAGCCCACTCCTTCATCAGCTCGCGCCTGGTGAAAGAAGTAATCCGGCTGGGAGGAGACATCGGGGGCCTTGTGCCGCCGTCAATCGAGGTTAGACTAAAGAGAAGACTGCTCGAAGAAACTGGAGAAGCCTAACTCTTTCATGACAGCAACATTGAATCTAGCCCAGCGCATCTCGCTCATCAGCGAGTCCTCGACAATGAAGGTCGCCGCCGATGCCGACAAGCTTCGCCGCGAAGGCATCGACATCGTGGACTTTGGCGCCGGAGAGCCCGACTTCCCGACGCCCGACAACATCAAAAAAGCCGCCATCGCGGCCATCGACGCCAACTTCACCAAGTACACGCCCACGGGCGGAACGGTGGAGATCAAACAGGCGATTTGCGCGCGCCATCATGACGACTATGGCACCGCGTATACTCCCGCCGAATGCCTGGTCACGGTGGGCGGCAAGCACGCGATTTTCAATTTGATGCAGGCCCTCATTGAGGACGGCGACGAAGTCATCATTCCGGTTCCCTATTGGGTCACCTACAAGGATGTCGTGAACTATGCGGGCGGCACGTGCGTTTTCGTCCAAAGCGACGAAGCGAACGGCTTCACCTTCACCGCCGACGATATCGCGCGCCAGATCACCAGCAAGACCAAGCTGATCATCATCAACTCGCCTTGCAATCCGAGCGGCGGCGTATTGAGCCGCGAAGATTTTGACAAGATCTACCATCTGGCGGTGAAGCGCGGTGTCCAGCTGATGACCGACGAATGCTACTGCCGCTTTCTGTACGACAGTGAGCCGTTCTCGATCGCGGCCATGCCCGGCGCGAAAGACAACGTGGTGATTGCCGGGTCGCTCTCCAAGACCTACTCCATGACCGGCTGGCGCGTCGGGTTCGCGCTGGCGCCCAAGCCGCTGATCGACGCCATGCTGAAGCTGCAAAGCCACACCACTTCCAACCCCACGTCGATCGCGCAGAAGGCGGCCATCGAAGCCTTGCGCGGACCGCAGGATTCCATCCCGATCATGCTCGCCGAATATCGCCGCCGTCGCGACTTCGTGGTGCAGCGCCTGCGCGAGATTCCCGGCGTGAAAATTGCCGAACCGCGCGGAGCGTTTTACGCTTATCCGAATGTCTCGGTCGGTTTCCGCAACGGTATTACGTCGGCGCTGCAGTTCTCAGAGAAGCTCTTGTCCGACGCTCACGTGGCCGTGGTGCCAGGGGAAGCCTTCGGAACCACCGAGCACGTCCGCATCTCATACGCCACTTCGATGAAAGAGCTGGAGCGTGGGCTGGACCGCATCGACCGCTTCATTACCGGACGAGTTTGATAGGAGTGTCCGATAAGCTGCCCGTCCGGCTGCCCACCCGGTTCCTCGAGAAAGTGTGGGGCACGCCGGATCTGTTGCCCTGGTATCCGAGCGGTGGAAAGAAGATCGGCGAAGTGTGGTTCGAAGCCGACTTGCCGCTATTAGTGAAATTTATCTTCACCTCGGAACGCCTATCGGTGCAGGTACATCCCAACGACGATTTCGCCGCGGCTCACGAGGGTTCTCGCGGCAAAACTGAGATGTGGTACGTGCTGCGCGCCGAACCGGGTGCGCGCCTCGCCATCGGCTTTCGCGAATCCATCAGCCGCGCGGGCTTGCGCGAAGCCGCGGTAAGTGGTGAGATCGAGCGATTGCTCAACTGGCTAGAGGTGGAAGCGGGCGATGCTTTCTTCATCCCGGCTGGCACGGTCCACGCCATCGGCGGCGGCCTCGCTTTGTGCGAAATCCAACAGCATTCCGACGTCACTTACCGGCTCTACGATTACGGCCGCCCGCGCGAGCTTCATTTGGACAAAGCGATTCAAGTTTCATTCACGGAGGCCAGCTCGCCCAAGTCCGTGATACTCCCCATCGATTGCGAATACTTCCACACGGAGTTGGCCCGCACCACATCCAGCCTGCTGTATAAGCCGGAGCCGGGGCGTTTTCACATCGTGATCTTCGTGAGTGGCGATGGAAATATCGCCGGCCGGCCGTTTAGTGAAGGGGAAGCCTGGCTGGTTCCCGCGGGCGGTCAGCCGTTCGAGATCGAACCTGGGACTCCGGTGAAGTTCCTGCGTACCTGGGTGCCCTAGCAGCCGCTCCTTGACAGCCACGGTTCGGATGTGTCGCTGAACCGCCACGCGTGAGCATGCGGTCGCTCGTTCAGCCGATTCCCAGTTCGTCGATCTTCTCCAATGGCGCGCCGCAGATTCGGCAAATGATGGCCGAGCAATCGCCGCACACCAACGGATCGGTTACTGCCGTGTGACAGCGCGGGCAATAAAATTCGACCTGCGAACGAGCAGCTTCATCAGACATTACTGATACACTAAGGATAGAACGTCGCGCTCGTGACATTGACTCGCGTTGCAATTTGCTCTTGCCTGCTAGCCCTCTTCGTTTCCTGTTCCGATAAGCCACGCCCCGCAGCTTCGCTCGGCGATGCTTACGTCGGACCTGGCACGCTGAACCTGCGGCAGGAATTAGCGCTGAAGTCCGCCATTTCTACTACTGTCAAGCACGGCGACAAGCTCTCGATTGTTGAGTACCGGCACCGCCTGGTGAAGGTTCGTACCGAGCAGGGCGTGGAAGGCTGGACCGACCTGCGGCAGCTTCTCTCTCCCGTGCAAATGGCCGCGCTTCGCGACATGGCGCAGAGTGCTGCACGCTCACAGTCGCAAGGGCAGGCCGGCGTTTTCGAGTCGCTGAATATGCATACCGAGCCCAGCCGAACTTCTCCGAGCTTCGGACAGGTTCCCGAGAACGGCAAAGTCGACGTGATCGGGCATAAACTGACGCCGCGGGTGCAGCACGACGAGGTCTCCATGCCCGTGCCGGTGAAGCCGGCTCCGCTTCGCAAGAAGCCCAAGCCGAAAGCGTCTCAGACCAAGATCGGGCCTCCGCCTCGTCCGCCCGCGCCGCAGCCTCCTGGTAATTGGCTGGCGCTCTCGGCGCCGAAACCTGAACCCGATCCCCCGACCCCTGGATCACCGCCGCCGACGGCTCCGCCAGCGCCCGCGCCGCCGCCGGTGGAGGTTCCAATGGATGACTGGAACCTGGTGCGTACCCAAGATGGCAAAGTGGGCTGGGTGTTGACACGTCCGCTGAGCATGGCAATTCCCGACGAAGTGGCGCAATATGCCGAAGGCCATCGCATTACTTCGTATTTCCCTTTGGGGCAGGTGCACGACGGCGATTCCGTAAAAAACAACTGGCTCTGGACCACGATCAACAAAGGCGGGCAGCCCTACGAGTTCGATAGCTTCCGCGTGTTCGTATGGAGCCTCAGGCATCATCGCTATGAGACGGCCTACATCGAGCGCAATGTCGTTGGACACTATCCGGTCCAAGTGACCAATGCCGGCGAGCAGCCGAGTTTTTCGGTGGTCCTGGAAGGCGTTGACGGGCGCCTGTACCGCAAGACTTACGCCTTCGACAGCTATCGAATTCACATGGTCAACAAGGACCTTTACGACCCAGCGGCGAAGACGGATGCGCCCAAATTAGCGTCAAACGGATCGGCGTCCGAACAGTCCGCGGCAAAGGAATCCTGGTACGCAAAGTTAAAGGACCGCGTTCACCGGTTCTTCCGATGAGGTTTCGGCGCAACTTTGATCTCGAACAGCTTGGGCCACTGTTTTCCGGTGACGAATAGGCGATCGCCCAACGAGTCGTAGGCGATTCCGTTTAAAACATCTTCCTGGCCCGTGCGATCGGCGGCCGGCAAGATGCCCGCTAGATCGATCCATCCCAGTATCCGGCCATCCGCCGGTGAAATGCGCGCGATGACGTCCTTTTGCCAGATGTTGGCGTAGATCTCGCCGCGCACCCATTCCAGCTCGTTGAGATTCAGCACCGGCTGGCCACGATCGTGAACCGTGATGCGGCGCTTTTCCTGCAGCGTGACCGGATCCCAAATGCGAATCTGAGCCGTGCCGTCGCTCATATAAATATTCTGGCCGTCGTTGGCCAGTCCCCAGCCTTCGCCGGGATAGCTAAATGTCCGAAGCCGCCTGAAGTTGGACTGGTCGTAGACAAACCCCGTCTCCGACTGCCAGGTGAGTTCCGTGATCTTCTGATTGAGGACCGTGATTCCTTCGCCGAAGTACTGAGCATCAATGTCAATCTGCTGCAGCACTTTCCCCGTTTCGAGCTGTACCTTGCGCACAGAGGAGCGGCCTTTCAGTCCGGTGCTTTCATACAGATATCCAGCGCGATACTCCAGGCCTTGCGTGAACGCATTGGGATCGTGCGGGAACGTGTGGATCACCTGATAGCCATACTCCGGCGTCTGCGCAGCTACCGTGAGGACAGCGGCCAACAAGCCGCAGACAAGTCGAAATTTAATCATGCAGCAGAACCTTCAACACTCCTGGCTTCGCCGCTTCCTTAAACGCCCGGGGCGCGCTCTTCAACGGAAGCACCTCCGATATCATCGCATCCACGCGAACTTTGCGGCTGGCGAGCAGCTTGAGCGCCGGCTCGAATCGGCCACAACGCGAGCCCACCAGCGTGATTTCATTAACAATCACGGGCGCCGAATCAATGGACACCAATCCGTGCACGGTCGATTTCATGATCACGGTTCCGCGCGGCTGTGTCATCCGCACGGCTTGCTGCAGGCCTTGGCTCGTGCCGGTCGCCTCCACTACGAACTCGTACCTGGCCGCGGGCAGCTTCTTCGCGATTTCGGTGCTGACGCCCGATTGCTCGGCGATCCGCAGCTTGTCTTTGTGCCGGCCATACTGATGGACTTGAGCGCCGTGCGCTTGTAAAACCTGGCTGGCCAGCAGTCCGAGTTTGCCGTCGCCCAGCACCGCCACCGGCGCGCCGCGAGGAATGCGAACCTGGTCCAGTATTTCGCAGGCCGCGGCCAGCGGCTCGACGAACACGGCTTCCTCAGAGGGGATCTCGCGCGGCACTCGCCGCAGATTTTGTTCGGGCAGCGTCAGGAATTCGCGAAACGCACCGGGCTGCTTCACGATGCCGAGTACCGTTCGGGTGGGACAATGGCGGCCGAGTCCGCGCAGGCACCACTCGCATTTTCCGCAGGCCAGATTGATTTCGCCCACCACGCGCTGGCCCACCCAACTTTGATCGTCCGCCTCCAAAACTTCACCCACGAACTCGTGCCCCGGCGTCCCGTGAAAGCCGTAGTAGCCGCGCTGCAGTTCGATATCGGTGTTGCAGATTCCGCCATAGATCAGCCGGATCAAAGCGAAACCTTCGCGCCGGCGCGGCCGTGCCTGCCGGCGCACCAACACCTTGCCATTCTCCAGACAAATCGAGACCATATTGGGGATACTTTAATCATGCTAGCTGAGTTGGCGTGTTTCGAACAGCAGTGCCGCGCGCGCTTTCCGATTGACGAAGCCATCTACAATTGCCCGGATTGTGGAGGCCTGCTCGAAGTGGTTTTCGCCGGAGAACGTGTGGAAACGGAGCTTTGGAAGAAGGTGTGGCGCACGCGGCGCACTTCGAACGATGTGCTGGAACAGAGCGGGGTATGGCGCTACCGCGAGCTTCTGCCGTTCGATGGCCACCATCATCAAGTGGTTTCCTTGCGGGAGGGCAACACGCCGCTGCTGGACGCTCCGCGCGCGGCGCGCTACGGCGGATTGGATCGCGTGACGTTCAAACATCAGGGCTTCAACCCCACCGGATCGTTCAAGGACAACGGCATGACGTGCGGCGTCACGCAAGCCATGCGATTAGACCGTCAACGTGTCGCGTGCGTCTCCACCGGCAACACGTCCGCATCCATGGCGGCCTACGCCAGCGCCGCGGGACTGGATCCTATTGTCTTCATCCCGCACGGCAATATTGCATACGGCAAGCTGGCGCAGGCGTTGGAATACGGCGCGCGCACTTTTCAAGTGGAAGCCAACTTCGATCAGATCCTGGCGCTAGTGCGCGTGCTGGCCGACCGGCTTGGAATTTACCTGCTCAATTCCATCAATCCTTTTCGCATTGAGGGGCAGAAAACGATCATCTTCGAAATGCTGGACCAGCGCGATTGGAATCCGCCGGATTGGATCGTGCTGCCGGGCGGCAATCTCGGGAACACTGCCGCTTTCGGAAAAGCGCTGCGCGAACTGTGCCAGTTCGGCTTCATCCGCAAGATTCCGCGACTGGCCGTGATCCAGGCGGAAGGCGCCGCTCCGTTTTACGAATTCATGAAGACCGGTCTTACGAAAACAAAGCACGAATTCCATGCGGTTCGCGACCCCCATACCTTGGCCACCGCCATCAAGATCGGCGATCCGGTTTCGTGGCCCAAAGCTCTGCACGAAGTGACGGTCACCAACGGCACGGTGGAAAAGGTGAGCGAGCAGGAAATTGCCGACGCCAAGGCGGTGATCGGGCAATGCGGTATCGGCTGCGAGCCGGCTTCGGCCGCAACTTTGGCGGGAATTCGCAAGCTTACCGAAGCGGGAAAGGTTCGCGCGGACGAAGACGTAGTTGCGGTTTTAACGGGGAACGTTCTGAAGGATCCGGACTACATTTATCGCTATCACACGGGCGAACTCGAAGATCCCGATGGCCGGAAAATCGACGCAAGATTCGGCAATCGTCCGGTGGTTGTTCCGAACGATCCAGACGCTATCGCGAAAATGCTGGAGGGATAATCGCGGGTGTTAGCGGCCCGGCCGGCCACCACGGCGTTCGCGTCCGCCGCCCCCAGGACCACGTCCACCGCCGCCACCTTCGCGCGGAACCATGGGACGGGCTTCGTTAACCACCAGCGCGCGGCCCATCAGGTCGCGACCATTGCAGGCTTCCACCGCGCGGTTGGCCGCCGTATCGTCGTTGATCTCAACGAACCCAAACCCGCGAGCCTCGCCGGTAAAACGATCACGCATCACGTTCACGCTGTCAACGGCCACGCCCGCTTGCGAAAAGAAATCCGTTAAGTCGGCTTCAGTAGCCGCATAGGGTAGATTCCCCACAAATAGTTTCATTGACAAGACTCCTTGACATCATTTGTTGAGAGGCATCTGTAGAGGCAGTTCGCGACCGCGGACTCGAAACACCAGCAGGGCCGAAGCCGGGGAGGAAGGGCGGACTCCCAAAACACCCCTTTAGTTTGCCAAAAGTCAAGCGCCAGTGTCAAAGCAAACGGCCGGCGCGCGCTAGCGGGGCGTAATCAAACCGCCCAGTTTGTCCTGCTCGGAGCTAGAAGTCCGGGAAAATCGAGTGGAAAACGCTTCCAAGTATTTCAATCCCGTTCCAGTATTGTAAAGAACGATACGGTCGTCTGGCTTCAGGAAGCCGTTGGATAACAGCTTTTTCAGCGCGGCCACGCAGGCGCCGCCTTCCGGCGCGGGAAAAATGCCGGTGGCTGCGGCGAGTTCCAGGCTGGCGTCCAAAAGTTCTTCGTCGCTGACGGCGATGGCCGTCCCCCCGCTGGCGCGGATGGCCGCAAGCGAGAGAGCGTCCCCCAGCGGCTTCGGTACCCGCAGGCCCGCGGCTACCGTATGCGCTTGTTCCCAGAACGTGCTGGTCGCATCACCTTTTTCGAACGCCCGGACCACAGGCTGGCAACCGGCCGCTTGCACGGCGATCATTTTCGGACGCGCGCTCGAGATCCAGCCCAGCGCTTCCAGTTCGTCGAAGGCCTTCCACATTCCGATCAGGCCGACTCCTCCGCCGGTGGGGTAGAAGATGGCGCCGGGCAGCTTCCAGCCGAACTGTTCGGCAACTTCGTAACCCATGGTCTTCTTGCCTTCGATGCGATACGGCTCCTTCAGTGTGCTGATGTCGAACCAGCCTTCGGCGTCTTTGCGTTCGGCGATGCGGCGCGCGCAATCGCTGATCAATCCATTGATTAACGTAACCCGGGCTCCGTAGGCGCGACATTCGGTGTAGTTGGACTGCGGAACATCGCTCGGCATGAAAACGTGCGCTTCCATTCCGGCCGCGGCCGCGTAGGCTGCGAGCGCGCTTCCGGCATTGCCCGCCGAGGCAATGGCAACTTTCGAGATACCGAGCTCCACGCACATCGAGATGGCGCAGGAGAGGCCGCGCGCCTTGAAGGATCCGGTGGGGTTGACGCCCTCGTCCTTCACCCAAAGATCGTTGGCTCCGAGCGTGGCGCCAAGCCGAGCAGCCTTCAGCATGGGCGTCATGCCTTCTCCGAGTGAGACGATGTGCTTGGGATCGCCGACCGGAAGCAGGGGAGCGTAGCGCCACATGGTTGGAGGCGCCCTGGTCAAGGACTGGCGATTCCAAGTCGCCTTGGCTTCCTCAAGATCGTAGCGGACCAGCAGCGGGCCGCCGCATTCGCACAGGCCGTGAACTTTGCCTGCCTCGTAGCGCCGGCCACAGACGCTGCACTGTAGAAAAGATACCGATGTCATGGCAGAAGTTCGATGATAGCAGTAGAGAAATGAAAAGAAGGCCTAGATTTGTGCGAACGATCGTTGTCGGTATCGTGTCGCTGATCGTGGGGCTGTACGTTTTGTGCGGCGCGGGCATCGTTCTATTGCGCTGGATCAACCCCTGGACCACCGCGGTTCAGATGGAGCGCCACGTTCAGGCGCTGCGCGCACATCGCGCTTACACGAAGCGCTATGAATTCGTTTCGCTGGCGAGCATCTCGCCTAACTTGCAGCATGCCGTGGTCGCGGCCGAGGACGGGCGGTTTCGCCAGCATCATGGATTCGACTGGATCGAGATGCAAAAAGTCCTGGAGGACGATATTAAGCGTCAGCGCGTGGGCCGTGGCGGTTCCACGATTACACAACAATTGGTCAAGAATCTGTTTTTAACCACCGAGCGGTCTTTTATTCGAAAAGGCGTGGAATCTTCTTTGGTGCCGCTGATGGAGGCATTTCTAACGAAGGATAGGATTTTGGAGCTCTACTTGAATGTGATTGAGTGGGGGCCGGGGATTTATGGCGCTGAAGCTGCGTCGGAGCATTATTATCATTCCCACGCGTCGGAGATGCCGCGCGAGCAAGCGGCGCGATTAGCCGCTATCATTCCCGCACCGCTGAAGCGGAAGCCCGCGCAGATGAATGAATATAGCGCTGTGATCCTGGAGCGGATGGAACAGACCGGATGGTAGATCAGCGTGGGTAAGGGCGCAACAGGGGCGGATGGGCGTCGGGCTCCAGCAGCCACGCAGTACGATCCGGATAGTAACGCAGCAGAGTTTGATTTTCGTCGGGACCGAGATCGCGCGCCCAGACGATGCGGGCGCCATCGATGTCAGCCGGATTGTGGACCCACTCGTGGAACTGGTGCTGCGGCCCGTAGCGGACGAAAATCAGTTGCTGGCCGGGCTGCGAGTTGAGCTGCCCGTTGATCGCGATGCGGCCCTGGGGATCGCCATGATTGATCGCGTCCCAAGTTTCGAAGGGCGTCATCGCCGCGTAGAGCTCCTCATCGCGAGAGGCGTGCACGCAATACCAGAAGAGGAAATGCGCCGCGCAGAGAAATAGCAGAATTCGCGCGGCCTGTTCATTCCACAGGCTGAGGCGCTCGAGTCCGGCAACACCAATCAAAACGAACAAACAAGTCAATGCGGCAATGTAGTGGGAGTAAAAGTACGGATAAAAGTTCGTCCCCAGGCTGAAGAGGAAGATCGTCAGCAGAGCCCAGGCGAATCGATACTCGCGGAGGCGCAGCAGAAATACTGGGATCGCGAGATATAGCGGCGCGAGGAAGAAGAAGCGATAGAAACGAATGCGGCTGGCCCAGCGCCGCCAGTAACTTCCGGCGGTCTCATGAACCTGCGACTGCTGCTCGTAATCAAGTTGTTGTTCCCGTGTCAGCAGACGGTGCGGCGTTGGGATCGGCTGGAAGGTAAACGTGGTCGGGACGCCGTATTGATACTGGCTGACTTGATAGGGCAGCATCGTCCAATGGCCCGTCACCTGCTTGTTTTGCAGTAGTGAGAGTCCGATTGCCGGGAGCACAACGATTGCGGCGATGGCTGCCGGCTTCGCTATCGAGCGCCAGCTTGGCAAAAGAAATAATACAACGCTTAGTAACAGAAAGATCGTCTCATACGGTCGAAAGAGCCAATGCACCCCAATCCCCAACCCTAGGAGCGCCGCGTTACGCGCGCGACCCCCGCTGCGCAGCCTGGGCAAGGCGCCGAATACAAGACAGCCCCCGCAGGCTGCGCCCGCGCCGCCCCAATAGCTGTTCATCCATTGACTGAGCGGGCCGAATTCGATGACCGCGAGCAAGCCGCCAACCAGCGCCCATCCGGGCGTCGTCCAACCGCGCAGCATCCAGTAGCACAGAGCGCAGAGTGCGCCGACGCTCAGCGCCACGCCGGCCCAAGGATGTCCGAAGAGCGTCCAGCCGATGGCGAGGACCAGGCCTTGGCCGAGCGGAAAAATCGACGCGTACGCCGGCTGCTGTAAGGCGAAGAAGGTTTCGAAGAACTGGTGCAGCGGATGTACGGGATTCGCCAACCGGAAATGCCGCAAAGTGTCGGCGATCAGGAGATAGCTGAAATCGTCTGAAACATTGGGCGACGGAATTGGATATTGCGGCAGCAGAGCGAGCCGCAGCGCGATGGGAAGTAGCGCCAGAAAAGCCATCGACCACTTTGGGCTCTGCGCGAGTCGTCGGCCGTACGGTTCAATCCACCGTCGCCATGTGAGCGCTACAAACACGACCGTGACGAAGAGTTCGAGAAAATCGCTTGCGCTGAATCCGACCCGAATCGCATGGCTAGTGAACCTGTTCAAAACGCAGTGGCGGCGTCTTCGTAGCCGCCGGTGGAGGAGGGCGGCGGTTTCGGGGGCTCTTCGGCGCGGTAGGGGCCTAGCTTAGGAGGCATGGCGTCAGGCTCCAACAGCCAGGCGGTGCGATCGGGATAATAGCGCAGAAGCTTTTGATCTTCCGATGAACCGAGGTCGTGGGCCCATACAACGCGAGCGCGGTCGATGTCCGCGTCGTTGTAAACCCATTCGTCCTGGAAAATATGTTGCGGCCAATAGCGAACGAACACGAGTTGCTTGCCGGGCGATTGCACGAGTTGTCGATGGACAGCGGCGGGGCTCTGCGCGCCAACTTTATCGAAAAAGCTCCTCGCATACCAGAACATGAAATGCGCGATGCAGAGGAAAATGATCAGACGCGCGGCAGTCGTTGTTTAGCCGATCGAGCGCGGTGACGCTGACGAGTACGAAGAGACACGTCAGCGCGCCCAGATAGTGAGCCTCGAAGAAAGGATAGAAATTGACGCCGAGCGCAAAGAGCAAGAGCGTCAAGGCCACCCACAAGAACCGAAAGTCGCGCAGTCTCGCGAAGAAAAATGGGAGGGCCACGTACAATGGGGCGAGAAAAAAGAATCGGTAGAATCGCACGCGATATTCAAGACGCAGTATGTAACTTTGGATGGTCTCCGGACCGCTGGACCGAAAAGACGTTTGCATCTTGTATTGGAGCTGCTGCTCGCGCGTGAGTTCCAGATGAGGCTGGGGATTCGCCTGCCAGGTGAACGCCGCCGGAACACCGTATTGATAGCGGCTCAGCGAGTAGGGAAGAGTGGTCCAACTCCCGGTCACTTGCTTGTTCTGGAGCAGCGAAATTCCTATGGCTGGAACAAGGACCAGGGCAGCCGCCAATCCTGGCCGTGCCAGCGAGCGCCAACTCGCCAGCAGGAACAATAGGATACTCAGGACCAGAAAGATGGTCTCATACGGACGACAAAGCCAATGTATGCCAATCCCCAACCCCAGGAGCGCGCCGTAACGCGCGCGACCCATCGCGCGGAGGCGCGGTAACGCGCCGAACGCCATACAACCTGCGCACGCGGCCAGCCCTCCGCCCCAATAACTGTTCGTCCACGGACTCAGTGGCCCGAACTCCATCACCGCGAGCGCTCCGCCCACCAGCGCCCAGCCGGGCGTCGTCCATCCGCGCAGCATCCAATAACAAAGCGAGCACAGCGCCGCGGTTGAGAGCAGCACGCCGGCCCATGGAAGGCCGAAGATGGCGCGGCCGACTGCCAGCGACAGACCCTGACCAATTGGATAAATCGACGCGTACGCGGGCGTTTGCAGCACGAAGAACGTTTCGAAGAACTGGTGCATCGCATGCGGCGGATTGGCGAGGCGAAAATGCCGCAGCGTATCGGCGACCAATAAGTGCCCGAATTCGTCATAGACATCGGGCGAGGGTGCCGGATGATTAGGCAGGATCGCGAGCCGAAGGGCCACCGGAAGCAGCGCCAACAGCAGCATGCACCAGCCGGTCTTAGGAGCCAGTTTACGCGTGAAGGGCTCAATCCAAGGACGCGCCACCAGCGCCATCGCAACCAGCAGCGCAGCCAGGGCGAGTTCGATCAAGTCGCTTACGCCGAAGCCAATCGGATTCTGAGGCGGCACGAAGGTCCATTCTCGCAGAGGTGATAGAGACTGTTACGACTGGTACGATAGCTAGTTCATGACTATTGTTCCGGGCAGCCCAGAGGAACTCGCGCAGTGTCTGGCGGAAGCGGGCTCGCGAAACCAATCAATAACGCTGCTGGGACATTGCACCAAGGGACGCATGGGCGGCGCCATCGCGCCGTCCGACGTCACAATCTCGACGGCGGGGCTGAACAAGATTATCGAATATGAACCTCGCGACCTTACCATCAGCGTCGGCGCCGGCACCACGTACTGCGAGCTGAGCCGCGTGCTGGCGGAGCAGCAACAGATGATTCCGCTGGATCCGCCGTTTTCTGAGAGAGCGACGATCGGTGGCATCGTGGCGGCTAACACCAGCGGACCGCGCCGCAGGCTTTATGGCAGCGCGCGCGACATGGTGATCGGCATGACTTTCGCGACACTCGAAGGCAAGCTGATCCGGACCGGCGGTATGGTAGTAAAGAACGTGGCGGGCCTCGACATGGGCAAGCTTATGATCGGATCGTTCGGCACGCTGGCCGCGATCGCGACGCTGAATTTTCGGCTCCATCCGAGCCTCAAGGGGACGCGAACGTTCGTGCAGGACTTCGACAACGTGGCGGGCCTGATGGCGGCGCGCGATGTAGTGCTGAAAGGCAGGCTACAGCCGGCGGCGATCGATATCGTGAAATCCGAAGGCAGTTACCAACTTGCGATCCAGGCGGGCGGCAGCGCAGCGGTTCTGGATCGCTACTCACGCGAGTTGTCCCGCATGCGCGTGCTGGAAGGAGCTGAAGAGGAAACGCTGTGGCGGGACATTCGCGAAATGACCCCGCAATTCTTGCGAGCGCACGAAAATGGCGCGGTGCTGCGCGTTTCGTGCGTCCTGTCCGACGTCGGCCGGGTGTTGGAATTATTGCCGGCTCGGGCGTTGGCTCGCGCGGGCTCAGGCGTTTGCTATGGCTATTTCGAGCAGGCCGCTCAAGTAAACGATACCTTGCGGCATCCGCAGTTGGGCACAAGCGTGGTTGAGTTTGCCCCGCCGGAATTTCGCGAGAAGGCCGGTCTCCAAGATGTTGACCTATGGCCTCAGCCCGGAAACGATTTTGCGATGATGAAGAAGATCAAGCAAATGTTCGATCCGCAAGGTCTCTTGAACCGCGGCAGGTTGTATGGCCGCATCTGACGTTACCGCTTTCGACAAACCGCAACAATCCGATCTCGACCGATGCGTGCACTGCGGACTATGCCTGAACGCATGCCCGACGTATCGCGAGCTGCACGTGGAGATGGATTCGCCGCGCGGCCGCATCTATCAGATGGTGCAGGTTTCCGAACGGCGCCCCGATCAGCCCGTCTTACATCGAGCATATCGAGCTTTGCCTGGCGTGCCGCGGCTGCGAGACGGCCTGTCCTTCGGGCGTCCAATATGGAAGGTTGGTGGAAGCGGCGCGCGCCGAAATCGAAACTAAGATCCGGCGTCCGTGGCGGGAGCGGTTGCTTCGCTGGTTGGTGTTCCGAAAGCTTCTTCCGTCCAGACTGAGTCTCGAAATTGCCGGCGCGCTGTTGCATCTTTATCAGGCCAGCGGTTTGAAGAGGCTAGCCGGGCTTCCGGGCTTTCTTCCGGCGCGGCTGCGCGAAATCGAGGCATTGTCGCCCGCAGATCGAAACGCCGTTCTTCTTCGCTTACTATGGCAAGACGGTGCCGGCCGAAGGCGAGCGCCGGTATCGCGTGGCGTTTCTGGGCGGCTGCATCGCGAACATCAGCTTCGCGCGTCTGAATGAAGCCACCGTGCGCGTGTTGCAGAAGAATGGCTGTGAAGTCTCGATCCCGGCCAGCCAGGGCTGTTGCGGCGCGCTGCACGTGCATGCGGGAATTCGCGACGAAGCGCGCAAGCTGGCTCGGCGCAATATCGATGCGCTGCTTGAAGGCGGTTTCGACGCGATCATCACCAACGCGGGCGGCTGCGGATCGACACTGAAAGAATATGGGGAACTGCTGGAGCACGATGCCGAGTACGCCGAGAAGGCGCGCCGGTTTTCGGCCTTGGTGAAGGACGTGAATGAGTTTCTGGCTCGGCATCGAACTGAATCCGCCGATGCGCGTGCTGCCGCTCACGGTCACCTATCAGGATTCCTGCCATCTGGCGCATGGCCAGAAGATTCGCTCCGCGCCCCGGAAGCTGCTCAGGTCCGATTCCGGGATTGGAGCTGCGGGAGATGCGCTCTCGGATCTGTGCTGCGGCAGCGCGGGAATCTACAACGTAGTTCACACCGGCATGGCGATGTCGCTGCTCAAGAAGAAGATGGATAGCGTGAATGCCACCGGGCGCTCCGGTGATCGCGGCGTCGAATCCGGGATGCATGCTGCAGCTGAGAGCGGGCGTGCAAAAATTTGGCCAGGGCCAGCGCGTGGCGCACGTCGTCGAGATTCTGGACGAGGCTTATCGGGCGGCAGGCGCTAAACACTCAGAGTAAAAATCGCGCCGCCCGCCAGGCCATTCGCGGCCGTCACCGAGCCGCCGTTCTGCTCGACGATGGATTGCACGACGTAGAGTCCCAGGCCCGAGATGATGGACTTGGTGGACACGCGCGGCTGAAAGATTCTGGGCAGCAATTCCATCGAAATGCCCGGGCCGTCGTCGCTCACCACGATTTCGTTGCCGTGCGCGCGAATGCGAATGTTTTTCGCGCCGGCCTGCGCCGAGTTCAGGAACAGATTCACGAACACTCGCTCCCAGCCGGCCCCGTCGCCCTTCAAGCGAAACTCGCCGTCGATCTCGGAGGCGAAATCCATCTTCGGTCCGTTGGCGCATTCCAGATAGTCCTGGCAAAACTGGGACGCGTTTTCGATGATTGGAGCGAGTTCGATGGCCGAACGATTGGTTTCGAGAATGCTGTGAGCGATGCGATATCCGCGGCCGGCGCTGCGCTGCAGCGTGTGGGCCAGCTTCTCCCACTTGGGATCGTCCTCCAGAAGCTCGGCGCTTTCCGCGATGGTCTGAAACACGTTATTCAGATCGTGAACCAAACCTTCCAGCGTTAGATCGGCGACTGCCATATTTGCTCCGACGATTTACTCAGCGACTCGCTGTAGTGTATCGAAAAATTCGGGGAAAGACACGGAGGCGGCATCCGCGCCTAGAATAGTGCAGGGTCCATCGGCGGCCAGCGCGGCGATGGAGAACGCCATGGCGATGCGGTGATCGCCAAACGAGTCGACTTCCGCGGCATGAAATTGCTGCCGTGCCGGGAACTTCGAAGCCGTCTTCGTGAAAGCTCGATGCGCGAGGCCCATGCGCCTGAAATTTTCGGCGATGGTGGCGATGCGGTCCGTCTCCTTCACGCGCAATTCGGAGGCGTCGCGCACGATCAGCCCTTCTTCGCTGGCCGCGCCCAACACGGCCAGCACCGGAATTTCGTCGATCAGCGCGGCGGTGCGCGCTTTTTCGAGCACTCCGCCTCTAACGGTGCGCGATTTGCGGATCGAGCACGTCACCAATCAACTCGCCGCCGGACGATGTGACATCCAGGATCTTGATCTGGGCGCCCATCTCGGCCAGAAAATCCAGCAGCGCGGAGCGGGTCGGGTTCAGTCCCACGCCGTGAATGGTGAGGCTGGATTCGGGAACAATGAGCGCGGCCACCAGGAAAAACGCCGCCGAGGAAAGATCGCCGGGCACGCGCAGCTCGCGGCCTTCGAGCCGCGGCCGGCCGGTGACAGTGATCGAAAGCTGCTCGACCTCCACGTCGGCGCCGAATTCGCGCAACGCCAGCTCGGTGTGATCGCGCGTGCGCATCGGCTCGTGCACGGTGGTCCGCCCGTCGGCGAACAACCCAGCCAAGCAGCACGCAGCTCTTCACCTGCGCGCTGGCCACCGGCAGCGTGTAGTCCATCGCGATGGAGCTGGCCGCCGTGAATGGTCAGTGGCGGAAACCGACTCTCGCGGGCTTCGATGCGCGCTCCCATTTGCGCCAGCGGCGTCATGATGCGCTCCATGGGACGTCGGGATAGAGATTCATCGCCGCCGATGGTGGTCACGAACGGTTGCGCGGCCAGAATACCGGAGAGCATTCGAATGGTGGATCCCGAGTTGCCTGCGTCCAGCGCGGCGGCAGGCTCGCGCAATCCGTCCAGGCCGTGGCCGTGGATGCACAGGATGCCGTCCTGTGTCTCGCTTTCCGCGCCGAGAGCCCGCACGCACGCGAGCGTCGACTGGCAATCGGCGCCGCTTGAATAGTTCGAAATTTTGGTGGGGCCTTCTGCGATCGCCGCCAGCATGGCATAGCGGTGTGAGATGGATTTGTCGCCGGGAAGCTGGATGGCCCCACTCACGCTAGTGGCCGGAGAAATTTGCTGATGCATGGAAAGTTAGAGTGTAGCGCGAGATCAGCTTGCGCCAGTTTTCTTTCTTTTCGCTCCGGCTTGGATTGTCCAACCGAACTCTTTAGCCATCCTTCGGACGTACGCCTTTTCATATTTCCGAGCGTCAGTGGGGGCCTTCTGGAGCACCTTGTATTTGTCTGATTTCGGGCTCTCTACGATTCTTATTCGAACCTTGTCATTTATTCGCAGGGCGCGATGCTGCCAGCGAATTGTTTCAAGCGTCAACAGCATCCCCGTCATGTTTAGACCCACTTCACCCCTGCCGTGACTATTCTCAAAGCAGCCCACGCCGAACGACAAGGTTCCTTGGTCTAGGCCCGCGACACAAAGTTTCTTGCCGTTCAAATATATTTCAAAAGCTCGCATAAGAACGCCATCCTCGCATAGTTCGATAGTGACGCAGAGGGAAAGGGGCTACACAGCTGCGTTCTGGCCCGCGCTCACCGCCGCGCCGATCACGCCATTGACGTCGCTGGATGGGAACCACCTCAAAGACGTAACTTTGCAGCGGGCTCATCTTCACCATCTCGTGAAGGTATTGGTGGAGGAGATTGAGATCCAGGTGCTTGGCGTTGAATCCGGAGATGAAGAATTTGCCGGGACCCGCCAGGTGAATGGAATTCGCGGTGGCCGCGGCCAGCGCGCGATGCCACAGCTTGACGAACTCGACGCAACGCTGGTCCCGTTTCCGCGCATTCTCGAACACCTCGTCCGGCTCCATATCCAGGAAGCGCAGCCGCATGGCGCGGTGGCCCATGATGCCCTCCAAATGGCCCACGCCGCCGCAGCCGCAATAGCGCTCGCGCGGATCCAGCGACACCACCACGTGGCCGCCTTCCCAAACTCCTTCGCGCCGCGGATAAACGCCAAAGCCGATGCCGTTGCCGAGCGTCCAGACGCGAATGAAGCGGTCCAGATTTCCGTGCGTTGCGGCCAGCCCGGCGGCCAGAACGTCGGCGTCGTTGTAGACGTAAACCGGCGCGGTGATGCCGTATTCCCGCAGCGCCTGCCGCCACCAGATCCTGCATATGGGCGCCCTTGAGCTGGCGCAGATTGGGCGACTCCTCGATAAAGCCGCAGTTGATGATGCCGGGCAGACCAACGCCGATCGCGTCCACGGGTTGTCCGGCCGCCACCGTCCGGATCTCCTCGGCAAAGCGCTGCGCGATTCCCTCGGGAGGCAGGCTGAGCAGCGGCTCGTCGTCGGGGCCCTGCTCGTAAATACGCAGCTTGCCGACCAGCTCGTGCCCTTCCACCAGCCCGGTGGCGATGTCTTCGGCGGTGGTGATTCCAATTGTCCGAGCCATGTCTTTTTCGCAAGCGCGACGCCTGCGCTACCTCCATTCTCTTCCAACAGCGCTTACCACTTCGCCAGTTTGTTGAGCCCGTTGAATGCCGCGGCTTTGTAGCACTCGGCCAAGGTCGGGTAATTGAAAACGGTATCGACAAAATATTCCACCGTGCCGCCCAGAATCATAACCGCCTGGCCGATGTGAAGCAACTCCGAAGCCCCTTCGCCGATCACGTGCACGCCCAGCACTTGCTTGGTCTCGCGATGAAAGCATATCTTCAGACGGCCGGTGGTGTCGCCCCGGATCTGGCCGCGCGCGATCTCGCGATAATACGCCACGCCCACTTCATAGGGAACGTCTTCGTCGGTGAGCTGCTCTTCCGTCTTTCCGATGAACGAAATCTCCGGGATGGTATAAATGCCGTAGGGATAACTGGCCGGGTTCGATATCAGCTTCTTGCCGAAAGCGCCGGCCGCGGCGATGCGCCCTTGTTCCATCGAGACCGACGCCAGGCTCGGAAATCCGATCACGTCGCCGACGGCGAAGATGTGCGGCTGCGCGGTGCGATATTCGCAATCCACTTTGATGCGCCCGCGCGCGTCGGCCTGCACGCCCGCCGCCTCCAGATTCAGCTCGTCGATATTGCCCTTGCCGGCCCACCGCGTACAGCAAGGCATCGCCGGAAAGCTTCTTCTGGCTCTCCAGCCTGGCTACCACGGTGCCCTCCGCGCGTCTCCTCCACGCTGTCCACTTCCTCATTCAGCCGCAGAGTGACGCGATGATCGCGCAAGTTATAGGACAGCGCCTCCACCATCTCCGAATCGGCGAACTCCAGCAGACGCGGCCGCTTCTCCACCAGGATCACGCGTACGCCCAGGGCCGCGAACATGCAGGTATATTCCACGCCGATCACGCCGCCGCCCACCACGATCAGCGACTTGGGAATCTCGGGCATGTCCAGCACCTGGTCGCTATCGATGATGTTGCGGCCGTTGATCGGCACTTTCGGCGAGAACGCCGGTTTGGTGCCGGTGGCGATCACGATGTGTTCGGCGCAGAACGTCTGTTCCTGTCGCGGAGTTGGTCACGCGCACGGTGTGCGGATCGATGAAGCCGGCGATGCCGCTGATCAGTTCGACGTTGTTGCGCGACAACTGGGCCTGGATGACGTCCACTTCGGTCTTGATCACGTGCTGGACGCGAAACGCCAGGTCCGCCATGGTGATCTTGTCCTTGACGCGATAGTTCACGCCATAAATGTTCTGGTAGTAATAGCCGGAAAGATGAAGCACCGCCTCGCGGAAGGTCTTACTCGGAATTGTGCCGGTGTTGACACAGACTCCTCCCACCACTTCGCGACGCTCCACCAAAGCCACCCGTTTGCCCATCTTGGAGCCCTGGATGGCCGCGCGCTGCCCCGCCGGGCCGGAGCCGATAACAATCAGATCGTAGGTTTGCACCGTGAAACCAATTTAACGCACCAGAACTCTAAACCGCACCGAAATCAAGAACACGTATCGAATGTCAATCAGGTCAAAACGGGATGGTGTGCGGGAAAATTTACCGGAGGGCGATTCGCCCCGCACCGCGCAGCGGCTCGTATCTACGTTCCTTACCAATCGAAACCGCTAGTCCAAAAGTACTATTAGTTTGCTATTGGCCGCAGACGTGCTATCTTAGACCAAAGAAGGAGAACGAGTCATGGCACTTCGCAACACACCTGCTTTTGTTGGAGCTTTGACGATCTTATCGTTGGCGAGCGTAGGATGCGCTACAAAGAAACACGTCCGGGAAGCCATCGCGCCGGTCCAGAACTCAGGCCAACCAGACCCAGGCTCAGTTAGGCACTCTGCAAAAGCAGACTGACGAGTACAAGACCAAAACCGACCAATCCATTGGGGATTTGGACCGGCAAGTAGCTACCGCCGATGAGAAGGCCAGCGATGCCGGCAAGAAGGCCGACGCTGCCGCAGCGGCCGCAGCCCAGGCTAATACCGCCGCAGCAGCCGCCGCCCGCAGGCTCAAACCGCCACCACTCTGGCTCAGCAGACCGGGGCCAAGCTGGATACCACCATCCAGAACTTGGACAACTACAAGCTGATCAGCACGTCACCCATTTATTTCGGGTTTGGTAAGAGCGTTCTGGCCAAGGACGAGCAGGCCAAGCTGGACGACGCTATTCAAAAGCTATCCAGCATGAAGGGTTATGTTGTTGAAGTGGAAGGCTTCGCGGACCGAAGCGGGAACGTGGCTTATAACCGCGACCTCAGCCGCAAGCGTGCGGATGCCGTGGTGCACTATCTGGCTGTGGAACACAACGTTCCGTTGCGCTCCATCCGTGAACTGGGCGTCGGCAGCGATTTTCCGGATGCGAACAACAAGACTCGTGACGACCGTAAGGAGAACCGTCGGGTAGATGTGAAGATCTACATGCTGGACGTTTCCGGACAAGCCCAAGCGCAGGCTCTTAACGCGGCGCCGGCATTACAATCGGCTCAGTAATACTTTTCATTCGTAAGCAAATCGGACCGTAAGCAAATCGGCGCGGCTGGACTGTCATTTCGTGGCATGTTCGGCCGCGCCGTTCTCTTGTGAGGAGCGGCGAATGCGCCAGGTGTTACTTGCTTTTCTTTGCGGCCCGCGCCGGTACCGAAGGGCCTGCGGCTTTCTTCAAGGCTGCCCGCTTTTTCTTCTTGTCAAAGGTCAGTTTCCCGGGATTCACCGCGGCCCCCTCCTTTAGCCTCGCGTCGATCTCCTCGGCGCCCTTCTGTGCAACGCGATCCGCGGCCCATTCAGCGTCCTGAAGCGCCGCTTGCCGTTGCAATTCTGCCTGGGTAACCGGTTTCGCCCATCGGGCGGTGGCGGCAGTCCTGGCGACTGTGGCGCGTTGTTCGGGCGTGAGCTTTTCCATGCGGGCCTTGCCGCTGGCTTTCCCGCCCTTGCGGCCGATGTCAGCCAAGTATTTCGATACCGCGGACTTCCGAACCATTTGATTGATTCTAAAGCGGCTTCAGAAAAGTTGCAACTGCCAGTTTGACACTGCTGAAGCGGCATGAGCATAATCGGCTAGTAGCAGTACTGAAGCGGAGTCAGCATCAGGGTTGTTCGGAACGACAGCCGGCAGATCGCACACCAGATGATTCAGTCATGACGCCACGCCAAGCAGAATTGCAGGGGCCGCTGGAACAGCTCCAGGAAAGCCAAGAGCAAGACGCCGTCGATCGCCGGGGCCGTCACCGTTTCGCGTTGCGGCTGGCGGTCAGGTGCCGGCGGATGGGAGCTCGCTTCGTTCTGGACCGAATCCTGGTCGGCGAGAGCCTGAATATCAGCAGCCAGGGTCTGCTGTTTACCACCAGCGAACCCTTTCGGCCAGGGCAATTCGTGGAAGCCTTTATCGACTGGCCGATACGTCTGCATGATGGCGTGCGGCTGGCGCTTGTGGTTCAAGGCGCCGTGGTGAGAAGCTCCGGCAACCATGCTGCGATGCACATCGAAAAGTATCAATTCAGAACTTGCGCAGCCGCGGGCGTGGCCATCAGATGAAAGGAGTCTGCAGGGTGGTAAACTTTTTTGATGCAGGTCGATCGTGAACTCCCGCTCTGTGAGCAGCCGGCCCTGGCTCCTCTGTCACGGTGGGTGGAGTGCAGCTGGGTTCTGGACACCTCCGAGGCGGTGACCGGGCACCGTGTTCCGCCGGACGGGTGTCTCGATATTGTTTACAATCGTTCGAACGGTCTGCGCGCCATTGGCACCATGACCCGGGAGCAGCGCTTTCACTTTCCAGAGGGCGCTCAACTGGCCGGCGTCCGTTTTCGGCCCGGCATGGCTGGGAGATTCCTGGGCGTCGCCCCGTCGGAATTGACCGACACCTCGGCGCCGCTCGAAGATTTGTGGCCGCGCCGCGCCCGCGAGTTGCAGCGGCGCTTGGACGATGCCAAATCGATCCAGGACGCGATGCGTATCCTGCTGGGCAACCTGCCGGCGCCCGACGCGGCTCTCACTCCCATGCAACAGGCCATTGAATGGCTCTCCGCCACCAATGGAAATGCCGATCTCGACGTTGTGGCGCGCCAGGCGAATTTGAGTCTGCGCCAGTTCCGGCGCCGCTGCCTGGAAGAGAGCGGCCTTACGCCCAAGCGTCTGTGCCGCGTACTGCGCTTCCGGCACGCCTGCCGTATCGCGGGGGAGGTGGATCGGCTGGATTGGCCGGCCATTGCGCTCGAAGCCGAGTATTTCGATCAGTCGCATCTTATACGCGATTTCCAGGAGTTCACCGGCCACACACCGATGGCCGTTTTTTCCAATACTCGAGCCGGCCACTCCCGCTAGTATCTCTTGTATGAACAGCCCCGGTATGAAAATCACAGCCGTTCTCATGGTGGAAGAGATTGAGAAGTCATTGCCCTTCTGGATCGACCGGATGGGCTTCACAAAAACAGTCGACGTTCCGGAAGGCGATCGCCTGGGTTTCGCCATCCTGGTGCGGGACGGAGCGGAGCTGATGCTGCAAAGCATCGAAAGCGTCCGCAAAGACGCCCCACAGTTTGCGCCACAGAGCCGGTCGCACGACGTCGGCCTTTTTATCGAAGTAGAGGATTTCGCCGACATCCTGAAGCGTCTGGACGGCTACCCAACGGCCCTCCCGGAGCGAACGACGTTTTACGGCATGCGCGAAATCGGGGTGCACGAACCCAGCGGCCACATCGTGATATTCGCGGCGCGACCTTGATGGCGTTAATGGAAGCTGGCCGCCAGATCGCGCGCCAACACCTCAGCCCTCTCGGCCAAACTCTTGGCGCCTGCCGGATCCGAAGCGCGCGTGGCCTGCGACTGTTGCATGAAGTTACGGATCTGTTGCACCTGCGCTTGTTGATCCTTATTCAACTGCCGTCCTCCTATTGAATTCAGGCTGGCCTGGGCACGGGAAAGGCTTTGATCGATGGAAGCGCTGAATTGCTTCTGGTCGTCGGCCGAAAGGATATCGCCCAGCTTAGGCGCCGGTGCGGCGGGAGCGGGCGCGGTTGGCGGCGTTGGCGCGGGAGACGCGGGCGCTGGGGCCGCCGATGAACGAGTTGGCTTGGCGGCTGGAGCCGGGGGCGGCGGCTTGTTGACTTGATAGGGGCTGGGTTCCTGGGGATGCGTGGTGGTTACCGGGTTGGGAGCCTGGGAACCCGTTGCCGCGGGGGCCGGCGGCTGGGCCGCGGGCTGGCTGGCGGACGGTGGTGGAGGAAGCGGTACAGCCACTTGCCGCTTGTGGCAGGCCGTCCCACAAACCAGAAACAATACGATGCTCGCCTGCAAGCGCGGAAAGCGTGGCATTGGATCAGCGACCAGCCTGACTAAGAACAGCCGGGCTACAGACCAGTGGACGCCGAAGTAAAGACTTCGTCCTGGTAATCGACCATTCTTGGAAAGCGCAGCCGGAATGTGGTTCCCTTTCCAGGCTCACTGGTAAAGTCGATTGTACCATTGTGCAGTTGGACCACCCGGAACGTGGTCGCGAGACCGATCCCGGAGCCGCTCTCTTTCGTCGTGAAGTAAAGCTGAAACACGCGGGCCTGGATTTCGGGCGCAATACCGGGCCCCGCATCGGTCACCGTGAGCTGGCACCGGCCGCCGTCGCTCGACGTCCGGGTGGTCAGCGCGCCACCCTCGGTCTTTCCTCCATCCGACATAGCTTCCATCCCGTTGTTGATTACGTTCAGGATGGCCTGCATCAGAAGATCCGGATCGCCATTGATCCAAAGCTCGTCCGCGTGCAGGACCGTTTTCAGGGCTACGTTCTTGGCGGCTGGCGTCTACCGAAACCAGCGCCAGCACTTGTTTGACGAGATCGTTCAAATTGATGGGCTTGTAATTTAAATCCACCGGCCGGTTGAAATTCAGGAAGGTCTTCACCACCGAGTCCAGGCGTTTGATCTCCCGGCCGATGACTTCGATCTCCGGCTGCTCGCCATCCAGCCTGCCTCTTAAGACTTCCAGGTGCAGCGCCATGGCGTTCAGCGGATTCTTGATCTCGTGCGCCACGCCGCCGCGTGAGCCGGCTGATGGCCGCCAGGCGAGAAGAGAAATCCAGCTGCTGTTCCAGCTGCCGGCGGCTCTCGACGTCGCGCAGAGTGACCAGCATGCCCATGTCCTGGGGGCCGGTCCCGTTTCGCAACGGACGGACACCGACCACCAGCCGCAGCTGGACTCCGGCCGGCGCGCGCGATCTCCACCGGCTGCTCTTCCACCGGCTTCCCGCTTTCAAACGCGCGTCCCATAATCTCCCCCAGAGCCGTGGAGCGCGAACAGTTCGGCGACGCTCCGCCCCAGCATCTCGCCGCGTGTCTGGCCGAGCATTCTCTCGGCCGGTTCGCCCGCCATGAGCAACCGGCCGGTATCGTCGAAAAGCAGAACGCCTACTTCCAGCCGTTGCAGCAACTGCTCGATGTTGGTCCGCAATTCGTTGGCGTCTTGTTTCGCGCCACGGTACTGTTCGTCCAGCAGGCTGAGTTTGGACTGCACGTCGGCGAACTCGCGGGACTCGCGCCGCTCCGGCTGAGTGGCCGCGCCGAACTGGCCGGTACGGATCAGATCGATGCTTCGGCCCACGCGCTGCAAGGGATCCAGAATGAGACTGGGCAGCACAGCTCCCAAAAAAATTGAGACGCCCAGCGACAACGCGAACGCCAGCAGTAGGTTCTTCAGGGCCGGCTCAACCGAATGCTTCAATAGAACGGAGCGAATTACCACCGTGATGTTGAACAGCACGTGCTTGCCGCCTTGCAGTCCGACGGGCCGAGAAGACACGTAGTCTTCGCGCCGGGTGATCAGATCCCAGAGATTCACCGCCCACCAGCGCTGCTCGATTTGATGAATATCCTGGGCTCCGGCGAAGGCGTTGCCGCCGCTCGGCGACGGCGGAGCCGCGGCCAGAACATTTCCATGCTCGTCGGTGATGAGAATCGCCAACGCCAGGTCCGCTTTGGCCAGCGTGGCCTTTAGCATTTCGGCGATGTCGGGATCCCGGCGAATGATTTCGGTCCAGGTATCCTCCCACTGCCGCGCCGACGCGGGGTGAATTCCATGCGCGGCTGTTTCCAGCTCCAGATGATTTTCGAGGTAAATGCGAAACTGGTCGGCAACCGAGTCGGCGCGGTCCGACGCGGCGCTGAAGGAGGCCTTGGTGAAATCCGACAGATACAACAACGACATCACGACCACGACGGCCGTGACCAATGCCACGATCGCGCCCCGCAGGCGTGCCTTCAAAGACATCTACGCTTCGGTTGCCGCCTCCAACTCTGCGGCGCCGTACTCCTTGAGCTTGTTGAAGAGAGTCTTGAGGCTGATGCCGAGGATTTCGGCGGCGCGCGTCTTGTTGTTACGGGTGTGCCTCAGCGTGAGTTGAATGAGCGCTTTCTCAGCCTCGCCGACGGTAGTTCCAACGGGCAGCCGCACGGCATCCGGCTCCATTTCCTGCTGCAGGGGCCGCGCCCCCGCGGGTACGCCAAAATCGCGCGGCAGATGATGCTTGGTGATGGTTCCTTCGCCCGCCAGGATGACCGCGCGCTCCAGGACATTCCGCAGCTCGCGCACGTTGCCGGGCCAGGAGTACCGCCTGAACTGTTCCCTTACCTCGGCATTCACGTCCACAACGCGGGTCTCATGCTTGCGGTTCAGCATCTCGAGCAGCGTCTCAGTAAGCAGCGGAAGATCCCCCTCGCGTTGCCGCAGAGGCGGTAGCGGCACTTGGAACACGTTCAGCCGGTAGTAAAGATCCTCGCGCAATTCGCCTTTGCGCAGCGCGTCTTCGAGCACTTTATTGGTGGAGGCGATTACACGAACATCCACGGCCATTTCGCTTTTCCCGCCCAGCCGCCGCACGCAGGAATCCTCCAGCACGCGCAGAAGCTTGGCTTGCGTCCCCACCGGCATATCGGCCAGCTCGTCAAGAAGTAACGTGCCATGCTGCGCAAGTTCAAAGCATCCCGCGCGCCGTTCCACGGCGCCAGTGAACGCACCCTTTTCATGGCCGAACAATTCGCTCTCCATCAGGGTTTCGGGCATTGCCGCGCAGTTGATGGCTACGAACGGCCCACCGCGGCGAGGGCTTAAATGATGCACCGCGCGCGCTACCAACTCCTTACCGGTTCCACTTTCCCCGGTGACCAGGACCGCGGCCTTGGACGGCGCCACCTGGCGGATCAGCGAAAACACCTGCTGCATGGCCGGGCAGGTTCCCACCAGGTCCACCAGCACGCCTTGATACGAAAGTTGGCGTTGCAGCCGCTCCGCTTCCTCAGCCAAGCTGCTCTGCGTGGCCGCGCGCTCCAGCAGAACCCTCAAGGCGCTCGGCTGGATGGGCTTCTCCAAGAACCAGAATGCGCCCAGATCGTGCATGGTCTGGACGGCGGTCTCGATGTTTCCAAAGGCCGTCAGCACGATGGTGGGCGGCATGGTGTTCTGCGATCCCAGGCGCTTCAAAAGTTCGAAGCCATCCATGCGCGGCATCATCAGATCGGTGACCAGCACGTGAGTGGGTGTCTGCGCCAGCTTTTCGAAGGCATCCTGGCCGTCAAAAGCGGTCTCCACGGTGAATCCCCAGGACTGGATCATTTTGGCCAGACCGGCCCGTTGGTTTTCTTCGTCGTCCGCCACAAGCACGCGAACGTGGGGTGTAGAGGAGCTATTTCCCATTCAGTTCAATTGTATCCGGCCCACGTTCCGTCTGCACTGATTTGGTGTCCTGCGAGTGGTTTTGAAGTCCTGCCCCCGGGCTGGTTACCCGGGGACAGGAGTCTGCTTTAACGCAATGAGAACCAGTTTGGATTCAGTTGCTTACTGGTTCACCTTCTGGGTCAACACGGGCGAGGTACTGCCGTAGTAATTAGTACCGGCGCCGTAAACTGCCGTGATGGAATGCGAGCCGACCGCCAAGGATGTCGTGGCGAAGCTGGCCTCGCCAGAGGTAAGTCCGCGCACTGCAAGTACGGTGGTCCCGTCCTTGAAAGTAACGGATCCGCCGGGTGTGCCAGCGGTGTTTGCCTTTACAACGGCGGTGAAGGTTACTGAACTCCCCAACGTGGAAGGATTGAGGCTAGACGTTAGCGAGGTTGTAGTTCCGGCCTTGTTGATGGTCTGATCGAGCACCGTTGAGGTGCTGGTTTTGAAGTTGTCGGTGCCGAGGTAGACCGCGGTAATCGACTGAAGTCCTACCGCCAGGTTCGACTTGGTGAGCACAGCCTTACCGCTGCTGAGCGCAATCTCGCCGATTAAAGTGGCCCCATTCATGAACTTGACGTATCCGACGGGGGTGAGCCCCGGGGAAGTCACAGTGGCTGTGAAGGTTACCGACTTCATGAACGGGGCGGGGTTCAGCGAAGAAGTCAGCGAAGTGGAAGTTACAGCCTGCTTCACCACCTGCGACAGAATCGCCGAGGTGCTCGGAGCGTAGGGTGGATAACCGAGATAGCCAGCGGTGATGGAATGCGTTCCGCCCGCCAAAGTCGTAGTAGCGAACGAAGCCTTGCCGGCGCTCAGCGTGCCGCTCCCAATTGCAGTGGCTCCGTTATAGAACACTACCGTTCCGTTTGGTGTGCCCGCGCCGGAGGTGACCGTCGCGGTGAATGTCACACTTTGACTGTATCCCGATGGGTTCAGCGAGGACACTAGCGACGTGGAAGTCGCATCGCGAATCGTGAAAGTAACGGTGTTGGTAGCCTCGACGTTTCCAGCAACGTCGACGCTGTGGAACGTGACGGTATGCGCACCTAGGGCGGAGACCGTGAACGGTGCAGAATACGTCACCTGCGCTGCGCTGTCTAGTTTGTAGTAAGTGTGAGCGACGCCGCTACCACTGTCGGTGGCAGTGAGCGTGACCTTGACGGGAGAAACATAGACCGTACCATCCGGCGTGCCGGATAGCGTCGCGGTGGTAACCGGCGCTATGCTGTCATAGCAGTATTGGCCGCTGGTCTGGTCCCTCGTGGAACCGCTGTTATCCCATCCTCTGACGTTGGCCGTGTGGCAACCTTGGCCCGCGCTCGCCAGGTCGAACGAACCCGACGAAGAGTTGGCCACTTGCGGACCGCTGTAGAAGGAGTTGCCCGAGCCAGGCGTCGGCTCACTGGATACGTCACCGGGATCGAAATCCCAAGCCTGGCTGTAGCCAGAGACGCCAACGAGAGGCAGCCCGTCTCCCGACGTGTCCGTGAGGCTGAAGGACACCGTTTGGTCGGTGTTGTACCAAACGCCCGTAGATGGTCCGGAGAAGCTGGCCCCGGGAGCGCCGAAGTCCCCTGCGTTCCAGGCGTTGATGGCCCAGGCAAGCTGCAGGGCGTTGATCGAACCCCAGCCCGTCACCTCGTCATAACCGGTTCCGGCACAATAGTAACCCAAACCATAGTACGCGGTGACATCGTTGTTGTTGCAATATGTTGTGATGTCATAGAAGGGATAATGCGGAGCATAACTCGGATTCTCCCCAAAAAAGTACAAGTAGGTGTTACCGTTTCCAAGCGGGCCGCAAGCATGGTGGTTACAGAGACCACCGCTGATAACGCTGCTGAGGTACAGCAGATAGGCCTCAGACTGTGCGAAGAAGCCGGCCATCTCGGGAGCCACGATGCTGGTGCCGCCGTTTCCGGAAAGACCACCTTCGAAGTAGAAATTCTGCGGAGTGTGGTACCAATCGGCATTGAGCGCGATGTCCGGCACACCGCGGCTGCTGAGGCCCAATGAGCTCTGGTAGGAGGGTGTTGCGTAATAGGCGCTCAGTCCGCCGGTGCTGCCGCCATCGTTGGTGCTGCAGCCGTCCGGACCGCCGGTCCACGCGATCTCGTAGTTGAATATGGGTCCGGAGAAGAGCGACATCGTCGTGCCGCCGGCGCCCACGATGTTGGGGTCCGATGCCGGATACTGAACGGCGATGCGGTCGCCGCAACCCGCGGTTGCTCCTTGATCGCCGGAAGCGGCAAGCATCGTCCAGCCCTGGCCGGCCATCTGGTTGAAAATGTTATGGTCGGTGTCCATGACGGATGTCGACGTGCAATAAATCTCCTCACAACCCCAGCTGGTGCTGAAGATGCGCGTGTTGTTGGCAGTGAGAATTGCTTGATAGACATCCGTGAAGGTGGAGAAGTTGGCATTCACACCGTCGTACATCGAAACCGAGGACGTGTCCTGATACGAGCCGAAGCTGTTGGACCAGGCGGTGGACCATTCGAAGTCCATGGTTCCTTCCCCGTCGCAACAGGCGGGAGTTCCGTCGATGTAATACAAAAAGTAGTGGTACGCCAGATACGGGTACTGGTTGTGGAAGCCCAGAAAGTCGCTCGGTTGCTGGGTTCCTGCCGTGGCAACGGCGATGGACGTCTCGGCTGGCGTGCCACCCGCGTTACCCAGCGGATTGCAGCAGTGGCCCAGATGATAGAGCGCGTTTAGGTCGTAGGCGTTCGAATCGTATATATCGGTAGGGTCGTAGGCCCCGCCGGTGATGTTAGAAATCGGTCCTTTTTGGTTCGACAGGGAGGGGGGCTTCGCGGTCGCATTGCCGCCTCCACTTTGGCCCATCGAGGACACCTCCCCCTCTGAATAAATGGGGAACGCCGGTTCCAGCATACCTTTGTTCGCCGGACGCAGCACCTGAATATTGTTGAGACCTCCCACGGAATGAACAATTTTGCTAAGACTCGCGGGGATTACCGGGTCGCTGGCGTTCGAGTAGAAATTCTGCGCGCCGTTCTGATAGGCGTTGATCTTGATGCCGAACGCCTTTTGGATGGTGGCCACGCTGCCCTGCAAGTCGACCGTCAAGCGATTGGCAAAACGTTTTGTGACCGTGAGGCCCTGGCCATTCGCCCAGTCCACCACGGCCTGTTCATCCTGAGCCGCGGGGGCGAACCTTGCATTCCACTCATCCGCAGTGAGGAATTGATGGAAGTTGGGGGAGCCTTTGGTTTGCAGCTCCTTGAGAAGTTGCTCCTCTTCCGCCAGCTTCGGCGGCTGGAGACCTAGCACCAAGCGCAGCATCTGAGTGGGATTATAGGGCCCCACCAGGGTATACGAACCGTTCAACACGGGCAGAGGCGTTGCTCCGGTTCCTACAGGTACGACCTGCCCAAAGACGGGAATGGCCAAGCATGCCAGCAGAATCGGCACGCTAATCCTAAAGCTTTTGTGGAACATACTCGTTCTCCTTTTCACTTCTAAGGAACTCGGGCACAACGGACTCGTCTTGGAGCCGGCCAATTCTGCTGAAGTTCCTCTTTCGCTTGAGGCCCCACTCGGCGGCCTGTGCGCTTTCAGCGTGACTAAACACTCCGGAGCAGACAAAACATCGGGGTTTTGCCCTTGCTTCCGAAAAAAATGTGGGATGCGGGCAAGCCCTCCGGGCCTCGCCTTGCATGCCATCCACTCGACTGAACGAACCTTGACCTATTGCTCTTGATTAGGTGTCAGATTCTATCACAGATAGCGTTTCAATTCGGTATTTACCGCCAGAGTGTTCCGTTCCGTCTGTATCGAAACGCGAGAACTGCTAATGCCACCGCCGTTGCGAGCGAGATCCCCAGAGAGATCGGAAGGATCAACGGCCGGAATTCCATCCGAACGCGGTGGGCGCCCGCCGGAACGATAATGCCACGCAATGCAACGTCGGTGGAATATATTTTTGTGGGCTGATCGTCCAGCCAGGCTTTCCATCCGGGATAATAGGTTTCCGAAAGCACCAACAGCGAGGTGCGTGAGGCCTGCGTCGAAAGCTCGATGGAATTCGGCTGGTACCTCAAGGTCTTCACTTCGTCGACTTCGTTGGGCTGGGGAACGACCGGCGGAAGTTCGATAGGCGGATCGGTGAACGCTGTATAGCGCAAGTCGATCTCATGGCGCCGTACCAGATTCCTGGCCTCATCAATGGATGGAACGGCGCGGACCTCATGCACCAGGAAAAAACGCGGAAAGGCGCCCAGGTTTTCGAAAAGTTCGATGCCGGGCAGGCTGGCGAGATGGCGAAATTTCGGAATGGCGGCCAGGCGGGGAATATCCTGGGCGCGCGTGATGATGAATCGAACATTCATCAAGTCCACGATGGGCGAATCCAAGTTTTCGAGCGGATAATTCCAGCCCCAGCGATATCCGTCATGCAGAAACAGCCGGAGCTGAATGGCGTTTTCGAGCGCCATGGGACTGATCCCGGCGGCTGAGGGTATTTGCAAAATCGGCGCGCCGTAAGTCCATTCCATGCTCGCATCCACGGTGTCGAAGCGCCAAGGCGGGACATTTTGATCGACGTAGCGCCGGACTTCGCTCAGTAAGCAGCGCGCTGCCGTCGAACGCATCGCGCGTCACGCCGGGTTCCGCTTTGAGCGACTGGACTGTTCATCGGCCGCCCCGACCCCACCAGGAACAAATCCACGCGCGATCACCACGCCGATGGCCCATCGCACGCCGTTCGCGACGCGCAAGGCATCCAGCCCGATCGCAGCCAGCCCGGCGATGGCCAGGCTGAAGATGCAGTAGGTGTACTCGGGATGGATTCCGATGCGCACCTGCTCGGGCAACAGCGGAAACAAGGCTCGCCACACGATGGTCTTGTCGCCCAGCATCCAGAACGATCCGAACAGCAGCAGGAGCGCGAACAACGCCGTGGCCCGGTTGCGGCGGACTAACAACCGCAAATATCGCCAGCAGCAATCCTCCGATGCTGCTGTACAGATAAAGGAACGTCGGATCCCAGGGCCGTTGAAACGGCTCATGTCGAATATGTTGTAGTGATTCGGCGCCACCAGCGACACCAGGCTCTGCCAGTAAAGGCCGCCGCCGGTGCCCAGATAGTCCGCGCGGTACTTCGCCACGCTCAATTCGGTGAGCTGCGTGGTTGGAATAAACGGAACGGCGGCCAGCAGAATGCCGAGCGCGACAGCCGCAACAGGTCCACAAGAGCACTTTGGCGCGTCGCCATTCGCAGGACGACAAGAAGACCGGCGAACATCACGGTGGAACCGAATACCGCCACCGTCGCTTGCGGAAATCCGCCCCAGATCGACAGCCCCAGCGCCAGCGCCAGCACCGCCAGCCAATCCGACGCGCAATTTCTCCGCGGCTCTCGTCCAAATTCCAGACCGCCAGCCAAGCCAGCGGCATCCAGGCCGCAGCCATCATGGAATCGATGTGTTCGGCTCGCGATGCAAAGTAACTGCCGGTTTCAAACATCACCGCGCCGGTCCAGGCGGGCGCGGCGCCCAGATCCGAAATTGCGGAACAGGTGATACGCCGCTACGCCTCCGATCCAGACCTGCAGCACGACGACCCATTCCAGCAGCATCGGCAGGCTGCACCAGGAGAGCCGGCTGCTGATGAATGCGCTCGCGAACACCAGGGGATGAAAGAAGCAGGCCTGGATGTTCGCAAAAATCGGATATCCGCCGTAGTTGTACGGATTCCAAAGCGCGAAGCGGTTCTCGCTCAGCTCATCGCGCAGAAACGTGATCAGCGGAAGCTGAACGCCGCGAAAATCCCAGGGGAAAGTGTACTCGGCGCTGAATAGCGGCTTGTGGAAAAACAGCACCACCACTGCCGATAGCAGCGAACAGATACACCAGCTAAGCTGCGAGTCATAGCTTGTCCGCGAGCCTGCCGATCCCCAGCCAGCGCCAATCCCGCTTCGCCCTCCCGTATCATATTTGTTTGGACTTTGCGCGCACGTCTATCCTAGCCGTTCTCTATCGCCGCGTGTCTCACGCCTGCGTTCGCGCAACGCGAGCTGTCGGGATCGGCCCAGGCGCGCCTGGCGCTCGATCGCCTCAACGTGGTCGGCAGCGTCCTGATGATCGCCGCGCATCCCGACGACGAAAATACCGCGCTGCTGGCCTATTTGGCGCGCGGGCGCAAGGTGCGCACCGGCTATCTTTCGCTGACGCGCGGCGAAGGCGGTCAAAACCTGATCGGCGCCGAACAGGGCGACGCGCTCGGCATCATTCGCACGCAGGAGTTGCTGGCGGCCCGGCGCATCGACGGCGCGGAGCAATTTTTCACGCGCGCCATCGATTTCGGCTTCACCAAAACGCCCGAGGAATGTTTCGAGAAGTGGGGCCGCGACAAAATCCTGAGCGACGTGGTCTGGGTGATCCGCCGCTTCCGTCCCGACGTGATCATCCTGCGCTTCAGCGGCACGCCGCGCGACGGCCACGGCCAGCACCAGGCGTCCGCGATTCTGGGCCGGGAAGCGTTCTCCGCCGCCGCCGATCCCAAGCGATTTCCGGAGCAATTGCAATGGGTGCAGCCCTGGCAAGCCAAGCGCCTGATGTGGAATCCGGGGGCCTTCACCAAGGAGCAGCGCGAAGAAGTTGAGAAGATGCCCAACCGCATCAGCGTCGATCCGGGCGACTACGATCCCGTGCTGGGCCACTCCTATGCCGAAATCGCCGGCATGTCTCGCAGCATGCATCGCAGCCAGGGCATGGGCGCGGCCGAGCGCAAGGGATCGGCCAAGGACTTCCTGATCACGCAGTCCGGCCCCGTGGCCACGCACGATATTTTCGACGGCATCGATCTCTCCTGGAATCGCATTCCGGGCGGCGCGCCGGTGGGCCAGATTGTCGCCGAAGCCGCGCAGAACTTTCGATCCGGAAAATCCCGATCGAACCGTTCCACTGCTGCTCAAAGCGGAAAAGGCCGATGGCGCCGCTGCACGATCCGCTCGTCGCTCTCAAGCAGCATGAATTGAGCGAAGCCATCGCGCTCTGCACCGGCCTGTGGCTGGACGCGGCCTCCGACAAATACGCCGTCACACCCGGCGGATCGCTCAAGTTCGATGCCACCGCGCTCAATCGCGACCACATGGCCGTGCAAGTGAAATCGGTGGACATCGAAGGCATCTCGCCCGCCGACAACCAAGGACAAATTCGGCGGCGTTCTTCCGTTCAACGAGCCGCAGGTCTTCGCTCTCACCACCACCATCCCCGAGCATCAAGCCGCTGTCGCAGCCCTACTGGCTGGTCGCAGCCCAAGCAAGGCGACACGTACACTGTCCCGAATCAGCTCGATATCGGCCTGCCCGAAAATCCGCCGCTGTTCGAGGCGCATTTCCATTTGCGGATCGAGTCCGAGGATGTCGAAGTCGTCCGTCCCGTGGCCTATCGCTACATCGAGCGCGCGCAAGGCGAGCTCACGCGCCCGGTGGTGGTGGAGCCTCCGGTGGCGTTGCAGTGGTCCCAAGCCGCCATCTTGTTCCCGAACGGCTCGGCGAAAACCGTCGATTTGCAGGTGCAAGCCAACATCGCAAAAGCGGCGGGCAAAGTTCAGATTCAAGCGCCCCCGGGTTGGCGAGTTTCCGCCCAATCCGGCGATTTTCATCTCACTGCGACGCGGCGAGCAGAGCGAAGTATCGTTCGAACTCACGCCTCCCGCGAACGACGCGCAAGGAGTCCTGGCGGCCACCGCGCAAGCCGGCGATCAAACCGTCGCCACGTCGATGGAGACCATCAATTACCCGCACATTCCGACGCAGGTTTTGTTCCCTCCGGCCACCGCGAAACTGGTGCGCGCCGATGTCCGCCTGCTGGCCGAAGACCATCGGCTATGTGATGGGCGCGGGCGACGAAGTGCCGCAAGCGCTGCAGCAGTTGGGCGCGGATGTGATGCTGCTTGGCGCTGACGATCTCGCGAGTGGCAATCTCAGCCGCTTCGACGCCATCGTGACCGGCGTGCGCGCCTACAACGTGCGCGCGGACCTGCGTGCCAATCAGGGCCGGCTGCTCGATTACGTGAAGAACGGCGGAACGCTGGTGGTGCAGTACAACGTCGCCGACGGCCGCAATCCATTCGGCGGCGAGACCAGCTTGCTGGCGAATATCGGTCCTTACCCCATCACCACCGGCTCCGAGCGCGTGACGGTGGAGGAAGCGCCCGTGCAGTTCCTGATCCCGCCAGCCCGCTGCTGCACCAGCCCAACGAAATTACCGCGCGCGATTTCGACGGCTGGATTCAGGAGCGCGGCCTCTATTTCGCGTCGAAATGGGACGAGCATTACCAGCCGCTGTTTGAAACGCACGATCCGATGGAGAAGCCCCAGACCGGCAGCACGCTGTACACGCGCTACGGCAAGGGCGCGTATGTGTTCACCGCGTTCTCCTGGTTTCGCGAGTTGCCCGCCGGAGTTCCGGGCGCATTTCGCATCTTCGCGAATCTGTTGAGCGCCGGAAAGACGCAGTGAGCGGCGAGCCGCACAAAATAACGCATCCGGTTGAAGACGAACCACCGCCCATTCTCGGCACCTGGCGGCGCATTTACATCATCGTCCTGTGCTATCTGGCGTTGCTCATCGCCGGGTTCTACTTTCTTTACTCAAAGCTTTTTGCTTCATGAGGCCACTCGATTGGGTGGTGATGTTCACGTGGCTCGCGTTTATCGTCAGCTACGGCCTGTACCGCGGCCGCGGCAGCACCACCATGAACAAATATCTGCTGGCCGGGAAAGTCCATGCCGTGGTACGCCATGGGCCTCTCCATCATGGCGACGCAGGCCAGCGCCATCACCTTCATCTCCACCACCGGCCAAAGCTATACCGACGGCATGCGCTTCGTGCAGTTCTATTTCGGACTGCCGATCGCCATGGTGATCCTGTGCGCCACGGCCGTTCCGATTTTTCATCGCGCCAACGTTTACACCGCCTACGAATATCTGGAGCAGCGCTTCGATGCCAAGACGCGCTCCCTGGTGAGCTTGATTTTTCTGATCCAGCGCGGCCTGGCCGCCGGCATTTCGCATCTACGCGCCGGCCGTCGTGCTGTCGGTGATCCTGGGTTGGCCGGACCGCACGACCACCATCCTGATGGGCGTGCTCATCATGACCTACATCTCTTTCGGCGGCATCAAAGCCGTCACCTGGGCCGACGTGCAGCAAATGTCGCTGATCCTGTGCGGGCTGGTGCTGGCGCTGGTGCTGGCCATCCACCTGCTGCCGCACAATGTTTCCTTCGGCGACGCCGTGTCGCTGGCCGGCGCCGCGGGACGGCTGAACGCCGTCACCCTGAACTTCGATTGGAACGACCGCTACAACGTCTGGAGCGGCCTGATCGGCGGAATGTTTCTGGCGCTGGCCTACTTCGGCTGCGACCAGTCGCAGGTGCAGCGCTATCTCACCGGAAAATCGGTGGCGCAAAGCCGCCTCAGCCTGCTGCTCAACGCCGTGGCCAAGATCCCGATGCAGTTCTTCATCCTGTTCATCGGCGCGATGGTGTTCGTGTTCTTCAATTATGAGAGGCCGCCGCTCTTGTTCCAGCCGGTGGAGCTGAAGAACATCCAGCAGGATGCGCGATTCCCGGCGGTGGAGCGCCGCTATCAGGAAGCCTATCGCCCATCGCAGGCGATGCAGCGGATCAATTTCTGCAGGCCAACCGGGCGGGCGATCCCGCCGCGCGCACGGCCAGCATCGAGCGTTATCGCAACGCGCAGCAGGAGTTGAACGATGCGCATGCAGCCGGCGAGCATCTGGTGGGAAAAGAATTCGACGACACCAACTTCATTTTTCTGTCGTTTGTGACGCACTATCTTCCGGTGGGCGTGGTGGGCTTGATCGTCGCCGTGATTTTTTCGGCGGCCATGTCGTCCACTTCGGGCGAGATCAATTCGCTCTCCGCCGTTACCGTGATCGACATCTACCGGCGGCACATCAAACGCGACGCCTCCGACCGTCATTATCTGATCGCCTCCCGCATCGCTACCGTCTTTTGGGGCTGCTTTGCGATGGGCTTCGCGCAGTACGGCAAGAACTTCGGCGCGTTGATCCAGGCGGTGAACGTGATCGGATCGCTATTCTATGGCGGACTGCTGGGCGTATTCGTGCTGGCGTTCTTCTTCCGCAGCGTGGGAGCGAACGGCGCGTTCTTCGGCGTGCTGGCGGGCGAAGCAGCCATCTTCGCCGCCAACCTGTTCACCAACATTTCGTTCCTCTGGTACAACGTGATCGGCTGCGTGGTGGTGGTTCTAGTGGCCGTGGCCGTGTCGAAGATCTTCGACCGAACAACCCGCGACAGGCCCGCTCGATATCAGAAATGCTGCTGATAGCGCGCGCTAATCCGGGAGAGAGATGCCGCGTAATCCAGGCGTGTCTCGTTGTAATTAGCCCACTCGAACGGATAAGGCGCAACGTTAGTGGCCTTAAATTGTAAAATCAGGAATTCGTCAAAGTCTGGCGCGGCTAGCCCTCGCAGGCGACGCTCGGCCTCGGCAGCCTCCTGGACCGGGTGCAGAAAGCCATCTTTGCCGGTCGTCGGAAAGGGACGATCGCCTTCGTAGCCAACTGTGCTCTCGGCTTGGTTAACGCCAACGATGCCGACGCAAATTGGATGCCCACCTCCGCGGCGAAACTGGACTACTTGGTTTCTCAGGTCGTTAATTACGCGATCAATCTGCTTGATCATGGCCTTCGCGAGTATCTTCACTTCGACCCCAATCTCAACGGTAGCAATTGGTCCTCTTCCAACCTGATAGCCGGTATCGAAGATTGGGGTCTCGCCTGGAATGATCTCGCCAAATGTTCCGTCACCGCGGCGAGCGTCGATACCCCGCCGTCGATTTTGAACATTCAACACACGATCCTTACGAAGGACGGCTGCGTCAATTAGCTTAGGAGATCGTTGAACCGCGACCAGATCTTCGTAGAGATGCATCGCAACGAAATCGCCTTGATTTGACGCCCGATGCTTGTATATCTTGCCTTCAAAGAGGCGCCGGAACTCGGTGAGCAAGCCGATACTCGCTTTGTTGGAGCGTCTCCGTCAATTGTGACTTTGGCCTCGGTCGCACCCGCCAGACGAGGCTCGCGAGCGGTGCTCATAATCCGCCGCTGCGCTAGCTCAACGTAGGCAGGCTCGATTTCGTTGGCGATCGAATTCCTTCCCGCGATGATAGCAGCTTGGGACGTAGAGCCCGTGCCGGCAAATGGATCCAGCACCGTGTCACCTGCAAACGAAAACAATTTAATGAGCCGTTCGGCCAGTTCGACGGGATAAGGGGCCGGATGCCCGCCCCGCGTAGAGGCGCCTGGGAGGTCCGTCCAAATCGAACGCTGCCAAGTCTGCATCTCTTCGCGAGTGAGCATCGAGAGCGCCTTTTGGATCATGGGCGCGGAACGATACTCGCCGCCTTTGCGCAGGAACAGAATGTACTCGATATCGTTCTTGATGATTCCGCCGGGCTGGTAAGGCTTGCCATAAAACCCGGCGCCGTTGCCCTGCGCTTCCGTCGCGCCATTGGCGATCTTGTGCCACAGGATGGGCATCAGACAATCCAGGCCAAGCCTGCGTGCCCGTACCTGAATGTCTGCGTGCAGCGGTACCAGGTGATGGCGGCCGCCTTTCTTGCGCGGGATACAAACGTCGCCCACAACACAGCAAATTCGGCCGCCGCCCACCAGGACGCGCGCGCATTCGGCCCAAACGCGATCGAGTTCCTCCAGGAAATGTTCATAGTCCTCGAAGTGACCCATCTGGCTCTGGTTGCCAGCCGCGTATTCCTTGAGTGTCCAGTAAGGTGGCGAAGTAACCACTAAGTGAACTGAACGATCAGGCAGCCAAGATAAGTCGCGCGCATCGCCCAAGTGCACCCGATGGCTGGTTCGATCGTAAGGCTCAGGCCAAGCCACTCCTCGGTAGTAGCGATTTGCTTCAAGTAGCGCACTGCAATCCTTCCGGCGTATTGTCTTCGATTGAAAGTGCCGGCTTGCGAAGCTTGACGCGCTTCGATGTGCCGTTCGTAAAGAGCGCCGATTGGAGAGGATGGTCGTTCCGCTTGGTTTTGGCTAGTCTGCTGTCCACTGGCGCCTGGCCGAACTTCAACTTCGGGCTTACGAAGATTGTATCGTTGTCGGCTGCGGCTTCGCTCATCTATGTGAGCTTATCGACCGATGAACTACAAGTCAGAGCAACTCCGCCATGTTGAAGAAGAACGGAATCTCCACCGCCGCGGTTTCCGGCGCGTCCGATCCATGCACCGCGTTGCGCTCGATGTTCTGGGCGAACTTCTTGCGGACCGTGCCTTCCGCCGCCTTCTCCGGATTGGTCGCGCCCATCACTTCGCGCCAGTGTTTGATAGCGTCCTCGCGCTCCAGCGCCATCACCACCACCGGGCCTTCCGTCATGAACGTCACCAGGCCAGTGAAAAACGGCCGCTCGCGATGGACGTCGTAAAACCCTTCGGCCTGCTGCTTGGAAAGCCGCGTCATCCTCATGCCTCGAATGCGGAATCCGGCCTTCTCGATCATGCGCGAGAATCTGGCCCGCGTGGCCGGCCGCCACCGCATCCGGCTTGATGATTGCAAATGTCTGTTCGATTGCCATGTTTTATTTGAATGTTCGATTCATGCCGCCTTAAAGGCGGCTCTTGACCTTTTCTCCGATTTCGGCGGGAGTGGCGCACACCGTGATGCCCGCCTCCTCCATCGCCCTCATCTTGTCTTCGGCTTTTCCCGATCCGCCCGAAATGATCGCGCCCGCGTGACCCATGCGGCGGCCCGGCGGCGCCGTCTGTCCGGCGATGAATCCCACCACCGGCTTCTTCACGTGCTCCTTGATATACTCCGCGGCGGTCTCCTCCGCGTTGCCGCCGATCTCGCCGATCATCACGATGGCGTGCGTGTCCGGGTCTTCGTTGAACAGCCGGATCGCGTCCAGGAACGTGGTGCCGATAATCGGATCGCCGCCGATTCCGATGCAAGTGGATTGGCCGATCCCAAGCTTAGTCAGCTGCCCCACCGCTTCGTAGGTCAGCGTGCCCGAGCGCGAGACCACGCCCACGTGTCCCTGCTTGTGAATGGTCGCGGGCATGATCCCGATCTTGCACTTGCCGGGCGAAATGATGCCCGGACAATTCGGCCCGATCAGGCGCGTCGGACGTGCCCTTCATGAACTCGCGCGCCTGCACCATGTCGTCAGTCGGAATGCCTTCGGTGATGCACACCACCAGCGGCACGCCCGCGTCGACGGCTTCCATGATCGCGTCCGCGGCATACGGCGGCGGCACGAAAATCACCGAAGCGTTCGCGCCCGGTCTGCTTCACCGCATCGGCCACCGTGTTGAACACCGGCAGGCCCAGATGCATCAGCCCGCCCTTGCCGGGCGTCACGCCGCCCACCACCTTGGTGCCGTAATCGATGGACGCCTGCGCGTGAAAGCTGGCCTCGCGTCCCGTGAACCCCTGAAACAGAACGCGCGTGTTTTGGTCTACCAGAACGCTCATGCCTTCACTCCCTTGGCCGCGCGAACCACCTTCTCCGCGGCGTCGCGCATGCCATCCGCGACCGTGAAATTGAAGCCCGAGTTCTCAAAATCTCCTGCCCTTTTTCGACGTTGGTGCCTTCCATGCGAACCACGATGGGCGCCGTCACGTTCAACTCGCGCGCCGCGTTCACCACGCCGGTGGCCAGCACGTCGCAGCGCAGGATGCCGCCGAAAATATTGATCAGCACCGCCTTCACGCCCGCGTCCGAAAGCAGAATGCGGAACGCGTTCTTGATCTGCTCGGCGTTCGCGCCGCCGCCCACATCCAGAAAGTTCGCGGGACTGCCCCCGGCGTATTTCACGATGTCCATGGTGGCCATCGCCAGGCCCGCGCCATTCACCATGCAGGCGATATTGCCATCCAGCTTGATGTAGTTCAGGCCGAAGCGCGACGCCTCCACTTCCAGCGGATCTTCTTCGTTCAGATCGCGCAGGTCGAGCAAATCCTTGTGCCGGTAAAGCGCGTTGTCGTCGAGATTGATCTTGGCGTCCAGCGCGTACACCTTGCCGTCCTTGGTAACAATGAACGGATTGATCTCGGCCAGCGAAGCGTCCATCGCATCGTACGCTTTCGCCAGCGCCGATCATCGCGGCCACCGCGCCGCGTGGCGCTTTCCGATTCCACGCCCATCCCGAACGCCAGGCTGCGCGCCTGAAACGGCGCCAGCCCGTAGCCCGGCTCGAGCGCTTCTTTCAGAATCAGCTCGGGCGATCTTCGCCGCCACCTCTTCGATCTCCATGCCGCCCGCCGCCGACGCCATGAACACCGGCTTGCCCTGCGCGCGATCCAGCACGATGCCGAGATACAGCTCGCGCTCGATGGGCAGCGTCTCTTCCACCAGCAACCGCTGCACGATGCGCCCTTCCGGACCGGTCTGGTGCGTCACCAGCCTCATGCCCAGCATCTTTTTCGCGATCTCCACCGCTTCCGCCGCGTCCTTCGCCACCTTGACGCCGCCGCCTTTGCCGCGCCCGCCGGCATGAATCTGCGCTTTGACCACCACGCTGCCGCCGATTTTCTTGGCCGCCGCCTCCGCCTCGTCCACCGTGAACGCCACTTCGCCCCGCGGCACAGGGACTCCGTACTTGGCCAAGATCGCCTTGGCCTGATACTCGTGAATTTTCATGGGGTCAAAGAGTTAGTTTACCCTAGAACCATGCAGTGGGCGGCAGTGAACCGGAATGGCGCGCGGCGCTGTCGCTGCGTGGCGGTGGTGGCTCGCCAGCTGCGCCGTTTCCGTTGTCGCACTTGCCTGGTTTGAAACCGCAACGTCCATTCACGTGATCTATCGCTGGTGCGGTTACGCGATTTGGTGCGTTCTGCAGCAACTCTTGTTCCAAAGAGCGTTCCCGCGCTGGGAATCACGCAAGCGCTACTCTCCGCGATGCTCTGTATCGACGCCCGTCGCCTTGAATGGCCAGTTCCGGGTCGGCCCAGGATATTGGGCCACGTTGCGTCACGTGCTGGCCTCGTAACGGTGATACTGGAAAAATCTTCCCTGCGTCGCGCAGGCTTTATTTAATTGTTTCAGACATTTATGTTTTGGCAAATGGCGTGCTTCTTTTTGCGGCGAGGAGCGAATTATGAAATTCAAGAGAATACTTGCCACCGTCGCATTGGCGATTGGTACGTCGTTTATCACTCCGGGCGCGTTTGGACGCGTGGGCGTCGATGTCGGCATCAGCGTTGGGGGTCCTCCGCCGGCGCCGCGGGTGGTTGGTCCGGTGGGAGTAGCGCCGGGGCCAGGCTTTGTGTGGACCAATGGCTATTGGGACTGGAGTGGCGGTACCTGGGTCTGGGTAGGTGGACGCTGGCTGGTTCCGCCGCATGGACGTCATGTTTGGGTGGAACCGTATTATCATCCTTACGGCCGCGGCGTATACCACTATCATCGCGGCTACTGGCGATAAAGTTTCTACACGTTTAACGGCGCAGCTTCGTCAGAATTGTCGATGAGACAAGGCTTGCTCCTGGGTGGCATTGCCGTGGCGGCTGCGCTTGTTTTATGGGCGCAACAGCGCGAGCGCCCCCTCGAGCGGCCGGCTTACGAAGTGAAAACCGTGCTGCCGCGCGAAACGTCGCCGGCGCAATACCACCAAGTGGAGGAGCGCGAACTGCAGTACCTCGCCGAACAAGGCTGGGAGCTGGTGGCGGTGATGCCCTACGTTTACAAGAACGAAGAGCATGGAACGCCCGATCTCGCGCCGCGGCCCATGGTCACGCAAACGTAACCGGCGTATTTCTTCAAGCGCCTCAGGCTGGCTCGATAAGAGTTCGTGCTATCTTCGTGAATTGTCCGAGTACGGCCGCTACTTCGATGATTTAGAACCGGGCCAGACTTTTCGGCACTGGCCCGGACGCACCATCACCGAGTTCGACGATACACTGTTCAGCCTGTTGAGCATGAACCAGCATCCGCTGCATATTGACGAACACTTTGCAGCGGCGACGCAGCACGGCCAAAGGCTGGTGGAAGGGCCGATTGTCATTAGTCTGGTCATCGGCATGAGCCAAGCCGACATAGGCGGGCGCGCCACAGAGACGCTGGAATATTCCGGCATCCGGCACGTCCTTCCCGTTTTCCACGGCGATACGATTTATGCCGAGTCAACCATCCTCGATAAGGGCCAGCTGTCGGATGGGCGTAATGTGGTCAGCCTGGAACATCGCGGGAAAAACCAGCGCGATGAGACTGTACTGACCATGCTGCGGAAAGTTTGCGTCCCCCGGCGTCCCTCAAATTCCGCACTCTCCCGCCGATAAGCGGGGCGTGGGCAAGATATTGATCGCATGCTTAATCGCTTCTATCGGGGCTTGTGTGCTCGAAGCGCAAACGGTGACGGTGACCACCACTCCAGGCACGTTGTCGTTTACTTATCAGTCGGGCTCGGCGATCCTGCCGAGGTCGCAACTGGTGGCTGTGAAAGCCAGTTCGGGTAAGCCGACGTTTACCACGGCCACACCGCCCACCGACTACTGGCTGACGGTGAGCCTGGACAGCGGGATATTGCCCGCCTCTCTCGGCGTTGAGGTGAATCCTACCAGCCTTGCCGTGGGCACTTATATTTCGGCAGTCACCATCACGGTGGCCGGTGCGGTGGCGCCGGTGGTGGTGACGGTATCGCTGGAAGTTACTTCACCACCCTCTACTTTGATGTTGAGCCCCTCCTCGCTGCAATTCACCGCGCCGCCCAGCCCTTCGTTCGCGCAAACCGTAACGCTCGCGACCAACGGCTCACCCATTTCTTACACTGCTACTTCCGGAGCCGCTTGGATGAGCGTATCTCCGGCCGTAGGCATCGTGCTACCGGGCGACCTGCTTACTCTTACCGTCAACGTGGATGCCGCCGCGCTGGCGCCGCAATTAACGCCGTATACGGCCAACATTACGGTGGTGGCTTCCGGCGCCAGTGTCACTGCCAGATCGCAAAACATCCTGGTCACTTTGACGGTAGATAGCCTCACGCCCACCATCACTAGCGTTTGGCCGCCGGTGCTTCCGGAGAACGCGGGGCCGCAGACCATCACAATTCGGGGGACCAGCTTTTATACGGCCACCGTAGTTACGGTGCAGGGAGTGTCGGCGCCGCTCGCCAGCACGCTGTTAAGCCCGTCGGCCTTGCAGGCTGTGGTTCCGGCCGCTCTACTATCCCAAGGGGGAACGCTCAACGTAATGGTCGACAATCCCGCGCCGGGGGGAAGTTCGGCTCCCGCGGCGGTGACGGTAGCGAATGTCCCTACTATTTTCGGCGTGTTCAGCGCGGCCAGTTATGCCAGCGCCACCATCAGCCCAGGGGAGTTGGTCACCATGTTCGGCTCCAGTATCGGCCCGGCAATTCCCGCTACGATGGCCACTACCGCGGGTTACGCAGATACAAATCTCAGCAATGTGACGGTGACCATCGGCGGGTTGAACGCGCCGATCCTCTACGTCAGCGCCGGCCAGGTGACGGTGCAGGTTCCCTATGAATCGGCGCTTGGCTCAGGACAAAACGTGGTAATCTTCAACGGCGCCAATCCGCCCGCCGCTGCCACCGTGACCATTGCCCCCACTGCTCCGGGAATCTTTACCGCGGATGGCTCGGGCGTGGGCGAAGCCGCGGCAATCAACACCGGCGCCACGTCAGGGCTGGTAACGCTGAACAGCGCCACCAATCCGGCCCACATCGGCGACACGGTCAGCCTCTATCTCACCGGTGAGGGCAACTACAACCCGTCGCCGCTGGCGGGAATCACCAACACCGGCTATATTATTCCGGTTGGCCTTACTCCGCTTCCGCAGATCTCGCCGCTGCCCACCGTCAACATTGGAGGCGTGGACGCCAGCCTGGGAGTCTCCTACGCTGGTGTGGTTCCAGGCTCCATCATCGGCGTTCTTCAGATCAACGTTGTGGTCCCCCTGGGCAGCGCCACCGGCGCGACGGTCCCGGTGACGGTCACCATCGGCGGAGTCGCCGCGCAATCGAACGTCACGTTGAACATTCACCCGTAGTGACAGAAGTTCCGAAAGACCGCTTGCTCACGCGCGCGGCTCAATAAACCCAACACGCTACTGAATCACGACCGTAAGGGAGTGGACCACTCGCCGTGGGTGGTTAATAAAATTAATCAAAAGTTGCTTGGCGGATCGCGCCGTCGCATGGTATTTTAATCGAGTCCCTAATTCTACGAAGGAGGCGCCCGCATTGCATTCTGACCATCGATTCGCAATCTCCGCGGGCTGCCTCTCAACCTTCCTGGTTTACTAAGCTCTTCCCGCGTCAACAAACTCTCTAACAAGCGCCCTTGCCTGGTGCGCGGAAGGAGGAATTTTATGACCCACGATCAAAGTCTTTCAAGGCACCCGGTCCGTCGACGCCCCCCGTCTGTGCGATTCCTGCTCCAACGGCGTGGTGATGCGCGGTCCGGCCGACAGCGAGGAGTACGTGCACTGCTCGCTGATGGAAAAACCGATCCGGATGCGCGTTACGGAGTGCAACCGTTATATCGATCGCACGCAGCCGTCGCTGTGGGCGATGAAAGAGATCGCGTGGGTGCTGCAGTCGGATTCCAAGCGGCAGAAGATCGGCTTCGTCACCGCCAAGGAGTGGCGCAAGCTGAACGAAGACGAGAATCTGGTGCCCGCGCAGTTCGAGTAAGTAACTCAAGCACTTGCGATCCAGTGCGTAACTTTGGGCGGGTCGTCGCCTTGATGAAAGGCAAAGGCCCGCGCTTCTGCTTCGCGATCGGAGATGGTCACGCGCTCGTGCTGGCGCAGATGCTCGGCCCAGCTTTCCACCACGAATGTTTCGATATAGCGGCCAGGCGTGGCGGCGTCTTCAAAAAGTCCCCAACGAATGGCTCCGTCGCGGCGGCGGATCCTGCGCATCGGTTGCATGGCGTGCGCGAAATCGCGGGCGCTGGCGGGATCGATCAAGTATTCCACCGTCACCAGCACCGGCCCGTGGTCCTCATGCCGCTCCACCACCAGGATTGGTTCCGGCCAGTGCCCGGACGGACGAGTGTCCAGCTCGCGCAGTCCCGCCAACCGCAGCCGGAATGTGGCAGCGGCGGCGAGAAGCAGAGCGATGCCGGCGCACAGAAATGTGTGTGCGCAGTCCGATGCGCGTTGCAACCGCGCCCCAAATCACGCTGCCCACGCGCCATCGCGCCCTGAAATACCAATAGATAAACGGCCAGTGCGCGAGCGCGTACCCAGGCTGGCACCGAGGTTTGCGTCGCGGTGGTGAGCGTGGAGTTGACGGTCATCCAGGCGACGCCGGTGACGACCAGCGCAAGAGCCACGGCGCCATAGCTCGCCAGATACGCCATGCAGCACGTTGACCGCGCCGAATAGCGCCACCGCGGCGGTAACGATGGTGTCGGGCGAGAACATCTGGCGCAGTCGATGGAGCATCAGCGCGCCCAGGATGGAGCCAACGCCCAGGCAGCCGAGCAGCACGCCGTAGCCGGTGCTGTCGCGATGCAGTTCCACCTTCGCCACCAGCGGCAGCAGCGACCATAACGCGCTGGCCGAAATGATGAAGCTGCCAGACCGCAGCAGCACGGAGTGGATGGGCGGCGCAAATCGCACGTAGCGCATTCCGGCCCACATGGCCGCTCCCACGCTTTCGGTGGAAAGCGGCTGAGGCTGCTGCTCAGCGTCGCGACGCCACAAATAGAGCACGATCATCACGCCGACGAAGGAAATGGCGTTCAGGATGAACGCCGCGCCCGCTCCGATGGCCGCCACCACCAGCGCCTCCCAGCGCCGGACCCACCGCGCGCGCCAGATTGAAGCCCACGGAATTGAGAGCGATGGCGGCGGGCAGCTCCGCTCGGGGAACCAGATCGGGCATGATGGCCTGCCACGTGGGGCCGTTCATGGTTGCGCCCAGGCCCAGCGCGAAGGTCAGCCACAGCAAAGTCCATGGCCCGGTGGATCCGGCGAGCGTCATCACTCCCAGCACTGCGGCCGCAGCCAGCATCAAGCCTTGCGTTATCAGGAGCAGCTTGCGCCGGTCAAAGAGATCGCCCGCGGCGCCGGCGGGAACGCCCAGCAGGAAGACCGGAAGATTGGTGGCGGTCTGTACCAGAGCCACCAGCAGCGCCGATGGCGCCAGCTCGGTCATCAACCAGGCCGCGCCGACGTTCTGCATCCAGGTGCCGATGTTCGACACCACCGATGCGATCCACAGCCAGCGGAACCAGGTGTAGAGCAGTGGGGTCCAGGTGCTGCTCGGCGGCGGGGAAGTGGCCTGGGTCGACGGAGGGGTCAACTTCTATTCTAAAAGCTATTCCTTCGGCAGAAGATGCTTTTGAACTTTGCCCAGCGCGTTGCGCGGCAGCTTGTCCACCAGGATGAACGAGCGCGGCACTTTGAAGGACGCGAGCTTCTGCCGGCAGATGGCTTCAAGATCCCCTGGATTGATGTCGCGCGTTACCACTACATAGGCCACCGGAACTTCGCCACGCACGCGATCGGGCGCGCCCGCCACCGCTGCTTCGGCGACGCCGTCCTGCTCCTGCAGGAACTCCTCGATCTCCCGGGGATAGATATTGAAGCCGCCTGAAATGATGAGGTCGCTCTTGCGGCCGCACAAAGTGTAGTAGCCGTCGGGGGATCGAGTTGCGATGTCGCCCGTTCGGAAATAATCGCCGGCAAAAGCCGCGCGGGTAGCTTCGTCGCGGCGCCAGTAGCCGGCGAAAATGTTGGGACCTTTGAGGTGCACTTCGCCCACCTCTCCATCGGAGACCGGGCTTCCTTCAGGATCGAGCAAGCGCACCGAAACCCCGGGCAAAGGAAGACCGACACTCCCCGGACGACGCTCCCCAACGTAAGGGTTGCTGATGTTCATCAGCGTTTCGCTCATGCCGTAGCGCTCCAGCGGCGAGTGACCGAAGCGCTCGCGGAATTCTTCAAAGATCTGGGCCGGCAATGGGGCGGAGCCGGAGACGAACAGCCGGACGAAGGCGCCGATTTCGCGCGCTTGCTCCGGCGGCAGGTCGAGAAGCCGGACGTACATCGCGGGGACGCCGAAGAACAGCGTCGGGCGGAAATCGAGGAACTCGGCCGCGGCTTTTTGATGCTCGAAGCGTTCCAGCAGACGCATGCGGCATCCGCTGATGAGCCAGGAATGCAGTCCGTTGCCCAGGCCATGCACGTGGAAGAGCGGCAGCGAGAGCAGAAAACGATCGGCGCTGGAGATTTGCCAGCAGGCCAGCAGATTCAGCGCGTTCGCAGCCATGTTGTTGTGCGTGAGAATCGCGCCTTTGGACACGCCGGTGGTGCCGGAAGTATAGATGATGCCGGCGGGAGCGTCGCCGTCGAGAAAAATTCGTGGCCTTTCGTTCGGTAAGGCGGCAGCTTCGCGCGTAAGATCGGACGGATTCCAGATGGGCGCCGGGCTGGGAAATGCGGTCGCGGAAACAATGGCCACTGGCTCTGCGTCAGTGAGGATGTGCGCCAGCTCGCGCTCGCGGTAGAGGATGTTGATGGGGACGAAAATGACGCCCAGCTTGACACAGGCGAGATACAGGTCGATCAGTTCAATGCAGTTGGCCAGGTACACGCAAAGCCGATCGCCGGTTTTCAGCCCGCGCCGCGCGAGCAGCTGAGCCAGCCGATTGCTACGCGCGTCGATGTCGCCGAAAGTGTAGTGAGAGCCTTCGAATTCCAGAGCAGGGTGGTCGCGACGGCCGGCGAAGGAGAGATCGAAGAGGTGAAGTAGATTCAAAGGATTGAAGATATCATGGGTTGACGGGCGGTTGACTGGCGCCACGGGCTGGGGCTTTACTGCCAATGGAATCACTTCAAGCCAGATGTTGTGTTGTAGGCGGTGGACCAGCGGGCATGATGTTGGGGTATCTGCTGGCGCGGGTGGGCGTGGACGTGATGGTCCTAGAGGAGCACGCCGACTTCTTTCGCGATTTTCGCGGCGACACCGTGCATCCATCCACGCTACAGGTAATGCATGAGCTGGGGTTGCTGGAGGATTTCCTCAAACTCCCACACCAGGAACTGAGTTCGGTGGGCGGACTAGTGGGCGATTTCGTTATCAAGGCCGCCGACTTTACCCATCTACCCACCCGCTGCAAGTTTGTCGCTCTGATGCCGCAATGGGACTTTCTGAATTTTCTTTCCACTCGCGCGAAGCTATTCCCGGGCTTCCAACTGCGGATGCAATACGAGGCTGTCGACTTGCTCCGGGACGGCGAAACCATCATCGGAGTGGAAGCGCGATCGCCCGAGGGGCCGGTTTACATCCAGGCCGGGCTAGTGGTGGGGTGCGACGGACGGCATTCGACGATACGGCAAGCGGCGGGTCTCCAGGTGCAAGAGTTCGGAGTGCCGATTGATGTGCTGTGGTTTCGCATTTCGCGCCGAGCGGGCGATCCCGAACAGGTACTGGGGAACATCAATTACGGAAAAGCCCTGATCCTGATCAACCGCGGCGACTATTTTCAAGCCGGGCTGATTATTCGCAAGGGCTCTTTCGATCAGATCAAGCGCGAAGGTTTGGACGCGTTTCAGCGGACGGTCAAACGGATTGCGCCCTACCTGGGCAATCGCGCGCAAGAACTCGAAAGTTGGGACCAGATTAAGCTCCTCACCGTTCAGATCAACCGGCTGCGCAAGTGGCATCTTCCGGGTTTGTTGTGCATCGGCGATGCCGCGCACGCCATGTCGCCCGCGGGTGGTGTCGGAATTAATCTGGCCATCCAGGATGCGGTGGCGACTGCAAATTTACTGGCCGCGCCACTGCGGCAGGGGCGTGTGACGGAAGCGATGCTGGCCCGAGTGCAACAGCGGCGCGAGTTTCCAACCCGGCTGACGCAAGCGGTCCAGGTGAACGCTCACAAGCTGTTTGAGCGAGTGTTTGAGACTGGCGACCGTCCTCTGAAAGCTCCTTGGCAACTGAAGGCTGTGGCGCACCTGCCGGGGTTGCAGCGCGTGATGGGACATGCGGTCGGCATCGGCGTGCGTCCGGAACACGTCGACGGCTCGGAGTTGGGAGCTACTCAAGAAGGAGCTGGCCACAGATCAACACAGATGAACACCGATTTGCGTTGATCCGTGTTCATCTGTGGCGATTAGATCCTCGCTTTTGGAAGCTTCTTCCGCATCCATTCGACGAAATTCTCGGGCGCGGCCATGGTGGACAAGCGCCCCTGGCGCACCAGCGCCCAATCGTCGAATTGCTTCGACTGCTTGATCTCGGCCAGGGTCACCGGAGGGTCGATGCGGCCGAGAAACTCGAAGTCGGCCACGGCGGATTTCGGATTCTTGGGATCGTCCCGGCCCTCCAAAACCACTTTGGCCAAGCCCACTACGGCCGAATTGCCGCCACTGTGATAAATGAACACTTTGTCGCCGGGCCGCATTTCGCGGATGGCGCGAACGGCCTGCGGATTGTTCACTCCGTCCCAGGTTGTTCTCTTTTCCTTCTCCAATTGATCGATGGAATAGGTCTCGGGGTCAGTTTTTGCGAGAAAGTATCTCATCTGAATGAACCTTACTTACTGTAAGAGACCTTCGGGTAAGGAGCAAGCGAACAAATGCGGCTATTGGCTATTAGCCTGTTGGCAACAGCCTTGGGGACGGCGGCTGCGGACGTTAAGCCGGATTTGGCCAAACCGCTCGATGCATCGGTCGCCGCGCCGGTGGATCCCGGCAAATACCAGATTGGCCCGGAGGATCTGCTGTTTGTCCGGGTCTGGCGGGAGCCCGACTTCACACTGCCCGTAGCGGTACGGCCGGATGGCAAAATCACCATGCCTCTGATCGGCGAGGTGCGGGCCGCCGGGCAGAGCCCCTTGCAATTAACTGCGGCGTTGAAACAGCTGCTGACGCAGTATCTGAACAATCCGGATGTCAACGTGTTCGTGACGGAAGTCCGCAGCAAGAAGTTCTACATTGATGGTGAAATGAACCGGCCCGGCTCATTCGCATTGGTGACTCCCACGTCCGTACTGGAAGCGCTCAGCCGGGGCGGCGGTTTTCGCGAATTTGCCAATACCAAGAAGATCCGCGTGCTGCGAGGTAGCCAGGTCCGTCACTTCAACTACAAAGAAGTCACCAGGGGCAAGCACCTGGAGCAAAACATCGCGGTGGAGAACGGCGACCATATCATCGTGCCCTAATTAGAAATTTTCCGTGACCCGATCATGCTGATGGAAGAACAATCACCGAACAACGGACGCCAGCTCGACCTGGACGACTACGCCGACATTCTGCGCAGGAACAAGGGCTGGATCCTTGGTCCGCTATTCGCGGCGCTAGTGGCTTCGGTGGTTGTGGCCTTTCTGTGGCCGGATACATACATCTCGGTGGCCACCATTCGCGTGGCGCCTCCGCAGGTGCCGGAAAGCTTCGTGCCGGCCAACACCAACCAGGATATTCAGGGGCGCGTGAACGCGCTGGTGCAACTGATCCTCGATCGCGCAACGCTCACCAATATCATCAACACCCACGGCTTGTATAAGCGCAAACTGGCGCGAATGCCGCTGGACGACGTCATCGAAGAAATGAAGCAGAACGACATCCAGGTGCTCCCGGTGCGGCAGAGTTTGAACGCCGGCCAGAGGGATACCCAGCAATATCCCGCGTTCGAGATCCGGTTCGCCTATAGCGAGCGATTCACCGCGCAAAAAGTGGCCACGGACCTGGTGGGCCGGTTTCTGGAAGAGAATGTCCGTGAAGTCTCGCAACAGACCGTGTCCACCACGCAGTTTCTTCAGGACCGCTGGGAGGAATCGAAGAAGAAACTGGATGAGCTGGAGCAGCGGCTCAGCGTATTCCGGGCGCAAAACATCGGCCGTCTGCCGGAAGAGCAGCAGAACAACTATCAGGAGCTGGCCGCGCTCGAAGCGCAGAAGCTGAATCTGAACATGGCCATGAATCGGGTGAACCAGGAGCGCCTGCTGTACGAGAATCAGCTCCGGATTTATCGCGATCAGTTGGCGTCGCTCAAGGATCCGAGCGCTCCCGAGCAAGCCGCCGAGCGCAGCAACGATAAATTGACCGAGAAGGATCACGAAATCGAGCAGTACGAAGATTCCCTTGTCACAGCGCGCGAGCGTTATAAGGAGACCCATCCCGATGTGCAGCGGCTGGTGAACTTGCTGGGAGCCGCACGGATGGAGCGCCAGGTCATCCTTAAGCAAGACTCCGGGCTAAGGCAGGAAACCGGTAAGCCGGATAATCCCGCGCCCCGGCCCGCCAGCGCCCAATTTCTGCGCGAACAACGCGAGTTGGACGCCGAGTCGCAAAGGACCCAGGGGCTCATTCTCGCCAAAGGCGTCGAGATGGAAGACTATCGCAAACAAGGCGTGCAATTGGAGAGCGCAATTCGGAACTATGAGGCGCGGATTGAGAGCACGCCGGTAGGGATTAGGGAGTATGACGAGCTGATTCGCGACCGGGATCTGGCGAAGAAGGATTACGAGGATTTGGACCGGCGCGTGAATAGCTCGGCCCTGTCCACCGCGCTCCAGAATCGCCAGCAGGGCGAGCGTCTGGAACAACTGGACCCGCCGTCGCTGCCCCAAACCCCGGCCCGGCCGAAGCGGGCGCTGATGGTGGCGGTGGGGACGGGTGTTGGTTTTTTGCTGGGCTTATGCCTGGCGGGTCTACGGGAACTGCGCACCAGCGCGCCCAGGAATGTGAAGGACCTCAACGCGTACTCTGGGCTTCCGGTTCTCGGCAGCATTCCGTTGTTTGAAGGGCCGGAGATGGTGCGCCGGCGCAGGCGCGCGGCCTGGCTCAAGTGGTCAGCCACCAGCCTTGCCGGTGTCGCGATCATGTCCGCTTCCGTTGCGCACTACTATCTCAGCAGGCTGTAGAGGAAGGCAAACAATGAGCAGAAATTCCGCGGTCGCAACCGCCGCTGTCGCAACCACATTGGCGGACGCGCCCGTTGAGCTGGATTTGGAACTGGTGCCGGCCGCGCCATTGCGCGCGGAAACTCCGGGCGAAGAGTTCCGCACCCTTCGGACGCGGCTGGAGCAATTACAAGCGACGCGCGTGATCCAGGCCGTGCTGGTAACCAGCCCGTCGGCGGGGGACGGCAAATCGTTCACCGCGGCGAATCTGGCGCTGGCGGAAGCTCAATTGGCCGACAACCCGACGCTGCTGTGTGACTTCGACCTCCGCAACCCCGTTCTGCACACCGTTTTTCGGATCGACCGTGCTCCAGGGATCAGCGACTATCTGCTTGGAAATGCCCACCTGCATGAGGCCCTGCGAAGAATCGGGAACAGCAATCTTTTCGTGATGCCGGCCGGGCAAGCGGTGATCAACCCGTTGGAGCTGCTGCACTTGAAGGAGGTGCGTCGGCTGATGGACCGTTTGCGCAACGCGTTTCGTTGGGTTCTGCTGGACAGCCCGGGGTTGCTGGTTGCCTCCGATGCCAATCTTCTGGCGGCGCTGGCCGATGGAACGCTGCTGGTCACCCGGATCGGCGCCACCAGCCTGGATTCGATGGGCCGCGCGATCGGATCTTTGGGCCAAGACAACATTCTGGGCATTGTCGCCAACGGCACCCGCCACCCTTAGCCTTTGTCCGGGTGCACCGCCCAAGCCTGTGCGCGAGCCGCCCGCTGTAGCCTTGGCGGCACACTAGTTCGCTCCCCCAACATCAGCTAAAATAAAGCGTTCGCTAAAGGCGCCGCTCCGGCCTGGGATGAAACCACTCCGGAAATCGCGTCGTGTCGGAAAGGTACGCCGCAGAGTGGAAAGGAACCCGTCTCGATGATGTTTCACAGGCTCGGCCGCCTGCCAGCCCCTGTCGCTCTGCTCCGCTGTCCTCCTTTTTGGCATCGGCGCTTGGCAAGCCGCGGCTCAGAATCAGCAGCAACAGCAACCACCGCCGAAACCGCCGAATCCCTTTGAGACGGTGCCGCAGACTCCAGCAGAAGCGCCGAAACCCGTGCAGCCTGTACAGCCGGCGCCTCCTCCGCGCGGCGCAGGAACCGATCTCGCGTCACCAGGCCCGGACAGCCCCGGAGAATATCATCGAGGCTATCGAGTTCCGCGGCGCGCGCCGCGTTCGGCAAGATACGTTACAAGCCCTGATCTTCACCAAGAAGGGCGACCGGTTCGAGGAAGACAGCCTGCATCGGGACTTTATGGCGCTGTGGAACAGCGGGCGTTTCGACGACATCCGCATCGAGCGCGAGCCGGGCAAGGACAGGCTGGATCATCCGTTTCGTGGTGGTGGAGCGGCCGGTAGTTCGCACCATCAAGTACGAAGGCAACAAGTCCGTCAGCGTCTCCGACATTCTGGATCGATTCAAGGACAGAAAGGTCGGCCTGGTGGTCGAGTCGCAGTACGATCCGAACAAAGTGCAGCGCGCCAAGAACGTGCTGCTCGATCTGTTGGCTGAGCACGGGCATCTGTCCGCTACCGTGGACCCGCAAATCCGCCGCGTTCCTCCGTCGTCGCTTGAGATCACGTTCAAAATCAACGAAGGTCCCAAGGTCAAGGTGGGCAATATCGATATCACAGGAAACACTGTGTTCAGCGATAAAGATGTGATTCGCGCGATGAAGAACCTGCATCCCATCGGTATCCCGCATTCCATTCTGTTCGAGAGTCTGTTCGCCAAGACCTACGATCCGAGCAAGCTGGAAGAAGACAAGAGCCGCGTGCAGGTGTTCTATCAGGAACACGGCTACTTCACCGCGCGCGTGACAGACTCCACGGTGACCATGCGCAAGACCGGCGGGCAGGGCATGCATATTCCGCTCATCCACCCCAACAAGCCGGGCACCGTGGCCGACGTGAACGTTACGTTGGAGGAAGGCAAGCTCTATCACCTGAACAACATCACGTTCACGGGTGTCAAGTTCTTCCGCACTCCCGAAGCTTTGATGACGCCTCTGTTCGCGATGTCCAAAGGCGACGTGTTCTCTACCGCCAAGCTCCGCAAGGGCCTGGAGAATATGCGCAAGCTGTATGGCGATTTCGGCTTCATCGATTTTGTGGCCGAGCCGTCCTTCGATCCGATGCCCGACAGCGGGCTCATGGACATGTCGCTGTCGGTGGATGAAGGCAAGCAGTTTTTCGTGCGGCGCATCGATTTCTCGGGCAACACCACTACGCGCGATAAAGTGATCCGGCGCCAGTTGCTGATCGACGAAGGCCAGATCTTTAATAATCGCCTGTGGGAATTGAGCATCCTGCGCTTGAATCAGTTGGGTTACTTCGAGCCGTTGAAGGCGGAAGACGCGGCCGACATCAAGCGCGACACCAAGACCAACACGGTGGATATCACGCTCAAGGTGAAGGAACGCGGCAAAAACTCCATCCAATTGAACGGCGGCGTTTCGGGAATCGCCGGCAGTTTCATCGGGGCTTCGTATTCCACTAACAATTTTCTGGGACTGGGCGAAACCTTAAGTCTCAGCTCGCAGCTCGGCACCCGCCTGCGCCAGGTCCAGTTCGGATTCACCGAGCCGTATTTGTTCGACCATGCCGTCCAGACCGGGTTCACGCTATATATCCAGCGTTACGACTACAACCAGGCGCAAGAAGCCTCCATCCTGGCGGGGACCAACCTGATCGGCTACTACAACTCGCTCGGCACGCAGAACCTGCTGAACTACATCCAGAACGGCTACGGCGGCACGGTGTTCGTTTCCTATCCGCTGAAGCGCAGCTTCGCACGCGTGGGGCTGACCTACGGTTACAACATTTCCAACGTGAAGACTCTGACCACGGCAGCCGACAACTACTTCACTTACATCGATTTCGAGGGCGTAGGCGGGCCTAATCAGCTGAGCGGCATTCGCACCAGCACCGTCACGCCGTCTTACACCTACAACAGCATCAACAATCCCATCAATCCAACCGGCGGGCGAGAGTTGTACTTCGCATTGGCGTTCTCCGGCACCGAACTTGGCGGCAACGTCAATACCATTCAGCCGACGTTCGACGCGAAGTATTTCCATCCCGGGTTGAAAAAGGGTCACGTGATCGGGATGCATCTCTCGGCGCGCGTCATCACCGGGTTCGGAGGCAAAACTGCCCCTCCCTTCTCGCGTTACTTCATGGGCGGCGAGAACGATGTGCGCGGCTTCAACATTTGGACCATCAGCCCGATCGTCTACCTGCCCAGCGACGTTGCGTCCGTTCAGGTCTATAACGCCGACGGCACGCTCCGCACACAGAAAGGCGTCCCAGTGACCATGACGGTTCCTTCCTACCAGGTCACTTTCCCAGGAGGCGACACCAGCGTGGTTGGAAACTTCGAGTACCGGATTCCGATCGTTGGGCCGGTAACGCTGGCGCTTTTCGCCGACGCCGGCCTGGACAAATTGATTTTCCCTTCGCAGCTCCACCTCAATCCGGGACGGCTGGATCAACTGAATGCAGAATTCCCGGAGGCTGGCTTCACCGGCAAAGCTTACATCCAGCCAGGCTCCCAGACGATACGTACTTCCACTGGCGTGGAGCTGCAGGTTTTGATGCCGGTGGTGAACGCCCCATTCCGGGTTTATTGGGCCTATAATCCCACCCGCTTCGAAGGCACTCTCACGGCGCCGATCGTCGCCGACAAATCGTATTTCCCGAATACGGCCACCTACAACAACGCCATCAGCTCCATCGGAGCGGTGCTGCCGTATAGCGTCGAGCGCTCGGCCATGTTCCGCTTCACGGTTGGACGGACGTTCTAACGCCGGGCGGATTGGATAGAATAGAATGATTTTCGAGATTAGGAGTCTCACTGTGAAAAGCAAGGTATTTCTGTGGCCGGTGCTCGCATTGGCTGTGACATTGACGGCCCAGGCGCAGCAGGGCAAATTCGCGGTCATCAACATTCAAGGGGCCATCATCAGCACCAAGGACGGCCAGAAGGCGGCCTCCGAATTGAATGCCAAGACCGCGCCCAAGAAAAAGGAACTGGAACAAAAGCAAAACGAAATAAACGCTTTGCAGGATCAGCTCAACAAGGGTTCGAATACCTTGAGCGACACGGCCAAAAACGATCTTTATAAAAATATCGAGGCCAAGAAGAAGACCTTGCAGCGCGAAGTGGAGGATGCGCAGGCGGATCTGGAAGCCGATCAGCAAAAACTCCTGCAACAACTTGGACAAAAGATTCTGGCGGTCATCGAGAAGTATTCCCGCGACAACGGCATCACCATGGTGGTGGACGTGAGTTCCCCGCAGACGCCGGTGCTGTACGCTTCCCCCAGCGTCGACATCACCAAAGAGATCATCGAGCTATACGACAAGAACACGACGGGAGGCAGCGCTCCGGCGCCGACTACTTCGGCTCCAGCTCCCAAGGCCCCCGCGACTACATCCGCTCCGAAACCGGCGGCGCCAGCGAAACCGGCGGGACAGTAACCGGCCTTGTGAGCCGTGCGAGTCGAACTTGCCAGCGGCCGTAAGCTGCGCGACCGCAATAAACCGGCATACCGGCTGGCCCATTGGCCAATCTGGATTTTCGTCTTTTTCATTGCGCCCGGTCCCTCGACGTTCGACCTGTTCGAGCGCGGCTTTGACCGGCGCAAGCTGATCTGGCTCGGCCTGGTGATCCTGGGAACAGGACTTGCGGCGCTGCGCGGCCGGTTGCCCGGCGTGGAACCGCGGCCTTACATCATCCGGTTCGTGGAGGACAAGCCGAATCCACTGTATCGCCGCATCTGCTACACCTTCGCCTGGAGCATCGTGATCACGTTCGCGGTGCTCAATTTCGCCGGGCTCGCCGTGGCGGTGATTACCGGCGCTTGGCGCTTGAAACAGATCTACGAGTACGGTTACTTTCCGCTGGCCATCGCGCTGTGGGTCCTGGGCGCGCTGGGTTTGCTGCCGCGCGTCAAGGCGTCGACGAAAGGCGAGGGTCATGAGCGGCGCTATTTCTACGGCGCGGTGTGGGCCTCGTGCATCGCGCAGCCGGTGCTGGGGCTCATGTGGAAGGTGCTACCCCACACGCGCGCAGCCGACTCGGTGAAGCTGGTGGTGTTCACCGGACTTCTCGCGTTCTGCGGCATTCTTGCGCGGCGCGGGGTGCTCCCAAGAACCCGTCCGATTGTTCCCGGCGAATTGGCCATCTCGGATTGAAGAGGCGTCCTACTGCTTGGCCGCGAGTTCCGAGCGAAGCTTCTCGTTTTCTTCCGCAAGCTCCTGCATTCGCTGCTCAAACGGGGCCAGAACATTGCGGATCTGCTCTTCGGTAAACCGGGGCTTGATGTGCTGCTGGCAATTCCAGTCGAAGGCATCCACGTGGATAGTGAACACCCGCTCGATGGCGGCGTCGTAGCCGGGGGTCGCGCAGCCTTTCGATCCAGTCCTTTGCGTCAGCGGCTTCCAATATCTTGGCGCGTCCCAGGATCTTCAGCCGTGCCTGCCGCGGATAGTCCACCAGAATGAGGGCCACACGGTCGTTCGTCAACAAGTTCCCGGTGCTGACGTACTGCTTATTGCCCCGGAAATCCGCGAAGCCGATGGTGTGCTCGTCCAGCATCTTGAGGAATCCTTTGGGACCGCCGCGATGCTGAATGTATGGCCAGCCGGTCTCGCCGATGCTCGCCATGTAGAAGCTGTCGCACTCGGCCAGGAAGCCCTCTTCATCCGGCCCCAGCCCATTCGGCGTAAAACGAGATTCTTCCCGCTTCGCGTAGGTCAACCGGCTGCTGTATTTCTCCTGAAGTGCCTTGACGACCGGGGTGAAAACCAGGGAAGCAAATGGGTAGGCCATGGCTAACGATTAGATTAACGCGCTACTCAACGCGCGGGGCCCGAAATGCGTCAAAATAGTGTTGTGACCAAATTGGCCGGGTGGCTCATCGCCCAATGAAGCTGTTACTGTGTTTTGTTGCGGTTGCGCTCGCGGCGCAAGCTGGCGAGTTCGTCGTGCTCTCTAACGGCTTTCGTCTCCATGCCGATAGCCATACCGCCGACGGGCCGGTGATCCGGCTCCAGACCAGCCAGGGCGTGATCGAAATTCAGGCCAGCACCGTCGCCGCGTTTGAGCAGGAAGAATATACGGCGCAAGCCCCGGCTCCGGAAGCGCCCGCGCCACCTTCCCCAGCCCCGGCTCGCGTAGAGCTTAGCCCACAACAACTGGTCACGCGTGCCGCGCTTCACGCCGGCCTGCCGCCTGCCATCGTGCATAGCATTGCGCGGGCTGAATCGGGTTATCGCGAAGACGCGGTGTCGCCCAAGGGCGCTATCGGTCTGATGCAGCTCATGCCAAAGACCGCGGCCCAGCTCGACGCCGACCCGCGCGATCCGGAGCAGAACGCCGAAGCCGGCGCGAAGTATCTGCGCGATCTGCTGCAGAAGTACGAGAACGATCCCCACCAGGTGTCCAAAGCCGTGGCGGCGTATAATGCCGGACCCGCGGCGGTGGACAAATATAACGGCATCCCGCCGTATCCCGAGACCATTCAGTACGTCAATCGCGTGCTGAAGCAATACGAAAAAGAACAGGCGAAACAGAAGACGTCATCCGGCGACTGATAATCTGGAGTTGATGCCCTTCGATGGTTTGCGCGTGATCTCGTTTGAGAGCCGCCGCGCCACCGAAATGGGCGAGTTGATTCGCAGGCAAGGCGGAGATCCGTTTGTCGCGCCTTCCATGCGGGAAGCGCCGCTGGAGAACAATCCGGAAGCGTTCGAATTCGCCGAACGCCTGTTTCGCGGCGAGTTCGATTTGATGATTTTTCTCACGGGTGTCGGCACGCGCGCGCTTCACAAAGTTTTGGCGGCGCGCTATCCCCAGGAGCAGTTCGCGGAAGCGCTGCGGAAGATCGCGGTGGCCGCGCGAGGCCCCAAGCCCCTGGCCGCGCTGCGCGAGATGCAGGTTCCAGTGACGGTCGCCGCGCCCGAACCCAACACCTGGCGCGAGCTTCTCGTCGCGCTGGATGGCCGGAAGGACCGAACGTATCGCCGTGCAGGAGTACGGCAAATCGAATCTCGAGCTTTTGGAAGCATTGCGCGCGCGCGGTGCTGACGTGACGCCCGTGCGCGTCTATCAATGGGACCTGCCGGAGGATACCGCGCCGCTGCGAGAAGCGGTGCACCGGATTGCGGAGGGTAAGGCCGACGTCGCGATGTTCACCACATCCATTCAGATCCCGCACCTGTTCCGCATCGCGGCCGAAGAGCGGCGCACCGAACCGATGCTAGTGCACTTGCGCCGCATGGTGATCGCATCCATCGGCCCGACCACCACCGAAACGCTGGAGGAATTTGGATTGGAGCCCGACATTACGCCCAGCCATCCGAAGATGGGTTTCCTGGTGAAGGAGACCGCCGAGCAGGCGCCGGCCATTCTGCAACGCAAGCGAGCGGCGCATGCCTAGCAAAGACAGTCTTTCCGTCCAACTGGGCAAGTACTACGGCATGATATTCATTCTGCCCGCCGCCACGCTGGTAGGTTTCGGGGTCGGATATGGGCTCGATAAAGTCTTCCATACCAGCTTCCTCAAAATCATCTTTCTGCTGCTCGGCGTGGCCGCGGGCATGATCGACCTGTTCCGCGAGTTGAGTAAGGATGATCCAGGCAAATGACTCCGGGTTCTACGAGCGGGTGGTCCGGCGCATCGGCTGGATCATTCTGGCGCTCGGGTTGGCAGGGGCCATTGGCGCGGCTATCTGGAAGGGCTTATCGAGCGGGTTTGCATTCTTTATCGGCGCCGCAATCTCCTACGTTAGCTTTCGCAGTTGGCGCCACGTGGTGGATGCGCTGGGACCCAATCCCAAGAAACCGAATCCGGCCCTTTACGTTCTCAGGCTGGTCGCCATCGTGGCTGGAGCCTGGGTTATAATCAAGTTTCTTGGATTAAACCTAGCTGCCGCGGCGTTGGGGCTGCTGGTTTCGGGCGCGGCGGTAGTCCTCGAAATCATTTACGAACTAATCTATGCAAGCTGAAGTAGAACTCTGGCCTACCGTTTTGTTTAATCGCTTTTTGGCGGGGCCGCTGGACGCGTTCTTAAACGCCATTGGTAAGCCTCCCGCGGACCCCGCGCATCCCTGGGAAAACTGGCTCACCATGGAACTTCTGGTGGTGGCCATCATCCTGGTGCTGTTCGCGATGCTGCGCTCACGGCTCTCGGTAGAACACCCCGGCAAACTGCAGTTGACGTTCGAAGCGATCTATAACTTCGTGATCGGGTCAGGCGGATGACGCGGTGGAGCACGGTCAGAAAGTATGCTGCCTTTCTTCGGGGCGGTCTTTATTTTCATTCTTGTTCATGAATCTGATCGGCGATCATTCCAGGATTTGAATCGCCCACCATGACGGCCGCGGTGCCGCTGGGTCTCGCAGTCGCAGTTTTTCTTTACTATCACTGGATGGGTCTGCGGGAGCAGGGCGTTGGCAGGTATCTGATCCATTTCGCCGGTCCGTTGCCGGCGCTCGCATGGCTGATGATTCCGATTGAGCTGATCAGCCATCTTGCTCGCCCGCTCTCGCTGACGGTTCGACTTTTCGCGAACATGTTCGCCGGCGAAAAAGTGACGCTTACGTTCCTGTCGCTCACGTTCATCGTGGCGCCCGCCATTTTCATGGGTCTGCACGTTTTCGTCGCATTCTTACAAGCTTATATTTCATGCTGCTCGCCATGATCTATGTCGGTGGCGCAGTGGCGCACGAAGAACACTAACGGCTTTATCCGTTCGCAAGCGTGAGCCCGTCGTCCCCCAGGACAGTTAGGGAACCACCTCCTGGCGAACAATTTTGTACAAGGAGAACACTCGAATGAAACGTAAACTGATCTACTCGGCGGCCGCGCTGATGGCGCTGGCCAGCCCGATTTTCGCGCAAACGCCCGCTGGTGGCGGACTCAGCGAGCGACTCTGAAACTTGCCCGCCGCTTATCTGGCGATGGGAATCGCATCCGGCCTTTGCGGTCTGGGACAAGGAAAAGCCACCGCGGCGGCCTGCGAGGCTATCGGCGCGGAACCCGGGCGCCGAAGCGGGCATCCGCTTCGCCCTTATTTTTGGATTGGTGCTCATCGAATCTCTCGCGCTTTACGCCTTGTCTCACGTTCGTCGCGAAGGGTAATTCTGCGCGTAATCCCTCCGGGAGTGGTTCACTTGGGCCGCTCCCGTTTCCATTTATGAAACTCCAAGGCATCTTCAGCCCCATCACCACGCCCTTCAATCACGAAGGCGAGCTGTGGAAAGTCAAGGTCCAGCACAACGTCGAGAAGTGGAACGCCACGGGCCTCAGCGGCTACGTGGTGGTGGCGTCCACGGGCGAGAGCGTGATGCTCGGCGACCGACGAAAAGATCCAGCTCTGGGAATGGGTGGCGCAATGGGCTGCGCCGGAGAAACTGCTGATCGCCGGAACCGGCATGGACAGCGTGCATCAGACCGTGGCGCTGACCAATCGCGCGGCCGATATCGGATATAAAGCAGCGCTGGTAAAAACGCCGTCGTTCTTCAAAGGACAGTTCGCGAAGCCGGAAACGCAGATGCTGTTCTTCCGCGCCGTGGCCGATCAAGCCAAGATCCCGGTGCTGCTTTATAATTTTCCGCAGAACACCGGCATCGATCTGGCGCCCGAAGCGGTGGCCGAGCTGTCGCATCATCCCAACATCATCGGGATCAAGGAAAGCTCGGGCAACGTCGAGAAGCTGCTGCAGATGGTGCGCGAGGCGAAGAAGGGATTTCAGGTGCTGACGGGCTCCGCCACTACGCTTGCGCCGTCGCTCGCGATTGGCTGCAGCGGCGGCATTCTGGCGTTCGCGAATCCCGCGCCCTACGCGACCATTTCGATCTGGGAAGCGCATCGCACGCGCGAGCCCGAAGCCGCGCTCGACTGGCAGAATCGCATCGGCCGCGCAGCCAAGCTGGTGACGACGAAGTACGGCATCGGCGGGCTGAAGTACGCGATGGATCTGACCGGCTACTATGGCGGTCCGCCGCGCCTGCCGCTCACGGTTCCTACTCCGGCGGCCAAGCAGGAGATCGAAGAAGCGTTCGCGGATTTGCGAGGCTAAGTTGCGACGCTCATTTTCACGGCGGCATTCACTTCGATCGACCATGCGCAACGTCTTTTCGCGAACCGCCCGCGCGAACGCATCGCGCGAAATCTCCGGATCGCCGAACGCGTAAGTGATTCCGCGTGACGAGCTCACAATCGCTCCCAGGCCGTCTTCGTTAAAGCACTCCGCCGCAGCCTTCGCGCTGCCGCCCTGCGCTCCATAGCCCGGCACCAGGATCAGAGCTTTCGGCATCAGCGCACGCAAGCGGCGGCCTTCTTCGGGAAACGTCGCGCCGATCACCGCGCCGATAGAGCTGTAGCCCGACTCGCCAACCAACCCACTCCCCAGCTCGTTCAACACGCCGGCGATCTTTTCATACAGCGGCCGGCCGGTGGATTCCAGCAGCTGGTCTTCGAAATCCTTCGATCCTGGATTCGACGTTTTTAGAACCACGAACAAGCCTTTGCCGATGCTTCTCGCACGCTTCAACGAATGGCAGAAGGCTGTCGCGTCCCAAGTAGGGCGTACCGTCATTGCGTCGCAATCAAACGCGTCCGGACCAAGGTATGCATTCGCGTAGGCTTCCGCCGTGGACGAAATATCGTTGCGCTTGCCGTCTGCGATCACCAGCAGGCCGCGCTGTTGGGCCGCACGCACGGTGTTCTCAAAAGCCTGCATGCCCGCGACGCCATATTGCTCGAAGAATGCCAGCTGCGGCTTCACGGCCGGGACCAGATCGGCCACGGCATCCAGCACTAGATTGTGGAATTCGGTGATGGCAGCGCATGTGCTCGCCCGTGCGAGCGAAGGCCGGCATCTGATCGATGCGCGGGTCCAGGCCCACGATGGAGCGGCTGTCCTTCGAGCGGATGGCCGCGATCAGTCGATCGGAAATGGCTGCATCTTATCAGCCATTGTGACACACGGGAACAACAGAACCGCGCCCGTCAGGAAGCGGCGAAGGCAAGATGACGCCTCTCGCTTACGCTCGGGGTTCAGAAATTGAAGAGGACTTGCCGCAGCGCGGCCACATATTCCTGCTTCGGCGGCTTTCGCCATGTTTCTCGCTTCCTCCTCGGCAAAACCCGCATGATCCCAATCTTCCACGGCGACCATGGAATGATCGGGCGTGGCCAGGTTTTCCTCGTCGCGAATGGCGGCCATCCAGCGCTCTACCGCCGCCTTGTAGTTGAATCTCAGTTTGTCCAGCTCGGCATTGTCCATGTTTTAAAACACGTTCTTCAGGGCCCAGAACAGGAATCCTGAAAGCAGCATGGCGATGGGAAGCGTCAGCACCCAGGCCAGCGCGAGATTGCGGACGGTGCCCCATTGGAGACCGGTGTGATTGGCCGCCATGGTGCCCGCGATTCCGGACGAAAGCACGTGCGTGGTACTCACAGGCAAGCCCAGGTAATCGGCGCCTCCGATGGTCAGCATGGCGGTGATTTCAGCGGCTGCGCCTTGCCCATAAGTCAGGTGATCCTTGCCGATCTTCTCGCCCACCGTCACCACGATGCGCTTCCAGCCGATCATCGTTCCCAGACCAAGCGCCATCGCCACCGCTACCTTCACCCAGAGCGGAATGAACTTGGTGGCGAGATCGACGTGCTTCTTGTAATTGCCGAGAGATCTGCAAGTCGGCCGCGCTGAACTGGGCTTTCCCAGACTTCTGAACCAGCCGGATCGTCTCGCTGACGACATACATGTCGTTGCGGAAGTTGCGGGTCATGTCGGGCGGCACGTTCTTGAGCTCTTTATAGAGGGCAGTCTCGTTGCCGATATCGCTGACCAGTGACCGCAACGCCAGCATGGTGTTGGCGTTGAAATCTCTGGTTCGGATGATAGGCCGTTAAATCGTCACGCGGGTCGGCCACCACCGCCGACGGGCTCGACGTAATGATTGAGCACCTGCACGGTTTGCTGCGACACCGCCAGAAAGTCCTGCGGTTTGGGACGCCGTAACGGCGCGATTCAAGGCGTAAGTGGTCGGCACAGTGCCGATCAGGATCAGCATGATGAGTCCCATGCCTTTCTGTCCGTCATTGGAGCCGTGAGCGAAGCTTACGCCGGTGCAGGTGAAGACCAGCAGGGCCCGAATCCAGAAAGGTGGCGGTTCGCCGTTTGTGGGCGCTTCATAGAGCCGCCGGTCCTTTGATGATTGCTTTGCAGAGCAATAGCAGCAGCCACGCGACGCCGAACCCCACTATTGGCGAGAGCAACAGCGATCGGCCGACACCCGCGGCCTGGGTCCAGTCCACTCCGCTGGTGCCTTGCCTGGGATTCATCAGTTGGTTCGCGATGCCAACGCCGATGATAGAGCCGACCATGGTATGCGAACTGGAGGCCGGCAACCCGAAATACCAGGTGCCGAGATTCCAAAGGATAGCGGCGATCAACAAGCGCAAAAACCATCGCAAAGCCCGAGCCGCTGCCTACCTGCAGGATCAACTCCACAGGCAGCAAAGTGATGATGGTGAATGCAACGGCGCCACTGGAAAGCAAGACGCCGATGAAGTTCCACGCGCCGGACCACGCCACGGCCAGGTGCGGCTCCATGGAATGCGTATAGATGACCGTTGCAACAGCGTTGGCAGTATCGTGGAAGCCATTCACGAACTCGAAACCGAGCGCGACCAGACAGCGCCACGCCCAGCAAGATGTACGGGTAGATAGAGGTGCCTCGCTCTACCTGCAAATCACGAGCGAGGCTAACGATCGTGTAAATGAGACCAACAACGAGAGCCACTCCGAAGACGGCAATGCCAATCATTCCAGGGCTTCTCCGCCATTTTCTGTTCTATTGCGGGTGCTGCTCCAGCGGCCATAGTTCTCCTTCAGCCTGCCTACTATAAACCCGCAATGTTTCAATTTGCTTAATGTTTGGTTACAACGATGTGCCGTGCGGAAAAACCTTTAGTCAATTATCAGCGCGCGCGTCAGCCGCACGAACCCTGGTACCCCCAGTATCTCCTCCACTTCGGCGCAACGCTTTTCGTCCAGCACTTGGAAGCCCGACTTTTTATAGGCCGCCAGTGCTGCGTCATTTCCTAAGTACGTCGTGATTTGCGCCAGCCTGCATCCGCGCCGGCGCGCATCCTGGAGCACTTCCTCAATCAGAGCGCTGATGAGGCCGCGACGCTGATACTCCGGCAGAGTGGCGACGCTCTCGATGGTAAAATCCGCTTCGATGTCCGGCGGCCTGCAGGCTTCCAAATGGGAGCAACGCGTTGATGGGATGCCGCGGCATACGCATCCGTCCATCCCAGATCGCGCTGCACGCTGGACATGGCATCGCCCACGATGGCCCAGGCATTCCGATTCTCAAAACCGCACAGCGCCGCTGCACGCTCGCCGGCAGTTTCAGCGATGAGGAAGCTCTCGTAATGATAGAGCGATCGCGGCTCAGCTACAGCCAGACGCCTCAGATAGTCCAGGCACCCTGCTTCATCCGCCCCGATGATCAGATCCCATAGCCCGCGCGTCGAGATGAGAGCGCGAAGCGGAAAACATCACCCGCGCGAGAAACTCCGCGTCGCCCGAGCTCGCCCGGCGGATACGAAGCGGCCATTACGCTGTCATGATTGCCGTCACGGTAGTGCGGTCGATCAACTTGCTGATACGCGTCCAACATGCCTTCGATCGGCACAATGGTTGTGGCCAGTGACTTCGCATCGAATTGCCGTTTATCGAGAAGTTCCACGAAGCGAGGGATGTCGCGCATGGGATTGGCGCCTCCGTATTGTCCCGCGTGATGAGTGCGGCCTCCGATGGTGAAGACGACCGCCGGTAAAGTGAGGTTGCCCGTGGGAAGGCTGGTGGTGACGATGTGGCCTCCCGGCGCGCACATCATATAAGCCTGCTGGAGGGGAAGAATGCCGGTGGGATCGGGTCCGGCTTCCAGCTTCGGTTTCGCGCGATCGGCGCCCACGGCTTCAACCACAAAGTCCGCGCCGGCTCCGCCCAGCAGTCCACCAGAATCGCGGCCGCCCGCCCAAAGACGATTGTTGGGACCATGGGAGAGCTCGCGCACCTTCTCCACCAGCTTGTCGCCTTCCACGTTCGGATCCAGCACATGCGTGGCGCCCACCTTCAAAGCCAGCTCCCGGCGAACACGAATCGGTTCGATTGCAATGATGGTGGAAGCGCCGGCAATGCGCGCGCCCTGGATGGCGCTCAATCCCAGCGGGCCGCATCCCACCACCGCAACGATAGAACCGGTCTCAATCGCCGCCAAAACCTGCGATGCCGTGCAACCCAGACCCGCGACAGCCACGCAACTACAGACCATCCCCAGGTCCGCAGCCGATGCTTTCGTGAAAACCGGCACCACCCATTCTTCGAAGGTGACCATCAACTCCGCCAGGCCCCCGATGTGCGAGTTCGCGTAAACCGGCGTGCCGTCGCGCATGTCGGCGATGGGCACCAGATCGTTGGGACCCTGACGCCCGAGAAACTGGCACATGTCGGCGCGTCCGCGCAGGCACTCATAGCACGAACCACATTGCGGCGTTCCGGAAACGCAAACGCGATCGCCCACCTGCACCCGGCGAACTTCGGGACCCACCGCTTCGACGATTCCAACACCGCCGTGGCCTTGAATCAGCGCCATGCGCGACATCGCGAGGAAAGCGGGCGGAACGGGCCGCGGAGGAGCGTCCTTGGGAGGAGGGGGCGGCATGCCGGGCTGCGAGAGCCCAAGCACATCGCTCGAATTGGAGTAGCAAAGGTTGGTTGCTTCCGTGCGCACGACGATTTGCCGGCCAGCTGATGGGGCGCAGCGTCAAATCTTGCAGCGTGGTTCTTCCGGGGCCGGTTCCGCGCGAGACCCATCCGCGAAATTTTCGTCCGGGCGCCGCCACTTTGGTCTGCGCAAGCAAGGTACCCGTTTGCGCCGCCAGCGCGACGCCTCCGGTCAGCACACCCCGGCGCGACACGGCAGAATCTTTGGGTTCCATACGTTCCAGTTTATCCCCAACAGCGCCCGCTAACCCAGCCTGGCCGCCCTGGTACTAGAACAGATCAGTACCAAGCGGCGATTTGGGTGACTAGTCCTATTGGCACATCATCGATCAGAGGACATGACCATGAGCACTCAGCAGGGGACCCAACTTGGATACGATCCCGCCAACTTCTATGTTTGGCGCGTATCGGACGGGTTTGCAATTCACCTCAGTCTGAAAGTGGTCACGCAACTGGCGGCGCAGATTTCGCGCTCCGGAAGCGAGAGCCAACCTTTTGAAATACGCGGCATCCTGCTCGGCCGCAGCATGGACACGCCGTTCCGCGCGACAGTGATTGAGGATTTCAAGCTGATCCCCTCTACCAAAGACCCCGCCGCATCCCCGATTTCCGACAGCGCAGCATTCGAAATTGCACGCCGCATGATCCCGGCCGGAAGCGACCAGCGCGCCCTGGGCTTCTTTCGATCCGGGCGGGACGGCAACTTGAACATGGGACCGCGCGATCTCCAAATATTCGGCGACTTGTTTTGCGAGACAGGAAACATCGCCTTGCTGATTCAAACACCCCGGCGCGGCGGCGAGAGCGAGGCTGCTCTGTTCTACTGGCAACACGGCGCCCAACCCCGCGATTTCGGCTTTGGGTTCCCGTTAGACGCGGGTCAGCTGGCGGACGGGCATCCGGGCTGGCGATATCCCAATCCACGGGAGGGGACGCATCCGGCTGCGATGCCGTGGTCCCCAAGAACACAGGTTGCCGAGCACACGGCGCCTCTTCCGCCGGCCCATTCCTCCGGCGGAGACCGAATCCGCTGGTCCCGTCTGTTGCCCACAGCCGCGCTCATGATAATCGGCATCGGAACGCTGCAACTTGCGACGAATTCCAATCGGACGGCCGCCGCCGCGCCTGCCGTAGTAAATGCCGGCAACGAGTCGCGTTTGGGCCTGACAGTCACCTCGCGGGAGCATCAGCTGGAGATTCGCTGGAACCGGGAGTCAGCGGCAATCGCGGGGTGCGACAAAGGCGTGATGAAAATCACGGACGACGGAATCACCGAGGTTGTTCCGTTCGACCAGGGCCAGCTTCGGGACGGGTACGTCGCCTACACGCCCAAGACCAATGACGTGAGCATACGTCTGGAAGTGACCGGCCACGACGGCGGCGCCACGTCGGAATCCATTCGCTCGGTGGCCGTTCCATAGTCCGGGTCGGAAAATTGCTATAGTCCTCAGGCATGAGCGTCTCGCCGATTCCTGAGGGCTTTCATACCATCACGCCCAACATCATCGTCGATGGTGTAGAGAAGGCGATCGAATTTTACAAGCAGGCCTTTGGCGCGGAGGAAACATGGCGTCTCACCATGCCGGACGGAACCATCACGCACTGCGAGTTGGCCATCGGCGACTCTCGTTTGAACGTCGGTGAGGCGATGGAGGGCTGGCCCGCTCATCCGCTGCTGGCTCAAATTTACGTCGAGGACTCGGATGCGCTCTTCGAACGGGCCGTCAGCGCCGGCGCCCGGGTCACCATGCCCATGACCGATATGTTTTTCGGCGCGCGCGAGGGACGAGTGGCCGATTCATTTGGTGGCACTTGGACCATCTCCACACGCAAAGAGATTGTCTCGCCGGAAGAAATGCAGCGACGTCTGAATTCGTTGATGGAGCGGCCCTGAACATCGCGGGTGTACCAACTCGGCCGGCACACCGATCAAGCGTCGCCTCCCAAGCGGCCCTCCAAAGGGCTGGACCTTCTCAGCGTTCGGAATTGGTTCTGCATAAACGCGGCCGCGAAATCGAATGCTCCCCGGCGAACGACTCGGCCAACTCCGAAAAGCTGGAGAGGAATTCTTCCATCCAGCAGCACCGGCCACTCAATACTGAACTCCACGTACCCGCCTGCGCGGAATTCGTCGCGAGAGCCCAAGTCTTGGGATGCCACAAGAAGGCCGCCGGAGCTCAAATTCACCGTACGGCCCACGCCACAGAGAAGAAAGGCTCCGGTACGCAAGCGGAAGCGGAAGCGAACGACGAGGTCCACTGGATAACGAGACTTTGACCTTCGTTCCGTTACAATGGGCGCGTTGGGAGCTGCTGCGCGGTGGCGTTCTTCCGGTAAAGAGAGGATGCTGCTAAGCGAAGTAGATGGAGCTGGCATTTCGTTATGCGCAAGCTTCCGATGCAGTTTCGGCTCGCGTCGTCTCGCTCCGGCTGGATTCGGTTGAACTTGACTCAATAGGGGTTGACCAGGGCCCCAACAAGTCCGCCTTGAAAATGTTGTAAAGCTGCTTTTGGTAAATAACCTCGAAGCCTTGGCGCCAGCAAAAAGATGGTCCTATCAGGCGAAGCTCCGCTCCCTCCGGCAGGAAGACGATTTTTCCTTTTCCGGTTTGTTCGAACCGAACCGCCGCGAGACGCTTTCTTATCCGGTATATTCGCCTGGCTGAGACCTCGCTGCTTACCGCCAGCGCGCTGGATCTCGTCATCGAAGAGGCACAGGTTTTTGTCATTATCTTGGCTTGCGGCTAGGTTAGTGTCAGCCCTTTAACAATGAAGTGTAATGCGGGGGTGGCTCTGGAAAACCTCGTAATATCCCGAGGGCGAGACTGCCGCAATCCACAGGGTCCGGGAGATGGTCGTCGTATATGATGGGTCTTAACCAGCGCAGTTTCGGTCGACACTAACAGCCATGGCGGCTACATCTTCATCTCGGCAGCATTCTCCGGTTGACCATGAGCGATCGGAATTGCTGCGCGCCGTGTTCAACTCGGCGCCACCCCGCGACAGGAACATGGGCCGGCTCGTTTTGCACCTGGCGACCTCGGCCGGCTTGATGGTGGCGCTTATGGTGGGCTGCTTGTGGCTGCCTGATGTTGACCATGCCACAGTGGCGTTGTTGATGGTGGCGGCTACCGTTGGACTCGCCACCCTGTGGGGCAGGGTGGAAGCCCTGACTGGCGCGGTTATCGGAGGGCTGGGTTACCTTTATTATTTCTTGCCGCCCGAGGGATTCGGCGTCGAGAAGCCCGAACACCTGGTAGCCTTCCTCGCATTCCTCTTCGTCGCGGGCGCGGCAGGTGAACTTGCCGCGCGGTCAAAGCGCCTTCTGCTGCAGAGAGATAGCTTGCTAAATCTTTGTCTGGAGCCGTTATGTATCCGAGATCAGAATGGAGACTTCCGGCTCATCAACCACGCGATGGCGGCGCTGCTAGGATCGCCCACGGAGGAACTGTGTTCCAGGAATTTTCTCGATTTCGTACACCCGGACGATCATGATCGAACCGAGGCAGCCTTCCAGAATTTGCCGGCCGGCGCTGTGGCCGATTTTGAGAATCGATACCGGACCAAAGACGGCGGTTGGCGCTGGCTGTATTGGAGGATAGCTCAGCAAGGCCAGCGCGCCTCAGAGGTGCTCGCTGTTGCGCGCGATATCACAGAAGAGAAACGGGCCCAGGAAAAACTTCGCGATCTTGCCGGCAAGGTGATGAACGCCCAGGAGGAGGAACGCCGCCGCATTGCCGGAGAGTTGCATGACGACGTTACTCAGAAGCTGGCTACCCTTGGAATCGAACTGGGCTTGCTGAAGCGAAAACCCAGCGGGGCCGAGACTTCGGAATTGCAGCGGGAGCTCACCCGCCTGCAGGCGCAGATCATCCAGCTTTCCGAGGATGTTCGCAGGCTCTCCCATTCGCTTCACCCCAGCGTTCTGGACCAGCCGGACCTGGCTGCCAGCTTGGAGATGCATTGCCGCGAGTTCGCGGGCCAGCATGCTATTCCAACCAGCTTCACGGCGCGCGACGTGCCGGTCGAAATTGCACGCCCGGTCGTACTGGCACTCTACCGAATCGTGCAGGAATCTCTCCGCAACGTCGCACGCCACTCGGGCGCCACCGAGGCCAGCGTCGTGCTTGCGGGCGAGGGTAGAACCCATTTGTCTCTGTTTGTCATCGACAACGGCAAAGGGTTTGATATTAGTAAGGCGAAAATCAACTCTGGCCTCGGCTTGGTGAGTATCGAAGAACGGGCGCGCCATATCGGGGCCTCGGTTACCATCGACTCGATGCCGGATGCGGGGACCAGGCTCGGCGTTCAAGTGACCCTCGTCAAAGAGTAGCGGGCCAATGAAACACCGGATCATACTTGCCGACGATCACGAGATCATCCTCGATGGGCTGCGCCGGATATTAGATCCGGAATTCGAAATCGCAGCCACCGCCGCGGATGGCAGGCAGTTGGTCGCGGAAATTCAGAGACTCAAGCCGGAGGTGGCCGTCGTGGATATCTCAATGCCGCTGCTAAACGGCCTGGATGCCCTTCGCCAGTGCAAAAGCGACCACCTTCGCACACGGTTCGTTTTCCTGACCGCCAGCCCGGACGTGGCGCTCGCTACACAAGCCTTCCGGCTGGGGGCTTCGGGCTATGTTCTGAAGCATACAGCCGCCGAGGAGCTGATTGTCGCGATCCGCGAGGCCCTTGCCGGCCGCACCTACGTCACTCCCCGTATTGCAAATGAGGTGCTGCAGAACTTGATCAATCTGCCCGGTGACGCCGCCACAGGTGGGAGCGGATTGACAGGACGCGAGCGGGAGGTTCTGCAACTGCTGGCCGAGGGCAAGATTATCAAGCAGATTGCAGCGATCCTGAGTGTTTCTCCCCGAACCGTGGAGTTCCACAAGAACAACATCGTAGCGAAGACCGGGCTGCGTACCACCGCGGAGTTAGCCCGCTATGCCGCCCGTCATGGTCTGGTTTCCGAATTAGGCTGAAACAGTTCCAAAACCTCGTGGCTTCCCGAGGTTCCATCGTTCCTCAGTGCATGTAGATTAGTGTGAGAGAACGCAGGGTCTGGAACCCCCGTTCCCGACCTGATTTTCGTGGACGTCGTCATGCCGGTCCGCAGGCACCGACGCCGGGGAGAAAAATGTGCAACGAGCCCTCAAAACTGGCGCAATCGGCTTTGTCCGGAAAGCATCCGCCTCTGACTATCCGCGGGGGCTTCGGCCGTTGCCGGAAGCACGATCCGGAAACACGCTAGCGACCAAGAGGCGCCGGAGAAGCAGCTTGCAATGGGCGACATCCTCCAAATCTTTGGCCGGTCGAAGGACAGCTCTCACGGTCATCGCGGCCAGCGCAGTGCTGGTGCTCGACGCTATGACTCCCTTAGGTTTGGCTGTCTGGATCCTGCAGGTGGCTCTGGTCTGGGCCGCATCCTTATGGGCTGACCGCCGGCAAATTATTGTGGTGGCTGCAGTGTGTGCGACGTTTATAGTTCTGGGTTACTGGTTGTCGCCCAAGACTGGACCAATGTCGTGGGTTGACCAGTCTAACGTGCTGTTAGGTCTCGGAACGGTGGCGGCGCTTACCCATAGCTGCTTGCGTCGCGTGGCCGTCGATCAAGCCCGCCGGAAAGCAGCGGAAGAAGTCGGGCAGATGGTCCGCATTGTGAGCGGCCTCTTGCCCATGTGCGCCTGGTGCAGGAAGATTCGCAACGAGACGGGCAGCTGGGAGCAATGGGAGACTTACATTCGCAGCCATTCGCATGTAGAGTTCACACATGGAATATGCCAGGAATGCGCCGGCCGCTTTAATCCCTAGAAGGATCTCCCTTTAGTCCGCAAAGATGCGGGAACACAGTGGCGGAGGAAGAGGAGGTAGTAATACACACGCGAGAAAATAGAAGAGGGTGGAATTCTCCCATAAGCTCGTGGCGAAACGATACATATGCTTGGGCGTGCGCGTTGATGCAAATAGGTTCCAGTTCGGGCCTCGACGTGCGAGCTGCTAATGAATATGCCCGTGCGGATATTCTTTGCTCTGATCCTCGTGGACGCTGGCAGTTTGAGCGCGGTGACAGCCGGGTTCCTGCTCGGTGCAAACTATAGCGAGTGGGCTCCCCCCGGAACCTCCACCATTGCGACGGACAGCTCCGGGGCGCTCTACATTCTGGCGAACTGCCCGGCCGGGTCGTGTGTGACAAAACTGTCGGCGGACGGGACGACCATACTGTGGCAGAACAATCTCGGATTCCTGGTCAACTCTATGGCGGTGGACCCCAACGCCGGCGTATACGTGATCGCTGATCAGCCGTCAAATCCCAACGTGTACGTTGCAAAGCTGGGCGCGAACGGAACGGGCATCGCGTGGAAAACCGAAGTTGCCGTCAACCTGTCTCCCCTCGCGATTGCAACTGATTCCCAGGGCCGCGTCTATGTGGCTGGGGAAATACCTCCGGCGCTCACAACGTCGGCGGTCATTCGGCTGAACGCGGCCGGAAGCGCGGTGGATTACACGGCTCAGCTGGCGGGTTCGGTGGCGTCGATCGCCGCCGACGGGACGGGCGGGGCGTTCGTTACGGTCGACACAGGAAGCGGGGCCGTTCCATCTATCGCACGAATTGCGCCTGATGGCTCGATGGCATTCAACACGCCGCTGCCTGCATTGGGTTCCGGGGGTGGGACGGTTGCTGTCGATCCGAGCGGGAATGCCGTGATCTACGGCACAGCGACGAATGGGTCCACCTTGCTGCTCCACATCGGTTCCAGTGGAGCCGTTACGCTCTCGTCGGTAGTGGGATCTTCCGCATGGACCCTGGCTGGGTCTCACTTTGTTCTGGACGCGGAGGGCAACGCGTACATCACCGGGAGTGCTTACGTGTACGACAGTGGTCTACCCGACTTAATCCCCGTCAAGAATAGTCTTCGAACGTGTGGATCGGAGTGGCTGATGGTGCTCGCGCCAGATGGCTCCGTCCTTCAGGCCACCTACTTACCTGAGATTGACGAGCTCTATCAGGCGGCTCCATTAGTTGCCACGGGACCAAATTCGGCTGTCTTTGTAGCGGACTCTGCCCGTCCAGGCTCTGCGCCCACGCGAGCGGGTCCATTCCCGATGGCCTCCTCTGCAAACGGCTTGCCGCCATTTTACTTATTGAGCCTCTCGCCGAACGCCGACGCGCAGACCTTTCCGCTGGCATGTTTGGGAAATTCAGCGAACTACCTGGCAGGGCCGATCGCGCCGGGAGGTTTCATCTCGTTGTTCGGCAGCGGGCTCGGGCCGCAGCAGGGAGTGCAGCTACAGGCGACGTTGCAGACCCCGTTTCCAACACAGGCGGCAAGCGTGGAGGTGACGTTCGACGGCAAGCCGGCGCCACTGCTCTGGGTACAGGACAGTCAGGTGAATGTTTTGGCGCCATGGTCGCTCACGGCTGGACAGTCCACCGAGGTCTGTGTCACGTATAACGCAGTGAAGACGAATTGCCTGAGTTGGCCGGTGGCGGGAACGGCTCCGGGGGTGTTCACCGTGGACGGAGTTCATGCGGCTGCGCTGAACCAGGATGGATCGGTCAACTCGGCGGACAATCTGGCGCAGCCTGGCTCTATCGTATCGGTGTTCGCAACGGGGCTGGGCCCAATCCATCCGGCCCAAGCCGACGGTACGCTGGTCGGTTTTCCCCTACCGCACGATGTCTTACCTGTAACCGTCGGCATGTTTGTGGCTGATCCCCCTTTTGGCGCCGGCTTTTCCTTCCCATTCGAAGTGACGTATGCGGGCCCCGCGCCATACCTAGTCGCTGGCGCCAGCCAGATCAATTTCAAGCTTGGGCTCCCTGCCAGCCAGGGCTATCCTTATCCCTATGCGGGCGAGGTCGATCTTAATGTAGGCCTGCCTTCTGTAGGCCTGCTTAACTCTGGAAGCCAGGCTTTCGCCGTTTACGTCGCCAACCAGTGAAATGCAGGCGGTCCAAGGGGAGATTCCATGAACTTATTGAAAATCCGCTACGCTCACTACTCACTGTTCGCACGTTCCTGGCATTCTTCGTACGTAATACACACGCGAGAAAAAGGAAAAGCGCGGAATTTCCCATAAGCCGACTAGCTACGAGGGCGGATCAGAACGCCGTTTGGGACCAGCGAGCAAAAGTCCGAGATACCGACTATACGTCCAAGTGAATTCGCGGACCCAAGCGCGTTTCTCAGGACTGATCCGACCTTCCCGGAAGAAGAACTTGGAGTCCCGTAAGTCCGCTTCACCAAGGTGAGCGTAGTACCGCCTATGTGATCGGCACCATCGGCAATGTGTCGGTTGAGCATTAGTCTCGGACGATATGGTGTGCAAACTTCTTATAAATCTCCGCGTTCCCAGCCGCTGTTGCTTCGACCAATGAGGAGAACGTCTGAAGCGACTCCCGAACCGTTGTCCTGTTCTTCAGGCCATCCTTCAAAGCATTATCAAGCTTTGGCAGCAGTGGCGAAAGAGTACGAATTATCAGCTCCCAGCAAGATTGAGCGCTGTCCGGACTTGCGTCGCCGAACGAAAAGCGCCAGAGCGACTGAATCTTCTTGTCTAATATGATCTCCAGACAGGAAGAAACACCAGCGCATGCCAGAAGCGTAGCGCCCCGATTTCTAAAAAACTGGAGCTGCTGATTCTCGCTCTGTGTTAGGTCGTCTGGAAGGTTCTTCGCTTTCGTCGCAAGATCAAACTTTCTACTCTCCACTGTTCGCAATAACTTGTAAGCGAAGACTATGTGCCGAGCGCTGGTTTGTTCGTTGAAAAACTGAGCGTACAATCGGTCATTAGCCCAGATCTCGGATTTTTCGTGATAAGCCGCCACCGGATCGCCGTGCATTGCGGCTAAAGCCTGACCGACCGTATATGCAGGAAGCAGGTTCTTCTTTCTTTTTATGACCGCCTCGACGCCACCTCGCCTACCTCCCTCATATTCGACGTCGGGAATCTTTTCCATCTCAGATCGCAGACGCTTCTGAGTTTTGTCGGTGCTTCGAAAATCGGCCGCGGTGACTTTATTCTGACTATTGTTAAATCTTATGACGCTCGTGACCACGTCATGGTCGGCAGTCTTGATGAATCGAGCTGGAACCCATACATCGCCCAGACTCTCATTGACCGAGCCAAGTGCGCCCGTTGTTTGAGCCCCATTCACGATACTCGCTCCCGAAATCTTTAACTTCTGATCTTCTAGATTGAACGTAAAATCGTTTACGAGGACGGTAATACCATTGTTATATGCCCAGAAGTTCTCCCCTTCCTTGCCAGCCGTCTGAATGATGCCGTTATTGATGTTCGCGTCGCTCCGGCGGGCGCCCAAGTAATCGCGGACGTTTGCGGAAAACAGATCAGTCTTATGTTTTCGATAGGCGGTTCGCAAGAAGGATGCCGGTATTGCCGTGACAAACGCTTCCCAATCTTTGGCCTTGAGCGAGAAGCCCCCTTTGGTTTGAATCGAAAACTCATCAGAAACGAGTATGGGTGTGAGTGACTCTGCGTACCATCTTTCTAGCCGCTCCGATCCAACTTCAATAACCTCGATATTTACTCTCTTGCCGTCTGCTGCCAGTCCATGGATTCGAGAGTGGAGAGAATCCTCAATCGTCTTCAGTTCATTGGCGACGTTTTTCGATTCCGGTAAGTTATGGGTATACCAAACATAAAGATCGTCGACCAAGCCCTCACCGAGGGCCGATCGGAGCGCCATCGCGCTCGGCTGCAGGCCCGCGGGAATCGACTGCATGTCGGCATCCAATAACCACGCTATAGCCGTGTTAAGGTCCGCGGCTTTGTCCGACTTCGCGGCTGGCTTCGTGGCGGCTGGCGAAAGGTAACATTGAGCAATTACGACGTAACGTTCTTCGGTGTCTACATAGACGATGTCGCATTTCTTATCATCAGGCCCATCGACGATGGATTCCGAAGCAACGGTATCTAAGTCCTCAAGTGCGAATCTCAAGGCCATGGCGAACAGGCCAATGGAATTCGATCCATATTTTTCCAGATCGCTCCGCGCTTTAAACGCCTCGTGCCAGCTCATCCCTTTGCTCCTTAATCAAAACTGCCAGTTTAGTATCGCATTCCTTGTGTGCGCGGTTTGGCGGAGATCGGCAATTCGTACATCTGGTCGCCAAACGGCGTCGGGGTCGATAGGGAACGGGAAGTCGGCTTGTGACTGCCGATCTACTTGGCCGTAAAACGGCCAAACCGCTGCGGTGTATCCCGGATCGACCATCATCCTGCCCCTTGTTTGTAGTCAGAGGAGGCTCGCCACTGCAACCAGTGGATGTCTCACACACTCGCAAAGCGGGAATTTCTCTAAACAACTGAATATAAACAGCTTAAATGGCGCGGAGGAAGAGGGATTCGAACCCCCGAGCGAGTTTCCCCGCTAACGGTTTTCAAGACCGCCGGTTTCAACCACTCACCCATTCCTCCGATTCCTATCCTACCTGATTTCATCCGCTTGAGAGCACTGTCACTACTTGGTTCGACGTGGTTTGGGTAGTACTGTCACTGGTTTGGCACTGGTACCCAAAGCCAGCACCGCACGCTCCTTCGCTTCGACGTTGGTATGCGCATATCGCATCGTCACGACGATCGTTGAATGTCCGAGCAACTCCTTCACGGTAACGATATCGGCGCCTTTGGCAAGGAGACGCGACGCGAAAGTATGGCGCAGCGTGTGCCACGTCACTCCTTCGAGCCCCGCCTGTTTGCAGGCCAGTTTAAATCCGGCCTTAAGATCGCGAAAGCGATCACCCGTCATCTGGTTGAAGAACACATAGGGACCTTTCCGCATGGCGCTCCAAGCTTCGAGAACACCATAGGCCGCATCGTTCAGCGGTATGATGAGCACCCGTCGAGTCTTCTGAACGAATGCACTCAGCCGACGCCGATCAAAATCCACCTCCTTCCATTGCAGGTTGAAAATATCACCGCACCGAAGTCCGGTATTGAGCGCGAAGACAATCATGTCCTGAAGGTACGAAGGGCAGCGGGCGAGCAAAGCCTCCTCCGCCTCCTTGCTCAGGGTTTGAAATTGAAGATTGTCTTCTGCAAGAAACTTCACCAAACGGACAGGGTTCTGACCCTGGCGAAGATTCCAGCGCTCCGCGAGATTGAGCATGTGTTTCAGTAGGGCCAACTCTCGGTTTACGGTCGCAGGGCTAACCTCCCGGACACGGTGTTGCTGGAAATCCTCGACTCGCGAGGGAGTGATGGAATCCAGATTGACCTGCCCTAAGATTCGGCTTAAGCTTCCGTACATTTGCTCGTCGCGCTTCCAGGAGCGCTTGTGAACCTTCGCGTATTCGAAGTAGCGCTCCCAGAGTTCTGACAGAGGAACCCGAACACGTCTTGTATAGACGCCACGATGAACCTCTGAAATTCGCAAGGCAAGAAACTTCTCCGCCTTGCGCTCGTTTGCGGTACCAGTAGATTCCTGCACTCGTCTACCATCCGCATAATAGTCTGCGTACCAGATTCGGCCTCGTAGGTGGAGACCCATGTTAATGACCTTTCCACCTCTGGCCAGCCGATCCGATTGTATCGAAGTGAGGGAGCGATTGAATCACCTGCGCGGGGTCGAATCGCAGGGAGCGGCCTGCCTTAATGAACGGTATTCGGCGTAGGTACACCCATTGGTAAAGCGTACCCTTGGGAACACCGATACGCCGGGATAGCTCATTGATATCGACGAGTATCTGCTCGTTCACACGGAGCTCCTTTACGAATCCTGTTACTGAACTAAGCAAGTTGATCACACACGCAACGTTGTGTTCCCGCGTGAGGTCCGCCTCGCCTGACAGCGCGGGAAAAGTTTCGATCCGGGCCGCTAGTGGAAACAAGGTGCAAACATACGCCTGAGGCGAACATCGCCACGGCCGCCACTAAGCCCACGGAGACCCAACGTATAATCGCAGGACGACGGTGG
>CAVUKY010000012.1:0-11119 GCA_963742155.1 Bryobacterales bacterium | reverse complement strand
CTACGGGTTCGCGATGCAGAAGACCGGACTGGCGGCGCGTACTTCGTACTACATTCTGTCGTTGTTTCCAGCGTCGTATTCCGGGATTCTTGGTGCGTTCTTCGTCATCGGTACCGTGCTCTCGCTCGGCATTCCGTCCATGACGGTGCGCACGGCTATCATGGTTCCCATCGCCTGGGCGCTGGTGAAATCGCTCGATTTGAAACCACGGAGCAAAGGCTCGGCGCTGATCATGCTGACCACGATCGAGATGGCGGTGACCCCTGGACTCGGACTGTTGTACGGTTCTCTGGATGGCCCTGTGGTCGCGTCGGTATTCGAGTTAAAGCATCTCCCCCTCACTTATCTGTCCTACGCGCGCGTGCTGTATCTACCGGTGCTGGTGCTGTGCGCCCTGATCTTCTTCGGCAACCAATGGGTGCTGAACCCGAAAAGGCGCTGGACACCTCGGCCGAATTCGTGCGCAACAAGTTGCGCGAACTGGGATCGTTCAAACGCGATGAAATGATCACGGCGTTGATCGTGCTCTGTTCCATGGTGTTTGGTCCACCGATCGCTGGCATCACCTGCCAAGCTTTTTCATCGGCATGGTCGGCCTGTCCGTATTCGCGCTGGCGGGTATCGTCGGTAACGCCGACATCGCGGGCGGCATTTCCTGGACCTTGCTGCTCTTCATGGGCGGCATTTTCAGCCTGCAAAACGTCCTCACCGAATATAAGATCACCGACTGGCTGGCCGGCTATTTCGTGCCCGTCGCGCAGCATCTGACGTTCAGTCCGGTGGTTTTGCTGCTGGCCGTCGGGATTGCGACCCTCGCCCTGCGTTTCCTCGATCCCAGCGGATTCATCGCTATCGTCGTCACGTTCGTTCCCCTGGTCGACACCACCAGCGCGGCCGGGATACCGCCGCTGGTCCTGACTGCCGCACTGTTGATTCCGTCCGTTCCCTTCTGGGCCACCTATCAAAACATCTGGGTCGCCATGGGCGAAGGCATCACCGAAGGTCTGGCTTTCAGCGGCGCCGAGCGCGTGCGGCTGGCGAATATGTACGCCGTGGTTGCGCTGCTCACCGTGGCCGCGTCTACCGTGTATTGGAAGTTAATCGGAGCGCTGTAGATGAGAATTGGATTCGTCGGATTCGGTGAAGCGGCTTTCCATATCGCGAAGGGTCTCGAGCAACCAGGCATTTCTTCGATTTGCGCCTTCGACATCCAGGTCACGGACAAAGTTCGCCAGCGGGCCCGCGAAGCCGGAACGCGCCTGGTGGAATCGAGCCAGGAACTATCGGAATCGTGTGACCTCATGCTGTCGGCTGTCACCGCGGACCAGGCTTTGATCGCGGCTCGGCAAAACGCGCCCTACCTAACCTCCGATCATCTCTACGCCGACTTGAATTCGGTTTCGCCGGGCTTGAAGCAATCCATCGCCCGCGTGATCGAAGCATCGGGCGCCCGTTTCGCGGAAATCGCCATGATGGCTCCCGTTCCGCCCTACGGCCATAAGGTTCCGATGCTCGCGGGCGGCGCCGGTGCGCCGGCGTTCGTCGAAAAACTTGCGCCTTTTGGGATCTCGGCCGAAATCGTTTCGCGCGAAGTGGGCACCGCGGCCGCCACGAAAATGTTCCGCAGCATCATCGTAAAGGGCATGGAAGCGCTGCTCACCGAGTGCGTCCTCGGCGCCAGCCGCTACAACGCCGATGAACGCGTCTTCGCATCGCTGGCCGAAAGCTTTCCCGGCATCCAGTGGAAGGAACTCGCGGACTACATGGTTGGACGTGTGGTGGTGCACGGGGAACGCCGCGCCCGCGAAATGGAGGAAGTTGCCGCCACGCTGCGCGAGATCGACATCGAACCCATCATGGCCGAAGCGATCGTGCGCCGTATGGACTGGAGCGTCGAGGCAGGCTTGAAACAGCTTTTCGGCGGCGAAGCGCCCAAGAGCTATCGTGACGTAGTGGACGCCGTCGCCAAGAAGCCGGTTGGGGCAGACTGAAGCCGCCGCGGAACCGCGCGCGACATCAACTTAGCTGACCGCTCCCTGACGGTCGCGGCTCGGTTTCGTCAGACTTCGGCCCCCGACCTTCGAGTCTCGCCCTTAACCTCGGGTAGCGCGGGAAGCTCAATGGTGAACTGCTTGCGCGAGTACGTCTTTCCTTGCGCCTTGCGCGCGCGGAAGTAGGGCTCCAGGCGCTCCAGGGCTCGCTGCATACTCGTGATTACGTGGTCGCGCATGGCCGCCGCCGCTCGATCGCGATCCGTTCCCACCAGCACTTCCATCAGGTCCTGATGGCGTCGCGACGGCATTCCGTAAAACGCCCTTCCTACGCACAGCCAGGTGGACGACAGCGCGCGCGTTCTTTCGATGGCGTCGCAGAGCGCCGGACAGCGCGTGCATTCCGCGATACGCCGGTGCAGCTTCTCGTGCAGGTTCAGGTAGTAGAAGCGATTAGTCTCCGTCTGCGAGCGCATGGCGTCCACGCGCACGCCCAGCTTCAGCAACTCAGACCGTTCCTCGGGTGTCGCCATCTCGGTGAACAGCCGCGCCGCTTCCACTTCCAGCGCTTCACGCACCAGATAATGACCGCGCACATCTTCGCGGCTGGGAATTCGCACACGGGTTCCCGCGCGTGGCCGGCTTTCGAGCAGGCCTTCAAATTCCAATCGAAGAAACGCTTCAGAAACAGGCAGGAAACTCATGCCCAGCTCGGCCGCTATTTTGCGACGGGAGATCACTTGGCCGATGGCTACTTCGCCGCGGAGAATTCGCTCGCGAATGATGACGTAAGCTTCACCGGCGAGGTCCGAGGCCCCGGAAGAGCGGTCTTTCATAAATCCCCAATATTCAAGTCCGCAGGATGGATAAATCTGACCTATCCTAGCACAGCCTGCATGCAAGTCCACGCGGCTGGGTGCGTCCGGTAAACTGGGCGGGGTATCCCATTGAAAAACAATCGCAGCCGTGAATGGTTTCAAGCGCCGGAGTACTACGGCTTTGGGAGGCGCGCCTGGCTCCGCTCGGAAGGCTTTCCGGCCGACGTGTTCGACGGGAAGCCGGTGATCGGTATCTGCAATTCCTGGAGCGAACTCAATAATTGCAACGCACATTTGCGCGACGTCGCCGCGGCGGTGAAGCGTGGCGTGTGGGCCGCGGGCGGGGTTCCGCTCGAGTTCCCTACCATTTCGCTGGGCGAAATGTTCATGCGTCCCACCAGCATGATGTTTCGCAACCTCATGGCGATGGATGTGGAAGAATCTATCCGCGCCAATCCACTGGATGGCGTTGTACTGCTGTGTGGCTGCGACAAGACCACGCCCGCGCAGCTAATGGGCGCGGCCAGCGCGGATATTCCTGCCATCGTTGTGCCGGGTGGTCCCATGCTGGCGGGCGAGTGGCGCGGTCAGCGGCTCGGTTCCGGCACCGACGGCAAGAAGCTGTTCGATCAATACCGTACCGGCCGTTTGTCGGAAGACGAATGGTGCGAAATCGAAGGCTGCATTGCACGCACCGCCGGCCACTGCACGGTGATGGGCACGGCGTCCACCATGACCAGTCTGGCCGAAGCGCTGGGTATGACGTTGCCAGGCAGCGCCAACATCCCGGCGCCCGATTCGCGGCGGATGGCGATGGCCGAACTGAGCGGGCGAGCGGTGGTCGGCATGATCGAGCCCGGGCTCAAGCCTTCGCGCATCCTGACGCGCGCGGCCTTTGAAAACGCGATTACCGTTTTGATGGCGCTGGGCGGATCCACCAACGCCGTGATTCACCTGATCGCGATCGCCGGGCGGCTGGGCATCCGGCTGACGCTCGAGGATTTCGACCGCATCTCGCGGCGCACCGCTTGCATCGTGGACGTGAAGCCGTCGGGCCAGTATCTGATGGAGGATTTGTTTCACGCCGGCGGAGTTCCGGCGGTGATGAACCGTATTCAGGATCTGCTCCAGGGCGATTGCGAGACCGTGAACGGCAAAACCGTCGGCGAGAACATTAGTGGCACGCTCGCGCTGAACGATACGGTAATTCGCTCGCGCGACCGGGCGCTCTATCCCGAGGGCGGCATCGCCATATTGCACGGCAATCTCGCGCCGAACGGCGCCGTGATCAAGCAGACCGCGGCGTCACAGCATTTGTTGCGGCATCGAGGACGCGCATTCGTCTTCGAGACTCGCGACGAAATGCTTGCGCAGATCGATCGCGACGATTTAGCGGTGGATCGCGACACCGTGCTGGTGATGCGCAACTGCGGACCCAAGGGCGCGCCGGGCTTTCCAGAATGGGGCCACATCCCGATGCCGCGCAAGCTGCTGAACGAAGGCGTCACCGATATGGTGCGAATCTCAGATGCCCGCATGAGCGGCACATCGTACGGCACCGTGGTGCTGCACGTGGCTCCTGAATCGGCCATTGGCGGCCCACTCGCGCTGGTTGAGAGCGGCGACGAGATCCTGCTGGATGTTTCGGCACGCAAGCTGGAATTACTGGTTCCGGCTGAGGAACTGGATCGCAGAATGCGCCTCTTCACTCCGCCGCCGCGCCACTATGATCGCGGCTATGGTCGATTGTTTCTGGATCACGTGACGCAGGCCGACCTGGGTTGCGACTTCGATTTCCTGATGCCTGCCGAAGCAATCTCCAAGGCTCCCGCGATAGAGTAAGCTGATAGAGTCGCGTTGAGTCGCGGCAGCCCTTTATGCGGATGCCCAACATGAAAACTTTGGTCCATGCCGTTGCGGCGGCGCTCCTATTCGCCGCCCTTCCAGCTGTACTCTCGGCGCAGTGGGCGCCTTATCCTACTCCTAACGTCCCCAAACTCGCCGACGGCAAGCCGAACATGGATGGGCCCACGCCGCGCACCGCCGACGGTCATCCGGACTTTTCCGGAATCTGGATGTTTGAAGGAAACAGAGCGCGGCGTGCAGCGGGCGCGCCGGGTGTAATCGCCGGGTCGGGATCGGGTGCTGCTCCAGCTCCGGCCGGCGGAGCACCTTCCACCGCGCCCACCGCCACTAAGCCACCTGCGGCGCCTCCAGGCCCACCGCCAGCGGGAGGGGTCGGCCTTGGTCCGCGCCCGCCCGGCGTCAGCGAATTCTTCGACATCGGCTCGACCGTCCCGGGAGGCCTGCCGTTTACGCCGTGGGCCGTGGCGCTACGCAAAGAACGCAAGGACAATAACAACAAAGACAATCCCGACGCGCACTGTCTGCCGCTGGGTCTTACGCAGTTGCACATGCATCCCCAGGCGAGGAAGATCATCCAGACGCCTGGATTGATCGTGATTTTGTACGAAGCTCAGGCCGGAGTCCGGCAGATTTTCATGGATGGCCGCGCGTTGCCAACGAGCGATGCGCAGCCGTGGTGGTACGGCTACTCGATCGGCCATTGGGACGGCGACACGCTGGTGATTGAGACCAACGGCTTCCGCGACGACGTTTGGCTGGACGTGGAAGGCAGCCCGCTGACGAACACCGGCAAAATGACCGAGCGCTTCCGCCGCGTCAACTTCGGGCATCTCGAAATGGAGATTACGATAGAAGATCCGAAAGCCTACACTCATCCGTGGACCGTCAAGATGAAACAACGCCTCTTGCTCGACACGGACTTGATCGAGTTCATTTGCAACGAAAACGAGAAATCCGACGCTCACCTGGTGGGCAAATAAAATTGGCTTAAGCGTGATGCACGACGAACAGCGCAAATCCGTCGCGCTCGAATATCTGAAGGCGCTGGACTCGGGCGGTGTGACGTCCTCCGGCGGGTCGATCTTCGATTTGTTCGCGCCCGACGCCCAGGTTTACTTTCCGAAGTGGGGCGTGGCGAAGGGCAAGGCAGAGATCGAGAGGCTGTTCGGCGACTTGGGCGCCAAGCTCAAATCCATCGCTCACCACTACTCGGGTTTGAACTGGATTTATTCAGGCGGCGACACCATCGTGTGCGAGGGAACCAGCCACGGCGAGCACGTTGACGGCGAGTGGTGCGCGGGCGATCCGGATTGGGGCGCGGGCCGCTGGTGCGATGTGTTTGAGATTCGCGACGGGCTGATCCAGCGCTGCTTCATTTATCTGGATCCGGACTACGCGGGCAAAGACACGGATCGTTATCCGTGGATCAAGAAATAGCAGCCACAATCTCGTCGATTTTGCTGATCTTGCCGTCCGCGAACGTGAACCATTGGACGCCGCGAACGCTATAAGCTTGTCCGCTCGCCTTGAAGACCCCGCGCTCCCGCAACAGAACAGCGATGCGATTGCCTTCCGAGATTATGCTCTCGATCTCAGGCTTCTGTTCACCTAGCAGTCCGAAATTCTTCCGGGTTGCGGCAACCACTTGATCGCGGCCTCGCCAGGATCCATCCAGCGCGCCAAATCCGCGAATGTTCAGTTCAACGTCCTCGCTGACGGACTGGCCGAAAACATCGAAGTTCCCCTGGATGATGGCATCGAAGGAGGCATGCAGAACGGTCTGGGGATCGCTCGCGATCTTCGTCGTGGCGCTGCCCGTGGTCCGCGGAAATTTATTAGTGAATTCAGGGTCCATGGGCACAGAGTATACATCCTAATCCAAACCCACAATGGGTCCCGCGTAACCGGTCATTTCCAGATAGCCCACGCCTTTCAGCCGACTGCCTAGCCTTGTGGCGTCGATGTCGATCGCGCCTTCCCAATAGTTTGTACTGCCGGTGATTTCCTGCTGCAGCCAGTGGCGTTCGAACCGCAGCCTTGAAGCCAAGGACGGGACTTCGATCGTCCATTCCATCGGGATAACGTCCGCCGGTTGCCGCGCTGGTCCAGGTTTTCCCGGGTGTCAGCGTAAAATCGCCGGCGGCAAGATGCCTGGCGTGACCTTGGGCATCCACGAAGGTTCCGGCGGAATATGGATCCATGCGCTCCTCCCGTGCGGCGCAGACGAAACAGCATCAGCTCAGACCGGTCCTCCAGCTGCAAGCTGAACCAATCCCAACCGCTCTGATCGGCTTCCAGTTGATGACTGAAAAATTCGTGATCCATCCAGCTCGCGCCTTCCACGGAAAATCGCTTTCCATCCAAAACGATTGCGCCCGTGGTGGCGAGGCGCGTGAAGGAAATATAGTGCGACGCCTTGCCCGCGCCCTCCGCCTTCTGGCTCACTCCGTTCTTGCCATGGATCACTGGTGGCTTTTCCGCTTTCAAAGACAGTTCCAAGGAGAAGCGATCCGCGACGGCTTGCAAGGTTTGCGTGCTTCCGCCCGGCGCCGGAGGGATCGAAGGTCCATTGCGCTTGCCAATTGCCGTTCCAAACGCGAGCTTGCTTCAAGTCCGCGCCGGCGATGCCCGGGCCAGTTCGATTGAACCGCTCGGTGTGCAGGAACTGGCCGCCATCGATGTCGCTCAGCGCCAGATGCGCCATCCAAACATCCTTAAGATCCCAAACTGTCGCGGCCGGCTGACGGTCGACAGCCTGACGGAAAAAAGTGAGCTCAAAGCCAAAGCGCCGGCCCTCCGCGGTTCGAAGATTTCCCGTGTAGTACCACCATTCGGTTTGAAACTCCGGATGATTGAAATGGTCGCGAGGAAATTCGAAGCGGTAATTGGGAAGCGCCAGGCGATACGGATCGCTCGCTGCCGGCGCATTCACGGCAAGCCCCAACATCAGCGCGAAGGGAAAGACCGCGGCTATTCCTCATGGATCACCTCGATGGGCACCAGGCGCGTCGCGATCCTGGCCGGGTAAAGGGCCGAAAGAACGGTTGCGGCGTAAACGATCGAAAGCGCGCTCAGCAGCACCAGAACGGGCCAATGAAACTGAATGGTCCATCCGAAGGACTGTTTGTTGATCACGTGAATCAACAGCAGCGAAAGTATCAGTCCCAATGTCACGCCCGCGATGTTTGCCAGAACACCTAGCAGACCGGCCTCGAATAGAATGATGCCCCGGATTTGCCGGTCGGCCGCACCCAGGAAACGCAGCAGCCCGAACTCGCGGCGGCGATCGATGACCAAAGCGAGCAGCGCGCCGCCCACGCCGGTGACGGCCACAAATACCGCCAGGGCTTCCAGCACATAGGTGATGGCGAAAGTCCGGTCGAAAACCTGGATCGCCTGATCCCGCAGCGTTCGATTCCGCGCCACGGCGATACGCCGGCCGGCGATCACGCGCTCCACGGCGCGTTGTCCTTGCTCCAGCGATACGCCCGGTTTCAGATACACCGCGACATTGCTGGGGTCGGCGTCCGGAAGGTATCGGAACAGAGTCCCTCGATCCATCAGAATCACTCCGCTTTCGCTCGAGTAATCGTAGTAAATGTCCAGCACGCGAAATGACCCGACTTTTCCGCCCAGGCCAAGTTTCAGGATGTCGCCCGCCCGCACCCCATGCTTGTTGGCAAATGGCTCGCTGACGATAACCGCCTCATTCCCGATCAACTGACGAAACACTTGTTGCGCCGCGGCTCCGGACAGAAACGAACTGCTCCGGCGTCCCGGATGCGCGCATCCACGCCTCCGATGGTCGCGGGAAGTCCTTCATAACGAATTTCATAGGTGCGCAATTGATCGATGGCTTCCACCTGCGGAAGCTGAGCAAGCTTGCATCGGGATCTCCGCCGACATGGTGGGATGGCGGTCCGCTCCCGCTGGAACCGCTGGACTGAGAAACAGATCCGCCTGCAGGATATCGTCCATCCAAAGCACTACGGTTTCACGAAAACTTCCCACCATGATGCCGACGGCCGTAAGGACGGCGATCGCAGTGGAGAGCGCCCCAACCAAGACGGATGTCCGCCGCAGAGATCCCGCCAGGCTCCGGGTGGCAAGCAGCGCCTCTACTCCGAAGACCCGGCGGACGAAGCCGGCGGTGATAGTCGACAAACTGGAAACCAGCAGCGGGAATCGTGAGCGCGCAGGCCACAATCGAAAGGAGCGCGGAAAGATAACCGTAGACAGGTTTTCCATTGACCGGCCTCTTGGCGTGAAGCGATCCACGCGATGCCCGCAAGGATCACAGCGGCGGCCGCGGACCTCCAGCGATGAATCCGAACCTCATGTTCGCGCCGGCCCCTCGCCATCGCTTCCACCGGCGCCACGCGGGAGGCTTCCCAAGCGGGCGCCAACGCCGAGATCAGAGAGATTCCGACTCCCATCGCGATTCCCAGCAGCGCGATCTCCCAAGTGAGCGAGATGGGCGCGGGCTGGCTGCTGAAATACAGCGACGCCACGGTCGAAGCCACCAGCTTAACCGCGCCTTCCGACATCACGCGTCCCAGAACAATTCCAGCCATGCCGCCCAGCAGCCCGAAACAGCAGGCCTCAGCCAGAATCCCCGCAAGTATTCCCGCGCGAGACGTGCCAAGCGCCCGCAGAATTCCGATTTCGAACCGCCGCCGCACCACCGATACGGAAATCGTGTTGTAGATCAGGAACGCGCCGACGGCGAGCGAGACATAGCTCAGGACGCGAAGATTCCAGCGGAACGACTCCAGCATGCGGCGGTTTTCTTCGGTCTGCGCGCCCTGCCGCGCGATGGCGACGCCAGGGGAAGGCTCTGGCGCAGCAGCGTCTCCCAGTCTTCGATGGAGCGCGACGGTGGGGCTTCGATCAAAATGCGGTCCAGCCTTCCGCCTCGCCGTAACAATCGCGTGGCTGGCGCGAGATCCATCAGAACCGCATCCCCGGCTCTGATCGTCCAGCACTCCGCGAACGGTAAAATCCGACGCCGTGTCGTTGATGAGTAATCGAATGCGATCGCCGCTCTTATATCCCAAGCCCGGAGCTCAGCCAGACCGATTGGTTCACTTCGAGGATCCGAGAAAGCGCGCGTTTCACCCTGCCGCACGGACTTTTCAATGGCTCCTTCGGAAATCAAGTCGATACCGATGATCGGAATGGCACGCCTGACGGCGCCGTCGATCACGCCGTAGTCTTCAATGCGGGCATGGAGCTTTAGAGGATACGGCAACGCGGCCAGGCGGGCGAAGACTTCCGGAGGGACGCCACCGGAAGCAGTCACTTCCAGATTGGAGGTTCCGGTCAAAGTCTGCAGCGACGACTGAAAAGATCCGGCCGCGGCCTGACCGGCCAACTCAATCGCCAGCACCGCGGCGACGCCCAGAGCAACGGCCAGCACGGTGAGCGCGGTTCGCAGCCGCTCCTGCCGTAAGCGGCCGAACGATCAAACGATAAAACAACTCGAAGCGCGATCATCGAGGCGCAAGCGCGTCCCGATTGGTAGACTCACGCTCTCTACCCGCCCGTCGTGCAAACGCACGATCGTGTCCGCCTTTCCGATCGCCTCCAGGCTGTGGGTCGCCATCAAAACGGTGGTTTCCAATTCGTCGGCGATGCGCCGCAACAGCGCCAGAATCACTTCGCTGGTGGTCGTGTCCAAGTTTCCTGTCGGCTCGTCCGCCAAAAGAATGGAAGGTGTGTTCGCAAGAGCCCGGGCGATGGCGACCCGCTGCATCTGTCCGCCCGAAAGTTGATAGGGCATGCGGTTCGCATATGCGTCCATTTCCACCCAACGCAATCGTTCAATCGCCGCGGCGCGCGACTTGCTTATGTCCTGCCAGCATCAGCGGCAATTCCACGTTCTCCATCACGGACAAGCGTCGGCAGCAGTTGAAAACTCTGGAAAACGAAGCCCACCTTTTCGCGCCGCACACGCGTTAATGCCGCATCTGCTCAGCGTCGAGAGTATTCACTCCGTCCAACCAGACGGCGCCCGAGGTCGGGAAATCCATCGCGCCAGCCAGGTTCAGCAGCGTGGATTTTCCGCATCCGCTGCGCCCTACCAATGCCACAAACTCCCCGTCGCGAAATTCAAGACTCACGTCGCGCAGAGCCGGCACGGAGCTTCCTTCCGTGACGTAGTCCTTGCTGACGTGCTCCAAACGCAAAGCCCCCATATCCTTAGTCTCCCAGAGCGAGGTCTGGTTCTGCTGAGCGGCGAAACAGAATGCAGGCAGGACGTTTGGCACTGAAATCTACTTTCGGCTCTACAGCTTTGGTCTCAAAGAGTCGAAGGCAAGTAATGATCTGCCCGACCTGCATTTTCGCGGGCTGATAGTCCGCTTTTGCATGAACATACCGTCTTCAGAGCCGGTTTGGAGCAGGGTTCTGCGATCTGTATCCCGGAGCGAGCCAACACCAGGA
>CAVUKY010000011.1:0-591669 GCA_963742155.1 Bryobacterales bacterium | reverse complement strand
ACCTCAGCCTCGAACAACAGCAAGCCATCAATCAAGGCGCTCATGCCGCGTCCGCGCGCGTTGCACAAATGATTACAGCTGCTGCTGCCACCAAGCCTGGTTGGGCAGGGTTTAACAAAGACATCGGGCGCTATGGAACCAACTACATGGCGCGCGCCGCCATCGCGCGTTTTGCGATAGGTGCGAATCCCCCTGAGGACGCGATTTATTTTAACAGCAGCGCCGACGGCGCTGGACAACTCCTCAGCGGCTCCATGCGATACCGGATGCACTTCGACAAATTCGTCCTTCCGCCGGTACGTGCCTTCTGGTCGCTCACTGCTTACGATAAAGATGGCTATTTTATTGCGAACCCGATCCACCGCTACGCCATCGGCGACCGCGATCATCTGAAATTCAACGCGGACGGCTCGCTGGACATCTACTTTCAGAACGAGAACCCCGGACCCGTAAAGGAATCGAACTGGCTCCCTTCCGGGGATGGAACGTTTAATCTCACTATTCGCCTCTATTGGCCGGAAGAAGCAATCCTCAACGGCACTTGGCACCCGCCTGCGCTCGAACGGGTCCCGTAACTCCGAAAAAGATTGCGCATCAGCAATTGTGGACATCGGTGCGCCACGAGACCTCTTTACGTCGTCGCTGGATCATGGAAGACGCGGTTAGAACTTGCTTGTCGCTCAAAAACTTTTGTACCGATTTTGTACCGGTGCCTGCTTTTGATGCTTTTGACGACTTCAGTGACTTTTTAAATCAATAAATTACGAGACATCAAAAACTTGTCAACCTTGTGGTTCGAATCCATGCCGGGGAGCCACCTTTTAGATTCAACAATTTAGGGGCGCACTAACGCTTTTTTGTACAGATTTTGTACTGGTGCCTAGCCTGGCCGCAGAACTGATTGAATCCGCAGGCCAGGAGCGATGAGCATGGATTCGAGCGCACCAAAGAAATCCATGCTGACCAATCCGCAGACGAAGCGGAGCCGTACTTGACGACTTCTCCGACGACGGGAACAGCGCGAAAAGCTGGGGGAAAGGGGCTGGCGCAGGCGACATAGTCTCGGATGCCCAACAGAAGCTATTTTTGGTCGCCCTTCGACGGACGCGATGGCAAAACCGACGGGGAAGCGAAGCTCTCCAGCCACAACGTCCTTTCTGGGCTATATTCTGGTTGGAGAGCAACTCGGCTTTCCTCTCCTTCGCGCCCCACATATGGAAACCGCTTTCTCGCTCGAGGAGTATTTGATCATCCATGGATTTCGATTACAACCGTTCGGCCTTTCGTTCGGTTTGCCAGGCTCCCGGCGTGCAGCCCCTTGCTCCGCATATTGTTCCTGCGTTCTGCTCGAACTGAGCCTCAAACAGCACCTCAGTCTCATTTCTTCGACGATCAACGTGGGCCATGATCTCCCGCAGCTCGTCCATCGCTTCGGAAATCAAAATCGTCGACATCTGGCCGTCTGCAACTCGTTTCAAAAGCAGTTAGCCGATGCCCTGAACAAATTATTTAGTCAGCACAAGAATGGAACCGCTGGACGGTCCCAGCAGGTCCTACCCATACATGAGATATCTTCGTCACGCTAACGATTGGACTGCGCCATGCAGCCCTGAACAGGACATCGCTGACTTGGTCCTGCTCCTACAAAAGCTCATTTACTTTTTCAGAGGGAACGCGAGGATCGCAATATGATTGCACTGAGCCAACTTGTAACGAAGCTGACGACGTTCACATCCCTCAAGGTTCGATACATACATCCTTCGCTGTATTTCGTATGCGAAGACGCGAAGTTCGAGGGGCTTGATGACGAACGAAGGGAAACGCTTATTCATTAAGGCCTTGAGCAGTAGTCCAGAAGAAGTCAAAAGCGCCTTGAAGTTGGTGGGGTCGTTTTTGAGCCTGATAGCGCCATCCGAACACGCCGCAATTCCCTCCTTCCTCGAAAACGCGCCTCCTGCACATCATTGGATTGAGTTTTTCTTTGCTCATAGCGTGCCCTCGGGCACCTCCGGTGTAGCGCGTGACAATTTTGCATGTTCTCGGGTACAAAGGAGGGCAAGCGCGATCCACTGTTTTAGCGATGCTTTCCAAAGCACTGGCGGACGATGGCTACCGTGTCCTCGCCAGTAGATGCCGACATCGAGGGTTCCTTCCCTTCACCGGCAGTACGGCACTAGAATTCTTCGGCTAGACTCCACGCTGCTCGGTTGCGTGCAGTATGCCCTTAACCCAGTACCGCAGTCGGCCTACGTTCCGAAGAGCTCTGAGGGAATTGTTGACCTTATCGCATTCGGCCCGCCGATCCAAGCTTCGATATGGACCAAGCAGTCTTAGCTCTCAATACCGGCTCTCAACCCGGCCCTGCTCCAGGATAGGTTCCAGCAGGAGTAATCCACGCAGGCGGCTCATACGATGTGATCCTCGTTGATCATCGTTCTGGACTGACGGGTAGAAGCGTTCTGCCTGTTGCTGGCGCATTTCCCGGCTCCGTCGTTGCCTTCGCCAGATTGGACGAGCAGTCTGACGAAGCCGATTCCTATCTTGGGAGTCTCTTTTCATTGAACCCCAAAATGCCGGGTTTGTTTTCAGCTTTTCACTTGATCCAGAAGACACAACCGAAAAGCTGGTGGGGCAACCGGGTCGGGCACATCGACACTCTTTGAACATACTTGCGAAGGCGATGGAATTGGGGGCCGTCCTTGGTCCCCCAGGAGGATTCCAGCGTTGTGCCATTTTCGGGAGACGAACCTACTCGGTTTCTTGATATCTTGGTTTCACGACGAGGCGCTTTCCTTGGGCGGGCCTCTCCGCAGTCGAAAATATTTCAGCTGACAACAGGATGGCGCCTCCTGAAAATACGTGAGTTAATCGGGTTGCAGTCCGCAAAACGAAAGCAGCTGAATGTTTCCACCGCTCAAAAATTCGATCCGAGCGCAAAAGTGCAGCTGACGAACAGTGGAAACACCGATCAAGGACTTCTCATACAGACCGAGGCGCTAAGGAAGCTGAGTGTTCCCAACAGCCCCTATACGTATATTCTCGGGCGTAAAGGAACGGGGAAAACGCGCCTCGTTCGGACCTTGATCGAACAGAACCTCGCGATCCCGCTTCTCGTGGCAGACGACTTTCCTGACCAAGAAGTCATCAAATCGGCCGACCCAATGTTAAAAGATATCACCGCGCAACTTGGCCCAGCTGATGGCGAGAAGCTGTGGTGGATTTTGTTAGATGCAACCGCAGCACATTCGCGCGAGAAGCGGCGTGAAGCTCTCGGTGACTGGCTGAAAAAACTCAAGGAGATTGGGAACGCGGCGGTTGTAATCAATGAGATCAGTCAGCGCGTCAAAACCCAGACTCAGGGACACGCATACTTAATTGATGGAGTAGAAACGGCCTTGAATTCGACGCATGGCCACCTTCGTCGAAGGCCTGTTCCGTTTTCTCAGCTCGGTACAATCGGATGCTCAATTGGCGCAAAGTTTTATAGTCCGCCTTTTATCCGCACTGACCTTGTGCGTAGAGCGGTCGAAAATGTCGAGCAGCAGATCGAAGGCCGGTCACTCATCCTGTCGTGGGACACGCAATCGATTTTGAATTTCGCCCTCTCACGGATTTCAGAACTGGAGTGGTTTAGAGAAAAGTTCCCCGCTTCCACCGATCAGTTACGACAGCACATTGACCGTCTTGAAAAAGGTGCAGTCCCGGAGGCTGAGTGCAACGATTTTCTACTTTCGATCTTCCCTACGAAAATCAGGCGAAACAACCTCCTGACACTTACGTTCTTGAAAGATTATTTTTCGGATATTCCTCGCATCTACGACACGTTCCTTAGGAGCATCGCAGAGCCTTCAATGATCGGCCCGAAAGCGGCCCGGATGAACCAGATTGAGGACGAACGGGTCGCGCAGCCCCTGATCATTGCGGCTCACGACTACGCTTCGAAGGAGTATTTAAATCAGGTCGTGGCTGAGCTAAAAAACCTCGTTCAACTGTCGCAGGATCCAAAAACAAATGAAGAGTTCGTCGAAGTTCTAATATCGGCCTTTTCCGGCCTACCTACGCCGTTCGAATTCGACAAATGCTTAAACGAAATCGTTCCAAGGTTTGCAGAACATGGGACCGTATCGCGGGATCGGATCAGGGAAGCCTTACAGCTGATGAAACGGGTGGGAATATTTGAGGAGCGTCCGGGTTATGCCGGCTGGTGGCGTGTGGGGCGGCTCTTCAAGGCGGCATTGGAAATGAAGTACGTTCGCTAAGTTAGGGATGATAACTTCTAAGGGATCGAAGGCCAGCGGACACGCGAGATCGAATGCTGAAAGTTGATTCGAAGGCGATCCATGAAGATGGGGCGCAACGATTTTGTACACTTTTTGTACCAAGACCCTGCTTTTGATACTTTTGACGACTTCAGCGACTTTGTAGAATCAATAAGTTGCGAGACTTCAAAATCTTGTCAAGTTCGTGGTTCGAATCCATGCCGGGGAGCCACCAATTCAATTGTCCGGCCCGGACACATGGGTAACAGAATGTTCCTAAGACATAGGTAACACTTTTGGCCCAAAGGGGTTGTTGAGGGGCTGCAGAGTTTTTTCCTCCAGATCGATATAACCGAGATCGTAATCCATGAAGCTGACGAGCCAGATGCCGTCGTCGACTTCCTTGATGCCGACGGCCTGGCCGGCCAGACAAGTGCTGAGATTGATCTTCTTGCGATAAAGACACAGCCGGCCGCAGTTGGTGACGACGACGGTCTTGTCGTGGAACGGGTAGTGGGGTTCCTGAATGCCCTGATAAGGGCGGCTGGAAGGAGTGTAGACCTCCGCCGGACATTTCATGTCGAGGGCTTCGTGCGGGCGCTCGTTGTTGAACTCCTCGATGAAGGCGTCGAACTTGGCTTGCTGTTGAAGCAGATTGGCGCCGGCCGGGCGCGTGGCTTCTTTCTTCAACGTCAGGTGCATGCGCTCATGACGGCCGTTCTGCTGGGGATGACCGGGCCGGATGCGTTCGATGCTGATGCCAAGGCGCAGCCACCACACCGAGAGCCGCGAGAGATTGAACAACCCGTTGGGCGAAGCGAAGGGAACGCCGTTATCGGAGCGGATCGCCTGCGGCAAGCCGCGCTCTTTGAAAAGGCGCTCAAAGGCCGTAAAAGCGGTCTTTTCGGCGTTGGATTCCATGGCCTCGCACAGCAGCAGATAGCGCGAAGCATGATCGGTGACGGTGAGCGGATAACAGTAGCGCCGATCGCCGAGCATGAACTCTCCCTTGTAGTCAGCACACCACAGCGAGTTCGGGCTGGCGCCCTCTGAGAGCGGCGTGCCTTCGGTACGAGTGCGCGATCGCCTGGCGCGCGCGACCAATCCATGACGATCCAGGATGGCGTGAATGGTGCTGCGAGCCGGGACCTTCACTTCGCTCGGCAGTCGTCGAAGGAGGCGCTCCCGGATCTTGCGGGCGCCCCAGTTCGGTTTCTCGCGCTTGGCCGCTACGATGGCCGCTTCGATCTGCTCGGGCAGTTGGTTGGCATAGCGGTGGGGGCGCCTGGCCCGATCCGTGAGCCCCTCCAATCCGCATTCCTCATAGCGCTCAAAGATCTTGTAGCCGGTTTTGCGGGAAATCTGAAACTCGCGGCACAGCGCGGCCATGCTCTCCCCGTCCTTGAGCCGAATCACGAATCGTATGCGTTCGTCCATAACAGAACTTTCCTTCCATGGCATCCCACCCGCCCCCCTTCCAGGGGAAAAAGTGTAACCCATGTCTCCGGTACGTTCTGTTACCTATGTGTCGAGCCGCACAGATTCAATAATTTAGAGCTTGGGCGTTGCTTCGCCCCGCAGAACCTGTTGAATCTCCAAGACAGAAGCGATGAGCATGGATTTGAGACATGTAAATCCATGCTCCGTAGAGCCAAGTCATCATATCTCTCATTTATGCTGCGGCTGTCGCCCATCGATCCGGAGCCTTTCGCAGAGCCTTCTTCAGTAACGACGGCAAGTCTGGATTGCGGGAATCTCGCAGCCAAGGTGATTTAGAATAGGGATTTCCAATGGTGTGCCGCGCATGATAGGCTCGACTGGAAGAATTCGTCTCTCCGCCAAAGGACTTATGAGGCCCCTCGTGACCACGCTTCTCGCCGCTGCCACGCTCCATGGACAAAACGCCCCCGCTGACCTCCACGATATCGCAGAACGAGCCTACATCTACGCTTATCCTCTGGTGCTTCTGGAAGCAACTCGCGGCGCACAGTCTGTCAATCAATTCACTCACGTTCCCCAATTCCCGCGCCCCGACATTCGGCAAATCGTCCGGCCCAACGCCGACACGCTTTATTCGACGGCCTGGCTTGATCTGGCGAAGGAGCCAATCCTCATCCACGTTCCCGATTCAGGCGGCCGCTTTTACCTGCTGCAATTCATGGATGCGTGGACGGAAACTTTCGCCGACCCTGGCAAACGAACGACCGGAACCGCAGAGGCGTGGTTCGCTGTCGTTGGGCCGAACTGGAAGGGCACACTTCCGGAACACGTCACGCGCCTGGATGCGCCGACCAACATTGGTTGGCTCCTCGGCCGCACGCAAACCAACGGCGTCTCCGATTACGACAACGTCCACGCGTTTCAGAAGGGCATGCGCATGATGCCGCTGAGCGCGTATCCGAATGGAGAGCAGAAGCTCGGCTCGGCGCTCGCCTTCGGAACCTCGGTGGGCGCCACGCCACCGGATCGCGTCAAAGCGATGGAGCCTGGCGCCTTCTTCGCTGCTTTCGCCAAGGCCATGAAGGCGAACCCGCCGCATACGGCCGATACTCCAATGATTGCCGATCTGGCGCGTCTTGGCATCGTTCCGGGAGAAGATTTCGATGCGTCGAAGCTCAGCCAGGAACAACAGCAAGCGATCAATCAAGGCGCTCATGCCGCGTCCGCGCGCGTTGAACAAATGATTACTGCGGCCGCGGCCACCAAGCCAGGTTGGGCCGGGTTCAATAAAAACATCGGCCGTTATGGAACCAACTACCTCGCGCGAGCCGCCATCGCGCGTTTTGCGATAGGCGCTAATCCCCCGGAGGACGCCATCTATCTGAACAGCAGCGCGGACGGCGCGGGACAACTCCTCAGCGGCGCCATGCGCTATCGGATGCACTTCGACAAAGCCAGTCCTTCCGCCGGTGCGCGCCTTCTGGTCGCTCACTGCTTACGATAAGGACGGCTATTTCATTGCGAATCCGATCCACCGCTACGCCATCGGCGACCGCGATCCACTGAAATTCAACGCGGACGGCTCGCTGGACATCTACTTCCAGAACCAGAACCCCGGACCCGAAAAGGAATCGAACTGGCTCCCTTCCGGGGATGGAACGTTTAATCTCACGATTCGCCTGTATTGGCCTGAAGAAGCAATCCTCAACGGAACTTGGCATCCGCCCGCGCTCCAGCAAATACCTTGACACGATGCATCGGAGGCTCGGAATGCGATCAGATGTCCCCGACGGCGGTGATCTATCGCAATGAAGGCAAGTACGCGCAAGCGGAACCACTCCTACTGAAGTCCTGGAGGGCCGGCGCCGAGTGCTGGGCGAGCGGCATCCCGACACGCTGCTCAACTTGAGCCAGCTGGTTCACCTCGAAAAAGTAGCGTCGGCTAGAAGCGTCACAGCAGGCCAGTAGGTTGTTAGCACGACCGGGCAGTTACCGGTATGCGGCGGCCTGAATGCTGTACAGCTCCGAGTACTGACCGCCCTTGGCCATCAGCTCATCGTGGGTGCCGAACTCGACGAGCTTGGCTCCATCGAGCACAACGATGAGATCGGCCATTCGCACGGTGGAGAAACGGTGAGAGACCAGGATCGTGATGCGGCCGCTGTCGCTATCGCCAGTGCCTCGCGCCGCTGCGGCGTAGTGTTCGAACAGCGCGTGTTCGGTCTCGGCGTCCAGCGCGGCGGTGGGTTCGTCGAGAACCAGCAGCAGCGGCCGATCGCGCATGAAGCCCCGCGCCAGGGCGAGCTTCTGCCATTGGCCGAACGACAGCTCCACTCCGTGGGGCCACGTGGGACCAAGCTGCGTGTTGAGACCCGACGCCAGACGGGCGACCACGTCGTTAGCGCCGGCGCGATCGACAGCCGCGACCACCGCAAGCTGGTCGTCCAGGCGGGGGACGTCGCCCAAACCGACCGTGTGTCCCGCGCGAAATTCGAAGCGGAAAAAATCCTGGAACGCGCCCGCCAGACGCGCGCGCCACTCCCCGGCAGGCATGCGGGCCAGCGGGGTATCGTCCACGAAGATCTCGCCGGACGACGGCTCGTACATCTTCGAGAGCAGCTTCACCAGCGTCGTCTTGCCCGCGCCGTTCTCACCCACCACCGCCACCACCGTGCCCGCCGGCAGCGTCAACGACACATCGTCCAGCACAACGCGCGACGTGCCGGGATAGGCGAACGTGACGTGGTCGATCCGGATACCGCGGTGCAGTACGGTAGGAACCGGCAGATCGCCCAACGCCGCGACGGAAGCGGCGTAATCCTCCAGCCACGCGAGGCGCCGCGAGCCGTCCATCCAGAATCCGCGCAGAAATCCAATCTCGCCGACGGTGGCGCCGATGTACGCCGACAGCCGTGCGCCCGCGGCCAGCACCAACAGCACGCTGCTAGCAGAAGCGCGGAGGCCGGACGACACGAACACCACCGCGCCGACATACGCGAGACCGAATATCGCCCACGCCAGTGCGTGCCACCATGCCGAGCCCCAGCGCGCGCGCGCCACCGGTCTGTACCAGCGCTCCCACGCCGCCCTGCGCTCTCGAACCAGGCGCTCTCCGATGCCGGTGACCCGCACTTCCTTACCAGGGGCCGCGGTAGTGGCGATGGTGAACAGATGACGCGCCAGCCGATTGGTTTGCGCACCACGCTCCTGCGCGGATCTCTCTACCTCCGGCCGCCACGTCGACGTCAACACGGTGGGGACCGCGAACACCACCAGCAGCATGAGCGCCGGGTGAATGGAAGCCAGCAGCGCCATGGTCACACCTAGCCGCAGGATCCACCCGGCCGTGGAGAACAGCGACACGTACATGTGATCGAGCACGAACACCTGATTGCGGAGCACGGACAGCCGATCGAGATACTCCGGGCGTTCCTGATGCGCGACGGTGGCGACGGAGGCCTGCAGTTGCGCGACGTGCGATTCAAGTGCGATGGTCACCTTGTCGCGGAAGCGGCGCTGCACGCGCGTGCTGACGGTGCGGAGGAACCACGTGGCCGCTACCGACACGCCCAGGCCGATTGCCGCGCCCTGCACCATGCCCGGCCGATGCTCCAGGACGCCTTTGCCGAGCAGCATCAGCCATAACGCGAGCAGCGCATCGGGCAGCGCGGCCAGTTGCGACAGCACGAAAGCCGCCACCATCATGCGTGGCTCATGGCGATAGCCCAGCTTGCACAACCGCCACATGGACGACAGCGCGGGTGGCAGCGGCTGGATGGCGTTCTCAGAGGACGTCATACGTCGTGCCCTCCTCCTCCGGAACATTGAAGCGCTGGGCTTGCAGATCGAACATCGTCCGATAGCGCCCGGCCAGCGCCATCAGTTCGTCGTGCGTGCCCAGCTCGATCACCCGCCCGTGCTCCAGCACGCAGATGCGATCGGCATGCCGGACGGTGGAGAAGCGATGCGAGATCAGGATGGTGGTGCAATGCCGCGTGGCGGCCAGCAGGCGATCGAAAATCTCCGCTTCCCCGCGCACATCAAGCTGCGCAGTGGGCTCGTCCAGCAGCACGACGCCGGCGCCCAGCTTCACGGCTGCCAGCGCCCGGGCCAGCGCGATGCGCTGCCATTGTCCGCCCGACAAGTCCGTACCGCCGTCGTACCCGCGGGCCAGCACTGTGTCCAGCGCAGCCAGGTTCGCCGCTCCCGCCGACTCCAGCGCGCTGCGCACCACATCGTCCGGCGCGCCGGCCGGGGCTACGTTGTCGCGCAGCGGCAGCTCCAAACGAATGAAGTCCTGGAACACGGCTGTGACGCGCGAGCGCCACGACGCGAGATCCAGCTCGCGCAGGTCCATACCGTCGATCTCGATAGCGCCCGACTGTGGATCGTACAACCGGCACAGCAGCTTCGCGAAGGTGGTCTTACCGGCGCCGTTCTGTCCAACGATGGCGAGTGACGAGCCGGCGGGAATCGTGAGATCGAAGTGGTCGAGCACCGGCGCGCCACCCGCGGGGTACGCGAACGTAACATCGCGCAGACGAATCTCGCTTGCAGGTGTTGCGTCCGCGCCGCGATTGCCAGAGCTCAGCGCGCCAGCGGGGCGCATGGCCGGTTCCAGCCGCAGCACCGCGGCAACCGGGGCAGCCGCTCCGTCCAGCGCCCAACTGAATCCGCCGAAAGCGATCATCGACACACCGATGGCACATTGCACGTAGACCACAACTTCCCCCAGGCTGATGCGGCCGGCAGCGGCGGCGCTCGCCAATACCCAGAACACCAGGATGTTCGCGGAGCTTACCAGCAGCATGCTCCAGATGACGGGACGCTCGCGCAGACGCGTGGCAGCGTACTGAAGCTCGTGCAATCGAGTGCGTTTGGCGATGAAACGTTCGATCGTCCAGACTGCCAGGCCGAAAAGCCGCAGCTCCTTGCTCGCGGGTGGGTCAACCGCCAGCCGGTAGGCGTAGTCGGCATCCCGTTGCGCGCTGCGCACTTCCTCGGTGTTGCGATCGTGCCAGATCGCGCTGTCGCTCAGGATCCAATGCGTCGCCAGCCACGCGCCCGCGAGCACGATGGGCGCCCACCACGCGTATCTGGCCAGGATCGCGGCCGACGCCACGCCGCCGATCATCTCGGCCATGCTGCTCCCGATGAAATCCATGGAGATTGCAAGTGGCGGCCCAGTCATCCCGAGGTCGAAGTCGCGCGCCACGGTGAGGTCGCTGGTAAGCGTCGGATCTTCAAGGTGCCCCATGCCCGGTGGGCGCACGCAAGCCTCGGTGAGCCGGTCGTAGAGCCATGCGGCGGTGCGATCGCCAAGGTTGGCGCTGACCGCCTGATGAATCGGGCTGAGCACCTGCAGCAGCACGAAGATCGAACCGGCAAACGCCAGCGGACCTGTGAGAGAACCGCCGCGTTGCACGGCGCCCACCAGCACGCCCATCGCGATGGCGAATGCCGCCGGTAAAATCCCTCGCAGCACAAGGGCCGTCCACCAAGCCGCCGCTAGGCCGGGGTCGGCCTTCGGCAGCACGGCGAAGAACTTCCATTCCTTGCGCTCGGTCAGGGGCTGGAGCACCACCGTATTCTGGCATAAGTCCCGCGTTGGCCGCCTGCTGCAATATCATCGTATAAGAGGTGGGAAATGACGTCCGCGAGCTCGAAGCCCCCGGCATTTTTGCTCAATAATCGGCGTGTTTCCCTGCACGAAGCCGGCGTTCAGACCACGCTTCTCGACTGTATTCGCGCCCAAGGCCTGACGGGCGCCAAGGAAGGTTGCGCGGAAGGCGAGTGCGGGGCGTGCGCCGTGCTTCTGGTCGCCGATCGAGCGGGCGGAAGCGAATACCGCGCCGTGAATAGCTGTCTGATGCTGGCGCCCATGGCGGCGGGACACGAAATTTACACCGTGGAAGCTTTGGCGGCCGATGGAAAGCTCGCGGAGGCTCAGCAGGCGATGGCCGTGGGTGGGGGCTCTCAATGCGGCTACTGCACGCCGGGTTTCGTGATGAGCCTGTTTGCCGAGCACTATCGTCCGGCGCGCACCGGGCCGTGCGACCCGCACGAACTGGGCGGCAATCTGTGCCGCTGCACGGGATACCGGCCCATCCGCGACGCCGCACTGTCGCTTGGCAAAGCGCCTTCGGGAACTTTTCTCGATCGCTTGTCGCGGCCCGCGCCGAAGCTCGAAGCGATGGAGTACGAGACTTCGGGGGCGCAATTCTCGCGTCCCGGCAGCATGGAGCAATGCCTGTCGACTCTGGCCGGCAATCCGGATGCCCGCTTGATTTCCGGCGGCACGGACCTGGTGGTGGAATCGAATCTGCGCGCGCGCCGCTGGCCTCACCTGGTTAGCGTGGAAGCAATCGAGGAACTGCGCGAGTTTTCCGAGAATGCAAGTTCGGTCACTATTGGCGCGGCGCTCCCGCTGAACGAAATCGCCATGCGCTGGACGAAGGCGCCGGCGGTGTTTCACCAGTGGCTGCGGTTGTTCGCATCCCCGCTGCTCCGCAACCGGGCGACGTTAGGAGGCAATCTCGCTACTGCTTCGCCCATCGGCGACGGGGCGCCTCTGTTGCTGGCGCTGGACGCACGGGTGCAGCTTGCGAGCCTGCGGGGAAGGCGAACCATTCCGCTCAATTTTTTCTTTACCGGTTACCGCCGCACGGCGCTCGCGCCCGGCGAGTTGATTTTGTCGATCGAAATTCCCAAGCCGCTGCCTCAGTTCGTGCGATTCTACAAAGTCGCGAAACGGCGCATGGACGACATCAGCACGGTGGCTGCCGCGATGGCGATGGACTGGGACGCTTCAGGCAGAATTTCCAGCGCCCGGTTTGCGTTTGGCGGCGTCGCGGCCATTCCGCTGCGAGCGCTGGCGGCGGAAGAGGCCGTCATCGATCCACACAGGGGCCAGCGCTGGAATGACGCCGCGGTGGAGCGTGCGCAAGCGGCTCTGGGCCGGACCATCGAACCGATCAGCGATCACCGTGGTTCGGCCGAGTACCGGTTGGCGGTGGCCAAGAGCCTGGTGGCCAAGTTTCTATGGGAGCGGCGGGAGGCGGCAGCTTGAAGGTCGCCGGCCAATCGGTCCCGCACGAGAGCGCGCGTGAGCACGTCACGGGCGAAGCTTTGTACACGGACGATCTGGTTCTGCGTTTTCCGCGCGTCCTGCACGCTTGGCCCGTACTGTCGCCGCATGCGCATGCGTTGGTGAAGGCGTTGGATGCTTCCGCGGCTTTATCGGAACCGGGCGTCAATACCGTTCTTACAGCTGAAGATGTTCCCGGTGAAGGCGATTCGGGATCGAACCGCCATGATGAACCGCTTTTCCCAACCGAGATGATGTACCACAGCCAGCCGGTGGCGTGGGTGCTGGGCGAAACTCTGGATGCGGCGCAGCGTGGCGCGGCGCGCGTAGCGGTGGAATACCACCCGTTGCCCGCGATCCTTAGCATCGAAGATGCCATTCTGGCGGCGAGTTTCCACTCCGCTCCGCTGAAGCTGGCTCGAGGCGATGCGTCTGTGATCGATTCCAGCGCGCTGCGCTTGGAAGGCCAATTGCAGATCGGGGGGCAGGAGCATTTTTATCTCGAAACGCAATGCGCCATTGCATGGATGGATGAAAGCGGTGGAATCGCGGCGCATTCCTCCACGCAGCATCCGAGCGAAACTCAGGAGGTGATCGCGCGGGTGCTGGGAATCCCGCGCAGCAGAGTAACCGTGGAATGTTTGCGCATGGGCGGCGCTTTCGGAGGCAAGGAAGTGCAAGCCAATCCGTGGGCGGCCATCGCGGCGCTGGGCGCGTGGAAAACGCGGCGGCCCGTGCGTGTCAGGCTGACGCGCGCGCTGGATTTTGCGCTCACCGGCAAGCGTCATCCATTTCTGGCCCGTTACACAGCGGGATTCGACCAAGACGGGCGACTGGAAGGCGTACGGATCGCGCTCTATTCCGACGGCGGCTGGAGCCTGGATCTATCGGAGCCCGTGCTGTCGCGCGCGATGTTCCACTGCGACAACGCGTACCTGCTTCCGGCCGTGGAACTAACGGGCCAGATCTGCCGGACGCACAAGACTTCGCAGACCGCCTTTCGCGGCTTCGGCGGACCGCAAGGCATGCTGGTCATCGAAGAGATTCTGGATCAGGCCGCGCGACGGCTTGGTTTGGCGCCCGAGATTGTTCGCGAACGCAATTTTTATCGCGAGGGCGACACCACGCATTATGGACAGCCGGTGAAGGACGCCGGCCGCATCGAAATCGTATGGTGGAAGCTCAAGGAATCCAGCCGATTCGCCCAGCGGAGGGCAGATATCGGGCAATGGAACGCGCGTCATCCACACTTGAAGCGCGGCCTGGCCATCACACCCGTGAAGTTTGGCATTTCGTTTACCGCAACATTTTTCAATCAGGCCGGGGCGCTGGTGTTGATCTACCGGGACGGCAGCGTGCAAGTGAATCACGGCGGCGCCGAAATGGGACAAGGGCTACATACGAAAATTCAACAGATCGCGGCTGAAAGCCTGGGTCTGGATCTGGAAACAGTGCGTGTCATGTCCACGCGCACCGACAAAATTCCCAATACATCCGCGACGGCGGCCTCGGCGGGCACAGATTTGAACGGCGCGGCTGTGGCCGCAGCCTGCTCCGAGCTTCGCAGCCGGTTAGCGGAGGTTGCCTGTGCGCTGCTGGGCTGTGACCTTCAAGCCATCGAATTTTCCCATGGCCTGGTATTTCCCAAAGGACGAGCAGCAGCGAGCGATTCCGTTTGCGAAGGTTTGCGATGCGGCTTATCGGCAGAGGGTACCGTTATTCGCGCATGGTTACTACCGCACGCCTGAAATCCATTACGATCCGAAAACCGGCCGTGGCGCTCCCTTCCACTACTTCGCCTATGCCGCCGCGGTCTCTGAAGTGGAAGTGGATGGATTTACGGGCGATTATAGGTTGTTGCGCACCGATATTCTCGAAGACGTCGGCGATTCCGTATCACCGCTGGTGGATCGCGGGCAAATCGAGGGCGGATTCATCCAAGGCGTGGGATGGTTGACGCTGGAAGAGCTGGTGTGGGATTCCAAGGGACGGCTCGCCACCGCGGGCGCGTCCACTTATAAACTGCCTTCGTGGACCGAGGTCCCGGATGTTTTCGAAGTCAACTTTCTGGAACAGGCCGCGGAGCCCGGCACCATTTATGGCAGTAAAGCGGTGGGCGAACCTCCCTTGATGCTGGCCATTTCGGTTCGTGAGGCGCTGCGTGATGCGATCGCTGCATTCGGCGCGGGCGGGCCCATAATGCTCGAAATTCCGGCGACACCGGAGCGCGTGTTTTTCGCGGTACAGCGAGCGCGCGCCGAGCGGGAGGCGCATGTTAGTCCGGTTGGTGCCACCAAGTGATCCCCGCGCCACGGGGCAAACTGCTGCGCGCGCCCCTGTTTCACACGCCGCGCAATCCGTTCTTAGATGCCGGCGCGCTCGAAAGCTTCCCGGACGGCGGATTGCTGATCCAGGAAGGCCGTGTGGCCGCGTGCGGTGACTATGCGAGCATTCGCGATGCGCATCCTGAGGTCCCAACCGTGGACCTGCGCGACGGGTTTCTTCTGCCCGGCTTTATCGACACGCACACGCATTTCCCGCAACTGCGCGTACTGGGGGGATTGGGCCGCTCACTGCTCGACTGGCTGGAACATTGCGCGCTGCCCGAAGAAGCCAGGATGGCGGATCATTCGCACGCCTGCCGCGTAGCCCGCGCGTTCGTGCAGGCGCTGGCTTCGCATGGAACTACGACGGCGCTGGTGTTTGGCGCACACTTCGCTCCCGCGACGGCCGCATTTTTTGAAGCTGCGGAGGATGCTGGATTGCGGATCGCGGCGGGGCAGGTGCTGTCGGACCGGGGCCTCAGTCCAGAACTACATCAAACACCGGAGCGCGCTTATCGCGAGAGCAGCTTATTGATTGAGCGCTTCCATCGCAGGGGCCGGCTGACTTACGCCGTGACGCCGCGCTTTGCTCTGTCGACGTCGGAAGCGATGCTGGAGGTTTGTCAGACGCTGCTGCGCGAGCACAAAGGGCTTTTGTTTCAAACCCACTTGAACGAAAATGTTCAAGAGATCGCCGAGGTGGCGCGCCTATTTCCCTGGGCTACCGACTACCTGGCGGTGTACGAACGCTTCGGACTCAACCGCCCTGACGCGGTGATGGCGCACGATGTTCATCCCACCGCTTCCGAACTGGAGCGCCTGGCTTCGAGCGGCGCGGCGGTGGCGCATTGCCCGTCGAGCAATGCCGCTCTCGGCAGCGGACTGTTCCCCATGCAACGTCATATCAACGCCGGGGTCCGATGCGCGCTCGGGACCGATGTGGGAGGTGGCACCGGCTTCGGGATGCTTAAGGAAGGGATGCAGGCATACTTGTTGCAGCGCATCGCGCCCGATGGAATGCTCCTGGATGCCGCCCACTTGCTGTATTTGGCGACGTTGGCCGGAGCCGAAGCTCTCGGCCTCGGCGAGGAGACGGGAGACTTTCGCGCGGGAAAATCCGCCGACCTGGTGTATCTTCAGCCGCCCGCCGATAGCCCGCTCGCTGCCGTTCTGGAGCGGGAACAAAGTCCGGAGCAAGTGTTGGCTGCGATCTTTACGCTGGCCAGCGCGGAGAGCGTGCGTGAGGTGCGCGTCGCAGGATCGGTCGTCTACCGCTCCACCGCAGCGGGTGAGCCGTGATCATCGCTGAATTGAATGGGCTGGATAAAACGAGTTTTGTCGAGGCTCTCGGTTGGATCTTCGAAGATTCCCCGTGGGTGGCTGAGCGCGCCTTCGATGCCCGTCCATTCGCCAGTGTGGATGCTCTGCACGCCGCGATGACGCAACAAGTGGAGCGCGCGACATTTGCGGAGAGTCTGGCGCTCTTGAAGGCGCATCCGGATCTCGGCGCTCGCGCACGTTTAAGTCAGGCTTCCACAACGGAGCAGGCAGGCGCGGGTTTGGACAGCTTGACGCCGGGTGAATTCGAGCAGCTTCATCGATTGAATGCGGCTTACCGCAGCCGATTCGGATTTCCTTTTCTGCTGGCGGTGAAAGGAAGCGCGAAAAACGATATTCTACAGGCGCTTCAGGCGAGAATGGAGGCTGCGCCGGAAGATGAATACCGCGAGGCGCTCCGACAGGTGTATCGTATCGCGAGATTTCGTTTGGAGGACCTGATCAGATCGTGATCGGACAGTTTGCGAGCGGCTGGAAGCGAAGTTATTACGGTAAAGGCGACGTGATCGTCTACCGTTTGAACCGTGACGGCATTGCTGCGGCAGACGCCAGCGCCGTCCTTGGTGCGAGTATCACGATCCTGATTTACGGTGACGCATTCTGGTCAACCTACGCCACCGGCGACAACTCGGGTCTGATCGCAACGGATTCGATGAAGAATTTCGCGCAACGCGAGATGCTCAATTTCGAGGGCGCGGACCTGGAAGATTGTTGCCGCTTTCTGGGAGCGAAGTTCCTGGATCTTTATCCGCAAGTGGAAGGCGTGCAGATGTCCGCAATCGAGATTCCCTACGTAGCGCTGCCGAATAGTGCGGTTGCGTTCGCACCGGCTGGACCGGAGCGCGCCACCGCGCGCCTGGAGCTCAATCGCACGGGAGTTGTCGAAATTGCGTCCGGCATCCAAGGCTTCAAACTTCTGCGGCTGGGTGGCAGCGCCTTCCACGGATTTGTGCGGGATCAATATACTACCTTGCCCGACATCGCCAACCGGCCTTTGCACATGTGGCTGGATTTGGAGTGGCTGTACACCGAGTCTGCGGCAGCGTTCAGCTCCGGCGCCGTCACTCGATCCGTTCGAGGCATCGTACACGATGTCTTCAACGGCTTCGAATCGGGAAGCATCCAGCAGGTGATCTACCAGATCGGCACGAAAATACTGGCGGACATTCCTGGCATCGGCGAAGTGCATCTGGAAGCGAACAACCGGACTTGGGACACCATCGCCGAGCACGGCAAAGAACTCGGCGTCTTCACCGAAGCGCGGCCTCCGTTCGGCATTCTTGGCTTACGCTTGAAGAGATAAGATGGCACGCATCTCAACGCATGTGCTCGATACGGCGCGCGGAGAGCCCGCGCAAGGGCTCTGGATCGATCTGCACTTTCGCTCGAAGCTTGTAAAAACGGCCGTTACCAATACTGACGGACGAACGGATGCACCGTTGCTCTCGGCCGATCGTCTCGAAACCGGCGTTTACGAGTTGACATTTCACGCCGGTGACTATTTTCGGGCCACTGGGGCTACGCTTACTGATCCCCCGTTCCTCGACGAGGTGGTTGTACGGTTTAGCGTGCTCGGATCCCGCAGGCAATTATCACGTGCCGCTCTTGCTGAGCCCTTACGGCTACAGCACGTATCGGGGATCGTGATGCCCGCCTTGATCGCCCCGGGGAAGACGTCATCGGCCGATGCCGTTTGCTGGCGCAATTTAGTGAAGAGCCTGGCTTCACCACCAGGACTTTTTTATCCGAGCCGATGCATCAGGTACACGCGCATGTGCGTAGGTGGATGGAGCACGCGGGCATGTCGGTGGCGATCGATCCTGTTGGGAATATCCGGGGAATCTATCCAGCTAACTCCTCCGATGCGCCGCGTCTATTCATTGGTTCGCATCTTGATACGGTTCCGCGCGCGGGAGCGTTCGATGGAATTCTGGGTGTCGTAGTCGGAGTGGCGTTGATCGAGCGCCTGGGTGGGCGCCGCTTGCCGTTTGCGATTGAGGTGATCGGATTCTCGGAAGAAGAAGGCGTGCGATATGGCGTACCGTTCATCGGCAGCCGTGCGTTCGTTGGCGACATAGACAGTGAGCTGCTTGCGAGAATCGCGGACGCGATTGCCGTCATTTGGATTAGATCCCAGCCGAATCGGCGAGGCGCGAGTGAGCGACGATGCGCTCGGTTACCTCGAGTTTCATATCGAGCAGGGGCCAGTGCTCGAGAGTCTCGGCTTGCCGCTCGGCGTCGTCGATGCGATCTCTGGCCAGAGCCGTCTGGGCGTACACTTTGAAGGCAAAGCAAATCATGCCGGGACCACGCCCATGAATCTTCGCCGCGATGCATTAGCTGGTGCGGCGGAATGGATCACGGCTGTTGAGCGTGAAGCGCGCGCGGTTCCTGGCGCGGTGGCAACCGTCGGTGGCGTAAGCATGTCGCCGGGAGCGGGCAACGTTATCCCCGGCTCCGCGACAGCCAGTTTGGATGTCCGGCACGCCGATGACGCCGTTCGTCATCACTTGGTCGCGCGTTTGTTGCGATGCGCCGAACAGATCGCGGCCGGCCGCTGCCTCACAGTTTCCTGGGAGCAGCGCCTGGATCAATCGGCCGTCGCCATGGATCCGGATTTCGTAAAGATGCTGGAGCGCGCTGTGGCGACTACCGGCCGCCCGGTTCATCATATGCCGAGCGGCGCTGGTCACGACGCCATGATTGTTGCGCGCCGGATGCCCGCGGCGATGTTGTTTCTGCGCAGCCCGGGCGGTATCAGTCATCATCGGGAGGAGTCGGTTCTGGCTGAAGACATCGCCGCAGCGCTGGAGGTCGGAACGCGATTTCTCGAACAGTTGGGGCAGCGCCATGCCTGACCTGGTGGTGAGAGGTGACGCGCAGGATATCGTGATCGAGGATGGCAAGATCGTTGCCATTGGGCCGGAGCTTCCAGGAGCTGCTGAAGAAGTCGACGCGCGAGGGCTGCATGTGTTTCCCGGGTTGATCGACGTGCATCTTCACTTCAACGAGCCAGGGCGCACCGAGTGGGAAGGCGCTGCCACTGGAAGCCGCGCATTGGCGGCGGGAGGCGGAACGCTATTCTTTGACATGCCGTTGAACTCGACGCCCTGCACTGTCGATGCCACGGCGTTCGACCAGAAGCGCGCGGCGCTGGAAGCTTCCTCCATTACGGACTTCGGCATCTGGGGCGGATTGATTCCCGGCAACGTGCGCGAGATGGCGGAGTTGGCCGATCGAGGCGTGGTGGGATTCAAGGCGTTCCTCTGCGATTCCGGACTGCCGGAATTTCCTCGCGCCGACGATCTGACGCTGTTCCAGGGCCTTCGCGAAGCAGCGCGGCTTGGTCTGCCGGTCGCGGTACACGCGGAGAGCCAGGAGCTGACACAGCGTGTCGAGCAGGGCAACGGCAGCGTAAAGTCATTTTTGGCCTCACGTCCGGTTCTGGCCGAATTGGAAGCTATCCAGCGCGCAACCTTGCTCGCGCGCGAAGCCGGAGCGAAGCTCCACATTGTTCATGTCAGTTCCGGACGCGGTGTGGCGCTGGCAGCGGAGGCCCGCGCGCAAGGTACCGACGTCTCCATCGAGACTTGCCCGCACTATCTTTTCTTCACCGAAGATGATGTGGAGCGGCTGGGCGCCATTGCGAAGTGCGCGCCGCCGTTGCGCGACGCGGTGGAACAGAATGCTCTCTGGACGCAATTGCTCGCAGGAGCCGTCGACATCGTCGCATCGGATCATTCGCCCGCGCCGCCGGACATGAAGAGCGGCGATTTCGGAAAGGCCTGGGGCGGAATCGCGGGCGTACAGTCGACGCTCGCTGTATTGCTCGGCCGTGGCTATCACGGTCGTCAACTATCGCTCGAACGCATCTCGTCGCTGTGCGCGGCCGAACCTGCCCGCCGTTTTCGGATTCCGGCAAAAGGCGCTGTCGCTATCGGAATGGACGCGGACCTGGCGTTGGTGGACATTTCCCGATCGGTTCAATTGCGGCCCGAAAACCTGATGCAACGGCACGCCCTGAGTCCGTATGTTGGTTCCACCCTCCGCGGTAGCGTTGTGCGCACCATACGGCGCGGTGAGACCATATTTGCATCCGGCGAGATCGTCGCTCGGACCACGCGGCAAATTCGTCCGGCCGAACTTATGCACCATCTAGGACAAACCCGTAGCGCTCACCGAGCCGATCACCTTCTCCAAACGCCAGACACCTTCGTCCGCGCTCCGCTGCCGGGAATGCAGAAGGCCACCGCGATCGTTCACGCCGCACCTGCGATGGGCGCACGGTTTACGCAATATACGGCCGAGTTTGAAGCTGGAGGATCGCTTGCGCCCGCTGCGATGCAACGATTCGTGTATGTGCTCGCAGGACAACTGGAAGTCAACGGCGCGGTTCTGACCGGCGGCAATTACGCATATTTTCCAGCGGAGCATGGAGCGGTCATCTCCGCGAAAACGGCCGCGCGAGCCGCTGTCATCGAAAAACCTTACCAGCCATGGCCCGGTGTAAAAGCGCCGGCGTGCTTCACTGGCCGCGAAAGCAATGTTGCGTCCACGCCTTTGATGGGAGACGACGCGCTTGAAGTTCGCGCGCTGGTTCCGGATGATCCATCCTTCGACTTCGCAGTCAACACCATGACCTATCTCCCGGGCGCGACGCTTCCCCTGGTTGAGATTCACGTCATGGAGCACGGATTGTTGATGCTGGCCGGCGGCGGAATCTATCGGCTGGGCGATGATTGGTATCCGGTGGCGGAAGGCGACTTCATCTGGATGGCGCCGTTTTGTCCGCAGTGGTTCGGGGCGCTGGGAAAGACACCGGCAAAATATCTGATCTACAAAGATTGGAATCGATGAAAATCGAGATCGATCGGGAGCGTCTGGCGGCGGAGCTGGACGCACTCGGCGGCATCTCGCAGGTAGCGCCGCCGGTGGTGACACGCGTGGTATTCACGGAAGCCGATGCTGCGCGCCCGCGCATTCGTGAAGGGACTTTGCCGCGAAGCGGGGCTCACCGTTCGCGAGGATGCGGTGGGAAACACATTCGCGCGTTGGGCCGGTGCGAACCCAGAGTTAGAGCCAGTCGCAACCGGCTCGCACATCGACGCGATTCCCAACGCTGGCCGCTTCGACGGAACCGTCGGCGTGCTCGGTGGCCTGGAAGCGATTCGCGCGCTGATGCGTGCCGGTTACAAACCGCGGAGATCGATCGAGCTTATCGTCTTCACATCGGAAGAGCCGACGCGATTTGGAATCGGATGCCTGGGGAGCCGGCTTTTGTCCGGCTTGCTGGATACTGTCATCGCGGATCGATACCAGGATCGCGATGGAGTTTCCCTCGCCGATGCTCGACGGGCCGCCGGCTTCGAGGGTCCGCTGGCTTCGGTGCGCTTGCCGCAGGGAACCTATTCGGCCTTCGTTGAAATGCACATCGAACAAGGGCCGTTGCTGGAGCGGCGCAACGTACCGCTAGGCGTGGTCACTGCCATCGCCGCGCCCGCAAGCCTCAAGATCGTGATCGATGGCGAGGGCGGACATGCCGGCGCAGTGCTGATGCCGGATCGTCACGACGCATTTCTCGCCGCGGCCGAAATCGCCTTAGCCGTGGAGGCGAGCGCACGATCCAGCGGTTCCATCGACACGGTGGGGACGGCCGGAGTTTGCGAAGTTTTCCCCGGCGCCGTCAACAGCGTCCCCAGCCGCGTGCGGATGGCAATCGACGTGCGCGATACCGATGAAGCCAGGCGAGATGCCGTGTTGCATAAGATCGAACTGGCGTGCCAGGAAGTGGCGCACCGCCGGGGCGTCCAAGCCAAGTTGGAACCCATCAACGCCGATCCGCCAGCACACTCGGCGCCGCTAGTGGTGGACGCTCTAGTGCAAGCTTGCAAAACGCACGGACTGCCCTTCGAGCGCATGATCAGCCGGGCCTATCACGATTCACTTTTCATGTCGCGCATCGCGCCCACTGCCATGCTGTTTATTCCCTGTCGCGGCGGCGTGAGCCATCGCCCGGATGAATATGCATCGCCTGAAGCGATCGCGCACGGAACGCTGGTGTTGGCTGAGGCGCTCGCGCGGCTGTCATCGCAATAGCTAGGTCTTGCTTCCGATGTAGACGAAGCGTATGATCAACAGCGCCGCCAACAGATATGCGGCCCAGGGAACTTCCCGGCCTCGTCCGCGCGCGACGTGAATCAGCACGTAGGAGATGATGCCGCAAGCTAGCCCATTCGCGATGCTGAAAGTCAGCGGTATGGTGATCAGAGTCAGGAATGCGGGGAAGGCGGTGCAGACGTCGTCCCAAGGTATCTCGGCGATCGCGGACATCATCATCCCGCCAACCACCACCAGCGCAGGGGCTGTTGCCGACGTTGGAACCGCGCCAATCAATGGAGCGATGAAAAGCGCCGCGATGAACAGTACGCCGGTGACGATCGCCGTAACGCCCGATCTTCCTCCCGCCGCTACACCGGCCGCGGACTCAACATAGCTCACCACTGTCGTAGTCCCGAGCAACGATCCGCCGATGGTCGCCGTCGCATCCGTCAGCAGGATGCGATTCACGCCGCGGAATCCGATTGTCGGCTTCGAGCAACCCAGCCTTCTTGCTCACCGCCATCAATGTGCCGAGGTTGTCGAACAGATCCACGAACAGAAACACGAAGACGATTTCGAGCAGCCCGAGTCCCACAGCCCCGCGAATATCCAGGTGCAGCATGGTTCCAGAAATATCGCTCCAGCGATAGGATTGCGGCTGCCAGTGAACTAGCCCCGCCACCACGCCGACGGCGGTGGTGGAAAGAATGCCGAGCAAAATCGCCGCCCGCACCTTCCACGCCTGCAGCGTAGCGATCACCAGGATGCCGAACACGGCGAGCGCTACATTTGGATCGCGCAGGTTCCCCATGGAGACGATGGTCGCTGGATCCGCCTTCACGATCCCGGCGTTTCGCAAGCCGATAAATGCAATGAACAGCCCAATGCCCGCGCTGACCGCGGCATACAATTCCGCCGGAATCGCCGCGATGATCCACTGCCGGACACCCACTAAGGTAAGAACCAGGAACGCCACTCCGGAGAGAAACACCGCGCCCAACGCCGTTTGCCAGGGCACGCCCATTCCCTTTACGACGGTGTAAGCGAAATACGCGTTCAACCCCATGCCGGGCGCGAGCGCAATGGGATAGCGCGCGAACGCTCCCATCAAAATGGTGCCGAACGCCGCCGCCAGGCAGGTGGCCGCGAAGACCGCCGGGACGGGCATGCCCGCGTCCTTGAGGATGGAAGGATTGACGAACACGATGTACGCCATCGTGATGAACGTTGTGACCCCGGCCAGGATCTCGGTCTTCCAGGTGGTGTCCAGCTTCTTGAATTCGAAATAGCGCTCTAGCGGCGCCAGGGCTTTTGCCGGCATATCCTATATTAGGAGCAGGCCCGCACATGCCAAAGACCAGGCTCAATGTTGCCGCATTGGCGCTGATCGTGACGGCGCAGTGCATGGTAGCCCAAAAAGCCGCGCTGCAATATCCTGCGCATTGGTGGACTCCCGTCAGCGACGCGAACAAGCCCGCTTGGGAAATCCTGCCGCAAGCCGCAAAGCCCGGCGAGGTGATTCTCTCCAAGCGCAATGAGCTGGGTATCCTTTCCAATTTCGCCGCCACTCCATTCACTCTGTACGGCAAGCGGTACGCCAGTGTTGAGGGATTTTGGCAGATGATGCTGTACCCGGAAGGTTCCAATGATCCCCGCTCCAAATTCCCCGGCGTTATTTGGATGCACACTCGCGAAGAGGTTGCCCAAATGACCGCCTTTGATGCCAAGAACGCCGGCGCGCTGGGTGAAGAAAATATGAAGAAGATGGGGATCGACTGGGTGACTTTCGACGGAAAGCGGATGAAGTACTGGTCCATGACTAAGGGCCAGCACTACCGGCTGATCGTCGCGGCCATGCGCGCGAAGCTGGAACATAACCCCAAGGTGAAAGAGACGCTGCTCTCCACCGGCAACCTGATTTTGCTGCCCGATCACTACCAGGAACAAAACCCGCCCGCCGAGTGGCTCTATTTCCAGATCTGGATGAACATGAGAGCCGAACTTCACGCGACGGCCCACTGATTTCGCGTCGATGCTGGGCGCCAGCGCGCGATCTTTGTTCTATTTTTATGACTTGTTAATGGTTTCTTGATGGATCGCAGTGTATCTTTAGGTCAGCCTTATCCAGTTGACACAAGCTCACAATTTTCCTTCAGAGCATTACTCATGCAATCGAGAAGCAATCTTATGATTAAATCACTGATCAATTCGCTAGTCTCGATCGCTATACCGCTTTGGATTGCGATCAATCTTGTTTCCGTTCAGGCGCAATCGCCGCTCGGCACGCTGCACGGAATTACGGCAAATGCCGACGGCACGCCGATCGCATCAGCTCCGGTGGTTATACATCGGACCGACGACAACACCGACCGGACTATTATCAGCGGATTTGACGGCGCGTTCTCGGTGTCGAATCTCAAACCGGGCCGCTACGAAGTAAAGGCCAACAAAGGGGAGTTGCACAGCCCTTCGGCCACCGTGGATCTGGCGGCGCAACAGGATCTCAAAGTGGATCTCGCGCTGGCCGCAAACACAGCGGCGCCGGCCGACGCCGGCATCAGTCCAGCCGTCGCGAAGAAGCTGGAAGCGATGGAGGCCCGCATCGAACAACTGGAAGCCGAGCTGAAGGCCAGGGCCGCCCCGGAGCCGCCCACTACACCGGCGGCGCGCGGCGATCTTGTAGCCACACTCACCAAGGATCCTAGCCAGATTCCCATTGTGCCCGCGACGCTTGCCAAGCCCGACATGAGCAAAGCGGTAGCCTCCGCCGCCGACGCAAGCGCGAGTGGGCAAGATGGCAAAGGTCAGCCCGTATCGGCTCCTGCCGCTCCTCCGGCGGTGGACAACCAAACGCCGTTTGCTTACGGCGACTTCACCTGGCTCAACGGCACGCCTCGCAACAAAGACGTGGTGCTTGACACGCCGTTCTTTACTCCCGAAATTCGTTTCGACACCAACTTCATCAACGATTTCAACCAGCCGATCGATCACACAATGGGCGGCTCCACCGAAGAGTTCCGCAACGGCGAATTTCAGGTAGAGGACATCGGCATCGGCGGCGATTTCCACTGGCAGAACGTGCGTGGCCGCATTATGTTCATGGATGGCTTGTTCGCGGTCACTACGCCTCGTAACGACGCCAGCTCGGCGACGGGCAATGGCGCGGGAAATACCGGCGGCGTCGGCCAGTGGGATCTCCAGAATGCGTACAAGTACGTCTCGGAAGCGTACGGAGGGTACCACTTCAACGTGCAGCATGGTCTTAACATCGACGCGGGTATTTTCGTGTCGTACATCGGCCTGTTCAGTTACTACAATTTCGATAATTGGGTCTATCAGCCGTCATATGTGTCGTCTAACACGCCGTGGTTCTTCAACGGCCTGCGAATCCAGTGGTTTCCGACCAACAAATTGAAAATCGAGCCATGGATCATCAATGGCTGGCAGTCCTATGCCAAGTACAACGGTCACATCGGGCTGGGAGGGCAGCTTCAGTGGCAGCCCAAGGAGTGGTTCAAATTTGTCGGGAACCAGTATGGATTCGGCGAGGATAACCTGGGCCTTCCCCATACCCAACGCATCCATACCGATGACAGTATCGAAGCCAGATACTACAACCATCCCGAGAACAGCGGCCTGGATAAGATGGCGTTCTCCATCACCGGCGACGCCGGGTGCCAATACGGCGGTGGAATCACCTGTCATGGAGGTCCCAACAAGAGTTCGTTCCTTGGCTGGATGGCATACAACCGCTGGTGGTTTCACAAAGACATCTTTGCAATAACGCTCGGCGGTGGCGAGATGAACAACGCGGGACGGTATCTCACGCTGCTGCCTCCCATCGATGGAGCGTGGGCCGCGGTGGGCAGCGCTTACTTTCCTGAAGCCCCGGGCAGTAAGGCTTTCATGTATGACGGCACCCTCACCTTCCATTACATGCCGAGGCAATATATTACGTGGTGGGCGGAACTTGGTTATCGCCATGCGAACGTGCCCTACTTCTCCGGGCGCGGCGGCATCACGCCTCCCGGCGGCAACAACGGATTGCCGCAATACTTTACCTGCATGAACGGAACGTCGTCCGGCACGGGAAACTTAGCCGCCGCGCAAGCAGCCTGCGGTGGCGCCAATGACGTATGGTTCCCGGATCTGCGCGAAAGCACATCTTCGCTGGGGTTCGGCGTCATGGTGAAGTTCTGAAATCCAGCCTCAGCAGGAGCGGTCAACGTCCATTTGGAGCGGACGCTGTGCCGCAAACAGATGTTCACGGGAGCAAGGACTTGTCAAGAAGAGCACGCGGGAACGAATTTCAATTGCCGGCACAAATGAACTTATGATTCGAGTACGGTCCCTATCATTGATCCTCGGCGGCGCTGCGTTGTTATTGGCATCGGACCCGGATTGGAAGGCCAAGACGGTCGCCGACTGGTCCGAGGCGGATGCCCATCAAGTTCTCGAAAATTCTCCTTGGGCCAAGGCCGTGGTTGCAGGTATCGCACGCCAGCGCAGCGAGAGATGAACTAAGGGAGGGCGGCCAGATGGGGCAACCTCACGGCGTGGGATACGATGGCGTGCAGGACAAGAAGAGGCCCTTGACCGAAGAGATCGGAAATCCGTTCATCGTCGGCAAGCCCCTACCATCCAGCCATCCCAGCATTCGATTGTTGGTTCGCTGGGAGAGCGCTCTTCCAGTTCGCGCAGCGGAACTAAAGGCCCATGAGGACCCGCCGCCTACCCGGCCCGGCGATGGCTACAGCATCGTGGTCTATGGCGTCCCGGCCAGCTTCGCGAAAGGCGATCCAACCAGCTTGGGAAAGCCTCTTAGGGAATCCGCTGCGCTGAAGCGCGAAGGGAAGAAAGACGTTCCGGCTTCCAGAGTGGAAGTGTTCGAATTAGAAAACGGCGTGGCGGTAGCGTACCTGTTCCCGCTGTCGGCGGAGATCGCCAGGAAAGACGGGGTAGTTGAATTCAGCGCCCTCATCGGCCGGCTTCAAGTGTCGCAACACTTCCTGCTTGACGCGATGCAGTTCCAGGGCAAGCTCGAACTTTGATCTGAGGGCATGTAACGGTCGTATACTGGAGTGCAAATCTCCCGTATGATCCAGGAGGCCGTTCCATGACGAATCGTCGCACTTTCTTAAAACAGACGTCGCTGCTTGCCATCGCCCCGGCCTGTGCCGGTCTCGCCCGCGGGCAGGGCAATCAGAATTTCGTAATCGCCGAGACCGCGTCCGGCAAGGTCCGCGGCGAAGAAGTCCAGGGCATCAAGATCTTCAAAGGCGTTCCTTACGGAGCGACGACGGCGGGGCAAAATCGCTTCATGCCGCCGGCCAATCCAGCGTCGTGGACCGGTGTTCGCGATGCCTTGCACTACGGGCCCAGCGCTCCGCAAAGAAATCCCGGCGCCGCGCGCGCGGTGTCCCCGCTAGCGGTGGCGAGCGCCAACCTTCCGCCGGAGAGCGAAGACTGCCTGGTGCTGAATGTCTGGACTCCCGCGCTTAAGGACGGGCGCAAGCGGCCGGTTCTGTTCTGGTGCCATGGCGGCGGATTCGTCAGCGGCTCCGGTTCCTCCCCAGGCACCGACGGCGCCAATCTCGCGCGCCGGGGCGACGTGGTGGTGGTCACCATCAACCATCGCTTGAATGTGCTGGGGTTTACCTATCTGGCCGAATTCGGAGGCTCCGACTTTGCGGAGTCCGGCGACGCCGGCATGCTCGACATCGTTCACGCCTTGCGCTGGGTGCGGAATAACATCGAGCAGTTTGGCGGCGATCCGAACACGGTGATGATCTTCGGGCAATCCGGCGGTGGCCGCAAAGTGGGCACGCTGCTCGCGATGCCATCGGCGAAAGGTCTGTTTCATCGCGCGGTGATCGAGAGCGGCCCCACCATCCGGCTGGTGGAACGCGACCAGGCCATCCGCGTCGCCGAGATGTTGCTCGCCAAGCTCAATGTCGGCAAAGCGCAAGTACGCGAACTGCAGAAGCTGCCGGTGGACCGCATTATGGGCGCGTATTTCGCCGTGGTCAAGGACATGGGCGGGCAAGATCAAATGACGCAGGGCTTCTCGCCCAGCGTGGATGGCAACGCGGTGCCGAAGCACCCGTTCCATCCGGCGGCGTCGCCCATTTCAGCCGACGTGCCACTCATGCTGGGATCCACGCGCACGGAAATGACGCTGCAGAGCGACGAAGCTGCATTCTCGCTGGACGAAGCGGGGATGCGCAGCCGCCTGAAGACCCTGATTGGCGCCGACAGTCAGTCGGTCATCGAGGTTTATCGCAAATCAAGTCCGAGCGCGACGCCATCCGACCTGTTCTTTCTCATTGCCAGCGACTATCGCTACGGCGCGCCCATTATGAAAATCGCCGAGCGGCGTGCCGCGCTGGGTAAAGCGCCGGTCTATCTGTACTACTTCACCTGGGAAACGCCGGTGCAAGGCGGCCGGCTGAAATCGCCGCACACTATCGAGATTCCGTTTGCGTTCGACAACGTTCAGATCTCGCGGCAAATCACCGGCGGCGGCGCCGATGCAATGGCTTTAGCCGACAAGGTGAGCGATGCGTGGATCGCGTTTGCTCGCACGGGCGATCCGAATACGCCGAAGTTGCCGCGCTGGCCGGCCTTCAATGCCGCCGAGCGGCCCACCATGGTGATCAACAATCAGAGCCGGGTGGTTAGCGATCCGATTCGAGAGCAACGGCTGGCGATGTTCCGCGCGCTCGACCTGGCGTAAGTTGTTTCGCCGGGCTGAGAATCGGCGCCAGCACAGAGAATTGTCCGTCGATTCCGGATGGCATGTGCAGTCCCAAGATGTGCGCGATCAGCGGATAGATGTGGATATTCTGAAACTCCTCCACCGTCAGCCCAGCTTTGAGATCGGGGCCGGCGGCGTAAAAGATACCGCGCATTTCGGGTATCCGCGCCACGTCGTAGCCATGCATCCCCTTGGGCTGAGTCTGTCCAGGTTTCTTAGCCAGATGCAAGACCACGGGCTCTATCGCCAGCGCTACCAAGTCGCCAATTCGCGGATTGCCCGAGTAGTGCAGGCGCTCGGGAATCTCGCTGCGGCGGTAGACTGCGATGCGCGAATCTTTGCTTTGAAGATCCGAATATAGTCGATCGATTCTTTTTGGATCGCTCGAATAAAACTTGAAATCGGTGCTGTTCGTCGCGGTCTCTACGCCCTCCAGATTGGCCAGCTTCGAGACATCGATATCGCCCGTCACCGCTGCCATGCCATGATCGGAGACCACAAAAATGTCGAGTGGAATGGCGAGAGCCCGCACTGCGCTGAAAAGCTTGCCGAGCACGGCGTCGATCATTTGTATGGCTTCATGCGTCTGCGGCGCGTCCGGCCCGAACAGGTGGCCTTGATGATCGACATCGGAAAAATACAACGTGATGAAGTGCGGCCGCTCCGGTTTCGGAAGCTTTAGCCATTCCACCACCTGCTCCACGCGACGATCGTTCGGGATCTTGCCGTCGTATTTATAGAAATAGGTGGGACGGGTGTGTTGTATTTCGGCCTCGCTACCCGGCCAAAAGAACGATGCAGCACGCATCCCCTGCTGTTCCGCCAGCACCCACAGCGGCGTTCCGCCCCACCAACTGCCTTCGGTAGTTGACGCGGAGTCGCTGGATTTAAATCCAGCGTTGCGCGCCGGATCCCAAAACGAGTTGTCCACAAGGCCGTGATGAGCGGGATAAAGGCCGGTGACGATAGTGTAGTGATTCGGAAAGGTTGTAGTTGGGAAGGATGGGATGAGTGCTTTCGCCGTTACTCCGCTTTTCGCCAATGCCAGCAGATTCGTAGCGTGGTCGCGCTCGGCATAGTCGTAACGAAAACCGTCGAGCGAAATCAACAGAACGTAAGGCTTGTCCTGTTGCGAAGGAGCGTTCAGCGGATGCGCGGGCTGGCCGAAGCACGCTCCCACGAGCGCAAACAAGACTAGGGAAGTGCGCAGGCGCCTAGCGTTGGTCTTCGAATTGAGCATAGGGCCCCGCGGCGTAAACGATCTTGCCGCCCACCATGGTTAATAATGACTCGATGCCGCCCACTTCGTCCACTGGCGCCGTCAAATAATCCTTCGACAACACCGCGAGGTCGGCGAGTTTCCCCGGCTCGAGCGAACCGCGTTCATCCTCATCGTGCGAAAACCATGCGCTGCCCATGGTGTAGAGCCGCAGCGCTTCGGTTCGCGACGGCGGCGCTTCCGGACCAGTCTTTTCAGCGCCAGCCAGTGCCACCCCGTTGGCAGTCTTGCCGCCGATGAGCGATTGTAGGGCCGTGAAGGGATTGTAGGAGGCCACGCGGTGAGCATCGGTGCCCGCGCCCACCACCACTCCGAGCTCGCGCGCTATTTCCACCGGCGGCATGCGCTGTGTGGGTTGCATGGTCCATCCGACGCCCAGCGCCTTCATGCGCCGTAGATTCTCGGGCGACGCATCGTTCAAATGCGCGATCGACCAGCGCAGATCGGTAATAGGCGCTTCCTTGTTCACGCGCTCGAAAATATCGAGCAGGATGCCGGCAGAATCGTTGCGCGGCCAGTGCATGGTAACCGACATGCCGCGAGATGCGGCCCAGCGCATGATTTCGTAATACTTCTCGCGTTCGTCCGCGCTGGGCTGGTTGTTGTTATTCATCGCCCAGGTGATTCGTTCGCCGATTCCGTTGAATCGCAGCATTCCATCGCCGAAGCCCATCGGCAGCATCTGGGTCAGGTCTTTCAACTCTTCGAATTCCTTGCCGGGCGTGATGCCGCACAGGCTGTAGGCCACTCGCACGGTTAGTTCGCGCTGGCGCCAAACTTTGAAGAGCGCCTGATACGATTCCGGAGTCATATTGTTTCCGCCCGGATCCACCACACCCGTCAGGCCCAGGCGATTTAGCTCGCGGAAGAACTTCTTTGTGCCATCCACTTCCTGCTCGGGCGTTGGCACCGGAAGCCGGTCGAACAAAGCGATGATGGCATTCTGCGCCCCGCTGATTCCGCCCGTCAGCTTACCATCCGAATCGCGCTCCAGCTTGCCGCCGGACGGCAGATCGGCGTCGCTTGCGATATGCAGTTTTTCGAGCGCGTTGGGCGTCAGAATCGCCCAGCCATAACCCAATTGAACGTAAACCGGATTGTCCGGCGCGGCCGCGGCCAGTTCCGCTTGCGTCGGCCGGCGATTCTCGCGGAACTGCTGGGCGTTCCAGCCGCCCGCCACGATCAGCCACGCGCCCGGCGCCATGCTGTGAGACGCCTGGCGGATTCGGTCCAGCGCTTCTACTAGCGATCGCGCGCCGATCCAGTTCACTTCGGTGCTGAAGCTCAGCGCCGCGCGAATGGCGTGCATGTGGGAATCGATCAGGCCGGGGATCACGGTGCGTCCGTTCAGATCGATCACGCGCGCCTCGACTTCCGGCCATTTTGCGCATTTCGCCGGATGTACCCACGGCCAGGATCCTGCCGCCGCGAACCGCCAGTGCCTCCGCCGTTGAAAACCTGGGGTCCACAGTGAGGATTTTGCCATTTAGCAACACGGTTGTGGCGCTCTGAGCCAGCGCCAGGCTTCCCAGCAGCAAGGCGGCAGGCAGTAGTACCAACGGACGCATCGGAAGCACGGATAAACATTATATTAAGATCCAGCCCGCCAATCATTTTCTTGAAGGCGCTCCATAAAGACAATTGATGGGATGCGGGTATTGCGAAGCGGAGCCCGCTCCCTGAGAATGGAGTGTTGGCTTCATGTTTTGGCACGGGTCAGTTCCGAGAACCGAAGCGCGAAGCGATTCAAAGAGAGTACTATGACCGGGGCGCTGGCCCCCAAGGTTTCCAAAAACTACTATGAGCAAATACAAGTTCGAATATATCTGGCTCGATGGCAAACAGCCTGTTCCTTCTCTGCGTGGCAAAACGCTACTCAAGGAATTTGAGCATCCACCTACGCTCGCCGATATACCCAAGTGGGGTTTTGATGGCAGTTCCACCATGCAAGCCGAGGGCAAAAGCTCCGATTGCGTGTTGAAACCCGCGGCTCTGTATCCCGATGCAAGCCGCAAGAGCGCTTACATCGTACTGAGCGAAGTCATGCACCCGGATGGCACGCCGCATTCCACGAATGCGCGCGCCACCATTGAGGACGACCCTGACTTGTGGATTGGCTTCGAGCAGGAGTACTTCCTGTTTAAGGACGGGCGTCCTCTCGGTTTCCCGGAAAGCGGCTACCCTGGCCCGCAAGGCCCCTATTATTGCGGCGTTGGGTACAAAACCATGGGCAGCGTGGCCCGTCAGATTGTGGAAGAACACTTGGACCTGTGTCTCGCCGCTGGCATCAACCATGAGGGCATCAACGCTGAAGTAGCGAAAGGCCAGTGGGAATTCCAGATCTTCGCCAAAGGCTCCAAGAAAGCCGCCGATGACCTTTGGACCGCTCGTTATCTGATGATGCGCCTCTGTGAGAAATACGAAGTGGACATGGAACTGCACTGTAAACCCATCAAGGGCGACTGGAACGGTTCTGGCATGCACACCAACTTCTCGACGAAATACATCCGCGACGTAGGTGGCAAGGAATACCTGGAAGCCCTTATGCAGGGGTTCCAGGACCACATCGCGGAGCACATCGCTGTGTACGGACCGGATAACCATCTGCGCCTCACCGGTCTGCACGAAACGCAAGCCATCGATAAGTTCAGCTATGGCCTCTCCGATCGCGGCGCTTCCGTCCGCTTGCCTGTGAACTTCATCAAGAATGGTTACAGGGGTTATCTGGAAGATCGTCGCCCGAATTCCGAGGCTGATCCTTACCAGATCGTCTCGCGCATCCTGAAGACGGTCAACGGCGTCTCAAGGGCCGTCGCAGTCTAGTTACTTCGAAAACGCCCTGCCTCGGAAATTGGGGCAGGGCGATCCTAGCGCTGCAGTCACGCCTCAATTTCCGACGTAGATGTGGCAAATACCCTCGATACAGTTGTAGTTGATCGACATGCCGCCTTCTGTGTAAGTGACGCGGCCCATGTATTCGATTAGGTCGGCGGGTTGGCCGGTATAACTCGGGTCACGGTAGCCGTAGAGTGTTGCGTCGCCGCCGGTTTCTACTGGCTGGCCCACTATCCTGGCCGGCCCATTAGCCACGCTGGGACTGTTATCGAACGACGCAATACCAATCGGATACGATTTATTGCCTGGGTTGGGTGAGGAGGCACAAGCCGTACCCACGATCACGCAGATGTCCACACCCCTTTGGAGGGGCTTGTTGTTCACCAGGCCCCTGGCGTACGCAATGATTGTCCAGTTCGCACCTGGCGTCTTGTTAACCGGCGACCACGCGAGCGACCCCGGTGTCAGGTTGACGCCCATCAAGCTGAGAGTGGAGAAATCAACTGCGTCGGTGGAAAATACACAATTTTGGATTGTTTGCGGCAACGCCGGCGTGTTAAAGCTACTGAAGGCGCCGCACGAGGCCGTAGGCGGGCCCCAACCGCCGGTCGCTTTCAGCTTTATAGAGCCTCCGACTACTCGAATCGGGGACTGCGGGCTAGCGGCAGCGCCGTGATGCACGATGTTTTGATAGAGAACGACAGCCGCAGCCGCCAAGACCACCAGACTTGACGCGAACACCACGCCCTCTCGCACTGGTTTCCAGTCCATTGCAGTCTCCTTTCGATGGCCAGGCGTACGCTAGCTGCCGGGATTTCCGATGTAGATCTGGCAAATTCCGTTCGTGCATGTGTACGAGGATGAGCCACTACTTAGAGTGACCGTGATTTGGCCCATGTATTCGAGCAGGTTACTAATTTTGCCGTTGTAATCCGGATCGTGGTAGCGGTAGAGATTTGTGTCTATTGGCTCAGGATAGAGCTGCGATGGGTTCCAGCGGGTGAAGATGTTAAAGGGCGTGTTATCGAATGCGGCAATTGCAATCAGACTCCCCTTGCCGCAGTTCATACCATCGCTCACGCAGATGTCTACCCCTCTAGGATCGTGCGTGCCCCTGGTAAACGCAGTGATTGTCCATGTCGTATCTTGCATCGTCCAGCTGGGGTCCGGCGTCACGCTCACGCCCGTCAAGACGATATTGGCGTAATCGATCGGGTCCGCTGAGACGATACAGTTCCGGATCGTCTGACCAGAGAAGGCGGAGGCGTTGCTGAAAGCCGTGCAGGGGGAGGGCATAACATTCCAGCCCGCGCTGCTCTTGCTCTCGATCAGCTTTATGGAGCCACCTACAATTCGAACAGGGGACTGCGGGCCGGGGACGAGGATATTAGGCAGAGCGCTGGCTTTTGCAGAGGACTGCTTAGGTTGTCCCCAAAGATGTGTCGCTGTGAATTGGTAAAGAACGAAAACGGCACCCACCGAAACCAACAGAGTCGCCGAAAACGCCGCGCGCCTTTGCATCGTAGTCCAGTCCATTGCAGTCTCCTTTCTTCCCGACAATTTTCCTAGCTGCCGGCCATTTTACGTAACTCGCCCGACGCGGCTAAAACATCCGGCCGCTTTTCATAAGCAACTTTCGCGGAAACGCTCCAAGTATGCTCGAATTCCGAAAGAATGTACAGCGATTTCGATGCTGCCTCTCTCGCGCGGTCCTTGGACCCCAGCGCTTTCTCAATTAATGCCAGCTGATAGAAGGTCAGCCATTCGGCCTCCTTCTGATCGTGGGCCTGATAGAACGTAAGTGCCGCTTCGGCGGAGGTCTTGGCATCCTGGGGCGATCCCGCCCTCAGATTCAACATCGCTCTCGCAAAGCCGACGTTCGCTATCGTTTCCGGGTCCGCGGTCTGCTGAGCCAGGTCAGCCGCCTCACGCACCCACTTCGTGGCTTGGTCCAGCGCACCTGCTTTTACGGCGGCCATGGATCCCACGATGCGGAGGTCGGCGCCCGTGCCAGCGTCCAGGCCAGGATGCGTTTCCAGTGCCTTGTGCACCACCGCAATTGCCTCGCTATATTTGCCTTGCGTCGACAAAAGACGGGAGCGAATCTGGCTTGGCCACGCGCCCAGACTTTCATCTTTTGGGCCGGCAAGCAGTTGTTCGGCTTCGTCATAACGGCCCAGACGGCCCAGGATTTCAGCCCGGTGCAGCTCCTCATAGCTAGCCAATATTTGGTCCTTCGATCGTTCAGCCGCGGCCAGGGCGGCATCGAAATGTTGCAGCGCATCCGGGTAGCGCTGTAGGCCGAAATAGGATGTTCCCGCCGCTTCCTCGGCCTGGGCGATGAGGGTGGCTCCTCTGGCCTGCGTGGCAACTGATAACAGCTGGTTGCCCGCCTTCGCGCCGCCCTCATAATCGTCCTGGGCATTCTGGTCGCGGACCAGTTGCAGCAGTGGAATAAGTGATTCCGTCGGGAATTGATACAGCCGGTAGTATTCCAGGGCAGCGGTCAGCCCCGCGGTGTCCTGGCGCTGCTGCTTTGCTTCGCGGACGGCAGCGAGGTTTACCTGCGCCAGAGCGATTAGCCGCGGCCACTTGCTCCGGTTCGCCGCCCGTAAGGCTTTTGCGGCGCCATCTTCCGCTGCGCCATAGTTTCTCTTGCCATAATAGGCGGCGCTTTGGCGAAGCAACGCGTCCGTCTCCCAGTATTCCAACCCGTTTTCATGAGCCAGCGAAATCGCTTCACCGGCTTTTTCCAGGGCTTGATCCTCCTGGCCCCGGCCATGATAGATCGCGCTGAATCGGCAAAGCGCGCGCACCTCTAACTGGTAGCTTCGCTCGGTCATGTGCCGGGCGTCGTCCAGCGATTGTTGGGCCAGTGTAAGCGCCGCGTCATAGTCGCCGCGGACGCTTTGCCAGTAGCTGCGCTGATAAGCAACCTCCGCCTCGCCTTCCAGGGCCCCCAGCGTCTTGAACAGCGCGGAGGCGCGGTCAAAGTCGGACGCCGCTTCGGTGTCCCTGCCTTGGCGGCTTTCGATCACGGCCGACCGAAGATACGCTGCGGGCGAGTCAGGCGACAGTTTACGCGCAGCGCGATAGGCATCCAGCGCCGCCGGGATATTGCCGGCTTTCTCTTCGATCCTGCCCAGGTCCACGTCGCCGGCTGCTTTTTCCCGCTCCGGCAAGTTCCCGAGCACTCTTCTGAAGCCCGCGACCGCCTCCTTGAAGTCCTGACGGAGCGTCGCTCTCACGGCCTCCGTATACTCGCGGTCGCCCGGTCCCATGCGGCCCTCCTGTTGGGCTGTCACCGCCGCCATCGCTTCGTCGGCGTTTCCCTTGAAGTCCAACTCGTTCCAGGCCTCGGCCAGGTGTACACGGGCCAAGCCGAATTCCTTGTCCTGGTCAAGGGCGCTCTGAAACAGGCCCTCTGCTTTCAGGTAAGTACCCTCGCGAAACGCTTCCAGACCCTTGGTGTACCAGGCAAATGCGGCTTCGCTTGGCTTGTAACGGCGAAGAATCGGCCACTCCCGCCGAATGCCCGCAACGATCAAGGCCGCCAACGCCAGCACAAGAACCACGGCCATGGCCCAACCTCGCGGTCCCGTCGCCCACATAGGCATTTGCAGGCCGATGACCTCCGCGGCATCCCCCCTTAGCGCCTTCGCCACCGCGCCGGCAGAGCGAAAGCGGTCCGCGGGCTCGAACTCCAGGCACTTTTGGATGATCCGGTCTAAGCGCCGCGGCAGCCCTGGCCGGATGGTGGATACGGCTGGCGGACGTTTGGCTCGCTTCACTGCCATTGCCAACGGTGTGGCGGCTTCAAATGCACGCTTGCCAGTGGTCATCTCATACAGCACCAGGCCCAGCGCGTAGATATCGGTGGCCGCGCTAACCCGCATTCCTCCAAATTGCTCGGGCGCCATGTAGCCTGGCGTTCCCACAATGCCACCCGACCGCGTCAACTTGGATTGGTCCCCACTAGACTCCTCGGGCCGCAGCGCCAGTCCGAGATCCATTACCACGGCTTGCGTGACGTTACCGCGTTTGGCCAGCATGGCATTCCCCGGCTTGAAGTCGCGGTGTACCAAGCCCACCTTATGCAGCGCGTCTAGGCCTTGGCATAGCTCGATCGCTATCGGCTCTACTTCACTCCAGGGCAGCGCGCCTTGCTCGATTCGCTGGGCGAGAGTCATACCCTCCAGCAGTTCCATGGTCAAAAACGCCGCTACCTGCCGTTGCCCGCTGTCGGGGAGCGTGAACAACTCGTGGATGCGGCAGACGTAGGGGCTGGTCACCTGCCTCGCTAGTAGCACTTCCTGCTTGAACCGGACAAGCATCGCCGTGATCGCCTAACAACTCGTGTCGAATGGTCTTCAACGCCACCGGCCCGAGTTCCTGATCCTGGGCCTCGTAGACTTCGCCCATGCCGCCGCGGCCCAAGATCCGCACGATCCGGAACCGGCCCAGAATTACGTCACCTTCCCGAAAGGCCGGCGCCTTCTCGGGCGGGAGTTGTGGCTGTGGCCAATCTATCGTGTCAGTGGGCTTCAGGGAGGCCGTCAATAGGCTCGCCAGTTCGTCCGCCATCCCGTCGCCTTCGTCCCGTCGCACTGCTTCAATCAGGACGTGGCGCTCAGGGGGCGGTAGATCCATGGCCTGGTCAAACCATTGGCTCAGGCGCGCAACCTGTTTGGGAGTAAGCTCCATCACGGCCGCCTCGCCAGCGGCCGTTGTGGCCGCCGGTTGGTCTGGGAGGCACAATTATAGCCCGGAATCGCGAATTTTGTTCCGGCTAGTGGCGTCGAAAGCGGTGAACTTCTCCGCCTGCCCGTCGTCAAAGTTACAATGGGAATCGTGGCTCTGGACCGCAAGGGGATTTTTGCCGATAGTTCATTGGAGAGATCTTCTTTGAAGCTGGCAGAGCTCTTGGGCTTTGGGCCCCGGCCATCGGCGTCTTTACCGCGCGGCGGCACGCGCACCTCCAAGAAGGCCATCGCCCTGTGTCACAGCTTGCTATCCGAACGCGGCGAGGTTTCGGGAAGCCGGCTGGCAGCCGAGGCTCTGGACGCCTATCAGGGGCTGGATGACCGGGACCGCCGCGCCTTTTTTGAGGCCTTGATCCGGGAGTTCTCTCCGGATCCCGAGGAAGTTGGCCAGGCCGGCGACGCTTACCGCCGTGACCCGTCCCCGGAGAATCTCGCCCGGCTGCAAAGAGTAGTGGAGCCGCCTCGCCAGGAACTGTTCCGCCGGCTGAACCAGGCGCCGGATGGCACGCGCATTCTGGTCCAGATGCGCGCTCGCGTCTTCGAGGAGTCAGGCAATGCCGCGCGGTTGAAGCCGATTGCCGCCGATCTCGCGCATCTGTTGACCTCGTGGTTTAACCGGGGTTTTTTAGTGCTGCGACGCATCGATTGGCGCACCCCGGCCGTCATCCTGGAGAAGCTGATCCAGTATGAAGCCGTCCATCAGATCCACGGCTGGGACGATCTGCGCCGGCGTCTGGAGCGAGACCGCCGCTGCTATGCGTTCTTCCATCCGGCTCTGCCCGATGAGCCGATTATCTTCATCGAAGTAGCGCTTACGCGCAGCCTCAGCGACAGCGTACAGGAGCTGCTGGATACCGATTCTCCGGTGCTGGATGCCGAGACGGCCGAGTGGGCCATCTTCTACTCGATCACGAATTGCCAGCAGGGCTTGCGCGGTGTGCCCTTCGGCAGCTTTCTGATCAAGCAAGTGGTGGAGGATCTTAGCACGGAGCTCCCGCGCCTCAAGAAATTCGCAACGCTTTCGCCCGTCCCTGGTTTTCGCAAATGGCTGTCGGAGAAAGAAGAGGCCCTCGAAGGCGCTCCTAAGCTGGAACCCTTCGCCTCGGCTGTCGCGAAGCTTGGCAATCCGCAATGGATGGAGGACGCGGCGCTCCGCGCGGATATCGAGCGACATGTGCTTCCCCTGGCCGCCTACTACCTTTTGCACGCCAAGCAAAACCAGGATCCGCTGGACCCGGTGGCGCGCTTCCACCTCAAGAACGGAGCGCGTCTGGAGCGCATCAACTGGCCCGGCGACACCTCCTCGTCCGGGTTCGAGCGCTCGGCGGGCGTAACCGCGAACTACGTCTATAAGCTCGCGGACGTGGAGCGCAATCATGAGCTGATGGTGCGCGAGCACAAGGTGCGCGCTTCTCGCGAAATCGAAGCGCTCGCCAAGCGATTCTCCCCGCCCGCGCGCTTCTAAACGGTCTTAGTTCTATTTAGCCAGGCGGACCACTTCCAGCGTTTGGAGCATGCGAACTGATCGAGCGCCTTCATGATCGTTCGGGCAGACCAGCCGAAAGGGTCCCTGCTTGTCGGTCAATGGTTTCCCATCGCGCTTGTCGGCAACCAGGATGGATTCGTTGCCGAAGTCGGGATCGAGTTCACCCAGCGTGAAGATGACCTGGTAACCGTCCAGCGCTTTCGCGAGCACGTAGCTGGAGAGAACCTTGCCGCGCAGTTGCTTGCCGAAGGGAGCGCCGGCCTTTTGCAATAACGCGAGTAGCGTAACGCCTTCGTAGACAATCTTGCTTCCATCCGGCGCAGGCACGGACACGGTCTCGCGAGGCATTTTGGCGAGATCGCCAGCTGTTAGCGACAGAGGCGTCGCAATGTCGCCCTGCACCGCTAGAACCGCTGTTGCCGGCGCCTGCGCGGAGAGCAGGCCACTTAGCAAAACGGTCGCCAGAAGCCAGCCTGTGTACTTCATAAGTGTCAGTGTACCTTGGGTCAGTGTATTTTGTAGCCGAAGCGGGCCAGGACGTCGCGGCCCGGGCCATTCAGTACAAAGCGAGTGAACGCTTGCGCGGAATCCTGGTGCTGGGAACGGGCCACTATACCCAATTTCTGAACGATGGGCTGATGCAGAGCCTCATCTACCTGGATCACTTTACCGGATTCCTTCAACACCAGCGAATACGCAGTGAACACGGCGTCGGCGTTCTTCGACGTGCCATACTGTTTGGCCATGCTGATGTTTTCCGCATAGACGATCCTGTCTTTCACCTGATCCCAGATTCCCGCATGCTGCAATGTTTCTACCGCCGCCGCGCCATAAGGCGCCAGCTTGGGGTTGGCGAGAGCGATCACTTGCACATCTTTCGCTTTCAGGTCCTCCATCTTGCTCACCTGGGCCTTGCTGCTGGGGGGGATCCACAATGCCAGAACGCCAACCGCGTAGACCGCGCCGCTGCCGGGCGCCAGCAGCCCTTCGTGATCCAGCTTGTCCACGTGCTCCGCGTCCGCCGACAGGAAAACATCGAACGGCGCCGAGTTCTCGATCTGAGTGGTCAACACCGCCGTCGATCCGAAGCTGAAGACCGGATGAATCTTGGTTTGCGCCTCGAATTCCATGCCCAGCGTCTGAGCCACTTCGGTCAGGTTGGCGGCGGCCGCGACGGTGATTTCGGGCTTCGGCGGGCTTTGCGCCGAAGTGCTGAGTTGGAAGCCGGTAGCGCAAAGGGCTACGATAATCAGCAGAGCGATATTCCGGAATCTCATGTGGCGCCCGAACGATGTTACTGTAACACGACAGAGTAGCGTATGAGATACGGCCGTCCCCGCCAGCGCGAAACTTCATGCCAGAAATCGAGAATCATTTAGGAACCCTCCGGCAAAAGCGCGGCATCTCCGCGGCACAGCTCGCGCAGCTGGTGGGGGTCACGCGGCAGACTATCTACGCCATGGAAGCGGGCAGCTACGTCCCCAACACCGCCGTCGCGCTGCGGCTGGCCCAAGCTCTGGAAGTGAAGGTCGAGGATCTTTTCACGCTGCCCCAGGCCGAACCCGCCGGTCTCCGCTCGGAAGAAGCGCTGCTGCTGCCGGGCTCGGAAGCCTTGCATCCAGGCCAGCCGGTGCAACTCTGCCGCGTGAACAAGCGCCTGGTCGCCTCGCCTCCTTCGCCGGTTCCCTGGTATTTTCCCGTGAGCGACGCCGTAGTTGCCGCCAAACTTCCGAAGAACGGCCGTACGGACGTCCAGGTCTTCGATGCCGCCGACGATTTTCGCAATCGCATTCTCATCGCGGGCTGCGACCCTGGAATTTCGGTCTTGGCTCACCACTTGCAATCCGCCGGTGTGGAGTTGGTTCTCGCGCATCGCAACAGCTCGCAATCGCTGAAGCTGCTGAAGGAAGGCTGCGTCCATATCGCGGGCACGCACTTGCGCGATGAATCCAGCGGCGAATCGAACCTTCCCGAGATCGGCCGGATGTTTCCCAGGAACGCCGTGGCCGTCATCACTTTCGCTGTGTGGGAGGAAGGGATCGTGACCGCGGCCGGCAATCCCAAGAGCATCAAAGGCATCGAAGACGTGGCCCGGCGCGATGTCACCATCGTCAATCGCGAGAAGGGCGCCGGCAGCCGGGCTTTGTTTGATTCGGCGCTGAAGCGCCTCAAGATCGATTCGAAAAACGTCCGGGGATACGAACGCATTGCCCCCGGACACTTGCAGGCAGCCTGGCAGGTGCAAGCCGGCCAAGCCGATTGTTGCATCGCCACGCGAGCCGCCGCGCGCGTGTTCGGCCTCGGGTTTATTCCCCTGCTGAGCGAGCGCTATGACCTGGCGATCCGGCGGCAACATCTCGACATGCCCAGCATGCAAGCTTTATTGGACACGCTGAACCGCTCGAACTACCGCCGCGAACTGGAAAGCCTGGGCGGTTATGACACCCGCACCGCAGGCCAGCGGCTGCTTTAATGAGTGCCCAACGGCTGCTCCGACGGTTTTGGTACAAGTGGACATGGCACTCTCTGCACGAAATCAACTTCCCGGCGTTGTCGAAAGCGTACAACTCGGCTCCATCATGGCGCACGTCATCGTCAAGGTCGGCGACAACTTGATCGAAAGCGTGATCACTCGCACCAGCGCCGAAGAACTGGGCCTGAAGAAGGGCGATTCGGTGAAGGTAGTCGTCAAGTCCACCGAAGTCATGATTCAAAAGTGACGTGATGATCCATGGATTGGGACGCTGTTCGCCGCGAGTTCCCCGCGCTCGCTCACTGGACTTATCTCAACACCGCCACGTTCGGCCAATTGCCGCGGCGCGCTACCGACGCCGTCGCCCGCCATTTCGCTCATCGCGATGAACTGGCTTGTGGGGATTTCCTCGCCTGGTATGACGATGCCGATCGCATTCGCGCCAAGATCGGCCGGCTGATCAACTGCACCCCTGAGGACATCGCGTTCGTTCCAAATGCTTCCACAGCGCTGGGACTTCTGCTCGCGGGGCTCGCTTGGCAACCCGGTGACTGCGTGCTCACGCTGGAGCACGAATTCCCGAACAATCTTTACGCGCCCGGCCTGCTCGAGCGTTTTGGCGTTGAAACCACCGCGTGTCCCTGGAATCGTTTCTACGACTCCGTGAACGCCCGTACGCGCCTCGCGATTGTGAGTTCAGTCAACTACAACACCGGATTTGCGCCGCCCCTTGCGGAGATGTCGGATCACTTGCACGCGCGCGGCATCCTTTTATTTGTCGACGGCACGCAGAGCGTAGGCGCCTTGCGCTTCGATACCGGCCGCGTTCAACCGGACTTGCTGGCGGTGCACGGCTACAAATGGCTGCTCTCACCCAACGGCGCGGGATTTTTCTATGTTGCACCGCAATTGCGCGAGCGGCTTCAGCCCAACGTGGTCGGTTGGCGCAGCCATCGCGACTGGCGCAATGTCGACAACCTGCATCATGGAGTTCCCGAATTGCTTTCCAGTGCGGAAAAATACGAAGGCGGGTCGGTGTCCTTCGCGTTGTTGTACGCCATGGAAGCTTCGCTCGATCTGATCTTGGAGATTGGTCCCGATGCCATCGAGCGGCGCGTTCTGGATTTGGCCGCAAAGGCGCGCGAGATGCTCCTCCCACTGGGAGCGACGGTAGCCGACTGCGGATCTCCGATCGTCGCCGCCCGGTTCGACGGTCGCGATGTTTCAGCCTTGGCGCGAGCGCTCAAAGAACAGCGCGTCCTGGTGGCGGCCCGGCGCGGTCATCTGCGCGTATCGCCGCACCTCTACAACAACGAACAGGATCTGGAAATATTCGAGCGCGCGTTGCGCGCCTGCTTCTGAACCGCGCGCTTGTTTCTGAGCCGCGACCGTGAGGAAGCGGTAGCTAGCCCGGCAGCCGGAACGTAACGTTGCGCTCGCGATTCAACCGCTCGCTCAGGCTGTGATCGAGCGACGACAACGGCGTCTGCTTTTGCTCGTGATCCATCGTCACGTAATGCACCGTCGCGCCTTCCACCCAATATGCCAGCACCGCGCGAATGGTGCCGTCTTTCATCGCGAGCAGGAACAGCGTATCTTCGTACTTTTTGGCTTGCGCGGTTGGGCCGGCGTTCCAAACGGCCGGCGCCGGTGGCGGCTGCGCGACAGACTCCCAAGGGGTGGATTGGTTGGAAATGACGACTACCGGGGGATTCGGCGCGGTATAGGCCGGATAGCCGCCGGATTCGCCATAACCGTAACCGTAATCGCCTGTGTCGTAGCCGTTATCCCATCCGTAGCCGTTATCCCAAAAGTAGGGATTGTAGAAGCCACCGTAATAACCTGCGTAGTAATAGGGGTAGCCGTAATATCCCCGGAAACCGACGCCGCGATAGCCGCCAATCCCCCGATAGCCGCCGCGATAGCCGCCGCCGCGATACGCACCACCGCCCGAAGAGCCGCCCCGCGCGCCCATCGACCCACCGCCGTGCATGCCTCCGCCCCCGCTAGCATGCCCGCCACCGCCGTGCCCGCCACCACCGTGCCCGCCCCGTTGCGCGAACCCGGGAATGGCCAAAAGGACGCAACCAAATACAACCGGCAAAATTCGCCGCATGGGTACCTCACGCACCAATATACCGCGCATACAAGCTGCGCGCGATGCCGACATCCGTCGTGCCCTTGATGATTGCCCGGCCGTCGGGAAAGACGGTCAGCAAGTAGGGAGGCGCTTCAAACCGGAGCGCGAATTCGTTGGCGCGCACCGGCCCAAGCGGCGCCAGCCGAGCCGCAAGATCGCGCAGCTCCAGGGGGTGGGAGCGTTCATGGATCTGCACCGCATTCTGTCCGCACAAGCTGACCGGCGCACGGCGCTCTCCGTTCAGATACGGGAACTCGCGCCGCCCGCAGGTGGGACAATCCGCGACAGGTCCGGGCTGCACCACCTGCCGGATCTCGCCGCTCCAGACATCCACGGTCGTAATCTTGCGCGCCGGCTCAGCCCCACACAGGACTTTAATCGCCTCGCTCACCTCGAAACTCGCGATCAATGCGGTCACGCTCCCCAGCACTCCCGCCGTCTCGCAGGTCGGCTGCGCGCCCGCTGGCGGATCCGGATAGACGCAGCGCAAACACGCCGTTTTGCCCGGGATTACGGGCATCGTGATTCCATAGCTGCCCACTGCGGCTCCATAAATCCACGGAACACCGCGATCGACCGCGAAATCATTGATCAGATAGCGCGTCTCAAAGTTGTCGGTGCCGTCCAGGATCAGATCCATGCCGTCCAGCACGTCCTCTACGTTAGAAGCGGTTAGATCCGCAACCACTGGATCGACCAGGATGTCCGAATTGATGCCGGCTATCTTGCGCGCCGCCGCCACCGCTTTGGGCAAACCCTGCTCGACGTCGCATTCATCAAACAGCCACTGCCGCTGCAAATTGCTCAGTTCTACATAGTCCCGGTCGATGATCCGCAGGAAGCCAATCCCCGCGCGTGCCAGGGCCCCGGCTTGAAAGCTCCCCAATGCGCCGCAACCTACTACCGCTACCCGAGCGTCCAACAAACGTTGCTGCCCCTGTTCGCCAATCCCTGGAAACAGGATCTGCCGAGAATAGCGCTCGCGATCCTGCGGGCTCATACCGAGGTCCTTATACAACCAGTCGGTCTCATACAACCAGATAGTACCAACCGGGGCCTTATGCAAGCAGGCGATGCGTTAAGATGGTCGCTTGTGTCGACCCGGCTGGGCTTGTGGATCATTACGCCCATGCTCGCCGCTCTTTGCTCGATCCTCCTGAGCGCGGCGTCCAACGAATACGAAGGCAAGCCCATCGCCAGTGTGCAATTTGACCCGGTCGATGCAGCAGCTTACGTTCGGTCAATTGATGGCGATGCTCCCGTTGCGGATCGGCCAGCCGCTGCGCGCCTCGGATCTGCGCGATTCCATCCAGCGCCTATACCAGACCGGCGAATACTCCGACATCGCCGTCGACGCTACTCTCGCGCCGGCCGGAGTGGACCTCAAATTCATCACGAAACCTGCGTATTTCATCGGATACTTCGACGTGAACGGGGTTGGTGAGCCGCCCAACGAAGGGCAGTTGCTGGTGGCTACCAAGCTTACGCTGGGCGGCCCCTATGCGCCCGGCGATACTACCGCAGCGGTCGGCTACATCACGGATCTGCTCAAGCGGAACGGCTTCTACAGTGCCGGCGTTGAGCCCGCCACGTCTACCCGGGAACCAACTCAGGAGGTCCACATCGATTTTCACGCCGACCCCGGAAAGCGCGCCAAGTTCGACGGGCTGGTCGCTGACGGCGACACCCTGCGCCCGGTCGACAGCCTGATCCGCTCCAGCGGGTGGAAGCGATTCGGTGGATGGTTCTCGGATGGCATCAGCTCACCGAGACCCGCCTTCAGAATGGGCTCACCAATATTCGATCCTGGTATCCCAAGCACGATCATTTGCTCGCTCAAGTCAGGCTGGTCAATCTGGATTATCATTCCGGCGCCAACACCGTCACGCCCGAGCTCGCTATTAACCCCGGTCCGCCGGTGCTGGTTCGCCTGCGCGGCGCCAAGCTGTCTTCCGGAAAACTGCGCAGCCTGCTGCCCATTTATGAAGAGCGTTCGGTGGATCGCGACTTATTAGAGGAAGGCACGCGCGATCTGGCGTCCTACTTCCAGACGCAAGGTTTTTTCGATGCCGACGGCCGACTACACCATGGCGACGCCCGCTAATGGCGAGCAACTCATCGACTATCACGTCTCGCTCGGCGTCCGGCACAAGCTGGTGAAGCTCGAAATCCACGGCAATCGCTATTTCGACGACGCAACCATCCGCGAGCGCATGTCCGTGATACCCGCCACGCTGGTCCGCTATCGCCACGGCCGTTATAACCGCAATTTGCTGGAGCGCGATCTGGACGCCATCCGGAATTTATATCGCGGCAATGGCTTCCGGAACGTGGAGGTCACCTCCCGCGTGCTCGACGATTACAACGGCGTCAAGGCGCACATCGCAATCTTTATCGATATTGCCGAAGGCCCGCAATCCTTCGTTTCCAAACTGGCCTTCGAAGGTTTGTCGGATGATTTTCGTCCGGCTTTGATGCTGCTTCTGCATTCCACCCAGGGGCAGCCCTACAGCGATCTGTACATCGCCAGCGATCGCGACAGCGTACTCGATTTCTATTTCAACCACGGTTATCCAGCCGCGAAATTCGACTTCACGGCCGTCCCTGCGTCCCAGGACCACGACGTGAACCTGACGTTTACCGTGACGCCCGGTGAGCGGATCTACGTGCGCAACGTCGTAGTGGATGGGCTCAAGCGAACGCGGCCGGACCTGGTGACAGACCGCATCAGCCTGCACGCGGGCGATCCGCTCTCGCAAGGCGAGATCAACGGAAGCCAGCGCCGGCTGTACGATCTCGGCATTTTCTCGCGCGTGGATGCAGCCATCCAAAACCCCGATGGCGACGAGCCTACCAAATACGTGCTTTATTCGCTCGAAGAAGCCGGACGATATTCCATGAACGTCGGTGTGGGCGCGGAAATCGGGCGCATCGGCGGCGGCACCACGTCGCTCGATTCTCCGGCCGGCACCAACGGTTTTAGCCCGCGCTTCTCTTTCGGCATCAGCCGCCTTAATTTTTTCGGATTGGGGCACACCATGAGTTTGCAGACGCTGGTCTCCACCCTGGAGCAGCGCGCACTGCTCACCTATGTCGCCCCGCAATTCTTAGGGAATCCCAAACTGAGCCTGCAGCTCTCGGGATTATTCGACCATTCTCACGATGTCCGTACTTTTACCTCCCAGCGCGAGGAAGGTTCCGTTCAATTGGGGCAAAAGTTATCGAAGGCCGACACGCTGCAATATCGCATTACGTACCGCGATGTCATTATTCTTGGAACTCCGCTCATCAGTCCCGACCTGATTCCGTTGCTCTCGCAGCCGGTACATGTCCTGGTTTCCCTCCATGAGCTTCATCCGGGATAAGCGGGACGATCCCATCGACTCACACCACGGAACTTACACCAGCATCGATCTGGCCTTGGCCTTGCATGGGCTTGGGTCTCAGACCGGTTTCGGGCGAGTGGTGGCGCGCAATTCGTCTTATTATCAGCTCACCAAGAGCCTGGTTCTCGCGCGAACCACGGACTTCGGCATCATTGAGCGTTATGCTGGATCCCCGGACATCCCGCTGGCGGAAGAATTCTTCGGCGGCGGCGCTTTTTCGAACCGCGCGTTTCCGGATTTCCAGGCCGGACCGCGCGATCCGAAGACCGGCTTCCCCATTGGCGGCAACGCGCTGTTCACCAATACCATCGAGTTGCGCTTCCCGCTGATCGGCGATAACTTGGGCGGCGTGCTGTTCAACGACGTGGGCAACGTTTATTCCGCCGTCAACAAGATCAGTCTGCAATTCCGCCAGCCAAATCTGCAGGATTTTGACTATGCCGTTCAAGCCTTCGGATTCGGGCTGCGCTACCGCACTCCTCTCGGCCCGGTTCGCATCGATTTTTCGCTTAGCCCGAACACTCCGCGCTTCTTCGGGTGCGAGGGCTCCATTAACCAGTTGTACCAGTGCGGAGTCCCTGGCTCGTCGGTGCCACGAACCGTGCAGCGCATTAATGTCTTCCAGTTCCACTTCTCGCTGGGCCAGGCGTTTTGATGCGGACTAAACCACTCCCTCACGGTCGTGGCTCGGTAGCGCGATTCCTTGTGTCCCTCGTATTCCTGGTCTCCCTTGCGTTCTTTCTGTCCGCGGAAATCATCGACCGGATCGTCATCACCGTCGCCAACCAGGTGATCACCCAATCCCAAGTGGATGAAGAAATTCGCGTCACGGCGTTCCTGAATCGCGAAAAAGTCGATCTGAGCGCCGACGCCAGGAAACAGGCGGCCGGCAGACTGATCGAACAGGCGCTGATCAAGCGCGAAATGGATCTCAGCCGTTATCCTTTGCCCGAACTCGGCGATACCGGCGAATCGCTGGAGAGCCTGAAGGCCATGTACCCCAGTGAAACCGCGTTCCAGGATGCGCTCCACTCCTACGCCATCACCGCCGACGAGCTGACCCGCCGATTATGGTGGCAGTTGACGCTCCTGCGATTCATCGATTACAGGTTTCGGCCCGGCATACAGATTCCAGCCGCGGATGTGCAAGCATATTATCGACAGCAAGTATCCGAATGGGAACAAAAAGGTACCAAGCCGATTCCGACGCTGGAGGACTCTCGCGACCAGATCGAGGAGATCTTGACTCAAAAGCGGATCGACCAGGCGTTGGAACAGTGGATCAAGGATACGCGCAGCCAGGTGACCATCAATTACCTCGACCCGGGGCTTCGCCTCGAGCCGGCGCCGCAATGAGCAGGAGCGCAAGAATCGTTGCGTTCAGTCTCCTTGGCCTGGCGGGCGTCGCCATCGCGCTGCTGATTGCAGGCGTACTGTTGGTGCAGACCGCGTGGTTCAAGAACCTGGTTCGGATTCGAGTGGTATCCGTCGTCGAGCGTGCCACCGGCGCCCGCGTCGAGATCGGCAGCTTCTCCTACAACTGGCGTAACCTGACGGCCGAAGTAAGCCCGTTCGTGCTGCACGGCACGGAGCCGGCCTCCGCGCCACCCCTGTTTCGAGCGGACAAAATCCAGATCGGGTTCAGAATCATCTCCGCGCTTGAGAGAAAGGTGGACATTGCGTCGCTTCTCCTCGAGCGCCCGCGCGTGTACATCACCATTGATCCGAGCGGATCGACCAATATCCCACGGCCGAAGATTCCGCGCTTCGACCAGAACGCGGTGGAAGATCTTCTGGATCTCAAGGTGCAGCATATCGAAATCCACCAGGGATTAGCGGCCTACAATTCCTGGCGGGTGCCGCTGGACGCCATCGGCGAACATCTGCGGATGTCGCTGGTGTATCAAACTGCCGGCCCGCGCTATCTCTGCGCCATTTCTTCCGCCCTCCTGCGGATCTCGTCGCCCAAATTACGCACTCCCGCCGAATTTGCCATGGACTCCCAGGTGGAGCTCGGCAGGACTAAGATTCAAGTGCTGCGCATGAACCTGGCATCCGGCGGAATGAGAATCGAGACCCAGGGAACCATTGCCAATCTTTTCGCGCCTTCCGCGGACTTCGCCGTCACCGCGGCGCTCCCCATTCAGGACCTGAACAAACTGTTCCAGACTCCGCTGGAACCGCGCGGGGAGGTATGGTTGCAAGGACAGGTAACCGCGAGTGGATCGTCTACCGATCGGTTTACCGGAAGGCTTACCGGGCGCTCGTTGGGCTACCTGCACCAAGGCGTCGAGGTCGGCGGCATTGCCCTGAGTTCGAACGTGGATTTCACGCCGGACACGATCAACCTGACGGCTCTCCAACTCAGCGCTCCCGAGGGAAGTTTCCGTGGCGCCGCCCAGATCGGCTATTTAAAACGGGTGAGCGCGAAAGGCGAAATCGAAGGAGTCACCATCGCGGAGGTGGGCCGCCTGGCCGCGCGGGAAACCGGGTCGCTGAACGGTACGCTGAGCGGCCCGGTGCAACTGGACGGGCAAGTGACGCCTTCTGGACTTTCAGGAGTGATCGCCAGCGCCCAATTGGACATGAAGCCAGGCGCCGGCGGCGTTCCGGTCTCCGGGTCGCTTGCCATCAACTACGATCAACGCGCCGGCAAGCTGCAACTCGGCAATTCGCAGATCAACGTCGGTTCTACCCAGGCCGCCGTGTCTGGAACTCTCGGCGAAAATCTTGCGTTGCATGTGGCTTCGAGAAATCTGAACGACGCGCTTCCCGTTCTGCGCGCGCTGGGAGCTCAACCGCCCGCCCGCTGGCCGGTGGAATTGCAGGGGGGCGAGGCGCGCATCGACGCTACCATCCGGGGGAAGCTTGAGGATCCCAAAGTCTCCGGCAAAGCCGAAGCCGGGAAACTGAAACTGGAGGGCCAGCAACTGGACCGCGTCACTTCCACATTCACTCTGGAGCGATCCGCGGCCGTGCTGCAGTCCTTCACCGTGGAACAGGGCAAAATGCGCCTGGAAGGAAGCGGGCGGGCCGGATTGCGCGACTGGAAGCTGGAAGGGAGCAGTCCTGTTTCAGGCAATCTATCCTTGCTCGCCGCCGATATTCAGACTCTGGCCAAGGAAGCCGGGTGGAAAGCGCCGCCCGCCACCGGTTTGGTTTCCGCGGCGGTTCGCGTTTCCGGTTCGCTCGAATCGCCCCTGGTGGCGGGCGCGGTGACGCTGGATAATCTCAGCGCGTATGACGAACACTTCTCGCAGGCTCGAGCCGACGTCACGTTCACCACCACGGCGCTCGAACTCTCGCATGGCGAAGCCCGTAACGGCGCCGGACGCATCACTCTCTCGGCCGACTACAATCATCCCGCCAGTGACTGGAAGGACGGTTCGCTTCGCTTCGATGTGGCCACCAGCGGACTTGATCTCTCCGGCATCAGGCGCCTGCAGGATTTTGAAAGCGGCCTGGGCGGCCGTCTCGACCTGAAGGCCAGCGGCGGCGCCAAAATCGTAAACGGCGTGGTGGATTTGACGTCGCTCAATGGCGAGCTTACAGTGAAAAACGCCGCGCTCGATGGCCGTTCCTACGGCAATCTCACGGTCGCCGCCGCCACCCGGCTGCCGCTTCTCACGCTGGCGGCGACAGCCACTTTGGACGACGTGCAGATCCACGGGAGCGGTGAATGGCGCATGGAAGGCGATTATCGCGGCGAAGCGCACGTTCCTATCCCCCGCATCTCAATCGCCACGCTGCACGATCTCACCCCCGGCAAACACCTGCGCAAGGACCTTCCCTTCGATGGCTTTGTCGAAGGCGAGGCAATCATCTCCGGCCCGCTCAATCAGCCTTCCTCGATGAAGGCCGACGTAACGCTCTCCACGGTCGCAGCTCGACGCCAGCCCCAGCGCGCGTCCGGTGTCGGGCGTCTCTCTGCAGGACCTGGTTTTGCGGAATGCTCAACCGGTACACATTGTGGCAACCGCGAACTCCATCGATTTCGGCCATGCCAGCTTTATCGCCAAAGACACCACGCTCGACGCCAGCGGCCGCCTGGCGCTGAACTCGAAGAGTCCGTGGGATCTGGCTGTTCAAGGCAGCATCAACTTCTCGATTCTCCAGCTCTTCAACCCGGACTTGCTCGGGGCCGGCGCATCCATCATCAACGTAACCATCCGCGGGCCCCTCGTCGAACCGCAAGTGGAAGGGCGTCTCGAATTGCGGAACGCATCCTTATTTCTGCGCGACGTTCCGAACGGCGTGGACAACGCCAACGGTCTGATTTTGTTCGATCGGAACCGCGCTACGGTGCAGAACCTGAGCGGCAAGAGCGGGGGCGGCGACATTTCCTTCGAAAGCGGCAGCTTCCTGGGGTTCCGCGGGTCCGCTCTGGTTTATCGCCTGCAGGCCACCGCCCGCAATGTGCGGTATCGCTCGCCAGAGGGCATCAGCGTTACCGCCGACGGCTCGTTGGCTCTGGTTGGCACCTCCGATAGCAGCGTGTTGTCGGGGTCGGTGTCGGTGACGCGCGCGGCTTTCAATCCCCGCACCGACCTGGGAGCAGTGCTGGCTTCCACCACGACGCCCGTGGCCACCGCTCCCAACCAATATCTGCAGGGACTGCAATTAGATGTGCGCGTGGCCACTCAACGGACGCTGGAGGTGGAAACCTCGCTCACGCGGAATATACAAGCCGATGCCGACCTGCGTGTGCGCGGGACTCCCGACCGCCCCATCCTGCTGGGACATGTCACCGTCAACTCGGGCCAAATCGAGTTTTTCGGGAATAAGTACAGCATCAATCGCGGCGAAGTCACTTTCAACAATCCAGCCAAGATCGAGCCTGTCATCAACATGGATTTGTCCACACAAGTGCGTGGAATCACGGTGAACATCAGTTTTTCGGGCTCTTTGAACAAGCTGAATTTCTCTTATCGGTCAGATCCGCCGCTGGAAGCTTCCGACATCGTCGCGTTGCTCGCGGTGGGCCGCGCTCCTTCCACCAACGGCGCCCTTGGCACCGCGCAGGCGGCCACCAATGTGAACAACAGCTACCTCGGCCTGGGCGACGGCAGCAACTCGCTCCTCTCTCAGGCCATTGCCCCGGACTCCGGGCGTCTCCAGAAATTCTTCGGCGTCAGCCACATAAAAATCGATCCGCAGCTCACCGACGTCACCATCGTTCCGCAAGCCCGTCTGACTATGGAACAGCAGGTATCCTCCGACGTGACGCTCACCTACATCACGAATCTAGCGGTGGTCAACCAGCAGATTGTGCGCGTGCAATGGGATTTCAGCCGGAAATGGTCGGCCGTGGCTCTGCGCGACGAAAACGGCGCTTTCAGCATCGATTTCCAGTATCGGAAGCGCTTCAAGTAGCCTGCCATGCGGCTCCGAAAAGTCCAGGGAAGGCTGAAGGTGGAGCATAGCATCCTGGACGGTTTACGGAGCATACTGGAACGCCTGCTGGATGATAACCCGGCGGCGATTCGATCCATTATTCCCGGGGTGATTCGTCCGGTGCGGGATGCCAGGGGCGAGATCAAAATCCATGTGACCGTGCCCACCACCAACGGATGGAAAGCCATCGCGCTCAGCGCGGGCGCGCGCCAGGAATTGTTCATTAGCACCAATCTACCCAAGGATCAGCTGGAGCAGGCCATTCGTCAGGCAACCGGTTACTGAACCACGACCGTGAGGGAGTGCTCTTAGAGGGCTGTTCTGGGGAACGGTACTAAGGTATTTCACCGATTGGCGGCAGTGGCTGTCCCGGTAGCCTGAGCCGACGGTTCTCTTAGCGGTTCTACTACGCTAACGTTACTCACAATCCCGGCCGATGAGGACAATTAGATTCAAAATCACCTGATGTAAGGGCAGGGGAAGCCAAGCGGAAATTCGGTGAAGATTCTAATCGCAGATGACAGCATAGTCTCCCGGCATTTGCTCGAAGCCACGTTGCGCAAGTGGGGCTACGATGTCATGGTGGCTTGTGACGGCGCCCAAGCCCTGGAGCTTTTGGAGCGGGAAGACGCTCCGGGTCTCATTATTCTGGACTGGATGATGCCGGGTATGACGGGCGTGGAAGTTTGCCGGCGTATCCGGGAGCGCGATAGCGAGCCGTATACCTACATCCTGCTGCTTACCTCCAAGAGCCAGAAGGAAGACTTGATTGAGGGCATGGAGGCGGGAGCCGACGATTACATCACCAAGCCTTTCGACCAGAATGAGCTGCAAGTTCGCCTGCGCGCCGGCATCCGGCTGGTGGACCTGCAATCCCAGTTGCTGAAAGCCCGGGAAGATCTGCGCGATCAGGCCACCCGGGATTCCCTCACCCGCCTGTGGAACCGCAGTTCCATCCTGGGTGAGCTGGGACGCGAGCTGGCCCGTTCGGAGCGCGAATCGTCGCCCCCTGGGTGTGGTCATTGTCGATCTGGATCACTTCAAGAACATCAACGATACTTACGGACATGTGGCCGGAGACGCGGTTCTCCGGGAGGCGGCCCGCCGCATGCAGAATGGTATTCGCCAATACGATTCCATCGGCCGCTATGGTGGCGAGGAGTTTCTGATCCTGTTTCCCGGCTGCAGCGAACAGGATTGCTTCGCACAGGCCGACCGTTTACGCAAGCAACTCGCCCAGGCCGAGATGTCTGTCAATGACAGCTCTTTGCGCGTGACCGCCAGCTTTGGCGTCACCACCGCCATGCCCGGTCAGAGTTGCACGCAGGAGGGGTTAATCCGCAGCGCCGACGAGGCGCTTTACATCGCGAAAAAATCCGGCCGCAACCGCGTTGAAATCCTGACTTACCGGGCTGAGGCTCCGGCCGCAACCCCATCCGCAGAAACCGCCGTCGTAGTTCCTTAATTTACAGAACCGCGCGCGTGGATTACAGAATCGCGCATGGAATACAGAACCGCGCACGTGAGTAAGCGGTCTCTCGGCGACGCTCTAATGCCGCTGCGCCACCTGAAAGTGGCTGAGTGAGCTCGCGTAACTCGATAACCCTTTGTACAGTGCCTCGGCGGTGCGCTCGCGATATTCTTCCCGCCGCATGACGCTTTCCTCATGCGCATTGCTGACGAATCCGATTTCCGCCAGCACGGACGGCATCGACGCGCCAATCAACACCACGAAAGGCGCCCTTTTTACCCCGCGGTCTTTCGAGTGTACATCGGTCGTTTTCGCGGACAAGGTGTACAACGCGGTCTGCACGCGGCTCGCGAATTCGCGCGACTCCTCCACTTTGTCCTTCAGCGCGATCTTCTCCAGCAGCCCTTGCAACTCGTAGACACTCAACTGGGACCCGGCGTTCTCTCGCGAAGCCAAATCCAGCGCGCTCCGCGAAGTGGTGAAGTTCATATAGTAGGTCTCCACGCCCGCGGCGTTCCGCAGCGGCGAGGAGTTGGCGTGAATCGACAGGAACAGGTCGGCCTTGGCCTCATTGGCGATCTCGGTGCGCCGCTCCAGCGGAATGAACGTGTCATCGGAGCGGGTGAAAATCACCTCGCTGCCCATGCGCGCTTCAATCAACCGGCCCAGCCGCTGGGCGACATCCAACACCAGGTCCTTTTCGCGCAATCCCTCCGGCCCAACGGTTCCGGTATCGTGCCCTCCGTGCCCGGGGTCCAGCACGATGCGCCCCACCTTCAGCCCCAGCACGCGAATCATCGAGCGGTCGCCTGAGGCATTCCGTTTGGCTGGCAGAGCCGTCTCGTTCGGCGCGGCAGGCGAGGTTGGAATGGGTGTAGCTGAAAACACCTCGCCGACCGGCGGCGAAATGGATGCGGTCGCGGGCTTGGCGAGCACCGCCACTGGGCTCAGCACGGGCGGGCGCCGGCGCCAGCTTGTAGCTAACCGGCAGCGCTGCCGGAAGCGGGGGTGCGGCGTTCCTCCAGGGCAACACGGGAGGTGTCTCCAGGGAAGCCTCCAGTGACTGCGCAACAGGAATGGCCGCCGGCTGGCCGGCTGGAGGCGGAGTGAACGGCCGATGCTCCGCAGGTTTCGAGAGCAGGAGTCGGGTTCGCACCAGCGTGGGCGGCGATTTCACCGGCGCTTTGGTGGTTTCCCGGGCGCCTACCAGAAGCACGCAGCTCGATAATCAAGCGGCTGGGATTCTCCAAGCGGGATATGCTCTGGCTCCACCGGCGCTTCCAGATCCAACACCACGCGTGTGACGCCATGCTGCGGCTCGGCTACGCGGATCTGCCGGACCAAATGATCCGAGACCGGAATCACGGTCATACCTTTGCGCCCTAGTGTGGGCCGGGTGCCTGTGAGATCGAAGAACAGGCGGTCGGGATTATCCAGGCGATCCGACTTTACCTCGAAATCGCCGTCCGTCTCGATCGCGATTCGCGTTACCGCGCCCAGCGACCAGAAGCGAACCGCCGTTACGTGGTGAGGCTCGGCAAGATCCGCTGCGCCCGCTTTACCGAGTGCGGCGCCGAGCGCCAGGAACAGCAATGCTCCCGCACGCCACCAACGGGCGCAGGTAGGCCGCCGATGCTGGTGGCCATGCTTGTTCCGGGGGAGGTGTAGCATGGATTTCCTATCGAGTTGCGATGTGTAGCTTGCCCTCTGGATCCACATACGCAAGAATGTGCCTCGGCGCCTCTTCATTTCTCTTGGGGGCTGCCTCCGGCTCCTCTCGCATTCTTCGCTTCGTGCTTCGTCTCGTCACTGCTATCGGCCGCGCGCTTCGCTTGCCCGTACTTCTTGCCCACTTTCGCGACGTAGCTCACCGTCTCGGGATAGGGCGGCACGTCCTTGTACTTTGCCACGGCCTTCTCGCCGGCATTGTAGGCCGCAATCGCCAACCGATCGTCCTGAAACGTGTCCTGCAAAAACTTCAGATAGCGGACGCCGGCTTCGATATTCTGCTTCGGATCGAAACTGTCCGTCACGCCGAAGCGTTGCGCGGTTCCCGGCATCAACTGCATCAGGCCTTGCGCGCCCTTGGGTGAAACGGCGAACGGATTGTAGTTGCTCTCCACTTGAATCACTGAATCCACCAACAGCGGACTTACGTCGAAAGCTCCTGGCTGCCTCGGCCACTAGAGCGTGGACGTCCGGCGATCGGCTCCACGCTCGACCCCGCCACCAACATCCTGGGTGCCGGCGCCAGAGTGCGAACCAATTTGCCGGTGCGCGTGTCCACTTTCACCACCCACACGGCGCGGGCGGGCGGCGCGCCTCGCCACAGGCAGGCTGGCGGCGGGCGCTCTATGCGCACCGAACATTCCCAGAACCGCCACTCCCAGAATAAGTTCCAAACAAAATCGCATCCTTTTGTTCTCTCCGATTATAACCGGATTCCTTCCATCCGCAAGTTTTTCTTTCCGCTGAGCCATTCGGATGCTAATGCTATTATTCTCTCATGCAAGCCTCGGGTTTTGTGCTGGCCGGTGGGGCAAGTAAGCGCATGGGCCAGAACAAGGCGTTGTTGCCCTATCGCGGAACAACGCTGGTGGAGCATGTCGCGAACACGGTGAGAGAAGCCGCGGGCATCGGTGGCCCTGATCGGCGATCCGGCCCGGCTGGGGCACCTGGGCTTGGCCGTCTTCCCGGATGAGCTGCCGGATAGCGGTCCGGCCAGCGGGATCTACACCGCCCTGCGAATTACGGAAACGGATTGGAATCTGGTGGTCGCCTGCGACATGCCGGCCGTCACCGCGGATAGCCTGCGCGAGCTGCTGCGCCGGGCGGAGACCGCGGAGCGTAACTGCGTGGCAGCCATCGGGCCTTATGGCCAGCCCGAACCCCTGTGCGCGGTTTACCATCGGCGCTGTCTGCCGGCGCTAGGACGGGCGATTCGCGATAAACGATTGAGAATGCGAGACTTGATAAAAGAAATCGGGGCCGTCTGGATTCGCGTGGACGTCTCTACCCTGGCCAACGTTAACACCCCGGCCGAGTGGGCCGAATTCGAGGCGAAGCTGCCCTGAGCGGACCAATCGATCCCGAACCGGCCCAGCAGCAACCGGCCCAGCAGCAACCGGCTATGACCGACAAACTCCACTACATCGAGTTTCGCCATGTTTATAAGACGTTTGACCGGCCGGTTTTAGTCGATGCCAATTTCTACGTCAACGCGGGCGAAACGGTGGCCATCATCGGCCGCAGCGGCGTGGGAAAGTCCGTCAGTCTCGGCCACATCATGGGCTTCCTGAAGCCCGACAAAGGCCGCGTGTTCGTGGCCTACCAGGACATCACCGACTTCACCGAGGCGCAACTCCGCGAGATCCGCAAGAAAGTGACCATGGTGTTCCAGAGCGGCGCTTTGTTCGACTCGCTTACGGTGGCGCGAAAACATCCTGTTTTCGCTCGAGCTGCGCGACGACTATGACGAGCACAACAAAGAAGACGTCGTCGACGGCCTGCTGTCCATGGTGGACATGCTGCAGTTCAAGGATGCCTATCCGGCCGACCTCTCCACCGGCTACAAACGCGCCGTCGCCATCGCGCGCGCCCTGGCCGCCCAGCCGGAATGCATCCTCTACGACGAGCCCACCACCATGGTGGACCCCATCATGTCGGACATTCTGGCGCAGCTGATGCTGAAGCTGAAGCACGAGCTGAAGCTGACCGCCGTGGTGGTGACGCACGATCTGGACCTGATGCGCAAGGTGGCCGACGTCGTGGTGGTGCTTTTCGAGGGCGAAGCGATCTATTTTGGCCCGGTGGCGGATCTGGAGAAATCCACCCACCCGCACATTCGTAGCTTCCTGGCGATGGATCGCGTGGAGCTGGTTCCGGAACTCAGCGAGTAATCCAGCCCGGCTATTTCTTCTTCTCGAACTCCAGCGACGCCGAATTCATGCAGTAGCGCTGGTTAGTCGGCTTCGGCCCGTCGTCAAAAACGTGGCCCAGGTGCGCATCGCATTTCCCGCACAATACCTCCACGCGCCGCATCCCGTGGCTGGTGTCCGTCTCAATCCGGACGTTTTCCGGCGATATCGGCGACCAAAAGCTGGGCCATCCGGTGCCCGAATCGAACTTGGTGTCCGATTCAAATAGCGGTGTGCCGCAGCAGACGCAGCGGTAGGTTCCGGGATCGTGATTGTCCCAGTGTTTCCCGGTGAACGCCGGCTCGGTGCCTTTCTTGCGAGTGACTGCGTACTGTTCAGGCGTCAGCCGTTTGCGCCACTCTTCGTCGGATTTCTTGATTTCTCCCATGCTATTCACGATTCCCAGCCGGGATCATCAGGGAGCGGTTCCGGATTTTTCATCTCGCTCCACTCGGCGAGCCAATCGATGTGAATGATGTCGTCCGAGTCGCCAACGATGTAGTCCCGCTTCTTTAGCTTGCTGAGCTTGTCCCGAGTCCCAGCCGGATTCGTCTCTTGTGGAATGTTAGCGTCCGGTGTACCTACACGTTCATTCTATCAGCGGGCGAGGAGCGCTGATATGATTCTAACTGTCGGGACAAAAGGTGAAATTGAGGCCGGCCAAGCAGAGGCCCATTCTTCGAACTGGGCTAGCGCTCATCGCCATCGGGGTCCTCGCCGTCGTCTCGCTTCTCATCTACAACCGCGGGCTTGAGGACACAGTTCCGTTCGTTCTCTATCTTGTAGCGTGGAGTGCTATTACGCTCGGACTGCTTCTTTGCTTGGCGTCCGTGTGCCTCAATCTGATAAAGGGCCGACGGAATTCATCCCGCTAACCACCAGCTACTGCTGTATTGTCACGATCGGCTGCGACGCCGCCAGCACCGCCTCCGCATCCTCCGCGGTGAACTTCTCGGTCTTGGCCGAGTGATTCATGGAGCAGAATTTCGGCCCGCACATGGAGCAGAACGCCGCGTCCTTGAAGCCTTCCTCGGGCAGCGTTTCGTCGTGCATGGCTTCGCGCCGTTTCGGGATCGAGCGACAGCTCGAACTGCTTGCGTCCAGTCGAAGCGTGTAGCGCGCGCGCGATAGCTCGTCGTCGCGGTCGCGCGCGCCGGGACGATGGCGCGCGATATCGGCCGCGTGCGCCGCAATCTTGTAGGCGATGATGCCCTGCTTCACGTCCTCGCGATTGGGCAGCCCCAGGTGCTCCTTGGGCGTCACGTAGCACAGCATGGAAGCGCCGTACCAGCCGATCATGGCCGCGCCGATGGCCGATGTGATGTGGTCGTAGCCGGGCGCGAAATCCGTCACCAGCGGGCCCAGCGTGTAGAACGGCGCCTCGTAGCACATCTCCTTCTCCTTCTCCACCTGCATCTGGATCTGGTCCATCGGAATGTGGCCGGGGCCTTCGATCATCACCTGGACGTCGTATTCCCAGGCTTTCCTGGTCAGCTCGCCCAGCGTTTTCAGTTCGGCGAACTGCGCCGCGTCGCTGGCGTCGGCCACGCAGCCGGGCCGCAAGCCATCGCCCAGCGAGAAGCTGACGTCGTGCTTCTGGAAGATCTTGCAGATCTCGTCGAAGTGCTCGTACAGCAGATTCTGCTTGTGATTCTTCACCATCCACTCGGCCAGAATCGCGCCGCCGCGGCTGACGATGCCGGTGATGCGCTTGGTGGTCAGCGGAATGTACTGCACCAGCACGCCGGCGTGGATGGTCATGTAATCCACGCCCTGCTCGGCCTGCTCCTCGATCACTTCCAGCATCACGTTGATGTTCAGATCTTCCACGCGGCGCACGCGCGAGAGCGCTTCGTAGATCGGCACGGTGCCGATCGGCACGGGCGAGGCGTCGATGATGGCCTTGCGGATGCGCGGGATGTCGCCGCCGGTGGAAAGATCCATCACGGTATCGGCGCCGTACTTCACCGAGTAGCGCAGCTTCTCCAGCTCTTCGTCGATGTTCGACGTGGTGGCGGAGTTGCCGATGTTGGCGTTGATCTTGCACTTGGACGCCACGCCGATGCACATCGGCTCCAGATTGGTGTGATGGATGTTGGCGGGAATGATCATGCGGCCGCGCGCCACCTCGGACCGGATCAGTTCGCGGTGCACGTGCTCGCGCTCGCGCGACATACTCCATCTCCTCGGTGACGATGCCCTGGCGGGCATAGTGCATCTGCGTCCGGATCGGATCGTTCAATCGGGGGGTAATCCATTGGCTGCGCATACCGGCCATTTTAGCGCAGTAATTGTTTCGCAACCTGCGTCGAGCAATTCGGACTGGTTACGCGATCTTCTCCCAATAAGCGTTCCGGCCAAACGGCGTCACGACGATGTGCTTCTGAAACGTTCCGCGGCTATCGGTGAACGTGGCGCCGTTCCGGATATGTTTCGCCCGGAACCGAGAGATAGATGTTGCCGACGATTGCAATCCAACCGGATCGTCCCCGGCCGGCGTCTGCGGCGTGGGTTGCGGCGGAGGAGTGAACGGCGGATAGTCCGCGATGTTGGTGGACACTTTGATGGAGCCCGCGGGCGGATCCAAGGGATTGTATGCCACAACGCCCGGGTTGCGCGTCAGGCCCGGCGCGATGGTTACCGGCGGCTGCAAAGCCGAAGGCACCCAGGTATAGCCGAATTGGGCGCGCATCGGTCATCACCAGGTACGGGTCCCATCCCCAAACCATGATCGGCACGTCGATGGTGAATCCGTTGGTGGCCAACGCAGCCGCTTGTGTGGCGCGCTGGTCGGGACGGCAACGCCCTGCAGCGCCTGCACCTCCGGGGCTGCGACGCCCAGTAAGCCTGGTCGAATTGTTGTTGTGTGGTTTCCTGGATTGTAGTGGACATGCTGGCCGCACTCTAGCAGCCAGGGCACTGGCGCGATGGGCCGGAACCGGTCAAGCCGTTGAAAAACGGAGCACCAAAATCCCGTTCGCGGCGTGATCGGGCCGCCTCGCGGGTATCATAAAAGTGCTATGTCCACTGTTCTACCGGTCCACGAAGAGACTCGAAGCGCACTCGACCGCGTGCGAGCGCTCGAGAGCGAGTACCTGCTCCAGACCTACGCCCGCTATCCGCTGGTGCTCGATCATGGCAAAGGCTGCTACGTCTTCGATCCATCGGGCAAGCGCTATCTCGACTTCATCACCGGCATCGGCGTCAACGCGCTCGGCCACGCGCACCCGCGGCTGGTCAAAGTGATCCGCGAACAGGCCGGCCGCTTGCTGCACTCGTCCAATCTCTATTTCCATGCTTACCAAGGACCGCTCGCCGAGCGTCTGGCCAAGGCCAGCGGCCTGCAGCGCACGTTCTTCTGCAACTCCGGCGCCGAGTCCATGGAAGGCGCGCTGAAAATGGCCCGCGCGCACGGCCACAAAATCCATCCCGAAAAATTCGAGATCGTGGCGCTGCACAATTCCTTTCATGGACGCACGCTAGGCGCTCTTTCCATCACCGGCCAGGAAAAATATCGCCACGATTTTGAGCCGCTGCTTCCCGGCGCCCGCTTTGTTCCACCCAACGACGAGGTCGCGCTGGAACAAATCGTCAACGAACGCACCGCGGGCATTGTCATCGAATGGATCCAGGGCGAAGGCGGCATCTTCCCGATGTCCATTGAATACGTCCGCAAGGCGCGCGAACTGGCCGATCGTTACGATGCGCTGCTGGTCTTCGATGAAATCCAGTGTGGAGTGGGTCGCACGGGCAAGCACTTCGCCTATCAGCTTTCCGACCCCATCGTGCTTCCCGACGTCATGGTGGCGGCCAAGCCCTTGGCCTGCGGCATCCCCCTGGGCGTGATCGTCGCCAACGAGCGCGCGGCTCAGTCCATCGGCTCCGGCATGCACGGCTCCACCTTCGGCGGCGGACCGCTGGCGTGCCGCGTGGCGCTGGAGTTCATGGACATTCTCGATGAGCTTCTGCCCCACATCGACCAAATGGGCCGCTACTTCCGGGCCAAGCTGGAAGAGCTGCAGAAGCAGTTCGCCTTCATCCGCGAAGTGCGCGGCCAAGGCTTGATGATCGGCGTCGATTTGACCTTTCCCGGCAAGCAAATCGTGCTGGACGCCATGGAGCACGGCCTGCTGATGAATTGCACGCACGAGACGGTGCTGCGCTTTCTGCCGCCCTATATCGTCTCTGAAAAGGAGATCGATCGCGCCGTTCGTATCCTCAAGCGTGTGTTCAAGCTGGCGGCCAAGAGTGGCGACGCCAACCCGAATCGGGACGTGTGACCAAGATTCAACAGTGGAACCAACGTTATCGAGCCGGCGAACAAGTCCTTGAGCCTCCCGCGCCGCTGGTGGTCCAATTCGCAGGCGGCCTGACTCCTGGCGCGGCGCTCGATCTTGCATCTGGTCCCGGCCGCAACGCCTTGTACCTGGCCGCACTCGGGTGGCGCGTTACGGCGGTGGATGGTTCGTCAACCGCCATTGAACTATTGCGCGGAAGCAACCCGTCCATCGACGCGCGCGTTGTCGACCTGGAGGCCGGCAATTTCGAAATTCGCAGCGAAGTCTTACGATTTGGTTCTATCCTGCTATTATCTCCAGCGCAGCTTAATTCCGGTGATGAAGTCGGCGCTCCGGCCCGGTGGATTGCTGATCATGATTGTGCTTCTTGCCGATGCCGATCAGCCGCAGGGCACGCCGGCGCGCGCTTACCCCGGCGAGTTGCGGACGTTCTTCGAGGGCTGGCGTATCTTGCACTACCGGGATGGCGAGCCGGAGAAAGCGGGCCAACGGCATGGCGTAGCCGAGATGGTGGCGCAACAGCCGGACTAGAGATGCATCTTTACGGACGCTGGGAGCGCGCTCGGGTTGGGGCGCTCGATGGCACGGGGCCCCGGGGTTGGATCCGAGTCGCCTCCCAGCAAGTGACTATCAGCAGTTCTGCCTCCAGAAAGGAAGCCTACGTATCGCAATGACTTTACGTGGAACCCCGCACCAGAAGGCGGGCATATGTCTAGCCTAAGAGATAGTCGAGATACGAACCGGATAGCCCCAGGGGCGCAGGCGATGCTGTTGGTCCGCGCCTAACAGCCGTGGTGCGATCTATGCCGGTTGAGCGCAGCTAGTGTTTCCAGGCATCTTTTCCGGGCTTCGATAACGGCGTCCCACCATGTTTGACTCCATCCTTCGCCCTTAAGTTTGGCTATGGCCGGCGCCGCCTTAATATTCTGCGCCACGGCGGTCAGATGAATGTCGAGTAGCCGATCGCGCTCGACGCAATGCATGGGTTTACACGATGCAAGCAAATTACCATGCCGTTCGGGTCGTGTTTAGCGCACGCCTATTGTCTAAAATCTGACAGTTTGAAGATGCTTGCCAACTCGACGCCGTATTTGTCGCGTAGCAACTCGGTAGCGCCTGCTTCGCGATCGATCAAACAGAGAGCCCCAAGGATTTCCATTCCCGACGCCAGCGCGTTCTCGATAGCTAGGCCCGTAGACTCACCCTTGGTGCAAACGTCGTCAAGGATGACCACCTTGCGGCCCTCTATCGATTCCAGGCCCTCGATTACTTTCTGCATGCCGTGAGACTTCCGTTCTTTTCGAACAATGAAGCAATCGACGGGAGGCATGCAATCCAGGCTCTCCCTGGCGATGGCGAATGCGACTGGATCGGCCCCCAAGGTAAGCCCTCCAACAGCGTCAGGGAACCACCCTTTCTCTTCCATTTTCCGCAGGAACAAACGCCCAATAAGAGGCATCGCCTTGGGGCTGCAAGTGGTCAGCCTGCAGTCCACGTAAACGTCGCTGGTTTGACCCGACGCCAGCGTGAAATTACCGAATCGTACAGACTTCGCCTTCAGAATTTCCTTAAGTTCGGTAAGATCTTTGGTTAGAACCGGGGGCATCGCAGGCAAGCCCCTCATTGTACCAGAAGCTTTTTCTTGAGCAGTTCGCAGTTGTGCAAACCACCTTTCCTGTATGGGGAAAGGTGTGTGTTGATCGAGGGGGGAGGCGCCAAATTGCAATCGAGCTTAACACGTAAATGGGAGCAGCGATGGCGCTGGAAGTCCGTGGCGATGGTTTCCGTGTTTTGGGGCGTCGATCCGGCAACTGTGACAAGTCACCGTGAAATCTCCTGTTGAGTTCCACAGTCAAAAGCCGGATACTGAATTTGGCGAATTGTGCGGCTTCGGCTGTACGGTTCAATTCCCTGGCGGAGGTTCCAGCCTTCACCGGGGAGCTAAATCTTGCGGCGGGTAAGAACTCCAGAACGGTGTTGATGACACCGTTTACCGATTTACAATCGGCTGCAATCGACCATCTGCCAGCCCCCAAAGGTCAAAGACGAGGCCAGCGGTTTCGGTTGTTTTACGACCCAATTCCGTTGGCCTTTCGCTTTGTTTACATGCATGTAGGTAGTATAAGTAAAACGTCATATACAGTTGAGGCTGGTTGGAGTTGTCTGTATAACTTTTTTGTGATAATATCATGTCTGATGCTCTCAAGCCGGTTCGCTGCTACGTGTCTCCAGCTGGGAACAACAAGATCGCAGACTGGTACGCGGATCTTTCGGACCAAGGGAAATCCGATGCCGACGAATTCATCAAGAACATGCGAAAGACGGAAGAGTGGAAAATGCCTTACTATCGACCTAAGTTGGCGGGTTACAAAGGATTAGGCGAATTGCGTTGGACTTCCGAGAAAAAAGAGCACCGGCTTGTTGGGTTCCTTCAGGGAGGTGCGTTTTTTGCAGTAATGGGATGTACGCACAAAGGGCAGATTTATGATCCGGCAGACGCCCTGGATCAGGCCAAGAAGCGAAAATCTCAAATCCAGACCGATAAGGCAATAACGGTGGAATATGACCTCTAAGCTCGAAGGAAAATTGCAGAACCATGCGTATCGCACGGCTTTTGTTGCCTCTCAGATCAACGTCGGTATTCCGTTTCAAATTAAAGCCCTGATGAAGGCGCGCGGATGGACACAGGACAAACTCGCGGAGCGTACTGGAATGTTGCAGCCCCGCATTTCAGCCGTCTTAAAACCAGGGAAGGTCCGTCCTAACATCGAGACTCTTCGCAGGTTCGCGGAAGCTTTTGACTGTGGTTTGTTGGTTCGGTTTGCGCCTTTTAGTGAACTCGCCAGATGGTCCGATGAGTTTGATCCAGTGAGATTTGACGTTCCGGCATTCGAAGACGATCGTGGATTCAAACACACGGAAAGGACTGCCGCAGACAACATTGCAAGGATTCCCCCACAAAAGCAGGCCTATGCACTGTCTTCCGTCCCGCAGACCGCGCCATCACAGCAGGGAATTAACGCCCAAGCGTGCGGTAGCGCCGCAGAATTAGCTACAGAACCACGGCGTGACAACCTAGTCATTTTGCCTGTTCTGCCTACTCGTAACGCGGTGGGCCGTGCTCCATTAGGTGCTCCCGGGTTAGCGCGCAGTGCAACTGGATCGGCTCGATGAGACTTCAGTCCATCCAACTCGCAAGAACAACTTGGTTGATGGATGTCGGAGAGACCAATCCGGATGGAAGAAACATATTCGTGGATCTTGTTCCGGCATTGGTCTCCGAATATCATTTCAAAACCGTGCCACAAGAAGGCGGCGATTTCAAAGAGGGAATGAAGTTCACTCCGGGAACATTTGTAAACTCTAGCGGCAACTCGGTTCAAGTAGCATTCGTGATCTATAGCGACGGAGTTGCCGCCGATACATATTCCACGACCGACGATGCAGAAGAATTCCTGAGCCTCGTGGCTAATCTACTTCTTGAACTTGGCTATCACTACGATCCCAGCATGATTCGTAGAAGGGTGTACCTAAGCCAGGTATTCGTTCGGAGTACTAAATCACTGGCCGCCCTCAATCCAAGGTTGGCGGCTTTTGCTCAGCGTATTTCGGAGACCACCGGACTCGGCCTGCCTTATACGCCGTCGGGTTTAGAGTTCTGGTCCGATCAAAGCAAAGTCTTCAAACCAGCTCCGTTTACTTTTCAAAAACGGGCTGGTGATGATCCGACAGAGGACCGTTACTGGTCACAGGCCCCACTCACAACCAAAGACCACATCTCATTACTCGCGGAACTCGAAGACATCCTCTCTCCATAAAGCTCCTCCGAGAGGGCTGCATACTTAACCAATGCATCGGTATCCACTACCCCAGGGGGGGGTAGTGGTATAATTATTCAGAGCGATGAATAAATATAAGGCGGGCATAGTCGGCTTCGGCGGCTACAGTGGCGCGGAACTGGTCCGCCTGCTGGGCTCACACCCGCATGCCGAGCCGATCCTCCTGGAACACCGTCAGGATCAGGGAGGCCGTCCCGCGCCCATCAATCATCCGCAGCCGCGCCGCGCGCCCTGTACGCCCGATTCCGTGCGTGCTGAGGGCTTGGCCGTCGTGTTCCTCGCCACGCCCCCCGAAGTCTCCATGGAGCTGGTGCCTGCCCTGCTGGACGCGGGTGCCAAGGTCATCGATCTCTCCGGCGCCTTCCGGCTCCGCGACGCCGCCACCTACTCGCGCTGGTATAAACAAGAGCACACCGCTCCCCAGTTGCTCGAAGAGGCGGTCTATGGCCTCCCGGAATTCTGCCGCCAGCGCATTCGCAGCGCGCGCCTGATCGCGAATCCCGGCTGTTACCCAACGGCCGCCAATCTGGCTATCCAGCCTCTGATCGCAAGCGGCGTGGCCGATCGATCCGCCGGCATTATCTGCGACGCCAAGTCCGGCGTGAGCGGCGCCGGCCGCAAAGCCAGTCTCAAAACCAGCTTTTGCGAGGTCACCGATAACTTCTCCGTCTATTCGGTGCTCGATCACCGGCATGTTGCCGAGATTCTGATGGTCTCCGGTCTCGACGAACCGGAGCTGAGCTTCACCGCGCACTTGCTCCCCATCCACCGCGGCATCCTCGAGACCATTTATGTGCGCACGCACAATATCAAGTCTGCTGAAAACCTCCTCAATATTTATAGCCAGTACTACCAGGACGAGAAATTCGTGCGTCTTTACCAGCCGGGCAGCCTGCCCGACCTTGCCTCCGTCAATCGAACCAACTTCTGCGATATCGGATTCAAGTTCGATTCCGCCAGCGGCCGCGCCATCATTGTCAGCGCCATCGACAATCTGGTGAAAGGCGCCGCCGGCCAGGCCATCCAAAACATGAATCTGATCCTGGGCTGCGAGGAAAGTGCGGGGCTCATATAAAGAACTCATGCAGGTACTCGCGCTGTGAAAGTACTAATAAAGGTTGGTGGCACCCTGCTCGACGCGCCGGAATCGCGCCAGCGCCTGGCGTCCGAAATCGCTTTGGCGATCGATTCTGGGATCCAGGCTGTCGTGGTCCACGGCGGCGGCAAGCAAATGACCCGCTACCTGTCCGAACGCGGAATTGAGAGCCGCTTTGTGAACGGCCTCCGCGTCACGACGCCGGAAGTTCTGGACGCCGTCGTCAAGATCCTGGCTGGCTCGGTGAATCAGGAACTGGTGTCGGCTTTTATCGCGTGCGGGGCTCAGGCCGTGGGACTTAGCGGCATGGATGCATTACTGACCGAAGCGCGGCAAATGAGCGTCGAGCTGGGCTGGGTGGGCAAGCCGGTGCGATCCGATGCGCGCCTCCTACATGCGCTACTCGACGCGGGATACCTGCCGGTGATCGCCTGCTTGGCTGGCGATCGCCAAGGGCAATTCTTCAACGTCAATGCCGATCAGATGGCGGTGTCGGTAGCAGGCGCCCTGCGCGCCGACAAGCTCCTCTTCTTGACCGATGTCGATGGCGTCAAAAACGAAAATAATGTAGTCTATTCCACATTAAATGCCGATCAATGCCGGCAACTCATCGCTTCCGGAGTCGCCATAGGCGGCATGCGCGCGAAGTTGGAATCCGCCCTGGAAGCGCTTCAAACGGGAACGGCCGAAGTGGTAATTGCTCCCGGCGCCACTCCCGGTGTCGTTGCGAAACTTCTGGCGGGAGATCCGATCGGCACTCGCCTGCTTGCTCCACTGGTTGCTCCCGTGGGAGTGCCCAATGCTTAGCGCTGTCTCAGAGTTGGCGGCCGTGGCCGGTTTGGACCTGGTCAAAGAAAACCTCACGATTCGCAAGGCCGGCATGCGCGATATCCATGCGCTACTGCAGTTGATCAACTCCTACGCAGCGGAAGGCATCATGCTGCCGAGGACTGAGTTTGAAATATCAGAAAACGTCCGCGATTTCACGGTTGTCTATGCAGGCTCACAACTGATCGGATGCGGCGCGTTACACTTCTACACCCCAACGTCAGGGGAAATAAGGTCTTTGGCGGTGGCTCCGGCGGTTAAGAAGCACGGTGTGGGGGCTCTGCTGATGGAGGCTCTTGAGCAGGAGGCCATTAACAACGACCTGAATGCCATATTTGCGTTTACTTATGTACCCGATTTTTTTCGCAAAGTGGGTTTCGAGCAAGTGGATCGTGGCTTGCTCCCGCTGAAAGTATGGAAGGATTGCCTGTCTTGTCCCAAGTTCCAGTGCTGCGATGAAATCGCTGTGCATAAAGCTCTTAGGCCCGATATGGTTCCCGTTTTATACCTGGATTCCAGCCCCGAACTTGTCCAGCTCCCCAGCCCCAAGCGCATTTGAAACCTCGCTAGATTTCGATCTTTCGTTGCAAAATTCCGTGCACATTGAGATTTTTCCCTGGCTTTCTCACTAGGCCTGTGTATAATTTGTAAACATACTTAAGCGGAACTCCGGGAGGGATAGTCGGTCTATGAAGGCACAGACCATTGACGTAAAGCAGTCAACCGGAAGGATACTTTGCTGCACGATATTTCGCGCCGGCGGCAAGAAATTGCTGGCTAAAGGCCATGTGATCAGCGAAGAAGATGCTCGGATGCTCGAGACCGAAGGAATGAACGAGGTCTGGGTCACCGAGTTGGAAGAAGGTGAAGTTGGCGAGGACGACGCTGTCATGCAGGTCGCGAGCGAAATCGGCTGTGGAGCGCTCGAAATCCGTCTTGCCGCTGGAGGGAGGGCGAACTTATTTACCACCGAGCCGTGTTGCGTCTTGGTGGACGATGAGCTCTTAAAGCAAATCAATTGCACGGCCAGCATGGCCATCGCCACGTCTCTCAACTTTTCTTATGCGCGCACCGGGCAACGGGTAGCTACTGTCAAGAGCACTCCGTTCGCGGTTGCCAAGCCGGAACTGGATACGATGATTTCCATCGTCCGGGAAAGAGGTCCCATTTTGCAGGCCCGGCCAGTCCGCACGCCGGCGGTGGCCATTCTGTATACCGACCCGGTCAATGGCGAACGGGCCCGGCAGTTGTTTGAAAATATCATGCGTCAGCGTCTGGATCGCATCGGAACCTGCGCCAGTTTTGTCCTCTCGTCGGTGGAAGAGGAAAGCGTGGTGGCCCGTTCGCTCCAGCACCTGCTCCGCGCCAAACCGACCGTCGTCCTGATCGCATCCACCACGGCGCCGGCGGGTCCGGACGACGTGGTCGGTCGGGCCATGGTTCGAGCCGGATCTCACATCGAGCGTTTCCTGGCCCCCGTGGAGCCTGGGAATCTCTTCTTGCTGGGCTATAAAGACGATGTTCCCATCGTATCCGCTCCCGGCTGCTTCCGCTCTGCGAAACCCAACGTCGTGGATTTAATGCTGCCGCCGATGCTGGCCCGCTACCGTGTCTCAGGCTGGGAAGTGGCCTGCCTGGGGCATGGCGGCTTGCTCGCCTGATTACGCTTTCGCGGTAAAGCGCTCCTAAAGCCGGACGCCAGCGCGTCCGGTTTTTTTTCGCCTACCCTGCTAAACTCCGAACTGACCGGTTGCTCACGCGCGCGGCTCGGTAATGCACGGAATCTAACGTAACGCACGGAATCTACCGAGCCGCGCACGTCAGCAAGCGGTTCTTCGGCTCCCAATGACAGACGTTGCGCTGACCATCGAAACCGCAGCAGTCGTATCCGCGGCGACGTTGGCCTACGCCGTTCGCGTCCCTTCTTGCACCTGGCTTGCTCCTTCGGTCTGCCGCGGCGCGGCCGATCGGCCTGCGATTGCCCTCACTTTCGACGACGGCCCCAGCGAATCCACCGTCGAACTGCTGGAAATCCTGGCTCGTTTGCGCGCTCCGGCTACCTTCTTTCAATGCGGCGTCAATGTCCGGCGGTTGCCGGGCGTGGCCCGCGAGGTAGCTGCCGCCGGACACGAAATCGGTAACCACACCCACTCGCATCGTCTCCTGGCGCTGAAATCGGCCGGCTTCATCGAGCGAGAGCTAGCCGCCGCTCAAGAAGCAATTGAACACGCCACCGGCATCCGTCCGCGCTATTTCCGGGCTCCCTACGGCGCACGTTGGTTCGGTCTGCGCGCGGCGCAACAGCGCCTGGGTCTGACGGGCGTGATGTGGAGCAGCATTGCGTTAGACTGGAAACGGCAGACCCCGACTGTCGTCTCCCGCCTCCTCCAGGGGGCGGCCAGGGGCGCAATTCTGTGCTTGCACGATGGCCGGGTTCTTGAGCACCGCCCCGACATCGGTGTTACCATCCAAACCGTTCGCGAACTTGTGCCCAAATTGATGGAGCGAGGTTTTCATTTCGAGAAGGTGACCGATATTTTATGTCCTACGAAGAATTGACGGCGCGAGTGAGAGCCGTCATCGCCCAAACCCAACGCCTTCCGCCAGAGAAAATCACCGCTGACAGCACGTTCCTGGAACTCGGCATTGATTCGCTGGATGGCATCAACATCATTTTCGCGCTGGAGAGCGAATTCAATATCGATATCCCCGGGGACGTCGACCAAAAAATGCGTTCGGTCCGGGATGTAATCGACGGCCTCGCGAAGCTACTAGGTACTCAAGGAGACGGGACGCAAGGAAATCAGGCGGCGGTTAGCGCTTAAGATGCAGCTCCGCGTGGCTGTCACCGGCCTGGGCGTCATCTCGGCCCTCGGCGGCGATTCTGGCGAGTTCTGGCAAGCGCTTCAGGCTGGACGCTCCGGCATCGCTCCCATCCAAGCCGTCGATCGCGCCTTGCTCCGTTTCGCGAACGGCGCCGAGGTTCGAAACTATGCGCCCGCGCAATACTTCGACGAGAAAGAACTGGGGCTGCTGGACCGCTTTGCTCAATTCGGCGCGCTCGCGGCGCGCCAAGCCATCGCCCAGGCGGGCGTGCAATGGACTCAGCAGCTGCGCGAATCCACCGCCATCATCACGGGCTCCTGCGTCGGCGGCCAAGGCACCGAAGACGAGGGCTTCGTCAATCTCTATCGCAACAACATCCCGCGCGTGAATCCGTTCACTATTCCGCGCACCATGGAGAACGCGGCCGCCAGCCGCATCTCACTCGAGACCGGCGTGGTGGGACCCACCTACACCATCTCCACCGCGTGCTCTTCCTCCAATCACGCCATCGGACAGGCTTTTTGGATGGTGCGGAGCGGCGCCGCGGCCCTGGCCATCGCGGGCGGAAGCGAAGCTATCTTCAGTCTCGGTTTCCTGAAAGCGTGGGAGGCCATGCGCGTGGTCTCTCCAGACACCTGCCGTCCGTTTTCGAAGGACCGGCGCGGGCTGATCCTGGGCGAAGGCGGCGCCATGCTGGTGCTGGAGCCGCTCCATGCCGCACGCGCCCGGGGAGCGCCGATTATCGGCGAAATCGTCGGCTTCGGCATGTCGTCGGACGCGTTCCACATCACCCAGCCTTCGCCCGACGGCGCCGCCCGCGCCATGCGCGCCGCAATCTCCGATGCCGGCATCGAGCCAGCCGAAATCGACTACATCAACGCTCACGGCACCGCGACCCTGGCGAACGACGCGACAGAAACCGCGGCCATTCGCAAAGTCTTTGGCCCGCATGCCGATCATCTCGCGGTTAGTTCCACCAAATCCATGCACGGCCATACGCTGGGCGCGGCCGGAGCCATCGAAGCCGCTGCCACGCTGCTTGCTTTGCAGCATGGCGTTCTGCCGCCCACCGCCAACTTCACGGAGCCCGATCCAGCCTGCGACCTGGACGTGATCCCAAACACCGCCCGCCCAACCGCCGTCGAGTTCGCCCTTTCCAACTCCTTCGCCTTCGGCGGACTCAACGCGGTATTGGCGTTCCGCCGGGCAGAAACTTAACCAGTCCCGCGGCGTCAACAGGGTATGGCTGAAGAAGATGTCACCGTCACTACCTTTGACGATCTGTCGGAAGTAGGTCATTCCCATGATCGGCCGCGCAAGCTAAGCGACTACAAGTCCACAAATATGCCTCTGTCCGCGTCTGAAATCGGGCAGGACGAAGCCAAGGATACGGCGCACGAAGGATGGGCGCCACGCACCACCGAAAATATCGGCGATATGACCCCACTCCCGGAGAAACCGAACCCCAAACCCTAACCCCCAATCCCGGAGGCGAGCGCACAGCGGGAGCCGATCCCCAAGCTACACTAAAACTACCGGTGGAAGAAGAGGTCTTAGGAAAAGCCTACGACGCGCGTCTCATGCGACGCCTGCTGGCTTATATACGGCCCTACAAACTGCCGGTTTTTGCCGCCCTGGTCCTGCTGCTCTTCAATGCCTTGCTGCAAGTGCTCGGCCCTCTGCTCACCGCGCTGGCCGTCGATCGCTACCTGGCGCCTTCCCCGAAAGTCACTCATACCGTTCTCGATCCGTACCTGGCCGCCAGCCCCTGGACCGGCCTGGCGCAAATCGCATTTCTGTACCTGCTGGTGGTGATCTTCGGAATGTTTTGCGATTTCGGCGAGCAGTACATCATGCAATGGGTCGGACAAAAGGCCATGTTCGACCTGCGGCGCGAAATGATGGACCGCCTCCAACGCCTGGATCTGGCCTTTTACGATCGCAACCCGGTTGGGCGCCTGGTCACCCGCATCACCACCGACGTGGACGCGCTCAACGAGCTGTTCTCCTCCGGTCTCTTGATGATCCTGGGCGACCTGATGATGCTCAGCTTCGTGATGGTTGCAATGCTCGAATTGAGCCCCGGCATGACCGCCTTCTTGCTCGCGGTGATGCCGCTAGTGGTGCTGGTCACCATGCAATTCCGGCGTTCCGTGCAGAAAAGCTATCGCCGGATTCGCATCGCCATCGCGCGCATCAATTCCTATCTTCAGGAACACATCAGCGGCATCGCGGTTCTGCAGCTCTTCAATCGCGAGGCCCGCAGCCGCGCGGAATTCGAGCAGATCAATCGCGATCACATGGAGGCCTACAAGGACGCCATCATCGCCTACGGCTGGTTTTATCCCATTGCCGAGTTTCTCGGCATGCTGGCTTTGGCGTTGCTTCTGGCCTATGGCGGATTCCGCGTGCGCGGCGGGGCGATCCAGATCGGCGTGGTAGTGGCTTTTTTCCAATACGGCATGCGATTTTTCCGCCCCATCCAGGACCTGAGCGAAAAGTACAACCTCATGCAATCCGCCATGGCCGCGGCCGAGCGCGTCTTCAAGCTGCTGGATACGCCCGTGGAGATTCAATCGCCCCTTCATCCGGCGCTTTTTCCGCGAACGCCCGCAGCGGTTGAGTTCGACCACGTTTGGTTCGCTTATAAAGGTGAAGATTGGGTCTTGAGCGATGTCAGCTTCCGCATCCAGCCCGGCGAGACCATCGCCGTGGTGGGCCATACCGGCGCGGGAAAAACCACCCTATCGCAGCCTCCTGCTGCGATTCTACGAAGTGCAGCGCGGCGTCATACGCATCGGCGGAATCGACATTCGCGATTTCGAAATCGAAGACCTGCGCCGCCACTTTGGAGTGGTATTGCAGGACCCGCATCTTTTTACGGGCACCCTTGCCGAAAACATCCGCCTGGGCACCGCCGGTATCTCCGACGGCCAGATCCGGGACGCGGCCGCGCGCGTGAACCTGCTGGACTTTGTCCAAACTCTCCCTGAAGGTTTTGCGCAGCCGGTGCGCGAACGGGGCGCCGGATATTCCACCGGCCAGAAACAGTTGATCAATTTTGCGCGGGCTCTGGCCCACAACCCGCGTTTCCTCATTTTGGACGAAGCCACTTCCAGCGTCGATACCGAAACCGAATTGCGGATTCGAGAAGCGCTCGAGAAGTTAGTGGAAGGCCGAACATCCATCGTGATCGCGCACCGGCTCTCCACCATCCAGCGCGCCGACCGCATCATCGTCATGCATAAAGGCAAGCTGCGTGAAATCGGGACGCATCAGGAGTTGCTCGCGGTGCGCGGGATTTATTGGAAGCTGTATCAACTGCAATATAAGGACCAGGAGATGGCGAGCGCGCGGCTGGCCGGAGAGCCGGTCACTCAAGAGCCGGTCGCGGGGGACTAGTCCATGCTTCGTTCTACGAATATTCCAAGGCCCGTTCTAAGGCCTGGCCTGATCCACTCGGTCGGGATTCTCGCGTATGATCGGTAGAGCTTGCCATACGCATCGTTTGCGTCGCCCCCAAGAGGAGGAAGTATGTTCAAGTTTTTTTCTCGTAATGCCCTAGCTACGCTCGTCCTTGCTCTCCCCATGGCAGCCGCCGCGGGCCCAGTCATCAATAACGTATTAAACAATTACAGCTACATCCCAGCAGGCTTCCCGAATTCGGGTATTGCCCCGGGATCTATTTTCACGATCTTCGGCGCCCGCTTGTCGAGCCCTCTGTCGGGTCCCTTACAGCTCGAATCGAGCGCCGGCAAGGGAATACCGACGACCCTGGCGGGCGCCACTATATCGGTTTCAGTGGGCGGCAAAACCGTTTCACCGGGGATGTATTACGCGATTCCCACGCAGATTGCGGCCGTTCTTCCATCCAACACGCCGACGGGCTCCGGAACGATTACGGTGACATACAACAATGCCACCAGCAATTCTTTTGCAATCCAAGTGGTGCCTCACGCCTTGGGCTTCGATACCTACTACGGCACTGGCAGCGGGCTGCTGGATGCCACGAGCACCAGCAGCGGAGCGTTGTACAACTACACAAACTCGGCCAGCCCGGGAGAAACAATCGTTCTGTGGGGCTCGGGACTGGGCGCCGACACCGCGGATAGCGACACAGTGTTTACCTCCACTCCGCACGCCGTCAACACGCCGTTGCAAATCTACTTTGGCGGAATTCCCGGCAAGATTCTCTATGCCGGTTCGTCGGGCTATCCGGGTTTGAATCAGATCGACGTAACGATACCGGAAAACGCTTCGGAGAGCTGTTATGCCGCCGTGGTTGCAGTCACGGGAACTGGCAATTCGCTCACGGTCTCCAATTTTGGATCGCTGGCGATCAAGAACGGCGGTGGCGAGTGCAATGATTCCATCTTCGGAACTTCGGGATCCACCATTAACACCCTGAGCGGCCAGAGTATGGTGAAGGATGGATTCTTGTTTGTCGGCCAGCTCATCGAGCCTAAATCCTCGACGAACAACACGCCGGAGACCGAGAACATCGCCACCGCGATGTTTACTAAAATCAGCGGCTCGACGTTTAGTTCTTCGAGCAATTCGGCGTTTTCGCTGGGGAGCTGTTTCGTAAGCGAGGTCATATCCATTCCTGGGACCTTTCCTACCATTGTCGGCCTGGATGCGGGAAAGATCGGCCTTGCCGGACCCGCCGGGAATTACACGTTTACGAGCTTCACCAAAGGTTCTTACGGGGCGATGCTTCCGGCCGATGCGATCACCTCCAGCGGCGGAGCCTTTACGGTCACGGGATCCGGTGGAGCGGACGTGGGCAGCTTTAAGACGACGATCAATCTCCCCAACCCCCTTCTCGATTGGACCAATCAAAGCGCGGGAGCGACCATCAACCGCGGGCAGGGAGTCCAGGTAAGCTGGAGTGGCGGCACTCCAGGCTCGTGGGTCATTGTCGAAGGCCATTCGTCGAACGATGAAACCGGGGCCAACGGCAATTTTACCTGCATTGTCGATCAAAGCGCCAAAGGGTTTATGGTTCCTGGCTACGTCACAAGCACACTTCCTGCGGGGTCCGGAACATTGGCCGTGGAGAATGCTAGCTTCGCACCATTCTTAGCGACAGGCCTTGATTTCGGTATTAGCTTCGGGATTAGCGGCGCCTCGGTAAACAGCACGTATCAGTGAGCGTGTCGCTCTAGGAGCGATCTTGCTCAGATGGAATTGGTCGAAGTCATTGCACTAAGGGGCGCGTCTTCCCGAACCGGCGAATCGCCTTCCGCGGCGCTCATGGTTTTCTGAGCCACAGGCTCCGTCACCTTTCGTGCAGAAGCCGGTGCCTTCCTCTTGGCCACTGCCTTCTTCGCAGCTTTCTTAACCCGGGCACGTTTCTTCGTCTTGGCTACAGGCGTTTTTGCCGCGGCCTTTTTGACAGCGGCCTTCTTCTTGGCGGGTGCGGTTTTCTTCGCCTTCCCGGCGGATGCCTGCGAACCCACAGCAGACTTTACGTGAGCCACGGCCGCCTTCGCGTCTTGAAGCGCCTTTCGTATGGGGGCCGGGCCTGATGAATATCGCCGCGCTACATCCGAGATGAGCGCCTCAATCTTGGCAAGTCGCTTGAGAGCCTTAGTCGCTTTCATAACCCTCCTCTCAGTGACGTTTGACCATGGAAGCATAACACACCGCAAACATCCGGTCCGTTTCCTCTCCGCGACTCAAAATCCCAATCCCTAATCCCCGCCGGGCGAGCGTAGAATCGTATAGAACAGGTACACCCGTGACCCAAACACAATCCCTCAGCGTTCCGGCGAGCTCTCCCACTAGGCTGATGTCGCCCCGGCGAGTCACCCGGCTCTTCGGCGATCTGAAAGTGCGCCTCAAGCTGATGGTTCTGCACAACGTCTTCTTCCTGGTACTCACTATCGGCGTCTACTTCGCGCTCTACCCCTACCTGCCCGACCACGCGAAAACCAACCTGTTCATTGTGCTTGGCGCCATTTACATCCTGGCCGTGCTGGTGCTCGAAACCACCATCATGCCGCTGTATGTCTATCGCCCGTTGCAGCTGATGCTGGAAGCCGATCAAGCCACCCAGCATGGCGATCGCGATCGCGAGTTCATCAACGAAGCCTCTATCCCCGGCGACGAAATCGGCCAGATCATGCGCTCGCGCAACGCCACGGTGATGGAGCTTCGCAAGCGCGAAGAGGATCTGGAGGAAGCACTCCGCAAGCTGGAGGCGCAGGACCGCCTGGTCAGCCTGGGCCTGCTCAGCGCCAGCGTCGCGCATGAGCTGAACACGCCGCTCACGGTCCTGCAAGGCTCCATCGAAAAGCTCACCGAGACTTCCGACGACGCGGCCACGCTCGAACGCCTGGCCCGAATGCTGCGCGTCACGCAGCGCATCCGGCGCATCAGCGAGAGCCTGGTGGATTTTTCGCGCGTCCGCAAGCAGCACATGGAGCCGGTGCCGCTGCGCCATTTGATCGACGAAGCCTGGGCCCTGGTGGCTATCGATAAAAAGGCCGCCGCATCGCGCTTCGCCAATGACGTGAGCGCCGACGCCGTGGTCCACGGCAACTCGGACCGCCTGGTGCAGGTCTTCGTCAATCTGCTCCGCAACGCGCTGTACGCCATCACCATCGGTGGGCAAGATCGCGGTCCATTCCAAGCGCCTGAATCGCAATGCGCAGCCCTGGATCTCGGTCGCGGTGGAAGACAACGGCCCCGGCATCGCGCCCGACGTGCTGCCCGACATCTTTGAAGCGTTCGTCTCCACGCGTCTGGATGCGAAGGGCACGGGGCTGGGACTCACGGTTGCCGAGGGCATCATTCACCAGCACGGCGGAACCATTGCGGCGTCCAACCGGGCGGAGGGCGGCGCTTGTCTCGAAGTGACATTGCCCGCTTCCTGCGCGAAGCGTGCGAGGAGCGAACTAAGGTGGCAATCAGGCCGGCATCCGACCCGGCGCCTATTCAATGGCGTCTGGTGGATCTCGCCATTCTCGACGACGATCCCGATTTCTGCAATTACCTGGAAGACGCGCTTAAGGACGACGGGCTGTACTCCATCCGCGCCTTCGGTCATCCCGATGAGTTATTCGCCGCAAGTGAACAGCGCCTTCCCGACATCGTGCTGCTCGACATGAAGATGGGTGAGTTCAAGGGCGATAAAGTGCTGGAACAACTGCTGGCTGCCTACCCCGGCCTGTGCGTGATCATCGTCACCGGGTATCCGTCGCTCGAAGACATGCGCGCCACCTTCAAATTGAAGGTCTTCGACTATATTTCGAAGCCCTTTTCGCTGGCGCAGCTGCGGCAAACGCTGCACAATGCGATCGACAAATACGGATTCGGGCGCACCACGCAGGATCGGTTGCGCGAACGGCTGGGACATCAGATCAAGATGCTGCGAGTGGAGCGCGACTGGTCGCTCAAAGACCTGGCCGCCGCTACCAAGCTCAGCATTTCGCAGATCAGCTCCATTGAGCGTGGCGCCAATCTGCCAAGTATCGAGAGTCTGCTCGCCATCTGCCGGGCGTTCGACAAGCGGCCGTCAGAAGTGTTGTCGGCCATCGAATTCTGATGCGGGCTTCTTGATGCGAAGCTCCGCGGATGCCATTTCTATGGTGCGCGCTTTCGATGCGTCGCCCGAAGAAGAAAAGAGCCGCGAGTTGATTCTCGCGCTGCTCGAATTGACCGAAGCCCCGTTTTCGCGCGATCAATTTCATCCCGGCCACATTACCTGCACGGCTGTGGTGCTCCATCCAAATGGCCGCTGGTTCCTGCTGATGCATCATCATCGGCATCGGCGCTGGCTGCTTCCCGGCGGGCACGTGGAGAAGACCGACGCAACTTTAGGTGACACCGCGCGGCGCGAAGCCATCGAAGAGACCGCGGTGCAAATCGAAGCAGCGGGAACGTCCCGCCTGGCCGGCATGGACGTTCATGGAATTCCCGCGCGCAAAAGCGAGCCGTTCCATCTTCATCACGATCTCATTTTTGCCTTTAGCGCAAACTCCGAGGAGTTTGCTCTTACCGAAGAAGCTCCACAAGTGGCGTGGTGCGGCATGGATGAGGTTGCACGCTATCAACTGCCGCAAAGCATTGTTCGCGCGGCCCTTCGGGCCCTAGAAAAATAGAAGCCGGCGAGCACTCGGAGGAAGATGCTCACCGGCCGGCAACTGAACTGCTTTCGCGGATCAGAGTGCCTAAGTCAAATCGAAAATCGTCTTGGAGAAAAAGCGAAATGCGATATTGCTACTCCAGAAGACGTATCTCCAGGGCGTCAGGTTTCCATGCTCCGGCTGTTACAGTGGTCTCGTGGATGGCGTTATTGTTGTCGACAAGCCGCAGGGTTTTACCTCCCACGACGTTGTGAATCGCATGCGGCGTCTGGCGAACACACGGAAAGTGGGACACTTAGGCACGCTCGATCCAATGGCAACTGGCGTGCTCCCGTTGGTGCTGGGCCGCGCCACGCGCCTGGCCCAATTTTTCTCCTCCGGCGAGAAGACCTACGACGCCAAGGTTCAATTCGGATGGGCCACCGACACTTATGACCGCGAGGGTTCGCGCATATCGGAGCCCATAGTCCCGCAATTCACGCGCGCGGAGCTGGAAGCGGCGCTGGATCGGTTTCGCGGGACCATTCTGCAAACGCCGCCGCCATTTTCAGCGAAGAAGATCGCGGGCACTCCGGCCTATCGGCTGGCGCGCAAGCACATTGCCGTGGAATTGGAGCCCGTGGAGGTTACCGTGTTCGCGCTCGATCTGGCCGAATTCGATGGAACCACAGCGCGCATCTGCGTCCGTTGCTCGGCGGGAACCTATCTCCGCGGCATCGCGCACGATGTCGGCCGGCAACTCGGCTGCGGGGCGTTCTTGACCGCTCTGCGCCGGACCGTGTCGGGTGAATTCAGCGAGAGCCAGGCACGCAGCTTGGAAACGCTCGAAGAGCTGGTGCGCGGAGGCGCGTTAGACCAGGCGCTGATTCCAGCATCCCGCGTATTGCCGCAGATTCCGAACGCCACCGTGGATGCGCTCACCGCGGGCCAAATCCGGCAGGGCAAGGATTTCCGGCTGTCGCCGTTCGTGGAGAGAGCGGGCGCGAAATATGTAAAGGCAGTTACTCCCGAAGGCGATTTGATCGCGATTGGCGAAGCCCGCATGCCGAATTTGTATCATCCTGTGCTTGTGTTATGAGTGGGCCGTCTCGAATGAAGCAAGTTTAATACCAACGCGGGTTCCCTCCGAACCGGCTTGGTTTATGATGCAAGAGTGCGGCTCCGTTTCGCGACTTTGCTGATTGTTGCGGGAACGCAGTTCGCGATGCTGGGCCAGGCCCAGGAAAACGCCAGCGTCGCGAAATCCGACAGCGACAAATCCAGCCACGCCGATAACGCCAAGAGCGAGCCCAAGTACGATCAGACTTTTTCCGGGCCGATCGTAGAGCTGACGCCCACCCAGATCACAGTGTCGCGCAGCATCCTGGGCAAGCCGGCGGAGAAGCACACTTTCGCCATCAAGCCCGATACGCGCATCGAAGGCAAGCTGCGGGTTCGCGTGAAAGTGACGGTGGGTTACGTCACTACCGATGATGGCGACGATGTGGCGCGGCTGATTGTGGTGAGAACGTCAAAGAAATAGTCATTTCTTCTTTTTCCTCTTGGTAGCCCAGCCCTCTTTGTTTACCTGGCGGGAGCGGCCAATAGCCAGGGCATCCGGCGGCACCGAATGCGTGATCACGGAGCCAGCGCCGATATAGCTGCCGTCGCCAATTTCGAGCGGCGCCACCAGCGTGGAATTGCTGCCGACAAAAGCATCCTTGCCGATCTGCGTTTTGTGCTTGCTCACGCCGTCGTAATTGCAGGTGATGGTCCCGGCGCCGATGTTGGTGTGATCGCCGATCTCGGAATCGCCCAGGTAAGCCAGGTGATTGGCTTTCGCGCCCGCGCCGAAGCGCGTATTCTTCAGTTCCACGAAGTTGCCGATACGCGCGCCTTTGCCGACGTGGTTGCCCTGCCGCAGGCGGGCGAACGGTCCGACGCTTGGCGCCCGCTTCGATGTGTGAATCCACGACGCTAGGTAAACGGGGCTACTTCCACGCCGGAAGCGAGCGTGGAGTCTCCAACGATGGAGCAAGCGCCGATGCGGCAATCCTCACCGATTTCGGTACGGCCGAGAATTTGCGCGAACGGCCCCACGCTGGAATCCTGGCCGATGCGCACGCAGGAATCGATGGTCACGGTTTCCGGCTTCTCGATGGTGACGCCCTCCAGCATCAGCTCCTGCACTTTTCGCTCGCGGAAAATCTTGTCCACCGCGGCCAGCTCAACGCGCGTGTTGATGCCCAGCAGTTCGGCCGAGTTCTCCACCTCCAGGGCAGCCACAGCGTGGCCGGCGCGGCCCAGGATCTCGACGATGTCGGTCAAATAGTATTCGTGCGCCGGATTATCGGGCTGGATTTCAACAAGGTGCTTCCACAACAGATCGGCGCGGAAACAATAGATGCCGGAGTTAATGAAAGGGATGGCGAGTTGCGCAGGCGTAGCTGCTTTGTGTTCCACGATGGCGCGAACGTCGCCTTTTTCACCGAACACGATGCGGCCGTAGCCGGTAGGGTCGTTGAGGCGCGTGGTGATCAAGGTTGCGGCGGCGTCGCTCGCGGACTGCCGGCGCACCAGCTCGGTAAGAGTGGCGGGCGAAAGCAGCGGGCAGTCGCCGTACAGCACCACCACCAATCCCGGCTCTGAGGCGAGCGACGTCCGGCAGGCGAGCAGGGCATGCCCGGTGCCTTTTTGCTCGGTTTGATCGACAAAACGGACGCCGGAAGGCGCCAGAAGCGCCCGAACCTGATCCGCCTGATGGCCCACCACAACCGTGGCGTTGCTGGCACGGCGCGATGGCCGCGGCGGCCTGCACCACATGCTCGATCAGCGACAGGCCGCCGGCGCGATGCAGCACTTTCGCGCGCTTGGATTTCATCCGGGTGCCAAGGCCAGCGGCCAGGATCACCACATTGGTCTGGGATGTCATCGACTTGTGAGGTTAAGCTAACGCTCCCCGAGGACTCGCACTCTCCGGCGGGCCATCTGCCCACGCTTTGCCAATTGTAGTGCAACCTCGGCGGAGGCGCGCGGATCGTGGCGCACGCTGTCGCCGGATGCGAGCAGATCGGCGGCCACCACCTGCAACCCCATTTCCGCCAGGCGGTCGACATCGTTGACCACGGAGCGCACATTCTGGGCGGCGTACCTGCGCCTTTGCCGGGCGGTGATGGCGCGCGTATTCACCACCGCGACGTCGAGGAGCTGCATGCCGGCGTGGAGATGGATGGCCTCCACGTGATCGGAAGCGCGGAAATCGATGGTCTCGCCCGGTTGCCACATGAGATTCACGAAATACGCCTTCAAAGCCCGGCTGCGCTGGATGGCGGGCGCGATGCCCTCCACCAGCAGGTTGGGAATCACGCTGGTGAAAAGCGAACCGGGCCCCAAGGTGATCAGGTCGGCGTCTCCGATGGCGGCCAGGGTTTCCGGGAGCGGCTTGCAACGGCGTGGGTGCAAACGGATGCGGCGAATGCGGGAGCGGCTTTTTCCGATTTTGGTCTCACCTTTGACGATGGACCCGTTTTCGAGCTCAGCCTCCAGCACCACATTGGCGTTGGTCGCCGGATAGATGCGGCCCAGGCTGGCTAGAACCTCCGAAGAGACTTTCACGGCCTGTACGAAATCGCCCGTCAGGTTGGTCAGGGCGGTAAGAAACAGATTGCCGAAGCTATGACCCTTGAGTCCGCGGCCTTCCGAGAAGCGGTATTGGAACAGCTTGGAGAGCAGGCGCCTCGTCTTCGGAGAGGGCCACCATGCAGTTGCGGATATCGCCTGGCGGCAAAACGTCGAATTCGCGACGCAGGCGCCCGGAGCTGCCGCCATCGTCGGTAACGGTAACGATGGCGGTAATCTCAACCTCACGGGGCTCCAGAGCATAACGTTTCAGGCCGTGCAAAAGCGTGGAAAGCCCGGTACCTCCGCCAATGGCGACAATGCGAAAAGGTGTCACTTCCATATATAGGATCGCAGGTTCCGTGCGAGGTTTAGTGAGCTACCGGCACTAAATCCGTGAAACCCTTGGATAGCAATGTGGTATCAAACGGGGGCGGAAAATCTCAGGTTAGGAAGAAGATGCGCTAAGCGGCGGGCTGGTCGTCCTCGTCGAAGGCGGGAACAATGGCTTCCAGGTCCTCGGCTTCAAACACCTGGTCGCAATCCAGGCATCGGACATAGTCCACCCCATCGCGTCTCGCCATCATTTCAGTGCGGGTATGATTGCAGGGCTGCATAGAAAGAGAGGATTATCCCCATTCTAAGCATGCCGGACCGGTTGTCAAGCCCCCAAAAGTGCCGTTCGGGACCTTATTTGCGACCCTTTTTTCACCCCCAGCCGCCGGGCGATCTTTAGGACGGCGGCTCCACGGCCATCCCTGGTAACAAGCGCCCTCTGGGCGCGGGTAACAAGCGCCCTCTGGGCGCGGGTAACAAGCGCCCTCTCAACGCGCTGGTTTTGAGACAGGATCGGTGTCTCTTGTTTGTAACAGACAGATGCTAGAATGTTTGTGGTGACAGACTTCGACAGCCTGCGCGTGGAGCGGCTCAAGCAAGCGACCAAGGACAAGCTGCGTGGCCTGCGCTGTCCGGATCATCACCAGCCGCCGCGCCTGCATTTCTCCGGGGTCGGTCTGCGCGATATCGACATTTCGATGAGCGGCTGTTGTGAGAAGCTGATGGCGCTGGCCAACCAGCGGATTGCGTCGGCGCCGGCGCAGGAAGCCGATATCCGGAAACCGGCGTAGGACCGCTCCCTCACGGTCGTGGCTCAGTTTGGTCACGGCCCAGTAACGCCTTCGCGCTTTCCGCTCACTGAATGGCGATGGTAACGGTGTTGGACTGAACGCCGCCAATGCTTAGCGCCAGGTTTATGTTGTCACCTGACGGAACGGCGTTCGGTACTATGGCATTCACCTGGTAGAGGCCCGCAAACCCGGGCGCCAAACCGGAATAAGTCACGTGGGCCGCTACACCACCAATGGTCACGGTAGGCAACGTCAACGTGTTTGAAAGCGGGTTGGATAAAGCCGCCGCTCCGGTAGCAGGCTGATTGGAAACCGCGCCCAAGCCCGTGCAGAAAATTGCGATGTATTCACCCCGCTTGACTGGTTCGCCGGCAGCTGCAAGATGGCTGGTAGGGGCGATTTCCACCGCTCCCTGGCCCGTGCCCACTTGGTTCAGGGAAAAGATGCCGGGGGCGAACGGCGCGAGAGTAGCCGATTCCTGGGCGGAAACTAGTCCTCCTACCGTTGCCGTTACGGGAACGTGCGTTTGACCCGCAGCCTCCCACGGAACCTGCAGATTTGTCTGGCTGCACGAGGTCATATACAGAGGTGCGTCTTCGGCGCCGAGTTGGAAACTGGTCCCACCAAGCATTGTGGGCAGTGGGTAGCCCGTGGCCAGCAAGAGCGAGGAGCCAAGGTTATTGCCAAAAACGGCCACAATGCTGCCCGCGGCTACCACATTCGCATCGCTGGCTGCGTTAAAGATTCCCGCCACGGCGATGGTGGGTCCAGGGCTTGTGATTATGTTGGATTCGAGCGTGACTGTGCCAGTCTCAGCCAGCAATCTGCCATTCACGATCGCACCCGCGTTCAGCGTGACGGCTTGGTTTGCCAGGATGCTGCCCTGGAAGAGTGAGTCAGCTCCCAGAGTCGCTGAGGCGCCCACCAGCCAGAAGACATTGAAGGCTCTGGCGCCGTTGGCGAGAATAACCTGGTTACCGGCAGCGGTGGTAAGAGTGGATGCCACCTGGAATAGGAAAACTGCATTGGCATCGCCCTTGGCGTCGAGAGTAAGATTGCCTGACGAGATACTCAGCGCCGATGTGGATTTGTAAAGACCGGACGTCAACGTTTGGCCGCCCAGATCCCCGGCCACGGCCACCGCGCCCACCGATCGTGAAGCCGCATCTGCATAGGCGGCGGAAAGGTCGAGCATTCCCTGGGATGCGGCGGCGTCTCCCAGGTGGATGGTACCTGTTAATGTCCCCGGCGGAAAGCCGGACACCGATGCGCCGTGGCTTACGCCAATTTCTCCAGTGATTGCGCTGGATCCGGTGCTGACGATGGCGGTGCCGGACAGAACCGCAAAATTAGCCAGACACACAGGAGTCTGATCGGCCGATGAACCGGTGGTAAAGGTCCACACGTAATTAGCGGCCAGGGTATTGCCCGCCTGATCCGCGGCTCCAGTGGTGATGGTGGCCGTATATAACGTATTCGGCGCCAGATTGTTGGCCGGATCGAACGTCGCGGAGATGCCGGCGTAAGTGACCGTCCCCGGTACCGGCGTTGTCCCTTGCTGTAACAGGAAGGTAGCCGTGCCGATGGTCGAAGGGTTCATCGACTCGCTGAAGTTTGCCGTCAGGTTCGTGCTGGTGGTCACCGAGGCGGCGTTATTCGCCGGGGCGGTTGAAATCACAGTAGGCCGTATGGGGACCGGTGTGGCGCCCGTGGTGAAACTCCATATATAGTTACTCGCCAGAGGATTGCCCGCTAGATCCGTGACTCCGGTGGTGATGGTGGCCGTAAATAACGTGTTGGGCGCCAGACTGGCTAGGGGCGTAAATGTTGCGGTGAAGCCGGCATAGCCGACGGTTCCTGGAATAGGCGTGGTTCCCTGCTTCAGACTGAAAGTCGTCGTGTTGATGGTTAGAGGGTTCAACGCCTGGCTGAATGTCGCGGTCAAGGCGTTGCCGATTGGAACGTTAAGGGCGCCGCTTCCGGGGACTGTCGAACCTATGGTAGGCCGCGTGGTGTTTGAGGTGGCGCCCGTCGAAAACCTCCAGACAAAGTTACTCGCCAGTGCAGCGCCTGCCGCGTCCTGGGCTCCGGTGGTAATCGTGGCGGTGAAAGAAGTATTGGGCGGGAGATTGCCGGGCGGTGTAAAGGTCGCCGTTACGCCAGAGTAGCTCACCGTGCCTGCGATAGGAATCGGCCCGATTTGCAACGTAAATGTAGACGAGTTGATCGTGGCAGGGTTCATCGCCTGGCTGAAGGTTGCGGTGAGTTGATTGCCGCTGGGTAAACCGCTGGCAAGATTGGCCGGGTCTGTGGAAGTCACTGTGGGTGGGACAACAGGGGGAACGCCACCGGTCAGCAGACCTGGACTGCTGACCGTGGTGGATTGCAATGTAACCTGAGTGGCCGCCAGGGCTCTACCGGTCAACTCTGCGCCGGTGTTCAGTATAACCTGCTTGGCGCTCAGTATTACTCCAGAGAAGACAGCCGTCGTTCCGATGGTTGCTCCGGTGGGACCACCAACCTGCCAGAAGACATTGCCGGCTTGCGCGCCCCTTGACAGCGTGACATGGCCATTGTTGGCTAGAAGAACATCTCCGGCTACCTGGAAGATCCAGACAGAGTTGGGGCCGCCCTCGAGAGTTACACCAGTGCCGTCTATCAGGACGTCGGTGCTCCACTTATACAGCCCCGGAACAAGCGTCATCCCGCTGATATTACCCGCGCCCAGTTCGGTAAAATCCGGTATGGTCCGCCCGGCGGCATCCGTATAGGCGGTCCCCATGTCGAGCACGGCTTGACCCACCAGACTTGGGTCAGTTATGCTGCACGGCGCCGGGCCAGCCGCATCGACAGCGTATATTGTCCCGGTTACTTCAGCGCAGCTGACAAGGATAGCAGCGCCGCTTATTGGACTGGCTCCAATGGTTCCAGTAATGGGAGAGGGAGGAACGTCCGTAATTCCTGTCTCCGACAGAATCACGAAGCTGCCGGCGGTTCCCAGATTTACCGGCGCTCGCGGCGTCGGCGGGACTGCGGACAGCATGGAAAAAGGGAATGCGGAACAGAGGAGAACCGCGCGGAGGCTCTTCCCGGTTAGAACACGCCCCAAGCGTTTTTCGAATGTGCGCAAAGCCAGGGTTCCCCTGAGCATGATGCGGTTAACGGTGCTCCACCCCGGGGGGTGAGCCTCCATCGCTAGCTTGAATGGCTCCATTATGTTTCTCCTCCGCGATCCGTAATTCATATCGGATCGTGTCGGATCGGTATGAGGTGGAATTCAGCGGAGCGCAGAAACACCGCGCCTACGCCTTGACAAATTGGGAAGGATTGTTAGAGGAGCCAGCCCTAAGCGCGCGCGAGGACCCGCCGGACGCCTTCGCGGAAAACGTCCTCCGCCGTCAACAGGCTAATCACCAGGAACGCCTCTCGCTCGAAATCGAAGAAGAAGCCGGGTTGGACCAGCACACTGTCCTGGCTGAGCAGACCCAGCACCCAGTCCTCTTCGCTCCGAACGCGTGGCGCTTCGAGGATCGCGTACCAGCCGCCTTCGGTGGCGAGGAGACTCCACGGAGAGGCCGGGCCGATCTGGCTGGCGAGAAAGGCCCGGTTGGCCCGGACGCGCCCCAGGATTTGCCGCTGCAGTTCGCCGCGCAGGCCGAGCAACGCGGGCGCCGCCCCCTGTGCCAGAGTACTAACAGAGAGATAGGTGTCGGCGATCAGTTCCAGGCGTTCGAAAGCCTGAGCGCGATCGTTGGGCGGGCCGCCCGTCACGATCCAGCCCAGCTTCATCTGCGGCAGGCCCGCGACTTTGGAGAGACCGCTCAGGCAGAACGTCGGGACTTCGTCGACTCCTGTTAATGTGCGAACCAGGCGGGCTTGATCATCGAGTACATAATCCGCGAAAACTTCGTCGGAGATGAGAGCCAGCTTATGTTCGCGGCACAACGCCAGGAGCGGGCTCAGTTCGGACTGCTTGAGGAACGATCCGGTTGGATTGTTGGGATTCACCAGCACGATGGCACGCGAGCGCGACGTGATGCAGCTTGCGAGCCTGTCGAAATCGATGGCCCATGATCCGTGGTATACCAGCGGGTACTGAACTACCCGCACGGAATCGAGCGCGGCCAGATAGTCGAACAACGGATATGACGGCGCTGGAACCAGCACCTCGTCGCCGGGGTCGAACAGCAGCTTGAAGACGAAGGCGTAGGCTTCGCTGGTGCTGGCGGTCAGCAGGACGCGATCGGCCGGCACGCGTCCGGAATAATATTCGGAGACTGCGGCGCGAGCGGCCGGCATTCCCGCGGCGGCAGGCTCATAACGAAGCGAGCGGGGATCGGCCAGCGCGGAGAGAATCGCCTCCGATGGATAGGCGAACCCGGCGGCGGTGGGATTCGATTCCGTGAGATCCAGGATCGGCGCGCCAACCGACCGCCTTTCATCCAATAACTGGCTTAGCCGATTGGGGGCGAGATCCCACCGAAGCCTTGAAGAGAAGTGCAGCCGGGAAGAGAGTGGAGGCGCGGGCAAGCAGCCAAGTTACCACGTATGCCCGCTCCCCAGGGTTTAGTTCGATGGCAGTCTAGGTCGATGGCACGTTGCTCTTGGTCTTCGAACCGGAACTGCCGCTCTTATGCGAGCCCGAACTGCGATGGTGCGTCGAACTGCGAGACTTATGGCCGCTGTTTTCGCTTTTCTTCGATTCGCCGAAAGCCAACGAGGTTGCGCCCAAGATCAAGGCGCTGGTCAGGAGAAGAGAGAGATAAACTTTCATGCCTTACAGTGCGGCATGAAGGGAGAAAATCGCAGAAGTTAATGAACGGTGTAGCGCGCCTTCAGAGCGAACGGCGCCACTTCGATGTCGAACCGCTCCCCGCCGGCGCGCACCATCTGGTATGTACCCCGCATTAGCCCGGTGGGGGTTTTGAGCGGGCACCAGGAGGAGTATTTGAACGACTCGCCCGGCGCTAGGACCGGCTGCTCGCCGATTACACCCGGGCCCTTTACTTCTTCGACATGCTCCAGGGCATCGGTGATGATCCAGTGCCGGCTGATCAGTTGCACCGTGTCGCTTCCCTGGTTGGTAATGCGAACCGTGTATTCGAAAACCCATTCGCCCTGGAGCGGCCGGGAATTTTCGGGCGAATGTCGCGACAGAACCTCGACGCGGATGGAATTCGTGACGGCGTCGGACATCGGAGCGTGCTCCGAGCGTAGATCAGGCATGGTGCATGCTCATGATAGCAAGCCGTTGGGTGGTCGGCCATCCTAGTTGCAATCAGCGATCATTGGCGGGCCGCCCGGCTCATCGGGCTGAGGATATATAGTCTCGTAGCAATCTGTTTGCTTATATTTGCTGCCATCCCAACGGTAATCCCGGTACTGCTGGTCAAAGGCGCTAGAGTGCTCTCCCGTTGCTATGTCGTGAAAGCCCTGGCTTGACGATCTCCGCACAACGAGGCGATTCGTAATCTCCCGCAGGACAGGCCGCCATTCGCCGCCCCGGCGAACGAAGATCCACGTGGTGCAATTTCCGGTGGCCCCACAGAATGGATTCGGTCCTCGCACCAGAAGCTGTTTATTGCCATTCTGGGCCAGCGCTACCCACCCCACGAGAGCGCTCATTACGTCTCGCCGCTCCCGATCTCTGTCCGCGTCGGTGTAGGACCCGTGCATCTCCTTCTCCAAAGCTTGGTATACTTGCTCTCGCTCGGTGCTGGCCAGAGGCGCATCAGCGAGCGTGTAAGGGGTCTCCGCAGAGTACTTTACATTCCAGCTATCGCGCGGATGTTGCGCCATGAGAGCGCCTGAGCACAGGAAAACTATGGGGAGCCAGCGCATGACCACCGTTCGATAGAATAGCAGGAGGATTCCCTATGTCCGTCATCACCAACGCCCCTCCGGAAATCGCGGCTCGAGCATTTGCCGGCCGTGCCCTTGACGCTGGAAGGCGCCAGCATGCTGCATCAGATGCTGCGCGTCCGTTGGACCGCATGGAAACAACTTTCGCCGGCCCAAAGAGCCGAGATCGCGCAGGAAGCCGCTGAGGCGCTGGCTGAAATGGAGCGCGAAGCGGGCGGACAAAGCGCGGTGTTTTCGCTGCTGGGACACAAGGGCGATCTCATCCTGGTGCATTTCCGGCGTTCTTTCGATGAATTGAACAAAGTGGAGCGGCGGCTGGCGGGGCTGCGGCTGTGGGATTATCTGGAGCCCACGTCGTCCTACTTGTCGGTAGTGGAACTGGGGCTGTATGAATCCAGCCTCAAAACTTACGCAGCTTTGGCGGAACGCGGCATCGCGCCATTTTCGCCGGAATGGACGGCGGAGATCGAAGAAGTGATGGCGCGGCAGCGCGAGGCCATGGCGCCGCGCCTGTTTCCGGACATGCCTCCGCACAAATATCTGTGCTTCTATCCGATGGATCGCAAGCGCGGCGAGTTGAAAAACTGGTACCGGCTTGCCGATGGCGGAGCGGCAGCGGCAGATGCACGAGCACGGCATGGTGGGCCGCCGGTACGCGGGGGAAGTGAAGCAGGTTATTTCCGGATCCATCGGATTCGACGATTGGGAATGGGGCGTGGATCTGTTCGCCGACGATCCGCTGGTGTTCAAGAGGCTGATCTACGAGATGCGTTTCGATGAAGTGAGCGCGGATTATGCGCTGTTCGGAACGTTTTATGTGGGCATTCGCTGCCCGGCGGCCGAGCTTGCGCAATTGGCTGAACGGTTGAAGTTAACGCGCGGCCTTAAGATCCGCCGCCGCGCCCGCCGCATCGCCCAGCGCTTTGCGCGTCGCGGAGCGGTTCTGATACGCGTTGGCGTAGTTGCGGATCCAGGCGAATCGCATCGTCGAAATCGGCCAGCGCGTGCTGATAGTCGTGCTGGCGCAGATAGACGTAACCGCGCGCGTTGTAAGCGTGGGCGATGTTCGGGTTCAGCTGGATGGCTTGGCGTCAACTCGGCCAGCGCTTCGGGAAATTTCTCCGCTTGCGTGAACGCCCGGCCGCGGGCCTCGTGCTCTTGTGCGGTTCCCGCCGAGTCGGTTTGGAGCTGGGCGCTGCTGGTTTGGGAATAGCCACGGGAACGCGGCGCGGGCGGCGGCAGTTGGCGCGATGGTTGCGGCATTGGACCGGCTGGCGGTCGCCAGCTTGGCCACTGGTGGGCCAGCGGCCGGGGGCGCAATGTTCTTCGCTTCGGCTTGTTTAGCTTCTTCCGACGTGCTTTTGCGCTTTCGCTAAGACTTCCGCGGCCTCTTTGTAATCCGGCCGCAGGTGCAGCGCCTGGGCCAGGTCAGACTCGGCCTTGGCGTAGTCTCCCAGCAGATAATAAGCGCTGCCTCGCGCGAACCAGGCTTCGGGAAGCTGCGGATCCAGTTCGATCGCCTTGCTGCGATCCGCCAAACCCTTCTCGTGCTCGCCCTAACTGGTGGTAGGAGCCGCCGCGCGCCAGATAAACCTCGGCCGATTCGGGCGCCAGCTTCACGGCCTGTTCACGATCCTCGAGCGCCTCGGCGTGCCGCTCCAGTTTCACCAACGCCGCCGCGCGAGCCAGGTAGAGATACACTTCCTGGGGCGTGATTTTCATGGCGGCCGTGAAGTCTGCGATGGCCCCTCGTTGTCATCCAGCCGGAACTGCGCCGCGCCGCGCAGGGTCAGGGCCTTGGCGTCATCAGGCCGGAGCGCCAGCAGCTTGTCGAAGTCCTGGATGGCTCGGTGGTAATCGCCCAGCTGGCCCCAACAGAAGCCGCGGCCCAGAAGCGCTTCGGGATTGTCCGGCTTCAGGTTGATGCTTTGGTCATAGTCGTCGATGGCGTCGCGATAGCGGCCCAGCGCATTGTAGAGATCGGCGCGCCTGCCGGATGGGCTCCGGATTATCCAGGCGCAGCTTGATTCCGAGCGTGTAGTCGGCGACGGCCGCATCGTATTCGCTGCAGTTGGGTGTGCGCCGCCGCGCGGCTATTGTAAACCGCCGCCGTGCTTACTGCCCAATTCGATGGCGCGGTTGTAATCGGCAAGCGCCTTGCGCGGGTTTTTCATTCCGTTCATCGATGTCGCCCAGAAGCTGGAAGGCTTCGCCGTTGTTGGGCTCCAGGCGCGTGGCCACGCCGGCGTCCTCCAGCGCATGAGGATAGTCGCCGGCTGAAAAAGCGGACGCGCGCGCGATGGAAATAATAAACCGCGCTATTGGGATCCGCCTGGATGGCTTCCGAGAAGGCAGCCTCGGCCTCCTTCCACTGGTTCGCCTCCTCCAGACGCAGCCCGTCCTTGAAGGATTTTTCAGCCTGCTTAGGATTGGCGGCCGACAGGACGCCCGTTGACAGGGCTAAGATGGCGAGTAACCACAAACGACAGCTGCGCATTCCGAACTTCCGACACTTGTATAAATACTAGCGAACTTACGGCCGGGTATGTGGCGCTATATCGACGTGCGCCCGCAACGCCCGCCGTGGGGATAGTGATAAGCGAGAAGTGCGAGGCAATGCGGGCCATGAAGCTATCGCGCTCCGATACGCTGACCCACTTCAGCACGGACGATTCGCCGTCTTCGGAGAAGAAGCCGACGCCGCCCCGGCTGATGCGGCCGTCCATCCAGGAGCTGATCAACTGGCCGTTGACGGAAGTGAGGAAGCGATTCCCGCGCACGCTGACCCGAACCCGGTAGTCGACGCCGCGCTCGAGTGTCAACGGAAGCGGCAGTTCCACGCGCTCGCGCTCCCGCCCATCCAGCACCACGAAGCGAACCAGACCGGCGTTGGGGAGCGGCCCGGGCCGGGTCATCACCAGTTTGGTGGCGTAGTAATTGTGCAGATCGGCGGCGCGAAAGGCCCAGTCCATGCTCTTGTGATCGATCTGTCCCAGGAACTCGAGTTCGTAGTTGGACAGCGAAGTGGAAGGCTTCCAAAGCCGTAAAGCGTCGGGCCGAACTTCGCCGGCTTCCGAGGCTCCAGTCCGAACCGATCGATCTCACACCCTCCCAGCCGCTCAAGCCGGTGTGAAAATCCTCGCGCAAAGTTCCGGAGGTTTTGCTCTGAATCAGATTGCCGATCAATTGTCCAAAGCCGCTTTGACTGGGATGCGGATTGGTGTCCGGAAGCGCGGAAATGGCCTTGGGCGCTGGGGAATTCGTGTGCATTTGCGAAAGCGCCAGCACCAGCACCACCGCGATAGCACCCACAAAAATGGTGGTGCCAATACCGCCCCGCCGATCTGACTTATCCTCCGGCTTGACTGCGGTGACGGCCCGCCAGCTGGTGCCCTGCGACCTCGTCAAAGCCATATAAATCTTCGGCTTCGCGCAATGCACGGGCAGACCTGGTGGCGTATTTTTTTCGATGCTCCTGGCAGCAAAAATGCCGGTCCCTGAGCCTGCGCAAAGGGCCAATATTCTTCCGGCAATACAAGCAGGCCGTAGGACTGGCGCTCACGATGACCCCAGTGTAACAACTGGACGGCCACAATGAAATGTACTAAGGCAAGAATACCAAGTGAGATGGGAGTTCGTGCTGATGGGTCTAGGGAAAGAACCTTAGAGGTTCTCGGTCATCCAGCGAAATATAGTGAACATGACCATGTAATCGCTCGTATGCTGGGTTAAGGTATTCAACGGATGCTGAACTCCTCCCGATTCCTCGCCACCGCGCTCGGCGCGAGCTTGCTTGTTGTTGACCGCTTGTGGCCGCGATTGGGGGCCTCCCGGGCCGGAGCGGACCGAAACGCGAAGTATCGAACTGGATAACATCGGAGGAAGTCCGGGTGGATTTGAAAATGGGCGCCGGAGAGTTGCGGGTTCGCGGGGGAGCGGACAAGCTGATGGAGGGCCGGTTTACCTACAACCGGCTGCGGCTGCGGCCGGAGGTTTCCTATAACGCCGGCGGGTTTCGGGGACATCTGGTGGTAGAGGAGCCTAGCCACGTGGGCACGGCGACGTCGCGATATGCCTGGGACCTGCGCTTCAACAACCAGAAGCCGCTGGATCTGGACGTGAAATGCGGCGCCGGGGAATCCCGGCTGGATCTGGGCGATCTCACGCTGCGGCGAGTGAACGTCGAGATGGGCGTCGGCGAACTTAAGATGGATCTGCGGGGCGCGCCGAAGAGCGACTATGAAGTGAGCGTTCGCGGGGGTGTGGGCGAGGCGACCATCTATCTTCCAGAAGGGCGTGGGGATTGACGCCGATGTGAAAGGCGGCATCGGAGGCATTCAGCGCGCCAGGCCTGGAAAAGCGGGAAGGCCGCTATGTCAACGATGCCTATGGCCACGCCAAGACCACCGTTCGCCTGGACATCCGGGGCGGAATCGGCGCCATCAATCTAATCGCAAACTAACGTCGGACCGCCGCGCCCTGACGGTCACCTTTCCGGACCCTCACTTAAGCAAGGGTAATCCGCTTAACATACCAGGACTAAACGATTTAGACCGTTCTGACGATAGATCGATGAATGGTTTTCAGCGCAGCCGTGTTGTGCCTTGCCGCGCTGATCTGGATGTTGATCCGCACGCGCAAGCCTGCCGCTGAACCGCGTGCGTGCGCAAGCCGAAGAGGCTTTTGACGGCGAGTCGCCCGGAACCTGTTCGAGACGGCGCCTATCGGCTACATGGAGATCGACCGGGAAGGGATCGTCCGGCGGGTGAATCGCCTGGAATGCAAGCTGCGCGGTCTGGAAGAGAGCGACATGCTGGGCGTGCACTGCGCCGAACTGATTCCCGAGCTCGAGCGCGCGCGCTACCGCGAGCAGATTCAACGGAAAATCGAGGGGCATACCGCGCTCGTCACCTATCAGCGCGAATATGCGCACGAGGGCGGGCGCAAGATCGCCGTGGAAGTACACGAGCAATTGCTCAGGAACCGGGCGGGCCGAATCGCGGGCCTGCGGATGGCGTCCATCGACGTCACCGAGCGCAAGAACAGCGAAGACGCGGCCTATCAAAACGCCACCGAACTGCGGGCGCTGTTTCAAGCTTTCCCGGATCTATTCCTGCGGCTGGATAAGAGCGAAACGGTTCTGGATGCCAAGGGCGGGCAGCGCTCGGACGCATTTCTGAGCGCGGAGAAGTTTCCGGGCCGGAATCTGCAGGACCTCTTGCCGGCGGCTGCATTGGCGCAGGTTCGCGAGGCTCAGGAGAAGGTCCGCAAAAGCAACGCCATGGAATTGGTGGAGTTCGCGATTGAGGACCGGTTGGGCGAGCAGGCCTACGAAATGCGCCTGCTGCCGCTTAGCTGGGACGAGTGGATCGCGGTGGTTCGCAATATCACGGCGCGTAAAGCCAACGAACAGCGCCTGAAGGACGACGCGCAGGAGCTGGAACAAAAGAACGAAGAACTGGAAAAGGCGCTGACCGCGGCGCGCGAAGCCACGCGGATGAAAAGCCGGTTTCTGGCGAACATGAGCCACGAAATCCGTACGCCGATGAATGGCGTACTGGGAATGACCGACTTTTTGCTCGGCACCCCGCTCAATCCGGAGCAGCAGGAATACGCGGAGTCCATCAAGCGCTCGGCGGATTCGCTGCTGGCTTTGATTAACGACATCCTGGATCTGTCGCGCATTGAGGCCGGGAAGCTGCGCCTGGACCGTGTCGACTTTTCCGCTCGAATCGTCCATCGCGGAAACAACGTCGATGTTCGCCCTGCAGGCGCGCGCCAAAGGTCTTGGAATTCATATCCCACATGGGGCCGGGCCTGCCCGCGGCCGTGCCGTGGGCGATCCTGGCCGGCTGCGGCAGGTGCTGACGAATCTGCTGGGCAACGCCATTAAGTTCACCGAGCGGGGCGCGGTGGGGCTGAAGGCTGAGGTGGTCAACCAGACGCGCGATGCATTCCAGTTGAAATTTACGGTGCATGATAGCGGCATCGGGATTCCCCGGGACGAGCAGGGACGGCTGTTCGATACCTTCACGCAAGTGGATGAATCGAACACGCGGAAATACGGCGGCACCGGGCTGGGCCTCGCGATTTCGAAGCAACTGGTGGAACTGCTGGGCGGTGAGATCGGGTTGGACCAGCGAGCCGGGCAAGGGAAGCCGGTTCTGGTTTACGGCCAGCCTTCGGCAAGTCGACGCAACCAGAGTGCTGCGCCCCAGGCGGCCAACGCGAACGTGCCGGTCCGAACCCCGGCGCCACGCGTAGCGGCCGCAAAATCGCAGACCGGGACGGCGCAGCGTGCCGAAGCGCCCGCTCCAAAGGCCGCTCGAGCGCCCAGCTCAGTTCAACCACAAGGATCCATGCGGATTCTGCTCGCCGAAGATAACGAAATCAATCAGCGTATCACGCTGCGGTTGTTGCAGAAGCTTGGCTTGGCCGCTGACGCGGTGGTGAACGGGCGGGAAGCGGTGGAAGCGCTGGAAAAGCGGAAATACGATCTGGTCCTCATGGACTGCCAGATGCCGGACATGGACGGTTTTGAGGCCACGGCCGTTATCCGAAGCCGCGAAGGCGAAAGCCGGCCACCAGACCATTTGCGCGCTGACGGCCAACGCCATGGATGGGGACCGGGAGCGCTGCCTGGCGGCCGGCATGGACGACTACATCAGCAAGCCGGTGGGCTTGGAGAAGCTGCGTGAAGCGCTGGACCGCTGGATTCCGGGCGTCGGCGCCAGTCCGCGTGGCTAAGTGAACTAGACCTCGATCCCCACCGAGCGCATCAGATCCAGAGCGTTGCTGCGCTCCACCACGCCAGGCTGCAGCCGGTAATCGAAGTGCAATTCGCCGTTCTGCAGCGTGTCGGCGAAGTGAACGTTGACGGCGCGGCCGGCGAGAGCGTCGGCGATGTGGGCCAGCGCCAGATCGTGCGTGGTGATCACTCCCAGTGCGCCGCGGTCGATGAGAGCCTGCACGATGCCGGAGGCGCCGATCTGGCGGTCATGCGAATTGGTTCCGCTCAATAACTCGTCCAGCAGGAACAGAACTGTACGGGGGCCGTTGGTGAGGGCGATAATTTCGCGCAGACGCGTGATCTCGGCATAAAAACGGGATCGGCCGTCCTGCAGCGAATCCTGCACGCGAATGGATACGCCCAGGCTCAGCGGCGAAATCTTGAATCGCGCGGCGCGCACCGGAGCGCCGGCCCACGCCAGCACCGTGTTGATCCCGATGGTGCGCAGCAAGGTGCTCTTGCCGGACATGTTGGAGCCGCTGACGATCCAGAGCCGAGTGTTGTCCAGTTTCGGACCGCCCAGTTGCACATCATTTCGGATGGAATGCGCTTCCGCCATCAGCGGATGCGCCAGGGCTTCGGCTTCGAACCAGCCGCTTGAAACGTCCGACCAACTCCGGAAAAACATCCGCCGGATGCTCGTAGCTATAGCCTGCCAGAGAGCACAGCGCTTCGAATTCGCCGGCGGTATCGATCCATTCGTGGATGTGGCCTCCCCAGACGCGGCGCCATCGCTCGATCGCCATGGCCATCTGCGCTCCCCACAGCAGCACCAAGCGACGGGCGTGAAGACCTAGATTTCGCTGCCAATCGAGACGGGCCACCAGCCGGCCGAGGCGTCGCGATTTCGGCGGATGCTATCGGTTGGCCTCCGGTTTTCAGGCGAGCTTGCCGTTGTTGGAGCAGAGGCGCGCGGAAAGTCTCGCTTTCCAGACGTTGAAGAAGCTTCGCCAGCAAAGCCAGGTCGTGGGAGGGCGATTCACCGCGGTGGCTACCTGCGAGCGTTCGAGAGCCAAGAAAGAATGCGTAGCCCATCTCCACGAAGAGCGCGGCGAAGAAGGGCGTACGGGTGAAGACGCCGGCCATGTACAACTCGAACGAAATCACCACGGCGGCGGCGAGCACGGGCGCGATATAACGGGCTCCGGCCGGGAATTGGACCTCTGGCGCTTCGCCCCAGCCAGCCGCGGCGTCCGGATCGAGGCCGGAGCGGACTGTAGCGCCCAGCACGGCCAGATCTTCGCGCAGGTCGAGCAGCGGCCGAAGCTCCCGAACGGCTTCGTGGCGGGCGGCCACTTCGTCCTGGGATGCGGGCGCCAGCAGCCAGGCCGCAAGCGAGTCCTCGCCGGCTCGGGTTCGAGCAGTGGACAGAAGCTCAAAGAGGGATCCTTTGCCGAACAAATCGAGATCTTCGGAATAGAGGTGGTTGGGATCGCGAAAGCGCTCGCCCGCTTCGCCTGTGCCCGGCTCCCTTAGTCCCATCCAGCGGTCTTCCAGGCGCGCCAGGCCGCGTTCATAGAATTGGGCGGCACGCTTGGAGCGCTCCAGACGCTCCACCACTCGTGCGTGTAGAACCACCAACGACGCGAATACGGCGACCGGGACCAGCAGCCACCACACCGAGATCCAGACTTCACCGAAGACAAAGAAAGCCACTACGACGGCGGCAAATCCGGCCGCCAGGCGTGCATTGCCGATGCGGCGAAATTGACGTTCCAGGTGTCTGGGACGCGCGGAGGCGCTCTTCCAGGCGCGCCCGGTACTCTTCCAAAGGGATCACAATGTTAGGCTAACAGCAGTTATGGATAAAGAAGAGCCCGTTCGCATCCCCGTCACCGACGTTTTCGATCTGCACACGGTTCCCGCGCGCGAAGTGAAACCGGTTGTGGAAAACTATCTGGAGGAGGCGCATCGGATGGGCCTAATCGCGCTGCGGATCATCCATGGGCGGGGAATCGGGGTGCAGCGTGAGATGGTACGGTCCATTCTGAGCAACACGCCTTTTGTGGCAAGCTTTTCGGATGCGCCAGGGGAAGCGGGCGGTTGGGGCGCCACCGTCGTAACACTGCGGGAGCCTTAGATTGAAGATGGTCTGCAAATTTGTGGAACCTTTCGGCGCGCCGGGGGGAATCACTATCAAAGGCCGATGCGGATCGCCGCAATCAACTAATGCTGGAATCCCCGTCCCGTAGTGATGGCGATCTGCTTCGGCTGCTGTCAGGCGGCGACGAAAAGGCATTCATCGAGTTTTATCGCAAACATCAAGGCGTGGTGTATCGATTCGCGCTCCAGATGAGCGGGAAAACGGAAATTGCCGAAGAGGTGACGCAGGACGTATTCGTGGTGGCGATGAACTCGGGGACAAAGATACGACAGCGAGCGAGGCTCGGTGGCGGCGTTTCTCTATGGGATCGCGCGGAATTTCGTACTGCGGGCATTGGAGCGGGAGAGACCTTATATAACGGTATTGGACGATCCGGCGGGCGATTATGCGGACCGGGTAGCGGCGGAGCAGGATATATTCGGCGACTTAGCTCAGAACGAGCGCGTCGAAACGCTGCGGAAGGCGGTGCTGGCGTTGCCGCCGGCCTATCGCGAAGTGGTGGTGCTGTGCGACTTGCACGAACGAGACTACGCCGAAGCGGCGAGCGCTGCTGGGATGCGCCATTGGAACGGTACGATCGCGGTTGCATCGGGCGCGGGCGCTGCTTAGCCGAAAAGATGCGAGCGGGCGAGAGGTGTGCGGTATGAACGAAGGTAATCGCGAGCTCCTGGAAGGTCTGCGGGCGCTGGGGGCCGATGGCCCAAGTGAAGCGCCGCGCCACATCGAGGAACAGCTCAAGGCGCGGTTTCGACGGCAAAACCGGCGTCGCAATCTTATGGCCTGGGCTCCAGCCCTCAGTGTGGCGGCCGCGGCTGGAATAGCGCTGCTGCTATGGAGCCATAGCGGCCAAACGAAACCGGTGGCGCCTCCGGCAATCGTCGCGGCAAATACCGTTGCTCCCGCCGCCGCGGAGGAAGAAGCCGACGCAAGTTTTTATCCGTTGCCTGAAGCCGAGGCGTTGCCCGCTGTGGAGAACGCGATGGTGGTCCGGGTTCAGTTGCCGGTGTCGTCGTTGCAGTTGATGGGTGTTCCCATAGGTGAAGAGCGCACAGACTCGAGCGTGGAGGCCGAGCTCCTGTTGGGCCAGGATGGTTTGGCGCGCGCGGTGCGCTTGGCGCAATGATTTTGTTTCGGAGGTACATCATGGTTCGAAAATTGTCGTTGATTTCGGTTGCCACCGCACTGACGGCGGCTAGTTTATTTGCGCAGGGGCCGGGCCGGCATCGGGGCGATGGGCCGGGCGATTTCGCATTGGTTCGGACGGAATTCGGCATGTCCAATAAGGTTGTGCCGGGCGCGCCTTATTCGGCAACGGCGGTGACGCAATTCACGCAGACGCTCTCAACCGGCGATCATATCCAACGCACCACAACAGGCTTCCATCGCGCGCGACAGCCAGGGGCGGACGCGCACGGAGCGGTCGTTTGGGGCCATTGGGGCGCTCTCGGCGGAACATGCCGGGGCTCGCTCGGTAATGATCTTCGATCCCGTGGCAGGCAAGAGCTATGTGCTGGATGCCCGCAGCCGAACGGCACGGTCCACACCGATTCCGGCGGCGCGCACGGCCGAATCACATGCCTTTGAGCATGCGCGACAGTCGGCGTCGGCAAAGACCGAGGACTTGGGCACCCAGGTGATCCAGGGCGTCAGCGCGCAGGGCAAGCGTGTCACACGCGCCATCCCGGCGGGTAAAGAAGGCAACGAGAAGGAAATCGATATCGTTACCGAGACCTGGTTTTCGCCGGACCTGCAAGTGGTGGTGATGAGTAAGACCAGCGATCCGCGCTTTGGCGATTCCCTGTATCAGTTGAACGCCATCACCCGGACAGAGCCGGATCCGGCGCTCTTCGCGGTGCCGTCGGATTACACCGTTAAGGAAGGCCGCGCATTGTTAGAGGGACATGGGCGGCGGGGCCCGGTGCCTGCTCAATAGGCTCCCGGCGCCTGCTGAGCTAAAGCCACGCTCGCAAGTTATACTCGGGTTAGTTGCGCTCCACCCTTTTTCCCGCGGTTCTACTGCTAGGATGCGTTCGGCTGATTGCCGAGCCTCCTTCGCTTGACGCCTCGCTCGACTCGCTTTCCGCGCTGCATGAGTTCCGCCAGGTAGCGCTGGCTCCGGACGGCGGCCGGGTGGCCTGGATCGAAACGGCGCCCAGCAAGATCACGAGCGAACCAGCGAGCCATTCCGTCTACGTCAAAGATTTGCACGAGGCTGGAGCCGCCGCCAAACGCATCGGCGATCCGGCCGCCATGCTACAAGGGCTGGCTTGGTCGCCCGATGGCCGGCTGGCGTTTCTTTCCGATGCCGAATCGCACGGCCAGATGCAGTTGTATGTGGTGGACAAGCCGGGGCACGGCAAGCCGCATAAAGCGGGAAACTTCGAGGGCTACCTGGGCGATCCGCATTGGTCGCCGGACGGCAAAAGCATCGCGCTGCTACGCATCGAAGATCTCACGCGCGTGCCTGGACCCACGGAAGCCACCGCGCCGGAGACGGGCGTCATCGCATCGAAGACGTACGAGCAGCGCCTGGCGATCTTGAATGTGGCGACAGGCTTGGCGCGATCGATTTCACCCGCGGACATGTACGTGTATGAATTCGATTGGTCGCCCGACAGCAAGAATCTGGTGTACCTGGCCGCGCCCGGCGACGGCGACGACAACTGGTACATCGCGGAACTGTATGCCATCGACGCTGAGTCGGGAGCGGCGCGGCACGTCTTCAAACCTTCGACTCCAGGTGGCCAATGTGAAATGGTCGCCCGATGGCAAGACGATCGCGTTCATCGGCGGCTTGATGAGCGACGAAGGCGTGATCGGGGGCGATATTTATGCTCTACCGGCCGAAGGTGGCGACGCCGCGCGATCTGACTCCGGATCGAAAGTCATCGCCGAATTGGTTCCAATGGTCGCCGTCATCGAAACAGATTTTGTTCGGCGAGGATGTGGCCGGCGAGCTCGGCGATTTCGACGCTCGATCTGGCATCGGGGAGCACGGAGACATTGTGGAAGGGCGCGGAGAGCGTAATGTTTTCGGGCGATGCCGCCACCAGCGCGGTGGTGCGGAATTCCTGGAGCCAGCCGCCGGAGGTATGGGCGGGTCCCACCGGGAAGTGGCAGCAGATCACGCATTCCAACGACTCCCAGCGTGGCGTGCACGACGCGCAACAACGGATGTGGGGCGAGGCCAAGAGCATCGAGTGGAAGAACGGCGGCTTCGACGTGCAAGGCTGGCTGCTATTTCCGCAACCCTATGATCCGTCGAAGCGTTATCCGATGATCGTGTCGGTGCATGGCGGGCCAGCTTCGGGGTTCGTCGCCAGTTGGGCGCGCCCGGGGCTGCCGCTGCAGTTGTTTTCCGAGCAAGGCTACTTCGTGTTCATGCCGAACCCGCGCGGAAGTTATGGACAGGGCGAAAATTTCACGCGCGCCAACGCGAAGGATTTCGGGCATGGCGATCTGGACGATATTCTGGCCGGAGTGGACGATGTGGTGAAGAACTACCCGGTGGACGACAAGCGCGTCGGCATCGCGGGCTGGAGCTATGGCGGCTACATGACCATGTGGGCCGTCACGCAGACGCATCGCTTCCGCGCGGCGTTCGCGGGCGCGGGCATCGCGAACTGGCAAAGCTATTACGGCGAGAACGGAATCGATCAGTGGATGATTCCGTATTTCGGCGCGTCGGTGTATGACGATCCGGCGGTCTACGCGAAAAGCTCGCCGATCAATTTCATCAAGAACGTCAAGACGCCGACACTGGTGATGGTGGGCGATCGCGACGCGGAGTGCCCGCCGCGCGCAATCGTACGAATTCTGGCACGCCTTGAAGACGCTGGGGTGAAGACGGAATTCGTGCTGTATCCCGGCGAAGGACACGGGTTCCACGATCCGCAGCACATTCGCGACCGGTTCGAGCGGATTCTGCGTGGTTCAACGAGAACATGCCGGCCACTCAATAAGAAGTGCGTGCGCCACCTAGAGCAGGTGGCGGTGCTGCTTTTCCAGTTCCTTGACGATGTCGCCCACTTCCTGCGAGCGGGAGCGGTCGGCGATCAGCAGCGCGTCGGGGGTGTCGACCACCACCAGATCGTTCACGCCCAACAGCGCGATTAGCTTGCCTTCGGCATCCACGTAGTTGCCGGAGCTGGATCGGGCCAGAGCTTCGCCGCGAAAGACATTGCCGTTTTCGTCGCGCGCCAGCAGCTCGTAAACCGCGTTCCAGCTTCCGACGTCGTTCCAGCCGAAATCGTCGGTGGCGAAGCCAACCACGTGCGGCGATTTCTCGAGCACGGCGTAATCGATGGAGATGTTCTCGCAGTGCGGGAACGCTTCCTTCAGCTTCGCGGCGAAGCGGCGATTGGAGAATTCGGGCAGGCTGGCGAGCAGGGTCGCGGTCTTGGGCAGATATTCGCGCAGCGCGTCCAGCAGCACCGACGTTTTCCAAAAGAACATGCCCGCGTTCCAATAGAAGTTGCCGGCTTTGACGTAGCGGCGCGCGGTTTTCAGATCCGGTTTCTCGCGAAAGCGGCGCACGGGAACCGGCTCGCGCGATCCGGCCTGCACATTCTTCGGAAACTCGATGTATCCATAGCCGGTCTCAGGCCAGCGCGCTTGGATGCCGAGCACGACGATCTTGCCGCCGGCGGCGGCGCGCAGCGCGGGACGGATGAATCGCAGATAGCGCGCGGGCTTCGCGATCACGTGGTCGGAAGGGAACACGCCCATCACGGCGTTGGGATCGATGGATTGCAGAATGTGGGCGGCCAGCCCGATGGCGGGCGCGGTGTTGCGCTGGGCCGGCTCCGCCAGGATCTGGTTCTTCGGCACCTCGGGCAACTGCCGGACGATCTCGGCGCGCAGATGATCGTTGGTGAGAATCCACAGATGCTCGGGCGGGATCACCGGGCTCAGCCGATCCACGGTCTGCTGGATCAGCGATCGCTCGCCGAGGAAGCGCAGCACTTGCTTGGAGTGCGCGCGCCGGCTGCGGGGCCAGAAGCGCGTACCTCGGCCGCCGGCCAGAATCAGGCCGTAGTAATTGGTTGGCCGCGGCATCAGTTCAGCGGAGTACATCGTGAGTAGCCGTGGATCAATTTCAATGGTGCGGTTCCAGCGAGTCTTGGTGAAAAAGTGAGTGGCCAGATCGAACAGATGATGCAGGTTGTAGTCCGTGAGATCTTCTGTGGGCGCATCGTAGGACCAAAAGATGATCACCGGCTTGCCTACGATGTTGTCGCGCGGCACCAGGCCCCAGTAGCGGCTGTCGAGCGAATTGTCGCGATTGTCGCCCATGGCGAAATAGATTGCCCTCGGGAATCACCAGTTCGCCGTTCACGACATCGTCGTGCAGCATTTGATCAGCGCGCTCGGCCATTTTCGGATCTTGGATGTATTCAGGCTCGCCTTGCGGAAAATTGTCGCGATAGAGCGACGAATCGTCCTGATGGATGACGTAAGGCTCATTCAGTGGCTTGCCGTTGATAAACACCCGCTTGTCCACCAGCTTGATGTGATCGCCCGGCAATCCGATGCAGCGCTTCACGTAGTCCACGCTTCAGCGTCGGGATGGCAGGAAGACGATGATGTCGCCGCGCTTCACGTCCTCATAGGGCAGCAGATGCTTGCTCAGGGCATCGGGAGGCGCGTAGGCCAGCTTGTCGACGATCAAGTGGTCGCCGGTGAGCAAGAGTGTTGTGCATGGAAGAAGTGGGGATCACGAACGGCTGCGCGATGGTGGAGGTTCCGAACAGCAGAATCAAAATCGTGATGGCCCACTCGGCCACGGAGTTGCGCTGCGCGGGCTTGGATGGCTTGGGCTCGGGCTTGGCCGGCTTAGTTGTAGTTGTAGTAGCCATGGATCAACCGGAATGTTCGATTCCAGCGCGTCTTGGTGAAGAAATGCTCGGCCAGATCCAGGAAGTGGCTGGCTAGATTGTTCACCGACGAACTGGCCAGGCTCTCGGTGCTGGCATTGTAGGACCAGTAGATAATCAGCGGCTTGCCGATGATGTTTCCGCGCGGCACGAAGCCCCAATAGCGGCTGTCGAGCGAATTGTCGCGATTGTCGCCCATGGCGAAGAAGGAATCGGGCGGCACCACCACTTCGCCGTTGACGACGTTGTTCGCCAGCATTTCGCGGCCGCGATCGCATCAGGCATGAAATTGGGCTTCGCTGTTGGGAAAGTTGTCGCGGAACGAATCCGGATACGGATTTTTGTGAACGACGTAAGGCTCGTTGAGCTTCTTGCCGTTGCGATAGACCTGCTGGTCGATAATCTTGATGTGATCGCCGGCCACGCCGACCACGCGCTTGACGAAGGTCTGGCGTGATGTCCACCGGATAGCGGAAGACGATGATGTCGCCGTCCCTGGGGTTCTCATAAGGCAGGATGTACTTGCTGAAGCTTCCCGCGGGCGCATAGGCCAGCTTGTCCACCAGCAAATGATCGCCGATGAGCAGCGTGTCTTCCATGGATCCGGTGGGAATCACGAAGGCCTGAACCAAAGTGGTGGTGCCGAACAGCAACAGCAGAATGGTGATGGTCCATTCGGCGATGGTTCCCCGCGGAGGCTCCGGCTTCACGGCCGGTTTTACCGGTGACGCTGCCGGCGGCGCGGACGGATCGGCTGTCACTGCCGCTTTTCCACGATCTGTGGTGGGTTTCATAACGTCGACGTCCTTAGTTTATCAGGCGGCGGGAGTCTATCAGCAGGCGGCTCGGGACGTCGAAGACGCGCAACTTCGCCGAGCGAAATGTAGATATTTAGCAGACCCAAGCCGCTCAGGGCGCCGCGGAAATAGGAGTTGGTCCAAAGATCGCGCAGCCATGGGGAAAAGACTCGCCATCGAGTTGCTGTCCCATTGCGGCGTCCAGGGAAACACAGTCAGGAACGCGCCAACTTCGAAACAAACGATGATGAACAGAAAAATGCCGAGTTTGTGGTACCAGGTGTGGCGGACGCGCACGGGCGTCTCATCGGGCTCCTCGATGCATCGAGAACGGCGGTTCTACCGGGCGCATGCGGCTTCCTCTGCAAGCGCTTCCTCACGGTCGCGGCTCGGTAAGTCGCGGCTCGGTTCTGAGCCGCGCACGTCAGTAAACAAGTCGCCCTGGCGCGGATAGCCGGTCCAAAGCGGCGTGCGGCGAATGCTCGCGCACCGGCCAGAAGCTGAAGCGATGCATGGGCGTGGGCCCGTGGTCTTCCAGCGCCTTCCAGTGTTCGTCCGTCGAATAACCCTTGTGATTCTTCAGGCCGTACTGGGGGAACACCAGGTCCCATTCGCGCATGCAGGCGTCGCGCTCCACTTTCGCCAGGATGGACGCAGCGGCAATGCACTGCGATAGCGCGTCGCCGTGGATGAGGGCGCGCTGGGCACGCGCAGATCCACCGTAACGGCATCCACCAGCAGATAATCCGCCGCGGGATTGAGCCTTTCGATGGCGCAGCGCATGGCCAGGCGGGAGGCCTGGAGAATATTGATGCGGTCGATTTCAAAGGCGTCGACGGCGGCCACGGACCAAGCTACGGCGCGCTCGCGAATTCGAACGGCCAAAACCTCGCGGCGCTCGGCGTCCAGCAGCTTGCTATCGCGCAGGCCCCGGATGGGCCGATCGGGCGAAAGGATGACGGCGGCGGCGAAGACCGGTCCGAACAAGGCGCCGCGACCGACCTCATCGACACCGGCGATGTGCTGGAAACCCTGCGCCCGGGCTTCGTTCTCGTACTTAGCCTGGCATCTCATCGGTAGGCGTTTTCGCTGATCCGATCAACAGAACGCGGGCTCGCGAGCGAACCTTTCGCGTTCGCGGAGACGTGCTGCTTTGCCCTTGAGCTCACGCAGATAGTAAAGCTTGGCGCGGCGCACGCGGCCGGTTCGCACCACGTCGATATGGTCGATCACCGGGGCATGCAGCGGGAAAATGCGCTCCACCCCTTGGCCAAAGCTGACCTTTCTTACGGTTACGGTGGCGCCGAGCCCCGAGTTGTTGCGGGCAATCACGGTTCCTTCAAAGGCTTGCAGACGCTCTTTGTCGCCTTCTTTGATCTTGACGTGGACACGGATGGTGTCGCCTGGGCGGAATTCCGGCACCGGGCGGAGGTGTTTAGCGACGACTTTGGTCAATAGGGGGTTCGGCATGTGACAAATCCTTGAATCTTCATTGTAGTAGATCCGGGCGGTTCTTCGCAGTCTTGTCCCGGGCGGCCTGCCGGCGCCAGTTCCGGATCTCCTCGTGATTGCCGCTCAATAGTACTTCTGGAACCTTCCAGCCGCGGAATTCGGCGGGGCGGGTGTATTGCGGGCAATCGAGGAGGCTCGCCGCGCTCCGCTCCCCGAACGATTCCTGGAGGGCCGAATCTTTGTTGCCCAGGACGCCGGGGAGCAGGCGGGCGACACAATCCAACACCAGGGCGGCGCCGAGTTCGCCGCCGCTGAGGACGAAATCGCCGATGGAAAGCTCCTCGTCGGCCAGGTGCTCGGCCACGCGTTCGTCCACGCCTTCGTAGCGGCCGCAGATGAGGAAGATCTCATCGTATTGGCTTAAGCGGCGCGCCGTTTCCTGGGTGAAGCGCTGGCCTTGCGCGGAGAGCAGGATCAGGCGCTGGTTGGGTGTGCCGCTCGGGCCAGATGCTTTCCACTGCGTCGAAAATGGGCGCGGGTTTCAGCAGCATGCCTTCGCCGCCGCCGAAAGGCCGATCGTCGACGGTGCGATGGCGGTCATGCGTCCAGGTGCGGAGATCGTGGATGTGGATCTGGATCAAGCCGGCTTCGGCGGCTTTGGCGACGACGCCGTATTGGAGGGGGCCTTGAAAGAAGTCGGGGAAGATGGTGAGGATGCGGAAAATCATGGCTGGCTATTAGGCTTGTGGGCCTGTTGGCTATTGGCACGTTTAGGTCAAGCAGGCCGTCTGGGGGATTTACGGTGATTCTGCCTATTTTCCAGATCGATCTTGGTGCAGATAGAGTTGGCGAAAGGGATGAGCAGATCGTCGCCCACCAGGAGCAAGCGGCGTGCCGCCGGTCTCCTGAAACTCAGTCGACTACGCCGAGCGAGCGGCCAGTGGCGTCGACCACTTCGCAACCGATAAGGTCCGACTGATAGACTTCGTCATCCGCGAGCGCGGCGCGCTGTTCGAAAGGGATGGCGACTTCGGCGCCGGCCAGCTTTTCGGCGTCCGAAATCGTGTCCACGCCCTGGAACTTGAAGATCAGATGATCGCCATGCATCCAGGTGTTCTCCACCTCCATGGGAGTCTGGTTGACGAAAACGCTCTTCAGGCGATCGGGCTGGCTGGTGAGCGGCACGGCGGCCAGCTCCCCTTTGTTTCCGCGCGCTCGAAGCAGACGGGCGATGGTGACGAGCTTCAGATCTGGTCTCAGGTTTATTCCAGAATTTCCAGCGTGAACCGGCGGTTCAGCTTCATGCCCGCCGCGCCCAGCAGCGTGCGGATGGATCGCGCGGTGCGGCCCTGTTTGCCGATGACCTTGCCCAAGTCGCTGGCGGCGACTTTTAACTCCAGTACGGTGACCTGCTCGCCCTTCACCTCGCTAACGGTGACTTCGTCGGGCAAATCAACCAGAGCCTTCGCGATGTCTTCGATAAGTTGTTTCATTTCCAGGTGTGCCTGATGCTAGTTTAGCGCTATGCTTGAATCGTTGCGGGGCGTCTTGCCGGGGATTTTTCCTGGCAGCCCGGCGGGATTCTCGTGCACGCGCTCGCGGAAGCGGCCCTTCATGCCCATGGCGAGTGAGACGCTGTCCTCGCCAAATTTGTCGCGCATGCTTATCCACGGCCGTCATGGCTTTGCGCCAACGGTTGGTGTTTGGTTCGTCGAGCATGTTGAGCTGGCCTTCCACGGCGCTTGAGACCGGAGGCGTGGACACCGAGAAGCCGGATGGTCGCGTTGGGCTTGCGATTGGCTCGAAAAAGCGCGCGCACTTGCTGGAATATTTCGGTGTCCAGCTGCGTGCCGTGATCGAAGGAATGCGCGCGCGTGATGGTGGAAAAATCCGAATAGCGAAGTTTCAATTGCACGGTGCGTGCGTGCAGATCGTGCTCACGCAGGCGGCGCGCCACCATTTCAGAGAGCCGCGCGAGCGTGGATTCCAGGGCGTCCGAATCGGCCGTGTCTTCGTTGAAGGTGAACTCGTGGCTGATGGATTTGGGCGTGCTGTCGTCGCCCACTTCATGATCGAACCAGCCGCCCGCGTCCATGCCGCGCGATTTTCCGGCCAGCGCCAGGCCCCACTGGCCGAGATGCTGGCGCAGGAAATCTTCATCGAGCGCAGCCAGATCGCCCACCTTGCGAACGCCCCAGGCTTGCAGATTCTTTTCGGTGACTTTGCCGACGCCGGGGATTTTTCGAACATCGAGCGGCGCCAGGAAGCGCGCCTCTTCGCCCGGCAGCACCCAGAGAACGCCGTTAGGCTTGGCTTGGTCGGACGCGACTTTGGCCACCATGCGCGAAGCCGAGATGCCGATGGAACAGTTGAGATCGGTATCGCGCTTGATGGCGTCGTGCAGGCGATGGGCGGCGGAGAGCGGCGGCCCGTGCAGGCGCTCGGTGCCGGTGAGATCCATGTAGGCTTCGTCGACGGACGCCATGTCCACTTGCGGCGAGAAGCTCTTGAGGATTTCGTAGACCTTGCCCGAATACTCGCGATAGCGCGTGGGATGGCCATCGACAAAAATGGCTTGCGGGCATAGCCGATAGGCGGTTCGGAGCGGCATGGCGGAGTGAACGCCGAACTTTCGCGCGGCATAGGAGGCGGCCGAGACGACGCCGCGCTGATTGGCTTGTCCGCCGACCACCACGGGTTTGCCCTTGAGCGACGGGTCGAAGAGCTCTTCGACGGAGACGAAGAAGGCGTCCATGTCGACGTGGAAGTAGGTCTTCATTTGAGCAAGGCGATCTGCCGCCGATGAACGCAGATGAACGCCGATAGCTCAATTGTCCTTTAATCCGCGTTCATCGGTGTTTATCGGCGGCTAAGAATCTCGCGGCGAGCACGCGGGGGAAGCCCGCGAGATCGGGGATCACGTCGATGTCGGTCCAGGCCGATCGCTCCCTGTGGTCGCGGCTCAGTTGGGATTCCAGCATCGCGCGAACTGAGTCTAACGAATTGTATCCGAGTTCCAGCAGCAGCCAGCCATGCGGGCGGAGCACACGACTCGCTTCTAGGATCAGCCGCTCGTAGATTTCAAGACCCGTGGGTCCGCCGAAGAGGGCGACGTGGGGCTCGTAGTCGCGAACCTCGCGTTGGAGGCCCGGTTGATCGGTCCGCGGGACGTAAGGCGGGTTCGAGACCAGGACATTGATGCTTCGATCGCGCAGGGCGTCGACAAGATCGCAGGCGAGAAAGCTGACGCGCGCTGAGAGTTGCTGAGCGTTGCCTTGAGCGACATTCAGCGCGGATGTTGAGATATCGGTGGCGAAAACGTGAGCAGGCGTTTCGAGCGCGAGACGTGATCGCGATCGCGCCGGAGCCCGTGCCGACATCGACGACTAGATCGCGCGGATGGGTACGCGATATCGCGGCTTCCACCAAATGCTCCGTCTCCGGCCGCGGAATCAACACGTCCGAGTTGACGCGGAAATCGCGGCCATAAAATTCCTGCCGGCCGGTGATGTATTGCGTCGGTTTGCCCTTCATCCGCTCGTGCAGATAGCGGCCGTAATGAATCCAGGCGATCTCGGTCAGCTCTTCCTCAGGATGCGCGTAAAGATAGCTTCGCTCGCGCTGCAATGCATGGGTAAGAAGAACTTCGGCGGTAAGTCGCGGAGCGGAGACAGTCTCCTCTTCCAGAAGCTTGGTGCCCTGGAGGAGAGCGGTCAAGATCGTCATTGAAGCGCTAGGCCGCTTCGCCCTGCTCTTTCAACTTTTCGGTCTGATAGTACTCGGTCAGCGCGTTGAATCAGTGGGTCCAGGCGGCCCTCCATCACTAAGTCCAGTTGGTGCAGAGTTAGGCCGATGCGATGATCGGTGACGCGGTTCTGCGGGAAGTTGTAAGTGCGAATTTTTTCGCTGCGATCGCCCGAGCCCACCATGGTGCGCCGCTCCGCGCCGATCTGCTGCTGCTGCTTTTCCAGCTCGATTTCATAGAGCCGCGAACGCAGCACGCGCTCGGCTTTGGCGCGATTCTTGATCTGCGATTTTTCGTCCTGGCAGGACACGATCAGGCCTGTAGGCAGGTGCGTGAGGCGAACGGCGGAGTAAGTGGTATTGACGGACTGGCCGCCGGGTCCCGACGAACAAAACGTATCGATGCGGACGTCCTTGGCTTCGAGCTTGATCTCGACATCGTCGGCTTCGGGCAACACGGCGACGGTGATGGCCGACGTATGCACGCGGCCTTGTTGCTCGGTGGCCGGAACGCGCTGCACGCGATGCACGCCGCTTTCGTACTTCAGATGGCTGTAAACCTTGTTGCCGCTGATGAGCGCGATCACTTCCTTGAGGCCGCCGACAGAGGACTCGCTGGCCGACGTCACTTCCACGCGCCAGCGCTGCGATTCGGCGTAGCGCGTGTACATGCGGAACACTTCGGCCGCGAACAAGCGTAGCTTCGTCGCCGCCGGTGCCGGCGCGAATTTCGAGCACGATGTTCTTTTCGTCCAGCGGATCTTTGGGAAGCAGCAGCACCTTCAAATCTTCTTCGATGCGCACCAGCTCCGGCTCCAGCCGCGCGATTTCATCGTTGGCCATCTGCCGCAGCTCAGGATCGGGCTCTTCCACCATCGAACGCGCTTCGTCATAGTTGCGCTTGGCCTGCTTATAGTCCTGATACTTGGCGACCACTTCTTCGAGCTCGGAGCGCGTCTTGGCGATTTTACGATAGGCTTCGCCATCGGCGATGACGGCCGGGTCCGCCATCTGGCGGGTAACGGCGTCAAACCGCGCTTCCATATCGTTGAGCCTTTGCGAAAATTGCATGGCGGATTCCGGCGAGAAGCCGATCGCGTTAAGCGATCACCAACTCGCCGCCTTGTGCTTCTTCGAGTTGCATGGCGCCATCCAGCGCGTGAATCGCGACGCTTGCTTGCTCGTCGGACGGCGGCTGCGTGGTCACGCGCTGCAGCCAGAGGCCGGGCGCGGTGAGCGCGGCCATCAAACCCTGCCGATGCCGGGCGGCGTATCGAATCAGTTCGTAGCTGACGCCGACAATCAGCGGAAGCAGCGCGATGCGGGCGATCAGCTTGGCGGCAAATCCATCGAAGGGCAGCAACGGATAAACCAGAATCGCGAGCACCATCACCAGGAGCAGGAAGCTGGTGCCGCAGCGCGGATGGAACGTGACAAACTTCTGCGCGTTCTCCACCGTCACCGGCTGGCCCGATTCGAAATTGAACACCACTTTGTGCTCGGCGCCGTGATATTGGAACATCCGCCGGATGTCCTTCATGCGCGAAATAATGATCAGGAACGCGAGGAAAATTGCCAGGCGGATCAGGCCATCCATCATGTTCACCGCGAAGCGGCCGTGGAGCGACGGAACCGCCTTGCCGAGTTGCGTGGCCAGGAAAAGCGGCACGAATTTGTACATGAAGAGGAAAAACAGCAGCGAAAACGCGAGCGGCGCGGCCATCATCCATCCGTTTAGCTCCGGCGCCTTCTCGTTCTGTTTGGCGGCTTCCTCGCCCAGCGCCACGTTGGCCGAAAATTGCAGCGCCTTCACGCCCAGAGCCATGGCGTGGCCGAGCGTTCCCAGGCCTCGCAGAATGGGCAGCTTGAAGATCGGATACTTTTCGGAGATGCGCGGCAGCGGGCTCTGCTCGGTAACGATTTCGCCATTCGGCTTGCGCACCGCGACGCAGTAGCTGTGGGGCGCGCGCATCATGACGCCTTCCATGACGGCCTGCCCGCCCACCAGCGTCTCTTCGCCGCTTTCGAGCACAGGCAGCATTTGGATGTGGGCGCTCAAGCGCAAAAAGCTTCGGATGGACAAGTGGATAACTCCTTTCACATTATATCGCGAACGTGCGGCTGGGCCTGGGCGATACAATAAAGTCTATGCAAGTGTTGCTGGCGGGCGGGCACAAATTCCTCCTGCTGGAGCTGGATCCCGATTTTATAGCGAACATCGCCAAGCAGGCGGGATTCGAATATCGGATCGAGGAAAGCCAGCGCTCCATGAACCTGAACCTCTCGGCCGTCGACCGCCAGGCGCCGCTGCTGTTGTTCGACGCCGCCGATCCCGGCAACCTGGGTTGGTTTTCGCGCTGCCAGTTTTATGTGGACGGAAAGACCGGCGCGATATTGCAAACGCCGATGTCGCTGGCGAACCAAAAAGACCGGTCGGGGCGCATGCTGCCGGATTCGGTGCGGTTGCAAATTTCCAAAGAGTTGCCCGTTTCGTTTCGGATGCCGGGCAAACAGCCGGTGAGCGAACAAGTGGTCTATGCCGTACTCTACAACCTGCTCAATGCGCTGCTGAATACGGGCGTGGGCGTGTGCGGCGGATCGATTGTGAAACCCCTGGCAGGGCGCACCGAAAGCATCGGGACAAGAAACTGACCACCGGCTGCCTCGGCCCCAGGAGGGCTCACGGTCGCGGTTCTGTAACTTCGTCGGCCAGGACGGCGTTTAACGAGCCCTGCCGGTAACCTTCTAAATCGATAGTCACGTAGTGGAAGCCCAGCGGCTTGAAGATTTCAACAAATCTCAAGGCCATCTCGGGCGTGAGTGCGATGGCGAGTTCATCCTTCGCGATTTCTATGCGGACCAGTTTGCCGTGGAACCGCACGCGGAACTGGCGGAAGCCTAATGCGCGGATGGCTTCTTCGCCGCGTTCGACAGTCTTGACGTTCTCCAGGGTCACAGGCGTTCCGTAAGGGATGCGCGAACTGAGGCAGGCCGCCGCCGGACGGTCCCACGTGGACAAGCCGGTGAGGCGCGACAACTCGCGAATCTCCGCTTTGGTCAGGCCGGCGTCCACCAGCGGCGCTTTCGGCCTGATGCTGTTTGGCGGCGTGCTGGCCGGGCCGGTAATCGCCCAGGTCGTCCACATTCACGCCGTAGGCGATATGCTCGATGCCGCGCTCGCGCGCCACGATTTCCAAGCGCGTGAAGAGTTCGTCCTTGCAATGGAAACAGCGGTTCGGATCGTTCTTTATGTAGTCCGGATTATCGAACTCGCGAGTCTCGATGTATTCGTGGCGGAAACCGCATTCGCGCGCGAAAGCCTCGGCGTCGCTCTTGTGCGATTCGGGGATGGAAGCGGAATCCGCGGTAACGGCCAGCGCATGCTTGCCGAGCACGCGATGCGCGGCCCATGCCAGATACGCCGAATCGGCGCCGCCCGAGTACGCGATGATGACGCGCCGCATCGGCTTCAGAATCGAGAACAGTCTGTCTTGCTTGGCCTTCAGGATTCCCAAGTCGAGCTTTGGCGCGGCTGCCAGTTTGACCAGACCCGCCATAACTCCAGTATAACGAGCGTCCTCGAAGAAGCTTCGCTTCTAAAACAATTGTGGCGGCTTGTGAGAACGGCCCCGGTTCTGCTCTCATAGAAGGCTGGGCCTCACATGATTCAAATTCGTGAACTTCGAAATCGAAATCAAACTGCGCCTTCCTGGAAACCTGGGTAAGATCCGGCGCGCCCTGCGCGATCGGGGCTTCCGCGTGTCCAAGAAGCCGATTGCACGAATACAACGTGCTGCTGGATACTTCCAGCAAAGCTGCTGCGCAGCCACGGAAAGCTTATCCGTTTGCGCCGCGTGGGCACGCACACGCTGCTAACTTACAAAGGGCCGTCGGAGCAAGGGCCGGTACAAGAAGCGCCAGGAAATCGAAGTGGTGTTGCCGGATGCTTTCAAAGTGGAGCAGATCTTCAACGAGATCGGCTATCATCCCATCTTTCGTTACGAGAAGTTCCGTACCGAATATGCCAAGGCTCCCAGCACCGGCAAAGTCTTGCTGGATGAAACGCCGATCGGCAATTATCTGGAGATCGAAGGCAGCTCCGCGATGGATCGACAGCACCGCGCGTCTGCTCGGCTTTTCGACGGCCGACTACATCACCCGCAGCTACGGCTATCTTGTATCTGGCCTACTGCCGGGAGCGCAGAATGCCCGCCGAGCAACATGTTGTTTACGGCGAAAGACATGAGGCAGCTCCGCAAGAACAAGACGAATGCCTGACGACACGCTCCGTTCGTTCATGAGACGCACTTTCGAGTGCGCTACGCCGAGACCGATCAGATGGGCGTGGTCTATTACGCCAACTACCTGATCTGGATGGAACTGGGGCGCGCAGAATATTGCCGCGCCGCCGGCATCCGTTATCGCGACATGGAAGCGGACGACGGCGTTCTGCTGGCGGTGGTGGAGGCGCACTGCCGGTATCTGCATCCGGCGCGCTATGACGAGGAGATCGCGGTGAAGACCTGGGTGGCGAAGGCGAACCTGCGCATGGTGGAGTTTCAGTACGAAATTCGCGACGCCGGGAGCGGCCGCGCACTGGCGTCCGGCGAAACCAAGCACATGTTCCTGGGCGCCGGACATGCGGCCGGTGAAACTTCCGGAGAAGTATTTGCCGCTGTTCGGGATTACTTCTGCTCCTGCTCGAACTTGATGACGGACTCGCCCTCGAACTTGTGATAGTTGCGGAACTCGATGACGTTGCGCTGGCATTCGTTGGAATTGCGCCAGCAGCTCAAGGCTTCCGCATGAACCGGCAACAGGAACTTGTCGGCGCGTTCCCAAGCTGATGGTGTCGTAATCCACGGCGGTTTCAACGGAAATCTCCGGGAACGCCTCCGGAATCTCTTTGGCCTGCATCTCGATTCGCAGCACTTGACCGGTCTGCTTATCGATCCAGACCGAGCCCTTGTAGGCTGGGCACGATATATTGGCCCGGCACCCAGATCTTCCAGTTGGAACGCACGCGCAGCACCTTGAAATCGAATACGGAAGTGGCGCGATGCGAGATGGTGTCCTCCTGCACGTACTTGAAATCGGCGGCCGACTGCGGCGCGAAGAGGTTCCCCAGGATGGTGCCGAATTCACCGGTGGACCAGGCGCCTGAATCCTCCGGGGCTTTCTTGGTGGGCCTTCCGTTGATCTGCAGGTTGCGATAGCTTTCCTGGTGATCGTCGTAGACCACTTCGGCGGAAACCACGTCGACGACGTTCCAGCTCGGCTGGCGCGTCTCGCTGACATAGCGCGTGGTCTGCTCCTGGCACACGTAGTTCGGCAATCCCTCCAGGAATGTGGCGGCGGCTTCGCGCGCCTGTTCGATCAGCGCCATGCGCGGATTGGCGGGAGGGGCGGCGGGCTCTCGCGCGAGACGGCGTGCTGGGGGCGTCGTCATCGGGAATTGGGGTGGAAGTGCGCGCCGCCGGCTTTCCGCGCTATCAGCTTGGGCGGCCCCGAATCGTCGCCATCCGGCGCGGCGTCGGGCCGGACCAAGATCGTCGGCGGCGGTCCGGTTCTTCCTTCTTCCGGGGCGAGTCCGGGTCCGGGTCCGATGTTGTCGGCTTCATTGATGGTGTCCGCGATCTCCTTGTTCGGCTTCATGCTGACCAGGTGAAACATGCCGTCCGCATCCATGTTCGCCGTCACGTCCAGGCCGTCGCCGGCGCGGAAGTCGGCAGGTTTCGGCACGCTGGATGAGAACTGGATGATCAGGAAGCGCGTGTCTTCGGCTTCCAATTCGAACGAATCGGCATCCACTTTTCGCACCACGCCGCTGACCACTTCCGTATGGCCAGCCGGCTGCTCCTGCCGGGTAGTTCGTCGCGAGCCACGGCCCCCGTTAGGCGAACCTCCGGATGGATAGCGGCCCGGATTTTGGCCCGGCGGATAAGCTTCCGGCGGATAGTCCGGATCTGGCCGAACTGGGCGGACAGAATCGATGCGGTGATGGCGAGCAGAAACGCGGGCTTCATGCGTCCTCCTTTTCCCAGAATCCCCTTATAGACGGAATACCACGGCGGACGGGTACAGACGGGGGCCTACCCTTGCACCCGCTTCTCCTTACCCTGCCAAAATTGCTCCCGCAGCACCAGCTTGCGGATCTTTCCAGTCCCGGTTTTGGGAAGTGGCTCGTCGCTGAACGCGATGATCCGCGGCAGCTTAAATTTGCCCAAGCGCGCCTTTAGGAATTCGAGTCAGGTCCTCCGAGGTCAGCGTCGAGCCGGGTTTCCGCACCACGATGGCGGCCGGGATCTCGCCCCATCTTTCGTCCGGAGCCGCCACCACGGCGCATTCGAACACTTCCGGGTGGGCGAAAATGGCCTTCTCCACTTCGATGGACGAAATGTTTTCGCCGCCGCTGATGATGATCTCCTTCTTGCGGTCGACAATCTGGATGAAGGTCTCGTCGTCCCATACAGCCATGTCGCCGGTATGGAACCAGGGCCCGCTCATGACGGCTCGGTGGCTTCCGGCTCGCGGAAGTAGCCCTCCATGACGTGATCGCCGCAGGTGACGATTTCGCCGATGGTCTGCATGTCGCGCGGGACGTCGTTCATTTCGGGGTCCACCACTCGCACTTGCATCCCGATTACGGGCCACCCCGCCATGGATCGGCGGCGCTGCCGGTCGGCGTCGGAGGTGTAGCTCATGCCGGGTTTGGAGCAGCGACGGTGGAGAGCAGCGGAGCGGTCTCCGTCAGGCCATAGCCGGCAAAGACGTCGCAGTGGAACGCTTTTTCCATGCGCTCGATCAGTTCGGGCGAGGACGCGGCGCCGCCCAGCACGATGTTGCGCAGGCTGGAAAGATCGTAGTTCGCCGAGATCGGGACAATTGAGCAAGGCGTTGGCCATGGTGGGGACCAGCGCCATGTCGGTGGCGCGATGCGCCTCGATCAGCCGGAAAACAGCCACCGGATCGAAGCGCCGGACCATGATTTGCTTGGTGCCGAGCATCGTGGAAGCTTGCGGACGGCCCCACCCGTTGGCGTGGAAGAGCGGAATGGTGTGGAGGTCCACCATGGTTTCGGGCTCGCGGAATATGCTGGCTGCGGCCAGGGCGTGCAGGTAGAGCGTTCGGTGGGACAGCATAACGCCTTTAGGAGTGCCGGTGCTGCCGCTGGTGTAGAACAGCTCGGCGATGGAGTTTTCGTCGAAGCTGAAAATGTCGGTGCGCTCGGATGTCCCCTGATCGAGCAATTCCTCATAGCTGAGATCCGCGCCTGGACCCTTTTCGTCGAGCGAGACAAAGCGCTGGATGCCCGGACAAGCGGGCTTGAGTTGCTCCACCAAGGGCGCGAAGTCATTTTCAAAAAGCAACATGCGCGCGCCGGAATGGTTCAGGATGTTTTTCAGCTCCAGCGGCGATAGCCGGACGTTGAGCGGCATTACGATAGCGTGCGCCAGCACCACTCCGTAATATCCTTCAAGCAATTGATGCGTGTTGAAGCTGAGATAAGCCACGCGGTCGCCGCGCTCGATTTCGTGCTTTTGAAGCGCGCGAACCCAGCCGCTCGCATCGCTCGCCGAATTCGCGATAGGTGAATTGCCGCTCGCCTGAAACAATGCCAATTTTGTTCGGGAAAAAGATCCACAGCGCGGTGGAGACACCGGATGGGTGTCAGAGGAACGAACATGGGGGAATTGTACTCCTAACCGCGTCAGTTCGTTTCTACCACGGCTGTCATGACGACGTCTTGATACATTGCGGCCTCTTCAAATAACGCCCAGAAGATTTCGCCGCCGAACTCGTCGATCTCGCCGTTGGTGGATACCACTTTGCCCGGCGGCTTCACGATGAACATAAGAGGGGTCAACCCGGCGCTGTTCCCCGGAGCAATCGCGGCGGCTGTGGGATCTGGTTGCGATATCTTGCCGGAATTGAACGCTTCCTGAATGAGCTGCCGGGCAACATTACGCCGTTCCGCAGGCTGCATCTTCTCACCGAACTGTTGTTCCAGGGCCTGCACCAGCACGGCGCCGATGCGTTGATTCGCACGATACAGCGCCAGGTCTGGATGTAACAAACCAAGCGCGAGCAAAGGCTCCCCTGGCCCAAACAGAACCGGAACCGAGAGTTCCGTCACCTTGTCCAGAAGAGCGCGGGCATTCGCATCGGTGGCCAGGGCCTGCGGAAGATGCGATTTCAATCGAGCCAAATCCTCCGGCCGAATGTCGCCGAGCAGCTGGTTGAGTGGACCGGTCCAATGGAGGGTCTCGCGGTATTCCACTTGATGGGGTCCCGTCGCCTTGACGGCGACCAGGTTCACCAGCCGCAGCTTGCCCGGTTCGGAGCTTTTGCCGGGTTCGGGACCCTTGATTGACACGTCGCCCTGTAGGGTAGCGCCAGCCGGCAAGGATCGCTCCAGCGTCAGGGTGCGGTTGTCGTCCTTCGCTTCTTCCGTCGATTTCCAGCGTTGCCGGCGGGAATTACGAAGGTGTCTTCCAGCGTCGGAGTCACTTTCAGGCCGTCTTTTTTCTGCTGTCCCGTCAGTGCGAGGGTTCGCGTCCAGGAGCCATCGGATCGAATCTGCGTAGTCACCCGGGCTCGGGCGCAAGCGCTCAGCAGGAGCGCCGCGGCCAAAAAGGCTGAAGTTACCAGGGATCGCATGGGCCTTATATCGGCAGATCCGTCTGAGATCTTGCGGCCTGCTACCATCGGACTTCCTTGCGCCTCGGGCTCCATACTTCCATCTCGAAGTCTCTTGAAAACGCCGCGATCAAGGCTGCGGAGGCGGGCGCAAACACTTTCCAGATCTTCTCCGCCAGCCCGCGCATGTGGCGGGCATCGTCGCCGGCGCCCAGCGCCGTCAAGCTGCTGCGGCGCGCCCGGGAACGCTACGATCTGACGCCCCTGGTAATCCACGACAACTACCTGATCAACCTGGCGTCGTGCAATGAGCCGCTGCGGGCGCAGTCGACGGCGGCCTTTCGCGGTGAGATCGAGCGCGCCCTTGCAATCGGAGCCGAGTACCTGGTGGCGCATCCCGGCAACTGCAAGGGACATTCGGTGGAGCAAGGCATCTATGCGGTGATCCGCTCGCTGGCGGAGGCGGCGCAGGGTCTGGATACGGCGAATCATCTCACCGTCCTGCTCGAAAACACGGCGGGAGCGGGCGCAGCGTTGGGAAGCCGTTTCGAAGAGTTGGGCGCGATGCGCCAATTCGCGGCCGAGTTGACCGATTTGAAGATCGGATTCTGCATCGACATGTGCCATTGCCTGGCGTCCGGTTACGATGTCAGCTCCGCGGCCGGATTGAAGCAGACGGTGGCCGAGATGGATCGCGTGCTGGGCATCGAGAATGTGCGCGTGATCCACGCCAACGATTCCAAAGGCGCGCTCGGATCGCACCTGGATCGGCACGAACATATCGGGCGCGGCTGTATTGGAGAAGACGGGTTTCGCCGCATCCTCAACCACCCGAAGCTCTGCACCAAGGCGTTCATTCTGGAGACCCCAGTGGATGAAGAAGGCGACGAGTTAAGGAACATGGAAGCGTTGAAGAGGCTCTGCCGAAAGAGCAATCGGAGCAAATAACTCCTGGCTCAGACCGTGGATGGGAAGTTGATGATATGCTTGAAGCGGATGGTGCCAGCCGCAACAGTTGCGCTGATCATTTTACTGGTTGGAGTCCGTCTCCTGCTGCCGCCGGTTCCAAACCTCCTTAGGAAGTATTTGCCTAGGTGGGGAACGCGAACAACGATGGTGCTTTGTACCGTTTCCCTCGCGGTGGCGACCATTATGATCGCCCTGTCCAGGCGCTAAGCGATTCGCCGGTCGCAGTAGTTCCAGATCCGAAATCATTTTTGAGAAGCTATGCCGGAAAAGCAGTACGACCATAACCAGATCGAATTGAAGTGGAGCGAGCGGTGGGCCAACGCATCGCTCTTTCAGGCCGAAGAGAATTCGAGCAAGCCCAAGTTCTATGTGCTCGAGATGCTGCCTTATCCGAGCGGCACGCTGCACATCGGGCACATCCGCAACTACACCATCGGCGACGCGCTGGCGCGCTACAAACGCATGCGCGGCTTCAACGTGCTGCATCCCATGGGCTGGGACGCGTTCGGTCTGCCGGCCGAAAACGCGGCCATCGCGAACAAGCGCGATCCCTACGAATGGACCATGCACAACATCGAGAACATGAAGCGGCAGCACCGGCGCATGGGCTTCAGTTACGACTGGTCGCGTGAGGTCGCCACCTGCGATCCCGAATATTATCGCTGGAACCAGTGGTTCTTTCTGAAGATGCTGGAGCGCGGCCTGGCCTATCGCAAGAAGGCGCTGGTCAACTGGTGCAACGAGTGCGGAACGGTGCTCGCGAACGAGCAGGTGGTGGACGGCTGCTGCTGGCGTCACGAATCGACGCCGGTGGAGCAGCGCGCCATCGAGCAGTGGTTCTTGCGCATCACCGATTACGCCGACGAATTGCTCGCGTCCATCGGCGAGCTGGAGGAAGGCTGGCCGGAGCGCGTGCTGCTGATGCAGCGCAACTGGATCGGGCGATCGGAAGGCGCGGAGATCGATTTTCATCTGGAAGGCAGCGGGAAGCCGATCCGCGTGTTTACCACGCGCGTCGACACCATCTACGGCGCCACCTGCGTGATTCTCGCGCCGGAGCATCCGCTGGTTGCTGAACTCGCGTCAGCGCGGAGCTGAAGGCGCAAGTGAAGCAGATGATCGATTCGCGCGCCGCCAAAGGTCCGGGCGACATCGAAAAGGAAGGTTTGCCCACGGGCAAGTTACGCCGATCAATCCGTTCAGCGGCGAGACGCATCCCGATCTGGATCGGCAACTTCGTGCTGATGGGCTACGGCACCGGCGCGATCATGGCCGTGCCCGCGCACGATCAACGCGACTTCGAGTTTTGCAACAAGTACGGCATCGCATTGGCTCCGGTGATCGACCCAATGAGTGCCTGTGCCGAGTCGTTGCAGGGGCATTCATCGAGCGATGGGCGTCTCAGGGAGTCCGGCAATTACACGGGACTCTGTGAGCGAAGAAGCGCGCCGCGTGATGACGGCCAAAGCCGAAGCGGAGGGTTTCGGCAAGGCCGCGGTCACGTTCCGCATCAAGGACTGGGGCATCTCGCGCCAGCGCTATTGGGGCACGCCGATCCCGGTGATCTATTGCCCGAAGTGCGGCATGGTTCCGGTGCCGGAGAGCGATCTGCCGGTGGTTCTTCCGCTGAAAGTTCCGATCGGCGGCAAGGGCCGTTCGCCGCTCGAAAACGTGCCCGAGTTCATGAACGTCAAGTGTCCCAAGTGCGGCGAGCCCGCGCGCCGCGAGACGCGACACCATGGACACGTTCGTCGATTCGTCCTGGTATTTCTATCGCTACTGCGATCCGCACAATTCCAGCGCGCCGTTCGATTCGGAAGAAGATCGCCTATTGGTTCCCCATCGATCAGTACATCGGCGGCGTGGAGCACGCCATCCTGCACCTGATTTATTCGCGCTTCTGGACCAAGATGATGCGCGATCTCGGGCTCATCACCAACGACGAGCCGACTGAGCGCATGTTCACGCAAGGCATGGTGATCAAAGACGGCGCGAAGATGTCGAAATCCAAGGGCAATGTGGTCAGCGCCGATGAGATGATCGAGCGCTTCGGCGCCGATACCGGCCGTGTGTTCGAACTCTTCGCCACTTCGCCCGAAAAGGAAATGGACTGGACCGACTCCGGCGCGAACGGAGCGTACGGTTTCCTGAGCCGCGTCTATCGCTTCGTCACGCGCAATGTGGGCCAGGGCAGCGGCCGAGCCCACCGCCGCCGATCAGAAAGGCGCTGCGCAAGCTGCATCAGACGCTGAAGCTGATCACCGACGATTTCGAAGGCCGCTGGCATTTCAATACGTCCATCGCCGCGTTGATGGGCCTGATGAACGTGCTCACGGATCTGGAGAAGGATTTATCCGCGCCGGTGATCGCCGAGGTTCTGGAAAAACTGACGCTGATGCTGGAGCCTTTCGCGCCTTATTTGGCCGAAGAGCTTTGGGAGGAGCAGGGCCGGCAGGGTCCGGTGTTCCATCACGCCTGGCCTGAGTACGATCCGGAACTGGCGCGCGAAGAAGAAGCCGAAGTGGTGATCCAGGTGAACGGCAAACTGCGCGGGCGCATCAACGTCGCGTTCGGAACGCCGCGCGAGGCGCTGGAGAAGCTCGCGCTCGCCGACACCAAGGTCCAGCCCTTGCTGGATGGCAAGCAGGTCGTGAAAGTAATCGTCGTTCCGGATAAACTAGTCAATATTGTCGTCAAGTAGAGCGTCAGCTAAGCTCACGTCCTTACTGATCCCGGCGGCTCTGCCTGCTGGCGCAACCGGAAAAGACGGCCTGGGACGTGCTGAAGCCGGGGCTCGTCGATACCAATCCTCTGAACCGGCGGCAGGCTGTGACGGCCACGGGATCCATCGGGCTGGATCCGGAGGCGATTCGGCTGGTGGAGTGGGCGCTGCAAGAACGATACCGATCCGCTGATTCGCGCCACCGCTGCCGCGGAGCTGGGCGAGATGAAATCCCGCCAATCGTTTCCGGCGCTAAAGGCCGCGCTTGACGATCCGGCGGGCGAAGTCGGCTTTGCGGCGGCGAAAGCCTTGTGGGACATGGGGGACAAAACTGGCCGGGGTTTCATCGAAGATGTGGTCGCGGGCCAGCAGAGAGCCACCGATGGCGGCGTCAAGGGCGCGCTACGCCGCGCCGACAGGCTGCGTTACGATCCCAAGGAGATGGCGGTCCTGGGCGCCAAGTCGGCCATCCGGCGCATTGCTGGGACCGTTTAACATCGGCGTGCTCGCCGCCGAACAGGTCTTCAAGAACGGCGCGGTAGCCGCTCGCATGCAAGCGCTGAACCTGCTGGCGGAGGAATGCGACACGCAGACCTTCAAGCTGCTGGAAGCGGCCGCCACCGACGACAAGACCTGGGCGGAGAAAGCAGCGGCGGCCAAAGCCCTGGGACGATGCGGAAACCCTGATGCGATTCCGAAACTGGAAGAGAACCTGTCGAACTCGAATGCAGCCGTGAGGTTTATGTCCGCCGCGGCCATTATTCGGCTCAGCCAGAAGCCGGGTGGCGCGCCTTCAGCTTCTCGTTGGCGCGCTAGATAGGCTCTTCGGCTCTCCGCGATCACGTTGCGGGCCTCGATCAGGATCGCCCCATCCCAGCGTGCTGGTCTCGCGGCCTTCCAGTTCCTTGTAGATGTTGAAAAAGTGCTCGATCTCGCGCCGCAGATGCGGATAGATCTGGTCCAGCTGTGGACCTGCTCGTAGCGCGGATCCGATTCAGAACCGCGACGATCTTCTGGTCCTTTTGCTCCTGATCCACCATATTGAGCACGCCCACCGGCCGAACCTCCACCACGCAACCGGAGAATGAAGGCTCTTCCACCAGCGCCAGCACGTCCATCGGATCGCCATCCGACGCCAGGGTTCCGGGAATGAAGCCGTAATCACCAGGATAATGTACGGGAGAATACAAAACGCGATCCAGGCGGAAAGCGCCCAGCTCCCGGTCGTATTCGTACTTGTTGCTCGAGCCTTTCGGGATCTCCACCACCATTCGAACCACCTCCGGGAAGGCGGGTCCGGGATCGAGATCGTACAGGGAGGGGCTCATCGGAAGCGTGCCCCCTACGCTTAGTGGTGGCATCGCCAAACCCTTCGTGAGCTGAGGGTAAGCAGAAATAGTTCTTGCAATCCCTTTTAGACTCGTGGCAGAATCCATTCAAGGCCGAAAGTGGCCAAACCTGGACAAAAGTGGAAGAACAGCCTCAAACAGACGCCCGTGGACCCTCCTCGTGGGTTCTTTTCGGCCCATGTGGACGACAAGGGCAGGCTCAAACTTCCTGTGGAATTGCAGCAGTACCTGACGGCTGATTGGGGATGAGAAGATACTTCGTGACCAGCGTGGACGACCGCATAGCTCGAATCTACCCGATTTCGGTGTGGAAGGGAAACGAAAAAGTTTTGGAAGCGCTGGCGACGGAAGATCCCGATGCGGCCGAAGCGCTGGCGTTTGTGGCGAACGACTACGGAGCGGAGGCGAAAGTGGATCCGCAGGGGCGCGTGACGTTGCCTACCGATTTGCGGCGCGCGCTGGCGCTGGAGAATCAGGAAGTCCGGCTGGATTGTTCGCAAGGCGCGATCAACATCTATTCGAAGGCCGAATATGAAGCCCGCAAGCAGAAGGCCAAGGACAGCCTGGCGGAGAAGCTGAAGGCGGCCAAGCTCAAGGGGTTCAAATAGTGCCGAAAGGATTCAAATAGCGGCCATGTATGCACGTGCCGGTCATGCTCGGCGAATGTCTGGAGTATCTGGCGCTTCGTCCGGACGGCATTTACCTGGACGCGACGGCGGGATTAGGCGGACATTCGGGAGCGATCGCGCAGAGGTTGGACACTGGGTTCGTGATCGCGAACGATCGGGACGCCGAATCGTTGGAGCTGGCGAAACTGAACACTTCGCAGTGGGCGGATCGAATCCGCTTTCACCAGGGAGCGTTTTCGGAATTGCGCTCCGCGCTGGCAGCGCTCGGGGTGGAGCGAGTGGACGGCTTGCTGGCGGACCTGGGTGTCAGCCGCTATCAGTTGACGGAGCCGGAGCGCGGGTTTTCGTTGATGGCGGACGGTCCCCTGGATATGCGGCAAGATCGCAGCCAGGAGCTGACCGCGGACGAGATTGTGAATTTTACTTCAGAAAAGGAACTCGCCGACTTGATTTATCGGCTCGGCGAGGAAAGGAGGTCGCGGAGAATCAGCAGAGCAATCGTTCGGGCGCGGCCGATCCACTCGACACAGCGACTGTCGCGTGTGATCGAAGTGGCCGTGCCCCGGACGAGCAAAATCCATCCGGCCACGCAAACTTTCCAGGCGTTGCGCATGGCGGTGAACGACGAGCAGGGGGAGTTGGACCAACTGCTCGCGATCGCGCCGGATTTGGTGAAAAGCGGCGGGCGCATGGTGGTGCTGTCGTTCATGTCGCTCGAAGATCGAAAAGTGAAGCAGAGCTTTCAAGCGCTGGCGCGCGCGGGGCGAGCGGACATTCTCACCAAGCACGTGCTCAGGCCGTCATTCAGAGGAAACGAAAAATAACCCTCCTTCGCGGAGCGCCAAGCTCCGGGCACTGGAGATGAAGTGATTGAGAGCAAATAATAATGGCAACTCTCGCAACTATGCTGGACCGGTTCACGACGGCCCACGACGCTGGGGATGCGCGGCCACGCGTTCTGGGCAACGAGAATCCCTTCGAGGTTCCCGCATTTCCCAACGAAGATGTGTATCTCTACGTGAAGCACATCGACAATTCGCGCGTGCTGCGCGAAGCGGACCCGGCGGCGCGCAAGATCTGCTGGCGGCTGATCGGTTCGTCGTTCGCCTTCGCGGTGGTGGTGATCGCGCTGCTGCTTCCCGTCGCTGAATCGTCTGATGGCCGGCTACAAGATGGAAGCGTTGCGCCAGGAGCGGCAGCGCCTGGAACTGGACCGCGCTTCGCTCGAACTGGAAGAAACCAAGCTGCTGAGCCCGGCCCGCCTGGAAGAGCTGGCGCGGATGCAGCGCTTCGTCGATCCGGCGCCCGAAGCGGTGGTCTATCTGGACGGCAACAAGTCCGATCAAATTCTGGCTAAGAAATAACAGAACCGCGACCGTGCCGTTCGGGGCCAAGGGAGCGTGAGGGTTTTGCATGGATCCACTGGCGACAAAACGCGTGCACATGTTGGTCCGCGTGGCCTTTCTCTGGGCCGCGCTGATCGTGGCCCGCCTGATCCAGCTGCAAGTGGTCCAGCATCCGCAATTCGCCGAGATGGCGCGCGAGCAGCAGCAGAAAGTGGAAGAGATCAAAGCCCCGCGCGGCGCGATTCTGGATCGCTACGGCCAGCGCCTGGCCATGAGCTTGCCCGCCGAATCGGTGGTGGTGGATCCTTTGCGCGTGCCCGATCTATCGCTGGCCGCCGACGTTCTTTCGAAAGTTCTGAACCTGGACGCTCGGGGACTTGCTGGCGAAGCTGAAGACGGCCGTCGACGACCGCCGCGGCTTTCTTTGGGTGAAGCGCAAGATCACTCGCGAAGGAGGCCAAGCGGCTGCGCGACCTGAAGCTGGAGTGGATCGAGTTCCGTACCGAGAGCCAGCGGTTTTATCCCAACCGGTCGCTGGCCGCGCACGTCATCGGCAGCGTCGATTTCGAGGAGAACGGCAACGGCGGCGTGGAGCAGAGCCTGAACGAGCAGCTGGCAGGGACATGCCGGCGAACTGCTGGTCACCGAGGATGTGCAGAGGCGCGGATTCGCGTCCAAGATGGAGAGCGCAGCCGCAGCCCGGCCAGGACGTTCGGCTCACCATCGATTCGCGAATTCAATTCGTCGCCGAGCAGGAGCTGGCGAAGATGGTGGCGCTGCATCATGCCAAATCCGGCAGCCTGGTGGCGATGGACCCGCGCACCGGCGACATCCTGGCGATGGCCAATGTGCCGACCTTCGATCCGAATGAGCCGCCCAAAGCCGGGCGACGTGGCCGCGCGCGAGAACCTGGCCGTTTCGGCGCCGTTTGAGCCGGGGTCGGTCTACAAAGTGATCACTCTTTCTTCGGCGCTGGAGACCACGCACTTGCGCCCCGAGTCGATGATCAACTGCGGCAACGGAAGCATCAACTTGTTTGGCCGCATCATTCACGATCACAGCCGCTATTCGTCGCTGTCGATGGCGGACGTGCTGGCCAGGTCCAGCAATATCGGCGCCATCAACATCGGCCTGCAGGTAGGCGACAAGAATCTGTACGACTACATTCGCCGCTTTGGGTTCGGCAAGAAGACCGGGTCTGCCGCTGCCGGGCGAATCCTCCGGAATGGTCCGGCCGCTGCGCATGTGGCAGAAGAGTTCCATCGGCTCGGTGGCCATGGGGCACGAAATTGGCGTCACCGCGCTGCAGCTGGCGCAAGCCTGCACCGTGATTGCGAGCGGCGGATTCCTGCTGAAGCCGCGGCTGCGCATGGATGCGCCCAAGGTTGACCCCGGTTCGCGTGCTGCGGCCCGAAACCGCCATCACCATGCGCAGCATGATGGAAGGCGTGGTCATCAAGCCTTATGGAACCGGGCATCAGATACGCGCGGCTGCTGGGCTATACGTCGGCGGGCAAAACCGGCACGGCGCAGATTTACGACTACAAGCATCCGTCAGTACACGCACCTGTACAACGCGTCGTTCATGGGCTTCGCCCCGGTAACGAATCCGCGGATCGTGATCGTGGTGACGATCAACGGGACCGAAGGCACGGTGGGCTATGGCGGTCCGACCTCGGCTCCCGTGTTCCGCGAAGTGGCCGCCGCCGGGCTCCGCGTCATGGACGTGCCGAAAGATCTGCCCGAGATGGTTCCTTCCGACGGTAGCGATCAGGCCGACGAGAACGATGTTGCGATCGCCGATCTGGGTTCTTCCATCCCTCCCCCGCTGGTCCAAGCGGGAGATGCCGTGGCCGCCGACGACCGACCGGTGGCTTCCGCAAATAGCGCTTTGGACCAGCGGGTTTTTTTAGCCGCGGGCGGAAGCTCAGAGCGGGATCTGGCCGGGCCGCGTGTGCCGAATTTTCAGGGGAAGACCGTCCGAAACGTGATTCGAGCAGGCAGCCGCGCTGGGCATTCCGGTGGAGTTCACCGGCAGCGGAATCGCGCGCGCGCAGGTTCCCGAGGCCGGGCGCCATCTTGCCTTCGGGACGCTGGGTTCGCGTGCAATTTGGCCGCTAGCGAGGCCCCATGACAGTTGAAGCAGGTCCTCCAGGGCGTCCGGCTCCGGCAGGAGCTCGGCGGGCGATTTGGGGAAAGCGCCCGTGGCGGGATTAGAGTACGACTCGCGGCGCGTCGAGCCGGGATTCCTGTTTTTTGCGTTTCCAGGAGCGCGGACGGATGGACGTGAGTTTGCCAGCCAGGCCATGGAAAAGGGTGCGGTGGCAACGGTGAGTGAGCTTCCGGCGCCCGAGGGATTTCGCGGGGCGCTGGATCGAAGTGGAGCATGGCAGGCAAGCGCTGGCGCTGGCCGCGCGGAATGTTTTATGGCAATCCGGATGCGAGGCTGAAGCTGACAGGCGTGACGGGGACCAACGGCAAAACGACGACCACCTTTCTGATCGACGCGGTGCTGCGCGCGGCGGGAATGACGACGGCGCTGGTGGGAACCATCGAGTACCGGCTCGCCGGTGAAGTGCGTCCGGCCGTGAATACGACGCCCGAATCTCTCGATCTTTATCGCTTGTTTCACGAGCTGGAACAGGCTGGGCGGAACCCATGCCACAATGGAGGTTTCATCCCACGCGCTGGCGCTGGGACGGGTCTACGGGATTACGTTTCACACTGCTGTATTTACGAACCTCACGCGGGATCACCTGGATTTCCACCACACCATGGAAGACTATTTCGCGGCCAAGCGCCTGCTGTTCGCGCCCGAAGGCAGCAGCGTGCCCGAGTGGGCCGTGATCAATTTTGACGACCCATATGGCCGCCAGATTTCGCGCTCGCGCCCATACGCTGCGCTACGGATTCGAAGAGGGCGCGGATCTGCGCGCGTTGTCGCTCGAAATGAACTTCGAAGGGCTGCGATTCACGGTGGAGCAGGGCGGCGAACGGGTGCAGCTGACTTCGCCGTTAGTAGGCAAATTCAACGCCTATAACATCCTGGCGGCATGCGGCGCGGCGCTCAGCTACGGCCTGGATTGGAACACAATCTCACGCGCCATCGCGAACGCGCCGCGGCGTTCCAGGCCGGTTTGAGAGCGTTCAGCAAGGCCAGCCGTTTCTGATTGTTGTGGACTATGCGCATACCGACGATGCGTTGCGCAACGTGATTTCAGTGGCGCGCGAACTGCACCCGAAGCGCGTGATCACGCTATTCGGCTGCGGCGGCGATCGCGACCGGGCCAAGCGCCCGCTCATGGCCCAAGCGGCGGCGCAGGCCAGCGATTATGTGGTGCTGACGTCCGACAATCCGCGCTCGGAAGATCCCCTCGGGATCATGAACGACGCGCTGGTGGGGCTTCGCCGTTTTGACACGCCGCACACCATCGAGCCCGATCGCGCCAAGGCTATCCGCGCCGCGCTCCAGGAGGCTCGGGCCGGCGACATCGTGATTTTGGCGGGAAAAGGCCATGAAACGTATCAGGTATTGAAGGATCGCGTCATACATTTTGACGATCGCGAGGTGGCACGAGACGTGCTGCAGGAGTTGGGGTATCACCAAGGCGATGGAGTTTGAAGTTGACGGAAGTGGCGCAAGCTTTGGGATTCGCCGGTCGAGAGCGACGCCCGGGTTACGGGCTGGAGCATCGACTCGCGCACCGTCGCGCCCGGCGATCTGTTCTTCGCGCTGCGCGGCCCCAATCACGATGGCAATGCCTATGTGGACGAAGTGCTGCGCAAAGGCGCGGCGGCCGCGGTTGCGGACGGGACTGTAGCCGCGACCGTGAAGGAGCGGTCTGTGTTGCTGGTACCGGATACGCTCGAAGCGTTGCAGAGCACGGCCGTCTGGGCGCTCGAGCAATGGGGCGGAGAAGTGATCGGCGTGACGGGCAGCGCGGGCAAGACATCCACCAAAGACGTGATCGCGGCGATGCTGGCAGCCGCGATGCCTGTCGGCAAGACCATCGGGAACCTGAACAATCACGTTCGGCGTGCCGCTATCGATTCTGCGCTTGCCGGGCGAAGCCCGCGTCGCGGTGCTCGAAATGGGGATGAACCACGCGGGCGAGATCCGCGCGTTGTGCGCTATCGCGAAGCCGCGCATCGGCGTGGTCACCAACGTCGGGCATGCGCACATGGAGGCTTTCGATTCCATCGAAGGCGTGGCCGCGGCCAAGCGGGAGCTGATCGAATCGCTGCCGCTCCGACGGGGTCGCCGTGCTGAACGCGGACGATCCGCTGGTCAGCAAGTTCGGGGAAGTGCATCGCGGCCGGACCATCACTTTTGGCATCGGTTCGCCCGCCGACATTCGCGCCGAGCAGGTACAAATCAGCGATCGCGGCGTGAGTTTCACGGTGGACGGCGTGCCGTTTGAGAGCGCGCTGTTGGGACGCCACAGCGTATCGAACATCCTGGCGGGCATCGCGGTGGCGTCGCTCTATCGGCATCCGCCCCGCGCAGCTCACCGCAGTGGTGAAGGATCTTGCGAGCGCCCTCCATGCGCGGCCAGCGCCTGGTGCACGAACGGCGTGGTGATTTTGAACGATTGCTATAACTCCAATCCCGATGCGGCGCGCGTGATGATCGACGTGCTGCGGGAGACGCCAGCCAAACGGCGCATCGCCGTGCTGGGGGAGATGCTCGAGCTCGGCCGTTGGTCCGAGTCCCTCCATCGTGACGTAGGTAGCTACGTCGCGAAGAGTGGAATTGATGTGCTTGTAGGGATACGCGGCGAGGCCTGTCACCTTGTCGACGCAGCCAGGCAGGCAGGCCTGGCAGTAGACGCCGCGTTTTTTTTCCCCGATCCGCAAGCGGCGGGAGAATACCTGCGGCGGATCGCGCATCCGGGCGACGTGATTTTGTTCAAGGGTTCGCGAGGCACCCATGTCGAGCACGCCCTGGAGAGGTTCCTCGCGCGGCCCGACGAGCCCGCAAAGGGTGCGGAGGCACCCGCGATTCACTAAAACCACTATGCCGCCGCGCTCCGTTTTGCGGGTTGTTACCTAAGAAGATGCTCTATTGGCTGTTCTACGAAAAGCTGTTTCGCCACTTCACGCCGTTTCGCGTGTTTGGGTACGCCACGTTTCGCACCGCGTTCGCCGCGCTGACGGCCTTGTTCCTGTGCCTGGCGCTGGGGCCGTGGCTGATCGCGAAGCTGCGCGAGTTTCAAATCGGCCAGTACATTCGCGAAGAAGGCCCGAAGTCGCACATGAAGAAGGCCGGCACGCCGACCATGGGCGGAATTCTGATCATCATCTCGATTGTGATTCCCACGCTGCTGTGGGCCAATCTGGTGAACCCTTACGTGTGGATCGCGATGTTCAGCCTGGTGAGCTTCGGGTTGATCGGCTTTTGGGACGATTACGCCAAGGTCCGGCGCAAGCAGAATCAGGGCCTGACGGTGAAGCAGAAATTCGGGCTGCAGATTTTGGCCGCGCTGCTGGTGGGTTTCATGCTGCTGACGCTGCACGCGCAAAAGGCCTACTCCACCAGCATGAACGTGCCGTTCTTCAAATCGTTCAAGCCGGATTTGTTGATCGACGCGCTGCTGCGCAACTGGTACACTTACCCGCTGGCCTTCGTGTTCTTCTTCGGCTTCATGGTGCTGGTGATCGTGGGCTCGTCCGATGCGGTGAATCTCACCGACGGCCTGGACGGCCTGGCAATCGGCCTGATGCTGATCGCATCCTTCGCCATGACGGCGCTGACCTACGTGACCGGCCACGCGCACGTGGGCGCAATATCTGGATCTGGCGCGGCTGCCCGGCGCGTCCGAGCTGACCATTTTCTGCAGCTCCATGGTGGGCGCGTCGCTCGGGTTTCTTTGGTACAACGCGCATCCGGCGGAGATCTTCATGGGCGACGTTGGGTCGCTCGCACTGGGCGGAGCGCTGGGCGTGGTGGCGGTTTTGATCAAGCAGGAGATTCTGCTGATCTTCATCGGCGGCGTCTATGTGATCGAAGCGCTGTCGGTGATTCTGCAAGTGGGCAGCTATAAGCTGCGCAAGAAGCGGATCTTCAAGATGGCGCCGATCCATCATCATTTCGAAGCGCTGGGCTGGCAAGAGTCGAAAATCATCACGCGCTTTTGGATCGCGGGATTGGTGATGGCGCTGTTCGCGCTGACGACGTTGAAGCTGCGGTGAGCGGCGATGCGGACAGTTGCAGGGTACGCGAGTTGTTGTGGTGGGAATGGGCCGTTCCGGCGTGGCGGCGATCAGGCTTCTGCGCCAGAACGGGCCCGATCGTTCGAGCAGTGGATGAAAAGCAGACGGGCGAGATGGAAGGCGTGACAGTGGAACCTCAGAACGAAGCGGCGTTTCGCGACGCGGAGCTGGTGGTGATTTCACCGGGCGTGCCGGCGGATCTCGAGCTGCTCGCCCCGGTGCGCGCGCGCGGCGTTCCGGTGATCGGAGAACTGGAACTGGCGGCGCCATTTCTGCAAGGGCCGAACATCGGCATCACAGGCACGCAACGGAAAGACCACCACCACGGCGCTGACCGGGCATATTCTTCGAGAATCGGAGATCGCGTGCCAGGTGGGTGGCAACATCGGAACCGCGCCGGCCGAGATGGTGGAAACGTCGCGGCCGGATCAATGGAACGTGCTGGAGCTTTCGAGCTTTCAACTGGAGACTATCGAGACTTTTCGCGCCCAGATCGCGGCATGTCTGAACGTGACGCAGAATCATCTGGACCGGCATCACACGTTCGAGAATTATGCGAACGCCAAAGCGCGGCTGTTTGAGACGCAGCAGGCCGGCGATCTTGCGGTGCTGAACGCCGACGACCCGGTGCTGGTGAATTCAGCCGCGACACGCGCTGCAAGACCGTCTGGTTCAGCGGCACGCACCACGGCAATCCGGGTGCCTGGCTCGAGATGGCGACGTCATTCACATTGGACGGCGAACGCTTGCTCGATCGTCAACAGATCTTCGCCTGCGCGGCCGTCACAACTATCGAAAACGTGATGGCGGCGGCTCCGATCGTGCCGATCGTGCCGGCGCGGCTCGTCACAAAGATCGCCGCGGCCGCCGCACCTTCGCCCGGTGCGAGCATCGCCTGGAATTTGTCCGCGATATCGACGGCGTGGCACTACTTACAACGATTCCAAAGCCACCAGCGTGGACGCGACGCTCAAAGCCATCGACGCGTTCCCCGGCGGCCTTTGGATCATCCTGGGCGGCAAAGACAAAGACAGCGATTACACAGTTCTGCGCGAGCCTTTGCGCGCGAAAGCTCGTGCCGCGCTATTGATTGGCGCCGCGGCTTCCAAGATCGCGCGGCATTTGGGTGACGTTTCCGTACCCGTCATTCAATGCGGAACGCTCGCCGCCGCCATCGACAAAGCGTCGCGCTCGGCTGTTCCCGGCGACACGGTGCTGCTAGCTCCCGCCTGCTCCAGCTTCGATCAGTTCGATAGTTACGAGCATCGCGGCCGCGTGTTTAAGGATCTGGTGAACGCTTTGGCGAAAGGAAGACGAGTAGTGGCGCAACAATTGAAATCCGATTGGCTGCTGTTTGGAACCGTCGTCGCCATGGTCGGCGCCGGCCTGGTGATGATCTACAGCGCTTCGTCGGTGACGGCGCGAACTGAATCCGCACATCAATTCCAGCTTCTACTACGCCGGCCACCAGCTGGTCTGGGCGGCGGTTTCCTTCGTCGCGCTGATGTTCTTCAAGCGGCGCGATTACCGCATGCTGCAGAGTCCCGGCTGGGCCTTCGGATCGCTCGGCATGGTGCTGTTCCTGCAACTGCTGGTGTTCTTCCTCGACAGCAAAACGCATCGCTGGTTCCGGCTTGCAAGGCGTCGGGACGCTGCAGCCGTCGGAATTCGCCAAGCCCGCGCTGATCATCTTCTTCGCCTACTTTGTTACGCAGAAGCGGGAAGCCATCAACACCCGGCGGACCATTGTCGCGGCCTCGCTGGCGCTGGCGGTGCTGGCGGCGACGGTGGGCCTGGGCGATTTAGGCACGGCCATCGTTCTGATTGTTCCCGCGGCGGTGGTGTTCTACGTCGCGGGGCTGGAGCGAAAATTCGTGCTCGCGGCGCTGGCGGTAGGGGCGCTGATTGCCGTCGGATTCGTTGCTGTCGAAGCCTTATCGCATGGCGCGCATCGTCGGATTCTTCGATCCTGAGTACAAATATGATCGACATGGTCGATCCCGACGGCAAGATCAAGAAATACTCAGCCAATCGATCACCACGCGCGACGCGGGCTACCAGGTGCGGCAGTCGAAAATCGCCATCGGCAGCGGCGGACCGCTCGGCCTGGGCCTCATGCAAGGCAAGCAGAAGATCCTGTATCTGCCGGAAGCGCACACCGACTTTATCTATGCGGTGGTCGGCGAAGAGCTGGGGCTATGGGGTTGCGGCGCGATTCTCGCGGGATTCCTGGTCATTCTGTGGCGCGGGTGCCAACTGTATTGGGTGGCGAACGACGACTTCGGACGCTACCTGGCGCTGGGCGTAACTTCGTCCATCGTGATTCAGGCGCTGATCAATATGAGTGTCGTGCTCGGCATGGGACCCACCAAAGGCATTCCGCTTCCGATGATCAGCGCGGGCGGCAGTTCGCTGATGAGCACGCTCATCTGCCTGGGAATGCTGCTGAGCGTGAGCGAGCACTCGGGCTATTGAACATGGAAAGGCGATGGCGACCATCGTGATGGCCGGCGGAGGAACGGGCGGGCACGTGATGCCGCTGCTCGCGGTGGCGCGAGAGCTCGAAGCCGACGGCCATCAATCCGTCTTCATCGGCACGCGCAACGGCTTCGAGGCCAAACTGGTGCCGCCGGCCGGTTTTCCGCTCGAGTTCATCGAGATCGGCGGATTGAACCGCGTCGGCGTGCATGCGGACCATTCGCTCGCTCGCGCAACTTCCGTTCAGCGTGCTGCGTTCCATGCAGTTGCTCGACAAGCATCAGCCGGCGGCGGTGTTCAGCCTGGGCGGCTATGCCGCGGGTCCGGTGGTGCTGGCCGCGCTGTGGAAAAAATCGCCGCTGGTGGTGATGGAGCCGAACGCCATGCCGGGCCTGACCAATCGCAAGATCGGCCGCTGTGTCCGCCGCGCGCTGTTGAGTTTTCCCGATGCCGCGCGCTTCTTCCCGCCCGGAAAATCGGAGATCACGGGGCTGCCCGTCCGGTCCGGAATTCTTCAAGATCGCTCCCAAGCCGCGCGACGCCAAGCTGACCATCCTGATCACCGGCGGCAGCCAGGGATCGCGGACGTTGAACGAAGCCGCGCGCGGAAGCTGGAGTTATTTTCGCGAGGCTCGGTTTCCCGTTCGCTTCATTCATCAGACCGGCACCGCTGCCTACGCGGTGCTGGCGCAGAAATTCGCCGAAAGCGGAATGGAGGGCGAAGTGGCGCCGTTCATCGACGATATGCCCGGCGGCGTTTGCGCGCGCCGACCTGGTGATTTGCCGCGCGGGAGCGGGCGCGGTGGCGGAATTGGCGGCCGCCGGCAAGCCGTCCATCCTGGTTCCTTTGCCCACCGCCGCCGACCAGCATCAGCTGCGCAATGCGGAAGCGTTCCAGAAGGCCGGGGCGTCGGTGCTGGTGCTCGATCGGCGAAATGGATGGCGGACGGCTGTTTGAAGAAGTGGAGAAACTGCGCACGCATCCCGAATTGTTACATCGCATGGGAGAGCGGGCGCGGACGTTTCGCGCATCCCGATGCGGCGCGGACGCGCGGCCGAATGTGCTGGAAGAAGCGATCACCCGTTGACATTGCTCTTGAAAGCCGAAACAATACAAGATTAAAATGTTTTTTAAGCCGCAACACCTGCACTTCGCCGGGATCGGCGGCATTGGCATGAGCGGCATCGCCGAGGTGCTGCTGAATCTGGGATATCAGATCAGCGGCTCGGACCTGAAGCTGAGCCCCACCACCGAGCGTCTGGCGTCGCTCGGCGCGCGCATCTACGAAGGTCACGCGGCCGCCAACGTCACCGGCGCCAAGGCGCTGGTGGTGAGTTCCGCCGTCGACGCCGCCAATCCCGAAGTGCAGGAAGCGCGCCGCCTGCAGATTCCCGTGATCCCGCGCGGCGAACTGCTGGCCGAGCTGATGCGGCTGAAATACGGCATCGCGATCGCCGGCAGCCACGGCAAAACCACCACCACCTCCATGACCGCCACCATCCTGAATGACGCCGGCCTGGATCCCACGGTGGTGGTGGGCGGGAAGGCCGCGTCCATGGGCGGCTCCAACGCGCGCGTGGGACAGAGCGATTTCCTGGTGGTGGAATCGGACGAAAGCGACGGGTCGTTCCTGAAGCTCAGCCCGATCCTGGCCGTGGTCACCAACATCGATCGCGAACATCTGGATCACTATCCGTCCATCGACGAGATCCGCGCCGCGTTCCTCGAGTTCGTCCAAAAGGTGCCGTTCTACGGCGCGGCCATCCTGTGCCTGGACGACGAAAACGTCCAGCAGCTTCTTCCGCTGGTGAATCGCCGCGTCGATCACCTACGGGCGCAGCCAGCAAGCCACGCTGCAAATCGCAGACGTCGACTGCGGCGCCTTTGAGAGCCGGTTCTCGGTTCGAACGCGCGGCCACGATTTGGGAACGTTTCACTTGCGCGTGCCCGGCGTTCACAACGTGCTGAATGCCACCGCCGCCATCGCGGTGGGCCTGGAGCTGGACATCAAGCTGGAGTCGATTCGCGAAGCCCTGGCCAGCTATTCCGGCGTGGATCGCCGCTTTCAGATGCGCGGCCAGGCGCGCGGCGTCACGGTGATCGACGACTACGGCCATCATCCCACCGAGATCCGCGCCACGCTGGCCGCCGCGCAGCTGTGCAAGTTTCGGCGCATTCACGCCGTGTTCCAGCCGCATCGCTACACGCGCACCCAGCACTTGATGGACGAGTTCGCGAAAAGCTTTCATCAGGCCGACGTGGTCTACGTGCTCGATATCTACGCCGCTTCGGAAGCGCCCATCGAAGGCATCACCGGCCAGGCGCTGGCCGATCGGATTCGGGATTTCGGGCATCGCTGCGTCCACTATACCGGGACCATCCCGCAAACCGTCGACGCGGTCCTTGAAAAAGTGCGCGACCAGGATGCCGTTCTGACTCTCGGCGCAGGCAATGTCTGGCAGGCCGGCGATCGCATTCTGGAAAAGCTTCGGGAGGCTGCGTAAGTGCCGTCCGAATCCAGCAGTCGAAGCCAGCTCGAAGAAAGCGGCGCACTCCAGCCATGCGCATTCTGCTGCGCTACGCCGGCATCGCGATCGCGGTTGGAGTGGTGCTCAGCGGCTGCATCTACGCGTCGGAAAGTTTCGAGCGCTTTCTGATTCGCGATCCGCGCTTCTTTCTGCCGGGCCCCGCCGACTATGGACTGGAAAGCCCGAACCTGGAGCTGCACGGCGTGAAGTACGCATCGCGCCAGCAAATCCTGCGGCTCTTTGAGCCGGACTACGGCCGCAGCCTGTACCTGTTTCCGCTCGCCACGCGGCGCAAGACGCTGCTCGGCGTCCGCTGGGTGCATGACGCTTCCGTCGCCAGGATCTGGCCGAATCGCGTGATCGTGCAGATCGCGGAGCGAAAGCCCGCGGCGTTCATCAAACTGCCCGCCGAGAGCATGGTGCGCTGGGCGCTCATCGACGACGAAGGCGTTATTCTGGATCCTCCCGCCGAAGGCCGTCGTTCCAGCTTCCCGTTCTGGCCGGAGTGATGGGCGGCGAGAGCCAGGAAAAGCGCGGCATTCGCGTGCGGCGCATGCAGCGGCTGATGAAGGAGCTGGGCCCGCTCGCCGACAACGTCTCCGAAGTGGATGCCACCGACCTGGACGACTTGAAGATCACCGAACAAGCCGGCGGCGGCGCCGTGTCCCTGATGCTGGGCGATCGCAACTTTTCTTCCAGGCTCAGGAACTTCCTGGACCATTATCCGGACATTCATCGCAAAATGCCGCAGGCGACGTCGTTCGATCTGCGGCTCGACGATCGCATCACTGGTTTGGAGGCGTCGCGCGATGCCCGATAAATCTCAGACTCGCGGTTGGGCTGGATCTCGGAAGCGCGTCCACTCGCTGTCTCATCCTGCTGCTGGAAGACGGCCGCCTGCGCTATGCCGGGCACAGCGAGGTTCCATCCGACGGCTGGAGCAAGGGCCGATTAGCCGATCAGCAGGCCGTCACCACCTGTGTCCGCGCAGCCGTGCGCGAAGCCGAGGCGCAAGCGCGAGTCTCGGTGGATGCGCTGGTGGTGGGCATCGGCGGCTCGAGCGTCGAAGGATGCAACAGCCGGGGCATCTACGAATTCGGCCGGCCGCGCCCGGTGACCATCGACGACATGGCGTACGCGGTGGAGCGCAGCGAGCAAGTGCGTCTGGAAGAAGATCGCATCATCCTGCACTTGTTCCCGCAGGATTTCACGCTGGACGGCCGTGCCGGCAAGCGCTATCCGCGCGGATCCATCTGTTCGCGCCTGGAAGCCAACGTCCACATCATCACCTGTTCGGAGCAGGAGCACGACGCCATTCTGCACGCCGTGCACCAGGCATCGTATGCCGTCGAGGAGACCATGTTTGAGCCGGTGGCCACGGCCTACGCCGCCGTCAACCGCGACGATCGCAATCGCGGCGTGGCCGTGGTGGACATCGGCAAGCACTCGACGGACTTGGTGGTGTACGACGGCGAAGCGGTGTTGCTGGCGCGCAGCCTGGCGATTTCGGCGGATCACTTCACGCGCGATGTGGCGGTGGGCTTGACGGTGCAATATAACGATGCCGAGCGTCTGAAGCTGGAATACGGCTGCGCGATGCTGGGCCTCACCTCCGACAACAGCTACATCGAGGTTCCATCGAACGAGGGACGCATGCCGCGCGAAGCCCCGCGCAAGCAGTTGAACGAAATTCTGGAAGCGCGCGCCGAAGAGCTTTTCATCCACGTGGGTTCGGAATTGGTGACCATCGGGATGGATCAGAAACTCCTGGAAGGCGTCATATTGGCCGGCGGCGGAGCGATGCTGAACGGCATGTGCGACATGGCCGAGCGCGTGCTGAACTGCCCGGCGCGCAACGCGATTCCCGAGGGCATCCAGGATTTGCCGGACGATCTTTCGAATCCCCTGTGGGCCACCGCCGCGGGATTGGCGCGGTACTCGGCGCGGTTGAAAACCAATCGGGAGACGAAACGCAGAGCTCCCGGTCTGATGGGGATGTTGTTCCGATGAGGTCCAGGTGGTTCCTCAGGAGTCATGACGATCACGACAGGAGGCTTTCGAATGGACGCATTGAAGTTCGCCATACAGGAAGAAGTTCTCGCTGGCACCAAGATCAAAGTGGTGGGAGTGGGCGGCGGCGGTTCGAATGCCGTCGCCCGCATGATGAACGAAGGCCTGCAGGGCGTGGAATTTCACATCCTGAACACCGACGTCCAGGCGCTGAATGCGTCGCAAGTGCCCAACAAGCTCGCCATCGGCTCCAAAGTGACCAACGGTCTGGGCGCGGGCTCCGATCCGGGGCTCGGCCGGCAGGCGGCGCTGGAGGACACCGAGCGCATCATCGAAGTTCTGGAAGGCGCCGACATGGTGTTCGTCACGGCGGGACTGGGCGGCGGCACCGGCACCGGCGCCGCGCCCGTGGTGGCGTCGCTGGCCAAGGAACTGAACGCGCTCACCGTCGCGGTGGTCACCAAGCCTTTCGCCTTCGAAGGCCCGCGCCGCATGAAGCAGGCCGATCGCGGCCTTTCCGAACTGGGCGGCACGGTGGACACCGTGATCACGGTTCCGAACGACCGGCTGCTCGAACTGGTCCCGCGCGGCACCAGCTTCTTCGAGGCGTTCCGCATCGCCGACGACATTCTGCGCCAGGCCGTGCAGGGCATCAGCGACATCATCACCACGCCCGGCCTGATCAACCGCGATTTCTCCGACATCCGCGCCATCATGCTCGGCATGGGCTACGCGATGATGGGCACCGCGTCGGCATCCGGCGAGAACGCGTCCATTGAAGCCGCTCGCCAGGCCATCAGTTCGCCGCTGATGGAAGAAGGCGGCGTGAAGGGCGCGCGCGGCGTGCTGATCAACATCACCGGATCGAGCAAACTGAGCCTGCACGATGTGAACGAAGCCTGCTCCCTGATTCGCGGCGCCACGGCCAATGAAGACGCGCAGATCAACTTCGGCGTGGTGATGAACGAAGGCGCTGAAGGACACGGTGAAGATCACCGTGATCGCCACCGGCTTCCAGCGCGATAACTTGCCGCAACTGGCTCGTCGGGCCACCGCGGCGGCCTCGGCTTCGGCGTACGTCGAACCGATTGTTTTTGAGAACGCACCGCCGCCACCTCTTCCGGCGCCTGCGGTTCCGGTGACGGAGCCGCTCTTCAGCAGCGGATTGAGCTCCGGATCATCGCTCTTCCGCGAGTTGCCGCCCGAGCCGGCTGAAGAACCCGAGATCGAGGAAGCCGCGCCGATGGCCATGCCGGTGGATGATATCGAGGTGCCGGCGTTCATGCGGCGAGATCGCAGGTTGTACCAGTAATCAAGGTTCCATTGACATAACCATGATTACCATGTTATACATGGTCATGGAGGCTTGGCCATGGAAACTTCAGAGAAATCAATCCGAGTCGCGGATGAGGCTTGGCTGGCTCTTGCGCTTCTGCAGTATGAGCACCCGGATCGAGAGTCTTTTTCGGCTAAGGAAATTCTTGATCGCGTAAAGGCGGAACAAGCCAGCCCAGAGTTACGGCCCGGTGTCCAGGTACACATATACTTGCACAATGTGGCCAATGCCGAACCAAACTCCGCGAAGTATCGGATGTTTTACAAACTCGGCAACGACACTTATCGTCTCTATCGGCCAACGGACGTGGCCCATCCGGCTCGGAAGGGAAAGATTATTCCTGAGCGAGACGAATTGCCAGCGAAATACCACTACCTTCTGGACTGGTACGAAGGCGAATACAGCAGGAAGCCGACTGCGACGAGCGAGGAAGACGATCCTATCCTGCAGATGTGGGGAGTCGGGAAAGAGATTTGGGCCGATACCAACGCCGACGACTATGTTCAGGATCTTCGGGCCAATTGGTACGGAGCTAAGGGAGCCGCGAAATAACGCCGTGGCTTCCGAGGACTTCGTCTCCAGGTCCGAAAGCTGTTTTGGATAGGAATTCGTTTGGCGAACATCTTTTGGGATACGAACCTTTTCATTTATCTGCTGGAAGGCAGCCCCTCATTCGGTTCCGTGGTGAAAGATCTGCGTCGCAGAATGCTTCAACGAAACGATCGGCTCTTTACTAGCGCCATGACAATCGGCGAAATCCTGGTAAAGCCGCTTTCGACGGGCGATAAGCTGCTGGCGAATCGATATCGAGCATTCTTAAGCGGTCCGCAAGTAACCGTTTCGACGTTTGACTTGGATGCGTCGGAGGCGTACGCCGCTATCCGCCAGGATCGTGCCATTCATCCCGCGGACGCCATTCAATTGGCCTGCGCCGCCGCTGCGGAGATTGATCTGTTCATCACGAACGACGGCCGGTTAAGTAAGAAGAACGTTCCGGGAATCAAGTTCATTTCAAGTTTGAACGAAGCGCCAATCTGATGGGCGCCTGATCTGAGCTACTGAAACACCGGCTGCACCCGCGACCCGCTCTGGATCGGCTTCTCCGACGGCAGCGCGCCGGCGTCGCCTTCGCTCAATCCTGAAAGCACCTGCGACTTGGTATAGGTCGAAATACCCAAGCTCACTTTGCGCCACTCCACGCGATCGCCCTCGAGCAACAGGACGCCAGTCACGGAGCCCTGCCGCCGGATCGCTTCCTTCGGAATGGCGAGCGCGTTTTCCACCACGGTCGCCTGAATGTCCGCGTTAATGTTGGCGTTGGGCAGCAGATCGCGATCCGGATTCTCGATGATGCATCCCACCTCGCCCACCTGGCGCGTCCCGAACGGCACGATCTGCGTCGGCAGTTTGTCCACTTGTGCCCTTCCATTGATGCCCCGGCAGCGCGTCCCAGGTGATGATCACCGGCTCCCCTTCGCGAACCTTGCCGAGGTCGGGCTCATCGACGTAAACCGTCACCCGCACGCGATCGAGCTTGCCTACTTTTGCGATCGCATCGCCGGGATTGACGTACGAGCCCTGCTTCAAATCGAAGTCGTACACCGTTCCGTCCATCGGCGCGCGAATGATGCTGAGATCCAGATTGCTCTGCGCCACCGTCGGCGGCGGACTCGCCTCCTGCACCGTGGCCTTGGCAATTTCCTGGTCGTTGCCGGTGACGAGCGCGGCTTTGCTTTTTTCGAGCGACTGGATTCTCAGCTGGAGTTGATCCGACAAGCTGGCGGGCCGAATCCAATTCCTGGCGCGTGGCCGCCTGCTTCGCCACCAGCCGTTCCAGCGCCTGATAAGTTCTTCTGCGCCGCCTCCAGATCCAGCCGCGCTCGCGACAGATCCGCGTCGATCTCCTGGCGCTCCGCGATCGCGCCCGCCCTGCGTTCAGCACCTGCTGCTGCGCCTTGGCTTCCTGAATGGCGGCCTGCGCTTTCGCCAGATCCGCGCCCGCAACGCGCGTGTCCAGCTCCACCAGCGGCTGGCCTTTCGTCACGTGCTGGCCGCGGCTGACCAAAACCCGCGTAATCACTCCCGAGCGTTCCGAGCGCACCGGCATCCACTCGATCGGCTCTACTTTGCCGTTGGTGCTGAGCGAACTGATCAGCGTCTCGCGCGTGACTTTGACAAACTCCACTTCCGGCGGCGCTGCTTTTTTCGTGGCGACCCAAATCACGATCACGGCCGCGCCGACCAGAAGAATGGCGAGCCAGCTTCGGCTACGGCTCACTTAACAGTACCTCGCAAAAGGGAGCAACCTCCCATTCTCCCAGAATCTATTGCAACAACAAAGTTATTCCAAAATCAGCAGCGTTTCGCCCGCGCCCACGGTCTCGCCGGCGCTGGCGCGAATCTCCATCACCCGGCCGGGACGGGATGCCTTCATCTCGTTTTGCATCTTCATCGCTTCCACTACCACCAAGCCTTGTCCCACCTCCACCGCGTCTCCCACGTTCACCAGCACGCGCACCACTTTGCCGGGCATCGGCGCGGTTACGTTCTGCCGCCCCGATCCGACGGATGCGCGGGAGCCTCGGCTGGTGTCGCGAGGGTCGCGTACCTCCACCGAGAACCGCCGCCCGGCCACTTCCGCGCTCAACCCTTGCGATGTTTCGATCAAGCGAATCTCGTAGCTCGCGCCGTCCAGCAGTACCGAATAAACGCCCGGCTCTACTTGCTTGACTGAAGCCAGTTGCTCGGAATCAATTTCGATTGTGCGGCCATCCACCGCTACTTGCCACTTCATCGGAAGAGCTGGCCTCGCCCTGCCGTCAACCAGCGGCTGGCGTCCGCTTTCGATGCGACCGTGGCGCGCTCGCGCGCATTCTGGAAGTGCGCCAGCGCAGCCAGCGCGACGGCCACGTTCGAGCTCGGCCGTCGGATGAACCCGAGGCTTTCGTCTCGCCATGAAATCGGCGACAAATTCGGTGGAAAGATTGCCCGCGAGAAACTCGGCGTCATCCAGGATTTCGCGAAAGAACGCGATATTCGTCTGGATGCCGGCGATCGCGTACTCGCTCAGCGCGCGCTGCAATCGTTCGATGGCTGTATTCCGGTCCGGCGCCCAAGTCACCAGCTTCGCAAGCAATGGGTCGTATTCCAACGGGACGGTCCAACCGGGATAGACGCCGGAATCCAGCCGGACGCCCGGCCCGCTGGGCTCGCGCAGTTGGCCGATTCTGCCGGGCGAAGGAAAAAACTGGTTCTCGGGATCTTCGGCGCAAATACGGCATTCCATCGCCCACCCCCGCCAGGCGACATCCTTCTGCGTGAATGGCAGCGCTTCACCGGCGGCGATCCGCAACTGCAGTTGCACCAGATCGTATCCGGTAACCAGCTCCGTTACCGGATGCTCCACCTGCAGACGCGTGTTCACCTCCAGGAAATAGAAGTTCCCGCGATCGGTCGGCCAGAAATTCAACCGTCCCCAGGTTGTCGTACCCGGCAGCGCGAGCAATCTTCAGCGCCGCTTCGCCCATGGCCGCTCGCATCTCGGGATGCCTGGCAACGAAGGGCGACGGGCACTCCTCGACGATCTTTTGATGCCGCCGCTGCAGGGAGCATTCGCGCTCGCCCAAGTGCACCAGGTTTCCGTAATGATCGCCCGCGATCTGAATCTCGATGTGGCGCGGCTTTTCGATCACCTTCTCGATGTAAACTTCGCCGTTCTGAAACGCCCGCTCCGCTTCGCTAGACGCGTCTCGAATGGCCGATTCCAGCTCGTCTTCAGCGTTGACGCGCCGCATGCCCTTGCCACCGCCGCCCGCCGCGGCTTTAAGCAAAACCGGGTAGCCGATCTCGCGCGCCAACTCACGCGCGCGATCGATATTGGTGGCCGGCTCTTCGCTGCCGGGCACCACCGGAGCGCCCGCTTGTTTCGCCAGAATGCGCGCCGCCGTCTTCGATCCCAGACGCCGAATCGACTCCGGCGAAGGTCCAATGAAGACGATGCCCGCTTCCGCGCATGCCGCGGCGAATCCGGCGTTCTCGCTCAAGAAGCCGTAGCCGGGATGGATCGCATCGGCACCGTGCTTCTTGGCCGCTTCGAGAATCCGATCCATGCGCAGATAGCTTTCAGCCGATGGCGCGGGCCCGATGTGCTCGGCTTCGTCCGCCAGGCGAACGTGCAGCGCGCCGCGATCGGCATCCGAAAAGACCGCGATGCTGCGGATCTTCATCTCGCGCAGCGCGCGAATGATGCGCACGGCGATCTCGCCACGATTGGCGACCAGAACCCTACCAAACATGCACGGTGATTGTAACAGACGGTTGTAATGGAAGGCGCGCGATTTTCAAGGTAACCTAAACCCAGTGGACAACGAAGAATTCCGGCGTTACGGGCATCAGGTGGTGGACTGGATCGGCGACTACCTGGAAGACATCCGGCAGTATCCGGTGTTGCCGGACATGCAAGCCGGGCGATTTGGTGGATCGTCTGCCGCGCGCACGCGCCCGATCGCGGCGAGCCGATGGATGCCATCCTCGAAGACTTTCGAGCGCTCCATCGTTCCCGCGCTTGACGCATTGGAACCATCCGCGCTTTTTCGCCTACTTCGCCATTTCGGCCTCGCATCCGGGCATTCTCGCGGAGATGCTGGCGGCCGGCCTCAACGTCAACGGCATGCTGTGGAAGAGCTGCCCCGCGCTGACGGAACTGGAACAAGTGACGCTCGGATGGCTGCGCCAGTGGATGGGTCTGCCCGGCGGAATTCTTCGGCATCATCTACGACACCGCTTCCATCAGCACTCTGCACGCCATCGCGGCGGCGCGCGAAATGGCCGATCCCGAATCGCGCACGCGGGGCAACGCGCCGGGCTTGGTGATGTACACCTCCGAGCAGGCGCACTCCTCGGTGGAGAAAGCCGGCATCACGCTCGGAATCGGCCAGGACAACATTCGCAAAATTCCGGTGGACGATGCGTTCCGCATGCGCGTGGATGTGTTGCGGGACACCGTGGCAGCGGACCAGCGCGCGGGCAAGCGGCCGTTCTGCATCGTTCCCACCGTTGGCACCACGTCGACGTCCAGCATCGATCCCGTGGATGCGGTCGCCGATATCGCTGAAGAGTGCGGCGCCTGGCTGCATGTGGACGCGGCCTATGGCGGTGCGGCGGCTGTGGTGCCCGAGCTGCAATCCATCCTCGAACGGCGCCGGGCGCGCGCATTCGCTGGTGGTGAATCCGCACAAATGGCTGTTCACGCCGGTGGACTTGAGCGCGTTCTACACCCGCAAACCGGAAATCCTGCGCCGGGCCTTCTCGCTGGTGCCCGAATACCTGCGAACCGCCGAAGATCCGCGCGCGGTGAATTACATGGATTACGGCGTGCAGCTGGGACGCCGCTTCCGGGCGCTGAAGCTATGGTTCATCATGCGGCACTACGGACGCGAAGGCATCGCCGAGCTGATTCGAAAGCACATCGATTACGCGCAGCGGCTGGCCGGCTTAATTCGCGAGCATCCCGATTTCGAGATCGCGGCGCCCACGCCTTTCTCGCTGATCTGTTTTCGTTATCGCGGCTCCGATGATGAGAATCGCGCCCTGCTGGAGGCGGTTAACGGCTCCGGGAAGGCGTTCTTATCTCACACCGTGTTGAATGGCCGGTTCGTGCTGCGGCTGGCCATCGGGAACATTGCTACGCAATGGGAGGACTTGGAGGAGACCTGGAACCTGATCCGCCAGAGCGCCAAATAACCTGTCGTTAAGTAGTTTGGTTAAGTAGTTTGGTTAAGTAGTTTGGTTAAGTAGTCTTTTGCAGCAGAAACTCGTCCACCGTGCTGAGCAACAGCGACGGATGAACCGGTTTGGAGATGTAACCGTTCATCCCGGCTTCCAGGCACCGCTCTTTGTCGCCATTCATGGCGTGCGCAGTCATCGCGATAATGGGAAGCTCTCTCCAGCTGCGCTTCTTTGCGAATCAGCCGCGTTGCTTCCAGGCCGTCCAGCACCGGCATTTGCACGTCCATCAATACCAGATCGAAGGCGCCGCACTGTTTCCAGCTTGTTGAGCGCCTCCTGGCCATCGTTCGCGAGTTCGATGGAAAACCCGCGCTTGCGCAGCACCGCCGTCACCACTTTCTGATTCACGTGATTGTCTTCCACCACCAGAATTCGCGCGGGGCTGCCAGATACGTCTGGGCGTGACTGGCGCCGTCGCCGCCAAATTTGTTTCTCGCGGAGCGCCCGCCTGTAGGCCGGCTTTGCAGGGGAGCGTGACGCGGAAGGTGGTTCCCCGGCCCAATTCGCTCTGAACCTGGACTCTCACCCCCGTGCAGCTCCACCAGACTGCGAGTGATGGCCAGGCCCAAACCCGTTCCGCCGGACTTGCCGCTTACGCTACCGTCGGCTTGCGTGAACTTATCAAAAATGTGCAGCAGCTTCTCGGCTGGAATGCCCGTTCCGCTGTCCTGCACTGCGATTTGAAGCGGAACCGGCCCGGCTGAATGAAATTTCCGCCCACCTCGACGTCTACCGATCCGTGCTCTGTAAACTTCACTGCATTGCCGACCAGATTGGCGACGATCTGGCGGATTCGCAGCGGATCGCCGGAAATCTCCGGTGGCACATCGGGCGACACCTCCGCGCGCAGCAAAACTGAGTTCTCGGTGGCTTTGAGCTGATAGGCCTGGATGCAATCCGCCAGCAGCGCTCGCAGATCGAACGGTATCTTCTCCAACGTCATCTTGCCTGCTTCTATCTTTGAGAGGTCCAGAATGTCGTTCAGTAACGAGAGCAACGAATCGGCGCAACGCTGCGCTGTCTGGAGCTGTTCGGCCAGCTCCGGGCTCATTTCCCGATCCAGCGCGATGTTCAGCATCCCGATGACGCCGTTCACTGGGGTCCGCAATTCGCGCGAGAGGTTGGCAAGATACTCGCTCTTGGCCTGGCTGGCCGCCTGCACCGCAAGCGTGGCTTCTTCCAGTTGATTGGCACGGTCTTGGATTCTTTTTTCGAGCAACCCCTGCTGCTCCAGCAACGCTGTTTGCGACGCGGCCAGCGCCACAATCATACCGTTGAAGCTCTGCACCGAGAAACTCCACCTCGTCGCCGGTCTGGCTCACTTGGATTGGTTCCAACCGGCCGTTTCCGGCGGATGTGAGGCCGGCCTGAAGCTGCGAGAGTGGCCGCGCCACCAGGCGAATGGTAAACCATGCGATCGCGACTGCCACCAGCATCACCATCAGCGAACAGCAGCAGCCCCTTGCCCACGCCGAGCGTGTCCTGGCGAATATCGTAACGCCAGAATGGTGGCAATCACCCAAAAGACCAGCGCGGCCGTAAGCAACGAGAATTTCGAGGCCAGGGAGCGCAACGGCCCTGGGCGCGCGAGAATAGGGTCGCCTGTCGGCGGCTCGGCCATGCTCGTCCATCGGCTTTCCTAAGGTCTGCTGCATAAGGGATTAGCCCTAGGCACGGACGTGACGGGCCACAGTGCCAATGCTATTCTTGGACGAAATGGGTCGCCTAGCGGACGAGCCTATGCGGCATCCAGCTCGAAAATCCTGTCATCGCGGCATCGGGCACGTACGGCTACGGCGTGGAGTTCGCCACGGTTGCCGACTTGAACGCGATGGGCGGGCTGGTGGTCAAAGGACTTTCCCGCGAGCCGATCGCCGGCAATCCACCCCCGCGCTTGTGGGAAACCGAAGCCGGCATGATCAACTCCATCGGCCTGCAGAACATCGGCGCGCGCGCCTTTGTGGCGGAAAAGCTCCCGGCCTTGCGCCATCTGCGGACCGCGATCTTCGCCAATGTATTCGGATATCAGCCCGAGGACTATGCCGAAGTGATCCGCGATCTTAGAAGACGCCGAAGGCATCGCTGGATATGAGCTGAACGTCTCGTGTCCCAACACCAAGCATGGCGGGATTTACTTTTCGAGCGATCCCGGCGCTGCTTGAGTGAGCTGGTAACGCTTGGTCCGGCCACTGGCCCGGCGTCCTTTGATCGTCAAATTGTCGCCCAACGTGGCGCGCATCGAACCGCTGGCGCAGGCAGCCGAACAGGCCGGCGCCGACGCCATCAGCCTGGTGAACACGTTCGTTTCTCTCGCCATCGATGCGCATACCCGGCGGCCACGGATCGGCGCGGGTTTTGGAGGACTATCGGGACCGGCCATCAAGCCCATCGCGCTCCGCTTGGTCTACGAAGCATCCCAGGCGGTCCGGATTCCGGTGATCGGGCTGGGCGGAATCCGCAGCGGCGAAGACGCGGCCGAGTTTCTGGTGGCCGGCGCGGCGGCCGTCCAAGTGGGCACGGCGAACTTCTGGGATCCGGAAGCGCCCTGCCGCATCGCGCGCGAGCTGGACGATTATCTTGAAACAAGAAAACATCGACAACGTTCAAGAACTGGTAGGGACTTTGCAGATATGAAACAAACCATTTCGACCGACAAGGCGCCCAAAGCGCATCGGCCCTTATTCGCAAGCCGTGGTGTATGGGGGCCTGGCTTACTTGAGCGGGCAGATCGCCGATCGATCCTGCCAGCAACAAAGTGATCGAAGGCGGCATTTCGGCGCAAACCGAGCGGGTGTTGGAAAACATCAAGGCCGTTCTCGAAGCCTGCGGCGCTTCGCTCGATTCGGTCCTGAAGACCACCGTGTTCCTGAAGGACATGGGCGATTTCACGCCGATGAACCAGATCTACGAACGCTACTTCCCGAAGAATCCGCCCGCGCGATCCACGGTGCAGGCGGCCAAACTGCCGCGCGACGTCGGCGTGGAAATTGACGTCATCGCCGCATTAGACCACGATCGTGAGCCTGCTGAACCACGACCGTGACGGGCGTGCGCTACGCCTGATGGCTAATGCGCCGAATATTGCGGCTGCGGCGGATTCAGCTTGATTTCGAGCGTCTTCTGCTCCTCATCTACGTCGAAGTTCTGGCCGAACGTCTGGTAGTCCTTCGCGATGATCTGCACCAGGATGGTGCCCTGTGGGTATGGGAGGAATCTTGGCCAACCCGTCCTGGTTGGTGCGCAGCTCCCATTCCTGTCCGGATCTTCTTGCCGAGCTTCGCCTTCGAGCGCCCTTTGACGAACTTGACGATCACGCTGGCGCCTTCCACGGGCTTGCCGCCGGGGCTTTTCACCGAAATCGTCAGCGTGGTCATGTCCGCGCCCAGCAGCGGCAAGAGCAGGGCGAGCGAAAGGATCAGTGCGCGCATAGCTTCATCATAAGTCTTCATGCGATGTCGGGCAGCAGAAACTTCTGCTCTTCACCGGCCGCGCGCGTCACCGCCTCGGCCGCCAGATAGCCGCTGCGAACCGCGCCTTCCATGATGGGCGGCCAGCCCGATCGCGTCCAATCGCCCGCCAGGAAGAGATTCGCGAACTTGGTCGCGCTCACGGGCCGCGCTTGCTCCAGACCCGGGCGCGCGGAAAAAGTCGCGCGAATTTCCTTCACCACGTGCGCCTTTTCGAGCTTCGCCTCTTTGGCGAGAGGGAAAAACTCGGCCAGCTCGCGCACCGCCAGCGCAATCACTTCCGCGCGCGGCATTTCCACCAGACTGCGCGACGCGCTCACCACCAACTGCACATATCGCCCGCCGGACTTGTTGAACATCCATTGCATGGTGCGATCCAGCAGCGTGGCATGCGGCAGCTCGGTGATGCTGCGATCGAACCACAAGTGGATGCCGGTGATCGGCGAATGCTCGAAGCCTTCCAGGTTCAAATCCAGCTCCGGAATCACGGCCGGCAGGCGCTCGAAGGGCAACGCGGAGACGTAGTAGTCAGCCGAGTGTCGCTCGCCCGCGGCGATCACTCCGCGAATCGCGCCGTCGTCCACGATCACTCGCTCCACCGGCGCGCGCGCATGCAGCCGGACATTGGGGATGCGATTCCAGCCTTCCGGACCATACAGATCGCCCAGCGGCACGGCCGGAATTCCCATCTCGTAGGCATTCGCGCGCGCCAGAAAGCCGAGCCAGAAAACCTGAAATCCGTGGCTGGCGGCCATGCGGTCCAGATCTTCATTGACGGCGCTGACCAGAACCTGATTCCAGAAGCGCCGGATGGCGCGCTCGGTTTGACGCTTTTCGCGCAGCCAATCGAGCATGGTGATTCGGTCCAAATCCTGGCGCCGCCCATGCTCGCGCCGGATGGCCCACAGCGCGCGCGCGATCGCGATCTTGTCGGCCAGCCCGAGAAACTTCAAATCCAAAAAGCTTCCGGTGAAGTGCAGCGGCGCGGGAAGCCCTCCGGCCTGCAGCACCGACGTTCGGCCGCCCGGGTTCGATAAAGAAAAATTGCTTGTGAAATTGGATCCGGTCCGCCACGCCCAGGCGGCCGTAGAAATCCATCAGATTGACGCAGCAGCGCAGCAGTACATGCTGGCAGTTGTCGATCACTTCGGAAGTGTCGCCCGGAACGGGATAGGAAGTGGCGCGGCCGCCCAGGAATCCGCGGGCCTCAAATAGATCAACTTGAAATCCGGATTGGCCCAGCGCGGCAGCCGAGGCGAGGCCGGCCAAACCTCCGCCGATCACAATCACTGATGGCATCAAGAACTGGATTCTGAACCGCGCGCGTCAGCAAGCGGATTTAGCAGGCCTCAGCCGCGCACCGGCACCCGCGCGCGATGGCCGCCGCCGCCCCCGCTGCTATTGATCAGCATCACGGCGATGGACAGCACAACCACGAGGAATACGATGTCGGACAAGTCGAATTGCACTAATCTTTTCCTGGGGCTGCCGACTTTTGCGGTCCGGCGAGCCCGATGATTAATTTTGAAATCATCTTCCAGGTTAGCATAGTAGGCCGCTAGGCCGGACCGTACTGGGAAGCTGGTCCTAAGCAGAATGGACCGTGCGGGATGCCGAGGCCTGAGCCACCACGTTTTCGATCAATCGAAGACCGCAATTGCCATCTAAGGTCAGGATCGATTCCGGGATGAAACTGCACGGCCTCGATCGGCAATTCCCGGTGCCGGATTCCCATGATCACGCCATCCTCGGACTCGGCCGTCACTTCCAGACAGGCCGGGAAATGTCTCTTTGCGCGCGAACAACGAGTGATAGCGGCCCACTTTGAATCGCTCGGGCAGCCCTTCGAAGACTCCCAGGTTGCGATGAACCACGGTGGAAGGCTTGCCGTGCATCGGATAGTCCAGCACGCCCAGTTCGCCACCGAACGCCTCCACGATTCCCTGCAGACCCAGGCAAACGCCAAACAACGGAATGCCCGCGCGCGCGGCAAACTTCACCAGATCGGGAACGCCGAAGTCGGACGGGCGGCCCGGACCCGGGCGAGATCAGAATCAGGTGCGGCGCAAAATCCAGAATCAACTGGTGCGGAACTCCCGCGCGATAGGTCACCACTTCGGCGCCGGTCTGGCGCGCGTAGTTGGACAGTGTGTGGATGAAGCAGTCGTCGTTGTCCACCAGCAGCAATTTGACGCCGTCGCCGCTCGCGGCCCGTGGCGCTCTCGGGCGCATCCGCTTTCTTCACGCCTCGCAACGAGCGGAAAAATCCGGTGGCCTTTAGGCGCGTTTCTTGTTCTTCCAGTTCCGGAACCGAGTCGTAGAGCAGCGTCGCGCCCGCGCTATAGCGCGCGATTCCATCGCGCAGATGAACGGTGCGGATCAAAATGCCGGTATTGATATCGCCGTTCAGCGACAGCATGCCCACCGCGCCGCCGTACCAGCCGCGCGCGTCTTTTTCGAGATCCTCGATGGCCTGCGCCGCGGCTTTCTTCGGCGCGCCCATGATAGTCACGGCCCACATGTGCGTAAGAAACGCATCCAGGGAATCGAAGCCCGGCTGGAGCATGCCCTCCACGTGATCCACGGTGTGGAACACGCCCGCGTAGGATTCGATCAACCGCCGGCCGATCACCTTCACCGATCCTGGAATGGAAACGCGCGACTTATCGTTGCGATCCACGTCGCTGCACATGGTCAGCTCGGATTCTTCCTTGGTGGAGTTCAACAGCTCGCGGATGCTGTCGGCGTCGCGCAACGGATCGCCGGTGCGGCGCGCGGTCCCCGCAATGGGGCACGTCTCTACGCGGTTGCCTTCCACGCGCACGAACATTTCGGGCGACGCTCCAATCAGTTGCTCGTCGCCCAGCTGCAGCAAAAACTCGTAGGGGCTGGGGCTGCCCTTCTGAATCCGCTGGAACAGCGCGGAAGCGGCTCTCGGAATAGTTCGCCTGGAACGTTTGCCGCAGGACCACTTCGTAATATTCGCCCTGGCGCATGCCTTCACGCACCGTTTCCACTTTGGCCATGTACTCTTCGGGCTGGTGGTCGCTCTCGATTTCGTTGTCCGGACGTTTGGGCGAACGGCTGGCCGGAGCGCCGGTACGGGCCAGGCCGGCGGTGGAAACATCGCCCAGCTCAAAGTCGTAACGAAAGCGCTCGATCTGCTCTTTCTTGCGATCCATGTAGTAAATGTCGTCGCACAGAAAGAGCTGCAGGTCTTTCACTCCGTGGCGCGGAAGCTTCAGTTCGATGGGGTCGAACTGGAACAGCAGATCGTATCCAAACGCGCCCACCAGCGCGAGTCTCGAATCCTGCTCGCTGTGGAATTCGCCGATCAATGCGCGGAGAATCGAAAAGGCCGACGGCTGTTTGCTGCGTTCTTCTTCGGGGAACAATGCGGGGCAGCGGCTTCAACCGGCCCTGCAGCGAAGCGCCCTCAAAACCGAACTGCTCCCAATGCGGATGGCTTTCGAGCAGGCGATACAGCATCCGGTTCAGCGCTTCTCCGCGCGCGTTCAGGGCTCGGAACTCCATTTCCCGTCCAGAAGCCACGATTTCGATCGGCGGGCAGACCGAAGCCACATCCCAGCGCGAATATCGCTCCGGATATTCGTAGCCGGACGACAGATAAATGCCTCGGTAACGGTCCAGCTTGTGCAACAAGTGGCCAAGGCCTTTCTTGAACGGGATGGCGGAGGTGAAGCGAGTAACGTTGATTCCGCCCGGCGTGGTGTAGCTCAGGGTCGCCATAACAGGAGCATAGCACCACCTGCCGGTGCGAACTCCTTCAAATTCCTATACTAGTTTTCGTTGGCAGCCGCCTGATCGGGCCCCGCAGCCCGCACTACGGATGGAATCTCACAGACTGACGGCTTGGGTACTTTTGACTTCGGACCGGTGACTTTGCCCAGTTGGCGTGCCAACTGATCTACTCGGACGGTCGGGGCTTCCCAACGATAGTGCCAGGTTCCTCGAACGCAAATGAGCAGATCACCGCAGCGCACCAGGAGTTGGGGATCGTGGTTGGCGGCCTCGGGCCACATGCGTCCGTGGTTTTCGGAATTGCAGGCGGGGCGGGAATCGTCCGCGGCCAGGCACAACCAGGGAAACGCCAGAACCGGCCAAATCTTTAAAAAACCGTGCAGCCGCCGCATTGCTTCCCGTTTAGTCTAGCGGCGAACGGGCAGCGGCACAAGAACGGAAGGCGGCGAAAGAACCGGAATTGTACTGGGACTACCGCGCGTCCTGCTTCCTCCCGTCTAATGGCGCAGCAGATGCGGGATCTGGAATCCTGTTCGCGTAGTCTTCTTGCCCGCGTCCTCATTGGGAGCGATGCAAACCTGCACGCACATCCGGTCTTCGCCCAGCTCAAACGGAACCACGGTCCACTTTTGCTTACCGGCACTGCGCGTCTGGAAATTGCTGCCATAAATTACCGTGGGCGTGCTCAGGCCCATCGCGCCCAGTTTGCTTTCGAGCGCCGTTTTCACGTTGCCGATGATCATGTTCGTCACTTCCGCCACGGCGTCCAGCACGTCTTCATCGATCGCGCCGTAGGGAGCCCCCAGCAACGCCGATGCGATCCGGGCGGCGCAGCCCGCCGAGCAGGCCAGGCTTCCCGTTCCCACCCACGACCCCGCCAGGCCGATCAACGATACCACTCCCGAACTCGGACCCGCCTCTTCCTTTTCGACCAACACTTCGCCCGCCGTGGTACTCAGATTCAGCATGGTACTGAACACCTCCTCGGTGGCCGACCGGATGGCCTGCACCAATTCGTCCTGCGAAATCAGGGTTGTCATCGTTTCCTCGATTTCTTACTCAGCGGTCTCCCGAAGCGGCGGCCGCTAAATCAACCCCACCAGCTTCTCCTGGATCTGTTCGGCGGTGAACGGTTTACGGACGTAGCCGGAGGCCCCGCGCTCCACTGCCTCCAATACCTTGGCCTTGGTTCCTTCGGTAGAGACCATCAAAACCGGGATGCTTTTCCAGACTTCTTCGGCGCGCATCTTGGTCAAGAACTCCAGGCCGTCCATGTTCGGCATGTTAATGTCGGACAGCACTAGCCCAATGGTCTCGCGGCGCAGCGTTTCCAGGGCCTCCACGCCATCGCCGGCTTCGTACACGGTACCGATCGGAACTTCGGTCTGCCTCAACACCCGCTGCAGGATTTTTCGGATCGCAGCCGAATCATCCACGATGAGAACGTCTAACACTCGTGCCTCTGCCTCCCTGCTTTTTCGTATCGGCCTGTCTTTCTTATCGGAATAAGACGCGGCTCTTTAGGCAAAAGCCGGACTGAGCGAGGGAAAACTTTCCGGCTCATGGCCAGTAGAGCGTCGAAACTAGGAGTAGCGTTCCCATCGCGATCCTCGGCGGCCGATGTCAGGAGCAGGAAATCGCGTTGCGGCGCTGCTCCTTGATGTCTGCCGTTGGCCGGCATGATCCCGTAGCGCAGCGTATAAACGCCGGCCTGGATGGTCTGGCCGCGCCGGTCTGATCCGTTTCCGTCGAAGCGCAAGACACCGAGCAGCGCTCCCTGGGGTATAGTGGCCAACGTCACGTTGGGTGGTGTCGGTTTCTGTTCGTTCGAGCCAGCGCCGGAAGGAAGACTCGGGCGAAGCCAGATCTCGCGATACGCGGCGCAGTTGGCGCTGCCCGCCCGGTCTGCCACATATTACTGTCCCCGGAGGGCGGCAAACGAGGAGCAGCGGCCAGGTCCGTCCAACGCCAGTGCGTCCCATGCTTTCCATCGTAGCCACTGTCGGGCCATGCTCTCACTTGCTAAGATAGAGCTACTTTAATGCCGCGCGTTGCAACGGGGTGCGACGCCCAAGCGTTTAGATAGTCGAAGGAGACGGGGATGCAATTAACAAGTATCGAATTGTGTGCGGGCTGGCGGTATCGGCCTGCCTGCTGATGGCGCAAGCCGATCCGCCCGGGCGCGTGGCGCGCCTCAGTTATGTATACGGAGCGGCTTCGTTCCGTCCTGGCGGCGTGGACGACTGGGCTCCGGTCGACTTCAATCGGCCGCTCACCACCGGCGATCACGTGTTTGTGGATTTCGCCGGGACGGCTGAACTGCAAATCGGCAATGCGGCGCTGCGAATGAACACGGCCAGCTCTCTGGAATTCCTGAACCTGGACGACTCCAACGTGCAGCTCCGCCTGACTGAAGGCTCGCTGATCGTCCGCCTGCGCTATCTCGGCGATCAGGACAGTTTTGAGGTGGACACGCCCAACCTGGCATTCTCGCTGCTGCGCCCGGGTGAATATCGGATCGACGTCAAACCCGATATCCGCCACCATCGTGACCGTGCGCGCAGGCGAGGGCGAGCTGACCGGCCCGAATCAAGCTTTCACGGTCCATGCCGGCCAACAGGTGCGTGGTAGCAGGCGCCGATCAGCCGAATTATCAGACCGTGGGCGCTCCGCAGCGCGATAAATTGGACACCTGGAGCGCGGACCGCGATCAGAGCGACGATCAATCGCCTTCGGCGCGCTACGTCTCGCGCGCAGCTGGTCGGATATCAGGACCTGGATCAATACGGATGCGTGGCGAACCACTCCGGAATATGGCGCAGTGTGGGTGCCCAACGGTACGCCGGGCGGATGGGCGCCCTATCACAATGGCCACTGGCTTTGGGTGGACCCATGGGGCTGGACCTGGGTGGATGACTCTCCCTGGGGATTTGCTCCGTTCCACTACGGCCGCTGGGCATATGTGGGCGGCTATTGGGGTTGGGTGCCTGGTCCGGTAGCGGAACGGCCGGTATATGCGCCGGCTTTGGTGGCTTGGGTGGGTGGTGGCGCGGTTGGAGGCGGAGTGGCTTGGTTTGCGCTCGGGCCGCGGGAGGTCTTCGTGCCCGCCTATCACACCAGCCCGGTCTATCTCAATCGCATCAACGTCACCAATACGGTGATCGTGAACAACAACGGTAACGAACGTCAACGTGACGAATGTGACTTACGTGAATCGGCACGCGCCGGGCGCCGTAATGGCGGTGCAACAGGCTGCGTTCGTCGAGCGCGAGGCCGGTGCAATCGGCCGCCATCGTAGTGCAGCCAGAAGCGCTTCAAATCAGCGCACCGTGGTGGCCACTGCCGCGGTTGCGCCCACCCGAGCCAGTGTGACGCAGGTCGCCCCGCCGGGAGCCAAAGTGGCGCAGCCCCCGGCCGCTTTGCAAGCCCGCGCAGTGGTCGCGAAACGGACGCCCCCGCCTCCGCCCGTTCCGTTCGCCCAGAAACAAGCAGGCCTTGGCGGCCAATGCCGGACGTCCGCTGGACACCAATCAGGTACAGCAGATCCGGCAGAGACAGCCCGCCGCCCGCGCGGCCATGGTGAAGCAGGTGCAGGCTCGAGCTCCAGCGGCAGCGCCGGTCGCAAGGCCAGCATCGGGTGCTGCGGCGCAGCCAGCTCCAGCTCCAGCACCGCTGGCAGCATCGCCAGTACCGGCCCCGAAACCGGCGGCCGCAGCCCGAAAACCGAAGGCACGCCGCGCCAGTCGCCCGGCCGGAACCAGCTGCCCGGCGCCGAACCGCGCCAAGCCTGCGCCGGAAAGACCGAAGGAAGCAACGCCCGTCGCGCCGGCCCGAACCCGGTGCACGGCCTGCGCCAGCGGCGAAACCCACTCCGCCACCCGAGGAAAAGAACCCGCGGCCAAGCCGGCGCCCAAGAAGGACAACAAAGACAAGAAGAAGGACAAGAAGAAGGAAGACAAGGAAAGAAGCACGAGCGCTACGCCCGAGCTATTGCAGCAAGCTGTTCAACTGCTGGTACATCATGATGCAGGCTGGGCCGAGCGTCACCAGCAGCACGGACGGGAAAATCAGGAAGAAGACCGGAAAGATCAGCTTCACGCCGACTTTTCGGGCCTTCTCCTGGGCTTGCTGGCGAAACCGCGTGCGCAGATATTTGGCGTGCGAACGCAGCGCCGGGCCGATGCTGACGCCAAAGCGGTCGCTGTCGATCAGCAGGTTCGATAGCTTGCGCAGTTCCGGTTCCTTGTTGCGCGCAGCCAGGGCGCGGAACGAGTCGGCGCGGCGTGCTGCCGGTTCTCAGCTCCATGTAGAGCTGCGCGAACTCGGCGCTCAAATCCGGGTAGTGCGCTTCAAGCCGCGGCTGGCGTCGGCGATGGATTGATCCAGCGCCTGACCGGCCTCCATGGCCAGCACCATCAGATCCAGCGCCGGCGGGATCGCGCTGCGCAGCCGTTGGGCACGGGCGCGCACGCGCGAACTCGAGTACGCGGTCGGGCAGCAGAAACCCGAGTCCCAGTCCGCAAATCATCGGAAGCGGCGTGACGCGAGGGTTCGTGCTGGTAGAGCAGCGCCACGATTCCGAGCAACCCCGGCGAAAAACAACGCGCTGCCGCACTTGATTCCGTAAAAAATCGGCAACGCCGACGGCCAACGGTATCCGGCCGCGGTCAGCCGCATGCGATACGGATTCTGCTCGTTCTTGGCGGCGGGAAAATTTTCACCGATGGACTGGAACAGATTCGCGAAGGCCGCGCGCGAAGTGGCTGGCCGCTCGCCCGCCAGCAATTGCCCAGAGCCCTCCACGTCCGCGCCGCTCGGCCAGGCGCTGGTAGCAGTAGCCCGCCACGCACCACCGCCGGTCAGAACGAAGGCGAAGAATCCCGCGCCATCCCAAATCTCCGGTCATATCTTGATGTCCACGATCCGGCGAATCACGAAGTGCGCCACCACCAGGCAAACCACTGCGGCGGCGATCAGATACTTGCCGTAGGGATGGTGAATCAAAATGGCGAGATACGACGGATTCACCATCGCCATGACGGCGGAGATGACGATGCGGAAGAACCGTCAGCACAGCGCCGGTGAGCTTGCCGTGCGCGGCCAGCGCCCGGACTTCCCCCTTCAGCGCCACCGACTCGCGCATGTTCTCCGCCAGCGTTCCCAGCACTTCGTTCAACTTTCCGCCGGTCCGGTTTTGCAGTTGGACGGCGGACGCGAACATGCTCACTTCGAGCAGCGGCATGCGCTCGGCCAGATTGCTGAGGGCTTGCTCCCAGGACGTTCCCAGGTTTCCTTCCATCGCGGTCTGATGCATTTCGGCCGCCACGGGCTGCTCGCATTCTTCGGCCAGGATGTCCATCGCGGCGGGGAAGGGATGCCCGGCGCGCAGCGAACGCGCCAGCGAATCCAGCGCGTCCGGGAAATTCTCTTCAAATTGCCGGAAGCGTTTGGCGCGGCAACGCAGGATGTAGAGATACGGCAGCGCCGCCACCGCCACCGCGATCAGCAGATCCGCCCAGCCGGGGATCCACTCGAACTGCATCGCAAACCCCAGCGCCACGCTGCTGGCCAGTAGCATCAGCAGCGTGACGCGCCCCACCGACCAGGTGAGCCCCGCCTGCAGCAGATGGCGGTGCATGATCCGAACGAAATCGGATTTCTCGAGCAGCCGGGCCCACGGCGAGATGGTGCTGAACGATTCGTCTTTGAGCAGCCGGGGGCTCTCATCGAGAAGGTGGTCGGACATGTCTTCGGCCAACGCCTCGGCGCCCATGCGCTGCAGCGCGAACCATCCGATGAGCACGGCCAGCCCGGCCGCCAGGAAGGTGGTGAGAAAAACCAGAATGGAGGAAAGCGCCAGCACCTACCGCCCCCGATCGGTGCGCGCCACCGCTACCGGGGAAGTCTGCTGGATGGTTCGGCGTGGAAACGAAGATGACCAGGTGCTGGTGCTCCCAGGAGCGCCCGGGAAACAGCCGGGCCGCGATTTCTTGCGCCGGCTGGATCGTTCGCCTCGCTCTCCAGCAGGAAGCTGGAGGTGTCGCGGCAAGCTCGCGTTATTCGTCACTGGCAACGGCCGTTTCGCTTGCACGCCCAGATCTGCGGTTTCACTCGCAAGCTCAGCTTGCCGCCGGACGAGCCATTCGGGCGAGAACTGCACGCGAAGCTGATACGGCTGTGGCGCCCGCGTGGTAGCTGATGGGACGTCCCACGCCCGCCATCAGCCTCTCGCCCGAAACCACTTCCAGTTCGTGTTTTTGTTGCAGGCTCGTGGATCAGTTTCGAGGCTTCATCGCCGGAGCGAAAGGCAGACACGCGCCAGGCGGCATCCGGACGTTCGACCTTTCGCCGAAGTTCGCAGCTCGCAATTCTTCCAGCGCCCGTCGCTCACACTCAGCACTCGGACATGCAATTGAATGGGATGATCCCAGGCCGCCCGGCTCGCCGGACCGTTGCTTCCGGGCCGTCCGGCTCCCGGTTTGTTGCTGCCCGAAAACAGCGCAGCCAGCGCCAGAGAGTGGCGCGGCGTGTGGTGCCCTGGTCCACTGGATTTCGCAGCGCCATGCGGATCCGGCCGCCTGCGTCGGCCAGCGCCACCATGTCGGCTGTCCTGCGGCCTGCGTCAACACGGTCACCACGGCGCCGGCCGGACGATTGCCATTGGCATCCGGCGGCACTCACCGCAAGAACCTGCACATTCTCGAGCACCGTGCGAAGCTCCACCGTTCCGTTTTCGGTCCGACACCGCCTGCAGTCCACGCGCGATCCGGGCCGCAGCAAGCTCAGCAAGCTTTCCGATTGGAAAACATGCATGGAGACCGCGCGCATTCCGCTGGCACCGGGCCCGCCCGTTGCGGCCGTTCTGGAAAGCCGCGCGCGACACGCGCTCCTCCAGCAACGGCTCGTTGGCTTTCAGGGGCGTCAAGAGAGTGGCGCCCGCGGCCTCCTCCGGCTTCGAAAACGAACCCGCCAAGACACCCTGCACTTCGGACACGCGCAGGTCGCTCGGCCTGGAGCACCGTTCCGCGATCCAGATCGCGCGCCGCCACCACAATGGCATGGCCCGGCACGTCGCTTGAAGACCGCAGCTTGCCTGCGAACAATCCGTAAAAGACTCCAGTGGAAATGATCGCCACGACAAAGGCAATCCCCAGCAGTGGAACCATGTTTCTCTTCATCGCGATCGTCCTCTCCCTCTCGAGCCGCCTTCGCTCAGGCCACTTAACGCGCACCTGTGGCTCCATGCCAGTTAAACGGCGGAGATCGGGAACGAAAGTATCGAGTTTTGCCCTAAGGTTCTGGCCTTAATTACCTTAGCCCCTCCTACCGCCTCTGGGAGATCAGGGCAGATGCAACCAAGTTGCAACTGCACACATCCAACCAGTAGGTAAGTGAAAGAAAAACATATGTTTCGACATTACAAAGCTTGCTTGGGGTGCTGGCGGCCTGCTGTTCTCTTGGCGATACCGGCAGCCGCGGCCAGCAGCGCCATCCCAGGAACGTTGAATTACGTGGAAGGACAAGTGACTGTAGCCGGGCAAACAGTCACTCCGCAGTCGATGGGTTCGGTTCAACTGGAGCCGAATCAAGTGCTGGAGACCGGGCAGGGCCGGGCGGAGGTGTTGCTCACTCCCGGCGTGTTTCTCAGGGTTGGCGACAACAGCGCCGTCCGGTTGATTTCGCCCGGTCTGGCCGACACGCGCGTTGAAGTGCTGCGCGGACAGGCTATCGTGGAAGTCGCCGAACTGTTCAAGGACAACAACCTCTCGGTCCTGATGGATGGAGCCTCCACCCGGCTGGCAAAAGCAAGGCCTGTACGCCTTCAATGCGGATTCCCGTATGGTGCAGGTCTTCGATGGCCAGGCCATGGTGCAGCAAAATGACCGGACCATGGAGCTTAAGAAAGGCCGGGAGCTGGCACTGGGCGGGCCCTGGAAAGTCGACTCATTTCGATCGCAAAGTCGCCAGCCGCTCAAGATCCTCTGTATGCCTGGAGCAATCTGCGCTCCGAGTATGAGGCTGAGGCCAGCATGCAATCCGCCCGGACGGTCTTCGTGGGCGGAGGCGCCTATTGGGATGGACCTGGTTGGTATTGGAATCCCTACTGGGAGCATGTACGGATTCATCCCTGGCGATGGAATCTGGTACAGTCCTTTTGGCTGGCCGTTCTATTCGCCTTGGGTGGTCGGTTATGGCTACGGATTCGGGTATGGTTTGCGTGGATACGGCCATGGTTTTGTTGCCACGGGACATGGACACGTTAGCGCAAGCGCCATCGCTTCTGAGCGGACGTTTCGCTGGTTCAGCGCGCATGGGCGGCGGATTCGTCGCTACGCGGGCTTCGCCGGCGGAATGCACGGTGGATTCGGCGGCGGCGGCATCGCTAGTTAAGCAGTGAAGGCTCAGTACCGTCGAACGAAGTTATCGATGCCTTCGGCTCAAACCGGGCCTTTTTCTCGTTGAGAGCATCGCGATTATCAAACGGGCCGATCAGTACGCGCATTAGTTCAGGCTTTGGCCCCAGTGCGACGTGGGGTTCCAGCTCTTCATTGCGCAGACGTTGGATAAAGTGGCGAGTGGCTTCCTGATCCAACGCACCCACCTGGATGAAGAGTTCCCCGGCCTGCGGTGTGATCATGGGAATGCCATCGTCGGGAGTAACTACGGTGAGCGGCTCAGCTTTCAATGGCTCAGCTTCCACCGGCTTCGGTTCCGCGGGCGGCTCGTCGGCCTGTTTGGCTTCGGAGACTTCGGACTTGGCCAATGGTTGGGCTGCTATCGGCGCGGCCACTTGCACCACCGCTGGTTTCGGGGGTGTATGTCCGGTGACGATCCTACCTCCCAGGTAGATTGCGGCAATGACCAGGCCGACGCCCAGAGTTACCGGGATCCAGACCAGAGGGATTTGTTTCTGATGCTCTTCGGGGGTCGCGGCGGCAACGTCCGGAGGAAGGGGGGCGTTATCCGAAGCACTGGACGGCCTGAAGTTGATCATGCTCTGCGCCTCCCGGGTGGAAGCTATCCCTAGTTATCGGCGAAAGCGGGAGAAATCAGCAGTGGCTAAAGACTCCGGCCATTGCCGCCGAACTGTTCTTCTAGAGAGTTGAATCCTTGATTCGATCCGCGATCGCCTGTTCCGCGCTGCTTCTATCCGGGACGCTGGCCCAAGCCCACCCAGAGGTAGTACATCATCGCCCGCATGCAGCTGAATCGCGTAAGCCGCACGAAACTTCGTCCCGCCAGCCGCACGCAGGCAGCCTCCCATCCCAAGGCCAAAAAGCCACCGAAGCACGAAACGGCCCATAAATTGAAGCCGCCGAAAGTGCCCAAGCACTAACAACTGTCTCGATGCCTCGGCACTACCCGGGTATCCCAATATCTCAGGGGTGCTAGTCATGCCTTTGACGGGAGTACTCAGGTCCATTCTTTCTCAGATCGCGCTGATTACTCCATTACTTTCCTGGCTCGTTCCTCCGATACTCAGGTAGCGCATGAATCTTTGGCGGCAGCTCCGGAATCTGCTCGCAGTACCTGGCGCCCGAGCCTTCTCTTGTCTCGCCGCGCAAGCACATTTCTATCCTCGCGGCTCTGCTGGCGGTGGCGGCGATCGCGGGCGCCGTTGTCTTAACGCCGTCCCATCGGACCAAGCCAGAGGTCTGGGAACTGGCTGCGCCAGCGAGTCTCGACACGGGCGCAGGTGGATCTGTTTGACGATTTCAGCCAAGGTTTGGACTGCTTGGGGGGCGGCCGAGAATCTCGGCGAGCACCTGGTCTTACGATAAGAACGGATTCGTCAATCCGGGCAGCCCTTTCGCTATTTCAGCCGAGCATGCACCTGACGGATTACGATCTGGACGCGCTGGTTCAGATTGACGCCAAGGGTTTGGGACTGGTCTTTCGCGCCGCTTCCTCACGAGACTATCAAGCGGCCAAGCTGATTGTACAGGGTTCGGGCCCTATGCCTTCGCTCGGGGTGGAGCGATATGCGGTGATCGCTGGCCACGCTACGCGCCCGGTTCGCACGCCATATCCCGAGCGATTTCAGTCAGATACGATGTATCGGGTGCATTTGGAAGTCCGCGGTGACGCCTTCTCGCTCTACATTCAGGGGAACTTGCTGGATTACTGGTCCGATGCCCGGCTGGCCGCGGGCGGCGTGGGCCTGTTCTGCTGGCCGGGTGAGCACGCTCGCGTGGCCTGGGTCCGCGTGTCTCACAACACGGATTCCTTAGGACGGATGTGCTCGCTTCTGTCCTCCATGCTGTAGGTAAGACAGCGCTCTAGGTAATCTATTCCGTCCACCGGCCTACAGGAATCAAAGGGTCTGGCCGATGGGCGCTAAGATGGGACCGTCGAGCCCATCCGATAACTTCTATTTGTACCTCTGGCGTTCGCCAAACTGCCAGGGACCCTGTATTTGGCCAAGGGCTTTGCAACCGCCGAAGCTTTGTGCCAGGGATTAACCGAGGATGGCTACATCGTCAAGGTGATCCAGATGGCCACCGATACCGAATTCGAGTTGTGCGAGGGAAAGCTTCGCCCCATCAACCCCGGGGCCGCGTCACGCCGTACGTCCACCCAGGGGCCGCCAAACCAAGGAACGATCCCGGCTTTCGCTTAGCCGCCCGTACGCAAATCTTCAAGCCGAAGACTTGCTAAGGAAAGGGGCCGCTGCGCTACTCGTACGGCGGAGAAACCTGTTCCGGCATTTGGGCGACGTTGGAATTGCCGTGCGCGGCTCATGGTCCGGAACTGATAGCTCTCAAACACGATGGAGATGCCAATGTCGCGTACGCCGCACCACTGTCCCCAGCGTGATGAGTTGCAAGGGCGTTGTCCCATCCAGCAAGGCTGGGCCACTCAACAAATACCTTCAGCCGCGTGCCTTCCGGGATGTTGCTTGCGCACGCCAGCAGCATGCCGCTGCTGCTCATATTCACGGTCTGTCCAACCCCGGCAACCGGGCCGGCCGCCCCAATGGCCTGGTAACGGACATTCAACTCGAGCGGATATCTCGATTTAACCCGGCGTTCATTGTCCATTTTCAAACGCAACTCCTTGCCCCTCCTGACTTACTAAAGCCAACCCGGTCCCGAACACCACACAGTGCAAATCAGGGACCAATGCCAGTTGCTCCTAGTCATCGACCAGGAATTTTCACCGCAAGTGATTCATATCAGATTGCGAACTGCGAAGTGCGGTTTGGTGCCAGAATTTCCAAGGGGTCCGCGTAGAACGGAGAACCATTTGCTTAGTACGGTAGTCTTTCGGTTAGTACTCGATGTGGTCTAGCACTAGAGCCAAATGACTTAGGAGAAACCGGACCAACTTAACACACACTGTGGGTCAAAGTGCAGAGTTACAACAAGTTAGACTGGCAATGCCGATTTTCCACAGAAGATAACCGACCGCTTGCCGAAGATCCTGCCAGCGCGCTCGCCACTCGCCGGGAGGAGATGGACGGCCGGGGCGATCCGTAAACCTTCAGGCCGCTCGACTCGAGCATCTTCTTTACGCGAAAAATGTGATAGCCGTCACTGACCACGATGGCGCTTCTCAAATTCATGCGGCGCATGATCTCTACCACGGCGGCTACGCTCTGCGCGGTGCTTTCGCCCTCGCGCTCCACAACGATGGCCTCGGGCGGCACACCGTGCTGCGTAAGATATGCGCGGCCGACCGACCCTTCGGTAAAAACCGGATCGCCTCCCGCGCCGCCGGTGGTGATCACGCGGGGCGCCAGGCCCTTCAGGTAGAGGATCAAGGCATGGTTCAAGCGCGCTTCCAGCACCGGCGACGGCCGGCCGCGATACTCTGCCGCGCCGAGCACGATGATGGCGTCGGCGGGCTGAGCTTCATCCACCAGGGACTCTTGCTGAATCTCACGGGCCACCCGTGCCACCTTCAGCGACACGAATGCCGCGGCTGCCGCTAGCGCAATCGCAACGATCCATTTCATGATAAGAGCAACTGGTTCATGATAGATGTGGCGGGCGAGTCACAAGCGTCCTCACATCTACAGTATGCCAATGCTGCTTAGCGCGCGAAATCCGCTGCTGAAAGATGTTCGCAAAGCGATTGCGCGCGGCACCGTTACCGAAGATGGTCTAGCGGTGGCGGAGAGCTTTCATTTGCTCGAAGAAGCTCTGCGGAGCGACTGCGAGATTCCGGCCGTGTTCGCAGCCGAATCGGTTCGCGCCGCGGTTGAGAGCCATGTGCGCGGGCTGAAGAAGACTCGCATGCACGTGCTGCCGGATGACATTTTTCGAAGCCTTTCCGCTACCGAAGCCAGCCAGGGCGTGATGGCGTTGGTGCGGCCGCCGCAATGGAGCGTGGATCAGCTATTTCGCGGCCATTCGCTCACCGTGGTTCTGGATGGACTGCAAGACCCGGGCAACGCCGGAGCCATTCTGCGCGCGGCGGAGGCTTTCGGCGCCACCGGCGTGGCATTCCTGAAAGGCACCGTCAGCCCTTACAATCCGAAATGCCTGCGGGCTTCGGCGGGTTCCATCTTCCGCGTTCCGGTGGCGGCCGGCGCTCGATCAGCAGCTTTTTCTGGCCGCGGCCGAACAACGCAAGATCGCGCTATTTGCGCTGATGCCCAAGGGCACCACCGACGTTGGCGAAGTGGAGTTGGGCGAGAAGTGCGCCATCATCGTCGGCAGCGAGGGGCGCGGCGTGAGCGAACGGCTGCGCGATAAAGCCACCGCGATCCGGATTCCGACCGTGGGCGTGGAGTCGCTCAACGCTGCGCTGGCCGCGGGTATCGCGCTGTTTGTCGCACGCAAGCAAAGGATGGCCGCCTCATGAGTCGTCTGAGCCGAGTTTATTTGAACCGGATCCACTCAGCCGGCCTGAAGGACGACGGCCAGCGGCCGCTGGCCGAGCGAATGCGCCCGGAGACGCTCGAAGAATTTGTCGGACAGCAGCACATCCTGGGTCCGGGCAAGCCGCTGCGGATGCAAATCGAGCGCGATCAGCTGGGTTCCATCATCCTGTGGGGGCCGCCGGGCGTCGGCAAAACCACGCTGGCGAGAATCATCGCCCGCCTGACGCATTGCGACTACATTCCATTCAGCGCGGTATTGAGCGGGATCAAGGAAATCAAAGCGGTGATGGCCGACGCGGAGCGCAATCGCCGCGTGGGAAGGCGCACGCTGATCTTCATCGACGAGATTCATCGCTTCAACAAAGCGCAGCAGGATGCGTTTCTTCCTTACGTGGAGCGCGGCGACATCAGCCTGATCGGCGCCACCACGGAAAACCCGTCGTTTGAAGTGATCTCGGCGCTGCTTTCGCGCACCAAGGTCTACATGCTGAAGCCGCTGACCGAGGAGGAGATTCTCGGTTTGCTTCGAGCGGGCTCTGCCGGTGGTGAAGATCGGCGCGCCGGAGGATTTGCTGCGGCAAATCGCGACCTACGCCAATGGCGATGCCCGCACCGCGCTCAACATCCTGGAGCTTGCCGCGGCGGCCGCGCAGAGACGGCGAGCTTACGCGCCGAGGCGATCGAGGACACGCTGCAGCGCAAGACGTTGCTCTACGACAAAGCCGGCGAGGAGCATTTCAACCTGATTTCGGCGCTGCACAAATCCGTGCGGTCGAGCGATGTGGATGCCGCGCTGTATTGGCTGGGCCGCATGCTGGAATCGGGCGAGGATCGCATGTATATCGCCCGGCGGCTGGTGCGCATGGCGATCGAAGACATCGGCCTGGCCGATCCGCGGGCGCTGGAGCAATCCATTGCCGCCATGCAGACGGTCCATTTTCTCGGGATCCCGGAAGGCGATCTGGCGCTGGCGCAGCTGGCCATTTACCTTTCGGTGGCGCCGAAATCCGACGCTTCTTACCAGGCGCTCAACCGAGTGATGGAGGCGGTGGAGAAGCGGGTCGCCGAGCCGGTGCCGTTTCACCTGCGAAACGCTCCCACCGGAGCCATGAAACAGTGGGGCTACGGGGCCGGGTACCAGCACGCCCATAAACTGGAAGATGCCTTGCCGGACATGGAGTGCCTGCCGGAATCCCTTGCAGGCACAAGATTTTACGAGCCCACCAAGCGCGGGCTGGAGCAGCGCATCGCGGAACGTCTGGAAGAAATCCGCGCCCGCAAGAAGAAGCGGGACATTCCATCTCCACAGTGATGGCCACTAGGTAACGCCGCCCCAAGGTACTATCACTTCTCGACGCGAGTACCACGTCCAAATTAGGAAGAATCCGCTATAGGAGCACCCGTCCCGGCTAGTGCAATCTAGGGGTGCAAGAAGACGGAAAGGAAACAACAGCATGTTGGTGCCGGGAGCAAACATGAGCTTGGAAAAAGAAAAAGACGATCGCCGCGGCGCGGACCGTTTTCCCATCGAGCGGGAAGTCCGTTACAAGATTTTGAGCCGGAAGACGCAGCACGGAAGGTGAAAGCGGCATTGGCGTGACGGTCAACATGAGCAGCAACGGTGTTCTGTTCACTACCGATCGTTATCTGCTCCCCGGCAGACGCCTGGAAGTTTCCATCAGCTGGCCGGCCCAGTTGAACAGCAAGAGTTGCTTTAAAGCTGGTGGCGCGCGGCCGCGTGGTTCGCTCCGAAGAAGGGCCGGGCCGCGATCGAAATCCACCAGTACGAGTTCCGGACCCAAGCAAGCCAAGGCCCAGCGGTGGTTCATTAATAAATCCCTTTTCATAATCCATCGTCATTCGCACGCGCATTCGGGAAGGTACACTATGAGGAAGGCGGGCCTCGGTTCGCCAGCGCTCGGAGGAGATCCAGCCCACCCGGATGCGAAACCTTGTTGCAGTTCTTTGTCTTGGGTCCGGCTTTTGCCTGGCCGACACCACGAAACCGCCACTCGGGCTAAGCCACTCTGGCTGAAGCCAGAACATTCATCGATGCGCGCACAGTCCAAACTGCTGGAGCTTTCGGTCCAGCAGGCGCGCGCCGATTGGGTGAAGTCCACCTTCATCACCTACGACACCGAGATTCTCGCCGCCAAGGCTGATGAAGATCAGATCGCGGCCACCATGCAGCTGGCCAAGGAGTCCACGCGCTTCAGCCATCTGAAGATGCCCGACGATCTGGCGCGCCAGTTCCAGTTGCTGCGCCTCTCCTTGGACGCTGGCCGCCCCCTCCGATCCCAAGGAAGCCCAACAGTTGACGCAGATCGCCAGCCGCATGGAAGGCATCTACGGCAGCGGCAAGTATTGCCCGGGGACTGGCGCCTCGGCTGGCGCTTCCAAAGACGAATGTCTGGCCATTGATCAATTGAGCGACATCCTCGCAACCAGCACCGATCCGGCGAAATTGCTGGACGCCTGGCGCGGGTGGCACAGCATTTCGCCTCCCATGCGTCCGCTGTTCCAAAAGTACGTGGAGCTAGGGAACAAGGGCGCGCGTGAATTAGGCTTCGCCGATATGGGCGCGATGTGGCGCTCCAACTATGACATGCCGGCCGCGCATTCCCCGCGGAAATGGACCGGCTTTGGGAGCAGGTGAAGCCGCTGTATCTTTCCCTGCACGCCTATGTGCGCTGGAAGCTGCGAGAGAAATACGGCAATCTGGTTCCAGCCAGCGGGCCGATTCCCGCGCACCTGCTGGGCAACATGTGGGCGCAGGAATGGGAGAACATCTATCCGCTGGTTGCCCCCAAGGACGCCGACCCGGGCTACGATCTGACGGCCATTCTGAAGGCCCGGGGAACACAACCGGTGGATATGGTGAAGTATGCGCGAGCGTTTCTTTACTTCGCTCGGATTTGCGCCGCTGCCGAAAACGTTTTGGGAGCGTTCCTTGTTCGTCAAGCCGCGCGATCGCGACGTGGTTTGCCACGCCAGCGCCTGGGACATCGATTCCGTGGAGGATCTCCGGATCAAAGCATGCATCGAGATCAACGCCGATGATTTCTCCACCGTCCACCATGAGCTGGGCCACAACTTCTACCAGCGCGCGTATGACCAGCAGCCGTTTCTGTTCCGCGACAGCGCCAACGACGGATTCCACGAAGCCATAGGCGACACCATCGCGTTGTCGGTGACGCCCGGGTATTTGAAGAAGATCGGGCTGCTGGAGGCCGTTCCGGACAATTCCAAGGACATTGGACTGCTGCTTTACAAGGCGCTGGAGAAAGTAGCGTTCCTGCCGTTTGGGTTGATGATCGACAAGTGGCGCTGGCAGGTGTTTTCGGGGCAAATACCGCCCGACAAATACAATGAGAGCTGGTGGAAACTCCGGCTGCAGTATCAGGGCGTTGCGCCGCCAGTGGCTCGCAGCGAGGCGGATTTCGACCCGGGCGCGAAGTATCATGTGCCGGCGAACACCCCCTACGCGCGTTATTTTCTGGCGGACATTTTGCAGTTCCAGTTTCACCGGGCGCTGGCGAAGACCGCCGGCTGCACGGATGCATTGAATCGCTGCTCCATTTATGAAAGCAAAGCCGCGGGAGACCGTCTCAACGCGATGCTGGCGATGGGGCAGAGCCAGCCGTGGCCCAAAGCTCTGGCGGTGCTGACGGGGCAGGAGCAAATGGACGCTACGGCGATTCTGGATTATTTCGCTCCGCTGAAGAAGTGGCTGGACGAGCAGAACCGTGGAAAGCCGTTGGGTTGGTAAGGCAGACACAATGAACGCTGTGGAAACATGTCCCATCTGCGGCGGCTCGGGTTGGAAGATCACCGAGCGCGAAGGAATTTCAGGAGCCGAGAAGTGCCAGTGCGCCGATGCCGGGCGCGAGCAGCGAATGGAAGAGCGCGCTGGAGTTCCGCCGTTGTACCAAAACGCCTCGGTAGACAACTTCATGCTGCCTCCGGGCAATCCGCAAGCGCGATCGGCACTGGCGAGCGTCGTGCTCACGGTACGGGGCTATGTCCGCGAATATCCACAAGGCCCAAAACCTGGGCTTTTGTTCCTGGGAGCTCCGGGGACCGGCAAGACGCACCTGGCGGTGGCGGCTTTGCGCGGACTGATCGCTCGCGGGTTCGAAGGGATCTTCTACGATTTTCAGTCGCTGCTCACGCGGATTCACAAGGGCTACGACAAAGCTTCGGGATCGAGCGATCGCGAAGCCTATCAATCGGCTCTCGACACCGAGATCCTGTTGCTCGACGACGTGGGAGCCAGCCGTATTAACGACTGGGTGGAAGACACGGTCACCTCGATCGTGACGCACCGCTGCAACTCGCGCAAGGCGACCATCGTTACCAGCAATCTGCGGGATCCGGAAGCGGGCGATAAACGCGGCTCGGGCTTGCAGGAGGACATCCATAGCAAGTTTTTTCTGGAGGAGCGCATCGGAATGCGGGCGCGGTCGCGATTGTTTGAGATGTGCAAGCTGATTCCGATGCCGGATGTCGAGGATTACCGTTTGAAGAAGCGGTGAATTGGTAGGAAGCGTTCGGTGATGATCGGGAGCACGCGAGTAACGTGGACCGGGGACAGCTCCAGCAACTCGCCGAGCTTCGCTTGGAAGACGCGGAAGCTCTTATCGCCTCCGGCCGGTGGGCGGCGGCTTACTACTTGCTTGGCTATTGCCTCGAGTGCGCGCTCAAGGCTTGCGTCGCGAGACAGTTTCGCACGGATGAGGTGCCGGATCGCAAGCTGGTCAATGCGTTCTACACACACCGTTTGGATGAGTTATTGTCGATTTCGGGAGCGAAATCAGAGTTTGAGGCGCTCGCTGGAAGGGATTCTAATTTTGTACGCAATTGGAACACTGCTCAAGACTGGAATGAAGCGGCCCGATACGACCTGCTCATTAGTGAGTCTCTGGCGCGCAAGATGTATGAAGCCGTCACGAATACAACATCGGGAGTTTTGCCGTGGCTGAAAACACAGTGGTAAAGGAACAGTTGAGCGCCGAGATGATTGAAGCGGGCGCGCAGCTTATTGCCAAGCTCGACACGATGGGCTTACCTCTCGAGGCTGCGCTGTGGCTCTTTGATTCTGAAGTCAATGAGTGGCGCCTGGTAATTGCATCTCCGGAACGGGCGAGGTCTGGGCCACTGGGTATCTATGAGAAGATCCAGGAAGCTCGGCGAGCCCTCGGTGAGAAGGCCGCCGCCGTGCCTATGTTGCTCATCACTTTGGTTGACCCCAACCAGGAACTGATTCGTTCGTTCCGCAAGGGGATGCCGACGGGCCAGGGAATGGCGCGCGTGCGCTTCACGAAGAACGTGATCGGCGGACACTATGTGGACGATGCTATGATCTATCGGCTCGTCTAGGAATAGCGTAATACAGATCTCACGCTGTACTACAATGAAGCATGAAGACTGTTCAGGCCAGGCTGGACGCGGAGACCGAGAAAACACTGGCGAAGCTGGTGGATCAACTGGGCTTGAGCCCCTCTATGGTGGTCCGGGAGGGTATCCGTCTTTTGGCGGCGACCCAGCCCAAGAGCCGCAAAATCGTAGGGTTAGGTAAGTTCTCTTCCGGACTTCCCGATCTCGGATCCAATAAGAAACACCTGCGGGGTTTTGGGCGTTGAGGGCCGTCCTGCTGGATACCGGCGTGATTGTGGCGCTCCTCGATCGCACTGAGCGCAACCATACTGCTTGCGTGAAGGCAATTGCGGAAGCGGCCGCGCCGCTAGTCACCTGTGAAGCCGTTATCACCGAGAGTTGCTACTTGTTGCGTCGCCAAGCCGGAGCCCCTGAAGCAATCCTGGAAAACGTCAGGACGGCCGTGTTTCAGATTCCGCTGCAACTCTCGCAGGCAGCCGCTTCATTGCAGCGCTTGTTTCGCAAGTATCGCGACCGCGAGATGGATCTCGCCGACGCCTGCCTGGTTCATCTTGCAGGGGAACTCGAAACCGGCGACATTTTGACTCTCGACCGGGATTTTGAAATCTATCGCTGGGGCGCCAATCGGCCATTCCATCTTCTCCTCGAAAACCAAGCGGGTTAGGATGCCAAGGGGGTTAGGATGCCAAGGGGGTTAGGATGCCAAGGGGGTTAGGATGCCAAGGGGGTTAGGATGCCAAGGGGGTTAGGATGCCAAGGGGGTTAGGATGCCAAGGGGGTTAGGATGAAGGACATGACCACCGCGAACCCTCTCGGCTATCTCGACCGAGCAGCTAGAAGCCTGGCGCAAAGCCGGCTCATACCAGCGCCTGCGCGTGCTCGAATCGCCGTGCGAGCCGATTTCGCGCTTCGATGGCCGCGAGGTGATCAATCTGGCAAGCAACAACTATCTCGGGCTGGCGGACCATCCCAAACTGATCGAGGCGCAGGTGGACGCGGCGAAGAAATTCGGCGCGGGATCGGGCGCGGTGCGCACCATTTCCGGGACCATGAGCATCCACATGGAGCTGGAGGAACGGATCGCCGATTTCAAGCACACCGAAGCTTGCGTGGTGTTTCAGTCGGGTTTCGCGGCGAACGCCGGAACGGTTTCCGCGATTCTGGGGCCGGAGGATCACATCATTTCCGACGCGCTGAATCACGCCAGCATCATCGACGGCTGCCGGTTATCGAAAGCCAAGATTCACGTGTTCCCGCACAAGGACACGGCGCGAGCGGCGGAAATCCTCAAGGATCTGGACGGCGCCGAGCGGCCACAAACTGCTGATCACCGACGGCGTGTTTTCGATGGACGGCGATATCGGACCGTTGCCCGCCCTGGTCGAAATCGCCGAGCGGCACGGCGCCATCATGATGATCGACGATGCGCATTCCTCGGGCGTGCTGGGCCGCAACGGGCGCGGTACGGTGGATCATTTTGGATTGCACGGCCGGGTGGACGTGCAGGTGGGCACGCTTTCGAAAGCGATCGGCGTGCTGGGCGGATATGTTTGCGGGAGCCGCGATCTGATCGAGTTTCTATATCATCGCGCGCGGCCGTTTCTCTTCTCGACGTCCCATCCGCCGGCTGTGGCGGCGGCCTGTCTCGCGGCCTTCGACATTCTGGAGAACGAGCCGGAACGCATCGAGAAGCTGTGGGAGAACACGCGGTATTTTAAGTCCGCGCTGAAGAACGCCGGGATTCGATACCGGCGAGAGCGAAACTCCCATCACGCCGATCATGGTGGGCGAGGCGAGGACGGCGCATGCGTTTTCAGCGGCGCTGTTTGAGAACGGATTGCTGGCCACGGGGATCGGCTTTCCCACGGTGCCCGAGGGGAAGGCGCGCATTCGCACGATTGTAACCGCGACGCACACGCGCGACATGCTGGATCGGGCAGCGAAATCTTGACGGACGTGGCGAAGAAGATGGGAATCCTGCGATAACAGCCTCGCTATTCACGCTGTAGAACTGGAAGCAGACGCCAGAGGGAACGATCATGTGGAACTCGCGTCTCTACCCCATCGGCGTCACGGAGAGGAGAGAGGGGCGGGCATTGGGAGCCATCATGTCCATATACGTTAGCTGAAGCCAGGCGGCAGTGCTAGCCTCGTTTTATGAGTTCTTCGGTAAAGACGCCCTTTCGCCCGGTGGAGATCGCGCAACGGCGCGACAGATTCCGCAGCCAGCGAACGTCGCAGTTCACCGAATCCGTGATCCGCGAAATGACCCGGCTTGCGATCGAACACGACGCCGTCAACCTGGCGCAGGGATTTCCCGATTTTGGCGCGCCGGAAGAGATCAAACGCGCGGCACAGGACGCCATCGCGGCCGACTTCAATCAATACGCCATCACCTGGGGCGCGAAACCGTTCCGCGATGCCATCGCGGCGAAGTATCGAAAGTGGTACGGCATGGATTACGATCCCGAGCGAGAAATCACGGTCTGCTGCGGCGCGACCGAGGGCATGATCGCGACGCTACTGGCGGTGACGAATCCGGGCGACGAAGTGATCATCTTCGAGCCGTACTACGAAAATTACGGTCCGGATGCATTTCTGTGCGATGCGCAACGCAAACTGGTTCAGCTTCGGCCTCCGGACTGGACCTTTGATCCCGACGAACTGCGCCGCGCGTTCTCGCCCAAGACCAAGGCGATCATCCTGAACTCGCCGAATAATCCCACCGGCAAGGTATTCACGCGCGCCGAGCTGGAACTGATCGCCGATCTTTGTCAGGAATTCGACGCTCTTGCAATTACTGACGAAATCTATGAACACATTCTTTACGATGGAGCATCTCACCTACCGATAGCGACATTACCGGGAATGCGGGAACGGACTGTGCTGGTGAACAGCATGAGCAAGACTTACTCCGTCACCGGTTGGCGGGTGGGTTTTGTTTTGGCGGCGCCGGATCTGACGGATTCCATCCGAAAGGTCCATGACTTTCTAACGGTTGGCGCGGCGGCTCCTCTGCAGCAGGCGGGCGTGGTGGCTTTGAATCTGCCGGATTCATACTACGAAAAACTGAGCTTGGAATATCAGAAGCGGAGAGACTTGCTGTTGGAGCGTTTAGAGCAGGCTGGATTCCGATGTTTTCGTCCGCAGGGAGCCTATTACATCATGACCGACATCAGCGATTTCGGCTTATGCCAGACGATGTTTCTTTCGTTCGTCATATGATCGAAAACGTCGGCGTGGCGGCGGTGCCGGGCTCGAGTTTTTTTTCCGATTCTAATGCTGGTGCAACATTAATTCGCTTTTGTTTTTGCAAGAAGTATGAGACTCTGGAAGAGGCGGGTAACCGCCTCCGTCGAATCTAGAGTTACCCTGTAGGTACACCTGCCAGGTAGCACAGAAGAAGCATTTCCCGGCATGTCCCCCGGTTGGAGGAAAGTATGCTGCGTAACTTTCTGTTGCCTGAGAGCATCGCCCGAGCGGATGGCACTGGACCGGAGATCGATCTCGGTTCCAAGCGAGGTAAGCTATTGGTGCTTACTCTCGGAATCACTCGCATCCTTGAACAAGAGAGCCTGGAAGTAACCGTCTGGGGTTCCCCTGACGGCGAAAAGTGGGAATCTAAGCCGCTGGTCAAGTTCCCGCCCAAGTTCTATTGCGGCCTCTATTCCATTTTGCTGAATCTGGGATCACGGAACGATGTCAGATTCCTGCGCGTCCACTGGAAGATGAGCCGGTGGAGCAAGCGCGAAAGCATGCCCATGTTTGGGTTCTACGTTTACGCCGAAGAATCCGGCGCACGAGTCAGTGTCGCCGTCGCGTAAGTAGCACCTTCAGTTACTACTCTTGACAGCCGGTTAATCATGATACAGAGCCGGTTAATCAAACTGGCGACGTATCCGGCGCCGAATCCGTTGTCGATATTTACGACAGTTACGTTACTGGCGCAACTGTTCAACATGCCGAGCAACGCAGCCAGCCCGTTGAAGCTGGCGCCGTAGCCGACGCTGGTGGGCACCGCGATCACGGGAACCGAAACGATTCCGCCCACCGCGCTCGGCAGCGCTCCTTCCATGCCGGCCGCCACCACGATCACGCGCGCTTCCATCAGTCGCTCGCTGTGAGCCATCAAACGATGGATGCCGGCGATGCCGACGTCATAAATGGATTCCACTTCGTTGCCCATCACCTCGGCCGTCACCTGCGCTTCTTCGGCCACGGGGATGTCGCTGGTGCCGGCGCAAACCACGGCCAGCTTCCCTTTGCCGCGAATGGTGCGGTCGCGCCAGATTCGCACGGCGCCGGACAGCGGAAAATGTTCGGCATCCGGAAAGTCGGCCTTGAGCAGCGATGCCGCGTGCCGGTCGGCGCGCGTTACCAGCAAGTTTGGGGATTTATCGAGCAGGCGGGCGGCGATAGCGCCGATCTGTTCCGGCGTCTTGCCCTTGCCGAAGATCACTTCGGTCAGGCCGTGACGCAGCGCGCGATGATGATCCAGCTTGGCGTAGCCCAGATCCTCGAACGGCAAGTGGCGAATGCGGTCCAGCGCCGACGTCTACATCCACGGAGCCTGAGGACACTTGCTCCAACAGCCCGCGCAATTGATCGGAATCCATCTCAACTTGAGGGTAACAGGCCGGTTGTCCAAGCGACGCCTCACCATTGGATCCGTTGCCCGAGTTGCAAACCGTACTTCCTGGCCATGCCTCCCCCGATCTGAAGCGCGTATGCCGAAATCTGTTGGCCGCCATACCTGGGGCACTTGCTCGCTTGCGTCTTGCAGGGCGGCGTATTCTCCACCATGTCGACGATGTCGTGATTGGAATCCATGCAAGATGATGTCCAGTGGAATCAGGGTTTGATACATCCAATGTCTGATAGTGGTCGGGTTTGGGATATACGAACAGCATGCCGCGATCGGGCGCCAATTGCGTGCGGAACATCATGCCGCGCAGCAGTTCGATAGTTGTCGATCATCGTCTCCACCCGGATTACCTGGCCCCCGGGAAGAGTGACGGGCCGCGTCGGAAAATCTTCCAGTGTCGAGGCTTTGGGCCGCAGCACGAAAGGACAGCAGCGCGGCGAGAAAGAGATACCGCATGAATTAGAATGGTAAGCGAATCAGGTCGACGGAATCAGAAAGGAATACAAGGAATACAGGGAATACCAGGAATGGCGTTTTGGAAACGGTTGCGGCTGACGCTCGAAATGATCAAGTTCGAGCACTCCGTGTTCGCCCTGCCGTTTCGCGCTCACCGGCGCGCTGCTGGCGTTCCGGGAGAGCCATTTCGACGCCCGCGGATTTCGGCTACAAGCTGCTTTGGATCGTGATCGCCATGGTGGGCGCGCGGTCGGCTGCCATGGCGTTCAACCGCATTCTGGACGCCGACATCGACGCTCGCAATCCGCGCACGCGCATGCGCCACATCCCGGCGGGAATCTTGAGCGTCCGCTTTGCCTGGGGCTTCGTGCTGGTCTCCGTGCTGGTTTTTCTGCTCGCGGCGCGCGCGCTGAATCCGCTGTGCTTCAAACTCGCGCCGCTGGCGCTGGCGGTGGTGTTCTTCTACTCATTCACCAAGCGCTTCACCACGTTTTCGCACCTGATCCTGGGATTTTCGCTGGGCATCGCGCCGGCGGCGGCGTGGATCGCCGTCCGGGGGTCGCTCGATCCGCGCATCCTGTGGCTGACCGCCGCGGTGACGTTCTGGACGGCGGGTTTCGACATCATTTACTCCTGCCAGGATTACGAGTTCGATTCGCAGGCCGGGCTCTTCAGCCTGCCGCGGCGATTCGGCATGGCCGGCGCGCTGTGGATCGCGCGGCTGTTTCACCTCGCGATGATCGCCTGCCTGGTGCTGCTGTCGGTCTCGTTCGGGCTCGGAGCCTTGAGCTGGGCGGGCATCGCGGCCATCGTGCTGCTGCTGCTCTATGAGCACAGCCTGGTGAAGGCCGACGACCTGTCGCGCGTGGACGCAGCCTTCTTCACCGTGAACGGCTACGTCAGCGTGCTATTCTTTCTGTTTTGGGCGGCCGACATGTATTTCTTCGGCCTGAGGGCCTGAGAGCCTGAAGTCCGCATGCAGATCCATATTGAAGATCAACGGTTGCGGCCGATCTTGGAGAAGGTTGAGGCCGATGTCCGCCTGGATTTCGAAGACGGCGTCGCGCTTTTCAAAAGCTCCGATATTCTGGCGCTCGGCTACATGGCCAACCTGGTGCGCGAGCGCAAGCACGGCAACGTCACCTGGTTCAACGTGAACCGCCACATCAATCCGACCGATGTCTGCGTGGCCAGTTGCAAGCTGTGCGCGTTCGGCAAGCGGGCGAAGGATCCCAAGGCCTACACCTGGTCGCTCGATGAAGTGTGGCATCGCGCGGGCGAAGGCTGGAGCGAAGCGGTCACGGAGTTCCACATCGTCGGCGGACTGCATCCCGAGCTGACGCTCGATTGGTATTGCGAAATGCTGCGCGGGCTGAAGCAGCGTTTCCCGGAAGTGCATCTGAAGGCGTTCACCATGGTGGAGATCGCCTATCTGGCGCAGCGCAGCAAGCTGTCGATTCGCGAGACGCTGATCGAAGCTGATGGACGCGGGCGTGGATTCGCTGCCGGGCGGCGGCGCGGAGATTTTCAGCGATCGCGTGCGGCGCATCATCTGCGATCACAAGATCGACGGCAGCCAATGGATGGACGTCGCGCGGACGGCGCATCAGCTCGGGCTGAAATCCAACTGCACCATGCTGTACGGCCACATCGAGACCGAAGAGGATCGCGTGGATCACCTGGTGAAGCTGCGCGAGCTGCAGGACGAGACCGGCGGCTTCCAGACCTTTATTCCGCTGGCGTTCCATCCGGCGAATACGGCGCTGGAGCACATTCCCACCACCACCGGATTCCTGGATTTGAAGATGATCGCGGTCTCGCGCCTGATGCTGGACAACATCAGCCACATCAAGGCCTACTGGATCATGATGACGCCGCGCATCGCGCAAATCGCGCAGCGCTTCGGCGCCGACGATCTGGACGGCACGGTGGTGGAAGAGAAGATCTACCACGAAGCCGGCGCCACCACCAGCCAAGGCCTGCGGCGCGGCGAGCTGCTGCGGCTGATTCGCGAAGCCGGGCGCGAGCCGATGGAGCGCGACACGCTGTACCGGCCGGTGACGCGCACCGAGACGGCGTTTACGGTTTTGGTTTAGCCGCGCTCAGTAGTGGAATAGCGACGCCAACGAAGTATACTCCCGGCCCCACTCTTCGAGACGCTGGATGAGTTGGATCTTTACTCCGGCGGCCTGGAACTGCGGCGCAGCCTCCCACGCTGATCCGCCTGAAATATCCCGAAGCTCGGTTGGCCGCGCATAGCTCGACTCCAGCAAGCCGCGGTGAAAATACGACGGCGCCGGATACTGGAGATTCTTGTCCAACCAGGCAGTCAAGAAAGATTCTGTGATCGCTTGTTTCATCTGGTGCGAAAGCGGCGAAAACATGGGCTCCCATTCTTTTCCGATCATGATTCTTGGATCGACGTTCTGATCGGGCCGCCATCCTTCGGCCATGTTCTCAGGCCCAATGTCGGGGTCGCTGGATTGCATCGCCTTTATAACGGTGATGAGCAGACGCGCCGGCTCTGGCCGCCGGCTGAGGCGCTCAAGATCCAGGAAGCGTCCGCAGGAAGTAGACCCAGTCAACGGGCAATCTGCCACGATGCCGGTGATCGCCGCTGTTTAAAAGCAACTGCAGTTCATACCAGGCGCTATTGAAGTATTCGTTTGTTAAAGCGCTGCCGCCCATTCCATTTGGGCCGTCCGGAATATTGACCGCGGCTGGGGCGGTGGCGGCGGGAATCGTGTTCGGCCAGGATCGGTGGCCGCGTTCCTCCAGCTGGAACTCCTGGGTTATTTCCCACGTCTTGACCAGCTGCCACAATTCGGCGGAGTAAAACCTCTCGCCTAGCTCGGCGGACCATTTCCCGGATCCAGGCGCCAGATGCGGCGTTAAGAACTGAGTTCGCGCTTTGCTCCATTTGTCGAAAAATGCCTGCAGGCCGCCCGCGCGAATGAGCTGTTCGAAATCGGACGCGCTATACAGATCGAGAAGTCGCTGCTCTCAAAACGTGCTTCCCAGGCGTCGGCGGGATGGACGCGCGGCAGCCAATGATTCCAATCCGGCAATGGAAAAGCGATGGGAATTTCACGCGGGTTGAGATTCCCATCGGGAGCAAACGAAGCCGGGCTAATCGCCGGTTCCATCAGCCGGCTCTTCTCAAATAGGAACGGAAGCGTGTCGACATCGTTCTCCAGCTACCCCTGCCAGGCCCGCGCCCGCCGCCCAATTGGCTACCGGTTGTGCATCCAGTCCCGGACCCGGCTGGTAGGGGGGATTCCAGGGCCGGCCGGGATTGGGTACGGGCAGAGAACGGATGTAACTGGCAATTTGCTGGCCTTGCAACTGGGAAAGCCCGTGAAAGCGGGACCGCGCGATGATGGACCGGTTCGAGAAGTTGAAGTACTTAAGATCGCGGCCGTCCTGGGTGTGACAGTCCGAACAGTGGGCGCGAATGGCGGGAGCTTTTCGAAGGCCGCTCGCCACGAGTTGCGCGGTGCGCCACAGTCTTCGCCCGGCCGAGATGTTCGCGGGATCGGGAAGCGGCGGCTCCCAGGCGCTTGGATCTTCGTCTACGAATGTGCCGGACGGCAATACGGCTGTGCCGTCGGTCTGTACGAAATTGAACGCCAGTATTCGAAAGCCGCTTACAATTCCGTTCGTGCCGTTGAAGCGGAAGTGAATCGTATTAGGACCATCCATGACGGTGCCCGCCGGCAGGGGTAGCGTCAGTTTCAACGTGGCCACGCCTCCGCCGATGCCTCCGTAGCTCCGGCCTGGCTCGGCGACCGCTGCCGTTTCGTTGCTTAGCGCAAACCACGGGCTTTGGTTCACTCGAACACTCACCATGCCGGAATACTCCAGGCCGTGAATCTGCATCCAGAGCGACCGAACTTGATGGGCCATTCCTGCGGCAATCGACACCGTAACGCTTTCCGTGGTTCCGTCCTCGCCGGCTACTTCAACCGGGAGTTTCAAACCGCTCTGTGGCGACGCGGCGATGGTGGCGGCCAGGAAGGAATAGGCCAATGCCGCAAGCAGAAGGGATCTCACTGCTATTTGTCATCGGCCTTGAGCGGAAGAAAGTTTAAACTGGTTAACTTCTCAGGTATTGCGCGGCGCCCTCTTTCCCAAACAATGTGGCGAGGGCGTCCCGCATTCACAAACATAACACCACTAAAATGTGAAACCGTGATTACTGCTGCGTTACGGTTTGCGCACCGGCCAGCGCCTCGCGTTCCAGTGTGCGGAGCGCGGTCTCTGGTATTACGCGCCAGTTATTGGCGGGTTGCGCGGGTAAGGTCTTATGCTGGCTGTAATACTGAATCACCAGGTCGCGAATTTCATCGGGAGATCGCCATACGATCTTCGCGCCGCGAAACATGGAGTAGCCCGCGCTGCCGCCCGCGCGATAATTATTCACCGCGATGCGCAGCGGCTGGTTGTCGTCCAGAGGCTTACCGTGCCAGCGAAGATTGCGGATGCGCTGGCCAGCCGGTTGCGTTAAGTCGATTTCGTAGTCCACGCCCTGCGCCATGTCGTAGTTGTAGCCGATGACACGCGGATTGATGAGCGGGCCCTGCGAGCAATCGCTCGCGCAGGTGTTGTAGTAGCGCGCCGAGTTTTCGAGCGCATCGCGCACCATCTTGCCGTTACCCTCCACGGCGTAAAGCTGATTTTCGTAGACGTAAAGCGCTGCGATCTGGCGAATGGTCACGCGGCACCTTTTGGCACGCTCACGCGCGAGTTAAATGACGAGGCGAAGGAAACGTCGGCTTTCGATAAAAGAGCTGCACCTGCTGAATGGCGTCGATGAGCGCGGAGTCTTCCACGCGAGCCAGCCTGGAATCGAGCGAGACCGGCGCTTCGGCCACCGCCGTATTCAAATAGCGCTCGGCGAGTTCGTGATAGGGCCGGCCGATTTCGAGAATCTTCGCGTCCGCCGGGGTCTCGCGCGTCACCGGAATCAGCCGGCTGGACTTGGAAACAATCTTCCATCCGGATGTTTCCTTCGGCGTCAGGACGAAATCCATTTGTCCCAGCGAAATGCCCCAGTTCTTGGGCTGCATCAAGAGAACACCGCCGATTTGGAGGCTGGCGAGCTGCTGGTGCGTGTGCCCGAACACGATGGCGTCGATGCCCGGGACTTCGGTGGCGATCTCGCGCACCATATTCTCTCGCGCATCACCATCCAAGCCCGCATGCGCGGCGACGATCACGATGTCGGGATGTTCGCGCTCGCGGACGTCGGCCACTGTGCGCCGCACGGCATCGACGCCCGATTCGAAACGATATCCGCGGTAATGCTCCTCGGCTTCCCAATCCGGAATCAGCGGAGTGGTGACGCCGATGACCGCGATTTTCACGCCTGCGACGGTCTTCAAGAAATACGGTGCGAAATGGTTCAACGGTTGCGCCCACGGCGGCGACAATGTTCGACGAGATCCAGGGGAAATGAGCATCCGCGCGCGCCTTCGCCAGATTCTTCAGCCCGAAATTGAATTCGTGATTGCCCAACCACCATGGCGTCGTACCCGATGGCGTTCATCGCCAGCATCATGGGATCGTGCGACGGCGGAATCCCATCCGCGTGTTGGACATACTGCTGATACACCGCCTCCAGCGGCGTTCCCTGGATGGTGTCGCCGCAGTCGATCAGCAAGTTGTTGGGATTCTCGGCGCGGGCAGCCTGGATCAACGTCGCGATTTTCGCCAAGCCGCGCGCGGCCGGTTGCGCGGTGTAGTAGTCGTAGGGGAAGAGATTGCCGTGCAGATCGGTAGTGGCGAGCAGCGTGATCTTCAGCTCCGCGCCGCACGCCAAGGGATGCCAGAAGCGAGAGCTGCCAGGAACGCGCGCAGAGTGCCCATTACGGAAACAACTTTCAGTATAATCGAGCTACATGAAACCACTATTCACGAGCATTGTTTTGTGTTCGCAGCTTGCTGGCGCAGACGCCCGCTTCCAAGAGCGCACGTCGAACAGCGAAGACCGGAACATCCAAGACCGGCACGCCGGCCGCCCGGCCGTCGTTGATGAATCCGGCATCGCTGCACGCCAAAGCTCCGGAGCTTTTCAAAGCGCAGTTCACCACCACCCAGGGCGATTTCGTGGTGGAAGTGCATCGGACCTGGGCGCCACTCGGCGCAGACCGGTTCTACAACCTGGTGAAGAACGGCTACTTCACCAACGCCGCATTCTTTCGCGTGGTGCCCGGTTTCATGGTGCAGTTCGGCTTGAGCGCCAACCCCGCAGTGAACAAAGTCTGGGAGCATGCCAACATCAAGGACGATCCGGTGATGGGCAGCAACAAGCGCGGAACGTTGGTCTTCGCCACCGCCGGGCCGAACACCCGCACCACGCAACTGTTCATCAACTTCGGCGATAACGCCGGACTCGACCGCCAAGGCTTCGCTCCGTTCGGCACGGTGACGGAAGGGATGGACGTGGTGGATAAGATTTATCACGGCTACGCGCGAACGCCCGGATCAGCAGAACGCATTACCGAAGAGGGCGACGCGTATATCGTCAAGAATTTCCCTATGATCGACAAGATCAAGATCGGCGAAGATTCTTCCGGCCGTGCCAGCGGCCGCGCCCGCCGACAAGAAGTAACGCGCAGCTCTTACCGAGCCACGGCCGTGAGCCCTGTTCAGGGCCAAGGGAGTGGTTCTTACTTCGGATTTTCCAGCGGGATCTCGAAGTAAAAGATGTCCTGGCCGGTGGCCGCCACCTTGATTCCGGTCAAGTAGAATTTCGAACCCGGCCGGTGCGTGGTCTGAAAATAGAAGAACCCATGGGCCGATTCATGCGGCGGCAGCAGCTTGGCCGCGAACGATCGCCCATCGATTTCCCAGACATCCAGCGGGTTCTTGTGTTTGCGCTTTTGGCAAAGGGTATCGGTGGTGGTCTGGAATATTCGGCCGGTCCGTGCCGCCCAGTGTTTGCACTTCGTCGGCCGGCGTGGCTTCCACCTGCCGGCCCTCAATGCCGGTATACTCGGCGTCCAGGTGCTCTAGCTTGAGCGCCTGGTCCGTGTCATTCTGGATAATGACGAGAACGGGCAGAACGCCATACTGATTGGGGTTCAATTTCCCGAATGCCGTGTGAGCCAGCTCTTCGGTGTCGTAAGCAACCACCGCCACGGTCACGTGGTCGTTGGTCTGCTTGGCCGGATACGACGAAGCCGGCCCGGGCGAAAACTTGCCCGCATCCTTGTTGTTGTCGGCAGCGAGCGTCGCTTCGCCCACAAACAGCGCGGCCATGAACAGGATCAGGGAAATTAAGAGCGCTCTCATTCAAATCCTTTACTGGGCGATCCGCGTCGCCGCATTTCCGCTGCTTGTATTCTATTTCCTTTACCGCTCGGCCCGCGATCCGCGCTATTCCCGCCGGTTTTCCGAGCGCCTAGGCGGTGAGCCCCTGTCCTTTCAGCCGACGCCGCCGGGCGCCATCTGGTTGCATGCGGTTTCGGTGGGCGAAGTGGTTTCCGCGGCCGGATTATTGCGGGAAATTCGCGAGCGCAGCCCCAGCATTCCGCTGTATGTTTCCGTAGCCACGGTGGCGGGCCGCGACATCGCCGAAGAGCGGTTGAGTGCGACTGGTGGACGGCATTTTCTACGCTCCCATCGACTACGCGTTCGCCGTGCGGCGCGTGCTGGCGCGCATTCGTCCGTCGGTGGTGGTGATTCTCGAGACCGAAATCTGGCCGGTGCTTTATCGCGAAGCGAAACGCGCGGGCTGTAGCTTGCTGATTGTGAACGGCCGGATTTCCGACCGGGCGTTTCCGCGCTATCGCCGCTGGCGGGTTCTTCTTTGCAGACGCTTTGCGGCGTCCAGACGCGATTCTGCGCGCAGAGCGATCAGGATGCCGCGCGCTATCTGGAGCTGGGCGCGCCCCGGCATGCCGTGCAAGTCGATCGGCAATCTGAAATACGACGCAGAGCCATCGCTGGCCGAGCCGCCGCGCGTTGGTTACGGAGCTGATCGCGAAGCTGCAGCCATCGGCAATTTGGATCGCGGCCAGCACCATGCCTGGCGTGGATCGCGACGATGTCGACGAAGACGACGCCGTGATGAGCGCTTTTCAGGAACTGGCGCAAAGCCGTCCCGGGCTCTTGCTGATCCTGGTTCCGCGCAAGCCGGAACGTTTTGACGAAGCCGAGGCGAAGCTGCGAGCCGCGGGCGTGCGCTACGTTCGCCGGTCGCAGGAGACCATCCCAGACCGATTTGAGCGCTGCCGTGCGTGTTGCTGCTCGATTCCATCGGCGAACTGGCCAGCCTGTTTCCGCTCGCCGATGTGGTGTTCATGGGAGGCACGCTCGCGCGGCGCGGCGGCCACAATGTCCTGGAGCCGGCGGCCTGTCGGTAAGGCCATCGTGACCGGGCCGCATCTGGAAAACTTCGCGGCCATCGCGGCGGAATTTCGCGAGCAGCGGGCGTTTCTGCGAAATCCGCGGCGCCAACGAACTGGCGGCGCCGTCGCCGCGCTGCTCGACGATCGTGAATTGCGCGAAGATCTGGGCGCTCGTGCCGCGGCGCTGGCGGCAGGCAAAGCGCGGGGCAACCAGAAAAGCCGTGTCCGAGATTCTCCGCTGGCAGGACCTGGCCATTCCATGCTGGAACCAGTTGAGCCCGGCGCGATTCTTGCTCTGGCCGCTGGCCAAGCTCTGGGCCGCGGTGAGCGCCCGGCAGCAGCGGCGCAAAATGGCGCATGCACGGCGCCTGGACACGCCGGTGGTCAGCGTGGGCGGCATCAGCATGGGTGGGGCGGGGAAAACTCCCATGGTGGATCATCTGGCTGAGCGGCTGAGCGAGCGCGGGCATCATCCGGCGATTCTCACGCGCGGATATCGCCGCCGCTCCATCGAAACTTCGATTCTGGTCGAGGCCGGCGAACCTGCGCCGGTCAGCTTCACCGGAGACGAGGCGCAGATCTTCGTGCAATCGGGCTACGCGCACTCGGGCATCGGCGCCGACCGCTTTGTCAACCGGCCGTTTGCTCGAAGAAAAATACCGGCCCGACATCTTCCTGCTGGACGACGGATTCCAGCACACGCGGCTGCAGCGCGATCTGGATCTGGTGGTGATCGATGCTTTGAATCCGTTCGGCGGCGGCGCGGTTTTCCCGCTTGGGAAATTTGCGCGAGCCTGCTGAGCTCGCTCTCGCGTGCGGGAGCTTTCGTGATCATGCGCGCGGCGCCGGAGCGGGAATACGCCGGCATTCGTGCGGCAATTGCGGGCGCGTCAATCCGCGATGCGCCCATCTTTCGCGCGCGTCTGGAGCATCGCTATTGGGTGGACTACCGCACGCGCCAGCCGCGCTTCCCGCGCTCGGATGGGCCGGTGGCGGCCTTCTGCGGCCTGGCGAATCCCGCCAGTTTCTGGGGAACCCTGCGAGCGCTTCGGTCTTCCGCCGGTGTTTCACTGGGCGTTCGACGATCATCATCATTACAACTGCACGGAGGTGGAGCGCCTGGCGGCGCAGGCCAAAATGCACGGGTCGAATGTGCTGCTCACTACAGAGAAGGACGCGATGAATTTGCCCGATAGCACCGCGGCCGTTCTGGAACACGCCGGCGTGGAAGTGTATTGGCTCAAAATTGGCGTTCAGGTCGAAAAAGAAGACCAACTGCTGGAGTTGATCGTCAAGGCGTCTGAATGCTGTAAATCGTCAACCCGTTCACATTCGGGACCAACAGATAGCCATTGACCGCGGCGACATCAGTCATGCCGAATTCCGTCATGAAGGGATACAGCACCGGCGCACTCGGCGTGCTGGCATCGACAATCATGAGGCTGCTCGGACCCGGGGGTCGGTGGACGGTGGATTGTTGACGATGGCGAAAATACCGGAGCCAAGCGCGAGGGGCTGCACCACATAGGTGCCCGTGGTAGGGACGGCCGGGATATCGGGCGGAGCCAGATTCGCGATTCCCACCGGGCTCGTCCACGTTCGTGATGTTCATGGTGGAAAGTGTCAGGTTGCCGGTGATGTGAAGTCGGATACGCCGGATATTGCGAAGCTGGTTGTGTTGCCGGTCGACCAACAGCAGATTGTCGTCGTAGCCGAAGCCAAGAAAGATCGCGGCGTTCGAAACCGTGACCTGCGCGACCCCTTGCATGCTTTGCAGGCTGCTGATATTGACCACGTCCAGCGCCGCGTTTCCGGTGGTGCTGGCGCCGGTAGCGGTGGTGGTGGTGATGTAAGCGGTGTTGGGTAATCTCGCCGCCGTGCAATAACGCCAGCGCGTTTGGCATCACGCTGCAAGTCGCTCGATGCCGCGGCCCGCTCGAGAGCACCGCCGACACGAGCGTCGGAAACAAGGCTGCTGAAATCGTAGGCTATGAAGTTCCCGTACTGCGCGGTGATGGAGTTCCCGCTCGTCGTGAACCAACTGGTGCTGACGTATCCGACGGTTCCAAGGAAGCTGATGTCGTTGAGGAACGTGTACGGGGTGGTGGAGTAGCTGCGCCAATTTCACCGGGCTGTCGGGACTGCTCAGGCTGTACACGGCGAAAGTGGGGGCGCTGCCGGGGCCCACGATGTCCACCAGAATCGGCTCCGAAGTGTTGAGGTTGATGGCGCACTTGCCGCCATTCCCCAGCAGGTCCGCATTGCCAAACTCGCCGACGTAAGCCGGTGCGGTCACGTCGCTGGTGTCGATGATGTTAATTTGATTCGGCCCGCAGAGGTAAGTGGTGTCCCCGTATATTGCAACGCTGCTGGCGCTGCCGTTTGCAAAATTCAATTGGCCAACCAGCGTGAGGTAGGTGGGAGGCGCTGTTCCCGAACCTGAAACCGAGACCATGGCCGAGGCGCTCACATATCCGCCCACCGTGATCACCAGCGGATAATCCGCCGTCCCGAGCGACGACGGCACCAGGATATTCGCCTGCGCCAGTCCAGTGAATCCCGGCGTCAGTCCAAGAAACTGTACCGTCGCGGTCACGCCGCCGATGGTGGCCGTGGCTGTTGCGGTGGCGCTGGAGAGTGGCGAATCCGGTGTGGCGGTGCCATCGGCTACAGCATTGTTCAGGGCGCCTTGGCCGGTGAGATAGACCACTAATACCGCGCCAGCCGCTACCGGGTCGCTATCGGAGTTTGTGGAATTGTCGACCCCGTTCTGAGCGATGGCATGATTGCTGGTGTCCTGGAAAATTCCCGGCGAGCTGCTGACTACTGTGAAAGTGAAAAGCGCGCTTTGACCGCCATCGCGCGCGACGTACATATTGGCAGTTCCGGCAGCCAGACTGCTCGGCACCTGAAAGTTGATCTGCGTTGCGCTGACATACAGCAGCGGCACCGACACCTGGTTGACGTAAACCGTGCGCCGGCCATGTTCCGTGGCAGCGGAAATCCGCCGGCTTGCTGGGTGGAATCGGCCAGGTTCGCTCCGAAAATAGTGGCCAGCTCGCCCGGCGCCACTCGGGGAGCGTAGCTGGCGGCATCGGTAACCGCATAGATCACGGTCTGCGCCCCAGCTACAGCGTGGGTAAACAGGAGTAATGCCGGGAGCGCGAGAAGCTTCAAACATCGTTTGACGTGGGTAGCCCTGGAGCCGTTCAAGCCCAGATAGCACTCCCTCACGGTCGTGGTTCAGTTATGGCCGCGCGCACGAGCCAGGGGCCCGTATCTTGCCCTACAGAACCCCGCGCCAGCCAGCGCATTCGAAGACGACAGGAGGTCGTGCACTCTGGGAACATGCGGTCGAAAACTCCCGCCGGGGTGGCCGTGCACTGGAGCCCGCAGCCGAGGCCTGTCTGATTAACAAACTGTAACCATTCCTGAAACTCGGCATGTGGCTGGTATAATAGAGCCCATGGGCGAGGCTCGCAACGGTAGTCCCATGAAAAAGATCATCCTGCTCCGCCCGCGGGGCTTTTGCGCGGGAGTAGTGCGCGCAATCGACGTGGTCAAGATCGTTCTTAATCTTTACGGAGCGCCTGTATATGTTCGTAAAGAGATCGTTCATAACCGCCACGTGGTGGATGAGCTGCGGCAGGCCGGCGCCATTTTTGTTGAGGAGTTAAGCGAGGTGCCGGAGGGCGCGCGCGTGATCTTCAGTGCGCATGGTGTTTCGCCGGCCGTGCGGCAGGAAGCCAAGAAACGCAAGCTGGAAGTGATCGACGCCACTTGCCCGCTGGTCACCAAAGTCCACCTGGAAGCGGTACGCTTCGCGCGGCAGGAGCACACCATCGTGCTGATCGGCCATGCCGGACACGACGAGGTGATCGGTACTTTGGGCGAGGCGCCGCAATCCACCGTTCTGGTTTCTTCGGTGGAAGACGTTGACAAGCTGGAAGTGAAGGACCCGTCCAGGATCTCCTTTCTCACTCAAACCACTCTCAGCCTGGATGAAACCAAGGATATTGTCGAACGGCTGAAGGAGCGCTTCCCTGCCATCAAGGGCCCCAAAACCCAGGATATTTGCTATGCAACTGAAAACCGGCAGTTGGGCGTCAAAGCTGTTGTGCCGCTCACTGACGTACTGCTGGTGGTAGGTTCGCAGAACAGCTCGAATTCGCGCCGCTTAGTGGAAGTTTGCCAGAACGAAGGGGTGCCCGCGTATCTGGTGGACGACAGCACCGAAGTAAATCCGGCATGGCTGAATGGCAGCCATACGGTGGCCGTTACCGCCGGTGCATCGGCGCCGGAAAATCTGGTGCAGGAACTAATCCAATCGCTCGAAACCAAGTTTGGGTTTGACTATATGGAAGAGATGGAACTCAAGGAAGAAGACGTGCGGTTCCATCTGCCAGCGGATTTGGAGCGATCGGCGCTTAAGCTGACTACCATCGCCCGCGTATGAGCCCCGAAGCTGCAAGTCGCGGGCACTTTGGTGGAAGGGGCTACGCAGGCCGCGCGGCGCGCCACCGAGTATCTCACCGGCATCCAGGCTGAGCAGGGTTATTGGTGGGCGGAACTTACCGCCGACACTACGCTCGAATCCGATTACATTCTTGCTGCAACTCTGGCTGCATCCGCCGGTGAGATGGCGTTTGGAATCCGCCCACGCGAGCGCTGATCGATAAAGCCGCGCAATCGATTCTGGCGCGCCAGTTGCCCGATGGCGGGTTCAATATTTATCCGCACGGGCCAACCGATCTCAGCGCGACGGTGAAGGCTTATTTCGCCCTGAAACTCGCCGGGCTCGACTATAACGATCTGCGGCTGACGCGCGCGCGCGAACGCATCCTAGCTCTGGGCGGCATTCAGGCGGCCAACAGCTACGTCAAGATCAATCTCAGCCTGTTCGATCTTTTCCCGCGCGATCATGCGCCGTCCATTCCGCCCGAGATGATGCTGTTCGGGCAACTTCATCTACGAGATGTCGTCCTGGACGCGCGCCATCGTAATTCCGCTCGCCATCGTGCATGCCATGAATCCGCGGCGTCCGGTGCCGGCGGGATTCAATCTTACAAGAGCTATTCGTCGTCGACGGGCAACAGCTGGAATTTCGGCGCGACCGAACCAGTTTCACCTGGCGCAATGTTTTTCTGCGGATCGACAAGGTTTTGAAGCTGTGGGAAAAGTACGGCTCCAAGACCGTGCGGCAGCGCGCCATTCGCAAGGCCGAGCAGTGGATGCTGGAGCACACGCGGCACACCGATGGGGTGGCCGCCATCTATCCGCCCATGATGTACGTGATCATGGCGCTGGATCTGTTGGGCTATGCGGCCGACAGTCCGGAACGCGTGGAAGCGCAGCGCCAGTTCGACAACCTGATGGTGGACGACGTTCGAAACGGCGACCAGCGCTTCTTCTTCCAGCCTTGTTTTTCGGTAGTGTGGGACACCGGGATCGCGGCGTTCGCGTTGGGCGAAGCCATTGAGCCGCCGCACGACGCTCTGCGCCGCTCCGCAGACTGGCTGCTGACCAAGGAAGTCCGCCGTAAGGGCGACTGGTCCGTCAAGCGTCCGAAAACCGAGCCCTCCGGCTGGTATTTCGAATTCGCCAACGAGTTTTATCCCGACATCGACGACACCGCCATGGTGTTGCTGGCCCTGAACCGGTCCAGTGCGTCGCGGTCGGAAGAACAGCAAGCTTGCGAGCACCGCGCCATTCAATGGCTGTTCGACATGCAGTCCAAAGATGGCGGCTGGGCGGCGTTCGACGTGGATAATGACTGGCGGTCCGCTGAGCTTCGTTCCGTTCGCCGATCACAACGCGATGCTCGATCCCACCTGTCCCGACATCACCGGGCGGGTGCTCGAAGCGCTGTGCGCCTATGGGTATAACCGGTCCCACCCGGCCATCGAAAAGGGCGTGCAATATCTGATCCGCACGCAGGAGCAAGATGGAAGCTGGTACGGACGCTGGGGCGTCGACTACGTGTACGGCACGTTCCTGGCGCTGCGTGGATTAGCCGCGGCCGGCGTCAGCGATCGCGAAGCCTACGTGCAGCGCGGCCTGGAATGGGTCCGCTCCATTCAAAATTTTGACGGCGGCTGGGGTGAGAGCTGCGAAAGCTATCAGCAGAAGAGCTTCGTGGCGGCGGCCAGCACTCCCTCGCAGACGGCTTGGGCTGTTCTCGCTTTGCTGGCCGGCGGCGACACCACCAGCAGCAGCTTGCACGACGGGATGGATTATTTGATTCGGACGCAAAAGAGCGAGGGAACTTGGGATGAAGAGCTAGCCACCGGAACGGGATTTCCGCAGGTCTTCTACCTGTGTTATCACCTGTACCGGCATTCGTTCCCGCTGCTGGCGTTGAACACTTTTCTCAAGATCAAGGCCGGATCGAACGGGCATTGATGGTGTGAGGCCGACGCTAGTAACAGGGGCGACCGGTTTCCTGGGGTGGCACGTAGCCAATCGATTGCTTGCACGCGGGGAAAGGGTGCGGGCTTTGGTGAGAGATACGAGCAGAGTGCGGGAGCTGGACGGGGAAGTGGTGGTGGGCGACCTGCGCGATCCGCAGTCGCTGGAACGCGCCGTGGCGGGTTGCGCCGTGGTGTATCACGTCGCCGCGGACTATCGCCTGTGGGCCAAAGATCCTTCGGAACTTTATCGATCGAATGTAGAGGGCACGCGGAACCTGCTGACGGCCGCGCGCGACGCCGGCGTGGAGCGGGTGGTTTACACCAGCACGGTGGGATGTATTGGAATGCATGGGGACGCCCCCGGTGATGAGGACATCGCAGGTTGATCTGGAACAGATGTCGGGCGCGTACAAGCGGTCGAAGTTTCAAGCCGAGCAGGTGGCGCTGGAGTTCGCGCGCGCGGGCTTGCCGGTGGTGATCGTGAATCCGACGGCGCCGATCGGCGATCACGATTTTAAGCCGACGCCGACGGGCAAGATCGTAGTCGACTATCTGAAAGGGGATATGCCGGCCTTTGTCGACACCGGTTTGAACCTGGTGGACGTAGAGGACACCGCTGAGGGCCATCTGCTGGCTTGCGAGCGGGGCTTGAGCGGCGAGCGCTACATCCTGGGTTCGGAGAACCTGACGCTGCAGCAGATCCTGATGCGTCTGGCGGCCATCAGCGGCGGAAAGGCTCCGCGCTGGCGCATTCCGTACGCGGTGGCGTATGCGGCCGGGTTGGCAAGCACCGGCTGGGCGAATTTGACGGGGCATGAGCCGCGCGCGCCCATCGACGCGGTGAAAATGGCGCGCAAGAAAATGTTCGTTTCGCTTGACAAGGCGAAGCGCGAGCTGGGATTTAATCCTCGGCCGGTGGAGGGTGCGCTAAAGCGCGCGGTGGATTGGTTCCGCAGCAATGGTTACGTATAAGTCGGGTTACGTTTGATTGTTGGTATTCGTGGCCGCCGAGCGCCGGGAGTTGGAAGGATTGCTGGTCCATGTTGACGAGATCGCCAAGCCCGATTGGCCTGCTCGATTTCGCCCGGATGGGCCGATTGACGGGAGTGCAGGTTGTGATGGTGGCGAACGGCCCGGGAGCCGAAACTAGCTGGGGCCGCGGTGGATGTGGTGCAGGCGAATCACAGAAATGGACGCGTTGATCAGCATCGGGTTTTGCGGAGGCTTGCAGCCTTCGCTCCAGCCGTGTGACATCTTTGTCGCCACCGAAGTGGTGGGCGCTGGGCCAGCGCTCCTGCCCGCCAGCCAAAAGTCGTTCAAAACCGGGAAATTGCTTTCGTAGCGATCGCGTAGTATCTACAGCCGCCGAAAAAGCCGAGCTCGGCAACGCGGGCGCGGATGCAGTTGAGATGGAAGCGGCAGCCGTGGCTGACGCGCGCGAAACGGTACCAGGTTCCGTTTTATGCCATTCGCGTGGTCACCGACACGTTGCGAAGAGAGCTTTCCGCTGGATTTTAATACGAATGCGATCGTCCGACGGCCGCTTCAGCCGGGCCAAAATTCTGGCCGCGGCCCTGCGAAGTCCAAGGGTTATGTTTCCAGAACTGATTAAATTGAATAAGAGAACAAAACGCGCCGCACAGGCGCTGGGGGATTTTCTTGCCGACGCTCGATTCTGAGTTAGTGGCCGCGCCCGTGCCTCTATGATGCGGGCCGCGGTCTACACCGGCGACAGCATGGTGTCGGTGGAGCAGGTGCCCGACGCCCGCCATCGGGCCGGGCGAACTGCTCATCCGCGTGGAGAGCTGCGGGATCTGCCATACCGATCTCAAAAAGATCGAATACAATCTGCTGGCGCCGCCGCGTATCTTCGGTCACGAGACGGCGGGCGTAGTGGCGGCCACCGGCGCCGGCGTCCGGGGATTCTCAGCCGGCGATCGCGTCATCGTCTTCCATCACATTCCGTGCCAGGAGTGCTTCTATTGCCGGCACAAGTTGTACGCGCAGTGCCCGGTCTATAAGAAAGTCGGCGTCACGGCCGGATATGAGCCCGCGGGCGGAGGGTTTTCGCAATATGTCCGCGTGATGGATTGGATTGTGCGGCGCGGCGTCGAGAAAATTCCGGACGGCGTGTCTTATGACCGCGCCTGTTTTGTCGAGCCGGTGAACACCTGCGTGAAGGGCGTGGTCCAACTGGACCCGCACGCCGAAGACGTGGTTGTGATCCTGGGCCAAGGGCCCATCGGCCTGCTGTTCACCGCGCTGGTGAAGCGCTCCGGCGCCACCATGGTGGCTACCGACACGCATGCCCTACCGCCGCGAACTGGCCTGTGCGTTTTGGCGCAGCCGCGGCGCTCGATCCGCGCGATCCCGGGCTTGCAGGAACGCATCATGGATATGACCGGCGGCCGTGGGGCCGACTCGGTGATCGTGGCCGCTTCAGCGCCCGGAATCGTCGAGCAGGCGGTGCGCTATTCGCGGCCGGGCAGCCGGATTCTGCTGTTCGCGCAAACCTCGCACCAGGAACGCATCGAGCTTTCAGGCGCCGACATCTGCGTGGGAGAACGCAACATTTTTGGATCTTATAGCGCCTCCGTGGATCTACAGAAGCAGTCCGCGGACCTGGTTTTCAGCGGCGCTTTGCCGGTGGAGGATCTGATTTCGCACCGGTTTCCGCTGAACGAGATCCGCGCGGGGATCGACCTGGCGTTGCATCCTGAGCCTAAATCGTTGAAAATTATAGTGCAGCCCCAAAGGTGGTACATTAGTGCAAACAGCAAATGAAAGCCGCCGTGCTGTATGGCAAAGAGGACTTGCAGATTGAGTCCGTGGCCGTACCGAGCATCGGGGATGGCGACGTACTGGTACGCGTACAAGCGGCGCTAACCTGCGGCACCGACGTCAAAGTGTTTCGCCGCGGTTACCATGCCCGCATGATTGTTCCGCCCGCGCTTGTTCGGACATGAGCTGGCCGGCGATATTGTCGCCGTCGGCAAGGATGTTCGCAATTTCCAGGTTGGACAGCGCGTGGTGGCGGCGAATTCCGCCCCTTGTCAGGAATGCTTCTATTGCAAACGCGGCAACGAGAATCTGTGCGAAGATCTGTTGTTCAATAATGGCGCTTACGCCGAGTACATTCGCATTCCCGCGCGCATCGTGGAACGGAATATGTACGAAATTCCGCCGCACGTCACTTATCAGGACGCTGCTTTGGTGGAACCGCTGGCCTGCGTGCTGCGCGGGATCGACGAGACGGCCGATGCGCCCCGGCGACACCGTTGCGGTGATCGGCTTGGGGCCCATCGGCCTGATGTTCGTCCGTCTGGCCAAGTCCTACGGCGCGCGCGTTCTGGCGCTGGGACGCCGCAAAACGCAGCTGGATCGCGCCGCGGCCATGGGCGCCGATGAGTTGGTGATTTCCGGCGACCCGGGCGAGACCGTGGAAAACGTTCGCGAACTCACCGGCGGCCGTGGCGCCGATATCGCCATTGAGGCAGTGGGCAATCCGGAAGTTTGGGAGACGGCTGCCAAGTCCCTGCGCCGCGGCGGAACCGTGAACTTCTTCGGCGGCTGTCCCAACGACAGCAAAATCCAACTGGACACCCAGCTGCTGCACTATTCCGAAATCACCTGCAAAGCCAGCTTCCATCACACGCCGGCGCACATCCGCCGGGCGCTGGATTTCGTCAGCCGGGGCGTGATCACGGCGCGCGATTTCGTCAATCGCGTGGAGCCGCTCACGAATCTGCTGGAAGTGATGCGGCACTTGATGAGCCACAACGGTCACATGAAGACCGCCATCATACCCTAGTGCCCGCAAGCGCTGCTCGCGCCGAAGGATTATGTCAGCTCGGCCGGAAGCGCTGAGCGGCACTTACACGCAAGCCGAGGCCGAGCAGTACACGCGCTGGCTTGCGACCCATCATTACGAAAATTTCCACGTCGTCAGTTTTCTGCTGCCCAAGCGGCTGCATCAGGACTTCTACAACGTCTACTGCGTTCTGCCGCTGGGCGGACGACTTGGGCGACGAGATGGGCGACACGGCCGAGAGTCTGCGCCTGCTCGGCTGGTGGCGCGACGAGTTGGAAGCCATGTACGCGTGGCCAGGTGCAGCATCCGGTGTTTGTCGCGCTGGAGGGCACGGCGCGCAAATACGATCTGCCGCAAGCAGCTTTTTGCCGACCTGATCAGCGCATTCGAGCAGGATCAGCGCGTGACGCGTTACGCAAACTGGGACGAGCTGTTCGAGTATTGCCGCTGCTCGGCGAATCCGGTGGGCCGCCTGGTGCTGCGGCTGTGCGGCTATTCCGACGCCGAGCGCGACCGCATGTCCGACGCCACCTGCACCGCGCTGCAGCTCGCCAATTTCTGGCAGGATGTGACGGTGGATCTGGAAAAAGACCGCGTGTATCTGCCGCTGGACGTCCTCAGCGCGACACGGATACACCGTGGAAGACTTGCGGGCGGGCACGTTCAACGCCGCGTTTCAAGACGTGATGCGCGATGCCGATCGATGTCGCGCGGAAGCTTTTCCTCGAAGGCCTGCCGCTGGTGAAAACGGTGGACCGGCGCCTGGCGTTCGACCTCGAGCTGTTCAGCCGGGGCGGCATGCGCGTGCTCGAAAAGATCGAGCAGCAGAACTACAATGTGCTGGCGCGGCGTCCGGCGATCTCCAAGTTCGAGCGCGTCCAGTTGCTGGTTGGGAGCCTGTGGAACACGCTGTGAGCGCTGGAGGCGTCGTATGCCTTCTCGCGTCGCATCGCCCGCACGCGCGCCCGCAATTTCTACTATTCCTTCCTGCTTCTTTCGCGCGAACAGCGGGACGCCATGTGCGCCATCTACGCGTTCATGCGCTACTGCGACGATATCAGCGAGGGCGAGGGCGCGTCGCGCGAAGGCATCGAGCGCTGGCGGCGCGATCTGGATCTTGCGCTCGAAGGCCAGTATGGCGAAAATCTGCTCTGGCCGGCCTTTCATGATACCGTGCAGCGCTACCGGATCCCGCACGAATATTTCTACCAGATGATCGAAGGCGTCAGCTCGGATCTGCAGCCCAAGCAGCTCCAGACCTTCGACGAACTGTACCGCTACTGCTATCAAGTGGCGAGCGTGGTTGGTCTCACCATCATCCATATCTTCGGATTTGAGTCGCCCGACGCTTTGCTGCTGGCCGAAAAATGCGGCATCGCGTTTCAGTTGACCAACATCCTGCGCGACGTGCGCGAGGACCGCGAGAACGGCCGCATCTATCTTCCGGAAGAAGACATTCGCAAGTTCGGCGCCGATTTGGCGAAGCACGACGAGCGCTTCGTGCGGCTGATGAGCTTTGAGGCGCAGCGCGCGCGCGCTTATTACGACGAATCGCGGCCACTTGATCGCGCTGGTGCACGCCCGCAGCCGGCCGTCGCTGTGGGCGCTGATCGAGATCTACCGGCGCCTGCTCGCGAGGATCGAGCGCTCCAATTTCGATGTGCTCGAAAAGCGCATCCGCGTCCCGACCTGGGAAAAGCTGAGCATTTTGGCCAGCGCAGCGCTGCGATAGCCCTTTGTAACACAAGCGGTGTTGAGACTCATCGCGCTACATACGCCTGCCATGCCCACGGCCATCCCAGGGCGCTTGAGGGCGCAAGACCAAGGGCAATATTCCCTGTCGTCAAACTTCTCTTCGGGCACCGCGTCGACTTCAGGTCTCTTCCTGTAAAATCGGATGGAAAGCTGCAACCGCAGTTAAGGCAGAAGCTGCAGCCGCTTGAGGTCCTCTTCCGTCCAGCGAGCCTGCGCCTCAATTATGGATTTTAGTGTTTTGATCGTGAACGTATCCCCTCGGCCATGAGGCGCCACCGTCACCCGTCGGCCATCCGGATGGCGGTAACGCCGATGAGATCCGGTCTGGCGGACGAAAGAAAACCCATCGCGCTCAAGGGCGGCGATGAGCTCTCGAGCAGTGAGAGACCGAAGGCCACGATAGTCCACGGCGACGTCTATACGGTGACGGCGATACGAGGCTTGTCCGGCGAGACTTCTTCAATTTCCACGGCATCCCCAGGCCCCTCGGGCAGCGATTTCCCCTCCTCGACGAACTCCTGGACGATCATGCGGACTACTTCGTTGATGTTCCTCAGCGCTTCTTCTCTGCTACGTCCAGAAGTTGACCCGCCGACGCTCTCGAGCGCCGGGCAGTACGCGTGCCAAGCCGGATTGCCCTGCGCGTCTTCATCTGCTTCCACGACTACCTTGAAACTGTAGGTCTTCATATCGAGAGCTGCCGGTGGATGCTGCTTCGCCTTCAGTGTAGCGCTGTGCCGCACCCGCTCGTACCGCCTCAGTCATTTGTCGCAGGCGCCGCTGGAGCGGGGAAAGCTCATCTTCCGTACAGTTTAGCCGCTTTTATGCCGATATTCCGATGGACAACGTCCGATGATCATCACGCGCACACCCCTGAGGATTTCGATCGGCGGCGGCGGTACCGATCTGCCGTCTTACTACCGGCGCTTTGGCGGCTTCGTCATTTCGGCGGCGATCAATAAGCATATCTACGTCGGCATCAATGAAACGTTCGGCGGCGGATACTTTCTGAAATATTCGGCGCTGGAAAACGCGATCACGCTGGATGACATCCGTCATCCTCTGATCCGTGAAGCGCTGCGAATGCACGAGGTCCGCCCACCCATCGAAGTGGTCAGCATGGCGGATGTTCCGGCCGGCACCGGTCTCGGATCTTCAGGCGCTTTCACGGTGGGGCTGCTGCGCGCGGTTCATGCCTTCAAGCGCAAGTTACGTCGATCCGGCTGTGGTGGCCGAAGAGGCCTGCAAGATCGAGATCGAAATTCTGCAGGAGCCGGTTGGCAAACAGGACCAGTACATCGCGGCGTTCGGCGGCCTGGCTTGCTTCGAGTTCTGCCGAGGACGGCCAAGTCAACGTCACGCCGCTCAACATCAGCAACACCACGCTCTACAATCTGGAAGAGCGTCTCATGATGTTCTTCACCGGTTACTCGCGCAATGCGTCGGCCGTGCTGGACGATCAAAAAGTCCGGTCCGAACTCGGCGACAATGCCATGCTCGAAAACCTGCACTACACCAAGCAGCTTGGGCAATGCATCAAGCTGGCGCTCGAGCAGGGCAATACCCGGCGCTTCGGCGAGCTGATGCATGAGCACTGGATGCACAAGAAAGAGCGGTCGCCGGGCACCACCAACGAAGGCATCAATCGCTGGTACGAAATCGGCCGCGAAAACGGAGCGGTGGGCGGCAAGCTGGTGGGCGCGGGCGGCGGCGGCTTTCTGCTGTTTTACGCCGACGATCGCGATGCGTTGCGCCGCGCCATGGTGAACCAGGGGCTGCAAGAGTTCCGCTTCAAATTCGATCACGAAGGCTCGAAGCTGCTGTCCAGGGATTGATTTAGTATGCAGTGCGTCATTCTTGCGGGCGGGCTCGGAACGCGGATGCGTCCGCTGACCGAGACTTGTCCGAAGACGCTGTTGCCTGCCGGCGGCCGTCCCTTCGCCTATCATCAGTTGCACTGGCTGGCGGCGCAAGGCATCACCGAAGTCGTTTATTCCATCGGCCATCAAGGCGACAAGATCCGGCGCTACTGGGCCGAAGAACCCCCGCCGATTCCTTCGATTCGCTACGTTGACGAGGGCGAGCAGCTTCGCGGTACCGCTGGAGCATTGCGCCTGGCTCGCGACCAAAGTGTACTCGACGAAGCCTTCTTCGTCATCTACGGCGATTCGTTTCTGCCGGTGGAATTCGCTCCGATCTGGCGGGCGTTTCATGCCGGCAGCCAGCCCGCGCTGATGACGGTTCTTCGCAATGAAGGACGTTGGGATCGCAGTAACGTCATCTATCAGCCGGGACTCGTCGTACAGTACGACAAAGCTGCGGCGCCCGGCATGCAATACATCGACTACGGGCTTTCCTGCTTTCGCCGCGATGTCTTTGAGCAGCCCACGCCGGCCGATCTCTCGGCCCTGTTTCACGATCTGAGCCTCCAAGGCCGTCTCGCGGGATTTGAAGTGCACCAGCGCTTCTATGAAATCGGATCGCCCGCCGGTCTCCGCGACTTCGAGCAGTATCTGGAAGCTCACGGCGCCGTCCACGTTTCGCGATAATCGTTTTTGATGCCTCCCACCTTTGGAAACGGAAAGATCTGTTACCTCGAGATTCCGGCCATCGATATTGCCCGCTCGGCCGACTTCTACCAACGCGTATTCGGATGGAGCATTCGAAGGAGTAAAGAGGGCTCCGCGTCTTTTGACGACGGAGTGGGCGAAGTCAGCGGCACTTGGGTCCTCGGCCGTGCACCGGCCGCGTCCCAAAGCTTGATGGTGCACATCATGGTGGATGACGCGGCGGCAACTATCGACCAGATCGTCGCCAATGGCGGCAAAATCGTGCAGCCCATCGGGGTGGATGCGCCTGAGATCACGGCTCATTTCCTCGACCCGGGCGGGAACGTCATGGGCATCTACCAGCATCGCGGGAGCCGATCTCATGCCTGACGCGATTCCCGCCTCCGCGCCGCTCGAACGAATCCAGTGCCAGTGGTGCCAGGGCATGAACGAGAAGACCGCGCTCACCTGCCGCGCGTGCGGCGCTCCGCTGGACATCCGCAATCTGGTCAGCGAATCGGGCTGGCGCGAAGCCCCGCGCCTCCGCGACATGACCGAGTTTCAGTTCAGCTCCAGCACCTGCCAGGTGGAAGGCGAAATCGTTCCGGTGGCCGAGATCCATCTGGGCGCGAACGATTCGGTCTTCTTCGAGCATCACATCATGCTGTGGAAGGACGACAACGTGCCGCTCACCGTGCTGCAATTGCCCGGCGGTCTCAAGCGCGCCTTCGCCGGCATGCCGTTCATCATCAGCGTGGCAACCGGCCCGGGCCGCATCGCTTTTTCGCGCGACGCAACCGGCGAACTGGTGGTGCTGCCGCTGCATCCCGGCATGGAGCTGGATGTTCGCGAGCACGCGTTTCTGCTGGCCTCGCACCAGATCGATTATTCCTTCGTGCGCGTGAAAGGCCTCACCAATATTTTGTTCGGCGGGCAGGGCATGTTCATGGATCGCTTCGTCACCACCAATAGCCCCGGCCTGGTTCTCCTGCACGGCTACGGCAACGTGTTCGAGCGCAAACTCAAAGCTGGCGAAAGCATCATGGTGGAGCCGGGCGCGTTTCTCTATAAGGATTCCTCGGTCACCATGGACGTGGAGTTCCAGCGCCTGGGCACCGGGTTCTTCGGCGGCACGAACATGAGTCTGGCGCGCATGACCGGGCCGGGGCGCATCGGCATCCAGTCCATGTACGTGCATCACCACACCGAGTAGTGATGTCAGGAAGACTAACCAATGTTCTGCACCAATTGTGGTAGCCCAGTCCCGGACGCCGCCAACTTCTGTACCGCTTGCGGCAGCGCCGTGCAACGTACGCCTGACCACGCCGGCCGATGCGAAGCTCCGATCGAAACTCCGCAGCCGGTGCGTGCAGCCGGAACTTCGCCATGCCCGTGCCGGCCGCCACATACGCGTTCCGACCTCCTGCCCCTGGTGCGGCGCCGAAATCTCCGCTGGTCAATTGAGCTGCCCGCGCTGTGGCGCCAGCGTAAGAGCGCCTCAAATACGCAGCGAATCCGGCTGGGCCGAACTGCCCGGCCGCAAGGACATGGCCAAGCTCCAGTTCGGCGATTCGTTCTGCCAGATCGAAGGCCTTTACGTTCCGGTGGCCGACGTCAACCTCGCGGCCTCGGACAGCATCTACTTCACGCACCACGTTCTGCTGTGGAAAGATCCGCAGTTGAACATCACCACCATGTCGCTGGCAGCCGGATGGAAGCGCATGTTTGCCGGACTGCCGCTGATCATGATGCAGGCGCAAGGCCCCGGCCACATCGCATTCTCGCGCGACGCGCCCGGCGAAATGATCGCGCTTCCGCTGCAGCCCGGCGAAGAGGTGGACGTGCGCGAGCACCTGTTCATGCTGGCCACCAGCAACGTCGCCTACGATTGGTTCTCCACCAACATCTGGTACACCACGCAATCGGGCGACGACAAGCGAAACGCACTATCCGGTCGGCATGTTCATGGATCGCTTTTCCGCGCCGCAAGCGCCCGGACTGTTGCTGCTGCACGCCGCGGGCAATGTGTTCGTGCGCGATCTGGCGCCCGGCCAGACCATTCTCGTGAAGCCCACCGCGCTGATTTTCAAAGATCCCTCGGTTGAGATGCAATTGCATTTCGAGCATCCCCGCGCGGGCTTCAGCCTGGGCTTCAGTCTGGGTGCTTCCAGCTGGAGCAATCGATATCATTGGCTGCGCTTATGGGGACCGGGGCGCGTGGCGGTCCAATCGGTTTTCGACCGGATGGAGGGCGAGAGCCGTTATTTGTCGAACTGCTCCCCGGCAACCGAACAGCGTTGGTAGCAAGGAGGACACCGTGATCGATCCAGGGAAGCTTCGCGCCTGGTATGCGCATCGCCAAGGCCTGGACGGCTCGCTCGAAGGCAAAATCATCCGCTGAAGTCTTCCAGCGCGCCGGATGGGCTCGCTCGGTAGGAGGAGTGTCGCCGTACCTGACTCTGTTTTCGCGCGCCGGAATCACCCGCGAGCAGGCCGACGCCGACGCAGCGAAGCTGAAGATCTACGAGCTGCCGAGCGCTCGCGGATGCACCTATGTGCTCCCGGCGTCCGACTTCGCATTGGGCCTGGCGGCCGGGCGCGGCTTCGACGGCGAGATGAAGACCGCCGCCAAGCTGGGAGTAACCGAAAAGGAAATCGACAAGCTTTGCGACGCGGTGGTAACCGCCCTTGAAAAAGGCCCGCTTGATCCCGACGGTCTGCGCGAAGCCACCGGCAAAGCCGCCCGCAATCTGGGCCCGGAGGGCAAGAAGAAAGGACTCACCACCACGCTCCCTGTGGCGCTTGGCAAGCTGCAGGAATCCGGCGAAATCCGGCGCGTTCCCACCAACGGGCGTTTCGATCAGCAGCGCTATCAATACGCGCTCTGGCGTCCGAACCCTCTGCGCGGCTTCAAGCTGTCGCCCGAGCAGATTCATACCGAACTGGCGCGAAGATACTTCGCCTGGATTGGACCGGCATCGGCTGCCGACTTCCAAGCGTTCTCCGGGCTCGGCGTGAAAGCAGCCAAGGCTGCGCTCGAACCGCTGAAACTGGAGCCCATCGAAATCGCCGCCGGCGACCAGCGCTTTTTCCTGCCGGGCGATCGCGCCAAGTTTGAGAGCTTTCAAACCGCCTAAGGAACCGCGTTACTCACTTCTCGGAAGCATCGATTCGTTATTTCTGCTCTGCGACCTGAAAACCAATCTGGACGACACTGAGGCCAAGGCAGTTGCATCCCTACAGGATCTTCCCAGTCATGCCATCGTCGATAGAGGTCGTCTCATAGGCCTCTGGGAGTACGATCCAGCAACAGAATCAATCGCTTGGATGGCATTCGTCAAGAAAGACAAGGCGCTGCAGCAGGCAGTCACGCGCACCGAGAATTTTGTGCGCGACCAGCTGGGAGACGCCCGATCTTTCAGTCTGGACAGCCCCAAGAGCCGTGCGCCCCGCATTGTGGCGCTGCGGAAAGCCGCAGCAAGTGCTTGACCACGCGCGTAAAGCCTTTTACAATCAAATCAGTACGGGTTGGCTGCCCTAGCTGTTGTCAACAATGACTCATCGCGAACAGGACGTGCTGCATTCCATCGTCGAGTCTTATATCCAGACCGGCGAACCTGTAGCCTCGCGTACCATTGCAAAGCAGCGCGGGGATAACCTGAGCCCGGCCACCATTCGCAACGTGATGGCCGATCTTTACGAGAACGGCTATCTTTCGCAGCCCCACACCTCGGCCGGCCGCATCCCGACCGAAAAGGCTTTTCGCAGCTACGTGCAGTCGCTGGCGCGCGGCCGCGTGCTTGTCACCGAGTTACAGACGCGTGCGCGCCGAGTTGAGCCAGGTGACCACCATGGAGGGGCGCGTGGAGCGCTCGTCGCACATGCTGACGGAAATGACGCACAGCGTGGGCATCACGGCCGCCATCCCGGCTTCCAGCCAGACCCTCCATCAGATCGAATTGATCGCGCTGGCCGATCAGCGCGTGCTGATGATTGTCGTGACGCGCGATCGCATGGTTCGCAATCGCGTGGTCGCGGTGGATGAGAACGTTTCGCACGACGAGCTGGCGTCCATCCGCAACTACATCAACCGCAATTTCAGCGGCTGGATGCTGTCTGAAATCCACGCGGAGCTGGAGCGGCGCCTGGAGCAGCAGAGCGCGGCGTACGACGCGATTCTGAAGCGGCTGAACGAACTGTACGCCAAGGGCCTGTTGGATATCGAAGTGGCGCCCGAAATTCATCTGGAAGGCGCCAGCAACCTGGTGGGCCTGGATCTGCACCTGACGCGCGAAAAGCTGCGCGAGCTGTTCCATACCCTGGAAGAGAAGAAGCGAATATTGCAGTTGCTGGACCGCTTTCTGGAGCAGCCCGCGGGCGAAGTGGCCGTTCACGTTGGGCTGGCCGACGTGCATCCCAGCATGCGGGAGCTGTCGCTCATTGGTGTTTCGATTTCGCTCGCCGGCGGCCTCTCGGCCAAGATTGCCGTGCTCGGTCCGATGCGAATGAACTACGGAAAAGCGATGTCCGCCGTGTATCATGTGGGACAGGCGTTCGGAAGCCTGCCGGTTTAATTTTCCGACGCCCTTCGCGCGGCAAACCGTGTAATCCGGCAAGAATCTAAACTGCAAGACTATAAACTGGAAGTATGGATATGAAGGAACCCACTGTCGACGCCGGTGAAAGCGTGACTGCGACGGGCGGAAACGGAGCGGCAGATCCACCCGCCGACGGCAGTGCCAAGGCGCTACCGCTGGAGGCTGTCACCGCCGAGCGCGATCGGTTGCTCGAGGAAAAGAACGAACTGATGGATCTGCCTGCTGCGCCGCCAGGCGGAATTCGACAATTTCCGCAAACGGGCCGAGCGGGAGAAGTCGGAGGTGCTGGAATTTGCTCATTCCGACAGCGTGCGTGCTATTCTGCCGATTCTGGACGATTTCGAGCGGGCGCTGAAGACCCACACCGCCGACAAAGTGTATGCGCGCGGCATGGAGCTGATTTACCAGCGTCTTGCGGACGCGCTAAAGAAGTTGGGATTAGAGACGATTACCACGAAGGGGCAGAAGTTCGATCCCCACATCCACCACGCCGTCGATATGGTGGAGACCGGCGACGTCGAGGAACAAACCATTCTCGATGAATATCAGCCTGGGTACAATTTTCGTGGTCGCCTGCTGCGGCCGGCCATGGTAAAAGTAGCGGTAACCAAGAAATGAACGCCACTAAGCGCGACTACTACGAGATCTTGAGTGTGAGCCGCGACTGCGACGACGCGGGGCTGAAGAGCGCTTACCGCAAATTGGCGCTCAAGTATCATCCGGACCGCAATCCGAACGATCAGGATGCCGAGGAGAGATTCAAGGAAGCCGCCGAAGCTTACAGCGTTCTGAGCGATCCCCAGAAACGCGCCGCCTATGACCGTTATGGCCACCAAGGGCTGCAGGGCATGGGCGCCCAAGGTTTCGATCCTGCCGCGTTCACCGATTTCGGCGATATTCTGGGCGACCTGTTCGGCTTTGGCGATCTGTTTGGCGGCGCGGGACGGCGGGGCGGCGGCCGGAGCCCGGGCACAGCGCGGCGAGGATCTGCGCTATGACCTCGAAATGTCGCTCGAAGACGCCATTCGCGGGCTGAGCGTGGAGATTCAGGTGCCGCGCATGGATCTTTGCTCGCGCTGCCAGGGCAGCGGCGCTGAAAAAGTGGATGGCCTTGACGTCCTGCCCCATGTGCCACGGGCGAGGCGAAGTAGTTTATCAGCAGAGCTTCCTGCAGATCCGCCGTACCTGTTCGCAGTGCGGAGGACGCGGGCAAATCGTGCGGCGGCCTTGTACGCAATGCCGCGGCGAGCGCCAGGTCCGAACCGAACGAAAGCTGAAAGTCACCATTCCCGCCGGAGTGGATTCGGGCACTCATCTGAAGCTCGCGCACGAAGGGCAGTCGGGCTTCAATGGCGGTCCGGCCGGCGACCTGTACGTCGTGATCAAGGTGAAGGAACATCCGATCTTCGAGCGGCAGGGCGACGATCTGCTGTGCATCGTTCCCATTAACCTTGCGCAGGCTGCGCTGGGAACCGCAGATCAATCTGCTCACCTTCGACGGTCTGGAGCAGGTGAAAGTTCCCGAGGGCGTTCAGACCGGCTCGCGCATCCGTCTGAAGAATCTGGGAGTGCCGCGCTTACAAGGCAGCGGGCGGGGCGACCTGTTCGTGCAAGTGGACGTGAAAGTCCCCGGCAAGCTGACGCGCGAGCAGCGCAAGCTCTTCGAGCAGCTTCGCGAGACCCTTCCCGAAGAGAACGAGCCGCACGAAAAGGGCCTGCTCGATAAAGTAAAAGACTATTTCGCTTGACTGACGTTGAGCCGCCCCGTCCGCTCCAGCCACGAGCGAAACATCAGCGCGAAGTCTCGAATCTCGTCGGACGTCCACAACTCCTCCACGGTGCACTTCATCTTTCTGCGCCAGTTGGGATACTCGGTGGTGCTTCCCGGCAGGTTTTGCTGCTCGGTCTGCTTCAGCAGGTCTTCCTGATTCAGCACCATGAGTTTGGAGGGCGTGGAGGCAAGAAAACCTACGATGGCATTGTGCAACTCGCCCACTAACTCGGGAACTTGCGCGTGCATCGCGCGGGAACCAATCCGGCAGCAATTTAAGATCGGCGAGCAGATCCAGCAGCTTCTGCTTTTCGCGCGCGCGGTCGGCGCGCATGCTTTGGTAGGCGGCGTCATCGGGCAGCAGCCCGGCCTCGCGGCGCGCGTCGATGTCCCGGCCCAGCCAAAACCCCGCCAGCGTCGGCAGATCGTGCGTGGTCGCCGACACCAGAGCGTCGCGCGGATAGTCTTGGGGCGGGCGGAACCGGCCGTCGTGGTCGTGTTCGAAGTACAGCAAGCGATAGCTTAAGATTCCGAATCGATGCAGCACCTCGCGCGCTTCGTCGGGCACCGTGCCCAAATCCTCGCCGATCACGATCACTTGATTGCGCACGCTCTCGAGCGCGAGAATCGAGAGCAGCGCCTCGAATCGATCGCGCACGTAAGTGCCCTCGGTGGCGTCCATGCCATCTGGAATCCAGTACAGGCGAAAGAACCGCATTACGTGATCGATGCGCAGCGCTCCGCCGTGCCGGCAGTTCTTGCGAATGGACTCGGCAAACAGATGGTAGCCATCCTCCACGTGGCGGTCCGAGTTGGGCGGCGGAAACCCCCAGTCCTGGCCCTTGGGCGAGAACCCGTCGGGCGGAGCGCCCACCCGGCATCCGGAAACGAAGAAGTCGCGATGCGCCCACAGGTCTGAACCGAAACGATCGGTGGCCAGCGCCAGGTCATGATACAAACCGATGCTCAGGCCGCGCTCGATAGCATGTTGCTGGGCGGAGGCGAGCTGCAGATCGAGCTGCCACTGCATGTACTTGTGGAACAGAACGCTGCGCCAGTGTCTTCGCGCGAATTCCCGCGTAGCGGCGGATTCGGGGTCCTGGTATTGCTCCGGCCAGCCCTTCCAGTTCCAGACGTCCGGGCACTTCTTATGAATCGCCTGGCCGAGCGCCGAATGGACAGCGAAGCGATGCAGCAGGTCGCCTTCCCTTTCGATATATTTCTTCAGTTCGGCGGCGCGCGGCGTGCCATCGCGCCATTCTTTGAGAAAAGCTTGGAACAGCAATTTCAAGAAGCGAAGCTTCAAAGCGTACACCCGCTCGTACTCCACCAGTTCGGCTTCGCGCAAAGTGGCGATTTCCTTCCGCACTCCTGGGGACTGGAGTAATGCCGCGGCCCGAGGGGAAGAACCGAAGTCGGGGATGGCTTCGATATCCAGGTAGATGGGATTGCGGTAAAAGATGGAGTTGGGAAGATAGGGGCTGGTGTTGTAGGGATGGCGATTGAGGAATCGCGTGCAGCGGGTTGAGGGCGATGAAGCTGGTTCCGGTCCGCTCGGCCACCCAGTCGGTCAGAGCGCTCAGATCGGTGGTGTCGCCGCAGCCCCAGTTTCGTTGGGAGCGCAGTCCATACAGGCTGATGGCCAGTCCGGCTGCGCGGCCGCTCTGAAGCCAGGCTGGCTCATAGGTCCGGCTAGGGCAGACGATCAGACGCGAAGGCCGCGAGGTTTCGCCGGCAATTTCGAGAGTCAGGTGGTGATAGCCCAGGGGAAGATCATCGGGCAGGCGAAGGTGCTGGCCGGCCAGGATCTCGCCCAGGGCAACCTGCATTTCAGTTTGGCCACCGTCTTCCAGTCGAATTCGAAGAGTCGCCGGCGCGTCGTGGTGGACTGCCCGCAACGAAACCGTGACCTCGTGCGGACCTCCTTGGGTGAGAAAGATCGCCGGTGCGAGCGGCGAACGCCAGCTGGCGCTGGTGACGGCGCTCAATCGCTTGGTGGAGCGAAGCTTTGGAGCGCGCGTCGACCCCCAGCGACTGGAGGATCGCTGTTTCCAGATCCGGCGAGGCATGATGCTGCCGGCCCCAGATGTCCCAGTAATCGGTCTCGATGCCCCAGGCGCGGGCGGCTTCCTCGATCTGCGGTTGGTCCGGGAGATCCTGTGCGTCGGGAACCGTGCCGTCCTGTTGCTCCATGTGATAATAGGATCGTGGATCGTGAGCCTAAGTTTCAACCGAGCCTTCCGAGCGAGCTGTTTGCACGAATCGATAACGAGGACGCCGCCAGCGTTCCCGAAGGCATCATCACCACCACCATCGGCAAAGCCATCAACTGGGGCCGGAAGAATTCCATCTGGCCGATGTCGTTTGGCCTGGCGTGCTGCGCTATTGAGATGATGTCCATGATCGGGTCGCGTTTCGACATTTCGCGCTTTGGCGCGGAGGTGATGCGCGGATCGCCCCGGCAGTCTGATCTGATGATCATCGCCGGGCGGGTTTCCAACAAGATGGCGCCCGTAATTCGCCGGCTGTATGAACAGATGCCCGAACCCAAGTGGGTGATCTCGATGGGCGCCTGCGCGACATCCACCGGTGTCTTCAGCAACTACGCTCTGATCCCTGTGAACCAGGTAATCCCCGTGGATGTATACGTACCGGGATGCCCGCCACGTCCGGAGCAACTGATCTATGCGATCATGTTGCTGCAAAAGAAGATCGAGTCCGATAAAGGGACTACTCTCAAAGTCCTGAACCTGGCATAATCAGCCGCCGTTACCGGCGTTCGCGTTCCTTCCTCAAGACTTTCCGTCCCCTGGTCGATGAGCATCAACAGACAAGTTCAAGAGATTTGGGAAAGTTTGAGATGGATATCACTTCTCTCCAACCAGCCGCTTCTTCAATTGCGGCCTCCTCGCCGGTATCGGTGCAGGAGGCCGGCCAGCGGAGGCAACTCCTGCAAGCGGCTAATTCGGTGAACGAGAGTGGAGTTCTCGGGCAGAATCAACTGGAGTTCCTGCTGGATCGCCAGACACACCGGGCCGTGATCCGCGTGGTGGACCGGACCACGCACCAGGTTGTCTCGCAGATACCGCCGGAATATGTCTTGCAGCTTGCCCAGAACCTGGGTAGTTCGGCCAAAGTAATCGCGTCGGAAGACGATACGTAATTAGAATGCGCACTCACGGATACCAAAAATACTTCGACAACGAAGTTCTGGCCGCCAGTCCTTTGAAGCTGATTCAAATGCTCTATAGCGCTACGCTGGATTCGATTGCGGCGGCGCGCCACCATCTCCGGCGTGGAGACATTCGCGACAGGACTCGTGCGATTAACAAGGCAATCGGAACCGTGACCGAGCTATCCCGATGCTTAAACTACGAAGCCGGCGGCGTCCTCAGCCGGAACCTGGCTGGCCTGTATGGGTATGTTCTGAGGCTGTTGATTGAAGCCAACTTACAGCAGATCGAAGCGCCACTGGCTGAGGCGGAAGCTCTGTTGTCAACCCTCGCGGCGGCGTGGACAGCTTGCACACCTGCCGTGCCCGAGCGCAATTTTGCTAATAGCGAACCAGTTCTACCGGATGCCTATTCCGGCGACTCCTTCCCGATAGCGCTGTAAGACAGTTACACTATTCCCCCAGGTGCGCATCGATGAGCGAATTTGCCACCGCCTGAGACGAAACGTCGTAGCTCCCAGACTGCACTTGCAGCCGAAGCTGTTCCACCCGGCCAGAATCGGGCGCCGCGATTGATTGCGCCAAGTCAGAGACTTCCGCCTGGTCCGAGCTGGACACCCGCTCTTTCTCTGGAGGACGCTCTTGCGCCGTTTGCCCAGACTTCTCCGCCTCTTGCGTGGCCGGAGTGCGATTCAGATCATCGATTCGCATGATTCGTCAGTCCCGCGACCACCATCTTAGCGATTCCCAGCCCGCCGCTGTTGGACAGTGCCTGGGCCAGTTGCTGCTCTCCTAGTTCCATCAGGGTCGAGTTTGTCTCATCCTGTTCGTCGGCGTCGCCCGTAATGCCGCCGCCCGACTCGCGAGCCGACTTGAGCATTTGAGCGATCAGCAGGGATTCAAAGTCCTTGGCGGCCTTTCCGATCTTCTCGGGGGTGTCCTTGGAGGCCAATGAGGACGAGGCCCGTTGAGGAGCGGCAAGCCACGGCGCCGGCGCGTCGCGAATCGGCGGCAGAGCGCGCGCGGGCTGTATTGGCATGATTAGATTACCTCCACTTCGGCCTCGAGCGCACCCGCGGCCTTGAGATTTTGCAGTATCGCTATAATGTCCCGGGCTGTCGATCCGATTGCAGTCAGCGCCCGGACTAGCTCCTCCACGCTGGCGCCTTGTTCCAGCACGATGTTCTTGGCCTTTTCCTCCTTGGCGGTGACATTGACTTCCGGCGTCACCGTAGTTTGCCCGGCGGAGAACGGAGCTGGCTGGGATACGTTCAGTTTGGTTTGAATCTCCACCGTCAACGCGCCATGCAGAATCGCCACGGGTGCGATTCTGACTTCCTTACCCATGACAATGGTGCCGGTGCGCTCGTCAATCACGATTCGTGCGGGCCGGTCGGCTTCCACCAACAAGTCTTCCAGTTCGCTCAAGAACTCCACAGTCTTGGAATTGTAAGCTGTCGGCGTGTCCACCGAGACGAGGGCGGAATTGTCGGCGTGTGCCGGGTGTGCTGTCGCGCTTCCGAACTTCTCGTTGATCGCGGTCATGATTCGGACTGCGGTTATGAAATCCGCACGGCGCAATTGCAGTTTGATGTGACCCTGAGGAGCAATCGAAGGCGCGAGTTTCTCGACAATGGCCCCGTTGGGGATCCGCCCTGCCGTAGGGTGATTGAGCCCCTTGGTATTGCCACCTCTTCCCGCGACGAAGCCACCGGTGATCACCGAGCCTTGTCCCACAGCAAAGACTTGCCCATCCGAGCTCTTCAGTGGCGTCAGAACCAAAATGCCACCTTGTAAATTCGTGCTGTCGCCCACCGCCCCCACCGAAATATCGATCCGGGTTCCCGGTTGTGCAAATGGAGGCAAGTCGGCTGTTACGATAGTGGACGCCGTATTCCGCACCAGGATGAGCGTCGGCGACACCACAACCCCCATGCGCTGCAGGAGGTTGGTCAGACTTTGGGCGGAGAATACAGTTTGGCGCGAGTCGCCGGTTCCGTTTAAGCCGACCACGATACCGTAGCCGACGAGTTGGTTGTCCCGCACCCCTTCAATGGATACGAGATCCTCCAGCCGTGTTCGCTCGTTGGCCGCTCCGAGCGGCAGCATGGCAAGAATGCACATTACTTTACTGGAATTCATGGCTTTAGAACGGAAGCAGCCCCAATAACACTCGATACAGCACGAATGGCCGCTTGACGGCGTCGTTGACTACACCTTTCCCGTTGACCAGAATCTCCATTCTTGCCACGCGGTCCGATACTACTTCATTCACCGGGCTAAGGTCCTCCGGGCGTACGATGCCCTGAATCGTGATGACTTGTTTTTCCCCATTCACCGAGATATCCTTCTGCCCTTTGACTACCAGGTTGCCGTTGGGCAGGACGGCCGTCACCTCCGCGGTCACGTTGGTGGAGATGGTGGTCCCGCGGCTGGTGGTGCCTTGCCCCTGCAGTTGCGTATTGTTGGAGGCGTTGGCGAGATTCGCAAGCGCGCCGGTGGGGCTCTTCGGACCCGCCAGAGAAGTGACCGCCGCAGCCACGCTTGACTTTCGAGCGGTATTGGTAACGCCGGTGGAAACAGCCGACGAGTTGTCCAACACGACAATCGTGACCAGGTCATAAACCTGGCTGGCGCGCACGTCACGAACAGCGTCCGCCAGGCGTCCGGTTGGAAAGTACAGAGAACCAGGGGTTGCACTCGACAACTGGCGCGAACGTTCGTTCACCTCTTGAACGTGTTGGTCGAGCGTCGGGGGTGGGGCCGAGGGAACTTTCTTGGCCGCTGCAAACAGCATCGCTGGCAGCAAAATCCACAGTACTGCGAAGGTCAATGCCGCATGGTTCACAGAGTTCCCCGTACTACCACCTGCTCCCGGCCTTCGATAAGAGCGCGAAAGTTTCTTCCGCTGGAAGGGTTGTGGAGCATGATGACATCGCCTTTCTGCCCGGACGATTGCGCGATAGCGTCGAAGAGGACGCTCGCTCCGCCGTCCATCGCCAGGACGTGCACGGTCTCACCCCGCAGCACGTCTTTGAAGTCATCCAGCCCTTCCGCCACGATCGGCTGACCAGCTGGGAGCGTGCGGCGCGCGACTTTTCCAACAATTACAAAAGGCAAGCCCGGCCATCGTTCGAGCGACGGAAATTGCCGTACGCGGGTGCTAGTGACCTGGTCGGCGCGAATCACCGCGCCCTTCGGTATGGTATCGGCAGCAAGGAATATCTCGCGGTCCACCGAGATTTTCACTTTGGCCCACACCGGGAGGCTATGTTGATCGTCATAGATCAGTTTCCCTCGCCAAATCACGGGCGTTTGCGGATCGTTTCCGGGTGGCTTGTTCAACGACGTGCGTTGGAACGCCAACTCGCCGGGAGGCAAAGCTTGATTGCTAAATTCCAGGATTACGAGCCGCACACCGGCGATATCGAGGGCCGCTAGCAGGGCCGCTCTCACTTCCTCGATGGAAAGGTGGCGAACCGCCCGCTCGACACACAGGCTGGGAGCCGCGTCTCCGCCAGGGAAGGCCAGGCCGTAGCGGCGGGCGGTGAGGAAGATGTCGCGCGAGGACAGAACCCGAACGGTTCCAGGAAACGGCGCGAACCCGATGATTGCGTCGGGATCGAGCGCTTGAAACAGCGGTATGGCCATGGAGAGATCGCGCGCCAATATTTTGCTGGAAGGCACAGCCACACAAGCGGCGCGCGCCAAGCCAGCCGCCACAGCGAAGATGGCAACGGTTCTCATTGCGTGATGTTGTTGATCTGCTGGTACATCTCGTCGGCCGCCTTCACCACCTTGGAGTTCGCTTCATAGGCGCGCTGGCTGACGATCATATTGATGAACTCTTCGACCACGCTCACATTCGATCCCTCGACGTAGCCCTGCATGAGACTGCCCAGGCCTTCCTGCCCCCCCGGATTGCCGACCGTGGGATTCCCGGATGCGTCGGTGGGTTCGAACAGGTTTTGACCGATGCTATTGAGACCCGCCGGGTTGGGAAATAAGGCCAATTGAATCTGTCCCGCCACCGACGATGCGGTTTGCCCAGGTTGCGTGTAGGTGACGGTGCCATCCGGGGCAATCGTGATGGTTTGCGCCTGCGAAGGTATGGTGATCTGCGGCTGAACTAGACTGCCACTCGAGGTTACCAGATTGCCGTTATTATCGAGTTCGAAGCCTCCGTCGCGCGTGTAAGCCGTCTGGCCGGTCGGCAATAGCACCTGAAAAAAACCATTGCCTTGGATCGTCAGATCTAAAGGATTGTCCGTCTCTTGAAAGTTGCCTTGCGAAAATATGATTTCGTTGGAGGCTGTCCTAGTCCCCAGTCCGATTTGCAGTCCGCTCGGAACAAAGTTCTGCGCGCCGGCAGCGGCGCCCGGTTGCACCAGGCTCTGGTAAATCAAGTCTTGGAACTGCGCCCGCCGCATCTTGAAGCCATTGGTGCTGGAGTTCGCCAGATTGTTGGCGATATTGTCGATGTTGGTTTGCTGCGCATTCATTCCACTGGCTGCGCTGTAAAGAGCTCGAATCATTTGTTAATCCCTCCGGTTGTTTTAGTTCCCCAGGCGCTGAGCTTAGTGCGGTTTCTCGGCTCCCTCATGAGCTCACCTTAGCGACCTCTTCCACCGCGCGCCGGTTCATGTCGGCGCCTATGGTCATCGCCTTCTGCAGAGCCTCGAACTGGCGCAGTAGGGTCACGATACTTGACGCTGCGTGCGTCGAATCCGAGTTGCCCTTCTCCAGCTCGCCCTGCCGGATCTCCGCTTGCGTGGCCGCTATGGGTGTCGCGGACGCACTGCTTCTGAAGTAGTTGCCGCCGTGCTTGACGAGCACCCTAGGGTCGTCGAAGTCGACCAACGCGATTTGCGAGAGATCTTGACCGTCTTGCCGCACTGCCCCGTTGGGCAAGACTTCGATGGTCTTCGAACTGTCCACCAGGATGGCCTTTCCATCGACTCCTTGCAGGTCATAGCCATCCTCGGTCTGAAGCTGGCCGGTCCGCGAAAATCGCAAGGCTGCCACCTCTGGTATAGAGAGGGCCCGAAGGAGTATTCGCCACCAGGAATCCTTTGCCGCTTAGAGCTAAGTCCATCGAACTGCCCGTTGGAATGAGAGCGCCCTGCGCGAAGTCAGTCCAACGATTTTGTACCACCGGCAGGATGGCTGGATTCGTCCCTTCCGGGGAATCGGCCGCTTCCGGAGAAAGATAAAGGCCATACGACTCTTGATCGGATTTAAAGCCCGCCGCCGAAGAGTTGGCAAGATTGTTGGCCAGTATGTCCAGGCTCTCGATCCTGGCTCGAATCCCGCTGGCTGCGGCTGCCATCAATGCGTCCATGTTGAGTTCTTCATCGCCGGAACAGAGGCAATTGTCTGGCCGATCCGAAATTCAGCTCATTATCTAGAAAAGCTTTACGATAAGAACGTTACGGCTGCGCCGTAACGAGACAAAAATGTATCAAAAGAGAACTCGTGCCAAATTCGTGTCGTTGTACCCTGCTCCAAACCCTTGAACCCAGGACTCGGCAAGTTGGCCCGACGGATGCATTCTATTGACGCGTGAACGTTGTCAGCATCGAAGTGGCCCAGCCCGCTTTCAATCCAAAAGGGCTAGCGCGAACCGGCGCCGTTTCTCTGCCGGCGCTGTCAGCGAAACACCCAGTTGCTTTCTTGTCTTTAATGAACAGGCTTCTCGAGCCAACTGGAACGGCAACATTCGACGTCCCGCCAGTCCTGGCGGCTAAGCGCGTTGGCGGCGCCACTTTGTTTCCCGAGGTGGCTACGGAGAAACAAAAAGGACAAAAGATTGGGAACCCAGGCGCCGAGCTTCAGACTGCACCGTTCTGCCCTTCGGCCTTTGAGGCGAATGCCGAGACGCCTGTTCCGATTCAAAGTGGTAAGCTGCAGACCGGGCGCTTGGCCAGCGAGGACCTTCCGGTTCCAACTCTCGGTGGGACTCAGGGCTCCCAAGCACAACCACAACTTCTTTCACTAAAGAATTTTCTAGCTACCGGGATCGCGCCAGGGTATCAGGCAAGCAGCGTCTCAGTCAGCGCTGCGAGTGATGTCGCTTTTGCTCTTCAACTGACTTGGCAGCATCCCGCATCCGCCAGCGGAGCGCTCGCGGCGAACGCAGAGTCGCATGAAGCGCTGCCGGAAAAGATCAGTCCCGGCAACTCGAACCAGGTCCTCAGGCCATCCGACCGGCCAGGAGGTCTAAGTGCGGGCGCGCCGAACACGGAAGCGGAAAATCCAGACGTCCCGTTCCGGGGTCCTCGGCAGGTTCCTCCAGAATTCTTGCCGGGAGTGGGCGGGCCGGCGAGCACTTCTTTGCCGCCCATACCGTCGCGTCTCTTCGGCCTCGATTCGATGGTGATGGACGAAGCCGGATCGCGATCTCGCGACAGCTTGGCCGTGATTCGCCTGGGGAACGCGAGTGCTAGTTCTTTTCCGCGAAATCTGGGAGAGACATCTTCTTGCGAAGCTTCTGGCTGGGAAGCTTCTGGTCTTTCATCCGAGCTTGACAGTCAGGATCCAGGGCCAACCAGGACCCCAGCGCCCGTTGCGGAGAAGGCCGCCACTGAGCCTCGCGTTGCTGCGGCTAGCCAGAGTTTACCTGCGTCAACGACCCCGCTGGAGACCGAAGCGGAGACCCCGCCTATGGCCGGCCAAGAGGAGAGCCGAATGGCCGAGTTAGACAACTCGCGACGTGTTCCGGGGCCAGCCTCCGCAACTCCGCGCCGGACATCTCTGAACGACTCCCAGAACGCGACGAGCCGGGACGCGGAAAATTCAGAATCAGATGGGCAGGCGCCAAGAGTTCTGCCTACCGAGAAGCTCGCACCCATCCAATTAAGCCACGGGCATGCAGATGTGGCCGCCGATGGCGTTCTGTTCGACCGGCCCATCGAGCCCGCTGGCGCACTGCAGGCGCGGAGCAAGATAGCAGCTCCTCAGCCGCCGCAAGCTCCGATGGTTTCGCCAGAAGTGGAAACCACAAGCGCCATACCGTCGCAACCCATCCGTCAGATCTCGCTTCGGCTCGCGGGTACGGCTTCAGCCCAAGTTGACGTGCAGGTGGAAGAACGGGCGGGGAGCGTCCAGGTGGCGGTGCGCACAGCGGACCCGGATCTGGCGAAATCTCTTCAGATTAACTTGGGGGATCTCATGGGGCGTTTAGAGGAGAATGGTTTCAAGACCGCGGCGTGGACCCCCGCCACAGCGCAACACAGCGGTGGCGCGGTGAGGGAAGTCTCGACCTCGGCCAACAGTCAGAGTCACTCCGACGATTCCGGTTTCACCGGAGGACAGCAAGACTCGCAACACGGGCAGCGGAATCGAACCAACGGCAGCCAGAGCGTTGGAAGGCTCAACTCGAAGAAACTCTTGGGGCCTTGAATAAGAGAACGTATGCAGGAGGAAAAACCATGATACCCACGACAACCAACGGCACCAGCACGGCCGCGACATCGTCCGGCGCTCCGTCCTCCTCGCATTCCAGCAATGCCGCACTGGACTCGCTAACGAACGAGCAGACTTTTTTGCAGTTGCTGGTCGCGCAACTGCAGAATCAAGATCCCACCGCGCCGCAGGATGGCACTCAGTTCGTCTCTCAGTTGGCGCAGTTCAGTTCCCTGGAACAAGAGATCCAGATGCGCACGGACCTGGACAGTATCAACAGCACCTTGACCGCCGATTCCGAGACCACCCAGCCGACCCCAGGAACCACGCAACCATCTTAAGGAGCACTCATGCCGCTATCATTCTCGACCGCACTTTCAGCGCTCTCCGCCTTTTCAACCGCCATCTCTGTGACTGGCAATAACCTGGCGAATCTCAATACCATCGGGTTCAAGGCCAGCGAGGTCTCCTTCCACGATCTTGTGACCCAGTCCATCAGCGCAGGTCTCGGAAACACACAAGTTGGATTCGGAGTTGGCACGCCGACTACCGAGGCACTGTTTACGCAAGGCGCCATTCAGACCACCGGCGGCACGCTGGATGCGGCCATCCAAGGCGCACGGCTTCTTTGTGGTTCAGGGGCCGGACGGCTCCATCGAATACACCCGCGCAGGCAACTTCCAGACCGACGAGAACGGAAACCTCGAAACCGCGACGGGCCAGGTGGTGCAGGGCTGGACGCAGGTTAACGGGGTCCTGAATACCAACGCGCCTCCCGGCAACATTACTATCCCGACCGGGACGGTGCAGCCGCCGGTGGTCACCCAAAACATGTCGCTGAGTCTCAATTTGGACGCGGCCGCGACGCCTGGAAGTGCCGCCGCAACTTTTGCAACCTCCGTCACCGTCTACGATTCGCTCGGCAATTCCCATGTCGTGACCGCCACGTTTACAGAAGACCCTACGGTCGCAGGCCAATGGGACTACTCCCTCAGCATTCCAGCGACAGATTTTGCTAGCGGCACGTCCACCCCGCTGACGGGCAGCATCAACTTCAATTCCAGACGGCGTTTTGACGACGCCCGCCGCAACCGATCCCTCGCCCCAATTGGCGATTACCGGCTTGGCGGACGGTGCGGCCGATATGACCGTGAATTGGAACCTCTATAACGGCACGACACCCGATATCACCCAGTTTGCCCAGCCCTCCTCGGTCTCAGCGGTTTCGCAGGACGGTTCCGCGGCGGCTCAATTGACAACCGTCGGCATAGGCACTAACGGCGAGATTCTGGCACAATTTTCCAACGGAAATCAGACCGTGGTTGGCCAGCTGGCCATGGCCACCGTTCGAAATCCGGACTCCCTGCTCGCGGCAGGCAACAACAATTATCAGCTCAGCGCACTCTCGGCGCTTCCAGCCGTGGGCCTTCCGGGAACCGGAGGACGCGGAACCGTGCAAGGCGGCGCGGTGGAGTCATCCACCGTGGATGTCGCCACCGAATTCACCAACCTGATCGTCTACCAGCGCGGCTACGAAGCCAACTCCAAAGTGATCGATGCGATCGACGAACTGAGCCAGGACACCATCAATTTGATCAAGTGAGACTCGATCAAGTGAGATTCGTGACTCCCGCTCGAACAAATCGCAGACCTCGCCGACGTGCCGGTGGACGTCGAGGTAGAGCTCGGCCGCCGGGTCATGACCATCGCGCAGATTCTGGAATTGGGCCCAGAGAGCGTCATCCGCATTGCGCGCTCGGCCGGGGACAACATCGACATTCTGGTCGGCGCCACGCTGATCGGCTACGGCGAAATTGTGATCATCGAGGACACCGTGGGGGTTCGAATTACCGACTTTCGTCAGGAGGAATAGCTGCTCTGCAACCATGGACATCGTTCGACAGTCGCTCGCTCATTGTCTTCGTCTTCGCGCTATTGTGGCACGGCCCTCTGGTTTCTGCGGAAGAAGGGCTGGAGCGGGCTTGCGGCGAACCAAGTCCGTGGCGGGCCTGCTGGAATCGCGCGGCAAACTGGCGCTGACCGCGCGGCATTCCGTTCATCTGGTCCGGGTCGGCGATCGGAACCTGATATTAGCCCTCCATCCGGACGGCATAACTTTCCTCGGCGACGCCGTGCCCGCGGCCGACTGCGAGCCGAAGGCAATGGCCGCGATATGAAGCGCCTGCTTCGCTATTCCCTGGGCGCGCTGGTTCTGGCGAACACACTGGCGGCCCAGAATCCAGGTTCCCTTCTGGGAGTCTCCGTTGCGCCTTCCAAAGGATCGCTGTCTTTGAGCGCACCGATGCAAATCATCGTGCTGCTCACGCTGCTTGCCATTCTGCCGGCAGTGATTATGTCGGTCACCCCTTTTCTCCGCATCACCGTGGTGCTGCACTTCCTGCGGCAAGCCCTGAACACCCAGGGAACGCCCTCCAATCAAGTTCTGATTGGCCTAGCGCTGTTCCTGACGCTGGTGATCATGCAGCCCGTGGTGACAGACATGTACCACAAAGGATGGGAGCCGCTGGAGGCCGGACAGGCCACCTGGCAACAGGCCTGGAACGATGGCTCGCAACCATTGAAAGACCTTCTTGCTGCGCTATGTCCGGGAAAAAGACGTGCGCCTGTTTCTGGACATCTCTCATACTCCAGCGCCGCAGGATCGGTCCGGGCTCGGGCTGGGGGTCCTCATGCCGGCCTACGTGCTTTCCGAACTGAAAACAGGCTTTCAGATTGGCGCCATCCTGTTCTTGCCGTTCTTGGTCATCGATTTGGTGGTCGCCTCGGTGACTCTCTCCATTGGCATGGTGCAATTGCCGCCGATCATGCTCTCGGCCCCCTTCAAGATTCTTCTGTTTGTGCTGGTGGACGGATGGAATCTGGTGATCGGCTCCCTGATGCGGAGCTTCTATTCCTCATGACTCCGGAATTGGCGGTTCAGATATTCCGGCACACCCTGACTCGAAACATTTTGGCTAAGCCTCCCCCTGCTTGCGATTGGCTTTGTGGTCGGAATCGCGGTTAGCCTGCTGCAGGTGCTGACTTCGATTCAGGACACCAGCTTCGGCGCCGTGCCTCGTCTTACGGCTTTTCTGGTAGGCGTGCTGCTGATGCTGCCTTGGATGACTTCCCGTCTCATGGCATATACCACCGCGCTCTTGAGCGATTTTGGCCGCTATGCACGCTGAGTTCACGTTCCAACTCGGCGACTCTCTACGGATTCCTGTTGGCACTGGCCCGAGTGTCCGGCGTGATAGTCTTCGTTCCGATCCCTGGTTTTTCCGCGGGTCCGGACGCGAGCCGAGTGGTTCTGTCTCTGGCCTTGACCATTGCGCTGTTTCCAGCCTGGCCAACTTTCGCGGCCGCAGATGGCCCCAGCTTGGCCATTGTCGGCGGCTGCTCGGAGGAATCGGGGCGGAAACATTGTTCGGAGTGACGCTGGGGCTGGCCGTTGCCTTCCTTTTGGAAGGGATGCAGCTGGCTGCCCAAGTACTCGGGTTGCAGGCTGGATATTCCTACGCGTCCACGGTGGATCCCACTACGCAAGCCGACACCACCACGCTCCAACTGATGGCGCAGCTTCTGGCGGGCATGCTGTTCTTTGCCTTTGGGTTCGATCGCCAGGTGCTCAAAGCCCTGGCGAGGAGTCTGGAATCGGCGCCGGGGCGGGCCTTCTCGCTGGATGGGCACGCCATCGAGGCGATTGTTCACTTAGGCGCGGCAATCTTCACAACCGGGCTGCAACTTGCGATCCCGGTGCTCGCTTTGCTGGTGCTGTTGGACATAGCGTTCGCGGTGCTCGGCCGGCTGCACGCGCAACTACAACTTCTCTCGCTCTCCTTTGCCATCAAGATGCTGGCGGCCGTGGCCTTTCTGGCCGGAATTCTGTCGGTATATCCGGCTGTCTTCGAGCGCACCGGCGCGATCACGTTTATGGTATTGGACCGAGTTCTGAATCCATAAATGGCGGAACTAGATGGCAGATCAAGGCCAGCGCACCGAAAAACCGACCAAGCGAAAAATCGACAAAAGCCGGCGGGAAGGCCAGTTTCCCGCCAGCCGCGAATTGCTTGCCGCTCTGCAGTTCCTCACATTTGTGGTCTTGCTGATTACCGGTGGCGGCGCCTTCTTGGAGCGTGCCCGCGAAATGGTCCGCTATGTTCTCGTCGCCGCCTTCCATCTTACGGTGACGCCGCGCGCCGTGTTGCGGATCTACGGCGAGTTGCTCGGCGAGATATTCACGCCCTTACTCTGGATGGGGGGCTGCCTCACCGCTAGTGGCGCTCGCCGCGCAACTCGGGAGCACGCGGCTAGGACTTCTCGCTACACAATCTGGTGCCCGATCCCAGCCGCACTAATCCCTCTGCAAAAGCTTCGCAACGTTCCACGCCAGAACGCGGCCGCGTTTCTCCAAGCTGTGCTCTTTCTGCCGCTGCTGGCGCTGGCAGTGTACAAAATCGCCGGCGCAAATCTGGCCGCCTACGCCGGCTTGGCGCGCGAGAGCCTTCCAGCCGGCCTTGCTCACGATCGGCGACTCGTTTCCGCGATTTTCTGTGGAAAGCAGCGGCGCTGTTCTGCGCCATCGGCGCTTCTGGATTTCGTGCGCGTGTACCGGCATCACTACAAATCGCTGCGCATGACCAAGCTGGAGGTCCGCGACGAGCTAAAGGAAACCGAAGGCAATCCCCAAATCAAGCAACGGGTGCGGCGAATTCAGCGCGATCTGGCGCGGCGCAACATGCTGAAGGAAATCCCCAACGCGACGGCGGTAATCGTCAACCCGACGCCATTTCGCGGTGGCCATCCGCTACGACATGGAAGCCATGTCGGCGCCGCGCGTCTTGGCCAAAGGCAAGAACTACCTGGCGCTCCGGATTCGCCAGATCGCCATGGATCATCAGGTGCCGATCGTGGAAAATCAGCCGCTTGGCCCAGGCCTTGTACAAATCCGCGGATGTCGGCCAGGAGATTCCACCGCATCTTTACCGCGCCGTGGCCGAAGTGCTGGCCTACATTTACAAACTTATGCATCCGGGGAAGAAGTAGTCAGAAGAAATGGGGATGATGCCAGGAAGAGTATGCAGATGACGTCCGGAAGAATATGCAGATGACACGGGAAACGATAAGCGGATGCCCGCGAAAAGGGAATCCATGATGCCCAGGGTTCGCGTCGCCGCCAAGCCGGCCGCACGCCGCGTTCCGAAGACCGTCCCCGCAGGCTCGACCGCGTCCCCGCGAGTGGGAGCTAACTGGCGCCAGTTCGCGGTACCGATCGCCGTCCTCGGTATAGTGCTCGCGATGATCGCGCCGCTGCCGCCTTTCTTGCTGGATATTCTGATCAGCGCCAATATCACCCTCTCGGTCATCGTCCTGCTGGTCTCGCTCTACATCACCAAGCCGGTCGAGTTCAGCGTGTTTCCAACCACGCTTGCTGTTGATGACCCTGTTCCGGCTGGCCTTGAACATTTCATCGGCGCGTCTGATTCTGCTCAATGGCAATACCGGAACCGCGGCGGCCGGCGAGGTGATTCAAGCCTTCGGAGCGTTTGTGGTGGGCGGGAACTACGTCATCGGAGTCGTGATCTTCCTGGTGCTGATCGCGATCCAGTATGTGGTCATCAATCACGGCGCGGTGCGCATCTCCGAGGTTACGGCGCGGTTCACCCTGGACGCCATGCCAGGCAAGCAGATGTCGATCGATTCGGACTTGAATTCCGGCCTTATCGACGAACACGAAGCGCGCACCCGCCGGCGGATGCTGGCGAGCGAAGCGGAGTTCTACGGCGCCATGGACGGCGCCTCTCGCTTCACCCAGCGCGACGCGGTGGCGTCCATCATCATCACGGTCATCAACATTCTGGCGGGCTTCCTGATCGGCGTGCTCCAGCATGGGCTGGATCTCCAGCGGGCGCTTGAGACCTACACCGTGCTGACCATTGGCGATGGGCTGGTGACGGTAATTCCGGCGCTGATGATTTCCATTTCGGGAGGCTTGATTGTCACCCGCGCCAGTTCGGATACCAATTTGGGATTGGATCTCCAGAAACAGGTGTTCGGAAATCCGCAGCCCTTATTCCTGGCCGCCGGAGTTCTGGTCGCCATGGCCGCATTTCCCGGGCTACCCAAGATTCCATTTCTGGTCCTGGGAGGCGGAGTAGGAACGATGGCGTGGCGCTTGCGGCAAAAAGCTGCCACTGCCGAAAAGGTGAAAGCTCCCGTGGCCGCGCCGGCGCGCGAGAACCTGGAGTCGTTGCTGCGCATTGAACCGCTGGCCGTGGAAGTGGGATTGGGACTGGTGCATCTGGTGGAGGGCGGCCAGAATTCGCCGCTTCTCAAGCGGATCGCCAGCATCCGCCGGCAGCTTGCCACCGAACTCGGATATATTCTGCCGCCGGTTCGGGTCACCGACAACTTGACGCTGAAGGCGCGGGAGTACGTGTTTTCCCTGAAAGGGGTAGAGATCTCGCGCTACGAATTGGCCCATGGTTGCGAGTTGGCGCTGCACTCCGATGACAAAAGCGAAAAGATCGATGGCATCCCCACGCGTGAGCCGGCCTTCGGAATCCCAGGCCCGTGTGGATCTCGCCGGATCGGGTTGAGGAGGCGCGGCGTGCGGGCTATACCGTAGTAGACACCATCAGCATCATCGGGACGCACTTGGGCGAGGTAGTCCGCCGCCACGCGCACGAATTGTTCTCGCGTCAGGAAGCCAAGAAGGTGCTCGACCGAGTGAACGAAGACAATTCCAAAGTCGTGGAAGATTTGGTGCCAAAATTGCTTTCGCTGGCGGTGGTGCAGAAAGTTCTTCAGAACCTGTTGCGAGAACGTGTTTCGATCCGCGACGCGGTGAGTATTCTTGAGGCGCTGGGTGAAGCTGCGCCTATTACGAAGAACACCGTACTTCTCACCGAGTACGTACGGCAGGCTATTCGCCGTCAGGTAGTAAAGCCTTTGCTCGAACCCTCGGGCGATCTCTCGGCATATTTCCTCGATCCGGCGCTCGAGCAATCCGTTGAATCCGCGGTGGAGCACACGGAAAACTCCAGTCACGTGAATCTTTCGCCGCAGCGCATACGCGACATCCAGGAACGGCTGAAGAAGTGCTGCAACCCGCAAGATGCTCCGGGTGTGCTGGTGACTGGTTCAGCGGCGCGCTTCTTTGTGCGACAGATTATGGAGAGTATCACTCCAAATCTGTCGGTGCTATCCCACAATGAAATACCTCCAGGGAATAGGGTCGTTTCGCTTGGGACGGTTAGCTAAAGAATGAGCGCGCTCCAGAAAACGCTACGGCCCATGAAACTGAAATCTTTTTTCGCAAACACGATTGAGGAAGCCATCCGCCTGGCGCGCCACGAGCTCGGGCCCGACGCGATGCTCGTCAATTCCAAGCGCGCCGGCGTGGAGGCCCAGCACCTGGGCTGCTATGAGGTGGTGGTCTGCGGCGAAGCCCAGGACACGCGGTCAGACCAAGGAAGCGGCTCCGAAGAGCGGCCCAGAACGCGCAAGGCCGGGGTCCTGGGCCGTCGCGGCAGCGCTGCCGGTCGACAAAATCTCGCAAGAGGTTTCCGAACTTAAGCAGCGGATGGAAAAGCTGGCGCTGACTCTGGCGCGTTCCGGCCGCGGAATGGCAAGCGTGGCTTTCGATCCCGGGCTCTCCCGGGCTTTCACCAGGTCTGACCGACGCGGAGCTGGACACCGACCTCGCTTATGACGTCGTGGGCAAGCTGACTCCCTCCATTTCCGACGGCGCTTTACGGGACGAACTCGCCAAACTGGTGAATGTCGACTCCGAGCTCGGTCGTGCGCGGCGCTCCGGTGCGCGTGGTGGCGTTGGTGGGGCCTCCGGGAGCCGGCAAAACCTCGGCCTTGGTGAAGTTAGCCGTCCAATACGGTCTCGCCGCGAACAAGACCGTGCAAATTCTCACCACCGACACCTACCGTATCGCGGCTGCCGAGGAACTGCGTTCTTATGCGGCCATTCTGGGCATCGGCTGCCAGGTGCTCGAAACGCCACGCGCGCTCGCGCAGGCGCTCGAGGAACTAAACCAAAAAGCGGACTTAAACCAAAGGGCCGAGTTGAACCAAAAAGCTGAGTCAAGCCAAAGGGCTAAGTCCCCCCAAAAAAACGAAGGCCGGCAAAGGGATCTGATTCTCATCGACACCCCGGGGTTGTGCCGCTCCGAAATGGAAGCCGGCGATGATCTGGCGAAACTTCTGGCCAACGCATAACGGCGTGGATACCCACTTGGTCCTCCCGGCCTCCATGCGGGCAGCCGACCTCGCCGGGTTTCGGAGCAATACAGCATCTTTCAACCACGTAAATTGCTATTCACCCGTATGGACGAAACAGAAACATTCGGTCCCATTCTCAGCCGCAGCGTCCGGATGGGCAAGCCGATTTCCTTCCTTTCGCGCGGCCAGCGCATTCCGGAGGATCTGGAGCCGGCGACCGCGGATCTACTGCTCGATCTGGTGCTGGGGCCGCTCCGGCCGGCCGAGCTCGAAATTTGACGTGGTGGCGGCATGAGAACACAGGGCACGGCCAAGACTCCGCTCCGCGCCATCAAGAAGTACCGAAGCGAGCGCGCGACGCGCCTCCGAAGAGCGGGAACGGCTGATTCTCGAACATCTGCCGCAAGTCCGCCTCATCGCCCGGCGCATTCACGAACGCTTGCCCGAGAGCGTGAACCTGGACGACCTGATCTCCACCGGCACCATCGGCTTGATCGCCGCCATCGACCGTTTCGACCCGCGCCACAACGTCAAACTGAAGACCTATGCGGAATACAAGATTCGCGGCGCGATCCTGGACAGCCTGCGCGGCCTGGATTGGGCGCCACGCCAACAGCGCCGGCGCTCCAAGCAGATTGAAGCCGCCATCGCCACCGCCGAACAACGCCTGCATCGCGCGCCAACCGAAGACGAAATCGCCCAGGAGCTGAAACTGTCACTCGAGGAATACCACGAGTGGCTGGTGGATATCCGGGGCGTGAACCTGGGGAGTCTGGAGACCTCGGCTCCCGACGACGACAGCCGCAATCTCCTGAAGTACATTTCCGACGACGAGGAGAACTGGCCCTCGCGTCTGCTCGAACGGTCGGAGCTGCAACGCCTGCTGGCGGAAGCCATCGAGAAAATGCCGCGAACCGAGCGGATCGTCATCAGCCTCTACTACCACGAAGAGCTGACGTTGCGCGAGATCGCCAAAGTGGTGAATCTGCATGAGTCGCGAATCTCGCAACTGAAGTCCCAGGCCATCCTGCGCTTGCGTTCCTACCTGGAAAAGCGCTGGCCGCTGGAACGGGGCGCGTAGTTCATGGCGCAGGATTCTGGTCAGGCGACGCCTTGCCGCCGATCCCGTGGGCCCCGGTTCTTTGCCGCCGGACCCGTTGCCACTAGAAAGTCACGCCGCCCTCTGGCTCGCTGAAGAATGGGGCCGGCAAATCACTCGCGCCGTGGAATCCATGACGGGCGAGTCGGTTTCGATCACCTTCGCCGCGCACCAACTCGCGCCTGCTGGAGATCGATCCGTCGCAGCAGGAGTTGCTGTGGTGGGAACAGCCGCTCAGCCTGGGACCGGACGCCAATATTTGGGTGGCCGCCGCCAGCCGCAGTTGGGAGGAAATCGGCAATCGAGTACTGCGCAGCGCGGGAGTGGACGACGCCACACCCGCAGATATCCGCAGTACCTATCTCGAGATCGTCAATCAGAGCCTCTCCGGGAGTCGCGAGCGCAGTATCCACTCGGGTCCGCAAAGAGATCTCCTGCGTGGAGGGCCGGTCCGCCCCTCCTCCGGCGCTCGCCGGCATGTCGGCGCTTATGCCTTCGAGATCACGCTCGGCGAGCAGGGTTTTCCGTTGCTGGCTGTCTTTGCCCCCTCGGTCGCCAATCTTTCCGACGCCCCGGTTCAGGCCGCGGCTGAAAGCCGCTCCCCAAGAGCGCGCGCAGACGGCCGGGCCGGCCAGAAATGACGGCGCTCCCGGCTCCATGGATCTGCTGCTGGATGTCGAGCTTCCTGTCAGCGTCTCGTTCGGCCGCGCTCAGCTCATGCTGAAGGACGTGATCAAGCTGACTACCGGCTCGATCGTGGAGCTGAATCGAGCGCTTAGCGAACCGGTGGAAGTAATCGTGAACAATTGCGTGATCGCGCGGGGCGAAGTGGTAGTGGTGGAGGGCAACTACGGCATCCGCATCAAGCAGGTGATCAGCCGGCAGGAGCGCCTCCGAACCCTGTATTAAGTAGACCCGTCATGCTAGACCGCTATCTCATTCCGCTCGCGCCTTTCATGTTGATCGCCATCAACAGCGTCCTGTGCCTGTTCTTCTTTCTGTGCCTGGAGCACGAGATGCGCATCATGCAATTACGCTGGAAGCGGCGCCAGGTCGCGCAGGAATCGGCCACCGGTGAACTGAAGGCGCAGATGGCGGAACTGAGCGCGCGCGTGCGGGATGCGGAAGAGCGCGCCGGAGTGCTGGTGCCGCCCACGCCCCCCAGGTCCGGGCTTGAACCTGAACAAGCGCAGCCAAGTGATCCGCATGTCGCGGCGCGGAGAGCAAGCCGAGAAGATCGCGGCCTCTTTGAACCTGCCGCAGCGAGAAGTGGAGTTGCTGCTGAAAGTTTCCAGCAGCGCGGTCTACAGCTCCGGGCGAAATCAATTCGTGACGCTGTTCTGAACCACCCGTCCGCGCGGAATCGATCGTTCTGAGCGGTCCTCCACCGTCACGGTCACCGTTACCGCCTTGCGGTCGCGCACCAGCTCAATCGGATAGGTCTTCTTGGCATTGGCGGCTCTTACTCGCGCTCGATAATTCACTGGGCGTTGTCACGGCCATGCCATCCACTTTCAGGATGACGTCGCCCGCCTTGATGCCCGCCTTTTGGGCCGGCGTCTTATCCAACACGGAGCGAACCAGCACGCCTTCTTTCACGCCGAAATAGGCCGCCAACTGCGACCCGAGCGATTCGGCTTCAACGCCCAGCATCGCGCTGCGCGTGGCGGTATAGATCTGCGGCATGTCCGGCATATGAAACTCGGGCAGCTCGAACCCGGGAGGAAAATTTCCCGAGAAGCGAAACTTGCGGCTGCCGAGCACTGCCACCAGCGTTTGCGTCGCGCCGTTGCGGCTGATGGTGAGCTTCACCTCGCGGCCGGGCGGCGTCTCGCGCACCATCCTGCCGAACTGCTCCATGCCTTCCACGCGCTGCCCGTTATATTCCAGCACCACGTCGCCCGGTCTTTACTCCGGCTTTCTCGGCCGGGCTGTTCTCTTCCACGCGCGTGATCTCCACGCCATAGTCTTCCTTGAGCTTCAGCTCCTTGGCTCGATTGGCATCGATCTCGGCCAGATTCACGCCCAGGTACGTGCCGCCCGCCAGCGGCGCGCTATTTAATTCGCGCAGCTGCGCGAGCGCGTGCAAATCGCCTGGCTTCGCGTCGCCCGGCGCCTGGAAGAAATCCGGGCCTTGCGCCAACAGGCTCGCGCCAACGCAGACGCGGAGAAAATCACCATCAGACCAAAAAGCCTCTTCATGACGTCATCCCTCCGGAAATTATTTCGCCCGGCGCAAATAGATCGTGCCGCCCACCACGTTGACGCGCAGCAGCGGTCCGCCTCCGTTCAACGCGCCCTCCGCCGTCAGCGGTCCCCCTCGGCGCGCTCGCCCGGCCGCGGACGAACCTGCGGGAAATCGGAATTGATCCGTCCCGAACCGCCCGACTCGTTACTCGCTTCAACCGTCAACGCAAGATTGGACGGAATGAGAACGGTTATGTCACCAGCATTGGTGCTCAATATCGGAATCGCGTGCAGGCGAGCGTCCTGAAACCAGCTCCGCCATAATGCTTCCCGAATTCGCGAAGGCATGCACGGCTCCCGCCACGTTCCGCAGGCGGATGGCGCCGCCCGCCGATTCGCAGCGCACGCCGTTGGCGGAATTCACTTGAATGGCTCCGCCGGAGCTTTCCGCGGTCACCGGACCACCCGCCTGCTGAACCTGGATCAGACCGCCCGCCGTGCGCGCCACCACCGTGCTGGCGGCGCGTTCGATGCGAATGTTTCCGCCTCCCGTGGAAGCTTGCACCGGGCCCTCGGCCTGATGCACGAAAATCTCGCCGCCCGCGGTTTCCAGCCACGCCGCAGCCCCCGCGTTCTGCACTCGAATTACGCCGCCTCCGGAGAAGCATCGCACCGGCCCGCTCACCGTTCCCACCTCAATATCGCCCCCGGCGGTCCGCAGTTCGCTGCGGCCCCGAATGCGATCCACCGCGATCCGCCCGCCGGCCGATCGAGCTTCGAAATCCCCATCCAGGTCTGAGGCCTGCACGTCTCCGCCGCGCGTTTCGGCGACCACCTGCCGCAATGCTCGCGGACCCGGTGACGGTCAATTCCAATCCGCCGGAAACCAGGCGGGGCGGAGTGACCCTGAGACTGGCCCAACCGCCCTCGGTTCCGGTCTTCACGTTAATTCGATCGCATCAGCGCCTCGGCTTCGCGCGCGTCTCCGGCTCTAACCCGCACCGTCAGGATATAAGTGGTCTGCTCGGTGGCCGCGCCGCGCAGGGTTACGTTGCCCGTTGTTTCCACGCGCAGGCGTTCGCCGGACGTTCCACCGGGCCCTGAATCGTGCGCACCCAATAAGCGCCATCCCGCGTGACCGGCGACTGGGTCTGGGCCGTTGCCAATCCCCAACCAGCCAATCCCAGCACGGTTATAAGAGAACAGTTGCTTCATGTCCTCAATACATTTCCGCCGACGCGTTCATCTCCTGCAAAACTTTCTGGCACCGCATCCGGATGTAGCCGTTGTCTTCCTTCGCCATCAGCTCCTGCAGTACGCCCACCATGGCATCGCTATGCCGCTGGACCAGAAGATCGATCACCTGCGTACGCACTCCCGGGTTGTCATCCTTCAACAGCACCTGCGTCAAAGCCTGCCGCGTGTCCGGATCCTCCGCGAATTGCTTCAGCCCGTCCAGCGCCTTCAACCGCACGCCGGCGTTGGGATCGTGCTGGAGCGCATACACCAGCGCTTTGCGGATCTCGGCCGATTGCGAGTTGCTCTTCAGCAAATCGACCGATTCCACGCGCAGGCCCGGCATCGGATGGGTCCTTGGCGGCCGTCAGCAGCAGCCGCTGAATGGCCTCGTCATCCACGCTGCCCGAAAGCACGCGCTGCCGGGTTTCATCCAGCACGATCTGCACCCGTCCCGGCGACACGGGCTCCACGTAGCGAACGCGCGATGTGGCTGGGTTCCATCATTCCCGCCGAGCGGAAGTTGCCGAGGAACGAGTTGGGCGCCACGCGCGCCGTCAAAAATCCCAACGCCAGCATGGCCGCCGCGCCGGCCACCTGCGCGATGCCGGGCGCAAAGTGAAAGTGAATGGTAAATCCCTCGCGGATCTTGTCCCAGAAGCTGCGAACCGCGCGCATCGGACGCGCCATGCGGTTGGCCGGCCCGGGCCAATCGGCGCCGCAATTCGGCACGCGACTCCGCCAGCGCCGCGGGAGCTGGGAACCAACTCGACGCCATCCAGGGCGGCAAACATCGCCTTCTCGCGAGCCAGCGCCTTGCGGCACGCGGCGCATTCGTCGATGTGAACCTCCACCAGCTCCTCTTCATCGAACGACAGTTCGCCGTACAGGAAAAGCGGCAGATTCTTTCTCGCTTCTTCACATGTCATACAAAATCTCCTCATACGAAATCCCCCAACGCCGCGCGCATTTTCTGCGTCGCGCGGAACAGGCAGTTCTTGGCGGCTTCCTCGGACGTGCCCATCAGCTCCCCGATGGTCCGCAGCCGCATGCCCTGATAATGTCGCATCTCAAAAACAGCCCGCTCGCGCGGCGTCAAGCCGCCCAATACTTCCTGAATCTTCTCGCGCACCTGTTTGCTCTCCAGCCGCCGCTCGGGATCGCTATCGGCGCGCGGTTCCTCCACGCGTATCCATGCGGTCCAGATACCCCTCGCTGGTCTCCACCACCGAGCTCTCCTCGCGCCGCACTTTCCGCTTGCGCAGCGCATCCAGACACAGATTGCTCACAATCCTGTACAGCCAGGTGTGGAAGCTGCAGTCGAAACGAAACGTGTGCAGGTTCTTGTACACCCGCAGGAACGCTTCCTGATAAATATCGTTGGCGTCCTCGGGCGACCGCAGCAGATTCGTCGCCAGCCGCAGCACGTTCTGGTCGTACAGAGCGCACCAATTGCTCAAAGGCGCGCTGATCGCCCTGTTGAGCCGCCCGAATCAGCTCGGGTTCGTCCATTTTTACGGCCGCCTGGACCACGGTAGCCTGCTTGCAACACTGTGATAGACGGAGGAAAAACGAAAAACGTCACGGAACCGCGGACCTGATCGACCGCGTTAGCCGGCCAGTTCCACTTCGATTTTCTTGTTCGGCTGGTCCAGCTTCAAGATGCGAAAAGTCCGGACCTGGCCCGCGCGCGGAGCCTCCGGCTGGGCCGCTGCCGCCGCCGGTCCTTGCTTCCATTTCGCTGATAACATTGCGGTTAGCGAACTCAGATCGGCCTTGGCGGCGGCCGGCTCGGGCGCGTTCGAAGCCGCCTGCGAGCCATTACCCGCCTGCTCGCGGCATGCGGCATTCGGCGAAAACACCCTCGCCCAGTTCCACTTTGGCGCGTCCTTTGAGCAGCCTCCACGATCCGCCCGGTCACCGACTCACCCACCTGGTGCTCGGCGATATATTCGTCGGCCGTGGTCGGCTCCAGTTGCTTGATGCCGAGCTTGATGCGGCGGCGTTCGTGATCCACTTCCAGCACCACCGCGCGAACCGTTTGCCCAGCGGACAGCGCCTCGCGCGGATGATTCAAACGTTTCTCGCGGGTGATGTCGGAGATGTGAATCATGCCGTCGATGCCGCCGCCCAGATCGATGAAGCAGCCGAAGTTGGTCAGGCTGGTCACCGGTCCTTCAGCGACCGCGCCCACCGCGTACTTCTTCAGCGCGTCTTCCCACGGATCGCCCAAGCGCCTGCTTCAGACCCAGTGAAATCCGCCGATCCGCCGCATTCACTCCCAACACTACGGCTTCCACCATTTCGCCGGTCTTCAGCAGGTCGCTGGGCTTCTTCACCTTCTTCGCCCAGGACATCTCGGAAATGTGGATCAACCCGTCCACGCCCGGCAGCAACTCCACGAACGCGCCGAAATCGGCCAGCCGCGAAACCTTGCCTTGCACGCGATCGCCGATGTGAAACCGTTCGGCCGCCGTGGTCCACGGATCGGGCGCGAGTTGCTTCAGCCCGAGCGAAATGCGTTTGCCCTCCGGGTTGATTTTGAGAATCTTCACTTCGATGGAATCGCCGGCGGTCACCACATCGGACGGCTTGCGCAACGCGATGCCAGGCCATGTCGCCCACGTGCAGCAGCCCGTCCACGCCGCCCAAATCGACAAACGCGCCGAAATCCGTGATGCTGCGAACCGTGCCGCGCACCACGGCGCCCTCCTTCAGCTCGCCGAATTTCTGCTCGCGCGCCCGCGCTTCTTCCTCTTCCAGAACCACGCGGCGATCGACCACCACGTCTTCGCTCGCGGTATCCAGCTTGATGATCCGGCACTGGATCTCCTGGCCCACCAGCTTTTCCAGTTCCGCCTGATCCTTGGTCGCCGCTGCGCGAAGCGGGCAAGAACGCCGGCAAGCCGACATCCACGCGCAGGCCGCCCTTCACCAACTCGGTGACCACGCCGCCGATCGCGCGCTTCTCGGCGAACGCTCGTTCCAGCGCGCTCCAATCCTTGGGCCGCTCCACTTTGATGGTGGAAAGCGTGTAGCGAGCCTTCCTCATCCCGTCCCGTAATGCTCACCCGCAGCTTGTCGCCCACCTGCACCGTCAGCGCGCCGGCCGCATCGCGAAACTTTTCCACCGGCACCACGCCATCCACCTTGCGCCCGATATCGACAAATACGGACTCGGGCGAGATGGAAACCACCGTGCCTTCCAGCGCTTCATTGATCTCGTTCGGCCGTGGTGACGTCTGCTCGAATTCCGAAAGAATTTCGCCAAATGAATTGTCGTTCGACGGCGTGTCGGCGGCGTCTAGAGACGCAGCTAACGCCTCGGGAATTGCGGGGGATGTTGGATTTTCCATGAAGCTGTGGTGCAAAACCATTGTGTCACAGTCCTGGGCAGAGTGAGGGTGACAAGATGACAGCGATAAGATGACAGCGTGGAGCAGCGCGCCGTTTCTGGCAAATTGTCCGGCCGCAGGACATCGTCTGGATCGCATTATTCGCAGTGCTGGCGATTTACGGGCCGGACCTCACGCCGGAGTCCACCATCGTTCTGATCGGTCTCGGCTTGATGCAAATCATCGAGCCGAAGATCCCGTTTTTCGGCTCCCGCGCGAGGCAGCATCATTTCGTTTCTGATCAAGCTGGTGCTTTGGTACATCTTGATGGGATGGACCGACGGAATCGCCAGCCCTTATTTCTGGCTGATGCTGCTTCCGGTGATGTCGGCGGCTACGTCGCTGGGGCTGGCCGGGCTGGTGGTGTCGGTGGTGCTGGCGTGCGGCTCGTACCTCGCCCTTATCTCGTTCCTGGGGCCGAATCTATGTGCCCCGGATCATGGCCCGTATCTGATTCTGGCCGAGGCCACCTTTCCGATCGCCGGCTTCCTCACCTACGAGCTGCTCGAAGCCAATCGAGCGGCAACGCGAAAGGCGCAGATCGCGGCGGAACAATTAGCCGAAGCCAACCGCAACTTGCAGGAGGCCGAAGCGCCAGTGCGCCGCACCGAGCGCCTGGCCGCTCTGGGGCAGCTTTCCGCGGGACTGGCGCACGAAATCCGCAATCCCTTGAGCACCATCAAAGGCTCCGCCGAGATGCTGCTCAAGAACGTGGACGCCAATGGCGCGGTGGCGCATGAACTGGCCGGATACATCTCCACCGAAGTGGATCGCACCAACGCGCTGGTGACGCGCTTCCTCGATTTCGCGCGCCCGCTCGCCCTGCGCCTGGAGAAGACCGAAATCGCGGAAGTGATCGACGAAGCGGTGGCCGCAGGTGGAAAAGCATACGCCGCCTCTGGATGTGAGCATCTATAAGAACTACTCGCCCGATATCCCGCCCTTCCTTCTCGATCGCCAGCTCATCGAGCGGGTGCTCTACAATCTGCTTCTGAATGCCGCGCAAGCCAGTCCGCCGCAGGGCAGCGTTACCGTCAAGACGCGCCAGGTCGGGCGATACAGTGGAAATCGACGTGATCGATCGCGGCACCGGCATCGCTCCCAAGGATCGGGAAAGCATCTTCAATCCGTTCTTCACCACCAAGTCGAGTGGCGTAGGGCTGGGTCTGGCGATCGTGTCGAAAATCGTGGACGAGCACGGCGGACGAAATCACCGTGGAGAGCGAACCGGGCGCGGGCAGCGTGTTTCGCGTGTTCCTTCCCGTTCGGGAGAATGGCAATTCATGAAAGCCACGGTCTTGGTTGTCGAAGACGAAGAGAAACTGCGCCGGGTGATCGAGCTGCAGTTGAAGACCGCGGGCTATGAAGTGGAGCAGGCCGGCACGGCCGAAGACGCGCTGAAGCTGGCCGATCGCGCCGACGTGATCATCACCGATCTGCGTTTGCCCGGCATCAGCGGGCTTGGAGTTGCTGCAGCATCTGCGCAGCCAGGACTTGCGCACGCCGGTGATCGTCATGACTGCGTTCGGCAGCATCGAAACCGCCGTGGAAGCCATGAAAGCCGGCGCGGTGGACTTTCTGCCCAAGCCGTTTTCGCTCGATCACTTGATGACCGTGGTGAACAAAGCGCTGGAAGTGCGCACCCTGCGCGACGAAAATCGCGAGCTGCGGGCCGAGTTGAGCCAGCGCTACGAATTCGACAACATCATCGGACGCAGCGCGGCCATGCGCGAAATTTTCGCCACCATCGAGCGCGTGGCGCCCACGCGGGCCACCGTGCTGCTGTGCGGCGAAAGCGGCGTCGGCAAAGACATGATCGCGCGCGCCATTCATCACCACTCGCCGCGCGAGAACAAGCCGTTCGTCAAAATCAACTGCTCCGCGCTGCCGGAAAATCTGATGGAGAGCGAACTGTTCGGCTATGAGAAGGGCGCGTTCACCGGCGCCAATATCAGCAAGCCCGGCAAGTTCGAGCAGGCCGATACCGGGCACCGTTTTCATGGACGAGATCGGCGATGTGCCTCCCGGCATCCAGGTGAAGCTGCTGCGCATCCTGCAGGATCGCGAGTTCGAGCGGCTGGGCAGCAACAAAGTCCGGCACGTGGATGTGCGCGTGATCGCCGCCACCAACGTCGATCTGCGCGCGGCGCTGGAACAGGGAGAGTTTCGCGAGGACCTGTATTACCGGCTCAATGTGCTGCCGATGAATATTCCGCCGCTGCGCGATCGCAAGGAAGACATCCCGTATCTGGCGCGGCATTTTGTCCGCAAGCTGGCCAAGGATCTCGGCAGCCGCGTGGAATCCATTTCCGACGGCGCCATCGAGCGCCTGATGGAATATCACTGGCCGGGCAACGTGCGCGAACTCGAGAACGCCATCGAGCGCAGCTTGGTGCTGGCGAACGGCGATGTTTTGGAAGCGGCCGACATCCGGCTGGATCTGGCGCCCAAGCCACGGCTCGGTTCCGCCGACGGTTTTCTTCCCGAAGGCATGACGCTCGACGCCTACGAGCAATCGATTATCCGCGAGGCGCTGCATCGCGCCAACAACAACAAGAGCCAGGCCGCGCGCCTGCTGGGATTGACGCGCAATGCGCTGCGCTATCGCTTGTCGCAGATGGGCATCGAATCGTAAGGGACCTGGGCCGGCGAACAACTCTTTTGTAATCAGCGAGAATTCGGTCGGCCCCGGTCGGTCTGGACGCCCTGCGTCCAATCCAACCGCTTATACTTACTAGTACTTTTTTGACTTAGGCGGATTTCGTTTTTCAAGCGGTCGAGAGTATCGTTATTATTGGCGTAACGCCTTGTTGGGAGTACGTTCGCCGTATCTTCCAATCACGGAGGTTGAAGGAATGAGCGTAAAACGTTTCCTATTGGCAACAGGATTCGCTCTGCTGTGTACTGGTTTGGCTCAAGCGGACAGCGTGCCGCCACCCAGTCCGTATTTCACGGTCACAATGACGGGTTGGGCGCCAGACGAGTCATTCCTGGCTACCTCTAACAGCACCTACATTCGAAGTGAGGAGGATGGGTATACTCAAAACAAACTCTGTCCCTCCGACGATTGGGAATGCAGGTGCTACGACCCTCGTTCCACCCTCAATGGCGCCGGCGACCCAATCGATTTCGATGGAAGTTATAGCTTCTCGACCAACGCCGAGGGAGACGCGACTCTGCAGTTTCTTAACGTCGGTCCGAACATTGAGACCTTTCTGATTACCACTACCATCACGCAGGCGCAGGAGGGCGAGACCTTCACTTGCTCCAGCAACCTGTTCGCATTTTGCGGATTTAAGGATCCCCCCGGCGCTTCCGGCGAAACGCTGGATATCCTCTTCACGGACCCCGTGAACGCCGGAGGTATTCCCACCGCTACCCCGGAGCCCGCGCAATACGCCCTGCTGCTGATCGCTTTCGCCGGTATTGTGGTTGCTCACCGCATCCGCTCCCAGCGCACGCCGAAGACCGACTCCCTTACGGTCGCGGCTCGGTAAGCACCTGCAAACAGGCAGTTACGATCATGACTGCTAAGTTATTTCGGACTGAACTGAGCCAGCAGTTTACCGAACTCGGGATTCATCTCCAGAGGCTTTAATTCCGGATCGTTCTTAGCCAGAAGAGCCGAATAGCCCTTTTGGAAGGCTCCTTTCAAACTCTCTAGCGCATCCGCCTGCTGTCCGGCGATGGTGTTCACAACTGCCTGCTCGTACATCAGTTCGTTATCGTTGGGATCGATGTCGCGGGCGCGGCGGATGAAATCGAGACCTTGCTTGGAGTCTCCGTTTTTGGCGTAGTAGAACGCCAGGTAGCCCAGCGTGTCGGCGTCCCGGATTCACTCCCAGCGCTTGATGTGCCAGCGCGATGGCCCTCTCGTACGCGGCCTTGGCTTTGTCTTTGTCCCCAGACCAGCGATAGCCATCCGCAAGATTACCGGCCCAGGTCTGATCGTTGGGATTCAAGCCGACGGCCTTCTGGAACATGGCGACAGCGTCGGTGCGATGGCCCAAGATAGAAATACGCCGTGCCCAGATTGGAGTAGAGATCCTCGGATGGTTCGATCTTCAGCGCCTTTTCGTACGCGATAATCGCATCGTTCCACTTTCCCGGCCTGAAAATAGACGACTCCGAGATTGTCGTACGCCAGCGCCGAATCCGGCGCCAACTCCACCACCCGCGGATCAGCGCGCTCAAGGCCTTTTGGTTCTGTCCGAATTGGAAATAAACGACGCCCAGCCTGTTTTGATTGAGCCCATAGTAGGGGTTCGCATCGATGGCTTGCTGGAAAGCCTGGAGCGCGTCGTCTTTTTGCCCCGCAGCCACGTAGGCATCGCCCAGGCGGCGATAGCCTTCGTCCGAATTGGGCGCCAGTTCCAGAGCACGCTTCAGCTCGACAATGGCCTCGTTGGTCTTGCCGGTAACCCGGTAGACGTTGCCCAGCGCAAAGTGGACTTCGGGAATCTCATCATTGAGCGTTTGCGCATGCTGGGCGGCGCTGAGCGCCTTCTGCGACCAGGCGGCGTCCTGGTTCAGGTTGATACATGATCAGACTGGCGTCCGCCAACCCGGCATAAGCGAGCGCGAACGAGGCGTCCTTCTTGATCGCCTGCTCATACAGATCCACGGCCGACTGCACGCGTTTGACGTCACGCTTCCCGCGCAGGATGTCGCGCCCTTTGAGATAGAGCTCGTACGCCGCGACGTTCTCGGTCGGGCGCAGGGCGTTCCGCGCCAGCTCTTCATCGCTGGGCTTCAGCTCCAGGGCGGTGACCAAGTCGTTATAAATCTGATCTTCAATCGTCAGCAGATCCTGGCGCACTCCCGGAAAATCCTTGGTCCACAATTGCTTGCCAGTGGCATCGCTCAAGTCGCAGCACCAGCGTCGATTTTGTCGCCCGCGCTTTGCATCGTGCCCTGCACAATCAGCTTGGCGCCCAATTGGTGCGCGATCTTCGGTCACCGGATCTGAGGCATTGATCTTATCCGCGGCCGTCGGCGAAGCGCAGATGGACGTTCTTCATCTGAAACAGCTTCGCGGAGAGAGCCTCCACCACGCCCGCGGCTTCATAGTGGAGCGTGGGATCGTTTCCGAGCACGCGCAGCGGCATCACGGCTACGAACTTGTCGTTGGCGGCGGTGGCGGCGCGCTTCGGTGATCACGATGGCGGCGCCGTGCCCAGCACACGCTCGCGGACGGGACGCACCGCCATTCCAACTGCCCACCAGCAACACGAACGCCATGGCCGCGAACAGCCACTTGGGATAGCCCGTTTCCGCAATCCGCAAACGGACGATGCGCGTGGGCGGCGTTACCCGATTCCAGATCGCGCAAGCAGTTCCGTTGCGCTTTGATAACGCAGGCGGGATCCTTCTCCAGGCACTTCAGGATGATGGTCGCCAGATATTCGGGCGTCTCCGGATTCAGGAGCCGGGGATCCTTGGGCGCTTGCTGGACGTGCTGGAACATCACCTGCAGCGACGACTCGCCGGTGAACGGCACTTCGCCGGTGGCCATCTCATACAGAATCACGCCCAGCGAGTAAAGATCGCTGCGATGGTCGGCGGCTTTCGATTCGGCCTGCTCGGGCGACATGTAGCGGGGCGTGCCCAACACTTCGCCCGCGCGGGTCATGGCCGGTGGTTTCGGCGTCCAGCGATTTCGCCAGACCGAAATCCGACACGTACACGTGATCGTCCACGGTAATCAGGACGTTGCGCGGCTTCAGATCGCGATGCACGACGCCTTCGGCGTGCGCGGCTTCGAGCGCGCCGGCAAGCTGCTTGGCGATGTTCACCACCCGCTCGGTCTGCAGCTTCCCCGTCTTGGCGATCAAATCGTGCAGATCCATGCCCTGGACGTAGGCCATGGAAATGAACTTCACGCCGCCCACGTCGCCCAGATCGTGAATGCGCAGAATATTGCGGTGCGAAATGCGGCTGGCGAGCAGCAGCTCCTGCTTGAAACGCTGCAGTGAGCTGGCGTCTCTCGCCAGTTCGGGCCGCACCAGCTTGAGGGCGACCGTGCGATCCAGATCGCTGTCATGGGCCTTGTAAACCTTGCCCATGCCGCCTTCGCCGATCTCGGATTCGATGCGGTAACGCGGTCCGAACTGCGAGCCGGGTCCGAGCTCCGCCAGCGAAATGCGGGACGCTTCCGCGGAGCACTGCTGGCAGTCGGACTGGAGTCCGACGACCTGCGACGAACTGGAGGCCGTGCTGGCGGGTCTCCAGACAGATCGTCCAGAATCTCGCGAATGGTCTGATACCGCTTGGTGACATCGCGGTTCCAGGCATTTGGCCACCACCGCGCCCAGCGGGCGGGAATGCTGGGATCGATCTCGGTTACCGGCGTGGCCCTCTGCTGCACCCGCTGCAGCAGCTTGGCCATCAGTGTATCGGCCTGGAACGGCAATTGCCCAGTCAGCATTTCGTAGACGATGATGCCCAGGCTGAACAAGTCCGAGCGAGCGTCCACTTTCTCGGCGCGGGCCTGCTCGGGGGACATGTAGTCCGGCGTGCCCATCAGCACGCCAGTGCGCGTCAGTCCCGACATCTCCATGGAGCGCGCCAAGCCCAAAATCCATCAGCCAGACGCGGCCCGCGGCATCCAGCATGATGTTCTGCGGCTTCAAATCGCGGTGGACCACGCCTTCCACGTGCGCCGCTTCCAGGCCGCGGCAAATCTGCTGAAAGATAGGGACCACTTCGACGGCCGGGAGCTTCCCGCGTTCCACCAGGATGCTCTTCAGATCCCGCCCTTCGATGTAGTCCATGGTGATGAACTTGCGTCCATCCGCGCTGCCGAGATCGAAGATCCGGACGACATTCTTGTGCGTGACCTGGCGGGCGAGAATCAGCTCCTGCTTGAAGCGGCGGAGAATATCGGGATGGCCGGCCAGTTCCGGGCGAATCACCTTGAGGGCCACCAGCCGGTCCAGCTCGTGATCGCGCGCCTTGTAGACCGCGCCCATGCCGCCTTCGCCCAGCCGCTTCAGGATTTCGTAGCGCTCGCCGAGAATCATCCCTGCTTCCACCGGAGCGCTGGGATTGGAAGCTCCGGAGCGTTGCAGCGGCACGGACCAGCCGGTGCCACCGAGCCGTTGCCGCAAGTGAGACTTCGTCGAAAACTTGAGTGACGTCCGGATCGACGAGCGGGCGCAGGCGAAGCGTCGATCCACTAGCGTCGCGCTGTCAATTCCGAAGGGCGCGCTGCATTTGGAACACAGCCGCGACTCGGGTGGATTGCTCGTGTGGCAGGCTGGACATTCCACCATAATCAACAACCTTAATTGCTGGGTCGGTATCTTCCACGGTAACTCAGAATCGACTTCGCGCGGCAAACTTGCCGGTACTGATGTGCGCTCAAGACTGGCCCCCAAAAAAGTTGTCGCGCATGGCGAACCCGGAATGCGGGCCGCATGCGCGACGCAAAACTTTGGCTAACGAATGAAAACGGCTAGTTAGCTCTTCTTGTCGGTGCTGGTGTCAGCGGGTTTCTTCTTCGTCTTCTTCCTTCTTCGTCTTGGTGCTGGTATCAGCCGGCTTATCCTGGGCAAACAGGCTGACGGTTCCCATGAGGAACGACAAGCCGAGCACCAATGTCATGAGTTTCTTCATTTTTGAGATCTCCTTAGGTGTCAGAAGCTATGTCGATAACTTCAGCACTATCATTTCAGCCGGACATGAACCCAACCTTAAGCTGCTATTAAAAACGCTTCATTTGCGGCGCCAATCACGAACTCGGCGACAGACCGATGTTTCCTTGTATCTTGCTGAATAATTAGCGCTTACCTGTCAAGAGCGCAGCGCAGCTGGCCTGTAAAGGGCATATTGTCCACCTAACATAAGTTGAGATGAAGAAAGTGCAGCTAGCGAAACGCCTGGCCAAGAAGTCGGGGATATCCACGGCTGCTGCCGCCGATCAATTAGATGGCATCCTCTGCGGCATCCTGCGGCGCGTACGCCGAGGACATAGCGCCTCGCTGCCGGGGCTGGGAACTTTCGTGCCTGGTCCGAAACCCCAGTTCTACTTTGAAGAATGCCTGCCTACCGGGGCCGACACGCCAAGACTCCCAGAGCCAGGAAAGCATCCAAATGACCAGGGCTGAGAGGTGACCGGCGCGCGCTCCAAAACAGCCCTCACGCGCCGCATTGCCCGTGTGCTCCGTGAAGCGCTGGAACAGGGCGGATCGATAGAGATCGACGGCCTGGGAACCTTGTCGCAGGGAGGCAGGCACGGCCTTCGCTTCGTAGCGCAGAGCGAGCCACGCGTGTTCATCGCGTACGTGCAAGAAGATCTGGCGTTCGCCAAGAAGCTTTACCGGGCTGCTGGAAGAAAACGGCTTTCGTCCCTGGCTGGACAAGAGGAAGCTGCTGCCGGGGCAGAACTGGCCGCGAGCCATCGAGACCGCCATACAGACCTCCGACTTCTTTGTTGCGTGCTTCTCGCGGCGGGCCACATCGAAGCGCGGCAGCTTCCACAGCGAACTCCGCTATGCGCTGTTCTGCGCGGCGAAAGTGCCGCTGGACGAGATTTTCCTGATCCCGCTACGCCTGGATGATTGCCTGGTGCCGCGCCGCATCTCGAAACAAATTCAATACATCGATCTGTTTCCCGATTGGAAGGACGGCATAGGCCGGTTAATTGCCGTGATCAAGGCGGAGGAAGTTGGACGCAAGCGCAAAGGGCTACTTTTGGTGGGCTAGTTTCTTCTTCACCGCGTCGGCGTCTTTGGCGTCCGGGGACAGCGCCAGGTATTTCGAGTAGGCCTCATCAGCCGCCTTCTTGTCCTTCAGCTTCTCTTCGCTTTCACCGAGCCGCAGGAAGGCTTCGGCGTAGGTGGGGTTCCACAACGTGGCCTCACGGAACCGGCTGGTGGACGCCTTGTAGTTGCCCTTCTTGAAATAGTAGAGGCCCACCTTGAGGTCTTTCTCGGCCTCGAGCGGATTGAACGAGTATGTTTTCGGCGCCAGGCTCTCGTCCTCTTCAGGAGGCTCCTGCTCCTGTGGTTGCTGCTGCGGTTTGGATTGGTCGGGTTGCCTGGTCTGGAGCGGCTTGTCTTGACCGGCAAGAACGGCAGACAACAGTAAGGCTAAGAAAGCGACGCGTACCACAATCTCAAGTATAGCGGGGTGTATCGGGGAGTGAAAACGAGCCGCGAATGAGCGTGGGTCTCAGAATTTGCTCCGAAGAAATTCAAAAGCCACATAGCCGATGAGCCCGGCGCCGATGGCAATCTCGAAATTGGCAGGCGTTAAAATATCCTCGAGAGCCCAAGCCAAGCCCATTTGGCGTCCTCTTCCAGAGCGGGAAAATTCGCCCATCAGAAGGTTGGAGTAGAACAGGAAGACGATAAAGCTGACTTCGATCGCCGCTCTCCAGATTGCCTTTTTCACTAACGGGAGTCTAACAAATCCGGCGAACGTGGCGTCAACCGAGATTTAGTGCACTTCGAAAGAGAGCGATCATGCCGGCGAACGCCTGGTCGGTGGCTTCAGGGTCGTAGCGCGGCCCCTCATCCCGGGTGAAAGCGTGCCCGGCGGAGTAAAGCAGGGTTGCATAATCGACCTTGGCCTCACGCAGCTTGCGATCGATGGCCGCGCGTCCGGCTTCAGGAACGTGGGGATCGGCACTTCCGAATATCATGAGCAGTTTCCCGCGAATTTCTCCGGCGCGCGCCAGCGATCCGGCGTCCGAATCCCGTCCCAGCTTGCCATCGTGAATGCCGGTTCCGTAGAAGCAGACCGTGACGCGCACATCCAGTTCGAGCGCCGCGCGAAACGCCAGATGGCCTCCGATGCAGAAGCCCATGGCGCCCAGTTGGCCTTCGGCTACCAATGGATGCTTCGCCAGGTAATCCAGTGCCGCTCGCCGATCCTCATCGAAATGCGCGACCGGCGTTTTGGCGGCGTCGTCCATGCCGCGCGTCCGCCCCGCGTCGTCGAAGGGAATCGCCGAGCCAGCGGGTTCCACGCGATGATAGATCTCCGGCGCCGCAGCCACGAATCCATAGCCCGCCAGCCGGGATACCGCGCGCAGCATGGGACCGGTGAGTTGGAAGATATCCGAATAGCAGACGATGCCGGGATATTTTCCTGCAACTTTCGGCGCAGCCACGAACATCCGCATGGGCGAGCCGCCGGCCGGGATGTCGACATATTCGGTAGTGATCACCATTGGGAGCATGATACGTCAGGCCAGCCTTAAGGGGGCGGCCATTTTTAAGGGGGCGGCCATTTTTGCAACCAACTCGTTCCGGGTACTGCATCCGGCGGGACGGAATGTCCCAACGCTTTGACCACCCGCATACCATTGATTATTGGATCGTTCCCCGCTCCTTGCGTCCCAACGCGACAGATTGTCCACTTCGCGGAACACCCAGTACTTAACTTAACTAATGTGAAATCAGTACGGTAGGAGATCTTCGGCCTTGGCGTGTCGCGTGCAGCCAGGGAGGGGTGATGAAACGACTTTGGCACGCCTCGCCGCGCGGTTCGAAACGTCAAGCTTGTCTGCGGCGGACAGCACTGACACTCGGCATGGTATTTCTTTGTGGATATCAGGCCTTCGGAGCCATCGCAGCCGGAATCAAACGGCCCAAGTCGGGCGAAACCGCTGAGGTTCTGGTCCAATACGCGACCCAACCCGGGGAAGACGAGCACAAACGTGTGACGGATCGCAACGGCAGCGTTCGGGAATCATTCGTACACGTTCCCGTGGCTCACTACGATGTGACGCCGGAAGCGCTGGCGGATCTGGAAGCAAATCCGAAGGTGGTCTCGATCAGCCCGAACCTGCCTTTGGGAGCGTTCATTGATCGCGTCACGGCCTCATCGAATTATTGGCCTCTGAACAGCTACTACATGTCCCTGGGGCGCGGCAAAGCGCCGGGGATCGGCGTCGCGATTCTGGACAGCGGCATCAACGCCAAGAATCCGAATTTCAATCTTTGGCACACAGGCAACACGCGCATCGTTTACAGCCAGAGTTTCGTCGGCGGCGATACCAACGACGAGTACGGCCACGGGACGCACGTCGCCGGCATCGCAGTGGGGACGGACAACGTGACGACAGTGCTCCCCAAGAGCATTCGAGGCTTTGGTGGCCTGGCGCCCGACGCCAACATCGTCAACCTCAAGGTCCTGAATGGGGACGGCGTCGGGACGGATGCATCGGTGATCGCTGGGATCGACCGAGCAATCTCCCTTAAGAGCACGTACAACATTCGCGTGATCAACCTGTCGCTGGGACGTCCCATCATGCAGTCGTACACCACCGACCCTCTTTGCCAGGCGGTGGAGGCGGCGTGGCACGCGGGGATTGTTGTAGTGGTAGCAGCCGGCAACGACGGCCGGGACGATTCGCTCGGCACCCTGGGCTACGGTACCATCACCGCTCCGGGTAACGACCCTTACGTCATCACGGTGGGCGCCAGCAACGACAACGGCGATTACACCCGCACCGACGATGTCATGACGACCTATAGCTCGAAGGGACCAACGGTCATCGATCACATCGTGAAGCCGGATCTGGTGGCGCCGGGAAACCTGGTGGTAGCGGAACAATCGGTGGGATCTTTGCTGGTGACGGAATATCCGGGGAACCAGATCCCGATCAATAACTACAATCCGGCGGGTTCATCCGCTCCCTCGCCGTATTTCTTCACATTGTCGGGGACCAGCATGGCCGCGCCAGTGGTAGCCGGAGGGGCTGCGATGCTGATCGACGGGAACCCGTCCCTGACGCCCGACCAAGTGAAGGCGAAGCTGATGCGAAATGCGTGGCGCGGCTTCCCGTCCGTCATGAACATCAACGTCACCATGCCCAGTCCCGCAACGTACACCGAGTATGCCGACATATTCACGATCGGCGCCGGGCAGGTGGATCTGTGGGCCGCCTACAACGATACGACGTTGCCTTCCGGGTCGGCCGCTTCGCCCGCGGTGTCGGTAAACTCCAGCAATGGAACCCTTCAGTTGCAGCTCAACTCGGTATCTGCCGGCAGTATCATCTGGGGCACCGCTTCGCCCTACGCCACCAGCGTGATCTGGGGAACGAACGTCTCCGGAACGAACATCATCTGGGGCACCAACATAATTTGGGGCACCAACGCGATCTCCGGCGCCAGCCTGATCTGGGGAACCACTTCTCCCTGGGCGCAATCGACACCAGGCGCCGAACTGCTCACCATTTCCATCAACGGGGATAAATAAGATCGTCTGTTTGAATTTTTCGAATGAGGCGGGGAGGTTCGCTTCCCCGCCTGGTTTTATTTGCGAGCTCGCACCTGCCACTGCGGCATGATTCTTGCCGCATCCTGCGACAATAGAAGTAGCCCCCTTCGAAATGGAACTCCGGGAAAAAGCCGCCCAACTGCCCCTGCTGCCCGGCGTGTATCTGTACAAAGACCAGCACGGCGAAGTGATCTACGTGGGCAAGGCCAAGAACCTGCGCGCCCGCGTGCGCAGCTACTTCTCCGACGACCGGCTGGCCGACGCCAAGACCGGAACGCTGATCTCCGACGCCCGCGACATCGAATACATCCTGGTCGACAACAACAAAGAGGCGCTGGCGCTCGAAAACAATCTCATCAAGCAGTGGAAGCCGCGCTTCAACATCCTGCTGCGGGATGACAAGACGTTTCCCGTACATCAAGCTCACCAACGAGAAGTATCCGCGCGTGTATGTGACGCGCCGCCTGATCAAGGACGGCTCCACTTACTACGGCCCGTATTTCCCCGGCAACCTGGCGCACCGGCTGGTGCACTTCATCCATCGCCACTTCAAGGTTCCGTCCTGCAAAGTGGATCTCACGCGATCCCACACCCATCCGTGCCTGGAGTATCACATCCATCGCTGCCTGGGACCGTGCGTGGAAGGCCTAACCACCGACGAAGCCTACGCCGCCGCGGTTCGCGACGTGAAGCTGTTCCTGGAAGGCCGCCACAACGACCTGGCTCGCGATTTGCGCGGCCGCATGCGCGCAGGCGTCCGAAGAGACGCGCTTCGAAGAAGCGGCCGGGCTGCGCGATCTGGTGTCCACCGTGGAAGAGATGGAGGAGAAGCAGAAGATCGCCGCCGCCGAAGGCGAGAACATCGACATCTTCGCTTACCACGCCGAGCCGCCGCTGGTGGCCGCCAACCTGTTCCACCTGCGCAACGGCCGGATCGTGGATCGCCGCGAATATTTCTGGGAGGATCTGTTCGATTTCCAGCCCGACGAGTTCTTCTCCTCGCTGCTGAAGCAGATTTATCTCGATCAGCAGTACATCCCCAGCCGCATCCACGTGCCGGTGGATTTCGAAGATCGCGAGGCGCTGGAAGAACTGCTCAGCGAAAAGCGCGGCCGCAAAGTGGAGATCCTGACGCCGCAGCGCGGGCAGAAGAAGGCGCTGCTCGATCTGGTGGAGACCAACGCGAAACACGCTTTCCAGCAGCGTTTCCGCATCATGCACCCGTCGTCGAAGGCCATGCAGGAAGCCCTGCAGGACGCGCTGGGCCTGCCCGAGCCGCCCAAGCGCATCGAATGCTTCGACATCTCGCACATCCAGGGCACCGACAAAGTGGCCAGCATGGTGGTGTGGGAAGACGGGCGGATGAAGAAGTCGGACTATCGCAAATTCATCATCCGAACCGTGGTCGGCAACGACGATTTCGCCTCCATGCGCGAAGTGGTGACGCGGCGTTATTCGCGGCTGCAGCAGGAGAACAAGGCTTTTCCAAGCCTGATTCTCATCGACGGCGGCCTGGGACAGTTGCACGCGGCGGTGGAAGCGCTGGAGGCCATCGGCGTCATCAATCAGCCGCTGGCGTCGATCGCCAAGCGCGAAGAGATCATCTACGTCTACGGCCAGGAAGACGAGCCCATCAAGCTGGATCGCTATTCGCCCGTGCTGCACCTGATCCAGCATGGTGCGCGACGAGGCGCATCGCTTTGCGGTGACGTTCCATCGCACGCGCCGAGGCGCCGCGCGTCTGACGTCGGAGCTGGAGCAAGTGGAAGGCATCGGCGCCAAGACCATCGCCAAGCTGCTGCGCGAATTCGGCAGCCTGGAGCGCGTTCGCGAGGCATCGGCGGAAGACCTGGCGAAGGTGATCGGTCCGGCGGCCGCGCGCCGTCTGCGCGATTTCTACAATCTGGCGGGAGCGGAGCGAAGCTGAGAGGTGCTGAATTAGTGCGGTAAAACGGCTCCAACCGCGGTCCTATCATGCCTTTCGTTGTATCGGCGCCGATTGCGAGGATACCTGCTGCGTCGGTTGGATCGTTCAATGTCGATAAAGTCCAGCTTACGAAAATTACCAGCGCTGTGACGATCCGGAGCTAGGCCCGCGCCTCCACGAGCTGGTGACCATCAACACCACCAACCCAAGCGACGACAACTACGCCCGGATTGAGCTCGATGGACCCGCCTGCCCGTTCCTTTCGGAAGGCTGGTGCGCAATTCAGAAGAAGCTGGGCGAAGAGTATCTGTCCATCATGTGCTCGGCCTATCCGCGCGTCATGAATATCGTGGACGATGTCCTGCAACGGTCGCTCGATCTGTCGTGTCCCGAAGCGGCCCGCATTGTGCTGCTCGATCCGAACCCCATGCAGTTCGATGAAGAGGAAGGCCCGCCGCACGACCCGCGTCTGGCGAACCTCTCCGTGCTCTCGGACCACCGAACGGAAAATCCGATAAACCCTACCAACATTTTCGGGAGATTCGCGGCTTCGTCATCTGGCTGCTGCAATACCGCGCCTTTCCGCTGTGGAAGCGGCTGGTGATTCTCGGCTCTCTTTGCGACCAGCTTCAGGAAATAGCCGCGGCAGGGCGCAATGCGCAGGCTCCAGAAGTTCTGGACGCGTATCGCGACGGCGTCGACCGCGATCTGGTGCGGCCAGGCGCTGAACAACCACACGTCCCCAGCCGGCCGCGCAATTGGAGCTGGTCTGGAGCTGATCGTCGGACGCATCAGTTCCGATTTCACGGCTCCGCGGCTTCTCGAGTGCTACCAGAAATTCATGCAGACCATGGAGTGGACTGTCGAATCGAGCATGCACGACATCGGACGGCGCTATGCGGCGGCGCATGCGGAATACTACGCACCGTTCCTGAGCCGGCACGCAGCACATACTGGAGCATTACCTGGTGAGCTATGTACACCGCACGCTGTTTCCGCTCGGGCCGCAAGAGAGCACGCGGGGCCTGAGCCATCCATCATATCGCGAACTCCATCAGCGACCAATGCCTGGTGCATGACTGGCCCATTACGCCATCATTCAGACCCTTCTGATCGGCATGGCCGCCTTCCACAAAACGGAGTTCGGCACCGCGGCATGCGATCCAGGTGATTCAATCCTTCGCCAAGGCGTTTGAACACAGCCCTTCGTTTCCGGAGCGGGCGCTCAAGATCCTGGCGGGTAAGGGCTTGAAGAGCTGCGCCGTATGGCGAACCTGTACGGAATTGAATGGCCACAGATGAACACGGATCAACGCCGATCGAAAGAAAATGTTTTATCGGTGTGCAGCGAGTTTATCTGTAGCTCTAATGCCTGAAGTGCCGCACGCCGGTGAACACCATCGCGAGGCCCAACTGGTTCGCCGCGGCAATCACCTTGTCATCCCCCACCGAGCCGCCGGGCTGGATCACCGCCGTGATGCCGTGCTTGGCGGCCTCTTCCACGCCATCGGGAAACGGGAAAAACGCGTCGGAGGCCAGCACCGTGCCTTGGAGCGGCAGCAGAGCCTTCATGGCGCCCACCTTCACCGCATCCACGCGGCTCATCTGCCCCGCCCCCACGCTGATGGTCTGCCCCTCGCGCGCGTATACAATGGCGTTCGACTTTACGTGCTTGGACACCTTCCAGGCGAACTCCAGCGCGCGCCATTCTTCTTCGCGTCGGCGCCCGCTCGGTCTTCACCTGGCAGGCGCCGCGCTCCAGCCGATGCGTGTCGGGCGTCTGCACCAGGTAGCCGCCGCTGATCGATTTCACCACCAGCTCCTCCGGCGCGCGCGACACGGCCAGCAGCCGCAAGTTTTTCTTCGCCGCCAGCAACTCGCGCGCCGCGGCGTCATAACCGGGCGCGGCAATCGCTTCGATGAATGTCTTCGCGATCTCCTCGGCGGTTTCGCGATCCACCGCGCGATTGAATGCCAGCACGCCGCCGAATGCCGAGACCGGATCGGCCTCGAACGCCCGCCGGTAGCTTTCAGCCAGCGTGGATCGCCTCCGCGCAGCCGCAGGGATTGGTGTGCTTGATGATGGCCGACGCCGGCTGGTCGAATTCGCGAATCAGTTGCCAGGCCGCGTCCAGATCCACCAGATTGTTGTAGGAGAGCTCCTTGCCTTGCAGTTGCTCGGCGCCCGCGATGCCGCCCTGCCGGCTCGAATAGAGCGCGGCCTTTTGATGCGGATTCTCGCCGTAGCGCAAATCCAGCGCGCGCGGCGCGCGAATGTCCAGAAACGCCGGCAAGCCGGATTCGTCCTCCACGCCCACGCGGGCCAGGCGCGCGCTGATGGCCCGATCGTACGCCGCGGTCAGCGCGAAAGCCTTCTTGGCCAGTCCCCACAGCGTCGGGTTCGCGAGAGCTCGCCTTGCCCGTTCATGCAACTCCTCGAGAATCGGCCGGATAATCGTCCGGCGAAACCACCACCGCGACATCCTGATAGTTCTTGGCCGCCGCTCGAATCAAAGTGGGACCGCCGATGTCGATGTTCGCGATCAGCTCCGATAACGGCACGCCTTGCCGGGCAGCCACTTTTTCGAACTGATAGAGGTTCACCACCACCATGTCGATCAGCGGGATGCCGTGCGCGGCCAGCGACTGCATATGTTCGGGATTGGCGCGCATCGCCAGCACTCCTCCCGCCACGCGCGGATGGATGGTTTTCAGGCGCCCGTCCAGCATCTCGGGAAAGCCGGTGACCTCGGACACTTCGCGCACCGGCACGCCGGCTGCTTCGAGCGCGCGCGCCGTGCCGCCGGTGGAGATGATCTCCACGCCCAGATCGCGCAGCCCCTGGGCGAACTCCACGACTCCCGTTTTGTCGGTCACGCTGATGAGCGCGCGTTTGATACAGCAGGCACATTCTTTACAATGGTAAACGTGTCTCATCCCGTAACGTTAATTCCCGGCGATGGCATCGGGCCCGAAGTGGCCGAAGCAGCCATGCGCGCGGTCAACGCCACCGGCGTATCCATTAGCTGGCAGCGCGCCGATTTGAACGCGAGCATCATCGCGAAATCCGGGCAGGTGCTGCCGCCCCACGTGATCGAATCGCTGGAGCGCACGCGCGTGGGGCTCAAGGGTCCGGTCACCACGCCCATCGGCGGCGGATTCCAGAGCGTCAACGTCGCGCTGCGCAAGCATTTCGATCTTTACGCCAATGTGCGGCCGGTGCATTCGCTGCCGGGTCTGAAGACGCGCTTCGACGACGTGAAGATCGACATGGTGATCTTCCGCGAAAACACCGAGGATTTGTATTCGGGCCTGGAGCATGAGGTGGTGAAGGACGTGGTCACCAGCCTGAAAGTGATCACGCGCACGGCGTCCATCCGCATCGCCGAATATGCGTTCCAGTTCGCCAAGAAGGCCGGGCGCAAGAAGGTAACCGCCATTCACAAGGCCAACATCATGAAGCTGGCCGATGGCCTGTTCCTGCGCTGCTGCCGCGAAGTATCGCAGAACTATCCCGACATCGCCTACCAGGAGCTGATCGTCGACAACGCATCCATGCAGCTGGTGATGCGGCCGCAGACCTTCGATATTCTGCTGCTTCCCAACCTGTACGGCGACATCGTTTCCGATCTGGCGGCGGGCTTGGTGGGCGGACTGGGCGTGGTGCCCGGCGCCAACATGGGCGACCACATCGCGGTGTTTGAAGCCGTCCACGGCAGCGCTCCCGACATCGCGGGAAAAGGCATCGCGAACCCCACCGCGCTGATGCTTTCGAGCGCGCTGATGCTGATTCATCTGGGCGAAATTCCCGCGGCCAGCCCGGCTGCGCAGCGCCATCGAGCGCGTCTATGCGGAGCAGAAGCATTTGCCGCCGGATGTGGGCGGAAGCGCGTCGACCGACGAATTCACCGACGCGGTGATCGCGGGCCTGGGCTAGCCTCCGGCGGCTTTTGGCACGCTGCTTGCAATCCTTGCTTAGGGATGCCTTGGTCGAAACCAAGTACTTCGGAACCTTGCCTTGTAGCGGAGGAGTCGGTCTTCGATTTTCCTCAGGGCCTGCCTGCCTTTGAGAGGAGAAAGGCTTTGTGCTGATTGAAGCTCGCCCGAGGTAGCGCCGCTCGTCTTCCTGCAGAGTATGGCGTCGATCCGGCCTGTGTTTCGCGGCGTTTCCGATCCTGGCAGTGGATGGCAGGCTACCAATTGGGATTGCCCCGGAGGATCTGGAAGACCTGGGCCTGGACGCGGGGCGCCAGCCGGCGCTCGGATACCGAGGTGAGGGTGCTGGCGCTGGTCTCTTTGCACGACGAATTTCGGGCCACTGCCAATTTAATGGCGCCGATTGTGCTGAATGTGAAGACGCGCCGCGGGCTGCAGGCGATTCGCCGCGATTCCCGCTATTCGCACCAGCATCCGGTGGCCGGGCCAGGCCGCTAAGGAAAATCACGGCGGAGACGAGCATGTTAGTTCTGCGGCGGCGCGCGGGCGAGAGCGTTCCTGATCGGCGACGAAATTGAAGTGGAGGTGCTGGCGATGAGCAGCAAGGCGCCAAGATCGGCATCCGCGCACCCAAGGAAACCGTCGTCTTGCGCAAAGAACTGAAGATCACCCAGGACCAAAATAGCCAGGCGGCCAGCGGCCCGTCGATAAAAGACCTGGAGCAAGCCATCAAAAAACTGCGGCCCTGAATTCAAGAATCGATTCTTCTCCCCGATAAGCACCTTGAGCACTGAGAGAGGCTCCGATCGACCCGAAGCGGGAAGCCTAGAGTGGATGTCGTTGCCGACCGGCAACGATCCCGCTGCAAGTTGGTCCGCGCCCGTGTGGATCAGCCTCTCGAGGGCGCTAAGGCGAGGACGCTAAAGGCGCTCCGGATCCATGAAGGTTCAGGATATCGAGTGGTCAAATCTAAGGAGAAATACATGTCTTTTAGCATTCTCACCAACGTAGCTTCCTTGCAGGCCCAGAATTATCTGGCTGCCAACCAAACTTTCCAAAATCAAAACCATCAACGAAGTCACTTCCGGCCTGCGCATCGTCAACAGCGGAGACGACGCCGCGGGGCTAGCCATTGCCAACGGCTACCGGTCCGATGAAGCGGTGCTGACACAAGGCATTCAGAACGCCAATAACGGCGTCAGCACGCTGCAGATCATGGACGGCGGAATGAGCAACATTTCGCAGCTTCTGGATCGGGCGCGCACACTGGCCACGCAATCGGCTTCGGGAACGTTCACCGGCAGCCGAACCGTGCTGAACGACGAATACCAGAGCGTGCTGGGTGAAATTGACCGGCAGGCGCAGTCCATTGGGTTGAACCAGGGCGGCACCTTCGCCAAGAATCTGTCGGTATTCATCGGCGGCGGCAAGGGCACCACGGCTGCTGGAGTGATCGCGAATGGCACCGTCTCGGTCGACCTGGGCAGCGCCACGGTGGATACGCAGAGTTTGGGTCTCAAAGGATTCACGGCGGGAAATCAAGTGGCCCCGGGCGCCGCCGATACCGGCTTGTATGACCTGAGTTCGGGCAGCACCACCAGCGTATCCGCAATTTTGCTGGCCAACGGCATCCCCCGCCAGCACCAGTTTCATTCTCACCGGTCCCGGCTTCGGAGCCGCAGCCGGCGTCAACGGCCCCGTCACCAGTTACCGTGAACCTGTCCAACGTCGCCGATCCCAGCTCGCTTGTCACCGCGATCAACGCTGGAATTGCCAGCGCCGCTACCGGCGGATCGGCGAACGATCAGGCCTTGGCGGCGGCCAATATCACAGCTTCCATTCATACCGGATCGGACGGCCATCAGCAACTGGTTTTCACCTCTCCCGATGCGGCTTTAACGTCACCGCCGGAGATGTAACCGCCAACGCCCTGATGGGTAACCTGACCGGCAATACCGGGGGATTGGCCAGCACAGTTACCAGTGACGTTGGCCAAGCCGTTACCACCGCGAGCGCCAGCTTTGTGGCTGGAGGAACGCAGCAGACCTCCGCCATCGCCTTCACCACCATGGTGGCTACCGACGATCAAACGCTCTCGTTCACCGCCAACGCCGCCGACGGCTCGGCGCAAAACACCACCGTAACCTTAGCCGGCGCAAACACCGCCGCCCAGGCCGTGGCAACCATCAACGCCGCCTTACAAGCCACCGACAATCCAGCGCTGCAGGGCTTAGTAGCCAGCGTCGATGCCGCGGGCGCCACCATCACGTTCGCCAGTAATTCGGCGGCCACATTCAACGTCAGTATCGGGCAGGACGTTCTGGGCGGCGCGGCCGGCACAGCCGACGCGCTTGGGTTTTGGTACCCCCAATACCACCGTGACGTCCTCGCTGGTCGGCACCGGGGCCACCTCCAGCATCGCCACCGAAGTCGGGCGCCGAAGCCGCTGTTTCGGCCCTGGCCATACTCGGTGGCCACTCTCGGCAGCGCCCAGGCGGCCGTCGGACGAGGCGAGAATCAATTCACTTACGCCATCAACCTGGCGCAGTCGGAATTGACCAATGAGGCCGCGGCCGAGTCCGGCATCCGCGACGCCAATCTGGCCGCCGAAGCCGCCAACCTGACCAAGGCGCAAATCCTGCTGCAAGCCGGCGTGGCGGCGCTCTCGCAAGCCAACGCAGCTCCGCAGAATATACTCGCGCTGCTGAAGACTTAGATATTTCAGAGGGAATGAGGGTTCTGTTTTGCGGGCGAAGCTGCGTCTCGCCGCGCGTCTTCGCTCTTTTTCTTTCTGCAACTTGAGCAGAAACAGGCTGAAGAGGTGGCGGAGGCTCGCGGCTTTTTGTCGCATTACCTTTTCACACAACAGGGTTTCGCGCCGATGAGGACCTCAAGCGCCCGCACAAAAACTAGACCAGCGGGTGAAAGGAAAAATGTAATGAATTATCTTCGCTTGCTTCGAATTTTCTCCGTGCTGTTTGCGCTAACAGTTGGCAGCAGTTATCTCAATGCCCAAATAACACTCACTGCCGCAACAACCACAATCAATCTCTTATGCACGGTGGGTCAATCGTGCAGTTCCACCGGTTGGAGGAGTTTCTACTTTCTCGGTTGCATCCACTTGGTCAGCAATTCAGGTACGCCGGCATTTAAGATCGCAGCGCCCAGCGTGCCATGGCTTCTGGTGTCGCCTTTGGCGGGCACGGCCAGCAGCCAGTCACTCAAAACATCACCTTCTCGGTTGCGCGTGGGTGGACCAGTCTCAACTCCGGTCTGAACACGACTTCCATTGTGCTCACCTGTGGGACCTGCACCGCGAACGTAACCTTCACGGTGAACCTGGAAGTGCAGGCGGCGGTTCCCACCCTGCTGGTGAAGGGCGGAACGAATGTGCTGAATCCGGTCTCCTATCTTGAGCGGCGGGGCAGCGCCGCTTACTCTGGCGCTTACGGTGGTGTCCAGCAGCGGATTGCCGCTCGCCTTCACGGTAGGGGCAACCACCAACACCACTCCCGGAACTGTCGCCGGAGGTACGGCTCCCAGTGGATGGCTGACCATAAACGCTGGATCCGCGAGTGGCATCGCCTACAGCTGGGGTACCACGATTTCCTTCACCGCCTCAGCCCTCGCACTCACCGACAGCAGCCCGGGCGATTATGACACCGGCACCATCACCATTACGCCCGGCCGGACAAACTCCGCTCATCGTGCCTCTGAACATTGCGGTCAGCGCCGGAGCGCCCACCATCACCACGGCCTCGCCCAGTCTAGTGCCTCTTCTGACGAGCCCGGTGGCCCCCGGCTTTGTTAATTTCGTAATCAAAGGCACTGGCTTTGTCTCCACCACGGGAGCTCAGAAAACCAAGGTCTTCATATGGAACCACCGCGCTGTTGTGCACTAACCAGGTTTTGACCGACTATGTGACGGTGCTCAGCCCGAACTACCTGCAGGTTGCGGTTCCTTATGCCGCGGCGGGAACTCCCTTTGCTACAGCCGGCGCCAGCGCGTTCGTAATTGGCGTCGCCAATGGCGCCAGCCCGACAGTGGCCTGTGCCACCGCCGTCGTCGGGCGTCACTTCCGCTCCCATCATCAGCGGATCACGAGCGCCTCTTCCTTTGTGGACGCCGCCGCCGGCACCAACCCGAATGCGGCCCCCTATCGACATCCTCAGCATCTTCGGCACCAATTTCTGTCCGCTGTGCACCGGCACCAACAGCGTTCTAGTGGCTGCTCCGGATGCGGTTTTCTTCCGGTTCCCAACGTTTCTCAGTCCCGACGGCGGCACTCACAAGATCACGGTTACGTTTTCAAAACCCGGCAGCGCTACCACCTTGCTTCCCGGCTACCTTCTTTTTGCCACCGACAACCAGATCAACGTCCTTGTTCCGGGGGCTCTCGCCACGCTGGTGAGCACCGCGCTCCTACCGGCCTGGTGAACGTTCAGGTGGGCTATGACACCGTCACGCCCGCGCTCGCCGCCAACTCCTCGGCCGTGTCTCCCGTGACGGAGGCTGCCGCCGACCCCGGAATCTTCACCATCGCATCCAGTGGACAGGGCCAGGGCGCCATTCTGGACGGCACTACTTCGCTTTGAACAGCGCCACCGCATATGCCACCGGAGGAACCAGCACGGTTTCGATCTATATGACCGGCTTGGGCGTTCCCGATAGCGTCGCGACCAATATCTCCGGTAACTTGACTACCACCTATAGCACTAACTGCCTGGCTCCTCTTGGCGCCGCCGGCACCCTCTCGGTTGCGCCCACCGGCTACATGGGCACGGTGAACACGCCGGCCTCTGTGACCAATGCGGCGCCCTACTACCCGGGCGCTCCTATTTGGTGCCTTCTCCGCTCTGGACGTCCATTGACGGCGCGATCATCAACACCAGCATCATGCAAGGCAACCATGCGCCTTGCTTCCTCAGCACCGACGCGGGAGCTGTCCCAGGAACCAATGCCTGATCATGTCACCATCGGGAGCACCGCACTCACCGTGGCGGGCACCCAACTAACTTATGCCGGCTTTGTCCCCGGCTCTATTGCCGGTCTCTACCAGATCAACGTGGCGGTGCCTACTGGTATTGGCACCGGCACTTCGGCGGCGCAGTTCCCGGTAGTTGTCACCGTGGGCAGCGGTGGCACCGCCATATCCAGCCAGGCCGGCGTCAGCATGTGGGTCAAATAAAAACACAGGTAATCGAACAACTGACGCATTTCACTGCGGCCAGCGCAGGACGGCGGGGCGGATCATTCCTCCCCGCCTTTTCTTGTTTGCTTTCTACGGCGCTAGAAGTCGACTCTCTTGTTAAGAACTCGCCGTCGCGGAGCTTGTACGTCGAAGTCGATGAACGCTCCGCTCCGCGCCACCTTTACGTGATACGTGCCCGGCGTCAGATTGAATACCGCCGGCGTTCGCTTGCCCTGCACCGTGCCGTCTACTTCGATGGTCGCGCCGGGAGGGTCCGAGGTGATGCTCAGCGTGCCCGAAGCCTTGCTGAGTTGGAGGAACAGATCGCCGTCTTGGGGCACGTTGAACACCCGAGGATAGGGCCGATACCCTGCCAGCTGCACCGTCAGTGCATGCCGGCCCCCGCTGAGCGGCAGCATGCACGGCGTTTTGCAGGCTAGAGACGAGTTGCCATCCACGGTCACCTGCGCGCCGGGCGGCTCAGTCAAAAACTGCACGCTCTGTCCGAGCGCCGTTTTCGGCGCGATCACGGGCGGGGGAATCGCGCGTTCCGGCTGCGTCCGTGTTACGGCCGGCTGGGTCTGCGTTACGGGTGGTTCGGCTTGCTTTTGTGCAGCGGCGGCAGGCGGAGGCGGACTTGGGGAAGCTGGCGCTGTCTGGGTCGCCGCTGGAGTGTGCGACGCTGCCTCCGGCGACGTGGCCTCAGGCGGAGCTTGCTGGCGCGGGCGCTTGTTTCGCGGCATCGTCCGGACTTTGGGACTGGCCCACCGGGCTCGGTTTCGACGCGGGATTGTCCGCGGCCGGCCCGTTGGGCGTCTGAGAGCCAGGCGAGTCCGTCGAGGCCTGCTCGGAATTCGCGATTGAACAAATACTTCTGCGCGCCGAACAACACCAACCCACCAATCCAATGCCTACCAGCATCCACACCAAGCTCCGCAGCAGTGGGCTGCGCGGCTCCGCCTGCTCGTCGCGGAAGAACTGGGCGCGGTTCCGGCCTGAGGCAATTCCAGCCGCCGGAGCCTGCGCTGGGCGCGCCGGCGGGCCTGGCGAACGGCCTAGCGTCCACGACCCCCGCCATGGTGGGCATGCTGTGCGCGCTGCTGCGCGGCAGGGGACGCCAGCCGGGACTCGACTGGAGTGCGCCCGCGAGCGCATCCACAAACTCGATGCAGGTGCCGTAGCGATCGTTCGCGCTCTTGGCGAGCGCCTTCTTCAGGACCATCTCCACCTGCGGGCCGACCGTGGGATTCAGACGCTGCGGCGGCACCGGATCCTCGCGCACGATGCGGAATAACAGCGCCGGCAGTTGATCGGCGAGAAACGGCTTTTCGCCGGTGAGCATTTCGTAGGCGATCACGGCGAGCGAAAACTGGTCGGCGCGGCCATCCACGGCATGGCCTTGCACCTGTTCGGGCGACATGTAATTCGGAGTCCCCATCATGACGCCGCTCTGGGTCATCTGCTGGGACATGATTTTGGCTACGCCGAAGTCTGTGATCTTGGCGTGCGTGCGTTCGTGGATCAGAATGTTCGCGGGCTTGATATCGCGATGAACGATGCCCTTTTGGTGCGCGTAGTCGAGCGCGATGGCGGTCTGCCGCAAGATGACGAGCGCGTTTTCACTGGGGATAGGCTCCGCGCCGTTCAGGACTTTTTCGAGCGGCGGGCCATCCACGCACTCCATGAAAATATAGGCCAGCCCGTTTTCTTCGGCGATGTCGTAGATGGTGACGATGTTGGGATGCGAAAGCATCCCGGCCGATTGGGCCTCGCGAAACAGACGCTCGCGCAGCCGTTCGCGTTCGGTGGCGTCGGTAAAATCCGAAAGGCGGATGGTTTTGATGGCGATGATGCGGCCGATGGCGGGATCCTGGGCGCGGTAAACCACCCCGGTCGCTCCACGGCCGAGCTCGTCCAGAATCCGGTATCGGCCGATCTGATCCACGCTGATGACGCTATTTTATCAGGTCGGCCAAATCCGACCCGTTAGGCGGGTATTCTGGGGGGCGGCCTGCGACTTCTTTATACGACTTCCCGGTTGCCCATTCCTTACAATAATGAGTGAAGTAAGGATTACGGAGCAAGCCATGAGTACCGATGCAACGCTGACCAGTAAGGGTCAGACAACAATCCCCAAGCCAATTCGAGACAGTCTGCGCATGAAAGCCGGCGACAAAATGAGCTTCACCTTGATGCCGGATGGCGTTGTCATTATGCGAGTAAAGAACAGGCAGGTTTCCGATCTGGCGGGGCTGCTTTACAAGAAGGGCAGGAAACCTGTGCCCATTGAGTTGCTGTCGCGGTGATGCTTGGCGTCGACACCAACGTGCCAAGGCGCTCAAACTTGCCGGCTTCATTTCGCCTTAAGAGGCCGGACTAACCAGGACGGCAGAGTCCGGCCGTGCAGATTGCCCGGGCCAGCCCTACACGCCACCGTGGGCCAATTCGGCCGGTGGCAGGCCAATGCGGCCGCGCAGCTCCTGGAAGCGCGGATGATCGCGCAGGTTGTCAAACTCGGTGCTCAGCAGATGCACGGGGAGGGACGTATCGCGAGCCTGGACGGCGCGTTCCAGATAGCCGAGCGCTTCGTTGGTCTCCCCCAATCCCGTATAAATCGCCGCAAAGCACAGGGGCGACACGTAGTGAGCGCCCGAGCGCGCCTGCAAGATTCCGATCTCTCGCTCGGCTTCATCGCGGCGGCCGGCCATTGCATAGCAATAGCCCATTTGACCGTGCAACAAAGATCCGCACTTCATTTGCGCGGCATTGGTAAGATGCGCGATCGCGTCGCTGAACTGCCCTTTGCCCGCGAAGGCCATGCCCAAACCAAGATGCGGCAACCCGTAATCGGTAGCCAGCCGCGAGACCAGCGTATGTTGGGCGATGGCTTCGTCAAAGCGGTGGCAAACGCCATACATCCATCCCAAAACGAAGTTGGGGAACAAGGCCGCCGGATCCCCCTCGAGCGCGCGCTCCACCTCGGCCAGCGCCGTATCCCGGGCTCCGCGGCACGCCAGTTGAATGGCATACGCAAGATGGCCTACCGGTTCGTTCTTATCCAACTGAATGCCCTTCTGGAGTTCTTCTTCACCCGCGGCCCAGTCCCAATCCAGCAGCGACAAGACCGCACCTAGCGCGACGTGCGCTTCGGGCAACGATGGATTGAGCGAAATGGCTCGTAGCGCGGCTTCCTTGATGCGTGACGAATCGCTGGGCGGCAGCAATCCAAACACGGAACTGACCAGCAGGGCTTCCGATAGCGCCGCCCATGCCGCTGCATAGTTGGGATCGGTCTCCACCGCCTTGGTAAAGAACGCGATGCTGTTGCGAATGCTGTCGGGCGTGGCCAGCTTCCAATGGTACCGGCCCTGCAAATAGGCGTCGTAGCTTTCTTTGCGGTCCGATTGCCGGCGGGCGACGGTCCCTTCGCTCGAGGGAGCAGCCAGATCGCGCACCAGTTGCTGCGCCAAATGGTCGATGGAGGACAGATCCCGCAGGCGCCCATCTTCTTGCAACCGCCCCTCCATGGTTTCGGACCAGATGTAGGAACCGTCCGCGCTCTGCTGCAATTGCAACAGAAGATGAAAACCGTCATCCTGAAATTCCATGCTGCCTTCCACCAGGTAGTCAGGGACGCCGCCTGGCGCGACGCCGGCGTTGGGTGCTTCGTCGCCAGGAGCTGGAGTAGCGGCTTGGAGCCGGACCGGGCGACTTCACCACCACTTGGAAGCAGCCTTCCTTGATGAGTACGTGCGCCAATCGCCGCTGAATCTCCTCGGCCGCCGCACCCGCTTCCGTCGCGCTCGCTTCCGATGTGGCAGTTGATCAAAGAGAAGAGCGCGATCTCCATGCTGCGGCGAGGGGAGGCGGAACTCGCTCCGCTGGGTGCGCCGCGGTATTCGAAAATCGGCACGTAGCTGCCTTTGCGCAGCACGATCCGGATGCCGTCTTCGCGCCCTTCGGTTCGATAATATTCCTCCAGCTTATAGCGCAAGCGGCGAGCTTCCACGCGGACTATGGAGTCCACCCGCGGGTCGAAAGCTTCCCGCCGGTCGAAGACCTCAAGGCCGATCAGATACTCCTTCAGCCGATGAGGCTGGCCCAGCAGGCTTTCTTCGACCACGAACTGCAGGAAACGGCGGATGCGATGGGATTGTATGAATGCGCGGCTACGCAGGATAAGATCCAATTGCGCACGAATCTCGGCAGCCGGAACACCGTTCAGACGCCGGCAGTCTCTTCGATGGGGTTTACAACTGTAGACATCATCTCACTGGTTCGACACCAAACCCAAGTAACCGGTTACATGGATCTTTTTTGGGCAGATTTCGAGACAGGCCCAAGTTGGCAACTTAACGTGCCTATTCAGGACTTTACAGATTCATGCTGGCGATATCGACCGGCGAGCGGTAGCCTTCCACCACGACAATTCCGCTATCGGTGACGTGGTAGAGCTGGCGGTCGCGTTCCAGGTCGAATCCGATGGACGTGTCCGGCGGAACACGCACGTTTTTATCCAAAATGGCCCGGCGGACCCGGGCGCGCCGCCCGATGTCGCAGTTGTCGAAAATGATGGAATCCTCGACGGTGGCATGGGAATGAATGCGGACGCCGCGGCCGATCACCGAGGTCCGGACCAGCCCGCCGGAAAGAATGGCCCCACCGGCGACAATGGAATCCAGAGCCTCGCCGCGCCGGCCGTCGCTGTCGAAGATGAATTTTGCCGGGGCGTCGAAATACCCGGCGGTGCGGAGCGGCCACTGGCGATTGTATAGATTTAACTCCGGCGAAATAGACCGCAGGTCCATGTTTGCGTCGAAGAATGCGTCGAGAGTTCCCACGTCCCGCCAATACACGGGCGCGCCGGCCGGATCGCCGGGAATCCGGTTGGTTTGGAAATCATAGGCGTACATGTCGGCGCGGCCGATCAGCCCGGGAAGAATGTCGCGGCCAAAATCGTGCGAGCTGTTCTCCTTCTCACCATCCACGCGCAAGTTCATCCAACAGCAGTTTGGTGGAAAACAGATAATTCCCCATGGACGCGTAAACGCGGTTGGGATCGCCCGGCATGGTGGGCGCGTCGGGTTTTTTCTCGTGGAAGCCGCAGATCAGCCCGTCTTCGCGCGTCTCTACCACGCCGAATTCGACGGCCTGTTCCTTTTCGACCGGGATGGCCGAGACGGTGACCTGCGCGCCGCGATCGATGTGAAACTCGATCATCTCGCGGATGTTCATGCGATAGATATGATCGGCGCCAAAGATCGCCACTACGTGCGGCTCGGCTTGTTCAATCAGATTGATGTTCTGGTAAATGGCGTCGGCGGTGCCGCGGTACCAATCCTCGCCGGCCGAGCGCATCTGCGCTGGAACCGGAATGATGAAGTGGTTGCGCAGCAGGCTGGATGCCTCCCAGCCTTCGCGCAAATGCTCCAGCAACGACTGGCTCTTGAACTGGACCAAGACGTAAATCGAATAGATGCCTGAGTTGATCAGGTTGCTGAGGACGAAATCCACGATCCGGTATCGACCCCCGAAGGGAACGGCAGGCTTCGCCCGCTCCTTGGTCAGCGGGTAGAGGCGCGTACCTTTGCCTCCGGCCAATACAAATGCGAGCACGCGCAATTGCATTTTATGAGTCTCCGATTGAAAAGTTGCCAAAAGCGTTCATGCCCATTCTGGCAGAAGGCAACGCGCCGCGAAAGAACAAAGCGGGTCGGATTCGGCCGAAGCCCCTGTGCTACGATTTAGACTTAACACCGCAGTCATGATTCGTGCCTATCGCGGCATCGTACCCAGGATCGCCGCTTCCGCTTACATCGATCAGAGCGCGCAGGTGATTGGAGACGTAGTGGTGGGCGAGCGCTCCAGCATCTGGCCGAACGTCACCGCGCGCGGCGACGTCAACGTAATTCGCATTGGTGATGAGACCAACATTCAGGACAATTCGGTTTTGCATTGCGACGCCGGGACGTTTCCTTTGCACATTGGTAATCGCGTCACCGTGGGCCACCTGGTGATGCTGCACGGCTGCACCATTGAGGACGAATGCCTGATCGGGATCGCCGCCGTGGTCTTGAATGGCGCCAAAATCGGAAAAGGCTCCGTCGTCGCCGCGGGCGCGGTGGTGCCGGAAGGCGCCGAGATTCCGCCGCTCAGCATGGTGATGGGCGTGCCCGCCAAGGTGAAGCGCTGCGTTACCGACGAAGAGCGCGAGCGTTTTCGCCATGAACACCGACCATTACGTGGAAGCAGCGCGGATTTACCGGGACGAACCGGCTTGAGGAAACCGCTCCCTTTGGTCACGGCTCGGTTTCGGCGATCGAGTACAAACGTAGCGTTTCCGAGCCGCGACCATAGGGAGCGTCCTGGTCAGCGATGATTAAAGCAGTCAAAGGCACTCGCGATATCCTTCCCCCTTCCAGCGCCGTCTGGAATCAGGTGGAAGCGGTTGCGCGCGAGGTTTTTCGCATCTACAACTATCAGGAGATCCGCACGCCGATTCTCGAAGAGACGGCTTTGTTTGCGCGCGGCGTGGGCGAGGAGACCGACATCGTCAGCAAAGAGATGTACACGTTCGACGATCGCGACGGCAGTTCGCTCACGCTGCGTCCGGAAGCCACCGCGTCGGTGATGCGCGCTTACATCGAGCACCGCCTGGATCAAAAGCCGGGACTGCAGAAGCTTTACTACATCGGCCCGATGTTCCGGCGCGAGCGGCCGCAGAAGGGCCGTTATCGCCAGTTTTACCAGATTGGCGCGGAGGCCATCGGTTCGGAATCGCCAGCGGTGGACGCCGAAGTGATCGAGATGGTGATCGATCTGCTTCGCCGGGCCGGTCTCGAAGGCTTTCAGTTGCTGATCAATTCGGTGGGCGATCAGAATTGCCGCCCGCAGTACGTGGCGCTGCTGAAGGAAGCGCTGCGCGAAGTCAGCCTCGCGCTTGTGCGACGATTGCCAGCGGCGGGCGGAGACGAATCCGCTGCGCGTGCTGGATTGCAAGGTGCCGGAAGACCAGGCGCATCATCAACGCGCTGCCGTCCATCCAGGATCATTTGTGCGATCCGTGCCGCGCGCACTTCAACGCGGTCAAGTCGCACCTGGACGACCGCGGGATTCCCTACGAAGTCCGGCCCCGGATGGTGCGCGGTCTGGATTACTACATGCGCACGACGTTCGAGATCGTGCACGGCTCGCTGGGGGCGCAGAATTCGGTGCTGGGCGGCGGGCGTTATGACGGGCTGGCGGAAGCGCTCGGATCGCGCGTGCATTCGCCGGGCATTGGGTTTTCGATCGGCGAAGACCGGCTGGTGATGAGCCTGGAGGCAATGTCGCCAGTGAAGGAAGACCCGCTGGTCATGGTGACCTTCACCGCGGGCGACAGCACGCGCCGCGCCGCCGCCAACGCCGCCGCCGAATTGCGCGCGCAAGGCATCCGCGTGGAAGTGGCCGAGGGAAAATTGAAGAAGGTGTTTGAGGTCGCCAACAAGCTGAACGCGCGTGTGGCTTTGATTTGCGGCGAGAACGAAACCGCCGCGGGCGAAATATCAATGAAGGACATGGAGAGTCAGGTGCAAGTGCAAATTCGTCGTGAATTGCTCCTCGAAAAGGTGAAAGAATGCCTGAGCAAGTATCGTTAGATTTCTTAGGCGATCTGCGCCGCACGCACACCTGCGGCCAGTTGCGCGCCTCAGACGTGGGAAAAACCGCCCTGCTGATGGGCTGGGTGCATCGCCGCCGCGATCTGGGTGGAGTGCTGTTCGTTCATCTGCGCGATCGCGATGGCGTTACGCAGCTGGTGTTCCACGCCGACGCCGGCGCCGAGTTGCACGCCAAGGCCGAGATGCTCGGCTCCGAATACGTGATCGCGGTGGAAGGCACCGTGGCCAAGCGCGCGCCTGAAACCATCAACGCCACGCTCGACACCGGCGAGGTGGAACTGGTGGCCACCAAACTGTGGATCTTGAACGAATCGCGCACGCCGCCATTCCCGATGGAAGAAACCGTCGACGTGAAGGAAGACGCGCGCCTGAAATACCGCTACGTGGACCTGCGCCGTCCGCATATGCAGCGCAACATCATCCTGCGCTCGAAGATCAGCTTCGCGGTGCGCGAGTTTTTGTACAGCCAGGGCTTTCTGGAGATCGAAACGCCGTTCATGACGCGCTCGACGCCCGAAGGCGCGCGCGATTATCTGGTCCCCAGCCGCGTGCAGCCCGGCTCATTTTATGCGCTGCCGCAATCGCCGCAGATCTTCAAGCAACTTCTGATGGTGAGCGGCTATGAAAAATATTTCCAGATCGTGCGCTGCTTCCGCGACGAGGATCTGCGCGCCGACCGGCAGCCGGAGTTCACCCAGATCGATCTGGAGATGTCGTTCCCGCAGCAGGAGCGCATCTACGAAGTGGTTGAGCCGATGATGCAGCGCGTATTTGAAGTCGCCGGCTTCGAAGTGCCGAGGGAATTTCCGCGGCTCACCTATGCACAAGCCATGCGATCTTATGGCAGCGACAAACCTGATCTTCGCTTGCCGCCGTTCCATGTGCTGGAAGGTGAGGCAGATGGTCAACCCTGGCAACTTGGTCTCACATTCCCGCCGGTTGCGATCCACATTCCGAAAACCGGCGCGCTGAGCCGCAAAGAGCGCGATGAACTGAAAGAATACGGAGCCGAGCGCGGCCTGCGGGTTTACGACGATCTGAAAAAGCTGGATCCCAAACTTGTCGAACAAGCCCGTGCGGCTTCGAAGGCCGCGGATGACGACTTGCTTCTGATCGCGGGTTGGCCGGGACCGCCGCAGGGCCAGCGTCCCGAAGAGACGTTTTACCAAGCGTGCGGCCAGCTCCGTCTGTTCGCCGGCCAAAAATACAACGACCGGCACAAGCTTCTTGACCCGATGAATTTCAAGCCGCTGTGGGTGGTCGATTTCCCGATGTTCGAATGGGACGCGGAGGAGAAGCGCTGGAACGCGGCGCATCATCCGTTCACTTCGGTGCACGACGAAGATATCGACAAGCTCACCACCGATCCGGCGCGCTGCCGCGCGAAATCCTATGACGTGGTGCTGAACGGAACGGAGCTTGGTTCGGGGTCCATCCGTATTCATCGCCGCGACGTGCAGGCCAAGGTTTTCTCGGCGCTCGGATTCTCGGACGAAGAAGCCAAGAAGCGTTTCGGTTTTCTGCTGGAAGCGCTGGAATATGGCGCGCCGCCGCATGGCGGAATCGCGCTCGGTCTGGATCGCCTGGTGATGATCCTGGCCGGCGAAACGTCCATCCGCGAGGTGATTCCGTTCCCGAAAACCGCACGAGCCACGGATCTGATGTGCGAAGCGCCATCCACGGTTTCTGAGCGCGTGTTGCGCGAACTGGGCATCCGCATCGCGGGCGCTCCGGCAAAGCAGTAGAGTAAGAAAGATCATGCCGGCGGCCAACGCTGTTGTCATCCAGGGCGTGTGGAAGTATTTCGGCGACTATCCCGCGCTGCGCGATATTTCGTTTAACGTGGATGGCGGCGCGTGCCTGGCGCTGCTCGGCCGCAACGGCGCCGGTAAGACAACGCTGCTGCGCATCCTGGGCGGCCTTTCGAAAGCCGCGCGCGGACGCGTCTCCATCCTCGGCAAAGACACGCGGGCCGGAAGCACACGCCAGCGCATCGGCATCCTGGGCCACGGCATTGGCGTCTACGAAGAACTTTCCGCGTTCGAGAATCTCAACATGTTTGGCCAGCTTTACGGGCTGGATGATCCGCGCCGCACCGCGACAGAGTGGCTGGAGCGAACCGGCCTGGACCGCGTGCGTGACGGCCTGGTCCGCGAATTTTCGCGTGGCATGCGCCAGCGCCTGGCCATCGCGCGCTGCTTCCTGCATCAGCCGTCGCTGCTGTTGCTGGACGAGCCCTTCACCGCGCTCGACGACCGCGCTATTGCGGTGCTGCAAGAGCCTGCTGAAATCGGCGCTGGCCGAAGGGCGCACCATCATCATGTCCACGCACCAACTGCGGGAAGCGCTGGAACTGGCCACCGACGTGGCTCTCATCAATCGCGGAAAACTGGCCTATCGCGGCCCCCGTACCTGGGAAATGTTGGAAGATCCCGGCTGGCTGTATCGTCACTACGGAGAAGCATGAAGTTTCTGCGCCAGACGTTTCTGGGGCAGACGTTTCTGGGCCAAACCTGGGCGATCGCCGCCAAAGATCTGCGCTCGGAAATTCGCGGCAAGGAGGCCGTGAATGCTTCGGTGTCCTTCGCGCTTGTGATCCTGCTGCTCTTCAGCTTCGCCTTCGACCTGGAACCCGAGCAGATCCGCGACATCGCGGGCGGCCTGTTGTGGCTGGTTTTCGCCTTCGCGGGCACGCTGATCCTCAACCGCAGTTTTGCGCGCGAACTGGTGAACGATTGTCTGGACGCGCTGCTGGCTTCGCCCGTCAGCGGCGCGCAGCTATTTTTCGGAAAATGCCTCGCCAACTACGTGCTGATCATCATCGTGGAGTGCATCAGCCTTCCGGTCTTCGCCATTTTCTATAATGTTCGATTGCCGCAACGCCTGGCGCTCTTATTTCTAGTGATGCTCCTCGGCACCTGGGGCATCACGGTGATCGGAACGTTGTTCAGCGCCATGACTGTGAATTTGCGCCTGCGCGAGCTGATGCTGCCCACGCTTATTTATCCGATGCTGATTCCAGCGTTGGTAGGGGCCATTGAACTCAGCCGGGTGCTGATCAACGGCGGTCCGCTGGCCGAGAACATGATTTGGTTCCGGATTCTGGTGGCGTTTAACGTCATCTTCACCATTTTGTCTTTGGCTTTGGTAGAAATCGTACTAGTGGGGTGAACCATGCGTCTGAAAATCATTTTGACTCTGTCGGTGATCGCGGGCCTGATTCTGGCTTGGAATCTGTATCGCATTTTCCTGGAGGTTCCCGACGAAGCGAACCAGGGCGCGATCTTCCGCATCATCTATTTCCACGTGCCGGCCGCGATCACATCCTTCACCGGCTTCTACATCGCGATGTTTTCCGCCATCGGATATCTGGTTACCAAGGATCTTCGGTTCGACTCCGTCGCCGCATCCATCAACGAAGTCTCGCTGGCCTTTGCCACCATCACGCTCTGCACCGGCAGTATCTGGGGCCGCATCATCTGGGGCATCTGGTGGACGTGGGATCCGCGCCTCACGTCGTTCTTCGTCTGCTGGCTGATTTACGTCGGCTATTTCATGCTGCGCCGCGCCATTGACGACCCTACGGCGCGCGCACGCCTCTCCGCGGTGTTGTCCATCTTCGCCTGCGTGGATATTGTGCTGGTCTGGAAGTCGATTGAATGGTTCCGCACGCAGCATCCCGGTCCGGTTCTCGAAATCCGCGGCGGCGGCGGAATGGCGCCTGGCATGGAAGCGCCGCTGTGGTGGAACTTTCTGGCTCTGCTGATGCTGGCGACGGCGCTGATCCTGATCCGCACGCGGCAGGAAGCCATGCGCCTGGAGATTGACGCGCTGCGCCGCCACGCACATGCGTTTTAAGGAGCGATTATGAGCCCACAAAACTACACGTTCATGTTTTTTGGTTTTACGGTAGCGTGGCTGATCATCATCGTTTATGTGATCTCGATCGCACTGCGCGAAAAGAAGCTGCGCCAGGAGCTGGACCGCGTGAAAAAGATGATAGAAGAGGGCGAAGGTACGCGGCGCTAACTGACCAGATCCAGCACGCTTACTTCCGGGCGGCAGTTCACGCGCACGCCGTCAATATTTCCCACGCCGCGTGTAACGTAAACCTGGCGTCCGTTCCACTGCTTCAACCCGGCGATGAAGCGCTTGTCGCGAACCGGCACGAAGCGCTCGCCTAGGATCGGCAACACCACTTGTCCGCCGTGCGTGTGGCCGCTCAGCATCAGATCCCAGGGCCGATCGGCAAGCAGGTCCTTGGTATCGGGATTGTGGGCCAGCAGAATCGCGGGATCGTCCGCGGGAACATTCGCGAACGCGAGATCGGCGTCCACGTCGTCGCTCCAAAGATCTCCCACTCCTGCGAAGCGAATGGATTGATCGCGCACTCGCACTACTTCGGAACGATTGTGTAGCAGAGGAACGTTAGCGGCACGCAGCAGCGCGCGAACCGCGGCGCTGTCCTTGAGTCCGCCGACCTTGGCGCCCCAACGCCTCCGTCGTGATTGCCCAAGCTTGCGAACACCGGCGCCGCGCTCGACAATCGCCGAAGGATGCGCGCATACTCGGCTTCGTCAAACGGTGTGGCATCGGTGACAAAATCGCCCGTCAAGCAGATCACGTCGGGTTTAGCTTCCAGCCCCAGCTCCACCGAATTCTCAATCAATGAAAACGGCACCACCGGGGAGGCGTGAAAATCCGACAAATGCAAAATCCGCACACCGCTGGTGAGGTTCTTGCACGGCAATTTCACGCGATGGAAGGTGCGCTCCAGCCAGTTCGGCTCCACGCCAAACGCATACGCGGGCGCACAACCAGCCAACGGGATTAACGAAAGGAGTTTCCTGCGGGTCAAGCTATTCTATTTTCGCATCCGCGCGCGGATCCGCACTAGTTACGGTGGTTCTAGTACGCGCGTCCCCGCAATTGCGTCCACAAACGCCTTTGGAGATCGGCCATGTCCCATATACCTGCCGCTCGTCGCGGCGAAAACTTCCGGCCACCAGCACCCCGCTCAAATCGGCTGGATCGGGCTTCTGGCGCTTGGTGCGCCGAGCAATTCGCGCAGCGCTTTGGTGGTTGTTTCGAACTGCGTGAGCAGCGCCGATGCCGCCGGCCGCGTCCTTGCAAGTGACGTGCAGGCCGAGTTGCAATTGCTGAGCTGCGGTCGGCGCCAACGCTGAATACGATCTGATCCGCGCCCTTGCAATGCCGGCACGTAGGCCTTCGCGGCGGCCGGCAATGAATCCATACTTTGAAGCGCGACGGCCGGAATCAGCGCCCACACGGGCTCCTTCGGCGCCGCAAGCACGAGCTTGGCTCGGCTGCACTGCCACTTGATACGCCCCGAAATCGTCGGGACCGATCGCCATCGCCAGTACATTGGACTTCAGCGGATAGAACGAAATGCGCCGATTCGGCTGGCTTCCCGCCACGACGCAAAAATCGTTGTGGCAAGATCCGCCCTGCCGCGCCGCATAGTCCCTCAGATTGCTCCAATGAAAGCGCCCGCGCAGTGCGAAGTAAATCCGGCCATCCTTCAGCGCCGCCGCGACGGCATCCAGATCCTGGCGATAATCGAACTTCGTTTCTTGGACGAACTGCTGATAGTCCGGCTCTTCAGCGGTCTTCGAACCCGCCAGCATGCCGAGAATCCCCGATCGCCGCAACGCATCCACGTCGATGTAGATCACGCTGGCATTGGCGGTGGGCAGGTAGGCCACTAGATTGGAAGGTGCGAGCGGCGTCTGCGCGCTCTGATACCAGTAAACGCCTGCCACCGGCGAGCGCGCACGCCACCAGCAGCAACAACGCGACGAGCTGCCGGAGCTGGAAGCGCGGATTCATGGGGCCGGCGTTACACCGCCGCGGCAGTCTCCGTCAGTCGCGATTCCTTCCACAGATCGATATACGGCGCGAGCGATCGCATCATGGCGTGGAACTGCGGAATATCCAGGGACTGCGCTCCATCGCTGACCGCCTTCTCGGGCGCCGGATGCACTTCCACGATCAGGCCGTCGGCGCCAATCGCGACGCCGGCGCGCGCCAGCGCGGGCACCAGGCTGCGCTTTCCAGTGGCGTGGCTGGGATCCAGAATTACCGGCAGATGCGTTAGCTCGCTGAGGGCCGCGATGGCCGCGATGTCGCAGGTGTTGCGTGTTACGGTCTCGAAGGTCCGGATACCGCGCTCGCACAGAATCACGTTGGGATTTCCGTGCGCCACCACATACTCGGCCGACATCAGCAGTTCCTTAATGGTGGAACTCATGCCGCGCTTCAGCAGCACCGGCCGGTTGCACTTGCCGAGCGTCTTCAGCAGCGCGAAGTTCTGCATGTTGCGCGCGCCGATCTGCAGTATGTCGGCATAATCCGCCACCAGGTCCACGTCGCGATCGCTCATCACCTCGGTGATAATTCCGAGGCCAGTCGCTCGCTTGGCCTTGGCCAGCAGCTTCAGCCCTTCTTCCTCCAGGCCCTGAAAATCGTACGGCGAAGTTCGCGGCTTGAACGCCCCGCCGCGCAGCAGTTTCGCCCCGGCGCGCGCCACGCCCTCGGCCGCTTGCATGATCTGTTTTTCGGATTCCACCGAGCACGGCCCCGCCATCACGATGAACTCGTCGCCGCCGATCTCGCAATCGTCCACGCGGATGCGCGTGCGCTCGGCACGGTACTCCTTGCTCGACGAACTTGTAGGGCGCCGAGATGCGCACGGCCTTCTCCACTTGCGGCATGGCCTCTACGGATTCCAGGCACACCGTGGTGTCGCCGGTGCCCACCGCGCCAATCACCACGCGCTCCTCGCCCTCGATGGCATGGATCTTGTAACCGAAATCCCGGATGCGCTCACACACTTGCTCGATCTCCTCTTTCGTCGAGTGGAGTTTCATCGAGATGATCATCGTTCTATCTCCTAAGTAAACATCGCGCACAACGCAGCGGATCGCGATGGTTGGTTCCAAAATCGAGCGCGTTCCGCGCGTGCGCTCCTCAAAAATGAAAAACCCACTCTTTCGAGTGGGTTGCTTTTACTATAACTGCTATTGCTTAAGCCAACGCCACTCGCCTCGATTCAGGCGCTAAACCAGTACCAAAATCGAAACGAGTTGTCGGCGCGACGACGCATGAAAACTCCAGTATATGCGGAATTACGGGTTCCGCGCAAGGCGGGCTGGCCGGCGTCACGCCAAGGAGCCGCACCGGATCAACTCCAGCGGGCCGAGGTTAGGGAACCGCTCCGGCGACTTTTCGATGGCGCTTCGTATTGGCTCGAAATCCGCGGCGTTGTTGTGAATGAGAGGCATTCCAGCTACCAACGCAGTTGCAGCGATCATGCCGTCGAACCGCCAGCGAGCCAAGCGTTCCTGACGCGCTTCCGTGAAACGATGGGAGCGCCGCGGCGGCGTTGGAGGATGGGGCAGCATGCGCCATGATTTCGCCGCGCGACCATAGCGACAGCCACGTCGAGCGGCCACACCCGTCCGAGCGCGCTGAGATACGCGACGCGAGCGCCTTCCACGATGTGCCGCTTTTGGCCCGTGGACCGCTGCCACACGCTGCTATATCCGCGAACTCGCTCAAGAACTGTGATCGCCGATATATGGATCGGATGCTGCGACAAGTACGCGCGCATCCAACGCGAAAATTCGGAATCCCTGGTTCGCTCCAACCAACTCTCGGCGCTGGTATCGAATAGAAAGGGCCCGGACGCGGGATCGATCACGAATCAGCGCCTCGGAGCACGTTCCAGAACAATGCCGTCAAGCAGGGCCCTCTCCACTTCGGTGAAGCCTGAAAATGCCCTCCTGTATGCGTTGAGCACTTCTTCGGAACGCTCGGTTGCCGCATACATCCGCAGACCCTCGGACAGTGCTTCCGATATTACGGTGCTGAGATTCACCCTTCTCGCGCGTGCAATATCTTCGCCTTCGTGAGGGAGTCGGAGGGCAGCGTCAAAGTTGTTCGCTGCTTCTTGACTTTGTTGACGGAACGGGCTGGTCCCATGAACACAGTTTAGCATCAAGATGAGCATCAAAGTGTATCAGCCAGCGCCGCTGAGCATGGACGCCAGTGGCTGAAAAGTGAAAGAATATCTCGTGGCATGAAAATACTCGCGGCCTTGTCCCTGCTTACCGCGGCTTCGCTCGCCGCCCAAGCCCCACCTGCCCCAGCACCTCGTCCGGGTGGCAACATGCTGATCAGCCGCGCGGTCCCCGACCCGGCCGCCGTTGAGCGGGGACAGAAAATCTTCGTCGGCAACTGCGGCTATTGCCACGGCACAACCGCGCAAGGCGGCGACAGCGGTCCCGATCTGGTTCGCTCGCCGCTTGCGCTGGATGACGAGCGCGGCGACAAAGTCGGTCCGGTGATTGAACAGGGGCGCCCCAGCAAAGGCATGCCCGCGTTTCATCTGCCCGCCGATCAGATCCAGGACATCGCGGCCTTCCTGCGCTCTCGCCAGCAGGCCGCCATCGATCGCAACGCGTATAGCATCCTCAACATCGTCACGGGCGATCGCGACAAAGGCCGTGAGTACTTCAATGGCGCCGGCCGCTGCCAGACTTGCCACTCGCCCACCGGCGACTTAGCGGGCATCGCGAAAAAATACGATGCGGTTACGCTGCAGTCGCGCTTTTTGTATCCACGGCCACGTCCGCGCGATGCTCAGCCTGTCCGTTCTGAGGTTACGGTCCGGTTGCCCTCCGGCCAGTCCGTCTCCGGCACGCTCGAATATCTGGATGACTTCGATGTCGCCCTGCGCGATGCCTCCGGCGATTATCATTCGTTCTCACGCGACGCGCGCGTCAAAGTAGAAGTCCACGACCCGCTCGCCGCCCACGCCGAGTTACTGAAGAAATATACCGACGCCGACATGCACAACTTACTCGCTTACCTGGTGACACTGAAATGAAGCTCAAGCTCGCTGCGCTCCTGCTGGTTGGCTCTGGGCTGTCGGCTCAGAGTCTGGATCCGGCACTGTTGCTTAAGCCACCCACCGACACATGGCCCACTTACAACGGCGATTACTCGGGGCGGCGCTTCAGCACGCTATCGCGCATCAATTCATCCAACGTCAGCGCGATTACCTTGGCCTGGGAGTATCGCCTGGACGCCGGAACCGGGACGCTCACTTCCAGCATCAAGTCAACGCCGCTGGAAGTTGACGGCGTCCTGTATTTCACGCTCCCCGACCACGCCTGGGCGGTGGACGCGCGCAGCGGCCGTCAGCTCTGGCATTACCAATGGGAATCGCATGGCGGCATTCACATCGGAAGCCGGGGCTTCGGAATGTATGGGAGCTGGCTCTACTTCGAAACCCCCGACAATTACCTCATTTCGCTCAACGCCAAGGACGGCACCGAACGGTGGCATGTTGAGATTGCGGACGTGAAACAGGAATACTTCTCAACGCCCGCGCCAATCGTGATTCGCAATCACATCATCGTGGGCGTGGGCGGCGATTCGCTCGACGTTCCGGGCTATCTGGAATCGCGCGATCCTGAGACCGGCCAACTGCAATGGCGCTGGAATACGACGCCACGTAAGGGTGAAGCGGGCGCTGAAACGTGGCCCAATCCGGAAGCCATGGAGCACGGCGGCGGCATGACGTGGGTGCCCGGCACTTACGATCCCGAACTCAATCTTTATTACCTCGGCACCGGCAACCCGAATCCGGTGATGGCGGGCCAAGGACGAAAAGGCGACAACCTGTGGACCTGTTCCATCGTCGCCTTGAATCCAGATACTGGAAAACTGGCGTGGTATTTTCAGGCGTCGCCGCACGACACACACGATTGGGACGCGGCGGAAACTCCCGTGCTGATCGATGGCGAGATTGACGGCCGCCCACGCAAGCTGGTAGCGCAGTCCAGCCGCAACGGTTACTTCTTTTTGCTCGATCGCACCAACGGAAAGAACATCCTTTCGAAGCCCTTCATCGATCTCAATTGGTCTAAGGGCCTGGATCCGAAAGGCCAGCCCATGGGCAATCCGGCCAAGGAACCAAAAACCGACGGCACGCTCGTGATCCCGGCTCAGGGTGGCGCGGCGAATTGGCCTTCTCCGAGTTTCGATCCCGAAACCGGATTGTTCTACCTCAACGCCTCGTCGTCGTACAGCCTTTTCTACCTCACCGATACCGGCGATAAACCGGAAGGTTACGGTGGACGCGATTCCGGCGTTTACTCCACGCTGGCGCTTAAGGCTATCGATTACCGTACCGGCCAGATCCGTTGGACGCACGATTACAATCGCGGAGGCCCGCCCATCGGCATCTTGACCACCGCGGGCAAGTTGTTATTCACCGGCGATCCATCGGGGAATTTCGTCGTCTATGACCCGGCTAACGGCAAGATCCTGTGGCACGCGCACCTCATCGGCAATCTAAGTAACGGGCCGATGACTTACGAACTCGACGGACGCCAGTACGTCGTAGTTGGCGCCGGCGACACTTTGTACGGGTTCACGCTGTTGCAATAGCGGGGGGACATGCGCTACCGCAGGTCGCTGTAACTCGGTAACCCAGCGATTCCGCGCGTATTCATCACCGCCCGCAGCACCGCTAGCGCCATCACCTCCGCGGCCAGCGCGCCGATGGCGCCGTGATTCGCGCGCGCCGCTATTGACCCGGTAGCCACCGCGAAGATCGTATCGCCGTCGCTGGGCGTGTGTACCGGATAGATGGTTCGCGCCAGACCGTCATGCGCCATTTGCGCTACTTTGGTGGCTTGCACTTTGTCGAGCGCCACGTTCGTCGCCACCACGCCGATGGTTGTATTGGTGGACGCATCGGCTCGCACGCTGTACCCTCGGCGAATGCGCGCCATCGAATCCTCGAATCCCGATCCATTGGGCTTGCGCGCGCCCGCGATAATTTTCCCGGTCTTCGGATCCACCACGTCGCCGACGGCGTTCACGGCGACAATGGCGCCTATCACGATTCCCGTGTCGCCAACTCGGACGCTCGCGCTCCCGAGGCCCGACTTCATCGCCTGCTTGGGACCGAACAGCTTACCGATCGTGGCGCCGGCGCCCGCCCCTACGTTTCCCTCCACCACTCGCTGAGCAGTCGCGGCCTGACAGGCCTTGTATCCCGAGTCCGCGGTCGGCCGGATCTTGGCGTCGCCTAGCTCCAAGTCATAAAGAATCGCCGCGGGCACAATCGGCACGATGATGTCCCCGACCGCGTAGCCCAAGCGATGCTCTTCGAGATACCGCACCACGCCCGATGCCGCGTCCAATCCAAAGGCGCTGCCGCCCGCGAGCAGAATAGCCTGCACCTGTTGCACGGTGTTTATGGGATTCAGCAGATCCGTCTCGCGCGTACCCGGGGCCGACCCGCGTACATCCACGCCCGCCGTCGCGCCCTTCTCGAACAACAGAACGGTGCAACCGGTGGGTCTGCGCGACTCGGTGAAGTGACCTACCTTCACGCCTTGCACATCGGTGATGCTGCCGGCCGCATCTGCTTCCGTCGCATGGATCGATGGCAGAGCAGCACCTGCGGTAACGGCAGCGAGTGCCCGGCCGAATTCGCGTCTCCTCATAATTACTAAGGTTACTCCTAGCGCGCTTGCTCCGATAACTGCGCCCGCGCTACAGTCGACTCTTATGCGCCGAATATGGATTCTGCCGTTGGCCTGCTCCTGCTCGCTTACGGCACAAGATCGCGCGGGCCGCTCCTGGCAGTTCGCCGTCTCCGGCGACTCGCGCAACTGTGGCGACATAGTGATGCCCGCCATTGCCGCCGGCGTGCACAAGAGGGGCGCGGTTTTTTATTGGCATCTGGGCGATTTCCGCGCCATTTACCGGATCGATGAGGACATGTCCCCGCCGGTGGCGCTCGGCCTGCACAATCAGCCACTGGAAACCCAAGCGTACTTAAAGGAAGCGTGGCCCGATTTCATCGCGCATCAGATTGTGCCCTTCGGCGCGCTGCCCGTGTACCTACTCATGGGTAATCATGAAACCATTGCGCCAATGACACGCGAAGCCTGGCTAGTGCAGTTCGCCGATTGGCTGGAGACGCCCATCCTCCGTGCCCAGCGCCTGAAGGACGATCCGTCGGATCATAAACTCCACTCCTACTATCACTGGGTGCGGCGCAACGTCGATTTCATTTCGCTGGACAACGCAACGCCGGATCAATTCGATCCTGTCCAGATGAACTGGCTTCACGCCGTGCTCGCGCGCGATGAGGCGTCGCCCGAAATCCGAACCATCGTGGTGGGCATGCACGAAGCGCTACCGGGCAGTGTTAGTAACATGCACAGCATGAGCCAGACTCCGTTGAGCGACAAAAGCGGCCGCGAAGCTTATGAAGCGCTGTGGCATGCTCAGGATTCCACCCACAAGCGAGTGTACGTTCTGGCCAGCCACTCTCACTTTTATATGGACAACGTATTTGAAACCGCCGATTGGAAAAATAAAGTTCTTCCTGGTTGGATTATCGGCACCGCCGGCGCTCAACGCTACAAGCTGCCGAAGGAAACCACGGCCGCGCAACACGCCCAGACCAATGTTTACGGATACATGATCGCTACAGTGAGCGGTGAGGGCGCCGTGTCATTCGATTTCCAACGCCTGAGTCTGGACGATCTCCGCGCCATCAACGGGTCGGCGTATCCGGAGGCGCTCATGCGCTGGTGCTATGAAAACAACAAGCAATAATCTCGCGGTTCAGGCGACGCGCGCCGGGGGAACTCCGAACATTTGCTCCGTTTCTCGATTCAGCAGCACCCAGAGACCATAGACTCCCAAGGCGGTATGGAACGGAAAGCCGAGCAGATCGAAACCCGACAGGATAATCCCACCCATGCGCGCCCACGGCTTGAACTGCACAAGACCGATGCCAATGATCAGGCCGGGCAGCGAAAGCGCCAGCACCAGGATAAAGACGAAGCCGCCAATCAAACCCAGGATGGGAGCGGGTACGTCCGACGAATGATCCGTCATGCCCACGAAGGCTGAGATCCCTCCAAAGATCAGAAGCACGATCATCGCCCCGAAGACCCCCATAGCCCCAAACACAATGTGCAAAATCCCCAAGATCTTCACGTGCTGCGCCATGCGCCCTCCCGGTTAGCCTAAGTGATATTTCGATTCTACAGTCTATACGAAGCTCTTAACCCGCGGGTTCCGCGCTATTTGTCGAAGGTAATCTTGGAGTCGGCGCCGAATCGATGGTAATCGCTGTAGCGGATGCTCATCCGGACGCGCTGGGCTCCGCCGCGGAAATACAGCGTGTCGTCGCCGTAGGTCATCACGGGAAACCAGTAGCCGCCTTCCACTTTTTGACGGAGCGTGGTGAAATGCGGGAACAGATTCTCGCTCTTTAGCGTATGGATCTGCGGCACGGCCTGGCCTTCGCTGCGGATCACCGAATAATCTTTCTTCGATACCCACAGCATGCCGTCGAACAACCGCTGGCCCTCCAGGATCTGCCGCGGACTATCTGGACCACGAAACAATCTACGCCGTCCATGGTTTCCTCGCCTCGAAAGTGCGTTTCATAAAGGAACGCCTGATCTTTCGTCAACAGAAATGGCTGCACCTCGCGGATGTCGCGAAAATCCTCGTCGGTTAACTTGAGATGCGTTAGCGTCGCGGACGGCTTGCCGACCATCTGCTCGCTGCGCTCCTGTGCCGGTGAAAAGATAATGTCGCGAACTTCGCGGTAGGTGCCTTGCGTGAGACCGCTCGGACTCAGCTCATCCAGCGTGACGGTTTGGCGATAGGTGTAGTTGCTTTGCGCTTGCGCGGTTTCCGTCTCGCGCGCAGCGATCAATCGCGTGAGATTCGCGGGAGGATCTTCGGCCGCGCCCAAGACGGGAAAGGCCAAAGCGGACAATGAACAGTGCCGATGCTAGGATGAAGCACATGCGCCAGTTTCTGACGACGCTGTTCCTGGTTTGGATAGCAGCTTGCATCGCAGCGTACGTTTACTCCCATCAACAGCATATATCTTCGACCGTGGCGATAGCGGTGGTCCCGGCGTTCATGGTGGAGTTGGCTTTCTATCTGGTCCCGGATTTCGCGTCGGCCCGAAAAGCCTTTGATGCGCTTGGATCGAAGCCGCTGCGGGCCGCGCTTTTGGCAGCCAGCGGCGTGATTCCCTACCTGATCGAGGCCTTGCGCACCCGGACATTTCATCTGGTCTCGTTCGCCGAATTGCTCGCGCTGGTTTCGGTGGCGGCGTTCTGGTATGCGTGGATTCGCCGCGGGATGCTTGCGGACCTGCTGTTCCTCGGCTTCATGGCGGCCGTCTATTTGAGCAAGCCGTTCGATCACATCTATGGGCGGCCGGCGCCGCACGTCGCGCTCGTGATTCTCGGCCAGCTCATGTGGATCCGGCTGGGTTTGATGGCCGTGCTTTCGCTGCGATCGCTCGACGACGCGCGTTTTGGTTTCGTGCCGACGCGCGAGGAATGGCGCATCGGGGTGCAACATTTTCTCTATTTCTTGCCGATTGGCGCCGCGCTGGCCTACGTGGTCCAGCTTAGGACAATTCCATCCGCAGCCGCTTCCCTGGTGGAAGTTCGGAGGGCTATTGGTGCTTACTTTTTGGGGAATCTTTTGGGTGGTGTCGCTGGCCGAGGAGTTTTTCTTTCGCGCGTTTCTGCAACGCGTGATCGCGCGAGGGACGCACAGTGAAACGGTGGGCCTGCTGGTGGCCGCGGGGCTGTTTGGATTGGCGCATCTTCCGTTCCGGAAGTTTCCGAATTGGAGGCTCGCGATCGTTGCCGGAGCGCTGGGCATCTTTTGCGGCCTGTCGCTATTGAGGGCGCGCAGTGTGCGGGCCAGCATGGTGACACACGCGCTGGTGGCGACTACCTGGCGGATGTTTTTTTCGAGCTAGTCTTTCTAACGCTAAGAGCTTGGCGGCTCTTGAAGAAATCCTTCCAAGGATCCGGACCGGCGAGAACCTTTGTCGTAATTGCCCAGGTTGAAGGCGGACGGATCGAGCGACGGCTTCACGTCCGACCAATTGAGCGGCATGGAGAACGGCGCTTTTTCGCGGCGGCGAACGGAGTAGGGCGCGACGACGGTGGCGCCGAACGCATTGCGAAATGGGTCCAGATACACGCGCGGCCCGCGGGCGTCAATGCGCTGTTCGACCGTCAGTTCCTTGGGATGCTCCGCGGCCAGTCTTTCACAGATTTCCTTTGCGAACGGCAGCACCGCATCGTACGTGGGCCCAAGCCGCAGCGGAACAAAGACATGCAGGCCGCGGCTGCCGGATGTCTTCGGGAAGGAGGCCAGGCCGAGTTCGTCCAATTCCTTCTTGACCACCAAGCCAGCCTTGGCCGCGTCGGCAAACTTGCCTGAAGTGGGATCGAGATCGAAGACCATCCAGTCCGGCTGCTGCTCGATGGCTGGCGCGGCTGGCCCAGACATGCACGGGAATGCAGCCCAGGTTCGTGAGCGCGAGTTGCGTGTCTTTCCCTCCGCCGACCACGTATTCGACATCTCGATTTTGATGGTGAATGCGGTGCGTAGGCGTGTCTTTCGGCAATCCCTTGGGCGCGGCTTTCTGATAGAAACAATCGCCCAGCATGCCGTCCGGACAGCGCTCGAGCGAAAGCAGGCGATCGTCGACGTAGGGCCGGAGCTTGGCGAAGATCGCGGCGTAATAACGTGCAAGATGGATCTTGGTGTAGCCTTCGGCTGGCCAAAAAACCTTGTCGGGATGAGTGATCAGATTTGTCCAGACTCATTTAACCTCCGGCAACGTCTACTTCAGCGGCGTCTTTGTCGTCGCGCAGTCCCAGAAAGACCGGCTGGCGCAGTTTGCGATCGTCGGTCCATTCTTCATAGGCGATTTGTGCCACCAAGCGCGGCGCCAGCCAAGTGACGTCGCGCTCGCGCGGAGAATCCACCACGGGAGACTTGGCGCGGACCAGAGGTTGGAATTTGCGGAAGAGTTTTGCCAGTGTCTCTTGCGAAAAACCGGTGCCCACTTTGCCGACGTACTTCAACTCGTCTCCGTCATATGCCGCGAGCAGAATCGCTCCGAAATGTTCGCGCGCTCCGGCGGGCGCGGTGTAGCCGACGATGATGAACTCGTCCTCCTGCTTCACTTTGAACTTGAGCCACTTCGCGGAGCGGCCTTCAATATAGGGAGACGATTCGTCTTTTGCAACCACGCCCTCGAATCCTTTTCGCTTGGCGATTTCGTAACGCTTTGAGTCCGTCGGCCGTCAGGCGAGCGGAGCAGAACAGAGTGGGTTGTCTTCCCGCGGGCTTCCCTAAAACTTTTTCGAGCGCCGTCGCGCCGCGTGCGTAATGCCTCCGTGCGAAGATCGCGGCCATCGATATAGAGGCAGTCAAATACCGCGTAGTGCAGCGTCTCGGCCAGGTTTTGGAGCAGTTGAAAACGGGAGACGCCGCGGCGGTCAAAGGCCACCACTTCGCCATCCAGCAGCAGCGTTTGTGTGGAAGAGCGCTTACCGCTTCGGCGACCGTATGGAAGTGCGCCGTTCGATCCTTTGCGTTGCGCGAAAGCAACGTCACACGGCTTCCTTCTTTATACGCCAGGATGCGATAGCCGTCGTACTTCTCTTCGTAGACCCAGCCGGGCTGGTTAAGAGGCTCTTTGACGAGCGTCGCGAGCATGGGTTGAACGCGAAATGGGCATGCGCTGCGGCTCGATCGCCCTTCGCGGCTTTGCGATTCGCCGCCGTCATCGCGCGCGATTTCCAGAGTGATTGTGAGGATGGAGCGCGGCTTTTCGGTGAGTATGTCTTCGGTTGAGGCATAGCGGTCGCGATGCTTGATCAGCAGCCATTGCGGCTTCTTCGAGCCTTCGTAACCGAGCTTGGTTCTGACCAGCACCCAGGCTCCGCGGAGTTTCTTTCCGTGGAGAGTAAATTTCAGCTCGCCATTTTTTAGCGCGGCGTCGACATCGGGATCTTCTGGAGTCCACGTGCCGCGATCCCACAGCATCACGGTTCCGCCGCCGTATTCGCCGTCCGGAATAACGCCTTCAAAGCCGCCATATTCGAGCGGATGGTCTTCCACAGGCGCGGCCAAACGCCTCACGGAGGGATCGAGCGATGGCCCTTTAGGTACGGCCCAGGAAAGTAGAACGCCACGCCATTCCAGCCGAAAATCGTAGTGCAATTGCGAGGCTTGGTGCTTCTGGATCACGTACTGCAATTCGCCGGGAGATTTCGTGCTGGAGGGTGCGCCCTCCGGCTCGGCGGTGACATTGAAGTTACGCTTCTCGCCGGTATTCTTTCAGCAGCGGCTTATGTTTTGGGCTTTTGGTCTTCATGGGGAACGTGGCTTTCCACGTAATCGAGGATGTCGTAATGGGCAACTTTGCGATCGGGAAAGAAGCTGTTGATGGCATCCAGTTCGTCGCGATAGATTTCGATCGCCGTCTCGATGCGCGCCATTTCGTATATTTCACCGTGGGCGTGAGCGATGTTGAAAAGCACCAGCTTTCCGCCGGCATCGCGATACTGCTCGGCTAAGAGCAGCAGAACTCCCATGCCGGAGGTGTCGATTTCGGAAATCTTCGCCAGGTCCAGGATGAGCTGGCGGTTACCGGGATCAAATAGAGATTGAACGCAGTCGCGCAGAGCGATGTCGCCGCCGCCCATGACCAGCTTGCCGTGGAGGTCGAGTATAACGATTCCTTCGTTTTCTCTTCGATTAATTTCGAGTTTGTCGTGATGAAGCATGAATCCTTTATCGGCTGCCCGTACACTCCTCTCGTCATTTGACGCGTGAGAAGCGCGGGAGTATCGCGAAATCGCCGGGTAGCCTATTGCGGCTAACGCCCGGAACCTTGGGTCCAGCCGTCGCCGAGGCCGTAAGGATTGGTGACGAAGGGCATCGCTTCCACTTCGTGGATCTTGCCGCCGCGAATACCGAAGCTCTCCACGATCATCGCGTTCATCAGCATTCCGGGAGGATCGTCCGGATTGGCGCCCCGGCGCGTTCCATCGTGGACAAAAAGACAGAAGATCGTGGCTACGCCTTTTTGCTGATCCACAATGATCGCGTGCCGAGGGCGGATGTGTTTCATATAGGCGAAAATCTTGCTGTCGATCTGCTGCGAGCAAGTGAGCATGCTGAACCTGAGCTGTTCCTTGCCCTGCGGAGTATCGGGATTCGACAATGGCGGCGCGGGCATCATACGGCCGCCGGGCGGGGATTTGCTGACGGTTTGGTAGCCAGGCATTCCCGATTGCAATCCTTCACGCGGGACGGTCCCCACTCAGTCTCCGCCGCCATCATCAGCGGAGCCGGCACGGACAACAAAGCGCCCGCGCCAACCGCCAGCAACGTGCTCTTTATCGACCAGCGTCTCATCTACATTTCCTTCCTCCGCTACTTCGCAGCCGGCTGAGGTGGATTGATTCGCGCTTCGTCCCAATGTTCCTTGATGTGGCCGTCTTCCAAGCGAACCACGTCGTAGTGATTCCAGGTGTACATCTTCGCTGGGATCGTCCGGATCTTTCGCCATGCGGTCCCACATCATCACCGAGTAAGGGCCATCGATCAACGTCAGGACGGGCGCGTTCTTCCATTCCGGCTTGATCTCCTGGGGCGTCCGTCCGGGAACGCGGCTCATGAACGCCTTAAACCCGTCGCGGCCCTGCGGCACGTTGGGATTGTGCTGGATGTAGCCCGGATCCATGGTCTTGTCGGCCAACTCCAGGTGCCCGTACTGCAACATGTCCTTCAACTCTTCGGTGGCCATCGCGAGGGTCATTTCTTCCTGCTTGGAGAGCTTGCCCGTGTTCCATTGCGACGGCGGCTTGGGAGACACGCCGGTTTTGATGTTGCCCGAACCTGGCATCTTCATGGCGCTGTCCCAGTGCTCCTGGACCTTGCCATTTTGAATGCGGATCATTTCGAAGCTGTTCGAGTGGTAGGTGTTCGCCGGATTGCGCGGGTCCTTCGATTCCGTCTCAAAGATCAGCCACACGAAGTCGCCTTTTGCGCCCATCACCACGGGCGGATTGTCGAGCTTGTCGGGGATCGGATTCTTGGGCTTGCTGAACTTGCTGAAGAATTCAACGAACCCGGCGCGCCCGGTGTTGACGTTTGGATTGTGCTGGATATAATCCTCTGCTTGGTATTTGGGTGCTTGATCCAGGTGGCCCGCCTTGGATCACGATGCGCCACCACTCCAGCACCATGTCCAGGTTTTTCTTCGCCTGCTTGTCCATGGGCGCGGTTTGTGGCATGGTGGGCGGATTGATGGACTCAGCCGATAGCGCTCCTATGGCAGACAGCGCCAGTATGGCTCCGAGTAGCGTTGTTCCTTTAGATTTCATGCGGATTCTCTCCTTGTCGCTTGGCCATCATATACGTTACCTGGGCCTGCATGCAAGATATATACTAGCTACGCAAACATACTAATGAAGCCACTCTGCGCAGGCAATTTTTGCTCTGGGCTTTGCCGCCATCACAGCTACCGCCGCAACTTGCGACCGGGCGTGTCTGGATAAAACCGTCGACGCTTACATCGCGGCTCTGGTGGCGCACGATCCGGCGCAGGTGGCATTCGCAAAAGATGTAAAGTTCGTGGAGAACACGGTCCCGATGAAGCCGGGCGAAGGGCTGTGGAAGACGGCGTCCGAAGGTCCCACCACGTTCAAGATTTATGTTCCCGATCCGGTGGCGCAGCAAGTAGGCCTCCTGTGCGTTATGAGAGAAGGGGACAAACCTATCCAGCTGGGGCTGCGCTTGAAGCTGAAGGACGGCAAGATCACTGAGGCGGAGCACCTGATCGCGCGGAATCTTCCGGAAAGCAGCTTGAAGAACTTGCAGACGCCGAGGCCCGGGCTGCTCGCGACCGTGCCGCCCGCCGAGCGGACGCCGCGGGACAAAATGTTGAAAATCGGCGAGTCCTATTACACCGCGCTGGTGAGTGGGTCGGGTGACGCGGCTCCGTTCGCGGACGACTGCCTGCGGCATGAGAACGGCATGCAGACCACCAGGAATCCGCCGCCGAAGACGCCGGGCATGGGAACCATGGGCGCCATGGGCTGCCACGATCAAATCAACACGCACACCTTCGATTACATCACCAGGATTGAGCCCCGGCGCGTGGAAATCGCCGATCCGGAGACGGGGCTGGTGTTCGGCCTGTCGCAGTTCCGGCAGCCGATGGAGCAGAAGTTCGTGAAGATCGTAGGTGTGCCCGACGTGCAGAAGGTGGACCTGAATATCGCACCGTTCGATTTGCCCGCCGCGCACATTTTTAAGATCCGGGGCGGCAAGATTCATGAGATCGAGGCCATGGGGACCATGATGCCCTACAACTCGAAGACGGGCTGGGAGAGCGCAGCACACTAAGGCCACCGCTGGGAACGACCGATAGATTATCGGACCCCTTTATGCGACGGCTTCGAGTTCACAATCCATCCCGGAACACGCTACTGGCGGACCGTGCCCTGATCGCGGATTCCAGCAAAACGCGGAAAACGGGCCTGCTAAAGCATGACAAGCTGGAACCCGGCGAAGGCCTGTGGATTGCTCCGTGCGAGGGCGTGCACACCGTGGGCATGAAGTTTCCCATCGATGTCTTGTTTCTCGACAAGAAACGCAAAGTGGTGAAGATCCGCGCCGCGATGCCACGCTGGCGCATGGCGGCATCTTTATTTGCGCATTCGGTGCTGGAGCTGCCCAGTGGCACGGCTGCGGCTACCAAGACAACTCGCGGCGATCAATTGGAGTTTGAAACCTACGAAAGCTAGGGGCGTCGCATTCATACCCGCCCTTGCGGCGAAGTCGATGGCGGTGAAAACAACAAGCGCAGCGCTGAAGTCAGCAGCAGCCCCAAAGCACCTCCGTACACCACGATCCAAAGCGGAAGCGCAAGGCTCGAATGCCCGGCCCAGAGCGCGGCTTGCAAAAGAAGCGTCCACGCCAAGCCGAGTAACGGCCCGCGAACCATCCGCAATGGCGATCGCCGGCCAGGCTTGGCATAAGCGTCTTCCAGCACCAACGCTAGCAACGTGACCGCTCCCGGAATCGCGACCCGCACAAGTCCCCATGATTCGTACAGTAGCGCGTAAGCTTGGAACCAGGCTACGGCGTAAAACGACAGATACAGGACGAAAGCGTGCATCAGGAGCAGCGGGGGATCCGCCGTCCGCCGGATTCTGCTGAGGATTACCAGCGGCACCGTGAGGAACGCGTCCCGGCAATACTGCATTGGTGATGTGCAACGCTGCTGCAAATCGCCCAGCACTTCCTCGCGGCACGCGCACGGTATGAGGACTGCGGCGATGGCTTGGGCCGCTTTGGGCGGGCAGGCAGGCATCAGCCAGCTTCCTTCCCCAGGCGTTTGCCCCATTCCTTGCTTTGGGCGCGAACCCACTCCTTGCCCCACACTTCAACGATGCCGTCCCAAATGCGCTTGGCGGTGACCGCCGATTCTTCCAAGGCGCGCTCGCCCAACGCCTCCAGACGATAACAACGTTTGGCGCGCCCTCCGCGCTCGGGTGTCGGATCGGACAGCCAGGATTTCACCAGGCCTTTGTCTTCCAGACGGTCGAGCGTGACGTAGACAGCGCCCAGCGAGACGGCTTTGGGACGCGCTAATTCTTCGACCTTGGAGTGGATACTAACTCCATAGGCATCGTCGCGGCGCGCCAGGATCGCGGTAAGCACCAGTTGCTCGAATTGACCTAAGGAGTCGGACTTTGCCATTTGTCAAACAATGTAGTACAAATACGCTTGGGAGTCAACCCCTTTCTCCGGCGGATAGGTTCAGGCATAATCAACAAAGCGTCATAAGGTCCCTCACGGGAACCCAGGCGAACATCGCGGTGTCCAATCGGCGGAGGAAATATGCCGGACTGGATGAGAGCTCTCGGAATGGCGGGCATGTTGTGCCTGCCTGTAAGCCAAGGAATCTGTCAGGACCAGCTCAGTCCGCACATCCCGAGGCGCAAGCCAGGGGCTGCGAATCGCCAGGACCCGCTCGACCACTATGTTCGGGGCGAAGAGTATTTCCAGCAGAAAAACTACCAGTCTGCCGCGAACGAGTTTCGCGAGGCGCTGAATGGCGACCTGGAGCCAAGGTGGCAGATTCTGTCGCACAACAGGCTCGGCGACATTTTCGAAGCCACCGGTCAGCATGATCGCGCGGTGAACGAGTATCGGCTGGCGCAACTGGCGGGCGCTCTGTCGATGGCTGCCAGCGAACCGATCCAAAAATCGGATCCGGAGTACACCGAAGAAGCGCGCATGGCGGGCCTGGAAGGAACGGTGACGCTGAGCGGCGCGATCGGTGAAGACGGATTCGCCCACAAGCTCCAGGTTGTCCAATCGCTAGGACTCGGGCTGGATGAGAATGCCATGGAGGCGGTGAAGCAGTGGCATTTCGCGCCGAACGTAAACCCAGTGCAACAATCCTGGTACATCAATGTTGACTTTCGGCTGTTGACGCATCAATCGCGCTGGCATTTGATTAATGTGCACTTCGACGCTCCGCCCGGAACCATGCGTCCGGTGTTCGCCAGCGCGCTATATCCGATTGGCGCGGGCCTGGGGCCGGAGGCGATGGAGGAAGGCCGGCTGGTAGCTGCGATGGGCCGGCTGGCCACGGCCAAGCTCACGTTCGAAGTCGACGAGCATGGACTTCCAGTGAACTTCGTTCAAGTACCGAACAGTTCCGAACCCATCTGGGGCAGCGAAGCCACCGCCCTGGTCGGCCAATGGCGATTCACGCCGGGGATGAGGAACGGAATTGCGGTCCCGGTGTCTTGTACGGTTGAGCTGGTCTGGGGCGAGCGGGATCTGGACTTTTCGAAATTAGCGCAAGTTTACCAGGCAATGGATGACCAGACCGTTGCCTCACGCGACGTTCAACCAGTTTCGAACGCAGAACCCGGCAGGATTGAGACCAGGAGGATTGAAGTGGATGCGCAGAAGCAGGCCGCGAGACTCGTCATACAGCCTTCGCCAGAACTAACATCGGCGCCGAGTGCGATCCGCTTGCGGGGCACGGTCCGGCTTCGGGTGCTGATCGGTATCGATGGGCGCGTTCGGGAAGCCGAGGTAATAGGCGGCGGCGACCCGGGTTTGACCAATGCAGCCACCGAAGCTGTGAAGCAGTGGGTGTATCTGCCGACGCTACTGAACGGATCGCCCGTGAAAGTGACCACCGAAGTGGATGTGGGTCCATCCCCCTAGCGGCCAGCGATGCTACAGCGTGAGTTGGACCACGTGCTGCCCGCGAGGCAGCGTGAGGACGAACCCGGCGCCGGAATCGCCGAGCTTTGGATCGCTGGGCGCGCCGTCGATTTGGATCTTATGTGGACGCGCGTTCAGTAGCGCTAGCGCGCGCGCGCTACTTTGGTAAGCAAAGCGCAATCCGTCCGAAACGACGCTGGCCGAGCTTAAGTCTCCGTTGAAATCGATCATTTTGAGTGGAGAATCTTTGAGCGCCGGTTCTACGACGTTGGGTCCAGCGGGGAGCCAAAGCATGGTGTCGCTCTGAACGGGCCACGGTCGGCCGTTGACAAGCGCGGGTCCCTTCCACGGCACGCCGACGCCATAGCGCGATTCGATGACGAGCCGTGATCCATTCTGTTCGGCTTTGTCCACGCTGGCGGCGGCTGAGGCGAGCAATGGAAGATCGGGGGCGAGGATGGAGTTCTCGAAATACAGCGCCACGCGCGAGAAGGACTGCGCGGCCAAATGCACCAGCTGGAACAATTCGGTGCCGGTTTGCTGTTTCGTGGGGTAGACGTCCTGATAGCGTTCGACGATGTTGATGTCAATCGCCAGGCGGTTCGAGTGCGCGGTGAGCGGCTGGTACCGCGCGGCGATCTGCGGATAGCGCTGAGGACCAAGATTCCAGATGGTGGCGGGATCTTCGATCAGGAACGTGAAGTCGTGCTGGTCGAGCAAGGGGAGCACGCGCGCCGCGTCGGCGCCGATGAGATCGTGCATCCGGGTGTCGAAGCGATCATCCACGTGCGTCAGAACAAAGTCCAGATCGGGCTTTGAGGCGCGCATGGATTCAATCTGACCGATCCATTTCTCCTGCTGCCGGCGGGCGAGATCGGCGCGGTAGTCGAGAAAAGTCCGGAGGCGCTGGTCGTCGGAGTTCGCGTCGGACTTCCCAGGGGCCTTCGCGGATTGAAACAGCTCGATCGGGTCGAAGCCGTGGAGTCCGCGGAACTCGTCGCGAACATTCTGATTCATGGGCGTGAAGCGCGCGGGGTTTGCGGCGCCTTCCAGTGATTCGAAGTACAGCTCAGCCAGATTGACGCCATCCCAATCGAAGCGGCCGACCAGTTGCTTCACCCCTTGAGAAACGGCGGCGAAACAAGCGGGATTGTTCAGGTTCATCAGCTTTCGCCAGTCCAGCTGAGCATCCTGAAGGATGGCGGTTTTCTCGCGCCATTCCGGATGTGCGTCCCAGAATTTTTCGCTGACGTGCGGCAATTCCAGCCACACATAGACCAGGATCGCTTTGCGATGGCAGGCTTCAATCAGCCGGCGCAGGTATTCGTCGGATTCGGCGTTCTGCTCGTAGTAGTGCCAGCCGGCGACGTGGAGCGCGCCGATGCCCGCTTTGCGCCAGCGGTCTGCGAAGTAATCGAGGTCGACACGCGAGCGGTAGGAGCCATCGAAGAATGCCCACAGGCGCTGGCTGCGGAAGGGCGCCTCAATGCCAAGATCGTTCAAGGCCTGCAGCAGGTACGGGAACCGCTCGTATCCTGCTTTGCCCGGCGCGGCGGCGATCCACAGCACGGCACCCGTTCCGCGATGCAAGGCTACTGTCACAGGAGCATGATCCCAACGCTCTGTGGCGATGACGGTCGAGCCCTTGGGAACGTTAAAGATGGGAATTTCAAGGGGCGATTCCCAGACAATCGGCAGCTTGGGTGCATGCTGGTCGACGATGCTTCGCACCACCACGCGCTGATTGCTTGGGCGTAATGCCGAGCGCGGCGGCCAGCTCCCCCTCGCCTTCCAGGATTACGATTCCGCCTTGCTCGATGCGCTGCATCCATTGCGGCACTGATCCGGCGGCGACATTGCGAACGACATAGAGATTCGCCGGACCGCCCGAAGCGCGAGTGATTCCGATGGACGCAAAAATTTCGGGCCACGGACCGGGATCATCGCCCGCGAGGTGGTAGTTGAGCGTGGCGGCGTGCAAGGAGGCGGCCCAGCCCAGAACAGCGAGAGTGAGTTTAGCGTGAGAACGCATACCAGATTCCAACTCGAAGGTCGAAGAAATTGGGACGGCGCGGATTGTCCAGATTGATGGTGTAGGCTCCGCGCAGGAAGTTAACCGAGAAGAGCAAGGACTTGGGCAAGTCGCGAAAGCGGAAGCGCAATCCAGGCCCGGTTTCGGCATAGTTGGCCCAGTATTCATGCAATCGGTCCGCGGTGGCGTTGCCGTTCCAATAGAGCTGCGTTTGCAGGCCGCCGAAGCCTTCCAGCGAAGCGAAAGTGTAGCCCGATCGGTTTTGCGAATAGTACAGCATGTTGTCTTGAAAACGGCTGACGAAGACCGCGTCGTCGTTAGTTTCAAAGAATAGGCCTTTGGAGCTGTTCATCAGATGGCCGAAGCCCTTGGCATAGGAGACGCCACCGCGATAATCGGGAATCATCGCGCCTACGTCCGTGCGGCTGGGAAGATACTTGACGGCCTCACCCGCTTCAAACCATCCTGTCATGCCGCGCCAGGGAAGCGTGGCCATGCCGACGCCGATGATGAACGAGCTTTCCGAAAGATACTGAGGGGCGACATTGCCGGATGTGGGTCCGATGGTCCCACGCGTGTCGCCGACGAATCGCACAGAAAGGTACGGACGAACGGGAAATCGGCCGAGCTTCAGCTCGGTTTTGATTTGGCCATAACCGAAAACGTCATGCCAGCGGCTGGAGAAGAACGGAAAGATCCAAACGGTAGTGCGCAGTCGCTGGAATTCAGGCGCCAGGTTGTGATAAGCCTTGCTGGCTTCGCCTGAAATAGAAGAGTCGGAGCTCTTGCTGGCCAGGTTGAACCATTTGACGGCGTCACGATCGTCATGCAAAACGTTGTAGACCCAGCCGAGTTTCAGCATGGTGGAGAAGTCCACCGGGTCGTTTTCGTGGGCGATGGTGAGATACTTCAGGGCGTCCTTCAGGTAGCCGGCCTTCATGCTCTTTTCAGCGAGCGCTTTGGCTTCCTCCGATGTCTGTTGGGCCGAAGTTTCGCGGCGGGTTAGCGTTTGCGGAAGTTTGAGGGCGACGCGAACACGGTCCGCCAGTTCTGGATCGTTGCCTTTGAGCACTAGGTCGAGCAACGGCTGAGCGCCCGAGAAATCCTGCCGGTTCAAACGCAGGAATCCGAGCTGGGCTGATGTGAGCAGATCGTTCGGTTCAATATCGTGAAGGGTCTGGAACTCGCGCTCGGCGACATCTTCCTTCCCCATCGCGAGCAACAGATAGGCGTACTCGCGGCGGAGCTCGAAGTTATTGGGGTCGAGTTCGATCGCCTTTTCAAATTCGTAGACGTAAGGATAACCATCGGGCAGAAGTTCGCGGGCTTGCTCGGCAACGCGGGGAGGTTTGCCGCGTGACGCCGCCAGCAGCAGAAAATATGCGTCTTCATTGCGGCCCAGCAGCCTCCAGACGCGGCCAAGGTCCAGCATCAACGAGCGCTCGGCGGGACGGAGCTTCCAGGCTATTTCATAATGTTCGGCGGCCAGATCGAGTTGATCGCGCTTCTCGGCCAGGGTCGCGAGTTCCTGATGCGCGCTGAAATTGCCGGGCTCCGCCTCGAGGGCCTTTTGCCAGCGCGCAATCTCCGCGGCCAGGGGCTGGTCGATATTTTGAAACGCCTGCTCGGCGGTGTTCTGAGTGCTGCCCTCGCTGGTCTTGCGGATGCGGTCGAAGATGCGGCGGGCCAGCGCCTGCTGTTTGGTCTCAAAGCACAGGAACGCATATTCGAGCGCGACGTGCTGGTCTGTGGGATCCAGGCGCATAGCCTCGCCAAATTGGTCGCGCGCCGCTTCGTTCTCCCCCACCTTGAGCAGCGTGTAAGCCAGGTCCTTGCGAATTGAGGCGCGGTCCGGCGCCAGCGTGATGGCCTGATGAAAGCCGGCGACGGCTTGATCGTAGTTTTTGTCGCGCAGGGCTTGATAGGCGCGCTCGAGAGGCAGATAGGCGGGATCGGGCGATTGGGCTGCCAAAGCTGAGCTCAACGCGAGCACGAACGCGATTCGGAACATCATGCAGACTCTTGGACAAAGGACTAGTGGAGAAGGGGCTGAAGTTCTCTCACTTTTGGTGAGAGGCCTGAACCGGAAACCCGATGCGGCGCTTGGGTGGGTTTTGGGTCGCCGCAAGCAGCGCTCGAATGGCTTCGAACACTTCGCGGATTCGCCCGTCGTGATTCTGAAACTTCTTTTCGAGTTCTTCCAGGCGTCCGGCTAGTTCTTGATGCGTGGCCAGCAACTCCCGCAGCTTGACAAAAGCGCGCATGATCGCAATATTTACCTGGATCGCTCTATCACTCTTGAGCACGCTGGAGAGCATGGCGACGCCCTGTTCGGTAAACACGAATGGGAGATAACGCTGTCCGCCCCAACATGAGATAACAATTTGTGATCTCAAGGTTTCGGCCTCATCGGCTGTGAGTTGGAACATGAAATCCGCTGGGAACCTCAGCATATTGCGCCGGACGGCTTGGTTAAAGGTCCCCGTGGCCACGCGATAAAGGCCCGCAAGATCGGTGTCGATCATGACCTTCTTGCCGCGCACAAAATAGATGCGCCTCTCGATCACGGAGCGCTGAATGGCCGAGCTCCGGCTTAGCGCGGGATGGCTTCTTAGTAGCTTTCATGTAGATGGAGGTAGCTGGAAGGACGCCGTTGTCTCAGCCGGAATGGAGCCGATTACAGTTCCGCGCCGGTGGATGTGATGGTGAGGCGTCCGTGCTTCACCCCTTTGGTGCTGATCAAAGCGTCCGCGATTTTCTTGACGGCGGCGGCTTTTCCCTTGACCATCAGCACTTCTAGGCAATTATCGCGATCCAGATGCACGTGCATGATCGAATTTCTTCAGAAGGTTGGTGTCGATCGCCACTCCAATACGGCCAAGATCACTCATTCGCTTAGCCAGATTAGCGGAGCCAGCCCCGGGCCGCGCGATGCACATTCCGGATTAATTTTCTATCTCCATCGGTGTGTGGGCAACGCTCGACGCTATAGCCATCCCCGCCGTGCATCGTTGGCGCTCGGCGAGTTGCTGATATCGGGCGTCGCCATGCCGCGGCCGGGGGTAGTTGTTTCTCTTGGGCTGTTAGCGGCCAGCGCGTCGATGGAAGGCCCCCTATCATTTGAGCGCCGGCGAGAAAAGACGGGTTGCGCCGGCTGGCGTCCTGGCTATGGAGCCGGAAATCTTGATACTGGATGAACCGGCTCCCTTCTTAGATCCTCCAGCCGCTACTCAGGGATCTTTCCCAGGCTAAGTTGATCAGTGGATGAGATTGCAGATGCTTTCATTGGACCTATGCGGATTCGCCCGTTGATTGATGATATTCGGCCCAGCGGCACTTTTGAGTCTGCGCGTTACGGCCCTTCCGTCGGGAAATGTTCCGCCGGGCTTCTCTTGGAGTCCAGTATGAAAGTCACCGGACCGTCATTAATGAGGTGGATTTCCATCTCGGCCTGAAACACACCTGTTTCCACCGCGATGCTACTCAATTTTAAATGCTGAACGAAATAGTCATACAAGGCGCGCGCTTGCTCGGGCGGAGCGGCGTGGTCGAAGCTCGGCCTGCGCCCCTTTCTGCAATCGCCATATAGCGTAAATTGGGAAACCACCAATAGTGAGCCGCCCGCTTCGACTAAGCTGCGATTCATGCGGCGCGCTTCGTCGGGGAATATGCGAAGCTGAACCACCTTGGCGGCGAGATACTCGGCGTCTTCCCGATTATCAGCTTGAGTGACGCCGAGAAGAATCACTAATCCGGCTCCGATGGAGCCGACGGTCTGGCCCGCGACGTCGACACGAGCAGCCTTCACACGCTGCAACACGATTCTCATGATATGGCCGGGATAGAATTGCTCCATCCGGCAAGGTCCAGTATGCCACCGGACCTGAGAATGCGTCCCATAACCTGGCCAAAAGATTAGGTACGCACATCCGAAATCCTAAGGCGATTCCCTGATCTGAAACTGGACGAAAGCTCGTGATAATTGAGTTAATGATTCATGATGGTATCTTCAAACGCCGTCGCGTCCACAGCAAAATGCCTGGCGGCTTTTTCAATTTCGAGGAAGAGGGTACCAACACACGCCTGTATGGCTTCGGCCATGGTGACCATCTGCGCTTGCGCGACGAATTCGGCAACATCTGGCGCGGTACCGCGGAAAAGGTGAGCGAAGAATCGGTCCGCTACACGTTTCGCGACGCGAACGGCCGCACCATTACGGGAGTTTCCGACAGCTTCGGCGTTGTGCTTCGCGATGGGCGCGGCAAAACCTGGCGCGGATTTGTCGAGTAGCACGTTCCGCAATCCCACACTTGCGCGCTATCATCAGCGGGAGTGTGGTTGAGAACCGTCTGATTCCCCTCCCCGTCGTACTTGGGCCCACCGGCTCCGGCAAGAGCCACCTGTCCATTTTCATCGCGAGCGCCATTGGTGGGGAAATCGTCAATTGCGACTCGTTGCAGGTTTATCGTGGCTTTGATGTTGGGACCGCGAAGGTCCCGGCGGCGGAACGGCAACGCGTTCCCCATCACCTGATCGATATCGTGGAACCCACGGAGCTCTTCACGGCGGGCGATTATGCACGCGTTGCCGAAGCGGCGATTCGCGAAATCTCCGGGCGCGGAACGGCAGCGGTGCTGGTGGGAGGAACCGGGTTTTACTTGCAAGCACTCTTAGACGGACTCTCACCGGGGCCCTCACGGGACGCTACGTTGCGCGCGCGCCTCCAGGAGACGGAACTAAAGCGTTCGGGGAACATGCACCGCATCCTCGCGCGACTCGATCCGGCCTCGGCAGCCCGTATTCATCCCAACGATAAGAACAAAACTATGCGCGCTCTGGAAGTCCGCCTGCTGGAAGGAGCCGCGCTAGCTTCGATGTTCGAGCGTGGAAGAGTGCCGCTCAGCGGCTTCCTCCCAATCAAAATCGGACTGGATCCGCCACGCGATCTCCTCTATGAACGGCTCAACGAGCGCGCCCGAAAGATGTTCCAGCAAGGTCTCGTGGAGGAGGTGCGCGGTCTCTTATCCAGTGGCGTTCCGCCGCAAGCGAAACCTTTTGAATCGCTCGGCTATAAGCAGGCGTTACAACTGGTGCAAGGACAAATCAGCGAGGAGCGGGCACTGGAATCCACGCAGCGGGAAACTCGCCACTATGCCAAGCGCCAGCGAACTTGGTTTCGAAAGGAACGGGACGTTCACTGGATGGAGGGTTTCGGCGACGATCCCGCGGTGCAGGCGGAAGCGCTCGTGATGCTGCGGCGAGCCACGCATAATTGAGGACAAAATATTCACACATTTCTGCGGAACAGAAAAGCATCTTCAACGTATATAGACATGAAGTTAGTAAGTCTATGTTGAGGAGTTACAACAATGGTTAAGAATATTCTACTCGGATTTGCTTCTCTTGCGTTGGCCGTAGCGAGTGCCGCGACCAGCTATGACGTTACGTTCTACCAGCCCGTCATGATTAATGGGTCGGAACTGAAGGCCGGCGACTACAAGCTGGAGCTGAGGGATAAGACCGTGGTTATCAAGCAGGGCAAAACCGCTACCGAAGCGCCGGTGAAGATTGAGAACGATGGTCAGAAATATCAGCGCACCGCTGTCCGCATAACTGGCATGCAAGTGGAAGAAATTCATATCGGCGGCACGAATACGCGCGTCGTATTCGACAAAACGTCTAACGCCACCAACTGAGGTTTCAACCGCGTTTCAAGGCCCTCTCCCCGGGGCCTCTTGGGGCGGTGGCCCGTTCGGCTGCCGCCATTCATTTACGAGATTATTCACTTGACGAAGTCGGCTTCTTGCTGTATACTTGATTATGGTTGAGCTAATCATCAGTCTTTCAATGACTTGGATGGTTTCACTTGCTCCTTCTTGTCCTTCAAAATCTGCCGAAGTTCGCGTTTTAGGTTCGCTGCCAGCTTACGCGTCGGGATTCGACTCAGCGGATTGTCTCTTATCGGAGGTTTGGTAGCCATGACTCTAGTTGATGTTAACTCTATGTTCTCGACTGATGATAAGTGCCGCGAATTGCTCAAAAAACTCCGCTGGCCTAATGGCGTGAAGTGCCTGCGTTGCGAGTCCCCAAATGTTTTCGAGGTATCCAGCTATAAGTACGAGTGCCGCGAATGCGCCTATCAGTTCACCGTTACCGCACAGTCGATCTTTCACGATAGCCATCTTCCTCTGACTACTTGGTTTCTTGCAGTCCTGCTGATCGTAGAGGCGCGCAAAGGTATCTCCGCAAATCAACTGAAGCGCACGCTTGGCGTGGCTTATAAGACCGCGTGGTACCTCTGCCATCGCATCCGTCACGCAATGGACGAGACATCTAAAGGTACTCAGTTGGCCGATGGCGGGGAAGTGATCGAAATGGATGAAACCTACGTAGGCGGGAAACGCCCTGGTAAGCGCGGGCGCGGCGCTGAGGGTAAAGAGATCGTTATCGGTATCCGCGAGCGTGAGGGAGACCTTAGGTTTTTCAGAGCCGAAGATGTAAAAAGCGGCACGCTGGCAAAGTATGTCCAAGAACATGTCAGCGCCGATGTCGATGTCATCGTGACCGACGATCTCAGCGCATACAAAAAGGCAGTCGATCAAGAACGGCACGAAACAGTAACACACAGTGCGGGCGAGTACGTGCGCGGTGATATTCACACAAACACAATCGAATCGGCCTTCTCGCTCTTGAAGCGCGGAATTATCGGCTCCTGGCATAAGATCAGCGCGAAGCATCTTCCGGCTTATCTGAACGAGATGACTTTCAGATTTAATCGCCGCAAGAACTCCGATTTGTTCGTGGACACTCTGAAGCACATGATTACTGCTGATCCATTGACTTTTGATAAGTTAACGGCATAGGCCCCCGTATCTCTAGGTCAAAAGAGAAGCCGGGAACTGCCGCTGCTTCCATTTTTCCACGCCACTCGGTCAGCTTTGTAGCTATCTCGATCAAGCTACTTGCAAACTCGTTTAAAACCGGGACAAACGTTTGCGCTGTTGGAAGTGCCAACCACGGCTTCTTACAGTTAGGGCACGCGCCTAATGCATTAGCTTGGAATTCTTTTTGAATCGGTAACAACACACTCGCACGACAATGTTTGCATTCGACCCGGATAGAAAGTACATCGGACGTATCAATGAAATATTTCGCTTGGACAGTCATTTGGTGTCCTTGTCACACGGGAAGGCATCCATTAGCGAGAGTTGGAGGGCGAAAGAAATCGGCATTTCTAGCGGGTCATCGCCTTTGCGCCATTCTGGTTTATTGACTACGGACACTACGAACGAATCTACAAGGTCACGGTAATTTTCCGCGTGGAGGATAAGCTGACCAGGAGTGCAATAGACTTGACTCGGAAACGTCAGTTTGTCCTTCTCGTGTAGGTCCTTCATCCAAATATTCATTATCTGAATGCCCTGTCCTATGCCATCTATATACCAATCAGAAACTCTGATCTCTTCAGTGTTATGGCTGTCGTGAGCAGCCTTCACCCAGTCCTGGTACTTCTTGACGGTCATCTGAGCGTTAGCAGACATCGCGCCGACACCCAAAAGCAGAACGGCCATGCTGATTATTCGCATTATTTTATTATCCTTTCGACGCATCTTTTACCTTCCAGTAATTAGGTCGCCCACCACGAAGGTCATTTGCGATTCGTTCCGTAATAGTCAACGCCTCGCGCCTGAGATCACGATACCAATCGGCAATCTTAGAAACCTCCGACTCCACAAAAATATTATCGCTGAGGCAATAATTAAGACCGCTATGCGTAATTTGGAGGTAGCGCTGAAACCACATCTCAGTCTCGTGGATGACATCAGGAAATATATGACGTAGAGAGTTGTCGTAGAGACAATGGATTATAGTAGATTTCCCACACCCTACTGTGTTCTGTTTTGCTTGATAGACAGCACAACACGCTAAGACCACTCCTTGGGCTAAATTTTCGACGATGGGGCCACCGTTAAGTACATTGTTCGCCTGAACGTCGCCAACTCCTACGGCCTCGTGACCGTAAACTCTACGCACGGTGTTCTTGCCGGTTACCCACAGGGCACTAACGTCATCACGATGGAATCCGATTACAAGCTGGAACTCTAGGTCCTCGGATGCAAATGGGATTACGTGATCCGTGAAGAATTTTCCCAACTCACTTTCCAAGGCGCGTTCCAAGTCATCAAGAGGCAATGTTTTATAAGCGTTGTAGACCCTTTCAAAGATCTTGAGCGATGGCGTCTATGTACCACCCATTGCCAGCGCCGGTTATTGCAAATGCGGACTCCCCATCCAAAGGAAAGGCAACCTTGGTTTTAAGCGTGCCGACTTTGTCGATTCCAATTGTCTCCTCGCTGTCGGCAGCGAGCACAATCCCATTGCCAGCGAGCAAGCCGAGAGCTATTGTCACACGCTTTTTCCTTCCAAGCCGCTGGCTCGGTTTGGTAACCACACGCGGCCTTGAAATCAAGCGTACACCTCGCTGCCAACTTCGTCAAGTGAATAATCTCGTTCATTTATGCACTCCTGCCAGGCGCTGTGCAATTTCAGCTAGGGCAACGACATAACCGTTGCGCGATAAAACTATGCCAGGCGGCAGGCCAGGTCGCGCGCTAAAATAGAATCGTGCTCCGTTTCTTATGCGCGCTGGCGAGCTTGTGCTTTTTTCTCCCATCCGCGCAAGCCGCCACCTATCTGGTTCTTCCTTTTTTTAACGTTTCGAAGAATTCCAATCTCGATTGGATGGGCGAGAGCCTGGCCGAATCGGTTCGCGAGGCGCTGGCTTCGGAGGGGCTGATGGCGCTCGACCGGGACGACCGCATCGAGGCTTATAGCCGCTTGTCGCTGCGGCCATACTCGCTGCTCACCAAAGCCTCCGTGGTGAAAATCGGCGAAGAGCTGGACGCCGAGCTGGTGATATTCGGCCAGTACGACGTGAAGCCAGTTCCTGACTCGGCCGCCAAGAGCCGCGGTTCGCTTGCAGATCACCGCGCGCGTGCTGGACCTGAAGCACGTCAAGCAAGGCCCCGAGTTCAGTGAAGTGGGCGCGCTCGAAGATCTGGCGGCTCTGCAAGAGCACCTGGCATGGCAAACCTTGCGCTATCTGAAACCCGCAAGCGGCGCCGTCGGAAGCCGAATTCCAGCAGCGCCACCCGGCAGTGCGCGTGGATGCGGTGGAGAACTACACGCGCGGATTGCTGGCCACCAACGCCGACGACAAGCATCGCTTCTTCACGCAGGCCGCCCATCTGGATGTTCACTATTCTCTGCCCGATTTTCAGCTCGGCCGGCTGCTGTGGAGCAAGAAGGAATACAGCTCGGCCGCCGAGTGGTTCCAAAAGGTGTCGCCGGGAGACGTCCACTATCACGAGGCCAATTTTTTCCTGGGCCTTTGCCGCTATCACACCGGCGACTTTGCGGGCGCCGAGGCAGCCTTCCAGATGGTGGCGCGCGTGGTTCCTTTGAGCGAGGTTTACAACGACCTGGCGGCGGCGGAATCTCGCGCCAACATCATTCCAGCCGCCGTGGATAACTTCCGCAAAGCCCTGGAAGGCGACAGCAGCGATGCGTCGTATCAATTCAACCTGGGCTACGCGCTCTGGCGGGCTGGAAGTTTCACCGCTGCAGCCGAGCGATTCCACTATCGTGCTGGATCATGATCCGGATGACGCGGTAGCCGCACTTCTGCTGGAGCGCTGTGAAAAGCGCAGCGGTCCGCGCCCCGGCGACCCGCAGACCGAAGGCCTGGAGCGTCTGAAGACGAACTATGAAGAGAGTGCTTACTGGCAGTTGAAGGCCGTGTTACAGCCTGACAAGCCCTGACGTGCCCCGGGTCATCGCGCGGTTCTGGGTGGTGTCTGAAATGGCTAAATTGGGGAAACGGGTATAATCCAAAAAGCTCATGCTGGAAGCGTTCGGTCTATCCGATCCTGGCTGTGTCCGCCAAAATAACGAAGACTTCTACCTGATCTCTCCCAACGGCGCCTACATTGTGGCGGACGGCATGGGAGGCGCTCAGGCGGGCGAGCACGCCTCCAAACTGGCCGTGGAGACTGTCGCCTCGTTTCTGGAGAACGCACCTGCGCCGGACGCTGAAACTCTGTATCAGGCGTTTCGCGAGGCCAATGCGCGAGTGATGAAAGAGGCTGCCGAGCCATCCGGAGTTGGAGGGTATGGGAACCACCTTGGTGGCAGCCATGGAGGCCGGACCGGAATTGCTGATCGCCAGCGTTGGCGATAGCCGGGCCTATGTATACAACGGCGGCCAGCTCACCGCCATTACCGAAGATCAAACCTGGGTCAATGAAGTGGGCCGGAACTGGGGATCGACGAGGCCAGCCTGCAAACTCACCCCATGCGGCACGTGCTGACCATGGCGATCGGCGTCAGCCCGGAATTGCGCGTGCATTCTTACACTGTCCGCCCTCCGCCGGGCGACTTGATCCTGCTTTCCAGCGACGGTCTGCACGGAGTGATTGAGCAGGGCGTGATTGCGGACAAGCTGTCGGGCAACGGTTCCCTCCAGGCCAAGTGTGAACGTCTGATTGACGCGGCCAAGCAGGCTGGCGGCCCTGACAACATCACGGTAGTGCTTCTGCAAGCTAAATAAGCTCCAAACGTTACCCTCTTTTACACCAATTTCGGTAACGGTTCGCTGGGGAAATGCGATCCTTTAGCTAGTGCTCCGATTTCTCCTATGGGTCGCTCTGGGGCTTTTTGCCATGAGTGCCGCGTCCTTGCTGGCGCAAACCAGCGTCACATCCACGGGAACGGTCAAGTTCGGCGGCCAGCCCCTGCCGGGAGCCACAGTGATCGCCACGCAAGGCGATCACCGCGTTGTCACCACCACCGACGAGTCTGGCGCGTACGAATTGCCGGGTCTTGCGCCCGGAACCTACACGGTGGAAGTCCAGATGTTTGGGTTTCAGACCGCTCGCAAGCAGATCCAGGTGGGCCCGGGCTCGCCGCCGGCGGACTTGTCACTCGAGCTGCAGCCTCTGCGCCAGAGAGAGCCAAGAGAGCCCGCACAGCGTTCCCAGCAGCAGCAGGGCGGCTTCCGCGCCACCGCGGGAACCACGGAAAACGAGTTGGACCAGATTGCCGCGTCCGCGCCCCCGGATGCCGCGCTGCAGTCATCGGCCAACGCGAACGAAGCGTTTCTGGTGAACGGATCGCTGAGCAACGGGTTGCAAACCGGCCAGGATGATTTCGGACTACGCGGGCCAGTGTTAGGGATACAGGTGCGCCCGGCGGTTTGCCGGGAGCCGGTGTCGAAGGCCAGCCGGGCGGTATTCCAGGCGCCGGGAGGCCCTGGTGGAGGCCCGGGCGGTCCCGGCGGGGGTGGTGGATTCGGTGGCGGACGCGGTGGTGGTGGGTTCGGCGGCGGCGGGCGTGGCGGTGGTTTCGGTGGTCCTGGAGGTCAGCGGCGCAGGCCAGGAGGCAACGGTGGATTCATCGGCAATCGCGCGAATCGCGGCAGCCAGGGGATCCACGGCAATGTTTCGTTCCAATGGCAAGGCGCCGCTACCGACGCCAAGCTATTCTCGCTAAGCGGCCAGCCAGTCGAGCAGCCGAACTTCAACAACTACCGCTGGAGCGCGGTGCTGGGCGGACCGTTGCGCATTCCGCACCTGCTGAAGGGCGACTCTACGTTTTTCACCCTGAGCTACTTCGGCACGCGCGGCCAGAGCGCGTTCTATAACGTGGGAACCGTGCCAACGGCCGCCGAACGCAGCGGAATTTTTTCGGATACCGTTATCAATGGCGCGGTTCCAACCATCTATAATCCGGCTAGCGGGACGCCGTTTGCCGGCAACGTGATCCCAAGCAGCCTCTTCAACCCGGCCGCGGCTGGGCCTGCTCCAGTACATCCCGCTGCCGAACCTTCCGGGCGCAGTGCAGAATTTCGAGTTTGTCACCGCTGTTCCGGCCGATACCGACAACGTCAGCTTGCGTTTGAACCAGAATCTCGGCAAGAACGACCGGCTGGCGTTGAACGAAAGCTTCCAGCGTCGGAAGAGCGAAACCGCGCAACTATTCGGCTTTCTGGACCCCGGCACCGGTTTTGGCGACAACACGGCTTTGAGTTGGACGCACAACGTCGGTTCGAACGCCCTCAACACGGCCACATTGACGTTCAACCGCAATCGCACCACGCAGGATTCGTATTTCTCCTACGGAACGAACGTGGCGGCCGAACTCGGCATCCAAGGGACTTCGCAGGAGCCGATCAACTACGGCCCTCCGACACTTTCCTTCACCAACTTTGCCAGCCTTACCGATGCGCTTCCATCGCGCTCGGTAGTGCAATCCCTGGCGGAGGGCGATTCCTATAACTGGGTGAAGGCACAACCACACCATGACATTCGGTGGGGACTTCAAGCGGCAGGACCGCAACACCACTACCGACCAAAATGCGCGCGGCACCTTCTCAGTTCAGCGGAATCGCCACCAGCGCTTTCAATTCCATTCCCACTTGCACTCCTACTCGCCTTCCAGCTGCAGCCAGCCGTTGCCCAACACCGGCTTGGATTTCGCGGACTTTCTGCTGGGCCTGCCGCAATCCAGCTCGGTTCAATTCGGAGGGGACAGCACTTATTTTCGGCAGAACGCCTGGGACGTTTATGCCAACGACGACTGGCGCGTGAATCCGAACCTGACCCTGATGTTTGGGCTGCGCTATGAATACTATTCGCCGCTCTCGGAGAAATATGGGCACCTCGCGAATCTCGATATCGCGTCTGGTTTCACAGCGGTGACGCCGGTCTATCCGGGCAGCCCCGGGATTTCCGAATAGCCTGATTGAGCCGGATCGCGACGGTTGGGCTCCGCGTGGCGGGCTGGCCTGGAAGCCCAGCACCAAGCGTTCCACAGTGGTGCGTTTGGGTTATGGCATTTACTACAATCCAACCGCGCTCAACCGCCTGGCGACGGAGCTTTCCGAGCAGCCGCCATTCGCCGAGACGCAGAAACTGACCACCAGCATCGGCAACGTGCTGACGCTCGAAAACGGGCTGGCCACCGCGCCCACCAATGCCACGGTGTTGAACACCTACGCGGTCCAGAGGAATTACAAGGTTGGTTACGCGCAAAGTTGGAACGTGAGTCGTGCAACAAAATTTGAGCCGCTCGTTTTTCATCGAGCTGAGCTATCTGGGAACCAAAGGCACCGACCTGGATACCGAAACCGTTCCCAATCGCGCGGCGCTTGGATCGTCGCCGCTGACGTCGCAGGACAATCTGCCAATCGCCAACGCCCAGCAGTTTATCTACGACAGCTCCTGGGGCAATTCGATCTATCACGCTGGTCAAGCGCGCCTGATGCGGCGCTTCGCGCGCAACATGTCCTTCAACATCATTTACACTTTCTCGAAGTCGATTGACGACAGTTCCACCTTTGGCGGCGTGGGCAATGTCGTGGCGCAGAATGCATTCGACTTGAGCGCCGAGCGGGGACTGTCCAGTTTTGACCGTCGACATGTCCTGAATCTGAATTATGTCCTAAGCACGCCCGCGCAAGCCAGCTGGTGGAAGCGCAACTGGACGCTGAGCGGATCGGCGCTGCTTGAAAGCGGAACTCCGCTGACGGCGCAGATCCTGGGGAACCAATCGAACGCAGCGGGAACTGGAGTGGTGGGCAGCGGGCGCGCCGAAGCTACCGGCCTGCCGGTCATCGACGGAAGTGGATACTTCAATCCGGCCGCCTTCACCGTATCCGCCGACGGGCGAGCTGGGCGACGCGGGCCGCAACACCATTCCGGGGCCGTGGTCCTGGTCCCTCAACACGGCATTTGGCCGCTACTTCACGCTCGGCGGCGAGGGCAGCCGCAAACGCATCGAGCTGCGTCTGGAGACCACCAATACCTTGAATCACGTGAATATCACTAACGTGAACACGGTGTTTGGCTCAGCTCTCTACGGCCTGCCGACCACCGCCGGCGCGATGCGGACCGCCGACATCAACATCAGGTTCCGTTTCTAAGGGATGGATACAAAAAGGATGCCTGCAATGTCCAGCAACGCACTTAGGATGATTTCGGCGGCGCTGCTTGGCGCGGGCCTGCTGGCGCAGGACCAGCCGGCGCCGACGTTTAAGACCAACACCAACCTGGTGATCGTGAACGTCGCCGTAAAAGATAAGAGCGGCAAAGCGATCGAAGACCTGAAGAAGGATCAATTCACGCTGCTCGAAGACGGCAAGCCGCAACAGATCTCGGTGTTCGAGCTGCAACGGCTGAACGGCGAGACTCTGCCCGCGCTTGAAGCGCCCGCGCCAACGCTAAAGACGCGCGGACCGGCTGAAACCAAACCCGCTCCCCCGGCTGAAGCGGCCCCGGTAAAGGCCGACCAACTGAAGGACCGCCGTCTGATCGCCATGTTCTTCGATCTTTCGTCCATGCAGCCAGCCGAGCAGATCCGAGCGCGCGAAGCCGCCGTGAAGTTCATCGACACCCAGATGACCGCTTCCGATACCGTGTCCATCATGACGCTCACCAACGAACTGCGCGTGGTGCAGGAATTCACCAACGATCGCGAGACGCTGGTGACCGCAATTCAAGCGCTGCGCGTGGGCGATTCCAGCGACCTGGCGGCACTGGCCGCAACCGGCGCCGATGCCACCGATGACAGCGGCGAGTTCACGGCCGACGACACCGAGTTCAACATTTTCAACACCGATCGGAAACTGAGCGCGCTGGAAGATGCGGCGCGCAAATTGGCGCCGTTCCCGGAAAAGAAGGCGCTGGTTTATTTTTCGAGCGGGATCGGCAAGACGGGCGTCGACAATCAATCCCAGATCCGCGCCACCGTGAATGCCGCCGTGCGCGCCAACGTGGCGTTTTATCCCATTGACGCGCGCGGGCTGCTGGCCATGGCGCCGGCCGGTGACGCGACCACGGCCTCGCCCAAGGGCACCGGCGTGTTCACCGGCAGCGCGCAACTGAGCGCCCGCAGTTCGTTTCACGATACTCAGGACACTATTTACACGCTGGCCGCGGACACCGGTGGAAAAGCGCTGCTCGACAGCAACGATCTGACGCTGGGCATCAAGGCGGTGCAGGACGACTTCAGCAGTTACTACATTCTCGGTTACTACAGCGCCAATGGCGCCCAGGACGGAAAATATCGCAAGGTAACGATTAAGATAGCTTCGTTGCCCGAGTCAGCCAAGGTCGACTACCGCAGCGGTTATTACGCCGGCAAGGTCTGGGGCAAGATGAATTCGAACGACAAGGAGCGGCAACTGGAAGACGCGCTCACCCTCGACGATCCCTTCACCGAGCTGCCGCTGGCGATGGAAGTGGACTACTTCCAGACGGGTCGCGACAAATACTTCGTCCCAATCACCGTTCGCATCGCCGGCTCGGCGCTGGATCTTTCGCCGAAGTCGACCACGGATCTGGATTTCATCGGCCAGATTCGCGATACGCGCGGAAAGATGCTGGGCGGCATTCGCGACGAGATTAAACTGAAGCTGACGGAAGAAAATGCCGCGCAACTCGCGCAACGGCACGTGGAATATGACACCGGCGTGACGCTCCCTCCGGGCGATTACAACCTTCGCTTCCTGGCGCGCGAAAACCAGAACGGCAAGATGGGGACGTTTGAGATGAAGTTCACCGTTCCGGATTTGAGCAAGCAGTCGACTTCGGTACGAATGAGTTCGGTGGTGTGGAGCAATCAACGCGAGCCGCTGACGGCCAGCATCGGAAATGCCGGCGGCAACAAGAAGCTGCTGAATGAGCACCCTTTGGTAGACAACGGCCAAAAGCTGATTCCCGACATTACGCGCGTCTTCCGCAAGGACCAGAAGTTGTACGTCTATTTCGAAGTCTACGATCCGGGGACGGTGGCGACACCCAGCGTGTCGGCCGAGCTGATGATGTTCCGGGGCAAATCGAAAGCGTTCGAATCGGCGCCGGTGCGCGTCACCAAGCCCAAATCGGGCCGCCCCAACACCTTGGCGTTCGAATTCCAGATGCCGCTCGCGAACATACCGGCGGGCCGCTACACCTGCCAGGTGAGTGTGATCGACGAGCAAGCCCGCAAGTTCGGCTTCGCCCGCGTCACCTCTTGTCGTTTTGCAGTAGTCAGTACTTGAAGGAAAGCTGCAGTCGTACCTCTTGTCCGTTGAAATCTTTCGGAAAAGGAGGGAACGGCTGCGAGGCGTCGATGCCGGCCACCGCTGCCAGATCCAGTGAGCGGGTGCCGGACTCGGTGGCGATTACCAATTTCGGCACCGTTCCTTCGCGGTTGATGATGAACTGAATCTCCACCAGACCCCTGCTGCCGAGATGTGCGCTCTCGGGGATCACGGCGTACCAGTTCTTCTTAACCAGAGCGAGAACCTGGATCAAGTACGGCTTGAAATCGGCTCCCTTGGTGTCGCTCATCAGCTCCAAGCTGCTGCCCGGCCGTTGCTGCTGACCGGGCAAGCGAGAGCTTGGGCGAGTCCGGCGGCTGATCCTGGTCGCCCACCACGATCCTGCCCTGCCCGCCTCCGCCGCGCGCAATGTCCCGGATCGCTTCCTGCACGCTCGTCTTCGGCGGGTTTAGCTTCGCTTGCCCCTTGTCTTGGCTCGGCCCGTTCTGTCCCGGCGTTTCAAACGCGAGCTTGGGCTGCTCCACGGGCTGAATCTGCGTTGGCGGAGCTTTCGGCGTACCGGCCAGCGCGGGCAGCACCGGCGGAGCATTCTGTGCCGTAACGGGCGTCTCGATTTTCGGAGGCTCGGCAATTCGCGGCGGCAGCGGGCAACGGGGGACCAGGTGGCTGCGGATTCGGCGGTTTGAACGCTCGCACCGCGGGCGCGGGCGGCAGACGCTGCTGGGATGGCGTGGCCGCGGCTTCAGATCCTCGACATTCACTTCCTTAGCCACCTTGCCCTTATTGGGCGCCTTCTGCGTCAGGTCCTGGGGCAATATCAAGTGAACGGCCTGTTTGAAATCCGGAACAATCTCGGTGCCATTCTTTAGCGCTGGACCACTCAGGCTCGCCAGAAAGAACACCAGCGCGAAGATTCCCGCATGCACGACAAGCGTACCAGCGGCCGCTTGCCAGATACCGGTGCGAGTCCGAGGACTCGTGCCAGTCCAGCAGGAAATTAGGACCGGAATCCGCGCCTGATGTCATGATGGCCGAATGAAAGACGTTGCTTTCGCGCCCGCCGTTGCCAGCCCGCCGTTAAAAAGAGACGCTATGTAAGTGATTGGAGCCGTTCGGTGACCAACTTCGAGTGCTCTTCAATTTTATCAAGAATCGCCAGGGCCACTTCCAGCGCCCGAAGTCCCTCTTCCCCAGGCACCAGCGGGCGCGTCCGGTTGGCGACGGCCTCCAGGAACGACTCCACCTCCAGCCGCAAGGGCTCTTCTTTGACGGCAGGCAGCGGCTGAAATCCAATCTGCTGGTTACCGCTGACCGTGAACGCCACCGCCTCCTGCTTCTGGTAATCGAGCGAAATGTACTGATGCGGCTGGAAGAGGCGCAGCTTGCGGACGCGCTCGGTGGAAACCCGGCTGGCGGTCAAATTGGCGATGCACCCGCCGGGAAACGCCAGGCGCACATTCGCGATATCCACCTTATCGGACAAAATGGAAATTCCCGCCGCTCGAATCTCTTCGGGCAACGCGCCTGCCAGATCCAGCACGATATCCAGGTCGTGGATCATCAAGTCAAGAACTACATCGACGTCCAGGCTGCGCGGGCTGAACAGGCTGAGGCGGTGAATTTCGAAGAACAGCGGGATGGTTGTGATCTTCTTGAGCGCTGCCACGGCGGGGTTGAAGCGTTCCAGGTGGCCGATTTGCAGGATGCGTTCCTGCTCGGCAGCGGTGTCCACCAAACGCCGCGCTGAGGCGAGATCGGCCGCGATAGGCTTTTCCACCAGCACGTCGATACCGGATTCAAGCAAGCTCGCAGCCCACTTCGGCATGGTGCGACGTTGGTACCGCGACCACCGCCGCATCCACGTTGCCCTTGAGCTCGCCCAGGGTCGCGAACGTCAGGCAGTTGTGCTCCGCCGCCGCTTGGGCGGCACGCTCCGGGTCGGCGTCCGCAACACCCACCACGTTAGCGTTCAAAGACTGGCTCAGTACGCGCAGGTGGTGCCGTCCGAACACGCCCGCGCCGATAACAGCGACTCGAATTTTGTTCAAAATCTAACTTATCATGGGAATACAGGTGAACCATGGCGACCACTTATCTCAGCCCGCAGCAATTGAAGGATTTCGCCCAAAGGGTTGAGGAAGTAGCCAAGAAATTCCCCGGCGAGGTGGTTCGAATCCGGCACTCGTTCAGCCGCGATTGGGATGGCGATCCGGCGATCTATTTTCGGATCATATTCACCGACGAGGCAGTGAAGCGCCACCCCCTTACCGAGCTCACGCACCGGATCGAGGATGCGCTGATCAAAGATCTCGCGCTTTTTGAGTCGGAATACTCTGTATACATACCCTACTTCGACTTTCGAACGAGGTCCGAGCAGGCAAGATCGAAAGATCCTCAATGGGAATAGCGGAGGACTTGCTGGGGCTGGCAGCGCGTCTAGCCGATCCAGTGCCAGGAGAGCTGGAGCAAGCCTCATTCAGGAGGTCGATATCTACCGCCTATTACGCTGTTTTTCATCTTCTGGTTCAGGACGCAGTCCGAAGTTGGCGTGGTTCCATGGGCGGCACGATTTGGCTTGGAACGAAAGTTCGAACACAAGACTATGAAGGACGTGTCTAATGCAGTGTGGCGGCGCTCTTGGCGTGGATGGAGCACTCCTCCGCTGGCAGTACCACAAGAATTGGAAACGGTGGCGCAAGCCTTCGTCAAGTTGCAGGAATCCCGCCAACAAGCGGACTATGATAACGCAAAGGTTTGGGAACCCGTTGAGGTGTACGCCAAAATCGCGGACGCCCAGTTTGCTTTTATCAACTGGGGTCTGGTCCGGGACGCATCCCGCCGCCAACGAATACCTGCTCTCGCTCCTGATCGGCAACAAACGCGAGTAATTCTCGTCGCTATTGCTCCGGTTCGTAGCCCGCGATCGCGATGTCGAGCTCATTCGCTCGCGCGAACATCGCCTCCCGATCCAGCAGCAGCGTCCGCCCGGCATCCACGGCCAACGCGGTCGCGCCCGCGCTTTGCATCGCTTCAATGGTTCCTGGTCCGGCCACCGGAACGTCGAAAAGCAAATGTCCGCGCCGCCGCGAAACCTTCACCAGACGCAGCGGCTTTCCGTTGACCAATGAGGCCGCCCGCTCCAGCATCGCATCGGTGCCTTCCATCGCTTCCACCGCCACGCAGGCGCCGTCGCAAATCGCGACGCTCTGGCCCACATCCATGCCCGCCAGCGTATTCGCGATCTTACGTCCATAGGCGATGTCGCGCTCCTCTTCCGCCGTCGGCCTACGCTCTGCTAAACACGCCGGCGCCCGCCAGCAGTGGCTTGAGCAGCAGCGTGGAATCCGCCAGCTGAATGCCTTCCTCAGCCAAAATCTGCGCTACGCCGCCGATCAAAGCATCCGTGTTCTTCTGCTTCAGGCCCGCCAGCAGCTTCACCAGCTTCCAGTCCGGCCGGATGGACGAAAAAATCTTGGCGTGTTTTACCTGCCCGGCCATCATCACTTCGGTGATGCCCTCTTCCTTGAGGATTTCGATCAATCGGGAAAGCTGGCCAAGCGAAATCCAGTAACAGCGTATCGGCCAGTTGCTCCACCTCGGGAGACGCCTCTTCCTTGATCGCCAGCACCACCACGTCATCGCCGGCCGCGCGCGCGGTTTCAAGCGCCAGCAGCGGAAAGCGGCCATTGCCCGCAATCATGCCGTATCGGCTCACTTGACGAACCCGCGCTCGGACCGTTCCATGAACGCCAGCAGATCGCACACTTCCGGGCACTTGGGCACTTCGGCGCGAATCCGCTCCACCGCTTGCGTCGTGTTCAGCCCGGATTTGGTCAAGAGCCGGAAGGCTTTATGCAGGCTTTCGATGGACTCCCTGGCGAATCCGCGCCGCTCCAATCCCACTTTGTTCTCGCCAAAAACCTTCGATTCCCGCGGACTCACAGTCATCGAATACGGCAGTACATCTTTCGTCACCACGCTGTAGCCGCCGACAAAAGCGTGTTTCCCGATCCGGCAAAACTGATGCACGCCGCTGAATGCCTCAATCACCGCCCAATCTTCCACGCTGACATGCCCCGCGAACGTGACCGCGTTTCCGAGTTGCGTGTGGCTGCCGATCTTCACATCGTGCGCCACGTGCGCGTAGGCCATCACCAGATTGTCATCGCCGATTTCCGTCACCAGCCCGCCGCCCGCGGTGCCGCGGTGGATGCTAACAAATTCGCGGATATTGTTCCGGCTCCCGATGCGTGTCTCCGCCCGCTCGCCTTTATATTTCAAATCCTGCGAGGCCACTCCGATGGTTGAATACGGGTAGAAAGTGTTATCGTCGCCGATCTCGGTGACGCCCTCCACGCACACGTGCGCCATCAGACGCGTGCGCGCTCCAATCTCGACATCGGCTCCGACGATGCAATACGGACCAATTTCAGCGCTTGCGGAAATCCTGGCTTGTGGATCGACGATTGCCGCCGGATGGATGGCCATGCGCGGACTTAAGGGACCGGCACCGGCTCTTCAGACACCGGGGCGAACTTGAGGTCCTGCAGCTTGCACATCAGCTCGGCCTCGGCCACCACCACCCCGTCCACGGTAGCTTGACCATACATCTTAGCGACGCTCGTTTTGCGCTTGGTAACCTTCATCTCGATGCGAAGCTGATCGCCCGGCCGCACGGGACGCCGGAACTTGGCCTGTTCGATGGACGCCAGCAAAACCAGTTTATTTTTGCGGTCCGGCACCGACTTCAGCACAAGCACGCCTGCAACCTGCGCCATCGCTTCCACCACCAGCACTCCCGGCATCACCGGAAACTCGGGAAAATGGCCTACAAAGAACGGTTCATTCACCGTGACGTTCTTGATTCCGACGATCCGCTCCGGCTCCAACTCCAGAATGGCGTCCACCAAAAGCATCGGGTAGCGATGCGGTAAAATGTCGCGAATTTCCTGAATGTCGAGAAGGGGCATGCGAACTGGCTATTATAACAGGCAGTGCACCCGTTCCTTGCTTTTGCGGAGGCGAAGCAGCCCGCCATCGTCGCATTCATTCGCGAGTTGGCAAGATGCGAGTCGCCCAGCGATCAGCCGCAGTCCGTGAACCGGCTCGTAAACCTGCTGGCCGGGCGGCTGGAGGGAGCCAGCAATGTGAAGACATTGCCCGGTGGCCGTTTTGGGAATCACCTGCGCTGTGAGTTCAAGCTGCCGGGAGCGAAATCCGGCGCCGGCAACATCCTGGTGCTGGCGCATTCCGATACGGTATGGCCCCTCGGCACCCTGGCGCAAATGCCGCTCCGCGAGGAGCAGGGACGCTTGTGGGGACCCGGCGTGCTCGACATGAAATCCGGCATCGCATTCTTTATTTACGCGGTTCATACCCTGCGCATGCTCGAAATCCCGGTGCGCCGTAACATCGTGTTTCAGGTGAACTCGGATGAAGAAGTGGGCAGCGAGACTTCGCGGCCCTTCACCGAAGAAGCCGCGCGGCAAAGCGCTGTTGCACTGTTAGTGGAGCCAGGCACGGGCCTCAAGGGCAAACTCAAGACCGCGCGAAAAGGCGTCGGCGACTACACCGTCACCGTGAAAGGCCGGGCGTCGCATGCCGGTGTCGATTACGAAGCAGGCGCCAGCGCGGTGGTCGAATTGGCGCGCCAGATCCCGAAAATCGCCGCCTTCACCAACCTGAAGCAGGGCATCACCGTTAACCCGGGCGTGATTGCGGGCGGCACGCGCACCAATGTGGTGGCAGCGGAGGCCCGCGTGGAAGTGGACATCCGCATCGCGAAAACGAAGGACGCAGGGGCGCTCGACAAGAAATTTCGATCGCTGCGCCCGGTCGACAAACGCTGCTCCCTTCAGGTGGAGGGCGGCCTCAATCGCCCACCCATGGAGCGATCGCCAGGCATTCGAAGTTTGTTTCAAATGGCGCGCGCATGCGCCAAGGAACTGGGCGTGAGGCTGGAGGAATCAGCCACCGGCGGAGGCTCGGACGGTAACTTTACCGCGGCGCTCGGCGTCCCCACGCTCGATGGACTCGGCGGCGTGGGCGAAGGCGCGCATGCGGCCAACGAGAGCATCCTGCTCGATCGCGTCGCGGACCGTACGGCGTTGCTTGCGATGCTGTTGTCGCGGCTCTAGCCCACAGAGGCGCGGGCGCACCTCGACGCCGCAAAATAAGCGCGCCCGCGCCTTCGTTGTGGGCGACTTACTTAGAGGCGCAGGCTGCTCGGATCACGCGCGCCAAATCGTCTTCTTCATTCGGGAACACCGTCCGCAGATCCAGCAGCAGCCGATCCTCTTCGATCCGCGCCACCACCGGAGTATCGCTCAAGCGGCAGCGCCGCTCCGCTTCGACGACGTTCGCGCAATCCACAGCAACCAGCCAGCTTTGAAGCGGCTGCCCGGGCGTCGAACCGCCGCCAATCACCGAACTTCCTTCCCTCACCAACGCCCGCAGGCCATCCAGGCGCCCAAGGAAGCGCTCCGATCGCGCTCGGAGCTCTTCACTCGATTGCGAGATCATGCGCAATGCCGGAATCTGATCCCAGCGTTCCAAAACCAGATTGCGTAGCGTGGTCTCGAGCGCCTGATAAATCAATTTGTCGAGCCGCAGCGCGCGAAACATCGGATTGCGCCGCAAGCGCGCTATAAACCCCGCGTCGCCCGCCAGAATCCCCGCCTGCGGTCCGCCCAGCAGCTTGTCGCCGCTGAACGACACCAGGTTCACTCCGGCGCGAATGCTGTCCGCCACCAGCGGTTCTTCCACGCCAAACGCCCGCAGGTCCGCCACGCACCCGCTGCCCAGGTCTTCGTACAGCGGAACTCCGCGCTCCTTGGCAAGCGCCGCAAGCTCGTGAAGCTCGGGCCGCGCCGTAAATCCTTCGATGCGAAAATTGCTCGGATGAACGCGCAGCAGCAGCCGCGTTCGTTCGTTGATCGCTTCGCGATAATCGTCGATGTGGGTCCGGTTCGTCGTCCCCACTTCGCGCAGCACCGCGCCCGAACGCTGCATGATCTCGGGGATGCGAAACCCGTCGCCGATTTCGATCAGCTCGCCGCGCGAAACGATAACTTCGAATCCAGCTGCGAGTTCGTTCAACGCAAGATAAATGGCGGCGGCATTGTTATTCACCGCGATACCGGGCGCGCCCGTCAGCCGTTCGATCAATTCTGACGCATGTACGTCCCGCTTGCCGCGGCGGCCGGCCGCAAGATCGTATTCCAGGTTCGAATAGCCGAACAGCGGCTCGAAGGCAGCCAAAGGCGCTCGGCCCAGATTGGTGTGCAGAACGACGCCGGTGGCGTTGATCACGCTTGCGCAACGACGGCGTCTCCAGCTTCGCCAGGTTACGCTCCACGCGCTTCTCGATCGGCGCCGAGTTTCGATCGCGCCCGGCTCGTATCTCCTGGCGCATTTGTTCCAGTACCCGGCGCACTTCTTCGACCATCAACGCGTGAGGGAAACGCCCTTCTAAGTGGTTCAGCGCGGTAAGAACTTGATCCACCGACGGCAAATCGCGCAATTGTTCGGGAGGCGCCACGCCACGAGTCTAACAGCTTCGTGCTATCTTCCAATTTTCATGGACCCCACCACGCTTCTCGTCATTTCGAGCCCGCATTATCCGTTCCTCCGCTTCCTGGACCGTCTCCCGCAGCCGGTGACCGTGCTCACTGGAAACGACCCCGATTTCTTAAAACTGCACGCTCCTGAAGCCGATGTGATCCTCAACGGCTTCCACGATGGTTCGGCGCTGCGGGCGATTTTGCCATTGGCCGAGCGTGTAAAATGGATTCACGCTTTGTCGGCCGGCGTAGAAAAAGTCTTGTCGCCCGAACTGATTGAAAGCCCCGTCCCGCTGACCAACGGCAAAGGCGTTTTCGGTCCCGCTCTGGCCGAATTCTCCATCGCTGCGATGCTCTACTTCGCGAAAGATCTGCGGCGCTTGATTCGCCAGCAGGAGGCCGCGCGCTGGGAGCAATTCGACATCGCATTCCTGCGCGATCAGACGTTGGGCGTAGTTGGCTACGGCGGAATCGGGCGCGAAGTAGCGCGCCTGGCCCACGCGCTCGGGATGAAAATATTGGCTCTTCGGCGGCGCACTCCCTCATCCGAAAACGACCCGGTTCTGGATCGTTCCTTCACGCGCGATCAGCTGAACGAAATGATCAGCCTCTCCGATTACGTACTGGCTGCCGCGCCGCTTACGCCGGAAACGCAAGGGATGCTCGGTTACGGGGAGTTCCATTTTATGAAGCCTTCGGCCGTGTTCATCAATGTGGGCCGTGGCGCCGTGGTGGTCGAGACTGCCTTGATCTCCGCGCTCAACCAGGCGCTCATTCGCGGCGCTGCGCTCGACGTCTTTGAGACCGAGCCGCTCCCTGCCGATCACCCTTTTTATCGCATGGAGAACGTGCTGCTCTCGCCCCACTGCGCCGATCACACCACAGGCTGGATGGAGCTGGCCGTCAACCAGTTCATCGAGAACTTTGAGCGCTTCCGCAATGGGCAGCCGCTCGAGTTCATCGTGGACAAACAAGCGGGTTACTAGCCCCTTAGTCAATGCCTGAAATTTGCCTCTCCGATATTCAAGCGGCGGCCGAACGCACGCGCGGCATCGTTCGCCGCTCGCCAGTCTTCACCTCGCGCACCTTCGACGCTTTGGCCGGCTCTAGCGTCTTCTTCAAGTGCGAAAACTTCCAACGCGGCGGCGCGTTCAAGATCCGAGGCGCGGCCAACTTCATACTGTCGATTCCCAGAGACGATTTGCTGCGCGGCGTGGTCACTTATTCGTCCGGCAATCATGGACAAGCCGTCGCTATCGCAGCCGAATCGCTGGGCGTTGCGGCCACCATCGTGATGCCTGCCGACGCACCCGCTCTAAAGGCCGAGGCCACGCGTTCGCATGGCGCCAAAATCGTCACCTACGATCGGGCCTCCCAGGATCGAGAGGCCATCGCGCAGCGCATCGCCAAGGAAACCGGCGCCACCATTGTTCCGCCTTACGATCATCCGTGGACCATCGCGGGGCAGGGCACGGCCGCTCTCGAATTGCTCGCCGAAGTTCCGGATCTCGATGCCCTCGCGATTCCGATCGGCGGCGGCGGACTCATCTCGGGCAGTTCCATAGCGGCTCACGCCATCCGGCCGGGCATTCGGATTTTCGGCGTTGAACCGGAGCAGGGTAATGACACGCTGCTCTCACTACGCGCCGGGCAGCGCATCGGGATACCGCTGGTTGAATCCATCGCCGACGGGCTGCGCGCCTCCCAGCCTGGCGGACTCACGTTTCCCATCGTTCAAAAGCACGTTGAAGATATTTTTTTGGTAAGCGACGACGAAATTCGCGATGCGATGAAATTCCTGCTGCTGCGAATGAAAATCCTGGTTGAACCCAGCGGCGCCGCCTCAGCGGCCGCGGTGATGAAGCGGAGGCTTGGCGTCCAGAGAGTTGGCGTAATTCTCTCCGGCGGTAACGTCGACCCCGAATGCCTTACAGAACCGCGACCGTGAGGGAGTCGGTGCCTTAGTCGCCCGTTTCTTCCAGGAAACAACTTTCGAACGCCCGGTCCACCAGATCGTCCGTCAGCTCGAACGGCAGTTTCTCGAAATGAATCAGGTCGATGGCGTGCGAGAGGACATCTCGCGGATGGCAGCGCCGGAATGGCCTCCGGGCCTTGCGGTAGTACTTGTCGATAAAGCGCGCGATCAGCCCGTCGTGGTGCGCCAGGGCTTTCGATTCGCAGAAACGCTGGAAGATGGTCGTAAACTCGTGCTCGTCCGGACTGCGCAGCAGCATCTTGTATTGAATGCGGCGCAAAAACGCTTCATCGCCCAGCTGTTCCGGATTCAGGTTGGTCGAGAAGATCAAGAACGCCTCAAACGGAACCGTAATCTTTCCCCCGCTGTGGAATTTCAAATAATCCACCCGCCGTTCCATGGGCACGATCCAGCGGTTCAGCACCTGGGCCGGAGTACACTGTTGCCGGCCGAAGTCGTCGATCAGGTAAATCCCGTTGTTCGCCTTTAACTGATACGGCGCGTCGTAAATCTTTGACGTCGCGTTGTAGGTGAGATCCAGCATTTCGAGCGTAAGCTCGCCGCCGGTGACGATAAACGGACGCCGGCACTTGATCCACCGGCGGTCATGCTGCGGTCCGGTTGAGAAAACCGATTGCTGCTCGGTGTCTTCCACCGGCTGATGATACAGCGGGTCGAACACCTGAACGATAGTGCCCTGACAATCCAGCGCGTGGGGGACATACACGCAGGAATCGTCCACGTTCATCAGTGCTTCGGCCAGGAAAGTTTTCCCGTTTCCGGGCTGCCCATAAATCAGGAACGAGTTTCCGGAGCTGACGGCCGGGCCGATCTGCGCCAGAACGCGCGGAGTAACCACCATCCGCCGATAAGCTTCCCGCAAGGCTTCCGGCGTCAGCCAGCCTGCCGTGCGGCGCTGCCTTCGGACCAGCTCCGAGTACTGCGCCAGAGGAACCGGCGCGGGGCCCGCGTACTGGTTGCTCTCCATGTACTCGCGCGCGCAGTTTTTCCCGGTCTCTCCCAGCCCGAACAGCACAGTGCTATTGCCCATGCCGAGAGACTTCTTGCCCTCGATGAAATGCTGGCGCTTTAAAGCGTCGATAATCCCTTCGATCAGGCTGAACTTGAGCCCCAGCGCCTCCGACAATTCCCGGCCCAGCATGTCGCCTCGGGCGTAAAGCATCTTCAGGATGAGCTGCTGGACCATGGATGCAGCCAGCCCCGTTTCCTCCAGCGTCTCAGGCACCGGCGGAACCACGCTCCCGCTTTCTGAGTCCTCTTGCGGTGCCGCGCTCAACGACCGCGAAAGAAGCTCCAAATCGCTGGGAGCGCCTGGCTCAAGTTCTTCTGAGTTGAGTGTGGATAGCAAGGGTGCAGACTGCATCATGGTCAAAGTTTAGTTTGGGCCTTGATTCTGCGTGGTGCAATAGGAACTTGGTTCTTTTCGCCTAAGTTAAATTCCCCGGTTGACAAGCCGGGGGCATCTGTGATCGCCTGGCTGTCCACTCCGCACCCGCCAGAACCACCAGCGCCGCCAGAAAGCCCCACAAGATGATCGTCACCGTGTAATAAAAGGGTCCGTATTCGGACTGTAACTTTTCGCGAAGATAGGGCCAGGTCCAAAGGTTGATGTATTTCAGGATCTCGAGCAGGAATCCAACGACGATCGCTGCCGGAACAATCTGGGAGGCCTTGATCTTGCAATTGGGTAGCAGCCAATAAATCAGAAACAGCACCAGCATCGACATCGGAATGGCCGCGGCCTTGAACAGCAGTATCCCGATCAGGTTCGCCACCGGCGCCGTCTGTCGCATGCTGATGCCGGTCATGAACTGGTTATTCAAGGCCGTCAGCGTAGTGGAAATCAGCATCAACGCGCCGCACGCGAAGATCAGCCCCAGGCTGACTAACTGGTTCTTGAAGTAGTTTCGATTCTTCGGGCAGTTCCAAACGCGATTCAGCGCCACTTCCAACGGCTCAAAAATTCCGCTGGCGGTGAAGAACAACAGCACCAGCGAAACAACCTGAACGGGACCGCGCGAGGCCACCGTTACGTCGAAATTTCGCCGGATGAATTGCCCGAACGCGTCCGGGAAATAGTCGTCTAAGGCAAAGTACACCGCGCTCACGCCAGCTTTCCATTTCAAAACGTACCGGCATATCGAGAGCATGACCGTGAGAAACGGAAAGAAGGACAGCAACAATCCCGCCGAGACGGCAAATGCGAATACATGCACCTCGGTTTGCATCAGGTAACGGCAGGTAGGAAGCAGCGCGCGCCCGAGTTTTCTCAACATCATCAGCCCGCCACCACGCGCCGACCCTCAATACGCCAGCGTCCCGACAGAATAATCCCGATCGCTTCGCTGTAGATCCGATGCTCTTCCACCAGGATCCGCGCCGCCAGCGCCTCCGCGGTGTCGTCCTCCAGCACCGGCACGGCAGCCTGCAAAATAATCGGGCCGGCGTCCAGACTGTTCGTCGACAAAATGCACCGTGCAGCCGCTGATCCTGACGCCATGCTCTAGCGCCTGCTTCTGGGCATCCAGGCCCGGAAAAGCGGGCAGCAGGGATGGATGAATATTCAACGCGCGCAGCGGGAATGCCCGGCAAAACTCCGCCGTCAGCAGCCGCATGAAGCCGGCCAGACACACCAGTTCCACCCCACGCTCCTGAAGTTCGGCCACCAGGCGCCGGTCATACTCTTCGCGCTCGACGCCTTTCGAAGCCAGCGCCACGGCGGGCAATCCGCGCTCCCTTGCGATCTCAATTCCGCGAGCCTCCGCGCGATTGGAAATAACCGACGCGATTTCCGCGTCCAGCTTTCCCCGCGCGATGTTTTCCGCGATTGCCTCGAAATTCGAGCCCCGGCCAGAAAGCAGGATGCCCAGCCGTTTCACACATACTCCACGCGTGGTCCGCGCGCTTCCACCACTTCGCCCATCTGGAAGCATGCCTCGCCCAGGCCGCTCAACAGCGCCCGCGCCTTTCCCAGATTCCGCTTGCCGGTAACCAGGATCATCCCCACCCCCAGGTTGAAGGTTCGCCGATAATCGGCCACATCCAGGTTGCCGATCGCCCGCAGCTCCTCAAAGAAAGGCGGAATGGTCCAACTGGAAACATCCACGCGCGCCGCCAAACCCTCCGGCAAAATCCGGGGAGTGTTATCGGTGATGCCGCCGCCGGTGATGTGCGCCGCGCCCTTCAGCATGCGGGCGTCGATCAAAGCGCGGATCGGCTTCAGGTAGCTGCGATGCACCTTTAGCAGTTCATCGGCCAGCGCGCCAGTCAGCGGACGCTGCGCCGTCTCAAACAGCAGCTTGCGCGCCAGTGAATAACCATTGGTGTGCAGTCCGTTCGATGGCAGGCCCAGCAGGACGTCGCCGGCGCGAATCCCCGCCCCCGTGAGCATCTGTTTGCGCTCCACCGCGCCCACGATAAACCCAGCCAGGTCGTATTCGCCGGCCTGGTACAGCCCCGGCATTTCCGCCGTTTCGCCCCCGATCAGCGCGCAGCCGTTCGCGCGGCACCCTCGCGCCACACCCTCGATCACCTGCCCCGCCACTTCGGCGTCCAGCTTTCCGACTGCGTAATAATCCAGAAAAAACAGCGGGACCGCGCCTTGCACCGCGATGTCGTTCACACAGTGATTCACCAAATCTTCGCCGATGGTGTTGTGCCGCCCGGTCAGGAACGCGATCTTCACCTTGGTCCCCACGCCATCGGCCGAACTCACCAGCACCGGATTCTTCCAGCCGGAGAGCAGGTAGCCGCCGCCGAAACTGCCGATATCCGTTAAAACGGAGCGCGTGAAGGTGCCCCGGGCATGCTTCCGGATGAGCGAAACCGCGCGGTCCGCTTCGTCGATGCTGACTCCCGCATCTCGGTAAGTGATTGGGTGACTAATCGGTTTTCGAGACGCCATTTCCGCCCGGTGAATTCCCTATGGTACGCCTTCCGCGACCACTTCCGTCGTTCGGGGTTATACTAAAAGCGAGTCCGTCTGTCCCTGGATCGAGCGATCCGGGAATGGGAAAGAGAGCCTTCTTTGATGATCCCCATGCGCCGGTTGGCAAGCCTCCCCTGTCTCCTGACTGTAGCTACTCTGGCCTTGAGCCAACAGGCTACCTTCGCCCAACAAGCTGCCCCCGCCCCACAAGCTCCCGCTCCCGCGTCATCTTCCGGACAACTTGACAAAGCCGCGGCGTATTACAACTACTCCCTGGGCCATCTCTACGCGGAACTAGCGGCGGCTTATGGCAACCGTGGCGAGTACTTCAGCAAGGCCGCCGAAGCCTACCGCGCCGCGCTCAAGGCCGACCCCAGCGCCACCTTTATCGCTGAAGAACTCTCGGACTTATACATTCAATCCGGCCGGTTGCGCGAAGCGGTGCTGGACGCCGAAGACGCGCTCAAGCAGAACCCCACCGATTTGAACTCGCGCCGGCTGCTGGCCCGTATCTACACCCACCTGATTGGCGATTCGCAGGCCAATCAGATCGACACCGACATGGTGAAGAAGGCCATCGAGCAATACCAGAAAATCACGGAGGCCGATCCCAAGGACGTCGAAAGTTGGATCATGCAGGGCCGCCTGCAGAAGGCGCTCATGAACTCCACCGAAGCGATGGCCGCCTATAAAAAAGCCTTGGAGCTGGATGCCGACAACGAAGACGCCATGACAGGCCTGGCCACCGTGTATGCCGATCTCGGCGACAACAAAGCCGCGGCCGACATGCTGCGCAAAGTAGCGGATAAGGACCCCAATCCCCGCAGCCTTACCAGCCTCGCCAATGTGTACGAGCAGTTGAAGGACTATTCGCTGGCGGCGGAGATGCTGCGGCGCGCGCTCGATCAACAGCAGGGCAATACGGAGCTGAAGCTGGCTTTGGCCGAAGATCTGCTGCTTTCCAATCAGCTGGACGACGCCTTGAAGCTCTACCAGGAGGCCGTTGCCGAGGATCCGAAGGACATTAAGGCCGAACTACGCATATCGCAGATCTACCGGCAAAAGCGGGATTTCGCCAAGGCCCGCGAAGCGGCGGACAAAGCCAAGGAGATGGATCCCAACGATCTGGAAGTCCAGTACAATGACGTGAACTTGCTGGAAGCCGAGGGCAAGATTCCAGATGCCATCAAGACCTTGAAAGGCATCCTGGACGCCACCGCCAAGAAGAGCTATAGCGCGTCCGAAAAGGCCAGCAGGAGCTTCCTGCTTTCGAGTCTGGGCGAACTGGAGCGAACCAGTGAACAGTTCGGCCCGGCCGTGGATACCTTCCGCCAGCTGACCGATCTTGACCCCGATGGCGCGGGGCGCGCGCAGGCCGAGATCATAGAGACCTACCGCGAAGCCAAGGATTATGCCAAGGCCGAAGCGGAAGCCGACGCCGCCGTGAAGAAGTACCCCAAGGATCGCACCGTGTCCGCCGAGCGCGCTACCGTTTTATCGGACCTGGGAAAGACCGATGCCGCGGTCGCCGAAGCCCGCCGCCTCGCGGACGGCAAGAACGACCGGGAAGTGAACCTGACCCTGGCCGACATCTATGAGAAGGCCAAAAACTTTGCCGAAATGGCCAAGGTGCTGGATGCCGCCGGGAGTCTTTCCACAACCAGCGAAGAGAAGCAAACCGTCGCCTTCCGTCGTGGCGCCATGTTCGAGCGTCAGAAAAACTATCAGTCCGCGGAAGCGGAATTTCGCAAAGTGCTGGAACTGAATCCGGACAACGACGCCGCCCTCAATTATCTCGGATATATGCTGGCGGACCGCAACATCCGGCTGGAGGAAGCGCGTGATATGGTCAGCAAGGCCGTGCAGCATGAGCCCAACAGCGGCGCGTACCTGGACAGCCTGGGTTGGGTTTATTTCCGGCTCAATAAGCTTCCCGAAGCTGAGGACAAGCTGCGGGAAGCCCTGCGCTACATGTCGCGCGACCCTACCGTACACGATCACCTGGCCGAAGTGTACTTCAAGGAAGGCAAGATCCGCGAAGCCATCGCGCAGTGGCAAAGCTCGGTTCGGGAGTATCAAGCCGGTCCGCCCAGTGACTTGGATCACGCCGAACTCGCCAAGGTTCAGAAGAAGCTGGAAGACGCGAAAGTGCGTCTGGCTCGCGAAACCGGCGGCGCAGCCAAACAACAGTAACTGCGGCGCCGGACAGGCGCGGTATTAGTTCGCCGACCCGGCTTTGCCCCACAACTTTCGCGAAGCAATCCTCGCGCCGTCGGCCAACGATTTCAGCTTCAGCCATGTGATGTCCGGATACACCGCGCCGAACCCGGCGAACGTGCCGAATCCGCAATCGGTACCGGCCATCACATGATCGCGCCCTACGATCTCGGCATAGCGCGCAATTCGCTGCGCCACCAGGTCGGGATGCTCCACGTAGTTGGTACTGGACCCGATCATGCCCGGAACCAGTACCTTGTCCTGCGGCAGCTTGATGCTCTTCCACAGTTCCCATTCGTGCTCGTGCCGGGGATTCGCGCCCTCAATCAGCAGCGCCTGCGGGCTTGGCCTTTAGCGCCACCGGAAGCACCTTGAAGCCAGGGATGTCGCGCGTGTGCGGCCCCTCGTAGTTACCCCAGCAAATGTGCATGCGCGTCCGATCCGCCGGAACGTTCGCCAGCGCGTGATTCATCGCCTCCACCTGCAGCTCCGCATTTCGCAGGAACTCGTCGTCGTCCACGCCGCGAAACTTGATGTGCCGCCCCATCGCCAGATCCGGACAATCCACCGACAGGATCAGGCCCGAGTTCACGATGGTCTCGTATTCGCTGCGCATCGCTTCGGCCAGCGCTTCCAGATACGCTTCGTGCGTCGGATAATACTCGTTCGGCTGGAAAACCGCGATGGTGCCGGGCGAAACCGCGGTCATGAAACCATCGGTGACCTGCGCCTTCGACAACGCGTCCTTGAAGCGCGCGATGTCCTGCGTGCAGCGGCTCCAGGCTCTTCACCTTGATCGGCCCTTTGCAAATCGGGCCGGATGATACTTCGGCGTGGCGCCCGATGCCGCGATCCTGTCGCGATACTGCGGGATAATCGTCCTGATCCTGCGGCGTGGCGCGGGGCACGTTGCCCGGCTCAAAACCAGTCAGCCGATGGCGGATGTACGTCGCATAGCTGATCTTTCCCATTTCGCCGTCGCTCACGATATCCAGGCCCGCATGCGGCTTGCTTATTGACGGCATCGGCGACAGCGGCTGCGTATCGTGGCATCAAACTTCGCGCTATCAACAGCTTCACCGCGATCCTGCGCGAACAAGAGATCGACCACTTCCTGCGGCCTGGGCAGGCTACCGACATGGGTGGTAAGAATGCGGTCGGTACTCTTCATCTTCGTTTGCTTCTCCCTTTATGTAAGCTTGGTGACTACAGTGAGTCCCGTACGAGCATATCACGTTGTAGCGGGACGCTAACTCTATATGCGCTCGCGATTCCAGTTGGCGAGAAACGACTCGGACGCGAGCTCTTCCAGCAGCGCGGCTTCCTCGTATTTCCACTCCTGCAGCCTGCGATCCTTCAGCTCTTCGAGCAGCCGCACGCGCCGCTTGGCCTCGCTGTACTTCCTCCGTTGTTTGGCCAGTTCGCGCCCGCATCGCAGGAGCTGTTGCGCCAGATTTTCTGCATTCCGGCGCAGCCGCAGGCCGCAGGCGGTCAATGTACGCAGGTCGTCGCCCCGCAAGTCGGGCATGCTGCCCAAGGAGGAAATCAGGTTCGATCGCTCGGCGCTCACTTCAGCCAGCAGCGTCTGCAGATGGAGCTGTTGCTGCACCAGCGCCTTCAGCTTGGCCTCTTCGCGCGGTCAGTTCCACCACGCGCCAACGGAGAACTTTTTCGAGCGAGAATTGAAAGCGCGCCATCGCCTAATCTCTCTCTACCCCAGCGCCAGCGCCAGCTTGCCCAAACGCTCCAGCGTTTCGCGGCAGCGGGCAGAAGGTGTGGGCGTCCTGCTTCAGGAAATCCAGAATCTCCGGACGGCAGCGGATGGCCGCATCCAGCTTCGGATTGGTTCCCGCGCACATATGCGCCCAGTTGGATCAAATCCTGAGAATCGTGATACAACGCCAGCGCTTCGCGCAGTTTCTGCAAATGCCCGCGCTGCTCGGGCGTCGCAATCTTCGAAGTAAGCCTGCTAATGGACTGCCGGATGTCGAGCGCCGGATAGTGTCCGGCTACCGCCAGTTCGCGCGACAGGATGAAATGCCCGTCCAGAATGCCGCGCACCGCGTCGCAGATGGGCTCGTTGAAATCGTCGCCTTCCACCAAAACGGTGAAGAAGCCGGTGATGGAACCCTTCTTGAAGTGTCCCGACCGCTCGAAGATCTTGGGCAACAGCGCGAACACCGACGGCGTGTAGCCTTTTTGGCTGGGCGGCTCGCCGGCCGCCAGCCCGATCTCGCGCTGCGCCATCGCCAGGCGAGTGACGGAATCCACCACCAGCAACACGTTCTTGCCTTGATCGCGAAAGTATTCGGCCACCGCCAGAGCCACGAAGCAGGCGCGGATGCGCAACGGCGCCGGCCGATCCGATGTGGCCACCACCACCACCGAACGGCTGCGGCCTTCCGGTCCCAGTTCATTTTCGAGAAACGCCCGCACTTCGCGATTGCGCTCGCCCACCAGCGCGATCACGCTGACGTCGGCGTCGTTGTGCCGCGACATCATGCCCAGCAAAGTGCTCTTGCCGACGCCGCTGCCGCCGAAGATTCCGACGCGCTGCCCTTTGCCGCAAGGCAGCAGACCATCGATGGCGCGAATCCCGGTGACCAGCGGCTCCACGATGTGTTCGCGATCCAGAGGTTGGGGCGGCGCGGCGTATAACGGATAGGCCGTTGCGGCGCGCACCGGCGGGCCATCGTCCATGGGGCGCCCGAATCCATCCAGCACCCGGCCCAGCAGCCCCGGTCCCACTCGCAGCAATGCATCGTCGCGGCGGGCAATCGACGCGATCGCCCGGCTGCAGGCCATCGGTCTCTTCCAGCGGCATGGACAGCACGCGATCATTGCGAAATCCGATCACCTGCGAGCGAATGGAACGGCCGGAAGCCGGTCCGCACCTCCACGAAATCGCCGATCGAAACCACCGGACCGCGCGAGGCAATCAGCAGCCCCACCATCTCGGTCACTTCGCCGATCCAAGGCAGCACTTCCATGCCGGGAACTTGCGAGACCAACTCCCGGATCGATGTACTGGGCGGCGCCATCCTATCGTTCCAACTTGTCGATCAGCCCGCGCTCGATCTCGCGCAGCTGCGTTTCTACCGATGCGTCCAGGATGCCCTGCGACTGTCTCGAAGAAGACTTCGGCGGGCTTGAGGCTTGGATCGGGCAAAACCACCAGGTTCTTCGGCGCGCCGGCCTGTTCCAGCAGCTTGCGAACCAGCCCTTCCAGCGTCGGATGCATGCGCACGCGGTTGATCTCGCGCGACTGCAACTTCGAAAAAGCCGCTTGGATCAGCCCTGCCAGCGCGTCCGGATCCACGGCCACTTCGCGATGAATGACGCGCGCGGCGATCGAGATGGCCAGATGCACCAGGTCCTGGATGGTTTCCTCGCGAATGCTTTCCCGCAGCCGGGCCAGCCCGTCCAGCGTCTCCGCGAGCCCCTGCACGGCGGGACGAAACTGCTCTTCGGCTTGCTGGCGTCCGGCCGCCAGGCCTTCGGCGTAGCCTTCGCGCCGCGATTGATCCAGCTTCCGGGCGGCTTCGCGCTCCGCCTCGGCCTGGCTTTTTCGACGCGGGTCGCTCACCGCCGCAACCATGCGCCACAACATCGGGGTAGCGAGCGATGCCTCCCCGCTTTTAGGACGTTGGTCTCCCAGAATCTCGCTCCCGCCCACCTTAGACGACATATTCGCCGCCGCCGCCTCCCTTCAGGCTCAGTGTGCCTTCGCTCTCCAGTTGCCGCACCACGGCCAGGATCTGTTGCTGCGCCGCTCCACGTCGCGGATGCGCACCGGCCCCGCGGCTTCCATGTCTTCCCGCAGCATCTCCGCGCCGCGCATGCGACATGCATTGCAGAAATTGATTCTTCAACTGATCGCTGGTGCCCTTCAACGCCACCACCAGCAGTTTGCGGTCGATCTTACCCACCACTTCCTTCATCGCCATGGTGTCGATCAGCAGCAGGTCGTCAAAGGTGAACATGTAATGACGAATCGCGTCCACCAGCGGCTGCTCGTCCTGCATGTTGGCCAGGATCTCGTCGCTCATCGCGCCTTCCATGCGGTTCAGGATTTCCGCCACCGAGCGCGGGCCGCCGTGCAATTCCATTTTCACTTCGCCCAGCGTCTTCAGCTTTTCGCTGATGACGACGGAAATGCGCGCCACAACGTCCGGCGAAACGCGGTCCAATTGCGCGATCCGCAGCGTCACATCGGAGCGCAGCGGGACCGGCAGCGTGGCCAGCAGCGAGGCCGCTTGCGAGGGGGAAAGATGCGAAAGAATGAGCGCGATGGTCTGCGGATGCTCATTTTCGATGAAGCGGCTTAGCTGATTCGGATCCGCCTTCTGCAGGGACTCCAGGTTCTTGTTAAGCGTGCTCCGGTGCGCGGAAGATGGTCGGCGATGCGCTTGGCGCCTTCCGGTCCGAAAGCGTTCGAGAGCACGCGCTTGGCGTAATCGAAGCCGCCGCGGCCGCCGTTTTGTCCGGGTCAATTGGCAAAACTCTTCCAGAACCGATTCGGTCTGGCTGGGCGTCACTTTGTCCAACCGCGCGATGGCCTTGCTGATGGCCTTGGCCTCTTCGTCGTTCAACTGCTTCATTACTTCGCCGCTGATTTTGTCTCCGAGAGCCACCAGAAGTATGGCGGCCTTTTGCGGCCCGGTGATTTTGCTGGAAGTGCTTTCTGTTGCGGGCATAGCGGCGTATTAGTTCGTCTCCATTTAAGGCGTTTCCTCTTCGGCCAGCCAGCCTCGCAGAATATTGGCCCAGGCTTCCGGATTATTGCGGCTGTTTTCCTGGAGTTGTGTGAGCAGCACTTCGGTTCGCGACGGCATCAGCGCGGGCAAACGGGAAGGCTCGCCCAGCGAGGCGGCCGCTCCGGCTGGGCCCGCCCGGCAAACCAGCGTAAGTATCCACCACCGGCAAAGCCTCGCGGGTCTCCACGCTCGCGCCGCCTTTGCCGCCGCCCATCATTTTTGCCAGGACGAAGGCCAGCAGGCCAATCACCAACACCAGGCCTCCCACCGATCCCCATAGCAGCGCGGGCTTCTTTTTCAGTGTTTCGATGGAGAATACTTCGTCCGGCTTCTTCTGAGCGCCCGGCGCTCCCAGCGACCCCGGATCCAGGTTCATGCTGTTGTCAAACGGAAGCGCCTCCACGGTCAGCTGATCGCCGCGCATGGTGTCCAAGCCAACCAAAGTTCCTACTAGCGTTTGAATAGCCTTCAATTTCTCCGTGTCCGGCGGAATCACCACACGGTGGGCCTGCGCGCCTTGTCCTTCCATCCGGGAGCCCTGATCCACCAGCACCGCGATCGACAATCGTTTGACGGCGCCTTGAGGAAGCTTCAAGTGTTTCGTGATCCGGCTGGTTTGATAATTAATGCTCTCCGAGCGCCGGGTGGACGTGGTGGAATTGCCGCCCGTGCGCGGAGGCGTTGTTTGCGCCGCGCTCTGTGTGCCCGCGGCTTGGCCGGATTGTCCAGGCTGCTGCGCGGGCTGCGTGCCGGCCGGCGGGGTGGGAGCCGGGGGAGTGGGTTGCTGCGCGTTCGAAAGAGTGGTTTGCTGCGGCGGAAGATTCGCGGCGGTTCCCGGAATACCGGGGCCAATGCGCGTGGTACCGCTCGAATCTTCCGTCTTCTGCGAATTGGTCATCACCGATTTGGAAGGATCGAACGTCTCCTCGCTCTGCTCCCCGCTGGTCATGTCGATATCGGCCGACACACCGGTGCGAAACTTGTCGGGACCCAGCAGCGGTTCGAGCGTGCTGTTGATCTTGGCCGCAATATCGTGTTCCACGGCTTGCCGGTATTCCAGCCCCGCTTCGGTGTTCTCGGCGCCGTCCGCTAAACCCGCGCGCCTCGGCCGGCTCAAAAGATTTCCGCTCATGTCCACCACCGAGACGGACTCGGGCACCAGACCCTCCACCGCGCTCGATACCAGATTCGTGATTGCAATTACGTTGGGCGAGGACAGCCGCGTTCCCGGCCGCAGGCCCACCAGCACGCTGGCTTTGGCTGGCTCCCGGGCGTCGGTGAATACCGAATCCTTGGGCAGCGTTACGTGCACCCGCGCCTGCTGCACGTCCGAAATCGCCATGATCGATCGTTCCAGTTCGCCTTCCAGCGCGCGCCGATAGTTCACATGCTCGGCGAAATCGGTAATGCCGAAATTCGTTTTGTCGAAGATTTCGAATCCGATGCGTCCCGTTTTCGGCAGCCCCAGCCCGGCCATTTGCAGGCGCAGCTCCGGGACTTTGTCCTCCGGCGCCAGCAACTCGGTTCCATTGTTGACGATTTTGTAGTCCACTCCGGCTTCCCGCAGCTTTTGCACGATGGCGCTGGCGTCCTCCGGCGCCAATCCGGTATAGAGCGGCTTAAGTCCGCTCTCGCGTTCCCAGCGCAACAAGCCCAGCACACCTGCCACTACCGCGATCGCCACGATGGCAATGGTGGCAAGCTGGCGAGCTGTGAGCGCTCCGAGAAGTTTCTTGGCCTGATCCATTTTCTTGCGCTAGAGGGCGATGAGCTTTCGGAAATTCACGCGTCAGACCTGCATCCGCATGATCTCCTGGTAGGCCGATACGGCCTTGTTCCGCACTTGCAGGAACAGATTGAACTGCAAGTCCGCGCGCTGCGCCGCCAGCGCCACCGAATGCAGTTCCTCGTCGCCTCCGCTCAAGAAATTCTGGGCGGCCTGAGTGGCTTGCGTCTGAGATTGTTCCACGCGCCCGATCATTCCTTCCAGCATGGATTGAAACGCGCCTGTGCCGCCGGCCGCGCTAGTGGCATCCACAGGCGCCGCCTGCTGCGTCGCGATCATCGAAACTGAAGTAATTGGTGACATGTTCATGCGCGGAAGAGATCGAGAGATTTGTTAATCATGTCTTTTACGGCCGAGATGGCCGCCACGTTGGCTTCATAACCTCGCGAGGCGCCCAGCAAATCCACCATATCTTCCGCCGGGTTGATTTTCGGGTACGCCACGTAGCCGTCCTTGTCGGCGTCCGGATGGCCGGGCTGGTAGCGCATCTCGGGCGCGCTGTCGTCGACGGCCACTTCACTCACCGTCACGCCCGACAGAGCGGGACCGAGCATGGAGTCCATCTGGGAAGAGAACGATCCGATGGAACTGTCCTCGGCGAACACCACGTCTTTTCTGCGATACGGGCCGCCTTCCGGGGTGCGCGTGGTTTCCGAGTTGGCCAGGTTCTCCACCAACACTTCGGTTCGCGCGCGCTGCGCCGCCATTCCAGAAGCGCTGACCGACAGGCTTGAGAAGAGGCTCAAGAGCTCTTACCTCCTTCCTGGATAGCGGTGCGAAGGGTGCTGATTTCCGAATGCGCCAGGCTGGACGCCACGCTGAAGCGCAGAGCATTCTCCGCCAGCAGGCGCGCTTCGCGGTCTACGTCCACGTTGTTGCCGTCGTTCTTGTTCTTCAGGCCGGAGACTTCGATCACATTAGGCTTGGAACCCGCCATCTGGCTTTGCAACTCGCGTTCAAAGTCGATGTCTTTGGTCTGGTATCCGGGCGTGTCGGCATTGGCGATGTTGGAGGCCACCAGTTTCTGGCGGGCGCTCACCAGATTCATGTATTGCTCGATGCCCGCACCGACGTTGTCCAGCATGAAGCCAATCGGACAGCAATCGGGATGCCACGCGGGGCAGCGGCGATTATCAGGAACTTGTCGGGCTAAGGTGTTTGAACCGTGACGCCCAGCGTTGAGATCTCGACGGCCGATCGAGTTCTTAGTTCCGGAGTTTAGCGCTACGCGTCGAGCCCGGCGGCTTGGAGATAGAGGGCACGAGCCGTGAGGCGGCGCTTAGCCCCTTCCACTACTGCAAGCTGCTCGGCGGCCATCGCCTGCTGCATGAAAGTCATGTCGCGAACCCACGTGAGAAGTTCGAGCGATTGCTTGGGAATGGAGGATCGGGCGCGCTCCTCGGCGGTGAGCAGCATCCAGTGCTGGCGCAACGCTTCGATGTACTCCACCGTCAGGCGCGTGGCTTTTTCGTGATCGCTGGCAAGCACCGCCGGCGCGAAGCTCGCGCGCCAGGTCATCAAGCGGTTGAGGCATTGGGATTGTTACTGGTATCCGCCTGGAACAAGCCCTGCAGGAACGTAGTCTGGTTCTGGAGCCTTGCGATGAGCGCATTGGCCTGCGCCATCTGCGAATTCAAGCTGGTCTGCAGCAGGGTTAGCTGCGCCTGATCGTTGGTGATCTCGGTCTGATCCTGCGTGTTTTCGGCTCTGGAGCGATTGCGTATCCGTCTCAATCACGCCCGCTGGTCGGATCCGTGATGCTGTCCAGGGTATTGTTGGCGTACTGGAGGAAGCCGCTGGTTGGAGCTGCCCAGAAATGTGAGGGCGTCGCTGATCTGCGACTGGCTCAAGCCCGTCCAGGGCCGTCGGGTCGAAAGTCAGCGTGCCTTGCTGGGTGAACTCGACGCCCAGTTGCGCCAGGGAACGTGATGGAACCGCTAGACCCGCTGTAGCTGATCATTTGCGTCAGCGCCTGCTGCATGTCGAGCACGCTGCTGTCGCCCACCAGCGCGCCGCCGTTCTGACCGGTGTTTTTCTCCACTTCGGCAAAGGCCGCGTTATAGGCGCTGACGAAGGAGGAAAGTTCGCTCGATACCGAGCTCAGGCTGGAGGCAACGGTGACGGTGGTGGTGCCCTCCGCCTGCAGGGTGACATTCAGTCCCGGTGCGATGGTTACCGTGGAAGAATCGGTCGAGATGGGCAATGCCGGAGGCGCCGGCTCCCCGTCCACGGTATAGGATGGCGTCGGCCCCGGTGTTCAGGGGGCTCAACAGATTGTTCGTGCCGTCGTTGAGCTGCAGCGCGACATCTCCCAAAGTGGTGCTTTGGAGGCTGAGCTGGTAATTGGGCGCCTCGGGACTTCCCAGATTCACCACCACTGCCTGCACCGGCGCTCCGCTGGCGTTGATGGCGCGCCGCTAAGTCGTTCAGGTCGTCCGCGGTGACGGTGTAGGTGGATGTGCCTACGGTCAGGGTGAACGAAGTGCTGGGGCTGATGTCCTGGGTGGTGGGATCGGTAACCGGAGTCGCGGAGTTGCTGATCGCGCTGGAGGAAGAACCCGGGTCTTCAACACCTGGACGGTGTAAGTGCCTGCCAGAGGGCTGCCGGTGACACTGCGCCGAAAGCACGGACTGGATCGCCCACGGTAGCTTGCAATGCGCTGCTGCCGGTTCCCGAGGAGATGGTCCCGCAGGGCGGTTTGCAGACTGTTAAAAAGGCCGCTCAGCGTGCTGAGTTCGCTGGTCTCTCCGCTGATTGTGGACTGATCCGGCCTGGAGAGCCTCCATGGGAAGCGCGGCGATCTCCAGCGCCCTGGTGACCGAGGCCTGCAGAGTCCGCCGCAAAACTGCTCGTTCCCGTGGTGGTGGTCTGCGGGGCGATGGACGTCAGGGCGTTGCTCGAGGCTGCTTGCTGCTCATGGCTAACCTCTCAGCGAAATACGAAACTGGGCCGTTCTCGGGTTAAGATCGGCCCAGATCGTTCTTAGCTTTAAGCCTGGCGAGTACTACTGCAGCAGCTTCAGTACCGCTTGCGGCATGGAATTGGCTTGCGCCAAGGCGGCGATGGAGGACTGCTGAAGGGTCTGCTCCTGGGCCAGGTTCGATGCATCGGCGGCGATGTTGGCGTCCTTGATGGAGGCTTCCGAGCCCGTCAAGTTCGTGATCTGGGAGTTGGCCAGCGTGGTGGCGTAATTCAGCAGGTTTTCGCCCGCGCCCACCGCTCCCTGCATGCTGCCGAGGTCGCTGATGGCGGTCTGAACCAGCCCCAAAGCGGTGGTCGCATCGGCCAGCGTTCAGCACGTCCGAACCGGTTAAGCCGAGTCCGGTGGCGTCCACGCCGGTAACCGTGACGCCGCCCGCGCCGCCATTGGTTAAGTCGACGGTGACCTGGTCGTCGGTCGCGACGCCGGTGTCGCCGCCGCCGATGAAGATCGTCGAGCGGAGTGGTGTTGTACTGCGAAGAACCGATGGTTCCGGTGTTCGACGTGGTTCCACCCGATGCCAAGCCGATGTTGCCGGCCTGGCGCGTAATTTCACCCAGCACCGACTGGAACTCGCTGTTCAGCGTGGTGCGGTCGCCTTCGAACGTTCCGCTGGCCGACTCGGTGGCCAAGGTCTGCAAGCGGTCCAGAAGGTTAGAAATGTTGTTCAGACCGCCATCCATGATCTGCAGGATGCTGTTTCCGTTGGCGGCGTTGATAACGCCCTGTTGCAGCTCGGTGATGTTGGCCTGTAATTCATTGGCAACGGCGAGGCCGGCGGCATCGTTTCCCGCGGAGTTGATGCGATAACCGGAGGTCAACTGCTCAATCGTGTTGCTTTCAGCGTTGTCGTTCGTCTTGAGTTGTTGTTGGGCGAACAGTGACGTGACGTTAGTTTGAAGTGAAAGTGGTAACATAATTTGATTCCTCTTTCGTCCTTTTCTCGGCTTCTCGCCGAAGTCACGCCTTGCTCAGCGTGCAGTACTCTTTTCGATGATGCGCGGACGATTTTTCACGGTTTTTCCGATTTTTTTTGCATGCCGGCCGGAACCGTCGAAAGATCGTCACTACGCGCAGGGGGAGAGGGCTTGGGCGTGCCGATGGTGTCGTGGCGGTCTGGTCCGCGTGCTCGATCTTCAGGCTGTTGAGGATAACGACATCCACGCGGCGGTTGCGGGCGCGGCCTCCGGGGTCTCATTGGAATCGATGGGGACGGTATCGGCCCGGCCGACCACGGAAAAGCGCGTCCGGCTCAGCTCGAAAGTGCCGCAGAAGGTTTCCAGCACGGCGATGGCGCGGGCGCAGGAAAGCTCCCAATTGCTCTTGAAACGCGTCGTTATGGATGGGGATGGAGTCGGTGTGTCCTTCCAGCTGAATGGAATTGGGAAGCGTCGCGATGAGCTCGGCGAGTTTCTTCATGGTGGGCAGGTTGGCCTGATCCAGCGCGTCGGTGCCCGAAGAAAAGAAGGCCGATTGGCGCAAGCTGATCACCAGGCCGCGCGGCTCCATCCGGATTTCGAGCTTGCCCTCCTGGATCTCGGTGGCCAGTTCCTTGTTCAGGCGCTCCAGCGACGGCATCAGCTCGATCACGCTGTCCGGCGGGGCATCCTTGAGGGCATGCTGCGCGCCGCCCGGGCCTTTCATCATGGCGTTGCCTTGCCCTTTGTCGTCCACGGTGCCGCCCAGAACTTTGGCCACCGCCGCCGGCACGCTGATGGAGTGTCCATTGTCCAGCGCCTTTTCGACGGCTTCGGAAACTTGCTTGGCGCGCGCCTTGTCGGTCTGCGACGAAGCGAACATCACGACGAAAAAGGCAAACAGCAGGGTGATGAAATCGGCGTAGGATACCAGCCAGCGCTCGTGATTTTCGGGCTCCGGGGCGTGTTTCCTGGGCATAGCGTCAGCCTAATCCCTGCGCGTCCATTTATCCCTGTGCAGCCGCGGTCCTCGCCGCAGGCGCCGCTTTGGCCTTTTGCGGCGCTTCGGCTTCGCCCTCGGCGAAAGCATTCAATTTGATGCGAATCAGCTTGGGGTTCATCCCTTCCACGATGCTGCAGACGCCTTCCAGCATCAGTTCCTTGATGTGCAGCGTTTCGTGCAAGCGCGCTTTGATCTTGTTGGCGGCCGGCAGGAAAAACAGATTCGCGGACGCTACGCCGTACACCGTGGCCACAAATGCGACGGCGATTCCGCGGCCCACCTCTTCGATGTTCTCCAGATGTTTCATCACCTGGATCAGGCCCAGCACCGCGCCGATGATGCCGATTGTGGGAGCGTAACCGCCGGCGGATTCGTAAACCTTGGCCACCGACTCGCCGCTGCGCTGTTGCAGATCCAGATCCAGCTCCATCATCTTGCGCAGTTCCTGCAGATCGGTGCCGTCCACGGTCAATGAAATGCGCCTTGCGCAGGAAAGGATCGGCGATGTTCTCCAGATCCGACTCGAGCGAAAGGATGCTGTTTTTGCGCGCCTTGGTGGCGTAGGAGATGATTTCCTCGATTACCTGCTGTGGCTCCTCCGCTTTTTCGAAGAAGACCGTTCCCAGATACTTCGCGGCGCGGATTAAGGTCTTCAACGGCGTGGTTACCATCACCGCGCCGATGGTGCCGCCCAGCACGATCATGAGCGCGGTGACCTGGGTGATGTCGGTCAGCTTGCCGCCCTCGATGAGGAGACCGCCCAGAATGCCGCCGCCCGCCAGCAGCAACCCTCCCAGAGTTGCTATATCCGGCCGGCTGGATGGCTTCTTGCGCTCTCCGTTGTTTGCCATGCAGTTCCTCTACTTGCCCCACGAAGCGGCCGGGTTGGTGGCCCGCTTCGGCGTGCTCCGCGATCTCGTCGCTCCGTCATGTCGCTAATCTTCAGAGGACAATGCGCCGCCGAACTCAGGAGAGCCTTCCGATACTGGATGACCTTGTCCACCACCTCTTCGGCCGATTCGAGAACCATGAATTTCTGTCCGGTGGTAAGGGCCACAACGGTATCGGGGGTGACCTCGACGTGCTCAATCAGGTCGGCATTCACGATGAGCGGAACGTGGTTCAACCTGGTGAGCTTGATCATATGTCCAGAAGCCAGAATTCACCGCATCGCGCGCAGGCCGCGACTCGTTGGTCTATCGACGATTCCGAACCAAGATTTACGGTTTTTGGGATAGATTCAGTGAGTTAAGTCCCCGAAGGTAAAGTGTTTGCCGGAGCCAGCCGATTCTAAGACTTACGGTTAGCCTCCTCATGGAATCGAATCCGGAATCCAATTTGACCAAGGCCGAGTTCCGGGTCAGCAGCAAGTTGCAAGGGGTGTCTGGCGAGCTGGTGCGGCTGGCCAACGAAACGCTCGCCCGGGAGCTTACGATCAGCCTTTCGGCGTTTCTGCGGACCACCGGTTACCGCTACCCACACCAGCGGCGGAGAGATCTCTTTCGGCGAGTTCCCAGTGGCCGACGGCCGGGCTTGCTTCGGGCTCGGCGTTGGTTCGCCCGGACGACCGCAAGCTGGTTCTGGTGGTGGAATACTCGGTGCTCCTGCCGCTGGTGGGCATCGCCTTGGGCGCGAAAGCAGGCTCCTTTGGCGCGCTGGACCGCAAGCCAACCGAGATCGAATTACAAGTGGTCAGCCTGTTATACCGCATGATTCTTGCGGACGCGTACCGCTGCTGGGCCACGCTGATGAAGACGCCGCTCGAGACCGTGACGCTGGAGTTTGAGCCCGCTCCGTCGCGCATTCTGCCGGCAACCGACGCCGGTGTTTGCGGCCCGGTTCGACCTGACGGCGGGAGAGCAGGCGGGACAGCTCACCCTGCTGGTGCCGCCCGATCTGTTCACTAGCGTAGTGGTGGAGGAAGCGGCGGTTTCAGTGGAGAAGCCGGAAACCAGCGATATCGGTGGAGGCCACCGTGGAACTGCTCCTGGGCGGCCAGGTTGCAATCGATGTATGGCTGGATGGATCCGACATGCGGCTGGGCGATCTTTTGCGGCTGTGCGAAGGGCAGATCGTGCGGCTGGACCATCCTGTGGAGCGCAGAGCGGTTTGCACACTGAATGGCGTTACCAGTTTCAGCGGGCAGATCGTGAGCACCGGCCAGCGGCGGGCCTTCCAGGTGGAAGACTTCATCGACTAGAGTTATCGGGGCTAACCTCACGGGGGCCGGCTTCCGCCAGATGTTCCAGTAGCCGAACGGCGCCGGCGTATTGCCCGCGCCTGCGTCCCAGCGATTCAACCACACCGGAAAGCGCTTCCAGCCTTTCCATTTCGAGCGTGCTGGGCTTTTCCAGGGTGCCGTTGGACGCCTGGGCGGCCAGGCGGGCATGCTCCAGCTCCTGCTCGCAGGCCGGCGCTTTCCCCGCTGCGCCACGCGACCAGGATTCTGCCTGCCACTTGCGAAACCCCTTGACGCTGGATCTGAGTGGATTGTGCCATGCTAGCGTATCGAAGATCCGCGATGCCGGATTGAAAGAAACTTGTGGGGAAAAGTACTTAGCGGGAAAGCAAGAAGCGGCTCAGTATGCCAGAAAAACGGCGGCGGAGGTCAAACCGCACCCTCCCGCCGCCGGCTGGAACCAGGCGAATTGGCCGGAGCCTGGTTAGTTGGACTGCCACTATTACACCGGCCTGGCTGTTTACCCCGCCCGCCGTCACCGCAACCGGAAGGTCACCGGAAGAGCTTTGGTCGGAACGGTGGCATGAAACTGATAGAGCCCGGTAACCGGATCGGCTACCCAGAGGCTCCGCTACTGTATCGAAGATGCGGGCGCCCGGATTGAAGAAACCTGCCAAAAAAAAACGGCGGCGGGGGCCAAACTGCACCCTCCCGCCGCCGAGCTGGAACCAGGCTGTCTGGTCGGAGCCTAGTTTTTAACGGACATGGTTACACCGGTCTGGGCGGATACCCCGTTAGCTGTTATCGTTACCGGAACCGATACGGCCGACGTGCTGGTAGTAGCCTTGGGAACGGTGACATTAATCTGATAGAGGCCAGTAACCGAACCGGCCACCCAGCCCGCATATGTGACGGTGGCAGGAAGACCACCGATCTCGACGGTGACCCAGCCCTTGGCCGCGAAGCAAGGAGGCAGATTACCGACTCCCCAAACGGTCGGAATTAGCACCGCGCCGTCGACTGTGGCGGGGCTGGTGAGACCCTCACCAGTCACGTAAAGTGCCGTCGAGAAACACGAGGTGGGGAACACCGGCGCCTTGGTGGAGGTGCTGCTAACGGACGTGCTGGTCGGGATGCCCAAACCGCTGGCATAGATCAGCACCGTGCCTCCCACCAGAGCCGCGTTGGATGAGGAGTTCACTGAGTAGTCCGAATTCAGGATCGCGCCCGGCCCTTGGCCCGACGCCGCCGTGGTGAAGAGCCCTGGGTTGGTGGCCAACGGGGCTGCGGTGTAGACGTTGCTGAGATTGCTACCGGATGAGACCACGATTTGTAGTCCGGTGATACCCGTGCCAAGGATGGTGGACGGAACCAGGACATTGATCTGTGAGCCGTTGGCGAAGATCAGGTAGCCATTAGCGATCAGCGTGCCGGACTGGTTGTTGAACGCAACTGTCAGCGCGCTGCCGCCCGCCGTCAGGCTGGTGGGATAGCGCGATTCGGCGCCGATAGCGGCTACCACGCCAGTGGGGCACGCCGTCGGACAGAAGTTGTTGCCAAAGATGCTGATCAACTCGTAAGGCGCGAACTTCGGGGTGACGCCTGCCGCCGGTTCCTCTAATGCACCGGCATCGGTGACCGAGTTGATAATCGGGCTGCTGGTCACGGTCAGCGTGGTGGTTACCGGCGTTTCGAGGACCGAGTTGATGGTCACGCTGCTGGTGATGCTGATGGTGATGGCTTGCGGCGTGGTGAGAATGCCAACCGGGGTTGGTGATTGTGCGTCTTGGAAAGGAATGGTAAGAATCATCGTGGTGGAGTTCACCAGGCTCACCGCGCCCGTGCCGCCCAGACCAATAAGAGCAACCAGTGGCGATGCGCTGCCTGGATAGCCTATTTTGACAACGGTTGCCGTTGTAGACCCGCCCGACGCGTAGAAGCCGGAGCCTGTGACAACCACCTTCAGAGTGCCGGAGGCTTGCACGGGTGTGTAAGCCGGGAAGAGCGGACTGGCGCTCAGGGCCGCGTACGGCTGGGCGACATTAATCGTGAAGTTAATGGTGATGGTGGTGGGAGTGGTTCCGTAGGTGATGGTCAGCGTCGACGTAAGCGTGTCGCCCACGGACGCGTTCTTGAGAACGTCCGAAAGGAAGTTGAGGGTAAGCCCAGTTCCGAAGTTGTAAGCGATACCGCTGGTGGCGCTGAGTTGGAGCCAGTTCGACGGCGCAGCCGGAGATGTCACCGTTCCTGCGGCCGTAAATGCGACCGGGGAATCAGTCGAAAGGATTGTCAAGGGTATGCTCGGATAGGGACTGGAACCGTACACCCAGTTCAAAGCCGGTATATTGGCGCCACTGGTTGCAGTCTGAGTGCTGCCATTCACCAGGGCCGTGGTGCCGTACAGCACGGACAAAGTGGACGCGATAGGCTCGACGGAAAGCGTTACCGGTATGGTGAGGTTCAGAAAACCGCTGACTGCCAGGCTGACATTGGCGGTGTAGGTACCAGCGCCCAACGTAGCGGCGGTTTGGTTTGCCACGAAAGTAAGCGACGTTGGCGTAGTGGTCGCTGTACCGGACATAATGTTTAGCGTTAACCAAAATGGCACCGTCGTTGGATCAATGACGAAAGCATCGCTGCCCGATGGGATGGTGAGTGCCACCGGGACGCTCGTGGGGGAACCCGTCGTCGGGAGCTGATAAGCAATCGCTACCGAAGAAGGCGCGGCTAAGACTGGCGAAGCCGCCTCGGTTTGCGCTTGCGCGGAGGCCGCACACAAAAGGAGCGCGGACGCGGCGAGGGAAATTTTGTTGGCAGAAAGCTTGAACATGTACTGAATCCTTTCCAAAATCTTGTATACGGCATCGATACCGTCGCTGCTGTTGAGCGCCCGCTTGGGTACGTCCTTCTATCGCCATTTCACGACATAAATTGAACATTTTTTTGCGATTTGCCCGCAAAATTCGTGAAATTAGCCTGGTACTGGGGTAGAAGCCAGCGCACGTGAGGGTAGTGCGCGAAAGCGCGGAGAACGCGCCAGAGCGCGGGCGCGCTGGTTACGCTCCTTTTGGCTGTCGCCGCTCGGTAACGTTGCGGCTCAGTTGGTGGGTAGATAGTCAAAGAGGGTAGTGGTGGGCTTGTGAGCCTGGGCCGACATGGCGGCATCCAGGGAGGTAGAATCTTGGGTCACTTCCACCGCGAGAGTGGCCGTGTTGGCGTCTTCCAGGCTGCCGAGTTGGGTCTGATCCTGGGTCTGAAACTTCTGCGCCAGATCGAGCGCGGACGAGACGTTATTCTCCGCGGCTCCGTAGAAGCCGGTCTGGTTGTTCACGTAGCTGCTCGCGGTTTGGAGCGCCCCGACGGCTTGCGTAATATTGGCGGGGACCCCGCTCTGCAGCGCTTGCACCAAACCGTTGAGCGCCGCGAAGGCATTGTTCGCGGTTGGGTTGCCGCCCGAATCCTGTTGGTCGAACAAGTCTTGCGCGGTCATGGAGATCTGGAACGTTACGCCCGAAGGACCCGCAATCTGTAGCGTGGACTGTTGCGGCGTGATCAATTGATCGACGCCGGTGGGGCTGGAGGGGTCCACCTGATAAGGCGGAGATCCGCTGGCGTCGCCGCTGAACACGTACACGCCGCCTACTTCGGTGTTGCTGAGGGCGACCAGTTGCGCCTGGAGGGACTGGACCTGCGTCGCCAGATCCTGCTGCGTGGAGATGGTGGTGCTGGTGCTGGCGCCTTCCGTTCCAAGTGAAACCGCCTGGTTCAGCAACTCAATAGCGCTCTGGACGGCGCTGCCTGCCGATTGAACCTGGCCCTGTATGGTGGCCAGATTTTGAGAGGTCTGAGTGGCTTCGCCGAGTTCGGCGCGGGTTTCGAAGATGTCCTCAATGGACTGCGGGGCATCCGAGGCCTGGTTCACGCTCAGGCCGCTCGAGAGCTGTTCGTCGGCTTGGCTCAGATTATTCTGAAGAATATTCAACGACGCCAGAAACTGTTCGTTGCCGGGATTTAAGCCGCTGATCATAAAATCTCCTTCGTCATTTGCGCCTTTGCCTTACGTCGGAATCATGTTTATGAGTGACTGGAGTGTATCGTCGACTACCGTGACCACTTTGCTGGCTGCATCGTACGAACTCTGGAGCTGCACCAACCGAATGGCCTCTTCGTCCAGGGACACGCCGGAAACCTGCTGCTGCAAACTTTGAGCTTGCGCCACCAGTTGCGATTGCGCGGTGGCCTGCGTGTTAGCGTTACTGACGGCGTTTCCGACGGCTGAGGTCAGCGAGCTGAAATACTGCGTGAATCCCTGGCCGTCCACCGGCCCGGGGCTGCTGGAATCCAAGCCCGCCAAAGTGAGCGCGGCGCCATTGGCGACGAACGGCGGCCCCACATCGGCGGCCGCGAGCTGGCTGCCCGTGATGGTGGAGCTGACGGCGAGTGTCCCGGCAATGCCAGCGGGCGCAGCGTTGTTGTACGTGAACAGCGGACTCCCGGCCTGATAAGGTGGCGTGCTGGTGGTGGAACCTTGCTCCAGCACGGCGTTGACGCTATCGGCCAGGCCCTGCGCCAGTGTGTTCAAACCGCCTACCTGTTGTCCGCCGCCGATCAGCGAAGGGAGTAGATTGTTTTGAACGTTCAGCAATCCCGCCAGGCCGCCCGATGTGATCTCGCCGGTGATGTCGTCGCCGTTGCCGTCTTCAATGCTGATGTTGGGGGCGGCGCCGGGATTTCCGTTATTCGAGGCGGTGTTATTCACGGCTTGAATGGTAGTTACTTGCAGGCCTTCCACCAGCGCCGTCTGGCCCCCGAGCAGCACGGTTACCGAGCCTTGATTGCCCTTTAGCACCTGGATATTCACTAGGCTGGAAAGATTTTCCAAGGTGTTTTCCAACTGCGCGCTCAATCCCGCGTCGGGCTGATCGCTCTGGCCTAATTCTTGGTTATAGGTCTGGATGGCGGCGGCATCCTGATTGATCTGGGCCACCGTTGATTGAATATCGTCGCCGTTCGAAACCTGGATTTGGCCGAGCTGGACCGCGGCTTGCTGGAACGCGCTGGCGGTCTGCTGGGCCGCGTCGATAACCGCCGATTGGTAATTCGCATTCGTCGGCTGCGTGCTCCATTCCGAGAAGCTCTGGAACAACTGGTTCAACGCAGACGGGATGCCGCTGCTTGAAGATACATCGAAGACGTTCTGCAGTGGAGCCAATGTCGTCTGGAGCTGCTGATACATACCCTGCAGCGACAACTGTTGTTGCACGGCCGTGTCGGCATAGACGCTGCGGGTGTCCTGGGTCAGTTCCTTAACTCCGCCAGAGTTGACGCCGGTGATGGACTGGAAGTCCTGCGAGATTAATTGAGGTACTTGTTCGGCATACCCGGGGCTGTTGGCGTTGGTGACGTTGTTCTGCGTTACGTCGATGGCCTGCTCGAATGCCTGGAGAGACTGGCTGGCCGAATTCAAAACCGAAAATAGATTACCCATGATGGCGTTTCATCCTTCCACGCTCACCTTTCCCACCAGCGTTAGAGGAGCTGCCTGCCCGCGCTCGGTATAGCCGCCCCGGCGCGATCGAAGCGCATCTAGCCAGCCGGAAAGCATCTTGTCGGCGCCGGCAAAAAAGGCCGCGAGCGCCGCCACTTCGTTTTGCAGCTCTTCCACCCCGGCGCGAATTGCCGCATCGGGTTTGGAGCCGCCGCTACGCCGCAATATGGCGGCCACGCAACCCAACTGAACCTCGATATCCCGCAAGAGCTCGGCGGATTCATCGGCCGCTTCGGCTGAGGGATGCGAAAGCAGCCGCTTGACCTGGCGCATACCGGCGCGCGCGGCCTGGAAGTATTCTCTGGCGTCGCCGCATTCTTGCCGGGCGCCGTTTTGCGTGGCATTCTCCATACCGATTCCAAGCCGTGCTGGCTAAACTCCCGTAAGATGCGCGTTGATCAGGGCGCGGCTGACTTCCTGGGCATCGGGTTGGTATTGATTGTTCTGCACCATCGCCTGGAGCTCCTGCACGCGAGCCGAGCGCGCGGATGAAGAGGAGGCGAGCGCCTGCTGAACGAGATTGGGAGCGTTTGACAGCGCGATGGAGTCATCCCCAGGCGTGCTGTCAGTAGTAGCGGGTGAGAAGGATCCCGCGCCTCCGGCGCGCGACGAGCTCTGGGTGTTGCCCAGATTCAATGGGGAGACATCGGGGGTCGGATTGTTGTTGATGATCATCGCTTCCTCATTCCATCCGCGTTACTGTTCAGACCGGCGGCAACCTCTTCCTCCAGTGGCGCTAAGACCACCTCCTCATAGGGGCGCATGACGATCTTGTGAACTTTTACCAGCAGGTCCACTTCACCCTGGGGGACGCGCAAGGCGCCCGCGATGCGGTCGGCTGTCTGGCCCAGGCGATGCAGTTTGAGCACTTTGCTACGGAGTGTATTGTTGACGCTAGTTCCACTCGCCGCTGCCGAGCCGGACGCCGCTGTGCCGGAAGCCAGTGAATTGCCGGTTTGTTCCAGCTCCAGCATGTGAACTTTCAGCCCGGCAATTTCGGCCGACAGGCGCGCGGTTTCGGTTAGCAGCGCCTTTTCCTGCTGGCCGGCGCGGTGGCGAAGCTGGCGCACTCGCTGGCTCAAGCCCAGCAGGATGCCCAGCACCAGCGCGAGATTGGCGGCTACCGTCAAGTAAGGAAGCAAAGTGAGGAACATTTTCATCACGCCAGGTTTTGGGAGAGGCTGAAGAGGTTAGAAGCCACGCTCTCCTTATCCGCGTCGTCATGCCGCGAGGCGATCTTGGTTATGCGCACGCCGTAGTTGCCCGAAACCACTACTACTTCGCCATGCGCGATGACTCTATCGTTGACGATGATCTCCACCGGGTCGTCCGGGGAGCAGTCCAGTTCCACCACCGCTCCGCTTCCTAGCTGCGCAATTTCGCGGAGGCAGAGCTGCGTGCGTCCCAGGAGAACACGGATGGGAAGCTTCACGCCCATCAGTAACGGCGCGGCTTGCGAAGGAACAGCAGAGGGGTGCGCTGCGGCGCTGCTTGCATCCGGGGTTAGGTCCGCCGGCGAGGCATCCGCGGCAACCGGCGTCGGGGCGTTGGTTTCCTGGTCGCTCATTTAAGAAATTCCTCAGTCATTTAGAGAATTCCCCGCGTAGAGGGCCATTTCTTGAAAACGTAGGCGCGCAGGCGCAGCACAGCCTGCGACTTAAGCTGGCAAACGCGTGTGGTGTGTATGCCCAGAATCTCGGCGATCTCGTGCAGGTTCTGTTCTTCCTTGAAGTACAGGGTGAGGATGGTTCGCTCCAGGCGCGGCATCTTATTCACGGCTTCGGCCAGCAGCTTTTCGAGTTCCGCCCGCTCCAGGATCCGCATGGGAAGGGTCTCTTCGTCATGGGCGACGTAGCGCAGCAGTTTGCTTTCCGCGAACCCGTCGGCGATTTCATCCAGGCTGCCCAGGCTGACGCCCCGCAGCTCCGCCAGAAGCTCCTGGTATTCGGCCAGGGGGATGTTCATCTCGGCTGCGATCTCTTCTTCACTCGGCACGCGCTGCAGCCGCTGCTCGGCGCTCGCGATGGCCGCTTCCACGTCCTTCAGCCGTTTGCGCTTGTGGACTGGAATGCCGTCTAAGCCGCGAATGCTGTCGAGAATGGCGCCGCGGATGCGATGCTCGGCGTAAGTTTTGAGCTTCACGTTGAACTTGGGGTCGTAGCTGTCCACGGCGTTGATCAGTCCGATGACGCCCGAGGAGACCAGGTCCTCCAAGCTAACCGCGCCGCCGATCTTTTCGTGAATGCGCATCGCCACCCAGCGCACGTGCGGCAGATTCTCAAGAATCAGGCGGTCCCGCTCACCGGTCTCGATGGCCGGAGTGGGCGAGTAGAAGGCCGCGTTCGCAAGTAGATTCGAAGCCATCTATGCCGCCGAGACGGCCTCCCGTAATTCTTTTCGGAACATCGCCGCCAACAGGACGCTGGCCTGGGCCGGTTCGATATCTTCGGGAATGTTTTGGCCGTTGGCCAGGAATGACAGCGGCTTGCCGGCTTCGAGCGCCGCGGAAAGAAGGGCGCCGTGCGATTCGGTCTCGTCCAGCCTGGTGAACAGCAGGTAATCCGCCTGGAACGCCGCATAGTGGCGGATGCTCCGCGCCAAGTCCGCGCGTTTCATCGAAGCGGGCAACACCAGATGTATTTGTTTATTCGCCAGCCGGCTGAGACAGCCCGCGATTTCTTTGACGCCGTCCAATTCGGCGGGACTGTAGCCGGGGGTATCCACCAGGACAACGCTCTTGTTGCGGGATTCTTCCACGGCGCCCAGGAACTCCTGGACTGAATTGATGGCGCTGAATCCGACGCCGATGATGCCGGCAAAACTGCGTAACTTTTCGTGCGCGGCCACGCGGTACGGGTCAATCGAGAGGATACGCACCGGCTGCCGTTGAGCCAGGAATTCGCGAATCGCGATCTTGATCAGCGTGGTGGTTTTGCCCGCGCCTGCGGGACCCGCGAACACGACAACTGGGGAAGCGCCGGAGGTTGGCTTATGGGAAAAGGATTGTTGGAACGGCGGCGCGAATTGAAGCTTCTTGGTGATCAGCTCCTCGGCATAGGCGCGGAGTGGAAGAGGCGGCGCCGTCCGTTCGCCCGAAAGCGGGTGGTGCGACAGCTGCTCGCGTAACCGCACGGCGGCCGAAACCGTTTCCCGGGCAATGTTTCGGGCCAGATCGGCGGAGACCAATTCCTCGACCAGTTCTTCCGCTTCAGACGGCGACTCCGCCGGCCGCGCGCTTTGTAGCGTGCTCTTGATTTCCTGTAGCTGCGCGCGCAGCTGTTGCAGCTCGCCCGATAAGTCCTTGGATAAATCCGCGGCGGGTGCGATGGGCCGGTGGCGCGCGCCAGACGAGGTCGATGCGGCGTTCAATCCGAATACCACTTCATAAGCTCCCAGGCTGCGCGTTTCCGGCGACGATCGCCGGGAAGTGATCAGCATGGCGTCGGTGCCCAGCTCCTGCCGCGCCTCCTGGATGGCCTGCTCCACTGAACCGGCGAAATACGATTTGATTTTCATGGAAGAGCTTGGTTGTTCCGTCATCTAGTCATCCCACCCGTCATCCAACCCATCCGAGTGACTTGATCTTGATCTCCGGCGGCACTTCGCTGTGCGAAAGAACCGTGACGTCGGGGAAGGCGGTTTCGAGCAGTTGCTTTACGAAGTAGCGAATGGACGGGTTCACCAGCACCACGGCCGAAGAATCCGGCCTTTCGAGCTTGCGCGTGATGCGGCCCACCAGATCGCGCGCCGATTGCGGGGCCAGGCCCAGAACGCTATTGTGCTCGCTGTGTTCCACCGCCGACTCCACGGCGTGTTCGGCCGAGGGCTCCACCATGTAAGCCGTCAATTCGCCCTGCTGCGTCACATGCGAACTCACGATGGCCCGGCGAATGGATTGCCGCACGTATTCGGTGAGCAGCACCGGGTTCTTGGTCATCTGCGCTCCTTCGCTAAGAGCCTCCAAGATCGTAACGGAGTCGCGGATGGGGACCCGCTCTCGCAGAAGATTCTGAAGCACTCGCTGGATCACCGAAAGCGAGAGCATTTTTGGAACCAAATCCTCCACCACCTTGGGATTGTTTTGAGCCACCCGATCGCAGAAGTTTTTGGCGTCTTGCCGGCTGAACAGTTCGTGCGCGTGCCGCCGGACAACTTCAGAGAGATGCGTGCCCATCACGCTGACGTCGTCAACCACCGTGTAGCCCTTGTTGCGCGCGAGCGCGGCACGTTCGGATGGAATCCAAAGAGCCGCCAGACTGAACGCCGGATCCTTGGTCGGCTTGCCTTCCAGGCTTCCGTCCACCCCGGCGCTCGGGATCGCCAACTCCTGACCGGCGGGCATTTCGTAGCGTCCCATCTCCACGCCCTTGATCAGAATGGCGTACTCGCGCGCGCGCAGCGATATGTTGTCGTTGACCTTCACCGGGGGCAGATAGTAACCCAATTGCGACGCAAGGTTCTTGCGAATGCCCGCGATTCTTTGCAAGAGCCGGGAGTTGTTTCCACCCTCCACCAGCTTGACGAGTCCCAGTCCGACTTCCACCGTCAAGGGGTCTACCTGGAGCAGCGCTTCGACATTTTCCTTAGCCGGTTTCTCGCCGGTTTCCGTCGAGGTTTTGACGGCGGCGTCGTTTTTCCGACGCATGCGCCACGCGATCGCTCCCAGTCCGCCGCCCAGCGCGAGAAATGGAATGGTGGGCAATCCGGGGAACAGGGAAAGCGCAACCAGTACGGCGCTGGCCAGCAAAAGGGGTTCGGATTTACCGAACACCTGACTTTGGAACAGCGCTCCGAGCTTGGAATCCGAGCTTGCGCGCGTGACGATCAAGCCTCCGGAGATCGAAATCATAAGGGCCGGAATCACGGTCACCAAGCCGTCGCCGATGGTGAGCACGGTGTAGGTTTGAAGGGCGTGGCCGAGGTCCATGTTGTGTTGCAGCACGCCGATCAGAAAGCCTGCGACGATATTCACGCCGGTGATGATGATGCTCGCGATGGCATCGCGCTGGGTAAAGCGGGAGGCGCCGTCCATGGCTCCGTAGAACTCGGCTTCGCTGCTCAAATCGCGGCGCCGGCGGCGCGCCTCGGTTTCATCGATCAGACCGCCGTTCAAGTCGGCGTCGATGGACATTTGCTTGCCGGGCATGGCGTCCAGGGTGAAGCGCGCGGTGACTTCGGAAATACGCACCGATCCGTGGTTGATGACGACGTATTGAATGGCGATCAGAACGCAGAAAATCACGGCGCCGACGATGTAGTTACCGCCCACCACGAAGCTGCCGAAAGCTTCGATGACATGGCCGGCGGCGGAGGTTCCCGTATTTCCATTGAGCAGGATGAGCCGGGACGAAGACACGTTGAGCGCCAGACGGAACAAGGTGAGCAAGAGGAGGACGGTGGGGAAGACGCTGAATTCAACCGGCCGCCCGATATACATGGCCACCATCATCACGATGACGGACATCATGAGATCCAGAACAATCAGAATGTCCAGCATGAAGCTGGGCAGCGGGGTAATCAGCGCGATGACGATGAGCAATACCGCGATGGGGACCGCGAGTTCACCGACATTGGAGAGGCCAACCGCCTTGAGCGGACTGGGCGCCGGCGCCGGAGTAGCAATGGCACGCGCTTGAGCCATGGACTGCTAGGCGCACACTTCCAGCGACTTGAATTTAGACAGCAGCGTAGTACGTTTCATGTGGAGCATGCTGGCGGCGCGGGCCTTGTTGCCGCCCGATTTCGCCAGCGCGCGTTCCAGCAGCCGGCGCTCGATGCCCGTCATCAGCTCTTCGAAGTTGATCCCGCTCTCCGGCACATCCAGCGTGGACAGCGATCCGAATTCCGAGACCTGGACTTCCGCCGGAAGATCGAAATCGCCAGGCAGGAGAACGGAACGGACGCCGCTTAACGCGCAGGCCGACTCGAGCGCATGCTCGAGCTGGCGAACGTTGCCGGGCCACGAGTATTTCAAGAACGTGTCCAGCGCTTGCGGGGAAAGGTGCTTGCGCCCAGCCGGCTCATGCTCCGAGATTTTGTCGAGAAAATGTTCGCTGAGTTCTCCGATATCGGACGGGCGATCCCGCAGGGCCGGCATGCGCAGAGCCACGACATTCAACCGGTAGTAAAGATCTTCGCGGAAGCGACGATTCGCGACGGCTTCAAGCAGGTTCGCGTTCGAAGCGGCGATCACCCGCACATCGATCGGCAGCGGCTCCGAACTGCCGATTCGCTGGATCTCTCGCTCCTGCAGAACGCGCAGCAGCTTGACCTGCAAAGACAGCGGCATCTCGCCGATCTCGTCCAGAAAAATCGTGCCTCGATGCGCCTGCTCGAACAGCCCCACGCGCGCGTTGATGGCGCCCGTGAAGGCTCCCTTGGTGTGGCCGAAGAGCTCCGCTTCCAGCAGGTGATCGGGCAGGGCGGCGCAGTTGACCGCAACCATTCGAGTGGCTGAACGGCTGCTCGAAAGATGTAGCGCGCGGGCGGCCACTTCCTTGCCGGTGCCGGTTTCGCCGGTGATCAAAACCGTGGAACGGCGGTTGGCGACCAGCTCAATGATTTCGACCACTTCCCGCATGGGACCGCTGGAGCCAACCAGGAAGTTACGGGAGTTTGGCCGGTCTTGGGTCTTGACCTCGCGCTGCCCTTCGCGCTGGGCGCCGTGATGCCGGATGGCTACCGCCAGCAGTTCGCACAGCTCTTCCGGCTTCACTGGTTGAGAAACGTACTGAAATGCCCCGCCTTGCGTCAGCGCAAGCGCCCGGCTGACCACGCCCGCCGGCTCGTAAAGGACGATTGGAACGTGGCATCCTTCGTCGCGCATCCGCCGCAGAACTTCCGCGGCAGTGCAGCCCGCGATGGGCAGATGGGCCAGCACGGCGCTAATGGTTCGCGTTTTGAGTAACTCGGCAGCGGCGAGAAAGCTGGCGGCGAAAAAAACCTGAAGCCGCTCCGGGCCGTCTTTCAAATACACGTGCTGGGTGCCGGTAGCGCTCTCGTCAATCCAAAGTACAGTGTTCACACTAAACGCTCCCGACGCGAGTAAGGTAACTGCATCTAACTTAGCCTTGTGTTTACAAGATCGGAGGTTCAAACAGTAGACTTGAGACGCGGGGCATCATTTCTTATGTGGGGTAGGACCAATACCCGCAAACGCGGGTAAAAGAATGCTGAAAAACACCGTAACCTGACTCGATAAGTAAGTGGGCGCAACGTCATGACACCTAAGAATCCTCACAAGGAGTACACTTCGAGCCGCGTGGCGTCGGCGACGCCGATGGAACTTACCCGGATGCTGTACGAAGGCGCCGTGCAGGCGGTCCAGGAAGCGTTGACGGCGCATCGCGGCGGTGACATTCTGGCGCGCGGTAATGCCGTTACCCGAGCGGTGGAGATCCTGGGCGAACTGCGTTTTTCGCTGCGCCGCGAAGTAGCTCCGCAGTACTGCGACACGCTGAGCGGGCTATACGGTTATCTGCAGAGTCGCCTGATTCAAGCGCATGCGGAGAAGTCGGAAAGCATGCTGCAGGAGGCTCTGGGATTGACCCAGACACTACTGGATGGTTGGATCGGCGCGATCCACAATCTCAGCGCTCTGGAGGCTGCAACCGGCCCGAATTCTGCAGCTTATTCGTCTGAGCTTCCGGAAGCCGATTTGAGCCCCTCGAATCCGTATGCATCGCAAGCGGCGGAGCCCCAGAAGAGCTGGCAGTTTTAGCTCCGTGGTCTTCACTCTTGGGCTCGTTGCGCTCCAGGTTCGCGGTTACCATCTTCGCAATGCCCATTCCGCCGTGCGCCGCCATGGCCTGGGAAAGACCTTGCTCGGCCAGCTCCATCAAGGGCGAGCCGCTCTGATCGTTCTGATCGTCGTCGCTCCCCAGCCATCCGCCGCCTGACGCTTCGCGTGCCGACTTCAGCACCTGGCCGATCATCAAGGCCTCGAATTGTTTGGCAACACTGGCGATTTTTTCGGGCGAGTCGGTTTTATCCGACGCCGATTGGAGCGCCTGGTGAAACGATTCGTTTTCGGGAATAATTGCGCTGGTGGGAGCCTGCGGGAGGGTCCACGAACTCGCTGCTAAATCTGTCGCCGGTGAATTACTAATATGCATGGGAATTATGCGTTTTGGCGGTGCATAAATTTAGATAACTTGGATTTCCGACTCCAAGGCCCCAGCCGCGCGCAAGCTTTGCAGAATCGCAATGATGTCGCGGGGCGTGGAACCAATGGAATTGAGAGCGCGCACCAGTTCCTCCACCGTGGCGCCTTCCTTGAGCACCACGTTGCGCGCCTTCTCTTCTTTGACGCCCACGGAAATCTGGGGAGTAACCACGGTGGTTCCGTTGGAGAGAGGTCCCGGTTGGGACACATCGTAGGTGGTTTGAATCTCCACGGTCAGATCCCCGTGCATAATGGCAACCGGGGAAACCCGGACCTCCTTGCCCATCACGATGGTTCCGGTTCGCTCGTTAATGACAACCTTCGAGACCCGGTCTGTTTGAACCGTCAGCGCTTCGAGTTCGGCGATGAACTCAGTGGTTCGCGCCGAAAAGTCCGCCGGAATCGCAACGCTCACCAGGCCCGAGTTGTCGGCATGGGCGATAGCCTCTTTCTCCGGGGTAAAGTGATGGTTGACGGCTTCCGCAATGCGGGCCGCGGTGCTGTAATCGGCTTCGTGAAGTTGGAGGCGGACTTGTTTGGTCGGCTCAATCGCAGGCGATTGGCGCTCCACCACGGCGCCGCTCGGGATGCGGCCGACGGTGGGATGGTTGACGGTTTGCGTGGTGCCGGCGCCACCGACGATAAAGCCGCCTGTCACCACGGGACCTTGAGCGATGGAATAAACCTGACCGTCGATGCCGCGCAGGCTGGTCATCAACAGCAGGCCGCCTTGCAAACTGGCGGAGTCGCCCATCGCGGCCACGGTGGCGTCGATCTGCATTCCCGATTGCGCAAAGGGCGGAAGACTGGCTGTCACCATGACCGCCGCGGTGTTCTTCACCAGGATGGTGCTCGGGTTCACGGTGACGCCCATCTGCTGCAGCATGTTGGTGAGACTTTGTGCGGTGAAAAGGGTTTGTTGCCGGTCGCCCGTGCCCTTCAGCCCCACCACGATGCCGTAACCAATCAACTGATTCTGGCGGACGCCTTCGAGCGAGACCAGTTCCTTGAGGCGCGTGCTGGGCGGATCGGCTGCGGCCGGGCTTTGCAAGAGCGCCGCGGCGATCATGATAATTGAGAGTCGCATGATTCTTGAGATTAGAAGGGTAGTATTCCGAGCAAAATTCTATAAAGAATATTCGGGCGGTGAATGGAATCGCCGATCACGCCCTTGCCGCTTACCTGAATTTCCATTTGCGCGATAAGGTTGGAGGAGATGCTGTTGGTGGGAGTCAGATCCACCGGCCGGATCACACCTCGCACCGTCACCACCTGGTTTTCCGAACTCACTTGCACGCGCTTGGTTCCTTCGATGACCAGGTAGCCGTTCGGCAACACGTGAGTAACCCGGGCGCTCAGATTCGCCGTCAAGACGGCGCCGCGGCTGGTCTCACCCGTTCCCTGCAGTTGGGTTTGCGTGTTGGTGCCCAGGAGATTGGCCAAAGGTCCCGTGGTTTTGGTAACGCCAGCCAGCTGTGCGATGTTGCTTTGGGCAGTGGCTTGCCGCTGGGTCTTCACATCGCCATTCGCCACGGCCGAAAACGTCTCATTGACTACGATGGTTACTAAGTCGTCCACACGGCTGGCTCTCAAATCCAGCCCCAAATTGGAGAAAAGCGCATTTTGGGACCAGGTGGACCCGGGCGGATGCGCGGCTTGCGGCGAACTGTTGTCTTTGTAAGAATCGCTAATGTATCTATCCAGCGGCGAGGGCTCAGGCGGGGCCTGATTTTTCTTCTTCTTCGGCGACTGGGCAGCGCAGAGGGCGGCGCTTACCAAAAGAAGACTCAGGATTCGTAGCTTCATTGCACCCTCGTTGGCTGCGGAATCGTTGATTCAGTGGCCGGCCAAACCATAACCAAGGCTTTGTCTCTTCCTTCGATTCGCGCCCGGAAGGTCTTTCCGCTGTGCGCATTTTTCAGAGTGATCAAATCGCCTTGTCTACCCGGCGTTTCGGCGAGCGCGGGCACGTGGAGTTGAGCCGCTCCCGCGATGGCGGTTACGTCTACCAGGTCGCCACGCTGCACCTGGAATGGTTCAATCAGATCGGCGCGGAAAACCGGCAGCCCCGTGCGGAGCGCGCGGCGCGACATGCGCCCCACCACCTCTTCGAGATCGCGCGCAATGTCGTTGCGAAGCGGAAAATCGTCGTAAGTCTCGATCCTCACCTGGTCTGGAGCGACGGTCTGCCCGGGCAAGATCAACTGAGTGGCCACCACGCGAGTCATGGTCGCCGATATCTTCACGCGGGCCCAGATCGCGAACTTGCGCGAGCCGTGATAGAGCACTTCGCCGCGCCAGGTAACAGGCGTCTCGGCATCGGTGAGCGTGGAGGCCAGGAGTCCCGAGAGCGGAAAACTCACTTTTCCCGCCGGCGCCTGGCTTCCGCTGATGGAGAGCACATCGATGCGCGCGTCGGGGGACTGCAGCGAGTGGTGTATTGCCGCGCGAACTACATCGTCCGTCAGCGGTTGCAGGTTCCATTCGAAGCACGCTTCCGCATCCGCTGCGACAGCGACGCCATAGGGAGCGCCGATTCGCTGTAACTCCGAGGACTTGAAAACGCGCCGCGCGCCAGGCGCCGGCGAGTAACCGACAACTGCGTCGCCGGGCATTTTACTTTGGAAGGCGGGCACCGCTTTCGCCAGGTCCTCCCCAAAAATGCGGTCGTTTGCGATCATTTCACAGGGTGAAGCGTGCGCGATCATGCTGAGAAAGAGAAGCCATATGTTCATTGCCTGAGGTTGTTCACTTGTTGATACATGTCGTCCGCGGCTTTAACCACCTTCGAATTCGCTTCATAGGCTCGCTGGCTGACAATCAGGTTCACAAATTCCTGTACGATGCTGACGTTGGATTGCTCCAGGTAGCCTTGCAGCAGCGTGCCCATTCCATCCTGGCCGCCGGGAGGGCCGATAATAGGAGCTCCGCTCGCGTCCGTCTGCTGGAAAAGATTCTGTCCAACGCTATTCAGGCCCGAAGGATTCGCGAAGTTGGCAAGTTGAATCTGGCCCGCTTGTTGCGCCGCAGCTTGGCCGGGAAGCGTGTAACTCACCGTCCCGTCGCTGCCGATGGTGAGCGACAGAGCATTCTGTGGAACGGTAATAGGAGGATCGAGCAAGTTGCCGTTGGGATCGACGATCTGGCCGGTTTGATTCAGGTGGAAATCTCCTGCCTTGGTGTAAGCCGTTTGGCCGGAGGGCTGTAAGACCTGGAAAAAGCCGTTCCCTTGTATTACTAAGTCCAGCGGATTATCAGTCTCCGAAAAGTCCCCTTGCGTGAAGATAACTTCGTTGGAAACGGCCCGCGTTCCCAGGCCCAGTTGCAGTCCGGTGGGGACCACGGTCTGCTGCGTGGCGGCCGCGCCGGGCTGGATCAGGTTCTGATACAGCAGATCTTGAAACTGCGCGCGCCTGGCTTTGAACCCGGCCGTGTTGGCGTTCGCGATGTTGTTCGCGATGTTTTCCAGGTTGGTCTGCTGCGCGTTCATGCCGCTGGCAGCGCTAAAGAGTGCTCGAATCATAGATGGTCTCCCTACACCTTGGCTACTTCTTCGATGGCCTTTTTGCCCATGTCATTGGAAAGCTGGATCGCTTTCTGCATCATTTCGAACTGCCGCGACAATCCCACCAGGCGCACCGCTCCGTGGGATGCACTGACGTTGGACGATTCGATTTTTCCTTGATAAACCTGCACCCCGGTGGCGTCGACGGGCGCTTGGCCGGTAGTGTTCGAGAAATAGTTCGCTCCAAATTTGGTGAGGCCCGCTGGATTTGGAAACTCGGCGACCTGGATGCGCCCGATCGAGTTCCCGTTCTGGGTGATTTCGCCATCCAGCGAGACTGACACCGGCTGAGCCGTGTTCGCAAGGAAGGGCTGTCCGTTCTGTTGCAGCAGCGGGTAGCCTTCGTTGGTTACCAAAGCACCGCCGGTGGCGAACCGAAAGTTGCCGTTGCGTGTGTAGAGCGGTCCCGAGTGGCCCTGCACCACAAAGAAGCCTTTGCCCGCCAGGCCGAAGTCCAGTGGATTGTTTGTGGGCTCCAGCAGGCCGGGCGCAAAATCGGTCCATTGCCTCTGAATCATCGGAACGGACGAAGCGCCCGACGCGTCCTCGCCGGCGGCTTCCGAAGAGAACAACGTGTAAAACTCGCCATCCGTCTTATATCCGCTGGTAGAAGAGTTCGCCAGGTTGTTCGCAACAAGGTCGAGCGATTGCATGCGAGCCTGCATGCCTGCGGCAGCCATAACGCTGATCTGATCCATAGCGCGAATAGCCACGTTGCAAGTACGCAGCCAAAACGAGCGCGCGGAAAAATCGTATAGCTTTGTTCCGCATTCGCGATAAGAGAAGTGAGCGTCTTCGCCCTGTTCGCCGAATCTAAGTCGGACATCGCCGAGTTCTCGACGTTGGCGCGTGCTAACGCGCTGATAATCGGCAGAGGCCGTTGTGGTCGCGAACCTGCATTAGCGACGCCGTGATTGTCTCCGCACCGGCGCCTGCCGCTCTTCATGTGCCGGTGGTTTCTCTCGCGCCGTCGCTCGATGCCAAAGACCCGAATGCAGCAAAGACAATTCCATTCAGAAACGTCTTTGATAGTCTGACGCTCTTAGAAGACTTACAGCACGAGCGGGGCGCTAAGCAAGAGGGCGCAGCTAAGAATTCGTCCACTAAGAAAGAACGGCCCGCGGAGTCTGGTACTGGAACTGAGGAGCTGGTAGTTCCACAGATTCCGAGCCTGAGCGCGCCGAAACCATCCTTGGTGCTCCCGCAATTCGCGCGGGGTAACATGCCCGAGAACAATGCGGCTGCTGAGGTGACGACGCTGCTGCCATCGACATCATCGGCCGAGCAGAGCGACGTCAAGGGGGTGGGGACAGTGACGAGCCTGCCAGCGCCGCCCGCCGCGTCCCTGCCATACACACGCCAAACTTCGAACACGGTGCCACTGGCGGTCACAACCCTTCCACCGCCGAAGGAACAAGTAACGGCAGGTGCATCCGCGACCCAGTCCGCCGTCGAGCCGCAGCCGACAGCAAAACCAAGAGCGGCCAGCTTTGTTTCAATGCCGCTGGCGTCGCCCGGGAAGGCTGAACCAGGCGAAGACGAAACCGCCGGCCTCCCGATTCGCACAACCGCGCGGGAAGTATGGCCATCCACCGGTCTGGCAAGCGAAAAGCCCGTCACCGCGAGCGTGCCAACGCCTCAAAACGCCGAGATTGAAACGGCGGCGACGGCGAGAGTCAAAGCGCCAGTCGTGAGTGCCGACCCCATCGCGGAGCAGCTGCCGCCAAGCAACTCATCCGAAGCGCTGGCGCCAGTTGAGCCATCCAAGCCCTGGGAGCGGCTCTCTCCGGCGAAAGCGCAAGCGGCGTCGCCAGAACAGACGCCAGAGCCGGTTGAGATCGCGGCTCCTGCACCGCAACCGCGCGCAGCAAGCGCTCCGGCCGCAAAAGTCCCTGCTGCCGATCCAAGTGATCTTCCGCCTCCTACCGTTTCGTTTGTGGAGCGAGAACCACCAGCGCCGCTGCCGGCGGATCGCGAAGTTGTGGATCGAGCGGCCCAGCCAGAGGCTCTCTCTGCAACCGCGGCGCCAAGAATCACGCTTCTGCCGCAAGCTGAAAATTTCGCGTTCGCCGCGCGTATTGAGCCGGTGACTTCTCCTGACAATACTTCCGCAACGCAATCCACGCCAGTTGGTACCAACGAAACTCCACTGACACAGTCCAAGACCCCGTCAGCGCCACCACAGGGTTCGGACTCGCAGCAGACAGCTGCGGGTGGGAGCCAAACGTCCAGCAATCCAGGGCGTGAAACACAGCCCGCGGCTCCCGAAACAGAAAGATCCGAAGCAGGCGCTCAAAATCTCTCCTACTCACTCGGGGCACAGCCAACGCCCGGGGTAACTCAGCATTGGAGTGAGGCGGCCGTTTGGCAGGCTCCCGAGTTCAATCCCATGCCGGGCGCGCAAGAACACGCGGAAGCCCATGCCAGTCTGCCGCTCGCCGCTCAGGAGGCGCATTTACTCGCGCCGGACCTGCCAAAGACTTCAGCCAGTTCGGAGATTCTGTTGCACCTGACGGGCAACGATCAATCCGCGGCCGCGATTCGAGTAACCGATCGCGCGGGATCGGTGAATGTGTCGGTGCATGCTTCCGACCCCGTTCTGCGAGAGTCGCTGCGGTCCAATTTAGGTGAACTGTCCACCCAACTGAACGGCCAAGGTTGGAAGGCGGACGTAATGAAATCGGCAGTGGCGGCGATGCAGTCCGGCGGCCCCCAGGACTCCCATGAGGACGGACAGCGCGGCTCTCAACCACAGCAATCTTTCGGCGACCGGCAGCCGCAGCGTGACCGTCGCGCAAACGGCGGCCAATGGCAACAGGAGTTGGATCAGCAGATTTCGGGCGGTGACGCCCATTCAGGAGGAAACAGATAATGCATTTACTCAGGCGTATCTGCCATAACAAACGCGGAGCAGGCGCAGGTTCAAGCGATGGCGCAAGCCAAGCACCAGCGCTGGCACAAACTCACCCAGCTCGAGCTCGTCAACCTCAGTCGGCTCGTTAACGAGCGAACAAACGTTCCTGCAATTATTGGTGGCGCAGATTCAAAATCAAGATCCGCTGAATCCCACCGACAGCATTCAGTTTGTAGGTCAACTGGTGCAGTACAGCGAACTGGAGCAACTCATGGGAATCAACCAGGGCATACAAACGTTGGCTGGCGGTAGCACGACAACAAACTCGACGAACTCAGCCACCCCAACCAGCTCGACAAACCCAACGACTAAGCTTTCGTCGTAGCAAACTGAACAATCCAGATTTCACTAAAAGGAGCAATCAATGTCATCATTTTCCATCGCACTTAGCGGACTTACCGCGGATTCGGCCGCGCTCGACGTAGTCGGGAACAATATGGCCAACCTCAACACCACGGGCTACAAGGACAGCACGGTGTCCTTCTACGACTTACTGCAGCAGTCGGTGGCGGGCGGTTCGACGCAGATTGGCGGTGGCGTGTCCGCTCCGCAGACCGAGCGCATATTTACCCAAGGATCCATTCAGACCACTGGAGGCAACTTCGATGCCGCCATCAACGGCAACGGATTCTTCGTGGTGCAAAACCCGGCCGGTAACACCTTATATACCCGGGCTGGAAATTTCCAGCTCGACGCCAATGGCAATCTCATCACGGCCACCGGTCAGTACGTACAAGGCTGGAATGTGGAGAACGGCGTGGTCAACACCAGCGGCGCGATCGGCAATATAACCATCCCCTCCAACGCGCTGCAGACCCCCAGCGCAACCCAGAATGTGGCGCTGAGCCTGAACTTGAACGCGGCCGGAGTGGCGGGCCAGCCTGACGGCAGCTTCTCGACGACCGTCCAAGCGGTGGACTCCTTGGGCGTGAGTCACACTTTGACCTTCAATTTCACCCAGAGCGGCACGGCGGGCACCTGGAATTACGAAGTGGATATACCGGGAGCGGACCTCACCTCGGGAACCGCGGGCACTCCTAGCCCGGTGGCGCAGGGAAGTGTCACCTTCGACGCCAACGGCAACTTGACTTCTCCGACGGCGCCCGCTCAGGTGGCCATCGCGGCCACTGGTTTGACCGACGGCGCCAACGACATGAACATCAACTGGAACCTGGCTACCGACGATGGCAATGGAACTCCGCTGATTACGCAGTACGCCGCCACGTCAGCCGTTTCCGCCGCAACCCAAGACGGAGTGCCTGCTTCGCAGGTGACGCAGGTTTCCATTGCCAACGGCGGCGCGATCACCGCGCAGTTTTCCAACGGAAACCAGGTAGTGGTGGGCCAGCTTGCCCTGGCGTCCGTCAGCAATCCCGATTCACTGATTGCGGTGGGCCAAAATAACTACGAAGTGGGAGCCGATACGGCCACGCCCGTTATTGGCGTTCCGCTACACCGGCACGCTGGGAACGGTGGAAGGCGGATCGCTGGAAACTTCCACGGTGGACATCGCGACCGAATTTACCAACCTCATCGTGTATCAAAACTCGTATGAGGCTAACTCCAAAGTCATCTCGACTCTGGATCAGGTGACCCAGAACCTCCTCAACCTGCAGACCTAGCGATGAACGCCTCCGACGTATTACAGCGTTTCGGGGAGTTGCCTTTCGTCGTCGAACTCGAGTTGGGAACGCTCTCCATGAGCATCGGAGAGATCTTCCAACTGCAAGAGGGATCGGTACTGCGGACGGATCATCCTGCCGGCGTGCCCTTCCCGCTCTTTGCCAGCAACGTGAAGCTGGCCGAGGCCGAAGTGATCGTCATCGACGACACGGTCTCGGTTCGAGTCCAGAAGATGCTGCAGAAAAGCGGCAACGGCGGAAATGCAACTGACTGAACAGATCGGCATGGTGCTGCTAGTCTTCGCACTCTTGGGAGGACTGTTGTGGTTCGCCAAGAAGCGCGGGCTGGCGGCATTCCGCGTACGCGGGCGAAGCGGAAACGGGCGGCGCTTGGAAGTATTGGAGCGCGTTCCGCTGACCGCGCAGCACGCTTTGCATTTGGTGCGCGTTGCGGACCGGACGGTTTTAATCGCCACCGCCCCATCCTCGTGCACGCTGCTGGATGCGCCCGTCATTCTCGGAGCCGGCTTCGTCTCTATCGCGCGATCTATTCCGTTCCAGCCAATGATCAAGTTCCGCTCCATCTTCCTGTTCCTGTTCTTTGCGGCCGCCGCTTGGGCTGCGCCCGGCCGGCGATATGGCCATTCCTGTTTTCGGTTCCGCCAATCCCAAGGGCGGACTCACGCTCAGCACTCCCACGCAGATCGTCATTTTATTGACGCTGCTGACGCTGTTGCCGGCCGTGGTGATGTCGGTGAGTCCGTTTCTGCGGATTATCATCGTGCTGCATTTTCTGCGGCAGGCTTTAGGAACACAATCGGCTCCGTCCAACCAGGTGCTGGTGGGGCTATCGATGTTCCTGGCGTTCCTGGTGATGCAGCCGGTGGTGATGGACATCTATCATCGCGGATGGGAGCCGGTGGAGAGCGGCCAAGTCTCCTGGGAGCAGGGGTTCGATGAAGGCGCCAAGCCTCTCAAGAATTTCCTTTTGAAATTCGCGCGGGAAAAAGATATCCAGACCTGCGTGGAGATGACCAAGTCCGCTCCTCCGCGCAACTCGGCCGATCTCGATCTCAAGGTTCTGATTCCGGCCTATATTCTCTCCGAGCTGAAGGCCGGCTTCCAAATCGGAGCTGTCCTGTACCTGCCGTTCCTGATCATCGATCTCGCGGTGGCTTCCATCACTCTTTCCATCGGCATGGTGCAATTGCCGCCGGTGATGATCTCGGCGCCGTTCAAGATTCTTCTGTTCGTCCTGGTGGACGGATGGAATCTGGTGATCGGCTCGCTTCTTAAAACTTTCTATTGAGGATTTATGACTCCTGAAACCAGCGTCCACATCATCAGTCAAGCTCTTTGGACCACCGCTCTGCTGTGCGCGCCGTTGCTCATCATCGGCTTCGCGGTAGGCATCGTCGTCAACATTATCCAGATCGCGACCTCCATGCAGGATTCCGCCTTCAGCACCATTCCGCGCCTGGCCGCATTTCTGTTCGGCTTCCTGCTGCTGATGCCGTGGATGTTGAAGCAGCTTTCGGCCTATTCGATCGGAGTTTTTGGCGACCTGTCGCGCTACGCTCGCTGAGTGTTATGCACCCTGGCCTTTATGCACATTAACCCAGCCATCCCGACCTCGCGTGCTGTACGGGTTTCTGCTGGTGCTGGCCCGTATTTCCGGGGTCTTCGTGTTTCTGCCGCTGCCCGGCCTGGAAGCCGGCCCCAGCGCTGCCAAGATCACGCTGGCGATGATTCTGACGTTCGGAATGTATTCGCGCTGGCCGGTGCTGGACCCGATCCCGGGAAGCATGATGCAGGTAGCAGGTTGGATGCTGGCCGAAGCCGCCATCGGCCTGGCCACTGGCCTGGCGGTCGCGTTCCTGATCGAAGCGGTGACTTTCGCCGCGCAGGCCATCAGTACGCAGGCCGGATTCGCTTATGCGTCCACCATCGATCCCAACACGGAGGCCGACTCCACCGTTCTTCTTATCCTGGCGCAGCTGACCGCCGGACTGCTGTTCTTCGCCATGGGATTCGATCGCGTGGTGCTCACCATCCTGGCGCGCAGTCTGGAAACGCATCCCCCCGGCGCGTTTGTCGCGTCGCGGGCCAGCGTGGAAGCACTGGTGATGCTTGGCTCCAGCATCTTTTCCACCGGTCGTCCATTTGGCGCTTCCCTTGATGACGCTGCTGTTCCTGATCGACTTGTCCATCGGGCTGTTGGGGCATCTCAATTCGCAACTGCAGCTGATTGCTTTGGCGTTTCCCGCGAAGATGCTGACGGCGCTAGCGGCTTTGAGCTTTCTGGTTTTGTTGATTCCCAAGCTCTATCAACAACTCGGCGCAGAGGCTTTCACCGCACTGGGACGGATCTTGGGGCTGTGATGCGCCGGTGATATACAGATGAATCCATCCGGCGAAAAGACAGAACAGGCAACACCGCGACGGCTGATCAAAGCGCGCAAAGAGGGGCAGTTTGCCGCTTCGCACGATTTCGTCAGCGGACTGCAATTCACGGTCTTCGTGGTGCTGATCGCGCAGACCGGCCCGTCGCTGCTGGCTAGTTTAAAGGAAGTAACGCGGGGCCTGTTTATAGAGGCTTTTCGCGCCGACCTGGGTCCGGCCACGCATCATCGGAATCCTGCACGAAGCGCTCTCCCGCGGGCTTTCTCCTTTGATGTACGCGAGCGGCATTCTGCTGGCTACCGCTTTGGCGTTTCAGACTCAGCTTCCACCGGCTTCTCCTTCAGCCTCTCGCGCATGCTGCCCAAGGCTTCGAATTTCGATGTGTTTTCGAAGCTCCAGTCGCTGCCGCAGAAAGGACTGGTGTCGGCGATTCAGGCCGTAGCGCTGGTGGCCGTCTTCGGCGCCACCATTTACTGGATCGTCACCACAGAGCGGCGAGCGCCTGCTCATGATCCCGCTCAGCAGCTTCCAAGTGGGATTAGAGACGTTGCGGTCGCTGTGCATGGACTTGCTGTGGAAAGGCGCGGCCGTTTTTCTGCTATTCGGCTTCGTCGATTTCTTCCGTCAAAAGCGCAAATTCTCCAAGCAAATGCGGATGAGCAAACAGGATATCCGCGACGAGGTAAAGGAAGCCGAAGGAAATCCGCAGACCAAAATGCGCATCCGGCGCTTGCAGCGCGACGTTCGCCGCCGCCGCATGATGGACGAAGTGAAGACGGCCACCGCCGTGGTGGTGAACCCAACGCATTATGCCGTGGCGATCCGCTACCACCACGACACCATGGCGGCGCCGCTGGTGGTCGCGAAAGGAAAGAATTATCTGGCGCTGCGCATTCGCGCGCGGGCGCTGGAGTTCGGCGTGCCGCTCATTGAGAATCCGCCCTTGGCACAGGCATTGTATAAATCCGTCGAAGTTGGACAGCATATCCCGCCCCATCTGTATCGCGCAGTAGCCGAGATCCTGGCCTACATTTATCGCTTGATGGGCGCCAGAGCAGTCTCATGAAACTAAGGAGGTCACAACCATGATTCACCATGCAGAACAGCTGTTCTCGTCTGAAACCAACACGTCCACCGCCGGGCAAAGCAGCCCGCGCGCCGCTGAGCCAATCCACGCTGGATAGCTTCCACGGCGCACTGTCCGACGCGGTATCGTCAACCCTGGAGAAGTTCGGCATCCATCCGAGCGACGTGAAAATCTCGATTACCCGCGCCAGCGCGGAATCCACGGCCGCTCTCGACAAGTTCGAGCGGCGCCAGCGACGGACTCGCTCCACCTACTCCTGGCACATCCGCCATCCGGAGGCGCTTCAGCTCGAACGCAGCCTCGCCGACAGCGCACTAGATCCTTTTCTGGAGGCCGCTATCAACAATCCGTACCCAGTCGACCGCCCCGATGGTCTCTACCGATTCCCTAACGGAATCGACTTCTGCGCCACAGGATGCGCAGCAAGCTTTCGACAACTGCATATTGGGCCGCCCAGCCGCCCGCTGTTCAAGCGCTCCGGACCATGCAAAATCCGGAACAGCGCACGGCGCTGGCAACCGCAGTTGGCGAGCGAAGGCTACTCCATTGACGTTCCCATCATGGTTTGGGGCTGGGACCCTTCCATCACCACGGCCATGCGCCAGGCTGATGGTTATACCTGGGTGCCCTCCGCGCTGCAGAATCCGGTGGAGGACGCTCCCGGACTGCCGGGTATGGGAACACCACGGCCTACAACCCGAACAACCCTCCGGCCGGTTCCATCGCGGTCTGATCATGAACGGTAAGCTCGCGCTTCTATTTGTGGGGGCTGTGCTGGGCGCTCAGCCTCCCGCGGATTTTGAAGCTTCACCTGGCTTTGCGGCAAGGTCCAGGCCGCGATGGCGCCATCCATCGCGCAGCAGCGCGCCGCGATTCAGAAGCAGGCATCGTCTTTACGGCCCGCGGCGCCGCTCGTCGCGCGATCCACGGGCTCTTCCTTTTTCACCATTCCGTTTCCGCCGGTTGAGGCCGGCGACGTGGATTGCGATCCTTTGCCGGCCGAGCAACTGGATCCGTTAGTCGAAGCAGCGGCTCAGCAAAGCGGGCGTGGAGGCGCAATTGGTGCGCGCGGTGATCGACCAGGAATCCGCCGGACGGCCCGTGCGCGCTCTCGGCCAAGGGCGCGCAGGGCTTGATGCAACTCATGCCCGCCACCGCGGAAGAGTTCGACGTGGACGATGCGTTCGATCCCAAGCAGAACGTGGAGGCCGGAGCCAGGCTGCTGAAGTCGCTCCTGGAACGCTACAAGAACGATCCTGCGCTCGCCCTAGGCGCCTACAACGCCGGACCTGAGCGAGTGGACCATGCGGGCGGCGTCCCCGCGATTCCGGAAACCGTGGATTATGTGACGGCGATTCTGGAGAAGTTAGGCCTGCAAAAAAGTAAGACCGAATCCAGCGCCGGAATATCCACGCAGGACCTTCTCACAGACACCACGCGTAACCTCAAAATCTTTTAATCTGCGGCTTGCACCTGACTTAGTAACGTGAAATGCGCCAGGTCCGTCCTTGGCTGCGGAAGCGTTGCATAATATCTAATGCAACATCAGCCGTGGAACAGGAGATCGATCTGATGCGGATTCAAATTATGCACAACAGGCATACTCTCGCGATCGGCGCCGCGCTGGTTTTTACCCTGGCAGCTTTTGCACCCATCGCCGTGAGCCAAGCGCCGCCACCTCCGCCGTCCTATCCGCCGCCGGAGCTGGACCGGCTGGTATCGCGAGTGGCCCTTTATCCAGATGTCATTGTTGTCGCAGATTCTTGCGGCCGCAACGTTTTCCGATCAAATTCCCGACGCCGCGCGCTGGGCGGACCAGCACCACTACTTGACGGGCGATGCGTTGGCGCATGCCATCTCCGACGACCACCTGCCGTGGGATCCAAGCGTGCAAGCGTTGCTCCCATTTCCGTCGGTCCTCGAAATGATGGCCTCCGACATGGCCTGGACCGGCGAACTCGGGAACGCCTTCCTGGCTCACCAGCCGGCCGTCATGGACGCCGTCCAACGCGAACGCCGCAAGGCCTATGATTACGGGTATCTCAGAACCAATCCGCAGATCGTCGTCAATGCCGGTCCCTACATTGAGATTCTGCCCGCGAATCCCGCTTTCATTGTGGTTCCGTACTACGACCCCTTGATCGTATTCGCTCCGCCACGGCCGGGATTCCTCATTGGCGGCGCCATCGGCTTCCGTTTTGGCATCACCATCGGCGCGGCATTTGCGCCCTGGGGGTGGGGCGTGAGCCGCTTTGCGTGGGGCGAGCACCGGGTGTTTATCAATAATGCTGTGTGGGCTCGAAATTGGGTGAATCGCGCCACCTATGTGCATCCCTACGCCCTGCCGCGCTATACGGTTGCGCGGCCGGCTGAGCGGCATCAGCTGGAAGGACGCAACGAACACGAGCGCCAGGCGTGGCGCGGCGGCCGTGAGCGAGTGGAAGAGCACCACCATTAAGCGGTTCACACGCGGGTTGAAAGCGGCACACGGCGGTGCGCGGGTATACTGAGTTCGTCGCAACGTTATGATGCCGGAATGGTCAAAGACCTTGGTTCCCGTATTCTTGGCCGCGCAGGGACTCCTGGTTTACTGGACGGCTGGTACGGAGCGTCCGCCTGCGCCCCCGGCGCTCGCGCAATTCCCGGCGTCATTCGGCGGCTGGGCGGAATTGCATGAGGATCCCATCGACGCCGACGTGGCGAATACGCTGCGCGCCGACCGTTTGTTGAGCCGGACTTACGCCCAAGGCGCTGGGGTTGAGGCCGGACTTTTGGTAGCGTGGTTCCAATCCCAGCGGGCCGGAGCCAGCCAGCCCCACTCGCCCAAAGTGTGCTTGCCCGCGTCTGGCTGGACGCCCGAGTCCAGTGGCGAATTGAGCGTTGCCACCTCCGCCGGGACCCTCACTGTGAATCGCTACGTGGTTGCCAATCGTCGGGAGCGAGCTGTGATTTTATATTGGTATCAAACCTCCCGCCGCGCGATGGCGGGCGAGTGGGCGTCCAAAGTTTGGCTGGTTCAAAGCGCTCTTCGAGACCGGCGCACCGATACCGCGTTAGTCCGCATTGTCGTGGACAGCACGTCACGGGGCGACGAACGGGCCACCGGGACGGCGGCCAATTTCACCCGTTGGGTGTATCCGCTCCTGCGCCAGCAATTGCCCCGCTGACTCGAACGCCCCTCGGCCGCGGGCGCCGCCAGTTCTCTATCTCAAAACTGCGATTCGATCCGATAAGGACAGCGAAGGAGATCCATGGGAGCTGTCAACGCCGACGCCGATGGGAGAGGAAAAGGGGCGAAGCCATGTTCGCCATAATCGGAATCGTTTTGGTCTTTGGAGCCGTGGTGGGCGGCTATCTCATGGAGCACGGGAACCTGAAGGTCCTGATGCAGCCGGCCGAACTGCTGATCATCGGCGGGGCGGGACTCGGCACGCTGTTGACCGGCAATCCTCCCGCCGTTTTGAAAGCCCTGCTGGGCGGCCTCGGCGCCGTATTCGGCAGCTCCAAATACGACAAGGGATTTTACCAGGCCACGCTCAAGCAGATGTACGACGTGATGCAGAAGGCGCGCAAGAAAGGCCTTACGGAGTTGGAGGCCGATGTGGAAAAGCCCGATCAGAGCGAGCTGTTCAAAACCTGGGACCATCACCTGCGCGATTTCGTCTGCGACACGTTGCGCATGGCGATGACCGGCGGTCCCACGCCGTTCGAGCTGGATCAAGTGATGGAGCTGGATATGGAAGTTCATCACCACTACGCCAACCAGCCGGTGAACGCGCTGAGCACCGTGGCCGATTCCTTGCCGGGCTTGGGAATTGTCGCCGCCGTGCTGGGCGTGGTGATCACCATGGGCGCTATCGGCGGCCCGCCGGAAGAGATCGGCCACAAAGTGGCGGCGGCGCTGGTGGGAACCTTCCTCGGAATTCTGCTGTGCTACGGCTTGCTCGGTCCCATGGCCGGCAAAATGGGCAAGGCCGCCGAAGAAGAGGGCCACTTCTACCACGTGATTCGAGTCGCGCTGATTGCTTTCTTAAAGGGAACCTCGCCCCAAATGGCCGTGGAGTTCGGACGGCGCGCCGTGCCCGGACACGTACGGCCCAGCTTTCCAGGAACTGGAGAACGCCTGTAAAGGCAAGCCGGCGGCGTAATCCGTATGTCTCCGCAAAAATCCGATCAGCTCCTGAGTCCAGCCCATCATCATCGTTAAGAAGATCGTTCACGCGCGGACACCACGGCGGGGCCTGGAAGGTGGCCTATGCCGACTTCGTCACCGCCATGATGGCTTTGTTCATCGTCCTCTGGCTGCTCAGTTCCAGCGCCGAGGTGAAGAAAGCCGTCGGCGGCTATTTCAGCGACCCCTCCGGCAAGACGCGCGCAAAATGGCACCGGACAAAGCGGCATCGAGCGAAAACATCGGCATCGGCAAAGACGACATGGGCAAGCTCAAGGAAAAGCTGGAAGCCGCCATCCGCGCAGCGCCCGAAGTGGGCAAACTGAAGGATCAAGTACAGATGACCGTTACCGGCGAAGGATTGCGTATCGAGCTGCTCGAAAGCAAGCAGAACTCATTCTTTGAGACCGGCAACGCCCAACCCACGCCCTCCGGCGAACGAGATACTGCAATTGCTGGCCGCCCAACTGGGGAAACTTCCCAATCGGCTTTCGGTGGAAGGCCATACCGACTCCAGTCCCTACGTTTCCGCAACCGGCTATTCCAATTGGGAGCTGTCGTCCGATCGCGCCAATGCGGCGCGCAAACTGATACAACAGTCCGGCGTGCGCGCCGACCAGGTGGCCGACGTGCGCGGCTTCGCCGATCAAAGGCTGCGCAAGCCGGACGGATCCCACCAGCGCATCCAACCGGCGCGTCTCCATCGTCGTGAAATATCAGAACGCCGGATGACCCAGCCTCATGCGGCCGGCTGGCGATCACCAGCCGCGCGCCAAGCCAAACCCGCCGCCGCCGCAACTGCCTTCCGTAGCAAAAAGTAGACCGTCGTCGCTTGCTGGCGTGGCGCTTTCTTGGCGTATTTCGAGCTCTCTGATAAAATTGAACTTGAGCCCAGTAACATCCTAGCGGCGGATTTGCATTAAACCCCTTGCTTCGACCATCTGCCCTGTTTATACTGGCTTTTTTCGCCGATGATGAACTTGAGCATGACACCGCGGGACGATCTGGATCCACTGGCGCCGCAACGCGAGGCAGCCATGTTCTACGGTCTTTTCCTGCGCGGCCATTCGGCCGAAACCTTGCGGCGCGACATCGACGTGCCGAAGCCGTGCTCGATAAATGGTTGAATCGCCAGCGCTATGAAACCGGCTTTCGGGACGCGCTCCGGCGCGTCTATCACTACCGCAAACAGGTGCTTGCAATCTTCGACGAGCTGGTTCTGAACGAAAAGAACCGCCCGCCTTTCGTCCAGTAACCGGACCCGAGTAACCTGTTTTTCATTTCCGCCGCGGCCGCTTCCCCTTACACTAGGAAAAGATGAAACACACCGATACCCAGTCCGTACCTGAAGACTCCATGAACATGCAGGAGTGAACCAGGACGCCAAATCGCGCCTGTTGTCGACGCCCACGCGGCCCTTCGATCCAGTGGGCGCATCCAGCGCCACCGAAATCCTGACGCGCATGCAGGGCACCGCATTCCAGGGCAAGCAGCTCGGGCTGGCGTTTGAAGTGTGGAAACGGATGCTGGGCGACCGCTGCACCATCATGATGGGGATGTCCGGCGCCATGGTTCCGGCTGGGATGCGCCGCCTGGTGGTGCGCATGATCGAATACCGGCTCATCGACTGCCTGGTTTCCACCGGCGCCAATTTCTTTCACGACTTTCACGAGACTCTGGGAAATTTTCATTACCAGGGATCGCCCGCCATCGACGACGTGCTGCTGGCTGAGAATCTGGTGGACCGCATGTACGACGTGCTGGCCGACGAAGAAAAGTTTCGCCAGCACGATCAGTGGATCGGGCGCTTCGCGGCTTCGCTCGATCAATCCCGGCCCTACACCACGCGCGAGTTCCTCTATCTGCTCGGCCTGGAGCTCGGCAAGCACTGCACCGAAGACGGCATCGTATCGGCGGCGGCCAAAGCCGGCATTCCGCTCTATTGCCCGGCCATTGCCGACAGCTCCATCGGCATCGGCATCGCGGCCAATCGCTATGAAGGCGGCAATCGGTTTACGTTCGACGTGATCGGCGATGTTGTCGAGACCGCGCAGATCGTTGCCGAATCGGAAGCCACCGGGCGTCATCTATTTCGGTGGAGGCACGCCCAAGAACTTCGTGCAACAGACCGAAGTGACGGCCATCATCATGAACACCGGCGTCACCGGCCACAAGTACGCCATTCAATGCGTCACCGATTCGCCGCATTGGGGCGGCCTTTCCGGCTGCACCTTTGAAGAAGCGCAAAGCTGGGGCAAAATCGCGAAAGACGCTTCCATGGTGACGTGCCATTCCGATTCCACCATCGCGATGCCGATTCTGGTGTCGGCGCTGCTGGAACACCGCGAACTGGTGGCGAACCGCCATCGGCCCAGCTTTACGCAGGGGAGGGAATTTGGGATAGTCATGAGGCTAAATCATGAGCGCGCTGAAGATCCCGATGTACCAGGTGGATGCTTTCGCCGGAGCAGGTCTTCTCCGGCAATCCCGCCGCCATCTGCCCGCTGGATGCGTGGCTTCCGGACGCCCAGATGCAATCCATCGCGGCGGAGAACAATCTCGCGGAGACGGCGTTCTTCGTGCGCAACGGTAATGGTTACAAATTGCGCTGGTTCACGCCAGGCGTGGAAGTCGATTTGTGCGGCCATGCGACGCTGGCCTCGGCGTTCGTAATTCTGAACGATCTGACGCCGGGTGAGCGCTCGGTGTCGTTTGAGACCAAGAGCGGCACTCTCACGGTGACGCGCGAGGGCGATCTGTATTCCATGGATTTTCCATCCACGGCCGCCCGGACCCTGCGAGCCTGTTTATGCAGGCTTGGTTCCCGCGCTCGGCGGCAAACCGGAAGCGGTGCTGGCGGCGCGCGATTACTTCGTCGTGTACGGCTCCGAAGAAGAGCTGCGCGCCATCAAACCCGACATGCAGGGTCTGATGAACATCGATCGGTTTGCGGTGATCGCCACCGCGCCCGGCCGTGAGTCTGATTTTGTTTCGCGATTCTTTGCGCCGGCCAAAGGCGTGCCGGAAGATCCGGTCACCGGCTCATCCCATTGCTCGCTGATTCCCTATTGGTCCAAGCGACTGGGCAAAAAGAAGCTGCACGCCTATCAGGCCTCGCCGCGCGGCGGCGAGTTATGGTGCGAAGATCGTGGCGAGCGCGTCACCATTAGTGGCAAAGCCGTGCGGTTTTTCGAAGGAACCATTTTTCTGTAAACTGGCCCCTCACCTTGGCTGATAACTACTCCGCGCAAAAACTCGCCGTCGATTCCATCGAGACCATTCGCCTCACGGATTCGGCGCATGGCATCGAGGTTTCGATTTGCCCATCCGTCGGCAACATCGCCTATGACCTCCGAGCGCATGGTCAACCCATTCTCATGTCCCCGTCCAAACTCGGCGAGTGGAAGCAGAACCCCTCACAGGCCGGCGTCCCGTTCCTGGCGCCGTGGGCCAATCGGCTGTCGGGCGATGCATACTGGGCCAACGGGAAGCGGTACCTGTTAAATCCCAGATGCGGTCGAAATCCGGCGCGATGGAAATGGCCTTCCGATTCACGGGCTGCTGCTCTTGCTTCCGCCTGGGAAGTGGCGAAACTGCACGCAGATGCGCAGGCCGCCCAGGTCACTAGCCGCCTCGACTTCTGGAAGCATCCCGAATGGATGGCTCAGTTTCCGTTTGCGCACTCGATTCTGATGACGCATCGGCTCTCTGGCGGTACTCTCGAAGTCCGCACTACAATCGAGAACCATTCCACGGACGCGATGCCGCTGGTCATCGGTTTTCATCCCTGGTACCAGATCCCCGAAACCCCGCGCGATCAGTGGAAGGTGCATTTGCCGGTGCGCGAGCACTATGTGCTTTCGCCGAAGCTGATTCCCACCGGCGAAACCGAGTCCATGGATCTGCCCGATCCCACGCCGCTCGCGGGCCGCCAGTTGGATGATGTGTTTGGGGGTGTGGATTCCACTGCCGAGTTCGCGCTCGCAGCGAACGGCCGAAAAGTTTCCGTGCGATTTGGCCCAAAATTCCCGATCGCGGTGGTTTACGCGCCGGACACCCGCGACGTGGTGTGCTTCGAGCCGATGACCGGGCTGACTAACGGCTTCAATCTGGCGCACGAAGGCGTCTTTAAAGGTTTGCAGACCATTCCAGCGGGCGGAACTTGGACGGAAAGCTTCTGGATCCGTCCCAGTGGCTTCTGAATTCCTGTGGCGCACGCATTCCTGCGTCGAGCGTTCACACTCGTGTGAATGCTCGATTAATGAGTTAAGTCGTAGACGAAATAATTCGCCGCGATCCGATACGCCAGCGACGAGTACTTCTCCGGGTATTGCGGATTGTCGGCATGCTCCCAGGCGTCGCCTAAATCCATGTTGTGGCAGATCGCGACTATGATGCGGCCTTTGTCGTCGCGAATGCAGCGCCAGTGTGGCACCTTCCCTGTCTCGCCGGCCTCATACGTGATGCCAGTCTCCAGAAATTGCGCGCCAGGCACTTGAAAGCGCTCCTGCAGGTCGAACAGAGTATGAAAAATCGGATCGTTATCGGGAATGTCTTCAATCTGCCGGTCCGGGAAGACCCTGCTCATACTGGCGATGAAAGTGTCCCACTCCCTGTTGGGACGGTAAGGTTCGTTGCCGTGAAAGTCGTCGCACATGAAGAACCCGCCGCGCAGCAGATAATCGCGCAACTGTTTCGCGTCCTCGTCGCTTAGATTCCAATGCCCCACCTCAACCCCATAGAGGACCGGCCAGTTGTACACGTCGTCAGTGCCATCCAGCGTCACTACTTGTTCGATGGAGCGCGTGTCGATGCGGGTCAATCGTCGAATGCCGGCCAGCAGATGGCGATCCGAGCGCGGATAATCCATGGTCCAGTAGCCGGGGAACGGGCTGCCGTCGCGGTTGACGACGCGCGGATGGTCGGGATAGCCGTAAATGTCGGGATAACGGAGCCGCGCGCGCACCCATTCAGCCTTTTGCTCCCAGTCCGACGGCCGCGGGAAGTTACTGTATTCGATCGCTGGATATTCTTTGAAGGGCTTCTGCGCGCGAAGGACGCCCCAAGCGGAGAGGATCGCCACAAAACAGAAGGCGAAGGTAATGCGAAAACGCATGAGGGGCACTGGGCTGATCGACTGCTCTGATCTGAGAGCTGCGATTTCAGAATAGCATGCCCCTTGCTGGGAGCGAGAATGTGGCAGGTATATAATTGCCGAAGACGAAACAATCAGGAGTATCTCCATGCCGAAATTTTCGATAACCGCGCTGCTGATGATTTCAGCGGGCTCCCTGTTGGCCGCGCCCACCGGCGGATCGACGTGCGACAGCCTTTCCAGGCTCAGCGTGCCCAATGTCGCCATTACCTCGGCGCAGAGCGTGGCTGCGGGAGCTTTTACGCCGCCTCCAGCCCCTCCCGGAGGATTCCGGGTCAATCTGGCGCCCTTCAAAAGTTTGCCCGAATTCTGCCGCGTGATGGCGACCCTGACGCCGTCTTCCGACTCTGACATCAAGATCGAAGTCTGGCTTCCGGCTTCGGGCTGGAACAACGATTTTCAGGCCATCGGCAACGGCGGCTGGAACGGGACCATGGGCTACGGACCGCTGGCCGAAGGCGTCAAGCGCGGATTTGCGACGGCTGGTACCGACACCGGACACGCCGGCGGCAGCGCGAGCTTCGCGCTAGGGCACCCGGAAAAACTCACGGATTTCGCGTATCGCGCGGTGCATGAGATGACGGTCACTTCCAAAGCCATCATCCAGAATTTTTATGGCAGCGCCCCGCGCTATTCCTATTGGAACGGCTGCTCCACCGGCGGACGCCAGGGTTTGAAAGAAGCGCAGAAGTTTCCGGCCGACTTCGATGGAATCATCGCCGGCGCGCCCGCGAATTACCAGACCCATCTGCACGTCTGGTCGGTCTGGGTGGCGCAGCAGATGAACAAGACGCCCGACAGCTACCTGCCGCCCGAAAAGCTCGCGGTCCTGCATAAAGCGGTGGTGGCCGCCTGCGACGCGCAGGACGGTTTGAAGGACGGGCTCATCAACGACCCTACTCGTTGCCATTTCGATCCGAAGTCGATCGAGTGTAAGGGCGAGGATCCAGCCAACTGTCTGAAGCCCGCGCAGGTAGCGGCGGTCCAGGCCATTTATGCCGGTCCGAAGAGCCCCAGCGGGAAAGAAATTTTCCCGACTTTCGAACCCGGCAGCGAGTTGGGCTGGAACCTGCTCGCCGGTCAACAAGCCGCTTCCGTGGCCACCGACAGTTTCACTTACGTCGTCTACAAAAATCCACAGTGGGATTGGCGCACCATGAACCTGTCGAGCGACGTCGCGCAAATCGAGAAAACCTACGCCAGTTTGATCGACGCCACCGATCCCAATATGAAAGCGTTCTTCGCGCACAAAGGCAAGCTGCTCCTGTATCACGGCTGGAGCGACCAGGCCATCGCGCCCCTTAATACCGTCAATTACTATTCCAGCGTGGTGAAGAATCTGGGAGGCGAGGCCAAGGCATCGGACGATGTCCGGCTCTTCATGGTTCCCGCGATGGCGCACTGTGGCGGCGGAGAAGGCCCCAACACGTTTGACCAGGTGGGCACCATCCAACAATGGGTGGAGCAGGGCAAAGCGCCCGAAATGATGATCGCGTCGCATTCCGATAAAGGAACCGTGGACCGCACGCGTCCGCTGTGCGTTTATCCGAAAATCGCGAAGTACAAAGGATCGGGCAGCACGGACGACGCCCCGAATTTCACTTGCGCGTTGCCGTAATGAGCTCACGCCCAACTGTGCCCTGGCAGCGGTGGGCGGCTTAACGCGGGCATGGCCTGCAGGGTAACGCCAAAAGCGGATTCTATCCCTCGGCTATCCCCGGGTCAGGCGCGTCAATGCCAAGAGCCGTAGCCAATGCAATCAGGTGATCCTGTTCCTGTACCAGGATGCCACGCAAACTCTCCGCGATAGCAAATTCGTTTAGTTCATCCGCCTGTTTCACCCGGCGCCGATAGTTGCGGATGGTCTCCTTCTCGTTCTCCAGATCGAACCTCAGCATCTCTTCAGCTTTTTTCGAGGTCTTCACAGGCTTCGGGGTCACCGAAGGCATGCCGCCTAGATAATCCACGTGATTCGCAATCTGGATCGCATGTTCCAGTTCTTCTCTAGCGTGCAGCGTAAGCTCAGCTGCGATGTTCATGTAGGAGGCGCCTTTGAGCACTTGCGAATAGTTTACGTACGCGATAACCGCCTGATATTCGCGAGAGAGATCCTCGTTCAGCGCCTTGATGAGCTTTTCACGCGTGGTTCCAGCTGCCGCAACTTTAGACATCGAACTCCTCCTTACAGCCGCGATTCGCCTGGATGGCCCGCGACTGTCGTGTTTCCAACCGGTATTCCCATGGCCATTCGCCCAGCTTCACCTGGACCCGCTCAGACGGCAAGTCATCCCGAAACCCGCCAACTCGTACCCGTTCTTAGTCGCCTGACCAGACATGATCAAAGAGTGTTGCGTGAAATCGACAGCTTCTTCAACTTGGCGTTCAAGGTCGTTCGCGGGACACCCAGGCGGGCAGCAGCGACGCTGATCACGCCTCCCGCCTCGCGGAAGGTGCGCAGAATATAGTCCCGCTCCACTTGCTCCAGCGTGGGATTGCAGGTGGGCTCCTCAGCTTCGGCCTGCAGTTCCGCCAGGGGAGCGCGGAGCGTGGAACCGCGGGAAAGGATCACCGACCTCTCCACGAAGTTCTCCAACTCCCGCACATTTCCGGGCCATGGCCAGCTCATGAAGGCCCGCAGGGTCTCCGCGGGGATGTTGTCAATCCTCCGGTCCATTTTCGCCGCGTACTTCTTGACGAAGTGGCGAACCAGGATCGGGATGTCCTCGGGATGATCCCGCAGAGGGGATGTGAGGATGGGGAAAACCATGGGCCGATAGTAGAGATCGCTGCGGAAGAGCTTATCCCTCATCATCTCGGTCAGACTTCGGTTCGTAGCCGCCACCAGCCGGACGTCGATAGGGATGGTTTTGGTGCCGCCTAGTCTCTCAAAGTTCTTCTCCTGTAACGCCCGGAGGAGCTTGGGCTGGAGGTTCAGGGGAATGTCTCCTACCTCATCTAGAAACAGAGTCCCCTGATGCGCCAATTCAAACCGCCCGATCTTCCGCGACAAGGCGCCAGTGAAGGCTCCGCGCTCGTAGCCGAACAACTCGCTCTCCAGAAGCCCGGTCGGAATAGCCGCGCAGTTCAAAGTGATAAAGGGAGAATTCCTACGATGACTAACTCTGTGCAGGGCGCGCGCGACCAGCTCTTTGCCCGTGCCGGTTTCCCCCAGGATCAACACGGTCGCATCCGTGGGCGCCACCACTTCCACTTGCCCCATCACCCGCTTGATGGCCGTACTGCTTCCGATGATCTCCTCAAAGTTTTGTTTGATCTCAACCACTTCGTCGCCATGGTTCTTCAGCGTGTCTCGCGCCTGGAGCGGATCCTCGTCATTGGCTGGTAGAAAAGGCTCCCGAATCGTACCGACCAGGCTCTTCAAGGCGCGTGTCTCTGACAGCGCCTGATAGGCGGCCGCTGCAAATTCCGCAAGTGAGGACATCACCCTCGCATCCCCGGCGTCGAACTGTCGGGTCTGATCGTGACAAACAACCCACACCGTGCCAACCGCTACACCACCGACATGAAACGGAACAAGTAACGCCTCTGAAATACGAGGTTCTACGTCAGCGAAGTAGCTGAAGTGGCGGTCGAGCTGCGACATCAACTGCACTGCGTCCGTATCCAATACCGTTCCGCACGGACTGAATTCGCGAGGTGTTGTGCCCCAAAGATGCGGTGCGAACTGTCCTGCAAGGGCGTGCCACCGAAAGATCTTCCGGCCATTCTCTTCCTCTAGTAGGCTGATCCCAGCCGACTGCGCCCGACACAAATCGAGCGCCGCTTCGACAAGTTGTTGCAGGATCTGCTCAGGCGAGGTCGCCAGCGCTTGAGACAACGTCACCAAAGCACCAGCGAGCGCTTCATAATCTGGCGATCGCGCCGGGCGATTATTCAGCTCCTGGGTACAAAGCACGGACTCTAAAGGGACTTGTGGTTTATGAACTTCAGCCAACCCCATGAAACACCTCTATCGGGGCGTCCCAAGAGGGCAGAAAGCACTCTTCCCATCGTTTACAAGACACACGCTCACGGCGGATGGTCTTGGCCAGACGATTAGGGGCCTCCCGACTTCGGAATCTCGGAGCGTCGCCTGCGGGCGGCATGCCGTTTCGAAAGTGGTGGAGAGGGGCAAAAGTCGAGTATGCCCTATGTTTGCCTCGCCGTCCGTTCAAAATTGCACACATCTGCCTGCTCAGTCCGGCCCTCGTTAGTTGGCAGGATTGTCATCGCGAAGATCTACATTAAGCAGTGAGCTTTGAACCTTCAACCGCCGGTATATCGTCGAGCCTGTTCAGGCGAGCCGCCTGATGGCGTGATAAACAACCAGCAGAACAATGGAACCGATTACCGCAACCAGCAGGCTGTAGAGGTTTAGGCCGGTGACCCCGGCCGCACCGAAGGTGTTGAACAGCCAGCCTCCAGCTATAGCGCCCACGATCCCCAGAAGGATATCGAGGACCAACCCGTCGCCCTGTTTATTGACGATTTTGCTCCCGATAAAACCGGCGAGCAGACCAAGAACGATCCACGCAAGAAATGACATTTCTTTCAGCTCCTCTGCAATTGAAGAAAAGAAAAGGGCCGACAACCGCGATTGCCGCGGTGGGCGGCCCTGTCGCGCCGAATACGACTAGCCCCTCGTTGAGGCAGTCTCAGTGCGCACGCCGTGCGAACTAACGGCCTTTTCGCCAGTGGAGGAAATATCTTCCGCTCCGGTCTGCTTCAGCAGGGCCTCCGCCCTGGAAATTTCTTCCGATGTATCGCAGTGCACCGATAGCAGCCCGCCGCCGTCCTTGACCCGGCCTTCGTAGCGCTTCGCCTCGTACTCCGGGATGCCCATGCCGACGAGTGCTCCCATCAACCCGCCAACCGCGCCCCCGACCCCCAATCCGGCCAGCCCCGCCATGATCGGGCCGGCTGCGATGAACGGACCGAGGCCCGGAATGGCCAATGCCCCGACTCCGGCCAACAGTCCCAGGGTCCCGCCGATGACGCCGCCGGTGGTGACGCCAGCGGTTGTGCCTTCGGGGGCCTTGGTGTTCTTTTCGTGCGCGAAGTCTTTCGTGCTGTGGGTGTCGGGTAGCAGCACCGAAATGTCATTGTTCGAAAATCCCGCTTTCAGGATTTGATCGACCGCACTCTCTGCCTGAAGACTGCTCTTATAGATACCGAAGACCGCTGTGTTTTTTCCTGCCATGTGTAACTCCTTTTAGATTTAAACTTCGTTTATTGCTTGACTGATATCTGATCGGTTACTTTGTCCGCGCTGCCGGTGACGGCAACAGCCTTCGCCACCAAGGCTTTTTTCTCGTCATCGGACTTGACGGGCCCTTTTAAGGTCACCGCGCCGTTCTGGCTGATGATCTTGATGTTGTGCGCATAAGTCGAAAGCGATTTGTCCGCCATGACCGACTGCCGAATTTTTCTCGTCAGATCACGGTCCGTAGCATTCGCTTTCTACTGATCGGCGGTTACTTCGCCGGCGTTTCGGTCACGCTCGTTCAGCTTGGTGTTGTCCGCCTTGGGATCGCTCGCCTGTCCGTAGCAGGCCGCCGCCGCAACGCTGAACAGAATAGTTAAAGCTAGTCTTGAGTGCTTCATGAATTACGGGTCCAGAACACGTTAGGCATTCTGAAGCCGTTTGCCCCCTTCTTCGATCTTTTTGCCCGCCTTATGGGTCAGGTCTTTGGCTTTGTCCGCGGCCTGATCGGTTGCTTTCCTTGCCGCTTCGGCCGCGTCGCCGATCTTCTCTTTAGCCTTGTCGTTTAAGTCACTCACGGTATTTTTCCTTTCGTTAAGTTCATCTCTCAAACTCCGATTTATCTCGTCAATAACGCCTCCCGCTCGGTCGCCGAGGCTTGTTGCATGGTCTGTTAAGAAATCACCGGCCCGGCCGGCCATGCCCCGGATGCGGCCGCGAGTCTTTGTGCCGGTCGCCGGCGCTAACAAGGCCACCCCGGCAACGCCTACCCCAAGACCGGCAAACAACCAAGCAACGTGATCGACTCTGCGCATCTTAAATTTCCCGTGCTCCCCCCAACGGGCAGCACGGCAGGGACCTATTGGCTTAAGTACCTAGTTCTGAGAGCTTGTAACCTGGTGTAATGAGCCGTTTATAGGCCTTGATGATTGCGGCCCGTGAAATCCCGCCGCTTCAAGTGCGGTGCGCGCGCACCCTGAGGCTAGACCATGGTTGGTCGCCTGACCACGATTGGTCGACCCAGGCGCTTTCGGCATTGTGTACTCAGCGGAAAAACAACTAACCTAAGCCATACCAAAGATGGCCAAGGGATCACACAACGCCGCGCTGTCGACGGCGTTCACCAAGCATCTGAAAGAAACTGAAGAGCAGGTGACAAGGCTGGAAGAGGTTGGAAAACTTCTCGAGATGAAGCCAACCGGCAAGATATGTGTGGGCATGGAGGGTGTCATCAAGGAGGGCTCGGAAGCCCTCGAAGAAGAGGGCCATGAGACGGTTCTGGTTCTCGGCATCATCGGCGCGGGCAGCCGGGTTGAACATTACGAAATGGCCGGATACATGACTGCCATCAGTCTGGCCGAGCGCATCGGAGCCGGGCTTGGTAGTAAAGCTCCTCCATAAATCGCTGGCCGAAGAGCAGGCGGCAGAGCAAACTCTCCGGAAGATCGCAGGCGGACTTATTAATTCCGTCGCAGCTGAGGCGTAGAATTCGAGGATGGCGATGGTTCGGGTGTTGTTGCCATTCCGAGCCATCGTGCCTCAGCCCAATGTCCCCCGAAGCATAGAGGGTGCACTTCATCAACTAGGTGCGCTCAGCTGGGAACCGCGAACGTTCGACGGATTCGGATGATCCCTGGCCTGAAAGTCACCCGGTGAGTGTGGCCGCCTAAGTCGCCAGGGGCGAAAGAATCACGATCACGCGGCCTTTCCATCAGCAGGGCGGGCACTCGATCACTGATAATATCCCCGGCGTTCTTCCGCTCGCGCGGGCGCCGGTTTCACTGGGCCCGCACTTGCGATAAGAGACTTGGAATAAGATAGCGGAGTGAGACCAGGAGTCGTAAACATGCCCGACCGAGATACCACGCAAACGCGACGCAGTTTGTTGCAGCAGACCGCTTTTGCCGCCGGAGCGGCCGCTCTCGTAAGTGCCCAAGCCGGCGCGCAAACAGCCGTCGCCGCTAATGACCAGCCGCCCTGTATGCGTTTTTTCCCGCCCGGCTTCCGCAACGAACGAATTAAAACCTCGGGGGCCGAGATCAACGCGGTGATTGGCGGCTCCGGCCCGCCCGTGCTCCTGTTTCATGGCGCGCCGCAGTCCGTGATCACCTGGCGTTTGATCGCACCCGATCTGGCCAAGGATTTCACGCTGGTGATGTGCGATTTGCGCGGCTACGGCGATTCCAGCAAGCCGGAGGACCAGCCTAAGCACGCCAGCCAGTCCAAGCGGCCGATGGCTCTGGATGGCGTGGAAGTGATGGAACACTTGGGCTACCGTCAATTTCTGATGGTCGGCCACGACCGCGGTGGGCGTGTTGGCCGCCGCATGGCGCTGGACCATCCGGACCGCGTGCAAAAACTCATCGTGATGGATATTGTGCCGGCGCATTATCTCTATTCGCACGTCACCATCGATTTCGTGCAGGCCTATTTTCACTGGTTCAATTACCTGCGGCCGGCGCCTGGACCCGAGAACGAGCTCAAGGCGTTCAACGATAGCGCGCTCGCGCGTGCTACCGACGACGTGCAGCGCGAATACCTGCGCAACACCACCAATCCGCTCTGCATTCATGGCATGTGCGAGGATTATCGGGCCTCGGCCTCCATCGATCTGGAGATTGACGCGGCGGACATCAAGGCCGGTAAGAAGATCCAGTGCCCATTGTTGACCCTCTGGGCGGCGAAAGGCGCCATGGGCAGGTTGTATGACGTGCTTGCGATCTGGAAGGACGAGGGCGTCCACGTCAGCGGCAAAGGCCTGCCGGGCAATCACTCTTTGCAGGAGAGCGCGCCCCAGGAGACGCTGGCGGAAATCCAGCAATTTCTCCGGGCTTGATCTCAGGGTCTTCAGTGATAAAGTGTGAAATGCTCGGTTAGCGATCCGGGAGGATTGTTATTATGGCGAAATCCAAGAAGACTTCGGTGGACCGTCGTGGGTTCTTGAAAGGCGCTGCCGCCGGTGCAGCCGCATTGGTCGCGAAACCTGAGCTCGCGGACGCCCAGCAGGCAGCCGCGCAAAACAACGGCCAGCCAACAGCCCAAAGCCGCGGAGCCAACGGTTCGGCGCCGGCTCCCTCGCAAGTCGCACTTGCCCGTGAAACCGGAGCACGCCCCGCCCAATCTGCGCGCGTGATCGAGCATCCTGGCTCCGACTACATGGTGGATGTGATCAAGTCGCTCAACATTGAGTATCTGGCCGCCAATCCCGGATCCACCTACGAATCGCTGCACGAGTCGCTCATCAACTATGGCGACAACAAAATGCCCGAGTTTCTTACCGCCTGCCATGAAGAGTCGGCGGTTGCCATGGCGCACGGCTACGCCAAAATCGAAGGCAAGCCGATGATGGCGCTGATTCACGGCGACATCGGGCTGCAGCACGCGGCAATGGCCATCTACAACGCCTATTGTGATCGAGTGCCTATCTACATGGTTGTCGGCAACCACTCCGACGGGGCGCGGCGCAATCCGGGCGTGCAGTCCTTGCATAGCGCGCAGGACTTGGGCGCGCTGGTTCGCGACTACACCAAATGGGACGACGAGCCGCTGTCGCTGGGCCATTTCGCTGAGTCCGCGGTGCGAGCGTATAACATTGCGATGACGCCGCCCGGCGGTCCCGTGCTGATCGTCTGCAATGCCGAGATTCAAGGCGATCCGATTCAAGGCGCGACGCCGCGTATCCCGAAACTCACCCTGACCACTCCGCCCGCGGGCGACATTGCCGCCGTCCGGGAAGCCGCGAAAATGCTGATCAACGCCGAGCGCCCGCAAATCATCGCGCAGCGCATGGCGCGCACGCCCGAAGGCATGACGCTGCTGGTGGAACTGGCCGAACTGCTCGCAAGCGCCGGTGAACAGCCAGGAGCGCATGAATTTCCCCACGCGTCATCCCCTGGCCGGCACCGGCTGGCAGGGCTATCAACCGGACGTGACGCTGAACCTGGAAGTGGGCGACATTCTGCCGCAAGCTCGCACCGATCGCGCGCGCGGTGCCAAAACCATCGCATATCACCGCGGTCTCCGCTCTCCCACAAGAGCAATATTCAGGACTTCGGACATTACGCCGACATCGATCTCGACATCGGCGCGGACGCCCAAGCGACGCTGCCGGCTCTGATCGAGGAAATCAAGAAAGGGCTCACGCCCGATCGCAAGCGCGCGTTCCAAGACCGCGGAGCGAAGCTCGCCGAGGCGCACAAGAAGGCCTGGGACGACCAGATCTTGCAGGCGCAGTACGGTTGGGATTCCAGCCCCATCAGCCTGGCGCGGCTTACGGCCGAACTATGGCCGCTCATCAAGAACGAAGACTGGTCGCTAGTTTCCCCGCAAGGCTTCGTCGGCAATTGGCCCAACCGCCTGTGGAAATTCGACAAGCATTATCAATACATCGGCGGCCAGGGCGCGGGTGGCATGGGCTACGGCGCCCCGGCCTCCGTCGGCGCCGCGTTGGCCAACCGCAAGCACGGCCGCCTGTCCGTCAACATCCAGACCGACGGCGATATGAACTACGCGCCCGGCGTGCTGTGGACCGCCGCGCACCACCGCATCCCGCTGCTCACCATCATGCACAACAACCGCGGCTATCACCAGGAAGTGATGTTCGTCGAAGAGCAGGCCGCCTTGCACAATCGCGGTGCGCGACCGCTCGCACATCGGAACCAAGCTGTGGGATCCGAATATCGATTACGCGAAAATGGCGCAAGCCTACGGCATGCACGGCGAAGGACCCATCACCGATCCGAACGATCTGGTTCCGGCGCTCAAGCGCGGAATTGAACTCGTGAAGAAGGGCGAGCCGGCTATGATCGATGTGGTCACGCAGCCGAGGTAACAATGAAGCTGCTACTCTTGCTCGCCTCATTCGCGGCCTTAGCCTGCGCGCAAACGCCGGCCGGTGATGCCAAGCACGGCAAGGAGCTGTTCCTGAGCTTCGCTTGTTACTCCTGCCACAGTTTCGACGGGCACGGTGGCGCGGGTGCGCGTCTGGTTCCCATGCCGCTGAATCAGGCCGCCTTCATCGCTTTCGTTCGCAATGCCGGGCGCATGCCGTCGTATGGACCCAAAGTTATTTCGGACGAGAAACTCGGCGATATCTACGCCTACATCAAAACGCTCCCCGTTTCTCCGGACGCCAAGAACATCCCGCTGCTCCAGGAATTGATCAAAGAGAAATAGGCCGCAAGACTGGGCTTTGGATTCTGAGACAATTGACAATGGAGATGAGAATGAATCCCGCAGCGCCGTCCGTCTTTGACCTAAGCCCAGCCGAGAAACTTCAACTCGTGGAAGATCTTTGGGACGATCTTGCGTGTACCCCGGACGCCGTGCCGGTCCATGAATGGCAGAAGCAGGAGCTATCCCGCAGAAAAGCGAACCTGGCGAACAACCCAGCTGCGGGGCTTTCCTGGGAGCGCGTCAAACAAAGGGTCCGTCGACCCGATGGCCTCTGAGCTGATTCTTGCGCCAGAAGCTGAAGTCGACGTAGCTGAAGCTTACGCATGGTACGAGAGGCGCCGGGTCGGCTTAGGAGAGGAGTTCTTGAGCTCGGTTGATGCGTGTCTGGAAGGCATTCGCCGTCAACCTCAGATGTACCCTCTGGTTCACGAGATGTATCGCCGCGCCCTGATCCGGCGCTTTCCATTCGCGATCTTCTACGAGTATGCCGAAGCGAAGGTAACGGTCTATGCTGTGTTTCACACCTCCCGCGACGCGGAGAAGTGGCGGCAGCGCCTCCCTTAATCCAGGAATCGAGGAGCCCTGGCGCACGAAAGCCCGAACGGACCGGGCTAGCTGCCAGCTAAAGATTCGAATTCTCCGAGAGAGATGACGCGACATGCTATCTCGGCCTCATTAGAAATCTCAGACAGGGCCCGTTTCTGTGCGCCATCCTGCGTGAGGAAGAAATCTCCGTAGGGCAGATATCCAGCCATCGCCAAGTCGTTACGACCAGCTGGGTCTTTGCGTCCTCGTTGTCCGCGCAGGGACCACCCGTAGAAACCCATCAGTTGCCCCAAAGCCAGGGCACGAACCGGCGGACATCTCCCGACAAACTCGCCGACCTCCAGGTCTGTCAATTCTTTTCCCGTGACGGTCTGATAGATTCCGCGCACAAAGTTGTTGACGAACCGTCCTTGCGATTCATCATTCGCAACAAGTTCTTCGAAGCTGTCCGGCCGTTCCTGCGCTTCAACACCTGTTTGAACTCTTTCTCAAATCCTCGTTGTTCGACTTTCTGCTCCCCGCAAAATGTGTCGTCCAGGTAGTCTCGCTGAGCGATCAAAGCTTCGCCCTCGGGTGACACCCACACGTCCACATTCGCCCAATCGAATCGTGCGGGGTCTTCCACGTGCTAGGCCATCACTAAGTGAAAGATCTCGCACGGCGGAACGATGCATCTTCCGGGTCTGCGCAGCCGATCAAACCGACGAACAAGAGCACCCCTCTCCCTTGGCGAGGGTGTCGAGATAAGCTCCTCTAAGCTGGTGAAGGTGAGAACAACGTCGAAATCCCACGCAAGTCTCCTCATCAGGTGCGTCGCGTCCGCGCCGCGATCTTCGAGAGCGTTGATCGCACTGGTATCGATAACGATCTTAGGAAGCAAGGCTAAGTCCATTGTAAACACGAAGTCCACAGGATCCCAAGACCACTTGGCCCAATATCGGCGGCGCGCAATCGGCTCTCGTCCCGACATGATAAAGTATGAGTGTTTCAACCCCTACGGAGGATTTACCATGGCGAGATCCAAGAAGATTTCAGTTGACCGTCGCGGCTTCTTGAAGGGTGCCGCCGCCGGCGCTGCTGCGCTGGTCGCGAAACCCGAGGCAGCAAAGGCACAGGAAGCGGCGGAAGTTCGTCGCCCCGCCACTCCCACTCCGCTCCCCGGCGCCAAGCAGACCGCAGCCGAAACCACGCCCCCTCCGCATGTGGACGTTTACACCACCGACCGTCCGGGATCCGACTTCATGGTGGACGTCATCAAGACTCTGGGCTTCGAATATGTCGCCGCCAACCCCGGCTCCGCGTTCCGCGGCATCCACGAATCGCTCATCAACTACGGCGGCAACAAGGCGCCCGAGCTGCTCACCTGCTGCCACGAAGAGTCGTCCGTCGCCATGGCCCACGGCTACTTCAAGATCGAAGGCAAGCCCATGATGGTCATGGCGCACGGCACGGTCGGCCTGCAGCACGCATCCATGGCGATTTACAACGCCTACGCCGATCGCGTGCCGGTTTATCTTTTACTGGGCAATATCCAGGATGGCGCATGGAGACGCAGCGATGTCGAATGGGCGCACAGCGTGCAGGACGCCGCTGCGATGGTTCGCGATTACACCAAGTGGGACGACTCGCCGGTGTCGCTGGGAGGTTTCGCCGAATCGGCCATTCGCGCGTACAAGATCGCGATGACGCCGCCCATGGAACCGGTCGTCATCGTGGCCGACGCGGTAATGCAGGAGGAGCCGATTCCCGAGGCCGATCGACGGCTCCAAATCCCCAAGCTGACGTTGGCGTCGCCCCCGGCCGGCGATTACGGCGCTGTCAAGGAAGCCGCGAAAATGCTGGTTGCCGCGGAGAACCCGGTCATCGTGGCGGGCCGCGTCGCGCGCACTCCGGAAGGTATCAATCTGTTGATCCAACTGGCCGAGACCATTCAAGCTCCGGTCATCGATCGCCACCTCCGCATGAATTTCCCCACCGCACATCCGCTCTACGGCGCCGGCACAGTCGGTTCCGCCGATGTGCTCCTCGGCTTGGAACTGCCCGACTTGTGGCAGGTCACGCACACGCAGACTCCTGTGAACCGCATGGGCATGCAGTCCAAGCGCATCACGAAACCTGGCGCGAAGGTGATCACGATTTTCGCGGGCGATCTTTTCGGCAAGAGCAACTATCAGGATTTCGGACGCTACGACGAAGTGGATCTGGCCATTGCGGCGGATGCCCAAGCCACGTTGCCGATGCTGATCGAGGAATGCCGCAAGCTGATTACCGCCGATCGCAAGGCCGCCTTGGCCGAACGCGGCGTGAAACTGGCTGAGGTGAGCAGGCGCAATCGCGCGGCGCGATATCGAGCAGGCCGCCTGGGGTTGGGATGCGAGTCCCATCACCACCGCTCGCATGGCGGCCGAGCTGTGGAATCAGATTAAGACCGAAGACTGGTCGCTGGTATCGGATGTCACCTTCGTCTCGTGGTGGCCGCGCCGTCTGTGGGATTTCGACAAGCCTTATCATTTCATCGGCGGTCATGGCGCCTACGGCGTCGGCTACGGCGCTCCAGCGGCCGTCGGCGCTGCTCTCGCCAACAAGAAACACGGACGCATCAGCGTCAACATCCAGTGCGACGGCGATCTGAACTATGCCCCCGGCGTTCTGTGGACCGCCGCGCATCATCGCATCCCCATGCTGAACATCATGCACAACAATCGCGCGTATCATCAGGAATTGATGTACGTCGAAGACATGGCCGCGCGCGCTCGCCGTGGCGTAGAACGGGCCTGGATTGGCACTGCGATTTCCGATCCGAATATCGACTACGCGATGATGGCCAAGGCGTACGGCATGTTCAGCGAAGGGCCCATCGACAATCCGAACGATCTTGGCCCGGCCATCAAGCGCGCCCTCGAAGTGGTGAAGAAGGGCGAGCCGGCCATGCTCGACGTCGTTACGCAGCCGAGGTAATCATGAAGCGAATTCTCCTGACGGCAATGCTCGCAACAACGGCTCTGCTCGCGCAAACCTCCGCCGGCGATGCCGCCAATGGCAAAAAGCTCTTCCTTCGCGATGGATGTTATGAGTGCCACGGCTATGCCGGACAAGGCGGTCGCGATGGCGCGCGGATCGCGGTGATTGGCCTGAACCCGCAAGGGCTGATCCGCTATGTTCGCGCCCCGGTTGGACAAATGCCTGCCTACACGGATAAGGTAATTTCCGACCAGGAACTGACCGACATTCACGCGTACTTGCAGACCATGGCCAAGGCCAAGCCGGCCAAAGATATTCCGCTACTGAAACAATTGCAGAAATGAGTCACTAGCCTTTAACAAACGCCGCCAGGCCAGCGCTCGCGATCTGCTCGTCTTCCGGCGACTTGACGCCTGAAACGCCGATCGCGCCCACGTATTCGCCCTGGTACACAATCGGAAGGCCGCCCTGTACCGGCAGCCTGCCCGGAAACATGAGCGTCGCCGCGCGTTCTTTCGTCACGTCTTCGAGAAACTTCGTCGGAACTCGCGAAAGCGCAGCCGTGCGCGCCTTCAGCGTCGCGATCTCCGGGCTCACTAGCGTCGCTCCATCCATGCGGTCCAGATGCAGCAAGTACCCGCCTTCGTCGACTACCGCGATGCTGACCTTCCAACTGTTCCTGATCGCTTCCAGCTTCGCGGCCGTCACGATCGCATGAGCTTCAGCGGAAGACAGGCTGAATTTCTGGTGCATGTTCTTCAGAGCAACCGCGGCACGCCGGCTACTTCAGTTCGGCGATCATCCCCGGCACGCTCCACTGCTGCTGCAGGCTGCCCGGCGCCCACTTGTACTCGGTCTCCATCACCTTCGCGATTTCATCCTGGCTCTTGCCTTCATGCACCAGCCCGGTCACGCGAGTGCGCAACTTCTCTACATTGTCGCGATAAGTCATCAGTCCGGCTTTGTTCGTGATCGCGCCATGCCCAGGAATCACGGTGTCGAAATCCAGCTTCAGCGCGTTGTCCAGCGTCTTGGTCCATTCCACTACGCTGCCGCCGCCGTTGTAGTCGATCAGCGGACTGGCGCCCGCCATCAGATCGCCGGTATGAAGCGTGCGCAGCGCCGGGAAGTAAATCACCGCGTCGCCGTTGGTGTGGCCGCGTCCCATATAGATCGCGCGCACTTCCTTGCCGCCCAGATGCACTGCGGTTTCGGTAGTGAATGTGATCCGCGCTGGACTCACTGCCGGTGGCGCGTTGGATTGTTTATGCTCCACGATGTTGGTCCGCGCCATCGCGGTGGAAATGATCTCGGCCGTCGGCAGAAACTTCGCGTTCCCGCCGCTGTGATCGGCATGATAGTGCGTATTGATGATGTACTTGATCGGCTGGTTGGTGACGCTCTTCACCTGGTCCACGATGCCTTGGTGATCCTGATCGAATTTATCGTCGATCAGGATGACGCCCTCATCGGTGATGTACACGGCGACGTTGCCGCCGTCGCCTTCGATCTCGTACAGATCGTCCTTCACTTTGTTGAGGGTCAGTTTCGCGGGCGCCGGGTTCTGGGTATAAGCGGGCTGCCTGTAGGCAACGAAGGCCAACGCCAGAAACAGCACGCAGGCGGAAATCCGTGCGATCAGTGTGCGGCTCATGTCCGGCACACTATATCAAAATCCCCGCCGCTATATCTAAATCAGGGACGCCCCAGGTTCTTCTCGAACAGATCGAAAATCCGTTTGTACTCGTCCGCCCAACTCGTCGGCTTCAACGAAGCCATGGTTTTCCACCGGATACATGGCCACTTCCCAATTGGTCTTGCGCAGCTCGATCAACTTCTGCACCAGCTCTGCCGTATCTTGAAAATGCACGTTGGTGTCCACCATGCCGTGGCAGATCAGCAGCGCGCCCTTTAGGCCCTGTGCGAAATAAATGGGTGATGACTGCTTGTATGCTTCCGCGTCCGTCTGCGGCAGATTCAAAATATCGGAAGTGTATTCGTCGTTGTAATTCGCCCAGTTCGTCACCGGACGCAGCGCAGCGCCTGCCGCGAAAACATCCGGCTGGGTGAACATCGCCATCAGCGTGATGAAACCGCCGTAGCTGCCGCCATAAACGCCTAAGCGCTTCGGATCGGCGCCGTATTGCGACACCATCCAGCGCGCCGCGTCGATGTTATCGTCCAGATCTTTGCCGCCCATGTGCCGATAAATCGCGGTGCGCCAATCGCGCCCGTATCCAGCCGACCCGCGATAATCGACGTCTGCAACCAGATAGCCGCGCTCCATCAATAGTTGATGGAACATGTACTCGCGCGCGTAGTACGACCACATGCGATCCACGTTCTGCAGATAACCCGCGCCGTGCACGAACAGCACCGCCGGGCCGCCCTTCCGATAGTTCGCCGGTTTGTAGACATGGGCCCGCACCATCACGCCATCGCGCGCTGGGAACGTGACGATCGGCGTATCCAGCCACGGATACTCCCAGAACTCGGGCGCGGGCGACGACGTCAGCTTTTTCGCCGCCGCGTCCGCGCGCGTCTCCTGCGCGTACAACTCCGGCGGCTTATTGGTGTACGAATAAACGTCGGCGAACCAGCGTTCATCGGGCGATGGCGCGCACGGAGTGGCCGCCTGGAAGTGTGGTCAGCCTGGTCCGCGCCCCGCCCTCGGCGCTCATTTCATAAACATTCTGCTCGCCGGGATCGGCCTCATTGGTCACCAAAAAGAAATGGCTCTTGTCGCTCGACAAAATCGCGCTGTCCACTTCCCACTTCCCCGAAGTCAGCGCCTTCGCCTCGCCGCCATCGAACGACGCGCTGTAAAGATGCGAGTAGCCCGTCCGCTCCGATTGAAAATAGATATCCCGATCGCCCTTCATCCAGCCCAGCGTGTCGTTGCCCGGCTCGTCCGGATCGCCGATACCAGGCCCGTCGATCCAAGCGTCGTCATGATCGTGCGCCACCACGCGCGTCTTTCCGGTGTCTTCGTCCAGCGCGAGAATCCAGCGGTCCTTGTTGTCCATCGCCCGCGCAACCACAACCGCCTTGGTCCCGTCGTCCGACCACAACGGCTCGCTCAACCGGACATCGCGATCCGCCGGTGTCTTCGCGTCAGCCGTCTGCACCGCCGCTCTCTGGCCGTGATCCACCCACTTCACTTCGCCCGTCTCCACGCTCAGGATCGCCAGCCGCACCAGGCTTTGCTTATCGCCCACCTTCTCGTAGGACGGGATATCCTCCGTGTAGCCTGACTCCGTGACGAAGCTCGGCACCACTGTGCGCTTGGCTCCCGTCGCCGGCTCATGTATGCTCGCGATCACATATTTTTCGTCCGGCGTGAGCTGCAACGCAGCCACGGTCTGCCCGGCCTGCAAGATAAACGGCTTGCGCGGATGCTCGCGTTTGCGCTTAGCCTCCTGCTCTTCCCGCTCCGTCGCGCGCTCCCGAATCGCGTCGAACAGATCCTTCTCGTCCTTCTTGATCGCCTCCTGGCTCGCGGTCCTCTTTTCTTCCTCTGGCGGCGGCGGACTTCCCGCCGGGCGAATATCCGTCAGTTCTTCCGTCGCGCCGCCATCCAGCGAGATCACGTATATATTGTTCGCCCGCGTGAACGCCACGCGCTTTTCATCGCGCGTAAAATGCGGATTGCTTTCCACATCCTCTGTGTTCGTGATTTGTCGGGTTGCACCCGACATCGCATCATAAAGCCAGATATCGCCATCGCGCGAGTAAACCGTCCGCTTCTTATCTCGCGTGCGATTCCCCGCCGCCGGCGGCGCCAGCTTCGCCTCGGCCTCCGACAACTTCCGCAGTGCCGAGCCGTCGCGCCCGACGACGTACGTATCCAGCGGTTGGATCCGCGGGTCGCTCGCCTGCTTCCATTGAAAATAGATGCGCTCCCCGTCGCCCGACCAGCGCACCTGGGCAGGCTCGTAGCCGTACAGCCCTGGCCCGCGCATGATGTTATCGATGGTGAGCGCGAACTTACCAGCGGGATTCGCGCCAGGGGAAAACAAAATCGAAAGCAGAAGCGCGAGCAGCGCGAGCGTGAGCCTCTTCATTTCTCCTTATGCTAGCGCAGACTATTTGCGAACAAAATTCAGCGTCGCCTCGGCGTGCTGGCCGTGCGTCGAACTTTGCTTGATATCGAGCGTCATGTGTCGGCCGTCGTCAGACAGCGTGTGAACCCAATGCCCTTCCACCGGATCGCCATTGATCTGCGCGTTCCAATCGGTCGTCAGCTTGTTCCCGTCCATGGTGGTCTTAAACACCGCCATAAACGGACCGATCTGGCTGCGCTGCTCCTGGCCGTCCGTGGTCAAGTGGAGCTTGTTGGTCATCACTCCGAGATAGAGCAGCGGCACCACGCCATTGTCCGGCTCTTTGAAGGCTGGATTCGATCGTTACGCCGGAATTATCCTGCTTGATCTTGGTTTCCAGGCTGTTGGGCGCATCGCCGGGCCGCGGACTCTGCTTGTCCAGAACCCACTTTCCGGAGAAGCTGCCCGGGTTATCCCTGGCGCTCGCCAAATTGAAAACCGCGACGAAAGCGATTGTAAACAAAAGTATTATGGGTTTGGCAAGTCTCAAGACACGGTCTCCTCGGCAATAGGATGCCGCTCGGGGCCGAAGCATTACATGGGTTTTTTGCACAAGGACGCGGTATAATCGGATCACAAGCGGATCGCGAATTCCCAAGTTGGCCTGATCCGCAAATCCCTTAGCAAGTACCTTTTATTTTGATCACTGTTAACGACATTTCCATGCGCTTCGGCGCCCAGATCCTGTTTGAAGAAGTAACCACCACGTTCCTTCCGGGACGCCGCTACGCCATCACCGGTCCCAATGGATCGGGCAAATCGACGTTCATGAAAATCCTGACCGGCGAAATCGAGCCCGAGAAGGGTTCCGTAACCCGGCCCAAGAAGATCGGCATTCTGCGCCAGGATCAGTTCGCCTTCGATTCCTTCCGCGTCCTGGATACGGTGATCATGGGGAACGCGCCGCTTTGGGACGCATTGCAGGAGCGCGAGAAGTTCTATGCCAATCCGAACGAGTGGACCGACGAGGATGGCATGCGCCTGGGCGAGTTGGAGGGCATCGTCGGAGATCAAGGCGGCTATACGGCGGAAGCCGATGCGGCCACGCTGCTCCAGGGCCTGGATATCCCTGAAGAGCTGCATGAGCGCAAGATGTCGGAGTTGCAGGGCGGCCAGAAGGTGCGCGTGCTGCTGGCGCAAGCGCTCTTCAGCAATGCCACCGTGCTGCTGCTAGACGAGCCCACCAACAACCTGGATCTCGAATCCGTCCACTGGCTTCAAAGGTATTTGCTGGCCTACACCGGCTGCCTGCTCGTCATTTCTCACGACCGCCATTTCCTGAACGAAGTCTGCACCCATACCGCCGATATCGATTATCAGAGCATCATCACCTACACCGGCGCTTATGACGACATGGTGCTGGCGAAGACCCAGATCCGCTCGCGCGTGGAAGCCGGCAACGCCCAGCGGGAAAAAAAGATCGCGCAGTTGAATGAGTTCATCGCCAGGTTCTCGGCCGGAACCAGGTCCGCGCAAACCACTTCGCGCAAGAAAGAAGTGGAGCGGCTGCAGACCTCCGACCTTGCAAAATCGAACATCCAGCGGCCGTACATCAAGTTTCGTGAACGAACGCCCATCCGGCCGGCATCCGCTGGAAATGAAAGGACTCTCGAAGTCCTACGACGACCTGGCCGTGATTCGGAACTTTCACCGCGTCCATCGCGCGCGGCGAAAAAATCGCGCTGCTGGGCCGCAACGGGGCGGGTAAGACCACCATGTTGCGATCGCTGCTCCGCAATGCCACCGGTTTCGTAGATGCGCCGGATCGCGAATTTCCGGTCGACAGCGGCGTGGTCACTTGGGGGCATGAAGTGGCCGTGGGATATTTTTCGCAGGATCACAAGGAGTCCATTCAGCCGGGCGTCACGCTGCTCGAATGGCTGCACGAGTTCGAGCCCGGCGCGTCGCAACAGGAACTGCGCGGGCTGCTGGGTCAGATGTTGTTCAGCGGAGAGGACGCCACCAAGCGGACCGAAAATCTCTCCGGCGGAGAAGCCGCGCGTCTCATTTTCTGCCGCTTGATGCTCCAGAAACCCAATTTCCTGTTGCTGGATGAGCCAACCAATCACTTGGATCTGGAATCGATCAACGCGCTGAACATCGCGCTCCAGAAGTACGACGGCACGGTCTTGCTGGTCACCCACGATCACGATCTGGTGGATGAAGTGGCCACTCGCATTTGGCATTTCGATAATCGGGAAATTGAAGACTTCAAGGGTCCGTACGCCGAATTCCTGGCCGAGAAGGAAGCAACCACCGCGTAGAGCGTCAGGTTGCGAGTGGCCATATATAATGATTTCCTATGGCCACCAACATCACACGCCGGGAAACTCTACAGACAGCACTGGCCGCAACCAGTCTGCTGGCGCTGATGCCGGACTGGGCTGTGCCCGCGCTGGCGCAAGGCGAGACGGACATTCCCTTTACCGACTATCCGAAGGACTACAAGGTCAACGGCAATCCCAACGCCGCCAACCGCTTCCTCGATATCCGCAAGATCGATGGACCCCTCACGCCGAACGATCAGTTCTTCTTCATTCAGCATTACAATCGTCCGGAGATTGATGGGAACATGTACCGGCTGAAGTTCACCGGCTTGGTGAATAAGCCAGCCGAGCTTTCATTGGCCGATCTCAAGGCCATGAAGTCCACCGACCTAGTGAATGGCTACGAATGTTCCGGCAACAGCGGTCGTTTCTTCCAGGGCCTTTCCTCCTGCGGGCGCTTTACCGGCGTTCCGTTGAGCCACGTGCTTGAAACACGTGGGCGTGGGCGCGAAGGCGCGCGAGGTCGTATTTTTCGGTACGGACCGAGGCAAAGAGGACGTTGTTTTCCGGGAACACACCTACAAGCTCGAACAACAGTTTGGCCGGAGCATTACGCTCGAACACGCTATGAAACCGGAGCCGCTGCTGGCTTACGCGCTGAACGGCCAGCCGCTCACGCGCGATCAGGGCTCTCCCGTTCGTCTGATCATGCCCGGCTGGTACGGCGTTGCCAATGTGAAATGGCTGGCCGAAGTGCATCTGCAGGAAGACCGCTATCTCGGCAATTTCCAGGCCCGCTGGTATCGCACGCTGCGCGGCGTCGGAGGCACGGGAGAGCGATGCCGATCCAGACACCCAGTGGGTGGAGACGGAAGTCACGCGCATGCACCCGAAGTCCGTGATCGCACGCGTCAGAAAGAACTCCAGCGGCCATCAGGTTTTCGGATTCGTATTGAACGATGGCACGCCGCTCAAGTCCGTGGAAGTCAGCGTCGACGGAGGACCTTGGCAGGCCGCCGCGCTCGACAAATCAAACACGCGCTACGGTTGGAAATTGTTCACCTTCGAGTGGAAGGGAGCCGCGCCGGGCGAGCACACGCTGGTTTCGCGCGCCACCGATGTGGACGGAAACGTTCAATCCACCAGCGCCGAGCTCAGCAGGAAAAAAACGTTCCTCGAAGACAACGCTCAGTTCCCGCGCAAAATTATGATTGCCTGACCGGCCGTCCTACTCCGCCGCCCAATCCTTCAACCGGATCTGCGGAATCGTTAGCTGACGTTCGAAATGATCCTCAGCCTCATACAGCTTCACCATCACCTGTGATTGGGGAAGCATGGGCGCCTTCACCGGATACTGATCCACGCCGCCCGGAGCTCCAAACGGGAGTTGTTCGGTGAAGCGGCTGAGCGCGTCGGGTCCGAAGCCGAGCCGGAGCGGCGAGTAGTCCGGCCGTCCGCAGAAGCCGCTCGGAGGATTCCGCGCGCCGGTGGGCGAATATACCAGGTCGATCGAGATGCAACTCGGCGGCGCGGCGCTGACGCATCCGAGCGTGATGTCCCCGGTGGCTCCCCGCAGTCGAGTGCCGCACCAGCCGAGACTCGCGCTCCTTTGGTCGCCTCCGGTAGCCGGAAGAGTCTGCATATCGGCCAGCTTCAGCAGCGTGAGCTGGTAATCGATTTCGAGTCGAACGGGCTGGTCGGCGATTCGCACGTAAATGTCGCCCGGAACGGCGATCACATAGGTGAACGGTTTGTTCGGGTCGACACGATGAGTCCTCAAAGTCGGCAGGCCCATTTGATCCCGGACCAGCACGCTTTTGTTTTCGTCCTGCGTAACGATACGGGCCGTGGATGACTCACCGTACAAGATCGCTTCATCCGGCACACCCGTGACGGTAATCGGCAGCAGCACCGATGTCGCGACGCGGCTGTCGGGCATGGGGCCCACCGGCCGATCGGGAGGAGTTTCGTGATCGGCGACGAACGACAGGTGGACCGCATTACCCGCCGAAGGATTGGGCGACAGCCGCTCCGCAATCGCGAACGCCGTTTGCCAGGGCACGGGAGGAATCAGAAGCAGGACGAGAACAAAGCCCGCCGTCAGCAGCCGGGCAGCGAACGTCTTACGCAGAAAATACTGCACGGCGAGCAGCGTTACGGCTCCGGCCAGAATGATGCCGATCTGGATTAAGCTATTCATCCACTCGACCCTGCCATGAACGAAGAAGATCAAGTTGGGGCGCCAAAGCGCCCGCATGGTTGGTAGCAGAATGTACGCACCGGTTACCGCGGTTGCGGCGACGATCGCCTCCAGGAGGTTCTTGGTCAAAGATGCAAGTGCGAAAACCGCGATAAACAAACTGAACCACAGCCAAACGGAACGCCCCACCGCGGCGCCCATCGATTGCCCTAGCGGAAATCCGTTGAGGAGCGCGCCTGTAAGGTCGGCCAGGAAGACGGGCGCCAGCACCATGAGGACCGCGCCCAGTAGTTTGGCGAGAAGCAGATCGCGCCGGAGAATGGGCCTCACCAGCCAGTCTTGCCGGACGCCGGGAATCGCGTCTTGCTGAACGACCGCTGTAATCAGGAACGCGCTCGCCAGATAAGACAGCACCCCGAACAGGCCGAGGAATGCAGAATATGAATTGCCCTCGCCCATGGGGACGAGGAAGCCTGTGTTCGCGAAGATAAAGGGCGGCGCGTGGAACCTGCCGATTTCAAGCAGCGCCGCCGTTCCCGCGAATTGCAATGCGGCCAAGCCAACAGAGTAGCGCCACATCAATCGCCAATCTTTTTCGAAGATGTGCCAGATCATGATTGCGAGTCCTTTCAAGCTGCACTGTCCCGCAGGGATCGCGCCAGCGTAGTAAAGATGGATCGCAGGGCCATCGGCTGCGTGTCGATGCTGCGAACGCCCGCCAGCAGCGAGCGGATTCTCTCGCCCAGCGTTTCTTCGGAAAACCGCGTGTCGATGAACGAGACCACGCTTCCTACTGCGTGCACGCACAACCAATCGCTCGGCAGTGGGTCGGGCTCAGACGCCGGCCGCTCCAGCGTGACCCGCACTTCGCGAAAGCGCTCTGTCAGGTCCGCCATGGTCTCGCTGAATAGCAGCTTTCCCTCATCCAAAAAGCCGACGTGCGTGGCGAAGTGATCGATCTCATTCAGCTCATGCGAAGAAATCAGCACCGTCATTTCGCTCGCTTGTTGGATCAAGCTCTCCATGAATTCGTCTCGCACCAGTGGATCCAGCCCGCTGAACGGCTCATCCAGAACCAGCAGCCGGGGCCGGAACGGCAATGCGCACGCCAATGCCATCTTCATTCGCATTCCGTGCGACAGATCTCCAATCCTGCGGCGCAGCGGAAGATGCAGCAAGCCGAGCGTGGATGCTTCCAGTTCGCGATCCCATTGCGAATAGAACGGCCGCAGATAATCGAGATACTGCTCCACAGTCAGGCGTTCAGGAAGATCCTGGCTCTCCGAGACATAGCCGATCCGGCTCAGTTCGCGTGGCGATAGCGACCGCGAGTCCACTCCCAAGACACTCACCTCTCCACGCGACGGCTCCATAATGTTCATGAGCACCTTGATGGCGGTGGTCTTCCCCGCGCCATTTGCGCCGATCAACGCAAACGCATTTCCCTCGGCCACCGAGAACGTCAATCCCCGCAGGGCCTCATGCCGTCTGAATTTCTTCCACAAGTTATTCACCCGGATCATTTGCGGTTCACCTCCAACGGTTTTTCCAGGCTCGCCCACTCACCTTCCATGGCCTCAATCACATCCTCGAGTTGCAGTCCCATCCGTTTGGCTTCCACCACCAGGCGCTGCACTTCCTCTCGCAGCAGCCTTTTCTTGTCCCCCGATCGCGCCTCGGGAAGCTTGGCCACCACGGTGCCCACCCCGGGCCGCGATTCCAGGTACCGCTCTTGAATCAGGTATTGAACAACTTTGTGAGCCGTGTTGGGATGAATCTTCAGTTCCGCCGCGATGGCCCGGACGGAGGGAAACGCCTGTCCCGGGAGAAACTCGCCGCTGATCAGGGATCGCTTGCAGGCAAACACCACTTGATCGAAGATAGACCGGCCAGGGCGCAGATTCAGCCGGAATAGTGTCACACGCATAATGTGACACATAAGACGGTAATCGTCAAGCCCCCTTGTTTCAGCAACGGTTGGCGAATCCCCCAGCCGCTTTTGGCTATTAGCCATTTGCCAGCGGCTAGCAGCCAATAACCAAGAGCCAATGGCCAAACCGGTATACTTGGGGCATCCGTTCATGTTGTTGACTACAGCGGCCTATTTTAGCTTTCTCGCGGCCGTCTTCTTCGCCTACTGGCTGGCCGCTCGATACCGTTTAGGCGCGCTCGCGGTGGTGCTATTTGCCAACTATTTCTTCTACGCCCGCTGGGATCTCGTCTATCTCGCCATCATCCCCGCCGCCTCCACCTGCGACTTTCTGATCGGCAACGCGCTTCACCGCTCCACGCGCCCCCCGCTTCGGCGCTTGCTCGTCACGCTCAGCATTGCGCTCAACGTAGGCCTGATGGCATCGGTCAAGTATCTGCCCATCCTGCCGTGGGTGCTGCCTCTCGCGCTCTCCTTCTACGGCTTTCAGTCGCTCACCTACACCATCGACATTTACCGCCGCGATGCGAAGCCGTCCGAAAGCTATCTGGCGTACCTTGCATCGGCGAGCTTTTTCCCTACCACCGTCGCCGGCCCCATCACCCGCCTCGCGACGTTATGGCCGCAGTGGTCTAAGCGCGAACTGCTCAGCCCGCGGGACGGAGGGAAGGCGCTCTTCCTCATCGGGCTCGGCTTGGTGAAGAAGCTGCTGATCGCCGATTTCCTGGCCGAAACCCTGGTGAATCGCGTCTTCGATCTGCCCAAGCTCTACTCGGGCGCCGAGGTGCTGGCGGGCGTTTATGGCTACGCGCTCCAGCTTTATTACGATTTCTCCGGCTATACCGATATTGCGATCGGGTCTGCCCTTCTGCTCGGCATCACCCTTCCCCGCAACTTCAATCGCCCCTACGCGGCTCAAAACATTTCCGATTTTTGGCGTCGTTGGCACATCTCCTTCTCCAATTGGCTGCGCGATTATCTCTATTTCTCGCTGCCCGGCCTGCGTTCCCGCTGGAAAGGTTTCGCCTATTTGAATCTCGTGATCACGATGATGATCGGCGGCCTGTGGCATGGCGCCGGCTGGACCTTTTTCGTCTGGGGCGCCTGGCACGGCATCGGCCTGGCGGCGCACCGCGGCTGGCAAGCGTTGCACGGCAATCCTAAGTTAACGCTCACGCCCGGTGCGCGCGTCCTGTGCGGGCTCGCCACCTTTCACTTCGTTCTGATTGGCTGGATCTTCTTTCGCGCTTCCAGTCTTTCCACCGCGCGCGATATCCTCTATCAAATCTCTTCTGGCACCATCTCGTTTGCGAACATAACTCCGGCCTTCATGCTGGTGATGCTCATCGCCGCCGCCGCGCACTATGTTCCAACGCGTTGGTACGACGGCGGTCTCGAGCTCTATTGCCGATTTCCCTACTACGCCCAGGCTGCTGCCATCGCCGTTCTCGCGGTTGTCATTCGTTACGTCGCCGGATCGGGCAGCGCGCCCTTCATCTATTCGCGGTTCTGATGATGCTACCCAAGAAGACATCCCTCGCCATCGCAACCTTGGGTGCGCTGTTGTTGCTGCTCGAAACCGCCAAGCTGGCCCGGCCCTTCACGCTCTCTGAGGTTCTCGATTTTCATCCGCACGACATTCCAAACGTCGAACCGCTCCCGCCGATGCCGGTATCCACGGCGCCGGTCACCGCCTCGAAGCGCCCGATTATCGAACCCAATCTGATCGATCCGCACGACAATCTCCGCGCCTTCTATCTCGCTTTGTGGCGCACCGAATTGGGAGCGCCCGGGGCCATCACGCGCGTACTGCACTACGGCGATTCTCCGGTCACAGCCGATTCCATCACCGCCGACGTTCGCTCGCTCTTGCAGCAACACTTCGGCGACGCCGGTCACGGCTTCGTTCTCATCGCCAAACCCTGGGCCTGGTATGGACACCGTGGAGTGGAGGTGCAGGGCAAAGGCTGGCTCATCGCCGCCGCCACGCAAACTCGCGCTCGCGATGGCTTCCATGGCTTAGGTGGCGTGAGCTTCGAAGGCGGCACGGGCGCTTCCTCGCACTTCACGCTCGCTGAAGATCACGCGCAGATGGAAATTCAATACCTGCGCCAGCCCGGCGGCGGCGTGCTCGCCGTAGAAGCCTCCGGACAAAAACTCGGCGAAGTGGATACGGACGGGCCCGACATACAGCCCGGCTACCAGGTCTTTCCGTTGAATATGGGCGCGCGCGAGATCAACCTCGCCGTGGAGCGCGGTCCCGTTCGCCTCTTCGGCGTTACTTTCGAAAGGAACACGCCGGGTGTGATTTACAATAGTCTTGGGCTGAACGGCGGCCAGGTGCAAGTTGTGGTCCGCTATTTCGACAAGCCGCAGTGGACCGAAGAGTTGCAGCACCAGCATCCCGATCTGGTGGTGATCAATTACGGCACGAACGAAAGCATTTATGCTGACTACATCGAGCGTTACTACCCCGGCGAGTTGCGCCAGGTGATCGAGCGCGTGAAAGCGGCCGTTCCGCGCGCATCGGTTCTGATCATGAGTCCCATGGATCGCGGCCAGCGTGATTCCAACTCCCGTATCACCACGGTGCCCGCCCTCCCGCGCCTGGTCGAAATCCAGCGCCGGATGGCGTTGGAAACGAACTGCGCGTTCTTCAACACCTTTCAAGCCATGGGTGGTGAAGGAACCATGGCGCGCTGGTATGACAGCCAGCCCCGGCTGGTGAGCGCCGATTTCACTCATCCGTTGCCGGCGGGCGCGCGCAAGGTGGGAGTGCTTTTCGATCAGGCGCTGGAATCCGGCTATCGCCAATTTAAGGTGCGAGAACAGCGGAGGCCGCAATTAGTGGGCCGGATCGTTGTCGCTTTCCTGGCGCTGCTCTCCGCCATGCCTGCTCCCGCGGTAACCGCCACCGCAAAAAAGACCAGCAAGAAGGCCACCCTCAAGAAACATGTTCGAGTGCCTGTGGTTTATGTTTCACCCTTGGTCCGAAGCGCGGCCCTGCGCGCCATTAGCGAACGAACCTCCAGCCCCGTCGGCGTTCTCGAAGGCGCCGGAGCTCTGGTGCCGCTGTTCGAGCAGCTCTCGCATCCACCGGAAAATATGTCGCTGCACATTTTGCAGTACGGCGATTCGCACACCGCGTCGGACGACTGGGCAAATCAGATGCGCCAGGATTTTCAAGCCAAATTCGGCGCGGGCGGCCCCGGATACACGCTGCCCGGCCATCCCTTTCTGGGCTACCGCCGATTCGATAGCCGTGGCAACAACTCGCGCGGCTGGTACACCAGCGGAATCGTGACACGCAAGGGCGATGGCATCGATGGCCTGGGTGGAATCAGCCTGACGTCGCAATCCGCGGGTGAAACGGTCACGCTGACCGCTGAGTGCGAGCAGCTCGATCTGCATTTCCTGCGCCAGCCCGGCGGCGGCCAACTGGAGTTTTCCGTGGATGGCGCGCCCATCGAAACCATCGATACCGCTGGCGAATTCGGGCCGGGTGTTTATAGCTACCCGGCATCGCCCGGGCCGCATCAATATACGCTGCGCACGCTAAGTTCCGCGCCGGTCCGGTTGTTTGGCTGGGTGGCGCAGAATCACGCAGGCGTTACTTATGAGACGCTCGGCATCAACGGCGCGCAGGCCAGCCTGATGCTCGAATGGAACTCGGCCATCCTGGATCCCGAGCTGATGAGCCGCGATCCGGCCCTGATCGTTCTTGCCTATGGAACCAATGAAGCTCTCAGCCGTTCGTGGACCGCGGAAGCATATCGCGCCGGTTTGATCGAAATCATTCAACGGCTGCGCGCCGCCGCGCCACGTGGCCAGCATTCTCCTCATTGGTCCGCCCGATTGCGAGTATCCCTTTCGTGGCCATCGCATGCCGTTTCCACACCTGGACCAGGTGATCGAGATCCAGCGCGATGTCGCTCAAGCCAACGGCTGCGCCTTTTGGGATTGGCGCGCCGCCATGGGCGGTCCCGGATCGGTGCGTCAATGGGTGCAGGCGGGGCTGGGACAAGGCGACTACACGCACCTCACCGGCGCCGGTTATCGCATGGCCGGCGGCATGCTCTTCGACGAACTGATGGCGCAATACAACCGCTTTCTCACCATTCGCGCCGAAGGAAGTCATAGTCAATAAAGATGGACAATCGGGAGCGCATCCTCGGAATCCTGCGAAAATTTTCCAAGCCAAACCGCGCTTCCTGATCCGGACGAGTCGCTCTTCGACTCCGGTTTCCTCGATTCATTTGCGCTGCCCGGATCTGGTAGTCGAACTGGAGCGCGAGTTCGGGATCAAGATCCCCGAGTCCGATTTGCATCCGCGCAAATTCGAAACCATCGCTCTCATTCAAAGCTACATCGAGAGCAGGATGTAAACCGTGGCGGCGATCCGGGGCTTCGGAGCCTATCTGCCGTCGCGCGTCGTCACCAACGCCGAACTGGCCGCGCGATTGGATTGCGAAGCGGGCTGGATCCTCGACGTTTCGGGAATCGAAGAGCGGCGTTATGCGGCTCCTCGATGAATCCGTCGCCAGCATGGGCGTCAGCGCTGCGGAACATTGCCTGGAGCGCGCGGGCATCCAGGCACGCGACCTCGGAATGATTCTGGTCTCCTCAGGTTCCTCCGAACGCCGCTTTCCCGGACCCGCATCCGCCATCGCTCACGCTTTGAGCATCGATGGCAGTTCCGGCCATCGACTTGCCCATCGCCAGCGCGGGCAGTTTGTTCGGCATGGCGCTGGCTGCGTCGCTCTCCGCCATCCACGGCAATATCCTCGTGATCGCGTCCGAGAAAATGTCCGCCGATTGTTGCGCGCCAGCCATTGGAGCGCGGCGTCGCGCCTCTCTTTGGCGATGGCGCGGGCGCCTGTCTGATCGGTCCCGGATGGCCCGGTAAAGATCGTCGATTCGGTGCTGCATTCCGACGGCGCGTTCGCCGAAGATCTGCGGCTCGAATTTGACGCCCCGCTCGAAATGAACGGCCGCTCCGTCATCTTGCAGGCCTCGCGCAAAATCCCGTCCGCCATCGGCGAGCTGCTCGAAAGAAATGGCCAGCCTGCGTCGGCGGTGAAAGTTTTCCTGATGCATCAAGCCAATCAAAACCTGATGGATCGCGTAGCCCGCGCTCTTCAGGTTGACGCCGCGCGGTTTTACTCCAACATCCGGCGCTACGGCAACACTTCATCCGCGTCCATGCTCATCGCGGCCGCCGAATGGTGGCGCGATCCCGGACCGCGCGCGGGCGATCTGATCTGTTTCGCCGCTTTCGGCGCCGGATTTCATTGGGGCGCGCTGCTGGCTCAAGGCTCGCGCTTTAATCCCCGGACGCCCGGCGCGGCGGATTGTACGAGAAATACGATGCGAGCGCTACGCGCACGGCGCTCCAGCGCGTCCGAAGCAGCGGAGAGCCCAACCATGAGCAGGATTACGACGATCGCCGCGATGCCGCACCATACGTTGCTCAGCGATTCCTTGAACGCGCCGAACCAGCGGCCATACACCAGTTCGATGTGCACCCAGTAGACCAGCAGCGACGTGGTGCCCAGCTGCCGCACCCAGCTCCAGGACGCCGCCAGCGGCAGCGCCGTCCACAGGTAGGCGAAGCCGATCACCAGCATCACCACGCCCAGCTTGATCACGATGAGCCCCGGACTGTCCAGCCAAAATTCGGACTTCGGATAAAGCGAGTAGGGCATGTTCGAGAAGTATTGGCCGCCGATGATCAAACCGAAGCCCATAAGCCCGCCCCACTGCATCAGGCGATTCATTTGTTCCGGCTTCACCAGCCGCAGCATGCTGCCGATGCTGAGTCCGAATGCGATGAACGCAGCCCAGGGGAAGAAGGCGAAGTATTGATAGCTGGGAACGAAGTAAGCGGAAATCTGCGGCGGCAGCCAGCGCCAGTCGATGGCGGAAACCAGCGGAGACGCGGCCGCGATAGCCACGCCCAATCCGGCGCACAGACTTCACGCGCTCGGCCGTAGTGAAGATCGCCATCACCGACATCAGCGCGATGGCGAATCCCATGCAGTTGAGGATGTCCACCTTGAACAGATCGGTCCAGGGGCTTTGTCCAAACGCGAAGGCCCAAAGCTGAAGGCGAAACAGGAAGGCCAGCGTGAACAGATAACCGGCGCGCCTCAACGCCGCGCCGCCAGCGGCCCATCGCATTCATGCCCTGGCGCTCGCGACCGTCCATCAGGAACGAAAGCGTGATGCCGGTGAGGACCAGGAAGATCGCCGGACCGATGCCGCCGAAGAACTGCGAAAGCATGAACGGCCCGTCGGTTCGCAGGTCGGTGCGATTGAACGAATGGAATACGTGGCCTTGCAGCATCACCACCACCGCCGCGCCGCGCGCCCAATCCAGAAACGTCAGGCGGCCGCTGGTGTTGCGATTGTTTGGCTGTGCTCGTCGGTTTCCACGCTTTATTTACCCGGATATTCTGTCTTCACGCCGGGCGGCAGCTTCAGTTGCAGCGCGTCCGGTTGCAGATGGCGGATTGATCTTCAAGCCGCTGTAAGTGACCAGACGATAATCACCCGAAGGCTCGAGAATCTTCTCCCGCAACGGATACGGATCGCCTTGCTCGGGAATCCACAATTCGAGCTTTTGGACGTATTGCCGGGCCTCGGCCGCCTTGGGAATCAACTGCAGGTGAATGGCCGGCTTGGCCTTTCATGTTTTCCGTTCCGAGCACGCGTCACGTCGTAGTCCTTTGCAAGTTCAGTGCCGGAGGTGCCGAATCCGATCATGAAAAACTTGTCCAGCTGCTCGCCGTGCTTGTCCAAATCGAACACCTGCAAGGTCTTGATCTTGGGAAGATACTCCTGGACGCGCCGTTTCTCGAAGTTACAGTCTTGCGGTCCGGCGAAGTAAAATCCACCAGCCCCTGTACTTCGCCCGGGCTGAACCTTTTTCATCGTTACCGTGCCGGTTTCGGTTGTGTTCTCGTTCAACACGTCGGTGTGAGTGACATAAGTGACCTGCGCGGTCATGGACTTAAATTCGTTGGCGGCCTTATCCATGCGCGCGAGAACCTGCTGTACGTGTCGTTGGCGGCGGCCAGCGTCGGCGGCCGAGCCAGCACGAGACACACAACAAATCCGCGCAATCGCGTATGCATCAATGATTGGATACCTGAAGGCGCCTTGCGGCTTTCCCTAAAATAGCCTCATGGCTAGGGCGTGGTGAACGCCATGAATCCTTTAATTTCCTGTTCGGAATCGACGATCGGCTCTAGACGAACCACACGGTACTTCTTGCCGGTGCGCGCCTGCAGCAGAGTACTGGCCTCGGCAGCGCGCGCGTTCTCCGGGGTATTCGAAAGTTGTTCCGCATCCATCCAGAAAACGGTGTCGCCATGTTCGGAGGGAAGCATCACGATGCTATTGGCGCGCGGCTGATCGCGAAACCACTCCCGCGGCGTCAGGAAGATGAAGGCCAGAATCAGCCCGACCATCACGTCGTACTGCCAGCCGGCGCGGGGATAATCCCAGAACAGAAAGCGCTTGATCCCGCTGATCGGGCCACCCATGTTGATCCCAGTTTAACATCCAACTCAGCCGGCGGGCCACTGTGCCGGCCCGGCAGATGAATGTAAGTGAATGTAAGCAGTAATCTTGGAAGCGGTTACTTGTACTTCCGTAGGACCGCCAGCACGCGCCCCTGGATCTGCACGGAGGCCGCATCCACGAATGATGGGCTGCATGGAAGCGTTGGCTGGTTGCAAACGGATGCGCCCGTCCGGCTCATGGTACAAGCGCTTGAGCGTGGCTTCGCGGCCATCCACCAGCGCCACCACGATCTCGCCATCCTGCGCCTGTTGCGCGCGCTCCACCAGCACGTAGTCGCCGCTCATGATGTGATCGTCGATCATCGATTCGCCGCTCACTTGCAGCGCGAACGTGTCGCCCTTGCCCGCGAAGTCGGCGAACTGCAGCGTGTCCTGTCCTTCGATGGCTTCCACCGGCGCGCCCGCGGCGATTCGGCCGGCGAGCGGAATGTCAGTGGATCGCGCCGGAACGCGGCCCTTGCGCCTTTCCTGAACGTACTTCGCCGAAACCTCGAGCGATCGGCTTTGATTGAACAGGCGGCGCAGATAGTTGCGCGACTCCAGCGCCTGAATGTGCTTGTGCACCGTGGCCAGGGACGCGAGATGGAGCCCCTGAGCGAGTTCCTCGTAGCTGGGGCTGTAGCCGTTCTCTTCGACGAAGTCCGCGATGAAGTCGAGCACTTCCTTTTGCCGCTTGGTCAAAGCCATGCATCTATTGTGAGGCGAACAAAAGGGGAAGTCAAGCCGGAAACGCACTGAACCGCGACCGTGAGGGAGCCGGTCTTCCGCGACTGAACCGCGACCGCGAGGGAGCCGGTCCCTTCCGTGACTGAGCCGCGACCGCGAGGGAGCCGGTCCCTTCCGCGACTGAACCGCGACCGTGAGGGAGTTGGTCTTCCGTAACTGAACCGCGACCGTGAGGGAGCCGGTCCCTTCCGTGACTGAGCCGCGACCGTGAGGGAGTCGTTCCCTTCCGTAACTGAGCCGCGACCGTGAGGGAGCCGGTCCCTTCCGTGACTGAGCCGCGACCGTGAGGGAGTCGTTCCCTTCCGCGACTGAGCCGCGACCGTGAGGGAGTCGTTCCCTTCCGTAACTGAGCCGCGACCGTGAGGGAGTCGTTCCCTTCCGCGACTGAGCCGCGACCGTGAGGGAGTCGTTCCCTTCCGCGACTGAGCCGCGACCGTGAGGGAGCCGGTTGTTTGTCAGGTCAGCACGCCGCGTGAGCGCAGCGCTTCCTCGATCAAGGCGATCAGTTCGTCGCGCGTAATGTTCAGGCGTCCGCCTTCGCCCTCTACGTCTTCTGCCACCACCGGCCGGCCGGGCTCCATCCGATTATGAGACTTTACGCCGTAACGCCCGCGCGCTTCGAACAATTTTCCTACTTCGTGTTTGGGCAGAACCTTCGGTCCGCCGAGCAGCTCGGCCACCAGCGTTACGCGCGCGAAATGCTCTACGGTTTCCATCTTGAAGAACGCCTTGTACACATCCTCGCCGTAGCACACCGAGCCATGATTGCCGAGCAGAATCGCGTCGTACTTGGGAATGTAGGGCAACATGCCGTCGGTGAGCGCGGAAGTGCCGGGAAGCCCGTATTCGGCCAGCGGCACGCATCCCAGGCTGACCACCACTTCCGGCAACAGAGCCAGATTCAGCGGGCGGCCGGCGACCGCGAATCCGGTGGCCACCGGGGGATGCGCATGCACCACGGCGGAAACGTCGGGGCGCATCTGGTAAATGGTAAGGTGCATCGCGATCTCGGTGGTTCGCTCGCGCGCGCCATCGATCTTGTTGCCCTCCAGATCGCAGACGATGATGTCGGCGGGCGTCATCATGCCTTTGCTGACGCCGGTGCAGGTGCACAGAATGCGGCGGCCGTCCAGGCGCACACTGATGTTGCCATCGTTGGCCGCGACCCATCCTTTTTGATAGATCAGCTTGCCGACGTCGAGGATGTCCTGGCGATATTGTTCCTCCGTCTTGGCCATCCGGACTTTCAATTGTACCAATCACGTGGTATCAAAAGCGAGCCCGGAGGTGCCGGAAGCCCCGCTGTACAATGGGTGCAGTGGATAACAGGCGGATGTGCCCGAGCTGCCGGGCGTTTGTGACGACCAGCGATAAGGTGTGTCCGTATTGCCAGGCTCCGCTCGGGTCCGCGCGCAGTGGAACGGCGCAATCCCGGCGAGATTTTGGGCGGCTTGATCCCGCACGCGCGCTTCACAACCGTGATCATCCTGCTGATCAATACGGCTTTGTTCATCGCGGAGCAGCTGAGTCCGCACGTCCGGGATTAGTCGAAGCAGGCCAGAGCGTCCCAGCGGTTATCATGGACGGACAGTGGTGGAGGCTGGTGACGGCCGGTTTTCTGCATGGCGGTGTCCTCCATATTCTGATGAACTCCTGGGTGCTGTTCGACCTGGGAGCCGAAGTGGAGACGTTCTATGGCACCAGCCGGCTGATCGTCTTCTATTTCGTTTCCACGGTGACGGGATTCGCGGCCAGTTCCCACATTAACGGCGGACATTTCTCGGTAGGCTCGTCGGCCGGCATCTTCGGGCTGATCGGCGCGATGCTGGCGTTTGGGTTCACGGACCGCTCGTCGCTTGGGATGCAGGTGAAGATCGCTGTATACGCGCTGGGTGATCTACGGATTGGTGTTGAGCTTCCTGGGGCCGGTGTTCGGCTTGAACGTAGATCTATGGGCGCACGTGGGTGGATTCGCGGGCGGATTCCTGGCCGGATGGCTGGCCAGCACGCCTCGCGCGCGGCATGATGTGGAAGGAACCGTTACTGAGGGCGCTGGCGGGCGTGTGTATCGCGCTGACGGTGGTCGCGTTCGGGATGATGTATATGGCCATCGCCCAGTCGTCCGGGCCGGTCCAGTAAGTCCTGTCTCCACCCGCACACTGAGTCCCACAAGCGGACACACCGGGCGGCCGCAGCACTCCTGAAATCACCCAGCACGCCTTATTTTTCAGTAATATCGACATTGGCAGAGTATTTGCGAACTGACATCAGGAGAAATCTCCCATGGCAATGGATGTACCACGCGGTAAAGAAGTCGCTCGCCGGAAACTGATTCGCCGGATCGTTTACATTGTGATCCTGTTGGCGGCCATCCCGCTGATCACCTTGGGGCTCTCCCGGCTCAAGCCCGCGGCGCCTTCGGTGGATCGCGCCACGGTGTGGATCGACTCGGTCAAGCGCGGTCCCATGGTGCGCGACGTCCGCGGCCTGGGAACGCTGGTGGTGGAGCAGTACATGTGGATTCCGGCGGAGTTTGAAAGCCGCGTGGAGAAGATCAATTTCCTGCCCGGCGCAACCGTGCACCCCAACGACGTGATCATGGTGCTCAGCGAGCCCGATATGGAGCTGGCCGCGGCGGACCTGGAATGGCAGATCAAGGCGGCCCAGGCCAACCTGGAGAATCTGCGGGTGACGCTGGAGTCGCAGCAACTGGCGCAGAAGGCGACCACCGAACAAGTAAAGTCGGACATGGAGCAGGCGCAGTTGCAGTCCGATCGCGATTCGCAGTTGACCAAGCTGGGTTTGAAGTCGGACCTGGACACCAAGCTCTCGGTCGCAAAATGGCAGGAGCTGAAGGGCCGCTACGCGCTGTCGAAAGAGCAATTGGATATCAGCGACAAATCGATCCAGGCGCAGATGGACGCGCAAAAGGTGCAGATCGAGAAGCTGCAGGCGGCCTACAAGCTGAAAAAAGAGCAAGTGGACCAGTTGACCATTCGCTCGGCAACCGATGGGACGCTCACGCAGCTGGGCACCACGGCCATGCCGCTTGAAGTAGGAATGCGCGTGGCGCCGGGCACCATTCTGGCGAAAATCGCGCAGCCCAACAAGCTGAAGGCGACGCTCAAGATTCCCGAAACGCAGGTGAAGGACGTGGCCATCGGGCAGGTGGCTTCCATCGATACGCGCAACGGAATTATTCCGGGGCACGTCTCGCGCATCGATCCGGCGGCGGTGAATGGAACGGTGGACGTGGACGTGACGCTGGATGGTCCGCTGCCGCCGGGCGCGCGGCCGGATCTGAGCGTGGATGGAACCATTACGCTGGAGCGGCTGGCCGACGTGGTGTACGTGGGCCGGCCGGTGGTGGGCCAGCCGGGTGCCAAGATCACGCTGTTCAAGCTGGATGCGGACGGCAAAGAAGCGCAGCGCGTGCCGGTGTCGCTGGGACGCGAGTCGGTGAACAACATTGAAGTGGTGGACGGCTTGAAGGTGGGCGATCAGGTGATTTTGTCGGACATGTCGTCGCAGGACGCATACAACAGAATTCGCTTAAACTGAACCGCGATTCGTAACTGAGCCGCGACCGTAAGGGAGTCGGTTGGAGAGAGAGTTTTCATGGCGATTGACGAAACAGCTTTAATCAGCATGGACGGCGTGACCAAGGTCTTCCAGACCGACGAAGTGGAGACGCATGCGCTGGCGGGCATTCACCTGCACATCAAGAAGGGCGAGTATCTGTCGATTGCCGGGCCGTCGGGCTGCGGCAAATCCACGCTGCTGGCGATTTTGGGCCTGCTCGATTCGCCGTCCGACGGCGCCTACGTGCTGAACTCCAAGCCGGTGCAAAACCTGAAGCTGTCGGAGCGCGCGCGCATCCGCAATCGCGAGATCGGGTTTATTTTCCAGGCCTTCAATCTGATCGGCGATCTGACGGTGTACGAAAACGTGGAGCTTCCGCTCACTTATCGCGGGATGCCTTCGGCCGAACGCAAGAAGCGGGTGCATGATGCGCTGGAACGCGTGGGCATGTCGCACCGCATCAAGCATTATCCGTCGCAACTTTCTGGTGGTCAGCAGCAGCGCGTGGCGGTGGCGCGGGCCTTGGGCGGCGATCCGTCCATCCTGCTGGCGGATGAGCCGACCGGAAACCTGGATTCAGTCAATGGCGAAGCCGTGATGGATTTGATGCGCGAGCTGCATCGCGGCGGCGCGACCATTTGCATGGTGACTCACGATCCGCGCTATGCAAGTTACGCGGACCGCACTATCCGGCTGTTTGACGGGCGGATTGTGGAAGAAAGCGTGGGGGTGGCGTAATGCTTGGACGAAATATCGATTTTTTCGCGGTGTCGGTCATCGCTCTCGCGATGCTCGCGTTGGCCGAGGTGCGGTCGTGGCATTTAACCGAGGGTTTGGATTCGATTCACATCGCAGATGCGATTCGACATCCAGCGCTGCCCGATTTCCCGGCAGGTCTGGTCGAATCTCTCCGCGATCCTGCACTAGAATTCAAAATTCTGAATTCAGTTGCGACTGAGCCGCGCGCCGCCAGCACACGTCGGGTCATAATATAGATACCGTTATGAGTTCCCCTATGATCGTTCTGCGGAACGTGGAGAAGTACTTCGAGCACGGTCCCACCAAGACCTTTGTGTTGCGCCGCATCAACGCGGAAGTGAAGGAAGGCGAGTTCGTGTCCATCATGGGACCTTCGGGCGCCGGCAAATCGACGCTGCTGCATTTGCTCGGCATGCACGACAGCGCCTGGACCGGCGAATATTATCTGGCCGAGCACGCCATTCACAAGCTGCCGAAGAAGGATCGCATGGAGCTGTACAAGAAATATTTCGGCTTCGTGTTCCAGAGCTATCATCTGCTGGATTCGCTCACCGTGTACGAAAATCTCGATATTCCGCTTTCCTATCGCAACATCAAAAAGTCCGAGCGCGACAGCATCGTGTGCGATGTGCTGGACCGGTTTCAGATCGTGGGCAAGAAGGATCTGTATCCCAACCAGCTCTCCGGCGGCCAGCAGCAGCTGGTAGCCATCGCGCGCGCCATTGTGGCGAGTCCCAAGATCATTCTGGCCGACGAGCCCACCGGTAATCTGCATTCCAGCCAAGGCAAGGAGATCATGGAGCTCTTCAAGCGCTTGAACGAAGCGGGCACCACCATCATTCAAGTGACCCACAACGAGAAGAATGCCGAGTACGGGCATCGCATCATCAATATCGCCGATGGCTGGATCGATTAGCTTCATGAAGGACTGGCCATGAAGGAATGGCAAGGTTCCGCGGCGCCGCGCATCCTGATCGCCGACGATCAGCCGGACGTGCTGGAAGCGCTTGCGCCTGTTGCTGAAGGGCGAAGGCTATCAGATCGACGCCGCCACTTCGCCCGCGGCCGTGATTGCGGCGCTCGAAGCGCGCGATTTCGACGTTGTGATCATGGACCTGAACTACACGCGCGACACCACCTCGGGGCAGGAGGGTCTGGATCTGCTCTCGCGCATTCAAGCCATCGATTCCGTGCTGCCGGTGATCGTGATGACGGCCTGGGCCACCGTCGGCCTGGCGGTGGAAGCGATGCGCGGCGGCGCGCGGGACTTCGTGCAGAAGCCCTGGGAAAACGAGCGCCTGCTCACCATCGTCAAGACGCAGATCGATCTGAGCAACGCCATCCGCCGGGGCATGCGCCTGGAAGCCGAGAACCGGCTGCTGCGAGCCGAAGGCGTTCCGTCGCTGATCGCCGAATCGCAGGCCATGCAGCCGGTGCTGCAGATGATTTCGCGCGTGGGGCCGTCGGACGCCAACGTGCTGATCACCGGCGAGCCGGGCACCGGCAAAGAAGTGGTGGCGAAGACGCTGTACGCGATTTCGCCGCGCAGCGCCAAGCCCATGGTGACGGTGAACGCCGGCGGACTGGCCGAAGGCGTTTTCGAGAGCGAGCTGTTCGGGCACGTGAAGGGCGCGTTCACCGACGCCAAGATGGATCGCGTGGGCCGCTTCGAGCTGGCCGATAGCGGCACGCTGTTTCTGGACGAGATCGCCAACGTCCCGATGAATCTGCAGGCCAAGATGCTGCGCGTGCTGGAAGTGGGCGAGATGGAGCGCGTCGGATCGTCGAAGACCAAGCGCGTGGATGTGCGCGTGATCTCGGCCACCAACGCGCATCTGGACGAAGAAGTGAATTCCGGGCGCTTCCGGCAGGACCTGCTGTTCCGCTTGAACACCATCGAGATCCATCTGCCGCCGCTGCGCGAACGGCGCGAAGATATTCCGCTGCTGGCGACGCATTTTCTCGCAGCGCACGCGCAGCGCTATCGCAAAAGCATCGGCGGGTTCGACCGCGCGGCCTTGCAGTTGATGCTGGAGCATCCCTGGCAAGGCAACGTGCGCGAGCTGAATCACGTGATCGAGCGCGCGGTGCTGATGGCGCAGGACAGCCAGATCAAGCCGGCCGATCTGGCGCTGCGCTCGGGACGCGATGTCAGTCCGCGCCTGGAAGACATGAGCATCGAGGAGGTGGAAGCGTTCCTCATCAAGAAAGCGCTGGCGCGCTACAACGGGAACGTGAGCCACGCCGCCAACGCGCTGGGTCTGAGCCGCAGCGCGCTGTATCGCCGCCTGCAGCGCTACGGATTGTGACCGCGCCGTGAAACTGCAGCAAGTCCCGCCTGGTTCACGAACAGCGGATTCTCCTGATGGCGCTCATTGCCGGGTCGCCCGCGGTGATCACGTCGATGCTGATGCTGTGGCTGGGCGATTATTCGCCGAGAGTTCAGTGGACCTTGACCGCGGTGATCGTCGGGGTCTGGCTGGGCTTTTGCTTCGCGTTGCGGGAGCGCGTGGCGTCGCCGCTGCGAACCCTCGCCAATCTTCTCGAAGCCATGCGCGAGGGCGATTATTCCATCCGCGCCGCGGCACTCCAAGAGCGGCGACGCCATGGGCGAAGTGATGCAGCAGGTGAACGCCATGAGCGCCACGCTGCGCGAGCAGCGCCTGGGCGCGCTGGAAGCCACCACGCTGCTGCGCAAGGTGATGGAGGAGATCGACGTCGCGGTCTTCGCCTTCGATGGCGACCACCGCTTGCGGCTGGTGAATCGCGCCGGTGAGCGTCTGTTGAACCAGCCGGCCGAGCGCCTGCTGGAACAATCCGCGGAGCTGTTGGGCCTTGAGCCAATACCTGGAAGGCGACGCGCAGCGTACCGAGCAAAGCGACATTTCCGGGTGGGACCGCGCGCTGGGGAGTCAGCCGCAGCTTGTTTCGCGAAGGCGGGTTGCCGCACCAGTTGGTGGTGGTGACCGACCTGACGCGGCCCTTGCGCGAAGAAGAGCTGAAGGCCTGGCAGCGGCTGGTGCGCGTTCTGGGACACGAGCTGAACAATTCGCTGGCGCCCATCAAATCCATCGCGGGAAGCCTGGAAAGCATTTTGGCGCGAGATCCCAGGCCGGAAGACTGGGAGGCGGATACGCGCCGCGGTCTGGCCGTGATCGCCGCGCGCAGCGAAGCCCTCAGCCGGTTTATGAGCGCGTATGCCAGGCTCGCCAAGCTGCCTCGGCCGGTCATGACTACGGTGGGCGTGGCGGAGTTGGTCCGGCGCGTGGCCAGGCTGGAGACCCGCGTAGCGCCGCAGATCGTGGCAGGCCCTGACATCGTGATCCAGGCCGACGCCGATCAGTTGGAGCAATTGTTGATCAATGTGATTCGGAACGCGGCGGATGCGTCGCTCGAAACGGGCGGCGGCGTGCGTGTGGGTTGGGAGCGGCAGGACTCGCGGCTCACCGTGTGGGTGCGGGATGAGGGGCAGGGTTTGCCGAATACCGCTAATCTGTTTGTGCCGTTCTTTACCACCAAGCCCAGCGGAACGGGAATCGGGCTGGTCCTGAGCCGCCAGATCGCGGAGGCGCATGGTGGGACGTTGACGCTGCAGAACGCGCCGGAGGGTCCGGGGTGCGAGGCGCGGCTGGTTTTGCCCCTAAGTTGACGGTTCCCGGTATGATATGAATGCCCCTTATGAGTCGAGAGAGCATCAGTTTTCGGCTGGAATCCGAGAAGCGCGAAGCGCTGGACGCGGTTGCGTCCGTGCTCGGCCGGGATCGAAGCTACATCATCAATGAAGCGATTGAGGCCTATCATCGATGTTCACCGCTGGCAATTGGACCATATTCGCGAGGGGCTGCGGCAAGCGGATGCCGGCGAATTTGCCACAGAAGCTGAAATGAAGGCTACTCTCTCCCGCCCGCGTGGTGGACGTGGATAAGCCTGGAAATCCGCGTTAATCCGTGTTTATCGGCGGCCAGCCCGATTTTAACTATTTTTTGCGAACCTAACCCCTTCCCGCAACGTACGTCTATCAGAGCTGAGCGTTGGCCATTCCGGCGCTCGGGAAGGAGACGGTGTGAATTCAGACGCGACGACACTGATTAGTCTCAAGAGCGTGACTAAGGTTTTCAGCACGGATGAGGTGGAGACCCACGCACTCGCCGGGATCGAGCTGCATGTTCGCAAGGGCGAATATATTTCTATTTCCGGCCCGTCCGGCTGCGGGAAATCGACTTTACTCGCGATTCTCGGCCTGCTGGACACGCCGTCAGACGGCAGCTACGTGCTGAACGACACGCGCGTGGATCAGATGAAACTTTCGCAGCGGGCGCGCGTGCGCAATCGCGAAATTGGATTCATTTTCCAGGCATTTAACTTAATCGGCGACCTCACCGTGTATGAGAATGTCGAACTGCCGCTCACCTATCGCAATATGCCGGCCACGGAGCGCAAGAAGCTGGTGAAGGACGCGCTGGAGCGCGTGGGCATGTCGCATCGCATCAAACATTATCCGTCGCAACTTGTCGGGCGGCCAGCAGCAGCGCGTGGCTGTGGCGCGAGCGCTCGCCGGACGTCCCTCCATCCTGCTGGCCGATGAGCCGACCGGTAATCTGGACTCCGTGAATGGCGAGCAGGTGATGGGCCTGCTGAGCGAATTGCACCAGGAAGGCGCCACTATTTGCATGGTGACGCACGATCCGCGCTATGCGCGCTGCGCCGATCGCACCATTACGCTGTTCGACGGCCGCATTGTCGAAGAGCAGATTCAGAACGCGGCCCAAGCTTAGCGAACAGGAAGCCTGGCGAACAGGAAGCTTAGCGAACAGGGCTTGGTGCGGGCTGGATCGGCGCCCGCGGAATCGGCGAATGCGATCCGCGCACCAGCTCAAACCAGGCGGGCACGCTGGCCGGTTTGCCATGGATTTTTCCGGGACGAAACTGCCAGCCATCGCGCACCGCCGCTAGCACTTCGCGCTCCCAGCTTGGGTCCGACGACTTCACCACGCTGGACATTGGCCGGAACCCCCTTTGGCCCGATATCGAACGCAATAGTTACCGAAGCATTTTCTTCCAGGTCCACCGTCGCCGGAAATTTCACCTTGATGAGAACCGGGCGCGTGGCATTATCCGGCGTCTGGAAAACCGCGTGCACCACGTGCCAATCCCACAGTGTCCGTTGTGGCCGGAAAAAGACCTCCTCATTGACCAGCACGGCCACTGGGATTCCGTCCTTGGTTCCCGCCCTGAACTGCCACGCGCGCACGTTTTCGATGGCGCTTTCGTCCAGGCCAAGGCCGAGCGGGCGGGCTACCTGGACATCGCGCGGCTGGCCATCGGCTCCCACCACCAACGACAACAACACGCTGCCTTCGAGCTTTGCAATGCGTGCTTCTTCCGTGTACACCGGCTTCGCCTTGGCGACCACAAACGGTGGCGAGATGCCCGGCCCAAGATGGAAGACGGGAGTCTGCGCCGCGGTCGTGAAGCAGGTTAGCAGCGCCAGCCAGGGACTGATGTTGCGGGCATCCAACTTCTGATATTAGAACATCGTGCGCGAATAAACGCCGCTGGGCGATTCCGGCGAGGTGAGATAGCACTCGGCCGCGAAGGTGACCTCGCCCGGCTTCAACGTCGAAGCGAAGTTCGCTGCGCGCGCTGAAAGATCGTTGGTCCAATCGCGAACTTTCCCGCTCGCGGGATCGAGACTGGCGGGCGTTCCAAAGGAGCTGGGGCGCAGCGACCGGTTTCCCAGCACATAACGTTCGGTCACCACCGGGTAGCCCTGGTTGTTGCAGGTTCCCGTGGCGTTGGGTGGGCAGTCCGAGGGATGAACCACGCGAATCTTGCTGAGGATCAGAACGCCCTTTCCCCCATTCATGTCGTTGCCGATGCCCTCCGCCACGCTGAGCGCGATGTTCTGGTTGGCGCTCTGCGAAAAATCGACGCCTTGCGCGTACATGCTGCCCACATCGTGGCTGATCTGGTAGGCATGATCGCTCCGGCTTGCGTTGTTGGTGACCAGCACCGTGCCGATGCAAAGAGGAATCAGGAAGATGGCGCCCAATACGTAGAGCCGGAGCGGCGTAGTGCCCGGATTTTTCGCGCGGCGCAGCATGGGTGAAGCTCCACCTTAAGCGATGTGCGGCCGACTTTCCAGACCGTCTAGCCGCCAATTTTTCGCGGATTCCGACTTAGTACTTTGCGGAAGTTCAGCTTCACCTCAGTCGATGGTTACCTACGCCTCCCAGTACCCGGACGCGAGAAGGTACAACCCGGCAAAGCCCAATAGAAGCGTAGGTAGTGGGTCTTGAAACGGACCCACCACCGACGCGTAACCGGGTTTTCAGCGACAATTGAGCGCGCCCTTCCTGGCCCGCGCCTTTTGGCTAGCGCATCGGTTGCGGCTTGGGACTGGCGCTATGACTGGCATTGGCAACCGAGGGTCCAGGTCCGGATTGCACGCTCAGCGGAATGTCCACGAACTTGTTTCCGGACTGGCTGCTACCCGTGACCACGAACCAAATTCCGATGGGCGCTTCGACAAACTTGTTATTCACCACCGAATTGCCGGCTGTATCCACGTACACGCTGGATTCGCTGCTGTTCATGACGGTGTTCGAACTGACAGTGTTGCCAGTACCGGCGCTGGAGCCGTCGGTATCGATATCAATACCGTCGTATACGAGGGTGTTTGATATAACGTTGCCGCTGATGGTGCCGCCGTTGACCGAGAAATACACCACCGCGCCCTGCGTGCTGCTGATGTTGTTGTTGCGAGTGGCGATGGCCCCGGAAGAATCATAGAGCAGGATTCCGGTAGCGGAGCCGGGGCAGTCGGCCACAGTGGAGCACGGGCTGTAGGACACGTTGCTCACGGTATTTCCGGTGATGCTCCCGGTAGCCCCAAACCCTATCTGGATACCATTCTGCGCGATGTTGGGCGAGGGGCCGACGCCCGTCACTATGTTCTCCTCGGCTGTCAGGGTAGTGCCTGTTTCATTGCCCACGATCCCACCCTTCTGGAAATCGTGGACGCTGTTGAGGGCTGCGATGACGGTCGAGATGCCACTTGTACCATCCGTCTGAGCGAAGATGCCGATACCAGCCTGACAGCCCTGGAGACCGGATCCCAGCTCGAAGTATCGCACGGCGTTATCCGCCACCGTGCCTGAGGCGTTCTGGAAGTAGATACCGATGGGATTCGGCAGGCAGCCGCTAATACCGTTCAGCGAGCCGTCGACGATCAGGCCGTAGACGAGCACTCCGCTCGTTCCTGGAGTTACCCAAATAGCGGCGGCAATGGGATTGCCTGAGGTCAAACTGGCCGTATTCGCCACCAGCGGGTTGGGCTGAATTTCCGCCCCCGTCTGCCCCGCCAGCGTAATGGCCGTGGAAATGACCACTTGCTCGTTGAACGGCACACCCGTGTTGCAGACAACCACAGTGTCATTTGGCGCCGACGCGTTGACGGCGGCTTGTATGGTGGTGAACGTGGCTGCGCATCCTACGATGACGCCCGCATTGCTGACGGCTCTAGTCCTCGCCCAGGCGGATGCCGGGAGCGCCAACAACACCAGAGCCTGAATCAAATATTTTTTCTTATACATTGTTTCTTCCTTTTTCGACTTGGAATGTAGTCCTTATTTGCAGCCAATCACTCACATCCGGAAATCAGGTAAATTGAGCCAGGAGTTCCATTTTTGGCCCTCGAGGAACGGCGGCACAGCGCCTCAAAGCTTCCCTCGCTGGAGGCTGGTGACCGATTAGAGCATTCCCACCGGGCAGTGTATGTTCAAGATTGCTCACGTCAGGGAAATAGGTTCCTTCTGAGCACAATCTGGCGCTCGCGCAGCCGATACCCCGCACACTTCACAATCGTTACGAACAACCGCCGGCCGTGATCCCCAGGTTATAAGCGGTGACACTCAGACACAGAGGGCCTTGCTGCGAGACCACCGGCTTATGGCCCGGCCTTTCCGTTGGTCGCTTGGTTGTCCACACAATTGAGGAGCAAAATGGCGAGGAAGAAATCCGTATCATCTCCGCGAGAAAAGCGATTCCCGGCGAGCGTGCTCTTTACGAAGCCTCTCACTGACCGGCAACGGCGTGAACTGCAGCGGCTCCGAGATTTGCCGGATTCAGAAATCGACTTGTTGGATGCGCCCCCAGTGGCAAGAAGTATCAGACCTATATGAACCAGGTCCTGCGCCGAGAAATGCAGTCTCGCCCGCGCGGTCGCTAGGCGCCTCACCGGCCTGCATCCAATTCCATCCCCTATCATCCAACTAACTTGGCATCCAGCCATTGCTGGGACAAGATTCAGCGACCCGATGTTATCCTGAAAATAAATGACTTATGACCTGATTGTGATTGGGAGCGGCCCCGGTGGCTACTCCGCGGCGGTTCGCGCCGGCCAGTACGGCCTGAAGACCGCGATCGTCGAGAAAGATCCCAAGCTCGGCGGCACCTGCCTGCACGTGGGCTGCATCCCGACCAAGGCGCTGCTCCACACGGCCGACCTCTGGGAGCATTTCGTGAACCCCGCCGACGAGGGCATCCACTGCGAAAATGCGCGCCTCGATTACGCCAAGGTGCTCGATCGCAAGAACAAGATCGTCTCCAAGCACGCCAAAGGCGTCGAGTTCCTGATGAAGAAGAACAAGGTCGACTGGGTGAAGGGCTACGGAACCATTCTGCCGCGTTCGGGCAGCGGTCCCATTCAGGTGGAAGTGAAGTCGGAAACCGGCGTCCAAACGCTCGAGACCAAGAACGTCATCATCGCCACCGGATCGGAAGCGCGCATGCTTCCCGGATTGGAGCCGGACGCCAAGGCGATCCTGACCAATATCGAGATCCTGGATCTCCCCGTCATTCCCAAGACCATGCTGATCATCGGCGCGGGCGCGGTGGGCGTGGAGTTCGCTTCGATCTTCAATCGCTTCGGAACCAAAGTCACGGTGCTCGAAATGCTGCCGCGCCTGGTTCCGGTGGAAGACGAAGAGATTTCCAAGGAACTGGAGCGCTATTTCAAGAAGACCGGCATCCGTTGCGAGACCGGCGCCAAGGCCGAGAACATCACGCGCACCGAAAACGGCGTCCGGCTCTGCGCCGCGCTCGCGAACGGAAAACGTGAAGACCTGGAAGCCGAAACGCTGCTGGTGGCCGTGGGCCGCAAGCCGAATACCGAGAACATCGGTCTCGACAAGCTGAAAGTGGAGCTGGATCGCGGCTTCATCAAAGTGGACGAGCATCAGCACACCGGCGAGCCTGGCGTCTATGCCATCGGCGACGTGGTGGCTGGAACGCCGCAGTTGGCGCATGTCGCGACCATGGAAGGCATGGTCGCGGTGGCGCACATGGCGGGTAAGCCAGCCAAGCCGATCAATCGGAATCGCATTCCGGGCTGCACTTACACTGAGCCCGGCATCGGCAGCGTCGGGCTTACCGAAGCGCAGGCGCGCGCGCAGGGATTCGCGGTGAAGGTGGGCAAGTTTCCGTTCGTCGCCAACAGCAAAGCGACCATCCTGGGCCAGCACGACGGTTTCGTTAAGGTGGTGGCCGAGGAGAAGTACGGCGAGATCCTGGGCGTTCACATCATCGGGCCGGAGGCCTACGAGCTGATCGCCGAAGCGGTGCTCGCGATGGAAGCCGAAGCCACGGTCGAGACCCTGATGGGCACCATCCACGCGCATCCGACGTTGTACGAAGCCATGGGCGAGGCGTTCAACAACGTCTACGGGCTCACCATCAATGCTTGAGGGCAGCATGCCCGGTTCCGAGTTAGCCATTCGCGACCTCGGGCGCATGCGATACGCCGATGCGCTCGCGGTCCAGAGCGAACTGGTCGAACAGCGCAAGCGGGGGCTGATTCCCGATCAGCTTCTGTTCGTCGAGCATCCGCATGTCATCACGCAAGGGCGCAATGGCCACGCCGAAAATCTGCTGGCGAGCGAAGACGCGCTGCGTAGCGCCGGCATCGAGCTCTATCCCACCAACCGCGGCGGCGACATCACTTATCACGGCCCAGGCCAGATCGTCGGCTATCCCATCGTGGATTTGCGAGAATGGAAGCGCGACGTGGTCGCCTATGTGCGCGCCATCGAACAAGTGATCGTCGATGCGCTCGCGGAGTTCAGTATTGCAGCCGGGCGAGTTCCGGGCTGCACCGGCGTGTGGGTGGATGGCAAGAAGGTGGCCGCAATTGGCGTGCACATCAGCCGCTGGGTCACTTCGCACGGTTTTGCGTTGAATCATACTACCGATTTACGCTACTTTCAGTACATCGTTCCCTGTGGGCTAACGAAGCCGGTCACTTCCATGCAAGAGCTGGGATCGGGCTCGAGCCGCGAACAAGTGCTCGCCGCGTTGTCGACAAGCTTTGCGAAACAGTTCCGACCGCGAAGTAGCGGCTCATACATATACGGAGACATATTCATGACTGACGTAGTGATGCCCCAAATGGGCGAGAGCATCGTGGAAGGCACCCTGACCAAATGGCTGAAGAAGCCCGGCGAGCACGTGGATCGCGATGAGCCGCTCTTTGAAATTTCCACCGACAAAGTGGACACCGAGATTCCCTCGCCCGCCGCCGGCGTTTTGAAAGAAGTGCTGGTGGAAGAAGGCAAGACGGTGGCTATCAGCACGGTGGTGGGCCGCATCGAAGAAGGCGCCGGAAACGGAGCGTCGGCTCCAGCACCCGCGGCCGCGAAGGCTGTTCCCGCTCCACCCGCGCCGAAACCCGCGCCTGCTCCTCCGGTTGCAAAAGCTGCGCCCGCGCCTCCCGCTCCCCAGCCTCTACCGGAACCCGTGGCGCACTCCGCCGGTCCGTATCCAATTCCCGTGGAAGAACCCGCGCCGGCCATGGAAGCTGAATCGCCGGCGGGTCCGCTTTCGCCGCTGGTACGCAAGATGGCGCGCGAGTATGGCATCGATCTAAAGCAAGTGCGCGGCAGCGGCGCCGGCGGACGCATCACCAAGCAGGATCTGGAAGCGTACATGTCGGCGCAAGGTGCGCGGACCATGGCACAGTCGAGCGCTCCGTCCACCGCGGTCGCCACCACCGCACCCTCCGCTCCAACCGTATACACTCCCCCGGCGCCTGCCGCTGCGCCTCTTGCCCCCGCGATAATGCCGCGCGCCGAAGCTCCCCGCGCACGAGTGGAACCGATGAGCGTGATGCGGCAGCGCATCGCCGAGCACATGGTGATGAGCAAGCGCATTTCCGCGCACGTCACCACGGTCCACAAAACCGACATGACCAGGATCGCCAAGATGCGCGAGCGGAACAAAGCCGAATTTCAAGCGCGTTACGGCTATTCGCTCACCTTCCTGCCGTTCGTCGCCAAAGCGACTGCGGAAGCCATCCGGCATTTCCCGCTCCTGAACGCGTCCATCGAAGGCACCAACATCATTTATCACAACGAAATCAATATCGGGATCGCGGTAGCGTTGGAGAACGGCCTGATCGTGCCCGTGATCCGCAATGCCGACGAGAAGAACGTTGTGGGCTTGCAGCGCTCCATCGTGGACTTGTCCACGCGCGCCCGCTCCCGCCAGCTTAAGCCCGATGAAGTGCAGGGCGGAACGTTCTCCATCACCAATTTCGGCAGCTTTGGCAGTGTTTTCGCGACGCCCGTGATCAACCAGCCGCAGGTGGCGATTCTGGGCGTCGGGGCCGTGGAAAAGACGCCAGTGGTGGTGGATGACGCCATCGCGATTCGTTCCATTGCCTATCTCGCGCTGACGTTCGATCATCGGCTGATCGATGGCGCCCTGGCCGACCAGTTCACCGGAAAGGTGAAGTCGATTCTTGAGAATTGGTCGGAAGAAGTTTTGTGACCACCGAAGAGATCTTCATCGCGTTCTCGGCCGACAAGCTGGAACAGTTGCACGGCCGCATCCAGGATTGCCTTGCGCGGCTGACGCCCGAGCAGATCTGGACGCGCAATTCGGAAAACGAAAACGCGGCCGGCAATCTGGTGTTGCATCTCTCCGGGAATGTGCGCCAGTGGATCGGTTCAGGCGTGGCCGGAATGCCCGATCATCGCCAGCGCGACGCCGAGTTTGACGCGCGCGGCGGCATGGCGCCCCCGGAACTGGCCGGGCTCTTGAGGACCAGGGTCGCCGAGGCCTCGCGAATCATCCGTGAAGTGCCCGGCGCCCGTTTGACCGAACGGATTACGCCGCAGGGCCACGATGTCACGGTGCTCGAAGCGATCGCCCACGTGGTGGAGCACTTCTCGCAACACACCGGGCAAATTATTCTCTTGACCAAGATGCTGACAGGCGACGATCTGGGTTACTACCAGCATCTTCGCGGCTCGGGCCGGGCAGCTGGCGCGCGTCTGCCTTAAGCCGTGGGCCTCGGGCTTGGGTTGAAATCAAAATTGCACCGGGCTGTGGCGCGAGCCGGTTATGCGGTCTTCCGCACGCGCGGCCAGGACGGCCTCTTCACCGTTCACAACGATCATTTTCGAAATGACCCCGCTTTCCAGGAAGCCTACGCGCGCGGCCTGAAGGCAAGCCAGGGGGTGGATCCTCAGTTCGCCTGGCGCGTGCACGTTGCTCTTTGGGCTGCCGGAGCAAGTTTGCGCGTGCCTGGCGGCTTCGTCGAATGCGGCGTGAACGCAGGCTTCATCAGTTCCGCGATCATGCACCACTTGCGCTGGAACACGGCGGGCCGGCTGTTCTATCTCATCGATACCTTCCGCGGCCCGGTCCTGGACCAATATTCTCCCGAAGAGATCCAGCGCGGCCGGTTGGATTTGGCCAAAGATGCGCTTCAGGCTGGAGCGTATGTCACCGATCTGGCGCGGATCCAGTCGAATTTTTCCGAATGGCCCAATGCAGTTGTTGTCCAGGGATCGGTGCCTGAGGTGCTGCCTTCGCTCGATATTCCCGCCGTCGCGTTCCTGCACATCGACATGAACTGCGCTTATCCGGAACGGGCGGCCATCGAGTTCTTCTGGGACCGCTTGTCGCCCGGCGCCATGGTGCTGCTGGACGATTACGCGTACGCGGGTTATGATGCGCAGGCCCGCGCCATGGACGACGCGGCCACGAACTTCAAGACGGAGATCCTCTCTTTGCCCACCGGTCAAGGGCTCATCATCAAAGGATCGCCCGGTCTGACACAGTTAGATGTATGAAGAAGACCTTCAGTGTCGAAAAGAAGCTCTTAGAAGCAGCGAAGGAGGCTTGCGGCGCAACAACCGACACCGAGACTGTCCGGTTGGGCCTTGAGGCCCTCGTGCGTCATGCCGCCTGCCAGCGTCTTAGCGCCCTTGGGGGAACCGAGCCTAACGCGAAGGACGTGCCCAGACGTCGTGAGAAGCCGCGAGCAAAACATGGTAATTATCCCTTGACAACACGTATGGAATCCGGCATACTAAATCATGGCCGGACGCAAAGACATCATCGTCAAGCAGTCGATACCGCAACATCTGCGGTACACCATCAACCAGTTCAACCGTGAGTTTCCCACGGACGATGCTTGCCTAGCCTACATTGCCGAGCAGCGTTACCCCGGTGGAATCGCCCACTGTGAGAAGTGCCAGAAGGACACCAAGCATCACCACATCAATGGGCGCACGGCTTACAGTTGCGATCACTGCGGCACTCATATCTATCCGTTGGCCGGAACCATTTTCGAGAAGACCACCACTTCGTTGCGGCTGTGGTTCTATGCCATGTACCTGATGGGTTCCACCCGTTGCGGAATTTCCGCAAAGCAGATCCAGCGCGAAACTGGCGTCACCTATAAAACCGCGTGGCGCATGTTCAAACAGATTCGTTCGCTCATGTCCGATGGGGATCTGCAACTGGAGGGCGACCGCGTGGAGATGGATGAAACCTACATAGGTGGACGTGTGAGAGGAGGTTTGCGCGGTCATGGCGTCCGTATGCGTAATAAAACCCGCGTGGCTGGCATCGTAGAGCGCAAGGGAAAGATCATTGCTAAAACCGCCACCGAAACTGGCGGGAAGCAACTGCTCGACATGGCGGCGGCTCTGCCTGACTCGACCGTCTACACTGACGAATACATGGCTTACAACAATCTCGCCGATCTGAAGAAAGACGGAAAACCCCTCGGTTACCAGCATCGCCGGATTCACCACGCGTCCAAAGTCTACGTTGTGGGCGATGTCCATACCAACACAGTCGAGGGCTTCTGGAGCCTTCTAAAGCGCGGCATTGGTGGCGTCTACCACGCCGTGAGCCAGAAGTATTTGCAGACCTACTTGGACGAGTACACTTTCCGGTACAACCGTCGCGACCAGAGCAATCTGATTTTCAAGTCGATTTTGGAGCAGGTCGCGAAGCGGGCTGTGGACTAATCGCCCGCTTCAGTAGGTCGTGAAACCCACGCCGCGATAGCGGCTTCATCTTCTTCACGGTGTCTTCGGCCGGTCGGAGTGGTTCGTCTTTGCGCGGACCGCTATCGTTGTCTTGCATGTTTTCTAGGGACCTTCTTGAACTTCTTTTTGATTACGCTTCCTGGAATCATCGCAGGACTATAGAACCACTGTAGTGGTATCTCGTAGATGTCAGCTAGGCGCTGTGGTTCCCTGCGTCCCAATTCGGGCGGGATACATTCGGTCGCCATTTCACCGTTCGGGGCCGCGACCTCAAAAAGATTCTTGCTGTTGGGAAGTTCGGTGAAGTCGATATTCTTGGCGCGAAAGGCAGCAAAAACCGTTTCGCGCCGGACCCCGAATCCCATGTCTCACGCCGCTTGTTGAAGCACTCGATATTCAATTCCGTCAAACGGAATTTGCAGTTGGGACTTCGCGTTTAGTATCTCATGGAAAGAAACTTGGGCGAACAGCTTAATGGAGGATTTGTGCTCGGCAGCTTCTTTCAGGATTTCGGATGGAGCAAACTTCAGAAGCTTCTTGATGTGCCCATGTACCCTGAGGTGTTGCTCAATGGTCGCCAGGAGTCCCTGTTGGAAATTATCCTGAGCTTCTTCAGGGGTGTCTCCCTGCGCTCCGTAATTAATTTCCAAGCCCTGGGCAAACCAAAAGTCTTCGTCGGGCACTATCAGCACACTAAGATTCCAAATCGCGACGGCAGCATGCTCCTTATCCTCAAGGTGCACGGCATGAGTATCCTGCGCGCTCGCGTTGAGTTTCGTTTTTACCTTCGTCGCCATATCGCTACCCTAATTTCTTGGTTAACAGTCGTTGGCCGCCAACGCCAACTCCTGGCCAGTATATTCCAAATGTCAAACTCTTGCATTACGTGTGGGACAACATTTCACGGATGGGCCACAGGTGATCCTTGGGGAATCCACCTGCACCGTCAATGCTGCCGTCCAGCATGCGAGCAAAGCATAGCAGTGTCTTTGCATACCGAACATCCTATGGTAACTTGTTTACTTGTTTACTGGCAATAGCCGCCGATGGGGTTAGGTTAACTAAGCCTAAGCACTTAGTACTGGGGTGTCTAGCGGCGAAGCGTTAGCAGGCCCCGCCACCGGCCCAAAGCTGATGAACCAGCCTGACCTGTCACTTCATTCATAGTCTACCGCACATACGTGCTCTGACGGGATACTTGCCCAAAACATCGAGTGACGTGAATGTCCCTGACGCGCGCGGCTCATAATCGCGTCTGCCTGTTTGTAGGTACTGCCGAGCCGCCACCGCGAGGGAGTCGGTCTAGCGGTTTTCGGCCTCTTTCCGCAAACTGATTAGGCCAGCGGCGCCCCGCCCAGACGTCGTTTGGCTCACCAGGTCAAAGTCAGCTCATTGCTAGCAGGAGAGCTGCTGCACCCCTGCGCCTTCCTTCAGTCGCACGCCCGACAGCTTCAAGCGCCGCGATTCGTTCATCAGGAACAAAAGCTTATGCGCGGCCACCGCGTAGCCAAGTCCTTCGGCGCGAATGTTGGAGACACAATTGCGCTCCGCGTCCGTTCGGCCGGGACGCGGCTGCCAGGTCAGATACGCGCCCAAGCTATCGGGAGAGCTGAGGCCGGGACGTTCGCCGATCAGAACCACCACCATTCGCGCGCCCAGTAGCTCGCCAATCTCGTCGCCGATTGCGACGCGGCCTTGTTCGACAATCGCCACCGGTGCGATGCGCCAAGCGAGGTCGCCGAGCAAAAGCTCGAGCAAAGGCGCCGCATGGCGATGCACCGCCAGCGCCGAAAGCCCGTCCGCGATCGCGAACGCAGCGTCATATTCTGCGCGCAATCCAGCCATTCGTTGGCGCGAATCGTCGCTTAAGCGCCGTCCCAGGTCGGGACGCTTCAGATATTCATCGCGATTGCGCACCGCGCTTGACAACGCGATCGACGGTATTTTCTTTTGCTTCAACTCCAGCGCCAGCGAATTGGCCGCCAGCGGCAAATGCACCGCGTCGCGCGCCTTGGCGTGCGCCAGCTGGAATTCAAGTAACGCGCGCGTCGGAAGGCTGGCTCCCGCTCGGCCCAATTCCACCCGAGCCGGTGTGAAGTCCCTAAGCCTCGTCACGTCTCCAGTATTGCGCGGCTTCTGCATAGGGATGTGTATAATTGGTTAGAGAGATACACATCGGATGCGAACGAACATTGTTATCGATGATAAGCTCATGCGGGATACCCTTCGCGCCACCGGTCTGAAGACCAAGCGGGAGGCCGTTGAACTAGGTCTAGAAACCTTGCTGCTGCTGCGCAGACAGGGCGACATCCGCCGGCTACGGGGCAAACTGGACTGGCAGGGCGATTTGAACGCTATGAGGAGCGATCGTTGATTCTTGTGGATTCCAGCGTTTGGATCGACTACTTCAAGGGAGCTGCCACGGCGCAAACGGAAAAGCTTGACCAGATGCTCGGCCGCCTGCCCTTGGCCATAGGCGACCTGATGCTGACCGAGGTTCTGCAAGGCTTCGCTAAGGAGCGAGACTTCGACGAAGCCAAAAAACTACTGACGTCGCTCATGGTGGTAGAACTGTGCGGCCAGGAAATTGCGATTCAGGCTGCGAGAAACTTTCGAGCCCTCCGCAATCTCGGCGTTACCGTTCGCAAGACCATGGACACGGTAATTGCCACCAGATGCATCGCAAGCGGGTACGAGTTGCTGCACAATGACAGGGATTTTGAGCCGTTCGCTGCTCACCTGGGCCTGCGCGTCGTGTGATGACCACCTTTGCCTGGGCAGTTTTGTTCAGGCGTGCGCTGCGCCTGCGAAACCACTATTGTAGTTTGAGGCGCGAATGGCATCCGGACTGGCAATCAAGGTGGTTGATCCGGACAACGACTATCTGGGGATCGAGATCCGCGCCTCGAACGAAAGCTTCGGCGGCTCCGCCCGTATTTATGCCGGACTCGATCAGTTGAGTGATTTTGCGGCTAGGATCGCGGGCTTTCCCACGAATGCGCAGGATCAGAGACTCTACGAGTTTGGCAGCCGCGAGCCCTCCATCGCTGGTGGATATGGCCGTCTCTTCTTTCGCTGTATCGATCAGTCCGGCCATGCGGTTGTTGAGATTGGCCTCGAGGATGACGAACGGCACGCATCCGGCATGGCGCATTTCAGCTTTCCCGTGGAGGCAGCGGCCATTGATCGCTTCACGCATGCGCTGCGTGAGATCGAGCAGGCGCGTTCTGGTGTGGCCGTTCTTCCCGCCGGTAGTTAAGGGTGGGTTTCTCCCGCTTCCAGCAACAGCCCCGCCATCCCAGGCAGCTCCTGCCGCATCTCCTCGAACCAGGCTTCGAACTCGGGCGCGGGCCGCAATCCGAAAACTTGGCGTAAATACAGTGCATCGTGAAACGACGTGCTCTGATAGTTGAGCATGACGTCGTCGGCGCCCGGAACGCCCATGATGTAGTTGACCCCGGCCGCGCCCAGCAGCGTCAGCAGCGCGTCCATGTCGTCCTGATCGGCTTCGGCATGATTGGTGTAGCAGATGTCGCAGCCCATCGGAAGCCCCAGCAGCTTGCCGCAGAAATGGTCTTCCAAGCCCGCGCGCAAAATCTGCTTGCCGTCGTACAGATATTCGGGGCCGATGAATCCCACCACGGTATTCACCAGCATCGGTTGAAAATGCCGCGCCAGCCCGTACGCGCGCGCTTCGCAAGTCTGCTGATCCACGCCGTTATGCGCGTTGGCCGACAGCGCGCTGCCTTGCCCGGTCTCGAAGTACATGACATTGCTCGCTCCAGCGTGCCGCGCCGCAGACTCCAGCGCCTGCTCCCGCGCTTCCCGAAGCATCGCGATGTTCACGCCAAAGACGCGTTGGCGGCTTCAGTACCCGCGATGGATTGAAACACCAGATCCACCGGCGCGCCGCGCCGCATCGCTTCCATGACCGTAGTGATGTGCGCCAGCACGCAACTCTGCGTGGGATATGCGTAGGCCTCGCGCGCATGGTCCAGCAGCCGCAGCAAGCCTCGCACGCTCTCCATATTATCCGACACCGGATTGATGCCGATCACCGCGTCGCCGCTGCCATACGAGCAGGCCATCGATGATGCTGGCGGCAATGCCCTTCGGATCGTCAGTCGGATGATTGGGCTGCAGCGCGTCGAAAGCCGCCCAGCGAGTCCGATCGTATTGCGAAAGCGCGTCACCACCCGGATTTTCGCCGCCACCGCAACCAGGTCCTGCAGGCGCATCAGTTTTGAGACGGCCGCGGCCATTTCCGGCGTCAGCCCGGGCGCCAGCGCAGCCAAAATTCGTCCAGTGGCTTGTCGCTCAGCAGCCAATCACGAAAATCGCCGACCGTAAGATGCGCGACCGGCGCGAATGCCGCGCCATCGTGCTGGTCGACGATGAGGCGCGTAACTTCGTCCGATTCATAGGGGATCACCGGCTCAGCAGAAACGCCCTCAGCGGCACGCCCGCCAGCGCCATCTGAGCAGCCACGCGCTCCTCGGCGCTCGCGGCCGCGAGTCCTGCCAGATCATCGCCAGAACGCGCCGGCGTCGCCTTTGCCAGCACGCTTCTTCAGGTCATCAAAGCGATAGACCCCGTTGCCGACCGTGTGCGGATCCGCCATGCCTAGAACTACTGTGCCAGTTCGAATTGGGCAAGTTTTGGGGAATTCACTGGAAAAGCCCCGATTCGCGCGCGATGCTCGAAACAACGTAACTCCTCGGTTTTGCAATGGGCTGCCAATAGCGGGGCGCTTGGTCCGCGGATGCTTACCCTATGCTTACCGGCCGGAAGCGGCGCTATACTGGTAATTTCTTACCGGCCCGCTGCGTGCGCGATGTCATGGAGCTGACATGAAGACGTACGTGAAGTTCGGGGCGTTGGTGGTCGTCATCATGGGTGCATTGGCATGGCTCGCCATGGGCGGAGTCAGCGAAAGCAAGAGCTACTATAAGGAAATCAACGAACTCAGCCAGATGGGCGATCAGGCCCAGAGCCAGAAGCTGCGCGTGAACGGTTACGTCGAGCAAGGCTCCATCGTTCGCGACGGCGCTCAGGTATGCTTTATCCTGCATCAGAACCCCGGAATGCGGGACAGGATGCCGTGCGATTGACTGTTGTATATAAAGGCATTGATCCGTTGCCCGACACCTTCAAGGATGACGCGCAGGCGCTGGCCGACGGAAGATTAGGTCAGGATGGCGTCTTTCACGCCAACAAAGTCCAAGCGAAATGCGCGTCCAAGTATGAAGCCAAACCACAAATGAAACGGACGCGACGCAGCCCAAAGCCCAGGCCACAAGCTGTTCTCGCGCTCCGTCCCGAGGATTGAAGACAACTCGAAATGGAAAATATCGGCGCTCTCTCGATTCTGCTCGCCTTCTGCTTTGCCGTTTACGCCGTCGTCGCGTCGGTGACCGGCCGGCTCAAGAAAAACTCCTTCCTGATCGTTAGCGGCCAACGCGCGGTCTATTCGGTCTGGCTGTTGCTGACCGTGGCGTCCGGGCTGCTCATTTATTCCCTGCTTACGGGCGATTTCCGGCTGGCCTACGTTGCCGCGCACACCGATTCGTCCATGAAGACGATCTACAAGTTCACGGCATGGTGGGGCGGCCAGCAAGGCTCGCTGCTGTTGTGGGCGTGGCTGCTGTCCACCTATTCCGCCGTCGTGGTCTTCATGAACCGGCGCAAGTTCCGCGACATGATGCCGTGGGTGACCTCGGTCCTGATGGTCACCGAAACGTTCTTCCTGATCCTGATCGCATTTGTGCTGAGCCCCTTCGCCATCCTCGAAGCCGGCCGCGGCAACATCGTCGAGGGCGTAGGCCAGGGCCTGAACCCTCTGCTGCAGTATTGGACCATGGTGATTCATCCGCCCATGTTGTATCTGGGCTACGTCGGATTCACCGTGCCGTTCGCCTTCGCCATGGGTTCGCTGATCACCAAGCAGCCGGGCGATGCGTGGATTCACACCACCAGGCGCTGGACCATCGTCACCTGGCTGTTCCAGAGCGCGGGCATTCTGCTCGGCCAAGGCTGGGCGTACGCGGTGCTCGGCTGGGGCGGATATTGGGCCTGGGATCCGGTGGAGAACGCGTCGCTGCTGCCCTGGATCACCGCCACGGCGTTCCTGCACTCGGTGATGATGCAGGAAAAGAAGGGCATGATGAAGGTCTGGAATATGGTCCTGATTTCCGGGACCTTCTTCCTGTGCATCTTCGGAACGTTCCTGACGCGCTCGGGCGTGGTCAGTTCGGTGCACGCTTTCGCGCAGTCGCCCATTGGCAAGTATTTCGTGATGTTCCTGGCGGTCGGCATCGCGGCCACTGTGATTCTGATTCTGGAACGGTTGAAATATCTGAAGAGCGAAGCGCGCCTTGAAAGCGTGATATCGCGCGAGTCCAGCTTCATGTTCAATAACCTGATCCTGGTGGCCAGCTGCTTCGCCGTGCTGTGGGGCACCATGTTCCCGGTGATCTCAGAAGCCTTGACGGGCGAAAAGATCAGCGTGGATGCGCCGTTTTTCAATCGCATCAACATCCCGATTGGACTGGCCTTGATTTTCCTGACCGGCATCGGTCCGCTGATCGCCTGGCGCAGAAGTTCGGTGGAAAGCCTCAAGCGCGCGTTCTTGATCCCAACCATTGCCGGCGTAGCGCTCATGGTGCTGCTCGCCATTCTAGGCGCGTATGAACATCCCTACGCGCTGGTGTCGTTCGGATTGTGCATGTTCGTTACGGCCACCATCGTCATCGAGTTCTGGAAGGGCGCTTCGGCCATTCGCGCCAAGAACGGCATCGGATTCATCCCGGCGGCCATCGAGCTGACGCATCGCAACACGCGGCGCTACGGCGGATACCTGGTCCACATGGGCATCGTGTTTATGTTCATCGGCTACACCGGCGCGGCGTTCAATCAGGACATCACCAAGGAAGTGGCGCCCGGCGCCAGCTCCGACCTGGGCCACTACAATCTGCGCATCGCGAACATCGAATCGGGCGAGAACGATACTTACGCCTGGCAGAGGCTGGCCGTGGACGTGTCGCGCAATGGAAGTTCACTAGGCATGCTCTTTCCGGAGCGGCGTCTTTACAAGGCCAGCCAGCAGCCGACGTCGGAAGTTGCCATCCGCCGGCGTCTTGAACGAAGATTTCTACATCAACTTCGCGGGGCTCTCGGCCGACAACAAGCGCGCCGTGATCCAGGCCTATGTCTTCCCGTTAGTGTCGTGGATCTGGATCGGATTTTGGGTGCTCGCGTTCGGCACCATCGTCTGCCTGATCCCCAATAAAGTTCGTTTGTCTTACGCCCGGACGCAAGTAGTGGGAGTTTCAGAGGAGCGCACAGTGCGGGACGCGCTCGCATAAAGGAAGGAAATCATCGCGGCCCGCTACGTTGTGCGCGAAGTAGAGTGGAGAAACATGCGACGGTTGAGAATTAGCAGACTGGCTGTTGGCTTTTTGGCTTTTGGCTGGTTAGCCGGGGTCTGCGCGGCCCAGTCGGCGGAAGAATTGGAAAGCCCGGCGGTGAATCGCATCGCCACGCGGCTGAACTGCCCGTGCGGCTGCAAGACTAACATGGCTTGCCGCATGGATCCGTATCCTTGCCGCACGTGCTGGGACAACAAGAAAAAGATCCTCAAGATGGAGCAGGCTGGAATGTCGGATCAGGCGATCCTGGCGTCATTCGCTAGTGAAATGGGGCCAAATACGGTGGTGGTGCCGCCGGGCATTCTGGGTTCGCTTTCGTTTTACACCGCCGCCGCTCTGGGTCTGATTTTGGTCGTGTTTGTGATCCGCAAGTTGAGCCGCAAAGAAGCCGCGGTTGCCGCCGGCGGAGCGCCGCACGATCCTCTCTTAGATCGCTATCATGATCAAATCGAGAAGGAAGGATCGAAAGGGAATTGGACAAGCTCGATTGATGGTTCTTTCCGCAGCCGTCGTTCTGGTGGTGGGGACCCTTCTGTTCACGCTGTTCGTGCGTTCCGAAGACGTGCCGGAGTTGCCCGCTGTGTCCCCCACTGCGCATCTGGAAGAGCGCAAGGCGCAGATCTACGAAAACCTGCGCGATCTTCAATTTGAATTTCGCCTCGGCAAATTGTCGGACGCCGATTATCAGAAGACGAAAGTGGATTTGCAGCGCGAACTGGCGAAGGTGCTGGCGGAGATCGATGCCGTACCTGCCGGTCTCGCCGCCCAAGCCCGCGCGCGTCCAGGCGCTGAAACCTGCCAAGTCGTCCGACAAGTGCCCGCATTGCGGCGCCAAGTTCCCGCAGCCTTTGAAATTTTGCGGCGAATGCGGAAAGGCGATGGCCATAATGCGCATCGTCCTATGTTTGTTGCTGTTGGCGATCGCGCCCGCCTTCGCGGCCGTTGACGGCGTGATCGTGAACGGAACCACCGGCAAGCCGGAGCCGAACACGCTGGTCATGCTGATCCAGCCTACCCAGGCCGGGCATGCAGACGCTCGGCACCACCAAATCCGACGCCGCAGGGCAAATTCAGCTTCGACAACAACGACGCATCCGGCCCGCGGCTGATCCAAGCCATTTTCCAGGGCGTGCAATACAACAAGATGGTTCCGCCCGGCATGCCGTCCACCGGCGTTCAGATCCCGGTGTTCGCCTCCACCAACAAAGCCGGCACCGCGAAAGAGACACAGCACTTCATCGTGCTCCAGCCGGGCGACAAGGAAATGACGGTCAGCGAAGGGCTGCTCTACGTGGGCGATCCCAACGTCACCTACTACGATCCGGTGAACGGCTCGGTCCGCTTCTACGTTCCGCCTGAGGCCAAAGGGCCCGATCAGCGTTACCGTGAACCCGGCCGGCGGGATGCCCATCCCGCGCCCGGCTTTGAAGACCAAAGTCCCAACATCTACAAGATCGATTATCCGGTCCGGCCCGGCGAAACGCGCTTCGATCTGAACTATACGGTGCCCACCACCAGTCCCATGATCTTCACCGATCAGCTGCTGCACGCCGATGCGGCATCGAACCTGGTGGTCCCCAACGGCGTCACCGTGAAGAGCGACGATCTGGAGTTCGCCGGCACGGAGCCGAAAACGCAAGCCAGCATTTACCGCATCAAGAGCGCGAGCTTCAAAGTGGAAGTGGACGGCACGGGCATCCTCGCGGCGCCGGGCAGTCCGAAGGTTCGGGCGACGACAACGGCCAGCCTCAAGTGCAGGAAGTGAAGCCGCGCATCTACGAAAGCATGTATTGGATTTTAGGAATGGCGTTCGCGATCCTGGGTCTAGGATCACGTGCTGCTGGCGACGAAACGCGCGCCGACGAAGTAGCTTACTTCGGCGGACGCACGTCGAACATCACCATCTCTTTGCCATCCGGCAGCGTGGCGTGCAAGAACGTCCCGCCCATTTTTCCTTCTTTCAATGGATAAATGGTGATGGTCACCTTATCGCCCGGGTTCAAGGTGTGCTTGGTCCAGCCGCGCCGGCCCAGAAAATTGGGGCTCATGCCTTCGATGGCCCACGTATCGACGCCGCCTTTGTCGTTTGGAACGTCGATCCAGGTAAAGGTATGCGGATTGGTCCACTGAAACTCCTTGATGGTCCCGGTGATCGTGACCTGCTTCGACATGTCGAACATGTCGAACGAATGATGCGCCATGGCCGGCGTCACGGCGAGCAGAACCACAAGGGCTGTCAGCGGCAAGGCCGGCATTGATGATTTGGATTTTCATTGCGATGTCTCGTTCTACTGTTTTGGCACTGTGAGATTGATTCCGGCTTTGCCGGACGCATCCACGGAGTTGCGATTATTCTGCTGGCAGATGTATTCGGCCAGCGTCCAATCGGGGTGGCGCGCGTAGGCGATGGTTCTGGTCCATGGCTTCGTCAACGCATCCGGATCGTCGATGGTCGTGGCGATTTCCAGCGTCTTCGGGTCCTTCAGGTGAAAGCGCTCCACCATATGCATCTTCTCGCTGTGCCGCGTCCCCATGTTCATCCCGAGCGGCGTATCCTTAGTGAAACCGACCGAATCCACCACCAGCGTGTCGCCGTCCCAATGACCGATGGAGTGGCCATTGTAGGTCAGATCGGGATCGTCGGGATGCGCGCGGCCGTCCGTGTAGATGTGCCGCACCTGCATGTACGCTTCGGCGATCACGGTGACCATGCCCGGCGTGTACAAGATCTCGATGGGGTATGGCTGGCCCATAATGCCCGGCATTCCAGGCGGCACGCAGTTGGCCTGCGGCGAGTCGTGCGGTGGATTGGCCTGGAACTCCTTGAGTATGGCCGCATACTTGGGCGTCAGTGAAATCGGCTGCTGTGCCGCCAACCCTCCGCGCGCGGCCGCCGAACGTCATCTCCCAAACCCCATTCAAATCGGGCAATTGCGCGATAGAGGCCCAGGTGCCGCCCGGCAATTTGCTCGCATCGGCCGCGTATCCGGGGGGCGACGCGGCGAACGCGATCAAACTCAGGCTCAGGACGTAAAGAACTTGCTTCACCACCCTGCGGGTGTGAAAATGGTATTGGCAATCCACTTCGAAATTATATAAGAAATGGACCAGCAAGATACTCCTTCGGCAGTTGACGCGGCTCCCGGTACGAGTCCTCCTGTTGCCGGCCAAGCGCTCGGCTTTGGGATCGGTGGCGCATTGGGCACGGGATTTGATGATCTCGGTGGTGCTGGCCATCTTCGTGATCCTGTTCATCTACCAGCCGGTGAAGGTGGAGGGCACCAGCATGATGCCCACCCTCGACGACCAGGAGCGGATCTTCATCAACAAGTTTGTTTACCGCTTTCATTTCGGCAATATCGATCGCGGCGACACGGTGGTCTTCTGGTTTCCGGGCGACCCCACGAAATCCTACATCAAGCGCGTCATCGGGATGCCGGGCGACCGCGTGGAAGTAGAGCAGGGCAAAGTGATCGTTAACGGGCAGGCGCTGGTGGAAAGTTACGTGCCGCCCGAGTTTCGCGATCAGAGTTCCATGCCGGCCCGCATGATTCCCGAAGATGAGTACTTCGTCCTGGGCGATCATCGCAGCTCGTCGAACGATAGCCGGGCCTGGGGCATGGTCCCGCGCCGCTACATTTACGGCAAGGCGGTATTCATCTACTGGCCGCTCGATAAAATGGGCCTTCTCCGCTAGCCCGTTGTCGCGCATTCCTTCGCCTGGGTTATTCTGAGTTCATTCCATTATGAAGAAGGAATCCTTCGATCCCGGCTTAACAACCCAGTTCAGTGGCGAGCTACGCCGGACCATTAACGCGGATGGTTCGTTCAACGTCAAGCGCACGGGAACACACTGGCGCGACACCAATCCTTATCTCATGCTGATCGGCACCACCTGGCCACGCTTCCTGCTCGTGGTGCTGGTGGGCTTTTTGGCCGTCAACATGATCTTCGCGTTCCTCTATCTCATCATCGGCATCGAAAACCTCAGGGGGCTGGAATCCGACATGGGCGCTTTTGCGAACGCGTTCTTCTTCAGCTTCCACACCCTGACAACCGTGGGGTACGGCAATGTTTATCCGCAAGGCGCCTGGGCCAATGCTGTCTCGTCCTTGGAAGCCGCTACCGGCTTGATGGTTTTCGCCATCGCTACCGGGCTACTCTACGGCCGCTTTTCGAGACCCTCCGCGCGCATCGTCTACAGCAAGAGCGCGATTATCGCTCCCTACCAGGACGGAACCAGTTTGCAGTTTCGCGTCACCAATGCCCGCAAGAACGTGCTTATGAATATGGAAGCCAGGGTTCTGCTGATGACGGTGGACAGCACCGACGGGCAATTGAAACGTAGTTTCATCGACCTCCCGCTCGAACGCCGGGGAGTCTATTTCTTCGCGCTGACTTGGACCATCGTTCATCCCATCGATTCCGACAGTCCGTTCTTCGGAAAGACCCGCGAAGACCTGGCCAAGCTCTCCGCGGAAATCTTGATACTCATTCAGGGATTCGACGACACCTTCAGCCAGGTGGTCCACTCGCGCTATTCGTATCGTCACGATGAGTTCGTCTGGGGCGCGAAATTTCTACCGTCGTTCAAGGTGGATCCCAAGGGCGACCTGGTGGTGGAAGTGGACCGTATCGACGAAATGAAGCTGGTGGGCTAATCCGCAATGGAGACCGTATTCGCGAAGGATCGCGCCGGATGGCGGCGCTGGCTCAAGAAAAACTTTGCGCGTAGCGAGGAGATTTGGCTGGGCTTTTATAAGAAGGCTTCGGGAAAACAGACCGTCTCCTACGATCATGCGGTGGAAGAGGCGCTGTGTTTCGGCTGGGTGGACGGCATGAAAAAGAGTCTGGACGAAGAATGCTACGCGTTCCGGTTTACGCCCAGGAAAGCCAAGAGCGCGTGGTCGAAATCGAATCTCCGGCGCGTGGAGCGGCTGATTGCGGAAGGCAAAATGACGCCGGCAGGACTGAAGGCGTACCACTCGATCGATCGCCGCGAAGTTGCGCCTCTGCCAACCGAGCTGCCGAAAGCGCTCGAAGATATATTTCGCAAGCAGCGCGCGGCTTGGGCGAATTACGAGAAGTTTCCGCCGGGTTACCGGCGCGTGACCGCAGGATGGGTGGCCAGTGCGAAGAAGGAAGAGACGCAGATCAGGCGTCTGGAGAAGCTGATGGAGCACTCGGCGCGCAACCAACGCATAGAGTTTATGTAACCCGATGTGGCGCACGTTCTCAAACGTGCAGTGTTCGCACTCATGCGAACACGTTTTCAACGGCTGACCATGCGTCACCATGAGTGGTGACGCGGCACGCAGGAGTGCGTACGCCACGGGTCTCAAGGAATCAGAGGCGCGACTTGTTCCCACACTTTGGCCGCGATTTCCTCGGGCGTTCCGCGCCCGTCGATTAAGCGAAAACGCTGGGGTTCCCTCCGGGCCAGCTCGTGATAGGCGGCACGCGCCTTTTGGTGAAACTCGATCGCCTGTTCCTCCAGCCGCGTATCCACGCCTCCGCGCCCTAACGCGCGAGACAATCCGGTTTCCGTGTCGATGTCGACGCAAATCGTCAAATCCGGAATCAGGCCTTTGCACGCGATACCATCCAACTCCAGCACCGTGTTCCGTCCCAGCCCGCGTCCCGCGCCTTGATAGGCAATCGAAGAATCCGTGAAGCGATCCGAGATCACGATCTTGCCCTGATCCAGCGCCGGCAAGATCCACTGCTCGACATTTTGCGCGCGCGCGGCAAACATGAGCAGCAGTTCGGCGGTTGCGGTTAATTCTTTGTTCGCCGGATCCAGCAGAATGCGCCGGATCTGCTGGCCGATCGGCGTGCCGCCCGGTTCCACGCTTTCCAGCACCGCCCGTCCTTCGCCACGCAGACGTTCAGCCAGCATGCGGGCTTGCGTGCTTTTGCCGCTGCCGTCCGGCCCTTCAAAAGTTATGAAGACGCCCGGCTTGCTAGGGCCGAGGTCAGTCGTAGACATAGTGCAGGACCTTCTTCAGATCCTCCCACGCTTCCTTCTTCGCGTTTTGATTGTACGGCCGCAACAAGTAGGACGGATGGTAAGTCACCATCACCTGAATGTCGCGCCAGTTGTGCCATTTTCCGCGCAGCCGGGTGACGCCGTCTTTGGTGTTGAGCACGGCCTTGGCCGCTGTGGATCCGAGCAGGCAGATCGCTTTTGGCTTGATCGCTTGCAGTTGCCGGTACAGGAATTGCCCGCAGATTTCCATTTCGTCCGGCTGCGGCGTGCGGTTCTCCGGCGGCCTGCACTTCACCACGTTGCAGATGTAGACGTCGGGGCGCTTGATGGGGATGCCTTCTTTGGAGGCCGTGCCTTCAATCATCTGCGTGAGCAGTTGTCCCGCGCGGCCGACAAAGGGCAAGCCCTGCTGATCCTCATCGGCGCCCGGTCCTTCGCCGACAAACACCAGCCTGGATTCTTCATTGCCCGATCCGAAAACGATCTTGTTGCGCGCTTCGTGCAGCCGGCAGCGCTTGCAATCGCCGATGTCGGCGAGAATCATTGACAGCGAATCCTGCGAAGGTTCGATGGTCGGCAAAACGACGGCTGCGATTGGCTGTTGGCTATTGGTTTTTGGCGCGGAAAGTGAGCGGCGGTAGACCGTCTTAATTCCGAGGTCCTGGTAGAATTCCAGCCGCTGGCGAAGCTCGTCCTTATTCATTGAGCCGCGTGCAGAGCCAGGCGAAGCTTCAACACCTGATCGAAGATCCGATCGGCGATGACGCGTTTCGGAGCGCGCGACAAGGGAATGGTTTCGCCGGTGCTCAGCACCAGCACCACTTCGTTTTCGTCGGCTTCAAAGCCGGTGGCTTCCTGGTTCACCAGATTGGCGACCACCATGTCGCAGTTCTTAGATTTCAGCTTCTGGCGCGCGCTTTCGATGAGGTTTTCAGTTTCCGCCGCGAATCCGATCAGCAGCCGGTCGCCTTTCTTGCGGCCCAATTCGGCCAGAATATCGAGCGTGGGATCCAAATCGAGAGACATTCGCATCGCGGTCTTCTTAATCTTGTGCCGGGGCACCTGGGCCAGATGATAGTCGGCCACCGCAGCCGCTTTCACGATGATGCCGGCTTCGCTTAAGTGCTGGATCACCGCGTCGTGCATCTCAAGAGCGGTGCGCACATGCACCACGCGGACGCCGTGCGGTTCCGCCAATTGTACGGGACCGGAAACCAGGATTACTTGCGCGCCGCGTTGCGCCGCTGCTTCGGCCAGCGCGTAGCCCATTTTGCCGCTGGACCGGTTGGAAATATAGCGCACCGGATCGAGCGGTTCCTGGGTGGGACCAGCCGTAATGAGAACAGTCTCGCCTTCCAGATCACGCGATCCAAAACTCAAGCCCGCCACCACGCCGGCGATTCTCTCCGGCTCGGCGAGGCGTCCCGGGCCGGTAGCGCCGCAAGCCAGCAAGCCTTCCTCCGGCTCGATGATGATGTGCCCCCGCTTGCGCAACGCCGCGAGATTCTCCTGCGTCGCCGGATGGCTCCACATATTGTTGTTCATCGCGGGCGCCAGCACCACGCGGCCGGTGAAGGCCAGGTACATAGTGGTCAGGAAATCGTCGGCCAAGCCATGCGCCAGGCGCGCCATTAAATCGGCCGTGGCCGGCGCGATTACCAGGACGTCGTTGTCCTGCGCCACCGCGATGTGCTCCACCGCGCTCGAAAGGGTCTCTTCTGAATTTGTCTCGTCGGAACTTCCCGATGCAAACAGGCTGGTGATGACTTTGTGCCCGGTGAGGCCGGCGAAGGTCAGCGGCGTGATGAACTGGCGGGCTGCGTCCGTCATGACCACCTGGACGCGCATGCCGCGCTCCATCAAGCCCCGAGCCAGCTCCGCGGATTTGTAAGCGGCGATTCCGCCGCCCACGCCCAGCACCACGTTCATGTTTATGCTCTGGTCAAACGTTCCGCTTCGCTACTCTTCCGCTACGAGTTCCTCAGGGACGACACGCAGCGAGTCGGTATATTTCACCAAACCGCGCCGCACTTCCTCCATCGACGTCACCGTCGGTTTCTTCGACGTGGTGGGGAGGAACGGGCGTGCGCCATTCTGCAATTGCCGCGCGCGCTTGGCGGCCACGATGATGAAGCGATAGGTGCTCTGCTCGCCGTCATCGGGAATCGCGTACATCGCGTTGTTTCTCATTCTCTCTGCCATGCCTAAGTCACCTTCCTAATCAAATCTTGAAACTCTCGAGGATCGGGCCTACTTCTTCTTCCATGCGGGCCTTGCGCAGCCGTTCAGCCTCGACGATGTTGGCCAGGCGGGCCGAAGCTTCCTCAATATCGCGGTTGATCAGAACAAAATCGTATTGCGTATAGTTCTGAACTTCTTCCGCCGCTCCCCGAAGCCGACGCTCGATCACTTCTTCGCTGTCTTGCGATCGTGAGCGAAGCCGCTGCTCCAGAACGTCCTTCGACGGCGGCAGCACGAAAATGCTGATGGCCTGCGGGATCGCTACCTTCAATTGTCTCGCACCCTGGACATCGATGTCGAGTACCAGATCCTTGCCCTGATGCGTGGCCGATTCAAACGTCTCGCGGTTGGTCCCGTAGTAATTGCCGAAAACCTCGGCATATTCCAGGAACTCTCCACGTGCCAGGCGACCCTCGAAGTCCTTGCGATTGATGAAGATATAGTCCACGCCCTGGGTCTCGGCGGGGCGCGGCGGCCGCGTGGTGTAGGAGATGGAAAAGGCCAGGTTCGGTACGGTTTTGAGCAGCCGGTGAACCAGTGTCGACTTGCCCGAGCCGGAGGGCGCCGAGATGATGAACACTGTTGTCATTCGAGATTAAGAGCCTGTTCGCGGATTTTCTCCGTCGCGGCCTTGCCGGCCAGCGCCAGTTCCGTAATGCGCAGACCCAGATCGCCCAGCCCGCTGGTCTTCGACAGGATGGTATTGGTCTCGCGATTCAGCTCTTGCAGCAAAAAGTCGAGGCGCTTGCCGACTTCGCCGCCGGAATCGAGAATCTCATCCAACTGCCGGGAATGGATCTGCAAGCGCGAGATCTCCTCGCCGATATCGCCCCGGTCCGCCAGCAGCGCGGCCTCTTGCGCCAAACGCTGTGGATCGATCATCGTATTACCGAGCAGCTCTTGCAGCTTTTCAACCAGCCGCTTCTGGAATGCGGGGACTGCTCCGGCGCGGATGCGCTGCATTTCTTCGCCGCCCGAACGAATAGTCGCGTTTTGCTCGCGGATGAAAGCGGCCAGCTCCGCGCCCTCGCGCGCTCGAAACCGGTTGAGCGCGTCGACAGCCTCTTCGATCGCCGCCAGGATGGCCTTTTCGGCGGTGGTGTCCGGAGCCCATTGATCGGAAGCGCCCAGGATTCCTGGCAATAGCAGGATGCGATTCAGATCCGGCTGCGCGTCGATGCCTTCTTCCGCCGCCGCTTTGCGAAAAGCCGCGAGATAGGAACGGAACAACGGAAGATTGAGACTGCCCGAAGCTCCGTTGGCCGGGCGCAGCACGGAGCAGCGCACGTCAACGTGCCCGCGCAGGACGGCGCGCTTCAGCGCAGCGCGCATCACGTGTTCCAGGGAATCCAACTCGGCGCTCAGGTGAAAATGAAGATCCAGACCGCGATGGTTGACGCTCTTCAGGCTCACGCTGATGTCGCCGTGCTCAGTGGCCTTCTGGACGCGGGCGAAGCCGGTCATGCTGCGGACGGGCAGGCTCATGGCTTTGGCAGTCCAGGATTCGGCATTAGGGATTTACCAGGGGATCGGACAGGAATTGCAGCTCGTGGAGCCGCTGGTAGATGCCGCCGTGGTTGATCAATTCTTCGTGCGTTCCAACCTCCGAGATACGGCCCCGATCCACCACCACGATTTTGTCGGCCCGCCGGATGGTGGAAAGGCGGTGCGCGATCACGATCACGGTGCGGTGGCTCATCAGCGTCTGGAGCGCGGTTTGCACCAGGATCTCCGATTCGGTGTCCAAGTGCGACGTGGCTTCGTCCAGAATCAGGATGGGCGCATTCTTGAGGAGCGCCCGCGCGATGGCCAGCCGCTGCCGCTGACCTCCGCTCAGCTTGACGCCGCGTTCGCCGATCACGGTGGAGTAGCCGTCGTTCATCCGCTCGATAAACTCCTCGGCCAGCGCGTTGCGGGCGGCGTCGCGAACCTCTTCGTCCTTGGCCTTGGGCCGCCCGTAGCGAATGTTGTTGGCGACGGTGTCGTTAAACAGGAAGGTCTCCTGCGCGACGATGCCGATCTGAGAGCGGAGCGAGGCGAGTTGGAGATCCCGCACGTCCTTGCCGTCGATGCGGATGGCGCCCGCCGGTGACATCGTAGAATCTTGGAACCAGGTTGGCCAGCGTGGTTTTTCCGCCGCCGCTCGGGCCCACCAGCGCCACCACTTCGCCCGCGCGGACCTCCAAACAAACGTCGTTCAGATGGAATCCGTTGGGCGCGTTCTGATAATGAAAGTCGACGTTGTCCAGGAGGATGGCGTGCTGGAACTTGCCCGCCTTCGCCGCGTTCGGTTTTTCCACAATATGCTGATCGCGATCCAGATACTCAAAAACCTTCTGCGACGCGCCCAGAGCCTGCTGGAAGATATTATGAATGCCGGTGAGCCGCTTCACGGGCTCATAGAGCATCAGCAGCGCGATCACGAAACTGGTGAACTCGCCCGCGGTTAGCGAGCCGCTCTTGATCTGGATGCGCGCGTAGCTGAGCAGTCCCACGATGGTGAGCGCGCCGAAGCATTCAATCAGCGGCGAGGAGAACGCCTGCTGGGCGATGTAGCGCAGGCTGCTGGACTTGAATCGCGCCGCGGCCAGGGCGAAGCGGTTGGATTCCACATCCTCGGCTCCAAACGATTTCACTACCTGATGGCCGCTGATGGTCTCCTGCAGGATCTGATTGAGATCGGCCGCCTCATCCTGGGCCCTGCGGGTGGTGCGGCGTATCCGCCGCCCGATGCGCATCGTCGGCACCAGCACGAACGGCAGAAGCGTGAGACTGACCAGCGCGAGCCTCCAGTCCTTTTGAAGCACTACGCAGAGCAGGGCGACTACGGTGAAGCTCTGGCGCATCCAATCGGCCAGCATATGCGAGACGGCAACCTGGATCTTTTCGATATCGTTCATGATGGACGACATGACACGTCCGGTGGAATTGGATTCGAAAAAGTGGGCGTCCTGCCGCAGTACCTTGTCGAAGACCGTCTGGCGCAAATCGGTGACGGCCGAAATGCCGACGTAGTTGATGAAATAGTTGCCGAAGTAATCGGACGCGCCCTTGATCAGGAAGGTGGCGACGATGGCCACGGCCACCATGGTCCAAACATTGTGAATGGAGGCGGGCAAGAAATCCTGAAGATAGACGGTGTGACGAAACAGCGGGATGGTGAACAACGGGACCAGCGTTTCGGCCGAGGCGGGATTCAAGACGCGGTCAAAAACCGGAGTGATCAAGAGGGCTGTGAATCCCTGGGCTGCGCCCACAAGCGCCATCAAGACTACCGAGAGCATCAACGGCGCTGCATAGGGCCGGACGTAATGGAGCAGGCGCCTGAGCTCTCTCATAAAAGTGCTCCGGTCATAAAAATGCCTCGGTCATGCCGGTTGTTGGGGTGCACGCACTGGAACCAGCGTCTCGATGGCTTCCAGCGCTTCCGAGATTCCGATTGAATGGATCCCGGTGGGCCTCGCGAGCACCGCGTTCTCGGTGCGCCAGGGATGCCAGTTGTCGAGATCCGACGCACCCCACAGCACTACCACGGGGCAGCCGAAAGCCGCGGCGATGTGAGCCGGTCCGCTGTCGTTTCCCACGAACAGGGCCGCGCCCGCGAGCAGCGATTTCAGCTCTTCGATGGGCGCGCCCTGGAAGCAGGGATATTCGCTGAAGCCCGATAAGTCTTCGTTTGCGCCCGCGATGAACACGGGCTCCATCCCCAGATCGGCATCCAGATGTTTCGCCACAGCCAGGAACTTTTCCCGCGGCCAGGTCTTATCGTCGGCCGATGCGAACGGATGCAGCACGGCGTAGGAGCGGGGCCGGGGACTGGGCGCGGCGAACAAGCGCGCGCGCGGGATCTCAGACTGGGCGACGCCGAGATAAAACATCGCCGACGCGAGATGTTCCGCGGTGTGAACCTTGCGGCCACCTTTAAAGATCTGGGGCCCCAGAATCTCCTGAGCGCCCGGGATGCGTACGTTGTACATCGGTTGGAAGCGGAAGTGGCCAAATCCGGCGCGCAGGCCCGATGCCGCTGCCAGCATCAGACGCACGCTGGTGGCCCCGCCATGCAGGTTGAGCGCCAGTTGCGGCCGAAACCGGCTGAGGCTGGCGGCGTTGGGCCCGAGAATCCGATCGACATCCGGATTCCCGGCGAACACCGCTCGAAAGCGATCTTCCACCACCACCGCTACCTCGAAATCCGGACGCGATTGTTTCAGCAGCGCGAGCGCGGGCGTCGTGAGCACGCAATCGCCCAGCGACCGCAAACGGATAATCGCCACCCGTGCGCCGGACGGCAAGCGGTCTAGCACATTGGTCATCTCAACAGGACGGCTTACTCCTCGACCTTCGCTTCGTCGATCAGCATCACCGGAATATCGTTGCGAATCGGGTACACGCGTTTGCACTGGACGCATTTCAAACCGCTCTGATCCGGCTTCATCTCCAGCTCGGCCTTGTCCAAGGGACAGACCAGGATGTCGAGCAATTCCTTGCTGATCGGCATGGGTTCGATTCAGTCTAACAGAGCCGCGACCGCCTGGGAGCCGGTCATGCTTGGGTTCTGCCCGCGAATACGACGTTAGCCAAACTGATATAGATCGTAGGTTTTCATCATCGCTTTCAGCGCCGCGCCGTAATTCGGATCCGTGGCGTAGACGCCCGTCAGGGCATCCGCAAACCCGTCCGGGTTGCCGATCAGAGTTCGCGCATAGGCGTAGGGGCGGGCGGTGGCCAGAAGCCGCCCATGCTGGTCAAAAGCATCGTTGAGCGATACGAATTGACGGAATTTGGCGAGGATTGTGATGTCGCGGCCGTCGATCACCTCGCGCGTTTGGGCCTCCACATATTGCTCCGCACCCGTCGCCTTGATGCCGAAAGGGTTATTGCTTCCCTCCGGCATCGCCTTGCCCCAGTTGCTTTCGAGCGCCCACTGCGCCAGCGTCACGGCAGCCGGGATTTTCCAGGTGTTCTGGGAGGCCTGTGCGGCAGCGATGACGTCCGCGGGAAAGGTTTCTTCTGGCGACGGCATAGCGCCCTCCAATCAGCCACACCGTAACATGGCCCTAACGCTTCCAGGGCGTCGCTACCGGCTTGGGAGGGTTCAGCCGAGCGCGGCTATCAGATTGTTGAACAAGGTGGAAACCGGCTGGCTAACGCGCGCGGTTCAGAATGGTGACTGCGTAGTTTCCCGAGGGCCTGGTGTCCTGTCGCCGAAATTCGCCACATATTTCAGCTGTGGGGCGGACGCCCCCGTCCGCGCCGCCCCCCCTGGTTGGGTTGTCCAAAAGCGTTCAAAACGGAGGCCGACGAGGGCGTTCGGCCGCGGTCCAGGGGGACCGCCCCACTAGAACGTGAATCGCGCCTGCAAATCGATCCGGCGGTTCAGCCCGCTTTGGGCGAAAGCGCCGACGCCGCCCGCCAGGCTATTCGATTCGTCAAACAGTGGCGACGTGACGATGCCGTTGATCGGCCCGGGATTGACGTGGTTGAGCAAGTTGCGCGCTTGGACCGAGAAGGTCAAGTTGTAGCGCTGGCCGGTGGATCCGCCGCCCCCCAGGCCACGGAAGAACCCCCCGGGGCCGCCCGGACCGCCGCCGAAGCCGCCGCCTGGTCCGCCACCGCCCGGTCCGCGCCCGCCGCCTCCGCCACCAGGTCCGCCGCCTCCTCCGAAGTCGCCATTGTTGCGATTGGCCCGGGTGGTGCTCTCACGCGATCCACCAAAACCGAACGTTTTCGCGATCCGGAAGTTGAGGCTGATGCTGCCGGGGCTCCGGCCGAAGTTACGCGGCAGAATCGCCTCGCCCGGCGTGGGATTGGGATTCAGGTAAAGCCCGTCGTAGACATACTGCGTGGGAGTGGTCGAGATCCCAGGCCGGGCATTGAACAGCGTGGTCGCCGTAGGGATCGGTTCCAGTGGTGATGTTAAATGGCGCACCGGAATTCGCATTGAAGAAGGGCGCGAAGAGCAAGTTCCACGGCCCAGTGATGGTGCCGCCCACGAACACGCGGTTGCGCTGGTCGAGCGCGGAAGGCCCATACTCGCCCTGCATGCTGTAAGGACTTGAGGCAGAGTACCCACGCCATCGGTATTGCTATAGGCGCGGCCATACATGTAGAACCCGTTCAGCGAAACTCGCTTGTTCAACTGCGAGCGGACGTTGGTGATCAACTGCCACTGGTTGAACAGGCCGGAGGATTGCATCAGCAGCACCGGATCGGTCTGGTACTGGGCGTAAAGCGGATATACCCCTGTCCCGGGGCCGGTATAGGTGCCTGGCAGCGGCGCATTAATGTCCGCCGAGCGCAGTTCATGCAAGTCCGTGCGAGTTCACGTAGGTCTCCGAAATGGTTGTGTTCTTCGGCAACTGGCGCTCAACCGTGAAAGCTTCCTGCAAGATATAAGGCGCGTGCAACTGCGAATCGAGCAGTTGGATGGTCTGCGGGGATTGAGGCGGCAACAACAGGCCCGCCGGGAGTGCCGGGAGCAGTGGGATCGAACGGGATCGGATTGGCGGCGCTCTGCGTGATCACGTATTGCTGCTGCAAGATGCCGTAAGCGCTCCGCGGTCTCGATGTCTTGTTCGCTGACGCGATCATAGAAAATGCCGAAGCCGCCGCGAAACACGGTGGCTGGGCCGCGGATTATTCTTGCTCTGGCCGGGCGCCCAGGCGAATCCGATGCGCGGCGCCCAATCGTGCCAGTCGTGGATATTGGTTTGGGTTTCGAAGCGCAGGCCCAGGCTGAGCGTGAGGTTGGGTTTCACGCGCCAGTCGTCGCCCACAAACGCGCCGACATCCACTTGATTGACGTTCACCAGAGGAGTTCCCGCGTTGATGTTGAACTGGGACGGACCGCCGCCCAGCTGCTGAATCTGGGCCGGAGTATAGTCCAAGCTCTGCAGGAATAACGTGAGCTGATAAACCTGAATGGATTGCAATGCGCCACAAGCCGGGTTGGGGATGGTTGCATCGCACGCGGCGACAGCCGGCGCCCCCGAATATGCGCCATCGCGTCGGCGCCAGGCCGTAGCCGCCATAAAAGTTGTAGTTTCCGCCGAAGTTGGTGGGCGAAAAGTTGTTGATGGTCACGGCGCGAACGCGAACGCCGAATTTCCAGGTATGCGCGCCGCCTGAAATCGTGGTGTAGTTCTGCAGCTCGTAGTGGTTTTCGGTGTCGCTGTAGCTTGCCAATCTGAGCGCCGCCGCCATTGAATGCGCCGGCCACGGTCACGACCGGGCAGATCGCTAGCTTTCGCATCTGACCGACGTTGGTGTGATACAGCTGGAAATGCGTCTCGTTGATCACCTTGGTGCTCAGGACGGCCGTTTCGATGATTTGTACCGTGTGGTCGCGTGTCCAGAGCGTGATAGGCACGTGGTCAAAAGACTGAGATTGCCCACGCCCTGGTTGTCAAGATCGTTGCGCGTGTAACCGTAGCGGACGGTCAACGTGTTGTTCTTGCTGAGTTGATAATCGATGCGCGGGCTGATTCGAAAACGGTTCTGCGGCGCTACGAAGACGCTGTTGAAAGGCGCGCTCGCGAAAGTGCTCGGGTCCACATTGAAGCCGTTGATGATGTTTCCGTTGTCAATGTCGCGATCCTGCACATCCAGAAAGAAGGACGCCTTCTTGCCCAGCGCGCCGCTCAGGGACCCGCCGAAGTTCCGCTGCACGAACGGCGCTTTCTGCGGCGGCGTAGGGATTCCGCGCGTCCCAGATGGCGTCGCCGAAATCGACGTTCACGTTTCCGTGCAGCTTGTCGGTGCCGGGCTTGGTGAGGATCTCGATGCGCCCGTAGCCCAGCTTGTCGTATTCCGGCGAAAAGGGATTCTGGTTGATGCGGATCTCGCGGATGGAATCTTTGCTCGGCAGCTGGCCGCCGGTAAAGCCATCGATGTAGATCTGGCCGCCGCTCGGGTCCGGCGGATGGTCCCGCCAGCGCCTGCAAATCGGCCTGCAGATCGTCCGGATCGTCCGACAGCGCCTGCAAATCGGCTCCGCGCAGCACCAGGGCGCCCGCGTTTTGGGAAGGGTCCACGCTCACTTGCGGGCCCGGCATTTTCCTGCACCGTCACTTCCTGCTTTTCAGCGGCGACGGTCAATTGCAAATCCAGCGTGGCGGTCTGCGTGCCACCCGCGAGATCAACCGACGCCGGTTTCATCTGCTGGAAGCCTGGCAAGGTAGCCTGCACTGTGTACGTTCCCGCATCCAGACCGGCGACGGAATAGGCGCCATCATTGCCGGCGATGGCCGATTTTACCGGACCCGCGGCATTGGACACCGTGACCTTCGCGCCAGGCACCAACGCGCCGGATTCATCGGTAACCACGCCATGCACCACTCCGGCGGGTTGGGCGTAGGTCGTCGGCAACAGAGTCAACAATAGCAACAGGAGCAGCAGTAGGGATTTCATTTCGCGCCTTTGTTTAGCGATCCGTCTTTTGCAACCAGGTCGAGCAACCCGCGTTTAGCAACCCATCGGAGCTCATTCCTCCGGTCCGCCGCCCACATCGAGATTCCAAGATCCTAAATTCACTTGTCCGGCGGTGCGAGGCGCGGCCGCCAGGAAAGGCTCCACGCCCGCGACAAACGAGAAGGCGGTAATTCCGGAATCGGCCGGACCTTTCGAGCTGGAGACGATCACCGCATCGCCCTTCTTCAATTCAGAGAGCGACAGCTGCGGCATTCGCTCGAGTATTTGCTGGAGATCGCCTCCACCAGCGCCACCACCGGGTCCGCCAAATCCGCCGCGAAACCCGCCCGCTCCGCCGGGTCCACCCGGACCGCCATCGGGACGAGCCACCGCCCCGGTACCTGGGGGGCCACCGCCCGGGTTAGCCGCCACGGTCCCGCTACTCCCGGCGGCGGCGTCCGGACGAAGCCGCCGCGCCAGCATCGCTGCCACCTGTGGATCCAGCCGCCGCAACAAAGTGCTGGCGTTGGTTCGGACCACCATGGGTTTTTTGGTCTGCAGGTTCGTGATGTGCACCTCGCCCGTTGCCGGGTCGACGGAATCCACCGTTCCCGCAATGGTCTCGAATGCTCCCGAGACCAGCTCCTCGGCTTTCAGGCGCGTTCCGTCTTCATTCTTGTCGCCCAGCGCGCGCACCGTGTCGCCCGGCTGCAAGTCGGTAAACGAACTGGGCTTGGCATCCGCGAATCGCACCGAATCGGGCGAATAGCGCTGGAAGGTTGCCGCGGAAGCGTCGATCGTGATGGTCTTGGAATCGCGCCCGCGCGTGGTAACAGTCACTTCCTTGATCTGCCGGGTTCAACGCCGTCACCACGCCGGTAATACCGCGCCGCTGCCATTCCGCGCGATCCTGTTCATGCTTCTGGGCCAGATCGCCCTTGGTCATGATGACTACGGCGCGAGCCGGAAGGGTGCTGTCCTTTTCCAAAGCCAGCGCGCGGTCGCCCACCATCACGTCGGTAAAGGCGATTTTGGTGGCCTTCTTGAGATCTTTCTCGCCAGGAGCCACGCGCAAGAAGGATGTACCGTCGCCGAGAATGACGGTATAGGCGGCCCCGTCATCGCCCTTAAGCTTGATTTGCTTGCCAGCGGCATCGATGGAGGTGACTTCGCCGATTACCTGCTTCAACGCCGGCGGAGCTTGGGCGCAGCACACGGCGCAGTACAACGCCAAGGCGCACAAGCATAGCCACACTCTCACCAAGCCCGACATCACTTAGACTGGGCGAACAAGAACTTACGGCGGTTACTCGCAAAGTGTCAAGAAACGTAAAAGCGCCCGTTGTTCAAGCACTTTCGCGTCTGGTTGTACCACTTGGGAATTAGTCGGGACTAACCACCAGCTTGTCGTCCACTCCGGTGACGCCCTTTACTTTCTTGGCCAGCTTTTCCACCTTCGACTTCAGCTTGTCGTTGGTGACTTTACCGGTCAGCACCACCACTCCGTTGTGGGCGTCCACCTGGATGGGCTGGCCCCCCACTTCGGAATCGTCCGCGATTCTCACACGGACCTGATCCACGATCGTATCGTCGGAAATAGGTGGCTTGCCCTTCTCGGCAAACAACGGCGTAAGGACCAGGGTCAACAAAATCGGTAAAGAGAGGAGTCGCATTTAAGAAACCGGACTTTCGTCCGAGTCCAATTCTCCTCCGCGCATGGATCGCCAGTCAATGGCATTTAAGAATTCCGGGTTCTCTCGCCAATCTCTTTGCACTTTGACAAACAGCTCCAGGAAGACTTTGCGCCCCACCATCTTTTCGATTTCATGACGTGCCAGTGTGCCGATTTTCTTGAGCGCCGCGCCGCCCGCGCCGATGACGATCGCCTTCTGCCCGTCCCGTTCCACGTAAATGGTGGCCGCGATCTTCGTGATTTTGGGCGTTTCCTTCCACTCTCGATCAGCACCGCCACGGAGTGCGGCACTTCCTGGCGGGTTTGACGGAGAATCTGTTCGCGAATCAGTTCGGCCGCCAGAAATCGCTCGGGCTGATCGGTGAGATGGTCGGCCGGGAAATAGGCCGGGCCTTCCGGGAGCCGGCCGACGATGGCGTCGCGCACCCGGTCCAGGCCCTCGCCGGTGGTGGCCGACACCGGGATATATTCGTCGAATTCGCGGACCGCTTTGTATTGCTCGATGAACGGCAGCAGCTTGCGCTTGTCTTGCACCCGGTCGATTTTGTTGGCCAGCAGCAGGACCGGCGTCGTCAGGTTCTTCACTACCGACGCAGCCTCGGCATCCTCGCTCGGAGAAGGGAATCGACGCGTCGGCCACATACAGCAGCACGTCGCGATCTGCCAGCGCGGCGCGCACGGTCTCCATCATGCGCTTGTTGAGCAGCGATGCGGATTTGTGGATGCCGGGCGTGTCGAGGAAAACGATCTGCGCGCCGGGAAGATTCACCACGCCCTGGATCGTGGTGCGCGTGGTCTGCGGTTTTTCGGAGACGATGGCCAGCTTTTCGCCGATCAGCGCGTTCAACAGCGTGGATTTGCCGGCGTTGGGGCGGCCGATCAGCGAAACGAACCCGGATCGAAACGCGCTCATCACTTTGTCTCACTCATCAGTGGATCTCCGGCACGGTTTCGTGCGCCACTTTGGAGACTCGCACCTGCTCCACCCGCAGCTCGTCGCCCGGCCAGCACCTCGAGCCGGATGCCGTCGCGCTCGACCACTTCGCCGACTTGCGGCACGTGCCCAGCCATTCCGTCACCAGGCCGCCGATGGTGGTCGATTCGGTTTCTTCCGGCGGCCGGAACTCCAGCAGATCGTGCAAACGGTCCAGGTCCAAGCTGCCCGAAACGACGAAGCCGCCCTCCGGCTGCTTCAGCACGTCGCGCTCCGGCTCGTGCTCGTCGCGGATCTCGCCCAGGATCTCTTCCACCATGTCTTCCATGGTGGCGAGGCCCGCCGTGTTGCCGTACTCGTCGACCACGATGACCATGTGCGCGCCGTCCTGCTGCATCTCGCGCATCAGATCGTTCACCGGCTTGGTTTCGGGAACGAAGCGGATGGGCCGCATCAATTCGCGCACCCGGCGGCCTTGCCGCTCCGCTTCGTCCAGCTCGAACATGTCGCGCACGTGCACGAAGCCGATGATGTTGTCGATGGTTCGCTCGTATACCGGAATGCGCGAGTATTGTTCGTGAATCACCAGTTCGCGCAAATCTTCGAGCGACCGGTCGGCTTCGATGGCCACGATTTTCGGGCGCGGCGTCATCACTTCGCGCACCGTCTTGTCGCCGAACGCCACCACGGATTGGATCAGCTTGCGGTCGTCCTCCTCGATGAGGCCTTCTTCTTCCCCGGCGGAGATGAGCGCTTCGATGTCGCCGGACGGCGCCGGGTCCTTCTTCGCTTGGCTTGGGCGGGTTCGGAAAGTTCGACCAGCGATTGGAAGAAGCCGAGAATCGCAGTCAGCGGCCGGACCAGCAGGCGCACAGCGCAGAATCGGCGCCAGCGGCAGCAGCCAGTGCCCGCTGGTCTTGCGGTAGAGCACCTGGGGCAGCACATAGGTCGAAATCAGCATGGTGAGCCAGGCGAACAGCGCCGCTTCGAACAGAGTCTGCCAAGGCCTGAGCGATCGCCCGTGCGCGTGGCCAGGAAACAGACGCCCAGCAGCACGACCAGGGTGTGCTTGATGAGCGAAAACGCAAGCACGCCGTCGTCGGCCTTGACGCCGATGCGATCTTCCAGCGTTTCCTTGAAGAATTGCAGCGCCGGCAGATCGCGCGAGCGCAGCCGCAGCGATTCCATGTAGAGGATCTGCACGACGGTGATCAGGCAGAGCAGGACGGCCCAGATAATCGTGGCGCCCACCGCAAACCAGGTCATGCGCGCACCCGCTCGATCAGCCCGCGCGGCAAGCCGAAAGCGGCGCGCCATCTGTTTTCGGCGCGCGCCATCTGGCCGCCGTCTGTTTCGTGATCCATGCCCAGCAGATGCAGGACGCCGTGCAGCATCAGAATCTCGATCTCTTTGTCCGCTGTGTGGCCGTACTCGGCCGCCTGGCGCCGCGCGTGCTCGAACGAGATGGCGATGTCGCCCAAGAAACCGAGGGTCTGCCTGGAGGGAAACGACAGCACGTCGGTGGCGTAATCCTGCTTGCGAAACTCGCGGTTCAGCCGGCGCAGTTCGGCGTCGCCGGTGATCAGGCAAGTGAACGGGCGTCCACCGCGTCACTTCCGATTCCAGGCGCTTGGCAAACGTGCGGGCCGAGTCTCCGCGAAAAGCCCGGAGTGGCCGAATGGAATAGCAGCGTAGTCTGCTCAGCAGGCATGGCCGGATCTTAGACCAGTGGGATCTCGCGGTTTTCCGCCGGCGCGACGGGGAGCGGTTGGCTGGCCGGATCGGACGCGCGCGGCTTCGGCGGCTGGTATCGGTCAGTTTCAACGCCAGCTGGCGTCCGCCCATGGCTTCCTGATGCCGCTCGTAAGCCTTCACGATCCGCTGCACCAGGCGTGGCGAACCACGTCGCGCTCGTCGAACTGCACAAAGCTGATGCCTTCGACGCCCCGCAGCACTTCCACCGCGTCGATCAGGCCGCTGCGCTTTCCGGTCGGCAGATCCATCTGCGTCAGGTCGCCGGTGACCACCATTTTCGAATTGAAGCCCTGGCGCGTCAGCACCATCTTCATCTGCTCGGCGGTGCTGTTCTGCGCTTCGTCCAGGATGATGAAGCTGTCGTTCAGCGTGCGGCCGCGCATGAAGGCGATGGGCGCCACTTCGATCACGCGCGCTCCAGCAGCTTCTCCACTTTGTCGGCTTCCAGCATGTCGTAGAGCGCGTCGTAGAGCGGGCGCAGATACGGGTCGACTTTTTCCTGCAGATTGCCGGGCAGAAATCCCAGGCGCTCGCCCGCTTCCACCGCCGGACGCGTCAGAACGATGCGCGCCACGCGCTTGCTCATCAGCGCCGAAACGGCCATGGCGACGGCGAGATAGGTTTTCCCGGTGCCCGCCGGCCCCACGCCGAACACCAGGTCGTTGCGCTCGATGGCTTCCAGATAGCGGCGCTGATTGACGGTCTTGGGCGCCAGCATCTTCTTGCCGAAATTGCGCTGCCGTCCGCTGTGAACCAGGCTGCGCAGGGTCACTTCGGGATCGGCCGTCACCACGCGCAGATAGCTGTTCAGATCGCCGTTCGGGAAGATCTGGCCCTCTTTCACCAGCGCGACATAATCTTCCAGAATGCTGGCGGCGCGAATCACGTCCGGCTCGGCGCCCTCGATCTCCAGCGAGTCGTTCATCAGGCTGGCCGTCACGTTCAAGCCGGTCTCGAGCACTCGGATATTTTCGTCGCGGGTGCCGAACAGGGACTCGATGCCGCGGGTGATCTGAACGCTGAGTTTCATTCCAAGTTGGTGTAGCTTATTTGCATGCGGGGACAGCAGCAGAGGTTTGGCACGGGACGCGATGCGAGCAGCGATCGGCGGTAGCGGGAATTTTCATCCGCGATCGCGGAGGAAAAGCAAACATCTACCGGTTATCATACCAGAGGAAGGGGCCGGTAGTGGGTCGGGCTCCCATATTCCGGTGAGCGAAGCAGCGCCGCGGGTGGCCCGTCGGTCCCATGCTGGACAGATCCCAGGAAAGCGCTAAGCCAACGGTGAAAAGCGTGGTCAAGAGAAGATCGGCGGCGGCCTACCGTGTGTTTTTGAGTCACTCCCACAAGGACCGCTGGATTGCCAAGCAGTGCGCTAGGTTGCTCGAAGAGGCCGGCAAGCCGAATGTAGAAGTGTTTTTCGACGAAAAGGATATCGAGGGCGGACAGTCCATTCCGGATTCTGTTCGGAGTGGAATTGAGAAGTGCGACGAGTTTGTTGTGCTGCTGAGCCGCTATTCCAAAGATCGTCCATGGGTACTCATTGAGATGGGAGCTGCATGGGGTCTACGCAAGCCAATCATTGCTATTATTGATAAGATCGGACCAAGAGAGATGCCCGACATAATCAACCCTTATAAGGCGATCGATCTTAATGATTTCGATCAGTACATCAGTCAGTTCTTGAAACGGGCAAAGGTGCGCCGCTGAAAATGCGTCAGACAAGACATCCCAAACGTCAGACAGTCAAGGTGTTTATCAGCCACTCAAACGTGGATACGATCTTTGCTCGGCACGTCCGCAACTTGTTGGTCCAGCGGGTGAATGCTGAGGTGTTTACGACGGAGGATCTAAGCGCCGGGGAGAAATGGGAACCTAAACTCCGGAATGAGTTGTCCTCAACGGACGTAGTCGTCGCGCTGTTGACCCCAACGTCCGTGGGTTCCAGTTGGGTGCTGCACGAGATCGGGGCGGCCTGGGCCCTTAAGAAGCCAATCATACCCGTAGTCACAAGGCGAGATGTCTTGAACAAGATGCCCGTCTCCCTAGAGAGAGCTCATATCATCGAATTGGCCGACGTAGAAACTCCGGAGAACGCAGACCGGTTTGTGGATGCTTTCGAAGAGAGCCTGGCAGCGGCCCATTTACCGTGATTGAGTTGGACCTCGACGGATGCTCTAACCGCCGGATTCGGGGCGGCGGAGGAGTTCACCGGGTTTGTCACTTCACCGGCACAAACCTCTGCACCCGCTCCCCCGCGAACACCTCGCCCGTATAAATGTCGCCTTTGGAATCCACGGCGATCATGTGCAACCCGAAAAATTGGCCGCCGTTTTCGCCCATGCTTCCCATCTGCCCCACTATTTTGCCGTCCTCGCGGTTGAGGAAACAGATGTGGTTATTCGTGAGATCGGAAATGTACAGGAACCGCTGCGCCTTGTCCGGCGAGAACATGACGCCGCCGGTGGACCCGCCCACGCCGGTCATCGGAGCGATCGACGAACTCCTTCAGGATACTTGCCATCTTTGGTGAAGACCTGAATGCGGTTGGCCATGCGATCGGCCGCGTAAACGAAGCCGTCATGGGAGACGTTCAGCGTCAGATGGCCGCGAAATTCCTTGGGCTCCGGGCCGCCTGGAGTATACGCGCGGTCTGCGTCATTGGTGCTCATTTCCGACAGGGTGTGCCCGTAGGCGCCCCAGCCGCGCTTGAACTGGAAGGTGTCCAGGTCAAACACCATTACGCGCCCGCCCAGATAATTGTCGGCGGCATAAAGTTCGTGAGCTGGTTCGTCGAGCCGTATCTCTTCGAGCCCGCCCACGATCATCGGGGTGGTCGGAGGATACTTGGCGCGAAAGGCCGCGATCGCGGCGTCGCGACTCGCCTGCGCCGCAGGACTGGGTTGCGGCCTGCCGCCGAGTGGCGTGAGAAATCCCGCAACCGGCCCGCCGCTGCCATGGCCTGGAACGTGCGCGAGCAACGGCATCGGGTCCACCGCCGCCTGGCGGCCTGTCCGGCGTGCGGGGCACCTCGGCGACAAGCTTGCCGGTCGTTGGATCATACTTGCGCACCGTGTCCTGCCCGATATAGACGAACCCTTTACTGTCCACCGCCATGCCGTGCCCTTGCGGGGCATCGAAGGAACCGATGACGTTGCCGCTCTTGTCGATGTGGATCATCGAGGGCGGCCGGACGCAGCAATCGGCGAGGGGGGGAGTCAGTTCCGCCTCGAGCTCAATATCGGTCAGATCGTTTGGCCGATCCTACACCCAGACGTTATCGTCCTTATCCACGGCCAACCCGGTGACGCCGCCGATCTTCCACTTATTCGGCAGGGGTTTCGGCCAATCCGGATCGTACTTGAACTTGGGCGCGGCTTGCTCCTGCCCTCCCAGTGACACACACAGAAGCATCAGGCCGAGGCCGGCCAGCGCTTTCCTCTCGCCTTTCATAAACACCTCCGGATACAACTGCGAGATTCTTTCACATTGGCGCTTCCAACACAATGGCTCGAATTAGTTGACCGGCAACTATTTCCGAATTGTGATGGCAGACGCCGCGTCCTGAAAGACTACGCGGCCGCCGAAAACTGTCAGTTCGCACTTCAGGTTCTTGATATCCTTCGACGGCATCGTATAAAGGTCGTGGTCCCAGACCGCGATGTCGGCGTCCTTGCCCGTCTCAATGGTTCCGATTTTGTCTTCCAGAAACAATTGCCGAGCGGCCCAAGCGGTGTAGGACCGCAGAGCCGTGTGGACGTCGATCGCTTCCGCCGTCCCAAAAGGATGCGCCCCGTACACGCCCTTCAGCGTCTCGCGCTCGATGGACGCCCAGATTCCGTAGCGCGCGGCAAACGGAGTTACATCATAGTCCGACCCTCCCGTCCAACGTACGCCTTTTGCGAGCCAGGTTTTCAACGGCTCCAAGCGCTGGGAGCGTTGCGGACCAAAATTCCCCGCGTAGGTATCGCCGATCCACCACATGAACGGGGCTTGCGCCTCCGGATAGCCCGCGTCGTACTGCTTCTGCAACGTCGCCATCACAGCGATGGCATGATCGGTGGGGATATTGCAATGAATAATGCTGTGCCGCAATCCGTGAGTGGGTTTTTCTTTCAAAACTTCGGCGTAGGTGTCCACCACCCAGTCGATCGCGCGGTCTCCGATGGCGTGCGTGCCCACGTGAACGCCCGCCTGATGGAACAATCGCACCATCTGGCGATAGATCGCGGGATCGGTGGCCGGGTAGCCCACGTTCGTTCCGTCCACTTCCGTGCGGTTCTTATTCCAAGGCTGATGCATCCAGGCAGTGCGCGCGCCGCCGCTGCCGTCCATGTAGATTTTGGCGCCGCCGGAAAGCAGGAGGCCGTCGCCTAGCGAGCCAGGAGGTTTGGGAAGCGCGGAAATAGCGGCGAGAGCCTGCCGCGCGGTCTCCATGGTGCTGCCCGCGTGCCACAGCACGAAAATGCGCTCGTCCAATTTGTTCTCGCGCAGCAGCTCACGGTAGGCGTCCCACATGGGCTGCGTTGTATCCGGGTCCTTCACAGCCGTCATGCCCTCGCGATGCAACCCCTCGATGCTGTGCAGGATGCCACGCCGCCATTGCTCCGGCGTAGGCTCAGGAGTCAGGCTCACCATCATGTCCTTCGCCGATTCTTTCAACACTCCGGTAGGATTGCCTTGGGCGTCGCGGTCAATGGTGCCGGCCGGCGGGTCGGGCGTCGAGGCAGTGATGTGCGCCAGCTTCAGCGCATAACTGTTGGCCACTCCATAATGGCCGGTGGTGTGCATCAGCCATACCGGATTGTTGGGCGTGACCTTGTCCAGGTCTGACGCCAGCAGATACCGCCGTTCAGCCAGTTTGCCCTCGTCCCATCCCGCTCCCACCAGCCATTCGCCGGGCCTTAACGTAGCGGCCTTCTGACGGATTTTTTCCACCGCCTCGCTGACCCGCGAGACGTCGTTCAGCACCACGCTAAACAGTTCGTCGACACCGCTGGCGGCGTAGTGGCCGTGCGTGTCGATCAAGCCGGGAGTAGCCGTCAGGCCGTGGAGATCGAAAACCCGCGTCGCTGGACCGGCCAGCCGTTGGATCTGCGCGCTGGTTCCTACCGCGACGATCTTGCCCTTCGCGATGGCGATCGCTTCCGCAATCGAGTCCTTCGCGTCGACGGTCAGGATCTTGCCGTCGATGAGGATCAGGTCCGGAGTCTGCGCCGCGACAATCCCCGCCAGGGCTATTAACAGGCAGCCGGGTGCGGTGTACGGGATGAAGCGCGATGCGATGCTCATGACCACCTATCATAAAGGAGGTAACCGGCGATGCTCCACCTGACGCACGTTCCACGGCCGCCCCTTTCGCAATTCGTGAACTTGCTGTGGCTCTACGAGGGCTACACGCAACCCCACGCCAAGGAGCGCGTTCTGCCCACCGCTGAGATGCAGATCGTCATCAACCTGCTGGAAGACAGGTCCTGCATTTACGACCGCGCTGACACCGATCGCTGCCAGACCTTCCCTGGATCGCTGCTCTCAGGGGCGTATTCCGAGTACGTCATCATCAGCACCGCCGCGCAGTCGTTCACGATGGGCGTGCATTTTAAACCGGGCGGCGCGTTCCCGTTCCTGCGGATGCCGGCCGGCGAATTGCGCGACACCACCGTCTCGCTGGACACGCTGTGGGGCGCGGCCGCGACGGATCTACGGGATCAACTGCTGGAGGCGCCCACGCATCAAGGTCGTTTCGAAGTGCTGGAGCGAACTCTTTTGACTGAATTCAACAGGGGTTTCAACTCGGATCGCGCCGTGGGATTCGCGCTGCGGCGATTTATGTCCTTTCCGCATGTGACTACTGTCGCCGGCGTCACCGATCAGATCGGTCTCAGCCCCAAACGATTCATCCAAATCTTTCGCGATCAAACCGGATTCACGCCCAAGGTGTTCTGCCGCATCCGGCGGTTTCAGCAGGCGCTAGGCGCCATGGAAGCCCGAATGAGCGGCAGCAAAAGCGTGGAATGGGCTAACGTCGCGCTGGACTGCGGCTACTTCGATCAGGCGCATTTCATCCACGATTTTCGCGCCTTCTCCGGCATCAATCCCACTTCCTATCTCGCGCACCAAACCGATCATCGCAATCATGTACCGCTGATTGGTTAGCGGCAATTTTTTACAATACGGCCGGCGCCCACTTCGGGCACAATGGCTGCAAGGAATATTAACAATGCCAACCAAAGTAAAACCAGTTCCCGAGGGCTACCAAACGGTAATCCCCTATATCGTGGTCCCCGGCGTGGCCAAGTTGATGGATTTCGCGAAGCAGGCGTTTGGCGCCACCGAAGTTCACGTCTCTAAACTTCCAGACGGATCCGTGATGCACGCCGAGATCAAAATCGGCGATTCGATCGTTATGATCGGCGACGGCGGCCAGAAGACCTTCCTGGCCATGCTTCACCTCTACATGGAGGATGTGGACGGCGTCTATCAGCGCGCCATCCAGGCGGGAGGTAAGTCGCTCCGTGAGCCCACCGACCAGTTCTATGGCGACCGTTCCGCCGCCGTCGAGGACTCGTTTGGCAATCAGTGGTGGATCGCAACCCATGTCGAAGATGTTACGCCCGAAGAGATAGAGCGCCGGGCCAAAGCGGCTCGAGGCTAGGCTAGCCCAGAACGTAAACTCGGTGGGATGTTTCAGCGCGCCCTGCGCTAACATGAGATATCTCCATGCCCCCCGGCCCGCCCATTGACTGGTTCCCGCTGTGGCTCAGCTTGCGCGTGGCCGCCATTTCCACGGCCCTCGCGCTGGCCGTCGGCCTGTGGCTGGCATGGACTTTGGCCAACCGCTCGTTCCGCGGCAAAGAAGTTTTGGACGCCGCGGTCACGCTTCCGCTGGTGCTTCCGCCGACCGTTCTTGGATACTATCTCCTGGTCCTGCTCGGCCGCGCCAGCCCCATCGGCCACCTCTACGAATTCCTTTTTGGCGGACCGCTGGTCTTCACCTGGCAGGCCGCCGTGGTGGCTTCGCTATTTCATTCCACGCCGCTGCTGGTGAAGTCCGCGCGCGCCGCGTTTGAGAGCGTCGATCGATCCTATGAACGCGCCGCGCGCAACCTGGGCGCCACCGAACTGCGTCTGTTCTGGCGCGTCACGCTGCCGCTGGTGCGGCGCTCCGTTCTAGCGGCCGGCGCGCTGGCTTTCGCCCGATCGCTCGGTGACTTCGGCGTTACGCTGATGATCGCCGGGAATATTCCGGGACGCACCCAGACCGTCTCCATCGCAATTTTCGACGCCGTGGAAGGCGGCAATGGTGCTGTCGCTCGAGTGCTGGTGCTGATTGTGTCAGCCCTCGCGCTCGCCATTCTGACGCTAGCGAATCGTCTGACGTCTAATCCCTTTGGACCCCGCCAAACAGCGTTATGATTCAGGCGCGTATTCGCAAGCAATACGCCACTGGGCCGGACTCCGCCGGTTTTTCCCTGGATATCGAGTTTCGCGCAGCCGCCGGAGCGACGGTCTTGTTCGGTTCCAGCGGCGCGGGTAAGACGCTCACCCTCGACTCCATCGCCGGATTCGTGCGCCCCGATGAAGGACGCATCCTGCTGGACGATCAGATCCTGTTCGACGGCGCCGCGGGCGTGCATCTGGCGCCGCGCGCTCGTCACTGTGGGTACGTCTTCCAGAATTACGCCCTGTTTCCGCATATGACGCTGCGGCAAAACCTGGAGTTTGCCGTAGAACGCGCGCCGCGCCTGGGCCGGCATCGCAAGGTGACTGAGATGCTCGAGAAATTCCACCTCACCGATGTCGCCGGTCGCCGCCCCTATGAGCTCTCGGGCGGACAAAAGCAACGCTGCTCCATCGCCCGCGCGTTGATCGGTGCGCCGCGCATTTTGTTGCTCGATGAACCCGGGCGCGGCCTGGATGCTCCTCTCAAAGCCGAATTCTATTCGGTGCTGCGGCACGTCCGGCAGGAGTTTGGAACGCCCATGCTGCTGGTAACGCACGACACCGAAGAATGCTTCGCATTGGCGGATGAAATGATCGTCTTGCGCGAAGGCCGCGCGGTGCAAAGCGGTTCGCCGCGCAAGGTCTTCGAACAGCCGGCCAACGTGGATGTGGCGCGCTTGCTCGGCCTCTATAACCTTCTGCCGGTGGAGATCCGCTCGCTCGATCCCGGCCGCAACGCCAGCCGCCTGCGCTATCTGGACTTCGAGCTCAACGGCCCGTATTTCCCAGGCAAACTGATCGGCGACCACGTGTGGCTGTTCGTGCGGCCCGATCAGCTCTCGGCTGGCGCCGCGCGACGGGAGGCCGGCGTTCAATCAGATCCCCGCGACGTTGCTTCGAACGGTGGAAAAGCCGGAGCGCCTGCGGCTTGGAGTTTTCCGGCGACATTGCAGTCGAAGTGCCGCTGGGCGCGCCCTTCGGTTCGATGGACAAATACAACGGCGTGAAGGATTGGGTGGTGGAGTTCCCCAGCCGGGATCTCCGGATTTTGTGAATCGTTACTGCATCACCGATTCGCTCGACGTGGCCGACGCGCGCCGCACGGTACGGCGTGGAGATGATTCAAATTCGCGCCAAAGAGCTTTCCTCGCGGGCGCTGGCTGAATTGGTGCGCGGTGTCCTTGCGAGGGCGGGCCAAAGCGAGATTCTGGTAAACACGCGCACCGATGTCGCGCTGGCCTGTGGCGCGCACGGTGTTCATTTGCCCGCGGGATCCATGGCGCCGGATACCGTTCGCGGAATCGCGCCCCCGGGCTTCCTGATCGGCGTCTCTTGCCACACCCTGGCCGAACTGCGCGCCGCCGAGCGCGAGGGCGCCGATTTCGCGGTCTACGGGCCGGTGTTTCCGAGCGTCACCAAGTCGCTCCAACCGATCGGCATACGAAGCTTTTCGGGAAGCCGCCGCCAGCGTCCGTCTGCCGGTCTATGCGCTGGGCGGCGTGACGGCTGAAAATGCGCAGCAGTGCATCGAAGCGGGCGCGGCCGGTGTCGCGGGCATATCTTTATTCCATTAACATGAGGATTGCTGCCCTCGCCGCAAGTCTCACCGCCCGAAGAGCGCAAGAAACTTCTGGGCATGCTGCTGCGCGTCGGCGTCTTCGCCCTCATCGCGTGCGCTCGGCTACTACTTCGTTTTTCCCCTTATCATCGCCTTCCTCGGCGCGCCCGTTTTCGTGATCTCCACGCTCGGCACGTTCGCCGCCGCCGCCGTAGCCAACACGCTGGCGCTGCGCATCTACGAACGCGGCAACCTGTCCGACATCGGCCTGGGCTGGACCGCCGCTTCCCGCCGCAATCTGTCGCTCGGAATGCTGGGCGGCGTCGGCGCTGCGCTAGTGGTAGTGCTGCTTCCGCTGGTTCTGCGCGTGGCCGATTTTGAGCCCGTACCGAACGAGCGCCTCCGCTGGCCGTCCCTGCTCTTCGTCTCGCATCCTGCTGCTATTCGGCGCGGTGGGCGAAGAAATGCTGTTCCGCGGTTACGGCTTCCAGGTTCTGGTGAAGGGCATCGGCCCCTTCGCCACCGTTCTTCCGGTGGCGGTGCTCTTTGGCCTGGCTCACTCGCAAAATCTGAATTTCGGCCCGCTTGCGCTCTTGAACACCGTCCTGTGGGGCGTGGTGCTGGGCTACGCTTATCTGCGGCAGCGGCGATCTCTGGCTGCCCATCGGCCTGCACTTCGGCTGGAACTGGGCGTTGCCCTTGCTAGGGGCCAATCTCAGCGGGTTTACAATGGATGTTACAGGTTACGCGATGCACTGGGAACTCACCGGAAAATGGGGGGACTGCTGAGTGGAGGCGCTTATGGGCCGGAAGGCGGCTTGCTCACCACCGCCGTCGCCATTGGCTTGTTCTTTTATGTTGCGAAGGCGCCGATCCAGCAGCAGGGCCCCGCGGAGGAAGCTAGCTTGTAGGAGAGAAACTATGACACGGAAGCGTCTAGCGACTCACTGTCTGATACCACCCGCCGCCTGCCTTCTGCTTTCCGCTCTGGCGCCCCTGGCTGCGCGCGCCGACCAGAAGCTCACCGAAGACGAACGCGTTGAGATCCTGCGCGGCGTGCTGTCCGAATACGCTACGGTGAAGGCTTTTCTTCCGCGCTCCAAGAAGCCGCTTCCTTTCGACAGCACCGGCGCCTGGGACAAGCAGGACTGGGCCCGGGCCGGCCAGGAGTTCGGTCCGGCCGCGCGCGTTGGGGATTTGGTGCAGATCACGCACGTCGATATCGAAAACGACAAAATCGTGCTCGAGATCAACAACGGCATGAAAGGCAAGGGAAGGGGAAGCTGGAAAGATCACGTGCAGATTGGCGTGGGCCCAACCATGTCGCCCATCAACCGGCAGCAGAACTCCAACTCCCCCGGCGGCACCTCCATCGCGCTGCTATTCAACGGGCCGATTCCATCGGTGAAGGCTGACGACATCAAGAAGATTTTGACCCCCGTTCTCGACTTCGACCAGCAGTCCGCCGCCGGAAACTATGTCGAAAAGCTGCCTGAGCCGATCCAGAAGGCCATCAAGGCGAACAAAGCGATCGTGGGCATGGATCGCGACCAGGTTTTGCTGGCGATGGGCAAGCCGCGGCACAAGGAACGCAACGTTACCAACGACGGCGCGGAGACCGAGGACTGGATCTATGGCGATCCTCCCGGTAAGATTACTTTTGTGACCTTCGGAGGGTCCAAGGTAACCGCAGTCAAGGAAGCCTACGCCGACCTCGGCGGTTCCACGGCGCCGCCGCTGGTTGCCAAGTAACACAAGCGCCATTGAAGCCTGGAGGGGCATGTCCATCAAAGTAGGAATTAACGGCTTCGGCCGCATCGGCCGCAATGTAGTCCGCGCGGGCTTGCACCATCCCAATATCGAATTTGTCGCCGCCAACGATCTCACCGACACGAAAACGCTGGCGCATTTGCTCAAGTACGATTCCATCCTCGGCCAGCTTCACGAAGAGGTGAAAGTGGATGGCGATTCCATCGTCGTCGCCGGAAAGCGCATCAAGATTTTCGCCGTAAAAGATCCAGCCGAGTTGGATTGGAGTTCTCTGGGCGTGCAGAGTGGTGGTGGAGTCCACCGGAAGATTCACCGACAAGAAAGACGCCGCCAAGCATCTGCGCGGCACGGTGAAGAAGGTTATCATCTCGGCGCCCGCCAGCGGCGAAGACATCACCATCGTGCTGGGCGTCAACGAGAAAATGTACGATCCCGCCAAGGACAACGTCATTTCGAACGCCTCCTGCACCACCAATTGCCTGGCGCCGGTGGTGAAGGTGCTGCACGAAAAGTTCGGCATCCAGAAGGGTTCGATGACCACCATTCACAGCTACACCAACGATCAGAACGTGCTCGATTTTCCGCACAAGGATCTGCGCCGCGCGCGCGCCGCCGCGTTGAACATGATCCCCACCACCACCGGCGCGGCGAAAGCCATCGCGCTGGTGATGCCGGAGCTAAAGGGCAAGCTGGATGGCTACGCCATGCGCGTTCCCACGCCCGATGTTTCCGTGGTGGATCTGGTGGTGCTGACCTCCAAGAACACTACCGCCGAAGAAGTGAACAAGGCGCTGGAGGATGCGGCCAACGGCCCGCTGAAGGGCATCCTGGCCTATACCGAAGATCCGGTGGTTTCCACCGACATGTTGCACAACCCCAATAGCTCGATCGTGGACGCCGGTCTCACCAAGGTGCTGGACGGGAATCTGGTGCACGTCATTTCCTGGTACGACAACGAGTGGGGCTATTCGATGCGCGTGGTGGACCTGATCGATTTTCTCGGGAAGAAAGGCCTCTGAGCCGCGCCCGTCAGTCTTTCCGCACCACCCACGTTGTCATCGAGCGTTGATTCTGAACCACGGTTGTCTTCAGACGGGTCTTCCAAGCGTCCGCCGAAGTCCTTCGTGAGCGCCACCAGCAGCGCTTCGTCGACAAGATAGCGCTCCGAACCGTCGGGCAGCAGGAACCGGCGCCCGGCGATGCGTTTCACTTGGCTTTCGATTCCAATGGAGGACGCCAGGCGGCAAAAAACAGCCCGCCCGGTTTCAATACCCGCCAGGTGCCGCGCAGCATGGCTTCGAATTGAGCGTCGTCGCGCGCAAAATGGAGCACCGCGCTGCTGATCACCACGTCGGCGAACGCGTCCGGGAAGGACATAGCTTCGATGGCCTCCACGCGAAAGTTGTCCGGCGGCAGAGACGTGCGCCAGCGCGGCGAACCGCCTGAATCGCCCGCGGATCCTCGTCAACGCCAAAGACCTCGTAACCCTCCCGAAGCAAATACACCAGATTGCGCCCGTACCCACAGCCTGCGTCGAAGATGCGCATCCCAGGCGCGATGCGGCCCCGCAGCAGTTGATCGAAAAGGTAGATGTCGATCTGTCCGAACTGTTGCTGGAGATCGGGCATGGGGAGTTTAGCCGCCGTCAATCTTCCGCTGCAAGTACCAGGAGAACATCCCCCGATATTTTCGCTGCAGATCCGTCTTCTGCCAATCTTTCCCGGTAATCACGCCGCGGCACGCTCGGGCCCCGCAGCGGCAGGTCAGGCGTGTAATCGTCATCGTCGGTAGTGGCCCAATCGTGCGTCAACTCCTCGCCGATTGAGATTTCGCGCAGCGCGACAAACACGATCTGCCCCTGCACGCCGATGTTCGGATCGCAGGAATGATTGCTGAAGATCATGCCGCCATCTCGTTCTGGAGCGTGCCGCGGTCCGATGAAAAGCCCATCCGCGATTTGAATTTCCGCCGGCCCCAGCGTGGGCGCGATCTCGCTCCAGTGTCTCCCTGCCGAAAACATATCCGCCTTTCACGCAGACGATCTCGCCCGGCTGAAACTCCCCAATCGCAAAGAGCCCGCGGCCGTGAATGGGGCTGCTCTTCACGGCTGCCTTCGGCGAAAGATAAGAGAGCGGGATCGATGGGTCTGGCATGCGCGCTCATGCGCTGGCATGATCCCGCAGTTTAGCAAAACGCGATTCCGGTGTTCGCAACCGGACACTGTGGTTCTACGCAGGATCTCCAAGTAGTTGAAAACCTGCGCGTCGAATCGTGTTCAGGTTGGCAGTGAGAATGCTCTTGTTAGTGGCGAGCGCGCGCAACATGACTTTAGAAGCTGTTGAGAAGATTGGTTTACAAAAGGTGCTGGTGGTCGACGATCAGGCGGACGTCCGGGAAGCCTTGCGATTGTTGCTGAAAGGCGCCGGCTACGCCATCGAAACGGCTGCCTCGCCCGCGGACGCGCTGGCCGCCTCCGCCGGTTGCGACTACGATCTGGTGGTGGTGGACATGAACTTCACCTGGGACACCACGTCGGGCGAAGAGGGCTTGCGCCTGCTGGATCGTTTGCATGCGCAGCGGCGCGACGTGCCCATCATTGCGATGACGGGTTGGAGCACCATTGAACTCGCCGTGGAAGCGATGCATCGCGGCGCGTGCGATTTTATTCCCAAGCCCTGGGACAATCGCCACTTCCTTTCGGTGGTCGAGAAACATTTGAACGCTCCATCGGAGCCGTCGGATCCGCTGGCCGGGGAGCTTGCCATCGCGCGCAAAGTGCAAAGAAAATTGCTGCCGCAACCGCATTTCAGCGCGTATGGCCTGGATTGCGAATGCGCTTCGCTGCCAGCCGGCGAAATCGGTGGCGATCTGTACGATTTTTTCGAAATCGGCGCGGAAACCATGGCGTTTCTGTTGGGCGATGTCTGCGGAAAAGGCATCGGAGCGGCGCTGCTTATGGCGAGCCTGCAGGCTTCCATTCGAGGTCAGCAGGAGCTGGCGCGCTTTCCTTCCCGGTTGATGCAGCGCGTGAATCATCTGTTTTTCGAGTCCACGCGACCGGAGCATTTCGCTACGCTCTTCTACGGCGTCTACGAAGCGCGCACCCGCACCATCCGATATGTGAACTGCGGCCATCCCTCCGCGGTTGTGGTGCGCGCCAATGGCGACTTCGAACTGCTGGACGCCACCGCCACCGTGCTGGGAGCTTTCAAGGATCGCGGCTTTGAAGAGCGCTCCGTGGCCATGCGGCCCGGTGACCGCCTGGTGCTGTTTTCGGACGGCTTCTCCGAAGCCAAGATCGAGGAAGCAAAGACGGAGAACGAGGATTGGGCGCTCGAAACCATCCGGGAGCTCGCCCGATCGCATAAGAGCGGCCTTGCCGGGGCGCTGGCGTCAGCGGCCGCATCCTTCGAGCCGCAGGCGGACGACATCACCGTACTGGATCTGCGAGTGCTATAGCACCGGAGCTATTCGTACCGCAGCGCCTGTATCGGATCCAGCCGGCTGGCCCGCAGTGCCGGTAGCCATATCGCCAGCAGCGCGATCAAGGTCAACGCGATGCGGAATGGCCGTGAAAGCCATCGGGTCCCGCACATTCACGCCGAAGAGAAACGCCGCCAGAAAGCGCGTCAGCCCAAACGCAGAGCCGATCCCGATCGCCACGCCGATCAGCACCAGCCGCATGCCTTGCACCACCACCATGTTCCGCACCGCGCCTGTCTCCGCCCCCAGCGCCAGCCGAATTCCGATCTCCTGCGTGCGCTGCTCCACCGAGTACGCCATCAGCCCGTAAATCCCAATCGCCGCCAGCAACAAAGCGCGAGCCTCCGAAGATCGCTCATCAGCAGCATGTTGAAGCGCTGGCGCGAAATGGACATCGTCACAACTTCATTCATCGTGCGCACGTCCGAAACGGGCAGCCCGCTCACCTGGCGCAGTTGCTCTTGGATGGCGCTGCTCAACGGGGAGGGCGCCAAGCGGGTGCGCACCACCCACGCCATCGGCAGTCAGCCTCACGTTCAATGCGTTTATCTCATCGGTAATCTGGGCCTGCGGGACAAACATCTTCGGGTCGGGCTCTCGTTGCAGCGCGCCATCGCGCGAGTTGGCCACCACGCCGATGATCTGCCGCGGCGGCTCGTCGGCTAGCTCGTGCATGTTCTTGGCGCCCCCGCCGATGAGGATTTGATCTGCGCAATGGATCGCCGTTCTTCCAGTACTGCTTGGCCATCGCCTCGTTGATGATTACCACCGGCCGTGAAGCCTTATCGTCCGCTATGGTAAACGTTCTGCCACGGTTATGGGAATTTTGAACACCTCAAAATATCCGGGCGAAACGGTCTTCCATCCGCCTCCTCCTGTGTAAGGAGGATTGTTTGCCGGAGGCCGTCCCAGGATGTTGAACGGTAGCCCGTATCCGCCCTCCAGAGGAATGCAACACGTTGCGCTGGCGAGTTCCACTCCCGGCAGCGCCTGCAGGCGCGTGACGCCGTCCCGAACCAGGCGTTCCACGCTGTCAGCCTTCAGAAAGCGCGGACCGCTCAGCGACATCCGCATGGTCAAAACGTTATCGGGATCGAACCCCGGTTCTACCGAGGCCAGCGCCAGCGAGGTGCGAATCAACAGCGCCGACCCCACGAGCAGAACCAGTGCCAGAGCAACCTCCGCGATCACCAGCACGGATCGCATTTTGTTCTGGCGAAATCCGGTGCCCGTCCGCCCGCTGCTCTCTTTGAGAGTGGCGCTGAGATCGGTTCGCGAACTCTGCAACGCCGGAATCAGGCCGAACAGGATTCCCGTCCCAACCGAAATCAGCAGGGTAAACGTGAGGACGCGCCAGTCCGCGCCCACCAGCGTCCCCTTCTCGCCCAGCCGCGGAAGATTAGCGGTATTCACCGCCAGCAGAGCGCGAATTCCAATCAGCCCCAACGCGAGTCCGGCGATGCCGCCCACGAAAGACAACAAGACGCTCTCGGTCAGCAGTTGCCGGATGATGCGGCCTCGTCCTGCTCCAATGGCGGCTCGAATCGCAATTTCGCGCCTGCGCGCCGTGGCCCGCACCAGCAGCAGATTGGCGACATTCGCGCACGCGATGAGCAGGACCAGCCCCACTGCGGCCGCTAGAACCAGCAAAATCGGGCGAGAATCGCCGACGAAGGTCTCCTGAAACGTGGTCACACTGAATGCGTCTTTTGGTCCAAGCACTCGAGGGAATTTGCGTGAATAATCTTGCGCCGATAGCTTCAATTTGGCTTGGGCCTGAGCCAGGGTGATGCCCGGCTTCAATCGCCCCGCGGCTATGAAGTAGTGCCCCTGATCGATGGTTTTGGGATCCAGCTGGAACGGAATCCAGACTTCGCGCGCCGTCCCAAACTGGCTGGTATCGAAGCTCGAACCGATGATTCCGACGATTACATAGGACTCGCCGCTCAAGGATATGGGTTTTCCGATTACGTTGGGGTCGCTGGCGAAACGCCGCTTCCACAGCCCTTCGCCGATTAGGGCGACCAGCGGTGCATGGGGAAGATCTTCCTCGGCCGTGAACGTGCGCCCCCGGATCACCGGAGCGCCAAACAAGCGGAAATAGTCCGCGCTCACCTGGCCGGATTGAAGCTGCTCCGGAAACGCGCCTCCGGTAAGGTTGACCACGCCTGTACGAAACGCCGCCGCATCCTGAGTTACGCTCGTCTGCTCGCGATAATGCTGGAATTTCGCGGGTGAACATGCCGGCCCCGAGCCTTCGGGCGAGGTGCTCATGAACACCACGATGCGGTCCGGGTCAGGGAAGGGAACCGGTTTCAACAGAACTGCGTTGACCACCGAGAAGACGGCCGTGTTTGCGCCAATTCCGAGCGCCAGCGTCGCCAGCGCGGTGAGAGTAAATCCGGGACTCTGCCGGTAACTGCGCAGCGAGTGCTTCAGATCTTGCAGGAGAGTTTCCACGTCAGTTCGTGCTCCTTAATACTAAGCAATGACGCGTTTTCCCGGAAAAAGTTCCGTCGTATGCCGCCCAAGGTCCGCAGCAGGCTCGCCTGGGGCCTGAGGCGAAATACTGGTACAATTTTGCAGAGTTATTCCTTCCTAATTATGCTGCTTCGCGTGTGTGTGCTCTCGCTGGTTGGGCTTTGGGGTTTGAATGCCGCGCTCAACGCCCAGGTCCTGCCCCCAACCCAACCGTGCGCCTCCGCCTCGGCCTTGGGTAGTGCGATTCCGGCGTGCATCCAGGGCTCCTCCTTCTCCTACGATATGGGTCAGGAGTTCGAGCAGATTGCCTCCGTCTTCGCCGAATTTGGCGGCGTGGATGGCCTTTTTTTCAAATACAGCTTTTCAGTTACCGCCGGAAGCTTGCCTGCCGGCCTGACCCTGAGCCCCAGCGGTTTGCTCAGCGGCACGCTCACCTCTGCCGGACAATTTAGCTTCACGCTATCGGTCGACTTCTCGTTAGGAGTGGAGGGCATGACGCTTTTCAGCGAGTCAGTCCCGATCCCGGTCACATTCGCTGTGGCGCCTTACTCCGGTCCCGCGGTGACCATCGATCCCTCCGCGCTGAACTTCAACCTGACGCAAAACGCGGCGGGAGTCACGCAGTCGGTGACCATTACCAATCATGGAAATAAAGCGCTCGAATTTTCCGCTTCCGCCACGACGAACTCCGGCGGCAAATGGCTGGCGCTCCCGTCATCGGGCGGATCCATCACTGCCGGCGGCTCGTTCAGTCTCGCAGTTACCGCCAACCCAGCGCAGTTGACAGCTGGCACATATGCCGGAGTGGTTACCATCTCCGCCGTAGGCGGACAACCGGTCATTGTTTCGGTGCTGGCCGTGGTGGCGGGAACGCAGCCGAACATTCAGCTCTCGCAGACTGGTCTGCTTTTCCAGGCTGTCTCAGGCGGAGCCGCCACTCCACCCCAGAGCATCACCGTTCTCAATCCGGGATCCGGCGCGCTGAACTTCGCGGCGTCTGGGACCACGCTTGCGGGCGGGAATTGGCTGAGTGTGTCTCCGGAATCCGGCACGAGCAGCGCCACCAAGGCTGGTGCGGTTACGGTGACAGTAAATCCCGCTGGATTGCAGCCGGGTAATTATTACGGGAAGATCCAGTTTTCAGCGGCCGGCGCCGTCAATTCGCCGCAACAGGCATCCGTGGTGCTGAATGTCGTGACGCCGGCCAATAGCCCTGGCGCCTGGGTGGAACCGAGCGGGCTAATCTTCGTCGGCAGCGCCGGTGGCACGGATCCCGCCGCGCAAACGTTGTCGATAACAAATCCCTCTCCCGACCCGCTTACGTTCCTAACCACCGCTTTCAGCGGCGGCAATAGCGGATCGAATTGGTTGACGGCGACTCCGTCGTCCGGGACCGTGAGTGCCACCCAGCCCGCCACGATGAGCGTCCAGCCCGGCCTCCAAGGGCTTGCACCGGGCGTCTACTTCGGTGACTTGGCGCTCACCATCGCGGCCACCGCCACCACCGCAACCGCCGCTCCCCAGGCTTTTCACATTGAGATCCTGTTGCTGGTTTTGCCGGCCGGCGAATCCCCCGCCGTCAGACCGGCGCCCCGGCCACAAGTAACTGGTTGCACGCCTACGCAGCTTCTGCCAGTCTTTACGCAGTTCGGCACCGGTTTCACTGGGACGGTAGGATGGCCCACGGCCCTTGAAGTCGCAGTGGTGGACGACTGCGGAAACCCGCTGGTCTCGGGCAGCGTCACCGTGACGTTTTCATCGGGTGATCCGGCTTTAGCTTTGGAGTCGCTCAATAACGGAAGCTGGACCGCAACCTGGAACGCCACTCATACGGCGTCCTCGGTGACCATCACGGCGCAAGCGCAGGAGGTCAAGCCGGCCCTGACCGGAACCGCGTCCATCGGCGGGACGCTGCAGGCGAATACCGCGACGCCGGCAGTCGCGTCGGGCGGCGTGGTGGGCGTCTTTAACGCTATAGCGAATCAGCCCCTGGCGCCCGGAGGATACGCATCAATCTACGGATCCAATCTCAGCGCGGGCCTGAACGTGTCCGACAAATATCCGTTCAGCCTTCAGCTTGGCGGCACCTCGGTGTTTCTGGGCGACGAACAACTGCCGCTACAGTTCACCAGCGCGCAGCAGATCAATGTGGTGGTGCCGTATGATGTGCCAGTCAACAGCACGCGGCAACTGGTGGTGCAAAATGGGTCCGCGATATCCATTCCTCAATCGGTGGTGATAGCCGCCGCTCAGCCCGTGATTCTAACGAGCGGGGCCTCCGGCGCCGCTTATATCGACGTGTACAAGACGGATGGAACTGAATTGCCGGTCAATAGCCCGGTTACCACCGGAGACGTTATCGTTCTCTACTGTTCGGGTCTGGGTGCAGTGAGTCCGCCCGTCGCCGCGGGAAGCCCGGCCCCAGGCTCCCCGCTATCGCACACCGTGAATCCGGTTACCGTAACCATCGGCCAGACGCAGGCGCAAGTTCTGTTTGCGGGTTTGGTGCCGACGTACGCCCAGCTCTATCAGGTGAATGTTCAAATCCCGAGCAGCTTGCCGAAGGGAAGCGCGGTGCTTACGCTGTCCGTCGGGGGTCAGCAAAGCTCGCCCGTAAGCATCACCGTTCAATAGCGGTGCTACTGCTTTCCGAGATGAGCGCGGTCCTTTTCATTGTCGCAGGAGTCTTCAAAGATGTCGGCGTCCGCCATTAGATTGTGCGGGATCTTAATCGTAAAAGGTTTGTGCACATCCGGGGATCGTCGAGTGTCATTGTGGTCGTGCTCCCAATGTCCGGCCGAATAGCCCAAGAATGCCAGCAGGCTGAATTCCTCGGGAAGAGCGCGGCCGTCAGTGTAGATTGGCGGCGCAGGTTCTGGACTTCGCACAAGATCATCGTCGGCCGCTGCGCCTGTACGATCTTGATCGGTTCGCCGCACTTCCGCGACCGGTGGTGGTCGCGTGCATCCAGACGCCGGAGAGGTCCGGCTTGCCGTCGAGCAGCAGCGTTACAATCTGGATGAATGGATGCCGGTTGGCGATGAGAATCGGGCTAATGTTGTTCACGGCAGCCGTTGCGTCGCTTTGCATGAACGCCTCCGCGCAATGGATCAATTACCCCACTCGCGGAATCCCGCGCACGGCGGACGGCAAGCCCGACCTCTCCGCGCCGGCCCCCAAGACGGCCGACGGCAAGCCCGATTTCTCCGGAGTCTGGGAGCACCTGAACTCGCGCACCACAGCATATTACCTGGATGGAATCGACATTCCGTGGCAACCGTGGGCGAAGAAGCTGTTCGACCAGAACACCGCCGATAATCAGTTCAACAACCCGGAGTCCAGGTGTCTGCCGCGCGGCACGCCCAAAGCCGACGCGTTCGACCTGCACAAGATTATTCAGACTCCCGAACTCATGGTCATTCTCTACGAATACCAGACCACATTTCGTCAGATCTTCCTGGACGGGCGTGAGCTTCCCAAGGATCCCAATCCCACTTGGGCGGGATACTCGGCCGGGCACTGGGAGGGCGACACGCTGGTAGTGGAATCGAACGGCTTCAACGGGAAGGCCTGGCTCTCCGGGCGCGGCAATCCGACGAGCGATGGCATGCATTTGACCGAGCGAATGCGCCGGCGCGACTTCGGGCACATGGACATTCAGCTCACCATCAACGATCCGAAAGCCTACACCAAACCGTGGACGGCCGAGCTGCATCCCCAGCTGATCCCGGATACGGAGATCATGGAGTTCGTCTGCGGCGAGAACGAAAGAGATTTACGGCACCTAGTGGGGAAGTAAATCCTAGGTGATTATGCACTTGACGGAGGCGGCAATAAGGCTTCGCAAGCAGGGGATCGAATTGCTGTTTTCAACCTTCATTGCGTTCCCAGCCCCCAACGTGGTACCCTAGGTGCTGTGATTTATAAATCACAAACCTAGACGTTGGGCATCGGTAGGCCAGTCGGTCTTGTAAACTGTTAACTCTCTGAGGGTTTTGCGGGTTCGACCCCCGCCACCTCCGCTACCACTTCGTACGTCAAATTGCGGTACTCTAGTTCAGTCCCGTTGAAAAAACAAGGAGACGGTGGTATACCTGTAGTCGTGATTTAAAGATTACACAAAAACCTCCGATTGAGTGGAGTGGACGCCCGCCCGCGAGACATATTCTTCCTCGAAGCGGGAGGTGTTCCCGGATGGCTGGATGAACTTGAAAACACAGACACGGAAGCGTATGACGCAATCATAAAGCGGCTGGAACGGGGGAGGATGGAAACCTTGGGGACTTTGGTCCTGCTGGAAACGTGTTGGAGCTTAGGTTCCATCAGACGGGTCCCGGCTATCGAGTGTATTTCGGCATCGACGGGGATTTGATAATCATCTTGTGGGCGGGCATGAAGAAGGCGCAACAAGCTGACATAAAAACAGCGGAGAAGCTCTGGAAGGAATATAACGATGCCTAAGAAACTCAAGAGTTATCGAAACTGGCTTGGTGATAAACTCTCCGATCCAAAGCGCGCCGCTCGCTACCTAAACGCGGCCGCCGAGGACTCCGAAGCAATGTTTTTGAAAGCTCTTCGCAAGGTTGCGTTGTCTCAAACTCGCCCAATGTCAGAGATCGCCGAATCCTGCGGCGTTAGTAGGGAAAGCCTTTACCGAATGCTGTCTGAAACAGGTAACCCTACTTCGGACAACCGCCGCGCCATTCTAGCTTCTCTCGGATTCAAGTCTGTCGTCGTGCCCCTTGCTGCGGACGATTCCGGGCAGGTTACTAAATCTATCAACTCTGCCAGTGTCGAGGATTCAAATACTACATCGGTTCTGGCTGTCAATGACGCAGCGACCAAGAGAGCAAGTGCTTCGCAATCGTTCTATCTTCACGCATACCTGCCGCTTGGGACCCCCGGAAACACGAATCTCGGCATCACTGCAACGAATTACGCTGTCCCGCCGCTGGGGTCTGTACCTTTTGCGGTAGGCACACTGAGCGCGCCATTTTCGGATTATTTATATCGGACTGCTGATACGCCAACAATGCCCGAAGGAACCGCCCTGTACACGATTAACCCTGCCGACTCCAATATTGCCCCACGGCCAATTGCGAGACTCCAATATGTCTGAAACCAACCTACCTCAACCAGTACCGGCGAAGTTTGAACGCATTGAAGAGTTCATTGAAGCGTACGCCAACAACGTCAGATTTGAATCAACCGTTGTTGACCTCAAGCTTATTTTTGGGCAGTCGGATTTGCATACAGGAAGTGAAGTCGTCGAGCAACACACAGCCATCACTGTGCCTTGGGCGCTCGCAAAGATGATGATCTACTATCTTGCGGTCAACGTAATAGCGCAAGAATCGCAGAACGGCCAAATTACGATTCCGCCTATCCATCTACCTCCGGCAATCGAGCCGCCCACAGATGAGCAGTCCAAGCAATTGATTGATGCCGAGAAGTTGCACGCTCAACTTAAAGACCTGCGCGACCGTTTTCTTTCCGGCAAAATCATCTGATCCGGCCAACCCACTCCAGCACCCCTGGTGGTCAAAGGCGTAATCGCCAAATTTACTATTTGCGGATCGCTTTTCGTTCGGCGTCCCCCGTGTGGTAGGTAAAGCCCGTTACGCCTTGGGCGTCACTCGTGAATTCAACCCAGTCGCCGTTGGTGCGCGAGACGAAGCGCGCCTCTGAGGTAGCCACCAGCGGCAGCTTCAGCGGGTTCGCGCCCTCGCGCAGGAACAAAAGATCGTTCTCGATGGTGATTACGGCGTCGTGCCCGGGCGCGAGCTGGTAAGTCCCTACATACTTCGAGAGGATGTCCGGCGCCACTTTGGTCGCCTCAATCCCGCCGAGCATGTGCGGCACCGAGCGGTCATTCTCGCATACTGTCTCCAGCAGTTCCGTGTCGGCCGCGAAGGTCTTGTCGATCTTAAACGAAAACGGCCGCGTGAACGCCCCGGGATCGTCGATGGTCATCGTCAGATCCATGTGCCCGAAATCGCGGCGGTGGAATCGCTCGGTTATGCGCAAAGCTTCCGTTTGCGGATGGCCTTCCACGTCCAGCCAGCTTTTGTTATTGAAGCCCGCGCTGTCCACCACCAGCGTGTCTCCCTCCCAATGCCCCACCGAGTAGCCCAGCCACGTGGGATTGGGGTCTTTCGGTAGCTGGCGGCCGTCGGTAAAGATGGTTCGATAAATACTATTGGTGCTGCCTTGGTACAGAACCGCAATCAGCCCCGGAGTCTGGATGATCCGGGTCAGGTCGACGATATGGTAGTAGGGAAAAGGGTCAGGCAGGCAAGTGGCGCGTGGGGCGTCCTTGCCCATATTGCGGACGCGCTGCTGGTACAGCGCCTCGGCCCAGGGCTGAATATCTTTGGGACTCAGGTCTCTGGCGATATTCCGATCGTAGCCTCCCGTCCCGGTTCCCTTCCAGATGCCGGACAGGTCTGGCTTTCCATCCGTTGTGCGAGGCACGGGCGCGGCCAGATTCGGCTTACCGTCCGGCGTGCGCGGAATGCCGGGCGTGGGGTAATTGATCCACTGCGCGGCGAGCGGCAAGCACATCGATACAGCCAACGCCATGGCGGTTTTATTCACGATCCATTCAAAGGAACATACACGGTTCGATGGTGTCAAGGAGCGGAGCGGTCCCGGCCCTAATTTTTCCACCTGTAGGGGACGATTACACGGGCGATGGCCCCTGGTTGGAAAATTGCGGCGTCAGCAACCTGCGTGGCCATGCTCTGCGGGGCAGTAATCTTCTGGCGAGTAAATAAAGCGCAAGCGATGGATCGAAAGCACGCTGAAGATGCCAGGATATTCCGCGAACGGGCCGAGCGGGGAGACGCGAAAGCTCAGTTCAGCCTCGGAAAGATTTATTTCCGGGGCCAAGGCGTCCCTCGGGACTACTCCGAGGCTGTTCGTTGGTACCGCAAGGCTGCGGAGCAGGGAGACTCGAAAGCTCAAAACAACCTCGCCTTTGTGTATTCTCAGGGCCTGGGAGTGCCGCGGGACTACGCCGAGGCGGTCCGCTGGTATCGCAGAGGCGCCAGCCAGGGTGACATGCGCGCTCAATACGGTCTCGGCTTTATGCTTCACCAGGGCCTGGGAGCGCCGCGGGACTTGGCCGAGGCTCTCCGTTGGTACCGCACTTCCGCTGATCAGGGCTACTCCATGGCTCAATACGCCGTCGCCTTGATGTATCGCTTCGGCCAGGGAGTGCCGCGGGACTATGCCGAGGCTGTCCGCTGGTATCGCAAAGCCGCCGACCAGGGCGACGAAGAAGCTCAAATGTCTCTTGCCTACCTGTATTACCACGGGCAAGGAGTGCCGCGAAACTACGTCCTGGCTGCCCGCTGGTTCGGCAAAGTAGTGGCTGCATGTTTCAGAAGGACTCAGGAGGGGCCGCTCGAACGCTCGACGGCCGCTCTGGTAATCCTGCTGGGCGCGTTCATAGTGGGCGTGCCTTTACGCCACTGGGAACGTTGCACGTGGGTGCCCTCGGCACTGACTTCCATCCTCTGCGCGGCAGCGCTAGCGCACGAACTGCACCTTTCGCCATCCGCCTTGGCATCGCTCGACCGAGTGCTGCCGGGAATAATATTTAGTGGCCCTGGACGCGTTCTTTGGCTCGCGTCCCTCGCGGGCTGTTCGGCAATCTTCGCCATCGGAGCAGTCCGGGAAGCTGTACGCGGATCGAAACCGGCTCCGCCGGAGGGGAACCTGGAAAGCGCTACGTAGGCTGCTCAATCGTCGCCGGGGCCGCCGCGCGCCCCACACTCTTTCCACAACCTTTCCCAATTCCACATCCCGTACGCTACCTTGTTCGGCAACGGGAATCCGAGCTGATGCGCCAGCATACAGACCTGCCCGCGATGGTGGGCTTCGTGAGAAACCATATAGCACAGCATTTCCGGACCAACCGGCCAAGGCCGCGCCCAGCCGTCCCTTTGAAATTTCTCGATGCGGCCGCCACCGCCGAGCGCTTCCGCCAGCATCTCCGCGCAGCGAGCGGCGCTCTCGGCCAATCCCGCCCGGGCCTGCCGCGGCGTGCAGAGCGCGCGGTTGAGCTGTGGTGGAACCTTCAGGTGCGGAGCTGTGAGCCGGACCCACTTGGTGCGGACATTGTGCATGTGCGTGAAGATGGCCGCAATGGTGCGCGCCTTGCCGGGCGGTTTGGCTCTCCAGGCGGCAGGGTCGAGGTTTTCGATAAGAACCTGGTTGATGCGATCGTTGGCGGCAAAGATCCGGACTGCGGCTCGGCCGAGTTGGGTGTGAACCTGCTGTTGACGCGCGGCCACGGCTCCCTATGCTCTAGCGGCTTGAAGTTGCCGGCGGTGTCGCCAGTCCCTCGGTAATCTCGATTTCGGTGCCCCAGGGATCGGTGATGTAGACGATGCGCAGGCCGGACGCGTTCGCGCTGTTACGGATCGCGGCGTCGGTTTTGATTCCCGCCGCTTGCAGTTTGCCGACGAAGGCGTCGATGTTCCGCACCTCAAAGCCAATGTGATCCACCGAGCGGCCTTTGGTCGGGGCCTGGGGTGTATCGGCCTTGCCAAGCGTAATCTCGGCGCCTGGGACGTTGGCGGTATCGTACTGCGCACGCTTGCCGGCCGTGGCGCCGAAGTTCTCGATGTACCACTTCTGCGCCGCCAAAGGATCCGTCACGAACAGATGAATGTGGTGCATCTGTATGGGGGTGGGTATGGTCTTGTTTTCGTAGATCTCCACGCGGACGTTGTCGGGTCCGGTGAGGAAGCCTTGCCCGGGATTCTTGGCCGCCTCATAGGTGAGGCCGGCAGCCTTCCATTTGGCGACGGATCCGTCGAAATCTTTGACGTAGAAGCCGAAGTGGTTAACGACGGACCCTACCGTGCCTCCACTGTTGTCCTGCTTGCGCAACAGCACGTATATACCCGGGAACTGCGCCATCACCAGTTTTTCCCGGTGGACAATTGTCCCGCCAACTTCGGTCCAGAAACGTTGCTGGGCGTCCATGTCCGTGGCGTTGATATGAATGTGGCCGATGGCCACGCCGGCGGCATTGGGCGGGGCGAGTTGAGGCAATGCCGGGGCCGCGGCAAGTAGCGTGAGCGCAAGCAGGGATCGAGTCTTCATAGCACACCAGCCTACAACGAATTCGGCTCAAGCAGAAGCGGATGGCTAGAGGGCTGTCATCCGAGCCTTCGGCCGGCGATTGTTCACTGAAGATCCGGAGTTTGCAGCAGGGCATTATGCCAGGCGCGCAGCCGGACGTGCGTTCGCGATTTGATTCGCCAGCCGTTTGCCGTCTTCACGTACACGTCTTCATACCCTCCGTCGCGCTGCAGCGAGCCGGGCCCGGACATTCCGAGCATCAACAAATAGACGCGGCCCGTGGCGCCGTCGAGCGTTGGCGCGATCACATGATTCACCATGACGTGGCTCCAACCATTCCAGGCGACCGGTCCGTCACCAGGAGTCGCGGTGGGCCCTTTGGTGGGGCGCTTGCAGCCGAACGATCCGCCGCCCACCACTTCCGCGAGTTGCTCGCGGCCCTTGGCGAGCACTACGCCGCCTTTTGCAAACCCATTCGGCGTGATCTTGTCGATGAAGACGCCATCCACGGTGTACAAGTCCGCGTAATCGTATCCGTTGTTCGAACAAGTGTCGATCGCTTGACCATATCGATTGACCAGCTGTCCGATCTCTGCGTAATCCAGTGCCGTGAGAACCGGCGTCTTCACCGCCGCGCTGGCGCGTTGCTGCTGCGCCAGCATCCATACCGTAACGATCAGGGCGAGGCTAAGAGCCGCCACCGCCGCTTTCCATCGGAACATAGGGCCTCCTCTTGGGCGTCACTGCGTGTGACTGCACGGCACATTCTATCCAACCGTGCGCGGTAACGCTTGGAACGCTCTGCCGCGGCGGCTGCTTGAGCTCTACTGCTAGGTTAGCCTTGGGAAGAGACGGAAGGCAGGAGAAATGGCGGACAACAAAACTAAGCCAACCAAATTAAGTGTTGCGTCGTTTATCAACGCCCTGACGGACCGGACCCGGCGCGCGGACGCCCAGGCGCTCGTCAAGTTGATGCAAAGCGCAGCCGGCGAAAAGCCGAAGATGTGGGGGCCGTCAATCATAGGCTTCGGCGGCTATCACTACAAATACGACAGCGGGCGCGAGGGCGATATGCCGCTTATCGGTTTTTCGCCGCGCAAGGCCGCAATCGTTCTGTATAACATCACCGGGTTCAGCGACTCTGAAGCGCTGCTCGCGAAACTCGGCAAGCACACGACAGGCAAGGGCTGCCTGTACATCAAGCAGCTCGCCGATGTGGACCCAATAGTATTGGAGACGCTGGTTGTCAAATCCGTCGCCGCTACGCGAGCGCGGCATCACAGCTAGAGCCTACGACGAATTCGGCTCAAGCAGAAGCGGATGGCTAGAGGCTCTCATCCGAGAGCGGGCGCTCAGCCGAGCCTTCGCCGGTGTGTCCGCGAACTGAACGCGGCGGGAGTTCGCGGAGCAATCCCGCGGCTGCGCCTTGACCGAACGCGGCAAGACCCGATCGTCTCCCTTGCGATCTCCACGATTTCTTCGGCGGGTTCGGTTGCCGAAGCCGGCGTGAAGGCGATCACGCTCTTGACGCTCTGTGGAAACTGAATCGCGCTGGCGAACGGCTGGGCAGTAACGAGATCTGCGGTATTGAGACCGGCAGCAAACGGTTTCGGACAGGCCCGCTCGCTGACGAAGTCGCACAGCGGTGGAATCGTCCGTGTCGTGGACTCCCGGTAAATCTCGGTCAGTGTGCGATTTCGGGGTGCGGGAATCACAGGAGCCTCTACCGGATCCTTGAACTCAATCAGGCGGCGCATCGCCGAGAGCTCGTCGTAGTAGGCCGCCTCGTGCACTTTCGAGCAGAACGGTTCCTCCTTGGAGAAAAACAGCCAGAGTCGCTTCTTGCAGTACAAGCAGTGCATGATGTGTCCCACCCTGAATTTGCCGCTTTCCCTTGTCAGGCGCAAGATCCTGAGGTACTGTCCCGAGGTACTGTCGGAGCTCAGGTCAACACCTTATCAAAAGTGCGGAAGGTTTGTAGCGCGGAAGGATTATAATTTAAGTCGCTGCGAAATGCGTGCAGAGGAGGAAAAACCTTGCCCTCGCGCCAACTGATGGCGAAGACAAATCCTCGGCCGCGAGTGCGGATGTGTTACCTCGCTTGCGCGATGGCCACGCTGGGTATTGCATCGGCGCAGGTGACTGAAACCGTATGGCACAATTTCTTGTCGCCGCCGAAAGGGGCTAATCCCTTCTCAGTCTCATCCGCGACTCGGCGGGCAATCTCTACGGCACGGCTGCCACCGGCGGCGCGCAGAATGCCGGTGACGTCTACAAACTGGAGACCACCGGTCAATTGGCGGTGCTGTACAGCTTCACCGGCGGGGCCGACGGGAGCGGTCCGCGAGGTGGGCTGATTGGCGACTCGGCAGGCAACTTGTACGGGACCACTGTCTACGGCGGTACATGGGGCGCGGGCGTGGTGTTTAAGCTGGATACGGCCCGGCAACTTACCGTGCTGTACCGCTTCACAGGCGGGTCTGACGGAGCGTATCCTTACGCCGGCCTCATTCGCGACTCGGCGGGTAACCTATACGGGACCACCGCGTACGGCGGCACACGCCCAAACAATTCAGGCAACGGCGTAGTCTTCATGCTAAATACGACGGGACAATTGACCGTATTGCATACCTTCACGGGCGCGCCGGATGGGGCCTACCCTTTCTCTGGTCTGGTGCGCGACTCGGCGGGAAATCTGTATGGGACCACCTATTTCGGCGGCGCGTCCAACGCCGGCATGGTGTACAAGCTGGATTCGTCGGGCAACGAAACGGTGCTCTATAGCTTCACCGGTGGAGCGGACGGTGCGAACCCTTACGCGAGTGTGATCCGCAATTCGGCTGGCACCCTCTTCGGGACCACCTTCGCGGGTGGAGTGCCGGGACTGGGCGTAATATTCAAGCTGAACGCAGCGAACCAGGAGACCGTGCTGTATAGTTTCACCGGCGGCACAGATGGGGCGAACCCCAATGCCGGCGTGATCGGCGACTCGACCGGCAACTTGTACGGAACTACCATCTACGGCGGCACGGCTCGCGCGGGCGTGGTCTACAAGCTGAGTGCGGGCACTGAGACCGTGCTGTACACCTTTACCGGAAAGAGCGACGGGATGGGCCCATACGCCGGTGTGATCCGCGACTCAACTGGCAATTTCTATGGGACCACGGGCTACGGCGGCGCAGCGGGATTGGGAGTTGTTTTCGAGCTGGATACGAGCGGTGTCCAGACGCTGTTGTACGGTTTCCCGGCAGCCGCGGGAGGGTTTGGCCCCAATGCAGGCGTGGTCCGCGACTCGGCTGGCAACTTCTATGGGACTACGCCGCTGGGGGGCTCCGAGGGCGCAGGTACAGTATACGAGGTGGATACCACCGCTCATGAGACCGTGCTCTACAACTTCACTGGAGGCGCCGACGGGAACGGCCCCAACTCCGGTGTGGTTCGGGACTCGGCTGGCAACCTTTACGGGACCACCTTGAGTGGCGGCTCAGCGGGCGCAGGTGTGGTTTACAAAATTACGGCCGGCGTTGAGAAGGTGTTGTACAACTTCACGGGCGGTGCGGATGGGTCGAACCCCTACCCCGGGGTGGTCCTCGACCCGGCTGGCAACCTCTATGGCACTACCTGGTTGGGCGGCACAGCCGACGCGGGCGTGATCTATAAGGTGGACCCCAGCGGCAATGAGACAGTGCTGTACAACTTCACTGGCTCGCCCGGCGCGTCGCGCTCGTACTCGTCGTTATTCCGCGACTCAGCGGGCAACCTCTACGGGGTCGAGTATTCCGGCGGAACGGCCGGTTTTGGCGCCGTGTACAAGCTGGACACGACGAACAACTTCACGGTGCTGTACAATTTCCTGGGCGGAAACGATGGGCGCTACCCCTACGGCGGTGTGACTCGCGATTCGGCGGGCAACCTGTACGGCACTACTGAGGTAGGGGGCGCAACTTACGCCGGCGTGGTGTACAAGGTAGATACCAGCGGCAATGAGACCGTGCTGTACAACTTCACCGGCGGGGCCGATGGGCACTATCCCAACGCCGGCGTGATTCTCGATACAGCGGGCAACCTCTACGGGACTACTTACTACGGCGGCACAGCAGGCGCGGGTGTGGTGTTTGAATTGGACACCACGAATCAATTGACGACGTTGTACAGTTTCACGGGCGGGACTGATGGAGCCAACCCAGACGCGGGTGTGATCCGTAGCTCCACCGGCAATCTGTTTGGAACCACCCAAAACGGCGGCAAAGGCAATGTCGGCGTGCTGTTTGAGATCAAAGGCGCGCCAGCGGCGGAGTGACCGGCGGCGACCCCGCGGGTTTCCTGCGGTTCGTGATGAAGGATGACACGGCCGGTGTGCTCCGCGCTGGTTCACACAGACAAGGCGTCCTGAAGTAAGCCCATGAGGTCGACGAACTGAAAAGGCTTCCGAATGAAGCGCTCAACTGGCAGCCCTTCAAAGGAGGCATTCACGGCTTCTCTGCCGTAGGCGCTGGTGAGAATTACTTTGAGATTGGGGCGCAAGCGCTGGGCCTGTTCAAAAACCTCCCGGCTGGATACTCCCGGCAAAGTTATATCCAGCAGCATCACATCGATCTCATCCTGATGTGCACGAACCAGTTCTAAAGCGGAAGAGCCATCGCCTGCCTCAATGACCTCCAAAGCCTTTCTTTTGCAGCATCTTCGAAACGGCGACTCGCAGCACGCCTTCATCCTCCACTACCAGAACGGTCCCTTCCCGAGGCCCCCGTTCCTTCCCGGAAGCCTGCGCGCTGGCATTATGGCTCGATTGAAGCCGTCTCGCCGGCACAAGGCAGGAAGATCTCAAACTTCGTCCCCTGGCCAGGCGCGCTCACAAGATTGATGGCGCCACCCTGATCCCGAACGATCCCTTGAACCACGGCGAGCCCCAGGCCACGGCCAGCAAATTTCGTGCTGAAGAACGGATCGAAGACCTTGGCTTGCACCTCTTCTGTCATGCCGCACGCCAGTGTCCGAGACCTCCAGGTTCAAGTAGTCTCCGGGAGGCAAGTCTGGACCTGAATCCTGGCGACAGAACTATATGCGACGTAGCGACACTGATCAGACCGTCCTTTTCGCCAATCGCTTCCGATGCGTTGATTACCAGGTTCATCACGACTTGCCTGAGCTGCGCAGAATTGCCACTCACCGCGGGAAGTTTCTTTTCGAGATCGACCTTCAAGGCCGCATGTTTGGAAACGGAGATCTTCAGCAGTTCCAGCATCTCTTCCACGAGCTGCGAGAAATCTACAGGCTCGACGGGGCCTGCTTTGTCCTGCCCCGAGTAGGTCATCAATTCACGAACGATCTCGGCGCCACGGTTGGCGGCAAGTCTGATTCTTTGCAGTCCTTCGAAGGCAGATTCACCCTCGCTCTAGTTCCGTCGCTGCCAGTTCTGCTTCGGCCAGAACCCCGGCCAGCAGGTTGTTGAAGTCGTGGGCGATGCCGCCTGCCAGAGTCCCGATGCTCTCCAGCTTCTGTCTGGCCAGATTCTCACGCTGTTCGCGCCTAAAATCCGTGATGTCCTGACAGGCGCCAAACATGCGCGTCGGCAGGCCTTCCTCACCGAGTGACAACTCGCAAATGCACGAGACCGTCCTCAGATCACCGTTAGGCCAAGCGATCTGATACTCGATCTCGCTGCCTCTCTTCTCCGCAAGACAGTCGCTTACCCACCGGCCTACTCGCTCCCTATCTTGTGGTATGACCGTTTGTAGAAAATCATCGAAACTCGGTGTAAAGTCTGGCGGCTTGCCGAAGATCCGAAACATCTCATCGGAGCCGGATACGTGGTTGGCATGAATGTCCCACTGCCAATAGCCCACATGCGCAAGGCGCGCTGCATTCTTCAGATGCCCTTCGCTCTCGCGCAGAAGCTCCCGCGCCTTAACCTGCTCAGTAATGTCCTGAGTCGCCCCGGTGATACGAACCGGTACGCCTTGATCGTCTCTGATCCCTTGAACAATGGAGCGCACAAACCGCGTTTCGCCGTCTGGCCGAATGATTCGATACTCCACCTCAACGGGTGCGACGCTCGAACGTACTTTGTCGTCGATATCCAAGATCTTTTCCCGATCCTTAGGGTGGACACAGCTCAGAAAAGCCGGAAAGTTTGATGGTGAGCCATTCGTCAGCCCAAGAATCCGAAATATCTCCTCGGACCAGTGGATCGTGTCACTTTCAATGTTCCGTTCCCAACTCCCGACCTTGGCGAGATGCTGCGCCTCCATGAGCCGGGCCTCGCTAGCCCGCAGCCGCTCTTCGATCAGCTTCTGCTCGGTTATGTCCTCGCAAGAGCCGAGTATAGCGGCTGGATTATGCCTGGTCTCGCAAGAGCGCGGAAACACCTGTACACAGCACCCACCGATACTTCCCATCTGCCCGCCGCAGTCGGAACAACTGAACGAACATCTCACGGGCGTCAAGAAGATGGAGAATACACTCAGGAGACGGCTCCCGGTCCTCGGGATGAACACCGTGCGATCCAGAAGCCCTTGCCGATGTTTCTGATCGGGGAGTGGCCCGTAAAGTCCAGACAGCACTTGTTGAAATACGTGCAGAGTTTGTCAGGACCCGGCGATCCAAATCGATCACCGGGGCCGTATCGGCCATGTCGCGAAACCGCTCTTCGCTCTCCCGCAGCGCCGATTCGGCGTGCTTGCGATCCGTGATATCGAGATTGACACCCGTGGCGCGAACAGCACGGCCGAAGTCGTCGTGGAATAGACTACCCCTTCGCGAGTATACCAGTGTACGCTTCCGTCCGGCCACACCACTCGGTATTCCCCGTCCCAGACTTGCGTCTGCTCAAGCAGTCGTCCCGCATGACCGACTCCCGGATCCGCTCCCGGTCTTCCGGATGAATCCAGTGCAAGCCATCCGTCGTACGTGAGCGGGGGATCGTCAGATGCTAAGCCGTACAGCTCTTTTCTTCGCGCCGGACATCACGATTTCATTCGTGCTCATATCCCGGTCCCATACGCCGAGGCTCGCCGCTTCCTGAGCGACCATTAAACGCCGCTCGCTTTCCAACAGGGCACGCTCCGCTTGCTTCTTCTCGGTGATGTCCTCTACCACGGCAATAAAGTATTGGGGCTGATTGTCTTCGTCCCGCACCAGCGAACGATTGAGCCGCCCCCAAAAGGTAGACCTGTTTTTGCGGACAAAGAGCTTCTCCATCGTATGCGAGGAGATTAGCCCTTCGAGAAGTTGACGGCGCCCACGTGACACCTCGTCGTAGTCCGGTGGGCGCGTGATATCCCAAATCTTCCTGGTGAGTAGTTCGGATTCGGAGTAGCCGAGCATCTCACAGTACCGGTTGTTCACACGCAGCCACGACCCATCGAGGCTGATCTGGGCGATGCCGAGCGCCGCATGATCGAAGATCGCTTGAAGGATCTTGGCCTCGGTTTCCATTTTCGTTTCCAAGTATACGCTCGATTGTCTCGCCTCATGTCCCTCCTCCAATCCCCCTCCTCCATCCCCACCGCAAGACACATCCAACCTTCTCGCGATTGTCTAAGAGGTCGGCCAATCAGGGCGCATTAGGGGGGCCGTGGTGGGCAACGAAGCTCTGCAGCGGTAAACGGGCCAATGAGCTCGCGAAATTCGACTTGCATGGATCGGTCTTGGGCATTCGTCCGACTCCTGTCTTATGTCACAAATTCTGGCGTTCGAAGGTCTCTATGGCGCGGACTGTTCCACTACGTTATGCAGTACACTCAGGACGAGGATCGCTTTGTGAAGCGTCACTGGAACGTCTCGATATGGGCTGGGTTTGCGATCGTGATCGTTGCTCTGGTCAGCTACATTCCGATCTTCGCGGTGTTCCCGGTTACCCGCGACGTTCCCTGGGCCAACTACCTGCTGTTTCTTTTGGGCGGCGGGCTGCTCGCGGTTGGTGTGAAGCGGGCGTTTCAAGATCCGGCGCAATACCGTGGCAAGATCAGCGGTTCCATCTTCGCCGTGCTGAGTGTGCTTTTGCTCGGGATATTCGTGGGCAGCATTCTCTACTTTGCCAAGCAGATCCCGTCCGCAGAACGCGCGTTGCGCCCAGGCCAGACCGCGTTACCGTTTGTCCTTCAGGACATCGCTGGAAAACAGGTGGCTTCTGGGGAGCTGTTGAAAGGCCACCGCGCGGTTGTGATGGTCTTCTACCGAGGCTATTGGTGACCGTTCTGCAACTCCGAGTTGCGGGGTTTCGAGCAGCACCTGAGCGAATTCCATGACCGGGGCGTCGAGGTTGTCGCGATCAGCGTGGATTCCACCGCTGAGTCGCGGAAGCTCTGCCAGTCGAGGGGATATAGCTTTCCGTTCCTCTCCGATCCAAACGCGCAGGTGATCCGGCAGTACGGCGTGTTGCATCCCAAGGGCGGCGAAGACGATAAGGACATTGCGCGTCCGGCCGAGTTTTTGGTAGACACCACGGGTACGATCCGTTGGGTAAACCTGACCGATGACATACGTGTGCGCGCACGGCCCGAAGCAGTTCTGGAAGCGATCAGCCGGCTGGGAGGCTGATGATGATTTCGCCGGACTGCGGCTGCGCGTGCGCTTCGCCTCGCTGCGCTGATCCTGAGGCTCACGATGCGACGCTGGCTCGAGGTGTTCCCGCTTGCTGATCGAGTAAACTAGGCTAATCCCGTTCAAGGAGTATACATGAATCGCCGAAGTTTCCTGGGAACCAGCGCTGCATCCCTAGTCGCAGCCGGCGTGAGTAGTGCGCGGGTTGCGTTATGCGATACCGCTCCGCGAACCGAGCGGGACGATCTCAATCCGACCGGCATTCGCACCGCTGGCATTCGCATGCTCCCTGTGGTGAACGGCAAATACAAGGTGTGGACCAAGAAATTAGGGAGCGGCTCCATCAAGGTTCTGTTGCTGCACGGCGGCCCCGGATTCAGCCATGAATACCTGGAGGCAATGGAGTCCTTCCTGCCCCAGGCCGGGATTGAAATGTACTACTACGATCAGCTCGGCTGCAACAATTCCGATCAACCCGACGATCCCGCTTTGTGGACTCTTCCACGCTATGTAGAGGAAGTGGAGGAAGTGCGGCGCGGGCTTGGCCTGGAGCAATTCGTGCTCTACGGCCACTCGTGGGGCGGCATGCTCGCAATCGACTACGCGCTGAAGTATCAAAGCCACCTGCGCGGACTCGTGATTTCGGACATGTGTGCCGGCACGCAGGCTTATCTCAAGAGAACCGCGGCGTTAAAGCTTCAAATGCTCCCCGCTGCCCCGCTGGCTCGATTGCGCGCGCTCGAAGCCAAAAGCGATTACGACAACCCGGAGTACGCAAAAATCATGATGGACCAGCTGTACCCGCAGATGATCTGCCGCACCAAGCCGTGGCCGGAACCGGTAACGCGCGCGTTCCGCCACTCGAACCAGAAAATCTACGTCCAAATGCAGGGTAAGAGCGAATTCCTGGTGACCGGCAACTTAAAGGACTGGGAGCGCTGGGACCGCCTGCATGAGATCAAGACCCGCGCGCTAACCATCGGCGCTAAATATGACGAGATGGACCCTGAAGACATGAAGAAAATGGCAACCCTGATGCCCAACGCCAGCTCGTTCATTTGCCGGCAAGGCAGTCATCTTTGCATGTGGGACGACCAAGCCTTCTATTTCGAAAACCTCTTAAGGTTTTTGCACTCTGTTTAGTCTAAACGTCGCCGGGTCGCGCTACCGGGGGCATGCGTATTCACCCGAGGATTACTACATGGAAAACTCGCAGATTGGAACGAGACTATTAGCCCTGGCCCATCTCATCACTCGGACCGCTGCGCTTGGCGTGGCAATCCTGACGACGGTGGCCGCAACACAGGTGCACGCACAGGATTTCTCCGACGTGAAATCGGCGCTCGTGGATTATTCGAAGGCAGACATGCGAGCGCGCCAAGAGTGCGCGCAGATTGGTAAGTTCAAGTCGAAAGAAATCGTGCAGATTGCGGCTGCGGCGATACCGGCGACCGATGCGTCACCCGCCTATTGTCGCGTCAGCGGCCTGCTGGATCCCGAGATTGCGTTTGAGGTGAGCCTGCCGGCGAAGTGGAATGGGCGCTTTTACATGATCGGCAACGGCGGTTTTGCTGGTGATGTGTTGGACAATCCCGGCCGCGCCGCGCAGCGCAATGAGGCCCTGAAACTGGGGTTTGCCTTCGCGCAGACAAACACCGGCCACGATGCGGGAAAGGAGCCCGGCGCAACTTTCGTCCTGAGCAATCCACAGAAGGCGATCGACTACGCCTACCGCGCGGTGCATCTGACTGCCAAAACCACCAAAGAGATCACGAAGGCGTATTACGGCAAATCAATTTCCCACGCCTACTGGAACTCCTGCTCGAACGGCGGACGCCAGGGCCTGATCGAGGCGCAGCGCTTCGTCGACGATTTCGATGGCATCGTCGCCGCCTCGCCGTGGGTGGATCAGACCGGCTTCACGGTCGGCGCGATCTGGAATCAAAAGGCGCTGAGCGCGGCGTCTCTTACGCCCGCCAAGCTGGCGCTGGTGGCCGGCAAGGTGATGGAGAAGTGCGATGCGATCGACGGTCTTAAGGACGGCCTGATCGACGATCCGCGGAAATGCAACTTCGATCCGGCGCGCGACGTCCCGGCCTGCACTGCCGGTTCGGACAACTCGGATTGCCTTTCGGCCGCACAAGCGGCAGCCATCGCCAAAATCTACAGCGGGCCGTCGACCAACGGGAAACCCTTCTTCCCCGGCTACATGCCGGGCAGCGAAGCGGTGGTGTCCAGCCTTTTCGGCGGTGGCATGGGCAGCGCCTGGTTAAACGTGATCGTCTCTACCCAACCGGACCGTAAACCCGCGGATTTTAACCTTGCGGAAGGAACGATACGGTATCTGGCCTCCAAGCCTCCGAAGCCCGATTACGATTACCAGACGTTCGACTTCGATCGAGATATTTCCCTGCTCGACGACTGGAGCAAACTGGCGGATGCCAAGAACCCCGACTTGTCGAAGTTCAAGAAGCGCGGCGGAAAGCTCTTGATGACGTATGGATGGGCGGATTCGATCCTGCAGCCGATGATGGGCGTGAACTACTACGAGCGGGCCGTGGCCAAGAACGGTCCGGATACGACGGATTTCTTCCGCTTGTTTATGGCGCCGGGGATGGGGCACTGCGGCGGAGGCGTTGGGCCGGATCGGCACGATGCGATGACGGCGATGATCGACTGGGTGGAGAAGGGCCAAGCGCCGGATTCCATGGTGGCGACCCGGGTAGTGGACAATCAGGTTGTGCGCACGCGCCCGCTCTGTCCGTATCCACAGGTCGCGCGTTACTCCGGCCAAGGCAGCATCGACGAGACGGCTAGTTTCCGCTGTGTTGCGCCCTAAATCGCGGCAGCACGCTGAATCGGCTGCAAAGGTTCACGGCTTCTTCTCAGCCTCGCGCCGCCACGCGAAATAGCCGTCCAGGACTTCGAGTTTCTGAAGATTGGGTACGTCGATGGCCTTCGACGGATCGTCCAGGTTCATCACCTGCGCGCTGGTGTTAGTGAAGGCTGGCCAGTTCGGCAAGCCGCTCCCATTCGGGTCGCCTGCCTTGGCGAAGTTCACCCAGTAGGACGAGATCGTTTCGGAGACCGCGCGATCGGCTGTCGATGGGGGCATGGATGTTGAAAAATTGCCAAAAACGTACGCGATCTCGCCGGCATGAGCCGCACCCCAATCCTTAAACTCCGGCGTATTAGGATAAGACGGCCGATGGGTGAAATAGTAAACGTACGCTTTGCCCTTGCCGGTTTTGGACTGTAGCCGCGCCCAGGTCCAGGTTGGCCAGGCGAAAGTCGCGTCGCGGAACATGTCGCGCGAAGAGCGCAGAGCCTCCGCGTCCGTTCCACCGGGGTAAGCGGCTAAAATCTTGCCCGAGTACGTGCCGTAGCCCGCATGGATGACCTTTTGATAAGCGTCGGCCTTAGCGGACGAGACAAAAAGCGCGCCCTCGTCCGAATTGGTGCCGATCAGCACGGGGGTGTCGTTGTAGCGCCCGGCTTCATACAGCGTGTACTGATCGCCCCGCAGCACGTAGCCATCGAAAATCGGCCATGCGGTTCCTAGCCCGGGAGGCGAGTTCTTCAGGATCTCCTCGGCGGGCTTCTTGCGTGCGGCGGCGATGGAAGCCGCACCCAGTTTGTTGAGGAAAGCTGTGCCGTTCCTCTCGGCCCTGGCGAGGGAATCCATGTTCTCGCCACCTTCGTTTCCAGTCTGCCGCTCGGGTCCGAAGTTTCCGCCGCTCTCGGAGATGGCGCCGCGGAACAATCCCTTCGCGAGCGGCGACGCAGAAAGCATGCTGACCGATATCCCTCCCGCCGATTCGCCGAAAATGGTGACGCGGCTCGGATCGCCGCCAAACGCAGCGATATTGCGCTTCACCCACTGCAACCCGGCGATCTGGTCCAGCAGCCCGTAGTTGCCGGAATGCCCGCCTTGCTCGGCCGTCAGCTCGGGATGCGCCATGAAGCCTAACGCACCCAGCCGGTACGCTACGCTCACCAGAATCACGCCTTTCTTGGCAAGATTCATCCCGTCGTACAGGGAAACCGAAGTGCCGCCGATGGTGAACCCTCCACCGTAGATCCAGACCATCACCGCCAACTTTTCGCTCGCCGACTTCGCGGGCGTCCAGACATTAAGGTACAGGCAATCTTCGTTGGTCGTGACAGATTCCATCCCAAGATCCTGGTTCACAATGGGAACCTGGATGCACGCCGGAGCAAACTTGTCGGCATTGCGGACTCCGGTCCATGCCATAGGCGGCTTAGGCGCCCGCCAGCGTAAATTGCCGATCGGCGGCGCCGCGAACGGAATGCCTTTGTAGGTGGCTACACCGTCTTCCAGCTTGCCCTGGACCAGCCCGGATTGTGTGCGGACTGGTTTGGATGTCTGCGCCGGCAATCCAGATACGGAGAGCAGCGCGGCCCAGACAAATGCGAAAGTTCTGAAAGTTCTCATCTTCATCTCCGCTTCCGGTGGTCGATCGAGGACCGTCACCGCCCTTCAGTGTAAATCATTCCGCCCAGGCCTTCGTCCTCCACCGATATACTGAAGTCAGTTGGAAAAGAAATCAAAGTACCGAAAGGTCATCCAGTATCTGCTCTTCGCCGGGATTGTGCTGTGGATCGCGCTCGGCTGGCAAAGCTGGAGCGATCAGAAGGCCGGCGTCCGGGCGGTGAAGGATCGAACGGGCATGTCCGACCTCGCCTTCCCGCAGCTCAACGGCGGTGCGTGGCGCCTCTCCGACCATCGCGGCCAGGTGGTGCTCATCAACTATTGGGCCAGTTGGTGCGCTCCGTGCCGGCAAGAGACACCCGGATTGATCGACCTGGCGCGCGACTATCGCTACAAAGGACTCTCCATCGTCGGCGTCTCCATGGACGGCGTGGATCAGAGCGCCGAGGGTGCCAAGCGGGCCGTCGAGTCGTTCCTCGGTGAATTCCACTTGCCCTTTCCCGTGCTCATGCCCGATTTCGCATTACCATCGGCGCCTGCGGTGGACGCACTGCCCACCACGGTGCTGGTCGATCGCAACGGCCGCGCGGCCAAGGCTTACATCGGCGCAGTGCGGGAGACCGTGTTTCGGGCCGATGTGGATCGGTTGCTAGCGGAACCCGTTACTTCTTCACCCAACCCGCCGGCATCCCATACGGAACTGGTGTCACCAGCGCCTCAATCCGATTGATCTTGCCGTCCACAACCTTGAACAGCTCCGCGATGAAGAACGAATAGGGCTGGTCGAATGGCGGATTCACGGGATGCGAGCTGCCACCGGCCCAGGTGATGGTCTTGTTCTTGCCGGAATGATCGAAACGGATTATGGACAACACTAAGCCGCGTTCTTCATCCACTACCGGGAAGCGCCGTTCCTCGACGCGTGTAATCACTTTGGTAAATCCGGTGGCTAACTGCGCGCCACAGCTCATCCTTGTGATTGGACTCTTGCTGGTTGGGTCATTCGCTGTGACCTGGCCGTTCTCAATGCGCTGGCAGTCTTTATCGAAGGGAGTGTTTTTGTCGGTCCCGGCTTCCGTGCCTTCGAAATAGGAATTCGCAACGCGGATCATATCCGCACGGGGACGTCGCTCGGAGGGCGCCAGGGCTTGATGGAAGATCGGTTTGTCCACCAGGTCTTCCGGACGGGAAAGTAAGTGCAGCGGGCGTTTTTCGCAAGCGGCAACTTGGAGGGATCGTGCGCGGCCAGCGCATCCAGGTATTGATTGACGAATCCTTCCAGACACGCGCGGTCGCAGGTCGTGCTGCGTTGGCCTTCGTTCCCAGCCCCAGCAGCAAGATTCCCGCGCATCCAACCGCGTATCCAACGGTGTATCCAACCGTGTATACAACCGCCCGCATCTTTATCTGTCAAATTGTATACTAAGAGCTACCAAATCACGGCTCATGAAAGGAGCGAACGTGAAAACCAAGTTCTTCGCCGCTCTCCTAGTTGCCATCGCGCCCGCCGCCCTGGCTCAGTCAGGTAAGACTCAATCATTGGCAGGTCTTTGGGACGCCACCATCACCTTTAGTGGCCAAGACATTCCGTTCCGCCTGCAGATCGCCGGCGACGGATCGAATCTCCAGGGTTGGTTGTTCAACGGAGATCAGAAGGTGGTGGCAAGCGGAGCAAGCTTTCAAAACGGATCGCTCGTCTTGAACTTCGATTCTTACGCCGCCAAGCTCGAAGCCAAGCTGGAGGATGGCGCGCTGGTGGGCCAGTATGGGCCGATGCTGAAGAAGAACTATCCTGTAACAGCGCATCGCCACAAGGCCGAGGCCAGCGCAAGTTCCGGCGCGCTCTCGATCGACGGGCTTTGGGAAGTGGCCGTGAAGAGCGCGAAAGGCGAGCAGGCCTGGCGCCTAATCGTGCAGCAGAAGAGCGCCTCGAATGTCTCAGCCGCGATACTGCGCGTGGATGGCGATACCGGCGCGTTGACGGGTAGTTATAAAGATGGCAAGTTTGTGCTGAGCCATTTCTCAGGTGGCCGTCCGGCGCTCATGGTTCTGACTCCCGCGGCTGACGGGACGTTGGCTGTCGACCTGACCGATCTGCACGGAACCAGCCAGCTTACGGCGACGCGGCCGGATGTCGCGCGCGCCAAGGGCTTGCCGCCGCCGACCGATCCGGATCATCACACTTCGGTTAAGGATGCCGTCGGAGCCATTTCGCTTCAGCTTTCCCGATCTCAACGGCAAAATCGTTTCCAACACCGACGCGCGCTTTCAAGGCAAAGTGGTGCTAGTGAACATTACGGGGAGTTGGTGCCCCAATTGTCACGATGAAGCGCCGTTCCTGGCCGAGTTGTATCGCAAATATCGCAGCCAGGGCCTGGAAGTTGTGGCCCTTTCGTTTGAGGAAGGCGATCAACTCACGAATCCGGCGCGGCTGCGGGCCTTCATCAAGGAATACGGGATCGATTACACGGTGCTGCTGGGCGGCACGCCGGACGATCGCGATGCGAAACTGACCCAGCCCGCTAATCTAAACTCTTGGCCGACCACGTTTTTCCTGGGCCGCGATGGGCGCGTGCGTTTTGTTCATGCAGGATTCCCGGGTCCAGCCAGCGGCGCGCTGTATCATCAGGCGGTCAAGGAATTCTACGCGCAGGTGGATAGCCTGCTGGCGGAAAATCGGACTTCTTCAAGGCGCTAGATTGCCGTGCCCCACTGCAATCCCTCGAATCGCGAGTAGTCGCGATCGTTGGTGATCCATTCACAGCCCGATTCGATCGCCAGGGCCGCCAGCCAGGCATCCTGCACCAGATTTCCGTAAGCGTTCGCGCTTTGGCACAATCTAGTGAAAATGTCCCAATGGCGCCGCCCCGGCTCGATAATTTGGCAATGTGGCTGATCCAGGAGGGTGGATGCGAAGGCCACCGCATCCTTTAGCAGATCCGGGTGTTTGAAGATGCGTGGATGAGTTGCGAGCCGGATGACGCTGGCCAGGACTTGCGGCGACATGCCATATGCCGTCTCGCCATTGACGACGCTTTCCAGCCAGGTCCGATACGCGGTGTGATTTTCAGTGTCCGACCGGAACGCATAGAGCAGGACGTTCACATCCGGCAGAATCACCCACGGCCTTCCAGGATGTCTTCCAAGGCAGCGCTGTCGTTCAGATCCACGCCAGGCAGCACGCCGCCGTCTGCTTTGGAGACCGGGAGTGCCACTCGTTCGCGGCGGGGCGACTGGTGCGACTGTGCCAGGACTAATCTGAGACCTTCTTCAATGAGAGCGGTCACCGTTTCTCCTCGCTGTTCTGCTTCTCGCTTAGCTAAGTTCATTAATCCCTCCGGAAGTCTCACGGTAGTTCTCATATGTCTAGACATATCATATAGGGTCAGATGTCAAGAGTCAAGTAAGTCAGAATTCAGAATTCGGAATCCGAATTGGTCGGGAGTAAGACTTCTGACTTCGATTCTGACTTCGGATTCTCTTGCCATTTGACAAGCGTCAGTTCGTTCAGTATTCTTATAAAGGTTTGGCGAGTTGTGTCTTCTGCTCCCGTGCTACCGCTCTTTAGTTAGAGAGCCCGGCCGGGGGCCGGCCCCGATGTCCTAGCGGTTTTTCAGCCACCGGGATATGGGCTAGTCCAAAGCATGTACCCTCGCAGCTTGTAGTTTTCGCGGTTTGGCTTTTAGCCTGCCGTCAGTGTGTCAACGAACAACATAACTTCTGAAGGGAAGATTCGTGCCGACGTTTAATCAACTCGTGCGAAAAGGGCGAAAACCGCCACGCTATAAGACCGCCAGTCCGGCGCTGCAGGCCTGCCCGCAGAAGCGCGGGGTGTGTACGCGCGTGTACACTACCACGCCGAAGAAGCCGAACTCGGCGCTGCGGAAAGTGGCGCGCGTGCGCCTGACCAACGGGATCGAAGTGACCACGTATATCCCAGGCGTCGGCCATAACCTGCAGGAGCACTCCATCGTGTTGATCCGCGGCGGCCGCGTGAAGGATCTGCCGGGCGTGCGCTATCACGTGGTGCGCGGGACGCTGGATGCGGCCGGAGTTGCCGACCGTAAACAGGGACGATCGAAATACGGAGCCAAACGGCCGAAGGGGCCCTCGAAATAGGATATGCCACGCAGACGCAGACCAGAGCCTCGCGAGATCCTGCCGGATCCGATTTATAACTCCACGCTGGCGGAGAAGTTCATCAACTCCATGATGTGGGACGGCAAGAAAAACACCTGCCAGCGGATCTTCTACGGTGCGATGGACAAGATCAAAGAGCGCACCGCCGACGATCCCTTGAAGCTTTTCAAGAAGGCGGTGGAGAACGCCAAGCCGCTGCTGGAAGTGAAGACGCGGCGCGTGGGCGGCGCCAACTATCAGGTACCGGTGGAGGTGTCGCAGAACCGCCGGGTCAGTTTGGCGATTCGCTGGATTTTGCAGAACGCCCGCAGCAGGCCCGACAAGGGCATGCCGGACAAGTTGGCGAACGAGTTGACGGATGCCGCGAACATGCGCGGCGGAGCGATTAAGAAAAAGGACGACGTTCACCGAATGGCGGAAGCAAACAAGGCTTTCGCGCATTACCGTTGGTAGCTAAGTTACCGGGTTTGGTGACGTTGAGGTTTTATTTATGGCACGTACTGTACCGATCGAAAAAATGAGGAACATCGGCATCATGGCCCACATTGATGCCGGCAAAACCACCACTACCGAGCGTGTGCTCTACTACACCGGTCGTACTCATAAGATCGGAGAGGTTCATGAGGGCACCGCCATCATGGACTGGATGGAGCAGGAGCAGGAGCGTGGTATCACGATTACGTCAGCCGCCACCACGTGCCAGTGGCGCGACATCACGATCAACATTATCGACACTCCCGGCCACGTGGACTTTACGGCGGAAGTGGAACGCAGCCTGCGCGTGCTGGACGGCGCGGTGGCGGTGTTTGACGCCGTGGCCGGTGTGCAGCCGCAATCGGAAACGGTGTGGCGCCAGGCCGACAAGTACGGTGTTCCGCGCATTTGCTTCATCAATAAGATGGATCGCGTGGGTGCGGATTTCTACCACTCCATCGATACGATTATCGACCGGCTGAAGTGCCGGCCGGTGGCAATTCAGATCCCCGTCGGCGCCGAAGACCAGTTCAAGGGCATCGTCGACCTGGTGACAGATGAAAGCCCGCATCTGGCGCGACGAGACGCTGGGCGCCGAGTACGACGACGTCGATATCCCGGCCGACCTGCTCGAGAAGGCCAAGTCTTACCGCGAGCAGATGATCGAGGCCATTGCCGAATCCGACGACCATTTGTTCGCCAAGTTTGTGGAAGGCACGCCGATCTCAGAAAAAGAGATCATGGCGGGCATCCGCAAAGCCACCATCGCGCAGAAGATATTTCCGGTGATCTGCGGCTCGGCGTTCAAGAACAAGGGCGTGCAGAACCTGCTCGATGCCGTGGTCGATTACCTGCCTTCGCCGTTGGACATCCCGCCGGTGCAGGGCGTGCTTCCCGACAATCCGGCTATAACGGAAGAGCTTCCTCCCAGCGACGACGCGCCATTTTCGGCGCTGGTGTTCAAGATCATGACCGACCCGTTTGTCGGCCAGCTGGCGTTTATCCGGGTGTACTCGGGCCGGCTGGGCGCGGGCGATTCGGTGTTCAACGTGGCAAAAAACCGCAGGGAGCGCGTGGGGCGTCTGGTGAAGATGCATGCCAACAAGCGCGAGGACATTCAGGAAATTCTAGCCGGCGATATCTGCGCCGCGGTGCTGAAGAACGTCTCCACCGGCGACACCATCTGCGACGAGAAGCGGCCGATTCTGCTCGAAAACATCGATTTCCCAGAGCCCGTCATTCAGCTGGCGATCGAGCCCAAGACCAAGGCCGACCAAGAGAAGCTCGGAATGGCCATTCAGAAACTGGTGCAGGAAGATCCGACCCTGCGAGTGAATACAGATCCCGACACCGGGCAGACTATTCTGGCCGGAATGGGCGAGCTGCATCTGGAGATCATCGTGGATCGCATGCAGCGCGAGTTCAACGTCGGCGCCAACGTCGGCAAGCCGCAAGTGGCTTATCGCGAAACCATCCGCGCTAAAGCCGAGTACGACTACACGCACAAGAAGCAGACCGGCGGCAGCGGCCAGTATGCGCGGACCAAGCTCAGAGTGGAGCCCAATCACGCCAAGGGCTTCGAGTTCGACAACGTTATCAAGGGCGGTTCGGTTCCGAAGGAATTTATCCCGGCGGTTGAGAAGGGCGTCCGCGAGTCGCTGGAAGGCGGCATTCTAGCCGGATATCCGATGGTGGACATCAAAGTTGAGCTCTTCGACGGCGATTATCACGATGTCGACTCGTCGGAAATGGCCTTCAAGATCTGCAGCTCCATCTGCTTTAAGGAAGCCTGCAAGAAAGCCAAGCCGGTGCTGCTGGAGCCGGTGATGCGCGTCGAAGTGGTGGTGCCGGAAGAGTACATGGGCACCGTCAATGGCGATCTCAGTTCCAGGCGCGGCCGTTTGGAAGGCACCGAGGTTCGGGGCACCACGCAGCTTATCAAGGCGATGGTTCCGCTGTCGGAAATGTTCGGCTATGCCACCGAGCTGCGCTCGCGCACGCAGGGCCGCGGCAGCTTCACCATGCACTTCGGGCAGTACGAGGAAGTTCCCAAGAACCTGTCGGAAGAGATCGTGGCCAAAGTTCAAGGAAGAGTGGTTAAGTAGGAATTCAAGGAATACGAGGAATTCAGGAATAAAGGAAGCAGGAGAGTTCAACATCCATGGCGAAGGAAAAATTTGACCGCAGCAAGCCGCACGTAAACATCGGGACGATCGGGCACATCGATCACGGCAAGACCACGTTGACGGCGGCCATCACCAAGGTATTGGCCAAGCACAATCCGAAGAACAAGTTCCGCTCGTTCGATTCGATCGACAACGCGCCGGAAGAGAAGGCGCGCGGAATCACGATCGCGGTGGCGCACGTCGAGTACGAGACGGCCAACCGGCATTACGCGCACGTGGATTGCCCGGGCCACGCCGACTACATCAAGAACATGATCACGGGAGCGGCGCAGATGGATGGCGCGATTCTGGTGGTGGCGGCCACCGACGGTCCGATGCCGCAAACGCGCGAGCATATTCTGCTGGCCCGCCAGGTGGGTGTGCCTTCGATTGTGGTCGCGCTGAACAAAGTGGACATGGTGGACGATCCGGAACTGCTCGAACTGGTGGAGTTGGAAGTGCGCGAGCTGCTGAGCAAGTATGAGTTTCCGGGCGACGATCTGCCGGTGGTGAAGGTGAGCGCGCTGGGAGCGTTGAACGGGGAAGACAAGTGGGAAAAGTCGGTGGACGAGCTGATGGACAAGGTGGACAGCTACATTCCGATGCCGACGCGCGACATCGACAAGCCGTTCCTGATGCCGATTGAGGACATTTTCTCGATCCAGGGCCGCGGCACGGTGGTGACGGGGCGAATTGAGAAGGGGATCTGCAAAGTCGGCGAGGAAATGGAGATCGTGGGCTTCAAGGACACGCGCAAGACGGTGGTTACGGGCGTGGAAATGTTCAAGAAGCTGCTGGATGAGGGACGCGCGGGAGATAACGTCGGGTTGTTGCTGCGCGGCATTGAAAAGGACGACGTGGAGCGCGGGCAGGTGATCGCGAAGCCGGGATCGATCAAGCCACACAAGCGGTTCAAGGGCGAGATCGTGGTGCTGACCAAGGAAGAGGGCGGGCGGCACACGCCGTTCTTCAAGGGCTACCGGCCGCAGTTTTACTTCCGGACCACGGACGTGACGGGCGTGGCTGAGTTGCCCGAAGGCACGGAGATGGTGATGCCGGGCGACAACGTGGGATTGGTGATCGAGCTGATTACGCCGGTGGCCATGGACAAGGGATTGCGGTTTGCGATCCGCGAAGGCGGCCGGACGGTGGGCGCGGGAACCGTGACGGAGATTTTGGAATAGAAGGCGGAATACGAGACGAAGGCAAGGAATACGAGCGAGACGAGGAATACGGGGAATGGGTCTGCATTCCTTGTCTCCCCAGTATTCCTTGTGTTCCCTCTTCGCGACTGACTAGGAGCAAAATGGCTTTACAAGAACGCATTCGCATTCGCCTCAAGGCGTACGATCACCGCATCCTGGACCAATCGACCAGCGACATTGCCGAAACCGCCAAGCGCACGGGGGCTAGGACATCGGGGCCTATTCCGCTGCCGACCATCAAGAATCGCTACACGGTTTTGCGGTCGCCGCACGTGGACAAGAAGTCGCGCGAACAGTTTGAAATCCGGACGCACAAGCGGCTGCTCGATATTCTCGAGCCGACCCAGGACACGGTGGATGCCTTGATGAAGCTGGATCTGCCGGCGGGTGTGGATGTGGAGATCAAAGCATTTGGCCGTGGCAAGTAACGACATGAAATTCAGGAATACAAGGACTGCCAGGAAGACGAGGAATGCAGACCATTCCCAGTATTCCTTGTCTTCCTCGTATTCCCAGAGGTGTGCATGAGCCCAGGGATTTTAGGGAAAAAGATCGGGATGAGCCAGGTGTTCCGCGCCGACGGGCAGGTTGTTCCTGTCACGCTATTGAAGGCCGGCCCGTGCGTGGTAGTGCAGCGCAAAACGCCGACCACGGATGGCTACGACGCCGTGCAGCTTGGATTGGTGGAGTTCGCGAAGGCATCGCACACCACCAAACCTATGGCCGGTCATCTGAAGAAGGCCAGCGCCGACGGCGTGAAATTTCTGCGGGAAGTTCGCATGCGCCCGGGGACGACGACCTGAAACAAGGCGATCGCGTATTGGTGGACCAGTTCAAGCCGGCCGACAAAGTGGACGTGATCGGCGTCAGCAAAGGCCGTGGATTCGCAAGCGTTATCAAGCGGCATCATTTCAAGGGCGGTCCGGGCGGCCATGGTTCGATGTTTAATCGTGCGCCTGGTTCCATTGGTGCGTCGAGCTTTCCTTCGCGCGTTTTCCCGGGAACCCGCATGGCCGGCCACATGGGCGACCAGCAAGTGACCATTCGCAATCTCGAAGTGGTGGACGTGGTGGCCGAGGACAACGTGCTGGTGATCAAGGGAGCGGTGCCCGGTCCCAATGGCGGTTATGTGCTGGTGAGAAGGGCCAAGAGGTAAGCGGAGACGCGAGCATGCCAAGTGTAGACGTTGTCGATTTGAATAACGCGGTAGTCGGCACGCTGGAATTGTCCGACGAAGTTTTCGGCGCGCCGGTCAACAAAGACCTGCTGTATGAGGCGGTTCGGCATTCGCAAGCCGCGCGCCGGGGCGGCAACGCCAAAACGAAGACGCGCCACGAAGTATCGGGTTCGGGCAAGAAGCTGTGGCGGCAAAAGGGCACGGGCCGCGCGCGCATGGGCTCTATACGGTCGCCGCTGTGGCGGCATGGCGGAACGACGCACGGTCCGCAACCGCGCGATTACAGCTACAAGCTGCCGCGCAAGATGCTGCTGGGCGCGCTGCGGTCGGCGCTTGTCGGCCAAGCTGCGGGACGGCGAACTGAAGAGTGGTCCAGAATTTTGCGCTGGCCGATCACAAGACCAAAGCGATGCGCGCGGTGCTGGACGTGCTGGGCGCGCCCAAGACCGTGCTGGTGGTCGATAACGGCGAAAATCGCAACCTGGCGCTGAGCGCGCGCAATCTGGAAGGCGTCACGCTGGTTTCCACCAAAGAAGTTGACGTGTACTCTCTGCTGGGCCACGCCGGCGTGCTGCTCTCGCAAGCGGCGGCGCAGAAACTATCGGAGGCGCTCGGCGAAATGACCATCTACGAAGTGATCAAACGGCCCATCGTGACTGAAAAGGGCGTCGCCAAGAAGGACGGCGAGCGCACGCTCTGTTTTGAAGTAGCGCCGGACGCCAACAAGACTTTGGTGAAGGCCGCGGTGGAGCAGTTGTTCAAGGTGAAAGTGGCGGATGTCCGGACCGTGAGCCTGGCCGGCAAGCTGCGGCGGCGGGGAAGATTTTCCGGCTACCGTTCGGATTGGAAAAAGGCCTACGTGCGGTTGAAACCCGGTCAGAAGGTTCCTGAATATGCCGAAATTTAGGGATTTGGGATTAGGGGTCAGGGAGTTTACGTTATGCCGATGAAGAGCTACAATCCGACGACGCCGTCCCGGCGCTTCATGAGCGTTGTTTCTCGCGACGAGATCACCAAGCAGACTCCCGAGAAATCGCTGGTGGTTGGAAAGAAGCGGACCGGCGGGCGCAACAGCGAGGGCCTGATCTCGTCGCGTTTCCGTGGCGGCGGGGCCAAGCAGGCTTATCGGGCAATCGATTTCAAGCGCGATAAGTTCGGCATCCCGGCCAAGGTTGCGTCCATTGAATACGATCCGAACCGGACGGCGCGCATCGCGCTGCTGAATTACGCCGACGGCGAGAAGCGCTACATCATTTGTCCGGTGGGTTGACAGGTGGGCCGCACCGTGACATCGGGTCGCCGAAGCCGACATCCTGATCGGAAACGCGCTGCCGCTGAAAAATATTCCAGCGGGCACGGTGGTTCACAATATCGAACTGCGGCCCGGCAAGGGCGCTCAAATGGCGCGATCGGCCGGCGCGCAAGCTCAATTGGTTTCGCGCGAAGGCGGAATCGCGCTGTTGAAGCTGCCTTCGGGCGAAATTCGCCGCGTGCTAGTGGAATGCATGGCGACTATCGGCCAGGTGGGCAACGTGGAGCACGAAAACGAATCGCACGGCAAAGCGGGGAAGTCGCGCTGGCTGGGCAAGAAACCGCACAATCGCGGCGTGTCGATGAACCCGGTGGATCACCCGCATGGCGGCGGCGAAGGCAAGACGTCGGGCGGACGGCATCCGGTGACGCCCTGGGGCCAGCCGACGCGCGGATTTAAGACGCGCAACAACAAGCGCACCGATAAGTGGATTGTGAGCCGGAAAGCGAAGAAGCGGGGCTAGTGCGGGCATTAGCTGGCAAAGCAATGGCTATAAGCGGCAGTTAGGGACAAAGGATGAGTCGATCATTAAAAAAAGGGCCTTTCACCGACGACCACCTGGCGAAAAAGGTGGCGGATATGAACGCCAAGAACGAGAAGAAAGTACTGCGGACCTGGTCGCGGCGCTCCACCATCGTTCCGGATTTCATCGGGCACACGCTGGGCGTCCACAACGGGAAGAAGTTCATTCCGGTCTATATCACCGAAAACATGGTGGGCCACAAGTTGGGCGAATTTTCACCGACGCGCGTGTTCAAAGGACACTCGGTGAAGGCCGCCGCGCCCACGGAGAAGAGCGCCAAGCCGTCCTAAAGGAACAACCATGCAAGCCAGAGCAGAAGCCCGATATATTCGATCGTCGCCGCAGAAGGCGCGGCTGGTGGTGGACTTGATCCGCGGCCGTTCGGCCAATGAAGCGCGCATCATTTTGCGCCAGACCAACAAGCGCATGGCGCCGACCGTGCTGAAGGTGCTGGATTCGGCCATCGCCAATGCCGAAAACCGCAACAACGACGTGGATGTGGATCAGCTGGTGGTGAGCGAAGCTTACGTGAACGAAGGGCCGCGGCAGAAGCGCATCCGGCCGGCGCCGATGGGCCGGGCGTATCGCTATCAGCGGCGCACGTCGCATATCGCGGTGGTGGTCAGCGACAAGGCCGGGGCAGCAACGCCCAAGACCGAGGAGAACGCATAGTGGGACAGAAAGTACATCCATACGGCTTTCGTCTGGGCGTCACCAAGACCTGGCGATCGCGCTGGTTCGCCAAGGCGGACTACGCCAAGCTTTTGCGCGAAGACCTGGAGCTGAAAGGCGCGCTGCGCGAGCGGCTGAAGTCCGCCGGCGTCAGCTCCATTGAAGTGGACCGGCCCGGCAACAAGCTGCGCGTTACCATTCGCACCTCGCGGCCCGGCATTATCATCGGACGCAAGGGCGCCGAGATCGAGAAGCTGAAGGGCGACCTGGCGAAGAAGACCAAGCGCGAAGTTTTTATCGACATTCAGGAAGTACACAAGCCGGAGTTGGACGCGCAACTGGTGGCGGAGTCCATCGCGCTGCAGCTGGAAAAGCGCGTGGCGTTTCGCAGGGCCATGCGAAAAGCCGTCGATTCGGCGCTGCGCTTTGGCTGCAAGGGCATCAAGGTTCGCGTGTCGGGCCGCCTGAACGGCGCCGAAATCGCGCGCAGCGAATGGTATCTGCAAGGCCAGCTTCCGCTGCATACTTTGCGCGCCGATTTGGATTACGGTTTCGCGCAGGCTTACACCACCTACGGCGTCATCGGGATCAAGTGCTGGACTTATAAGGGCGAGATTCTGGACAGCGGCCGGCGCGATTCGCTGCGCAACGATCCCGAGCCGCGGCGTCAGCCCTTGCGCGATCGTCGCGAGCGGCGTCCCGGCAGCGCTTTTGCGCCGCCCACGCCCGAACCGAGCGGGCCCGTAGTGCAAGCGCCTCCCGACCCCGGGGCCACGCCGCGCGTCGCGCCCATTCTGCCGCCGTTAGCGCCGCCGCAACCAAGCTGGAAACAGGAAGTAAAAGAGGCGCCCGCGGAATCGAATGGCGGACCGGGCACGCGAACCGCCGAAACAAGGATAGCGGAGAACAATCGCCATGTTGATGCCAAAGAAGGTCAAGTACAGGAAACAGCAGCGCGGCCGCATGACCGGCAAAGCCTGGCGCGGCTCCAGTCTCGCTTTTGGCGAGTTTGGGCTGAAAGCCATGCGCTGCGGCTGGATCACGGACCGGCAGATCGAAGCGGCCCGTGTCGCCATGACGCGCTTCATCAAGCGCGGCGGCAAGGTTTGGATCCGCTTGTTTCCCGACAAGCCGATCACCAAGAAGCCGGCTGAAACTCGTATGGGCAAGGGCAAAGGCGCGCCGGAGCAGTGGGTAGCGGTAATCCGGCCCGGCAAGATCCTGTTTGAAATGGAAGGCGTTCCGAAAGCCACCGCGCAAGAAGCGTTTCGGCTGGCCGCGGGCAAGCTGCCGTTGCCGACCAAGCTGGTGTGCCGCGAGGACAACACCGGAGAGTAACGGAGCCGCGACCATAGGGAGCGGGAGAAATCGAATGAGAGCAGACAAAATACGGGAACTCGATAGCGAAGAGCTGCGCAGGCAAGAGGCGGAAATCCGTGAACAGAACTTCCGTCTCCGCTTCCAGCTGAGCATGGGCCAGAGCGACGGGCTGAAGAAGCTGCGGACGATCCGCAAGGACCGGGCGCGGATTCTCACCATCCTGCGCGACCGCGAGCTGCATCCGGAGACTGCGCCCGAGCCTACGCCCAAGAAAAAGAAGAAGGGGAAGTAAGCCATGGCCGACAGCGCGCTAGCCAGAAAAAAGATAGGCAACAAGAACGAGAAGGTCGGCGAAGTGGTTTCCGCCAAAATGACCAAGACCATTGTGGTGGAGGTTACCCGGCGCGTCCCGCATCCCATTTACAAGCGAATCATCAATAAGCGCAGCAAGTTTTACGCCCATGACGAAGAGCAGAGGGCGCAAGATCGGCGACACGGTTCGGATCATCGAGTGCCGTCCGATGAGCAAGTTAAAGCGCTGGCGCCTGGGCGAAGTACTGCGCAAAGCGGTGCAAGTGGCGGTGGAACCGGCGGCTGTCGATCTGGACACCACGCAGCCCACTTCAGGTTCGAAATCGCTGCGCGCCAAGTCCTCGTCCCGCAAGGCCCCTGGGAGGAAATCATGATTGGGATGCGCACCATTCTCGAGGTGGCCGACAACAGCGGCGCCCGCAAGCTGATGTGCATTTTGCCGCGCGGCGGGGACTTGGGATTGCGCGCCGGCTTGGGCGACGTGATCACCGCCAGCGTCAAGGAAGCCACGCCTGAATCGCCCATCAAGAAAGGGAAAGTGGTGCGTTGCGTGATCGTCCGGATGCGCAAGGAGTCGCGCCGCAAGGACGGAACCTACATCCGGTTCGATTCCAATGCCGCCGTGCTGATCAACGAAGTGGGCGAGCCGGTGGGCACGCGCGTGTTTGGTCCGGTGGCGCGCGAGCTGCGCGACAAGCGCTTCATGAAGATCGTTTCGCTGGCGCCGGAGGTGATCTGATGCCCAAGCGGCCAGTGGAAAAGACGTTCACCAAGACCAGAATCAAGAAGAACGACCAGGTGAAGGTGATCGCCGGGCGCGATAAAGGCAAAACGGGCAAGGTGATTTCGGTGGACCGCTGGCAGCGGCAAGCTGATTGTGGAAGGCGTGTCGATGATCAAGCGCCATACCCGCCCCAACCCGCAGCAAGCAGATCAAGGGCGGCATTGCCGAAAAGGAAAGCTCGATCTCGATTTCGAACGTGATGGTGCTCACCTCCGGCGGCGTTCCCACGCGGGTGGGTTACAAGCTGGAGCCAAGCGGCACGTCCACGCGGCGCGTCCGCATCGCCAAGAAAAGCGGCGAGGCGCTGGATACCAAGGGCTAGAGAAGGCGACAGGAAAGGCTAGAGATGGCGAGACTCAAGCAGCATTATCAGAAGAGCGTGGTCCCGGCGCTGGTGAAGGAGTTCGGCTACAAGAACGTGATGGCCGTGCCGAAGATCCAGAAGGTATCGGTCAACATCGGCTTGGGCGAAGCCACTCAGAACGCCAAGCTGATGGACGGCGCGGTAAACGAACTGGGCCAGATCGCGGGACAAAAGCCGGTGGTCACCAAAGCCAAGAAGTCCATCGCGGCATTCAAGCTGCGCGAGGGCATGTCGATCGGCGCCATGGTGACGCTGCGCGGCGACCGCATGTACGAGTTCCTGGACCGGCTGATGAACGTGGCTCTGCCGCGCGTGCGCGATTTTCGCGGCGTGTCGTCGAAGAGCTTCGACGGGCGCGGCAATTACACGCTGGGCGTACGCGACCAACTGATTTTTCCCGAGATCGATTACAACAAGGTGGAAAAGGTCAAGGGCATGAATATCTCGATTACCACCAGCGCGAAGACGGATGCCGAAGGTCTGGCGCTGTTAAAGCACATGGGGATGCCGTTCAGGCAGTAAAGACGGAATACGGGGAAGACGAGGAATTAGGGAACACATGGCAACGACAGCGAAGATCGCGAAAGAAGATGCAACCAGAGCCAGGATCGCCGCCGACAAGAGCTGCGAACAAGGTCACTCCGGCGCGGGTGAAGATCCGGCTGCGCAACCGGTGTTTCCGTTGCGGCCGGCCGCGCGGCTACATTCGCAAATTCAACTTGTGCCGGATCTGTTTCCGCCAGCTCGCTCTGGCGGGCGAGGTTCCCGGCGTGATCAAAGCGAGCTGGTAAGGAAAGGAGCCCGGGAATAGAAACATGGCCATTACCGATCCCATCGCCGACATGCTGACGCGCATTCGCAACGCGCAGTCGGCGCGCCATCCCAAAGTGGACGTGCCGGCCTCCAAGCTGAAAATGGAGATCGCGCGCATCTTGAAGGAAGAAGGCTTTATCGTCAACTTCAAGGTGGCCGAAGAGGGCGCCAAACGCAGCATCCGCATTTATCTGAAGTACACGCCGGGCAATGTGCCGGTGATCTCGCGGATCGAGCGCGTCTCCCGGCCCGGGTGCCGCGTCTATGTCGGGAGCCAGGAAGTTCCCAAGGTGCTGGGCGGCCTGGGCATCAATATTTTGACCACCGCGCGCGGCGTGATGACCGGCAGCACGGCGCGCAAGGAACGCGTCGGCGGAGAGGTGCTCTGCCAGTTGTGGTAAGCGGTAAAACGGAGCCAGGTAAACTATGTCGCGAGTAGGCAAAAAACCGATTCCGCTGCCCAAGGGCGTGAAGATCACACATCGGCAAAGAGCTGCTGGTGGAAGGTCCCAAAGGCAAGCTCAAGTGTGCCGATGCCGGAAGGCATTCGAAGCGCAGCCAGACCGACGGGAATCTCGAATTTCTGCGCGATTCCGATCAACGCGCCGCTCTGCACGGGCTCACCCGCGCGCTGGCCGCCGCCGCCGTACAGGGCGTGTCCACCGGCTTCACGCGCGAGCTCGACATCACCGGCACCGGCTATCGCGCCGACGTGAAGGGCAAGATCGCGACGTTCACGCTCGGCTATTCGCACCCCATCGAGTTGCTGCTTGCCGGAAGGCGTGGATCTGAAGATCGACAAGCAGACGCATCTGGTGCTGAGCGGCTACGACAAGCAGATGGTGGGACAGGTGGCGGCGAACATCCGCGCGCTGCGCCCGCCCGATCCGTACAAGAATAAAGGCGTCCGCTATACCGGCGAAGTGCTCCGCAAGAAGGCCGGCAAAACGGCGGGAGCAGGAGCGAAGTAAATGGCGAAATCTTCCAAGAACGACGTGCGCGTTCGCATTCATGAACCGCATCCGGCTCAAACTCAAGGGCAGCCAGGAGCGCCCGCGTCTGGCGGTGTTTCGCAGCCTGAAGCATATTTACGCGCAGGTGATTGACGACGCGCAGGGCAAAACACTGGCGGCCGCGTCTTCGGGCGAAAAGAACTCGAGCGTGGTGGGCGGCAATCTGGCGGGCGCCAAGGAAGATCGGCAAGCTGATCGCCGAGCGCGCCAAGACCAAGGGCATCAGCAAAGTTGTGTTCGATCGCGGAGGCTATCTGTATCATGGGCGCGTGAAAGCGCTGGCGGATGCCGCGCGAGAAGCAGGATTGGAGTTTTAACCATGGCGGCAATACCCACGGCGAAACGCATCGATGCCAACACCTTGAACCTCAAGGAGCAGGTGGTTTCGATCAATCGCGTCACGAAAGTGGTCAAGGGCGGCAAGAACCTGAGCTTTTCGGCGCTGGTTGTGATCGGCGATCCGGGCGCGAAGATCGTCGGCTTCGGCACCGGCAAGGCCAAGGAAGTTCCGGCCGCGATCAAAAAGGGCATTGAGGCGGCGAAGAAGAATCTGCGCAAGATCAATGTGCTTGAAACCACCATTCTGCACATGGTGCTGGGACGGTTCGGCAGCGGCCTGGTGCTGTTGAAGCCGGCGCCGGAAGGAACGGGCGTTATCGCCGGCGGTCCGGTGCGCGCGGTGATTCAAGCGGTGGGCATTACGAACGTGCTCACGAAATCCATCGGCTCGCGCAATCCGCACAACGTGGTGAAAGCCACCATCAACGCGCTGGAGCAGTTGCGCGACCGGGCGCAGACGTCGGAGATGCGCGGGCTGGCGCAGGAGAAGGTGGGTTAGAGCTATGGCTGTTGGAACTATCAAAATTAAGTTGATCGGCAGCCCGATCTGCTGCCCGGAAAAGCATAAAGCGATCGTGCGGTCGCTCGGATTGAAGAAAATGAACCGCATCGTGGTGCGGCCGGACGATGCTGTGTTCCGCGGCATGGTGGCCAAAATCCCGCATCTGCTTGAGATCGTTAACGAGCCGCGACCGTCAGGAAGCGGGACTAAGGGAAAAGCATGAATCTCAGCGATCTTCGCCCGCCGAAAGGGCAAAAACAAAAGAAGCAGCGCATCGGACAGGGCATGGGCACCGGACGCGGCAAGTATTCCGGCCGCGGCGCCAAAGGCGCTCGATCCATTTCCGGCTACAGCATCATGCGCGGTTTCGAGGGCGGCCAGATGCCGCTGCACCGCCGCCTGCCCAAGCGCGGGTTCACCAACATTTTCAAGAAAGAATATGCCATCGTAAATGTGGGGCGGCTGGAGCAACTGGAAGGCAGCGCCTTCGACGCCGCACGGTTGCTCGAACTCGGCGTCATCAAGAAGCTGGGCGCCGGGCTGAAAGTGCTGGGCTCCGGCGACATCACCCGCAAGATCGAAGTGCGGGCGCACGTATTTTCGAAATCGGCGCTGGAGAAGATCCAGAAGGCCGGCGGCAGTGGAAACGTGATCGCGAGCAAGTAGTTAACTCGTCCGAGCGAAGACAGGCCCAGAGGGTAGGCAAAAAAGATGAAGTTCTTCGACACCATCGCCAATATGTTCCGGATTCCGGACCTGCGGAAGCGCATCTTCTTCACGCTGGGTTTATTGGCCGTGTACCGGTTTGGCGGACACATCCCGACTCCGGGAATCGATGCCAACCGGCTGGCGGAGTTCTTCCAGCAGAATTCCGGGTTCGCTGTTCGGATTTATCGACCTGTTCAGCGGCGGCATGTTCCGCCGGCTGACCGTCTTCGCCCTGGGCATCATGCCCTACATCACGGCGTCCATCATTTTGCAATTGCTGCACGGTGGTGGTGCCCACGCTCGAAAAACTCCAGAAGGAAGGCGAGCTGGGCCGCCGCAAGATCACGCAGTGGACCCGCTACCTCACCATCATCCTGGCCGTGGTGCAATCCTTTGGTATCGCTTTGACGCTCGAGAAGTCGGGCGGCGGGTTTGTGTTGAATCCGGGTATCGGCGTTCATCACGATGACGGTCATTACGCTCACCGCCGGAACCACTTTCATCATGTGGCTGGGCGAGCAGATCACCGAGCGCGGCATCGGCAACGGGATGTCGCTGCTGATCTTTGCCGGAATCGTGGTCGGCCTCCCGCGCGCCATCGACAACATCTACGATCATGTGTTCCGCGTGCGCGACTGGACGCCCATCCACCTGATCATCATTCTGGCTGTCATGATGGCCGTGGTCGCCTTCATCGTGCTGGTGGAGCGCGGCGAGCGCCGCATTCCGGTGCAGTACGCCAAGCGCATCCAGGGCCGCAAGATGATGGGCGGGCAATCCACGCATCTTCCCTTGAAAGTGAACGCGGGCGGCGTGATCCCGGTGATTTTCGCATCCTCGCTGCTGGCGTTCCCGCAGACCCTCACCAACTGGGCGATCGTGAAGAACAGCCCCGTTCTGAGCGGAATGCTGGAATCCATCGGCGGCAATCAGCCGCTGTACTACCTGCTGTTCTGCGTCCTGATCATTTTCTTCTGCTTCTTCTATGTGTCCATCATCTTCAATCCCAATGAAGCGGCGGACAACATGCGCAAGTACGGTGGATTCATTCCCGGCATTCGTCCCGGCAAGAACACCGCCGACTACATGAACAAGATCCTGACCAAGATCACGGTGGTGGGCGGCCTGTACCTTTCGGTGCTGTCGCTGATTCCGCAGATCATGATCGCCGGCATCAAATTGCAGCGTCTGCCGCTGGTGGGCAACTTTATCGATAACTATTTCCCGCGCTGGCTCCTGGATGGCTTGAACGTAAATTTCTTCTTCGGCGGCACGTCGCTGCTGATTGTGGTGGGCGTCGCGATGGATACCGTCAACCAGGTGGAAGCGCAGTTGATCATGCGGCATTACGAGGGCTTTACGCCGCGTTCCGGCCGGATTCGGGGCCGCCGGAGCAGCGTGTCCTAGACCGCGTGTCCTAAACCGATGATTTTGCACTATAATGGATTTATCAGTCATTTTCGTGGAGAGGGCCGGTGTGCGCCTGCTCGCGGAAATGTTAGCCTAGATTCCGATCGCGGAGATGATTATCCGTAAGAACCGCAATGAGTTGGACCAGATGCGCAAAAGCGGGATGCTGGTCTGGCAGATCCTGCAGGACCTTTCGAAAATGGTCGAAGAGGGCGTTACCACCCAGGATCTGGAAGTTGCGGCGGAGAAGATGATGAAGGACGCGGGCGCGAAGCCGGCCTTCAAGGGTTATTACACGCCGTCGGCGGGCAGCAAATATCCCTACGTGCTGTGCACGTCGGTGAACGATCAGATCGTGCATGGCATGCCGTCGGCGAAGACGAAATTGAAGAAGGGCGACATCGTTTCCATCGACACGGGCGTCCAGTTGAACGGCTATTTTGGCGATTCGGCCGTGACGGTGCCGGTGGGCGAGATTAACGAGTCGGCGAAGAAGCTGCTGGAAGTGACCAAGGAATCGCTGGAGCTGGCCATCGACAAGGTGCGGCCGGGCAACCGGCTGTTCGACATTTGCGGAACGGTGGAGCAGCACGTGGTGGAAAACGGATTTTCGGTGGTTCGCGAGATGGTGGGGCATGGTATCGGCACCAAGCTGCATGAGGAGCCGCAAGTCCCCAATTACGTGGATCGCCGTAACGAGAATCCGAGGCTGAAAGAAGGCATGGTGCTGGCCATTGAGCCGATGGTGAATGCCGGCGCTCCGGACATGCGGGTTTTGTCCGACAAGTGGACGGCGGTTACCAAGGATCATTCGCTGTCGGCGCATTTTGAGCATTGCGTGGCGGTGACGTCCGACGGTCCGTGGGTGTTAACGCGGCCCTGAGTGAGCGATGAAGCCGTGGACGCGATCGTGGTGGAATTGCTGCCGAGCGCGGTAGTGAAGGTGAAGCTGGAGAACGAAGCCGTGGTTCTGGCGCATGCGGCCGGCGCGGCGAAGACGAATTTTGTGAGAGTTCGGCCAGGCGATCGGGTGCAGGTGGAGTTATCGCCGCACGATCCCGGCCGTGGAAGAATTGTTCGAGATTAACTGTAGCGCAGGCACTCTTGCCTGCGGGGAGAAGATACATGAAAGTGCGAGCGTCCGTCAAAAAGATGTGCGACAAGTGCAAAGTGATCCACCGCGAAGGCGTGGTGCGGGTCATCTGCACCAATCCGAAGCATAAGCAGCGGCAGGGTAATCAAGGAGCCAAAAGGAACCATATGGCGCGTATTGCAGGTGTCGATTTACCAGCCAAGAAGCGGGCCGAGATCGGTCTGACGTATATCTACGGCATCGGGCGGACCCGTGCGCTCTCGCTGCTCCATCGGGCCAACGTGGACGCGACCAAGAAGGTCTCCGACCTGACCGAAGACGAAATCAATCGCGTTCGAACCCTGATCGAGAACGAAGGGTCGGTCGAAGGCGATCTCCGCAAGGAACTTTCGATGAACATCAAGCGCCTCATCGAAATGGGTTCCTATCGCGGGTTGCGGCATCGCCGCGGCCTGCCGGTACGCGGGCAGCGCACCCATACCAACGCCCGCACGCGCAAGGGACCGCGCCGCGGAACTGTCGCCAACAAGAAGAAAGCCACCGGCAAGACCTAAGGAGAACCCATGGCAAAAGCTCCTGCAAAAACTACCAAGAAGAAGACCTTCAAGAAGAAGGAAAAGAAGGTTGTGTCCAACGGCCTGGTGCATGTCCAGGCTTCGTTCAACAACACCATCGTGACCTTCACCGATCTGGTGGGCAACGTTCTGGCCTGGTCGAGTTCCGGTTCGCTGGGATTTCGAGGCTCGCGCAAGGGCACGCCCTTCGCCGCGCAGCAGGCTTCGCTGACGGCCGCCAACAAGGCCAAGGAATATGGGCTCCGTTCGGTGGAAGTGCGAGTTTCGGGCCCGGCGCCGGCCGGGAATCGGCTGTGCGCGCGCTGGCCACGGTAGGAATTGAAGTGAAGTCGATTAAGGATCGGACGCCGATCCCGCACAACGGCTGCCGGCCGCCGAAACGCCGCCGAGTTTAGATCGCTTGCTAACGCGCGCGGTTCAGAACCGCGACCGTGCGGGAGCGTTGAGTTTGAGTGAGTAAGCAGGAAGAAGGCTTGTAGCCGTAAACTGCACCTTGTAACGAGCCGCGACCGTGCCTATCAAGGCTGAAGCATATGTAAGTTAGAAAGGTAAAGAAGGAATGGCAAGATACAATGGCCCCGTTTGCCGGCTGTGCCGGCGCGAGGGCATGAAGTTATTTCTGAAGGGCGAGCGCTGCCACACCGAAAAGTGCGCCATCGAAAAGCGCAACTTCGCTCCCGGCCAGCACGGCAAGGATCGCAAGCCGAAGATCGTCGGCTACGGCCTCCAGTTGCGCGAGAAGCAGAAGGCCCGCCGCTACTATGGCCTGATGGAAGGACAATTCCGCAACCTGTTCGAGCGCGCCTTTCGCACCAAAGGCGTCACCGGCGACAACATGCTCAACTCGCTGGAGCGACGGCTCGACAATGTCATCTATCGCATGGGCCTGGGGACCAGCCGCAGCCAGGCGCGCCAGTTAGTCCGCCATGGGCATCTTGCTGGTGAACGGCCGCAAGGTCAACATTCCGTCGTTTGAAGTCCGGGTGAACGACGTCATCGAAATCCGCGAGAAGAGCAAGGAAAATCCCACCATTCTGGCTGCCCGCGATGCCACCGCGCACGCCCCTTCGCCCAATTGGCTCGAAGTGGACCGCGATAATCTCAAGGGCCGGATGATCGCGCAGCCCAAAAGAGAAGAACTCGTCCAGATCCAGCTCAACGAGCAGCTGATCGTCGAGTTGTACTCGAAGTAAAGATCGAAAAGGAATTGAGGAAACTGAATTATGTTTAAAGGTTTTCAAAAGCCGAAAAGGCTGATCGCCAACACCGAAACTCTCACCGAACGCTACGGCATGTTCACTGCCCAGCCGTTCGAGCGCGGCTTCGGAGCCACCATCGGCACGGGCCTGCGCCGCGTCCTGCTCAGCTCCATTGAGGGCGCCGCCATTACCTCCATCCGCATCGATGGCGTGGCTCACGAATTCAGCCCCATCCCGGGCGTGGTGGAAGACGCCACCGACATCATCCTCAACCTGAAGCAAGTGCCGTTCAAGATGAGCGGTGAAGGAATCCGCATCGCGCGGCTGCGCGTCGACCGTCCCGGCCAGGTTCTGAGCGGCCAGATTGAGACCGACGCCGACGTCGAAGTGCTGGATCGCAATCTGCCCATCGCCACGGTCGGCGAAGGCGGCAAGCTCAACATCGAGATGCGGCTTAAGACCGGCCGGGGCTACGTGGCTGCCGACCGCAATTACGACGAAGACCTGGCGCTGGGCTACATCCCCATCGATTCGGTTCATTCGCCCGTGCGCAAAGTGAACTTCGCCGTGGAAGCGGCTCGCCTCGGCCAGATGACCGACTACGACAAGCTCACCCTCGAAGTCTGGACCAACGGCGCCATTTCGCCGCAGGACGCCATCGGCCAGGCCGCCAAGCTATTAAAAGACCACATGGCGATCTTCATCAACTTCGAAGAACTGCCGGAGACCGCCGAAGAGCCGGCCGAGCGCGGCGCCAGCCAGATGAACGAAGTGCTCAACCGGTCCGTAGAGGAACTGGAACTGAGCGTCCGCTCCTACAACTGCCTGAAGAACGCCAATATCCAAACCATCGGCGACCTGGTGCAGAAGACCGAAGCCGAAATGCTGCGCACCAAGAACTTCGGGCGCAAATCGCTGAACGAAATCAAGGAAATTCTCTCCAACCTGGGCCTGACCTTCGGCATGAAGTTCGACGCGCAAGGCCGGTTGGTTGCCCCGCCGCCTTCGCTGCCGCACTTCGGTGGGCGCGGACGAGCTGGCGGACTTGGATGAGGTTGCGGAGTAACCATGCGCCACGGGGTTGCCGGATATAAACTCAAGCGCAACGTCGCCGCGCGCAATTCGCTGCTGCGCGGCTTGGTCACCAGCGTCATCGAAAGCGATTTCGTCATCACCACCGTTCCCAAGGCGAAGGCCGTGCGGCCGTTGGTGGACAAGATGATCACGCTCGCCAAGGAAGACACGCTGCATTCGCGCCGACAGGCGGCGGCTTTCCTGCGGACGCCGGCGTCGGTCAAAAAGCTGTTCGATAAGCTGGGCACCAAGTTCGGACAGCGCAACGGCGGCTATACCCGCATCGTCCGACTGGGCTGGCGCAAGGGCGATGGCGCCGAACTCGCCAAGCTGGAACTGGTAGGCACCGAACTGGTGAAGCGCGCCGCCGAACGCGCCAAGCGCCGCGAAGAGCGCCTCAAGGCAGTCCAAGAAGGCCGCGAACACGAAGGCGACGAGCCAGAAGAATCATAAGGGCGGGCACCAGGCTGATCGCCATTCCCGCCCCAACATCCGCCGCATAGTGGTAGCGCCCGTACACGGTGGCTAGCGCTACGCCCACGGCATAGACTAGCATTCCCCAACCGTATCGCTTGCGCTCGGGCAGAAACGCGAAGAGCGCCCAGGCCGCCGAAAACACCGACGATACGTGCGCGCTCGGAAACACGCTGGAATGAATGCCGTAGTTTCCCGTCAGCCACATATTCAATTGACGCGCCGGTGTGACGATGCTTGGCATATCGCTGACGCCGAACGCCACGCGCGGCGGATCGCTTGGAAAATAGGGAAATAGCGCGTAGGCGAGCAGGGTTCCCAACAAGTATAAGAACAAAGCGCCGTTGATGCGTTCGCGCCGATGTTGGAAATAGAACACCGCCACTACGAAGGGTGCGACGGCGTAGACCAGCACGTAGCAAAGCTCCAGCAAGCAGCGGCCCCAGCGCGCCCAGCGCTTCGATGGCGCGATGCAGTCCCCAGCGATACAGGATGGCGCGGTCCCATTCCACCCAGCGCAGTTCAAAATCCAGATTGCGCGGCAGCGAGGAGAACCAATCCATCTCACGATAGGCCAACAGCAGGAGCGCCACTGGGACCCAGTCCCGCAGGATGCTGAACAGCTCGGCGTGCTCGTGGGATTCGCCATAGGCCAGCGCGAGAAATAACGTGCAGACCAGCACTTCCATCAGAAATGGCCGCCAGACGATTTGGTGTTCCAGGGGAAAACGCGGTGCAATGGCGGCGACATAGCCGAAATAGATTACCAGCAGCCACTCCGCCGACCGCAAGCTCAGCTTCACCGCCGTGCCGCGCCCAAGCGGATCAACTGCTCGGCGTGCTTCAGAGCCTCCGGCGTCACTTTCTGGCCCGACAGCATGCGCCCGATCTCGCGCGTCCGCGCATCGCCCGCCAGCTCTTCGATCTCCGCGATGGTGCGGCCCTTTACTTCGCGCTTCTCCACCGAATAGTGATGATCGGCGAACCCGGCCACTTGCGCCAGATGCGTGACGCACAGCACTTGACTGGATGCCGAGAGCTTCTTCAGCCTGCGCCCCACCGCCTCGGCAACGCTTCCGCCGATGCCGGAATCGATTTCGTCGAACACCAGAGTCCGCTGCACCCCGTTCGTGCGAGGCGCATGTGCGCCGGAGGGTCCCAGCGAGGTCTTGAGGGCCAGCGCAATGCGCGAAAGCTCGCCGCCCGACGCCACTTTATCGAGCGCCCGGGGCTCTTCGCCCGCATTCGCCGAGATCAGGAACTCCACTCGATCCGCCCCATTTTCGGACCAGCCGGCTTCCAGCACCTCTACCCGAAACACGGCGTTTTCGAGCGCCAGGGAATCAAGCTCGGTCTCCACTTTCTTCGACAGTTTCTGCGCCGCTGCTTTTCTCGCGCTGGTCAGCTGGGCTGCCCGCTCCCGGTACGCTACGCTTGCTTGCGCGAGGTCCCGCTCCAGCTTGGCCTTGCGCTCGCCGGCCGTTTCAATGCCCTCCAGCTTCGCGCGAACATCCTCCAAAAACGCCAGTACGTCGTCCAGGGTGCTCGACGCCAAAGCGCCCCCGTACTTGCGCTTCAGACGCTCGATCAATGCCAGCCGGGACTCGATTTCGTCCAGCCGCTTGGGGTCTGCCTCCAACTTGTCCATGTAATCGCGAATGGCGTCCGAAGCGTCGTCCACGCCGATAGCCGCGCTCTGGAGCGTCTCCGCCACGCGCTGGATACTGCCGTCGATCCTGGCGAGCTCCTCCACCTTCTTCAGAGCGGTGCGAAGCTGGGTTGAAACGCTCTCCTGTTCTTCGTACAGCGCAGCATAAGCCGCATTGGCGTTCTCCTGAAGCTTGGCGACATTGCGCAGCACCACTCGCTCCTGCTCCAGTTGCGCGTCTTCGGCCGGCTGCAGCGCGGCCGCGTCGATTTCCTTGCGCTGGAAACTCCACAGATCCGCCATGCGGAGCTTTTCCTGCTCGGAGCGATTCAATTCCTCGAGCTCGCTCTCTATGCTTTGCCAGCTCCGGAACAAGTCACCAACTTCCTCGTTCAGGCGCTCCAATCCCGCGAAGTCATCCAGCGATTGCAATTGCGCCTGGCTGGAAAAGAGCTGTTGCTGTTCGTGCTGCCCATGAATGTCGCCCAGAAACGGCGCGATGTCGCGCAACAGCGCCATGGTTACCAGCCGGTTTCCGAGAAAGGCGCGCGACTTTCCGCCGGCCAAAATCTCACGCTCGATTAAAAGTTCGCCATCTTCCACTGGCGCACCCGCCTGCTCCAACAGGCGAAGCAAGGCGGGGTCTCTGGGCGCTTCAAAGATGGCGGCCACTCGCGCCTGCTCCGTATCCGAGCGCACCATATCGGCCGATGCGCGCCCGCCCAAAACCAGCCCAAGTGCATCCACCACAATGGATTTGCCGCTTCCGGTCTCGCCCGTCAGCAGGTTCAATCCGGCGTGAAACCGCACCCGGACGCGCTCCACCACGGCGTAGTTTTCGACCACCAGCTCCAGCAACACTCGATGAAATTATACGAGGTTTTGATCCGTCTAAAGAAGGGAAGAACCGTCCAAGCCTGGCGGTTATGCGTCATACTGTAAAACAGAAAGCGCATAGTTTTGTTTTTCCGCGGCATGGAAAAGGAATGGCGGCGCGATATCATGGGTGTAGGGTGATCGTGTTGAACCGGAAGGAGCTTGGTTGATACTCTCGTGCGTGGGCGGCTTGTTCCTGCAACTGGAAATTTGGGACCTGGTGCAAAGCTCCGGTCCGTTGCCGAAGTCGGTCCTGGTGGTTCTGGTGTTCCTCTCGCTCTTTTCCTGGGCGGTGATTCTCTCCAAGTGGGCGTCGTTCCGGCGGGCGAGATCCGCGAACCGGGCGTTTCTACGCGCGTTTCGAAAAGCTCCCGCGCTCGACACCATCGCCGCGGCCAGCGAACAATTCCAGCGTTCGCCGCTGGTGGCGGTCTTCGACTTCGGATACAGCGAAGTGGCGCGCCAGATGAAATCGCGCGGCAGCGTCACCAATCCTCTGTCGCTGGAGCGCACCTTGCAACTGGGCATGAGTGAAGAACTGACGCGGCTGGAGCGCAACATGAGCTGGCTGGCAACTATCGCCGGTGTTTCGCCCTTCATCGGGCTGTTCGGAACGGTGTGGGGGATTATCGACGCGTTCCAGCAATTGAGCACGGCGGGCGCATCCAGCCTGCGCGCTGTGGCGCCCGGCATCTCCGAAGCGCTCATCACCACGGCGATGGGACTGTTCGCCGCTATTCCGGCGTACATTTTCTACAACATTTTCGGCAGCGCCATCAAGGAGTTCGCCGCGCGCATGGAAGATTTCCAGCTCGAGTTCCTGAATCTGACCGAGCGCAGCCTAGAGAGGTAAATCTGGAATGGCATTTTCTATGAACAGTTCCAGCGGACTTGGCCGCGGGCGCTTTCGCGGCAGCCCCGCGCTGGCTGAAATCAACATTGTCCCGTTGGTGGACGTGGTGCTGGTGCTGCTGATCATCTTCATGCTGACGGCGCATGTGATGGAGTTCGGCTTGCAAGTGGAAGTTCCGAAGGTGAAGCCGGTGAAGGAAAACGTGCAGGATCTGCCGGTGGTTTCCATTTCGCGCGAAGGCACGTCGTACTTGAATGAGAGGCCGGTGAACATCAACCTGCTGGCCGGCGAGATCCACAAGCGCTTTCATAATGCATCCTCCGTTTATGTGCGTGCCGACCGCCGCACTCCCTGGGATCCCATCGCGCAAGTGACCGCTACGCTCGGCCAAGCCAAGCTGGCGGTCTACTTCGTAACGCAGCCCGAAGACCTGGCCGACAAGCGCCGATAAGAGGAACATGAACCGGCACGCCGACATCCTGGATCAGCAAGAATTGCTGGGCGCCGCGTTCGTTCAATCCGTGTTGTTGCACGCCGCTGTGGCGGGAGCATTGATTTTGTCGAGCATCAGCTTTCAGCATTCGCGGCAAGTATGGGGATCGGCCAATACCGCCGCGGGCACCGCGGTCGCCATCAATTCGGTGAAAACCATTCCGCTTCCCTCGCGCGCGGGCAAAATAAATCCGGTGGCGAACGATACCGAGAGCCAGGTGCCGCAGGCGCCGAAGCCCGAACCGAAGAAACAGGCCAAAGTCCCGGATGAAGATGCTGTCCCTATCAAGAGCCGGTTGGCCAAGAAGCAGCCCAAGCCGGAAGCGCCGCAGCGTTTTCAGGCAGAGACTCCTCCGCCCAATCAGGTGTTTAGCCACGATGCGCCGGCCGCCGTTTCGCCGATGTTCGAGAAGCCCGGATCGGGCGGGGCAGGGGTGGGAGTCAACAGCGCGTTTGGAAACCAGTTTGGCGCTTATGCCGACCTGGTGGTGCAGCGCGTGACGCAAAAATGGCAGACCAGCGGATTGGCGGGTCTGCAAGTGCCGATGGCGGTAATCACATTTGACATTATGCGCGACGGATCCGTGAAGAATCCCCAGATTGCCCAGCGCAGCGGTAACAGTACGCTGGACTTTTCCGCCCTTCGCGCCGTTATGGACGCAGGCCCATTTCCTCCCCTTCCGGCCAACTATAGCGGAAGCTCTACCAACGTGGAATTGAGATTTCAACTACAGCGATGAAACGAAATATTATCCTCACCATTTGGTTAGCCGGTGCGAGCGCCGCTGTTTACGCGCAAGGTCAGGGCGGTATCCACAGCGATGTCATCAAGACCGGCGAAAAGCCCTCCATCGCCGTTCCCGATTTTCGCGGCTCCGGCGATGCGCAGAAGTTCATGGGTGTCTTCAACACAACCCTCTTCAACGACCTGTCAGGTTCCGGCCAGTTGAAGATGATCCCCAAGACGCTTTATCCGGTGCAGGCGCCGCAACAGCCATCCGACTTCAAACCTCCGGTGAATGGCCAGAGCCAGGGTCTTTGGCTGACGGATTGGTCCGGGCCGCCGCCTAACGCCAACTACCTGGCATTCGGCTATACCGCGGCGCAGAGCAACCAGATCGTTCTTTATGGATTTCTCTACGATGTCCACCAGGCCAATCCCGGCTCGGCGCAACTGATCGGAAAGTCTATCTTGGCACGCTGGATGAAGCGGGCGCGCGCAAGGTGGCGCAGGAATTCGCGGCCGACATCTTGAAGCAGTTTGGCGCCACCAGTCTTATTGGAACCCGGATCTATTTTGTATCCGACCGCAGCGGCCACAAAGAGATCTGGTCCATGAATTACGACGGCTCCGACCAAAAGCAGTTCACCAATTACCGGACCATTACAACTTTTCCCGCGATTTCCTCCGACGGCACCAAGATCGCGTTCACCACTTACCCGCTGCTGGCTTCTTCGAGAAGCGCGAGCGCGGCGCAATTCGGGAAGCAGACGGAGAATCTGGGACAGCCTCAAATTTACGTTCATTCGCTGGAAACCGGACGCAAGCTGATTTACTATAACCAACAGGCGTCCATGAATGCGGCTTCCGACTTTCTACCCGATAGCCGCCACTTACTGATTTACTCCACGGCGAACGGCGGTTTCTCGCAGATCTATGAGACCGATCTGGATGGCGGAGACTTGCACCGCGTTACCCACTCGGGATCGCTGGAAGTGGAGCCTAAGGCAAATCCCCGCACCGGCATGGATATGGTTTTTGTTTCGGGGCGCGGCGGCACGCCGCAAATATATAGAATGAATATTGACGGAACAGATGTGAGCCGCTTGACTACCGGGGAGGGTGACGCGGTGAATCCCGCATGGAACCCCGATGGCCAGCACATCGCATTTGCATGGACGCGTGGATTCGAACCGGGAAATTTCAATATCTTCGTCATGGACGTGGCCAGCCGCGATCGTAGTCCAACTGACCCATGGCGCGGGACGAAACGAAAATCCGAGTTGGGCGCCCGATGGCGTGCATCTGGTGTTCTCCTCCACGCGCGGAGGAAAAACGCAGATTTACACCATGCTGGCCGACGGCAGCGGATTGCAACAGCTCACCACGCAAGGCAATAACGAGAAGCCTGTTTGGAGTAAAGCAACACAATAAGAAAGATCAAAGAATCTAGAAGAGGAGATTGTCAGGATGAGCGATAGTTCGAGATTGCACGCGTCCAAGATTGGCACGCTAGTGCTGCTGTCGGCGCTGGTGTTGTTCGCGGTGAGTTGCAAGAAGAAAGTCCCGCCGCCGCCGCCTCCGCCGCCCCCGGCGCCAACGGTCACCACCACCCCGCCGCCCCCGGCAGCGCCCGTGATCAACAGTTTCACAGCCGAGCCGTCCACGGTGGAAGCGGGGCAATCCTCCACCTTGCGTTGGTCCATCAGCGGCGCCACCGACATGTCCATCAATAACGGCGTGGGCGCGGTGCAGAGCACCGGAATGCGGCAGGTTTTCCCCAGGGCCAGCACCAGCTACACGCTGACCGCGCGCGGACCCGGCGGAATGGATTCGCGCTCCGTTAACGTGAAAGTATCCAGCGCGCCGCCACCGCCGCCGCCTCCTCCTGCACACGCCGCGGCTCTCCAGCGCCGACCTGTTGCAGCAGCAGGCGCAGGATGCGTTCTTCGATTACGACATGAGCGAGATCCGCGCCGATGGGCGGGACGCTCTCACCAAAGATGCCGCTGTGCTGAAGCAGATCTTCCAGCAGGATCCGAATTTCTCGGTCGTCGTGGAGGGCCATTGCGACGAGCGTGGATCGGCCGAATACAATCTGGCGCTGGGCGACCGTCGCGCCACCGCCGCCAAGGATTTCCTGGTGCAGTTGGGCGTACCGGCGGATCGCTTGAAAACCATCAGCTACGGCAAGGAGCGGCCGCAATGCACCGAAGCCAACGAGGAATGCTGGCAAAAGAACCGCCGCGCGCATTTGTCGCCCGGCCAGTAAACTGAGAGAGAGCCGCGGGGCGTTTTGCACGCGTCCCGCGGCAAACAGGAGTTAGCTTATGAGCTTGTCTCGTGTCGTCATTGTATTCTTCGCGCTATCCCCTTTTGCCTTCGGCGCGAGCAAAGAAATTATGGAACTGCAGCGCGACGTCGCCATGCTGCAGGACCAGGTGCGTACTCTGCAAAGCGCGCTGGATCAAAAGGTCGGTTCCGCTGATCAGCCCTCACGCAGCAGACCCTGGATAGCGTCAACCGCACCAATACCGCCGTGGCGATCATGCAAAGCAGCTTCAACGACACCATGAAGCAGCAGCAGCAGAACCTGAGCGCCCCTGTCGCCAACGTCGGCACAGAAGCTGGATCAGATGTCGGACGATTTCCGCGCGGTGCGCGAATCCGTGCTCGACATGAACACGCGCATGGGCAAGCTGGACGCCAAGATCGCCGACCTGGAAAATCTCATCAATACGGTGAAGGCGCCGGCCGCTCCTCCGCCCGCCACCACGCCGCCGGTCAACGGAGCCGTGCCGCAGGCCGATTCCAATTCGAGTTTCTCGCCTGGCGCTGTCCCCAATGGCGCTGCGAGCGGGCCTCCGCAAGGCGTTCAGGCCGGAGCGCTTTATACCAGCGCGTATAGCGACCATATGGCCGGTAAGTACGATATCGCATTGCAGGAGTTCAGCGACTATCTGAAATATTTCAGCAGCACAGACCTGGCGCCGAACGCGCAGTATTACATCGCCGACATCTATTATCGGAAGGCGGATTACAACAACGCGCTCATGGCTTTCGACGCCGTGCTGGAGAAATTCTCCGACAACCCCAAGACCCCCGATGCGCGCTACATGAAGGCGATGTGCCTGGTCAAGCTCGGCAGGAACGATTCGGCGGCGCGCGAGTTTCGCGACATTTACACGCGCTATTCCAACGACCATCCCGACATCGCCGCCAAGGCCAAAGCGCAGTTGCACGACATGGGCCTGACGGTGGGAACCCCGGCCAAGCGGCGCAAACCTGCCAATTAGCAGGCCGGTCGGCTGCCGGGCGATCCCGGAGTCCCCAACCCCCAATCCTAATCCCTAATCCCGCCCGCATGTGCGCTGTGTTATGCTGTTTCCTCCCGCGCTCATGTCGCATCCATCATCGCTACCTCGGATCTGCATTGCCATGGGCTTTTCCGACGCGCAAAAGCTGCTGGAAAACGCGCGCCGGGAAGTCAACGCGGGAGAATCCTTCTTCGAATTCCGGCTGGACTATCTGCCCGCTCCCGAACAAGGCATCGCGGTCATCCGCAAATTTCTCGCCGCGCATCCGGATTGCTCGCATCCTGGCCACTTGCCGCCGCCATCAGAACCACGGAAAATTCAACGGCAGCGTGGAGGATCAGATTCGCATTCTGGATGCCGCGCTGGACGCCGGCGCTCGCGCGGTGGACATCGAAATCGAAAGCGCCGAGAATGCCATCCCGCGCCTGGAAGCGCTGCGCGGCAAAGGCCAGCTGCTGCTTTCCTACCACAATTACGATGGCACGCCGTCGCCCGAGGTGGTGTTGCGCCGCATGCTGCGCATTTCCGCCGACGGCTACAAGATCGTCACCACGGCGCGCAAGCCTTCCGATAACTCGCGCATTCTGGCGCTCACGAAATCGCACTCGCGCACGCCGCTGATCGTGCTGGCGATGGGCGAAACGGGATTTCCGACGCGCGTGCTGGCCACCGCCTGGGGCGGGATGTTCACTTACGCCGCGCCCAATGCTTCCGAAGGCACCGCTGCTGGCCAGGTGACGCGCGCGCGTGCTGCGCCATCTTTATCGCGCGGAGAAGTTTTCGCGCGCCGCCAAGATCTACGGCGTGATTGCCGATCCGGTGCGCCACTCCATCTCGCCGGCGGTACACAATCGCGCCTTCCAAGCCCATCGCATCGATGCGGTGTATCTTCCGTTTCTGGTGCAGCCGGCGCAGTTGAAGGATTTTTTCATCCTGGCCGGAGTCGCTGCCGGTGGCCGGCTTCAGCGTTACCATCCCGCACAAGCAGAAGATCATCCGCTACCTGGATGTGGTCGATCCTCTGGCGCGGCGTATCGGCGCGGTCAACACGGTGTGGAAGAAGGCGGGCAAGTGGCGGGGCGCGAACACCGATGCCGATGCCGTCACGGTTCCGCTGTCGCGCAAACTGCGCTTGTCGAAATCGTCGGTGCTGGTGGTGGGCAATGGCGGAGCGGCTCGCAGCGCGGCGTATGCGCTGGTGGGCAGCGGCGCGAAAGTTTCCATCGTGGGCCGCAATCCCGATCGCGTGCGATCGCTGGCGCGGGCTTGCGGCGCCGAGTCCCTGCTGCGCGAACAGATGAATGGCCGCAAGTTCGACGCGCTGGTCCACGCCACGCCGCTCGGGATGTTTCCCCATCCGGAAGCGCTGTTTCTTCCCGGACGCCATTCCCGCCGAGCTGGTCTTCGACATGGTGTACAACCCGCTTGAAACCACGCTTCTGCGCCACGCGGCGTCGCAAGGCTCGACGGTGATCTCCGGGCCTGCAGATGTTTCTGGAACAGGCCAGCAAGCAATTCGAGATCTGGACCGGCGGGTCTGCTCCGCGCTCCGTGATGGAGAAGGCCGCGCTGGAAGCTCTTGCGCCCGTCTGTCAATGAGCTGAACTACACTGGAGTTTATGAGTAAGTTCACGCGCCGTGAACTGGCCGCCGCGCTGTCCACATCCGCGGTCCTGCTGGCCCGGCCCGCAGGCTCCGCACCCAGGCGCTACCGGCAACACCTGACGACGAGCTAAAAGCCTCGCGAGCCCAGCTTCGCGACAACGCCGATCAGCTCGACAAATTTCCTCTGCCCATGGCCGCCGAGCCCGCCACGATATTCAAGCCCTAAGCGACGCCATGAGCTCGATCCCTGACGACATCTTCTTCGCCAGCATCACCGAAATCAATCAGAAGCTGGCGAAGAAGGAATTCTCCGCGGTGGAGCTGGCGCGCGCTTTCTGCGACCGTCTGGAGACCATCGGACCGCGCTACAACGCACTTGCGCTTTCGCTGCGCAAGGACGTGCTGCGCGAAGCCAAAGACGTGGACGGCGATATCAAGCGCGAGCGTCTGCGCGGCCCCTTGCAGGGCATTCCATTCGGCGCCAAGGATCTGCTGGCGTACGCCAAACATCCCACCACCTGGGGCGCGAAACCGTACGCAGACCAGGTTTTCGATTATACCGCCAGCGTGCTCAAGCGCATTCAGAAGCACGGGGGATTGCTCACCGGCAAGCTTGCGATGGTGGAACTGGCCGGCGGCCCCAGCTATCGATATGCCAGCGCCTCGTTGACTGGACCGGGCTTGAACCCGTGGGACACCACGCGCTGGTCCGGCGGTTCTTCCAGCGGGTCGGCCATTGCGGTGGCTGCGGGCCTGGTTACTTACGCGCTCGGCTCGGAAACATCCGGCTCCATCCTCACGCCCAGCGCGTTTTGCGGCGTCACCGGATTGCGCCCCACGTACGGGCTGGTCTCGCGGCACGGCGCGATGGCGCTCTCATGGACGCTCGATAAGATCGGCCCGATCTGCCGTTCGGCGGAAGATTGCGGCCTGGTGCTGGAAGCGATCGCGGGCGCCGACTACGACGACGCTTCATCGGCGCACAAGAACTTCTACTACACGCCGCAGTTCGCGCGCGATCTGAAGGACGTTCGCGTGGGCTTTGCGCCGGTGGACTTCAACGAAGGAGTTGATCCGGCGGCGCGCGCCGACTACGCCAAGGCACTCGAAACCATCCGGTCCCTGGGCGTCCAGGTGACCGAAGCCAAGATGCCCGACTTTCCTTATGGCTCCGTCATCGGCACCATCATTTCCGCGGAAGGCTCCGCGATCTTCGAGCCGCTGATCAAGAGCGGCAGGGTGGATCAACTGGCCGACCAGCACCAGATCGCGGGACTCAAAGCCGGCCTGGAGATTCCCGCCAATGAATATTTGAAGGCCATGCGCATCCGCGCGCTCATTCAAGAAGCCTTCCACGACGTGCTTTCCACGGTGGACGTGCTCATCGCTCCTACGCGTTTCGATCCGGCGCCGAAGATCACGCAGCCGCTGGATCGGCGCGGGAACGATCGCCCTACGCCTGCGACGCCCGGCCTTACCGCACTGATTCCCGCAGGCAATCTGGCCGGGCTTCCGGCGCTGTCGCTGCCGTGTGGTTTTGCCAATGGCATGCCGATGGGGCTGCAACTGGTGGGCTCGCCATTTTCGGAAAACATGCTGCTGGCGATCGGAAGAACATTTCAGGATCGAACGGACTGGCACAAACGGCGTCCGCCGGTGGCCCCGTCATAAAGGTCCTCTCGTTGCGATCTTTGCGCTCCGGGCTGAGCCGCGACCGTTAGGGAGCCGGTCTTTTTTCGGTGCGCGATTGCCGCGTGAGGGATAACGATGATTGTGAGACCCTCCCACCCAGGCCAAAGGATTTCCGCGCTGCAGACGGCGCGTTTTTTTCAGGATCGCAAAGCTCGGGCGGATTTCAAAGCGTTCGACCGCATCATGAAGCGGCGTAGTGGCAAGCCGCCGCGCGCGGGCGATGAGATGCCACCGCGTGTCAGGCGCGACTGACGACACGCAAAGCGCGCTGCGCTGCTTCCACGCCCCGGTATTGGGCTTCTTCAAAAATTGAAAAGCCGCTCAGGTCGGAATTGGCGAAGAAAATGTTGCCCGCCGGCTTCAACCAGCGCATTCGATTCTTCTGAGAACAGGAACCCGGGCGACGGCCGCGCCATGGCGTGGCCGATGCGCATGATGTCCATGTGGGCCACGCATTGCCGGATGTCGGGATGCGCGCGTGCCAGGTCGTTCAGGATCGCCTCTTTCCAGTAATTCCAATCGCTCGCGAGCAACAATCGGCGGGCGTCTTGCGGGGTGTGCTCGGCCAGCGACCAATAGAACGTCCAAACCGTTCGATCTATGTGCGTCGCCAGGCTCATGTGTGTCGCGTTCACGTAGCCGAGCGTTGGCGAATCGTAGATCGACGTTGTCCCACGCCGGTTCGGCGTTGTTTTGTCCGGGAATGCGATCGAGCGTCAGGTTGGCCGTAAGCCATGGCGAGTATTGAAATCCATCGGCGCGCGGCGCGCCCTCGATGATGTAAGACGCAAGAAACGTCGGAGCGGCCCAGATCACGGCGTCCGCGATATACTCGGTCTGCTCGGTAAGAACGCGGATTTTGTTGCCGCTTCGCGCAACGCGATACACCGCGCCGCCGGTCCGCAGATATCGCTTCAGCTTTTCGATCAATCGCGCGAGCGATCCAGCCGTTGCCTTCGGGCCAGGTCAGCGGACCTTTCTCCTCCGGTTCGCGCGACGCAAAATATTGCACGCCGGCCCACGCGGACGTGTCTTTCGCCAGCGCGCCGTAATCGTCGCGGCAAGCGTAGTTGATGTACCAGCGCAGAGGAGGGGAATCGAAGCCCTGCTGCGCAAGCCAATCGGCCATGGACGTCTCGATCGAGCGGTGATGGCTTGGCGCCTGCGCTCCATGGGAACGGTGAATTGGCCCGACGCGCGAAACTCGTTGATCTTTTCCATGAAGCGGCGAAATTGCGCGCGATCCCGCGGTGTCGCGCCGTCTTCGGGCTCGATGCCCTCCTGCCAGTGGCCGTTGATGAACAGACGCTCCTGCGGATCGAAGCACAGCGCGCGCTCGTCCCATTTGCCATCGCGAAACAGGCCCAGCTCTTCGAACAGTTCGCGCGCCAGCGATTCGCCTTTGGCGGGAACGGGAACGTAGTGCGCGGCCCACGGAAACTTTGAGATCTCGTTTTCGCCAGAGCGCGAGTTGCCGCCGGCCTGCTGCTCCATTTCGAGCAGCGCGAAATCGCGAAAGCCGCGTTTGTCCAGATGCCAGGCGGCATTCAAACCGGCCATGCCGCCGCCGACAATCACGATGGGGACGCGCAGTTGCTGCGGTGGGCGCACGAAACGCGGCGCGATCGCGCAGCCGATGACCGAGCGGAAACGAATCGTTGACGAACCCGCCGGTGATTTTACGATCGGTCTTGCGCCACAGGCCGATCAACGCTGGCGCGCCGAAAAACTCTCGACGCGAAAGCATCAGTGCGCGACGTCCTTCCATTCCTGTTCGTAATAGCGGACCAGAACCTGGTCGTTCAGCCGGTTCGGTTCGGCCGGCACGGGCTGCATGTCCACGGGAAAGATGAACAGCTCAGCGACATTGGTGGTGGAGAGGAATCGAAGTCCGGGGGCAATTGCCGCGGCGGTTCATAGGGACCGAAGCTGCCGATCACGTATCCCCATTCGCCGAACGACGGCACGTAGACGTGATACGGATAGACGCGCAAGCCAGCCTGCTTTACGGATTCGACGATGCACCAGTAAGATTGCCGCGCGAACAACGGCGAGGTGCTTTGGACGACGATCAGTCCGCCGCTGGCAAGATGCTTCGCGGCCAGCCGATAGAACGCGGTGGTGAACAGCTTGCCGAGCGCGTAACTGGTGGGATCGGGAAAATCGGCCACGATGAAATCGTATTGCTCGGTGTTGGTGTCCAGCCAGCGGAACGCGTCGGCATTGATGACGTGAACGCGCGGAGTTGGTCAGCGAATGCTGGTTCAAGGCCGACATCACCGGATGCGTGGAGAACAGATGCGTCATCTCGGGATCCAGATCCACCAGCGTGATGCTTTGGACCGACGGATATTTCAGGATTTCGCGGACCGCCAGGCCATCGCCGCCGCCCAGCACCAGAACGCGATGCGCGCCCGGGAGCGCGGCGAGTCCGGGATGCACCAGGGCTTCGTGATAGCGGTATTCATCGCGCGAGCTGAACTGCAAGTGCGAGTTCAGGAAGAGCCGCAGATCGTCCTTCCACTTCGTCAGCACGATGCGCTGATAAGGAGTGTTGCGGCTGAAGATCACCTCGTCGGCGTAGAGGCTGTTGTCGGCGGCGGAGGAGATCCGATCGGCGAAAACCATCCCCGTGCCGAGTATGGCCAAGGACCACCAAAGATCCGGCGCGCAAAGCATGAGTGCGGCCGATCTGTTCGCGAAACAAATAAGTGGACCACAGCGCGACGCCGACGTTGAAAATCCCGAACACCAATGCCGAGCGCACCAAGCCGAGTTTCGGAACCAGCAAAATGGGAAACAAGAGCGATGCGCCGAGCGCGCCCAGGTAGTCGAAGGTGAGGACGTGCGAGACCAGCTCGCGAAACTGGAAGCGCTCTTTCAAGATGCGCATCAGCAGCGGAATTTCGAGGCCCACCAGCGTGCCGACCAGAATCACAACCGCGTAGAGCATGAATCGGAAGGCTTCGGTGTAGGCGAAGGCGAGGAAGAGCATGGAAGACGAGAATCCGCCGACGACTCCCACCATCAGCTCGATGGAGACAAAGCGCGCCACTAACCCGCGGTGCAGGAATCGGGACAAGTAACTGCCGATGCCCATCGCGAACAAGTAACAACCGATGATGGTGGAGAACTGAAAAACGGTGTCGCCGAGTAAGTAACTGGCGAGCGTGCCGGCGATCAGCTCATAGATGAGCCCGCAAGCGGCGATCAGAAAGACCGAGAGGAATAAAGCGATGGACACTGGTTGCACGCTAATGCACGGCGGCGGCGATGATGATGCACATGCCGATGGACATGGCGCCGATCAGGATCGCGAGCGCGACGTTCTTGTCGTCGACGATTTCCTTCCACAGATGATAGGGCGTCATCTTGTCGATCAGCACGAAGGCGAGGGCGAAGATCACGATGCCGAGCGCCGAATAAATCACTGCATTCAAGACAGCGTGGGTGTCCAAGTTCACTTACCTCCGATGTATCGGGAATAACCGCCATAAGACGAACGATACGCGCCCGGGTTATCGCGGATCGACTTCGGCAGAACCCTTTGCTGATTCACGCGGGTCCAGCTCCAGCCCTGATACTCGGCCACGCCGGTGAGCCCGAGCAACAGAACGCCGTAAATCACAAAGAAGGGAGTGTTCAATCGTCACCTCCGCCACTGGAGCTGGAATGGGACGGCGCGTAATCGCTCTCGCGCCATCGGGCCGCTTCAAAACTGCCTTTTCGAAACGTGGTTAAAGCCGGCGGAATCAGCAGCAGCAGCGCCGCCAGTCCAAAGAAGCCGTAATTGGGTACGTTGCGCCGCAATTCCAAGTCATAGCGCACATAGGGCGAGCCCGCGGCCATCTCCGGTTCAACGCGCAGGTAATACTGGCCGGAGGGCACGGACGGAACTATCACGCTGTTGCTGCGGCTCCCTTCGCTGCCATCGGAGTCATGATAGTAACTCACTTCGCGGGCGAAGTCGAAGGTCTGGCCGGTTTGATCGTTGATTAAAGCGAAGTTGAAATAGGCCCAATTGTTGTCGAGATCGGTGTGAATGGAAAGCTCCACGTTCGCATTGCGGCCCTGCAACTGGAAGGTGGGAGTTACGAACGCGCTGTCGGCCTTCACGCCCTGCGAGTAGGCGTAATGGTCGCTGAACGCGACGCGCCCTGGAGAAATGAACATGAAGAGGAAAACAAGCGCCGCGAGGGCGACGTTCAGCCAGAGCCAGGTGCTCCAGGATGAGCCGATGCTTCCCGCGTAGGGCGAGGGCTGGTTCGCGAAGATGCCGTACGCGGGCGGAGGCGAGCCAGGCAGCTTGAACGCCTGCCAGACTTGCGACCCGGTCATGTACTCGGCGCGCGACCAGGTGATTTCGCCGCCGGTGGATTCCGAAGAGAGCATGGAAGGCGGCGCGACGAAATCCTGGCACGCCACGGATTCGCCGACTTGCACGCGCCAGGGAAATTCGCCCAAAACATAAGCGGTGCTGGCGGTCATCGAATCGAAAGCCAGATACGTTTGGCCGCCATAGCGCATCGCGATTCTACCGCGCCCCAGCGTTTGCTCGGGCAATGCGGTTTCGACGTGGACGAAGTTCCAGTGCCCGTTGTACTCGGTGAGATATCGGAAGCCTTTGTAGGGGTTGAAGAGCAGGTATTCGTCCCAAGAGTAGGAATCATCTCCGGTGGAAACCTGGCGCACTTGAAAGCCGATCACGTCGTACTGTGTATCACCGGTCTTTCTTGAATTTTGCCGCGCGATCCGAGAGGGATGGTCGGTTTGGTTTGCGTCTTGCCTTCGAACTTCTGGAGGATCTGTACCTCGGGAGTGGAAGCGTCGAGCACGGTCAGGCATTGCGGGCAAACCACGCTGAGCGTGTGGGCGAATCCGCGCAACTGCACCGCGCCCCCGCAGTTGGGGCAGGTGATCGACTTGGCTTGAATCGCCGCCATCAGGTCCAGCCCTCGAACTCGCGCAGGTTTTTCAAATGCAGGTCGTCGAACTCGACGGCGCGACCGAGAAACAACAGCGGCGGCTTCTCGCTGTAGTCGATGGTCGCAAATTCACCACTGCCGGTTCTGAGATCGGCGAAGAGCAGATCGGATTTGTCCCAATACTGGAAGGGCAGTTCACCCTGCACGCCTTTGTAATGCGCGTGCGTGACGAGAAGTCACCTGGTAGGTCTTGCTATTCCACTGAAAGGTTTGTCCCTGCCGGATATCGTCGGAGCCGGGTAGCGGCGCTGGAGGTTGACTGGCCCATGACAGATCGTACTCAAGCTGCGCGTCGGAGAGCCAGCCGCTGGATCCATCGTTATAGACGATGTGCCATTCGTTCCAGCCGCCCTGCTCGTATTCGTAGATGATCCGGCCGACCACCACGAAACTCTTGTTTTGATAAGCGCCCTCGGACCCGATCTGAAGGGGCGAGGCGTCTGGCGGAAGGTCGGCCACTTCACCGACTTTTTTCAGGTCGACGTCGGTGCGCACCAAGATGGAATGGCAGAATTCGCAGGTGGTCTGCACGGCGCTGGACCATAGGAACTTGACCGGCGCGCCGCAGTTGGGGCAGTTCCCAGCGGGGCTGCTCATACTTGATAGGGCCGCTCCACTTGACGAACGGAGACTCGCGCGGGAGCGAAACCCACTTTTAATAGCGCTTCAAAATCGGCGGTTGGGCGGGGCCGGCAGCAGAACACGTTTAAGCACAGCGATTCGTATTCCGGAAAGGTGTGGCAGGCGAGATGCGATTCGGTGAGAAGGCTGACACCAGTGATGCCGCCGGTATTGGGGAACTGGTGCCAGCTTGTTTTGCCGAGCGCATGGAGATCCATGGCGGCGACGATCAATTGGAACAATTCTTCCAAGCGGTCTTGCGTTGCCAGCGCGGTGGGGTCGCAACCATGCGCCTCCACGATCCACTCGAGACCGTTCATGTTTTATTATTGCGCGGTGCCGCACTCCGGGCAGAACTTTGACGCGCGCGGAATCTTGTTTCCGCAGTTGGTGCAGAACTTGGTGTCGGTAGCCGGAGCCGCCGGGGCCACCGGAGCTACCGGACCTGCGCCGGGGGGGACCTGTGGGAGGCGGTTGTTCACCGGGCTTGAGGGCGTTGATCATGCTGTTCGCCATGGTGAGTCCCGCGCCCAGGCCGACGCCGATGCCCGCCACTCCTCCTCCGCCTTCGTTGGCGGCTGCAATGGGCAGGGACTGCGCCACTTGGAACTGCGTGTACTTGCCCATGTCGCCGAGCATGTTCATGCTGATGCGCTGATCCAGCATCTTCTGCAATTCGTCAGGCAGCGAGATGTTTTCGACCACGAAGCTTTCTAGTGACAGGCCGAGTTCGGCGAAGGATGGCTTGACCGTTTCGACGATCTTCTGGCCGAGCGCGGCCTGGTTGGCCGCCATGTCTAGGAACGGAACGGAGCTTTGCGCGAAACTGTCGGTCATGCGCGCGACGATGGTGTTGCGCAATTGGCCTTCCAGATCGGCAACCTGGTACAAATCGCGAGTGCCGCTGATCTTTTGGTAGAACACCTTGGGATCAGCGATCTTGTAGGTATAGATCCCATAGCCACGCATGCGGATGGCGCCGAATTCCTTGTCGCGGACGGTGATCGGCGTGGCCGTGCCCCAACGCTGGTTGGTTTGCAGGCGCGTGGAGAAGTAGTAGACGTCCGATTTGAACGGAGACTTGAAGGCTTTGTCCCAATTCATGAGGTACGTGAGAATCGGCAGCGTCTGCGTGTTTAGGGTGTAGAGGCCCGGTGCGAAGACGTCTGCGACACGGCCCTCGTTGACGAACACGGCTAGTTGGGAATCGCGAACGGTAAGCTTGCCGCCGTTCTGGATTTCCATGTCCTCCATCGGGTAGCGATAGGCCAGGATTCCGTCTTCCGGTTCGGTCCATTGGATTACGTCGATGAACTGCTTGGAAAGGAAACTCATACGCTTGTACCAGAGTATACGGCAGAAATGGCCGGTTTGTTCACGCTGGCGAGGGATTGGCTGTTAGCTATTGGCGATTCAGGCACTTAGCTCAAGGTTTGGGGGTAGGGTGAAGCCCCGACAGTTCCGCTAGGCGCTGCTTGGCGTAGGCGTCGTCGGGATTGGCTTCGAGGATCTGGCGCAGATTCGCCACCGCTTCTTCGATCCTGCCCGATTTCGCGAGCGCCGTCGCCAGGTTGAAGCGCGCGCTGGCATAGTCCGGGCGGAAGCGTAGCGCCATCTGGTATTGAGGGATGGCTTCGGCGTTGCGGTTGAGCGTGGCAAGCCCGAGGCCGAGCATATTGTGAACTTCAGGCTGGTTCGGTTCAAGGCGCGCGGCTGCGCGCAGTTCGGTAACGGCCGCTTGCGGGTCGAGACGCGACAAAAGAATAGCGCCCAGGTTCATGTGAGCCACCGCATCGTTGGGATTCTTCTCCAGGCGATGGCGCATCACGGCTTCCTGCAACTCACGGCGATGGTCGCCTGCGCCGCGCGGCAATATCTGTAGCCATAAATGGCCCATTTCGTCGGTGGCTTGGTTGCCCGAGCGCACACGCTTGGGAGGATGGTTGGGATTGCGCGGGTTTTCGGAGGAGTTGTCGTAGTGGTACCGCATGTGAATCACGGAATCTTTGGGTAGAAAGACAGGCTCGCGGTAATAGAAGACCGCTTGCCAGTTGGGGTCCCAGGTGGGAATGCGGATCAACCATTTCCTCGAACTGTCTGGCAGAGTGGCGTAGGCTTCAAGCAGCTTGCCGAGATAATGAGCGTGCGGATAGACGGCCAGAATGTCGGCGTCAAGCGGAAGCTTGAAATCGTCAGAGATGGCGAAATCGCGCGTACCTGCCGGAATGTCGAGCGCCTGATCGTTTTCGAGCTGGACCAGCAGCGGGAACTTGGTTCGGGGCTGGTCGGTGAAATATAAGCCGAGCGAGGGGCGCACTTCTTCCTTCTTGCCGGAGGGCTGCAAGTGCATGTTGAGCACCAGCTGGTTGCCCGGATCGAGCCGCCACGCAAATCCGTCGGGCTCGACATGCGGCGTGCCGCCGGGCTTCCAGAACAGGAAATTGCCGTCGGGATCGAAAGGGCTGCGTCCGATTACCAGGTCCATGCCGGGAAAGCCCTTGCCTGGCGAGGTTTCACGAAGGTGCGCCGATCCTGCGCGGTCCACCAGCAGGTTGGCATGATGTACGACGCGCGGCTCACCCGGACGGATCTCGATGGCGCGCACCCAGCGTCGGACGGCGAGATTGGGAGTGAAGATGACATTCCAATAGATGTCGCGGCCCGAAGCGGGTAGCTGAACCGAGCTCCTCGCTTCCAGCACCAGGTCTGGTTTACCAAGCTGCCAGCCGCCGCTGAAATCAGGTGGGGGCGGAATGTCAGCGACGGGTCCTTCGGGCGCGCCGGCGCTGGCCCAAGCGGCGATGGTGGCGATCTGGCCGGCAGTTAAGCGATGCTCACCGGCGAAATCTCCATAGCCAGGCTCGGGCAACCATGGTGGCATGAAGCCGCGACGCGTCACGGCTGCGATCTGGGTCGCGCGCTTCCTTACGTCTTGATAAGTGAGCAGCGAGAACGGGGCGGCTGCGCCGGGATGATGGCACTGTGCGCATTTTTCGTAGACCAGAGGCGCGATATCGTGAGCGAATGTCGGAGGCTCAACGGCGCGAGCAGAAGGCAAGACAATGGCCGCCGATAAACACAGATGAACGCCGATAAAAAATAATTTCTTCGTGTTACTCGTATCGTAACGCGACCAGAGGGTCGATTTTCGTGGCGCGGCGGGCGGGAATGTAGCAGGCCAGCAGCGCGACGGAAACCAGGATTGCCGCCACGGCGGCGTAAGTGACCGGATCTGTGGCTTTCACGCCGAACAACAAGCTGGCTAAATAGCGGTTGAGGCCGAAAGAAGCGGCGAGGCCGATGACAACGCCGATGCCGGTGAGCAGCATGCCCTGGCGCACCACCAGCTTGAGCATATCGCCGCGGTCAGCACCCAGCGCCATGCGGATGCCGATTTCCTGGGTTCGTTGCTCCACGGTGTAAGACATCAGGCCATAAATTCCGATGGCTGCGAGCAACAGCGCCAGGCCGGCGAAAATTGTAAGCAGCAGCATGTTGAAGTTCTGGCGCGCGGTGGATTCCGAAATGACCTGGTCCATGGTGCGGATTTTGGAAGCCGACAACTGGCTGTCTACGGACCGGATTTCGTGCTGGATGGCGGTGCTGAGCGAGGATGGATCACCGGCGGTTTGAATGATCCAGTTGAGCGGGATGACGTTATTGGCGAGTTTGATGAGCCCGTCGGTAATCTGGCTCTGGGGGACGTACATCACAGGCCGATCGCCACCAGAGAGGCCCATTTCCCGAATATTCGCCACCACCCCGACAACTTCACGCGACGGCTCTTCAAACTCCGGGCCGAGTCCTTTGCCGATGGTGATGCGCTGGCCGAGCGGGTCGGCCTTGGGCCAATATTTCTTGGCGAACGCGTCGTTGATGATCACCACGCGGGCTGAATTTCCCGTATCGCGTTGGTCGAAGGCGCGGCCCCGCAAAAAAGGCACTCGCAGCGCACTGAAATAGTGAGGACTCCCAAAACGCCATAGCTCGTCGCCGTTGTACAAATTGCCCTTGGCGGGCGGGCGGCCGTCGATGTTGAACGGCAGGTCGAGACCAAGGCTGTCGACCGGCAGCATGACAGTGGCCGCGGCCGCGCGCACTCCCGGCAGCGCTTCGATGTGTTCCACCACCTGCCGAGTCATGTTTTCGGCCTTGGCGGCGCTATCGTACCGGCCGCCACTTAACGACGTTTGCATCGTGATGACGTTGTGCGGGTCGAAACCGGGCTGGACCGAGCGCAATCCGACAAACGTGCGGATCATCAGAGCGGCGCCGGCCACTAAGATGACGGCCAGGGCCATTTCGGCAGCCACCAATATGCTGCGCACCCGATTGTGGCGCAGTCCAGTGCCGGAACGGCTACTGGCTTCCTTCAGAACCGAATTCACATCGAGCTTGGAAATTCGCAGGGCCGGCAACAGGCCGAAGAGCACGCCGGTCAGGAGCGCAATCGCGAATGTGAAGGCGAGCACATGCCAGTCCAGGGCGGATACAACTGAAGCGACGTGGCCCTCGTCGTTAATCCGGGGGAGATTGCCGGGGCTGACGGCCAGCAGCAGCGGTACGCTCCAGGCTCCGATGAGCAAGCCGAACACTCCACCAATGGTCGAGAGTAGAACGCTTTCGGTGAGCAGCTGCCTGATCAAATGGCCGCGGCTGGCGCCGACGGCGGTGCGGATCGCAAGTTCGCGCTGGCGTCCAGCGGCGCGGGCGAGCAGGAGATTGGCGACGTTGGCGCAGGCGATGAGCAGGACGAAGCCGACGGCTCCCACCAGGATCAGGAGAGCCAGGCGAACATCACCCACCACCGCGTCGCGCAAGGGAACTACCGCAACGCTTTCGCTCTTGTCCATCCACTTGGGATTGGCCGTGCGGAATTGCTCGCCCGCCACCACCATATTGGCTTTCGCCGAGTCCAGAGTGGCTCCGGGCTTGAGGCGTCCGGCGGCGAGCAGATAGTGGCCTTGATTGGTGCTATCAGGATCGGCTTGCATGGGAATGAAAACGTCGGCGGGAGGATCGGAATGAAACGTAGCGGGGAGTATTCCGATCACCGTGTAGGGATCGCCGCCGAGTAGAATCGCCTTGCCGATGAGTGAGGGGTCGCTTCCGAACCGGTTTCGCCAGAGATCGTTGCTCACGACGGCGGCCTTGGGTCCGTTGGGCTGATCCTCTTGTGGCAGGAAGGACCGGCCAAAGGCGGGCGAGACGCCGAAGACCTCGAAATACTCAGCGGAGACGTGAATGCCTTTAATCGGCTGAGGACGGTCACCCGAGCCGAGGTTCAAGCCTGGCCCAGAGAAATCGTAGAGAGCCATAGCCTGGAAAGTCTGGTTGGCCTTCTTCCATGCCATGAATTTGGGGATGGAGACCGAGTCGCCGACGTCGCCCTTGAATCCGCGTTCGATGCGCATGATGCGCTCGGAGTGGGGATAGGGTAGCGGTGCGAGCAACACCGCGTTAACCACGGAGAAAATCGCGGTATTGGCGCCCATGCCGAGCGCGAGAGCGGCCACGGCGACGGTGGTGAATCCGGGATTGGCGGTCAGAACGCGGAGGGAGTGACGAAGGTCCGAAAGCAGGCTGCTCATACTGTTATGGTACGGGCAATGTTGGACAAAGTTCAGACGAACCGGCTAACGGAGTGGAACAATCCCGTCGATAGTACACGGGGGCTTGCACCTAGATGAAGAACGTCCCGCAAAGCATTTGGCCGGTGTCGGTGTTCGGCCTAGGATTCCTGTTAATTATCATAGGCTTGTCGGGTGTGGCGAGCATCCAGGAGACACGCCGGATTCACCAGCAGATCTTGGCGGTGGAGGATACTTACCGCCAGATCGAGAACGTGGTGGAGAGCATCCGCTCGGACACGTCGCGAGTGGCTGTTCTGCGGCGTGACCGTTTGCTCGAGCGGGATGCTTCGGCCAACGCGTACGCAGTCCAATTGGCCGGTTTGCGCGCCGCCACCGAGCGAAGCCTGGCACAACTGAAGTCGTTGCGGCCGCAACACAGCAGCCGGCCCGTGGAGCGGTTGGAGAACGCACTGGAGGCTTATCTGAAGACCGTGGGGGCGGAGTTCCAGCGGCCCCCGGCGCAAACCAGAGCCCGGTTCATGGATGATGGCTTCGGATCGGAGACCATGCCCATTTTTGCCATCGCCGAAGAGCTGGGGAAGCTGAACGAGGAGAATTTCGAAGCGCGCCGCCGGGAACTGAGCGAGTCGGTGGTGCATCTGCAAAACGACATTTGGGAGACCATGCTGACGGCGTTGGTGCTGGGGGCGATCATCGCGGGGGCCAGCGTGTTCCGGATCTCGTCGCTCGAGAAGGAATCCGCGGCCCATCAGAAGGCAAGCGAGCGGGCCGAAGAACGTCTCCGGCATCTCTCGCAACAGTTGGTCTCGTCCCAGGAGCAGGAGCGAAAGGCGCTATCGCGGGAGTTGCACGATGAAATCGGGCAATTGCTGACGGCGCTGCGCATGGAGCTGGGAAATCTGGAGCGGGGGCGAGGGACCCAGGGCGGGGAGACCGATCCGCATCTGGATCAGGCCAAGAAGCTGGCCGAAAGCACGCTGCGGTCGACGCGCGACATCGCGATGGGATTGCGGCCGGCCATGCTGGACGTGCTTGGCCTGGGGCCCGCGCTGGAGTGGCAGGCGCGCGAGTATTCCAGACGCTATAACACGCCCATTCGATTGGAAGTGGATGGAGATCTGCGGGATGTTCCGGATCCGCACCGGACGTATCTTTATCGCATCGTGCAGGAAGGGCTCACCAACTGCGCGCGCCACGCGCAAGCCAAGAATATCCACGTCAAATTGGAGGATTCCAATGGCAAACTCGCCGTGCTGGTGGAAGACGACGGCGTGGGATTCGACCAACATGGCGGCGTAGCGCAGGGCCTTGGCTTGCTCGGCATCACGGAGCGCGTGCGCGAGCTGTGCGGACAGTTGTCCATTCAATCGGAGCCTGGCAAAGGGACCCGGATTGAGGTGGTGCTTCCGCTACAGCGCGAAAACGCGGCGAGCGATAAAGTCCCGAGCGAGACCGCGGTCTAGTTATTGGTTGCCGAGTTGGTGCGCAACGAGGCCAGTATCGATCCAGCCTTCTCTGAAGCAGGACTTCCAGACGCGCCGTAGAACCGGAGAAGGTTTGCTCGCATTGAATCAGAAACCTCATTGAGGTGACCGTCGAAACGTTCGAGCAGCTTGGCGTAGGTATCGTCGGCGAGATGGTAGTCGCCCATTCGAGTGGGCTTTCCGGTGTCGAAGTTCTCGTTGGGAAGCTGAAGGCCGTTATCACTCGTGTTCGCGAGAAGCTCCTTATAACGCTTAACGCTGTCGTCGATACTGGCAAGGAACATTTTCTCGGCGGCGGGGGGCGGGATTTTGAAAGAGAAAACCTTAAGCGGACCGACTTTGGGAATCAACCGAAAGAGAAATGCCAGGAAGCGCGCGCCTGCTCCGGGCCGCACATATTTGTCTCCCCAATCTTTCTGATACGCGGCCACCGAGACGTGATAAACATAGCGTCGGCGGGTCATGCCCGCCTGCAAGGTTAGAATGTCTTTCTTCTTGGCTGCCCACGCCGCCTTCGTCATTTCGGGAACCGCCTGGCTGACGGAGAACCGATAGCTGCTCAGCACCAGATCGAGACTGGTGAATAAGCTCTTGAGAGGAATGCAATAGGTCTCTTCGAAAGCCTGCTCCAATAGCGGCTTGGCCACCTTGAATCCGATAAATTCGTGATAGGCGTCGTTGGCATATTGGCCGCGAGCCACCTCGATGACGTCGAATCCAAACTCGGTTTTCAGATGCGCGGAGGGATTATCTTCGTAGGTGATCTCAGGGCCGAACCTGGCTCGGAGCTTGGGATATACCAGGGGCACGGTGCGATTCACCGCGACTGGGTGGCCGAGGTTATCGGCGGCGTAATGAGCGAGGGCGCCAAGGGCGAAGGCGTAGTCGTTTAGATCTTGCGAATCCTGGGCATCCTTGAGCAGAGCCAGCACAAAATCGCCGCTGCGCGCGTAATGGACCAGATCGCTGAAAAGCTTGCTGCCGAAGGGATAGTAGCCCATGTCCTGGATGATGGCGCCGCCATAGGCGTAGGCGTGCGCTTCGCGCAATTGGTCCTCGGTAGCGTTGGGAAAACGCTTGAGAAGCAGCGGACGCAGGTTTTGCGGCCAGCTTGAATCAATGATGGCTTCGTGGGTGAGGACAGAGTAGGCGGGCGCAGGCGCCGGGAGCGAAAGGATGATGACGGAGACGGTAGTGAACCAGCGCACGCACTAATGTGATCCGAACCGGCCGGTATTGTTACGAGCAGTTACTGAATGATGCGTTTGCGGACGGCGTAAAGCACGATGTCGGCGGTGGAGTGCAGATTCAGTTTCTGCATCAATCGGCTGCGGTGGGTTTCAATGGTGTAAAGGCTGACCGTGAGGAGCGAAGCGGCTTCTTTGTTCGACTTGCCCTCGGCCAGAAGCTGCAGGACTTCCTTCTCGCGGTCGGTGAGGAGGTCGTAGGAATCCTCCAGCCCTTCGCTCTGCATCTGGCGCATGTAATCTTCGAGCAGCGTCTGTGTGATGGAAGGGCTGAAGAAGAGCTTCTTGCTAGCTACCGAGCGGACGGCCTGGAGCAGGTCGGCTTCGGCGCAGTCTTTGAGGAGATAGCCTTGCGCGCCGGCCGCCAGGGCGCGGACCAGGAAGGTCTCATCGCAGTGCATGCTCAAGCATGATCACGCCGACATTGGGATCGCGTTTCACGATCTGAGAGGCAGCGTCGATCCCGTTGAGCTGGGGCATGGTAATATCCATGACAACCACGTCGGGGGAGAGCTGCTCGGTCAGGCGCACGGCTTCGCGGCCGTCGCAGGCTTCGCCGACCACTTCGATGGAGGGGTCGGTTTGGAGCAGGAATTGAAGGCCCTTGCGGACTACGCCGTGATCGTCGGCAACGAGTACTTTGGTGGTGGAAGGCATGAAGGATGACTTCTGAAGTAGTCTATCGGCAGATTGTGTGCTTCTCAAGAGCTGTTGGATGAGTCTGTAATATAGTTTCTTTTCTTAGGCTTGCAAGAAACAGTCGGGCATCGCAATTTTTTTATCTTTACCTGTTGCCAAGACCTGCCAGGTTTGTTATTCTGATCAAGGTCGTCTTGAGAAGTTTTCAAGACGAAAGTCCGGAGTGGCGGTGGCCACCGGGCGAGTATCGTTGCTGCAGTTCAAGCGACGGATACAGTTTCGGCAGGTAGCAGAAGCAGTAACGCCTCATCTCCTGTCAGGTAGTTCTTTCAGTTTCCCAAGAATTTCGGTTCGGGCTGCGCATTGTCAAAAATGACGCTCGGGCCAAACGGCTTTCGAGGCCGGTAGTTGGTTGGGTCTTTTCCGTGCAAACGGGGATCGTCTGGCTAGCTACGCAGATCTTTGACAATCTGGTTGGACGCAGAAGTAATGTTCGTCAGAACTTTGAGTAAAACCGAGTCGATATAACCGGTTGAGTCTGCTTCGCTCGAAATAGGGTGGGGTGGGCGAAGGTCGGGAGTCTCACAAGATCAAACGAGAGTTTGATCCCGGCTCAGAATCAACGCTGGCGGCGCGCTTAACACATGCAAGTCGCACGAGAAAGTGGAGCAATCCATGAGTAAAGTGGCGTACGGGTGAGTAACACGTGGATCATCTACCTCTTAGTGGGGAATAACCCTGGGAAACCGGGGCTAATACCGCATAAGCCTGCAAAGGGAAAGCAGCAATGGCGCTGAGAGAGGAGTCCGCGGCCGATTAGCTAGTTGGTAGGGTAATGGCCTACCAAGGCAATGATCGGTAGCCGGCCTGAGAGGGCACACGGCCACACTGGCACTGAAACACGGGCCAGACTCCTACGGGAGGCAGCAGTGGGGAATCTTGCACAATGGAGGAAACTCTGATGCAGCGACGCCGCGTGAGCGATGAAGCCCTTCGGGGTGTAAAGCTCTTTCGACGGGAACGATAATGACGGTACCCGGAGAAGAAGCTGCGGCTAACTACGTGCCAGCAGCCGCGGTAATACGTAGGCAGCAAGCGTTGTTCGGAATTACTGGGCGTAAAGAGTGTGTAGGCGGTTCTCTATGTTCGGTGTGAAATCTCCCGGCTTAACTGGGAGGGTGCGCCGAAAACTGGAGGGCTTGAGTATGGGAGAGGAAAGCGGAATTCCTGGTGTAGCGGTGAAATGCGTAGATATCAGGAGGAACACCTGCGGTGTAGACGGCTTTCTGGACCATCACTGACGCTGAGACACGAAAGCGTGGGTAGCAAACAGGATTAGATACCCTGGTAGTCCACGCCCTAAACGATGCATACTTGGTGTGAGCCGTTCATTCGGTTCGTGCCGGAGCTAACGCGTTAAGTATGCCGCCTGGGGAGTACGGTCGCAAGGCTGAAACTCAAAGGAATTGACGGGGGCCCGCACAAGCGGTGGAGCATGTGGTTTAATTCGACGCAACGCGAAGAACCTTACCTGGGCTCGAACGGCTTTAGAACATCCTTGGAAACAGGGACTTCCCGCAAGGGACTGGAGTCGAGGTGCTGCATGGCTGTCGTCAGCTCGTGTCGTGAGATGTTGGGTTAAGTCCCGCAACGAGCGCAACCCTTGTCCTGTGTTGGCATGCCGTAAGGCGCAACTCTCAGGAGACCGCCAGCGATAAGTTGGAGGAAGGTGGGGATGACGTCAAGTCATCATGGCCTTTATGTCCAGGGCCACACACGTGCTACAATGGGCGGTACAAAGCGCTGCCAACCCGCGAGGGGGAGCTAATCGCCAAAAACCGTCCTCAGTTCGGATTGCAGGCTGCAACTCGCCTGCATGAAGCTGGAATCGCTAGTAATGCTATATCAGAACGATAGCGTGAATACGTTCCCGGGCCTTGTACACACCGCCCGTCACATCACGAAAGTGGGTTGTACTAGAAGTCTGTATGCTAACCCGCAAGGGAGGCAGCGGCCCAAGGTATGACTCATGATTGGGGTGAAGTCGTAACAAGGTAGCCGTAGGAGAACCTGCGGCTGGATCACCTCCTTTCTAAGAGAGAAAGTGGCTGGAGTTACCGAATCGGCGAAAGCCGAGCCGTGAGCTTTTCAGTAAGACGCAAAACGGTCAGTAAGTAATAGCCTTTCCAGTCCAAATCCGATTCGGATCTCCACTTAGGTTCTGCGACTTACTTTGTTGGTTCGGCCAGGTGCCGGCCAGCAGCGTCCAATCGGCCTCGATAACAAAATTGGGGTTGCGTGATTGGCGATTGGCTTGATTGGCACGTAGTTTTAGCCAATAGCTAAAAGCCAATCAGCTAACGGCCAACCAGGGGCTGTAGCTCAGCTGGGAGAGCGCCTGATTTGCATTCAGGAGGTCGCCGGTTCGATCCCGACCAGCTCCACCAGTTTGGAGCCGCGATCCGGTTTCATCCGGGCCTGTAGCTCAGCTGGCTAGAGCGCACCCCTGATAAGGGTGAGGTCGGTAGTTCGACTCTACCCAGGCCCACCAAAAGCGTTCGCGAATGCGAACGCGCCATTGGCTGTTAGTTTTTGGCAAATCGCCAACGGCCAATCGCTAATAACAGTTCAGAATTCAGGAGTAGAAACCGCGAGCGGTTTTGACTCCTGGCTTCTGAAGAGAAGTCTTTGATCTTTGACAATTGAATATTGATGGGCAACACAAGTTGCAATCACGCCGTGCAGCCAATATACGGCGTGGAGCGCTAGTAAAAATGTAAGTTTAAGGCGATTAGTAGTAAGTTTGTGTCTAGAGTAAGTTTTATGGTCAAGCTACTAAGAGCATGCGTGTGGATGCCTTGGCGCAAGTAGGCGATGAAGGACGTGACCAGCTGCGATAAGCTTCGGGGAGATGCAAGCAATCCGTGATCCGGAGATGTCCGAATGGGGAAACCCAACTGTTGCGAACAACAGTTATCGCATTCTGAATACATAGGGATGCGAGGCGAACCTGGGGAAGTGAACCATCTCAGTACCCAGAGGAAAAGAAAACAACCGTGATTCCGATAGTAGTGGCGAGCGAACTCGGAATAGCCTAAACCAGGTAATTCGAAAGGAGAGCCTGGGGTTGCAGGACCACAAACATTAAGTGGCAGGTGGCCGGGAAACCGGTCATAGGTCACTTAGTGTAAAGAGGTTATAGGGAAGTGTTAATAGAACGGTCTGGAAAGGCCGGCCATAGAGGGTGACAGCCCCGTATATGAAAATGCAATCCTAGCTTCGAGTGGCTCCTAAGTATCGCGGGGCACGTGAAACCCTGCGAGAATCCACCGGGACCATCCGGTAAGGCTAAATACTCACTTGCGACCGATAGTGAACTAGTACCGTGAGGGAAAGGTGAAAAGAACCCCTGCGAGGGGAGTGAAATAGTACCTGAAACCGCATGCTTACAAGCAGTTGGAGGGCTATGCCGGAAATCGCAAGAGGACCGGAATGCCTGACATCGTGCCTATTGAATAATGAGCTGGCTAGTTAATCTCAGTGGCAAGGTTAAGCGAAAGCGAGCCGCAGCGAAAGCGAGTCTGAATAGGGCGTTCAGTCGCTGGGATTAGACGCGAAGCGGGATGATCTACCCTTGGCCAGGATGAAGGTCGTGTAACAGCGACTGGAGGTCCGAACCAGTGTTGGTTGAAAACAGCTTGGATGAGCTGAGGGTAGGGGTGAAAGGCTAATCAAATTCCGTGATAGCTCGTTCTCTCCGAAATAGCTTTAGGGCTAGCCTCGTGTGGTCCGTGACGGTGGTAGAGATCTGGATGAACTAGGGGCCTTCCCAGGTTACCGAATTCAACCAAACTTCGAATGCCGTTAATGAGTAACACGGGAGTCAGACAGCGGGGGCTAAGCTTCGTTGTCGAAAGGGGAAGAGCCCAGACCATCAACTAAGGTCCCTAAATTCATGCTAAGTGGGAAAGGAAGTCGGGCGCCTCAGACAGCCAGGAGGTTGGCTTAGAAGCAGCCATCCTTTAAAGAAAGCGTAATAGCTCACTGGTCGAGGAACCCGGTGCCGACAATCCAACGGGGCTCAAGCATGATACCGAAGTTATGGATCCGATGCGCAAGCATCTGGGTGGTAGGAGAGCATTCTTAACTGGACTGAAGACGTACCGAGAGGAGCGTTCGACGGTTAGGAAGAGACTCTGCCAGCATAAGTAGCGAGAAACCAGGTGAGAACCCTGGTCGCCGCAAGTCTAAGGTTTCCTGAGAAAGGTTAATCCGCTCAGGGTTAGTCGGGGCCTAAGGCGAGGCCGAAAGGCGTAGCTGATGGACATACGGTTAACATTCCGTAACTACCAAAACTCGTCGAAAGCGGGGGGACGCAGCGCGTAAGTCCAGGTGCGCAATGGTTTCAATCCTGGATGAAGTGAGATCTGGATAGGTAAACCCGCCAGGTCGTCTGCCGGGAAAATCCTCGTGGGAGAGTTAGGTACCCGTACCACAAACAGACACATGTGGACGAGTAGAATATACTCAGGCGCTCGGGTGATGGATTGTTAAGGAACTAGGCAATATAGCTCCGTAACTTCGGGATAAGGAGTGCCTCCAGCAATGGAGGCCGCAGTGAATGGTGTCAGGCGACTGTTTAACAAAAACACAGGTCTCTGCTAAGTCGAAAACGACGTATAGGGGCTGACGCGTGCCCGGTGCTGGAAGGTTAAAGGGAGAGGTTAGCCGCAAGGCGAAGCTTTGAACTGAAGCCCCAGTGAACGGCGGCCGTAACTATAACGGTCCTAAGGTAGCGAAATTCCTTGTCGGGTAAGTTCCGACCTGCACGAATCGCGTAACGATCTGACAACTGTCTCAACAATTCGCCCGGCGAACTTGTGGTTCCGGTGAAGACGCCGGATGCCCGCAGCAAGACGGAAAGACCCCGTGCACCTTTACTATACTCTATCAATGAATTATGGGGTGCTCTGCGCAGAATAGGTGGGAGGCTTTGAACCCGGGATTTTGGTTTCGGGGGAGCCAACGGTGAGATACCACCCTGAGCATTCTGTGATTCTAACTTACTCCCGTGATCCGGGAGAAGGACATTGGTAGACGGGTAGTTTGACTGGGGCGGTCGCCTCCTAAATTGTAACGGAGGCGCTCGAAGCTTGGTTCACTCTGTTTGGAAATCAGAGGTCGAGTGTAAAGGCATAAACCAGGTTAACTGCGAGACCTACAAGTCAAGCAGGTGCGAAAGCAGGACTTAGTGATCCGGTGGTTCTGTATGGAAGGGCCATCGCTCAACGGATAAAAGGTACGCCGGGGATAACAGGCTGATCGGAGTCAAGAGTTCACATCGACGCTCCGGTTTGGCACCTCGATGTCGGTTCATCGCATCCTGGGGGTGTAGAAGCTCCCAAGGGTTAGGCTGTTCGCCTATTAAAGCGGTACGTGAACTGGGTTCAGAACGTCGCGAGACAGTTCGGTCCCTATCTGTTGTGGGCGCAGGAGATTTGAGAGGGCTTGTCCTTAGTACGAGAGGACCGGGATGAACCAACCTCTTGTGATCCAGTTGTCACGCCAGTGGCATAGCTGGGTAGCGAAGTTGGGTCAGGATAAGCGCTGAAGGCATATAAGCGCGAAACCTTCCTCGAGATGAGATCTCCCAAGGGATAATACCCTACGAAGGGCCGTGGAAGACTACCACGTTGATAGGACGGATGTGTAAGCGTAGTAATACGTTGAGCTTACCGTTACTAATAGCCCGTTCGGCTTGACCATAAAATGTACTGTAGATACAAATACAAGTTCTAATCGCTGTTGCCCATCAATATTCAAGATTTTCTCGTCATTATCACTTTTGGGTGATTGTAGCGCAGGGGTCCCACCCGTTCCCATCCCGAACACGGAAGTTAAGCCCTGCAGCCCCGATGGTACTGCACGCGCGAGTGTGTGGGAGAGTAGGACGTTGCCCGATTAAACAAAGCGCACAGCGAATGCATTGTGCGCGCCAAACACGAAGCCCCGGCCGGTGCGAACCGAGTCCGGGGCTTTTGTTTTTCGCTGACCCCCTTGTCCCGGTGCCACATATGGTACCTATATGGCATGACGAAGACCACCGTCTATCTCGACTCCGATACCGTGCTCGCTCTCCGGCAAATGGCGGAAACGCAGGGGCGCAGCCAGGCCGAACTCATTCGTGATGCATTGGCTGGGTGATTGGCGAATGGGTGGGCGAAGGCGGTGGCGCGCCGGGGCAGGGCCAGGGCGGGTTTTCGTTTCTGCCCGATCAAGATGGCCGAATCCTGATTCGGAAGAATTACGCGAATTATCCCGCCACCAAGGACAAGCCAGCCTACTCGCATACGGACTTGACCATCATTTATCAAGATACCGGCGACGCTAAGCTTCGCGCTATTTACTTCGATAATGAGGGCCACACGATTCATTACACGGTGGCGCCGGCGGGTGACGGGAACAGCGTTCAGTTTCTGAATGAAGCCTCAACGTTGGAACCGCGCTACCGGCTCACCTATCTCAAGGCGGGGCACGATCAGGTCAGCCTACGATTTGAAATCGCGTCTCCGGGAAAAGAATTTTCCACATACATCGAAGCGAAAGCTCGACGAAAGCGGCGCTAGAACTGCGGCTTTAGAACTGCAACAACCTCTCCGCTTCCGCCGCCAGGTTCTCCGTCTGCGGCAGGATTTCATTCTCCAGCTGCGGGTTGTAGCCCACCCAGGTATCTAACGCGCCCACGCGGCCTACCGGGGCGTCCAGTCGATCGAACAGCTCGTTCGCGATGCGCGCCGCGATTTCCGCGCCATAGCCCCACGACAAGCAATCTTCGTGCGCCACCATCACGCGATTGGTCTTCTCCACCGACGTTCGGATGGTCTCCCAATCGTACGGCGAGAGCGTGCGCAGATCGATCACCTCGATGGTCTTGTCCGGATTGCGCTGCTCCACCAGCAGCGCCGCCTGCAACATCTTTTGCACCACCGCGCCGTAGGTCACCACCGTCAGGCTTTGGCCGCTCTTCACCACGCTCGCTTTACCGAAGGGGATGGTGTAGTCGGGGCCGGGATGCTGCGAGCGATTGTACAGCTCGCGATAAAGCTTCTTATGTTCCAGGAACAGCACTGGATCGTCGGAGCGGATGGCGGTCCGCAAAAGCCCGCACGCGTCCAGGGCATTGGATGGCATCACCACGCGCAGCCCGGGAATGTGCGTGAAAATCACTTCGCCGCATTGGCTGTGATAAATCGCGCCGCCGTTCAGGTAGCCGCCGATGGGGACCCGCACCACCACCGGCGCGCTGAAGGCGTTGTGCGAACGCCAGCGCAGCGTGGCCAGTTCGGCGCGCAACTGCATCATGGCCGGCCAAATGTAATCGAAGAACTGAATCTCCACCACCGGTTTCAGGCCGCGCTCGGCCATTCCGATGGCCCGGCCGATGATGCCGGCTTCCGCCAGCGGACTGTTAAAGCAGCGGTCGCTGCCGAATTTGATCTGTAGCCCGGCCGTCGTTTTGAAGACGCCGCCCTTGCCTTTCACTTCCGCCAGGTTGGCTTCACGGCTGCAATCCGCCACGTCTTCGCCGAACACGACGATGCGCGAATTGCGCTGCATCTCTTCATGCAGCGTCATATTGATCTCGTCCACCATGGTGCGCAGTTCGCCGCTCGATTGCGGCTCGGCGTCGAATTCGGGCGACGTGGGGTCAACCCGGTCCGAATAAAGATATTCGAGGGCCGAACCTTTGGGAGGGGGATCGGCACGCAACACGCGGTCGGTAGCCTCCTGGATCTCCTGATCCACCTCCTGCACGATCACCTGCAATCCCTGCCGGTCGAGAATGCCTTCCGCGATCAGCCATTCGGGGAAGCGCAGCAGCGGATCACGCAATTCTTCGGCTTCGCGCTCGGCTTTGGTCTTATAGTCGCGCTCCACGTCGGAAAGGGAATGCGAATACGGCCGCGTCACGGTGGCATGCACCAGCGCCGGACCCTTCCGCTCCCGCGCATAGGCCGCGGCTTCACTCAGCGCCCTGTAGGAAGCGACGAAGTCCGTTCCGTCCACTTCGATGCGCTTCAGATTCGGGAATCCGGAGACTAACTGCGCGACATTCCCACCCGCGGTCTGCTTCTCCACCGGCACGGAGATGGCGTAGCCGTTGTCTTCGATCAGAAACACCAGCGGCAGATTCTCCAGGCTGGCCGCATTCAAAGCTTCCCAAAACTCGCCTTCGCTGGTAGCGCCCTCGCCGCTCGAAACCAGGGTCACCTCGTCGGAATCGGGATCCAGATAGCGGTAAGCCTGCGCGCAACCGGCGGCTTGCAGATATTGCGTGCCGGTGGCCGACGACCGCGAGGCGATGTGCAGCGCGGCATCGGTCCAATGGGAAGGCATCTGCCGGCCGCCCGACGCCGGGTCGATCCCCGCGCCCACCGCGGCCAGGAGCATTTGCTCGGCCGTCACGCCCAGAGTCAGCGCCAGAGCGCGGTCGCGATAATAAAGATAAAACCAGTCGTGCGCGGGCCGGAAGACCAGTCCCGCCGCCGCCTGCACCGCTTCGTGTCCCGCGCCGCTGATCTGAAAGAAGATACGGTTCTGCCGTTTCAGCAGGATCTCGCGATCGTCCAGCCGACGCGCCATGTACATCGCGCGATAGGCCCGGATCAGCTGCTCGGGCGAGAGCGAAATATCCACTGGAGTCTGGACGCGGGTGGGCGTTGCCATCGCTTGTTAGATGCTCTCCCCAGTCCTAGTTTAGCCCACAACCACAAGCCGCACTCTTTCGTCCATAATGGAGAGTATGAAGTTGTTTGTGCCGCTCCTGGTGCTTGGATTTAGCGCCGCGTTCGCCCTTAGCTTAGCCGCGGCTGACACGGCGGTGGTGGAAGAGATCGTGGCCAAATGTAACGGCGACATTATCACGCGAGGAGATCTGGATCGCAGCCGCAGGGAACTCATCGAGACTCTGCGCGCCGCCGGCGTGGTGGGCGACGATCTGGAAAAGCAATTGACGGCGCGGGAGAAGAACCTGCTGCGTGACCGCATCGATCAGTTGATTTTGGCCCAGAAGGCCAAAGATCTCAACATCAACGTGGACAGCGAAGTCAGCAAGCGAATGAGCGCGATCCAATCGGATTCCAAGATTGCCGACCCTGAGAAGTTCCAAGCTTACGTCAAGGAACAGAGCGGCATGTCGTTTGAAGACTACAAGCAGGAGATGAAGACTCAGTTCCTGACGCAACGCGTGATTCGCGAGGAAGTCAGCGAGAAGATGTCGATCAAGCACGAGGATTTGGAAAAGTTTTACGACGAGCACAAAACGGAGTTCGTGCGCGAAGAGCAGATCATCCTGCAGGAAATCCTGATTTCCACTGAAGGCAAGGATGCCGCGGGTGTGGCGGCGGCGGAGAAGAAAGCCAAGGATCTGGTGGCGCGCGCGCGCAAGGGCGAGCGATTCGCGGAAATGGCTCGAGACAATTCCGATTCCGCCACCAACAAGAGCATGGGCGAGTTTCCGGCCCCCTTCAAAAAGGGCATGCTCAGCGGCAATCTGGAAGACGCAGTCTGGAACCAGCCCAAGGGCTACATCACCGATCCGATCAAAGTGCCTACCGGATTTCTTATTCTGCGGGTGGAAGACCATCAGAAGGCCGGTCAAGCCGACTTGTCCGAAGTGGAGAACCGGATCACCGAGATACTTCTCGCGCCCAAGCTGGACGCCGCGGTTCGCGAATATCTCACTAAGCTGCGCAAGGACGCTTTCCTCGAAATCAAGGCCGACTACATCGACACCGGCGCGGCGGGCGGCAAGGACACCGCCTGGGTGGATCCCGCGCAGCTCAGACCTGAAACCGTGAAGAAGGAAGAAGTGGAGAGCAGAACCCGGCACAAGAGGCTGCTGTGGAGCATCCCGGTTCCCGGAACCATGACCACGGCCACCAGTTCGTCGGCGCAGTAAGGGTGTCCGGTTTCTATGAAATCGCCCTACCTTAGCGATCTAAAGCCGAACCAGCTTTTCACCACTACATTTCTCGTTCACGGCAAAGATGTAAGGCAAAAGAAGTCCGGCGAACCCTACCTTTCGCTGCTGCTGGGCGACCGCACCGGCGAAGTAGACGCCAAAATGTGGGACAACGTGGTGGAAGTGGTGGACACCTTCGAGCGCGACGATTTCGTAAAAGTAAAAGGCCTGCTGCAGATCTTCCAAAACCGTTTGCAGATGACGGTGCACAAGATGGCCCGGGTGCTGGACGCGGACGTCGATTTCGCCGACTTTTTTCCCGCCTCCACACGCGATCCCCTGGAAATGTTCGCGGAATTGCGCGCGCTGGTGGCGGCCATGCGCAATCCTCACCTGCGGGCGCTGCTCGAAGCGTTCCTCAACGATGAACCGCTGGCGCGCATGTATCGCACGGCGCCTGCCGCCAAGCACGTGCATCATGCATACCTCGGCGGATTGATCGAGCATGTGCTTTCGGTCTGCCGGTTGTGCCACCTTACTTCCTTGCACTATGGCAACGTCGATCCGGACCTCTTGCTCACCGGAGCGGTGCTACACGACATCGGCAAGGTGGCCGAATTAACCTATGAGCGCAGCTTCGGCTATAGCTCAGAAGGCCAACTCCTGGGCCATATCGTCATCGGCCTGCGTCTTTTGCACGAGAAGCTCCAGCAACTTCCGGATTTTCCGCCCAAGCTGCGAGTTTTAGTGGAGCACCTGATTATCAGCCACCACGGTGAGCTGGAGTATGGTTCTCCGAAAGTGCCGCTGTTTCCCGAAGCGATGCTGCTGCATCATCTGGACAATCTCGATTCCAAGATGGAGTGCATGCGGGCGCTGGAGGAAAAGGACCGCCGCATCGAAGGTTGCTGGACCGGCTATAGCCCGTCGCTGGAGCGTTCCATTCTGAAGAAGGCGAAATATTTGGAAGACACGCCGGTGCGTGAAGCGCGTTCGGATCCCGCTCCCGCTCCCGCGCCCGCGCGGACTTCCGAACCACCCGCAGCGGCCGAGCATCCCCAACCACGGTTCAACGCGAGCGGCTCTCCTTTCGCGGAGAAACTGCAGCAGGCATGGCGCAAGGATCCCTGACGCGGGCGGCGACGCCCGGAACACCCCCCGGCATAACCCGCGGCGAAGGCAAGTCACTGCTGCCGGTGCTGGCGGGCCTGTTTATCGCCGGTTTATTCCTGTTTTTCACGTGGCGGGGGCTGCTCCTGTACTACACCGGCGACGACCTGATGAATCTCTACGGCTATTGGAGCCAGCCGGTCAGCTCGCTGGTGAAGGCAAACATTTTCTTCTGGACGCCTTCCTATCGTCCCTTCGGCGGCATCATTTACCTGACGCTGTTCTCGATCTTTGGCTTCAATTCCCACCCGGTCTACATTGTGTTCTACGCGGCCATGCTGGTAAATCTGTGGCTCGCCTACCTGGTATTCAAACGGATCGGCGGATCGGCGGAAGTGGGCGGGATCGCGACGTTGCTGTGGTGTTTTCACGGCAAGATGGATTACCTGTACTACAACGCCGGGTCGATGTACGACGTTTTTTGCTTCCTGTTCTTCTTCGTGGCGCTGCTGATCTATTTAAGGGCCCGGCTTGCAGGGCCGGTTCCTGGGCATTTGGGGAACGCTCGGATTTCTCGCTTGCCTGGTGTGCGCTCTCAATTCGAAGGAAATGGGAGTGACGTTGCCGGTGATGGTTCTAGTGTACGAACTGCTCTTCCATACTCCGAATTTCCGTAGCCTTCGCGCACTCAGCCGCTGGTGTTTCCAGGAAGGAAGAATAGCGCTCGCGGGCGCACTGTGCGTATTGATCTACCTTCCGGCCAAGCTAGGGTCTGCAGGAATTGCCCAAGATGAGGCATACATTCCGGCCTATACTGGGGCGCGCTGGATGGAAGATACCGGCAACTATCTCGGCGATTTGCTGTATCGCAACAATTCCTCGCTTCCGCTCGGCGTCACGCCCTTGAGTCCACTGCAGGTGGCTGGTTTTTTCGCGGCGCTCATCGCCATCGCTCTCTGGATGCGCTCTCGCGTGGCCTGGTTCGGCCTGCTCTTCTTCGTCATTACGCTGCTGCCGGTCTCGTTCATTCCGGCGCGCGTGGGATTCGTGCTCTATATGCCGCTGGCTGGATTGGCGCTCTACGCCGCGGTGGGCCTGGTGCGGTTCAAAGAAAGTCTGTGCAGGCTGGTCTCGGAAGACCTCCACGGCCACGTCCCGCCCGCAAACGCCGTGTGGCCTACCGCTGCCGCGGCCGCGCTGTTCATTGGCACGGCAGCGCTAATTTCGATGCTGGACTTCCGAAACTGGCCGCAAGCGCCCGACCCTCAGTCTTCGCCTTACAAGAACACGATTGACCAATTATCACGGATGTATCCCACTCTGCCGCACGGTGCAAAGCTCTTATTTGTCCACAGCGCCTTATACTACTTGGGACCTGGTGTTCCTTCTGAGGATGTACTATCGCGACACGGAACTTTTCCTCACGGATCTAAACGGCCCGGTGGGACAACGCATCCCGCTCAATCGCCTGCCGCATTACGATCATATCTTCGATTTGGTGGATGGTCACTATATAGAGCTCGATAACACGGACGCGGCACTCAGCGTGCAACTTCACTTGCTGAAAGTGGCCAACCCGGACTATGCCTTTGGCGAAGTGATGACCATTGGGAAGCCCGGCGCCGTGCAATATGTTGTGAAAGGCGTCCTGGTGGGAGATCCCAAATCGGACGGCTTTTGGACGCTGGATGAACCCGAGCTGCAGTTCCGGCTCTCATCCGTTCAGCATCACGTGTTCCGGGAGCACTTCTATCTTCCGCGGGAGACTTTGAAACAGACGGGCCCGCTGGTGGTCGACTTTTATGTGAACGGGCATTTGCTGGATCAAGCACGCTTCGCCAAGGACGGTGAGGTGATTTATCAGCACGACGTTCCGGTGGACTGGCTGAATACCGCCAGTCTCACCACGGTGCGCATGCGGATCCATAATCCGTACATCGCTCCGCGCGATGGCGCGCGGTTGGGTTTCATACTGCGCGTCCGCGCTTTTCGCGCCTGCTGTTACCGCAAGTGCTAACTCAGGCGCCGGCGCGCCCGCTGAAACACCGCACGAAACATCGCCGCAGTGAGTTTGCCGGTGGATGTGTTCTGCTGGCTGGGATGATAGGAGCTGATCAGCAAGCGGCTGCCCTTCGCCCGTTCGATGCTCCCCATCGTGAGCGAAGACGAACGCCGGAGCGCCGCGCAATCTTGCCCTGCTGGCGCAAGATGCCGAGGTATACATCGAAGGCCAGCCGGCCCAGCGCGACAACCACTTGAACGTTTTCCAGCAGCGCCAGTTCGCGCTCCAGATACGGGCGGCAAGTGCGAATCTCTTCGACGGTCGGCTTGTTGTCCGGCGGCGCGCAACGGACCGCCGCGCTGATGTAGGCGTCTGATCAGCTTCAGCCCGTCGTCACGCGAAGTGCTGGTGGCCTGGGAGGCGAAGCCGGCAGCGAACAGAACCTTGTACAGAAAATCGCCCGAGCTGTCGCCGGTGAACATGCGGCCGGTGCGATTGGCGCCGTGGGCCCCGGGCGCGAGCCCGATCAGCAGCAGCCGGGCATGGGGATCGCCAAAGCCCGGTACCGGCTTCGCCCAATAATCCCAATCGCGATAGGCGCGGCGCTTGACGCGCCCCACTTCGGCGCGATAGGCCACCAGGCGCGGGCATTGTTCGCACGAGACGATCTGGCGCTGCAGGATTTGGAGGGCTCAACCTAAGAGGATACAGCGTGGCTGAGCCGCGCACGTGCGTAAGCGGTGAACGGTTCAGCGGGAAACGGCGGTGCGCATGTTCTCAAGCGACGCTTCGAGCGACGTCAGGTCCGCCGTGGGATTGGTCTGAATGGTGCTGGCGAAGAGCGGGACCAATTCAGGATCCCGCCATCCACGCCGGACTTCCTCTTCCATGACGGCGAACGCCTCGTCCGGCGACAGCGCCGGCTTGTAGGGCCGCTCGGTAGTCAAAGCATCGTAGATATCGGCAACCTGCAGAATGCGCGCCAGCAACGGAATGTCTTCGCCCGCCAGTCCATCCGGATAGCCCGATCCATCCCAGCGCTCGTGATGGCTGCGAATAATCGGCAATACCGGCGCCAGGCTCCGCATAGGGCGGCAAATCTCTTCGCCGCGCAGCGGATGGCTCCGCATTACTTCCCATTCCTCGCTGCGTGAGGCGGCCTTGCTTGAAAAGAATCGCGTCTGGAATGCCGATCTTGCCGATGTCATGCAGATAGCCGCCACGATAGAGCGCCGTAAGGTCCTGGCTGGGGAGACCCAACGCCTCGCCCAGCATCACCGATGCCACCGCCAGCCGCTGGCAATGCTTGCCCGTGTATTCGTCGCGATGCTCCACCGTCTGCGCCATCGCCAGCAGAATGGTTTCGGCCTCCTCGAGCGAGTCTATGAGCGATTTGTTGCGCAGCATGGCGCGCACCCGCGTCCGCACCACCGCCGGATGCAGCGGCTTGATCAGAAACTCGTCGGCGCCGGAGGAGATTCCGACAATCTCGTTCTCCACGCCCTGGAGATTGGTGATCATCAGCACCGGAATCAATTGCGTCGACCGCCGCGCTTTCATCCAGCGGCATAGCTCCGGGCCGCTCATTTCCGGCAGCATCAGGTCCAGAATCACCAGGTCGATCTTTTCCGATTGCAGCAGCGCGGTTGCTTCGGACGCCCGATGCGCCTCTAGGATTTGTGTAAGGCGTGGTTTTGAAGATGGCCTTCAACAAGCCGGCGGTTAATCTCCTCGCTATCCACCATCAGAATTGTTGCCGGAATTTGCGCGGTGTCATCCGCTTCAAAGAACGGAATCGGCGCGACGATGGACGTTAAGGGAACCGAGCCCGAAGTATTGAGTCTGTGCGCGCTTGACATGGGGGATCGTCTCGGGAAACAGCAAGCTCCCAACTGCGACTATCGTCGGAACAAAGCAAAAGCTTAAGGTGTAAGCTCCCAGCCAACCGCTTCTAAACAGCTGAAAATACAATAATCCGAAGCCTATTTCTTGGGCAGTTTGGACTGAATGTCGTTCACGTAGTTCTGAGTTTCCGGAATTTGCGGCACGCCGCCGTCCTTATCCACGCGCCCCTCGCCGGCGTTATAGGCCGCCAGCGCCAGACTGACGTCGTTGTTGTACTTGGTGAGCAATTGCTTCAGCAGCTTGGTGCCTGCCTCAACGTTCTGGCGTGGATCAAAGGGGTCCTTCACGCCGAATTGCTCGGAGGTGGCAGGCATAAGCTGCATCAGCCCCTGCGCCCCTTTCCATGATACGGCGCATGGCCGGGCGCCCGATTCCTGAGCGATCACCCCGCGGATCAACTCCGCCTTTACGCCTTCCTGCTGGGACGCTTTGCTCCACTAGTTTGTCCAGATCGGCGGCCGGCATAGGATCGCAGGGCGGAGAACTGAACGGCACGGGAGTTTCCACCCACGGGACGGTAAAGAAGGACGCCGCCGGTGTAGGCGCCTTGCCCATTACTCCAGCGATTTGCTTCATGACGGCAACGCGCTGCTTGGCAAGCGATTCCGCCATGGCGGATTGCACGGCGGTTTTATCAGGCTGCTGGCCGCCGCGGCTGCGACCTGCGCTGGCGGTTGTGACGCAGGCGGCTGCTGGTGCGCGGCGCAGGCTGCCGCGGACGGGCGAATTTGGCGCCGCAGGCCGAGGTCGATGCCAATGCGCCTGATCAGCAAAACGCGCCCCATCATGCCTGCTATCGGCGGGAATTCGCCTCATCTCTAATACCATCGGCGGTAATTAGTCGGATTCCTCGGCGGCATAGGCGATACCTAGGCGGTATAGTAAAGCTTCTGCATGAGAATCATCGCCGAGGCGCCCTGCCGCGTTGACCTGGCTGGCGGCACCCTCGATATCTGGCCGTTGTACCTCTTCCATCCGGGCGCCGTCACCGTGAATTTCGCCATCAACCGGTTCACGCGCTGCGCCATCGAAGCGCTGGACTCGCCCGAAATCACGGCTGCGCTCCACCGACCTTAAGGCGGCCGAAAGCTACCGATCGCTGGCCGAGCTGGACCAAGCGGTCCAGCCCGCGCCTGCCGCTCGCGGCCCACCTGCTGCGCTTTTTCCGCCCGCGCACCGGGTCTCGACGATACAAACCGATTCGGAATCGCCCGCGGGCGCGGGGATTGCCGGATCGTCGGCGCTGATGATCGCGACAGCCAGCGCGCTCAACCGTTTCACCGGCTGCGGCCACGGCCGCGAGAAGATCCGCGAGATTGCGCAGAACGTCGAAGCGCAAATCATTCGCGTGCCCACCGGCGTGCAGGATTACTACCCGGCGCTGTACGGCGGAGTCAGCGCCATCGAACTGGGGGCGGCCGGCGTGCGGCGTGTCGCGATTCCGGTGGATCTGGACGATTTCAATCGCCGCATCGTGCTCTGCTATACCGGCGCGCCCCGCAATTCCGGCATCAACAATTGGGAAGTGACCAAGGCCTACATCAACGGCGATCGCAAAGTGCAGCGCAACTTCGGCGCACATTGCTTCCATTGCATCGAGCATGCGCGCGGCCGTCGAAAAAGCCGATTGGAGCGAAGCCGGCCGCCTGCTGCGCGAGGATTGGTCGCATCGCCGGGGGAACGTACCGGGCATTTCCACGCCCGCTGATCGATCGTTTGATCGCGCTGGCCAGGCGCGCCGGCTCGCTGGGCGCTAAAGTCTGCGGGGCGGGCGGGGGCGGCTGCGTCTTTTTTCTGGTGGAGCGCGGGGCGCAAGAGCGAGTGGCGCGCGCGATCGCGAAGGCGGGCGCTGAAATCCTGCCGGTGCAAGTGGCCACGCGCGGTGTCACAATTCGAAAGGCGTCCAATTCGAAGGGGCCCCCGGGAAGGGATTGACGATTAGATGGAGGCGCTGCGGGCGGCAATTCAGGACCAGCCGGAGGGCCGGCTGGACGTGGCGGCGCTCGAAATCGCTTCCATCGAGACGCCGGATCTGGATCCTGAGCCATTCCTCGGGGTTCTGGATAGAATCGCATCCGGAATCGCGGCGCGGCTTCCCGCTTCCGCCGATGGCCGCGAGTTTGTTCGCGTGGCCAATGACTACTTGTTCGGGGATCTTGGCTTCCGCGGCAACGAAATCGACTACAACGATCCCCGCAACAGTTGCCTCAACTATGTTTTGGATCGCCGCACCGGAATTCCGATCGCGCTTTCGGTGGTTTACATCGAAGTGGCGCGCCGCCTGGGCCGGCCGGTTTCAGGCGTCGGGCTGCCCGGGCACTTTATCGTCCAATACAACGACGGAGAATTCGCAACCTATATCGATCCGTTTCACTCCGGCCAATCTCCTTGCCCCGGAAGATTGCCGGCAAGCTGGCGCGCGACCGTACTGGATCGGACGCCGATGCCACCGCTCTTGCGCCCGTCGGCACGCGCTACATCCTGGTGCGCATGTTGAACAATTTGCGCTCGGCCTATTTTCGCAGCAAGCAATTCGACAAGATGGTGGCGGTGACCGATCTGCTGATTGAAGCCTTCCCGCGCAACCCGGAATATTACAAGGCGCGCGGAGTGGCCCGCTTGCGGATGCGCCAATTCCGCAGCGCTCAAAAAGATCTGGAGCTGTACTCTGAAATACTCGCCCAACGCCGAGGATCGGGCGCAGATCACCCAGCAGCTAGGATCGATTCATCGGTGGCTGGGGAGGCTGAACTGAAGGAGTTCGGAGGAATTCATGGAATGACTGCCCTACGGTATTCCTCATCGCCCAGATCCTGGTATTCCAGGTATTCCCGGTATTCCTGTTAGAACAACCGCACTCCACGCCGATCCGGTTTGCCGGTCAGGTGCACCGTATCTCGAAAGCTAACCGTGTTCGGCTGCGACGTCATCACCAGGGAGTGTGTTCGATGCCCGGTGCCGAAGAATCGCACGCCTTGCAGCAGATTCCCCGGCGTTACGCCGCACGCGGCGAAGATGATCTTTTTGCCGGGCGCCAGATCCTCGGCGCGATAGATCTTGCGCGGATCGCTGATGCCCATCTTCTCCATCCGCCGCTCCATCTCCTTATTGCGCACCACCAGCCGCCCCAGCATCTCGCCGTGCAGGCAGCGCATGGCGGCCGCGGTGATCACTCCTTCCGGCGCGCCGCCGATTCCCATCACCGCGTGGACGCCGGCGCCGCTCACGGCCGCGGCGATTCCGGCCGACAAATCGCCATCGCTGATCAAACGGATGCGGGCGCCCGCCTTGCGAATGCTCGCGATCAGTTCTTCATGGCGCGGGCGGTCCAGCACCATCACCACCAGATCCTCCACGTCGCGATCCAATCGCTTCGCGATGGCCTTGAGATTGTCTTCGGGAGGCGCATCCAGGTCCAGCGCGCCATGGCATCCGGGACCCGCGATAATCTTCTCCATGTAGCAATCCGGCGCGTGCAGCAGACCGCCGGCTTCCGAAGCCGCCAGCACGGCGATGGAGTTGGCCGCGCCGGTGGCGCACAGATTGGTGCCTTCGAGCGGATCCACGGCGATGTCTACGGCGGGATATTCCAGGCCCGGTGGCGGCGTGGCGCCCACCCGCTCGCCGATATACAACATGGGCGCTTCATCGCGCTCGCCTTCGCCGATCACGATGTTCCCGGCGATGGGCACATCCTCAAAAGCGCGCCGCATGGCTTGCACCGCGGCATGATCGGAACCCGGGCTGTCGCCTTGCCCCATGGTGCGCGCGGACGCGACGGCGGCTTCCTCCACCACGCGCGCCATCTCGAACGCCAGATGCGCTGCTAAGTTCTGCTCCCCGTTCGCCGAATTGTGAGATTTGTTATCGGGTAGACTTCGTCGCTCGCACTGCCATTGCGGCCCCTCCGAAGGGTTGCTTTGCTCCCGCTGATTTCGCGAGAAGCCCGATCATAGCACGGCCCCTGTGCCCAGTCCAAAAATAGGCCTCTACGCCCCCAATTCACTCCGCCTTCCTGATATGCTGATACATTCCAAGGAGGAAACCACTCATGAGAATACTCACTGTAGGAGCAATGTTTTTGGCGGCGAGCCTCGGCTCGGCCTTCGGCAGGGAAAGGGAGGTCCCGCAGGTCCCGGCCTCACCCTTACTTCCCCCGACTTCGAAGACGGCGGCGTCATTCCGAACAAGTTCACGCAAGCCGATCCGAACCCGATTTCGCCGAAACTGGAGTGGACGCATGTGCCGGCGGGCACCGTCACCTTCGCGTTGATCCTGCACGATCCCGACGTGGCGATTGGGAAGAAGAACGACGACGTGCTGCACTGGATGATCTTCAACATTCCCGGCACGGCGACGGGACTTCCCCAGAACGTTCCCACCAACGCGAAGCTCGACGACGGCGCCATCAACGCCAAGAATCTGCGCGGCGGCGTGGGCTTCATGGGACCGGGCATGGGACCGCAGGGCCCCTATCATCACTACACCTTTGAACTCTTCGCGCTGGACACCAAGCTGGATCTCGGGCCGGACGCCACGCGCGCCGATGTTCTGGCGGCGATGCAGGGCCACATCCTGGCGAAAGGCATTCTGGAAGGCCGTTTTCATCGTTAGCCGTCGAACGAAGTTTGCGCTTGCAGCTGATTGCATCGCCCTGGCGGTTTGCTGTCATGCCGCCACTTCGAGCCGCCGATCTTCCCGACGGCAAAGGCAAAGAATTGATCCTCCGCGCCTGCATCGGCTGCCATAAGGCGGAGGAGATCGCGGTCTATCGCTTCACCAAGGACGAATACCAGACCATTGTTTACCGCATGGGCGATCGCGGCGCACAGGCCACGCGAGCCGAGCTCGACGTCATCGCGGCCTACCTGTTCGAGAATTTCCCGAAGGTGGAAGACGCGACCAAAATCAATGTGAACAAGGCCACCGCGCAAGAGATCGCCATAGGGCTGGCTCTCACCAACGAAGAGGCCGAGGCCGTGGTGAAATACCGCGAGCGGCATGGCGACTTTCACGCCTGGGGCGATCTGCTGATCATCTACGGCGTGGACGGCAAAAAGATCGCGGCGGCCAAGGACAAGATCAGTTTTTAGCTTTTTGGCTATTGGCTCTTGGTCGGCCTTGTCGCTCGCCGATAGGGCGCTGACTTCCGGCAACTGCGAAGTGTCCCAGCCGCCGCCCAGCGCCTCTACCAGCAGGACGCTCGAGACCATGCGCCGCGTGAGCAGATTCACCAGGGCCTCCTGCTCGGCGAATAACGCCGTCTGCTGCGTCTCCACTTGCAGATACGTCGCGGTCCCGGCCTTGTATTGCGCGACGGTGATGTCGAGCGCCGTTTGGGCGGCCTTTACGGTTTCATTCGTGGCCCCCGTTTCCTGCTCCAGAATCCGCAGAGCCGCCAGGTTGTCCTCCACTTGTTGAAACGCAGTGAGTATCGTCTGACGGTAATTGGCCATAGCCTGCATCGAAATTGGCCTCCGCGATGTTCACCTGGCCGCGGCGTTTTCCGGCGTCGAATAAAGTTTCGGACGCCGTGGCGCCCGCGGACCAGAAACGGCCTGCCCAGGTAAACAGATTCACGAAGCTGGAACTGGCAAGTCCCGCGCCCGCGCTGAGCGTCAGCGATGGATAATAGGCCGCTTCCGCAATTCCCGACCTGCTCGTTCAGCGCGGCCATCTGGCGCTCCGACATGGCGATGTCCGGCCGGCGTTCCAGCAGCGTGGAGGGAAACGCAACAGGCACCTGCGGCGGCTGGTTATTGATCGGCTGGGGCGCGATCGACAACTCGGCTGGCGGCTTTGCCGATCAGGATCGCGATGGCGTGCTCGTACTGCGCGCGCGCCACTCCGAAGTCGATCAATTGTTCCTTGGCCGAATCCAACTGCGTTTCCGCCTGCGCCACATCGGCGCCGGATGCGATACCTGACGTCATGCCGGGCCTGCGTGAGCTTCAGAAATCCGGTGTAGGAATCGACGGTGGATTGCAACAGCGCGATGTCGCCATCGGTGCCGTGCAATTGAAAATAATCCTGCGCCAGGTCCGCCTGGTAGGTGAGCTTGGCGTTTTCGAGTTGCGCCTCGGTGGCTTGCGCGGTCTCGGCGTTCGCTCGCACGTTGCGCCGGATGCTGCCCCACAGGTCCACTTGATAGGAGACATCGAACGGAATTTGATAGGTGGTGTGAATGCCTTCCGCGGCCGCTACCTGATTGGACGAAACCCCGCCCGAGCCTTGACTGACCCCCACCGTGGGGCCGGCCGTAAGGGTCGGAAATAGAGCCGAACGAGCCATCTGAACGGCGGCCCGCGCCGCGCGGTATTGGGCTTCGGCCGCCAGCACGTTCTGATTCGAAATGCTTACCTGCTCTTCGAGTTCGTTGAGTTTCGGATCGTTGTAAACCTCCCACCATTTGCCCTTTGAGCGCGGCGTCGCTCGGCTGCGCTTCCTTCCAGCCATCGGGCGGCTTTTCTTTGAACGCCGCGGGGCACGGGGCCGGCGGGAGTTTATAGTTCGGACCCACCATCGCATCCGCTCGAGGCAACGAGCACCGCGGCCAGTATAAGACCGGACGACCACACGCGGTTTTTATTCTGATTCGTCATGCGCATTTTCTTAACTTAATATTCAACCTCCGAGCCTACGGGCTCCTGCGTCCTCGGAAATGCCGCCCGAGCCGCTGGCGGCGCTGAGCCCGCTTGCGTTCGCGCCATTGCTGCAGCCGGTCGAAGTAAAGATAAACCACCGGCGTGGTGTAAAGCGTCAGCATCTGGCTGAACAGCAATCCGCCGATAATCGTGATTCCGAGCGGACGCCGCAGTTCCGATCCGGTGCCGGTGCCCAGCGCCAGCGGCAATGCGCCCAGCATAGCCGCCATGGTGGTCATCAGAATGGGCCGGAAGCGCAGCAGGCAGGCTTCGAAAATGGCGTCGCGCGAGCTCTTGCCCTCGTTGCGCTCGGCCGCGATCGCGAAGTCGATCATCAGAATCGCGTTCTTCTTCACGATGCCGATCAGCAGAATGATTCCGATGATGGCGATGACGCTGAGGTCGGTGTGCGTCAGTTCCAAGGCCAGCAGCGCGCCCACTCCGGCGGAGGGCAGCGTGGACAGAATCGTGATCGGATGGATGTAGCTTTCGTACAGAATGCCCAGCACGATGTAGACCGTCGCCAGCGCGGTCGGCGATCAACATCGGCTCGCTGCCGAGCGAGTCCTGATAAGCCTGCGCCGTGCCGGCGAATCCGGTCTGAATGGTGGCGGGCAGGCCCGATCTTGGCGGCCGGCCGCGTGCAATGGCATCCACCGCAGTGCCCAGCGCCACGCCGGGCCGCAGATTGAACGACAGAGTGATGGCGGGAAACAGCCCTTGATGGTTCACCGACAGCGGCGCGGTGGTGGTGGACGTTTTGGCGATCGCGCTCAACGGAACTTCGTGTCCCGTCGGGCGAAGAAACGTAGATCTGGCGCAGGTATTGGGATTCTGCCAGTATTGCGGCGCCGCTTCCATCACCACGTGATATTGATTCAGCGACGAGTACATGGTGGACACCTGGCGCTGGCCGAAGGCGTCGTAGAGCGCGTCGTCGATCAGTTGCGGCGAAATGCTGAAGCGCGCCGCGGTCTTGCGGTCGTAGTCCACCATCGCTTGCAGACCCCGGTCCTGCTGATCGCTGTTGACGTCGGCGATGATGCGGAATGGTTTTCAGCTCCTCCAGCATGCGCGGCGCGTAGGTGGTCAGATCGCTCAGATTGTCGCCGCGCATGGTGTATTGATATTGCGCGTTGCTCGACCGGCCGCCCACGCGCACATCCTGCACGGCCTGCAAATACAGCGTGGCGCCGGGCACGCGCGCCAGCTTCGGCCGCAGGCGCTGGATGATCTGGTCGGCGCCGATCTTGCGTTCATCCAGCGGCTTCAGCGAAATGAACATGCGCGCCGTATTGGTGGTGGTGCCGCCGCCTCCGCCCGAGAAGGCGTTCACGGTGTCGATGGCCGGGTCCGCGTCGATGATGTTCACCATCGTCAGCAGGGTCTTGTCCATGGCCTGGAACGAAGTGTCCTGATCGGCCTGAATCTGCCCGCTCAGCCGGCCGGTGTCCTGCTGGGGAAAGAATCCCTTGGGCACGTGGATGTACAGGTAAATGGTCAGAGCCATCGTGGCGAGCAGGATCATGAGCGTCAGAGCCGGATGGCGCAGCACGACGGAAAGAGTCCGGCCGTAGAGTGTTCACCACCCAGGTGAAGAACTGCTCGCTTTTGCGGTAGAACCAGCCGTGCTCGGTCTCCACGCGCAGCAGGTGCGCGCACATCATGGGCGTGGTGGTGAGCGAAACCACCATCGAAACCAGAATCGCGACGGACAGCGTGACGGCGAACTCGCGCAACAGCCGTCCCACGATGCCGCCCATCATCAGCAGCGGAATGAAGACCGCGATCAGCGACAAGCTGATGGTGAGCACCGTGAACCCGATCTCCTGCGCGCCCTTGAGCGCGGCCTGGAACGGCTGCATTCCCTGCTCCAGATAGCGCGTGATGTTTTCGATGACCACGATGGCGTCGTCCACGACAAATCCGGTGGAAATGGTCAGCGCCATCAACGAAAGATTGTCGATGCTGAAGCCCGCCAGATACATCACGCCGAAGGTGCCCATCAGCGAAACGGGAACGGCGATGCTGGGGATGAAGGTGGTCCGACGGCTTCTCAGGAAAGCGAACACCACCAGGATCACCAGCGCGATCGAAATCAGCAGCGTGATCTCCACATCGTGCACCGAGGCGCGGATGGTGACGGTCTGATCCATGGCCACCCGCAGGTCGATGGCGCGCGGAATGGAGGCCTGCCAGCTGCGGCAAGACGGCGCGGATCTGGTCGACCGTGTCGATGATGTTGGCGCCGGGCTGGCGGAAAACGATCACCAGCACCGAAGGCTTGCCGTTGGCGTAGCCCGCGTTGCGCAGGTCCTCCACCGAATCCACCGCCTCGCCGACATCGGAGATGTGAACCGCCGAGCCGTTGCGATAGGCGATCACCAGCGGCGAATAATCGATGGCCTGGAAGATCTGGTCGTTGGCGCCGACCTCCCAGCGCCGCTTGCCGTCCTGAAAATCCCCTTTGGGCGTGTTGGCATTCGCGCCGGCCAGAAACGAGCGCACCTGTTCCAAGCCGATTCCATATTTGTTCAGCTGCGTAGGATTCAACTCCACGCGCACGCCGGGCAGCGCGCTTCCTCCCACCACCACCTGCCCCACGCCGGTAACTTGCGACAGCTTCTGCGCCATGATGGTGGACGCGGCGTCGTACATCTGGCCCTTGCTCAATTGGTCCGACGTAAGCGCCAGCATGAAGATGGGCGCGTCGGCCGGATTCACCTTGCGATAGCTCGGATTGCTCGGCAGATTGGTCGGCAGATATCCGCGCGCGGCATTGATGGCGGCCTGCACGTCGCGCGCCGCCGCGTCGATGTTGCGGTTCAGATCGAACTGCAGCGTGATGCTGGTGGCTCCCAGCGTGCTGGACGAAGTCATCTCGGTGACCGAAGCGATGTGTCCGAACTGGCGCTCCAGCGGAGTGGCCACCGACGAAGCCATGGTCTCCGGACTCGCGCCCGGCAGCGACGCCGAAACCGAGATGGTGGGGAAATCCACTTGCGGCAGCGGCGACACGGGCAAGAGCCGGAACGCGACGGCGCCCGCCAGCGCCATGGCCGCGGTCAGCAGCGTGGTGGCGATGGGCCGGCGGATGAATGGTTCCGAGATATTCATGGCTATTGCGCGGGACTTGGTTCGGGAGCCGCGCCGTGGCGCTGCGCGCGCATCTCGCGATGCCGGCGCGAGAATCGGATCGCCAGGCGGTCGAAGAACAGATAAATCACGGGCGTGGTATAGAGCGTCAGCATCTGGCTGAAGATCAAGCCGCCCACGATGGTGATGCCGAGCGGCCGCCGCAGCTCCGAGCCGACGCCCGTTCCCAGCGCCAGCGGAACGCCGCCCAACAGCGCCGCCATGGTGGTCATCATGATGGGACGGAAGCGCAGCAGGCAGGCTTGAAAAATGGCGTCCTCGCGGCGACTTGCCTTCATGGCGCTCGGCTTCCAAGGCAAAATCGATCATCATGATCGCGTTCTTCTTGACGATGCCGATCAGCAGCACGATGCCGATGAGCGCGATCACGCTGAAGTCGCTGCCAGTGATGAACAACGCCAGCAGCGCGCCCACGCCCGCCGACGGCAGCGTGGAAAGAATCGTGATGGGATGGATGTAGCTTTCGTACAGAACGCCCAGCACGATGTAAACGGTGACCAGCGCGGCCAGAATCAACACCGGCTCGTTGGCGAGCGAGGCCTGGAACGCCTCGGCGGTACCCTGAAAGGCGGCTTGAATGCTGGCCGGCAAGCCCACTTCGTCCTTGGCCTTGTTCACCGCGTCCACCGCTTCTCCGAGCGATGCGTTGGGAGCCAGATTGAACGAGAGCGTCACCACCGGAAACTGGCCCTGGTGATTGATCGCGATGGGAGCGGTGCGAGTCTCGATGGTGCTGAACGCCGCCAAGCGGCACCTGGCCGCCGTTCGGATAAGCCGTGGTGGATTGGATTGGCGCCGCGCCGTTGGCGTTGCTGGAGCCGGTGGAATTCAGGCTGGCCGTGGATGCGGTGGCGGAACTGGTGGGCCCGCTCGAAACCGCCGTGCCGGTGCCGCCGGCCACAACGCCTGATCCGCCGCTGGACGCCGCGCCGGTTCGGATGAAGAGCCCGCGCAGATCGACGGGGTTGTTGTGGAAGTCCGGCTTTACTTCCAGAATCACGTGGTACTGATTGAGCTGCGTGAACATGGTGGAGACCTGGCGCTGGCCATAAGCGTCGTAAAGCGTCTGATCGATCGCCGAGGGGGTGATCCCCAGGCGTGAAGCCGTCACGCGATCGTACACCAGGCGCGTCTGCAGCCCCAGCACCTGCTGATCGCTGGCCGCGTCGCGCAACTGGGGAAGTTGCTGCAGCCTGGCCAGCAACCGTGGCGCATAGACGTTCAATTCATCCGCACTCGGATCTTCCAGCGTGTATTGAAACTCCGTGCGGCTGACGCGATCCTCCACCGTCAAATCCTGCACCGGCTGCATGAATAACGTGATGCCGGATATCTGGAGCGAGCTTGGGCTGCAGGCGCGTGATTACATCGCTGGCGCTGATCTTGCGCGCGTCCAGCGGCTTCAGGTTGATCAGAATGCGTCCGCTGTTGAGCGTGGTGTTGGTTCCATCCACGCCGATGAACGACGACAGGCTGTCCACCGCCGGGATCCTGCAGAATCACCTGCGCAAGCTGCTGCTGCTGGCGCGACATTTCGGTGAACGATACGGTTTGCGCGGCTTCGGAAATTCCCTGAATCACGCCGGTATCCTGAATGGGAAAGAATCCTTTGGGAATTTCGATGAACAGCAGTGATGGTTACCGCCAAAGTGGCCACCGCCACCAGCAGCGTCGCGGTTTGCCGCTCCAACACCCACTTCAAGGTCTTTTCATACAGCCCGATCACCCACATCCAGCCCTTTTCCGATGCGCGGTAGAAGCGCCCCTGCTGTGCTTCCGGCGTGTGCTTCAGCAGTTTCGAACACATCATCGGCGTGAGCGTGAGCGAGACCACCGCCGACATCAGAATGGTGATGGAAAGCGTGACTGCGAACTCGCGGAACAGGCGGCCGACGATGTCGCCCATGAACAGCAGCGGGATGAGAACGGCCACCAGCGAAACGGTGAGCGAAATAATCGTGAAGCCGATTTGTTCGGCGCCCTTGAGCGCGGCGCGCAGCGGATGCTCGCCCTCCTCGATGAAGCGGACGATGTTCTCGATCATCACGATGGCGTCGTCCACCACGAAGCCGGTGGAAATGGTCAGGGCCATCAACGTCAGATTGTTCAGGCTGTAGCCCAGCAGATACATCACGCCGAAGGTTCCAACCAGCGACAGCGGCACCGCGACGCTCGGGATAATGGTGGCCGAGAGATTTCTTAGGAATAGAAAGATGACCATCACCACCAGGGCGATGGTCAGCATCAGTTCAAACTCCACGTCGCTCACCGACGCGCGGATGGTGGTGGTCCGGTCGGTAAGGATTTGCACTTTGATCGCCTCGGGCAGCGTAGAGGTGAGCTGCGGAAGAAGCTGCTTGATGCGATCCACCACCGAGATGATGTTGGCGCCCGGCTGCCGTTGAATGTTCACGATCACGGCCGGCGTATTGTTCATCCACGCGGCTTCGTGGATGTCCTCCACGCTGTCCACTACGTCGGCCACCTGGGTCATCTGGACCGGCGCGCCGTTTTTGTAGGCCACCACCAGGTTCGCGTAATCGGAACTGGAAAGAAGTTGATCGTTCGCGCCAATCTGGTAGGACTGGCGCGGCCCGTCGAAGTTGCCCTTGGCTTGATTCACGTTGGCCGCGATGATCGCGCTGCGCATGTCCTCCATGTTGATGCCGTAGGCCGCCAGCTGGGACGGGATTGGCCTGGATGCGCACCGCCGGCTTCTGTCCGCCGCTGATGCTGACCAGGCCGACGCCCGGCAGTTGCGAAATTTTCGGCGAAAGGCGCGTGTCCGCGAGATCCTCCACTTTGGAAAGCGGCAAGCGTGCTGGAGGAGAGCGCCAGCGTAAGAATCGGCGTGTCGGCCGGATTGGTTTTGCTGTAGAGCGGAGGGGTAGGAAGATCGGCAGGAAGATACGTTCCCGAAGCGTTGATGGACTGCTGGACTTCCTGTTCGGCCACGTCGATGTTCAGGCTGAGATTGAACTCCAGCGTGATGACCGACAACCCTTCGGAGCTGATGGAAGTCATCTGCTGCAGCCCTGGAACCTGGCCGAATTGACGTTCCAGCGGCGCCGTAACGGACGAAGCCATGACGTCCGGATTCGCGCCCGGATAGGTGGTGGTCACCTGGATGGTCGGGTAATCCACTTCAGGCAGCGCGGAAACCGGCAACTCGCGGTAGGCGACAGCTCCCGCCAGCAGAATGCCGACCATCAACAGCGTGGTGGCCACCGGCCGCAAGATAAAGGTTCGCGAAGGGCTCACTGGGACGGTTTCCCCGCGGGCGGCTGACCAGTATTCGGCTGCGCCTGCCAGGTGAACAACGACCTTGCTGCCTTCCTGCAGCTTGTCGACGCCCGTCAGCACCACGACGTCGCCTTCAACGACCCCCGAAGTGATCTCGGTGTTGGTGTCGTCGCTGGTGCCAACCTTCACCTGGCGCACCGTGACGGTGGAATCCGGCTTCACCACGTACACGTAAGTACTGGACGAATTGCGCTGCACGGCGGCCGATGGCACCAGCACCACTCCGCGTTTTTCCTGCTGCAGCAAGCGTGCATTCACGAACTGATTCGGGAAAAGTTCGAAATTGTGCGTTGTCGAAGGTAGCGCGCAGCTTCACCGTGCCGGTGGTTTGATCGATCTCGTTATCGATAGTGGTGAGTGTGCCGGAGACCAGCTTTTTCGTCATTTCGCGGTTGAACGCATCCACGGGCAGTTTTTGTCCGGCTCTTTGCCTGGAATACACCGCCGGCAGTTGATCCTCAGAGATGGTGAAGATGACGCTGATGGGTTGCAGCTGGGTGATGACCAGCAGCCCGGTGGTGTCCGAGGTTTGCACGATATTGCCCGGATCCACCAGGCGGAGGCCGATGCGGCCGGTGATGGGAGCGGTGATATTGCAGTAAATGAGATCCACTTTCACGCTGTCGATCAGGCCTTGGTCGTTTTTCACCGTGCCTTCGTCTTGTTTAACCAGCGCGATCTGCGTGGCCAGTTGCTGTTCGGGAATCGCGTTTTGTTTGATGAGCGTTTCATAACGCGCCTGGTCAATGCGTGCGTTGTCCAGCAAGGCCTGATCGCGGATGAGTTGCCCTTCATACTGCGTCAGCATGGCTTGATACGGCCGAGGATCGATCTCCGCCAGCTTGTCGCCTTGCTTCACCATGTCGCCCTCTTTATAGAGGATCTGCATCAATTGCCCGTCCACGCGAGAGTGGACGGTGACGGTGTAAATCGGCGTCACCGCGCCCAGGCCGGTGACATACACGCCGATATTGCCCTTAACCGCTTTGGCGGCGTCTACAGGAGACCCGGCGCTGGCGCCTTGCCCTTTTTGCCCGCCCTTTCCGGTGCCCGTGCCAGGCGCTGGGGGCGTCCGGGTCCTCCAATAGACGTAGCCAGCCACGCCCAGTAGCGCCAGGAACAGGAGCCAGATCCAGAGATGGCGGCGTCGTGGCGGTGGGGCGCCAATCGGCCGTTCCTTGCGCGGCGCCTGAGGCGCTGGTAGCGTTGGCGCGATGGGCGTCATGGTTTCCACGGGAGCTGGGGCGCCAGGCGGTTGATCCATCTTTACTCCACTTCCATCATGCACCATGCGTGCGGGGTCGAATTTGTGCGGCTACCGAAAGGCGGCCGAGCCTCTATACAACTCGGGACGAGAAGAAAAGGCGAGATGCGTAGCGCAATTTCTCCATCGAATGGACGCAGCACGCCGTCGGTATGTTACGGGGTATGTTACGGGGCGGATAATGAAGAAACTAAGGGCCAGCGGTGTGAACCGGGTCACGGCATTATGCGCGGGCCGTGAGGGTGTTCACCAGCGCCATCGTTCGCTCGCGCTCGACTGCGATCATGCCGCTGGCGGGCTGCCGGTCCAAGAGGGCAAGATAGCGCGTCAAGAACTCGGCCGATGGCGCGTTTTCGCCCTTCGCAAATGAGACGGCGGCCAAAGCCTTGGAGTCCCAATCTTTTTGTGATCCGCCGATCCTAACAGCACGAGCGCGCTTGAGCCATTCTTCCGATCGGGATGCGTCGAGGCGATGGAAGCCGTGATAACAGGACGCTGCCGCCAGAAAATCGCGCCGTGGATCGGGCAACATTTTATCACAAATTGCCAGGGCCTGTTCCAATAATTCCGCTGTTCGTTGGGGATCTTTTTTCTCCGCCGCGTCACTGAGCAGGAGGCCAAGAGCCGCTGGCAGGCGGGACTTATCGTTGGCTCTGACGTCGAGTTTTTCGACCAACGCTGCCGGCCAATCGGGTGGCGTCTTCCCTTGAGCGTCTAGGAAGAGAAGATACAAGATCGCGACGATCCGCTCCCCAACTGCGTCCTTCCTTCTCAGCAGGAGAATAAGCTTTGCGTCATTGGGAAAGCAAACCCGCGTATACGGAATGCAAACAGAAATCGTTAGGAGGAGATTGATCCAGAATATCAGCCGGATCAGAAGTCCACCTGGTAATAGAGAAGTAGACGCCAGCAAAATCAGCGATGCGGCGGGCCCTCCCAAGACAACACGAGCGTAGCGATTCACCAGATCACAGTCGGAACGCGCTATCTGAGCCGTGAGACCGCCCCAGAGCAGGTTTCGTAGCACAAGTCGAAATTGCCAGCCCTGTTCATCCTTGCGAAGAAGGAACGCGCCCACCATGAATAGGCGCAATTCGAAATCCGCCGTCAATCCCGCGATGAGGTGTCCCAACTCATGCACCAAGACAGCAATATAGAACGCCAAAACGGCGAGGGGAAACCCTTGCGGTGGAATCAGAGGATCGGGCGAACGTCTTGCGCGGTCCAGAGCGATGAGCACACCACCAAGCGCGAAGCCGATCAACAGTGCAAGCACCCAATGCACTTTGCGCGCCGGCGGCAGGGCCTGTTCGCCATCGAGAATAGGAGTTTGGCTCACGGCAGCCGGATGATGTTCTCGCCGTAAACTTCGAGGAGCGACCATACGTTCGTGATGCGGAACAGCTCGCGGACGCGCTGGCTCAGGTTGACCAGAATCAGCGTGCAGCCCGCCGCTTTGGCCGATACGTACAGGCCCATGATTGTTCCCAGGCCCATGCTGTCCATCTGGGTAAGCAGCGTCAAATCGAGAACGATCTTCTTGGATTGCGGGATCAGCCGCTTCACCTCGTCGCGCAGAATGCCGGTGAGCCCCGCGGTAAGCTTGCCGCTGCACTGGACGATGGTGGCGTCGCCTTCGATGTAGCTGCGAAGGGTCAAGGAAGGAGGCGCGGCATCGGCTGGGCCTGCTGGCATGGTCAAGCTCCTTTGGCGAACCATTGTAGCCCAGGCGCCGTCAGCCTATTTTGTCGCCGCCGCGATCACTTCGTAAGGGCGCATCATTTCGTTGTCTTCGTGCTCCAGCACATGGCAGTGCCAGACGTAGCGGCCGAGGTAGCCTTCAAAGCGCACGATGATCCGGGTCACCATTTTCGGATCGGCGCGCACGGTATCTTTCCAGCCGGCCTCCTCGGGCGCGGGCGGCGTAACGGGCCCGGTGTAGCGTATTTCCCCGCTGGCCTGGTAGAAGAACGGCTCGAAGCGGCGCCGATCGAGAATCTGAAAGCGCACCAGATGCAGATGGATGGGATGGGAATCGTCGGTGGTGTTGATGAAGCTCCAGATCTCCACGCTGTCGAGTACTGGATTCTCGGTAACCGGCATGTGCCAGGGCGTGTTGTTCAGCAGCATGGTCATGGATTCGCCCTTCATGGTCATCTTTCTCGATCAATGCCAGCGGACGCGTTTTGACGGCGGCGGATTCCGGAGTTTTCGGCACGGGGCGCAGCAGCGGCGGGCAGCGCGCTGGTGTCGGGGGATTTCGCTTGCCCCACTCGGAACTGCATCACCTGGAACGAATCGTTCTGCAGAACGATTTGCTGGCCGGCATGGCCGGCAGAAGTCGATGATCAGATCGGCGCGCTCGCCGGGCGCAAGCAGGGAACGTTCCAGCGGAACGGGCGCGGGCAGCAAGCCCTTGATCGGTGCCGATCTGATGAAACTTCTGCTCGTTGGAGAGCGACAGATGCAAGAAGCGGCCATTGGACGCATTCAGCACGCGGAAGCGATACTTGCGCGGCTCCACGTCGAGATACGGAAAGGCCTTTCCGTTGACCACCATCACGTCGCCGAAGACCTCAGGAACCCACGGCTTCTCGGGATCGCCGGACACCGGGATAGTCGAGCTGGCCGTCCTGCCTGAGCAGGCGATCGTAAATCACCAGCGGGATTTCGAATGCGCCTTTGGGAAGATCGAGCGCGTCTTCGAAATCGTCGCGAATCAGAAACAGCCCGAACATGCCCGGCATAAATGTTCAGCCGGTTGATGCCCATGGCGTGGTCGTGATACCAAAGCGCGGCGGCGTCCTGCGCGTTGGGATAGAAATAGGTGCGCGACTTTCCCGGAACGTACCAATCCTCGGGATAGCCGTCGCTTTCGGGCGGAGCCTTGGCGCCGTGAACATGCACCACGCCGCGCACCTCGGGCTTGTCGGCTTCGGCGCCGTGCAGGCTGTGGTCGATCGGCAGGAAATGTTTGGCCGGCAGTTCGTTGGGCCATTCGATGAGCAGCGCCTGGCCGCTGCGCGTTTCAAACGTCGGACCGGGCGATGAGGAGCCGTAGCACCACAGACGAGTGGCCGGAAGATCGCGATGCAATTTGCTCTCAACCTGCCGCATGGGCACGCGATAATACGGAACTTTCGCAGAGGATCTGCCCGGGGCAGGCCGAAGACCGGCGGGTTTGGCAATCGCCGGGATGGGCAGAGGATCGACAAACTTGGCGAGCGAGTTCGGGATTCAGAGCCGGAGCGGCGGACGCCGGGCGGCTCGCGAGTGCTGCTAAATAAGCTGGCGTGGCGAACGAATGTCCGGCGGGTCATCACTCAAAGTTGTAAAGAGTTAAGCCGCGCGCCGCCGACACGGCGCGCGGCCGCGACGAGCGGTACGGTAAATCGGCTACCTGCGTGCCGTCTGACGGCTTAACCGAGCGCGAGATGCAGCGCCGACTGTGGGCGAAGCCGCTCTGCGCCGGATTCACCGGCTGGCCGCTCGATTCCGAGAGGATGAACGGTCGCCGTGTTGGGAGCTGGCTTCGAAGTTGAACATGTTGTCCAAGGGGCCCGCGATCGCGTCGAAGGATCCCTGGATCCGCTCTCCGTTGAGCCAGTTGTCTTCGATGAAACGCATGATAGAGCTCTGGTCGGTGATGCGTGTGATCGACGAAGTTCGGCTTGGCATAGGGCGAGATCACCAGCAACGGAAGCCGCGGGCCATATCCGCAGCGGCCCTGGGCATGAGCGGTGCCGGTGCAACGCCGGGAAGAGCCTGGTTGCGCGCTTCCGCAGGCGCCGGTTCCGGTGATCATGTCGGCGCTGGTGACGGATTGATTGACGAGCGGCGGCATCTGATGGTCATACCAGCCGTCGGAATCGTCGTAGGCGATCACCACGGCGGTGGATGACCAGGCGGGCAGGCTCTGCAGGAAATTGATCACGTGCACGATGAACTCCTGTTCGTCGAGTGGGATCGGAGTATCCGGCGTGTCCATCCTGGAATCCCGGCGCCTTCAGGAAGCTGACCGCCGGGAAGTTGCCGGCGTTCACCGCGGCGTAGAAATCGTTGATGTCATATTGATGGTTGGCGGCATCGCCCGCCTGGCCGATCATGGCCGCCGAAGTGGGGCGCGCATGAGTCGGATTGGCGGTGGATTTGTAATATTGGAACGGCTGATGGTGGGGAATATAGTCGGCCTTCTTGGTGTTAGTGATCAGCGACGTGGTGCTGCGCGAGCAGCCGGTGGTTCCGTTGGGATTGGTCGCGGTCAGGTCGAAGCCGCCCTCGAAGAATCCCCAGCTCACGCCGGCGGCGTTCAGCAGATCGCCGATATTCTTTCCGCTCATGCTGAAGGTTTCGCCGGTGGTGGTGGAGCAAACGTCGCCGGCCGGATCGGCGTCGCTGATGACGGTTAGCCCGCCGGATCCATCTTCGATCAGCGCGCCCGTTCCGTTCGTATTGTTGATGACGCCGTTGGTCTGGCCGGAGATCAGATTGAGCGCGCCGTCGGTGGACGGGCCGAAGTTGGTGCCGTAGGAGTTGTCGCTCATGGCGTAATGCTGAGCGTAATTCCAGAAAGCGGTTACCGTGTTGCCGTCGTAGTAGCCCATCACCAGGCCGGTGGTGGAGGCCTGCGGCAGGTTGCTCGGCGGAGGGCCCGCGGTGCCGGTGGCCATCGGGAACAGATCCACCAGTCCGCTGTGATAGGCGATCTGCTCGGCGGTGTAATCGTGATCCTGGTCGGCGGTGGCGGCCTGCGATCGATCCAGGCGGAACGGAGCGGTTGGCGCCCGTGCCATTGGCCGTATTGGCTATCGTTCGCGCTATTGCTCAGGATGCGCGGGACTAAAGCCGTTGACGCTAGGCGTGTTGGGGTAGGCGTAGAACGCCGGCTCGCCTTCCGGATTCATCGCAAACGGATAGGTGCCGAAGTAGTGATCGAAAGAGATGTTCTCCTGGAAGATCACCACCAGGTGTTGAATCGGCGAGGCCGCGCCGGCGGTGGGTGCGGGTGTTTGTGCATTGGCCGCGCCGAGTCCAATCAAAGTCCCGGCAATCAAAGCCCCGCCGAGGAAAGTTGACACACGTATTCTCATAGTTTCCTTTCCAGTTCGTACTGCTTAGATCTTCCTCGAGCTGCTCTGAGGTTGAACATCTGAGTGTACGCGGGCAATGTGAATGTCGAATGAACGATTGGTGAAGCCTTGGTAAGAAAATGATGTCGGATCAGTGGCTGGGTGGGCCGGAGCCAAAAGGGCCTTGACAGATAATTTAGTTTAATCTAAAGTGATGGCATGTCGTCCCAGGCCGCGATTCTGGCGGCGATTGCTTCGCCTCGCCGGCGCGAGATCCTGCGCCTGGTGTGGAAGGAAGAATTAACCGCCGGGGCAATCCACCAGGCGATGCCTGACGTTACGTTCGGCGCGGTTTCACTGCAGCTGCGGTCGTTGCTGGAAGCGGGACTGATTCAGACGCGCGCGAAGAGCAGAAACCGGTTTTATCGGGCGCGCCCGGAAGCGCTAGGCGAATTGGGGAAGATGCTGGAGCAAATGTGGGACGACAAGCTTTGGACGCTGAAGCTGGAAGCGGAGCTGGAGGAGACGCGGCGCGGCCCGCGTCCGGCATCGAAGAAACAATTTGCAAAAAAGAAAGGCTGAACATGACCCTCAAGCACAAAGTGGAACGGACCGTGGAGATTCAAGCCTCGCGCGAGACGGTTTTCAGGCACTTTACCGACAGTGCGCGCTGGGCCAAGTGGTGGGGAGCGGGTTCAACCATTGAGCCGCACGCCGGCGGAAAGGTTTACATTCGCCATCCGAACGCGGTGGAGGTGGTGGGCGAAGTGATTGAGATCGTTCCGCCGGATCGCATCGTGTTTACCTGGGGGCACGCCGGCGGCAAGCCGATCCCGGTTGGCGGCTCGCGCGTAACCATCCTTCTGGAGCCGAAAGGGGCCGCGACCAGTCTGCACCTGCTGCATGAATTTACCGATGAGGCCGCGCGCGACGAGTATGTGCAGGGCTGGCGTTTTCAACTCGCGCTCTTCGCGAATGTTGTCGCCGATGAGGTTTTCGCCGGCGCCGCGAACGTCGTAGATGCTTGGTTTAACGCCTGGGTGATTCCCGACGACAAGGTTCGCGATTCGGAATTCGCGCGGATTGCGGCTGCCGATGTTCGATTTCGCGATCGGTTCAGCCTGCTAAACGGCCTGGCCGACCTGTCGGCGCACGCCGGCGCTTCGCAGCGGTTCATGCCCGGCGTACGAATGTCGCGTAAGGGCAATATCCGGCATTGTCAGGGCACGATTGTGGCCGATTGGACGGCGACATCCGCTGATGGACAGGAGCGCATGAGCGGGCTCAACATCTTCGCGATGCGGCCTGACGGGCGAATCGAATCGGTTACCGGCCTGATGAACATGCCGCCAGCTTCATAGGGGCGGGTTACTCTATCTCAAGCCGGATCTCAAGCCTCGTTTCGAACAGCGTTCGCGTCTTGGAGACTTCAGGATAGCTCTGCTCGCCACGGGTGCAAAATCTGGTCTGACGGCGCGCGGGAAATCTGCAATGAAGTCATCCACGCACACGTCTGCACTTGTTTCAGGCTCTCGGGGGGGCTTGATGTTTCCTAGGATCTGGGAGGCTGATAGCGGCCGAAGGACGACTATTCAAAATTGGCGTCACGTTGAGGGAATTGCAGAGTGAAGTCGCCATAAACCCAAACGTGAGCCTCATCATACAGCTTGCGTCAGATCGTCCTTCGGCGCTCCTTTCTTGCCCCACGGTTGTAAGTCGCTGTCTAACTCGGCGAACGAGATCCCGCGCTCCCCCTGGTTCCAGAGCCTGGAAGCAGAAACTAATACGCCCGCCAGAATGGCATGATCGAAGGGCTTCTGTGCGACCTTGGTTAACGCTAGTTGATTCGCCAAATCCAGCATCGCGTCGTCCAAAGCAAACATGTTGATGTAGGGATGGCTGGCGAGTTGCTCCATTATTGACGGAACAGCGCTCAACTCCTTATTGTATGCTCTGTACGTATTTTTCTGCGAGCCGATGCGCCTCAAAGGCCCGTGCGTTCATCCAATTCGCCGTTTCTCTGTGCCCAGTGAATGTATCGGTGGATTCCGGGGCCATCCACAGGTTGGCACTTCGACTGGATTGACTGGCGCGCTTCCGCAAATGAAACATTGGGAATATGCACTAAGAATTCATTTTGTTGTGCCCGTTCAAGCAATCTGACGGCCTCAGGTACTTTGTGGTGAGCCGGAGCCGCATAATCGTGGAGCCAGTTCGTTTCAACGAAGACGTGGCGCATCGCCTGTTTCAGGAATTACCGGGGATGCGCTGCCTTTACCTCGCCGCCAGCGATTGCGGGCAAGACGTAATCCAGAACGATGTCTTTGAGTTGGGGCGGCAACAATTCGGCAGGAAAATCGGCCAGATCTTCTATCCATTGCTGCACGAAAGCTTCAAACTCCAGTCCCTGGCGAGGCGGTTTATGGCGCCATATTCGAGTGCTATCGAACTCGCCGACTTGTTTTACAGACTCCGGCGCCTGGCCGGAATAGAGGTCTCGATAGACCCAACCCTTTTCCGGCGTTATTAAAAGGCCAAACGGGTACTGCATGGCTACCATATATCGCTTGAGTGCTTCCTCGGTCCGTGGAAGGTCGCTCATCGACACTTTGGCTTCGATAACCATGATTCGGCCATCGGGCGTGGTAATTAGAATATCTGGCTGAAACGCCATCGGATTCGCCTCACATTCAATTTATCAAAAGCTCCCGAGCCGCGGCTGAGATCTCCGGGGTCATTAAGCCGAGCCGAACACGGGGTTTCCAACTTCGTCGTGGTGGATCTGGGCCTCCCCCCGACTTTTCCTTTTCAGAACATCCACAACCGGATGGTCGATCGTCGAAAATCCACGGGCATCAAGCGCCCAGCCGCCACGTCGTGGAAGTGACCCGAGGTCTCCTGAAATCTCTGTAAATCTCGGCGTCCCGCCTCACCCACGAGCCTAACGCAAAGGAACGTCCTAGACCCGCCGAGTCTTTTCCAGAAGATGGGTTCTTTTTTTGCAAAAGACCAGGTAGACGCTTCGCCCAACGCCTGATGCTCCTCAATGAATCCCGCCAGATGGAACATGTGCTTTTCCGCATGCAGCCGCGCGCCCGCGCAGCCAGCGCCTCTTTCGGAACCGCGAAAATGAGCGATCCCCGCTCCACCTTGCGCTGGCCTCGGGACTCGCGATATCCTGCCGTTGTCCGGAGGTTCCGCTCATGAAGACATTGTCCGCGAGAGTTATGCCATGTGCCCTTCGTGGTATTCGGCTTGGCGCTAGGCGCGTTACCCATCCTGGCCCATCATTCTTTTGCCGCCGAGTATGACGACACCAAGCCCGTGAAATTTTCGGGCGTGGTGACCAAGGTGGAGTGGATGAATCCGCATATCTGGTTTTATGTCGACGAGAAGACTGCGGATGGCACCGTGACGCACTGGGCTATTTCAGGCGGAGCGCCCGGCCAGCTGATGCGGCGCGGCATCAATAAAGACGTCATCCAGCCGGGAATGATGCTGGTCGTCGAAGGTTTCCGCGCCAAAGACGGCTCCGATAACGCCAACGGGACGAAGGTCGACGTTCCCTGACGGGCGCCAGGTGTTCACCAACAGCCAGGAACCGGATTCCAAGAAAAACTGACGACGCCGGAGGATTCCTTGATGAAAACAATATCTGCCGATATGGATCGGGCGCCGTGTGGCGTTCGGGGCGCTGCTGGCTGGACTGGTTTTATCGCCCGCGCGTTTGCAGCCGCAAAACGCGAAGTCTTCCGGTGGCGCGAAGGGAATGCCGCGCACTGCTGACGGCAAGCCGGATTTCAGCGGCGTGTATGAGTGGCCGAAGTCGAACGGCGGCGATCGCTGCCGCTGCTCCGCCACGGTTTTCGATCACAAGTAAATTTGCTCCGTTCAAGCCCGGCGGCATGCCGTTCTTTGAACCGCCCACCGGCGATCCACGGCATGATGAGCCGCGCGAGTTTTGTATGCCGGCCGGTTTTCCATCGGGAATGCTGTCGGCCAACGCCGTGCAGTTCGTGCAGAACAAGAACTACCTGGTGATCGTGCACGAATTCCAGCGCATGACGCGCATCATCCCGCTCGACGGGCGTCCCGCACCGCACGGGAATCGAGCCGACGTATTTCGGCGATCCGGTGGGACATTGGGAAGGCGACACGCTGGTGATTGAGAGCACCAACTTCAAGCGCTGGGGCCTGGACGACTATTATTACACGGACAAGAATCAGTACCGCATGCACAGCGACGCGTTGCGGACGGTGGAGCACATCCGCTGGCAGGACGACAAGACGCTTTCCTATCAGCTCACCATCGACGATCCGAAGGTTTTCACCGCGCCTTGGACGCAGGACTTCACCATGGCCTTGCATCCGGATTGGGACGCGGCAGGGTTGTACGAATACGTCTGCGAAGAGAACAACCGCTGTCCCGGCGGGAAGTGCAAATCCGAATAAGTTGCCGAGCCGTGAATCATACCGAGCCGCGACCGTGAGGGAGCGGTATAAGGAGCATCCATAATAATGAAGACCCGTAAGTTGGGAGGGTCGGGCCTCGAAGTCTCTCCCATTTGCCTGGGCGGAAACGTCTTTGGCTGGACCGCGGATGAACCTGCATCGTTCGCTATTCTGGACGAGTTTGTTGGTGCGGGATTCAATTTCGTCGACACCGCGGACGTGTACTCGCGCTGGGTGCCCGGCCACAAGGGCGGCGAGTCGGAGACCGTGCTTGGCAATTGGTTCAAGCGCAGCGGCAACCGGAAGAAAGTGATTCTGGCCACCAAGGTCGGCATTGAACTGGCGCCGGACAAGAAAGGGACTTTCGAAGGCGTACATACTACGCGAGGTGGAGGACTCGCTGCGAGCGCCTGCAGACCGATTACATCGATCTGTATCAATCGCACATCGACGACCCGAGCGTGCCGCTGGAAGAAACGCTCGGGGCTTACGATCAATTGATCAAGCAGGGCAAGGTTCGCGCCATCGGCGCGTCGAACTATAGCGCGGAGCGGCTGGCCGAGTCGCTGAAAGTGAGCCAGCAGCACGGGCTGCCGCGCTATGAGTGCCTGCAGCCGCACTACAATCTCTACGAGCGCGCCGGCTACGAAAAGGAGCTGGAGCCGGTGTGCTTGAAAGAAGGCATCGGCGTGATTCCGTACTTCGCGCTGGCCAGCGGATTTCTGACGGGCAAATACCGGTCGGAGAACGATCTCGCCAAAGGACCTCGCGGGCAGATGGTGAAGAAGTATCTGGAAGAGCGCGGATTCCGGATTCTGGCCGCGCTGGACGAAGTGGCGGCGAAACTCCATTCCACGCCGGGCAAAGTGGCCATCGCGTGGTTGATCGCGCGACCCAGCATCACGGCTCCCATCGCCAGCGCCACCAGCGTCGAGCAATTGAAGGATCTGGTGGACGCGGCGAATCTTCAACTGGATGCGGAATCGATCGAAACGCTGGATGCGGCCAGCGCCTACTAACCGTGAATGCGCCCTGAACTGCGTTTCGCATTCGAGATTGAAGTAGAGGTTGCCGTGCCGCTCGATCTCGGCCAGACGCAGGCCGGACATCGGCGCGTGGTACCCATCGCGGGGGGCGCTGTGTTCGGACCCAGGTTGCAAGGTCGCGTCTTGCCCGTTGGCGCGGATTGGCAGATCCTGCGTCCGGACAGCACGGCGGATTTGGATGCGCGTTACATCATTCAGACCGATGATGGCGCGCTGATCTACGTGAGCAATCGCGGTGTGCGGCACGGGCCGCCGGAGGTGCTTGCGCGATTGAACCGAGGCGAGCACGTGGATCCGGCATCGTACTATTTCCGCAGCGCGGCGGGCTTCGAGACCAGCGCGCCGCAGCATGCCTGGCTCACTCGCGCGATCTTGGTCGGGGTTGGCGAGCGATATCCCGACAAAGTCGTGATTCGTTTCTGGGAACTCCTGTGACTCGCGTTGCTCTTGTCACCGGCGCCGGAAGCGGCATCGGTCGCGCGGTGAGCCTGGCGTTCCATTCAGCCGGATACTCGGTAGTGCTGGCCGGACGCCGCGCTTCGGAACTGGAGCGAACTTCGCTTATGTCCGCGCGAGGCGATGCGCCGATGCTGGTGGTCCCAACCGATATCACGCAGCCCGATGCGGTGGCCGCGCTGTTCGATCGGGTGAAAGAAACTTTCGGGCGGCTGGACGTTCTGTTCAACAACGCCGGCACGGCGCGCCGGCGGTTCCGATGGAAGAGCTCACCTTCGAGCAAGTGGAGCGCAGTGGTGGCCGTCAACCTGACCGGCGCGTTTCTATGCGCGCAGCAGGCCATCCGGTTGATGAAGTCGCAGCAGCCGCGCGGCGGGCGCATCATTAATAACGGGTCCATTTCGGCGCATTCGCCCAGGCCCAATTCGGCGCCTTACACCGCCACCAAGCACGCCATGACCGGCCTGACCAAAAGCATTTCGCTCGACGGCCGCAAGTACGACATCGCGTGCGGGCAGATCGATATCGGCAACGCAGCCACGGAGATGACCGAGCGGATGACCGCCGGCGTGGCGCAAGCCGATGGTACGAAGGCTGCCGGAACCGCGCATGGACGTGAAGCTGGTGGCGGACGCCGTGCTTTATATGGCGAACCTGCCGCTCGAAGCGAACGTGCAGTTTATGACGGTGATGGCGACGAAGATGCCGTTCGTGGGGCGGGGATAATCGTGGCGACCTACACCTAAATGTCCAGTGAGGAGGCTAGGCGCAGAGCCTCAGCCAGCGCCGCCCGGTCGGCTGCGGCTAGTTCGCCTAGGCGCCGCACGATCTCATCTTTGGCTAACACCGTGAGCTTGTGAACTCGGATCGTCGAGGCCGCGTTCAGACCAGCCTCCCGCCATTGATGAATGGCAAGATCGAAGCTCGAACCTGTCGGATGGGAAGTAACTGGTGCCGCAACGACATCATCGTCTCCTGCATCGAGAAGAACTACGGCCGGACGCACTTTGCCGCCGGCGATCTGGTGAAAGTCGATCCGAATCAGGACGACTTCACCCGGACCAAGGGTCATGGATCAGCTGTTCGTAAACCGAGTCTTCAGGAGCATACGCAGATTCGAACCGGCGCAGGCCTGCCTCGCGCCACGCACTTTCTTCCTCAGACGTGCCCCACGCGAGCACAACTGCTACTTTCTCTCCGGGAGGGACCTGCGCGGCGATCTCGGGCGGCACCGAGATTTGCCCGGTTGGCGTGCTCTCTTCGCGAAAGTCGGCAATCTTCATACGGGTCTTTGGCTTCATCAACGCATGTTATGGCGGGGTTCAAGTGATATATCAAAACGCTGGGGCGAGACATCCATGCTCTCCGTTCCAACCCGCGCGAGGAGAACCGCTATTTTTACCAGCAAACTCAACGGAATCTGAGAGATCAGCAACTTGACACCGCCGTGAGTGGCCTGTCATACTGCCTTTGCAATGAACGCACAAGCGGTAACGGGGACAGCTACGTCCGTGTCGGACGCGGCTTGGAAGGCGATTGAAGGCGGCTACGATTTACAGGTTCACGTGGCGCCCGACGTCATCGAGCGGCGCATTGACGACATCGACCTGGCGCATGAATTTTTGAAGCGCGGCCTCAAGGGATTCGTTCTCAAATCGCACTACTTTCCCACCGCCGAGCGCGCCAAGGTTGTGACGAAAGCCGTGCCTGGAATACAAGCTTTCGGAGCCATCACGCTCAATCACAGCGTCGGCGGATTGAACCCGGTGGCCGTCGAACTGTCCGGCCGCTCCGGCGCCAAAATCGTCTGGATGCCGACCGTGGATGCGGCGAACGAAACCGCCGGCCGCGTGGATGGTCCCAACACCAAGCTGCCGTTCTGGGCCAAGATCCAGCGCGAATTAGCCGCTACCGGAATCGCGCCGCCGCCGCTAACGGTGCTGGACGACAAAGGCAATTTGAACGAAGCTGCTCGTAGATGTCTCGAGATTATTGGCAATCACAATATGATCATGGCCACGGGGCACTTGGGGCGCAAAGAGATTTTCGCGTCTGGTGCGCGGTGCGCGCGAGATGAAGCTGAAGCGCGTGCTGGTGACGCACGCCGAGTTCCCCTCCCAAAGTTTGACCGCCGACGAGCAAGCCGAACTGGCGAAGGAAGGCGCGTTGATCGAGCATTGCTTCACCACCATGCACACCGGCAAAGCGCCCTGGGACGAAGTGATGGTGAGCATTCGCAAAGCCGGTCCGGAGCATTGCGTTCTTTCCACAGACCTTGGCCAGACCATCAATCCGCCGGTGTCCGACGGTTTTGCGATGTTCGCGCAGACTCTCATGGACGGTGGATTCTCGGCGGCGGATATCAAGCGCATGGCGGTGACGAATCCGAGCGCGCTGGTGAACTGAAGACTTCAATCTCCTATGGATTCCCAAAAAAGCGTTCTGGTGGTGAGCGCCCATGCGGCCGATTTCGTATGGCGCGCGGGCGGGGCAATCGCGTTGTACGCGCAGAAGGGTTATCGCGTGCGGATTCTGTGCCTGTCGTTCGGCGAGCGCGGCGAATCCGAGCGGCTGTGGAAGATGGAGGGTATGACGGTCGAGTGCGTGAAGGTGGAGCGGCAGAAGGAATCCGAGCGCGCGGCGGGGATTTTGGGCGCCGAAATCCGATTCTTCGATTCCGGCGACTATCCCATCAAGGCCTCCGAAGAGACCATTCACGAAATGGTGGTGGAGTACCGGAAGCTGCAGCCCGAAGTGATTCTGACGCATTCCTACGAAGACCCCTATAATCCCGATCATCCTTACGCCAACATGCTCACGCTGCAAACGCGCGTGTACGCGCAGGCGGCGGGTTATCCGGCGGAAGGCAAGCAATTGGGCGCGCCTCCGGTGTTCATCTTTGAGCCGCACCAGCCCGAGCAGTGCGAGTTCAAGCCGCAAGTGCTGCTCGACATCACGCCGGTGTACGAGATCAAAGAGAAAGCCATGGAATCGATGGAAGCGCAGGAGCACCTGTGGAATTACTATCGCGATCTGGCCAAGCGGCGCGGTGTGCAGGCCGTGCGCAACTCCGGGCAAAAAGGGAATCAAGTACGCTGAGGCGTATCAGCGTGTGTATCCGCAGGTGACCAGCGAGTTTTCCTGAAGGAATAAGGATGCCACACAAGATTGTCCGCAGTATCCCGCGTCCCGATGCCCAGGCCGTGAAGCTGCTGGGTGAACTCGGCGTCGCGACCATCCATGAAGCGCAGGGCCGCACGGGCGTGATGCTGCCGTACATGCGGCCGATCTACCTTTCAGCGAAGGTATCGGGTCCGGCGGTCACGGTTTCGTGCCAGCCCGGTGACAATCTGATGGTTCACGCTTCTATCGAGGTCTGCAAGCCGGGCGATGTTTTGGTGGTGGTGACAACTTCGGAATCCACCGATGGCATGTTCGGCGACTTGCTGGGTACCTCATGCCAGGCCCACGGCGTGGCGGGTTTGATCATCGATGCCGGAGTTCGCGATACCACCGAACTTACCGAGATGAAGTTTCCGGTGTGGGCCAAGGCGATTTCCGCGCAAGGCACGGTGAAGGCGACCGCTGGTTCGGTCAACGTTCCAGTGGTGTGCGCCGGCATGCTGGTGAATCCGGGCGACGTGATCGTGGGCGATGCCGACGGCGTAGTGGTGGTGCCGCGCGCGAACGCCGCTGAGGTGGCCAAAGCGGGCCAGCAACGCACCGCCAAGGAAGTGAAAACCCGCGAGCTCCTGGCGAAAGGCGAGCTGGGTCTCGATTATTATGGTCTCCGCGCCAAGCTGAAGGAACTGGGAGTGGAGTACGTAGACGAAGTTGTCGAAGAATCTTCCGCGAATGGCCGGATTGTTGTAAAGGGGTAACACAATGGGAGAAATCGTATTTGCAGCCGCGACGGTTCACGCGCCGCAGCTATTCACCTATCCGCCGAGCGAGGACAAAGCGCAGCTGGACGCCGACATCGCGGCCATGCGCGAGCTGGGCAAAAATCTGGACGAAATCAAGCCCGACGCCGTGATGGTGATCGGAAGCGACCACCTGGAAACATTTTTCCTTTCCGCCGTGCCTACCTTCGCGATCGTGGGAGGCGAGAAATCGAAAGCCGCGTTCGCCCGCAAGAGCTACGCGCTGCCGATTCATCGCTTTCACCGAAGAACTGCTGAACGATCTGGTGACCGACGGCTTCGATATGACGTATTCGCAGGACGCCGAACTGGGCCATGCGTTCGCCGCCGTGTACGAATGGGTGATCGAAGGCCGCTCGCTGCCGGTGATTCCGGTTTTCGTCAATACTTACCTGCCTCCGCTGCCGACGGCCCGCCGTTGCGCGCAGCTGGGCGCCGCCATCCGCGATGCCATTCTGAAATCGCCGTATAAAATCGCGATCGTCGCCAGCGGCGGCATGTCGCACTATCCGGGCGCGTGGAAGTATCCGCAGCCCGCGTTTGATTTCGACTGGTGGGCCATCGCCCACATGGAGCGCGGCAACAACAACGCGCTGCTGGAACTCAATAACGAGCAGTTGGACGAAGTGGGCAACACCGAGATGCTGCCCTGGATGATTCTCTTCGGCGCCATCGGCCAGCAGCCGGGCGAGCTGATCACTTATCAACCCACCTGGCATCACGGCCACGCGGTAATGCGCTTCATCCCGAATAAAAAGGGCATACCGACCACGCCCGAGCCTGCCGCGAAATTCGCATTCGGCAGCGCGGAGGGATATCAGTTCTACCGGCATCCGGATCCGTCGGTGTATCCGCTGAACAAGCTGCTGTACGATCTGCGCTTCAGCCAGCCGCTGCGCCGCCGGTTGTTCGAGAACACGCCGGCTCTGGCCTCCGAGTACGGGCTCACGCCGGAACAGGCGGTGGTGCTCGAGACCATGAAGGACGAAAGCTATCGACGCGGTGCGATCGCTCAAGCCGCATCCGCTGGTGGACGCGGGCGCGCATCCTCTCGGTATGTGGATGTCGATCATCACGGTGCAGGCCGAACAGCGCCGCATGCGCGCCGAACAAGCGCAAACCACGGCAACCAAGTAGCGGAGTTTCTGCATGGCGACCGCTACAGCACCGCCGGCCGCAACCACCGTCGACGCGCGTAAAGTGGCTGCCGCTGCTGCTCGCCATCGCCATCGGCCTGGCCCTTTATTTCATGCCCGCGCAGCACGGGCTGACCCGCGCCGGGCAAACCGCGCTCGCCATCACCGCCTTCACCATCGTGCTGTGGGCTTTCGGCGTGATGAACAACGGCGTGGCGTCCGTATTGATGATGGCGCTGTTGATTCCGGCGGGCGCGAGACCGGCGCTGGCGCTCAGCGGATTTTCAAGCGGATCCTGGTGGATTCTCCTGGCCGTCCTCTACTACGGGTTCGCGATGCAGAAGACCGGACTGGCGGCGCGTACTTCGTACTACATTCTGTCGTTGTTTCCGGCGTCGTATTCCGGGATTCTTGGTGCGTTCTTCGTCATCGGTACCGTGCTCTCGCTCGGCATTCCGTCCATGACGGTGCGCACGGCTATCATGGTTCCCATCGCCTGGGCGCTGGTGAAATCGCTCGATTTGAAACCACGGAGCAAAGGCTCGGCGCTGATCATGCTGACCACGATCGAAATGGCCGTGGTGCCTGGACTCGGACTGTTGTACGGTTCTCTGGATGGCCCTGTGGTCGCGTCGGTATTCGAGTTAAAGCATCTCCCCCTCACTTATCTGTCCTACGCGCGCGTGCTGTATCTACCGGTGCTGGTGCTGTGCGCCCTGATCTTCTTCGGCAACCAATGGGTGCTGAAACCCGAAAAGGCGCTGGACACCTCGGCCGAATTCGTGCGCAACAAGTTGCGCGAACTGGGATCGTTCAAACGCGATGAAATGATCACGGCGTTGATCGTGCTCTGTTCCATCGTGTTTTGGTCCACCGATCGCTGGCATCACCTGCCAAGCTTTTTCATCGGCATGGTCGGCCTGTCCGTATTCGCGCTGGCGGGTATCGTCGGTAACGCCGACATCGCGGGCGGCATTTCCTGGACCTTGCTGCTCTTCATGGGCGGCATTTTCAGCCTGCAAAACGTCCTCACCGAATATAAGATCACCGACTGGCTGGCCGGCTATTTCGTGCCCGTCGCGCAGCATCTGACGTTCAGTCCGGTGGTTTTGCTGCTGGCCGTCGGGATTGCGACCCTCGCCCTGCGTTTCCTCGATCCCAGCGGATTCATCGCTATCGTCGTCACGTTCGTTCCCCTGGTCGACACCACCAGCGCGGCCGGGATACCGCCGCTGGTCCTGACTGCCGCACTGTTGATTCCGTCCGTTCCCTTCTGGGCCACCTATCAAAACATCTGGGTCGCCATGGGCGAAGGCATCACCGAAGGTCTGGCTTTCAGCGGCGCCGAGCGCGTGCGGCTGGCGAATATGTACGCCGTGGTTGCGCTGCTCACCGTGGCCGCGTCTACCGTGTATTGGAAGTTAATCGGAGCGCTGTAGATGAGAATTGGATTCGTCGGATTCGGTGAAGCGGCTTTCCATATCGCGAAGGGTCTCGAGCAACCAGGCATTTCTTCGATTTGCGCCTTCGACATCCAGGTCACGGACAAAGTTCGCCAGCGGGCCCGCGAAGCCGGAACGCGCCTGGTGGAATCGAGCCAGGAACTATCGGAATCGTGTGACCTCATGCTGTCGGCTGTCACCGCGGACCAGGCTTTGATCGCGGCTCGGCAAAACGCGCCCTATCTAACCTCCGATCATCTCTACGCCGACTTGAATTCGGTTTCGCCGGGCTTGAAGCAATCCATCGCCCGCGTGATCGAAGCATCGGGCGCCCGTTTCGCGGAAATCGCCATGATGGCTCCCGTTCCGCCCTACGGCCATAAGGTTCCGATGCTCGCGGGCGGCGCCGGTGCGCCGGAGTTCGTCGAAAAACTTGCGCCTTTTGGGATCTCGGCCGAAATCGTTTCGCGCGAAGTGGGCACCGCGGCCGCCACGAAAATGTTCCGCAGCATCATCGTAAAGGGCATGGAAGCGCTGCTCACCGAGTGCGTGCTCGGCGCCAGCCGCTACAACGCCGATGAACGCGTCTTCGCATCGCTGGCCGAAAGCTTTCCCGGCATCCAGTGGAAAGAGCTCGCCGACTACATGGTTGGCCGCGTGGTGGTGCACGGGGAACGCCGCGCCCGCGAAATGGAGGAAGTTGCCGCCACGCTGCGCGAGATCGACATCGAACCCATCATGGCCGAAGCGATCGTGCGCCGTATGGACTGGAGCGTCGAGGCAGGCTTGAAACAGCTTTTCGGCGGCGAAGCGCCCAAGAGCTATCGTGACGTAGTGGACGCCGTCGCCAAGAAGCCGGTTGGGGCAGACTGAAGCTGCCGCGGAACCGCGCGCGACATCAACTTAGCTGACCGCTCCCTGACGGTCGCGGCTCGGTTTCGTCAGACTTCGGCCCCCGACCTTCGAGTCTCGCCCTTGACCTCGGGTAGCGCGGGAAGCTCAATGGTGAACTGCTTGCGCGAGTACGTCTTCCTTGCGCCTTGCGCGCGCGGAAGTAGGGCTCCAGACGCTCCAGGGCTCGCTGCATGCTGGTGATTACGTGGTCGCGCATGGCCGCCGCCGATCGATCGCGATCCGTTCCCACCAGCACTTCCATCAGGTCCTGATGGCGTCGCGACGGCTTCCGTTAAACGCCCTTCCCACGCACAGCCAGGTGGACGACAGCGCGCGCGTTCTTTCGATGGCGTCGCACAGCGCCGGACAGCGCGTGCATTCCGCGATACGGCGGTGCAGCTTCTCGTGCAGATTCAGGTAGTAGAAGCGATTGGTCTCCGTCTGCGAGCGCATGGCGTCCACGCGCACGCCCAGCTTCAGCAACTCAGACCGTTCCTCGGGTGTCGCCATCTCGGTGAACAGCCGCGCCGCCTCCACCTCCAGTGCTTCACGCACCAGATAGTGCCCGCGCACATCTTCGCGGCTGGGAATGCGCACGCGTGTTCCGGCGCGAGGCCGGCTTTCGAGCAGGCCTTCGAATTCCAACCGAAGAAACGCTTCAGAAACGGGCAGGAAACTCATGCCCAGCTCGGCCGCTATTTTGCGACGGGAGATCACTTGGCCGATGGCTACTTCGCCCCGGAGAATTCGCTCGCGAATGATGACGTATGCTTCACCCGCGAGGTCCGAGGCCCCGGAAGAGCGGTCTTTCATAAGTCCCCAATATTCAAGTCCGCAGGATGTTAAATCTTACCTATGCTATCACAGCCTGCATGCAAGTCCACGCGGCGGGTGCGTCCGGTACACTGGGCGGGGTATCCCATTGAAAAACAAACGCAGCAGCGAATGGTTTCAAGCCCCGGAATACTACGGCTTTGGGCGGCGCGCCTGGCTCCGCTCGGAAGGCTTTCCGGCCGACGTGTTCGACGGCAAACCGGTGATCGGCATCTGCAATTCCTGGAGCGAGCTGAACAATTGCAACGCGCATCTGCGCGACGTCGCGGCGGCGGTGAAGCGCGGCGTGTGGGCGGCGGGCGGAGTGCCGCTCGAATTTCCCACCATCTCGCTGGGCGAAATGTTCATGCGGCCCACCACCATGATGTTTCGCAACCTCATGGCGATGGACGTGGAGGAATCCATCCGCGCCAATCCGCTGGATGCGCGTGGTGCTGCTGTGCGGCTGCGACAAGACCACGCCCGCGCAACTGATGGGCGCGGCCAGCGCGGATATTCCCGCCATCGTGGTGCCGGGCGGCCCCATGCTGGCGGGACAATGGCGCGGGCAACGGCTCGGCTCCGGCACCGATGGCAGGAAGCTGTTCGATCAGTACCGCACCGGCCGCATCACGGAAGAAGAATGGTGCGAGATCGAAGGCTGCATCGCGCGCACCGCCGGCCATTGCACGGTGATGGGCACGGCGTCCACCATGACCAGCCTGGCCGAAGCGCTGGGCATGACGCTGCCGGGCTGCGCCAACATTCCGGCGCCCGATTCGCGGCGCATGGCGATCGCGGAGCTGAGCGGACGAGCGGCGGTGGAGATGATCGAACCCGGGCTGAAGCCTTCGCGCATCCTGACGCGCGAGGCTTTCGAAAATGCGATCACCGTTCTGATGGCGCTGGGCGGATCCACCAACGCCGTGATTCATCTGATCGCCATCGCCGGACGCCTGGGCATCCGGCTGACGCTCGAGGATTTCGACCGCATCTCGCGCCGCACGGCGTGCATCGTCAACGTGAAGCCGTCGGGCGAGTATCTGATGGAAGATTTGTTTCACGCCGGCGGAGTTCCGGCGGTGATGAACCGGATTCAGGATCTGCTGCATGGCGATTGCCTGACCGTAAACGGCAAGACCATCGGCGAGAACATTAGCGGCGCGCGTCGCGCTGAACGACACGGTGATCCGCCCGCGCGACCGGGCGCTCTTCGCCGAGGGCGGCATCGCCATGTTGCATGGCAATCTGGCGCCGGACGGCGCCGTGATCAAGCAGACCGCGGCGTCCCAGCATTTGTTGCAGCATCGCGGGCGCGCTTATGTTTTCGAAACTCGCGACGAGATGCTGGCGCAGATCGATCGCGACGATCTGCCGGTGGATCGCGACACCGTGCTGGTGATGCGCAACTGCGGACCCAAAGGCGCGCCGGGTTTTCCCGAATGGGGCCACATCCCGATGCCGCGCAAGCTGCTGAACGAGGGCGTGACCGATATGGTTCGCATCTCCGACGCGCGCATGAGCGGCACCTCGTTCGGCACGGTGGTGCTGCATGTGGCTCCGGAATCGGCCGTTGGCGGTCCGCTCGCGCTGGTGCAGACCGGCGATGAGATCCTGCTGGATGTTCCGGCGCGCAAGCTGGAATTACTGGTTCCGGCGAGGACTGGATCGCAGCAGCGCCTGTTCACTCCGCCGCCGCGCCATTACGATCGCGGCTACGGACGCCTGTTTCTGGATCACGTTACGCAGGCCGATCTGGGCTGCGATTTCGATTTTCTGATGCCTGCCGAAGCTATCGCCAAGGCTCCCGCGATCGATGTAAGCTGATAGAGTCGCGTTGAGTCGCGGCAGCCCTTTATTCGGATGCCTAATATGAAAACTTTGGTTCATGCGTTGCGGCGGCGCTCCTGATTTCGCCGCGCTCCCAGCCGTACTTTTGGCGCAGTGGCCGCCTTATCCGACGCCTGGAGTCCCCAAACTCGCCGACGGCAAGCCGAATATGGATGGGCCCACGCCGCGCACCGCCGACGGCAAGCCGGACTTTTCCGGAATCTGGATGTTTGAAGGAAACAGAGCGCGGCGTGCGCCGGCCCGCCGGGTGTCATCGCCGGGTCGGGACCGGGTGCTGCCCCAGCCCCGGCCGGCGGAGCAGCTTCCACCGCGCCCACCGCCACTAAGCCACCTGCGGCGCTCCGGCCCACCGCCAGCGGGAGGAATCGGCCTTGGTCCGCGCCCGCCCGGCGTCAGCGAATTCTTCGACATCGGCTCCACCGTCCCGGGAGGCCTGCCGTTCACGCCTTGGGCAGCGGCGCTGCGCAAAGAGCGCAAGGACAATAACAACAAGGACAATCCCGACGCGCACTGTCTGCCGCTGGGCCTGACGCAGTTGCACATGCATCCACAGCCCAGGAAAATCATCCAGACGCCTGGATTGATCGTGATCTTGTACGAAGCTCAGGCCGGCGTCCGGCAGATTTTCATGGATGGCCGTCCGCTGCCCAACAACGATCCGCAGCCGTGGTGGTACGGCTACTCGATCGGCCATTGGGACGGCGACACGCTGGTGGTGGAGACCACCGGCTTCCGCGACGACGTTTGGCTGGATGTGGAAGGCAGCCCGCTGACGAACACCGGCAAAATGACCGAGCGCTTCCGGCGCGTCAACTTCGGGCATCTCGAAATCGAGATTACCATAGAAGACCCGAAAGCGTACACCAGGCCGTGGACCGTCAAGGTGACACAACGCCTGATGCCCGACACCGACTTGATCGAATTCATCTGCAACGAAAACGAAAAATCCGACGCTCACCTGGTGGGAAAATAAAATTCGCTTAACGGGATGCACGACGAACAGCGCAAATCGGTCGCACTCGAATACCTGAAGGCGCTGGACTCGGGCGGTGTCACGTCATCCGGCGGGTCAATCTTCGATCTGTTCGCGCCCGACGCCCAGGTTTACTTTCCGAAGTGGGGCGTGGCGAAGGGCAGGGAGCAAATCGAGAAGCTGTTCGGCGACTCGGGCGCCAAGCTCAAATCGATCGCTCACCACTATTCCGGTCTGAACTGGATATTTTCGGGCGGCGACACCATTGTCTGCGAAGGCACCAGCCACGGCGGGCGTGTTGACGGGCCGTGGCGCCGGCGATCCGGATTGGGGCGCGGGCCGTTGGTGCGATGTGTTTGAGATTCGCGGCGGGCTGATCCAGCGCTGCTTCATTTACCTGGATCCGGATTACGCGGGTAAAGATACCGAGCGCTATCCGTGGATCAAGAAATAGCAGCCATAATCTCGTCGATTTTGCTGATCTTGCCGTCCGCGAACGTGAACCATTGGACGCCGCGAACGCTATAAGCTTGTCCGCTCGCCTTGAAGACCCCGCGCTCCCGCAACAGAACAGCGATGCGATTGCCTTCCGAGATTATGCTCTCGATCTCAGGCTTCTGTTCACCTAGCAGTCCGAAATTCTTCCGGGTTGCGGCAACCACTTGATCGCGGCCTCGCCAGGATCCATCCAGCGCGCCAAATCCGCGAATGTTCAGTTCAACGTCCTCGCTGACGGACTGGCCGAAAACATCGAAGTTCCCCTGGATGATGGCATCGAAGGAGGCATGCAGAACGGTCTGGGGATCGCTCGCGATCTTCGTCGTGGCGCTGCCCGTGGTCCGCAGAAATTTATTAGTGAATTCAGGGTCCATGGGCACAGAGTATACATCCTAATCCAAACCCACAATAGGTCCCGCGTAGCCGGTCATTTCCAGATAGCCCACGCCTTTCACCGGACTGCCTAGCTTTGTTGCGTCGACATCGATCGCGCCTTCCCAATAGTTTGTCCTGCCAGTGATTTCCTGCTGCACCAGTGGTGTGCGAACCGCAGCCTTGAAGGCAATGGACGGGACTTCGATCGTCCATTCGATCGGATAACGTCCGCCGGTTGCCGCGCTCGTCCAAGTCTTCCCCGGCGTCAGCGTGAAATCGCCCGCGGCAAGATGCCTGGCGTGACCTTGAGAATCTATGAATGTTCCAGCCGAAACGGATCTATGCCTCCTCCCGTGTGGCGCAACGGAACAGCATGATTTCGGACCTCTTCCAGCTGTAAACTGAACCAATCCCATCCGCTTTGGCTGGCGTCGAGTTGGTGCGTGAAGAATTCGTGATCCATCCAGCTCTCGCCTTCCACGGAACACCGCTTTCCGTCGAGAGACGATCACGCCGTTGGTCTCGAGGCGCGTAAACGATATGTAGTGCGACGCTGGCCCGGCCCTTCGGCCTTCTGGCTGACTGCCGTTTTCGCCATGAATAACTGGCGGCTTCGACGCCTCATCGTGAGATCGAACGAAAAGCGATCCGCCACGGCCTGCAATCGTTGTGACGCCATTCCTCCCGGCGCCGCGGGATCGAGCTTCCATTGCGCTTGCCAGTTCCCGTTCCACACGCGTGCTTGCTTCGATCGGCACCCGCGATACCGGCGCCCGCGCGATTCAGGCGTTCGGTGTGGAGAAAACGCCCGCCATCGATATCGCTGAGCGCCAGATGAGCCAACCAAAGATCACGGACGTCCCAGACTCCAGTTGCAGTCGGCTCCGATCCACACCTGGCGGAAAAAGGTCAGTTCGAAACCAAAGCGCCGGCCCGTGGAAGTCCGAGATTTCCGGTGTAATACCACCATTCCGTCTGAAACTCGGGATGGTTGAAATGGTCGCGAGGGAAGCATAACGGTAGCCCGGCAGAGCCAGCCGATACGGAACGGTTCGCTGGGCGGCGCGGCAGTCGCCACATCAGCAGCGAGAGCCACGGCTACTCTTCATGAATCACCTCGATGGGCACCAGGCGCGTCGCGATTCGCGCGGGATAAAGCCCAGCGAGAACGGTCGCCAGCGTAGACGATCGAAAACGCGCTCAGCAGCACCAGTGACCGGCCAGTGAAACTGAATGGTCCAGCCGAAGGACTGTCTGTTGATCACGATGATGAGCAGCAACGAAAGAAAGAGCCGAGAATCACGCCTGCGATGTTGGCCAGCAACCCGAGCAGTCCTGCCTCGAATAGAATGATGCGACGGATGGCCGGCTGGCCGCACCCAGGAAACCTAGCAACCCGAACTCGCGCCGGCGATCGATCACCAAAGCGAGCAAGCGCGCCGCCCACGCCCATGACGCCACAAATACCGCTACAGCTTCCAGCGCATAGGTATGGCAAAGTCCGGTCAAATACCTGAATCCCTTGATTCCGCAGACGTCCGATTCGAGCCACCAGAAATTTGCCGCCCGCCAGCGCAGCTGCCACCGCGCTTGCCCTTGCTCCAGGGCACGCCGGGTTTCAAATACACCGCAACGTCCGAAGGTTCCGGCGTCCGGAAGGTATTTGAACAGCGTGGCGCGATCCATCAGAATGAATCCGCGTTCGTTCGAATAATCGTAGTAAATATCCAGCACTCGAAATGACCCGAGTTTTCCTCCCAGACCGAATTTGAGAATGTCACCGGCCCGTACGCGAT
>CAVUKY010000010.1:0-860514 GCA_963742155.1 Bryobacterales bacterium | reverse complement strand
AACGCACTTTGGGTACCTAAATTGAATTTTCTTGCAAATATTCGCTTTGTACTCAGGGAGATAGTAAAGGGTGCGAGCTTCGGGTCGGACACATCAATAGTTTGGCTCCTCAGGTAGGACTCGAACCTACAACCCTTCGGTTAACAGCCGAATGCTCTACCATTGAGCTACTGAGGAACAAGGCAGGCAGGTTACTTCCCATTTATTACAGCATCCCGCTCCTACGCTGTCAAATTTCGCCCGCTTGCTAAACTGGTAGCTTCCCCATGGAATTGGAAAAAGCATACGAGCCGCAGCGCTTCGAGCCCCATTGGGCCGAATGGTGGGTGGAGTCCGGCATCTTCCACGCCGATCCGCACGCGCCGGGCCCCCGATTTTCGCTCGCCGTTCCGCCGCCCAACGTCACCGGATCGCTGCACATCGGCCACATGCTGGACCACACCGTGATCGACACCGCCATGCGCTGGCATCGCATGCGCGGCGACAACACGCTGTTCCTTCCGGGCACCGATCACGCCGGCATCGCCACGCAAATGCTGGTGGAGCGCAGCCTGGCCGCCGAAGGAATCACGCGCCAGCGAGATCGGCCGCGAAGAATTCGTGCGCCGCGTTTGGGAATGGAAAGAGAAGTACGGCAACCGCATCACCTCGCAGATGAAGCGCATCGGCGATAGCTGCGATTGGAGCCGCGAGCGATTCACCCTGAATCCCGATCTTTCGCGCGCCGTGCTGGAAGCCTTCGTGCGCCTCTACGAACGCGGCCTCATCTATCGCGGCACGTACATGGTGAACTGGTGCCCGCGCTGCGCCACCGCGCTTTCCGATCTGGAAGTGAAGCACGACGACACGCAGGGCAACCTGTGGCACATCCGCTATCCGGTGAACAACAGCTCGCGATATTTGATCGTGGCCACCACGCGGCCCGAGACGATGCTGGGCGACACCGCCGTGGCTGTGAATCCGAACGATCCGCGCTATCAGGACCTGGCCGGGCAAACGGTCACGCTGCCGCTGATGAATCGGCCGATCCCGATCATCTTCGACGAAATCGCCGACCCGCAGTTCGGCACCGGCGTGGTGAAAGTCACGCCCGCGCACGATCCCAACGATCTCGAGGCAGGGCAAGCGCCACGACCTGCCGCAAATCAAGGTGATCGGTGAAGACGCGCGCATGACGGCCGACGCCGGCCCTTACGCCGGGCTCGATCGCTTTCGAAGCTCGCAAACGCATTGTCGCCGATCTCGAAAAACAGGGCCTGCTCGAAAAAGTGGAACCCTACGCGCTCGCGCTCAGCAAGTGCGATCGCTGCGGCACCATCGTGGAGCCGCTGATTTCCACGCAGTGGTTTGTCAAAACCAAGCCGCTGGCCGAAAAAGCCATGGCCGCGGTGAATGAAGGCCGCATCCAGTTCGTGCCCGACAACTGGAACAAGACGTTCTTCAATTGGATGGAGAACATCCGCGACTGGTGCATCTCGCGCCAGCTTTGGTGGGGCCATCGCATTCCGGCGTGGCATTGCGGCAACTGCAAGGCGATCACGGTGGCTCGCGAAGCGCCAGCCGACTTGCCCCAACTGCCAGTCGGCTGAACTCACGCAAGATCCCGACGTGCTCGACACCTGGTTTAGTTCCAGTCTCTGGCCGTTTTCCACGCTCGGCTGGCCGGAAGAGACCGACGATCTGCGCGCGTATTATCCCACCAGCCTGATGATCACCGGCTTCGACATCCTGTTCTTTTGGGTGGCCCGCATGATGATGATGGGCATCGAACTGACCGGCGACGTGCCGTTCCGCCAGGTGCACATGCACGGGCTGGTGCGCGATCCCGAGCGCAAGAAAATGTCGAAAACCAAGGGCAATGTGGTGGACCCGCTCGACATCAACGAGAAATACGGCACCGACGCCTGCCGTTTGTGGCTGCTCATGGCCGCGGCGCCCGGCACCGACATCACGTACAACGAAGACAAGCTCGCATCGGCGCGGCAGTTTTGCAACAAGGTTTGGAACGCGGCGCGGATGCTGTTGATGAACTTGGAAAGCGCGGGTATTGAGCCATCCCTCCCGGAGCCAGGCCCGCTGGAAACACTAGAGGACCGCTGGATATTCAGCCGGCTGAGCCGAACCGCCGAATCGGTGAATCGCGCGCTCGGACAACATCGCTATCACGAAGTGGCCGAAGAATTGTGGCAATTCTTCTGGCACGACTTTTGCGATTGGTATCTCGAAATCAAGAAACTACGCTTGGCTCCTATCGCGGGGCTCAGTAAGTCTGTTCTGACCAACGACTGGCGAAATCTGCTGGCGGTCTTCAGCGCGTATCTCCGGTTGCAGCATCCCATTCTGCCGTTCATCACCGAAGAGCTTTGGCATCGCTTCGGACAGAACACGTCGATTGCGCTGGCGCGATTTCCTCAAGCAGGTGTGCTGGACGATTCCGCCGAAAGCGAGATGGGCTTGCTGCAAGACATGGTCACCGCGGCGCGCAAGCTTAAGGCGGATAATGGCGTGGACGACAAGCTAGAACTCGCGGGCGTGCTCTATTGCCGCAACGGAGCCTCCAAGGTGGAGCTGCCGGTGCTCGAACGGCTGGGACGAGTAAAGCTGGATGTGCGCAGCGGCGCGGCGCCGGTTCTAACCGGCTCCGTTCGATCCACCGCGCACTTCGATCTTGCTCTCCAGCTTCCTGAGGTGGATCGCGGCGCTTTACGAGAACGGCTGGCCAAAGAGAACGGGAAGCTCGAAAAACTGGTCGTAAATATCGATCGCCAGCTCGAAAACGAAAAGTTCCTCAACAGCGCTCCGCCGCATATCGTGGAATCTCTACGAGAGAAGCGGGCGGAATATGTCGCCACGCTCCAGAAAAACGGCGACACACTCGATGGGCTTTGATCTGGACTCGCTGCGATCGCAACTCCCCGGTCGCCGTATCGAATGGCGTGATGTCATCGACTCGACCATGACCGAAGCCAGCCGGTTGGCCGAGGCGGGCGCGCCATCGGGCACTGTCGTCGGCGCGGAAGAACAGACTGCTGGACAAGGCCGGCACGGACGATCCTGGCATTCCGAGCCAGGCGCGGGCCTCTATGTGTCCGTCATCCTGCGCCATCAATACCCGCCGGCGACGTTGCCTGTGGTCACTCTCGCGCTCGGCCTGGCGGCGCGGGAAGCAATCCTCAAGGCCGCTGGCCTGGCTTGCGATCTCCGCTGGCCCAACGACGTTCTGATCGAGTCAAAGAAATGCGCCGGCATCCTGACCCAGCTTGAAGGCTCAGCTATCATTGCAGGCATCGGTATTAATGTGAATCATTCCCAGTTCCCGGTTGAACTCGGTGGTATTGCCACCTCTCTCCGCATCGCCAGCGGTCGGGTTCACTCGCGAGAGCGCCTGCTGCTGGAATTGCTCGCTAGCGTCGATGCGTACTGCGATCTGCTCGAAATGGAAGGCCGCGGGCCGGTCATTGAAATGTTTGCGCGCGCATCCAGCTACGTAACCGGACGCCGCGTGTGCGTGGATCAAGAAGGCTCCACGCTGCTCGGCACTACCGCCGGTTTGAACGATGCCGGCTTCCTGGTTCTCCGGGGCGACGACGGCCACGACAGCCTGATCGTCGCGGGAGGAGTGCGCCCATGCTCTTAGCTCTGGACGCGGGCAACAGCAACATCACCATCGGCGCTTTCGAAGAAACCAGGCTGATTGGCCGCTGGCGCCTCCGCACCATTCACGAACAGACCGCCGACGAGTGGGGCGTCCTGATGCGCAACCTCTTTGCGCTGGCCTCGCTCGATCTGGAGCGCGTGGATGGCATTATCATCGCGAGCGTGGTGCCGACGCTGGATGCCCCGCTCAATGCCATGGCGCAGCGCTATTTTCACACCACGCCGCTCTTCGTAACGCCCGGCATGGACATCGGCTTGAAGGTGCTTTACGACAATCCACGCGAGGTGGGCGCGGATCGCGTGGTCAACGGCGTGGCCGCATTCCATCGCTATGGCGGTCCCTCGGTGGTGGTGGATCTCGGAACGACAATTAACTTCGATATTGTTTCCGCCAATGCCGAGTACCTGGGCGGCATGATCTGCCCCGGCATTGGCATGTCCATCAGCGGTCTCTTCGCCAAGACCGCGCGCTTGCCCATGGTGGATCTTCGCGAGCCCGATTGCCTCATCGGCAAGAATACGGTGAACAGCATTCAATCCGGGCTTTACTATGGATTCGCCGGCTTGATCGATGGAATCGTCGGGCGGGTGGTGGCCGAGCTCGGCAGTCAGACGAAAGTGATCGCCACCGGCGGCCAGGCGCAGTTGATCGCGCGCGCGGCTCGTTCCATTCATGAGATCAATGAAGACCTGACGCTGGAAGGCCTGGAAATTATATGGCGCCGGAATCGGAAAAAATAGAAGAAGCAGCCTGGCCATCCAACTATTTCAACTATTTCACGGAAGTGGAAGAGCGTTTTCAAAAGGCGCGCGGCACCGGCCTGTTTCTCATGTCGCCGCTCGATTGGGCGCTGGTGGAGACCTGGAAAAATGCCGGGGTGCCACTCGAAGCTGCGCTGCGCGGCATCGACGCGGCGTTTGAAAAGTGGCGCGCCAAGAAGAAGCGCGGCCAAAACGTGAACTCCGTGGCCTATTGCTCGCAGGCCGTTCTGGTTGAGGCTCAGGCCATGGCGGGAGTAGCGCCTGCGCGCGGTTCCCATGAATCCGCCGCTCCGTTTAGCACGGACGATCTCGAAAAGTATCTCAGCGAAAACGCCGCACAAATTCGCCGGCAGCCAGGCTTCGATGACGTGGCCGCCGCTGTCGATCGCCTGGCGTCAGAAGCCGCGTCGCTCTTTCACCATCTGGAGGATCTGGAGCAACGGCTCACTGCGCTCGAAGACAAGATGATCGCTCTGGCCCGCTCGCGCCAGACGGAAGAAGATTTACTTCGCGCCCGCCGCGAACTCGATCTTCAGCTGCGCCCCTACCGGGGAAAGATGAGCGCGCCACAGCTTGCCATGCTCGAAAAACAATATCTCGAGCGGCAGTTACTCGAATCAGCGAGCTTGCCCCGGCTCAGCCTGTTCTATCTGAGATAACCGTTTTCACGCCGCCTTCATACCGTCGCGGGTATCATGGTACCTAGGCCCATGTCCCCTCCCCCGCCGGAATCGAAGCGCGCTTCACACATATTCACGGCGATCACGCTGGTGCTCTCGGTGGCGTGCCTGGCGTGGGCGGTACACGGCGTCAGCTGGACGGAGCTGTGGGAAGAGATCCGCGAGCTGGACTGGCGTTGGGTGGCCGTCGGCGTGGCCGCCGACCTGTTCGTTTATGTTGTTCAAGGCTGGCGCTGGAGCCTCCTGCTCCTCCCGGTTGCTCCGGTAAATACCTGGGCGTCCGTGGGCGCCATTTATGTCGGCCTGTTCGCCAATGAAGTGCTTCCACTGCGTGCGGGTGAGGTGATCCGCTGCTTCTTGATGGCCCGCTGGAGCAAGATCCCCATCTCCGTCACGCTGGCCTCGGCGTTGATCGAGCGCATTTTCGATGGTGTGCTGCTCATTTCCGCCGTGTTTCTCTCGCTGGACTACATGCGGCATTTCCCCCTGAGCCGCAATCAGGCCCGTACCATCCAGATCATTACCACCGGCAGTATCTTGCTTGCCATCCTGCTCCTCCTTTGCGCGGCCCTGCTGGCTGTCGCGATGTACTGGCGAGAACAGACGCTGGATGCACTTCTCGGCGTGCGCATGTTTTCCTGGGCGCACGTTTTTATCGAAGATCTCCATCGCATCGGTCACTCGCGTTTTCTGTATTTTTCCGCGGCAGTCAGCGTTCCTTACCTGCTGCTCCAGATTGTTCCCATCTACGCCATCATGCAAGCCTATGGATTCGACGGCGTTTCCTGGGCGCAAGCCGGCGCGCTGATGATCTTGCTGCGCCTCGGCTCGGTAGTGCCGCAGGCGCCAGGCAATGTCGGATTGTTTCAAGTTCTGTCGACGCTTGGCTTAACGCTCTTCGGCGTTCCAGGCGCCATGGCGCGCCGCTTCACGCTCATCTTGTGGGGCGTGGTGACGTTGCCCCTGTTGATTGTCGGGTTTTTCGCGCTGGTCGCCTCCGGCTCAAAGATGGGAGACATTCAGCGCGAGGCTCACGCCGAGATGCGAGCCAGGCAAGACGAACTGGCGAAGAGCTAGCACCGTTCTGAACCGCGACCGTGAGGGAGCGGCGCCTGGTTAGCGAGCGTAGATCACGTAACCCACGCCGGCGGGCTCAAAGCGAACCGACGTGATCAAGAGCGCACTGGCGGTTTATCACTGGTTCGTGCGGCAAGCGATCACCGGCAGCAGTGTCGTGGCGCGAAAGCCGAGCGTAGGAGGTCGCCATCGAGACCGCGGAGCTCGCAGTCCTGGAAGGTAAGGGTAACCGCCTCAGCCCCGAGGAATTAGGCTTGCTCGCGAAGCGGCTTGCGAGATCTTCGGATGCGGTGGAGGCGGCGCGGATCAAAGAGCGTCTCACTCGTGGATTCTATGGCATCTAGAGCCGCACAACGAGAGATCCCGCCATGCCGAAAGTCCGCCGCCAGAACGTTCCACCCGCTCTTTTCCAGCATCTGCTGGATCGTGTCCAGACCCGGAAGAATCCCCGCTTCTCAGCTGGTACTATTGGCGACCTGGCTTGACACCGAGCCGCAGGTACCAAACGGTCTTTCGTACAAACGGTTCGCCGGCATGACGGTCTGTGGCGAAGGCAAGCTAAGCAAGACTTTTTTGCTCCCCGGTCAGGCGCCTAAGGGCCAGCGTGTTATTTGAGCCCTGTGGCGCGAGAAAGCGGCACTCTCAGTGCGTCATGGCGTAGACCACGTAATCCACGCCCACGCGAATCGCCAGCCCCGAAAACTTCTCCGGATACTGCGGATCATCCGCGAATTCCCAAGCATCGCCGACGTCCGAATTGTAAGAGATCGCCACCATGACGCGGCCCTTGTCGTCGTAGATGCCCCGCCAGTGCGCGCCATGGCCGCCCTCGCCGCAGTTCTTGCAGCCTTGATATAAATGCGCCGCGCCGGGAATCTGAAAACGATCGTCCAGATCGAACACGGTGTGAAAGATGGCATCGCTATCGGGAATGTCCACGATGGGACGGTCCGGAAACACAAAGCGAATCCGCTTCAGGAACATCTCCCACTCATAGTCGCCATGAAAATCGTCGGCCATGAAAAATCCGCCGCGCAGCAGATACTCGCGCATCACTTTGGCTTCCGCTTCCGTGAAGCCCCATTCACCCACTTGCACGGCGTAGAGCCAGGGCCAGTTGAAGGCTTCGTCACCGTCCTCCAGCATTACGGATTGCTCGACGGAGCGCACCTGGATGCGCGTCAAGCGCCGGACGGCTTGCGAAAAATGACGGTCGGCGCGCGGATAATCCTGCGTCCAGAGCGACAAGCCCTGGCGAAAATCGCCGTCAAAGCGGCCGGCATAGCCGTCGTTCGGCCCAGGCGGAAACATCAACCGCGCGAACGCCCATTCGCCCGGCACTTGCCAATCCGGCGTCAGCTCGAAGCTGAAATACTCCACGCCCGGATACTGGCGGAACGGGTGTTGAAAGGCGCACAACGCGCCCAGGAAAACGAAGCCGCATCCCAGCAAACACGCAGTTCTTCGCCCCATCATCGATGACACCCATCCCGAGAATACCATTCGCCGATGCGGTCGATTGCTATACTGGCCTCTTCCGCCCGTGAGCCAATCGCATTCCGACCATCGATCCGCGTTGACCGCCGGATTTCTCGGCTGGACGCTGGACGCCTTCGATTTTTTTCTGGTCACGCTGTGCCTCACCGCGATTGGAAAAGAGTTTCACAAATCGGATGCGGCTATCGCGCTTTCTATCACCGCGACGCTGGCCTTTCGGCCGGTAGGCGCCTTCCTCTTCGGATTGCTGGCGGATCGTTATGGCCGCCGGCTCCCGCTTGATGATCGACCTGGTCTTTTATTCGGTCTGCGAGGTGCTCACCGGACTCGCGCCTAACTACGCCACCTTTATGGTGCTGCGCGCGCTATTCGGCATCGGCATGGGCGGCGAGTGGGGCGTGGGCGCATCGCTGGCCATGGAGAAAGTTCCTCCGCGGCTGCGCGGCGTGTTCTCCGGATTGCTGCAAGAAGGCTACGCGGCCGGCAATCTGCTGGCTGCCATCGCCTACTTTTTCCTGTTCCAGCGCTGGGGCTGGCGGCCGCTTTTTTTCCTGGGCGGATTGCCCGCGCTGCTGGCTCTATTCGTGCGTTTCCGGGTGAAAGAATCTGAAGTCTGGGAGCGGACGCGCGAAAAAACCTGGAGTGGGCTGGGGCGCGCCATCACATCGCACTGGAAGCTGTTCCTGTATCTCACTCTGCTGATGACGATGATGAACTTCGTCTCGCACGGCACGCAGGACATGTATCCCACTTTCCTCGAACGCCAGTGGCACTTCGGGCCGTCGCAACGATCCGTGATGACCGGCATTTCGATGATCGGCGCCATTCTCGGCGGCATTGCGATGGGACGCCTGTCGGACCATTATGGCCGCCGTCGCGTGATGATCTGGGCCCTTTTGGGCGGCATCGTGATGGTGCCTTTGTGGGCTTACGCGCCTTCCACGGCGCTGCTGGCGTTGGGAGCGTTTCTGGTTCAGTTCATGGTGCAGGGCGCCTGGGGCATCATCCCGGCGCATTTGTCGGAGCTTTCACCCGATTCGGTGCGCGGATTCATGCCTGGGTTTGCGTATCAGTGCGGCGTGCTGGTGGCGAGTTCGGTGGTTTACATCGAAGCAGTCTTTGCAAAGACCATGAGCTACGCGACCGCCATGGCGCTTACCGCCATAACGGTGTTCGCGCTGGCTGCCATCGTGGCGTCGGCCGGCAAGGAACGCAAAGGCCAGGTGTTCGGGGCATGAAGGGATATCTTTGTGGCGCACGCTTCAGCGTGCCGCGTCGCCACTCTTGGCGACGCATGGTTCCGCTCTCACTAACGTTCACACGAGTGTGAACGCGGCACGCTGAAGCGTGCGCCACAAGGCCGCGCCACAAGTGTATGACGTGTCAGCGGACTGGAACGCGCTCCGCTCCCGAATTCCGCCGGTACGGCCCGCGCGAGCCATTGGGCAGGATTGTAAAGTCGTCTGTGCGGGCCTGAGCCAGTTGATGTGAAGTCATTTCGCGGGCGCCGGTAAGATCCGCTCCTCGCAGGTCCGCTGCCAGGAGCATCGCCCCGGCGAACCGCGCTCGCGTCAGATCGGCGCGGCACAGGATAACACCGCCCAATTGCGACTCGCGCAGATCGGCCTCCCGCATTCGCGTCCGATCGAATTGCGATCCCGTCAAGTCCGCTCGCAGGAATCGGGCGCGGGCCAGATCGGCTCTGGCGAAATCGCAACCCTTGAGCCGGCAGTTACTGAAATTCGCGTCGGGCCCATTGGTCGCGAGAAAGCGGCTGCCCTCGATGTGCGCCCTGACGAATTGCGCTTCGGTGCAGTCGCTCTCGGAGAAATCGCACAGTTTGATGCGGGAGTGATTGAAAGACACGGCGCTCAACGTCGCGCCTGCGAACTTACAGCTCTCCAGCAGCGCTCCTTGGAAGCGCGCGCCCCGCAGATTCGACTTGCGAAACTCAGTGCTGCGGATTTGAGCGTCCGAAAACGTCGCCTCTGCCATCCAACTGAACCCAAAATCGCTCCCTGAAATGCGCCCCTCCGTGAAATCCGATCCACCCAGCAGGGCGCGCTGGAAGTCTGTGGACTCGATGTTGGCTCGCGCCAGCTTGGCGTCGGAAAGCTCGGCGTCCAGGAGCGTCGTGCCTCGGATAATGGAGTTCTCCAGGACTGCGCCCGTCAGATTTGCCCCGTTTAACGTCGCGCCGTCTAAAATGCAACGGCCCTCCCTGCCTTCTCCCCGCATCCATTGCGAGTGCGCCCGCAGGATTTCGAGGATAAAACTGCCGTTGGCGATGTTTGTCGTCTCCATTTCACCAAATGTGCTTATCGGTGAAATGGGCGGCAATCTTAGTTTGAGGACTCGGCGCCTTCCGACGGATAGTCCTTACTGACCCAGTCGGTGTGCAAATTCTCCCGTAAACTCAGCACCCGGACATGCGTGAAGCCCAGTTCTTTGAGCGTGCGATAAGCCGGCCGGATGTTGGGACACTTCACCATCGGGCAGCAGCCGCAATAGATCACCAGGTCGGCGTCCTTGGCCAGGCCTGCAACCGCCTTCTTCAGCGCTTCTATTCCTTCCGGCTTGGAGGTCGGGCCGGCATTGATGGCATGCACAATATGCTTGCCGCGATACAACACCGGAAACGCCACCGACAACAGGACGGGAGCTTTCCCCGATTGAATCACTCGCGCCAGGTCGGCCGGCTGCAGCAGTTCACCGGGCGCCCAGGGATCCGAAGCCGCTTCCTGGGACCAACCCGTGAATCCGAAAATTGCCAATAGCCCAAAAATCACTAACGGCGCGGCGCAGCGGAAAAGTTGCGCGTGCTTGCGGCTCATAGCGCGATCCTCCTGGGGAACTCGTCCCTCAGTGTATCGCAGCTAGGCGCTGTCGCATCTAAGCGGACTTAGTTCTCAACCTCGTGATTGTTGGTGAGGAAGATGTCCAGGAAAATGCTGATCACGTAACCCAGGAACGCCCCCACGGCGCCGCATCCGATGAAGGATTTAACCAGCCCGTATCCCAACCAATCGCCCAGCGGGACCGCCACCGCGAGCCCCGCCGCGGCAAACACCGAAGCTACCAATAGCCGTTTTCTCATTTGTGATTCACCGCCTCAATTGCTTACCAGGTTAGTATGCAGCCAACAGGGGATCGGAACCAGGGGGACCTACTGTAAGGTTGACGGGGGGCTCACCTGAGACGGTGTAGTGTTTTTCTTTAGTACGCCTCACGTCGATAGTTCTACGCAAGGCGCAGGCCGCTCTGGCCAAGCTAGTCGAAGTCGAATGGCCGCTTGGGTTTAGGAGCGTCGGGGCTCTCCTTGGCCTGCTTGAGCAATTCATCGAATTTCCGCTCCAGCACCTTGTGATGGTCCTTGTGCTGCTCAAACGACTTCTGAAACACCTCGCCCCGCCGCGCTTCTTCGCCCTTCAGTTTCTGAACGGCCGCGCCGATATCCTCGATCGCAGGCGGCTTCTTATGCTCCTCAAAGCTGATCACAGCCTTGAGCTCCGGATCGATCTGGAGCGTCGCTTCGCAGCACGGGCAGCGCACTTCCACCAGCCGGCTTTTACCTTTGGCCATAGAGTAGATACCAGGGTACCTGCGCGCGGAGTCCCGCGCAATCCAGGTTTACATCATCCGTGTTTACATCAGTGTTGCGCGTCTGGATAGGGGATTTCGCGCGGGCCTTCGTCCAGCCCCTCGATACGGATGACGGACTTGGCCGCGCTGGGCGCCGGCGCCGGCGCCGGAGCGGCGTCTGAAGAGGAAGCGTCGTTTGCGGCCAGCTGCGCCGAGGCTTTCTGGGACGCGGCAAAAGCCTGCGCGCTCTTTTCCAACTCCTGCTCGGAAAGACGCAAGCTAATTTTGGCGGCCGAACCATCCGAGCCGACCTTCAGCTTCTTCGCGATTTCCTGCATTTGCGCGCCGCTGCGGCGGTCCCTGGCAGCCATATTCATGACGCGCGTCAGTTCCGCCGTCACCCGCTTGGCAACCTCGTCCGACGAGAAGCGCACGGTGATATCGGCAGCAAGGCCCGCGCGCAAATTAACGCCCGCTTCGAAGCCCTGCGCCTCCGACGCCCAATCCCCGCCTCGCAATAAGGCCGCTACCGAGTCGTTCGACATGATTTCGAACGCGTCCATGATCACCCACAAGTCGTAATTCGGGTCCATTGCGGCCGCTCTCGCGAGCAGAGAGCCGGTGGCCTGCGGGGGAGGGCCAAACTGATTCCGGTCGAGCGTCAGAAAGATCGACTTCGTATCGCCGAACAGGATGGTTTCCGGATCGAAGAGCAGGAACGCCATGTCCTTCGCGTCTTTACGCCGTGCGTCCTTCTTATCCTTGCCCTGCGGCCGGTAGACCTGGAACGAATTGTAGGATTGCGGCTTGGCGCCGAAGCGAGTGAAGACCTGGCGCACTTTGGCCGGGTCGAAGTGTCCATGGATGGCGATGAGAACTGGTTGCTGCGTCGATTCGTCGGGCGAACTATTTCCCGGCGACGAAATCAGGATGCGGTCGATATCGTTCAGCAGCTCCAAGCCCGGAATGGCCGGCAGGGCGCCGGAGGTGAGCCACGTGTCGCGAATCATCCCGCCCGCCGGCGACTGCCGGATGCGCGCCCAATCGACGCTGATCAGCGCCTGGGCGTTGGGGTGAACAAATCGCCACAGTGCGGGCTCGGACTGCGCGGCGGCGACGATCGGCGAGAGGAGAGCGGCGAAAACCAGAGATGCTCGAGGACGGATCATACCTACCTAATCTATCGGCAGAATCGCGCTTGCTCGGCAGGGGGAGCGGGCGGCAGGGACTACAAAGAAGGCCAGGAATACAAGACGAGGAAAACAAGGAAGACGAGGAAAACAAGGAATACGAGGAAGACGAGGAAGTGAGGGAATGTTATATATTGAGAGTGCCTTCCTTTGCTGTCCTTCGGGCCCGTAGCTCAGTTGGTTAGAGCGCTACCTTGACACGGTAGAGGTCGCAGATTCGAGTTCTGCCGGGCCCACCACTCGAATCAATGACTTGCGTCGATCAGCTCTCAATTGCCCGTAGCACCTGCGTGGCAGTTTCGGCCGCGATTTTTTCGGAACGGCCATTTTCAGCGCGAGTCCCCAATCGAGGCACCGCGGATGTGGCGACTTGCGATCCCTGAGGCACCTACAGCGATCCGCTTGTTCCGAAGCTCCCTTTGGACCACCACGAGCTGACGGTGGAGGATCGCCTGACGATGTCCTCGCGGGCCGATCACGCCGTTGGATGCTAATTTTCCCTCGATGGGTGCGCACACATGCGATACGCTGAAGATTGATGCTGGCGCGTCTGCCGCTCGTATTCTATTTCCTCGCCCTATCCGCCCTTGCGCAATCGCCGTGCGAGGGAACGCCCGCTTATTCGCCCTGCGAAATGCCGTTTGAGTTGTCCGCGGCCGATGTCGCGGCCCGTTTGAATCCTTACTCGAACTTCCTGCTGCAGGTGGAGTTTCGCTCGCCGCACTTTCACACCTATCTCATGCCTGCGTTTTGGGACGGCAGCCGCAACCAGATGATCGTCCGCTTCACTCCCACCGAAGCCGGCCAGTGGCTCTACAAAGTGTCGAGCAACGTTACCGCGTTCGACGGCCAGGAGGGCGCGTTCAACGCCGCCGCGTCCGATGCGCCGGGATTTGTCAACGTCGCCAACGTGCATCATTGGGCCACCGACAACAAGAAGGCGCACCTATGGATGGGCTTCATCGCCGACCGTTTCGCTTTCTTGAGTCCCGGCGAATTCGATCGGCAGCTCGAGCAAGCGAAGCAAAACAAATTCAACCATTTTCGTGGCTCTATTCTGGGGAACGTGAAGGATCGCGCGCTGGTGTATCTTGGGCCGGATAAGCCCAATCCCGCGTATTTCGACGAACTCGACCGCCGCATCGCGGAAATTCACAAGAGTGGGATCACCACCGATCTGATGCTCGCGTCCGATCCCGGCTATATCACCGCGCTGTTTCCCGATTGGCAGTCGCGCGAGCGCTTCGTTCGCTACGTGGTCGCGCGCTATGCGGCTTTCAACATTACCTGGCAGGGCCTGGAGGAATTCGAAGACTACGCCGATGGCCGCGCGCTGCTGAAGGAACTGGGTCTCGATTTGAAGAAGCTGGACCCCTACCAGCATCCGCGATCGTCCAACGCGAAAGTCACCTCGTCGCCGCTGCTGGCAGACGGATGGATGGATTATGTCGTCGAAGGCTCCCAGAACGATACTGTGGGGTCGGTTGAGCACCAGTTCTATTCGATTCCGTTCGTTAGCGTCACCGACGCGCAGCATTTGTGGAACGCCACCATGGATGGCGAGTATCCCGAGTTCCGCGGCGACAACCCGAGCGTGGCGAAATATTGGTTCGACTTCATGGTGGACACCCGGCATTGGGAACTGGAGCCGTACTTCGATGTCGACGGCACGCGCGCCGTGGCGCTGGAAGACGTGGAATATGTGAATTATATCGAGCATCCGGGGCCGCCCGTCGAAGTGCGGGTTGAAAAACACGGTTACGACGTACAGTGGCTGAATCCGGCTACCGGCGAATTGCTCGAGCAGAAGAAATACAGCGGCGAGCACTTTACCGGCGAGGCTCCGGACCCGAGTCATCCTTGGGTGCTGTACATCGCGCGGGAGGGCCACAAGGAGGGGATGCTGAAGTCCTACAAGTTCGAGTCGCGGCCGGTGCCGGTGCAGGAGATTGAGACCGATTTGAAAAAGATTCCGTTTGAAATTGCCGCGCCGCCGGGCAATATGCTGGTGGCAGGCGTACCCACCGAGTTCTCGGTGAAGCTGACGCGCGCCACTCGCGCCACGCGCGCGATGATGTACCTGTGGACCGGCGAAGTGGTCGCTGACGGCCGCGGCTTCCGTGTGTTAGGAACGGGGTCGCCCGGGACGTTTGCCGTTTCGTCAGCCGTCGCCGCCAACTTTCCCGCCGTTCTCAGCATCCACTTGTCGGCGCTCAACGCCAATGGCAAGGCCTACACGTTGGATCGCGTGTATCAATTGAATAAGTAGAATAAGTGATCCTGTCCCTCGACACTACCTCCGAGTTCGGCAGTATCGCGCTCACCGAAGCGCATGCAGCGGTGGAGGAGGTGGCGCTCGACGCACCGGAAGGCTTCGGCCATGTGTTATTCGGGCACATCGAGCGCTTGCTCGAAAAGAACGGGACCACGGTGCATCAAATGGAATGCTTCGCGGCGTCGTCGGGGCCGGGTTCATTTACCGGCGTGCGCGTGGGGCTAGCAGCCGCTAAGGGCCTGGCTGAAGCTACTGGCAAGCGCGTGGTCGCTGTTTCGAACCTGCGCGCGCTGGCATTCTTCGGATCGGCGCCATTGCGAGCCACGGTGATCGACGCGCGGCGCGGCGAAGTTTACGCCGCTGTTTACAATAGCCGGCTTGAACTCGTTATGCCGGAAGTGGTGGTGAAGCTGGACGCCTGGCTTCCGACGTTACCTGCTGGCTGTCAATTAATCTCCAGCGTCGATGCCCCACGCGCGCTCGCCGCCGCCATCGGCCACATCGCCTGGAACGAATTTACCGCCGGCCGCGCGAGCGATCCAGCTGCAATCGACGCCAACTACGTGCGCCGCTCCGATGCTGAGCTGTTCTGGAAAGAATAAAAGCTAACGGCTTGAATCAGCCTTCATTTGTGGTTCAAGTTCGGCAGCCATACCGTCATTTGGCTGGATATTGCTAATCGAGATCAGCGGCTGGGGATGCTCCGGACGACTGTCTTTATTGAGCAAATAGTTGATATAGGAGCTGGTGCCTTCCAGCGCCCGATTGCGCGGAGGAATGTAGGTTCTGAGCTCGTCCACGCGGTGGGCCGAGTTGGCGCGATCGTACACCGCCACCCAGATGCAGGCTTGTTCCGGGATCACTTCGCACTGGCCGTTGAAGGTTCCGCCGCACGGGCCGTTGCGCATATTCTTGGGGCAGGTCATCGGGCAGACGTATTCCATCAATCCCAGGACGCAGTTGCCGCAGGCCTGGCATCCGAACACCGGCTTTTTGAAGGCCAATTCGGCACTCTCCAAGGCACCAGCCATCGCTCGGCTGCGATCGACCAGGCCAAGCGTCGCCTTCGCCATCTTGCGCACCGGGCTTGGCCAGTTCGCGGGTTCCAGAAGGTCGAAAAGAGGCTGCGTCCATTCACGTTTCTTGGGTGCGGGCCTGGGGCCCTCGAAAAAGTAGAAGCCGCCCTTTTCCCCGTAACTGATCTCCTCGGCCAATTGCTCCCATTGCGGAGCCAGCTCTTCGGCGCGCCGGATGATCCCGCGAATGTGTTCGGGATTATGTGTGCCGCCAATGTACGCGCCCGCATATCCCAGCCCACGCACGATGGCCGCCATCTGAGCGGCCCGTTCCAGCCGCGCCGCCAGGCCCTTGTCCGCGGCCTTGGCCTCTTCTTGAATCTTTGCGAGCAGTTCCGGAGAAACCCAGCATCCGGGCGGATCGCCCTTGGACATTCGCTCCGCCGCTTTCGGAGGCAGGACGTAAACATTTCCGAAGACCGGCGTCTTCAATCCGCGCTCGACCAGATAGCGCTTCAACTCGCGGAACTTGCGTGAGTCAAAACCGAGCTGCGTGATAGCGAAGTCAGCGCCGGCGGCGATCTTCTTTTCCAGCTTCAGGTACTGATACGCGCAGTCTGCTTCGGTGTATTTGAATGGCGATACCGCCGCAGAAATGTAGAACGGCCACCCGCGCGCCTCGCGTATTTCGTTGATCGTCTCCACCAACTGCACCGAATCGGCGGCGAAGGGAGTCGTCCCCAGGGCCGCGCCCTTCGGCCAATCGCCCGTGATCGCGAAAACGTTTTCCATCCCTAGCGCGATCACGTCCTCTAGAAACTTGCGCACTTCGGCCGGGGTCTTGCTCACGCACGTCAGATGGACGTTGGGGTTGAGTCCGCACTCTTTCGCGATCGCCGCCACGCGTATCGGGTCGTGTCCGGCCGATCCACCCGCCCAACTCGTGATCCCTGCGCCCACCACCTCGGGAATTCCCGCAATCCCGGCGGCGGTCTCGCCGAGCTTTTCCTCCGTCATCGAGGCGCTGGCCACCATTTCCACCATGTAGCAAAAGCGGCCGGTAGAGAGCGCGTCTCGAAGTGGATTTGCCGCAGCCATCCTAACTGCCTAACTCCTTGCGGACGATGTGCGTGCCTTCCACCATCGCCTTCAGTTTGGCGAACGCCACGTCGCGCGAGAGGTGGAACAGCCCGCAATCGGGCAGGATGAAGATGCGTTCCGGCGGCAATACTTTCAGCGCCTTGTGGATGCGCTCAGCCACCATCTCCGGAGTTTCGATGTCGTCCGTCTTTACGTCGATCACGCCCACGCCCAGCTCGAAATTTGTATTGAACTCTTTAAACAGATCCAGATCCTCGCCGCCGCGCCGCGCAAACTCCATCGTCAGCTGATGGACCTTTGCCTCCATGATGGTCGGGAACAGATAGCGGTAGCTACCCTCCCAGGAAGGCTTGCCGTACCGGTTTCCATAGCAGATGTGCACCGCGATCTTGGCGTCCACGCCCTCCACCATGGTATTCAACGCCTTCACGCACCACGGCAGGTCTTCCGGGAAGCCGGAATAATAGGGCTCGTCGATCTGGATGTAGGTGGCGCCCGCCTTTACCAGAGCCTTCAGCTCCAGGTTCATCACTTTCGCGATGTCTGTCGCGAGCGCTTCTTCGCTCGGGTAATACTGATTGCGAATGCGCTTGCTCAGGCAATGCGGGCCGGTGACGCAGATCTTGGTCTGCCGCTCGGTGAAGGCTTGCAGAAAATTGAAATCGGGCACCAGGCCGAGCGACGCCATGGGCAGCTTGCCCTGCACCACGCTGTCGTAGAAATCGTAGTAAAACTTTTTGGACGACCGGTCAATCTGCACTCCGGGAAGCCGTTCCACGAAGTAGTCCACCATATTGTCGCGGCGCGGCTCGCCGTCGGTGACGATGTCCAGGCCCGCGATTTCCTGGTCCTTGATCGCGGCCTTGGCCGCGGCGTCATAGATCTCGTCCAGATCGTGACGGCTGATTCGCCGGGCAAAATATTCGGTCTTCAGGCGCTCCAGCCAGCCCGGCATGGCGTAGCTGCCGACCATCGTTATAGGGAGAGTGGGAGTCATTTATTCTCGGCGCGTGGTATAGAGAACGGAAGTGCGCGATCCTTTGCGGTAGTGGAACGGAGCGAAGCGCACGTTATATCCGGCGCGCTCCGCCACTTCTTTTAGTAAAGCACCATTCACCCAATTCAGCAGCGAACCATCCAGTTTTCCCGGACCGTAAAAGCCCAACCGGTACTGGTCCAGCTCCGTCACGAAAATGTCCTGCACCTGCAGATAGCCGCGCGGATGCAGCAGCGGAAGCGTGTTTAAGAAGCTTTCCAGCGCGCCTGAACTCAAGTGAAAACGAAAATCGGTGGGCGCATCCTTGAGGATGTCTTCCACTTTCTGCGCGTCCAGGCCTTGCGGAAAAGGGAAGTCGGGCAGATCCTCCACCAATACCAGCCGCTCTTCCAGCCGCACGGCGTTCCAGATGTCCATCCAGAACGCTACGCCGCGCGCCGGGTCGCCCAGGAATTCGGTGCTGCCCGAGAGCAAGCGGGTTACCGTGGAGCGAAGTTTGTCCGGCGCCACGTCGTACTCCGTGGAGAGCCGCGCCACATCGGCCATGGGAACATAAGCGCGCACCTGAACGAAGTACAGCTTGCCGTCGCGCCGCACCACTTCTTCATCCGGCAGGTTGTCGTACACGTTGGTCGCGTGCACCTGCATGATCTTGTGGCGCAGGAACGAAAGAGTCTTCAGCGGATTGGTCGCATCCAGCACCAGGAAGCTGCACAGGTCGGCGTGATCCTCCACCGCGGGCTTCGACATGTCCAGAGTGGCGAGCGAATAATCGCCCAGCAGGACGCGGAGTTTGGGATAGTAGTCGGTGCCGCGCTCCTGATCCAGCGTCCGGAACTTGGTGAGCCACATTCCGCATGCGCACGCCTGTCCCAACGCCGATCTCGAGCAGATAAATTTCCGGCGGAAGCTGGCTCTTCGCTTCCATATCCCGCAGCAAGGTCCAGAAATCTTCCACGCTATCGGTGATCGCTTCCGGATTGTGGCCGTCGGATGCGCCGCCCGGCAGCGCCTGCTCATAACCCTTGCCGGTGGCGGTCTCCCAATCCTTCAAACGGGTCCAATACAGCTTGTTGAACTCCCACACGATGCTGGAGCGCATGGATTGGAAGTTTTCCAGCGGCAACCGGTCCTGGTTCTGCGGCTCCGGCGCGTTGCTGTGGGCTAAGGCTCGTAGGAGCGCCGCGCGCAGACACCCCGGAACCACCTGGCGGATGTCGACATGCACGTCCATGATCGGCACCTGCTGGCCCTGTTCGTTATAGCCGTGCGTCGCGATCACCACCTCGCGAAAGTTCTGTTTGTATTGAATCCAGTCCAGTTCGATCTGGAGGCGGGCAAACTGGGCTTTCTCAATGTGGCCTTCCTCCAAGAGCGTGTAGACCGTTCCAATGACGTCCTGGGCGCTGGTAGCCGCCGCTTTGCCTTGGAGGTGATTGAGTTTGACAATCATGTTTCTTGCGAGAGCGTGAAAATTATATGCTAGCCCCAAAAGGTGTGCTTGCATGCACACTACGAGTGGCTCGGCCATTTTATCTCATTCGAAGGTTCGGGGCTCGCCGCGACGGGCCTGCGGGCGTTGCCGTGCTCACCGTTTTCGCGTATCTTGGGGTCATGGAAGTACACTTCAAGCCCGAACTCGAAGCGAAGGTTACGCAGTCTGCTGTTCAACAGGGCCGCAACCCCGACGAATTAGTGCAGGAGCTCGTGGCGCGGTATTTTGAGGAGGAAAGCCGCCTCGTCGAAGCGGTGAAACGAGGCGAGGAAGCGCTACAGCGCGGCGAGTATCTCACGCATGAGGAAGTCGGCCACCGCCTTGAGCGGTTTATGCGCCACTGATGGAGGTTCGCTGGTCGCTGCCCGCTGCGGAGGATTTGGAGTGCATTTGCGAGCGGCTCGAGCGAGACAATTCGGAAGCAGCGCGGCGTGTAGCGCGGACTATTTATGACGGATGCGCCCGCCTGAAGAATTTTCCCAACCTCGGGCGCGCAAGCCTACGAATGGCCGGACGGCGTGAGCTCACTTTTCCGCCTTTTCCCTAGATCGTGGTCTACCAGGTCAGTCCTCACGCAATTGAAATTTCGCGCATTTTCCATGGTGCACAGGACTGGCCTTAGCGCCTTCGGAGGTTCGTCGCCGCGGTGAATGCCGCGACCCCTGGCAGCTATGCCGAGGTCGAGATACCCGAGGAGAACTAACCGACGAGCTGAGTACGCCGGTGATCCGATGGCCGCGAATGCACGCTTTCCGGAACCGCACGTCGGAATCAATCGTGATCCGCTGAAGCAGGGAATCGTGGGCTGTGGGCATTTGTCTAGCCCTGTGGCCATTGTATATCGGTGAAGCTACACCCCCGCCACTATGATAAAATTTGAACGCTAGCTGTCCACGCGATAATCGGGCAGCGGTGTCGGCGAAAGTACAGGTAAATTACTCAGCATGAGCAACATGCAAGCTTGGGATGCGGACCGGGCCCAAGCCCGGATTCGGGAACTGGAGCACCTGCCTGGCGCTCTGCTTCCGATCCTGCATGCCTTGCAGGAAGAGTTCGGATACATCGATCCGGCCGCCACCCTGATGATCGCCCACGCGCTGAATCTCTCGCACGCCGAAGTGCACGGCGTCATCAGTTTCTATCACGATTTTCGTCATGCGGCGCCCGGAAGGCACGTGATGAAGATCTGCCGCGCGGAATCCTGCCAGTCCATGGGTTGCGACGCGCTGATCCAGCATGTCGAAAGGCGATTAGGCGTCAAACTGGGCGAGACCACGCCCGACCAAAGCCTCACGGTCGAGCAAGTGTTCTGTCTCGGAAATTGCGCGCTATCGCCCGCCGTCATGTTGGATGGCGAGCCATATGGCCGGGTGTCTCCGAGTGTCGCTGATTTCCTCATCGATAACGCCAGGAGAGCGCAATGAACGTTAAAGTTTACGTTCCGCGCGATTCCGCAGCTCTCTCCGTCGGCGCCGAGGGCGTGGCGCGCGCCATCGCGAGTGAAGCGTCAGCACGCGGAATCAACATCACCCTGGTCCGCAATGGTTCGCGCGGAATGTTCTGGCTGGAACCTCTTGTGGAAGTGGAGACGCCGCAGGGACGCATCGCTTACGGACCCGTTTCCCGAGAAGCCGTTGCGGGCTTGTTCGAGGCTGCCTTCCTTGACGGCAAGACGCATGCGCTCTGCCTTGGGCTCACCAAGGACATTCCCTACCTGAAGCAGCAGGAGCGGCTCACCTTCGCGCGCTGCGGCATCGTGGACCCGTTGTCGTTGCCGGATTACCTGGCGCATTCGGGCTTCGCCGGATTGACAACGCGCTCTCACGCTCGCGCCCGAAGAAATCGTCGACGAAGTTACCAGCTCCGGCCTGCGCGGACGCGGCGGCGCCGGATTCCCCACCGGCATCAAGTGGAAGACGGTGCTGGGCGCTCAATCCGATCAGAAATACATCTGCTGTAACGCCGACGAGGGCGATAGCGGCACTTACGCCGACCGCATGATCATGGAAGGCGATCCCTTCGTCCTCATCGAAGGCATGACCATCGCCGCCGTCGCCGTTGGCGCCACGCAAGGCTATATCTATTGCCGGTCCGAATATCCGCATGCCTTCCGCACCATGCAGCGCGCCATTGGCATCGCGTACGAAAACGGCTATCTGGGCGCGAACGTCGCGGGTAGCGGAAAGCGATTCGATCTCGACATCCGTTTGGGCGCCGGCGCCTACATCTGCGGCGAAGAAACTTCGATGCTCGAAAGCCTGGAAGGCCGTCGCGGCCAGATCCGTCCGAAACCTCCTCTGCCTGCGCTCGAAGGCCTGTTCGGCAAGCCCACGGTCGTCAACAACCTCATCACGTCTGGCAACGGTGCCGATCATTTTAGACAAAGGCGCCGAATATTATCGCGACTTCGGCATGGGCAGATCGCGCGGCACGTTGACCATCCAGCTTGCCGGAAACATTAAGCACGGCGGTTTGGTGGAGACCGCATTCGGAATCACGCTGCACGATGCCATCTACACCTTCGGCGGCGGCACGGCTTCAGGGCGGCCACTACGAGCTGTACAAGTTGGCGGGCCGCTGGGTGCATATTTCCCCGCATCGCTCCTCGACACGCCGCTCGACTATGAAGCTTTTGCCGCCCGCAAAGGCATGCTCGGCCACGGCGGCATCGTGGTGTTCGACGACACGGTGGATCTGGCGAAACAAGCCCGCTTCGCGATGGAATTCTGCGCTATCGAAAGCTGCGGCAAGTGTACGCCCTGCCGCGTCGGGTCCACGCGCGGCGTGGAAGTGATCGACCGCATCATCGCCAATGATAATCGCACGAAAAATCTGGAACTGCTGGATGATTTATGTGAGTTGATGATCGACGGATCGTTATGCGCGCTGGGCGGCTTGATCCCGCTGCCGGTGATGAGCGCGATCCGGCATTTCCCCGAGGATTTTGACAAAAAGCCGGCAACCGGCGCCGCCTGCCGGTGCAACTGAACATACAGAACCGAGAGACATCCCCATGGCGCTAATTCAAGAAGCCGATTACGGCACTCCGCAGCGGATTGCCGAAACGCTGGTGACGCTCGAGATCGACGGCAAGCCCGTAACGGTTTCGCGCGGGACCTCGGTCATGCGCGCCGCGGTCGAAGCCGGCGTGCAGGTGCCGAAGCTATGCGCCACCGACAACATGGAGGCGTTCGGTTCCTGCCGCCTGTGTCTGGTCGAAATCGAAGGGCGACGCGGCACGCCTGCTTCTTGCACCACTCTGGCTGAACCGGGAATGAAGGTGCGGACGCAATCGCCCAAGATCGCCAAACTCCGGCGCGGCGTCATGGAGTTGTACATCTCCGATCATCCGCTGGATTGTCTGACGTGCGCGGCCAATGGCGATTGCGAATTGCAGGACATGGCGGGCGTGGTCGGGTTGCGCGAAGTTCGCTACGGTTACGAAGGGAAGAATCATCTGAAGGCCGGGAAGGACCAATCGAATCCCTATTTCACGTTCGATGCTTCCAAGTGCATCGTCTGCTCGCGCTGCGTGCGCGCGTGCGAAGAAGTGCAGGGAACTTTCGCGCTCACCATCCAAGGCCGTGGTTTTGACTCCAAGGTTGCGTCCGGTCCCACCAATTTTCTCGACTCGGAATGCGTCTCCTGCGGCGCCTGCGTGCAAGCGTGTCCCACCGCGACGTTGATGGAGAAGAGCGTTATCGACAACGGCCTTCCCGAGCATAGCGTCGTCACCACCTGCGCGTACTGCGGGGTCGGCTGTTCGTTCAAGGCCGAGCTGCAGGGCAACCAGGTGGTTCGCATGTCTCCGTACAAAGACGGCAAAGCGAACCACGGCCATTCCTGCGTGAAAGGCCGGTTCGCGTGGGGCTATGCCACCCATAAGGACCGCATCACGAAGCCCATGATCCGCGCCAAGATTACGGACCCGTGGCGTGAGGTCACCTGGGACGAGGCCATCAATTACGCCGCCAGCGAGTTCAAGCGTATCCAGGCCAAGTATGGCCGCGATTCCATCGGCGGCATCACCTCTTCGCGCTGCACCAACGAAGAAACGTATCTTGTGCAGAAGATGATCCGCGCGGCGTTCGGCAATAATAACGTGGACACCTGCGCGCGCGTTTGCCATTCGCCGACCGGCTACGGCTTGAAGTCGACGTTCGGGACATCGGCTGGAACGCAGGATTTCGATTCCGTCGACGCAACCGACGTGATCATGGTGATCGGCGCCAATCCCACCGACGCCCATCCTGTCTTCGCGTCGCACATGAAGCGCCGGCTGCGCGAAGGCGCGCGGTTGATCGTGGTTGATCCGCGCCGCATCGACATGGTCAAGAGCCCGCACGTCCAGGCGGATTATCATTTGCCGCTGCTGCCAGGCTCGAACGTCGCCGTGATCAACGCCTTTGCGCACGTGATCGTCACCGAAGGTTTGGTGGATGAGCCGTTCGTCAAGGAACGCTGCGAAATAGAAGCATTCGAACACTGGCGCAAATTCATCGCCGAAGAACGCAATTCGCCCGAAGCCACCGAAGCTATCAGCGGGGTTCCGGCCGCCGATCTGCGCGCCGCCGCTCGGCTCTATGCCACCGGCGGAAACGCCGCCATCTATTACGGGCTGGGTGTCACCGAGCACAGCCAGGGATCCACCATGGTGATGGGCATGGCCAATCTCGCCATGGCCACCGGCAACCTCGGCAAGGGCGGCGTGGGCGTGAACCCGCTGCGCGGGCAGAACAATGTGCAGGGCGCCTGCGATATGGGGTCGTTCCCGCACGAATTTTCCGGATACCGGCATGTGTCGGACGATGGCGCGCGTAAATTATTTGAAGAGGCCTGGCACGTTTCGCTGCAAAACGAGCCCGGACTGCGCATCTCCAACATGCTGGACGCCGCCACTGAAGGCAGCTTCAAGGGCATTTACATTGAGGGCGAAGACATCGTCCAGTCCGATCCCAATACGCAGCATGTGACAGCCGGGATGACCGCGATGGAGTGCGTGGTGGTCCAGGACCTTTTCCTCAATGAGACCGCCAGCTACGCGCACGTCTTTTTCCCCGGATCGTCGTTCCTCGAAAAAGACGGGACGTTTACCAACGCCGAGCGCCGTATCAGCCGCGTGCGTAAAGCGATTCCACCCATGGCGGGCAAGGCGGATTGGGAAATCACCATGGCGCTGTCGGAGGCCCTGGGATACCCGATGCCGTACAAGCATCCGTCAGAAATCATGGACGAAATCGCGCGGCTCACCCCGACGTTTGCCGGCGTCAGTTTCGACAGGATCGACGAGCTCGGCAGCATCCAGTGGCCTTGCAACGCCAAGGCTCCCGAAGGCACGCCCGTGATGCACATCGGCGGATTCGTGCGCGGCAAGGGCAACTTCATGATCACCGAGTTTGTGCCTACCGAGGAGCGCACCACCGGCAAATTCCCGATGATCCTGACCACCGGGCGCATCCTGACGCAATACAACGTGGGGGCTCAAACCGCCCGCACCGAGAACAACGTGTGGCATGCCGAAGACGTGCTGGAGATTCATCCTTGGGACGCCGAGAATCGCGGTATCCGCGAGGGCGATCGCGTGTCGCTCACCAGCCGCGCAGGCCAAACTACGTTGCACGCGCGCATCTCGGAGCGCATGCAGCCGGGAGTGGTCTACACCACCTTCCATCACGGATTCACGGGCGCGAACGTCGTCACTACCGAGTTTGAAGACTGGGCCACCGGCTGCCCCGAGTATAAAGTGACGGCCGTCGAGGTCACTCTTGCCAGGAAAATGTCGGAATGGCAGGAGCACTATCTCGAAACGCGCAAGCAGACCACGCAAATTCTTACCGGCGCCGCAGGCGACTAAACGCAGGGGTCATGGAATCCGATCGCATGGTTCACCGGGCCAATCAGATCGCCCTGTTCTTCGCCGGCTATCCGCACGACCAGGCGGTCGCGGGCGTTCTGGACCACTTCAAGAAGTTCTGGGAGCGCCGGATGCGCGATCAAATCATCGCCTATGTAGCGCACGGCGGCCAAGGGTTGCACGAGCTGGCGCTCGAAGCGGTGAAGCGGCTGCAATAGCTGTTTTAGTGACCCGCGGCCACCTTCGCCGCCGCCTTCGTCAAAATCAAAATATGCTGCCGCGGCAGCGTCTCAATCACCTTGCTCAGCACGAACCCTTGCGGCTCCAATTCCGCCTTCACTTCCGCCACTGTCATCTTGTGCTCCTCGCGAATCGGCACGTTCGGATCTTCCTTGCGATATTCGAGCAGCACCAGCCGGCCGTCCGGCTTCAGCGCCTCGCGGATCTTATCGATCATCTCGCGCGGCTTGGAGAATTCGTGATACACATCCACCAGCAGCACTAAATCCATGCGGCCCGGCGGAAGCTTTGGATCGGCCTCTTCGCCCTGCACGGTCTCGATGTTCGTCAGCCTAGCCTTCGCCGCATTCTCGCGCAGCCGCCGCAGCATCTCTGGCTGAAGATCGTTCGCATATACCTTGCCGGAGGGGCCCACGCGCTTCGCCAAACGCAGCGACATGTACCCGGTGCCCGCACCCACGTCCGCCACAACCATCCCAGGGCGAATGCCCAGCGCATCCAGCGCGCCTTCCGGATTCTCTTCTTTCTCGCGCTCGGGCCGATTCAACCAGTCCGCGCCCTGCACCCCCATCACGCCCGCGATCTGCCGGCCCGTAACCGGATGCTGGGCCTGGCCCTGGCCGCATAAGAAGCTCGCCGCGGCCAGCGCAAGCAAGCAGTAACGTCGCGTCATCCACATACTGGCGTTGTATCATAACATTGATGGGCCAGCGTTGGACCCTTATCACCGGCCTGATTCTTTGCACCGCCGCTACTGCGCCCGCGCACGACATCATCACCACCGCCATCACCTGGGATCGCGAAATCTCGCGCATCGTCTATGAGCGCTGCGCCTCCTGCCATCATGACGGCGGCCAGGCTTTCTCGCTGATGACTTACGAGGTGGCGCGTCCTTGGGCCGTCGCGATCAAAGAAGAGGTGCTGGAGCGGCGCATGCCCCCGTGGGGCGCAGTCAAAGGATTCGGCGATTTCCGCAACGACCAGGCACTTACGCCCGAACAGCTGGAGCTCATCACTAGTTGGGTAGGCGGCGGCGTGCCGGAGGGCGAAGCGAAGGATCTCGCGCCCGATCCCAAATTTGACCAGCCCGCGCCGCAGGTTCCTTCGCGCGGCGTGATCGCTGTCAGCGGCGAGTTCCAATTGCGCAAGGATTTCTCGCTCGACGGCCTGCTGCCCAAGTCCATCCCGGAAGACGCCGGGTTTCAAATTACCGCTGAAATGCCCGATGGCAGCATTGAGCCGCTCCTATGGTTCGAACATTACAGCGCGAAGTTCGCTCACCCGTACCTCTATCGAAACGCGATCGAGTTGCCGGCAGGCACCAAGATTCACGGTGTTCCGCCGGGATCCACGGTGCTGCTGCTGCCCGCTGCTCCCGCCAGCACCAACGCTACTCTAACTCCTTAACCGGAATGTCGAAGTGCGCGGTATTCACCACGCCTTTGCGCTGGAACTGCACCCATACTCGATAAGTCCGCGCTCGCGGGAAATCCAGGCTGAACTGGATTTGCGGACCGCCGTCGGCGATGAACGGATGCGTGTGGATCATATCGATCAAATCGTCGCTCGCAGCCAGCATGTGCGCCCACACGCCGATATATTTCTCGATGCCGTCGGCGGGCGACAGCCGAAAATAGATCTGTGTCTTTTGCGCGGCGATAGGCTGCGGCGGATCGGTGGTCATTTCCACCTGCAGGTTCTCGGCTTGCTTGGTGGAATAATCGCGCGGCAGCGCGGCCGGCGGCGGGGGCGTTCCCTGAACCAGCACGGTCTTCGCGATCAATTGCGGCGTGGCGCCATCCGGATAGAAATCGCCCAGCACGCGATACATACCGGGCTTGGGAAACGCGATGCTATACAGAAAGTCGCCGTCCGGCTGGATCACCGGATGGTCATGCACGAAAAATTGCATGTCCTGGCTCACCACGAACATGTGGAACAGCTTCTCATGGACGATCTGGAAATCCTTAACCTGACGATCTTTCCACGGATCATGCACGCTGAACTTGAGCTGCTCGGTCTGGTTGGGCTTCACCGCCCGCGGCGTCACCGTCAGGTCCAAGTGGAATTCCACCGGCTCCGGGATGCCCTCGCGCAGCTTCATCCCGCAGCGTCTGCATGTGCCTGGCTGGTTGGAGCGAACGTCCGGGTCCATGGGGCAGATGAAAACCTTGTCCTGCGCCCACAAAGAGCTTTGCGCCCACAAAAACCCAAAAACGGATAGCAGCAGAAGGACACGGACTGCTGTACGCATGCCTCGATGATACCCTATCCGCTACCAGAGCGGCTTTACTTCAGCGGCGAGAAATCGACCGGATCCATATACGTGGAATCCACTTTTTCCACCACCTTCGCGTCCCCTTGCTGGGATTTGATCATCTCCTGGAACGCGGGGTCGGCCTGAAACGCGGCCCAGTGCTTTTTCGCTTCCTCCCGGTTGGGGTGGGCCAAAATGTAGATGAACGTGTTGTCGGCCGCAGGCGCGTCCACGGGCGCCCAATAGCCTATGGCCTGCAAATCGTGCTTCGCGAACCATTTCGTCACCTTCTCGCGAAACTCGGCCTGCAACGCGGTCGCTTTGCCCGGTACCGTGTGATAGATGCGGAGCTCGAAGACGCGATTGCTATCGGCCCGGACTTGGTTCATGTGCACCAGGCGGGCAGTGATCAGCGACCCGGCGGCGAAGGAAAGCAGGGCGATGCCGCAAGTGCCCCATCGATTGAGTGTCATGGCAGGGATCTTATCAGACGCGTTGAGCGCCGGTCAATGCGATACAACCTGCGATACAACCTGCGATGCGATCATGGAAGAATGACCGCGACCGAGCGCTCCTATTACGACCGGCGCGCCGCCGAGTACGATGATTTTTATCTTGGGACGGGGCTCTACGCGCAGCGCGTTCGTCCCGGTTGGCCGGAAGAACTCGCTGCACTGAAAGCCGTACTCGCCTCGCTCCGTTTTGCTTCGTTCCTGGATGTTGCCTGCGGCACGGGCTTCCTCACCGAGAGTTTACGCGGCAGCGTCACCGGATTGGATCAAAGCGCGGCCATGCTGGAGGTGGCGCGCCAGAGAATCCCGCGCGGAGCTTTTCTGCGCGGCGATGCACTGCAAATTCCATTTCGTTCGAAACAGTTCGACTGCCTGGTCACCGGCCACTTCTACGGACATCTTGACGAATCCACTCGCCGGCTCTTTTTTGCCGAGGCGCGGCGCGTTTCCAAATCGATGTTGATTGTCGATGCGGCCCAGCGCGACGAAGTCCCAGCGGAAGAATTTCAAGAACGCGTGCTGAACGATGGGTCCCGGCATGTGGTTTATAAGCGCTATTTTACGCCGGAGCGTCTGATTGCCGAGGCTGGACCTGGCAGAGTGTTGCACACGGGCCGATGGTTTGTCGCCGTCCTGGCCTGAACCGCGCGCCAGCAGCAAACCCGGAGACGGCCGGAAGTCGCGCCCGCACGCCGGTCGAAGACGACCCAAAGTTGTCCACGGGATCAACATCGACTTGGAAATTCCCCGGTCGTCGTGCTCTGGAGAACATCGACTCGAAGAAGACCGGACGGGTGGCGCGTGAGCAAGCGGCACCGTTATCGCTTTGAACGGCGCAAGAGCACCGGCACACCGGGCTAAGATAGAATGTTCTTAGGGCATGGAGCGGAAAAAACAGCTGGACAAGGCGGCGAAGGAGTTGGCCGCGCTTCTTGAAAACTATTTTGATGGGCTTTCAAGCACCGAACGCGAGGCGAAATCAGTCGCATTCCACGAAGCAGTTGCTAAGATCGGTACCCGCGCCAAATCCTCAGAGCCTCCAAGAACTCAGGGGAACCGTCGTGCAGCCCGGCGGCCCGAATAGCTGCTACGAACTCCTCCTCTGTGGCGTTTTCCAGGAGCTTTCGCATGTCTCTCAGTATTTGAGCCCTTTTCTTCCCGGCCTCAAAATCGATCGGCCTGCGGCCACGCCGCTTCTCCTGCTTCATCACCTCGTCTAGATCGTTCTTGTTGTCCTCATCCATTCACTAAGCCCTTCCGACAACTATTAGTGTTGCTTCAGGCGCAACTTTGCCCTCGATTCGCTGGAAATAGAATGGCTTTCGCAATTAGGTTGGTCCCTGCATCTGCTAATCTACCAACCGGAGACCCTGCTTTGCCGTTGGCTGGTTTTTTTCAATCTCTCGCTGCCAGGTTCGCTCGTCCGGCTGAGTCTCGCGATCACACTTTCGATTCGGCCCCTCTGTTCCTATTTGAAGCTCGGCAGATGACGATGGCATGCGATCCTATCCCGCCCGGAAACGGTGCTCGCCTCATGGGACGAAGCCGAGGCGTCGTAAACGCCCCTTTCGCGTCCCAACGATCGGAGCAAATGGCGTTCTCGGCTATGGGTATGCCGGCGCTCGCGCTAGATGTCGACCAAACTCGTGTTTCGATCAAGGGAACTGACGCTGACGCGTACGACGTGCGGTTCTGCGTCCAGGCGAGAGGTCCTAGCGAGAATGAAGCCCGGCAATTGCTGGAACACGTTACATTGGCGCGCACAAATGAATTGCTGAAGATCCGTAAACCCGAGTATTCGCGCGACCATCCCACAGACGCCTGGTTGCGTATTGCAGCTCCCCGGCATCGTGCTATTACCGTGAACGGCAACTATTCTTACACCGAAATATTCGGCATGGACGCCTCGGTGCGAATCGTCACGACACATGCTCGAGTCAAGCTAGTCGGAGTCGCCGGAGACGTAACGGCAACTGCACACTTGGGTGTCATCGACTTCGCCGGCGACAGCGGCCGGATTCGACTCAACGCGGATGGTGAGATCGGCAACATTAACCTGAAACTGATTGCCCCGCGATTCGACGGTACTCTTGAAGCGACGGCTGAGGTCGCCATCCGAGTGCTCCTTTCGCCGGCTTTCCAGTCGTCATTCGAAGCTCTAGTCGACTCGCCTGAGCGATTCGTGTGTCGTGGGGCCATTGCACCACACGTCCGCCGTCATGATCGGGAAGGCCGCGTAGTATTCGCCTATGGACCTGGTAACCCAGCATTGCGCTTCTCGTCGCACGGTGTATTGGTCATCGACAGCGGCGAACAGCCAATCGCCACCAGCCAATAGCCTTCACCGCTTCATCCGATCCTGCACGTGATCCTTGATCCAGTGCGCGTCCCACCACTCCACCGGATTCACTTCCACGCCCTCTACCTGCATCGAGTAATGCAAATGATCTCCGCCCGCCAATCCCGTGGACCCGCTCTTGCCCATCTCCTCGCCGCGCTTCACCATGTCGCCTTCCTTCACCGCAATCGAGCTCAAGTGCCCATAGATCGATTGCAGGCCGTAGCCGTGATCCACCACGATGCAGTTGCCGTAGATGCCGAGTGGCGCCGCCCACACCACCTTGCCGTCGTTCGATGCCACCACCGGCGTGTGCGCGGAAACAGCCAGGTCGAATCCCAAATGCACCTGTTGATCCACCTTCTTGCCTTTGTAGATGTAGCTGCGCACGTCGGCGAATTCCGATTCCACTTTCGAGTTGGCCAGCTGTAGAAATGAATCGGTCCACAGGAATTTCTCGGCGGTCTTGAAGCGCAGGTCCGCCAGAACCTTGTTGTTCGCGCGACGCATCTCCCCATTGATCTTGAGAAAACGCGTCAGCAGATCGCCCGACCCGCCCGGATCGATCTGGTTCACAACTTTGTCGAGGAACTTATCGTCGATCGGCAGGTCGCGCATCCGGAACTTCTTGGGGAAAATCTTGAACCAGAATCGCGCCGTTGCCTCTCCGCCCGCTGAATTTTTCGCGAACACCACCGGCGCAGTGTCAATCGGCATGTCCCAGGGATACGCAAACAGCGCCAGCCGCTCGGTACTTCCAGCGATGGGAAAGCTTCGATACGTGTCCTTGCCCACACGCACGCCGGCTTCGCTCCAAGCGCCCGCCGGCGTCAACAAAACCATCTCCGATCCGCCCTGATTGATGTAATGCTGAAACGCGTCGGCGGAAACCGACGGCGGCCGAAGCACCACATCCACATCGGTTGAAATCGTATCCGTGGCGCCACGGAAATCGTTCGATTGAGCTTCCACCACCAGCCGCGCCTTGCCTTCCTTCAGATTCGACGCCTCCTTGCTGCCGGCGTTGAAATCCACCTCTTGCTCGGGAACCTGCGCCAGCCAAAACTTCAGGCGATCGGCCGGCTTCTTGACATCCATCAGCACCGTGCTCGCCCCGTTTTGTTCGATGGACGCCGTGAAACGCCGCACGCCGTGCGGATTCGAAACGTGAACCGCTACCGGCGTGTTCACCCCAATGTCCTTGGTTCGCGGACCGAACTCGAGCTTGGTGTAAGACGACAAAAAGAACAGCGTTGCGATCGGAGTCGCGATTAGCGCCAGCAGCATTATCCAAGCTATGATCTTGCCCATTGCTTTTCGGATCATAACAGGGAACGCCCGCTCGTACTAAGAGTCGAGCTAACATTTAATCGTGCGGCCCCGGCTGTCCCTTCTTCTTTTGCTGCCCGCCTTGCTGCCCAAAGCGCTGCCGGCTGAAGACCACTGGATCGCTCTGAAATCCGGCCCGTTTGAAGTTTACAGCGCCGTCGGCGAGCGCCCCGCGCGCGAGAAGCTCATGTACTTGGAGCAATTCCGCGAGACGCTCCGCGTCATCACCGGGAAAGCGGAGATGCGCCTGGTTTGGCCCGTGCGCGTTCTGATTGTCAAGAGCGCGGCCGAAATCCCCTCCGCGCCCAAGCAGTGGAAACTTGGGCGTGATGCACGCATGGCCGCCTTTACGGAATCGGGCGAGTTTTCCAGAGACAGCTTGAAAGAACTCGCGCGCCTGATGCTGTACGAAAACACCAATCGATTGCCACCCTCGGTGGAGCAAGGCTTGATCGCGCTGGTTTCCACCGTCCAGATCGACGGCCCGAAGATCACGCTGGGCGCGCCGGTCCCGGAAGCGGAGCGGTCGCCGGGATGGGCTCTCATGCAGCTGGTCACCGTGAATCCGGAGTACGCAGGGCGCACGCGCGTCATGATTTCGAATCTCGAGCAAAGCGCCGACTTTGAAGCCGCCTGCCACAACGCCTTCGAGAAGAGCGCTGCGCAGATCCAACAGCAGGCCGACGCAAATCTCAAGTCGGGAAATTTCGCGACTGCCTCCATTTCCGGCCGTGCGTTAAGCATGACCCGCGACTTCAAACCCGCTCAGTTGGAACCCGACGAGATTCGCATCGCGCAGGCCGACCTGTTGCTCGCAACCGGCCACAGGTCTGAAGCGAGCACGGCGTACAAAGCGCTGCACGGGCCGGCCGCCTCCGAGGGGCTTGCGTTAATGGAGCTGGACGATCAAAAGGACAAGGAGGCGCGGACCGCGCTTCAGGACGCAATCGACTCCGGCAGCAAGAGCGCGCGGGCTTGGCTGGAGCTGGGGCGCTTGAGATCCGATGAGGACCAACTCAAGAAAGCCAGCGAACTGAATCCCCGCTGGGCCGAGCCTTATTTCCAGCTGGCCGAACTCAACCCGGCCATCGACAAAGCGAATCTCGAACAACGCGCCGTGCTGCTGAAGAAGGCCGCCAACTTGGACCCAAGAAACAGTGAGTATTGGACAGCGCTGGCGAAGACGGACATTGCCGCCAAGGATTTCGCCGAGGCGCAGAAAGCCTGGGCCGGCGCCGAGCGTGCCGCTGCCAATGACGAAGACCGCGAGCGCATTCATCAGGTTCGTTCACAAGTAGAGGAGAAGCGCTTCGACTACGAGGCCGCCGAGCGCAAGCGCATTAAGGACGAAGAAGAAGCCGACCTGCAGCGTGTAAAGGCGCAGAGCGAAGCGGAAATTCACGCCGCCGAAGCTGCGGCCCGCAAGAAGATGAATCCGAATGGCGCCATGCCCCCCAAGCCGGAGGCTTTATACGAAGAGCCGGTTGCCGGTGTAAGTGTGGAGGGTGTGATTCAACGGCTGGATTGCCTGGATCAGCGCGCCCGGCTGGTGATTCAGACTCCAGATGGAAAGACCATGCAGTTGTTGATGGCCGATCCCTCGCAAATCGCCCTGGGTGGCGGAGGCGAAAAAACGTTCACCTGCGGCGCCCAAAAACAGGCGCGACAAATCACGGTACACTACAACGCGAAGCCCGATGCAAAGCTGCACACCGAGGGCGTTGTGATCGCGATCGAATTTCATTAAGTGCGGTCGGCGCTCAAGAAATTCATCTTTCGATTGCTCGGCAAAGATCCCGAAGCCATCGTTGTTACCTTCGCTTCGGGCGACCCCCAGCTTGCGCAGCGCATGTTTGCCGAGATCCAGCAGCTTGTCCCGGACCGGCGGCATTTTCTGTTAGGACCCGAGGAATTCGACGCGCAAACAACCTGGCAAATCCACCAGCAGCTTCGCCGGCGATTCCGCCACTATCGGATCGGCCAAGCCCCGCTGCTATTCGATGGCGACCCGCGCTACAGCGCGCTGCGCCGAGCGGTATTTCTCTACGCGCCAACTAAGATCCTGGCGTACAACGCGCGCCTGGAGCGTCATCAATTGAGCGTCGGAACCGCCATCGCGTCCTTCCTGTTTGTGAAGGGCGTCCCCCTCGATCGCATCTTTCTACGTCCCAAGTGGTTGGCGCCGTGGAAAAAGGATCGATCCGTTTTCCCCACCGAGGTCCAGGAGATCGAAGGCCGGCCTCTGTCACCCCGCCGTCGCCGCGTGGTAGTGGTCAGTCCCTATTTCCCGTTCCCTCTCGCGCACGGCGGCGCAGTCAGGATCTTCAATCTGCTGCGGGAAATGTCAGCCGAGTTCGACATTTTTCTGTTCGCTTTCCGCGACGCCGAAACCGCCGACGACCTGCGCCCCGTGCTGGATCTTTGCGCGCGCCTGATCCTGGCCGGCAAGCCGCGCTATCGCGAGCCGCGCTGGTCCACCCTCGCGCCGCCGGAGGTGCACGAATTTCGTTCGCCCGCGATGTTCGAAGCGCTGGCCCGCATCCGCGCCGAATACAAGATCGAGGCCGTGCAAGTGGAATACACCATGCTCGCGCCCTACGCTGGCGACGTCCTGGTGGAACACGACCTCACCTTTGCGCTCTATCGCCAGATTCGAGACCGCGCGCCCGGCATTGCCTCCCGCTGGGACCATTGGCGCTGGCAGCGTTTTGAGAAGAAGTGGATTGAGCGCTACCCCAAAGTGATCGTCATGTCGGAGCAGGATCGCGCGCTGCTCCATCGTTCAAATGGGCGCCCGAACGTGGCTGTCATCCCCAACGGCGTGGATCTGGCGCGCTTCACGCCCGAAATCGAGCGCCCCGGCCAGCGTCTGCTATTCATTGGGTCTTTCCGGCATTTCCCAAATATCGTCGCCTACCGATTTTTCGTCGAACAGGTCTGGCCCATTCTGCGCAAACATTCTTCCGAAATTACGTTTACGGTAGTCGCGGGTCCGGATCCTTTGCTTTATTGGCGCGAGCACACCGGCCTCGCTTCCATCCCGCCCAACGATCGCATCCGCCTGCTCGAATTCGTCTCCGACGTTCGCCCGCTATATGTCGAAGCGAATCTCGCAATCGTTCCCACGCTCGTCTCGGCCGGCACGAATCTCAAGGTTCTGGAAGCCCTGGCGATGGATCGCGCGGTGGTTTCTACGTCCTCCGGTTGCGCCGGGCTTGCGCTGGAACACTCGGTTAACGTCTGGATCGCGGATCGGCCCGAAGATTTTGCGAGCGCCATTGAGACCCTGCTCGAAGATCATGCACTCCGCCGCCGGATCGCCAAGGCCGGCCGTGTTCACGTGGAGCGAAACTACGGCTGGCCTCAAATTGGAGCGCTCCAGCGTCGGATGCTTCGGGACTTGATGCCCCCGCGCGTGCGGATTCGGCCGGCCCAGGAGCGCGACCTTCCGGAGCTCGCCCAAATCCAGCACACCGCTCCCGAATCGTCGCAATGGCAAGCCCAGGACTACCTGGCCTTCGATTGCCAGGTGGCCTTAACCGACGATCGCATCGCCGGATTCCTGGTTTCGCGTTCTGTGGCCGATAAGGAACGTGAGATTCTGAATATCGCCGTACACCCCGATTTTCGGCGTCTCCATATCGCTACCGAGCTGCTCCGAGCCGAGCTTTCGCGCTGGCCGGGCGCTCATTTTCTAGAGGTGCGCGAGTCCAACGCCGCCGCTCTGCGCCTGTACGAAGGTCTGGGTTTTGAAGCGGTCGGCGCACGCCCCGCGTACTATGAGAATCCACCCGAAACGGGGATTGTCATGCGAATTCTTTCATGATACTGTCACATATGCGGGGGCCATCGGTGACCGCCGCGGACGAATGCGACCATTCATTACCTACCCACCGAGCAAATCAAACCTAACGACTCGGCGTGGCAAACTCACAAAGGAGACAGAAACCTGATGGAGAGCACGCAAGAAGAATTGAAGACGCACCTGATGCAAACGGACGAAGAATTCCGTCGGCTGGCCGAACAACACCATCTTTACCACCAGCAGTTGGAGGCGTTGGAAGCCAAGGCGCACCTCACTCCCGAAGAGGAAGTGGAGGAGCATCGGCTGAAGAAGGTCAAACTTCAGTTGAAAGATCAGATGAACCAGATGATCAGCCGCTATCGGACCCAACACGTCTGAACATTGGGTGCGTTCGTAGTTCAAGCCTTAGCGATAAAACGACCCGATCCGGCATCCCCGGGTCGGGTTTTTGTTAGTCGCCGACAGCGCGGCTATTCCTTCACCTTCAACGTGAAATAAGTGATCTGCGTTCCCGGTTCCAACATTACCTGATGCGGCGTCTTCGGCGGAATATGCAGGATATCGCCCGGCGCGATCTTCTGCCTCGCGCCTCCGTCGATGGAGGGCGCGCGTACTTCGCCCGGCGCAGTGTGCTTCGAACCAGGCATGGTCCCACCGATGATGAGCGTGGCCGCTCCCGACACCACCACGATCACATCCGCCTCGGTTTCGTGCAATTCCGCCACGCCCGAGCCTTCACGACGAATCATCAGCGCGTGATCGGCGCCGAAGTTCCCCAGATTCCGCGACGATGTTTTCGTATCGGTCTTGTCCGAGATCGGCTTGGCCAGGCTCTTCAGTTCCGCCGCGCTCCAATATTTGTATCCAGCCGGCTCGGCGCCCGCCAGTGGCAACACCAGCAACAGGCCAATCAGTTTATTTGTCATGCGCTTCTCCTCTAGTCTAGTTTCTCCATTTGTGAATTTCTGTCCGCCCCCGTGCGACGCTGAATAGCCTCGTTTCTAATGATAGGCGCCGCCCCCCGCTAGCGCCGCGCCGGGACCGCCGGTTACAATCTCTAGTTGGCCTTAGGAGATTGATAACCGCGCTTATGAATATCTCCGTCAAGGGCGAATACGCCTTGCACGCGATCTTCGACCTGGCACTGCAGAAGTCCGGCGAGCCGATCAAAATCGCCGAGATCGCGAAGCGGCAACGGATTCCGCAGAAATTCCTGGAGCTGATTCTGGCCGGCCTGAAACAGGGCGGCTTCGTCGAGTCGCGGCGGGGCGCCGAAGGCGGCTATCTGCTGGCCCGCGCACCGGCAGCCATCACCGTGGGACAAGTGCTGCGGTACGTTGAAGGCGCCAAGAGCACCAAGCCAGTGCGCAAGCAAAGCGCCGCCGACCCATTCGCCGAAACCTGGCGTAGAGTAGATCAAGCCGTTTCCGACGTGATCGATCAAACCACGTTCGCCGAACTGGTCGCGGAACTGGCGCGACCAGCAGTCCAAATACGTACCAAACTGGGAGATTTGATGTTCTATCAGGACAATTCGCTGAGCATCGGCCGCACCCCGCTGGTGAAGTTGAATCGCATCGGGCAGGGAAATAACGCCACCATATTGGCCAAGATCGAAGGACGGAACCCCGCCTACTCCGTGAAGGATCGCATCGGCGCCTCCATGATCTGGGACGCCGAGAAACGAGGATTGCTGGGGCCGGGCAAGGAACTGATCGAGCCCACCAGCGGCAACACCGGCATCGCGCTGGCGTTTGTCGCGGCGGCGCGTGGGTATCCCATCACGCTGGTCATGCCCGAGACCATGTCGGTGGAACGCCAGAAGGTGCTGCGCGCATTTGGCGCCAACTTGATTCTGACCGAAGGCGCGGCGGGCATGCAGGGTTCCATCGGGAAGGCCGAGGAAGCGCTGGCTCAGCGATCCCAAGCGCTATGTGCTGCTGCAGCAGTTCCAAAACCCGGCCAATCCGGAAATCCATTTCAAGACCACCGGGCCCGGAGATTTGGAACGACACGGAAGGAGCGATCGATGCTTTGGTGTGCGGCGTCGGAACCGGCGGAACCATTACCGGCGTGTCGCGTTATATAACGTCCGTTCAAAAGAACAAGAAGGTGATCTCCATCGCCGTGGAGCCGGCGGGCAGCCCGGTGATCACGCAGGCGCGCAAGGGCCAGCCGCTGCACCCGGGCCCGCACAAGATTCAGGGCATCGGCGCGGGTTTCATCCCCGGAAACCTGGATCTGTCGGTGGTGGATCGCGTGGAGCAGGTGACCAACGAAGAGTCCATGGAGATGGCTCGCCGCCTGGCGCGCGAAGAAGGAATTCTAGCCGGGAATTTCGAGCGGAGCCGCTGTGGCCGCCGCGCGTGCGTGTCGCGCAAGGAGCCGGAAATGAAGGGGAAGACGTTGGTGGTGGTTTTGCCCGATTCCGGCGAGCGCTACCTGAGCACTCCGCTGTTTGAAGGAATTTCCGGCGAGTAAGCCTGTCCTGAAATAGAAATGGCGGACGCTTTTTGGGGTGATAGGGTGAAGCGTCCGCCGTCGTAACGGGGATTTGAATAGATAACGCTTCCGGCCGCGGCCAAGTTACGCAAGCGCCAAAATTTCTTCGGCTTTTTCGCTGACTCTTTGGAGCTAGGCTAGACTCTTGTAAGCATACGTAAACAGGCTCAGACAAGCCTCTTGATTTTCGCCTTGTATTCGCCTATACTGAATAGCGAAGAAAAGGAGAACCAAAGAGTGCCATGTCCCTCCCCCGAACACTCTATTGCGGCCCCTCCGGTTGGTCTTATCCACACTGGAATGGCATTGTTTATCCCAGGCTGAAGCCGCGAGGCTTTCACGCACTGGAAGATCTGTCCACGTATTTCGACGCGGTCGAAATCAACACCAGCTTCTATCAATCCATCCAGCCGGAATTGGCCAGCCTGTGGGTCAAGAAGGTGGCGCACAACCCGAAGTTCCTGTTCACGGTGAAGTTGGGCCGCCGGTTCACGCACGAACGCTCGCTTGGCGCCGGCGGAGATCGCGCGCTTCAAGGAGGGCCTGTGGCCGTTGCAGCGCGCGCGCAAACTCGGCTGCGTGCTGATGCAGTTTCCCTGGAGCTTTCGCTATACCGAAGAGAACCGCGCATTCGTGATCGCGCTGCGGCGCGCGTTCCACGAGTTCCCGCTGGTGGCCGAAATGCGTCACTCGAGTTGGCTGCATGAAGAAGCGCTCGGCACGCTGATCGACTATCGCATCGGATTCGCGAATATCGACCAGGCGCCGTATACCAAAGGCATGCCGCCCACCTCCGCGCTTACTTCTCGGATCGGATATGTGCGGCTGCACGGGCGCAACCCGCAGCATTGGGAGCGCGAGTTCGGCCGGCCGGCCCGCGCCGTGGCCGCGCACGACTATCTCTACTCGCCCAAGGAGTTGCAGGAATGGAAGCAGCGTGTCGATAACGATCCAGCAACACGCCGCCACCACGTTCGTATTCGCTAATAACGACGCCGGCGGCAAGTCGGTGGTGAACGCGCTCGAGCTGGCGCAAATACTCGGCGACGATCGCCGCCTGGCGCCCGCGCAACTGATCGAGCAGTTCCCCGAGGAGCTGGCCGATTTCCGCGCCGAACGCCCGATTCAGGATGCGCTGTTCGCCAATTATTTACCTCATCGCGCCGTGGCGTAGTGGCCGGCGGATGTCGGCGACATCGGAACCTGTGCGGCGGACTAGCAGAAACAGGAGGCCGGCCGGTGTGTGAGGCTCGAGCCGCCATTCTCCCGGCGTAAATTGATAGCGGGAAAATCACAACGATGGGCCAGCGGAGAGCTTTAGCCGCAGCCTCAAACCTAGCTCCACGCCCAGCACCACGATGCGCGCCGTTTGCGCCGAATCTCCGTGAAACAGCACGTGCCGCACCCCAGCGTCCCAGATCTTGAAAAGATCGTCACGCTCTTTGCGAACCAGTACAATCAGGCGTTTCTGTTCGTTGGGTGGCAGCGGAAGGCCGTCCAGATCGGCGGCGTCCACCAGGATGACGCCTCCTAAAGTAAGGTCCGGTCTCTCCACCAGGTGAACCCGATGGCTGCCGTCCTGTACCAGCAGATTTCGGATGGATTCCGCGTACTCGGGATCCGGGATGGCCACTTGAACAGTTTTCATCCGACTTCGTTAGGAAGGTTGCAATTTGCCAGCCATCGCCCCGTTCAACCCGGCCTAATGCGAATCAGCGGTTTGTCGACAGCTCGGCGCGTGCATTCTTCACCAGGTGCGAGAATCTGCGCGCCAGTTCCACAATCCAGCCTTGCTCGCGCGCCTCAATGGCCCTGGGCGGAATCAAGTCCGTCCCTACTCCCACGGCGGCAACACCGGCATGAATGTAGTCCCTCGCGGTTTGTTGATTCACCCCTCCCGAGGCAATAAAGGAAACGTGCGGAAAGGGCGACCTTAAGGCGCGAATATAGGCCGCGCCTCCCACCGGGGCGCAAGGAAATATCTTGACGAAGTCCGCGCCCGCGTTCGCCGCCGCCATTACCTCGCTGGGCGTCAGAGCGCCGGGCATCACCACGATATTATGCTTTACGGCGAACTTTACGGTCTCCAGATCGAACCCCGGGCTGGTGAGAAACCCCGCTCCGGCATCCAAACAGGCACGCGCTGTTTCCACATCCAGCACGGTCCCCGCGCCCACCACCAGGTCCGGGTATTTCTTTACCAGATTGGCGATCAACTCGGTGGCCTTCGGCACGGTCATGGTCAGTTCCACGATCGGAATTCCGCCCCGCGAGACGGCCTCCGCCGCGAACCATGCGTCCTCCGGGGTGGAGACGCGAACTGCCGGAATTATCCCCACTTCCAGTATCTTTGCGCGAACGTCCTGCTGCTTCATCGATCTCCTCCGAAATCGACCGCTGCGGTCAATGGGATATACAGCGCAATATTCTACCGCTTAGGCAGGTTCTCCGGGATGGACGTCTGGGGGCGCCAGCACATCGGCGTCACCCGCGGCCCAGACGTATAACGTCGGCAACAGATAAATCCCCAGGATAAGCGCCGCGATCAGCCCGCCCACGATCACGATCGCGAACGGACGCTGCGAATCCGAACCGATCCCGCGCGACAGCGCCGCCGGCAGCAGACCCACGCTGGCCACCAGCATGGTCATCATGATGGGGCGCAGCCGGAGCACCGATCCTTCCACCGCGGCCTCCCGGATGGTGTGCCCGCGCGCGCGCAATTGATTGATGTACTCCAGCATGATCACGCCGGTTTGCACCGCCACGCCGAACAGCGCCAGAAAACCAACGCCCGAGGAAACGCTGAAGTGTGTGCCCGTGATCCACAACGCGAGTAACCCGCCGATGGGCGCCATCGCGACGTTGCCCAGAATCAGCACCACCCACTTGAACGATTTGAACATCGTATAGAGGATCATGCAGATCACCAGTATAGTGAGCGGCAGCACCAGCAGCAGCCGGCGCTGGGAACGCTTCTGGCTTTCATACTCGCCCGGCCCAATCGATGTGATAACCCTCGGGCAGTTTCACTTGCTTGCCCACCTTGCTGATGGCTTCTTCCACCGTGCTGCCCAGATCGCGCACCGGCACGCTGTACTTGATGGCCACATAGCGCGAGTTCCCTTCGCGGTAAATCTCCGACGCGCCGTCCAGGACGCGAACCTGGCACAACTGCGCCAGCGACACGCGCTCGCCCGAAGGCGCCAGCAAGCGGATTTTCTCGATGGCTTCCTTGCGTGTTCCGGTACGAAGCTTGATAGCGCACCACCACGTCGTAGCGCTGCTCGCCCTGTAATACCTGGCTGACGGCTTTACCGCCCACCGCGGTCTCGATCGCGTCCTGCACGTCGGACACATTCAGTCCATAGCGCGCGGCCTGGTCGCGATCCACCGTGAACTCGAGATTCGGCTGGCCGATCACGCGGAACAGCCCGAGATCCGCGACTCCCGGAATACTTCTCATCACGTTGACGATCTCGTCGCCCTTAGCCTCCAGAGTCTCGCAGGTCGTCGCCATAGATCTTGATCGCCAGCTGCCCCTTCACCCCGCTCACGGCCTCTTCCATGTTGTCGGCGATCGGCTGCGAAAAATTCCACAACGCCCCGGGGATCTTCTCCAGCTCCGCATCCATGGAAGCGATCAGCGCCTCCTTGTTCTGGCGAAACACCGGCCGCCATTGGTCCTTCGGCTTCAGATCCACGAAGTACTCGGTATTGAAGAAGCCCGCGATGTCGGTGCCGTCGTCCGGACGGCCCACTTGAGAGATCACCTGCGTTACTTCGGGGAACGACGACAGGAGCACGCGAGCCTGATCCATCACCCGCGCGCCTTCGCTCGGCCCCGTGCTGGGGGCCAGCGTCCCACGCACCCAGATGGCGCCTTCGTCCAAATGCGGCAGAAATTCCGATCCGATCACCCCGCTCAAGAGCAAATACGCCGATGCGCCCAGCGCCCCCGCCGCTACCGCCACCGTGAGCCAGCGCAACCGGATGGCCCATTGCAAGCTGGCGCGATATCCGTTCGTTATCGCCGTCATGAGCGGATTGCGCCATTCCGTCACATGCTTGCCGAAGCAGAAGCTGGATATCACCGGCGCGATCAGCATCGAGAAAATCAGCGAGCCCAGCAGCGCGAACGCCACCGTCCACGCCATCGGCTTGAACAGCCGGCCCTCCACGCGCTGCAGCGTGAAGATCGGAACGTAGGCCGTAATGATGATGGCGATCGAATAGAACACCGGCCGCTGCACTTCGTGCGCCGCGCTTCGAATGCGTTCGATGCGGCGAAGCCGGCCTGGTCGCGATGCGCCAGATAGCGGATGATGTTCTCCACCATCACCACCGCGCCCTCCACCACCATGCCGAAGTCCAGCGCGCCCAGCGACAGCAGATTCGCCGGAATGCCGTTCAGGTTCAGGCAAATCGAAGCAAACAGCAGCGAGAACGGAATGGTCAGCGCCACAATGAACGCGCCGCGGATGTTGCCGAGAAAGACGAACAGAATCACGGCCACCAGAATGATGCCCTCGGTGAGGTTGTGCAGCACGGTGTGCGTGGTGTAGTGCACCAGGTTGCTGCGGTCGAGAAACGGCACGATCTGCACGCCCTTGGGGCAGGATGTGATCGTTCAGCTCGTTTACTTTGTCGTGGATCGCCACCAAAGTCGAATCCGAGTCCGCGCCTTTGCGCAGCAGCACGATGCCTTCCACCACGTCGCTGTTATCGATGATCTTTCCGTCCTCCCGGTGAATCGCCTTGCCGATCTGCCCCAGCCGGATTTTCGAGCCCTGCGTCACCGTGGCTACGTCGCGAACGCGTACCGAGGCGCCGTTCTGCGCCTTGAGCATCGTTTTCTGGATGTCGTCCACGCTCTTCATCAGCCCCAGCGCGCGCACGTTGATCTGCTGCAGTCCCGACTTCCACGAAGCTGCCGCCCGCGTTCACATTGTTCGCGGTAAGCTGCTGCTCCACCTGTCCGATGCTCAGCCCGTAGTCCACTAATTTGTCGGGATCCACGCGCACCTGATATTCGCGCGTGACGCCTCCGAAACTCACCACATCCACTACGTTGGGAACCGATTTGAACTGCTTCTCCAGCACCCAGTCTTCCAGCGTCTTCAGCTCCATCAAATCGTATTTGGGATTGGTGCTGCGCAGCGTGTACCAGTAGATCTGCCCCACCGGGCTGTAATCGGTGCCGATCTGCGGCTGCAGGTTTTCCGGCAGATTGATTTGCGCCAGACGCTCCAGCACCTTCTGCCGGTTCCAATCGTTGGCCGACTGGTCGTCGAAGATCAGCATTACGCTCGAAAGCCCAAAGACCGAAAACGAACGCAAATGGTCCAGATGAGGAATACCGTTCATCACGATTTCGATGGGGCTGGTGACTTGCTGTTCCACTTCCTCGGCCGCGCGGCCGGGCCACTGCGTGATGATCTGGACGTAGTTATTCGCCACATCCGGATAGGCTTCCACCGGAAGATTATGGAACGAGATTCCACCCCAGATAAGCAGCAGGATCGCGAAAGCGACAATCAGGACTCGATTGTCTAGCGCAAAATCGACGAGACGGCGGATCATGGCCCTTGGAGCGCCAGCAACTGCATTTTCTTCGCTCCAAGCTTAGCAGATCGGCTAGTCTCGTCCGATCAATGAGACTTGTCGGATCAATGAGACTCTTCAGGCAACGGCAGCACGTCGCCTTCGCGCGCCACCCAGGCGTAGAGCGTCGGCAATAAGAAAATACTGAGCAGCAGTCCCGAGATCAAACCGCCTACGATGACGATCGCGAACGGCCGCTGCGAATCGGAGCCGATGGCGTGCGACAGCGCGGCCGGCAGCAGGCCCAAGGTGGCCACCATGCTGGTGACGATAATCGGACGCAGTCTCAAAACCGCCCCCTCCACCGCCGCCTCTTCGATGGAATGTCCGCGAGCCCGGCGTTGATTGATGTACTCCAGCATGATCACGCCGGTCTGCACCGAGACGCCGAACAGCGCGAGAAACCCGATGCCGGACGATACGCTGAAGTGGGTGTGCGTCAGCAAGAGCGCCAGCATCCCGCCCAGCGGCGTCATCATGACGTTGACGATGATCAGAGCGGCCCATTTGAGCGATTTGAACATCGTGTACAGGATGACGAAAATGATGAGCACCGTGAGCGGGACGATAATGAACAGGCGCGCCGCCGCGCGCTTCTCGCTCTCGTATTCGCCTTCCCAATTGATGTGATAGCCGCGCGGCAATGGGACCTGCGCGCCAACTTTTTCGATGGCCTCTTCCACCGTGCTCCCCAGATCGCGCCCGCGCACGCTGTATTTCACCGCGACGTAACGCTGGTTGCCCTCGCGATAAATTTCGGAGCCCCCGTCCTTCATTTCGATCTTGCACAATTGGGCGAGTGACACACGCTCGCCCGACGGCGAAAGCAAGCGGATATTCGCGATCGATTCGCGCGTGTCGCGGTAGGGCGCCTGATAGCGCGCCACCAGATCGTAGCGCTGCTCGCCATGAGCACCTGCGTCAGCGCATTGCCGCCCACCGCGGTCTGAATGGCGTCCTGAACATCGGCCACGTTGATCTGAAAACGCGCCGCCGCCTGCCGATCCACTACATGTTCAAGTTGGGCTGGCCGAGCAGGCGAAACACACCCAGATCCTCGATCGCCGGGAACGAGTATGCATCACCTTAATTACCTGGTCCGCCTTGTCCTCCAGAGTTCGCAAATCGTCCCCGTAGATCTTGGTCGCCAGCTGGCCCTTCACGCCACTGACGGCCTCTTCCATGTTGTCGGCGATCGGTTGCGAGAAATTCCAGATCGCACCGGGGATCTTTTCCAGCTCCGCATTCATGGCGGCGATGAGCGCATCCTTGTTCTGATGAAACACGGGACGCCACTGCTCTTTCGGCTTCAGGTCCACGCAGTATTCGGTATTGAAAAAGCCGGTGGTGTCGGTGCCATCGTCCGGACGTCCCACCTGGCTGGTCACCAGGGTGGCTTCCGGGAACGCGGCCAGCGTGACGCGAGCCAGATTCGCCACGCGCACGCCTTCGGCTCTGGCCCGTGCTGGGCGCGAAGGTTCCCCGCACCCACAACGCGCCTTCGTCCAAATGCGGAAGAAATTCCGAGCCGATAATCCCGCTGGTCGCCAGATACGCGGTCGCGCACACAGCGCCAGCACGGCCACCGACACCACGGCCCAGCGCTCGCGAATCGCCCAGCGCACGGCCTTTCGATAGCGGACGGTAAGTTGCCGCATCACCGGGTTGTGCCACTCCTTGGCTCCGCGCCGGAAGAGAAAACTGGCCAGCACCGGCGACACCACAATCGAGAACAGCAGCGCTCCCAATAACGCGAACGCCACCGTCCAGGCCATCGGTTTGAACAGCCGGCCCTCCACGCGTTGCAGGGTGAAGATCGGGATGTAGGCCGTTATGATGATGGTGATGGCGTAGAACACGGGCCGCTGCACTTCGTGAGCCGCGGTGCGAATCTGATCGCCCACCGACATGTGCTCGCCATTTCCGGATTGCTCGGGTGTGCAGGTGCCGCACGATGTTCTCGATCATCACCACCGCGCCGTCCACCACCATGCCGAAATCCAGCGCGCCCAGCGACAACAGATTGGCGGGAATATGCCGCAGGCTGAGGCAAATGGACGCGAACAGCAGCGAGAAACGGAATGGTGACCGCCACGATCAGCGCCGCGCGCGTATTGCCCAGGAACAGAAACAGAATGATCACCACCAGGATGATGCCCTCGGTCAGGTTGTGCAGCACGGTGTGCGTGGTGAACTCCACCAGTTCGCTGCGATCGATGAATGGAACCACCTTCACGCCCGTGGGCAGAATGAAGTTGTTGAGCTCTTCTACCTTGGCGTGAATCCCCTTGAGCGTCGTATCGGAATCGGCGCCTTTGCGCATCAGCACGATACCGGAAACCACGTCTTCGTTGTCGATGATCTTTCCGTCCTCGCGGCGAATGGCCCGCCCGAATTGCCCCAGCCGGATCTTCGGACCTTGCGCCACGGCTGGCGATGTCGCTGATGTGCAGGGGCGTTCCATTCTGGGTCTTGATCACGGTGCCGGCGATGTCGCGCACATTCGTCACCATGCCCACTTCGCGCACATCCACCTGCTGCAAGCCCGCCTCGATGAAACTGCCGCCGGCGTTGGCGTTGTTGTTTGCCAGCTGCTGCTCCACCTGGCTGATGCTCAGCCCGTAAGCGATCAGCTTGTCGGGATCGATGCGCACCTGATACTCGCGCGTCGGCCCGCCGAAACTCGCCACGTCCACCACGTTCGGCACGGACTTGAAGTTCTTCTCCACCACCCAGTCTTCGAGCGACTTCAACTCCATCACGTCGTACTTCGGATTCCTGCTCTGCAGCGTGAAGAAGTAGATCTGGCCCACCGGGCTCCAATCGGTCCCCATCTGCGGGGTCACGCCCGGCGGCAACGTGACCTGCGCCAGCCTCTCCAGCACGCGCTCGCGATTCCAGGCGTTCTCCGATCCGTCCTCGAAGATCAGCTTCACGTCCGACAGCCCGAACAGCGAGAACGAGCGCAGATGCACCACGTCGGGAATCCCGTTCATCGCGATTTCGAGCGGAATGGTTACCTGCTGTTCGATCTGTTCGGCCGAAATCCCCGGCCATTGCGTGATGACGTCGACATAGTTGTTCGCGACGTCGGGATAAGCTTCCACCGGAAGGTTGTGAAACGAAATCGCGCCCCACGCCAGCAGCAAGAACGCGATGGCCAGGACCACAAAGCGGTTGTTGAGGGCGAAGTCGACTACTTTGCGAATCATTGCGTTGGCTCTTAGCTCTTAGCCTTTGGCTATTGGCCCTCGGCTCCTGGCCTACTGCTCCACGGTCGACTGCAGCACCAGCGCGTTCGATACCACCTGCTGTCCGGGCTGGATTCCCGAAATGATCTCCTGCAGCCCGCCCGGCAACATATTTCCGCCCACCACTTCGATCCGGCGGAACTGGTTGTCTCCCAGCCGGCGCATACACCCAGTCGCGATCGTGCAGATGCAGAATTGCCGTCGCCGGCACCGTGGCGTGCAGTTGCTTTTTGCGATCCATGGAAGGTCGCGGTCACGAACATCCCGAAGCGCAACAGCCCTGAATTGTCCACTTCCAGGCGCACCTTCTCGGTCCGGATGTTCGGGTCCAGCGTGGGAGAAATATTGGCGATGCGCGCTTTCAGAACCACGTTGCGGATAGGCCGCCAGATGAACATCCGCAAACTCGCCCACGCGCACGAACGACATATCGTTCTCGTAGACGTCGCAAATAATCCACACCTTCGACAGATCCGAGATGGTGAACAGATTCGGAGAATTGTCCAGCGTCTTCACGCCTGCCGACGCAGTCACCTGTTGATCGGTGATCACGCCCGAAACCGGCGCGTGAATCTCGATAATCGAACTCGGATGGTCCATGTCGGCGCCCAACACGTCGCAGGTGCTCCAGCGCGGTCTCGGTGGTCACCTTGGCCTTGATGTCCGCGTCCTCGGCCACTTCTTCGTCCTTCTTCGCGATCGCGCCCTTTTCCAGCAGCTCTTGGAGCGCTCCAGTTGCGCCTTGGCCAGTGTTTCGTCCGCCACCGCCTGCCGGTAATCGGAGAACGCCTGCGCGATGTCCTGGCTTTGCACCTTGAGCAGCAACTGGCCCTTGGTCACCGTGTCGCCCAGCCGCGCATTGATCTCCACGATCCGGCCCGAGGCCAGCGAAATCACCGGAATGTTTCGCGACACATCCGGGCTGACGGTGCCCGTGGTCTTCAGCTCGGGCGCGGCGTCATGCTGGCCGGCGGTCGCAATTGGAAACTGCTCGGGATGATCCACGCGGAACACGCTGCCATCCGATTCATGGATCACGTCGGCCGGCCGGCGGTGCACCCAGCTTGGGATTGGCTTCCACCTTCTCGCCGCAACCGGCGAGCATCAGACTGGCGGCCAAACCCGCTATAGCGAATAACAGCGTAACCGAGCCGCGCACGTCAGTAAGCGGTACTTCAGAAGTTCTGCCACTCTTCATTGGATCACCTCCTGCCCCACCGCCATGTTCAATTGCGCGGCGGCAGTCAGGTACGAACCCATCAGGTTTAAGTAATTCAATTCCGTGCTGCGATAATCCTGTTGCGCCTGCAGGAAATCCAGCAGCGACGCGCCGCCGCGGGTATAAGCGAACGAAACCGTGTCGCGCACCTCCACGGCCTCTTTCAAATATGTTTCCTTGTACGGCCGCAGCAGCGTCAGGTTGCTCTCGATCGTGGCGTAGGCCGAATCCACATCGCTGAACACCTGCGCCGTCGCGGCATCGCGCAACCGCTCATTGCGCGTGATGTCCTGCTGCGTTCTTAGCTTCTCGCCCTGATTCCGGTCGAAAATACGCAACGGGATGCGTCACGCTCACGCCGAAGTAGACCGGGATGGGCGGATTGCGCGCGAAATCCACGCCGAATGTCGGATCGACGGACCCATTCGCCACCGCCAGCCGGTGATCGGTCTGCGCCTTGTCCACCGCCTCGACCGCGGCTTTCAGATCCGGCCGGTTGTCCATGGCCGCGCGCCGCAGTTCTTCGAGCGGGCGGATCTGATTCGAAAAATCGAATGTGCCCGTGACGTCGAATTGCTCCACCGGCGTCCGCTCGTTCAGCAGCGTCAACAACTGGATCTTCGCCGTTCGCAGATTCACCAGTGCCGTCTGCACATCGGTCTCATACTGCACCCGCTGCAGTTCCAGCCGTTGATAATCCACTTTCGCGATGTCGCCGGCCTTCAGCCGATCGTTGCTCACGTCCAGCAGGTGGTTGTAATACGCCAGATTCTCCCGCGTCAGATCCAGGATCGCCTTCTGCTGCAGCGTCTGGACGAACGCCGTGCGCAGATTGAACAGAAGATTTCGCTCCTGATCGGCGTACTGCGCCACGGTGATCTCGGTCTCCTTTTGCGCGCTCTCCCGCCGCAATTCGCGCTTGTGCCGCCGCTCGTGCAGGTAGCTGATCGAGCCCGCCGGGAACGCGTAAGCGAAGGGCGAATACGCGCCCGAGCCTCCGTTGGGCGGAGTCTGCGTCGAGAATGGATTGATCTGGTCCACCGAAGCCGTCAAGTCCGGATTGGGCCGCAGATACGCCGTGATCTCCTGCGCGCGCGATTCGTCGATGCTGATCTGCGCCGCCCGCAGCGTCGGATTGCTGGCTTGAAAACGGTCGCGAATCTGCTCCCAGGTATAGGCCTTGCTGCTGCGCGAATGCATTCGATCCCAGCGTGCCATCAGCAGCAACCATCCCGATCTCTTTTGGCTCATTAAACGAATTCAATTCTGAGCCGCGCACGACTTCCGAGCCGCCGCCCGTTAGTAAGCGGCAGCCGGCAACCGTGCGGCACTGAACGGCGAATCTAGATCTAAACTAAAGGTAGCCGCCTGTCTAAACACGAGTCCAGTATCGTTCGGTTACGCCGCGCTACTATCTTTCGGCCAGCGCCTCGAGGTCTTTCTACCATTATGCCCGTGTAAGTCTTGCGAAAAGTGATGCTTGCGTGTCTAGAATATGACTAAACCGGCGCGCATCCCCATGCTCTCTTTCTTTCTTCGTGGCGGCACCAAGTCCGTTCTGCTCAAAGCGGCGGTCTCTCATCGCCGTCATCGCGTTTGCCGACTGGCGCGCCGACAAGGATGTCACCCTCGGCTTCCTCTATCTGTTTCCCATGCTGATGGTGGGCAGTGTTCTGAAGCGCTGGCAGATCGCCATCGTGGCCGCGCTTTGCACCTTGCTGGCTGAGATTTTCGATTCCTTCGATTGGCGCCCCAGCGCCGGCATCCCGCGCGATATCTTGATCTTCGCGGCGTTCCTCGGCATGGGGCTCTTCGTCTACGAAGTGGTCCGCAGCCGCCAGGCTGCTCTGCGCCATTTGAATCAAATCGAATCCGAGAGCGAGGCTCGCCGCGCGGCCGAAGAACAGTTGAAGGTGCTGGTGGATAGCAGCCCGGTGGCCATCTTCACCGCCGATGCTTACGGCTCCGTGCTGCAGGCCAACGACGCCGCGCACCGTCTGTTCGCTCTCGTCGCCCGGCGCCCTCGCCGGCCGGCCCATTCGCCAGTATCTTCCGTCGCTGGTGAACGTTCCCGCGCCGGCACCGAACGGACCATCCTTCCGCACCGTCATGCAATGCCGCGGCCAGCGTCAGGACGGTGAAGCCTTCCTGGCCGATATCTGGTTCTCCACCTACCGCACCAGCGTTGGGTCGCGGCTGGCCGCCATGGTGGTGGACACCTCCGAAGATCTGCGCAATCGCGAAGAGTACAGCCTCCACCAGCTCCTGGCTGCATCGCGGATTCTGGTGGGCGCGGTGTCGCACGAAGTTCGCAACGTCTGCGGCGCCATCGCCGTGGTGCATGAGAATCTCGCGCGCAACAGCTCGCTCGCCAACAACAAGGATTTCGAAGCGCTCGGCACGCTGATTCAGACGCTAGAAAAAATCGCCGCGCTGGAGCTCCGCCAGACTCCCTATCCAGCCGCTCGCGTCGATCTGCCGGCTCTGCTCGAAGAACTGCGCATCGTGATCGAGCCGGCGCTGCGCGAAGAGGGAATCGACGTGTCGTGGGACATCGAACCCGGCCTCCCGGCGGTTTGGGCCGACCGGCAAAGCTTGATGCAGGTTTTCCTCAACCTGACCAAAAACAGCCAGCGAGCCATGCTGGATCGGCCTTCCCGCCAACTCAAGATCGTCGCCCGCGCCGAAGGCCAGCGTGTCGTGGTGCGCGTTCAGGATACCGGCGGCGGTGTTCTGCACCCCGAGCACCTCTTCCGCCCGTTCCAGCCGGGAGCGCAATCCACCGGCTTGGGCGTCTATCTCTCGCGCGCCTTGCTGCGGATCCTTCCGCGGCGACCTGCGCTATGAGCCCGAGCCGCGCGGCGCTACTTTTGTCGTCGAACTCTCGCCCGTGCTGGCAGGTACCCTGACCGGAGACAGTTAATCTACCCGGAGAAGTTAATCTACCCGGAGAAGTTAATCTACCCGGAGAAGTTAATCTAAAAGAGAGCTATGGCCCAGGAAATCCGGATTCTGCTGGTGGACGATCACAGTCTGTTCCGGGACAGCCTCAGCCGGTTGTTGCAGACTGAGCCTGGCTTCCGCATAGTGGGCTCCTGCGCCACGCTGGCCGAAGCGCTGCCTATTTTCACTAGCGCGCCAGCCAGCGAACAACCCGACATCATTCTTCTCGATTACGATCTGGGCGAAGAGCAGGGAACCGCGGCCCTGGATGAAATCCGCAAACACGGATTCAAAGGCCGCGTCTTGATGGTCACCGCCGGAATGAGCGACGCCGCCACCGTGCGCGTGCTCGAAACGGGATCGGAGGGCATCTTCCTCAAGCACAGCTCCCCGGCCCAACTGGTGGAAGCCATCCGGCGGATGGTGGCTGGCGACCCTTGGCTGGATCCTCGCGCCATGCGATCGCTGATCGCCGGCGCCACCGGCAAATCCGAAGAGCAGCGCAGCTCGCAGGTCCTTACCGCGCGCGAGCGATTCGTTTTGCAGGGTGTCTTCGAAGGACTCACCAATAAAGAAATCGCCGCCCAATTGCAGGTTTCCGAAGGCTCCATCAAAGCCGTGATGCAGCAATTATTCGACAAAACCGGCGTCCGCACACGCAGCCAGCTGGTCCGCATCGCTCTCGAAAAACGCGCCGAAGACTGGCTCACGGGCGACTCCGGCCCGTAATCGCTGATTTCCCTAGATTCTTCTCAGGTCTCTCCCTTAGTACACAGCTTAAGAAACGTACTTAGGAGGATTCCGGACGCAACTTTCTTAGGTAATATGAGTCTTTCAGCCAGGAAAGCAGTTTCCGTTGCCAAAGCATTCAATCATCCCGTGGCTGCTCTCGCACAGTCCCTGCTCGACCTCCGAGGAGGATGCCGAGCGCCGCACCGAAACCCGCTACCCCGCCCGAGGATCCCGCCGAGATCGAAGTTCTGCGGGGCCCCAGCCGAGCCGATTTATGGAACCATCCTGGACGTCTCCCGCTCCGGACTGCGGGTGGCCCTTCCTCAGCGTATCGATCATGGCGAGCAAGTGAAAGTGAAGTTGCACGACAACGTCATCTTTGGCGAGGTCCGCTACTGCCGCGCGGTTTCCGGCGCCTTCCACGCCGGCATCCGCATACAGGCCTGGTGCGCCCGGCAGGCCGCGAAAATCGAGCACATCGCCGACGACCCGCTCTCCCTCTACGCCGTCGGCAAAGGTCTCTCGGTTCCCGAAGTCATCGAGATCCGCGAGCATCTGGTCCGGTGTGAAACCTGCCGCGCTCGCCTGGCCGAAAAAGTGGCTCTTCTGAACCCGTCCCGCAGGGCCAAGCCGCATCGGACGTTTGGTTCCGAACCGCGCGCGTGAGCAAGCGGCCTGGCTAAAGTAAATCCACCTACCCGCCGATCCCAGATCATGGACGATTCGTCCATTCCAATCAGCTTCGCTACCGGTGCGCCTGGCCCGGACGGCCCCTCGCTCGCTTGCCTGGCCGTGTTCCTGTTCACCATCGGCGTCCGCGCGGCCCTGCTTCCCGTCTTGCACGTTCCAATGCCCGCCGTTCACGACGAATTCAGTTATCTGCTGGCGGGCGATACGTATGCCGCCGGCCGTCTGGCCAATCCCCCGCATCCCTTTTGGAAACACTTCGAATCGTTTCACGTTATCCAGCAGCCTACCTATGCCTCAAAATATCCGCCGCTGCAAGGCCTGGTGCTGGCTTTCGGCGAACGATTGTTCGATCAACCCTTCGATCAACCCTGGCTGGGAGTTTGGCTCAGCGCCGGGCTCATGTGCGCCGCAGTCTGCTGGATGCTCCAGGGCTGGACCACGCCTTCCCTCGCGCTCATCGGCGCGCTGCTGGTGGCCCTGCGTATCGGCATTCTGAGCTACTGGATGAATTCCTACTGGGGCGGCGCCGTCCCCGCCATTGGTGGAGCGCTCATGCTGGGCGCCGTAGCGCGCATCGCTTTCCAGCGCCAATTCGGGCATGCCGCCACCTGGGCCATCGGCCTCGCGATCCTGCTCAACTCACGCCCTTATGACGGCGTAGTGCTCGCGCTATTGTCGGGCGCAGTCATCGTATGGAAGTCCGCACCGCTCCCCGCTCTCCTCGGGCGCGCCGCTTGGCCGGCGGCGGCAGTCCTCATTCCCGTGGCTCTGTTCATGCTCTATTTCAACGCGCGCGTCACCGGCCATCCCTTTGAGCTGCCCTACCAGCTGCACGAACGCCAGTACGTGGTAGCCAGCAATTTCGCCTGGTCCCACGACAATCCCGAGCCGGTCTATCGACCACGCGGTGATGCGAACTTTCTGGAGCAAGCTGAACGTCGATCAGGCCAAGGACATGCGAGCAGCATCTGCTGCCGGTTTACCTGGTCAAACTCGCCAGCATGTATGGCTTTTTCTTCTGCTTTTATCCGCTGTTCCTTCCGGCGCTGATCTGGCCGTATCCGCTCCAGACGCCGCAGGAACGCATGGGTGTTCTCCTGCTCGCCGGAGCGGTCTGCTGGCGCTGATTCCCGTGGTCGGATTTCAATACCATTACGCCGCGGCGATCATGCCCCTGTTCTATCTGCGATTCCTGCAGTCTGTCGATCGCCTTGCGAAATGGCGGCCCAATGCTAAGCCCCTGGGGCTCGCGCTGGCGGTCTTGCTCATCGCACTGATCCCGGTCCAATTCGGCCGCGATGTCTGGAAGCTCTTTGCCGACGGCGAGTACGCGCTGCCCATGGCTCAGCCCTATCACACAATGGTGCAGCACTTGGAGGCGCTGCCCGGCCGCCAGTTGGTGCTGGTGCGCTACGCTCCCGACCACGACGTTTTTCAGGAGTGGGTCTACAACCGCGCCGACATCGACTCCGCTCGTATCGTTTGGGCACGCGAAATGGGCCCGTCCGAAGATGCCCCGCTGATCCAATATTTTCATGGCCGCAGCGTCTGGCTTCTGGAGCCCGATCAATCGCCGCCGAGACTTACGCGGTACCAATCGGCGCCGGTACTACAGAACGTGGCTCAAAAGGCCGAATAATCAACGAGAAAGGTCGATTCGATTGGCGATAGGCATCTTAGGCGGGGGGCTGGCGGGTCTCACCATCGCCGCGCATCTGGAGCAGGATTGCGAAGTGCTCGAAAAGGACAGCCGGGGCGGCGGCCATTGCCAGACCGTCCAGGAGCGCGGGCTTCACCTACGACGCCGGCGGCCCGCACATCATCTTCTCTCGCAACCAGGAGATGGTGGATTACATGGTGTCGCTGCTCGGCGATAACGTCCACCGCGCGCGCCGCAACAACAAGATCTTCTACCAGGGCCGCTACGTCAAATACCCCTTCGAGAACGGCCTCTTCGATCTCGAACCGCAAGATCGGTTCGAGTGCCTCTATCACTACATCAAGAACGACTATCCGCCGCCCCGCACCAATTTCAAGGAATGGATCTACCATCATTTCGGCAAAGGCCTCGCCGAAAAATATCTGATCCCCTACAACGAGAAAATCTGGAACGTTCCCGCCGAAGAGCTCGGCCTGGAGTGGGTGGAGGGCCGCGTCCCCAAGCCTCCGATCGAGGACGTGATCAAGGCCGCGGTAGGCGTCGAGACCGAAGGCTATACGCATCAGCTGTACTTCCATTACCCCGCGCATGGCGGCATCGAATCGCTCCCGCGCGCCATGGCGGAACGCGTCCACAACGTTATCCCCGATTTCAGCGTGGAGCGCATCTGGCAGGAAGGCAGCCGTTGGTGCGTCAGCGATGGCCGCGTCACCCGCCGCTACGACGGGTTGGTGTGCACCATTCCCATTCAGGAACTCGCGGCCGCGCTGGAAGGCACGCCTCCCGAGATTCTGGCCGCGGTGAATGCGCTGCGCTACAACTCACTGGTGACAGTCTCAGTCGGTCTGGACGCCGCGCGCATCCCCGACTACACCGCCATCTACGTTCCCGATCCCGAGATCCGTTTCCATCGCCTGTCGTTCCCGGCCGTCTTCAGCCCGCACAACGCGCCGCCCGGCCAATCCATCATTCAAGCCGAAATTACCACCAACCCCGGCGACGGCACGCACGAGATGACGGACGAAGAGCTGCTCGCGGACGTGATCGACGACATGCAGGCTATGGATCTGGTCCGCCGCTCCGAGGTCTGTTACACCCGCGTGCTCAGAACCAAGTACGGCTACGTGGTACAGAACGACGATTGCCGCCGCTACTTGAAACAGGCCAAATCCTATTTCGAGCAGATCGGCATCCCGCTCTGTGGCCGCGTCGCCGAATTCGAATACATCAACATGGACGTGTGCATCGAGCGTGCCCGCAAAGTCGCGGATCGTTTGAACAGCGCGTCTGCGGTTGGCCAACCGGCCCTGGAGATTGCCTCGTAATGTTCATCGCGAGCTTTGGCCTCAAGACCTCGTTACAAAAGTGGATGTTCACCTTGCAGGATTTCTGGGACTTCCCTCGCCTGCATCCGGCCCGCGAAATGAAGAAGCTGGCGCTTCAGGAGAGCGTTCAGTACGCGCAGAAACACATGCGAATGGCGGTGGGGATGGAAAGCTCGCGCGAGGTCCTCGCCTCGGCCCTCCGATGCGTGACAGTGCCCGGATACTACTTGGAGTTTGGAGTCTACAGGGGAGGAACCATCGGTTTCATCGCCGAGCAAGTCGGCTCGTCGCAACCGGTGCATGGCTTCGACAGCTTCCGCGGCCTGGAAGAAGCCTGGAGCGGCGATAGTTTCAGCTTCGATCTCCAGGGCCGTCTCCCCAAGGTGCCCGCTAACGTCACGCTTCACCCAGGCCTCTTCGGCGACGTCCTGCCAGGCTGGATCGAGCACAACCCAGGACCTGCGGCATTCATTCACATTGACTCCGATTTGTATGAACCCGCTCGCTGCGTGTTCGAACATCTCCAGGAACGCATCGTACCTGGCACCATCATCGTCTTCGATGAATACTTCAACTACCCCAATTGGCAGGCGCACGAGTTTCGCGCCTTTGCGGAGCTGGTGGAGCGCTGCCAGGTCCAATATGAATATCTGGCCTACGCCCGCTTCCAGGTGGCCGTGAAAATCAAGGCCATCTCGCCTCCCAGGCCAGTCCGGCGCGAAAACAGCGATCTTGCCGCGTTGGAAGCTCTTTCCAGCAAGTGAAGCTCTTTCGAGCAAGTGAGCCGACCCCAACCCCCAATCCCTGGCCACCCCCTATCGAAAACTCGCATACGGCCCGAATACTCAATCAGGGCACGCATGAGCCATCTGATCTCGGTCGCGATGATCACCATGAACGAGGAAAAGGCCGTGGCGCGCGTCATTGAGGACATCCGCGACGCACTCCATGGCCGCGAGTACGAAATTGTCGTGGTCGATAGCAGTCGCGACGCCACGCCCAACATCGCCGCCGGCCAGGGCGCACGGGTCATACGGCAATTCCCTCCCCAAGGCTACGGACGCGCCATGGGCCGCGTGCTCCGGGAGTCCCATGGCGATGTCGTGGTGACGCTCGATTGCGACGGCACTTACCCGGCTTCTGAAATCCCGCACCTGGCCGACATGGTACTTTCCGGTCAATGCGATCTGGTCAACGCCTCGCGTCTGGAGCGCCGTCCCGACAGTCATGCCGCTGGCCAACTACGTCGCCAACCGGCTCTTCGCTGTCACCGGCTGGCTGCTGGTGGGCGTCAAGTCCACCGACCTCCATTCCGGCATGCGCGCCTACAGCCGCCGCCTGATCCGCGAGGTCGATTTCGATCCCAACGGCCCCGCCCTCCCCGTGGAATTGCTGCTAAAACCGGCGCTCCAGGGCTTCCATCTCCGCGAAGTCTTTATACCGTATGGCGAACGAATCGGTGAGACCACTTTGCAGCGCTGGTCCTCCACCGTCTGGACGTTCCGCCGTATCTTCCACCTGGCTATCTCCCGTTTCTTCGCCACTAACGAAGAGTGCCCGTTCTGCCGAAGTGAAATAACCAGGAGTTGGTGCGCCTTGACCAGTCTTACGGGTCTTCAGGAAGCTCTTAAACAACCCGATGTTCCGGCCACCGGCTTTGCCGCCGCATTCATTGCCGAGTCGATCGCCATTCTGGAAAGCGTCGATATCGCCGCTGTTGAGCGCATGGCCAATGGCCTGGCACGCGTACGCGAGCTGGGCGGTCGTCTGTTCATCCTGGGTGTCGGCGGTTCGGCCGGACACGCCAGCCACGCGGTGAACGACTTTCGTAAGCTGTGCGGCTTTGAAGCCTACGCGCCCACCGACAACGTTTCCGAGCTTACCGCCCGGGCTAACGACGAAGGCTGGGACACCTGCTTTGCCGGCGTGGCTGGAGGGCTCGCGCATCGGCCCGCGCGACGGCGTGCTGGTCTTCTCCGTTGGTGGCGGAAGCCGCGAGAAAAATGTATCCGTGAATATCGTCCGCGCGCTTGAAACGTCTGCGGCAGCGGGCGCGCACATCTTCGGCATCGTCGGACGCAATGGGGGATTCACTCGCCAGGCTGGCCGAAGAGTGCATCGTGATTCCCGCGCTCGCGCCGGATCGCGTCACGCCTCACACCGAAGGGCTTTGCGCCGTGCTCTGGCATTTGCTGGTCAGCCATCCGCTGCTTGCAGCGCGCGGCAACCAAATGGGAGTCCGTGCCGATGACCGGAAACCACGAGTACACGCTTCTTTCATCGCCGGCGGCGCCGGATTCATCGGCAGCCATTTCACAGACCGGCTGCTGTGCGACAAGAGCACCGAAGCCGTCACCCTCTACGACAACTTTTCGAGCGGCCGCGAATGGCACTACGCGCATCACGAGCAGGATCGCCGGCTGCGTGTGATCTGCGGCGACGTCAAGGATCTGGCCGCGCTCGAACGCAACATGGACGGCCACGACACCGTCATTCACCTGGCTTCCAATCCCGACATCGCGCGCGCCGCCGTGGAGCCCGACATCGATTTCCGCGAAGGCACTTTCCTGACGCAGCAGGTTGTCGAGGCCATGCGCCGCACCCAGCACCCCGAATCTGCTGTACGCTTCCGGCAGCGGAGTTTATGGCGATCTGAAAGATTTCGAAGCCCAGGAAGATTTCGGGCCGCTGGTTCCCGTCTCCACCTACGGCGCCAGCAAGCTGGCGGGCGAGGCGCTGATCGCCTCCTACTGCGCGATGTTCGGTATGCGCGCCTGCGCGTTCCGCTTCGGCAACGTGGTGGGCGCGCGCCAAACGCACGGCGTGGGCTTCGATTTTATTCGCCGCCTGCGCGTTCAGCCCGATCGTCTGCGGATCCTGGGCGACGGCCAGCAGAGCAAGTCGTACATTCACGTCGACGACGTCGTCGAAGCCGTTCTGCTCGCGCATCGCACGTTCACCGAAAAACTTCGAAGTATACAACGTCGCCACCGGCGACTACGTCACGGTCACCGAAATCGCCAAGCTGGCCATCGAAGTAGCGGGCCTTTCCGGCGGATCAAGTTCGTTTGGAATATACCGGCGGCGATCGCGGCTGGAAAGGCGACGTTCCGGTGGTCCGCTTAAATACCGATCGCATCCGCGGCCTGGGCTGGACGTGCAAGCGCGACACGCGCCAGGCGCTCTGCGCTGGCTCTGAATTCCATGCTCGCCGACTCTCGGCTGGGGAGGCTCTAATGTATGCGCCGCGCCGTGTTCCTGGATCGCGATGGCGTCGTGAATCGCGCCGTTCTCCGCCAAGGCAAGCCCTATCCGCCCGCCACCGTCTGCGGACCTGCGTCTCCTGCCTGGCGTTCGCGAAGCCTGCAACAAATTGCGCGAAGCCGGTTTCGCGCTGATCCTGATCACCAATCAGCCGGACATCGCGCGCGGGCTGGTTTCGGCCGAGCAGGTTTCCGAAATGAACCGGCGCCTGCAGCAGTTTTCTGCGTCTGGACGGCGTCGGCGTCTGCCCGCACGATGACGCGGCGCGCTGCTCCTGCCGCAAGCCGCAGCCGGGACTGCTGCTCGAAGCGGCTCGCGTCTGGAATATCGATCTGGAATCCAGCTTCATCGTCGGCGACCGTTGGCGCGACATCGAAGCCGGCCATCGCGCCGGTTGCCGCGCCGATTTTCGTCGATTACGGCTACGCCGAACAGCGTCCGGACGGCCCTTTCATCGGTGTCCGCTCGCTGCGCGAAGCCGCGCAATGGATTCTGCAGAACCACTCGCCCGGGCTTTCGTTTGGAGACGCTGCAATATGCCTGATATCACCTCGTTCCGCGTCAAGATCTTCGCCGACGGCGCCGACCGCGCTTCCATCCTGGAACTCGCGGACAATCCCTGGATCCGGGGATTCACCACCAATCCCACGCTCATGCGCAAGGCGGGCATCACCGACTATGAGTCGTTTGGCAGGTCGCTCGCCCGCGCCATCCCGGACCGGCCGTTCTCCTTCGAAGTCCTCTCCGACGATTTCGACGAGATGGAACAGCAGGCCCTGCAAATCGCCACCTGGGGCGACAACGTGTACGTGAAAATCCCGATCACCGATACGCGCGGCCGCAGTTCGGCGGCCCTGGTGAAGCGCCTGGCCGCGGCAGGGCGTCAAGGTAAACGTTACCGCGCTCATGACGCTGGATCAGGTAGACGCCGTGGTTCCCAGCTTGCAGCGATGGCCCGCCCAGTTGCATTTCGATCTTCGCCGGCCGCGTCGCCGACGCCGGTTGCGATCCGCTGCCCATCTTGTGCGGAGCTCTCGCGCGCATGCGCCCCTATCCGCAAATCGAGCTGATCTGGGCCAGCCCGCGCGAGTTATTCAACATCGTGCAGGCCGACGCCATCGGCTGCCACATCATCACCGTCACGCACGACCTGCTGAAGAAGCTTCCGCTGCTGGGCCGCGATCTCACCGAGTATTCCCTCGACACGGTGAAAATGTTCGTCAACGACGCCCGCGCGGCGAACTTTACTCTGGATACTCGGGCTCGCTGGTTCCAGCGAAGCGCCTGAGCGCCAGCGCCCGCTCGCGCTGCCACTGCAGCTTGCCTTGGTACTCCTGATAGAGCGTGCGTGAATCCGGCCCACCAATAACCCACGACAAACAGCAGCAGGAACGGAACGGCCAGGAAATTCCAGGTCTCGATCGCGTAGGTCACCATGTAGGCGAAGTATCCACCGACCGCCAATTCGGCGTAGGGCAGCCAGCCGCTGCGGCGCTGGTAACTCGCGTTCTGAATTTTCACCTTCTGGTCGCCCACCGCATACTTGGGCGTCCGCGCAAACGCCGATTTGATCCCGAGCAGCGCTTCGATCACCGCCTTGGTATTGATTAACGTCAGCGCGATGCCCGCGGCCATCAGGGCCGGCATCAACACGATGGCGCGCTTCCAATTTTCCGGATGCAGCTCGCGCTGCGCCATCAAGTAAAACGCCCAAATGGAGCAGAACGATGCGATGATCAGCGGCAGATCCACCGTCAGCATCTGGAACACGCCCATGTAAAACCGCACGATCATCACCGGCAGCATCAGCGCCGACATGATCAGCATCAGGGGGTAAGATATGTTCGGAGTCAGATGGCAGAACGCTTCCAGCTTCACGCGCCAGGGCTCTTTCGACCGCAGAATCCTCGGCAGCAGCTTGATGGCAACCTGCGTCAGCCCTTTGGCCCAGCGCGATTGCTGCACTTGGAACCCGTAAGTGTCCACCGGCAGTTCCGACGGGCAATCCACCGACGGAACATACACGAAGCGCCAGCCTTTCAGCTGCGCGCGATAGCTCAAGTCCGAATCTTCGGTCAGCGTATCGTGCTGCCAGCCGCCCGCGTCCTCGATCATCTTGGCCCGCAAAACGCCGGCCGTTCCGTTGAAATTGAAAAACAGGCCGCTGCCGAAACGCGCTCCGTGCTCGATGACGAAATGGCCGTCCAGCAGCATGGCCTCCACTTCGGTGAGCAGGTTGAAATGCCGGTTCAGGTAGCTCCAGCGCGTCTGCACCACGCCCACGCCCGGGTCGGTGAAAGTGATGCACGGTGCGCGCCAGAAAATCGCGCGGCGGAATAAAATCGGCGTCGAAGATGGCGATCAGCTCGCCGGTCGCGGTCTGCATGCCTTCCTGCAATGCGCCCGCCTTGAACCCGGCGCGATTGTTGCGGTGCAGATACTCGATGGGCACTCCGGCGGCTTGATATTCGCGGACCAGCGCTTCGGTGAACGGATGCGTGTCGTCGGTGGAATCGTCCAGCACCTGGATCTGCAACAGCTCGCGCGGGTACTCCATCTGGCTGGCCTCTTCGATCAGCCGCTCCACCACGTAGCGCTCGTTATACAGCGGAAGCTGGATGGTCACGCGCGGAAGCGTGGCCCAGCGCTCCACCGGTTCCGGCGCCAGGTCGCGGCGGTGCTTCCAGTACTTCCGGATCATCTCGAAGCGGTGGCAGCCGTAGAATGAAAGGACGATCAGGATGGCAAAGTAAGGAATCAGCAGCGCCCAATCGAAAAGCTCCAGGTGATGCACGCCGTTGAAGGTGTCATCAAACAGAGAACGGACCAATTGATCGGTCGTCGATGTTGCTAGCAGTAGGGCTGGTGGAGTTATCGCTGTAACCATAGAGGTCCTGCAACGAACAAGGTTGGACGCCGGGGACCTGACGGCGTTAACAGAGTACCCAAATATTGTAGCGTAAACGTCTCAAACCATTTGTGCTATTGTGCTCACCTGCGATCGTCGTAATATGCCTTACAAACATCTGGCTTCGTTTTTATTTCTTTCGGTGTGCCTTCAGCTAAGCGCGCAAGACCGGCCCCAGTTCGTCTGGCAAGGGCAAGTGGATGGCACAGCCATCCTGCACCTGGCGGGTAAGCGTCTTACCGTGCAAATTCAGGATGGCGCGCCCGTGGAACAACAGAAGTTCCATTTTGCCGATTCTCTGCCGGGAGGCCGGCAATTGGTGCGCGTGGAGGTGCTGGAGGGGCGCGGCTACGTGCATGTCATCGATCAGCCCAGCATCGAAAATCAATACACGCTTGCGGTATCCATTGAAGACCGGCAGCCCGGCAGTTCGTTCTATTCCATCGCGCTTTATTGGGATGCATTGGGCAACGTGTTCGAGCCCGGGGCGGAGAGGACCGACCAGGTTACCTGGTCGGGCCGCGTGGATGAGGAGGCCATCGTCAGCTGCAAAAAGCGCAGTTGCGTGTCGAGCGCGGACCATGGCGCGACTGTGCAGGGTGCGCCAGTAACTGACGAGCACTTCAAGTTTTCTCGTCCGCTGCCCGATCGCGATTCCGACGTGAGGTTAGAGCACCCGGAGGGTCGCGGCGAGATCCGTTTGATCGAGCAGCCGCGCCAGAGGAACAACTACACCGCGCGCGTTTCCATTCGCGATCCGCAGGCAGGCGCGGGCGAGTATGGGTTCACGCTCCAGTGGAATCGCGGTCCGAGAGAGAGTGCATCTAAGGAGGCTGCCGCGGCGATTCCCGATCCCACGGGCCGCGCATTCGTTTGGAGCGGGACAGTGGATGGCCGCGTGCGTGTCACGCTCCAAGGCGGCGCCAGCTATTCCGAGGTGCTGGAGGGCGCGCCAATTAGTGGCGAGCATAGCGACATGCTGCGCGCTCTGCCGGCGCGTGCCGATCTCATGCCGGCCATTCAGAAACTGCGCGGCCGCGGGCGGGTTTCGATTGTTGAGTCACCGTCGCCGAAGAATAATTACCGGCTGATTTTCGAGATCGATGATCCAGAACCAGGGGCCGATGATTACGAGATCGAGCTGGACTGGTGAGGCGCTGTGAAATGTACCCAGACGGAGCTTCGACTGTCGAGGGGCCGCTCTTCGCGCTCGACAATCATCACATGCTCGTAGATGGTATAACGGATTCTGCCTCCGACCTCCCAAAGGCCCGACCCAACCCTCTCGCCTCGCATGGACATCGGCACTAGTTCCAGCAAGACTTTCGTCCACCGGCTCGCGAGTGCCGTCCCACCCGACGCCGGGAAGTTCAACCCTGGAGACCTTACCCTCGTCGCCGTAGACGAGCGTGATCTCAACTCCGCGTGACACCGCGACCCTTTCTCTCGTGCCCGGAGAACCTTCCTTCGCACGCAGCTCCGCCGCAGCCATGAGTCCAGAGTACTCCGGCCCAGAACGCACCGCCCGGACGCGGCTGGCTTTTCGAGCGACAATCGCGGTGTTGAGCTGGAGAGGTAGCTGGCGGTGGATAATAGCAACATGCGGGGCTGGGTCGCTTTCGTGTTGCTGGCTGGAGCGGCGTTCGGCCAGTCCGGTATCCCGCGGTTCAATCCGGAAAATCTGACACAGCGCGCGGATGGCCGGCCCGTCCTGCTTGCGCCCGGAATGATCGTCACCATCTACGGCGAAGATCTCGGACCCGAGCTCCAGTGTCCCATTCCGATTCCTCAGAACGGGCCGTATCCGGTCGAAACCTGCGGCGTGCGCGTATTGGTGGGCGGCCGCCCGGCCGGGCTGTTGTTCTCAGGTTCCAAGCAGATCAATTTCAAAATTCCCGACGACGCACCGGTGGATGGCTCGGCGCCCATCCAGGTCTGCGTGCACGGCGCCTGCAGCGAACAAGTGATGGTTCGCTTCAGCCTTCGAAAAGCCTTCATTCACTTGGTAGGCCAGGCCTACGTGCACATGCCGGTTTGGATTGAAGCGGACCAGCCCGCGACTAACGGGATTTCTTATCCCTACACCGTTTTCCCTCTGGATTTCGGCGGCAACCAGTTGGAGGTGCGCTACAAGGGCGAACCGTTCGCGCCATTTCAGGCCTCGGTCGGCCTTGGCAACAGCACCGTGGCTCCGCGCGACTCGCCTCGGGACCGGCTGCCGCTGCATTTGATGTATCGCTTCGACGAGCCTGGCATCTATTCGGTTCGCTATACAGCGCGTCGCGATAAAGATATTCAATCGGATTGGACCGACATTGTCGTGGAGCCTTGCTCCGATGCGCGGCGCGCGGTTTTTATTGCTTCGGAAGCGGAGCAAGCGGAGACGGCATCGCCTGGGGAATTAGTGGGCGATATCATTCCATCGCTGCTCGCGTGGCCGGATGAACAAGCGCTTTCCGTTCTTCTTCCGCTGATGGACAATCCCGATGGCCTGGTGCGGCAGTTCGCGCGAATGAGCCTTTCGCTTTTCGATGAAGCTGTCCAGAGGCGCGTGATTCCGCCGAATCGTTGGCAGGATCTCCATAGCGGAGTGTTCAGCAGACTTGGATAAGAAACCGGAACACGCGCCTGTCCGCAAACGGGAGAGCACTGGCAAGCTCGCGTTTCTGGTGGCGGCGGGCATTCTGCTCAGCCGCATCGTCGGACTGGTGCGGCTGCGGGTGTTCTCGCATTATTTCGGACTGCGCTCGGACTCTGCGGATGCTTTCAACGCCGCGTTTCGGATTCCGAATTTCCTGCAAAACCTGTTCGGCGAAGGCGTGCTTTCGGCGTCCTTCATCCCGGTGTATGCGCGCTTGCTGGCCGAGGGCGAAGAAGAAGAGGCGGGCAAAGTGGCAGGCGCGGTGGGCGCGACCCTGGCCCTGGCGGTCGCAATCCTGTGCCTGGCAGGCGTGCTGGCCACTCCCTGGCTGATCGACCTCATCGCGCCGGGATTTTCAGGAACGAAGCGCGATCTCACCATCTCCCTGGTGCGAATTCTTTTCCCCGGCGCGGGCCTGCTGGTGTTTTCGGCCTGGTGCCTGGGGATATTGAACAGTCATCGAAAACTGTTTCTGTCCTACTCGGCGCCGGTGATGTGGAGCGGGGCCATGATCGCGACGCTGGTCATTTTTGGCGGCCGGACCACGCTGTCGCAATTAGCCGTAATGCTGGCCTGGGGCTCGGTGGCCGGCAGCGCGCTTCAGTTCGGTATCCAATTGCCGGTAGTGCTAAAGCTTGCCCGGCATTTGCGGATGCGGCTGGATTGGGACTCGCTCCCTGTGCGCACAGTGATCCGGAACTTCGCGCCGGTGTTCGTCAGCCGGGGCGTGGTGCAGATCAGCGCCTACATCGATGCGTTGCTCGCGAGCCTATTGCCTACCGGCGCAGTCACCGGGCTGATCAACGCGCAGCTCATCTATGTGCTGCCGGTCAGTTTATTTGGCATGTCGGTATCGGCGGCCGAGCTGCCTGTAATGTCGAGCGCCACCGGAAGCACCGAGGAAATTCAAGCGGCGCTGCGCCAGCGCATCGATTCCGGCTTGCGGCACATTGCGTTTTTTATCGTGCCGTCCGCCGCGGCTTTCCTCGCGTTCGGCGATCTGATCGCGGGCGCGCTGTTGCAAACCGGCCGCTTCACGCATTCCGACGCACAGTATGTTTGGGGCATTCTGGCGGGCTCTTCCATTGGGCTGCTCGCATCCACCATGGGTCGATTGTATTCGTCGGCCTATTACGCTTTGCGCGACACTCGCACACCGTTGAAGTTCGCCGTCTTGCGCGTGGCCCTAACAACCGTTCTCGGATACATCTGCGCGAAGCCGTTGCCAATATGGATCGGAATCGATCCGCGCTGGGGCGTGGCTGGATTGACGGCGTCGGCCGGGATTGCCGGATGGGTGGAGTTTGCCTTGTTGCGGCGCGGGCTGCATAGGAGATTGGGGCCGATTCCTTCCATGTCCGGGTTCATTGCGAAGCTTTGGCTCGCGGCGGCGCTGGCGGTGATCGTCGGTAGCGCGGGGCGATTGCTGCCGTATGCTTCGCATCCCATTTACGGAGCCATCGCAACACTCGGTCCGTTCGGCGTGATCTACCTTGTCATTGGCGCAACCTTCGCACCGGAAGGCCGCCGCTTGGTCATGCGGCTACTTCGTCATTGAGATTTCGAAGCCGATGCCGGCTTCCTGGATATCGACGCTCCGAAAATTCGCCTGCGACAACATGTAGCGAAACTGCTCTTTGGTATAAGCGCTCTTGAGCAGCATGGTTCGGAACGTGAGCTTGGTGAGGATTTTGTTGATCGGACCAAGGCCCATGCCCTCCACTTCATGATTGATCGATTCCATGGAGGCGTCTTTCCTGAGATCGACGATCAGTCCACGGCCGCCGGGCTTCAGCACACGGCACATTTCCTGCTAAGGCGCGCACGGGCTGGCCGAAATTCTTGAAGGCCGCGCGGCACAGCAGAAAGTCGAAGGTGTCGTCGGCGAGAGGCATGCCGGAAGCGTTGCCTTGACGGAAGTCCACGCGTACGTGCCCGCTTCAGCTGGCTTTTTTCCGGGCAATTTCGACGAAGGTGTGGCTGATGTCGAGGCCGGTTATTGCATAGCTCCCGAGCTTCGCCAGTTCGATGCAAAAGTAGCCGGGGCCGGGCGCGACTTCGAGCACCGCGCTGCCGGGCGGGAGTTGATTCGGCAATTCGCCGCGCGAGCTTGGCGAACTCATCCAGCGATTTGCCGGTGTTGGCCGTGTACCATTTCGCGACCATGCCTTCCATGCCGCGGTCTTTATGAGGTTTGGGTAATGCGGGCGCCATGCAACCATCTACGTAGCCCAAGGGGCCGGAGTTCGGCGAAAGTTCAGGCGACGATTTGCGGAATCACTTCGCCGCCGACATCGGTGAGCCGCATATCGCGGCCGTTGAAGCGATAGGTCAGCTTGGTGTGATCGATGCCCATCAAGTGCAGCAAAGTGGCGTGCAGGTCGTGAATCGAAATGGGCTGTTCGGCGGCTTTGTAGCCGAAATCGTCCGTAGATCCGATGGTCTGGCCGCCTTTAATACCGGCGCCGGCCATCCAAACGGTCTGCGCGCCCGGGTTGTGATCGCGTCCCACACCGCGCTGTGAGATGGGCATGCGCCCGAACTCGCCGTGCCAGATAACCAGCGTGTCATTGAGCAGTCCGCGGGCCTTCAGATCGGTGAGCAGGCCGGCAATGGGGACGTCGCAGGCGTTGGCGTGCAGTTCGTGATTGGCCTTCAGGTTGTTATGAGCATCCCAGGTGTTCATGAACTGATTGCCGTTGGTGCCGCCTTCATAAAGCTGGACGAAGCGGACGCCGCGCTCTACCAACCTGCGGCCCAGCAGACATTGGCGGCCGAACGCCTCGGTGTTCTTGTTGTCCAGACCGTACAGCTTCTTGGTGGCCTCCGATTCGTCGTCGATGTTGACCACGTCCGGAGCGCAGCCCTGCATCCGGTAAGCCAGTTCATAAGCCGAGATGCGTGCGGATAATTCGGAGTTGCCGGGGTTCTTGTCCACGTCCATCTGGTTCAGCTTCGCCAGTGTGTCCAGCATGCCGCGCTGCTGGTCGGGTGTAACGTCGGAAGGCGGACGAAGGTCGATGATCGGATCGCCGGACGGACGGAACATGGTGCCTTGATAGGCGGCCGGCATGAAGCCCGCGCTCCAGCAATTGGGGCCGCCGAACGGTCCGCCGCGGGCGTCGTGAATCACGATGAAGCCCGGCAGGCTGGTGGCTTCCGAGCCGAGACCATAGGTAACCCAGGAGCCGACGCTCGGATAACCCATATTGATCTGGCCCGAGTGCATGTCGTAATGAGCCTGGACATGGTCATTGGAACGCGCGTATACGGAGCGGATGAAAGCGATCTCATCCACTTTTTGCGCCACGTTGGGGAAAAGTTCGGAAACATCGATCCCGCTCTGCCCGTATTTTTTGAACGAGAACGGGCTGGGCATGATGGGCCCGGGAAAGCCCTGGCGCACCTTTAAATCGCTCGCGAGCTTGCTGTCCAGCGGCTGGCCGGCGTAGGTAACCAAGGCCTGCTTGGGATCGAAGGTGTCCACATGGCTGGGCGCCCCGCTCATGAAGAGAGAGATGACGGCCTTGGCGCGCGGCGTGAAGTGGGGCTGCTTGGGCGCGTAGGGATTGTTGCCGATGGGCGCGGCCTGGCAACCGGTGGGGCCGGCGCTGGCGGGCGCGGCGAGGAGACCGTCCTGATTCAGCAAGTAGGCCAGCGCCAGTCCGCTGATGCCGCCGCCCGATTGAAATAGAAAATCGCGTCTGTTCCAGAAATTCTTCATGAGCGTTACCTCAGGTACAGGAACTCATTCAGGTTCAGCACCACCTGGACGAAGTCTTCCAGGCTCTGCTTCTTTACCAGGTCCATGCCGATCTGCAATTCTTTTTCGTCGGGCGAGCGCGAGAGCGCAATGCGGTACGCCAGGTCGATCTGCTTCGCCACATCGTTGGGCGCGCCTTCTTCCACGCGGCCGGCGAAGAGCTTGGCCTGGTGACGAACAAATTCGTCGTTCAACAGAGTGAGCGATTGGGTGGGCACCGTCGATATCGAGCGCGGTCCGGCGGTGATGTTGGGGTCGGGCATGTCAAACACCTCCAGCATCGGCACGTTGAGGTTGCGCTTGCGATACACGTAGACGCTGCGGCGCCAGGTCTCGGGGCCATCGGCCTGCTTCACCCAGGCGTTATGAATCGTCGCATCCAGCAATTCCTTGGGCATCGGCGGGAATACGGGAGGCCCGCCCATCGCCAGGTTGATGGCGCCGCTGACGGCCAGAATGCTGTCGCGGACGGAGTCGGAATCCAGCCGCTTCATGCGGTAGCGCCACAGGTTGTAGTCTTCCGGATCTTTGGAGATGTTCTCGTCGTTGTGGTAGGACGAGGCCATCTGATAGGCCTGGGACGTCATGATGAGGCGGTGCATCTGTTTGACGCTCCATCCGCGATTCATGAATTCGACAGCCAACCAATCCAGCAGTTCCGGGTTGGTGGGCGCATCGCCCATTCTGCCGAAATTGTCGACCGATCCTACAATCCCACGGCCAAAATGATCGGCCCAGATGCGATTTACTTCCACCCGCGCGGTCAGCGGATTCTGTGGGGACACCAGCCATTCAGCCAACGCGCGACGCCGTCCCGATGTATGGCCGTCGGGATTGGGAATCTCGGTGGGAGGATCGCCGTAGGTGGCCACCGTCACGAACCCGGGCTTCATCAACACGCCTTTCGTGTCGGGGTCGCCGCGCAGCAACAGGTAGGAAGGCGGCATGCGGTACTGGGCATCGCCTTTGGTAACGTAAGGTCCGGCCGTGGGATCGGGGACGCGGCACTGCGGGCAGCCGATTGTCTCGTCGCCACGGCCCTCGGGCGTGGAACGATAGTCGCCGTCCGTTGCGATTTCGGCCACGGGGATGGGCTTGGGCCGCTGCTTCTCGAGCGCCGCGATCTGGCCGCGCAGAACTTTCTTGCGCGCCGCTTCTTCGGGCGAAAGATTTTTGTCCACCGGCAGCGGATCGAAGAAAAATGCGTCCGGGATCTGCGCCACCAATAGCCGCTCACCTTCCGTCCGGTCCTTCTCCGGCTTCTCGAAGGCCTCGCGAACATTGGACGGGAACTTTGTTTTGACGGCTTCGGCCATCAGGCGCTGAAAGACGGGGGCTTCGATAGCCTTGATCTCCGCCTTCATCGACTTTTCCGCCGCGTCGATCTCCGCCATCTTCTTCTCGTAGGCTTCCGCTTCGGGCCGAGGCACCAGCGGATACGTGGTTTCGACGTAACCGAATAGCGACGCCTCCAGGGCGTAATAGTCTTTCTGGAGGATTGGGTCGAATTTGTGATCGTGACAGCGCGCACACTGCACGGTCAATCCCAGAACACCTCTTCCAACGGTCGCGATCAGATCGTCCAGATAGTCGTAGCGGCGCTCGGGGTTGTCTTTTTCGCGGAAGGCCACGCGGGCGCCGGCGCGCAGGAAGCCGGTGGCGATCATGCTGTCGTCGGTCTTCCAATCCAACTCGTCGCCGGCGATTTGCTCTTTGATAAATACGTTGTAGGGCTTGTCCTGATTGAAGGAACGCACTACATAGTCGCGGTAGCGCCAGGCGTCCGGACGGTCATAATCGTATTCGAAGCCGCTCGAATCGGCGTAACGCGCCACATCCAGCCAATGCCGGCCCCAGCGCTCTCCGTAGCGCGGCGAATCCAGCAGTTTATCGATCAGCCGGCTCCAGGCATCGGGAGCTTTGTCGTTGACAAATTCGCCGACTTCGGCGGGGGTGGGCGGCAAGCCGAGCAGATCCAGATAGGCGCGGCGGACCAGCGTGGCGCGATCCGCGGCAGGGGCGGCCTTCAGACCCTTTTCGCGGCGCGCTTTTTCCAGGAAGCGGTCCACCGGATTGGTCATGTCTTCGCCAAAATAAGGAACTCGAGCCTGCACGGGCAATTTAAAGGCCCAGTAGTTGCGAGCGCCCGGGGGGAGTTGGTGCGTGGCGGGATCGTCTTTGACTGGAGCCGCGGTCGTGACGGCAGGCGGCGGATCGGCGTCCCAGGGAGCGCCTTGATCGATCCAGGCTTTTAAGGTGGCGATTTGCTTATCGGTGAGCGTGCCGCCCCCGAACGGCATCTGCGGCAGATCCAACCCGGCCACCAGGCGGTACAAGCGGCTCTTCTCGGCTTTGCCAGGGACGATGACGGCCCCATGCTGGCCGCCTTTCATCGCGGTGTCGCGCGTGTAGAGGCTCAGGCTGGACATTTGTTGCGTGGGGCCGTGGCAATTCCAGCAGCTTTCATGCAGGATCGGCTGGACGTCTTTGCTGAACGAGACAGGGTCGGCGCCGCAAACGGCGAAGATAGAGCCGCTGACTGAAAATGCCAAAGCGATTGACACCGTTCGCATGGTCAGGTTCGCTCCTTAATTCGGACCTAGGAAGTCTAGCATAGGCGCATGTCGGGGTCAACGGGTCTGGTGCTCGGAACTGCTACTAAACAATGAGCTTGTGAGTTGACCGCGGGTGCCGGTTTGCGCTATACCTAACAGAGGGGGAGTTGGTGCCCAAGCTTGTTGAACCACGACCGTTCGGGAGTGGTCTTCTACTGTTGCTCGCAGGATCGCTGCTGTGCGCCCAACAGGTTTCCTCACAACAGACGTCGCCTCAGCATGCGCTGATAAATCAGTATTGCGTCACCTGTCACAACGAAAAAGCCAAGACCGCCGGATTGATGCTGGACAAGCTGGACATCGATCACGCGGCCGAGCATGCCGAGACGTGGGAGAAGGTGGTGCGCAAGCTGCGCGGCGGGATGATGCCGCCGCAGGGCATGCCCAGGCCGGAGCAGGCCAAGATCGACGGGTTGATCACCTGGCTTCAGACATCGCTCGATCAAGCTGCCGCGGCGCATCCGGAGCCGGGACGATCGCCGCTGCATCGCCTGAACCGGACCGAGTACGCCAATGCGATCCGCGACTTGCTCGGCTCTGAAGAGTGGACGTCACCGCGCTGCTTCCGGCCGACGACGAGAGCAATGGCTTCGATAACATCGCCGAGGTTTTGCGGGTGTCGCCCTCGTTGCTCGAAGCATATTTGGCGGCGTCGCGCGAGGTGAGCAGCCTGGCCGTGGGCGATCCGAAGATCGGGCCCATCAGCCAGAGCATCCAGGTGCCGCCGGATCTGGCGCAGGCTGAACACATCGAAGGGCTGCCGCTGGGCACGCGCGGCGGAATCCTGATCCATCACAATTTTCCGCTGGACGCCGATTACGAGTTCAACGTGATTCTGCTGCGGAACATCGTCGGGTATTTGACCGGCATGGAGTTTCCGCATCAGCTGGAAGTCAGCATCGATGGCGCAGCGGGTGTTTCTCGCGCCGGTGGGCGGCGAAGAAGACCTCAAGCTGGTGGATACCAATCTGGCGCTGGCGGGCGACACGCTTGGACGCGCGGCTGAAGACCAAGGTGCACGTGAAGGCCGGGCCGCACGATGTTGCGGTGTCGTTCCTGCGGCGCGATTCGGCGGAATCGGACGAGCCGCTGCAGCCGTTCACGCGCGACTTGGATTTGCAGAACATGAACGGCATTCCGCTGATCGATCACGTGCAGATCACCGGGCCGTTCAATCGCCACAGGGTCCGGCGAGACGCCCAGCCGCCGGCGGATTTTCGTTTGCACTCCGGCGAGTTCCCAGGACGAGGTTCCGTGCGCGAAGAAGATCCTGGGGACGCTGGCGCGGCAGGGCTTATCGGCGGCCGGTAACCGACGCCGACATGGAAACGCTGCTGAGCTTCTACCAGGCCGGCAAGAATCAAGGCGGCAACTTCGAATCCGGCATCGAGAACGCGCTGCGGCTGATCCTGGCGAGTCCGAAGTTCCTGTTCCGGTCGGAGCCCGATCCGGCGCGCGTGGCTGCGGGCAGCATCTATCATGTGAGCGATCTGGATCTGGCGTCGCGGCTCTCGTTCTTCCTGTGGAGCAGCATTCCCGACGATGAGCTGCTGAATGTGGCGGCGCAGGGCAAGCTGAAAGATCCGGCGGTGCTGGATCGCGAAGTGCGGCGCATGCTGGCCGATCCGAAAGCGGAAGCGCTGGTGAACAACTTCGCCGAGCAGTGGCTGTTCCTGCGCAACGTGCAGAGCGTGTCGCCGGACGAGAACCACCTTCCCGAATTTCGACGACAATCTGCGGCAGGGTTTCAAGCGCGAGACGGAGCTGTTCTTTGAGAGCATCGTGCGCGAAGACCGCGACGTGATGGATCTGCTGACGGCCAACTACACGTTCGTGAACGAGCGGCTGGCGAAGCATTACGGCATCCCGAACGTGTACGGCAGCCAGTTCCGCCGCGTGACGCTGACGCTAATGAACGGCGCGCCGCGGATTGCTGGGGCAGGGAAGCATCCTGAGCGTGACGTCGTATCCCACGCGCACGTCGCCGGTGCTGCGCGGCAAGTGGATCATGGAAAATCTGATGGGCACGCCGCCGCCCGCGCCTCCGCCGAACGTTCCCGCGCTGAAGGATCAGGCGCAGGGCGGGAAGATGCTTTCCGTCCGGCAATTGATTGGAGGAGCATCGCAAGAACGCTCCGTGCTCCACCTGCCACAAGGTGATGGACCCGCTCGGATTCGCGCTCGAGAGCTTCAACGCGGTTGGCGAGTATCGCACCAAAGACGCGTCGGGGCCGATCGACTCTTCCGGGCAACTCGCTGATGGCACGAAAATCAACGGTATTGTGGAATTGCGCCAGGCGCTGCTGAAGCATCCCGAGTATTTCGTCGGCACACTGACCGAGAAGCTGCTGACGTACGCGCTGGGACGTCCGCTGGAGTACTATGACATGCCAGTAGTGCGTGGAATCGTGCAGGGCGCGGCGCGCGACAATTACCGTTTTTCGTCGTTGATTACCGGGATTGTCAAGAGCGAGCCCTTTGAAATGAAGCGCGCGCTAGACAGCGACGCGGCGGGAGTAACCACGGCGGGTGTTCGGCGGTCTGTTATAGGGAGTAAATAATATGTTCATCTCGAAAAAGCATCTTCCACGACGGACGTTTTTGCGCGGGATGGGCGTGACGCTGGCGCTGCCTTTGCTGGACGCGATGCTCCCGGCGCAGACGCTGCTGAAGAAGACCGCGGCCGCCGGATCGCCGCGCATGGGTTTTGTATACGTACCGCACGGCGCGATTATGGATCAGCTGGACGCCGGCTGCGGAAGGCGCCGGGTTTGAGTTTTCGCCGATTTTGAAACCGCTGGAGCCGTTCCGGGATCGCTTGAACGTAGTGAGTGGACTGGGTAATCGCGCGGCCGATAGCACGGCGGTGCATTCTCTGAGCCCGACCACGTGGCTGAGTGGAGTGCGGCCAAAGCCGACGCAGGGTGTGGATGCTTACGCGGGCATTACGGCCGATCAAATTGCGGCGCAGCACATCGGGCAGGATACGCCGCTGCCGTCGATTGAACTGGCCACCGAAGATCATTCCGCGCTGTTGGGCGCATGCGATCGCGATTACGGCTGCATCTACATGAACACGCTGTCGTGGCGCACGCATACCACGCCGATGCCGATGGAAATTAATCCCGCGCAAAGCGTTCGAGCGGATGTTTGGGCAGGGCGGGTCACGCGGCGGAACGGGCCTTGCGGACCCAGCAGGATCGCAGCATCCTGGACGAGATCACGGCCGAGGCCGGCGCGTTGAAATTGAAACTGGGCGCGCGGGACCAGGCCACGGTGAGCGATTATCTGGACAGCGTGCGCGAAATTGAGCGCCGCATTCGAGCGTGCGAACTTCGATTCCACTGCCTCGCTCGAACTGCCCGACAGAGCCGGTGGGCATTCCGTACAGCTTCGAAGAGCACATCAACATCATGTACGACCTGCTGGTGCTGGCTTACCAGGCCAACATCACGCGCGTGTTCACCTACATGGTGGCGCGCGAAGAGAGCAACAAGACTTATCCGCAGGTGGGCGTGCACGACGGGCATCACGCCACGTCGCACCACCAGAATCTGCCGGAGAAGATCGAGAAGCTGGTAAAGATCCAGAACTATCACGTGACGCTTTTCGCGCGCTTCCTCGGGAAGCTGAAGAGCACGCCGGATGGCGACGGCAATCCTGCTCGATAATTCGATCATTCTTTTCGGCAGCAACATGAGCAACAGCAATCTGCACAATCATTTCCCGTTGCCGAATCTGGTGGCTGGAGGCGCGTGCGGGAAGCTGCAAGGCGGCCGGCATTTGCGCTATGACGATCACACGCCGATCGCGAATCTGCTGCTGACGCTGCTGGAAAAGGGCGGCATGCCGATGGAGAACATCGGCGACAGCACGGGCGAGCTGATCAACATTTAGCTGAGACCATTCACACTCATGTCTGCGAGATTCTTCGTTCTGCTGGGGTTGGGGATTGGCTGGTCTGGCATACGCAGGCACGGACGGCGCAGGCTGGAAGCTCGCGGATGCCGTGAGGGATGGCGACCGGGCTGGTGCGATCGAGCTGCTGAAGCAAAAGGCAGATGTCAACGCGCCGGAACCGGACGGCACCACGGCGCTCCACTGGGCAGTGCGGCAGGACGACGGCGAGCTCGTGGATCGGCTGATCAAGGCCGGCGCGAACGTGAAGGCCACGAATCGCTATGGCGTCACTCGCCCTGTATCTGGCTTGCGTCAACGGAAGCGCGCCGATGATCGCGAAACTTTTGGCCGCGGGCGCGGATACTAACGCCGCTACTACCGAAGGCGAGACGGCGCTGATGACGGTGGCGCGGACCGGGAACGTGGAAGCGGCGAAGGTTCTGCTGGCCGCTGGCGCCGACGTCAATTCGAAAGAGCAATGGCGGCAGCAAACGCCGCTGATGTGGGCGGTGGCGGAAGCGCATCCCGAGATGGCGCAGGAGTTGATCGCGCACGGCGCCGACGTGAACGCGCGGCAGGTGACGTGGAATTGGGAACGGCAGATTACCAAGGAGCCTCGCGAGAAGTGGATGCCGCTCGGTGGCCTGACGCCATTGCTGTTCGCGGCTCGGCAGGGTTGCGTGGAGTGTGGGCAGGTCCTGCTGAAATCGGGCGCCGAGATCAATGCCGCCGACCCGAACAACGTTACTCCCCTGGTGATGGCGCTGATCAATGGGCATTACGATTTTGCCGCGTTGCTGATCGATCAGGGCGCCGACCTGAACATCGCCGATGATACTGGACGCACGCCTTTGTACGCCGCTGTCGACATGCATACCCTGCCGGATTCGAACCTGCCTTGGCCAAGCGAGCTCAATAGCCGGCTCAGCAGCCTGGACCTGATCCGAGCGCTGCTCGCACATGGAGCCAACGTGAATGCGCAACTCAAGAAACAGCAACCTTATCGCAGTAAGGTTGACCGCGGCGCCGACACCATGCTGACCACTGGAACCACGCCGCTGCTGCGCGCCGCAAAGGCCGGCGACACCGAAGCGATGCAGGTGCTGCTCGCCAAGGGCGCCGATGTGAAGCTCACCACCAAGTTCGGCATGACTCCGGTGATGGCGGCAGCGGGCCTCGGCACCAAGGAAGAGGACACCACCGGGCGCAAGAAGACCGAAGCGGAGGCGATCGCGTCCATCAAACTGTGTCTGGAAGCCGGAGCGGACGTGAACACGGCCGACAATCGAGGCGACACAGCTCTGCATGGCGCGGCGCAGAAGGGTTGGGATCAGGTGGTGCAGTTCCTGGCCGATCGCGGCGCGAAGCTCGACGTGAAAGACCAGCGCGGGCGCACGCCGCTCGACGCCGCCAATGGCTTGATGGGGAACGGCGGCTTCGACGGCAGCCGGCGCGACGTCCATGAGAGCACCGTGGCGCTGCTGCGCAAGTTAATGGGGGTGCCAGAGGCTGCCGACACACACCGCAGCGTGCCTGTTAGCCAATCCCCAATCCCTTAGCGCGCGCACGCGTGCTAACACTCGCAGGATGTTAGCAACACGCGCATGCGCTGTGCTAACATCTATTGTGCCGACGCGAATTCTGGGCGTAATACCAGCCCGGTTTGCCTCCTCCCGCTTCCCTGGAAAAGCCCTCGCCACTATCGCCGGTAAGCCCATGCTCCAGCATGTTTACGAGCGGGCCAGCCAGGCGCGCTATCTTTCCAAGCTGATCATCGCCACCGACGACGAACGGATTCACAAAGCCGCACGGGCGTTCGGAGCGCAGGTGATGATGACGCGCGCCGATCATCTTTCGGGGACCGATCGCGTGGCGGAAGCGGCCTCGGCCGACAATGCGACGGTGATCGTGAACATTCAGGGCGACGAGCCGCTGATCGATCCTTCGGCCATCGACGCCGCGGCGCTGGCGCTGCTGGACGACGAGGAGGTCCCGATGGCCACGCTCAAGAAGCTCATCGAGGACCCGCGCGAGATCGCCGATCCGAACGTCGTCAAAGTGGTGACCAATCTCGCGGGCGATGCGATTTATTTTTCCCGCTGTCCCATTCCGTATGCGCGCGAGGGATCGGGGCATCATGATCCAAATCGGCATTACAAGCATTTGGGTCTGTATGTTTACCGGCGCGATTTCCTGCTCGCCTATTCCGGCCTTCCGGTGGGTCCCCTCGAGCGGATGGAACGGCTGGAACAATTGCGGGCGATCGAGAATGGTTATCGCGTCCGCGTGGTGGAAACCGAGTACGAATCGTTAGGGGTGGACACGCCGGAGGATCTGGAACGCGTGTCGGCGCTGTTTGAACCGGCTCTTAGAATGCGAACTTAAGGAAAATGCACTGAGGGGAATGTCCATGGCCAAATATATATTTGTTACCGGCGGCGTGGTTTCATCGCTCGGCAAAGGCATTGCGGCGGCTTCCATCGGCTGCCTGCTCGAAAGCCGCGGGCTGCGCGTGTCGCTGCAGAAGTTCGATCCCTATCTGAACGTCGATCCCGGGCACCATGAGCCCGTTCCAGCACGGCGAAGTTTTTGTTACCGACGATGGCGCGGAGACCGATCTCGATCTGGGCCACTACGAGCGCTTCACGCACGCCAAGCTCACGCAGAGCAACAATCTCACTTCCGGCCGGATCTACGAGCAGATCATCCATCGCGAGCGGCGCGGCGATTATCTGGGCAAGACGGTGCAGGTGATTCCGCACGTCACCAACGAGATCAAGGCGGCGGCGCGCAAAGTGGCGGCGGACGTGGACGTGGTGATCGTGGAGATCGGCGGCACGGTGGGCGATATCGAATCGCTGCCGTTTCTCGAAGCCATCCGCCAGCTGCGGCATGAGATGGGCCGCGACAACACGGCGTTCGTGCATGTGACGCTGGTTCCCTGGATCGCGGCGGCGCAGGAACTGAAGACCAAGCCCACGCAGCACAGCGTGAAGGAGCTGCGGGCGCTCGGTATTCAACCCGACATGCTGCTGTGCCGGTCGGAACGCGCGCTGCCGCACGACATGAAGGAAAAGATCGCGCTGTTCTGCGACGTGGACGTGGAGGCCGTGATCACCGCCAGCGACGTGAACTCGGTGTACGAAGTGCCGCTAGTATTCGCCGAGCAGGGCGTGGACGAGATCATTCTTCGCATTCTGCGCATGGACGCCAAACAGCGCGATCTGAGCCGCTGGACCGGAATGCTGGAGCGCATGCAGAATCCGGAAGATCAGGTGGACATCGCGCTCATCGGCAAATATGTCGAGTACGAGGATTCGTACAAGAGCCTGAAAGAAGCGTTGCTGCATGGCGCATTGGCGCACCGGTTGAAGGTGAACATCCACTGGATCGAGTCCGACAACATGCGCTGGCCGGAGTGCGCGCGCGAGTTGGAACAATACGACGGGATTTTGGTTCCGGGCGGATTTGGCAAGCGCGGCGTGGAAGGCATGATTGCCGCCATCCGCTACGCGCGCGAAAGCAAGGTGCCGTATTTCGGGATTTGCCTGGGAATGCAAACCATGGTGATCGAATATCGCGCGCAATGTTTGCGGACTGGAGCACGCTAACTCCACCGAATTCGATCCCGCCACACCGGATCGCGTGATTTACAAATTGCGCGAATTGAAGGGCGTGGACGAATTGGGCGGGACCATGCGCCTGGGCGCGTACCCGTGCCTGCTGGCCGAAGGGAGTTTTGCGCGCCAGGCGTACGGGGTGCCCGAGATCAGCGAACGCCACCGGCACCGCTACGAATTCAATCGCGAATATGAGCAGGTTTTGACGTCCGGCGGATTGCGCATCGCGGGCCAGACGCCGGACTCGGTCTACGTGGAAATCTGCGAGATCCCGGATCATCCCTGGTTCCTCGGTTGCCAATTCCATCCCGAATTCAAATCCAAGCCGCTGGAGCCGCATCCGTTGTTCTCCGCATTCATCGGGGCGGCGCACAAGCATCGCAAGAGCCGTCCCAAGCCCGCTCAACGGGTTCGCTCCGAGCAGTTCACACACGCCGATTGAGCACTATTCTTTCAATTGGGAGCGGCCAGCCGCTGGCTATTGGGCGCGGCCTTCCGCTGGTGTTGATCGCCGGTCCCTGTGTGATCGAAAGCGAGGAGCACGTGCACTTTCTCGCGGCGGAAATTCGTAAGATCGCCGGACCGTTCATTTTCAAAGCTTCGTTCGACAAGGCCAACCGCAGCAGCGTGTCTTCCTATCGCGGGCCGGGGCCTAAGGAGGGCCTGCGGATTCTTGCCGGATCTGCGGCGCGATGGTTACGCGGTGCTGACGGACATTCACGAGACCGTCGCAGGCTGAAGCGGCGGCGGAGGCGGCGGATGTTTTGCAGATACCCGCGTTTCTGTGCCGGCAAACGGACCTGCTGATTGCGGCGGGCCGCACCGGCCGCGCCGTCAATATCAAGAAGGGGCAATTTGTTTCGCCCCATGACATCCGCCATGCCGCGGATAAAGTGGCGTCCACCGGCAATAACAACATCTTGCTGACCGAACGCGGCTCGTCGTTCGGCTATAACAACCTGGTGGTGGATATGCGCGGACTCGCAGATCATGCGCGAGTTTGGATGGCCGGTCATTTTCGACGCCACGCATAGCGTCCAGATCCCCGGTGGACTGGGCCACGCTTCGGGAGGACAGCCGCAATTCATTCCGACGCTGGCGCGCGCCGCCGTGGCGGCCGGCGTGGACGGCGTATTCGTGGAAGTTCACGAAGAGCCTGAACGAGCGCTGTCCGACGGACCCAATGCGCTTCGGCTGGACCGGCTGGCGGCGTTGTGGGAAAAGCTCCAGGCGATTCACGCCCTGACGGGTGTTGTCTGAAATGACGAGTGATAACTCCGCGCCATGCTAAAATCGCATTGTCTCCCCCCGGCGGCTGCGTGCCACGCAGCATGAGTTTGTACGCAAAACGACCAGATGGATTTTCTCCAGGGCTTAAATCCGCAACAACAAGCCGCCGTGTCGCACGTCGAAGGCCCGCTGCTTTTGCTGGCCGGCGCGGGCAGCGGCAAGACGCGCGTGATCACGCATCGCATGGCGCATCTCATGGAAGAGCATCGCGTCCCCGGCCCCTGCATCCTGGCTGTGACCTTCACCAATAAAGCGGCCGAAGAGATGCGCTCGCGGGTGAACAATCTTCTGGGCAAAGGCAAAGACGGCCCGCTGGTCTCCACATTCCATTCTTTTTGTGTGCGGATGTTACGGCGCGACGGGGCGAGCCTGGCCGAAATCCGCAATGGATTCACGCGCCAGTTCACCATCTACGATGACGACGATCAGGTGGCCGTGATCAAAGCCATCTTTCGCGGCCTCGGCCTGGACGAAAAGTTCATGCAGTATCGGGCCGTGTGCTCCTGGATCAGCCACAAGAAGAGCCGCAAGGAAACGCCCCAGGACGTTTACGGCGCTTCTACCGATCAGAAAACTTCGCAACTCGCGTCCATCTACGAAAAATATGAAGGCCGCTTGCGGCAAGCCAACGCGCTGGATTTTGACGATCTGCTGCTCGAATCCGTGCGCCTGCTTGCGCACGATGCCTATCTGCGTACCCAAATCAATCGGCGATTCGAATTCGTCATGATCGACGAATATCAGGACACCAATCGCAGCCAGTATGAGCTGATGCGCCTGCTGACGGAAGCGCACAAAAATATCTGCGTGGTCGGCGATGAGGATCAGTCTATCTACGGCTGGCGCGGGGCCGACATCCGCAACATCCTGGATTTCGAGCGCGATTTTCCGAATGCTGCGGTGATTCGCCTCGAGCAGAATTACCGGTCGACCAAGAACATTCTCGAAGCGGCGAGCGCGGTGGTTGCCAACAACACCGAGCGCAAGGGCAAGTGGCTGTGGACCGAATCGGGCGCGGGCGAAAAGATCGGCCGGTTCGAAGCCTTCGACGGCGAACAAGAGGCCCTGTTCATCGCAGATACCATCGACAAGCTGCTGACCGCCAGCCCCGGGGACCGCGTGGCGGTGCTGTACCGCACCAATTTTCAGTCCCGGCAGATCGAAGAGGCGCTGCGGCGCTATAACCGCGATTACATCGTTCTGGGCGGGTTCAGCTTCTATCAGCGCTCCGAGGTGAAGGACGCGCTGTCGTATCTCAAGGCGGTGATGAGCCCGCAGGATTCGGTTGCCTTGCTGCGCATCATCAACACTCCGGCGCGCGGCATCGGAAAAAGCACCATCGAGCAGATTGAGCAGTACGCATTGCAGCACGAGTTAAGCGTGTGGTCGGCAATCGGCCGCATGCTGGAAGAGAACCTGTTCCCGGCGCGAGCCGGATCGGCTCTGCGCATTTTCAAGGGGCTGATAGAGGAGTTAGGCGCCGCGGCTGCTGAAGGAAAAGTGGACGACCTGCTGCGGCAAATTTTGGAGCGCACCGGTTATGCCAGGATGCTCCAAGCCGACAACGACCCGGAAGCGGAATCGCGCCTCGGCAATTTGAACGAACTGGTGAACGCGGCGTCGGAAGCCGCCGAGCGTGGCGAGACCACGGCCGAGTTTCTGGATCACGCCGCTCTGGTCTCCGATTCCGACGGTCTGGACGAGCGCGCGCCTGTGTCGCTGCTCACGCTGCACAACGCCAAGGGCCTGGAGTTTCCCATCGTGTTCCTGGCCGGCATGGAAGAAGGACTCTTCCCGCACATGCGCTCGCTCGATTCGAAGGCCGCCATGGAAGAAGAGCGGCGCCTCTGCTACGTCGGCATGACGCGTTCTGAAAAGCGGCTGTTCCTGACGTCCGCGCGATATCGAAGGCGCTTCGGCGGCGGGCAGCAGGAAGGCACCATTCCGTCGCGATTCCTGCGCGAAGTTCCGAAGGCGCTGGTGGAAGATCTCGGCCAATCCCGCCAGCGTGCGCCGCAAACGGATCGCTACACCGAACAATACCAGGCGCGCGAAGCGGCCCAGCGCAATCTCTATACTGGCAAAACGATCAACTCGGTGGAGAACATTCAACAATTCTTCGCGGAGCGAGGAAAAGCGCCTGCTCAGCCAATAGCCAATAGCCAACAGCCAACAGCCACCAGTCCACCGCCAATAGCCAAGCCGCCAGTCGCCAATAGCCAATCGCGGCCCAGCGCCGCGCCGCGCGCCCGCGGTTTCCGCGCCGGCGCCATGATCCGGCATCCCAAATATGGCCGCGGAACCGTGCTGCGTCGCGAAGGCGATGGCGAGGATGCTAAGCTCACGGTAAGCTTTCCCGGTTACGGTTTGAAGAAGCTGGTGGAAAAGTACGCAGGAATCCAAGAGGACTGAACACTTAAAAAGAATGAATACAAAGTCGATCGCAGATAGAGCGGAGCGCAAGAAGATCAAGCGCGCTGCCCGCAAGAAAGCGGCCCCCAAAGCCAAGCGGGCATCCGGAGTCGCTCGCGGCTCCATGAAGAAGAAAGTGCAACACATGACCAAGGGCCAGAGGAAGCGCTAGCGTTCCTGGGATGAACCAGCTCCTCCGCACCAAAAGCATCGATGCTCTGATCGCGGCTTCCGAAGAGCCCGCCCACCGGCTGGAAAAATCGCTGGGTATTTGGAGCCTCGTCGCGCTGGGCGTGGGAGCGGTCATTGGATCTGGCATTTTCACCGTCACCGGTACCGCCGCGGCGGGCGAGCATTTCCTCGCCAAATCGGTGCTCAAAGCGCCCGTTCTCGACCTGCTGCTCAACGGCGCGGCTGCGTCTACACTCAGCGGCCGGCTGGGCGCGGGTCCGGCCATTTCGGTGTCTTTTGTGCTGGTGGCGATCGCGTGCGGATTCGCCGCCATCTGTTACGCGGAACTCGCGTCCATGATCCCCATCGCCGGCAGCGCCTATACTTATTCCTACGCGACGCTGGGCGAAATTTTTGCATGGATCATCGGATGGGACCTGATCCTGGAATACGCATTCTCCAACATGAGCGTGGCGGTGGGATTCTCGGCTTATCTGAACGATCTGCTCGATAACCTGTTCGGCTTTCACCTGCCGCAGCAGCTCTCGCAGCCTATGTTTGAAGAAGGCCAGCGCACTGGCGCCTGGTTCAATCTCCCCGCTTTCATCGTGCTGATGTTGCTGAGCGCCGTTCTGGTGCGCGGTGTGCGCCAAAGCGCCGAGACCAACAACACCATGGTTGCAATCAAGATCGTCGCCATCCTGCTGTTCGTCTTTGGCGCCGCGCACGCGGTGAAAAGCGCCAACTGGCATCCGTTCATGCCCAACGGTTACTCGGGCGTGCTTTCGGGCGGCGCCATCGTCTTCTTCACCTACATCGGATTCGATTCGGTTTCCACAGCCGCCGAAGAATGCGGGCGTCCGCAGCGCGACATGCCAATCGGAATTTTCGTTACGCTCGCGGTGTGCGCGTTGCTTTACGCATCGGTGGCGCTAGTGCTTACGGGCATCGCGAATTGGACCACGCTGAATAACGACGCCCCCGTTGCCAACGCGCTCAAGATGATCGGCATGAACCGGCTGCGGCTGATCGTAACGGTGGGAGCGCTGCTTGGCATGCTGTCATCGCTGCTGGTGTTTCAGTACGGGCAGGCGCGCATCTGGTTCGCGATGTCGCGCGATCGACTGTTGCCTGGGATCTTCTCTCGTGTGCATCCACGCTATAGGACGCCGTACATCAGCACTTGGGTGGCTGGCTTCGTGGTCGGAATTCCCGCTGGGATCTTCGATATTAGCTGGTTCGCGGACTTATCGAACATCGGAACATTGTTCGCTTTCATTCTGGTCTCGGCCGGCGTGATCGTGCTCCGCAGGAAGCAGCCCGGGCGCAAGCGCGGCTTTCGCGTGCCGTGGGTCCCGCTGCTGCCGGGGATCTCCATCTTCTGCTGCATGGTGCTGATGCTCAGCCTGCCGCTTGAAACATGGCTGCGGTTCTTCGTCTGGCTGATCATCGGATTGTTCATCTACTTCCTCTACGGCAAAAAACGCACCGCCGAATTGACATAGCAAGCCGCGATCCTCAGTTAGAGAAAGCTGCCAGCCGGTATCAGGACTGCATCCAGGCTGTACCGGTACGAAAGCTCTAACTTTCCTATTAGCCGCTTTCAGTGCGTGCTCCAAGATAAGAGCGCTTGGAGCAGCCCGACGACAATCCGTGGCCCTGGCTCGTCTTTGAACCCGCTGTAACGGCACCCGCTTCGGCCGCGGTCAACGCGCCGGAACAGCCCCCAGTTTCCGGCGAAATTACAAAAACAGATCAGAAAAAATCCGCCCCTCTTTGGACGGAAGAAACCGGCATCGAGATCATCCGGGCCACGCGCTCCTGGATCCAATACGGAACGGTGGGATTTGCGGTGATTTGCATTGTTATCGGCGCGGTAGAAGGTCTCTTTGGCCGCTAGACGTGTTTTTCATCTTACAATTTCACGTGGCAGCAAGTTTAAAATTTGGTTGCAACTGAATGCCAGAAGAGAGAAACTACTTAAGGAACTAGCTCACTCCTCCGAGGGCTATCCGACGCCCGCCTCACTCCCCCGTGGATGAGGCGGGTTTAGTTTTTTCGCGGCGTAATTCTCAAGCAGAGTGCTTAGCCTCCCGCCGGCCGGAAGTGCAAATCCACCGTGTAGCCCGCCACGTCTACGTGCATGATGTAAAGTACGTCAATCTTGACGGCGCCTTCGGCGACGACGACATGAACGTCTTCGCCGTGAACCGGCAGACCCAAACTCGCCGCCTCATTCAGCAGCTGGGTCCGTACTACGTCGGCCGGTTTCTTGGCTGTTGCGGGATCGTCCACCAGGGCGTTGACGTAGCTCTGTAGCCGCCAATTCGCCGTATAGGGCGGAATCAAAAGCACGCCGACGATCAGGAGTATGAGAAGCACCGCTGCGCCCGCGATCATGCGCGCGAGTCTATTTACAGAAGACGGGGCCACTCACCGTTTACTTTCCTCGAGCGCTTCCAGTTCCTTCCAGATATCGTCGTCGTGACGTTCCCAATCGGAGCTGTTCTTGGTAACGCGGAACTCGGGCACTTTCAGCGTGCCGTGACCATACAGGCAGATGTATTCGGTACGGGGCTGTCCGAACAGCAGCATGTTGGGCCAGGACCCCGCGCTGACGGGCATGCGCAGGCGGCGCAGGCAGGTGCGGCAGCGATAGCGCTGATCCCAGACGATCAAAAACAATAGGCCGAAACACGCGAGGAAGAACACCAGCATCGCGCTGGTGTAGCCAAGATCGTGCCCGAAAGGTTTCTGTTCGAGACCCAGATATAACACTGGGCCCCGGAAGCCCAGGAGGATGGCGGCCCAGACCAGACGCATCAGCGCAGCGCCGGCTGCCAGCTTCAGCAGCAAAAACCCCCAATACTTCATGATCATTGGATTCCTTTCGCGTGCTCCAGGTTCCCGCCCATGAGATCTTTATCGGCGCGCGGTCAACTCTTCAGCAGATTGCGGGCCAAAAATATTACGTTTGCCGGACGTTCCGCCAGTCTCCTCATAAAATAGGGATACCACGCATTGCCATACGGAACATAGAGCCTCAAACGGTAACCGGCCGCCACCAGGCGGCGCTGCAGGTCGCGACGGACGCCATACAGCATCTGAAACTCAAAACGATCCGCCGCGATGTTTCGTTCCTGAATATAGTTTATCGCGTGGTTGAGTATGTTTTCATCGTGCGAAGCGATGGCTGGATAGGCGCCGCGATCGAACAATTCGAGCATCAGGCGGACGTAGCTGGCATCCACGTCCTTCTTACGGGGAAACGCCACATCGGACGATTCGCGATAAGCGCCCTTGCACAGCCGGATTGGAATCGATTGCTGGCACAAGTTGTGAATGTCGCTCTCACTGCGATACAAATACGCCTGAATCACCGCGCGGACACTCCCGTAGCGGGCGTGCAAATCGGACACTAGTTCGAGCGTGCGGTCGGCATACGCACTCTCCTCCATGTCCACCTCCACCATCCGGCCAATCGATTTGGCGCTAGCCACTAGGCATTCGACATTGGCCCGGCAATCCGCTTCCGAAAAATTGAGGCCGAGCTGCGTTAGTTTGATGGATATGGTGGCTTCCAGGTTAAGCTTTGCGATTTGCTCCAGCGCCGCCAGATACGCCTGGCGCGATTGCTGGGCCTCGTCCAAGCGAATGGACGCTCTCACCCAGATGGTCGAGCGTTGCCAGGTAACCGTCGGCGTTTAGCTTTCGGCAAACCGCGACTTCGCGTTCGATGGTGGATCCGGCGACAAAGCGCGATGTCAGCCGGTCGGCGGCTGGTGACGTTTCCATCCAGTGACGAAGCCACGGCTGTCGGGAAAGCACCAAGAGCAGGCTGCGGAGCACTCACTCAATAGAATACTAGGTTATTTCAACGCCGCATACTCTTTTCGGGCCTGGAGCAGCAGCGGAATATCCGGATCGGCGTCATTCCAGAAGGCGAAGAACTGCTCGTAGGTCTTCTTGGCGCGCGCCGTATCGCCCATCAGCGTCGCTGCGCGTGCCAGCCCGACCTGCGCTGCCGGATACTCGGGTCCCCAATTGGCGCCCTTGCGGTCGACCATGAGCGAAAACACGCTCGCCGCATCTGGAGCTTGACCGTCCGCGAGCAGCGCCAACCCGCGAACATAGGCCTCCGCTCCCGTGATCGGCACGAACCCGCTCGCCAACTGTTGCTCGGTGAACTTCTTCGCGGCCGCAGCGCCGCACAGCGCGATCGCGATGGGTGGCGCCTTTGGATCGTGCGGAGAGCACTTTCCGAACAGCGCGTCTGCCGTTGCAGCCGTGGTGAGAAATTGTTGCCGATATGGCATGCCCGGCAGGTTTGCGCCTTTGCGAAACAGTTCCTTCGCTTGCTTGGAATGACCGCGCGCAGCCGCGTTGTTCCCCTGCTCAATTAAAACAATTGGCTCCGCTTCGTGACTCACGAGCCACTCCGTTTCCCGCTCTTGGGCCTGCTCATCGCCTTGGGCGTACCCGATCTTGAGGAGATTCCAGTGAAGGAGTGCGCCGTCCAAACCTTTCGACATGGCTTTTTGCAGCATAGCCCTCGCCTCGTCCAGTCGATTCAGATCGAGCAGCGCTTCAGCCGCAACGCCATAGCCTTGGATAATCTTAGGGCCATTCTGAATTGCCACCTGCGCTTCTGGCAGCGCTTTCTCCGGTTCGCCCGCATTGACGTAGAGGCCTCCCAGGTTGGCATGAAACATCGGATCCCGAGGATATTTTCGGGCGAGCAACTCCTCAATGTCCCGAACTTTCTTACCGTCGCCCTGTTGTTGGTAATATTCTTCTTCGATAAAAAGGCGCTCTCGCTCGCTGACGCGATCCTTTAACGCATAGGCTTTCTCCATTGCTTCTCGCGCCTGGGCCCCATCGCCCACCACCTTGTATCGCGTTCCTAGCACTGCGAGAGCGAGAGCAAAGTTCGGGTCCAGTTCGGTGGCGTGGCGGTACAAAGGGATGCTCGCTTGAGAGTCCGCCGTCTTGGTCAACTCTTCGTCACCCATATAGAACGCTTGTAGAGCTTCCAGCGAACTAGTAGTGACCGCGTGTTGGTACGCGCGGTTCTCTCCTTGTATGCTGCTGAGCGACTCTCCGAGTTTGGCGCGCATCGAATCGGTCGCCCGGCCGAGCGCCTCCACAACACGCTCTTTGCCGTCAGCCTCCACCTGCTCGCGCGCGAAGGTTTCGCCGCTTTGACAATTCACCGCCTGGAGCGCGATCAGATACTGAGAGCCGAGCGCTGTGATGGAGCCTTCCAGCGTGGCTTTCTGGCCTTCCCGGATGCAGATGTCGCGTGCGATTTCGCCGGTGACATGCGCATCGGCCGGCCGGCCCGACAGCTTCATGGTCTGCCGCACTTCCGCCTCGTCCATGGCTTTGAGGAATGGCGATTGTTGGAGCTGAAACGCCAGCGCCTGCTTCAGAGCCGTGTCGAAAACCGGATCGCCGGTTTTATTGTCGAAATCCGCGACCACCAGCACGTCCTGGTCGGTGAGCTTTGGTTTGGTGTGCGCGCGTCGTTGCCAGAAGAGCGCCGCGCCGCCTAAGACAAGGATCAAGACCCCTGCCGCGATTGCATACCATCGCACGTGCCCGCCGCCTCTCGCCGATCGCTCCAGCGCGGTCTTGAGCTCGGCGGCGGATTGGAAACGCTTGGCCGGATCGTCCGCCAGGCATTTCCGCACGATCGCTTCGAGCGCTGCCGGCTTCAGTGGCGTTCGTTCGCGGCCGGGGCGTGAGCCGGTCAGCAGCTCATAGAACACGCAGCCGAACGCGTAAATGTCCGATCGCACGTCAGCGGGCTTACCTTGCCATTGCTCTGGCGCCATGTAGGCGGGCGTCCCCATCAGCCCTCCTGCCCGCGTGAGATCTGATGTCTGCGTCTCGTCGTCTGCCGCCGGGCCTTCGCGGTTCTGTTTCGCAAGCCCGAAATCCAGCACCTTCACGCCGTGCGTTGTGAGCAGGATGTTGGCGGGCTTTAGATCCCGGTGGACGATACCGTGCCGGTGCGCCTCCTCGAGCGCCTCGGCGATCTGCACGCCAATTCGCAGGGCTTCCGGCGGCGGCACCGGACCTTTGAGCGGCGCGCCATCGATATACTCGAAGACCAGGTAATTCGGGGCGTCTTTCGAAAGAACGACATCGTGCAGTGTGCAGATATGGGGGTGATTTAGCGCGGCGACGAGGTGCGCTTCGCGCTCGAAACGATCGGTGAACTGGTCTTTCGAGACCTTGATCGCCACGATGCGATTGAGGCGGGTGTCGCGGGCTTTGTAAACCTCGCCCATTCCGCCCTCGCCGATGGGCGCCAGGATCTCGTAAGGGCCGAGCTTGTCACCTGCGGAAAGCGGCATAGGGGATTCAAGTAATTTTACCCAATCACGTCAACGCCCCGGCGGATAACTCCCCAGCACGCGCAGAAAATCCGCGATCTCAGCCAGGTGCCGCAAGGCGTTCTGCACGCGCGGCTCGTTTTCGCGGCCCAGCAGATCCAGGTAGAACAAATATTCCCACGGTTTGCCGCGCAGCGGCCGGGATTCGATCTTGGTCAGGTTCAAATCGCGCAGCGCGAACGCGCTCAAGCCGCGGAACAGAGCTCCCGGGATGTTGCGCGTGGTGAACACCAGCGAGGTCTTCCATTCCTTGGCGCGCCGCGGCGGCGGCAGCTTCTTCGATGGATACAGCAGAAAGAAGCGCGTGAAATTCCGCCGGTCGTCTTCAATGGACCGCTTCAGGATGGTTCCGCCGTAAATGTCGGCGGCCACGTCGGAGGCGATGGCGGCGGCATCCGGCCCCTTCTTCTCCATCACCATCTTGACGCTGCCCGCGGTGTCGTAGAAAGGGACCCGCTCCAGCTTCGGATAGCGGGCGAAAAATTTGAGGCACTGGTTCAACGCCACCGGGTGGGAGTACACCTTGCCGCAGATCCTTGAAGCGGACGCCCGGCGGCGCGATGAGGTTATGCACGATGCGGACATTGGTCTCGGCGGCGATCCGAACGTCGAAATGGAGCAGATGATCGTAATTCTCGTGGACCGATCCAGCCAGGGTATTTTCCATCGGTATCACCGCCGAGTCGATCTTTCCAGCGCGCAAAGCCACAAAAACGGATTCGAATGTAGGGTAGGGAACAACTTCGGCTTTGGGACCCAACAGTTGACGGGCCGCCTCCTGGCTGAAAGCTCCCAATTCGCCCTGAATACCTGTGCGCTGCAATTTCATCGACTGATCATTCCTCGTCTTGCTCGCGCTTGACCGTCTTCACCAGATTCCTCGCGTTTTTCTCAAAACCGATCATGAGCGACCGTTCCAGGAACCTCGTTCTGCTCAACGATAAACCGTTGTAATGTCGGGCGACTGTTCGGAAAACCGAACAAAAGACTCCTTCTCGTCTTGCTCTTTGTTGCTGTGACCGCTATAATTCGACCCTGTAGAACGTCTTACGAAAGTGCTCAAGTCTGAAACCGCAACCCCTGGCGTTTCCTGTAGGCGCCGGGAAAGCATCATACCATGGAGGATCCTGGACAGAAACTACGGCGCATCAGAGAACGGCTCAGTTTACGGGTTCGGGACGTGGAACAGGCCAGCCTCAAAATCGCAGACAAATACCATAACGACGATTTCGCGGTCCTGATTAACCGGATCTCGGAGATCGAGAATCGCAATCTAGTTCCCACCATCCACAAGCTGTACTCGCTGTGTGCGATCTATCGCCTGGATTTCCAAGAGGTTCTCGAATGGTACGGGATTTCGCTGGGCGCCCTCCCCTCGGACGCCGCTTCGGTGGATGTCCCGCAAACGCACCTGCTTTCTTTTCGTGGCAATACCGCTCAAGGCAGCGTCTCAAGCGATGTGCTGCTTGCCCTTGGCGCTCGATCCCGGCTTCGATCCTCGCCGCACAACCTATCTTACTCGCATGATTCAGCGCTGGGGTAAGCTGCCGCTCCTGTTTCTTGAGTCGCTGAACCTCAAGGAACAGCGCTATGCCTTGATTGGAACCGAAGATTGGTTCATGTATCCCCTGCTACAGCCGGGGACCTTTGTTTCCATCGACGAGACGCAACGTAAGATCGCGAACTCCGGCTGGAACAATGAGTTCGAACGCCCGATCTACTTTTTCGAGCATCGCCAGGGTTTTGCCTGCGGATGGGCCAGCCTGAACGGGGACCAGTTGATCCTGATCCCCCATCCCGTTGTCGGGCGTGCAGTCCGCAGGTTTACAAATATCCCACCGACATCGATTTGATCGGCCAGGTTTCTGGGATCGCTATGCGTCTGGATCAGGCACGGCGACGCCGTACGCGGCTTTGAGCAGCTCCAACAGCGCCGTAAAGTCAGCGATATAGAGACGCCTCTCCACGCCTCGAACCGAAGCGGGAAGCAAGTTCCGGTAGGGCGCCAGCCGGATCCAGGTCTCTACCACCACCCGTTTGTCCTCGAACAAGGCCGAGATATAGAGATCCAGATCCGCCTTCTGCTGCTCCAGGTTGAACGATAGCCACTCGGCGAATACCGCTGCTGTGGCTGTTCTTCAGGGCTTTATTCGCCTCATCTTCCCCGAACACCAGCGCCAGCCCGTGATGTTCGTAGCAGCCGTTGTTGGGATTTCGCAACGACGCCAGGTAGACCAACCTTCCAAAAACGGAGGGAATTTGGGAGATGGTGTTGCGCCACAGGTCGGCAGCCGCACTCCGGTCGAACGTCAACGCCCGCAACTCTTTCGCCTTTCATACCAAACACCTGAAATCATACACCGGATCTCGCTGGAAGAAAAGACGGGTCTATTCCGGACGCCTCGCCCGGCAGTGTTCTGGTTTCCGAAATCCTCTCGCGCTTTCGCTTAGCCGCAGCCTTCACCGCTTAATCTTGCCGTGGATTCGAGAATTCAACGAATTCAATTCAAAACCACGAGGAGATTTGAGCATGTTGAAGAAGGTTTTTTTGATTGCTGGTGTTGCGCTTGCGCTGGTTACCGCGGTTCCGCGGACATTCCGATCCCTCCCTGCAATCCTTGCTGGTGGCACCTGGTCCTCTAGCTCCGTTAAGTCCGGCACTGCCTGGGGAGCTGGTGGTAGACTGGATTTCGATCCATGCACCAGCTCCCCTTCGAGCAACAAGTCCTGGCGTTGCTTCAGATCGCGGCGCTGCTGGCGCTATGCTCCAAATTGTGGTGGAGCGGCCTTTACAGGATCTACGGTTTCTTCTTTAGCTACTTGGTGTTGGAGCTTCTTGCAGGCGCTGATTCCTGTGTTGGTGCCGCTCGAAAGCCGTCTGTATCGCGACCTCTTCGTCGCCAGCCAGGGGCTGATCGTGGCCTTCTGACGCGCTGGTGGTCCTGGAGTTGTACTCCGTCATCTTGCGCAATCTGCGAGGGAATTGCCAGCGTGGCCCGCCACTACATCAAGATCACTCTTGCGTTTGCCATCCTGATCTCCCTGCTTCCTTTGCGTATCGAGAAGACGCCCAACACGCTCACCGGGTACCTCTTTATATTCGAGCGTCCAATCCTGTCCAGCCTGGTAGTCTTCGTGCTTCTCATCTGTGGATTCCTGGTCTATTATCCAGTGCCTTTGGGCCGAAATGTGATCGTCTACTTGACGGGATATGCCGCTATATTTCCTGACCACCGCTACCATCGGCTTTCATCAACAATCTGGGCTATTTCTGGAACCGCCAAGGGAGCAATGTCGACATGGGCATTTCCGTGGCTTGTCATGGCGTTTTGGCTGTTCGCGCTAAGCCGTCAAGGCGAGGAGAAACGCGTGGTGGTGGGGCATCACTGGAAGCCAGGCGACGAACAGCGATTGCTGGCCCAACTGGAAGCAATCAATGCCAGTCTTTTGCGGTCCGGGAAGAAAATAAATATGCTCGGCAAAAAGGCAAGTGTTATCCAGATCGCACGAAAAGAACGACAAATGTGTTTGCATTGGCCGGAATGATCCGATATGATTCTAGCCAGGAATTATGGAGGAAATGTGTATTTACAGGTGATCCTTCCAATTGCACTCGTCTTCATAGTGCTGGCGGCTGGTTTTGCCGGCCTTTTCTGGAGACTCGCGTCTCGCTTTGACGCGCAGCATTGTACAGCCGAATGGCTGGACGGCTTTTCTCTTGAAAGCTATGCTCCCATGGAGCGGCTCTTGGGGGAAGACGATGTCAAGTTTCTGGCGTCACAGCCCGGATATCGTCCGGAAATCGCGCAACGCCTGATGGCCGAGCGGCGCAAGATTTTTGCCGCTTATCTCGGACACCTGGTGCGGGACTTCAACCAGTTGGTCGAGAGTGGGCAAGCTTATGATTGTTTATTCCACCCGGGACCAGCAGGAATTTGCGCGCCGCTTGTGGCGCCAGCAGGTGCAGTTTTTATGCTGGCCGTTTGCTCCGTGCGGCTGCAGCTGGCGCTGTATCCTTGGGGATGGAGTGGAGCAGATGCTCATCGTTTGGTGGCGGCCGTCACCGCCATGCGCGAGCAGGTGCGTAATGTTCGCGTCCCCCGGCCCCGCCGAGTTCGAAGAACGCATAAACGCTCAACCGCAGACGGTCTTAAGAAGCTGTTTGGCTTCCTTTAGCAGCGGGAACTGCTTTTCCGCTTCCTTAAACTCGCGCGTGTGAACGCAACGGCGCGCACCCCGATGCTCCACCGGGAATCGCAAGTGGAGCATCTCATGGAACAAAACACATTCCACGGCCAATCTGGGGACGCTGGGCCGGTCCAGCAGGCGGCTCAATATGATCGCGTTGTGCGAAGGATCGTAGTGGCCCAGCATCACGCGCGAGGGCTGGCGGCTCCAACCCAGCAGCGGTTGCGCCATCAGGCCGTGAAAGTGCGCCTGGTTCAGTTCCTCGAAGATCGCTTCCAGATCGTAGGTATCGCCTTGCGGGCCAGACACGAACTTGCGCCCGCGCGTCTGCTTCACCAATTGAAGGCTGCGCCGCATCTCCTTGCGATTGAGATACCGCCGGTAGCGCTCCGCGTGGGTTCGAGGCGGCGGCCGGCGGAAAAGCTTGGACATCAGAATGTGCGCCAGCGATTCCAGGATCGTGGAGGGCGCGCCTTCCAAGACGTCGGTGATGCGGAACTCCAGGCCCCTCTCGTCCCACCGTACCGAGCTATTGGCGTTCGCGAATTTGCAAAACTTCAGCCGAATGGCTGGAACGGCTGTATGAGGTTTCAACTCGCTGAAGACGCGCGCCAATATCTCCTCGGGGGTTTCGAAGAAAATGGCGCTCTGCAACACTCTACCCAGAATAGCTTGTCAGACCGTCCAGCGATTCTATGGAGCGGTTTCGTCGAGCAGCAAGATTTCAACGCGGCGATTTTCGGCCCGTCCGGCCTCGGTTTCGTTGGAATCCTTGGGGGCGTTAGACCCGTAGCTTTCGACCGATAGCCGCGACTCGGAGATGCCGTAGCGGGAACTCAGGACTTCCAGCAGGTTCATGCTGCGAGCGGCCGACAGCTCCCAATTGCTGCGGAAGCGTTTGTTGTGGATAGGGACGGAATCGGCATGTCCGACCAGTGCGACTTTGTTCGGGACGCTCGCCAGCACCGCGGCAATTTGCGAAACGATGGGAAACGCGGAAGCGACGACATGGTCTTCGCCCGGCGGATACAAAATAGCCTGCGGCAGGCTGATCACCAGGCCGCGTTTTTCGAGCCTCGAATCTAAACCCTGGGCTCGGAGCTTCTCATCGGCCTTGACCAGAGCCTCATGAGACTCCGTCGGCTGCTGTGGCGCGACGGTGGTTGGTGTGACCTGGACTGGCGAAGATTCTATTGGCGCAGTTCTGATAGCTGGTAGGCGCGGCACGCGGGCCAGCGGCACTGAGTGGAGGCTTTGCGCCGCGATGGCCACGAACAGGATCAGCAGAATGGTGACGAAATCGGCGTAGCTGATCAGCCAGCCTTCCCGCTGCCCGCCATGTTCGGCTTGCAGGTACTTGGGCTTGGGCCTAGGCTTCATGCGCCGTTTGGATCCCAGTGGCGGGAGTCTCGACATCCCGCTGGCGGATGTACGCGCCCAAACGCATGCGGATCAGCGAAGGGTGCAAGGTGTCCGTCAACGAGAGTACTCCTTCCATGATGAGTTCCTGAATCTCGAAGTTCTCGGCCACCCGGGCGCGAATTCGATGCGCGGCCGGCAGCAGAAGCAGATTCGCCAACGCCAGGCCGTAGATGGTGGAGACGAACGCCGTTCCAATGCCAAATCCGACCGACTGCAGGTTCCCAAAGTGACGCATCACTTCGATAAGACCCACCACCGTTCCGATGATTCCGATGGTAGGCGCGAATCCGCCTGCCACTTCCAGGGTTTTGGCGTCCGTTTCGCCTTGCCGCTCGCGCATGCGCAGCTCAGTTTCGAGCACTGCCTGTAATTCCGCGCGGCTGCCGATATCCAAGGCGAGCTGCAGCGTTTGCCCGAGAAAGGGATGCGAGGCCTGCGGCGCCAGAGGCTCCAGGGCCAGCAAACTGCTGCGTCGCGAAACGCGTGCGTAGAAGACGATCTCCTCAATTAATGCTTCCCGGTTCACTTCCTCAGAGCAGAGGAGATCCAGGACGCGGCGGAAGGAGTGGCCGAGCGAAATTCTGGGCGTAGTGACCAGCATGACGCCCAAGGTGCCGCCAACTACAATCAGTGCGCCGGCGGGCTGAAAGAAATAGGTGATTGAAATGCCGGCCGCCGAGACTCCGGCAACGATCGTTCCCAGTGCAACCACCAGGCCCAGAACGAAAACCAGATCGATGCGGCGGCGCGGGCGGGCGCGATCCTGCGCGGTGTAGGCGCGTACTTCTTCATTCAGAGCGGCTTGGGTTGTGGCCAATACAATACTCCGGCCAGTTTGGAGAGCACCCGGAGGTCCAATCGGAAGTGATTGACGCCACGTCCAAAGCGTCTTCGGTAGCGGCAAAATCTCGACGGCGCCGGGGCGCTGATTTTTCTAGACCCGGGTCACTTCAGCCCGCTATTGCCGGTAGAATCACGCCGCGGCACTCGCCCAAACCGATGCGACGAAAACCTGACGCTTCGCACCACCCTTTGAGTATCACTTCGTCGCCGTCTTGGAGGAACCTGCGGGTTTCGCCGCTCGGAAGCGGCAGCGGATCGGCGCCCCGGCGGGTGAGTTCGAGCAGGCAGCCTTGATTTTGTTTTTCCGGACCGGAGACCGTGCCGCTGCCAAGGAGATCGCCCGGCCGCAACGGGCAGCCATTGCTCGAGTGATGCGCGATCATCTGGCCGAGCGTCCAGTAAAGGCCGGCGAAATCGCTGCGGCTCACGCGCACCGGCTCCGGCATTTTCGCGGAGCGGAGCCAGACCTCCAACGTAATTCGAAACGCGCCGTCACGGGACCCTTGAAGATGCGGCAGCGGCGGCGGATCGCCAGCCGGACGGGCTGCAGCGGGCGAACGAAAAGGCTCCAGGGCGTCGAGCGTGACAATCCACGGGGAGATGGACGTCGCAAAATTTTTCGCGAGGAACGGTCCCAATGGCTGGTATTCCCAGCTCTGGATATCGCGCGCCGACCAATCGTTTAACAGGCACACGCCCAACAGATGATCCTCCGCGCTCGGGACCGGAATCGGTTGGCCCATGGCATTGCCGGGACCCAGGAACGCGCCGAGCTCCAGTTCATAATCGAGCATTCGCGATGGCGCATAGACCGGCGCGGCGTCGCTGTTCTCGATGATCTGGCCCCAGGGGCGATGGACCGGCGTGCCGCTCAAAACGATGGACGAGGCTCGGCCGTGATAGGCAATCGGAATCCATTTGTAGTTCGGCGACAGCGGCTTGTCCGGGCGAAACAGGCTGCCGACGTTAGTCGCGTGATGAATGGAAGCGAAGAAATCCGTGTAATCGGGAATATCGCAGGGGAGCAGCAACTCCACTTCCGATATCGGCAGGATGGCTCGCTCCGTTTCGGGCGAATACTCCGATAACAATTCGCTCAAGCGGCGGCGCAAGCCGGTACGCTCGGCGCGTGACATCGACAGCACGGCGGCGAGGGAATCGATGGCCAGCTCTTGGCTCGGGACACCTTGGCTCAGATCCAGCAGCATATCGCCGATCGCAACGCCGGCTCGGATTCGCTCCTCACCGCGCTTTCGAAAACTGGCGTACGGGAGATTCTGGATGGGGAAATCGCTGCCGGGACGATTGGCGGATTCCACCCAGCTGGTTAGATTGGGATCATGGGTTGAATCCAGTTTGGTTGAATCCATTAAGCCTCAGGCTGGATTGCTCCCTGCGGGCCTGGCTCAGTCGCTCTTGACGTGCGTCGTCTTGGACCGGTGCGGCGCCTCAGCCGCATTATTCAGGATCAGCTTCTGGACGCGCCAGTTCAAGATTTCGGCGGTGTAGAGTTCGTTCTCCGACGGGCAGGCGATTTCGTGAACCCAGCCGAACTGCTTCAGCTGGTGGCCCATGCTGCCGAACGCGCCGACCACTTTTCCGTCCAGCGTCAGTTTGTAAATGCGCCCGGGATAGGCGTCCGCGCTGTAGAGATATTGGGTTGGCCCGGGACTGATGCAGATGGCCCAGGGCGCGCCGCTTTGCATGGTTCCGTTGGGTGGCGCCGCGCCCACGGTCGCCGGGGGTTGAGGCGCTGGCGGGTTGCCCATCCACATGTGAACGCCGGATGGGACCGGCACGTCGATGGTGATCTGGCGCAGGAATGTTCCGTCAGGATCGAAAACCTGGATGCGTCGATTGCCGCGATCGGCCACGTAGATGTTGCCTTTGTCGTCGGAAGCAATGCTGTGCGGCGTGTTGAATTCACCGGGTCCGCTGCCGGGAGCGCCCCACTGCTTCACCCAGTCGCCGTTCTTGTCGAACTTGGCCACGCGTGAATTGATGTAGCCATCGCTGATGAAAATGTTGCCCTGCGTGTCCCAGGTGACGTCGGTAGGCTGCCGGAATTGGCCGTTGACGGCGGGCAGCGGCGGCCTGGGATGCTTCCAAGCCTCCGCTCCCTCGTCGGAGGCTTCTTTTTTGCGCCCGAACACCATCACCACGCGCCCCTCGGGATTGAACTTAATGATCATGTCGGAGCCTTTGTCCACAGCCCAAAGGTTGTCATCTTTGTCGAAGCGGATGGCGTGCGCGAAGGACCACGCGTAGAGATTGTGGCCGATTTCGCGAATGTACTTTCCGTCCGGCCCAAACTCGAGAATCTGCGCAGCGGCGGCCGCATAGGCGGGCCCCGTGGTGTTGCCGCGCGAGAAGACGAAGATATGTTTCTTGGAGTTGACGGCCACGCCCGATGCCTCGCCCAGGTACAGATCGGGCGGGAGTTTCAGAAAATTGGGAACCGACTCATAGGGAATTTCGGGGACTTGCGTCCCTCCCAGTTCGTCACCCAACGCGACGGCAGTGAAGCAAGCAAGCGCAAGAATCAAGGAACGTGTCAAGATAGCCTCCTGGGTACCGCACAGCTACAATATCAAATGCCGCGATACCAGATCACGATGGCCGCTGAATTCGCCGCCGTGGCCTTGCTTGCTGCGATCGCGCTGGGCTTCCATATCCGGAGCGACGGCCTGGCGAGCGGTACTGTCGATCCGATTCTTCACGCCGGCGCGCAGGATGAAGCTGTCTATGGGCACGCCGCGGCAAGGATGGTTCGCACCGGGCACTGGCTGACGCCGATCTTCCTGGACCGATTCATGCTCAACAAGCCGCCGTTGCTGATGTGGACGGGCGCAGCCAGCATGCGTCTATTCGGGATCAATCCGCTGGCGTTGCGTTTGCCGGTGCTGGCCGCGGGCGTTCTGTGCTGCGTGCTGGTCTATAGGTGGCTCAGGCGATCGCGACCCATTGCCGCGGCCTTTTTGGGAGTGGTGCTTTTGCTGGGAACACCGCTGTTCCACTCTATGAACCGGATATTCATGACGGACGCGCTGCTGACGTTGTTTGTCGTTGCGGCGATGTTGGTTATTGCAGCGGACCCGCGTTGGGAACGGCGCTGGACGGCGATCGCGTTCGGCGCGTTGTCCGGAGCGGCGGTGATGACCAAGAGCGCGGCGGGCTTGCTGCCGCTGTTGATTCTCGCGGTCTACTGGCTGGTTGCGGGACAGAACGAACGCCCGCCACTGGGGAAGATCCTGGTTTCGTTCGCGGTGGCGACGGTAGTGGCCGCTCCCTGGCACATCTATGAATTTGTGGTTCACAGGGACTGGTTCGTCGCCGAGTACGTGCGATTTCAATTGCTCGGATCAGGGGTGACCGCGCCCTCGCGATATACCACTGACACCAACTCTTGGTTTTACTTTCGAACGCTGCTGCGCACCGATCCAATCTTGTTGCTCTTGTGGCTGACGGGCCTTCCCTGGGTGGTCATGTCATGGAAACGCTCGAACCGGGTGCAGGCCCGCTTGCTGGCGGCGTGGTTTCTGACTTCGGCGCTCTGCCTCGGGATATTTGGAACGCGCGCAGCATATTACTTGCTGCCATTGTTGCCAGTGCTGGTGCTGATCAGCGTGGAATTTTCTCCACTACTGCGCGGTCGATTGGCTTGGGTCGCGTGCGCGGTCCTGATCCTGGCGTTCGGAGTGAGGTCGCGGAATGGCGATACGCCATGGGGTTTCGACTATGGCGCGAAGACCGTGCCGCCGGCCCTAGCGCTGGACAGCTACAGCCGTCTGCGTCGAACGAACGAGTTACTAATTGTATCGCCCAACGATGAGTTTTATGCCTCGGTGCTGGACCTACCGAAAATCCGCTATGTCTATCTGACTCCCTTGGACGCCACCAAAACGTCCGAATTCTTTTATCGCCTCGGCATGATCCTGAGCGACCAGGAATTCTGCTCGCTCCCGCGCCTCTTTCCTGTCTATGAGCAACGCTTGAGAGATTGGAAGTTGCCAGAGAACCTGCATCCGGAAGCGACGCTCATCGATACCGGGACAGCTTCGAAATTAGCGGAAATAATCCGCTGTAGCCCGGACCGCGATTTTATGATTCCCGAATCTTTGCGCGATGTCGCTGTGGCCGCCGCTACGCCGACTCATACTCCAGTCGAGGATGGAAGACTCTTCTTGCTGTCGAAGCAATCCAGCCGGCGCGCCGAAAGTTCTATCGCGCCGGGGACGCTGGGGCAAGACTAACTTGAGTAACTACGACCCCTAACTCGCGCGCGTCGCCGTTGAGTCCGACGGCCGATTTGTCCAATCGAAAGTTCACAACGCCGAAGCCGGAACGAAGCGCCGCGGCCGGGACGTGAGCGGAATAGGTGTATTCATTCGATTGCGAGTAAGTGCTCGCGGGCAGTTGGTGCCCGCCGACGTCCGCGCTCAGGGTCATCGCGCCCAAGTTCTGAATTTCCACATCGGGGATGTAGAGCGTGAGCGCCAACTCAGCGCCGTTTCGATCGGAGCCCGGCGGGGCTTTGAGAAGAACGGAAAACTTGCCCGCCGTCCAGCGCGATTTTCCCGCGTCAATGTCGTAAAAGCCTTTGAGCAACTGCGCCGCGTCGCGCGGATCGGCCATATTGACATTACCGGTAGCGCGGGGATCGGATGTCTTGCGGTAAAGATCGTAGGACTCCAACTCAAATACACCGGTCTGCCAGAAGGTGCTGCCATCAAAATGCTGCGTGATGCCGTACCCAAGCAAGGCGAGAAGATCGGCCCAGCGCTGTTTCTCCGGCAACGCTTTGTAGCCGACCAGCACCAGTTCGCGGCTCGCCGACGCGAATAGCGCGGCTGGATCGTCGGCGGTGTTTCGTTTGGACCAATCCCAATAAGCGGGCGGCGCTCCGGCATGGAAATCCGAGTATACGTTCGCGGAAAAATAGGGTTGGAGTGCGGTGGTTGGGTAGCCAACAGCGTAAAGTCCGCCGGCGGGCAAGCTGTTTTGCCGTAAATATCGGGCCGCCGCGAGACTTCCCGAGTATGCCTGAGTCCAGTCATAACGCATAGCGGCAGCAGCCCAGTAACATTGAAATCCGATGGCGGCTAGCAGCGCGATGAGCGTCGGCGCAGTTACTCGTGTCTTGTACGCCGAGATCCAAATCGCAAAAAGCCAAGCCAAAAATAGCACGCCGAAGTGCCACAGTTGGGCGTAAACGATGGTTCCGAAGAGGCACACCGCCGTGGTCGCAAGCGTGAAGAAAAGCCATCCACCGCCCCGCCACAGGAACGGCGCCGAGAGCGCGATGAGGACGAGGGCTGTTATCCAGTAGCCGGTGAAAGCCCCCGCTAATCCGGCCTTCGCGACCTCGGGAAGTATGCGCAGGTTCGCCAGTCCACGGTGCTCGGCAAAAGCCACGTCCTTGGCCGGCCAGGCACAAACCAGGAAGAACAGGAGCACGCACCAGTAAGCCGACGCTGCAACCGCGAGTTTCACGCGTTCCGTGGGTGGCAGGCGGTTCCAGCGCAGGAGCATAGGCCCATAAAGCGTCACCCAGACACAGGCAGAGAGCAGAAAGCCGTGTACACTGACGCCCGCCAATAGTCCAAGCAGGACCGTCATCAGGACCGGCCTGCGCGGCGCGTACGGATAAATGGCCGCAATCGCAAATAATAAGGGCGCAATTAAGGCATAGCTGCGCGCGATGACCGCATATTGGTAACAGAGATAGTAAGTGAAGGGCAGCAGCAGCCGGATATACAGTGGCAGCGGCGCATATCGAAGCAGCAGATAGACGGCGGCCAGTCCCAGAGTGGCGGAAACGACGTTGTAAGCGGAGTAAGCCAGGCCCAGCCGTATCAGTACATGCAGCAAAGTCTGCCAAAGCCCGGGCGTTCCTTCGTAATGCAGCAGATGGCCCCACAACTGAGCCAGGCTCGGGTCGCGTCCCAGCAGCCAGGATTGTGCTTCATCGGCCCACGGCTCATGGCGAAGAATAGTGAACGCCACCAGCAGCGCGTAAGCGCCCAAGACCAGATAAATCAGCGGGCTTGGGCGAGCTTCTGTGCCGGCCCGAACTGAGAAGGCCGCTGGCTGGATGTCACTTTTTATAGCGCTCTCCTGGTGCATCCGTCTGGTTTAATTCTAGACGCGGAAGGAAGAGACTGAGTAACGAAAAAAAGGAAACTTTTGCCATTCCGCGTGCTTCTATGGTGTGATAAGTGGAGTATCCGGTTATCCCGCGAACCGTGCGTCCGCTCGAAATCCATCCATGCCCGACTCTGCTCGAGGAACCGCGGTAATCATTGGCGCAGGCCCAGCCGGCTTGACCGCCGCGCTGGAGCTTTTACGGCGCTCTCGCATCAAGCCCATCGTGCTCGAAAAGAGCGCCTACATGGGCGGCATCTCGCGGACGGTTACTTACAAGGGCAATCGCATCGATATCGGCGGTCACCGGTTTTTTTCCAAGTCGGATCGCGTGATGGACTGGTGGACTTCCCTGCTGCCCGTGGAGCAGACTAGCGACGCCAACCATCGGCTGGTTTATCAAAACCAGGAGCGGGCATTGAATGCGAAGACGGCCGCGATGCTGGCCCGAAATGGCGCCGCGCCGGACCCTGAGTTCGACGACCTGGTGATGCTGGTACGCCCGCGCAAGTCGCGCATCTTCTACCTGCGAAAACTTTTCGACTATCCGCTCAAGCTGGATCTCACAACGCTGCGAAATTTGGGCGCCGTTCGCACCGTCCAGGCGGGTCTGAGCTATGTGGCCAGCTCGATTCGGCCCGTCCGTCCCGAGAAAACGCTGGAAGATTTTCTGATCAACCGTTTTGGACGGCATTTGTATAAAACGTTCTTCAAGAGCTACACCGAAAAAGTTTGGGGCGTGCCCTGCGATCAGATCAGCGCGGAATGGGGCGCGCAACGCATCAAGGGCCTTTCTCTGCGCAAGGCGCTGATCCATTATTTCAAGAAGCTGACGGGCGGGAGCGCCTCGGAAATCGGCCAAAAGGATACGGAGACCTCGCTCATCGAAAAGTTCCTGTACCCCAAGCTCGGCCCCGGCCAACTGTGGGAAGAAGTAGCCGGCAAGGTGCGCCAGGCAGGGGGCGAAATTCTGACCGGCTGGACGGTCTGTGGCATTCACACCGCGGGAGATCGCCTGACCGGCGTCACCGCGCGCAGCGCTGCGGGCGAGCAATTCTTCTTTCCGGCGCAGTATGTGTTCTCTACCATGCCTGTCAGGGAACTGGTGCAAGCCTTCGATGCGCCGGTTCCGCCTGAGGTGTCCCAGGTGAGTGAAGGCCTGATGTATCGCGACTTCATCACCGTGGGGTTGCTGCTCAACCGGCTCAACATTCCCGAGCAAGGGGGAGGGCTCTTGAAAGACAACTGGATTTACATCCAGGAGCCGGATGTGCTGGTCGGCAGGATACAGATTTTCAACAACTGGAGCCCCTACATGGTGGGTGACCCGGACAAAGTTTGGATCGGCCTGGAATACTTCTGTAACGATACCGGCGAGCTGTGGCACAAGTCCGATCAGGAGATGATCGCGCTCGCGCTGCACGAAGTCGAAAAAATGGGGATGGCCTCTAGCGCGGATTATCTGGATGCCACCGTCATCCGCATGGAGAAGACCTATCCGGCGTACTTCGGCACTTACGATCGCTTCCACCTCATTCGCGAATTTGTGGATCGCTACCACAACCTGTTTCTGGTGGGCCGCAACGGCATGCACAAGTACAACAATCAGGACCATTCCATGCTGACGGCCATGACGGCGGTGGATAACATCATCGAAGGCCGCCGCGACAAAGCCAATATCTGGGCCGTCAACACGGAGATGGATTACCACGAATCCCGCGACGACGTCCCCGCAGACGCCGGCCAGGAGCGCGCCGCTAGCGCGGTTTCCTGAGATTGATGGCGGCGACGGGACGAAGCTGCCGGATGAAATCCTGAACTGGACGCTTCCAGGAGCGCACCTTCGCGAAGGCGCTGGCGTTGGCTGCTCCAAGAATCAGGAGCCACCATACTTGAGGCCGCAGGGGCGTTGCCCGCAGGCACCTGAGTCCCTGCCTGATTCCGGCAGCGCGATCGCCAGCCAGGAAATGGTAAGTGGCTCGCACGCGGCAAAACTTCTGAAGCGTGCGCGGCGCCGAGCGGCGCATGGCGTCCCCGTGACGTTCCAGAACAGCGTCCATATCTTTTCCGAGTCCAGCGGCTAAGATGCGCGACAGTTTTAGGCCGCTACGCAACTGGCTGAGCCGGTTTGGGGCGTCCAGGTGCACGAACGCCAGGATTTCTTCACGAAACCAAGTTCGGTAGAGCTTGGCAAAATCCAGTTGATAGAGCGTGGTGGCCGACCAGCGGCTCTCCGGATACCGAACGCACTCGAACGTGAGCTTTCGCGTACAGGGTAGAAAGTCGGGCAACTGGCGGACTTCCAGCCATGCGAGGTAGCGGGAGTAGTCCACAATTTGCTCGCCCAGAGCCGGCCAGGGAGAAATGCGCCCGTCGTCCCGGCGATACAGGAAAGCCAGACGGTGAACATCGCCGGCTGCTTTTGCTGCAAGCGCGCCGATGGTCTTGAGGGCGTCCGGCGCCAGCTCATCATCGCTGTCGAGAAAGATAATCCACTCTCCATTGGCGGCCAGGGCGCCCGTGTTGCGAGCGGCGTTATTGCCCCGGTTTGAAGAATGCCGAATTAATCTTAGCCGCGGATCGCGAATCCCCGCGGCCACGCCGTAAGTGTTGTCGGTAGAGCCGTCATCCACCACGAGTACTTCAAAATCCGCGCTATCTTGAATCAGGCAACTTCGTATGGCGCGTGAAATCTCGCGCTCGCGGTCAAAGGCCGTAATGACAATGCTGAAAGTGGGCAAGCCTTACCCATCATAAACGTACAGCATCACATAGGTAGGAAGGACGAGTTGCGCGAGCCCTGGAGCCTTTTGAGACAATTGAGTCGGGCCTGTCGTACGGGTGGTCGCTCGCCGGCCGGTTTACTGGTTGGCGGGAGGAAAGTCCGGTCTCCACAGGGCAGCATGCCGGCTAACGGCCGGGGGGGTTCGCTCAAAGCGGATTTCACGGAAAGTGCCACAGAAAATATACCGCCGGCGGCTGGGCGCAAGCCTGGTTTTCGGTAAGGGTGAAAAGGTGCGGTAAGAGCGCACCGCGGAGGGAGCGATCCCGACGGCAGGGCAAACCCCATGCGGAGCAAGACCAAATAGGGGAGGAGGAGCGGCCCGCTCCGTTCGACTTCCGGGTAGGTTGCTAGAGCTTGGCAGCAATGCCTTGCCCAGAGGAATGACTACCGCCCTGCGGGGGCTGCTGAAAGAGGCCGGGGAAGCCGACTCCCTTACGGTCGCGGTTCTGAACCGCGTGCGTGAGCCGGCCTTTTTCAGCAGCCCCTGCGGGGTACAGAAACCGGCTTACAGTCCGGCAGGCCCAACGACGCTGCCCTCAGCGCAGGCTACCGGCTGCATGCGGACAATGAAGTGGAACGTACTGCCCCGGCCCTCTTGGCTCTCCACCCAAATGCGCCCGTCCATCATCCGGACCAAACGGCCGGCAATGGTCAAACCGAGACCGGTGCCGCCAAATCTCCGGGTGAAGGAGCCGTCCACCTGAGTGAACGCCTCGAAAATCAGGGCCTGCTTGTCGGCCGGGATACCGATTCCGGTGTCGCTCACCGAAAAGTGCAAGGCGTCCGCGCTATCCCTGGATCGCGCAATCGCGACTGAAACCTGACCTTGGTCCGTGAACTTGATTGCGTTTCCGATCAGATTGATCAGAACCTGCCGCAGCCGTCCAGCATCGCCGCGCACCCGTGCGGGCACATCCGGCTCCACGCCGCACACCACAACCAGCCCCTTGGCATCCGCCGACACCTTCATGCCTCTCACCGTGTCGAGAACCACCTCGCGCAAGTCCAGGTCCCGGATTTCCAGCAGAAGTTTCCCGGCTTCGATCTTCGAGACGTCCAGGATGTCGTTGATGATGGTGAGAAGCGCTTGCGCGGAGCCCTGGACGAGGGTCAGATACTCGCGTTGCTCTTCGTCCAGAGTGGTTTCAAGCAAAACCTCGGTCAAGCCGATAATGCCGTTCATCGGCGTGCGGATTTCGTGGCTCATATTCGCCAGGAACTCGCTTTTGGCGCGGCTGGCGGATTCAGCGGTCTCCTTGGCCTGGATGAGTTGGGCTTCAGCTTTCTTGCGCGCCGTGATATCCACTCCATGGCCGACGATGTTCGAGACGGCGCCCTGCTGGTCGCGCAGCGGCCCAAGAGTGAAGTCGATGATCATCTGGCGCCGGTCACGCTCCACAACACTGGTCTCGAAACGCACCACTTCGCCCTGAGCGGCGCGCAGCAACATGCTTCTCACCCGGGCCTGTTCTTGGGGATCGCTGCGCCAGCCGGGGGTTTCCCAGAATAGCCGGCCCAACACATCCTCCAGTTTGAGCCCGGCGGCCTCGATCGCGACGCCGTTGCAATCGATCAGCTTGCCATCGAGCGTGAACAACCCGACAAACCCAAACAGCGAATCGATAATGTCCCGCAGCCGTTTTTCGCCGGCCGCCAGCTTCGCCGCTGACTCCAAGCGGTCCGTCATGTCGCCGATCGCACCGACGATGCGAATGGGCTGGCCAAGGTCGTTGCGGACGATCCGGCCGCGCGAAACCACCCAACGGTAGGTTCCGTCGCGGTGCTTGAGCCTTAACTCGTCGCTGAACCTGTCCCTGCCAAGATCGTTGTTATAGCGATCCACCGTCTCGGCCATGCGGGCGCTGTCCTCGGGGTGAATGCGCCCGAAGAATGAGCCGGAATCGTTGGGCAATTCGTCATCGCGGTATCCCAGAATTTCCTTATAGCGAGGCGATAGGTAATATGCGCTGGTTGTTATGTTCCAATCGAAGATTCCCTCGTGAATGGCCTCAGTCACCAAAGCATAGCGTGCCTCGCTTTCGCGCCTTGCGGCCTCGGCCTTGACACGCTTGGCCACGTTGCGCCCATTCCACAGAAGGTGGGTGCAATTTCCCCGCTGGTCGATTACCGGATAGACGGACGCCTCTAGCGGGTCGCGCAGCGCGGTGGCCGGACTATCCCACTGAATTGGCGTCATCTGCTCAATCGCCTGGCTGTAGAGCGATCGTCTGTGCTGTATTTGCTCCGTGGATAGTCCCGTCGCGCTGAGCAGATCGCCGAGGTCCTTGCCGACAAAGTCCGCCGCATTCTGGCCCATGGTAGATCGAAGGTTATCGGCCATCGCGCGATTTATCGCCTCGGTGACGAAAACACCGCCAGCTTCAACCCGGAAGAGCGCCTGCAGATCCGAGGTGGAATTGAAGATAATCTTCTGCCGCGCTTCGCTGTCCCGAAGCGACGCTTCGGCAAGTTTTTGTTCGGTGATGTCGAAGCAGTAACCGGCGATTTCCAGCGGATTGCCGGCTGCGTCTCTCACTACCCGAAGTTCGTCGTGGGTCCAGCGGTATTCGCCGCTCTTGCTCCGAAAACGGTACTCGTGGCTGCACGCATCGCCGTCCAGCACCCTGGCAAGATGCCCGAAAAACCCCTGAACGTCGTCGGGATGAACCCGGTCAGCCCAAAATCTGCCTTGGTTCAGGAAATCCCCGGGCTCATACCCCCAAAGTGTTCTGACCCCCTCGGTGACGAATGTAGCGCCAAAATCGCCCCCTGCTTTGCACGTGAACATTACGATGGGGCATGCGTTGACCAGTTTTTCCAGCCGCTCCGCCTTCGTTTCCCGCGCTTCCAGACTATGGGCCAGCGATGTTAAAGACGTCTCCATCAGTAGCGTGAGCCTGTTGGGTGTATCTTGTTCGATCTGAAGTACATGGATCGACCGCTCCTAATTAGAAATCGGCTGGCTTTATGCGGGGCTTTAGGGGCCAATTCCGAAAGGAGGCCCAGAATATGCCATCTTGGAGGGAGTGCTGAAACCCTGGCCTTGGCTTCGCCACGCGCTCGACCATGGAACGCGCCAACAGGTGACGCGCCTGGGCCTGCTGTTCACCTTAACGTGCGTCCTGGTGTCGCTGGCGGCCTTCGTCTCGGCGAACAACCTGCTCTTCCTGATCCTGGCGCTTCTGCTCGCCACCTGGATGGTGTCCGGATTTATCGGACGCCTTTCCCTGGCCGGGCTGGAACTGGATTTTCTGTTACCCGAACATCTCTGCGCGGGGCGCAAGCTGATGGGCCGCGTGGTCATCGGCAATACCAAGCGCTGGATGGCTTCCTTCTCTATCCACGTGGCCGGATCCAGCGACCTCGGGCTCTCCCAGCCGCTCTATTTCCCCGTCCTTCCGGGCCGGGCGCGCATCGAGGCGCCGGTGGAGCTCTTCTTCGCGCGCCGCGGCGCCTATCGGCAGAACAGCTTTCGCTTTTCCACGCGATTCCCGTTTGGATTCGTGGAGCGGCGCATCAATGTGCGCCTGGTGCGCGACATTATCGTGTATCCGTCCATCGATCCGCAGCCCGGTTTCGAGGAACTCCTGATGTCCTTGCAGGGCGAGATTGCGTCGTTTTATCGCGGCCAGGGAAACGATTTCTATCGCATCCGCCCGTACGAAGTCCTCGAAAGCGCCCATCACGTGGATTGGAAGGCCACCGCTCATACCGGCGACTTGCAGGTCCGCGAATTTGCGCGCGAGCGGGAGCAGGCCGTCGCGTTTTTTCTGGATCTGGACATCCCGGCCTCGCAAGCCGAGTGGTTCGAATCCGCGGTGGACCGCTGCGCTTTTCTGACCTGGAATCTTTCCCAGCGCGGTTCGCGAATCCGTTTTTGCACTCAGGACGTGGACTGGCAGCTTCCCGAAGAGGCCGACGTGTACACCATCTTGAAGTACCTGGCCATCGTTTCCCCGCGGTTGGGAAGAACGCTGGCGGCCACCCAAGATCGCAACGTGTTCCAGATTGTTTTTAGCGCGTCTCCCGAACGTCTTGAGCAAGCCGGATGGGAGCTGGGCGGAAGCAACATGCGCCTGCTGACGCCCGAGCCGGAGCCGGTGGCCGTGCTAGTCCCGGACGGGCTAAAATAGAATTCATGCACGCTCTCAGTCGATTCAAAAACTATTCACTTTGTTTCGCGCTGACCCTGCCCGTATTCGCGGCGGCGCCGGCGCTGGTAGTGGATCGCGGATTGCCCCAGGCGAATCTCAATAACGCGTCGGGCGAGTACCGCAGTAATATCCGCTGGAGCTCGTACGAAAGCGGATTCCTGGGCGATGATTTCTCGCTCGGCGCCGTGGGAGAACACTGGGTGATCGATACCATCCGCGTCTGGACCGTTCCCGGCGTCAACGCGACCGACCCCGAACGCCTGAGCGATTTCTATCAGGATGTCCGCTTATATTTCGGCGGCGCGGAGGGCGGCCTGTCGCCCTTGGTCACGGGGTTGCTCACACCCGGCAGCGACAAGACCAGCAATCCCAATATCCTGCTCTCCGACGCCACGGCCGGCGGTGCGGTTCCCTATGACGATTTCGGGACCAACATGCGCATCTGGCAAATCGATTTCACGCAATTGAACCTGAACGTGGAAGGCGGCGCGAAGGTCCGTTTCGGCGCATGGGGTTTGGGCCGTCCGGTACCCAACAAGGCTGGCAAAACCTATGCGTGGTTCAATGCGGCCTCGAACCCGGAGCTCGCGGTGACGAAGCAGGACGGCGCTGACGGCGCGATGCTGCTGTTCACTTCCGGCGGCAAGTTCAAAAGCGCCTTTGATGGCAAGGGCGCCGGTTGGGACAAAGGCTCCGACATCGACGTGCAGGTGTTCGGCCATCGGGTGGACGCAAAGTACAACGACGCGCGCTAACCGACACAAGAGCTTCAACCCGCACTGGATCTGGCGACAGATGGTCGCCGACGCGGAATGGGAACTAACCAAACGGCCTCTGCGTAGTCTATAAGGCAATGCGATCCATCGGGAAAGATATTCAGTTTGCCCTGCGCGCCTTTCGCAAATTGCCGGTGTTCACCGCGGTAGCTTTGTTGTCGCTGGCGCTCGGCATCGGCGCGAACACCGCTATCTTTACGCTGCTGGATCAAGTGTTGCTTCGCTTGATGCCGGTGAAGAATCCTCAAGAGCTGGTCTTGCTCCATATGGAGGGGTTTCATTACGGCAGCAACTGGGGTGACAACTCGATCTCCTATCCGATGTATCGGGATTTCAAAGCGAACAACTCGGTTTTTGCGGGCATGTTTAGCCGCTTCGCGAACCAGTTCAGCTTGGGGTTCAACGGAACCACCGAGCTGGTGAACGGCGAATTAGTCTCGGGAACGTATTTTCCCGTGCTGGGTGTGGGGGCGGTGATCGGCCGCGCGTTCACGCCGGACGACGATCGCGTGCCGGGTGGCCATCCGCTGGCGATGCTCGGCTATGCCTACTGGCAGTCCCGCTTCGCCGGTGACCCTACGATCGTCGGGAAGACGCTCACGGTGAACGGGCACAATTTCACCATCGTCGGCGTGGCCGAGAAGGGTTTCGAGGGTGTGGAACTGGGCACCCCGAGCCAGGTCTTCGTTCCGCTGATGATGCGGCCGCAACTCATGCCGCTGTTTAACGATCAGCTCGATTTCAACAACCGGCGCACTCGCTGGGTGAACGTATTCGGACGTTTGAAGCCCGGCGTATCGCGCCGGCAAGCGCAAGCGTCGTTGCAGCCCTACTTCCACGGCATGCTGGAAATGGAAGTGAAGGAAGCGGCGTTCAACAAGGCGTCCGCTGAAGTTCGGGCGCGATTCCTCCAAAACGTAATCGAAGTTCTCCCGGGCGCCCAGGGCAAACCGCGTTTTCGGAAACTGCTGGCGACGCCGCTCTGGGTGTTGATGGCGTTGACGGGCGGCGTGCTGCTGATCGCGTGCGCCAACGTGGCCAGTCTGTTAATCGCTCGCGCGGCGTCGCGGCAAAAAGAGATCGCCATCCGCCTGGCGATCGGCGCCGGACGCTTCCGCATCATCCGCCAGTTGCTGGTGGAGAGCTTGCTGCTTTCCATTACGGGCGGAGTCTTGGGCTTGCTGCTGGCCCTTTGGACGGACCATGTATTGTTGGCCCTTATGCCTCCCGACACTGTGGCGCTCCATCTGGCCACCAGGCCGGATCTGCGGATACTGCTGTTTGCCACGGCCGTCTCGCTGATTACCGGACTGATTTTCGGGCTTGCGCCGGCCCTGCAATCCACCAAGCCGGATGTCGCGCCCGTTCTCAAGGACACCGTGGGAGGCATCGTGGGCGGCGGCGCGCACGTGCGGGTCCGCAAAGCTCTGGTGGCGGCCCAAGTAATGTTGTCGTTGCTGCTCCTGATCGGCGCGGGATTGTTCATCCGGAGCCTCAGAAATCTGCGCGATATGGGCCCTGGATTCACCACGGGAAATCTGGCCGCCTTCGAAGTGGATCCTTCGCTGGATGGCTACGACACCGCTCGATCCAAACTGTTTTACCGCCGGCTGACCGCCGAGCTCGCCGCCATCCCGGGAGTCCGGGCGGTTGGAATTGCCACCGTAAGAATTCTGGCAAATAACGAATCGGACAGCTGGCTGACCATCGAAGGCTATCATCCAAAGGCGACGGAAACGCCCGCGGCCTACATGAACTGGATTGGTCCGGGATATTTCACAACGCTGGGCGTACCGATTATCGCGGGGCGGGACTTCACCGAGCGGGACACCGCGACGATGCAGCACGGGGACAAGCCGACTAACCAGGTGACTCGCGTGGTGATGGTCAACGAGAGGTTCGCCAAGCGCTTCTTCGGATCTGCCGCAAATGCCATCGGCCGGCACGCGGGTTACGGAATCGATCCCGGCACGAAAGCGGACATGGAGATCATCGGCGTGATCAAAGATATCAAGTACACCAACTTGCGCGATGAAGTTCCAGTCCAGTTGTTCGAGCCGTATCTCGCCAGCGACTGGGTGAGTGGCATGACCGTATATGTTCGCACCGCCATGGACCCCAATCAGTTCTTTTCAGTAGTGCGCTCCAAGGTTCGCGGGTTGGACGCCAATCTTCCGCTCTACGCCATGCGCAGCATGGACGATCAAATTTCGAACTCGCTTCTGATTGAGCGCGTGATTGCCAGCTTGTCCACAGTGTTCGGTTTTCTGGCCACTTTGCTGGCCGTCATCGGACTGTACGGCGTCATGGCTTATACTGTGGCTCGCCGCACGCGCGAAATCGGAATCCGCATGGCACTGGGCGCGTTTCAGGGCGATGTCATCTGGCTGGTGATGCGCGAAGTTCTGGTGTTGGTATGCGTGGGGCTGACCGCCGGATTGGCGGGCGCGTTCGTTCTCGCGAAGCTGGTGGAGACCCAACTCTACGGCGTTACCGGACACGATCCGGTCACCGTCGCTCTGGCTGCGCTGGGATTAGCGGCCGTGGCTTGCGCCGCCGGCTATATTCCGGCAGTACGCGCCAGCCGTATCGATGCGATGCGGGCCCTCCGCTACGAATAGTCACATCAGCGGTAACGCAACTGAACCGCGCACGCGAGTAAGCGGCCCGACTCCCGACACTAGTCGTCTGGGCGGTGCTTTAACGCGAGAATCTCGCTGTCGTGAGCCTCCACCGAACGCCGCTTCGGGATCCAGTTGTCCTGGCAATTGATCGCGGGCTTTCCGCCGGCGGGCTTCTTCCTCACAAAAGAGCCGTCGGAGAGCATGCGCCGGGCGTTCGCGGTGTCGCTGAGGTAGCCTTTCAAAAGTTCATCGCGAACCCGCGCCACCAGTTTGTCGTCGGCCAGCGGGAATAGAATTTCCACGCGATGATCCAGATTGCGCGGCATCAGATCGGCGCTGCCCAGATAGACTTCCTCCTCTCCACCGTTGTGGAAATAATAGATACGGCTATGTTCGAGAAACCGCCCTACAATGCTGGTCACTTCGATGTTTTCGCTGATGCCCGCCAACCCGGGCCGTAACGAGCAAATGCCGCGAACCAGCAATTGGACGCGCACGCCGGCTTGCGACGCGCGGTACAGTAACCGGATCATCTCCGGATCCACCAGCGCGTTGGTCTTGAAAATCAGATGGCCTTTGCGTCCCCGCTTCTGATGCTCGATTTCCCGCTCGATCATGGCTTCCATGCGCGGGCGAAGATTCACCGGCGCCACCAGCAACCGCTTGTAATCGGCCTTGGCTGAATAGCCCGTCAGATAGTTGAACAGGTGTGTCACGTCGTCGGCCACTTCTTCGCTGGCGGTAAACATCCCGATGTCGGTGTATAGGTGCGCGGTGACGGCGTTGTAATTGCCGGTGGAGAGGTGCACATAGCGGGCAATGCGGTCGCCCTCTCGACGCACCACCATCGCTACCTTGCAATGAATCTTAAGGCCGATGAGCCCATAGACCACGTGCACGCCCTCGGCTTCCAGCGCTTTCGCCCATTCGATGTTGCTTTCTTCGTCGAAGCGCGCTTTCAGCTCCACCAGCGTGGCTACCTGCTTTTCCTCCTCGATGGCTTCGAGCAGCGCCTGCACGATGGGCGAATTGCGGCCCGTGCGATACAGACAGGTTTTGATGGCGAGTACGCTCGGATCGTGCGCGGCCTTCTTCAGGAAGTCGATCACCGGCTGGAACGATTCGTAGGGGTGGTGCAAAAGAATATCCTGGTGGCCGATGAGCGCGAATAAATCCTCCTCCTGGCCGCCCTGCGCCAGCGCCGCCGGAAGAGCCGGGACAAACGGGATGTCCTTCAGATCGGGCCGGTCCAGATTGTACAAATGCATCAACCGGCTCAGTGAAAGCGGCCCGGCGATGCGATAGATCTCGCTGGCCTGCACCTCCAGATTGTTCACGAGGATTTCCAGGATATGGGGCGGCATGTCTTCGGCCACCATCAGCCGTACGACGCTCCCGAAGCGCCGCTGACGCACGCCCGCTTCGATGCTCTCGAGCAGGTCTTCCGCTTCCAGCTCCTTAATCGCCATATCCGCGTCGCGGGTGACGTGAAACGGATGCGTTTCGAGTACCTGCATTCCCGGGAACAGGGAACCGAGCTGAGCGGCGATCACCTGTTCCAGCCACACGAACTCGAGACGGGATTGCGATCGCCGGCGCTTCTGCTTGGGTGCGGCGGCGCGGTTCACGGGAACCAGGGGCGGCAGCGAATCCGGCACCTTGATGCGCGCAAAGCGCTCGTTGCCCTGGCTGTCGCGGATGAGCGCGGCCAGGTTCAAGCTCAGGTTTGAGATGTGTGGAAACGGGCGGCCGGGATCGAAGGCCAGCGGGGTCAAAACGGGAAACGCCGATTCCGTGAAGTAGTTCGCGGCCACGCGCAACTGGACTTCGCTGAGCTCGGAGTAATCGAGTATACGAATCCCCGCTTCCTTCAACTCCGGCTGGAGACCGGACAGGCACTTGTAAGCGTCCGCAACCAGCCGCTTTATTTCCCGCCGGATGGCAATCAACTGCGCGCGGGGCGGCATTCCGTCCGGTCCGGCGTCCGAAATGCCCGCCTCCATCTGGCTCACCAGGCCCGCCACCCGCACCATGAAAAATTCGTTGAGGTTGGAACCCAGGATGGCAAGGAACTTGACACGCTCCAGCAGAGGATTCCGGCTATCCTCCGCCTCCTCCAGAACGCGCCGCTGAAAAGCCAGCAGGCCGAGCTCCCGATTGATGTAGAGAGCCGGGTCGTTCAGCTTAGCCCCGTTCAGTTCAACCAGTGCCGCAGCGGGAGGCGGTGGCGCCGCTTTTTTGCGCTTCTTTTCCATGGGGACAGAAACAAATAGAGTGGCACCCGCGCGTTACAGACGCGTTGCGACCGGATCAATTTTGGATTGCAGCGATGTAGGCCTATTTAGCGATCACGCCGCACGCGATGCGCATGCCCGCGTTCCCGGCCGGATCGCTCTTCATGTCGTCCGCCTTTTCATGGATCATCAGCGCCGTTCCGCCATTGGCGAACACCGAGTGGGCGTCGTCATCCAAGTTGACGCGTTCATCCACCACCGTTAGCTTGGCGGTGCCGTTCGCCTTCACCGTGAAATTCTTCATGTCGCCGGCATGCGGTCCGTCGGGATTGTCCAGCCCATGTTTTTTCATGTCGGGGTTGAAGTGACCACCCGCCGAAGTGAATGGCGGCTCGCACTTCCCTACCTGATGGATATGAATGGCATGCTCGCCGGGCGGCAGGTTCTTCAGATCCAGCTTGATCTTCACGCCGGGTTTGCCGGCGCTGAGCACGGCTGTGCCGACGCTCGCGCCCTTGGCGTCCTTCAACTCCACCGTGACGGACTTAGTCGCGGCTTGCAAGGTTGCAGCCATCAATCCGGCCACCGCAACAACAACCAAAATTCTCGATATCATCGTTCCCTTTCTCCTTCCAGAATCTTCGCGCGATTGGACCCTGCGCGTCAAAGTGTTCCGCTGCCCCATCTCAGGTGCGCCCAGTGCGCTGTGCGCCCAGTGTGACAAAAGCGCACGCGTGCCAGCAGCCACTCTAGTATGGCATCCTAAGGTATCCGCAAAACTTACTTGTTTTGCGCGGGTTTGTTTCTAAGTTCGCAATTATGACAATTCGGCTTTTTCTTACGCCCCTCGCGTTAGGGGTTCTTTCTATGAGTTGTGTCTGGGGCCAGCAGTACGTCATCAGCACGTATGCCGGTAACAGGACTGCCGGCTTCTCCGGCGACGGAGGCGCTCCTACCAGCGCCCAATTGTACTTGCCGTTAGGCCTGGCGCTCGATTCTTCCAAGAACCTGTACATTGCCGATTCTGTAAATCAGCGCATCCGCGAAATAACCGGCGGCAACATCACAACGGTGGCTGGGAACGGAACCATTGGCTTCGTAAGTTCTACCACCACAACTAAGACCCCCGCCACCAGCGCCGAGATGAATGGTCCATCCGGGGTCGCGGTGGATTCCGTCGGGGATATCTTTATCGCGGATACCTTTAACCACGTCGTTTGGGAGGTGGTAGAGGGATCCACGGCGAGCGCATTGGGCGTCCCCGCCGGTACAATTATCCAAATCGCAGGTGACAACACGGGTGGCTACGCCGGCGACGGAGGTTTAGCCGGCTTGGCGGAACTGGATTCTCCCACTGGCGTCGCCGTGGACTCCTCCGGCAACTTGTACATCGCCGATTCCGGCAATGACGTAATCCGCGAGGTCTCCGCCGGCATTATCAACACTGTTGTAGGAGGCGTTCCCGGCCAGTTCATGAACGATCCCGAGACGGTGCTGGTTGATTCCTTGGGAAACCTTTACATCTCGGAGCAGGCGGGATATAAGATCTCAAAGTTCTCCAACGGCACTTTGACCGTTCTAGCAGGCAACGGCGAAATCGGCTATACCGGCGACAATGGGCCGGCCATTGATGCCGCACTCGACGAGCCCTCTGGCATGGCGCTGGATTCCAAAGGCTATCTTTACTTCTGCGATACCATCAACAGCGTAATTCGTAAGATATCGCCGGACGGAATCATCACTACCATCGCCGGGATTGGAGTCGCGGGTTACGGCGGTGACGGCGGCCCCGCGTCCAAAGCGCAACTGTTCAACCCCCGCGGAATTGCCGTGGATGGCTCCGGCAACGTGTACGTCGCCGATACCGTTAATTACATCGTTCGCGTGATGAAACCGCAGACGCCCGCGATTTCTAACGGAGCAGTGGTCAATGCAGCCAGCTTCACCGCGCAGGTTTCTCCCGGCGGTCTCGCCACTGTTTTCGGTTCCAATTTCACGGGCACCGGCATGGATGCCATCGCTGCATTTCCTGTGCCTTCCAGTCTAGGCGGCGTCTCCGTCCAAGTGAATGGCGTCAATGCTCCCGTGCTCTATGCCAGCTTCGGCCAGATCAATTTCCAGGTACCGTGGCAGACCAAGGCGGGATCGGCGACGGTGCAAGTGGGCATCAATGGGTTCACCAGCAATAAGGTGAGCATGAAAGTTCAGGCCGCGGCCCCGGGTCTGTTCGTCCAGGGCTCGCACGCGGTGGCGGAGAACTCCGATTTCACCCTTAACAGCGCGTCCAATCCCGCGAAGGTCGGGGGAACCATCCTGGCTTACTTGACCAGTGGTGGCGCGGTAAGCAATCAGCCCGCTAACGGAGCTCCGGCCGGGTCCGGTTCCGACCTTTCTACCGTGACATCCACCGTGACTGCCACTATCGGAGGGCAAACCGCTCAAGTTCCGTTCGCCGGGTTAGCCCCGGGCTTCGTCGGTCTGTGGCAGGCTAATGTCGTTGTACCTACGGGACTGGCCAAAGGCGATTTCCCCCTGATCATTACGGTGGGCGGCCAAGCCAGCAATTCGGCCGATGTGAGCGTTACGCCCTAACCGCTCCGACTCCGAGCCGCTCTTACTGAACCGCGACCGTGAGGAAGCGGCCCCCGCTGTGTCACCCTGGAGTTCAGAGGAGCCCACCATGGCGATCAACCCGGCCGCGGGTCAACCGGCGCAACCATCCAACCTCGTGAACGTTCCACGCCTGGTGACTGCCTATTTCGCCGACCGTCCCGACCCGAAAATTCCCGCGCAGCGTGTCACATTCGGCACCTCGGGCCATCGCGGCTCGTCGCTCCATCGCGCCTTCAACGAGTGGCACATCCTGGCCATCACGCAGGCCATCTGCGCCTATCGCAAAGGGAAGGGAATCGACGGGCCGCTCTTCCTGGGCATTGATACGCATGCGCTTTCTGAACCAGCCTTTGCTACCGCGCTGGAGGTGCTGGCGGCCAACGAAGTTCACGTCCGCATCGCGCCCCAGGGCGAATACACGCCTACGCCCGCGGTATCCCGAGCGATTCTCAATTTCAACCGCGACAGAAAAATGGGACTGGCCGACGGCATCGTGGTCACGCCTTCGCACAATCCGCCGGAAGATGGAGGCTTCAAGTACAATCCGCCGCATGGCGGACCAGCGGGTAGCGACGTTACCGCTTTCATTCAGGAGCGCGCCAATGAGTTGCTTGAAAAAAGCTTAGACGGCGTCAAGCGAACGCTGTTCAGCAAGGCGCTCAGTGCATCCACCACCGAAACACACGACTACATTGCCGAATATGTCGCCGATCTCAGCCAGGTGATCGACTTCGATGCGATTCGCGGCGCCAAGCTGAATCTGGGAGTCGATCCTCTGGGTGGCGCGGGCGTTCATTATTGGAGGCCCATCCGCGATCGATATGGATTGAATTTGACGGTACTGAACGAAACGGTCGACCCCACCTTCCGCTTCATGACGCTGGATTGGGATGGCCGCATCCGCATGGACCCGTCCTCGCCCTACGCCATGCGCCGACTGATCGGGTTGAAGGACAAGTTCGATATCGCCTTCGCCTGCGACACCGATTCGGACCGGCACGGCATTGTCACGCGCAGCTCCGGCTTGCTTCCGCCCAATCACTACCTCGCGGTATGTGTGCATTATCTTTTCGCCAATCGCTCCGGCTGGCGCAAGGACGCGGCGGTGGGCAAGACGGTTGTGTCCAGCAGTATGATCGATCGCGTTGCCGCCCGGCTCGGCCGGAAATTGTACGAAGTTCCGGTCGGATTTAAATGGTTCGTGGACGGCCTGCTGCGCGGATCGCTCGGTTTTGGAGGTGAGGAGAGCGCCGGCGCTTCTTTCCTCTGCCGCGACGGTTCGGCATGGACCACCGATAAGGACGGCCTCATCGCGGCCCTGCTCTCGGCCGAAATCACCGCTCGCGTAGGGCGCGATCCGGGCGAGATCTACGCGGAGTTGGAACGCGAATTTGGCGTATCGACGTATGAACGCATCGACGCGCCGGCCAACGCCGGCCAGCGAGCCGCGCTCGCCAAATTGTCGCCCCAGGATATTACAGCCACCGAACTGGCGGGCGAAAAAATCGAGAAGATTCTCACCACCGCGCCGGGCGACGGCAACCCCATCGGCGGCATCAAGGTGATCGCCGAAAACGGCTGGTTCGCCGCCCGTCCATCCGGCACCGAAGACATCTACAAGATCTACGCCGAGAGTTTCCGCGGCCCGGACCACTTGAAGAAAATTCAGGAAGAAGCTCAGGCCATGGTCGGCGCGGTCTTGGGAGCCAGCGGGCTGAAACTATCCGCGCCATAATTCAACAAATCCCCGATTCGTCCCACGCTGATGTCCGCCGGCGGATATTTCTTGAAAATTTCGGGATCGTGCGCATAGTGCCCCTGCCGCACGAATACCGTTGTGACGCGCGCCCCCCAAATCTCTTTGATCGCGTGCAGGATTCGCAGCTTGTCGTCCACCAGCACATAGTGGTCGGCGGGATAGCGCTGCTCCACGTCTTCCAGTTCCTGTTCCTTGTGGATGTAGATTAGCACGTTGCCATCGAACTCCTCGAACAGCCCCGACCGATATACCTTGTGCGGCTGAAAAACTACGTCGCCATCCGAGAGAATCACAGGCTGCCCCCATTGCGCGACATGTTGCACGGCGTCCAGCGAGTTCGGAAACAGGCGGTTGGCGAAAGGATAGCCCATTAAGAAATACGACACCGTCAGCAGATTCGGATCGTGCGGATAGTCGAAGCGATAGCGTTGCAGCGCTCCCAGATAATCCGCGTACCCCAGTTCGGTCCGGATCTCCTCGAAGCGCTGCCAATAGCGTTGGGACCGCTCGGGACCGACGTGGGTCTCCAGGTGCCGCTTTAAGTCGGCAGTGACGTGATCGTTGTCCAGCAGCGTGTTGTCCACGTCGAAGAGAAAAACGGTCTTGTTGTCCGGCATGCTGATCCTTACAAAAGTGCTCCTTACACCGGTTGCGGCTGCTGTCGATTCGCGCGATCGGCTGCAATGGTCACTTGCATGTCGCGCGCCAAGTGTACCACTTGTTGCACCAGGCTTCTGCGAGACAAAGCCGGCCATTGGCTGGGTTGCGGCCGAGCCAGGAACAGGTGCGTGACGCCGTTCAGGTGCGCAAACTCCACCAGTGTCTTCGCCACGTCCGGCCCTTGCAGGACGCGCGTTTCGATGTGCAGGTTGCGCGCGAAGTTCAAATGGCGCTCCACGGCTTCGCGGTCGCGAGCCGGCATGTCATGCAGATCGATTTCGCGCGATATCGCCACGGCGAAACAGTCGGCATGCAAATAATCCGCCACGCGCTTGCCCCGCCGGATCAGCATGGCGGTGGCCGGCTCCGGCGTCACCAGGATCAAGATCCGGTCCGAGTTCCCCGACGTCGTCTCGGCCTCGTCGTGATAGCCGGGTGCAGTCTCGAATGCAGGAGTGTCGTAATCCACTTGCCGGATTTCCACTTCGTGCGCCGTTTGCCGCAGCGCCAGTTCGCGCAAAACCACCAGCGTGGATTCCTGGAAAAAGTTTTCCAGCGCCTTCTGCGCTTTCTCCTGCGAATAAACCACTCCGCGCGCCAGCCGGTTCAGCAGCGCCCGCGGCGTCAGATCCACCATCACCACTTGGTCGGCCTGCTGCATCACCCAGTCCGGTATGGTCTCGCGCACGCGAATCCCGGTAATATTCCAGATCTGGTCGTTCAGGCTCTCCAGATGCTGGATGTTCATGGTGGTAAGAACGTCGATGCCTGCCTCCAGCAAGACCTGCACATCCTGCCAGCGCTTCAGCCGCTCGGAACCCGGCACGTTGGTATGCGGAAACTCATCCACCACGCACAGCTCGGGACGGCGTCGCAGGATTGCGTCGGTGTCCATCTCTTCGAAGACTGCGCCCCGATAATCGATCCTGCGCCGCGGAATTATCTCCAGGCCATCCGTCTTGGCGATGGTGTCCTTGCGGGCGTGCGGCTCGAAATAGCCGATCACCACGTCTACTCCGGCGCGTTTCGCTTCCTGCGCCTCTTCCAGCATCTGATACGTCTTGCCGACGCCCGCGGCGTAGCCCAGGAAGATCTTAAGTTTTCCGAGAGGAGGACGGTCGGGCATAGTTTATTTTGATAACTTCAGTGGGGAAATACCCTGACGTCGATGTCGTTCGCGCCTCGAATCAGCCGGTCCAGCGGCGTGCCGGTGAACCGCTCCCACCACTGCTCGCGCGTGCTGTGCCCGACGAAAATCTGCGTGACGCCGTGTTCATGCGCGAATTTCAGCAGCGTCTCGATGGGATCCTGGCCGTCCAGAATCTCGATGCGGGCCTGGGCCGCGCGTGCGATGGCCAAGTTGCGCTCCAGCGCCTCCTGATCGCCGGCGGATATTTCCGCCTGGCGTACGTAAGCCACGGTAAGGTCGCCATGAAACCGCTCGGCGTTGCGCTTGCCGCTTTCGATCATCGGCGCGGCGTTGGCGCGCGGCGTGATACAAACCAAAATGCGCTCCTGCGCGCCGAATGTTTGCGGCAGGCCATTGCGATGCAGGTAGGATTCGAGTTGCTTGTCCACTACGTCGGCCGCGAGCAGCAACGCGATCTCACGCAGTTCGGAAAGCTTTTGCTCCGGCCCCGCTCCAGTCCCGATCTGGCCGTCCTTAGCGATGCACATTTCGGGCGGCGCATCCACGATGACGATCTCGTCGGCCGAATTCAAAAAGCTGCGCGGCACCGTTTGTGTCACTACTTTGCCGGTGACCCGCTGCACGCGCTCCCGCAGGTCGTCGATGTACTGAATGTTGACGGAAGTGATGACGGAGATGCCCGCGTCGAGAAGTTCGTTTACATCCTCCCAGCGGCTGGCGTGGGCCGATCCGGGCGGGTTATCGTAAGCCAATCCATCCACCAGGCAGACGCTCGGGTGGCGCTTTAGAATGGCGGGCGTATCCATCACGTACACTCCGTCCGCTTCGCGCAGCGGAATCACTTCCAGCTTGCTCAACACCGCTTCGATTTCCGGCGAAGTTTTGGGTTGGATCGCGCCGACCACCACGTCCTGGCCGCGTTCCTTGCGGCGCCGCCCTTCGTCCAACATGCGAAACGATTTGCCGACGCCCGAAGCGTAGCCCAGAAACACCTTCAACCGGCCGCGGCGCTCGAAGTCCTCCTCGGCCTGGATCTGTTGCAGCAACTCTTCCGGGCTGCGGCGGCGCATGGCGCTGGGCATGGGTTACTTACATTATTACGCTAGAATCGTCCAAACGCGGCTGTGGAGGCAGAATGGTGATCCGTTCCTTAGGTTGCTGGTTGATTTTTGCTCTGGGAATCCTCGCGCAAAGCGGAGGCACGATTACCGGCACGGTTGTCGATCTCGGCGGCGTCAAAAGCAAGCGTCGCGGTACAAAATCGCGGTGCAGATGTTGTGAGCATTAATCGGCTATGCATCATTCCCTTCATCGCGATGAGCGCATCAGCCAGCTTCCGAGTTGAGGTCGCGCACAGCCTCGGACCGAGTTGCATACCCATGCCGCTCGATCAACCGGTCGAATTCCTCCCATCTCGGGAATCGCAATTCCAATGCGCCCCAACTCACCCATTTCGGGCTCCGGTTCGACGGGCGAGAAATCCAAAGCACCCGCCTGGCGCGTAATACCTCTTGAAGATTAGTGCTACCATTTTAGGCCAGTAGCACGTTTCTTACTTCTGTAGCACGACTGAAAGGAGCCTATGCCCCGACGCCCGGTCGTCATCACTTCCATCCTATTCGCAACAATGTGGTGTGCCTGGGCAGCGGACGTGGTTGTATCGGGAACTGTCGTCGATACTTCTGGCGCCGCGATTGCCGGGGCCGCCGTGCAGGTTCAAAGCGCGAACCGTACCGTGCTCAGAACGACCGAGTCGGATACGAATGGCTCCTTCACGATTTCCGGACTCCCGGCAGGTAATTATCGACTCGTGGTATCTCACGCCGATTTTGAAACCAAAGAAATTCCCGTCACGATAGGCGCCGAGGCGCCCGCCCCGTTCCGCATCTCTCTGGCTTTGGGCTCCGTGAGCACCACCGTAAACGTGCAGGGCCGGGAGGATGACCTTATCGGAATCGCCCAGTCCGCCACCCAGGGAACGGTGGGCGCACAAGGAACTCGAAGATCGTCCCATTCTTCGTTCGGGAGAAGTTCTGGAGACGGTTCCCGGCGTCATCATCACGCAACACGCCGGCGGCGGCAAGGCCAACCAATATTTTCTTCGCGGCTTCAATCTCGACCACGGCACGGATTTCGCCGTTTTCCTCGACGATATGCCGCTGAACCTGCCGTCGCACGCGCACGGCGAGGGGTACGCGGACATGAACACCGTCATCCCGGAGTTGGTGCAGCGGGTGAATTACGAGAAAGGTCCTTATTACGCCGATGTCGGCAACTTATGGCTCAGCCGGATCGGCCCATCTGGAATTCTTCAAGACGCTGCCCGAGAACTTCTTCCAGGTGGAAGGCGGCATGTATGGCTATGAGCGGGCCGTTTTCGGCGTATCGGAAAAGTTCGGCTCGGGCAATTTGCTGTTCGGCGGAGAAGTTCTATTACGATGACGGCCCATGGACGCATCCGGATGATTATGCCAAATTCAACGGCCTTCTGACCTACAGCCAGGGCGACGACGCCAATGGTCTTCAGCATTACGGCCCGCGGTTACCACGGAAAATGGAACTCGAGCGATCAAATCCCGGTCACCGCGATGCCCCTTGTTGGTTTCTTCGGCGCACTGAACCCGACTGACGGCGGCAATTCACAGCGTTATAGCCTGCAGGCTGAATGGCATCGCCAAGACGATCATTCCAGAGACGCAAGATCATGGTCATACGGATTTTATTACTACCTCGATCTATTTTCCGATTTCACTTACTACCTGGATGACCCCGTTAAGGGCGATCAGTTCGAACAGCAGGACAGGCGCTTTGTGGCTGGGCTGGACGCACGCCACACGATTTTCAGCCATTGGTTCGGCCGCAAGGTGGAAAATACGTTCGGAGTGCAGGTCCGCAACGATTGGGTCCACAACGGCCTTTACCGGACGGAAAATCGCGTGCGCACGGACAAGAATGATATCAACGCATGCAATGACGAACCCATCGACGCATGCAATACCAATCCGAACCTGGTAGCGGTCTTGCCCGCGGACACGGATGTGAATAAATTTACCGACACGATGGTCGGTTTTTATGTGGAAAATAAAATCCAGTGGGCGGAAAAATTCCGCACGGTCCTGGCCTTCCGCGGCGACGAAGCTATTTATAACGTCACCAGCTTGACTCCCAGTTATACCGCCACCGAATTGCCTGGCGCTCCGGTGGTCAACTTTGCGGCCGCCAATTCCGGCTCGGTCACCAAGTTCCTGCCCGAACCAAAAGCGAGTTTGATTTTCGGCCCGTGGTCCAAGACTGAGTTCTATGTACAGGGCGGATTCAGTTTTCACAGCAACGACGCGCGTGGCGCAACGCAAAGAGAGGAACCGATTTCGCCGGACAATCCATTTCCCACGGCCACGTCGAGAATCCCCGCCCTGATCCAAACCAAGGGGGCGGAAATCGGCGTGCGCACTACGGCCTTCTCCCATCTGCAAAGCACGTTTTCACTCTGGTATCTCCACAGTGCTTCCGAACTGCAGCAGGATGGCGACACCGGAGGCACGGTTGCTTCACTATCGCCGAGCAACCGCTATGGCATCGAATGGGCGAACTACTACACGCCGCTGGAACATTGGGCTTTTGATTTTGACTTTGCGGATTCCAGAGCCTTTTTTACCGCAATCGACCCGGATGACGCTGCGCCGAACAGCCCCGGTGGCACGCGCGTACCCGAAGCGGTTGGGTGTGGTGGCCTCAGCGGGCGCCACGATGCACGATTACAAACGCTTTTCGGCGAGTTTGCGCCTGCGCGCCTTTGGCCCGCGCGATTTGACATCCGACGGAATTTATCGCTCAAATGCAACGGTTTTGCTCAATGCGGAGGTCCGTTATCGAATTACCAAAAAATGGAGTTTTGTCGTCGAAGCTTTGAATTTGCTGAACCGCAGGGACCACGACATTGACTACGCCTATACCTCCCGAATAACGCCAACGGGCGATGCGGCATTCACAGACGTTTTCCACCCCGTGGAACCGTTTCAGGTGCGATTCGGGCTGCGAAGGACCTTTTGACCAGCGCCGCGCAGGCACGAAGCGCACTACGTGGAAAATCGGCGTTGGGTTAGGCGGCGACCATCTCCCGCACACGGAAAACATGCACCTCACGGGACGCTACTGCCGTCCCGATTTGGGTCACCTGGAGATGGACTTCACCATCGGGGACCCGGGCACTTTCATCAAGCCCTGGATCATCAAACGGGCGGTCGAACTCGCCCAAAGGAAAAGATCCAGGAATACGCATAGAGAACGAACGCAGCCTGCAGCAAACATGGTCGGCAAGTGATGCCGGTCTTCTACGATGCTTTAGTGAATGCTTGGGGACGATTTGGGCTGGGCGACGCTCGGTTGGTCTACGTGAACATGCAGCACCCGCGAAGTGGTAACCGGGCGGCGCTCGTTCAGCAGAACAATCAGGCGCATTCCTTTACCGATCAAGCCCAACTCTAAGGCGCCTTCCTGGTTTACCGAGCCGTGCACTTGCGCCGGAACGGGATCGGGGCAGTACTCGGGGTGGCCGGAAATGCGGATCGCATTCCCACCCAGGCACTCGATCCGGTAATGGCGGCTCTTGGTCTCCAGGTCGATCCAGGAACCACGCACCAAACTCTTGCAGTCGATAAATTCAGCGGACGTCATAGCCCTGCCTCTATTGTACGAGATGCTATCAGATCGCGATTGGTCGCGGGTTTTATTCGCCCACGTTATCCTGAAGGTGCCGAATGCTGAAAGCAATCACACGCCGGTACGAGCGCTGGATCCGCGCGCGCGAAGAAGAGCTGTGTTTTCGCGCCACTAACCGCGTGGTTCGCGATTTCGAATGGGGCCTGGAATGGACGCGGGATTGGCCCTGCACCCAGCTTCATCCTAAGAACGGCGACGCGCCGGAAGACTACGTGGCTCATCTGAACCACCTGGCGATGCTCGAAAGCGACGAATTCTACGGCTATGAGAGTCCGAGCGATTTTGAGCTGCGCGACGGCATTCTGCGTTTTCATTCACCGGTGCGGACGCCGTATCCTGAAAACAACCTGGTTCACGCACAATGGTTCCCGGCGGCCGGTTCCAAAGGCGGCGCGAAGAAAGCCGTGGTGCTGTTGCCGCACTGGAACGCGTCCTGCCGATGGTCACCATCGCGCTTTGCCGCGGACTGGCCCGCTTGGGTATTTCAGCGCTGCGAATCAGCCTGCCCTATCACGATTACCGCATGCCCGCCGAGCTGAAGCGCGCCGACTATGCTGTTTCCGCCAACATCTGCCGCACCATGGATGCCGCGCGCCAGGCCGTGATCGACGTGCGCTGTTGCCTGGACTGGCTGGAGCTTCAGGGCTTCGAGCGCCTGGGGATCGTCGGCACCAGCCTGGGTTCGGCCTACGCGTGCCTGGCGAGCGCACACGATGAGCGCGATTTCCGTTAACGTATTTAACCACTGCTCCACGTACGTAGCCGACGTGGTGTGGGCCGGTCTTTCGACGCAGCACATTCGCCAGAGCTCTGGAACAGCATATCGATCTGGACACGCTGCGGCGTGCCTGGATGGCGGTTTCACCGGTGAACTACATGGAAAAATTCGCGGCCAAGAAACAAAAGTCGTTGTTCATTTACACCGCTTACGATACGACTTTTCCTCCGGAGCTGTCGCGAGACATCGTAGCCAGGATGCGGGAACACTCGGTGGATCATAAAGTGGTGGTGCTGCCGTGCGGGCATTATACGTTGGGTGAGACGCCGTTCAAGTTCATCGACGGGTATCACATCTGTTCGTATTTGAAGCGGCATTTATAGAAACCGCTTGCTCACGCGCGCGGCTCGGTATGGTCGCGGCTCAGGTGGTTTTGTCTTTCGCGTAGCACAGCGGATTCAGTTTGCACTCGGCGCACTTGGGCTTGCGCGCCACGCACAGCGAGCGGCCATGAAAGATGAGCTGGAGGGGAAACTCAAACCATTTCTCGCGCGGGATGATTTTCATGAGGTCCTGCTCGATTTTCACCGGATCGGTATTCTTCGTAAGGTCCAGACGCTGCGCGTTGCGCTGCACGTGCGTGTCCACCACGATCCCCTCATGGACGTTGTAACAGCCGCCCAGCACCACGTTCGCCGTTTTGCGCGCCGCGCCTGGGATGGTTAACATCTCCTCCATGGTTTTGGGAATTTCGCCGGAGAAATCCGCCAGGATCTTGCGCGCCGCGCCAATCACCGACTTGGCTTTGTTATTGAAGAATCCCGTGGAACGAATGTCGCCGGCCAGCTCCGCCTGGTTCGCGGAAGCGAAATCCTGGATAGTGGGATATTTCTTAAACAAGCCGGGCGTCACTTCGTTAACGCGCTTGTCGGTGCATTGTGCAGAGAGAATGGTGGCCACCAGCAGCTCCCAGCAATTACTATGGTTGAGAGGCACGCTGGGGTGGGGATAGAGTTCGTCGAGGATCTTGAGGATTTTGCGCAGGCGCGCCGCGCGTTCCGCCTTGGTTTTGGGGCGACTTACTTTCTGAGCCACGCCGCTATCATCGCACGCCCACCGGGCGTTACTGTCTAGCGGCTTCTTACTGACGAGCGGCTTCTTACTGACGACGCGGCTTCTTACTGACGAGCGGCTTCTTACTGACGAGCGGCTTCTTACTGACGAGCTACGAGTACTTCGGTGCGCAGGGACTGCCAGTCAGGAATGGCCGACGGTTGGACCGAGGGATCCAGGTCCGTGCGGATCTCCCTGGATTGATTCGGGCCCAGCGACGCGACGATGCTCGAGACGCTGAACAAAGGCGCGTCCGCCAGCGCCTCCACGGACCGAACCGCGATGCGAACATTCAAGCCGGTGAGTTCGTTCGACGAGTGATTGATCACGATGTACTCCAGTTGCGGCTTCTTGTTGGGTCCCGAAACGACGCGTACGCCAGCCACTTCCACCGATCTGGCGGCGGGGTGCTCCTCCACCACGCGTACGCGAGGCGCGGGCGCGGCCTTGGAACTTGGCGCCGGCGCGGCCGCGGAAACCGCCTTGGCATCGCGATCCTGCGTCAGATATTGGTACAGACTTCCCCCGCCTAAGAAGACAGCGAGGACTACCAGCAGGGCGAGCGGCCAGGTGGGCATCCGTCTGCGATTGCCCCGCAAGCTCGAATTCTTATGGAAGTTGAGAAGCTGCGGCGGAAGGCTGGGACCGGCCAGCGTCGGCCCTTGTGGCCCAATCATCACCGCCGCGGCGCTGGTGTTCTCAGGCGCTATTGCTGTGAAAATCGGTTTCTGCGCGCGCATGAATTGCTCGGCGGGAGGCGCGGGAGAAGCCACGATTTCCTCTGGAGCGGACAGCAGACCCATCGCCGGTTCCTCGAGGAAAGATGACTGAAGCGCTTCTATGGCCGCCCGATCAAATTCCTCAGCGGAGGCCTTCAGAGCGTTCATCAGATCGACGAGAGATTCGCCCGCGAGTTTCAAGCGGGAGGCCACCAGGGACGGGCCGTTCGTTCGGTAAGCCAGCGGCGCGGAAATCCCGTGACCAGGCTGCCCGTTTCGATAAGGAACCACCGGCTTTAACCGTGCGTCACCTGGGTCAGCCGGCGCCTCAGTAAGATCCGCGAGAGCCAGCCCGCCGCGCTCGGCCATGGGTAGTTCAGCGCGCACAAAAGCGACGGATTGACGGCGCGAAAACAGCGGCTCGGCAAGCTGATCGAACGCCTCCGTATCGCCGCCGCTCGCGACTCGGAATTTGATTTCGCCAGCCGGCTGGGGGCCTGCGGGCTTCAGGCCAACTTTCGCGCAAGTTGCCGCGGCGGTGGCAAGCGCCGGGGACGAAATGCGAGCCGGGACCGGCGCCGGGTTGACCTTCATCGGATCCCAAAGGCGAGGGCGCGCGGCTTGGATGGTCTCACAATCGAGCGGCGCCAGATAACGCGACAGCTCCGGTTCCCGCGGTGGGGCAGCTTCCACCGGTTCTTCCTTCATCGACAGCTGGACCGGGACCATGGCCGGTGGCGCTAGCAGGCCGACGGAGGACGCAGACTGGAAGTTCTGAGCGAGCGAGAGCAGCTCATTATTGGAAGGGCCTGGGCTGGTGGCGCCTGGGCTGCTGACGAGTGGCGTGACGCCCGCCGGAGGCGCCGTACATGTAGGACATTCCCGGATTGCGGGCGAACATTCGTGGCCGCACTCAGGACAAATCCAGTACAGCATATATATTCACTCTAGAACCAAAGTGCTTTTATATCTCTAGGTGACTCACCCTACCTTGTTCTAAGAGGGGCCTTATCTTGCTAAATCACGGCACCTAAAGGCATTGCCACGCCAGCCTCTATACTGGAAGGGCTTGGAGTTCTACCGCCAGAGTTCTGTGAAGCCGAATAAGGTCGGGATACTGGCAGGAAGCTTTAATCCGCCTACCGTGGCGCATATCGAACTGGCTCAAGCGGCCAGCCAGTTTGTGGACCTGATCGTTTGCGTCGTCCCGCGAGTATTGCCCCATAAGGACTACTGTGGTGCAACGTTCCAGCAACGAATGGAAATGCTGGACGCCGCCGGATTGCCCATCCCCCACTCCATCGCTTCCAGCGGGCAAGGACTGTTCATCGATATCGCGCGCGAGTGCCGCGACCATTATGCCGCGGACACCCGGCTGTCTTTCATCTGCGGGCGCGACGCGGCCGAGCGGATCCTGCACTGGGATTATGGGCGCGCGGGCGTAGTGGAAGAAATGCTACGCGAGTTTGAACTTCTGGTAGCGCCGCGTGGCGGAAAGTTTTCGGCGCCCGCGGAATATCGCCACCGAATCCACGCATTGAATGTGCGGAGCGGGATCGAAGAAGTCTCGTCCAGCGAAGTGCGGGAGCGAATCGCGCGGGGCGAACCCTGGGACCATCTGGTGCCGGATAGGATACGGGAGCAGGTAAGGGAAATTTATTCGTGAAGGCTAGTGTCTAAAAATGCGCGTAAGCGGTGACTGCGGCTGGGATGCCTCAATTTCCGCAGCGCCTTGGCTTCTATCTGGCGGATACGCTCGCGGGTAACGGCGAAGTGCTGACCCACTTCTTCGAGCGTGTGCTCGCTGCCATCTTGCAGCCCGAAGCGCATTTTGATGATTTTTTCTTCGCGCGGGCTGAGGGTCTTGAGCACCTCGGCAGTTTGCTCGCGCAGGTTCAAGTTGATTACGGCTTCCGACGGCGATACCACGCGCCGGTCCACGATGAAATCGCCCAAGTGGGATTCTTCTTCTTCACCCACCGGCGTCTCGAGTGAGATGGGCTCCTGAGCGATACGCAGCACTTTACGAACCTTGCCCACCGGCAGCTCCATCTTCACGGAGAGCTCTTCGGTGGTAGGTTCGCGCCCGAGTTCCTGCTGGAGCATACGCTGTGTGCGGACCAGCTTATTGATGGTCTCGATCATGTGCACCGGGATGCGAATGGTGCGGGCCTGGTCTGCAATGGCGCGCGTGATAGCCTGCCGCACCCACCAGGTGGCGTAGGTGGAGAACTTGTAGCCGCGCCGATAATCGAACTTGTCGACGGCCTTCATCAGGCCGATATTGCCTTCCTGGATCAGATCCAGGAACTGGAGGCCGCGATTGGTGTAACGTTTGGCGATGGAAACCACCAGGCGCAAGTTGGCTTCGATGAGCTGTTTCTTGGCGGTTTCCGCTTCCTGCTCGCCGCGCTCGACGATTTGCAGCGTGCGCCGCAGCTCAGTGGCACTGGCTCCGCATTCTTCTTCCAACTGCTGGATGCGCTGGCCGCACTGGCGCAGTTCCTTGCGCAGATCGCGCGCCGGATGAGCGCCGTTGGCGGGCTCTTCGAGCTTGCGTTGGATCTTCGCGATTTCCCGTTCCAGCGGCTTGAGCTCGTCCACCGAAGCGCGCAGCCGCCCGGCCAAACTGCGGCGGACCGAGGTGCTGAACCCGATGTTGCGGATGATGCGCGAGATCTGCACCATGTTGCGCGCCAGGCCGTAGCGCAGCCCGCGGTGCTGTTTGGGCTTCATCTGGCGCGAGACGGCTTGCAGTTTCTGGCGGAATTGCTGGCTCTTCTTGTAATATTTCTCGATTTCGGCGATCTGGGCGAGCAGATCGTTTAATTGACCGGTAAAGTCTTCGTCGGTGATGACGAACTCGGGAAGCACCAGCACATCGCGCACGGATGTGACACCGCGCTGCAGATCCTCACCCAGTTGAATGATCTCGCGGATCACCAGCGCGAGACCGCGACAGCGCCTTGCGCACGGCCCATTGGCCGCGTTCGTTGCGCTTGGCGAGCTCGATTTCGCCTTCGCGCGTGAGCAGCGGGACGGTACCCATCTCGCGCAGATACATGCGGACGGGATCGTTGGTTTTGTCGCCGGTTTCCTGGGTTAGCTCGAGGTCGCCGAAATCCTCGGGTTCTTCTTTCGATTTCTCGAAGTCGAGCTTCGGCTCTTCCAGAATCTCGACGCCGGCGCTGTCGAGATCTGTGAGCAGGTCTTCGAACTCGCGGCCTGAGGGAAATTCTTCGGCCAGCAGCTCGTTGACTTCGTCGTACAGAACGAATCCCTTTTCTTTGCCCACTTCCATGAGTTGTTTTAACCGGCCGAACTTGTCATTTGTTGCCACTGGGCGCACCAGCGAAACCTTTAGGGAACCCGCGCAACACGGAGCACGGCGCGAGCGATCTGCCCATTCATTGGAGGCTGCACGATCGCACCCTTGGCGCTCGACCCTGATCTCATTCAGTGTACAACATCGTGTTCGGGCTCTCCGGCCCACCGCAGTCAGTTTTCCAGTGGTCTTCAAAGATGTCATTCGTTACCTTGGGGTGGCACTGGCGGCACGAGATCTCTGGTCCAATTCCTTAGCCAGCCGCATGGCTTCCTCGAAATCCCCCTGGCGTTCGGCGGCCTTGATCCGAGCGCGGAGAGCGGCTGCTTCGGACCTCGGATCCTGTGACTTAAGACTGCGCAGGCACGCTAAAGCCTGTTCAGAGGCCTTCCCCTCCTCTAGTACTTCATCGGCAAAAACGACCGACGACAATAGGTCCCGGTCGGCGTCGGAAAGCCGGCCTTCCAGGTCGGCGAAGCGGAACGGACCACCATCGGAATGCATTGCAAACAGGGCCTGAAACACGTTGCGGGACACGAACCGGTCTACCACCGGCATGCCGCGTAATTCCGGAATCGCCTGGGCCCGGGCCAACTCACTGGCGAGTAACGAATGGAGCAGCAGGCGCTCGTTAGGGGGCAACTCCGGACGCCGCGCGGCGGGGGAATGCTCCACCGCGCTCTTACTGAAATGGTCGCGAACCAGCTTCTCATCCACGCCTAAGTAATCGGCCACGTCGTTGGCGACCGCAAAGCGCTCCAGGCGGTCCGAGATGCGCTGGATGGCGGGCGCCAGGAACTTGAATCCGTCCATTCGGCCTTCCACAGTCCGCATGTCGAACTTCTGGCGCGCGCGATCGGCCAGCCAATGGAAGTAAACTGGGGCTTTTTCCAGGCGCTGGCGATAGGCTTCGACGCCCGAGGCCTTCACATACTCGTCGGGATCGAGATTGCCGTCGAGTTCCAGCACGCGCACCCGCAGTCCCTCGTCAAGCAGCTCTTTAATGTACTTCTCAGTGGCGCTGGCTCCAGCGTTATCGGGATCGAAATTCACTACGATGTTGTCCGAGTGCCGCTTCAGAATGCGCACTTGCGTGTTAGTCAGCGACGTTCCGCAGCTGGCCACTACGTTGTGGACGCCCGCCGAGTAGACGCCGATGACGTCCATGTAGCCTTCCACCAGCACCGTATAATCCGACTTGCGCAGTGCATCCTTGGCGCGATGCAGGTTGTAAAGCACATAGCTCTTGCGATACAGCGCTGTCTCGGGCGAGTTCAGATACTTGGGCTCTTCGCCGGGACGCAGCGCGCGGCCACCGAAGCCAATCACTTTCCCCGATTCATTGTGAATGGGAAACATCAGCCGCCCACGAAAGCGATCGTAGAAGCCGGCGCCCTCCTGCCGCTTAGCGACGAGCCCCGATTGCTCCAGATGCTCCGGTGCGAAGCGCGAGGATTCAAACTGCCGGACCAGCTGGTTGCCGGAGGGATCTGATAGGCCGAGCCCGAACTCGGCGATCTGCTCGGGAGTTACATTGCGGCTGGCGAGATACTGGCGCGCCTGCGTGCCCGCCGGTCCATTCAAATTGCTCTGGAACACGCGAGCCGCGGTCTCATGCATTTCCATCAGCGCGGCGCGAAGCTTGGCTTCCGCGTCCGCGTATTCGCGCTTCGGCATCGACATGCCGTTGCGCTCGGCCAACAGCTTGAGCGCTTCGAAGAAACTGATGCGCTCGATTTCCATGACGAACTTGAAAACGTCGCCGCTCACGTTGCAGCCGAAGCAATGGTAAAACTGATGGCCAGAGTGGACGGAGAACGACGGCGTCTTTTCGGTGTGGAAGGGGCACAGGCCGGTGTAGCGCGGCGAGCCGCCGGCTTTCTTCAGGCGCACGTATTCGCCGATGACTTTGACGATGTCGACGGACGATTTTACTTGCTCGGCGAAATCCATGTTCGTTGCGAACGGCCTTTGTCGGGGGAGAGCTGTTGCTCTTATAGGTAACACACGGGAACGGGGATTGGGGGTTGGCAAGTTGGGGATTGGCGTGACAGGCACATTGTGGGGGGGCGGTTGCGCTGGACGGATATATTCAGGATACTTGAATATATGGATAAGGGCGCCCACCTGCGAGATTTCGAACTGATGATCCTGCTCGTGGTCTTGCGCTTGGGGGAGGACGCATACGGGGTCCCCATCGCGCGGGAACTCAAGGTGCAGGGCCGCCGCGAAGTGTCCCTCGCAAATGTCTACGCCACATTGGAGAGGCTTCAAGAGAAGGGTTTCGTCTCATCCGTATTGGCGGACCCTACGCCGGAAAGGGGAGGCAGGGCGAAACGATACTTCAGCGTCACGGCCCAAGGACTGAGGAGAGTCCGGGAGACACAACGCATTCTTGTCAGATTGTGGCGAGGCGTGCCTGGACTTCAAGGAGATACTGCATGAAAACGCCCCGTCTACCTGCGGCGGCCATTTGGCTACTGAAGGTTTTCAAAGTCCCAGAGAGCAATCCGGCCCTCGCCGGCGACCTGACCGAGGAATATTCGGGCGGCCAAAGAACTGCCTGGCTCTGGAGACAGGTGCTGGCGGCAATTGCGTTCACCATTGCCAAAGAAATCTTCAGTCACAAATTACTGACGATCAGAGCCCTCATTGCAGGAGAAGTAGCGGTCTCGCTTAGCTATTTTGCGCTCATCAGAGCGTTAAGTTCGCACTGGTTTGCCATGCTCCGCATTTCGGTGTTTACGCCCTGGCGGTTGCCTTTCTTGAGCGAATTTTGGATTCTATTGCTGCCGATGATTGTTTTCATGTTCGGCGGGTGGATCGTAGGCCGGTTCCATCGTGACCACCGGGCTACTTTCGTGCTCCTTTTCGCCGCCCTGCAGTCTATTGTGCTATTGGTACAGGTGTTTCCAACCCTGCTTCGTCTTTTGATCGACTCGATTGACCAGCCTAGGTTCCGCCCTTATCTAGAAGCTGACGTGGCGATCGTTCTTCTCTCTCCGATCGCCGTGCTGGTCGGTGGACACCTTGCGCGCAGTCGCGCGGAAGTTCAGATCGCAGGAAACTCCTGAAGATACTCTCGGATTTCGTCGCGGACGCGCCGGAACGCGGCCAGCCGCTCCTCTTCGGAACCCTGGACGGCGGCCGGGTCCTCAAAGTTGTGATGAATGGCAACTGTGTTGCCGGGAAAAATCGGGCAGCTCTCTTTGGCGTTGTCGCACACGGTCAGGACGTAATCGAATTGCTGGCCGGTGAATTCGTCGACGCTCTTGGAACGCTGGCCGGAAATGTCGATGCCCAGTTCGCGCATGGCGGCGATAGCCTCGGGCCGAACCTGGCTCGGCTTGGTGCCGGCGCTGAACACCTCGAAGCGGTCGCCCGCGTCGTGGCGCAACAGGCCTTCGGCCATCTGGCTCCGGGCTGAATTTCCAGTGCAGAGAATGAGGATTCGTTTCTTAGCGGGCATGGGTGCTTCCTTGAGGGTGGGCAACGACCTTCGGCGTCTTCGGCAGCGACGGCACCAGCCAGCGGAAAAGAGCGTTGCGGCCATGGCGCCCGCGAGCTGCGCCACGATGAACCCCGGCGCATCGGCCGGCCGGATGCCGGCGAACGTATCGGACGCGGCGCGGGCCAGCGTCACGGCGGGATTGGCAAACGAAGTGGAGGCGGTGAACCAGTACGCTGCGGTGATGTAGGCGCCGACCGCGAACGGCACGGCGGAGGATCGCGAGCGTGGCGCAGCCCCAGATGACCGAGAGAAGCCCGAACGTCGCGACAAATTCACTGAAGAGCTGGGCGCTGCCGGCATCGGACGTGGCGCGAAGCGAAAAACACCGGCTCGCCGAACATCAGGTGAGCGGCGGCGACGCCGGCGAAAGCGCCGGCGATCTGAGCGGCGAGATAAGCCGGCACTTCGCGCCAGGCTAAACCGCCCTGCGAAGCGTCGGCCAGCGTGACGGCCGGGTTGAAATGCGCCCCGGAAATCGGGCCGAACGTGAGAATCAACGCGACCAGCATGGCGCCGGTTGCAATCGTATTGGCGAGCAGCGCGATCGCGACATTTCCCCCGGCCAGCCGTTCGCCCATGATGCCGGAGCCGACGACAGCGGCCAGCAGGAAGGCCGTTCCGAGCGCCTCAGCTACAGCACGCCGGGCCACAGCACTCCTTCGGAGTCGGTTTCACGGCACGGATAAACGCGCTCATGAATTTGTCTTCCACCTGCGGCGCGATCGCGTCCACGTCGATGCCTTCGCCCGGTCAGAAACTGCCGCGCGTCCTCGATGCTGTAAACGCGGGTCGGCTCGATGTCGATGTCGTCAAAACCGGCCTTGGCGAGCTTGCCGACGTATTCGTGATCGTGCAGCGCGCCGGCGATGCAGCCGACCCACATCTCCATGCTGCGGCGCACCTCTGCCGGCACTTCGCCGCGGACCACGACGTCGGAGACGGCAAAGCGGCCGCCCGGCTTCAAGACGCGGAAGGCCTCGCGCAACACGCGGTCCTTGTCGGCTGAGAGATTGATCACGCAATTGGAAATGACCACATCGACCGAATTATCGGGCAGCGGGATATTTTCGATTTCGCCCTTCAGAAACTCGACGTTCTCTACGCCGGCCTTGCGCTGATTCTCGCGGGCCAGCGCCAGCATTTCATCGGTCATGTCGAGGCCGTAGGCTTTGCCGGTGGGCCCGACGCGCCGGGCGGAGAGCAGCACGTCGATGCCGCCGCCCGAGCCGAGATCGAGCACGGTTTCGCCGGCATTGAGCTGCGCCAGCGCGGTCGGATTGCCGCAGCCGAGCGAAGCGAGCACGGCTTCTTCGGGCAGTCTGCCCGGTCTCGGCGGCATCGTACAAGTTGGAGGTGATCGGGTCGACGCAGCAGCCGTCGAGGCTCGCGCTGCGCTCCGCAACAGGAGCTTCCGCCCGTGGTGACGCGCAAGGCGGCCTGGCCGTATTTCTCTTTGACGATCTCTTTGATTTCCATGATTCTCCTGGCCGGGGCTCTATTTGCAAAGTCGAACGATAGCTTCGGGTTTGACGGCCTTGTTGCGCGTGCAGCATTCCGCGTAGAGAAAGCCCAGCAGTTCCTGCAAGGCCTCCGTGTTGGCGGTGTACCAGAGAAACGTGCTCTCGCGGCGCACCTTGACCAGCTCCTCGTTCTTCAGTTTTTCCAGATGGTGCGAAAGCGTTGAATTCGGAATACCCAACTCGCTTTGGATTTCACCGACCACCAGGCCTTCCGGATGGGCCGAGAGCAGGAGCTGCATAATCCGCAGGCGCGGTTCGGTTCCCATGGCCGTAAACATGTCGGCGTATTTGGCCACCTGCTCGGCGCTATTCTTCGACTTGGCTGCGGGCATAGTTCGACAATAGCAGAAATATCGAAGTTGTCAAGAGGAAGGCGGTGACCCTGCCCGAATTACTTCTGGGGATCGGCGGGGGCGGAAGCGCCGGCGGGTACTCTATCCCAAAAGATCCGGCACTCGTGGACCACGGCTTTCTTGGCATAGAGTGGCGGCACGTTAAGTACTTGGAACCTTTCGTCGTCGGCTTCCGCGCAGGTCTGCACGGTAGAGAACATCCTGGCCTGGACGCGTTTGACAAGCTCCGCTCTGGGTATGATGTGCAGCGAGGCGGCGACGTCGGGCGGCAAGTTCAACTTGAGCGAATCGGGGAACTCCAAACCCGACGGGGGAGTACGGCGCGTCAGGAAATAGATATGCTCGTCGGCTAATAGCGACGCCTGGGGCGCGGTTACCTGCTCAACCTGCCGGGCAACGTCTTCCAGATCGCTCCAGGTGTAGGAGCCGCGTCTGTCATACAACGTTTTCGCCAGTATCAGGCACAGCAGGACCGTCACCACAAGCACGGGCCAGAAGGGCCGTCCCTGAGGGTCCAGCCGCGCACCGATTTCACAAAGTCCGACGGATGCGAGAATCGCGAGGAACGGCACCAGCATGAGGAAATAGCGTTCAAACGTCGGATGGGCGGTGGAGATAAAGAGCGCCAGAGCGGCCGACAGCCAGCAGCACAGATACAATTGCTCGCGCCAGCGGCGATCGGGCTGGTTCCTGATAGTGAAGACCACGCCCGCCGCGGCCAGCAATCCCAAGAGCAGGGCTGGGGTTGAGTCCACCCAGGAGGCGAGCACTTCCAAGTCGTGTTGAGTGACGTCGTCCCAGGCCACGCTGCGGTAGAACATGTGGTATCCGGCAAGGTTGAAAAGCACTTGGCGTGGCGCCCGGGCGAATAGCCAAAACACGGGGACAAACGCCACCACAGCTCCAGTTACAAAGGCGGCGAATTTGCGCAGCCGGCTTCCTGATCGGTTGTACAGCAGGATCCAAACAAGCAGCACCGGACCCACGGGCGCCGTCAGCATGGAAGAACCGGCTGCCGCGGCTGCCAGAAAGCCAACCGACGCCGACCACCACGCCAGGTTCCGGTCCGCGGCCAAAATGGCGAGGCGAAATGCCGCGACCATCAAGAACAGACACATTCCGTAAGCTTGGCCCACAGTGCCGAATTGAACGATCAGTTCATTCAGACCCATGACGACTGCGGCGGTGAGGGCGGCGGCGAGCCGCCAATGGGGCACGGGAAAGCGCACAAAAACGAAGTCCGCCGTCAAGCAGAATGGCTCCGGCCGTGAGCAGCGTGGCGAGCGCATGCACGGCGCGCCAACTGTCGCCGAATACTAGCATCCAACCCGCGTTCCAGTAGGCGTTGAAAGGGGTCTGCGGGAAGCAGAAGTCGAGATAGGGCGTCTTTCCGGCTTTGATCAGCTGGGCGGCGAGCAGATGAAAGCCCTCGTCCCAGACCATGGCTTCGGTCTGCGAATAAACCAGCAGCGTAGCAGAGACGACAGCAACGGCCCCACACAACACAAGGAAGGATGTTTGTTTGCGGATGGAAGGACGGGGCGGCGCCACCAAAGCAAATTGTACGCCAGACGCGCGAAACTAAGAACGGATGCAGGTTCCCGATCCGGTAATCATCGAGCGCGAAAACCTGGATGCCAGCGTGGGCGAAGTTCCGAACGCGGACGCAGTGTTCGTGGTTTGGGCGGGCGATCGGTCGGCGTACCTGGCCAAGACCAGCATGCTGCGGCGCCGGTTGTTGCGGATCTTCAAGCCCATCGATTCCGGGCGCCGCGCCGCGGCGGTCGCTCAATCTGCGGGAGGTAGCCACGCGGGTGGAATACTGGCCGACGGGGTCGCGTTTTGAATCGATGCTGCTGCATTACGCGCTGGCGCGCCGCTATTTCCCGGATGATTATTTGCGCATGGTGAAGCTGCGGATGCCGGCCTACGTGAAGCTGATTCTGGCGAACGAATTTCCGCGGACGCAGGTGAGCACGCGTCTGAGCGCAGGCCGCGCACTCCATTACGGTCCGTTCCAATCGCGAGCCGCGGCCGAGTTGTTCCAAGACCAGTTTCTGGATTTGTTCCAGATACGCCGCTGCCAGGAGAATCTGGAGCCGAGCCCGCAGCATCCGGGCTGCATCTACGGCGAGATGAACCGCTGCCTGCGCCCGTGCCAGCAGGTGGTGAGCCGACGAAGAATATTTGAGCGAGGTGGAGCGGGTGGAGGAATTCCTGGCGGGCAACGGCGCGGCGCTCGTCAGCGTAGCCTCGGCCGCGCGCGACCGGCTGAGCGTGGAGATGAACTTCGAAGAGGCGGCGCGCCAGCACAAGCGCTTGGAGCGAATTCAATCCGTGCTCGCGCTGCGCGGCGATCTGGCGTGTGATATCGATCGTCTGTATGGCGTGGCCGTCACGCCCAGCCTGGCGGCGGACAGCGTGCTGCTGTGGTTTGTTTGCCAGGGCGCGTGGCAAGCGCCGGTGCAGTTTCCGCTGACATCACTCATTTCGCTCGATCATCGCCTGCGCGAACTGGTGGCGGCTATCCAACCAGTGACCCCGCCGCTCGCGGAGAAGCAGGAGCATCTGGCGCTGCTGGCGCGCTGGCATTATTCGACCCATTATTCAACAGCGAGCGATGGAGAATGGATCGGGTATTCGGGGTTGGAGCAAGCGCCGTATCGGAAGCTGGTGCGGGCGATTTCGCGGGTGAGGCAGACGGTTAAGGTAGACTGACCGCTCCCTAACGGTCGCGGCTCGGTTGGTCGCGGCTCGGTTGGTCGCGGTTCAGAAGAAAGTCTCGCGCGACGTCGCGGGCGGGGCGATGCTGGGCGTCCACGGCATAGTTCATGGCGCGCATCTGGGTGTCGGAGATTTTGCCCGAGAGCTCCAACAGAATCGCGCGCAGATTCGGATACGCCGCGAGCGAATCCTGGCGAACGACGATGCAGGCCTGATAGGGCGGGAACACGTGCTTGTCGTCTTTCAGCACGGTGACGTCCAGCTTGTTCAACAGCCCGTCGGTAGTGTTGGCGGCGGCCATACTCACTTGTTTCTGTTCCAGCGCCTGATAAAGAAGGCCGAGGTCCATGCTCTTGGGCGCTGAAGTCCATTTGATGGAATACGCGCGGTTCAACGCGCCGTAGGCGTCGGGGCGCGTCAGAAATTCGTAGCCCGCGCCGAGCGTGAAGCCCAAGGGATCGGCCGCCGCGTCGCTGAGCGTTTCCAGATGCCGGGCGCGCGCGTCATCGCCGCGGATGGTCATCGCGAATGAGTTGTCGAAGCCCAGAGGGTCGAGAACGTCGAGGTGAAAGCCGTTCGAATATTCCGCGCGCACTTGCTCCAGAACCACCGCGGGATCGGTGACGCCGCTGCGCTTGAGCACGTTGGTAAATGCAGTGCCGGTGTATTCCGGATACAGATCGATATCTTTCGCCAGCAGCGCCTGATGCGCCAGCAGCGTTCCGCCCAAATCGAGCTTGCGCTCGACGGGCTGATGAGTTCGGGCTTCGATGTGCTGCGCGATGATCTCGCCCAGGATCAGCTGCTCGGTAAAATTCTTGGAGCCGACCACGATATGGGTGCGCGCGCCGCAGCCCGCAAGCAGCGAGGCGGCTAGGAGAGGGAGAAGCGTCGTTCGATCCAACTGAAGCCTCCGTCTGAGAGCAGCGCGAGCAGAGCCGCGGGAATCGCGCCGGCCAGGATCTGTGTAGTATCCACCGATGCAATGCCGCGAAAGATGAAGACGCCGAGTCCGCCGCCTCCGATGGCGGCCGCGATGGTGGCCGTCCCGATGGTGGTGACGGTGGCGATGCGAACGCCGGCGATGATGGTGGGAGCCGCCAGCGGGAGTTCCACTTCCCACAACAGCTGACGGTCGGTCATCCCCATGGCGATGGCGGACTCGCGCACCGCCCGGTCCACGCCCAGGATTCCGGCGAGCGTATTGCGAAGAATCGGAAGCAGCGCGTATAGCACCAGCGCGACGATGGCGGTCCGTTTACCGATACCGCCGATGAAGGGAATCGGGATCAAGAAGCCGAATAGCGCGAGACTCGGGATGGTCTGCATCACGTTGGCGAAGCCGAGCAGCGGCGTGCGCAGGGACGCGCGGCGCGTCAGTAGGATGCCCAAAGGCAGCCCGGCGCCGACGGCGATGGCCATGGAACTCAGCACCAGGATGAAGTGCTCGCCGGTCAACTGCGCCATTTCCTGCAGCAGGTAGGGAGGGATCATAGTGTGGCCAAGAAAGCGTGCGCTTCCGGACCGCTCGATTTTGCGAATTCGGCTGGTGTGGTCAGAACTTCCAGTCTGCCATGATCGAGGAGCGCGATTTCGGTGCCCAGGCGGAGAGCTTCGCGAACGTCGTGCGTGACGAAGATGGAGGTTTTCCGAACACGGTCCCGCAGTTCCAGGAATTGGTCCTGCAATTCGACGCGCGTAACCGGGTCCAGCGCGCCGAAGGGTTCGTCGAAAAGCAGGAGCTTCGGCTCGGCCGCGAGTGCCCGCGCTACGCCCACCCGCTGGCGCTGGCCGCCGGAAAGCTGGCGTGGATAACGAGCGATGAATTGCGCCGGTTCCAGGCCTACCTGGTGGAGCAGCTCGGCGACGCGCGAGGCCACGCGTTCGGGCGGCCAGCCCTTCAATCGCGGAACAAGGCCGACGTTTTCGCCGATGGTGAAATGCGGAAAGAGCCCGACTTCCTGAATCACGTACCCGATGCTGCGCCGGAGTTGAATGAGATCCCAATCGGTGGTGGCGCGGTCCTCCACCAGCACCTGGCCGGCGGAGGGAAACAGAAGGCCGTTCAACATTTTGAGCGCGGTAGTTTTTCCCGAGCCGCTGCGGCCGAGCAGAACCAGCGTTCGGCCCGGTTCGATGCGGAAGCTTAGTTTGTCCAGGATGAGATTGCCGCCAATGCTGTAGGAGACGTCGCGAAATTCGAGAGTGGCGGCGCCGCCATTTGGCGAGTTCAACGCACGGTCCAGAGATTTTCCGCGAAGGGCCAATCCCGATCGATCCACTGAGCGTGGACGTCGAAGCCGCTTTGCTGCGCCATGGCTTCCAGCTCCGGAAGGTGGAATTTGTGCGAGGACTCGGTCCAGATGGTTTCGCCCGCGCGAAACGTTACCGTGAGACCGGCTTCCGCGATGTTCGCGGTTTGATGCACGCGCGAGCGCAAGTGCATCTCGATGCGGCGTTGCTCCTCGTTCCAGCGCGCCTGATGCTCGAAGTGGCGCAGTTGGAAATCGCCGCCGAGCTCGCGATTGATGCGTCCGAGCAGGTTGAGATTGAAAGCTCCGGTGACGCCGGTGGGATCGTCGTAAGCGATCAGCATGCGGTCGCGCTCCTTCACCAGGTCGGCGCCGATGAGCAGCAGGTCGCCAGGAAGCAGCGCACGGCGCAGATCGCGCAGGAATTCCAGGGCGCACGCGCGCTCGAAGTTGCCGATGGTGCTGCCGAGGAACATTACGAGAAATGATTCTCCGGCCTCGCGAACGGCGGTGGCGCGCGCCATCCCGTCGAGATACGACTGAACCAGGGGATGCACCTCGGCGATGTCGGATAAATCGCGCTCGCAACGTGCCAGGGCGTCGGCAGATACGTCGATGGGATAGTAGCGGGTCTCTTGAGGCAGATCCAGGGCGCCGACGGCTTCGAGCAGGTGGCGCGTTTTCTCACCAACACCGCTGCCCAGTTCAATCACCGCGACGCGAGAAGGAAGCAGGCTCGCGATCTCGGCGGCGTGGCGCCGCAGCAAACGCTGGTCAGCGCGCGTGAGGCCATATTCGGGGAGATGCGTGATGGCCTCAAAGAGCGAACTGCCCAATTCGTCATAGAGATACTTCGAATGGAGCTCTTTTTGAGGTTTCGCGAGGCCAGAGCGCACGTCGGACGCGAATTCGCGCACGGCGGCGTTGTCACCGGCCTTAGTCTTCGACCAACCGAAAGCTTGCGTAGACATAAGGATAGTTGGGACGGAACCAGTTGCGGAACGAGCTGCGCAGCATGCAGGCCGCTGTTACCGGCGACCCGCCTTTCATCACGTAATGCTCTTCGTCGAAGAAATTTTGTGAATAGCCTGGATAGAATGGCATCGGTTGAAATCCGGGAAACGGACCGAACTGAGTAGCAGTCCACTCCCAGCCGTTGCCCACAAGTTGCGATACGCCGCAGGCGCTGTCGCCCGCCGGGGTGGCGTTGACGTCCACGGGATCCCAATGGTGGAAATCAAAATTGCCTCGTGAGGCATCGGGTTCGGCGTTTCCCCACGGATAGGGACGCTCTCCGCCTGGAGGTGTTTCATAAGCAGCGCGATGAAACTCAGGTTCAGTGAGCAATCGCTTGCCAGCCCAGCGCGCGTAGGCGGAAGCTTCCGCATGCGTCACGTACACGGGAGCGTTCAACGGCAGGGGGAACTCGGAAAACATACCACGATAGATGAAACGATTGCCGCGTTGGGTCCAAAAATGCGGCGCGGCGGGGCCTTCTTGCACGAAATCGAGATACTGGCCGTTCGTAATCTTGTACTTGCTGACGCGGAAGCCGGGAACATTTACCTGGTGCTCGTCGAACTCGTTGTCCCAACCAAATGTGCCGCGTTTCTGTCCTAAAGTCGCGAAGCCTGGCGCGATTTCGATCATGGGATTCGACAGCGCGTTGGTAGCGTGGGCTATTGGGGCAGCGGAAGATGCCTTTTGGTCATAGGGCAGGTTGTGCAACAGGTATGCGAGCGTTTCGGCGTGCATGAGACGATGTTCCAGCGCGACGTGAACAATCTGCTCGGGCGCCCGATCGAGTAACTGGTCGATGCGCGCGCGGACGCGTTGGTTGTAGGCTTGGATCTCGTCGATCCCGGGCCAGTCCGAGGGTTGATCGGTAGCCGCCTGGCCCACCGGCGGGTCAATGCCGAATTCGAACAGTTGGTCGAACTGTGGGCTAAATGAGGCGAGGCCCAGCGTCTTCCGGCTGATAAGATTCCAGTCGAACGCTTCCAGATGCCCCAAGTAAAAGATGAGGCGGTGCCGTTCCGGGATGGGACGCGAATAGAGAGCTTCGGGTTTGAGTAGACTGAAGATCGAGTCGGTTCGTTGGCGCGCGGAATCGACACGTTCCTGGAGCGCTCGATTCATTACGGTTGCAGTCGACATGCTAGCCTCCGGCTACGCTATATCAGACTAGCATCCGTACCGTCAAAAAGGGAGTTGGCTCAAGACGCGGCACGGGTTGGTGGCCCGTGCCCGACGCGCACTCTGCGGTTCTGTTACTTGGTTGCCAGCTGGCCAGGTTGCGTTGGTGCGGCGGCCTGGGCGTTTTGGTTAGCTTGCCCACTCTGAGCTTCGCGTGCCTCCCACACGGCCTGATTGCGCTTCGTCTTCCAGTACGTGTCGCCCCACCATTCACTGGATGCCGGGCTGGAAGCCGCTACGGGGGACCTCTTGGCGGCGATGGTCTCCTGCGCGTCGAGAGCCCGATAGGCCATCAACTCGAAATTCAGAGTTCCGGTGGCGCCGCTGGGATCCGTGTAATTGATTACCAGCGTCTGCCTGCGATGGCTGGCGATGGGCGACATGGCCGGGAACACGTGCATCACACGCCGGATCTCCGCCTTCTCGATCTCGGTGCCCGTGATCTGATCGTAGGGCAACTTGTACTCCGAACCGTTGTATTTGAAGCGAAATTCTTTGGCATCCTCAAAATTGAAGGCACCGGTTGAATTCACCGGGATGGACTTGACCGTTCCTCCGACGTATTGAACGCTTTCGGAAGCGGCGACGGACCACAGCCGGTGGCACGGCCGCGAAGACGAGAGCGGAAATCAGGATCTGGCGGGTTGCGAACATTTCGGTGGTACCTCTCTCCTTAGAACATCGCGCACAACGCAGCGGGTCGCGAAATATCTTCTTCCTGTCCGAGCGCGTCCCGCGCTGTGCGCTCCTAGCGAGTACTATCGGTCGCGAGGGTCCAGGACTTTAGGCCTGCGCAATTACAATGGAAACAATATGTCTGTCTACGATGAGCGCCGCGAAGAGCTGGAACAACAAGAGTTTATGATGGGCGCCGAGCGCGGACGGCTGTCGGTGACGCTGGATTTGCTGACTGACGCGCTGGTGCTGGTGGGCCAGCACGGCGTTTATTGCCAAAGCGCGCGGCAACCCGGCAAGCCCGCCATGGACATACAGATGATCTCGAAATGCCTGGCGGACGCCAAGGAGCTGGTGGCGGATGTGATGGGCGAGCTGAAGCGGAAGCGGACGGAGGCGCGCGGCGGTTAGTGCTGCGGGCGGGCAGGCGAAGTAGTAATAAGTCCAGACGAAGATCAGTCCGGCGATGCACAGCCCGATCATGAAGAGCTTGCGGCCGGTTGTGGGTTGGTAGCCGGGTGGTTTGTCGGGTTCGGGAGCTTCGGCGGCCATGACTCGATTCAAGTATAGCGTCGGCTTGAGCGATCTTAAGGAAGCGGGTAGAGAGCGAGCTCGGGCATCGGAAAATCCTTGCGATTGTCCGTCATGAACACTAGGTTGTGAGCCAGCGCCGTAGCCGCGATCATCATGTCGACGACGCCAATGGTCCGCCCTTTCCGAGCCCATTCATTCTTCAGCAATCCCGCGGCACGGGCCAACTGCGAGTCCAGATCATAATGCTCCAAGGCGTTTAGAAAGCGCTCGGTAAGAGAGATCTCTTTGGGCCGAACGCCTGCAAAGATCTCGCTGAGAGTCACCACCGAACAAGCCAACATGTCACCTGCTTCGACCAGGGACGCGAGCAATTCCCAACGTCCCTGCTTTCGATTGAGAGCATCGATGATGACCGACGTGTCGAGAAGATAAATCGCCATTACTCGCGATCGCGCTGCTTTTCAATCTTCTCGAAACGAGCATCGTTTTCAGCGCGCATCTTGCGCACCCAAGCCGCGGCCCCGTCCTTTAGCTCCGGGTGATCTTCGTCCTTCCAAATTGGCTCTTTGCTCTTGAAGATCTCGCAGAGTTGCTGGCGCTTTATTTCGCGTTTTGCCAAGTCTGCCAGAAACGCACTCCTGCCCCGCGAGCCGGCGATTTTGTCGATCTCCTGCACCAGCTCTTCTGGCAGAACGATGTGCGCTCTCTTGGTGGATGTCATGGGCTTTCTCTGTTAACAATCATATCCCACTCATTGCCACATGCGACCGCTTCGTCGTGATATGCAAGACCCACGGTTATAGGCCCTGTAGGAACGGGTTCCTGCGCCGCTCGCGGCCGATGGTCGTGTTCGCGCCGTGCCCGGGAATCACCACCACCGTGTCGTCCAGCGGCAGCAGCTTGTCGTGGATCGATCGCAGAATCTGCCGCGAATCCCCGCCCGGCAGATCCGTGCGCCCGATGCTGTCCAGGAACAGCGTATCGCCCGCCACCAGCTTGTTCTCGGCCGGAATCCACACGCTGATGCTGCCCTGGGTGTGCCCGGGCGTGTCCAGCACATGAAACTCGGCCGGGCCCAGCTTCAGGCTCTCACCCTTCGCGCGCGTTCACGTCGATCGCCGGTCTTGTCGGGCGTCGGCACTCCCAGCCATTGCGCCTGGACATCGATGTGATCGTAGAGTTCCTGATCGTTGAAGTTCATGTAGACCGGAGCGCCGGTGAGCGCCTTCAGTTTCTGCGCGCCACCGATGTGATCGATGTGCGCGTGCGTGACGATGATGGCCTTCACGCGCAGCTGATGCTTCTCGAGAATCGGCCGTGATGCGTCCGATTTCGTCGCCCGGATCGATCACCATGGCTTCGCCGCTGGTCTCGTCGCCAAAAATGGAACAATTGCATTGCAGAGCGCCGACAGGCAGGATTTCATGAATCATGAAAGAGACTCGGGAGTCATGATCGTATACTCGAATTATGGACCCAGCTGTAAGCGCGGTGCTCGGAGTGTGCATGCGATGGATTCATATCGCTTCGGTGGTCACGCTGATCGGTGGGTTTATCTATGCGCGTTTCGTGCTTGCTCCGGCGCTCGCATCCGCCGCCCCAACCGAGAGGAACAGCGCTGGCCGCCGCCGCGCAATCAGCTTTTCGGCCGCTTCTATTCACGGTGCTTGCGACAGTGCTGGTTTCGGGCATTTACAACTACGCTACTAAGGGCAGCTATCCGCCCGGGTATCACATGTGGATGGGGATTAAGCTGCTACTGGTGCTGCATATCATCGCCTCGGCAATTCTGTACTCGGTACGCGCGTCGAATCCGGCGAAGACGCAGCCGCACGGCCATGGGCATCGTGATTTCGGGATTGATCGTGCAATCGCGATCGCCGATTACTTAAGGTATCTGTCTCTCAAATGAATGGCTACGACGCTCTCCGCAATCGCGCCGCCTGGATGGATCTCTCCGCGCGCGGCAAAATCAAACTCACCGGCGAGGATCGCGCGCGCCTGCTGCACGCCATGACCACCAATCACATCCAGCAGCTTACGCCGGGCTCGGGCTGCTACGCGTTCTTCCTGAATGACAAGGGCCGCGTGCTGGCCGACGCGAACGTCCTGTGCCGCCCGGATTATTTCCTGCTGGATGTCGAGCCGGAGACGCGCGAGCCGCTCTACCAACACCTGGACCGCTTCATCATCGCCGACGATGTCACGCTCGAAGATGCAACTGATGCCATCGCGACCATCGCGGTGGAAGGGCCGCAAGCGGCAGAGGTGTTAGAGCGCGCGGGCGCGCCGATTCCGGATGCCGAATATTCGAGCTGTGGATTGGGAGCGATTGGTTCGGTCGCGCGTCTCAATTCCACCGGCAGTCCGGGTTTCTTTATCTTCGCACCAGTGGCGGAAAAGGCCGCGCTGATCGCGCGGCTGGAAGCCGCGGGAGCCGAGCAGGCCGACGCCGAAGCCGCTCGCGTGGTCCGTCTGGAACACGGCAAGCCCCGCTTACAGTGAAGATATCAGCGACCGGTTTCTGGCCCAGGAAGCGAACCAGCCGCAGGCGCTGCACTTCAGCAAAGGCTGCTATTTGGGACAGGAGATCGTGGAGCGCGTGCGCTCGCGCGGCCAGATCCATCGCGTGCTGAGGCCGCTGGTTCTGGATACGAAGGAGCCGCCCGCGCCCGGCACAAAGCTCAAACTCAACGGGGCCGGCACCGCCGAGATCACCTCGGCGGCTTATTCGCCCGCTCTGGATAAGTTGTCGCGCTGGCCTACGTGCGAGTTTGACGCGGCTAGTTCCGGGTGTTCAGCACCTTTGGAATCGACAAATAGCCGACGATGGTGTCCTTCTTCACGTCGTTCACCACCAGCTCGTAAGGCTGCTTCGCTTTGGAAGTCATGAACTGCAGCGGTTCGTTGATGACGCGATCCTTCTTCTCCACGGTCTTGTCGTCGGCGGTGAGCTCGATGGTAAAGCGGTTCTTCTTGGGGTCTGCGCTCTTCAAAAGGATCGACCACGTCACCCACTTTCTGCGGTTGTCTTGGACTTTTGAATGGTGAATTGGACGTAGTTGCGCTCGCCCGAGCGCCTGCAGGGCCGCCAGTTCCTTGCCGTTAGTGGCGATCAGCACGCTGTGACCATCGATTTCGCCCGTGGCTCGCTTCAGATCGGCGACGGTCTTTTCCAATTCCGATTTCGTCGTGGCCACGTCGCCCTTCACCGCGGTCACTTCGTTGCCAACTTGTGAAAACTGCGTATCCGCGGACTCCTTCACTTTGGAGATGTCGGAGGAGAGTTGCTGCTTGGACCGCTCCTGAGCCGCTTCCAGTGCGGCGCGGGTCTCGTCCACTTTCTTAAGCGCCTCATCCTTGGCCTGTCCGGCGGCCAGGCTGGCTTGCCGGCGCGCACGCTCCAGTTGGTCGCGAAGTTCGTTCCACCGTGCGCCGATTGCTGCGCGTGCTTACGTTGGCGGCTTCCTCCAGTTTGTCGATCCGGGACTGCGCGGTGTCATTGGCAGCCGTAAGATCCTTCTTCACCTTGTCCAACTGCATGTACAGATAGACATTGGCGGCGATCAGCGCGACCACCACCCCAAACAGAACCCAGACCTTCCATCCCACTCCTTCGCTGACCGGCGCCGGCGGGGAGGATGGGGCGGGCGGATAATACTGCGGCGGCGGGGCATAATAAGCAGGCGCTCCCGGAGGAGGAGGCGCGGGGGGAGGGGCCTGAGGAGGGGCGGGGGAGGTGAATACGGTGGCTCGGAACCTGATCCTGGGCTGGGATTGGGGAAAATGGACATTTGACCTCTGATCCGTAGAGTACCAGTTATATAACCCTTTGGATGGATGGCGGTGCCGCCGGTTTCAGCCGGTCCTGGTTTCTTAGATGTCCTTGGGCTTGGATCTTGGAACTGCGAACTCCAGGAAGGCTTGTTTGGGCATGCCCGGCTCAAAGCAACGGCGGCAGCGCGCCTCGTACGTTCCGACCGCGCCCACGACGATCAGGTCGGTGGAATCCACCAGTCTCTGCGTATGCTTGGCGGGATTGCCGCAGCGCATGCAAATGGCCAAGGTCTTCGTGATGGATTCGGCCAGGCAGAGCAGCTCGGGCATGGGCGGAAACGGGCGGCCCATATAATCGGTGTCCAGGCCGGCGATGATCACCTGCTTGCCGCTGTCGGCCAGATGCGTTGCCACCTCCACCAGGCCCGGGCCGAAGAAGTTCGATTCGTCGAACCCTACCACTTCGGTCCGCGAATCCAGATTCGGCAGCATCTCGGCGGCGTTCTCAATGGCCCGCGATTTCATCCGCAGATCGTTGTGCGAGACGATTTCGTCGGATGAGTAGCGGTCGTCGATGAGCGGTTTGAAAACCTGCACGCGTTTCCGGGCGATGATGGAGCGCCGGAGCCGACGCATCAGCTCCTCGCTCTTGCCTGAAAACATGGGACCGCAAATCGCTTCGATCCAGCCTAGATTACCGGTGACAATATCCATCCACTCACAGCCGCATCTTATTATGAGGGAGTGCGAGGGGGGAGTGCCAGTGGGCGGTAGCGTCCTTAGTGAACGCCATATTGTGCCGGAAATGCTGGATCACGCGCCTCCCGACGTGGCGCGAGCCAGCCTGCGAGATCTGGCGCGGATCAATAGCTATCTGGGCGGCTATTACGTCTTAGGACGATTATTTGGCCGCGTCGCGAAGGCGGACGAGAGCTTTTCGGTGCTCGACATCGGCGCGGCGTCCGGCGACATGGGCGCCGCCATCCGGCGGCGTTATCCGCGCGCGCAGGTTACGTCGCTTGATTACAAAGCCGATCACCTGGCGCAAGCGGCCGATCCCAAGCTGGTGGCGGACGCGTTTCGTTTGCCCTTCCGGCCGGGCAGTTTCGATTTTGTGTTCAGCTCGCTGTTCCTGCATCATTTCACGAACGATCAGATTGTGGAACTGTTCCACAGCTTTCGCGGCCTGGCGCGGCGCGCGGTGCTGGCCATCGATCTGGATCGCGGCCCGCTGGCATATTATTTCCTTCCGAGCACCCGCTGGTTATTCCGCTGGCACGACATCACGATCAGCGACGGACAGATTTCGGTGGCTGCGGCAATGAAAAAGAGCGAACTGATGGCGCTGGCGGCGCGGGCGGGATTGGATAGGGCTCAGGTTCGCGTGCATCGGCCATGGTCGCGATTGTCGATGATTGCCCTGGTTTAGTGGGGCGGGTTTAGGGCTGGCTGCCTAAGTCCGCGCAATAATACAGGGAATGACTCCAGAGCGCTGGAGACAAATCGAGGAACTGTATCGGAGCGCCGTCGACCTGAGGGGAGAGGAGCGTGCCGCGTTACTGGCTGAAGCAGATCCGGACGTGCGCCAGAAAGTGGAGGCGATGCTCGCCCAGCCGGACGGGTCGCAACTGGTGGATGTGGATTTCCCGGGAAGCCTGGCTCCGGGATCGGGGAGCAGCGAAGTGCTCCAGGCCGGCGACAAGCTGGGTCCTTACGAAGTGGTGGGGCGCATCGGCGCGGGCGGCATGGGCGAGGTCTATCAGGCGCGCGACAGCAGGCTGAATCGCATTGTCGCCATCAAGATTCTGCCGGCGCGGCTGGCTGATAGCCCCGAATCCCGCGACCGTTTTGAGCGCGAGGCGCGAATGATCGCCAGCCTCAATCATCCCCATATTTGCACGCTCCATGACGTTGGCCATCACGGCGAGATGGATTATCTGGTCCTGGAGTTCCTGGAAGGCGAGACGCTGGCCGCACGGCTGATCAAAGGCCCGCTGCCGCTGGAACAAACGTTGCAGTACGGCATTCAGATTGCCGACGCGCTCGACAAAGCGCATCGCAGAGGCATGACGCATCGCGACCTGAAGCCGGGCAATATTATGCTGACCAAATCGGGCGCGAAGCTTCTCGATTTCGGTTTGGCGAAGTTGAAACAGGGCGCATCCCCGCTGGGAGCCCCGCTTTCCCGGCTTGCGACGGCGACAAATTCCATCACCGCGCAAGGGGCCATTCTGGGAACCCTGCAATACATGGCGCCCGAGCAACTGGAAGGCAGGGACACCGATGCTCGCACGGATATCTTTGCCCTGGGCGCTGTGATCTATGAGATGGCGACGGGAAGAAAGGCGTTTGAGGGGCAGAGCCAGGCCAGCATCATCGCGAAAATTCTGGAAACCGATCCGCCGCCGATGAGCGCGCTTCAGCCGATGACCCCTCTGGCGCTCGACCGTCTAGTCAGGACGTGTTTGGCGAAGGATCCCGACCATCGTCTCCAGTCTGCACAGGACGTCAAACTGGAACTTGAATGGATTCGCGATGCGGCTGCCGGGCCTTCTGATCTGGCGGGTGCTCCCCCGCGTGCTCGTTGGCGTCGAGTCCTGCCATGGGCGTTATTCGGCGCCACTGCGCTTGTACTAGCGCTGTTCGCATGGATGTACCAGACGCGCACGAAGAACGCGGTTCCGGCCGAGCCCGTGCGCCTCCAGATCCCCATGCCCGCGAAGCCTTCCTTGCGATTGACCGGGGCGCTCGCGCTCTCCCCGGATGGCCGGCAGTTGGCCTTTATTGCAACCAGCGGCGGCGTATCCCGGATATGGATTCGCTCCCTGAACTCGCTCGCAATCCGGGCTCTGCCCGGAACGGAATCCGTGGGTGCTCTGCTATTCTGGTCGCCCGACAGCCGGTTCATCGCATTTGACGCTGTTGGAAAACTGCAGAAGATGAATATTTCGGGCGGTCCGGCGGAAACTATCTGCAGTCTGACTTTGATGGGAGTCGGCGGCTCTTGGAACCAGGATGGCGTGATTATCTTCGGGCAGTTTGGAGGTGCCATCATGAGGGTCTCCGCCGCGGGCGGCGTTGCGACGCCCGTGACTGTACTGGATAAGGCCCACGGAGATGTCGCACATACCGAACCTTATTTCTTGCCCGATGGCCGTCACTTCGTCTACGTCCGCGATATGGGCTCGGATAGTGCGATTACTCTAGGCTCTCTGGATGCCAAGCCCGAGCAGCAGGATTACAAGCAGCTTGTTCAGGGAACCTACGGCCCTGGCTACGTCCCATCTTCCGACCCTGGCTTCGGCCAGCTGCTTTTCATGCGCGGCCTAACGCTCATGGCCCAGGCGTTCGACGCCCGCCATCTCAAGATTTCCGGCGACCCCGTTCGAGTGACGGAAGAACCGGTAACACCGTTTTTGGACACTGCCGCGTTTTCCCTTTCGGCCAACGGAAGGCTGGCTTACTGGCCGCTCGGAAACAAGGAAAGTCAGATCACTTGGTTTGACGCGCAGGGCAAGGCTTTGAGCACGGTGGGGCAGCCAGGCCCATACGGTAGCCTCGCTCTTTCGCCCGACGGCACGCAAGCCGTCGTGTCCCGGGTCGCACCCGACCTAAGTCAATCTCTGTGGTTACTGAATATCTCACGGGGCACAACCACGCGCTTCGACCTCAATCCGTCGGAGGCTGAAATTGCGGTTTGGGCTCCGGACGGACGTAGCATCATTTTCTCGTCTATTCAGGCCGGTAAGATGAATGACCTTTACGAAATGAAATTGACCGGCGGGGCGGGCGCCGTGGAAATGATCAAATCCAACGAAGCGAAGTTCCCTTTGAGTTGGTCGCCCGATGGGCGCTTCCTGCTTTACGAATCCGTGGGAGGACAAACCAACCATGATTTGTGGTTGCTTCCTCTGGAAGGGAGCCGGAAGCCTGTACCGTTCCTTCGAACAGAATTTGATGAGCGCGACGGCCATTTCTCTCCGGATGGGCGCTGGGTAGCGTACGTATCGAACGAATCGGGCCGGTATGAGGTTTACGTTCGACCGTTCTCATCGGGCGTTCCGATCTCTTCCGGCGCCAAGTGGCTGATTTCCAACAATGGCGGTGACAGCCCCATGTGGCGCCAGGACGGGAAGGAACTGTATTACATCGACCTGGAAGGCAAGTTGATGGCGGTTAGTCTGACCACCGCATCCGACTTCCAGGCCGGAGCTCCGAAGGCTCTCTTTCACGCTCCAGCCGAGGCCGCGGCTGGCCGCTGGGCGCCCTCGCCGGATGGCAAGCGCTTCTTGTTCCTGGTGCCAGAGACACGGGATGCGGTGCCGCTCACTGTCGTCCTGAACTGGCAGGCGGGGCTGAAGAAATGACGACGCGTCCAGTGGCGGCGCATGGAAGAACGTGATCCTTGTCGAGAAGTTCCAGGTAGCTGTTTGCGATCACGTGGTACATGGCCGGCCGTTTCTCTCCGCTCTTGGATTCATTTTCCGCGGCGTCCATCCGGCGTGAACGCGGCAGCCGGCGAGCCAAGTAGCGCCGCTACCAAAAACGCTGCGATGCTGAACACAATTGTTTTGATCATACTCGTCGCCTCCCATCTAAAAGAGCACAAATAGCTGCTGGAACTCTATTCAGCCAGGCCAAGGATCAATCCATTTTCTTCCCTGCAAATACAATGACAGTCTTGTCTCATGCAAGATGAGCCTGAAGCGGGAGTTATTCTAGCACCGGGTACGATGGCGGATTTAAAATGAAAGCTGAATGAGCAGCTTTCGGATCGCACTGGCCAATATCCGGTTCCCGGCCACTCCCGAGGAGTCGGTGACCTTAGCCGAACAAGCCATCGCTCAAGCGTCCATCGAGCGCGCCGGTATCATCTGCTTTCCGGAGTGCTTCGTTCCCGGCTACCGGGTAGGCAAGTCAGTGCCGCCTCCCGATCCTGCGTTCCTCGAACGCGCTTGGTCCGTCATTGCAGCGGCCGCCGCGGAAGGCGAATCTCGCAGTTGTTCTCGGCACGGAGCGCGTCGTCGATAAGGCTCTGCTAGCCACCGCGCTGGTGATCAATCCGGATGGAACGATCGCCGGATTCCAAGACAAAGTCCAACTCGACCCTTCCGAGGAAGGCACCTATTCGTTCGGTTCCGGGAGGCGGGTTTTCCAAACCGGCGCGCTGACTTTTGGTATCTCGATCTGCCATGAAGGCTGGCGCTATCCTGAAACGGTCCGCTGGGCGGCGCGACGCGGCGCACAGATCGTGTTCCACCCGCATTTCCACGAAGCCGAACCTGGCGGTTATGTGCCCTCGACTTTCGCCGATCCTGCGAACTCATTCCATGAGAAAGCGATCCTGTGCCGCGCCGCGGAGAACACCTGCTATGTCGCGACAGTAAACGTCGCAAGCGCGGGGTCGCCGACCACTTCGGCGGTGGTGCGTCCCGACGGCACGCTGCGTTGCTACCAGCCTTACGGTAAAGAGGGGTTGCTGATCGCGGACATTGACATCACTAAGGCCACGGGACTGCTTGCTGCGCGCTGGACATCGGCGTAGCCCGGCAGCGCTGCGCGGAGGTTTTATGAAGAGGGCGCTTGAAGCGCTAAGATTCCGGCCGCACTCTCCGAGGGGAGCGCTTCAGGAGGACTCCACGGGCAAAAGTCCGGCGCAACTGCCGCGAGTGGGAAATCTATGGTCAGCCGGATCCCGGATGGCTCCCGATTCACCACGCTCACTTTGCCGCCGAACAACGAGAGGATTTGGGATGCGACAGGCGCCCTTAATCCAAGATCCCCACCTGGTGAGATGGCTTCGCCGATCGAGAAAATATCAAAGAATTTCGCGATGGCGGAGTTGGGGATGGTCCTGCCCTGGCTCTCGATGAAGATCCTGATTGAATGGGGATCAACTTCGCGCGCCAGCCGGATGGTTCCGTCCTTTTCTGAAAATTTTATGGCGGTTTCCAGGAGTGCGTGGAAACCCCTGACCAATAAGTCCTCCTGTCCCCAAACCTGGTCCAAGTCCGCCGGCGCCAGTTGCAGGCTCACGCCGCGTAAATTAGCGAACGCCACGGTTTGTTCCATGGCCCGATCGAGAATCACGTTCAAGGAAAGCGGAGCGGATCTGAAATTCTCGCCATCCACGTCGATCTGCGTGAGCAGCAATGCGTCATCCAACAGCGACAGCATCCTTTGGCGAGACTGCTCGAACATATCGCGAAGTTCGTTTATTTCTTCCGCGGACGGTTCCTCCAGGACCATCTCACTGACGCCGATCAGCCCGATGAGCGGCGTGCGCAACTCATGCGAGATGATGCGCAGGAAATCGCCCTTGGCCTTGTCGAGAATCGTCAGCCGCGAGTGCGCATCGGCGAGTTGGCGTGAGCGTAACGCGACAATTCTCTCTAGATATTCATTCTGCGGTTTCAGGGCTTCCGTCAGTCGCTGCAATTCAAAAGCTTGGGCGGCAAAACGGCGATCGATCAGCGATGACAAGATGGTCAGGCCCAGGACCATCACGGTGACGCTGCCGATTACGCAGGTGCCGAGCGAGGAGATCGCCACCGAGTGGGCCAGCCCTCCGGTCATGGCCATGGGCACGAAAGTGACTGCTGCCATGCCGGTGTAATGCATGACCGGAATGGCCGCCCCCATCAAGATGGCGCTCGCCGGCTTGCGCCAGTTGGTCACCCGGGTTTCATCCCGCCAATGGAATGTCAGCCATAACGCAACCAGCGAAATCGCGATGGCGAAGATGACGGACAAAGCCACAAGTCCAGGAGAATAGTGGCACATGGCCGGAAGGCGCATGGCTTCCATGCCGATATAGTGCATGCTTGCGATGCCGATTCCCATGGCCAAGCCCCCAATCCCAATGCGGACTGGCCCCAACGCATGCCCGCTCACGACAACCAGGGCGACGCCCGACGCCAGCATGGCCGCCAGCAGAGATACCAGGACGGTGGGCCAATCGTACAAGACAGGAACCGGCAGAGTCCAGGCGAGCATCCCTATGTAATGCATGGCCCAGACGCCGAGCCCCATGGTTACGGAACCTCCCGTCAGCCAAAGGCACCGAACAAGTCCTCGCGCGGCCGTTACTCTATTGCCAAGATCCAGCGCCGCGTAAGAAGCGAGCATCGCGATCAAGACGGATAGTCCCACCAGGCGATAGTCGTAAGCACCCTCCAGAGCGCCATGGGAGAGGGCTCCGCGCGTCGTGGACTGAGCCAGGCTGACGCTCGCTCCGCCCAGCACCGTCAGCAGCGTGAACAGTGCGCTCGCAATGCGGCGGATCACAGCGTGGTCTTTTCTTATTCTCACAACGTCCCAGCCGCACACGTTACTCACCATCGAAGTCGGCACATTAGACCAATCGGCTTCCGTTTGATAAACCTTAATCGTCAATCGTTTAACGGGGCTCTCGGCGAGCCCTAGGGTTAAAGACGTAAGCGTGAGCACGCGGGCAGGAGCGCGATGTCGCGCAGGCGCGACGCTACGTTACTACCGGCGCATCGTTTTACCGCCGCAGTAAACTGGACTCATGCTGCTGCGAATCGCGCTGCTCTGCGGGCTGGCGTGGCTCATGGCAGCGGCAACCCCGCCGCTGATTGATTACGCCACTTACCTGGGCGGTTCGTACGCGGATACTGCGGTCGGGATTGCGGTGGATTCCACGGGATCTGCTTACGTCGCTGGGAACACCTCTTCGCCGGATTTTCCGGTCACGTCCACCAGCCTCGGCGCGCCATCCACCAATAACTGCGCCTTCGTTACCAAATTCAACACGTCCGGCACCGCCATCGACTTCTCCATTTGTCTCGCCAACTCGCAGGCTACCGCATTCGCGCTGGATGCCAGCGGCAATATGTATCTCGCGATCGAGAACCTGGGCAACCCATTTTTTGTTTCTTTTTCACTGGTGAAGCTGAACCCCGAGGCGCAAAATGTTCTGTACTCCACGTTCACCGACGCACTCGCGGAATCGATCGCCGTGGACGCGTCGGGCGACGTTTATGTTGCGGGTGCAGCCGGGCCGGGCCTTTCCACCACCGCCGGAGCCTTCCAACAGCAGTACGCCGGTGGGCAATGTCCGGGTGGCAATGAGATCGAGGCTCCGTCGTGTCCCAACGCATTCATCACCAAGCTGTCTCCTTCCGGCAGCGTGGCGTGGAGCACTTACCTGGGCGGCTCGGGCCCCGATGATGCACATGCCATCGCAATCGACAGCGCAGGCAACGTGTGGGTGGCGGGCGAAACTGTTTCGCCGAACTTTCCAACCACAGCGAACGCGATCTCACGCACCTTGCATGGCGAAATCGATCTGGGGCCGATGCGCTTCGGCGATGCCTTCGTTGCGAAGCTCGATTCCACAGGCAGCCATCTGCTTTATTCCACCTACTTGGGCGGCAGCGGCGCTGACGGCGCGCTCGGCATTGCCGTGGACGCAACTGGTGCGGCTTATATAGCCGGCGGGACCGGATCGCCCAACTTTCCCACTACGCCAGGCGCGTTTCAAACAACCTACACCGGCTACAACCGGAATGCGCCGCCGGAACTTGGGCCCGACGGATTCGTTACAAAACTCGATGCGTCGGGCAATCTTATTTACTCGACACTGACCGGCTCCACGAACACGCCAGTCATGGTCGATGCCGTTGGGCAGGCCTATGTGGGCGAGGTGGGCGCCGCGTTTTCCTCCACCATCCAGCCCAGCTGCGCCCAGCCGCCGAATCAAGACGTTTTGGTCCTCAACTCCGCCGGCTCAGCGGTGGTGGCCACGTCGCCCCTCCCGGGCGCGTATCTCGCTCTGGACGGCCAAGGCGGGCTCTACTCAGCAGGCTTGGCATACACACTCGTCTTCTTCACCACGCCGCATGCCTTTCAAACAGAATACGGCGGCGGCGATTCCGACGCGTTTGCCGCGAAGGTCGATTTTTCCCAGCCCCCGGGGACAACACTGGCGTCAGTGTTAAACGCTGCCAGCTTGTTTCCGGGCTATGTCACACCTTATCCGACAGGTGCGGTAGCGCCGGGTGAGATCGTTACGCTGTTCGGGAACGGGTTCGGATCGTCCACGCCAACAGTGAGCTTTGGCATATCCCGGGCGCAGGTCTTCTATTCTTCCAACTGCCAGCTCAACGCCGCGGCCCCGTTTGAAATGAATCCAGGTTTTACGACATTGGTTACGGTCCAGTTGGGCAGCGGGCAGATGCTGGGACCGATTAAGCTGCCGGTGGTGGAGTCGGTACCGGGCATCTTTACCATCAACGCGAGCGGCAGCGGCCAGGGAGCGATACTGAATCAGGACTCCACTGTGAACTCGGCGTCGAATCCAGCGCTGCGAGGCTCCATCGTTTCGGTCTATATGACGGGCGCAGGCGCATTGAATCCACCCCTCGGCGATGGCTTGAACGGTCCGGTTACTGCTCCATTCCCGGCCCCGTTGGCGGACATCAGCGCCACCATCGGCGGATTGGCTGCGCCGGTCGCGTTCGCCGGACAGGCGCCCGGTCTGATTGCCGGCGTCACGCAGGTGAATATTCAAATACCGCAGAACGCGCCAGTGGGCGCCGCGGTCCCCGTCACGATTTACGCCGGAGGATATGTGAGCCAATCCGTAACGCTGGCGGTGCACTAAAACACGACTACCCTGGATCTTTGAGATCCCCCTTGCACTTCTACAGGAGGTCCTGTATGCTCTCTTGTAGAAGTGAAACAGGAGACCGGCATGTCCGCGGTACACATCGACCTTCCACAGGGGACCTTGGATCTATTGATTCTCCGGACCCTGGCGCTTCGCCCTCAGCATGGCTGGGGCATTTCCGAGCGCGTGCAACAGATTTCGGCCGATGTTCTGCGCATCCAGCAGGGATCGCTGTATCCCGCGCTCCACCGGCTGGAGCGCCGCGGCTGGATCAAATCCCGCTGGGGAGCGTCGGAGAACAAACGGCGCGCGAAATACTATGAGCTCACCAAGAGCGGCCGCCGCCAGCTGGAAGTAGAACAGGATGCCTGGAAGAAGCTGACCGCCGCGGTGGCCCAGGTGCTCGGGGCGGTTTAGGACTTTGTCATGCTCAGCGATCTATTCATCCGTGTTCGTTCGCTCTTCCGGCGCGCAACAGTAGAGACAGAATTGGATGACGAGCTGCGCTTTCACTTCGAGCAGCAACTCGCCAAGTATGTGGATTCGGGTCTGACGCCGGCCGAAGCATTGCGCCGCGCGCGGATTGAGTTTGGCGGACTCGATCAGGTGAAGGAGGAATGCCGCGAAGCCCGCGGCGTACGCGTGATGGAAACTCTCTATCAGGACATGCGCTACGGATGGCGCATGCTGCGCAAGTCTCCGGGCTTCACCGCGGTCGCCCTGCTCACCCTGGCGCTCGGCATCGGCGCCAACACGGCGATATTTTCCGTGGTTTACGGGGTCTTGCTGCAGCCACTGCCATACCAGGATCCGTCGCGGCTCATCGTACTTCAGGAGACGACGCCCAAGGTTGGGACAGTGGGCGTTTCGTACCCGAATTTTCTGGACTGGCGCGCGCAGAGCCGCGCGTTTTCAAAGATGGCCGCGGTGTCGAGCGTGGACTTCAACCTGGCTGGTGCGGATCGGCCGGAGAACATCAGCGGTTCCGCCGTATCGTCCAATTTCCTCGCGATGCTGGGTGTGCGTCCGCTGCTCGGGCGCGACTTTGACCCATCCGAAGAAAAGGCCGGGACGGCCCCAGTGGTCTTGCTGAGTTATCAGCTTTGGCAGTCGCACTTCGGTGGCGACCGGAGCGTCCTGGGCCGAACGGTGGCGCTGGATGGCCGCAGCTTTACCGTTATCGGCGTGCTCCCGGCGAACCTGCGCTGGATCGAGAAAACCGAGGTCCTGGAGCCGATCGGCGCGTGGGCCACCGCATCATCGGAGGCGAACGAACGCGGCGACCGCGGCGATCTGCTGGCGATTGGAAGACTGGCGCCGGGCGTAAGTTTCGCGCAAGCCCGCGCGGAAATGGAAGGCATCGCGGTACGGCTGGCCCAGACGTATCCTGCCAGCAACGATCAGTTCGGCGTTAAGCTCCAGCCCATTCGCGAGGTGTTTGTAAGCGACCTGCGTCCCTCGGTTCTGGTCCTGTTTGGCGCGGCGGTTTTTGTGCTGCTCATCGCGTGCGCGAATGTAGCGAATCTGTTTCTCATGCGCGGCGCCGGCCGCACCAAGGAGATCGCACTGCGCATTGCGGTGGGCGCCAGCCGGAGCCGCATTGTTTACCAGATCCTGGCCGAGAGCTTCGTACTGGCGGTTTTTGGGGGCCTTCTGAGCTTAGCGCTCGCTTTCGCAGGAATTCGAGGACTGGCGCGCTTGATACCCACAGACATGCTGGCGGGGGCGAGCGTGAGTCTGAACGGCCCGGTGCTGCTCTTCGCTGCCGGGGTGGTGGTGTTATGCACGCTTGTTTTCGGGCTAGCGCCGGCTTCGCACTCCACCAGGCCGGACGTGCAGTCGGAGTTGAAAGAAAGCGGCCGAGCCCTGAGCGCCGGCCGAGGACAAAGCCGCATGCGTGGTTTCCTTGCCGTCGCCGAGGTTTCGCTCGCGCTGATTCTGCTGGTGGGCGCGGGCTTGATGATGAAGAGCCTGTATCGCCTGCTTTCCGTGGATCCCGGATTCCGGCCCGAGCGCGTGCTAACCATGCGCATGAGTTTGCGCACGGCGCAATACGCCAAGGACCCCGCCATCCAGAATTTCTGGCAGCGAGCGCTGGATCAAATGCGCCAGCTGCCCGGCGTGGAAGCCGCGGCCCTGGGCACCGGCGTTCCCCTGACAGACTCCCATTCGCGCAGCGACATCACGTTGGAAGGCATGGCATTGCCCACGCCAGGGAAATATCCGCATCCGGATGTTCACAAGGTCAGCCCGGGATACGTTAGCACGCTCGGCATCCCGCTCGAGCGCGGCCGCGAGTTTACCGACGCTGATAATGAGCATGCTCCGCTGGTGGCGATGATCAACGCCACGTTAGCCCGTCAATTTTTTGCCAACCAGGATCCCGTAGGCAAGCGCCTCATGTTCGGCCATCCCTCGGCCAAGAAAGCGCCGCAATGGATCACGATTGTGGGAGTAGCCGGCGATACCAGGCTCTACGGGCTGGCGAATCCCGCGCGCCTGGAAGTGTATCTTCCCCTCCGGCAAGACGCCTCGAGCGACATGACGTTGATAGTGAAATCGGGAACGGAACCTGCCGCGCTGACTTCGGCGATTCGCAATGCAATCGCTTCCATCGACAAAGAACAGCCCATTTTCGGTATCGCTACGATGCAACAGCTGGTCAAAGATTCCGTTTCCGGGCGCCGCATCACTCTGATCCTTCTGGGGGTGTTTAGCGCGCTGGCGCTGGTGCTGGGGGCCATCGGAATTTACGGCGTCATCGCCTATTCGGTCGCACAGCGCACGCACGAAATCGGAATTCGCATGGCGCTGGGAGCGCGGCGTGGAGATGTGCTGGGCATGGTTCTCGCGCAGGGAGCGAAGATCGCCGGCGCGGGTGTCATTATCGGCATCCTGGCTTCCTTCGGCCTCACGCGACTGATGACGAAGCTGCTCTTTGCGGTTAGCCCTTCCGATCCAGCCACCTTCGCCTTAGTAGGGGTTGTGCTGGTGCTGGTGGCGCTTCTGGCGTCCTACGTCCCAGCCCGCCGTACTCTGCGCGTTGATCCGATGAACGCATTGCGCCACGAATAAGCTGCTCAAATACTGGAATAGTTGCTCAAATAGAGATGACCGCCGAACCAAGGAGGTGACGAAGTGCCAGCTCCCCGCGCGAGGACGAGCGAATGGACCCTCTGGGTGGTCGCCGTGTCCTGCGCCTTCCACGCCACAGAGGAATATTTCACTGGCTGGCAGCAATGGGCACGCCAAACCTTGGGGATTGTGATGCCGACCTCGAGATTTGTAGTCGCAAACGCCGTTCTCGTGGTGGTCGCGCTGGTGCTCGCCCGAGTGGGATGGCGACGACCTGAGCTCAGCCTCATCGTTCCATCCGCCACGCTGGTCAACGCAGTCTTCTTTCACATACTTCCCACCATCGTGCAGGGCCGGGTGGCGCCGGGCACTTACACCGCCGTGCTTCTCTACGTGCCCTTTTCGTCGTGGGCCTTGATAGGCGCCGCGCGCGACGGTGTGGCGCGAACCGCGATTGCCACTGCTTTGGCCGCTGGTACCTTATTGATGGCGGGCGTTGTTTTGGGAGCGAGATCCCTCAGCTCCGCCGGGTTCTGAATCAAGTAAACTGAGCTGGCAAATCTTTTTCCCTATGCATCGCAGCGTTCATCGTATCCTGACCACTCATTGCGGCAGTCTGCCGCGTCCCACGGACCTGCTGGATTTGATGAAGGCGAAGATCAACGGGCAGCCTTACGATGCCGGCGTGTATGCCGAGCGGGTTCGGAGCGCTGTTACTGAAATCGTGCGCCAGCAGGTGGAGTGCGGCATCGATATCCCGACCGACGGCGAGCAGGGCAAGCAAGGTTTCTTCGCGTATGTCAACGAGCGGCTGGCTGGTTTTGAGCCGAGGCGGGGCCCTCGCCCCGCCATGTTCCAGGCGGAAGTGGAGGCCTTTCCGGAATACTACAAACAGTACTTCAGCACTGCGATGCTGGGCGTCACCCTGGCCCCTCTGGTTCAATTCGCGTGCACGGGTCCGGTGTCCTATCGGGGACAGGAAGCGGTTCGCCGGGACATCGAAAATCTCAAAGCCGCGCTCCAAGGATTGGAGACGGCGGACGTGTTCCTGCCGGCGGTGGCGCCGAGCGGGGTGGGAAAGAACGAATATTACCCGAGCTACGAAGAATACATGCACGCCGTGGCGGAAGCCCTGAGCCATGAGTACCGGGCGATTGTGGATGCCGGTTTCCTGCTACAGATCGACGATCCGTTTCTCACGGAGCTCTACAGCTTCGCGTCCCTGAGCGCCGCTGAGTTACGGAAGACGGCGGAGACGTATGTGGAGGCGCTCAACTACGGGCTGCGTGGCATCCCGCCGGAGAAGGTCCGCTTCCACACCTGCTACGGGATCAACGAAGGGCCGCGGGTGCACGACGCGCCGCTCAAAGACATGCTGGAAGTGGTGCTCAAAGTGAATGCGGGCGCCTACTCGTTTGAGGCTGCGAACCCGCGTCACGAGCATGAGTACCATGTGTTCGAAAGGGTGAAGCTGCCGGATGGCAAGCTCATCATACCGGGCGTGATCACGCATGCCAGCAACATCGTGGAACATCCGGAACTTATCGCCGAGCGCATCGTGCGCTTTGCCCGGCTGGTGGGCCGTGAGAACGTGATCGCCGGGACCGACTGCGGGTTTTCGTCTCAGGCCACTTACCAGCCCGAGATCCATCCGTCGGTGGTGTGGGCTAAGTTCCGCGCCATGGCGGAGGGAGCGCGGCTGGCGAGCGAGCAGCTCTGGCGGACGTAACCCACGGTCGCGGGTCAGAATATCGATTCGGGTGATCCGGGTCCTCTCGGCGCGCTATTCACGGTGGCCACCGGCTGGCTCCTGCTCCTCCTGCTGCGCAGTGCATGCGTTCAGGACTGCATCGTCTTGAAGGGGCGCTAGATGATTCCACATCCGTGCGCGCACGATGTTCCAAAGAGTGGACAGTCGCAGAAAATAGCCTGGCAATTCGTTGGGCGACGATGCCACTGCTTCTACCCAGCGCTCAAGCGACCCAGCGCTGGTGAAATTGCGCAATTGAAAAAGGAAGCGATTTCGCTCCAGCACGCAATCGATGTCCGCCGCCGGGTAGAGCCGGGTAATCGTGGAACGCTGCGTGTGATGAGCGATGGAACCCGGGCAGAACAACGAACCCAGACCGAGCTTCCGCGCGCGCCAGCCCCACTCCACATCCTCCCAGTAGAAGGGATGGTAGGGGGAAACCCGAGCGAAACGGCGCAGCAACTGCGTTTGAAAAAGCGATGCGCCGCCGCCTGCGTAGAAACCCGGGACGGTTTCGAGCGATTCGGGAATTCGATCGTGAATCGTCACGATGCCGTCCTCGACAAAGAGCGTGGTCCAGTTGGTCTCATCGCGAAAGCGCGTCCGATCCTTGAGCACGATCTGCGAAGCGACCGAGAAAGTGCCAGTATCCCGATGCCTTCCCGCCTCGGCCAGCGCGCCAGGGTCCAACATCATGTCACTGTTTAGCAGATACACCCAGTCGAAACGCACGGCGCGCAGCCCCTTTTGCACCGCGCCACAAAACCCGAGCGCTTGCTCGTAAAACTGCCAGCGGATGTGGGGGAAGCGCGTCTGAAGTACCGCATAATTCGCTCGGGGCGATCCGTTGACTACAACCATCACTTCGATCGGCTCCTGCCAGTGGGCGGCAGCCTCTTGAACGCTCGCTAGACAATCCGACAGTTCGGTCACGTTGTTCATCTCGGGAATCAAGATCGAGAGTCCGGGCGCCAGCGCGACGCGCGACGAAACGCGATTCCGCCGAAACCAGCGGCCCATCGCGTGGCCGATCGCATCGATGCCGCTGAGCACGCGCGGCAACCGTTGCAGCGCTTTTGTGCGGCGCTCGACGGCCACTGGGTCGACGAACGCCTTCGATGTCAGCAGGAACAGCGCGAATCCCAGGTCGCGATGATCCGTTCCTGTGCCCCGCTCATTCGGCCGATAGAGGTGACGCGTCCGAAATTCAATGAACCAAGGCGCGGACTGCGTTTGATCCACCGCGAAATCCAATCCGAACGGAATCACCTCTGCCCATGGATTCGTCACGCGGCCGATCTCGGTGTTATTGCAGGAAATCACCAGCTCATTCGGATCGCCCCCGGGTCCTGGCGGCAGCCGGCCTGAGACATGCAACACACCGGAACGGTCGCGCGGAGCGATCAACGCCAGCGCCTGTTGGCTCGACCAAATGTGGGCTTCATCGGACGGCTCATGCCAGCCGTGCAGCAACTGCGCGCTGCCGCCGCGTCCGCCCACGATGTCGCTCTGCAATTGGCCCGGGCGATAGGCTCGCTTCCATGGGCAACTCCGGCATTCCGGAACATCGCCCTGCCGATATCGGTCGCGGAATCGGCGATACGCTTCGCCGTGCCAGATATCGGAGAGTGACTGCGTTTGCAGATTGCCCAGCGGGATCTTATCCAGCACCTCGCACGCCACCACGTCGCCATTGGAGAGCACGTGCGCGGTTTCCCATGGATTCTGTTCGCAGGAATGGATTCGCGCACCGGGCGGCAACGGACCGGGGTACGGGATCGGCACTTCGCCCAGTTGGTTGTCGCAGTCATAAAACGACGCGTTGCAGATCGTAATCGCGACACTTGGCCACTCGCTCGCTGCGCGTTCCACCGTCGCGGTAACTCGCCGCTGGAAATCCCGGCGATAGACGTCTGGCGCCTCCAGTTCCGTTGGGAACTGTAGGGGAATTTCGTCGCGACGCATGACGGGAAACACGTTGATCCCCCGCAGACCAAGGGACTGAGCCAAGCCCGCAACGCCCGGAAGATCCGCGAGGTTGCTGTCCATCGCCACGAACGCCAGGTCCACGATCGGCGGCTGCGGTCTTTCGCGCGACAACTCCACAAATCGCGCCAGCTTGCTGTGCAAGGCCAGGAAGGAGCCATAGCGATAGATCTCGGTGTACCGCGCCGCGTCCGTGCTATGCACCGAGACGGTGAGCCGGCTCAGACCGCTAGAGCACAATTCGGGAAGGGCAGCTTCGGAAACATTTACCAGCGCCGACACCAGCTCAACGAATGCGCCTGTGGATCGCGCCAGCCGAATGGCCGGAATCAACTGCGGGTAGACGGTGGATTCGCCCGAATAATTCAGCAGAAAGGTCCGTGGATTGGAAACCTGCCGGACCAGCGATTCGAAAACGCCCCAGGGCATGTGTTCGCCGGCGCCGCGCCTTGTTTTGCGCGAACAAAAGACACAATCCAGGGGACATTTGGAGGTCAGCTCCACCCAGAGAGTGCGAGGGGTCTGCGCGGCGATCACAAGATGTGTTGATACTCCTTTTCCTGAAATCCAGGCTCGGGTTTCTCGCCGCGGCCCAGCACCGCGAGATAGCTGTCATGGGCGCGCTCAGCGATATCGTCCCAGGAGAACCTCTGTTCGGAAGTCCGGCGCGCCTGGCCGCCAATCTCGCGGCATAGCGCTTCATCGCACAGTAGCTGGCACAGAGTTTGCGCAAAATCGTCCCAATCCCGGCGAATGAACAAGTCGTGGCCGTCCGAAAGGCCCAGACCCGTGCAACCCAGGGGCGTGCTGACCATCGCTTTGCCGCACGCCATTGCCTCCAGCACTTTAATGTTGGTCCCCGATGAGATCGCGAGCGGCGAGACCACTACGGAAGCGCGCGCGTAGAGCGGCCTCAAGTCCTCCACAAATCCCACAACCTGTACGCGCTGGTCCAGCTGCCGCGTCGGCGATGGCCGCAACATTCGGCGGAAACGCTCATGATTTGGACCGGCCACGACGCGGAGCACGGCGCTTGGAATTTTCGCCCAGACGCGTGGCATGATGTCCTCGCAAAGATTCTCAAACGCGACGATGTTCGGCCAATGCCGGAACGAGCCGACAAAGAGGACCTCGGGCCGCGAACGGGAATACTCGACATCGCAGGGACGGAAACGATGCGTATCGACGCCGTTCGGAATCGTGAATGTGCGATCGCCCGGACGCGGTCCAAACCGCATGGCCTGCTCACGCTCTTCGTCGGAAACTGTCCAGACAGAGTCGTAGGCGTGCAGCCACTCTTGCTCAAAATCGAGCCACCGCGCATACTCGTGCTCATGCGCCGCGCTCGGTTCGTGCTCCGCGAGTTGCCGGTAAAGGCCGAACGTTAGGTCATGCTCGACAAGAATGGCCGGAATGCCCAGTGCGTTGTCGCGCAACCCAGCCAAGTGCGTGTACTCAATCTGCAGTAGGTCCGGCTTCCAGTTTTGACAGATGTCGGCGACCAGCGCCCGCAGGCTCGCCGACTCATAGCGACGGACTTGATGAGGCAAACTCCGCCGCGCCGCCGATGGCGATTGAGGCTTATCCAGATCTACGATCCGGACGTCGCGAAAAACCTCATGCAGCTTATCGTAAGCGATGGCCTCGCCGGATTCGTGAATCGCGATCAGGCCGTAATCCACGCGATCGGAAAGAGCGCGGCACAGGTTGAAGATGCGTACAGCCCCGCCGTGCGACATCGGATAAGGAAGGAAAGGCGAGACCACAAGCACGCGCAGCCGCTCGGATTTTTCCCTCCGCGCGATCCTGTGCCGCGGTTCAAACGCGATGTTGCCGCGCGAGAGCTCCGGCTCGGATGGGGCCAGGACCCGCAGAGCTTTGTTGAACAGAACGCGCAGGACGAAGTCCGTCTCTTGCACGGAAAAATCGGGTTCGGCGCTCACCGGGCTGTTCGTCCCAACGGCATAGGATCGCCAGCCGGCGGCCGCGGCCTTCCAGAAGAGAAGCAGCCACGCCGTGGTGTCCAGTCCGCGATCAGGCACGCCGAGCGTAGTCAGTTTCTTGCGCGAAACCAAAATCGTTCCAGACAACGGCGCGAGCAGCCGCGTCGCTTCCCCGGCTTGCAGCTCTCGGAAAGGCGCCGTCGGCAAGAGCATCTGCTTCCAGCCACGCACATGGGACTGTAGCGAGACGGCAAAAGTCCGCTCGTCGTTGAACAGCGCCAGCACGTCATCCATTTCGCCCAACTCGCGCTGGGACTCTTCGCGCCAGTTGGCTCCGCGCAGCTCGTACCGGGCCAGGCTTGTTTCGTCGTCCTTGTCAATCATTGGCGTGCGCAAGGGCTCGGCGCCATGCAGCCGATGGAACAGGGCGCGATGGGGATTGCGAAACCAGCCGAGCACGCTAGCGATAGCAAACAAAGAGACCGCGCCGGCAACATCGCGCGCGCGTGTGCATGGGCCGGATCGCCAGATGCCTCGCGAGAAATATCCACTCGCTGAGAGGCTATCGTTCAACCGGTCGCGCAGCCGGCGGGCTCCATACAATAGCACGTTTTCGAATTGGCCGGACATGAAATCGCCGTGGCGATTCAGAAGCACCGCGCGAAACGGCGGGATGAGGAACGGCGCAAGCTTCATGAGCCAGTGGCCGCGCTCGCCGGTCCAAGTCCCGGCGCACAGGGCAACCCAGCTAGGCCAAAGCGTGAACTCAGCACGAAGAATCAGCGCCGCAGCCGAAGAGCGAACTTCGACACGCTCGCATAAAGCCGCGGTTTCAGCGGTTGGTTGCACCGTCGAGAATAGCCAGACTGGGATTTCTGGCTCGTGCTTGCGAAGAAAGCTGACCGCTTCGTGGCACGCAGGTGGAGTAAACGCGAATACCGCGACCACTTGCCGGTCGCTTTTTCCGACTAAGTTTAATAGGGACCGCAGAATCGAGTTCCACCTCGTCCTCATCTTAACCGGTGGACGGCCGACTGCGGCTTCTCGTCTCAGGCCACTTACCAGCCCGAGATCCATCCGTCGGTGGTGTGGGCTAAGTTCCGCGCCATGGCGGAGGGAGCGCGGCTGGCGAGCGAGCAGCTCTGGCGAATGTAACCGCCTGCCAACGCCCCCGGCTTAGAATCTTTCGCAGCCAGCCTGCCATAATATCTTCTTGACCCGGTTCGCCTGTCTGTTAGTCTTTTGCGGAGTGCTCTTTCTTGTCGCCTGCGATCGCCCGCCCGAAATCTATGCTCCGCCCGAGCAGCGCCATCCCGTGCAGGGTTACAATCCCGGCCCGGAAGCCATAATGGTTGAAATGAACGACCCGGATGCGAACCTCCACATCGTGAAAGATATTTACCCCCAGAGCGACCCATCCTGGAGATGGACCTCCCAGAATCCCACCGTCCAAATGCTCGTGCTCTCGACCGAAAAACTCCAGTTCCACGCGGACTTTGCCATCTGGGACGAAGGCTTCAAGACTACGGGTCCGGTGGATATAACGTACCTGGTGAATGGCAGGGCGCTCGAAAAAGTCCACTACACTACGCCCGGCGAAAAGCATTTTGCGAAAGCGGTTCCACCGGACTGGCTGTCGGCGGATTCCGACACCACCATCGGGATGGACATTGACAAGGTCTATGTCGCGCCGCGCGACGGCGTTAAGTTCGGTGTCATTCTTTTGCGCATGGGATTCAAGGAAGAATGATCAGACCACTCCCTTGGCCCTTGAACAGGGCTGACGATCGTGGTTCAGAACAATGATTCGGGTGATCCCGGTCCTGTTCGGCGCGCTCTTCACGGTGGCCACCGCCTGGTCGCTCGGAATGCTGCTATTCCGTAGATTAGCGCTGGCCTTTCACGCCTGGGAAGAGCGCTTGCTCGCGTTCATCGTTGGGTCGGCTTGCCTGAGCGGGATCATGTTCCTGCTGAGCGCCACGCGCCTGGTGCATCGCGGAATTTTGCTGGTTCTGGGACTTGCGATTATCGCCTACGCCGGATATTCCGGCGTTTTCCGGTTCGCCGGAAAGCCGTTCCCGCCGGTCCCGCAATTCTGGCGCTGGATCTTCGGAGTGGGCTTCGCGGTCTTCACTTACATAGGATTCTTCAACGCGCTCGCGCCGGAGCACAGCCCCGACGGCATGTCCTATCACTTGGGCGAAGTGCTCAAGTACCAGCGCGCTCATGGTTTCGTAAGCATCACCACCGATATCTACGCCAACTTGTCGCAGGGCATTGAGCTGCTCTATCTGTTCGCGTTCGATTTTGGACGCTACTCGGCCGCCAGCCTGGTTCACTATACGTTCCTGGTGGTGCTGGTATTTTTGATCCTTTGTTATGGCGTAAGAATCGGTCGCCCGGAAGTGGGCGCGGCAGCGGCCATCTTCACCTATGCCAGCCCGATTGTGCTGCTGGATGCGTCCACCGCTTATATCGATGTCGCGCTGGCGGCGGTTCTCTTCGCTCTCTTCTATCTGCTGCAGGTTTGGGACGAAAACCGCGATCCGAAGTTGCTGGTGCCCATCGGCATCCTGGCCGGTTTTGGCTATGAGGTGAAATACACTGCTATCCTGGCCGTCCCCTACGCCATCGGGTTCGTTGCGTGGAAGCTGTGGCGCGCGCGGAAACCGTTGCTGCGGCCGGTGCTGGTAGTCTCGCTGCTGGCGGCCACTTGTATTCTGCCCTGGATGGTGAAGGACTGGATCGAAGTTGCGAATCCAGTCTCGCCGCTTGCCAACCGTCTCTTCCCCAACCCGTACGTTCACATCTCTTTTGAAGATGGCTGGCGCGATTACCTAAGCCACTACCATCTCGCCAGCCGTGCGCAAATCCCGCTGCAAATTACCGTGCAGGGCGATTACGTGGAGGGTTTTCTCGGCCCGCTGTTTTTGCTCGCCCCCCTGGCTTTGCTCGCGCTCCGTTTTCGTGAGGGACGCCAGCTGCTGCTGGCCGCCGCGGTCTTCGGAGCGGCTTACTTCAGCAACATCGGCACGCGCTTTTTGATTCCGATGGTGCCGTTCGTTGCGCTCGCGCTAGCGCTGGCGGTGGCCAATGTTCCCTGGCTCCTGCTGGTGCTGGTGGTGGCGCACGCGGTCAGTTGCTTGCCTCCTGTCTATAACCTCTACTGTTCGGAAGGCGCTTTTCGGATACAAAACATACCGGTCAGAGCCGCGCTTCGCCTGCAGCGGGAAGAAGATTATCTCAACCAGGATCCCGAGTACCAGGCCGTTCGCATGATCGGCGTCCATCGTGCCTCCGGCCGAGCCGGTTTTCGCCATCAGCCAGGGCGGCCAATCCTATCTGCCGCGAAATCTGCTGGTGGGCTATGAAAGCGCGTCGAATGAAGTGCTGCAAGATATCTTGTGGACGCCGGTGGTTCGCGCCTTCCAGCCCACGCGCATCCTCAAGTTCGACTTTGCCCCGCGCGAGTTGAGCAAATTGCGGGTAGTTCAAACCGCCAGCTTGCCGGACAGCCAGTGGTCCATCGCGGAGCTGCGAGTTTTACAACGGTAGTGCCGAATTGCCGCGCAATCCGGGCTGGCGTCTCACCGCGCATCCCAACCCCTGGGAAGTACAGCTGGCTTTCGACAATAGTCCGGTCACGCGTTGGCGAAGCTGGGAGCCGGCCGCACCGGGCATGTACGTGGAAGTCGACCTTGGCCGTCTACAGACGGCCAGCGCGGTAGTGGTGGAGTCGTCCGAAGATAGCAGCGCCGCCAAAGTGAAGCTGGAGGGGATGGGCGCTGACGGCGCCTGGGTCACGCTGTCCGATCACCCCGCGCTATCCCTGCAGCCCATACGCGCCAGCCTGCGCCTGGCCGCCACCACGGAATTGAAGGCGCGCGGCATCCATTACCTGCTGATCAAGCCCGACGATCCGGGCGCCAAGGACTTGCGGCGCTATCCGTCTTACTGGGGAATCACTCTGGCGGGCTCTGTCGGCGACGTTCGGCTGTTTCAGATTAAGTAAACAATGAGCGGCTATTTTCTTGGCGTCGACGGCGGCCAATCCAGCACCACCGCGCTGATTGGCGATGAAACCGGACGCGTGCTAGGCGTGGGCCGGGGAGGGCCGTCGAATCACGTAGGGGCGTCGGAGGGCCGAGCCAAGTTCCTGGATGCCATTCAGAGGTCCTTGCGGGACGCGTGCGCGCAGGCAGGCCTGGATCCCGATAGCGTGCGCTTCACCAGCGCGTGCCTGGGATTCAGCGGCGGGCCGGCGGACAAGGAATCGATCCTCAGCGAAATACTCGCGAGCGAACGGACTCTGGTCGTCGACGACGCCCTCATCGCGCTGGCAGGCGGCGACGGCGGGTGAACCCGGATTAGTGGTCATCGCCGGAACTGGCTCCATCGCTTTGGGCCGTGGCGCCTATGAGGGCAACCCAGTTGGCCGCACCGCACGGGCCGGCGGCTGGGGCTATCTTTTTGGGGACGAAGGCGGCGGTTTCTGGATCGCGCGCCAAGCCCTGCGCGCCGCTCTCGGTTGGGAGGAAGGCTGGGGCGTCCCCACGTCCCTGCGCGCCCGGCTGTTGGATTCCACCGGAGCGCGGAACATGAACCACCTGCTGCATCGCTGCTATACCGCGGAATTCCCCCGGCCGCGCGTCGCTAGCTGGTCCGTTCTGGTGAACCACGCAGCGGAAAGCGGCGATCCGGTGGCCCTGGAAATCCTGGATACTGCCGCTCGCGAACTGGCCTTGCTGGCGGTGGCCGTTCGAGGACAATTGTTCGCATCCGGAGAGCCGACGCTGGTTACTTACTCCGGTGGCGTATTCCGTAGCCGGATTCTTTTAGGCCGCTTTCGCGCCTGGACAACGGCCGAGGCTGGCGTCCGGGTGACGCCGCCTCTCTTTGGGCCCGCCGAGGGCGCTTTGCTGGAAGCTTATCGCGCGGCAGGCCTGGGGGGAGTCCTACAGGCTTTCCGGTACCACCCGCTGCTACAACATTTTCCCTAACCACGGGAATCAGCCGTTTTCCTATCAGCCGACTAGGGTGAGATTTAGTGAATCGCGCGTTTGGATTATCGATAAGGCGTTCGAGAGTGAACTGTCTCAATGGTTTCGGCGTGGCAAGACGGACAGCGGAGTGAAAGTGACGGCGCGCCGAGTTCCACACTTTCGGAAACCGTGGTCGATGAGATTCCTATGACCACCCGCGATGCCGTACTGACCGAAGCATGCGGCGATGAAGCCATCCGCGCGCATTGCCTGCGCGTGGCAACCTGGTCGAGCGAGCTGGCGGGCGCCATCGGCCTTTCTGAAAGCGATAGAAATCTGGTGGAACAGGCCGCGATTGCCCATCACGTTCCCGAGATTCTGGTGGACGATCAGGCTCGCCGCCGGCTGCTGGATGAGATGCATCTGGAAACGAAGGGTGAGCTGGCCTTCCTCACCGAAGATGTGCGAGCCGTTCTGGAGACCCTATGGGGCCGGCGCCCGATCGTCGACGCGGCTATGGGGAAGATCGTGGCGGTGCTCGAAATCAGCGACGACTTCGATCAGTTCTTCGAATCCGAGCCGCTGTTTGACGCCGACTCATCCGATGAATGCACGAACTCGTCGGTAGAGGCCATGATGACTTACCTGCAGGTGACCAGCCGGGCGGATGTCAGCCGGGTGATCGATCGCCTGCCCGTGTTTCCCCGCGCCACTCGCGAGGTGGTGCGGCTGGTGGCGAATCCCGACGTGGGGCCGTCGCGAAATGGAGGCGGTGGCCTCGCTCGATCCGGTGCTCGCCGGGCGGCTTATTCAAACCGCGAACTCCGCCTACTACAGCCCGCGGTTGCCCATCGGAACCGTTATCCAGGCGGTTTCCTATATCGGAACCGAGACCGCGCGCCGGGTGCTGCTGGCCGCCGCCCTGCGCGGCAACTTCTCGTGCCAGCAGGCGCACCAGCTCTGGAACCACAGCCTGGATGTGGCGCAGACCGCCGAGTTGATCGCGATGCAAGCGTCGGTGAAAATAGATCCCTCGCAGGCGTTTCTGGCTGGCTTGATTCACGACGTCGGCCGCCTGGCCTTCGCCATCATGCCGGTTGCTTTCCAGGAGCGCTTCCAGCGTCTCATCGACGGAGGTTGTCCGCCCGTGGAAGTGGAAATGTGCCTTTCCGGCCGCAGCCATGGCGAAGTGGGCGCCGAAACTCTGGCCCAATGGAAGTTTCCAGCGGAAATTATCGAGGCCGTACGCTGGCATCATCGGCCCGAGCGCTCCACCCTTCCGCTGAGTTCGCTGCTCTATCTGGCGGAGTTTATTACGGAGTCGCAGGAGGATCTTCCCTCCTACGTCCGCATGAATACGGCGACGCAATTAGCGGGTATTTCGATGGCCGCACTGGCCGAGATTCGCCAGAAGAACCCCGGCTCGCTCGAGACCCTGCGCTTCGCTGCCTAAGACTATTCGTTATAATTGCAAGCCATGTGCAGCTTTCGTGTCAGCGTACTTGCCGCTCTATGCTGTGGCGTTTCTCATTTACCGGCGGCTGGGGCCGCCAGCCCGCAAACGCTTCGCTACACCATCGTGAGCAACGACCGCGTGGCGGGACACGAAGTGGATACCTACGGTCCGGGCGGCCGCGTCGATTCTACTTTCGAGTTCAATGATCGTGGCCGCGGCCCGAAGGTATCGGCGCACTATGTATTTCGCGCGGATGGATTGCCATTACGCACGGACCTGACGGGCAACGATTATTTGAAAGCTCCGGTGGACGAACACTTCGCGATTGAAGACGGCGCCCCCCATTGGAAAAGCACGGCCGAGAGCGGTCAGGCTGCGTCGCCGGCTTTCTACATCAGCATCAACGGACCGCCAGCCGAGGCGGCTTTTCTGGTGGGCGCGCTCCTGAAGGCGAAAAGCGCGACGGTGAAACTGCTGCCTGCGGGCGAAGCAAGATTGGAGCGGCTCACCGATGTAACGGTCGAAGACCATGGTCAGAAACTGCACCTTACGGACTTTGCGATCACGGGACTTTCGTTCGAACCGCAAACTATCTGGCTGGACGACAACCAGCGCTACTTCGGGTCGCCGGGCAAGTGGTTCGCAATATTGAGAGAGGGCTGGGAGGGTGTCAACGCCCGGCTGTATGCCCTGGATCTCGCGGCGGAGGACGCCCGCAATGCGCGCCTGGCGCGCGAATTAGCCCAACATCCGGACCATCCGGTGGCGATAGAGCACGTCCGTCTTTTTGATTCCGAGCAGGCCATCACGCGCGAGGATCAGACCGTGGTTATCGACAAAGATCGCATAACGATGGTGGGTCCCTCTGCGAGCGTAAATGTTCCCAAAGACGCTCAGCGAATCGACGGGACAGGCGAAACGCTGTTGCCGGGTCTCTTCGATATGCACGTTCACGCTCAGCCGCTGGATGGATTTCTGAACATCGCGAGCGGCGTAACCAGCGTTCGCGATATGGGCAATGATATCGATGAGTTGAAGCATCTTGAGGACCAATGGAACAGTGGCGTGGCGATTGGTCCGCGGGTATCGAAAGCTGGATTTATCGACGGACACGGCCCGTTTCAGGCCCCCACAGGGCTGTATGCCGACTCTGTTGAAGAGGCCGAAGCAGCCGTGAACCGCTACGCCGATCTGGGATACGTCCAGATCAAGGTGTACAGCTCGCTCAAGCCGGAACTGATGCCAGCGATCGTAAAAACAGCGCACGCGCGCGGATTGCGTGTAAGCGGTCACATTCCCAATGGCATGATCGCCAGCCAGTTTGTAGAAGACGGCGCCGATGAAGTGCAGCACATCAATTTCATCTTTCTCAACTTTCTGGCCGCCAAGGTTAAGGATACTCGCACTCCGGAACGATTTACGGCGGTGGGGGCAAACGCCGCGAAGCTGGATCTGAATTCCAAGGAGGTTAATGATTTTATCGAGCTGCTTCAGCGCCATCACACCACCGTAGACGTGACACTGGCTACTTTCGAAGGAATGTTCACGGGGCGCCCGGGGAAGATCTCATCCGATTACGCAGCCTTGGTAGACCGGCTGCCCGCACAGGTTCTGCGCGCGGCTTACACGGGCGGGCTCCCGGTCACCGAGCAGAACGATCAGTTATACAAGGATTCCTACGACGCCATGTTACGCATGACCAAGCGAATGTACGATGCCGGCATTCCTATCCTGGCCGGAACGGACGCGACCGCCGGTTTTATGTTGCATCGGGAATTGGAGCTTGAGGTGAAAGCCGGAATCCCGCCCGCGAAGGCGTTACAGATCGCGACGATCAATGCCGCCCGGCTGTTGAAGCAGGAGAACGAACTTGGATCGATTGCGCCGGGCAAGCTGGCCGACTTCGTGCTTGTGGAAGGCAATCCAGCCGAACATATCAGCGACATCCGCCGTTGCCGGCTGGTGGCGAAAAATGGCGTCCTCTATAAGAGCGCCGACGTTTATCGCGCCGTCGGCGTAAAACCAGAGTAATTTCCTCGCCGGAACACGCGCTACGCTGGTCTCTTGACCACTCCTGAAGGCGAAACCGGTTGGCTGCCGGACCTGATCTACACGAGCGGAGAATTCCGATCGGGACTTGCGATGTTCGCGGACGCATCCGGCCGCATCACGCGATTTTCCTCCGATGCGGCGGACTTGTCCAGGGCCCTGCGGCTTAGCGGGCACGCCATCCTGCCGGGTCTTATCAACGGCCACTCGCACGCGTTCCAGCGTGTTCTGCGGGGCCGGACCGAGCATCGGACCATTGCCGAGCGCGATTCCTTCTGGACCTGGCGCGAGGGCATGTATCACGCCGCGAGCACGCTGTCGACGGAGGGGATCTATCACGCCTCCCGCATGGCGTTCTTAGAGATGCTCCTAGGCGGCATCACCACCGTCGGCGAATTCCATTATGTCCATGGCGCCCCGTTCGCGCCTTTCGAGGATCGAAACAAGCTGGCTCTGGTGATTCTCCGCGCGGCTCACGAGGTCGGCTTACGCATTGCGCTTTTGCGCACCGCCTACGTGCGCGCTGGCTGGCGGAAACCGGATCACCCTGGGCAACGTTCGTTCCTGACGCCGATGGTGGAAGATTTTATAGCCGACACCGAAACGCTGCGTGCGGCTATCGCGCGCCCGGAATACCAGGGCTGGGCCTGGGTGGGCGTGGCGCCGCACAGCCTGCGAGCTGTGCCGCTCAATTACGTGCGCGAAGCAATCGCGTATGCGCGGGCGCAACAAATGCCGGTACACATGCATGTCTCAGAACAACCGGCGGACGTGGAAGCGTGCCTGAGCGAATACGGAATGCGCCCCGTCGAGCTGCTCGATCAGCATGGATTACTCGATTCCCGCTTTACCGCCGTGCATGCCATTCACGTCACTCGCGAAGAAATTTCTGCACTCTCCCGCGCCGGCGCCACGGTCTGCGCCTGTCCCACCACGGAGCGCAATCTGGGCGACGGGACGCTGCCCGCGGATCAGTTTTTGAGTGCGGGCGTGCGCATTTCGCTGGGCTCGGACAGCAACGTTCAAATCGACCTGCTGGAAGACGCCCGCGGGTTGGAATACCATCTCCGGATCCTCAAGCTGGAGCGCGCCATACTCGCGGCCAAGCAGCTCTTCGCCTGCGCCACCGAAGCAGGAGCGGCCAGCCTGGGAGCGCCCGGTGGAAGCCTTGCAGCCGGCCGCGCAGCCGACTTCTTCACGGTCGCGCTGGATGACCCAAGCATCGCGGGCGCCGACCCCACGTCCTTGCTCAGTAACATCGTTTTTTCCGCCGAGCGAACCGCGGTGCGCGATGTCGCGGTGGGAGGCAAATTCGTCGTTCGTGACGGACTCCATCCGCTCGGAGGCGAGATCATCCACGAATTCAACCGCGTGCAACAGGATCTTTGGAGGTAGCGCGGGTCAGAGCTCGGGGTAGAGGCCCAGGACCCCTGCATCCCACTCTTCCCGGTCTCCCGAGGCTACCAGCGCCAACTGCGATGGCCGAAGGAGCGATCAATGTTAGGCACATAGCTATTATGGCCGAGTTTGAGTGTGGTTGGACACAGCTCTCGATGGCCCACCGAGTTTCGGTCGCGAAAAGCGACTGGAGGTCCGCAATAGTGGCCGGAGGGTCTGCCATAATGATGTTGAGTGGCTGACCAGCATAGCGCGTTGCTTGACCTGATCCGGCGTGGCCGGCGCCGTCAAATCTCGCATCTGCTGTTCCACGCGGCGTCGTTTGCAACCGTCGTCGCCATGGCCGGCGCGATTGTTCTGCTCATTGTCGGCGCGCAAATCCTCAACTGGTATTGGCTGGTCATGCTGTTCGCCGGAAGCCTGGCAGCCAGCGCCTATCGCTCGCGCGCCAAGCTGCTTTCCGCCTATCAGGTGGCACAATCCATCGATGGCCAGCTGGATTTCAAAGACGCGCTGTCCACCGCCTATTACTTCAGCCATAATCGCGAAAGGGCGGCTTCGCCGGAATTCGTCGATCAGCAACGCCAGGTTGCCGAGGACGTTGCGCGATCGGCCGACATCGAGCGTGGCGTGCCATTCCTGATGCCGCGAACCGTCTACGTCAATGTGGCGCTGGTGGCGGTTGCCTTCGGCATGTTCGGATTGCGCTACGGAATCCACCGCAGCCTGGATCTAAGCTCGCCGCTGGTTCACATCACCTTCGACGGTCTGTTTGGGACTTCACCGCAGGTGGCCGACGCCAAGGCCGGCAAACGTGCCGGTGACGGGCGCCACGATCCGGGCGCTCCGGTGGATCCGTGGGAAGCCAAGACCAATGATCTTGATCCCGCCAACGACGCCGCGCTTCAATCCGTCAACGACCCCGATCCGAACAGCGCAAGCACGTCGCCCGACGCCTCCGCGAAGGCCGATGCCAAGAGCACCGAGCAAGTTCCGCCTGGCACTAATCCGCTGGACACGGGCGAAAAGAACGACGCTTCGGACAAGAGTGGCGAGAACGCCAACTCGTCGGCCGGGGCCGATTCGAAAACGGGCCAGCAGAACGGCTCCAAAGACGCCAAAGATTCCAAGGACGGCAGCCAGTCCGCCAGTTCCGGCGACAACTCCAGCCTCGGAAGCAAGCTGCGCGACGCGCTGTCCAATCTGCTTGGCGAAGATGAAGCCGCAATCCAAGCAAGGCGGCGGAAAGCCGAACGACTCGTCGCAATCGGCGAATTCAAAGGCATCCCAGCAGGGCGAAAAGCAGGACGGCGATTCGAAATCGCCCGGCCAGGAGCAGGCCGACGCGAGCGCGAATTCGCAGTCCGAAGGCGACCAGCAGCAGGGCGGGACCGAGCAAGCTTCGCAAGGCAAGAGCGAAGGACGCAGCAACAATCAACCCAATTCGCCCGACGGCAAGAGCGGCATCGGCAAGCAGGATGGCGACAAGGCCGCGCGCGAAGCGGCTGAACTGGCCGCCATGGGAAAGATCAGCGAGATTATCGGCAAGCGCGCCGCGAATATTTCAGGCGAAGTGATGGTGGAAGTCTCCTCCGGCAAGCAGCAGTTGAAGACCCAGTATTCGCAGCAAAACGCCACGCATGTGGAAGCGGGCGGGGAGATCAACCGCGACGAAGTTCCCGCTCGCCTATCAGCAGTACGTGCAGCAATATTTCGCGCAGGTGCGCAAGCTGCCGGCGGGGAAGAGCAAAGCCGCGCCGGACGCGAAGCCTGCCGCGACGCCTGATGCAAAGACCAAGACCACGCCATCGGGCCTGCCGTAAGGGGTCGTAGCAGCCAGACCCCGGTTGCCATAAAGGGTGCAACATGGTTGAGGCCCAGGCGCGGCATTCACGATCCGAGTGCGGAAAATGACTAGGCGGCTGCCACGGTACGGCGACAGAGGAAAGCGCTTTTTCGTCGGTTAGTGCGCTATGCGGGAGGAATCTTTACTCTGCTTGCCGCCCGGAGCAAAAGCCAAATGATCAATAGCACGATGGGCAAGCCAAAAAGAGTCTGCACTGGTTCCCTACCAGTCGCGACTCCAACGATTCCGAAAACTGTGGTAACGATATAGAGTGCGCCACCCCGAAATAGGAGGCGGCGGAGATATCTTGGGTCTCGCTCAGCTCGCTCGGAGGACTTTGCGACCCGCAGCATTCCCCATGCAAGCAACGCGGAGATCACCAGAACGCCGATGACGGCGGTCACGATCATCCCCGGATCATACTCCACCTATGTAGGCAGGCAACATTGCAGTAAGGGGCATTGGCCGGACCAACGCCGATGACGCGATCACCCTGAAATCACTTTCCGTCTTTGGTCTGCGCCACCGCCTGCGCCAGATAGTTCACCACCTGCGCTTGGTCGCGCGCCACTTCGTAATAAGCGGCGCGCAGTAACTGGTCCTTGCGATTGATCAGCGTCTCCCGGATGTTCTGCTGCACGCGCGGATCGGTCAGTTCGCGCTGGCCGGCCGGCTCCTTGGAATAAATCTTGAATATGCGATAGCCTTCCGCCGTCTTCACCACCGGCGTCACCTGGCCCGGCGGCGCTGTTTGAATGGCGGCGCGGATTTCAGTGATTGGCCTTTTCCAGCGCCGATTCCGGCACGAATCCCAAGTCGCCGCCGTTGGGCGCGGTGGTGGGGTCCTCGGAAAAATTCTGCGCCAGCGTTACAAAATCCTCGCCCTGCTTCAGCCGCGCCACCAGCATCTCCATCTTCTTGCGCGCCTGCTCGTCGTTCTGCGCCTTGTCGTTTTTCAAATTCCGCACGTTCGGATCCGGCATCGGCGACACCAGGATCTGCGCCAGGTGCACCTGCGGTTCCGGAAAATTGAAGCTGCTTTTGTTGGCGTTGTAAAAGTCGGTGACGTCTTTGTCGGAAATCGAAATGTGCGAGGTGATCTCTTTATTGAACAGCTTGGTGATGCTCAAGTCGCGCTTGAGCTGGGCCTTCATGTCGTCCACGGTCATCTTGCGCGCCGCCAGCTGCTTTTGAAATTCCTCCTGCGTGTAGGGCGCTTTCAGCTCGGCGAATCTGGATTCCACGTCCGCGTCGGTGGCCATCAGGCCCAGCTTCTCGGCGCGCTGCAGCATGATCTCGTTGTCCACCAGCGTTCGCAGCACTTCCAGCTTTTGAATTTCCATCTGATCGCTGCTGGGCTTCTCGCTGGAAGACATAAACTGCGCTTGATACTGCTTGTCCAGGTCCGCGTAGGTGATGATGCGCCCGTTCACGGTAGCCGCGACGTTGTCGGACACGGCGTGCTTACAGCCGCAGGCGCATACCGCGAGCAGAACGCTGGAGACGGCCGGGAGAAGGCGGGACATTCGGTTTCGGTAGATGATTTCATTCTACAGTCAACTGCTACAATCGCGCGCATGGGGCGTGGTGTGGTGGTGTCTGAAATCTGTGTCGCGGCACTTGCTTTGGTCGCATTCCTAGCGGCCGCTGAGTCCCCGCCGAACGATTTTCGCTTCTCCATCCTCGGCGATCGCACCGGCGACGCGCAGCCCGGAGTTTACCAGCGCGTCTGGAGCGAAATCAATGGATTGGGTCCGGACTTCGTCATCAACGTCGGGGACACCATCGAAGGCGGAAACGACGCGACGGCGGCGTCTGAGTGGCGCGCGCTGCGGTCGCTATGGGATCGCTATCGCTACACCCTCTACTTCACGCCCGGAAATCACGATATCTGGTCCCCGGCATCGCGGGCCGTCTACGAACAACAATCCCGGCGTCCGGCGTTTTATGGCTTCAATTACCAAAATGCGCACTTTACCGTGCTCGACAACAGCCAGAGCCCAGGCTTAAGCGGAGACCTGAGCGATCAGCAGATGGAATTCCTGGCGCGCGATCTGGCCCGGAACCGCGATCGCGACCCGAAGTTTGTCTTCTTCCATAAGCCGTTCTGGCTTGTCCCGGTGAAATTCCAAAGCGGCCGTTTTCCTTTTCATCAATTGATCGGCAAGTACGGCGTGCGCTATGTAGTCAGCGGCCATGGACACCAGTACGTGCGCGCCGTGCAGGATGGCGTCACGTATCTGGAAGCGCCCAGCTCGGGAGGCAAGCTGAAAGGGCAGGGCTTCGCCGGGGGGTGGTTTTACGGGCACGTTCTTGTGACGGTGAAGGGCTCGGACGTCGATATGGCCGTCAGGGAGATCGGCCCGCCTTTCGGCCAGGGCCGGCGCGTGGATTTTATGGCCGCCCCTCGCTCGACGGCGGCACCAGCCCCTTGATGCGCAGAAACGCTCCGATGATGCCGTACATTTCGTTGTCGTGCGAGATGTTCCAATTCAACAAGCCGAGCTTGCTCATGTCCCATCGAAACCACTTGATCTTGGCGCCGCCAGCGGCGTCGGTCATCGCAGCATAAACCGGATCGCAATAGTCGAACGATGCCTTGAGCGAGGCTACCAGCTCCGCCTTGGCGGTCTTGGGGGGCGCGAACTTCGCGTTGGCCGTAGTCTTCTCGCCTTTCACCACCTGGCACATCAGCAACTGCGCGTCGGCGACATGCGCGATCATCTCGCCGAAGGTGCGTACCTCGGGAACGGTACGAAACGAATAGTCCGCCGCCGGCATCCGATCCGCGGCTTTGAGCAGGCTGTCTTTCACCAGCGCGTAGCTCTGACGGGCGTCGCCGCTAAAGGGATTGTCTTGCGCCCGAAGGGGGGCGACGCCAAGAATTCCCAGGAGCAAGATCGAATGAGTTTTGCGATTCATGTTATTTTCCCACCAGGTGTTGGAGATCTTTGTTGTTCTCGTTGCAGACGTACTCGAGCAAGTCGGTGTCGGGCATTAGCTTGATCGGCAACGTCACGTTCCAGGGCTTGGTGTAAGCCTTCGGATCGTCGATGGTGATCAGGATATCCATATTCCCGATATCTTTTCGCCTGAAACGCTCTGTCACGCGCAGGGCGTCGGTAGCCGGGCGGCCGTCATTATCCAGCCAGCCCTGGTTGTTGAAGCCGGCGGTCTCAGCCACGAAATCGTCCCCGTCCCAATGCCCGACCGAATAACCCATCCAAGTGGGATTAGGATCTTTGGGAAGCTCGCGGCCATCGGTGAAAATCTGGCGATAGCTGTGCACCGCCTCGTAGAGAATGATCACCATTTTCTCGCTGTTCACGATCTTGAAAGGATAGGGAACGGCATCCGACCGGGGCACTCCGCCTGGAATGCAGTTACCGGTGGGATCGTCCTTGCTCTCAGTCGCGCGCCGCTGCTGGAACAACTTCAGAGCCCAAGGCTGGAAAGGGGCATCGCCGGGCTTTAAATCCGATGCGAGGTTACCGATGTAGGGCGGGGAAGGCTTCCAGAGGCCGGACAGGTCTGGTTTTCCATCGTGAGTTTTTGGCGCGGGCGCCGACAGATTGGGCGTCCCGTCCGGCAGGCGCGGAATCCCGGGAGTGCGAACGTTGAACCATTGGGCGGAAGCGGGCAGCCATCCACCGCAAAGGATGGTCATCACGCCCAATCGCACCGAACGTAAGGCCGCGTTTCTGCTCGTCATGAAACCACCCCATGAAGCTCCGGGGATCCGTATCAGTATACATGCGCGGGGCGCGGAAGGTTCGCCGAAGAAACCCTAAAAAATCGCTCCCGTCCGTCCGATAAGGGATAGAAACAATCAACCGCCCCATGATCTCACTGCGCAAAACCGTTACCGAACTCGAACGCCTGGAGGAGCTATATTCCAGCGCCCTCAATGGCTTCTCGCAAGCTCTCCACTCCACCGAACAGAACGCCATCGAGCTGGATACCGCTCAAGCCGCCCATTTTCGCTCCCAGCTGCAGGCGCTCCGGGACCAATTGCGGGGGGACGCGGGAGCCCGGGAGCTGGAGTCCGTTCAGACCTCTTTCGACAACGAGCTGAAGGACTATCGCCACAAGGCCGCTGAGCAGATCCAAAGGCTTCGCCGGGAGGTGCAGGCTGCCGCGGCCGCTGTCGAATCCTTCGCCGGCTCCATCAACGAAAGCGAAGTCAATCTCGAGTCCGGCCTCAAACGAGAACTGAGCAACCTCAAGCAGAGCGCCGCCAGCGACGACATCCAGGTAATACGGGGCGCCATCCATGCGTCCACCGCAAAAATCGCCGCCAGCATCCAGCAGATGCGGTCCTCCAATCAACTCGCCATCGCCCAGCTCAAGGACGAGATTCGCCTGTTGCATCAGGAAGTTCAGGCGACACGGCGTTCCCAGACGCCGGACCCGTCGTCAGCGGGCCGGCAGCGTATCGCCGGCCAGATGGAAGAGTTCATCAAGAAGAACGCGCCCTTTTCGGTACTGCTGGTGGTGGTTCGAAATCTGGACGGACTGCAAAACTGTTATTCCACCGGTGTCATTGACAGTGCTCTGGCTGGTTTACAGTCTCGCTTCGAGGGCATGCTTCCTTCTTCGGCCGTCTTGGGGCGCTGGGCCAAGGACCAATTCGCCGCCATCTTGAGAACCGCGCCCGGCAACGCCATCGAGATGTCGAGCGAAGTGGTCCGAAAGCTCTCCGAGCCGTTCCTCGAACAGGAGAAGGGTCGAACGCATTCCATCATCTTCAACCCGCGCGCGGGCGTGATCGAATACAGCGCCGGTTCCGATTTCGCCAAGTTTCAAGCCCGGTTGAAACAACTGGCCGACGCACTCACCGGCTGACACCCGCGCGCATCGCACAGCGCCGCTGCCTGCCGTAGGACCAATGTAGGTGTAAATATTTGAAAGAAAAAGCCTATTGGCGTCGCACCCAAACGGACGATAGAGAGTTGGCAGGTTCAACCCAAGATGCAAAGGTCAGCCGCGGCCATTTCGGCAAGTTTGAAAAAGGTTCCTCCCTTTCCGCCCGTGGCGGTTAAGCTACTCAGCTTGCTGTCTAGCCCCACCGTCGACACCAACGAAGTAGCGGATCTCATCAGCAGCGACGCGACCTTCACCGCCCGCCTGCTCCAGCGCGTGAATTCCGCGCAATTCGGGTTCGTCACCGACATCACCAACGTGCGGCGCGCCGTCGCGCTTCTGGGGCTCGACACCACGCGCCAAATCACGCTGGCGCACGCTACCTCCGCGTATGTGCAAGGCGGCTTAAAAACTGAAACCATGCGCCGCTGCTGGCAACACACGGTTGCAACCGCGGTCCTGGCAGAGGAAATTGCGGCGGCCTGTGGCGCATTCTCGAGCGTCGCCTTCACCGCTGGGATCATGCACGACATTGGACGGCTGGGTTTATTGGTCGCATATCCGGCGGAGTACGAACGTGTGATCCGCTACGCCGCCGCGCGCTGCCTGGACTTGCTCGACTTTGAGCAGGAGGAATTCGGAGCGCATCACGCCGAAGCAGGCCGCATGCTTGCCGAGCGCTGGGGATTGCCTCCCGAGATGGCCCTGATTGCGGGCCGCCATCACGACCCTTGCGAGGGCATGGAATTGGATGTGTTGCGAATCGTGCATGTGGCCTGCTGCCTGGCCGATGTCTTGGGCTATGACGTGGTGAAGCCGCTGGTCCCTTCCAGTGTAGGCGACGTACTGGCGCAGTTGCCGGCGCGGGCGCGCGCGCGTCTCAGCCGGGATCCCAAAGAGTTTTGCGAGCGCATCGAACAGCGCATTCGGGAGTTCGGTTCCGAAGGCGCCAAGGTCCCGCCCGAAGAGGCGTTGGCGTTGCTCGCTTCCGCCAGCGCCGCCGAAAATCCCGAGCAGTCTTCGATCATAGCTACTGAGCCGGAACCGGACGCCTCCAAAAACCAATCCAGAGGGAACCGCGAAATCATTCTATGGATTGCAGCCGTGCTGGCCGCCCTCGCCGCCATGGCGCTGTGGGTCTTACGCTAGACGGCTTTCCCAGCGCTTAGGGGCGCGATCGGGGCTGCCGATTCGCTCACGAACCGGTACAGCGCATCCAGTTGATCGGCGATACGGCTGGCATCCGCTTCCGCGGCTGCCCGTTCAATCTCGGTTCCTATCTCTTCGATAGGCGGGAATCCGTACCCGCGTCCGGTGCCTCTTAAATTGTGCCCGAAGCGCCCGATAGGGCCGAAGTCGCGCGACGCCAGGGCCATGCGGGCCTCTTCAATCTGCGTCTTTTTGGAGGCCAGATACTGGGGAACCAGCGCCAGTATCTGCTCGGATACGGTAATGGCCGCCCCGGCCGGCGCGTCTTGCGCCGCCAGCGTGCCTTTGGCTGGGTTCGGCCCAAAACGGTGGATCGTTTTCAGAAGCGTGTCCCGATCCACGGGCTTGGCCACGTGGGCCACGCACCCGGCCTCCAGGCTGGCGCGCACGGCCTCCCGCATGGCGTCCGCCGATAAGGCGACAATCGGCGCCGCGAGACCTTGCCACTGCACCCCCGGCGCTGCCGTTCTTTGCGATTGCTGCCACTCCCGGATACGCCTGGTGGCCGTGTAGCCGTCCATCACCGGCATATCGATGTCCATCAGAATCAGGTCGAACTGTTCGCCTTTTTGGACCGCGTCCAGCGCCTCTTGCCCGTTCTGGGCGAAGCGCAGCTCCACGGGCTCGCCACGCAGGTAATGTTCGAGCAGCACCCGGTTGTCCTCGGTGTCCTCAACCACCAGAATTCGAATCGTTTCGCCGCGCGGAAGCTGTGGCCTTGGATTCTCAAACGCGTCTGGCTGAAACGGGTCTGCAGCCGCCTGAACCGGTTCCACCGTCTCCAGCGGCAGGCTGAAGTGAAACGTGCTGCCTTTGTCCTCCTGGCTCACCACCCCGATTTCACCCTCCATCAACTCCACCAGATCGCGGCAGATCGCCAGGCCCAATCCCACCCCGCGCTGGCGGTTACTTTGATTGGGCAACTGCACAAACTGGGCGAAAATTTTGTCCTGGTCCTCCAGCCGCATGCCCGGGCCGGTGTCGCGCACCTCGAACCGGAGCTGGCCGCCGCCGGCAGCCAAGCCCAGCACCTTGACGTTCACGTCCACGCGTCCGGCGTCGGTGAACTTCAACGCATTGCTCAATAGATTCACCAGCACTTGCTGGATGCGCAAAGGGTCGCCCAGCGCCCACTCGGGCGCCGCTGAATCGATTTCCACTCCCAGCGCCACTCCTTTCCGCGCGGCCGCCTCGCGGAACGTGGCCACCGCGTCGCCCACCGTCTCGCGGACCCGAAAGGGCGCCTTTTCGACGCGCACCGCTCCGGCTTCGATGCGGGAGAAATCCAAGAAATCGTTGATAAGGGCCACCAGCCGGCGGCAATTGCGCTGGAACATGTTTATGTATTCCGCCTGGTCGAAGCTCAAGGGAGTTCCCGAAAGCAGGTCCGCCGAACCCAGGATGGCATTGAGCGGAGTACGGATATCATGACTGATTTTGGCCAGGAATTCAGTCTTGGCGTGGTTGGAGGCCACCGCCGCGTCCTTGGCCCGGATCAGGGCCGCCTCGCTCTTTTTCCCGGCCCCTGGGTCTCTCAGGAAGACGTAGAAACTGGAATTTGGATCATCGCCCGTGGCCAGAAACGTGACTCCCACCTCGGACCGGCCTGGGCACGGCAAAATCCGGGCGGCGATTTCCGACCGCCCCTGCAGTCGCATTTGTGCGATGGCGTCCTGCACACCGGCGTGCTCCTCCGGCTGCAAGGTGTCGGCGATGCCGGCCGGCCGCAAGCTCTCCGAGCAGCCCGTCATATCCGCGTAGGCTTTGTTCAGCCACAAGTAGCGCCCCTCGGCGTCGACTTCGGCGATGGCGTCCAGCGTGTTTTCGAGCGCCAGGCCTTTGCGCCGCAGGATCTCGGCCACTTGCATCAGCCCCAGGTTCAATGTTCCAATCTCATCCCGCCCCACCACAGGTTCCGGAATGGCGCCGATCCCAAGACGCGCCAGGTTCCGTTGCAGCCGGTCCATGCGGCCCGTGATGCTGCGGGCCCACAGGATGGTCGGTGCCACGCAGCCCAGCAGCCCGAAAACTGCGCAGATTCCAACCATGGCGCCCTGCTGGACGCGCAGCTCGCTGGCGCGGCGCGAGACTGTTTCACGCTGGCGTGCATTGTCCTGTTCCAGGGACTTCAGCAACTTCTCCATGCGCGAACGCTGTGTTTGGCCACCGTTCACGGCGGCGCGCAGTTCGTCAAGCGGCAAGGCGCCCAACCGAAAGCGGGCCAGGTCGCCAAACATCCGCTCCTCGAGCGAGTGTTCGATCGCTGCGATCTTCCCCACCCGCTGCCGTTGCAAAGGACTATCGGCGGTGAGATTTAAGAGCTGTTGCCGTGCGGAGTGGAACGCGGCCAGGGAGTAGCGGCCCCGGCTCACAAAGGACTCTTGGCCGGTGATGACGTAGGCCCGCGCGTCGGCGCTCGCCTCGGCCTCCGCCGCGCGCAGGCGCTGGACCTGCTCGGCGATTTCGAGCGACCGCTGGACCTGCGCGGCGGCCGTCGAATTGCGCGCCGCCAGGATCGACGTCAGGCAAAACATCAAAACCACGGCCGCCGCCGGGAATGCGATCAGCAGCAGGCACTTGGCCCGGAGAGAAACGTCCCCCCATTTTGGCAACCAACTCATAGCCCGTCGAATCGCCCCATACGCTAACGATCCAGAATCACCTGCAAAAGCGGACCAAGCGCGCTGACGCGCGCTTTCTCGAGTGAAGCGTCGGCGCCCAGATGCGCCGAAACCGAAAGATAGAGAGCGGACTGCTCGGCTCCGGAAACGGCCACGATCCGGATTTCGGGGAACTGGTGCTTCAGCTCCCGCAGCGCCTCAATGCCGTTCCGGCCGGGCATCACCATGTCGAGAATGAGCGCGTCCACGGCCTGCCGCCGCAACTGCGACATGCACTGCTCGATGTCCTGGGATTCGATGACCTCAAACCCCGCCGGTTCCAGGATGGCGCGCGCCAACACCCGGAAGTGCTCGTCGTCGTCCACCACCAGCACCTTTCCATTCGAGGGTTCGCTGTCCGGCGGAGCTGGAGCTGGTTGTTCTGAGACCTCGAAGGCCATGACTGAACTCATCGGCGAAACGAAGAGGACTTTGAGCCTGTGGCTCTTTGCTCTTGTTCACGGTAGCGGCAACCGATAAGCCCTGCGTGAGGATAGAGGCCGAAATTAGGAGTTCATGGGGCCGGGCGCGCCCCCCTTGGGAAGAAGACAATCGCGGCCCGTTGGGTGGCGCGCGATGTGCTCCGAGGAGGCGGACGTGATCTTGGCCACGGTGTCGTCGGATCCGGCTTTTCACAAAGACGTGCGGGCGTCGCTCGACGGTCATCTACGATTTGAAGCCGCCTGGGACCTGGGTTATGAGGAGGCCAACCGGCTGCGCGGCCTTAGCCCGGAGCACCAGTGCATCCTGCTCCTGGATTTCGCCGATCTGAAGCTCGCCATGCCGGTGGCGCGCGCCGTGGATGGCCGTCCGCAAATCGCCCTCATCGCCGTCAAAGGCGGGGGCACCCGGGAGGACCTGCTGCAGTTGATGCAAGCCGGCGTTCGGGAAGTGCTGCCCAACTTTACCGATCGCGAGATCCGGCAAGCAGCCGTGCGCGCCGCTTCCACGCTGGCGACGGCGGGTGAGATCCTGGCGGACTTATACACCTTTATGCCCGCCAAACCGGGCTGCGGGGCAACCACAATTGCCACTTACGCCACCGCCATGGCGGCGCACCAGAGCGCCGAGCCGGCCTTATTGCTGGATTTCGACATCCGTTTAGGCGTCACATCCTTCCTGCTAAAAGCCGAAGGCACCCACACCATCGTCGACGCGCTGTCGCAGTCCGACCGTCTGGACCTGGATATCTGGTCCGGCCTGGTAACTCAGATCAAGAACCTGCATCTGCTGGGCTCCGGTCCCATGGATTTTTCGCGCCACGTGTCCACCGAAAGCTATATGGAACTGCTGGATTTCGCCATGCGCCGTTATTCGCTGGTAGCGGTTGACCTGCCGGGCACCATGGAGGATCAGGAATGCGAGACCCTGCTGCGGTCCAAGCGGATTTATCTGGTGTGCACCCCCGATATCGGCGCGTTGCATGTGGCGCGCCGCAAGGCCGTCTGGCTGCAGGACCTTCGTCTTACCGACAAGATTTCGGTGGTGCTGAACTGCGTGGAGCGCAGAAACACCCTTTCGGTGGACGACATTCAGCGCATTATTCAATTGCCGGTTCGCCACCTGCTGCCCGCCAGTGCGGGCGAGATCGCGCGCGCGGCTCAGAAAGGAGCGGTGCTCGATGCTTCCTCCGGGCTCGGCAAACACATTGCCCGCATCGCCGATGAGATGGCGGCCACCCGGCACTCTACCAAAAAGCCGAGCGCGGTGCGGCGTTTTGTCGAATACTTCTCCGTTAGCGCGGCACGCGATGCCCAGAGTTGAATCGGGTAAACACGAGCCAATATCGAGCTTCTCGCAAGGGAAATGACATGACGAATCAAACCATGCTTAGCCTGTTGAATTACATCTGCAACGAAGCCAGGAATTCCGTGCAGGCCAGTTTCGGCCTGATGGCGCTGCGCCCCGGTCTGGCCCCCGATCCAGCCTGGCAGGCCTGTATCGAGAACAGCAAAGTCGGCGCGGATCGCCTGCTGCGGTGCATCGACGATATCCGGGAGTTGCTGTCGACCGACGCTCCCCTGTTGGATCCTCCCGAGGAGTTCGATGTCACGTTGTCCCTGGGAGAAACCATCGAGCTGTTGAACCTGGCGTCGGGCGACCGCGCCAGCCGCCTCATCCTGCGATCGGCGCCGCGACCGGTAACCGGTCGGCAGCATCGGCGCGCCATCGAGCAGGCCCTGATGCGCGTTCTCGACGCCGTCTCGAAACTCGGCCGGAAGGGCGACGCGCTGGTCACCGCGGTCGAGACAGACGACGGCGACGGCGTCCGGATCGAGATCATACCGGCGAACTCCAACATCGCGTTACACGTCGCCGATTGGCTGAACACCGCTCCCGACGATGTCAACTTCCAGGACGCCGACGATCTCCTCTGCGGCGTGGCTACCCTGGTGGCCGGCAAGCGCATTCGCGCGCTCGGGGGAACCGCCGAGTTCGTGAGCGACGCGCGCGCTCCCATGGCTCTGGTGGTTTCGCTCCCCTGGCAGGCCGATCTGAGTGGGGACTGCCTTCCTCAGCTTCCCCAGCAGGAGCAGAGCGGATTGAGTGTTTTGGTGGCCGAAGACTCCGATGAGAGTTTTGTCTTAACCGGAATTTTGCTGCAAAGCGAAGCGGTGTGGCGCGCGCGGGATGGGCTGGAAGCGCTCGAAATGATGCGATCTCGCCGCTTCGACGTAGTGTTGATGGACATTCACATGCCGGGCATGGACGGCTACAAGGCCATCCGCGCCATGCGGGATTGGGAAACGCAGACCGGCAATGCGAGAACCCCCATCGTGGTCCTCTCTTCGGACGATCTGGACACCCAGATGCGCTCCGCCGCCCTCTCCGGTTGCTCCGGCTTTCTGCGCAAGCCGCTGGACCGCCACGACCTCATGGACCTGCTGGACCGTCTGAAGGCGGTCCGAACGGTCTCCGCGGCGTAACCAAGCTGCCGCCTCCGCTGGTGTCTAATGCCCTAGCGCGAACGTGAACAGCGCTGTGCCCGCCGACACGGCAATATATTGCCTTCCATTGAGCGCATAACTCATGGGTGCACTGTTGATCTGCCCGCCGAGCGAGGCTTTCCACAGCAGCTGGCCGGTGCGGTCATCGAGCGCGTAAAAGTAGCCTTCCCGTCCGCCGCTGAACAGAAGATCGGAATCGGTGGTGAGCACGCCCGCCCAGGTGATGTCGTTCATCTTGAATTCCCACTTACGCTCTCCGGTTTTCGGATCAAAAGCCCGCACGGCGCCGTAACCTTCCTCTTCCAGCTTATTGTTGGTCTGCAAATTCACCGCCCCCATGGGAGTGTTACCGGTGGCCTTGGGGCGTCCGCCTTCCACCGCGATGGTTCCCGAGTTCTCCCACAGCGGAATGTAGAACCAGCCGGTGCGCGGGCTGTAGGAAGGCGGATACCAGTTGGTGCCGCCCAGAACCGTTGGAGTGATGATGCTGCCGGCGGGCGTGGGCACTTTGCCGGGCACGCGCATGGGCCGGCCCTTTTCGTCGAATCCGGACATCCAATTCACCTGGGTGAACGGCTTGCCCATCAGGAACTGCCCGGTGTTGCGATCCAGGACGTACATCAATCCATTGCGGTTGGCCCACAACATTACGTGGCGCGGCGCGCCCTGCCAATCCATGTCCGCCAGAACGGGAACCTGGGTGGAGTCGTAATCCATTTCGTCGTGCGGCGTGAATTGATAAAACCATTTCAGCTTGCCGGTGTCGGCGTCCAGCGCGACCACGGAATCGCTATATAAGTTGTCGCCTAAGCGTTGGCGGCCATCCCAATCCGGCGCCGGGTTTCCCGTGCCCCAGAAGGTGAGGTTGGTTTCCGGATCGTACGAGCCGGTGTTCCAAATGGCGGCTCCGCCGTGTTTCCAGGAATCGCCCGCCCAGGTTTCGTGACCGGGTTCGCCCGGTTGTGGAATGGTATGGAAACGCCAGGCTTCCTTGCCTGTGCGGGTGTCAAATGCGGCAATGATGCCGCCGATTCCGATATCTCCGCCCGCGGTGCCCACGATGACTTTGTCTTTGACGATCAGCGGCGCATGCGTGATGGAATAGAACTCAGCGGCGTCCGCCACCGTGGTGTTCCAGATGGGCACGCCGGTCTTCGCGTCGAGCGCGATCAGATGCGCATCGATGGTCCCCATGAACAGCGTGTCGCCGAGTATCGCCAGGCCCCGATTCACACGCCCGCAACAGGTGCGCGCTTTGGGAGACGGGTTGTAGGCATAGGTCCAGAAAATGCGCCCCGTGGCGGCGTCCAGCGCGATGACATCGTTGGGAGCCTGCACCGTGTAGAGAACGCCGTTCACCACCAGCGGAGTGGCCTCGAATTTCTCGAGCGAGTGAGCTTGAAACACCCACTGCAGTTCGAGTTTGGCTACATTTCCGGGCGTGATCTCAGTGAGCAGGCTATGCCGCTGGCCAAACGTAGTTCCCGAATAGGTCAGCCAGTTTTGCGGCTCTTCCTGGGCGTGCAGGATGCGGTTGAACGAAACGGCACTTGAACTTTGCTGCGCCGGGAGCAAGGCCGCCGCCAGAACCATCAATAACGCGCATGTCTTCATTTGTTTGATGATAAACCTCTAGCGCTTTCCTATCGCAAAAGCCAGCCCCACAGATTGCCGTCCGGAGCCTTTTCGCTGTCAATTTGAATGTAGAGCCTGCCTTTTTTAAGGCTCTCGATTTGTTGCGGCGTAAGATCCAGCGAGGCGCTGATCGCTCCACTGATCGCTCCACCGATTGCTCCACTGGTTGCTCCAGACTTTGCGTCCGCAAGCGTCAGGTCGAGAATGGCGGGACCGCGTACTCCGGTGGCCGGTCCCTGATGTAGCTTGGCGGCCAGGGCGGGCGATCGCAGTCCGTCGAACGATCCGGTGATCGAAAGTCTCGTGCCCGTCAGAGTTGCAGTAGCCGAGCCGAGGCCCGCAATGTCGGGCCGGGTTTTCGCCTCAACCGGCACGGCGGACAATCGTGCTTTGTAGGTTTCTGGAACCTGCGCGAGCAGCGGCAGTGCACAAACGAAGGTCAGCGCCAGCGATACTCGCATGATGGGCCAGTATACTACCGCAGCCGGCCGACTGCGCCAATCGCGTCTTTGCGATATTCTAGACACGGGATCGCAGGAGGCGACAAATGGGTGCAAACATGGAAATCGACCGGCGGGCATTTTTCGCGGGACTGGGCGGAGTGGCGGCGGTGGCTGCCATGGCTGACGAGGCCAAGGCCGAGGCCCTGGAACATCACATGATGCTCCAGCTCAACGTTGCTAATCAGGCCAATCCCTCGGCGAAATTTCCGACCGCGGCCGAAGTGGCGGCGCAGATTGAAACACAGCCGACTCGCCGCGGCGCGGGAAATCTGTTCGTCTCTCACACAGGCAACGTAAAGCGACTTGCGCCTCTACCCGAACAGCCGACGCTGGTGGATTTCTATAGGCTGCGGTTCATGGCCACTTCGAACCACTGCTTGCAAAGCGCCAATCGCGCTCTCGAGAACGGCATGTCGGAGGAAATCGTGCTGGCCTGCCTGCTCCACGACACGGTGCAGGATCTCATCAAAGTGGATCACGGCTGGTGGGGCGCGCAGATGTACGAGCCGTATGTTTCCGAAAAAGTCTCGTTCGCCATCCGTTATCACCAGGCGCTGCGCTTCTACGAAGACAAGGAGCACGGCTACGAGTATCCCGGATCTCTACCGGCGCATGTTCGGTTCCGATTACAAGCCCGAGCCGTACATCGAAGCCACTTACAAGATGGTCCGCAACCACAAGTGGTACCTGGAGCCGCGCATGGTGACGGTGAACGATCTTTATGCCTTCGATCCGAAAGTGAACCCGACGCTGGATCAGTTTCTCGACATCATCGGGCGAAACTTCAAGCAGCCCAAGGAAGGGCTGGGGTTCGACAACAGCCCGGTGGCGCACATGTGGCGCTCCATCGCGCGCCCGGATTCGCCGCTGTAGGAGCTTACTTATCCGACTTGTCGGGCGGCGAGCCTTGCCCCGCTGATCCGACAAACAACTTGCGGCCATCCGGGAACGTGATGTCGCGGCCGTTCATTTTGTTGCTCTCGTCCTTGGATTGATAGCCATCCACGACGATCTCGGTCCCAGGGGGCAGCGATGCCTTGGTAAAACCATTTCGCAGCAAAGTGTTCGGGCTGCCGCCTTCCACCATCCAACTGGTTACCGTGCCATCCGGGCTTTTCACGTCTATGTGAATCCAGGCGTGCGGGTTGATCCACTCCATCTTGGTCACGGTTCCGTGCAGCTTCAGAGGCTTCGAGGAATCAAACTCGGCCGCGAACGCGTGATGCGCCCACACGGGCGCCGCGCTCAACAGCAAACCCACACCGGCCATTGCCATCGCTAGCTTTGTTCGCATCGGGTCACTCCTTCTGGTTCCCTTTCTTAACTACCGTATTATGCACCATCCCGCAACGCCGCCTCATTTCGCGGCGCGTTTTTCGGCTGCCCGCGCTCCCGCGAGAATATCCGTCATCGCGTAATTCCCTTCGTGACAAGCGTACTCGAAGATGGGCCCTTTCGTCCGGGTCACGGGAATCTGCACGGTCCACGGCTTGGTGAAGGCCGTTGGATCGTCCACCGTAAATTCGTACAGCAGCGTATCCGGCGAGACGCGCGTGAAGCGCTCCGTTAAATGCATGTTCCGATCCGATCCGCGAAAGGAATACTCATCGGAGAAGTTCGTCGTATCGACGACCAGCGTGCCGCCTTCCCAATGCCCGCGCGAATCGCCCATCCATTGCCGGACATCGTTCGCCAAGTGCGGGCTTCCATCCAACGGAATGATGCGGGCGTTATGGATCATTTCGTTTAGGATCACCACCTGGTCGCGTGTTTGCGAGAATCTGGAAATTGTTGTTGTAGGGGCCAGGCAGCATGGGCGGACCCGCCGTGGCCCAAAGAATGCATCGTTCTCCGAGCGAGCGGCCCTCCGGCCCGTCGGTCGAGTGCGCCTCCATCCAGGTCCGTTTATCTTGCACGCGCTTCTGTGCTTCCGGCGTAAGCGCGGGAATGTGACCGTCCGGAGGATCTACAATCAGCGATGTTCGCCGGGTGCCTACCGCCTTGGTGCCGCGATCGTACCAGAACTGGTTATAGGCGGTGGCCACGTCCGCATCGGTATTCGCGCCACGGCGATCTGCATTGGTGCGGCCCACTACCTGTTGTTCGTACGCCGCCGCTTCCTCCGCGGTGAAGGTTTGCTTCCCCGCCAGGTCGCTCGGGCGTTCCAAGGGAGTGATGGTGGCGTTGCTCCAGATGCCTTGAGATCCGGCTGGCCGTTGGGCGTGCGCGGCGGAGCTTGTCCGGCAGCCGCCGTTGCCGCCAACGCAAGCGCTGCTACAACCCAGGCCGGCGTCATCGGCTACTTCTTCTTCTCGGCGGCGCGCGCCCCGGCCAGAATATCGGTCAGCGCGTAATTTCCTTCGTGACACGCATATTCGTAGACCCGCTCCGTTGTCTTGTTCAAGGGAATGCGCGCGGTCCACGGCTTGGTGAATGCCGTCGGATCGTCAACCGTGAATTCGTACTGAATCACGTCCGGCGACACGCGCGTAAAGCGCTCCGTCAAGTGCATATTCGCGTCCGACCCGCGAAAGCTGTATTCGCCGATGAAATTCGTGGTGTCCACCACCAGCGTGTTGCCCTCCCAATGGCCGCGCGAATCGCCCATCCACCCGCGGATTTCAGGCGACACGTGCGGCCGCCCATCCAGCGGAATCACGCGCGTGTCATGGATCATTTCATTCAGAATCACGACGTAGCCCGGCCCTTGCACGATCTGCATATCGTTGTTGTATGGACCCGGCAGCATGGGCGGCCCCGCCGTGGTCCAGGCGATGCAGCGCTCGGCCAGCGACCGGCCTTCCGGACCGTCGGTGGCGTGCTCCCGCATCCATGCCCGGATTCTTCCACGCGCTTCTGCGCCGCGGGCGTCAGCGGCGGAATTTTTCCATCCGGCGGATCCACGATCAGCGACGTTCGCCGGTCCGCAACCAGGTTGTTGCCGCGATCGCGCCAGAATTCGTTGTAAGAGCGCCCGACGTCGGTCTGCGCGCCACCGTCGCGGCGATCGCTGTTCACCTGCTGCAGCTGCCGCTTGACGTAATCGGCGGCTTCCTGCTCCGTCAGAAACTGTCTTTCCCGCGAATTCGGCGGGCCGTTCTAACGGCGTCAGTGTGGGGTTGGTCCACACGCCCTGCAGATCAGGCTGGCCATCGGCGGTGCGCGGCGGTACCCAGCTGCGGTGTGGCTGCCTTGGCCGCTTTGGCCGCAACCGGAAGGCTTTGACCCGCGAGACAGATCGGGGCGAGTAGAACGACGAACACCGAAAGCGCGCATCGCATAACCTCCGCTCGACTACTTGCTCGGCTTCTTGCGAAGGTGCCCGTACAGCAACTCCTCCACGAACTCCACGCACTTGAATTCCAGCAGCTGCGCGTTCTTTTCCACGTGCCGGTACAGCGGCATGCTGATCTTCCAGGGCCGCGAAAACGCTTGCGGATCTTCGATCGTGGCCTCGTAGTTCAAAACAGTTGGCCGACACCGGCGTGTAGCGCTCCACCACGTGCAGCATGTCGCTGTGAAAATCGCCCGCGCGGTCGAACCAGGTCTGATCGTTCAGCCCGGTCACGTCCACCACCAGCGTGTCGCCTTCCCAATGGCCGGCCGACCAACCCATCCAGCTGTCCACCGGCGCCGGCCCCGGATTGTCCATGTAGATGGTCCGCACCGCGCCATCGTATTCATAGGAGATCAGAATCACCTTGCCGGTTTGCACGATCTGAAACGGATACGGCATGTAAGTGGCGCGCGGAACGCCCGGCAGGTAACATTTCACTTCCGGATCCAGCTTCAGACGGTTGGCGAAGTTCTCCTTCTTCTTCTGCGCCGCCGCCGGAAGATACGGGATCTCGCCGCCTTCCACCACGCCGATGCCCGGCGGCTCCGCGCCCGTCGCGCCCAGCGCCACCACCTGGCCGGCCTGCGCCGAGTGGCCTTCCAGATCCCAATTGGCCGTGTTCATGGCCTGCCAGATGCCGTTCAGATTCGGCTTGCCGTCGGCGGTCCGGGGCGCTTTGTAGGGTTGATTTTGCGCGATCGCCGGCGCGAGCATGGCGGTCGCGGCCAGTGCGGTGAGCAGGGATATTTGAAGTTGATTTCGCCAGGACATGTTGGTGAGTACGATCCTACATTCGGCGGATGCGCGTGTCAAATGGCGCTACCGAACCGTAGCATGGGATGGGGCTAAGCTCAAATGCCCGACGCCGCCACATCCGCCGTGTTCAAGCTTCCCAGCATCGCTCGCAGCCGGGCAAATTCGATCACTTGCCCCACCATGATCCCCATCTGGCGCGCCGATTGTTCCGCCATCCCGGCGCCTTTTTCGTCGAAACGATCCAGCAGCGTGTTGATCGCCACGCCCATGGGAGTGGGCCATCCGCGCAGCGCGTGCACAATGGATCGGAAGGCCGACAACACCACTCCGGTGGATTGCCAGCCGTGCCCGCAGACTATGAGCCCCACCGCGCGGCCGTCCAGGTAGGGCTCCGCGTCCTGGCACATGTCTTCGGTGTAGTCGAGCGCGTTCTTCACCAGACCGGAAACCGATCCGTGATAGCAGGGAGTGGAAAGAATCACTCCCTGCGCGCGCCGTAGCGCCGAGATCAGCCGTTGCGCGCCCTCCGATCTGGCGGGCGATTCCGGCGTATACATCGGCAAATTGATGCTCGCGCCGTCGAACAATTCCACATCCGCGCCTTGCGCTTCGGCTAATGCGAGCGCGTAGCGCAACGCCTTCTCCGAAGACGATCCCGGGCGTGTGGTGCCGCCGATTCCGACAATATGCGGGCGAAAGCTGGCCATTCTCAATCTTCCCTGGAAGCTCTCCGTTACAATAGTAACTTTGAAAGCGGCATAGGTTACTCACACTCATGAAATTTGGCGGTTTTTACGAACATCAGCTCCCCCGGCCCTGGGTGGCGGAGTCCGAGCATACGCTCCTGAAGAACGCGCTGGAACAAGCCGTCCTGTCCGATCAATGCGGATACGACTACGTCTGGGCCACCGAGCATCATTTCCTCGAAGAATACGCGCACTCCTCGGCCCCCGAAGTATTTCTCGCCGCGGTGAGCCAGCGCACCAAGAACGTTCGCATCGGCCATGGCATCGTGCAGACGCCGCCGCACATCAATCACCCCGCACGCATCGCGGAGCGCATCGCCACGCTCGATCTGCTGAGCGATGGCCGCGTTGAGTTTGGCACCGGAGCCGGCGCAACCGAAACGGAACTGGGCGGATTCCTGGTCCCCCAGTCCGAGAAGAAGAACATGCAACTGGAGGGCATGCGCGTGGCCGTCCGCATGTTGGTGGAGACGCCATTCACCGGTTACGAGGGCCAGTTCGTCAAGGTGCCCGCGCGCAACGTGGTTCCGAAGCCGCTGCAGAAGCCGCATCCGCCGCTGTGGATGGCCTGTTCGCGCCGCGAGTCGATCATTCAAGCCGCGAAACTCGGCATGGGCGCGCTGACGTTTTCGTTTGTGTCGCCGGAAGAAGCGCGCCAGTGGGTGAAGGACTACTACGAAGTGATGGAGAACGAATGCGAGCCGCTGGGCTACGCCGTCAATCCCAACTTTGCGGTGGCCGCGCCGTTCCTGTGCGATCGCAATCAAAAGCGGGTGGAGCAGATCGGCGCTGAAAGCTACGGGTTTTTTCTTTACGGACTGGGTCACTACAGCTTCTTTGGCGAACATCGCCCTTCGCAGACCGATATTTGGGATGAATACAAAAATCATCCCAAAGAGTTCGCTCCTCCCGAGGGTCGCACGCAGGACTGTGTCGGAACGCCCGCCATGCTGCGCGAGCGCCTGCGTGATTTCGAGCAGGCGGGCATCGATCAGGTGCTCTGCATTTCGCAAGCCGGCAAGATCCCGCACGATCTGCTGTGCTCTTCCATCGAGTTGTTTTCCAAAGAAGTGCTGCCGGAGTTCAAGGATCGCGATCTCGCCAGCGCGTCGCAACGGGCCGAGCGCCGCGCGCGCATCAACCAGAAAGCCATGGCCCGCAAACCCCAGATGGAAGCGCCCAAGAGCGAGGTCGTCATCCGCGCCGCCGGCCACCACTGATAACTGGAACTGATACGCTCGCCATACCGCTTGCCAGCACCGCGGTCACATAATCGGCGAACCGCAGTGCCTGTTTTGCGTCGAACGGCAACCGGCCGCCGATGGCCAGCTTCGCCAATCCATGCACTGCGGACCATGCGGCCACGGCGAACGTTTGCGGCTCGCCCCGAGGCAGACCGCCTTCCGCTTGCACCGCCGCAATTGCATCCAGTAGCGTTTCGAACGCGCGTTGCGCGGCTTGGGCGTGCTCCGGCCGCTGATCGTCGGTAACCGGAGTTTCAAACATCACCAGAATATGCCGCGGCCATTCGAGCGCAAATTTCACATAGCCGCGGCCTGCCAGGTTGAGCCGCTCCGCCGCGGTCCTGCCTTTCGCCATGGTTTTCTTCATCGATTCTGTCAGCTGCTCGAACCCCTGCGCCGCCACCTCAGCCAGCAGATCCTCCTTGTCGCGAAAATGGCGATACGGCGCGTTGTGCGATACCCCCGCCCGGCGCGCGACTTCGCGCAGAGTAAACACTTGCGGTCCAACCTCTCCGATAAGGCCCAGCGCGGCGTCCAACAAGCTCTGCTTCAGGTTGACGCGATGATAGGGCCGTTTGGCTGGCATGGCTTCCTTTGTAGCAGAAGATGTTGACAAGCGCAACATTCGGGCTTAGCATGGATGTAGACAATGTCAACATCAGGAGGCGGCCATGATCTCTTACAAACAACATTCCTTGGACGGCCGGTGGGACGCGATCGTCATCGGCTCCGGTATCGGCGGCCTCACCACCGCCGCGCTTTTGTCCAAATATGCCGCTAAGAAAGTCTTGGTGCTGGAGCGCCACTATACCGCCGGCGGCTACACCCACAGTTTCCATCGCCCCGGTTACTCCTGGGACGTCGGCGTGCACTACATTGGCGACCTGCAAGACCCGGCGTCTGGGCTGCGCGCGGCATTCGATCACTTGACTGGCGGCCAGCTGGAATGGGCGCCTATGCCCGACGTTTACGATCGCGTGATAATCGGCGGGCGCAGTTACGAATTTCCCACCGGACGTGAGCGCCTGCGGGCTCGCTTGAAAGATTACTTCCCCAACCACGCGCGCGCCATAGACCGCTACTTTTCCGCCGTCCAGTCCGCCCAAAAGGCCAGCGGTCTCTACTTCGCCGAGAAAGCCGTCCCCAGGTTCGTCGCGCGTATCGCCGGCCGCTTACTGCGCGCGCGCTTTCTTCGCTGGGCGTCTCAATCCACGCTCGACGTCCTGCGCCGCTTCACGCAAAATGAAGAGCTGATCGCCGTTCTCACGGCGCAGTGGGGCGATTACGGATTGCCTCCCGCGCAGAGCAGCTTCGGCATGCACGCCATCGTCGCCTCGCACTATTTCAATGGCGCAAGCTACCCGGTGGGCGGCGCCGGACGCATCGCCGAAACGATTACACCCGCCATCGAGATGAACGGCGGAAAGGTAGTGGTCAGCGCCGACGTCCAGGAAATTATCGTGCACGGGGGAAAGGCGATCGGCGTCAGAATGGCTGACGGGCGCGAATTCCACGCCGATCTCGTCATCAGCGACGCCGGAGCGCGCAACACGTTTCAACGTTTAGTTCGCCAGCCGCAGCCGATTCTTCAGGACCTGGAACGCGTCCCCGGCTCCCTCGCGCACTTGAGCCTTTATATTGGAGTAAAACAAAGCGCGCGAGACCTGGGACTGACTGGCACGAATCTCTGGATATATCCGTCAACTGATCACGACGCCAATCTCGCTCGCTTCCTGGGTGATCCATCCGCGCCGTTCCCGGTGCTCTACATCTCTTTTCCATCCGCCAAGGACCCCGAGTTCGAACGCAGTCACCCCGGACGCGCGACATTGGAAGCCGTGGTCCTCGCGCCTTACGAATGGTTCGCCAGCTGGGAAGATTCGCGCTGGAAACACCGCGCCGCCGAATACGACGCATTCAAACAGGCGCTAGCCGGACGGATACAGCGCGAAGTGGAGCGCCACGTTCCGTCCGTCGCCGGCAAAATCGATCACGCCGAACTGTCCACTCCACTCACCACCCGCCATTTCATGAACTATCAACAAGGCGAGGCCTACGGACTTGCCGCCACGCCGGAGCGCTTTGGATTGCGGTCCCTCACGCCCAGTACGTCCATCCGCAATCTTTATCTCACCGGCCAGGATGTCGCCTCGCTCGGCGTCGCAGGCGCGCTCTTCGGTGGTGTGATGGCGGCGTCCGCCGTGCTCAGCCGCAATCTCATGTCCACCGTCACCAAGCCCGCGCGCGGCACTTTCGCGCGGCACAATGAGCAACCGGCTGCGCAACCCGTCAATTCCCAATGAACAGAGACACCGTCTGAGCGCCTGCCGTCCCGTTCAGCGTGAATGTCAACGGCGTTTTATCGTTTGCGGGAATATTCGGCACCACAACGTTGAATTGATATAGTCCCACCACGCCCGGCGTCAATCCGGCGTACGGGATCTTCGAGGACACTCCACCGATCGAAATGTCCAACGACGCATTCACCTGGTTCGCGTTCTGATCGATCACGCCTGCCAGCGTGTTATCGGAAACCGGACCAAAGCCGATGCCAAACAGCAGGATCGTGTCTCCTGGCACCGCCCGCCTGGAAGCAACATCGGAAACCAGCCCCGGCGGCAAATCATAGAAGCCGTCTGAAAACAACGCCACTGCGTATTGCGTGCCACTGAGCTTGAACGGCGGCGGTGCGAGCAGGCCTGGCTCCGTCGTATTCACGTTGATCGTAAACGGAGGGCTCGATCCCGCCGCCGTGGTCACGATGACTTGTTGCTTGCCGCTGGCCACATCCGACGGCACTTGGCCATTCACTTGTCCCGGGCTTACATAGTCGATGAACAAGGGCTTGCCGCCCACCGTGACAGTCGTTCCGCCCACGGAAATCGGCGCATTGTTTCCCTCAAAGTCCCCAGTCCAGCCTGCGGTCGTCAACGCGAGATTCTGTCCGTAGATCTCGATCCACGTAGCAGGCGCGATAGAGGTGAACCCTCCGTAGGATCCCGCTGAGATCACGGTCTGGATCGTCGGTGTCAGGTCGAAACTACCATTCACCGGTCCGGTTTCCGTGGCGCCTGGCGTTTGCCCTACCGTTCCTGGATCGCAGGGCGTTAAACCTCCGCTGCATGTAAACGTACCCGGTATGTAAAAGATCGAGAAATTCAAGCTGTTAAATGAGAGCGAGGTTCCGTTACTCTCTTTGAAAGTAAATGTCAGGCTGCCGCTGCTCAAGGAAAGGGTAAACAAATCGCTTCCAGGCGCCGTGATCGCCGTCAGCGGCGTTGGTCCGCTGCCGGGGTAAGAAAGCACGAAATCATAAGTGCCGCCTGGCCCCAGTCCCGTGAACGGCCCGGAAAGCGTGCAGTTGGTGTTGGTTCCGTCGAACAAACACGCGCCCCATGTCACTTGCGACACGCCATCGCCATTGGCGTTCGCTCCCACCCCCGTTAACAGCAGACTTTGACTGCTCTGCCCCAGAGTTCCGGCCTGGGCTCGTTGCCAGGCCCCTGTAAGAAGACACAAAACGACCGTTATGACTGCGCGTGCCAATTGAATTTCTCCCGTTCCCGGTGAAGTAAGCCACCCGATAGTAGCATGCGTAGGAAATCCTACACATGCCCCCAACGGTGTAGACTGAGCGCGTTGAACGCTCTACAACCGGCAGATCAGCAGTTCCCGCTCGTAAATCATTTCCGGCGGCAAATGATCGTGCAGCGTGATGAACAACTCTTCGTGCGCCATCACCTCCGATTTCCAGGCCGTCTTGTCGAACGCCTGCAGCTCATCGAACTGCTGCTTGGAGAAGTCCAACCCTCTCCAGTCGATGTCCTCGTAGCGCGGCATCCAGCCGATGGGAGTCTCGCGTCCCAGTGCCCGTCCGCGCGCCCGATCCACGATCCACTTCAGCACTCGCATGTTCTCGCTGAATCCCGGCCATAGGAACTTGCCGTCGGCGTCTCTTGCGGAACCAGTTCACGTGGAAGATGCGCGGTGTCTCAGCTGAGCGAGCGCTGCATCTTGATCCAGTGCCGGAAATAATCGCCCATGTGATAGCCGCAGAACGGCAGCATGGCCATGGGATCGCGCCGCACTTGCCCGACGCCGCCGGTGGCCGCGGCCGTGGTTTCCGATCCCATGGTCGCGCCCACGTACACGCCCGCGCTCCAGTTGAACGCCTGGTACACCAGCGGCATGGTGGTGGCGCGCCGTCCGCCGAAAATCAGCGCGCTGATCGGCACGCCGTTCGGATCTTCCCACGCCGGATCGATGGTGGGACACTGCGACGCGGGCGCCGTGAAGCGTGAATTCGGATGCGCCGCCTTAGCGCCGGTTTCCTTCGCGATCTGCGGCGTCCACCGGTTGCCGCGCCAATCCATGCACTCGGCCGGCGGTTCGTCCGTCATACCTTCCCACCACACGCCGCCCTCCGGCGTCAGCGCGACATTGGTGAAAATCGAGTTGCGCGCCAGCGTAGCCATGGCGTTCGGATTGGTCTTTGCCGACGTACCCGGCGCCACTCCGAAAAATCCCGCTTCCGGATTGATCGCGCGCAGCCGCCCGTTCTCATCCGGCTTGATCCAGGCGATGTCGTCGCCTACCGTCCACACTTTCCACCCCTCGAAGGCCTTGGGCGGAACCAGCATCGCGAAATTCGTCTTGCCGCAAGCGCTCGGAAACGCCGCGGCCACATACGTCTTCTCGCCCTTCGGATCTTCCACGCCCAGAATCAGCATGTGCTCGGCCATCCAGCCTTCGTCGCGCGCGATGTTCGACGCAATCCGCAGCGCGAAGCACTTCTTCCCCAGCAGCGCATTGCCGCCGTAGCCCGATCCGAACGACCAGATCTCGCGCGTCTCCGGGAAATGCACGATGTACTTCTCTTCGTTGCACGGCCACGGCACGTCGCGATCGCCCGGCCCCAGCGGCATCCCCACGCTGTGCATGCACGGCACCACGCGCTTCTCGTCTTTATCGATCTCTTTGAACACCTGCAACCCGATGCGCGCCATGATGCGCATATTCACCACCACGTACGGCGAATCGGTGAGCTGCACGCCGATCTGCGACATGGGCGATCCAACCGGACCCATGCTGAACGCCAGCACGTACATGGTGCGCCCGCGCATGCATCCGCTGAACAGCCGCTTCAGCGTCTTGCGCATCTCAAACGGATTTACCCAGTTGTTGGTCGGCCCGGCGTTGTCTTTGGACAGCGAGCAGATGAACGTCCGGTCCTCCACGCGCGCCACATCGCTCGCGTCCGAGCGAGCGTAATAGCAGCCCGGCCAAAGATCCTGATTCAGCTTGATAAAAGTGCCGCTCGCCACCATCTGGGCGCAAAGCGCGTCATTTTCCTCCTGGGAGCCATCCACCCAATGAATGCTGTCCGGCTTGGTCAGCTCGGCCATCTTTTCCACCCACCGGAGCAGATGCTTGTTGCTGCTCAAGGCAGGGGAAAGGCCCCGAGCAGTATTCGTAGTCGCCGTGGTCATGTTCTACTATTATGACGAACTTGCAGCGATTGGGGAGTGGGTCGTCAGTTTGACGCCTAAGGTCGGAGGACTATCCCGGCAGCCGTCAAACGCGGGGCGATCTATCACCACGAATCCTACATTGCTCAGCAGTGTGCCGCTGGGCGTGATCACCTGGACCCTGCCTGGTGCGCGCCGACTTGGTATTGCCGAATATAGCGACTTACAATCCTCGCAATCAGCAGACTATCAACGTTGTCGCCGGCAATTATTACTTCGACCCGGCGGCGTTCTCCGCAGCCCGATTGTTGACGCTGGATTCAATTGCCCAAACCGATGCGGCTGCGCTGCTCGGGCAGTTCACTGAAGGAACGCTGGGACGCAACGCCATTCGCGGCCCCGGTGCGATCAATTTGGATATTGCTCTCGCCAAGCACTTTAAGTTCTTCGACAAGGACAGACTGGACGCTGAACTGCGTTTGGACGCATTCAACGTCTTTAATCATGCGAACTTCGGCAATCCGGATACCAATATCCTCGACCCTAACTTTGGACAGGGCTCTACTACGCTGGGTCCGCGGGTGGCGCAGATCGCGCTGCACGTTCGTTTTTAGTCCGCGCGATAATACAGCAAATGACTCTGGAGCGCTGGGAACAGATTCAGGCACTGTATCTGCGCGCCGTTGACCTCAGGGGAGACGAACGTGAAGCTTTGTTGGCCCAGGCGAGCCCCGACGTCCGCCAGGAAGTGGGGGCAATGCTGGCTCAGCCCACCGGATCGAAGTTGCTGGACCGGCCAGTTTGGGAGGCCATGCCCGAATCTTCGGCGCCCATCGCACTTGGAACCCAACTGGGCGCCTACCGGATCGAGACCATTCTGGGGGAGGGCGGCATGGGCGTGGTGTATCGCGCGCTGGATACCAAGCTCAACCGGCCGGTAGCGAGTGAAGTTCCTCTCGGACGACCTGGCGGACGCGGCCAGCCGGCGAAGATTCCAGCGCGAAGCGCAGACCGCTTCCTCGCTCAATCATCCGCATATTCTCACGGTGCACGATGCCGGGGAAGTTGGACGGCCGGCAGTACCTGGTGACGGAGTTCGTGGATGGCGGCACGCTGCGGGATTGGGCGCGGGCCGAGAAGCGCGGCTGGGCGCAGATCGTCGAACTGCTGGTCGGGCGTGGCTGACGGGCTGGCCGCCGCTCACGAAGCCGGCATTCTGCATCGCGACATCAAGCCGGCGAACATACTGGTTGCCAGGAACGGCTACGCCAAGCTGGCCGATTTCGGGTTGGCGAAGCTCGCCGGTGGCAGTGAGGGCGAGATCACGCGCACGTCAACCGAACAAGCCACCAGGCCGGGCCTCGCGATTGGCACGGTCGCGTACATGTCGCCGGAACAAGCAGCGGGGAAACCTCTGGATGCGCGCAGCGATATTTTCTCGTTCGGCGTGGTGTTCTATGAACTCCTGGCTGGACAAAGGCCGTTTGCCGGAGGGAACGATCTGGAAGTGATGCAAACCATCATCCACGCACAGCCCCAGCCTCTGCCTGCCGAAATTCCAGTGAGCCTGCGTGGGGTAGTGGAGAAGGCGCTCGAAAAAGATCCGGCCCATCGCTACCACTCCATGCGTGAGATCGTGATGGATCTGCGGCGCCTGATGCGCACAAGCCTGATGCGCCCGAGCGGCGAGACACCCGCGCCCGTAGCGCCAGCCCGCCTGACGATCGCTTGGGCATTAATGGCGGCGACGGTTGTCCTGCTGACCGCGGGTATAGCTGCATGGAAATTCTGGCCGCGTACCGGCTCCCATCAGATTCGCTCCCTCGCCGTACTGCCGCTACGGAATGTCTCTCGCGATCCGGACCAGCAATACTTCGCGGACGGAATGACCGATGCGCTGACTACCGGGTTGGCGCAGGTGAGCGCTCTGAACGTGATCGCACGAACTTCGGCGATGCGGTACGAAGGAACCCAAAAGACCACTCCCGAGATCGCCCGCGAATTGCATGTGGACGCGGTGGTGGAAGGCTCCGTGCAGCGCTCCGGCGACCGCGTTCTCATCACGGCCGAGTTAATTGACGGATCCAACGACCGCCATCTCTGGGCCAAGAGCTACGAACGCGATGCTCGCGATGCCCTGGGATTGCAAAACGAAGTGGCGCAGGCCATCGCCGGCGAGATCCAGGTGAAGCTCACGCCGCAGGAGCAGGCGCGCCTGGCGCCCGCGCGACCGGTCAATCCAGAGGCGCAGGAGGCGTATCTACGGGGAATGTACTGGCGACAGAAAGGTCAGGCACACCCGAAGCCCTTCCAATACTTTCAAGAGGCCACCGAGAAAGACCCCAACTATGCTGCGGCTTGGGCGGCGCTATCGGAAGACTATGGAATGATGAGTGATGCAGGTCTGATGTCCGCCAAGAAAGCGTATCCGAAAGAGCGGGCTGCCGCGACCCGGGCGCTGGAATTGGACGACGCATCGGCGGACGCTCACATGGCGTGGGGGGAAGTGGTGCAGTCTCACGATTGGAACTGGGCGGAAGCCGACCGGGAATTCCGCCGGGCCATCGAATTAAATCCCAATCTCGCGCTGGCTCACGACAATCTCGGTGAGGGTCTGGCCGCTAGGGGAAAGTTTGAGGAAGCGTTGGCCGAATTCCGGCGAGCGCTGCAGCTCGCCCCGTTCGATTTGATCGCAAATTACGGAATGTCGGAGGGCCTGTTGTGGGCGCGGCGTTATGACCAAGCGATCGAGCACGGCCGGAAGGCGGACGAATTGTTCCCTCACTTTTTCCACGGAATAGTCGGCGAAGCGTACGAGCAGAAGGGCGATTCCCAGCACGCCCTCGCAGAACTGCAGGAGATGGTAAAGGTTGAAAAGGATTCGCCGCGGCGCGCCGATTGGTTCGATTGGCTTGCGAGCCTGGCGCACGCCTACGCGGTCTTCGGCAATAAGAAGAAGCGTCGCGGCTGCTTGCGGAAATGACCGTATTGTCCCAGCGGGGTTACGTTCCATCCTGGGGGTTCGCACTTGTCTACACCGCGATGGGAGACAAAGATCGGGCATTTGAATGGCTGGACAAGGCCTACGACGAGCGCCCGTCCGATCTGGCGTGGATCAAAGCGGACCCCAGGATGGACCCTTTGCGATCGGATCCGCGCTACCACGAGTTGCTGCTGCGGATGGGTTTGCCCGAGTGAAGCGGGCTGACCCGAACTTGCCCCAATACGCCTCCTCGGTAACGTTACTGCACCGGCGTGGTGGCGCTGGCAGGATAGCTATCAAATTCTACGCGCTCCGAAGACGCAGCATCGTGGCTGGAGTTCGGATCCTTCAACGGCTAAGTGTTGCTCGCCGGGAATTGCCCGTGCATACGGAGCGGTTCAAGATCCTATAACCCTTACAAACCTGCCCCGAGCCAAATGCTTTTTCCAGCACCCACTATCCGCGATCGCACGTACCAGTTCCAGCTGGAACCAGCAGTACGAAACCGCAACGAATTCCCGCCCCCCAACCCCCAATCCCCAACCCCCAACCCCCAGCCCCGATGTATCCTTATCTGAGGCCTCCAATGCCAGCCCCGCCGCCGCACCGGCTTCTGATTGTGGATGATGATCCATCCGTTCACGAACTCGTTCAGGCCATGCTTGCCGGCCAGCGGCTGGGAAGCCGACAGCGCATTAAGCGGCGAAGAAGCCCTCGCCCGCCTCCAGACCCACGCCTATGACGTTCTGCTCGTGGACATCCTGATGCCCGGCATGGACGGGCTGGAGCTGCTTGGCCAACTCCGCGCTCGTTATCCGGGCACGCCGGTGGTCATGATGACCGTCAAGGAACACCCCGGATCACGTCCTCGGATCGCTTCGGCGCGAAGCCGCGGCCTACATCAGCAAGCCCTTTTCGCGCGATACGCTCCTCGCCACGCTGCACAACGCGCTTGTCGAACTCCGTGCCGGGCGACGACATCAAGATTCTCTCGGACAAGCCGGATTGGATTTCGCTGCAAATCCGCTGCCAGATCGCCACCGCCGACCGGCTCACTCAGTTCGTGCGCGAATTGCCAAGCGACCTGGAGCCCGATCAGCGCGAACAGATCGCCACCGCTTTCCGCGAGCTGCTCATGAATGCCGTCGAGCACGGCGGCCACCTGGACCCTGACAAGACCGTCGACCTGAGTTACATCCGCACCGCGCGCACCATCGTTTATTACATCCGCGACCCCGGCGAAGGCTTCTCCATGGACACGCTGGCCCACGCCGCCATCGCCAACAGTCCGGAGGAACCGTTCGGGCACTTGGAATTGCGCCGCCAAATGGGCATCCGGCCCGGCGGATTCGGACTGCTGATGACCAAAAGCTTCGCCGACGAACTGATCTACAGCGCGAAGGGCAACGAAGTGATTCTCATAAAATATCTGTAAGCTTCGAGACGGAGGGACACTCAATGAACGCAGCTCTCCCCGACGGCGGCACGGAGAACAACCAGAACTTCTCGCCGCGACCCGTCCTTTCAATCCACGGATTATCAAACTCAATCCACCAGTTACCAACCCCCGCCTCGCGCCCCCGGCTCACGATGCCACGAGCCGACGCAGGGCGCCGGAAACATCGACAAGATTCGCGACATCCTCTTCGGCTCCAACATGCGCGACTACGAGCAGCGCTTCGCGCACCTGGAAGAAGCCTTGAAGAAGGAATCGGCGGATCTGCGCGACACCACGCGCCGCCATCTTGGAATCGCTGGAGGCGTTTGTCCATAAAGAATTCGCGGCGCTGGAAGGCCGTCTGAATGCCGAGCGTGACGAACGTTCGGAAAGCCACTCGCGCCTGGCCGCGGACCTGTCCATCACCTCCAACTCCATTTTCAAGAAGATCGGCGAAATGGAAAATCACGAAGCGCAAGCCAAGCGCGAAATCCGCAACGATCTTCTCCAGCAATCCAAGGAGCTGACCGACGCCATCCGCAACAAGGGTGAAGAAATCGTCGCGCTGCTGGAACGCCGCTCGCAAGACCTGCAGCACTCAAAGACCGATCGCGCCGCCTTGGCCGGCCTGTTCAATGAAGTGGCGCTGCGGCTGACGGATCAGTTCAAGGTAACGGGCGCCGATTAACCGCCGTCGAATCATGCCCACCGGGTGCAGCCAAGCCCGCCAATCGTCGGACGATCAGCCGCTGGCCGAGCTGCGCGCCATCCTGCTTGGTCCGGATCGCGCCGCCTGGGAATCCATGCGCCAGCGTCTGGACAATCCATCGCGCCGCGCTGAGGATGTCGCCGGCGTATTGGCCGAAGCGGTCCGGCTTCGCGCGCGCCTGCACACCGATGTCAAGTTGCGCCGCGCGCTGCAGCCAATCATCGAAGAAGCGCTCCAGCTTTCCGTGCAATCCAATCCGCGCATGCTGGCGGACGCGCTGTTCCCCATCTTCGGCAAAGCCATTCGCAAGGCCATCACGTCCGAGTTGGACGGAATGCTCCAGTCCCTCAGCCAGACGCTGGAGCAAAGCTTTTCGTGGCGCAGCTTGCGCTGGCGCTGGGAGTCGTTCAGCACCGGCAAGCCCTACGCCGAAATTGTGGTGTTGCGCAGCCTGCTGTACCGCGTGGAGCAGGTGTTCCTGATTCATCGCAGTACCGGTTTGCTGTTGCAGCATGTCACGGCCCGCAGCTACTGAAACTGGGGCTGAAACAAAAGATCCCGAAATGGTTTCCGGGATGCTTACCGCAATCCAGGATTTCGTGCGCGATTCCGTGAGCGGCGCCGACAGCAATCTGGAGACGGTTCGCATGGGCGACATTGAAGTCGTGCTGGCTTATGGCCCGGACGCGATTCTGGCCGGCTTCGTCCGCGGCGTCGCGCCCCGCAAGTTGAGCCGCGTGTTTCAGGACACTCTCGACGCCATCGAGCGGAAGAAGGCCGAAGCGCTCCACACTTTCTCCGGCGACACCTCGCGCTTCGATAGCTGCCGCCCGCAACTGCAAGCCTGCCTGCTCGGCCAGGGCAAGCCGGACGAGCGCGAGTCGCGCTTCCTGGGGCGCGCGCGCGCTTCTGTTCGGGCTCCCAGCGTTGTTGGTGCTGGCTCTCGCCGGCTGGTGGATTTACAACGCCGCCATCCAGCGCCGCTGGACGGATTTCGCGCATCGCTTGGAAAGCGAGCCAGGCATCGTGCTCACTCACACGGAAAACCGCGGCTCGAAGTTTTACATCGCGGGTCTGCGCGATCCTCTGGCTGGCGGATCCCGCAGCGCTCTTGCCCGCGAATTTGTCGTCCAACCAGGTCGAGTTCCACTGGGAGGAATATCATTCGCTGGTTCCGCGCTTTGCCGCCCAGCGCCGCCTTACGGAACTGAAGGATCAGTTGGAGAAGCGCGCCTTCCGTTTCGCCACCGGCAGCGCCGGCCATCCCGCCCGAACAGCGCTTCCTGCTGGAGGACGTTGGTTCGCAGATGATCTCGCTTATCCAAGCCGCCACCGCCTTGGGCCGGACGATTCAGATCCAGGTTCGCGGCAATCACGACCCGGTTGGTACGGCACAATTCAATGCGGTCTTATCCCGATCCCGTGCCGAAAACGTTCGCGCCGCGCTGGTCACGTTGGGCGTTCCGGCCGCTCGATTGGCCGCGGTGCCGGAGGATCTCGACAAGGAAACGTGCTCGGCCGTCAAGGAAGAAGAACGGATGTTCTGCCGCAGCGCCTCGTTTCGAGTAATCGATCGGGTGATTGGTGCACCTTAGCGGATGTTGAAGAAAAAAATCTGCATGGTGGGGCAATTTGGCGTCGGCAAAACCAGCCTGGTCCGCCGCTTCGTCGATAGTATGTTCGATGAGCGCTATCTCACCACGGTCGGCGTGAAAATCGATCGCAAGGACGTTGCCGTAGGATCGGATTCCGTCACGCTGATGCTCTGGGACCTGGCGGGTGAAGACGATCTGGCCCAACTCAACGTCTCCCATCTTCGCGGCGCCTCCGGTTACATTTTGGTTGCGGACGGCTGCCGCGCTGCTTCGCTTGCCAAGGCCGTCGAGCTACAGCAGCGCATCGCGGATCAGCTCGGTCCGTTGCCATTTGTTTTGGTGCTGAATAAATCCGATCTCCGCGATCGGTGGGAAATCCAAGACGCAGTTGCCTCCGAACGCGGCTGGCCCACTTTTGAAACCAGCGCCAAAGCCGGCAGCGGCGTCGATGAAATGTTTCTGGCCCTGGCAGGGAAGCTGCTGGAATGAACTTGCTCACGGCACTCGGCTATGCGGTTTTCGAACGTACCGGCGACGGGTTCATTTCGACCGTCCGAACCAGCGCCGGATTGGCTTGCCGGCCGGCCCTTTGCTGGACGGCTTTCCGTTTCTCGAAGTCTTTCTTCCAGACGCCGAAGAATTTTGGGCGAGCCCCGGCGATCGTACCGCGCTTTACTCGGACCTTTGGACGCAAAATGAGCTGCACTTTGGCGCGATCGCGATCGCCGGCGAACAAAAAGTCCTGCTTATCGAGTGCGCCGGAGCAAAGGTTCCACCAGACCAGAGCGATCCATGCAATATGCGCACGAAGCCTCGCTCGCGCGCGATCAAAGTAGCTAAACTCAACCGAGGCCAAGACCGAATTTCTCGCGAGCATGAGCCACGAAATCCGCACGCCCATGAACGCGTCTGCTCGGAATGGCGGAGTTGCTGTCGGACACTCCAGCTCAACGACGAACAGCGGGAATACGTGCGCGTGTTCCGCCGCGCCGGCGACAATCTTCTGAGCGTCATCAACGATATTCTCGATTTCTCGAAGGTCGAGGCGGGGCAGATCGAGTTGGAGAACGTCGAATTCGATCTTGCGGATGTCTTGCCGAAGCACTCGAAATCGCCGGCGTGCGCGCGCGTGCCAAGGGTCTTGGAAGTCACCAGCCGCATTTTGCAGGATGTGCCTCCCGCTTGATCGGCGACCCCGGCCGCTTGAGGCAAATACTCTTGAACCTGCTCGGCAACGCGACCAAGTTCACTGAGCGCGGTGAACTCACCGTGCGCGTGGAAATGGACTCAGCTCCCGCCGCCGTTCCAGCTATGTTGCACTTTGCCGTCTCCGATACCGGCATCGGAATTCCGGCCGATCGTCTTTCCACCATCTTCGAAAGCTTCTCGCAGGCCGATGCTTCCACCACGCGCAAATACGGCGGCACCGGTCTGGGCCTGGCCATCTCCAAGCGCTTCGTCGAGCTGATGGGCGGAAGAATCTGGGCCGAAAGCACTGTCGGCGCCGGCAGCACCATGCATTTCACTGCGCGATTCTTGGCCGCGGAGGCACCCGCTCAAAGGCCAATCGAAAACGTTCCGGCCGCGCTCGGTGCCAGGGCGTTGCGAATTCTTCTGGCCGACGATTCGGAGGAGAATCGCTTCCTCATCCGCGGCTACCTGAGAGATTCCGGCTGCATCATCGATGAAGTGGAGAACGGCGCCCAGGCGGTTGAGCAATTCAAGCAACGGCTTTACGACCTGGTTCTCATGGATGCCGAGATGCCGCTTCTCGATGGCTACTCCGCTACTCGCGAAATCCGCGCGCTGGGTGCGGCGCCCATTTTCCTGCTCACCGCCCATGCTCTGCGCGAAGCCCGCGACCGTGGTTTTGAAGCCGGCTGCACGGAATACCTGACGAAGCCCATCAAGAAGGCGGCCTTGATCGAAGCCATCAACAGGTTTGCCCTGGCGAACGATCGGATTCAGGTTTCGGTGGAGGAATGGCTTAAGCCGGTGGTGGGCGGCTATCTCGAAAAACGCGCGAGCTGAGATTACAAAGCTGCGCGATGCGCTAGATCGCGGCGACTTTGCCATCATCCGGACGCTGGGCCATCAGATGGCCGGAACCGGCGGCGGCTACGGTTTTGAGGCGATCACTGATATTGGCAGCGCACTGGAAGAGTCCGCTCTTGCCGGCGATACCGCGCGTATCCGGGAAGTATCGAAGATCTGGATCGCTATCTGAACAACGTCCAGGTTTCCTAAGGGTCTCAGAAGGTGTAGAATCATACGCGATGAAACATCTCATACTCGTCTTGGTTCTGATTGGCGGGGTACGGCGCACGGCCGGCGCAGCCGATTGCGATCGTGACTGCCTGCGCGGATTCATCACGCAATATCTGGACGCTCTTGTCGCGCACAACCCGAGCGCGCTGCCACTCGACGCCAAAGTGCGCTTTACAGAAGACAGCGTGGAGATGCATCTCGGTGAAGGACTATGGGAAGGCGCTTCGCGCATCCGCGCTTACCGTCAGGATGTACTCGATGTCCGGCAAGGCGTGGCAGCTTCGCAAGTGGTGGTGGAAGAAGCAGGCTCGCCAGCTCTGCTTCGTTCTGCGCCTGAAAGTGGCCAATAAGAAGATCACCGAAATTGAAACGATGGTGACACGGACCCAGAAAGAAGGCGCGCTCTTCAAAATAGACGCGCTGCAGGCCGCCGACAAGAACATGGCGTCCGTCCCGGAAAAATCCCAGCTTCCATCGCGCGAGGATGCCATTCGGATCGCGAAGTTCTACCCTGCGGGTCTCAAAATCGGCAGCTTCGTGACGGTGGACGCGCCTTTCGCCGCCGACGCCTATCGCATCGAAAACGGCGTCATCACCGCCGGTCCGGGCTGCTCGCGTCCAGGCTGCGAAAACATCAAGACGCAGAAAATCATGGAGCACCCGTTCATCACTACTCGCGTCATCGCGGTTGACGAAGAGCTCGGCATCGCGCTACTCCGCATGAATTTCGGTCAAACGAATTCGTACGGTCCGGGCAATGCGCTCATCGTGTGGGAGGAGTTCAAAGTGTACGGAGGCCAGATCCACGCGGTGGAAGCGTTCATGAAGATCATGCCGGCCAGTATGGGCTCCGGCTGGGATTAGGCTTACGAGTATATTCCCGGCGCCTCGTGCCCGGTCTTTTGCACGTATTCGACGTACGATCCCAGATACACGTGGGGACTGCGATCCCGCCCGCTGTCGCCGCCGAGTTCCAGCACCCGCGAGCTAAGACCGCGCAGGAAAGTGCGGTCATGCGACACGAAGATCATGGTGCCTTCAAACTCCTTCAGCGCTTCCACCAGCATTTCCTTCGTGGCCAGGTCCAGATGATTGGTCGGCTCGTCCAGCACCAGAAAATTCGGCGGATTGTAGAGCATCCGCGCCATCGCCAGCCGCGATTTCTCGCCGCCTGAAAGCGCCCGAATGCTCTTGTCCACGTCGTCGCCCGAGAATTGGAACGCACCGGCCAGCGAGCGCAATGAGCCCAGCCCATCCTGCGGAAAATCCTTCTGCAGCTGCTCGATGACGGTCAGCTCGGGATCCAGCACATCCAGCGATTGCTGCGCGAAATATCCCATGCTCAAGCTGGCGCCTAAACTAACCGTCCCTCGATCCGGCTCAATGGCTCCCGCGATCATTTTGAGCAGCGTGGTCTTGCCCGCGCCGTTCTTGCCCATCACGGCCCAGCGCTCGCCGCGGCGCACCGTGAGGCTGAATCCGTCGTAAATCACGCGCGAACCAAAACGTTTGTGAAGGTCTTCAATCACCGCCACCTGGTCGCCCGAACGCGGCGGCACGCGAAACTCGAACTTCACCACGTGGCGCTTCTTCGGCAATTCCACTTTCTCGATCTTGTCCAGCGCCTTGATGCGGCTCTGCACCTGCGCGGCTTTCGCGGCATGTGTCCGGAAGCGATCGATGAAGCGCTGTTCCTTGGCCAGCATGGCTTGCTGGCGCGCGAAGGCCGCTTGCAGATTCGTCTCGCGAATGGCTCGCTCGCGCTCGTAGAAATCGTAGTCGCCCGAATAGGTCACGATCTCGCCCGCGTCAATTTCGGCGATCTTGGTCACGATGCGGTTCATGAATTCGCGGTCGTGCGAAGTCATCAACAGCGCGCCGGGATACGCCTTGAGAAACTGCTCCAGCCAGATGATCGACTCGAGATCCAGGTGATTGGTAGGCTCGTCCATCAGCAGCACATCCGGCCGGCCCAGCAGCACCCGCGCCAGCGCCACGCGCATCTTCCAGCCGCCCGAGAGCGCGCCAACGTCCCCGTCAATCTGGTCGTCTTCAAAGCCCAGGCCGTGCAGCACCTCGCGCGCCTGCGCCTCTAATGCGTACCCATCCAGATGTTCGTACTCCTCCTGCACCTCGCCGAAGCGTTCCAGCACGCGATCCATTTCGTCCGCCCGCTCCGGGATCCTCCATGGCGCGCTGCAGCTCTTCCAGCTCATGATGCAGATCGCCCGCGCGCCCGCTGCCCGCGATGGCTTCATCCAACACCGAGCGCCCCTGCATCTCCTCCACGTCCTGGCGGAAGTAGCCGATGTGCAGCCGCTTGGGAACCGTCACTGTACCTTCGTCCGGCTCCTCCTCGCCCACGATCATGCGAAAAAGCGTCGTCTTGCCCGAGCCGTTGGGTCCAACCAGGCCGACCTTTTCGCCGGGATTCAATTGAAACGAAGCGTCGACAAAAATCAGCTGCTTGCCGTACTGCTTATTGATAGCGGAAAACGAGATCACTCCTCCATCATCTCAGCAACCCTCAGCGGCCTCTCTGAAAGCTTAAGCACCGTCGCCCAGTTTCTCGCCGTGCAGATGGTAGAGAGCTTCGAGTCGAAGTACGCGTTTGTCAATTTGGTGCGCGCCATTCCGTTGGGAAGATGCAGATAGATCTCTGGTCCGCGCACGCGAAAAGCATCGGGCGCGGAACGATTCGGGTCCAGGGTGGCAATCGCGCGGGCATTCGGCGCGGCGGCAAGAAAGTAGACGTGGAGCCACTTCTGGTCCGGTGCGGCGGCAAGAAAAGGATTCTCGCGGATGGTCTTGAGCAACTGATCCTCGGTCCGTAGAATCACGGGAACCTTGTAGCCAAAGCGCTTTTCGATCTTCGCTTGGATCGCGTCCGCGATACCTGCCGCGCCGGCCGGAGCTTGGAAAACCACGTTGCCGCTTTGGATGTAAGTGCGCACGTTCGTGCAACCCGCGTCCGTGAACATCTTGGCGAGGTCCTTCATAGGCAGAATATTCTTGCCGCCGACATTGATCCCGCGGAGCAGCGCTACCTGTGTCATTCTTTTTCCCAATGTTACTGCATGGCAACACGCAGTGCTTTAATAGAGATATAGAGCATCGCACAAGCCCATGAGAATACTGGTTGTCGAGGACGAAAAACGGATTCAGGACTTCTTGTCCCGCGGTTTGGAAAGCGCGGGCTACGCGGTGGACGTGGCCGGCAATGGCGCCACCGCGGTGGATCTGGTGCACGGCGCCGAGTATGACCTCATCATTCTCGACTTGATGCTGCCCGACATGGACGGCCTCACGGTGCTGCAAAAGATTCGCAACCGCAAGTCCAGCCCGCCGGTCTTGATCCTGAGCGCGCGCGACGCGGTGGACGATCGCGTGAAAGGCCTGGAACTGGGCGCCGACGATTACCTGGTGAAGCCGTTTGCGTTCGTGGAACTGCTGGCTCGCGTGCGGGCGCGGCTGCGCCGCGGCCAGCCCATGCCGGAACGATTGCAGGTGGGCGACCTGTTGCTCGATTGCATCCGCCGCAAGGTGACGCGCTCCAACGAAAACATCGAACTGGCGCCCAAGGAATTCAGCATCCTGGAATACTTGATGCGCAATCGCGGCCGCCCGCTCAGCCGCACCATGATCGTCGAACACGTCTGGGACATGGACTACGACGGGCTCACCAACATCGTCGACGTGTACATCCGTCACCTGCGCAGCAAGATCGACGACAAGTTTCCGGAAAAGATGATCCACACCGTGCGCGGCATCGGCTACATGCTGGATACGCCGGAAAAGGCCGTGGAGACGGCCGTGGAGCAGGTCACGTGATCAGACCGGCTCTATGATCACGCTTATATGATCACACCTGGCAAAGCCCTGGGCTGGACTCGCGGACTGCGTTTCCGTCTGGCTTTGAGCTATGTAATCTTCTTCAGCATCCTGCTGGTGTTGCTCGGCATGCTGTTCCGCCAGATCCTGAGCGGCACATTTCAAAACCAGATGGAAAACGTGCTGGATGAAGAATGGGGCGCTGCCAAGGGTTATCTGCGCACCGGCCCGGAAGGACCGGATTGGGTTTTCGACGAAAAGGACCCGGACGAAAGCTTCACTGTCCGCCGCGTGCAGCGTGTCTACATGCTGGCCGATACGCAAGGCCACCCGCTGCAGCACTCCGAAATTTACGATTCTCTCGGCATCGATCCCCCGTCCGAGATTCGCGCGATCCTGCAATCCGGCAAACCGGCGATCCGCGTGCGTAACGGACCCCGGCGGCCTTCCCTACATGATCCGTTCCGGCCTGTGGGTGGATCACGATGGCCACAAGTATTACCTGGCCATCGGCCGCGCGCTCGATTACAACGATCAGGTGATCAGAAATTTCACCCGGGACTACTTCGCCTGGGTGCCGCTGGTCATCGTGCTGAGCGGCGTCCTGGGATGGTTCCTGGCGGGCCGCGCGCTGGAGCCGGTTAATTCGGTGGCCGACGCCGCGCAGCGCATCACGCACTCCAATCTGGATGTGCAGATTCCCGCCCGCCACGCCGGCGACGAACTGGACCGGCTGATCGAAGCGTTCAACCACATGATGACGCGCCTGAACCATTCCTTCGAACAGATCCGCCAGTTTTCGACCGACGTATCGCATGAGCTGCGCACTCCTCTCACGGTGGTTCGCGGACAGCTCGAGGTGGCGCTATTTACCGCCGCAGACCGTCGAACAATATCGCGACGCCATGGCCGACGCGCTGGAAGGCGTGGAGCGTCTCTCCAACATCGTGCGGGCGCTCTTGATGCTTTCGCAAGCTGAGTCCGGGCAGCTGGCGCTGCAAAAAACCGAGATGGATCTGGCTGAGCTGGTGCGCGATCTGGTGGACCAGCATCAGATCCCCGCCGAAGCGGAGGGCGTCCGGCTTTCGGCCACTCTCCCGGCGAATTGTCCCGTGAGCGTCGACCGGATTCAGATCGAGCGGCTGGTGTCCAATCTGCTGGGCAATGCCATCAAGTACACGCCTGCGGGGGGCATGGTGAAGGTGAGCCTGATCTCGAGTTTCGATCACGTGAAGCTGATCGTGGAAGATACCGGGGTCGGCATTTCGCCGGAGCATTTGCCGCACATTTTCGATCGCTTCTATCGAGTGCCTTCGGCGGACCCGGAGAAGGGCCTCGGCCTGGGTCTAAGCTTCGTGGCATGGATCGCCAAAGCGCACGGCGGCGCGGTTACCGTGGAAAGCACGCTGCAGGAAGGCACGCGATTCACGGTGCTGTTGCCGGTGGGACGCTGGACGGTGGCGCCTGCGGAGGCTCCGGCCGTGCCGGTCGCCGAGCGGGTACACTGTTAGAGCGCAGGACGCACGTTTCCGTTGCGCGCGATAAAGAAAGACGCCATGGCCCACCTTGAGATTGCATCCCGCGACAAGGAAGGCATCAAAATCCTCGATCTGAGCGGGAAGCTGACAGTCGGCGGAGCGTCCGAGCTCCGCGAAAAAGTCAGCGCGGAAACCGCGGCGGGCTATTTGCAGCAGCTTTTGAACCTGAAGGATGTCGAGTACATCGATAGTACCGGCCTCGGCACCATGGTGATTTGCTTCATGGCGGTGCAAAAAGCCGGCGGCGCTCTGAAACTGGTGAATCTCAACCGCCGGAATCTGGAGCTGGTGCTGCTCACCAAGCTTTCCACGGTGTTTCAGATCTTCAATGAAGAGCAGGAAGCCATCAACAGCTTCTTCCCCGATCGCGAGATCAAGCACTTCGATATTCTCAGCCTTCGTCCAGCAGAATAAGGAAGGCGCCTGAGCCGTCAGCCCGAGGCTCGGAAGTAAATGTTCGGCCGTCGCAAGAAAGGCGCTAGTGGCTGCGGGGGCTAATGCGCCTGCTTTCCGCTTGACAGGCTTGGACGGTTCGCATCGAACGCTCGAAGATATTCTGGCCGGCGGGCCCCGCGCTTCTGGCTTTTTTCAAAATCAGTTGCCCGGTCTGCCAGCTCACCGCTCCTTACTTGGAGCGGCTGGCGGCGAACGGCGCGATTCAGGTGATCGGGATCTCGCAGGACGACGGCGGCGCCACGCGCGGATTTATGCAGCGCTTCGGCGTGACGTTTCCCACGCTGCTGGATTTGTCGAGCGAAGACTATCCCGCGAGCAATGCTTACGGCATCACCTCCGTTCCGTCTCTGTTTCTGCTGGAGCGCGACGGCGCCATTGAGCGATCTTTCAACGGATTCTCCAAGCGCGATTTCGAAGAGATCGGCGCGCGGGCCGGCGTTTCCCCTTTTGGCCCCGACGATCACGTTCCCGAATGGAAAGCCGGTTGAGGGTCCAAGAACTAGGTCCGGTCGGACTGACGGAACCGCGACCGTGAGGGAGTCGGTGCGATAATGAAAGTTCCAAATGGCCTCCAAAATCTCTGAAGCATTCGGATCCGCCGCAGCCATCGCCAAAGGCATGTCCATCACCTTCGGCGAGATGCTGAATCCCACCATCACCGAGGATTATCCCGATACGGCGCCCAAGTTCCAGGAGCGCTATCGCGGCGTGCACGTGCTGCAGCGCGACGAAAACGGCCTGGAGAAGTGCGTGGCCTGCTTCCTGTGCGCGGCCGCCTGCCCGGCCGATTGCATCTACATCGAAGCCGCCGAGAATACCGACACAGCTGCGCATCAGCGGCGGCGAGCGCTACGCCCAGGTCTACAACATCGACTATTCGCGCTGCATCTTCTGCGGCTATTGCGTCGAAGCCTGTCCCACCGACGCCATCACGCACGGCCACGGTTTTGAAATCGCCAGCTACAACGTGTCCACGCTGATCTACCGCAAGGAAAACATGCTCGCGCCCATCCCGCCAGGGCGCGCATTTCCCGCTGAAGGCCGAGACCGAAGAAGCGCCGGCGGGGCACTAGCGACTCCTGGCCTGAATAGGGCATCCGGTCGGCTCGTAAGGAAGCACTCTTACGGTCGTGGTTCTGTTAAGATCTCGATCAGCCGCGCCCGGTCCGCCGCGCGACATTCCGGAATTCTTCGCGATGTCGGCGCGCGTTTCCAGCTTCCTGCGATATCGGCCGAAGTACTCATTGAATGTCGCCGCCGTACTGGAAGCTGTACATGATGTCCTCGAACACCGCGGTATGCGAAAGCCCCAGCGCGTGTCCCGATTCATGCAGGCAGGTCAGATACACGATGGCGTCGCGCAGCAACCGGTCGCCATTCACGGGCAGCGGAGATGGCCGCACATAAACCTCCGCGCCCAGGTGTCCTTCAAAAGCCATCGGGCCGCGTCTCGCCGTACATGCCTTGCTCGGCGGAGGCCCAGTACAAACGAATGCGCGCATGATCGCGATCCTTCACGCGAGTGAATTCGAGCTCGCCGCCCGATGCCTTCTGCCACGCCTCGAAGGCCCACTGGGCCAATTGCGGATCGTCGGGCTGGCACAGCGACGCCGGATCGGTGCACGGCTGGACCCAATAGGTGTACTTCTGCGGCGCGCCGCGCTTAGGCCAAGAGCCAATACAGCCAATCGCCAACAAGCGCGAGCGCGGTCATCGTCTTTCGGCCAGCCGATCTTCCGCCAGCAACTTGATCTGCGCCTCCAGTTGCTCGATGCGCTTGGTGAGATCGTCGATCAATTGGCCCTCGGGATCGGGAAGCGTGCCGTGCTCCAGATAGTCGCCTGCCAGTCTCCACGCGCGACCGCACCACGCGCCCCGGAACGCCCACCACGGTGGAATGATCCGGCACCGAGCGGATCACCACGGAACCGGCGCCGATCTTGGTGTGATCGCCGATCGTAATGTTGCCCAGGATCTTCGCGCCGGTGCCCATCACGACATTGTTCCCGATGGTGGGATGCCGCTTGCCTTTCTCCTTGCCGGTTCCACCCAGCGTCACGCCTTGATAAAGCAGCACGTCATCGCCGATTTCCGCGGTCTCGCCGATCACCACGCCCATGCCATGATCGATGAAGCATCGTCGTCCGATGGTCGCGCCGGGATGGATCTCGATGCCCGTGACGCTTCGATTGAACTGCGAAACAATCCGCGCCAGCAGCGTGAAGCCCGCCAGTGTGCAGCCGGTGAGCCACGCGATGCAGCAGGATGGAATGAAAGCCGGGATAACAGAAGAAGATCTCCAGCGCGCTCTTGGCGGCTGGATCGCCGTGGAAAACGGTATCGATCTGTTCCCGGATGGCCCGAAACATACTGCTTTGCTTTGATTATCTCACTGGACCGAGCGATGCATCTTACTGAAGAGCCGCGAGCATTTTGTCGAATGCCGCTTGATTAGCGGCGACGTCTTCGCCGGGCCCGTAAACTTAAAGAAAATCGATCCTTGCGGGCCTTCCACGATGGCCCCCAGCAGCCGGTATCCGGGCACTGCCGGGCACCGCGTTGCGCCGTGGGTCCGCCCATTCCGGTGTAAGCGCCCGAAACATCCACCGTGGTCACCGGCCAGCCGTGGATTGTACGCTTGGCGATCTTGGCCGCCGCTTTCGACGGCTTTCCGTCGGCCTGCAGAAATTGGCCGATCCAGCGGTCCAGGTTCGCGTCCACGCTTCCGCCTTGGCCGGCGCCGAAGAAATACACGCCGCACTCGGCGCCCGGCGCGACAGTGTAGGTGGCCAGTCGCATGGGACGCTGCGCTTCGGCCTTCCAGCTCGGGGGCATGGTCCAGTGGACTCCCGCGCCCGAATCAGCCACGAGCAGAGTGGCGGCAAGGAACAAACCGAAAGCAATCCGGGTCATATGGCAACAGTATGCCACGCCGCACGGTGTGGCCAGCCGGTAACCCGGCGCCGGCGGTTCCCTATTTCACCGGACCCAAATAACGGTCCAGCCAGTCGAGTGTTTCCTTGATCAGCTCGTCCCGGGGAATGTTGTGGCCGGTTTCGTAGACCACGTGGCGCTTGTCGTGGTTCGGAGTGCCGAGGAGGCGGAACATCGGCTCCTGCGACGTCTCCACTGGGAAGAAGAAATCGAAGTGGCCATTCAACATCAAGACCGGAACCTTCACGTGGGACACGAAGTTGAACGGATCCACTTCCGGCAGACTTTTCTGGAAATACAGGCCGGGGACGATCAGCACGCAAGCCTTGATGCGATCCTCCACCGCTGGCATTAGGGCGCCCATGGCTCCTCCCCAGCTCACGCCTTCATAGGCCAGCCTGCTGCGATCGATCTCGGGGCGAGTTTCCAGGTAATCGATCGACCGGCCGAGGTCTTTCGACCACGCGATCACGTGATCGCGGTACGAAGTGCTGGTGTTCGGGTAATCCGACTTGAGATCGTCAGTCCGCTCAAGGGTTCCCTTGTACACCGGAAACAGAACCGCCCGGCCGGTCTTGATCAAGAAATCAAAGAAGGGCATTTCAGGCAGGGTTGTGCTGGGTCCGGTACCAATAGTTTCCGAACCTGGGAAACGCACCACGGTTTGAAACGGAGGGTGCGACTTCTTGGGCAGGAAGAGGTACGCGATGACCCGTTCATTCCCATAAGCGGCAGCGAACGTAATCTTCTCCCGCTTCCAGTCGTCGGTCTCTTCCCTAGATTCCACGGCCGCACGGAGTGGCGTCTTGTCATAGGAATAGAGACTCTTATACACCTGGAACAACGCATCGGAGACCGGTTTCTCATGATTGAAATCCCGCGTCGGGAGGATCACCGGCTCGGCGGATTTAGCAGCCGCACCGGTGAGAGAATACTTAGCGCAGCGGAATCCGAAATTAGCGGATCGCTCGAACGGCGAGCGGGCATCGCCTTCGTTGAACGTGTAGGCCGGTTCATCCCACGCGCCACTCATGTTATAGCGTCTACCGCCGCCGGCATCGTTCCAGATCCACTCCTTGACGTTGCCGGCCATATCGTACGCGCCAGACCAGCTCATGCCTGAATAGGCCCCGACACGAACCGGTCCCTTCCCGCCGAAGTTACTGGCTGGGACCATGCTGCCGCTGGCCCAGGGCGAGGCGGACGTAGTCCAGTGATAGATGGTGGGCAGCATTTTGCCCGCGAACTCTGCGTAAGCCGCTGCCTCATACCAACTCACACCCGACACGGGGAAATCTTCCTGGCCCGGCGGGTAACTGCCCTCTTCCCAGGTAGCGGGGCCGGGCCTCCCGGTGCGGTCGCGAAATAAGACGATCGCCTCCGCCCAGGAAAGCTTCCTGCCGTCTTTACGGAACTCCTGTTTCCAGTAGTCCGGTTTCGTGTAGCCGCCGTGGTCGAGGAACTCTTTGAATTGTTTGTTCGTGACCTCATATCGATCGATCCAGTAGTCTCCAAGCAAAATGGCGGGCAGATCTTCGAAGCCAGCGAGTCCCAGCAGCGTAGCGGGGGTAGTCTTGAGAGGTCCAGGATCTGAGGCCCCGAGGCCGTCGGTCTGATGAATCATCCCGGCGGGAACATCTGCTTCGGAGTCCATCGTCACAGCGAGAGATTCTGACGGAAGGATAAACGTGAAGACCGCCACAGTTGCTCGCTCAACCGGGGCGAAGCCCTTCAACTCAAACTTCCACTGAGAATCGACGCGTGGCACTCTCAATTTGTCGATCGGGGAACGGCCGACTAATTCCCAGGAATCGGTCGTGTTATAGTTCCGGCGGAATACGGATGCTCCGGGAGGAGTGGTGTGGAGCGAAGCCAGGTACGAGATCTTCGGCCAGACTTGCACGAGCGCCGGGTCATCGGGAATGTATTTCTCCGCTTCAACGGCGAGCGGGAAGGCTTCCGCGAATTTTTCCTGGTCGATGAGCTGCGCGATCTGCGGCAACGCCTGGGTTCTGGCCCAGCGAATCTTCGACGAGCGTTGGAGCCACCAGGCCGCGAGGCTTCCTAACGCCAGCAGGACGAGCAGGACAGGGATCGCGACGCTCGGCCGCTTACTTCGCCGCAAAAGCACTCTTAGGTTGATGCCGCTGATGGGTTCGGAAGCAAGCACGCGGCAATCCTCGAGTTCCCGCTCGATCTCCGTCATGGACGCATATCGTTCCTCAGGGCGCTTTCGCAAACACCGCCGGATGATCGGCTCCAGACCCTCCGGCGCGTCTTTGACGAATTCGTGGAGAGGCTTGGGTTCGTCACGGCCCACTGCGGCAATGGTGTCGATGGTGGATTGTCGCTGGAACGTCCTCCGGCCCGTGACCATCTCGTAGAGCACGGCGCCGAAAGCGAAGATGTCGCTGCGGGCGGTCGCCTCTTTGCCTTCCAACTGCTCGGGAGACATGTAGGGAAGCGTGCCGACGACGTGTGCCTCGCCGGTGAGCGCCATGGTCTTGGTCCCTTCATCAATTGCGACGTGCCGCTGGTATTTGGCAAGACCGAAATCGAGCAGCTTCGCCCCGGTGCTGGTGAGCATGATATTGCCGGGTTTGAGATCGCGATGAACGATGCCTTTGCGGTGCGCCGTTCCGAGCGCGGCCGCAACTTCGGTTGCGATCTTGAGCACATCGCCGGGTGGCAACGGGCCTTTCCTGATCCGGGCCTCAAGAGTCTCGCCTTCGATGTACTCCATCACCAGGTAGTTGGGGCCGACGTCGTACAGCGCGCAAATGTGAGGATGGTTTAACGCGGCGATGGCGTGGGCTTCGCTTTCGAACCGCTGGCTAAAGTGTTCCGCCGCAATCTTGATGGCGACTTCGCGGTCCAGCCGTGTGTCACGGGCTTTGTAAACCTCGCCCATGCCGCCCGCTCCAATCAGCGCGAGGATCTCGTAGGGTCCCAAGCGCGTCCCAGCGGATAGGGGCATGGTGGTTTCAAACAATCTTACGTTATTTCATGGCGCAGTATGGCATCATGAATTCGATGCGGCTCGGTTGGCTCTTCCTGGCGGCGTTTGCTCTAGCCGCGTTTCTCAGTGGTTGCTCTTCTTCCCCCTCGCCCGACAAGCAAGCGAAAGCCGCGCCGGCGATTCCGGCGCACTTTACGGCGAGCAACACGTCTAACCCCATCGCCAAGTACATCGAACTGGTTGGCTTTCGGATTACCGAGAGAAGTCCCGGGCATCTGATTGCCCAATTCGGCGTGGTGAATCACTCGAGCGCCGACGTCGGCGATGTGAAGCTGGCCGTCAACCTGGGTACCACTGCCGCCAAGCCCGGCGATCCGCCGCTCATAAGTTTCGTCGCGCAGGTTTCCCGCCTTGGACCAACCGAATTAAAGGACGTGACCGTGGAAGTTCCCACCAAGCTTCGCGTCTACGAACTACCGGACTGGCAATTCCTGAAGGTGGACTTTCAAATCACCGAGCCGAAAGAATGACGATTTAAAACGTATAGTACCTATTCGAGACTTAGCGATTGCTACGTTTTGAAAACTGTAGTCGAAATTCGGGCCAAAAGACTTGACGCCGGACAAGATGAGGCATAGCATCGTCTGGAGTAATAAGGAACACACTCATGATACTTTCCATGCTCCGGCGGCCCAAACTTTGCAGTGTCGTTTTGCTCATTCTTGGCGCCGCGATTGAAAGCCCCGCACAGACGTACAAAGTTCTGGATAATTTTGGAGCCAATAACGCTCTTGTCCAGGGCTTCGGCGGATATCTCTTCGGCGCAGGCGACGCCTTAGGCCCAGAAGGCCCATACGGCTATGGCGGCTCGATCTTTAAAATGACTCCTGCTGGGACAGCTACAACTATTTACACATTTTGCTCGCAGCCGAACTGTACCGATGGCCAAAGCGTTGGCGGAATCGTGGTGGGCACGGATGGGAACATTTACGGCGTTACAGAGATCGGCGGGGCCAATAGCTCCATCGACTGCAGCGGCGAAAGGGTTCAAGGCTGCGGTACGGTCTTCAAGCTTACTCCAGCCGGGGTGCTGACCACGCTACACAACTTTTGTTCGCAACCCAACTGTGCGGATGGCTCCCTCCCCGGCGCAGCCCTGGTTCAGGGATTCGACGGGAATTTCTACGGCACCACAGGGTACGGTGGAACCGGCACATGTCCCTACTATGACGGGCTCCAACCGTTCGGCTGCGGCACAATTTTCAAAATCACCCCTGAGGGAGCCCTGACTACCCTATACAACTTTTGCGCGGTGAGCTGTGCGTACGGCTACGATCCGCTCGGTAGCCTGATCCAGGCCCGGGACGGGAATCTCTATGGAACAACCAACTTCGGCGGTACCGGCTCCGGAGGACCCGAATGTGGATCCGGATGCGGCACGATCTTTCAGATTACTCCGGCAGGAGCGCTAACAAGTCTTTACAGTTTTTGCATCCAGACTGGCTGCCCGGACGGTGCAGGTCCGCAAAGCCTGATGCAAGCCGCCGATGGAGTGTTCTACGGAATGACGGGCGGTGGCGGCGCCAACAACTATGGCACGGTTTTCTCATTTACCACCTCCAATGTCCTCACCAGGATGCACAGTTTTTGTGCGCAGACCAACTGCACAGACGGCGGGTATCCCCAAGTAGCTCTAATTCAGGCCAGCGACTTCAATTTGTATGGATCCACTACCTCCGGCGGATCCAATAGCGGGGGCACGCTCTTTAAGATCACCCCCGCCGGCGCCTTCACTACGCTCTACAACTTTTGCGCGCAAACAGACTGCTTCGACGGAATTAGCCCGAACACTCCGCTCTTTCAATACACGAACGGAGTGCTCTTCGGCGCCGCGGGGGGCGGTAACCCGGGGAATGGCGTTGTCTATAGCTTGTCGGACGCATTGCCTCGCTTTCTGACAGCGCTGCCGACTTTGGGAAGAGCCGGAAGGAAGGTCACCATCCTGGGGACTGGTCTGACGGGCGCCACCGCCGTGACCTTCAACGGAACGGCAGCAGCATTCACCGTAGTGTCGTCAACGGAAATTACGGCAATGGTTCCGGCCGGCGCTACCAGCGGCCGAGTGAAGGTGACCACTCCCAGCGGCACGTTTTCGACGATCGACTATTTCCTGGTGCCGTGACTCGTTCGGCGATCTAAACGTTCAGGTAATCCGGCTGAATCGGGTCGGCGATGTTTCCCATTGCCTCATCAGTTGTGGCGAAACACGCCCGCCAGCGATTCGCGCTTCGCATCCGGCCTATGATTTGCGACAATGGTATGCGGCCTGCACGCACGGCTGCGCCGCCCGCGTCCCAAAACCCTTGATTGGAACACCACAAAAAGTCTAAGGAGCTCCCGTGATTTCTAAGAATACTCTGAGCGTGCGATTTTTTCTGCCGCTGCTGCTCGCGTCGGGGCTGAGCGCCGCACCCCGTCTGAGTGTGATCGAAACCACTGTAACCGTTTCAGTCCCAACCGGAGAAAACGGTCCCACATCTACTGTTTACACCTTCAATGTTGGTAGCGGCACCTTGAATCTCGAAGCTTCCTCTTCCGTCCCCTGGCTGGTTCCCACCGTGGGAACTTCGCAGGTCTGCGGCCTGAGCGGTGGATGTTATCCGGTGTCAATCGCGTTTCAAACCTCTTCGCTCGCGGCTGGCGCATACAACGGAATCGTCACTCTCACGGACCCCAACGCCATAGATTCGCCGCAAAACGTCTATGTCACCGCGCAAGTGGGCGGCGATGTTCCCAGTAATCTGGTGTTTTATCTGGCGCCGGGAGGCTCCACGTCCGCCACTTTCACCACCAACGGTCAGTTCAAAACGGCAGTTGCCGGAGCTCCCTGGCTGAAAGCTTCTACTTCGTCGAACACCGCCGTCGGCGACTTTGTAACCGCCGTCACGGCAACCGCTAGCAGCAGCATGGCCGCTGGGGATTATAACGGAACGATTACGATCAGCGGTTCGTCATTTGCGGCGGACAACAAGCAGATTTCAGTCTTGTTACATGTGACCACGCAGCCCATCGCTCAGGTCAGCAGCAGCGCGCTCTCCTTCAACGCGGCGCAAGGTACCCAGCCCCAGACCATCCCGGTAGCCGTCACGGATGCCGGGCAAGGCACGTTGACCGTCTCCGGCGTCACAGCTAGCGCCGCCAGCAGTGGAACATGGCTCACCGCCGCCACGGTCAGCGGAGGCATATCCGTTACGGCCGATCCCACCGGCCTTTCGCCTGGAACCTACACCGGCACGGTTACCATCGCGAGCAATGGCTGTCAACGGCAATATCGTCATCCCGGTGGAGCTGACCGTTGTCGCGCAAGGGCCGCCCGTTGCAGCCGCCGGAGGCGTGGTCAACAATGGAACTTTCGCGTGTGGAGAGCCCTGGCGCAGGGCGATATCGCCGCGGTGTTTGGCAATCAATTCGATTTCGATGCTCCCCAGTCGGCTCCCAGCCTGCCTCTGTTAACCACCTTGGACGGAATCCAGGTGCTGGTGAACGGCAAAGCCGCGCCACTCTACTACGTCTCGGCCGGCCAAATCAATTTCGAGATTCCCATTGATGCGCGCCACTGCTGGAGGCGGTGGAACGGTCCAGGTTGTGCGCAACGGCACGGCGGGGAACCTGATCTACGTGGACATCAACGCCCAAGTGCCGCGCTTCATCTGTACAACGGCGGGCTACGCCATCATGACCACGCCCGACAGGCGCATTGACCGGCATTCCATCGCATCCGGTGAAGGTCGGAGACACGATCGTGATCTACGCCATTGGCCTGGGGCCAACTTCGCCGCCGGTTGCGTCCGGAACCGCATCGCCCTCCAGCCCGCTGGCTAAGGTGCCTGGCACGACGCAGGTGTGTTTCGGCGTTGAGACGCCGTTCTATCCAGGCGCCCTGCGCCACGGCCTTCTTCACTGGACTGACGCCGGATTTCGTCGGCCTGTATCAAATCAACGTGACCATTCCGCCGGGTATCCAGAGCGGCACTAGCACCATGTCGCTGCTGCTGGTGGACAATGTCGCCAGCACCTCCGTCCAGCTAGCGGTGCGAATGACGGATCGGCTCTATTACCAGGACAGCTATCTCACCGAATTCCGGGCTCGCGTGGTTGACGTGAGCCCGGACCGGCGACGCGTCTATCTGGATCGCACGGCGTTCTATCCCACGTCCGGCGGCCAGCCTTTCGATACCGGCGAACTGGGCGGGATGAAGGTCATCGAAGTGATCGACGAGGGGGATCGCATCGCGCACGTTCTGACGCGGGCCGCTTACCCAGACCGACGTAGACGGCCGGATCGATCTGGCGCGCCGCTTCGATCACATGCAGCAACACACCGGCCAGCATCTGCTTTCGGCCGTGGTGCTCGAAATGTTCGACGCGCCCACGGTCAGTTTTCACTTGGGCGCGGAATCGTGCACCATCGATGTTAGCGCGTGCGCTGGAGCCGGCGCAGCTTCGCCAGGCCGAGCGCCGCGCCAATCAAATTGTCTTCGAGAACCGGCCGGTGACCATCAGCTTCCAGCAATCGTCGGAAGATCTGGGGCTGCGCAAGCCAACCGAGCGCGAGGGCGAGGTTCGCATCATTTCCATTCAGGACCTGGACCGCAGCGCTTGCGGCGGAACGCACGTTCGGGCGACGGGCGAAATTGGTCGCCATCCTGCTGCGCAAGCTGGATCGCATCCGCGGGAAATTTGCGCATCGAGTTTCTTGTGCGGCGGACGGGCCGTGGCGCGCGCGCGCGCCGATTTTGAAGCGCTCTCGCAAATCGCGCGCGTTTTTTCCGCGCCTGTGGATGAAGCGCCGGCGCATGGTGGAGGCGCAGCGCGACAAGTTGCAGGCATCCGAGAAGGCGGCGCGTCGCGTGGCCACTGAACTGGCCGCAGGCTGAGCGGGCGCGCGTTATATGCCGAGACGCCGCCCGGCCAGGACGGCATCCGACGCGTGCTGCGGCGCGTGGAATCGCTGGCGGAGGAATCGCGCGCGGAGGCTCAAAGCTTCACGTCGTCTGGCCCCGCGATTTTCCTGGCTGTCGCTGAAAACCCGCCTTCGGTTCTGCTCGCGTGCGTCAAAAGACAGCGGCGTTCACTCGGGCGATGTGCTCAAACGCGCCCTCACCGGGGCGGCCGGGCGTGGCGGCGGCAACGCGGCTCTCGCACAAGGCAGCGTGCCGTCCAAAGAGGCCCTGGATCAACTGCTCCAGATCCTCACTGACCACTTGAAGCTTCCGTCCCATGAGTTCTGGAGCGTGGGGCAGACCCCCAGGTCTGCGGCCGACGCCCACGTCGGCCTCTGTTCACGGAGCCGGGTCAGGGGACCCGACGCGGGCGAGGGCGCCCGCCCTACCCGCCGCGTACAGCCTTCGGCTACGCGACTAAGTGGCCCCAACGTACTAAGGTAGAACGCTAAAGTTCCCCCAGAAAGGTCCGAATTCACCTAGAGAGACATCCATCATGAAGCTCTCTGTTCCCGCGCTCGCCCTGTTGCTGGCCCAATTGTTGCTAACAGGCGAGAGCGCTGGGAGCGGACCGGCACAAGCCGGATGTCGATCCGGAAACTCAGGACGGCATCCTGTTGCAGAGGATCCAACAGGAACCGACGCAACCGCGCAAGCTGGCGCTGCTCGAAAAGTACGTCGCCGAATATCCCAAAACGAACTCCAGTCGCCTGGGTCTACGAGCAACTTCTTCTACATTTACATGGACACGAGCCAATGGGACCGCGTGCATCGCAACGCGCCGATGGACTGCTGGCGGTCGACCCTAACGATGTCGACTCCGCACACGATGCGTTGAAAGCGGCCGAGGCGCAGAACAATTCCGAATTGATCGCCAAGTATGCGCGAGCTGGCGTGGGATCTCGCATCGCGCGCGCTCCAGACTCCCAAGCCTTCCGATCCGGACGACCTTCCCGATTGGACCAAGCTCATGGCCTACGATCGAGAGGCTCTGGATTATTCCGAATATTCGCTCGCCACTCTCGCCGCCGCGCAAACCGACGAACTCAAGCGCGCCGAACTGACGCTAGCCTTGGAGCAGCGCAATCCACAGAGCAAATTTCTGGTGATCGCCAAGAAGCCCACCGTCATCGAACTGGCGACCCTGAACCCGCAGAAGGCCATCCAGCTGGCCGAAGAAGGCCTGGTCTAAGGATCCGGACAACGTCGATTTCCTGATGACCATCGCCGATCACGACATGAGCCTGGAGAAGAATTTGCCGCAGGTGCTCACTAACGCGCTGCGCATCCTGGAGCTGGTGCAAGGGCAAACCGCAGCCCGCCGGCATCACGCCGTCGGAATGGGAGAAGAAGAAAGCCAAGTTTACCGGCTGGGCCAACTGGCTGGCGGGCGTGGTGTATGGCAAGCAGGCGCGCTATGGATTGTCGGACCGCTATTTGCGGGCGGCCCTCGGCTACATCCAGGAGGATCAGCGTTTGCTCGCCGCCGCGTACTTTTATCTGGGTTATGCCAACTATGCGCTGGCGGGCGAACTGGCCGACAAAGGCCGCGCCATCGACGCGGTAAAGTTCAGCAAGCGTGCGCGGACATGGATTCGCCTTTCCGTTCGCTGGCGCTCAAGAATCTGGAAGCGCTGCGGAACGAGTATAACGTCGAATAGCAGCGCGCTTGCATACAAACCGGCTTGCCACTTGCATTCATACCCTCACTTGCTTTTACACCCCAAAGTGAGGCAAGCTGGATAGTTTTCCACGTCCCACGGACATAATTCATGCGGGTGAGAGTTCTCTACCACGATCACTGTTTCGACGGCGCGGCTTCGGCGGCTTATTTTAGCCGCTTTTATGAGGGAAAGTACGCTCCCGGCGCCGATTTTGAATTCACCGGCCTGGCCCACAAAGCTTCCCAGCTTTTTGAAGACGGCCTGTTCGATGGCGACGTCAACGCCATTGTCGATTTCAAGTATTCGCCCAATCCGCGGCTGACCTGGTGGTTCGATCATCACCAGAGCGCGTTCCTGAGCCCGGAAGACGCCGAGCATTTCCGCCAGGATCACAGCGGCCACAAGCTCTACGATCCGTCCTACAGCTCCTGCACCATGTTCATCGCCGACGTGGCGCGCGAGCGCTTCGGATTCGATGCCCCCGATCTGGCGGAGCTGGTGCAATGGGCCGACATCATCGATGGCGCGCGCTACGCGAACGCGCAGGAGGCCGTGGAGCTGAAGGCGCCGGCCATGCAGCTGACGCTGGTGATCGAAGGCGCGAAAGGCTCCGAGATCATCCACAAGATCATCGGCTGGATGCGGCACTGCAAGCTGGGCGAGATTGTGCAGCAGCCCGAAATCCAGCAGCTTTACGCTCCTTTGTACGAGCGTCATCTCCGCTCCATCGACCTGATCAAGCAACGCGCCGCAGACCGGCGACGGCGTGGTGTTCTTCGATTTGATTGGGGACGATCTGGAAGGCTACAACAAGTTCATCCCCTATTACCTGTTCCCGGACTCGATTTACACGGTGTCGGTGAGCACGTCCAGCTTCCGGACCAAGGTTTCGGTGGGATCGAATCCCTGGGCGAAGGAGCCCGTGAAGCACAACCTGGCCACCATCTGCGAGCGCTACGGCGGCGGCGGGCATCCGCGCGTGGGCGCCATCAGCTTCGAGATCGGCGAGACGGAAAAAGCCCGCGCGGTGGCTGAGGAAATCCGGCAAGAGCTGGGAACCTAGGCGCTAGACCGCTAGACTTAGTTGAAGCACACCTATGGCTCTCGCCGCGGGGACTCGTCTGGGACCCTACGAGATTCTCGCGCCCATTGGCGCGGGCGGAATGGGCGAGGTGTACAAGGCACGCGACACTCGTCTGGACCGCATCGTCGCGATCAAGGTTTCGAAGACTGAGTTCAGCGAGCGTTTTGAGCGGGAAGCTCGCGCCGTAGCGGCGCTGAACCATTCGCACATCTGCCAGCTCTATGATGTGGGGCCAAATTATCTGGTGATGGAGTACGTGGAAGGTGCTCCGCTAAAGGGGCCTCTGCCGCTCGATCAAGCACTGAAGTACGCAGCCCAGATTTGCGATGCGCTGGACGCCGCGCACAAGAAAAATATTACGCATCGTGATTTGAAGCCCGCGAATATTCTCGTAACCAAAGCCGGGGTCAAGCTGCTGGATTTCGGACTGGCCAAAGTTGGAACGCCGCTTCAGGCAAGCGAAGGCACCATGACCATGGCGCTGACCGGCAAGGGCGAGATCCTTGGAACCTTTCAGTACATGTCGCCTGAGCAGATCAATGGACAAGACGCCGGTCCGGAGAGCGATATCTTTTCGTTCGGCTTGGTGCTGTACGAAATGCTGACGGGCAAGCACGCGTTTGACGGCTCGACGCCGGCCAGTGTTATCGCCGCGATTCTGGAGCGCCCGGCGCCCTCGGTGGCGGATGTGGCTCCGGCGGCGCTGGATCGCGTGTTGAAGCGCTGTCTGGAAAAAGATCCGGAGAATCGCTGGCAATCGGCGCGGGATTTGAAGGCTGAGCTGGAGTGGATCGGCAAGGAGCCGGAAACGGCTCCCTTGGCCCCGAACGGGGCTTCACGGTCACGGCTCGGAAGGGGCGCGTGGATCGGCGGGGTAGCGTGGAGCGTCGCAGTGGTGGCACTGGCTCTCGCTGCGTGGGGTTGGTGGCACGCGACACGGCCTGTCGAAGAGCCGCGTGTCCTCAAAATGTCGGTGCTACCCCCAGAGAAGTCGGCATTGCTCGGCGACATCCCTGCCGTTTCCCCGGATGGCCAGCGGGTCGCCTTCGGCGCTGCGCTCGACGGCAAAGCCAGTCTGTGGGTGCGCGATCTGGGTTCTCTCGAAGCCCGAGCGTTGCCGGGAACCGAGGGCGCCAGCCTCCCGTTTTGGTCACCGGACAGCCGTTCCCTCGGGTTTTTCGCGAATGGAAAACTCAGGAAGACAGAGGTGGCGGGCGGACCGGTGCAGACTCTCTGCGACGCTCCCGCAGGCCGCGGCGGCACATGGAATCGAAACGACGTGATCGTATTCGCTCCGGAGCTTCTTGGTCGTTTGTTCCGTGTTTCCGCGGCGGGCGGAACGCCAGTGCCGGTGACCACGCTCAGTGAGCAGGAGCCCTGGGATCGATACCCCTGGTTCCTGCCGGACGGTCGCCATTTCATTTACGACGCGTATGACCAGAGCCGGAAAGAGTATATCGTTTACGTCGCCGATCTAGAGTCCAAGACCCGCCGTGCGCTGATGCCGGCAGCGTCGAACGTCGTGTATGCCTCGCCCGGCTACCTGCTGTTCCTTCGCGAGCTGACGCTGATGGCTCAGCCATTCGATGCCGCCAAACTCCAAACCACCGGCGATGCGGTCCCGGTTGCCGAGCACATCGGCTACACAGCCATCGACGTGCGAGCGTTCTTCTCAGCCTCCCAAAATGGCGTGTTGGTCTACCATTCATCCGGCGGGCTGGGCGTGGCGATCAATTCGCAACTGACCTGGTTCGACCGGTCCGGAAAGGTGACTGGAACGATCGGTGCGCCTGGGGGGGTGGTAGGCGCGGCCCTCTCGGCCAATGGGAATTCGGTGGCAACTACTCGCCTGGATCCGCAGACGGGCGTCCTCGACATCTGGCTGCACGATCTGGCGCGCGGCACGAATTCCCGATTTACGTCCGGCTCTCCGTACAACGCCTCTCCGGTCTGGTCTCCGGATGACAGCCACATCGCCTTCTTCGATGGCACTTTTGTGAATCAGAGGACCACGAACGGCGCGGGGCAGAACGAGATCCTGGATAGGAGCGCGCGTTTGAAAGCTCCGGTTGATTGGTCGAAGGATGACCGCTACATCATCGAGGACGCTATCGCCGACTCCAAGACGGGAACCGATGTCTGGGTCCTGCCCCTTTTTGGGGATAAGAAACCGTTTCCCTATTTGCAGACCGATGCCAACGAGTCCCAAGCGAAGTTGTCGCCCAACGGGCAGTGGCTGGCGTACCAGTCGGATGAGAGTAAACGAAACGAGATCTACGTCACGACGTTTCCTCAACCGGGCGGAAAATGGCAAATCTCGACCGGCGGTGGCAGCTTCCCGGTGTGGGGCCGCGATGGAAAGGAACTGTATTACATTGCCGCGGACGGGAAGATGATGGCGGTCGACGTGAAGAGCGGTCCTAAGTTCGACCCCGGAGTTCCAAGATCCCTTTTCGACGTACGCACGGATTTGACGGTTTTCGGGGATGGGTACGACGTTGGCAACGACGGCCGCTTTCTGATTCCGGTGTCGGTCGAACAAAGCGGCACGACGCCGATCACGGTGGTGCTGAATTGGCAGGGGGGTCTGAAGAAATGACGCCGGGAACCAGGCTCGGACCCTACGAGATTCTCGCGCCCATCGGCGCGGGCGGAATGGGCGAGGTTTACAGGGCGCGCGACACGCGCCTGGGCCGTGACGTCGCCATCAAGCTACTGCATGCGAAGTACTCGGATCGGCTGGAGAGCGAAGCCCGAGCGATCGCCGCGCTGAATCATCCGCACATCTGCGCGATCCACGACATTGGGCCCGACTATCTGGTTATGGAGTATGTCGAAGGCACGCCTCTCAAAGGACCGCTGCCGCACGCGGAAGCCCTACGGCTTGGCGCGCAGATCGCGCAGGCGCTGGAAGCCGCGCACGGCAAGGGCGTCACTCACCGGGATTTGAAGCCCGCCAACATTCTGGTGACCGGCGCGGGTGTTAAGCTGCTCGATTTCGGCCTCGCGAAGCTGACCGTTTCCGAGGATTCTGACGCCACCCACACCCTCGCCGGCGCGGTGATGGGCACCGCCGGCTATATGTCTCCCGAGCAGGCCCAGGGCCAGTCGGCCGATTCGCGCTCCGACATCTTCTCCTTCGGCGTGGTCCTGTACGAAATGCTAAGCGGCCGGCGGGCGTTCTCGGGCGATACAACCATTGCGGTCATGGCCGCCATCGTCCGCGATGAGCCGCGCCCCATCGACGCCGCACCCGGACTGCAAGCCATCGTCAGGCGTTGTTTGCGCAAATCTCCCGCCGAACGCTTTCAATCCGCAGCCGATCTGCGCATCGCGCTCGAATTGGCCGCTCTCTCGAAGCCTGAAGAAAAGCAACCCTCCATCGCGGTGCTGCCCTTCGCCAACATGAGCGGCGACAAGGACCAGGAGTACTTCAGTGACGGTTTGGCCGAGGAGATCATCAACGCGCTGGCGCAGATTCCAGGGCTGAAAGTAATTGCGCGCACGTCTTCTTTCGCGTTTCGCGGCAAGGAGCAGGACATCACCCAAATCGCCGAAACGTTGCGCGTGGCTACGATCCTGGAAGGCAGCGTACGGCGGGCCGGGAGCCGCGTTCGCATTACCGCGCAGTTGATCACCGCTTCCGACGGCAGCCATCTGTGGTCCCAGCGCTACGACCGCGAAATGACGGATGTGTTCGCTGTGCAGGATGAGATCGCGACGGCGATCACAGGGGCTCTCCAGATTAAGCTTTCCGTTGCTCCCGCGACGCTGCGGCGTTACACGCCGAACCTTCCCGCACACCAGGAGTATCTGAAGGCCCGGCATCATTGGGGAAAGATTACCCCGGAATCGCTGGCTCGCAGCAAAGTGTGTTATGAGCAAGCGATTGCGCTCGATCCCGGATTCGCCCTGGCTCACATCGGCCTCGCAAACTACTTCCTGCTCCTAGCCGGAGGCCCTGGTTTGATGCCTGCCCATGAAGCCCTACCGCAGGTGCGCGCCTGTGCGCAAAGAGCTCTGGACCTGGATCCCTTGCTGCCGGAGGCGCACGCCGACCTGGGCGCGGTGGCCGCGGTCTACGACTATGACTGGAAGGAAGCCGAGCGGCTTTTCCAGCTGGCCCTGGCTCGTGACCCGGTTCCGCCCGATGTTCATAACTGGTACGGTTTCTTCTATCTTATGCCGATGGGCCGTACCCAGGACGCAATCCAGGAATTCGAACTGGCACTCGAGGGAGACCCACTCAACCTTCTGTTCCGTGTGGTCTTAGCGTACGGCTTCCTAAGAGCCGCCAGGTACGAGGATGCATCCGCGGAATTACGCCGGATACTGGAACTCCATGAGGACTACTGGCAAACCTACGTGCTACTGGCCTACATCCATGTGTCGGAAGGGATGTTCGAAGAAGCGCTGTCCCCAGCCGAAAGAGGGTATTCTCTTGCGCCTTGGAACTCGCAGGCTATTTCAACCTTTGCGGCGGCTCTGCGGCGGACCGGGGACGAGACCCGGGCTGAAGAACTGCTTCAGCCCCTGCGGAGCGCGCCTGAGGCTTATGGCGTTCCTCGAGGGATGTTCCTTTTCCACAGCTTGTGCGGGGAAATGGATCAGGCCGTGGACTGGCTCGAAAAATCAATCGAGCAGCGCGATCCATTGAGTCCCGGTTACTCCGCGCGCTTCCGTTCCAGCGCTCGCTGGCCTAAGCTGGCGAAAATGCTGAATCTGGCTTGAGCCCTTACGCCCCGGCGCGCCGGCTGACCGCGTCCTTGAACTGGGCCGTGTCGGTGTACTGTTGGAAACTCGCCACCTTGCCATCCTTAAACCGGAACACATGCACGAACTGGGCGTCCACCTTGACGCCAGTAGCTTTATAGACGCCGCCGTAGCGCCCCAGGGCCACTACCGTTTCGCCGCCGTCGACGATTTCCTGCGGAACGGCTGAAAAACCATCCCACTCGCCCGCCAGCCGGGCAAAAAGGCCGGTGAGCACCGCATCCACGCCGATATAGGGGCTCTTGTCGGCATAAACGAAGTTCTCAGCCTCATTCCACACGATCTGCGGATCGAGGGCTCCGATAACGAACGGAATGTCCCCGCGTCCCATGGCTGCGTAGAATGCTTCGACAGTCTTGCTGTTTTGTCCCATTTCGCTCCTGATTATGTCATGAGTGGCACGTGCTGTATAGCAGTGTGGGTAAACACCTTAGCTGCGCTGGTGGCCGCTAGGGTGGCCTGGCAGGTCATATTGCCGATGCCCGAGGGCGCACCTGAATGCTATACTCGATCTTCGAAAGCCTCTCGTCATAAGAGTGTAATGCTGCAACGCCTTCGCTACATCCTGCCCGTCGTGGTGCTCCTGATTTTCGGCGGATGGGTGTACAGCGACGACCTCCCTAAGCCGGATTTGAGCGCGGCGATCCAGAATCTCCAAAACACACTTTCGCAGCTCCAAACCCAGATGAAGGATCTCCAATCTTCGGTGAAGGAGCTGGCACGAGACGCCAAGGAAGCCAAAGCCAAGGAAGGGAAGTCGCAGAAAGCTTCACCCGCAGGTTCCGGGGCCGCTGGCGCAACGGAGGCCGAGTCCCCCGCCAAGGATGGCGCCTCCCCCTGGCGACGCGCACAGGACGCTTACGCGCGTGGGCGGCGTTCGGAGGATCTGAAGGCCTACGGATCGGCCATCGAATCGTTCACCGAAGCCATCGATCTCGACCCCAAGAACGACTCCGCTTTCCTGCATCGCGGATATGCGCATTTCTATCTGGGCGACTTCGCCATGGCCGTTTCCGATATTGGTCATTCCATTGAGCTGCAGCCCAATAACTCACGAGCCTACACGATGCGGGCTTCCGCGCTCGCTTCGAGCGGCCGGACCAGCGAGGCGATCAACGACGCTACCCAGGCCATCCAGCGTGATCCGCGCAATGCGGAGAATTATCTGCTGCGCGCGAACTTTCACCAGCAGATCGGCCAGTCGCAGGAAGCGCTGAACGACTACGGCCAAGCCATCCAACTGGCGCCGGACTCCGCCAAGGCGTATTTGGGGCGCGCCGCGATTCTGCGCACGCACGGGCAGATTCCGCAATCGCTGGCCGACTGCACCAGGGCCATCCAGCTCAATCCGGCGGACGGCGCGGCCTATGTTTGCCGGGCGCAGTTTTATCTGGCGACGGGCGCCGCGCAGCCGGCCATCGAAGACATCAACCGGGCCATGCTGATCGGGCAGAATCCGGCGGAAGCCGCGGGTCTGCTGAATGCGCGCGCAAAAAATGATCGACACGAAACCAGCGCCTGCGCCTCGGCAGCCGCAGCCCAAGCCCGCGATCGTGGCGGAAGCGCGTCCAGCACCTGCCCCTCCAGCCGCTCCCGTTGCTCAGCCCGCTCCACCTAAGCCGGCTCCCATGGTGGCTGCGGCGCCTCAGACCGTGGCTCCGCCCCAGTTGGCCCCTGGCCCGGTAACCGCAGCCGCTCCGGTAGCCGGCATAAAGCCGCCCCAGGTTGTAACCACGCCAGTGGCACAGAGCTCGCCGCGTGATGCCAATCGTCTTCTACAAGCAGGGCCGCTATTTGTCCGAGCAGGAGAATTTCGAGCAGGCAGTGCAGGCCTTCAATCAAGCGCTTGAAGATTGATCCCTCGCACGCCCTGGCGCTCAATGCCCGGGGATATGCGCGGCTGCGGCTGCACAACTACCAGGGCGCCATTGAGGATTGCAGCCAGGCAATCCGCTTGAATCCGAATTACGCGAACGCCTATCTCAACCGGTCCGTAGCCAGAAGAGCGACCGGTGACGCCGCCGGTTCGCGAGACGACCAGCACCGCGCCACAGAGCTTGGGAACCTCGCACAGGCGCGGCCGTAACCGCTCCCTCACGGTCGCGGCTCGGAAACGGTCGGGGTTCAGATTTTATTGGAGCGGCAGATCGTTCTGGCCGTTTCCGTTCGCTTCACCCTCATCGGGAATCACAGTTGGAATCACGGACGCCGCCGCCACCTGATCGCCCTCGTCCATGCGCACCAGGCGCACGCCCTGCGTCGACCGGCCGGCCTGCCGGATCTCGCCCGATTCCAGGCGGATGATCTTGCCGTCGCGCGTGATGATCATCAGGTCGGTGTCTTCCTTCACCGAAAGAATCGCCACCACTTTGCCGATCCTGGGCGTCAGCTTCATGTTGATGACGCCCTTGCCGCCGCGCGCGGTGAGCCGGTAATCTTCCAGCGGCGTGCGTTTGCCGAATCCGTTCTCGGAAATCGACAGAATGAGCCCTTCTTTCTCCACCACTTCGGCGCCGATGAGGTGTCGCCCTCGGCCAGATCCATGGCGCGGACGCCGCGAGCCGGCCGGCCCATGGCGCGCACGTCGCTTTCCTGGAAGCGGATGGCCTTGCCCTCGTGCGAGCCCAGGAAAATGTAGTTCTCGCCGTTGGTCAGCCGCGCGCCCATCAGTTCGTCGCCTTCATCCAGCGAAAGCGCGATGATCCCGCGCGACATGGGATTGTCGAACTCGGTGAGCTCGCATTTCTTGATGACGCCTTGCTTGGTGACCATCACGATGAACTGGTCGGGCACGAAATCCTTCACCGGCAGGAACGTCTTCACGGCTTCGTCCGGCTGCAGATTGATCAGGCCGGAAACGTGCTTGCCCTTGCCGGTGGTGCCGGCATCGGGAATCTCGTAGATCTTCAGCCAGAAGACGCGGCCCTTGGTGGTGAAGATCAGCAGATAGGCGTGCGTGGACGCGACGACCAGGTGCTCCACGACATCCTCGGTGCGCGTCCCCATGCCGATGCGTCCCTTGCCGCCGCGCGACTGGCGCCGGTAGGTGTCCACCGCCGTGCGCTTCAGATAACCGCCGTGCGTGACGGTGACCGCGACGTCCTCCACCTGGATCAGATCCTCCAGATGGATCTCGCCGGTGTCTTCGATGATCTGGGTGCGGCGCTCGTCGCCGAACTCCTTCTGGACGTCCTTCAGCTCTTGCACGATGATGTCCGCGCAGCTTTTGTCGGAGCCGAGAATTTCCAGGTATTCGGCGATCTCGACCTGAATCTCGGCCAGCTCATCCAGGATCTTCTGCGATCTCCATGCCGGTGAGGCGCTGCAATTGCATTTCGATGATGGCCTGCGCCTGCCGCTCGCTGAACTCGAACGTGCGCGATCAACCCGTCGCGCGCTTCGCGAGGCGTTGTCGAGGCGCGGATCAGCTTGATGACTGCGTCCAGATTTTCCAGCGCTTTCTGGAAGCCGAGCAAAATATGCTCGCGCTCGCGAGCTTTGCGCAGCAGGTAATCCGTGCGGCGCCGGACCACATCGATGCGATGATCGATGAAGCGCTTCAGCACGTCCGCCAGGCCCAGCTCGCGCGGCTGCCCGTTCACGATGGACAGCATGATCACGCCGAAGTTGATCTGCAGCTGGGTGTGCTTGTAGAGATTGTTGAGCACCACCTCGGCTTGCTCGCCGCGCTTCAGCTCGAAGACGATGCGCATGCCGTCGCGATCGCTTTCATCGCGAATTTCGGAAATGCCTTCGATCCTCTTCTCGTTCACCAGGGCGGCCGTCGCTTCGATCAGCCGCGCCTTGTTCACCTGATAGGGAATTTCGGTGACGACGATGGCCTCGCGGTCCTTGCCGAACTTCTCGATGGCGGCCTTGGCGCGCAGCTTGAGCGTGCCGCGGCCCTTGGTGAAGTAGTCCAGAATGCCCTGGCGGCCGAGAATGAATCCGCCGGTGGGAAAATCCGGGCCTTGCACCAGATTCACGATCTCGCTCAGATGCGTGTCGGGATTCTGCACCAGCAGAATGGTCGCGTTGATGATCTCGGTGAGGTTGTGCGGCGGGATGTTGGTGGCCATGCCCACCGCGATGCCAGACGATCCGTTGATCAGCAGGTTCGGAACGCGCGTGGGCAGCACTTCCGGCTCCACGCGACGCTCATCGAAGTTGGGCCGGAAATCGACGGTCTCCTTGTCCAGGTCTTCCAGCAGCGCCGTGTCGATGCGCGAGAGCCGCGCTTCGGTGTACCGGTAAGCCGCCGGCGGATCGCCGTCCACCGAACCGAAGTTGCCCTGCCCATCCACCAGCGGATAGCGCAGCGAAAAATCCTGCGCCATGCGAACCAGGGCGTCATACACCGGGGCGTCGCCGTGCGGATGATAATTTCCCAGCACTTCGCCGACGATGCCGGCGCACTTGCGATACGGCCGGTTGAACGCCAGGCCCATCTCGCGCATGGCGTAGAGAATGCGGCGATGCACCGGCTTCAAGCCGTCGCGGATGTCGGGCAGCGCGCGCCCGATGATCACGCTCATCGCGTAGTCGAGATACGAACGCCGCATCTCGTCTTCGATGTTGATGGGGATCAGGTTCTGCTTGCCGTCGCCACCGAGCGGCATCTGGGTGCCGTCGCGCGGCGGAGGGGGCGGGGTATTGGGATCTTTCGGATCTTGGGGGTCTGCCAACTAGTTAACTCCTAGAAAATAGAGGAGCGAAGCGCTCGAGAACGGGATGCGTTTCGCAAACCTTATTTTAGCAGCCCGTCACCCCCCAACACCACCTAAAATCGGACCATTAAATCAATGATTTAGAGTGCGTTGCAGGACCCAATGAGCGCCGTTGTTCCCGGGGTCCAGTTCCAGAGCTCTGCGCGCCAGCGTCTCGGCTTCCCGGCTCTGGCCTAACGCGAGAGAAATGAGCGCAAGGTCGATATAAATAGGCGCGATGGGCGGCCCGATGTCGAGAGCCTTTTGGAACTCCGCTCTGGCGTCGGCTCTGCGTCCCACGCGGACGTATTCGACGCCGAGATTCAGGTGTGCGTCCCGATATGCAGGGTCAATGCTGATCGCGCTTTCGAGTTTCGCGATGGCCTTGGGAATATTGTTGGCGCGCGCGAACTGCTGCGCTTCGTAAGCCTGCTTCAGCGCCTTCTTGGGAATGGGATGTTGCAATTCGCGGAGCGATACCAAGCCGGAAATTGGTTGGCTGCCGGAACGGTCCGGTAATTCCGGAATCAGCGGCGCGGCGCCGGTTTCGAATTCGGTTTCGCCCGAAGCCGTGAGCAGCCGGCTGGAATACGAACCCGGAGCGTGATCAGACCCGAACTGACCCTCGCCGCCGGCGCTCATCGCTGGCGTGGCAGGGAACTGCGCATAGACTGCCGTCGAAAAAAGGGCCGCGGAAAAACAGATAATTCCGAGGAATCGAATCGTAGACACACTACCTCCTGAGTATTTGAACCGCTTGCGTCTTCGAACGAGGTTTGTGGGTTTACTACGGGGAAAAGGCCGGAGCCGACGGGACTCTACTGATATTCTAGAGTGGTTTCGAAAGCATTACCAATCCAAAGTTTCTATGCGGGCTATGGTGGCCTTCTCGGCGGCGTCTAGAGCTCGATCAGGGCCGCGGAGGTAGGTTTCGCCCCGGATAGTGATAGGCGAAACAGAAAGGGCAGAGGCCCGGCTTAACCAAGGTTCCAGTCGAAAACAAGAGCACGGGAATCCAGTCCCATCGCCCGGGCTGACTGAGATGCTCCGCGCGGCGGCAATTGGCGCACATGGTAACGATCCCATCGGCGTCCGTGTACTCTTCAAGTCGGCCGGCGATCTGATCCAAGTGTGGCTTCGCGCGGATCAGAGTGTTGACCACAAGAAGGCCGCTGCCAGCGGGTAAAACGCGCATTTGGAATGACCGGGACACGTCGGACGACGAGCAATCGAAAACATGCCACCACTGCCGCCGGAATTTTCGCACGGAGTCATATGCGACGCTGTAGAAATCGCGCAGGACATCAGGTGTGACGTCCAGAATACAGGTACCCGCCACTTTCGATCCCGTCAGTTCCCGCGCCCCGTTGTCACGCGCAAAACGATCCCATGCCGGATTACACCGGGCGAGTCTCAGATCCTCATCCAGGGTGTAAATTATGGCCGGGTCGTTGTCATACTCCGTGCGCCAACTGCCGTTTTCGGTCATATTCACCAATCATAATGACCTTCCACCCGGCTGCCTATTGGCCCGGCGCTGCCGCTGGAGGCTCCGAGATCCGCGCCACTTTCCCGCTCTTAACTTCGTCCATGGTGACGTGATTGGCTTCGAGCGTGATCCCTAGCGTCTGGTCCAGCGACACGCGCGCGGTGCTATAGGCCACCATCGCCGCAACGGCCGACGACTGCGCGTTGATCAGATCGCGCAACTGGAGCGCGACATTGTAGGGTGTGGAGGCGCCCAGACGGAAGCGCTTGGTTTCGGAGTCGAAAAGCTCCTGCTGCAGCGTTCGATTCCTGACCGCGGCATTGTAGCGCGCCCGGGCCTGCTGCAATGCTACGACGTTATTTCGCACGTCCACTTCCACCTGATTGAGATCCTTGCGATTGGTGAGCTGGGTCTGCCGGATGGAAAGAAGATCGATCGAGTAATCGGCTTGCGCCTGCCGGTTACGGATCGGCTCCTGGTAAAAAGCGCCAATGGATTCGGTGGGAAAGTTGCGGCGGAAAACCTGCCCCAGCGCCGTGCCCATGCCGCCCGCGAAATACTTGTCGGCGCTTTCGGTGAATCCGCCCGACGAAACGGTCCTGGCAGTGCCAGCCAGTCCGGCCTGGCTCTGGACCGCGAATCCATCCAAAGTGGGGAGAATTCCATTCTTCGTCCCGAGCGAGTTTACTTCGTTGGCCTTTTCGCTGGCCAGTTCGGATGCCAGGTCCGAGCGATTGGCAAGCGCCTGGCGGACCATTTGATCGACGGGAAGAAGATTGTCGGACGCCGGAATCGCGATGGAATCGATCGGCATGATGCGCACATTCGCGAGCACGGGATCGGCCGCGCCGGTACGGCTGATCAGATTTTTCAGCGTAAGCTCCTGTTGCCGCACCGCCACGTCGGAATCCACGGCGGCCTGGGCGCTGGAGGCGGCCTGGGACTGCGCGCTGATGAGGTCGGTGGGCGCAACCGATCCAATTTCGATTTGCCGTTTCACATCGTTCACAAAAGTCTGCGCGGTCTCGGATACGCTGCGTCTTCGCCCGAAGGTCTTCGTAATCCGCGGCCAGGTTGTAATACGCGTTCAGCACCTGGCTCACCACCGAGACCACCTGCGTCTTAAAGTTGAGTTCGGTGGTGTTCAGGTTCATCCGCGACACCGTGATGGTGCGGGCGTTAGCGGCGATGCCGAAGCCTCGCAACAGATTTTGCTGCAGAGATACGCTCACGCTCGGAGCAACGGTGGGATTGAGCACATCGCTGGGCGCGTTTTCGCTCAGGTAGTGCTCGCTGTAGTTGACTGAGACGATGCCTCCGAGAAGCAGGCCCTGCTGATAGCTTCCGCTGTACACGTGAGTAGCTGAGACCAGGCTCAAAACCTGGCTCAGGACCGGATCTGCCTGCGGGGCGCTGGTATGGCTGAATGTGCTGGCCTCCTGCACAATGGGATCCAGGTTCTGCGTAACCGGCCCGATCTGCGAGACCGTGGCGTTTGAGCCGCCTCCGCCGGCGCGCCCTCCAGGAACGCTGACCCCAGCCGCAGCCTCGCTGCCGGCCACGCCCTGGCCGCTGGCCACCGATCCGGCCTGCGACGCGCCACTGGGCACGCCGGGCAGCGCACCGCCCGCTTGCGAGCGCTCCAGTTGCCACTCGGAGATGAACGGATTGTAGCGGCTTACCTCGATGTCGATGTTGTTCTCGAGCGCCAGCGCGATGGCGTCCTGCGCGGTAAGGTACAGCATGCCGGCGCGCACCAGTTCGCTGAGCCGCGCGGAATTCGCGAGCCGTATGGGGGGAACGCCGACCGGCGAGATAGGGACGAACGATGATGGGCGCCTGCGGGCGCAGGGGCGCGATATCCTGCGCCCAGGCCAGCGACGCGAGACAGATCAGCGCAACCAATTGCTTGCTTACTGAACCGCGACCGTGAGGCGAGACGGAACGCTTGCCGACGCGCGCGGTTCATTGTTGGCCTCCCGCGAATGTTCGCGGGCAGGGAAGAATCGCGCGCGATCCGCCCTTTCAAGGCCTCGTCCAGAGAAATGTGATTTACATCCAGCGTGGTCCCCAGCGCCTGATCGAACGAGATGCGGGCGTGCGTATAGTTGGCCATGGCCTGCACCTCCGAGCTTTGGCTGCTAGCCAGATCGCGCTGGTCCTGCACCACCTGAAAAACCGTGGCGGCGCCCAGCGCATTCCGGCGCTGGTCGGCCGCCAGCGTCTGTTCCTGAAGCTCGCGCGCTTTTGAGGCCGAGTCGTAGCGCACGCGGGCCTGCTGCAAACCGATCACCGCGTTCTGCACATCCACCGTCACCTGGTTGGTGTTCTTGCGCAGATTCAGCTCGTTCTGGCGAAGCTCCAGCAGGCTGGTGGCATAGTCGGACTGGGCCGCGCGATTGCGCAGCGGAATATTGAGCGAAAGCCCCGCCGAATAGTTCGGGAAATTTCGCCGGGCGATCTGTCCCAGCAGATCGCCGTAGCCGCCCGCCAGATACTCGACGCCGGGTTGCCCGGCGCCCAGCGCCGTGAGTTCGCCGGTCAGGCCGTTGTTGGTCAGCTCGGCGAAGGCTTGCAGAGTGGGCTTCAGCGAGTTCTTGATGCCCACCAGATTCATCTGGTTGCTTTCGATATTGATGCGCGCCGTCGCAATTTCCGTTCGGTTCTTCGAGCGCCTCATTCACCAGCTCCGGGACGGGCCGGGCATCGTCGCTCGGCTGGAATCTGGATCTTGTCGAGCGGCACGACGTGCACGTTCTCGAGCCCGGCCGCCGAGATGCCGTTGCGGCAGAGCGCGTTCTTGAGCACGATCTCCTGCTGCTGCAGATTGGTCTGCGGACACCACCAGGTCCTGCTGGCTGGAGTACAGCTGCGCTTCGGCGCGCGTGATTTCGATCTCCGCCAGCGCGCCAATCTGCACCTGCCGCTTGTTGTCATCCAGCAGTTGCTGCGCGGTGGTCACTTCTTGCCGGCGCGCGCGCACATCCTCGTTGAAGCTGACCAGATCCCAGTACAGATTGAGCGCGGCCGATACCGTGGTGATCACCTGCTGCTTGAATTGCAGATCGCTCACCTTCAGGTTGTTCTTTGCACGCGAATGTTGCGGCCGTTGACGGCCCTTCCGAATCCTTGCAGCAGATTTTGCGTGACTTGCAGATCGAGATCGCCGGAAGTGTAAGGATTCAAGGCTGAATAGCTGGCTGTTGAAGTGGAAATAGCTGCTGGCGTAGGTCACTTGCGCGCGTCAAGCCGAAATCCCAATTTTGCTGGTACTGCGCCGTGAAGCTGCGCGTGCTCTGCACCAGAGCCGTGGTGCCGGTCAGAAGAGTATTGCTCTGCGGGGCGGTGGCGTGCTGGAAATTGGCGAAGGCGAACAGCGAAGGATCGAGCGACGGGATACTGGGACCCAACTGCGTGACGATGCCGCCGCCGGAGCTGACGCCGTTGCCGCCCGAAAGCGCCACCGAGCCCGAATTGTTGACGCTGACGCCTTGCAGGCTGACGCTTTCCGGGCCCGCGGCCACGCCCAGCCCGACGCTGCGCAAAGCCCCGCCGCCCTGGGCGCGCCGCAGCACCTGCTGGGCCAGCAGCGGCCCATAGCGCTGCACTTCGACGTCGATGTTGTTTTCGATCGCCAGCGCCACCACGTCCTGCGCGGTGAGATACAGGTTTCCCGCGCGAATCAGATCGTTCAAGCGCGGCGAGTTGGTCAGACGAATGGCAGGGACGCTGGAGGCCTGATAGGGATGCGTGAGCCAACCCAGGCCTCCGGTCGGACGCTTGCACGCTGATTTCCGATTGGGCGGAGGCACGGGCGCAAAGAGCAAGAGGAACGAACAGGGTTAACACCGCGGTTTGCAATCGGCTGGACATATGATTCTTTCAGTATCGCTGGAAGAGGCGCTGGGTGAGGCTGATGGCAAGGTTGGACCTGGGAGGCTCATCAGAGCGATACGTTAAGTGGCGGACGCTCGTTCCTTGTTTTTCGCGACTGTTATACAATACGCGCTGTGGTTCCCAGACTTCGTTTTGCTTCTCGCGCTCGCCGCGCTCGCCGGCGCGCCTGCTGTTCCGCGCAGGGCGGCATGGGCTTCAATCCCATCCGGAATGTGGACCGCGATGTACCACGAGGATGAATTGGAGCGCACCGATCCGGGATCTCCGGCCGGCGATTACCTGGGCATTCCGATCAACGATGACGCGCGGCTGCGCGCCGACACATGGGACGGCGATCTTGTTTCGGTGCTGCAGCACCAGTGCATCCCGCACTCGGCCATTTATGCCATGCGCGCGCCCACCGGGCTGAAGATCAGCACCGTCAACGATCCGGCGTCGGGCCAATCATCGCCTTCATCATCGACGGCACTTACACCGGCCCGCGAACCATCTGGATGGATGGCCGCCCGCATCCGTCGCAGTTCGCGCCGCACAGCTGGGCAGGTTTCTCGACGGGAGTTTGGGAAGGCGACACGCTGCGCATCGAGACCACGCATATCAAATCGGGCTATCTGCGGCGCAATGGCATCGCGTTCTCCGACGAAGCCACGCTGACCGAATTCCTGGACCTGCACGACAAATACCTGACGCTGATGACCGTCGCGGACGATCCGGTTTATCTGACCGAGCCGCTGGTGCGCACCGAAAGCTGGGTCTGGAATCCCTACCAGGTTTTTTCTCCGATCGCAGGCTATGGCTCGTGCCTGCCGGTTCCGGAGATTCCCCGGCCGTATGGCTGGGTGCCGCATCATCTGCCGGGGACCAACACCGTGATCCGCGAATTTTCCGCAGGAATACGGCGTGCCGTTTGAAGCCAGCCGGGGCGGCGCGGAGACCATGTATCCGGAGTATCGAAAGAAGCTCAAGCAAATGGCGATTCCACGCGCCAAAGTGTTCGACGTCCAGTTCGAGCAGGAACACAAAAAGCAAGCCGAGGCGAAACAATGAGGACCGCCGCGTTGTTGTTTTTGACCGCGTCGCTGGCCGCTGCGCAGTCAGGCCGATGGATTCCAATATGAAGTGCGCCACGTGCAAGGCAATGTCTACATGTTCGCCAGCACGCTCGGGAACGTCACGATTCAGGTGGGCAAGGACGCCGGGCATGACGGCGTGTTGCTGGTGGATACCGGCGCGCCCCGCCTGCGCGAAACGCTGCTCGCCGAGATCCGCAAGCTTTCGTCGGAGCCGGTGCGTTTCATCATCAACACCAGCGCGGACGCGGATCACATCGGATCGAACGAAGTTCTGTTGAAGCCTGCCCCGGACCTACCAGCTGCAGGCTGAAGTGGCACTGTTCGCGCAGGACAATGTTCTGCAGCGCGAGAGCCGCGACGGATCGGGCGTGCCTTCCGGCCGCCTGGCCGACGCTCACCTATCTGGAGGGAAAAAGCTTCGCATTCAATGGCGAGGCCATTCAGATGTTCGCCGAAAAGGCCGCGCACACCGACGGCGACAGCATCGTGCTATTTCGCGGCTCGAACGTCCTCAGCGCCGGCGACATGTTCCTCACCACCGGCTATCCCGTGATCGACCTGGAGCGCGGCGGAAGCATCCAGGGTGAGATCCGGGCCCTGAATCACATCCTCGATCTCACCGTGCCCCGCTCCATGCAGGAAGGCGGAACGATGGTGATCCCCGGACACGGACGGCTGTGCGACGAATCCGAAGTGAGCGACTATCGCGACATGCTCACCATCATTCGCGATCGCGTTCAAGACATGCTGCACAAAGGCAAGACGCTGGAAGAAGTGAAGGCGGCGCGGCTGAGCCGGGATTACGATCGCCGCTACAGCACCAGCGCTTGGACCGGCGACATGTTCGTAGAAGCCGTTTACAAGAGCCTGAAAAACGGCGGTGCAGGAGGGTCAAAATGAGCGCGCGCACATTCCAGTTTGCGATCGCGTGCCTGCTGTGCCTGGGAGCCAAAGCCCAAACCCCAGCGACGCCGCAGGCGAATCCTCCCATCGACGTGACCGGATATTGGGTGTCGCTCGTCACCGAAGACTGGCGGTATCGCATGCTGAACGCGCCCAAGGGCGATTATTACAGCATCCCGCTGAATGCGGAAGGCAAAAGAGTGGCCGACACCTGGGACGCCGCCAAGGACATCGCGGCGGGCAAACAGTGCATGAGCTATGGCGCCCCGAACATCATGCGCGAGCCGGCGCGGCTGCACATCACTTGGGCTAACGACAGCGCGCTTAAGATCGAGATCGACGCGGGCAAACAGACTCGGCTGTTCCTGTTTGGACCGGCTCCTCGGTCCGCCGAGCCGTCCCTGCAAGGAACTTCCGTAGCTTCATGGCAGACGCCGCAATCGATTCGCGCCGACGCGTCGAAGATTTCGGCGCAGGACCCCAACACACCCGGGTTCCGGGACGCCAGCATGGCTTCGCCGCCCGCGCCGCCGGACACGCGCCGGCTGGGGGGCACGCTGAAAGTGGTGACCACGCACATCAAGCCCGGATACCTGCGCAATAACGGCGTGCCGTTCAGCGCCAGCGCTGTTCTGACGGAATACTACGACGTTCACAAGCGCGGCAATGACGAATACCTCGTGCAGACGCAGATCGTCGAAGATCCCAAGTATCTGGCCGCCCCCTGGGTGGTGAGCAATCATTACCGGCGCGAGCCGGATGGATCGAAGTGGGATCCGCAGCCGTGCGAGCTGGTTCTGCCGTCGAAATAACGCTATTGCGGCGCAGGCCAGCGCCTGTCCAAGGGCTTCGCGGGATCGGGCGTGATCGCGACAACCGCGCAATGGTGATAGAAATACCCGCCGTCGGGATTCGACCCGTGTTCGGCCATGAATTCGACAATCTGTAAGGTACATGTCTCGCAATGAATGTTCGGGAGCTGGACGTCGGTCTCGAAGGGCGCAGTTTGGCGCGTGGTGTGAACGAACAGACCATCGGCGAGCACCGGGATTTGAGGTGAGCTTGCGATGGCGGAGGACACCGACCATGGCCCTTTGTCGGTATCGCGCGTTGTCACCGGCGGATCGGGTGGCAACTCAGAGCGGGAATTCACCGCCAGCGCCACGCGGTAGTGCCCAGGATGAAAGACGGTCTCCTGCAGTTTGATATGGAGCATCTGCCCGCCCTGGACTCTGTTGACGGCGTTGGTGGGTCTTCCGCTATCGGCGGACGTGCCCCCACACGGCCCCAGCTTTTGCGGATCGCCGAGGATGTTCTGCACCAGCCAGGGCTGCGGTTCCAGCAGCCGAAAATGCGCGCCCGCGAAAGGCGCCAGCACAACCATCGCGACGACAGCCAGCAGAGAGCTTTCCAGGAGTTTCATTAGTACAGCGTATACCAAAATCTCTGCTACGCTGTGGTCCTATGTGGCGAATGCTCTTAGCTCTGCTGGTGTTGTCCGGCCTTTCCTTGGCGCCCGCGGAAACAGATCCATTCACCCGGCTCGCGTCTGATTTCTGGACCTGGCGCGCGCAATATAGACCCTTCACGTTCGACGATGTTCCCCGCATGGAGCATCCAGCTCGTGTACGCGAATGGTCCGCGGCGGCGATTGCCAAACAGCGCGTCGACCTGGCCGAATTCGAGCGTCGCTGGAAAGCCATACCTACCGGCGGCTGGCCGGTTGCACGGATGGTCGACTACCGGCTGATCGGCTCCGCTCTGGCGCGCGTCCGGTGGGAATTGGATGTAAATCCGCGCTGGCGGCGCGACCCCGCATTTTACGTCGAACAGACCGTCGGAGCGCTTCAAGAGGAACTCATGCTTCCACTGCCGGCTTCTGTTGCGCAAGACGCCGCGCGTTCCGGGGAGATCGTGGCGCGCGCCGAAAACATCCCCTCGATCCTCGAACAGGCCAAGCTGAATCTGAAGGCCATTGCACCGTTCGGGCAATTGACCATCGCAATGCTTTCCGACATTGAGGCGCGGCTGGCCCGAGTCCAGCGTGGCTTCTCGCCTTGGCTAGCCGGCGGCGATGGCCGGGACGCGCGCTTCCGGCTCGCGATCACCGCGGCGAGCAAGGCGCTCATCGACTATCGGGAATGGCTAAGACAGAATCTGCCCAAGATGCGCGGGGATTTCGCCCTGGGCGACAAGGCCTACGGATTTTTTCTCCACAACGTTGCCCTGCTGCCCTACACGCCGCAGCAGTTGCTGGCTATGGCGCGACAGGATTTCGAGCGCATACTCGCCCTGGAGAGTTATGAACACCAGCGCGACCTGCACGCGCCGCAATTGAAGCTGCCTGCGACGGCCGAAGAGGAAACCGCCCGCATGATGCGCGAGGACGCGAATATTCGCCGCTATTTGACGGAGCACGAAATCCTGACAGTTCCCGCCGGCCTGCCGCACTGGACGCTCAGCCCGACGCCGGATTATATTGCGGCCCTGGATGGGTTCGGCGAACTGGATGACTTCACCGGACCGTCGCGCCTGCATCAGGATGGAACGCGCTTTATCCAGCCGCCCTCGAACGATTTGCCCTACTTCTGGAAGGCGTACGCGCTAGATCCGCGCACCACGGGCGTGCACGAAGGCGTGCCCGGCCACTTCTTCCAATTGTCGCTGGCGTGGCGAAATCCCGATCCCATCCGGCGTCAGTACTACGATTCAAGCGCAAACGAAGGGATCGGCTTCTACGCCGAAGAGATGATGCTGGACGCCGGCCTGTATGACGACAGCCCGCGCTCGCGTGAGATCATCTACAGCTTTGCGCGCCTGCGGGCATTGCGCGTGGAGGTGGACGTGAAACTCGCGCTCGCGCAATTCACCATCCCTCAGGCGGCCGATTACCTGGCGCGCACAGTCCCCATGGACCGGGTAACGGCCGACGGCGAAGCGGCGTCTTTTGCCACCGCTCCCGGCTTGGGCATCGACTACGAAATTGGCAAGCTGCAAATCGAGCGAATGTTGGCGGACCGGCGGCTTCAGCAGGGCGCCAAATTTAGCCTGCGCGAGTTTCACGATTATGTATGGAGCAACGGTAATGTGCCGCTATCACTGCAGCGCTGGGAATTGCTGGGTCTTGACGACGACATCAAGAAGGTGGACGAGTTAGCGAAGTGAAGCCGGATGGCCTAACGGATTCGCGGCTCGCGCGATATAGCTCTTTTGCGCACTGCACCAGCCGCGCACTACCTGCCCATACCACGATGCCCGCGCCGCCTCGCGCGCCGACACATCCGACATCTCGCGCGGATCGCGCTCCAGATCGAACAGCCGCGTCCTGCCCGATGCGATCTCGTATACCAACTTCCAGCGCCCGTCGCGCAGCCCCAGCAAGCCCAACGAGTAGTCCGCAAAGAAGAGCGCCATTCGCGGCGCGCCATCCAGCATGCTGCGGCCCTGGTAATTCTTGGGCGGCGTAATACCCATCAGGTCGAGAATGGTCGGCGCGGTGTCCACCAGGCTGACCACCTTCTGCACCCGTTCCTGTCGATGCATCAAGCCGGGCGCCACCATGAGAAACGGCACATGAATGTTTTCGTCGTAGAGGAAAAAGGTGTGACCGTAGTTCCCTTCGTGCTGGTGGAACGCCTCGCCATGATCGCCATAAATCACCCAGACGGTCTGGTCCTCTAACCCGCGCGCGCGCAACCCTTCCACCAACGTGCCCAGCGAAACGTCCCCGTAGTGCAAGGCGTTGCGGTATTGATCGATATCGGCGTCTCCCGCGAATGGGCCAGGCCCGGGCGTGGCATACGGGTGATGGCCCGCAATGGGAAGGTATGTGAGGAAAAAATGCTGCCCCTGCGGCAGTGCGTCGATCCATGCGAGCATCCGCGACACCGTTGCCGGCTCGTCAACGCCGAAGCTCGAATTGTGGTTGCCCGCGATGTCGCCGGCGTCTTCCAGCGTCTGGTAACCGCGGTTGCGGATAATCGATTCCATCCCCAGATACCCAAAGCGCCCCGAGTGAAACATGGCCGTGCGATATCCGGCGTCTCCGAGAACCGAAGCCACCGAGCGGCAACCCAGGTTCGCGTACTCTTCCGGCTGGCTGTCGAAAGCTGGAAACGTGGAACAAAGCACCGAGTAAAGTCCCTTGATGCTCTCCGGGTAAGCCGCATAGGCATTTTCGAAGACCAGGGCCTTGCGCGCCAGGGCGCTGAGATTGGGCATCACTTCATATTCGCCGCCGTAGAGCGAGAGATACCGGGCGGCGGTGGATTCCAGGCTTACCATTACCACGTTGCGCCCCTGGGCGATTCCTCGAAACCGCGAGAGATCCTCGGTTCCGTTCGCCTGGAAGCGCGATTCGCGCCATTCGTTCGATCCGGCGCCGGCCGTTACGCGCGGCGGTCCAGTGCCGATCAGCGCCGTTACCACGTTGCGGTCCATGCCACGAGTGTCCGCATGGCTGCTCGTCAGCGGTCCGAGAAGAGCGATCGCTACCGCGCCAGCCACGGCAAATTTCGCGAATTGCCGCGGTGCGCGCCGCATTAACCACGGTAATCCCGCTGCCGCCGCCAAGACGAACGTGACCATCAGGATATTGCTTGCGGTCAGATACACCCGCATGGAATCGGCCAGCGGCCCACGAGCGGCGCGCAGCATGGGTCGCGTCAGTGGAGTGGAAAGCACGCGCCCCACGGGAATGTTGATGGCCGCGTAGATCGCAGCCATCGAGTAAATCGCCCAGGCAATTCGACTGGGCGCGCCAATCCGCTCGAGCGCGATGTCGAATACGCCAAACGCCAGCGCAACCGACACGTCCTGCCACACGTAGGCCACGAGTGACCAGCCCGTTACCGGCGCCGCATGGCCCCATACCATGACCAGTTTGGCCAGGACGAAGACCAGGAGCAGGCTGGCGCTTCTCATTGGGCTCCGGATCGGCGAACCAGATTGAGACGTTTCAGCAGCGCGACGGAAATTAAGACGCCAGTTCCGCGGCGGCGCCAGATCCAGTCATGCACCAGAACCGATGACGAGGGCGGACGTCGATAAATCGCCTCGCGTTCGCCAACGAAACACAATGGAATTACAATCAGATCGCAATCGCGCGAATCGCCGGGCACGTAATGCTGGTTGCGATATTCGACGCCCCCGTTTAGGAATCCGCGCGCGGTTTCCAGATTGCGCGCGTCAGAATCGACGATGGTGAGGCGTGCTTCGGGAAGGAGCTCTCCCAGGATCAGCGCCGTCCTGGGAAAAAGCCCGCCGCCCACGATGGTGACGCTGCGAATCGGATGCAAGCGCCGAAGCAGAGAACGAAAGGCTCGCCGGTGAGTCCGCAGGACGAACTGCTGCAACCACGCTGATCGCAGCACCAGACGCTCCAGAGCCTCCAGCGGCCGCACATCCAGCCAGCGCATTAACGGCGGCCACGGGCTGATAGCCGCGCAGCCATCGCGGGCGTGGGGCAGCTTCGACCAGTGAACCGCTGGAGCCGCGTGGTGCTCGGCGTGGTATCCGTCGTTGAAGCACAGGAAGTTGTAAATGCGCCCGTAATGGCTGGTGGGTATTCCCACAGGATGCTCCCAGTACCCCTGCATCGCGCACAATCCCAGCCCAACCAGATATCCGGGTAAATACGCAAACAGGAAAAAATGCGGTTCGAGCCATGCCAGCGCCGCCCAAAGGCAAATCACCAGCGCCGTCTCGGCCACCAAGCTCCGCGAAGCGCGCAATCGCCATTCCAAGCCGGCGTGATGCGCCAGGTGACGATCGCGCCAGAGCGTCTGCGGGATTCCCAACAGAACGCTCAAAGCGGCGGAAAACACCCGGTTCATCCCCGCCGATCGGAAGAAAGGGCGGTGTATAAAATTGTGCGCGATGGTGTTTGAGTTCCACCACACTCCTAGCGCAATGAGTGGCGCCACCGGCCAAACCGTCAGGACGGCGGCGTGCACCACGGCCAGCGCCACCAGACTGGCGTCGCGTTGCGGGAAGCGCCAGATCCCCGTCCGCGGATAATGCGATGCGACGGATGCCATTCCCGTTCAGCGGTCCTTATAATCCAGCAGCGCCTTGGCTCGCGGCTGATCCGAGTTTATTTTGATCACGCCGTTTCCCATCGGATAGTCGTCCGGCGACTTCGCCTCCTCAATCAGTTTCCGGACGCGGACTCTCGCGTGCCGGCCGACTCCCGGCCAGCTGGATCCAAACCCCACCACCTGGCGGGTGCCGGCGACGGATTTCAGATCTGCCCATTCCCGCCGCGCGAGTTCTTCATTGCCATTCGGCAGCCCGAAATAGAGGTATCCGCGCTGCGGCTCCGAATAGACGATCGCATTGTTAGGGGTTTCCTCGGCGGCCATGAAGACGCCCGAGATCCGGATGCGTTCGGGTTTGTCCGCGTTGGGTTCAAATGCCACCTTATCCACTAGCGCATAGACGCTTATCGGTCCGCTGGCAGTCAAGACTCCCAGACCGAAGGTGAACGCGAGAATTGCGGCGGCGGGACAAATAATTGACTTCATTTCTGCCCTCCTTACGAGCCTATACCCAAGTGAGACGGGATGGGAGCCCAGAAAGTCGATTAGAGGTTTGACCGTGTGATTCCGATTGCGCATGGCCCGAGGAACTGCTTTCATGAAGCCATGTTGAGGAAGATGTGGGCGATCATTGGCTCCGCGGTCTTCTTCGTCATTGCCCCGGGATTTGTCGCCGGCTTAGCGCCCCGCTGGATCTCCGGTTGGCGGATCCAGGCTCCTCTCTTCGGGATGCCGCTTTTCCGTTTTGCCGGCGTCGTGCTGATTGCGCTGGGCGTCGTTGGCCTGTTGGACTCTTTTGTCCGATTCGCGGTGCAGGGCCTGGGCACGCCGGCGCCGGTCTTCCCAACCCGCCATTTGGTTGTTACCGGACTGTATCGCTATGTCCGAAATCCGATGTATGTCGCGGTGGTGAGCGCCATTCTCGGTCAAGGCTTCTTTCTGGGAAACCTGACGCTCCTTGAATACGGCGGCTTGGTCTGGCTGCTGTTTCAGCTCTTTGTGCTGTTTTACGAAGAACCGGTCTTAAGGGCAAGTTTTGGCTCTGAATACAGACTTTTCTGCTCCCAAGTCCGCAGGTGGATTCCACGTCTCACACCCTGGGATGGCCGCCCCGAAGCGTGCGAGGGCAAACTCAATCCACCCGGAGCTTAATCAACTGGATTCGTCGCGAACACCGAAAGTTCCGGCGTGAAGCCCCGGTCGTCCATTTCAAGCACCGCCCGGATCATGTGGGCGATGTCTTCGCTCTTCAGCTTGCTCGGGTTGTCCTTCTGCGGAAACCCCGCCCGGCGCGCGAAGTCCGTAATCACCTCGCTCGGATTGATCAGGAAGACGCGAACGTTGTACTTGCGCAGCTCTCCCCGCCAGCACTCGGTCATGCCGCGCAGAGCGAACTTGCTGGCGTAGTAGGCCGTGCCCTTCGGCGCGCCACGCAAGCCGGCGGTGGAGGAAATGTTGATCAGGTTGCCGCGCTTGCGCTCCTTGAACACCTTGGCTGCTTCGCGCGCCATCAGCATCGCGCCGGTCACGTTGGTGGCGAAGACGGCGTCGAAGCTGGCGCGGTCCATGTCGATCAGGTCCTTGAACACGCCGCCGCCGGCGTTGTTGACCAGAACATCCAGGTCGCCGAGCTTCTCCTTCACTTCGCGAAACGTGCGCAGAACATCGGCCTCGTTGGAGACGTCGGCCTGTATGCCCACTACGCCCAGCGAGCGTGCGGCTTCGGCTAACCGATCCGGGTCGCGCCCGGTGATGGCGACGAGCGCGCCAGCCTGCTTTAGTACCTCGGCCGCGGCCCGGCCGATGCCGCTTGACCCGCCGGTAATCAGAACTACTGCGTTCTTGAGATCCATTCGTTTATCTTAAAGTGTGGCGGTCGACAAATTCCTGGGGGGCATCTCCCGGTTCCAAAAAGACGTTTATCCGCAGCATCAGGATCTGTTTGAAAAGCTAGCCCTGGGCCAGCGGCCGGAGGCGCTGTTCATCACCTGCGCCGATTCCCGCATCGACCCCTGCCTGCTCACCCAGACCAAACCGGGCGAGCTGTTCATCTGCCGCGTGATTGGCAACATCGTGCCGCCTTACCCTGACTCGTTGGGCGGCGTTTCGGCCACCATCGAATATGCGGTGGGCGTGCTGCGGGTGTCTGACGTGATCGTCTGCGGCCACACCGATTGCGGCGTCATGAAGGGCGCTCTCCATCCGGATGCCCTTTCGTCATTCGCCGCCGTGTGGAACTGGCTGCGCTACGCGGGTATTCAGCAGCGCCAGGTTCATCCCAGCGCCGAGTTTGTTCTCTCGATGACCGAAGAGAACGTCGTCACTCAGCTGAAGAACCTGCGCTCGCATCCCGCGGTCGCAAATCGCCTAATGGATGGTAATCTCTCGCTGCATGGCTGGGTCTATCACATCGGTTCGGGCGTGGTGACGATTTATAACGAGAAGAGCGGGAAGTTCGACACGCCACAAGTTTGAGGCCCGGCGTCGGTGCGCAAGGCTGATAGGCCGGCTATCTGACCGCACGGTGGACGCGGAAAGGTTCCAGTTCCAGGACCTCATTTCCGCTCACCAGGAAAAGATCGCCCCTGCCATCAGCGGCGATTCCTACTCCGCTTACGAAAACCTCCCCGTTTGCCGTTTGGGCGCTGAACCACGATTGCTCACCTGACGCCGAGAGCACCCAGCCGTCCGAGGTGTAGACGTTTCCGGATCGGTCCGTGGCCACGCCACCCAGTGTCCGATCCTCATCTCGAGGGCCGGTAATGGCCCCACCGGCAGCACGCCGGTTACCACCGGCGAGACCTGATACTCCTGCTGGGCTAATGCGACCCCGAGCGCCAGATGCAACAGCGTGGCGATTCTCGCCGACAATTTCAAGCAGCGCTCGTAATTGTTACGGCATTAAACTTCTTGGCTATCAATACCACAAAACTCGGCCGCACAAATAGATGGCGCGGCAAACCCGCTCTGGGTTATGCAAACATGATTCATGAACTCACGCCCGTTCTCGCGTCTCCTGCTGCTTCTCTCCCTTTGCTCCCTCCTCCCCGCCGCCGACTACACCCTGAAAGTTACGCCGCAAACCGTCGCCTGGGGATATTATTGGTCGGCCGCGAAACCTGTTCTGAGCATTAAATCCGGCGACACGGTCGAGATCCAGACCGTCTCCGGAAACCCCGAGCGCCTGGAGCAATCCGGATGGCCGGCGGACCAAATCCCGCCCGCCCTGCGCACACTCTACAAAGAGATTCCGCAAGACCAGCGCGGACCCGGCGGCCATTTATTAACCGGACCCGTTGCGATCGATGGCGCCGAACCGGGCGACGTCCTGGAAGTGCGGATTCGCGAGATCCGTATGGACGTTCCGTTCGCCTTCAACAGCTTTCGCAAAGGCTCGGGCTTTCTGCCCGATGAGTTCGAAGGCGCCAAGACCAAGATCATCCCGTTGGACCGCGTGCGCAACGTTGGAACCTTCGCTCCCGGCATCGAGCTTCCGCTCAAGCCGTTCTTCGGCAGCATGGGCATCGCTCCGCCGCCGGCCGCTGGCAAGGTGAATAGCGCTCCGCCGGGTGTTCACGCCGGCAACCTGGACAATAAGGAACTGGTGGCCGGAACAACTCTATTTATTCCCGTACACGCGCGCGGCGCGTTGTTCGAGGTCGGCGACGGCCACGCCGGCATGGGAAACGGCGAAGTGGACATCACCGCGATGGAGACCTCGCTCACCGGCGTGTTCCAGTTCATCGTGCATAAGAACATGCATCTGACATGGCCGCGCGCCGAGACGCCCACGCACTGGATCACCATGGGTCTTGATCCGGACCTGACGGAAGCCACCAAAATCGCGGTGCGCGAGACGCTCGATTTTCTGATGAATGAGAAGAAGCTGACGCGCGAGGATGCCTATATGTTGGCGAGCGTCGCCGTGGATTTCGACATCACGCAACTGGTGGACGGAACGAAAGGCGTGCACGGCATGATCCCCAAAGCCATTTTCAAGGACGCCACTTTGCAAACGGGCCAGTAGGCGCGCTGGTCTGGATCCGCTTTAGCGCGCGCGGTGCGCGATCAATTCCACGAAGAACGTGCGTCCGGGTTGGGGCATGGTGTCCACGATCGGATTGAGCGCGATCGGGTCGGAGTAGCTGGTGTTAAACGCATTGCGCAGGCCGAGCCGAACGTCGAAGTCGCGCAGCAGGTGCTTGGAGGTAAGAGTAAAGTCGGCCAGGTAAACCGGCTTCAGGGAATTTCCCGCCAGCGTCCAGCGCGAGGATTCATACTGCATTCCGCTGCTGAGGTCGAATTTTCGCCCCAGAGGCAGCCGCGAAGCGCAGCTTGGCCAGATGCTCCGGCGAGTTTTCCAGGGCAGTCATCATCGCGCGACTGCTGCAGCGCATAGCTGGCCGTCGCTTCGAGCCAATTCGTCGGACGGCCGTTGATTTCGAGTTCGAGGCCCTCGGCTCGAATCCCGGGTGTGTTCTGATATTGAAGCAGTCCATCCGGAAGGTACACGCCCAGCAGAAAATTGCGCAGCCGGTAGCCGTATGCCGAGGCCTGCAGGTTCATCCGCTTTCCGAGCTTCCGCTCGGCGTCGACCTCCACCGTGTCGGCCGATTCCGGGCGCAAGGCGGGATTGGCCGCGTCGGCAATTCCATCGCCGTAGAACAACTGAAATGCGCTGGGGTTGCGAAAACTGCGGCCGTAGAGAAACTTGAGGCCCACTCCGAAGCGCTGATAGATCAAGCGCCGCCCGGGGAGAAACGAAATCGCGATGGTTACGCGGATTTGTCGAACGCGGAGTCCCAGATCCAGCTTCCATCGTTTCGACAGCTTCTTCTCGTCCTGAAAGAACAAGCCGAGGGAACGGTCGGGATGGCTGGTGCTGAGGTACTAGGACTGGCACGGGGGACACGTCGTAGTCCGTCAGGAAGGCTCGTATGTCGATGCTCGCTCTCCACGCCCACGGTGATGTCGCCGGCGAAGAAAGGACGGACGCGGTAGGTGAGTTGGGTCCCGACCCAATCGCCGATCTCGTGTTGCCGGTTATCTTCCACGCCGCCATCGCCGAGCGCGTAGTCGCCGCGGCCCTCGTAATGAAACGCATCGTAATAGGTGCGCCACCGCAGCGTGCCGCCGCCGATCTCGCGCTCATAAGCCGCGTCGATGAAATTGCGCTCATCGTCGTTCCTGGTTCCCCGGTCGTTGAAGATGGTGGGGCCCCAGGATATGGGCTGAATCTTGCTGTCGCCGGCGAATGCGGCCGTGACCGGTCCAGTTCCGCCAGACCAGGGTGGAGAAGAAATGGTAGCCCTTTTCGCCGGTCATATCGATCGGCTTCCCCGTAGTTGTTTTGCGGAGTGTCGTACTGGGGAAAAAACAGCGGACTTTCGCCGGTATTGTTGTACACCGATCCGGAGAAAAGAACCTTGGCGCCGCCGAAGGATGCAGTCTCCACCATCTGGCCCTTCTTTTCGCCGAAGCTCCCCAGGTCCGCGGTCAGCGCTGAGCGGTCCCGCTTCGTCCGGCGACTTGGTGATGATGTTGATGGTGGCGAAAATGGCATTGCTGCCATACAGAGCCGAAGAGGGTCCGCGAATGATCTCGATCTGCTTGATCAGGTTCATGTCGATCGGAAAATCATTGCCGAAGTACAGCATGTAGTCGAAGATGTTGTCGGCCATGTTGTGGCCGTTGACCATCACCAGCATGTGGCTGTCGTAATCGCCCGGCAGGTCTGAAGCCCCGCACGCCCATGGTCTCGTAGCTCCGGTCATTGGTTACATAGAATCCGCGCACCGACGCCAGCGCTTCGCCCAGCGTGCGGTAACCGTACTTGCGGATATCCTCGGCGGTGATGACGGTGACGCTGGCCGGCGCGTCCTGAAGGGTCTGCGGATGCAGCGCGGCGCCTTCCACTTTGACCTGCATCAGCTGTTCCAGGCTCAGCGAGTCCAGATTCTGGCTGGCGGGATCCGCCGGCGGCGGGCCCTGCGCCTCTGCTGAAAGAGCCAGCGCACAGCACTACTCCAGGTAGCAGCAGAGTCAAACGGCTCATAGACCGCTTATCGTTCTGTTCGTAAAAAACATGATTCACGGTGCGGCCGTCTGGTCCGATTAGGTCTTCAGGGCCGGAGTTTGAACCACGCTCATTCGATAACGGTGCTGGCGACGTGACAATCCAGCGGAGCTGCGCGATCGCTCTGGGAATTCTGCTGAGCGCGGGAGCGCGCGCCCAGGCGGCCGATGAGTACCGGATAAAGGCGGCGTTTCTGTACAACTTCGCCAAATTCGTGGACTGGCCTCCGCAGGCCTTCAAGAGTCCCTGCCGACCCGATCGTGATCGGAGTGCTGGGCAAGAATCCCTTCGGCGACGCGCTGGCTGAGGCGGTGGCGGGGAAAACGTTGGGCGGCCGGGCGTTTCAGGTGCGCGAGGTCGCCGATGCCCAGCAGGCCGCCGCTTGCCAGATCGTTTTTGTCAGCTCCTCGGAGCGCAAGCGTCTGGGACCCCTGTTCACGCAGCGGTTGGGAACTCCGCGGTGCTGACGGTGGGAGAAACGCGAGTAACTTCGCCGCCGCGGGAGGAATTATCAATTTCAAATCGACGACGGCAACGTTCGCTTGCAAATCAACGTGGAAGCGGCGCGGAGGCAGCAGCTTCACATCAGCGCCAAACTGCTCAGCCTGGCTGAGATCGTGGGGAAATAGAGACATGCTGGCGCGCTACCGGAATCTGGCCATTAAACACAAACTGCAGGCTCATCATTCTGTTCGCGGTGGTGGCGGCAATGGTTCCCGCCAGCATTGCGGTGGTCACCTACGACCAGTTGGCGGCCCGCGCAAGCGATGCGCAGCGATCTGGACGTGCTGGCGGAGATCGTGGGCTCCAACAGCACCGCCGCCATCACGTTTGGGGATCGCAGCGCGGCCGCGGAGTTGCTCTCCGGGTTGAAGGCGAAGAAGCACATTGTCGCCGCGGTGATCTATTGCGGCGACGGCAAACCGTTTGCCAGCTACCGCCGCGATATCGCTTCGCAAGCCCCGCTGCCGGCGCTTCGATCCTTCGGGAGCCGGTTTGAAGGAGACCGGTTGATCGTATACCGGGACATCCAGCTCGCCAGCCAATCCGCCGGCGTCATCTATCTGGAGTCCGATCTGGGAGAATTGCACCAGCGTTTGACGCGCTTTGCCTGGACCGTGTTCCTGATCCTGCTGATCAGCTCCGCCCGGCGTTGGCGCTCTCCTCCAAGCTCCAGCGCGCGGTCTCGGAGCCGATCGCGCACCTGGCCCGGGTGGCGAAGAGCGTTTCCGGCCAGAAAAATTACACCGTGCGGGCGGTGAAGCAGTCCGACGACGATCTGGGACAGCTCATCGATTCCTTCAACGGAATGCTGGCCGAGATCGAAGTCGCGCGACGAGGAGCTTCTGAACCGGCGCGACGTGCTGGAGAGAGAGGTGGCGGCGCGCACCGCCGAACTGCTGCTTGGCCAAGGACCGCGCGGAGGCGGCCAGCCGCGCCAAGAGCGAATTCCTGGCCAACATGAGCCACGAAATCCGCACGCCGATGAACGGCGTCATGGGCATGACGCGAGCTGGTGCTGGACACCGAGCTCACCGCCGAGCAGCGGGACTACCTTTCCACCGTCAAAAGCTCGGCCGATTCTCTTCTGACCGTCATCAACGACATCCTGGATTTTTCCAAGATCGAGGCGGGCCGGATGGAACTGGATCCCGATCTGTTTCAACCTCCGCGACAGCCTGGAGGAGACGGTCGCACGCTCTCGCCGCAGCGCCCACGAAAAAGGCCTGGAAGTGGTCTGCCAGGTGTCGGCCGAGGTGCCGGATTTCGTGGTTGGCGACCCGGTTCAGCGTCCGCCAGATCGTCGTGAATCTGCTGGGCAATGCCATCAAGTTCACCGCGCGCGGCGAAATAATCCTGAGGGTGGAGATCGAGTCGCGATCCGCAGGATCGCGCTGCGGCTGCACTTCAGCTGTTCGCGATACCGGCATTGGCATTCCGCTCGCAAAGCAGAAACTGATTTTCGAAGCGTTTTCCCAGGCCGACGGGAGCACCACCCGGAGGTTCGGCGGGACCGGTCTGGGATTGACCATCGCGTCCCGCCTGGTGGAAGCGATGGGCGGCAAAATCTGGGTGGAGAGCGAGCCAGGACAGGGAAGTTGCTTCCACTTTACAGCGGATTTTGGAGTCGGCCAGGAAACCGCACAGGCGCAGCCCGTGGATAACATCCTCGCCGGAATGCCGGTTCTGGTCGTGGATGACAACGCCACCAACCGCGCCGTATTGATGGAGACGCTTGCGTGCCTGGCAGATGAAGCCGGAGGCAGCGTCGAGCGCCGAGGAAGCGCTTGATTCTCATGCAGCGCGCCTTTGAACGCGGCCAACCCTTCGGCTTGGTCATAACCGACGCTCACATGCCGGAGATGGATGGCTTTGAGCTGGTGGAAAGATCCAGGCGTATCCGCGCATTTCAGCAGCGCTGTGATTCTCATGCTCACCTCCGGGGAACAACGGGGAGATATCGAACGCTGCCGCAAACTGGGAGTGTCGTCGTTCTTGACAAAACCGGTCCGAACGGCAGACCTGCGGGCGGCTTTGGCAAGGGCGCTGGCCGCCGGGGATCAGGGGGAGGCGGGGGGGTTGGAGAAACTGGAGGAGCTGGAGGAGCGCAAGAAGAAGCTCGAAACATCGTCCAGAGTACTGGAGCCGCCGCGCAAGCGGCAGTCGGGCTCGCCATTGCGAATTTTACTCGCCGAGGATCATCCCGTAAACCAGCGCGTCGCGATGCGAATGCTGGAGAAGTGTGGACATCGGGTGGTGGTGGCCGGGAATGGAAGGCTGGCCCTGGAAGCGCTCGATCGGGAATATTTCGATTTAGTGCTCATGGATGTCCAGATGCCGGAGATGGGCGGCTTTGAAGCAACCGCGGCCATCCGTGAGAAGGAGAAAGTGGCTGGCGGACACATTCCGATAGTCGCCATGACCGCTCACGCCATGAAGGGGGATGCGGAACGTTGTTTGGCAGCGGGCATGGACGACTACATTTCTAAACCCGTCGTCGCAGCCAGCTTGCTCGAAGTCGTCGAGAGATGCGGTTACCAGGCAGACGTGGTGCGTTAGAGCCAAAGAAGAGCTGCTGGAACCCAATTACTCGTAAAATTCCGGCGCCTTCTTCAGCTTCGCGTTGCCCAGGAAATCGTGCTGGATCCACAACTGCGCGCCCGTCTTCTTCAAGAAAACTTCCAGCTCAGCCCTGGACGCGGCCGTTTGCTCCTTATTGAACTCGGCCACCGGCAGACGACCAAGCGTGCGCTCTTCAGGATAATGATAAAGATCGCCGCTCAGCACCACCGGCCCGGTGCTTGGCCAGCTTCAGAAACAACACCTGGTGGCCTGGAGTGTGGCCCGGCGCGGATTTGATGATGACGGTTCCATCGCCAAAAACGTCGTATTCGTCTTTGTCGATAATCACGGTCTTACTGTTCTTCAGCGCGCTGTAGTTGGCGGGGTCCGACCGCGGAATCGGCTGGCCGGAGAACATGCGGTCCCGCTCCACTTTCCGCACCAGCCAGATTGACCCGGCGAAAGCATTCGCATTCGCGACGTGATCGCCGTGATAGTGCGACATGGCGAGATACTGGATGTCCGCCGGCGTGTATCCGACCGCAGCGAGTTGCGGCAGCAGAGGCTTCTCCTGCGTAACCACGCCGGCCGAGGCAGGACCCCCGCCCGGCTGGAAACGCGCGATCGGGAATGTCGCCGTTGTCCCACATCAGCGTCCCTTTGGGATGGGCCACCAGGATGCAGGGTATCGCCATTTCCGTCGAGCCCACTTCTTCCTTCTTCAACGAATAAGCATCCACGGTGGTGGTGTGAATGGTCCCGCAATCGAAGATGTACAGGCGAAGAGTTTTCGGGGCTTTGGGATGCTTCGGCGCGGCTTCCGACGACGCCATGGCCAGGCACGCGCCGAGCAGGATCACGATGGACTTATTCATAAACTGGCTTTTTTCATAAACAGGCTTTAGTCTACACCTGTGCGACTAACAATTCCCGAGGCACATAACCTGGCCGTGCGCGTCGTGCTCGCGCTGGGCCACGATGCCACCGACGCCCAATTAATCGCCGATCATCTGATCGACGGCGAGCTGCGCGGGCTTAGCTACGGCGGACTGGCGCGCGCCATCAGTATCGCCGAGCGGGTTGATCGGCATGGCGATCATCGCCGTCCGATCACGATTCTTCATGAGACGCCCGTCTCCGCCCGCGTCGATGGCGGCGACCACATCGGTTACGTCGTCGCGCACCGCGCCACAAGCATTGCAATCGAGAAGGCGGAGGCGTCCGGGATCGCGATCGTCGGCGCCGGGGACACCTGGTACACCGGCATGCTCTCTTACTATGCCGAAATGGCGGCCGCACGAGGCCTGGCGAGCATGATCGCGTCGAACGCGTCGCCTTGGGTGGCGCCGCATGGTTCGACCCAGGGCCGGCTCGGCACCAATCCGATCTGCTTCGGCTTTCCGAGCGCCGACCATCCCATCATTCTTGACGTCGGCACGTCGGCGATCATCCACGCCGAAGTGACGCTCGCCCGCCGCCTGGGCAATGAATTGCCCGAAAATGTCGCGTTTGATCCCGACGGCTCGCCGACTCGCGATCCCGTCGCCGCACTCGCGGGCGCCTTCGCCACCTGGGGCGGCCACAAAGGCTCCGGCATCGCGATCGCAGTGCAGCTCCTTGGTATCCTGGCCGGTTCGCCCGCCATTCCGGAGGAACTGGCCGGCTTCGGCTACCTCATCGTGGCGTTGCGGCCGGACCTGATGGGCCCAGCGGAGACATTTCGCGAGAACGTGTCGGCTTTCGCCACAGCGGTGCGATCCGCTCGTCCCGTCGCGGGTGGTCCGCCCGTCCGCATGCCCTTCGACCGTTCGCGTAGGGAGCGGCAACGGCGTCTGGCCGAGAACGCAATCGAGGTTCCCGACGTTCTTGCCAGCCAGTTGGAGCTTATTGCTTCGGCTCTTCGCCGATAGTTCGGCCGTCGGCGAGCGTCACTTTCCGCCCGTCGGCGGCGTGCGATGCGTCTTTGGCGGCGAAACCGTGCACGATCACCTTATCGCCAGGCTTCAGCGAATTCTGCGTCCAGCCACGCCGGGACAGCCGGTTCGGCCCTCCGGTTTCACACGCCCAGTTCACCACTGTGCCATCCGGCTGGGCGACATCCACGTAATAATGGACATGCGGATTCTCCCAGTCGATCTTTGTCACCACGCCTTCCAGCGTGATTGGCTTGGATTCATCGAACTCATTGGAAAATGCGTGGTGCGCGAGAACCGGCAGACTGGCCGTAAGAAATGTAACGATCGCCATCGAAAGGGGGATTCGATTGGACATAGGCGTATCTCAACATTATCGCGCGGTGATGTTGACGGGCAAGGGCGCCGAATTTCTCAAGGTCGTTGAGCTGCCCGTTCAGCCCCCGGGTCCAGGGCAACTGCGCGTGCGGGTGCGCGCGGCCGGTGTGGGTTCCACCGACTTGATCCTGCTGGCCGGCAAGCTACCGCTACGCACCGAAGATACCGCTGGTGCCTGGCTACGAAGTCGCCGGCGCGGTGGATGCTATTGGCGCTGGCGTCGCGGGGTTTGAAGTGGGCCAGCGCGTCGCGGCCCTGACCGTTTACGGCGGCTTCGCGGAAGTTCTGGTCCGCGAGGCTGAACATTTTCTGCCGATCCCGGCCGCCGTTTCCGATCGCGACGCGGCCGCGGTGATCTTGAACTATGGAACCGCCTGGCAGATGATCCACCGCGTCGCGAAAGTGCGCGCAGCCGAGACCGCGCTGGTCACTGGCGCAGCCGGCGGCGTGGGCACCGCCGCTCTGCAACTGCTAAGGCTCGCAGGTGTGAAAACCTACGGCGCTGCGTCGGCGTCGAAGCATGCTACCGTGCGCTCACTCGGCGCGACACCAATCGACTATCGGGCGGGGCCGATCGATAGACTCACGCGTGCTTTGGAGCCAGACGGTGTTGATTATGTCTTCGACGCAATCGGCGGCTCGAACATCGGTCCGTGCATCGGCGCTCTCCGGCGGGGCGGCACGTTGGTCGCATTTGGTTTCATGGACGCTCCCGGAAAGGTTTCGCAACTGGCCATGTTCGCCAATATTTTCATCGGGGCGCGCCTGCGCGGGCGGCGGGGCAAGTTCTATGGCATCACGATGCTGTATAGGAAAGATCCCAAGCCACTGCGCGAGGACCTGGCCAAAATCTTTGCGCTCCTGGCGGAGAGGAAAATCGATCCCCTGGTCAGCCGCACGTTTCCGCTGCTTGAAGCGAGACAGGCCCTGGAGCTGCTTCGAACGGGTTCGGTGGAGGGCAAAATCGTCCTCGTTCAACCAGATTAGCGGAACAGAGCCGCGGCCGGATCCTGCGTGCTGCTCGCCAGGCTGGCTAGCCCCTCAGAGACCGGCTTCGACAGCGTCAAGTCGAACCAGAATGCGGATCCTGCACCCAGGCGGCTGGTCACGCCGATCTTTCCTCCCATCAATTCAACCAATTTCTTAGAGATCGCGAGACCCAGGCCGGTTCCTCCGAACTGGCGCGAAGTGGATGCGTCGGCCTGCGTGAACTGTTCGAAAATGTGCTCCAGTTTATCTTCGAGAATGCCAATGCCGGTATCTTCCACGCAGACGCGCACGAAGACTTCCCAATCCGTTCGGCGGGCGCAAACTACAGTCACGTCCACGTGGCCTTGCTCGGTGAACTTGATCGCGTTTCCGAGCAGGTTTACCAGTATCTGTCGAATGCGAACGGCGTCGCCGATCAGCTCGCGCGGCGTCTCTGGCGCGATTTGGAGCGTCAGCTCATAACCTTTCTCGCGCGCCCGGTTCGCGAGCGAAGCCACCGTATCTTCCACCGTGGACCGGAAGTCGAATGGCACCGACGAGATAACCAGCCGGCCTGCTTCGATTTTAGAAATATCCAGGATATCGTTGATGATTGTGAGCAGCGACTCGGCCGAGTAGGTTAGACTCTCCACGAAGCCGCGCTGCTCCTCTTCCAGCTTCGACTCCAGAAGCAGGCATGCCATACCGATGACGCCGTTCATGGGAGTGCGGATTTCATGGCTCATCATCGCGAGAAACTCGCTCTTCGCGCGGTTGCCGGCTTCGGCCGCGTTTTTCGCCAGGCGCAGTTCGTCTTCCCGCTCCCGCCGCTCCTGTTCGGACTTTTCGAGCGTCGTCACCATGCGGTTGATCGACGAACTGAGCTCCGTTAACTCGTCCTTGCCCTCTTCCGGGACCCGCATCGAGAGGTCTCCCGTAGCGCCCACCGTCGCCACCGATGCGTTGAGCCGGCTGAGGCGCGACAACACAATTCGGTTCAGCAGCAAGAGTGTGGTTCCGCACAGAACCAGCCCGGTGACTAGTAGAGAGATCGTAAACTCGTTCAGGCTGGACTGGCTCTGGCGATAGAAGCCCCGCGGAAGGTTTATTTGAAGCAGAACCGCCGGCTTCCCGTAAAGGTCCTTAAGCAGGCCATAGCCAGCGATGAGCTGCTCATTCAGGGGTAGGATCGCAATCGGATCGGTCCCCGATAGCGAGGAGCGTACGGCGCCGGGCAAGGTGGAACCCTGCCAATCGGAAAGTATCAGTGGCAGATGAGTGACGTCAGCCAGATGCTCGACTTCGGTTGCGCCCAACCTCCGTCCCATGATCACCGTCCCCCGAACCGGACCTTGCCATTTGCTGGTGAGGATCGCCTCGGACGAAATCAGCATGGGCCCATCGGAAAGCGGAAGAATGCCCGACAGGTTACTCTTCGGATCCGCATGTTGCAGGAAACGGGAACCCGCGGAGAGCTGTTTTAACAGGCTCGCTGGGATGGGGACTTCCTTCTTCTTTTCCAAATCGAAGGCCTTGCCGAACGCCATTCGTCCGGACGGGTCGAAAATCAGGACCAGGCCCACTCTGATGCGTATGAGACCTTCATCGGGGAACTCGTTCCCGGGATAGTTGGGGATGCGCCCTTCCACGAACTCAACTGTTTGATCCCAGGCCGCGTAGTCGCTGGTGGTGCGGCTGAGGTTCAGTAAGTCGTCCTCGAACGCGCTGACGGCCCGTTCGATATGCTGCCGGGTGTCCTGTCGCTCAAGGCTGGCGAAGCGCCGCAGCACAAGCGCGCGGGAGACAAAGTAAAACAGCCCAAACAGACAGATGAAGGTCAGGCCCACCCACAAAAGTGTCTTGTTTTCAAGCTTCATGAGGGAAGAGGGTAGGGCATGTGCTTAGAGCGCCAAACATTTGTAAGATCGACAGATTGCCACTAGGTCGCCAGGGTTACCTTGAGCCTATAGACCCGGTAAATCACCTTACGCCTCCGGCTGGCAAATACCTTATGGGGTTAGAATGTAGCGAATGAAAATTCTGGATGATGTCACCCGCCGGAACCTGCTGCGCGGAGCCGCCCTGGGGACCGTTGCGTTGGCGTCAGGCGTGGACCAGGCATTCGGGCAGCGGGAGCCGGGACCGCCGAACATCGTCTTCATCATGGCTGACGATCTCGGTTACGCGGACGTCTCGTGCTATGGGCGGCCCGATCTCAGCACGCCGAACATTGATGGCTTAGCGGCGAAGGGCATCCGGTTCCTGCAGGCTTACGCCAACTCCGCGGTTTGTTCCGCTACGCGCACCGCGCTAATCACCGGCCGCTATCAGTACCGGCTGCCAATCGGGTTGGAGGAGCCGTTGGCCGGCCGCAATGTCGGCCTGCCGCCTGAACATCCCACGTTGCCGTCCTTGCTGAAGAAGGCCGGCTACGGAACGACACTCGTCGGCAAGTGGCATCTGGGCTTGCTTCCGAAATTCGGTCCGCTCCAGAGCGGCTACGATCATTTCTACGGATTCCGCGGCGGCGCCGTCGACTACTATCGGCACGGTTCCAACCAAAGAGACGATTTGTGGGACGACGACGTCGAAGTGCATCAGATGGGCTATCTGACGGAACTGCTCGGCAGCCGCGCCGTGGACGTCGTCAATGGATACGCGAAATCGGGCCGACCGTTTCTGATGAGTCTGCATTTCAACGCGCCGCACTGGCCTTGGGAAGCGCCGGGCGACGAAGCCGAGTCCAACCGCATCCGGTCGGCCCGCAGCCTGGTGGATTTCGACGGCGGAACCCAGCAGACCTACCGGCGCATGATCCAGGAAATGGATCTTCAGATCGGCCGCGTTCTCCAGGCGCTGGATACCAATGGCTTGGCCCAGAACACCATCGTAATCTTCACCAGCGACAACGGCGGGGAACGATTCGCGGATACCTGGCCCTTCACCGGCCGGAAGACGGAGTTGCTGGAAGGCGGACTGCGGATACCGGCAATCATCTCCTGGCCGGCGCGCATTCCGCGGGGTAGAACGACGGATCAAGTAGCCATCAGCATGGATTGGATGCCGACGCTGCTGGCTGCCGCGGGCGTCTCACCCGATCCGGCATTCCCGGCGGACGGCATTAGCTTGCTGCCGATGCTGACCGGGAACGCCGCGGTCGTCGAACGCAAACTGTTCTGGCGTTATAAGGCGAATGCACAGCGTGCAGCTAGGGACGGCGACTATAAGTATCTGAAGATCCTTGACAACACGTTTCTCTTCCACGTCGTCGATGACCCCATGGAGCGCGCCAACCTGAAGACGCGCCGCAAAGATGTGTATGACCGGATGGTTGCAGAGTGGCACGCCTGGAACGCGACCATGCTGCCGGAAGACGATGCCAGCTCCACGGATAACTTCACGGGTGATCAGCTTGCCGACCACATTGGCACGCAGAGAACGAGTGGTAAGGCGGACAATCCCGCCGCGCCCCAGACGCCGCCGGCAAAGCCTCGCTGAGCGTTACGCGCCCAATTGTGACGCCAGATCCAACATATCTCGAGCGACAAAATCGAACTCGCCTGGTTTCGCTTGATCGGCCCTGCCGCCGAGCCCGCGCTCGTTCGGCCGGTAAATGAATCCGGTTCGTAAGCCGTTGCTGCGCGCCGCCCTCAGATCGTCCGAGTGCGCGGCCACCATCATTACTTCATCAGCCTGAAGACTGAGGAGTTCCACCGCGGTCAAATACGCTTCGCGATCCCTCTTGTAATGCCGGGCCAATTCCGCCGACAAGATCAGGTCCCAGGGCAGTCCGGCGTTTTTCGCCATATCCGCGAGCAGCGATACGTTTCCGTTCGAAAGAGGCGCGATGGTGTATTTTTTCTTGAGACGAGCGAGGCCGGCGACTGAATCCGGCCACGGCTTCAAGCGGTGCCAGACGCGGTTCCAGTGATCCTTCTCCTCTTCCGTCAGCCCATTAATTCCGAATTCTTTGAGCGCTTCTTCCAGCACCATGGGATGCAGCGCGTCCAGCTTGGTCCAGGGAAGTTCGCCTTTTCGAACGCGATCCATGGCCGGCGCATATCCGTCACGCCAACGATCGGCAAAACGCGCCCAGTCAACATTCACCTGTCTGGCCTTGCCCCACGCCGAACCTTCCGCGATGATGGACCCGCGCCAGTCGACGACGGTTCCGAAGGTGTCGAAGACCAGGGCCTTGGTGTGCTGTGCAACGGTCGCTGTGGCTGGGGCAGGCGTTTGTCCGCGAATCCCGCGCATCGTCGATGCAACCGCTCCCCCGCCAAGCAGATATACGAATTGCCTTCGGTTGAATTTCATGACGGCTCCTGGAACCAGAGTATATACCGCCAGGACCGGAAGCCTGCGCACTTCTTCAAAATAAGATCGGGCGTACCCGTTCGCGCAAACGGGCAAGTTCACCGGCGTTGTGCCGCAGGAGTTCGTGCCCCCAGATCGTGTTGGTTTCTTCGCGGCAATCCCGAGCCATAGCTGAGCCGATCGACTCATATGGGCCGAGGGCCTCCCTCAAGTCTTCAGGCTCGTTCCAAGCACTGAGAATGAAGACTCTGTCCCGAACACACTCAGGAATTCTATTCCTTGCATCGTCGAGCCTCCCGTCCCTACCGTCGAAGTCGATCAATAAGACCATAAGTCGCTCTGTATTGGCTTCCATGCCCGCGACTTCGTCCGAGAGAAATTGGTCCAGCACTGCAGTCCATCCCCCAGCCACCGGTAGCACCTGCATCTGGCGCATTCGGGTTGGGTCAACTTGTAACAGAAAACCGTTCGCCAACTGGCGGTTGGCATCGTCTTCGGGCAGCACCAAGATATGCGGTAGATGCTTGTTTACGCTCACGGCTCGACATCGCTGCGGATCAGTGCGCCAACGAGATCTCCACCAACTGGAATCTCGCGGAGCGGACGCACTATCGTAGGCTCAAGGTGGTTGTTTCTGTAGAGAACAAGCGTGTTTTCGTCGGAGAAACGACGGATCGCCTCGGGGTTGTGCGAAGTCGCGATAAACTGACCGCCAGACTGGAACGCCTTGCGTAGAGCCAAGACGAAGTGTCCCACCTCGGAGATAGCAAGATAGCTGTCTGGTTCATCCCAGAAGCAAAGCACTGGGCCGTAAGCGCGGTTTGCCGCAAGAACCAGTGCGCAGATCATGAAGCATTTTTCGCCGTCAGATAAATCCTCGAACGGGAAGGTAGCGGCTCTCGCATCGTCGGAAAACTGGACCTCCAAGCTTCGGGAGTCCTTCCCAACCAGCGGGTTCTTTATGTCGATCAGGTCGGGCATCACCTGCTTGAGATAGCCGTCGATCTCGCTATAAGTGGACGGGGCGTACGCCAAGAGGCCCGAAAACCATGCGCCAAAGTCGGTGACTTGAGTGTTTGGTTCTAGTGTCTCCTCGTTTGAGTCCCCTAGAATCAAGCTGGGCATCGGCCGCAGGATGAGCATGCGAGCGAGCCACTGCTTGAAAACAGATACCGGATCGCTCGCCAACCGCTGCTGAATGATTGGCAAGGCCACTAGGTGCCAGTCGATTGGAAAACCCGTGGCGGCAAGGCGACGGAGGTCGCCGCGCGGCTCGATCTGCACTTGCGCAGCTTCTCGCCTGTACTCGGGCTGGCCGTCAACTTCCAGCTTCTCTTCCAGAACGCGAAGCTCTTTGAAGCCCCTCGGGAACTCGAGAGCGAGAGCGTACGCGTAGACTTTACCGCCCAACTCGACCTCGATTTCGAATCGCATCGGCACGTCCGTGCGTCCGCGAGCGAGGTCCTTCGGCTTCACCAGTTCGCCCACGCGGTTGGTCCCGCGGGCAATCTTCTGCAGAATTCCCAACGCAAGCGCGACGGTTGTCTTTCCGGAGCCGTTCTTTCCAATCAGCAGGGCAGACGACTGTCCTGAGATCGGCAACTCGAAGTTTTCCAGGCACCGGTAGTTATGAACGTAGAAGCGACGTATCACATCAAAATGATACACGCTCGGAGAACCACGAAGCGTTACCTACTGCGTCGCGACCACCTTGGAATCCACCTGGAACTTGCGGTAGTTGTTCCAGGTCACCTCTTCTTCGCCCGCCAGCTTCTTCACCAATCCCAGCCGTGCCGCACCCCGCACCAGCTCGCGCTTGGGCAGCCACACTTCGTCATTCACCCGCGTCTGCTCGAACACCAGCTTCGCGCCCGGACTCAGCCGCGCGAGAAACAGCCCAAACGAGATTGTCGCCGTGGTCTCGGCTTCCAACCGCACCCATTGGTATTCGGCCTTGTCGATCCAAACTTTCGCTTGGACCTTGAGCAACGGTTTGGCGTCGCCATGCTTTGGCTGCGCGCCCGGCTTGGGCGTGGCCGAGATTACCCACACATCGTGCCCGTCGATCTTTTCCTCGCCCAGCAGCTTGAAATCGAACAGATCGGGAACCTCGCGCAGAAACTCGCGATCCTTTTCGCGCTCTTTTTCGAACTCAGCCTCCCGATGCGCCCGCTGCTCGGGCGTCTCCCGTTCCCGCTTCGCCACGGCTTGATCCAACTTCGCCTGTTCCTTGCGCTGGTCGGCGGCCGAGAGCGGCTTGCCATCGCGCTGCAGCATGCGGCGATGCGGCTCGCCATAGATTACCACCGTCTCCCACTCGTCGGTTTTCTCCGATTTCACCCGGCCGTTCGAATCCAGGTCCCGATCCGTCTGCCGGGCGATCCAGGTGTAGTCCTTCATGCGCTGCCAATTGGACTGATCCAATTCAACGGATCTCTTTACGATGTCGCGTGCCTGTTGACCCAATCCCGCGGACGCGAACGCGGCCGCTAGAAGCGCCGCCAGCAAACTGCGGCGCGCGCCAATGGCTAATTCTGCGACCATTCGTGCCCCACTCGCGTTGCCACCACGCGATCGAAATCATTGCCCGCAGCCGCCACGAATCGCTCCACCGGTTCCAGATAAGGCTCGCGGCTTAACCGAAATGTTTGATGATGCACCGGCAGCAGATGCTCCGCGCCGCAATCGGCGCCCATGCGCCAGGCTTCCTCCGGATTGCAGTGCACGTAAATCCAAGGATCGTAGGCGCCAATCGGCAGGATTGCCAGATCCACCGGTTTCTTCGCGCGAACCGCTTTGAAGGAATCGGTCAAGGCAGTGTCGCCGCCGAACACCACGCGATACCGCCCGGTCTCGATCACATAGCCGTTGTAACCGCGATGTACATCGGAACGCATCCGCGCGCCCCAGTGCTTCACCCGTAGTCCCAAAATCGACAGCGGACCCACGCGCACCCGCTCGCCCCACCCCACTTCCTGGACGCTCTGATAGCGCCCCACGCGCAGCAGATCGCTGGTATGTTTCGCAGTCACCACCGCCGTTCCGGCCCCTTCTAGGGCGAGCAGCGTCCCCAGATCGAAATGATCGAAATGCGCGTGCGACAGTAAAATCAAGTCGATATGCGGCAGTTGCGCGCGAGGCACCGCAGGCGCCACCAATCTCCGCAAACCCACCGTCACTGGGCCCATCCGCACGCCACATCGTGCGCCCAGGATAGGATCTGTCAAAATCGTAAATCCATCGATCTTCAGCAGCACCGTGCTATGGCCGAGCCATGCTGCGTGCAATCCAGTATCCGCCCAGAGCTTGGGATGCGGCGTGAAAGGCGCGGGGGGCACCGCGCATTTACGTTCCTCGCGATACCTGCGGAAAAATTCGGGCGCCACCCGACGGGCATAGCGCACGGTTTCGCGATTCAAAACACTACCAGCCAAAACGTTCTTCCTTCCACGGATCGCCATGCATGTGGTACCCGTTCCGCTCCCAAAATCCTGCCTTGTCGCGATCCAGCAGCTCCAGGCCCGCGATCCACTTCGCGCTCTTCCAGGCGTACAATTGCGGGACGATCAGCCGCGCCGGCCAGCCATGCTCCTCGGTCAGCGGTTGCGAATCGTGCAGAAACGCCACCAGCGCGTCCTCGGCCAGAAAATCGGCCAGCGGCAGATTGGTAGTGAATCCGGCATCGTGCCCGCGCGCCAGCACATATTCCGCGCCCGGCAACGCGCCGCCCGCCAGCTCCATCAGCTGGCGCGTTGAAACGCCTTCCCAGGTATTGCCCAATCGCGACCAGTGCGTCACACAATGAAAATCGGCAAAAACCTTGACGCGCTCTAGTTCCTGAAACTCCTGCCAGTTCCACTCCCTCGGATGCGCCACCAGCCCGCCGATCGAAAACATCCAGCGGTCAAGTGAAATCGGCGGGGCGCCGCTCGTATCCAGAATGGGCCATTTCCGCGTGCGGCTCTGCCCCGGCGGTATGCGATTCGCCCGCCGGGTGTCGGGACTCACGATCACTCCCACGCCTGCGTCCGCAACGGTAAGAACGCGTTCCTCTTGAGTTTTATTTTGGTCCATGGCAAACATAGGCGCCAATATCCGGTGAGAACTTCCGCGGGGCTGCACTACTTACATCTTCAGTATGACATCCAAAAAACTCGGCGCGGTCGCGTTGGTGTTTTGCGCGATTCTTTCGGCTCGCGGCCTGGGTGGCCGCGCCGAATACGTCGGCGGCACCATCACTGAGATACCCGCCGGCTGCGGCGGAACCGTCCAGACCGTCGACGACCAGTTCTTCGTCTTCTACTCCGGAAAGGCCAGCTGGCGCGTCCCCTACGAAAAAATCAACCTGGTGGAATACGGCGAAAAGGTGGACCGCCGCTATATCGCCGCGGTGCTCATCTCGCCGCTCTTCCTGCTCGCCAAGAAGCGCCAGCATTTTCTGACCGTGGGCTATTCCGACGAGGAGGATCATCAGCAGGCCATGATCTTCAAAGTGAACAAGGACGACATCCGCGCCATGCTGGTGACTCTGGAGGCGCGCACCGGCCGTAAAGTGGAATTCCAGGACGACGACGCCCGTAAGAGCGGCAAGGGCTAAGCTATGCCGTGGTTTCTATCCGCGGTCTTATTGTTTGCGCCCTACTTGGAAGAGCAAACGCCCGAGCAGGAAGCGGCCGAGCACCTGAGCAAAGTCCGCCGCATCTACATCGCAATCCTCACCGGCGGCGATGCCGCGCTCCAGCTCCGTGATCTGCTCATGACCAGCCTGCACAACTCCAAACAGTTCGTCATCACCGAAGACGAAGACAAGGCCGACGCCGTCCTCAAAGGCGCGGGCGATGATGACGTCTTCACCGACACTTTCCAATCGTCGGAAGGCATCAACGCGCACTCCCAGATCAGCTCGGGATCGAGCGAGGGCCTGCGCAATTACGCGAGCAGCAGCAGCAACCGTTCCGGCGGAATCACCATCGGCGAAAATGACAGCCGTCGCACCGAGGAGCGCAAGCATGAGGCGATCGCCACCGTCCGGCTGGTGAGTAAAGACGGGGACGTGATCTGGTCCGCCACCGCCGAGAGCCTGGGCGCCAAATTTATGGGCGCCAGCGCCGACGTCGCCGACAAAATCGCGAAGCGCCTGGTTACCGACTACAAAGCCGCGAAGTTGCAAGCCGCCGGCCAAGCCCCTGCCGCGCCAGCCGGCAAGTAGGGTCCTGTAGCCTGGTCCGCTTTCCGCCGATAAAACTGCAGAAAGCCCAAATGCCCACGATCGCGCCTGCCCCGCCAACAGCTAATCCCAATCAGGCGGAACGAGTGTTCCGGCAGGTTCTGCTGGTCTTTGCCGCCGTCGCCGCATTGACAATCCTCGGCCACCTTGGCGTGCTCTTGTGGGCCCAGAATAGCTTCACCGGAGGCGAGTGCGTGGTGGCCGCTCATTCGAGCATGCTGGTCCGCGATGGAACTCTCTATTACGACTTTCACCATTACCCCTACACCGTCGCGCCCTATACCCCGCTGTTTTATCTTCTGGATGCGGGTCTACAAAAACTCGGGTTGCCGATTTACACCTCGGGCCGGATCATCAGTTTCGCGGCGGCACTCGGGATCGTCGCGCTCAGTTGGTATTTGACGTTGCTTTACACCAAGGAGCGCTATAGCGCCGCGATGAGCGCGCTGCTCTGCGCCTCCAGCTCCTTACTGTTCGTCTGGGGAACCGTCGGCCAGGTCGACGTCCTCGCCTTGTTCTGGGCGCTGACGGCTTTCTATTTTTACTCTCGCTGCGCCCTGCTCGGCGAGAATACGCTGGTTTGGGCGGCCGTCTGCGCTCTGCTCGCGTTCTTCACCAAGCAGACCATGCTGGCCTGCCCGGCGGCCATCTGCCTGCACCTGTTTTTCACGCGCCGCAAGATGACAGCCGTGAAGTTCGCTCTGGGCTGCCTGGCCGTGGCCACCGTCATCGTCTTCTCGCTTGACGCGGCCCTGGGTGGCCGCTTCCTGGCCGATACCGTACGCGCCAATCTGAATCCCTACTCCGTGGGCAAGCTGCTGTTGCATCTCCGCTTCGCGCTTCTTGTGGCCGGGCCGCTGATGTTGATTATGGCGCTGGGCGCGCACAAGGCCATGCGCAATACCGGCGCCGCCCCGTTCGTGTACCTCGGCTTGGCTGCCTTGGTGTTTCTCGCGTCAGCTCCGAAGACCGGCTCCGACCTGAACTATCAACTGGAATTCACAATTGTCTTGATTCTCTGCACCAGCTTGAGTCTCGATGCGCTCCATTTCTTCCCGCTCACCTTTGAGCGCACCCGGACCTGGGTTACGCTGCTGCAGCTTCCCTTGGGCGTATTTCTGGTGGTCAACTGCCGCACCACGGCCACATTGCTCCTGATGCGCGTGGTGAGCGAACAGCAGTCTCGCGTGGAAGTGGCCGCTGTTCGGAGCAGCATCGCCGATGGTGGCCGCGTTCTGTCGGCCGACTACAACGCCGTGGTTCGCCTGCGCGGCCGCCTGGATGTCGAAATGGCTTTCTACAACTTGCTGGTGTCGGTGGGCGCGGTCGATCCCGAGCCCCTGCGCAGGGATCTTGCCCGATCCGCCTTCGCAACGGTCATTTTGATGGAAGACGTCAACACGCCTCACAGCCCGCTCGATGCCGAAATCTCGAGCCTGCCCGCCGCGCAGCTTGAAGAGATACGAAAACACTACACGCTGGTGAAGCGCATTCCCGGGCCCGTCCTGGACGGCATGTTTGTTTACAAGCCGCGCAGTGCAAGCTCCGATTAGACTAAGCCCCAGAACGTGTCCCACACGTAGGCCGTGAAATTCCGCGTTTTGTGGAATCCCATCCGCTCATATAACCCGATCGCTTCGTCATTCGATCCGGTCACTGTCAGGGTGACTTTGCGGCACCCATGCCTCGCCAGCGATTCAAGCGACCTTCGGATCAGTTCGTAACCCACGCCGGTTCCGCGCGCCGCTTTCGATACGCATACCTGCGTCACGTGTCCCACATCCGCTTGCACCAGGCTCGCCAGGCAGATTCCGGCCAATCGGCCCGATCCTGGTTCGATCGCCACAAACGAAGCCGGCTGAAAGAAACTCCCACATCCGGGATACTGCACGATGTTCATTAGAAAGCGCCGCGCTCCCGCGGGCGACCGGTACTGATCGTTGATCTCGCTGTCGATGTGCCCCTGATAGGCGCTCGCAATCAGCGTCGCCGCTTCATCCTGCTTGCGTTCGGTCCAGCCATCGAATACCACCGGCTGTGAGGGCTGCCTCTCGCGGCAATCGCTCCGCCAGTTCGCCCTCGATCTCCATGAAATTCCGCACAAAGGTTCGAACGAATTTGGGTTCCGGCAGCGCGATCTTGGGACCCGTCCGCAGCATCATCAGCTGCGATTCTATGCGCCGGATCAGCGGCGTCTTCATCAGCCCTTGCACCACCGCCGTCAGCAATCGCTCTTCGTTCTCTACGCTGACGTAATCCTTCATTACGTAGAGATCGCCGATCAGCCCTTTGCGCTCCTCGGCCACGTAGTAGCAATACCCCACCGGATACCCGTTGACCAGCAGCGCGTAGCCATTGAGCGCCTGTATTTCCAGGAACCGCCGCACCAGCCCGGCCGACCCGCGAAAATCCCAGTCCAGCGTCTCGCGCCAGGCCTGCGTCTCTTCCTCCAGCAGCAGATCCAGGTCGCCGCCCCGCAAATGGCGCAACTCCGCCACGCGCGCCAGCGGAGAATCCGATAGAGCGGCCATACGGTTCAAGCCTACACCGAAATTAGTCGGAATGTGGCGCACGCACTCCTGCGTGCCGCGTTCACACTCGTGTGAACGCCTATTGAGGTCCGATCAATCGATCGAGCTTCTCGGTGATTTCCGCCAGACTCTTCTCGATTCTCAGCCGAAGCTTCTCCGATCGGACGCTGGGCGTCTCGAACTCGGGGCTGACACTCCGCTTCTTGTCGATGTCCGACAGGATGATCATCGTCATCTTGAAGCTCCGTGATCGCGGCTCGCATCTTCTCGCTGCTCATGGGGTGTTGACTACGATCTTGCCCGACGCTTGATATCCTGAAAGGGATGCTGCGCTACCACGTAGCCTACTTCCTGCCACGCGGCGATGAACGCATGGTCGTCGCCGAAGTCCTGGACTTCCCTGGCGTCGTCAGCCAGGGCTTTGACCTAGCCGACGCGCGCCTCATGATCGCGAGCGCCCTCGAAGACATCGCACAAATGCATCTGGAGGAGGGCAAGCCCCTTCCGGTTCCGAATCCAGAGGCGACGGCCGCCGACGCCGACCTGATCGAATTGCTCCCGCTTTCGGTCGAGGCTGGTGCGTCGAAACACTGAAGCGCCACGAGCTAATCCAACACCTTCAAAACAGCGGTTGTCGCCTGGAACGCGAAGGAAGCCGGCACTCTATCTTTGTCAATCCCGCCAACAAGGCCAAGGCTCCGGTGCCACGCCATACGGAGATCGCAAACCGGCTCGCGATGAAGATCTGCCATCAGCTGGGCGTCCCTTCAATTCGCCCTTGAGTCGCCACAAGGTCGACATCACAATTGGTGACCTCAAGATTTCCTACAATTAGCGCACCTAGAGGAGCGATGTTTGGACGATTCAAGAGATCAGCGGGTGAAATGGTGTTGCGCGGCTTTCAGGGGCGTTATATGTCTGCCGGCGAACGCGGCTTTGCCGTCCTTATCGAGCGGGACGATCATTTGGGAATCCGGTGGCTAAAGCAATCGCGTGCTGTTGCTAAGCAGGATCAGGACCGCCTGAAAATCGCGTCAGCCGATGTGGCCGTCGCTCTTGTGACCGAAACTGGACTCGCGTTCTGCCCATGGTGCGGAGTTAATCTGCAGCGATTCTATAGAAAGCGCGTTGCTGAGTTGGATCGCCCGGGGTTTTCCATTCCCTTGCCCAGGTCTCCTCCTTAGTTTCAATGCCATCTCCGAATCCCACACGCTACAATGTAATTTTCACTGGAGGCTTAATGGCTGCACTTCCTCGGCGCACTTCTGTGCCCGTCAAAATCGGCGACGTTTGGGTAGGCGGCGACCACCCTATCGTGGTCCAGTCCATGACCAATACCGACACCGCCGACACCGCCTCCACCGTTAATCAGGTGATGGCGCTGGCCCAGGCCGGCTCCGAGCTGGTCCGGGTCACCGTCAACACCGAAGCCGCCGCCCAGGCCGTTCCCAAAATCGTCGACACGCTCGACAAATTCGGCGTCCGCGTCCCCATCATCGGCGACTTCCATTACAACGGCCACCTGCTGCTCAAGAAATATCCCGATTGCGCCCGCGCCCTGGCCAAATACCGCATCAATCCCGGCAACGTCAATATCGGCAAGAAGCACGACGACAACTTCCGCACCATGATCGAAGCGGCCATCGAACACAATCGCCCGGTGCGCATCGGCGTCAACTGGGGTTCGCTCGATGGGGCGCTGCTCACGCGCATGATGGACGAAAACTCGCTCCTGCCCGAGCCGCTCGACGCCATGGAAGTTACCATGAACGCCATCGTCGCGAGCGCCCTCCTGGCCGCGCAGGCCGCCGAAAGCTATGGGCTTGGCCGCGACAAGATCATCCTCAGCGCCAAGGTCTCTGGTGTCCAGGATCTCATCATGGTCTATCGCATGCTTGCCGCCCAGTGCGACTACGCGCTGCACCTCGGGCTCACCGAAGCCGGCCTTGGATCGAAAGGCATCGTCGCCACCACCGCCGCGCTCTCGGTGCTGTTGCAGGAAGGCATCGGCGACACCATCCGCGCCTCGCTTACCCCGCTCCCCAATGGCGACCGCACCGACGAAGTGATCGTCTCCCAGCAGATCCTGCAGGTCCTCGGGCTGCGCCACTTCACTCCGCAGGTCACCGCCTGCCCCGGCTGCGGCCGCACCACCAGCACGTTCTTCCAGGACATGGCCGATCAGATCCAGACCTACCTGCGCGAGCAGATGCCCGTCTGGAAGGAGCGCTACGCCGGCGTGGAAGAGATGAAGGTGGCGGTGATGGGCTGCGTGGTCAACGGCCCCGGCGAATCCAAGCACTCGCACATCGGCATCTCGCTGCCCGGCACCTTCGAGGAGCCGGTCGCGCCGGTCTACGTCGACGGCAAGCTGTCCTGCACCCTCCGTGGCGACCACATTGTCGCCGAGTTCATCGAAATCCTGAACAAATACGTCGATCGCCGCTACGCCGAACGCGTCGCCGAAACCACATCGGTTTAGACCAGCTGTGGCTGCCAGCGGGTTCAATTCCGCGCAGCGCGTGCCTGGGTCCCCAATCCCCAACCACAGCCATGTCCGAGAGGACATCGCCCCCCAATCCCTAATGCTTTCAATGATCTCGGCCGATATTCCGTGCAGTGGCGGAATCCCCCAAACAACCCAGGCGCTCTATTGTCATCACTGCCCGTTTGATCAGCCTGATCATCGGGTTGGCTGGCGCCGAGGGCATTCTTTGGTTTGGCGGCTATCCCAGCTGGTGGCAAACGCTCCACATCTCGCGCGACGATTCCGAATACGCGCCAGATCCCGATCTGGGATGGAGGAACCGCGAAGGCCAGTTCGACCTGGTGGACCCCGAGCGCAACACTCCGTTCCGCTACACCAACTGGAGCCAGGGCCGGCGCGCAACCGCCGATCGCGAGCCAACGCAGGCCTCGCCCAACACGCCGCGCGTCCTGTTTTTCGGAGATTCGTACGTTCAGGGTTTCGGGCTTTCGAACCAGCAAACGTTCGCCTGGATGGTGCAGAAGAACCATCCCGCGCTGGCGGTTTCCAATTTCGGAACGGCCGATTATGGAACCTACCAGTCCTATCTTGCGATTGCCAAGTACGTCCACGGCCCCTGCTCGGCCTTCTATCTGTTCAACGGCTTTCACGAAGGGCGCAACGTCGCCGAGCCGGACTGGGTTCGAATCCTAACACCGACGCCGCCGGGTTTGTTTTTCCCCTACGCGGATTTGGCGGGCGGAACGCTGCGGGCGCAAGAATCGCGCGGCGAAATGGTGTGGCAGGTGAGCCGCTGGCTGCGCTTGGCTGCTCTCGCGCAGGACTATACCACGCGGATTGCCACCTATTCACGCGTGCGAAACAAGCGCGCCATAACGCAAGCCTTGCTCGCGAAGATGAACGATACTGTGCTCGCGGCCGGCGGAAACTTCACCGTGATCTTGTTCGATATGACGCCGGAGCAGCGGCACGACTATCGTGAGTTTGCTCGATCGCGCGGCATCCGCTTCGTCGATTGCGATCATCCGGAGATGAACGACAAGCGCCTTCGGCTGTCCGACGGGCATCCCAATGAGCAATTGAATCGCTTGCTGGCGCAGTGGATTGAGCCGCTGCCGATGGTGACGGGAGGGAACAATGAGCGCGCCGGCAAACTCTGATCGCGCCGCGCTGAGCGCGGTCCTGAGTCCCGATCAGGAAGCGGCGGTGAAGCCTTCCTCCAACCGTACCTTCGGCATAGTATTCGCGGTGTTCTTCGCTCTGGTCGCCGCTGCTGCCGATGGCGCGAGGCCACGCCATTCGCCTATGGGCCTTGCCTTTCGGCGCCCTCTTTCTGCTGGCTGCGCTGGCCATGCCGAAAATTCTCACGCCGCTGAACCGAGCATGGACGGCTCTCGGCTCGCTGCTGCACGCCGTCGTCAATCCCCTCGTTCTGGGCATCTTGTTCTATCTGGTCTTTACGCCCTTCGGATGGGTACTGCGCCGGATGGGCAAGGATTTCCTTCGCTTGCGGACCGCTCCCGGCGCGGCCACTTATTGGATTCGCGAGGCAATCCGCCGGGTCCGCCGCCCGAAAGCATGTCGAGGCAGTTTTAGGAGGTCCTTTTTAGGAAAGATCCGTGTCCACTTTGATCGAGCTTTGGTCGTTCATGCGCGAGCGGAAGAAATTCTGGTTGCTACCCATTTTCTTGATGATGCTGGTCCTGGGCGGTCTGCTGATCCTGACCAAGATTTCAGCCGTTGCGCCCTTCATCTACACCCTGTTTTAGCCCGCATGAAGATCCTGGGCATCTCGGCGTTCTATCACGACAGCGCGGCCGCGCTGGTGGTGGACGGTGAGATCGTGGCCGCGGCGCAGGAAGAGCGATTCAGCCGCAAGAAACACGATGCCCGCTTTCCCGCGCATGCCGTCCGCTATTGCCTGGAAGCAGGCGGATTGAATCCGGCCGATCTCAACTCAGTCGTTTTCTACGACAAGCCGTTCCTGAAGTTCGAGCGCCTGCTCGAAACATATCTCATGTTTGCGCCTTCCGGCTTTTCTTCCTTCCGCATGGCCGTGCCGCTGTGGATCCGCGAAAAGCTCTTCCAAAAGGATCTGCTCCAATCCCACTTCAAGGAATTTGATCGGAAACTCGACTGGGCCTCGAAGCTTCGCTTCACCGAACACCATTTGAGCCACGCCGCCAGCGCGTTCTTTCCTTCGCCATTTGACGAAGCGGTGGTGCTGACCATGGACGGTGTCGGCGAATGGGCCACAACCTCGGTGGCTCACGGCCGCGGCAACCGCCTCGAAATCCTGAAAGAAATCCACTTCCCGCATTCGTTAGGGCTTCTCTATTCGGCATTCACTTACTACACGGGCTTCAAGGTGAACTCGGGCGAGTACAAGCTCATGGGCCTGGCGCCCTACGGCGAACCAAAGTTCACGAGGCAAATCTTCGATCATTTGATCGACGTCAAGCCCGACGGCTCCTTCCATCTCAACCTCGACTATTTCAATTACTGCGCCGGCCTGACGATGACCAACTCCCGGTTTCATCGCCTGTTCGGCCTGCCGCCGCGCAAACCGTCGGAGCCGTTGACGCAGCAACACATGGACATCGCGGCATCCATCCAGGCTGCCCTGGAAGAAGTGATTCTTCGTCTAACGCGGGCGCTGGCGGCCGAAACCGGAGTCCCCAATCTCTGCCTGGCCGGCGGCGTGGCGCTGAACTGCGTCGCTAACGGCAAGGTGCTGCGCGACGGACACTTCAGAAACATCTGGATTCAGCCTGCCTCGGGCGATGCGGGAGGCGCTCTCGGGGCAGCGCTCGCCGCTCATTACCAATTTCATAATCAGCCGCGAAGCGTCAATGCTTGCAGCGATTCCCTCACTGATTCAATGCACGGGGCATACCTGGGGCCCGAGTTTTCGCAAGAAGAAATCGAGCAGCGCCTTCGCGCCGTCGGCGCCCGTTTCCAGACGCTGTGCGATTGCGATCTCACCGCGAAATCCGCCGCTGCATTGGCCGAAGGAAAAGCTCTGGGTTGGTTTCAGGGGCGCATGGAATTTGGCCCGCGTGCGCTGGGGGCGCGTTCCATTTTGGGCGACGCCCGCTCGCCCTCCATGCAGAGCGTGCTCAATCTCAAGGTAAAGTATCGCGAGTCATTCCGCCCGTTTGCGCCGTCGGTGCTGCGCGAGCGCGTCAACGACTATTTCAATTTAGACACCGACAGCCCCTACATGCTCCTGGTGGCGGACGTCGTTGAGCATCGCCGCCGATGCATGTCGGAAGAAGAGCGAAAACTCTTCGGCATCGCCAAGCTCAATATCCCGCGCTCCGATATTCCAGCCGTCACCCATGTCGACTATTCGGCACGCGTCCAGACCGTCCATCGCGACACCAATCCCCGCTACCACGCGCTGATCTCGGCCTTCGAAGAACGCACCGGCTGCCCCGTCATTGTGAATACCAGCTTCAATGTGCGTGGCGAGCCCATTGTCTGCACCCCCGAAGACGCGTTCCACTGCTTCATGGGCACTGAAATTGAAAACCTCGCGATCGGAAATTGCTTCCTGCGCAAGGAGGACCAGGATATGAGCCTCAAGAGAAACTACGAAACAGCGTTCGACCTGGACTAGGACTTCACCGGTGGTCCATACGAATCTGTACCAGGTCCACGAACGATTTGATCCCCTGGCTCAGCCGTACCTTGGTCCCTTCCACATTCGCCCATCGCACCGGAACTTCCACCACCCGCACTCCCAGTTTCTTTGCGATTAGCAGATCCTCCACGTCGAAGCTGAACCCCTCCTGCTTCTGCCGCGAAAAAATCTGCCGCGCCGCGTCTGCCCGGTACAACTTGAATCCGCATTGCGTGTCACGAAATGGCAGGCCCGTCACCGCGCGCATCACCAGATTGAAGCACCGTCCCGACAGCTCGCGCAGCGCCGGCTGATGTACCTCCACCAAGCTTCGATCTACCGCTCTCGAGCCTATTGCGATGGCAGCGTTTTGCTCGCGCGCCGCCCGGCACAGTTTCTCGATCTCCGTGATTGGCGTCGACAAATCCGCGTCGGTATATAGAGTCCATTCGCCCTTCGCCTCCAACATTCCGTGGCGCACCGCGTACCCTTTGCCGCGATTGCCCAGATTCCGCGCCAGCCGCAGATTTGCATCCGTCCTGGCGAACTCCTCCACCACCCGGGCCGTGGCGTCGCGCGACCCATCGTCCACCACGATCACTTCGCGGAACGAAAAATTACCGCGCGCAAGCCAGTCCAGCACCTCCCGCAGCGTCTGCGGCAACCGTTTTTCTTCGTTGTAAGCGGGAATGACGATGGAGAGCGAGTCCAACGCTCAATTATACTTATGGCACGGGCGAGTTTTTCTTGCGCCCCCAGCATCTGAAGTTTCCGCCGCCGACACCACTAGGAGTGAAGATTGTCTTTCGAAGACGACTTGTACGAGCAACGCATCCGGCGCATCGCCGAAATCGAAGCCCTCGGCTTTAAGCCTTACGGCCACCGCTTCGATTTCACGCACACCATTCCACAGGTGTTGGCCGAGTATGCCGACAAGACGCCGGAACAATTAGAACCCCGCGTACAAGTTCGCGTGGCCGGGCGCATCATGACCGTTCGCCGCATGGGCAAAGCCGGCTTCGCTCATTTGATGCAGAATGGCGAGCAGCTCCAGGTCTATTTGCGCAAGGATGCCGTCAGCGAAAAGGAATTCGCGCTTTATCAGCTCCTCGATCTGGGCGACCTGATCGGCGTGGAAGGCTACCTGTTCCGTACAAGGACCAATGAACTGAGCGTTCACGTCGAACATCTATATTTCCTGGCGAAGACTCTGCTCCCGATGCCCGAAAAGTGGCACGGCCTGGAAGACGTCGAAACCCGCTATCGCCAGCGCTATCTCGATCTGATCGCGAATCCGGAAGTGCGCAAGGTCTTCGTGACGCGCGCGAAGATCGTTTCATCGCTGCGCAGGGAGCTGGAATCGCGCGGATTTCTGGAAGTGGAGACGCCGATGCTCCAGTCCATTTACGGCGGCGCCGCTGCCCGGCCGTTCACCACGCATCACAACACGCTCGACATCGATCTGTATCTGCGTATCGCGCCCGAGCTGTATCTGAAGCGCCTGGTGGTGGGAGGCTTGGAGCGGGTCTACGAAATCAACCGCAACTTTCGTAACGAAGGCATCTCGACGCAGCACAATCCCGAGTTCACGATGCTCGAGTTCTATCAGGCTTACACCGACTATCACGGCATGATGGATCTTTCGGCGGATTTATTGCGCCAGGCCGCCATCGACGCAACCGGCGGAACGGAAGTCGAATATCAGGGCCAGAAGCTGGACTTCGCCAATATCCACCGCGTGTCCATGCGGGAAACCGTGGGCGACTCCAGCTTGAAAGGCCTCGCGCTGGTGGAAGCCTTTGAGCGCGAGGTCGAACCCAAGCTCTTTGAGCCCACCATGGTCTACGACTATCCGGTCGAAATCTCGCCGCTTTCGAAGAACAAGCCCGATGAGCCGGAGTTTGTGGAGCGCTTCGAGATTTTCTGCGCGGGCATGGAAATCGGGAACGCGTTTACCGAGCTGAACGATCCGCGCGAGCAGCGCCGCCGCTTTGAAGCCCAGCTTGCCATGCGCGAAAAAGGCGACGTGGAGGCGCATCAAATGGACGAAGATTATGTCCGGGCGCTCTCTTACGGCCTTCCGCCCACCGGCGGCGAAGGCATCGGCATCGACCGTCTTACCATGATCCTGACCAATTCGCGCTCCATTCGCGACGTGATCTTGTTTCCGTTGCTGCGGCCTCTATGAGCTCGCGCACATTCGAATTATTCATCGCCAGCCGTTATCTGCGAGCCAAGCGCAAGCAGGCCGTCATTTCTGTCATCACCGTGATTTCCATCGCGGGCGTCGCGGCCGGTGTGATGGCGCTGGTGATCGGCATCGCCATCAACAACGGATTTCGCGATACGCTGCAGCGCAGCCTGCTGGGCGCCACGGCTCACGTGATGGTATTAGCCAAAGACCCGGGCGAGGGAATCGACAATTGGCGGGATCTCGATCCCAAGTTTCGGCAGCTTCCGCATGTTATCAGCGTCGCTCCCAATCTCTATGGCCCGGTGATGCTGGCTGGTCCGCTCGGTGGACGCCAGGCCGGAGGCGCCGAACTGAAGGGCATCCCCATCGACAATCCGCCCGACATGCTGAAACATTTAAAGCAGGGTTCGTTTGAAAAGATGAAGGACCCGAGCGGACTCCCCGGCATTATCCTCGGTTCCGGCGTGGCGCAAAAGACCGGCATGCTGCTGGGCAGCATCGTGAATGTCTTCAGTCCGCAAGGAATCGAGCTAACGCCGTTTGGCCCGAAGATGCCGCCACCAACCCGCTTCCGCGTGGTGGGCATTTTCGAATCCGGCTTCGGCGATCTCGATTCGTTCTTTGCGTTCACCTCCCTCAGTTCGGCCCAGCAGCTCTTTAGCGTGGGGAACGTGGTCAATTCCATCGAGCTGCATCTGGACGATATTTACCAGGCTCCCGAAGTTGCCAAGCTGGCCGAAAAAGTCACTGGCCCCAGCATGGCGGCGAACACCTGGATGGAGCAATATCACCAGATCCTGGACGCTCTGGCCACGGAGCGCAAAGTCACCATCGTCACCATCGGGCTGATCGGAATCGTGGCCGCTCTCAATATCCTGATCACGCTCATCATGATGGTGATGGAGAAGAATCGCGACATTGCGGTGCTCATGTCCATGGGTGCCAAGCGCCGGCAGATCCGGCGAATCTTCATGTTGCAAGGCGTGTTGATCGGAACGGTGGGGACCGCGATCGGCCTGGCGCTCGGCTACTCGCTATCGATTCTGGCCGATCATTATCGCTGGCTGCGATTGAACGAAGATGTATATTCGCTCAGCTACGTGCCGTTCAATCCGCGCTGGCAGGATGCCATTTGGATCGCCGCCGCCGCGATCTTCGTGAGCCTGATCGCGACACTGTATCCCGCCAAGGCCGCCACTTCTATCGCGCCCGTGGAAGCGCTGCGCTATGAGTAGCGAAGCCTGCGCGCTCAATGACCATCGCTGTCGGCGACGTCGGCGGATTCGGAGGCTTTTTTGCTCAGTACCACAGTGTCTTCCGGTTCCTGGTCATTCTGACTGTTCTTATGGGTCTGGGAGATCTGCTGTTGCTGAGTTTGATATGCCTGTGAGGCTTTTGAACTACTGGATACGCCGCTGATCATGGTGTTCTCCTGACGCCTTGCTTATCGGGCGGCCGGAGAAAAGTATGAGTAACGCTAAACTAAAGCGGTAGACCTTCATGGCTTGGCCGGTGTTGTTGCTGGCCCGCGAGTTGGATCTCGGGGGCAGCGAGCGCCAGATGACCGAGATCGCGAAGATGCTGGATCGTTCGCGATTTTCACCGCACGTTGGATGCTTTCGCCCGCAGGGGATCCGCAACGCGGAACTCGCCGCCCGGGGTGTGCCCATTGTGGCCTTTCCGCTGGATTCCTTCGCCTCGTTCGGCGCGCTGTCAGCGGCCTGGAAGCTGCGGCGCTATATCCGGCGGCATGGAATCCGGCTGGTACACACCTTCGATTCTCCGCTCACCGTGTTTGCCGTTCCCCTGGTGCGCTGGTTGACGCGAGCGGTGGTGGTGTCCAGCCAGCGATCGCATCGCTCATTGATACCGCGCAAATACCTGCGGCTGATTCGAATGACCGATCACCTGGCCCACGCAGTGGTGGTGAATTGCGAATTTGTGCGGCAGCACCTGCGCAATAACGAAGGCGTTCCAGGCGGAAGGATCCGGCTTTGCTTCAACGGCGTGAATCTGGACGAGTTTGCCCCGCGAGCAACTCCCCGCGATCCAGTCGCGATCGGCGTGGTCTGCGCCCTGCGGCCGGAGAAGGATCTGGCAACGCTGATTGAAGCCTTCGCGCGGATGAGGCGCTCCGGATTGAGGCTGCTGATCGTCGGGAGCGGTTCCATGCTGGGCGAATTGCGTTCTTTGGCCGAGGCGAGAGGCCTGGCTGGGGATTGCAGCTTCGTTCCCACTACCGAAAAGGTGGCCGAGTGGCTGCGGGCCATCGACATTTTCGTTCTGCCGTCCACATCGGAGGCGCTCTCTAATGCCTTGCTCGAAGCCATGGCCTGCGGCTGCTGTCCGGTGGCTTCCAGGGTGGGCGGAAATCCGGAACTGATTCGTCACGGCGAGAACGGGATGTTGTTTGAAGCGGGCGATGTCGGCCAACTCGCGGATGAGCTCGAAACCTTGGTGGAACTTCGGGTACTGCGAGAGCAATTGGCTGCCAAAGCGCGATCGACGGCCGAGCAGTTTTCCATGGCGGCGTCGGCGCGGCGCATGGAAGAGATTTATACGGAATTAATCGAAGAGTCGGAACGGTGACGCCGGTTGTGACGAATGATACAGCGCGATCCATTGCGGTCCGATCCCAGACCACGCATACCTGGCGCACCCAGATCGTGCATCCGCCGCCAGCCGGGCTGCCAAACCGGGTTCCTCGAGCAGGCGTAGCGCGCACGCGGCCATGCCAAAGTGATCGTCGGGCGCAAACAGCAGGCCGTTGATTTGATCTTCGATCATATTGGGAATGCCCCCGGCGTTGCTCGAAACCACGGGCAGTCCCGCGGCAAAACATTCCAGCACCGAGAGCGGCATGTTGTCGGCGTTGGGGCTCATCAGATAAATGTCGGCCGAGTCATACAGCGCCGCCATCGCCCCCGGCGAAACACAGCCGATGAATTTCGTTTCGCGCAGGCCGAGCGAAACGGCCAGGGCTTCGAGTTGTCTACGCATTGGACCGTCGTGCGCGATGGTGAGGCGCGCTTCCCGATAGCGCTGCTGAATGAGGGCGAACGCGCGTAGCGTACAGGCCGGGTTGTACTCGCTCGCCAGTCCGCGATTGTGGAGAAAAATAGGGCGTGGACGCGGCCGGCCGCGATAAGGCAGCGCCTCGGTTCCGGCGACGTTGTGAATGCGCGTGGCAGCGAGCCCGAAACGGGCGAAGACATCCACCAGATAGTCCGACGGGACGACGATGGTGCCGGCCAGCCGCATCAACCGGCGCGCAATGGGCCAGTGCGCCAGGTGATCTTCGGCGCGTCCGTCGTGATAGTTGAGGATGGTCCGCTTCCCCAGAAGCCGCGCCAGCAAGAGAGCCGGCGCCGGGGCGAGATAAAACGAGAAATATCCCGGCGTAAAAATGTGTAAAACCTCGGCGCGCCGGATGTGGGCTACCAGTCGGACGAGATAAAGAACGAGAGTAATCAGCGTTCGCACGTACTGAATCCTCAGCGCGGCGGGTAGCCGGGGATTGATCGGAAGAAATTGAACCTGAACGGAGGGCTCATTTGCCAGGCATCGCAGCAACTGATTGGCTTGGACGGATTGACCGCCGATGATATTGAGCGCTGGCGCAATCAGGAGAACGCGGATCGGGGGCGGCTGCGGGAAAAGAATCCCTGACGTGGCGGGTGTCCTGGCTCACCTTCGCCAAAACAGTGGGTTTCGCGTTCAGCATCGCGCTACCGCTGTTGCTGGTCCGCCGCATGGACCGCGCGCAATACGGGCTGTATAAGCAGGCGTTTCTGGTGGTGACGACGGCCATGACCGTGCTTCCTTTTGGCGTTCCGATGAGCGCATTTTATTTCCTGCCGCGGGAAACCGCACGCGGCGGCGGGAAACTGTCTTGAACATTGTGCTGTTTCATCTTGTGATCGGCGCGCTGGCTTGCGGCGCATTGGGTTTCTTTCCCTCGATTCTGACGGCCATCTTCGGCGACACTCGCCTGGCGCCCTACTCGGCTTGGATCGGCGTCACCATTCTGTTCTGGATCACGGGGGCCTTTCTCGACATGGTTCCGGTGGCCAACGACGAGGTTCGCCTGGCCTCGGCATTCATCATCGGAATCCAGGCGTCGCGCGCGCTGATCTTTGTCGGGAGCGGTTTTGTTTTATGGAACGCTCGGGTCGCTGATCGCGGCCGCGGTACTGCATGGATTCATCCAGACCGTGGTGCTGGGGTGCTATTTGGAATCGCGCTTCGCTGGATTCTGGCGCGCCTTTAATTGGCGGATGCTCGCGCGATCAGTTGTCTTATGCCATTCCCCTCGGCGCCGCCGGGATTCTGATGATCGTACAGACCGACTTGCACAACTATTTCGTGTCGAATCATTTTGGACCGGCTCTGTTCGCGGTATATTCGCTGGGCACGCTGCAGTTGCCGCTGATGGGGCTGATCTGGGAGGCTACCAATTCGGTGCTCATCACGCGCGTCAGTGTTTTGGAGAAGCGCGACGAACGCCGTGAGATTGTTTTGTTGCTGGCGCGGGCGGCGCGCAAACTCGCGGCGGTCTACTTTCCGGTGTATGTCTTTCTGATGGTAGTGGGGCGCGAGTTCATCCGCGTATTGTTCACGGCGCGTTTCGCGGATAGCTGGCCGATTTTTGCCGTCAATCTCACGCTTCTGCCGTTCGGGATTGTGTTGCTGGATCCCCTGTACCGGGCCTTTGAGCGCGAGCGTTACTTCCTGTTGCGGTTTCGACTGGTATTGGCCGCGGTCTTGATTGCTGGCTCTCTGGTTGTTTACGGCGCGCGCCGGCTTGCTGGGCGTGATCGCGATGGTAGTCGCAATCGGCGTATTCGAGCGGGCCGTGATGGCCATTCACTTTGGACGGCTGCTGGGCGTCACCGCCCGCGATTTGATTTTGCTGCGCGATATCGGCACGCTGGCCGTTGCGGCACTGGCTGCTGGATTGGTCGCCGGCTTGCTCCGCCTGTTGCTGCTGCGGGATGGCGCGTTGATCGTGCTGGCGAGCTGCGGCGCAGCTTTCGCCGCTCGTCTATCTGGCCGTCGTCTATCTGACCAGCGTGGCGCGCTGGCTGCCGGCGCCGCTGGTAAGCAAAGCCACTTCGGCGGGCGTGAGCTCGCGGTAATGGCCGATGGGAAGGTCGCCGATCCGCAGGCCTCCGATTTCGGTGCGCACCAGCTTCAGCACTTTGCTTCCGATCGCTTCGATCATGCGGCGCACCTGCCGGTTGCGTCCTTCGTGGAGGGTGATTTCGATGAACGAATATTTCGCCGAATCGCGGACTCGCTTCACACGCGCGGGTTGGGTGGGGCCGTCGCTGAGCACCACGCCGTCGCGCAATTGCTGGAGCTGTTCCTCGCTGAGCAATGTGGACGCCTTCACCAGATACGTTTTGGGGACTTTGTAATCGGGATTGGTGACTCGTTCGGCAAAGCGGGTGTCGCTGGTAAGCAGCAGCAGTCCGCTGGTGTCCTGATCCAGCCGGCCCACCGGGAACCACCCAGCGTCCGGCATCCTGAATCAGATCGTAAACCGTGGGGCGGCCTTCGGGATCTTTGAAGGTGGTGATGTAACCGGTGGGCTTGTAGAGCAGCAGGTAGATTTTCTTGCGACGCTTGGACCGGTTTGTCGTCCAGAGTGACTTTGTCGCGCGCCAGATCCACCCAGTGATCGGGAGTCTGGATCAGCTTTCCATTCACTTTGACGCGGCCGGCGCCGATCCACTTGCGCGCCTCGGTGCGCGATCCCAAGCCCGCCTTCGAAAGCACGCGCTCCAGTGTCTTGAGCGGGCGCTTTGCCGGGCGGCGGCTTCTTCACGCCAATACACTAGCATGCGTTGTAGTTCGGAATCGGGCGGAATTTTCTCGCGGCTGGTGTAGGCTGAAGTTGCGGCAGTGCGGAAAGTTACGCTGGTCCGGGGCGCGCGGCAGTTGCTGACATTGCGCGGGCCCAGCGGTCCCCGGCGCGGGGCCGATCTCCGGAACCTGGGAATCATTCAAGATGGCGCGGTATTGATCGCGGACGGCGTGATCGCCGAAGTGGGCCCCAGCCGGCGGGTGGAGAATCTCGCGCTGGCGCGGGGCGCCGAAGAGATCGACGCCAGCGGCTGCGTGGTGCTGCCGGGCTTCGTCGATAGCCATGTCCAGTGGTGAGGGGAGCGGCTCAGGATCTGTCGCCGCGCGCGCTGAAGACGCTGGCGCTGCGCGTGGTGGAAGAAGCGGTGCGGTGCGGGACCACGGCCATGGAGGCAAAATCCGGCAGACTTGAAGATCCTGCGGGTGCAGGCGGGGCTGCGAGAGCTTCCGTTAACCTTGGTATCGACGTTTCTGGCGGACGGCCTCCCGTCCGAGCTTGCGGAGCGGTTGTTGCCGATGGTGCCGCAGCGCAGACTGGCCGAGTTCATCGAAATCGGCTGCGACGATGGCGCAACTCTCGCCAATGCGCGGCAGTCGGGCTGGGGAATTCAGGTGCGGAATCGCTATCGCGTCGGGCGTGCGGATGGGAGCGGCTGTGCGTGAACGACGTGGTCGACGCTAGCGAGCGCGATGCGATGCTGCTGGCGCAATCGGAGACCATTGCCGTTCTGTCGCCCAGCATCGCGCTGGAAAGCGAGGCACGCTACGCGCCGGCGCGCATGCTGATCGATAACGGCGCGGCAGTGGCGCTGGCGAGCGGTTCGTGACGCCGCCCAAACATGCAGATCACTATCGCGGCTGGCGTGCCGGCGATTGAACATGACGGCCGCCGAGGCGATCGCCGCGTCCACCATCAATGGCGCGCACGCCATGCGGCGGGCGGGAACCATCGGGTCCATCGAAGCCGGCAAGAGCGCGGATCTGGCGATTCTCGGCGTGCCGGATTATCGGGAGTTGCCGTATCATTTTGGAGTGAACCTGGTGAATCTGGTGATGATCCGCGGGACGGTGCTGGTGGAAAGGTCCGAGGTGAAGTGGCCGGCCCGCTGATCGCCCCACTGATTGAATGTGTCGCCAATTTTTCCGAGGGGCGCGATGCGGCCATCGTGCGCGCCATCGAAGATGCCATTGCGTCTTCGGCCGGCGTGCTGGTGCTGCGCTCGGAAATGGACGCCGATCACAACCGATCCGTAATCACGTTCGCGGGGCCGCCGGATGCGGTATCGGAAGGCGCGCTGCGCGGGATCGCGGTGGCGGTGGAGCGCATCGATTTGCGCAAGCACACGGGCGTGCATCCGAGAATGGGCGCGGCGGACGTGGTGCCGTTCGTTCCTTTGGAAGGCTCGATGCTGGAAGATTGCGTGGCTATCGCGCGGCGCACGGGCGAAGAGGTTTGGAAGAGGCTGGGAGTACCGGTGTATTTTTATGAGGCAGCGGCCATCAGCCCCGATCGCCGGTTGCTCGAGAATTGCCGGCGCGGAGGCTTCGAGAGTCCGAAGATACCGCCCGATTTGGGCGGGCCCGCGCTGCATCCGTCGGCGGGGGCGTGCATCATTGGAGCGCGAAAGCTGCTGATCGCCTTCAATATCAATCTGCAGACGGATGATGTCGCGGTGGCGCGCGAGATTGCGCGCAAGATTCGCACATCGTCGGGCGGAATGCCATTCGTGAAGGCGCTGGGGCTTCCGCTGGCTGGGCGCGGGCTGGCTCAAGTGTCGATGAATCTCACCGATTTCGAACGGACGCCGCTGCACGAAGTATTCGATGCGGTGCAGCGTGAGGCGGCCGCGCGCGGCGTGGCCATCGCCGGGAGCGAGATTATCGGTCTGGTTCCGAAGAAGGCGCTGGAAGACGCCGCCGCGCACTATTTGAAGTGCGAGAACTTCGAGAGCGGCCTGGTGCTGGAGAATCGGCTGGACCGCGTCCGAAGGGCGCTGGATGATACCGGGCGGGCGTTAGAATAAAGCTAGTGCTGGTTTCCATCAATCCCCAACCGCAACGGCCGCCCTGGCTGCGCGCGCCCGCGCCATCCGGCGACAACTATCACGAACTGAAGCGACTGGTGCGAGCGCTGAACCTGCACACGGTGTGCGAGAGCGCGGCCTGCCCTAATGTCGGCGAATGCTGGAACCAGCGCACGGCGACGTTCATGATACTGGGCAATGTCTGCACGCGGCGCTGTGGGTTTTGCGCGGTGCAGAAGGGCCCGCCGATGACGGTGGACTATGACGAGCCTCGGCGCGTGGCGGAGGCGGTGGCGCTGCTGGGTTTGAAGTACGCAGTGGTGACCAGCGTGAATCGGGACGATCGCAAAGACGGCGGAGCGGAATTATTCGCGCTGACCATCGAAGCGATTCGCCGGCGGATACCGGGCTGCAAAGTGGAAGTGCTGGTGCCGGATTTTCAGGGGTCGCACGCGGCCATGGATATGGTGATGAATGCGCATCCCGATGTGCTGAATCACAACACGGAGACGGTGCCCCGGCTGTACCGGCAGGTGCGATTGGGCGCGCGGTATGAGCGGTCGCTGGACATGCTGGCGTACGCCAAAGAAACGCAGCCGTCCGGTGCCGACCAAATCGGGATTGATGCTGGGGCTGGGCGAGACGGGCGACGAAGTCCGGCAGGTGATGCGGGATCTGCGCGCGCATCAGGTGGATATTTTGACGCTGGGGCAATATCTTGCGGCCGTCGCTGAAACATTTGCCGATCATTCGCTACATTCCGCTCGAAGAGTTCGCCGAGTTAAAGCGATACGGATACGAGCTGGGCTTTTCGCACGTGGAGTCGGGGCCGCTGGTGCGGAGTTCCTATCACGCGAGCGACGCGGTTTAAAGCTGTGCGGCGAATCTCGGTTGGCGGTTTGGTTCTGGCGCTTGCTTTGCTCGGCCAGAACGTCGAAATTCACTACGACACTGTTACGGCGGACGACATCAATCGCAGGCTGGCCGATTTCAAGAACACCAACTCCGCGCGCGAGCAGGAATTGCAAACGCTGTTTCAAGAGGTGGGGTGCAACGGCGAGCATCTGAAAGAGCAGACAGTGAAGCACTCGCACGATCCGAACTTGATCTGTGTTTTGCCGGGACAATCTGAGTCCACGATCATTGTGGGGGCGCATTTCGATTTCGTAAACGCGGGCAAGGGCGTGATCGACAATTGGAGCGGATGTTCACTATTGCCGAGCTTCTATCAGAGCCTCAAAACGTTTGCGCGCCGCCATACATACATCTTCATCGCATTTACGGATGAAGAGAAGGGGATGGTCGGATCGAAGTTCTACGTCCACCAAATGGGCACGGATGATGTGGGCCGGGTGGGTGCAATGGTGAACATGGATTCGCTCGGAGCGTCGCCGACCAAGTTGGATATGGAACGCGGTGACAAGACGCTCGCCAATATGCTGGCTACAGTTGCCGGCACAACGCATTTGCCATTGAGCGTGATGAATGTAGGTAAAGCCGGAGGGGCGGACGCCGACTCATTTCAGGAGCGCCATATGCCGACGATCACTATTCATTCGATGACGAACGAAACGTGGCCGATCCTACATTCGCGGCGCGACCGAATGGCGGCCATGAGCCTCACCGACTACTACAATACTTACCGGTTGATCGCGGCATATCTCGCGTACCTGGACGTAACTCTCGACACGCCGGGCAGCCCGGAGAAGTAACTACTTCACTTCCGCGGGCGTCGACGTCGCCGGGCCCATGCCAACGATTTCGAGCGTCACTTCTTCATCCTTTGCGCCGTCGTAGTGGATCTGCTTGCCATAGTGCGTCACAAAACTGCCGGCCGGGATCGGGGTAGTGCTGTCGGGATCGTACTTGGTGCCGGTGCCAACCCACCAGGTGCCTGAGATTACGGTGATGAAGCGATCGTTAGGATGGAAATGGGGGTGGCTCATGTGGTGCGGATGCCACTTGGTCAGCACGATGTAGAGGCCGGGCTTGGAGGGATCGCCGACCAGCACCGCTTGGCTGGCGCCGCCGGAGCCATCAGTCCAGTGGATCTTGTCGGGCAGTGTGTAAGAGCAGGACCTTCGGGTCGGGTGAGGCGGCGTTTACCGAAACGAGTCCGAATAACAGGCTGGCGGTGGCGAGCAAACGGTAGTTGATCATGCGATTCTCCTCCGCTCATCTTATCCTGTTGTCAACTTCAGGTCGCTGTTGTCAACTGCAAGTGATTTGATAGTATGGCCGCATGGCATCCCCCGAGATTCATCGCCTGCGTTTCGAAGCGCCCACGGGCGAATTCAATTTAAGCCGCCTGGAGCGCGTGATTTACGGGCCGGGCAAAATCGCGGCGTTGAAAGACGAGGTGGAGCGGCGCGGGTTGAAGCGCACGGTGGTGGTTACCACCGACGTCGTGGCGGCGCTGCCGATATTAAAGGAGGTTACGGACGCGCTGGGTTCGCATTGCGCTTCCGTATTCGCGGGAATCATCCAGCACGTGCCGCGCGGCACGGTGAACGATCTGCAAAAAGAAATCGAGCGCGTGAATGCGGACAGCCTGGTGAGCCTGGGCGGCGGCAGCCCGATCGATTCCAGCCAAGGTGGCGATGTATGGCTTGCTCGAAAGCCGCGAGATAGTGCACATCGCCGTACCCACGACTTTATCGGCAGCGGAATATACGCACGCGGGCGGAGTTACCGACGAGACCACGCGCGTGAAGAGCGGCGTGTACGATATGCGGGTGTTGCCGCGCACGGTGATTCTGGATCCGGCGCTGACGCTTTCGACGCCGGACTGGCTGTGGGTATCCACGGGGATTCGAGCGCTGGACCACGCCATTGAGTGCGCCTACGCGATCCGGCATCAGCCCATCAGCGACGCCTTGGCGGCGAAATCGATCGCGCTGTTTGTGGAGCATTTGAAAGCGGGAATCACCACCCAGGGCGACGAGCAGCTGGCGCATCGCGGACATTGCCAGTTCGCGTCCTGGTACTCGATTTATGGCGCGATGAATACCCGCTTTGGGCTTTCGCACCTGCTGGGGCATCAGATTGGGCCGCGCTGGAACGTGCCGCACGGCATCACCTCGTGCATTACGCTGCCGCATGCCATGCGCTTTATGGCGGAGATTGCGGCCGAGCGGTTTGGTCCGATTGCGGAAGGCTACAAGATCCCCTTCGATCCTTCCAATCCCAAGCCGGCGGCGCTTGAGTGTGCCGACCGCACCGCGGAGTTTATCGTGCAGTTCGATGTGCCGCGAACGCTGCGCGATGCCGGCGTGCCGCATGAGGAGGTCGGCGATATTGTGGGGCCGATCACGCATGAGCTGCAGCACATGAGCGTGGTGGACCGGCCGATGACGGAGCAAGAAGTGCTCGCGCTGCTGGAAGCGGCGTATTGAGCGCGATCCGTGGAGGCGCGGTGGACACGTAGCGCGGGCGCGATCCTGCTTGTGATTGCCGCCAGCAAGTTGGTGGTGCACTTGTACGCTGGCCGGCACTACGGCTATTTCGTCGACGAACTGTACTATCTGGCGTGCAGCCGGCATTTAGACTGGGGCTACGTAGACCAGCCTCCCCTGATCGCACTGGTCACCTGGATCTGGCGATCGGTTCTGGGGCAGTCGCTGGCCGCGCTCCGTTTGTTGCCGGCCTTGGCTGGGGCTGCGGAAGTGGTGCTTACGGCGCTGCTGGCGCGCGAACTCGGCGGGAACCGTTTCGCACAAGCGCTGGCGGGCATCACGGCTCTGGTGGCGCCGGCCATATTGGGCGGCGACGGCCTGCTGACGATGAACGCGTTCGAGCCGCTGTTTTGGATGGGCTGCGCGTACCTGCTGATCCGCATGATCAAAACGGAAAACACAAAGCTGTGGATCTGGTTTGGCGTTCTGGCGGGATTCGGTTTGGAAAACAAATATTCGATGCTGATCTTCGGCGCTGGGTTGGTGCTAGGACTGCTGTTGACTTCCGAACGGACGCTCCTCGCGAGACGGTGGCTGTGGGTGGGAGGGGCGATCGCGTTTCTGATTTTCTTGCCGAATCTGATCTGGAACGTCCAGCATCACTTTCCGTTCCTGGTGCTGCAGGCGAATATTCGCGCTAACGGGCGCGACGTTCCGCTGGGGCCGCTCGCGTTTTTTCAGCAGGAAATTCTGCTGATGAATCCGCTGGCGCTGCCGGTCTGGGTGGGCGGCATCTGGTTTTATTTCTTCACGAAGGCCGGAAGGGCTTTTCGAGCCATCGGATGGGCGTGGATTTTCAGCGCGGCGGTGATCGTCGCCTTGAGCCCGCGAGTGTACTACTTGTTTCCCGCTTTCCCGGTGCTGTTCGCCGGCGGCGGAGTGCTGTGGGAGCGGTTGCTGGCGCGGCCGAGACTCACCTGGTTGAAGTTCGCATACCCGGCGTTCATGATTGTGGTTGGTGCGGTGCTTGCGCCGCTGGCGCTGCCGCTGCTGCCGCCGGAAACGTACATCCGATACACGAACGCAATTGGCCTCGAACAGCCTAGGATCGAGAATCATCAGCTCGGTCCGCTGCCGCAGATATTTGCCGATCAGTTCGGCTGGGAAGAGATGGCGGCCACGGTGGCGCAGGTCTACAACAGCCTGCCGCCGGAGGTTCGCGCCCGCACGGCGATCTTCGCTCAGACCTACGGGCAGGCGGGGGCCATCGATCTGTTCGGGCCGAAGTACGGTTTGCCCGCGGCCATCAGTGGGCATCAGAGCTATTTTCTTTGGGGGCCTCGGGGCTACACCGGAGAAAGCATGATCGTGCTGGACGACAAGCGGGAAGAACTGGAGCCGCTGTTCACCAGCGTGAAAAAGGTGGCTCGCGTGGATCATCCGTACTCGATGCCATATCAACACTTCGATGTTTTCTACTGCCAGGGAATGCACCCGCCGCTTGGGGAGATGTGGCCGCGGTTGAGGCGGTGGAATTAGGCACCGCTTGCTCACGCGCGGTTCAGAACTGATGCCGCGTACCGAGCCGCCACCGTGCTTCGGCTTGCCGCAAGGGAGTCGGTACTAGCGCTGCTCGGAAACGGATTTTTCGGCCAGATCGCCCAGGATGGGCAGCTTGTACGTTGTGTCCTGCGACGTTTTGATGATCATGAAGATCCAGGCGCAGAAGATGACGGCCTGCATAAGGCCAGGGAAGGCTTGGTGCAACGGAGCCCAAAACGCGTAGCGAAACATGGGTCCGAGAACCCAATCCACCAGGAGCCAGGCAACAAACAGGTAAAGCCCCTGGAACGCATGGAAGCGGACGCGGCTATCGTCGCGAAAACGCGCGGAGGCCAGCACCACGATGGAAACGATCCAGCCCAGAAACGGGATATAGCAGAGCAGGGAAGCGGTGCGGGGGCTGATGCCGTGCATGTAGTCGATGGGGGGCGCGGACGCGGCGGCGGGTTGGCGCGCGCCACAAACGCCACAATAGGCGTCGTGGTTCCCGACGGACTTCCCGCATTGGCAGCAGAACGGCATGGCTTCTAATCATTATTACGTTACGACTTCGCGGCATGTTCCGGCAATATGACGCAGCCGGCACACGAGGCTGTGATACGATGCGAGAAATGCGCATCCAGAAACCGCGCCGAGCTTGTTTTGCGCTGCTGCCGGCGCTTCTATTGGCAGTAGCCGCCACTCCGCGGGTATCCGCCAGGCCGCTCGAAATCTTCTTTGTGGACGTGGAAGGCGGCCAGGCTACGCTGATCGTCAGTCCGTCGGGGCAATCGCTGCTGATCGACACCGGATGGCGCGGATTTGAGGGCCGGGACGCGGACCGGATCGCGCTGGCGGCCAAGGCGGCCAAGATCAAGCAGATCGATTATCTGCTCATCACGCACTATCATCGGGACCACGTGGGCGGAGTACCGCAGCTCTTCGACCGGATGAAAATCGTGAACTTTCTGGATCACGGTCCGAATACCGAAGACTCGAAGGTAACGAAAGAAGACTACAGCGACTATGTCAAGGTCATCCAGCGCGGCGAGCATACTGTGGTGAAACCCGGCGACATGGTCCCGATTAAAGGCCTTTCGGTGAAAGTGCTGACGGCCGCGGGCAGCCACATCCAGGCGCCGCTCGCAGGCGCGGGACAGCCGAACTCCTACTGCGCAACGACGCCCAAGCGGGATCCCGATCCCACCGAGAATGCGCAATCCATCGGCGTGCTGGTGACGTTCGAGAAATTCCGGTTCCTCGACCTGGGCGATTTGACGTGGAATAAAGAGCTGGAGCTGATGTGCCCCAACAATCCGATTGGAACGGTGGACGTGCTGCTGGTGTCGCATCACGGGCTGAACCAATCGAATTCGCCCGCGCTGGTGGATGCGGTCCATCCACGGGTAGCCATCATGAATAACGGCGCGCGCAAGGGTGCGAGTCCGGACGCGTGGCAGATCGTGAAGGATTCACCCGGCCTGGAAGACCTGTGGCAACTGCACTATGCGATCGCGGGCGGCAAGGAACACAATGTGGCGGATTCGTTCATTGCCAATGTCGACGAGCAGTGCGCCGGACAATACATCAAGCTGACGGCCGAAGGGAACGGATCGTTCACGGTCTGGAACCAGCGGAACAAGTTCACCAAGGTTTATAAGGCGGGCGGGAAGTAGCTGTATGAGGTTTCCGGCTTGTGTCGCTGCCGGCTGTCTGTTGGCGGTGTCGATAGCTTTAGCACAGACCGGTAAGCACGTGTTCACCGCCGACGACTGGGCGGCTCTGCATTCCGCCGCTGCCGTCGCGGTGGCTCCCAACGGGGCAATTATTTTGTGCAAAGCCAGCTGGGGCGGCGAGAAGGGGCCTACCACCGAAGAATGGCGCCTCATCGCGACCGACGGAACGAATGCGCGCAAGCTCGATCTTCCGGAGCACTTCGCGCCTTATGGGTTCACAAAAGACGGGGCCTCGCTATACGGTTCCTATGAAGTGAACAAGCTTCCGCAATTCGCCGTCTTCCCGCTGGCCGAGATCAAGAAGAGCACCACTCCGACGCTTTTGCTGGCGCTTCCCGCGGGTATCCACTCGGCCCACCTTTCGCCGGATGGATCGCGTTTCGCGATACTGGCCAGCCCGAAGCCGCCGGACGATCTGGCGGACGTCCACACGGTGGTTGAGCCGCAATTGACCAGCCTCTACGTGGTGGGCGCGGATGGCACGGGAGGCCGATGGTGGTGTCCCGACCTGAAGAATATCGCGGACACCACGGGCTCGGGAAACGTCGGCGGCGCTGGCGCGATAGCGTGGGCTCCTGGCGGCGCCTCACTGGCGGTGCTCTCGGCGACTCCCAAGATCGGATATCACTACGTCCGCTCGTTCCTGGACGTCTGCGCGGCCGAGGGCAGCCGCCGCGTCGCGGAGATCGCGAATTCGGTCTCCAACATTGCCTGGGACAACGGTGGCCGAGAATTGGCGTTCCTCAGCACCACCACCTCGGTCATAACGCCGGACCACGTCTGGACGGTCCCCGCGAGCGGTGGAACGCCTGTGGACCGGACGCCGAAGTTGGACGGGTCGGCGATGTCGCTGGTTCAAGATCCCCGAGGCAAGGTTTGGGTGGTGGTGGATCGCGGCGTCCAGACTGAAGTCGATTCCTTCCAGGACGGCGCGCTTACCACGGCGTTCCGCTGGCCGGAAGGATACATCGCCTCCAGGCCGGTTTTCTCCGAACTTGCCGGCGCCCCCGCTCAGCTTGCCGTCGACGTCGGCGACCCCACGCACAGCGGGAACATAGCGGTCCCATCCGGCGGCATGCTGCGCAAGATCACCAGCGAGGGAGATGAACAGGTTGCGAAAATCGACCTGGGACCGGTTCGTGTCGTGCATTGGAACAGCAAGGAAGGGATCGCGCTGGAGGGTATCGCCACGTTTCCGGCTGGTTATGCCGAAGGCCGGCGCTATCCGTTTCTGGTGCTTCCGCACGGCGGGCCTGAGGGCAACGACCTGCTGGAGTTAGACTCCTTCTCGCGCTTCGTCGCCGGTCTCGGATATGTGGTTCTCCAGCCCCAGTACCGCGGTTCCACCGGTTATGGCTCCGATTTTCTGGATGCGATTTACCAGCATTTCGGCGATCGCGCCTATCGGGACGTGGATAGCGCGACCGACTTCGCCATCGCGCAAGGCTGGGCCGATCCGAACAAGCTCGCCATCTTCGGCTGGAGCGCCGGCGGCTTCATGACCTCCTGGACCGTGACGCAGACCCAGCGTTACCGGGCTGCGATTGAAGGCGCCGGAATCACCGACTGGGCGTCTTTCCTGTGGACCAGTGATGTCCAGCAGATCGATTACGATGCCCGCTGGCCGGAGAAGGACCCGTCCGCGTTCGCGCAATTCTCGGCGGCCGTTCATGCCAGCCAGGTGACCACGCCGACCCTGATCCTGCACGGAGCGGCGGATGAACGCGTGCCTACGTTTCAGGGCCGGGAATTCTTTGAGGCGCTGGCGGCGAACGGCAAGACCACCCGGATGGTGACGTATCCCGGCTCGCCTCATTTCCCCAAGCTCTGGGAGCAGCGGCGCGATGTATTCCGCGAAGTGGCCGCGTGGCTGGCGCGCTATAACCCATGAGGGGCGGCGCGGGCTTTCATCCTTAGCCGCCATTTCTCGGAACGCATTCCAGCCGTCGTGCGTCCCTCCCTTGACCGATTCTCGCTTAGGGCCTAGAATGAGAGCAGATTCCGATTCTCGTCTGGCGGTGAATTGTATGAAAATAAAGCACTTTGTGATTTGTCCAGCGTGCGCTGGTGATGGGTTTCACAGGCGCTTACCTGCTGGCCGCGCCGCAAGCGGCAACCCAGGCCGCGCCACAATCGGACAAAGACGATCAAAAGCCGTCTGCTTCGAAACGGGACACCGTTGCGAAGCCGATGACCGAGAAGCAGAAGAAAAAGCAGGAAGACAAGCTGCGCAAAGAGCTGGAAACGCCCTACAAGAAGTGGCTGAACGAGGACGTCGGCTACATCATCACCGACGAGGAGCGCAAGGCGTTCAAGAGGCTGAGCACCGACGACGAGCGCGAGAATTTCATCGAGGCTTTCTGGCTGCGGCGCGACCCTACGCCGGACACCGAAGAGAACGAGTTCAAGGAAGAGCATTACCGGCGCATCGCATACGCCAACGAGCGCTTTGCTTCGGGTATTCCGGGCTGGAAGACGGATCGCGGCCGGATCTATATTGTGTATGGTCCGCCCGACGAAATCGACGATCATTCTTCCGGCGGCACGCTATGACCGTCCCATTGAAGAGGGCGGCGGAACGACATCCACCTTCCCGTTCGTGGATTGGACCTACCGCTATATCGAAGGCGTGGGCAGCAACATCAAGATCGAGTTCGTGGATCCGACCATGAGCGGCGAGTTCCGCATGACGATGGACCCGTCCGAAAAGGATGCGTTGACCTATGTTCCGGGCGCCGGTTTGACGCTGTATGAGCAGATGGGCCTGGCGGACCAATCGCAGCGCTTCACCCGCACCGACGGCACGACGCTCGGAACGGGCAATCAGCCGCTGCCGGCCAGCATGAATGAGTTCGAGCGGTTGGCGCAGTTCGCGAATCTGCAAAAGGCTCCGCAAGTGAAGTTTAAGGACCTGCAAGCGGTGGTCAGTTCCAGCATCCGGTACAACAATCTGCCGTTCAAGGCGCGCGCGGATTATATCCGGATCACCGATTCCACCATCCTGACCACCGTGACCATCGAGTTCCAGCGCCGCGATCTGCAGTTCCAGCAGAAGGACAACGTGTCCAAAGCCACGGTGAATATTTTTGGACGCATCACTTCCATTACCGGCAAGGTGGTGAACACCTTTGAAGATCCCGTGACCATCGAGGTGCCCGCCGATTTGCTGCAGAAGGCGCTGGACGGGGCGTCCATTTATCAAAAAGAAATTCCGCTGGCGCCGGGGATGTACCGGCTGAACATCGTCTGCAAGGACATTGTCGGCGGCAATATGACCACCTATCCGATGGCGCTGAGGTTCCTCATTTTGACGACGAGAAACTGGCGTCCAGCAGTTTGATCCTGGCGGACCTGATCGAGAAGGTTCCGACCAAGAGCATTGGAACCGGCCAGTTCGTGATCGGCGACACCAAGGTCCGGCCGCGCCTGACCGATACGTTCGAGCGGGGCGAGAAGCTGGGAATCTATACCCAGTTTTACAACTTCTCGCCGGACGAAAAGACCAAGAAGCCGAATGGATCCATCGAATACAACATCACCAAGAGCGGCGCCAAAGATCCGGTTTTGCACTACACCGAGGAAGTAAACGCGATTCCGGGTGCGTCGTCTCAGCAGGTGACGGTGGAGAAGCTTTTGCCGCTGCAATCCCTGGAGCCGGGGCAATACACCTTAAAGATGAAGGTGACGGATAAGAACAGTAATCAGGTGTTAACCCCGAGCGCCAATTTTACGGTAAAGTAAGTCTTAGGTGGACGGCGTGGTATTGCCGTCCCCTGAAGCCGGTACGGAATACCGAGGCCTGTACGGAAAAAATGACGGGTCAGCCTAAACTCGCTGCCAGCGTGATTGCCGCGCTGATCTTGTCAGCGCCGATGGCTTGGCCGGCAACCGGAACTCCGCTTTCAGGAAGTATCGCGGGCGTGGTGCGCAACTCCAGTGGTGTGCCGCAGATGGGCGCGACGGTTTTCCTGTTCAACCGCTCGGAAAAGCTGATGCAGCGGGTGATCACCAACGAGCGCGGCCTGTTTGGTTTCGGCCTCCTTTCTCCCGACCTTTATTCGGTACGCGTGTCGCTGGCCAGCTTTGTGCCGGCGATGAAGCAAAAGATCGCCGTGCAGCCGGGCATGCAGAGCCTGCTGTATGTCGATCTGGCGAGCGTTCTAAGCTCCATCGAACTGGTGTATGCCAAGCCGGGCGAAGGCGCTCTAATGAGCGACGATTGGAAATGGGTGCTGAAGGGCTCCGCTTCTACTCGGCCGGTTTTGAGAATGCTGCCTGCCGACCTCGGCGTCGGTTCCGAGCAGAGCTCGCAGCAGAGCCAGACTCAGAACCAAACGGCGGCGAGCGTTTTTTCGGATACGCGGGGCATGTTAAACCTTTCGGGAGGCGATCCGGGATCGCTTGGGTCAACATCGTCGCAAGCCGATTTGGGAACTGCGTTCGCGGTTGCTACGTCGGTATTCGGCCACAATGAGCTGCAGTTGAGCGGCAATGTCGGCTACAGCGCGCATGCCGGCTTGCCCACCGCCGGTTTCCGCACCAGCTTCAGCCGCGACGGCCTGGGCCCGGAAGTGGCTGTGACGGTGCAACAAATCTATCTTCCGGTACGCGGCAACTTGGCTAGCCTGACAGGACAGCCGGACGGCGCGCCGGCCTTGCGAATGATGTCCGTCTCCATGCATGACAGCGTGGCGGTGACCGACAATCTGCGGCTGGATTATGGCAGCTCTTTCGATTCGGTCAGCTATATGGATCACGTTAATTCGCTGAACGAGTTTGCGCGTCTGACGTACAGTCTGGGTGCGGCGGGCAACCTGAAAGTCGCTTACAGCTCGGGTGCGCCGCCTACCGAACTAGCCGCGCAGCCGCGCGACGCAGAGGGCCGCGTTCCCGGCGACTCGGAAGCTTTGGCGCAGGATCTGGCGGCGCTGGCGATGCTGCCGCGCCTGTCATTGCTGGACGGGCATGCTGCCATCCAGCGCTCCCAGGACGCCGAGATCGGTTACGAGAAGAAGATCGGCGCCACCACGCTGAACGTGAGCGGGTACCGCGAGCAGGTGAACAACGCTGCGATGACCGTGGTTGCGCCCGCGGGTGCCTTTGCGCCGGGCGATCTGTTGCCGGACATTTCATCGCAGAACAGCGTTTTCGATGCGGGCAGCTATCATCGCATGGGCTTTGCGGCTTCTGTGTCGCAAGCCTTGGGAGATCGCGTGCAGATCGGTTCGTCGTTTGGTAGCGGCGGCGCTTTGGCCCCGGCCGGGGACGATCTGGCGGCGGCATCGGCGGAGGGGCTGCGCTCGCGCCTGCAGGTTACGCAGCGCTTCTGGGTTTCGGCGAGGGCGTCGGCAAAGCTTCCGTTGACGGGCACTATTATCACGGGCAGCTACCAGTGGATGGACTATAACGACACCATCATGCCGGATCATTTTTACCTCACGCAGAGTCCTTACACCGAGCCGGGCTTAAACGTTCGCCTGCGGCAGCCGATTCCCTCGGTGCTGGGGATGCCGGGGCGGCTGGAAGCCACGGCCGAGCTCCAGAACGGCTTAGCGCAGGGCTATCTGCCGGTTACCGAGGGCGGCCAGCACGTGACGCTGGTACAATCGCCACGCGCACTGCGCGGCGGGTTGAGTTTTATTTTTTAGATTCCTTTCCCTTGGCCCTGGAACAGGGCATCCGGTCGCGGCTCGCTATCAGCCAATGCCGATGCTCATGTTGAGCAGCAGGTCGTTCATGGCTTTGTCGAAGGGGGCGGTGGAGGCCAGCTCATAGAGCTTGCCGCCTTCCTCGATATCGCCGGCCAGCCTTTCCTCCAGCGCCTTGAACTGATGCTCGAAGGCCGCGGCCAGTTCGCGCATGGCGCGGGGAAACTCCTGCGACGCAGCGAAACGGCAGGCGAGTTGATAATGGATTTCGGAAGCCAGCAGCGATTCCGGGGTTGCCAGGCGTAGCGCGCGCTCCAGGTAAAAGCGCGACCGGGCCGCGTCCGACGACGCATAGATCCGGCCAAACTCAAGGTACGAACTAGCCAACGACGAACCGGCTCGGGCGCCAGCCACCACTGCCAGGTAGGCGATCGCATTTTCGTCCTGCACCAACTCCAGACGGGCGTGCTCGCTGAGCGGACCAGCTTGACCGGCCGCCAGACGGGCGGTGATCTCGGCGATCTGCGTCTCCCACGTGGCCGGTTGGGTATCGGGGACGGCCGCTGTCATGTGGCGCAGCCGCTGTTCGGTGTCCTCCTGCAACTCGCGCAGGTCGCCCATGGCCAGGCCGATCTGATCCTGAATGTGGTTGATGGTTTGGTCGGCTTGCCGCGCGAAGCTGGTGGCGCTGAAATAGGACGACGCGACGAACACGATGGCGTAAAGGCCGGAAGTACCCAGCAGAACCAGTACCAGCAGCTCCATGTCGCGGACGCGGCTGGTGAGCAAGTCCATGCGGCCTTGCAGCATGCGCGGGAGGTCCCCGGTGCCGACGCCAGGTTCACGCGCCGGCAAGTGAGCCCATTGACGGTAGTTCCACAGCTCCAAAGCCGCCATCAGCAGGACCCCGGCCGCATGCCGCCAGCAAGAGACCAAGCGCAATTTTGCGAAGGACCGCCATTTCGACATTTCCAGTCTAAGGCCGTCCGGAGATTTGTCCAGAGTCCGGGGATTTTATCCAGCCAGGGGAAGTACTAGCCGGTCGAGACGGCATCCGGGTACTACTTGCGCGCTCCCCGTTGCGGCTTCTTCAATCGGGACTGCCGCAGCTTCGGTTTCTTGCGCTTGGGCTTGCTGATAATGAAGGTGCCACTACCGTGGGCTTCGGCGGAATACAATTTCTCGTCTACCATGAAGATTCATTGTCGCATGAAACGCCTGATCTCACCCCCAGCCGCGAAGCTGCTGATCGCGATGGCCGCTTGGGTACTGGTCTTTCCAGCGCCGGCGCAAGAGCTGTTCACCAATATCGGCCACATCAAGGAGGGGCTGTCGCCAGATCACCGGACTCAAGTTCAAGCACAACGTTCCGTACGCTCTCATCAGCAAGGACCAATTGCGGCAGTACCTGGAGCAGCGGCTCCGGGAAACCATGAAGCCGGAGGACGCGCGGGCCGAAGAACTGACGCTGAAGATGCTCGGCCTGGTACCCGCCGATTTCGATCTGCGGAAGAACACGCTGGATCTGCTCACCGAGCAGGCCGCCGCGTTTTACGATTACAACCAGAAGAAGCTATTCGTACTGAAAGGTTCGGGCGGCGGCAACCCAGGCGCCGCAGCTAGTGACGAGGAGCGTGTCGCATTGGTTCACGAATTGGCGCACGCGCTTGGCCGATCAACACTTTCATCTGGCGAAGTACATTCGTGAAGGGATGCGAAGCGACGATAGCGCCACCGCGCGGCAGGCGGTGATGGAGGGGCAGGCGACGTGGCTGATGGCCGCTTACATTGCGCGCGAAGGCGGCGGGAGGCCGGAAGTCCCTGCGGCGATTCTGGACATGATGAAGAAGAGCATCGAAGGCTCGGCGGCGCAGCAATACCCGGTGTTTTCGCAAGCGCCGCTCTACATCCGACAGTCGCTAGTGTTCCCCTACTCGGAGGGCTTGGCTTTTCAGGACGCGGTATTCCGGAAGCTGGGGCGCCAGGCTTTCTCGGAGGTTTTCATTCGTCCGCCGGCCAGCAGCGGACAGATCCTGCACCCGGAGCGGTATCTGGGACGTGGCGGATCGGTAACGCCGATTCCTCCGCCGCTTCCCGTATCGCGCGATTTCCGCAAGCTGGCCGATGGTACGCTGGGCGAGCTGGATTTCCGGGTATTGCTCTCCCAATACACCACTGCGGAAGAGGGCGAGGCTTTGGCGGCGCACTCTAGCGGGCGGGTCGTATGAATTGTTCGAGCACAAGCACGAGAAATATCCAGTGTTGGGAGTGGCGTCGACGTGGGATTCGCCCGAGATCGGCGCGGAAATATTTCGACCAGTATCGAAAGGTGATGCAAGGGAAGTGGAAGAAGCTGGAGATCGGGAAGGAAATGCCGGAGTCTGGTGGAAGGCCAGGGGGACTCGGGTTATTTTCGGGTGTGGATAGATGGGACGACGGTGAATCAGATCGAAGGTTGGAAAACTCCTATTCGGCCCGAATTGCCGTGATGGTTCCGTTGGGACATGCTGCAAATGTTGCGACATGAGTATAAGGCCACAGTATTCGATGCCGCTGGCCCAGATGGCGCTGGCGGTTGCCCTAATCTGGCGGAGCCGCCGAGAGCTCGCCGCCGCGCATATTCACGTTGGCCGTACCCCGGCCTTCGATCTCCTCCTACTCATCAATCCTCCGGCGGCTATCCTGCGAAGCGCTTGGTTCAACTATGTAGATTACCCGTGGTCCGACGCGACGTTCGTCGCATCGTAACCGCCGACCTGGCGCTGGTCGCGCTCGGCCCATACTTCATGTGGGTTCTCAAACGAGTTGATGTTGCTGACATGCCGTGGCGGTGGGAGGCTCCTGCATTGGCGACTGTTCTTTGCTGGCTTCTCGGGCCGGCATTCATCTTCGGTCGCGACCTTAATTCATTGCTTTCGTCGCAAAGGGTCGCCAACGGCGATCCCTCCTTGAAGTGCTCAGATCGCAGCCGACGGCAAGAGCCGATGCTTAGGGCTAGGTAAGCTACTCACTCGGCGACTTTTCAACAACATCGATATTCTATGCAACAATGACGGTAGAGGTCCCCGAAGGCGAACCTAGGATGAGCGTCCGCGAGCAAACTCATGGCATTGTTAGGGGCGGCCCGCTGCGCATCGCCTATGCGATCCAGAGGGACGAATTGGACGGTGGATACATTGCCGAATGCGCCGAACTTCCCGGCTGTGTCTCTCAGGGCGAGACTGAAGAAGAAGCGGCTGCGAACTTGGCTGACGCGGTGGCAGACTACATATCGGTCATCATTGAGGACCACCTCCAAAAACAACATGCAGTGAGTGTGACAGGCGAGCAGAAGGAAACTCTTGTGGTAAAACCGCTAGTCGCTCTCGGTTTCTGCGCCGGTTAGAAATGGCGCTCTCGGATCTGCCGCTGGCGTGTGGCGCGGATCATGCGAAAGTCTTCTGCAAAAGCTTTGGATGGGCAATCAGGCGCGCTGAAAATCATATCACGCTAACTCATCCAGAGAATTCCAACTGTCTTTCAATCCCGAATCATAAAGAAGTGAAAACGCGCACTTCTCCATAAGCAGATTAAACTCGTAGGTAAGACAGATGAAGAATATCGAACGGCATTCGATTCCGTGATTTAGCTGCGGAAAACGCTTATTCGGCCCGAATTGCCGTGATGGCGTCCACCCGTAGCGCCCGCAGCGATGGAGCCAGGCTGCCCGCCAGCGTCATCAGAAAACACAACGCGGCGGCGGCGATAAAGGTTGCGGCGTCCGCGGGGGCGATGCCCGCGAGCAGGGCTTGCATGGCGCGGCCGGCTATGTAAGCCAGCGCGACGCCCAGAACCACGCCGGCGGTGGCCAGCAGCAAGCTATCCTGCAGCACGATTCTCAGGATATTGCGCGGCTGAGCCCCTAGCGCGATCCGAACGGCGATTTCTGACGAACGAGTGGACACGGTGAAGGATAGCAGGCCATGGATGCCGAGGCCGGCCAGCAGGAACGCAAGCGCCGCGAACACGCCGATGATCCGTACTTGAACCGCGCGCGGCGCCGTGTTGTCCTCCACGATTTCGGACAGCGTGCGAACATCGGAGATAGGTTGCTCGGGGTCGGCCTTCTGGATGATGCGCCGGATAGCGGGCAGCAGCAGCCGGGGATTTCCCGACGCCCGGATCACCAAATCTTTGGGAGTGTAGCCGATAATCCAGCCGTCTGGCACCTGCTGATAGGGAACATAAACCTGGGGCTCGCTATTTCTTTCTAAGCCGCGCACGCGGATGTCGCCCACCACTCCCACAATCGTCCGGTCGAAGAGGGCAAATTTGAAGTGCCGGCCCAAGGGATTTTGGCCGGGCCAATAGCGGCGCGCGAAGGATTCGCTGACAACCGCCGTGTACGGTTTGTCGCCCGCGTCGGATTCGCCGATGTTTCGTCCGGCATGCAGAGGAATTCTCAAGGTGGAGAAGAACCCGGGCGTGATGAACCGCAAGCTGGCCGAGTGGCCCTCCGAACGGTCCAGCGTTTTCCCATCGATATCGACGGGCCAGATGCCGCCGCCCATCACCATGGGAAGAAAGCTGATGTAAGCCGCGTCGGTAACGCCCGGCAACGCTTGAATCTCCGACAGCACCCCTCGATAGAATGCTGTGCGTTTTGCGACGACCTGGTACTTCGTCATGGGAAGAGCGGTCTCCAGCGTCAGCACTCCTTCGCTGCGGAATCCCGGATCCACCGACTGGATTCTCAACAAGGCTCGCATCAACAGACCGGCCGAGATCAACAAAACTACCGACAGCGTGACTTCCGCCAGGATGAGCGCGGACCGGAGCCCGGCCTTGCGCCCGCCGCCGGAACGCGATCCTTCGCGCAGTCCGGTAAGATCGCCCCGGCCAGCCCGCAGCGCGGGCACGATTCCGAATCCAACGCCCGTTAGCGCCGTGAGAATGGCGGCGAATCCCAAAACGCGAAAGTCGATGGAAGGCGTGCCGGATACGGGCAACGAAGGAACCAGTTGGGCCAGCAAGGGAAGAGCGAGAGCGGCCAGCAGCACACCGAACAGGCCGCCCAGCAACGACAAGACCATGCTCTCGGTCACGAGTTGCCGGATTAGCCGTTCACGCCCGGCACCGAGCGCGGTTCGCACGGCCAGCTCCTTCTGCCTGGCCAGCGCGCGCGCCAGCAAGAGATTCGCCAGATTACTGCAAGCGATCAGGAGAACGCACAGTGCCGCTCCGGCGAGCGCAACGAGCAATAGACGCCGCTGCTCGCTGATTTCATCGCGCATCAGGTCCACGGCGGCGCCGGTGTGTTCCAGTTCCTTGGGATACTGGCGCCTCAATTGGCCCGCAACCACGTCCATGTCGGCGCTGGCCTGCCGGAGGGAAACTCCTGGGCGGAGCCGGCCGACGCCCTCCAGATAGTTGTTATTGCGATCCGTATACGCGTCTTCGGGAAACTGAAACGGCGCCCAAAGTTCCACCTCCTGGTTCGGGAAGCGAAACTGGGGCGGCATGATCCCGATTACCACGTACGGCATTCCGTCCAAATCCATCTTTCCACCCAGGACTCGAGCGTCGCCACCGAACGCCCTTTGCCAAAGGCTGTAGCTCAATACCGCCGTGCGGGGCGCGCCGTCCCGGTCGTCGGAAGGAGCGATGGAGCGTCCCAGCAAGGGTGGAACGCCCAAAACGGAAAACAGATTCCCGGTCACAATGGCGCCCTTGATGCGCTCCGGAGCGCCTTGCCCGATCAGGTTTACTTCCTGCGTTGTGAAGGCGCCCATGTCTTCAAAAACGTTGTTCATGCGCCTCCAGTCGCGATAGTCGACGGGCGACAGTTCCATGCGGCGGTAACCGGGCAATGTCTCCCAGATTTTTACCAACCGATCGGGCGATGGAAACGGGAGCGGGCGAATGAGGACGTAATCGGTAACTGAGAACACTGCCGTATTCGCGCCGATGCCCAGCGCGAGCACCAGGATGGCGACCGCCGTGAATCCAGGCGCGCGGGCGAGTGTTCGCGCGGTATAACGCAGGTCCTGCCGAAGAATGTCCCAATGGACGGCAGGAGCGTTGTGAAGAACTTCGAATACGGCGGAGAGCCGAGAAGTCCGGCGGCGGTTGTAAACGGCGCACATCTCCTCGCCGTATTCGGCGCGGAAGGACGATGGATACAGGTGCAGGAGAGCCCGGTAGAAACGCATGCTACGCCTTCGCATCTTAAGCTTTCTCAGGCGCGAATCCCAAGGCGCGCGCCCATTTGACGAGTTTCGACATCCGCGTGGCCTCCGCTTTGGCGACCGCGGCCCCGAGCGGCGTGATGCGGTAATAGCGGCGGCGCTCATCGTCGAACTCGGGGGCGGGGCGCTCCTGCGTCTCGATGACCAGCCCTTGTTCCAGCATGCGCTGGATGGAGCGATACAGCGTCCCGGCGCTCAGCTTGAGTTCGCCGCCGGTTCTGGCCGCGACATCCTGAATGATTGCGTAGCCGTGGCGATCTTCCTCGGCCACCGCCATCAGGATGTGGAAAGTAGCCGCGGGCAACGGGAGGAAAGCCTCGGGCTGAGGGGATTGCTGTGCCATTTGCCTCAGTATATCCACTATGGCTATATTGTCAATGGCTATATTCGGAAGAGTCCCAACAGGGCGAGCTATTCGGCGCGAAGCGCGTTCACAGGGTCAATGGTGGCGGCGCGGCGCGAGGGCAGATAGCAAGCCAGCCAGGCCGTGGCCAAGACACCGGTCGTGATGCTGGCGTAGGTCACCGGATCGACCGGGCTGACGTTGAACAGCAGCGACGACATCAGGCGCATGGTGACGAAGGACGTCACCAGGCCGCAAGCGATCCCAATGGCCGCCAGCCACAATCCATTGCGTACAAACAGCGCCGTCACCGCGTGCCGTTCGGCGCCGAGCGCCATGCGAATGCCGATCTCGCGGGTGCGCTGCGACACCGAATAGGAGATGACGCCGTAAATTCCCACGATTCCGAGCAGCAGCGCCATGCCTCCGGCGACGGCCAGCATCACGAGGGTGAAGGAAGTCCGGGCCATCGATTTGGTGTAAAAATAATCCACCGGATGAACATTGGCGAGCGGCAGACTGGGATCGATCGACCAGACCGCCTGCTGAATTTCCTTCAGGAAGCCTTCCGAGCCGGCTCGTGGGCTGCGAATGGCGAGCGCCAGATCGCGGTGCACGCTCTCCTTCTGACCTTCGAAGCGGTCCAGCGTGACGGGCCAATACACCGAGGTGGGAGCCGGCTTGTTCACGCCGTCGTCGTAGGTGTCCGCGGCAACGCCGATGATTTCTCGCCAGTCGTCCGTGGTGCCGACGCGGATTTGCTTGCCGAGCGCGCCGGCTGCGCTGTGCCAATACTCTCGCGCGAAATTCTGGGAGACAATGGCAACCGGGATTTTCTTATAGGTGTCGGTCCAGCTCAAATCGCGGCCTGCGACCAGCGGAGTTCCCAGCGTCGCGAAAAATCCCGGCGAAATGAATTTGAAACGGCGTATGGGGGGAAGCTCGCCCTCTTTATAAGTCCGATCCCGCACGAACACCGGATCGTTCGAGTCACGTCCATCCATGGGAATGGCGCTGGAGAAGCCTACCGAGGACACACCCGGGATGGCCGCAACTTTGTTCAGCATTTCTTCATCCATGCGCACCAGCCGCTCGCCCTCGGAATCCGATATCTGTGTCTCCGGCACGAAGAGACGGAGGGTTTGAATTGTCTCGGGGGAGGTGAATCCGGGAGGCACATGCATCAAAGCGCGAAAGGTGCGAATCATGAGTCCGGAACAAATCAGCAAAACCAGCGCCAGCGCCACCTGCAAAATCACCAGGGAGTTGCGCGCGCGGTGCCGTTCGCGGCTCTGGCTAAGGGCACGTCCGCCCTCGCGGAGGCTGGCGTTCAAATGTCCACCGGCGTACTTAAAGACCGGGAGCAGAGCAATGACCAGACTGGTGAAGAGCGCCAGCGCGAGCGTGAACAGCAAAACCGGAATGTCGATGCCGATTTCGTGGATACGCGGAAGGCCGGTGGGCGCCCTGGCCACGAGAACGCGCAATGCCTCCTCGGCGATTAGTAATCCAAGCAGGCTGCCCAGCAGGCCCAGGACGAAACTTTCGTACAGCAGGTCCGCCGCGATACGCATCCCGCCCGCGCCCAGGGCGGCGCGAACAGACAATTCCTGACGGCGCCCTTCCACGCGCACCAGCAACAGGTTTGCGACGTTCGCGCAAGCCACCAACAGCACTACGGCGAGGGAACCCATCAAAAGCCACAGGACGTTGCCCACATCGCCAATCACGTCCTGCCTCAGCGGCCGGAGGTTGGGAGCAATGCGCGCATTTTCAAACAGCTTGAGACTGAAACCTTCCGGCATGGGAAAGCTTCGCATGGAGACGGGCAGCAGGCGCGCCAGGTCCGCGCTGGCTTGTGCCATGGTGACTCCGGGCTTCAGACGGGCCAGAGCTTCGTAACTGAAGTTTCCGAGCTTGGTTTTGCTACGATCCCACTGGAACGGTATTACCAGCGCGGGATCCTCCCGGTCGAGAAAATGAAAACCGTTTGGCAAGACCCCGACGATTACTCGCGGCTTTCCATCCGCGATGATGGTTTGTCCCAGGACGGATGGAATTCCGTTAAACTTCCGGCGCCAATAATCGTAGGACAACAGCGCGGTTGCCGGCGCACCCGGCGAATCATCCTGGCGGGTAAACAGGCGCCCTAGCGCCGGAACTACGCCCAGGATAGGGAGAGTGCCATCCGTGACGTCCAGCCCCGGCACATGCTCCGGTTCTCCGGCCCCGGTTACGGCGAACGAATCGCCGTCGTAGGCGCCGATATCCTGGAGCGTCGCGCTCTGCTCGCGATCGATAAAATAGATGGCTGGCGCCATGTTGAGTTGCGGGAAGCCCAGGCCCGGCGCCGAGTGCCACACGCCGATCAACTGTTCGGCATGGGCATAAGGCAAGGGCTTCAACAGCACGCCTTCGACGACGCTGAAAATCACAGTGTTCGCGCCTACGGCCACTGCCAGCGTGATCAAGGTGATGGCGGTAAACACCGGCGCGCGGCCGAGCCTGCGTAGCACCTGCCTGAGTTGATCCATGCGCCCCCCTACCATTGCTGGTACGTCGCCGAGCAGCGAAAAGTTCCCAAGGCCGGCGCGAACACTACTTTTGAGGCGAGGCCGTCTTCTCGGGAAAACGCCATTGGCCCGGATCGGGCGGTGGCTTGAACTCATCGGTACTGAAGACGCGCAATTCCTGGCCGGGTCCGGCGACTTTCAATACCAAGGCAATTTGGAACTTCGGTCCTTGGAAATAGGAGACGCGAATGCGGTGCAGACCGCCCGCCAGCTCTCGGGCGCCCTTCATCTCAAGGGGCGGATGCAGGCCGTCGTTGTCGATAACCACCTGATCGTCGATGTAGAGCATCGCACCGTCGTCCGACAAAAGCGCGAAAGAGTACAGGCCCGGATCGGCAATCCAGAATCTTCCCGTGTAGTCGATGGCGAACCATTCGTTTCGCTTGGTGACACCGGGAAAGCCCGCCATGAAGTTCTGCGGAGGCAGGTTGAGCGACGACGTATAGATAGCGGCCCCGGCGGGTTTCAGCTTTTCAAAATCTGGGAGCTGGGTTCGGTTGCGGTGGAGGTGATAGACCAGGCCGCGCAATCCCGCAGGAATTACCACCGTGGTGCCGAAGATGGCGGTGGGCTCCTCTTGCGCCGTAACGGCAAAGACGCCCGAAACGCCGATCGCAAGAAGCCATGCCGCCCGCATAGTTGCATGGTAGCGAAGGCGGATCCAGGCGAAAACCCTCACCTCCCTAAGGGCCGTGCTTCGATACGATATAATCTGGGCGTAAACTAGAGTAAAGGAGTTCTTGGATGCGTTTGGCCTGTGCAGCTTTTTTGTTGTTAGCTGAAATCGGATTGAATGCGGCGACGCCCAAAGCGGAAGCCCCGAAAACGGAAGCTCCCCCGGTGCTTCGGAAATCGCCCGAGTTTGTCATCAAGTTCGTGGATGGCCATCAGATGCTGCTGAGCAGCTTGAAAGGCAAGGTGGTTGCGCTCTTGATGGTCCACACCACTTGCCCGCATTGCCAGCACACCTCGCAGGTGTTTACGCAGTTGCAAAACGAGTACGGGCCACGCGGGTTCCAAGCCGTGGATGCGGCGTTCAACACGATGGCCAACATGTACGTGAGTGACTTCGTGAAGACCTACAACATCGGATACCCGGTAGGCTACAGTTCGCCCGAAGAGGTGATGGCGTACCTGGGCTTCAACGTGATGGAACGCTACACGGTGCCGCAGATCGTGTGGATCGACCGCAAGGGGAACATTCGCTCGCAGACCCCCGCGGCTGGCGACGATCCGACGAATTACCAGGAAAGCTATTGGCGCAACATGATTGAGACGCTGCTGAAGGAATCGGCCACGACGCCGGTGCATCACGCTAGCGCGGCCAAGGCGCACCCGGTGGCGTCCAACTAAAGCGGCCCAACAGGTATTGGATCGCGCGTTGAAGGTTCGAGTCAGCGCGCGCAGGTATAATAGCCACAGAGCGCCCGTAGCTCAGTCTGGATAGAGCGTTTGCCTCCGGAGCAAAAGGTCGTAAGTTCGAATCTTACCGGGCGTACCACTTTTCTATAACTTAGCCGCCTCACGCGGCCCAAGAACCGCCTCCAGACCTTTTGCTCAGCCGGGTTTCTGTCCACGTAGCGTCCATTTCAGTTTGCGTCGGCCAACTTCAGAAGTGATGGTGCACAACACGCCGTAAACCGTCGACGTGGCAGCGCGGATCACAAATTTGCGGCCGGGGCTGAACAAACAGGGCCCCTTGGTGGGATTGATCGAAAGCTAATAGAACTGACTATATGTGAACGGCGCCGTCCTCAACAGCGCTTTTCAATTTTCTCCGGTTTCTAACAATAGAGCCCGCTCTGCCTTCCTTGGCTGCGCGGGCTTCACTTTTTGAGATGCAGAGGTAGTAGCGTGCAAGAAAGACGATTTTCACAGCTTTCCCGGCCGAGACAGACTCTGATCCGCCTCTGCTAACGAGTTAACTACGGATCAATTCTAAACGTTGAGGTGGCCGATGGTGATGTTTGTTTCGACACTCCGCCTGAAGTCCTTCTCGACGTCAGGCTCGACAGTGAAGTCACACAACGCAGTGAGCTTGATCTCGCGGACTTTGTGCTACCAGTTGAAACCTGCCGGCTCTTGGCTCAGATCGATTCCCTGAAGAGCGGTGCCGTAGAGAAGATCGTTGTTCACGAAGGCATTCCACGCCGGATCTTCCTGCGCCGCTCGCTTCCGTTTGAGGTGTGCTCTCATGAGCCATCGTGAAGTCCTTGTCCCTGACGATCTCACGGAGCTTGATCAATGGGTTCTGTGGCGCTACGAGGAGCGCAACGGTAGGGCGACCAAGGTCCCCTATCTCGTGGGCCGTCCCTCCGCAAGAACGCATCTTCACTCACCTGGGTTGGAAGAAGTACGACGGGCATTGGATGTACCTCCATGCCGGAGGTGCGGTGGGAGCCCAGGGATCGCGAAGTGACGTGCGAGTCGAGTTACCGGCAGCCCTACAGCATTACCAAGTTCCTCCAGCAGATGATCCCCGAGAGCAAGGAAGCGCAGTGCGTGCCAGTTTGCGCTGCCTGTCCGTGGCCCCAGACCGGATCAGCTTTCCGCTACTGGCTGCAGTGTATCGGGCCGCATTGGGAAAAGTGGATTTCAGTCTCTTTCTTGCAGGCCAAACCGGCGTGTTCAAGACTGCCCTGGCCGCGCTTTGTCAGCAGCATTTCGGAGCCGCCATGGACGCCCGCAGTCTGCCTACCAATTTCGGTTCAACGGGGAATGCATTACAGTGGCTGGCATTCTATGCCAAGGATGCGCTGTTGGTGGTGGACGACTTTGCGCCGACCGGAAGGAATGGCGACAGCGAACTGCAGAACATCGCCGAACGGCTCTTCCGCGCGACGGGCAACCAGCAGGGGCGCAGCCGCCTGAGCGGCAACGGACGGCTGAACGCGCCCAAGCCGACCCGCGCTCTGGTGCTAGCGACCGGGGAAGCAGTGCCTCGCGGACAGAGTATTCGCGCCCGATTGCTGATTTTGGAATTACAACTAGGAGAAGTCCACCGGCCCAAGCAATCGATTTCTTGAAACAGCACTGGCCATCGAAGACAGCAGTAGTGGAATCTGACGATGGCCGATCACTCTTCGGAACTGCCGTTCGGCGACCAGCAGGCCGGAGCCAACCCAGCGCTCGATCTGATCGCCTGGCTGCCAGCGTTTCACGTTGCGGCAGACCGTCTCGACGATGGAAAACGCCGACTCGATCACGTTGGTGCAACACAAGGTGCGGCGCAACTGATCAGGGACGCGGAGCTTGTGCACGGTGAGCGTCTCCTCCAGACCTTCCTCCAGGCTCCGGGCCGCGCTGGGATTGAGATCCATCAGTTCGCGATGCAGTTTCTCCAGAGCGCGCTTGGCTTCGCTGTAGTCGGCCATCGCGTAGGCATTTTCAGTTTTCGCTTCACGTCCGCTTTGTGTTGCTCCGGTAGGTGATCGACGACGTTGCGCTTCTTGTGGACCTGACAGCGTTGGATGAAGGCCGCTTCACCGGCATGTTTGCGTACCGCGGACGCCAGGGCTTTACCGCCATCCAGAACGTACAGCCGCGGAGTGGAGAAGTCTACGCCGCGCTCCACCAACTCGCTTAAAAGGCTGCTTACCACGGCCGTGTTTTCCGTCGCCCCTTCGCGCAGCCCCAACACCGTTTTGCGTCCATCGCAGCCAATACCAAGGGCGACAATCATCTGCCGGTCCTTGAACGGCGTGCCGTCGATCACGATGGCGCACAGTCGCAGCTCGCCCAGCGGACGCTCCATCAATTCCTTGACCTTCTCTCGGCTGGCCTCGATGAAGTTCTCGCTCACTGCCGATTTCTCGATGCCATAGGCGTTGTGAAACTCCTTGACCACCGCGCCATAGTTGCGCGTCCATAGCCCGCGCATCATTTTGTCCCACACGCCCAACTGCATAGGTCCGCTGCGCTGGAATAACTCGTAGCTGCCCAAGCGCTGTTCCCGCCGCTCGGCGGTGCGCAACCGGTGCGCCGGATCGGCACCTTCTGCCCATCCACCACGCAGTAGCCGTCTTCCTTACCCCAACGACTCGCGCGTCGTCCTTCGTGTTGTTCATGACGCTCGCCGGCCAGGTGACGGACCTCTTCTTCCATCACGGCCTGCATCAGCGCCAGCCCGGTCTCTCGCAGCAGGTTGCCGACTCCTTGCTGCAACAGGCCCACGATCTCGGTGAGTGGCAGGATCATCTGGATGACGGCCCAAGTTAGCGAGTGTCAGCTCGCGGGACACGAAGGTCGATTGGCGGCATCCATGGCAGCATTCTTGGGTTGGATCGCTAAGAACTATGAGCAGGTGCAGCGTCGCCTGCAAACTCGGGTGTTGGAGATCCGCAGTCAGGGTCACGGGAGTGCGATCCATGCCAGGCTTCCATCGGCTCTCGCCGAGTTGCAGACCGGCTGGGAGATCTTCTTACAGTTTGCCTTCGAAACAGCGGCGATCAGCAAGAGGGAAAAGGAGGAACTCGAAGAGCGGAGCCAGAGAGCGCTTTCCCAACTGTGTGCGCGCCAAGCTAAGTACCAGGAGACCTGTGATCCGGCGCTGCGGTTTGTGGTTCTGTTAAGATCCGCGCTGACGTGCGGACATGCCCATGTGGCGGACCGCCAGGGCAGTGCACCGCAACAAGCTGAATTCTGGGGCTGGCATCGCAAACCTGCGAGCCGAACATGGGTGCCGCTAGGCACGAGAATCGGTTGGATTGCGGGAGGGGACTTATTCCTGGAGCCCAAGGCCAGCTATGCGGTGGCCCAGGAGCTGGCTGGAGCCGAGCGCATCGCTGTGAGCGAGCAGAGTCTACGCCGGAGTCTGCGTGAACGCGGCCTTCTGGTCAGCGTTGACGCAGGCCGCCAGATGGTTCTGGTGCGCCGGACGCTGGAGGGCGGCCCGAGGCAGGTGCTCCATCTGAAAGCCAGGGATTTGGTGGGACGAGGTGCTGAGTCTCCTGACGCGGTGCGGTCAAAGCCACGGTAGAACGGCAGAGCGCATCGTCTGTGGGCCGAATCCAATTGTCGGGTTTGTCGGGTCTCGGGCACCAGCGGCTTCCCGTCCGGCCCTCCGATATCCAAGTAAATAACTGATTCAACGCAAGATATCAGTTCTTGCGTTAGAGGCAAACCGGTCGCGTTCTGCGCCTTTTCCTATCATCTGCGATCATCTGAAGGCCGGAACTGAGCATCCATGGGCCGGAAGGACGCTCGACAGCTTCGAGTGGACCATCCACGAGAGACTCGCCGTGCTTCCGACCTATGGAGTGTTCGACACAGTGAGGTTCGAAGTACAAGGCAAGACTGTCACCTTGTCGGGACAGGTAGTTAAAGAGAGCGTCAAGCAGAACGCTGGGCGCTGGGTCGGGCGAATCAACGGCGTCGAAAGTGTAGTGAACCATATCGAAGTCCTACCTTCGTCCCGGAGGGATGATGCCCTTCGCATGAATGTGTATCGCGCCATCTATGAGAAGCAGCCGCTGGAAAAGTTCGGCGCCCGTGCCGCTCCTCCCATTCACATCATTGTGAAGGATGGATGGACCACGCTCGAAGGTGTGGTGGATTCGGATGCCGATCGCAATATGGTTCATCTTCGGGCGCTGAAGGAAACTCTCATGTCTCTGACAATCTGCGGGTGGCGACGGAAGTTGTCACCACCCCGGAGCCGGTATTGCCGTGGCTCGCGCTGGCCGGTCTCGGGGGTGCCGTCTCATTTATTCGGATGAGATACTCGTCACGTTTCCGATAGCGGAACACAAGAACAGTCGAAGCGAGCTAGGATATCTTATGAAGACAGTCGCGTGAGTTCCCACGAGGCGTCCAGCACTCTCGATGCGTGAGAAATTCTTCAAGCCGCTCAAATCACCCGCTTCGTATTTCATTGAGCAACCAGGCGCGAGCGAACCGCCAATCCCTCTCGACGGTGCGCGGCGAGGTGTTTTCGAAGTGAAGCTTGATGGCTTCTGCAGTTTCTTCGACCGTAAGCCCCCCGAAGAAGCGGAGTTCAACTACCTGCGCCTGCCGCGGGTACTTGGCAGCGAAACGGCTGAGAGCCACATCGACCAGAAGGATATCCGAGTTGCCACCGGCTTCGAGATCGCAGTCGGAAAGCGGGAGAACGTTGCCGCTGCCGCGCTTGGCGGCTCTTCGTTTCCGGGCATGGTCCACCAGAATGTTGCGCATCATGCGGGCGGAGATGGCGAAGAATTGAGCGCGGCATTGCCAATCGATCCCGCGCACGCCGTCGATGCGGAGATACAACTCATGCACCAGCGCGGTGGGCTGGAGCGTATGGCCGGAAGCTTCGCCTCTAAGAAAGACGGCCGCCAGGCGCCGCAGTTCGCCGTAAACCAAATCGGTTAATTCGGGGAGTGCGTCGCTATCGCCATCGCGCCAGCGCAGCAAACACTTTGTAACATCGAGTGCTGTCTCGTGAGACGCACCCGGGATCATTATGCGGTATCCAGCTTCCAGCTCGCCACGCCAAAGAATTTTAACATTTTCTGTCAGGCCAATGGCGGGTTCCTGGACGGAAATACGCCTGTCGGGGTGCAAGACAGAATTTGAAGGAGGAAAACGACTATGAAATCGACGTTTCAGATTTACTCGCTCGTTTCGCTGTTGCTAGCCGGCACTCTTGGAGGCGCACTCAGCACTCTGGGGGCCCAGGAAAGCGGCTGGACTCGATGGGTGGACCCCAGGGAAAACGCGTTTGCCATGGAAGTGCCGCAAGGCTGGCATGTCCGCGGCGGCGCCTACCGTTTTGGATACGGCGATATTCGCGTGATGGTAGATGCGTGGTCGCCGGACGGCAATATCAACCTTCGCTACGGTGATGTCTGGTTCGTTCAGCCTTACGCGGTTCCCAACCAGTATCACCGCGAGGGCGAACAGCAGGATCTCGGGGCATTGGGTAGCGGGATTTATGCAGCCTACCGAACGGGGCAACAGTTTGCCGATATTTACGCCCGCAGTACCTTCAGCGGGGTTTGCCGGAGCCTGGCGCCACAACGCACCGACCAGCCTGCCGTACAGGACACCTCGGTGCATCGCCAACGCGGCGGCGCAGTCTCCAGCGGAGAAGTCACTCTTCGATGCGACACTCCGCAAGGCCCACGAATCGCCTATGCGACTGCCAGTACCACATTGACCACCACCAAGCCCTTTTCGGACGCGCCACCCACGACGGGCTGGACGCCGGAAATCGCCAGTTACCTCGCCGCGCCGGATCAGGTGCCGGCCGCCGTGAGCATGCTCCGTCGTTTCGTTGCATCATTCAATGTGAACCCGAGATGGAAACAGTATCAAAGCGAAATGGACCGGCAGGGGACCGCTTATGCCATTGCCCGGGCGCAAGGAAGAATCACTCAGCAGCAGCAACAATTTGCTTCGTTCTCACAGCAAATGACCAACCAGGTCAGCCACTTTCAAGCCGGGCAGTCACGCCAGCAAGCGCAAGTGGACAACTTCGATCTTGCGTTGACTAACCAGGTTCCAACCACCGACCCCACGCATCCCTTGGTTGACCAGGGAACGCACCAGGGAAAATGGAATTGTGGCGGGTATATATACGACTCGAATCTGGGCGGCCCTGGTTGCCGTCCAATTCGTTAGGCGCCTTTAAGCACAACGCTGCACCTTCGCTGCGCGCCATAAGCAATTCTGCCGGAAATAGAATGCGAGCGTTGCGGCCGTTTGTAATCGTTCTTGCCTCGGGACATTACGCGGGTCGGCACTACCCGGCCCGCTTGGCGTTGACGGTCGTTTCATCGGACCAAAGTTATTTGGCGTCGCGCTCGAACCGGGCCAGAGATGCTTCGATTGCCTGCCTGGCTCGGTTGGGTGGGTCACCGGGTTTGGTGGGAGGCATCAAGGCGAGAGCTTTGCGCATGGTGTCGGCGGCTTCACGATAACGGTGATTTTCGTGGTACGCGTCGGCGAGCACTTCGTTGAACTCGAAAGTATCGGCTTGGCCGCGCCAGCGGGGTTGATCGAGCAACGCCAGCGCCTCCTTGGGATCGCGTACGGCCTGCAGTGGGCTTTCGAGCAAATAGGTCACCAGGACGCGGATATCGGCAAAGGCGACATCCTTAGAATGCTCGATCTCCCGGAACGTGGAGATACCGGCGGCAGCGGATCTGTCCGCTTCGGCGGGCCGCCCGGCCGCGAGGAGCGCGCTGGCCATTCGCATGCGCAGGTCGGCCTGGTAGATGCGGTAACGCTTGTTGGGGCCAGCTTTCAGGAGGACGTCGTAATCCGCGATGCCTTTGGCGAATTCGGCGGCGCCGTCACTCCAGCGTTTCGAGTAGCCATTAATGATGCCCGCGTTGCGGCGGATTACGGCGAGTTTATAGCGCAGGCCGTTGTCGGCGGGATCCGCGGCGACGAGCGGCAAGTATATCTGCTCGGCCTGGCGGCTGTGATCGAGCGCAGCATCGAACTGGTTGATCTGGCCATAGCCCCAGCCCATATTGCCGTGGATTTGAGCAGTGAGCATGCGGAGTGTCAGATATCCGCGCTGCGCTGTCGCGGCGTGATTCAGGACCTCAATGGCCGCGGCGTCGAACGCAATCGTCCGCTTAGGATCGAGCACGGCGAACATTTGGGCGCGGCGGTCGAGCAATTGGGCGACGGCATAACGGTAGGCAGGAATATTGGGCTCGGAGTCGGTGGCGCGGCGAAGGAGCGGCTCGGCGCGATCCAAATCGCCGCTGGTTACATCGGAATAGGCAACCCATCCACCGCGCTGCTGTTCGAGTATCGCGAGGACCAGATAGGCGCGGCCGAGCTGAAAATCGTCTTCGGGGGAAGGCGGATGGTTGACGCTGCGCTCGAAATGGGCGAGAGATGTCCGCATCCGTGCGACGCCATCATCGCCCACGGTGGTCATACTGGCGATCTCGGCCGAGTTCATCTCGAACAGAGCGCGCAAGCGCTCTTCTTGCAGGTTCAGTTGGGTACGATCCAGCAGGGTTAGGCCGCGCGCATAGGAATCGAGCGCGCTCGTGGTATCGCCGAGACTGTTGCCGAATACATTGCCTTGGATATCACCGAGGCGGCGGTAACCATCGGCGAGTTCCATGCGCAGGCCGGTATCGCCGCGCGCTTCACCAGCGAGAGCATTCAAATAGCCGGTAGCGCGCCGCGCCATCTGGGCGCGAACTTCGGTGGATCCGCCGAGCTCGCCGACGCCGTCGTAAAGATCGAACAATACATAGTGGGCAAGCTGGCGTACCTCAGCGAAGCGTCTCTCGGCGACGCGTTTTTGAACAACTGCAACAGCCGCGCCGGCGACGATGCTGACGAGCGCGAGAAGTGCGATGGTTGCCGAGAAGCGGTTCCGCACGATGAATTTCCCCGCGCGATAGAGAAGCGTCTGCGGGCGCGCGAGAATGGGGCGATCCGTCAGATGCCGCTCCAAATCCTCGGCAAAGCGGTCAACCGACGAATAGCGATCCGTGGGATTGTAGGCCAGGGCCTTGGCGAGCACGGTGGTCAGATCGCCTTCGAGCTGCCGGCACAGCGCTTCCTGAGTGGTAGAGCGTTGCACGGCAGCGGCCGGCGTCACGAGGGATGCGGGGCGCAGAGGAATGATTTCGCGCCCGGCTCGCAAGGAATCCGACTCGCGGAAGGGACGCGCTCCAGTGAGCAGTTCATAGAGCACCATTCCGAGCGAATAGACATCGGTTGCGGTTGTGGCAGGCTCACCTCGCAACTGTTCCGGGCTCGCATAGGAGGGAGTCATCATCAGCGTGCCGGTAGCCTGCGCCGGCGCCGCATCGTCAAGCAATTTGGCAATTCCGAAATCCAGCAGTTTAGGAATGCCGGTATTCGTTACTAGGATATTGCCCGGCTTTAGATCGCGATGCACCACGAGGTTGCGATGAGCATAGGCCACGGCGGCCGAAACCTGGAGAAACAGGGCGATCCGGTCACGAATGGAGAGTCGATGCGCGGACGCATACTCGTGGATGGAAATGCCATCGACGTACTCCATCACCAGGTACGGCGAACCGCTGGCGGTGACGCCTCCATCGAGCAGGCGCGTAATGTTGGGGTGATCGAGATTGGCGAGAATCTGGCGTTCGTGGCGAAACCGCGCGGCGACGGATTCATCCTGGAAGGCGCAAGCGACCAGCTTGACGGCGACCTTCATGCGGAACTGCCCGTCGTCGCGGTCGGCGAGATAGACGATTCCCATTCCGCCTGAGCCCAGCCGCGAGAGAATCCGGTAAGAGCCAACGCGATCCAGCAGCGGATCGCCACCGAAGGCCAGTTCGCGCGCTTCCAGGTGAAGCGCGGGGCCGTTCAGAAGAGCCGTCTCGGTGGATTTCTCATCGGCGTTCAGTAGTTGCTCGAGTGCGTCGCGAAGTGCCGGGTCGGCCGAGCAATTGGCATCAAGGAACTCCTTGCGCTCAGCGGCGTCAAGTTCGCTCGATGCATGAAATAGCTCTTCGAGCCGGTCGAAATCAGGCGCTTCGTTTTTCATGGAGCAACTCCGCGGGAGCGAATCGCCAGTCTCTTTCGATCCTCCCTTAGTAAGATCGATCCATTGCGCGAGTCCATGGCTATCGCAATCGCCCCAGCGAAGTTTCTATCATAACCTGCGTAGAAGCGCGAGCGTAGAGTCGCCTGCGGGTTGAAGTGCAACAGCGCCCCAGAAAGCGACCCGTTATGAACAATTGATCGGCATAGGGGCGGCGGTCACCCGCCGACCCCTGCCACACCACCGTGCGTACGGGTCCGTACACGGCTGTTCGAGTCGGTTACGCTAACACTCCTCGAACAATGACGGGAGCCCGAGCGATCTGAAGTAGGTATTCGAAAGACCAAAAGCAAGGGCCTTGGCCCGTGCGAGGTACCAAGGGCCGCGCCCGCTGCCAGCCGTATTGCGGGCCGGTCGCGGATGCACGCCTAGTTCCAGCAGCGCCGCCCGGCGACGGCGCGGTGTTTTTCCACTGCCGCCACAGAGCCGCCCTGAGTCGCAGCCGGACCCAGGGGTTAAGCCGATCAGCACTTCAGGCGTTTCGCAGAGAATGATTGCGACACCCGGTCAGCGGAATAGGCTCATGCAGAAGTTGAGGGCGGAGACATGTGTCCGACGAAAGTGCGGAATTGGAAGGTGAGCGGCACGGACGAAAAGACTCCTTAGCAAAGGAGCATTCATATCCTGGGGACTCTGTCCCCAGACCCCTGGGATTTTACGCTGTTGATGCCAATTCCAGGTGTTTATTTTTGGTTGCTGGGGCTCAGCTCGGTTCGAAACAAGCCCCAGCCTGGTCTTGGCCCCGGAGTCGGCGCTCAGGTTGCTTCCGAGCAGAGCTTTGTCCTCCGCTCCGTCCGGTTGTAGTGTATCCGTTGCCAGCAACGTTGTGCAAGATGGAATGAAAAAAACTCTTGATTATCGCAGCGCTTTCAGACATGTGACATAACGCACCCTTTGTTCTTTGCCTGGCACAACCGCGCTAGCGACAAGAACGAAGGCGCTGGCGCGGCGGACGCTTCGCGTGGGTAAAGGTACGAGCAGTCGGCTGACGCGAGCAGTATTGTGTGGGTCACAAGGAGGTCCCTGTGACCCATCTTCGCAATGTAATGCTGGAGGAGCTCCAGCGACGTAACTTCTCTTCAGAAACTATACGCGAGTACATCGGCGCTGTCGAGCGGTTCGCCCGCTACTTTGGTAAGCCACCAGATCAACTCGGTCCCGATCACATCCGACAGTATCAAGCCCACCGGACAGTGGACGCACGGAGCCAGTCCGGTTCTGGGCGGTCGACCGGGGCAAGACTTCCGCCTGATGTCAGGTGTTATCGGCGCCTATCGGGTTGCAGCGGGACTCGGGCCGGCGGCGTGCGCGGCTTTGATCAGGACATCGCAAAATTGGTGACCAAGAAGTGCTGTGGGTGGTCAATCATGCGGAAGCCCGGGCGGACGCGGGGCCGCTGTTCCATCGATCACGCGGCATGGCCAGGTGCGCGCGGACCGGTTATCGGGTATCGACGTGGCGCGCGTCGTAAAGAAACTGGCAGTGCGCGCGGGCCTAGATCCAGCGAAGTATGCGGGCCATTCACTCCGGGCCGGACACGCTACCAGTGCCGCGATTGCTGGGGCGATGGAGCGGTCGATCATGAAGCAGACGGGTCATAGGTCGGTGCAGATGGTGCGGCGCTACATCCGGGAGGGAAGTTGTGGTTGCGAATACCCGTGGCGAACAGTTCCAGAAAGACGCGAGTGCCGGTTGGCCGGGGGATCGGCGTCAGAGCGCACATATAATTTGATGGCGCGCTCTGACACGTGGACAGCGCCAGCGGGATTTGGGGCTGGTTGTCGGGACCATATGTGATCGCATAACCAGAGGGGTAGATGCCGGAATAAAACGGGTCTTGCGACTCAGCTGTGAAGATGGCGGATGATCTTCAACAGTGCACCCTGACCGACGCCGGCACGCTCGGATCGATCATGATCTTCAACAGAGTCGTAGCTGCCGGGGAAGTTCCCTGCTGCAGCCGAGCAATGGCCTGGCCAAACGCGTCCCGGCGCGCCTGGCGGTACGCAGACTGGAACTCGGGAAGTTTCATCCACCGCAGGAGGGTTCTGACGCCAATGCCGGCAGCGCGCGCCGCCTCCTCCACGTTGCGCTGGGTCAGTAGCGCGGCGATCGCGTCCTCCTGCTTCCGCCCGATTTTGGACCCGTGTCCTGCCATCAGATGCCAACTGGTGCCAGCTGCAGACGCCGACCGTGGGAATCGCCATTCCATCGCCTTGTGCGATTTCCCACAGAATCCACTTGCTTTGCGGGCGCACTGGAGTGATCCAATGGCAATCGCCTTTCTTAGCCGTGCGGTGAAGTGGAACGTTGATCCTCGGCCCTCCTTACTCTCCAGCCAGATTCGGCCCGGCATCATTTCAATCAAGCGAATCGAAATGCTGAGCCCCAGGCCAGTCCCTCCGTACTTGCGCGTAGTGGAGGTATCCGCCTGGCTGAACGGCTCAAAAATCATCTTCTGCTTGTCGGGGGAAATCCCGACCCCCGTATCCAGGCAGAGGTGTCGCCCATATGAGGCCCTTAATCCTTGACCTGCTTTTCAAAGACGAATCGCATGTTCGTTCTAGAAATCTCCCAAGCAGCCACGCAGAGCCGCACTTCGATCGCTACCGAGAAACGAGGTGTGGGCGGTCGTCACACGCCGAAATGTCCCTGGGTATCCACCGCGCAGAGTAGATAATTTTCCAACCGAAGCCGAAGCGGTCGACTTCTACAAGAAGATCGTCGTCACGACGCCTCGGGTAAGCCTCGGAGAGAAACCTCCCGAACCAACGCCAACGCTCCATCAATACACATCTTGGCTGATCGCGCGGAACCTATTTGACCCACTCCTCAATCCAACCGCGCCCCAGCCCGATGCCTACTAACGCCGTCCCCAGATGAAAGTGCGTGACGATTTCGTTCAGGGACGCCGCGGATGGGTCCGCCAGCACGAAAAAGGTGGCAAAGAGCATTAGGACATTACCGACACTTTCGGACAGTCCCCGGATTCCATTCACATCGCTTTGGCCATGCCGCAGCTGTCAACTTGGCTCATCGTTGATCCGCCGTCAAGCGCCTGTCAATTCACAACGAAGTCCTGCGGGGTCGTGAACGTACCGCCGGGGGTGGTGATGGTTATGGTTCCAGTTGTCGCTCCGGCCGGGACGTCTACCAGGACGGATTGGAATGAGGTTGCGGTGACGCTGGTCGCCGGTACTCCGTTGAATGTGACCGAGGTCGGCCCCAGCAGCCATCCGCCCCAGAGCGTCACCTGTGTTCCCACGGCGCCGGATAGCGGCAGGACTTGCTGGACCACCGGTTTCGGTCTACCGATGCCGATATCGAGACTGAACACTGCGCCAATGCCCGGATAGTTGCCCCCCACGCCGGTAATTCCGTAGAACGCGCCGTCTGAGCCGTGAATAAGCTGGCAGGGGCATTGTGGATAGCCTGCGGCTTCCGGGAAATGGTGGACGGGCTCTAGTTGCTGGGTGCCGAGATCGTAGCGGAACACGTAGTTGCTCTGGGTTGTGCCGTAGAGGTTTCCATCGCCCGCAGCCATCAGCGACTCTGGCTGCACCATTCCGGTGGCGGGAAAGCTGGCTATGATCTCCATGCTTCCCGCCAGAGTGGCACGCCAAAGAGCGCCTTTGCCGTTCGCGCCCCCGGAATCTATTGTTCCGTAAATGTTGCCGTCAGCGCCGAACACAATCGGGTTCGCTCCATTAGCGTAGAAGGGAGGCTGGATGGTGGCGATCGTTGAGTACTGACCCTCCGGGGTCAGGCGGAATACCCACGACGGGTCGGTGGCCGGCTGGTTGACTGTCTGGAGTCCATAGATATTGCCATCCGGGCCGTAGACGATATTCGATCCCAAGAGAGGCATCCTCCCGGTCCCCTTCATGTTGAACAGAGATTTGAGAACCCCGCCATAAGTTACATGGGAGAAGATCCATGTGACCTCCGTCCCCTGCTTGGTGGTATAAGGGTAGCCCATTATGTCGTAGAATCCATCAGCTGCTTGAACGAGGTAGGTGCTGTCCCCGTACTTCGGGACCATGAACTGGTGAACGTCTTTTCCTTGGGGGCTCATCGACAGGTAATAGCTATACGGGGCCTGAGGCAGCGCGTCGCCAAATAGAGCGGCGTTCGAGCCCTGGACGAAGCTTAAGAGCTGAAAAGGCTGCGACTGCGAGGGCGGGAACACCTCATTCATCGTTCCGTGCCTGGTTATGGACCATATGGAACTACCGTTAACGTTGGAGTTCCCAAGGGCCATGAAGTCAAAAAATCCGGGGGCGGCTTCCACGATGGTGGTCGGTTCGCCCGCTTGAGAACTGATAGAGGGACTGAAGAGCAGTTTGTAGACGGCCCCTCCGGAGCCGCCTTGGGCGGTACCGGTAAGGGGGCAAGCAAGGGCGATAATCAAGAGGATAAATACTTTGGACATGGCTGTAATAACCTAACTTGGGTGCGTAATAAGCAGAGAGGCCCGCGAGAGCTGATTCGCCGAGGGGAAGCTGGTCCCGTTGCCGATCTGTGCGCTCGCAAGGTCGGTGCCCGAACCCAAGTCGATGGCGTCGAGGAACCAATTTACGCCGGTTCCGCCCCAGGTGGCTGTACACGCCGAGACGACGTACACGACGGCGGGAGGGGTGTTCCCGGTGTCGATCACCGGGGTAGAGACGGCCCCGTAATACTCCAGGTTCGCAACGCCGCCAGGCTTCCGGTTGTGGTTGTTGTGGAACGGCGCGCCTGTCGTCCCACAGTGGCTGATGCTCGAACTCAGGTAGGACGCCAGGTTAACGGACCAAAGAGGCGTCACCGTTTCTCCCGTGCTGGACGTATCGAACGCGTAGAGAAGGTCGTTCAGACTGGCGGCCACCAGGAGGTTCTTGTTGCCTCCGCCGCTTTGAGGCACGTTCGATACGTATAGAGGCTGAGCGACCACCGGCTCGTAGGCGAAGCCGGTTGGGGGAGTGGAGTTGACCTGATAGAGCTGGGTCATTCCGAAGCTGCTGCCGCTGCTCATGCCGGCCAGCGTGGGCTCATGTACGTTGACGCTGGTTCGGTACCGGTTGTTCTGCCCGGTGAGGACGCAGGGGTCGATTGTCGGCGGGCTCGTTGAGCAGACTACGCCCCCGGAGGGCGGAAGGGCGCCGGGAGTGCTCGAAGAGCCTGGCGCTGTGTATGGGCCTCCGTACGGCGCACCGTTGTCGGCGGGAGTTGGTTGAGCTAATGCGTTTGCTGTAATTGCTGCCGCTAATGCGGTGCAGTACAACGTGATACGAAGCGAACGGCACGAGAGCATTGTCGATTGTGCTTCTTTCCAGGCGCGTTTTCCGTCGATTTGCAACCATTGTGCTGCCGTTTCGCTGGGAAGTCAATGGGATCTTTCTTTCACTTTCGTGAATATCCCGATAACTAATTTGTTACTTTGGTTGTATAATGGTACGTCATCGGGCCCTTTGAGCCGCGAATCGGGCTCGGATAAATGCTGGCCAAAGTCAAAAAATCCCGGCGCGGCTTCCACGATTGTGGTCCGCTCCTTATCCCCGGAAGGGGTAAAACTGACCTTTTTAACGGCGAGCACGGTTTTGCTTTTTGGCAGCCCCGGCGAATTCCACCTTTGCAACAAAAGAACCGTGCATCATGTCAACCAGGGTGCGCGGTTGGAATTTCCGAGGACAGATCTCAAAATGTGCGCTACGTTCACGCCACACAGGGGACGCTAGTCGGGTTCCGTTTGTTTCAAAATGCCTCCCCACCGGGCCCAAGAGGAGCCGTGAGCTAAAAACGGGGACTCATCCTATGCCAATTCTCACTTAGTACAACAGCACCTACAATAAACAGATTTAGCAGCCGCGATCAGCGAGCCAAACGCGACCAGTACTTTGAAAGCATCATCACCGAGCTGCAAGCGTTGAGGACCGAAGAACACCGTCTGACCCATCTCTACCCGAGACTACGTCGGCGTCCGAAGCTAAGAATGCGTTTCTTGATGGATCTCGCGAACCTCGCGATCATGCAGACCGCCTAAATTCTTCGCTAGACCCGATTGCTCAGCTCCTTGCTCGGTGTCGTCAAAGCCAACAACCGGACGGCATTGAAACCCGAGCGCCGTGACCCGCTTGGCGCCGATAATGACCAGATAACCGGCACTGGCAACGTTGCTGGATGCCCCCAAATTTGTCGAGCGTCGCGAAGCTGTTCACCCGGCTGCGGCTGTTGTTGAAGCGGAACTGGGTGGTCAACCCGGGCACTGGTCTAACGAGTGGCTTGCTCAGCGGGTCACTGGGCCGTCCGAAATGGCGTATCCGAAAGTCACTGGTCCGGCCACAATGTAGGTCGTATTCGGGTTGTTATCGAGCGCCACCCAGCCTGAACAAACACTCCCGCTACAGGGCGTCCCGGTATACTCCCAGATCGAGACCTCACCCGCTGAAGGGCTTCTCATCTGATAGGCCGTATGGGCCCCGGCAGCGAGAAAGATTGAGGCCGGGTGGTTGTCGATTTTCACCCAACCGGGACACGTAGTCCCGTTGCAGGGCGTACCGGTGTACTGCCAGATCGATTTGTGCTCGTCCTGATCCGGTCGCTGCATGTACAAATTGCCCCCTGCGGCCATGCTAACGATGGTTCCATCGGACGGGTACTTGCCGTAGAAGATTGCCTGCCAGTTGTAGGTGATGGGCGACCCGGTGTACTGCATGACCGAGTAATACCCGGGAAATTCTTGCAAGTCGTACAGGGTATTTGTTCCAACTGCGAAAGGGAGCGCGTACGCGCTGGTATCGATTAGTGACCAGTTGTTGTGCGCTCCACCCAACAGATAGAGATTTTCGCCGTACATATCGCTGTCCCCATAAACCAAGGAAGAGGCGTTGGCGCCGGCAAAAAACCCAAAAGGAAGTTGCTGGGCCAGAGGGCCGCTCAGTTCTGTCCAGCCCGGACAGGAGCCCCCGGTGCAGATTACGCCGTTGTATCCCCAGAGCGAACCGTCGCGGTGCATCTCATAAGGAGTGCTGCCCCCAACACCGATCGACTCAGCGTTTGGATTGTTATCAAGTTCCACCCATCCCGGACAGGAGCCCCCGCTGCAGGCTGGCCCCGTATACCACCAGATCGAGCCGTCTTTGTGCATCTCGAACAGCGCACCTCCGCCGGCGGCAATCATGGTCATATTTGGGTTGTTGTCCAGTTTGATCCATCCGGGACAGGAAACCCTGTTGCAAGGTTTCCCCGTGTACTGCCAGATCGATCCATCGGAATGTGTCTGATAGAGGTCCTGGCCCCAAGCCATCGAAACCATACTCGCTGCCATGCCGGTTGCCAGCATCGCGATCCGTTGCCATTGCAATATTTTCGTCGTCATGAAGAGATTCTCCTTTTTGTTGTGTTTTGTGCCGCCACGCGGCAACTCGGATGAACTGAAACTCATCCACTCGTAATGCGGAAAACGTGGGAATATTTTCGTGTAATCTACACAGAATTCTTCGCGCCTGCTGTGCGGCAGGGAATACGCCCCTCATCAAGTACGTGCGGGCGCGCTGGCGGGGATGGAATCGGCTCGACGTAATCTCCGCCCAAGCGACGCCTCTTAGCTTCCCTGATCCGTTCCGCGATTGCCTGGTTTATCTATTCCCACTCGTCCGGAGCCGCTGCAGCGCTTCTGGCTTACCTGGCAGCAAACGGGGAAAGGGGAAGCTTGTTCAGGAGACAAAAGGCCACCCGTTTGTCTCCTGTGTATTTTGCCGGTCCTGAGCTTGCCAACGTCTGGCTACGGATTCGAGCCGCCGGCCACCACACCGACGGTATTCGGGTTGTCATCCAGTTTCACCCAGCCGGGACAGACGTTCCCGCTGCAAGGCGTCCCCGTATACTCCCAAATCGAAAAATCCTTGTGAATTTGATAGACGGTACCGATCCCGGCGAACGTCCAGACTGTATTGGGGTTGTCATCCAGCATCACCCAGCCTGTGCAGGAGCTTCCGTTGCATGCCGGGCCAGTGTATTGCCAGATCGTATTATTCTTGTGCTGCTCGTACAAATGGTCCCCGGCTAAGATTCGCATGGTGTTCGGGTTATCGTCGAGCCTGATCCAGCCGGGACAGGCGCCCCCGCTGCAAGCCGGCCCGATATACTCCCAGACCGAGCCATTGTCGTGCTGCTGGTACAACGCCTTTGTCCCAGCCGCAAAGACTGGAAAGATATTCGGGTTGTCGTCGATTTCCAACCAGCCGGTACAACCATTGACATTGCAGGGTGGCCCCGTATACTGCCAAAGCGTGCCGTCGAAGTGCAGCTCATAAAAGTAAGGGCCGCCGGTTCCCACATTCTCCATGCTGGAGTTTTGATCTAGTCTTACCCAACCAGGACAAGAGTCGCCGTTGCAGGGTGTCCCCGTGTATTCCCAGAGGGACTGGTCGCTGTGTATCTGATAGAGACCGTGTGTCCCAACGAAGATGCCAGAACCGAGTGGATTGTCATCCAGCTTGATCCAACCCGGACAAGAACCCCCACTGCAGGCTGGCCCGACATAACTCCAGATGGAACCATCGAAGTGCATCTCATAGACCTCATTGCCCTTGGCCGCCATCTGCAACATCTGGGGGCTGTCATCGATTTCGATCCAACCGGCACAAACGTTCCCCTTGCAGGGCAGGCCCGTATATTTCCAGATTGAGCCGTCGTTATGCTGCTGATAGACGCCCTGACCCGAAGCGATCGAAGCTATGCCTACCGCGATGCCGGCTGCCAGCAGTGCCATTCTTTGACACTGCGATATTTTCTTGTTCATCATTGGAATTCTCCTGTTGTACTTGATCAGGCGTCTCAGAAAAAATGCCTTCACTTAGTCAGGCGGAAACGGACGGAGGAATTTGGAATTATTTTTGAAAAGCAAGTGCGAATCAGGGCCTGCCGCTCGAATTGCTCCGCACCCCGAGGTCGTGTTGCCCGTCAGGTCTGAGAGATAAGCAAAGCGCGCAGCCACGATAGGAACATTGCGCCAGGGCAGCGCAAAGCGACACGGCGCCTAATGGCTCGCTCTTCGGGCAGCGATCTCACGGACCAGGACTTCCATGCGTTCACGCGCCTGCCTAATGATGGAGAGCACGCCCTTGTGGGTAATCGAACCCCAGATCGACGCGGCGCGCTCCGCGCTGGTGGCTGCCCGATCCCAGTCCCCCAGCGTGCGTTCCACCCAGGCGAGTTCGAAGTATGCCTCTCCGAGATAGCCTTGGCGATAGAGTGCGTCCGGGCGCGACGCCGAAAACTTCTCGGCTCTATCAACCGCGTGATGAGCGGACGAGTACGCGGCGGCGCGATCGCCCTGCAACGCGTAAATTTCGGCCAGCCCTTCTTCGGCGATCATCGATACCCGGGTTCCCTCCGGCTGGTCGGGATCCGCGCTGATGGTCGCTTCAAGACTGGTAAGGGATTTGCGAAAGCTCTCGGCGCTGTCTGCCAACCTGCCAAGACTTTGCAGACGGAAAGCCGCGTACGCTCGCACCAAAGCTACCTGTATTGCGACGTCCCAGGAAGTCGGGTCGTCCCTGCTGATAGGTTCGAGAATGCTCAGCGCTTCCTCCAGACTCTTCAGCGACTCGGGAACCTGGTCCGGATCGGGCTGGATCTCTCCCAGCCGCCCAAGAAACTCGGCAAGGTCGAAGCGTGCAGTCTTATCCTGCGGGTCGGCGTCAGCCAGAGCTCGTGCGAGCGCGACCGATTTCTCGCAGTATCTTCTTGCTTCCGCGAAACGACCCAGGTTGGAAGACCACGGAACGCCAAGTCGAGTGGCATAGTTTCCGTAGACCACCAGCAGATTCCGTTGTACGAGCGCGTTGTGCGGCTCCAATTCGAGAAACTGCTCACGAATTCGGATGGACCGCTCAAAGTACTCCACCGCCTTTTCGGGATCGGCTAAATCGTCCATCGCGACAGCGGCAGCAGCCAGGGCCGCGCCCAGTTCCTGTTTCAGATCGCGATCCTCCGGAAAGCGGTCGACCAGACCCGAAATGATCTCGATTTGCCTATCTGCGTGAACGAGCGAGAGCGGCCCGTCCACCGGCTGTATGGAAAAGGACAGTGCGCCCTCGATATCGGCTTCCTGTTTCAAGGCATTCCTGTCGGAAGGCAGAAGGGCGGCGAGGCGATGGGCGACGGGAACGAGCACAAGATACATCCGAATTCCGTCGTCGCGCTGAAGGTGAGTGCGAGAGATTTCCGCCAGTGCCCTCTCGATTCCGAGCCAGCGCAGAATCACCTCAGGATCGTTTTTGCGGCGCGCGTAAAGGGGCGCCATGAGAGCTTCGGCCTTCAGGTAACTCAGGCGCGCGCCCTCGAAGTCTCCCAGACTGGGATGAGCATCGTCGCCCAGTATCGCAGCGATTCTGGAATAGCCGGCCGCTAAAGACAGGCGCAGCCGATCGTCGAGACCGTTTTGCTTTTGAATGCTCTCGAGGTAATCGAGCGTGGTCCTGGCCAGCGTCTTTCTGGCTTCCGTGGCGCCGGGCAGCCTTGCCACCACATCGTGTATCCCGAACAGCGTCTTATCCGCAATGTCCAGCAACTGCCCGAGTCGCCGGTCGGCGAGGCCACGCTCCCGATTGGCCTCGTCACGCTGCCGGTCGGCTTCCAGACGTTGCCGAGATTCGGCGGAACGCGCGGCTTCAGCCTGCCGGAACCCGGCCTCCGCTCTCGCGCGTTCGCGCTCCGCGACCTGCCGCTGCGTTTCCGCCACCCTGCGGGCTGCCACCGCCAGACGAGCCTGATAAAGAGATGCGGCGACCCCCGCCACCAGGCTGGCGAACACGAGCGCTGCCGCCGTCACGGCGAGCCGGTTTCGACCAATGAATTTTCCAGCGCGGTAGACGAATGAGTCCCTGCGCGCGGCAATGGGCCGTCCATGCAGATACCTTCGGATATCTTCGGCCATCTGATCCGCGGACCGGTATCTGCGCTCGGGCGCTTTTCGCATGGCCATCAGCACGATATTGTCGAGGTCGCTATCTATGCCTTTCCGCACAAGGCTTGGGCGCCGTACTTCGGTTTCGCAGACCACCCGCTCCACCTCCGCGTGGTCGGACGAGGCGATCTTCTGTGCGCGTTCTCCCGTCAGCAGTTCGTGCAGAACAGCGCCCAGCGAATAGATATCAGTGGCCGTTGTCACGGCTTGCCCTCGCACCTGTTCGGGGCTGGCATATTCAGGTGTATAGGTGCGAACGGCCGCCACCGTCGCTCCGGCGTCCGCCCCCTCCCTCAAAAGCTTCGCGACTCCGAAATCGAGCAGCTTGGGAATGCCTTCCGCGGTCACCAGGATGTTGCCCGGCTTCAGATCGCGGTGCACCACCAGATTCCGGTGGGCGTGCGCCACGGCTTCCAGGATGCGCAGGAACAGATCGCAGATCGCCTTTGGGCCCAGTCCGCGTTCGCGGCAGAATTCCCCCACCGGCTGCCCGTCGACGTAGTCCATCACCAGGAAAGGCCGCCCTTCGCCCGTGGTGCCTGCATCCAGCAGCCGAGCGATATAGGCGTGGTCAAGATTCGCCAGAATCTGGCGCTCACTGCGGAAGCGGCTGAGCACTTCGTCGGTGTCCATGCCGCGCTTGACCACTTTGATTGCGACACGCTTCCGGTACTGGTCGTCGTCGCGAACGGCCAGATACACCGTGCCCATGCCGCCCCGGCCGATTTCCTTCATTACCTTCCAGGCTCCGAGCCGGCTGCCGACGGGCGTTTCCGCATCCAAAATCAGAGAGGCTTCCTCGCCTACCGCGCTCGAAATCGCTTCGCCGCCCTTGAGGTCCGACGCCAGAAGAGATCTGATGTCGGCGAGCAATTCGAGGTCTTCGCCGCACGCCGCATCGAGGAACCGCTCCTGCTCGTCCGGCGGCAAATCTACCGCCGATCCGAATAGCGACTGCAGGCGATCCCAGTTATCGGACGGCATGACCCGTTGCGCTAGCGTACCACGTGGGGCCGGGCCCCTCATCGCAATCGCCCGTTCGCCCACGTTGGTCACGCCCGCGCGACTCAGCCCCGCGCTCGAAAGTAGATCCGGCGCATACCTGTTGTTGGGATTCGCCGCTGATTGTCCAGAAAGATGTCTCGTGAGTCGCGGGCATTGCGGCCATGATCGGTACTGCGGCCATCACAAGGGTTAGCGTTTTAACTTGAGCTTGCTAAGCTTCCCGCAGGAATGCCCTCACTTAAGCAGGCGGAAAACGATAGGGAAATTTGGAAACTATTTTTGCGGCGCGATTCCGCGGTCGAGTTCTCGTTGAAGCCACGCTTGCGCCATCCGCAGCTCGCTGCGGACTTTGTCGACGGGCAGGTCCAGGACGCCGGCTGATTCTTCCGCCGTCAACCCGCCGAAAAACCGCATCTCGATGAGCTTGGCCTTCCGCGCGTCCTTCCGCTCCAACGCGCCCAGTGCATCGTCGATCGCGATCATTACGCTGGGCCGCTCCACGGCCGGGTCCATCCCGCTATCGAGCGAGTAGTGCAGCTGCCCGCCGCCTCGCTTCCCTGCGTTCCTCGCTCGAGCATGGTCGATCAGAATCTGCCGCATAATCTGCGCCGCCACGCCCAGGAAATGCGCGCGGCTCCGGAAGTCGGGTTGATCCTGATCGATCAGCCGAACATAAGCTTCATGCACAAGCGCGGTCGGCTGGAGAGTGTGGCTGGCCCGCTCTCCGCGCAAATAGGCGTTGGCCACTTTATGCAGCTCGGTGTAAATTAGCGGTATCAGGCGGTCGAGTGCGGTTTTATCCCCGCCCGCAAACTCCCGCAGCATAAGCGTGACCGTCTGCATATCGACGCCCACATCAGTATATCTCCCGGGTTCCGCCCACGCCGCACGTAAACGCTCTGGACGCGCCGGCGGAGCTCAGGGGCTGTTTGTCGGCCCATTGTTATTGGCTGGCTTTTCGGTAGCAACGGCTCATCACACGCCCTTGCTGCTGACGCTGATCTGGAATCGCCCACATCGGCTTTGATCGAATGCTCGGATTCGGCTTGAAATATCCGACTCGCTTCAAAGACACGCATCTGGACCCCGAGCACCACATCGTCAGATTGCTGACGCTGCCGTCAGCGGCATGCTTGAGGATGAACTTGCTTCGAAGACGATCCACAACGCAGTGATGTTGCTGCGAAACATGCCGGCTCCAAGACTAACCGTGCCTACTCAGCTCCGTGCCTAGAATATAAGGTGATGCTCAAATGGCCCGATGTTCTGAAGTTGGCGAAGACCGGCAACCCGGCGCCGGATCGCAAGGTCGTCAAGACGGACGCCGAATGGCGCCAGCAGCTAAGTGACGAGGAATACCTTGTCACCCGGCAGGCCGGAACGGAGCGCGCCTTCAGCTCGGAAATGTGTAGCCTATTCGAGCCGGGAATCTATTCCTGCCTTTGCTGCGATACGGTCCTTTTCGATGCGTCGGAGAAATTCGAGTCCGGCACGGGCTGGCCTTCTTTCACACAGCCCATCAAGGAAAATGTCATGGCTTACCAGTTTGACGGGCCTGCGTTTTTGAAGCGCGTCGAAACCATCTGCAACACCTGTGACGCCCACCTGGGCCACGTCTTCCCTGATGGCCCGGCCCCGAGCGGTCTGCGCTATTGCATGAATGCCGTGGCGCTGCGGAAGGCCGCCAAGGTCTGAGGCGGACCGTCGACCAGCTAATGCGTTGGGAAAGTCGCGCTACCATACCCCTGTAGCGTCGTAATGGAAGGGAAGCACCCGCTCGGGTCCTGTAATACCGTGAGCGACGGTGTCTTCCTAAAGACCAAGCCCGTGGTTAGGTGCGATTGCAGGAAGGCGTTGCCGTTGGAGTCTGGCTGCACGATAGCGGTGAAGGGGCCACCACCACTGAACGGGTCCAGCGCGATCTGAACGCTTCCTCCTGCGGGGCCGCTGAGGCAGGTGAACTGAATATCCGTAACAACGAGGAAATTGTTCGCTGGCACTGCGTAACATTCCGTGTAATTGGTCCCCGTGGCGAGAACTTGGACGAAGCAGCTTGAGCTGAAGTTATACCACAAAGTGACGAGGCTGTTGGGCGTCTCGGCTGCGGAGACTGTATGGCGCGGAAGGGACAACATGACAACTGCTACAACTCCTATGCCAAATGTCAGGATCGCTAAAGTATTGAACCGCTTGGATAAAAGTCAGTGGAAAACTTCCCATGACTTAATTCTACAGGAGGTTGCTTGAGGAGTCAACTATATATTGGCCGGAATTTCCATTTGGCTTCCCAGCTTCGTAACAGTATATAGCGACCTCGATTGCGACCAGGTTTTGGGCAGCGCGGGGGCCTTCTCGCGAAACCCGGAGTGCTAGACTCCGTCGGGAGGGTTGAGATCGAGGCGCAGCACAGGCTGGTCCGCCGGTGATTGGCGGAAGTGCGAGAACCCCCAGCCTGCCAGCGCGCCGGGCACGAGCGTTGCAGTCGCGACCCAACCGAGCCGCGACCCAACCGAGCCGCGACCCAACCGAGCCGCGACCGTGAGGGAACGGTGCTGCCGGCTCTTCCAGCAACTCCCATCTATCGCGAATGTCACGCAGCCGTTTCTTCGGATCTTTCTCCAGACACTTCTTGAGCAACCGCCACACCTTTAGCGGAACCTGCTTCCAATCCGGTTCCTTAGTGAGCACCTGCGCCAGAGTGTCTGAAACGGTCTCGCATTCGAAGAATGGTTGGCCACGCCGAAGGACCAGATATCGGCGCACTTGTCGACCGGTTTTCCGCGAGCCTGCTCGGGACTCATGTAAGCCGCCGTCCACAAGATCATGCCGGCGCGAGTGGGCGAAATAATAAGCGTCGGCGAATTCACCGGATCGGAGGAATCGGAGGACGGCGACACTGCGGCCAATCCGAAGTCGAGCACTTTGACCACACCCGACGGCGTAATCATGATGTTGGCCGGCTTCAGGTCGAGATGGACGATGCCTTTCTCGTGCGCGGCGTGGCTGTCGGTGAGTCCGGCCGCCGGCGTGACTCCGGGCAACGTGCTGATAACGCCCAACGCCGCAGGTTTGAGTTCCGGCGCCTACAGCAGCATGATCAACGTTTCGGTAAGCGGGGCGGCGAACGGTCTGATCGCGATCCCTGTCACGCTGACGGTGGAGACGGTCACGGTGGCGGCGGTGGCGAATGCGGCTAGTGGCGCCACTGGATTGGTGTCGCCGGGGCTGATCGTTTCTATCTTCGGATCCGGACTCGGGCCACAAATGGGAGTTTCCGCCACCCTGCCGCTACCCGGCAGCAAGGTGGCCGCCACGCTGGGCGGCAGGCAGGTGCGCTTTGATGGCATCGATGCGCCGCTGCTGTACGCCGGGGATGGCCAGGTGAACGCGGTAGTGCCGTTCGAAGTGGGGGGCGAGACCAGCACGGTCATGACGGTCACGTTCGGCGGCAATCAGTCCACGGGCGCCACGTTGCCGGTGGCGGCATCCGCACCAGGGTTGTTCACTGCGGACGACTCCGGTCATGGGCAAGGCGCCATTATCAACCAGGACGGCACCGTCAACAGCGCGTCGAACCCGGCACCGGCGGGGAGTGTCGTTTCCCTGTTCGGTACGGGAGGCGGGCAGACCGTTACGCCATCCACCGACGGCGAGATCGCGGCGGCGGCGCCAAACAAGCTGGTACTGGCCACGACCGCCACCGTGGGCGGGCAACCTGCTCAAGTGCCGTACGCAGGCTGGGCGCCAACCCTTCTGGCGGGCGTCATGCAGGTCAATGTCCAGATCCCGAGCGGCACGCCCTCGGGCCCGGCGACGGGTTAGTGCAGGTCGGCACTGCGCAGAGCCAGACCATCACGGTGGCGGTGCAGTAAAGCGGTCAGCGGCGGGTGGTCAGATCCGAAGACTCTTGACAGGCATTCCGGCGCGCAGTATATTTAACTCGTCGGTTATTTAACCAATGGGTTTACAACAAGCGCCGTCCGATCAACTCAGCGCGACTTTCTCGGCCCTGGCCGACCCCACGCGCCGCGCGATTCTGGCACGCCTGGCTTCGGGTGAGATTTCGGTTACCAAGCTGGCCGAGCCGTTTGCGATGAGCATGCCCGCCATTTCCAAGCACCTGAAAGTTCTGGAGCGCGCCGGACTGATCGCACGCGGGCGCGAAGCCCAATGGCGGCCGTGCCGTCTGGAAGCGGCGCCTCTTAAGAACGTCTCGGATTGGGTGGAGAAGTACCGAAGCTTCTGGGAACAGAGCTTCGATCGTTTGGATGTTTACCTTGCGGAGTTGAAGAGCAAGGAAAATAAGGAGAAGAAGAAACATGCCCGCAAGCAACGCAAAAGCTAGCGCCGCGCCGGAATCCGGTGAACAGGAACTCGTGATCACGCGTCTATTCGATGCGCCGCGCGAACTGGTCTTCGAATGCTGGACTGAGCCGGAGCACTTGCAGCATTGGCAAGGCGCGCCGCGCGGATTCACGGTGACATCATACGAATCCGACATCCGGCCGGGAGGATTCTTTCGAATCTGCCTGCGCTCGCCGGAGGGCGTGGACAATTGGCTGGAAGGCGGCTATCGCGAGATGGTGAAGCCGGAGCGGCTGGTGTTCACACACGTCTGGCTGGACGCCAACCGGAAACCTGCGGGCAAACAAACCCTCATGACCCTTACCTTCGCCGAACGCGATGGCAAGACCGAACTCACTCTGCGCCAGAGCGGCTTTACCTCGGTGGAATCGCGCGATGGGCACAAGTACGGGTGGAGCAGCGCGCTGGATGTTCTAAACGATTATGTCGCCCAGTCATTGAATGACGCGGCACGCTCCATCGTTGTCACGCGTGTGTTCGATGCGCCGCGGAATCTGGTGTTCGACGCGTGGACGGATTCCAAGCATATCGGACGCTGGTATGGACCGAAGGGATTTTCCATCACCACGCATGCCATGGACGTGCGGCCGGGCGGAGTCTGGCGATTTGATATGCATGGCCCGGACGGCACGAACTATCCGAACAAGATCACCTATCTCGAGATCGCAAGACCCGAACGGCTGGTCTACGATCACGGCGATGAAGGAGCGCCGGGATATTTTCGGACCACGGTGACCTTCGCGGAACATGGTGGTAAGACGAAACTCACGATGCGAATGCTGTTCCCCTCAGCCACCGAGCGCGACTTCGTGGTCAAGCAGTACAACGCCATCGAAGGCGCGAACCAGACGCTGGATCGCCTGGGCGAGCAGGTGGTAAAAATGCAGGAGCTGATCACGACGCGCATTTTCGACGCGCCGCGCGAATTGGTCTTCAATGCCTGGACGGATCCCGAGAGATTGAAGCGCTGGTGGGGGCCGAAGGGTTTTACCACTCCGGTGTGCGAAGTGGACGTGCGGCCGGGCGGCGCAATTCGGATTCACATGCGCGGGCCGGATGGCGCCGTTTATCCCATGACCGGGGTTTTTCATGAGATCGTGGAACCTGAGCGGTTGGTGTTCACCAGCTCGGCGCTGGACAAAAATGGCGAGCCGCTTTTTGAAGTGTTAAACACGGTGACGTTCGCCGACGAGGGCGGCAAGACGAAACTCACATTGCACGCCAGTGTCTCGAAGGTCAAGGCTGAGGCCGCTCCGCATCTGGCAGGCATGGAACAAGGTTGGCGCGAGACGCTGGATCGGCTGGGGTCCCAAGTGGAATCAGAGGTGAAAGCGTGACGAAGAATGGGGTGCTATGGATTATTCAAGGGCTGCTGGCGTTACTCTTTCTGTTCGCCGGCGGGGTGAAGCTGGTGATGCCGGCGGCTGATTTGGTGAGGCAGGCGCCGATGCTGTCGGCCGGCTTCTTGCGATTCGTTGCGGTATGCGAGGTGCTGGGGGCGATCGGTCTGATCCTCCCGCTTCTCTTGCGCATCCGGCCCGTCCTTACTCCCCTGGCAGCAGCGTGCCTGGTTGTCATCATGATCGGCGCGATAGTGGTTACGCTCATGACTGGCAGTGTTGCGACGGCTATCACGCCGTTCGCCGTGGGGCTGCTTTTGGTGTTCATCGCCTACGGGCGCTGGCGTGCGCCGGCCTAGCTGTCCGTAGCCGGACGGTTGATCCCACATCCGCCCCCTCGCTCCTGCTGTAGGGTTAAGCTTTTCAACATCCTTTGGGTGGTTGAAGAATTGCCTCGGTAGACCCAAATGTTAACGCCGCTACGCCACGCTATGCGGATGTTGCGCAAGAATCCGGGTTTCACTCTGGTTGCGGTAGGCTCCCTGGCCATCGGAATTGGGGCTACCTCGGCGAGTTTCAGCATCGCCGATGTGCTGCTCCTGCGCCCGATGCCGGTGCTAGAGCCGGGCAGGGTAGTGTCCGTAACGCCGGCGAAGCAAGGCGCTTTTGGCGTCGACTCCAGCATCTCCTATCCAGATTACCGCGATCTCCGTGACAATAACCGCAGTTTCGAGGGCCTGATTGCCTCCAGTTTCGCGCCCTTCGGCTTCAGCCCGGATGCCAAAGCCCTTCCGAAAGTCACTTACGGAGCTTTCGTGTCGGGGAACTACTTCCGGGCTCTGCATGTACAGCCGGCTCTTGGGAGAGGGTTCTTGGAATCGGAAGATCAAGCGGTAGGACGGGACGCGGTGGTTGTGCTGGGCCACGATTTCTGGGTGAGTCAGTTAAATGCCAATCCGTCAGCCGTGGGCTCAACCATCCGGCTGAACGGCGTGGAGTTCAGGATCGTCGGTGTCGTTCCGCCGGGTTTCAGCGGGGTCACCCAACTCCTTAACCCGTCCCTGTTCGTTCCCATGGCGATGTTCCCCCGACTGACGGGTTCAAACCCTTTGGAGCAGCGCGACCGGCATTGGCTTACGGTTAATGGCCGTCTCAAGCCCGGCGCGAGCATGGCGCAAGCGAACGCGGATCTCGGCGCCATCGCGGCGCGGCTGGAGCAGCTTTATCCCGCTACGAATCGTGACCGGAAGGTCCAGGTTCAAAGCGAGCTTCAATTGCGCGTCCGGCAATCGCCGCCCGACGCGGCCTTGGCCATCCTGCAAAGCATGCTAGCAATCTGCGTACTGCTGGTGGCCTGCGCCAATGTGGCCGGGCTATTACTGAGCCGCGCCCGGGCACGCACACGGGAGATGGCGGTGCGTCTGGCGATCGGGGCGAGCCGCGGCGCACTCATCCGCCAACTGATCCTCGAAAATCTCTTGCTGGCGCTGGCGGGTGGCTTAGCCGGCATTTTTCTGGCGTACGGGAACACGGATTTCTTCAACAGCATTCCGATACCCAGCGACGTACCTGTATCTCTCAAAGCCGTGATCGATCAGCGAGTATTATTCATAACGCTGGCCGTTTCCGTCCTGAGTACATTTGTATTCGGTCTCGCTCCCGCGCTCCAGACCACACGGGTGGATTTGGTCCCCTCACTCAAATCCGCCGACGCCGATAGCAGCGGACGACGACGGCTGTGGGGACGCAATTTGATTGTGGCGGGCCAGGTGGCGCTTTCGCTGGTCTTATTGGTTGTTTCGGCGGTGATCTGGCAGGGCTTTCGGGATCAACTGAAGCAAGGAACCGGCTTCCGGTCCGATCATTTGTATCTCACCGGCTTCAATACACAGCCAATTCATTACTCCGCCGAACAGACACGGAAATTCTATAAGGACCTTCTTGAGAAAACCCGCCTGGCGCCGGGTGTCCGTTCCGCGGCGCTAACCTCGGGTATTCCGCTGGGATTCGATGTGTCGGATACCGCCGTGGTTCCTGAGGGCTATTCGCTGTCGCCCGGCCAGCAAGCGTTCAGCACCTTGAATTTTTACGTTAGCGACGGCTACTTTGCGACGCAGGGGGTTCGTATCCTCAGGGGGCGCGGCTTCCTTACAACCGACCAAGAGGGTGCGCCGCTGGTGGCGGTGGTGAACGCACAATTTGCGCAGCATTATTGGCCCAGGCAGGACGCGCTCGGAAAGCGATTCCATCTGCGCGAGGCAAAGGGACCGCTGGTCGAAGTGGTAGGGATCGCGGAAACGGGGAAATATGTTTGGGTTGCGGAGCCGCCGCTGGATTTTATCTACCTCCCGTACATGCAACACGGCAGGTCGGATATGACGGTGCTCGCCGAATCGAATGCTCCCGACGCGGCAACTCTCGCGCCAGTGTTGCGGGAAGTGGTTCGTAAGATCGACCCGAGCATGCCCATCGTTGGGGCGCGATCGATGCAGGATTTCTTTACGCAGCGCGCGGTAAAGACGCCGAACATCGTGGTGGCGGTGATCAGCAGCCTGGGAATGATGGGCCTGCTGCTGGCCATGGTGGGGCTGTACGCGCTAGTGGCATACTCGGTGAGCCGGCGTTCGCGGGAGATTGGCATCCGCATGGCGATTGGAGCGGACCGGCAACGCGTGCTGCGCATGGTGTTGCGGCAAGGACTGGTGCTGGGTTCGGCCGGCGCCTCCGTTGGCTTGATCCTGAGCTTCATCGTCTGCCGCGTGCTTACCGCCACCGCCGGGCTTTGGATTCTGTCAGGAAGCGTGAACTACGTCATGCTGCCGGCCGTCGCACTGCCGCTTTTGCTGGTGACAGTGCTGGCTGCTTACATGCCCGCGCGGCGGGCTTCGCTGATCGATCCGATGCGAGCGCTGCGGGATGAGTAATGAGGGGCCGCGGTTCAAAACTGATATTCGGACGGCGTGATGCCCTTGGCGCGCAGATACATTTCCGCTGACGCGCGATGGTGAGTACAGTGATCGAGCATGGCCATGAGCAACTCCAGGCCTGTCAGCGAACCCTCCTCACTCTGGTACGTTTTTGCGATCTGCTCGGGCGTTAGCTTCGACACCTGTTCAATGGCGCCGTCGTAAGATTTGCCGATGAACGCGAGCACGTCCTTCTTGCTCATGGAGGCCGATTTCGCGGGCTTGGGCTGTTGACCGGAGAACGGCGAGACGAAGACCGACAGCGACTGCGACAAATGGACCATCTGCTCGGCGAAACTCATCTGCGGCGGCGTGAGCTTGAAATCATAAGACGACTCCGGCATCTGGGCGGCCACTTTCAGCGTGAAATCGCGCGATGTCTTCAGGTGCTTCAGCACGATTGCCTTGACATCGGTCTGCGCACAGGCCGGGATGGTTGCGGCGGCGGCGACTGCCAGGAGGAGGCCGACGAAACGGATTTTGTTAAGGGACATATTTGAGTATCCTACCAAGTCTCAGATGCAGGGCCGGGCCTAATCGCCGAATCGCTGCGCCGCGCGAGCTTTGGCCTTGGCCGCCTCGTCCTCCCGATTCTTGGGTGGCGCGTTGGTTTCGAGCGATTCGAGCAGGCGAGCCGAAACGCCGGCGATTTCATCCACTGCGGCCTGGAACAACAGTTCGTTGGCCTTGGATGGCTTGTTAAAGCCGCTGATCTTTCGCACGAACTGAAGCGAAGCGGCGCGAACTTCGTCGTCCGTTACCGGCGGATCGAAGTTGAAAAGAGTTTTGATATTGCGGCACATTCCAAATTAATTATGAGCTACCATCACGTGCTTCGTGATTTTGTAGTTCTTCACCGCCTCGTGCGACAGATCTTTTCCAAAGCCAGACTGTTTAAAGCCCCCGTGCGGCGCTTCTGAGGCCAGCGCCAGATGATCGTTGATCCAGACGGCCCCGAACTCGAGGTCCTTGCTGATTCTCATGGCTCGTCCGATGTCCTTGGTCCAGACGGAAGCAGCCAGCCCATAAGACACGTCGTTGGCAAGACGCACGGCATCCGTTTCATCGCGCATGGAGCTTACAGTGATGACGGGTCCGAAGACCTCGGATTGAATTATCTCGGAATCCTGCGTGACGTTCGTCACTACGGTGGGTTCGAAGTAATATCCTCGTCCGTTCGTCTCGGCGGGCGATCCGCCACCGGTGAGCACCGAAGCGCTCGCCGCCCGCGCCCTTTGTACGAATCCTTGTACCCGTTCGAGCTGAACCTTCGAGATGAGCGGACCCATTCTCACGCTGTCATCGAAGGGATCGCCTACCTTGACTGCGCGCATGGCTTCCACCACGGCCTCCGTGACTGCCTTCTGTTTGCCTGGCGTGACGTAAATGCGAGTGGCCGCGGTGCAATCCTGCCCGGTGTTGAAGGATGCGGCCATCGCGGCTTTCCTGGCCACCAGGCCCAAGTCGGCGTCGTCGAACACGATGAACGGCGCCTTGCCCCCCAGCTCAAAATGCACGCGCTTCAGGCTGGCGGAAGCGGTAGCCATCACCTTTTTTCCGGCGGCGGTGGATCCGGTCAAGCTGATCAGCCGGATGTCCGGGTGCTCCACAATACTTTGTCCCGTATCGTTGTCTCCCGCGATGACATTTACAACTCCTGCAGGGAAGCCGGCTTCGGCGGTCAGCTCAGCCAGCATTAAGGTGGTCAAAGGAGTTGCCGGCGCCGGTTTCAGCACCAGTGTGCAACCGGCGGCCAGCGCCGGACCAATCTTCCAGATAGCCATCACCAGCGGATAGTTCCAAGGCGCGATCTGTCCCACCACGCCCACCGGTTCGCTGCGGAAAAACGATGTGTAGTTCGGCAGGTATTCGCCGGCTTCGTCGCCAAAGGTGTCGCGGGTACACGCGGCAAAGAAGCGCAGATGGTCGATGACGGCGGGAATGTCTATGCCCAGGCTGAGATACTTGAACGGCTTGCCCGTATTCTCGGATTCGACGCGGGCAAACTCTTCCGCCCGCTGCTCTATCAGTTCGCCCAGGCGCCAGATCATTCGCTGCCGGTCACCGCGCATGAGCCCAGTCCAGCGCCCGTCGTAAAAGGCTTTCTTGGCGGCCTGTACCGCCCGGTCCACATCCTGGCAATTGGAGTTTGGCACCTGGGCAATCGTGTCGCCGGTGGCGGGATTCTCGATGGCTGTCGTCTGGCCGCTGGCGCTATCCGCCCACTTACCGTCGATCCAATTTTTCCAGGTTCGCATTTTTCCATGTTCTCACAGGGCTCTCAAGTCTCTCGCAGACGTGCTAGCGTGCGCATGATTTCTTCGTCGCCCTTTACTTCGGCGAGTGGGCGAAGCTGGTTTTCGATATAGGACCAATCCAAGTGCCCGCGATTCCTGATCGCGATGCCTTCGGCGTCTCTTATGTGCAACGGCCGTGAGGCGAAAAGCTTCATAACGATGAGGTCCTCGGCAGAGCATGTCCGAAGCTCCAACCCCGCTGAGAAAGCATAAGAGGAGGCGCGCTCGATAACCTGTTCCTCGTACGGCAGCGCGCCGAGCGAAACATCGATGCCAGTTCCAGCGGGAGTCTTCAGCAAAAGGACGCGCCTCGAAATCGCGAATTCCCGTGCGTCGGGTAGCCGCGCAGGATAGTTGGCGAGTAGAACATCTATGATTCGGTCCTCACCGCCAAAACCTGCTAGGACGTTGATGTCGACGTGGCGTGTGACTCGATGCTGACCCCACCGAAGCATGGCGATTCCTCCGATGAGGCTGGAGCGCCATCCTTGTTGATCAGAGAAGTCTGGAAGCTGCTTGGCCGATTCGAACAGACCGATCATCGGCGCAGCTTAGCGAACCACTTCTGCATCTCGACCAAACCTGACGATTGTCGCGGGGGAAGCTCTCTCAAGGGGTAGTTGAACGCGTCCTCGAGCGCGGCCAGGGATTCTAGGACATCGATCTTCTCGATCTCCTTCCGCTGGATGGCCTCCAGCGCCGGCCGGCTTCTTTCCAGGTCTCCACCCAGCGGCGGATCGCCTCGCGTTCGTCCATAGTACAATTATCCGTTACTGGGCCGTAAGTGGGGTAGACAAACCCGATTCCACTTTGGTACCTTAGCAGTAGCGCTTAAACGCAATACATTTTAAATCTCAGTGGGAGGCAGGGGTCTTTAAGAAGTCAGTCTCTGCCGTCTGCACCAATGAGGGAGTATGTCGAAACACGGTAAGAAGTACGAAGCTGCGTCCAAACAAGTAGAGCAACGCCCCTACACCCTCCACGACGCGGTTCCGCTGGTTCAGAAGGTCAAGTTCACCAAATTCGACGAAACGGTTGAACTGCACATGCGCCTGGGCGTGGATCCCAAGCACGCCGACCAAATGGTGCGCGGCACGGTAGTGCTTCCTAACGGATTAGGCAAATCCAAGAAAGTCCTGGTGATCGCTTCCGGCGACAAGCTGCGCGAAGCAGAGGCGGCCGGCGCCGACTTATTCGGTGGCGAAGAGATGGTCGCCAAGATCCAGGGCGAGAGCTGGACCGATTTTGACGCCGTCATCGCCACGCCGGACATGATGCGCTCGGTGGGGCGTCTCGGCAAGGTGCTGGGCCCGCGCGGGCTAATGCCCAATCCCAAAACCGGCACGGTTACCACCGACATCGCGACGGCGGTCAGGGAAGTGAAGGCCGGCAAAGTGGAATTTCGCGTGGACAAGACCGGCGTGATTCACGTGCCGGTGGGCAAGGTGAGTTTTGAAACCGGCAAGCTGCTCGAAAACGCCGACAGCCTGATCCAGGCGGTAATCAAAGCCAAGCCTGCGGCGGCCAAGGGCAAGTACGTGAAGAGCGTGACGCTGTGCTCCACCATGGGCCCGGGCGTCCATCTGGACGTCACGACGTTCAACGCCAAGCAGATCTGACGCGCCGTACTGAGGAATAGCCATCATGAAGAAGAAGTCGGATAAAGAAAAAGATCTGGAAGAGCTCAAGAAGGATTTCGAAGCCGCGCAGAATATTTTTCTCGCCGGGTTCGCGAAGCTGACCGTGCAGCAGGATTTCGAGCTGCGCAAATCGGTGCGGGGCGCGGGCGGCCACTATAAGGTTGTCAAAAACAACTTGGCCGAGATTGCGTCGCAAGGCACTCCGGCCGAAGATCTCATGAGTCATCTGGTGGGCATGACGTCCATGGCCTACACCAGCAAAGATCCGGTGGCGCTGGCCAAGGCGCTTACGGCCTACGCGAAGGCCAATCCGGCATTTACTTTCAAGGCTGGAATGGTGGAGGGCCGCGCCATCGACGTGAAGTCGATTCAAGACTTGGCTGCTCTGCCATCGCGCGAAGAGATTTTGGCGAAAGTTCTTTTCCTGATTCAGGCATCGGCGCAGCGGTTGGTTACTACGCTTGGCGGGGTAGGGCGCAACCTTGCGGTGGTTGTGGATCAGGCGGTGAAGGAAAACAAGTTCTCACAATAAGCAGATTTGAATAAGGGAGTAGAGGAAAGAAGATCATGGCGGACATCAACGCGATTGCGGAACAGATTCAAGGGCTGACGCTGCTGGAAGCATCGCAGCTGGTCAAATTGCTGGAAGAGAAGCTGGGTGTTTCGGCCGCGGCGGCTAGCGTGGCGGCGGCTCCGGCGGGCGCTGGGGCGGCGGCTGCACCGGCGGCTGAAGAGAAGACCGAATTCAACGTGATCCTGACCGCGGCTGGCGCGAACAAGATCAACGTGATCAAGGCGGTTCGTGAAGTCACCAACCTGGGGCTCAAGGAAGCCAAGGATCTGGTGGACGGCGCGCCCAAGCCGATCAAAGAGGGCGTGAACAAGGACGAAGCTGAGACCATCCGGAAGAAGTTCACCGACGCCGGTGCAACGGTGGAAGTGAAATAGCAGCCGTCGCGGCTGCTTTTGGCTGAGATGCCTCAGGACGTGACGCGTTCTGAGGCGCTTGTAGCTTGTTGGAACGATTGGGGAAGGTAACTCCTTTGGTTCCCACCACCCGGACCGATTTGACGAAAGTTAGACTGGTCTGATAAAGTTATATTGTTACTGGCCGGAGACCGACCCGGATTCTTGCTCTTGTGAACCAAACATCCTGCGGATTTGGTGTGCCTTCTCTTGAGAGGGGCACAGGGCTTTGCCATGCGCGTTTTTGCCCTGCTCTTTTTCTGCGCGCTGGGCGTGTATGGCCGCGGTCTTCCGATGCTGGCTGTCTAGTGTCCCGCTTTCGATCTTCCCCTACGGCCTTTGGCTCCCGATCCGGGCCGAGGCGTCCTTGAACAGAGGCGGGAAGGCGGCAGCGGTTTTGTTCTTCGCGGTTTGTACCGCGAAATATTCTGCGGGGTTTGTTCTGCAGAATGAGTCGAGAGACCATCGGCCGTAGGAGTAAAAATGGAAAATCTGGCTAACGTCGTTACGCGCGAGCGAATGGACTTCTCCCGCATCAAGACTTCCATCCCGATCCCCAATCTGATTGAAGTTCAGAAGAAATCATACCAACGGTTTTTGCAGATGGACCTGCTTCCCGGCGAACGGGAAGATACCGGCCTGCAGAGCGTGTTCAACTCAGTGTTTCCGATTTCCGACTTCCGCGGGCTAAGCCAGCTGGAGTTCGTGGACTACGCCATAGGTAACTGGGAGTGCAAATGCGGTAACCTGAAGGGGCTGCACCACCTGCGTTCCACCTGCCGCAATCCAAGCTGCGGCGCCACCATCAAAACCGATCCGTTCCATGTTGGCGACGTGCTGTGCCACCGCTGCGGAACGTTCAATAAGAATATCGTCACCTTCTGCAACCGCTGCGGCGATCCAGTGGGCCTGCAGTTGAAGTACGACGTGGCCGAGTGTGAAGAGCGTGGCATGACCTACGCCGCGCCGCTCAAGGTAACCATCCGCCTTACGGTTTACGACAAAGACGCCGAAACGGGCGTCAAGACGGTCCGTGACATCAAGGAGCAGGAGGTCTTCTTCGGAGAAATTCCGTTGATGACCGACAACGGCACCTTCATCATCAATGGAACCGAGCGCGTCATCGTATCGCAGCTGCACCGCTCGCCCGGAGTGTTCTTCGAGCGCGTTCCGGCGCAAGGCTATTTCCTGGGCAAGATCATTCCCTATCGCGGAAGCTGGGTGGAGTTCGAGTACGACAACAAAAACCTGCTGTACGTCCGTATCGACCGCAAGCGCAAATTCTACGGCACGGTTTTCCTGCGCGCCTTGGGACTCAAGAGCGATGCCGAGATCCTGAAGGCGTTCTACAACGTCAGTGAAATCGTCATCAAGGACAAGAAGCTGTTCTGGAAGGTCTCCGACAGCCTGATCGGCCTGAAGCTTTCCAAAGCTATCGGGACCAAGAGCGAAACCATCGTTCCGCAGGGCCGCAAGATCACCAAGTCGCTGTACGAAGCGATTCTCAAGGCCAAGATCGAGCAAGTGGAAGTGGATCGCGCCGACCTGCAGGGCGCTTATATCGCGGCCGACGTGATCGACATGTCCACCGGCGAAGTGCTGGTGGAAGCCAATCAGGAACTCACGAACGTCGATAAGGTGATGGAGAACGGCATCACGTCGTTTGAAGTCTTCTTCCCCGAGCGTGACGACACGGGCAACGTGGTTTCGGTCACCCTGCGAAAAGATCCGGTCAAGAGCCAGAACGACGCGCTGCTCGAAATCTACCGCAAGCTGCGCCCGGGCGATCCACCCACTCTCGACACTGCCACGCAGCTGTTCCAGGGCATGTTCTTCGACCCGCGCAAGTACGACTTTTCGCGCGTGGGCCGCATGAAGTTCAACATCAAGCTGTACGACAAGATCGACGCCGCGCCGCTCGACAAACGCACGCTCGATCAGAAGGACTTCATCGACACCATCAAGTACCTGCTGAAGCTGCGCCGCGGCATCGGCGCCGTGGATGACATCGATCACCTGGGCAATCGCAGGGTTCGCGCGGTGGGCGAGCTGCTCGAAAACCAGTTCCGCATCGGCCTGGTGCGCATGGAGCGCGCCATTAAAGAAAAGATGTCGGTGTATCAGGAAATGTCGACGGCCATGCCGCACGACCTGGTGAACGCCAAGCCCGTAATGGCCGCCATCCGCGAGTTCTTCGGATCCAGCCAGCTCTCGCAGTTCATGGATCAGACCAACCCGCTGTCGGAGATCACCCACAAGCGCCGTCTTTCGGCTCTTGGACCAGGCGGTCTGTCACGCGAGCGCGCCGGATTCGAAGTGCGCGACGTGCATCCTACGCATTATGGCCGCATCTGCCCCATCGAGACGCCGGAAGGCCCGAACATCGGCCTGATCTCGTCGCTTTCGTGCTTTGCCCGGATCAACGAATATGGGTTCATCGAGAGCCCGTATCGCCGGGTGCTGAAGGGCACGGTGATCGATGAAATCAGGATTCTGAATCCGGGCGACTCTTCTTATAAAGTCGGCGACGTGATGACTCGCTCCGAAGCGGACAAAGCCAATCGCGACCTGAGCGCCAAAAAGCAGCCGATCGAATTCGAAGCCCATTGCGACTACCTGTCGGCATGGGAAGAAGACAAATACTTGATCGCTCAGGCCAATGTGCAGCTCGACGAAAAAGGACACATCGTTCCCGAGCTGGTCAACGCCCGGCAGGCCGGCAACTTCGTGCTGAAGCACAAAGACGAAGTGGAATACATGGACGTCAGTCCCAAGCAGTTGGTCTCGGTGGCCGCCAGTCTCATTCCTTTCCTCGAGAACGACGACGCCAACCGCGCCCTGATGGGATCGAACATGCAACGCCAGGCGGTGCCGCTGCTGCGGGCCGAGACGCCGTATGTCGGCACGGGCATGGAGAACGTTACGGCACGCGATTCGGGCGCTGTCGTTATCTGCAAACGCTCCGGCGTAGTGGATTCGGTGGATTCCGAGCGCATCATCGTCCGCGTGGAAGGCGGCGGGGCGCACGAAGGACAGCTTTCGCGCGAAGTGGGCGCCGATATCTATCAGCTCACCAAATTCAAGCGCTCCAACCAGAACACCTGTATCAGCCAGAAGCCCATCGTGGCCCAGGGCCAGCGGGTGAAGAAGGGCGATGTGCTGGCCGATGGTCCTTGCACCGACATGGGCGAGCTGGCTCTTGGCCGCAACGTGCTGGTGGCCTTCATGCCCTGGCGCGGGTACAACTTCGAAGACGCCATCGTGGTGTCGGAGAAGCTGGTCAAGGAAGATTACTACACTTCCATCCACATTGAAGAATTCGAGATCGAAGCTCGGGACACCAAACTGGGTCCCGAGGAAATTACGCGCGATATTCCGAACATCGCCGAAGCATTTCTCCGTAATTTGGACGAAAGCGGCATCATTCGCATCGGCGCCACGGTGAAGCCGGGCGACATCCTGGTGGGTAAAGTGACGCCCAAGGGCGAAACCCAGCTCACGCCCGAAGAAAAATTGCTGCGCGCGATCTTCGGCGAGAAGGCCGGCGACGTGAAAGACGCCTCGCTGTACTGCCCGCCGGGAATCGAGGGAACCGTCGTCGATTGCAAGGTCTTCTCCCGTAAGGGCGCCGATCTGGACGAGCGCTCCAAATCCATTCTCGAATGGCAGATCGAGCGTTTGCACCGGAACCTGGAAGACGAGAAGCGCATTTTGAACGACGAGCGCGCCAAGCGCCTCACCGATCTGCTGGAAGGCAAAGAAGTACTGGCCGACCTGCACGATGAAAAGACCAATAAGAAGCTGGTGTCGAAGGGTCTGCATCTTACCCGCGACGTAGTGGAAAAGCTGCGCGCTCGCGATTTGAAGCGCGTCAAGTTCGCCAACAAAGACGTCCGCCTCAACGAGCAGATCGACGAAATCGAGGAGATGACCTCGCGCCAGATAGCGGTGCTCGAAAAGATCACCGAAGAGAAGATCGCCAAGCTCCGTAAGGGCGACGAACTGCCTCCCGGAGTCATCAAGCTGGTGAAGTGCTACATCGCCATGAAGCGCAAGCTTTCGGTGGGCGATAAGATGGCTGGCCGGCACGGCAATAAGGGTGTGATCGCGCGCATCGTTCCCGAAGAGGACATGCCGTATCTGCCCGATGGCACGCCGGTGGAAATCGTCCTCAATCCTCTGGGCGTTCCTTCCCGCATGAACGTCGGCCAGATTTTGGAAACGCATTTGGGCTGGGCGGCGCACGCTCTCGGTCTGCATTTCGCAACGCCGGTATTCGATGGAGCAACCGAAAAAGATATCAAGGCGCAACTGAAGCAGGCCGACCTGCCGAGCTCCGGTAAGGTCCAGCTTTGGGATGGCCTCTCCGGGCTGGCATTCGAACAACCCGTGACCGTAGGCTATATCTACATGCTCAAGCTGTCGCACCTGGTGGACGACAAGATCCACGCCCGGTCCATCGGTCCTTATTCACTCATCACGCAACAGCCGCTGGGCGGCAAGGCCCAGTTCGGCGGACAGCGCTTCGGAGAAATGGAAGTGTGGGCGCTCGAAGCGTATGGCGCCGCCTACGTTCTGCAGGAATTGCTAACGGCCAAGTCCGACGATGTGTACGGACGCGCCAAGATTTACGAAGCGATCGTCAAGGGAGAAGCGGCCGCCGAACCCGGCGTGCCGGAGTCATTCAACGTCCTGATCCGCGAGTTGCAGTCGCTGTGCCTGGATGTGGAGTTGATGAAGAAGCCGCGGGAGATCCTGGATACGGCTCTGGCGGCAGACTAAATTGGCCACAGATAAACGCAGATGAACGCCGATCTCGAATTTCTGTGTGAATCGCTGTTCATCTAATGGCCAATGAAGCGTATTTATAAGGAGATTACATGTATCGATCCTCTCCGTATGACAGAGCAAATTTGATCGCCGACTTCGATTCCATCCGGATCAGTCTCGCCTCTCCGGAAAAGATCCGAAGCTGGTCGCATGGGGAAGTCACCAAGCCGGAAACCATCAATTACCGGACCTTCAAGCCGGAGCGCGACGGGCTGTTTTGCGCGCGCATCTTTGGTCCCATAGCCGACTGGGAGTGTTTGTGCGGAAAATACAAGCGGATGAAGCATCGCGGCGTTATCTGCGATAAGTGCGGCGTCGAAGTAACGCTGTCGCGCGTCCGCCGCGAGCGCCTGGGCCACATCGAACTGGCCAGCCCCTGCTCGCATGTGTGGTTCTTCAAGGGCCTGCCCAGCAGAATCGGCTACCTGCTCGATATCACGCTGCGCGAGCTGGAGCGCGTCCTCTATTTTGAAGCTTTCGTGATCGTCGATCCCGGCGAAGTGGCCGAACTTTCGCGCGGCGAAGTGATCACCGACGAGCGCAAGCGCCAGCTGGATCAGGAATTCCCGGGCAAGTTCGTCGCCATGATGGGCGCCGAGGGCATCAAGGAGCTGCTCAAGAAAGTCGACGTCGAAGCGCTCAGCCTGGAAATCCGCGAGCGCATGAAGACCGAGGTTTCGCAGCAGAAGAAGCTGAAATACGCCAAGCGGCTGCGCGTGGTGGAGAGCTTCCGCAAGTCCGGCAACAAGCCCGAGTGGATGATCCTGGACGTGATCCCGGTGATTCCTCCCGAGCTTCGTCCTTTGGTCCCGCTGGATGGCGGCCGTTTCGCAACTTCCGATTTGAACGACCTGTACCGCCGCGTGATCAACCGCAACAACCGGCTGAAGAAGCTGATTGAGCTGCACGCGCCCGACGTTATCGTTCGCAATGAAAAGCGCATGCTGCAGGAAGCCGTCGACGCCTTGTTCGACAACGGCCGCCGCGGCCGCGTTCTGCGTGGCGCCAACAACCGCCCGCTCAAGTCGCTCTCCGATACCCTCAAGGGCAAGCAGGGCCGCTTCCGCCAGAACCTGCTCGGCAAGCGCGTGGATTATTCCGGCCGCTCCGTCATCGTGGTTGGCCCCGAGCTGAAGCTCCATCAATGCGGCCTGCCGAAGAAGATGGCGCTGGAGCTATTCAAGCCGTTCATCTATCATCGCCTGGAACAGCGCGGCCATTGCACCACCATCAAGCAAGCCAAGGAATTGGTGGAGCAGCAGGACCCGGTGGTTTGGGACATTCTCGAAGAGGTCATCAAGGATCATCCCATCCTGCTCAACCGCGCGCCCACGCTGCACCGCCTCGGCATCCAGGCTTTTGAGCCGGTGCTTGTCGAAGGCAAGGCCATCAAGCTGCACCCGCTGACGTGTACGGCTTTCAACGCCGATTTCGATGGCGACCAAATGGCCGTCCATATTCCGCTGTCGCCCGAAGCGCAGATCGAAGCTTCCACTTTGATGCTGGCGTCCAACAATATCCTCTCGCCCGCGCATGGCGCGCCCATCGCGGTGCCGACGCAGGACATGGTTCTGGGCCTGTACTATCTGACCAAAGCGCGTCCCGGCACCAAGGGCGAGGGCCGCACCTTCGCATCCAGCGACGACGTGCTCATCGCGCTCGAAATGGGCGAGGTGGAAACGCTTTCGCCCATCAAGCTGCGCCACACCGGCCGCGTGATCGACCTGATCAAGGCGTTTGACAATCAGAACGTCATGCACACCGAGCCGATCGAGTTCAACAAGCAGTACATGGACACCACGGTCGGCCGCGTCATCTTAAACGACGTGTTGCCGAACGAAATGCCCTTCATCAATGGACTGCTGAAGAAGAAGGGCCTCAGCCAGCTGGTGCAGTATTGCTACCTGAAGTACGGGCTGCAGATTACCGTCCAGATGCTGGATGAGGTGAAGAAGCTCGGCTTCCTCTATGCCACGCGAGCCGGTATTTCCATCGGCATCGACGACATGGTGGTGCCCGAAGAGAAGCCCAAGCTGGTGAAGGACGCCGAGAAGGCGGTCATCGAAGTCCAGCAGCAGTATCAGGAAGGCGCTATCACCCAGGGCGAGCGCTACAACAAGATCATCGAGATTTGGTCCAAGGTCACCGAACGCGTGGCCGAGGAAATGTTCAAATCCATGGAGGAAGACGACCGCACCGGCCGTTACCTGAATCCGATTTACATCATGGCCGATTCCGGCGCGCGCGGATCGAAACAGCAGATCCGCCAGCTTTCCGGCATGCGCGGCTTGATGGCCAAGCCCTCCGGCGAAATCATCGAGCAGCCCATCACCGCCAACTTCCGCGAAGGCCTGGACGTGTTGCAGTACTTCATTTCCACGCACGGAGCGCGCAAAGGCTTGGCCGATACGGCGCTGAAAACGGCCGACTCCGGCTACCTCACCCGCCGCCTGTGCGACGTGGCGCAGGACGTCATCATCACCGAAACCGATTGCGGCACCAGCGACGGCATTTACGTGGAGCCTATTATCGAATCGGGCGAAATTATCGAGCCGTTGCGCGACCGCATCGTCGGCCGCGTGGCGCTGGAAGACCAGTTCGACTATGAGGGCAACCTGATCGTCGGGCTCAACAAGGAAATCACCGAAGACCTGGCGGGCGCGATCCAGGCGGCCGGTATCGAGCGCGTGAAGATCCGCTCGGTGCTGACCTGCGAATCGAAGCGCGGCGTTTGCCAGCTCTGTTACGGCCGTAATCTTGCGACCGGCAGAATGGTGGAGCGCGGCGAAGCGGTGGGTATCATCTCGGCGCAGTCCATCGGCGAGCCGGGAACGCAGCTCACCATGCGAACCTTCCACGTCGGCGGAACGGCCACCGGATCGAGCGAGCAATCCAAGCAGGATGCCAACTCGGACGGTTTCGTCAAATTCATCGGTGTGACCACGGTTCGCAACGCCAAGGGCGAACTGATTGCGATGAACCGCAACGGCATCCTCGCGATTATCGATGAGAAGGGCCGCGAGAAGGAGCGCTACCCGGTTGTGTACGGCGCCAAGGTGCTGTTTGAAGACGGCGCCAAGGTGAAGAACAATCAGATCCTGCTGGAATGGGATCCGTACACCTTCTCCATCCTCACCGAAGTCAGCGGTAAAGTTCACTTCAAGGACCTCACGGAAGGCACCACGCTGCAAGAGCAGGTGGACGAGATCACCGGCATGTCGCAGTGGGTGGTTACCGATTCCATCGATGAAAAGCGCATCCCCACCGTCATCATGCGGCCCGACGGCGGCTCCCGCTCGGACGAAAAACGCTACCTCATGCCCACCCACGCTCACCTCATGGTGACGGATGGCGAAGATGCTCACGCGGGCGACGTGATCGCGAAGATCCCCCGCGCCACTACCAAGACCAAAGACATCACCGGCGGTCTGCCGCGCGTGGTGGAGCTGTTCGAGGCCCGCAAACCTCGCGAAACGGCCATCATCGCGGAGATCAACGGCATCGTGCGCTACGGCGAAGTGGCCAAAGGCATGCGCAAGATCAGCATCACGGCCGACGACGGCGAGCAGAAGGATTACAACATTCCGCGCGGCGTCCACATCAACGTGCAGGAGGGTGAGCGGGTGAAGGCGGGCGATCCTTTGATGGACGGTCCGCGCAATCCGCACGACATCCTGGCCGTGCTCGGCGAAAAAGAACTGCAGAAGTACCTGGTCAATGAAATCCAGGAAGTGTACCGTCTGCAGGGCGTCAACATCAACGACAAGCACCTGGAAGTCATCTCTCGGCAGATGATGCGCTGGGTGAAAGTGGATGACATCGGCGACACCGAGTTCCTCCCCGAGGAAGTGGTGGACAAGTTCAAGTTCCGCGAAGAGAATGCGCGCGTTGTGGATGCGGGCGGCCGTCCGGCCACCGGGAAACCGGTGCTGCTGGGTATCACCAAGGCGTCGCTCTCGACAGACTCGTTCATCTCGGCGGCGTCCTTCCAGGAAACCACGCGCGTGCTCACCGAAGCCGCCATCAACGGCAAGGTGGATTACCTCCGCGGCCTGAAGGAAAACGTGATCATGGGCCGGTTGATCCCAGCCGGCACTGGCATGGAATACTATCGCGGCGTGAAGATCGCGGGCGAAGACGTGGTGGAGGAAGAGGCCATCGCGGAAGAAGTTTCATTGGCCGGCGACCTGGGCGGTTACGAAGACGAGGCCCGGACCATCTACGCGGGCGGCCTGACCGAAGAGCCGGGCGAAGAGCCGGCGCTGGCAGAATAATCAAGCGAACTGCAAAATCCAAGGCGGGCCTTTCGAGGTCCGCCTTTTTAGCCCCGTGTCGCGTCGCCGAACACCTCGCGTCGAGCAGCAACGCACCTCTTTTGGTAGCGGATCGGGCTCGGATCGGCTGCATATCGGGCGCTTAGCGGGGCGCCTAGGCGTAGACTTCTTGTCGACCAAAGACTCCAGCGGTCGCGTTACACTGATGCCGTGCCCCGAAGAATCACCATCACACTCGATCCCAAAGTCCTGCTCTGGGCGCGCAGAAGAGCCGCGGACGAAGGGGCCTCGCTCTCAAAGCTGATCGGCCGGTTACTCGCAAAGGAAGGGGCTGACGCCTATTGGCGCGCCTACGAAGAGTGGAAGCGCCTCCCCGACGACCTGGGTGGCCGGATCGACGCGTCCCAGCGTTTCACCCGGGACGAAGCGCATGAACGCCGCTGACTTCGACGTCATCATCGCCGGCGGCGGCGTCATCGGCGCGTCCATCGCCTGGCGGCTGGCCTGCAATCAAGTCCGCGTCCTGCTCCTGGATGCCTCCGCCAAAATCGGCTCCGAAGCCAGTTCCGCGGCGGCCGGCATGCTCTCGCCCGGCGGCGAATTCGACCAAGCCTCGCCCCTGCTCGATTTCGCCATCGGCAGTCTGGCGAAGTACGACGGTTTCGTCGACGCGCTCCAGGCCGACAGCGGCCTTCCGATCGAGCTCCGCCATACCAGCGCGGTTCAGATCGCTCTCACCACAGCCGAGCTCGAATCGCTCTCCGGGCGCGCCGCCTCACAACGGTCTGCCGGCATTCCCTCCACGGTTCTTACTCGCGACGAAATCCGGGCGCTCGTTCCTTTAGTCCGCCCCGACGCTGTGGGCGCCATCCATTACACCGAGGAGGCCGTCGTCAATCCTTCTGCTCTGATGGCCGCCCTCCGCGCTGCTTGCCTCGCGCGCGGCGCGGTCATCCAGGAAGATTCGCGCGTCACTGCGATGTCTGCCACGTCCACCGGCGTCCGCGCGTGTCTCGCCAGCGGTGCGGTCGAGTCGCTCTTCGCCGTCCTCGCCGCCGGCGCCTGGAGCGGCGGCATGAACGTCAGAATTGACAACCAGCCCTACGCGCTGGCGCGCTCTTTTCCGATGAAAGGCCACCTGCTCGGCTATCGCCTCCCCGCCGGATCGCTGGCCGCCACAGTCCGTTACGATCACACCTATGTTCTGCAGCGCTCGGATGGATTCACCATCGCCGGTTCCACCACCGAAGACGCCGGATATGATCGCACAATAGATCCCCAAATTGTTTCGGAGGTCGCGGCTCGCGTGGGCGCCCTGGTTCCGGCTCTGGCAGCGCTCCAACCCGAATCCGCCTGGGTCGGCTTCCGCCCCGCCCTCGGCGCCAGCGGGACTAATGCCGCCAGCGGGACTAATGCCGCCAGCGGGACTGATGCCGCCGGCGCCCCGCGCATCGGACGCGTAGATTCCAGCCGCCTGTGGCTGGCCTACGGCCATTACCGCAACGGCATCCTGCTTGCGCCCGCCACCAGTGATCGAGTGTGCCGCGAAATCTGCGCGGCGCTAAAATAGCCCAGGGATGTCTCCATCCACTCGGCTTGCACTGCGCCTGCTGGTTTCGCTCGCGAGCGTGGCGGTTGCTACGTTCAGCGCGTATGCGGTAATTCCGCACAATCCTACCACGGTTGGCTTCGCTTATTTGCTGCTGGTGTTAGTCGTCGCCAGCACCTGGGGCCTGGCCGAAGCCACGCTAGCTTCTGTCGCCGCCACGCTCGCCTTCAACTTTTTCTTTTTGCCGCCCATTGGAAAGTTCACCATCGCCGATCCGCAGAACTGGGTGGCGCTCTTCAGCTTTCTCGCCACCGCGCTCATCACCAGCCGTCTCTCGGCGCGCGTGAAGAAGCAGGCCCTGGACGCGGTGGATCGCCAGCGCGATATCGAACGCCTGTACACTTTCAGCCGCGCCATCCTGCTCATCGATCCGGTGGAGCCGGTCGCTAAACAGCTTGCGCGCAAACTGGCGGAAGTTTTCGGGCTGCACGCCGCCGTGCTCTATGACCGGCGCACCGGCGAGATCCACCGCGCTGGCCCGTCGGACTTCCAGGGTGAGGATTTCAAAGCCCTGGAGGATCAGTTGCGCGATGCCGCCTCCCAGGGCACATCCTTCTTCGATCCCGAGCGCCGGCGGGTAATCACCGCAGTCCGCCTGGGATCGGAACCGATCGCCAGTTTTGCCATCGTTTTTGCCAACCCAGGCGCGTTCATGCAAGACTCGGTTTTGCAGGGCATCAGTAATCTCATCGCCATCGGACTGGAACGCGCCCGCGCGCAGGACCTGGCTCATCAGGTGGAGGCCGCGCGCCGCAGCGAGCAGCTTCGCACCACGCTCATCGACGCCATGTCGCACGAATTCAAGACACCGCTCACTTCCATCCGCGCCGCCACCACGTCGTTGTTGTCGTCACCCGATCAACCCATTGAGAGCCGGACCGAATTGCTCGAAATAGCCGACGAGGAGGCGCGGCGCCTGCAGGCGCTTATTGATGACGCAGTGGACATGGCGCGCCTGGAGTCCGACCACATCGAAGTGCGGCGCCAGCTGACCGATCCCAGGGAACTCTTGGAGGACGTGCTGGCAGCGCTTAACACGCAGATTGATAACCGGCCTTTGGAAATTCACTCGGAGGGATCGCTGCCTCCGCTCCAGCTCGACCGCCGGCTGCTGAAGCTGGCGCTCAAGCAGGTGCTGGACAATGCGCTCAAGTATTCGCCCGCGCGCTCTCCCATCACGGTCCGCTTGTCCAACGGTCCCTTGTCCAATGGCGGCGGCGCCGTCAACTTCGACATCACCGACCGGGGGCAGGGAATTCCACAACAAGAACAGGGCCGTCTGTTTGAGCGATTTTATCGCAGCCCCTCCGTTAAGAATCAAGTCCCCGGTTTTGGCCTTGGTCTCGCCATTGCGAACAGCATCGTGCAGGCGCATCACGGCGAGCTCACCGTAACCAGCCGTCCGGGAGAAACCACTTTTCGCATATCGCTGCCCCTGGGGCAAGCCTCCCAGACGCCAACGTCGGTGACGGAAACGCCTGACCGCCAGGGAGCGCGCCAGTGAGCTCCGGACGCATCCTGGTGGTGGACGACGAACCCCAGATCCGCCGCATCATGCGTACCGCTCTCACCGGCGCCGGATACGAGGTGGATGACGCCAAAACCGGCGAAGAAGCGATCGAGAAACTGCGCGATTATCATCCTGACCTGGTGCTGCTCGACGTGAACATGCCCGGCATGGGAGGCCTGGCGGCTTGCCGCGAAATCCGCGCTGGCAGCGGCGTAGGAATCATTATGCTCACCGTGCGCAATACCGAGGCCGATAAAGTGGAATGCCTGGATGCGGGGGCCGACGATTTCGTCAACAAGCCGTTCAGCACACCCGAGCTGTTGGCTCGCATCCGCTCGGCGCTGCGACGGGTTCCAGCGTCGGCCCAATCCTCCCCGGTTCGTATTCGAGTGGGCAATGTAGTGATCGATTTCGCCCGCCGCACCGCCTTCAATGGCGTTCGTACCAGCCATCTCACCCCCAAGGAGCTCGACCTGGTGCGGTATCTCACCAGCCACGCCAATGAAGCCGTGGCGCACCGCGAACTTCTGCAGGCGGTCTGGGGTCCCGACTACGGCGATCAGGTGGACTATCTGCGCGTGTTCATTCGAAATCTGCGGAAGAAGATCGAATCCGATCCCGACCACCCCGTATTGGTCACCACCGAACCGTGGGTCGGCTACCGCTTTAACGGCACGCCCGAATCCTTCTAGCGCTCATGCAATTGACTTGCGTGACTCCTAGTATCAACCTCTATATATGTATTTGATATAGTAAGATCATATGAAATCGCTGCTCGTGCAGATCGATGAACCTACCTATCGTGCCCTGAATCGGATCGCCCCGGCGGCCAAACGGCAACGGGCGGAATTTGTGCGATCGGCCATTCGCAAAGCCATTCGGGAGACCGAAGAGGAACGTACCCGGCGGGCCTACGTGGAACAGCCTGATTCGGAAGCCGAGGCCGACGACTGGTCCTCCGCCGAGGAATGGAAACCGTGAAGCAGTACGAGGTTTGGTGGGCGTCTTTGCCCAAACCCGCCGGCCGCCGCCCGGTCCTGCTTCTAAGCCGGAACGAAGCGTATTCCTATCTGAACAAGTTCATAGCCGTTGAGGTGACATCCACCATTCGCCGCATTGCCGTCGAAGTGCCGCTGGGCCGCACGGAGGGGCTGCCCTCGCAATGCGTCGCTAACTGCGACAACCTAAGAACAGTTCCCCGTTCAGCGCTCCTAGAGCGAATCGGCCAGCTGCTCCCGCGCCGCCACTCCGAAGTGAAACGTGCACTTGGTCATGCTCTCGCTTGGGATGAACTGATCGACGCCGCTTGAGACACGCGCTGGCCGCTTGAGACACACTCTGTAATGACGCGCCGATCATGGCCGACGGAGCACTTTGCTCCGAAGCAGATGCTTGATGTCCGGTTTAAATTCGCTCCAAAGATTGACTTCGGCAAACCCTAAGAAATTCCGTCCACTGAGCTTCCAGATGCCTGGGGAACTGGAGTCCTCGCGCCCGGGGCGTCCGGCGTTCATCACCGCTGCGCCGCCAAACGCGGCCACGATGTTGGCAAACGCGATGTCGTTGCCGCGCGGTGTTTCGAGCACCAGCGTGCTGAAGAGTGCGTGCCCGGAGCGCTTCCAGACGTTACGGCTGAGCGACGGCCGGTAACGTAAGTCTTCGTGCAGGGCCGCGGCCGCGCCGCTTTGAAGCCCATACGTCACCAGCCTTTGGCTGAAGGAGGCAACCAGATGGTTGGTATAGTCGTCGGTGCCCCGGCCCCAAATACGAGTTGAACTGATCAGCATCAATGCGGCTGAAGAAACCAGGGTTGAGGCATATGGCTGCACCTCAGTGACTGTCTTATCGGTGAAGAGCGTCAATCGATCGCGCGCGGTAAGCGAGATTGCCGGGTCCTGAGGTGTCCCAAGCGGGTGCGAAAACGAGCGCTCGAGGTTCTCAAACATCCGCTCTTGATCGTTGTTCTGAAGTGTAACTTTGTGATACAGGAATTCGCCCAAATGGGCCATCCGGCTGCCCGACGTTTGAGCTCCGTGTCCGTCAAAATGCACCCAGGCCTCTAACGGTTCATCACCCACCTTTCGAAAGATGACGTGCATGGAGGGGGAGCTGTTTTCGCGGCAGCTTTGGATGGACGCGGCGTGAGCATGCGCCAGCCGAAAAATAAGCGGGTCTTGCGACCACGTCACCGGATCGCTCAGACAACGTTGCAACAGCTCTTCGCTGCCAGCGGTCACTTCTACGTTCTTCGGCTTCTCGACACCCAGCGAAAGCTTTGGCAAGTCGCCTCTGCTAAGCCGGTACTCGAGATTTGACTTGATGGTGTGCTGATCAAGCTCCTGCGCCATGCCAGCCAGGCTGGATAGCAAAGCCAATGATATTGCCGCTGAATACCGCATATCGACTCAATAGGCGATTCGGGAGAGCAGAGCTCTCGATTGTAAACGCAATGCTAAACTGCCGTCTGTATAAAACACCTGCTCTAATTACGCAACGTGCGGCCCGCTTCCGTGCGCCGCCTCCGCATCGAGGCATTTGATAGGCTAGAATAAATTCGGCTTCCGCTTCCGCAGGTCGAGTTGGAGTCGCCTGCATTGACTCGAAGCAGGTGACCGCTCGAAGGAGATTGTTCATGGGTCAGCTTGAAACACCAGAGGATCGCTGCACGCGCGCTCGTGCACTGGTTCTTACGACTATCGGCCTTACGTCGATCGGCTTCGGGCACGCTGCTGCGCAACAGGCTGCCAGCCCGTCGGTGGATGCCAAGGTTTTGAGCAACGCCGGCACGTCCCAGGACACGCTCCCGGGGACTGGCTCAGCTACGGGCGTTCCCAGGGCGAAACGCGCTACAGCCCGCTGAACCAGATCAACACTTCCAACGTCAGCCGGCTCGGCCTCTCCTGGACCTACGTGCTCGGCGCCGGCGGCAGCAATCAGGAAGGCACGCCGCTAGTCTGGAACAACACCATTTACGGCATCACCAATTGGAGCGTCGTGTTCGCTCTGGATGCCCGCACCGGCAAGGAGCTTTGGCGCTGGGACCCGGAAGTGAATCAGACCGCGGTCCGCCCCAAGATCTGCTGCGGCATCGTCAATCGCGGCCTGGCGATCTATAACGGCATGATCTTCGCGCCCATCATCGACGGCCGGCTGGAAGCTTTGAATGCGCTGACCGGCAAAGTGATCTGGGAATCGCGCGTGGCGTTTCCGCAGGATTATTACGCCATCACCATGGCGCCGCGCGTCGCCAACGGCAAGGTGCTGATCGGCGTGGCCGGAGGCGACCATCCCATTCGCGGCTTCTTCGACGCCTACGACGCCGCCACCGGCCATCGCGCCTGGCGCTTCTACACCGTCCCCGGCAACCCTGCCAACCCCTACGAAAACGAAGCCATGCGCAAAGCCGCGAAAACCTGGGGCGGCGATTTTTACAAAATGGGCGGCGGCGGATCGGTGTGGGACGGCATGGCCTACGATCCCGAAGCCGACCTGATTTACGTCGGCACCGGCAACGCCGAACCCTGGGTGCAGAAGTTTCGCGGCGCGCAGAACGTGGACAATCTCTACACCGCTTCCATCCTTGCCGTGAAAGTATCCACCGGCGAGCTGAAGTGGCACTATCAGGCGGTGCCCAACGACAACTGGGATTACGACAACGTTCAGCAGATGATTCTGGCCGACCTTACCATCAACGGCCGCCGCGCAAAGTGCTGATGCAGGCGCCCAAGAACGGCATCTTCTATGTGCTGGATCGCATCACTGGCGAGTTCATCTCGGGGCAAGCCTACACGCAGGTGAACTGGATGCACGGCTTCGACGAATCGGGCCGCCCCATGATCAACAAGGAAGCTTTCTACGACAAGGAGCCGATGACCATATTTCCCACTGCGGGCGGCGCACACAACTGGGCGCCGATGTCTTTTAACCCGGCTACCGGCCTGGTCTACATTCCCACCACCTACGGGAGCTGGACTTACGCCGCCGGCGACAAAGTGATTCCCGCGCCCTATGGCGATACCGGACTCGCGGCGGCGTTTCTTACCGAACGCCCGAACTCGATGCCCTTCATCGGGCCCGGCGCCTTTGGGCAAAGAGCGCGGAGTGCTGCAGGCCTGGGATCCCGTGACCCAGAAGCTGGTCTGGCGCACGCCGGGCGGCGGCGGCATCGGTGGCGGCGTGGTCACCACGGCCGGCAATCTGGTCTTCCAGGTGATCAACGATGGCCGGCTGCTGGCCTACAGCGCCGATAAGGGCGAGAAGCTGTTTGAGCTGCAGACCGGCCGCACCGGCATGGGTCCGCCCATTACTTACATGGTCGACGGGAAACAGTACGTCGCCTTGATGGGCGGGCTTGGCCGTTCCGTCATGGCCGCTGGATCCACTAACGACAAAATCGACACTCCGCCCCTGCTGTTCGTCTTCGAATTGGATGGAAAGAGCCGATGCCCAAGGCGGCCGCACCGCCTCCTCCATTTGGAGCGCCACCCCCTCCGCCACCGGCGGAGCTGCATAAATAGGCCTGGCGCCCCTGATTCGGAGGCCCCCACCCGCTTGACTTCATTGGGGCTGAACGATATACCTAAGTGAATCGAACCTAGGAGGGGATGGGGTGCCGCCCCCCTACGAAGGAGATCCAATGAGAATCAAGAGCCGGGCGATCGCCGCGGCAGCAGCGTTATTTTGCGCGTTGCCATTGATTGCGCATCACGCGGTGTCGGCCGAGTTCGACTCGGGCAAAGTGGTTACTTTGAAGGGCGTTGTGTCCAAAGTCGATTGGGTAAATCCACACATCTTCGTTTACTTTGATGCGAAGGATGAAACTGGAAAGGTCACCACCTGGAGGCTGCAATCGCTGCCCCCCATGTTCTTCAAGAATAGCGGCCTGACAAAGGACAAGTTGACCGACGGCTCAGAGGCTACCGTTACCGCATATCCGGCGAAAGACGGCACCGATGGCTTCGGGTTCTTGCTCAGGCTGACCTATCCGGATGGACATTTCTATAATCTCGGAGGCGGCACTGCGCCGGCTCCGGCTCCGGCGAAATAGCGATGACAAAGGGGAGGAAACCTATGGAATTCCGTTTAGCCATTTATACCGTGGGAACCGTTAGCGTTGGGCTGGCGGCGGCCCTGATAGTCCCGGTGACTGCTTTTGGCCAAGCAAATTACGGCCCACCGGCCACCAGCTACGCCATTGAGGCCTCTCGATACCCGGATGCCGCGTCCAAGCCGACGCCCAAAATGGCCGACGGCCATGCCGACTTGAATGGCGTATGGCATCACTACTTCGGCGGATTGGTAGGCAAGGTGGGCGAAAATTCTTTTGCGATCGATTTTGGAAACTCTGTACCGCGCTCTCAGGCCGGGAGTGCGCCTGCGCCGCAAGCGAAGCCCGATCCCGAACCGGAATACAAGAGCCAGTTCGTGGCAAAGGTGAAATTCTTGAATGACAATCAGGTCAAAGAAGATCACACTTTGCACTGCATGCCCCCGGGAGTGCCGCGGATTGGCCCGCCGCAGGAAATCGTGCAGACATCCAAACAGCTCGTGTTCCTATATGCGGACTTGACAGGGAATCATTGGCGAGTGATTCCAGTGGGCGGCCATCACAGCACGGATCCGGAAGCGGAGGCAACCTATAATGGCGACTCGGTGGCTAAATGGGACGGCGACACGCTGGTTGTGGATGTGATTCGGTTGACTGACGACACATGGCTCGCCGACAACGGCTTTTATCACAGCCCCAAGCTCCACGTAACCGAACGGTTGCGGCGAGTGGGAGACACAATCCAGTACTCAATGATGGCGGACGATCCCGAAATTCTCGTGAAACCTTGGACCATCACGCGTACGTTGACGCTGCAGCCAGACGCGCTCGGCGAAATGCCACCTTGCGTCGATAACGACGCCGGCCATTACGTCAACCTAGAGCATCACGACAACGCGCGCTAGCCGTTTACGGTTTTGGTTTTTCCACCGCTGAACCCGGCGGGATCTTCCCCGCAGCGAGTTCCGCGCGCAACAGTCGCATCCGGGCGCGATGCACCACCCTGCGCGACTTAATCTTGTTGAAACGGGCAGAGTCACCGCTCATCTTAGACATTTATGGGGCTCCAATCTTGACCCGGGTGGGCAAACAACCGCGCCCCAAGCTTAACAGGTATCGAGAATCTACGCACACCCCAATCCCCAATCCCCCAATCCACCCTGCTATGATGCCCCTTCGGATCGTCCGCGCCGATGATGCCAACCGCACCAGAAGCTCGTCCCATAACTGCCGCTGTCGCGTCTACGCCGCCTAAGCCCCCGCCCTCAGCGCCCCACTCGCGCCCGCCACGCCGTCCTGGCCCTTACCGTCGCGGTCTACATGATCACCTACATGGACCGCACCGTCATTGCGTCGGCCATGCCGCTCATCCAGAAAGAATTCGGCTTCTCGCTCATCACCGTTGGCTGGATCCTGGCCAGCTTTCGCTGGGGCTTCACGCTCTTCCAACTCCCCGGCGCCTGGTTCGGCGACAAAATCGGCCCCCGCCGCGCGCTCGCAATTATCGTCACCTGGTGGAGCATATTCACCTCCCTCACCACGTTCGCGTGGAGCGCCGCATCCATGGTCGCCATTCGCTTCGTCTTTGGCGTCGGCGAATCCGGCGCGTTCCCTATCGCCACGCGATCTCTGTCCCGCTGGATGCTTCCCGCCGAGCGCGGCTTCGCGCAAGGCATCACGCATGCCGGATCGCGACTGGGCGCCGCTATCACCCCACCGCTCGTGGTCTGGATGATCCTCCGCTATGGCTGGCGCATGCCCTTTCTCACCTTCGCCGTTCTCGGTCTCGTCTGGTCCGCGGTCTGGTTCTTCTACTATCGCGATTCACCCGAGCAGCATCGCGGCGTCAACAGCGCCGAGCTGGAGTTGATCCATTCCGCCACCGGTGGGCCTCGCCAGCAAATTGGCGTTCGTGTTCCCTGGCGTCGCATCCTTTCCAGCCGCACCGTCTGGCAACTGGCGCTGATGTATTTCTGCTATCAGTACGCCCTCGCTGTTTACCTGGATTGGTTCCCCACCTACTTGAACACCCATCGCGGTTTCAACCTCAAGCAGATGGGTTTTTACGCAAGCCTGCCGTTGCTGGCGGGCACTCTCGGCGATCTTGCGGGCGGCTGGTTTTCCGATCGTTCCCTGCGCCGCAGCGGCAACGTCACGCGCGCCCGCCGCATGGTTGGCATCGCCGGCTTCATTATCGCGGCGCTCGGGATTCTCCCCGCCACGCTCACCCACGATCCGAAGCTCTGTGTCGCTTTCAGTTGCCTCGCTTTCGGCGGCCTGGAACTGACGGTCGGCGTTTCCTGGGCCATCCCGCTCGACATCGGTGGCGACTTCGCGGGCTGCACCGCCTCCGTCATGAACATGTGCGGCAATATCGGCGGCGCAATCTCGCCCGCGCTGCTCGCATACTTGGTTAAAGGCTTTGGCTGGGACGTTCCCTTCTTTGTCACTTCCGCGATCTGCGTTTGCGGAGCGGTTATTTATGCCAAGATCGATGCGAGTAAGCGCATCTTTACGTGAGCGCAGCCACGCTGCAGGTCTTATCGGTCCTCTTTCTTGCCACGTTCATTCGTTCCGCGCTCGGATTCGGCGAAGCGTTAATAGCCGTTCCTCTTCTCGCACTGACCCTGCCGGTCCAGGTGGCCGCGCCGTTGGCCGTTCTCGTATCCATCACGGTCGCTGTTGTCGTGGTACTTCAGGATTGGCGCAATGTTCATGTTCGCAGCGCAGGCTGGCTGGTGCTCTCTACGCTTTTCGGCATTCCACTTGGCCTGCTGTTGCTGAAGAGCGTTTCCGAATCCATCGTCAAAGCGATTCTCGGCGCGTTCATTATCGCCTTCGCCCTCTACTCGCTGGCCGGCCGTAGGCCGGAGCTTCACAACGATCGCCTCGCGCCTTTGTTCGGCTTCGCCGCCGGAATTCTGGGAGGCGCGTATGGCATGAATGGACCGCCGCTCGTGGTCTACGGCCTCATGCGCCGCTGGCAGCCCGCGCAGTTCCGCGCCACTTTGCAAGGGTATTTTCTAATCGCGAGCATTGTCGGGATGGCTGGCTACGCACTCACCGGCTTATGGACTCGGACCGTCAGCGGTTACTTTCTACTTTCATTTCCCCTGGCCCTGATCGCGATTTTCCTCGGCCGTGCCATCCACAGCAGCCTCAGCAGCGCTCGCTTCCTGATCGCGGTGAATGTCGGCCTCGCCTTGATCGGTGCTTTATTGGTAAAGCAGGCTTTCCATGCTTAGCATTTGCCAATGGATCTTTCAAACGCCGTTGAGCGTCGCCATTCGCGAATCCATATGGGTCTATCCGATTCTCGACGTTCTGCACTGCGTAGGAATACTGCTGGTGGCGGGCACCATTGTTGTCGTCGACCTGCGTCTGCTGGGCTTTGGCATGCGCGGGTCCACCGTATCTGGCGTGATCGGCCAAGTCCTGCCCTGGACTCTTGCCGGCTTCGCCTTCATGGCCCTCACCGGATCGCTCCTGGCCTGGTCGGAACCGGTGAGGCTTTATCACAGCCTGTTCTTTCCCTGGAAACTTCTGTTCCTTGCGATGGCCGGCCTGAACGCTCTGCTCTTTCACTACGGAATTTATCGTGGAGTCGGCGCTTGGGATTCGGCTTCGCTTACGCCCGGCCGCGCCCGCATTGCGGGTGCGGTGTCCATCGTATGCTGGATCTGCGTGATCGCCGCCGGGCGCGCCGTGGGTTATGAGACGACATGAGGCCCCATAGTCTCACCTACGATTTTCCGTTCTGCCGGGCCTTCGAATGGATCGAGCACAGTCCGGTCGGCGAATTACTGCGAAACTCGCGGGTGCTATTTCCCTATTGTCGAAAGCATTCACCTGATTGGCCTCGCGCTCTTCGTGGGAACGCTGTTGTTGATCGATATGGGCCTGCTCGGTCTCGCGATGCGCCGCCAGCCGATCCAGCAAGTGGCTGCAGCGCTTAGCACCCTGGACTTGGGGCGGCTTTGCGCTGTTGCTGCTGACCGGCCCTTGATGTTCACGGCTCAGGCCGCGAAATGGCATGACAATCCGGTCTTTTGGTTCAAAATGCTGCTTCTAATCGTAGCAACTACCTTTCAATTGTCCGTGCGCCGCAAAATAACCTCCGGCAATTCGTTATTGCGCCCAGTCACGGCGAAACTAATCGGCGCCGCATCCCTGATCCTGTGGATCGGCACCGCACTCTCAGCGAAGATGATGGAGTTCGTGTGAAATCGGTTTCGTCTAGGGAACAAAGTTCGCATGCAGGATGAAATCAAGATTGGGGAAGCGCTGGATCAGGTATTCGTTGGCCTCGCCTTCTACGCGAGTGGGATCGATGTACTTGCCCTCCGGGCGCATCTCGCCATAGCCCGCATAGAACTTATCCACCACGTCCATGCCTTGCACAACTTTCGCGAATGGAACGAATCCCTGATCGTCGAGGGCTTTGTTGTCGGCCAGGTTGATGAAGATTTCGGTAGCGCGGGTGCCGGGGTCCGACTTGGCGAAAGCCAGCGTGCCGCGCAGGTTCTTCTGTTGCGGCGGATCGTCGGCGATAAACATGGTGCGCCATTTTTCATGGACGTTGAAGTCTCGATGCACTCCGAACTGCGCGATGAATCCCGGCACCACGCGGAAGAAGCGGCCCTGATCGAAATATTTCATTCCAACCAGTTCGTGGAAACGGTCCACGCCGTGAGGCGCCCAGGCGCGCCGGGCCTCGACAACGAAATCGCCCTGGGATGTTTGGAACTTGACGCGGAACACCTGTGGGACCACCACCTTCGGTTCTTCTTTCTTGCGGCACGCCGACAGAAGCAATGCCGCCATGCAAATGGCTCCAATGCGCATCCCCAATTAGGGTACACTGGCGAGCAGCCATGCAAGGAAAAGTAGTGGTGATCACCGGCGGGACATCGGGCATCGGACAAGTGTCGGCGGAGCGGCTGGCGGCCATGGGCGCGCGCATCGTGCTGGTGGCGCGCAGCAAGAGCCGGGGCGAGGCCACGCTGGGCCGCTTGCGAGAGCTGGCTCCAGCCGAAGCGCATACGTATTCACTACGGCGATGTTTCGCGCCTGGCCGAGCTCAACCGGCTGGCCGCGGAAATCCGTTCGGCCGAGCCGCGCATCGACGTGCTGATCAACAACGCGGGAGCGATTCTCGGGGAGCGCCAGGTCACCGAAGACGGCTTGGAGCTCACCTTCGCCACCAATCACATGTCGTACTTCGTGCTCACGCACGGTTTGCGCGACTCGCTGGTGGCGGCCGGCTCCGCGCGTGTGGTCAACACCTCTTCGCACGCCCACCACTCGCGGCGACATCGACTTCGACGACCTGCAATACACGCACGACTACAAATCGTTTCCGGCGTATTGCCGCTCGAAACTGTGCAATTTCTGTTCACTCGAGTGCTGGCGCGGCGGCTGGCTGGAACCGGCGTCACCGCGAACAGTTTACATCCCGGATTTGTGAAGACGCGCTTCGGCGACAACGCGCGAAGCGGCTGGATGGCACGCGTCATCGGCGCTCTGAAAATCTTTGCGATCTCGCAGGAGAAAGGCGCCGAGACCATCATCTATCTGGCTTCGTCGGACGACGTCGCCAAAACGACCGGGCTTTATTTTTACAAGTGCAAATCCGTGGCGCCGTCCAAAGTCGCGCAGGACGATGCCGTAGCCGAGCGGCTCTGGAAGGAAACGGCGAAACTGGCCGGAATCAAAGAATAGCTCCTTTCGGCCTACTTTGCGACCAGCCCTTGGATCGCTTCCAGTTCCTTGCCGGCTTCCGAAAGTTTTCCTTGCGAGACCAGCTCGCGATAACGCTCGAAATGTTGGCGGATTTCAGCGATGCGCGCGTCGGGTTGTGTGGAAGGCTGCGGGGACTTGTGTTGGCTGCGGCGGGCCGGCTGTGGCCTCGGCGGGTGTGGACGGCAGTTTTTCACCCGCCAATTGCGCCAGCGCTTGCGCGTAGGTGTCGGCGTAGACCAGGTTGTTGCCCATCGCGAGCGCCACCTTCTTCAACTGCGGCATCTTGGCCTGCGACGCCTGGATATAGATCGGCTCGACATACAGGAATGTCTGCTCCACAGGCAGCACCAGCATCTGGCCGCGCAGCACTTGCGAGCCTTGCTGGTTCCACAGCGTCAGGTCTTTGGAAATGTTTTGATCCTGATTGATGCGCGCTTCCACCTGCATGGGGCCGAGAATGATCTCCTGCTTGGAGAGCAGCAAAACCACTTTCTCACCCAAATGTTCTCCGTCGCAGCGCGCCATCATTAGGCCGATCAGGTTGTCCCGGTTGCGCGGCGTGAACGGCGTCATCAGCAGAAATTCGGGTTTGGTTTCTCCCGGCAGGGTGGCGACCACGTAGGTGGGCGCCAGCGGTCCCGGCGTGCCGCCTTGCTCGTTGGTGAATTTCGCGGTGTCCCAGGCATCGGACTTGTTGTAGAACGTGTCGGGATCGCGCATGTGGAACAGCCGGTAAATATCGGCCTGCACGCGAAAGATCATTTCCGGATAACGGACGTGACGGCGCAGATCGGCGGGCATGGCGGAGACTGGCTCGAACAAATCGGGAAAAAGATTCCGGTAAGCCTGGAGCAACGGATCGTCCGGATCGAAGACATAAAAGTGCACCGTGCCATCGTAGGCATCCACGGTGGCTTTCACCGAATTGCGGATGTAGTTGAATTCGCCGACCCCTTCGATTCCGACTTTGGCGGAATAGGGATGGACATCGGAGGTCATATAACCGTCGATGATCCAAACCAGGCGGCCGGCGTCGGTGAGCACCAGATAGGGATCGGGATCCCAGTTCAAGAAATCGGCCATGGCGTTCAGGCGCGCGGTGACGTTGCGGCGAATCATCATGCGGCTGTCCTGGGTGAGATAGCCGGTCAGCAGGATGTTGATGTCCTCGCGCGAGACCGCGGCAGCGGCGCGCATGAGGAGCGACGAAATCGGAAAGCCGCCTTTGCCCTGGTAATGGGTTTCGACGTTGCGATCGCCGGAAGGATAATCGAACTCGGCTTGCGCGGTGTCGACGAATACCGGGTCCTGGACGTTTTCGCCGTAATACAGCTCGGGGCGCGTGAGCTTCAGACCAGGCACGCTGATGACGGGCGGCGCGTCCTTGACGATCAACACGGGCAAGCCCTCCGGCGAGACCTGATTGGCCTCCGCCATCACGATGCCGTAACCGTGCGTGTAGATGAAGTGCGGATTGATCCAGCGCGTTCCGGCTTCGCCGAGTTGCGTAAGATCCAGCTCGCGCGGCGACAGCATCATCTGGCGCAGTTTGCCGTCGATCGTGTAGCGATCGACATCGGTATCGGTATAGATGTAGGGCCGGTACGGCTGGAGCTGCGTAATGGCGTCGTGGAAAGCGTGCCAATCCCAGAGGCGCACGTTGTCGAGCAGAGGCTGATGCTGTTTGAAATCGACGGACTCGTCGGGCTTCGCCGTGAACTCCACCTCATTCGTGCGCTGGTCGATGCCGAAGGCCGAACGCGTTGCCTCGATATGTTTTTGAATGTAAGGCCGCTCGATGGAGATCTCGTTGGGCTTGACGTAAGCCGCGCTTATGATGGGCGGAATCACGGAACGCAAAACGATGGCGCCCACCACTGCGATCAGCGCCGTGCGCCAGCGGCCCATGGCGAGCAACCCGGCCGAGATGACGCAACCGGCGATTTCGACCCACTGCAAGGGCAGGACAATGTTCTGGTCCACGTAATCGATGCCGACCATGAAGCTGCCGTGTTCTTCGAGAAGCAGGCTGTAACGCGCGAGGAAAAATCGGGCGGCCATCGAGAGCAGAAACACGGCGCCTAATGAACGCAGGAAGTTGCTGTTGAGCGCGCCGGCCAAGCCAAGGTGCGTGATATTGATTTCCTGGACGTTCTTCCAATCGCCGGCCCGGCCTGTGAGTTCCCAACCTCGCTCGGCAACCCAGTAGATCAGTGCGCCCAGGACAACGACGCCGAGCAGCAAACCCAAGAGGTCGGAATAAAACGGAATCTTGAACAGATAGAAAGACAGCGGATTGCCGAAGACCGGGTCGTGCCAGGCGGTGGCCGCGCCGCCCAGGTCACGGCCGCCGAAGTAGCGGACCACCGTCCAGGTATCGAGCGTCGAAAGCGCGACGATCAAAGCGAGCAGGAAGATGCCGAGGGCGGTGAGTTTGGCGTACAGCGGATGCTCGCGAAGACGGACATGCGCCTGCTTGAGCGCTAGCGAATGCGCGATCCAGAAAATGACGAAAGCGAGGATCGTAGCACCGCTGGCTGGAATGACGCTATAGGCCAGAATGCTGAACCAGGTGTGCAACTGGCCCATTTCCTTCCACCACTGGTAGTCGATGGTCCAGCCGCAAAGCCAGCGCAGCGCGACGAAGAGAACGATGGCGAGGATGGCATACCAAAGGCAGCCGCCGCGAGCCTGGCGGCCGGGAATCTGACGATGACGGAATGAAGGGTCCAAGGCTTTAGTAACTGTACCTTATTGCAAAGCTGCTGGGTTGGGGATTGGGGATTAGCGGTTGGCTATTGGCTATTGGCGCGGGCGGGCTGCCGCATATGGAAGAGTACATGTTCGATGTGGCGGGCTTGGTTGAGATGCTGGAGGCGCTGGGAGAAAGCTTCGACTTGGTCTTTTGAAAAAACGAACCCATCTTGAACCGGATCGTATGGAATCCCTTTGTGTTTATGGAGTTCCAAGAGGGCCGCGGCGTCTTTGAGGTCGCGGCGCTCGCTCTCTGTGCGGTCGGCTTGGATGTCGCGGAGCGTGTCGAGGCTCTTTTGGAACTGGCGGGAGAGGCGCTGGCCGTGCATGCCAAGGGTGGCGAGGGCGCGGTGGGCGTCGACGATGTCAAAGTCGATTGCAGCTTGATCGTTGGGTGGATTGGCGGCGCGGTTGGCGGTTGGCTATTGGCTATTGGCACGGGAATCGGGTTTGTCATGAGAGGGGCCTCCGATGCGGTTTTAGCATGGGCGGGTGGTGATTTCGCGCGAGGGGTGCGGGATGCTGTTGACTGGGACGGGAAGATTGGTGAGGAAGTAGCGTGAACGCCCTCAGGCTAGATGGTTAAACGAATTTCAGCCCTTCCGCATTCGTCTCAAAACTCCCCTTGTGAGAATGTGAACGAGTGTTACTTCTTGCGGGTGAAGGCACCACAATCCACCGCTTGAAGGGTTCCGGGAAGAGCTCGGTCGATGGCGGCGATAATCAACGGCAGGTGGTTCTTGAGGATGTGCCAGTCAATGCAGGACAACACCACGTATTGCAACGCGCCGCCCGGTAAGGTTCTGCTCGCCGCCCAGCCCTTATACCTGACCGTGAAAACATCGTGATCGCCGAGGTTGTTCCGCAGCAGATGCGGAGGATTTTCGTCGAGCAACACTTTCACGGCTGTCTGCGTTGAGCATGAGCAAATTCAATGAGCCGTTGGATTTGGGCGATGGAAAGCCCCGGATAGTTTTCGTGAATGAGGTCAAGAGACTCACCGGCGTCGTAGCTGTTAACGATCGCGGCAGGCAGAATGCGTGTGCCGAGCACGATCGGCCGTCCCGATACTTTGCCGGGTACTTGTTCGATCAGTTCGCATTGCGTCCAGTCGATCTCCGAGGCCGTATCTGTGCGTGCCATGACGGGTGCTCCTCTGTTCAGGGTATCGCAACACCGCATCACCCGGCGCTATTGCGAGGCGGCTATTGTGAGGCTGCCGGTACGCCGAGGGCGACGTGATCCGCGGCCCATACCACTTTTCCGTTGACGATGGACGCCACCGGCCCGCCGCGGAAAGTATGGCCATCGAAGGGAGAATTGCGGCTCTTCGAAGCCGAGCGATTGACGTCGTAAGTCCAGGAGCGTTGGGTGTCGAAGAGCGTGACGTCGGCAGGGAGCCGACTGGCGAGGCGGCCCGCGATTGAGATCGAGCACGCCGATCGGGACCGGTGGTGAACAGCTCCACCATGCGCATGAGCGTGATTTTTCCGGGATGCACCAGGCGTTCCAGAGTAATGCCAATGGCGGTTTCAAGGCCCAGGATGCCGAATGGGCATTGTTCGAATTCCTGCATTTTTTCGCTGCCGGCGTGCGGAGCATGATCGGTAGCGATGGCGTCGATGGCGCCTCCGACGATGCCTTGGGTGATGGCGGCCACGTCGCAGGGGGAGCGCAGCGGCGGCTTCATCTTGTAGTTGCTGTCGTAAGGCGGCATCTCGCTATCGCTGAGAGCGAAATGATGTGGGGTGGCTTCACTGGTGACCGCCAGGCCGCGCGCCTTGGCGAACGCCAGCATCTCCACGGAATGGCGCGATGAAATGTGCGCCACGTGAAAGCGCGCGCCGGTGAGCTCGGCCAGCAGGATATCGCGAGCCACCATGACATCCTCGGAAGCCGCCGGAATCCCGCGCAGCCCCAGGCGCACGCTCTCCACGCCTTCGTTCATGTCGCCGCCCGCGCTCAAATGCAAGTCCTCGCAATGATCGATTACCGGCAGGCCGAAGGAGCGCGCGGTCTCCATGGCGCGCCGCATGACGCGCGCGTTCATCACGGGACGGCCGTCGTCGGAGATGGCGACGATGCCTGCCTCCTTCATTAGTCCAATGGCGGCCAGTTGCTCGCCCGCGCTGCCTTTGGTGATGGCGCCGATGGGAAACACGTTCACGACGGCGTGGCGCCCGGCGCGCTCGATGATGTAGCTGGTGACGGTGGCGTTGTCGTTGACAGGCGACGTATTGGGCATGCAGCAGATGGAAGTGAATCCACCGGCGGCTGCGGCGCGCGACCCACTCTCGATGGTCTCGGCGTGTTCAAAGCCTGGCTCGCGCAGATGGACGTGCATGTCGATGAAGCCGGGCGCGACGATGAGTCCGGTGGCGTCGAGTTCGGTGGCTCCGGCGCCGTCAAGATTTTGGCCGATGGCGGCGATGCGGCCGTCTTCGATGGCAACGTCGCGGATCGCGTCCAGACGGCTGGCCGGGTCCATCACGCGGCCGTTACGAATAATCAATTTCGACATGCAGCTTCAATTTCCAAGAATGCGTTCCAGCACCGCCATGCGCACCGCAATACCATTTTCCACCTGATTCAAGATGACGGAGCGCTGCGAGTCCGCCACTTCGGAAGATATCTCGCGGCCGCGATTGATGGGACCGGGGTGCATCACGATGGCGTCCGGCTTGGCCAGGCTCATGTGCTCCAGGCGCAGGCCGTAGAACTGGAAATATTCGTTGGCCGAGAAGGCGGCTTCGTGCTGGCGTTCCAGCTGAACGCGCAGCATCATGATGACGTCGGCATCGCGAATGGCGTCTTCCATTTTGTGCGTCAGGCTGATGCCGGGCGCAAGCTTCGCCAGCTCGGGCGGCAAGAGCGACGCCGGTCCGCACAGCACGATTTGCGCGCCGAATTTCGAGAGCAGGTACATGTTGGAGCGGGCCACGCGGCTATGCGCGATGTCGCCGATAATGGCGACGCGCAAGCCTTCCAGCGTAGGCCGGCGGTCCAGGATGGTGCGGGCGTCCAGCAGCGCCTGCGTGGGATGCTCGTGCGTGCCGTCGCCGGCGTTGATGATGGGCGTTTCCACGAGATAGCGCGCGAGAAAGTGCGGAGCGCCGGAAGCTGCATGGCGCATCACGATGGCGTCGGGATGCATGGCGCCCAGCGTATTGAGAGTGTCGACCAGCGATTCACCCTTGGAAACGCTGGAGGCGGATGCGGTGATGGAGATGGCGTCGGCGCCCAGGCGCTTGGCCGCGATTTCGAAACTGGTGCGGGTGCGCGTGGAAGCTTCGAAGAACAGATTGACGATCATGCGGCCGCGCAGCTGATCGGACTTCTTCGAGTCGGTTTGGCGCGGCTGAAAACGCTTGGCGCGGTCGAGAATGCCTTCGATCTCGACACGATCCAGCGATTCGATTCCCAACAATCCACCGGGCATTTGTTCTCCGTAACACTCCAAACACCGCTTCCTCACGCTCGCGGCCCTGTGCGCGATAAGTCTACCGAGCCGCGCGCGTGAGCAAGCGGACTTGCGCTCCTTAGGTCTTTTCCACCAACAATACCTTGTCGTTCTGATCTATTTCCTGGAGCTTCACTTCGATGATCTCATTGGCGCTGGTTTGCACCATGCGGCCGACGTAGCGGGCTTCGATGGGCAGCTCGCGCCAGCCGCGATCGATCAGGACCAGCAGTTGCACGCGGGACGGCCGGCCCTGGTCAAACAGCGCATCCAGAGCGGCGCGAATGGTTCGGCCGGTGTAGAGCACGTCATCCATGAGAATGATGTCCTTGCCGGTGACCGGGAAATTGATTTCCGTCGCGCTGTGCACCGGCTTTTCGGATACGGTGGAAAGATCGTCGCGATATAAATTGATGTCGAGGAAGCCGACTGGAACCGCGAGGCTTTCGAGATTCCTGATTTTCTCGGCCAGACGGAGCGCGAGAGGAACGCCGCGGCGGCGGATTCCGATGAAGGCCAGACGGTGCAGATCCTCGGTTTTCTCCAGGATCTCGTGGGCCAACCGGACCAGCGTGCGGTCGATCTCGGAGGCGCTCATCAACTGTGCTTTTTCGCGTGTGGGAACCATGGGTGTGGAAACAGGCCGCTGAGCTGGATCGAGGAGACCGACTCCCTGCGGTGGCGGCTCTGAAACGAGCGTAACATAGTCCCAGCGCCACTTCGGGCGCGTCAAAAGCGTTTCAGCCGGTCGCGGATACGCCTGGCCAGCCGGTCGATATCGTCGGTCTTTTTGAGCGTGCCGACGGAGAGAACGTTATAGTCGCTTTTCTCCAAATCGGCCTTGAGTTCGTCGGCCAACTTGGACAGCGCGCGGGCGTCTTCGAGCGTTCTTTTGATAATCCGCCTTCAGGATTTCCTCGCGCTGGAGTTTGCCGTTCGGCAGGCGAACGTCTTCCGGCGTTTCGGGCGGGAGCGTGCGCTCGGGAGGGCCTTGCTGCGCCGTCAGAAGCGAGCGCGAGGAGAGAAGAAGCACGGATTCTGAGGAAATCATAATGGCGACCATTACGTCACTCTTTTACATCATAAGCCAGACTTTAGGCCAGCGATCTATAATCCATTCATGCCGACTGTTGAAAGTTTTGCGCCGGGCGAATTTTGCTGGATTGAGCTGGCAACCTCAGACCAGAATGCGGCGAAGAGTTTTTATACCGCGCTGTTCGGATGGACTGTTCGGGATGTTCCCATCGGTCCCGATGACAGGTCTACAGTTTGTTGGAACTCCGGGGTCGCGTCGCCGCCGGCGCATTCGCGATCAGTGCCGAGCGAAAGCGCGGCGGGTGTGCCGCCTCACTGGCATCTGTATGTGGCTGTCCCCAGCGCGGACGAAGCCGCGAAAAAGGCCGCGGATCTGGGAGGCAAGGTGGTGGAAGCGCCGTTCGACGTGATGGACAGTGGCAGAGCGGCCTTGATTCAGGACCCCACGGGCGCTTTTTTCTCGGTGTGGGAAGCAAACAAGCGCGCCGGGTGTGGGCGTGACCGGGCGAGGCGGGCGCGTTTTGCTGGGCCGATTTGAACACGCCGGACCAGGGGCGCGCGAAAACATTTTACGAAGGTTTGTTCGGATGGAAGCTGAAGCCGGGGCAGGGGAAGGAATCCGGCTACCTGCACATCGTGAACGGAGAAAACTACATCGGCGGCGTTCCGCCCGCGCAACCAGAACAGCTCCGGCACGCCCGCCGCACTGGCTCATCTACTTTGCCGTAGCCGATGTGGATGCGACGTTCCGACGGGCGAAGGACATGAACGCGAGGACCTTGCTCCCCCCGATGGACTTTGAAGGCGTAGGCCGGGTGGCGATTCTGGCGGATCCGCAGGGCGCGGTGTTTGCGCTGTATCGCGAGGCGGGGAAACCATGAGCGACGTATCCAGGCGGGAAACTGACGCATTGGTGAGCGAAAAGGAAACGGCGCATCTGCTTAGATCTCCTGCGAATGCCAAGCGGCTGCTAACCGCACTGCAACGAAGCAGACGGAAGAAGGGCAAGCCGTCCACGGTGGAACAGTTGCGGCGGGAGATGGGCCTTGGGGCAGCGAAGAAAATGTGAAACGGGTGTTGCATCCGCGAGAATGTCGAGAAGGCCAAGACCGCGTGAACGCTCCCTCTGGTCGCGGCTCGGTAACGCTGTGATTTTGCTGGACCCTCGACCGGCACGCGCGTAGTTCAGTACGCGGTTTGTGAGTGACCGCGGCGATCCCGGATAATAGCGCTATATGCAGGAGGTCAACGTTGGGATCATCGGGCTGGGGAACGTGGGCTCGGGCACGCTCGCGATTCTCAGCGAGAACGCCGAGCAGATCGCGCTGAAGCTGGGGTTCCCCTTGCACGTGAAGGCGCTGTGCAGCCGGTCAATTGCGTCCGAAGGACTGCGAAGACGGACTCCATCCTGCGCACGCCGGACTGGCGCGAGGTGGTGGCGCATCCGGAAGTGGACATTGTCGCCGAGCTGGTGGGCGGCACGACGGTGGCGCGCGAGATCATGGACGGCGCCATCGCGCACAAAAAGTCGGTGGTCACCGCGAATAAAGAATTGATGGCGCTGTGCGGCGCGGAAATTTGGGACCGCGCGATCGCGGCCGGCATCAACCTGGCGATGGAAGCGAGCGTGGCCGGTGGAATCCCAATTCACACCGTGCTGCGCGAAGGCATTTCCGGCGACCGCGTCACCACGCTGTACGGTATCCTGAACGGCACCAGCAACTACATTCTCACCGAGATCGAGAAACACGGATCATCCTTTGACGATGTGCTCAAAGAAGCGCAGCGGCTGGGCTATGCCGAGGCCGATCCGAGCGCCGACGTGGATGGCTACGATGCGCGGTCGAAGCTGGCGATCCTGGCGGCGCTGGCCTTCGGCGAGAAGATCACGCCGTCCGATATTTACACCGAAGGCATCCGGCGCATTCTGCCGCTCGACTTCCAGTACGCGCACAAACTGGGGCACACCATCCGGCTGATCTGCGGCGCGCATCAGACACCAGCGGGCTTGATCCTTTCGGTGCGGCCGGCGCTGATTCCGCAGTCGACCATTCTGGCCGGCGTGCAAGGGGCGTACAATGCGGTTTGGGTGCGCGGAAAATATGGCGAAGATACGTTTTATTACGGACGCGGCGCGGGCTCTGCGCCCACCGGCGTGGCCGTGGTGAGCGACCTGATGCGAGTGGCGCGCGAAATCCGTTGCGGAAGTCCCGAGCGCGTGTCGCCGTTCGCGCACGAGCGCCTGGGCGAGTACAAGCCGATCCCGGTGACGCTGCAGCACTCGGCCTACTATCTGCGATTCCGCGTGGTGGACCAGCCCGGCATCATCGCGAGCCTGGCCGGCGTGCTCGCCGACAAAGCACATCAGCCTGGAGGCGGTGCTGCAGTTGCCGAGCGATAACCGGCGCGACTTGCCGTTCGTGATCACCGTGGAGCCGACGTCGGAACAATCGATTCGAGAGGCGCTGGCCGAGATGTCCGCGCATGAGTTTTTGGTTGAACCGCCGTTCGCGATGCCCATGGAGAAATCGCTATGAGAAGATTTGTCTGCTTCATTTTTATGACCGGGCTGGCTTGCGGCGCTGCCATCGCGCAGGTGGCCGACAAAGCCAACGAGGGTTACAAGACGCACGAAGGGCGCGAGAGCGTCGCCAAGGGGCTGGGCGATCCCACGCGCGAGGACCGGCAGAAACCGCGGGACATCGTCGAAGCGATGGATCTGAAGCCCGGCGGTACCGTGGCCGACGTCGGCACCGGAGTTGGCTTCATGCTGCCCTACCTGAGCCACGCGGTGGGCGATACGGGCCATGTGATCGGCGAAGATATCCAGAACGATTTTCTCGACAAGGCGAAGATGAAGGTGCAGCTCAGCCGCCTGAGCAACGTGCAGTTCGTGCTGGGGACCGATCGCGATCCGAAGCTACCGGCCGATACGCTGGAGGGCGTGCTGGTGCTGGATGTGTATCACCACTTCGACTATCCGGAAGCAATGCTGGAACATATTCGCGACAGCTTGTTGTCGGACGGTAAACTGGTGATCGTCGAGTATTTCAAGCGGCCGGGCGCAATGCAGGGCGGCGATCCCAATCGCGCGGTGGAGCACATTCGCCTGGATCAGGACGACCTTATCATGGAAGTGGAAGCGAACGGATTCCGGCTGATTTCCAAACGCGATCTGGTGCCGAAGAGCCAGTATGTTGCGATTTTTCAAAAGCGGTAAAGCTCGTCCAGTTGCCTAATATATTAGGCAATATGCTTGCAAATTGCCTAGTTGCCTAATATACTAGGCATTATGTTGGATCTGATCTTCATCGGCGACCAGATCGCCAAGCGCCGCAAAACGCTCAAACTCAGCCAAGCCGAGCTCGCGCGCAAGGCGGGCGTTAGCCGCGCCACGCTCGACGCGCTTGAAAACGGACGCGCCGGCGAACTGGGCTTTTCAAAGCTCACCAAGCTGCTTGCGGCGCTCGGGCTTGAGCTGAAGCTACAGGCTGCAGGCTCGCACCGCCCCACCCTCGACGAACTGATGCAAGAGGATCGCGATGATAAAAGTCTGGACCGACGCAGCTGAGTCGGGGCTGCTTGACCGTCACGGCGAGCGCGGCAGCAGCTTTCGCCTACCTGCCCGATACGCCCGCCGCGCGCGCGGTATCCATCACCATGCCGGTGCGCCTCCCCTCCTGGAGCGTGACACTTTGGCCTGCTTCCCATCTTCGAGATGAATCTGCCGGAGGGATTTCTGCGCGAGCGCCTGCGCCTTGCTTTTGCGAAAGCCACCGGCACATTTGACGAATTCGACCTGCTGTCGATCGTTGGCCGCTCGCAGGTGGGCCGCATCCGCTACACCGGCGACAAGGAGCAGTTGCACGAGGACGTGCCGTTTCAATCGGTGGATGAGATTCTCGAACGCAAGCGCGGCGGCGACCTGTTCCGCTACCTGCTGGAGAAGTTCGCGTCCTTCTCCGGCATCAGCGGGGTGCAGCCCAAGATCCTGGTGCGCGACGAAAACGCCTTCGCCGAGATGGAGCATACCGGCCAGCCGCCTCTCGCATAGCTACCGGGGCGCGACGCATATCGTGAAGCTGTGGGAGCCGAACGAATATCCGCAGCTTGCCGCCAACGAGTATTTCTGCCTGACGGCGGCGCGCAAGTGCGGACTCGAAGTGCCCCCCTATCGCCTGGCAGAAGACGGCATGGCGCTGGTCATCGACCGTTTCGATCTGCGCATGGACGGGACCTATCGGGGATTCGAGGATTTCTGCGCACTCAACGCCCGCAGGACCGAAGAGAAATATCGCGGCAGCTACGAGACCTCGGTGATGAAGCGATTCGCTCAGTTCGCGAATTCCACCCATGTCAACGAGGACATGGAGAAGCTCTTCACCCTGATTGCGCTGAACTGCGCGCTGCGCAATGGCGACGCGCATCTGAAGAATTTCGGGATCGTCTATGACGATGTAGCAGGGCGAAGCGCGGCTCGCGCCGGTCTACGATCTGGTGACCACGTCCGTGTACCTCCCCAAAGACAGCCTGGCTCTGACCCTCAACGGATCGACCAAATGGCCAACGGCGAAGGAACTCAGGAAGCTCGGTGAAACACGGGCGGGCGGTACGCCCGCGAAGATCAGGCAGATTCTGGAGCGCATTGCGGAAGCGATTCAGGAGACCACCAGAGAAGTCCACTCCTATACGAAGGAGCATCCGCAGTTTGCCGAGATTGGACAACGGATGCTGCAGGAGTGGGAGAGCGGCGTGAACACCTCGTTGCGGGTTTAACGGCTGCGATTTTTGAGAAAAAGTAACGCCCTGTGCTACCATCCGTTTTAGATCCCCACAAACACCGGAGAGGTGGCTGAGTGGTCGAAAGCAGCGGTTTGCTAAACCGTCGTAGGCCTTTAAAGTCTACCGGGGGTTCGAATCCCCCCCTCTCCGCCAGACTCCCGGTTTTCGACGATTCATCAAGCGGTCCCTCTGCGGGCAAAGGGCAGGCTTAACACAAAGATCCCGACGCCCAGCAGGACGATGGCGGGGCCCGGCAGGAACCGGAAGCTTTCGGCCAGCCAAACTCCGGCCACCGAGATTGCGCCGCCGAAAATCGCGGATAAGATCACGTATCGGCGCATGCTCTGCGCCAGGTTCTTGGCGATGGACGCGGGGATGATGGTGAGCGCGCCCATCAAAAGGGTTCCGACGAGTTTGATTCCCAGAGCGACGATCATCGCGAAGATGAGCAGCAGCGCCAGATCGTAACCGCGCCCCAAGCCATGCACGCGGGCCAGATCGGGCGAAACAATGAGGAACAGAAACCGCTTCGCGAGCAGGAAGCATAGCGCGGAGAGCACCAGCGCGGCGAGCAGGATCGCTAATAACAGCGGCAAAGACAGCGTGGGAAACGCGCCGAACAGCGACTCGATGACGTCGGCATTCGGAATCATGAGGATTCCGATCGCCAGACTAGCGGTAAATAAGAGACCGACAATCGCGTCCGGCGGCACGCGGCTGCGGCCTTCGAGCCAGTAAACCAACAGCGCCGCGCCGATAAGGAAGGCGATCACGCCATAGAACGGGTCGAAGTGGTAGATGAGCGCCAGCGCAATGCCGGGAAGCGCGACATGCGAAAGCGCGTCGCCCACCAGCGCCATGCGCCGCAGAAGGATGAAGGGGCCGACGCTCCCGGACGCGATTCCTACCAGCAGAGCGATCCAGAATGAGGTGTGCGGTGGCGGGTGCATTAGTGCTCGTGACCGTGGTCATGCCCGGGGCCGTGTTCATGGCCGGGGCCGTGTTCATGTTGATAGAATCCGGCCTCGCCGTAGAGCGTGGCGAGAGCTTCCGGATTCAAGGCTTCCACCGGCGGACCCTGGCACACCACGGTCTTATTCAGACACAAGACTCGTTGCGCGTAACGGTACACTACGCTCAGATCGTGCGAGATCAGCAGCAGCGCTGTCCCGCGCTCCATCTGGACGCGATGCAGGAGAGTGTAAACGGTCTCCTCAAAGCCCGCATCCACCGCCGCAGTTGGCTCATCGAGAAGCAGCACGCTGGGCTTTTGCAGCAGCGCCGATGCAATCAGCACACGCTGCGTTTCGCCGCCGGATAGTTCTCCCAGCCCTTTGCGGAGAACGCCGCTGTTGAGACCCATCAGTTTGAGCTCTTGATCCAGTTGATCCGTGAAGGCTGCGCTCGGGCGCCAAAAACCGGGCGATTGCAGCAAGAAGAACTCCATTGCGGAGATGGGAGCGGAACGGTCGACCGAAAATCTTTGGGGAACATAGCCGATCTTGACGCCCGGCCGCCACGAGACCAGTCCGGTGCATGGCACCAGTCCGAGGAGCGCACGGAAGAGGACGGATTTGCCGGCGCCGTTTGGCCCCAGCACCGCGAAGGCTTCGCCTTGTTTCAGTGTAAAGGAGACATTGTGGAGAACCGGGAGGCCGTCCAGCGTTACGGAAAGGTCTTCGACATTCAGGACGGCTTGGTCATTCATGGGACATGGAATAAACGTATCATGAGGGCATTGGCCCCTCACGGGACATTGGCCCATGGATCTGCGTCGGAAGGACCTGCCGCTTTATCTTGTCGGTGCGGCCGCCGTCACGACGCTGGTCTCCATCCGGGTTTTTGAGATCCTGATGGCCGTGGCTCTGGTCGCGCTCATCGTCATTCGACAGCGCTGGCGTTTGCCCCCGGTGTGGTTCCCGCTGTCGCTCTTTCTAGCAGGTACGCTGGCATCGCTCTTCGCTTCGGGACACATTCGCGACGGCCTTCCCCAAGTAAGAAAATTCTATGTCTATTTGATGCTGTTTCTGGTGACGAGCGCTATTCGAACAGTAAAAGAGACTCGCTGGGTGGCGCTCGGCTGGGCGATGGCCGCGACCCTTTCCTCACTGTGGGCGCTGCAGCAATTCTTTGCGAAATACCACGCCGCTGAAATTGCCCATCAGAACTTCTACCTTTCTTACGTAGACGCTCGCATCACCGGATTCATGGGCCATTGGATGACATTGAGCGGCGAGTTGATGATGGCCCTCCTGGTGATGGGCGCGCTGGTTTTCTTCGCGCGGGATCGCTCCGCGACCCCTTGGCTGATTTTGGCTGCGTTGCCGGTGAGCGCGGCTCTGGGACTAACCTGGACGCGCAGCATGTGGCTGGGGACTCTCTGCGGCGGCGTGTATTTGATTTGGTTTTGGAAAAAATGGGCGCTGGCGGCTGTACCGTTGTTGATCGCTGGGCTGTTGATCGCGAATCCTCTCGACATTCGCGAGCGCGCCCTGTCGGCGCTCGCTCCTCACGCGGGTCAGACCGATTCCAACGGCCATCGCGCGGAGTTGCGGCGCATTGGCTGGGAGATGATCAAGGCGCATCCCTGGCTGGGCGTGGGCCCCGAACAAGTAGCGCGGCAATATCAGAATTACATCCGGCCGGACATGCCCAAGCCGCAGGCATCCCAATATTACGGGCATCTGGAAAACGATTACGTGCAATACGCGGCGGAACGCGGTGTTCCTGCCACGCTCGCGCTGCTGTGGATGATCGGTTGGGCGCGTCTTCGATTTTGCCCGGGCGCTGCGCCGGCTGCCGGCGGATGCCGAGGAGCGATGGTTGCTGCACGCCGCAATTGCCGTTATCGCGAGCATACTCGTGAGCGGCTTCTATTCCTGGAATCTCAACAACAGCGAAGTGCTCGCGATGTTTCTGTCGGTCATGGGCTGTGGTTACGTGGCTACGTGGCAAGCGGCGGCGAGAGAAGGTAATGTCACTCCGGCTGAAGCTTTGCTCTTGTGACGGCTTAAGTGAATTCGAGCGCGTTGCTTAAGAGGACTTGTCTACTGTCGCATCGGCCAACAGCCGCAGGTAAAACTGTTCGGTTTTTTCGACGGTCCGCTCAATGGGGAACTGCGCCGCGCGTTCCCGTGCGTTACGGCCGAACTCGCACAGGCGCGCGGGATCGGACGCGGCTTCCACGATGGCGTCGGCGAGCGCCTCGGGCGATTCAGACGGCACCAGCCAGCCGCTTTTCCCCTGCTCAATCGCCTCTGGAAGACCGCCTACGTTACTCGCAATCACCGGCAGCCGGTGGGACATGGCCCGCAGCGCAGTCAGTCCCCAAGCCTCCGAACGCGAGGGCATGATGTAGAGATCCAGCGCAGGGTAAAACGAGTTCAAATCGTCGACAAAACCCGGCAGCTGCGCGATGCCGGAGGCCTGGCGCGCCAGTTCGACCATGGCGGGACGCGATCGTTCCGGTCCATCGCCGACGAGCAACAGTCGCGCGCCGGGAAGCCTCGGCGCCAGCAGGAGCGCGGCCCTGAGAGCCACATCCTGGCCCTTTTCATGAGTGAACGCGGCGGCGTGGCCAATGACGAACTCAGCATTCGAGAAATTCGAGAAACCCCATGCCGCGCGCGCTTGCGCCCGCATGCCGGAATCCGAAAGTTCGTTCGGCATTTCTATCCCCGGCAGGATCACTTCAATGTGCGTGTCCGGAACACCGGCCGCGATCAGCACCCGGCGCACCGCTTGCGATGGCGCGATCACTCCGTGGCATGTCAGGCTATATTTCCAGCGATGGATGAGCGGATGGCGCGGCGTGAACGCAACCTGGCGGCTGGCCACGCGCCGGACTGGCAGGCCGATGGAAGCACGGAAGGAAATGGACTGAGCTTTGGCGTCGTGCGCGTGCACGATATCGAACCTCTGGCCGCGCAGGCGCTCGCGTAACGTGCGGATGCTTCCGAGGCGCATCACCTCCTGTCCGTCGGTCAAGGCGCGTTGAGCAAGCGGGCTGGCCTCCGGGCACACCATCACCTGGCGATGCCCCCGTTGCTTCAATCCGCGCGCCAGCGACAGCAGCAGATCCTGGCCTCCGCGATAGTCCTTGCCGGTATCGATGTGTGCAATCTTGAGAATGCGATGGACTCCTAGCAAAGAATAGCGCAAGCCGCATCCTGTTTCGCTTTGCTAGAATTCCGGTGGACTATACGTGGGCCGCTTCGATTCCACCGTTCCTTTTTATGCCCGATACCGCGAGCCGTATCACGCCCGTTTTTTTCGAGAGGTGGCGATCCGGGAGGGGCTGCATGGCCCCGGGGGAACTCAAGGCAATGCCAAGCTCATCGACATTGGCTGTGGGCCGGGATCGCTGGCCATCGGCTTCGCTCCTTATGCGAAATTATGCGTGGGAGTCGACGTTGAGACTGAAATGCTGGCGGCGGCGCGCGTGGAGGCGGCACGGGCCGGAGTTCACATTGAGCTGATCCAGGCGCGCATCGAAGATCTGCCCGTGGACATTGGACTCTTTCAAGCGGTGACCATCGGCCGGGCGTTGCATTGGTTCGATCGCGATCAGGCCATCGCCGTGCTGGAGCGAATGGTCGCAGCCAATGGCTGGATTGCGATTTGCGGCACCAGGGCACACAGCGCGGCGTCACAGGGATGGGCCGGCAAGTTTCACGATATGCGCCGGGCGTGGTCCTCCGATCCGGACGAGAAGTGCTATCACATCAACCTGGAGGACTGGTTTCGCGGCTCGCGATTCCGCAAGGTTGAAGACATCGAGGTAACCGAGACCCATCCGGTGACGATTCCGGATTTGATCGGACGGGCGCTTTCTTTGTCCACCACTTCGCCCGAGGTGCTGGGTGAACGGCGGCCGGCGTTTGAAGCTGCCATGCAAGAGGCGCTCGATCCGCTTGCGGTGGGCGGGATGTTCGAGGAGCAGGTGACAGCGGTAGCGACCATATTGCGTTAGAACGTGGGCCCGTTAGTCATCAAGGTTTCATGCGGTATTCATACAAAAGTGACCTGCCTATAAGACACTAGGCGCGGTGAAACACCTCGTCTTAATCGTACTGGGCAGCGCTGTGTGTGTTGCTGGCGGCGTTTGTCCTCGGCCCTCGGCAGGTAGCGCCGTTGGGGACCCGCCGGATCTGCGCAGCCGGGACGGAGTGCTGAAAGTCGACCTGATCATTCGCAACTCTACGGAGGCGGACGGATCAGCTCGCTACTGTTACATTGACGGCAACGGCAATCAATCGCCCAATCTTAGACTGAAGCCGGGCGATCTTCTGATCCTGCACCTAAAGAATGATTTGACGGAGTCAGGTCGTCCTATGCAGGTTCAAATGCATGCCGACAAGTCCGGCGACCCCTGCGCCAGTAGCGCGATGACGCCGACGGCCACCAATCTTCATTTCCATGGGTTGACCATTCCACCAGTTTGCCACCAGGACGATGTATTGAAGACGTCGGTAAGCCCGAGCGATCCACCGTTCGAGTATCGGTTTCGCATTCCGGCGGACGAGCCGCCTGGATTGTACTGGTACCATCCGCACATTCACGGATTCAGTAAGGTGCAAGTGCTGGGTGGCGCTTCTGGAGCGCTGATCGTCGAAGGAATCGAGCGCGCTAATAGAGAAGTGGCGGGATTGGCGGAACGAGTGCTGGTTATTCGCGATCAGGATTTACTGAACCCGAATGCGCCGCCTTCGAAGTCTGAGCCCGTTGTGCCCAAGCTGCTCCTCGATCGGGACGGAGACGCTGCCAATAACGGTACGGGCTTCGGCAAGCCGGCCAAGGATCTCTCGATCAATTTTGTGCCCGTTCCGTATCCCGACTATCCGCCGGCTAAGATCGTAATGAAACCGGAGGAACGGCAACTATGGCGCGTGTTGAACGCCTCCGCTATAACTTATCTGAGTCTGGAGGTTCTCTTCAATCGCAGGCCCCAGTCGCTTGGCCTGGTGGCTCTGGACGGCGTCCCGCTGAACCATAACGGAACTTCAGGAGATTTCGTCAGCTGGCAAACGCACCTCGGAGTGCCGCCTGGGGCGCGGGTGGAATTCATTATGAAGGGGCCACCCTTGGGCGTTACAGGTCTTCTGGTGACACGGACCGTGGATACCGGACCAGGCGGCGAAAACGATCCGAACCGCGCGCTTGCGACCATTACAGCTTCCCAAGACGCAGCAGAGCCGCGTTCCATGCTCGGCGCTTCGCCCCAGCCGCTTTCTCCGGCCGCCGAGAAATGGTTGGGTGATGTGGCTCCCGTGCGTGCCCGGAAGCTTTACTTCTCCGAGAAACTAACTGATCCGAATAACCCTAACAGCGCGACTGAGTTTTACATTACGGTAGACGGCCAAACGCCCGCGCTGTTCGATCCGCGATCGGGCCTGCCGGACATCGTCGCGAAGCAGGGAACGGTGGAGGATTGGATCATCGAGAACCGGTCGAATGAACTGCACGCATTCCATATTCATCAAATGCACTTCCTTTTGCTCGATTACATGGGGAAGCCAGTCAATGAGCCGTTTCTTCGCGATACCGTCAACGTTCCCTACTACAAGGACCAGATGCTGGTATACCCGAGTGTCCGATTGCGAATGGATTTTCGGGATCCGAACGCAGTCGGCACATTCGTATATCACTGTCATCTGCTGGAACACGAAGATGGGGGAATGATGGGGCTGATCCGCGTGGAGCCGGCGGACGGCGCGGAGATGTCCAAAGCGAAAGCATCTTCGCATTAATCCTAAATTCACTCACGCAACATGTTATTGCAACTCAGGTGGATAATACTGGACTGCGTCGGCGGCACCTCGCCACAGAAAGAGAAAACTAATGTCCTTTAAAGAAGCCGCATCAAGCGTCTTTCAAGCCCTGCGTATGGGCCTGGCTTCCCTGGCGCTTTGCCAGTTCGTCGCCAGTACAACTTTGAGCGCTGCAACTCCGGTACCGGCATCCAACGACGCGAACACCATTTCGCCCATCAAACACGTCATCGTGATCATCGGAGAAAATCGCAGCTTTGATCACGTTTTTGCCACGTACGTTCCGCCGCCCGGACAAATCGTCTGGAACTTGCTTTCGGAAAAAATCATAAACGCCAACGGCAGTCCCGGGCCCAATTTCTTAAGAGCCGCGCAGGGCGCATCCTCGGACCAAGCGCCCGACACGTTCCTGCTAAGCCCTCCACGGACTGCGTTCCCGGGCGGGGTGCTTCCAGCGCCGCTGGTAGGCGGTCCTTCCGATTCCTACGTGGCCGGTGACAGCCTGACTCTGGCTGAGCAATCGGAAAACGGATTACCCGCGGACTACTATCCGGATTTGGTCTCGGGCGGTACTGGGCAATCGTCCCACACGCCGGACATGCGAATCACGAATGTCGATGCATTACCGGCCGGGCCGTTTCAATTGACGAACGGCACAACCTTTACTTACAATTCCTACGCCGCGAGTCCCGTCCATCGCTTCTACCAAATGTGGCAGCAGTTGGATTGCAATGCGCGTCACGCCACTTGGTTAAATCCTTCCGGCTGCGATGCCCACCTGTTTCCCTGGGTGGAAGTTACGGTGGGCGCCGGCACGAATGGTTTGGCACAGCCGTCCAACTTCAGCACGGAATATTCGCCCAGCGCCACCACCACCGGTGAAGGGTCCACGTCCATGGGGTTCTACAATGTGCAAAATGGCGACGCTCCCTACTTCAACATGCTGGCTCAAACCTACGCGATGAGCGACAACTTCCACCAATCGGTAAATGGCGGAACTGGCGCAAACCACATCATGCTTGGCCACGGCGATGCCATTTGGTTCAGCGACGGCCGTGGTCATGCCGCCAATCCACCGCACAACCGGGAAGTGCAGGCAGGATTTCCAAACGGAGGCGTAGTGGATGAAGTGGAAAATCCGAACCCGGCCGCCGGTACGAACAACTGGTATACGGAGGACGGTTATGGCGGCGGTTCGTATGGGTCGCCCTCTTACGGCGGCGGATCGTACACCAACTGCGCGGATGTCACTCAGCCGGGAGTTGCTCCCATCGTCACTTACCTCAAATCTCTGCCTGGCCCGATCAATCCGAACTGCGAAGCGGGCCACTACTACCTGCTGAACAATTACAATCCTGGCTGGTTTGGCAACGGCAACGTTGCGTATACGGACACCAACGCAAACAACACCGTATTCACTATTCCACCTTCCTCTGTGCCGAGCATCGGCGACTCGCTCATCGCGGCGAATATTTCCTGGAAGTATTACGGCGATCAGTGGAATAACTATGTGCCGGACCCCTATCAGCTCAACTACGGGGCTATTGGCTCGGCCACCGACGAGTACTGCAACATCTGCAACCCGTTCCAGTACGACACCTCCATTATGGCCAACCCCGCGATCCGCACGGAGCACATTCAGGACACTCTGAACCTCTATACCGATATCGCGAACGGAACGCTGCCGGCGGTTTCCTTCGTCAAGCCCAGCGGCCTGGTGGACGGCCATCCCGCGTCATCGAAACTGGATCTCTTTGAAGGCTTCACGCAGAAGATCGTGTCGGCGGTGCAGGCCAATCGAGCTCTCTGGAAGGACACCGCGATTTTCATTACCTTCGACGAAGGAGGCGGCTATTATGACTCCGGTTATGTTCAGCCGCTCGATTTCTTCGGCGACGGCACGCGCATTCCGCTCCTGGTCGTGTCTCCGTATACCAGTGCTGGACACATCTCGCACAGCTATGCGGATCACGTCTCCATCCTCAAATTCATCAATCGTAACTGGAGCTTGCCTCCCGTCTCAACGCGCAGCCGGGACAATTTTCCAAACCCGGTTGCGAGCCTGATCAATCCGTACGCGCCGACCAATAGTCCGGCGATTGACGACCTGTTCGATCTGTTCACCTTTGGTAAGTAAGGTGGCGATCAAAGAAAGACCGGGCGGCGCACTTTCCGCCTGGGTGTAGGAAAGGGCTGGCGCCGGGCGCGGGATGAAAACCGCTTTCGGCGCTTCGCTTTTTCGAGACTGCCCGCAGTGTCATGATTCTGTTCATGAGAGTGCGGTTCTCGCAAGCCATCTCCATGCGCGCGTGATAGCATTTTAAGCTACGCGAGGTGTGTGAAGATGCGAAATGCCAAGCTGCTTTTGCTGACGGCGATCCTGGCCGCCGTTCCAGGGGTTTCTCAACTGGGATTCGCGCAGATGGATCCCACCGGCGAGTGGGCGCCCCAGTTTGACGAGGATTTTCTGGAACGCATCCCCGGCCCCGACATCGGCGATTATCTCGGGCTGCCGATCAACAACGCCGCACGTCTGCGGGGCGACAGCTGGGATGCGTCCCTGCTCACGCTGCCCGAAAATCAGTGCCGCCCGCATCCCTCCGATTACGCCTGGCGCGGTCCGGCGAACCTGCGCATCTCCAAGGAAGTGGATCGCGACACGCAGAAGCTGATCGCATATCACACGCACATTTCCTGGCAAGCGCCCGAGCGTACCATCTGGATGGACGGCCGCCCGCATCCGCCGGCCGAGGCGGCCCACACCTGGCAGGGATTCTCCACGGGAAAGTGGGATGGCGACGTCCTGACCATCACGACCACGCACTTGAAGGAAGGCTGGATCCGGCGCAACGGCATCCCGCGCAGTGAGAACGCCAGCGTGACCGAGCATTTGTTCCGGCATGGCGACCGCTTGACGGTGATGGTGATCATCAACGATCCCGATTACTTGACAGAGCCCTTCGTTCGTACCACGGATTTTCTCTACGACGCCCGCCAGGAAATTGCTCCCTATCCTTGCGAGGAGGTGGTGGAAGTACCGCGGCCCAGAGGGACGGTGCCCAATCATTTGCCGGGCGATAACAAGTTCCTCGCCGAGTTTGCGAATCGATTTCATGTGCCCTTTGCGGCCACGCGCGGCGGGGCTGAAACCACGTATCCGGAGTATGAGAAGACGATGAAGACCCAAGGGGGTACTCCGGATATCGCTAAGATCGTGGCGGAAACCGACGCCGGCCCCGCCACTGAGCAGAATGCGATCCGTCCCGCCGCGGAAAACAGCGGCGAAGTCCAGATGCAGCATGTGCAAGGCAATGTCTACATGCTGTCGGGAGCGGGCGGGAACATCACGGTGCAAGTGGGCAAGGAAGGCGTGCTGGTGGTGGACACCGGCTTGCCGAACATGAGCGACAAAGTGATAGCTGCGATCCGGAAGCTGTCGGACGGCCCCATCCGGTACGTGGTCAATACGCACGTGCATGCCGATCACACGGGCGGTAATGCGAAGATCGCGGCACTGGGCAGCACCATCGTGGGGGGCAACGTCACCGGCGACATCGCGGATGCGGACAAAGGCGCGGCAGTGATCGCTCATCAGACGCTGCTCGACCGGATGAGCATGCAAGATGGCAATCAGCCCGCGTATCCTTCGGCCGCCTGGCCCACCGATACGTTCGCCGACGAAAAGGATCTGTACTTCGATGACGAAGGAATCCAGGTGATTCATCAGCCGGCGGCGCATACCGATGGCGACAGCTTCGTCTTTTTCCGCAGGTCCGACGTGGTGAGCACGGGCGACATTTTCGTCACTACCGGCTATCCGATTATCGACCTGGCGCGGGGCGGCAGCCTGCAAGGGATTATCGACGCACTGAACCGTTTGATCGCGCTCACCATTCCGGCCGGCAAGCAGGAGGGCGGCACCATGGTGATTCCCGGACATGGACGGCTGTGCGATCAGGCCGACGTGGTGTTCTATCAGGAGATGGTGACGGTTCTTCGCGATCGCATCCGCGACATGGTGAAGAAGGGCATGACGCTGGAGCAGGTGAAGGCGGCCAGGCCGACGCGCGACTACGATCCGGTGTACGGCGCTACCAGCGGCTTCTGGACCACGGACATGTTCGTGGAAGCGGCGTATAAGAGCCTGGGCGGGAAGTAGCCGGAGCGCCGGGTATTCGGGACCTTGAGTGGCGTCTCAGTTTGAATTTTCTCCCGGACGGCGGTAATCGTGGTCGCCTGATCGGCTAAAGCACGATATGATCATCGGATGGTGGGTAGCGGGCGCGCAGTTTGCAGTCTCTTCTTCGTCCCTGCTCTGATTTCTTCAGTGTCGGCAGCGACGGATCTTGACGTCCGGGTCGAGGTGGAGCAACCTCGGCTGGTCCCCGATACGGTCCTGGACCCTAACGCACGACTCAACCTGGTGTTCGACGCACGATTCACCAACCAGGGGGACGCGCCAGTCGAAGTACCGGACCGCGTCTGGGTTGAAGACGTGGCTGGGATTTCCCGGAACGGCCTGGACTCTCAGCAGAGCGACGGGAACTGGAGAACCGTGGAGGGCGGTGGAGACTTGATCTGGAAAGCTGGCACAGTGTTCCCCAGGTGCAGGTTGCTTAACCCCAAAGAGACCTTCGAGGTAAAGGAGTTTCGGGGCCATTCGTCGTTTTCAAGAGCAACCTCAAAGGATTGGCGGGCACCACAGCCACCCTTAGACAGCATCTCTTGCTTCCATGTACCCAGCGGGACGGTAAGCAAGCGCTCAAGACCGCGCGAACGGACCCCTTCGTTCTTTCGATACCGCCCCTGCCGTGATTTCAGAACAAACTGATACACCACCGAGCCTTGCAGGTTCATGCTACTCTGCATATTTCCTGCAATGTTTCTTCCTGGGGAGGCTCCGTGCGCTGGTACTACCGAAAGCTCGCTGACGGTCTGGTGATCGCGCACGCGCGCCCGGAATTCGCCGTCCAGCTGGAACAGTTGCAACGCATCTCTTTCCCCACCTTAGCCGAGGAAGAGCGCTTCAAGAGTTTCCACTACATCAAGCATATGGAGTTGTTCGACAGTGGGCAATTTGTCGCTCTGGACGGGGACCGGGTGATCGGCGCCACCTCGACAATACGCCGCGATTTTGATTTCGATCATGTGGATCATACTTTCGGCGAGATGATTCAGGGCGGCTGGCTTACTTCGCACCAGCCGGACGGCGCTTGGCTCTACGGCGCCGACATCAGCGTCCATCCCGAGTACCGGGGGCGTGGTATCGCCACCGCGCTTTACGCCGCGCGTCAAGAACTGGTGTGGCGGCTCGGCCTGAAGGGACAAGTTACCGCCGGAATGATTCCCGGCTACGGCGCTGTCAAACAGAAGATGACGGCCGAAGAATACTACCAGGGTGTTCTCGCCGGCCAGATCCGGGATTCCACGCTGACCATGCAGATGCACGCCGGGTTTGAGCCGCGCGGCCTGCTGGCCAACTACCTGAATGATCCGGTTTGCGATAACTACAGCGTGCTGATTGTGCTGGATTCGAGCAAGAGCGTGCGAGGCGCCGAGAGAGACATGCCATGTCTTATATTCGATTGAACACCGAGATTCCAGGTCCCAAGGCCAAGCAGCTTCTGGCGCGACGCGCTGCCGCTGTACCCACGGGCCTGGGCCGCGCTACCGACGTGGTGGTGGAACGCGCGGACGGCTCCCTGGTATTCGACGTGGATGGCAATACGCTGATCGATCTGGCGGGTGGAATCGGAATGCTGGCTGTCGGCCACTCTCCCGCTCCCGTGGTGAAAGCAATCCAGCAACAGGCGGAGAAATTCATTCATCCCTGCGCGCTGGTGGCCACCTATGAGCCGTACATCGCGCTGGCGGAATTGTTGAACGAAGTGACGCCCGGAACGTTTCCCAAGAAGACCCTGTTTGCGAACAGCGGAGCCGAGGCTATCGAAAATGCGGTGAAGCTGGCGCGCAAATACACTGGGCGCTCCACCGTGATTTGTTTCGAGGGCGGGTATCATGGCCGGACCCTGCTGACTCTGAGCCTGACCAGCAAATATGGCCTGTTCAAGAGCGGCTTCGGCCCGTTCGCTCCCGAGATTGTCCGGTTGCCCATCCCCAATACGTACCGCACGCCGAAGGGCATGAGCGCGGACCAGTACGTCGATTTTGGCATCCAGCAGCTGGAACTCGCTTTCACCGCTCAGGTGGATCCGTCGGCCGTCGCGGCGATCGTGATTGAGCCGGTGCAGGGTGAAGCAGGCTTCCTGCCGGTGCCCCCGCGCTTTCTAAAACGGATTCGCGAACTGAGCGAGCAACACGGCATCGTGATGATCGCCGACGAAGTGCAGTGCGGTTCCGGACGAACCGGCCGAATGTTCGCCGTGGAGCACTACGGCATCGTGCCGGACATCATCGCATCCGCAAAATCGCTGGGCGCGGGCATGCCCATTGGAGCGGTAACGGGCCGCGCCGAAATCATGGACTCCGCGCATCTGGGAGGCGTCGGCAGCACGTATGGCGGCAGCCCCGTGGCGTGCGTGGCCGCGCTCGAAGCCCTGAAAATGATTCGACAGCCCGAATTTCTGGCGCATGCTAATCGGCTGGGCGACGTGATGCGTCAGGTGTTGGAAGGCTGGAAGCGTGAGTGGCCCATTGTCGGCGACGTACGCGGCCTGGGTCCCATGCTGCTGGTGGAACTGGTGACGGACCGCGAGAGCAAGACGCCGTTGCCGGCCGCCGATACGCTGACCGTGGTGCGCCGCGCGGTTTCGAATGGCGTACTGTTGATTCGAGCCGGGCTCTTCAGCAATTGCATCCGGTTCCTGCCGCCGCTGAGCATGCCCGAAGATATGTTGCGCGAAGGGCTGGATGTGGTGGGCCGCGCGATTGAAGCGGCTATTCCAGCGGAGATGCAGGCAACTACTCTACGGCCAAGGTAATGGCCGTCAGCGAATCGGCCGTTCCCATTCGAACCTGGACGGGCACGGCGGGCCCCGGCATGAGCCCGGCAGGCACTTGCGCATTAATTTGCAGGACGCCAGAGACCAGGCCCGGCGCCGCTCCTTCGAAATTCAGCTGGCATGGAAGGCCGCCGATGGTTACCGACACTGCGGCGTTGGGCGACGGGCAGCGGAGCGGAGGCGACGATTCCATCCACGCCGGCAGGAGTGGTTATTCCGGCGCCTGTGGCGAAGATGCTCACCCAGTCACCCCGCGCGGCCGGTTTCGCTGCCGAATTCACGCTGTTGTCGATGGCGTTCAGGATCGCACCGGGGCCTTGGCCCGAAGCATTCAGGCTGAAGACGCCGGGTGAGGTGGCGGCAACCTGCAACGTGACAGGATTGCTCAACACGCCCAGGTATTCCAATTGGACCTGCGTTGTGGATTGTCCGGCTATCGAATAAGGAACAACTGCGTTCACCTGTCCGGAGGACGCGTAGAGCAGAGGCGCCGGCACACCGTCAAAATAAACCTGCACGCCTGCGATCGAGTTCGCGACCAGGCGGGGATTGGTCAAGGTAAGGAACGCGCGGGTGGGAGGACCGATGGCCGAGCCGAACAGCGACACGATTTCGCCGGGAGCGACGGGGCCGGATTGAAAGGTCGCACCGTTCACCACACCTGCGGCAGTCAGGCTGGGCGCCGCATTTGCCAGCCGCAACAATGCCGCGCCGTAGCCAGGCAGAGTGACTTGCATTTGCGCGGCGGGCGCAAGCGATCGAAGCACGGGACCGCCGGGCGGAGTTGTGACGTCCAGCGTCACCAGGGTTGCGGAGGTAAATGTGCCCAGAGCGGACAGATCGAGCGCGAAGGTGCGGGAAACTCCGGTGCCGTTGTTGTCTTTGAGTATGTTCTTGACCGCGTGATTGGACATGAGGATCACTACCGATCCGTCCGGATTGCGCAGCCCCAGCGTGTGCGTATCGAGACCCAAAATGTTGATGCCGTTACCGATCCAAAGGCAACAGCCCGAAGAAGTGGTTTGAAGTATGTCCTGGCCGGGCGGCGACGGCAGCCAGTGGGAGAGATAATAATCCACCCAGTAGCTTAGGTACGGATTAGCCGAAGCATCGGTCTCGCCAAACTGCGCGTTGGAAGTAAAATCCCATTGGTAGAGTGCTTGCGCGCCAGCTTGACCAAGCAGTTCAAACACCAGCGAACGCCAGGCGGCAAAGAACGGACTGGTGCCCCGCGGGTCCAGCACGAACGGCGTACCATTGCAATTGCTCAGGCCATTGCTCAACGAATAGTCGGCGTTGACGTTGTTCTCAGTAACCCAAACCGGCACCGCGGCGAGATTCGGCTGAGTGCCAAGTTCCGAGTAGATGTAGGCGACCTCGGTAGCAAACTTGAGTATCGTCGGAAAGATTGTGTCGTCGTTGGTTTGTTGATTGCAGGTGGAGTAAAAGTGCGTGGCCAGCGCGTCCACGGGAGCGTTCACGTTCGCGACGAACGTTGGTAGAAAGCTTTCCGCGTCGGGTACCCAATCGGAAAGTTCGACGGCGGCGAATTTAATGGACGGGTCGGCTTGCGCCATGGCCGGGACCATCGTGTCGTAGAGATTCACGTAATCCTGCGGAGTGAGACCATTGCCGTTTGGTTCGTTGAAAATGCCCCACCAGGTGATGGGATACGGGCTGGGACTTTGAAAGTGCGTGCCGCCTGCGTCAAAGCCGCCGGTATTGTAATAGCGAACCAAATTGGCGCTCATGCTTGCGAAGTCGTTGATGCTCGCCGGGAGAAGATAACCGTTCGAATCGTTCATATAGGCAGGCGCGCCGGCGATTTGAAATTCCGGGCTGTGGTCGCCGGAACCTTGAATGGGGGTAAGCAGCGGGTCGAGTTGGGAGAAATCCCAGACGCCCGGACTCGTTAGCGGGTCGCTGGTGGAGACCAACTGTACGCGCGTATGCTGCGGCTGAAGCGCTCCCAGAGTCGGCAGGGCCTGCGGCGTTTGCTGGAAGAATTGATAGCTCCCACTGACGAGTTGAAACGATGTGGACATGGCAACCTGCAGGCGTCCCTTCACGCCCACCGAGGGATCGATTTGATTGCTAACTTGCACGTTTACCGTGGAGGATTGGGCCGCAAGAACGGCGGCGCACAGTAGTAGAGCAGCGGGCAGCGTTAGAAAAAGCGGGTGCCGATACATCCTTAAGCCTCTTCTTAGACGCGACCCGTGTACTTTCGTTCCAAGGGGACCTGACCTTTAGTCCCGCCTGCTAGGATCGATTTGGCCTGCTAGGATCGATTTTGGATGGAAGAGCAACTCGTTTATTCAGCCATCGGCCAAGCCGGATTTGAGCGCCTTGTCAGCGCGTTTTATCGCCAGGTCCCCGGCGACGACGTACTCGGGCCCATGTACCCGGCGCACGATCTGGACGGCGCGAAACAACGGCTCCGCGATTTCCTCATCGGCCGTTTCGGCGGTCCGCAGATTTACATCGAACAGCGGGGCCATCCCCGGCTGCGCATCCGCCACGCGCCTTTCGCCATCGGACAAAAAGCCCGTGACCGCTGGCTCCAGTTGATGACGCGCGCGCTGGACGAGGCTGGTTTTCCCGATGAACCTCGGCAGATTTTGCAATCGTTCTTTGAATCCACCACCACGTTCTTGCAAAATCGGCCTGGCGACTAACCCTGCTAGAATCGAGTGGTGGCATACTCCGAAGTTCTTATCGCACCCATGCGCGCCGACCTCACCCGGCACGGTGTAGAGGAAGCACGCACTCCCGCCGATGTCGACCGGCTTCTCTCGCCCGATAGCGGCGCAGTTTTGATGGTGGTCAATTCGGTCTGCGGTTGCGCCGCGGGACGAGCGCGCCCCGCCATCGGCATGGCCCTGAAGCATTCCTCGCGGCCCGCCAAAGTTGCCTCGGTTTTCGCCGGTGGCGACGAAGCGGCCGTGGCTCACCTGCGCAACATTTTGTCCCCCTACCCACCGTCCTCGCCGTCCATGGCTCTTTTCCAAAACGGCAAGCCGGTGTACATGATCCATCGCAGCGACATCGAACGGCGCGAACCCGTGGAGATCGCGAAGCTCCTGACGGAGGCTTTTGATCGCTTCTGCGCGGAGCCGCAAAAAGCCGCCACGGGTAACTAGTACATCATCCGGAGAGTTCCATTGATAAGCCGAGCCTCGTGGCGCACGCTTCAGCGTGCTGCGTTCCCGCTCGTGTGAACGTTATGGTTCTCCTTGTTGTTGGCAGCACAGCCAGGCGTTTCGCTAAAGTTTCGTAAGGAGCAAACCAGGCGTCGGCACGATTGCCGACGCGGCACGCAGAAGTGCGTGCGCCACAATTCACAAAACTAAGCGGCATTGCGCTGAAGCGTGCGCCACAACGGTCTATTTCTTCTCTGCCGGAGTCAGCATGGAAGGCAGCACGGGCTCGGCGTAGCACGACACCACGCTCTGATTCCCGTCCCGGTCCACGGCTTTTACCCCGATTACCACGTCATCAATGGAAACGTCCGGCATGGTATAGCTTGTGACATTGCCGGCCCAGATCTCGCGCTCCCAGGCTGGCGATGTCGTGGAGCGCACCATTACCGCGTAACCCGCCAGGTCCGCCTCCGTGTTCGGCAGCCAGTGCAGCACCGCGTCGTACCCCGACTTCCCGCGCGTCAGCAGCGGCACGTGCCCGCCCTTGTTCGGCCCGGAAGACCAGGTCCAATTCAGAACGGGAGGCGACGGCGCCAGCGCCATGCTGGCCAACGCTGCGGCGTTCATGCGAGCCACGCGCGTAGCGTAAGAAACCGACGTGTTCGCGAATGTATCGGTGACGGAGTGCTGGTTGTCGTAGTTCTCACTCGCGCTGGTCAACCGCACCGCCGGGAATCCCTGGTTGACGAACGGCGTATGGTCGCCGCCGCGCAGAAATCGGTCGCCACGAAACACCATCTGGACCTGCATGGACGGCACATACCGCTCCGCCACCAGCTTGGTGTAGCGAGCCAATTCGCGCTGCGGCGAATCGTCCGCGCCGCCGGAAAACACCCGCAGCACATTCGTGGCCGAACGCCCGTCGCCCGAGAGATCGCTGCCTATAATGTCGTTGTTCAGCACCGCCTCAATCCGCATGCCGTCCTGCTTGGCCTGCGCGGCGTAAACCTGGCTCCCGCTCAAGCCCACTTCTTCGGCGGCGAAGGCCACGAACACGATGGTCTTGTCGAACTGGTATGCGCTCATCACGCGCGCCAGTTCCATCACCGCCGCCGTCCCGCTTCCGTCATCCGTTACTCCCGGGGAGATGGTTTGCGCCGCGGTCGCTTCAAAATCCAAAGGACCTAGCGCGCGCTCCGGCGGAAGAATCTTCAGATAGCGCCGTTCTTCGCTTTCGTCCACGCCCTGCCGGACCGCTTCGGCGACGATCTGTTCTTGGCCCGTGTACAGCTTGCGAACCTGCGTTAGTGAATCGTAATGCGCCGTCACCAGCACATAGCGATCCTTCTGGGTCATTCCCGGCAGCACCGCGACAATATTCGACAGATCCACGTCGCGAATCACCTGGCCTTGCCGCGCGCCCTTCTTGACGCTGAAGTTTTGATAGCTCACCTGAAGGCGCGGGCTGTAACTCTGCAACTCATCGTGGATCCAGCGCTTGGCGGCGCCGATGCCGTGCACGGGGTCGTCTTGCGCCGATAGGATATAGCGCGTCCCAAAGCCTTCCAGCCTCTTGAGTGTCGCCGCGATTCTGTCTTCCGAAATGGCATCGACGATCCGCTTCACCGTCGGATTCAAGCCTGTTTCCGGCTGTTGCGCGAACAGCCGCAAAGCAAAGAACGGAGCCAAGCAAAGTATCCATCGCATCTGATTCATAGGATTGTTCGATTGTACCGTTTGGTCCGGCGGTGAGTAACGTGTTAGCCTTGGTTCTCGTGAAGCTATTCGCCGCTACCCTCATCACCTTGGCCGCGGCCGGCTTGGTATCGGCGCAACCGGCGGCTACCACCACCAATCCAAATGTCCGGCATGTTATCGGCCTGGACACCATCAAGCGGGACGCCACGGGCAAACTGACCGTTCAGGACGGCGCTCTGCAGTTCAATACGGACAAGTCCGAAAGCAAAGTGCCGATCGCCTCCATTGATGACATCTTCATCGGGACGGAAACCACCCAGAGCGGCGGCAAGACCGGACGCACGGTGAAAATCGTTGCCATCGCCGCGCCCTACGAGAGCGGGAAAGTGCTGACACTTTTGATGCGCACCAAGGTCGACATCCTGACGGTTTCGTTTCACGATCCGGACGGCGCGCTGCACGGCGCTATCTTCGCGCTTCCCATCGGGCAGGCCGCGCTGATGCGCACACAACTGATCCAGGCCGGCGCGCACTCTAGCCCGCTGGAAAATCAAGCAAGCGAGGGGAGCAAGCCGTGAGTAGCCAGGCGATTTTCGTTTTCCTTGGTCTATGTTCCACGCTGGCCGTGCCGGTGATTGTGCCCGCTGAGACCGCTCCGAAGCCGAAGCTCTCCGCGTCGGCGATCCAGATCGCGATGGTGGAAGCCGGCGGCGTTCCGATTCCAGCCGAGTTCCGTTTCGCCGTGTACGAGCGTCTGGTGGAGCGCGTGCGCGCGTCGGGAGCCTTCCAGAAGGTCTACCGCGCGGGTGACCGGGCCGCCGAAGGCATCCCGGACCTGGTCACGCTGCGAACCACCGTAGACGCCTTCAAAGAGGGTAGTCAAACCAAGCGCGAGCTTACCACTGTAATGGGCTCCACCAAAGTGAACGTCATCGCCTCAGTGACCGCGCGCGACGGGCACGCGCTCATCACCCAGAACATCATCGGGCGAGTGCGCTACTTCGGCGAAAATCTGGGCGTCACCAACGACCTGGCCAAACGAATCACGAAATTGGTGCGCGAATCGTTCTAGCCGGTTACCTTCCCTTCAGCGCGCAGTCCCAGTGCTCCGCGGCCTTGCCGTCCACGAATCGCCAGGTATCAAACCAAGTGGTGGTGTACTTCTCGTTGGTCTTCGGATCCATCCGCTCGGCGACCGTGGCTACGGTTACGTAGTCGCCTTCGGCGTTCACGAAAGCGACCTTAGCCCCCAGGTGTTCGGGAACCGGCGTTGGCTTTCTGGCAGCGGAAAAGAACGCGACCACGCCAGCACGGCCCGACTTCACGTTGGGATTGTGCTGCAGGTATTCCGGGGTCAGCCATTTGTCAGCCTCGTCCCAGTGATTCGCTTCCAGCAGATCCTTTTCGATGTGATACGCGGCCTGTTTGTTGCGGTCCAGCTTCTTGTCCTTGCTGTGGAACAGGGCGTCAACGTCTGGCGCGGCAACCACGGGCTCCTGCGCGCCCAGGGGTGCCGAAATCAGCAGCGCGGCAAACCCGGCTGCCAGTGTGAATTGGATTTTCATGGGTACTATATTTAGTCATCGAAGCGCTGTTTGTCAATGCTGGGTGAGAATTCAGAAGCCAGAATTCAGAATTCAGAACGGCCATCGGGAGTAAACTGCTTGTGGAGGACGGGCCTGGTTGAATAACATGCTGCTGGATCTTCTCGACGAAGCCTTCGACAAAAAATCCTGGCATGGGCCGAACCTGCGGGGATCCCTTCGTGGCGTGACGGCCGAAGTGGCGGCATGGCGGCCGGGAGACGACCGTCACAACATCTGGGAGCTGACGCTGCACGCGGCGTATTGGAAATATGTTGCGCGGCGGCGGCTTAGCGGTGAAAGGCGTGGCTCGTTCGCATTGCCAGGGAGCAACTTCTTTATGCGTCCCATTGAAGCAACCGAGGCGGCATGGAAAGCCGACATCAAGATTCTTAGCGCCGAGCACCGCAAGCTACGCGCGGTGGTCTCTAAGCTCGCCTCACCTACGCGCGCGCAGGGGCATACCATTCGCGGCGTAGCCGCGCACGACCTCTATCATGCGGGGCAAATCCGTTTGCTGCGACGGCTTTGCCGGCTATAGCGCATAAGCAATTCACCTGAGCGGAAGATTCCGAGATTTTCCGACACTCCTGACCACTAGCCGTGTTGTTAGAAGTGTGGGGACATCGATGAGACTCTCGCCAATCATCTGGCTCGGGGCCAGTCTGGCATTCGGCCAATCCAGCACGCAGCAAATGTCAGCCAGCGCCGCCGCGCGCTTTCTCGACCAGGCCACCTTTGGCCCGACGCCGGCCTCGATTGCCCAGCTACAACAGATGGGGATCGACAACTGGCTCAACGCGCAATTCGCGTTGAACACTTCGGATCTTCCGGACCAGCCGCTTCTCGATTCCAGCGGCATGCCCAACCGCGACCTTCGTCCGGTGCAGGCGGCCTTCTTTCAGAACACCGTCACCGGGCCGGATCAACTTCGGCAGCGCGTGGCGTTTGCGCTCAGCCAAATGTGGGTGGTCTCATTTAGCGGGCTGCCGATCGCGTATGTTTATCCGCCCTACTGGAGAATCTTTCGCGACAACGCGTTTGGAAACTATCGCGATCTGATGCAAGCCGTCACGCTCAGCCCTGCCATGGGCCGTTATCTGAACATGGCCAACAACGACAAGGCCAATCCCGCGGAAAACACCTCGGCCAACGAAAATTACGCGCGCGAGCTGATGCAGCTTTTCACGCTGGGGCTCACCCAGTTGAATCCGGATGGGACGCCGGCGTTGGATCAAAACCAGAACCCGGTCCCCACTTACGATCAGACCGTGGTAACGAGCATGGCCAAAGTAGTTACCGGTTGGACCTATCCCACCGCACCCGGCGCCAGACCTAGAAAGAATAATCCCGAATATTTCTTGGGCCAGATGTTTGCCGTGGAATCCCAACACGACACCAGCGCGAAAACAATCTTCAGCAACATCACGATCCCGGCGGGACAGACGGCGGAGCAAGACTTGAATTCGCTGCTCGACGCGTTGATGGCGCAACCCACCATGGCGCCGTTCGTTTCGAAGCAGTTGATCCAACACCTGGTCACCAGCAATCCAAGCCCGCAGTACATTGCACGAATATCCAGCGTGTTCGAGAACGATGGCAACGGAGTAACCGGAAACCTCCAGGCGGTGATCACCGCGATGCTCACGGACCCGGAAGCGCGGGCGGGAGACGATCCAACGGCCGCTCCCCTCGCGAACTTTGGCCACATGCGCGAGCCGGTCCTGTTCCTGCCCAATCTATTGCGCGGCCTGAATGGCACGCTCAGCGCCGCGAGCGCTATTTACCGTTCCAGCTCGGATCTGGGCGAGGATCTGTTCAACGCACCCAGCGTGTTTAGTTACTTCTCGCCGCAGTATCGCATCGCAGGCGGGTTGCTCGGGCCGGAGTTTCAAATCTACTCGACGCAGACCGCGGCGGATCGTGGGGACGTCGTCAACTCGATTCTGTATGGCTCGCTCGACGCAGGTACCACCGTGAACCTGACGCCGTTCGTGCAGCAAGCCGGCAGCACCACTTCGCTGCTCAGCGCCATCAGCTCGGTGTTCCTGCACGGTGACATGTCGGCCACGCTGGAACAGGCGGCGACCAACGCGGCGGATGCGGCATTTGGGCCAACGGCCAAAACGAAGGCCGCGCTTTATGTCGTACTCACTTCGGACGAATACCAAATCATTCATTAGGAGACCCACAGATGCCCCGCGTTACACGACGAGGTTTCATTCGAGCAGGAGCGGCTACGGTGGGAACGCTGGCGCTGCGTCCCTTCGGCCTGCTTCCGGCCATGGCGCAGAGCAGCGCGAACTATCGGGCGCTGGTGTGCGTGTTCCTGTTCGGTGGAAACGATTCGAATAACACCGTGATTCCGATGGATGACGCGAGCTTCCAGGCGTACACATCCATTCGCGGCAGCCTGGCGCTGTCGGCCAGCCAGTTGACGCCCACCGTGTACAGCGTTTCGAACTCGCCGTTTGCGTTTCATGGCCAGCTAGCCGAGCTAGCCAGCATGTTTTCGAGCAAAGAGCTGGCGGTAGTGGCGAACACCGGCTCCTTGGTGCAGCCGCTGACGCGATCGCAATATCAGGGGTCGCAAGCTCCCGTCCCGCTGAATCTGTTCTCGCATTCGGACCAGCAATTGCAGTGGCAGACTTCCATCGCGCAAGGGAACAGCCCCACCGGATGGGCCGGGCGCGTGGCGGATTATCTCAATTCACAAAAGATCAACTCGTCGAACTTTCCCGCGTTCCTTTCGGCGGCGGGAAACTCGCTGGAGGGCCAAGGCGTCACCACGCAGCCGGTGGCCATCACACCGGGACAATCGTTGACCCTCAAAGGCTTCAAAGGCTCACACGCATCGCCGGCCCGCTTGAGCGCTTTGACCAACCTGCTGACCACCGACAATGGGCTTTCGTTGGTGCAAGCCGCCAACCACACCATGGCGAACAGCATCGCCGATGCGGCGGCATTGGAGGCGGCGCTTGCCAAGACCACGCCGCTGAAGACGCAATTTCCAACCACCAGCCTCGGCTCGCAATTGCAGCAGGTGGCCCAAATCATCCAGGTGCAATCGTATTTGGGGATGAACCGCCAAATCTTCTTCTGCTCGCTGGGCGGGTTCGACACGCACGCGGGCGAGCTTGAGACGCACAACAATCTTTATCCTCAGTTGAGCCAAGCCCTGGCCGCCTTCTACGCGGCGACCCAGGAACTGGGCATGGCCGAGAACGTGACGACCTTCACCGAGTCCGATTTCAGCCGGACGTTCCAGCCCACCACCACCGACGGCAGCGATCACGCATGGGGCAGCCATCATCTGGTGCTGGGCGGCGCCGTGAAGGGCGGCCAAATCTACGGCCAGTTTCCAACCTTCGAGCTGTCGGGACCGAACGACACCGATACCCGCGGGCGCTGGATTCCAACCACGTCGGTCGACCAGTATGGCGCAACGCTGTGCTCCTGGTTTGGAATTCCCAGCAGCGCGCTAGCGACGGTGTTTCCCAACCTCGCGAATTTCGGATCGCAGAACCTGGGCTTCTTCGGCTAAGGCCGGCCTGCTCACTTCACGGTAATGGGAACTTCGGCAACGGTATTTTCCCATTCGAGCCGCAGCTTGCCTTTGTTCGCGCCAACGATCGAGAGCGTCATCTTGTAAGTCTCCACAGGCTTGGCCGGCTTGCTCATGTCCATCTTGACGCGGCCCAGGTCCCGGCTTGCATCATAGTCCAAACCCCATTCGCCGGTGGCTTTGCTTACCACCAGCTGCCACTGCTTGGGATCCAGGTAGACAAACAGCGTGTAATCGCCTTTTGGAACCGATAGACCGCCGATGTCGAGGTTCGCGTCGGTATGCAACGCGGTGGCGTCGTTCGCTCCGGCGCGCCAGACGCGGCCGTAGGGTTCCAGTCCGCCGAAAATTTTACGGCCCCGCATGGATGGCGCGGAATAATTGACGCGGATCGCTTTGCCCGCGATGGTTACCGATGTTTGGGCGGGAGGGCTCTGTTGCGCCATCAGGGGCGCGGCTATGAACAATGCGGCGACAAATCCGAGCCGGCGAAATGGGACCACTTGGTCACCTCCAAGAGTGAAGGATATCAACTGGCGGTCGCGGCTGTCTCGATTCGCTTCGGCGAGAGTGCAAGCGCGGCGGACAATCCGCATACGGCGGCGAACGATAACCATAGGCCGGGAACAGCTCGATTGCCTGTGACATGAATCAGGTACGTGCAGATCGCTGGCGTGAATCCTCCAAAGATCGCGGTGGCCAGGCTGTAGGCGAGCGAAAAGCCGGAGGTGCGAACCTCAACGGGCATGATCTCGGTCAGGAAAACCGCCATCGCGCCGTTGTAGGTGGCATAGAAAAGCGAAAACCAAAGCTCCACGATCAACAGGCGCGTGAACGAAGGCGCGCTCACCAGCCACAACAGAGCCGGATAGGCCGTAAGTAACGCAACAATGGTGCAGGTAATCAGGATCGGCCGGCGTCCGATGCGATCGGAGAGTGAGCCGGAGAGCGGCAGCACGATGAAGTTGCAGGCGCCGACGCACAGCGTCACCACCAGATTGCCCACGGTAGCGAGATGCAGCACGGAGCTGCCGAACGTGGGTGTGTAGGCGGTCACCATGTAGAAGCACACCGTCGTCATGGTGGACATCATCATGCCAAGCAGCACCAGTCGCCAGTTGGCGAACAACGATTTCACAATGTCAGCCGACGTGGAGCGGTGCGGGCGCGCGAGAAACTCGCCGGTCTCTTTGAGCGATCGGCGCAGGAACAGCAGCAACGGAAGCAGTGCGCAGCCTGCCAGCAACGCCACGCGCCATCCCCAGCGCGACATCTGGCTATTCGAAAGCGTGGAGGTGAGTGCGATGCCGAGCAGCGCGGCGAACATGACGGCAACCTGCTGGCTGGCGGACTGCCAGCTCACATAGAATCCCTTGCGATTGGGCGGAGCGATCTCGGAAAGATAAACCGAGACGCCTCCAAGTTCCACGCCGGCGGAAAATCCTTGCACCAAACGGCCGACCAGCACTAGCAGCGGCGCGGCGATTCCGAGAACGGCGTAGCCAGGCAAACACGCTACCGCAAGTGTCCCAAAGCCCATCAGCGCGAGGGTGAGCAGCAGCCCCGCGCGGCGTCCGCGATGATCGATGTAGGCGCCCAGTATGATGGCGCCAAGCGGGCGCATCAAAAAACCCGCGCCAAAGGTGGCCAGCGCAAGCATCAGCGATGCGAACTCATGGCCGCTGGGGAAGAACGTTGCGGCGATCGCTGTGGCGTAGTAGCCGAAGATCTGGAAATCGTACATCTCGAGCGCGTTGCCGGCCGCCACGCGCACCACAGGCATGAACTTGTCCCGGCGGGATTGGAACTGGTCTGCGTGGGGTGTGGATTGAGCTAGCACCTTGCTCTCAGGAACAAGCATAATGGAAAATTCATGGAATCTAGATTTAAGGGCAAGACAGCGATTGTCACGGGCGCGAGTCGAGGCATCGGACGTGCGATTGCTTCACGCTTAGCGGGTGAAGGAGCGCAGGTAGTGTTGTGCGCTCGCGACGAGAATTTATTGCAACAGGCCGTGAAGGAAATTGAGAGCGGAGGCGGACATGCGGCGGCGATCGCCGTGGACCTGCGCCAGATGGACGCGGCCCAGCGAACCGTCGATTTTGCGCTCCAAACATACGGGCAGATCGACATCCTCGTGAATAACGCCGGTGCTACCAAGCGTGGCGATTTTCTCGAATTGACCGATGAAGATTGGTCCGACGGGTTCGCGCTGAAATTCTTCGGCGCCATGCGGCTGACGCGCGCGGCTTGGCCGCATTTGAAGGCGCAAGCGGGTTCGGTGCTGAATATTTCAGGCGTCGGAGGCAGGATGCCAGGCCCCTTGTTCACCATCGGTGGGTCCGTGAATGCCGCGCTGCTTTCGTTTACCAAGGCGATGGCCGACATCGGTATTCGCGACGGCGTGCAGGTGAACGCCGTGAATCCCGGCAGCATCCGCACAGAGCGCTACCGGCGCATGCTGGAAGCAACCGCCAAGCAGCAAGGGACCGACGTGGAGACTGCCGAGCGCAAAATGATCGAAAGCGCCCGAACCACCCGCATCGGCGAGCCGGAGGATATCGCGGCGCTGGTCGCGTTCGTGGTGAGTCCCGAAGGGCGCTTCCTGCAAGGCGCGCTGATCGACATGGATGGCGGCGCAACCAAAGTAATTTGAACCGCGTTGCTTCTTACTGGCCCCGCGCGTCTTACTGAACCGAGCGCGCCAGCAAGCGGTCCTTTCGGTCGCTAACTCATGTAGTAGCCGCCGTTGACGTTGATGGTTTGGCCCGTGATGTAGGCATTGCGCGCCAGCATCAGGGCCACGTCGGCCACCTCTTCGATCTCGCCGAAGCGTCCCATCGGAATCAGTTCGGGCCTGGCGAAGGGACTTGAAACCACCATCTCGGTGGCCACTAGCGCAGGGGTGATGGCGTTCACCGTGATGCCCTCTTTCGCCAGCAGTCGCGCATAGCTGCGCGTCAGCCCCAGCATTCCAGCCTTCGCCGCGGCGTAGTGCACACCCACGATGCTGCCGGCTTGCGCCGCGACGGACGACATGTTGATGATGCGGCCCCAATGGCGTCCGCGCATGCCGGGCAACACGGCTTGAGTCACCAGGAAGCAGGACGTGAGATTAGACGTGAGCATGTCGTTCCAGCTCTCCTCCGTCATCTGGTCGACCGATTGGATGTGAATCTTGCCCGCATTGTTCACCAGGATTTCGATCGGCCCAAGCTCGCTCTCGGCGGCGCGCACCAGTTGCGTCACGTCGGCAGCGCGCGAAACGTCGGCCTGGATCGCCGTGGCGCGTGGTCCCAGCTTTTGAATCTCTCGCACGGCGGAATGTGCATCGTCGCGGCGCTCGCGGTAATTCACGGCGACGTCGCATCCCGCGCGCGCCAGCGCCAGAGAGACTGCGCGGCCAATGCCCCGGCCCCCTCCAGTGACCAGCGCGACTTTCCCGGTGAGTTGTTCCATCCAGCCAGGATAGCTGGGGCGTTACTTGGTTTGCGTCAGGCTCTTGTACGCCGCCTCGACGAACATGTCGGCGGTCCAGAATCCGCCGGGCGTGTTGTAGCGGGGATCGTAGTCGAGCGTGGGTCGCGCGGCCTTCACCTGATCCAGCGTCATGCCCTTCTTGATCATGGCCCGGATGCGGTCGCGCACGATGGTGACCATGTCGCGATACTCCAGTACATCGAACTCATCGCACAGCCGCCCGTGGCCGGGGATGATGTAGGTTCCGCCTTCTTCGTGATGCGCCGGAATCGCCAGATCCAGAATGCGGTTCAGCCCGTCGATTTCGCCTTGCAGGCTGCCGCCGTTCTTCAGATCGATGATCGGATAACCATTGGTGACGAAAATATCGCCCGTGCTGACTACGTCGGAGCGTCGAAAGAAGGCGATGGTGTCGCCATCCGTGTGCGCGGCCGGTGGGTGGAACATCTGCACCGCCTCACCGTTGAAGTAAACCTCCTTCTCCGCGCCGAGGTAGGTGTCGGTGGGCCACGCGCTTTCCGGATAGGGCTTTTGACCCTCCTGCGGAACGCTCATTCTGTCAAAAACATTTTGATGCGCGATGATTTGGACGCTGTACGCCGCTGTTTCGCCCGGCGTGTTCACCAGCGTAACTTCGCGAGCCGACCCTCCGCCAGTCTTCGCCAGGTTCTCGTTCCCGCCAACGTGATCCGGGTGTACGTGCGTGTTGATGATGTAATGGATCGGCTTGTCCGATAGCGTGCGAACCGCGGCGATCACCTTATCGGAGAATTGCGCCAGGCCGGTGTCCACCAGGAGCACACCCAAGCTGCCCACTTGTACGGTAATGTTGCCGCCCGCGCCCACCAGCATATAAACGTTGCCCTGCACCGGAAGAATGTGCAGCTCGCTGTTTTCCTGGCTCTTCGGATTCGCGGGAGCGCCCGGCGCCGCCGGAACGTCCTCAATCTTCGCGGTCGCAAGCACTTTTCGATACTCGGGATACATGGTCGACGGTCCGCCCATCACCGCGGCGTGCGGCAAGTGGTTCTTGTCCGCGTATTCGAAGAGGAACGGGTTTTGGCCTGGCAGGTAGTTGGGCACCTCGCCCTTGGGCCGGGTCAGGATCTCTTCCACATATTCGCAAGGCCATAACCATCCCCCGAGTTCCTTCTCGTCGAGAAGAAAATCGTCGGTGCGCACCAAAGGCTGCGACAGGTACACGGGATCATACAAGATGGTCATGTGCGTCATGATATTTCCGTGCCGCAGAAAATGCTCGGTCATGGTGGCCTGGTCGCTCTCAGGCAGCCCGTTGCGCCGAGCCCAGCCCTGCTTGATGTGCGTGGTGTAAACGGTCAGGATATCGCCATCCCATTTGCCGGTCGAAAATCCCATGAAGGTGTGCACGGCGTAATCCGGCGGATGCGGGCGGCCATCCATCCAGATGGTGCGTGTCTGCTCATAGGTGCTGATGTAATTCTTGATCGCGATCACCTGCTGCGTGTTGGGATCCTTCTCTTCCCAGATCCGCAGATGCAGCGGGCCATGATAAATGTACGGGGACACGTGTACGCGGCACTGGTGTTCCTGCAGCGTCAGGCGCGACGCGTTCCAGCTCTCGGCGAACGCCCGCGCGGAATCGTTGATCGGAAGACCGGCGAAGTCGCCCAGATCCGGACCTGGAATGCGCTCGTTATAATCCTCGTGATGCAGCGGGCTCCACTCGCCGGAGAACTGGTCCTGCGCCCAGATCGGCCCGGCGCCGAAGGTTGAGGCGAGCAGCAGCACGGCGCCCGCGATTTTGAATAAGATGGCGTTGGTCATAGCAGCTTCATTCGGAGCATATAACAATCTGAGCCCGTCGGGTTCGGCCTTCAGAAGAGATTCATCTGCTTCGAAGGCGTGACTACCCTGCGCGCGGCAGGTCGATTGTCGAAAACGGTTCGCCCGCCGAGCCTGGACGAAATCGAACGTTCGTGACGGATAATCGCGTCGAAATCGGCCTCAGGCTCCTGGCGTTCTTCCACCGCGCGGACAAATTGGTTCAGGCGGCGCATACCATCCAGCTTGTCGCGATCGCCCGCCTTGGCCGAATCGAGAGCCGAGCGCAGGACGCTGAGCGACGCGTCGTAGCTCTTGAGCGGCACGGGAAATGGATGGCCGTCCTTGCCGCCATGAGCGAACGAAAAACGCGCGGGATCGGAAAATCTCACCGGCGCTCCATGCACCACCTCGGCTATCAAAGCCAGCGATTGCAATGTGCGCGGGCCAAGCTTTTCCAAAAGCAGGAGCGACGCGAAATCGTGCAGATCGCGCTCGTAAGCGACGGCCAGAACCGCGCCCAGACGCTTCACATCGACGTTTTCCGCTCGCACTTCATGATGCCCGGGCATCGCCAACCGCAAGTCGCGCATAGTAATCTCGGGCGGCTGATGGCTGATGTCGAGCAACGCGGTTTGCGCCCGACGCGCCTGGGCATCCACCAGATTCATGATCTCGCCCTGGTGAGCGCCGGCGATGGCGGAGTGCGGCGCACACGTAAAATCGCGCACTGTCGCCGAATGCCAGTGATAACGCCGTGCTAACCCGGCTTGATCGTTCAAACCTTGCTGGATGACGGCCCACTCGCCGCCGGCCGTCAGCACAAAGGCGTGCAAATAAATCTGGAAGCCATCCGCGATGGCGTTGTTGTCGATTCTGGCGGTCAACCGGCTGGTGCGCGCCAGATCATCGCCGTCCAACCCAGTTTTCTCCGCCACCGCCCGCAGCTCATCGGGTGTCTTGCGGGAGTGCTTGCCGCGGCCGCCGCAAATGTAGATGCCCAGCTCGTGCGCTCGCGGATTCAGGCCGCGCTTCAGCGCGCCGACCACCGAAGTGGTGATGCCGGACGAATGCCAGTCCATCCCCATCACGGAACCAAGGGCTTGGAACCAGAAAGGATCGCTCAAGCGCGAAAGCAGCTCGGATGGTCCGTAATGCAAAAGAACGCTTTCACTGATGGCCGTGCCCAGCCGCGTCATGCGATCGGCCAGCCACGCCGGCACACGCCCGCCATGCAGAGGAAGATCGGCGTGGCCGGAGCGTCGCATGCAAAACCATTATCGGGTTTTCACTGGTGTGTTGGCTAAGAGGATCACCGCGCCGATATGGTCACGTCACCTCTCCATCGATGAGCTGGCGCCTCCGGGGGGGACATGGATCGGCGGGATACCGTGCTGGTTTTCAGACCTACTCGATCTGCCCTCGCGCCTGTTGGTGATCCGGCCTTTTCTAGTAGAAGGGTCCCTCAAACGTGCACTTATTTCACCCGAAAGGAGCTTTCTTTCATTGTGGATGTAGGCTCCTTTTTGATGACGCGGCTGAGGCTAGGTCTCGTGGTCGAGCCCTCGGCCTATCCACAGAAATTTGAGATGAAACTCTGAATCGCCTCAGCCTTCGAATGCGGGTACTGATGGGCTTCCTCTTCGACTATGGCATCATCGGTAACTTCCCGCCATTCAGGGCCACAACGATGGTCTTGAAAAAGATGAAAGCACTCATCTGCACCGGCGTGAAGAGTTTTGGTTTCATCGAGTCCGCTTTTGAGCCGGAACCTCGATGGCGAACGCGGGGGTATCATCCCATGATGGTCGGTTTGTGCCGGATCTTCGGCACGCCGATCGGCCCAGAAGTACTCGCAATCGGTGCAGGTCCGATTGATCTCCGCGCTGCTCCACGGAAGCTGGGAGTATGCCCAGGACTCGTAGGCGGCACGCGCGACCGCGTAAGGTGCTCTTTCAAAGCAGCTGATCGAAGGGGTTTCGATTCCCAACTCGACCGCGATATGTTTAGTCCACGCCTCCGCGAGGGCCTTTATTCGCGGATTCGGATGATTCGGAACCATTCGAAACCAATAGCGCCGTTCTTCCGGATCATAATTGTCAACTTCTATAACCTACAGAGGAGCTTACCTCTGGAAGCCGCCGCTCAGCTCGCTCGGCAGAGCGCAGGCTGGGCCAGTAGGACAGACGGCCAGGTCGACGGCGGCTCCGATAGATCACAACTCAGTCCGTCGGGCCCGGGGCGCTGGGGCATGCCCCTGTATATCGAGCGGGGTGGCCCGGTTTGCAGCGTGTTACACTGACGGCAGATGAGTAACACACTCACCATCAGAATCCCCAACGACCTTGCGCAATGGCTCGACGAAACCGCTCGCAAAGCCGGCGTTCCAAAGGGACGAATTGTTCGTGAAGAACTGGAGAAGGCGAGGAAATCGGAGGGTCGACCGTTCATGCGCCTCGCGGGTATGGTGGATGGCCCTACAAATTTATCCAGCAGGAAGGGCTTCTCCCGCAAGTGAAGGCAATAGCCGATACAGGCTTCCTGGTTGCATTTGCCAACCAAAGAGATCGGCACCACGCGTGGGCGCTGAAACTCGCAGAACGCGTTACCGAACCGCTATTGACTTGTGAGGCTGTGCTGGCCGAGGCTGCTTTCCATCTTAGGAGCAGTGACATTGCGCTAGCTTTCGTTTCGGACGGTCTGGTGCGCCCCGCGCTGGTGCTTGGGGACCATTTGGGCCGGCTGACGGAACTGGCTCAGCGTTACGCCGACCGCGAACCCGATTTGGCCGACCTATGCGTCATTCGCTTAAGTGAATTGAACCCCAGGTATCCTGTCATCACGACGGACCTGAATGACTTTCAGGTCTACCGTCGCGGCCGGCGAGAAATAATTCCCTTGATTCACCCTCCAGGCTAGACCTTCGTCTTGCGGGCTATTTCAGCGGCAGCGTCGCCTCCCGCCTGGGCGGCAAATGTTGGTCCGTCGCGTTCAGCATGATGGCAGCCATGGCGTAATCGCCGATGATGGTCGCCAGCTCCAGCGTGCCCTGCTTCCCGAACGCCTCAACCGCTTTGGCATACAGATCAGGGCTGATCCTGTGTCCGTGGAACGAGTCGCGCGCGAAGGTGATGAGCAGCGTGTCCCGGTCCGAAAGACCCACGATGTCCTTGTTGTACTTGATGGTGTCAATCACAGCCTGCGGCACTTTGGCATTGCGCGCGCCCATTTCGTGCCCGCTCCACTCGTACTGCTGATCGAACTCCCGGGCGGCCACCAGAATGGCTACCTCAAAATCGCGGGGTTTCAGCACGCCGTGAAAACGCAGGTACTGATTCAGCATCTGGATCGATTCCGCTACCTTCGGGCTGTACAGCGAAATGGCCGCTGGTCCGGTCGCGCCTACGGTCTTGCCCTCGCCACCGGCCAGCAAGTCGTAAATGCGCTTGCCGTCTTCATCCAGGTCGTCGCGTTTCACGATCGGCAGGCGCGACAATGATTGCGGATCGATGTCTTTCGGCAGCGCCGCGGCAGAAGCGCCGGTTTCGGGTTCGACGGATTGTGCACGGCCAATACTTACCAAGCCAACAGCCAACAAGCCAACAGCGAGTGAGCGCATGAAAACACCCCCAGCACCGTAGCATAACAAAAGGGGTAATATTGCATTTGATGATAGTTTGCATCCGGCGTGCGTAACTTGAGTAATCTTGCGAACGCCACATCTGTTGTATACAACCGGCAAAGTTTGGTTAGTGTTTCCAGGAGATTGATATGGGCAATCCATGCCGAACCCAGTTCCGTTCGAAGATGATCAGTTCGTTACTGCTGCCCATCGCGGCTCTGGTTAGCATTTCTGCGTTCGGCTCCAATGCGTACGGGCAAGGCGTGGTGGGAGAGTTCATCCCCGATGTTGGATTCGATCTGTCCGGCAATTGGAACCCGCTGCTGCATGAAGATTTCCTGGAACGCATTCCCGGTCCGGAACTGGTCAACTATTCCGGCCTTCCCATTACTGAGGGCTCCCGGCTGTGGGGTGAAAGCTGGAATTCCTCTCGGCTTAACCATGCCCGAGCATCAATGCCAGGTGCACGTGGCGCCGTACATCTATCGGGGCCCGCTGCAACTGCGATTCTGGGATGAAAAAGATCCCCAATCTCAAAAAATCATCGCCATCAAGAACTACATCAGCACCTACGAACAAACCCGCACCATCTGGATGGACGGGCGTCCGCATCCGCCAGCTTGGGCCGCGCACACCTGGATGGGCTTTTCCACCGGCAAGTGGGAAGGCAATATTCTGACGGTTTACACCACCCACATCAAGCAAGGCTGGGTGCGGCGTAACGGCCTCCCGGAGAGCGACCAGGCCACGCTGGTGGAACACTTCATCCGCCATGGCGAGCACATGACGCACGTCAGCATCGTTACCGATCCGGTGTATCTCGCCGAGCCGCTGGTGAAGTCGGAAGACTACGTAATCAATTCCAACGCCGGCGGAAACTGGCTTTACCCCTGCGAAGAAGTGGAAGAAGTGGAAGGCCGGCCGCGAGGCGCGGTGCCGAATTATCTGCCAGGACAGAATCCGTTCATCACCGAGTACGCCAATATGTACCATTTGCCCCTGATCGGGGCTTTGGGCGGCCCGGAAACCATGTATCCGGAGTTTGAGAAGGTGCTCAAGAACCCGCCTCCCGTTCCGACGGATGTTTTCCAGAAGGACGAGATCGTGCCGATGCCGACGAAGAATGAGGCGCAGAACGCAGCGCCTACCGACGGCGAAGTACACGTTCTTCCGGTGCAAGGCAATATCTACATGCTGGTGGGCGCGGGCGGCAACATCACCGCGCAGGTGGGCGAGATGGGCGTGCTGATCGTTGACACGGGCCTGGCGCAGAGTGCTGACAAAGTGATCGCGGCCATCCGCAAGCTGGCGCCGGACAAACCGCTGCAGTACATCATCAACACGCACGTGCATCCGGATCACACCGGTGGAAACGAAAAGCTGCGCGCGGCGGGCGTCACCATCACGGGCGCCAATGTGACCGGCGACATCGCGGACGCTTCGAAAGGCGCCGCGATTATTGCCCATCAAGCCGTGCTCGATCGCATGAGCACGGCCTCCGGCAACCAACCCGCGGCTCCGACGGGCGCTTGGCCCACCGATACGTTCCTGGGCGATCGCAAGACGCTATGGTTCAATGACGAATCAGTGGACATCACTCATGAGAAAGCGGCCCACACCGATGGCGACAGCATTGTGTACTTCCGCCACTCGGATGTGATCGCCACCGGCGATATCTTCGTCACCACTGGTTATCCGTTCATCGACATCGCGCGCGGCGGCAGCATTCAAGGCGAGCTGGACGCGCTGAACAATCTGTTGGATCTCGCCATCTCCAAGCACGACGAAGAGGGCGGCACCTACATCATTCCGGGCCACGGACGTTTGTGCGACCGCTGGGAATTGATCGAGTATCGTGATATGGTAACTATCATTCGCGATCGCATTCGGGCCGCGATTAAGAAGGGATATGACGCTGGAGCAGGTGAAAGCATCCAGGCCCACCATGGATTACGATGCCCGCTATGGCGCTGACAAAGGTTTCGGCACGACGGACCAGTTCGTGGAGGCTGTGTACAAGAGCTTAGGTGGCAAGTGAGCCTTGCATGCAAGGCTGAGAAGTAAGGTATATTATTAAATTTAGCCGGGAAGGAAAAGCAAAAGGAACCCTATGAAACGAACACTGTTGTTCTTGGTTGTCGCCGCGGCATCCATGTTGAGCACGCAGGTAAATGTGTATGCGCACCACTCGTTTGCGGCCACCTATTTCGAGGATCAGAAGGTCACGATCCAGGGCAAGCTGGTACAGTTCCTGTATCGGAATCCTCATTCGTTTGTGCACGTGGAAGCTCCCGATGATAAGGGCGAGATGCAGGTTTGGGCAGTGGAGTGGGGCGCAGGCGGGCAGTTGAGCCGCGATGGCGTAACCCGCGAATCGCTCAAGCCGGGCGATGTCGTCGACTATTACGGGCAACCCGGGCCGCAACCCGGATGACCACCGCATCCGCATGCAGAGCATCACGCGCCCGTCCGACGGCTGGAACTGGAAGGGCGTCGTTCAATAGCATTACGCCTCGCTTCTGAACGGCGACCTTACGGAACCGCGACCGTGAGGGAGCGTTGTTTATAAACATCATGCATCACCTACCTCGATGTAGGGCCGCCTACAGCTTTCTGCTGGCTGCTGTGGTGAGTCTGCCGGCCTTCGCCCAGGTGGACTTCACCGGTGAATGGGCTCCTCTTTATCATGAGGACGGGCCGGAGCGGCTTCCGGGGCCCGAGCTCGGCGACTACACCGAACTTCCCATCAATGCCGCGGCGCGCATGGCGGCCGATACCTACGATGCCGACCGCATCTCCGTGGTGCCGGAGTATCAATGCCGCCCGCATGGCGGCGATTACTCCATGCGCGGCCTCGGGCAACTTACGAATCTGGCGCGACATCGACCAGACTTCCGAGAAGCTGGTCTCCTTCCACACGCACCTGCTGGCCTGGGACAGCGAGCGCACCATCTGGATGGACGGGCGGCCGCATCCGCCCGACTATGCACCGCATACCTGGCAGGGCTTTTCCACCGGCGTGTGGGAAGGCAATATGCTGACCATCACCACCACGCATTTGAAGACCAATTACCTGCGCCGCAATGGCCTTCCGCGCAGTGACAAAGCAGTCTTGACGGAGCACTGGACGCGGCACGGAGATTACCTGACCGTGATCACTGTGATTGAAGATCCGGTGTATCTGACCGAGCCTTTGGTGCGCAGCGACAACTGGTATCTGGATCCTGGCCAGAACATCGGTATCTTCGGATGCGAGTATGCGCCGGAAGTCCCGCGTCCCGAAGGAACCGTGCCGAATCATCTGCCGGGCCAGAACCCGTTCCTGCATGAATTCGCCAATTGGTACGGCCTGCCTTATGAAGCCACTCGCGGCGGCGCCGAGACTTTGTACCCCGAATATAAGAAGAAAATCGCGAATGAATATCATCCGCCGGACCACTGCGAGCGCTACTGCAAGTGCACGTCTCTGTTCGATTGCAACGTGACCTCTAAGTGATCATGGACAAACACCGGCTCCCTTACGGTCGCGGCTCGGTAGTTCTAACTCTGTTCGCCGCTGTCTGTTTTGCCCAACCTCCGCAAATCAATCCCGACACTGTCCAACTCACCATGGCGCCGGTCCAGGGCAACGTCTACGTGCTCATGGGCGATGGCGGCAACATCACCGTGCAAGTGGGCAAGGACGGCGTGATGCTAGTGGACACCGGTTTTGCGCCGCTCGCCCCCAAGGCCATGGCGGAGATACGGAAGCTGTCCGACGGCCCCATTCGCTGGATCGTCAACACGCATGTCCATAACGACCACACCGGCGGCAATGCGGAAATGGCCAAGCTTGGTATGACACACGAATCCATCGGGCCGCCCAGAATCGTCGCGCAGTCCAATGTGCTGAACCGCATGACCGCGACGCCCTCCGGCAATCAGCCCAAGATCCCCGAAGCTGCGTGGCCTAACGACGAGTACTTCCTGCCCAGCAAGGATTTCTTCTTCAATGGCGAGGCGGTGGTGGTTTATCACGTGCCTGCGGCGCATACCGACGGCGACAGCATCGTCTTCTTCCGCCGGTCCGACGTGCTGAGCGCCGGCGATGTTTTCACGCCCGCCAGCTATCCCATCATCGACCTGGCTCGCGGCGGAAGCGTGAAGGGGGAAATCGACGCGCTGAATAAGATCATCGATATTACGGTCCCCGCGAAATATCAGGAAGGCGGTACGCTTGTGATCCCCGGCCATGGACGCCTCTGCGATGAGGCCGACGTGGTGGAATATCGCAACATGCTGACCGTGATTCGGGACCGCTTTCAGGATATGATCCACAAAGGCATGACGCTGGAACAGGTGAAAGCCGCGAAGCCCACTTTGGATTACGACACGCAATACGGATCCACCACGGGATTCTGGACCACGGACCTGTTCGTCGAGGCAGTGTACAAAAGCCTGAGTGGGAAAAGGTAAATGGGGCGCGCTGCTGGATGGTTGGCTGTTGGCTCGCTCAGCGTGGCCTCGCTCTTGGCCCAAGGTGTTCCGCCGCCGTCAGGAATTGGCCCTCCCGGGGGACTGCAGCAGACGAAATCGGCGCAAGCGTCGGCCCCCGCCGACTTCACCGGTTACTTTGTTTCCGTGGTCACCGAGGACTGGCGCTGGCGCATGGTGACGCCGATCAAGGGTGATTTCGCCAGCATCCCGCTGAACAACCAAGGCCGCGCGCATCGGCAACGCCTGGGATCCGGCCAAAGATACCGCGGCTGGCGAGCAGTGCAAGTCCTACGGAGCGCCCGCGATCATGCGCGTACCGGGCCGTGTCCACATCAGCTGGGCCGACGAAAACACTCTCAAGCTGGAGACCGACGCAGGAACGCAAACCCGTCTGTTTCACTTTGCCGGTAAGCCCCCTCAGGGCGGCGAACGGACGTGGCAAGGATATTCCGCGGCGAATTGGGAACGGCCGGTGCGTGGATCGGGATTCCCTGGATTTGGACTCGGAGCAACCCGCGAGGGTGCGCACGGACGCGCGCTCGAAGTGGTTACCACGCAACTGCGCGCTGGATACCTGCGTAAGAACGGCCCGCCTTATAGTGAGAATACGGTGCTGAGGGAATATTACGATCTTCATAAAGAGCGCGATGGCGACACCTGGTTCACCGTGACGACGGTGGTGGAAGATCCCAAGTACCTGACCGAGCCGTTCGTCACCAGCACCGATTTCAAGAAGATTCCCGACGGCCAGGGCTGGAGCCCCAACGTCTGTGTAGCAAAGTGACCGTGCGCGGCAAAATGAAACGGGAGATAATCCAATGATGACTCGGAGATTGCTGACTTACCCTATTGCGCCGGCGTTGAGCGCTGCGATGTTATTCCTCGCGCCAGCGTTCCTCGAGGCGCAGTTTGGTCCGCCGCCGCCCCAGGCGCCTCGCCCCGCCAAGCAAGCGGCGCCAGAGGATCTGACCGGATATTGGGTATCCATCGTTACCGAGGACTGGCGTTGGCGCATGGTGACTCCCGCCAAAGGCGACTACACCAGCGTTCCGCTCAGTCCGGCCGGGCGCAAAGCTGCCGACGCCTGGGATCCGGACAAGGACATCGCCGCGGGCAATCAGTGCAAAGCCTACGGCGCCGCCGCCATCATGCGCGTGCCGGGACGCGTCCACATCACCTGGACGGATGACAACACGCTCAAAGTAGAGACCGACGCCGGCACGCAGACCCGCACGTTCCACTTCAACGCGAAGCCCCCAGCGAACGAAGCGGCCAGCTGGCAAGGATATTCAGCGGCCACCTGGGACGGTCTGAGGCCACCTCCCCGGCGCGGCGGCGGCGCGGCTCCGGCGGGCGGTTCGCTGAAGGTGGTGACCACGCACATGAAGCCCGGCTACCTGCGCAAGAACGGTGTGCCGTATAGCGGCGATGCGGAACTGACCGAGTACTACGACCGCACCAACGAGCCCAACGGCGATTCCTGGCTGATCGTAACCACCATCGTTCACGATCCGGCGAATCTTTATCAGGACTTCGTCACCAGCACGCATTTCAAAATGGAGAAGGACGGCTCGAAGTTCAGCCCGACGGCTTGCGAAGCGAAGTAGAAAAGGCAGGCTAGCAGCTCGCATTCCCGACCTAGAGCTCGATGCGCGTCCCGAGCACCCGCAGGAACTGCCCCAGCCAGGCCGGATGAGCCGGCCACGCGGGCGCGGTCACAAGTTTTCCGCAGGTGTGCGCCTGGTCCATCGCGATGTCGACAAACGTCCCGCCCGCGCGCGTTACATCGGGTCCCACGGCTGGATAGCAGCTGCAAGTCTTGCCCTGCAGCACATCCGCGGCGGCCAGCAGTTGCGCCGCGTGGCAGATCGCCGCGATCGGTTTGTCGGCGCTCGCGAAGTGCCGCACCATTTCGAGCACTCGCGCGTTCAGCCGGATGTACTCAGGAGCGCGCCCGCCCGGAACCACCAGGCCGTCGTAATTTTCTGGCCGGACGTCGTCGAAGGTCGCGTTCAAAGTGAAATTGTGGCCGCGCTTCTCGCTGTAGGTCTGGTCGCCTTCAAAATCGTGGATGGCGGTGCGCACGGACTCGCCGGCGCGCTTGTTGGGACAAACCGCGTGAACCACGTGCCCCACCATCAGTAGCGCCTGAAACGGCACCATCACTTCGTAGTCTTCCACGTAGTCGCCCACCAGCATCAGTAACTTCTTTGCAGGCATTCAGCCTCCTGGATTTATCGTCGCACTGCCCAGACGCTGCGCGCGTGCTTCCATGTACAGCCGCACGGCAGTCTCCAGCGGCGGAAACGGTTCGATCCCGCGAGCGTTCCATCTTGCGCGTTCGAAAGAGCGGAGTACTTCGGGCGGCGCGCGGCGGTGCGGAATTCGCGCTCGTTGGTGGGCTTTACTTCCGGGATGCAGTCCGGCGATTCGAAAAATCATGGAGGCATAATCGAACCAGGAGATCGGCTGCCCGCCCCCGATGTGGAACACGCCGGTCAATCCGCGATCCAGCAGATCGGCCGAACGCGCGGCCAGCAGCGGCGCATAGGTGGGCGACGCGACATGATCGTCCACCACCCGAATGGGCTGCTTATTCGAGCCGGCCTGTTGGTTGGCCGCCAGCCGCAGCATCAGCTCGATGAAATTGCCGCGCGGCGTTTTCAGACCGCCCGGACCGAACACCCCCGATGTGCGAATGATCAGCGGATTATCCAAATAGGCCTGCGCGTAAAGCTCGCCGGCCAGCTTCGACACCGCGTACGCTCCCAGCGGATGGGTGGCGATCTTCTTCGGTGTACGCGCGCCCGGCCGTGCCGTCGAATACATAGTCGGTCGAAAAATGCACGAACTGCGCGTCATGTTGCCGGCAGCCATCGCAAGGTTGCGAACCGCCAAACCGTTGGCCACCATCGCCGGCGCCGGCTCCTTTTCGGCGATGTCCACCTGATTGTACGCCGCAGCGTTGATGACGATGGCGGGATCCTCGCGCGCAAACGCTTGCTCCACTTGCGCGCTATCGCTGATGTCCACCTGGGTACGGTCCAACCCGGTCACTTGATAACCGCGCTCCGCAAGCACCGTTACCAGCTCGATGCCCAGCTGTCCACGGCATCCAAACACCACCGCTCTTTTGGTTTCCATTGTTGTTGTCTTGGAAGAAGCCGAGCCTCTACATCTGCCAACGCCACAAGTTCGCGCCCACCGTGTAGCCCGCGCCCACCGCTGCGAACAGCACCAGATCGCCCTTCTTGAGCTTCCCGCAGCGCAAAGCGTCGCGTGTGGCCAACGGGATGGTCGCGCCCGTGGTATTTCCATACTGATCGATATTGATCACCACGCGATCGCAACTGATGCCCAGGCGCTCCGCCGCCGCCGCGATAATGCGCCGGTTGGCCTGATGCGGAATCATCACCGCCACGTCGCTCACCGTCAGATGGTTGCGCTCCAACAGATGGCGCGAGCATTCCTCCATCTTGCGGACCGCATATTTGAAAACCTGCTGGCCGTCCTGCTTGACGTAATGCATGCGCTTGGCGACGGTCTCGGCGCTGGCGGGCATGCGGCTGCCCCCGGCGGGCTGCTTCAGATAGTCGCCGCCCGAACCGTCGATCTGGTTGACGAAATCGATAAACCCGGTTTCGCCATCCTCGGCCGGCTCAACCAGCATCGCTCCAGCGCCGTCGCCGAACAGGATGCACGTAGAGCGGTCCGTGTAGTCGATGATGCGCGACATCGTATCGGAGCCGATCACCAGCACTTTCTTGTGGGAGCCCGCCGACACCAGGTGCGCGGCCGTGGTCAGTCCGTAAATGAAGCCCGAGCAGGCGGCCACCAGATCGAATCCCCAGGCGCGTTTTGCGCCCAGCCGGTCCTGCACCAGGCAAGCGGTGGACGGGAACAGCATGTCGGGCGTCACCGTGCACACCAGGATTGCATCCAGCTCGGCTGCATCAATCCCGCGCTGCTCCAGAGCCACTTTGGCCGCCTCCACCGCCATGTCGGAAGTAGCGATCTCAGGCGGTGCGATGTGCCGTTGCAGGATGCCGACGCGCTGGACGATCCACTCGTTATTGGTGTCCACCATCTGCTCTAAATCCTGATTGGTCAACACTCCCGGCGGCGTGTAGCAGCCGAGCGCGGTTATCTTTGCGTTATACAAGGGGGCTTTATGCAATGCTTCTCCGTGGTTTCAGATACAGAATACACCACCACGAACAATCTGCGGCGTTAAGAGGCAGCCCCATGATCCGTCTTGTGGCGCGCGCACTCGTGCGTGCTGCGTTCACACTCGTGTGAACGTTTTGCGCCTTCGGCGACGAGGTGTTCGCATGAGTGCGAACACGGTACGTTGAGAACGTGCGCAACGGCGGTCATTTGTCCGGCCTGAATCGCAGGGCCATTTTGCCTGCCGGCCCTTTGTAGTGCAGCTCCAAATCCTTCGGCTTCACCTTACCCACTACCTGGAAGAACAGCAGTCCTGAGGTTGGCTCCGTGATTTCCTTCTCGGGCAGGATCTTGGCATTCAGCGCGGCCAGCAGAGGATTCTCTGTGTCGTCGCGCGTTTCCTCCACTTTCACGTCCGGGGGTGGAGTGGCGCCGGAATTTCCGACCCCTCCACCGCCGATACCGATGCCGCCAATTCCCAGCCTGGCCCGGATGATCTCCCAATCCCCTGCGCATCCCGTTCGGCGTCACCGCCAGGCTGTCCGATCCCGCCAGTTGCCCCGGCGCATAAGGCTCAGAGCGCTGGCCATCCTTAGACGAGACCAGCAGGAAATCGTCCAGGCTGAGCTGGACCGGCTTGTCGCTCACCGGCCGCGCCGTCAGACGGATCACGATGATGTCGTCGCCCAGGTCCGATCCCAGCTCCTGCTTGACCTGATCTTTGTCGAGCGGTGCCGAAACCGAGATGGCGAGAACATCGTTCGAGGTCTCATCGATGGGGAGCTTCTTGTCGGCGGCGCCGAACGCCAGCATCGAAAGCGAGAACAGCAGGCAGCAAGTTGAGAATAGGCGGTAGGACATAACGGCCTCATTCGCATTATAAGGCCTAATGGAGACGGCCTAATCCAGCGGCAGCCCGACGTAATTCTCCGCCAGGCTCGTCATCCCCGCGCGGGAGCTGGTGATGTAATCGAGCTCTGCCAGCTGCCTGCGATGGTCGAAGCCGTCGTCTCCCGGGAACAGATGCAGCATCGACGTCATCCACCAGGAAAAGCGCTGCACTTTCCAGATGCGCCGCAGACACTTCGCCGAATACTGGTCGAGAAGATCGTGCCGGCCGGATTTGTAGAATGCTTCCAAGGCTTGCGAAAGTACGTGCACGTCGGAAATCGCAAGATTCAACCCCTTGGCGCCCGTGGGCGGCACAATGTGCGCGGCATCGCCGGCCAAGAACAACCGGCCGAACTGCATTGGCTCGATCACAAAACTGCGCATCCCAGTGACGCCTTTCTGAATCACGGGACCTACGGCGGGCGCCCACCCGTCCTCCGTACGCATGCGCGCGCACAGCTCCTCCCACACGCGATCGTCCGGCCATTGCGGCGAGATCCTCATCCGGCGTCGCATTGCAGATACAGCCGCGTGATCTGCGGCGACCGCATGCTGAAGAGCGCGAACCCGCGCTCGGTGATACGTGTAGATCAGCTCTTCGGACGTGGGCGCCGCTTCCGCCAGAATGCCCAGCCATGCGAACGGATAAACGCGTTCGTAGGCAGTGATCACGCCTTCCGGCGCCGACGGCCGGCAAACGCCATGAAAGCCGTCGCAGCCGGCGATGAAATCGCAGACCATTTCCTGCGCGGCGCCGTCTTTGCGATATCGAATCTTCGGAAGCGGTCGAATCGAGATCGTGCACCGAGAGTTCGTCCACGTCGAACACGATGGTCCGCCCGCGCCCAGCCGCGCCTGGACCAGATCCTTCACCACTTCCTGCTGCGCGTAGACCGTGATCGCGCGGCCGCCAGTGAGTTCGGACAAATGGATGCGATGACGCCGGCCGCCGAAGCTGAACCAAACGCCATCGTGCCGCAATCCCTCGCGCTGCAAACGCTCGCCGACGCCGGTCTCGATCATCAAGTCCACCGTGCCTTGTTCCAACACGCCCGCGCGCACGCGATCTTCAATGTACTGGCGGCTGCGGCACTCCAGAACAATCGACTCGATGCCGCATAAGTGCAGCAGATGAGAGAGCATCAGGCCGGCCGGTCCGGCTCCGACAATACCCACTTGGGTTCGCATGCGCCTTTCTAACTTACCAGCGCGGCGCTTACTCGTGCCATCCGTCGCGCGTAGAATTGGAAGAGATGGCTCCCAATATCGACGCTTGGCCGGACCTTCCCCTGGCCGCCTGGCAGGACACTTACGACACGCTGCATATGTGGACCCAGATTGTCGGGAAGATCCGCATGACCCTGACGCCGCTGATCAACCACTATTGGAACGCAACGTTGTATGTGAGCGCGCGCGGGCTGACCACCTCGGCCATCCCTTATCCGCGCGGCGTTTTTGAAATGGAATTCGATTTTATCGGGCACAAACTGGTGATCCAGACCAGCGAAGGCGACGTTCGGACTCTCGACCTGGCTCCGCGCACCGTGGCGGATTTTTATGCCGAGGTCATGAGCACCCTCGCGGCGCTCAATATCGACGTGCACATTCAGGCGCATCCGGATGAAGTGGCAAATCCGATTCCGTTCGCCCAGGATCGCACGCACCACTCTTACGACCCCGAATACGTCGATCGGTTCCGCCGTCTTCTGATTTCGGTGGATAAGGTGCTGAAAGAATTTCGCTCGCGATTCATAGGCAAATGCAGCCCGGTGCATTTCTTCTGGGGCAGCTTCGATATCGCCGTCACGCGGTTCTCCGGGCGTCTGGCCCCGCCCAAGCCGGAGGCCTCAGCGCAAGGAGCGCTGCAGGAAGTGATGCAGGAAGCGTATTCGCACGAAGTGAGCAGCGCTGGATTTTGGCCGGGCGGAGGCGACATCAAAGGCCCTGCATTTTATTCCTACACTACGCCTGAGCCGGCCGGCTTCAAAACCCAGGCCGTTCGTCCCAAGCCCGCGTTCTATCATCCGGGAATCGGCGAGTTCCTTCTGATGTACGATGACATCCGCCTCGCGGCCTCGCCCCAATCGGAACTGATGGACTTTCTTGAGACCACTTATGAAGCCGGAGCAAATCTGGCAAAGTGGGATCGAGCCGCGCTCGAACGGTCAAGCGGCAATCGAGCGACCACCGGAGGATAGGTATGGCACAAAACTGTACGCACTTAAAGCAAATCAAAGTTACCAAACCCTCGACACACGTTTGCGGGGAATGCGCCAAGATCGGGGATTCCTGGGTGCACCTGCGCATGTGCCTGGAGTGCGGTAATGTGGCATGCTGCGATTCGTCGAAGAACAAGCACGCCACCAAGCATTTTCATTCGTCGCAGCATCCGCTGATGCGCTCCATTGAACCCGGCGAGCGCTGGGTTTGGTGCTACGTCGATGAGATTGCCGCGGCCGAGTTGGAGAGCTGATGGCCGAAGTGGTGGTGCGCGGAAGCGTGGCTGGATTCGCGCAGGAAATTACCGCGGGATCTCATCGGCTGTTCTCCGATGAACCGAAGGACGCTGGCGGCGAGAATACCGGGCCATCGCCCTATGAGCTGCTGGTGGCTGCTCTGGGCGCCTGCACGTCCATGACGCTCGGCATGTATGCGCGCCGCAAGCAGTGGCCGCTCGCCAGCGTAATCGTCCGGCTACGGCATTCCAGAGCCCACGCCACCGATTGCGCCGATTGCGAAACGAAGGACGTAATGCTGGAACGCATCGATCGGGACATCGAACTTACGGGAGATCTGACCGCTGAGCAGCGGGAGAAACTGCTGGAGATTGCCGACAAGTGTCCGGTGCATCGCACACTCACGCGCGGCTTGAAAATCCACAGCCGCCTGGTCTGACCTGTTTACCGAGCCGCGACCGTGAGGGAGCCGGTCCCCGACGTGTTTTTTCCAGTTGCCGGCTCCAATCCTGCCATGCTGCGGAATTTCGACGGGCTCAGCCCCATGTAGCGCTTGAAGAGAAAAGACAAGTGGCTCTGGTCCGAAAATCCGCAGGTGAGCGCGATCTCAGCCAGAGGCGTCCGGGAGTGCGCCAACAAATGCGATGCATATTGCACCCTACGCCTCCGGATCAGCTCGCCCACGGTACAGCGGTTGTATTTGTGGAACTGACGCGATAAATGCACGTAGTGCACGCCCACCTCCGACGCGATTTCGGTCAGGCTCAGACGCTCCAAAAACCGCGACTCCACAATCTCCGTCGCCTGCTTCAGCCAATCGGGAGCCAGCAGGGAAGTATCGGCCGCCTCCGAACGTGCAATCTGGGCCAGGATTTCGAGCACCAGCCCCTCCACGGCCATCGCGGACGCCGCATCCTGTCGCGAAAACTCCGAGTAGAGCCGATTCGCGAGCCAGGTGCTAGTCAGTTCGATCATCTCAGCCGGTCTTTGAGGGACCGCCGGCTGCTGCAGCTGCTCGAATGAGGACGGGTCGCTGCTGACATGCAGGCATCGCGACCGCGCCAGAATCTCGTTCTCATGTACCTCCCCGGCGGGCAGGTAGTGAATCATTCCGGTGCGGCATAAAATCGAGCGCGTCGCGTAGCGCTCGCGAAAAGCGCCTTCAATTACGAATGTGATGTACGCATGCGGATGCGAGTGCTTAGGCAGTGACAGCCCGCTGGCATAGAGGTTTTCTCTGAGGGTAAATGGCCCGATGGTACGCAGGCGCACCGTTTCTCCCGAGACGTCCACACTGGCTCCTCTTCTTTCGATTTCCATGATCGTTGGGACGCCTTGTGCGAGTCGTTGCCGAGTTGTAAAGGTTTAGTAAAAACAGGAGTTTACAAGCCATTGCATGCAGGCTTCCGCGGCGTGTCGCGATACGATTTAATAGAGCTCTTGTATACATGACCACTATTCTCGTGATCGATGACGATGAAAGCCTGCGCGACACCATCGGCATCATGCTGGAGCAGGAGGGATTTTCCCCGATTCTGGTGGCCGATGGAAAAACCGGTTTTGAGCGCGCGCTATCCGTCAAACCGGATTTGATGCTGGTGGATTTGCGGCTGCCGGGGATGAATGGAACCGAGATTTGCAAGCAGGTGAGGTCGGCCAATTTGAAGACGCCCATCATCGTTCTGAGCGCCATTGGCGAGGAGGTGGACAAAGTGCTGCTGCTCGAAATCGGCGCCGACGATTACATCGTCAAGCCGTTTGGCGCGCGCGAACTGCTGGCGCGGATACGGGCCGTTTTGCGCCGGACGTCGCCCGATGCGCGCAAAATAGCGCAGTTCGGGGCCATCGCGGTGGATTTCGAGCGCCGCGTGGTCACCAAGCGCGGCGATGCGCTCAAAATGACCCCGGCCGAGTACAATCTGCTCACCTATTTCCTTCAGAATCCGGACCGGCCGTTGACCCGCGACATGATCCTGAACTCGGTCTGGGGCTACGAATCGTTTCCGAACACGCGCACCGTGGATGCGCACGTTGTGCGGCTGCGTCAGAAGCTGGAGCCTGACGCGAACTCGCCACGCCATTTTCTCACCGTGCACGGCGTGGGATACCGGTTTCTGCCGTGAACATCTCTGCCGTGAACGATGGATCAGATGTGGGAGCGGTGCTGATTGTGGAAGACGCCGAAACCTGCGCCTCCACGCTCGAGATCATATTCAGCTCCATCCAGGGCCTCAAGATATTAACGGCGTCCAGCGCCGAGCAAGCCTGGGAGCTGCTCATCAGCCGGCACGAAGACATTCGCGCGCTGGTAACCGACTTGCACATGCCCGGCATGGACGGATTCGAACTTATCGAGCGTGTGCGGACCAACGAACTGCACTGCGGAATGCCGATTGTCGTGATCACCGGTTCCACCGACCCGTATATTTCCGATCGCTTGCGCCAACGCGGCGTCAACGCGGTCTTTGCGAAACCCTATTCACCCGCGTTAGTGCGGGAGAAACTGGAGCAGCTTCTCGGAAATGAAATGCAAATCGACTAAGCTTCGCTGGCAAGTGAACGCGGTCCTGCTGATGTTGGCAACCAGTATGGCCGCCTTTGGTCAATCCGCGCCGCAAGTGCAGCAGATTCTAGACCGCTTGGATCGCTTGGAAAAAGATAATCAGGCATTGCTCCAGGAAGTGCGGGCCTTGCGGCAGGAGGTCTCGGGGCTGCGTACGCCAGCGCCGGCGCCGGGGGCGGCGCAATCGCAGACCCAGGCGCAAAACAGCGACGAACGCCAGGCCGTCCAGGAAAATCGAATCGACGAACTGGCTCAAACCAAGGTGGAAGCTTCCCAGAAATTCCCCATCCGCATCACCGGCATGGCGCTGTTCAACGCGTCCGTCAACGGCCGCTTCAATGGAAACGCCGAGAATCCCCTGGTGGCCTCCTTGACCCCCGGAGAAATGACCGGCGACGGCACCCTGCGGCAAACCACCTTGGGCATTTTGTTCAACGGTCCGCAAACTTTCCTGGATGGAAAGATCAGCGGTTCGGTGTACATGGATTTCTTTGGCGGCAGCACCCTGTCGCTGGATCACCTGGTCCGCCTGCGCACGGCCGCCATCGATATCGACTGGAAGAATACCAGTGTGATGTTCGGACAGGACAAGCCGCTCATTTCCCCGCGCGATCCCGATTCGCTGGCACAGGTGGGCTACGCGCCGCTCACCGCGTCGGGAAACCTGTGGCTGTGGCAACCCCAGATCCGCGTGGAGCAGCGATTCTCATTGGGCGAAAGCACCGGATTGCGCGCGCAGGCGGCTGTTGTCAACACCAGCTCCTTGGACTATCCTGCCACCGTCGGCGTCTACACCGCGGCCTCGTCGCAGGCCGAGTACTCCCGCCCGGGCGCCGAAGCCAGGTTGGAATTGTGGCATCACTGGGGTGATACCGAACGCATCGAAATTGCCGGCGGGTATCACTACAACGAAAACCGCGTCATCGAAACACTGGTTCCCTCCGAGATCTATTCGTTCGACTGGTTTCTGCGGCCCTTTTCAAAATTGGAGTTTTCGGGAATGTTTTTCCACGGCCAGAACGTCGCAACCCTGGGCGCGCTGCCGCAAGGATTCATGGTTGAACATTATGACGAAGTGAGCGCCGTGCACAGCACCGGAGGCTGGGCGCAGATCCGCGTGCCCATCACGGCGCGCCTGGCGTGGGACTTCTATGCCGGCCAGCAGGATGATCGTAACTCGGACCTTGAGTATGGATATATCGGAAAGAATCAAGGCTATTTCAGCAACTTGATGTACCGCATCGCGCCCAACGTGATTGTGAGCCTGGAGGGCGGGCAAGTGCGGACCAGCTATCTGGGCATAGGAAACCGTTTGAACGACCACTATGATTTGGCAGTTGGATATTTGTTTTAAGCGATCGGTCACAGGCGCGCTTGTGCTGTTGGCGCTGGGAACGGCCCTCGCCTCCACGGTCAGCGGCAGAGTGGAGCTTGTTTCGTCGCACGATCCAAATGTGCGCAAGCACACCGATTATTCGGGAGTGGTGGTGTGGCTGGAGCCGGCGTCGGGAGCGCCCCTGATTCCGGCCGGCGCGGCGAGGGCGCAGATGGTGCAGAAAAACAAAACCTTCACGCCCCATGTACTCGCCATTTCGGTAGGCGCCGTGGTGGACTTTCCCAACTTCGATCCGATCTTTCACAACGCATTTTCCAACTATAATGGGCAGATCTTTGACATTGGCTTGTACGCGCCCGGAACAACCAGGTCTATCGCGTTCCGCCGCGAGGGCGTGGTGCGCGTGTTCTGCAATATTCATCCGGCCATGAGCGCCTTGATCGTGGTGTTAAGATCGCCGTATTTCGCGACGTCGGCCAAGAATGGCGCCTTCGAGATCCCCAATGTCCGCGCGGGATCGTACCGCTTGCAAGTGTTTCATGAGCGCGCCTCCCAGCAAACTTTGGAAGCGCTGGCGCGTACCATCGAAGTGGGGGACTCACCGCTGGAACTGGCGCCGATTCAGGTGTCCGAAAGTGGCTATCTCGAATTGCCCCACAAGAACAAGTTTGGGAAGGACTATCCGCCCTCCACGGATTCCGGCGTCTATATGGGTACCAAGCCATGACATTTTCCCGGCTTTCCCTGTTATGGAAAATCCTGATTCCCACTTCGCTGGTGATGACACTGTCCTTCGCCGTCGCCGGTTGGCTGGTGCAACGCGATGTGGTTCGGGCCAGCTATGCCAGCGTGGAAGAGGAGGCCAAGGCCAGTTTTCAGGCTTATGAATCCTTGTGGAAGGAGCGGGCGAACCGGTTGGCGGCGGTCAGCGAAATCCTGAGCGCCATGTCCGATGTGCGCGCCGCGTTCGGGACTGCGGATGCAGCCACCATCCGCGATACCTCCGGCGAGTTATGGTCCCGAGTTTCCAAGGAAGACGCATTTTTCCTGGTGGCGGACGGGCAGGGGCGCGTGGTCGCCAGTCTCGGACAGCCCGCATCCTTCGCGCCCAACGACGACCTGCCGATGGTCCGCGCGGCGCGCGCCCAGTTTCCCAAACAGGCTTCAGGCTTTGTACAAAAGGGCCTTGAATTGTTCCAGGTGGTGGTTACGCCCGTCTACGTGCAGTCGCCGGCGGGTCCCGCTCTGTTGAATGTCCTGGTGGCCGGTTATCGTGTGGATGCCGGCGTCGCCCAAACGCTCAAGAACTCCACCGGCGGCAGCGAGTACATCTTCGTGTCGCGGAATCGCGTGGTTACTTCCACCCTGGGACCGGAAATCACCGCCGCCATTACACCGCTTTTACTGAAAAACTCAACCGATATTCCGGACTACCTGGCCGTTCCCACTCCGCTGCGCGACATCAGCGGCGCTCAAGTTGGGCAGCTCTTCATTCTGCGATCGCTGGCCGGCGCCCGCCAGCGGCTGGCCGAGTTGCGCCGCGAAATCGTTGCGTTGTGGCTGCTGGCGCTGGTGGCCGCGCTGCTAACCACTTACTTCGTGGCGCGGAAAATCATGCAACCGGTGGCGGAACTGGACCGCGCGGCGGCCGAAATCGCGAAGCAGAATTACGATTACCAGATCGACGTTCGCAGCCAGGATGAATTGGGGCGGCTGGCGCTCACCTTCCAAAGCATGTGCGAATCCATCCGCCAGGCGCGGCACGAACTGATCCGGCACGAGCGCATCTCCACCATCGGGCAGCTTTCGACATCCATTGTGCACGACCTTCGCAACCCGCTGGCCGCCATCTATGCGGGCGCCGAGATGATGATGGATAGCGATATGCCGGCGGAGATGACGCGCCGGCTGGCCCGCAACATTTACCGGGCATCGCGTGGCATTCAAGATATGCTGCAGCAGTTGCTGGACGTGGTGCGCGGCACCTCCAGCGGCAGCGAGCTGTGCAGTCTGCGGGAGGTTATTGCGGCGGCCTGGAACACGGTTGCTCCCTCCGCCGACGCGCGCGGGATCGTCCTGGATCTCGCTGTGCCTGACGGCCTGGGATGTCCCATGGAGCGCGCGCGCATGGAGCGCGTGTTCGCGAACCTTTTCGAGAACGCGATCGAGGCCATGCGGTCGGGCGGCAGCATCTCCATTCAGGGCGAAGCGGACGGCGACAACATCACGGTTCGTGTGGAGGATACCGGTCCCGGCATCAGTGCGGCGCTGCAGGGCCGGTTGTTCCAACCGTTTGCAACCGCCGGAAAGAAGAACGGCCTCGGGCTTGGCCTGGCCCTCTCTCGTCAAACGCTGCTCGATCACGGCGGCGACATCTGGGCCGACGACTCTTCGGATCGCCCTGCTGGCGGCGCGCTCTTTTGGCTGCGGTTGCCGCAGAATCACGCGGGCATCACTCACGAGGCGGCTGTGTTAAACGGAGGCGCTGACACTCATGAGCAATTTCCAGGTCTTCGTCCGCGCGAATGACCAAAACTTGTGTCGCTGAGCCGGCGGCCGCGATATTTTGATCCAGCTCCGGCCGGGCGTTCTTGGCCGCGTCCAATTTCAGTCCGAGAAACCCAAGCTGACCGCAGACCAACTCGCGCAAGGGGGCGCAATTCTCTCCGATGCCTCCGGTGAAAACGATCGCGTCCACGCCGCCCAGCACCGCCAGCATCGCGCCGACTTCCCGCGTCAAGCGATGCGCGTAGATGTCGTAGGCCAGACGCGCTCGTTCGTTGCCTTTCTCGATAGCTTCCAGGATCTCGCGCATGTCGCTGGAGAACCCGGAAACGCCCCGCAAGCCGGACTTCCGGTTCAGGATCTCGTCGATCTGATCCGCGCTATAGCTATGGCGCCGGATCAGGTACACCAGGATGCTGGGATCCACGGAACCCGAGCGCGTGCCCATCATCAAACCCTCCAGCGGCGTAAATCCCATGCTGGTGTCCACGCTCTTGCCGTTCGCGAACCGCGGTGACGGATGCGCCGTTTCCAAGATGGCAGACGATCAGCCGCGACGAATTCTCGGGAACGCGCAATAGCTCGGCTGCGCGCCGGGTGGAGTATTGCACGCTGATGCCGTGAAATCCGTAGCGCCGGATTCCCTGATCCAGCCACTCATAAGGCCCGGGATAAACGTAAGCGGCCGGTTCCAGCGTGGCGTGAAATCCAGTGTCGAAGACCGCGACCTGGCGTACGCCCGGTGCCGATCACGCGATCGACAGTTTCGATGCCCGCCAGCTGCAGCCGGTTGTGCGCCGGCGCGAATTCGGCCTGCTGGGCGATTCCCGCGCGAACCTCGGGCGTAATCCAGACGCTCTCGCGATATTTGGGCCCGCCATGTACGATGCGATGGCCCACCACATCGATTTCGGCGGGAGAGTCGATGGCCCTGGTTTCGCCCTGCCACAGCGATTGAATCAGGGGGCCGAGAAGACCCTCCGGCATCGCCGGAGTTTTCCAGTCGGCGCGCGCGGTCCAAGGCTTGGTCCTTCCGGCAGGTCCTGAAACCAGCATTTGAAACTGCTGGAGCCGCCATTCAGGACCAGGATCTTCATGCTCGCCGGCCATCTCCAGTTGCGGATGTCCGGCATATCGTCGCCGCAGCGCGTGACGTAGAGTTTGTGTTCGATCAGCCGGTCTCGCAGAACCTGCTTGGGATAACCGGCAATGCTGCGAAGCCGTGGGACGCGGTCGATGGCGTCGCCCGCCAGATGGAAGCGATCCAGATCGTTCAAGCACGGTCATGTCGAAGGGCGTGGTGGTGGTGCCTTCCTCTTTGTAGCCGCGCACGTGAAGGTTGTCGTGATTCGTGCGCCGATAGGTCAGCCGATGGATCAGCCACGGATAGCCGTGGAAGGCGAAGACGATGGGCTTGTCAGCGGTGAAGATGCGCGTCGAAATCGCGATCGGAAAGCCCGTGGGGATGTTCGCTTGAAGGCTGCAGCGTCATCAGGTCGACCACGTTGACCACGCGGATTTTCAGATCGGGCACCAGCTTGTCGCAACAGATCCACGGCGGCCAAGGTTTCGAGCGTGGGGACATCGCCGCAGCACGCCATCACCACGTCCGGTTCCGCCGCCTTGATCGTTACTGGCCCAATCCCAGATGCCGAGGCCGGCGGTGCAATGTTTGATCGCCGCGTCCATATCCAGCCACTGCAGCGCGGGCTGCTTTCCGGCCACGATCACGTTGACGTAATTGCGGCTGCGCAGGCAATGATCGGCCACCGACAGCAGGCAGTTGGCGTCGGGAGGAAGATAGACGCGCACGACGTCGGCTTTCTTGTTGACCACATGATCGATGAAGCCGGGATCCTGATGGCTGAATCCGTTGTGATCCTGCCGCCACACGTGCGACGTGAGCAGGTAATTGAGCGACGCAATCGGGCCGGCGCCAGGGAATGGTCTGGCAAACCTTCAGCCACTTGGCATGCTGGTTGAACATCGAATCCACGATGTGGATGAAGGCTTCGTAGCAGGAGAAAAAGCCGTGCCGGCCGGTGAGCAGATAGCCTTCCAGCCATCCCTGGCACATGTGCTCGCTCAACACTTCCATGACGCGGCCGTCCGGGGAGACGTGATCGTCGGTAGGGAAGAATCTTGGCGGTGGAAGTCGCGGTCCGTCACTTCGAACACCGCGTTCAGACGGTTGGAAGCGGTTTCGTCGGGTCCGAAGACGCGGAAATTGTGGGAAGCGTCATTCAGCTTCAGGACGTCGCGCAGCATGTTCTCCCAGCACGCGCGTGGCTTCCGCGATTTCTCGTGCCGGGCTTGGGAACTTTCACCGCGTAAGAGCGAAAGTCGGGCAGGCGCAGGTCCCGCAATAGCAGCCCGCCGTTGGCGTGCGGATTGGCGCCCATGCGGCGCGTGCCCTTCGGCGCCAGCTCCGCCAACTCCGGAATCAAGCGTGCCGTTGCGATCGAACAAGCTCCTGCGGGCGATAGCTCTTCATCCATTCTTCGAGCATCCGCAGGTGATCCGGCTTGGTCGCCAGTTCGGCCAGCGGCACCTGGTGCGCGCGGAAGGTTCCTTCGATCTGCACGCCGTCCACCACCTTCGGCCCGGTCCAGCCCTTGGGCGATTCCAGCACGATCATGGGCCACGGCGGGCGCTCGGAGAAGCCGTGCTCCCGCGCGTTCTTCTGAATGGCCTGGATCTCTGCCACGATGGCATCGAGCGTCGCCGCCATGGTCTGGTGCATGCGGCTCCGGCTCATGGCCCGAGACGAAGTACGGATGATATCCGTAGCCTGCGAGCAACTCCGTCAGTTCGTTCCGTGGAATGCGCGCCAGCACCGTGGGGCCGGCGATCTTGTAGCCGTTCAGATGCAGAATCGGAAGCACCGCGCCGTCGCGCGCCGGATTGAGGAATTTGTTGGAGTGCCAGCTCGTCGCCAGCGCTCCGGTCTCCGCTTCGCCGTCGCCGATCACGCAGCAGGCGATCAGGCCCGGATTGTCGAACACCGCGCCATAGGCGTGCAGCAGCGAATAACCCAGCTCCCCGCCTTCGTTAATGGATCCGGGCGTCTCGGGCGCGGCGTGGCTGGGAATGCCGCCTGGAAATGAGAACTGCTTGAACAGGCGCTTCATCCCTTCGGCGTCCTGCGCGATGTTCGGATACAACTCGCTGTAGGTTCCCTCCAGGTACGTGTTCGCCACCATGCCCGGACCGCCGTGCCCCGGACCGCAGATGTAGATCATGTCGAGATCGTATTTCTTGATGATCCGATTGCAATGCGCGTAGACGAAGTTCAGCCCGGGCGTGGTGCCCCAGTGGCCCAGCAGCCGGGGCTTGATGTGCTCCAGGCGCAGCGGCTCCGTAAGCAGCGGGTTGTCGAAAAGATAAATTTGTCCGACGGACAGATAGTTGGCGGCGCGCCAGTAGGCGTCGATTTTCCGCAGTTCCTCGGCCGGCAACGGGCCCGAAGGAACTTCAGCCGGTTCAGTGAGGGTATTGGCCTGCATCATGTGCTCCGAGTGCTCCGAGTGCTCCCCTGCTTTAGTGTTCAAAGAAAGGATCATTCCTCTCTCATCGTCTATGATGACGCGTTCCAGAGGCCCAAGTCAGTCATGAGACTGAAACGGGCGGGGAGAACGCGGTGAATACCGTGGAAGACGGGGAATACAATAGGAGGTTTGGTAGATCGCCCCACCCCACGCCTCTTCAAGTCCAAATCGGCTTGGGCCGCCTGGCTGGACAAAAACCATCGCAAAAGCGGCGGCCAGTGGCTTCGGTTGGCGAAAAAGGGATCGCCGTTGCCGTCCGTGTCTTACCCGGAAGCCCTCGAAGTTGCCCTGTGCTACGGATGGATTGACGGGCAAAAGAGGCCCGAAAGCGAACAGGCCTGGTTACAGAGATTTGTTCCGCGTTCCAGCCGGAGTATCTGGTCGAAGATCAACCGGGATAAGGCGCTGGCGCTGATTGCGAGCTGCCAGATGCAGGCCGCGGGGCTGCAGGCGATCGAGAACGCCAAGCAGAATGGCCGCTGGGAGGCCGCCTATGATTCGCCCAGCGCATCCGCCGTGCCCAGCGACTTTCAGGCGGCCCTCGACGCCCATCCACGCGCCTCGGCCTTTTTCAAGACCCTGGACCGGGCCAACCGGTATGCCGTTCTTTGGCGCATCCAAACCGCGAAAAAAACGGACACTCGGGCCCGCAAGATCGAGCAGTTTATTGGAATGCTGGAGCGCGAAGAGAAGATTCATCCCTGATCTTCCGCGCCCGGCGCGCGCTAATTCTTGCCTTGCTTCGGATCCGGCTTAGCCGGCGGAACGTAGCCTTGTAGCGAGTATTTGTGATCGCGATAATACTTGCCGGCGGCGTTCAAGTTCCAGGAATCGGGCGGATGGCAAAAGTTGCATTCCTTCTGGGTTCTTCTGGAATATTCCGGCCTGGCCACACCGCTGGCCGTACTGAAGAAGAACGCGCCGCAGAAGATGGCGGCGAGCGCCAGAATTTCGAGCAGCCTTCGCATGGTCGTCTATGGTGAGTTTACCGCAAACCAAATGCCTCGCGGTCCGCGAGAAAAGGTTTCAACCTTCGGCCAGGACGTGGACAAGTTGTCACCCGCGCCGGACAACATTGCATCTGACACGTTCTAGATCCGCTAGCCCATCCCGGCGGATGTTTGGAGAGTACTTTTGTAAGTCCAAATAGGACCTTCGATCCACAGACCATTCCGCGGTCTGGCCAAAACCTGTCACCCGCTCTGGACCACCCTACCAAGCCACTTCCAGTACCAGAATAGAGCTGTAAAGGCGAGTTCCTGGACTTTCCGCGCCCTGGTCCAGGACAGATTGTCCCGCCGCAATACGGTATAAGTTCAATGATTGCAATTCGTTACGATTGGTTAACGACTTGCCTGAGAGAGCATCATGATGACCAGAAAGACAGTGGTATTGGCGGCCATGCTCGCAGCCGCAAGCCTGTGCTACGGACAACGTCCCAAGCTCTCCCCGGACTTAGAGGGCAGGGATCCGGAAGCGCGAGTCAACGTAATCGTCCAATACAAACAGCCACCGCGGCAGAACCATATTGAGGCCGTGCTACGCAGGGGCGGCCAGCATCTGCGGACGCTCAAAGTGGTGAACGGAGAGCTATACTCCATGGCGGCAAAAAATCTCGCCGAATTGGCGAACGATCCGGATGTCAAATACATCTCGCCGGACCGCACAGTGAAAGCCTCGAGTCCATCACTGCAGTCCGACTATAAGCTTCAGGCCGTGGGCGCCAGCACCGCACAACAGAACGGATACAACGGAGCCGGAATTGGCGTTGCGATCATCGACAGCGGTATCTCAAACAGAGCGGATCTCCGTAGTAGCAATTCGTCTTATGGCGGTGGATCATCCGCGTATCGTCTACGCCCAGAACATGATAAATGGGGGATCCACGGACGACTATGTATGGTCACGGAACGCACGTCGCTGGGATCGTGGGCGGAAATGGCAGCCAATCTTATGGCGTCTACGCCGGCGTCGCTCCCGCCGTCAACCTCATCAACCTCCTGGTGCTCGACGGTACCGGCTCCAGTACGGATAGCGTTGTCATCGCCGCGATTGAGCAAGCCATTCAATTGCAATCGCAATATAACATTCAAGTAATTAACCTCTCGCTGGGACGCCCGATTTTTGAAAGCTATACCTCCGATCCGCTTTGTCAGGCCGTGGAATCAGCTTGGAAGGCCGGTATCGTCGTGGTGGTAGCCGCCGGAAACGGGGGACGCAACAATTCAGCGGGCACCGATGGCTACGCCACCATCACCGCTCCTGGGAACGACCCTTATGTCATCACGGTGGGGGCCATGAATACGCAAAACACCCAAACCACTTTCGATGACACAATCACCAGCTACAGTTCCAAGGGACCAACTCTGCTGGACCATATCGTAAAACCCGATCTGGTGGCGCCGGGCAATATGATTGTTTCCGTGCTTGGCGACGGGACATTACCCCTGGAATTCCCTCAAAGCATCACGGATTACCATTACTTCATCTTGAGCGGAACCAGCATGGCGACACCGATGGTAAGCGGTGCGGCGGCCCTGTTGCTTCAGCAGAACCCGAATCTTTCGCCGGACCAGGTGAAAGCGCGGCTGATGAAGACCGCCAGCAACAGCAATTTTCCGGTCTCCAGTGTTGCCACCGATCCCAACACCGGCATCTCTTATACCAGCTACTACGATGTCTTCACTGTTGGAGCGGGGTATCTGAATGTGTGGGCGGCGTTGAACAGCAACGCCATGGCCTTGGGAACAGCCCTTTCCCCGGTTGCCTCCTATAACGCCGTCACCGGCGGGGTCTCCATCAGCAATATCGCGGGGCAGAACGTTATTTGGGGTACCAGTGGAACCTGGGCAAACAACGTGATCTGGGGTACTTCAGGGGTCTCGGGTACCAGCATAATTTGGGGCACCAACGTAATTTGGGGTACCAGCGCGCCTGCCAGCCTGAATGTGATCTGGGGCACCAACGTGATCTGGGGTACCAGTGTTCCCGTTGATCAGACTACAGTTGTCGACAGCGACCAATAGAAAGGCGACTCTCATGAAAAACTTGAAATCATCCGATATAAACCCGATGGTCCTTGCCATCATGAATAACGCTACTGTCAGTCTGGCGATGCCTGTGAGCACCACCCAGCTTTGGGGCCTCAACGTCCTCCCCGGCGCAAGCACGGCCATTTGGGGTCCGGCGGTCGGGGGCGCCAACCGGAGGCAGGATTGTACCGCCATCTGGGGCACCTGCGGCGTCGGCACGCCGCTAGGTCCCGGCGCAAAGCCAGGGCATATAATCACGCCCTGGCAGGTAATGAAACCGTGGCAAGCAGTAGAGATCAGTAGGTAAATCCGTGGAGAACACCGGGTGAAGGCCTCGCAGAGTCTCGCAAGTACGTTCATAGGTCTGGTTACCGTAGCCGGGCTGTTGGCTGTGCTTCGACCTCTGGCGACAGCGGACGAAGGGTTCTCCATACGATTTGTCTGCTATCTGCTGCTGGCGCTGCTGGCGTCGGGCCTGAAAGTCAGGCTTCCAGGCGTAACCGGGACCCTGTCGGTCAGCTTCCTGTTCATCCTGGCTGGCATGGCCGAGCTTGGCCCCCTTCAGACCCTGGCCATTGGCATTGGTTCCGCACTGGTTCAAATCTACTGGAACGCCAGGAAGCGGCCGCCGCTGTACCAGGTGCTGTTTAATCTGGCGGCCATTGCGATCGCCATACGGTTCGCGGAGGCGGCCATGCACTGGGCCGAAACTCTGGGAGTCAGCCTGCCCTTCCGGCTTTTGATCGCAACGCTAGGATATTTTATCGCCAACACGATCCCTGATCGCCGGCGCGATTTCCATCACCGAAAAGCGCAGCCTCTTCAGGGTCTGGCGGGAATGCTATTTCTGGGCCCTCCCCTACTACCTGCTGGGCGCAACCCTGGTGGCGTCCTGCACTGGGTGAACCAGAATCTGGGCTGGGAGTTCTCCTTGCTGGCTATGCCGGTTGCGTGGGTGGTTTATCGTTCCTATCGCCTCTACATCGGCCGCCTGGAGACGGAGAAGGAGCGTGTTGAGCAGGAGAAGGCGCACGTCGAAGAGATGAACGCCCTGCACATCCGGACCATCGAAACGCTCGCTTTGGCGATCGAAGCCAAAGACCAGACTACCCGCGACCATCTGGCCCGCGTGCAGCACTATGCGGTGGAAATCGGGAAGGAAATGGGGCTGAACGAAGAAGAACTGAATGGCTTGCGGGCGGCCTCCCTGCTGCATGACATCGGAAAGCTGGCTGTGCCGGAGCACATCATCACGAAGCCGGGCAAGCTGACGCCGCAGGAATTCGAGAAGATGAAGATTCATCCGGTGGTGGGCGCCGAAATTCTGGAGCAGGTGAATTTCCCGTATTCAGTGGCGCCCATTGTAAAGGCTCACCACGAAAGATGGGACGGGAACGGCTATCCACTTGGCTTGATGGGAGCAGAGATACCTCTGGGCGCCCGCATCCTTTCCGCCGTGGACTGCCTGGACGCTCTGGCTTCCGATCGCCAGTACCGGCGCGCCTTGCCGCTGGACCAAGCCATGGCCGTGGTGCTTCAGGAATCCGGCAAGAGTTACGATCCGCAGGTTGTCGAGATTCTCGCGCGGCGCTATCACCAATTGGAGGAAGAAGCCGTCCGGCTGAAAAAGCCCGGGTCGAAGCTCTCAGTGGATGCACGAATCGAGCGCGGCAAAGCGCCCGCGGCTGGATTCGCGGCCGCGGCTACTGAGGACGTGCGGCGCGATTTCCGCTCCCAGATCGCAGCTGCAGGCCGGGAAGCGCAATACACGCTGGAGCTGGTATCGGAAGTAGGAAATTCACTCGGCATGGCCGAAATGCTCTCGGTCTTGAACTCGCGATTGACGCAACTCATCCCCTGCGATTCCATTGCCGTGTATGAACGCAAGGACAATGTGCTGCAACCGGTCTATGTGGACGGCCGGGATCGCATGTTGTTCTCGTCTCTCCAGATTCCCCTGGGAGAGGGGCTCTCGGGCTGGGTTGCCAAGCACAATAAGCCGATCCTGAATGGGAACCCTTCCGTCGAGCCCGGCTACCTGAACGACCCTCGGAAATTCAGTCTGCTGCGATCGGCGCTCTCGGTTCCGCTCGCCGGCCAGGAAAGCACCGTGGGGGTACTCAGCCTGTACCGCGCCGACGCGGATGCCTTCGCACCGGATCATCTGCGTATCCTTTCGGGAATCAGTTCAAAAATCGGTCTTTCGTTCGAGAATGCGTTGAAATATCGCGCTCTGGAAGCGTCCGCTACCACCGATTATCTTACCGGCTTGAGCAATACGCGGGCCTTGTTTGAGCGCCTCAATCATGAGCTTTCCCGCTGCACCGCCGAACGGTCGCCCCTCACGGTGATGGTCTGCGACCTGGATCGTTTCAAAGAAGTGAACGACCGTTTTGGCCACAGTGCCGGGAACAGCGTATTGCAGGCGTTCGCGAAGGGGTTGACGCAAATCAACCGGAACTATGACGTAACGGCGCGCTTCGGAGGGGATGAATTTGTCCTGGTACTGCCGGGTATGAAAGCCGATGAGGTGGACGATAAGATTCTCGCCTTGTCGGCGCTCGCTTCTGAAGTGGGCCAGACGGTTTGCGGCGAGAACATCATTTCGGCCAGCGTGGGCGTGGCGTCCTGGCCTGGGGATGGCCTCAACGCCGACGAGCTTCTGGCGGAGGCGGACCGGCGAATGTACGCCAACAAGAACAGCCTGAAGCTGAAACGGCCGGCCGCTCGCACCGCAGAAGAACAGATTGCATTCGCCGCTTTGATATCGTAGTACGGTTGACTGAACGGAACATTCCCGGATCAAGCGTTGTCGACGTCTCCCAAATCGACGTCTCCCAAATCATCGAGCGGCAGAAACTGGGCCGGTTCCTCGTCGGCCTGGTGCTGATCTCCTGGATCATCACCTTCTTCGACGGCCTGGACAGCAACCTCATCAGCTTTGCGGCGCCTTACTTCGGCGCGCAGTATCACCTGAGCAGGATTCAGCTCGGCAACATCTTCAGCATGGGGCTGTTCGGCACCATGGTAGGCGGTTTCGCGCTGGGCTACCTGGGCGACCGCATCGGCCGGCGTCCCATGGTGGTTCTTGCCACGGCCCTGTTCGGCATCCTGACCATGTGCTTTGCGCTTGCGAACAGCTATGGGTCGTTGTTTTCGCTGCGCTTTATCGATGGGTTGCCGCTTGGGGGCATGCTGCCGCTGGCCTGGGCGCTGAATATCGAGTATGCGCCCAAGCGCTACCGCGCAACCATCGTGACGGTGATCATGATGGGCTATTCGCTCGGCACTGCGTTGGGAGGGCCAATCGCGATCTGGCTGATCCCGAAATTCGGCTGGAAATCGGTGTTCGTTTTCGGCGGCGCTTTCTCACTCGTTTGTGCTGGCATACTGTTTGCGATTCTGCCCGAATCCATCCGGTTCCTGGCCAGCAAGGGGCTGGGCGCCGATCGAATCGGACCGATCATCCGGCGCATCGCTCCTGGGTACGCGATCCCCGCCGGCGCGACCTTCGTGGTGGGCGACGAAAATCAGCACGATAAAGACTTCAAGCCGTCGCTTTTGTTTCGCGGCGAACTGCGCGTCATCACGCCACTGGTTTGGATCGGCTATATCGCCAGTTCGCTGGCTGTGTTTTTCATCGTTAACTGGACGCCCGTGATTTTTGAGGCGCTCAAATACAGCCGCAAGGAAGCAGCCACCGCCGCGTCGCTCTACTCGGCCATGGGCGCGGTGGGCGGGCTGTTGCTCATGCGTTTCACCGATAAGCGCGGCGCCATTGCCATTACCATCATGCCCGTCATGACCGTGATCCTGCTCTTAACCGCGACCTTCGTCGGCATGGGCCACGTCGAGTTTCTAGTGTTGAGCGCCATCACCGGTGGGTTTCTGATCGGCGGCCATTTCGGGATGCACAGCATTTGCGGAATCTTTTACCCGAGCGCCTATCGCGCCAACGGGGCGGGCTGGGCCACTTCCATCGCGAAAATCGGCTCGGTGGCCGGTCCGATTCTGGGCGGCGTCATCCTGTCGACCAGCCTGCCTGTGCGGGATATATTTGCGGTTCTCGCGGTATGCCCGGCGGTGCTGGCCGTCTGCATCTATATTGTCGGGCGCATGCATCGCCGGATCCTGGGCCCAGAAGCGACGGCGGCCGCGGAGTCGCGGGATCACCTGTTACTGGCCGCCAGCAAATTTACTTGATCTTGGCCACGCGTCCTTGCGTGGGGAATTTCTTGAACTGCAGGGCATCGTGGCCGGGAATGATGCGGTCAGCCGACCCAGCCAACTGAACCATCCGTTCCTGGGCTTTGAGATTTGCGGGATAGTCCGCCTTGGTGAACGTCGCACCGGGCTTATGTTCGGCCAGGTTGCGATAGAGGTAGACGTTGTCCGACGCCAGTACGAACGGCGGATGACCGTCCACTCGCAAGTACTGCGACGCAAAGGTGTGCCGGGCTCCGGTGTAGGCCCGAATGCCAGGAAACAGCTCAACATCATCGCCGTTTACGAGGCGTAGACGGCTTTCGGTATTGAGCCGAACCAGTTGTTGTACGTCGTCAGGATCAATGCCGCCATGGTCCCCATGGGGTTGCCACGCGGGTCCTGTGTAATACAGGAATTCGTCTTTTTGGATCCAGACCACGGCCTTCGGAAAAAGATCGATCCCTCCCATGTGATCCCAGTGCGCGTGGCTAATCACCACGTCGGTAACCTCTTCGGGTTTCACGCCCGCCAGGCGCACGGCTTCGTCAGGCCGCACGTAATTCTTGATGTTCCATTCCTTGAACCAGCGCTCACGGTGAAAGCCGCTGTCGAAAAGAATGTTGTGGCCGCCGCCGCGGATCAGCCAGACGACGAAAACAGTATCGAGCCTTTCGTCTTTCGGTGCACCCATCACCAGTTCCGCGACAGAATCGCCCGGAGAGCTGGCGATGAGTATCGTTTGGATAGAATATTCCGGCGTGGAAGCCGCCGCCAACAGAGTGGCAAACGACATCACGCAGATCGCCAAAATTGCTTTATCGGCGCTCATCTGCGGCGAACTGATGCTTACTTGGGAGGTGCCGGCGCCTTGATGTGGCCTTCGTAGAAATCCTTATTGTTCTCTTCACACGAGTACTCCATGATCTCCCAATCCGGCCGTAGCGTGAAGATGCGCTTGTTGGTCCACGGCTTGGTGAAGGTCTTGGGATCGTCTATGGTCACTTCATAAGCGATATGCTTGGAGTCGGTGCGTGTGAAGCGCTCAATCACGTGCAAGGCATCGCTGTGGGGATGGCCGATGGTATCCAGCCGCGTGCGGCCGTTGAAGTTGACGGTGTCCACCACGAAGGTGTCCCCTTCCCAATGCCCCACCGAATCGCCGAACCAGGTAGGCCTGGCGTCCTTCACGTGCTGTTTGCCGATTGGGATCAAGTGAAACCAGGTGTTTTGCTCGTAGAGCAGCGCTACGTACGTGGGAGTTTTGCATGATCTGCATCGGGTCCGGCGAATTCATGGAGCGCATCAGGCCGAAGGGCAGGCAACTCCCAGTGTAATCGCCGTTGGCGGCATCGTAGCTTTTCCACTCTTTCATACCGGCCTCAGTGAAAGGCAGATCCGGCGAGCCTATTTGGGTTTGGTTGTCTATTCGACTTCGACATGTCCGGGACATAAGGGCGCTGCCCAGAGACCGCTTAGATCCGGCTTGCCGTCCGGGGTGCGCGGCGCGGGACCGGCGGGCATCGCGGGGGCGGGCTTCCCGGTTAAGTCGCCGGGGCCCACAGCAGCCTGTCCGAAAACCAAGGCGGGAGCCAGCAAGAACGCGGCAAATGTGACGGCAATGAAGAGAAAATACGCACGAGGGATCTCCTGTTGTATAGCCGCTTCCTATCGGTCGCGGCTCAGTTAAGCGTAGCGCCGGTAGCTACTGCGCGGAGCGCTTGGGCGCTCCGTCTTCGGCCGAACCCGCAAACACGCTCTTGCCGTTGGGCAGCTTGACGGATCGGGCGTTGCAGGTGTTGGTCCCGTCCTTGGAGCGGAAGCCCTCGATAGTAGCCTGGTCGCCGACCTTCAGCGAATCCCTGCTCCAGCCATTGCGGGTCAGGGTATTGGGCGGGCCGCCCTCGCATTGCCAATGGGCCACGGTGCCGCTGTCGTCTTTGGTGTCCAGATAAATCCAGATGTGCGGATTCATCCAGTCCAGTTTGGTGACTGTACCCTGCAGCGAGACCGGCTTTGCTGGCGTCGAACTCGGCCGCGAACGAATGATGCGCCGCGAGCGGCAAAGACGCCGTAATTAAAAGCCCGGCGCCGGCGACAAAGACGGCTAGTGTGATCGCATAGTGAGATCTCCGATCGGCTACTACTTCGCGTCTGGCTTGTCCTCGGTGTCGGCTGCCGATCCGGCGAATACTTTGCGGCCGTCGGCCAGCGTGACTTTGCGCGCGTTGGCGAGCTTGGAGCCGTCCTTGGCCAGCGAGCCTTCCACGCTCACCATTTCGCCCGGCTTCAGCGAATTGCGCGTCCAACCCAGGCGCATCAGCGCGTTCGGACTGCCGAGCTCGAGTTCCCAATTGGTCACCGTGCCCGAATCGTCCTTCACGTCGATGTAAAACCGCGCGTGCGGATTCATCCACTCCACCTTGGTGACCGTTCCGGTAAGCATGACCGGTTTAGCGGCGTCATACTCGGCGGTGAAGGAATGATGCGCCATGATGGGCGCGGCGGTGGCAAGCAATCCAAGGCCAGCCACGAAAACGTAAAACTTAGCTCTCATCGTTACACCTCTCAAATGATTATAGTCCGATTACTTTGTCGGCTCGCCAGCGACCGTCGATCCCTGGTCCCTGCTTTCGGGGAGTCCCGCCTCAACAGTACAATTTAGTCCTATATCCCTATGACTGATATACCACTGGGGAAGTTATCACCTACTGAAAAAATTGTCAAGAATAAAGGAGCCCAGCTCTGGCCCGTACGGCTACAGCAGCTTGTGGATGGCGCGTTCCAGAGCCGCCATGTCCGTTTCCCCTATGAAGGACCGAACCTTGTGCCCGGCCTTGTCATAAAGGAACAGCGCGGGCAAAGCGCCGCTCCACTTCGGATCGATGGCGTTTATGAAATGATCGTCGTCGTCGGCCTGCTTTAAGTACGCCGGCCCCTGCACGCGGTACATCTGAATAAATTTCTCGGCTGCGGCCTTGTGCTCCCGGTCATCGGCGGAGATGGTAACCACCTCTAATCCTTGAGAACGCAGCTTGTCTTCGAGCAGGATCAGCTGGGGGAATTCGGCCCGGCAGGGCGCGCACCAGGTGGCCCAGAAATCGTACAAGACCACTTTCCCCTTATGCGAGTCCACCAGTCTCTGGAAGCCGGTTTCATTGATCGGCACCAGCGGCCCGAGCGGGCTAGTGGCGAGCAGTGGCAAGCAAAACAAAAAGGCGATCGCGCGCTTCATCATGTCTCAATTTTACGACGCCCTGCGAGCGCGCTTGATGGTGCAGCCGAAAGCTTTCGTTTCGGTGGCGTGCACCGGTTTCCCGGCCAGCAGCGCATCCAGCGCCGCGCGCAGCCTTTGGGTATGCACCCGCGATTGGTTCATGTTGTCGTCGATCGATCCGTGATAGCGCAGGATTCCGGCGCTGTCCATCACGTAGCTTTCCGGCGTCACCTGCGCGTCGAAGCGGTCGGCCACCACGTTGTCGGGATCCTTATAGACCGGGAAAGGAAAGCCCACCCGCTTCGCGTGAGCGCGAACTTCGCTCGCCGGCTCGGAACGGTTGGCGTTTACGAAAATAAACTTCACGTTCTTGGACGAATAGTCTTTGTAGAGATCGCTCATGCGCTGGTTGTAGGAATTCGATACCGGGCACTCGGTGGCGATGAAGGTGACCACCGTGATGGGGCCTTTGAGAGCGGAGAAGGCGACGGCCTTGCCATCCAGGTCGCGAATCTGAAAGTCCGGCACCGGGGAGCCCAGCTTGAATTCCTGAGCGCACAGCAAGCCGGCCGAGATCGCCAGGCAAATCGCAAAAGATCTTTTCATGAGTGCACTCTCTTCACTTTTTGAGTTTCAGGTTGATGACGGCGGTTTTCTTGCTGTTAAACACGCTCAAAGTTTTCCATGAAGTGCTGATGCCGTCATGCATCGGCCTTGACCTGGTATTCAACGTCGGTGCCGAGCCCCGCGAAGTGGTAGCTGCCGTCGTCTTGGCGTGATAAACGACCGGATCTGCAATGTCTTGGTGTTTTTCAATTGCACAACCGCTTTGGCACCGGCTGGTTCGCCGCGTTGGTGACCATGCCTTCCACCGTGCGTGTGGTGGTGTCGTCGTTCTTCGGCTGAGCAGGGAACGCAGTACCGGACAAAAGAATGGCGATATAAAGCGTGGCGGCGAGCTTCGTCTTCACCACTTATTTCGACTCGTGCTCCAACTGGAAGGTTACTTCCACGCGCTCCTGATCCTGGACGCTGACGCTCTTCCGCTGGCCTGGTAGCCCTTGGCAGCGACGGTTACGGTGTACTGCATGGGGCCGGGCGGAACGCGGAACACAAATTCGCCGCGCGCGTCGGAAGCGGTCTCCATCGGCTTCGTTTTGCCCGCTGAAGCGCCGGGCTGCGCCTCGGGCGCCAGGTTACGCCTGCGTCGGGAAGCGCATAGCCGCTGTCGTTAAAAACGCTGCCGCTCACGATGGCGTAGGTATCCAGGGCAGGCTTCTTTTTTGGCGCGGCGGTGAGCGGAAGGAATGCTGACGAGAAGCAGAACCAAGCAACGCCCAGCGCGCTAATGCCAATCCTCTTCCTCAGCTTCCTCTTCTTCTTCATCCTCGTCTTCTGTCCTCGTCGTAGTCGAAGTCTTCTTCTTCTTCCTCGTCTTCGTCCTCGTCTTCTTCGGTTTCGAGTTCCAGGGATCCAATCCCGTTACGCTCAGATCGGCGCCGCACTCATCGCAGGTCAGCGTGTCACCCTCATCCAGCTCATCCTGGTCCACGTCAATCACGGCGTCGCAGTTTGGACAGTTGACCATCTACATACCCTCCAGGGCCCAATTTTTTTATACAAGAACTGGCGGCGGATTGCTTAGGCGCTCGCGTTCACCCGATCGAGGCGTTCCATAATCACAGTTTTACCATGCAAGGGGAGGGAATGCGGGAATTTATCGGATGTCGAGCTTGGCTTCGATGCGGGTGACGCGGTTGTCGACGTCGACGACTTTCCCGATCAGAGTGTCGAACTTCACCTCCAGGTTGTTGAATCGTGCGTCGATACTGTTGAACGCCTCGAGCGTTGAAGCGACCTCCATAGCTGTTGAACGCGTCGAAGCTTGATTGAGCTGAAGTGAACCGCGTTCATCAAAATCCCGATCAGTACGGCCAATGTCGGGATGCCGATCGTGAGATAGATCTGAACGTTATTCATCAATGCCTTCATTGTACCTCGTCGGGCCGAATCCTCTCATTTGCCGCTTCAGCTCATCTTCTTTTGCTGGATTGTCCGCATCTCATCGATGATGCGTTCGAAGATGCGCTTCAGGGCATCCGCCGTCAACGGACCCGGGTTGTTGCTGGTGACGTTTTCAAAGACCTGATCTTCCCGCTTGGGCTCGTAGATCGGCAAAGCGAACTGCCGCTTGATGCGGCCGATCTCGTGAACGATCTCGGTGCGCTGGTTGAGCAGCTCGACGATTTTCATGTCCACCGCGTCGATCTGGCTCGGCGGCAATCCGCGAGCTTTTGCATGCTCATTTGCTCTTCGATAGTAAACCACCGGCGAGTTCCCGGGCCAGAGCCTCCATCCGCGCCGGCAGCTCGGGACTAGTGGCGTTTTCTTCGATCACGCGCTCGAAAGCGCTGCCCACCACCACGCCGTCGGCCACCGCGCCGATGGAGCGCACGTGCTCGGCGGTCGAGATGCCGAATCCAACCGCGAGCGGGAGCTGCGTTACGCGGCGCATGGCGGCTACCAGCGGTCCCACGCTATCGGAGACACTGGTTCGTTCGCCCGTGACGCCGGTTCGGGAAACCAGGTAGACGAAGCCGGTGGAATATTTCGCCACCAGTTCCAGCCGCCGCTGGCTGCTGGTGGGCGCGGCCAGGAACACCGTGTCCAGACCGGCCTGACGCATCACGTGAATGTAAGGCTCGGCCTCTTCCACGCTCAGGTCCGTGAGCAGGCAGCCGTCGATGCCGCTGGCCACCGCGGCGCGCGCCAGCGGTTCCAGGCCGTAACGCAGCACCGGATTCAGATAGGTGAACAGCAGCAGCGGAATTTCGGATCGTTTGCGGATTTGCGCAGCGATTTCGAGCACGGTTGCGAGCTTGGTTCCGGCCTTCAGCGCGCGCTCGCTGCCGCGCTGGATCACCGGGCCATCGGCGATGGGATCGGAGAAGGGAACACCCAGCTCGATCAGGTCCGCGCCGCCGCGTTCGAGCGCCGCTACGATTTCCGGAGTTGCGGCGGGCGACGGGTCGCCGGCCATGATATAGGCAATCAGCGCGGGCCGTTGTTCCGCCCGCAAGCGATCAAAGAGCCGGCTGATTCGGCTGTCATTGCGGATCATCGAGCTCCTTCAAATTTTCGCGATAGATGTCGATGTCCTTGTCGCCGCGTCCCGAAAGATTGACCACGAACATCTCACCCTTTGGCCGAGGGCGCGCGGCGCAGCGCTTCGGCCACCGCGTGCGCCGATTCGAGCGCCGGAATAATTCCTTCGATGCGCGCCAGCGTACGCGCCGCGTCCAGCGCCTGGCTGTCGGTGACGGAGCAATATTCGGCGCGCTTCTGATCGTGCAGCCAGGCGTGTTCCGGACCCACCAGCGCGTAATCCAAGCCCGCCGAAACCGAATGCGTCAGCGCGATCTGGCCGTCGGCGTCCTGCAGCAGGTAACTGTGCGCGCCGTGCAGCACGCCCGGCGATCCACCGGAAAATCGCGCGGCATGCGCGCCCAATTCCGCGCCGGTCCCGCCCGCCTCCACTCCGATCAATCGCACGCCTTCGTCGCCGATGAACGCGTGGAACATGCCGATGGCATTGCTGCCGCCGCCCACGCAGGCGAAAATCGAATCGGGCAGGCGCCGCTCGCGCTCCAGAATCTGGCGGCGCGTTTCCTCGCCGATCACGCTGTGAAAATCGCGCACCATCATCGGGATAAGGATGCGCGCCCAGCGCCGAGCCCAGCAGGTAATGAGTGGAATGAACGTTGGTCACCCAGTCGCGCATGGCCTCGCTGATGGCATCCTTCAAGGTGCGGCTGCCGCTCGCTACGCCCGACCACTTTCGCGCCCAGCAGGCGCATGCGGAAGACGTTCAGCCGCTGCCGCCGCATGTCCTCTTCGCCCATGTAGACGACGCATTCCAGTCCGAACAGCGCGCACACGGTGGCCGTCGCCACGCCATGCTGCCCGGCGCCGGTCTCGGCGATGATGCGCTTCTTGCCCATGCGCCGCGCCAGCAGCGCCTGGCCCAGGCAGTTGTTGATCTTGTGCGCGCCGGTGTGCAGCAGATCCTCGCGCTTGATGTAGATCCGCGCGCCGCCGTGCGTTTCGCTGAGCCGCTTGGCGTGATAGAGCGGCGTCGGACGTCCGGCGTAATTGGCCAGCAGATCCTTCAGCTCGGCTTGAAACGCCGGATCGAGCCGCGCTTGCCGATACGCCTGCTCCAGTTCTTCGAGCGGCGCCATCAGCACTTCCGGAACATAGCGGCCGCCGTAAGGCCCGAAGTGGCCACCGATCAGGCGTTGGGGATTGGGGATGGGGGGTTGGCGTTGGGGACATGTTCAACTGTTGAGCGCTGCCGCAATGAACTTTGCGCATTTTGTCGTGATCTTTCAGGCCTGGGGATTTCTCGATGCGCGAGCAGGCGTCGACGCCCCACGGCTGAGCCTGTTCGATGGCAGTGCGGACGTTGTCGGCATCCAGGCCGCCGGCGATGATGATCTTCGGTTCGAGGTGCGGGACCTTGCTCCAATCCCAGGTTTTACCGGAGCCGCCAGAGACGCCGTCGCCGGGCGCATCGATCAGCAGCGCCTCGACGTCCTTAGGCATCGCCTTGATTTCCAGGTCGGACGGAATCGCTCGCCAGATGCCGCACGCCTCGCGGCGTCCGAGGCTGCCATGAAGCTGGGCGACGTCAAGCCCTGCATCGAGAACGATCTTGGCGATGGTCCCCGGCGTTTCATTCACGAACACGCCCACCTTCCAGACGTTGGCCGGAATCTTCGCGCCGATCATGGCGGCGCCGGTAGGCGAGATATAGCGCGGGCTTTCGCGATAGAAATTGAATCCGATGGCGGACGCCCCGGCTTCCGACAGCCGCCAGTGCGTCTTCACGATTGGTGATCCCGCAGATTTTCACCATCATGACGGCACCATCATGACAAGCAGCGCTCGCAATGCGCCCGCGGGATCGCCGGATTTCATCAGATGCTCGCCCACCAGGAACGCCTGATAACCCGCCGACCGAAGCCGCTCGACGTCGGCCGAAGAATGGATGCCGCTCTCGGCCACTCGCACCACGCCCGCGGGGATTTTTTCAGCCAACCGAATCGAAGTTTCGAGTGAAACCTCGAAAGTGTGCAGATTTCGATTATTGACGCCGATGATCCGCGCACCGGACGCAACGGCCGGCTTCAACTCCTTCTTCGTCGTGCACTTCCACCAACGCCGCCATGCGATAACGTTCGGCCAACTCCCGGAAATCGCGCATCTGGCGCTCTGAAAGAATTGCGGCGATCAACAGGATAGCGTCGGCGCCATGAGCCGCCGCCTGATGAACATGATACGCGTCGATGGTGAAGTCTTTCCTTAAGACCGGAAGCTGCACCGCCGCGCGCGCCGATTCCAGATCCGACAAACTGCCCTGAAAATGTTTTTCGTCCGTCAGCACCGACAGCGCCGCCGCGCCGCCTTGTTGGTAGGTCCGCGCAATGGCGGCCGGGTCGAACTCCGCGGCCAGCACGCCCTTGCTGGGCGATGCCTTCTTGATCTCTGCGATCACGGCCGGCGCGTGGGCGGTCAGAGCGGCCAGGAAATCCCGGCGCTGGGAGACCGAGCGTTCGGCGCGCTCCTCAACTCCGGGCTCACGGACGGCAAGATCGAGCTTCTTCTGCTCGACAATTGTGGCCAGGATGTCCGGGATTGCCTTCACCATGGGCGGGGAACCTCAATTGTACCGCGACCGCCCAGGCCAGGCCGAAATGCCGAGTTGAGCTATTTACCCTGCGTCTTCTCTTTCACCTTGTCGGCGCCCTTTTCGGTGGCGCTTGCGGCTTTATGGACACCTTTCTTTGTGCCTTTTGCCACACTCTTACCAGCTTTTTTCACGGCGTGCCCAGTGGCCTTCCCGGCCTTCTCCGTGGCCTTGCCCGTGGCCTTGCCGGCCTTCTTCACTTCTTGCCCGGACTTCTTGAGATCCTCCTTGGCGGTGTCCTGGCCAAACGCGGCAAAGCCCGCCAGGCTGCTGATCATCAACGCAATTAAAGTCTTCTTCACGATTTCCTGTTCCTCCACTTGAATGTTTTGGGATTGCTTCCCAACTGTTAGACGCGACCGAGGGATTTTTTCGGTCTCGTCTTGGATATTAAATTGCTACAATGAAGAATAGCTTATGTCGCGACCGGCCACATCCCGCCCCAGCTTGTTCGGCTCCGACTAGTTTTCCTTCCCCGCGGCCCGTTTCCCCCTAACCCAAATGCCGTAAGAGAAGGAGAACTGCAATGCCTACCAAAGAAATGGTCCGTTTGGACCTCCCGCAGATTTTGACGCCCCTGCCGGGCCCACGCGCCACCGGCGCTGATTGAGCGCGACAGCCAGGTTCTTTCGCCGTCCTACACCCGTTGTTATCCGCTGGTGGCCGCGCGCGGCGAAGGCGCCATGATCGAAGACGTCGACGGGAACCGTTTTCTCGACTTCAACGCCGGAATCGCCGTGGCGTCCACCGGCCATTGCCATCCCAAAGTGGTGGAGGCCATCGAAGAGCAATCCAAGCGCCTGATCCACATGTCGGGCACGGATTTTTATTACGAGAATATGGTGCAGTTGGCCGAGAAGCTGGCGTCAATCGCGCCGGGCGGCGGTGCGCATCGCGTGTACTTCGGGAACTCGGGAACCGAAGCCACCGAAGCGGCCATGAAGCTGGCTCGCTATCACACCGGCCGCGACAAGTTCATCGCTTTTGCGGGTTCGTTTCATGGCCGGACCATGGGCGCGCTTTCGCTCACCGGAAGCAAGGTAGTCCAGCGCAAAGGCTTTGGACCGCTGGTTCCGGGCGTCTACCACGCGCAATTTCCCGATCCTTATCGCCGGCCCGAAGGCATGACCGCGGACGATTACGCGGTCAGCTGCGTGCGCTTCATTGAGGACGAGCTGTTCCGAACCATCGTCCCGGCCGAGGAAGTGGCGGGCATCGTCGTGGAGCCCATCCAGGGCGAGGGCGGCTACCTGATTCCACCGCAAGGCTTTCCTCCAGGAGCTGCGGCGCCTGGCCGATCGCCACGGCATTCTGCTGATCTTCGACGAAGTGCAGTGCGGCATGGGACGTACCGGCAAGATGTGGGCGGCCGAGCATTTTGGCGTCGCGCCCGACATCTTCACTACCGCGAAAGGCATCGCCAGCGGACTGCCGTTGAGCGCGATGATCGCCCGGGCGGAGATCATGAACTGGCCGCCCGGGCGCGCATGCCTCCACTTTTGGCGGAAATCCGGTGGCGGTTGCGGCGGCGCTCGCGACCATTGAATTGCTCGAAAGCGAATTGATCGCCAACGCCGCGCAAGTCGGCGGCTCACATTCTCGACCGGATGCAGCGATTGGCCCAAGCGTTTCCGGCACGTCGGCGACGTGCGCGGCCTGGGGCTGATGATCGGCTTCGAACTGGTGCGCGATCAGACAGACCAAGGAACGCGCGCCGGAACTGCGCGATCGCATCCAGGAAATGGCGTTCGAGCGTGGGCTGCTGGTGCTGGGCGCCGGCCGCAATACCATTCGGCTGTGCCCGCCGCTGATCATCACGCGCGATCAAGCCGATTTCGCTGTCGATACACTGGAGGAATGCCTCAAAGCTGGTGGCGTAAGCGCCACCCGCGATTCTCGACGTCGGCTGCGGCATCAACAAATATCCCGGCTCCATCGGCGTGGATCGCAATGCGAACACCCGCGCCGACGTGCTGTGCGATCTGGACCGTTTTCCGTACCCGTTTCGCGACAGTTCGTTCGCTGAGTTGCGCGCCATCCATGTGATCGAGCACGTCTCGGACGTGATCCGGCGCCATGGAGGAATTTCATCGCGTGCTGGCAGCCCGGCGGCCGCGCTGTTTCATCGCCACCCCGCATTACACCGACTTCAGCTCGTTCTGCGATCCCACCCATCGCTGGCACCTGAACAGCTTCTCATTCCGTTATTTTGGCGAGAACCACGGCGGCTTCGGCTATTACAGCGCGGCGCGCTTCCGGCAGGTAAAAGTTCACGTGAAGTTGCTGGCGTTCTGGCGCTGGCTGGGCTTCGAGTTCCTGGTGAATCATTTCCCGCGCTACCGGAAGTTTTGGGAACATTACCTGTGCTACGTGGTGCGCGGCAAAGTGATGGAATTCGAGTTCGAAGCAATCAAGTAGGGCGGACCACTGGTCCGGCAGGTCAGCCGCGGCCCTCGATGTGCTTCAACCGTGCGTCGATGACTTGCTCCACACGGTAAAGCTCCGACCGCCATAGATCGCGCATTTCATCGAAACGAATGTCCATGTGAGCCCGGAGATCACTGAGCCTGGAGCTGTTTATGAGGATGCCCGCCAGCACTGCGAGCACGTTCGGCAGGGCGGCCAAAGCGATCGTTAGGATCTGGCTGTTGTCCGTCTGCACTCTCTATTTTAAACCACTGCGGCGGTCAGTCCGCTGGAGCGCTGGTGTCCCGGAAAAATTCCGAAAAATACCTTAGACATTAGTCGAGAACGCTTCAGAACCCTGTACTCCGCTACGCCCGCTTCCGATGAACGATAAGAGGTGCCATGCAACTGATTACCGTTCTTGGGTTGGCGCTGTGCTTAGGTGTCCTGTTCCAGCGCGCACGCCGGGCGCGCACGCAGTCTTCCCGCAGTCTGAAGCAGCGGTTCCGAACGGCGCATTTGCTCCTTGCCGCCCTGCTAGTTTGGCTTGTCATCAGCATGCACCTGCGACACCTGAATCGCGCCATGGGCGGCCAGCCGCAGACTCCGCAGTCCACCTGGGACCGGGTAATTGAAACGCTTTCCGAATGGGGGATTTAATGCTCCGATGGTCTCTTTTAATGCTACTTGCGGCCGCATCCGGACTATGCGCCCCCGCCCGCTTATGTGCTCGCTTATTGGGAAGAGGTAAAACGCAAATCGCAGCGCGCAGGAGACCCAGCAGCTGAACCAGCAGAGAGCGCAGGCGGATAAGGAGTTCATGGACAGCCTGAACCGCCGGGTCGCGGAGTCCCCTCGTCAGGATCGAAAAAGGCGAAGTCGCATCGGTCAAGATATCGGAGTAGCATGTCGATTTGCATTCGGCCGTGGATTTCGCCAGTATTGCTGAGAGGATGAGACACACCATCTGGATGTGGGCGGTCGCTCTCGTGGCCGCCGGCGTTGCGTTTCCGCAGGGACCCCCTAAGAGTCCGGCATCGCGGCGAGGGCCGGAAACAGTGACTCCGCAGGTGTACCCGATGGAACAGATTCAGGCCGGCGAACCGCGGTTTATATCGCAATGCGGTTTCTGCCACGGCCGCGATGCCGCGGGGGGCGAGACCGGACCAGACCTCACGCGCTCAAAGCTGGTGGCTGAAGACACGCGTGGCGACAAAATCGGCCCCGTAGTTCGAGCGGGGCGTTCGGACCATGGCATGCCGTCATTCAACCTAAGCGACGCGGACATGAATGCAATCGTCGCTTTCATCCACGACCAGAAGACCAAATCCGAGGCGCTTGGCGGGGGACGCCGTGGCGTGGATGCCGCCGACCTTGCAGTCGGAGACGCTGAGGCCGGCCGCCACTATTTCAACGGAGCGGGCGGCTGCTCCGGCTGCCATTCCGCCACAGGCGATCTGGCGGGGATTGCCGCACGATATCAGGGATTGGCGCTGCTGCAACGGATGCTTTATCCTAACGGAGGCAAGCCTGCTCCGACGCGGCCGAAAGTCGCCTTGTCGCTCCCTTCGGGCCGGACGGTGGCGGGGCTGCTAGCCGCCGAGGATGAGTTCACGATTGCGATCCTCGACTCAACCGGAGCCCGGCAGACGTACCAAAAAAGCGCGGTGAAGTTTAAGATCGAGAATCCCGTGTCGGCTCACTTCGATCAACTGGGGAAATACACGGACGATGAGATGCACAACGTCTACGCCTACTTGGACACGCTGAAGTGACGGGAACCGCGCTCGCGCTGCTGAGCCTCGCAACCGGAATCGCTGTCGTGGGGCCAGCCCAAACAGTGGACCCGAAGGATCTGCTCCACCCGCCCGCGGATAGCTGGCTCACCTTTCACGGCAAGTATTCCGGGCAGCGGCATGCCAGCCTCACCGAGATTACTCCGGAAAATGTCAGCATGCTTCAGCAGGTTTGGCGCTTCCAGACCGGCCAACCGCAGCAGATCAAGGCCTCGCCGATTCTGGCGCACGGCGTCCTCTACGTCACCACGCCCGACAACATTTGGGCCGTCGACGCGCGCACGGCGAAGGAACTCTGGCACTACCAGAATCCCCCCAACAACGCTTTCCACATCGGCCATCGCGGCGCCGCCATTTACAAGGACACGGTGTATTTGACCACGCCCGACTGTCACTTGATCGCGCTGAACACCAAGGATGGGAAGGTCAAGTGGGACGTTGTGATTGCCGATTCCAACAAGGGCTATTGGTCGACCAACGCGCCACTGATCGTCGGGAATCACGTTCTGGTCGGCGTCTCCGGCGATTTCGATAACCTGCCCGGTCAGTTGAAATCGGTAGATGCGGACACCGGCAAGACGCAGTGGGTTTTCTATAGCACCCCTCCTCCCGGTACAAAACCAAGTAGCGATTCGGAGCCGGATAGTGGAGGAGCCACCGGCGGCCAGATGTGGACCACCGGCACTTATGATCCCGGTCTCAATCTGGTCTACGTGGGTACTGGCAATCCCACGCCGGTGCTGAACGGGGACGCGCGGCCGGGCAATAATCGCTGGACCTGCAGCATCGTCGCGCTCAATCCGGACAGCGGCAAACTGGTCTGGGGCTTCCAGGTCTCGCCTCACGATACGCACGATTGGGATGCCAACGAAGTCCCGGTGTTGGTGGATGGGGATTTCCACGGGCAGCCCCGCCGCATGTTGATGCAGGCCTCGCGCAACGGCTACTTTTTCGTGCTTGATCGAACGAATGGCAAGAGCTTGCTGACTACGCCTTTCGCCATGGTCAACTGGGCAAAAGGAATCGATGCGGAGGGTCGCCCCATTCCGGATCCGGCCAAGTATCCAGCAAAAGCCGGCGTCCTGGTGTCTCCCAACGAGAGCGGCGCCACGAACTTCCGCCCGCCCAGCTTCGATCCGGCCACCGGATTGTTTATCGTGAGCGCTCAAGATGGTTACGGCATTTATTTCTTCAAATCCGAACACGGATCCTACGGATGGGCCGGCGCAGATTACGGCGTCGCGGGAAAGGCGTTTCTGCGGGCTATCGACTACCAGACCGGAAAGATTGTCTGGAACCATCCGATCGGCGATGGCGCTGGCACTGCCGGCGTGCTGACAACCGAAACAGGCCTGACGTTTAGCGGCGACGTGGCCGGCAACGTGATGGCGCTGCGGACCAGGGACGGCGCAACCCTGTGGCATCAGAAAATCGGCAGTATAGGAAACGGCCCCATCGCTTATGAGCTGGACGGCAAGCAGTATATAGTTGTTGGCGGAGGCGGCTCGCTGTACGCCTTTGCCCTCGGAAAACCACGGTGATGAAGGCACTCTTGTTGTTGGGCGTGATGCTGGCGCTGGCCCGCGTTTCGTTCGCGGCAGACCCGATCCGCGTCATGCTCCTGGATGGCGAAAGCGCCGGCCCTTATCACAAGTGGAAACTGACCACGCCGTTGCTGCGGAAGCAGCTCGAAGAGACGGGCCTGTTCGAAGTGGAGGTGGTGACGGCTCCTCCCGCAAGCGGCGACTTCAGCGCGTTTAAGCCCGATTTCCGCAAGTACGCGGCCGTTGTATGGAACTACGATGCGCCCGATCAACGCTGGCCGGCTGAGCTGAAGGCGGCGTTTGATAAGTACGTTCGCGATGGAGGAGGTTTCGTCAGCGTGCATGCCTCCGACAACGCCTTCCCCAACTGGGCCGCCTTCAACGAGATGATCGGCGTGGGAGGTTGGCGCGGCCGCACGGAGAAAGACGGGCCGTTCTGGTATTACAAGGACGGCAAGCTGGTTTCTGATACAACTCCGGGATCTGCCGGAAGCCACGGCCAGCGTACGCCGTTTCAGATTGCGGTTCGTCAGGATCATCCCATCACGCATGGTCTGCCCAAGCTCTGGATGCATCAGGGCGACGAATTGTACGCCCGGCTCCGCGGCCCTGGAAAGAACATGACGGTCTTGGCGACTGCGTATTCCGATCCCGCAAACAACGGCACCGGTCACGATGAGCCGATGTTGATGGCCATCAGCTATGATCGGGGTCGCGTGTTCCATACCACGCTGGGGCACGATATCAACGCGCTCAGCTCGGTCGATTTCGTCGTGACGTTCCAGCGTGGCACGGAGTGGGCGGCCACGGGCAAGGTAACCCAGAAGGTCCCGGCGAATTTCCCCACAGCGAACTCGGTGAGCTATCGCACGGATCTCGCGGCCATGGATCCCGGCTACGGGAAAGGCTTGAATCCCCTGGATGCCGCAGCCCCGCGGCAGTAGGCCGCGCTTCCGCGAGCGGTCACTTGTATTTATCCCAGTGCGTCGTGATTTCCTGCACCACGGTGTTCCCGACGCGCCAGGCGGATTCGAGCGCGGGCAAGTAGCCCACGTATTGTCGTCCCGTGTTGCGCGCTAGATTTTGCGCGGCGGTCACGCCGGGCGGAGGTTGATCGAAGTCGCTGGCGGTCCGCAGCACCATGATGCGATTCCAATCCACGCGATTCGCTTTGGCCAGCATCTGCAGCGAGGAAAGAGTGCCCGTGTCCTCCATCCCAGTGGTAACGTAGTTGCCTTTGCCTCCGGTGTGATATTTCACCCACTGGTTGGCCCATTCGCTCATCTTGACGCCCGTGAAAAAGGTGCTGGACGCGATCGTATCGCCTTTCAGCACGAAGGGCGGACGGCGGGCGTTGGCGGAAGCGTACCGGGCGCGGTCCTTCTGCATTTCAGAGGTGTCGCCCAGGTCCACGTGCTCGGTAAGATGGAAGGCCCAATCGGTGAGCTTGGCGTTAAGGTGATACACCTCACCCCAGTCTTCATTGCTTGTGTTGGAGCGCGGAGGTTCATAGGGCTTGGACTTGCCGAGCGGCACGAAGCCGGTCGGCCAATCGGCGGGGATCTCGCGGCCGTCGATTTCGTAGCCCAGGTCGCCGTCCACCACCCATTCGGCCCACGCGGCCGAACCAAGTGTTGCATCCACGGGATCCACGCCCGCGATGCCCGCGACAATCCAGTAGGCCTTGCGCAGATCGAAGCGCGGGTCCACTCCCAGAGCCATGATACTACCGGCGGCTTTGGCTGTCCCCATGCCAGTGAGCACGGCCAGCACTCCGTCGCGATTCATGCGCAGGTCGTGGTAGGCCTGGGGGAACGGAAGGATCTTGTCGAGATGATTGCGTTCCACCCAATACTGCAGCTCGCCGGGGCGGTCGCCTGTGTCGGCGCCCGCCTCGAACATAGTCACGACGACCACTTTGATCGAGATTGGCGAATCCTGGGCCAGGCTCGGGGCCGGTGAGGAAAAGACGCCCAGCATTCCGAAGAACAGCGTTACCGCCGCTACGTTACTTCGCATGAGCAATAGTAGCGAGGTGGCGGGTGCGGTGCCAACTGGCGCGGCGCGCTGGAGCTTCACGCTCCCAGGAAACTTCCTTCCGTATCGGCATTGAAGCGGATCAGCCCAGTTTACTCGATCAGTAAGCGAACCGCGCTCAATGCTTTCGCATCCAGACACCCCACGTAATTCGGCCAGCCTCCTTATCCGTCAGCGGGCGGCCCGTGGCCTTGAGGGCCAGTTTGATCTGGCCGTGGTGGTAGCCCTCGTGCCAGACCATGTGCTGAAGGAACAGGATCGGGTGGTCGTAATGCAGGTTCATGTCTTGGCCGGCTTCCACTCGGCTCTTCACTGCGTCGCGCACCAATTTGGCGCTCTCGTTCAGCATCCGCGCGATGCGGCCGGGGTCGCGCTCGTCCATCCACTCCTCCCGAGGCAGCTCTGTGGCGAACTCTGGGACATCCTCGGACAGGAACACCAGTCGCACGTAGTGGATGTGTGTGAACAGCTCCGCGACGGAAGGGCTGCCCTCCATCACTCTGGCCTCCAGCCCGCCCTCCGGCAGAGCCAGCAGCAGGTTGACCAGGATGGTGTTGCTCCGGTCCCAGGAGTCCAGCAGGGCTTCGAGCAGGCTCCGATCCTGCGTTCTTGACATACTAACCTCCGTTGACCCAAATAAACGCGGCCTTACGAGTGTTCTTCAAAAGGCCCAGGTGTTATAGTAATCGAGCGGCGGTGCGACGCTCATCCTTGCTTCACGGTCGTGCGGATGAGGGCTGAGCCGCTCAGGCTTGAGGATCACTATGGACTTAGCACACATCCATCTCTTACTGAACCATTTTCCGACCATCGGCTATATCATTGGCGGCGGTTTGTTTCTGCTCTCCCTCATCACGAAGAGCGATGATCTGAAGCGTGCCAGCCTGGTTATCCTGCTGGGAATCGCTCTCATCTCCATCCCCACCTATATGAGCGGAAATGGCGCGGAGGACGCCATCAAGTCCCTCCGGGCGTATCGAAATCCCTAATAGAAACCCATGAAGGAGCGGCATTGGTGGCCATGGCATTCATGGTACTCACGGGAGCGTTCGCCTGGCTGGGATTATGGCAATTCCGCCGCCTGGCACGCGTACCGAGGTGGAATCTGGCGGTGATCCTGGTCCTGACGCTGGTGTCCCTCGGCCTGATGACCCGCGCCTCCAATCTCGGGCGGCGAAATTCGCCACGAGGAAATCCGAGGCGGCCAGGAAACAGTCACACCGGAAGGCGCTCTGGCGCGGACCGTGGGCTCGTTCGTTACCGATACCCCGTGGATGTGGCCTACTTGCGAAACCCTGCATTTCGTTGGCCTGAGCCTTTTGTGTGGCGTGGTGTTTCTGGTGGATCTGCGGGTTCTCGGAGTGATGAAGGGCGTATCCTTCGCTTCTCTGCACCGTCTGTTGCCTTGGGCCGCGTTGGGATTCGGCGTGAATGTCGGCACTGGTATGTTGTTCTTCGTGGGTATCCCCGGCCAGTACATACACAATCCTGCCTTCTACTGGAAAATCGGGCTGGTGATGCTCGCCGGGGCGAACGCATTGTACTTTACGCTTTTCGATGAACCGTGGTCCCTGGGACCTGGGGAAGACGCACCATTTACGGCCAAGTTCGCCGCTGCGTCCGCCATGGTCCTGTGGATCGGTGTGATGTATTGCGGAAGCATGTTGCCATTTTTAGGCAACTCATTCTAGCCTGCGGTTAATGAGGGGGGAGGGGAAACCTTGTCATTGGTAGTCGGGACCATTATCTGGGTGATGGTGGTAACGGCCCTGGTCGGCGATTGCCGGCTATGTGCTGGATAGAAGCACGGCGCGCCAGGAACGTAAGGAATAACGGCCGCAAGGAATAACACATGCACGATTTTCTCGTTTTCCTCGAAAACATGGAATTCAGCCAATGGGTGAAAAACGCCCCAACCATTTGGGCCTTCCCGACGATTCTCATCGTCCACACCCTGGGGATGTCCATCGTGGCCGGAGTCAGCGCCATCATCAGCCTGGTGGTGCTGGGTTTCTGGCCTGCCGTTCCGATGAAGCCCTTCGCGCGCGCGTTCCCGCTGTTGTGGTTCGGGTTCGGCATAAACGCAGTGACCGGAACCATGATGCTGATTGCCGACGCCACAACCAAGCTCACGATGCTGGATTTCTACCTCAAGATGGGGTTCGTGTTTGCGGGATTATTCGTTCTCATACGAATGCGCCGGCAAATATTCGACGATCCGCAGCTCGACAAGGCCCCCGTGACCGGCAACGCAAAAATGCTGGCGTGGGCTTCGCTGGGTTGCTGGTTTGGCGCCATTATCGCCGGCCGCTTGATGGCCTACGTGAAGTAGCCGGTTTCTCCGGCAGTAGTGTTCCCGGCTGGCCTGATTCGGGCCGCAAGACGTTTTTCATGTGGCACACTAGCGTATCCTAAGGAGAGTTCGAGGAGATCAGAATGCTAAGGATAATCTCAACGGCGCTCCTGTTGAGCCTGGTAGCACAGGCGCAAAAAACTGATACTCCCTATCGCAGCATGGCCCCTCTCGACCAATACATGATTGCGGACCCTAATGCCGAAATAGCCATGGCTAGAAGTGCCGCCCCCAAAAGCATCGCGGAGAACGCGGAGGTAATGGTCCTGGAGCGGCAAGGGTACAAAACGGCGGTTAAGGGCACGAACGGTTTCGTGTGTATGGTGGAACGGTCGTGGACGGCAGGGTTCGGGGATCCCGTGTTTTGGAATCCCAAGATCCGAGGTCCCATCTGCTTAAATCCACCGGCCGTGCGAACGTACCTCCCCATTACCATCGCGAGAACCCGGCTGGCGCTGGCGGGGAAATCGGAAACCCAGATGCTCGACGCGATCAATTCCGCTCTTGACAAGAAGGAGCTGCCCGCGCTCGAAGCCGGTGCGATGTGCTACATGCTGTCGAAGCAAGGCTATCTGGACGATCAGGCCGGGCACTGGCACCCGCATTTGATGTTCTGGGCCGCAAAAACGGAACCCAAATCTTGGGGCGCAGGGATGCCGGGCTCTCCCATGATGGCCAGCGTGGAGATTCCGGGCCGGCTAACTGTATTCATGATCCCTGTCGGCAAGTGGTCAGACGGCACACTGGATTCCCAGCCACCGTCCCATCACGAGTAACCAGCGTCAGGTAACCCGCGTCACCCGCCCAGCGTCTTTGCGGTGATATACTTGCGTGCGGTCGCTACGTAATGGCATCCCGTGCCGATCACAATTTTTGAAGAGGAGCATCTTTTTGAAGAGGAGCATCAATGATTAAACGAACTCTAGGATCTCTGGCTTTGTTTGGGTGGTTGATGGCCGCCAGCGTCTCGTTGCAGGCTCATCATTCCCTCGCGGGCGTGTACGACATGAAAAAGGAAACAAATGTGGAGGGGACCGTTGCCAGTATCAAGTTCTCCAATCCCCACGGGTCGCTGACGCTGACAGTCAAGAATCCGGACGGCACGACAACCGACTGGGTGATGACGCTCGGCTCCGCCACGGCCCTCGCGCAGAGAGGGATTGGCAAAACCGGACCGAATGCCCTCCACACCGGGGACGCCATCAAAGTGATGTTCCTCCCGGCGAAGGACGGCAGTCCGTTGGGGTTTCTCAAGACGGTGACGATGCCGGACGGGCGCGTGATCCAGATCGCCGCCCCGAACGCCACCGAATAGGCGACGGAGCGGACTATCATGGCTGGTCAACGAAGGATCATTGGGACGAGGATTGCGATCGGAGTCGTTCTCATGATCGGCGCGCTGTCTCCGACCGTTGCGCGGGCGCAGGGGTTCGGGGATTACCCAGTGATCTACCGACCCGCGAAGGACGCCAAGGATCTGCGGGCGGTGCTTTTCAACTGGACCTGGTACATGGGCATGCTGCGGGGCGTGGATGAGCACGAGCTGATCTCCTCGCTGGAATATCAGGGGAAGGGCACCATCCAGGTGGACGGACAGCCCTGCACGCTGACGAAGTATCGTGTCAGCACCAGCTACCAGACGCCGGGGCAGCGGGTTCAGTACACCTGCACCCGGCCCAATGGACAAACGTATTCGAGCGTTGAGGTTGTCAACGGGCACTACGCCTGGAACGAAGACATAGCGGGTGCGGAGATCGTTCCGGGAAAAGGGAAGGCGACCCCGATGCCGGGCGCCGTCCAGGAGCGGCTGATCCGTCTGTGGGCCAGTCCCCAGGGAGCGCCCAAGGCCGCGATCGCCGGAGCCGCGCCGAAGCCGACGTTGGCGCCAACCCGGCTACGCTTCTCAAGGACGGTGTCGACAAGGCGGGCGAAACTTCTTTGTCGTGGGAAGGTGGTAAGGCGGTGGTGACCTTCCCCATTCCGGGTGTCCCGGGGGCCATTGCGACCGCCACTCTGAACGACAAATACATGGCGGAGCGCGTGGTGGTGAAGCAGGGATCGAAGACCACCGAGTTCACCTACGGCGATTATCAGGACTGGAACAATCCGCTGAACAAGGTGGACGCGCTATACGCGGGCAAGATCACGGAGCGCCACGACGGCGCCGTCGTCCGCGACCTGACCACGGTGCAGACGGAAACGGGCAGCGTTTATGTGGTGATGCCCGTGCCGGCCAGCGTGCAGGCGGCAATTCATGTGGCTGCCGCAGCAGCCGCCAGCCGCGAAGACTCTGGAAGCTTCCGGGGAGACGCCGCGGATGGCCAATGGGCACCCGGACTTGACGGGCAACTGGAATTACAACGCCATGAATTGGCGCTACGGGAATCGCCGCTGCGATCCCACGCAGCAGGAAGGCTGTTCCCGGGCACTCAATCAGACCATGGATTTTGAGTTCGAAGCGCCTTCGCGGTTCGGGCCGAATCGTCCACTGTACAAACCCGAGTACTGGGACAAGGTCCAGCAGCTGGACATGTGGACGAACAAGGAAGACCCGGTCATGAGCTGCCAGCCGCTGGGGGTTCCGCGGCAGGGCCCGCCCCGGCGCATCGTCCAATCGGCCAATGACATCATCTTTTTCTACGGCGAATATGTCGATGGCGGCGGCGGATACGGAGAATATCGCGTCATCCCGACCGACGACCGCAAGCACGACGAGAAGAAGGCGATCGAGAGCACGTATATGCGGGTATACCGTGGGGCGCTGGGAGGGCGACACGCTGGTGCTCGACTCCATTTCGTTCGTCGATACCACATGGCTGGCGCGCGGCGGTTTCTTCCATTCCGATCAGATGCACGTGATCGAGAAACTCACTCGTAAGGGCAATAAGATTCTGTATGAAGTCACTGTCGATGATCCCGAGTCGCTGGTGGAGCCGTGGGTGATGACGCCGCGAACGCTGACAGCTCAGCACGTTCCCTGACGCAGGACTTCTGCGAGAGCGGGGCAACTGCGAGGTCTACGAGATTAAGGACATCAGCTCCCAGATCCGGCACTAGAACTGAGCCGCGACCGTGAGGGAGTCGGTACCCAGGGGGACATTAGAATGACCAAAGCAGTACTGGCGCTACTGGTCGCGAGCGCCATGTCCACTTCTCTTATCGAGGCTCAATCACCGGCGCAGGGAGCAGCCGTGACGCCGCCTGCAAACCTTGCCCAACTGATGAGGGGGACCTTTTACCCGGAATCGAATGTGGTTTTTGCGGCGCAAGACGTGAATCCGGCGGACGTGCCACACGCCAAAGATCCCAGCCATGGCGACCGACCCCCTGGCGAGTCAGTATGGAAAATGGCAAGCAGTGGAGAACAACGCTTTGGCGATCGCTGAAGTTGCGGACCTCCTCATGCTTCCTGGGCGCAAATGCGCCAATGGTCTGGATGTTCCGGTGAAGAATGCGGATTGGGCCAAATTCGTTCAAGAGCTTCGCGACGCGGGAATGACGGCCTACGCCGCGGCTCAAACCAAGAATCAGGACAAGATGACCGATGCCGCCGACGTGATGACAGCGGCGTGCATGCACTGCCACGTTAAATATCGCGAGAAGCGCAACCCCGCGGACCGTTGCCGCTGAATTTGTAACGTCAAACTGAGGAGGTGACTTTGTGAGGATGACCCGATTGTGTGTCCTGTTGCTTGCTGCGCTTCCGGTGGTCCCTCAGGACAAGAACTCGCTTCCACGAGACATCGACCCGGTGACGCTCTCGCGGCTGCCCCCGGTCACCGCGGCAGACCTGGACGAAGACGGGAAGCGTCTTCTGGCCGCGAGGACCAACTACACGCCAGGGCCGGGACCGGGCCACGTCTCGATCTACAGCCCGCGGGAGCTCGATCTGGGTATTCCTTCAGGCGCGAAGAGCCCGGTGGGCGCCCGATACTTTCAGCTCGCAGTGCTGATCATCGCAAGGGAGATCGACCAACAGTACGAATGGACCGCGCACGAGCTGGCGGGCCGGCGGCAGGGCTTGGAGCAAGCGGTCATTGATGTCGTCAAGTACAACCGGGACGTGGCGTCGCTATCCGACAAGGACGCGACTTTAATCACTTTCGGTCGCACGCTGTTTCGCGAACACCGGGTCAGCAGTGACCTTTGGGCGAAGATGGTGAGCGATTTCGGACGTCAGCGGACGGTTCAGCTCATGATGATCATGGGCGAATACTTCAAGGCAGGGTTCATGATGAATGCCGTCGATCAGCGCCTGCCGCCGGGGCGCGAGGCGCTGCTGCCGCCGTTAAACAGATAATACGCTACGGGCGTGAGATCCTGGCCTCCCCAAACCCACTTCCTCAGAGGAAGCCTAGCCGCGCCATGCTCACCAAGCTCTACGAGTTCGCCGATCTCCTCCGCCACCATGGCCGCAGACGCGACATGAACGAGGATCACGCCCTCGGCAGGCATGGTGAGGACATCGCCCACCGCTTCTTGCAGCGTGCGGGCTTCGTCATCGTGGATCGGAATTACCGCATGGCATCGGGCGCGGGCGAGGTGGATCTGGTGGGCAGGGAAGCAGACACGCTGGTGTTCGTCGAAGTGAAGTCCCGCAAGACAGACGAATATGGCGCGCCCGACCGGGCCATTGGGCCGGAGAAGCAATGCAGCCTGATGCGCGCAGCCAGGGAATATGCGCGGCACGCGGAGGTGCCATGGGACAAGGTTCGTTTCGACGTGGTGAACGTGGTTTTTACCAAGCCGCCGTCGGTGACGCACTTTCGCGACGTCTTAACTCTGCGCGGCCGCAAGTAACGCGGGAACCGGTCCAATAGCTGGGGGCGCTGTTCAGGAGAAGGCGGGCGGCCCGTTCAGGCTTTGCGGTTTCGAACAGACAAGTGCGAGAATCTGCCCGTCCTTCTACGCGCACAACGGACGCGCTCTGGCTCACCCGGTACGCCATTTTCGCGCCGTGGTGCATTTGAAGGGAATCGAGCGGCCAATCGGAATCGGCCACCATGCGAATCCCTCCCTCGGCGGTGATGAGAATGGTCATATCCGTGGGAACGTGGCCGGACTGTACAGCGCTCTCGGCAGCGTCCAGGATCTGCGCGGCGTTGTCTAGGAATCGGCTCACAGTTCCCTTATCGAGGCGGGGATGCTGCTCTTGAAACTATTTCGGGCCTTAGTACTACGCTCCTTACAGTCGGGGCTCGGTAAGATAAGGCATGCGCATCCTGCTCTTCAGCGGCAAAGGAGGCGTGGGCAAGACCAGCATTGCCGCGGCCACCGGTTTGCAGCTTTCCCGCCTCGGCTATCGGACGCTGGTGATGAGCGTCGATCCGGCGCACAGCCTGGCCGACGCCTTCGACCTGGAAACCAGCCTGTTCCAGGAAAAAACCAACGACCCGCTGCCCATCGACGAGCATCTGTCCATCCAGGAGGTCAACATCCAGAAGGAGATCAAGCGGCACTGGCGCGAGATTTCCACCTACGTGATTTCAGTGCTGCGCACCACCGGCATCAGCGACGTGGAAGCCGAAGAGCTTGCCATTCTGCCCGGCATGGAAGAGCTGAGCGCGATGATGTACGTCAATCAGTACCGGCGCGAAGGGCGCTACCAGGTGATCGTGCTGGATTGCGCGCCGACCGCCGAGTCCATGCGCTTCGTCAGCATGCCGACCACGCTCGAATGGTACATGAAACACGTCTTCCCGTTCCAGCGCGGAATCCTCAAAGCCGTCCGGCCGGTGGCGAACCGGATTTCGCCGGTGGAACTGCCGCCCGACAGCTATTTCGGCAATATTAAGGAGCTGTTCGGCCGCCTGGAAGGCATCGCGGAGCTGCTGGAGAATCCGAAAATCACCAGCGTTCGGCTGGTGACCAATCCCGAGAAGATGGTCCTGCGCGAGACGCAACGCGCGTTCGTGTATTTTTCGCTGCATGGATTGACCGTGGACGGCATCATCGTCAATCGCGTGCTGCCGGAAGCGGTCACCGATACGTGGTTCGATCAATGGCGGGCTTCGCAGGCCAGGATTCTGGATGAAATCGAAGAATATTTCGCTCCGGTGGCCATGAAGCGCGTGCCTTTGTTCACGCACGAAGTGCTGGGGCGCGAGCGGCTGATCGAGTTGGCCGACGTGCTGTATGGCGGCGAAGAAGATCCTGCCAAGGTGGTGCGAACCGAAGCGCCCTACACCTTCGAGAAGCGTCAACTCGCACTACGAAGTCCGGCTGCGGCTGCCGTTCGCGGTAAAGGGCGAGATCGGGTTGTTCAAGAAGGGCGACGAGCTGGTGGTGGAGATCGGAACGCTGCGGCGTCACATCGGGCTGCCCACCTCCATGGCGGCGCTCACGCCCACGCGGGCCTCGTTACAGAATAAAATGTTAACAGTGGAGATGAAAGAAGCCTGATTTGGGAGAAAGGTGATATGGACGAACAACAAACCGCGCCCAGCAGCACGGCTGTTTCTTCTGCGACGTGGCCGCGCCGCAGATCGAGGCGTTTCTGGATCACTCTGGCCCGAAGACACGCGCGAGCATTTCCGCAATGCCCGCATCGAGATGCTGAAGGGGATGCGAGAGCATGCTGGATGCTCGCATCGAACATTTGTCGAAGCACGCCGCGAAAGGCACCAAAATCAGCGTAGACTGAACCCTGACCGTGAGGGAGGGCGATCACCGCTGGCTCAAACCGCCGTCGACCGCCAGCACCTGCCCCGTGACGAAGTTCGACGCGTTGATGAAGTAGAGCACCGCGTCGGCGATCTCTTCCGGCGTGCCCGAGCGCTGCGCCGGCGTGGCCGCGATCAAGTCCTGTGCGCGCGGATCTTCGCTCGATGCCAGAATCACGCCCGGCGCCACCGAGTTCACCGTGATCTGCGGCGCAAACGCCTTTCGCCAAAGCGCGAGTCAGCATGATGACTCCGGCCTTGGAAGCGCAATAGTGCGCGTACATGTCCCAAGGCCGGATGCCGCCCAGCGAACTCAGGTTCACGATGCGGCCGGCGCCCGTCTTCTTCATCAGCAACGCCCCTTGCTGGCAGCAGAAAAAAGTGGCTTTGAGATTCACGTTGTGGATGAAGTCCCAATCGGTTTCGGTAATCTGCAATCGGATCGCGCGGCGGAATCGAGCGGCGTTATTCACCAGCCCGTAAAGTCCGATCCGAGTTGCTCTTCCACTTCGCGAAACATGCGCTTGATGTCGTCCACCTTCTCGAGATTGGCTTGGAACAGCGGCGCCGATCCGCATTCTTCGGCCGTCGCGCGCGCTTCTTTTTCCGACGAACCATAGTGGATGGCGACGCGATAACCGGCTTGATACAGCCGCACGCGATCACGCGGCCGATGCGCTTGGCCGCGCCTGTCACCAGTACGATGGCGTCTTTCCTTGAGTTCTCTGGCCTTGAGTCAACTGGCATCTAAACCACCGGGTCGCCGTGCACTTCGATTTCTTCCGGCTCCACGCCTTCACGCGCCGGCTCCGGCAATCGCCCGGTCCAGTTGGCCCAGAGCCAGAAGAACGCGGTGCTGGAGCTGAGCAATCCCGAGACAACGCCGATGGTGCGCGGGCTCCAGGTTTCGGACGCCACTCCGGCGCCCGCCATCGAAAGCATCATGGTGGACCAGGCATCGTCTCCATGGTCGCAAACACGCGGCCGCGAAATTCATTGGAGACGTGCCGCAGCAGTTGCGACATGTTGAGCACGGAGCTGACGGCGATGGCCGAGCGCGAGATCGCGAGGAACAAAAGCGCCATTTGGAAATCGCGCATCTGGCTGAAAATGACGTACGAGCCGCCGTGGATCACGTAGCAGATGCTGATGGCGCGCTTGTAGGCGCTCGAACGAAATTCGCTTGCCGAGCCAGTGCGCGAAAGTCCCGCCGATCAGCAAACCCACGCCGGCGGCGGCCCACAGATAACCGATGCCCGCCGGTCCGCGATTGAATACCAGCTCGCCGAAGAGGCTGAACAGGATCTGCGCGGCGCCGCCGCCGGACGCCCATCCGACGCCGAGCAACGCGATCCCGAGGATCAGCGGCGAAGCGCGCATGTAGCGCAGGCCTTCGGTGTATTCGTGCCAGGGGCGCACCACTTTGTCTTCCGTCAGCGCCGTTCGCTCGGCGCGGAAATCCGCCGCGTTCCACGCGCAGTCGCGAAATGCAGGCCGCCGAAAAGACGAAAGACAGCGCGTTAAATGCGAATGCCCACTTATAGCCGAACTGCGTGATGCTGGTGCCACCCAGGAACGCCCCGATGGTCAGCGTCATCCATTGCGTGGTTTGCGTGAGCGAGTTCGCGGTGTGCAGCTCTTCCTTGTTCGCGATGGTCGGAAGAATCGCCGAGCGGCCGCTGGTGAAGAACGGCGAGGCGAACATCAGCAGAGCGCTGAGCAAATACAGCAGCCAGGTGTCGGAGCGCGGAATCGCCAGAATGAATCCGAATGCCACAACGGCGCGGATCAGGTCGCTCGCGATCATGATGCGCTTGCGGTCCAGCCGGTCGAGAATGACGCCGGCAACGGGTCCGGCCATCACGGCGGGAATCGCGCGCGAGAGCATGATGCCGGTGACGACCAGGCCCGAGCGAGTGTTCGCCAGCGCCAGGCTGAATACGGCGACGTTGTTGAAATGGTCGCCGATCTCGCTCACCACCTGGCCGCTCCAGGCGTAGCGATAGTTCCGGTTGCTCTTCAGGAGCTGGAGAAACTCGGACATCTTTTTTATTCCGATCGCGAGATGGATTCCTGGCGAATGGTGATGGAATCCAGGAACTCGCGATCCAGCTCGTAACCGAAACCAGGTTCATCGCGAACGGCGATGGTTCCTTGCGGAGTCACTTCCACCGGCGGCTGGATGATATCGCGCGCCCAGTAGCGCTTGCTGGCCGAGACATCGCCCGGCAGCGTGAAGTTCGGAAGCGTGGCGAGCGCGATGTTGTGCGCGCGTCCGATGCCGGATTCCAGCATGCCGCCGCACCACACGGGGATGCCCGCGGCCTGGGCGACATCGTGCACGCGTTTGGCTTCGGCGAAGCCGCCCACGCGGCCCAGCTTGATGTTGATGATGCGCCCCGCGTCCATCGCAATGGCTTGCTCGGCATGATGCGCCGAGCGGATGCATTCATCCAGACAGATGGGCGTTTTCAGTTGGGCTTGCAGTTTGGCGTGATCGATGATCTCGTCGTGCGCCAGCGGCTGCTCGATCATCATCAGCTAGAATTCGTCCAGACATTTCAGGCGCGCCGCGTCGGCCAGCGTGTAGGCCGAGTTGGCGTCCGCCATCAGCATGATTCCGGGGAATCGCTTGCGCACCTCGCGGACCACTTCCACGTCCCAGCCGGGCTTGATCTTCATCTTGATGCGCTGGTAGCCGGCCGCCAGTTCGATTTCGATTTTCTCCAAAAGCTGCGGCACGGAATCCTGGATGCCGATGGAAACGCCGCACGGAATCTCGCGTCGAGCTGCTCCTGGCACCCGCCAATGTGCTGGTACAGCGGCTTGCCGAGCATGCGCGCTTCCAGATCCCAAACCGCCACTTCCAGTCCGCCCCGCGCCATCAGGTGGCCGCGGATGTGCGCGCTGCGCGCGCCCACCTCGGACGCGTTTTCGAAGTTGTGGCGCAGCACGCGCGGCGCCACGAAATCGCGCAGGATCAGCCACGCCGATTCGGTCCACTCTTCGTTGTAAAACGGATTCTCGCCGGCGGTGACTTCGCCCCAGCCGGAAAGGCCGCCGCTGGAAACCTCCACCAGCACGATGTGGCGCTCCGTGGTCCGGCCGAAGCTGGTTTCGAAGAAATGCACCAGCGGCATGCGGATTTCGCGCAGTGTTATTCGATCTAAGCGGATTCCCATGGTCCTAATAAGTAAGTGCCGAACGGATCGGTTTCTCAAAGCCAATTACCGCCAGTCCGCGATCGAACGCGTCACGAAACTGTTCGCTGGCTTTCCGTTGGATTTCGCGCGCACGCGCCGGATCGTTGGCGCGGATGTCGGCGATGTCCGATGGAATCTCGATGCGCGTCTCCACAGGAGGGCCTGTCGAAACGCTTGCCGGCCAAAACCGTCTTCACGCGCGGGCTCGCGAGCCACCATTCGGCGATGCAGCGATCGGTCGGCAGGCCGCCATGCAGAGGGCTGCTGGTGGTCCCGTATTGATTGGGCACGTAGCGGCGCACGATCGCGCCCAGCCGCTCCATATTGAAAAATGCGTTCTTGATTTCCAGCGGATCGAAGGTCCACTCGATCAGATCGATGCCGCGGCGCGAGCGCGTCGTCGCGCTGCGCGAGCTTCAGAATGCGGCCCACGCCGGTGTTGCGATACTCGGCGCAGCACGCCCAGCATGTGGCTGTGCAGGTAGGTTTTGCCGCCTGGCTTGAGGCCGGGAATCGCCATGCAGAATCCGATCATCTGCGCGCCATCGAAAGCGCCGTAGACCTGGCCGCCGATTTTGGAGGCCACCACGAACAGCCGCAGCGGGATCAGTTCGACATCTTCGAAACCCCAGATCGGCGCTGCAATCGGACGGCGGATTTCAGATCCTCGCGTTCGGTCAGCGGGCGGATGTCTATCATTCGCTCGCCTGCGCTTCTCGCGCCTTGGCCTCCTGCCACAGCGCCTCCATCTCCGGCGAGCGTGGCGCCCGGCAACGTTGCGTGGCTTTCCACGAAGGCGAAACGCTTGCGGAATTTCGCGTTGGTCTTGCGCAGCGCCTGCTCGGGATCTACTTTGACGAAGCGCGCCAGATTCACCAGCACGAACAGCAGATCGCCGATCTCGCCTTCGAGCTCCTCGGGTGTGCCGTTTCGCGCGCTTCCGCCAGTTCGCGCAGCTCTTCGTCCAGCTTGTCGAGCACCTGGCCGGGATTTTCCCAATCGAAGCCCACGGCCGCGGCCTTGGAGCTGATCTGCTGCGCTTCCACCAGCGCCGGAAGCTTGCGCGGTACGGAATCCAAGCGGCCCCGCAGAGGCTTCCCCTGGTCCTTCTTTTCTCGGCCTTTGATTTCGTCCCAGCGGCGCTTCACGTCGTCCGAGGTTTTCGCCGTGCCGTCACCGAAAATGTGCGGATGCCGGCGGATCAGCTTTTCCGAAATCGCGTCGAGCGAATCGTCGATGCGAAACTTGCTCTCCTCGGACGCCATCTGCGCGAAGAAGACGGCCTGCAGCATGAGGTCGCCGAGTTCTTCGGCCAGGCCGGGCCAATCGCGCTGATCGATGGCATCCAGCACCTCATAGGTCTCTTCGAGCAGATAAGGCTTGATGGTGTCGAAGTTCTGTTCGCGGTCCCAGGGGCAGCCGCCGGGCGCGCGCAGCCGCGCCATGATGCCGACCAAGCGCTCGAAACGTTCTCCAGTTGTAGTGGGACCTTGAGACATTCCTTGAGTGGGAAGTCCCAGTTTAGCAGGGAGTGATAGGGGCCGCCGCACAGGCCGGTCGGCCCCTGGGGGTTGGAGATTAGGGATTGGCCTCTAGCGCAGCTTTGCGGCGACCGCTCCCTTCGTGACGTGCTTGAACACAGACATCACGTGCGCAGATTCGCCCGGCCATTCCACACCCGAGAGAAAAACCATGCCATCGCGCCGTTCGAAGATCAGCTTGGCGGTGGTTGAAACGGGAGCCACTCCCGAGAAAGTTGAGAACAGCGCGACCGAATTCCCGGCGAAACCGTGAAGCAGAAGCACGCCGGAAAAATCTGGAACGTCGACTGTGTATTCACCGGCCGGCATCATGGCGCCACCGGCCGCGAACTCGAACGGAACGGTGGCCTTGGCAATCCCGGACTGTGCGTTGGCCCCGACGGCAAACACACCAAGCGCGCCTAAGAAGCAAGCTAAATTCAGAAATCGAGTAATCATATTGGAGACTCCTTTAAAGTCGTTAAGTTGTAATGTTGGTGGCCTGAACGTCCTGCGCGCACACGACGGGGCGCCGATTATGGACGGACGTTAGGAAAACTTCACCGGGGAATAAAGAGATGTCTTCGAGGACTGCTGCTGAAACGCTACTACTGGAAACCCCAGAGCAAGCCTGCGCCCACGGGGCAAGTCTTACAATCTGAGGGTAAACGAAAAGCGCGCTGGCGTCCAATCAAAATTTTGTATGCGTGCAATATAGGGTGTTTCACTGCCGCTTACTGCCGCTCCCTCACGGTCGCGGTTCAGTAGGAGGCTAAAATAGGATCAGGATGAGCGACCAAGAATATCCACTTCCACCTGCCACGTTTGAATTCTTGATCCTTTCGCTGAAGGCGCAGACTGAAATGCATTTGGGTATGTTTCACTTTGGCGAGGAAAAGGACCGGCCCGAGCCCGATTTCCGCATTGCGCGCCACAGCATTGATCTGCTTGCGATGCTGCAGGAAAAAACGCGCGGCAATGTGAGCATCGAGGAGCAGCGCCTGGTGGAGAATGCACTCACGGAGCTGCGATTTCGCTTTGTCCAAGCGATGGAGAGTAATGCCAAGCAGGCGGCTCCAGAGGCTGAATCGAAGGAAGAGCAGGCCGGCGCATAGGTGGTTGTGGAATGACGGTTGTGGAATGACGGTTGTGGAATGACGGTTGTGGAATGACGGTTGTGGAATGACGGTTGTGAAATGACGGGTTCAGAGTCCATCCGCATTACGGTGCTCGGATCGGGCACCAGCGTCGGAGTTCCGATGATCGGCTGCCGCTGCGCGGTGTGCCATTCGCAGGATCCGCGCGACCATCGTCTGCGGCCATCTATACACATCCGATACGGTGACCGCGGGGTGCTGATCGATACGACGCCCGACTTCCGCTATCAAGCCCTGCGCTCCGGGATCGAACGCGTGGATGCGATTTTGTTTACGCATTCGCATGCCGATCACGTGATGGGCCTGGACGACGTGCGGCCGTTCAACTACCGGCAGGGTGGTGTGATTCCGATCTACGGATCGGAGCAGACCATCACGGCACTCCGCCGGACTTTCCGCTACATTTTTGACGAAGGCGAGACCGAGTCCTCGCGTCCGCGCCTGGTGACGCACGCTTTCGACGGCGCGCCCATCGATCTTTTCGGACTACCATTCATTCCGATCCGCCTCAATCATGGCAAGGGCACGGTATACGGGTTCCGCTTCGGCGACGCGGCCTATTTGACGGATCACAGCGACATTCCCGAAGAGTCCATGGAGATGTTGAGCGGTCTGGATGTCTTGTTCCTGGATGCTTTGCGGCACAAGCCGCATCCCACGCATTCCACCGTGGAGCGGTCGCTCGAATCGGTGGAGAAGCTGGCGCCTCGGCGCGCGTTCTTCACACACATTTGCCACGATCTGGGACACGCCTGCACGGAGGAGCGTTTGCCGCCGCATGTCCGGCTGGCGTACGACGGCCTGGAAATTGAAGTGGGCCAAAAAGCTCAATGAAAGACCGCGCATGATTTATCGCAGTCTGACGCAGACGCCGGACGACTTCGGTCCTTGCGCCATCACGATCGGCAATTTCGACGGCGTGCATCGCGGCCATCGGCAAATCCTGCGGCGGGTGGCAGCGCTGGCGCGCGAGGAATCCTGGAAATCGGCCGTTCTCACCTTCGATCCTCACCCAGCCAAGCTGGTGACGCCGGCGAGCGCGCCGCGCTTGCTGACGGCGATCGACGAGCGCGCGCGGATGATTTTGGAGCAGGGGATTGACGAGATCCTGATTCTGCCATTCACACCGCAGGTGGCCGCACTGGGGCCCGAGGATTTCGTGCGCGAGATTCTGGTGGACGCGCTCAAGGCTCGCGCGGTGCTGGTGGGCGCGAACTTTCATTTCGGCAAACGCGCTGCGGGCGACGCCGGCGCGCTGGAGGAATTGGGCGAACCGGTACAGCTTTGAGACCGACATCATTGAGCCGGTGGTGTGGCGCAAGCGCGTGATCTCGAGCAGCTGAGATCCGCCGGTCCATCGCAAGCAGGCGAAGTAGCTTCCGCATGCCGGATGCTGGGCCGGCCTTACGCGCTGCGCGGGGTGGTGGTGACGGGCGAAGGCAGAGGAGGGAAGCAGACCGTCCCCACGCTCAACCTGGACACGAAGGCCGAGGTGCTGCCGAAGAACGGCGTGTACGTCACGCGCACGCGGGACCTGAGCGGGGAGCGAGAATGGCCGTCCATCACCAACGTTGGCGTTCGGCCGACATTCGATGGCCACAATCGCACTATCGAGACTTATTTGCTCGCCAAGCTGGACAGCGCGCCGCCGCAGGAAATTGCGGTGGAATTTCTGCGCTGGGTACGCGAAGAGCGCAAGTTTGAAAATGCGGAAGCGCTGAAGGCGCAGATTTTGCGGGACGTGAATCGCGCACAAACGTACTTCCGGCGCGTTGATGCGCTAACCGCGCGGCCCGCGGGAATGCGCGAGAATCGAGAGATGGAGGAAGCGACATGAGTTTGTCGGTGGGTTTATCGGAAGCAAAAGTGCGCCACATGAAGGCGCTGGCGAACCAGCACGGAGTGATCGCGGCGGCTGCCATGGATCAGAGGGGCAGCTTGAAGAAATCCATCGCGGCGGCCAAGGGTGTTGCGGCGAATCAGGTGACCGACGAGATGATGAGCGAATTCAAAATCGCGGTCTCGCAGGCTTTGACGCCGCACGCGAGCGCGATCCTGCTGGACCCGGAATACGGACTTCCCGCCGCGAAGGCGCGCTCCTCCAATGCGGGTCTGTTGCTGGCTTACGAAGAGAGCGGCTACGACAATACCAAGCCCGGCCGCCTGCCCGACCTTCTACCGCACGTTTCCGTCAAACGTATTGCAGATTGGGGCGCGGACGCCGTCAAGATTTTGCTCTACTATTCGCCTTTCGACGATGCGCAGGTGAACGATATCAAGCACGCGTTCATCGAGCGGATCGGCGCCGAGTGCGAGGATAACGAGATTCCGTTTTTTTGTGAGTTTGTGGGGTACGATCCCAAGGGCGGTGACGAGAAGGGCCTGGAGTTCGCCAAGCTGAAGCCGCAGGTGGTGATCGGCGCCATGGAGGAGTTCTCCAAGCCGCAGTACAAGATCGACGTGCTGAAGGTGGAAGTTCCGATCAACGCGAATTACGTGGAAGGCAGCAGCGTGTACCAGGGCCAGAAGGCTTATTCACGCAGCGAGGCGCTGGATCTTTTCCGCAAGGCCGCGGGCGTGGCGAAGAAGCCGTTCATTTATTTGAGCGCGGGCGTGGGCAATGCTCAATTCGTGGAGGAGTTGACCATGGCGGCTGAGGCGGGCACGGATTACTCGGGTGTCCTGTGCGGGCGCGCGACTTGGAAGGATGCGCATTCCCGTTTATGGCCAGAAAGGCGTGAAGGCGCTGGAGGATTGGCTTGGTACTGAGGGCGTGAAGAATATCGAAGCGGTGAACGCGGCGATTAAGCCGGCCAAGCCGTGGTGGGCGAAGGCCGGCGTGACGGTCGCCGCGTAGCGGGCGACGGGCCGCCGCGCCGCTATTGGCTATTAGCGATTGGCTTTTGGCGGGAGCGGCATCTCGATGAAGTCGTAGCTTCCCGGGGTTGCTGTGTCGACTTTGGCTGAAATCGTATCGCGATGTTTCTGCACGATCGGCCAGATGTTAGAGCCAAGCGCGATTAGTGCCAGCTTTCGCCCCGTCAGGTCCTGCTGATAGCGGATGTTTTGGTCGGCCGTGATCATCACGTCGAAGCCTTCAGCCTCGGCAGCGTTGAGAAGTTCGCCGTTTTCGAGCTGTGGGTTCCACCTCAGATCCACGACGGTGTAAACCTCATGCCTCAACAGGAAGCGGCGCACACCGACCGGAACGTTTTTGTCAAACAGGATCCGCAACGCGGTGACTCTTGGCGTAGGCTAAAACTGCCTCGACTGAGTCCGACGAAACTTCGAACTGTTCCGCGATTTCGGCTACGCTCACACCGTAGTCGAAGTTATCGACGATTGCGCTGACCGGCAGTCGGGTACCACGTAGTACAGGAGCGCCGCTCTGCACTCCCGGCTTGACTTCGACTAACCGGCACGCCGACCAGTCGATGCTTTCTTGAGTAGCCATAAAGACTTTCCCTAAAACCTATGATTTCATGTTTCCGCTATGAACGCGAGGGGCCTGGTGCGGGGTCTTCGGCACCAGTTGCAGGGATCAGTAAGGCCCGCCGTCAAATATTTCTCTAACGCGTGACGGATCTAACTCTCTGATCCAGTCTGCGACCTGTTTCCCAACTTGAGGCATGTCCTGAAAGGCCTTATGGTGCTTCTTGTGGCTGTACGGAGAGACTCTGATCCAGATTTCGATCCAATTGGTAGTCGGGTTTCCGTACGCCTCGATTGTGCAGTCAGAATCGGGAAGGTTCTCTTACGCTCTAAAGGTAAAGACCTCTCGTCTGATGCCGGATTTTGCCGCTGCCGACGTCCCATGTATATAAATGCCATGGCCTCCGTTCATCGGGCCTCCTTTAGCCAGAATAACTCAGTTAGCACAGCATTCCGTAAGCCCGCATCACACCCGCAAGTCAGGAGGACGGTCGCAAGTACGTTAGGACCGCGAGCGCCGCCTCCACGACCGTGCACAGCACTACGATAGCCGTCAGAAGCATTAGCGATTTCGTGTACCGCGCGACCGCGTCGGCGGTTCTTAACTGAACAAGGAGATTGAGCTTGCGCATGTACGGCATGTCCAAATCATTATTCGCCGGTTCTGCTAACTCTTTCCAAATGTCCTTAAGAGGTCTGTCCCACGAGAGTCTCTGCGCTCTTCCTGTATTCGACGTCATTAGTACCGATCATATTGAGCGCCGCCAATGGCGTCCATCGTTAATCGCCCAAAGGCAAGGAAATACAACTTGTGTTTCGGAATCGGCTTTGCGACTAACTATAAGCCATAGAACTTTTTATGGCCGCTGGTTTATTCCACATCAAATTAGCATTAACTCGAGGCTTGCGCGGTCGGTTGTTCCGATTGCGTGGGCGTAGAGAGGTCCACCCCCTCCCAGCGCGCCACCACCGCGGCGGCCATGCAATTACCAAGCAGGTTCACCGAGGTGCGGGCCATGTCCATCAGCGCGTCCGCCCCCAGCAGCAGCGCGACGCCTGAGAGCGGCAGGCCGAACGATGCGAGCGTCCCAGCCAGGATCACGAGCGATGCGCGTGGGACGGCGGCAACGCCTTTGCTGGTGAGCATCAGCGTCAGCATCATCAGGAGCTGCTGGCTGAGCGGCATGTGGATGCCTGCGGCTTGCGCGACGAAGAGCGAGGCCATCGAAAGATACAAAGTGCTGCCGTCCAGGTTGAAGCTGTAGCCGGTGGGCAAGACGAACGCCACGATATGCGCTGGAACGCCCATCAGCTCCATGTTTTCCAGTGCCAGCGGCAGCGCGGCTTCACTCGAGGCTGTCGAGAAGGCGATGATAAACGGCTCGCGAACGGCTCGAATAAAGGCGCGCAGCGGAATTCGCGCGATCATCGCCACCGCACCCAGGACAACGAAGACGAAGATGGCGAGCGTGCCATACAACGTCAGGATCAGCTTGCCGAGTCCCAGCAGAACACCCAGGCCTTTGCTGCCGATAGTGCCAGCCATGGCTGCTCCCACGCCAATGGGCGCCAGGTACATCACGTATTTTGTATAGCGGAACATCACCTCAGAAAGCGATTTGCAAAACGTCACTACGGGAGCGGCTTTCCCTCCGATGGCCGCGCAGGCCGAGCCGAACAGAAACGAAAAGACGACGATTTGCAGCACGTCGCCTTTCGCCATCGCGTCGATCACGCTGGCTGGGAAGGTGTGCTCCAGCGTGCCCGAGAGCGTAGGTCCGGCCTGAGGCAATCCGGTTTCCGCGGCGGACCGCTCCAGTGCCATGCCTTCGCCGGGCCGAATTAAGTTCACCGCGCCTAATCCCAGCACTAGCGCGATGGTGGTCAAAACTTCGAAATACAGAATGGCTTTGATTCCGATTCTGCCCATGGCTTTGACGCTGCCGGTGCCCGCGATGCCGTACACCAGAGTGCCGAAGATGAGGGGCGCGATGATGGATTTGATCAGGCGCAGGAACACGCTGGCGAGCGCAGCCATCCACTCCGCCTTGCCCACGTTCGGAAACACGGCGCCGAGCGCGACTCCCAACAGCATGGCGATGAAGATCCAGGCTGTCAGGGAAAGTTTCTTCACTTACCTTTCTCCCCACTTCAGTTTTTGCCGCAGCACGTCGAAGAAAAACATTTTCGGCGGACGGATCAAATAGACCTGGTGGTCGGAGCTCTGGCACACCACGCGGTCATTCTCCATGAGCGGCTCGCCCACTTGCCCGTCCACGGTGAGATAGGCTTCCTTGCGCGGCGCCTTGCAAATGATCTCGATGACGCTGGTATCGGGCACCAGGACGGGCCGATTAGTGAGCATGTGCGGGCAGACCGGCGTGATGCAAAGGGCGGCGACGGCGGGAAACACGATGGGTCCTCCGGCCGACAGCGAATACGCCGTGGAACCGGTGGGTGTGGCGACGATAAGGCCGTCGGCTTTGAAAGTGCTGACGTATTGGCCATCCACGTAGGTCTCCAGGTCGATCATGCGCGCGATTTGCGTTTTGCCGATGACGACGTCATTGAGCGCTTCATACGTCGCGACGGTCTTGCCGTCGCGGACCACTTCGCCATGCAGCATGCGCCTGGGAACTACGCGTTGCTCGCCGCAAAGCGCGCATTCCAGCTCGGGGTAAAGCTGGTCGAGAGTGATGGCAGTGAGGAAGCCCAAACCGCCCAGGTTCACCGGCAGGATCGGAATCTCACGCCCCGCCACCGCACGGGCCGCGGCTAGCAGCGTGCCATCGCCGCCCAACACGATCACTAACTGCGTGCCTTCTGGAACCTGTTCGCGGGGGAGCCCGCCGTTGCTTCTTAGATATCGCGCGGACTCATGATCCAGACGCGTTTCGACGCCGCGCTCTTTCCACCACGCCACCAGGTCCGACACGATGGTTGAGGCATGCGGGATACCGGGCTTCGAGATCACCCCGACTACTTTAATGTCCGGCATGTAAGAGGAACTCCCGGTTGCCTTCCGCGCCCAATATCGGGGAAGGAATGATTTGGGTGTGAAAGCCGAGCGCCTGCACGGCTTTTTCGACGCGCACGCAGGCCTGATGGTGCAATGCAGGGTCGCGAATAATTCCTCCCTTACCGACTTGGTCCCGATCTAATTCGAATTGAGGCTTTACCAGGATAACCATTTCGGCGTCCGCGGTGAGCAGACCGGCCAACGCCGGTAAGATCATTGTGATGGAGATGAAACTGACATCGCAAACGGCCAGGGCGATGGGTTCGGGGACCTGATCGCGAGTGAGGTAGCGCGCGTTCACTTGTTCCTGGACGATAACGCGTGGATCGTTGCGCAGTTTCCAGTCCAGTTGGCCGGTACCGACGTCGATGGCGTAGACGCGCGCTGCGCCGCGCTGCAACAAGCAGTCGGTAAAGCCGCCAGTGGAAGAGCCAACGTCCAGGCAGATCCTGCCGGTGACATCGATCGCGAAATGGTCGAGCGCGGCTTCCAGTTTTAATCCGCCCCGGCCGACGTAACGCGGTTGCGCGAGCAATTCGATTTGGGCCGCGGCGTCGATATTTGCACCGGCCTTGTCGGCCTTTTGTCCATTGACGAGCACCTGGCCGGCGAGAATCAGCGCCCGAGCTTTCTCGCGCGAGTCCGCGAGTGCTCGCTCTACCACGAGCAGATCCAGCCGGGCACGCTTCATCGCAAAGGCATTAGGCACGCCGGTGGACGATGAAGTCGGCCAATTCGCGCAACCGCTCCGCGCGATCGTCGAATGGACGCAACGCGAGATGGGCCGCGAGCCTTTCTTCTTCAGCCATCTCGCGCGAGCGCTCCAGACCATAGACGGCCGGAAAGGTGATCTTGTGCTGTTGTGCGTCCTTGCCCGCGGTTTTTCCAAGGGCTTCCGAGGACTGCTCCACATCCAGCACGTCATCGACGATCTGGAACGCCAGGCCGACGTGTTCGCCATAGCACGACAGCGCGCTTAATTGCTCGTCATCGTCACTGTCGGCGGCGCCCGCATAGATGGCGCCCATGCGCAGGCTGGCCCGGAGCAGAGCGCCCGTTTTCGCACGATGGATGGCTTCGAGCAGCGCGGCATCGGGATGCCCGCCTTCGCCCTCCAGATCGCACACCTGGCCGCCAATCATGCCGCCCACCGTACCGGCGGCGGTTGAAAGCTCCGCGATGAGAGCGGCTTTACGAGGGTCCGGGCACTCCATTTGTGCCAGCACCTGGAACGCGAGCGTGAGCAACGCATCGCCGGCCAGAATCGCGATGGCGTCGCCGAATACTTTATGGCAGGTTGGAACGCCGCGGCGTAAATCGTCGTTATCGAGCGCGGGCAGATCGTCGTGAATCAGCGAATAGGTGTGAATCAGTTCGAGCGTGCAGGCGCAGGATTCAATGCCGACGGCCAAGTCCGATACCGCTTCCGCCGCGGCCATGCACAAGACGGGACGAATGCGTTTCCCTCCGGCGAACAAGCTGTAACGCATGGCTTTGTGAATGGATTCGGGCAGCGTGGTTTCGGGCGGGACCCAGCGTTCGAGAGCGGCGTCGACACGCGCTTGTTGCCGGGCGACATACTCCGTCAATGTCATGCTTTGTCCGGACGGAACGGCTCGGCCTGGACTTTGTCGCCCTTACGGATCAGCATTTCGATGCGCGTCTCGGCTTCTTCCAATTGCTTGCGGCAGCTCTCGCTCAACTGCATTCCTTTTTCGAATAACTCGAGCGCGCGCTCCAGCGGCAACTCGCCGCTCTCCATTTCCTTGACGATCAGCTCGAGTTGCTGGAGTCCGGTCTCGAAGCTGGCCGCGGTCTTCTCTTCGGCGGGCATTTGTTTATTCTAGCGTTCACACGAGTGTGAACGCGGCACGCACGAGTGCGTGCGCCACTCCTCCACTACAACACGGTGGAGCGGCTGATCTCGGCGAGCGACCGGGCGCCGCACTGCTTCATCGTCAGCTCGAACTCGCCGCGCAGGATCTCAATCACCTTTTCCACGCCCGCTTGCCCGAACGAGGACAAGCCCCAAATGTAGGGGCGTCCAATGCCCACGGCCTTGGCGCCCAACGCCAGCGCCTTGTAAGCATCTGTGCCGCGGCGGATACCGCCATCCACCATTACGGGAATGCGGCCCGCGACACCGTCCACCACTTCGGGCAGGCACTCGATAGTAGCGCGATAGGTTTCTGTGGCGCGCCCGCCGTGGTTCGAAACCAGGATGCCATCTACGCCATGCTCCACGCACAAGCGCGCGTCCTCGCGGGTCTCAATGCCTTTCAGCACCAGCTTCATCTTCGTGATCTGCTTCAGACGATCCACCTGCTTCCAGGTGAACGCGGGAGAGTTGATGGCGACGCCTTTCATGTCGAGGCCGTCGAACATCGGCCGGTTAGTAACTGAGCCGAACGGTTCGCCATGACAATCCGCGCATTGTCGATTGTCGAGGCGCCTGTAACGGGACGCCAGTCTCGGTATTCCGGCCGGCCAGCAGGTCGATGGTCCAGGCCACCACCGGGCAGCCCGCGTCTTCGGCTCGCTTCACGACTCTTTCCGTCAAGCCCCAGTTCGAGACCGCGTAGAGCTGGTACCACACCGGTCCGCCGCGCGCCTTGATCACATCTTCGACACTGTGCGAAGTGACCGTGGAGAGAATCTGCAGGGTCTTCTTGGCCTGCGCGGCGCGAGCCACGCCCAGCTCGCCGTCGGCATGAAACATGCCTTGCGCGCCAACGGGACAAAGGAAAATGGGACTGTCCCAGGTGGTTCCAAAGAGCTCGACGCGCGTGTCGATCTTCGAGACATCCACCAGTTTGCGCGGGCGGAGTTGTATATGTTTGTAAGCTTCGTGGTTCAAGTCGCGCGTCAGGTTGTCGTCCACGCCGGAGGCCATGTAGCCCCAGTGCGCGGGCGGTAGTGCCTTGTGAGCGGCGGCTTCGAAGTCCATTACATCCAGCGCGTCTTTTGGATTGGCCAGCACTTCATCGAGAGTGTGCGTCTGCCAGGCGCGGGCGGGCAGGGAGGCAAGCAGCGGACTAGCCGCGAGAAACTTGAGAAAATTGCGCCGATTCCGAAACTGCTGTTGGACGGACGGCCGAGCGGGCATCGCTATCATGACTGCTCATTCTATTACTTTCTGTGTAACCATAGTGCGGAGGCATGGGTCACATATACAATGCGGCGCGGCGGGGACTCCAGGTGGAGGCTGATTGAAGTCTTGCTTTAAACACGCCCAACGCGCCAATGTCGCGGTGCTCGTCACTGTTTCCTCCTTCTCGGTCCCCTTTGTTTTTGCCCAGGCCCCCCCATCCCCAGCGCAACCAGTTTCCGCGCAGCCTTCGTCCGCTGCACCCGGCTTCGCTCGAGTCTGTCGACGACCGCATTTTCGGCGTGATTCCGAGTTACCTGGCGGTTGAGGATCCGCGCAAAAACGTCGTGCCTCTTACGGCGAAGCAGAAGTTCGCACTGTTTGCCAAGGAGACCTTGGACCCGTTCACCTTCGCCTCCTCGGCCGCCGGAGCGGCGCTCTCACAAATAGACAATGACAATCCGAAGTACGGGCACGGGGCCGGTCCTTATGCCGAGCGCTTTGGCGCGGCGATGGCCGATGTCACGACGCAGAATTTTTTTTCTGACGCCGTGCTCGCATCCTTGTTGCATGAAGATCCCGCGCTATTTCCGCAGGGGGCCGGAATTCGGCGGCTGGTATCGAGTGGGCTATGCGCTGAGCCGCGTGGTGGTCACGCGAACGGACCGGGGAACGAACAGATTCAATTTTTCGGGAATGCTCGGAATGGGCCTGGGGATCGGGCTCTCCAACGCTTATTATCCCGATAGCAGCGTCAGCGGCCGAAGAGGTGGTCACGCGTTTTGGAACCAGCCTGTTGGCCAGCGCGCTCAGTAACATCTTGCCGGAATTCTGGCCGGACGTGCATGAGAAATTCTTTCATCGCAAACCGCGGCCTCCAAGTCCGCCGCGGAATCCGCTGCCCCCAGCGCCCTGAGGCTAAAATAAAGCCATGGCCGTTCCGCCGATCCCGCCGCCACTTGCGCAGCTCGGCCGCCGCCCGTTTTCGTTTTACCCTGCCATTCTGAACGCAGGACACAACGAGTGGGTTTATCGAAGCGCCACTTGGTCCGACGTATTGGTGCGGAACACGAAAACGAATGAAGAAGTCTCCGTATCCCGGCGCCACTTAGGCGAAATTTCGCGGGTGGATGCACCGGTGATGATTGTGGGTCTGCTGGCGGAGCTGGAATGCCGGGAGGGTGTGGTGTGGCCGGCCGAGCGCCGCGTGATCGAAATGCCGCTTGCAGTGAACGATTCGCCGCGGCCCTCGCGGGCGCAAACGCCAGCCACGCGGGCTCCGGTGATTGGCATTCGATTGGAGAGCGAGCGAACGTCGCGAGTGGGAAAAGTGGTGGTTGGCGGCGTTGCGCTGGGCGTGGCCGGATGCGTACTGGCTATCAGCTTGTTCCGCGGCGGCGTGATTGCCACGCGGGCCTTCTACGCGCCAGAGGTTCAGATCGATTTGCCATTAACGGCGGCTGACGACTACTCGGCGGTAGAGCGGGCATTGGGACAGCCGCAGGCAAAGCGCTGGCGTTCCGGCTCGGAGGAACAATACGAGCTGCTCGCCTATCCGCAACGCAAGTTGTACGTGATTTTGATGGGGCCCGATCGCGCCGGCGCACGATACATCGGAGCCATGGACTGGAATTGGCGTCCCGCGCACGCGGTGGATCTTGCGGGCTACGGCTCCAGCTACGGCCTGCTCAGGCGCCTTCCGAAGTTCTGAGCTTCGCGCTGCCCGCTACAACAGGAGCCGGCGCAACGGCGGAGTGTGGAGTGCGGACAATACTGAGGATGATGAGCGCGGCGCAAGCCAGTCCCGCTGAAACGAAGAACGCGTATTGATAAGCGCCGGTGCTGACGTAGACGCGCGAGCCGAGCATCGGCCCCATGATTCCCGCAAAACCCCAGGCCGCCAGTAGCAATCCATAGTTCGTCGCCAGATATTTGGTGCCCCAGAGATCGCCCGCCAGAGGAACGTACACGGATAGTTGGGTACCGTAGCAATAATAGACGAAAAACAATAGAACGTAAAACGCCAATAGCTGCTCGCGCCAGATATAAAGCAGCGGCGTCGCAATCATCGACGTGACAATGATGGCGCGCAGGGTATGCAGGCGGCCGAAGTGGTCGGACAGCCAGCCCGAAAAGAACCTTCCCAATGCGCTGCCGATGGCGCCGATGGTAATGGCGAATGCGGCGGTCTTCGCGCTGAAGCCCGCCAATCGGGCGAAAGGCACTAGCTGACTGATGACCATAGTTCCGGCGGTGGTGCCAAGAGCGTAGGCCACCCAGAGCGCCATGAAGACCGGGTTTCGAAGCACCTGCGGGGTGGGCACATCGATGTGATGCGCGGCGTGGGAGTGTCCCGCACCACTAGATTTTCTGGCCGGGCCGGTGTACCCCAAGGGCGGATCCTTCAGCAGGTAAGAGCCGGCCATTGTAAACACGAAAAAGACTCCGGCCAAAACCTGAAAGGTGGCGCGCCAACCGATCCGCTCCACTAGCATGCCCTCAACGGGCCCGAAGAGGCCGGAGCCGGCGGCGAATAGTGCTATGGCCAGGCCGTTGACCAGCCCGCGATGGTGGGGAAACCATTTCGAGCCAACGGTGATGGGCACCAGGTAGCCAAAGCCGATACCGGCGCCGACCATAACGCCCCAGGTGAGATAAAGCATCGGCAGGGACTGTGTCCAGCTGGCAAGTAGCAGTCCCAAACTGAACAGGACGCCACCGATCGCGGCAATGGGTCGCGGCCCAATTCGCCGTTGCAGAAAGCCTGCCACCAAAAACGTTGAGGCGACCATCACCATGTCAATGGTGGGCACGAGCGACGTTTGTGAGCGGCTCCATCCGAATTCATGCTCGAGCGTGGGGACGAATACGCTCCAGGCATAATACGTGCCGAGCGCAATGTTCATAAGACCGCCGCCGATAAGCGCGGGCCAGCCTGGAGGATTGTTTGTCGAAGTGCTGGAGCTCATTGAAATCCCGGGGTGCAATAGAACCGTATTCTATAACAGTGGCCCGGAAGTTCGCGCGCCACCGGTCTGGGTGCGCGGATCGAGCAACTCATCCAGGCGATCTTCTGGTACGCCGCTGATCTCGCGAGCCACTTCGCGCACAGTGCGGCCGCTGCGGTAGGCTTCCTTGGCGATGGCCGCCGCCTGCTCATAGCCGATCACGGGCGCGAGCACGGTAACCATCGCCAGCGATTGCTCGACGAAGCCCGACGCGCGATCGCTATTCGCTTGCAGGCCTTCGATAGCGCGCCGGCTGAAATTGCGCGACCCGGCTGCCAGCAGCGCAATGGATTCGAGTAAATCGTAGGCCATCACCGGCATCATCACGTTCAGCTCGAAATTGCCTGCGGCGCAGCACCAGGTAATGGTCGCATCATAGCCGATCACTTGCGCGCAAGCCATTAGCAGGCTTTCCGCGATCACCGGATTCACCTTGCCGGGCATGATGCTTGATCCTGGCTGCGTTTCGGGAAGTTGCAATTCGCCCAGTCCGCTGCGGGGTCCCGATGCCAGCCAGCGGATATCGTTGGCGATCTTGGTGAGGGCCACTGCGCAGGTTTTCAGCGCGCCGCTCATAAAGCTGATTGCGTCCTTCGCCGCTTGCGCTTCAAAATGATTGGACGCCTCACGGAACGGGAGGCCGGTGCGCGACGCGAGCTCGGCGATGACGGCGGATGCAAAGCCGGGAAGCGCATTCAATCCCGTGCCGACGGCCGTCCCGCCCAACGGCAATTCATACAGGCCGTCCAGCGCGGCTGTGACTCTTTGGGAGCAATGCTCCACTTGAGCGGCGTATCCGCTAAATTCCTGGCCGAGCGCCATGGGCACGGCATCTTGTAGATGGGTTCGGCCGATCTTGATGATGTCCTTAAACTCGTCCGCTTTCCTGCGCAGCGCTTCGGACAGCTCCGCCATCGCCGGCAGCAGATCCTCAGTCGCGAGCATGGCGGCCGACACATGCATGGCGGAGGGAATCACGTCGTTGCTCGATTGTCCGCGATTGACGTGATCGTTCGGATGGGCGCCGGCCAGGCGCCCAATCACTTCGTTCGCGTTCATGTTGGTGGATGTGCCGCTGCCGGTTTGGAAAATGTCGACCACAAACTGATTGTCGCGATCGCCCGCAGCCACGGCTTCGGCGGCCTTCTCAATGGCCGCGGCGAGATCGGGCGGCAATTGGCCCAGCCGTCCATTCACTCGGGCGGCAGCGCTCTTGATCAGCCCTAGCGCGCGAATGAAGGGCCGCGGAAAGCGCAGCCCGCTGATAGGGAAATTCTCAACCGCGCGCTGCGTCTGAGCGCCATAAAGGGCGTCGGCGGGGACGCGCATCTCGCCCATCGTGTCGTGTTCGATGCGAGCGTCCACGGCAGGCTACGGTGTGGCTTTCGGCTGGCCGTTAGTGTCGAACACTTGCACCGTGCCGTACTTGTCGAGCACCGGTTTCAGTTTGGTGGCGTCACCCACCGCGACGATCTGCAGTTCATCCGGCACAATATATTTGCGCGCCACGCGCTGCACCTGTTCGGCCGTGATGGCCGCGATCTTGGCGGGATAAGTGTCCCAATAATCGGCCGGTAGATTGTACACCTTGAGCGCGATCGCGTAATCCAGCAGCTCGCTGGGGCGCTCCAGCGTAAGCGCGAAACCAGCGACGATGGAGCGCTTGGTTTCTTCGAGTTCCTTTTCCGGTACGGGTTGGTCGCGGATGCGGTTGATCTCGTTCATGAACTCCGTCATCGCGCCGCCGGTGGCGTCCGTTCGCATGCTGCCTTGCGCGATCCACGGACCCGCGTAGCGTCGCGCCACCAGCATGCTATAAGCGCCGTACGTGTAGCCATGCACTTCGCGAAGGTTCATGAACAAGCGAGCCGACGCTCCGCCGCCTACGATACGATCCATCACCACCATCGGAACGTAGTCGGCATCCATGCGATTGATGGCGATGTTGCCGATCTCGAACATCGGTCTGGACGGAGCCTGGCCGGTCCACCAGAAAAATCCTGCGGCCGCTGGCCGGCTTGGTGGCGGTGGGCAGCGCAGCCTTACTGGGGCCGGCCTTCCAGCCGGGCAGAGCGGAGAACATCTTCGTCACTTCCGCGGGAGTAATGTCGCCAGCAACTCCCAGAATGGCGTTCTGAGGCACATAGCGCGTAGCGTGCCACTCGGCGAGCATGGCGGGCGTGATTCTTGTCGAGAGCCTGGAGCGTGGGCGAGGTAATGGCAGCGGGATGATTTCCATAGACCGCCCGATTGAAGCGCTCCTGCATCAGGAAGCCCGCCGCGGAGCGCTGCTGCTGCAGCTGAACTTTCATGCGCTGCTTCAGCTTGTTCAATTCGCCTTCCGGGAAGGAAGGATGCAGCAAGATATCGGACGCGAGCGCGATCCACTGGCCGGCATTGTCGCTTAAGCCTGACGCGGTGAAGGTGGCGGTCTCCGAGGCCCACGGCGCCTGCGCTCCGATACTGGCCCCGAGCTCTTCGGTCTGTTCCGCGATCTGTTTGCTCGACCGCGTCGTGGTTCCTTCCTTCAACATGGTGGCCGTAATGTTGGCGAGGCCGGGCACATCCACGGGATCGTTTAACGCGCCCGCGCCCAAAATGCTCAAGCGCGCGGTCACCAGCGGCAGCCTGTGATCCTCCAGCACCAGCACCGTGAGCCCGTTTGGCAGCGTGATTTCGGTGGGCTTGGGAATTTTGACGCGCAGAATCTGGTCCGACACCGGCGCCTTATTCTTGCGCTCCACTCTACTCAGGGGAATCGCTTTGGAGCCTGGATCCTGAGGGACCTGAGCGACGGAGATTGGCGCGAGTGAGACTGCGGCCGTAGCAATCAGCGCGATGAACCACCGAACGGGGATTGGGGATTGGAATTTCATCGGATGCTCCTAGTTAGCGGCTTTCGCGGTTTCGGCCTTGGGTTGGGGCAATGTGGTGACAACCGTGCGATTCTCTTCGGTCAGGTATGTTTTCGCCACTCGCTGGATGTCTTCCTTGCCGACGTTCTGGATCTTATCGAAACGCGTGTTGATCAGGTTCGGATCGCCGTAGATCACCGCCATCTCGCCGATCACGTAGGCGCGGTACAGCGTGCTCTGCAACTCCTGCGCCGTTCCATGGCGCTCCATCATGCGGACCTTCTGCAATTCCCAGTCGGCCACCGGTTCCCGCTTGGCGCGATCCAGCTCCGCGTAGACGGCCTTTTCCACTTCCTTCAGATCTTTACCGGGCCGCACCAGCACCACGACGTTGAACGTGGATGGGCCCTTATGCTCATCGATGTAGCAAAAAACGTTGACGGCTAGTTCCGTGTCCTTCACCAGGGTCTGATAGAGCCGCGAGGATTGGCCGCCACCCAAGCGCAGTTGAAAGAACGTCCAGCGCGTATACGTCGGCGGTATTGCCGGGAGGCGTCTTAAACGCGATGTCCAGGCGAGGCACCTGAGCGAAGGGATCTTCGATGGTCTTGCGCCGTTCGGCGGTTTGCTTGGGCTCGGCCAAATCGGGCGCGGGCTGCGCCGGTTGCGCCGGAATGTCGCCGAAATATTTCTTGATTTTGGCCAACGCTTCAGCGGGCTCGAAGTCGCCCACCAGCGTCAGCACCGCATTGTTCGGCGCATAATAGATGCGAAAAAACTCCTGGACGTCTTTGACCGTGGCAGCGTTCAGGTCCTGCATGGAGCCGATCACCGAATGTTTGTTGGCGAAGTTATCGTAGATCAGGCCCTGCAAAACTTCCGAAGTTTCGCCGTAGGGTTGATTGTCGACGCTCAGCCGGCGCTCTTCCTGGACGGCGTTGCGCTGGTTGTCCAGATTCGCCTGGTTCACCGCGAGCGAACGCATACGGTCCGATTCCAGGAACAGGCCGAGATCCAGCTGGTTGGATGCGAAGGACTCGAAATAATTGGTGCGATCCTCGGTGGTGGTGCCGTTCATGTCGCCGCCGTTGTTGTCGACCAGGATCATGTGCTCGCCCTTGCCGACGTTGGCCGAGCCTTCGAACATCATGTGCTCGAACAGGTGCGCGAACCCGGTGCGCCCGGCATGTTCGTTGTGAGAGCCCACGTTATAGGTGATGGAAATCCCGTAGGTAGGAGCGGAATGATCCACGGACATGACGACACGGAGGCCGTTATCCAGTTTGTACTGTTCAATCGGAATCCGCAGAGGTTTGGGAGCGGTTTGAGCCTGGATTAACAGGGAACCCGCCAGAAACACGGCAGTTGCGGCTATGCGCATATGTGACACTATTTTACCCACACCTTACAGACGTTCCAGAGCGCTAATTGTTAAGCTAATTCTGATATGCAATTTTCGGCGCTGCAGCCTCCCCGTCGACTTTTGTTCGGCCCAGGCCCCACCATGGTGGAACCGCGTGTGTATGAAGCGCTGGCAAAACCGCTGGTTGGCCATCTGGACCCCTATTTCATTGGCGTTCTGGATCAGGTGCGAGAGATGCTGCGGTCCGCCTTTGGTACGCGCAACCCGCTTACCTGGGCCATGTCGGGCACGGGTTCCTCCGGCATGGAGACGGCCATCGCCAATTTCGTGGAGCCGAATTCCAAGTTCGCCGTGCTGGGCTGCGGGTTCTTCGGGAGCCGGATGACGGAGATGGGCCGGCGGCAAGGCGCGAACGTGGTGAGCTTGGAAAAGCCGTGGGGCGAGGTCTTCAACTACGACGAGGTGGCGGAGTTTGTCCAGCGCGAAAAGCCGGCGGTGGTCGCTTTCGTACACGCCGAGACTTCGACCGGCGCATTGCAGGACCTGCGGCCGATCACCAAAGCCGCGCGCGAAGTGGATGCGCTGACCATCGCCGACTGCGTAACGTCGCTCGGCGGCGTGCCCATTTCAGTGGACGAGATGGGCATCGACATCGCCTACAGTTGCTCGCAGAAAGGCTTGAGCTGTCCCCCGGGCCTGGCGCCATTCACGGCATCGCCCGCGAGCGGTGGAGCGATTGAACGCGCGCAAGACGTCAATTCCGGAGTGGTATCTCGATCTGCGGCTGCTGGGCGAATATTTCGACGGGCACAAATATCACCACACCGCGTCGGCGACGCTGTTTTATGCGTTGCACGAGTCGTTGCGATTGATGCATGAAGAGGGCCTGGAGAACCGGTTCGCGCGACACGCCCACGCGCATCAGGCGCTGATGCAGGGCTTCGAAAAGCTGGGAGTTCAGATGCACGTGCCGCTGGGCCATCGGATTCCGCACTTAAACACGCCGCGAGTTCCGGAGGGCGTGGACGACGCCAAGGTGCGCAAGCATTTGCTCGAGAAGAGCGGGATCGAGATCGCGGGCGGCTTCGGTCCGCTGGCGGGCAAAATCTTCCGGATCGGATTGATGGGGCCGATGGCGAACCAGGACTGCGTCCAGATGTTCCTGGGCAAATTCGGTGACGCGCTGAAGGCGGCATAGATCATGCGCGTGGCTGTTACATTTGGGAACGAAGCAAGGCTCGGTCCGTACCTGGATGCGCTGCGGGCGGTGGGGATCGAAGCGGCCGGGAATCCGGAATCGCTCGATTCGCTGGACGGTCTGCTGCTCACCGGCGGCAGCGATATCAATCCGGCGCGCTACGGACAGACCATCGCCGGTAGCGACGAAGTGGACGATGCCCGCGATGAACTGGAAATTCGCTTGTTGCGAGAGGCTTTGGCAGCTGATGTGCCGGTCTTGGGGATTTGCCGCGGCTTGCAGCTCTTCAATGTGGCTTGCGGAGGCACACTGGTGCAGCATTTGGGCTCGACAGACGTGCATAGCCAGAAGCCACGAGGTGCGGAACCGGGGAAGCATCCCGCGGCGCATCGGGTTTGGGTGGCGCCAGAAACCCGGCTGGCCGGGATCATAGGCGGGGGTGGGCACGATGTGAATTCGCGGCACCATCAAGCGGTCGAAAGCATGGGCCAGGGGCTGATCGTGACCGCTATCTCCGAGGATGGCGTCATCGAAGCACTCGAAAAACCAGGCGCGGCGTTCGCGGTGGCGGTTCAATGGCACCCGGAAGATCGGATTTTCGTGAGCGCCGGCGATCGGAAGTTGTTTGAAGCTTTTGCGCACGCCATTTCAGTACAGCGGCCCAGTTAGCGAATGTCGAGGCGCGCGGATGGGCGTTTTCCGAGCCGCGACCGTAAGGGAGTCGGTCCCCGGTGCCTTTCAGCAGCCTGCTAGATTAGGGGCCAACTGGAATCTCTCGGTCCGGTGACAGTCGATCCACCAAGCCGCGAAGGGTCCGAGGAGATTCGGATAGCGTCCACTGTCTTTGAACTACGCACCTCCCGCCGACGTTGGAGAAAAGGCGGACCTCCCCGTTCCATCCCCGGCCCCCGTGTTCGATCGCTACCAATGTTGCATTGTCGGCTAGACCGGCGACCAGAAAACGTCGCATCGGCAAATTGGAATCTAAGATGACGTCGGTGGGATTGTACCTTCGGTCGCGTTCCGCGATTCCGTCGGGACCGGGACTCCCGACGCCGAGGGCCGCTTGGACACTGGGTGGCAGGGCACGGAGGGTTCTGACTTCGCGAAATGTGTGACCCACCCGCTCCACGCCTTCTCCTGGCTTCTCACTCGTCTCGGGCATTTTGGCGCACGATTGGAGAAGAATCACCGTGGAGCATGCTATAAGGAAGGCGCGCATCAGTCGTCTTTTCGGCTTGTACTTCGTATAGACGTTGCGAAGGGCCTTGAAGTTCGATGCGGCAGATGCCGCTAGCTCGCTGGCCGCACGTCGCGCAGCACCGCCGCCCAGTTAGCGAAACCGCGATCTGCGCCGTAGTGTGTCTTCCTCCACCGAAAATGCGGCGTCGATGGGTACGTTCAGCGCAAAATCCTCGGCGCGTTCCGCGAAATTCCAGGCCTTCGGGAAAAGGCTGCGGCCGTCTTGACGCAAATGGACGCGCAGATGCTTCTCTTTCATTACCACCGGCGCTCCGGCTACTTCGGCGCCCAGGATCGGCCAGCACCGGCGCGGGATTTCCGAATCCGAACGGCGCCATCGCCAGCAGTTCTTCGACGGCCGGCGCCGGTGGTGAGCTCTCGCAAAGTCACCGTCGCATCGATCGCCAATTGAGGCTGAAAATCGGCGGGTGTGAGCCGCGTCCCGGCGTAGATATTCAAGCGGCGGCGAAACTCGGGAACTGATTCCGCGGCGAGACTCACGCCGGCGGCCTGCCGATGCCCACCGAAGCGCGTAAACAGATCGGGCATGGATTCCAGAGCGTCCAATAAATGAAATGGCGCGATGCTGCGGCCGGAGCCTTGCGCCTGGCCGTCTTCTTCACTCAGCACGAATACCGGCCGGCAGAAGCGCTCCACTAAGCGGCTGGCCACGATCCCCACCACGCCGCGGTGCCAGTTGAGCCCGCGAAAACACCAGCACCGTCTGATCGTCGGTAACCGGCACGCCCGCGCATTCCTCCAGCACCAGGCGCACGATCTCAGCCTCGGTATCGCGACGCTCCTGATTGAGCGAATGCAGCTGCGATGCCAAGCTCGCGGGCCTGCTCGGGATCGTCGGTCAGAAACATGCGGATCACGTTCTGCGCGTCGTCCATGCGGCCGGCCGCGTTGATGCGCGGCGCGATCTGGAAGGCCACCTGGCGGGCGCTGGGAGACCGGCCGTTCAGCAATCCGGAAAGTTCCAGGATGGCCCGCAGGCCAGGGTTTTTGGAGTGATTCAACCCATCCAGGCCGTGCTTCACGATCACGCGATTCTCGCCCACCAGCGGAACGACATCGGCCACGGTCGCGATGGCCACCAGCTTCAGAAACGACTTCATCACGCGCGCCAGCTTCTCCGCGGGCCATCCGAGGGTGGCGAGCAGCGCGTGAACCAGCTTGAACGCGACGCCCGCGCCGCACAGGTTCTTGTCGGGATAATCGCAATCCCGCCGATTGGGATTCAGCACCGCGAGCGCGGGCGGAAGTTCTGCGTCCGGCAGATGATGATCGGTGATGATCACGTCGATGCCGCGTTCGCGCGCGTCCCGCACCACTTGGGAGGCTCGAATGCCGGTGTCCACGCTGATGATCAGGGCGATGCCCATGGCCGCCGCGCGCTCGATGACGTCGGACCGCATGCCGTAACCGTCTTTCAAACGATGCGGAACGTGAAAGCTGGCTTCGCCGCCCGCCATCTCGATGGCTTTTTTCAGAATGACTACGGACACGGTGCCGTCGACGTCGTAGTCGCCGTAGATCAGGATCTTTTGTTTAGCCTGGATGGCGGCTTGGATGCGCGCGACGGCATCTCGCATTCCGGTGAGCAACAGTGGATCGTGCAGATGTTCGAGGGCTGGTGTGAGGAAGCGGCGCGCGGCGGTCGGGATCGGAGAGGCCGCGGCTCAGCAGCACGTTCGCGGTGACGGGTTGGACGCCGAGCTCGGATGCGAGAGCCCGGGCGGCGACCGCGGTCGGTGTTCGGTAATGAGCCAGCGGGACCGCTCCCTCACGGTCGCGGCTCGGTTAGTCACAGTTCAGTTCCTGGAGAAGTAGCCGCTGATCGGCGAGTCGTCGTCGCTGTCGTCAGGATCGGGAACCAGAAGCTGGATCTCGTCCTGCATCTCGGAGAATTCGTCAAACCATTCGGTGCGGAGGTCAAACAAAAAGACGCGCCCTTCATGATCGAAGGACAGCTCGATGGCGCAGACCGAACCTTCGTAAGCGCGCAGATCGTTCAGCCGCTCTTCGAAGTGGCGCGATTCCTGGGGAGGCAATTCGCAGGCGTGCAGCTTCTCGATGGCCTCGTCGATCTGCTCGGAGAAAAACTCGCGCTGATGAAAGACGATCAGTTTCGCGCCGGCCGCCCGCGCAGATTGAACGAACAGCCGGTAGTCCGGGATACTGATCGCAATCCCAATAGACCGCCGGCGCGGATTCGAGCGGCCGGGAGTAACCGTAAAACACGGCCAGCCCGGTTTCTTCCAGGTACAGTTCAATTTCGGGTTTCAGAATATCCAGGTTCGGTTTCATCGCTGCGGGGCACGCACTCAAACCCTACACGGTATCACAAGGAGCGTGGAGCCGCGACCGCTATTTCCATTCGGGAAACGGATTGATGCGGCCGTGGCGCGAATCGCGGATCAGGTCGGGCACGCGGCGGCGGCGCGACATCAGCTTTTCGAGCATGGCCTGGAGCGCGGCGGCATCCTCGGCCAGCCATTCGGGTGGAATCTGCTTCAGCGCTGCATCCACTATTTCCTCGGGGAAGTAGACGCACGCGATCGAGCCACGGCTCGAAGTCCGCCCATCCTCGCACCTTTTGATAGACGTTGGGTCGGAAGTAGAGGCCTTGCAGGGGCGAATCGGCGAACTTCCAATGCGGGCCGTCGAACACGTAGCCGTGGTCCATCATGAATGCGACGAAACCCGCTCGCGGCGCGTTCGCTCTCAGTCGCGGCAGCCATTGGCGCAATCGCGCGCGGAAGAAAATGGACTGCCGGGCGTCCGCGTTGCCCATCCATTTGTCGAAAGCCAACACGCCCAGGAACTCGTCGGCATTGACTACCTTGTCGAGCAGCGACGTCGGGCAGAAAGTCGTAGACCATGATTTTGCCGGGGTCGCCTGGATAGCGCGATCCGAAATGCCAGCCGGGTTCCACCGCCTGATGCCTGCGAACCCAATTGGATGTGGATGTCGGGATTGGCCTCCAGAAATCCGGGCGAGAGGCTCACAATGGCGGCCGGGGGCGTGGAGATTTTCAGGTAATTGAGGAAAACCGACGCGATCCATTCATTGATCAGAATGCGGCGATGCTGCGGATTATTGCGAAATTTGACCACGTAGAAGTGGCCGTCGCCGCATTCAAGCAAATGCGCCTGCGCGCCGCCGCGCATCTTTCGGATCAGGCGTGTGGCTTCAACCGGCATCAGAAGGGGAAAAGATTATTCTATGGCACTTGGCGATTGGCCCTTGGCTGTTGGACACTAGAGTTTGCCGCAGCACTCCAACAAAGACTCCAACAAAGGATGAATGACTGATGCCTGAAGATAGTTCCAACGCTGCGCCTCCCCGGCCGCAACGTCGACGAGGTGGCCCTGGAGATGATGAAATTCGTGGCCGTGACGACGGGCTACGGCAAGGGAGGCAGCGCGGCCGGTTTCGCCGGCAAGGGATCGAAGACGCCGGAAGAGTACGCCGAATCTCTTCTGCAACTATTCGAGCGTTGCCGCACGGTGATCAACAAAGAAAAGGCTTAGGGACGGGAATGGTGCGGTCCTAGACTGGACGCACGGACCGCCGACGGCGTTTATCGATCGGCCGCGGCGGTCCGGTACGCTTCAAATCCATAGCGCTTACTTCTTTCTTCTTGCCGCCCTTGGACTTCTTGCCGCCTTTGGACTTCTTCTTGGCGACTTTCTTGGCGGAAGCCTTCTTCTTCGCTGGAGCCTTCTTCTTAGGAGCTTTCTTCTTAGGAGAGGCTTTCTTCGCCGCCTTGGCCGCTGCCTTCTTCACTGCGGCTTTTTTCACCGCGGCTTTTTTCACGGATTTTTTCGCTTTCTTCGGGGCAGCCGCTTTGGCCTTCTTGGCAGGCGCAGGAGCCGGCTTGGCCGGAGCCGGAGCAGATTTGGCTGTGGCCTTCTTGACGGGTTTCTTTTGCGGCGGCGCCTCGCCGGCCGGAGACAGGGGAGTTGGGACCGCAGGGGGAGTGGTGTGAACCGGCTCGTGGAACCGGCTTTGTCAAATCGTCGTCGTCTTCATCCTCCGGCCCGTACTCGCCGACCTCGGTGGTTACATCAATCTGTTCCTCTTCGTATCCGAAATCGTCGTCGTCATCCGCGGTGAAGCGCAAGCTATCAACCATTATTCGTGCCTCCTGTTGGGCTAACCACACCCTAGAATAACTCGTTTTCTTCGGAAGGCAAGACCCAACTGCGCACTTTTTGGCGAGAGAAATTGCCGATCTTTCGCGAGCGATTGCGAGCCGATTCGACGAGCGGGTTTAGTTGACTGCGGCGCGATGCTTGGATGCGAGGCTGGCGGTATGGTAGGCGCCGGCGTGAACCCGTCGCGCGGGCGTATTGGCGGGCGTCCGGCGCGCAGCTACAGGCCTTCCGCGACAGCTTGCCGTGAGAGCTTGAAACCGAGGTCCGCGCGCTTACGCGCGACAACGGGGATGCAGCCGGAACAACCAGCAGGTCGCCAGCCACCGGCGCATCGTCTTGCGGGCGCGTTCACGGGCAGCGCGCTGGTTAGCAGACGTTAGCGCGGACAGTGGCGTGGCATAAGCGGTGCGCGATCTCCGCTAGCGTTTCGCCCGGCACCACGCGATGGATTCGCCAGTCTGCCCGATGATTGGCGGGCACCAGATCGAGCGCCATCCTGACCGTCGCCAGCGTTCCCTTGGGAACTCTCAATTGATATCCGGCGGGCGCGGCCGACTTGAGCAGGGCCGGGTTCAGATCCTGGATCTCGGATACCGGCCGATCCGCGGCGTCGGCGATCAGCGCCAGGCTGGTGGGCGTGTCGAGATCCATGGTCTCGTACTCCAGCGGCCGGTCGGTTTCCAGGTTCTCGAGATCGTAGTCCTTGGGATTCTTGGCCATGATGGTGAGAGCCACGAATTACCGGGACGTAGTTGGCGGTCTCTTTGGGAAGCGCGTTCAAGCGCCGTAATTCCCAGAAATCCGCATAACCGGTCCGCTCCACCGCACGCTGGACGCAGCCCGGACCGCAATTGTAGGCGGCCATCGCCAGATACCAGTCCCCGAACATGGCGTACAGATCGTGCAGATGCTTGGCGGCCGCGCGCGTGGCCTTCTCCGGATCCAGTCGATCGTCGGTGCCCGGAGTCTTGCATCAGCCCGTACTGCCGGCCTCGGAACTGAACAAACTGCCACATCCCGACCGCCTGCTTATTGGAGCGGGCGCGCGGCAGAAAGCCCGATTCCACCTGCGCCAGGTAAATCAATTCCTGCGGCACGCCTTCGTCGTCGAGAATGCGCTGGACCAGCGGGCGGTAGCGTCCGGAGCGGCGCAGTCCACCTATCAGAACCTTCCGGCCGCGTTCGGTGGAGAAGTAATGCACGTAGCTCAAAACCGCATCGTTTTCCTGGAGCGGGAGCTGGGAGACCGTGGCTTCGATCTCTTCCTTTACCTTGGGGCGAAGGTTGGGATCGGTGGGGAAGGTCATGTCGAGAATGCTGTCGAGCGGGCGACTTATCGTAAACCACTTCGCCTGCTCGCTTGGCCGCCGCTCCCATGCCTTCCAGGTCGTAATGGTAGATGGTGTCGGCGATCTGGTCGAGTTCGCTCTCCAGGCGGGGCCGATCCGGAAGACTGTCCGGCGCCGAAAGGAGCACATCCAGCGCGGCATCGAATTCGCGCCTGGCTCCCGCGACATCACCCAGTTGATAGAACCGCTTGCCCGCTTCCAGATGCTCGTGCGCGCTCGGCACCCGGCTGTCCACCTCCTGCCTGCCGGGAGGCTGAGGCTAAGGCCCGCTGGACTAAGTCGGGAGAGTCACTGGCATAAAGGTTGGTGTGCGAATTGCAGGCGGTGCTTCAAAGCTTGGTTCGACGGGGACCGGAGTGGAAGGCAGGAAGGAAAGTTTGAAGGCTTGCTGCTGCTTGTGGCGCAACCGCTGGTCAGCAGTGCGAGTGAGCATAGTAACTGCGGCGATGAACGCCGGGGCGCGGTGACTTAGGGTCATCGTGATCCGTATTCTTGTAACGGCCTACTAAATATCAGAACTCTGAATCTATAATAGACCAGGTCCAGCGTCAAGCTTATTCTTCCCGGCTGGCAATAGTAATATACATAACACAAACGGCTAAGCCGAAGCTACTTTCTTGATCGGCGGGTACTGGCAATACTGTAGCGCGAAATTCAGTTGGTGAGCGCTTGTCACCGAGGTACTGAACCGGGCTACCGGCCCAAGGTTCTAGACCCGGCCCTTGGGCAGGTTCCAGCACCTTACCGGCCGACTGGTGCGCTACGATTCTACTGAATGGCTTTCGTCGCGGTATCGGGTGAACCGGGATGCCGGCCTGAGGAGCTGGCCCGGATGGCCGCCGCAGCGGCTGCAGTGCGAGCTGGTCACCGAATCGGACCTGGAACAGATGATCGCCGCCCAGTTTGGAGAATCCGAGCCGGATCATCCCCGATAAAGCCTGGCGGCCATTGGCGGCTTCCATCCTGGCCAGCCTGGGATTGGAGCATCCCGCATGTGGTAGTTTGCTGCACCGGCGCCGAGATGCTCGTCGCGGGACCTGCCGGCGGTATTCCGCTTTCATGTGGTGGCGCCCGAATCGATCCGGCTGGACAATTTGATGTGCCGACTGCCGGCTCAGCCGCGCGGCAGGCCAAAAAGCGTCTGCGAAAGATGGCGGCTGCCCAGGCCGTCGATTCGCAAGCGGCGTTTCGGGCAGAAGACCAGCCCGGCCACCAGCTTTGACGTGGTGGTGAACGCCCAGGCCATGGGGGCGGCCGAGATGGTGGACTTGCTGGTTTCGGCGCGTGAAATCGCAAGGGTTGCTGGAGGCTGGTCCGCTTTCGGCGCAGGCGGCGGCGAAAGTGCAGTTTCAAGTCCGGCTGCAACTGGCTCGGTATGGCATTGTGCCGCCCGATCGGGTTCGCGTGGAGCGCAAGGCGTTTGGCCATCCCGAGCGAAGAGGTGTTCGCCAATTTGCTCGACTTCTACCGCATCGCGTGGGACTATGAACCACGCAGCTTTCCATTGCAGTGGGACAAGGACGGCAAGGTGTCGGAAGCGTTCACGCCCGATTTCTACCTGCCGGAGTTCGATCTTTACGTGGAACTGACCACCATGAAGCAAGCCAACGTGACGAAGAAGAACCGCAAAATCCGGCTGCTGCGCGCGATCTATCCCCATGTGAACATCCAGGTCTTCTATCAAAAGGACGTTCAGGATCTGGTGATGAAATACCGGCTGCCGGAGCGGCTGGCCCACTCGGAAGAGACCGATGAGTATGCCGGCCGATTGAGCGGGTTCTCTTCACCGAGGAGGAGATCCATCGCAGGATCCGGCAAGTGGCCGCGGAGATCTCGGCGGACTATGCGGGCCGCGAACTGAAGCTGGTGGGGGTGCTGAAGGGGTCGGTGTTTTTTCTGACGGCTCTGGCGCGCGAGTTGACGGTGCCGGTGACCGTGGATTTTCTGGGGATCTCGAGCTTCGCGCACGCTCGCAGGCCGCGCCGGGCATGGTGCGGATCTCCAAGGACCTGGACGAGAGCATCGAGGGCGAGGACGTGCTGCTGGTGGAAGATATCATCGACACCGGATTCACCACGCGCTATCTGCTTGCAGCACCTGTCCGGGCGCGCTCCGAAATCGCTGGCGGTGTGCACGCTGCTGGATCGCACGCCGCGCCGGATCGTGCAAATTCCGCTGGACTATCGCTGTTTTGAGATTCCCGACCGGTTCGTGGTGGGTTTCGGACTGGATTACCGGCAGCTGTACCGGAATTTGAAGTACGTCGCGGTGTTGAATCCCGAGGCATAGGGGACCACTTGCTGACACGCGTGGTTCAGAAGACGCGTGGCCGGCGAGGAAGGTCTCGAGGACGGTGATTTGCCCCGAATCGAAGCGGAAGCGGACCAGATCCGCCCGCTCGCCGGGATTGAGTCCACGCTGGCGTGAAGCGACGCGGCCGACCCGCGCTGGATTCCGGGTGGCGAGCGTAACGGCTTGGGCGCAGGTTGAGACCGGCCGTTTGCATGACGTTCGCGATGGCCTGGTCCATCGCTAGAGCCGAGCCAGCCAGACGTGTTCCTCCGGCCAGGCGCACGCTTCCGTCGCCATGCAACTCGACGTCGACTTCACCCAGCCGATACAGACCGGGAGGGCAACCTGCCGGCATGACGGCGTCGGTGACCAGAATGGATCGCTCCAGTCCCTTGGCGCGTAGCGCGACCTTCAGGAACGAGGGCGGGAGATGAAATCCGTCGACGATAAAGCTGGCGGCCAGGCGATCGTCGGCGAGCTGCTCCCAGAGATAGTTGGGATGGCGGGGCAGCATGGCGTCCGTGGCGTTACCAAGATGGGTGGATAGCGTCGCGCCGGCGCTGACGGCGTCCGCGATCTGGGAGGCTGAGGCCCGGGTGTGGCCAATGCTTGCGACCACGCCTTTCTCGACAATCTTCTCGATGAAGCGAGCAGCGTCCGGCCATTCAGGCGAGAGCGTCACCAGGCGAATCTGTCCGCCGGCGGCTTCCTGGAAACGATGAAACTCGACGAGATCGGGCGGCCTGACCCAGCGGGCGGGATGCGCGCCGCGGGGTCCATCGTCGGGAGAAATGTAGGGGCCTTCCAAATGGAAAGCTTCCATGGCCGGACCTTCCGCGATCGATTCTCTCGCGCTGGCGAGATTGCGCAGCACCGCGGTCATGCTTTCGGGAGACCCAGTGATTACGGTGGGAAAAAACCGGGTGACGCCGCCGGCCAACAGCGCGCGGATGGAGTGCGCGATCTGCTCGATGGCTGGAATTCGCGGAATTATAATCGACGCCGACAAAGCCGTTCACTTGCAGATCGATCCAACCGGGCGAGATAAACACGCCATCGTCGAGGGGGCGGATTAAGTGATCGACGATGTTGATGGCCCGCTCGAAGGAAACTTCCACCGATGCGCCGCTCGAAACATCAACGCCCTTGGCCTTCATCTTGATTCACGTCCGTTACATTTCATTTGTACGCCGGTTTATACACAAGTTTCCCACAGGCCGCGGCGCGCTAAGTACAAGAATTACTTAGCGGAAAAAAGCTGTTGAAAACCGAAAAATGCGGTGAAATAAAGCTGGCGCGAACCCGAAACGCCTGCTAAAACAGAATGCATGATCCCTCGCGAGTGCGGTTCCGGCGGTTAATCTCGGGGGAGGTGGCCGTCGGAATCGCACTTGCGGATCTTCCTTCCGCTAAGTCCGAGGTTTTTCCGGAGAAGCTTGATAGCCCGTGGCTCAAACAGTCACGGGCTCGTTTTTTGTGATGGGCTTTGCGACAGGTGTCAGCCAGCCGAACTGGTCGGGCGCGTCGCCATGCACGATGCCAAAGAACGCCTTCTGGAGCTTTTCGGCTATAGGACCGCGCGACCCTTTGCCGACCGTGATCCGATCCACCGATCGGATGGGAGTGATCTCGGCGGCTGTACCAGAGAAGAAGACTTCGTCGGCAATGTAGAGCATCTCTCGCGGGATCAGGGTTTCGGTCACCGGAATGCCGAGCGATTCGGCGAGCTGCATCACCGAGTCCCGAGTAATGCCGGGCAGGACGGACGCTCCGAGCGGCGGAGTCAAGATCTTGCCATCGCGGACTACGAAGATGTTTTCGCCCGAACCCTCGCTCACATAGCCTGTGGCATCCAGCGCGATGCCCTCGGCGTAGCCGTTCAAATGCGCCTCCATGCGGATGAGCTGCGAGTTCATGTAGTTCGCGCCGGCCTTGGCAAGCGCGGGCAGGGTATTCGGCGCGATGCGGGTCCAACTGGAGACGCAGACATCCACGCCCTCTGCGAGCGCGTCCTCGCCCAGGTATTTACCCCATTCCCAGCATGCGATGTAAGTTTCCACGGGATTGGCGAACGGGAGAACCCCGACGTCGCCATAGCCGCGCAGCACCAGGGGCCGGAAATAGCAGGAATCGAGTTTGTTGACGCGCACCAGTTCACTCATCGCGTCGGCCAACTGGTCAACGGTGTGCTTCACTTCGATACGATAGATTTTGGCGGAATCGAGCAAACGGCGGATGTGTTCGCGCACCCGGAAAATGGCCGGCCCAGAGGGCGTGGCATAGCAACGGATGCCTTCAAACACGGAGCTGCCGTAGCTGGTGACGTGGGCAAGGACGTGGATTTTGGCATCGTTCCAATCGATCAAGCGGCCGTTATGCCAAATCTTCTCCGTGGGCTTTAACATGCCTAATTATAGCGCCAGATGGCGCTTCGGGATACTATGCACGATGTTGGGAGCGGCATTGCCGGTGCTGGCGGAGTTGAAGCAATTGCGTCCGGGGTTCAACTTGTTTTCGGCCCAGCAGGACGTTCAAGTGGGACAGGAAGCGGCGCAGGAAGTGCAGAAGCGAATGATGGTTCTGCACAACCGGGAGGTGGACGCGTATCTTGGGACGCTGCTCCGCAAACTCGAAAAGTCGGCCTATGCGCGCACGCTCAACCGAGACAATTCGCGCGGAGAGTTGTTCCCTTTCGCCATCCATGCGGTTTACGACAAGAAGATCAATGCGTTCTCGCTGCCCGGAGGTCCGTTATTTGTCAATACCGGGGCGATTCAGGCGGCGGACAATGAGGCGCAGCTGGCCGGTGTGATCGCACACGAAATGTCGCACGTGGTTCTGCGGCACATGACGAACCAGGCATCCAAGCGCGAGCTGGTGGCGTTGCCGGCGGTGCTGGCGGGCGTGGTGGCCGGTCACAGCTTGCTGGGGCAGCTGGCGCAGCTGGGGATTGTGTTCACCGCGAATTCGGCGCTGCTGAGATTTTCGCGAACCGACGAGGCGGAGGCAGACTACAACGGCGCCGAGATGATGGCGGACGCGGGCTACAATCCGATCGAGATGGCGCGGTTCTTTGAGAAGCTGGAAGAAAAGGCCGGGCGCGCGGGCGCAATCGAAGAGTTTCTATCGGATCATCCGAATCCAGGGAATAGGATTGCGGCGATCAGCGACGAGGTGCGGGATATGCCGCGGCGCAACTACGCCGATGATGAGACCGGGCAGCTGGCGCACATCCGGGAAGTGGTTCGGAAGCTGCCTAAGCCGTCCCCTACGCTGTCTCATGAAGAGGGCCCGGCCGCGTCCGCTCCCCAAACGGCGCCCAGCAAAGTATTTGCGACCTTCGAGGGGCGATCATTTACGCTGCAGTATCCGGACAATTGGCAGGTGGGGCGCGGGGAGCGGCCCGATGCCGTGACGATTGGTCCCCGAGGTGGCGTGCTTCCAGAGGCGGTGGGTTATGGGTTGGAGGCGAATCATTTCACGGGCGACGCGGACGCGCTGATCCGAAGCCTGGAGCAGGGGAATCCCGAGATGCGGCCGGCGCGGGAGGCGCGGAGCATTGAGGTGGGCGGACAGCCGGGATTGCTCAATACGCTGAATTCGCGGTCGCCCTACGGTGGCGGGGAAGTGGACGTGCTGGTCACGGTGGCGCGTCCGCAGGGGCTGTTCTATATCGTATTCATCGCGCCGAAGGGGGAGTTCGAGAAGGCACAGCCAATATTTGAGGAAGTGCTGCGATCGGTGAGGTTCCACTAGAACATCATTGGCCGTCGATGAACGAAGATGAACACGGATCGAACAAATCGCCCATGGAAACGCGGAGGTCGCCAGCGGTGAGTGTGCCGTCGTGCACCACGCGTTCGGGTTCGCTTCTGGCATGATACTGCCAGCCACTCTGTTTTTCAGGATCGATCACCCAGCAAAACGGGACGCCCCAGGCGTGATACTCCTCGCATTTGGCGAGCATGGCGCCAACACGATCCTCAGGAGAAAGAATCTCGACGCAGAGGAGAACCGGTTCGGTAGGGTACGGGCTCTGGATTTCAGGTGCGGCGATCACGTCGGGGATCAAGTATTTGGTCGGGCTTAAGCGTACATGGACTTCGGAAAGAGCTTCGACGCGTTGCCGGTCGAGGAGCGTCATCAAGATTTTTTGAATGAGTGCGTGAAGCTTGGTTGGCATCGCCTTCGGACGCAAGACGCCGTCAAGGTACTCGCAGTAGGGTTTCTCAGTGCGATGGAGGTAGTCCTCGACGGTGACTATTGTCGCGGCGCTCATGGAACTTAGTTCCATTGTAAGCCGTCCCGATGTTCGAGGGGGTCTCCGTGCGAAGATGGTAGTGACGTGGCAGTAAAAGTCCAGGTCCCCAAAAAGGCCTCCGCGGTTCGAATTGCGCTGAATCCGGTTGGCAAGATCCTCCTCGTGCTGCTGGTGCTGGGTTTCACTACCGGTCTGGCCGTATTCACGTTCTATTACGTGAAGTACTCGCGGCTGATCGAAGCGAAGCTGGCGGCCGGGCCGTTTGCGAACACATCGCTGCTTTTCGCGGCGCCGCGCACGGTAGACGTTGGGGATATCGCCGATCCGCAGGAGATCGCGACGGACTTGCGCCGCAGCAGCTATACCGAATCCTCCAGCAACCGGATGGGTTACTTCACCCTGAAGCCGAACGAGATCGACGTGTATCCGGGGCCCGATTCGTACTTCAAGCGGGATGAGGGCGTCATCAAGTTCGCCGGGAACAAGGTGACGCAGATCATTTCCCTGGCCGATAACACGGACCGTACCGAGTATACGCTGGAGCCTGAGCTGATCTCGAATCTGTTCGATAAGAATCGCGAGAAGCGGCGGCATGGTGAAGTACGAGGACATTCCGCCGGTGCTGGTGCACGCGGTGGTTTCAGCCGAGGACAAGCGGTTCTTTCAGCACTCCGGGTTCGACCCGATCCGCATCATTAAAGCCGCGTACATCGACGTGAGCGAGCATCGCTACGCGCAGGGCGCCTCCACGCTGAGCCAGCAACTGGCGCGCATGTTCTGGCTGGACAACGACAAGACCTGGCGGCGCAAGATTCCCGAGGTGCTGATCACCATGCACCTGGAGCAAAAGCTCAAGAAAGAGCAGATTTTCGAAGTACTACGCAAACCAGGTGCCACTGGGGACATCGCGGAAGTTTCGGCATCCGGGGTTTCGGGGAGGCGGCGCAGGTTTATTTCGGCAAGGACGTGAGCAAGTTGACGCTGCCGGAGGCAGCGACGCTGGCGGGGCTGATCCAGCAGCCGAGTTTCACGAATCCTGTTCCGCTGGCCGGAACGGGCGCGGCAACGCCGCAACGTGGTGTTGAAGCTGATGCGTGAGAACGACTACATCAGCGACGGAGAGTATGAAAGCGCGATTGCGTCGCCGATGGCGCTGGCCAGGCAAGGAAATGGAGTCCACCGAAGCGCCGTATTTTGTCGATATGGTGAACGAGGCGCTGGCTCGAAAAATTCCCGGACTACAACTTCCAAACCAATACGTATCGGGTGTACACGACGCTGGATCCGAACTTGCAGCACGACGCCGCCGAAGCGGTGCGGATCGGAATGGAAGAGGCGGACAAGCGGATCAAAGGCCGGAAGAAGAAGGATCCCAATTATCCCGATCCGCAGTGCGCTCTGATTGCGCTGGATCCGCAGACCGGCGAGGTGCGCGCGGCTCATTGGCGGGCGGAACTACGGCACCAGCCAGCTGAACCGGATATCTGGCAAAGCGGCAGCCGGGTTCGTCCTTCAAGCCGTTTGTGTATGCTGCGGCGCTGAATACGGCGCTTTCCGATAGCGGCCAGGTGATCACGCCGGCCACCATGATCCAGGACGAGCCGACCACGTTCTATTTCGACGGGAAGCCGTATGAGCCGAGCAATTTCGAGCACAAGTTCTATGGCAACATAGGCCTGCAAGATGCGATGGCGCACTCGTTGAACGTCGCGACGGTGAAAGTGGCGGAACAGATCGGCTACGACCAGGTTGTGGACCTGGCGCGGCGGGCGGGAATGAACGTGGACATCCATCCTACGCCGGCGGTGGCGCTGGGCGCCTATGAAGTGACGCCGCTCGAGATCGCGGGCGCCTATACGATCTTCGCGAATCATGGCGTTTACTCCAAGCCCTACTTTGTGTCCGATATCGCGAGCGATCATGGGTCGATTATTTTCGACAACAAGCCGGAGCATCGCGACGTGTTGGATCCGCGCGTGGCGTTCCTGATGGACCAGCTTACTCGAGGAAGTGGTGCGCAGCGGAACGGGCGCGGGGGTGTGGGCGCGGGGCATCAATTTTCCGATCGCGGGAAAAACCGGGACCTCGCACGATGGCTGGTTCGCCGGATTCACCTCGAAACTGATCTGCCTGGTATGGGTGGGATTCGACGATAACCGCGAGTTGAACCTGGAGGGCGCGCATTCGGCGCTGCCGGTGTGGGCGGAGTTTATGCGGCGCGCGCACGAGCATCGGGAGTACCGCAACGTCAGCGAGTTCGAAGCGCCGGCTGGAGTGGTGGGAGTGCAGATCGACCCGGCGTCCGGGCCAGCTGGCGACGGCGGCCTGTCCCAAGGTGCGAACCGAGTATTTCGTCGACGGAACGCAGCCGGTGGAGCAATGCCAATTGCACGGGGGAGGAGGAACCCGCGTGGCTGGCTGGGAGACTGGACAGCCGGCGCGCGCAGCGGATCAGCACGCACTGGCGAGTCCGGCTGGAGGGCCGCCGCAACAACGCGCTGCGCAGAACGCACCACCCTTGCCGGATTCCAACGCCCAGCCGCAACCGCCGCCCAAACGTAAGGGATTTTTGGATCGCCTTCGGAGTATATTCAAATAACTAGTTTTTGCCGAAAGTGATAATGTAGGAGCTACAAGCTCCTGAAACGGGATCGTCAGAGCCCTCCGAAAACGCATGATCCGGGGAGGTGACCATGGTTTCCAGTCTCTGGTTAGTCGGCAATTGGCTTTGGAGCGGTCCAAGTGTTTCTTCCGGCCGCATCGGGACAAGCCGCTCAGTCTACGGCGCCGCCCGGTTTCCTCAACTCGTCAGACAACGGATTGACGCCGCAGGTTCCTAAGAAGCCCGCCGTCATGTTGACGCCGGAGATGCGCGGCGACATTTACATGGCGGAAAAGAGGTTCCGGGAAGCGGCGGAGGTATATCGGGAAAACTCCAGAGGGTCGGCGGTGATGCTGAACAAGACCGGCATCGCGTATCATCAGATGCTCCAGATCGAACATCGCGGAAAAGTATTACCGCCTGGCCTTGCGCGCGGATCCAAAGTACTCCGAAGCTGTGAACAATCTGGGGACCGTCTATTACGCTAAAAAGAGCTACCGGCGCGCGATAAACCAGTATAAGAAAGCGTTGCGCATGAATCCGGAGTCAGCCTCGGTGTGGAGCAATCTCGCCATGGGTTATTTTTCCCGCAAAGACGAGGTGCGCGCGCAGGAAGCTTTGCAAACGGCGTTGCGACTGGATCCGGAAGTGTTTGAGAGTCGCAGCACGCATGGAGTGTTGTTACAGGAACGAAGCGTGGGGGAGCGCGGCAAGTTCCACTACTACCTGGCGCATACTTACGCCAAAGCAGGAAGAAACGACCTGGCGCTACAGTATATCCGAAAAGCGCTGGAAGAGGGCTTCAGAGAGCGCAAGAAGATCGCGGAGGATCCGGCGTTTGCGCAGTTAAGAGATCTTCCCGAGTTTAAGGAATTGATGGCGAGCGAGCCGCGCGTTTTGTGAGGGTCGCTAGACTAGGGAACGGCGCCGAAGACGATCTGAAAGAGCGTCAAAAATTCGGAGTGAGTGGCCCCGCAAAGTGGAGAGGGCTCCTGCGACGTCCTAGCGCTGGCGCCCCTCGACCCTAGCGCCAGCGGCCTTCAACCCTAGCGCCACCGCCCTTCAACGAAGACCCATCCCCCATGTCGGCGCACCCAACGATGGGCAACCCAGTGCATGCCGGGACGCGGAGGCGCTGCCCATCGGCCGGGAACCCAGGCGTAAGCAGCCCCGTCCCAGCGATGATACCCCCCTACCCAAATAAAACCGGGACCAGGCGCGACGCCCCGAGTCTCGACGATTGCAGCCGGCGGTGCAATCCGAACCACTACTTCCGCGGCGGCTGCACTGAAGGTGAGCGCACTCGCGAAAACCAGCCCAATCAATCCTTTACGCAACATTTTCTTTGCTCCTTTTCCCCGAACGGGGCAAATCTGTAGTGGAAACCGTTTCCATCACGGAACCTGAATAGTTGTTGGACAACCAAGTGAAACAACCAAGTTAAACAACCCAGGGCAAGTGCTGCGACGCTCACGTGCCAATAAATGTTCCTCTAATTTTATAGCACGCCTCGGGTGAATTGCGCGATGGCTGGTAGCGTAGCGAGGCCGACGCAGGCGGAGGGGTGATCAGTAGCTTGGGGACGGCCAATGTGGTGTAAACTGTGTTTCGGAATCCCATCGAAGTCCGGCGGAAGCAGGAACACGGGGAGATGCAAATGACCATGGAGAACGCGATCAGGATGGCGGCCCTGGCGGTCGCGATGATCGCGCTGCCCGCAGCCGCTCAGACGGTGGCCTATCGGGCGCCGCGGACAGCGGGCGGCAAACCGGACTTCAACGGCATTTGGCAGGCGCTCAACGAAGCCAATTACGACATTGAGGCGCATGTGGCGCGAGCGGCGCTGGCGCTACGGCCGGGCCCCTATGGTCCGGTCCCCGCGGCGCCCGTGCTGGCGCTGGGCGCGGTTGGCTCCGTGCCTCCCGGGATGGGAGTGGTGGAAGGCGGCGAGCTTCCGTATAAACCCGAGGCTCTCGTCAAGAGGAAGCAGAACCGGGAAAACTGGCTGACCTCAGATCCCGAAATAAAGTGCTACCTGCCGGGAGTTCCGCGGGCCACTTACATGCCCTACCCGTTTCAGATTCTGCAGAGCGCGAGCGCGTTTGTGATCGTTTACGAGTACGCTGGAGCGGTCCGCAACATCCTTTTCAAGGACCCCGGGCCGCCTCCGGTGGATTCCTGGATGGGACAGTCGGTGGGCCACTGGGAGGGCGACACCCTGGTAGTGGACGTGAAAGGCATGAACGATTCAAGCTGGTTCGATCGCGCCGGCAATTTTCACAGCGACGCGCTGCACGTGGTGGAGCGCTACACACGCACCAGCCCGGATGTCATCTCCTACCAGGCGACCATTGAGGATCCCCAGGTCTTTACCCATTCGTGGAACATGAGCATGGCGCTCTACCGGCGCCAGGAAAAGAACGTGCAGCTTCTGGATTTCAAGTGCCCCGAATTTGTGGAAGAGTTACTGTATGGCCAGTGGCGGAAGAAGCCGCTCGCCAAGTAGGAGGCTCTCATGATTCGTCGAGGCACGGATTGTCTCTGCGGGGTGGTTGCCAGCCTGCTAGTGTTCGGCTTCGCCGCAGCGCATGCCGAGGTCAAACAGATTGTCATCGCCAGCCGCGAACCCTGGTTGAATGGAAGGTCTCTGGGACCCGCCGGGGCCTATGAGAAACTGCAAGGCCGCGTGGTGTACGCCATCAACCCCAACGACGCCGCGAATGCGCGGATCGCCGACGTAGCGCTGGCGCCGCGAAGCGCGGACGGCATGGTCAAGTTCTCCAGCGACTTTGTGGTGTTGCGTCCCGTCGATCCCAAGAAGGCGCGCCCGTCGGTGTTTCTCGAGATCCTCAACCGAGGCCGTACTCAGGCGAACGGCAGCTTCTTTTCTACGGCGGGTACCGTTCAACGTGGAGCGGCTGGAAGGGGTGAAGCTGAGCGATGCTTTCCTCTTCGAGCAGGGATTTACCGTGGCGTGGGTGGGGTGGCAATTCGATCTGCCAACCGGCTTCATCCGTCTGGCGGCGCCGGTGGCGGCGGCGAGCGGCATCGTCCGCGAAGAGATATTGCTTACCGGAGGGCAGGCCATTAGACGTCTACCCGCTCTCGGGCTCTCAATGCGCGGCCGATGCGGTACAGGCGAATGCCACCCTGACGATGAAGGAGCGCTTCAACGATGCGGGTACGATTCTGCCGCGGGACTCGTGGTCGTTCGCACATGAAGAGGATGGCACGGCAGTTCCAGATGCCTGCGCGGTCCGGTTGCCGGGAGGATTCAACCCCGGCCGGCTTTACGAATCAGTCTATACAGGCGCGAACCCTACCGGTTGCGGGGCTGGGCCTTTCCGCCATCCGCGACTTCGTCTCGTATCTGAAGTACGGCGGCTTCGATTCCCCGCTGCGAGATCATCCCGAGACCGAGAAGGTTGTCCTGGGGTACGGCTACTCGCAAAGCGCGCCGCTTTCTGCGCCAGTATCTTTATCAAGGATTCAACGCCGACGAGCGTGGACGGCAGGCCTTTGACGCCATGTTCATCGCGAGCGCCGGCGCCGGGCGGGGCAGCTTCAATCACCGCTATGCCGCGCCGGGGCAGGCTGGAAACTCGGTTCTCAGTGACCTTCAGCCCGTGGACCTTTTTCCATTCTCGGATGGCGATGAGTTGGACCCCGTGACTGGAACGCGGGATGGCCTGCTGCGGAAGCTCGAGTTCGAAGACGCTTCCGAAGATTTTCTATACCTATAGTTCGACGGAATTCTGGGCGCGCGTTGGATCGCTGGCCTACACTGATGTAAACGGGGCCAGCGAGCTTCCGCTGGATGCGAATGCGCGCCTGTACTTCTTTCCCGGGACGCCCCATTGACTCGCCCCCTTCCCGCCTGTGACCCTCCACGTCGGCTCGTCCCCCGGGAGAAGCTTTGCATATGCGGCAAACTTCGCGTCATCGGGGTGGTCATTTCGCGCCTTGCTGCTGGATCTGGAGGCATGGACGGCGAAAGGCGAGCGGCCGCCGCCATCAGTCTATCCGCACCTGGGCAAAGAACTTGTCAGGCGAGAGAAAGTAAAGTTTCCCAACGTCCCTGGGATGGACTTTCCGGCCAGCATGCCTCAGAACTGGCGAATGGATTACGGCCCGGATTTTTTATCGAAGGGTGTAATTACCATTGAACCACCGAAGCTGGGGCCTGCCTACACCATTCTGGTGCCGCAGGTGGATGCCGATGGCAACGATCGGGGTGGAATCGCTCTGCCATTCCTGGCTGTTCCGCTAGGAACTTATACGGGCTGGAACTATGAACTGCCCAGGCTTGAATCGCTCGACTATTTGGCGGGCCTATTCGGAAGCTTTCAGCCGTTTCCTCTAACGAAAGAAAAGCGGCTGGCCGAGCGCGACTCCAGGGCTTCTATCGAAGAGCGGTACAAAGGCCTGGAAGATTATCTTGCCCGGATTCACGCTGCGGCGCTCAAGCTGGTGGAACGAAAGTTCTTGAGATCAGAAGACGTTCCTGGGGTGGAGAAGGAAAGCGCGGCGTATTGGGATGTGCTGACTTCGAGCGCTGGCTCGGCGGTGCCGAGCCCGAGGTGAGATACTAAGCAGACATGACGCTTAAGCTGTGGCGCGTAGTTTTAATCCTCGCTCTTATCATCGGGGTGAGCGGCGCCCTGGCCGCGCCCGCGCGAGCGGAGAGTCTTCAGACGGCGGAAACGCAAGTCATCGCCGGCATAGTAGTTGTGTCGGTGGGCAAGCGGAAACGCTCCGGCACAACGTTTGTTTTTGAAGCGCGAAGCGTGACCCAGGACCTGGGCATTTGTCAGTCTTAGGGGCAAATGTCAAACGTTCAGCGCTGCTCCTGGGCGAGCGATCCACTATCGATTTCGTACCACGACGCCGAGTGGGGCGTGCCTCTGCACGATGACCGAGGATTGTTTGAGCTCCTGATCCTGGAGGGTGCGCAAGCTGGCTTGAGTTGGATCACGATTCTCAAGAAGCGCGCCGCCTACCGCGCCGCGTTTGACCGGTTCGACGCGCGCAAAGTGGCCCGCTATGACGAAGCCAGGATCGCCGCCCTGCTGGCCAACGAGGGAATCGTACGCAATCGCTTGAAGATTCGCGCGGCGGTACAAAACGCGCAGGCGTTTCTCGCGATCCAAAAAGAATTCGGCAGCTTCGATGGATACGTGTGGCAGTTCGTCGGCGGCAGGCCGCTTCAGAATCGACGGAGGCGGCCCGGACAGTTGCCGCCGCGAACGGACCAATCGGACGCGCTGAGCAAGGATCTCCAGAAGCGCGGCTTCAAATTTGTCGGTTCGACCATCTGCTATGCGTTCATGCAGGCAACTGGCATGGTGAACGATCACCTGGTTGCTTGTTTTCGCTACAAGCAAGTGGACACTCAGTGAAGAACGGAGCTGTTCGACGCTGGATTTTGGCGGGTGCGGTTATCGTGGTGCTCGGGATAGCGTTGGCGACCGTCCTGCTGGCCATGAACTGGCCCTTCAGCGAGGCGGCCATCATTAAAACCTTGCAGGATCGTTTCGTGAGAGATGTTAGCATCCGCAAATTTCGTGTCACTTACTTTCCGCCGGGGTGCGTGGCCGAAGGGATCGACTTCCTGCATCGTAAGCGCAAGGATCTGCCGCCGCTCATCACGGTGGAAACTCTGACGATTCGCGCCAGTTATAGCGGCTTGCTGAGAATTCACAAGCTGATCAACGACGTTCAGGTAGAGGGGTTGCATGTACGGGTACCGCCCAAGAATCCAGACGCCTCGCACCAGGTTTTCCCGCTGACCAAGAGCACGTCCGGCAAGACTTTGACGATCGGGGAAATCAAGACCGATGACGCTATATTGGAATTTATTTCCAACGACGCGGCCGAGCAGCGTTTCATCCTCAGAATCGATCATTTGATTCTGGATGGCGTGGGCGAGAGCGATCCCATCACGTTCCATGCGCGGTTCAAGAACACCGAGCCGCCAGGGGAGATCCGCACAGACGGACGGTTTGGTCCCTGGAACGATGATGATCCCGCCAGCACGCCACTTTCAGGATCGTACGGTTATGAGCATGCGAATCTCGGAGTGTTCGCGGGTATCGCCGGTACGTTGTCATCGCGAGGGAAATTCAGCGGGGCGCTGGGCCGTATCGATGCCCAAGGGGACGTTGACGTTCCAGATTTCAAGGTCTGGGGTAACAGCCACGCTGTTCGTTTAGCGTCCTCCTTCCAGGCAGTGGTGGACGGTACCAAGGGAGACGTTGGTCTTACCCGCGTGGAATCGCATTTCGGAAAAACCACGGTTATTTCACAGGGCGGCGTGAAGGGTCATCCGGGCCAAGCTGGAAAAACGGTGACGCTTAGCGTGGGAGTAAGCCAGGGCCGCATTGAAGATCTGCTGCGCCTGTTCACGAAATCGGCACGGCCCGCGGAGACCGGCGAGGTTCGATTGCAGACCAAAGTGGAGTTGCCGCCTGGGCCGCAGGCATTTTTAAGACGGCTCCGCTTGGACGGAGACTTCGGAATTGGCGGCGGCCGCTTCACCACCCCGGGCGTCCAGGAGCCGGTCAATCGTCTTGCCGAGAGTGCGCGCGGCGAGACCAAGGATCAGGAAGAACTAGACGCGGCGACCGTGCTTTCGAACCTCAAGGGCCATTTTTCGGCTAGCGGCGGGATTGCAACGCTTTCGATGTTCTCCTTTACGGAGCCTGGAACGCTTGCGGAAATCGAGGGCACCTACAATCTTGTAAACCAGAGTCTGGATTTTCGGGGCGTGCTGCACACCAGCGGAAAGCTCGCCGACACGACTTCGGGCTTCAAATCGGTAGTACTAAAGGCGCTGGGCCCATTCGTGAAGAAGAAGTCTGTCACGGTGTTGCCATTCTTGATCAAGGGCACGGCCAGCGATCCCTCATTCGCTTTAGATCTCGCCCGGATCGCTACGCGGCCCTAGCGTACAAGGAGGCTCTGAGCCGTGCGCGTAAGCAGGCGAAAACAGACCAAGTGTCCGGCGCGGGCGATAATCTGGTTCGGGATGCGTGATTCCACCTGCGCACGAAACGTATTCGCGTCCAGGATGAAGACTCGGGTCTTGGGCTTTTCAAGCGCTTCTGGCAGCTTATCGGCTTCCCACACCGGAATAAAATAACGATCGCCGTACCACAGCATCTCGTTCATCTCGTCGAAGCGCGGCGCGCCGTCGTCGTAAAAGGTAATTAACTCGCCGGGAGCCGTGGCCCCGCTGGACGCTCGCGCGATGGGCCGGGTGTCGATGGCGTGCAAATTCACCGGCGGCCGGATCGCGATAAACAACACAAAAGCGCCGAGCGCTAGGCTCAAGACGCGCAGGGCGTTGCGCACGTAGCGCTCGGGCAACATCCACAAAAGGCCGATGGCGGACAGAATCGCGAATGCCGGATAGGCGGGCAACATGTAACGCAGAACGCGGCTCTTCGTGATCGCGCAGAGCACGTACACGACGCCGACCCACAGGATAAGTATGCGCATTTTGCGCTCCCTCCGGCGAATGGCAAAGACCATCCCTGCGATCGTCGCGGGCAACCACGGCCAATAGGATTTCGCAATCATCCAGATGTACTCGAATGCGCCCGTATAGCGGCGCCACGCGGGCGACAGCGGCCCATAGACTTCCTGATTGAGGTAGATGGAATGGCGTATGAAAAACTCGCTGCCGTATCTGTAGATCCACTGCGCGTACCAGGCGGCGGGCGGCACAAAAGCAATCAGGGCCGCCGCAATCAAGTAACGAAGCGGAGGCCGGCGGCGATTGACGATCAGATCTATGGCGAAGAGCAGGGGAATGCTAAAGCCGGCCATCGCGCGAGTGAGCTGGGCCAGGGCCGCAAACGCACCGGCGGCCAGCAACCAACGCGGGTCATCTTCGCTTAGTATCCAACTGCACACGGCGGCGAGAAAGAAAAATGTGAACGGAACGTCGGTCATGGCGCGCGCGGCATACTTCACAAAATAGATGCTGGTTGCCATGACGAACATGGCCAGCACTCCGGTGAAGGGATCGCCAGTTATGCGGCGTCCCAGCCAGGCCACCAGAAGAATAACCCCCAGCCCGCACAGGGCGGACGGAAGTTTGGCCAGCGGATCGGAAAGCCCGAAGGGGAGAAAAAGCAGAGCCTGCATCCACGAGAAGAGGGGCGGATGTTCCAGCGCCGGGCCGCCGTTGCTTTCGATATCGAGCCAATGGCCCGACAAAACAACATGTTTTGCAACCAATGCATAGCGCGCGTCATCGTAGCCTGCGAGATCGCCGGCGCGGATGGGCGCCAGAAGCAATATGGCCGAAAGCGCAGCGAGAATCCAAAAGTAGCGGCCGGCGGTAGAAAGCGGATCGAGCGCTCGTAAACTTCGGGTGTCGAACAACCGATCATTATTACATGTATGATCAATGCGGAGCCTTGTTAGCTCCAGCCTCTTTGTCGAGGGAATTGTGACGCTATACCACGTACGTTGTGCACCATCGTTGTTGTGTTTTGAAGTGACGCTTTGCGCGGCGATGTTCTGCGCCAGCAAGGTATCGGCCAGCCAGCCGTCACCCCCCCTTTAACCCAGCCGCCGACCCAGATGACTGCCGTGGTCCTCCCGGATGGACGCTACTCCAAGGTGGCCTTACGCGAAATGGGTCGCGAGGCGGCGCACATTCTGAAGAGCTCGGGCGTTTCCTTGCGCTGGCATCTGGGCCAAACGGCTCAAGCGGTCAGCGGGCTTCTGGTGGTGGTGAAGCTGGTGGGCGAGTGCGACATGGACGGACCGCGAGCGGTTTTGATGCGTGGCCCGCTCGGATGGGCACATGAAGTGAACGGCATGATTCTCCCCTTCAGCGATCTGGCTTGCGACAACCTGCGCGGCGCCGTGGAAGCCGCCATGCTGGATGGGAATCAGGCTCGGGGGAATGTTCTGCTCGGCCGCGCCATGGGCCGGGTGCTGGCGCACGAGGTGTATCACATTGTCGCCGATACGTCCGAGCATGGACGGGATGGCGTGACGCAAGCTGCCTTGACGCCCCGCGAATTGACCTCTGGCCCGTTGGAGCTTCAGGCGCGTGAAGTGGAAGCGGTGCAGAGCGGGCTGAACCGGCCGCGCTGAGTGCACCGATTCGCTAGTGAGCGTGGGAGTGCGAGTGTTGAACTGGCCGCCCACGAAGGTCTTCGGCGGTAACAACCTTGTGGCGCGCATCCGCCGGCAGGCTCATTTTCTGTTCCACCCAAGCTTTTAGTTCCGGAACGCCGACGCCCCCGCGCAGATTCGTGAACAGAAACGGCCGGTCGCCGCGCATCTTGCGCGTGTCGCGCTCCATCACTTCGAGCGACGCTCCCACGTACGGCGCGAGATCGATTTTATTGATCACCAGCAGATCGCTGCGCATGATGCCGGGTCCGCCTTTACGCGGGATCTTGTCGCCGCCCGCGACGTCGATCACATAGATGGCAACGTCCACCAGTTCCGGGACTGAATGCCGCCGCCAGATTATCGCCGCCGCTTTCGATGAAGACCAGCTCCAGGCCCGCGTGCGCGCGCTCCAGTTCCTCGATGGCTTCCAGGTTCATGGACGCGTCTTCGCGGATGGCGGAGTGCGGGCAGCCGCCGGTTTCGACGCCCGTGACTCGCTCGGCGCGGCAAGATGCCTTGACGGATCAGAAATTCGGCATCCTCGCGGGTGTAGATGTCGTTGGTCACCACGGCGAGGTTCACTGCCGGCCAGAGGCTCTGGCTCAGCACGTGAACCAGAGCGGTTTTCCCGCTGCCCACTGGTCCGGCGACGCCGATTCGATATGCGCGATGAGTGTGATTGTGGGTCATGATTCCAATCCAAAAAGGTCAGAAAAGAAAATATCGCTGCGCCAGCGGCAGAACGCTGGCCGGCTCGCAAGTCAGCAGTTCGCCGTCGGCGTCGAACTTCGTAGGTTTCCGGATCCACTTCGATGTTGGGCGTGGCCGAATTGTGAATCATATCGGCCTTTCCGATCTTGCGGCAATTTCGCACCGGTACCAGCCGCTTCTTCAGGCCCAGCTCTTCTACATTCGGCAGCGAAGCGCAGCGAAATGAATGTGACGCCGGTGGATTGCGGCGCGCCGCCGAACGATCCGAACATGGGGCGATAGAGCACCGGCTGCGGCGTCGGAATGGAGGCGTTGGCATCGCCCATCACGCTCCAGGCGATGAAGCCGCCCTTGATCACCATCTCCGGCTTCGACCCCGAACAAAGCCGGATTCCACAGCACCAGGTCCGCCAGCTTGCCCGGTTCGATGGAGCCCACTTCGTTCGCGATTCCGTGCGTGATGGCCGGATTGATGGTGTACTTGGCGACGTAGCGCTTGATGCGCTGGTTGTCGTTGCGCGACGAATCGCCGGCAAGCGCGCCGCGCTGCACTTTCATCTTGTGCGCGGTCTGCCAGGTGCGCGTGACCACTTCGCCGATGCGGCCCATGGCTTGCGAATCGCTCGAAATCATGCTGAAGACGCCCAGATCGTGCAGGATGTCTTCGGCCGCGATGGTCTCCGGCCGGATGCGGCTTTCGGCGAACGCGACGTCCTCCGGCACCAGCGGATTCAGATGATGGCAGACCATCAGCATGTCCAGATGCTCGGCGATGGTGTTCACCGTCAGCGGACGCGTGGGATTGGTGGAAGACGGCAGAATGTTCGGCAGTCCAGCGATCTTGATGATGTCCGGCGCGTGGCCGCCGCCCGCGCCTTCGGTGTGATAGGTGTGGATGGTTCGCCCGCCGATGGCGGCGATGGTGTCGTCGACGAATCCCGCTTCGTTGAGCGTGTCGGTGTGGATGGCCACCTGTACATCGAACTCGTCGGCCACGCGCAGACAGGCGTCGATGGCGGCGGGCGTGGTGCCCCAATCCTCATGCAGCTTCAGGCCGCAGGCGCCCGCGAGAATCTGTTCCGCCAGAGGCTCGCGCGTCGCGGCGTTTCCTTTGCCGAGAAACCCGAAGTTCATCGGCCAGGCTTCGGCCGCGCGAAGCATCTGCGCCAGATTCCATCGCCCCGGCATGCAGGTGGTCGCGTTGGTTCCGGTGGCCGGACCCGTTCCGCCGCCGATCATGGTGGTGATGCCGTTCGACAGCGCTTCGTAGATCTGCTGCGGCGAGATGAAATGGATGTGGCTATCGATCGCGCCGGCGGTGACGATCTTGTCTTCGCCGGCGATCACTTCGGTAGACGCGCCGACCACCAGATCCGGATCGACGCCCGCTTGCGTGTCCGGATTTCCGGCCTTTCCGATCTTCACGATGCGGCCGTTGCGGACCCCGATATCGGCCTTCACGATGCCCCAATGATCGATGATCAGCGCGTTGGTGATCACCAGATCCAGCGCGCCGTGCTCGGATTCGCGCGTAGCCGTGGAACTTTGGCCCATGCCGTCGCGAATTACTTTGCCGCCGCCGAACGTGATCTCATCGCCGTAAACGGCGTAATCCTGCTCCACTTCGGCGATCAGCTCGGTGTCGGCCAGACGCACGCGATCGCCTCGCGTGGGCCCGTACAGATCGGCGTAAGTGCGGCGCGGAATCTTCACGCTCATTTGCCCATCCTCATTTATTCAAAGCCCCATTCACTTTTCCGTTGTGGCCATACACGGCGCGCCGGCCGGCCAGCGCCACCAGCGGAACTTCTTTCTCCTCGCCCGGCTCAAACCGGATCGCCGTGCCGGCCGCGATATCCAGACGCATGCCGTAAGCCGCCGCGCGATCGAAATCGAGCGCAGCGTTCACTTCGAAGAAGTGATAGTGGCTGCCGACCTGCACGGGGCGGTCGCCTCGGTTGCTCACCACAACCTGCGCGGTCGAGCGTCCGGCGTTCAATTCCACTTCGCCGTCATCGAGAAAATATTCACCGGGATGCATTTCGCGTCTCCTATTGAATTGGGATCGTGAATGGTAACCAGCTTAGTTCCGTCCGGAAACGTCGCTTCCACTTGCACTTCGTGAATCATCTCCGCGATGCCATCCATGACGTCCGCGCGCGTGAGAATGGTGGCGCCCATGCTCATGATTTCCGAAACGCTCTTGCCGTCGCGCGCCGCTTCCAGAATCTCCGCCGAGAGAATCGCCATGGCCTCCGGATAATTCAGCTTCAAGCCGCGCGCGCGCCGCTTCTTGGCCAATTCGGAAGCGGTAAAGATCATGAGCTTTTCCTGCTCGCGCGGAGTCAGATGCACCGGCTATCCTCCTTCATCTGTCTTTGGAAAATCAGTGAACTTTTCTCGGTAGCGTGGCGACCCGGCCACAAAGAATCCACTTGGCGGCTTTCCAGAATTCGACAAGCCCACTTGCCAGAGCGCGCCCACTCATCCCGACGCCGCGGATTACCAGGCCATGCGCCCTGAGCGAGGTCACCCCCCATAATATCTCAGAGCTGGAAAGCTGGTCTGCGATGATTTGCATTTGTGTTTCGAGGGTCTTCCAATAGGCTGGGGGCTCGCCGGCGCGGCACACATAGCAAGATGCAAAGTGGCGAAACGGTCCCAGGCGTGCGATCGAATCCAAGCGTTGAGCCAGCGGTGTCAGGGTCCATCGCTCGATCGCGATGGGTTGCCCGTCTGCGATCAGTTCGAAGTGTGTAGTGAGCTCCTCGAAGCGGAATATCTCATCGGACGCTTCACGGCCGGGCGCCACGCGATCCCACCAAATGAGCGAGCCGCCGCGTTCGATCTCTACGCGCGCGATCTGGTGGAAGCGGGAGCCGGCAAACGGGATCAACTGATCGGGCAAGTATTCCAAATACGCGTCCGATGCGATGGAGACGCGCATGCGCTGCGATGCGCCACTGTCGGCCGATCGGCTGCGATACACGCGAATGGCGCCGGTAGAGGTGACCTGCGCCTGCGCGCGCGGGCCGACGTCCACTTGCCAGGAAAGTGAATCGGTGTCGAGAATTCCACCCGAGACGTTGTGCACGTGCGCGAGCGTTTCTCCAGAAGGGGTACCAAAGCCCCGCACCACGCGCCAGGGCGGCTGTTGCTCCCGGACGCGAAGAATGGTCCCGCCGCTCTCGGTCGCTTCAAAAGCCAAGTGGAGATTCGAACACTGCGCCATTCGTCAACTCATGAACAGGCGCGTATAGAGAGTGGCATGCCGCGCCGATGCGAGGTCTACCAGCGGCGTGAAGGAACACGCGAGCGCGGGTTCGGCGGCCCTGCGCTCCACGGCGGCGATGATTGCGGGCTTCAGGTTCCAAAGAATCTCGTGCGCTTGCGTTTGGCCGAGTGGCAACAAACGCTGGCACGCGGAAACCAGCGCCATCATCGACTGCTGGAGATAAGCCGCGGCCGCCGTGGCAGGGTCGATCCCGAAGACGCCGGCGGCCAAGCCGAAACAAGTTGCCAGGTGAACTTCGGCTCCAGCCTCGGATGCGGCGATCAACAACTCATCGCCCGACATGTTCGCAGCCAGGCGCAGGAACCGGCGACCCATCGCGGAGGAAGCATCGCGAGATTCGCGGGCCAGTTTGCGCGCGCCCAGCTCGGCATTGAGAGCGAACCATTCAGAGAGTGCAGATCCACAACTCGCCGAGCAATATGCGGCCTCCAGTACTCCCGATTCGGAAAGGTAGTCCTCCAAAAACCAAGCCAAGTTGTGGACCGTCAGAAGGCCAGCATCTACCAGCGATTCCAGGCCGAACGAATGCGCCGCGTTTCCAATGGGGAACGCGCTATCGGCAAGTTGCTGCAGCTGAAGTAGTGGGAGCATCAGGCGAACAGGCACTGCACGGCTGAGGGCAGGGAATCGGCCGCGGCCGCTTCATCCCAATCGAGTTCCGCCCGGACCACGTCGAAGAACGCGCTACGATTCACATCCTGCCCTTGCAGCCGGCTGGCCAGGATGTCCGCGGTAGCGAGATTGCTGCTGGCGGCCACGTATCCGGCGTTAGAAATCAAATCATAATTCCCCCAACGGCTGCGGTAGAGGCCTTTGCGGTTCCAGCGCACCGCCGAGTAGAGGGCTTCATTGATGCCGATGATTGGGAACAGCGCGCCGTACGTTTTCGCGACATCGCAACATACGCGAGCGAAGTAGGTGATGTTCGGTCCATGCCAGTTCGAACGCAGCGGGTCTGGAATTAAGCCGAACAGATTCGAGATCGCAAGCCGCGTCGGGCCTTTGAATTTCGCAAAGCTGATCATAGGGCAGCCGGCGAATGGGCGCAGGACCTGGGGGATATAACTGCACGAGACTCTGCGCCGGCTTCGTCCCAATATGCCTCGGTCACGTTGACATACTCGGCGGAGTGTTTCGCCAATCACGTCAGCCAGGCCGGTGCGGCGCAGATATTCGGCGTCCTGCTGGCGGATCCAAGCGCGATGCTCGCGCGATTCGGTTTCCCAATCGAATCCGCAGTCTTCGTGATTTCGACTGCTGGTGTGGCCTTCGAGAATGATGGCTGGCGCTGGCAGGGCGCCGAGCAACAGGTCGAGCGCGGCGGGATCCGTGTAGGTTCCAGTGGCATAGCCATGCCAGGTGACTTTGACCAGTACGCGAGCGGGCTTCGCCGAAGGGAGAGTTCGTTCCAACAGACTCGACATCTGTTGGCCATCGGAAACGCGTGCGATTACGCCCCCGCCTACGGCCAGGCATTCTGGGGAGGGGCTATTTTGCTTCGGCTGACACAACGCGCCTGGATTCTCGTGCGCGCTTCTCGTTCCATAAGCGTGTGATCCGTTGCGTAAGCCAGGCCGTGATGGCAGGATGATCGCCGGGCGGCTCCGCCATGCGCCAAGCGCCTGCCTCGGGATGCTGCCGTTGAAAATTCTCAAGGATCACAGCGGCGAATTCGACGTGCTCGGTCCTCCATTGCGACTCTGGAAGAACGATCCAATTGAACGGCCGTCTGCGGCGCATTTCTCCAGCGTATGCACGAGAAATGGCTGGGCATGGCGCACAAATCCTACTTCGCCGGCGCCGAGACCGAGTTGTTCCCATATGAGACGCATCAGACGGTAACTATTCGCGCGGCTGCCCGCGTCGCCGTGGCCGCTGGCGGCCAAGATCAGTCCGATGTGCTGGGGCGATCGGACGTTCTCCGGAATCGCACGGGCAACCTGATCGGCGAGAGCCTGGACCACCAAGGGATGCGCCGGGTCGACGTCGTCGTGATGAATGGTGAGTTGCGGATTCGCGCGGCGTCCCTCAACGATCGCATGTCCAAGAGCCTCGCGCTGCAGCAGATTGAAATCGAGCGCGGTAGGCAGCACGAAGATCTCTCTTCGGCCATCGCGAGAGATGGCCGATAACAAGGCATCCGACGGAAACCAGTTCCACAGCCGGCCGGAAACCGAGAATTGGCTCGCACGCCGAGGCCACAGCGCTCGCGTCTCCGCGGTCGAGATCGGTAGCGAGCAGGAACGCCGGAGTCAGCGTCAGTTTCCCGCCTATCCGGCCATGTTTGGTCATGGTGCCAGCACGTCCACCATCGCACGCACGGCAACCAGCGCGGTGATGTCGGAAATGTCATAGGGCGGCGACACCTCCACCGCTTCCATGGCGGCGATGCCTTCCTTGGCCACGCCCTTCAAAATCGCCAGAGCCTCGCGCGGCAGGAAGCCTCCGGGCTCGGGCCAGCCGGTTCCAGGAACGAATCCCGCATCCACCGAATCGACGTCGAAGGAAAGATAAACGGCGCTGGCGCCTTTCCAAGCCACTTCGAGCGCGATCTCGATGGTCTTGTCGATCCCGATGCGCTCGATGTCTTGAATGGTGAGCACCGTGGACCCGCGCTCCCGGCCTTTCTTCACGCCCGGCCGCGGCACCTGCCAGCCGCCGATTCCTACTTGCACCAAATTCGTGGGCGGGCAATTCGGAATGTTCGTCGCATGGAACCAGGGACAAGTGTGCATGATTTCGTCCATGTCCTTCTCCTGCGTGTCGATGTGACGGTCCAAATGAATGATGCCGACCTTGCCTTCCACGCACTGCGCCACGCCGCGCGCGCAGGGGAAGCCGATGGAGTGGTCGCCGCCCATGATCATCGGCAGCGTCCCTTGCGAGAGAATGTGCGCGACACCCTTCGTGATCTGGTCGTGGCTCTTGGTAATGTTCGCGGGACAAAAGATGTCGCCGACATCGCACATCTTGAGCGATTCGCGCAGATCCACGCCCAGTTCGAAGTTGTACGTGGTGTAGAGCGACGAAATCCGCCGGATGCCCTGCGGACCGAAGCGGGTGCCGGCGCGATACGTTGTGCCGATATCGAACGGCACGCCGACGAACGCCACGTCGTACTCGCCCACCTTACGCACGTCTTCCAGGTAAGGCGTTTTCAGGAAGGTGTTGATGCCGGACCAGTGCGGCAGTTCGCCTCGCTGAAAACAACTGATCTCAGTCTTGTCTTCGATCGAATCGACGCATTCCAGGCCAAATTCCTTGCCGCGCCGGACTTCGGCCTCCCATTGCCGCGATGGGAGCCGGCTCTCTTCGAGAAGAGCTTTCATCCCTTCGAGTTCCGGCAGTTGCACTTCTCTGGTGTGTTCCCGATACTTCGGGGCATGGCTCTTGTAGAAGGACATGGACCTTTGATTGTACTTGCTTAGTTCAGGCTTCTGGGGCTCCGGCTTGTTCGTCGCTTTCCGCTCCGCCCGGGAAGGTGGTCTGTTCCACGCGCTGGATCAGGCTCGCGATTGTCTCGTCGTCATCGGATTCCGGCACGGAGAGATCCAGGACAATGTTCGCTCCATCCTCGTCTCCGCCACGGCGGCCCAGAGCGATAACCCGCGTGGCCAGGGTCACGGCTTCGCGCGGGTTGTGAGTCACGAAAAGAATGGTGGTGCCGGTTTCGCGCCACAGATCCTTGATCAGCCGCTGCATGCCCGCGCGCGTTCCGGGATCGAGCGCGCTGAAGGCTTCATCCATCAGCAGAATCTTGGGCCGCATGATGAGCGCCTGCGCGATGGCCACGCGCTGCTGCATCCCGCCGGAAAGCTGGTGCGGATATTTAACCGCGTCCGATTCCCGCAGACCCATGCGTCGCAGGTAACCGATGGCCTCTGACCGGAATTCCTGGCGGCGCAGCGCGGCGGGCGGGATAAAAGCTGCCCAGAACGCCGATCTCGGTCACTTCCAGCCCGAACGTAATATTTTCGAGCACCGTGCGATCCGGAAAGAGCGAATATTTCTGCGGCACATATCCGCAGTGGCGATCGGGTTGCTTGCGCGGGCTGCCTTCCACCAGGACCTGCCCGCTCGTGGGCATTTCCTCGGCCAGCACCAGCCGCAGCAAGGTCGACTTTCCACAGCCGGTTTGTCCCACGACGGAGAGGAACTCGCCCGGATGAATGTCCAGGCTGACGCCATTCAAGATCCGTTTAGGCGGCTTTCCGGGCTGGCCGTATTCGACAACGACATCCTGGATCGAAATCATCGCGGGCGTTTCGAGATTCGCCGGAGCCGTTTTGTCATCCAAGATGCTTCGCGCCGTGGCCACGGGCGTCAGGCCTCCTGAAACCAGGGATGCAGCTTGCGGTTTAACGTTCGCATCCCAAAATCCACCAAGAACAGCAGCAACGCTACCCACAGCACGTAAGGAATGATGGTGTCCATCCCCATATGGCGGCGCAGCAGCGCGATGCGGTAAGCCAGTCCATCCTGGGAGGCGATCATTTCGCCCGCGAACAGGAACAGCATCACCGACTTCAAATTGAGCCGGATGCTATTCAACACACGCGGCCAGATTTGCTTGAGAACGATTCGATAGGTGATGGAGAAATCGCCCGCGCCCAAAGTAAAGCCCTTGACAATCTGCTCTTTTGGCACGCTGCGCGTGAGGTTAAAGGAATCCAGGATGATGGTGGGCGCCACGCCCACCACGATCAGCATCACCTTCGCCAGCTCGTCAATACCAAAGGCGATGAACAGAATGGGAAGCAGCGAGAGCGCGACAATCTTGTCGAAGAACAGCACGAAGCGCAGGAAAAACGATCCTACGTAAGGGAACATGCCCATGTGCAATCCGAGCAGAACCGCGGGAAACAGCAGCGCCATGCTGATAAGGAACCGACGGCTGGTTGCCACAGTGTCCTTCCAGAGCATGCTGCTGCGAATTTTAGCGGCCAGCGATTGTTGATCGGCGTTGGCCGACACTTCGTCATCTTCCGCCGGTTTCAGCGTGGCGTCGGAGAAAGCCCGACCCATTTGGCGCAAGGTGGGCATCACGCGATCGTCCGGATTGTCGAGATGACGGCCGCGAGAGACCCAGAAGTAACTCACGATGCCCGTTGCAAATAAGAACCAGGAGAGAATCCAGACCGTAGTGCGCGAGGGCTGCGCATGAATCTGCAGGATGCTCATAGCTTCCCAGCGGCGGCCATATCCATGTAGGATGCGTCGAAGCGCAAGCGCACCCGATCCTTCTTGCCCTGGATGGCGCCGTCAGGAAAGCGAATGGCCACATCGTCGGGCGAGCTGGTCTTATCGCCCAGCAATCCATGCGAGAAACAGAACTGGCGCACCAGCTCCATGGTCTTTTTCAGCTGATCCGATTTGGTCATTTCCAACGCGGCGGGTGCGGTGTAAAACAAATGCGTGGTGGCGAGTTGTTCTTTGTAGGACGCCAGCGTGTCTTCGGAGACTTCGGCAATGGACGCAAGCACCTTGTCGCCTTCGGGACCCGGCTTGGCCATCTGCGCGGTCAGTTCGTACCAGGCCCCCGCGATTGCTTTGGCGAAGCGCTGGCCGGAGCCGTCGGGCCGGTTCAGAACTTCGGTGCGCACCACCATCAAGTCCAGAATTTCGCCGGGAATCTTCGACGAGTCGAAAATCTTGGTGATCCCTTTGCCTTTGAGAATCTGCGAGACCAGCGGCTTCCAGGTGACCACCACGTCCTGGCTGGTATCGCTCAAGAACGCTCCGGCGATGTCGGAATCCGAAGTGTTCACGTATTTCACGCGCTTCAAGTCGCCCGAGAGATTGTTGATCGCCATGGCGCGCTCAAACAAATATTGCGACACTGTCTTCTCCACCAGCAGCACGCGCTTGCCGGGGATCTGGCCCAGCGTGAGGTTGTGCCGCACCAACACGGCGTCGTTGCCGTTCGAATAATCGCCGACGATGATGGACGTGGTGTCGACGCCGGCGGCCGCGGGCATGTCGAGCGCCTCCATGTTGGTCATCGCGCAGGCGTCGATGTTCTTGGCGACAAAGGCGTCCAGCGATGGCGCATAATCGAAGCGCTGCACTTTGATGGCGACGCCGTACTTATCCGCCCATTTCTTCAGCAGCCCGGATTTAGCCATGTACTGGTAAGGGTCCCAGCCGACGTACACGGACCAGCCGAGCGTGAACGAGGGGGCATTTCCGGCTGCGCTCTCCGAAGGTGCAAAGCAAAGGGAGCCTGTCAGGAGAAGCAGGGAGGGAGGGATTAGTAAAAGTTTTCGCATCTCAACCGCCGGTGCAGCAGGGCACAACGTGGCTACATGGCCGGTTGGATCTCTCAGTATATCGCAACAAGATTGCGCGCACCGGCGGGAAGTGTTTGAAATGCTCTTTCGCCTTCGTGTTTGTCTTTTTCACCGCGCAGAGCCTTCTCGATGGCGACGGCAAGCTCCGGGGAATCCGGCGTGACGTCCGGCTCAAAGCGCGCAACGAGCTTGCCTTCATGGTCCACCAGGAATTTCGTGAAGTTCCAGCGAATGGGTCCGCCGGTGGTGGGATTGGCCGTCTTGTCGGTCAGGAACTGATAGAGCGGCGCCATATGCTCGCCCGCGAGGGAGACTTTCGCGAACATCGGGAAGGTCACCTTATATTTCGCTACGGCGAACTTCTTGATGGCGTCGTTGCCATCGGGCTCTTCTTTGCCGAAGTCATCGCTCGGGAAGGCGAGGACCACCAGCCCCTGATCCTTGTACTTGGTGTACAAGGTTTGAAGACCCTCATATTGGGGCGTGAAGATGCTATGGCTGGCCACATTGACGATCAGCAGCACCTTGCCGCGATAGGAGGCGAGCGGAACCGGCTTGCCGTCGATGGAGAGCGGGATGTAATCCAGAACCGTGGTGGCGTAAAGTAGCACGCCACTCACGGCCAGGAGAAGCAGCAAGAGAGCGCCGGACGCGCCTAAAATTCATAGCGTAAAGCGAACTGCATCTCGCGCGGCGGCATGGTGCTCTGATATTCGCCGAAAGTGCCGGGATTGTACAACGCCAGGCTGGGTTGGATGAAGTTCACATTGTTAAACGCATTATAGGCTTCGGCGCGGAACTGGATGCGGTGCCCTTCCCAGGGCAGCGGGAAAGACTTCGCGACGCCGATGTCGAAGTTGATCATGCCGGCCAGACGCACCAGCGCTCGAGTGCCCGACGTTCCCAGGATAAGCGTCCGCGAAATCATTTGCAGCGTTGACTGTTGGAGAATAGGCTCGGGTTGCCGTTGCTGTCGATATCCGTTCGTTACCTTGAACGGCCCGGTAGGAATGGCCAGCGTATTCTGCCAGTAGTTGGTGTCCCAGGTGTAGTTGCCCTGAACGACGGTGGGCAGTCCGCTGGAGAAGCGCATGATGCTCGAAATCTGCCAGCCGCCGAAAATCTCGTTCGCCCACCCCGGAGCGCTGCTCCAGAACGGCTTGCCCTTGCCCACGGGCAATTCGTATACCACGTCGATGTTCACCTGATTGCGGATGTCGAAATCGGACGAGCCGCGAAATTCGCCCGGATTGAATATGTTTTGGATCACCGCGCCATCCTGGCCGGAGGAGCCCTCGGCGGCCGACGCATTGTCGATGGAATGCGAAAGCGTGTAATTGAAGTCGAAGGAAACCCCCTGGCTGAAGGCGTGCCGCAAGCTGACGGTCAGCAGCGTGATAATTCGCGTCGCCGGCGTTCATCCAGGTGGGCATCGAGCTTCCCTGCGGAGCGAAGAACGTGTAGCAGCCGAATTTGGAGGCGCAGGTGCCGGGCGCGGTGTACTCACCCGGAATCCGGTCCGACTGAGTGCAGCATGTCCAGATAGCTGCCGCCGTACACGCCATAAATGCCATAGAAATAGTTGGCGGAAGCGCTGCCGGGGAAGAACGCGTTGGCAACGGCGGGCGAACATATCCTGAATGTACGGATTGTTCGGCACCAACGAAGGATTGGCCATTACCGCCTGCGCCGCTGGTGCCGGGATCGCAATTCTGCGTGTTGTCACGCCCATGGAGGCACAGATGATGTTGTAAGTATTCCGGATCGACGTCATGCTGGTCAGCCAGGTCTGGCCGGACACCGGGTCCTTGAGATTTTCGAGCGGCGTGTACACATCGCCCTGCAGCAGCAGCTTGCGGGACAGCCTGCCCGGCATAGGATACTTCCAGCGTCAATTTGCCGGGCAATTCGCCGCGCAAACGACGCATTCAGCAGGATGGAATACGGCGACTTCAAGTCCGGATAGATTCCCTGGAACTCGCCTTCGATGGCATTAATGTCGGGTGGAGTGTAGGGGAAGCCCGTGGTGGGAGCCGCTGGGAGCGCCGGCACCGTGCCGTTATAGCGTGGCGAAGTTGTGAAATTGTACGAGAGCGGATTGCCCAGCGTGGTGGCCAAGCCAAACGAACCAAATTGGTCGAATTCGGTGATCAGTTCGCTGCCGAAGCGATCGTAAAGCATGGCGCCGCCCGCGCGGAATGACGCCGCCGTTGCCAAAAATCTTTTGCAGCAGTCCGCCGCGATCCTTGGGACTATAGGCCAAGGCAGAAGCGCGGACCGAAGTTGTTGTCGTCGGGATTGTACCAACTCGGTTTGCCGTTCGCCGGGCCATTGAGCGCGTAGCTCAGGATCGCATTGGGCATGGCGTTGGAAGGAACGCCCAGGCCGATCCCAGATAATCGCGCTGCGCGAAATATTGATTCAGCCCGATGGTGGGAGCCACTTGCAGGCCGTTTGCCTCATAAGGCGGCGGGGTCATTGGTGTAGCGTAATCCAAACGTGAGAGTCAGTTCGCGCGATGCACGCCATTGATCGCTAACGAACCCCTCGTACTCGCGCATGGCGAACGCGCGCGCATCCGGCGCTCCTTGCGGCAGCAAGGCGCCGCCCTTTCCGACTTGATAGGTGATTTGCGTGTTGTTGACCAAGCCCAGCAAGATTCCCAGGGCCGACGAGTCGTTGGACGGATCATTCGAGCTGGAAGTTGGCATTGCCGGTCTTGGCCGCCATGTAATTGGTCAGGTCGGTCTGAATATCCTCGCCCAGCCCCACCAGCACGCTGTTATTGAATCCGTAGCTGGGGTAGGACTGCGAGTAGGTGAACTTGTTGTTCGTCATGATGCGGAAATTGAGGCCGGTGGTAATGGTGTGCTTGCCCTTGGTCCAAGTAAGCGTGTCCACGATGTTGTTGACCGGCAGAATGCGTCCGTTGGCGCGCGCGTTGTAGTTCGGAAGCGCGTCGAGCGGATACAGCTGAAATGCATCGCCAGTGGTTCCCGAGTAGGCCAAACCCTGGCGCGTGTAGCCGAAGGTGAAGTTATTGATCAAGCTCGGCGTCAAAATCGCGGTATAAGTCGCCGAGATCCCTTTGCTGTTGTTCAACAGCTCACTGGCAGGTTGCTGGCCCGGAAACTGCGCCAGAGCGGCGGGGATGATCTTGATTCGCGTTGGAGAGCGTGCCGCGGACGGAGAGCGTGTGCTTGGCGGCGCTGTCCAGAATGAAATCCATCTTCCCCACATAGGCGCGATTGTCCAACGCGTCGGGAGCGTTGAAGCGGAAGCCGGTGAAATTCAAGCCGCCGTCCGCTCCATAAGCGGGATCGTTGCCAACGGGGTACTGTTTCAGAATGTTGAGATACGCCTGATTGAGGCCGATGCCCAGCGGGTCGATCTGCTTGATCTGCGCCGGATTGAGCGTATAGGTGTTTCGGTTCGCATCGGCAAACGTCAAGATGCCCTGTTTCAAGTTCTCGGTGGGAACCATGCGCTCCACCGCCTGAGAACTGGCGTCGATACGGCGCTCGTAATTGAAGAAATAGAAAATCCGGTCTTTCTTAATCCGCCCTCCCAGCGACGCGCCGAACTGGTTGCGGTTGAGGGGGGTGACGGGAACGCCGTCGCGATCGTTGAACCAACTGTTGGCGGCGGTAATGGTGTTGCGGTTGTATTCGTACGCCGAGCCGTGCAGCTGATTGGTGCCGCTCTTGGTGACCAGCACTACTTGGCCGCCCGACGACCGGCCCTCGTCGGCGCCTTGGCCGGCGACGGTAACGCGAAACTCCTGGACGGAATCTAGCGGAATCGGCAGCACGGAATTGAACCCGGCGATGCCGGTCTGGCCGGTGCGCGTTAGAACCCTGCTGGGATCCAACGTCGGCTTGGCCTCCGATACCCGAGTTTTCGTTATCGTTCACATCCACGCCGTCGAGGACGATGTTGTTTTGATCGCGGCGTGATCCCATCACTTCGCCCTGGGACGTGACGCCCGGTTGCAGGCTCAGCAGTTCCACCACGTTGCGCGTGTCGAGCGGCAGCTGCCGGATCGAATGCTCGGTAAAGGCATTGCCCACCGATGCGTCGGAGGTGCTGACTAGTCGAAGCTTCCGCGGTAACGTTGACCGTTTGACCCGTAGTTCCGACTTCCAGTTGAATATTGAGGGTCGCGGGAGTGTTGATCTGCAACACGACGTGGTCCTGGGTCGCTTTCGCGAAGCCCGGCTTGGTGACCGACAAGGTGAACTCGCCCGGCATTTCCTGGAGGAACTGATATGTTCCGGTGTTGTCGGTAACCACCTGCCTGGATGCTCCCGTGGCGGCACTGCTCAGCGCAACCACCGCGCCCGGCACCACCGCACCCTGCGCGTCGGTGATAACGCCGCGCAAGGAACTGGTGGATTGTGCCTGCAGCATCGATACCGCGACGAATGAGATCGCGGCCAGCAAGCTCAGTCCCGCCCAGAGATTTCGCCAAGAATTCCGTACAAAGTTCCTTGTGAACATTTAACTCTCCTCCAACTGGGAATTTGAAAGTTGCCATGGAGCGACGGGCTCGGGACGCCGACAGGGCGAGAGGGCCGCGAAACAGTGCGGCGAAAGGACTCAGCGAAGAGTTGAATCAGCTGCTGGGGTGGTGCGGCGATAAGAAACCCGCACGGAAAAACACTAAGAACTCAGGAACCCCACTACGGCAGTTTTCTCATTATCATGCCCGCTCATCGCCCTGTCAAGCGGTTTGAAGAGCGATGTCCTTAATGAAGGACGGCCCGAAGCTGTGGGGCCACGAAGCAGTTAAGCAATGATGTCGTGGATGACGTTCCCGGCAACGTCCGTCAGGCGGAAATCCCGTCCGCTGTAACGGTATGTAAGCTTGGTATGGTCGATGCCCATCAGGTAGAGGATGGTGGCGTGCAGGTCGTGCACGTGCACCCGCTTGTCCACGCCTTTCCATCCGAAATCATCGGTGGCGCCGTACGTCATGCCGCCCTTCACGCCGCCGCCGGCCAGCCAGACGGTGAACCCGTGCGGATTATGATCGCGGCCGTTGTGCACCTGGCCGCCCATGAATCCGCTGCCCACTTCCACCACCGGCGTCCGGCCGAACTCGGAGCCGCACACGATCAACGTCTCGTCCAAGAGACCGCGCGATTTCAAATCCTTGATCAGCGCGGCGAACGGCTGATCGGAATCCTTGCCGGTCTTGCGATGCAGTTCGATGTCGAAATGATGATCCCAGGGATCGCCCTTGGCGTAATACACCTGCACCATGCGGACTCCGCGCTCAATCAGGCGCGCCGCCGTCAGACAGCCACGAGCCGTGCTTCCCTCGCCGTACAGCTTGATGGTGGCTTCGCTCTCTTTGCGCACATCGAAGACGTCGGGCGCTTCGGTCTGCATCCGATAGGCGGTTTCCATGGACTGCAGCGTGGCGTCGAGCTGCGGATCGTCGGCGTGCTCCTGGTCCATCTGCAGGCGATCCAGCTTGCTCAGCAGATCCAGCTCGCTCTTCTGCTGCTTCAGATCGAACTTGTCGTTGCGGATGTTGGGGATCAGTTTTTCCGGATCGAACTTCTTGTCGCGGACGTTGTCGGAAATGAACGTTCCCTGGTACATCGGAGGAAGAAACGCCGAGTTCCACAGCGGCGGCCCAACGGTGGTGGGCACTTCCGGGCATAGCACCACGAAGCCGGGCAAATTCTTGTTCTCGGTGCCCAGCCCGTAGGTCAGCCACGCGCCCATGGACGGCCGTCCCGGCTGGATATGGCCGACGTTCATCATCAGCAGCGACGGCTCGTGATTGGGGATGTCGGTATACATCGACTTGATCAGGCACATGTCGTCGACGCACTCGCCCAACTGCGGGAACACTTCGCTGACGTCGATCCCGCTCTGGCCGTACTTCTTGAACGAAAACGGCGACTGCATCAGGTTGCCGGTCTTGCGCTCGTGATCGGGAATCGCGCCCGGCAGCGGCTGGCCGTTGTACTTCTCCAGCATCGGCTTGTAATCGAAGGTGTCGATCTGCGACGCGCCGCCGTTCATGAACAGGAAAATAACGTGCTTGGCCTTGGGCTTGAAGTTGGGAATACGCGCGCTGGCCACTCCCTGCACGGGCGTTGCGTCGGCTTTGGCGAGCGACTCGCCGATCAGGCTGGCGAAGCTCAGCATGCCGAAGCCGCTGCCCATCCTGCACAATGCTTCGCGCCGCGAGAGCGGCGGGCGGGCCGGTAAATGCAACATAGTCGTGGTTCCCTCCTAATTCACAAACTCAAATTCGTTCGAGCTCAGCAGCACGCGCGAATACTCATTCCAGGCCGTGGTCGGCTGCCCCGCTACCTGGTCTCCGGGCGTTTCCGGATGGGCCTGCGAAGAAGTCCAGCCCGGCCTTTGTTTCCGCTTCGCTCGGCGGGCGGCCGAACAGAATGCGATAAGCCTTCTGAATCCGCGCCGTATCGTTAGCTTCGTCATACACGCGCTTGGCGAACGTCTCGGCCTGTTTGTAAACGAAACTGCTGTTCATGAAATACAGGCGCTGCAGCGGAACGTTGGTGGTGAAGCGCTGCTCGGCGGTGAACGACGGATTCGGATAATCGAACACCTGCAGAAAATTGTCCAGCCGGTAACGGCTGATTTTGCAGTACACCGTGCGGCGGATAGTTGTCGTCGGCAAAATCCGTGGATGGCCCGCCGGTCTTCTTCAGGTCCAAGGCTCCGGAGACGAAGAGCAGCGAATCGCGGATGGCCTCGGCGTCCAGGCGCTGGCGGTTGGCGCGCCAATATAGCCGGTTGGCGCCGTCTTTCTCGGCGTTCTCGGGCGACGATTCCGTGCTGAGTTGATAGGTGGACGAAAGCAGAATCTCGCGATGCAGCTTCTTGATCGACATGCCGTTCTTGACGAAACTGCTGGCCAGATACTCGAGCAGTTCCGGATCGGAAGGCGGATCGCCCATCTTGCCGAAATTATCCGGTGTTTCCACGATGCCCGATCCGAAGTGCCACTTCCACACGCGATTCACGATCACGCGCGCGGCAATGGGACTGGCCACGATCGCGTCGGCCAGCTCCAGACGGCCGCTGCCTTTTGAAAACGGCTTGGGATCGGGCGGCGACAAAACCGACAGAAAACGTTCCGGCACCGGGTCGCCCAGCGTGTGCGGATTGCCGCGCACGTTCACGTGCATCTCTTTCATGGTCTTGGTGTCGCTGGCGCCATGCAGGAACGGATACGGCGCTTGGGCTTTCTTCAGCGCCTCGATTTCAGCGCGCAAGGTCGCGACGTGCTCGGTCACTTCGGCCGAAAAATGCCGCTCCAGCGCCCAATCGCGCAGCGACAACAGACCCGGATCGGGCCGTGTATCGCTTTCCGAATCCTGATCGGCCTTGATACACGTCCAGATACAGATTCGTCGGCTCGATCGGCATGGTTTTCAGCTCCAGGTCGCACCCTGGGCAGAACTGATCGTTGGTTTCGAACTCGTTGGGATAAGAATCGCGGCGCGGCTTCTTGCGAACGCCTGCCTTGGCCTTGATGATGTCGTTCTCTTCCTTCGAGCGCCGCGGCGTCCCTGGCCACGGAGAGAACCAGATTTTGGAAATAGTCCGCCAGGAACTGCGCCTGCTCCAGCGTGCCGCCGCACTTCACCATGATCCTGCCAGTCACGCAGGTAGGAATAGTGCTTGGGCGGCTTGGCCAGGAACTTGATCCAGCGCTCCAGCATCTCGGGATCCACTTTTTGATCCACCGCCGCTTCGGCCACCTTCTTCTTCGGTTCTCCGGTCACTTGCCAGGCAGCCACCATATACTTCGAGGTCTTTTGCGCCAGCATCTCGCGAATACAGGTCGCTTTGCTTCTCCATGAACTCATCGAGGGACTTCTTCCTTGTCGTCGATGACCTTCTGCTCCTTCTCCCAGACCGCCATTTCGGCGGGAGACGTAGCGGGATATTCGTGATACGTGGTGTTCAAGAACACGGCCGCGAGCGAGTAATAATCCTTTTGCGAGATCGGATCGTACTTGTGATCGTGGCAGCGCGCGCAGGCCACGGTGAGCCCCAGCATGCCCCGCGTGACCATGTCGATTCGCTCGTTGCGCTCGTCGGCGCGGCCTTGTACCGGCTCCGCCTGATCCCACCACCACGGACCTTGGCCCATGATCGCGGTGCCTGCGACAGCTTTGTCGCGGAGCTTGCCCATCCATGAGATCCCCGCCAGCTGCGCCTTCAAAAACTCGCCGTACGGCATGTCGTCATTGAATGCCTGGATCACCCAGTCGCGATAGACGTACGCGCCTGAGAACGGCATGTAGCCGCGATCCTTGGGATCCAGGCCACGCACGTCGTCTTCGGCGTAGCGCGCCACATCCAACCAATGACGGCCCCAGCGCTCGCCGTAACGCGGCGACGCAAGCAGCCGGTCCACAACCTTCTCATACGCGTTGGGCGATTTGTCAGCTGACGAACGCGTCCACTTCCTCGGGCGTGGGCGGCAGGCCGATCAAGTCCAGCGTGACGCGGCGAATCAGCGCCCGCCGGTCCGCCGCAGCCACGGGCTTCATGCCTTTCGCTTCCAGCTTGGCCAGAACAAAATGGTCGATATTTGTCTTTGCCCAGGATTTCTCCTTCACTGCGGGAATGGCTGGATCTTTCAGCGGCTGAAACGACCAGAACGCGCGCTGTTCCGGCGTGATCACCTTGTCGGGCGAACTCGGCGCCGCGGTCACCTTGGCTTCCGGCCACGGCGCGCCCATTTTCACCCAGTCCGTGAGGGCTTGCACTTCGGCGGGCTTCAGTTTTCCGCCCTTCGGCATCTTGAGATCGCCAGTTTGCCGTACAGCCTGGATCAATAGGCTCTTGTCGGGATCTCCCGGCATCAACGCCGGACCCGATTTACCGCCTTGCAGCAGCCGCTCTCGAGAGTCGACGCGCAGCCCGCCCATTTCGGCCGAGGTGTGACAGTCGTAACAATTTTCCGCCAGAACCGGGCGCACTTTGTTCTCGAAGAAATCGGGTCTTGCGCAGCGCAGATGCAGCGGGCGCGGGCGCCTGCGCGAACGCGGAAACCAGAACAGAGAGCAGATAGCGATGGCGTACTTCATGTCAAAGACCCTTCGGATCCATTCTTTTAAAGACCCTTCGGGTCTATCCTCCACACTTCATGAAATTCGTGATTGGAGAGCCACAACGAGCCGAGGCCCACTCGCAATGCGTCGCCGCCTTTTCCGACGTATTGCGTGACCACGCGGTTTGTAGCCGGATCGATCTTCGAGAGCGGCTTGCCGATGGCCGTCACCCAAACGGCGCCTTCCCCTACCGCGATATCGCCGCCCGCGCCAGGCACGCCGACTTCGATGGTCGCGGATACTTTGTTGGTTGCGGGATCGATGCGCGACACGCTGCCGTCGCCCTGATTGAGCGTCCAAATGCTGCCCAATCCAGTGGCCAGGAATCGCGGCGTCGGGCCCTACCGGAATTTTCGCGACCACCTTTTCGCGTCTTCGCGTCCACGCGGGTAAGGAGATTGCCTTTCGTGCTGGTGATCCAGACCGAGCCCGACGTCAAACGCGGCGGTGAACGAACCTGGCGGGAATCGGAAATCTTCGACACTACCTTGTTCGTGGCTGGATCGATGCGGGAGAGCACGCCGGCGGCATCGGAAGGCATCCAGATGCTGCCGTCCCCGGCCGTAATTCCACCTTCCGTGTTCGCGACGCCCGAAGGAATGGATGCGACAATCTTTTGCGACTTGGCATCCACGCGCTGAACCGATCCGTCACTGCAAATCGGCACCCAGACGCTGCCGAAAGCGATGGCCAACCCGGAGCACGGAGTCTTCGCCACCGTGATCACCGCGCCGACTCTGATTCGTTTTGGGGTCGAGCTGCGAAATATTGTTCTTCGGATTATTCGAGATCCAAACGCTGTCGCCGATGGCCACCCAGTCGGGAGATCCGGGAATGGAAAACTTCGCGATTGCGTGCAGATCCGACATCGGATGCTGGACAGACTTCAAGTCGGGACCCGCCGGCATAACTCGCTCCCAGGGCGGTGGCCGCCAGGATATAAAGAAGCCGATTGCTCTTCATGTGGATTGCAGGCACTTCCGACGTGGATAGACCTCGAGCCGGCAAGCGTGGCGAACTCGTCTCATCAAGCTTATCGCATTATCGCAACCTGCTGCAAAACCTATAGCGCGCAAAGCTGGCCCATGTAACATGGTCTTATCCCGCCGTGCCCGAACTCCCGGATATCGTGATCTATATCGAGGCGCTGGAGAAGCGCATTCTGGGGCAGGTGCTCGAAAAGATCCGCCTGGTCAGCCCGTTCCTGTTGCGCACCACCGATCCGCCGCTGGGGAGCGCGGAGGGAAAGCGCGTTCGCGAGCTGCGCAGAGTGGGGAAGCGCATCGCGATCGGCATGGATTCAGGCCAAGATGAGGAAATCTGGCTGGTGCTGCATCTTATGATCGCGGGGCGATTGCACTGGCAAAAACGCGGCGCCAAAGTCTCCCGCCCGCGCGGTCTGGCGGCTTTCGATTTTTCAAACGGAACGCTGGTGTGGACCGAAGCTGGATCGCAGAAGCGAGCGTCGTTACATGTGGTGCGCGGGGAAGCGGGGCTAAGAGCGCTCGATCCAGGCGGCCTGGAAGTGTTGGAGGCGGATATCGATCGTTTCAGCGCCGTGCTGACGGCCGAAAATCACACACTGAAACGCGCGCTCACCGATCCCCGATTGTTCAGCGGAATCGGCAACGCGTATTCCGACGAAATTCTTTTTGAAGCCCGGCTCTCGCCCCTGGCGTTAACGCAGAAGCTGAAGCGCGAAGAAATCGAGCGTCTGTTCGCCGGCCGTGCGAGCCACGCTCACTGCGCTGGGTACACGAGCTGCGCGCCGAAACCGGCGACGGCTTTCCGGAAAAGGTCACGGCCTTTCGCGAGAACATGGCCGCGCATGGACGCTATAAAGAGCCTTGCGTGCGCTGCGGCGCGAAAATCCAGCGCATCCGCTATGCGTCCAACGAAACCAACTATTGCCCGCACTGCCAGACCAATGGGAAGCTGCTGGCCGATCGCGCTTTATCGCGTCTGCTGCGCGAGGACTGGCCGCGGACTCCCGAAGAACTGGAGCTGCTAACCCGGAAATCCTAACCGGATGTGCGCGTGAGCCAGCGGATTTTCGCCCCGCTACTTGTGCTCGTGCTCCTCCGGACGGGCGTGCGGTTGCGCTGCGTGTCCCTGCGGCGCCGGGCGCGACGGCGCGGCCGTTTGAGTTTGACGGAGCGGCGTGAGAAGGAGCGGCGTGAGCCTGAGGAGCCGGTGGTGGCCCGGATTGAGGGCGCGCTGCGGCGGCTGGCCGGTCATTCTGGGCCGATGGCCGTGCCGCAGCCGGGGCCGGACGGTTGTACGCGTTGGGGGGAGCAGGCCGGCTCACGTTCGGGCTGGCTGTAAACCTCGCAGTGGCAGCCGTGACGGGAGGACGGAAATTCGCCGGAACGCCCGGCCCCGCATGCTCGAAAACGCCGCGATTGTAGGCGCCGAAGTTGCCGTGATTGTATCACCGTGGTGCTGCCGAAATAGTACGTTGCGTGGTTATAGACCACCACGCCGCCGCGCCAATTCGGCGACCAACTGTTATAACCCCATCCGTAATGCGCAAACAGTCCAAGGGAAATGCCGACGGCCGCAAATCCGATTCCGAGCCCAAGTACGACGCCACGGTGGCGCCGGCGCCACATAATAGCCCCCATACGGCGAAACCCACCCGCCGTAAATGCGCCACGGATTGTAGTAAGGCACGTACACCACCGCGGGATTCACGGGAGCAATCGGATCTACCCGCCGTTGTAATACACGCGTTGTTGCGGCGTGGATCGCAAATAGCCACGCCTGCTGCGCCTGCACGCGCGCGGCCTGGACGGCATTCATCACATCGCCCGGCTGGTTATAGTACGCGTTGCCGAGCGAGGACGTCCAATTGTAGTTGCGCGCCATGTTGTCCAGCACGGAAGGAAATGCGGTGAGCGCTTTGACGCTCGGGTCCCAAGGCATGCCGTTGGCCACATCGGCGCGCTGTTGCGGCGGCATTCCGGCGTTTTGTTGCGACCAGTTATCCGCATCGGTCACTTGCTGGGGATACGTGGAGGCCGTCAAAATCTGCGCCACCAGCGAGTCCGGATACAAAGCGACGGGCGCCACCAATTGATCCAGCGCCATGGGATCCAGCGGCGCATAGCCGCCAACTTGCCATTAAGATTCCCGATGCGAACGGAATGAGTAGAACCGACAACGTCAACGCGATCGACTGCCGCGCGATTTGATAACCTGAAACTGCCCGGGCTTCTTCATGGCTGCTCCTCTCATGTGTTCCCTACTCCCCGTTAACTCTCAACCACTTGTTGAGTCTCACCAAATGGACGCGCGGCCCCATCGGTGGTTCATCCAAGAGAGCCAATGCTCATTAAAAACATTAACCTAATACTGGATCTGATAGGTGCCGTACTACGAAAAAGAGCTGGCCCAAATCGTCGCAGAGCTGAACCGTGCCGCTCCGGCCGCTCGCGGCGACTCGAGCGAGCCCGCGCCAGCGGCGAACCTGGGTAGCCTGGATTCGCTGGATCAATTGTTGACTTATCGCCGTGCGTCAGACGGCGTCCGATTTATTGTTGATCGCGGGCGCGCCCGTCACGCTGCGCATCGGAGGAGAGCTTGCCAAACCCAGTGGCCCGCCCCTGGAGGCCGAGGACACGCGCAGTTTACTGTTGCCCATGCTAACTCCGGCTCAAACGCAGGAACTGCAGCGCAACCGCGCGGTAGATCTGTGCTTTCATCGGGAAGGCATCGGCCGCTTCCGGGCCAACATCCATTACCAGCGCGGGACTCTGGCCGGCAGTCTCCGGCTGTTGCCCGAGCGCATCCCCACGCTGGAATCGCTCAACCTGCCACCGCTCCTGCGGCGGCTGGCGGAAGCCCGGCAAGGATTAGTGCTGGTGACTGGACCCACCGGCTGCGGAAAAAGCTCCACGCTCGCAGCGCTGGTGGATTTGGTGAACACCAACCGTCGCGATCATGTGGTGACCATCGAAGATCCGGTGGAGTTTCTGCACACCAACCGGCAGTCCATCATCGAGCAGATCGAAGTGGGACGCGACGCGCCCGATTTCGCGAGCTCTGTGCGGAGCATCCTGCGGCAAAATCCGGATGTGATTCTGGTGGGAGAGATGCGCGATCCGGAAACCATCGCTACCGTTCTAACGGCCGCCGAAACCGGCCACCTGGTGCTCTCCACGCTCCACACCAACGACACTTCACAGGCCGTTTCACGGATTCTGGATTCGTTCCCGGCGGCCAATCAGGGGCAGATCCGCCAGCAGTTCTCCTTGGCCTTGCTGGCGATTGTGGCGCAACAACTGATTCCCTCCGCGGGATGGGGCCGCGCGTTATCCCGCCGTGGAAATTCTGATGGCCAGCAGCGGCATCCGCAGTTTGATCCGCAAGGGCGACGACCACCAGCTCTACAGCGCCGTTTCCACCGGGCGCGGCGAGGGAATGATCACCATGGAGCAATCCCTCGCCGAGATGGTGCGGACCGGACGCATCAGCCGGGAGACCGCTGCCGCCCGATGCTTCCGCCCCGAGGAGCTGCGGCGTTACCTGAAGGAGTAATTACCGCTCTGCGTGTTCTTTGGGAAAGCGATTGAGTTCGGAGGTCAGAATGTTGCCTGCCGCCGGTGGAGGCACTTCGCCATAAAGCACAGCGTGCTCGCTCACCTCCTGGCCGTAAAGCTTCCGATCCTCACCGCCGTCTTTCTTCACCACGGTCCCGTCGAGCGAAATACCGGCGAAGACGCCGTGAGCGCGCGACCACGACAGGATCTCAGCGTGCAGTGAGGCGTCCGTATCGGCAGAAGTAGTTCTGCCTACCGGACCGGCGGCTACCGAGGCATCCGCGCCAACGGTGAATTTATCGCTAGCCAGCTTCTCCATTCCCTTGCGATCCATCACCAGCATCACGACATCGGTGGATTCCAGTCCAATCTGCGCGCCGAAGCTGCCGCCGCTTAGAGTGATTGCCGCAGGCCCGGTCCAGGTGCCCTCATGGCGGCAGACCGCGATAGCCTTTTCCATAATCCGCGCCGAAAACGAACCCTGCCTTCTTCAGCCCGGGCACGATAATGACGCATTGGGCTTTCTCCAGCAGATCGCGCGGGATGCCTTTATCGGGCGCGCTGATCATTTCGTGAAAAACACTGGCCGCCGAGCGCAGCCGATGATCGGGATTTTCCTCCTGGGCCCACAGCCCAGTCGCCAGTACTGCCGCTCCTGCGGCAACGAATGTAAGTGTTTTAAGCATAGCTTTCGTCACCTCTCCTGTTAGATGCGGGAGCGCCGAAGAACGTGTCTCCCGACGATCTCGTAAAATAAATAGAAGCACGCGGCGCGCGTCCAGCGTCATACAAAATGTGCAAATTGGTCTACCCGGGATAGGGGCACTTTGGTTAGTTGTAGTTGGGGTTCCTGTTCTTGACGGCCAGGCGAAACCGGACGCCGATGTCCTCCTGTTCACGGATGGCGAAAGGCTCACCGGGCACTTTGTGAAATCCTCCGGATCGTCGCTGACGTTCAAAAGCGACGCGCTTGGCGAAATCACGGTGGATTGGAGCAAGGTGAAAGAGCTCCAAAGCTCCGCGAGGTGGCCGTCATTCCCAAGGGTGTGCGGCTCCGCAAACGGGCAGACGCAGCGAGCATCCCGCAAGGCACGCTGTCGGTGCAGGATCAGCAGGTGCATCTGGCCGCGGAGCCGCCGAAGTCGATGCCCGTGGCCGACGCCGGCTTGATTATCGATCAGGCCGCTTTCCAAAATGCTCTCACGCACCAGCCCGGATTTTTCGAAGCCTGGAAGGGGACCGTGACCATCGGCGCCGCGGTGGTGAATGCTACCCAAGACAACGAGTCGTTTACCGGAGCGGTCAGCCTGGTGCGCGCCATACCCACCGAGAACTGGCTGGAACCAAGCAACCGGACCAGCCTGAATCTCAGCGCGGCATACGGCGAGGTGACGCAGCCGTCGACGCCCACCATCAAGACCTCGATCTTTCACGGCGACGCCGAACGCGACCAATACTTCAGCCCGCGCCTGTACGTCTTCGGGCAGGGCGCCTTCGATCACAACTTCTCGCAAGGCTTGGACCTGCAGCAGACCTATAGCGGCGGAATGGGCATCACGGTGATTCAGCGCGCCAATGAGACGCTGGATCTGAAAGCCAGCGTGAGCTACGTCCGCCAGCAGTTCTCCGGCGCTCCCGATCTGGATCTGATCGGCTCCATTTTCGCCGAGGCGTTCAACCGCAAATTCAAGCACGGCTGATGCTGGACCAGCACTTGACTCTCATCCCGACGTGGAATAATACCAACGCTTCTTCGGCGGCCTTTAACGCGCTGCTCAGCATGCCGGTTTACAAGCGGCTGAATGCATCGGCCGGCTTCATTGATTCGTATCTCAACAATCCGCCTCCGGCCTTCCGCAAGAATTCCGTGCAGGTAACGTTGGGCTGACTTACGCGCTGCCGTAACTGAGCCACGACCGTGAGGGAGTGGTGCTTGGTATTTGGGAGTGGGTCTCTTCAGCGGCGGACGATCACTTCGCGCAAATGATCCCGCGTGAGGAAGAACTTCACCGAATTGAATTTCTGGAAAAGCTTCTCCAGGCTGCGATTGTTGAAGTATTGCACCGGCCGCACCTGATTGCGCGGCGTGAGCGACATGATCTTCGATTCGACAATGCGGTAGGAGTAGAGCGGCGCGGTTTGCGCTTTCTCTTCGGCGTGGAAAAACGCCAGCAATGACGACTGCGGACGCAGAATGCGGTACAGCCGGTCCACCGTGTCCTGCAACAGGGGCGGGGCCAGGAACTGCAGCGTGTCCCAGATAAGCGCGCCGTCAAAAGTGCGATCCGCAAATTCCAGATTCTCGCGCAGAAAAAGCGCGGCGCGGTCCGGATCGGATCTGATTGGTGATGAAGTCGCCGCCGCTGCCGAAGGCTTCTTCCATGGTGCGCAGGGCATCGTTGGAATAGATCCGGTGCCCCATGGAAGTGATGAAGCTGATGTTGGCCTGGCTGGCGCCGGAGAAATCCAGGATCGAAAGACTCTCCTGATCCTGTAGCGAAGAGAAAAATTGATCCAGGCCGTTGCTGGCGCGATTCTGCGGCTGGCTGGAGCCGGGTTTCTTGGGTGGCGAGTGAAGCGATGGTGAAGACGGTTCCGATCTTAACCGGTCCTTCAGCAAAGCTCCACTCCTTCCTTCAACGTCATTATGCGGGCGATCAGGGCAAATTACTAGCGCGAATCGCCGGCAGCCGCCGTGGCAGGCGTCGCCGTGGTGCTGGAGGCGGCAGCGCTGGTGGACTGCGGTTTCGCCTGGGCAGGCGCGGGCGTTCTAGCCGCCTCCGGCCGCGCGATGTCGATGCTGCCCTTGAAATAGGCTCCATCTTCGATCACGATGCGAGCGGTTTTGATGTCGCCTACCAGCTTGGCGTCCTTGCGAATGTCGATCTTATCGGACGCTTCCACGTTTCCGTGAATGGTGCCCAGCACCACCACTTCGCGCGCCTTCACTCCCGGCCTGCAGCTTGCCGTTCGGACCCACCGTCAGACGGTGCTCATGCAGTTCGACGGAGCCATCGATCTCGCCGTCAATGGTCAGGTCTTCGCGGCTGAAGATCTGGCCTTTGATCATGACCGACTTTCCGATGATCGCTGGTCCTCTGGACTCGGTGGGATGATGGCTGGGAGCGGGATTCGTCGACATTGGGGCATTCTCCTTGATTTGGCTAGTGGGCGCGGCTGGCGTCGCCGGCGATTTCGGCGGATATTCTTCTTCTTTCCGTTTGTTCCACATTCGGAAGATCTCCTTGGTTCAATCTCGTTCAATCATTACGGTTTGCGACTATCGTACTACCCTAGTATGGATGCAACCATCGTACTACGCTCGTTGCGGTCTGTCATTCAGTTGTTACGGTGAGCCGCTGCAACAAAATCGGATCGCTCGCCCTAAATCGGTGTCAGACTTGCGCGCGGGCGCGTGGGATAATGTATTCGTGTCCAGGGTAAGGGAACTAGAACAGCGCCTGGAGCGCACCGAACAGCAGTTGCGTCTGCTGCAGAAGATCAGCCGCTACCTGGTGCGGCAGACCAAACTCCAGGATGCTCTCGACGGCGTGGTCACGCTGGTGGTGGAGTTCATGGACTGCGACTCCTGCCTGCTGTACCTGCTCGATAATCGTGAGCTGGTGTTGCGGGCCAGCAATCGTCCGTCGGCGGTGGGCCCATCCGGAGTGGGCAACGTGAAGCTGGCGATGAACGAAGGCTTAACCGGCTGGGTGGCTCGCGAGAAGCGCCTGCTCGCTATTTCCCGAGAAGCGTTTCGCGATCCGCGTTTCAAGTTCTTCAGCGACCTTCCCGAAGACACCTACGAGGCCTTCCTTTCCGCGCCGGTTCTTTCGCGCCGAGGAGTGGAAGGCGTCATCAATGTGCAGCATCGCGATCCCCATTCCCATACCGGAATCGAAATGGAGCTCCTCACCAGCGTCGGCGAGCAGTTGGGTTGCCTGCTGATGCTTTCGCAGATCGAGACGCTCTGCGAACGGAGACAGTGGCGTGGATCCTGGTTCGCGCAAACGGCTAAAACCAAATGGCCGCGGATGAACGCAGATAAACACAGATTCAGAAAAAATGTTTATCCGCGTTCATCTGTGTTGATCTGTGGCTAATTCTCTTTCCGCTCTCCGCCGCGCCGCGCTGGAACATCCAGTTCCTTTACGATCACGCCGATTCCAACTTCGCCATTGAGGATCTGGAGTGCCCCACCACCCGGCACTGCGTTGCCGCCGGGTTGATCGACGACAAGAAGGGACACGAGCAGGGCACGGTGGTGGTAACCAGCGACGGTGGCTTGCATTGGTCGCAGTATGAGGTGAAGGAACGTCCGGTTTCCCTCTTCTTCTTGAACGACAGCCTGGGCTGGATGGTCACCGATCGCGGGCTATGGTCCACGGTGGAAGGCGGACGCGTCCTGGAACAAAGTACAATCGCGCAAAGGGATATTGCAGGCTCTGGTTCCTGGATCGCCAATCATGGCTACATCACGGGGCTGAAGGGCCTGGTGCAGGAGACTATCGACGGCGGCAAGACGTGGGACTCAGCTGGCGGCCGAGCGCCCAGGCTACCGATGCGCAGGCGCTCAACTACGACATCGTCTCGTTCCAAGGGCCTCACGGCGTCATCGTTGGCGCGGCCGATCGCATCCGCGCCGGTTCTCTCGGATCCAGGCGCCGCAATCGGCGGCTAGCGGCAAAGTAACGGTGCTGGAAACCCTGGACGGCGGCAAGAAGTGGACCTACGGCACGCATTCCCATCGATGGCGAACTGGCTCAGTTGAAAATGTCCAATAAAGGATTCGCGGTGACGCTCATCCTGTACTCGGATCCCAAGTATCCGGTTAGCTCCGCCGTGTTCGAGACGCCCTTGGGATCTCCCGACGGACGCGTCATTTTCGCCGAGCGCGATCGCGCCGCCACCGATATCGCTCTGCTGAGCAACGGAGGCGCTGTCCTGGTAACGCGTTGAACCGCCGGGAAATTCCACGCAGGTTCCCATCCCCGGCAAACTGAAGATACTCTACAGCGGCAATCTGAAAGTGTGGCAGGAAATGGATGTGGATTATCGCGCCGTGGCGCAGCGCGCGATCATTGCGGCGCCGGATGCGCAGCATATGTGGGTGGCCACCGATACCGGTGCGATTCTGAGCCTGGTTGAGTGAAACATCTACCGCCCCTGTTGTTTTATCCACATCTTGTCCACAGTGGAAATCCTGTAAGTTACTGATTCTACAATGCATAAAAGTCTTGGAAAAGGCTTTGTCATCGACATTTAACAGTTGACTCCCGCAGGCTTTCGCGCAATCATGGACCTGGTTCCAAGAGGTTCAGAGAGCAGTAAGCCTGGTGAACGGTAGCGAACCTGGAGCGGTGATCCGAGCGCGCTTAGTTAATAAGACTAATTAACGCGTTCGGGGAGTGAAGGGTTATCGGGCCGGACACAAAGGTAAGCTTCTCAGATCGAGCCGCCGACCGAGCGCTTCGATCCAGCAGGGATGAAAGTCCCGAAGGGGAGCGAAAGTTGGATGGACGTTTGAGAATTCTGGGCTTGCGAGACGGCAACGGGTTCAAGCGATCGATCATCCCCGGCTGCGTGAAGAGCGCGGCAGAGGATGGGAGCTTGAAAGCCGAACGGGCTGGAAGAAAAGCTTAGAATTTCGCCGAAGAGATAGGCCAGGAGCGTTGACCTCGCCGCGGTGGTTCCCGAAGGGGAACAGTCGCTGCGGGCGAGCGAAAGGCCGTTTCGAGGCGTTGGCTTCTAGCAGGTGGTAAGGCGAGCGAATTCTGGAGCGCTGAGCCGTAGCCGGTCAAAGAAAGACGGTTGCGGGGAGCAAGAGAATACGGCTTCCACCACGTTGCATGCTATGCTCTGGCCGCGCATGCCGGCCAGGGAGCGGATTGCCGCCTGGGTCACTTGGAACCATTTCTTTTTTATTGTGAATATAGTGGCGCACGCACTCCTGCGTGCCGCGTTCACACTCGTGTCAACGCTACTGCGTGGCGCTTCACATACTCCTGCCGGTATTCCTCCAACGCCTTCACCAATGGATCGAGCACGTTTCCACGGTTGTTTACCTTCAGTCCCTCGATGGCCACCGCAGGCAACAGATCTCTGGTCGTTGAAGTAATGAAAACCTGATCGGCGCGCTCCAGATCTTCCGGTTTGAGCGGCCGTTCCATCACTTTGATGCCGGGGACCCGCACCACGTCCAGCAGCAGTTCCCTGGTCACGCCCGGCAGGCAGCCGGAATCGAGCGGTGGTGTGCAGACTTCGCCTCCGGTGGCCGCGAAGATGTTGGCCGACGTGCATTCGCTCACCTCTCCGCGCTCGTTCAACAACACCGCTTCGTCGAAGCCTCGTGCTGCGCGCCTCTTCGTACCACGTGAGATTTTGCGACCACGACAAGATCTTGCATCCCGAGAATTCGTTCGCGGCGTAGCGGGCGTTCGGCTTGATGGCCAGCCGGACACTGTTGCCCCAGGGATTTAAGTCTTTGGTGAACGCGAGCACGTCGAAATCTCGCTCCAGGTCGGGTCCTTCGAACAATCCGCCGCGATTGCGGACCACCATCACGCGCAAGGTTGCGTTCCACGCGGAATTGGCCTCCACCAATCGCAGCAACTGCGCCCTAAAATCCGCCGGATCGTTTGGAAACGGAACGTGAATCTTGGCGGCATCGCGCTGCATGCGCTCCCAATGTCGCTCAAACGCGAACGGCACCCCGTCGGCCACGCGCAGAGTGCTGAACACGCCCCAGCCATTTAGCAGGCCCACCTGACCCGCGCTCAGGCTCTTCTCATGCGCGTCCAGAATTTTGTCGTTGTGCAGCAGGAAGCGGTGCATACTTTAATGTTATCGCTATTACATGGTTGCATATCAGCCATCCCTCGCGACAACAGCGGGCCTTGCCTCACCGAGAAATTGATGGCATAATCCCAACCACAAGTATCGTTACTTTTCGCTCAATCCGAGGAAAATGCGGTTCAACGGTACGCTCGCTTTCAGTGGGCGCTTTTCCATCTCCCCCGGGTAGATGTCCGATGCATTTGTTGCCAAAAGAAGTCCGCGGCCCGCACCCAGCGCACGAAGATCGGGTTTGGTTCCCACGATGCCCACTGAAGTAGCTTTAGCCAATTCCTACGACTACCGTCTTGTCGCTCTGTCGGTGCTCCTGGCGATATTGGCTTCTTACGCCGCACTCGATCTCGCGGGACGCATCAAAGCCGCGCACGGACGCACACGATCCGTCTGGCTCACAAGCGGCGCGGCCATTATGGGACTCGGCATCTGGTCCATGCACTATATCGGGATGCTCGCATACCGCCTGCCTGTCCCGGTCCTCTACGATTGGCCGACCGTGTCGGCTGTCTCTTCTCGCCGCGATGATCGCGTCGGGGATCGCGCTGTGGGTCGCGAGCCGGAACGAAATGGGGCTATTGCGCTCCATCATTGGCGGCGTCTTGATGGGAATCGGAATCGCGGCGATGCACTACATCGGCATGGATGCGATGCGGCTTCCCGCCATGTGCCGCTATTCCGCGGACCTCGTGACGTTATCGGTGATTCTTGCAGTCCTTGTTTCGCTGGTGGCTCTCTGGCTGACATTCCAGTTGCGTGACGACGCCACGGGTGTGGGCAGGCGGAAGCTGGCCAGCGCGATCTTGATGGGGGCAGCGATCTCCGTCATGCACTACACCGGTATGGCCGCAGCCACTTTCATGCCGGCACCGCTGACCGAAAGCTTGAGCCACGCGGTGGGGATCTCCTCGCTCGGATCGTGGTCATCAGCAGCTTCACGACGATAGTCCTCGGCTTGACCATCCTGACATCCATGGTGGACCGGAGGTTTTCGCGCAGGCCTTCAGCTCAAGCACTGATGAAGGCCCGTGGCGCGCGAGAACTCGCGAAACCGAGGAGCGCTTGCGGCTGACGCTGCGTTCCTCGGGGGTCGCGGTTTGGAGTTGGGACATCGGGGCGAACATCATCGAGGCGGATGAGAATTGCTCGATCCAATTCGGCCTTCCGATCGGCCAGTTCCCGAAAACCGTCGAGGAGTTTTGCCGCGCTGGTGCATCCGGACGACCGCGAGCGTGTCCAGCAGGAGGTCGCCGCTTCGGTCGAACACGGCGCGGAATACAACACGGAATTCCGCGTGGTATGGCCGGACGGCACCGTCCGGTCTCTGGCCACGCGCGGAAAGGTCTATTACGGCGAAGCCGGACAGCCACTGCGGCTCACCGGCGTCACCTGGGACGTGACCGAACGCCGGCAAGCGGAGGAGAACCTGCGCGCCGCCGCCAAGAGGCTGGTGGCGGAGGGGAAGTTCCGGGAGTTGCTGGAAGCCGCGCCGGACGCCGTGGTGGTGGTGAATCGCGAGGGGAAGATCGTCCTGGTCAACACCCAGGTGGAGAAGCTGTTTGGATACGCGCGGGAAGAGCTGCTGGGCCAGACCATGGAGATGTTGGTGCCGGAACGCTTTCGCGAGCAAACATCCGGGGCACCGCGCGGATTTCTTCGCCGATCCTCGGGTGCGGGCCATGGGAGCCGGCCTGGAACTGTACGCGCTGCGCAAGGATGGCACCGAGTTCCCGGTTGAGATCAGCCTCAGCCCGCTCGAAACCGAGGAGGGCTCGCTGGTTTCCAGCACCATTCGAGACATCACGGAACGAAAGCGCGTGGAACGGAGCCGCGAGCAACTTGCCTCCATCGTCGACTACTCGGATGACGCCATCATCGGCAAGTCGCTGGAGGGAATTATCGTCAATTGGAACAAAGGAGCGGAGCGGCTTTACGGGTACTCAGCCGAAGAGGTCATGGGCAAACCGATCTCCATTCTGCTTCCGCCCGACCGCGCCGGACGAGATTAGCCGAAATCATATCGAAGCTCCAGCGGGGAGAAATCGTCAATGAGGAAACCGTGCGGCGGAGAAAGGACGGCACGCTGATTGACGTCGCGCTCACCGTTTCTCCCATCAAGAATTCCCGCGGCCAAGTCACGGCGGCCTCCGCCATCGCGCGTGACATCAGCGAGCGGAAGCGGGCGGAGGCGAAGTTCCGGGGGCTGCTGGAAGCCGCGCCGGATGCCGTGGTGGTGGTGAATCAGGAAGGGAAGATCGTCCTGGTCAATACGCAGGTGGAGAAGCTGTTTGGATACGGGCGGGAAGAGCTGCTGGGGCAGACCATTGAGATGCTGGTGCCGGAACGCTTCCGGGACAACCATCCGGGGCACCGCGCGGGTTTTTTCGCCGATCCCCGGGTGCGGGCCATGGGGGCCGGCGTGGAACTGTACGCGCTGCGCAAGGATGGAACCGAGTTTCCCGACTGAGATCAGCCTCAGCCCGCTGGAGACCGAGGAAGGCGTGCTGGTTTCCGGCGCCATTCGCGATATCACCGAGCGCCGGGCGGTCGAAGACGAGCTGCGCCGCAGCCGCGCCGTATTGCAGGGCCTCTTCGAGTCGCTGCCCGGCCTCTTCCTGATCTTCACACCCGACCTGAAGATCGTCTCGGTCAGCGACGCCTTCCTTGAGGCCACGATGACCAGGCGCGAGGATGTCCTCGGCCGCGGCATCTTCGAGGTCTTCCCCGACCAACCCGGCACCGACGCGACGATTTCCAACTGGCGCGCATCCCTCGACCGGGTGCGCCAGACCGGCGCCCCGGACACCATGGCCATCCAGAAATACGACATCCGCCGGCCCGACGGCGTCTTCGAGGAGCGTTACTGGAGCCCGATGAACTCCCCCGTGCTCGGAGCGGACCGCCGGATCGAATATTTCATCCATCGCGTGGTGGACGTGACCGAGTTCGTGCGGCAAAAATCGCAGCCCGGGAGCGATGCCCGTCGAGCCGCTGCACCCGCGTGGAGCAGATGGAGGCCGAGATTTTCCACAACTCGGCAGCAGTTGGAGGCCGCCAACCGGCAGCTTCACGACGCCAACGCGCAATTACTGCAAGCCAAGGCGGACGCCGAGGCCGCCAACCGGGCCAAGAGCACGTTTCTGTCGACCATGTCTCACGAAATCCGCACGCCGATGAACGCCATTCTCGGTTACGCCCAGTTGATGTTGCGGGATCCGGACCTGGGAGCGGACGCGAAAGCGAATCTCAAGATCATCGGCCGCAGCGGCGAGCATCTGCTGGCCCTCATCAACGATGTTCTGGACATGTCCAAGATCGAGGCCGGCCGCATCGAGCTCAATCCGGCGACATTCAACCTCTCCAGGCTGCTGGACGATCTGGCAGCCATGTTCCGCTTGCGGGCTGAGGCGAAGGCGCTGCGGTTCGAAATGTCGGTGGATGGGGAATCCGTGCCGTACGTTGTGGCGGACGAAGGCAAGATACGCCAGGTGCTGATCAACCTTCTGGGAAACGCCGTCAAGTTTACCCAGCGCGGCCAGATCAAGCTGCACGTCACTTTGGAACAGAGGAGCGACGATCAGCTATGGCTGTCAGCCCGCGTTGAGGACACCGGTCCGGGCATTTCGGACGAGGAACAAAAGAAGTTGTTCGAGCCGTTTAGCCAGACCAGGCGCGGTCTGAACAGCCAGGAGGGAACCGGCTTGGGGCTGGCCATCAGCCGCAAATACGCGCGCCTGATGGGAGGCGATATCACGGTTACCAGCAACCCGGGCGTCGGCTCGATATTCCGGTTCGAGATCCCGATCGAGCGCGGCGACGCCGGAGTAGCCGTCAGACGGAGCTGCTCCTCGCCGCGTCATTGGCATCCGAGCCGGGACAGGAACGCTCCCAGAATCCTGGTCGTCGACGATCAGCCTGAGAACCGGGACTGGCTGATGAAACTGCTGACTTCCGTTGGCTTTTCCGTACGCGGCGCGGATAACGGCGAGGCAGCCATCCGGATCTGGGAGGAATGGAATCCGCAGTTGATTCTGATGGACGTGCATATGCCGGTCATGGACGGGCTGGAGGCGACTCGAAGAATAAAGGCGGATCCGCGTGGAAAGGAAACGGTCATCGTCGCTCTGACCGCCAGCGCCATGGATGACGACCGTCGAGCCGTCGCTCAAAGCGGGGCCGACGATTTCCTCGCGAAGCCCTGCCGTGAGGACGAACTGCTCGAGAAGATGCGCGCCCTTCTGAACATTGCCTATGACTACGAGGAAGTGAGCGAGGCCGAAGGCCAACCTGCGGCCGGGTCGCAGGCCCTGAGCGCGGAGAGGCTCGGGCAACTGCCGCGGGAGCTGGTCGAAGAACTCCGCAACGCGACCTTGAGCGGCAACAAGAGACTCCTGGATAAGCTGATCCTCAAGGTGCGCGAGACCGGAGATGCCGAGTCCGCGCAGGCGCTCTGCAGGAGCTCGCCGACAAGTACGAATACGATGCCCTGACGCGATTGCTGGAGGAAGCGTGCCGCCGCTAACGGAACAGGCGCCGCGCATCACGGCAACATCATGATCGTGGATGATAATCCCGCGAACCTGAAGCTGCTGGAAGACATGCTCCGTCAGCACGGGTACGAGGTGCGGTCGTTTCCACGGGGCCGGCTGGCGCTCGCGGCGGCGGACCAGGAACCGCCGGACTTGATTCTGCTGGACATCAATATGCCGGAAATGAACGGCTACGAAGTATGCGAACAGCTCAAGTCCAGCGCGCGCCTTGCCGGCATTCCGGTGATTTTTCTCAGCGCCCTGAACGCGGTCGAAGACAAGGTAAAGGGATTTCGATCGGGAGGAGTCGACTACATCTCCAAGCCCTTCCAGTTCGAAGAAGTGCAGGCGCGCGTGGAGACCCACCTCAAGTTACGGCGTGCGCAACAGGCGGAGCACGACCTGCTGGAAAAGACCCTCGGCGGCGCGGTGGGAACTCTCTGGGAGTTGGTCCAGCTCACATCGCCAGTGCTGGCGTTGCGATCCCGCGCCATTCGGGATATCGTGCTCTGGATCACAAAGCGAATGGAGATCAAGGATCCATGGCAGTATGAACTGGCCGCCACGTTGTGCCTGGTGGGTTGTATCGCGCTGCCCGACGAGGTCTTCGAAAGGGCCTACTGCGGCCAGGATCTCTCGCCCGACGAGGATCGGATGTTTCGCGCCCATCCGGAGAGGGCCGCCCGCCTTCTTTCGAACATCCCACGGTTGGAAGTCGTGGCCGAGATCATTCGGGGGCAACAGGAACCCGAGGCGGAACCATTCGCAATGGAGCAGTCAAGACAAGGCGCTCAGATGCTCCACTTGGCATTGGAGTTGGACCGAAGAATCTACCGCGGAGTCGACTTCCAGCGCCGCGCTTGCTGAGCTCAGGCTGTCGCGCCGATTCGACGGCCGTATGCTGGATGCGCTCGAAGGCTACTCTCCCGCGCAAGCGGAGTTCGAAGTTGCGGCGGCTGCCGATTCGAGAGCTTCGCGCCGGCATGGTTCTCGAGAGAGATGTCTTTGAGCAGGATGGGAACCTGCTGATCCTCAAGGAGGGAACCATCCTCACCGAGACATGGATTGAGCGCCTGGAAAATTTTGCGAAGGCCCGAGGCGCTGCAGGAATCGATAGATGTTCGTGTTCCCATACCCTGCTGGAGCACGGCAAGTTAGGCCGCGGCCGATGAAGGAAGGTTGCTTTGGCTCAAAGCGACATCATGATCGTGGATGACAATCCCGCCAACCTGAAGCTGTTGGAAGACATGCTTCTGCGAGCAAGGGCATGAAGTGCGTTCGTTTCCCCTGGGCAGGCTGGCGCTGGCGGCGGCCATGAAGAATCCGCCGGACTTGATTCTGCTGGACATCAACATGCCGGAGATGAACGGCTACGAAGTGTGCGAACGCTTAAAGTCCGACCGCGGAGCTCTCAGACATCCCGTCATTTTCCTCAGCGCTCTGAACGAAACCGAAGATAAGGTGAAGGCTTTCCGGTCCGGCGCGGTGGACTACATCTCCAAGCCTTTCCAATTCGAAGAAGTTCATGCCCGCGTGGAAACGCATCTCAAACTGCACCACCTGCAGCAGGCTTGAAGCTGCAGAACGAGCGCCTGGAGGAGGCGGTAGCCGCGCGCACCCGGGAACTTGCCGAAGCCAACGACCGGCTGACCATGCTCGATCGTTCCAAGAACGAGTTCCTGAACCTCATCTCGCACGAGTTCCGCACGCCGCTCAACGGACTTCTCGGCGTCGGCGAGCTCATTTTGGAAGAAATGCCTGCCACGGCGGAGAACAACGAACTCCGAGGGTATGTTCGAACGATCCCGCCGAAGAATTCTGTCGATACTGGACGATGCTCTGCTCCTGACTCAAATCGACGTCAGCGGCGAGCAGCTTCAGATCCGCTCCGGTCTCTTTGAGCGCGGCGTTGAGCCGCGCCATGGAGAGCGCGGCCGAGTTCGCCGCATCACGCCAAGTCACGCTCGCGCCGCCGCTCGGCGGATCCGGACCTCGTGCGTGGGAGACCAGGACTGCTGGTCAGAGCATTTCAGCGCTCTCTTTGAGACCGCCGTTAAATTCTCCGAAGAGGGCGGAACCGTCCGGCTGTCCAGTGAGTTCATGCCCGATTCACGCTGGGTTATCATCGAGAGTCAGGGCAGAACCATCCCGGTCCCTGCCCTGCGAAGATTCTTCGATCTCTTTTCGATTGCCGAAGCCAATCACTCCTGGCGGGGACTTGGGGCTGGGCCCTCCCATGGCATACCGCATTCTTTCGTTGTTCGGCGCATCGGTTAGCGTTGCGAACCTGGATCCGCCTGGAATACGATTGACCATATCACTCCGGTCCGCGCAAGCGTAGCCTTCCGGCCCCCGGCCATCGGCCGAATTCTGTAGAATGAAATTTCACGCCGCGAACGGCTTATGCCGAGGCGATTGAAACCGTTACTTTCACACAGGGAGCTTAGGAGTTCAATGGCAGTCACACAAGCGGGGCTTGAAGGAATCGTTGCCGCCGAGTCGAATATTTGTTTCATCGATGGGGACCTCGGAATTCTCAGTTACCAGGGTTTCAACATCCACACGCTGGCCGAACACGCGACGTTTGAGGAAGTGATCTACCTGCTTTGGCACGGCAAGCTGCCGAAGCAAGCTGAGTTAGACGCGCTGAAATCGGAACTGGTTCGCTACCGCCCGATTCCCAAAGAAGTGGTCGAATTCCTCGGGAAAGTGCCGAAAGGCGTCCCGATGGACGTGCTGCGTACGGCGGTGTCCATGCTAGGGATCTACGATCCCAAGGCGCGCGACAACTCTATTGAAGCGAATGTCGAGAAAGCGGCGCGCTTGATGGCGCAGACCTCCACCATCGTCACTACCTTCGATCGCCTGCGGACCGGGAAACCGCTGGTCGAGGGCGATCCGAAACTGGGCTTCGCGGCCAACTTCCTCTACACGCTCACCGGCAAGAAGCCGGACGACCTGATGGAGAAGGTATTCGATGTCGCGCTCACGCTGCACGCCGATCACGAATTGAACGCTTCCACCTTTGCCGCGCGCGTGGTGGCGGCCACTTTATCCGATATTCACTCCGCCGTGACCGCCGGAATCGGAGCGCTCAAGGGGCCGCTGCATGGCGGCGCCAACGAAGAAGTGATCCGCATGTTGCTGGATGCCGGGCGATGAGCGCACGGCCCTGGCGCATGTGCAGGACATGCTGGCCAACAAGAAGAAGATTCCAGGATTTGGCCATCGCGTCTATCGCACCGAAGATCCTCGCGCCACGCATCTGCGCGTGTTGTCGGAGGAGCTGGGACGCCGCACCGGTCACCTGGATTTATATCTCACCTCGAAGAAGATCGAAGAGACCATCAAGGAACAGAAGCACCTGAATGCGAACGTCGATTTTTATTCGGCGTCCACCTATTATTCGCTGGGTATTCCGATTGACCTGTTCACCCCGATCTTCGCCGTCAGCCGCATGTCCGGTTGGACCGCGCACGTGCTGGAGCAATACCGCAACAACCGGCTGATCCGGCCGCGAGCGGATTACACGGGCAAGCCGGTTGGCGAGAAGTGGGTCCCGATCAACGAACGGTAAATTGGCCACAGATGAACACAGATCAACGCAGATCCCGACATGCATGATCTGGCCTTCTTCCGGGCCAACCTGGACTCCATCGCCCAGCGTCTGGCCACGCGCGGGTATCAGCTTGAGGTGGAGCAGTTCCGCGCATTAGATGCCGAACGCCGCGCTGCTCTGACTGAAGCCGAGCAATTGAAGGCACAAGTCAACACGAAAAGCGCGGAAGTGGCCAAGCTGCGTAAAGCCGGCCAGGATACCAATGGCCATCCAGCAAGAAGCGCGCGCCATCGGCGAGCGCGTTTCGGTGCTGGATCAAAAAGCGAAAGCCGCGGACGATGCGTTCCGCGGATTTAATGGCCGGCGTTCCGAACATCCCGCACGAATCCGTGCCCGATAGGCAAAAGCGAGGCTGACAATGTCGAAGTCCGGCGCTGGGGTCAGCCCCGCCAGTTCGATTTCCCGCCCAAAGCGCATTGGGATCTGGGCCCCGAGCTGAAGATCCTGGATCTGGAGCGCGCCACCAAAGTCACCGGCGCCCGGTTTGCCGTTTACTGGGGCATGGGGGCACGTCTGGAGCGCGCGCTCATCAACTTCATGCTGGACGTGCACACGCGCGAGCACGGATATACCGAGGTGCTGCCGCCGTTCCTGATCAACTCCGCCAGCCTGTTCGGCACCGGGCAGCTTCCCAAGTTCAAGGACGATCTGTTCAAGATCGAGAACACCGACTTCTGGCTCGCGCCCACCGCCGAAGTGCCGGTCACCAATCTTTTTCGCGACGAAACCCTGAACGCCGCCGATCTTCCGATTTCGCTGTGCGCCTACACGCCGTGCTTCCGCAGCGAGGCCGGTTCTTACGGGCGCGATGTGCGGGGAATCATCCGGCAGCATCAGTTCCAAAAGGTGGAGCTGGTGAAGTTTACTCTGCCGGAGCAGAGCTGGAATGAACACGAGAAGCTGACCGCGGACGCCGAAGATATCCTGAAGCGCTTGGGGCTGCCGTTCCGTACCGTGGTTCTTTCCACCGGCGACATGAGCGCGGCATCGGCGAAAACCTACGACATCGAAGTCTGGCTTCCGGGCCAGAACGGTTACAAAGAGATCTCCTCCTGCTCCAATTACGAAGCCTACCAGGCGCGGCGCGCTTCTATTCGAACGAAAACCGGCAAAGGCAAAGCTGAGTACGTCCACACGCTGAACGGCAGCGGGCTGGCCGTGGGCCGCACCTGGGTGGCGATCGTGGAAAACTATCAGCAAGCCGATGGCAGCGTACTGGTGCCCGAAGTCCTGCAGCCTTATGTCGGTGCGGAATACTTGCGGGCCGAGTCACAGACCTTCCACTAAATTTCCTCCCATCCGAAGTCTTTGCCACGCTGAAAGTTGGCTCGCCACAGCGCGCGCGTCAACCTCGCTTGCCCGTCGAAGGCGTGTGTACGCTGGAGCCGGATTCCGCAGTTTGCCTGGAGGTCGAATGTTCCGTTTGCGATCGTGCCTGCTGTGCGTCTTTGTTCTATGCACTCTGGCGCTCAGCTCGAAGCTGGGGGCCACTCCGCCCCTCACCACTATCAGCGATACGCTCTTCAACGCGGACGGAACGTTCTTTAACGGCGTTGTGGTTATCTCCTGGCCCAATTTCGAGGCCTCCGATACATCCAATGTCGCGGCCGAGACTCTCAACGTCCCCATCAACAACGGAGTGCTGTTCGTCCAACTGGTTCCCACCACGAATGCAAACACCGCCGCCGTCTACACGGTCCAATTCAACAGTTTGGGCGTCACGCGAGTACAACGAAGCCTGGGCCGTCCCTCCGAGCACAATTAATTTGCGGGTGCGGGACGTGCTGCTGGCTCCCGGATCGATCAGCGGATCGGCGCCCGCGGTGGTGACCATCATCACTATCGGCGACGTAACGGGCCTGCAGAGCGCCCTCAATGTGCGGCCACCCGAAGGTACCAGCTTCGGGATCTCACGATCGGCGGTCATTGACGCCACCGGCGCCATCGACGCGGCCACTGGCAATCTGTCGGATTGTCTGCACGTAGATGGTACCTCCGGCCCATGCGCCAGCATCTCCACCACTTTCATCGACGGCGAGGTTCCCGCCGGAACCATCAACGGAACGAACGCCGCATTCACTCTGGCCAACGTTCCGAATCCACCCGCTAGCGTGGCCCTGTTTCGGAACGGGCTGCTGCTGACCCAGGGCGGTGATTACACGCTGTCCTCCAACGCGCTCACCTTCCAAACGGGCGCCGTGCCGCAGCCCAACGATGTCCTGCTAGCTTCTTACCGGCTGTCGGTGACCATTCCTGGCGTGGGGTTCGTCGACCAGGAAACGCCCACTGGAGCCATCAACGGTGTTAACGCCACGTACACGCTTAGCCACACACCCAGTCCCAACACCAGCCTGGCCGTTTATAGGAATGGCCTCCGAATGTCGGCCGGGGTTGACTACACGCTGAGCGGCGCGGTGATCACGTTTGTTACCGGCTTGGTCCCCCAATCCAGCGACACTCTTATCTGCTCGTACAGGATAGCCCAGTAGGTTACTAGTATTAAGGGAATTTGCTAACCCAGCTACGGTTTTTTCTTAGTTGCCCGTAACCCGCGTCTGGTTCAAGATGGAAACACGTGGAGGATTAGGCGGAGGACGATATGCGCAGATTGCTGCTACTTCTGTTAAGGGACCAGCGCGGCCAGGATTTGATCGAGTATGCGCTGCTGGCGGCCACCATCGCGATAGTGGTGGCGGGGTTTCTTCCGCCGGCCATTATGCCCTCGGTGAGCACGATTTTCTCCAAAGTCACTAGCTCGATGGCACTCAGCTAGCGTGCTGGCGGTTTTGGTTTCGATCGAACCAGTAAGATCAAAACGGCTGCCAGAACGGACGCGCCGGTCAGATACCAGATTCCGGTTGAATAGCTGCCCGTCGCAGTGCTCAGCGCTCCCAGTAAATACGGCCCCACGAATCCTCCCAGATTGCCCAGACAGTTGATGGCGCCGACAGCCGCTGCCGCCGAGGCTCCGCCCAGCAGGGTGGCCGGCAAGGTCCAAAAAGCCGGCAAACGAGCGCTGATTCCGATGCCCGCGAGAGAAAACATCAAGATCCCGATGGGGACGTTCTCGCCACTCCAAATGCTGCCCGCCAAACCGGCGGCCAGCACAAGATAGGCCGCTGCCGTGTGCCACCGCCGCTCGCCTGTTCGGTCGGAATTCCAGCTCAATAGCAGCATCGCCGGCCAGGAAGCCAGGAATGGCAGCGCGGCGATCATCGCCACCTGGAATGAGCCGAGCCCCGACAGCTTCTGAATCATCTTCGGCAGCCAGAAGCTGAAACCGTACTGCGCGCAGGCTCCCAGGAAGTAGACCGCAGTGAGCAGAATCACGTCGCGATCTTGGAACACGCGCCAGATGGCGCCCCAGGCGGATCGCCGCGGCCCTTTCGATCGAGCTTCGCGGTCCAACTCCGCGGTGATCCACTCGCGCTCGTCATCAGCCAGCCAGCGTGCGTCGCGCGGCCGATCGGTCAGGTAAAGGAGCGCCACGAATCCGGCGATCACCGCTGGAACGCCCTCCAGAACCAGCAGCCATCGCCAGCCGGCGTAACCCAGCCAGTGAATGTTCAGCAGAGCGCCGGAAATAGGCGCGCCGATCACCTGCGCGATCGGGATGGCGGACATGAACAGTGCCATGGCGCGGGCGCGATCCTGCTCCCGATACCAGTGCGTCAAGTAAACCACCACTCCCGGAAAGAATCCGGCCTCGGCCACGCCCAGGATGAAGCGCGCCCAATAGAATTGGTGGGCGGTGTGGATCAGTCCTGTGAGCGAGCCGACCAGGCCCCACGAAATCATGATCCGCGCGATCCATTTGCGGGCGCTCCACAGCTCCACCAGCAGCGTTCCGGGAATCTCCAGCAGCACATAGCCGGCGAAGAAGATGCCCGATCCAAGTCCGAAGACGCGATCCGAGAATCCGAGATCGCGCGTCATATCCAGGCCGGCAAAGCTGACGTTGATGCGATCCAGGAACGCGATGATGTACAACAGAAACAGGAACGGCAGTAGCCGCCGGTTGATGCGCCGCCGCGTTCGTTCGGCGACAGCGGGGGACTCGCGCGTGGGAGTCATTCGTCGAAGGTCAGGATACCGTGCTATTGCCAGCCGCCGCCCAGCGCACGATAGAGTTGGACCACCGATTGCAATTCCAGCAGCCGCAACTGCGCCAGCGTAAGCTGCCCGGCGAATAAGTCCCGCTCGGAATCCAAGACTTGAAGGTAACTGTCCAGCCCGCCTCGATAGCGCAGGTTCGACAGCCGCACGCTTTCAGAAAGCGCGGCCACCAGCTTTTCTTCCTCGCCACGCTGTTCGCGCGTGCGGGTGTGGACGGCTAGGGCGTCGGCCACTTCGCGCAGCGCGCCATAGATGGTCTTTTGATAGGCGATCAGCATCTCGCGCTGCTGAGCTTCGGTCAGCCGGACGCCGGCGCGCAGGCCCGCATGGAAAATCGGTTGCAGCGCCGAGGGCACAATGGACGCCATTCGCGCTGGCCCGCTGAACAGCATTGCCAGCGGTTGGCTCTGGCCGCCCAGGAAGCCGGTAAGCGAAATTTCCGGGAAAAACAGCGCTCGGGCAGCGCCGATCTGGGCGTTGGCCGCGATCAGGTTGTCCTCGGCCTGGCGAATATCGGGGCGGCGCTCCAGCAGCGCCGAAGGAAGACCGGCCGGCAAAACGGGCTCCGCGGTAATCTGTTCCAGTTTCTGGCCGCGCGGAACCTCGGCGGGCGCCTTGGCGAGCAGCAGATTCAATGCGTCCTCGGCCTGCGCGATGGAGCGCTCCACGCTCGGGATAGTTGCCGTCGTGGTGTAGAGGAACTGCTTGGCTTGCTGAACTTCCAGACCGTTGGCCGCGCCGCGATCTTTTCGCAACTGGATCAATCGCAGGTTGTCGCGCCCGATGTCGTTGTTGCGCTGCGCGATTTCGAGCTCCAGATCCAGTTCCCGCAGCTCGAAATAGGTGTTCATCACATCCGAGATCAGCGAAATGATCACGCCGTTTCGCGCTTCTTCCGACGCCAGATATTGCGCCCGCGCCGCCTCGTCCAAACGCCGCAATCGGCCCCACAGATCCAGCTCCCACGACAGTTGGAGACCGGCTTCGGTGTAGCTGAAGGCCACGGGAGTTCCCGGCGGGAAGGGGAACGAACCTATGGAGGAGCTGCGCGACGATGTGTAGCTGGCCTGTGCATTCAGAGTCGGAAACAAGTTGGCGCGCGTGATTCCGTATTGCGCGCGAGCCTCAACCACTCGCTCCGCTGCGATCTGCACGTCGAAGTTCTTCTCCAGCGCGGCCGTAACCAGCTGCTTTAAAGTGGCGTCCTGGAAAAGATCGAACCACTTCTGGTCGGCGATCGATTCCTTTGACGCCTGAACGCCGGGAAATTCCGCGGGCAAGCTGGCGGCCGGGCGATGGTAGTTCGGTCCCACCAGGCAACCGCACAAACCCAGGGCAACGCAAGGAACAACCCAGCGCCGCATCAGTCGGTGGCCTCCACAGGTTGCGCTCGCTCGGCGCTGGTTTCTTGCGCCGCTCGACGACGGTCTCAATTACGTAATATTGGACCGGCACCGAAAAGATCGCGAGTAGTGTGGCCGCCAGCATGCCGCCGAACACCGCGGTTCCGAGCGAACGGCGCGAGGCCGCACCCGCTCCGGTGGCGATGAACAGCGGCACCACGCCCAGGATGAACGCGAACGACGTCATCAGAATGGGCCGCAGCCGCAACTTGGCGGCGTGCAGAGCGGCCTCCCGCACGGGCATGAGGTCGCGCTGGTGGCTCTCCTTGGCGAATTCGACGATCAGGATCGCGTTCTTGGCCGCCAGTCCGATCAGCGTCACGATGCCGATTTGGGTGTAAATATCGTACGGAAAGTTGCGCAAGTAGACGGCCAGCAGCGCGCCGAACAGTCCCAAGGGCAGCGACAGCAGCACGGCCAGCGGGATAGACCAGCTTTCATAGAGCGCCGCGAGACACAGGAAAACCAGCACGGTGGCGAAGCCGAAGATCACGCCTTCGTGTCCTTGCGCCAGCTTTTGCTGATAGGTTGTGCCGGTCCATTCGTAGCCGTAACCGGCGGGCAGAGTTTCCGCCGCCACCTTTTCCATGGCGTCGATAGCTTGCCCTGAGCTGACGCCGGGCGCCGGCGCGCCCAGAATTTGAATGGCGCGAAAACGGTTGTAGCGGAACACAACCTCCGGTCCGCTGGACGGCTTGATGGACGCCAGCGTGCCGAGCGGCACCATGTTTCCATCAACGCTGCGCACGTAGAAGCGGTCGATGTCGGAAGGCTGATTGCGAAACTCCGGCTCGGCCTGGATCAGCACCTGCCAGGTGTGGCTGAACCGGTTGAAGTCGTTCACGTACAATCCACCCAGGAATGTTTGCAGCGTGTTGTAGGCGTCGGCTACCGGCACCCCCAAAGTTTCCAGCTTGTCCAGATTCATGTCGATGCTGTAGGTGGGGACGCTGGAACGGAAAGTGTTTACCGCGGTGCCAATTTCAGGGCGTTTTCGCGCCGCGTCCACCAGCGCATCGCCGACGTTGCTGAGCCGATCCAACTCGCCGCCGCGGCGGTCCTCCAGCATGAACTGAAATCCACCGGTGTTGCTCAAACCAATAATCGGAGGGAAGCCGAATACAGTGGTGAAAGCTTCCGGCACATCCGCGAAGGCGCGCTGCGAGGCGGCTAGAATCGCAGTGAGCTGCAGGTCCTTGGATTTGCGTTCTTCCCAGGGCTTTGTCACCACGACGATGGTGGCCACGTTGGAGGCGGCGGTATTGGTAGTGAAATCGTTGCCGCCGATCACGAACCAGGACTCCACGCCTTTGACTTTGGCCAGCCGCTGCTTCGATCTTCGCCACGGCGGCGTCCGTGCGGTCGATGGATGCTCCGTCGGGCAAGCGAACGGGCACGAAGTACGCGGCTTGATCCTCGTCGGGAAGAAATCCGGCGGGCAAGATCTTGAACAGCCACGCTCCCGCGGCCCAGAAAACGGCCAGCGCGACCAGCGCCAGAGCCGACCGGCGAATCAAAACGCCCACGCCCGCCAGATATCGATTGGTGGCCCATTCGAATCCCCGATTGAACTTGCCGAAACAGTACGCGAGCGGGCCGCGCGACTTGCTGTGCGGCTTCAGCAACAGCGCGCACAGCGCCGGGCTGAGTGACAGCGCGCTGAAGGCCGACAGCAGCACCGAACTCGCAATCGTCAACGAGAACTGGCGATAAATCTGCCCGCTGATTCCGCCCAGGAACGCCACCGGAATGAACACCGCCGCCAAAATACAGGCGATGGCCACTACCGGCGCGGACACCTGGTCCATGGCTCGCACCGTCGCTTCATGCGGCGCCATTCCGTCGTCGATGTTGCGCTGCACGGCTTCCACCACCACGATGGCGTCGTCCACCACGATGCCGATGGAAAGCACCAGGCCGAACATGCTGGTGATGTTGATGGAGAAGCCCAGCAACGGGAACAGCGCAATGGCGCCGATGACGGCCACCGGCACGGTCAGCAGCGGGATCAACGTCGCGCGCCAATTCTGCAGGAAAATGAAGACCACTAAAATGACCAGGCCCACCGCGGCCAGCAGCGTGAACACAACGTCTTGAATGGAGGCGCGCACGAAGCGCGTCGAATCGTAGGTGGTCTGATAATCGACGCCGGCTGGAAAGTTCAGCTTGGCCTGCTTCATGAACGCGTTGACCTGGTTGGAGGTTGCCACCGCGTTAGCGCCGGGCGAAAGAAAGACAATCACATTGCAGGAAGGCTTGCCGCCGGTACGGCTGAAACCCGAATAAGTGAACGCGCCTAACTGCGACTCTGCCGATATCGCGAATGCGCAGCAGCGACGCGTCCGGTTGTGCGCGAATCACGATGTCCGCGAACTGCTCAGGATCCACCAATCGTCCTGGCGCGGTGACCGCATATTGAAAGGCAGTTCCGTTGGGAGCCGGCGCCTCGCCCAGAGCGCCCGCGGGATTCTGCCGGTTCTGCGCATTAATCGCGTTGTTGATGTCGGTGGCAGTTAGCCCGAGCTTGGCCATCTTGTCCGGATCCACCCAGACGCGCATCGAGTAGACCTGCTGCGACGAAAGCCGCGAATCGCCCACGCCCGGAAGACTGCCGATCTGGTTCAGCAGATTGATCTGCGCGTAGTTGGTCAGGAACAACGAATCGTAACGGTCGTCGGGCGAAATCAGCCCGATCACCATGAGAAACGCGCTCGACACTTTCTTCACCACCACGCCTTGCCGCTGCACTTCGGGAGGCAACCGGGGCAGCGCGATGTTCACTTTGTTCTGCGTTTGAACGGTGGCGGTATCGGGATTGGTGCCGAGTTGAAACGTGACATTGATAGTGATGGATCCGTTGTTCGCGCTGCTCGAAAGGAAATACATCATCCCGTCCAAGCCGGCCAGCTGTTCTTCGATGGGCTGCGCGACGGTCTTTTCCAGATCGATGCGAATTGCCGCCCAGGTAGCTGGCCGTGATTTGGACCACCGGCGGCACAACTTCCGGAAAGGCGGCGATCGGGAGATTGGGAATCGCGACCAGGCCGAGGATGACGATTACGATCGCGATGACGATGGCGAATACCGGCCGGTCAATGAAAAATCTCGCCATGCTGGATTAACGTCCGCCCGCTGGTTTCGCGGATGATAGGGCGTTGGCGTGACGCGCGTTCCTGGCCGCACCTTCAGCTGCCCTTCCACGATGACGCGGTCGCCCGGCTTCAGCCCCTGCTGAACGATCCAGTTCTCGCCCACGCGCTCGGCGGTAGTGATGGCGCGGAGTTGGACGTTGTTACCGGGCCCCACCGTCAGCACCGTTTGCTCGCTCTGCAGTTGCTGAATCGCGCGCTGCGGCACCAGGATCACACTGCGGCGTAACTGCGGTCTCGACGCGCACCTTGCCGAACTGTCCGGGCAGCAGCGTGTGTTGCGGATTGGGAAAGCTGGCCTGCAATTCGAGCGTGCCGGTTTTCGGGTCCACTTGGTTGAGCGTATTTTCGATGCGCCCTTTGGGCGGAAATTCGGTGTTGTCGGCCAGGATCAGCGTCAGCGGGGATTGGAGCAGCGTGGGGTTCTTCTTGAACGAAAGATATTGCGACTCGGTGACTTTGAATCGAACCCAGATGGGATCGAGCGGAACGATGGTCGTGAGCGGCTGCGCGGCGTTCGCGGTCACCAGTCCGCCTACGGGAACCAGCGTGTCGCCGATCAAGCCGCTGATGGGCGCGCGAATGGTGGCGTATTCCAGGTTGAGGCTCGCGGTGCGCAGAGCGCCGCGTTGCGCGTCCATTTTCCCGGCGGTGGAAGAAATCTGGGTCTCGGTGGAGAGCCGCGTTTGATCCACGTTGGCCTGGCTGGCCCGCACGTTGGCCTCGCCGGCGTGCAAAGCCGCGACAGCGGTGTCCAGTTCCTGTTGTGCGGCGGCGTCTTCTTTCACCAGCGGCGTCAGGCGATCGTAATCCTGCTGGGCTTTTAGCAGGTTGGCTTGCGCTGCCGCCAGATTCGCTTCGGCCTGCAGCAGCGCCACCTGTTTGCGGGCGAACTCGAGATCCGCCTCGCTCTGCGCCAGATTCCCCTTGGCCTGCTCCACCGCGGCCTCATAGGGGCGCACATCCAAAACGTACAGCACATCGCCCGCGTGCACTTCCTGCCCCGGATGGAACAGCCACTTGTCGATATAGCCGTCCACGCGCCCGCGCACCTCAACCGTGTTGCGCGCGTAGGTCTGCGCCGGATACTCCGACATCACCGGCACGTCGGCAGCCTCTACCTGCGTGACCACCACGCCGGGCGCGGCAGCCTCCGCCGGCCGCTGATTCTGGGCCGCGGAATTGCAGCCGGATGTGAGGGCACAACCGCCCATTGCGAGGAGCACGGCAAGCTTTGAATAAAGGATACGATCGAATTCCATCAACAGCCTTGGGCTTGAATGCAGTTAGATGTTACCAGGCGCGACTTCGATCCAACGGTTTTGAGACCCAACTCTCTTTGGAAGCGAGGCCCCTTCATTTTAGCGGATCGAAGCGCGGCCGCGCATTTCCGATGGACAATCCCTCCGCGCGTCCCGCAGAATGAATACATATGGAAATCGTCAAGGTTGTCGGCCGCGAGATTCTCGACTCGCGTGGCAATCCCACCGTCGAAGCCGATGTGCTTCTCGCGGATGGCTCCATTGGCCGGGCCGCGGTGCCTTCCGGCGCATCCACTGGCGAACACGAGGCCGTTGAGCTGCGCGACAACGATCCGAAGCGCTATCTGGGCAAAGGTACGCGCAAGGCCGTTGCAAACATCGTTAAGAAGATCGCGCCCGCGGTCACAGGCATGCAAGCGGAGGACCAAGGCGCCATCGATCACGCCATGATCCAGCTGGACGGCACGCCGAACAAAGCCAAACTGGGCGCGAACGCGATCCTGGCCGTGTCTATGGCTGCCGCGCGCGCTGCCGCGCATTCTCAGATGACGCCGCTCTATCGCTATTTAGGTGGCGTGGGCGCCAACCTGCTGCCGGTTCCATTGATGAACATCCTCAACGGCGGCGCGCATGCCGACAATTCGGTGGACCCGCAGGAGTTCATGATCGCCCCCTATGGCGCGAGCAAATTCTCCGAGGCGCTCCGCATGGGTGCCGAAACATTTCACACCCTCAAAGGAGTGCTGAAGAAGCGCGGCTATTCGACATCAGTGGGCGATGAAGGCGGATTTGCGCCGAACCTGAAATCGAACGAAGAGGCGCTCGACGTTGTGCTAGAAGCCATAACCAAGGCGGGCTACAAGCCCGGCACGCAAATCGGCCTCGCGCTCGATCCGGCGGCCAGCGAGTTTTACGACAAGGCGTCCGGCAAGTATGTTTTCAAGAAATCCGACAAGAGCCAGCGGACTTCCGATCAGATGGTGAAGTTTTGGACCAAATGGGTGGAACAGTATCCGATCATTTCCATTGAAGACGGGATGGCCGAGGATGATTGGGAAGGCTGGAAGACCATGACGCAAGCCCTTGGATCGAAGATCCAACTGGTGGGTGACGACCTGTTCGTCACCAACACCCAGCGGCTGGCGCAGGGCATCGAAAAGGGAGTTGCAAACTCGATTCTGATCAAGGTGAACCAGATTGGAACGGTCACCGAAACTTTGGAGGCTATGCAAATGGCGACTGCGGCGCACTACACGAACATCGTTTCGCACCGCTCGGGCGAAACCGAAGACGCGTTCATCGCCGACCTGGCGGTAGCCACGCGCGCCGGCCAGATCAAGACCGGATCGGCCAGCCGCACGGACCGCATCGCGAAATACAATCAGCTCCTCCGCATCGAAGAGGAGCTGTCGAGCGACGCCAAGTTCGCCGGCCGGAAGGCATTCCACCAATAATGCACGGCCAAAAGAAGCCGCTGGTTCTCACCATTCTGGACGGTTGGGGTTTTTCGCCCGTCATCGAAGGCAATGCGATTGCCGCCGCGCGCAAGCCCACTTACGATTTGCTGCTGCGCGAGTACCCGAACACGCTGGTGCAAACTTCCGGGCCCTCGGTCGGCTTGCCCGTCGGGCAAATGGGCAACAGCGAAGTGGGACATTTGAACATCGGTGCCGGCCGCGTGGTCCGCATGGACGTGACGCGCATCGATCTGATGATCTCGTCGGGAACATTTTTCAACAATCCCGTGTTGCTGGAAGCGATGAAGCATGCCAGGACGCATCGTCTGCATTTGATCGGGCTCTGCAGCGACGGCGGCGTGCATTCATTGCTTAAGCACCTCTATGCGCTGCTCGAAATGGCCAAGAAACAGAATGTGGAACACGTGTTTGTCCACTGCTTCATGGATGGCCGCGATACGCCACCCGAAAGCGGCGCCGGATTTATCGAACAAATTCAGAAAGAGATCCGCCAGATCGGCATAGGCACAATCGCAACGGTGTCCGGCCGTTACTACGCCATGGATCGCGACAAGCGTTGGGACCGCATGGAGCGCGCTTTCGGCGCCATGGTGCTCGGCGACGGCGAAAAATCGGATGATCCGGTGGCCGCGGTGAAACGATCCTACGAGCGTGGCGTCACCGACGAATTCATCGAGCCGGTCACCATGGTGGATGCCCGCAACGAGCCGGTCGGCTTGATTCGCGACGACGACGCCTGTATCTTTTTCAACTTTCGCGCCGATCGCGGCCGCGAGATGACCATGGCGCTGATGGACCCAGCGCTCGAAAAGCCGTCGCGATCCGCTGCCCCGAAGAATCTGCATTTCACCACCATGACCGAGTACGACAAGACCTTCCACGTTCCTTTCGTGCTGCCACGCGAGCATCCCAACAACATCCTGGCCGACGTGATGGCGCAGTTGAATTGGAAAAACCTGCGCGTGGCCGAGACGGAGAAATACGCGCACGTCACCTACTTCTTCAATGGCGGTAACGAGAAGCCTTATCCCGGCGAGAGCCGCGAGCTGGTGCCGTCTCCCAAGGTGGCAACCTACGATCTGAAGCCGGAGATGAGCGCGCAAGGCATCACCGACGTGGTGGTGAAAGCGATTGAACAGCGCGAGTTCGATTTCATTGTTATGAACTACGCGAACGCCGACATGGTGGGTCATTCAGGGAAAATGGCGCCCACCATACTGGCCGTGGAAGCCGTGGATGCGGGGCTCGGCCAGATCTACGCCGCACTGCGCCGAACGGGGGGAACCTGGATGATCACCGCCGATCACGGCAATGCCGAGACCATGATCGATCCAGTTACCAAGGGTCCGCACACGTATCACACCACGAATCCGGTGCCGTTCATCTTGGTGAGCGATTCGCGTGTCATGCTGCGATCGAGCGGCGCGCTGCAGGATATCTCGCCCACTGTTCTGGGATTCATGGACGAAAAGCAGCCCAAGGAAATGACCGGCCGCGATCTGCGCCTCTGACCGTGGCGCACGCACTCCTGCGTGCCGCGTTCACACTCGTGTGAACGCTACACTAAAACTATGTCCAAACAATACCCAGCACCGCCGTCCATGTCGATCGATCCGGCCGCCAAGTACACGGCCACGTTCGAAACATCGAAGGGCAAGATTGTCTGCGAGCTTTTCGCGAAAGACGCGCCCAAGACGGTGAACAATTTTGTATTCCTCGCTCGCGAGGGCTTCTACGACGGCACGCAATTTCATCGCGTCATCAAGGACTTCATGGTTCAGGGTGGCGACCCGACGGCTAGCGGCCGCGGCGGCCCCGGCTACAAATTCGAGGATGAGACCAAAGGCAATCCCAACCGCCATAAGATCGGCTCGCTATCGATGGCCAACGCCGGCCCGAATACCAACGGCAGCCAGTTTTTCATCACTCATATCGCGACCGATTGGCTGGACGGCAAACATACCGTTTTCGGCCAGGTAACCACGGGCCAGGATGTGGTGGACAAGGTGCAGCAAGGCGATCAGTTGAAATCCGTGACCATCCAGGAAGGCTGACCCGTGGCGTTTCCCATTCATAGAATGCGCCGCCTTCGGGCCACCGAAGCGTTGCGAAACCTGGTTCGCGAAACCATCCTCGATCCGGCTGATTTTATCCTGCCGCTTTTCATCTGTCCTGGCGAAGGAGTGCGTCGCGAGATCAGCTCCATGCCCGGGCACGCCCAGCTTTCGGTGGATCGCCTGGTTAAGGAATGCGCGGAGGCCCATGCGCTCGGTATCGGTGGCGTCATTCTGTTTGGGATTCCGGAAACGAAAGACGAAATAGCATCGGGCGCATACGCCGATGACGGCATTGTGCAGCAGGCCGTGCGAGCCCTCAAGCGCGAAGTTCCCAAGCTGCTCGTCATGACCGACGTTTGCAATTGCGAGTACACCAGCCACGGCCATTGCGGATTGGTTGTCGACGGCGAAGTGCAGAATGATCCTACGCTCGAGTGGCTGGCCAAAGCGGCAGTGTCTCACGCGCGCGCCGGCGCCGATCTTATCGCGCCCAGCGACATGATGGATGGGCGCGTGGCTGCCATCCGCAAGGCGCTGGATACCGCCGGTTTCCTGAACACTCCCATCGTTTCGTACGCCGCCAAATATGCTTCGGTCTTTTACGGCCCTTTCCGCGATGCTGCCGAATCCACGCCGCAATTTGGCGACCGTCGCAGCTATCAGATGGACCCGGCCAATGCCCGCGAAGCGATGCGCGAAATCGAGCTGGACATCGAAGAGGGCGCGGACATGATCATGGTGAAGCCCGCCATGCCGTACCTCGACATTATTCATGAGGCCCGCCAGCGTTTTCCTTTGCCGCTCGGTGCGTATCAAGTCAGCGGCGAGTTCAGCGCGCTGACAGCCGCGATTCAGAACGGCTGGCTGGACCGCGACCGGACCATTCTCGAATCCCTCACCGCGATCCGCCGCGCCGGGGCGGATTTCATCCTGACGTATTTTGCGAAAGATGCGGCCCGGCTGGTAGCTTGATAACGGAACCGCGCGCCAGCAGCACACCCGGAGACGACCGGAAGTCATGCACTGGAGAACATCGACTCGAAGAAGACCGGACGGGTGGCGCGTGAGCAAGCGGCCTGCTTATGGGCCAGCGCTATCGGGTGCCTAAGAACGGATTACGGATCGTAAGCGTTTCGATTCTCTGGCCGTCTTGCATGTCTTCTGTGTAAAGCGTGCCTGAGCCAGCCTCTAGCGCGGCCGCGATCACCAGCCCATCGAAAATGTGATAACCGTACCGTTGAGCAATCCGCAGGGCTCGCTCATGCGTCTCCAAGGTCAGTGGAACAACCGTGCGGCAAAGGACGCGGATCGCTGCGAGCGCCTCCAAAACCTCCTTCCAGTCGAAGCCGAGTTTGCGTCTCGCGATCGCCACGAATTCATTGAGTACCTGTACCCCGGTCACGCCGCCCTCGCCCAGAAGCTTCCTGGATGTCTGATTGCGGCGATCTTCTTTCCGAAAGGCGTGGATTAGCACGTTCGTATCAAAGAACGGGCTAACGCTCATTGGCCTCCTCACGGTCGAACTTGAAGCCGGGAGGGAAAGTGCGCGCCAGGCGGCAGATGGTCTCGAGAGCCTTCTTCTTCGATTGGTCCCGTGCCACTCGAAAGTCGCGCCTCCCAGCGACCGAGATCTCGATCTCATCGCCCTCCTTGAGGCCGAGCGCGTCCACTACCGCCGAGGGAAGGCGTACGGCCAAGCTGTTGCCCCATTTTGAAACTTGCATAAAGGATATACCTACTTGTCAGTATGTCCAAGCGGTAAGAAGTCCCGCTGCCAAAATCTAATTCGCGCCCCAACCCGTCAGCACGCGCGGGATGGTGCGCAACAGAATCTTAATGTCCAGCTCCAGCGACCAGTTGTCGATGTACTGCATGTCCATCTTCATCCAGGTGTCGAAATCCAGCCGGTCGCGCCCGGCCAGCGCCCATAGGCAAGTGAGTCCGGGACGCATGCGAAGGCGCCGGCGCTGCCACGTCTGATAAAGCTCCACTTCTTCGGGAACCGCGGGGCGCGGACCCACCAAGGACATTTCGCCCTTCAGCACGTTCCATAACTGCGGCCATTCGTCGATCGAAAACTTGCGTAGAAATCGGCCGAGCGGTGTGAGCCGCGGATCGTTGGGGATCTTGAAGGCCGTCGATTTCCGGTTCAAGTGCATCAGGGACGCCTTCAGCTCCTCGGCGTTGTCGCACATCGAGCGGAACTTGTAAAAGGTGAAGCGGCGGCCGTTCAGCCCGCACCGCACCTGCCGGAAAATCGCAGGACCTGGCGACGTTACCCGGATCAAAAGCGCGATCAAAATCATGAATGGCAGGAGCAACACCAGCGCGGCCGCGGCAATCACCAGATCCGTCACCCGCTTGAGCAGCAGCCGGATCTCGTCGTGAGGCGCGGCGGAAAACGTCAATAGAGGCTTGCTTCCCAAGCGATCCAAATACACCTGGCTGTTCACGTGCGGAAAGAAATCCACCAGCACGCGCGTCCGCACGCCCTCTTCATCGCAGCGCAGGAACACGTCTTCCATCTCGCTGAGTTTGCCGCTATCCACGGCGAAGATAATCTCATCGATCACGTGCCGCCGCAGCAGCTCCGTGAGATGCGACAGCGGATACCGCTCGTAATTCTCCTTTAATTGAACCTGGCCAGGCTCGTCGTCCAAAAAGCCCAGCAGGCGGACACCGTAATCCTTCGATTCTTCGAGCGCCTCTCCCAAATGTCGTGCGCTAATGCCCGAACCAACCACCATTACATAGTGCGCCGTCCCGAATTGTTTCCGGACAGCGCCGATTACTCGAGCCGCGTTAATTCGGAACAGGCACAATAGAATCCACGCGTAGGTCGCGAAAATGGCGACGAAGAAGCGGCTCAAGTCGAGCCGCAACAAATACTCGGCCAGCACCAGGCAAGCCGCGCCCAGTACGCATTGGCGGAACGTGTCTCGCAATACGACGCTGGGGTGCGCCGAATCCAGCTTCTCGTAAATATTGAACCAGTAGCCGATCGCGAGCCAGCTCATCACGGAAACTCCCAGCAGCAGGATGGCTATCGGGAAATCAATGTAGAAAAGGAAGTAAAAGATCTTCTCGAAATTCAGAAAAACTCGCGTCTCATAGGCCGTTAGGAAAGCGACGCAAATGAGGATGGAGTCGATGAGGCCAAAGATGGCCTTCACCCTTCTGTAATGCCGGCTGAACACGCCAGAGTTAGAATAGCACGGGTGTTTGCTATTACATGCCCGCGGTCAGTTGGTTTGCGATTTCCTGCCCGATGGCGAGCGACCCGGTGGCGCCCGGGCTTGGTGCGTTGAGCACATGCAGCACGCGATCGCTATTGACGAAGCGAAAATCCTGTACCATTTCGCCGTCCGGTGCGATGGCTTGCGCTCGAACGCCCGCGCCTCCCGGCGACAAATCCTCGGGGCGGACTTCCGGTACCAGGGCGTTGAGCGACTTGCAGAATAATTCCTTGCTGAACGAACGGCGCAATTCGTCGAGGCATACGCGCGGGTACTTCTGAAAGAAGCGCCAGAACCCTGGATAGGTCAAAGTGCCGATGAAATCACGGGCTGAAAAATCGCTCTTTTTATAACCTTCCCGCGCCGTCGCCAGCACCGCGTTCGGACCGGCTTCGGTCCCGCCATGAATCAGCCGTGTGAAATGGACGCCCAGAAAGGGAAAGCGCGGGTCGGGCACTGGATAAATCAAATTCCGCACCAGGTACTGCCGCTCCGGCTTCAGCATATAGTATTCGCCGCGAAACGGAATGATCTGAAGCGCCGGCTTATCGCCCGCGAGCGAGCATACCCGATCGCACTGCAGGCCCGCGCAATTCACCATGTAGTCCGATTCAAAATCGCCAGCGCCGGTTTCCGCGACCCACTGCACGCCACTCCTGCACAGACGTGTAACCGCGGCATGCGTGACCACCTTTGTGCCAACGGCCGCGAGGCATCGCACCAAAGTTTCGCAGACCGCCAGATAGTCGACGATGCCTTCCTCCGGCACGTGAATCGCCGCCACTCCTCCCACGTGCGGCTCGATCTCACGCATCTCTGCCAGCCCGAGCCTTCGCAACCCGCTCAGTCCGTTCTGTTGCCCTCGTGCGAAAAGGTCGTCGAGGCGCGGAACCTCGTCAATGCTCGCGGCCACCACCAGCTTTCCGCAAACCTCGTGCGGTATGCCGTGCTCCTGGCAGAACCCGATCATCTGGCGGATTCCCGTCACCGCCAGTTTCGCCTTCATCGATCCGGGCTTATAGTACAGGCCGCAGTGCAGCACGCCGCTGTTGTGCCCGCTCTGGTGTTGTCCCACGCCGGATTCCTTCTCGAGCACCGTGATGGACGCACCCGGAAGCTTCTGGCCCAACTTCAAAGCAGTCGCCAACCCGATGATTCCTCCGCCGATGACAGTGATGCGCATTGGTTAGTGAATCGAACTTGCCGCAGTGGCCTTTGGGCCAACGAACGCCCAGTGAATCTCTGGTACATTCTTGTCCGTTACTGTTATTGTGGCTCTCACCAGGGCGGCGCCCTCAATCTGCGCTTGAAAGATGCTGTTGTTGACGCGGAAAAGCACAACGCCCGACGCGGACACCGACAGAATTTCGCTATCTTCTTGTTTCGTTCCTATCGTGATGCGCCTTCCATCTTGGATATTATCTAACTCCAGAATGCCCGGGATTATCGAGTCCCTCGCCACGCCGAACGCGTATCCTGCTTGAACGCTCGGCAGATTCGGGGATTCGCTGCCCCGCTCGTTAGCTCGTCCCGGATCGGGATACACGTGAAGCGGATCCCAAGGAGGACCTGGCATGCCTGGTGGATGGCGTGGCGATTGCTGGATTACCGCCAACCACGAGCCAAACAGCCACACTCGGGAGTTGCCGCCCTGGATCCGGAGTTCCTTCCACCTATCTTTCGCGCGATCGTGAATGAAGAGGTCGGCGACTGCGTCCTTTGATCTCGGAACTTCAACGTAGTAGTTGCCAAGAATCAGATAGCTTGGATTCGCCGCAAGAATGCCGATGTCTTCCTTGTTTTCTGGGATCCGAAGGCTTTCGGGAAGGGTATCAATCACTACACCCTTCGTTCCGAAGCGGCCCGTTCGGAAGAGCAGGTTTTTGCCCTCCCGATAACCCCAAAGAAAAAAGTCGTTGGACGGGCCGCCGGCTATTCCCATCGTGTAGAGGTGAGCGTAGTCCGGCGGACTTCCTGTAAAGACGCGCGATGGCGACGGTGTTCGACTCAGCGCGACCTTTTCAAGGTCGATCGCTGCAGTCACCTCCGGTCCCGTGGTTAGGCCCAGAAATTGTTCCACTGGTCCTCCGTTAGCCGCTAATCCAAGGGCGTCAAACCGATCAAGGACAATGCGCGATTTTGAATTAATGACAATGTCGTCGGCGAGCATCGGATCTTCCATGTGAATCACCGCGACGCGCGTTGGAAGACCGTTCGGGTATGCAACAGAAATCAGTTGTCCTTTACATTCCTGCACATAGTAAGCGCTTGGCGAGACGACGCGAAGAAGTCGGAGCTCGTTGCCGGAACCCCGCGTGTACAGCGAAGAAGGATAGATCTCCTGGCTATCATTCGTCTTTGTCGCCGCCAGGAAGTAGACCGTCTGGGAATATCCAGAAGCGGACAGCAGACTCACCAGAAGAGTCGCTACGACAAGATCCTTTGCCCGCATTGATTCAGGGTAACGTGATTCAGCGTAACAGTAGCCTGGAATTACCGACCTGATACACTTGTGTCTTCCCTCGTGATTGCCCAACAAGCCAGCCTCAGCTCGCGCCTGCGCCATCTGGAACTCCTGATCCTATTGGGCGCGCTGCAGGCCTTCGCGCCGCTCTCCATCGACATGTACCTTCCGGCCCTGCCGGTGATCGAGAAAGTGTTTCACACCTCCACCGCGTCGGTACAGATGACGATGGTCACGTTTCTGCTGGGATACGCGCTCGGCCAGCCGCTTTACGGGCCCATCACGGATCGTTTTGGGCGCAAGCCGCCGCTTTACGCCAGCCTGCTGGTGTTCATCGCCGCGTCGGCCGCCTGCGCGCTATCGCCGTCCATTCCCATCATGTCCGTTGCCAGGCTGGTGCAGGCCGTCGGCGCTTGCGGCGGCGCGGTGATGTCGCGCGCCATGGTCACCGATCTTTTTCCCGCGGGCGAATTGCGCCGCATCTTTTCGATGCTGGTGCTGGTGCTCGGCGTTTCGCCCGTGATCGCGCCTCTCCTCGGCAGTTATCTGCTGGTCTGGTTCGGATGGAACTCCGCCTTTGTCGTGCAGGCGCTGCTCGGCGTCGCTTGTCTGGTTGGCATGCATTTCCGCTTACCGGAATCGCTGGCGCACGACGCCCGGCGGCCCTTGCGTTTCGATCGTCATCAAGTCCTCTTATATGCGGCTGTTCAAGGATAGAACCTTCATCGGCGCATCGGTGGTTTGCGGATTCAGTTCCGCTGGAACGTTCGCCTACATCACCAGCGCGCCGTTCGTGTTCATCGTGCTGTACAAGGTTCCAACGGAGCGCTTCGGTTGGCTCTTTGGATCGGTGGCCGCGGGCATGGTGGCGGCATCTCAGATCAACGGGCGCATGTCGCATCGCATTCCGCTATGGCGCGTGCTGCGGACCGCGAACACGGTTCAGCTGTTCGCCGGGCTGCTGCTGCTCGCCAGCGTGCTGAGCGGATTCGGTGGCATGTGGAGTGTTTTCGCCTGCGTCTTCATTTATGTTTCAGCGCAAGGTTTCGTGTTCCCCAACGGGTCGGCCATCGCGATGATGCGGCATGGCGAGATCGCGGGCACCGCGTCGGCCTTGCTCGGCACCAACCAGTTCCTGATCGCGGCCGTCACCACCACATTTCTCGGCTTCATCGATAACCCGGCGCTTCCCATGGCGATTGTAATCGCGGGCTCGGCCGTCGCCTCCACGCTACTCAATTTCCTGACCTTGGGCGCCAAGCTCGAAACGGCGCCGCAAGCGGCATAGGGATTTCCAAAACACCGCTTACTCACGTGCGCGGTTCAGCAGGCTCTGAGGGTCACTGAGCCGCGCGCGTAAGCAAGCGGTCCCGCGGGTTCCAGAAAAGACTGACGAGAGACGCTGCGATGGATCGCGAAAAACACAAGAACCCCAATGCCGAACAGTTCAAGGCCATCCTGGCTGCCGAAAATCATCAAGGTCGATCGCCTAATGTCCATTCTCAACCGCCTCGGGTCGCGGGTGGAAGTGAAAGTCAGGGTGAGGATGGCTGCCCCGCCGCTGCGATAAGCGCTTGTGTCAGCTCCGCCGGCCGATCCAGCATCACATCGTGGCCGCAATCCATGGTCAGAGTTTTCCATCCCTTGGCCTTCGCTCGTTCATAAAACGTCGTGAACGGTCCTTGATAGCCGGTAGCCCGGATAAAAGTGATATTCGTGATCTTCCCGAGGCCTCCGGTCAGCTTCAACGGTTGCCGAAACGTGCCGATGGGCTGCGGAGTGCACTGGCGGTTCACCCAAGCGGAGTCCTGGGCGTTTACTTGAAACGCCTCGGCCGGTACGGGCGGGACCTTCCAGCCTTCCCCTTGACGCAGCGCGCCATCCGCCTGCGCGTTCTGATCGGCCGGTGGCAGAATCTGGTACAGACTCTCACCGTCTTCCAGAACAAACGCATCCAGATACACCAGCGCGCCGATTCGATCAGGAATACGGTCGGCAACGCCGCTGACGACGCATCCTCCGTAGGAATGCCCGCACAGCACCACGTCCGACAGTTCCTCCCAGCGCATGAGATTGACCACGTCGGCAATGTGCGTGTCCAGGTTCACGTCGGGCGAGAGCAGATGCGAACGGTCGGCCACGCCGGTCAGGGTCGGGGTGAACACGTTGTGCCCCGCGGCTTGCAGAGCTGGTCGGACCCGCTTCCAGCACCAGCTGCCGTGCCAGGCGCCGTGAACCAGAACAAAAGTGGCCATTCTCAGAGTATAGTTGACCCGTCCCTGGTGAAACTGACATACTCGCTAACCATGCGCCGCCTATTTTCCCTTGTTTTCGGAACATTCTTAGCGGGAGCGTCCATCCTCTCCGCCGCAATTTCCGATCCGGTCCGCATCGATACCGGCCTGGTTTCGGGCATCGCCGGTTCCACCGACGAAGTGCGCGTTTACAAGGGAATCCCCTACGCGGCGCCGCCGCTCGGCGATTTGCGCTGGCATGAGCCGCGTCCGCCATCGCATTGGGAGGGCGTTCGCAAAGCCGACGAGTTTAGCGCCGGTGTGCATGCAGCAACAGCGCGGACCGGCCGGCGCTACGGGACCCGCGCCCAGCGAAGACTGCCTCTATCTCAACATCTGGACTGCCGCGAAATCCGCGGCGAACGGCGCCCCGTGATCGTGTGGACCTACGGCGGCGGTTTCACCGGCGGCGCGGGATCGCTCGCTATGTATGACGGCGATGCGCTCGCTAGAAAAGGCGCAGTGGTGGTCACTTATAATTACCGCCTGGGAATTTTTGGATTCCTCGCGCATCCGGAATTAACCAAGGAATCCGGGCACAATGCGTCCGGCAATTACGCACTGATGGACATGGCGGCCGTGCTGCGCTGGGTGCAAAAGAACATCGCGAATTTCGGTGGCGACCCCAAGCGCGTCACCATCGACGGCGAATCGGCCGGCTCCATGCTGGTGTCGGCCATGGTCGCATCGCCCCAAGGCAAGGGCTTGTTCCAGCGCGCCATCGGGCAGAGCGGCGCCTGGATGGGAGTCAATATCGGCAAAATGACCACGCGCGCGCATGCCGAAGAGAACGGGCAGAAGATGGTGCAGGCTTTGGGTGCGGCATCCATCGCCGAGCTGCGCGCTAAGCCGGCCGACGAGCTGCTCAAGAACGCCCGCGGCCAGTTCGCCATCATCGTCGATGGCTGGTATGTTCCTGAAGACCTTTCCATCACCTACGAAAATCACAAGCAAAACGACGTGGATGTTTTGGTCGGCTCGAATCACGACGAAGGGACTTTCTTCTCGCGGCCCGGAGCGGGCGGCAGTGCCGAGCAGTTCACCGGCAACGCAAAACGCCGCTTCAACGATATGGCCGATGCGTACTTGAAACTTTATCCCGCCGGCTCGGACACCGAAGCGGGTGCGTCGCAGCTCGCCGCTTTCCGCGACGAATTTGGCTGGGCGATGCGCGAATGGGCGCAATTGCAAAGCGAGCGCGGCAAAGCCAAAGCGTATCTTTATTACTTCACGCATGTTCCTCCCACCGCTCCCGGCCAGCCGTCGCGCGGCGCCACGCATACCGCCGATCTCGCGTACATGTTCAACAACCAGCCGCCGAATGTTATGTGGACCGACGTCGACAAGAAGCTCGCCGACACCATGTCGTCCTATTGGGTGAACTTCGCCGCCACCGGAAATCCCAATGGCAAAGGCCTTGCCCGAATGGCCCGCCTACACCGAGAAAAAAGCGCAGAACATCGTGCTCGGCGACACTGTCATGGTAGGGCAGGGAATCGATGCGCCCATGCTGGCTTTCTACGATTCTTACTACGCGAAGCTCCGATCGGGGCTCAGCCCCGGTGCAAACTCCGGAGGCCAATAATGCGATCCATTCTTCCTCTGCTCCTTGCGGCAACTATCACCGTCGCAATTTCCGCCGCCACCGTGGACGGCATAAAGATCCATTCGTCCACCTCTGGGAAAGGCCCGAAAACCGTCATCCTGGTGCATGGCTGGACTTGCGACGAGTCCACCTGGATCTCGCAGGTGCCGGACTTGTCCAAGGAATACCGCGTGATCACGCTCGACCTGCCGGGCCACGGACAGAGCGGATCGCCCAAGGACGGCAAGCTCTCGATGGAATTATTCGCCCGCGCTGTTGAAGCGGTGCGGAAAGATTCCAAAGCCGATCGCGTCGTCGTGGTTGGACACAGCATGGGCACACCCGTAGTAATTGAGTACGCCCGGCTCTACCCGCAGCACACTGCGGCGCTGGTGTTCGTGGATGGCTTGGTGAATCTCACTCCCGCCGCACCCGGCAGTGGTGTTCGAGTTCCGAATCCCGCCCAGATGTCAGGCCCCGAAGGTTTGAAGGCGCGCGAGACCATGATCCGCGGCATGTTCTCCGCATCCACCACGCCCGACATGCAGAAACATATTCTGTCGATGATGTTAGCCGCGCCTGAGTCCACCGCCCTCGGCGCCATGCAGGCCACCTTCGATCCGGCTTACTGGAAGGGCGACGTTTTTACCGAGCCCGTGCTCGGCCTCTATGCCGACCATTCCCGCTCCGGCGATCGCGCCTACATGAAGACGCATTTCCCCAACATGGATTATGAGGAGATCGCCGGCACGGGTCACTTCCTCATGCTCGAAAAGCCCGAGGAATTCAACCGGCTGCTCATCGCGTTTCTCGATCAGCAAAAGTTCTGACGCCTACTGCGCCACGTAGATCGAAAAGCGACTGCTCACCGCCGCGCCGATCTGCAATTGACACGGTATTTGGCCATCGTAGCTACCCACGTTTTGCGGCAACCGGAAGTTCACTTGGAGCGCTCCCGTTACCATTCCGGGCGCGTTACCTGCGTACAAAACTTCTAGCGAATTGAGCCCGCCCGTGATTGTGTACATGGGACTCAAGACCGATACAGGGAGCAGCGGGCCGAATAGATAAGGCGGAATGATGCCGTCTTCACTGTGGGTAGAGTTCTCCAGGCCGCCGCCTGTCGCCCATACCGTCACCACTGATCCGGCCGCGGCGGGATTGGTCGCGGAATTCAGGCTGCCATCTTGATCCAGCGCAACCGCGGGGCCACCTGGCGGCATTGGCGGACCATTCTGGAAAACTTCAGGCTCAGAAGGAACCACCGAAAGCATTGGCCCGGTCAATGTTCCGTTGGGCGTAACAATTTGAACCGCCGTCGTATCCTCTTCAACTACGCTGGATGGAACGATCGCGTTGATCTGATTTGGTCCCACGTACAGGAGCGGAGCGGCCACGTTGTTGAACAACACCTGAACGCCGCCGAGCGAGTCTGTGAGCGCTCCATTCACCACCTGTCCTCCGAGCGCGTTCGCCGGTCCTAGTCCAACCCAGAAAAGCGAGACTAATTCGTAGGGCGCGACATTGCTCGATACTTGAATGCCCGCGGAGTTTTGGATCCCGACCAGCGAAGCAGGCTGGCCTGGCAAATCCAGCAGAAGCGAACCGGCCGATCCCAGCGCCGCAGGCGATCCACTGGGCGTAATCACGATCGCTTGCCCCGCCGCACCCGCGGGAGCTGTGATCGCATCGATGACGGAAGCGCCGTCGGCGGACAACTCAGCTAAGAATGTAGATCCGAGCAGCGGAACCGAACTCGGGAGTGGCAGTGCACTGGGCGCCGAGCCGCCAGTTACCCAGATGTCACCCTGCGAATCGAGGGCCAGCGCCCCAGCGGGTGATTCCCAGATACCTTCGCCGACGTATGTAGAGAATAGATAGCTGCTGGCCGACGCGTCTACTTTTGATACGAAAATAGCGCCGTAGTCCGCGGACGAATTGGCAGCCGGGTAGGTCGCTTCCAATGCTCCCTTGGTAACAGCCAGGCCGGGGGAAGCGCTGCCGCCGAAAACGACGTTTCCTTGCGAGTCGATGGCAACTGCGGTGATTGAGATTCCGTAGTCAGTCTCAAAACCAAATTGCGTCAACGGTATATACGTCGCCCAGTCAAGTTGTTTCCCACCGGCTGCGAATTTAGCCAGGAAACCGGACTGCACATAAATCTGGTCGGGCATGCTGGTGCAATTACATTGCTGGCCCAGGGTGCCCGGCGTGACCGGAAGTTGGGTCGACGTTGTCCCGCCTGCGACAACGACTGCGCCGGTATTGTCAACCGCGATAGCGCTCCCGCTGGTAACACCAACCGTGCCGAGGCAACCGCTGTCGCCGATGCACGTCGCGTCATTGGAGCCAAAGAACGTGGAATACAGGATGCTACTTCCATCTGGCGAAACCTCCGTGACAAAAGCAAAGACAGGGGATCCCATATCGAAGTAGGGAGTTGGCCCTGTGGTCTGGAACGCTCCCGGCGTCGTCGGAAAATTAGCCGACCCCGTGCTGCCGGTCACGTAAATGTTTCCAGCCGAATCCAGAGCCACCGCGTTGGCGTTGTTTTCAATCGATCCACTTGCGGCTTGGCTTCCTCCCAGAACCGTCGAGAAAAGAATCTTCGTCAGTTGTGAATCCAACTTCACGATGAAGCCCGCTTGGTAGTTAATCGCAATCACCGTCGGAGATGCAGCCGGAAAATTCGGCGCATAGGTTGTCCCCACCAGGACTAGATTTCCTTCGGCATCCACTGCCGCGCCCGCCGGAATATCCGAGCCGCTGCCAAAATCGAAGCTCGCGATCACGTTTCCCTGCGCATTGGTCTTGGTGGCACGCATCTGTTGAAATCCGGAGGTCTCCTGCACCGTCGCAACGACGAAGAAATTGCCGGAAGCATCCACCGCCAGAAGGTTGCTTGAGCCGGACGTGCCGATCGGCACGTACCGCGCGACGAACTGGTTCGATGCTGCGGCGACAAGGCTTGTCGTGACAAGGATGAAAAGAAGCAGGGCGCGAACCGAAATGCGCATCTGAATCGCTCCGGAATTTTCAGAATTATTAGAGGCTAAAGGCCGCAACCATTAGGGATGTGGCCGACGCGGGAACCATCACTATACTACTAAACCGCGCCTAAGGCCTAAATGCGCGCCCGTCGGACCCAAGGACTGTGCGTCGCCGCGCCTCCTTGGTCACCTCTTTCACCGCTCGTCCTCCTAAATCCATAAGAAGCCTGGATTTCTTAGATGGCGCATAAAGTGCTCGATTAAAAGCTGTGAAGATCGCGAGCGCATCCGGTGGGAGGAACCAAATGAACAAGGATCTTAAAGGTTTGATGAACGTGCTTCGGCAATCCATTAACGACGCCATACTGGAATCGAAGCATGTCGCCGCAGCCATGTCGGCGTTGAAGCTCTTGGGCAAGTGCCCAGTGTTCACCATCGATATTTCTCTAGAGGATACGCCTCAGCCGGCCGCTTCCCGGGTTACCGAAGAGCTGGTGTTGGATGACGCGGATGTGGCATTCTTGGCCGCCATTGGTATTGTCGACCCCAGCTGGTGTATTACCCCCGAGCCCGTACCCGTAGTGCGGGATAGGTGATACGCCCGTCCGTGCCGCGCTGCTTTTCCAGCCCCTAAAGTAGTTCCTCTATTTGGGCGATACGTAGATTGCGTATGGATCGCCGATTTAACGAGCGTATTTCCACCGATTTGCCCGTTCGGCTCACCCACTTAGACGATGGCGTGGAGTCGGTTGGGCAACTTCGGGACCTCTCGGATTCCGGCATCTGTTCACTCTTCGCAACGCCCTTGGCCCCCGGCGCATTGGTGAAGCTCGAAATCCTGGGTCTCACACTGTACGGGCAAATTGTCTACTCCGATATGGAGGACGACTTGTTTCGAACCGGCATCTTCGTCGAACCTGCGCTGCTCGATTCCTCAAATATTACCGAACTCGTCAAGAGCTATCTGACCACCGCCGGTCACTGACAGAACCGCGACCGTGAGGGAGTCGTCTCTTAGGCGATAATCTCAAGCATGGAACGTGAGGCTGCCTACCCAGCCGCCCGCATTGTCTCGCCCCGGGTTCACTCGTATTTTACGCGACAGCGAGCCGAGTACGCCGGCGGCAACGGCCGTCTGGCTACCCTGCCCGATACAGCCGCCATCCAAGCCATCGTCGACGCCGCTTTTTGGGCCAGCCTCCGTCGGGAAGAGGGCTTCATCCCCAAGATCTCACTCGCATTTCTTTCGCCCGAAGAGAGCAAAAGCGCCTTGCTTTTTGAACTTCCCTTGCCGCTGGACCCCGGTATTCTGACCAAAGTCGCGCCAGCCGTGGAGCGCCCGGGAATCCACCTGGGAGTGTGGCACGGAGCAGACGGACTCTGTGTGTGGGGCGCCACGCGTAAGATCCCGAGCCTTTGCTTCGTCGTCGAAGTGGCCGCGCCCGGATTGATCGTGATCAAACATCACAGCAGCGACACGGCAGGCAAGTTCGTGAATGTTGCCGTGCTGGAAGGCGACCAGGTGAAAATAGTCGACGAGCGCGCCGCCGCCATCCCCGATTGTCCGGCGTTGCTCACCGCGCTGCTCGGCTCCGAGTCCCCGGCTTCCTGGGTGTCCTCGGTGAACCAGTCGGTAAATGTGCTGGTGCAACTCGCGGTGTCGATGCGGGCGCACGGCCGCGGTGGATCGCTCCTGGTGGTCCCTACCCCGGCTTCTCAAGGTGAGCACGAGGCCTGGCGCGAATCCATCGTCTCGCCCATTCCCTACGCCGTGTCGCCGCCGTTCTCGGTTCTGGCGGAGTTGGCTCGTGCCCCAAGCGACGAAACCGGCCGCCTCAATCGAACCGTGGACGCCGTTGCCGGCCTCACCGCCGTGGATGGCGCTGTCATTCTCACCGATCAGTACGACGTGCTGGGATTCGGCGCGAAGATCACTCGCCGCAGAGGCCACGCTCTAGTGGAGCAAGTCATCGTCACGGAGCCGATCGAAGGCGGCGAAGCCACCCTGGTTCATCCCGACAAGCTCGGAGGCACCCGGCATCTTTCGGCCGCCCAATTTGTTCAGGATCAGCAGGACTGCGCCGCGCTGGTGGCATCCCAGGACGGGCGCTTCACCGTCTTCGAGTGGTCACCCTGCGAGAACATGGTGCATGCGCATCGCATCGAAACGCTTCTGTTGTAGCCGTTAGCTATTAGCCCTTAGCTGTTGGCCAAAAGCCAACCGCCAACAGCCAACTGACAGGTTCGATCTTCATCATATAAGCTAAAAGCACGTTGGAACGCGGGTATAGCTTGCCCGCTCGAGAGAGAGGCTCCGTGAAAACATCCATCCTTCGGCTATCCGTGATCGGTCTGTGCGCTCTGCTGCTCACCTCCGCCTACACTCGGATCCATTCGGCGTCCGTGATGACGGATGCAGCCAAAGCGTTCGTTACCTCCCTCACGCCCGCTCAGCGCTCGCAGGCCACTTTCCAGTTTTCCAACGAGGAACGCTTCGACTGGCACTACATTCCGAAGGCGCGCAAAGGTCTCGCGCTGCGCGACATGACGCCGGAGCAAAAGCAGCTCGCGCACGCGCTCCTGGCCGCCGGTCTCAGCCAGCAAGGCTATATCAAAGCCGTCAGCATCATGAGCTTGGATGAAGTGCTCAAGGTTCTCGAAGGCGGCAAAGGCCCGATGCGCGATCCCGAGGGATATTTCTTCACCGTGTTCGGCGAGCCATCCGCCACCGGAACCTGGGGCTATCGCATCGAAGGGCATCACGTCAGCCAGAACTTCACCATCGTGGACGGCAAGGTGCAAGGCGCGCCCAGCTTCTTTGGAACCAACCCCGCCGAGATTCGCGAAGGTCCGCGCAAGGGCCTGCGTGTTCTTGCGCGCGAGGAGGACCTCGGCCGCCAGCTGGTGAAGTCGTTCACCGCCGATCAGCGGAAGACCGCCGTCGTCAGTAAGGACGCGCCCAAGGAAATTCTCACCGAAGCATCGCGCAAAGCCGCGCTGAACGGACAGCCCAGCGGTTTGATCGCGTCCAAGATGACCGCGCCGCAGCGCGCGATGTTTCAAAGCCTGCTCGATGAATATTGCCGCAACATGACGGACCAGATCGATCAGACGCGCGAGGATCAGATCAAGAAAGCCGGTGACAATATCTACTTTGCGTGGGCCGGTGGCGAGGAGCCCGGACAAGGGCACTACTACCGGATCCAGTCGCCCAGTTTCCTGGTGGAGTTCGACGACACGCAGGATAACGCCAACCATATTCACTCCGTCTGGCGCGACTTTAACGGCGACTTCGGCCTGGACCTGCTGAAAGAACACTACCAGAGCAGCCATCGTTAGCTTGTCTCTCTCGCGCCGTACTTTCGTTGCGTCCATTGCCGGCGCGAGCGCTTGTCTGGCCGCCGACAAAAACCAGGCGTATCCGTCGGAATCCAAGCGCTACGCCGACGAAGCCACCGAGAACCCCGTCATCCGGTTGACCGATCCCGCGCATCAGAGCTGGTTGCCCGCTTATTATGGCCGGCCCATTTCGCGCAAGAGCGATTTCCTGATCTACTCGAGCGATCGTTCGGGCGCGGTCCAGGCTTATCGCCTGGATCTGAAAAATGGACAGTCGCATTTGCTGACAGAGGCGTCCGATTTGGCTGCCGGTTCGTTGACGCTGGCGCCAGACGACCGGGAATTCGCTTATTTGGCCGGGCGATCGTTGTACATGGGGCGCTTGAACGGCGTGCACGTGCGGGAAATCTATCGCGCGGAAGAAGGCCTCCACTTCGGAACCGGATTCAGCCTTTCCGACGACGGCCTGGTCTCGGCGCTGGTGGAAGAAAAGCCGGGGATCAGCCGCTTGCGCCTGATCACCATGCGGACCGGTGCGGCCACAACCGTAGTGGAATCGCCCGACCCGATTTCCGATCCGCAGCCGCGTCCCAAACGCGCCGGCCTGATGTATCGCTTGAAGGACGCTTTGTGGGTGGTAAACTACGACGGCGCTCAGAACCGCAAACTGCGGATCGCACCCGGCGGCCTTGGCGCGGCGCTGTGGTCCGCCGATGGAAGAACCATCGACTATCTGAACCTCCCGGCCGATCCGAAGAAGCTGAACAATATCCGCGAGTTCACGCCCGATACAAATGACGACCAGTTTGTTTCCTCTACCAGCCAGTTCGCCGCCTTCAATCGCAACGGCGATACCAGCGTCTTCGTGGGCGCCGGCGGTAGCAAGGCTTCGCCGTACATGCTGCTTCTGGTTCGATCGGTGAAACGGGAGTTGCCTTTGTGCCAGCATCGCGCCAGCGATCCGCGGCAGGTCACTTCGTTTTTCTCTCCCAACAGCCAGCGGGTCATCTTTCAGAGCGATCGCGATGGCAAAATGGCGATCTACTCCATCGCCGTGGACCGCCTGGTGGAGGAGACCGAAACCGAAGAACCGTGATTGAAGAGACTCGCGAAAGCTTCACGCGTCTCCCGCATGTCATGGCCCTTTTCCATCTTCTTCCGCCCTGCGGCGCCCATTTTCTCGCGAAGTCCGGGGTTGTTAAGCAGCGAGTGAATAGCCCGCGCAAGTTTGAACGCGTCAGGCCGGTCCATGAGAACGCCGCAATCGGCATCCAGAACTTCGGGAATTGAGCCGACTCGCCCAGCTACTACCGGACGCGCACTTGCCAGCGCCTCCAGCACAACCAGCGGCACGCCTTCGCTGCGCGAAGTAAGAAGCACAATATCGGCGGCGGCGTACAACGGTGCGAGGTCTGCCACCTGTCCCCGAAAATCGAAGTAGGCGTCGAGGCCCAGTTTGTGCACCAGGCGCTCGAAACGCTTTCGTTCTGGGCCATCGCCGGCGATCACGAATCGGAAATCGTGCCGCGGCCGGAGCCTCAAGAGTAATAGGGCGATATCGGCCACCATGTGCGGCCGCTTTACGGGATCCAGGCGCGCGGCGAAGAGAATGCTTTTGGTCGGTTGGGAGCTGACGGGCGTCGGCTGGAATCGCTCCAGATCCACGCCGTTCCGCACCCGCAGGATCTTCGATCCGGGCGTGCCCCCCGCCAGCAGACGTTGGCGCACCGCTTCGGACATCGCAACGCGCCGGTCGATGTGCGCTGCCATGCCGGCGATGGATGCGATCTGGTCCCAGGCTCCATCCACGGAGTGGATCACGTCGAACACCTCGATCCCGGGCAGCATCTTCTTGATATGTGGAAGCGCGGAGTATCCGTACAGGCTGTTCTGGATGAGCAGGTAGTCGCATCGCCAATTGCGAATGATCGAGCACACAGCCGCCACCATCTTCTCCGGTGTAACTACTCGCGCCAGATCGTAGGTGTGCTCTACTTTTTCGCGCCATTTTCCCAACCAGCGATCATCGCGGCTCTGGGTGGCCAATAGCAGGATTTCAAATTCATCGGAACAGAGCGTGGACGCAATGTCGTAGAGCACCTGTTCGGCGCCGCCCGGACCCAGGTGTGTAGTCACCAGCGCCACGCGTTTGCGGCCATCGGCGCGCTTCGGGTAGTAGAGCAAGGGCTCGGCCAGTATGTCGCCGAACATCACGGAATTGGGTTGAAACTGCAAATAGAACGAGAGGTCGAAGAGCGGGCGTCCCACGGCCTTATTGATGCGTTCCTTCGCGCGCAGGGGAATAAGCCGGGATAACGACCGCACCGGATGATGCGTCCAGGATCGCAGCCAGAGCAATTCAGCATTGAGCAGGTGCCGATGCAAGGTATTGCGCGCCACCCGCCGCTCCGGCTTGCGGGGTGCTATTCCGCTCCAGGTTTCGAGCGCAGCCAATTCGGCGGCGTTGGGATCCAGCGGGCCGTTCGTCGCCTTGAGGACCGCTCGCGCCAAAGGCGCTTCCGACCAAGCCAGATCCGGACCTTGCAGAGCGATCACCTGAATGTCCTGGATGGTCTGATTGGTCGGTGGCTCAACCGCCAGGATGGAAACCGCCGGTGACCAGCGAGCCTTTATTCGCGCGCGATTTTCGTAGCGGTATAGCTCCGGGTGGCGGCTCTGAATGTACGCGACAATCTGTGCATGGTGGGCCCGCGCCGTTTCAAACAGCGAGTGGCCACGCTTGCGGTATCGGAACAAAGACTGAGCAACATGTTTTCCGAAGCGCCCGAGCGATCCTAGGCGGAGCCAGAATTCCCAGTCTTCGTAGCCGGCCAGCATTCGCTCGTCATAGCCGGCTGCTTCTTCCCAAGCCGATTTGTGAATCAGCGCGGCATAGGTGAGGAAGTTGCGATCCAGCAGCTTGTGGAGATTGTATTCGGGAATGTCCTGGCGGTAATTCTGATTGCCGAAGACCAGATAATCCGTGTACACAAATCCGACATCCGGCGAAATAGCGGCGATGCATTCGGTGATGTAAGCGGGATCCATCAGGTCGTCGGCGTCGAGTGGCAACACGTACTCGCCGCGTGCGGCGCGAAAGCCGGCATTGCGCGCAGCGCCCAGACCCCGGTTCGGCTGTTCGATATATGTGCTCACCAGGCGCGACGCCCGCTCCAAAATAGCCAGGCTCTCGGGTTTATCCGAGCCATCGTTCACCAGTATGATTTCAGTGCGCCGGTGCTTTTGCGCGCTAGCTGAGGCAATGGCCTGGAGCAAGTATGTAGCCGGATTATACGCCGGGATGACGATGGAAACCAGGGCGTCCGCCATGGGAAGTTTCAGTGTAGCCGGAATGGCCTCCGGGAAGTTTGTGAAGTGGGAAGTGTGCGATAGTGACCTGGCGCTTCAGTTCTTAGCAATAATAGACGATGGATGGTTGGAGGGTCACTGTGAACCAAAGACTTTGGACTGGACTTGCGATGGCGTTCTGCTTCGCGGTGTGTTCGGTGGCGCTATCGGCCGCGGATTTTCGCCCCCTGGATGTGAAGACCGGCCAATGGGAAACCACGCTGTCCGGACAGACCACCGGCCAGCCGCCCATTCCCGACGAACTGCTCAAGCGGCTGACGCCGGAGCAGCGCGCCCAGGTGGAAGCCGCGATGCAAGAGAAAGGGCTGGGTGGCCGAAAGACCACGCTCAACAAGAGCTGCCTGACCAAAGACAAGCTGGACAAGGCATTCAATCTGGGAGACGAAAATACGAAGTCCTGTAAGCCTACCCTGGTCACGTCTTCCGGGAGCAGGCAGGAAATTCACCTCGATTGCGACCGTCAGGGGATGAAGAGCACCGGAACAGTGAAGGTGGAGGCAGTGGACTCGCAGAATTTGAAAGGCTCCATGCAGATTTCCGTCACCAACGCCAGCCGCACCATGAATATGAATTACACATTCACCGCGAAGTGGATCGGCCCGGCCTGCACAGAGAAGTAACTACTTGAGCGTGCCAAGATAATTCTCCAGGTCCGCCGGCAACGGCGCGGCAACCGTAATTCGCTCGCCCGAACCGGGGCTGGTGAACGTGATCTGCCGGGCATGCAGAAAATAGCGTCCCAGTTCGCTCGAGGCGGGCGCCGTATAGCTTGTCCCCCACCACAGGGTGCCCGATGCTCGCCAGATGCACGCGGATCTGGTGCGTGCGCCCCGTTCCTATTTTCACTTCCAGAAGCGTCAATTCTTTAAAACGTTTCAGAACCTGGTAAGACGTGCTGGCCTGGCGTCCGTGCGCCAGCCGCGCGGTCATGCGAACACGCCGCACCGGATCGCGAGCAATGGGCGTCGTGATGCTGCCTTGATCTTTCTTCACGCTGCCATGCGCCAGCGCGAGGTAGATTTTCTCCACCTGCCGGGCTGCGAATTGCTCCGCCAGATGGCGATGCGCGGCGTCGCTGCGTGCGATCAGGATCACGCCGCTGGTAAAACGGTCCAGTCGATGGACGATGCCGGGCCGCAGTTCGCCCCCCACGCCCGACAGCTTCCCAAAACGATGCAGCACGGCGTTCACCAGAGTCCCCGAGTCCCGCCCGGCGCCGGTGTGAACCACCATGCCCGCTGGTTTGTTTATGGCGATGACGTCGGCGTCTTCGTACAGGACGTCAAGCGGCAGGTCCTCAGGCGTGGCGCGCAATGGCGTCAGTTCGCCCGGCTGAACCTGGACGCGCTCGGCGCCCTTCAGCAAGTAGGAGCGTTTTTCGAGCGGCGCCATTGACCAACACGCGGCCCTGCTCGATCCAATCCTGCAGCCGCGACCGGCTGTATTGCGGCAAGCTCTCATGAAGAAACTGATCCAGCCGCTTACCTCGATCCGTCGTCGATGCTTCCAGCCAACAGCCAATAGCCAACAACCAACCCCCGCCCCCCAGTTATATTCAATACGTGATTCGCGGCGCAAACGTCTCAAACCGGCTGGTGGTTGCGCTCCTGTTCGCTCGGCTTGCTGGCCGCGCGCCTCTGCCACGCCGGAATCGTGTGGGTGGAGGAGGCGTATCCCACCGCGGCAGCCATCCAGATTCTCGCACGGAAAATCGCTTTATCGCGACGTCTGGTTCGACAAGCCGCCCTTATCGGCGCTGGTTTATTTGCTGTGGGACGCGCGCATCGGCATCATGCTGCGAATCGCGGGTGCGGTGTTTGTATTCGCCTGTTGTTGCATGTTGTGGCGCTTCGCGCGCGATTTGTGGGGCCCGCGCGAAGGCTTGGCCGCTGCGCTGTTGCTGGGATTCTTCCTCACCTTCGGGATTCCCGCTGCGGTGATGGCGCTGGCTCCCGACTTGTTGATGGTCCTGCCGCACATCGCGGCGGTTTACCTGGCGTGGCGCGGCCGCCCGTTCTTGAGCGGGCTAGTGGCAGGCGTCGCACTGCTGCTGAACGCCAAGGCATTTTTCGTGCTGGCCGCCTGCCTGTTCTTCGCCTGGAGCGGCGCCGGATGGCTGCTGGCCGGCTTCGTAATCCCGAACATTGTCGCGCTGATCTGGTTCGGCCGGCCCTACGTCGATCAAGTGTGGCGCTGGGGAGCCATGTACTCCGGGCAGACGTTCTCGCTCGCCACTGGATTCGTCAGGACTTGGAACTGGGCGGGATTTCAATCCGCCCTGGTGTTGGGCGCGGCCTTTGCTTTGTGTCGCGAAAAACCGCGGGCGATGGAAGATGACCGCCTGGCTGCTGCTTTCGCTCGCTGCAGTAGCGGCGGGCTGGCGATTCTTTCCACGATATTACTTCCAGCTGCTGCCCGTGATGGCGCTGCTCGCCGCCCGCGGCTACGCGTTATTGGGCCGCTGGCGCGCCGTCCTGCTGCTGCTGTTGTTGATCCCGCTGGTTCGTTTTGGGCCGCGCTATGTCGATGCTCGCCGACGACTTATTGCATAACCGGCCAAGTAACTGGAGCGATCTCGCGCTCAATCAAGACAGCCAGCCGAGCATCGGATCGGATCGCAGGCCACTGGGACCTTGCTGGTCTGGGGCTATCGGCCGGATATTTTCGCCTATACGCGAATGCCCGCCGGTAGCCGCTTTCTCGATTCGCAGCCGCTCACCGGCGTGCTGGCAGACCGGCATCTCACCAGCTCCCAGGCTTTCGCGCCCGAGTGGGCCGCGCGCAACCGGCGCGAACTCATCGCCAGCGACCCGACCTGGATCGTGGACGGGCTAGGGCCGCTGAATCCTGCGCTGGCCATCACTAATTTTCCGGATTTGCGCGAGTGGCTCGGGAATTACCGCGAGGTCGGGCGCACGCGCTTCTCGATCATTTACCAGCTCAGAACTCGCTTGCCAGTCATCTTACTCTCCGCTCCAGCACGCCACGCGTTTTTCAAGAAACGCCGAAATGCCTTCCTGCGCATCGTGCGCCAGCGAGTTCATGGTCATCACTTCCTTGGCGTAAGCGTACGCTTTCGGCTGATCGAGATCGATCTGCGCGTAGTAGGCCTGCTTGCCGATCGCCACCGTGAAGCTGCTGGCCTGGGCGATCTGGCAGGCGAGTTCGCGCGTCGCCGATTCGAGTTCCGCGGCCGGCACCACGCGATTGACCAGTCCCCACTCGGCGGCCGTCGCGGCATCCACCAGCTTGCCGGTGAGCAGCATTTCCATGGCGCGCTTTCGCCCGACGGCGCGGGTCAGCGCCACCATCGGCGTCGTGCAGAAGAGCCCGATTTTCACCCCGGGCGTCGCGAACGCGGCCTGATCGCTCGCGATGGCCAGGTCGCAGGTGGCCACCAGTTGGCAGCCCGCCGCGGTGGCGACGCCTTGCACCTGCGCGATCACCGGCTGCGGGATGGATTGGATCTTCGTCATCAGTTCGGTGCAGACGTCGAAGAGGCGGCGATAGTCGCCGACCGTTCGTCCCACCATTTCGCTCAAGTCGTGGCCCGAGCTGAAGACTTTGCCGGAGGCCGCCAGGATGATGGCGCGGACGCTGCGGCTCGGCCGCGAATTCATCCAGGCAGCGGATCAGTTCCAGCATCAGTTCGAGCGAAAGCGCATTGCGGCGCTCGGGACGGTTGAGCGTTATGATTCCGAGTTGGCCGTCGGTGGTTGCGAGCAGATGTTGGTAGGGCATAGACAGTAGAGATGTCCCTCGGCGGCCACCGAATCATCTCCCGGCGTGATCGACCACGCCAGTTTCGACGTGCACGATGTCCGTATATCCAGCGTCGCACAGAAAAGCGACGATTGCGCTCGCCTTGCGCTTCTTTTCGCCCATCGTCTCGCCGTGCATTTCGAGAAATAGCGCCGGATGGTGTGCGTCTAGCGTTGCTCGGGCGCCTTTGAGCGCTTCCAGCTCCCAGCCTTCGATGTCGATCTTGATCAGATCGGGCGCGGGCAGTCGAAGCGGCCGCGATGTCCTCATCGAGGTCGTGATTTCCACTCGCTGCGAAATCGTTCCCTCCGCATTTGGGTTCACGCTGCCGCCGCCCGCCATCGACGGGTCGTAAACCAGGGTTCCCGATCGTGCCTCGGCGCCAACGGCCAACTTGCGAACAGACACGTTCGTCAGCTTGTTCAGGCGTATGTTTTCCATCAGCCGGGCGTGATTCATTTCGTTCGGCTCCTAGGCGATCACCAGCGCCCCGCGCGACGCGAAGAACAGTGTCAGCATGCCATGGAACGCTCCCACATCATAGACCACCAGCCCGTGGAGCGGCAGATCACGCCAAAACATTTCTTCTTTCGTCTGTGTCCCACGCGAAGCCCACGCCGGCATCCAGCCCAAACCGCCCTGGCGCTTCATCCCGCGAATCAAACCGTGACGGACCGTATACTGGACCGATCAAATAAACGCTGGCTGATCCATGCGATGGAGCGGTGCCGGAGCGAGTAGTGCTGGAAAGGGAGGTCGTCTGCGGTGAGCGCCTCTGGCTTATTCCAATTCGAGGATCTCCCGTAGTCCATTTTCGACAGCCTGAAGATGCTCGGCCGAAAGATTTTCGATCAAGCGTACCAGCCGCTCTTTAGCCACCGCGCGCACCTGATCGATCACCGCAACCGACGGTTGCCCCGCACAGGTCACGCTAACCAGTCAGCGGAGGCGCAGCCTGTGGCGAACTGCTGAGCGGAACGATAACTACCGTTCGGCGGTGCTGATTCACCACGCTATTGCTGATAACCACGCAGGGGCGCGTCTTCTTGATCTCGGCCCCAACGGTTGGATCCAGGTTTGCCCACCAGATCTCACCTCGACGGGGCATCTTCCCAAGCGGCTTTCCCAACTGTTCCGGCATTGCATCCGTAAGACTGTCGAATTCCTGCTCGATTTGTCTCACTTGAGAATCTTGATTTGCGATCTCACAGGCTTGAATCGAGCCGATTCTCCCGTTCAGCGAGCTTTTCGGCGATGGCATCGGCCACATAACGGGACCGATCCCGGGCCGGAACGCGCCTGGCAAAACTGGAAGCCAGACCTTCCGGCAGGGAAAATGTCATCTTACGGCTAGCCATACAGCCATACTACCATATCTCTGGCATTCTGGCTAGCTGCTAATCGCTCTCGCTCGCCGCCCACCTTCAGCACCGCCAGGAAAGCCTCCTGCGGGATCTCCACCCGCCCCACGCGCTTCATGCGCTTCTTGCCTTCTTTTTGCTTTTCGAGCAGCTTGCGTTTGCGCGAGATGTCGCCGCCGTAGCATTTGGCCAGGACGTTCTTGCCCATCGCCTTGATGGTCTCGCGCGCAATCACCTTGTTCCCGATCGCGGCCTGCAGCGCCACCTCGAACATCTGGCGCGGGATCAGCTTGCGCAACCGCTCGATCAGGAGTTTGCCGCGCTCATAGGCGAACTCCTTGTGGACGATCATCGACAGCGCATCCACCGGTTCGCCCGCCACCAACACGTCCAGCTTCACCATCGGCGAAACGCGATAGCCGGCGAGATGGTAATCGAGCGAAGCATACCCTCGCGACGCCGATTTCAGCCGATCGTAGAAATCCAGCACGATTTCGTTCAGCGGCAGCTCATAGAGCAGCAGCACGCGGCCGGTGCCAATGTATTCGAACTTCTTCTGCGTGCCGCGCTTTTCTTCCAGCAGCTTCAGGATCTCGCCGACGTATTCCTCGCGCGTGATCACGGTGGCGTCGATGATGGGCTCCTCGATCTGCTTGATCGCCGACGGATCCGGGAACTTGCTCGGGTTGTAGACTTCGATCAGATCGCCGTTCAGCGCGGTCACCTTGTAGCGCACGCCCGGCGCGGTGGTGATCAGATCGATCTGGAATTCGCGCTCCAGCCGCTCCTGGATGATTTCCAGATGCAGCAGGCCGAGAAAGCCGCAGCGAAAACCAAATCCCAGCGCCACCGAGTTCTCCGGCTCGAAGTTGAACGCGCTATCGTTCAGCCGCAGCTTTTCGAGCGCTTCGCGCAGCCGGCCGTGCTCGTGCGATTCCACCGGATACAGCCCCGCGAAAACCATGGGCTTGATTTCCTGGAAGCCCGGCAGCGGCTCAGCCGCGGGATTTTCGACGCTGGTCACGGTGTCGCCGATCTGCGCGTCGGAGACGGTCTTGATGTTGGCGAACAGGAACCCGGCTTCACCGGCCGAAAGCTCGTCGCAGGGAACCGGCTTGGGCGATTGGTAGCCCAGGCCTTCCACTTCGCAAATGCGCGCCGGTGGCCCATAGCTTGATCTTCTGGCCCATTCGCAGCGTGCCGTCCACCACGCGAACCAGGATGATCACGCCGCGATAAGGATCGAACCAGGAATCGAAAATCAGCGCTCGCAGCGGCGCATCGGGCGAGCCCTTGCGGCGCGGGCACCAGGCGCACCACCGCTTCCAGCACCTCTTTGATGCCGACGCCTTGTTTCGCGCTCACCAGGATGGCGTCCTGCGCCGGCAAGCCCGATCAATTGCTCGATCTGTTCGCGGATTCTCTCGGGCTCAGCCGACGGCAGATCGATTTTGTTGATCACCGGAATAATTTCGAGATTGTGATTCAGCGCCAGGTACGTATTGGCGAGCGTCTGCGCTTCCACGCCTTGCGACGCATCCACCACCAGCAGCGCGCCTTCGCAGGCTTGCAGGCTGCGCGAAACTTCGTAAGTGAAATCGACGTGGCCGGGCGTGTCGATCAGGTTGAGCTGATACATTTGGCCGTCGTCGGCCTTGTAATTCAAGCGCACCGCGTGGGCTTTGATGGTGATGCCGCGCTCGCGCTCCAGATCCATGGTGTCCAGCACCTGCTCCATCATTTCGCGCTGCTGCAGCGCGCCGGTGGCTTCGAGCAGACGGTCGGCCAGCGTCGACTTGCCGTGATCGATGTGCGCGATGATAGAGAAGTTCCGGATGAAAGCGGGATCCATGCGGTAGAATGAGGCCTGAAACTCAAGTATCCCATATGTCCTCGGATCGAACAAAGTGACCGAAGGAAAACCGATTCAGGACATCTCGACGCCGCGGCTTGAAATTTGCCGTGGTGTGCGCGCGATTCAACAGCTTCATCACGGATCGTTTGCTGGCCGGCGCGCTGGATGCTTTGAAGCGCTCGGGCGCGGCTGAGCCGACATCGAGATCGTGAAGGTGCCTGGCGCCTGGGAACTGCCGCTGGCGGCCAAGACCATGGCGGAGCAGCAAGCAAGCCCGATGCCATCATCGCGCTCGGCGCGGTGATTCGTGGCGACACGCCGCATTTCGATTATGTGGCCGGGCAGGCGGCCAGCGGCCTGATGGCGGTGCAACTGGAAACCGGCATCCCGGTAGCGTTCGGCGTTCTGACCACCAATACCATGGAACAGGCCACCGATCGCGCCGGCGGGAAAGACGGCAACAAGGGATACGACGCCGCGATCACGGCTATCGAGATGGCCGACCTGATCCGCCGGCTGCGAAAATAGTAAGCAGATGGCGGCCCGTCACCGATCACGCCAGCGCGCACTGCAGGTTCTCTATCAATGGGACATGACCAAGCGCCCGGTGGACGAGGCCATTCGCGCTTTCTACGACACGCTGGACGCGGATAAAATCGCCGAAGAGCCGATGGAAGAAACGGACGACGATGGAAGAGCGATGAGCGTCCCGCCGCCGGGACGCGACGAGTTCATGGAAGAGCTGGCCCGCGGCGCTTCCGAAATGGCGCCCGACATCGACCATCGCATCGCCGAAAAATCCGCGCACTGGAAGCTGGAGCGCATGCCCGTCGTCGATCGCAACATCCTGCGCCTGGGCATCTATGAAATGAGCCGCCAGGACACGCCGGCCGCGGTGGTGATCGATGAAGCGCTGGAACTGGCGCGGCAGTTTTCGGGCGAAGAGTCGGTGGCGTTCATCAACGGCGTTCTGGACGCGGTTCACAAGGAAATCGAACATCACGCGCACGCATGAACATCCTGATGGTGGCATCCGAAGCCACGCCCTTCGCAAAAACAGGTGGACTGGCGGATGTTTTGGGCGGGCTTCCCGCCGGCGCTGGCCGAACGCGGCGAACAAGTGGCGGTGGTGCTTCCGGCGTATCGCGAAAATCGCTATCCGCAGCCCACGCGCGAGGCTTATCGCAATCTGTGGATTCCCATCGGCCCCGGCTACATGGTGGATATCCAGCAGACCACCGACCGCGGCGTCACCTACTATTTCGTCGCAGTGCCCCGCGCTCTACGATCGCGACGGCATCTACGGCACCGCGGCCGGCGATTTCCCGGATAACCATCTGCGCTTCGCCGTGCTTTCGCATGGCCGCCATCGGCGTGGCGCGGCATCTGTTCCGGCCCGACATCCTGCACCTGCACGACTGGCAGGCCGCGCTGGCGCCGGTCTACCTTCGCGAACATTTTCGCGGCGACCCGACTTTCATCGGCGTGAAGACGCTGCTGACCATTCACAATCTCGGCTATCAGGGCCTTTTTCCGCCGGAAGTTCTGCCCGAAATCGCGCTGGACTCAAGGCTGTTGAACCCGGATCAACTGGAGTTTTTCGGCCGTGTCAATTTCCTCAAGGCGGGCATCGCCTGGAGCGACGCCGTCAGCACCGTCAGCAAAGGCTACGCGCGCGAGATTCAAACGCCGGAATACGGATTTGGTTTGGACGGATTCCTGCGCCGGCACGGCCCCATCACCGGGCATCGTCAACGGCGTGGATTACAACGAGTGGAATCCGGAGCAGCGACCCGCACATCGCGCGCGAACTACTCGCCGAGCGATCTTTCCGGGAAGCGCGCGTGCAAACTGGCGCTCCTGGCTGAATATGGCCTGCCGCAGGACAATCTGGACCGGCCGCTGCTCGCGATCATCTCGCGCTTCGCCGCCCAAAAGGGCTTCGATATTCTGGCGCGATGCGCGCATCGCGCCTGCATGCAGGAAGACCTGAGCCTGGTGGTGCTGGGATCGGGCGATCTGCACTACGAATCCATGTTTCGCACGCTGGCCGAGACGTATCCCGAAAAGGTGGGCCTGCGGGTGGGCTACGACACCGGCTTGGCGCACCGCATCGAAGCCGGCGCCGACATGTTCCTCATGCCCAGCCGCTACGAGCCCTGCGGCCTGAATCAGATTTATAGCCTCAAATACGGCACGGTCCCGGTGGTGCGCGCCACGGGCGGCCTGGATGATACCATTGAGGATAGTACCGGATTCAAGTTTCGCGACTATTCTGGCGATGCGCTGTTAGAGGCCGTGCGCATGGCTTTGAAGGCCTATCGGGAGTCTGAATCAATGGGTTCAGCAGGATGCGGCGCGGCATGGAGAAAGATTTCTCCTGGAGCGCCTCGGCCGGCGAGTATGTGGAACTGTACCGGCGGCTTGTTGGCGAGTTGAATCCTTTTTGCCGGTAACTACATCAACTGTGAGGGGAGCGATAGTAAAGAATATGGCTGGTGCGAATACACTGACATTTACCGATGCGGGCTGGGATAAGGAAGTTTTGAACTCCGACGCCCCGGTGCTTGTGGACTTTTGGGCGGAGTGGTGCGGGCCGTGCCGCATGATGACGCCGACCATCGACGCCATCGCGGAGGCCTATGCCGGCCGCGTGAAAGTCGGCAAGCTGAACGTGGACGAAAACGGCGCCACCAGCATGCGCTACAACGTGCGCGGCATTCCCACGCTGCTGCTGTTCAAGGGCGGCAAGGTGGTGGAGCAGAAGGTTGGAGCGGTCGGCAAGACCGACGTCCAAAAGATGCTGGACGCCCACGTGGCCGCGCCCCAGAGCGCCTGAACCGCGCTTACTGAACCGCGCGCGCGAGAGTCTGTGTGAAAAGCATCTCCATTGACCGCTTCCTCACGGTCGCGGCTCAGTGATGTCATGATTCTGCACGATCGTCGATACCGAGCCGTGACCGTGAGGGAGCGGTTTCTCGCGTTTTCATACAGACTCGTGAGCAAGGGCCGAGTGGGCAGTCTCATCCATATCGTAGCGGGGAACCCGATAGTGTAAAATCGGGCATGATCGCCCGATTCTCGCCTCTGTTTCTGGCTCTCGCCACTATCGTCTACGCCGGCGATTTTCCCTACCAGCAGCCTCCCCGGGAAATCCGCGACGTCTTGAACGCCCTGCCCACCCCCGCCATTTCAGTCAGCCCGCAGCGTGATTACGCGATCTTGCTGCAAGCTGTTCGATACCCGCCCATCGCCCAGGTGGCGCAGCCGTTTCTGCCCCTGGCCGGCGTCCGCGTGGATGCCAACACCAACAGCCTGCACATGGCGAGTTATTACGTTTCGTTCGCGATCAAACGGCTGCCAACGGGCGAGGACGTCGCCCTCACGTTGCCGCGCGATGGGAAATTCGGCGCTCCGGTTTGGAGCCCCGATGGCAAGCAGTTCGCCTTCACTAACACAGTGGCCAAGGGCGTGGAACTATGGATCGCGTCGCCATCCGGCCATGCGCGGCGCATCCCGGGCGTCAACGTGAACGGGGTCCAGATCGGCGGTGCAACTGCGCTCCAGTGGCTGGGCGACAATCGCACGCTGATCGTGAGTACGGTTCCCGGCGCCCGCGGGCCCGCTCCCCTCGAGCCTGCCATCCCCATCGGTCCGCATGTGCAGGAGAGCATGCGGTAACGCAGGTCCCGCGCCAACGTTCGAGGATCTCCTCGCTACACCTCACGATGAAGACCTGTTCGATTATTACGCCACCTCGCAGCTGGTTTATCTCGAGGCGGCCACCGGAAAAACTCACGCCATTCGGCAAGCCGGCAATTTATACCTTGGTTCAGCCGTCTCCCGATCAGACCCATCTATTAGTTGGATCGTTGCATAAACCGTATTCCTACCAATTGACTGCGCGTGCGTTTCCGCAGGAAATCGAAATCTGGGATCGCGCGGGGAAAGCGGAACACACGGTGGCGAGTCTTCCTCTGGCCGATCGCATTCCTCTCGGTGGAGTTCGCACCGGTCCCCGCTCCTGCCAATGGTTGCAGGATAAGCCGGCCACGCTACTCTGGGCCGAAGCGCTGGATGGCGGCGATCCTAAGGCCAAGGTCCCCTTCCACGACAAGATTGTGATGGTAGCGGCTCCCTTCGGCGCGCAGCCGCAAGAGATCTTCAAAACCGAGCAGCGGTTCCTGAGCATCCAGCCGCTCGCCAACGGCAGAGCATTGGTCGTGGATTACGAGCGCGTCAAGCGCATGGAGCGCACATTCGAAATCAGCCTCGATAAGCCTGGTGACGCGCGTCTCTTGTTCAATCTCAATGAACGCGACGCTTATCACGATCCTGGCCATCCGGTTCTCGAAACCACGCCTGATGGCCGCCGCCATGTGATCCAATCCGGCGACGAAATTTACCTATTAGGTGAAGGAGCCTCGCCCACCGGCGACCATCCATTCCTCGACCGTTTTAATCTCGCCACCGGCAAAGCCCAGCGGCTTTTTCAATCCGATAGCAATGCATACGAAGCCATCGGGGCCCTGCTGGACGATAACGGCAGCGCGCCTGCTCACCCGCCGCGAAAGCCCCGCCGATCCGCCGAACTACCAAATCCGCAGCGGCGCCCAGGTGACGGCTTTGACGCACTTTCCCGATCCCACGCCCCAAACGGCCGGGATCAAGAAGCAGCTGGTCACTTATAAGCGCGCCGACGGAGTGCCTCTATCGTTCACGCTGTACCTTCCCGCCAACTATAAGCCCGGCATGAAACTGCCCGCGCTGGTCTGGGCGTACCCCTATGAGTTCAGCGACGCCGGCACGGCGGGTCAGGTAACCGGCCACGCCGAGCAGTCCTTCAGCCAGCTCAATTACCACCAGCTATTCGTGCTGCATGGCTATGCCCTGATCGACGATGCCGCTATGCCGATTATCGGCGACGCGGAAACCGTCAACAACACTTACGTTGAGCAACTGGTGATGGACGCGCAAGCGGCCGTGGACAAGGCTGCCGAAATGGGCGTTGTGGACCGCGATCGCGTAGGAATTTTCGGACACAGTTACGGCGCATTTATGACCGCGAACCTGCTGGCGCATTCCAAGTTGTTTCGCGCCGCGGTGGCCGAAAGCGGAGCGTACAACCGGACGCTTACACCCTTTGGCTTCCAGACCGAGACTCGTACGTTCTGGGAGGCGCCTGACGTTTATACCGGGATGTCGCCCTTCTGGCACGCAGATAAGATCAAGACTCCCATCCTTCTCATCCACGGGGAGGCTGACGACAACACCGGCACTTACCCCATCCAGTCCGAACGAATGTTCGCGGCCATCCGGGGCAACGGAGGCACGGTACGTCTGGTGATGCTTCCCGCCGAAGCGCACGGATATCGCGGAAAAGAGTCCCTGGAGCACGTGCTCTACGAGGAGCTCACTTGGTTCGACAAATATCTGCAATGACGCCGTGGCACACGCACTCTTGCGTGCCGCGTTCACACTCGTGTGAACGCTGGTATTCGCTATGCCGGCGTCGTCAGCGCGCCCTTCTGACGCCGATCCCACTAAAGCAACATACTTGGCGAAAACGCCCGACCGGTAACGCGGCTCGGGTTTTTTCCATTTAGCCAGCCGCTCGCGCACCACCTGCTCGGGCACTTCCAGATTGATCGTGCGGTTCGCGATATCGATATGGATGCTGTCGCCTTCCTCGACCGCCGCGATCGGCCCGCCCACCGCGGCCTCCGGCGCCACATGGCCCACGCAGAATCCGCGAGTAGCTCCGCTGAACCGGCCGTCGGTGAGAAGCGCGACGCTATCGGAAAGCCCCGCGCCGACGATGGCGCTGGTAACGCCCAGCATCTCGCGCATTCCCGGCCCACCGCGCGGGCCTTCATAACGGATCACGACGATATCGCCAGGACGAATCTTTCCGCCGGTAGCCGCCGCCATGGCCGCTTCCTCGGTTTCGAACACACGTGCCGGACCGCGCTGCTCGCTGCGCTCGATGCCGGTCACCTTGATCACGCAGCCATCGGGCGCCAGCGACCCGCGCAGGATCACCAATCCGCCGCTCTTCTTGATCGGCTTATTCAGCGGATGGATCACCTCCTGCCCCGGCGTCTCCTTCGCTTCGGCAGCTTCCACGGCCAACGTCCGTCCCGTCACCGTCATGGCCGATCCGTCCGCATACCCGCCTTCAACCAAGCCGCTGCGCGATCACCGCAATCCCGCCCGCTTTGTCGACATCCACCGCCACGAACTTGCCTGCCGGCTTCAGATCCACCAACAGCGGCGTGCGCTCGCTGATGGTCTGGAAATCGTCGATGCCGAGCGGCAACTCCGGCTTCGCGAGCGATTGCCAGCAGATGCAGAACGGCATTGGTCGACCCGCCCGTCGTCGCCACCGATGCGATTGCATTGTCGATCGCCTTGCGCGTCACGATGTCGCGCGGCCGCAGATTATTCTTCACCAGATCCAGCACCAGCCGCCCGCAACGCGCCGCCACGCCGTGCTTACGAGCGTCCACTTGCGGCACCGCAGCCGTGCCCAACGGCGACAGGCCGATCAGCTCCATCACCGTCGCCATCGTATTCGCGGTGAACTGTCCGCCGCACGCGCCCGCGCCGGGACACGCCGAGTTTTCGATCGCCAGGAATTCTTCGTCCGACATTCTTCCCGCCGAATTCGCGCCCACCGCCTCGTAGACGTCCTGAATCGTAAGATCGCGGCCGTTATGACGCCCCGGCAGAATGGACCCTCCGTACAAAATCAGCCCCGGCGTATTCAACCGCAACAGCGCCATCGCCGCGCCGGGAATGGTCTTATCGCACGCCACCAGCGCCACGATGCCGTCGAACATGTGCCCGCGCGCCACCAGCTCAATCGAATCGGCGATGATGTCGCGGCTCACGAGCGACGCCTTCATCCCTTCGGTCCCCATCGTGATGCCGTCGCTGATCGCGATGGTGTTGTACTCCATCGGCGTGCCGCCGGCTTGCCGGATGCCTTCGGCGACATCCACCGCCAGCTCGCGCAACTTGAAATTGCACGGCATGGTGCCGATCCAGGTGTTCGCGATCCCGATCAGCGGCTTCTTCATGTCCTCGTCGGTGAGGCCAATGGCTTTCAGGAACGCGCGTGCCGGGGCGCGGTCCTTGCCCTGTGTGATGGTGTAACTATTCAGCTTCATGGCGAACTTCCAGTGTACTGTGGGCGGTCCCCCAGGACCGCAGCCGACGCCCTCGTCGGCTATGGAACAACTACGTCGAAATATTCAACCTGAATGCTTTCCAAAATCGCACGGATCTTCGGAAAGTAGATCTTCCCGTACATGCGACGGTCTGATGCATTTCGAATGCCTCTTCATTACGGTACTGCTCTTCGACAATATAAGCGCACGGATTTGTCCTCGACTTGAGCAGAGAATAGTACAGGCAATCCGGCTCGCCATCTCGTATCGCCGCGCGAAGTTCCGCGAAGAGCATTTCAAACTCCTGCTCGTGTCCCTCCTTGACAAGGATGGTCTTTAATCCACCTATCTGCATTCACTCTCCTTTCTACATATGATGGACTCGTGAGGGCAATCGAAATCAAGCGCCTGGCCCAGGACTGCGGCTTCGAACTCGCCGGAATCGCTTCTGCCGAGCCGCTGCCCGACGACAGCAGGCGCTATCTCGATTGGGTGGACCGCGGAATGGCGGGCGCCATGGGCTATCTCACCGATCGCCGCGCCGACATTCGCACCGATCCAAAGTTGCTGCTACCAAGCGCGCGATCAATCATCTGCGTCGGCAAACTCTACAACGGTCCCGAGCCGCGCTCCACGGAAATCAATGAAGCCGGCGTGGCTGGATTTCGCGCTACGCCTGGGGCGAGGATTATCACGATGTTCTGCGCCGAGGGTCTGGAGCAATTGGCCGCCAAGCTCGGCCTGGATCACGAGTACAAAATCTGCGTGGACACCGCGCCATTGCTGGAACGCTCCTACGCGCGCCAGGCTGGCCTGGGCTGGATCGGCAAAAACACCTGCCTGATCAATCAGGAAATCGGCTCGTGGGTTTTCCTCGGCGAGATCCTCACTTCGCTTGATATTGAATCCGGACTCACCGCCCGCCGGATCGCTGCGGAACCTGCACGCGCTGCATCGATGCTTGTCCCACCCAGGCCATCGCTCCCGGAGGCTATGAAATCGACGCCCGGCGCTGCATTCCCTACTTCACCATCGAACTGCACGGCGCGGCGCCCGAGGAGATGCGCGCAGTCGATCGGCCAGCACGTATTCGGCTGCGATATTTGCCAGGACGTCTGCCCGTGGAACTCGCGCGCGCCTCTGGCCGCAGGAGCCGGCATTTGAGCCTCGCCATTTTGCGCCGCCGCTCGAAGAACTGGCCAGCCATGACCGAAGACGAGTTCCGATTGAGGTTTCGCGGCAGCCCTATCCAGCGTGCCAAGTACGCGGGATTTCTGCGCAACGTCGCCGTCGCGATGGGCAACAGCGGCCTCGAAAAATTCCGCGAGCCCCTGGAACGCCTGGCGGCCTTTCCCAATCCAGCTCGTGTCCGATCAAGCTCATCTGGGCCCTCCAACAGTCTTACTGAGCCGCGTGAGCACCGGTCCTGAAAATTTGAACGCCCGCGGATCACGTCGTATAGTGGAGTTATAACTGAAAGCGCAGTAAGCGGTGGAGTCCGCTCAATGCCGTCCCGCACCGTCCCTCGACGGCCCGATGGCCAATGACTCCTACAGTGGCGTCGCTGTGGGGTTGTTGGCAAATCCCCTTCGACAAGCCACCAGACGGATCGAAGGAGATGAGCGCGCTTGGACAAGTATCTCGTCGTCTTAACTGGCGCCGGGCTCGGCGGATTGGCCCGCTATCTGGCCGGTACCTGGATCATGGAGAAATACGCCGGCCGCTTTCCGCTCGGCACCTTCGTCATCAACGTCACCGGCTCCTTCCTGATCGGCGTCTTGATGACGCTGCTCACCGAGCGCTGGCAGCCTCACCCCAACTGGCGTTTGTTCCTGGTGGTGGGAGTGCTGGGCGGATACACCACGTTCTCCAGCTTCGAATACGAAACCTATCAAGCGGTGCGCGATGGCGCGCGCTGGATGGGTCTGTTTTACGTGATAGGCAGCGTGGTTCGTCGGTTATTTCGGCGTCTGGCTGGGCGCGGTTTTGGCCGCCCGCCGCTAGCCTTATCCCATTCATCTGCGGCTAACATCGTTTTCCGACGACGGGCTATCATTAAGATAAATGTCCGTCGAAGAAGAACTGCAGGAACACACCGAACACGCCAAAGAACCCTTCGACAAGAAGGTCGCGGCCACCATGGCGATTCTCGCCGCCTTTCTGGCCGTCGTCTCCGTGGCTGGGCCAGATCATGATCACCGAAGAGCTGAAGGAACAGCAGAAGGCTTCCGATCAGTGGTCGTATTATCAGGCCAAATCCATCCGCCGGTATCAATCCGAAGTCGCGCGCGACCTCTTCGCCGGGATGAAGCTCAGCGATCAGAGCACGCAATACCAGAAGAATTCCGAGAAGTACAAGAAGGACGACGAAGACATTCAGAAAGAAGCGCAGGGCCTGGAGCAGGAGAGCCATCTGCGCGGCCGCCAAGCGCTTGGGTTCCACTTCGGCGAAGTATTTCTCGAATTTTCCATCGTGCTGGCGTCGCTCGCCATCCTGTCCAAGCGTCATTCGCTTTGGTACGCATCCATCTTGAGTGGAACCGTCGGCGCCGTGGTAGCGGCCACCATCTTCGACTTCCCCTCGATTGTGGAGAAGTTACAGCAGTAAAACCGAAGCCCCGGGAGCGGTAAAATCGAAGCTTCACAGTAAGATGGATTGGATGATCGAAAATGTCAGACCGGGCGTTTCCGCCCGCCACGCTCGAGTTGTGCTCTTTGACTTCGATGGCACGTTGTCATTGATCCGCTCGGGCTGGATGAATGTGATGGTCCCCATGATGGTGGAGATCCTGGCCGATCTCAAGACCGGCGAATCGGAAGAGCAATTGCGCGCATTGGTGGAAGAATTCGTCTGGCGGCTCACGGGCAAGGAAACCATCTATCAGATGATTGCGTTTGCCGAAGCTGTGGAAGCGCGCGGCGGCAAGCCGCTCGATCCGCTGGCGTACAAGAAAATGTACTTGGATCTGCTGTGGCAAAAGATCGAAAAGCGCGTGGAGGGTTTGCGGAAGGGCCAAACCGATCCGGAAGAATTTCTGGTTCCGGGTTCGCGCGCGCTGCTGGAACGTTTAAGGGACAAGGGGCTGAAAATGTATCTGGCCAGCGGTACCGACGAAATCTATATGAAGGAAGAGGCGCGCCTGCTGGGCGTCACTCGAGTATTTCGATGGCGGCGTCTATGGCGCGCTGGACGACTACAAGAGCTTTTCTAAGGCCATCCTGATTCAGCGCATTCTCTCCACCGCCGAGTTTCAAGGGCATCAATTCCTGGCTTTGGCGACGGCTACGTGGAAATCGAAGAGGTGAAGAACGTGGGTGGCGTGGCCGTGGGTGTTGCGAGCGAAGAGCCGGCCTGCAACCGCGTGGACGAATGGAAACGCCAGCGCCTGATCGGCGTCGGCGCGGACTATATCGTTCCCAATTACCTGTGCGGTGAAGAGCTGTTTTCTTCGCTCTTCCCGGCGTGAGCACCCTGGCAATTGACGTCGGTGGGACGAAGTTCAGCATCGCGGTATTTGAAGGCAAGCGGATGGTGGAGCGCGAATCGCATTCCACCCATCGCGAAGGCGGACGCGATTGGATGCTCGCGAACATCGCGCGACGTCGTCCAGAAATGGAAAGCGCACGTACATCGCTTCGATTGCTGCGGCATCGGTTTTGGCGGCCCGGTGGATTTCGAACGGCAGCGCGTCGTCTTGTCCACGCACGTTGACGGCTGGAGCGATTTCGACCTTCCCGGCACACATGACAAAACTGCTCGATTGTGTTCCGGTCATCGATAACGATGCCAATGCCGGTGCGTTGGGCGAAGCTTTGTACGGAGCCGGGCGCGGTTACCGGCCGCTGTTCTATCTGACGCTTTCCACCGGGATTGGCGGGGGATTGGTCGCTAACGACACGGTCTATCGGGGCGCCGATTCGTACGCCGGAGAGATCGGTCATCTGACCATTCGCCCCGGCGGTCCCGAATGCCTGTGCGGATCACGCGGCTGCCTGGAACGGATGTGTTGTGGATTGTGGCTGGAGCGGGATCATGGCCGTCCCGCGAGTGAGTTGTTGCGCGATCCCGCGTTTGTGGAGCGCTATGTTGTCGACTTGGCGTTGGGGCTCAAGGCCGCCATCATGCTGTTGAACCCGGCGCGCATCGTCATCGGAGGCGGAATCAGCAAAGCCGGCGATCGCTTGTTCGTGCCGTTGCGGCGGAATTGACGCAGGCAAATCACAGCCTGGTCGCGCGCGCGGATCGACGTGGTTCCCGCCGAACTCGGAGATGACAGCGTGCTGTGGGGCGCCATGGCGCTGGCCACCCGGCGTACCGCATGAAGCTGCCCGCCTTCTATCCAATTATCTCGACGCCGTCCCGGCGGCGGAGGCGCTGCTCGAAGCAGGCGCGCGGATTCTGCAGTTCCGCCACAAAGGCTTCTTCTCGCGAAGTGTCTTCGAAGATGCCAGCCGCATCGCGGAATTGTGCCGGAGCGCCGGCGCGCTGTTCGTGGTGAATGATCGCGCCGACATCGCTATGCTGCTCAACGCTGGATTGCACCTGGGCCAGGATGATCTCGCGCCCGTCCGATGCCCGGCGAATCATGCCCGCCGGAAGCATCATCGGATTCTCGACGCACAACGAGCAGCAATTGCGCGCGGCCGATTCCGAGCCCGTCGATTATCTTGCAATCGGCCCGATCTTCGCCACCGGATCGAAGCTGAATCCCGATCCGGTTGTCGGATTAGATCGCTTGCGAACGTTGCGGCTGCTCACGCAGAAGCCGCTGGTGGCAATCGGCGGCATCACCCGCGAATTAGCGCCCCAGGTGTTTCGAAGCTGGAGCCGATTCGGTCGCCATCATCGGCGACCTGTTGCCGGATCGTGCGCGCGCGGGCGGCAGAATGGATCGCGATTAGTGCTGGTGCTCGTGTTCGTGATGTTGCTGAGCCGTACCAGGATGGTGCAGGGCGCGTCCGACAGCGCGCACTTGGTGTGCTCGAACTGAATGGTGGTGTGATTGATTTCGTACTTGCAGAGCACGTCGTTGATGCCGTTGCAGAATGGCGTTGCTCTCCGAAGGCGGCATGTCTTCGATGAGCACGTGGCAGCTCAACGCGTGCGCGCTCGATCCCAGGCTCCAGATGTGCAGATCGTGAACGTCGATCACGCCGTCGATCTGCCGCATCGCGCCGTAACTTCGTTCAGCTCCATGCCGCGCGGCAGGCCTTCCAGCAACACATTCAGCGATTCCTGAATAATGTCCCAGGCGGTCCAGACGATGAGAATGCCGATCAGGACCGACAGCACCGGATCGATTACGTCCAGGCCGGTGAAGTGAATCGCGATGGCGCCCGCGATGATCCCCACCGAGCTGACCGCGTCGCCCAGCATGTGCACGAATGCGGCGCGGATATTGAGATCGTGATCCTTCTCGCGATGCAGACCCCACATGATGCCGCCGTTGAGCGGCAGAGCCGGCGCACGCGACCCACAGCATGGTCCACTCTTCGATGTGCCGCGGGATGCGCAAAGCGCTGCCAGGCTTCATAGAAAATGAAAATGGCGATCACCACCAGCGTGAGCGCATTCACGAAAGCCGTCAGCACGCCGGCGCGATGATAGCCGAAAGTCTTGACGCTGTCGGCCGGCTTGGATTGCATGTACACGCCGATCGTGGCCAGCACCAGAGCCAGCGCATCGGTGAAATTATGGCCGGCATCGGAAACCAGCGCCAAGCTTCCGGAACGAAAACCGGCGATTGCTTCGACGACGACGAACAAAATCGTGGCGAAAAACGACCATTTCAGAATGGTCGCCGTTCCGTGATGGTGGCCGTGGTGGTGCAATTTGTTCCTTTGCTTCTATTTTACCTCGTTACCTCTCAAAATCGGGTGACTTCAGTGAAATTGAAGCCGCGGACCTTCATGGCCGGCACCACCATGTCGAAAGCCTCTTCGCCGGAGGCGCGCACGGAGGGCGAAAGCGCTTCCACGTTGTTCAGCATTTCGATGATGCCCTGGTTGAAGCGGAAATTGCGCAGGCCCCGCGCTGACGCGGCCGTTTTCGATCAGGAACGTGCCGTCGCGCGTCATGCCGGTCATGATTTTCTCGTAGGGATCCACTTCGCGGATGTACCAGAGCCGCGTCACCAGAACGCCGCGCTCGGTGGACGCGATCATTTCATCGAGCGACGTCGATCCGCCCGCGATCACGATGTTCAGCGGCGCTTCGCCGACTTCGTTGGGCAGCGGAAAACCGTGGCCGGTGGGCTCCACGCCGGCGCGCGTGGGCGCTGGATCGCGCAGTAGGCGACTTCGCGCGGAACGCCCGCTTCCACCAGAGTCAGTTTGCGGCGCGGGACGCCTTCGCCATCGAAAGGCGCGCCGGCCTGCAGCGGATGAGCGACATCGTCGTAGATTTGGATGTTGTCGCCGAACAGTTTCTTGCCGATGCGGTCGCGTGAGGAAGCTGCGGCTGTCGGCGATGGCGGTGGCGCTGAAATCGCCGAACATTTGTCCCACTAGATCGAGCACGGCGGCGGGCTCCAGAATCACGGTGTAGCGGCCGGGCGGCGATCTCCTGAGGATCGCGCGAGAGACGCGCCTTTTCGGCGGCGCTGCGGGCCAGCGCCAGCGGGATCGATGGAATGCGTGCGAGACCGCCGAAGCCTTTGGCCCAGCCGGAGCTATCGTCGGCCATGGCGGTGATGGAGAACTGCGCCATGGTTTCGGCGTGCCAGGCGGCGACGCCGCGCGAATTGAAGATCGCTTCCGACGCTTTGGCCGGTGGAGTAAATGCCGGCGGCGGTTTGGCCCGCGCTTTCGACGATGCGAATGGCTTCGGCGACGGCCTCGGCCGCGATGTTCGGGCGTGGCGGCTGCAGTGGCGGCGTCGAAGCGTTTAGATCTCGGAAATTGCCGGAGGGCTCGGTAAGCGGCAACAAATCCGGATCGGGCTCGGCCGACCGGGCAAGCGCAAGAGCCTGCTCCACGGCGCTGCGAATGGAATCGGGATCGAAGCGATTGGTGGTGGCGCGCGCGGTTCGTCCGATCGAGCGCGACGCGAACCGAAGATCCAGCGATCCTGCTCGGCGACGTTCTGATGGATGGTGTTGTTGGCGAAGCGCGTGAGAGCGCTCGAAATGCGCGCCGAATAGCGCCTCGACATCCGAGACTCCGAGCGACTTGCGCGGCATCCTGAACGGCCCCAAAAAGCTCCTGGCATTGGCTTTTGCGCGGTGTATCAGCCGGCATAAGCGGCTCCCACTTTGATGTTGTGGAAGCGCGCGGGGCTGGCGCCGTGGCCGGTGCCGATGACTTGCTCGGGCTGTCCCTTGCCGCAATTCGGCACGCCCCACAGCATCCAATGATCGCGATTCGGCGATGGCCGCGCAGGAATTCCAAAACTCCGTGGTGATGCCGCTGTAAGCTGGGATTCTTCAGCATGCGGACGCGCTTGCCGTCGCGGATTTCCCAGGCGATTTCGCAGCCGAACTGGAAGTTGTAGCGCTTGTCGTCGATGGACCAGCTGCGGTTGGTCTCCATGTAAATGGCATGGCTCGACGCCGGCGAAAACTTCGTCGAGCGTTTGCTCGCCGGGCAGCAGGCTGACGTTGGTCATGCGGATGAGCGGCAGGCGCGCCCAGCCGTCGGCGCGCATGGTGCCGTTGGAGCGCGTGTCGCCGACGGCGGCGGCGGTTTCGCGCGAGGTCATGTAGCCGACGAACAGGCCGTCGCGGATGATGTCGGTCGATTGCGCGGGAACGCCTTCGTCGTCGAAGGCGAAGGTGCCCAGGCCGGGGCCGTGCTCGATGCGCGCGTCGCAAACCACGTTGACGATTTCCGAACCGTAGCGCAGGTGGTTCAGCTTGTCGAGCGTGAGAAAGCTCATGCCCGCGTAGTTGGCTTCCGAGCCCAGCACGCGATCGAGCTCGATGGGATGGCCGATGGATTCATGGATCTGCAAGCCCGAGCTGGCTGCTATCCAGGATCAGATCGAAGCTCGCCTTCGGGGCATTGATCGGCGGAGTGCAGCGCGACGGCCTCTTCGGCGATGCGCGGCGCGTTGGCGACGCAGATCGCAGTTCGTCGATCAGCTCATAGCCCTTGAGCTGGTGCTGGCCGCCGAAGGAATTCGGATAGGAGCGCTTCTGGATCTCGTCGCCTTTGAAGCTGTAGCGCTTCGAATCCGGCGCCGCTCGAGGTGCGGGTCTGATCGATGACGCTGCCGATGGAAGAGGCGAAGACCTGGCGGCTGCGGTGGAAGCTCATGGAGCGTTTGCGCGAGTGTGACGCCGGATGCGCGGCGCAGCTCTTCGTCGACGGCGAGTGAGCAGTGAGAGCTGTTCTGTCGACGCTGACCGAGAAGGGATCGATCTGGCAGGGCGAGACCCAGGTGGCTTCGTACTTCTCTTCGGGCGCGAGCGTGACGTCGTGTTTCTTGGCGAGCGCGCTGGCGCGGGCGATTTCGAGGGCCAGCGCGGCGGCGGATTCGATGCCGGCGCGGGTGAGATCGTCGGTGGCGGCGAATCCCCAGCAGCCATCGGCGAGCACGCGGATTCCGATGCCGGCGGATTCGTCGCTCGAGACTTGGCCGGGCTTGCCGTTCTTGGTGCCGAGCTCGCGGTCGCGACTTTCGATGACGCGGACGTCGGCGTAGGTGACGCCCGGGCGCAAGGCCGAATCGAGCGCTTCAAGCGCAAGCTGCTTCATAAAACCAGGATAGCTGGGCGGAGTTGGGTGGGATTAGGGATTGGGAGTTGGGGATCGGATTGTGTAGTGGCTGACGAAAAAGTGGCGAAAGGGGATGGTGTTGTGTGTGCGCGCGGCGCATTTTTTCAAATTTAGCGAAACGAACCCAGTTGGCGAAACGAACCCACGTTTTGTGCACGAATTGGTGTTTGTTTCGCATCGGGTCCAGAATATCGCGGAAATAGCGGATGGAACCGCCTGCGCGGGTAAGTGGTTGCTGGGAAGCGCGAAAGAAGTGATTCGTGAGGTTACTCAGATCATTGGGCTCCGACTGATGGAATGCTGCGACTGTAGGTGCGGCAAGAAATCCCGGAAGCGCCTTACCGCCGGACCCGAGATCTTCTCGATACCAGTGGCGAACGCATTAACTTCGAGGACTACTATTACTCTGAGCTAATGCTGGAGTCCGCGCTGTTCATGCTTACCACGATGCTCCGAAGGATATTCGTTGAAGGCCTGTTTGATGAGGTCAGAGACCCGGAGAAATGGCGCTTGAAAATGAAGCTATATGAGCACCGCTACGAGGAAACGGGTGGGCCAAAGGCGGTCAAGGGGCGCGGACCGTGACGGCCACCAACGATCCGTCGTTTTGTTCGCGCTCTTGCTAAGACGCGATTAGTCCTCTTGCCCCAGTTGCTCGGCGCGGCGCAGGTCATCTAGAGCGATCCGTTGCAGCTCGTCGTGAACCCGCTGTTGGTTGTCGGAGCGGTTCGCGGGGTCCATCTTTTCTTGAAGTTCTTCGAAATTCCGTGCCATAGCGTTGAGCTCTTTCTAACTCGCCTGTGCGGTCAAACCGCCGGGACCAGTTTCTCGGACGGCAGGTGCTTGATCCATTGGAGCTGCTCCAGCGTCTCGGGAACGGCCATGCCGCGAGCGGCGCTAACCACTTCGATGGCTTTCTCTGCGCCTATTCCGGAGATGACCAGCAAGCTGGCCGCTACCAGGCCCGAACGCCCGATGCCTTGGCGGCAATGGATGGCGACGTTCTGACCACGGTCTAGCGCGGTTGCAAGGTCGCCCAGCAGGGATAGCGCCTCTTGGGTTGACACTGGAATTCCGAGGTCGGGAATTGGGAACGAGAAAAAACGAATGCCGTTGGACTCAACGACGCCGCTCTCATGAGCCAGGTCGAGTTGCGCGGCCTCGTCATTCTCAAGGAGAGATACGATTACATCTAGGCCCGTCCCGCGCCAGCCTTTGATCTCGTCCTCCAGCCAGTCGCCGCCTCGGGGGCGAGAGGCCACGGCCAAGCGCCCTCGCCAGGGGCCGGGTATCCAAAAAAGGTCAGTCTTCATGACTCTTTCTCCATTATCTCCCGGGGAAGCTGATCAATGTCCTCGCCGCGTTCCGAAAGGATGAACAGCCGGTGATGGCCATCCAGCACTGTTCCGTCTTCCCTAGCTTTGAGCGAGCCCAGCTGGCTGGGAGCCAGCGAAAGTTTCAATTCGCTTGTGGTAAGACGGCGAAAGATGGCGAGCTTGAACCGATTCAGGGTGCTCTCAGAATGGAGAAACTTGAGGCGTGGAGGTCCAGGTGATTCCATGGCGGGTCTGGAGTAAAGTGTCTGTGATGGCTTGAATGTCTCGACAAACCACGCCAGGCGCCGGCAGGAGTGCCGGCGCGGCACGCATGAGTGCGTGCGCCACATCGCGCTAGTTGCCGACGGTTTTTGCGACTTTCTGTGTTTCCGCCTCGACGGCTTGCAGGCTGGAGAGCGCGTCGTCCCACTTATGGTCGCGTATCGCTTCTGAGGCTTCGTCCAGAAACAGCTGAATGCGATCGAGGGACGAGTCGGTTTGCGCGTTGAGCGACATGCCCTTGGCGGCCAGATTGCGCCGCATCTGGTCGGCGTTCCTCTTAGCGGTGGCGGCGTGGCCGGCATCCATGGCATAGCGCTCGCGAAGGTCACGGGCGGTTGCCTGGTCGGCGGCGGAAAGTGCAGGGGGTGGCGGCGGAGCCGGAGCCGCTTGGGCCGGACTCGCGACAGGAGTGGAAGCTACCGACGGTTTCGCCCGAGGAGTTGTTACCACTGGCGCTGGACTCGGTACCGTCGGCGGCGGCGCGACAGCCGCCGGAGCGGGGGCGCTCGGAACAGGCGTGCTCGCAACTGGGGCCGCGGGAGCAACGGCAACCGCTGGCTGCGGGGCGCTGACCTGTCCCACGCTCGCTTTTGCCGCGGGAGCCCCAGAGGCCGGAGCCACAGAGGCTGGAGCTGCTGAGCCATAGAAGTGCCAAGCGGTGACGGCCGCGGCCGCAACCACCACTAGAGCGATACCGCCAACCAAGAGTAGAACCGAACGGCTTCCATGCGGCTGCGGACGGCTCTCTGGGACTGCCGCAGGCGCAACCTTCTGCGGCGTCACCGGCTGTTGGGATGCGGCCACTGCCGCGACGGGCGTGGCTTCGTCAGCGGTTTTTACGGCCACCGGGGCGTGTTGCGCGCCGGGAGGCGACAGATGATAGACCGTATGTTCCCGGATGTGCTTATCCGTCTCCACCCCTTTCAACGAGAAGAGGTTCTTGTAATCATCCGACAGACGGCTCACCACTTCGAAGTAAGACTGCGAGACCAGGATCTGGTTCTCACCGGCGAAGCTCATCACCCGTTGTCCGGCGTTCATTCCGTCGCCGATCGCGTTCGGCGCGCCGTTGATATCGCGGACCAGCTTGACCGGGCCCAGGTTGATGCCGATACGGACCCGCAACTGAGGCTGCTGCTCCCGCTCATCAATCAGCAGAGAGTGCCATAATTCGAGCGCCGTAAACATCGCCACTTCCGGGGCGCCCAGAAAACAGGTTGCGGCTCCGTCGCCGGTGTCGAGAATGACGCGCTCATCCTCCGGCACATCCTTGATCGCGCTGGCCAGATAACCGTTAAACCTGTCCTTCCACTTGATCTGCAGTTCAACCGACTGCGATGAGTAGTTGACTATATCCGTGAAAACCACACTGCACAGCCAGGTGCGGTTCATCTTGTTAGCGTCTGCCATAGGACTCGCCTGGTCAGTATCCCCCGATTTGCCGGGCGAAGCGGTCGAGCAAGGCTTCGGCCCGCGTGAGCGCGTCTTCGGCGGCCGGGTAATCGCGCTGATCCATTTCGAATCGAGCTTCGCTCAACTCTGCCTCAATGCGCAGGCGGAGCGCGATCAGCTGCGGATGCAGCACTGCGCCATCGGCGTGGAGGCGCGCGTCGATGGAATCGGCGGAACGGAGATTGGCGACCGCGCGAGTAGACACCAGAACGAAATGATGCCGAGCTTCGCGCTGCTCAGGAGTTTGCTGAGCGCTTAACGTTGCCGCCGCGAGGCAGATGAGGAGTAGATATTTCATTTCCGGCTCTATTTACGAACGACATCTCCCACCACCGGTGTCGCCGAGCCACTGTAAGTGCCCGTGGAAATCTTGTCGCGCACCATCGTGATGGTGAGCTGGCCAAGCGGCGTGGTCTGCACATCCAGCACTTCTCCGGTAGCCGGGTCCTTGATCACTTTACCTTTATGGTAGACGGTAAAAGTCTGTCCCACCTGGAGACCGGCCGCCGCTCCGGCATTGATGGTGATGGTGTTGCCGGTCACATCGGCGACCAAAGCGTCGAGATCGTTTTCGCGGCTGTCGGCGCCGCCATTCAAGTTAGCGTTGTGGACATCCAAAGCCAGTTTGTCGACGGCGTCCATAGTGGCTTCGCCGATGATGGTCTCGGCAAAGTTGGAGCTGGCCAGGTTCACGCCCGCGCCGCCGAACACGCCGCCCGCCAGGAACCCGACTCCGCCGCCCGCGCTGGTGCGTTTGGATTCGCCGCGCGCCTCGCCGCTGGCCACCACTTCACTGGTCTCGATGTCGACGATGCGATAGTCCAACACCACCACGGCTTTGTTGGTCTGCTTGTAGCCGCCCGCTACGGCGCCCGCGCCAGGAACGCCCCCGCCCGCGAAGCCTCCATTGCGGCGGTCATCGCGGCCGAACACGACGATATCGCCCATCAGCGTCAGATCCGCGCCCTTGATCTGGCCCACGCGCGCGCCGCTGCCTTTTTTCACGCGATTTCCCGCGTCGAAGTCCTGCTCATGGAGCACTTCGTTCACTTTGCGGCGCTCCACCACTGTAAAGCGGCCATCCTGGGCGATGCGCTTGGTCATCATGGCCTGGATGCCCTGGCCGAGGTCCATTTGCGTGCCGAAGATGGCCTGCACAGATGTCATCACGGCGGAGTAATCGAACGGATCGATAGACAGCGCCTTCTTCTGCTGGGCCGGGGCCACGGCGGCGCAGGCCACCAGTACAACGACAGTGGTTCCGATGTTCATGCGCCTGGTCCCTATTGGGCCGGGGGAAGCTTCTTGCGCGCAATAAAACCGACCGCCGCGGGTTTGCCGGCATAATTGCCGGTAGCCACCTTGTCGCGGACGCTGGTGACGGTCATCTCACCAGCTTTTTCGGTGACCGTGTCGAGCACCTCTTTGGTTTGCGGATCTCGCACTTCGCGCAAGACTTTGAGAATCTCGAAGGTCTCGCCCACGTTCACGCCGTCGTTACCGCCGGCGGCGATGACCATGGTGCTGCCGGAAATGTCGGCCACTCGGGTCTCCACCTCACGCACGGTTTTCTTCATGTTGGTGGCTTGCTGGCTCAGAATGTCCCCCAGCTTGTTGACACAGTCCTGAGTGGCTTCGCCGATGATGGTTTGGCCGAAGTTGGAGCTGGTCATGTCGATGCCGCCGCCACCTCCGCCACCCCAATTGCCGCCCATGCCGCCAAATCCGCTGCTCTTACGCGTGGATTCACCGCGCGCTTCGCCGGTGGCGATGACTTCGGACGTTTCGGCGTCCACCAAACGGTAGTCGATCACCACCACCGCTTTGTCCTCTTCCTTCTTAACGTGAATCCCGGCGAAAGGCCCGCGCGCGAAGCCACCGGCTCCCACGTTGGTCTTCTTGTCGTCGCGTCCGAAGACCACGATGTCGCCCGCTAAAACGGCGTCGGCGCCGGAGATGCGGCCGACGCGCGCGCCGGAGCCTTGTTTTACGCGATTGCTCGCGTTGCGATCCTGCTCGGACGTGAGCTGGTCGATTTTGGCGCGCTCCACGATCACTACTTTGTTGGCGTCCGCCATGCGCTTCACCAGCATGGCCCGGATGCCTTTGCCGATATCGGCCTGGGTGTTGAACACGGCCTGGACGGAGGTCTTCACGGTGGAATAGTCGAACTCATCCACGATCACGCGCTTCTTTTCAGCTTGCGATGTAGCGCCGGTAGGAACGGGAGCGGGCGCGGCCGCCACGGAAGCCGGAGCGGGAGCTGCTACGGCGCCGGAGCAGGCGCTGGGGGCGGCGGCGCGGCGGCAGCGGCAGGAGCCGGGCGAGCTGGAAGGATCCAGCATGACGCCGATCACGTTGTCGGAAACACCGGCCTGCTTGAGCTTTACCATATCGGCCGGCGAAAGATCGGTGGATTTGTTGGTCTTTTTTAAACTCTTGATGATCAGGTCATCGGACATCCCGGCCTTCACCAGCTGAATCACCGAATCCACAGGCGACGCAGGCTTGGGAGCGGCGGCGCGTTTGGGCGCGGCTGCGGGAGCTGGAGCGGGAGGGGTCTGTCCCCAGGCTGCCGCCGCGAACATGGCAATCGACAAAAACGCTTTGAGTTTCAAGAACATTCCTCCTGACAGTCAATGGGCCTGACTCGGGGGCCTCACACCATACTTTCGGCCTCCAGCACTTAAATCTTCATGGGACTACACGTCCGGCGGTTCCCCGACGTGGTAGCCAGTGCCTTTTCTGGTTGCTGGTTTAGTATGTAGACGCCCTGCTGCGCGTGTCAAGGGGTAGGAGAGGCCATTCATCGGCGCCTGGTACCTGTCCTGGGAAGGCAAGGCGCGAAAAACCTGCAAAAAGCGGCTTTTGGGGGCCGGCGGGTTGCGACCCCGAAGGCGCCGGTTCGGCTAAGCTGAAAGGCAATGCTTTCCTGGCTGTTTTCCGACCCGCTGCCGGTGGGCCAAGACGCGCCCGATTTTACGCTGCGAGACCAGGACGGCAATTCGGTTTCGCTCGGCGGCGCTGCGCGGCAAGAACATCGTGCTGGTTTTCTATCCGGCCGACGAAACCACGCTCTGCACCAGGCAGCTCTGCGAATTCCGGGACAACTGGGCGCTGGCGCGATCGAAGGACGCGGTTGTATTCGGGGTCAATCCGGGCGGCGAAGCGAAAGCACGCGCAATTTCGCGCCAACCACGGTTTTCCATTTCGCGTTGCTGGCCGATCCGGGCAGCGGGTGGGCGCCGACTATCGGACCAAAGGGCTGATCGTGAAACGCACCGTGTATTTGATCGGCAAGTCGGGAAAGATCCGCTATGCGAGGCGCGGCAAGCCGGTTCCCGAAGAAGTGCTGGCGGCGGCTGAGTGATCAGCTGGCTTGCGAGGCCGACGACTTTCCGCCGGCGTTCAGCGCTTCGAGCGCCGCGGCTTCATTGGGATAGATCTGGATCACTTGCGCCAGGCGCGTCAGTTCCAGCACTTCCCGCACGCGGCGGTTGGTGTTGGCCAAAGCGAATCTGCCTTGGGCGTTCTTCTTAACGCTGGTGTAAATGCCGATCAGAAACCCGATACCGGTAGAGTCGATATAGTCCACCCGGCTGAAATCCACCAGAATCCTAACGTAACCGGACCCCTTCAACTCTTCGGCTTTGGTGTGCAGGTACAGCGAATCCTGGCCGGTGGCGAAACGCCCCTCCAGACGGAGGACGCAAATGTCGCCGCGAAACTCGAATTCCACCAGCATCTCAAGTAATCGTACTATACACGACATCAAAATGCGGGTGGCGAACTTAAACGCCGGCCTGTTTCTCGGCCATGGGGCCGATCACGGGCAGGACAATCTTCTCGCCGTTGTAGGTCTTGAACATCATGTACAGCCAGACGATGAATCCGCCCAGCCCGACGGCGAAATGAAGCAACGCGGAAATGAAAAGGCCAAGGAACGGAATGACCCTGAAGAGCAGCGTCACGAAAAAGATTACGAACCAAACGGCCACCCAGGCGATGTTCAAGAAGATGGATTGAAAGGCGTGGAAGCGGATATTGCGGTCCTGATTGTAGGGCGCCAGCACCAGGAACAGAATCCCGGTGATGAACCCGATCAGATAGCACAGCGCGCCGGCCATATTGTCGGTCATGCCAACGCTGGGCGACAAGGCTGGAGGGGGCAACGGATTCGCTCCGGGGGGCGGTGGCGGAGTGGCTCCTGGGCGAAGTCACACCTGGGGCAGGCACACCTGGTGCACTCACGGGCGCGCCGCACTTCTGACAAAATCGCCCATCAACTTCCGCACCGCAATTTGCGCAAAAGGCCATTCATTCACCTCCGTCTGAATTACTCTATCGGAATGTTCGGCGCCATCGCAATACGTTACGAGACTTTACCTGGACTTTACTGCTCGGGGCTTAACCTTAGCCTACAACTCTCGTCCAAACAGGTAGGAGTAACAAAAACATGATTTCCTTCAGAAACAAATTTGCCGCCTGGACGGCCGTTGCAGTCCTTGGAGCCGTCCAGCTTATTTGCGGCCGAGACCTCAGCAGCCGGCGGCCACAGGCACGGCCGGATGGGCGCGTTCCTATCCAGCTATCTCAACTTAACGCCAGCCCAGCAGGCGCAAGCGAAGTCGATCTTCCAGGAGGCGCGTCAGACCGGGCATCCGGTCCGGCAGCAATTGAAGCAAACGCGGCAATCGCTACAGGCGGCGGTGCAGTCCAATGACGCGGCCGAGATCCAGCAACTGGCGGCCAGCGAAGGCAGCGAAGTGGGACAACTGGCGGCGATCCGCGGCACGGCGATGGCGAAGGTGTATCAGATCCTGACGCCGGATCAGCAGCAGAAGCTGGCATCGTTGAAGCAGGCGCGAAGAGCGGCGCGACAGACTCAGCCCTCGGGCGCTCAGAATTAGCGACTCACGGTAACGGCTATTGATGGTGCGGTAGAATCGTGGGTCCTTTGGCGATTCTGCTATTTATACTTGCGATTGTTGCCGGCCTGCTTGCTGCCGGGGCGATTTATCAAGCGGTGGGAACGGCGGCCGACCAGCGCCGCTATCCTCCGCCGGGGCGGATGATCGACATTGGCGGGCGGAGGCTGCACCTGATTGACCGTGGCTTGAACGTTGTCGCGAGCGGGCCGCCGGTGATCTTTGAATCGGGCATCTCGGCCACCTGTCTGAGCTGGACCGGGCTGCGCGCGGAGGTGGAGGGATTTGCCCGCGCATGCACGTATGATCGGGCGTGGCTGGGATGGAGCGATCCGGCGAAGCTGCCTCGAATCACCTCGACCATCCTGGAAGACCTGCGCGCAGCTGCTGGAAGCGGCCGAGATTCCCGGGCCGTACATTCTGGTTGGGCATTCGTTCGGCGGAATGTTAGTGCGCGGTTATGCGGCCAAGTTATCCTGGAAACGTCGCGGGCCTGGTCTTGGTGGACCCGCTGTCGGCCAGCGAATGGATGAACATGTCGCCCGCGCATGCGCGGATGCTGCGGCTGGGCGTCAAGCTTTCGCGGCGTGGCGCAGTGCTGGCGCGCATCGGAGTGGTGCGGGCTGCGCTGGCCTTGTTGATATCGGGCGGTCGACGCGTCCCGCAATGGATCGCCAGGCTCAGCAGCGGGCGAGGCGAATCGGTGATCTCGCGGCTGGTGGGCGAGGTTCGCAAAATGCAGCCGGAAACCTGGCCGATGGTGCGGGCGCACTGGTGCCTGCCGAAAAATTTCCAGGGCATGGCGGCTTATCTGGAATCGCTTCCAACCAGCGCCGAGCAGGCCGGCGCGCTCGGTGACACCGGATCGATCCCGGTCACCGTGCTGTCGGCTTCGAACGCGACACCCGAGCAATTGGAGGAACGCGAGGCCTGGGCGCGCCGCTCCTCGCGCGGGAAGCACATCGTCGCAGCGAAGAGCGGGCATTGGATCCAACTCGACGAACCGGAACTGGTGGCCGGTGCGATTCGCGAGATGGTGAGTCTGATTGGGTCTTCTAGACCTTCTTGATCAGCTCGATATCCAGGTGGATGCGCAATTCGTCGCTGAGCATCACGCCGCCGGTTTCAAGCGGCGCGTTGAACGTGAGTCCGAAATCGCTGCGCTTGATGGTACTGCCGTGGCTTCGGCGCCGGTGCGGAGATTGCCCCACGGGTCCTTGGCTTCCGCCGATGAGGTTTCTACGTCCATCGTGACCGGCTTGGTGACTCCGCGGATGGTCAAATCGCCCGCGACCTTCCATTGATTCTTGCCATCCGCGGTCACCTGTTTGGACACGAAGGTGATCTTGGGATACTTCGCGATGTCAAGAAAATCCGCGCCTTTGACGTGCGCATCGCGCTTCTCGTCGTGGGTGTGCAGGGTGGTGGCATCGATGCTGGCGTTGATCTTGGAGTTGGCCGGATTGGCGGGATCGAAGATCACGTCGCCAGTGACGCCGGCGAATCCTCCTCGAATATTGGCGATCATCAAGTGCCTGATCTTTGAAGCCGACGCCGGAATGGGCCGGGTCGATGGTATAAGCGGCGGCAGTGGTCGCTGTGGTGGCGGTGCTCATGGTGGTTCTCCTTTTAGGCGGACGTGGGCGCCCGCAACATTTTCTTAGATGCATCTGCCGCGCGGGCTGATGCGGCCCATCTCGGGCGTGAACAGCCGCAAACCGGCGTCCTCATGTAGTTTACAACGAACGATGGCGTTGGCGAATGGAGCCGCGTCCCTTTTGGTCGCGGCTCGGGATCGGCTCACTAGCTACGGTGTGTGGACGGAGACTGGCATTGGAAGTGCTACGTAAAAGCGCAGAAGGTGGGTCTTTTCGATGTTAGCCGCAGCTATTGCCGGGGTTTTACTAGTGTTCGCGCTGTTCCTGTCGATGCTCTCGTCGTCGCCCAAAGACGATGCGGAGTGGAATCCCGACACAGAGGCGTGAATTTTATGCACATCAGCGCAGCGGCGCCAGCATGAAGGTCAGCAGGAAAATTGCGAGCGCCGTCAGTCCCAAGACCACTCGATTCCTGTCCAGCTTTGTGTTGTCGTAAATCACCGGGTGACGCAGGGCGAAGAAGAACAGCAGACGCCGCCCAAACAAACCAACTGATGCCAATAGAAGTAGCCCAAGGGCAGCAATGCCAGCACAAAGATGCTCGATAGCAGCTTGTGCCGGCGCCCGGCGAAGGCGTAGAGAATGTGGCCGCCGTCCAATTGCCCGATCGGCAACAGGTTGAGCGCGGTGGCGAGAATCCCCACCCAGGCGGCGCGGGCGACGGGGTGCAGCAGGATGTCGGCGGAACGGACGTGCGGGAAAATGATCCATTCAAAGATTCGTTGAATGGCCGGAACGCCGAAGATCAAATCGCCTTGCTCGGCGATCCCGGGAATAACCTTAGATTCGCCGAGGCCGATCACCAACGCGGGTACCAGTACGACGAATCCTGCCAGCGGTCCAGCGATGCCGACGTCGAACAGCGCCTGGCGCGTGTAGATGGGCGAACGAATGCGAATGAATGCGCCGAGCGTTCCGATGGGGGAGGGAAACGGCAGGAAGTAAGGCAGGCTGGCGTCGATCCCGTAGTAGCGGCAGGCGAAGTAATGGCCGAGTTCGTGCGCCAGCAGGATGGTCATCAGCGTGAGCGAAAACGTGAGGCCGCCGAGCAGAAGCAGCGGTTTGGCTTCGAGCAGGGCGAACACGTTCAGATATTGCTCGAAGGTCAGCGGTTGTTGGTCGTGAAAGTTTTGAGCAAGCACGACGCCGACCAGCGTGGTGCTGCAGAGCGTCAGCCCGAACAGCAGCCAGTGCAGCGCCCAGCGCCCGGTTGAAATTGTATCTTGCGGAAAACTGAACGAGGCTCTCAGCGCGTCGCTCGATGTGCGGGGAAGCACGACAAACTTACGCTACTGCAGCGACTGCAGCTCCTTGCCGGGTTTGAATCGGACCGCTTTGCCGGGAGGGATGGCGACTTCGGCGCCGGTGCGCGGGTTGCGGCCGATGCCGGTCTTGCGGGGCCGCACGTTGAAGATGCCGAAGCCGCGCAACTCGATGCGCTCGCCGTGTGACAGGGCGCGCTTCATGCTCTCGAAAACGGTTTCCACGGCCATCTCGGCCTTGGTCTTGGTGATTCCGGTTTTGTTTACGACTTCGTTAATGATGTCGAGCTTGATCACGGTCTCCCCCTCACGATGAACCTGCACGGCGTGCGGGCGAATGGCCCCGCGAATCCTCCGCAGCCCCCTAGGTGGGAGCAAACCTCATGATAGGATTGGGGTTAGGAAGTTGTCAAGCGGGCCTACGTCCCCACTATGTACAGATTTTGGTGCGGTTCCGTCGTGGGACTCACCGTCAGCCACATTTGGAGCAGCTACGCGACGTGCCTGTTCATAGAGTTTGGAAGCCTAACGCCCGGAGGCACTTACAGCAATCTCAAGGGTGAAATTCGCGAGTTCGAACCAAAGGGAGTGTGGAGCATAACATCTATGGAGAGTTGGCCGGCGTGGTGGCTCCGACAAAATGGCAGAGTGATCGCGTCATTCGAAGCGTGCCGTCCGCTAAGGACCCATTCGCTTCGGTTGTTAATTGGGCGGCGCCTGAACTCGTTGGAAATCGATCAGGCTTCCAAGTCCACACGATTGACCTTCTCGCTGGGTTTGCAACTGGAGACGAAGACGGATATCCAGCGGCTCCATGACAAGGCACATTGGATGATTCGCGGGCCCCAGCAAGGAAGTGACGACTGGCCTGACATCGCACTGAGGCCGTGGCGCGACACACCTAAATAACTTCGCACGGAAAATCACATTAGCGGGCGGAACTTTGGTCCGCCGCCAAGCGGTCGCGTCCGCGCTGCTTCACTTCTCTTGCGAGGTCGCGCATGGATTGTTGCGTAATGATGCGACCCTCGCCTCGGGCGAGTGAGGCCTCAGCTTCATCGACGGCGGCAAGTATCTCCGCACGGGTTCGCTCACGCTGTTCCCATAAGGCGAGGGCTTCTTTTACCGCTTCTTCTTCCCGGCGGAGGCGACCGCTTGCTATGGCCTGTTGGACGAACGCCTTTTGATCGGCTGTGAGCTGTACTTCCATCGCTTTCAGGATACGGGAAAGCCTGCCTTGCGGCGAGCTGCGAACTGGATCTTTCGTGAAAGTTGCTCATCGCCAATCTTGGGCGCCGTGATAGATATGCAGGATTTCGAGGGCTTCGGCTTGGACTGAATAGACTACGATGTAGGGGAGTGGCGCAAGGGTCAGTTCCCGCGTGCCGTTTCGGTGGCCCGGTCTGCCTCTGTTGGCCGCGGTCTAAAGCGCGCGAATGCGCCTGTAGATCGTCCGCACAGTGGGTTCAGCAAAGTGCGGGTAGTGCCTCTGTAGATAATTCTTGATGCTCTCCAAATCGTCGGCGGCGGGAGCAGTCCAACGAATTCGGATCAAGGATTGAACATGCGCTCGATGCGGGCGTCCATCTCCTCTTCCTCGATAAACTCGCCGCGTTCCGCTGCCGCAATTCCTTTTTCGACTGCGGCAAGGAACCTGGCCTCGTCGTCGAGATAACGGACCGGAATATCCTTTGCCAATCGCTTACTGCCCCCCGGTCCCCGCTACCAGGCTCGGGGTGTAAGATACAGCGGTTGTCCCGTTCAGCGTAAACTCCAACGTTGCCACGTAGGACGCGCCCGCCCTCAACCACAACGGCGCGTGACCCAGCTTAACGTAAGAGTTACCTGCGGGAAGGATACAGGAGGTTGTTCCGGTACTGCCTCTGGGCATCGCGCCGGCCGAAAGATCGCTCAATATCAACGTGAACGGCCCGCCAATCGCCTGGGCTCCCGTATTGAGCAAAGTTACCTGTTGCCGATAAGTAGACCCCGAAACCAAAACCAACGGCCCGCTGCTGATGGTGACTCCCGATCCAGCATTTTGTTGACAGAGCAAGCCGTAAACCGGAAGCTGGTTGGATTGCGTATTCACGTACACTTTGCCATTCGCTACCACGGGGGTCGACATTTTGACGAAGTCGCCCATCGCATCCCGGCTGGAGTTCTGGTCGGAGTCGTAGAGCTCTTCGGTGATATCGTTGGCGTTGAACGCATAAAGAGTTCCTGGGACCGCGGAATTAGAGGCGTCCATGGCCGCCGTGGCTGCCCAGACAATTCCGGTGCCCTCTTCCCCTCCATTGGAACTGACGGTCATCCCTCCAGCTCTGGATGGCAAAACAGTCCCCACCGTGACCTTCTTGGTCAGGAAGCGCTGCGCGGCGAAATTGAACGGGTAGGCTCTCAGATAATCGCCAACGTCCCAAACATACAAATGGGCGTCTCCTGGCTCCGGCCAAAATGCCGTGGGCAGATGCTGGCCGCAATCTGTTAAGCCGCAACCATCGGAAGCTTGGAACTCCTGCAGAGGAGGGCTTCCCGAGGCCGGTTGCAAGCCGCCTAAGTTGGTCTGATCCAACAAATAAATCACCCCCGCCTTTCCGCCGGCAAAAGCCAGATTGGTCCCCGGTATCAGCGTCACGCCGTTCGCGCTCAGGTCTAGATTCTGGGGGTAAAGGTAGGCCCAATGCGCGGGTGTGAACCAGGTTAAGGGGGAAAGCGTTCCCGGGCTGAACTTAACGATCGAAACAGCTAACGACACCAAGGGATTGTACGCTCCGCTGTCCATGGCGACGAAAACGTTGCCGGATGCGTCGGCGGCAATACCGCGGCCGGCCTGCCAGAATCCGCCGCCTTGTCCGGTAGGAGTGGTTTCAAAACTGTCCAGCAGTACGCTGAGATCGTCGGCCTGGAAGGTTTGAATAAATCCTTCTTGACTATGCCAATCAAGAGGATTCTCCAAGACATTGGCGGTGCCCACATATAACACGTTGTTATAAAGCAGCAGCCCGGCTCTTTGTAACCAAGTGCCGGCATTCGTCGCGGTGAGCCCGGAAGCAAAGGTGTAGGTAATCATTCTCGGGGAATTGTATTTCAAGGCGCCGGTCGCAAGGTCCAGCGCGTAGACATATAGATTCGGCTCCGTGGCATTTTGCACGATGGCGGTCAGATAGATGGTCTGGGTGGCTAGGTCGATGACTGGCGTGCTGAGAATTCCCTCGGTGGGGCCGGGGTAACAGCAAGCCGTAACCTGGGGGGTGCCTAGGCTAACTGACCAATACGGATTAGCGACGTTTGGATTGTCGGCATCGAAGGCATATACCGTATTTCCAAGGGTCGCTACAATCACCAGGTCTCGCAGGCCTACGCCCGGCACATCGAAATTGGCAACGATTAATGGAAATGCATAGAATGGAGCGTCTACTGTGCGCGAAAACAGCTTCCCAAATTGATCGCTATTCACATTGGAACGAGTCAAGATGGTTTCTCGCGTGTTGCTGCTGGTTCGGCTGAGGTTGTATTGAGCGGTAAGAACATCAACCTGCCCGTGAAGGCCGCCGGCGGCGCAAGCGAGGATTACAACAATATTTCTAAGTCTCACGGTGTCAAACCACACCGATTGCTGCCAGAAACCGTTTATCAGGGAATCTGGCGCTCAATACCTTGCCCAGCCAGTATAGACTATTCCAGGATCGACAAATTCGCTGGCGCCTGTGCGCTAATTGTCGGCGGGTCTCTCGGCGTACTCCACGCTGATAACCTCCAGCGGAATTTTCCGAGCGTCCAACTGAAGCCCGAGTTGCTCGCGCAGCGCGGTGAATATTGAAGGAGCATCGCTGTCCGCGGGCGGGGCGGCGGGCGACTGGCCCGCAAATTTCAGCTCGAAGTCGTAGTGCCCGCCCAGTCCGGTTTTGTCGACCACCACATGATCCTCGATGATGGTCAACGAGGAAAGGCGCCAGGCGAGGTCGGCCATGGTCGCGTCTGTAATGACGAGATCAAGGGAATAAAAGGAGCGTCCTTCGACTCCTCGGGCGTGATAGCGATTGAGAGGAGTGTCGTCATTGAAATGTGGGACGTTGCTCGGGTGGAGTTTTGGTCCTCCTCGGTCGACGACCAGAGCGTAGGCCTCGAGTTCCTTGGTTTCGCGGCGAACCGCCAGTTTGAAACGGTCAACCAACAACGATCGGAGGAGCCGAAGCATCTCGCCAGGTCCCACCGGATGTTCGGTCCTGGCCTGGATATCGAATCTTTCCGAAAGAACCGGGAGCTCTGACCTTTGGCAGGAACACTGTGGATTGGTGAGACTGTAAGCCATCTGGATGATCGCGGCCAAAGGAACATTCGTTGCGGAAAATCGCTCGCCACCCGGCAGGTATTCTACATTGCCGCGTCCTTTTGAGGACTTGTTCAGCCGGATGGATGCGACCTCGAACGAAGTCGCGGGTTGGCAAGAAGCTGCACCGGCTGCAAAGCTCAACAAAATCACACCCGCGATCGATTTGATCACTTCCTGACTCCCTTAGAAGTGAAGACGCGCTTCGCCGGCATAGCGTGGAGCAATCGGCGATTCTTGTCTGAAGAGGAGTCCACTGCATTTAACCGGCGATGCGGGTCGAGAACTACGTATTGCGCGTAGTGTGAATTTCATGGCAGTGCGGGGGCTGATTCCGCTACGGCGATTACATCCAGACCAAACGCGGCGTCGAGTGACGGCAACGCTTCCACGGGCAAAACGGTTCGCGTTCCAGCGGAGCGAGCGGACTGCAACGCCAGCACGCGGCTGGTCAATGCGCTCGACGTCACATAGAGATGCGAAATCAGCACGTGATCGAGATGGGCGTTCTTGGCCGCGAGCGCTTTCTCCAAGCGTTCGAACGCCAACTTCAAATCGCCGTCCTGGCTGCCGAACGCAAGTTGGGTTCCGGTGATTACGATCTGGGGAACGGCGACACCGGTCCGCGCACGGGCTTCCACTTCGCACGATGCCGCGGGCATTACGGGTGCGCGCTGCATTTGCACATAGTCGAGCGCGGCGCCGGGGAAGCTGGCGGCCATGGCCGGCTGGGTGTCGCGCTGGTCGTCGAGCGAGCTGACGAAGCACGTGACTAAAAGCGCATCGGAGGGCTGCATTCCATCGGACGCGAGCGCGGCCTTCACCTTGGCGAGGGATTCGGCCACGCTCGATGCGGACTGCGCGGCAAGGAACACGACGCCGTTGGGGTTGACTATCTTTCGATCCACTTCGGTGGCCTCGATCTCGATCTGTGCGCCCTCGAGCGGCAGCGCGCCCACTTGCGCGACGGTGAGCGCCGGCAGCGGCATGTGTTTTTCGAGGAACATCTCACCCGCGATCTCGCCCACGCGGCGCAAATCGCCAGAGCCCGAGACGAACGCCCGCAATTTGACAATGGGTCCGTGATTGGAACGCAACAATACTTTGATCGCATCCCGCGTTTGCTGCGAAAGCAGACCCCTGGACGAAAGCGGCGTTACCTGGAAGGCCAGGCGGTCGGTCTCGGCGGTAACAGCGGCCGGCAATTCGGGTGGCAGCGCCAGGGCTTGTGTCGTCTCGTCGCCCTTCTTTTTCTTTTTGTCGTCGGGGGCGACGGTTGGAGTGTAGCCGGCGTCCGGATCCAGCTTCTTGTTGTTCTGCGCGACGCCACTCGCAGCGAGGACGCAAAGTAGGAGGGTTAGCAGAGCGGTGCGCGCGAAGTACATTGCGGCTCGACCCACGATTCTAACAGAGGTTGCTAAAGTAAAGTTTGGCCGCCACAATCGCATCGCCGGCCCGCACTCACAGCGCGAATTTCACGCGTTTTGCCTGGGGAGTGCTGGCGTGGAACATCCTGGTAGTGCTGTGGGGTGCTTATGTGCGGGCCAGCGGATCGGGCGCCGGATGCGGCAGCCACTGGCCGCTTTGCAATGGCGAAGTGGTTCCGGTCGCACCGCGCATCGAGACCATCATCGAGTTCACGCATCGCATGATGAGCGGCGTGGCGCTGGTGATCGTGGTCGCGCTCGGGTTGTGGAGCCGCGCGAGTTTTCCGCGGGGTAGCCGCGTGCGCGCGATGGCGTCGGCATCGTTTGTGTTTCTGATCACGGAAGCGCTTGTTGGGCGCGGGCTTGGTGCTGTTCAAGTATGTGGACCAGGACGCTTCAGTAGGGAGAGCGTTCTATCTATCGCTGCACCTGGTGAACACCCTTTTGCTGCTGGGTGCGCTGGCGCTGACGGCCTGGTTTTCGCGGGACGCCGCGCAAAACTCCGCGCGACGGTCGCCTTGGGCTATTGCCGCGCTGCCGATCGCGGCGCTGGTCAGCGTCGCCGGCGCGATTGCGGCGCTGGGCGACACGTTGTTTCCTGCGACCTCGCTCGCGCAAGGCTTCCACCAGGATTTTTCGACCGCAGCCAGTTTCCTGCTGCGGCTGCGCGTCCTGCATCCGATGTTTGCGATCCTGGCGGGCGCCTATTTTGTTGCGATCACAATGGTCGTGTTGCGATCGAAGCGAGGCGGAGTGGCCACGAAGCTTGCAAGCTGCGTACTGATCCTGGCGCTGGTGCAACTTTGCGCGGGCGCGATGAACCTGCTGCTGCTCGCGCCCGTCTGGATGCAGATCACGCACCTGCTGCTGGCCGATTCGCTGTGGATCGGTTTGGTGTTGCTAGCCGTTGAAGTGCTAAGAAAGCCGCGGCGATTTTTTCGGCGGCCGCTCGCGTGATTGCGGCCCAGATCATGGCCCGCGCCTTCTATTTCGAGCATTTGGACGGGGGCGGGAATCAGGGCGATCGCGGTTTTCATTTCATCGATGGAACCGAACGGATCGCGCGATCCGTGGACGAACAAAGCCGGCGTTTGAAACTGGGGAAATGCGCGGTTCGCAGCTGTCCGGGCTTGCCCGGTGGATGCAGCGGATAAGAAAGCAGCAGGAGCCGATCGGCGAGCTCTGGACTCTCCGCCGCCAGTATGCTGGCTTGCCGGCCGCCATAGGACATGCCCACCGAGCCACACTTGATCGGGATACTTCTCGCGAAGCTTCAGATTTGCTGCCGCAGGCCTTCGCGATCCCGCGCAGCGTCACCGGGACGGGGAGGCCCGTGCGGGCGCTCTTGGCGAAAAGCCAGATCGTAACGCACAACTTCGACTCTGGTGTTCGGCGAAACGCGTTGGCGAGAGCGACCAGCAGCGGCGCATTGCGATTCGATCCAGCGCCGTGAGTGAGCAAGTAGATAAGTTCATACAGAAAAAAGAAAGGGCCGTCTCCTCCGGACGGCCCTCGCTTCAAATTCCCTTAAGATCCCCGCTAGGGTTTCATGACATTCTCGGCCTGCAGTCCCTTGGGGCCCCGCTTCACCTCGAACTCCACCTCCGAACCTTCTTCCAGAGTGCGATAGCCGTTCATCTGGATCGCCGAGAAGTGAACAAACACATCATCGCCGTTAGAGCGCTGGATGAAGCCATAGCCCTTGGCGGCGTTAAACCATTTCACAATTCCTTTTTCTCTCACTACTGATTCTCCTAGCCTCTGTTGCTGTCGCATCTAACGTGGCGCTGGGCTCTTCAAAGGCGCGCACAGTCTTTGGGTAAAACGGGACTATGATATCACAGGTCCAGCGGCTGTTCGCAACAGGGAAATGCGTATGGTTTCATGGGATTGGGGAGTCTTAGAACCGTGAAGAATCCTCTCCGCACTCGCATGTTCGCCTGGTGGTATTTCACCATCGCGGGCGGTTTCCTGTTGCTGGCGATTAACCGCTGGCTGCTCGGGCAGCGGGCGGGATTGGTGCTGGCGCAGTTGACTGCGGCTGCCGCTTTCCTGTTGTTTGGATTGATGTCGTGGGGCCGCGACTAAAGTCGCGCCCTGGCCGTTGGCTATTGGCTCTTGGCTGAGCGGCTTAGGCCCAGGGCTCGAATGCGTTTGTGGAGGTTTGTGCGCTCCATGCCCAGCGCCCGCGCGGCGCCGGAAACGTTCCAGCTGGTCTCTTCCAGCGCGCGCAGGATGTGCTCCCGCTCGGCGGATTCTCGCGCTTCCTTTATGTTCGACCGCGGGCCCGGCGTCGTCGGCATGCGGATCTCCACCGGAACCGCGTCCGGCGTCAGCAGCTCGCCGGGCGTCAGGATGGCCATGCGCTCGATGATGTTGCGCAGCTCGCGGGCATTGCCGGGCCACGAATAGCCCTCGAGTACTTCGTAGGTTTCGTCCTCTATCTGCTTGGAATGAAAATTGTTGCGCACGCAGAAATCGTCCAGGAAATATTCCGCCATCGCGATGATGTCCTGCGGCCGCTCGCGCAGCGACGGCACGCGGATGGGCACCACGCACAGGCGGTAATACAGATCCTCGCGAAACTTCTGCTGCGCCACCAGTCGCGTCAGATCGCGATTGGTGGCCGAGACCACGCGCACCGCCACGCGAATGGTCTGCTCGCCGCCCACGCGGTGAAACTCGCCTTCCTGCAGCACGCGCAGCAGCTTGGCCTGCGAGGCGGCGTGCAGGTCGCCCACTTCGTCCAGGAAAATGGTGCCGCCGTCGGCCAGCTCGAACTTGCCGCTGCGCGCGGAGATGGCGCCGGTGAACGCGCCCTTTTCGTGGCCGAACAGCTCGCTCTCGAGCAGTTCGGTGGGGATGGCCGCGCAGTTCACCTTCACGAACGGGCCGGCGGCGAAGGGGCTTTCGTGATGGATGTGCGCCGCCAGCAATTCCTTGCCGGTGCCGGATTCGCCGATCATCAGCATGCGCGCGTCGGAGCGCGCGGCCATGGTGGCCTGCTCCACGGCGCGCAGGAACGCGGGGCTGGCGCCGATCATCTTGGTGCTGGAGCCCACCAGTTCGCGCAGGCGCTCGTTCTCGCGGCGCAGATTGGCTTGCTCCAGCGCGTTCTTGAGCGCCAGCAGCACTTTGTCGCGGCTGAGCGGCTTTTCCAGAAAATCGAAGGCGCCGGCGCGCGTGGCTTCCACGGCTTCGGCGATGGTGCCGTGGCCGGAGATCATGATGGCGGGCGCGAAGGATTCGCGCTCGCGCAAGGTGCGCAGCAAGTCGATGCCGCTGCCGTCCGGCAGACGCACATCGAGCAGCAACAGATCGGCGCGCTCGGCCGCGGGCTTGGCTTCGGCGATGGTGCGGCCAGCGTGACGGAGTAGCCTTCGCGCTCCAGAATCATGCGCAGCGAGCGGCCGATATTCTGTTCGTCATCCACGACCAGAATGCGTTTGGGAGTCATTTTTTGGTCTGGACACCATGGTTACTCGGGCGCAGCTGGGCCAGTAGCCGGGACGGATGCGCACTTCGACGCCGGCGCGCTTCGATTACCACGCGGATGCGATGGAATCCGGTCTCACTGTCTTGCGCCGGCGTGTAGCTCAACAGATACTGGCCGTGGATTTCTTCGCCAATCTGAGTGATGGCGCGTTCCAGCGCGTGCTCGTTCTGCAGGCGCATATTGCTGGCCGCCGGTGTAGCGCGTCAAAGCCGGTACGGGATCTTCGGCAGCCGCGCCGCGGGCGACGTTCAACCAATAGATCAAAGTGTTGCTCACCGCGGCGTCGGCGAGCGCGTCGTCGAGAGTGCTTTCGCTACCTTGGTCGCGCAGGCGCTGAGATCAGCAGCAGGATGCGGCGGCGCACCTCGGGGCGCCGGTCGAGCAGACGCATGGCTTCCAGCGTGGCGTCGATCACGTGATTGGAGCCGGGCGAAAATTCGATGCGGCGCAGCGCGTGGGTCAGCCGTCCGAGGTCCGGCGTGAAATCCTGCCGGACTTCGAGTTTGGTGTCGAAGCTGAAAATCGCGGCCTCGCCGCCGACGCCGACCACCAGCGCGCCCAGCAGCGGCCCAAGCTCATGAACCCGCTCGACGGCTTGCTTCTTGAGATTGGTTTGAATGGCGATGGCGAGGGAAATAGGCAGGAAATCGCCGTCTTCGTGGACTTGCTGGGGCACGTCGTTGTCGTAGAGCAGGAAATCGGAGGCGGTGAGTCCGTTGATGAACTTGCCGGAATGATCGGTCACCGAAGTGGGCGCGACCACCAGGCGGACGGGAACGCGCAGGATTGGTTCCTGCGCGGCGAGCAGCGCAGGGAACAACGCCAAGAAGACCGCTTGCTCACGCGCGCGGCTCAGCAACGCAATTACCGAGCCACGACCATGAGGGAGTGGTCTAAGCCACGGGAAGCAGGACACGGAACGCGGCTCCTCCGAGCTCGCCGGGCACCAGCAGAATGTCGCCGCCGGCCAGCAACGCGCTCTTGCGGGCGATGGAAAGGCCCAGACCCATGCCGCCGCGCTTGAACGAAATCGCCGGCTGAAACAGCGAGCCGCGCGCTTGCGGGCTGAGTCCAGGACCGGAGTCATGCACTTCAATGGTAATCTTGTCGCCGGCCGCAGCCGTTACGCCCAGCGTCACCCCTAGCACGACGCCACCGGGAGTAACCGCCTGCGCGGCGTTTTCCAGCAGATTGGTCAGCACGCCTTTGACGAGATCTTCGTCGGCATAGACGCGCGGGATGATCGGGAGCCAGGCGCGTGCTGTAGACGATGTCCGGATGCGCGGTGCGCAGGAAGGCGATGCGCTCTTCGAGCAGTGAATTGATGTCGATGGTCTTCGGCGAAACGGGCGGCTCGGCGGAAAACTCCGAGAACGCGCGAACGCGCCGCTCCAGGCTCTGCACTTCATCCACGACGATCTGCGCGGCCTGTTCGTAGAAATCGCCGCCGGATCCCGATTGGCGGGCCGCGATCTCTTCCATGGTGAGGCGGATGGGCGTGAGCGAGTTCTTCACCTCGTGCGCCATCTTCCTGGCCAGCGCCTGCCAGCTTTCCAGGCGCGTTACATAAACCAGGCGCTCCTGGGATTGCTTCAATTGCTCGGCCATTTGGTTGAAGGCGCGGACTGCGGAGCCGATCTCGTCGTTACTTATGGAGGGGCGCCCTTCGGGTACTCGATACTCCATGTGTCCGGCGGCCACTTCGGATAGGCCCTTGGTCAATTCCTGGATGGGCTGGCTGATGCGCTTGGCAAAATAGAGCAGCGCGAGAAATGTCAGCAGCCAGATGGCGGCGGCGAGCAGCAGGTAGGTGTAAGTGAATCCGCGGCGCCAATTGTGCGTGCCGGCGGCGGCAACGGCGGCTCGCGCGCCGGTGTATTGGTCGGAGAGCTGGCCGCATGTCGACGCCATCGAGGGACGTTGAATACATCGCGACACCGTCCGCCGCGCCGGACCAGATACTCGATGACGGTCGCCCTGGTTGCCGTCAGATTGAAGTTCTCCGATTCGCCACTTGAGAAAAACTCCTGGATCGCGATTGGCCATTGGCTCCTGGCTGCTACCGGAAACTGCTGTGGCGGAATGCGTCCAGAGACGGCGTCCTGCTTCAACGATTCCGATGCCCGGCGGATAGAGCTCGTGCCCGGTGCTCTCGAGCGACTGCGAAACCATGATCCAGCTCAGGGGTGGAGGAAAGCGAAAGGCTGTAGTGGAGCAGGCGAACCGAGATCCATCCCATCAGGCACAGCGGCGCCAGCGTGGCAACCACGAAGACCAGGATCAGGCGGTTGCGCAGCCGGTTCATTGCAGTAATGGCTTGAGGTCGGCCAATTGGAACGGCGCCGATTCCACCGACCAACGATCCTGCTGCGGGACGCGACGGGCGGCTGAAGATGCTCGATCAGAGTGGCCAGATTGATGCCGGAAGTCTCGGCCAGAGGTTCTTTGGATTCCGCGCTGCGGATTTCCAGGCGCGCCCAGAGTTGCTGGCCGGCCGGCAGACCGGCGGCCGGAATGACGATATTGTCCAGGCACCAGGACTCCGCGCTGGAGGCGGACAGGCGCATGCCGGAGCGGCGGAAATCGCGGACGCGAACCACCGAGAACTTTTCTTCCCACACGTCGTAGCTGACGGTGAATCGCTCCACTGAGCGCGCGACGACGTTGTCCTTCGATCCGGAAGAGATGATCAGTTGAAAATCGAAGGGCACTGCCGCGCCATCATGCAGCCGTGACAGGGACTTGCCGGTAAGGAAATGCAGGCTGGGCGCGGTGATATGGATGTCGCCCGCGAGGTGGCGCGGGAGCAAGCCCTGAAGGACACAGTCATCCCGGCCAGTTCCAGGGAGAGGAACAGCGCCAGGACCGCTGGCTTACGCGCCGCGGCTCAGGAGCGCGGTTCAGATAGAGTAACCTCAAAAATTCATTCCCGCGATCACTACCGGAGTGACATGACCCTGCCGGAGAGGAAAGGCCAGCGCCAACAGAAAAGCGCCCTTCTCAAGAACGCCCAAGCCGCTGGATACTCCGACACCGGCCGATTCTTTGGCCTCCGGCGACTTGCCTTGATCCCAAACCGACCCGGTATCGTAGAAGACGCGCATGATGTGATAACCATATGTGACGGAGCCATAGGCCAGCCGGTTTCCGCCAAGAGGGTCCAAGTCGTACTTATTCCAGCCGCGCAGCAGAGTGCTATCACCGAGAGCAAAGCGTTCGAACAGCGGAGCCTGACCGTAAATCGCGCCCGCGATCATCGTGACTTCCACGGACTGCGTACGGCTTGACGTAATTGTACTTCAGGTGCGCCACGTGGCGGGTATAGGCGAGATCGGCGCCAAGGAGGGTGGTGGCCGCGCGCAGGCTGTAACCTGCGTCCAACTCCTGAGTGCTGTCGCCGGAGCTGGACGTTTCCGAACCAACCCAGCGCTGATGATAGCGCAGAGTATTTATCACGGCGTTGGCTGATTCCGATCGCGCGGCCGAAGGCAAATTGTTCAATTGTTCGAAGCTGAGCCCCACCGTGAGAGTCAAAGGGGCGGCTATTACAAAGGTGGCGCTGGGCTCAAAGTTCAGACGGGAACCATAAGCGCCAGCGCCCAGGGAAGAAGGCCGGGAGTCGCTCGCAAGCGCCGCGAGCGTAGAAGGGGCATATTCATTCCGATATCCATCAAACTCGAAGCCCAGGCGGATGCGGCCGTTGGCCAAAGCCAGCCGTTCATATTTGGCCTGCACGCCGGACAAGCGCTCGATCAAATTGTCGGTATCGCGCAGCGCTCGAACGGTGAAGGTGTTGGGACCGATGGTGCTCGTTAGCTGGCCCGTTCCGGTGAATCCGAGAGCGGAGTTATAGCTGAGGTTGGGAACCGAGGCATCGAACGATCCGCCGGCTCTATCCACCTGGATCAGCACCCGCACGGATTCGGGCTGCGCGCCGCGCGTCAGCTTGAACGTCACATCGTGAGCCCGCAGTTCCTGCGCGAATGCGCAGCGCCAGCCGATCCAGCGCCTCGGTGCTTACCTTGCCGCCCACCAGATGCCGGATTTCCTCCAGCGACGAGGTGCTGAGCTTGTAGTCGCGATGGTCGACGAAATTGATGCTCTCGATGGTGTAGCGGGAATTGACGTTCAGGTCGGAGGCCTGTTCCGGTTGTCCTGGGGCGGGTTCCCATCCGTGGAATCGCTGGCAGGCGTAAGGGATTGACCAAGAAGCGTACACGCTGCCAGAGCCGGGATCAAAGCGAGCGTTACTCGAGGAAACCTCATGGCGGGACCAGTTGGCAATCGCGGTCCATTTCAAGAGGCTGGAAACATTGGCGCTTGCCATGGCGAGTGTGCTGTGACGGCACAGGTGTAACGCACGGCAGAGCAGCGTCGTAAGCGCTAGGATACTTTGGCGGCCTGGGTGCGCTGATTGGCCGCTTCGAGCACTCCGTCGATGGACGGGACAATCAACTGGCGGCGGCCCAGCCGGATGACTCCCTTGCGAGCCAGGGCGTTCAACGTGGTGGAGGTGGTTTCGCGCGTGGCGCCGATCAGGCTGGCCAGTTCGCCTTGCGAGAGCGGAATGGAATATTCGGCTCCATTGGCCTTGGCGCCGAACATTCTGGCCAGCTCGGCCATGTAGTAAAGGATGCGATACTCGACATCGCGCAGGCAGAGCAACTCGATTTTTTTCTCTAATTGGCGCTTGCGCGCGGTGAGCAGGCCGGAAATTTCGCGCCACAGCTCGGGATGCTGCGTCACAAACCCTGAGAAATAGATCCCTGGGGATGACGTAAATCACGCCTTCCTGCAGCACTTCGGCGGCGATGCTCCGCGAAGCTTCGTTTCCCAGCGCCTGCTCGCCGAACAACTCGCCCCCGGCTACGATCTGCAGGATGATCTCTTTGTTGTCTTCTCCCCGTTTGTGAATCTTCACCAAGCCGGACTCGAGAAAGAAAAGCGAGTCCAGCGGACTGCCCTCCGAGTACACGGTTGCGAAACGCCGATTGGGCGAGAACTTCGTGACGCCGTCCAGATTGATCAATTCGCTCCGAACGACGTTCGCGATCGAGATAGATTGCGCGTCCATTGATCCTGATTATTATAGTCCGAATGTCAAGTGAATTGTCATACAAAATGTTAATGATCCTGACTATCTAAAGATAGCCAGCACGCATCTGATCAGGTTCGGTCGCGGACTTGGGCGGCGAGACGCGCGGCAGCGTCAAAGCAGCGTCGCATCGCGTCTCGGTCTAAATGCTCGCGGAATTCTTGAAGCTTCGCGATGTAGCTTTCCAGCGCGGCCAGTATCTGATGCCGGTTGGTGTCGAGAATATCGCCCCAAATGTCAAACGAACTGAGAGCCAGACGCGTGCTGTCGACCAAGGCCGGTCCGTAAACGCCGGTCTGCGGCTCCGGACGGCCATCGAGCGTGGCGGCCAAGGCGGTGGAGGCAAGCTGCGGCAGATGCGAAGTGAAGGCCACGGTGCGGTCGTGCTCCTGCGGACTCATGATCACGGGCAGAGAGCCGATCTTGGGGATCCAGCTCGAGAAACTCGCGCGCGGCTGGAGTCTCGAGCTCCGATGCCGAGCGCGGCGTCAGCACGTACGGCCGGTCCCGGAAAAGATCCGCCTCGGCCGCTTCCACGCCCCGGCGCTCTCGTCCGGCCATGGGGTGGCCGCCAAGAAATTGAGCGCGCGAAATAACCTGGCTGGCGCGATCGACGATGGCTTGCTTGGTGCTGCCGGCATCGGTGATCAGCGCCCCGGGTTTGACCCGAGACGTCCAGTTCCGCCAGGCTGTCGATGATCTTGTGAATGGGCTGCGCGAGATACAGCAGGTCCGCTTGCGCGGCGGCTTCTTGCGCCGGCAGCGCTTCATCGATGACCTGGAGCGCGAGCGCCGCTCGAATGGTATCGTCCGAGCTGACGCCGATAATCCGGCCCGTGAAGCCCGCTTTTCGGATGGCCAGGGCGAACGATCCGCCGATCAGCCCAACGCCAAAGATTGCGACCGTCTGCATGCGAGTCTTTATACCGAACGGCCCACGGCTTGAGCGATGATGCGCAACTGGTCCATCAATTCGGCGAACTGCTTGCGGAAACAGCGATTGCGCGCCGTCGCTCAGCGCGTGGTCGGGATCGTGATGCACTTCCACCAGCAAGCCGTCGGCGCCCGCCGCCACCGCCGCGCGCGCCATGGGCAGCACCTTGTCGCGGCGTCCGGTGCCGTGCGACGGGTCGGCCACGATGGGCAGATGCGAAAGCGACTTCACCACCGGGATGGCCGAAATGTCCATGGTGTTGCGCGTGGAGGTTTCAAAAGTGCGGATGCCGCGCTCGCACAGGATGACGTCGTAATTGCCGCCGGAGAGAATATATTCGGCGCTGAGCAGCAGCTCTTCGATGGTGGCGGAAATTCCGCGCTTCAGCAGTATCGGCTTGCGCAAAGCCCCCAGTTCGCGCAGCAGATTGTAGTTCTGCATGTTGCGCGCGCCCACTTGCAGGATGTCGACGTAATCGGCGATCAGCGGGATCTGCGTTTGATCCATCACTTCGCTGACCAGCAGCAGGTGGTTGCGGTCGGCCGCTTCGCGCAACAGCTTGAGGCCGTCTTCGCCCATCCCTTGAAAGCTGTAGGGCGAAGTGCGCGGTTTGAATGCGCCGCCGCGCAGCACCTTGGCGCCGCTTGCGCGCCACGGCTTCAGCCACTTGCCCGATCTGGTCGCGATTTTCGACGCTGCAAGGTCCGGCCATTACCACCACTTGCTCGCCGCCGATTTCCACATCGCCGATCTTGACGATTGTGCCGGCGGGTTTGAAGTGGCGGCTGGCCAGCTTGTAGGGCGAGACGATGCGATGGCATTCCTTGACGCCCGGCATGACTTCGAACTCGATTGGATCGACGTCGCCCACCGGGCCCACGCCGCCCAGCACGGTGTGCATCATGCCGGACGAGCGATGGACGATGAAGCCCATGGACACCAGCCGGTCGATGACTCTTTGGGTTTGCGCCTCTTCGGCGCCTTCTTGCATGACTACGAGCATGAGCTTCCAATATAGCGAGACAGGGATGCGCGGGGTTGACTTGCCGAATTATTGAAAAGGGGAGGGGATGTCTTATCCATGTTCATCCGTGTTCATCGGTGGCCAATGCCTTTTTCCGCATGCTTACGCATGGCGGCTCAGCAACCAGCTCTCGCCCGATATACTGGGCATCAACCCTTCATGCGCCGTGTTATCGCATCGCTCGCCATTCTTGCGCTGGTGGTCTGCTACGCTTCCACGCTGAGCGGAATGGTGCGGCAATGGTGGACCGATGAAGACATGGGCTACGCCTTCCTGGTCCCGTTCGTGATCGGCTGGATTGTCTGGCGCGAGCGCGAGCGTTGGCGGAGTTTGCCCGTGAAGCCGAGCGCCTGGGGATTTGCAGTTCTCGCCGCTGCGGCCTGCCTGCAAATCGCGTCGGCTTTGGGCGCGGGACTTTTTGCGGGATCGCTGGCGTTGGTGTTGTCGCTGGCGGGGCTGGTGCTATGCTTGCTCGGGTTCGCGTGGCTGCGAGCCTGGGCGTTTCCGTTGCTGCTGACGCTCTTCATGCTGCCGAAGCTCGGCATCGTCTACAACCAGATCACGCTGCCGCTGCAGCTGCTGGCCACGCGGCTGGCGGGTGGAATATTGTCGACGGCCGGGTTCATGGTGTCGCGCGACGGCAATATCCTGAACGTCGCCGGGCACAGCATCTCGGTGGTGGAGGCGTGCGACGGAATCCGGTACCTGCTGCCGCTGGCGTTTCTGGCGCTGACCTTCGCATATGCATCCGGCGCGAAATCCTGGATGCGAGTGGCGATGCTCGGCGCCGCGATTCCCACCGCCATTATCGCGAATGCGCTGCGGGTGGCATTTTCGGGATTGTCGCCGGCTTTGACGTCCGGGACTCCGCATGCATTGCTCGGGACGTTCATTTTTCTTTTGTGTTTGGGATTATTGGCCGGAATTTACCAATTACTCGCGCTGGCCTTGGTTAGGCCGCGCGCGTCATAATTGCGGGACGGCTCTGAGGATACCGTATTCGCAAAAAACTAACAGTACTGTATTTCTGCGCGCTCCGAGATGCCCGGGGGTATAATAATTCGATTCTGCGCTTCGGAAGGGGAACATGATGTCAGCCGCCGGAACCAGCATCCCGATCATCGCCGCGCTTCTGTTGAGCAGCGCTGCTTTTAGCCAAACGATCACACTTTCGCCAGCAGGCGGTCCGCCCACCACTTCCACGCAGGTCTCGGGGAGCGGGTTTTCGCCGAGCGCTTCGATTGACATTTATTTCGGTAGGACGGACGAGGCGTCGGCCACCGCCGACGGTTCCGGGTCATTTTCAATCGCCATTCAGGTTCCCGCCTCGGCATTGCAGGGCGAACACACAGTGAGCGCTGTGCCGGGGGGAGGTGGTAGCAGCGCGCAAGCGACATTTGCGGTATATACCAATTGGCCACAGTACGGCTTCGGGCCCAATCACGCGGGCCACAATCCTTATGAAAACGTGCTGAGTCCCAGCACAGTCGGCAGCATCAAGCTTAAGTGGATCTCCAGCATCCAAGCGAGTCCCACCGCTGTGGCGGATGGAGTGGTTTACGCTAGCGCTGAGAACGCGATCTATGCGCTCGACGTCAGCACCGGCGCTCTGCTGTGGGAACATGCCACTGGTCCCATTTTGACCGCTCCGCCCGTTGTGGCGAGTGGAGTGGTTTATGTCGCCGACGGCAATGGCGCCATTTACGCGTTTGACGCCGGCACCGGCGCTGAGCTGTGGACCTACGTCTCAAACGGAGCGGTGGAGCCGGGCTCCCTCCTCACTGTAGTGAATGAAGTGCTTTACTTCCCCAACGTCAACTTTATCTACGGGCTAAACGCCAATTCCGGCGCCCTGGTATCGATCTACGATATCGGCGGCGGAGCAAATTACACGCCCGCTGTGGCGAATGGAGTTGCTTATGTCGAAAGTGTCTCCGGCTACGTCGAGGCGCTCGACGCCAGCACTGGCGCCATGCTGTGGGTCGCCTCCACGAACCCTGGCTGTTATTGCGGGTTCGCGCCGTCGGCCGCTGTGTGGGACGGGGTGGTTTATGCGTCCTCCGAGGACGGCTATCTCTACGCTTTCGACGCCAGTACTGGCGCGAAACTGTGGAGCTTCAGCAACGGGCGGAAGTATAAGGCAGGATTTGGCTCGATCGCGGCAGCCAGTGGGGTGGTTTATGCCGGCTCCGCTGACAACTACGTCTACGCACTGAACGCGAGCACGGGTGTCGCATTGTGGGCCTTCAACGCCGGAGGGATGGTGCCAGTTCTAGCGGTGGCGAATGGAGTGGTATATGCCCCAGTGCTAGGCGGCAACCTTTATGCGCTGGATTCCCGCACCGGCGCCGAGCTTTGGAGCTACCCGGCCGACGCCTTCTTCTCGCCTGTGGTCGCGAATGGAAAGCTCTATGCCGCATGCGGCAGATTCGTGTGTGCCTTCGGCTTGCCCGACGGAGCAGGGACTGACAATCGCTGACCGAGTGCCTCCGATCTGAGCGCTCTACGCCCCGCTCTTAGCCTGACGCCCGCGCAGCGGGCCGGCAGCGGCAATCACTGAGATTCGTGGTGCGTGCAGATGTGATAGCTCGGTGCCGGAAGGTGCGACATGAGCGAGGACCCGGAACATGTTCCCTGCCGCCCTGATTTTAGGCTGCGGAGTTGCGCTTGTTTTTCACTTCAAGCGGCATAAGATTCTAGGCGCGCCATGGCTCCTTTCCGCCACGAAAAAATAGACGGCGTTCCTCAGGCAGACACAAGCTACAATCGGTAGTTGCAAAAACCTGACGCAATTATCATTGGCGCCGGACACAACGGCTTGGTCTGTGCGGCGTATTTAGCGGGAGCGGGACGCCGCGTATTGGTGCTGGAACGCCGCGAGCTAGTGGGCGGCTGCGCGGTCACCGAAGAAATCTGGCCGGGCTACCGCGTCTCCACCGCTTCGTATCTCACGAGCCTGCTGCAGGAGCGCGTGATTCGCGACCTGGATCTGCCGCGCTTCGGCTATCGCGTGGACGCGAAAGACCCGGCGTTCTTTTCGCCTTTTCCCGATGGCCGCTATCTGTTCATGTGGCAGGATAGCGCCAGGACGCTCCAGGAAATCGCGAAGTTCTCGCGGCACGACGCGGCGGCGTTTCCCGCCTACGAAGACTATCTGGAGCGCCTGTCGCAAGTGGTCGAAGGCCTGCTGCTCACCACGCCGCCCGAGTTCCCGCCGCAAGGTCTGGGCGATTTCGTCGATTATCTGAAGCTTGCGGCCAAGATGCGCGGGCTGAGCGCCAAGGAAATCGTCGGGCTGGTCAAGATCTTCACGCAAAGCGCGGTGGAGTTTCTGGACCAATGGTTCGAGTCGGACGAGTTCAAGGTGACGCTCGCCACCGACGCCGTTATCGGCGCGAACGGCGGGCCGCGCTCGCCGGGAACCGCGTACATCCTGCTGCATCACGTGATGGGAAGCGTGGCCGGGCATCGTGGATTGTGGGGCTTCGTGCGGGGAGGCATGGGCGCGGTTTCAGAGGCCATCGCGGCGTCGGCGCGCAGCCGGGGCGTCGAGATCCGCACTAACGCGGGCGTGGATCACATTAAGATCAAGAACGGCCGCGCACGCGGCGTGGTGCTGGAGGGCGGGGAAGAGATCGACGCCGACATGGTGATCAGTAACCTGACGCCGCAGCTCACGTTCCTGCAGTTGATCGATGAGGGCGCGCTGCCCGAGGATTTTGTGGATGCGATCCGCAAATATCGCAGCGAAGGGACTTCGTGCAAGATCAATCTGGCGCTGGACGGCTTGCCGAATTTTCGCGCGCTGCCGGGCGCGGAGGGCCCGCAGCACCAGGCCACTATGCACCTGTGCCCGTCGCTCGAATATATCGAGCGCGCCTGGGACGACGCCAAGTACGGGCATCCATCGCAGTCGCCGCTGCTGGAACTGACCGTGCCCACCATGTACGATCCGTCGCTTGCGCCCTCGGGCAAGCACATCATGGGCATCTTCATTCAATATGCTCCCTACACGCTACGCGAAGGCAATTGGGATGAATTGCGCGAGCCGTTCGCCTATCGCTGCCTGGATATCGTCGAAGAATATGCTCCGGGCTTCCGCGATCTCATCATCGATAAGCAGGTGCTGACGCCGCTGGATCTGGAACGCCGCTTCGGGCTGACCGGCGGCAATATTTTCCACGGTGAAATGTCCCTGGATCAAATGTTCGTGATGCGGCCGGTGGCGGGAAGCGCGCGCTATCGAACGCCGATTCGCGGGCTGTATTTATGCGGGTCCGGAACGCATCCGGGCGGCGGGGTGATGGGCGCGCCAGGGTACAACGCGGCGCACGAAATTCTGAAGGACTAAACTCCGCTCCGCTGGGTTTCATGTATTTGAAACCATATGATCCGTGTGTCATATACTGGTGATGGGTGAATTGGCTCGTCGAGATTGGTGACGAATTTGAGCCAGAGTTTGACGCCTTGCAGGAAGAGGTGCGGATCGAGATCCTGGCCTTGTCGCGCTTGCTCCAGCAGGTCGGGCCGCTGTTGGGGCGTCCGCGGGTCGACACCGTGAAAGGCTCCCGGTATTCGAATATGAAGGAACTACGTTTTAGCGCCGCTGACGGTGAGTGGAGGGTGGCATTCGCCTTTGATACGGAGCGGAAGGCGATTCTGCTCGTTGCCGGGGATAAATCTGGCCACAGCCAAAAGGGGTTTTACCGTGAGCTGATCCGAAAAGCGGATAGCCGATTCGGCGCCCACCTCAGCCGGCTCAAGAGGAAAAGGATGTAACCATGAGTGTCAACGTTAATTACAAGATTAGGAAGCTGAACACCGCGCAGCGGAAGAGAGTGGAGGCTCGGGCGGCCGAACTGGTTGCCGAAGAAATGACTCTGCGTGAACTGCGAAAGGCCCGGAAGCTGACACAGGTTCGCATGGCGAAGGCGTTGGGTATAACCCAGGACAGCGTTTCCCGGTTGGAAAAGCGCAGCGACCTGCTTCTGTCGACGTTGCGGAAGTCGGTTAAAGCGCTGGGTGGCAATCTCTCTCTTGTTGCTGAATTTCCGGACCGGCCGCCAGTGGTGCTATCCGGGATCTCGGAAGACGACGGCTGATAAGGTGCGAGGAAAGACTCTCATCCAGCCCGCCAATCTAGCGTGACGGCTTGAACTCCCGGATCGCCTTCATTAGCTTCATTCCAGCGCTCCAACTGAATTCGTCCCCTTCGAACTCGCAACGATAGAGTCCCTGGACGTTTGAAGGCACCGGCAATCGTTTGTCCCAGACCAGAACAACCTTTCGGTCGTAGAGAACAAAAGCCGCACCGATTTCGATCAGGACGTTCTCGTTTATGGTGTACTTCCCGCTGAGATTCTTGGTGGACTCGTCGGCGCTGACGACGATGATGCCGGCTTGGCAGCATCGCATCGCCGTAAATACCTTCTCTGGAACTGGAATAGCGGTTGTCTCTTCGTCTTCAGCAACCTCGCTCTCGAATCCCCCGAGCCCAAGCATGGTTTGGACCTGCTCCACCAACGTCATGTTCTTCCCATGAGCAATGAATATCCGGGACGGCGAGCCCGTTGCAGCGGCATGATCATCTTTGACAGTTGCAGCCGTTGATTGCACTGTCCCGGCCGGTTCGGGCGAGGTGGGTGTCACCGGAGCCGCCGAATCCTCGGCCTTGGGATCAGGTAAAGCGCTTGGCCCGGACTCGATGAAGGATTCCAACTCGCTCTGCGAGATCTGGAGGCGTGTGGACTGCCCCCTCCGGCCCACAATCAGTTTTCCCAGAAGCGCTCCCTGGCATACGTTGAAGAAGCAGACTGCGGCGTCCTTTAGGGTGTTCTCGTTGTCCGTGCCAAGGTGATCTCCGTGATGGTCATTCCAATGTGCGGCCACATCCACGTTCGATGCCTCGCTCATGTGCTGGTGAAAGGCCCATTCTAGAGCCGACCGATAAGGAATGACACTGTCAATAATCTCGCGGAAGACCTCAGGTTCTTCTGTGGTTTTTCGAGCGTATCTCCATCCGCGTTCGGAGAGCTTTAACCGGTCTCCGTTTTTCTCCACAATTTTCCAGGTGAAGTACGCGGTGAGTTTTCGTGGGTCCACTACATTGGTACCCACAGTAGCTTTGATTTCCGCCGCTGTTGCCCCTGTCGGCTTATTCTTCAGATAAGCGACTAAATTCCGAACGTCATCTATAGTTGTTAATACTGGAAGCATGTTCTCGCTCGCATGTTTTGAGTGTAGCCAATGTACTCATTATTGTCAATAGAGTCATAACTGCATCTTCAAACGACCAGGACGCTTGTGCACTAAGGGCCCCAGTGGGAAGGGTCGTCCGGTGGCGGCGCCCAAATGCCGGGGAGGATGCCTTTCTCTGCCGGTAGGTCAGAAGTACCGGGCTGTTTTACAATCGGGCTACTTACCGCGCGACGCGATCAGCGTGGGATGGGAGGGGGCTAATTACGACGAGTAAAAGCAGGTCGCGGTTCAAATCTGCTCCGGGCCTTCCAAACTTCGCCAGAGATACCACATCGCCACCGACGAATAAGGCCGCCACGCCATCGCCAACTCCTCCATCTGAGCAGGCAGCGGTAATTCCTCCAAGTGATACGCCTTGCGGATGGCCGCGCGCACGCCCAGGTCGCCGGTGGCTAGAATATCGGGACGCCGGAGCGCGAAGATCAGGAACATGTGCGCGGTCCACACGCCGATGCCCTTCACCTGCGTCAAATGCTCGATGACTTCGAGATCCGACAGGTCCGCCAGGGTCTCAAACTTTATCTGGCCCTTATTTGTTCTGCGCGCCAGATCCCGAATGTAGGCGGTTTTTTGCTTGGAAAGCCCGGCCTTGCGCATCCTGGCCGGAGTCAGCTTGAGGATGGCGTCGGGCGTAACCTCGCCGCCCGGCAACAGCGCGGTCAGCCGCCCCAGTATCACGTCCGCTACCCGGCCGCTCAGCTGCTGGTTCACAATAGATGTGACGAGCGTGCTAAAGCCGGGTTCGCTATGCTCGATCTTATAAGCCCCCACGCGTTCGATGATCGCGCGCATTACGGGATCGGATTTCTTGAGGTGAAGAATGGCCTTGCGCATTGCAACGAGAATCGGAAATTATGCATCTACTACTATAATTCCTATGCGCCGCTCCACTGCCCTCATCCTGGTTTCCGTACTGGCTGTCTCCGCTGGGGCGGCTCTCCTGCTCGCGCAGGACGACGCCTCAACTCTCAAGGTGGAAGTGAATCTGGTCAACATCCTGTTCAGCGTGCGCGACAAGAAGAGCGGGCTGGTAGGCAATCTCAATAAGGATGACTTCAAAGTCTTTGAGGACGGCAAGGAACAGGAGGTCAAGTTTTTCACTCGCGAAACGGACCTGCCGCTGACTATCGGCTTGCTCATTGACGTGAGCGCCAGCCAGAAGAACCTGATCGAAATCGAAAAGAATGCGGCCTATCAATTTTTCGGAACCGTGTTGCGCAAGCAGGACCTGGCGTTTCTGATCAGCTTTGGCGAAGACTCCGAGCTGCTGCAGGACTACACCAACTCCCCGAAGCTGCTGCGCGCCGGATTGGACGGCCTGCAGGTGAGTTCCGGCGTGGGCGGGTTCGGGCCCGGCCCGGTGCCCACCATTTCGCAACCGCGCGGGACGGTCTTATATGACGCCGTCTACGTCGCATCCGCAGATCAACTCAAGGGACAGGTGGGCCGCAAGGTTCTGGTGCTGATCACCGATGGCGAGGATGAGGGCAGCAAGTACAAGATCTCGCAGGCCATCGAAGCCGCGCAGAAGGCCGATGCGATTATTTACGGCTTCTACTACGTGGACCGCGGCTTCTACATGTCGCGCGGCGTGGTGTTCGCGGGAGGCAGCGATTCGGCGCTCCGACAGATGTCGGAAGACACCGGCGGCCACGTTTTCCACGTGGATCGCAAGCTGACGTTGCAGGACGCCTTCACCGAATTGCAGGAAGAGATGCGCAGCCAGTACGCCATCGGCTACACGCCCACCAATCCCGCCAAAGACGGCACCTTCCGCAAGCTTGAGGTCAAGACCAGCAACAAGGACTGGAAGGTCCAAGCCCGCAAAGGCTATTACGCCGTTAAGACCGACAATTGAGACCAGGGTGAAGGCAGACTTCCCGATCCGGCCCGGCACGCTGGACGATGTAGAAACGATCGTTGCGCAGCGGCGGGCCATGTTCTTTGACTCCGGGTTCCGCGACGAGCGGGGACTCGATGTGATGTCGACGGCGTTTCGGACATGGCTGGAGCGGAAGATGGGCGACCGCGAGTATCTGGCGTGGTTTGCCGTCGACTCCAGCGGCACAATCGCGGCGGGCCTTGGCTTGTGGCTGATGGACTGGCCGCCGCACATGATCGGACCCGGGCCCTGGCGGGGCAATATCCTCAACGTTTATACGCGGCCGGAAAACCGGCGGATGGGTTTGGCTCGGGGGCTCATGGATACCGCGCTCGAGTGGTGCCGGGCAAATCGCGTCCAAGCGGTGATCCTGCATTCGAGCGACGAAGGCCGGCCGTTGTATGAATCGCTGGGCTTCAAGCCCACCAACGAAATGCGCATTCTGCTGGACTGATTCCTCCGACATCCACTCTAAAGAACGCGGCGGCCGCAGCCGATGTACGAAAGACCAGCTGTGTCTCGCCATGAGAGCACTCACTCCCATCGTTTTCATCCTGCTGATAGTGGCTGCGCTGCCCCGGGATGCCAAAGCGGGCGACGCCGCCAACGCGGGCGACGCCGAAGGTTGCGCGGATCTAAAGCTGTTTCCGCGCCTGGAAAGCTGCGTCATTGTCGAGTGCTCGGCGAAGCAGCACGATTCGGTGGAGGCCGCGGACGGCAGCGGCTTCCCGCAGGACGCCAATACCAATTCGATCTCTTATGCCTGCCCGGTAGCGGCCGCCCGGCAAATCAAGCGCGACATCGACGCCCAGCTTCGCAAGGCCGGTTATCAAAGCGTGGCCGCGGACCAGGGCGATGCGACGAACCCTAGCCTGACTGCCCGGAAGAACTCACAATGGATCTACTGGAACGCGAGTATCGAGGATTCCGCCATCACGTACTCCCTAACTACCGCGAGCGCCGACGAAAAACTGAAAGCGGAGACTTGCGCTCTGCCGCCGGTTCTTTCCACGCTGAGGCAGTGCGAAATTCTGGAATGCAACTCGAAATCCGAGGATTCCGTGGCTATGCGGACCGCGCAGAAGGGCGAAACGTCGCTGGCGGGAAACGTACAGACGGTGACCCTGGCCTGCCCCTCCATCAGCCCGGCGCAAGCCTTCTCGAGCATGGAGAAGGAACTAAGGACGTCCGGCTTCGAGATTCTGTTCAGCGACCGCGAGCAGCCTGGGAGCGGATGGGTGACCGGCCGGGCCGGCAAGCGCTGGGTGGAATTGGCGAGTGCGCCGGACGGCGAATCCATCACTTACGCGCTGACCGTGGTTCCGTCGGCTGAAGTGCTGAGAGCCCCCAACCCGGAGCTGAAGGAGACCAAGGAGACGAATACGGCCGCGCCCGCGCCAGAGCCGATCCTTGTGCCTGCGCCGAAGCCGGTCCAGGCCGAGCCAGTGCAAGCAGTCAGCATTCCCGAGCCGGTCCTTAAGGAGCCTGCTGCTGCCCCAATAGCCGCTACTGCCGCGGCCGCCCAAGTGCCCGTATTTATTCCTCCCAAGCCCATTCTCGAAGCGCCGATCGAAGCCGCGCCCGATCTGATCGGCGGCATCCGGGGCGACGTGGTCATCGATATGCTGGTGGATGTCAGCGAGCAGGGAACCGTGACGAAAGCCGAGTTGACCGGCAAGATCACGAAGAATGTCCTCAAACTGAAGAGCGCCGCGCTAGAAGCCGTGTTGCACTGGCGCTTTGAACCGGCGCGCCAGGACGGGCGGGTGGTGGCGGCCGTTAAGATCGACGTGCGCATGCATTTTCACGGACGGCCGTGGCTCTTTTGAGTTCACCTGGCTTCTGAATTTCTGTTTTCCCTTTACTCGATCAGCTTCAGGCTCGCCACCTTGATGGTATCGCCCTGGATCTCGCCCGTGACTTCCACCTTCAAATCGTCTTCTTTTTTCGACGCCTTGAGCGCGGCCAGGGCTTTGCGGCTGCCGGCTTCGTCGAATTTCAGAAACTTGTTGTCGTAGGTGAACACGCCGTAACCGCTTTTTTGGCAAGCGGGCATGAGCGCGCATGCTCGCGTGTGGGCCTCGGCGACGATCATGCCGCCTTCCAGGCGCGGGCCGGAAACGATGCGCACTTCGGCTTTCGAAGAGCACATTTCGTCGATGAGAATCCCTTGAACTTGAGCGGCGGACGCCACCGCGGCGAAGCCGGCCAGCAATGCTGGAACGCACAGAAACAATCGAACGGACACAAAGAACCTCCCCTGACGATTTTCTAACATTTCCGGGCGAAAAGCGTCAATAGCGTGCGCCCTGTATTCGTCGATGCTACTTCAGTTTGTCGGCGACTTTCGCGAGCGCGGCATTCGCGCAAGCCGCGTCTTTGTCTCCGCCGGGAGCGCCGCTCACCGAAACCGCGCCAATCAGCTGATCGCCCACCTTGATAGGCACGCCGCCCATGGCGTTGATGGTTCCCGGCAGCACCGGCGCGGGTGCGGGAGTGCCGGGGGGCAGATTCGGCGGTGGACCGGAGGGGCGTCCAAAGGCCATCACGCTATTGGCTTTCATACGGCCCACTTCAACGGTTGCCATGCCCGCGCCATCGTCGCGCAGGAACGCCTTCAAGATATTGGCGTGGTCCACCACCGTGACGGTTACTTTGTAACCGTCAGCCCGGCATTGGGCCATGGCGCCCTGGGCAATGGCTTGCGCCACATCGATGGTGAGCACCTTTTGCGTCGGAAGGCCTCCCTGGGCGAACGCGCCTGGGGCCAACAACAGGGCCGAGAGCGCCGCAACGCCGGTTGAGAGAGCGAGAGAGCGGGTCAGTTTCATGAATCCTCCTGATGGGACCGCTCATTACGGTAGCACGAGCGGCGCCGTGGCCATTCGCATTTGCGATTCTTCTAATCCCAGCCGCTTCGCAGCAGTCACCTCGGTATCGCGAGCGCCACCGCGCCAGAGCCGCGCTTCCAACCTTAGGACGCCGAAGCGCGCTTCACTTTACACAGTGTTGCGGCGATTACTGTCATAAATCCCTCGGTAACTTTGGGCGTGATCGTGCATCATTACAAGTGGGCAAGTTTCAGGGCCCTCGGGAGGCCGAAAAATGAAAATCATAAAGCTGGCCGCAGTTGGTAGTTTGTCGATCCTACTGACGGCCGCGTTATTTGGACAAGATCCGCCGCCAGCGCCTGATCAAGGTGGCCAGGTCCTGCAGCCGGGACAGCTGCCGCCGTCAGCGCCGCCGCTCGATCCCCAACAGCTTCAGGACTTGGTAGCGCCGATCGCTCTTTATCCGGACAATCTGCTCAGCCAGATTCTCGCGGCGAGCACCTATCCGATCGAGATCGTTGAGGCGCAACAGTGGCTGCAGCAAAACCGCAATCTCAAGGGGCAAGCTTTGATGGACGCGGCGAAACAGCAAAATTGGGACCCGAGCGTTCAAGCTCTGGTAGCGTTTCCCGACGTCTTGACTCGCCTGAATCAGGACATCCGCTGGACCACGGACCTGGGCAATGCGTTCCTGGCGCAACAGCCGGACGTGATGCATGCCGTGCAGCAGTTGCGCGCTCAAGGCGCAGGCCAACGGCAAGTTGCAATCCACTCCGCAAGAGACGGTGACTACCCAAACTCAAAACGGGCAATCGGCAATCGACATTGCGCCTCCCAGTCCGGAGGTGGTCTACGTTCCGGTTTACAATCCCGAATGGGTTTGGGGACCGCCCTTTCGGCTACTATCCGCCGCTCTTTTATCCCGGCATCGGAGTGGGCTTCTCATTCTTACCCGGAATCGATCTGGGGTTCTACTTTGGCGGCGGCTGGGGCCTGTGGGGCGGCTTTGGATGGGGATGGGGCCCCGACTGGTTCGGCGGACGAATCCTGCTGAACGGCAATTTCTTCCATCGCTATGGATTTAACGATTACCATCCGGGCTTAGGCGGCGCGTGGGCGCACAATCCCGCTCATCGGCTGGGGGTGCCGTATCGCGAATCGCTCGGTAGCCAGCCGGTTCGGGGGCCGGGGGAGTTCGCGTGGTACGGCCGCATTTCGCGGGAGTGAAGGATTTCGCGGCGCTGAAGGCAACCGTGCTGAAGGCAACCGCGCTGAAGGCAACCGCGCTGAAGGCGCCCGTGGCGGAAGCGGGTTTTCGTCCCGGGAACCTGCTCAGAGTCATAGCGCCTTTGGCGGGATCCAAAACGGAGGCGAAACACGGATGCAGAGCGATCATGGATTCTCCAGTATGGGACACTCCGGCTTTGGGGGCGGGGGTGGAGGTGGATTCCATGGCGGTGGTGGTGGGTGGATCCCATGGTGGTGGGAGGCCGGAGGTAATATGATGACAAGAATATTCACAGCTATTTTCGTCGTTTCTGCCGGGAGTGCATTTGCGCAGACGCCGAATTCCGGGGCGGCAAACCACGCCGGCGCCCAGGATCGCGCAGAAGACTTTTGAATCGCCCGAAGCTGCCACTCAGGCGCTGATCGACGCTGCTTCAAAGAACGATATAGCGACCTTGCGAGCGATATTAGGATCGTCGGCGAAAGGCATTCTGACCTCCGGCGACCCGAAGCAGGATGCAGCCGAGCGCGAGGAATTCGCGAAGATTGCCACCCAGAAGCATCATCTGGCACAATCGTCGATGAATTCGCACGTGATGGTTCTGCTGATCGGCGATCAGGACTGGCCTTTTCCTGTTCCTCTGCTGCACGATGGCGATCACTGGCGTTTTGACCCCGAGCGCGGCGCCGTGGAAGTGCGCGCGCGCCAGCTGGGCGCCAACGAGTTGGAAGCCATCCAGGCTTGTGCCGCCTTTGTCGGCGTGCAGCAGCAGTACGCTGCCAAGAAGCGCTCCGCAGCAGGCACGCTCGAGTATGCTCAAACCGTCGCCAGCTCGCCGGTGCCGAAAGAATTCGCCGAGGCGGCCGGGGCGAATCCCACGCATCCTTATCATGGCTACTTCTTTCGCGTGCTGAAGGAACAAGGCCCGAACGCGCCTGGCGGACAGCATCCCTACGTGATGGGCAAGGCCATGATCGGCGGATTCGCGCTAGTCGCCTGGCCGGCCACCTATGGCGTTACCGGTATCCACACGTTCATGGTGAATCAGCAAGGCGTGGTCTATGAGAAAGATCGAGGAGCGAAGTCCGCTACGCCTGGCGCCAGCTACGATCCCGACGCCACCTGGACGCCCGTGGAATAAAAGACTCGATTAGAATAGGCGGAGAATGTCGCGCAAGCTTCTCCGCCTCAAAGCCCCGGAACCGGCGCGATGAAGGTCCCAAGCGCCGACCACCGTTTCCAATTTCCAAAAGATCCTGAGAGCTTCCTTCGCAGTGGCCAGGAATTTTGGACAAAGATCCAAGATGAAAAGCGCAAGCTGGCGTTGCCAGGTCTCGATTGGTATCCGTTCGAAACGCTATCGTGCTTACCCACCGTTGCCGAACTTATCTCCAGGGACTTCGACGATTTCGCAGGAGATATCGCGGGCCGGCCAGTCGCCGACATCGGGTGTGGAGATGGCGATTTTGGGATGCTGCTTGCCCATTGGGGCGCCCACGTGGACGCGGTCGATCATGTTCCAAACAACTTTAACCGCATGCAGGGCGTCGCCGCCCTGGCTCACAAACTTGGCCTGCCTGTGCAAGCGCACGACATCGATCTCGACCATGCAATGAACGCGTCCCGCCAGGTGTACGGGTTGGCCCTATTTCTTGGAACGCTCTATCACCTTAAGAATCCATACGGCCTGCTTGAGAGACTCGCCTATCAAACGCGCTGGTGCATTCTCAGCACCCGTATCGCTCAAGTCACGCCGTCGCGCGGCGTTAGCATCGAAACGGAACCTGTCGCCTATCTGGTGGACGGACGCGAAGTAGCGAATGATGCCACGAACTATTGGATCTTCACTTCGCCAGGCCTCCTGCGTATCCTCCAGAGAACCCGCTGGGCAATTGTCGCGACCAAGCGCGTCGGGTGTACGGCCGATTCGGACCCGATCAATTCGGACCGGGACGAGCGAATGTTCGTGCTTCTGAAGAGCCGGGTGCATTTCCCGGATCTGCATGTTCGCCTGATCGGCGGATGGCACCCGGTGGAGCAGTCATTTTACTGGACGGCGAAGCACTTCTCAATTGAGGTGGTGCTTCCGCTGGAGACGCCTCTATCGGGGTTTTCGTTGGCTGTGGTTGTTCCTCCCGCGACCGTCGTCAGTGGGGGAACCGTGTTGCTATCGTGCCGCATTAGGGACCAAGTAGTGGGAACCACCGAGTACCGCGCCGGCGGCTCCTTCGAATTTGTAGGGACTCTGCCGCCCTTCGCGCTGCATGAGCCGGTTCTCAGGCTCGATTTCGCCGTGGAGAGCGACTTCTCTCCACCGCCGGGCGATTGCCGGGAACTGGGGATTTGCGTACCTTGCGCTCCTTTGGAGCAGCCACAAATTAGTTTTCGTGTTTCTTGACAGGTCTGCCCCGGGGTTGGCAGCCCAAGGAATAGAAGACTCGATTAAAATAGGCGAAGAATGTCGCTACGCATGCTTCTTCGCCTCGTTCTGAGCGTTGTGATCCTGGGTTTGCTGTGGATGCGCATCGCGCGTCAATGGCGCTACGAATCGCACTGGTGGCTGGCCGGCAGCGTGATGCTGGCCGCGTTGCTGCTGCTGTTGGTCGTCTTTCTGATCAGCAGCGTTTTTCGCAAACCGCGCGATCTCCGCGACGATGTTCCGAAGCGGCCGCTGGGTTTGGATTCGTAGCCATCTAGGCAAAGCTTCGTTTACGGCAGAGCTCGATCTCAGGGCAAAGCCTCGATCACCCGGTCGATCTCTTCCGGGCTGATATAAAAGTGCGGCGACAATCGCACCCAGCCCTGCCGCGGCGCGGCGATGATGCCCTTCTGCTTCAAGTCGAACACCACTTTTCGGCTGTCGATGCCCGGCTTCTGGATGGCGATGATGCCCGCGCCATTTTCGGGCGTGCGGTCGCCGAGCAGCTGATAGCCCCTGCTGATCGCGCCTGCGGCCAGTTGATCGGCCAGGCCTTGCACCACCGGCGCGATGCGCTCCACGCCCGCTTCGAGCAACAATTCGATGGACGCCCGCAGTCCATAACAGCCGATAGTATTTAAGGTTCCGCATTCATATCGCCCGGCGTCCGGCCGCAGCGCCATGTCGCGCGACGCATAATCGTTGTAGCCGGCGACGTTGGTCCAGCCGAACTCCTCGGGAAAGATGGAATCCTGGCGGGACTTGCGGACGTACAGAATCCCGCATCCTTCCGGGCCCAGCAGCCATTTGTGGCCGTCGGCGGCCAAGGCATCGATGTGCGCGGCTTCCACGTCCAGCGGAAACGCGCCCAGCCCCTGGATGGCGTCCACGAAAAAGAAGCAATTGTGCCGCTTGCAGATCTCGCCGATGGCGTTCAAATCGGCCCGAAAGCCGCTGAGGTATTGCACAAAACTGATGGAGAGCAACTTGGCCCCGGTGCAGGCGATCTCGATCTTTTCCAGTGGATCGTCGACCGAGAGCCAGTCGACGGAACACCTCTTAGCCTCTAGGCGTAGCCAGGGGTAGTAGTTGGAGGGAAACTCCTCCCGAAAGGCGACGATCCGGTCGCCGGGGCGCCAATCCAGGCCTTGGGCGACGGTGGATATGCCCTCGGAGGTATTCTTGACCAGCGCGATTTCGCCGCGATTGGCGCCAATCAGCCGCGCGGCGGCAACTCTAACGCCCTCATAGGCATCCAACCATCGATCGTAGTGCAGCGAGCCGAAATGGAGGGCGTCCTCGGCCAACGCCTGCATGGCCGCCGCCGATCGCCGGGGCAGCGGCGCCACCGCGGCGTGGTTCAAATAAATAAGATTTTGAGTGACCGGGAACTCATCCCGGTACTGTCTCCAGAGCGGCTCGGCCAGGGCCGATGGGGCTGCGCTTGGTGAAATCCTTCTCGAAACCCATAATCACCACTATACGTATAAAGCATGAGGGTTTATACTCGACTGTAGGAGTCTGTGGATGAAACGCCTGTTGTCCGCTAGCCTGAGCTTTTCGCTTGCTTTGGCGTTGGTCACGCCGGGCCGTGTTTTCGCTGAGGACCCGGAGAAAGACCCCGATCAAATCGGCAATCGGAATGTCAGCGGGAAGGTCAACTTCTACTCGCTCGAGAAAGAGATCGCGCTGGGCAAGCAGCTCGCCTAGGAAGTGGAGCGTCAGGCCAAAATCGTCAACGATCCGGTGATTGCCGAGTACGTCAATCGCGTGGGCCAGAATCTGGTGCGGAATTCCGACGCCAAGGTTCCCTTCACCATCAAGGTGATCGACAGCGAAGAAGTGAACGCCTTCGCGCTGCCGGGCGGATTCTTCTTCGTGAACTCCGGGCTGATCATGAAGGCCGACAACGAAGCGGAACTGGCCGGCGTGATGGCGCACGAAATCGGGCATGTGGCGGCGCGCCATGGAACACGGCAGGCGACGCGCGGTGAGATCGCGCAGATGGGCATGATCCCGCTGATCTTCATGGGCGGCTGGACCGGGTATGGAATCTATCAGGCTGCCAGCGTGCTGGTGCCGGTGGGATTCCTGAAGTTTTCGCGCGCCATGGAGTCCGAAGCCGACTTGCTGGGCCTGGAATACATGTACAAGGCCGGCTACGATCCGACCGCCTTTGTCGACTTCTTCGAAAAGATCGAGACCCTGGAAAAGCGCAAGCCGGGAACCATGTCCAAGGTTTTCTCGACGCATCCGCCCACCGACGATCGCATTCAGGCGGCCCAGAAGAACATTCAGGAGTATCTCAAGGCCAAGCCCGAGTACGTGGTGACCACGTCCGAGTTTAACGACGTGAAGGCGCGTTTGATGGCGATGCACAACAAACGCAAGATCGATAGCCCCGGCCGATGCGAACCGTCCTACGCTGCGGCGCGCGCCCGGATCGGGTGGCGGCACCGTAGGTCCGGACGAAGATGGTAAGGCGCCGGCGTCAACCCGATGACGATGACCGTCCAACTTTAAAGCGTCGGCCAGCGTCTGAATAACAGATACCTTTTCCTAATCCTTCAAAACCCTGCGGCCTGCCAAACGCTGCGGGGTTTTGTTTTTGGAATCCGTGTTGATCGGTGTTCATCGGCCGCTAACAATCTGGCCGGGAGCGGGTAAACTGGATCATGCGCTCCAGAATCTGCCTCGCAGTGATCCTGATCGCCGCTCTAGCTTCCGCTGAAACGGATTGGACGGCCGCGGGGAAAGCCTGGTGGGCGCACGTCCAGTACCTGGCCGACGACAAACTGGAAGGCCGCGACGTTGGTTCCAAGGGTTACGAAGCCGCCGCGGACTATGTCGTCAGGCAGTTTGAGCATGCGGGCCTCGAGCCCGGCGCGGGTTCCAGCTATTCACAGCCGGCCGCGTTCATCCAGGCGAACCTGAACGAATCGCGCTCCACCCTGGCATTAGTGCGCGATGGAAAGGCGCTCCCCGTAACATTGGGCGACGAAGCGCTGCTTCGTTGGGGAAGCGAACCCATCTCCGATGTGGATGCGCCACTGGTGTTCGCCGGATACGGCTTAAGCATTCCCGAGGCCGGCTACAGCGATCTGCAGAGCCCTGGGTTGCTCAATGTGTTGCGCGGCGCTGTCGTCGTCTACTTGCAAGGCGGACCGTCCAACCTATCGGGCAACCTGCGTTCCCACTATTCCTCGGCCGAAGAGCGCACCAAAGCCTTGAAAGCGGCCGGGGCGGTTGGCTCCATTAATATTCCGAATCCCCGATCCATGGATGTTCCGTGGGCGCGCATGAGCGCCAACCGGCTGCAGGCGCGCATGTCGCTGGCCGATCCGGAGTTCGCGGCAGGCGCGGGAGTTTTCAGCGCAACCTGGAATCCAGCGAAAGCGGGCGTACTGCTGGAAGGCTCCGGCCATACCATCGCCGAGATTCTGGATGCCGCCGATCATGGCCGCCCGCTCCCGCACTTCGCGCTCACTGTGAGAGTGCGCGCGCATGTTGCGACCACCACGTCCAAGGTCCGGTCCCGTAACGTGGTCGGCCTGCGCGCCGGTTCCGATCCGAAGCTCAAGAACGAATACGTGATTCTCTCCGCTCATCTGGACCACCTGGGTGTCGGTGAACCGGTGAATGGCGATGCCATCTTTAACGGCGCGATGGATGACGCATCCGGCATCGCCTCGCTGATCGAGATCGCGCGCTCGCTAAAAGCCGGAAATGTGAAGACCGGGCGCTCCATTATGTTTCTCGCCGTCACTGGCGAAGAGAAGGGCGAGTTGGGTTCGCGCTATTTCGCGGAGCGTTCCACGGCGCCCGGCCGCGTCGTGGCGGACATAAACATGGACATGTTTCTGCCGCTGTTTCCCCTGCATTATTTGGAGGTTCAGGGCCTGAACGAGTCGACGCTGGGCGACGATATCCGCGCGGTGGCGTCGGCCGCGAACGTGGAAGTTCAGGCGGATAAGGAGCCTAATGCCAATCGCTTTATTCGCAGCGATCAATATAGTTTCATCAAGAAAGGCGTCCCCGCGCTGGCATTTAAATTCGGCTGGATTCCCGGCAGTCCCGAAGAAAAGATCTTCAAAGACTGGCTCACTACCCGGTATCACGGCGTCTCCGACGATGCCGGCCAGCCGGTGGATCTGGAGGGAGCCGCGCAGTTCAATAGCATACTCACGGCGCTGCTCGAACGGGTTGCCGACGCGCCCGAGTCTCCAAAGTGGAAGCCGGACAGTTTTTTTCGCCGCTTCGTCGCCGCTACTGAACCGCGACCCTGAGGGAGTGGCCTGGCAAAACTGAACCGCGACCGTGAGGAAGCGGCCTAGCAAATGAAACAGCGCCAGCCTTCCAGGCTCAGAATCTCGGCAGGCGAAAAACCTTCGGGCGCATTCCCTTCGGGGAAGCCGGAAAGAATCAGCGTGGAGCCGGGCTTGCGCACGCGCTCCAGCTCAGGTCGCGATGCGCTCCAGGTCGCGGCGTCGATATTGGCCACGATCACGTCGGCCCATTGGGAACGGGCGGCGTCGGCCGAGCCGACGAACATCGGCGCCGTCACGCGTTCGCGCGCGATGCGAACCGCATCCGGATCGACGTCGCAGCCAATTACACAACCAGCGCCCATCAGCAGCGCGGCATCCGACAGAATGCCCGATCCGGAGCCCACGTCCAGCACCCGCGCGCCTGGCTGCACATAACGCTCGATGGCCTCAAGGCAAAGCTGCGTCGCCGGGTGACGGCCCGTTCCGCAAGCCATGCCCGGATAGATTTCAAGGCGCAGCCGGCCCGGCGGAGTTGGCGCCGCATGGTCCCAGGGCGCCACCAGAATAGAACCGCTCGCCGACACAGAACGGAGGCCAGGCTTCCCGGGTAACGCGCTCCCAATCGGTGGGCGGTTCCTCGCGAAACTCGGGAGAAAACTCGGCGAAGCGTTCGAGCAATAAGGCGCTCGCTCCTGATCGGCCTCGAAGAACGCCCGCAGCCCGGCGTCCTCCTCGTGTAATGCCCGCCGTACCGCATTCCTGAAGCTCCGCGATGAGAATATCTTCGCCATCGCCGCGAGGCGTGAAGAAGCAGGGAAAACAAACCTTCAGTTTACGCGATTGTGATAATCTGAATTACACCCTTCCCTGTCGAAGCTGGGCCAACTTTAGTACCCCATGGCAACTCCTGGATTCGACGAACCGCGCATCGCTTCCGGTCCGTTCGCAAGCTACCACCTGGACGGCGCCTTCGACGAAATGTTCGACGCCGAGCGCCAGCCGCGCAAGCACTATCGCGCGCTGTATGAGCTGCTGCTCGGCCTGCCGGCTGAAGAGATGCGGCGCAAGAAGCAGGCCGCCGACGTGTCGTTTCTGCACCAGGGCATCACGTTCACCGTTTACGGCCGCGACGAAGGCACCGAGCGCATCTTCCCGCACGATCTGCTGCCGCGCATCATCACCAGCGCCGAGTGGCAGACCATCGAGCGCGGACTGACGCAGCGCATCACGGCGCTCAATCTGTTCCTGCGCGACATCTACAACGAAGGCCGCTGCCTGGCCGACGGCATCGTGCCGCGCGAAATGGTCTATAGCTGCAAGCATTTCCGGCGGCAGATGCGCGGCGTTACGGCGCCCAAGAATATCTATGTCGCCGTGATGGGCACGGACCTGATCCGGCTTCCCGACGGGCGCTTTGTGGTGCTGGAAGACAACCTGCGCGTGCCGAGCGGCGTTTCCTACATGCTGACGTCGCGCCAGGTGATGAAACGGATCTTCCCGGAATTGTTTCAGCACACCGACATCCGGCCCGATCGACCATTATCCGGAAGCCCTGCTCACCACGCTGCGCGCGCTCGCGCCGGAAGGCCGCGGCGAGCCGAACATCGTGCTGCTGACGCCGGGCGTCTACAATTCGGCGTACTTCGAACACACCTATCTGGCGCGCCAGATGGGCATCGAGCTGGTGGAAGGGCGCGACCTGGTGGTGCACGACAACGTGGTCTACATGCGCACCACCGGCGGCCTGCGGCGCGTGGACGTGATCTACCGGCGCGTGGATGACGACTTTATCGATCCGCTGGCATTTCGATCCGATTCCATCCTGGGCGTGGCCGGATTGTTCAACGCCTATCGCGCCGGCAACGTCACGCTCGCCAACGCGCTCGGCACCGGCGTGGCCGACGACAAGGCGCTGTACGCCTACGTGCCGAAGCTGATCAAGTATTTTCTGGGCGAAGATCCGATTCTCGACAACGTCGAGACCTTCCTGCTCACCGACCCCGCCGAGCGCCAGCACGTGCTCGCGCATCTGGATAAATACGTCGTCAAGGCGGTGGGCGAATCGGGCGGCTACGGGATGCTGATCGGCCCGCACTCCACCGCCGAGCAGCGCGAAGAATTTCGCCAGCGGATTGAGGCCGATCCGCGCAATTATATCGCCCAGCCGACGCATCATGCTGTCGCGCGCGCCCTGCTTCTTCGATGGCCGCGTGGAGCCCAGGCACGTGGATCTTCGGCCGTATATTCTGTGCGGCGACAAGGTGACCATCGTGCCCGGGCGGACTGACGCGCGTGGCGTTGCGCACGGGATCGCTGGTGGTGAATTCATCGCAAGGCGGAGGCAGCAAGGACACCTGGGTCCTGCAGTAAACCGAGCCGCGGTCTTACCGAGCCGCGACCACAGGGAGCGGAAGCAGAATGCTATCTCGAGTGGCTGAAAGCCTGTATTGGATGAGCCGGTATCTGGAACGGGCCGAACACACCGCGCGTGTGCTGGGCGTCCAGTTAACCTGATGCTGGAGCAGGACCCCAAGTCCAGCGGATCGCCGCTGGCTGCGCGTGTTGAGCAGCCTGGGCCATCCCGGCTCCGTAACCGAGAATAGCGATCCGTTTACCCGGGCGCAGACCTCACGCGCTGCGCAACATCACGGGCGGCATCGCGTCGGCGCGCGAGAACGCGCGGCAGGTTCGCGAACAGATCAGCTCGGAGATGTGGGAACAACTCAACCGCCTGTTTCATGAAGTGAGGCGCATGGAATCGGCCGGTTTATGGACGTCGCAGCCGCTGGATTTTCTGGCCGTGATTCTCGAAAGCTCGCACCTGGTGCAGGGCGTGACGGATTCCACCATGAATCACGGCGAAGGCTGGCAATTCATCCAGGTGGGCCGGTTCATCGAGCGCGCCGCAGCCATCGCCCGGCTGCTGGATATCTACTTCCACGAGTTTCCCGCCGGGCAACCGATGGATTCCGGCGAGCACATGGAATGGATCGGCCTGCTGCGGAGCTGCACCGCGTTTGAAGCCTATTGCAAGGTCTACACGGCCGACCTGCGTCCCGAGCGTGTGGCCGAGTTCCTGCTGCTGAACAACGAATTTCCACATTCGGTCCGCTTCGCGGCCGACCATTTGCAGCGTTCGCTCGAATGCCATCAATCAAGCCGCGGCCAGCAGGCGCTCGCCGCGCGTGGCTAAGATCGCCGGCCGTCTTAAGCGCCGGGCTGATGTTTACGCCGCTCGAAGAAGTGGTGGCGAACCTGGCCGAGTTTTTCGCCGATATCCAGCGGCAATGCGCCCGCATTCACACCGCGATTTACGAAGTCTATATCACTTATCCGGTGGAAGCAGCCATCGAGGCTTGAAGACATCCAATGTATTATTCCATCCGCCATCTGACAAAATTCCGCTATAGCGCGCACGTGAGCGAAAGCCTGATGGAGGCGCGCATGCAGCCGCGCTCGGATGGTCCGCAGCGCTGCCTCTCGTTTCAATTGATGGTGCAGCCCAAGGCGCGCGTGCAGTTCTACCGGGACTACCTGGGCAACACGGTGCATCATTTCGATGTTCCGGGAAGGCATAAGCAGCTCTCACATCGTCGCCGACGCCCTGGTGGACGTGCAGCCTTCGCCTGTGTTGCCTGATTCCCTCGGCGACGAGCGCCTGGGACGAGCTGGACGACATGATCGCCGCCGGCGACTACATCGAGATGCTGATGCCCAGCCATTTCGGGCAATCCATCGAGCTGCTGGAGCAGTTCGCGCACGAGCTAGGCGTGGAATCGCGTGAGAAGGCTCGCCGGCGCGATCCCCTGGAGTTCGTGCTGAATCTCAATGCGCTGCTGTATCGGCAAGATCGCCTATGTTCCCAAGAGCACGCGCGTGGATTCGCCCATCGATCACGCGCTCGAAAGCCGGCAAGGCGTTTGCCAGGATTTCGCGCATATCATGATCGGCTTGACGCGGCGCATCGGGATTCCTTGCCGCTACGTCAGCGGCTACCTCTTCCACAAAGCGGGTGACAAAACGCGCTCGGCCGAGGGCGCGACGCATGCCTGGGTGGAGACGCTGCTTCCGGGCTTAGGCTGGGTGGGCCTGGATCCGACCAACAATGTGCTGGCGGGCGAGCGGCACGTCCGGACGTCCGTGGGGCGCGACTACGCCGACGTTCCTCCCACCAAGGGCGTGTTCAAGGGATCGGCCGACAGCCAGTTGCTGGTGGCGGTTCACGTTGCGCCGTCCGACGCGCCTCCGCTCGAGCCGGAGCTGGGCATCGAAGATTGGTCCCTGGCGTTGCGCGAAGAAGGCCTGGACCCGGATCTGGCCGCTCATCATCAGCAACAGCAACAGCAACAACAGCAGCAACAGCAACCGCAATAGTTCTGAGCTTACTTCGTCCCGCTGGCCGGAGGCGCGGCTTTTGCAGTGGCTTGAAGTGTTTCCTTGGGCGCTACCTTGGGCTGTTCCTTTGCGGGCTCGTCCTTTGCTTGAACCTCGTTCTTAGCCTGAACCTCGTCCTTTGACTCCACCTCTTCTTCGACGTTGATATAAACGGGCTGTTCCAGCAGAACGGGCTCTTTGCCGGTGGTCTTCACCAGGAGCTGCAAACGGCCGGGCTTGACGAAGGGCGGGACGCGGAACTCGATGTAGTCCTCGGTCTGATCCAGCACCTTCACCTTCATGTCGAAGGTGTGGTCGGTCAGATAGACCTCGTCCACCTTGGTCTTTCCCGAGAAAGACGCCCTGAATTCGCAGGACCGATCCGATCTTGCCGCTATCGGGCTAGCACCTTGTGCATGACAGGCACTTGAGCCGAGAGCGAAGCCGCTCCAGCGAGGCAAAGCAACGAAAGTACAAGCGTGGTTCGCATTGTCTGGTAGCTCCGTACCAAGGACTTTAATTCCCATGCCGGTATGGACCGCAATGGGTGGAAAGTACCAAAAGGGCCTGGGAGAAACTGCTGAGGCGAAGACGGTAGGGAAGGCTAGGGAAGACGCGGGGTCGGGAAAGGCGGGCTGACGATCGCCAGCCCGCTCAGGAGAGAATGACGAGAGATAGCTAGCGTTCGGCGGCCAGGTGGAGACCTTTGTGGATGGCGTAGAGGGCCAGTTCCAGACGGTCCGACACACCCAGCTTGTCGAAGATGTTGTGCAGGTGGTTCTTGACGGTCTGCTCGCTGATGAACATCTTCTCGGCCATTTCCTTGTTCTTGTAGCCCTGGGCGACCAGTTGCACGATCTCGCGCTCGCGCTGGCTCAAGGGAGACCGCTCGCGGGTCTTGCCGGAACCGCCGCCGCCGCCAACCTCGCCGGGCGCGGCGAACTGCCGCATCACGGCCGCCGTGGTGTGGGAATCCAGCCAGATTTCGCCGCCGTGAACTTTGCGGATGCTTTTGACGATCAGCTCGGGCGCGGTCTGCTTGAGCACGATACCGGAGCAACCCAGCTTCATGGCCTGCACGAATTCGTTCTTGTCTTCCGAAGCCGTGAGGACGATCACGCGGGTGCGCTTGTTGGTCTGCTGCAGGGCCTGCAGGGCGGAAAGGCCGTCCAGATTGGGCATGCGCAGATCCAGCAGCAAGCACGTCGGGATCCAGTTCCTGCACCCGGTCCAGTACTTCGCATCCGTCCGAAGCTTCGCCCACCACCTGGAAGTCCTCCTCCAGGCTGAGGAGTTTCTTCAGGCCGTCACGGACGATCGGGTGATCATCGGCGATGAGTACTCGAATCATGCCCTTCCTCGGCTCCGCAGGGGTGTGGCGAACTTCATTTTCTTCCACTGTCGTGAAGGTTTCGTTCATATATAGTGTATCGACCATCCGCATCTAGATTCTACAGGGGTACTGGTACGTAATCAATCTCAGGTAACGCTTAAACTAATCCGATGAAACTACCTTAGACGGTAGTCGCGAAACGGCCCTACAAGCCCGTTCCGAGGCTACTTTAGCCTAGTACGTACTCTAGTACTATTTCGTAAGGCTGCGCAACAAAGGCATTTTCGTAACCTGGACGCGCCAATTCGTTGGCGCTGTCAGGATTTTGGCCCTGCCATCCGCGGGAAGGCGCGGCTTGGTGGAACGTAAGTGGCTGATAAAGCGAAGTGATGGGTTTGGCCGGGGGCTTGCAAACACCAGCGTGTGGTAGACGCCTGTCACCAACCAGATCGAGCACTACATGGATCTGCTGAGCGCCCGCCAGAAGCTGGTGGCTTCCAATATCGCCAATATCGATACACCGGGCTACAAGGCCAAAGACATCGACTTTCAGTTCGAGTTCCATCAAGCCTCAGCCCAAGGCCAGGCTCCCAATGTCGTGGACACCCCCGGATTGGTGGTGAAGAGCGATGGCAACAATGTCAGCCTGGACCGGGAAGCGCGGCTGCTGTCGGAAAACGCGCTGCGGTTCAATGTCGCCTCCAACTTGATGAAGGCACAACTCAAGATTGTGGAATCGGCGATCAAAGAAGGCCAATCCGGATGAGTCTGTTTTCGGTGCTATCGGTCAGCGCATCCGGCATGGCCGCGCAGCGCACCCGCGCTGAGCTGCTGGTTCAGAACCTGGCGAATTCCGAAACCACGCGGACGCCCGAGGGCGGGCCCTACCGGCGACAGGACGCGGTATTTCAGAGCGCGCCCCAGACTTCGCCGTTTTCCGCGGTTTTTCAAACCGAGATGACCGATGGCGTCAATGGCGTAGAAGTGGCCGAGGTGATTGAAGACCCGACCGAGGGCGACAAGCGCTACCAGCCCGGGCATCCCGATGCGGACAAGGATGGTTACGTGGCGTATCCCAACGTGAATCCCTCCGAGGACATGGTGGATCTGCTGAGCGCGCAGCGGGGCTACGAGGGAAATGTCGCGGCCATGACCGCGATCAAGGACATGATCCTAGCATTCCATCGATCTTATGAAATAGATGATTTGATGTGAAGAAGTAACTGCCCTCATGTCCCTACCCATCACCTCCATCCGATCTCCCGCGGCCGATTCCGCGACCCGACGCCCGCAGGCGCATCCGGCCAGTCCGGCGCCGGATTCGGCTCCGTGCTGGCCGACGCGATCGGACGCGTGGACCAGTTCCAGCAGAATGCGCATTCCAGTATCGGTAAATTTCTTTCCGGCGAGGACGAAGAGGTACATAAGGTGGCGCTGGCGACTGAGCAGGCGTCCATTTCGTTCGACCTCTTCCTGCAGGTGAGAAACAAAGTGGTTTCCGCCTACCAGGAAGTGATGCGCATGCAGATGTAGCGATCGGCGATTGGCTATTGGCTGTTTGTCCTTGGCTAAGGAGATTGAGGAACAAGGGCCGCGGGAGCTTACCAGTGCAAAGGCTGGCCAAGATCAAGATACGAAGAGATGGATCAAATCAAACGACTGCTGGAGAGCCTGACCTGGAAGCAGATGCTCTCGCTGGTTCTGGCGGCTGCGGCGGTGATTGGCGGCCTATGGCGTCTTTCGCGCTGGAACCACGAGCGCGACTTTCGCCCGCTTGTATAGCTCGCTCGCGCCCGAGGACGCGGCGGCGGTGGTGGCGAAGTTGCGTGAAAGCGGATCGGAGTTCCGGCTGTCGGACAATGGCTCGGTGGTGCTGGTGCCTTCGGCGCGAGTGGCGGAACTGCGGCTGCAGATGGCCGCGGCGGGGCTCCCCAAGAGCGGGCGGATCGGTTTCGAGCTGTTCGACAAGACCACCTTCGGGATGAGCGACTTCACCGAGCAGGTGAACTATCACCGGGCGCTCGAAGGCGAGCTGGAGCGTTCCGTGATGTCGCTGGCCGAAGTGGAGCAGGCGCGCGTACACATTACCTTTCCCAAAGAGTCGCTCTTCCTGGACTCGCGCCAGCCCGCCAAGGCGAGCGTGCTGGTGAAGCTGCGTCCCGGCGCGCAACTATCGCCGCAGAACGTGGCGGCCATCTGCCAGCTCGTAGCCAGCGCTGTGGACGGACTGCTCCCGGAAGCGGTGTCGGTGGTGGACATGCGCGGGAATCTGCTGAACCGCGCGCGCAAGGCCTCTTCGCCCGACGATCCCGCAGCCGTCCGAAGAGGCGCTCGAATACCGCCAGAAGCTGGAGCACGATCTGCTCGCCAAAATCAACAACACGCTGGAACCGCTGCTGGGCGCCGACAAATTCCGCGCCACGGCGTCGGTGGAATGCGATTTCACCAGCGCCGACCAGAGCGAGGAGACCTTCGATCCAAGCAAGTCGGTGATGGTCAGTTCGCAAAAGACCGAAGACATCGAGCGGCGGCGCGGTGGCTTCGGGAGTTCCCGGCACGGCGTCCACTCTGCCGCGGCCCGCCTGCGCGCCCGGGCGCCGGCGGCAACACGGTCTCGCGCCGGACCGAGAACATCAGCTACCAATCCAGCCACACGGTGCGCCACGTCCGCGAGCCGCAGGGCGCAGTCAAGCGGATGTCGGTTTCGCTGCTGGTGGATTCCGACGTCCGCTACGAGGGCACGGGAGCAAAGGCCAAGCGCGATCGTCGAAGCTCCCTCGGCGGATAAACTGAAAGCGATTCACGACCTGGTGGCGGGCGTTATCGGTTTGTCCACCGAGCGCGGCGACCAGCTGGTGGTGGAGACGCTGCCGTTTGAATCGACGCTGAATCCGGAACAGCTCCCGCCGGCCAATCCGCCGCCGCCCCCGCCTCCAACCTGGCAGGACCAATTTCTCAAGAACAAGGTTTTCGTGATCGGCGCGGCAGTGGGAGCGGCGATGTTGCTGGCGCTGCTCTTCATTATCGTGCGACTGACGCGGAACAAGGGCCGCCGCGCCCCGGTGGAGCTGCCCGGCGGAGCTGCCCGCCGGAGCCTCGCCGCGATCAGATCCAGGCGCAGATCGAAAACCGTTTGGCCGAGCAGGCGGCGCAGCGCCAAAAGCAGGAGACGGACGCTCTGAACGCTTTGAAGCTGCCGCCCGTCACCAAGAAAACCGAGGTGCTGGCCAAGCACATCAGCGAGCAGGCCAAGAAAGATTCCGCCAGCATGGCGCACGTCCTGCGGGCCTGGATGGCCGAGCCCGGCGACGAAGTCAAGCGATGAAGTGAAGCGCTAAGGTAAGCGATGATTCAAAATCTCGAAACCGCCGCTTCCGCGCCCAACGTTCCCGGCATCCGCAAAGCCGCGATTCTCATGATCATCCTGGGAGACCAGGTCACGGCGGAAATCCTGCGGCAGATGGACGAAGAAGAAGTGCAGGCCATCGGCCAGGAAGTGGCGCGCATCACCTCCATCAGCAACGATCAGGCCGAGGGAGTCCTCGAAGAGTTCTACCAGATGTCGATGGCCCATGACTACGTTCTCAAGGGCGGCATCGACTACGCGAAAAAAATGCTCATGAGCGCGTTCGGGCCCGAGCACGCCAGAAAACTGGTGGATCGGCTGGTGAAAACGCTGGGCTCGGAGCTGGCCAGCTTCGACACGCTGCAAAAGGCCGATCCGCAGCAGCTCGCCAAGTTCATCCACAACGAGCATCCGCAGACCATCGCGCTCATCCTCTCGCATCTGAACGCCTCGCAAGCGGCCGGGTTGCTGATCTCGCTCCCGCAGGAGCTGCGCGCCGACGTGGCGCTGCGCATGGCGCACCTGGACCAGATCTCGCCGCTCATCGTCTCCAAGATCGCCGCCATTATCGGGCAGCGGCTGAAATCGCTGGGCGAACTGAGCCGCGAGTCGTACGGAGGCGTGCGGGCGGTGTCGGAGATGTTCAATCGCCTGGATTCGGGCAACAGCAAGGATATTCTGGAAGCCATCGAGCAGAACGATCCCAAGCTGGTGGAGACCATCCGGCACATGATGTTCGTCTTCGAAGACCTGCTGCTGCTGAGCCAGGAGGCCATCAAGGAAATGCTGGGCAAGGTGGACCGCAAGATCCTGACGCTGGCGCTGAAGGGCACCAGCGACCAACTGAAGAATCACATCCTGCAGCTCATGTCCCAGCGCGGCGCCGAGATGTTGCGGGAGGATCTGGACTCGCTCGGGCCGATCAAGATCAAGGAAGTGGAGGCGGCGCAGCAGCAGATCATCGCCGTGTTCCGGCAATTGGAAGCCGAAGGCTCCATCAGTCTAAAGGGCACGGTAGGCGAACAGTATGTCGTCTAAGCTGCTGCGCGGCGCATCCATCCCCACCGACGCCGTGGCGTGGCGCCGGGTCTCGCCTTCAGAGGCCATCAGCGGGGCTATTACGAGTGACGGTCAACCCGCTTCGGGCTATATCTCCGAGCCCGGTTCCACGTCCGCTGGCTCCCGAGTGCCGGACGACCTCGAACAGCGTCTCGAATTAGCCCGCCAGCAAGGTTTTGAGGAAGGGCAAGCGGCCAGCCGCCAAAGCCTGGCGGTGCGAAGTGGAAACCATGCAGATGAGGCTGGCGCGCAGCATCGAGGAACTCACCGGCTTGCGGCCGCGTTATCGCCGTCGAAGCGGAGCAGGATGTGGTGGCGTTGGCGCTGGCGGTGGCGCGGCGGATACTGCATCGCGAGCTGACGGTCGCCCCGGAGGCGTTGCTGGGGCTGGTGAAGGCGGCGCTCGACAAAATGGAGTCGCGCGAGGTGCATCAGGTGCGTGTTTCGCGCCAGGACGCCGCCATGCTGCGGCAATTCTTCGAGCAGATGGGTCTGCCGCAGCGCATGGAAGTGATCGCCGATCAAGCCTGCCGCAGGGCGGCGTGTTGATCGAGTCCAGCCGCGGCGTGCTGGACGCCTCGGTGGATACGCAACTCTCTGAAATCGAGCGCGGCTTCGCGGATCTGGTCCGCGAACGCTCATGAACTTGCAACCCTATTACGACAAACTCGCGCGCCTGGAGACCTGCCGCTTGCCGGGCAGCGTAACCGAGCTGGTCGGGTTGCTGGTGGAATCCAAAGGCCCGGACGCGGCGGTGGGCGATTTTTGCGAAATCCCGACGCGCGCCGGGCGCGTGATTCGCACCCAGGTGATCGGCTTCCGCGATGGCCGCGTGCTGTCGATGCCGCTCGAGGAGACCGACGGCCTGCACTTGGGCGATCCAATTATGGCGCGCAAGGAAGACGCGAGAATGGAGGCCGGCCCGCAACTGCTGGGCCGGGTGATCGATGGATTCGGAAAGCCGTTGGATGACCTGGGGCCGATCACTGGCGGGGAGCCTTACGATCTCTATGCGGCGCCGCCGGGTCCGCTCGACCGCGAACCGATCGGCGAGCCGCTTGGCCACCGGCATTCGCGCCATCGACAGCCTGCTGACCTGCGGCAAAGGGCAGCGAATCGGAATCTTCGGCGGCAGCGGCGTGGGCAAGAGCACGCTGCTGGGCGCGATGGCGCGGTCGAGCGACGCCGATGTCAGCGTGATCGCGCTGATCGGCGAGCGCAACCGCGAGGTGCGGGATTTCATCGAGCACGAACTGGGCCCCGAGGGGCTGAAGAAATCGGTGCTGGTGGTGGCCACTTCCGACCGGCCGGCGCCGTTGCGGATTCGCGCCGCGTTTGTCGCGCTGGCCATCGCCGAATATTTTCGCGATCAGGGCGAAAGACGTGCTGCTGGTGATGGATTCGGTCACCCGCCTCGCCATGGCGCAGCGCGAGATCGGCCTGGCGGCCGGCGAACCGCCCAGCCAGAAGGGCTACACGCCGTCGGTCTTCAATCTGCTGCCGAAGATCTTCGAGCGGGCCGGCAGATTTCGCACGGGGCTCCATCACCGGATTCTTCACCGTGCTGGTGGAAGGCGACGATTTCAACGAACCCATCTGCGACGCGGTGCGGGCCATTCTGGACGGTCACATCGTTCTGTCGCGCGAACTCGGCGCGGCGGGACATTATCCGGCCATCGATGTATTGCAGTCGGTCAGCCGGCTCGCGCCGCGCTTGTGTACGCCCGAGCAAAAAGAGGCCGCGGCCAAAGATCCGCGAGGCGATGGCCACGCACCAGCGCTCCGAAGACCTGATCAACCTGGGCGCCTACGCCAGCGGCGCGAACCCGAAGCTGGACGCGGCCATCCGCTTGCGGCCGCAGCTGCTCGATTTCCTGAAGCAGGACAGCCAGGAGCAAGCCCCTTTCGAAAAGACCATGGCCGGATTGAGCGAACTCGCGAAGCGGGCGGATCCGAACTAGAGAATGAAGCGGTTTCAATTTTCGCTGGACCGCGTCCGCCGCTGGCGCGCCGGACAAGCCGCGCTCGAAGAGCTGAAGCTGGAACAACTGCGGGAAGGTCTGGCAAGCGCTGAAGGAAGAAAAGCGGAACATTGAAGCCGAACGTTCGCGCAGCGAACTGGAAGTGCTGCGCCAGCCATCCATCGAAGCCGCCGAGCTACAGAGCCTGGATGCCTATCGCTTGCACGCCGCGAACAAAATTCGCGATATCGAAAACCGGGAGCGTCAGACGGAAGCGCAAGTGGAGCAGCAGCGCCAGCGCGTGATGGTGGCACGGCGAGATGCCGAGCTGCTGGAACGGTTGAAGCGCAAAGCGCTGGATGAATGGCAGTCGGCGAGCAACCGGGAACAGGAAACGCTGGCGGCGGAATTATTTCTGGCGAAGCGCGCGCGGCGCCGTTAATTCTGAATTCTGGCTTCTGAATTTTGAATTCTGGCCGACGCTACTTTGTTCTCTCCCCGGCTCTTCAGAAACGTCACGAATTCCGCCGCGTTGCGCGTCAGGCCGGGAAAAGTCGCAATGGTGTGCTCATCGGGATCGACAATGGCGTAAAACGGAATCGCCACGGTGCCGAAGCGTTTCTCTTCCAACTGCTGATTCTGTTCGGAAGCGGCGTCGGTGCCGTCGGTGTACAGATCCACCAGCACGAAGTCTTTCAGTAACCCGCTGATCTTCGGGACGCGGAAACATATTGGCCTTCATCCAATGGCAGTTGGTGCAGGCATAGCCGGTGAAATTGATAAACACCAGCTTGTTCTCGGCGCGCGCCTTCGCGAGCGCTTCCTGGTACTGATTCTTCATCCACACCGGCGCCCGGATTCGTCGCCGCCCGTCGTTCCGCCTAAATAGGGCCACACCTTTGGCTTGCACCGGAATGAACGCCTCCACGTTGCCGAGCGAGGCGCCGAACAGTCCAGGCAGCAGGCTGATCGAAAACGTCAGGAACAGCGCGGCGATCAGCACGCGGCCGACGCCCAGGCGATCCTCCGGCCTGGATTCCTTCCAGCCGCAGCAAGCCCAGCAGGTAAAGACCAGGCAGAGCGAAGAGCACCACCCAGCAAGCCAGGAACATTTCGCGCGAGATCAAATCGGTTTGCAGGATCTGGTCGGCCGAGCTCAAGTACTTGATCGAGATCGCCAGCACCACGAATCCCAGCACCACCTTCACGCGCATCAGCCAGCCGCCGCTCTTGGGCATTTTTGCAGGAAGGACGGGAACAGCGCGAGCACGAAGAACGGCGCGGCCAGCCCGGTGGCGAAGGACGCCATGCCAAACACCGGCCGCAATCCGCTGGTCTGCACCGAAGCCACCAGCAGCGGACCCACGATCGGCCCGATGCAGGCGAACGAAGTCAGCGTGAACGTCAGGCCCATGAGCAGCGTGCCGAAATAGCCGCCGCCTTCGGACGCCTGATTCATTTTCGTCAGCAGGCCGGAAGGCAAGGTCAATTCATACGCACCCAGAAGACTCAAGCCGAACACGACGAACACCGCGGCGATGAATCCGTTCACCCAAGGGCTGTTGCCGAGTTGCACCACGCCGAACGGACCGGCGATCGCCTTCAGCAGCGCACCCAGCCCAGTGAAGAGAACGACGATCCCCAGGCAGAAGACCACCGCTTGCAGGACGCCGTCGCGCTTATGGCCGGTCTGGCGGTTCAGGAAGTACGAAACCGTGAACGGGATCATCGGGAAAACGCAGGGCGTGAAGATCGCTGCGAGTCCCGCCGCAAACGCCGTCAGCAGGAAAAGGCCGAACTCGCCGGAAGCCGGCTGCTTCGGCGGGGTTGGCGCGGTCCGATTAGCTGTCTGGACAGCGGACGTTGCCGCCGCTCCAGGCACAGGGGTTGGCACAAAGCGTGTAACCGGACGGGATGAGAATCGCTTCAGCTTTCGCGGATGGATCGATCGTCAACGACGCCGATAGCCGTTTTCTTCTTCGGCGGCAGGCAGATCGTGTCGTTGCAGGATTGATAGCGCACGTTGGCGGCAATATCGGCTGGCCCTGAAGCTGCGTCCTTCTTCAGTTCGATGTCGAACAGCAGAACATACTGGTCGGCGAATGTTTCTGTGTCGATCCCGAAGCTCGGGTCGAGTTTGCGCACCGGCTTCGCCTGGTAAATTTTGAAACCCGCGACGGCCGGATTATCGGCGATGCTCGCGGTGGTCGGGTTCGGCCCTCCCGGCGGCGTGGTCATGGAATAAACGTGCCAGTGCGGCTGGATGGTCCCGGTGAATTTCGCCAGTACGTGCGAGCCGGGCGCGGCGGACTTCGAGTCGAAGCTGAGCGTCCATTGCACCGGATCTTCCGCGGCGCCGGCCACGGAAGCTAGCGCGAAGAAGCAGACAGCGAGCGGCCGAAGCATATCAATCGGCTTTCGCGGCGATAGTGGCGCCCACCAGTTGGCCGTTAGCCAGCTCCGCCTCGATCCGTTCGTTGATCTTCCCTTCGGCGAACTCGGCGGCCACGCGAATGGCGTTCTTGATCGCGTTGGCATTGGGGCGGCCGTGGGTGATGATGCAAACGCCTTTGACGCCCAGCAGCGGAGCGCCGCCGTACTCGGAATAATCCACGCGCTTCTTGAATTCCTTGAAGGCTGTGCGCGCCAGCAGGGAACCGATCTTGCGCGTGATGGTGGCTTCCAGCGATTCGCGCAACATCTTGTACACCATCTCCACCAGGCCTTCGCTGACCTTCAGCGCGACGTTGCCGATGAAGCCATCGCAGACGATCACGTCGGTCTCGCCGGCATAAATATCGCGGCCTTCCACGTTGCCGATGAAATGGATGGGCAGCGCTTTGAGCAGCGGCGTGGCCGCGCGCGTCAGCTCGTTGCCCTTGTGCTCTTCCTCGCCGATGGAAAGCAGGCCCACGCGCGGGCCGGTGAGTGTGAAAGATGACGCGCGAGTAGATGTCGCCCATGACGGCGAATTGCGCCAGCATGCGCGGCGAACAGTCGACGTTGGCGCCCACGTCCACCACGATCACGGGCGTGCCTCTCGAGCGTGGGGAAGGCCGCCGCCAGGGCCGGGCGATCCACACCCGGGAGCATGCCTTGCACCAGCTTGACGGTGGCCATCACGGCGCCGGTGTTGCCGGCCGAAACCATGCCGTCGGCGATGCCATCGCGCACCAGCCGGGCGGCCACGCGGATGGAGCTGTCGCGCTTGTTGCGCACCGCTTTTGCCGCGCTGTCGTCCATGGTGATTTGTTCGCTGGCGTGCTGGACTTCGATGGGCAGGTCGGCGATGTCTTCGTGCCGGTTGAGCTCCGCGCGAACGATCTCCTGCTTGCCGACCAGGATGACCCTGACGCCCAGCGACCGGGCTGCGCGAATGGCTCCCTCGACTTCCGCCTTCGGGGCGTCATCGCCGCCCATTGCGTCAACCGCGATGGTCACCATGGAATGACGCTTTCCGGATCGCTATTCTTCCGCGACCTCGATCACTTCGCGGCCTTTATAGCGGCCGCAATGCGGGCAGGCGCGGTGCGGAAGCTTGGGTTCGTGGCAATTGGGGCACTCGGCGCGGCCGGCGACCTTCAAATGGTCGTGCGCCCGGCGCGTGGAGGTGCGCTGCTTGGAGTGTCGTACGTTTCGGATTTGGCATCTATATGTCCCTTTACTACTATGTCCCTTTAACTTGAACTTTCTTGAGAGCGGACCAGCGATCGTCCACGAGCTTGGCTTCGCATCCGCAGTTTATCAGGTTACGATTCTGACCGCAGATGGGGCACATCCCCTGGCAATCCTCGCGGCAAACACGCTGCATCGGCATGCTGAGCAGAACGTGCTCCCGCAAAACATCTTTCAATTCAACGCCGCCGCCTTCATAAAAGGCGATCTCGGCCTCTCCTTCGTCGATTTCGACTTCCTCGTCGTCCTCAGCCACATCGGCCGGGCGATAGAACAGGTCGAAGCGGGAATCGATCGGAAACACCGCCGGCTCCAGGCATCGATTACAATCGCAACGCATCGTGACCGCCAGATGACCCCTGACGCGGATTTCCCCGAGCGTATGCGGAAGAAGCTCCGCGGAACCTTCCGCCTGGAGCGTGGTAGCCTGACTTAGCCGGTCGCCATCATCTTGAAACTCGATTTCACCGGGCGGGAAGGCCACTTCAAAATGGACCTTCTTAAGTTCCAGCTCCTGGACGCTGATAAACACACCAACACCTCGCCGTTACGGAGCGTTAAGCCATTAGTATAGCAAGACTTGGAAAGGATCGCACGAGTTTCCCCTCGCCCCCCAGTCGGCCTGCTGAAGCGGACGAAGAGAGCCTAACATGGAGAGCGCTATGGAGAGCGATAACTGATGCCCAGATATCGGCTACCATCTCAGTCCAGTGGCCAATATTATAAACGGAATTGAGCCGGGGGACTGGAGCAACGTGATAGGAAACGGGATACGTACACCGCTATTTTTCTCGCTGCCGCCTGGAGAAGCCCTGCAATTCGGCTATCAGCTCGGTCGGTACTTTGGTAAGCCGGGCCGCTACAGCGTGGGATGGCGGGGCCACGGGTTCAAAGCACCGGATATCACGATCAGAGTGCTTCCGAGAAAACGCTAAGCCGAGAACCGGCGGGACGGATCTAAACGGGCTGCTGAAAAACGAGACTTAGCCGCCGGATAAAACAAAATCAAGTCTTCCTGCTTCCCATCGGCGTTCATCTGTGTTTATCTGTGGCCAGCTATTTCGGCTTAGAATTCCAACCGCAGCGCGAACTGCATGGAGCGTGGCTCCATGGTGCCCTGAAATTCTCCGAACGTCTGCGGCGACTGGAGGCTCAGACTCGGGTTGGTGAAGTTCGGATGGTTGAACGCATTGAACGCCTCGGCGCGAAACTGAAGTCTCTTGCCTTCCCATGGCAGCCGAAAGGCTTTGCTGAGCGCCATGTCGACATTGAAAATCGGATCCAGGCGAACCGCGGCGCGAGTTCCAGCGCCTTCCGGCGGCTGATCCTGAAAGTTACTGGACACGCTGGTGTTGGAGAAGACGCTGGGGATTCCGTTTTGGTCGATGTGGACGCCGCCCGACGGCGTGGGGGTATTAACGACGGCCAGCGAGCTCAGCCAGTAATTGGTGTTGTAGGCGAGATCGCCTTCCACCGCGCTCGGCAGGGCCGTGCTGTAGCGCCAGACGCTCGATATCTGCCAGCCGCCAACGATCTCATCCAGCCACGTGGGCGCGCTTCGCAAAAGCAAGCTTGCCCTTGCCGAATGGCAGAGCATACATGAAATTCGCGTTGAAGTTGTGGCGGATGTCGAAGTCCGAGGAGCCGCGGAACGCGCTCAGGTTGTAAATATCCTGGATGGACGCGCCTTGCTCTCCGGCGCCGGATTCGGCCGCCGAACCGTTGTCGATGGAGTGCGACCAGGTGTAGTTGAAATCGAACTGCAGGCCGTTCGAGAAGCGCCGGCGGAAGGCCACCGTGAGCCCGTGAAAGTCGGCTTCCCCCGCGTTCATCCACATCGGCATTGTGCTGCCCTGCTGGGCAAAAAACGTGTAGCATCCGGGAACGCTCAGACATTTGCCGGGCAGGTACTCGCCGGAGATGCGATCCGCGGCGTGCAAGCTGTCCAGGAAGCTGCTTCCGAACACTCCGTAGACGCTATAGAAATAATTCGCCGAAGCGCTGCCCGGGAAATAGGCATTCTTGTATCCAGGCCAGACGTCATTGACGAACGGCAGATTGGGGACCAGGCTGGGATTGCTCATCACCTCCGCGGCCACCGCGGCTGCGGCATTGTTATATGGAAGGCCCAAGCCCTTGGCCAGGGTGTTCGCTAAGCCGTATACGGTCATCGCGTTTTGTTGCCACGTAATCCCCGAGCCGGGATCTTTGTAATTCTCAAGCGGCGTATACACGTCGCCTTCCATGAGCAGCCGGCGCGAGAGCCGGCCCATGTAGCCGACCTCCATCGTGACTTTACCCGGCAACTCGCGCGAGTAGTTCGCGTTCAAGATAATCGAATACGGAGTTTTCAGATCCGGCGAAATGCCCAGGAAGGTGCCGGTGATGGCGGCGATGGCGGGAGGCGTATACGGAAACCCGCCGGCGGGAGAGGGCGGCAGATCCGGATAGGTCCCGGTGAACCGCGGCGAAGTGCGTGAAGCTGTACGAATCGGGGAAATTGGTCGGATTGGAAAGACCCAGCGAGCCGTATTGATCGTAATTGACGATCAAATCGTTTCCGAACTGATCGTACGCCATTGCCCCACCCACGCGGAAGGCTCCGTTCTTTCCGAAAAGCTTGCCGATCCAACCGGCGTGGTCCGTCGGGGCATAGGCCAAGCCGAAGCGCGGCGCAAAATTCGCATTGTCCGGGCTCCACCAGGAGGGCTTCCCGTTGGCCGGCCCATTCAGAGCGTAGCTGAGCGTGAAATCGGACATCTGATTGGCGGGGACGCCCAACGATTGCAGGCCGTTCCGCTGGGCGAGATATTGATCGAGCGGCACGGTGGTATCCACCTGCAGGCCGTTGGCTTCGTAGGGCGGCCGGAAATTTTCGTAGCGCAGTCCGAAATTGACAGTCAGCTCGCGGCTCACGCGCCACGCGTCGCCGATATAGCCCGCGTAAGTATGTTCGACGAACGACCGTTGCTGCGGCGTTCCCTGCGGCAGCACTTGTCCGCCCTTGGTGTATTGATACGTCACAAAAACGTCGTTCAATATGCCCAACAACAGTGGCCGAGGCGTTGGTCACCGCAGTCGGATTGGCCAGTTGCAAATTCGGATTACCGAGCTTTCCGGCCAGGTAGGTTTGCACCGACGTGTCGATGTCCTCGCCCAGCCCGATTAATTCAGTAGCGCCGTAAGCGTATAGCGGAAATGCATTGGTAAAGGTCGACGTATTGTTGCGGTTGTAGCGGAAGTTCAATCCCATCGTGATGGTGTGTTTCCCTTTGGTCCAGGTCACATCGTCGATCACGTTATGGAGGGGATTCGTCCCTTCCCCTGGCGCGCGCGCCCCAATTCTCAAGCGGCGAGAGAGCGGTGGGCTCGAATTGGAATCCGGTGCCGGAGACGCCCGAGAGATTTTCATCCAGGCTGGTGAGGCCGTAGGTGAAAATATTCACAAGGTTCGGAGTGAGGACCGCGGTGTAGCGAGCCGACAAGCCCTTGTTGTTGTCGCGCTCGATGGAGGCGGGCGCCTGTCCCGGAAATTCCGCCAGGATTTGGTCGATGGTGTTATCGCCAAGAGTGCCGCGCAGGCTCAGAGTGTGTTTCCCGGCGTCGTCCAATTTGTAATCGAGCTTTGCAACCCAGGCCATTTCGTTCAGCTTGTCGGGAGCGTTAAAGCGGTAGCCGCTGAAGTTCAGCCCTCCATCCTGGCCGAAAGCGGGGTCGTTGCCCACCGGATACTGGTTTAAGATTTTCTGGTACGGCGTGTTCAAACCGATACCCAACGGATCGACCTTAGGAAGTTCGGAGGGCGTAATAGTTTGCACGCTTCCATCCGTCAATTGAGCCAGGAGAAGCCCTTGCTTGAGGGACTCCGACGGCACGGCCCGCACCTGAGCCACGCTGCTGGAGTCAATGCGCTGTTCCCAGTTGATGAAATAAAATAGCCGGTCCTTCTTGATCGGTCCGCCGATGGAAGCGCCGAACTGATTGCGGACCAATTGCTGCACCGGCACTCCGGACTGGTTATTGAACCAGGTATTCGCCGACGTCGCGGTGTTGCGATTGTATTCGTACAGCGAGCCGTGCAACTGATTGCTGCCGCTCTTGGTGATCAGCACCACCTGGCCGCCCGAGGATCGACCTTGATCCACACCCTGGCCGCCCACCGTGACGCGGAATTCCTGCACTGAATCGAGCGGAACGGGCAACACGGAGTTGAATCCTGAGTTGACGTTTGCGCCATTCCCGTTGACGCCCTGGTAGGTGGTGCCGGTGGTGGTGTTCTGCGCCACCAGGCCGGCGTTCTGGTTGTCATTGACATCCACGCCATCTAAGATGATGTTGTTCTGATCGCGTCGCGCGCCCAGCACTTCCCCGTTCGTGGTTACGCCCGGCTGCAAACTCAGCAGAGCGACTACGTTTCTGGTCTCGAGAGGAAGTTCGCGTACCTGCTGCTCCGAAAATGCATTCCCCACCGAAGCGTCTACCGTGTTGATGGTGGAAGCTTCCGCGGTAACGTTGATGGTCTCGGCGGTCTTGCCGAGTTCCATGCGAAGATCCAGCGTGGCGGGTGTATTTACCAGCAACTGCACGTTGGTGCGAGTCAATTGAGCGAAGCCCACCATCTGGACGTCGATCTTGTAAGTGCCCGGAGCAATCTGGACGAACTGATATTCACCGCTAGAGTTCGTTGTGACCGAGCGGTTGAAGCCGGTGCCGGCATTGCTCAAAGTCACTATGGCGCCAGTGATGACCCCGCCCTGCGGATCGGTTACCGTTCCCCGAAGTAGAGTGGTTGACTGCGAAAAGCCACTAAACGAAGCAGCCGCAGTGAGAAAAAGACACACAAATAGCCGGTACAGGCCACGTTTCACGCGCATGAACACAACTCCTGAAGATTAAGTTGGGTCTGCGAGAAACGGACTCGCTACACGTGGCGGTGCGTCGCAATCATTGCGACGGATGCACCAGGACGGCCTACCAGTCGGCTTGGGTTGGTGGAGAAAGTATATTGCACGAGTTGTTGGGTGTCAAGCGTAAAAAGCAAGCAAAAACAAAGGGGTATTAAATTGGCCGCTTACTTGCTCAAGGGCCGGTGTTATGATGGCTACAGATGTCGATGCTTTCGCCCAGACTGCAGCTGAAGGTCTCGCAGAAGCAGATCCTCACGCCCGGCCTGGTGCAGATGGTCACGGTCCTCCAGCTGAACCGGCTGGAGCTGAAGGACATGATCACGCAGGAGATCGCCGAGAATCCGGTACTCGAAGAATCGGTGGACGGCATCGAGGAGCTTTCGGCTGAAGAGATGCAGTCGATTCTCGAGCGCGAGCGGGTTTCCGAACCCTCCGATCAGGTGATCCTCGAGACGGTGAATGGCACGGGCACCGAGCCCGAGATCGCCGCCGGAATTCCCGAAGCCTCGCCCGTCGAGATCGAATTCGATGCCTCGGCTCCCGTCTCGCTGGATGGCGCGTCACTCGACGGCGCTCCGGCTCCGGCAGCCGAGGGCGAGGTCGCCGAGCCGAAAACCGAGAAGGACCCGTTCGACGAGATCGATTTCGGCACCTTTTTCGACGATTATCTGGATCCGGGCTACAAGAGTCCGGCTTCCGAGACGGTGGAGAAGCCTTCCTTTGAGACTTTTCTTTCCTCGCCCGTCACGCTGGCCGATCATCTGCATTCGCAATTGGCCGTGCTGGTGATGTCGGAGGACGTGCGCGACGCCGCCGACAACATCATCGGCAACCTGAACGAGAACGGTTACCTGACCGCCACGCTGGAAGAGATCGCCGACTCCGGGCAGCATTCGATGGCCGAAGTTCAGGAAGGGCTGCGGATCGTGCAATCGCTCGATCCGGCGGGCGTGGGCGCCAAGGATGTCCGGGAGTGCCTGCTGCTGCAGATCGAGAGCCGCAACGGCAAGGGCGGCGTGGCCTGGCAGATCGTTGCGAATCATCTGAAGCTGCTCGAGACGCGGCAGATCAAGGAAATCGCCAAGCAATTGGGCCGGCCGTTGGAGCATGTCCAGATGGCGCTGGATGTGATCCGGCATCTGGACCCGTATCCCGGCCTGCGCTATTCGGACCAGGGCGCGCGCGCAGGTGGAGCCGGACGTCTACATCTTCAAAGAAGGCGACGAATACATCATCCAGTTGAACGATGACGACTTGCCGCAGCTTCGCCTGAACGCGCAGTACCGCAAGATGCTGGATCGCGATCAGGAGCCGAGCAAGGAAATCCGCAACTACGTGAAGGACCGCTACGCGGCGGCCATTCAGCTGATCAAGAATATCGAGCAGCGCAAGCAGACCATTCTGAAAGTTTGCCAGTCCATCGTGCGGCGGCAGCTGGATTTTCTGGAACACGGCATCGATACGCTGAAGCCGATGATGATCAAGGAAGTGGCCGAAGAGATCGGCGTGCATCCTTCCACGGTGAGCCGCGCGGTGGCCAGCAAATACGCCGATACGCCGCAAGGAGTTTTCGAGCTCCGGTATTTCTTCTCCGAAGCCGTGCAAGGCTCCGCCGGAAGCGCCACGCCGCTGCTGATCCTGAAGCGCAGGGTGAAGAAAATGATCGAAGAGGAAGATACCCAGCATCCTCTGACCGACGAGCAGATCACGGCTCGCTTGAAGAGCGAAGGCATCGACGTGACCGGCGAACCGTGGCCAAGTACAGAGAAGACATGAAAATCCCTTCCACTCACCAGCGCCGGGTCCGCGCCTAAGAGCCGCGTCCGGATGCCCTATTCAGCGAGCGAGTGTGCCCAATGAAAATCAGCTACACAGGCAAGTCCGAAGAAATTCCCGCGCGGCAGCGCACCAAGCTGGAAGCCAAGCTGCAAAAGCTTTCGAAGGTGTTGGAGCAGCGGGGCGAGAAGGAAGCGCACGTGGTTCTGACGCAGCAGCGATTTCTGCACAAAGTGGAAATCACGATGAATGCCTGGGACCATGCGCTGGTCGGCATCGCCACCAACGGCGATATCGCGGTGGCCGCGCACGAGGCGTTCGACCGGCTGGAGAAGCAGCTTTTGAAAATGCGGGCCCGCTGGCGCGATACCAAGCGCGTGCGCGACAAGGAAGCCGACGGCGAGAAAGCCAGCGCGACCTTGCAGGCGGCGGCCGCCAGTTCCAAGAAGAGCTCAGGTCGCGAACGGTCCGAAGAAAGCCGCCAGCCGCGAAGAAGTCGGCGCGCAAGCAGGTATTTCGCGTCAATCACTCGGACGGCAGCAAGCCCATGACGCTGGAAGAGGCGATGCTCGAAATGGAGGCGTCGCAGGATTACCTGGTTTACCGCGACGCGCAAACCGACCGGGTCACGGTTCTCTTGCGCCGTTCCGACGGCCACTTCGATTTGATCGAGAGCTAGTGTGCGCGGAAGATGTTAGCTGAATCGCGCAAGCGTCAGCGGCGGAAAGCCAGTCCCGACGCTAGTGGCCAAACGCGTCGCTCGGCAAGCCGGAACCGCAGGGCGCCGAGCTGGTTGTCATCACCGGCCTGAGCGGGTCGGGGAAAGCCACGGTGCTCAAGGCTTTCGAAGATCTCGGCTACTACGCGGTGGACAACCTGCCCATCGAGCTGATTCCCAAGTTCGCCGAGCTGGCCAAGGATTCCGCGCACGTGCGGCGCGCGGCGCTGGTGATCGACATTCGCGAGGGCGAGCAACTGGCGCAATTCCCGGCGCATGTTCAAGCGGCTGCGGAAGCGCACTCCAGCCACGCTGGTTTTTCTCGAAGCCGACGATCGCACGCTGGCGCGGCGCTTCAGCGAAACCCGGCGTCCGCATCCGCTCGGCACCGACGCGACGGTACAGAAAAGCCTGCGCACGGAACGCGAGCTGCTGGCGCCCATCCGCAGCGTGGCGGATCACATCATCGACACTTCGAAGTTCAACGTCCACGAACTGCGCGAAGTGATCGGGGAAAAATTCAGCGGCGGCCGCAACGAGATCGAGCATCCGGATCGATATCACCAGCTTCGGCTACCGGCACGGCGTTCCGCCCGGACAGCGATCTGGTGTTCGACGTCCGCTTCCTGCCGAATCCCAACTACATTCCCGAGTTCAAGAAGCTCACCGGCCGGCATCCCAGCGTGGCGCGCTACATCCGCTCGTTCCCGCAGACCGCGGAGTTCATCGATCGCATCTCCGAGCTGCTGATTTACCTGATCCCGCACTATATTCGCGAAGGCAAGAGCTATCTGACCATCGCGTTCGGCTGCACCGGCGGGCATCATCGCTCGGTGATGATCGCGGGCGAGATCCGCAAGCGGCTGGCGCGCGCCGGATTTAAGGTGAAAGAGACGCACCGGGATATCGGGAAGTAATTACGCTAGCGCTTGCTCGATCACAGCGGCGAGTCCCGCCAGCGGCTTCATGACATCGTCGGTCAAACCAAAGCGGCGCTGGATGTACGTCGCATCGTTATAGCTCAGCCAGACTTGGCCGCTCGCATCCTGCCACGCCAGCGCTTTCCACGGCAGATCGATGGCCGCGGTGGGAGCGGCCAGCATCACCGGCGTGCCGCCCTTGGGATTTCCAAAGATCAGCAACTGCGTAGGCGGCATCTTCAGCCCGGCCTTTTCGGCTTCGCCGCTGTGATCCACCAGGGCGAAAACTTTGATGCCCTTCGTCGTCAAAATTGTTTCCAAGCGATGCAGTGTTTCGGGCACTGAATATTTGCTCGGTTTACTGATAATTCCTTCGCCTGAATTCATTGCGCAACCAACTCCCTGGTTAAGTAAACAGCCATTGCCAATCCCGCGGCCGCCAGCACCAGCGCGACCACGATGGCCATCGTGGAAGGTTTCGTTACCACCGGCGCGCCGCTGTTGAGTGCGCGGACAATGCGCACGTGACGTACCGACGAAAAAATATTGACCAGCACTCCGGCCACCAGCAGCGCCGTCCCTAGCGGCACCGACAGCGCCGAGGTTTGGAACTGCGGCAGCGCTCGGATAGACGCCAGCTCGCGCAGGAACAAGCCGAAGCGCGCGACGACGAATCCAAAACCCATCAGCGCGATGCCGGTTCGAATCCACGCCAGAAAGGTGCGTTCTTCGGCCAGGTAGGTATTGGGATCGGCTGGCATCTACACTTTCACCTGCTTCCATTTTCCCCGGCGGAACAGCAGGATTCCAAGCACCGCGAGCAGCGAATCGGAAACTACCACGGCGACGTACACGCCATTGGGGCCAAGTCCCGTATGGAACGCCAGCGCCCAAGCGAGGGGAATCTGGCACACCCAGAAACAGATCAGGTTCAGGATGGTGGGCGTCACCGTGTCGCCCGCGCCATTGAAGGCCGCGGTGATCACCATGCCATAGGAGTACGAAATATTTCCGCAACTGAACAACCGCAGCGCGCTGACAGCCAGCGGAGCCACCGCGGGATCCGTGGTGAACAGCCCGATGATCTGCGGCGCGAAAGCAATAAAGAACATTCCGATGACGCCCAGGAACAACATGTTGTACAAGTCCGGTGCGCCACACCGAACGTCTCCGCGCGCCCAGGTTTGCCCGCGCCCAGATTCTGGCCCACCAGCGTGGCGGCGGCGTTGCTCATGCCCCAGGAAGGAAGAATCGCGAAGATGATCACCTTGATCGCCACCGTGTAAGCGGCGGTGGCGTCGCTTCCGAAGCTGGCGATGATTCGCACCATGCCGATCCAACTGGCCATTTGCACCATGTACTGGAACATGGCGTTCAACGACAGCCGGATGAGGCGCCACATGATCAGGAAGTCCGCGCGCAGTTGCGAAGCATGCACGGCCAGCCGGCCGCGGCCCGAAGTCAGCACGTAGAGCTGCAATAGAACGCCGACGCCGCGGCCGATGGTCGTGCCGACGGCCGAGCCCGTCACGCCCAGCCGCGGAAACGGGCCCAGCCCGAAGATCAAACACGGATTCAGGCAAATGTTCACGAGATTCGCGATCCACAGGACGCGCATCGCGATGGCCGCGTCGCCCGCGCCGCGAAAAACGGCATTGATCAGAAACAGCAGGAAGATGGTGGCGCTGCCGCTCAGGATCATGCGGGTGTAGCCGGAGCCGAGCTTCACCACGCTCGCCGAGCCGCCCATGATGTGCAGCAGATTCGGCGCGAAGAAATAGCCGAAGACGGCGATGGTTCCCGAGACCGCGAGGCCGATGATGATGGCTTGCACCGCCACCAGGCCGGCCGCCTGCTCGTCCTTTTCGCCCGATGCGCCGCGCCACCAGGGCCGTCGCGCCCATGCTGAGCCCGAGCGCGATGACGAAGATCAGCGTGAGCGCGGTTTCGGTGAGCCCCACCGTGGCCACGGCGTCGGCGCCCAGACGCGACACCCAAAATACGTCCACCACGCCGAACAGCGATTCCATGCACATCTCGAGCACCATCGGCACGGCCAATAGCACGATGGCGCGGCTGATGCTGCCTTCCGTGAAATCCTGGCTGGACCCCATCACCGCTTCGCGCAGTGAGGCCCAGATGCCTGGATTGGAGACTTGGATTGTGCTACTGCTCTCACTCATAAGAATTCCTCAAGACAAATTGAAAACCCGGTGGACTCATCGGGGCGCTCGAAAGAGCGCCCAAACTGAAGCGGCGTCAGAGTGCGAATGGGGTTTTCACGGGCGTCATGACCTCGAGTGAAGCGGTTTATTTAGTGTACCGCGCGGGCGGAGGACGTGCAAATTGAGTTAGGCGCCACTTCGCCTAGGGCGCTACTTCGAAGGACACGTTGCTCGTCAACGTGCCGTTTGGTGTGATCACCTGGACCTTGCCGGAGGTCGCGCCGGCCGGAACTCTGGTGAGGATCGCGGTGGATGCCTCGACGGTGAAGGCAGCCGGTGTGCCATTGAACGTTACGCTGGTCGCGCCGGTCAATTTATATCCCACAATCGTGACTACCTTTCCGACCACGCCGATGGTCGGGCGCGTTTCCACGAACGGGGCCTGACCCGTGGACAGGGCGAAGACTGTGCCGTCGCCGTTGGCTCCGCCGCCGCTCGTTGTCCCATACAGATAGCCATTGGTAGCCTGAACGAGGGTTGCGGTGGGGCTTTGGCCGTCCGCGCACCCGCTTTGCGCGCAGAAACTGTAGAGCGTTGTCAGTGTACCGCTTGGTGTGATTTTGAAGACTGTGCCACCGCTGTTGGCTCCCCCTCCAGGGGTCGTCCCGTACAAGTTACCATCTGTGGCCTGGATCAGCCCCGGGTAAGGTTGATCGCCGTCGGGGCACCCGCTTTGAGCGCAGAAGCTGTAAATCGTCGTGAGACTGCCGCTTGGGGTGATTTTGAAGACCGTACCCTCTCCGTAGATCCCGCCAAATGTGGTTGTCCCGTAAAGGAACCCATTGCTGGCCTGGACTAGTCCCGCTTGGGGTTGTTGGCCGTCTGGGCAGCCGCTTTGCGCGCAGAAGCTGTAGAGCGTTGTGAGGGTGCCGCTCGGAGTCATTTTGAAGATCGTCCCGCACCCTCCCAGGCTAAGACAGTTGGCGCCGCCTCCGATGGTTGTGCCGTAAAGGTCCCCATTCGCGGCCTGGACCAGGCCCGCGTAGGGGATTTCACCGTCCGTGCACACGCTCAATGAGCAGAAGCTGTAGGGCGTTGTAAAAGCTCCGCCCGGAGTGATCTTGAAGACCGTCCCGCCTCCGTACGGTGCGTCCGAGTTTTTATTGGCTCCGCCATTGGTGGTTGTGCCGTAGAGGTCCCCATTCGCGGCTTGGACCAGCCCCGCCGAAGGGTCATCGCCGTCTTCGCACTCACTTCGGGCACAGAAGCTGTATGGCGTTGTGAGGGTGCCGCTCGATGTGATCTTGAAGATCGTCCCGCCTCCATTTCCTTCATAAGCGTAGGCTCCGCCTGCGCCGGTTGTCCCGTACAATTCCCCGTTGGTTGCTTGGACCAGCCCTGCGCCGGGATAATAACCGTCCGTGCACACGCTTTGGGCACAGAAGCTATAAAGCGTCGTTAGCGCGCCCCCCGGGGTCATTTTGAAGACCGTGCCGCAGGCGCCGCTAAGCGAGCAGCCGCCGTTGGTTCCGCCCCGATAGGTTGTCCCATACAACTCACCATTGGCCGCCTGGACGAGCACAGCTCCGGGATTCGCGCCATCCGTCCCGTCGAAGCTGTGCAGCGTCTTGAACGTCTGCGCGGACGCGATATTCGCCGCAATCCCAAATGTTAATGACATCAGAAGAAAGCTCAGCCGACTCATTATGATCCTTAGGAGCTTAATTATCTGAGCTAGTATACACGAAATCAGTAAATGGTCAGTTCCACCGGCCACCCCGCGCTGCAACCGAGCGCCTTTGCGGCCGAGCCCTGGCTGACGGCCACTTCCAGATAGCCCGAGCTTCCGACAATCACGAAAAGCTCGCCTGGCACGCATTCGGAATACGTTAGCGCCAGGCGCGCGATCTTCTGTAAACCGGCGTTCAGCGAAAATGCGTGAGTGCGAATGGAAGGAAAGTGATCGATGTGGAAATTGGTCGCGAGATTTCCGAAATGATCGGCTTTGAGGATGATTCCGGTCCAGGCGTGCTTGCCCGTTTGCGTAGGTGTTTCAAAAGATGCCCGCAGATAATCTTCAATGCGCTTGCCGAATTTCGCGGGCGTTACTCCGGCCGCCAGATGCGCGGCGACCGGCGAAAAAACGTCGCGGCCATGAAATGTTCGGCTGACGGGATCGAGAAAATAGCGCTCGCTGGTGATATGCCGGACCTTTGGCTTCTCCCGCGCGAATACCATCGAAAGCACGCCGTTATCGGGGGCAACGAAATACTGTCCGGCCATTTCGACCAGCAACGGCCGCCGCGCCGAGCCGACGCCGGGATCCACCACCACTACGTGAATCGTCTTCCGCGGAAAATAGCGGTAAGCTTGCGCGATGGTGAACGCGCCGTCGGCGATGTCATAGGGCTGAACGCCGTGGCTGATGTCGATCATCTGCGCGGCAGGCTCGATTCCAGCAATAACACCCTTCATGACGCCGACAAAATGGTCGGAAAGGCCGAAGTCGGTGGTGAGGGTGATCAGGCGCCGGGTCACCGTCTCACTTTACACCGGACGCCGACCCCTACAATTCGCTCATGGCCGCCACCAAAGCGCCCCGGGCTGTCGAAACCATCGGATTCGACGCCATGCGAACCTCCGCGATCGCCACCGGCAGCTCGGTCTCGCGCAGCGTTTTCTCGAACCGGTCCCGGAAGCCGGGCGGCATCACGCTGCCGCCGCTCAACACCAGCGGGATCGGCCGGTTGAGCTTCGGCATGTTCTGCACGCTGGCAAACTGATCCCGCAACGCCGCCACCAGCGCCTGGATCACGTCGTCGTAATAGGCGCTCAAGGCCTGATGGATCTTGTTGACGAAATGGCCGTTGAAGTGGAACGATTCCTCTTTGATGGTCCGGATTCGCGTGGCCGGCTCGCCGCGCAATTGCGACGCGCTGGCATCGATAAAATCGCCCGCTTTCGGAATGCTGAAGCTAAAGACGGGCACCGACAGATACGCCAGGCAAACATTGCACAGCCCGCCGCCGCAGCTGATGCCGATGCCGGTGTAGTTGGAGTTTTCCAGTTCCCCGTACACCACCGCCAGGCCCTCCGAAATCGGATGCGCGTCGTATCCCAGCTTCGAAAGCATGCCTTTCAGGCCGGCTTCGTGTTCGTTCACTTCATCCGCGGCGCCCAAGGGAGCGGCCGGGACGCTGAAGCAGACCCTGCGGCCTTGCCCCTCGCCTTCCCCCATCACCAGGCCGACGATCTGGCGCACCAGCGTCAAGCTGCTGTTTTCGTCCGGATTCAGCACCCCGCGCAGCATCGGCCGCCGCGTTTCTTTGTGGAACAGGTTGGCGAAGCGCTCGCTCTCGTCGCCATAGACCGTGATCTCGGAATCCTGCACCAGATGCGGAATGCGTTCCTTCTTCAGGACGCTCTGGGTCAGCTTGGAAAATGGAATGGTGACGAAGGCGTTCAGTTGCGTATCGAATTGAATGTCTTTGTCCTGGCGCTGGGCGGCGACAATGCGGCTGGTGCCGACATCGAGTCCCAGAGCGGTGAGAGGTTGTGTGTTTGTGGCAGTCATCAGTTGAACTCCTGGTAGGGATCGTCGTTGGGGGATCTCGCTACCGAGGAGTAGTGTCGGCAGGGGTGAAACACTCTCAGTGAATCGCCGCGGGCTGGCGAATCGACTGTGGTGGATTTACCAGACATCGTCGTCGCAAAGATACCTCGGGCCGAGGCTGGGGGGGGGAGTCACACCTCGGAAATACTTAGCGGGAAGCGAAAAGTTAAAAATCTACAAACCAGTTTGCCGGGAAACCGCTGCAACGTCTCTCCCAGCGTGCTTTGACCCTCTAGACGCCGCTAGAACCCCTAGGCCAGACGGTACCCCGAATTTGATTTATTGAGCATTTGTTGGACTTTTTCGCACCTATTTGTGCTAGTATTGGTGCCACACCTTCAGCACCTTTGGGAGGGATCATGTTCAGGAAGTTGCTCCAGGCTTCCTCGCCGGAGAACCGTTTCTTGGCTCCGGAAGAGCGGAATGGCTCGCCTGCCGGGCCGCCAACGCCTGGTTTCGGTGAACGGAATCGCAACGATTCGTTTGAGAATTCGAAGTTGTCATCCTTCGAAGAGATTTATCACAAGTCGTCATTTAAAGCTGCTACCTCCACTGCGGCGTGGGACATCCTGAAAGTGGCGGATATGATCGCGAGCGAACATTTGCACGGCCTGTCGCCGGCCGGTAAACACAGCGCCCTGATGATGGCTCTGGAAGCGGCGGGCGTCGCGGTGGAAGATATGCTGCAGGACGCGGTCCAGCGGCAGCGCGTGCTGAACGAGTACGAAGACAGCCAGCGCAGGCGTCTGGAAGAATTTGAGAAGATTAAGCTCACCGACAACGAGCTGCTGGGCGAGGAGATGGAAGCCATCCGATCCAAGTATCAGATGCGAATTGCCGGCGCCGTTCAGGAGATCGAACGCGAGCGTGCGACATTTCGGGAGTGGCAGGAGCGCAAGGACAGGGAACAGCGCCGGATCTCTGAGGCGGCCTCGGCTTGCGTGTCCGGAGAATCTTCCAGTTCCAGTTCCAGCGACGTGAGCATTTCACGCCTGCTGGAGAAAAACTCCGGACGATTGAGGGAATTAGCCTAGCTGTACAGCAAGGCTTTAGTGACAAGGTTGTCCTGGCATCGCCGTCATGATGCTGACCACGTTACGTCTGGCGCGCGAGCTGTAAGTGCGCCAGCGCTTCCACGGAAAGAGGCGAACGATATCTAACTTTGAATGAAAGGTTTTTGCACACAGTTTCTTGTTATAGAAACGTAGTCCAGACGCCATCAAGGCCTCATGGATGAATGCGAAAAATGGTGATTACCATGCAACCTGAATCCGAACTTGCCATGCAACGTGAATCCGAGCTTGATCTCGAACGGCGAACCAAATCGCGATTTCCGTTACGACTGAGTGTGAGATATCGCACTCTTTCGGGCGGCCCAGCGTTGATTGGGGAAGGCCGAACCCTGAATATGAGCAGTTGTGGTTTGCTCATCGCCTCTGAGGAAGCCAAGTTTCGCGCCGGTGCGCGATTACAGCTGACCGTGGATTGGCCCTTCCTCTTGCACGGAACCACGCCCTTGCAACTCATCGTCTCTTGCCGCGTCACGCGCTGCCAGCCGGAGCAGTTCGCGGTGAAGCTGGACCAATACCAGTTCAAGACCAGAAGACTTGGGGCTGAGTTCGCCGCTGCGGCCAGCGCCTGATTTGATCGCCCGAACCTCTCGAATTTTTGCGTAAGCTTATATTCGATGGTTCAAACCAAAACTCCACCCTTCCGCGCCGACCACGTTGGCAGCCTGCTCCGTCCGCCTGAATTGCTCCAGGCTCGCGAAGATGAAAAGAACGGGCCGCATCACCCAGGCCGATCTGCGCCGCATTGAAGACCAGGCCATCCGCGACGTCGTCCGCCAGCAGGAGGATCTGGGGCTGGAAGGAGTCACCGACGGCGAGTTCCGCCGCTCTTCCTGGCACATGGATTTCCTGTACCAGATCGGCGGCACGGCCAAGGTTCAGGGCAATCGTAAAAGTTCAGTTTCGCAACGAGCAAGGCGTCATCGAATTCACCCCCGCGGCGCTGCAGATCAAGGGCAAGCTCAAGCTTCGACAAATGCATTTTTGGCGACGATTTCGCGTTCCTGAAATCGGTGACGCGCGCCACGCCGAAGCTGACCATTCCTTCCCCCAGCATGATGCACTACCGCAGCGGGCGCGCCGCCATCGATCCCGCGATTTATCCCGACATCGACGAGTTCTGGCACGATCTGGCGCAGGTCTACGCGCAGCAGATCGCCGAGCTCGCCAAGCTGGGCTGCACCTATCTGCAGCTGGACGACATCAGCCTGGCGTATCTGAACGATCCGGCGCAGCGGGAGATGGTGAATCAGATGGGCGAGGACGGCGAGCACGCGCACATCCGGCATATCCGCACGCTCAACGAAGCGCTGGCCGTACAAGCCCGCCGGCATGTCCATCTGCACGCATCTGTGCCGGGGCAATTTCCGGTCGTCATGGGCCGCTTCGGGCGGTTACGATCACGTGGCCGAAGCCCTTTTCGGCGAACTGAACGTGGATGGTTATTTCCTGGAGTTCGATGACGCGCGCTCGGGCACTTTCGCCCCGCTGCGCTTTGTCCCCAAGGGCAAGAAGGTTGTGCTGGGCCTGCTGACGTCCAAGCGCGGCGAATTGGAAAAGAAGGACGATCTCAAGCGCCGCATCGATGAGGCCGCGAAATATGTGCCGCTCGATCAGATCTGCCTGAGCCCGCAGTGCGGATTCTCTTCCACCAGCGAAGGCAACGCGCTCACCATGGACCAGCAATTCCAATAAACTTACGGCTGGTGGTGGAGACGGCGCGCGAAATCTGGCGCGACTAAGCAACCGCGGCACGCTGCGTTGTGCGCGGAAGTGAGTTCGTTCTTCGTGTCTTACCGAAGGAGTTCACTCCACTTTCTGCGTTCATCGGCGGCTGTCACTTCAGTTCCGCGATCATCGCATCAACTTGCTGGATCGCCAGGCCGCCCGCGGCCCAATGATAATCGGCGGTGAGCACTTTCGAGATCTCGTCCTTGCTGGCTCCCGCCTGAACCATGCCTCTGATGCGGTCGCGCATCGCCTGAAAATTATCGCGGAATTTTAGAATGCCGGCGCGATCTGAAATCGGGCCGTGCCCCGGGATCGCAACGTCGAAATCGAGCTTCAGTGCCGCATCCAAAGTTTTGGTCCATTCCAGCGCGCTGCCCCCATTGGCGTAGTCGATAAACGGCTGCGGTGGAAAAGTGAGGAACAGATCTCCGGTATGGATTACCTTGTCGGCGGGGAAATACATCACCGCGTCGCCGCCGGTGTGGCCGCGCCCATAGTGGCGAGCGCGAACCTCTTTCCCGCCCAGATACACGTCCATCTCGTCCGCGAAATGTCACGCGCGCCAGCCCGGGTTGTTTCAACAGCGCCATATTGGCTCGCGCATTACGATGCGAGATCACCTCGGCATTCATCGCCAGCATTTTGGCGTTGCCGCCGGAATGATCGTCGTGCTGGTGAGTATTAAGAACGTACTTGATGGGTTTGTCGGTGACCGTTCGCAGCTTCTCCAGAATTTCATCGTGATTGCGGTCGAACATATCGTCCACCAGGATCACGCCTTCGTCCGTCACCTGGACCGCGACGTTTCCAGCGCCAACGCCCTTTGTCACGCCGATGACGAACAAATCGTCCTTCAGCTTTTGAATGCCGATCGGCGGCGGGGCGGGTTGGGTTTGGGTGTAGGTGAGCCAGGCGCCCGCGAGAGCGGCAGCCGCGGCGCAGGCTCGTATCAGGGTCGTCCGGAGCATTCCGGGACTCTACCATATTTTCCGGATACTCTAGAGTTATGCGCTTGCTGTTTATCCTTGTCCTGCTGATCGCCGCTGTCGCCTGGGCCCAGACTCCTCCCGCATGGGTGGAAAAAAGCAATCAGAATTCACAGTTGCTCATCGCGATCATGGCGCGCTATGCGCCGGAGAGCGCCGCGCAGGAAGGTGTGCCGGGGCTGGACGAGCAGGTCAGCAGTTCCAAGCCCGACGAACCCGAGCGTTTCCGCAAGGACCTCTCCTCGGCGCGCGACGAATTGGAAAAGCGCCTCGCCGCGGAGAAAGATCCGCTGGTGCGGCAGGATCTGGAAATACTGATCGCGCAAGCGAATCGCGACATTCGTTCATCGGAAGCCAATGAGCGCAACCTGCTTCCGTACGATGACGTAGCCGGCACCATCTTTTACGGCATGAAAAGCCTGTTGGACGATCAAATCGCCGCGGATCGCCGTCCTGCCTCGGTGGTTCGGCTGCGCAAGTACACCGGCCTTGAGTCCGGCTTTGAGCCGCTGACGCTTCAGGCCGAGAAGCGTTATCGCGAGAAGCTCAAAACCCCGGGGCTTGTTGGACCCGCCAAGGTGGAAGTGGAAAAGAACCTGGAAAACACCCAGGCCTATATCACCGGCATCGGCCTGCTGCTCGAAAAGTACAAGATGGCGGGATACCAGGATGCGTTTGCGAAACTAAAAGTGGAGCTTGCGTCCTACGACGATTTTGTGCGCCGGGAAGTGCTGCCAAAAGCGCGCAGCGACTTTCGCCTTCCACCCGAGCTGTACAGCATCGCGCTGGAAAACTTTGGCATCGACTATACGCCGGACGAACTGACGCGCCTGGCGCATCAAATGTTTTCGGACTTGCAGACCCAGATGCAGCCCATCGCCGCGAAGATCGCCAAAGAGCGCCACTTGCCGTCATCCGACTACCGCGACGTGATCGCCGGGTTGAAAAAAGATCAGATTCCAGGCGATCAGGTGCTGCCGCATTATCAAAAGCGGCTGGCGGAAATCGAGGGCATCATCCGCCGCGAGCATCTGGTGACGCTGCCGGATCGCCCGGCCATCATTCGATTAGCCTCCGCCGCCGAGACCGCCCAGCAGCCCGCGCCCCACATGGTTCCTCCGCCGCTCATCAACAATCATGGCGAGCGCGGCCAGTTTGTGCTGCCGCTCGAAGCTACCGGCAAAGGCGGAGCGACGTTGAAGTACGACGATTTCACTTTCGCGGCCGCATCCTGGACGCTCACCGCGCACGAAGCCCGTCCGGGCCACGAGTTGCAGTTCGATGCCATGGTGGAGCGTGGCGTATCGCTGGCTCGCGCGCTGTTTGCGTTCAACAGCACCAACGTCGAAGGCTGGGGACTTTATTCGGAATGGTTCATGCTCCCTTATATGCCCGACGACGCGAAGCTGGTCTCGCTCGATTACCGGCTGCTACGCGCCGCCCGGGCGTTTCTCGATCCGGAATTGCAGCAGGGCAAAATTACGCCCGAGCAAGCCATGCAAGTTTTGGAAAAGGACGTGGTCTGCTCACCGGCTTTCGCCACCGAGGAAGTGGAACGCTTCACCTTCCGCATGCCCGGCCAGGCGCCGTCGTATTTCGACGGATACACACGTTTACTCGAAATTCGCCATGCCGCCGAACAGGCCCTCGGCCCAAAATTCAACGTCCAGCGCTTTCATGACTTCATCTTGTCGCAAGGCCTGCTGCCGCCGAACATGTTGCGCAAGGCCGTGATGGACGATTTCGTCAAACCAACGACAGTGTCCAATTGAGTCTGGCTAACGGCCAACAGCCAATCGCCATCAGCCAGCCGTTATAATGTTGAGCGATGGAAAAACAGATGTTCGACAAGGGCCTGAGCATCCGCCGCGATATTTTCGGCGCGGAGCTTGCCGACAAAGCCTGGGCCGCGGCTGACGATTTCAACCGTCCGTTCGAAGAGCTGGTGAATCAGTATTGCTTCGGCGAGATCTGGGGACGGCCCGGCCTGGACCGCAAGACCCGCAGTATCGTCACGCTTTCGATGCTCACCGGATTGAACCGGCCCAATCAGATTCGCGCTCACGTGAAGGGCGCCATCGCCAACGGCGTCAGCAAGGAAGAGCTGAAGGAATTGTTCTTGCAGGCTGCCATCTATTGCGGCGTGCCCGCGGCCGTGGATAGCTTTCGCATCGCCCGGGAAGTTTTTCAGGAGATGGGAATCTGAACCAGTGCGTCAACGCCGTTTACGGTGTTGCTCTCAACTTTCGCGGCGAACTCGAATCCCTGGGTGAGCAACTGCATCGCGACCCGTACAAGAAGCCGCCCGTCGCGCCCGTGCTCTACCTTCGTCCACGAAACACTTGGAACGCGAGCGGCGCAGCCATCCATATTACCCGCCGATACGAAAGAATTGAAGATGGCGGGGACAATCGGAATCGTAATGGGCCGCCTGAATCACATCGCCGGTTATGTGGCCGTCAATGATGTGAGCATTCCTCACGCGTCATACTATCGGCCCGCGATTCGACAGCGCTGCCGCGACGGGTTCTGTGTGATCGGTTCTGAGGTAACCGATCGCCCGCCCCGGGAAATTCGAATCTCCATCAACAGCGAGCTCCGCTGCCGTGCGAAGATTGACGATCTGGTGCGTCCGATCGATCGGCTGATCGCGGACATCAGTGAGTTTCTGACTTTGCAACCCGGCGATATCGTTCTTGCCGGTGAGCCGTATGATGCACCGCTCGCGCAGGCCGGCGACCGCGTGCGAGTGGAAATCGACGGCCTGGCGGCGATCGAAAACGAGGTCGCTCCCGAATGAAGCACGCCCGCGTTGCTTATCGAGGTGCAGTCCACGAAATGAACGAGGGCGACTCCCGCCTGCACTCTGGAAATCCAGTGGTCTGGCTTCCGCCCGTCCAGCCCGGAACCATCTTTGCTCTCGGCCTGAACTACGCGGATCACGCCAGGGAGCTGGCTTTCAAAGCACCGGACGAGCCGCTTGTCTTTTTGAAGAGCACTCAATCCCTCTGTGGACATTTAGGTCAAACGCGGCGGCCTTCAGGCGTGACGTATATGCACTACGAGTGCGAACTCGCCGTAGTGATCGGAAAAACTGCGCGCAAAGTTGCGAAGGCCAACGCGTACCAGTACGTCGCCGGCTATACTGTCGCGAACGATTACGCCATTCGCGATTACCTGGAAAATTACTATCGCCCCAACTTTCGCGTGAAGAGCCGGGATTGCGCCACTCCCCTCGGCCCGTGGTTGGTGGACGCCGCGGACGTCGCCGATCCCATGAATTTGCAATTGCGGACGCTGGTGAACGGCAAAGTAACGCAACAGGGCAACACGCGCGACATGATCTTCGACATTCCCGCGCTGATCGCTTACCTCAGTGACTTCATGACTCTGTCGCCGGGCGACCTCATTTTAACCGGGACGCCGGAGGGTCTGGCCGACGTGAGGGTGGGCGATGAAGTGGTCACCGAGATCGAAGGAATCGGAAGCTTGAAAAACACAATTATCGGCGACATGGAGGAGCACCCGCATGTTGGATGAGATCAGTATTCGCGACGCTGCCCAGCGGCTGGATGAATCGGAGCGCGCCCGCACGCAGATTCGCCAGCTTTCCATCCAGCATCCGGACATGACCATCGACGACGCGTACGCCGTCCAGAAGGACTGGGTCACGCTCAAGACGAGCGCCGGTCGCACGGTGAAAGGCCACAAAATCGGCCTCACATCCAAGGCCATGCAATATTCTTCGAACATCGGCGAGCCCGATTATGGCGTGCTCCTCGACGACATGTTCTTCGCCGATGGTGCCAGCATTCCAACCGAGCGCTTCATCGTTCCGCGCTTGGAAGTAGAACTTGCGTTCGTCCTGGGCAAGCCGCTCCAGGGTCCCAACTGCACCATCTTTGATGTTCTGAGCGCCACGGAATACGTCACGCCGGCGGTCGAGATCATCGACGCGCGCATCCAACAAGTGGACCCCGAAACAAAAGCCACGCGCAAGGTTTTCGATACCATTTCCGACAACGCCGCGGGCGCCGCGCTGGTGGCCGGCGGCCGTCCGTTTCGTCCGCTCGATACCGATCTGCGCTGGGTTTCCGCCGTTTGCTATCGCAATGGCGTCATCGAAGAGTCGGGCGTGGCGGCGGCGGTGTTGAATCATCCCGCCAACGGCGTGGCCTGGCTGGCGAACAAGTTTGCCGCGCACAATGTCAGCCTCGAAGCAGGCGAACTTATTTTAGGCGGATCGTTCACCCGCCCCGTGCCTGTTCGCCGCGGCGACACGTTCCACATCGACTACGGCCCGTTCGGCTGCATCTCGTGTCACTTTGAGTAAGCTCCGATTTGAGTAAACAGACATGGAGATGAAGATCAACACATTCAAGGCGGCGCTGAAGAGCGGCGAGCGCGCGCAAATTGGTTTGTGGCTGGGCCTGACGGATCCCATCTGCGCCGAAATCTGCGCGGGCGCCGGCTTCGATTGGGTGCTCATCGATGGCGAGCATGCGCCGAACGACGTCCGTTCGATACTCCGTCAATTGCAGGCCGTGGCGTCCCATCCGGCACATCCCATCGTGCGGCCCGTGTCGGGCGATGTTCCCCTGATCAAACAATTGCTCGATATCGGCGCGCAGACCTTGTTGGTCCCTATGGTGGAGAGCGCCGAGCAAGCGAAGTTATTAGTCGCGGCCATGCGCTATCCGCCGGCGGGAATTCGCGGCGTGGGCGCAGCGCTGGCGCGCGCTTCGCAATGGAACCGAGTCACGAATTACCTGCACCAGGCCAACGATCAGATGTGCCTGCTGGTCCAAGTGGAGACGCGTCTGGGGCTCGATAACCTGGATGCGATCGCGTCTGTGGAAGGCGTTGACGGCGTGTTCATCGGGCCATCCGATCTCTCGGCCGCGCTCGGTTACCTGGGCAATCCGGGCCACCCCGACGTGCAACACGCTATTGAGGACGCCATCCGCCGCATTCGCGCATCCGGCCGCGCCGCGGGGATCTTGACCACCGATGATACGCAGGCGCGCCGTTATTTGTCTCTCGGCTGTACCTTCGTCGCGGTCGGCCTGGACGGCAATCTGTTGATGCGCGCCACTCAGGATTTAGCGCGCAAATTTAGTGGCTAACCGAGGCTTTTTGTTTCCAAACGCCCCAAGCGCGCTCGAAGCCGTCTTGCGGCGCCGTCTTCCTGGCTTCTTCGGGCTCAAAGTAGGTGACCTTGCCGCCGAGCAGAATCGCCTGCTCTTCCAGCCGCGCGTTGGAATCGAGATAAACCGCACGGCCCACCGCTTCCTTCACCGTCGCGCCCACTACCACCGCGCCGTGTCCGCGCATCAGCGCCGCTGGATAATTTCCCAGCACCTTCGCCAGCGCCTGCCCGCGTTTCGGGTTCGATACCAACATGTCGGTCATGCCGTCCACGTCGCGAATCTCAAACAGCGGGATGCCTTCTCCGATGAACGCCGCCATATGCGAGACCGCGCGCAAAGGCACGGAGCTTACGCTGAACGGAATCACGGCCGGCGAATGATCGTGAACGATGGCCATCACGTCCGGGCGCGCCTTGTAAATCTCACCGTGAATGAACCGCTCGCGATAACTCAATCGCGCGTCGCCAATTGGATTGCTGTCGAGATCGTATTCGATGATATCGGCGGCCGCTACCAAGCCGGGCGCGAGTGAACGAGAAAGGAAATAGTGACTTGGATTCGCGGGATTGCGCACACTCACGTGCCCGTAACCGTCCAGGATGCCTTCCGAAGCCAGGATGTGATTGGCGGTGACGAGATCGTCGATCAGGGCCGGATCGCGCGGCGGCTTGGTTTGCGAAAATGCCGAGCCCGCAAAGATCAACAGGAGTGCGAATTTCATGCTTGGAATTCTATCATTCAGGCGCCGTTGGGACCGTCCCGTCGTCTTTAGGTTAGTTGCCGGCGCATGTTCTTCTTCGGCGCGGACGCTGACTCTCTATAGCGGCGCGCACCCACCGGCGGGATGTCCGAATACTCAATGGGCGTAGCATCTAACCGCCGCGCCTCCGCAGGCGTGAGTTGCCGGGGTTTCTCGGGGTCAAGCCGATAGCGTCTCATCGTACTTCCTCCGTTCGCGTTCGTTCGCCTTTCGCGCGGAAGTCAGCCGGACGACCGGCCCGCGCTGAGTATAAGCGACCGCAAAAAGCCGCTCCTCAATCTTGCCGAGGTGCCCCGCGTCCTTCATTGTAATCGTGGTGGGCGTCAGCCCCACGGCGATTCTTGAGCATTGAGAGAATAATGGAACTGGATGCCGCGTGACACCCTGCTCGATTTCTTCTACGACTTCGCCGGGCTCGAAGATGAGTTCCTGATCTACGACGACGGTTTTCACGCGCGGCATTACCGGTATCGCGAGATTGCGGAGCGGGCGCGGGCGTTTGCGGCCAGGCTGCGTGAGGCAGGGGTCGGCCGCGATGAAAAAGTGATTCTCTACGGCGAGAACCGTCCGGAATGGATCGTGGCGTTGTGGGGATGCCTGCTCGAAGGAGTGATCGCGGTTCCGATCGACTATCGGTCTTCGCCGGAATTCGTCGAGCGCATTAAGAACATTGTCGAAGCGCGACTGGTTCTGACCGGCGACGAGGCCGGTATGTACGATGGTGACGCACCGGCGGTGTCCCCTCAGCCGGTGACGATCACGAAGGATCAGACCGCTGAGATCATCTTTACTTCCGGCGCAACGGCCGAGCCCAAGGGCGTTATCATCACGCACCGCAACATTCTCGCCAATATTGTTCCGGTTGAAAATGAAGTGAAAAAGTACCTGCGCTACGCCGGTCCATTCGCGCCCATCCGATTTCTCAACTTGCTGCCGTTAAGCCATATGTTTGGCCAAGCCATGGCGACGTTTATTCCGCCCATGCTGCCCGGCGTGGTGGTCTTCATGCGCGGTTTCGCTCCAAACGAAATCCTGCGGCAGATTCGGGCACGACGCATTTCCGTGCTAGTGTCTGTCCCGCAGATTCTCGAAATCCTGCGAACGCATCTGATTCAAATGTTTCCGGAACTGCGCCAATTGAAGCCTCGGAAAGGCCATTGGCTGGGCCGCTGGTGGCGGTACCGGAAGGTGCATCGCCTGTTCGGCTGGAAATTCTGGAGCTTTATCGTAGGTGCGGCGCCGCTTCCGGCCGATCTCGAAGGGTTCTTTTCCGAGCTTGGATTTCTCGTCATCCAGGGCTATGGTTTAACCGAAACCGCGCCCATCGTGACGCTGAATCATCCGTTCCACGCGCGCCAGGGCAGCGTAGGCAAGCCGATCGGCGGCGTGGAAGTGAAGATCGCTCCCGACGGCGAGATCCTGGTGCGCGGCGACAACGTGACATCCGGCTATTTCGGGCATCCCGAGGAGACGGCGCGCGCCTTTGAGGACGGCTGGTTCCACACCGGCGACATCGGCGAATTGAAGGACTCGGGCGAACTCAGCATCCTGGGGCGCAAGAAGGAAATGATCGTGACGCCGGAGGGGCTAAACGTTTTTCCCGAGGACGTCGAGAGCGTCTTGAAGCAGCAGCCGGGCGTTCGCGACGCCGCGGTGATCGGGACGGATCGCGTCCATGCGGCGCTCCTATCTGGAACCGGGCGCGCGCGCCGAAGAAATTGTGCGACGGGCCAACGCACGCCTGGCCGATTTCCAGCGAGTGCGCAGCTTTTCGATCTGGCCTCACGACGAGTTTCCGCGCACCGAAGGAACCGGCAAGCTCAAGCGCTTTGACATCGCGCGGGGAACGCCGCGGCCCACGCCGGTGGCCGGGCGCCTGGATATTCCGCTGGAGAACCTAACATCGCTCGAACGCGTGGAGCGGATGGTAGCGCTTGGATTGGATGAGGCTGAGATCGCGGGCACAGCCACGAAGGACGTGACTAATTTCCCAACCTGGAATCGCGGTGCGCTGGCGCGAGCCGCCCGGCGCATTTTCCTGCCGGGATTTCTGCTGCCGCTCAACCGGATTTTCGCCCACGTTCATACGCACGGCCTGGAGAATCTTGAGGGTCTGGAACCTCCGGTCATCTTCGCCGCCAATCACCAAAGCTACATGGATGTGCCGGGGATTATGAGCGCGCTGCCCGCGAAGTGGCGCTACCGCGTGGCTCCCGCGATGCGCAAGGAATTTTTCAAAGAGCATTTTCACGGACGCAGTTTTACGAATAGCCTGAATTATTACCTGTCAACGCTCTTCTTTAGTTGTTTCCCGATCCCGCAGCGCGAGCCGGGCGCGCTGGCCACTCTGCGCTACATCGGCGAGCTTTCCAACGACAAATGGTGCCTGCTCATTTTCCCCGAAGGCAAAATGACTCGGGCGGGCGAAATCGCGCGGTTCCAGCCGGGTGTTGGGATGATTGCGTCGAAGCTCGGAATCCCCGTGGTTCCCATTTGCATCGAAGGCATGGACCGCGTGCTGCACGAAACCTGGAGGATGGCCCGGCCGGGGCGCGTCGAAATCACATTTGGCCCCGCGCTTCGGCTTACTGGAAACGACGATTACGTCGCGCTGGCGCAGCAGGTGGAGGACGCGGTGAGAAAGCTGAAGAACACTCCCTGACGGTCGTGGTTCAGAAAAGTTCGATCTGCTCCTTAGGCACCGGCTTGGGCTTGCGCGGCGTGCGTAACGGACTGCCCACTACGCCCAGAACCTGGATGCGCGATAGCGCGGCTTTCGGGACGAAAATCCGCTGGTTTTGAAACCCCGGATCGGGCGGCACCACCGAAAAACCGAACGCGTCCAGCAGCAAAAGATTATTGGAAAGGATACCGTCCATCGCGTCGCCATCGCGAAAATACATCCGCAGCCACAGCCCCTCCAGCTTGGGCCGGGTGGTAAACAGGCGCACCTCCTTGCGCGGTTCGCCTTGCTGGAAATCGCGCACGAAACAGACCAGCTTCACCTCATCATAAGGCACCATACTGACGGATCCGCTTTGCGTCATCAGCTCCAGGCCGTTGGCCAAAAGATAGCCTTGGGGATTGACGAAACCTGACAAGGTGTCGCGGTCGAAGCGCGAAACCAGAACCTTTTTGTGGGTTGAGACCCCCAAATCCCTCCTCAGGACCGCTTGCTCATGCGCGCGGCTCAGTAACTTGCGTGGTTCAAAGACACTTTTCTTCCAAACAAATTTGCGAATATTGTATCATTGGCAGAATGCGATCCGTTGCACGGGATCTCGGCTCATATTGCGTCTTTTCTCGACTTTTGCCGCATCGAGAAGGGGCTATCCAGAACCACGATTGCAGCGTATCATGCTGATTTGAAACGGTTTGCGGCATCCCTTCGTCCCGCTGACGCACTCGCCAGCCCGGAGCCCGTCCGGCGCTATGTCGATTCGCTTTATAAAGCCCGGCATGGCCAGCCGATCCATCGCCCGGCACATCACCACGCTGCGCAACCTTTATGCTCATCTGATCGAAAAAGGCGTTTTGGACGCCGATCCGACCGCGCACCTGGCGGCGCCGCGGCAATGGCAAAGTCTTCCTAAATACCTTAATAAGCAACAGATCGACGATTTGATGGCGTCTTGCGACAGTACCAAGCCGCAAGGACTGCGCGACCGGGCCATGCTGGAATTTCTGTATGCCACCGGACTCCGGGTCTCCGAGCTGTGCGGAGTTCGAGTGTCGGAACTGGAGCGGAACATGGGCGTGGTGCGGGTGGTGGGGAAGGGCAACAAGCAGCGCATCGTGCCAGTGGGCAAAGCGGCGCTGTTGGCCGTGGAGCAGTATCTGGGCAACGGCAGGCCGCGCTTGCTGCAGGGCCGCGCCAGCCCGTACCTCTTCGTGACCAATCGCGGGCGGCGCCATGACGCGCCAGGGTTTTTGGAAGCTGCTGGCGGGCTACGGCAAGAAGGCCGGCATCTTCCACGATCTGACGCCGCATGTGCTGCGGCATACTTTTGCGACCCACCTGCTGGAAGGCGGCGCGGACCTCAGAAGCGTGCAAAGCATGCTGGGGCATGCCGATATTTCGACCACCCAGATTTATACCCACGTAGTGCGTTCCCGGTTGCGGAGGACCGTGGACGAGCATCATCCGAGAGCCTAAGACGGTTGCGTCAGAGGCTGGGGACGCAGCGCATGAGCGCAGAGAAGAGCCGAAGCGATGAGCGATTACATGTTTATGCTCGAGAGCCACCTGAGCGCGGACCAGAGCCGGGCGGTCTCCGAGATCCAAGCGGCCGCGACGCAGCGCCAACCTCAATGTGTTCCTGACCGGCGGGGCGATGCGCGACATGCTGGGCGGCTTTCCGATGCTCGATATCGATTTCACCGTCGAGGGCAACGCGTGAAACTGGCCCAGGCTGTCGCGAAGAAGAGCGGCGCGAAGATTCTGTCGCGAGGACGACAACCGCAAAGCTGGCGCATCTGCTTTTCCCGAGCGGCGTACACGCCACCATCGGGATGGCGCGGCAGGAGAAGTATGCCAAGCCCGGCGCCAAGCCGCATGGTGCAAGCCCGCCACCATTCACGAGGACCTGCGCGGGCGCGATTTCACCATCAACTCCATCGCGCTGTCGCTCAATCCGGCGTCGCGCGGTCTGCTGCTCGATCCCAACAACGGCGTCGGCGATCTGGAGCGCAAAGAACTGCGCGCGGTCAGCAATTACACGCTGTACGACGATCCCATCCGTCTGCTGCGGATGCTCCGATTCAAGGTGCGGCTGAGCTTCACCATCGAAGAGCGCACCAAGATGCAGTATGACAACGCGCGGGAAGCGCAACTGGAGACGCGCATCACGCCGCAGGATCTTGCTCGAAGAGCTGCGCCACATCGCCAACGAACCCAACTGCGCCGACATCATCAAGGTGCTGGAAGAAGAGAAGCTGCTGCATCTGTTCTCGCCCGATCTGGCGGGCGCCAAGCTGAATCACGCCGGGCTGCAGAAACTGCAAAAGGCCAGGCAATTGGTCCCGTTCGGCATCGATATTCATCTGGACGCATGGGTCTGTTCCTGTATTTTCTCACCGAGAAGCTGCTCGCCGAAGGAGCGGGCCGCGTTTATCAAGAGCATCGGGCTGAGCAGGCGGGAAGTGGACCAGTGGCAGAAGCTGGAAGCGAAAGCCAAGAAGCTCGAAAAGGACCTGAAGTCGGCCAAGCTGCAGAAACCGTCGAAGGTTTATCAGGTGCTTTCAGCGGCTCCGGGCGATCAGATGCTGTTTCTGCTGGCGCATTCGTCCGAGCGCATGGTGCATGACCGCATCAAGAACTACCTGGGGAAATATCTGCCCACTGCGCAGGAAGTAACCGAGCGCGATGTGCTGGCGACGGGCGTCAAGCCGGGTACGCCGAAATTCCAAAAGGCGCGCGAGGAGCTGATTCTGACGCGCTTGGATGCGCGTCCGAAGAAAATTCCGCCGCCCGAGGAGACGCCGGGTCCAGGGGGCACCTGGGCACGGTCACGCACCTGGTGGACCAGGGCACAATCCGGCAAGGACACGCTTCTGGACCGGGCGGCCCGCCGGGACCCGCGATGGCGCGAAAGTCCATGTAAGCGCGCGTGCTGGTTCTGGCTTCGAAGTCGCCACGCCGGCAGCAGATCTTGCGCGACGCGGGGATTCCGTTCGTGGTGCGGGCGGCCGATGTTCCCGAAGAGCGCCGCGCCGGCGAATCACCGATCGATTATGTGCGGCGTCTGGCGGAAACAGAAGGCGTTCGCGGTTCCGATGCTTCCGGGCGAAGTGGTTTTAGGCGCCGACACCACCGTGGTGATCGACGATCAGGTGCTCGAAAAGCCGCGCGACACCGCCGATGCCGTGCGAATGCTGGCGTTGCTCTCGGGCCGCGAGCACGCGGTGATCACGGGCATCTGCCTGCGCACCGAATCGCGGAAGATTGTCGATGCCGCCACTACGCGCGTTCGTTTTGTCCCGCTGACGCCGAGAGGAAATGGAAGCGTACGCCGCGAGTGGCGAGCCGATGGACAAAGCGGGCGGGTATGCGATCCAGGGATTGGCGTCCAAGTTCATCGATCGCATTGAAGGAGACTATTTCAACGTGGTGGGGCTGCCGGTGGCGCTGGTGTATCAATATTGGAGAGAAATTTCAGAACAAACGGCCACCTGAATTCTTAGCCCAGTGGCCTACTCAAGAGTATTTCCTGCAGCGCTGCTGCTCGCGGCCTTGCAGTTGCCCGTCCAGTTCATGGACGCGCAAACCATTTTCAATCCTGCCCCTTCGCGCATTGTTGGACAGGCCGTCTTGCAGCAACAGGGAGTGCTGACGGCGATCGCGCCCAACCTGGTTGAGGGCAGGGAGTTCAACAACCCGCAAGCGGTCGCTCTCGACACATCGGTGAAGCCGCCCATTCTCTACGTGGCCGATTTCGGCAATAACCGCGTGCTGGCGTGGAAGAACGCGTCGGGCTTTACCAAAGGCGATTACGCGGACCTGGTGATCGGCCAGCGGGATCTTCTTTCCACCTCGCCCGAAGGGTCCGGGCGCGGACTTGAGCACCGGTCTTCGAAGCCCGGTCGGCCTGGCTGTCGATGCGCACGGCAACCTTTATGTCGATCGACGCCGGCAACAATCGCGTGCTGCGATATCCAGCGCCGTTCGCGCAGACCAGCGATCTGCTGGCGGTGGATTTGATTATCGGCCAGCCCGATCTCAACAGCAACTCGGCGAACGGCGGGCAAACCGGGCCGACGGCCAGCACGCTGGCGCTGGCTAATGGCGGCGGCGTCCTTGGGCGGGGCTGGCCTTCGATGCGCAAGGGAATCTGTGGGTGTCCGATCCGGGCAACAATCGCGTTCTGCGATTTCGGCTAGCGCGCTCGCGTCCGGCGCGAGCAATCAGCCGGCGGCCGATCTGGTTTTGGGGCAGAACGATTTCTCTTCGACATCGTTACCGGCAAATCTGACGCGCACCGGCAAAAACTATCTCTCGCAGCCCTCCGGGCTGGCCTTCGATCCCGGAGGGCCGGCTTTTTATCGCCGATAGTGCGAACCGCGTGGTGGTGTATGCGCCGCCGTTTGCGATCGGCCAGGCCAGTGCGCGCGTGATGGGCGTCGTCACCACGCCCAACGCTCCGGTAGTGAGTGGGAGCACGCTCGGCGCGGTGAGCAGCAACGGCCGCGCAGTCGCCACCGCAAGGGGTTTTCTTCATCGGAAGCAATCCCTACGTGGTGGACACCGGCAATGCTCGCATCTTGGGCTACAATCCCGTTCGACGCAATGGCCGGTCGGAGAGCGCCGCATTTTCGCCGCCGGCGCAATCAGTCATCGGACAGAGCAATTTTCAAAGCGCGCAATCCAATCAGGGTCTGGCGCAACCGAACGCGGCAACATTTGCGGGCCCACAACCCAATCCATTCGTGGCGGCCCGGTGAGCGCCGTCTTCGACGGCGCCGGGAACCTCTATGTTGCCGATTCGGGAAACAACCGCGTGCTGGCGTTTCCGCAACAGCAGCCTGGGATCTTCACCAGCGCCACGCGCGTGCTCGGGCAGTCCGACTTCGCATATAACTCGCTCAACTGGATCGACGGCCGCGAAGTTGGCTTCAGCGGCAACACCGGCTCGTGCAGCGTGAACGGCGCGCTGCCGTTTCTGCTGGGAGGCAGCGCGGTGATCGACGGAGGCTCGACGCCGCCGCATCTTTATATCGCAGATCCGCTGAACAACCGGGTGCTTGGGTTACAAGGATTATCGGCAAGTGAATGCCGATGTGACCGCCGATCTGGTGATCGGCCAGCCGGATCTGTTCACGGCTTTGGTCAACTACCCGAGCAACAGCCCAACGCAAGCCAATGCGCAGGGGCTGTGGTCGCCGGAGGGGCTGGCGGTGGATGCCAAGGGCAACCTCTATGTCGCCGACACTTGCAACGCGCGCGTGCTGCGATTTCCGGCGCCCTTCGCTCAAACTGCCGCGCGGCAATGCCGCAAGCGAATTTGGTTCTCGGGCAGACCAGTCTGATTTGGTCAGCCCATCAAAGACGTGAGCGGCAAACCATGAAGAGCGCCTACGGACTGGCTTTTACTATCCGCCGGAGATCTGGTGGTTTCCGATCCTCTGGCGAACCGCGTTCTCTATTTCCAGAAGACCGCGGCGGTGATTTTCAATCCGGCGAATCCGCGAGCAATGTTTTCGGCCAGCCGGATTTCAATTCGTCGCTCGCGAGCGTGTTCTCCGGGCCCGCATCTGATCTCGCTCGATTCGAGCGATCAACTGTACGTCGCCGACACGGGCAACAATCGCATCGCCGTTCTGCCGAGCGTGCCCACCGCGGGCGACAATCCCGCGGTGCTGTTTTCGATTGCCAGCTTGAGCAATCCCTATGGCGTGTTCGTCGATCCGGGCCAGCGGCGCGATCTGGGTGACCAACACCGGCGGAAATCAAGTGCTGCAATATGCGAGCGGCGTCGCGATGATCGAGAATGCGACGCCCAGCGCGACGCTGACTTCTTCGGACCGGTTGTCGATGGCGACAGATCCGTTTGGCAATCCGGTGATCGCCGAAGGCGGCACAAATCGAGTGGCGTTTTATTACCCGGCGATCGACTACACCACCTCGGCCGGAGGCGTTCCGGGCCAGCTTTCCGGGAACGCGGCTAACTTCTTCGGCAGTTTCGCTCCGGGGATGCTGGCGACCATTTTCTCCTTCCCCTCGGCGCCTTTCGGCGCTTCAGACCGCGTCGTTCACGGGCGTCCCGATTGCCGCCGCGTCTCGGGCGACGTGCAGGTTACGGTGGGCGGAACAGCCGCGCCGTTGCTGTACGTTTCGCCCGAGCCAGATCAACTTCCAGGTTCCAGGCGCGACGCCGGTGGGAGGCCGTGGCAGGAGATCCAAGTGGCGCGCGTTTCGACCGGACAGGTGCTGGCGAGCTGGCTGTTCCAGATCGACGCCGAGTCGCCCGGCCTGTTCACCGTGGATGGCAGCGGATCCGGCCAGGTTGCCGCGCTGAATCAGGATGGCACGGCTGAACAATGGCGCGAATCCAGCCCAGGCGGGCAGCATCGTGACGCTCTACGCCACCGGGCAAGGTTTCCTCAGCGGAATGCCGGCCGATGGCCAGCCGCGCCCAGGGATTGCTCCGACGCCGCGAGACGCCACAGGTGTTCATCAATTCGGGCTTCGTTCCGTCCGGTGACGTCCAGTGGTCAGGGCTGGCGCCGGGTTTCGCCGGACTTTGGCAGATCAATGTGAAAGTGCCGTCCGACGCGCCGCCGGCGGATGTGATCGTGTTTCTGATCTATGGAGGAGTGAACAGCATCCTGGACCCGAATGGTATTCGCCGGGTGACCACGATCCGGACGAAGCCGTAGGGAAGGGTCCGCTTACTCACGTGCGCGGTTCAGTAACGCCTAAAGGCGGGGGACGCGGGTGCCGATGGGTGAAAGTGGCGGTATCGCGTTGAAAATGGATGAGCTCCTGGACGTACAAGGCCAATTTCTCGCCAGTCTGAATCACGAGATCCGCACGCCGCTTAGCGGAATCCTGGGGATGACGGACCTGCTGCTCGAAACGCCGCTCACGGAAGATCAGCGCGAGTATCGTGGGCGCAACGCGCCTTTGCGCTGAAAACCTGCTCGAAATTTTGAACGTCACGCTCGAATACTCGGCGCTTTCCGCGAACCAGGTGTTGCTCGAGGAGACTGAGTTCTCGCTGCGAGACGCGCTGGAGGGCGTCCTGGGTGAGTTTTCGGCGAAGGCCGAAGCCAAGGGACTGCTGCCTCGAGCGCTCGTTGGACGGCGGCCTGCCGGAGATGGTGGTGGGCGATCCATCGCGGCTGCGCCAGATTCTCCGGCATCTGGTGGGCAACGGAGTGAAATTCACGCGCACGGACGAGTGGAAGTGGCTGCTTCGGCAGTTTCCGGCACCGATCGGCACGTGCGGGTGAAAATAAAGGTACAGGATACCGGCATTGGGATCGCTCCCCATCAGCTTGCGGATATTTTCGAGAGCTTTCGGCAACTGGAGACGGGGCTATCGAGAAACCACGGCGGGCTGGGGCTGGGCCTGGCGGTAGCGCAAAAGCTGGTCGCATTGCTCGACGGGTCCATTTCCGTGGACAGCGAATTGGGGAAGGGAAGCGCCTTCACCGTCACCCTGCCGTTCAAATTGCCGCAGGAGGCGGGCGCGCGAGCGCCGGAAGTGGTGAGAAGCCGCGGCCGCGTGCTGGTGGTAGACGACAATTCCATCGCCCAGACCATCGCCAGCCATGCCTTGCGCCGGCAATCCTTCGAAGTGGAATGCGCCGGCGACGGCAGCCTGGCCATGGAGGCGGCTTCCAAGGTCCGGTTCGATGTAATCCTGATGGACTTGCAGATGCCGGGCTGGGACGGGTTTGAAACCGTGGAACAGATTCGACAATTGCCCGGCTATCGGGAAACTCCGATCATCGCGGTGACGGCGAATTGTTCCGATGACTACCGCGCCCGCTCGGTGCGGTGTGGGATGCAGGACTTTCTAGCCAAGCCAGTTCGCACGCGGGACCTGGTGCAGGCGGTGGAGAAGTATTTTGCCGGCCTCCGTGATCAGCCCCTCATTAGCTCTTCATTGAATCTTTGAAGTTGCGAATCCCTTCGCCCAAACCCTTGGCAAGCTCCGGGATCTTGTTGCCGCCGAACAAAAGAACGGCCACCACCAGGATCACCAGCAACTCGGGCATTCCGATACTTTCCAGCATTTAGCGCACTCCTTCTCTCTACTGTACCCTAACGACGGCGGGCATGTACTGGCGGGTTACAATGAGCTTTGTTCCGGCGCGGCAGCGACGATGTTTTTCGAGAGGAGACCCTCGAGAGTTTCCCCTGGCTCCAGCACGGGTTCGGAACGCGGTTGAGCGCCGGGTGGCCGAATACCACCGGCCTGGCCACAAGCTAAGCAGATTCATTCCGACCGGGTATTGCTGGTCGAGTCTTCCGGGCCTCAGGGTGAGGGCGATGCGCTGATCTCGAATCTGCCGGGTATCGGGCTTGCGATCCGCACGGCCGATTGCCTGCCTATTCTTATTGCGGACCCGCGAAATCGCGCAGTGGCTGCGATTCACGCCGGTTGGCGAGGTGTAGTGTCGGAAATTGCACCCAAAGCTGTCGAAGCCATGCATCGGCAGTTCGGGAGCGAACCCGAGGATCTGGTGGTGGCGATTGGGCCGGGAATCGGATCGTGCTGTTTCGAAGTGGGGCCGGAGGTGGCAGTGCAGTTTGGCCTTTCGGGACGAACCAAGGTGGATTTAGTTGAGACGACCTGTCGGCAACTGAGACGAAATGGCGTCAAAATGGGACAGATCAGTAGTGCGGGGCTTTGCTCTTACTGCCATCCGGAGGTTTTTGAATCGTATCGGAGGGATCGAGAGGCGGCAGGCAGGATGACGGCTATGATCGGCTTGGCTGGGGAGAACACAGGAAGGGGGTGAACGGCCCCCCTCCCTGCAAATTACCCGGTTGCTGCCGGTCAGGCTGCGTGAACGAGGATGTCGTCGAGCGAATCGGACCCTTCTTCCTGGTTCCGGTCCGCGATTTCCTGGCACTGGATGCAGTAAGCGGCCCACGGCACGGCGTGCAAACGCTTGATGCTAATGTCCTCTTCGCAATGCAGACACACCCCGAAGGTGCCTTCGTCGATGCGGTGCAGCGCGGCGCGAACATTACGCAAAAGGTTAGATTCCCGATCCAGATTGCGAATCGCCAGCTCCCGTTCCGCAGCGTTCTGGACTTCATCCAGGGCGTCCGGGCTCTTCTCGATCGCAATGCCTTCACGGTTCCGTAAGACTTGGGTCAACTCAGCCTGTTTAGTTTCCAGGACTTCTTTGAATTTGTTTAGCTCGGTCTTCGTCATAAGCTTAACTCTCCTTCTTCTTATTAGTTACTTCACTCGCCACTTTCAACACGTTTAGACGCGGGAGCCTCTCGAAAGGTTCAAGCCGTTACAGCAAATTACTGAACTAGGGTGAACTCTGGAGCTTAACAGGCTTCTAAAGTCACTATCGACCGGATGGCAGCGCCCATCAGTCGGAGAGGTTCTCAGCAGTCTGACTCTCAAAATCATACCACATCCCCTGAGCAATTCAAGTGCCAGGACAAAATTTTGAAACCGGCCCCCCAAGGTGCCCGGTAGCCCGATTCCGCCTCCCTTTCATAACCTGACATTTGCCTCATATCGGCTAACCGCCTCGAAACGTTTATGCTCAACCGCAAAAAGACGTAACTTGGAGGCTTCTGGTAACCGTAGGGGCATCTGAAAGCGCTCGGGGCATCTAAAAGCGCTCGGGGCATCTGAAAGCGCTCGGGGCATCTGAAAGCGAATGATGCACACTGATTACTTCTGGCTAGTAATTATTCCCGGGCCCTGCTGCGCCTCCCGCAGAGGGGCTGCCGGCCGTTCCAGGCCCCGGTCACCGGAGATGACGGCGTCACCGAACGTTCAGCTACGGAGGTGGCCTGCCGCACTTCTTCCTCTCCTGTTTTTTTGCCTGGGGCTACCCTTTTCTTCCGCAGGTAGGGATACAAGACGACGAGGTCTTCTTTTCGCTTTGATGCTGCTGTCCTACCTGGGGGCTCTAAAAAATTGGATCTACGCTCCCATCCTGCGGTCGCGTTAGTTAGCGGACCGTGGCTGGCTACAGACACTGTGTATCTGCTGGCAACATGTGTCGGTAAATCCGCTCTCTGACGATCGCGGTTCAGTTAATGCGCAGGGACGCTTTGGCCGGCTTGGCGTGGGCCGCGTTCAGCAGCTGCTCGATCTGCTGTTCGGTGATGGCGAGCGAAATGGTAGTGGTGTTGCCGGTGGCGCTGGTTTGAAGCGAATCGAGCAACGTCGCCACTTGCCCGGCGGCGGGATTGTTCTGCTTGTTCAACTGAACCAGACCCGCAAAAAATTTCACCACGTCCACCAGCGCCTGCGCGTCTTTCTCCGATCGCGTGACGGCCTCCGCCGAGATGGTTACCGTATCGCCGAAGCGGATGCCGCCGCTCGCTTGATTGATGGCGGCAAACAGGTTGCCCTGCATCGCGCCGCTGAGATTGGCATCGGGAATCGCCCCGGCGAAATTCGACAGCGGCACCAGCGTGACGAACCAGAAATCGTTGTTCGCGCTGACTTGCTGGGCTTTGTTGAAGACGTTGCTGTCCGTAGGAGCATTGCTCTGCTTGCGATCGATGGCCGCCTTCACCGATGTGATGTCGCCGGCCAGCGCCGTGGTGGTACCGAGAAAAGCGAACGCGGTGGCCACTTGCGAGCCCGACGCGGCGGTATGCGTCACCAGATTAACGCCTTGATAGACGGCGGGAACGGCGCCGTTGGCTTCAGCGGCCGTCGAGATTTTGGAAACGTTGAACGTGCCGTCGGCGAGCACCAGCCAGTGGGTGTCGGCAGTATTGGCTTTCCAATTGGAGGCGATCACGATCTCGCTGACGTCGTGGGTTGGATCGAAACCGGTTTGCACAGTGAACTTTTGAAGCTGGGTGTCATTCACCGACAGATGCGAGAGCACGTACTGGCCGAAGGGCGAGGTTTTGGCCTGCGTCACCTGGAGTCCGGCGACCACCTGCGAGTCGGGTAGCACCATTTGCAGGAGGGCCGGATCGGCGGCGAAAGCGCCCAGGGGCAGGGCTAAAACTGCAGCAAGACGGACGAGCTTTGTCATGAAAACCTCTCTGCTGACACTACGAGGGTAGCATGCGGGAAGTTCCCGGCTTCGGGATTAGGGATTGGGGGTTAGGGGTTGGCAGCCCAGGCACAATACGGCTCGTCCCCAATTTCTCGCTCGGATGGGTTGGCTAAGATAATTCCTGGACGGATTTTGGACGACTACACGGAGTCTTGGAAGCAATACAAAAGAATCAGAAACCTGAGCTGGGTTCTGTTCATCGGCTACGTGCCGGTGGTTTTTGCGGCAACGCTACTCTTTCTCAAGTACTTTCATACCTACTCGCCTGGATTCGTGCTCGCCGTTGTTTGGATGGCAAGCTGGGTTGTCGTAGGGATACGCCTAAACACGTGGCGCTGCCCAAGATGCGGAAAATGGTTTGCCGCGACGTGGTGGTACAGTAAAAGTTTTTTCTCCGGGAAATGCGTTCATTGCGGACTTCCAAAATATGCGCAACATTAGCTGGCCGCCGATCAACGCCGATAAACGCGGACATAAGTTAACAAAATCTTATCGGCGTTCATCCGCGCTGATCGGCGGCTCAATAGTCTTAGCTAAACCGGGACTTGTTCGGTGATCTGGATGCCATAGGCGTCCAGGCCGACGATCTTGCGGGGATGGTTGGTGAGCAGGCGAATGGTGTGCAGCCCGAGATCGGATAGAATCTGCGCGCCCAGGCCGCTTTCATGCTGCGACTGCTTCTGGCCGTCGGGCGTGCCATAGGCGGCGTGATTGCGAAAACCGGGGCCGGTCTGATGCAGATACACCAGCACGCCCGCGCCCTCCTCAGTGATGCGCTCCAACGCGCGGCGAATTAGCGATTGGCATTCGCAATCCGTGGATCCGAACACGTCGCCATAAATGCAATGCGAGTGCATGCGAACCAGCACGTCGGGCTTTCCGGCGATCTCGCCGTGCACTAGAGCGAGATGCCGCTCCGGCAGGATAGTGCTGGCGTAAACGACGGTCTTGAAATCTCCGAACTCGGTGTGCAGGCAGCTTTCCGATTGGCGCTGAACGAAGCGTTCGGTCTGCAGGCGGTAGCGAATCAGATCGGCCACCGAGATCATGCGGACGTTGTGGCGCCGGGAGAACTCAGCCAGTTGCGGCACGCGCGCCATGGACCCGTCGTCGTTCATGATTTCGCAAATCACGCCGCCTTGGCGCAGACCGGCCAGCCGCGCCAGGTCGACCGCGGCTTCGGTTTGCCCGGCTCGCACCAGCACGCCGCCTTCGCGAGCCCGCAACGGGAAAACATGGCCGGGACGAACCAGATCGCTCGGCTTGCTGGATGGATCGATAGCGACGCGAATGGTGCGGGCGCGGTCGGCCGCGGAGATGCCGGTGGTGACGCCCTCTGCCGCTTCGATGGATTCGGTGAAAGCGGTGCCGAAGCGCGAGTTGTTGCGGGACGACATTTGCGGCAGTTGCAGCTCGTCGCAGATTTCGGGGCTGAGCGAAAGGCAGATCAAGCCGCGCGCATGACGGGCCATGAAGTTGATGACGTCGGGCGTCACTTTTTCGGCGGCAATGGTGATGTCGCCTTCGTTCTCGCGATCTTCATCGTCGACGATGACGAGCATCCGGCCGTCCCGAAAGTCTTCAATCGCTTCGGGGATGGAAGCAAAGGGCATGGGGTAAGTACCAGGATAGCGCGAGCGGCTCGCGCCGCTCGGCGCCCATTGGGGATTGGGGATTAGAGGCCCAGTTTGGCGTCCAGGTCCGCGGTGATGCGCGGGAGCGTGTCGGGATTGGTCAGGATGTTGCGAATCCCGTAGCTCGCGTAATTGTCGTACAGCGCGTCGGCGGCGGCCAGCGCCAGGCTATAAGCCGCCTGCGCATTTTGGGTGCTCATGCGCGACCAGTTCTGCTGCAAGTTCTCAAGCTTCGGGATGGCGTGGGCTTGGGCGAGTTGGCGCAGTTGCTCGCGGACCGCGGCGGGCAGCGTGTCGCCGGAAAGTTTCTGCGCCAAGCCTTCCTGCAACCAAGCCGGCCAGGGCGTGGAGCCCGAGGGAATGCTGGTGAGACAGGCATGCACCAGTTCGTGGGCCAGCGCGCGTTGCATTTGCGGGCCCACCAGCGATCCGTCGGTCCAGGCGATGTGAATGCGGCCGTCATATTGCCCGCCGCTCCATTCCGCGGCGCCGGTGGTGTGCAGGTAAGCCTCGCGGCTTTGCACGATGGCGACGATGCGCTCGTCCGAGGTGCATCCCAACTGAGCGGCGATGGTGGAGTAGTCGCCATCCAGCGTCGCCAGGACAGCGCGCGCGGTATCGGCGGGCAGCGCCTGGCCTTCATAGCGCAGCGCCACATGCACGCCGTAGAGCTTGTCGCCGCTGTGGTCGGAATCGGCTTCGCGCTTTACGCGCTGGTAAATCGCGGCCAAAGGCTCATTGGGCGCCAGATCCAGCGCCTGCTTCCAATAATCGAGCGCCGCGCGGAGCTGGTCCGAGCGATAGGCCGCAAGCCCGGCGAGCACCAGCACGTTAGGATCGCGCGGGTGCCTGGCGATGGCGTTCTGTACTTGCTCCAGCGCTTGCGCGGGCTGATTGGCATCCAGCAGTTGCGCTGCGCGATCGAGCGCGGGGTCGCCGGTCTTGACGATCGCTTTCTTCGATTCGGTAACCACTGGATTGAGCGCGCGCAGCGTATCCACCGACGCGGCGGAAGACCGCTCGTGTTCGTATCGCTCCAGGCCAGTGAGCGCGGAGGCGGGAACGTAGCCCAAAACATCTTTGCCGTCGATTGTCGCGGCCACTTTGAAGCAATCCGAGCCGTCCGACAGGCGGAAGCGCACTTCCACCGGTGTGCCCGCGGGCAAACTGGCCACGATTCCGTCGTCGGCGTCGCAGCCTGAGCGCAGCGGAGTCTGATCCGTGCGAACCGCCATCGCCGCGACAAAAAAGAGCACCGGGAGCGCCATGGGACCAGCCTTAATCCCATGCTATGGCCTTCCGGCCGCTAAGTCGCTCGGGTGAAAACCTCAGGGAAGTGCGCGGCGTCGGAAACGATTGGCAAGGGCTAGGGCAAGAAATCCCGCAGCGAGGATCCAGCCATAATGCGGCTCCGGCACAACCGCTACCGGCGGGACAACCGGAGGTATCGGAGTGGTGGGAACCGAAGGCGACGTGGGATGGTGGTGGATGGGCGGAATGATCGGTATTATCGGAAACCAGATGCCTCCGCCGGTCTTGCCGATCGTTGTGATCGCCGTCGGCACGATGGTCGGGACGACGGGAGTGAGTTCGCCGGGTGGTATCGGCAGCTCCGGCGCCAGCACCGGAAGCTTGGGAAAGGAGTAAACCGTCTCCGGCATTTCGACCGGCGCATCCAGGATTGCTTCGGTAGGCTCGTTCGGCCGGATCGGCAGCATCGGAAGCGCCGAATAGCAGTTCAGGCAGCGCCCGCGGACGATATGCGAGCCGTCGGTGAATACCGTCTCCCCAGCCCGCAGCGTGACCATCTTCTTGGTCCAATAGATCTTGTCACCCCAACGGTAGGAAACATATCCCGAGAGATTTGCCGTCAGCTTCACTTGCTTCAGCTGGGCCAGGTTCACGCCGGCATAGTGAGCTTGGACGGCAGGGTCGGTCATCGCCACCTTGGCTTCGTGCACATTCTCAGCGCCGCCCGGCACGATGGAATAGGGGTACACCTTGCGTTTCACTTGATCCTCTACCATCGCGGTCCGGTAGGTGACTGGGGTAGCGGTGAGACGCCTATGTAAGCTCGCGTGACGCCAGGGCAGGGTGGGCGGTGAGACTATGGCCGGAGTGAGCATGGCTGCGCTGATGCTCAACAAAGCGACCAGAACTCCGGCCAACCTTCCGAGACCAAGGCGCAAATTGGGAGCGGTAGCAGCCTTCCGGACTGCTCGTCTGCAGCCGTGGCAAACTCCGCCACGTTCCGCCAGCCGCTCTTTACAGAACCAACAAAGCATTCCCACCTAACTGAGAATTATCTCCTCTTGACATGTAGTACTCAAGTGCTCAGCGGTCTACCCGACTGTTACAAGGTACCAAACACTAGACCGCATAGTACTGGGACTATCCGATTGAGCAATAACGATGTGGGTTCGGAGCGGGGCTACAGACCGAGTTTGGCGTCGAGACGGGCAGTGATTTGGGGAAGGATTTCGGGGTTGGTCAGGATGCCGCGAATCCCGTAGCCGGCGTAATCGTCGAAGAGCGCGTCCGCGGCGGCCAGGGCGAGGCTATAGGCGGCCACGGCCTGCTGGCGGGGCATAAGGAACCAATCCTGGCTCAAGCTTTCCAGGCGAGGGATGGCGTGGGTGGCGGCGAGTTCGCGCAAATGTTCGCGGGCCGAAAGCGGGAGCGTATCACCGGAGAGCTTCTGCGCCAGCCCTTCCTGCAACCAGACCGGCCAAGGGTTGGAGCCGGATGGCAGGGTCATCAGACAAGCGTGCACCAATTCGTGCGCCAGCGCGCGTTGCATGCTCGGCCCGGTGGAGGGCTCGCCGGACTCCGATGGCGAGGACCAGGCAATATGAATGCGTCCGTCGTAGTGGCCTCCACTCCATTCCGCGGCTGCGGTTCCGCGCATATACCGCTCGCGACTTTGGACGATGGCGATGATGCGCTCGCTGGAAGTGCAGCCGAGCTGCGCTGAGATGCGCGAGTAATCTTCTTCGAGTGTATCCAGCACCCAGCGGGCGGCATCCGCCGACATAGCGCTGTCTTCATAGCGCAATGCAATGTGCGGACTATACAGTTTGGCGCGGCTGCGGTCGGCCGCTGCTTCGCGCAGGGCGTCCTCATAAATTTCATTCAAAGCGCCGTTGGGGGCGAGATCGAGCGACTGCCTCCAATAACTGAGCGTCTCGGGCAAATGGTCCGAGCGATAAGCCGCGAGTCCGGCGAGCAACAGGACGTCGGGGTCTTGCGGATGCCGTTCGATGGCGGACTGCAACAGATCGAACGCCTGGGCGGGCTGGCTTCGATTCAGCAGTTGTCCCGCACGACGGACAGCCGGATCATTGTTCCGGATCAGGTATTGATTGGGCGGATTTTGATTGGTCCCCAGGTTCATCGCAGCGACAAAGAACAGCACCGGGAGGACCATGCAAGCCCGATGCTAAGGGCTAACCGGTGTAAAGTCGCTCGGCTGAACGCCTTAAGTTGTGCGGACGGCCACTACGCGAAGACGGCGATAATCTACTGTCCAAACCCCGTCCCGATAGAGTACGGGACGCAGGTGTTCCACCAATTGATGGACGATTTCGCCGGCGCGTTCCGGGGAGAACTGGCGCAGGTAGGTTTGCGTGAACATGCGCAGCCACTCGTCCATGCCGTTTTCGCCTTCGAGCTCGGTGGGCCGGCTGAACAGGCTGGCATTACGAACCTCCAGGCCGTGCCGCTCCAGAAGGCTGGAGTATTCGCCGATGCTGGGGTAAAACCAGGGGGACTGTTCATCGGCGGAGGGTCCGAGCACAACGCGCAGTGCGGCCAGAACGGACGCGATGTTGCCCTTGCCGCCGAACTCGGCGACGAAGCGCCCGCCCGGGACGAGCGCGCGTGCAATGGACGAGACCGCGCCGCCGGCGTTCTTTACCCAGTGGAGCGCGGCATTGGAAAAGACGGCATCGAAGGGCTCGGCGAAATCGAAGCCGGCGGCATCGCCCAAAACAAGCGCAAGCCCGGGAAAATGTTTGCGAGCTGCGGCCAGCATGTCCGCCGAGTTATCGAGACCGGTAACTTGCGCGCCCGTCCCGGCGATTTTGGATGTGAGCTGGCCGGTGCCGCAGCCGAGATCGAGAATTCGCTCGCCAGGCTGAGGGGCCAGAAGCTCCAGAAGATTCACGCCGAAGCGCCACACGAAAGAATGCTTGTCCTGGTAGCGGGCAGCGTCCCACGCGCCGGGCGCCGGGGAGCCGCTCACGCCTTTTTGCCGCGCGTTGCGACTTTCTTGGCGGCCTTCGCGGGCGGTGCAGGCTCGGCGGGCGGGTCCTCTGGCTCCTCGGCGGCTTCAATCGTGGCTCCCGGAGAGGCGGCGGCGAGAACTTCCTTGAACAGCTCGGCCTTCTTCAAGTCTTTCTTGGAGGGCGGGGCCTGTTCGTGGCGATAATCATGATCGTGATAGCAGGTGCGGCACCGGACTTTGGCGGGCTCTGCGCTGACCAGCGAAACGATGGCGTGGTTGGTGACCCGACGACACTTGATGCAGTGATCGTCAATGATGTCGCCTAAACGGAAATCCGACATAGAAACTGCACAGTAACCGCTGAGTATATCAAAACTGGAAAGCGAGCACGCCGACGAGCGCTGCGCCGAGCATCACCCACAACGAATCGACGCGCGCGAATGCAATGAGCAGGAAACTGGCGGCGAAAATGACCAGCGACAGTGGAGTCGTGATGGCATCGCGAGCCAGCGGCACGGCGGCGGAGAGCATGAGTCCCGCTCCGGCGAAGAGCACCGCGCGAGCTACCGCTTTGGCCCGAGGGTGTTCGGCGCGGGCTCCGAGAAAGCGCAGCATGGGAATGATCAGGAAGGCCGGCGTGATCATGGCAAGCCAGCCGGCGATCGCTCCCGGAGTTCCATCGACGAGGTATCCGATGCTAACGACATAGATGCCGTTGGGGCCTGGGCCAATGCGTCCCGCGGCCACAGCGGTATTGAGCTGGCGATCCGTCAACATTTGGCGGCGAACCACAAAATCGTTGCGAACCATGGGCAGCGAGGCCAGGCCGCTGAACGATGTCAGCGTGGCTTTCACCAGCAGCAGATAGAGAACGAAAATGTTCACGAGGCAGCCTTCATGACTCGGGCCAAATGAAACCCACGATTACCGCCCCGCCGATTACTTCGAGCGGCGTCAGCTTGAGCGCGTAGGCCAGAACGAACGCGCCGAGTGAGATCGAAATGGGCCGGAGCCAGTGGCCGGGCTTGCATTGCGTCTGAACCAGCAGGAATGCCGCGCCGATCATGGTGCCGACGGCCGCGGCGAGAAGGGCGTTCGCGACGGATAGCGCGAGCCGGTTATGCGCGGTGAGATCGTAGGCGGTGGTCAGCCAGACCACGAGCACGGAGGCGGGAATGGTGATGGCGAGCACCGCCGCCAGCGCGCCGCCGAGCCCCAGGATGTACCAGCCGGCGGCCGCGCAGAACGCGAGCACGTTGGTGCCGGGCGTGAGGCGGGCGAGTCCGAACGCGATGGCGAATTTCTCCGGACTCAGCCAGGAACGCCGATAGAACTCGCGCTGGAGGATCGCGATGGTGGGATCGCCACCGCCGAATACCGTGACGCCGACGCGGGCGAAGAGACTTGTCACGTCGGTGAGGCGCGGGCGGGGCATCGGAGCTAGGGTAGCAGGCTCGGCGTGCTGAAAAATCCTATTTGGCCACAGATGAACGCGGATTAAGCTCAACTTGTTTTCTTGTATTCAATCGGCGTTGATCGGCGTTGATCTGTGGCCAGCTATGTTCAGGTGGTCGCGTTTCATATCAATGCACCGGAGCTACGACCGGCGCGGGAGCCGCTACCGCCGGTGTGGTCGCGGGGGGCGCCGATTTGTTCGTCCACTCGCCCATCCATTCGAGAAACGTCTTGTACCACAGCACGGTGTTCTGCGGCTTCAGAACCCAGTGCCCTTCGTCGGGAAACACCAGCAGCTTCGATGGCACCTTCTGGAGTTGCAAGCGCCGTGAAAGTTGCAAGCCCTGCGTGTACGGCACGCGGAAATCCTGCTCGCCGTGGATCACCAGCGTGGGCGTGTGGAAATCCTTCACGAAGTAACTGGGCGACCATTTGGCGTACGACTCGGGATTGTCCCAGGGCGTCGCCGTTGAATTCCCACAGCGGGAACCACAACTCCTCCGTCGCGCCGAATTCGCTGCGCAGATCGTAGACGCCGGCGTGCGAGACCAGCGCCTTGAAGCGCTGCGTGTGGCCAAGCATCCAGTCGATCATGTAGCCGCCATAGGAGCCGCCCGCCGCGGCCATGCGATCGGCATCGGCATAGGGCAGCGTGACCACGTGGTCCACCACCGCCATGATGTCGTCGAACGGTTTGCCGCCCCAATCGTCCTTGATCTCTTCGATGAATTTCTGGCCATAGCCGGTCGAGCCGCGCGGATTCGGCATCACGACCACGTAACCCGCCGACGCAAACACCTGCGCGTTCCAGCGATAGGTCCAGCTCTCGCCCCAGGCGCCCTCCGGGCCGCCGTGGATCAAAAACATAACCGGGATATTTCCGATTTGGCATCGAAGTCCGGCGGCTTCACCAGGAAACTCTGGATGCGCGTCTTGTCCGCGGCATCCACCCAGAAATCTTCCAGCGGCGTCAGCGTACTCTGCGCGAGCAGCGCGTCGTTCAAATGCGTAAGCGCGACGGGCGCGCCGCCCGCTGGAACTGGCGCGATAAATCTCGGTGGGCGCCGATCCGCTCTGGCCGCGTGTAAATCATGGTCTTGCCGTCGCGGGTGAACTGCATGTCGTCGAACGTGCTGGCGCCGCTGACCACCACGCGCGTGGCGCCGCCGGCGACCGGGATCATCTCGATGGCCTGCCGTCCGCGATCCTCCACGGTGAAGAACAGGGCGCTGGAATCGGGCGACCAGGTGAAGCTGTTCACCTAGCGGTCCAGCGAATCGGTGAGGACGTTGACGCGGCCACTGGCGCGATCGAGCACCATCAGCCGCCAGCGATCGCTCTCATAACCGCCGCGCGCCTGGCTGCGATAGGCCAGCCACCTGCCATCGGGAGAATATTGCGGGCTGGAGTCGGCGCCGGGATTGCTGGTGATTTTGATGGAATCGCCGCCGCCGATAGGGACCACGAACAGATCCGAATTGGTGCTGGTGGCGGGCGTCGGATCGGCATTCATGGAGTAGCAGACTTCCTTGGAATCCGGCGAAATCGCGTAATCGTCCGGGCCGCCGAGTGAAAACGGCGGGACGTCGCGATCGCCCGGCGTCAGATCCTTCACCGGGCCGCCGGCCACATCCACCACCATCAGATGGGAGCGCCGCTTGGTTTGCCATTCGGTCCAGTGACGGTAGAGCAGCGTGGTGTAGCTGCGCGCCTTCACCTTGCTGTTCTTCTCGGCATCCAGCCGGCTCCGGTTGCAAGCGTCGTCGGGGCAATCGGGAAAACTTCGCTGGTGAACACCAGCTTCTTGCCGTCCGGCGAGAACAGCACGCCGCCCGCTTCGGTGGACAGATTGGTGATCTGGCGCGGGTTGGAGCCGTCCGCGTTCATGATCCAGACCTGCGACGAACCTGCCGACTCAAACCAGCGCGATCGGAAATGAAGGCAATTTGCTTGGAATCGGGCGACCACTCGGGCCGCTCGTTGTCAGTGCCCTGCATGGTGATCTGTTGCGGCGATCCGCCGTTTAGTCCGCCATTCAATGACACGGTATAGATCTGTTTGGGCTTGGTGTTCTGAGCGATATCGACAGTTTGGACGGTGAAAGCGACGGTCTTGCCGTCGGGCGAAAGCTGCGGTTCTTCAATCCGCGCGATCTTGAGCAGCGCCTGAACGTCGAAAGGCTGCTTCTGGGCCGCCAGGGTGGTGAAGAACAACAAAAGAATGCAGCAGGGACGCGCGAGCGGCATATGCTTCGATTGTAAGCCAAAGGGACCGGGACGCTTTACTTGCTGGAATCACTTTTCCATGCGCTGCGCTCCTTGATGGGAACATCCGCCCATGTGAAATCGACCAGGCCGCCGGGCTGTTTTTCGGAGCGAAACGCGATCCGAAGCTTCCACCAGGGTCCCACGTGATTGAGCGGCACGCTAAATAGAAGGTCGGCTTTGGGCTGAATATCCACCGTGGTGACGACATCGGCGGGCGAGTAGCGGCTGGGCGGAAGAATCCAGCCGGATGCATGCGCGGGGACGCTCGAAGCTTCCACGATCTCGTGCAGCAGATCCACACCCAGGGAACTCGCTTCGGGCGGACCGGCGAAAATGTGAATGGCGGAGCGGGTATTGTTCCTGATCCGCAGGTAGAGCAAACCGGGATCGAGATCTCGCCGCGATGCCGGCGGGAGTTCGACATGATCGAACGAGATGAAGACCAGGGGCTGGCCGGCGCCTAAGGCCAGGACAGATCCCAACAGAGTTATGAGAACGAGCCTCGTATGATGACGCAACGTCAAGTGTGACTATAGCGCGAGTTTGCCCTCGTATTGCATGTCGCCCAATTTGAACTTCTCCTCCACCTTGATGCGGCGGACATTCAGGATGAAGTCGACTTCTTTGTCGTTGGCGCTGATGGGATTGGTGCGCGGGAAAAGGAAGCGCACGCCGTCGATACCGCCGGGGCCTTCGATCTGGACGTCCTGCGCGTAGATGGAGCTTTTGCCCTTGGGCGCCAGTTGGGCGGCGTCCAGCAGTTGGGAACGCAAAGCATCGTTGCCCTGATTGCGGCCGCGGCGCTGGCTATTGTCGTCGTTATTGTTGCCGTTGCCGCCGCTGTTCGGGTCGTCGGCATCCACGGTGCTGCTATGCGGGCGTGGGAAGCGCAAACCAAGCACGGTGATGACGTAATACTTCTCGGTGGAGGCCGCCACCGCCTTCAATTCGTCCGACGCCGAGGCGCCCTGGCGCATCAGAGCTGCCTGGATAGGCGCGGCGCTGGCCCAGCGGATGGTGAGATTCATCGGCTCGTTCAGCGATGGGTCGCCGTTGCTTCCGCTGGATCCACCCGGATAGCCGCCTCCGCTTTGCGGGTAACCGCCGCCACCGCCTGGATAACCACCGCCACCGCCTGGATAACCACCGCCCGGATATCCGCCACCGAGGCCGCCGCCGGGAAATCCGAACCCTCCGCCTCGCCGGCCGCCACCGCCTGGCCGTCGCGCCTGGGTCTGCTGGGGCTGAATGCTCTTGGCCTTCGCCCAGGGCGAATCGCTCAGCACTTTGCTGACTTCCTCGTCCGTCCACAGGCTGGAATCCTTGGTCTTCCAAAAGTCGGCGGCGAAAAGCATCACGGCGCACGCCGAGCCTGCGACGCCGATTTGCACAATTCTGGTGGGATGCATGCTGGTTAATTACACCTGGTTCGCCAGACGCTATGCGCGACCCCTCCGTTACGATAAACTCGTTGTCAGTGTCGCCAAACATTGTCAACTTTTGTAACCTCCTGTCCAACCGAAACGCTCAGGAAAGTGCGCCCTCCCACATTTTTCCGTTAACCTGTAGCGTGGTGGATACGTCGTTAGCGTCATTCGTCTCGACATGCAATTAAAAACCTGCCTTACTTTTCTGTGCGCGGCCTGCGCCTGTCTCGCGGCCGCTGAATCCAATCCGGTGCGGGTGCTCGCAACCGCGCCGCTACGTTTTGAACCAGCGCCTTCCGAACTCGCTTCCGGGGCCAAGTCCGCCGACAGTTCTGCAAAGTTTGTCGCGCGGGGAGCGCGTTTTCATTTTGAGTTCACCCCGCGTCAGGCGGTTTTGCGCGGTCCAGGAAAAGACTTCCGGCTGAGCTTTGACGGCGCCAACCCGGCTGCTCGAATCCAAGGCGCGCGGCTATTGCGCTCCACCACGAATCTGTACTTGGGCAACGATCCGGCGAAATGGCGCCGCGCGGTTCCCAACTACGGCCGGCTGGAAGTGCAGGAGCTGTACCGAGGCATCGATCTGGCTTACTACGGCAAAGGCGGCGAACTGGAATACGATCTCACGGTAAATCCGGGCGCAAACGCCCGACGTATTCGGTTGCGCGTGATAGCGCAGACTTGGGCGGCAAAGCCGCACGCGTGAATCGGCATGGCGATCTGGTTGCGGATCTGATCCAGAAACATCCGGTGGCTTATCAAATTGAACGCCGGGGGGCGCGGCGTTCAGTGAACAGCAGGTATCGCAAGAATGCCGACGGGTCCTACGGATTCCAGCTGGGCGCTTACGATCGCTCGCGCGCGCTGGTGATCGATCCGGAGTGTCGGTGGCGCAGTATTTTGCGGGATCTTATGCGGACATTGCTTACGCTATCGGTCATGACTCCAATGGGCTGGTCTATGTGGGCGGCAATACCTCTTCCCCGGACTTGGCGCTGGTGGGCAGTTCCTATCAGACCACCATCGGGGGAGTGCAGAACCTTTTTTTCGCGGTGATTAACCCAGGGTTGCCTGCAAGTTCCCAGATCATCTATGTGACCTATATCGGCGGAGATGAGACCGATAGCCTCTACGGCATGACGGTGGGTCCGAAGGGCGATGTCTATATGACCGGCACCACAACATCGGCCACCTTCCCCATGGCGAATGCCGCGCAGACTTCGCTCGGACGGAACCACGGCCGCGGACGCCTTTGTCCTGTGGCTGAGCCCGAAGCAGACGTTGAATTATTCGACCTATTTCGGAGGAAGCGGCACGGACAGTGGCCAGGCGATCGCGGTTGCGAACGGACGGGGACCTCTGGGTAGCGGGCGATACGCAGTCCACCGATCTGCCGAATACGGGCGGATTCCAAGACTCGCTGATTGGCAAGCAAAACATGTTCGTTGCCGCCTTCGACCCCTCGAAGACAGGCAGCGCGACGGAAATCTATTCCATCTAGATTGGCGGCACGCAGTGGGACGAGGCTTACGGCATCGCGCTGGCGCCGGATGGGACCGTTTGGCTGGCGGGCGGCACGTATTCGCCCGACATCTGGATACGGGGCAATGCCTATCAAGGCAAGTTTGGCGGCGACGGCGATGCTTACGTCGCTCACATTAATCCTGGCTTGGGAGCGAAAGCATTGCTGTATGCGAGTTTTCTGGGCGGCAACGGCATTGATGAGGCCACCAGCATGGTGCTGGATCCGTCGGGCCGGATCATTCTCAGCGGGTATACGCTGTCTTCGAATTTTCCCGTGACCAGCGACGCGTTTCAGACCAAATACGGCGGAAATACCGACGCCTTTGTCAGCATCCTGGACACCGTGAAGGGGCAGTTGGTCTATTCCACCTATTTTGGCGGCGAGGAGCCCGACGCTGCGATGGATCTGAAGGAAGACAGCGACGGCGTTTTGTACTTGTGCGGTTATACCGAATCGGGCGGGCTGCCATCCACCAGCGATGCGCTACAGGCCGGTTACGACGGCAGCGTGGACGCCTTTGGGCTGAAATTGGATCCTTCCAAGGCCGGCGCGGCTGGGATCGACTACTTTACTTACCTGGGAACCCCCGGCGAGCAGGTGGCTTACGCGGTCGATTTCGACAGCCACGGCAACATGTATCTGGGGGTTACTCGAGCTACGCGATTCTGGCTGACTTGGGCGGCCCCGAACGGGGCACCCTGGCCGGGAACCAGGACGCATTTGTCGTGGGCTTTAGCCCGGGTTCGTCAACGCCCGCCGTGACCACCGGCACGCATGGAGTTCGAAGGCGCATGCCCTGGCGCGTCTCGCCTCACCGCTAAGGACTTCAATTTTTCCCCGGTGGGTGCGATATGCACTATAGTAAAGCGCAGGAGGTTTCCACATGCGCAATGCAGCTACTCTGCTGGCGTGTTCCGCGCTGGCTGTTCTAGCTCTTCCGCTGGCTGGACAAGACCGGCCTAATCTTTCCGGTACCTGGCAGTTTGACAGTTCGAAAAGTGAACTGCACACGGTGAGAGTGGCCGGCGCGACGTGGGTGATCAAGGAAGACGACAGCTCCATTCAAATCAGCGAGAGCGAAGACGGCGCCAGTAAGAAGATCGAGATGAATTGCACCACGGATGGTAAGGAATGCAAGGTCACCGGCGATAAAGCCAAGGCGTCCTTCTGGTACAACGGACCGATGCTGGTGGAAATGGAGAACAAGGGCGACCACGTAATGCGCTACCGGATGAAACTGAGCGATGACGGCAAGACGCTGACGGTGGACACCACATCCATCGTTCCGCAGTCCACGCAAGACGACGTGCTGGTATTCCGAAAGCAGGCCTGAGTTCCGGAAACGAAGGAACGTTACTGAATTTAGTGGCTGTGGCTGAACTTGCGCTTCAAATCCGGGTAGAATTCCTTGAGCACGTTGAACAATGAATCATACCCGATCTCGACGCTCATTCGCGTGAAGACACCGCTGACGTTGCGTTCATTCTGCGGATAATACGTCATCGACAGAGCGCCGGACGTAATGTTGCCCAGGAATTCCGAGGCATTGATCCGGTTGTTACCCGAATCGCCACGCGCGATCAGGATGCGTGACAGGGCGTAAGCGGTCCGCTTAAGAGCCCCGCCATGGCCCAGCCGGTAATAGCGCGGGTCTTCGTGCAGCAGGGAAGGGAAGACACCGGTAACGAATAGTTCATTGGTGAAACCATCCGTAAAATCGGCGCCATATCGTTTGGCATAGCCCATCGCGCCTTGTCCGTAGCCGGCCTTTTCGTTGGTGCCCTGCTCGATCCCGGCGGTGATGCTGGTGAACACGAAAGTAAAGGGATCGAAGTAGTGCTTGCACCAGTGCGAACTTTTCGCCTACGCTCAGGGCGACTACTGGCGCTTCTGGGTCATTGATCGTTTTATAGTTCGGAAGAACCTTGAACATGCGGTGATCGTCAGCCGCGTTATCTAGTGCCGGCGAAGGAGAAGCAGGGGCCACCTCGGCTGGCGCGACGTCCTGGCATGGAGCGCTTATCGGCAGTGCGCACAGCATCGCCGCGCAAAGGAACACGTATAATTTCAGAATATATCTCCCTGGAGTTCCTCTATTCTACTTGATTTTGCGCTTGTCCGGCCTTCGAAGGGGCGGCTTCCGGCGGCAGCGTCCGGCAGCCGCTCGATCCTGACTCGCGCGATGCGATTGTGATCCATGGCCAGAATGGTGAATTTGCGATGCCCGTATTCCACCGCATCGCTGGGCTTGGGGATGTAGCCTAACTGGAAGAGCAGAAAGCCGGCCAGCGTTTCAAAGCCGGCGTCGCCGGGCAGCTCCAGGCCATATTGCGTGTCCAGATCGCGGATCGTGATGGTGCCATCCACTTCCAGGCTGTGAGCTTCGCTGGCAGGGCGGGGACGCTTGACGTCGTGCTCGTCGCCGATTTCGCCGAAAATCTGCTCCAGCGCATCTTCCAGCGTTACCAGGCCGGCGATGGTGCCGAACTCATCCACCACGATCGCCATGTGGATATGCGTTTCGCGAAACTCGTCGATCAGATCGTTCAGCGGCTTGGTTTCGGGCACCACCAGCGGCTTGCGCAACACGCGCGAAAGGTGAAACGGGCGGCAGCGGGCGCCTTTTTGCATTCGCGATGCGGCGTTCCTCCCAGATCCGCATCATGTCTTTGTAGTGAACGTAGCCGATGATGTGTTCCGGGCTGGCGTCGTACACCGGCAGGCGCGAGTATTCGTGCTCGCGCATCCGCCGCAGCACCTGATCCAGGCTGGCGTCCACGGAGACCGAAACGATGGCGTTGCGCGGCACCATGATTTCGCGGGCGTAATAGTCGGAAAGCTCCAGCAGCGCCTGAATGGCGTCTTCTTCGAAGCGATGCAGATGCCCTTCGCGGCGGCTGGAGCTGACGATGAACTTCAGCTCTTCGGCCGAATGTCCTCCGCCTCCGTGGCCGCCGCGCAAACCGATCCAGCGCGAGACGGCCGCGGCGGATCCTTCGGCGAAAAAGGTGAAGGGCGCGAGCAGGCGGGAGAGAACCACCAACACGGGAGCCACCAGAATCGCCAGCCGGTCGGCCTTTTCGATGGCCAGATTCTTCGGCACCACTTCGCCGAAAACGATGTGCGCGTAGCTGATCAGCAGGAAGGCGATGCCAAAGCTCACGACGTGCCACACCGGCGCCCAGCGAGGCAGCCATCGAGGGCTGAAGCAGCGACTGGAGCAATTCGTAGACCGTGTTCTCGCCGGCCCATCCGAGGCCCAGGCTGGCCAGCGTTACGCCAGCCTGGGTGAGCGAAAGCAGCCGCGACGGATTCGCCAGCAGATTGAGCGCGGCCTGCGCGCCCGCCTGTCCCTCCTCGGCCAGGGTGCGCAAGCGGCTCTTGCGAACCGAAATCAGCGCGACTTCCGCGGTGGCAAAGAAGCCGTTGAGCAGCAGCACGGCGGCCAGAATCACGAAACGATAGGCCATACGCGCGCTAAGACACGGCGCTGAAACAGCGGTACGGTAGAATCGTCCCAGTGCGTCCCTCCATGGACTTGGAAAAGCCCTGAAGTTCATCAACTTGAGCATAGCGGTTTTGCTCGTGCTGGTTCTCGGCGGTCATCTACTGGTTTGCCTATCGTCCGCTGCCGCAGACCTCCGGACAAATTTCGGCGCCGGTCTCCGCGCGGGCAGCCGATTGCGCGCGACGCGCTGGGCGTTCCGCACATCACGGCCGGCCAGTGGGAAGACGCGATTTTCCTGCAAGGCTACGCCACGGCGCAGGATCGCTTGTGGCAAATGGATGTGCTGCGGCGGCTGGCGGCGGGAGAATTGTCCGAAGTTTTCGGGATCGGCCACGCTGGAATTAGATCGCGAAGCGCGGCGCCTGCGCATGCGCCGCATCGCCGAAGAGCATGTGCGGACGCTGTCCGCCGGCCGATCGCGCGGTGTTCGCGGCCTACGCGCGCGGAGTGAACTACTTCATCGAAACGCATCGCAACGCGCTGCCGCTGGAATTCACGCTGCTGCGCTACGATCCGCGCCCCTGGAGCATCGTGGACAGCTTGCTGTGCGGCCTGCAGATGTATCGCAGCCTGACCACCACCTGGCGCGAGGAACTGCGCAAAGACGACCATGCTGGCAAGGCGGCGATCCGGCCAAGGTGACTCTGCTGTTTCCGGCGCGCGCGGGCACCGAGTTCCAGCCGGGCTCCAATGCCTGGGTGGTCTCGGGCAAGCTCACCGCCAGCGGCAAGCCGATTCTCGCGAACGATCCGCACCTGGAGTGGTCGCATCCCGGCGGCCTGGTATCAGGTGCATCTGAAAGCGCCGGGCCTGGACGTGACCGGCGTGTCGCTGCCGGGCGTCCCTGGCGTGATCATCGGCCATAACCAGCGCATCGCCTGGGGCGTGACGAATCTCGGCTTCGACGTGCAGGATCTTTACCTCGAAAAGATCGATCCGCAGAACCGGCCGCTATCTGTTTCGCGGCCAGGTGGAGCAGGCGCGCTCGGAATCGGAATGGATTCGCGTGAAGGGCGCGCGGCCGGTGGAGTTCCGGCAGTGGGTGACGCGGCACGGCCCGGTGGCTGTCTCCGAAAACGGCCGTTACTTCGCGCTGCGCTGGGCGGCGGCGGAGCCGGGTGGATTCGCGTTTCCTTTTCTGGATTTGAATCGCGCCGGCAACTGGAAGGAGTTCACCGCTGCGCTGGCGCGCTATCCCGGCCCCGGCCAAAACTTCGTTTATGCCGACGTGGACGGCAACATCGGGTATCAGGCCACGGGCCTGCTTCCGATCCGCAAGAATTACGACGGCGACGTGCCGGTGGACGGCAGCGAGCGGCGATTTCGAATGGGATGGCTTCATTCCTTTCGATCAGTTGCCGGCGTTCTACAATCCGCCGCGCGGCTGGATCGTGACCGCCAATCAGAATCCGTTCCCGGAAAATTATCCGTACCGCGTGAGCGGCGAGTTTGGCGCCGCCGTATCGTTCGCAGCGAGATTCGCGACCGGCTGCTCGCGCGCGCGGGTTGGAAGCCGCAAGACATGCTGGGCGTGCAGAAGGATGTTTACTCCGCGTTTTCGAGTTTTCTGGCGCGCGCAGATCGTGGCGGCCTACGATCGCAAGCACAAGCCGGCCAAGCCGGAGTTGGGCGAAGCGGTCGCGTTGCTGCGATCCTGGAACGGGCAGATGGAGAAGCAGACCCCGGCGCCGCTCTGATCACGCTGGCGTACGATCAATTGCGGAACGCGGCCGTGCATGCGGCTTGGCCCGGCGCTACCGGATATTTATCAGCCCGTACATGGCGCCGGCGGCGATCCAGAGAATTGTCGAATCGGGCGGCCAGGGTTTTTTTCGCGATCAAGACGACGCGCTGCTGACGGCGCTGGCGCGCGGCCATCGAGGAAGGCAGGCGAACGCAAGGCAGCAACGTGGCGCGCTGGGATTACGGCCGCTACAACCTGCTCACCATCAAACATCCGGTGGGCAGCCAATTGCCGTTGGTCGGAACGCTATTTCAATATCGGGCCGGTGGAGATGAGCGGTTCGTCGACCACCATCAAACAGACTTCGGTGACGCTGGGACCATCCATGCGATTCGTCGCGGATCTGGCGAACTGGGACGGGTCGTTGAACAACATCGATATCGGGCGAGTCCGGGCAGATTCTATCGCGGCATTACAAGGACCAGTGGGACGCGTACTATGTGGGACGGAGTTTTCCGATGCAATTCGACAAGGTGGAGGCGAAGGACACGCTGGTGGTGGTGCCGAAGTAGCTGCAGCCACGATCGAACACGGATGCACACAGATCGGTGTTCACGCGGTCAGTCGTGGCCGGTTACGCGATCGGTGGGTTCGGGCAGCGGCTTGCTTGGCGCGCTGCTTGTGGCGCTGGATCTTTTCGAGCACCGCCGCCATGTAGGTGTAGAACACCGGCGTCAGGTAGAGCGTCACCAGCTGCGAGAACAGCAGTCCGCCGACCACCACCAGGCCCAGCGGCTGCCGCGCTTCGCCGCCCGCGCCGTAGCCCAGATGCGATGGGCACCGCGCCCAGCAGCGCCGCCATGGTGGTCATCATGATGGGGCGGAAGCGGATCAGGCAGCCTTCGTAGATGGCCTTCATCGGCGTGAAGCCCTGGTTGCGCTCGGCTTCGAGCGCGAAGTCGATCTGCATGATCGCGTTCTTTTCCACGATGCCGATCAGCATGATCAGCCCGACGAACGCGTAGATGTTCAAATCCATGTGGAACAGATACAGCGTGATCAGCGCGCCGAAGCCGGCCGAAGGCAGTCCGGAAAGAATGGTCAGCGGGTGGATGTAGCTTTCGTACAGAATTCCGAGCACGATGTACACCACCAGAATCGCGACGATCAGCAGAACCCACAGATTGCCCAGGGAGCTTTCGAACGCTTTGGCCGCGCCTTGAAAGTCCGTGGTGATGCCGGACGGCAAGGTCTGCTCGGCGAGATCCTGCACCTTCGCGACCACGTCGCCCAGAGCCGCGCCCGGCTTCAAATTGAACGAAACCGTGACCGCGTTGAGCTGTCCATAATGATTGATGGTCTGCGGGCCGGTGTCCTGCTGCAGCTTGGCCAGCGTGTCGAGCGGAATCAACGGGCCGTTGGAAGACTTGAAGTACAGCAGCGAGAGCGCGTGCGGGTCGGCCTGGTATTGCGGCTTCAGTTCCAGCAGCACCTTGTATTCGTTGATCGCCGCGTAGATGGTGGAGACCCAGCGCGGGCCGTAGGCGTCGTAGAACGCGTTCTCGATCGCGTCGGCGTTCACTTGCAGGGCGGCGGCTTTGTCGCGATCGATGTTCACGTTCACCTGCGGCGCCAGCGATCGCCAGATCGCTGGTCACATCCTCCACTTCGGGCAGCTTTCTCGATCTCGCTGCTGCAGCTTCGTGGCGCCTGCGTACAGCTCCGTCTTTGTCGGGCGACTGCATGGAGAACTGGTACAAGCTCTTGGTGACCTGGCCGCCGATCCGGATGGTGGGCGGGTTCTGCAGATAGACGCGCATCCCAGGGAAATTCGAGAGCTGCGGCCGCAGATCGGCGATGATCGTCGTTCACCAGCTGCTTGCGCTGGGAGCGCGGCTTCAGATGCACCACCAGTTCGCCGTAGTTGGGGCCGCCCAACGTGGAAGCCGACGTGCCGCCCACCGTGGACATCAAGGCCTGGACGTCGGGGTTGGTGCGGAACACTTCGGCGACGCGCTTCTGATAATCCACCATCTGGTAGTACGAAGTGCCCTGCGCGGCTTCGGTGACGGCGTAGACCTGATCGGTATCCTGATCCGGGAATGAAGCCCTTGGGGATCTTGATGAACATGATCACGGTGCCGGCCAGCACCAGCGAGCGAAGCCATCATGGTGACGGCGCGATGGCGCAGCACGATTTGCAGCGTGTAGTCGTAGACGCGCAGCAGAGCCTCAAAGAATCGCTCGGTGATGCGATAGAACCAGGATCGCTTCTGCTCCTCGGGCGAGCGCAGGAAGCGCGAGCACAGCATGGGCGTCAGCGTCACCGAGACGATGCCTGAAATCAAAATCGCGACGCAAATGGTGACCGCGAACTCGCGGAACAGCCGGCCCAGAATGCCGCCCAGGAACAAGCACGGGGATGAACACCGCCGCCAGCGACAGCGTCATCGAAACGATGGTGAAGCCGATTTCTTTCGATCCCGCCAGCGCCGCATACAAGCGGCTTCTCGCCCATTTCCATGTGCCGGAAAATATTTTCCAGCATCACGATGGCGTCGTCCACCACGAAGCCGACGGAAAGAATCAGCGCCATCATCGACAGGTTGTCCAGGCTGTAATGCAGCAGGTACATGATGGCGAAGGTTCCGATGATGGAGAACGGCAGCGCCAGGCTCGGAATCACGGTGGCCGAGACGTTGCGCAGGAACAGGAAGATCACCATCACCACCAGGCCGAGCGTCAGCAGCATGGTGAACTGCACGTCTTTGTAGGATTCGCGAATGGTGTCGGAGCGGTCGTACAGAATGTCCATCTTCACCGACGCGGGAATTTCGGAGCGGAACGTCGGCAGCAGGTTCTTCACCGCGTCGGTAACGGCGATGGTGTTGGTGCCGGGCTGGCGCTGAACGCCCAGAATGATGGCGCGCTGCGTGCCTAGCTTGGTGTAGAACCAGGACGCCGTCTTATCGTCTTCCACGCTGTCGATGACATTGCCGAGTTCCTCCAGGCGCACCGGCGATCCGTTGCGATAGGCGACAATCAGCGGCCGGTACTGCGCGGCGCTCATCAATTGACCGGTGGCTTGCAGGGTAAAGGCGCGCTGCGGTCCGATGATGCTGCCGGTGGGCAGGTTGACGTTCCAGCTCGATAGCGCGGTCTGCACTTCATTGATGCCGATCTGGCGCGAGGCCAGCAAGTGCGGATCCACCTGCACGTGCACGGCGTATTTCTGCGCGCCCAACACCTGCACCTGCGCGACGCCCGCTGACCATGGAGATGCGCTGGGCGATGCGCGTCTCGGCGTATTCATCGAGCGTCCACAGCGGCAGGGTTTGCGAGGTGATGGCGAGATAAAGAATGGGCTGGTCGGCCGGGTTCACCTTGGTGAAGGTGGGCGGCGTGGGCATGCCTGTGCGGCAACAGCCGCGCGGCCTGCGTGATGGCGCGACTGCACGTCCACCGCCGCGCCGTCCAGGCTTTTGGTGAGCACGAATTCGAGCGTCACCTGCGTGGAGCCCAGCGAGTTGGTGGACGTCATCGAATCCAGGCCCGAGATGTTCGAGAACTGGTTTTCGAGCGGCGTGGCCACCGCCGACGCCATGGTTTCGGGGCTCGCGCCGGGAAGGCTGGCGGTGACCAGCAGCGTGGGGAAATCCACGTTCGGCAGATCGCTGACCGGGCAGCGAGCGGTACGCCACCAAGCCGAACAGGCGATGGCGGCCATCATCAGGCTGGTGGCGATGGGACGCCGTATGAATGTTTCCGAGAAGTTCATTTATGTGTATATGATGTGGGGCACGCACGAGTGCGTGCGCCACAATTAGTCCGCGCCAACATGCGCTCCTTCGAGAGCCGGGATATCGACGGTCTGGTGCTTGCGGCGCCGCCACCATTCCAGCACCGCAGCCATGTAGGTATAGACCACCGGCGTCAAATACAGAGTGATCAATTGCGAAAATAGCAGGCCACCCACCACGGCCAATCCCAAGGGACGGCGTGACTCGCCGCCCGCGCCATAACCCAGCGCCACGGGAACCGCGCCCAGCAGCGCCGCCATGGTGGTCATCATGATGGGCCGGAAGCGGATCAGGCAGCCTTCATAGATCGCTTCGAGCGGCGTTTTGCCTTCCTTGCGCTCGGCTTCCAGCGCGAAATCGATCTGCATGATCGCGTTCTTTTTCACGATGCCGATCAGCATCATCAGCCCGACGAACGAATAGATGTTGAGATCGACGTGAAACACCATCAGGGTCAGCAGCGCGCCCACGCCGGCCGAGGGCAGTCCGGAAAGAATGGTTAGCGGATGAATGTAGCTTTCATACAGCACGCCGAGCACGATGTAGACCACCAGAATGGCGATGACCAGCAGCAGCGTCAGATTCTTGAGCGAACTCTGGAACGCCTGCGCGGTGCCTTCGAAACTGGCGGTCATGGTGGCCGGCAGCACGCGCCGCGCGGTGTCCTGCACCATGTTCACGGCGTCGCCCAGCGCCACGCCGGGCTTGGCGTTAAACGAAACGGTGACGGAAGGGAACTGGCCGGAGTGATTGATGCTTTGCGCGCTCGCGGCTTCCTTCAGCGAAGCGAAATTGCTGAGCGGCACCAGCTGGCCGCCCGGAGTCTTGAAGTAAAGCTTGGAGAGATAATCCGAGAACTCCTGGTATTTGGGCGAAACCTCCAGCAGCACCTTGTATTGATTGGTGGGTGCATAGATGGTGGACGACCAGCGCGGGCCAAAGGCGCTATACAGCGCCGATTCGATCTGATTTGCGTCCAGGCCGAGCGCGGCCGCGCGATCGCGGTCGATGTTCAGGTTCACCTGCGGATTCTTCACCTGCAGATCCGTGGTCACGTCCATCAAGCCCGGCAGCTTTTCGATCTCGCGCTGCAGCCGCTGCGCTTGTTTGTAAAGCTCCACGGTATCGGGCCCTTGCAGCGTGAAATCGTAAGCGGACTTGGTCTGATGGCCTCCGAAGCGCAGGCTGGGCGGAGCCACCAGAAACACCTTGACGCCCGGAAATATCGATAGCTTGGGACGCAGCTCGGCGATCACCTGGGTCAGCGACAAGGCCGCGCATTTTGCGCGGCTTCAACTGCGTCCAGAAGCGGGGCGTATTGGTGGTGTCGGCCTGCGCCATGAACGAGTCGATATTCGGATCGCGCGCGCAGGATGGCGGACACTGCGTTGCACATAGTCCACCATCTTGTAGTAAGAAGTGCCTTGCGCGGCCTCCAGCGTCACCATCATCGAATCGTTGTCTTCGTCCGGGATGAAGCCCTTGGAGACCGCGCCAAACAGGTAAATGGTGGCGCCGATCAGGATGAAGAAGACCGCCGCCATCACGTAGTGATGCTTCAGAACCACGCGCAGGCTGCGCTTGTAGCCGTTCAGCATGAAGTTGAAGAAGCGTTCCATGCCCCGGTTGAACCAGGACTGCCGCTGCTGGCGCGGATCCTTCAAGAACCGGCTGCACAGCATGGGCGTCAGCGTGATGGAGACCAGGCCGGAGATGAAAATCGCGGTGCAGAGGGTGACCGCAAACTCCTTGAACAGGCGGCCGATAATGCCACCCATAAACAGCACCGGAATGAACACCGCGCCCAGCGAAACGGTCATGGAGATGATGGTGAATCCGATCTCGCGCGATCCGCGCAGCGCGGCTTCAAACGCGGTCTCGCCCTTTTCCATGTGCCGGACGATGTTTTCGAGCATCACGATGGCGTCGTCCACCACGAAGCCGATGCACAGGATCAGCGCCATCATCGAGATGTTGTCCAGGCTGTAGTTGAGCAGGTACATCACGGCGAAGGTGCCCAGGATGGAGAAGGGCAGCGCCATGCTCGGGATCAGCGTGGCCGAGGCGTTCCGCAGGAACAGGAAGATCACCGCGATCACCAGGCCCAGCGTGATCGCCATGGTGAACTGGATGTCGTGAAACGCCTGGCCGAATGTTGTTGGAACGGTCGCCGCGCACCGTCAGCGTCACCGAAGGCGGCAGATGGGCTTGCAGCGACGGCAGCACGCGCTTGATTTCGTCGCAGATCTTGATGGTGTTGCTGCCGGCCTGGCGCATGACGCCCAGTTGGACCGCGCGCTCCGCGCCGCTTTGACGTGTTCGCCCAGGATGCGTTCTTGTCGTTCTCGATGCTGTCGATCACGTTGGCGACTTCGTCCAGGCGGATGGGCGCGCCATTGCGCCACGCCACCACCAGCGGCCGATAATCCTCGGCGTGCATGAGCTGGCCGTTGGCTTGGATGTTGTAGGCGGTGTGCGCTCCGTACAGCGTGCCGACCGGCGTGTTGACGTTCCAGCCGTTCAGCGCGGTGTCGATTTCATTCAGCCCCAGGTGCTTGGCATTCAGCTTGTCCGGATCCACCTGCACTCGCACCGCGTACTTCGCGCTGCCCCACACCTGCACCTGCGCGACGCCGGAGACCATCGACAGGCGCTGGGCAACCAAAGTCTCGGCGTATTCGTCCATGCGCCCACAGCGGGCAGCGTGGCGCTGGTGAGCGCCAGATACATGATGGGCTGGTCGGCCGGATTGGCCTTCTTGAACGACGGCGGGGCGGGCAATCCCGCGGGCAGCAGCGGCGTGGCTTCCGAAATTGCGGTTTGCACGTCCACCGCGGCGCCGTCGATTTCGCGATCCAGATCGAACTGCAGGCTGATTTGCGTATTGCCGGTGGAACTGGTGGAGGTCATCGAATCCAGGCCGGCGATGGAGGTGAATTGCCGTTCCAGCGGCGTGGCTACGGCCGACGCCATGGTGGTGGGGTCCGCGCCGGGCAGCCCGACCTGCACCTGGATGGTCGGAAAATCGACGCTCGGCAGATCGCTCACGGCCAAGCCGCGATAAGCCACCACGCCGAACAGCGCGATGCCCGCCATCAGCAAGCTGGTGGCGATGGGCCGGCGAATGAAGACCTCTGAGATATTCAAGCGCGGAGCTCCCTAGCTGGTTTTGGTGGGCGGCGGCGCCGCCGACCGCGGGCGATTCCCGGCTGTCCTGAACTTGCACGTGGCTGCCCGGAGTGAGCCGGAGCTGGCCCTCGGTGACCACCGTCTCGCCGGGCTGCAGGCCCCGGTCAATCACCAATTCCTGATCCACGCGCGTGCCGGTGACCACCGGGCGCATCTCGACGGTTCGATCCTGCTTCACCACGTAAACGAACTGGCCGTCCTGCCCGGTCTGCACGGCTTGATTGGGAACCACAGTGGCGTGCGGCCGCGTGGTCAGTCCCAAAGTCACGCGCACGAATTCGCCCGGCCAAAGGCGATTGGCGGCATTTTGAAAAGTGCCCTTGAGCTTGATGGTGCCGGTGGTGGCGTCGACGGAATTGTCGATGAAGGTCAGCACGCCCGATTCCTGGCTGGTGGCGTCGGCCTGGGGCGCGGCTTGCACCGGAAGCTGGCCTTGCCCCATGTAACGCTTGATGTCGCCCAACTGCGCTTCAGGCACTGAGAAGGTACGTAGATGGGCTGGACTTCGGTGATGGTCATCAGGTCGCTGGTGTTGGCCGCGACCACGTTGCCTTGTTTCACGGCGATGCTGCCGGTGCGGCCGTCAATGGGCGAAGTGATGGTGGTGTAGCTCATCTGCACGGTGGCGGTATCCACGGCCGCCTTGGACGCCACGATCTGCGCGCGGGCGCTCTCGATGGCGGCTTTGTCGGCCAGCACGGTTTGCGAAAGCGCATCGGCGCTGGACCGCATCTGGTCCGTCTGTTCGCGCGAGACCACGCCTTGATCGAACAATCCGCGATATCTGGTCGGCCTGGTCCTGCGCGTATTTTTCATTGGCGATGTCGCGCGCCAGATTGGCTTGCGCCTGGCTCAACGCCGCTGTATCGCGCGCCAGATTGGCTTGCGCCTGGCTAAGCTGCGCTTCGAACGGCCGCGCATCGATGGTGAAGAGCAGATCGCCCTTCTTGACGAAGTCGCCTTCGTGGAACGAGACTTTGGTCAGCTCGCCGCCCACCTGCGCCTTCACCGTGATGGTGGAGTAGGCCTCCACGTTTCCGATGACATCCACGTTGATCGGCACGTCGCGCTGGGACACCATTGCAACTACCACGGGAACCGGTCCGCCTTCACCGGGCCGCCCGCGTCCGCCGGGACCGCCCGCTTTCGCACTCGAATTGCTACAGCCACTGAGGGCTAACAACAAGGTGAGGCTCAACAACAAGGTGAAGGATACAGGAAGGGCAAACGTCAGGGCCGCTACAGCAAGCCGCGGAAATGTTTTGGCAGTGTTCATGGAATCCCGCGCCAGTCCAGGCGCCTGCATACAAGATCGAAAAAAAGGCGTCCGCCGGGCCTGAAAGGTTACCGGGCAAACATAATTATCTATAAGTATACCTTTATCTTACGAGGCTGAAGGTGCGCGGACGGTTAAGCGATACGATCGAGTGACGCCAGGAGGCCCGAGACCACTTTTTCGGAATGAAGAGCTCGCCGCCGGGCGATTTCGTACAGGTCCCGGAGGCGCTCCCAGTTTGCATGGCCCAAGCGCGATTTTTCCGCGCCGCTGAAGGTCGCAAGAGCTCCCTCGATAACCCTACCGGCATGGTCTAAGATCTGAAAGCTGTAGCCGCCCAGGACCTCGGTTGACGTTTGCTGTTTCCGGCAGTCCACCTTGTCATTGGCAGTCAATTCGGTGAGTTTCGCAACCAGCTTATCGATCTGACCGGAAAAAGTCTTGCCTCGGCCCTTTCTATGGCAACTCGCGCCCTCTCAAGGTCGCCCATCTGGGTTGAAAGGCTATGGTTAAATCTTGCGGTATTCAAACGGCCAGGATCTTCCTTGATGCAAGCCCTCTCTATGTCCGCAACCATAATACGCAAAAGAGCAATCGCCTCTCCAATCGACTGGCGCTGCGAGTCCGGGACGCCCGGTGCCAGCTCGGCCGCTGTTTAGGCCTGAAGCACGAACAAAATGGTGACGGCGAGTCCCGGTAGGCTGCTGAAAACCGTCATAGGGACCACTCCCTCACGGTCGCGGCTCAGTAGCTCGCAAGTAAGCGGTGCCTCACGATGCTTTCTTCACTACGAATTCGAGCGGCATCCCAGCGGCGTCGACAGAGATCTTGATCTGGTCGGTCGCCACCACGCCCTTGTAGGTCAGCTTCAGCGGGTTCCCGCCCATATCGATGCTGAGCCAGAAAGAAATGTTGGCGCCATCGATCATGCCTTCCTTGATGGCGATGTCGCCGCCGTCCGGGCCCGCCATGGATCCGTTCAGTGTGGCGCCGTCCGCCTTGAAATTGAAGGTCACCGGAAAGTCGCCGTTCGGCGTAGAGACGCTGCCAGTCCATTTACCATCCACGTCGGCGGCGAAAGCGGAAACCGCGAGCAGCAACAGCGCTGCAACGGGTGCAAATAGTTTCATAAGTGAAACCTCCTCTTGAGGGTTTCGACCATAGTATCAATTCCCGCGGTCAGTGCGTCATCGAATACATAACGTAGTTGACGCCGGTGCGAATGCCGAGCGCCGAGTAGCGCTCCGGATATTCGGGATCGTCGGCCCACTCCCAGGAATCGCCCGTATCGTGATTGAACAGCACGGCGACTTCGATGCGGCCCTGGTCGTCGTAAATGGCGCGCCAATGCGGATCGCGGCCGCCATTCAAGTAAGGCATACCGCGCAAGCTCCACTGTCCCGACACCTGATAGCGCTGGTCGAGATCGAAAACGGTGTGGAAGATGGCATCGCTGTTTTCGATTTCAACGATCGGGCGGCCGGGCAGCAGCTTGCGCATGTTGCGCTCAAAATACGCCCAGTCTTCCTGGCCCCAGAAGTCGTCGCCCAGCAGGAATCCGCCGCGCGCCAGATAATCGCGAACCTTGGCCAGCTCCGCGTCGTTCATGTTCCATTGATCCGGCCCCGCGCAATAGAGGAAAGGCCAATTGTAGATGTCATCGCCGTCGTCGGGGCTAACGGGCTGCTCCACGCTGCGCGTCTGTAAGCGAGTGAGGCGGCGGAGGGCGAGAACGAAATGCCGATCGGCGCGAGGATAATCGTTGGTCCAGGCGCTGCGGCCCTGGCGCCAGTCGAAGCGGTAGAGCCATCCGAAAATGCCCCAGTCGCCCTGCGGGTACATCAGGCGCGCGAAGACGAACTCGGCTTTATCCTTGTAATCCTGTGGCAGCGCGAAATCGCTATACTCTTGCCCCGGGTACTCGCGAAACGGCAACTGAAAGGCGCATAAAACTCCGGCGGCGCTGAGCCCGAAAGCTAGAAGAAGAACCCGCCTGGAGGGCACATCACCATGCTAACATCCACTTTCGCAAGCTACGGCCTGGCCGGCGTGATAGAGTTCCAAGAAGAGGTGCAGTGGTTGTGCGGGCACTTTTTTCGGTGTATTTCGCGTGCACTCTTGCCGTGTTCGGGCAGTCCGTTCCGAGGGACGCCGCTTCAAACAGCAGCACCGCGTTTCGCGCGGATTCGACGCTGGTGCTGGTGCCCGTTTCCGTCACCGATCCTTCCAACCGCTTCGTGCTCGGGCCTGGCGAAAGAAGACTTCCGTCTGTTCGAAGACGACGTGGAGCAGAAGGTCACGCATTTTTCCAGTGAGGACGCTCCGTTGTCGATCGGTCTGCTGGTGGACACCAGCGGCAGCATGGGCGCCAAGCTGGACACCTCGCGGCGCGCCGTCAGTGAGTTTCTCAAGACTTTAAACAAGGCAGACGAAGCGTTCCTGGTGGAGTTCAGCGATCGGGCCCAACTGGCGGTGCCGCTGACCAGCGACGCGGGCGCCATCGAGAGCAGCATGACCTCGGCCACTTCGGGCGGCCTTACCGCGCTGCTGGACGCAGTGAACATGGGATTGCAGGAGATGAAGCGAGCTAAGAATCCTCGCAAGGCTTTGCTCGTTATCTCCGACGGCGGCGACAACAACAGCCGGTTTACGTCCGGCCAGATCGCCGGCCTGGTGCGCGAGGCGGACGTGCAGATCTATGCCATGGGCGTGTTCGAACCGACGCTGTCGTTTGGGTTAGGCGGCAAATTGGGGACCGCCGAACTGGATGGTCCGAGGCTGCTATCCGCAATCGCCGACCAGACCGGCGGCCGGGCGCTAGCCGCTACCACCTTGCGCGAGCTGCCGGGGATTGCCGAGCGCATCGGCATCGAGCTGCGCAATCAGTATGTGCTGGCCTATTCGCCCCTCAACCCGGACCACGACGGCAAGTATCGCAAGATCGAGGTAAGGGTGCACCAGCCGAAAGCGCTGCCGGCGTTGAAAGCTCGTTGGAGGCTGGGGTACTACGCACCGAGCGAGTGAATCGGGCGGTGATCCTAGCGATGCGCGCCGCCCACGTGTACTCCGCCGATCGGCCGTGCTGCTCCCATTCCTATGCCCGGGCGCACGACGCCAGGAGAACGCGCCGGTCCATATAAGGAACGGCCGGAAAGCGGCGTCAGACCGCGATAAACGTAGGTGGGAGTATACGACCCGTAAGGCCGATACAACGGCATTCCGTAGAGGTACAACGAACTGTACGGGAGCAGGCCAGGGCCATACAAGCCAAAGCCATAGAGACCGGGATAGAGCGCCGATCCGTAGAGGTTAGAACCATACAGGCTAGAACCATATCCAGACCCATATCCATACAATGACCCGCCGTAGGCCGGGGGCGCGAGCATGCTGGACATTCCCGGAATATAGGGCGGAATGCCGAGCGATTGCAGCACTGCGTCGGGGTTGTTCTGCCAGCCGTCGATCACGCCCGCAAGGTCGGAGGTGGCGGCAGCGTCCTGATTATTTTCGGCGACCGAGTTGCCGCGCTCCGCGCTCCAGTTGTCCAAGGCATCGCCTGGTTTGCTGAAGCCCGGGTCGCTCGCTTGTGAATCGTTCAGAAGCCGCCGAGCCGTGAGCTTGCCTTCAAAAGGAACCACGTAGCCCGCGCCCGCCTCCACTGATTTTCCATCTGCGATCACTTCGGCATCGCCGCTCACCACCTTTACTTGTGGCGGCTCAGAATCGAAACGGTAGCGGCCCGGCTTCAGGACGCGAACCTGATCCAGGTTATAGAGGATAGTGACCGAGGTGTCCGCAAGCGTATCCGATCCCTGGTCCAGCACCGCCGCGCCGCTCAGCAGCTCCACCCGCGTGTCGTCGAGATTGTTCGAAACCATGCGGATCGCGCTGTTTGCGCCAATGCGTAGAAATGTTCCAGGCGTGAGCAGCACTTCGGCGCGCCCGTCCTGGGTGCGCAGTTCCGATCCATTCTTCATCTGGCCGAACTTGCCGGTTTTTTGTTCAACGCGCTGGTCGTCCAGGAAGACCGAGCCGTCGGAAAAATGAATTAAGCCCGAATGAGCCGAGATGACGGATTGGGCTGAGGCAGGGAGGCCGACCAACGGAGTCAGGGCCAGGCAAAGGATCCACCGCTGCGACATGATGCGAGACTCCTTGGAATAAGGATAACCCTTTCCCGAGGGGTGTCAAGCCGCCCGCGTCGGGGTTATCCTGGAAAAGAGATCACTATGGACCTGACTTTGCATATTCCGGACGAGGCCGTGCCCGCGCTGAAGGCAAAAGCCAGTGGTGTTCGCTAAAAACCTTCGCTGAACAAGTGCTGTTGGAGCACATTCTCGACGAGAGCACCCAGGCGCCGGATTCATCGGTTGCTGATGCCGCACGTCGCCTAGGTACCTTTGGCAAACGCCATGGTCTGTCCCTGGGCGGCATGACAATCAAGGAGCTGCTTGACGAGAGCAGACCGTGACCCAGTTTGTCTTGGACGCGTCGATCGTTTTGACTTGGTGTTTTCCCGACGAAGAGGCTCAGAAAGCCGAGAAGATTTCCGAGGGGATTGCCTTGTGCAACAAACCCACCGTGCCGGCCTTCTGGCGTCATGAAGTGCTCAACGCGCTATTGGTGGGCGAGAAGCGAAAGCGGCTGACAAATGAATTGATCCAAGCCTTCATCAAGGACCTGGAGCGATTGCCGATCGAAATCGATACGCCTGCGGCAGGGACCGTGTTTCGCTCCACGCAAGATCTTTGCCGGAAGCACGGGCTCACGGCGTACGACGCAGCCTATCTAGAACTGGCGATGCGTCATAGGATTGCACTCGCTACGGCGGACGGCGCCTTGGAGCGGGCCGCGAATGCCGATGGCATCGAGATCGTCTAAGTCAACGCGCAGGATGCCGGTCGAGAGGAAGGGCACACCTTGCCCTAATTCTCGTACGGTTTCAACTGGTCCGCGATTTTGGCCTTGTCTCCCACCACCACGATCGTCATCTTGGACGGCATCAGGTAAGTTTCCGACATGCGCTGGATGTCCTGGGGAGTTACCGCCATCACCTTCTGCACGTAGGTGGAAAGAAACGAGCGGTCCAGCCCTTGCGAATCCACAAAATGCAGCTGCCGCGATGATGGCGTCCGGGCTGATGGTGTTCCGCAAGACGAACAGGCCCGCCAGATAGTTCTGAATGCCCTTCAACTCCTCGCGCGGATGGCGGCTCCTTGCGGATGCGGTCGATCTCATAGAAAATCTCGTTCAGCGATGGTCCGGTCACCGCGGTGGTCACGTCCGCCGATTGCACCCAATAGGCCAGATGCCGGCGCGTGCCAATCTGGCTGAACGGCGAATACGTGTAGCCTTTCTGCTCGCGAATATTGCTGGTGATGCGGGAGGCGAAAGAGCCGCCCAGCAAGGAATCCATCACATCCAGCGTGATGTAATCCGGGACTGGCTGGCTCCGCCACGGGCAGCCCCAGGTACAGGTTCGACTGCGCGGCGCCCGGCCGGTCGATCAATTGGAACGAGCGCGCTCTTCGCCGGCGTGCGCCGGCAGATGTCGGCCGCCGCTTGACCTTTCTTCCAACCGCCGAACGCGTCTTCGATGGCTCTCCGCATATCCCTTCGAGCTTGCCGCTCGACATACAGATGCGTGCGGGCCGCGGCGAAGTTGCCGCTATAGAACGTTTGCACGTCCTCAAGGGTGTAGCCTTTGAGCGCGCTCTCGGAGGAAAGAACGCGTCCGTAGGGATGATCGGGGAAGAGAGTCTGGAGGAAACGCTCCCGCGCCAGGGCGTTCGGGCTGGGATTTCTCGATCGCCAGTTCGCGGCACCAGGTCCGCCTTCAGCCGCGCAGTTCCGAAGCGGGCAGCGCGGCGTGTTGCAGCACGTCCGCCAGCAGCGCGACGAATTGCGGACCGAAATCGGACAGCACCACGCCGCCCACGAACGTGAAGTCGGAGCCGGACGTCGATTTCGATCTGGCCGCCCATTTCGGCGGCTTCGCGCGCCACCTGCTCGGCCGAGCGTGTGCGCGTGCCTTCCTTCATGAGCAGCGCGTTCAGCTTCGACAGCCAAACCTGGCTCGCCGGTTCGTAGAGCCCGCCCGCGTCCACGTAAGCGCGCACCGCCACTTTCGGCACCACGCCGTAAGGCACGATAGTCACCTGCATGCCGTTCGGCAGGACGAAATCGTCGGTGGCCGCCAGCCGGAACGGCTTCGGCGCGGTCCTGGTGGCGGCGTTTCCTTGGGCGCCGCGAACAGAACCACCGCGGCGGAAAGAATAAAGATCCCTATCGGCGTTTTCATTGCTGTCCTCCCGCGGCCGCGCCGGCCGGCTTCGCGCCCGGCTCGATCAGCAGCACGGTGCGGTTGGTCTTCCGCAAGTACTCGCGCGCGGTCGTTCGACCAATTCCGGCGTCACCTTGCGGAACTCCGCTTCGAGCGAATCGATACGGGCGGGATCGTCGTCGAACAGCGCGAAACAGGCCAGCATATCGGCGCGGCCAAAGCCGCCGAACTGCGTCATCGAATCGTAAAGGCTGGATCGCATCTTGGTGACGCTGCGATCCAGCAGGCTCTGGTCCACCGGCTTCGATCTGCAAGTCCTTCGATGACGCCGTCGATGGCGCGACAGGATCTGCTCGGGCTTGACGGTCGGAGTCGTGAAATAAGCGATGCGGTCCACAGCATGGGACCGTCGTAATCGAACATGTTGCCCAATTCGTTGATGGCGCCGGAGACGCCGCCGGTGAGCCCTCGCTTCTTGACCAGTTCCTGGTAGAGCAGGCTGTCGTCGCCCTGCACCAGCATCTGGTCGAGCAGGCCCATGGCGAAATATTCCGGCGAATTGCGCGGCGGCATGTGATAGGCGAAGGCCAAGGCCGGACGGTTCGCCAAAGGGTCTTTGCGCGAAGCGGTCTTCTCCCTCTCCTGGCGCGGCTCGGTCAGGTCGGGCGGCGGCGGCAGTTTGGCGGGCGGGATGGCGGCGAAATATTTCGCGATCATGGCCTTGGCTTCGGCCGGATCGAAATCGCCCACCACCGCCAGGGCCGCGTTGTTGGGCGCGTAGTAGGTCTTGAAGAACGCTTGCACGTCGGCCAGTGTGGCGGCCTCGATGTCTTTCAGTTCGCCGTAGAAATTGTGCGAGTTGTACCAGTTTGCGTTGGCGTATTGCGGCATCCACAGCCAGGGAAAGCCGCCGTAGGGCTGGTTCAGCACGTTGACCTTCACTTCGTTGCTGACCACGCCCTGCTGGTTTTTCAGATTCTCTTCGGTGATGGCCAGCCCCTTCATGCGGTCCGCCTCGGCCCACAGCGCGGTTTCCAGCTTGTTGGATGGGAGCAGCTCGAAATAATTAGTGAAATCGAAGCGCGTGGACCCGTTCAGCACGCCGCCGTTCTCCTGCACCAGGCGGATGAATTCCATCTTGCCCAGATTCTGCGGAGCCTTGGAACATCATGTGCTCGAACAGATGCGCGAAGCCGGTGCGATCCTTCGGCTCCACGCGGAATCCGATGCGGTAATAGACGGCGGTGACCACGGTGGGCGCAGTGGGATCGGGCGAGAGAATCACGCGCAGGCCGTTGGGCAGTTTGTAGTAAGTGATGGGAACCGTGAAACTATCGGGTTCGGCGGCCTGCAGGGGCAGCAGCGCCAGAACGCCGAACAGCGCCAAAGCAAAGCTGCAAAGGGATCGTTTCCTGAAACAGCGCACAGGATGCTCCTTTCGGGTTTTTCCCAGCATAGCAGCGCGACGCAAATTGTCCAGCTCCACGCATGCGGCAACGTGCAAGTTTAATTCCTTTTGTGCGCTTTGAACCTTCGGGCCTTCATCCGATTGCCACACAGCTTCATGTCGCACCAGCGCCGGGTATGGTTCTTGCTGGTATCCAGGAACAGCCAGCGGCACTCCGGGTTGTCGCACTCCCGCACGCGGTCTACGGCATCGGAGGTCAGCAGATCGGACGCGCTCATCGCGAGCACCCAAAGCGGGAGCCCAGGATCGCGCTCCATTCCCGGCCACTCCCACTCCACGCGCGGCGAGTGTTTCCAACTGAGCTTCTGCTTCAGACGCGCCGCCTTGAAATATCTTTCTAGCGTTTCACGTGATCGAGCGGCTGAGCCCTGTCCATAGAGGATGTCTGCCAGAGCTTCGCGAAGCTCTCTCGAGCTTAACAACGTTCTATCGCTCGCCGGCCGCCGGAGTTCTCGCGCTTGTTTGGGCGTGAGCAACTCCGATTGTTCGGTGAACTGAAGAAGGTCGACGGAGGTCTTCAACAGCTCTTCAGTTCCAGTCGTGCGGAAACGCCAATCCAGCGTGTTGACAAGATCGAGCGCCGGGTGACCTGCGATCAATTCAAAGATCGTCTTCATGCGATAACCCTCTAATACATCTTGACAGGTTACCTGTGCGGATGCAAATATGGTAACCGGCTATGGCGGAAACAACGGTTATTGAAACTCCAGCTAACTCCGTCTCGAAGTCCTTCGATATCCGCGTTATCCTCGCGTTTTTCGCGATTTACGTTTTGTGGGGAACCACCTTCCTTGCCATTCGGGTCGCGGTCCAGGAGGTGCCGCCGCTCTTCGCCGCCGGAACGCGATTCTTCGTTGCGGGCGTTGTGCTCTACGGTTTCATGCGTCTCCGCGGGCAGCTGGCGCCAACCAGAGCCCAATGGCGCAGCCTCGCCCTCATTGGGCTTCTCATGTTCGTCGCCGAGTACGGCCCTCTCTTCTGGGCGGAAAAATATGTGCCATCCGGCATCGCGTCGGTGCTCGAAGCCACGCTGCCGCTCATCACGCTGGTCATCGAAACGCTGGTGTTTCGACAGCAGCGGTTCCACTGGCGCCTTCTAGTCTCCACTTCGATCGGCTTCTGTGGAGTCGGAGTGCTGCTCTTGCACAGCGGAGAGCAGAATTTTGGCGTGCTTCCTTGTGTCGCGATTCTCGCCGGCGCCACTGGCTGGGCGCTGGGGTCGGTGCTGAACCGTTCACTGGACCTGCCGGAATCCAGGCCGCTAACGGCGGGCGCGGCGATGATGCTGGGCGGCGGAATGCTGCTCGCGCTCTCCGCTTCCTTCGGAGAGTTGCACCCGTTGCCGCATGTTTCGATGCGCGCCGCGCTGGCCCTGCTCTACCTGATCGTATGCGGCTCTCTGCTCGGCTTCACCGCTTTCGTTTGGCTACTGGCGCGCATGCCGGCCACTCGCATATCAAGCCATGCGTACGTCAATCCAGTGGTGGCCGTCGCTCTTGGCTATTTTGTCGCAGGCGAAGTCGTCACAACGCGGACACTGATTGGAACGGCCTTGGTTCTGGCCAGCGTGGTTCTGATTCTGCGCAAAGAGAAGCTTGTGATTTGACGCGCCGCGCAACTGGCGTAAACTGAAATGCATGTCCGTGAAGCTATCGTTGCTGGGCTTGTTTTCCGTGGTTTTATGGGCGCAGCCCGCACGCCACCCGTTCAATCTGGACGATCTCGCCCGAATACACGAGGTCCGCGATCCCCAGTGTTCGCCGGACGGCCGCTGGGTGGCGTACACCGTATCCAACGTCGAGGTGAAGGAGGACAAAACAAATTCGCACGTCTGGATGATCAGCCTGGACGGCAAGGACGATCGCCAGATCACGTCCAGCCAGGATAGCGAGTCGTCGCCGCGCTGGAGTCCGGACGGAAAGTATTTGTCCTTTACTTCGTCGCGCCCAGGCGCCGCGAAAGGCAACCAGGTTTGGCTGCTCGACCGTCAGGGCGGCGAGGCATTTCAGCTCACCGATGTCAAAGGGAACCTGGAAGCTTACGATTGGGCGCCGGATTCAAAGCGCCTGGCTCTGCTCATCGGCGATCCCGATCCCGGCGCGGAACCGGCGGAAGCAGGCAAACCAAAGCAGCCCAAGCCCATCGTTCTCGATCGATATCATTTCAAGCAGGACATTCAGGGCTACCTGGTGTCGGACCGGCACAGCTACGTCTATTTGTTCGACATCGCGACCAAGAAGCTGGACCGCCTGACCACCGGCAAGTGGGACGAGTCCGCGCCGGCTTGGTCCCCAGACGGCAAGTGGATCGCGTTCCTGGGTAGTCATGAGAAGGATCCGGATCGAGATCCTTACACCGAACTTTTCGTCGCGGAGGCGCGAGCCGGCTCGAGCGAAAAGGAGTTGACCACCATTGAAGACCGGGCAACGCGCACCCGCCCGGAGTGGAGCCCCGACGGGAAGTGGATTGCGATCCTCGCGACTGACGAAAAGAAATATGAGGAATATTCCATGCAGCGCCTGGCGTTGGTGGCTGCCGATGGAAGCGGCAAAGCAACGCTGGTGAAGGCGAGCGCCGACCTGGACCGCGGAGTCTCGGCGCCGCGCTTCAGCGCCGACGGGCAGTCGATTTCGTTTCTGGTGACTGACGACCGGTCTGTTTATCCCGCGCGCCTCAAGCTCAGCGGTGGATCGGTGGAGCGGCTGGCTGCCTCTCCCATCGTGCTGAGCAGTCCCACCGTGGCCGCGGGCTGCTCTGCCGTGCTCTCGAGCACGGAGACTAAGCCGGCGGAGGTCTACGCAATGGAAGGCGGCGCGCTTCGCCAGCTCACGCATCAAAACGATTCGCTCTTCAGAGGCATCGAAACCATGGCCGCCGAAGAGGTCGGCTTCAAGAGCAAGGATGGAACCGAGGTGCATGGTTTGTTGTACAAGCCGGTTGGATACGCAGTGGGCACGAAAGTCCCGTTGCTGCTGCGCATTCACGGCGGTCCCAACGGCCAGGATCAGCACTCGTTCAGCGCCGAGCAACAGTGGTTCGCTGCGAATGGCTACGCGGTGCTGGCCGTGAATTATCGGGGCAGCGCCGGGCGCGGCCGGAAGTACTCGTGGTCCATCGCGGCAGACTGGGGCCATTACGAGGTGGAAGACCTGGAGGCCGGTCTCGACTATGTCATCAAGATGGGAGTTGCCGATCCGGACCGGCTAGGCGTGGGCGGTTGGAGCTACGGCGGCATCATGACTGACTACATGATCGCGAGCGACCATCGCCTCAAAGCGGCCACCAGCGGCGCTGGCGTCGCGTTCCCGATCGCGCTCTACGGGGTGGATCAGTACACCATTCAATATGACAATGAATTCGGTCCGCCCTGGAAGGCATTCGACACGTATGTGAAGGTGTCGTATCCGTTCCTTCACGCCGATCGCATTACCACACCCACGCTGTTTCTCGGCGGCGACAAAGATTTCAACGTGCCGGTTCAGGGCGGACAGCAGATGTACCAGGCGCTCAAGAGTCTCGGGATCGATACTCAGCTCATCATCTATCCCGATCAGTTCCACGGCCTCACCCGGCCGAGCTTCATTCGCGACCGGTTGGAGCGCTACGTGGCCTGGTATGACAAATATTTGAAGCCGCCGGTGACGAGCAAGGCGACCGCATCGGTGCAGTGAGTTCCGTCAACCATATCGGAAACTAACGCGTGTCAATCAGCTTCCCCAGGTCTTCCACGCTCAATTGACAGTCACGTCAAATCTTGTGCAACAAGCCGGGCCCAATGGTCTCGCCCGAATGGACGGGCACAACCGTCGTCCGGCCGTCTGCGTGACGAAGAAGGTGATGGCTACCTCGGATGCGAACGACTAGGAACCCGCCCTTCGCCAGCGCATCGATTAGCTCGGTACCCTTGACCCGCGGGCTGCGGCTCATGCCGCGACTGTGATGCGCTGAATGCCGATGAACTCGAGACTCTGCTCGGGCGCACCTTCCACTTCAAGACACAACTCGATCGCTTCGCGAATCCGTTGGGTGACCTCGTCGAGTGAGCGCGCCTGGGTGTGGCATCCAGGCAGTTGGGGGACTGACGCAACGTAGTACCCTTCTTCATCGCGCTCTATGACGACATCGAACTGGCGTGGCATTAGGACGTCTCGCTCATTATTCTACGCTATTCAGTTTGCGGACCGCCGGGTTGCGACATCGTTGGCTCCGTAAGGGTGAGTCGATTGAGATTCACTCTGGCGGCGGAGCGGAGTAATGCGGCTTTTCGATCCCATGAAGCCGCTTCCCAACCGGCTTGCCAACAACGACAGCATCTTTGAAATGTACCGTGGGGCGACCTGGCAGGCCGTCGATCCTCGCTACGCGCACAGAGCACGACGTGATCTGGGGAACTCGCGTCCTGCCGGCTGGCTTCCAACAACAGCGGTGAATATAGACGATCTCTTCATGCCTAGTTCAGCGGTCGCAGGGTCAGTCGTGATTCGTTCTATACGGTCGTCGTCCTGCCACTTGTTTTCCCTCCATTTCGGGTGCGGGTCTAGGCGATGGTGAAGCACAACGTAGAGCGCCATTGCTAGAGCCCAGACGAGTTCGCGGAGCGGGACTTGTATTCAACGGTAAGGAAGAGGGAATTTCCCACGAGGCTAAAATCCATCTCGACCGTCTGGGATTGGTCTCGCCACAGCCGTGTGCATCTAAGGGTGTGCACTGGGTCCCTAACGTAGTGGTTTACCGCCTCACCACTGGTGGGGCAACGTCCGGTCTCGTTCGCTGGTCGACCGTACTCTTCAAGTAGCTGTTTTGAAACGTAATCATATGCCGCAATACGAGATCCTATTTCGTCGGTGGAGAGTTCGGCCAAAAGGGCACCGTCCGGGCGCGACAGACTCAGCCACACCCCTTGTAGAATTTTCTTCTCCAAATCAAAGCTCAAGGTTGCGATGCCGATCGCGGGTCCAACTTTGACCGATTTGATCCTGAACGGTGTATAGGACTAAGCGCCCGGGGCGTTGCGCGTCGCCTCTACTCGGTCCTTCATCACCTCTCTGACTTCTGCTTCGGTCATGCCGAATCGGAGGCCACCCCAAGTTGTCTGGCCGGCAAGGGGGCAAAGCCAAAATCGCTAGTAAGAGCAAAACCGAATGGCACATGATGTTGTCACCGTGTTGGTGTAGATTTGCCCTGGATTATCTCAGCCAGTCTTTCGGTCCGCCACTCCGCCGTGATCGATCCACGTCGCTGTCAAACATATTCCATCAGCGTCATGAATCCGTAGTCCATGTGCATCTGCTGATGGCAGTGAAATAGCGTCAGACCGGGGTTGTTGGCGATCAAATCCACTTCCGTCTGGCTCTTGGCCGCAACCACAACCACATCCTTGTGGACGCCCGACGTGGGCGCGCCCGCGATCTTCACCAGCTCAAACGTGTGCCGATGCAGGTGCACCGGATGCGCTTCGTTGCTGCGATTGTCGAACACCAGGCGATAGCGGCCATTGACCTTCACGCGAATGGGATCGGTCTTGGGGAATGACTTGCCATTGATGGTCCACTTGTCCACCCAATGGTGGCCGGCAAATTTCTTTTCAAAGACCAACGGCACGCGTTCTGTCGGCTCGGCCTGGGCGTCGGGCGCGCCGACGTTTCCGAATGCCCCATAGTTCCATTTTTCGTCTCCCGGAGGCAGCCAGCGTGGTTCGCCCGATTGTCCCGAATACTCGATCACAATTCCCATGCCGCGCTCGCGATCATGATCGTCCGTCGCGCCCAATATCCACACGCCGGGCTGATTCATTTCGACGATCGCGTCGATGCGCTCGGCCGGCCCCAGCTGCAGCGCCTGCACTTCTTTGGGGACCGCAACCGGATTGCCATCCATCGCGACGACAAGAAACTTGTGCCCGGCGACGGCGATGCGGCGTGTAATGGTCGCGCTGGCATTCAGAATTCGCAACAAAACGCGCTGCCCCTCTTTCACCCGGATCGGCTCGCCGTGCCCCAGCGCGCGGTCGTTCACCGAGAACAATTCGTAGGCGACATCCAGCGAATCGTCACCGCCTTCGCTTCCGCTGGACATGTAACGGGTCCCATTCCTTGAGCGCGAGCAACACCTCCTGATCGTAATTACCCGGCTCGCTGCGCGGCTCGATGCAGAGAAATCCGAATTGGCCCGTGTAAGTGGCGCGCTTCAGATTCCGTCCGGCCATGACGTGCGTGTGATACCAGCGCGTGCCGCTCGGTTGGGGTGTGAACGTATAGCGTGCCGACCCGTGCGCCGCGATCATGGGCGTGCCTTCTTCCATCGCGCCATCCACCGCGGAGGGGATTTGCAATCCGTGCCAGTGAACGATTTCCGCGTCGCCTGTGTCATTGAACACTTCGATGGTGACCGGCTGGCCCTCTTTCATTCGCAGCAGCGGCCCTGGGATGGACCCGTTGTAGGCGATGGTCTTAACCATTTTGCGCGGCGCAATTTCGAAACTCATCGGCGCGATGCGCAGGGTGAAGTCAGCTTTGGGAAGCTGGGCCTGCGCGCGCAGCAGGCTCGCCGGAACCGCGGCTGCGCCCAGGGAGGCCAGAAAATGCCGACGATACATTTGACCCAATGGTAAACCCAGTCCGCCTGGCGCCTCTCCCTTGCTATCCTGATAGTTCGTGCGCCGCATCCTCCTCACCCTCATTTTTACCCTCCCGCTGGCCGCCGCCTCGGCTCCTTCGCTCCTCGACATCCTGGGCGACGAACTACAGCGCAATTTCACCATCCTGAAACAAAACGGTGATCCGCCGCCCTATTACATGGACTACACGGTCACTGATGATGAGAGCCAGTCCCTTTCCGCTACGCTCGGCACCATCGATTCCCGCAACAAGGAACATCTGCGCTATCTCGATGTCACGCTGCGCGTCGGCACCGCCCAGTTGGACAACTACCATTCGGTGAACGGGACAAGGGGACGGTTCACGCGCGGCGAGGTCATTCCATTGGACGACGTGCCAGACGCCATCCGGCGCAAAGTTTGGCTGGACACGGACCGGACCTACAAGCTGGCGGCGCGCCGGCTGATCGAAATCAAGTCCAACCAGGAAGTGAAGGTCAAGGACGCCGATAGCTCCGCTGATTTTTCAAGCGAGCCGCCCGCCATGTACCAGGAGCCGCCGCCTCCCGTCGGAACCATCGATGAGCAATGGGCCGAGCGCGCGCGCAAGTGGTCCGCCGAGGTATCCGATTTTCCCGATGTGCTGTACTCCAACGTCAACATGTCGGCCCAAAGGTTGTCCAAGTACATGGTGAGCACAGAGGGCACGCGGCTGCTTCATGGCCGCGACTTCGTGAGCTTGTCCATCGTCGCGCGCGGCAAGGCCAGCGACGGAATGGATTTGGTGGCGCTCCAGGATTTCCAGGCGGCCGATTTGGCGCATTTGCCCCCGCAGGCGGAGATCGACGCCGCGGCCAAACGGGTGGGACAGAATCTGAAGAACCTGGTTCAGGCGCCGGCCGTTGAACCCTTCGTTGGCCCGGCCATCCTCTCCGGCAAAGCGGCAGCCGTTTTCTTCCATGAGATCTTTGGGCATCGCATCGAAGGGCATCGCCAGAAGGACGAAGCCGAAGGCCAGACGTTCACCAAAGCGGTTGGCACGGCGGTGTTGCCCACTTTTCTTTCCGTGGTGTTCGATCCCACGCGCAGAACTCTGGACGGCGTCGATCTGAACGGCTACTACACCTATGACGACGAGGGCGTGAAGGCGCGGCCCGTCACCGTGGTGGAAAACGGGATTCTGAAAACGTTCCTGATGTCGCGCTCTCCCATCGACGGCGTGGATCATTCCAACGGGCACGGGCGGCGGCAGCCGGGGTTGGAGGTGGTATCGCGGCAATCGAACCTGATTGTGGAATCGAACAAGCAAGTTTCAGAACAGGCGCTGCGCGAGATGTTGATTGCCGAAATCAAGCGCCAGAACAAGCCGTATGGATTGTTCTTCGATGAGATCACGGGCGGGTACACCACAACGCAGCGCCGCGGGCTGCAGGCGTTCACCGTGATTCCGCTGATGGTTTATCGCGTTTTTGCCGATGGCCGCCCCGACGAGTTGGTGCGCGGAGTGGACATCGTAGGAACGCCGCTGGCCAGTTTCGCGAAGATTCTAGCGACCTCCGATAAGCCGCAAGTGTTTAATGGCTACTGCGGCGCTGAATCCGGACAAGTGCCGGTGTCGGCCAGCTCGCCCGCGATTCTGGTTTCCGAGATTGAAATTCAGAAGAAGCAGCATTCGCAGGATCGCCCGCCGTTTTTGGGACGTCCCATCGACGCAGGGGTTTCCCAGTGAGCCGCGGAAGCAACCAAGTGAAGTATTCGCTTTTGGCTGTTTGCCCTTGGCTGTTGGCCGCCGCAGCGCTCGCTCAAAACACCACCCCCCAAGCGGCCAAGGGCCAAGAGCCAACCGCCAATAGCGACCTTCTCCTGCGCGCCATGAAGGATGAGATCAAGCGCGTCACGGAGCTGGTACGTCTTCGTCTGAGTCTCGATCCGCCCTACTACACCGAATACCGCGTTGAGGACACGGTCAGCCATTCGATCACGGCGTCGCTGGGCGCGCTGGTTGCGGAGAGTGATCCAGGCTTTTCGGGTTCCTTCCGTTGAGATGCGCGTGGGAAAAGTCAGCTTCGATAATACCGATCACATTTACTCGGAAGCGTACGGCGGAAATCGCTACGACCCGCCGCGCCTGCCGCTGGACAACGACTATCTGGCTTTCCGGCAAGTGTTCTGGCTGGCCAGCGATCGGGCCTTTAAGACCGCGGAGGATGCCATCGCACGCAAGCGGTCGTCGCTCAAGAACATGAGCCAGACCGACGCGCTGCCCGATTTTTCCCCGGCCCCGGCCGCGCACTTGATTCTGCCCATTGAGCGCAAGCCTTTTGCTTCCGAGTCCTGGAAGAGTGAAGCCATCCGTTTGTCCGCAATCTTCGACCGATACCCGAGAGTGCTGAGCTCGGGCGTGGAGATGCACAGCTCGCAATCCACCAACTACATCGTTACTTCGGAAGGCGCCGAACTGCGAACTCCCGAAGACGTGGCGTATATCAGAATGGCGGGGCACGGCCTGGCGCCGGACGGCACCGAGGTGCGGGACGGGCAAGTTTTTCAAGCCTTCAGCCCGGATGGGCTTCCATCCGAAGACGTCCTGACGCGCGAAATCAAGGCAGTGGGCGAAAATGTCACCACCCTCAGCCAGTCCCCGATCGGCGAAGCCTATGATGGCCCGGTGCTGTTTGAGGCGTCCGCGGCCGCCCAGTTATTCGGCCAGTTGCTGGGCGACAACTTGAAGATCACGCGAAAACCGGTGACCGATCCCGGCCGGCCCTCGCGCTATTCGCCCAGCGAGCTGGAGAACAAGATCGGCTCCCGCATTCTGCCGGAATGGATGGACGTGGTGGATGATCCCACTCAGACGCAATATCGCGGGCACACGCTGCTGGGGCATTACCTCTACGACATGGAGGGCGTCGCCCCTCAGCCGCTCACGCTGGTGGAGAAGGGCGTACTGAAAACGCTTCTGTTCACGCGTACGCCGGTGTTCAAGGATTACCCGGGTTCCAACGGCCACGCACGAATGGCCGGCGCATACGGTACGCGCTCACCCGGCTTCGGCAATCTCTTTATTCGCGCGTCCCAGACCACGCCCGCGGCCGACATGAAGAAGAAGCTGATCGACATGTGCCGCGAAGGCAACAAGCCCTACGGAATCCTGGTGCGCAAGCTGGACTTTCCGTCCACGGCGTCGATCAATGAACTGGAAAGGGTGGCGCAGGCCGCCGGTGGATCCCATATGGTGGCTCCTCCGCTGCTGGCTTACAAGGTCTATCCGGATGGACGCGAGGAACTGGTGCGCGGTCTTCTGTTCCATGGAGTCACCACCCGTTCCTTCAAGGACATTGTGGCGGCGTCGGACGAAAACTACGTCTTCGATTTGATCGATTCGAACGCTCCCTTCGCGCTGGTGGGAGCGGGGACGTTCACCAGCACTGCGGCGGTGATTGCGCCGGCCGTGCTGTTTGAAGAGCTGGAGTTGGAACCGGCCAAGCAGGAAGAAACTCCGAAACCGCCCATCGTGCCGCCGCCCGCTTTAACCAGCCAACAAGCCAACCAGCCAATCGCCAGCGCGGGCAGCGGGAAGCGGCCGCGCATTTAACCATGGGCCTGCTGTTTCGCGCGATTTTTCGCGAGGTTGCCAAGAGCGCGATATTTGGCGCGACGCTTTTTACGTTCGTGCTGTTTTTGCAGCGCGTCGGCAAGCTCTTCGAAATCCTGGTACGCAGCTCGGCGCCGCCGTCCACCGTCGCGCATCTGTTCGTGCTGGCGATTCCTTTCACGCTGTCGTTTACCATGCCCCTCGGCGTGTTGGCAGGCGTGCTAATCGCGCTCAGCCGGATGTCGGCCGATGGCGAGATCGTCGCCATGCGCGCCGCCGGAGTTCCCAGCCGTAAAGTGATCCCGCCCGTCTTGTTGTTCGCAACGCTCACGATGCTGATCACCTTCGCCGCCTCGCTCTGGCTGACGCCCTACGCCACTTGGAGAACTTACAAGGTTTTGAATCAGCTGTCGGCGGCCGAGCTGACTTCCGAGGTGCTGCCGCAAGTCTTCAACGAAGACTTTCCCAACCGGATTGTCTACATCAGCGACGTCACTCCTGGAGCGCCGAATCGCTGGCGCAACGTCTTCATTGCCGATACAACGGCGCCCGAGGAACAGAAGAAGACCGATCACGACCGGGGCGATGGGCCCACGGTTACGGTGGCTGCCCACGCCATCGCCGTTCCGGATGTGGCGCACAATCAGATCCAGCTGACGCTGCAGGACGGCGCCACCTACGACGTAGGGAAAGATCCCACGGATTACTATGCCACCTCAGCGCCCGCGGGCGCGCAGATTCTGGAAGCCACCAAGCCCAATGAGATACACGCCAAGGGCTACACCGAAATCGACACCATTCCACTCTATCGCCTGGCCTATCATGACAAGACGCTCGACCGCGATAACGTGATTCAAGCGCGCATCGAACTGCACCGGCGGCTGGCGTTGCCTCCGGCCTGTTTCCTGCTCGCCCTGATCGGAATTCCGTTCGGGATTTCCTCCCGCAAGGGCGGCAAATCCGGCGCCTTTGTGATCACCGTGGCGCTCGCGTTCGTCTACTGGATGGGGTTGATCGCAGGCCAACGGCTGGGCCAGACGGGAAAACTCCCGGTGGGCATCGCGATGTGGATCCCGAACACGATCTTCGCCCTGGCCGGCGTGTTCCTGCTGGCTCGTATGGAGCGGCCCGGCGATCGCGATTTGATTGGCGCCCTTACGGGCTGGGCAGCCGCCGTGTGGACTGCTTTGAGGGGCAAGCTTCCCTCGGCCGCCGCGCAGATACGGTCGCGCAGCCGCGGCTGGCGTATGTTCCTGTTCCCTCAAGTGGTGGACCGCTACGTATTGCAAAGTTTCCTGTTCTGGTTCGGGCTGCTGCTGGTGGGCTTCGTGCTCATGACGCACGTCTACGAGTTTTTCGATCTGTTGAGCGACATCGTGAAAAACAACATTGCGATGACACGCGTGTTTACTTACCTCTTCTTTCGCACGCCGGAGCTGATTTTCGAGCTTGCGCCCATGAGCGTCCTGGTGGGGGTTCTCATCACCTTCGGTATTCTCACCAAGCACAACGAAATCACGGCCATGAAGGCCAGCGGGGTCAGCCTGTACCGTCTGGCGCTTCCAGTGCTGGCGATGGCGCTGATGATGAGCGGCGGCTTATTCGCCTTCGCGCACTACTATGTGCCGGACGCCAATCGCAAACAGGACGCGATTCGGAAGGAGATCAAGGGTAAACCGGTGCAGACCTACCTGCATCCGGACCGGCATTGGGTGTTCGACCCCGGAGCGCACAACGATCCGAAGGTTATCTATTTCAAGTATATTGACGGGGCGCAAAAGCTGATGCTGGGGCCGCAAGTCTTCGAGTTGGATCCGGCGAATTTCCGCCTTCGCAAGCACATCTCAGCTGAGAAGGCGCGTTGGGAGCCGACGCTCGAAACCTGGGTTTTCGAAAACGGCTGGAGCCGTGACGATCCCGGGGGCCGGCACGAGAAATTTAGCAACTTCACCGGACAGACCGCGACGTTTAAGGAGTTGGACGAGAAGCCCGATTACTTCCTGCAAGAGGTGCTGCAGGATCAGCAGATGAATTACCAGCAACTGGGGGCGTACATTCGCGAGTTGCAGCGCAGCGGCATCGACACCATCACCTTGCAGGTGAGCTTTTACCGCAAGTTTGCGTTGCCGCTCTTCGCACTGGTGATGGCGCTGATCTCTGTGCCGTTCGCGTTTCTGGCGGGTAACAAAGGCGCCATGGCGGGCGTAGGCGTCAGCTTCACCATCGCCATCGCCTACTGGACGCTCGGCAAGCTCTTCGAGCAACTGGGCGATGTGAATCTGCTGCCGGCCGCGCTGGCGGCCTGGTCGCCGGACCTAATATTCGCGATGGCGGGAATGTACTTCTTCACGCGCATGCGAACCTAAGCCTGGGCGCGGGCCACCGCGGAGGAATTCAAATTGTCATATTCACCCCGTGTAGGCGATGTTATACTGTAAAAAGTTGTATAGTTAGCGGGTGAATTTACGGTGTCGCGCGGTTTAGCACGGGTTGGAAGCTTCGGCCTTCTTGCATCTCTAATCCCGCTTGTTGGGTTGATGCTCGTTCTGCCCGCGGCCAGTTCGGCTGACGACGACAAACCCTCCGTCACTTCCCCCGGCGCCAAAACTCCCGCGAAAGACACCCCGGCAGCGGTGCTGGAACAGCGTGCCGGCAGCCTCCGCGTGGACACCACGCTGGTCCAGATCAATGTTACGGTCACCGATCCTCTGAATCGCTTCGTCACCGGTCTCGAAAAGGAGCATTTCCGCCTGTTCGAAGACAAGATCGAACAGAAGATTCGGGACTTCTCGAGCGAAGACGCCCCGCTCTCCATCGGGCTGGTGTTCGATACCAGCGGCAGCATGGGACCGAAGCTGCAAAAATCCCGGCAGGCCGCGGTGCAGTTCTTCAAGACCGCCAATCCGGAGGATGAATTCTTCCTGGTGGAGTTTAACGACCGGCCTGAGCTGGTGGTTCCCTTCACCGCCGATACCGAAGACATTCAGAACCGCCTGGAATTCGCTCAGTCCAAGGGGAAGACCGCGCTACTCGATGGCGTCTACATGGCGATGAACCAGATGAAGAAGGCGCGCAACCCCCGCAAAGCCATTTTGATCATCTCCGATGGCGGCGACAACAACAGCCGTTATACTGAAAGTGAGATCAAAAACGCGGTTCGCGAAGCCGACGTGCAGATCTATGGAATCGGCATCTTCGAACCCATTGGATCGCGCGGACGAACTCCCGAAGAGCAAATGGGCCCGAGTCTGTTGAGTGAAGTTGCCGAGCTAACGGGCGGCCGCAGTTACAATGTGGAGAACCTTAACGAACTTGCCGACATCGCCGCAAAAATTGGAATCGAACTTCGCAATCAGTACGTGCTCTACTACTCCTCCACCAACCAGGCGCGGGACGGCAAGTATCGTCACGTCACCGTCAAGCTGGTGCAGCCGCGCGGCCTTCCTCCGCTCAAGGCGTTTTTCCGCCTCGGGTATTATGCGCCTTCTCAGTAGTTGCGCTGCCCTATCCCTGCTGGCTTCCTTTTGCTTTGTTTGGGCCCAAGCCCCGTCATCTCCCTCCGCCTCTCCCGAAGATCCCACCTTTACCGCCGACACGCGCTTAGTGGTGCTGCCGGTGAGCGTTGTGAACAAGGACGGCAAGCTGGTGACCGATCTGCAGCAGAAGGCCTTCAAGGTTTTCGAGAACGGCGTCGAGCAGCCGATTAAGATCTTTCGCCGGGAGGACGTTCCCATTTCGCTTGGCATCATCATCGACAACAGCGGCAGCATGCGCGAGAAACGGCAGAAAGTGGAGGCTGCTTCGCTCGATTTGGTGAGAGCCTCTAACTCCCAGGACGAGGTCTTCATCGTCAACTTCAACGACGACCCTTTTCTGGACGTTCCCCTGACCAGCGACATCAAGAAAATGGAAGAAGGCGTGGCTCGCATCGATTCTCGCGGCGGCACGGCCATGCGCGAAGCCATCGATTCTTCGATGACCTATCTCAAGAAGGAAGGCCATCGCCAGAAGAAAGTTCTGCTGGTGATCACCGACGGCAACGATAACGCGAGCACCATCAGTCTGGAAAAGCTGGTGAGCCGCGCACAGCAGAATGAAGTGCTGGTGTACTCCATCGGTTTGCTGAACGAGGAAGAGCATCGCGAGGCGCGGCTGGCCAAGCGCGCTCTGGATGTTATCAGCCGCGATTCGGGCGGCCTGGCTTTCTATCCCAAGGGAACAGCCGACGTGGACGCCATCGCTCTCCAGGTGGCGCACGAAATTCGCAATCAGTACACCATCGGTTACTCACCCACGGTCCAGGCGATGGATGGCAGCTTCCGCCAGATCAAAGTGACCGTGAACGGTCCGGGGCATCCGGTGGTGCGTACGCGCACGGGCTACTACGCAACTCCGGACTCATCGTCCAAGAAAAGCGTGAGCCAGCTGCACTGATGATCGAATTGAAGTGATGATCGAATTGAAGTGATGATCGAATTGAAGTGATGATCGAATTGAAGTGATGATCGAATTGAAGTGATGATCGAATTGAAGTGATGATCGAATTGAAGTGATGATCGAATTGAAGTGATGATCGAATTGAAGTGATGATCGAATTGAAGTGATGACTCGAACTGAAGTGATGCTGAGCTTCCCCTGGCGCGCGGCTACTTTCCTGTGGCGTGCTACCAAGGGCTATCGATTTTGTCCCTGGCGCAGCCCCTACTTGCGCTGGCGCATGGAAACCTATTGGGGCACTCCGGCCGATCGGATCGGCACGGGCGAATTCTGGCGTTTTATTTGGGAGCATCGCCGCGACCTGACGCGTTTTCTCGCCTGGGCCGCGCGCATGCGCTAGAGCTTAACGCTCGAGTGCCGGTCCTTACTTGCCGGGGGCCGGGACCGGAGGCACACCCGGCGGATTACCCCCGGGGATTTCTTTGCCGAAATACGCGTCGTTGAGCGTGACGGCTGTATGCGCTTTGATCTGTTCCACATCTTGCTTGGCCAGCTTCGGCTTCAGCTCTTTTTCGATTTGTGGCTTGGCTTCGTCGAAGGTCTTGGAAGTTCGCGATGTGATCTTGATGATGTGATAGCCGAAGGGTGTCTTCACCGGCTCGCTGACTTCGCCCACCGGCAAAGAGAACGCGGCCTGATCGAACGGCGCCACCATCTGGCCATGCTTGAAGCTGCCCAACTCACCGCCCTTCGCGGCGGAACCCGTATCATCCGATTCGGCCTTCGCCAGGGTGGCGAAATCGGCGCCAGCCAGGATTTGCTTGCGAAGGTCCTGGGCCTTGGCCAGCGCTTCGGCTTCGGTGAGATCCTTCTCGTTCGGCTTCAATGGCACGGACGATCCCTTGAAGCGAATCAGGATGTGGCTGCCCTTGGCTTCTTCGAATTCACCTTTGTTGGTGTCGTAATACGAGCGCAGATCGAGCTCGGTGAAGTGGGTGTCGTCTGAGATCCGCTTGGCCAGGGCATTGGCGAGATAGCTGTCGCCCTGGATGATCATCATCTGTTTCACTTCGGCGCTCTCATCCAGCTTGCGCTTGCGGGCTTCCTGCGCCATCGTTTCCAATTCGGCGTACTGCTCCGCCACTTGCCGCTTCTGGGCTGCTGTGGCCGCCGGCCGGCCATTTTGCGCGAGGGCCGACAAGAGCACTTCAAACTGAGCGCGCGTCATGGTCTGGCTGCCGATGGTGAGAACCACTGCGTCGGGCGCGAGATTGCTTTCAGGAGCGGCTACTGGGGCCAGCGCTGGAGGAGGCGGAGCTGGGGGTTTCGGAGGAGCGGCGGGGGAAGGTTGCTGCGCAATAGCGGCGGCGGCGAGGCCGGAAAGAGCCAATACACGGGCAAATGCAGATAATTTCATGGATGCTTTCATTGTACCCGGTCTCTGTTTGTTGTGCTCGTCCCGGAGTACTAGTCCCCTTAAACTAAATAAATGGTGCGTCTGGGGGGAATTGAAGCCGGGGGTTCGAAGTTTGTGTGCGCGACCGGAAGCAGCCCCGACGACGCCGAGTTTGCCGAATTTCCCACCACGACGCCTCAAGAAACTATCGGGCGTGTGATCGATTTCTTTAGGGCTCGCCAGCCGGTGGCGGCCATTGGAATCGCCTCGTTCGGGCCTATCGATCCAAATCCTGCATCGCCCACCTTCGGCTACATCACCTCCACGCCCAAACGCCACTGGAGGAACTTCGATTTTGCCGGGACAATTCACCGGGCGCTCGGAACACCCATCGCGTTCGACACCGATGTGAACGCCGCCGCGCTGGCCGAATCCCAGTGGGGCGCCGCGCTCGGCTTGCGCAGCTTCCTCTATGTCACCGTTGGCACCGGCCTGGGCGGAGGCGCATTCATTGATGGCCGCCTGCTGCATGGGCGGCTGCATCCCGAGATGGGCCACATTCGCGTGCCGCATGATCGCGCACGCGATCCGTTTCCTGGCAATTGTCCCTATCATGGCGACTGCCTGGAGGGATTGGCCGCGGGCCCAGCCATGGAGGCGCGCTGGGGACGCCGGGGCATCTGCTTCCCGACGGTCACGCGGCCTGGGACCTGGAAGCCGAATATTTGGCGCTCGGCATTGTGAACTGGACCTGCACGCTCTCGCCCCAGCGCATCGTTTTGGGTGGCGGCGTTATGCAGCGCGAAGAGTTGTTTCCTAAGGTCCGTAGCCGCGTCGCCGAGTTGTTGAACGGATACCTGGAGCCTCCTGATATCGTGCCTCCCAAGCTGAGGACGCGCGCAGGCGTACTCGGCGCCCTAGCCCTGGCAAGGGACCTTCCACGCTCCGGCTAGGTTTCGCGTCATAATTGTTGTCATGGTGCAGTTTCCGAAACGCCGCCGCGCACGCGGTTTCTCGCTGATTGAGCTTCTGATCGTCATCGCGATCATCCTGATTATTCTGGCCATCGCCGTTCCCAAACTGGGCAGCGCGCGCATGAACGCCAACGAGATGGCCGTGATCCGCGAATTGCAGACCATTAACACCATGCAGGTCCAGTACATGTCGCAGTTCCAGAGATTCGCGACCACGCTGGCCGAGTTAGGGCCGCCCGCCAGCGGCGGACCCGGGCCGCAGGCTGCCGACCTGATTCCGAATGCGCTGGCAGTCGGCGACAAAGACGGATACATTTTCACCATGACCGCCACGCCTTCCGGCTACACACTCAACGCAAATCCCAAGGTGTTCAATACCTCCGGCCGGCGCACCTTTTATACCGACCAGAACGGACTCATTCACCAGAATTGGTCCGCCGAAGCCGCCAACGCCAGCAGCCCCGAATTCAAGTAACGTTTCCAGTTTCGAACGTTGCTTGGATCGGTTTAGCGCTCCCCTTAACCTCGCCGGCATAAATCATTTCTCAAGGCCTATGTTCGCTTTTGGGAACCGGTGTTCGCGCGTGGGAATCATGCGTATGAACGCAGTTTTCTGCAAACGAAAACGTTACCGCGGCTACGTACAACATTTTATGAGTGCTCGTGAACCGGTCTCCATACCCAGTAGTTCTTGTCCCGTGACGGACACCGCTGGAAGCACCATCCGCCGCCGCGACATCGCGGGATTTTCTCTCACCGAAGCTGTGTATGCAGAAGGAGTGTCGCTGCCGCGGCATTGCCACGCGAATTGCTATCTCACCCTGGTTCTTTCCGGCACGTACAGCGAGAAGCATTCGCATCGTGAGTTCCAGTGGTGCGAGGGTGCGTTGCATCTGTTGCCGGCCGGCGAGCGCCACGAGAATCAATTCGCCACCGCCGTGCGTATGCTGCGAGTGAAGATCGAGCCGGCCGCGATTCAGCGGCTGGGTGAGGAGCATGCGCGCTGTCTAGCGGAGCCGCGCGAAGTCACAGGACCGCTGTCGTCGTGGCTCGCCAATCGCGTGATGCGCGAGTTTATGTCGCAAGACGATCGTCGCTCCGCTGGCGATGGAAGGCGTGCTGCTCGAAATGCTGGCCGAAAGCGCGCGCTCTTCCGACGAAGCTGCATGGCTCGAACGCGCCGGGTTGGTTGCGGCGGGTGCGCGAGTTGCTGCGAAGATTCCTATCTCCAGGCGCCCGGTCTCACGTGCGCTGGCGGCCATCGCCGGAGTGCATCCGGTGCATCTGTCGCGCGAGTTCCACAAGCACTATCGCATGACGATCGGAGAATACATTCGCAAGCGGCGCATCGAGCATGCTTCCGAACTGCTCTCCCACTCGGAGCTTTCCCTGGCCGAAATCGCGAGCACCTGCGGATTCTCCGATCAAAGCCACTTCTGCGCTCTGTTCAAGAAGCACTCGGGCATGACGCCGGCCAAGTTCCGCAATTTGTCGGGTGGTTCGTCGCGGCGTGCGGCTAGGCCCACCAGGCTTTGTCTCTCTAAACCCACCAGGCGGCGGCCGGTTTCTCTTTGATCACGATCCCGTTCAGGAACGCGGCGCCCTTCGCGAGCCCTTCCTCCGGCGACATCAAGGAGTCCTCGTGCTCGATGGAGAGCACGTAGTCGTACCCGTACATGCGCAGCGTGGAAATGAATTCCTTCCACCAGCCGTACGCGTGCCCGTAGCCGACCGTGCGAAAAATCCAGGAGCGGTTCCGTTCGTCGGTGTACTTTTTCGTATCCAGCACTCCGGTCTTCGGAAGATTCGCCGCGTAGATCTGGGTGTCCTTGGCGTGCACGTGAAAAATGGAATCGCCCAGCACGCGGATAGCTGCAATCGGATCGATGCCCTGCCAGAACATGTGGCTGGGATCGTAATTGCAGCCGATGCTCGGGCCCGCGATGGAGCGCAGCTTCAGCAGCGTCTCCGGACTGTAAGCGACGAAGCCGGGATGCATTTCGATGGCGATCTTGACGCCGTGGTCCTTGGCGAACTGCGCGTGCCTGGTCCAATACGGCGCCACTTTCTTCTCCCACTGCCAGTCCAGAACCTCCAGATACTCGGGCGGCCACGGACACGTCACCCAGTTCGGATACTTGGCGTTATTGCTGTCGCCGGGACAGCCCGAAAAATCGATGACCACGGGCACGCCCAGCTTCTCGGCCAGGCGCACGGTCTTCCGGCTGGTCTCCTGGTAAGCCTTGGCGACAGCCGCATTCGGATGCAGCGGATTTCCATGGCAGCTCAGCGCGCTGATGGAAAAGCCGCGATCTTCAAGTTTCAGCTTGAACTCCCGCAGCGCATTGCGATCGGTGAGCATCGACAAGGGGCAGTGCGGATCGCCCGGATAATTGCCGGTGCCCAGTTCCACGGTGTGGATATCCAGGCTCTGCAGCTTCTCGAGAACCTGGACCAGCGGAAGCTTGCTCAATAGTGCGGTGAAGACGCCGATTCTCATCGAAATATCATTATAGGAACGCCCAAGGACGGAAGCGCGCCGCCATGCGCGGTCGGAGGTGACGGCGGTGGCGCGGAGTTGCTTCGCCAGGGTGAGGCACGCCCGATCGCCGAGGGAGAGCCCGTGCGATTTGTTGAATCGAGTAAATTCGCGCTCCGATATGCCAGGTCTTCTGTCCAATCTTCGACCGCAAGCTCCAATGGGCCGAGATCCACGAATCCCGCCGGTGAGCGCCCCTCTGAACAGTTTGTGTACGGTCTCGGCCAGATTCACAGCGCTGATGGCGGATTTCTCCATGAGTTCCGCCACGCGCTGATGGCCGGGCTCCAACTGCACCAAAGCAATGAGGGCGGTCGAATCTAAAACATACTCAGTCATCGAGTTCACGCCGCGCCTCCTTGCGCCGATCCTCGATCAGTTCGTCCGACAAGAGCTTGCCGCCTTCCGGCGAAACTGGGAGAAATATGCCTGCGCTTCCCGAAGAGCCTGCGACTCGAGTCTGAAGCACGAGTTGTTCTTTCTTCAAGCGCGCGATGAGCTCCGATCCCTTCTGCAATTTGAGCTGCTTGCGGACTTTGGCGGGGAGCAGTATCCTTCCCGAACCATCCAGCTTTACGGTGAATGCTTCCATGCTGCCAATTTTAGCAAATCTGGCAGATTCTATACATCTGCCAGTTTCCTATCCCGCCGCGCTGCGATGCTCGATGCCCAATTGCTGGCACTTCTTGTAAAGATGGCTCCGCTCCAGCCCCAGCGCCTTCGCGGTGTCCGTCATCTTGTAATTGTGCTTCTTCAGCTCGGCCACGATGATCTCGCGCTCGTGCGCGTCCATGCGTTCCGACAAAGGGCGGACCGAGTGATCGGCGCGGATGTGAGGCGCGCGCTCGACCTCGAACGGCAAGCGCCAGGCGCGCGGTGGAGGCATCCACGCGGTCGTCGGTCAATAGCAAGAGCCTTTCCACCACGTTCCGCAGCTCGCGCACATTGCCCGGCCATGAGTAGCGCTCCAATTCCGCATACGCCTCCGGCGCGATTTCCCGCGGCTTCCAATCGTTCTGTTCCGCGACGGCCTGCGCGAAGAAATCCACCAGCAGCCGGATATCCTCGCGGCGCTCGCGCAGTGGCGGCAGGACGATCGGGAACACAAAGACGCGATGGTATAGATCCTGGCGAAACTCGCCTTTGCGCACCAGTTCGTCCAGATTGCGGTGCGTGGCCACGATCACGCGCACGTCCACGGTAATGGGCCGGTCGCCGCCGATCCGCTCCACTTCCTTTTGCTCCAGAACGCGCAGCAGTTTGGCCTGCATGATGCGGCGGCATGTCGCCGATCTCGTCCAGGAACAGCGTGCCGCCGTGCGCTTGTTCGAACTTGCCGGCGTGCCGCGTGGCCGCTCCCGTGAACGCGCCTTTCTCGTGCCCGAACAGCTCGGATTCGATCAGTTCCGCCGGCACCGCCGCGCAGTTCAGCGTAATGAACGGGCCATTGCGGCGCTGGCTTTTCTCATGCAGCGTGCGCGCGATCAGCTCCTTGCCGGCTCCGGTTTCGCCCAGAATCGCCACGCGAGTTTCGCTCGCCGCCACGCGCTCCACCTTCGCCATGACGCTCTGCATCACCGCCGATTTCCAGATCAATTCCTGCTTGCCTGCGCGCTGGCGCAGGCGCTTGTTCTCGTCTTCCAGACGCGCCAGCTTCACCGTGTTCTCGACGGTGACCAGCAGCTTTTCGGTGGAGAGCGGCTTCTCCAGAAAATCCACCGCGCCCAGACGCGTGGCCCGCACCGCCATCTCGATGCTGGCCTGCCCGGAGATCATCACCACCGGCGCCGCCACGCCCGCCGCCTTCAATTCGGCCAGCAGCGTGAGCCCGTCCTTGCCCGGCATCACGACGTCCGAGAGAATCACGTCGAAGCGCTGCGCCTTCGCGAGTTCCAGCGCGCGGTCGGCTTGATCGCACACCACCGCCTCATGCCCGGCCAGGCGAAAAGCCCGCGCCAGCGATGCCAGCGTATTCGCGTCGTCGTCCACCAGCAGCAATTTGCTCACGTGGTCGTCTTCAACTCGATCCGAAATGTCGTGCCCTTGCCCGGCTCGCTGTGCACCGTGATCGTGCCTTTATGATCGCTCACCACCGACTGCACGATGGCCAGTCCCAGCCCCGTGCCGTGTTGCTTGGTGGTGTAGTAGGGCGTGAACAGGCGGTCGCATTCTTCGGGCGTCAGCCCCTCGCCGGTGTCCGATACTTCCATGGCCACTTTGCCGTCGTGCCGCGCTGTTCGGATGGTCAGCGCTCCGCCTTGCGGCATGGCGTCCAGCGCGTTCAAAACCAAATTTCTCAATGCCCGGCGCAACTGGTCCGGATCGGCCGGCACCTCGCCTAGCATCCGACGTCGAGCTGCAATTTCGTTTCGATCGGCGGCTGCCCGGGAGCCCTGCAGTTGCGCCTCGAAAAGCTGGATCACCTCGCGCGCCATTTCGATTCACGTCCACCGGCTCCAGTTGCGGCGCGGGCATCTTGGCGAAATCGCTGAAGCGCCCGATGATGGTCTTCAAGTGACCGAGCTCGGCCAGCAGCGTCGAAGTGCTTTCCCGAAAAACCTCGTCGAACTGGTCGGGCTGACAGCCTCCCGCGCGCGCTGCAAATTCTCGATCGTGATCTGCAGCGGAAACAGTGGATTCTTGAGCTCATGCGCCAGCCGCCGCGCCAGCTCGCGCCACGCCGCCACTCGTTCGGCCTGGATCATGCGATCGCGCTGTTCCACTAATTGCTCCGTCATGCCGTTGAAATCGCGCGCCAATTGTCCCACTTCGTCCGACGACGATACGTTGGGCGCGCGTGTCCCACTTGCCCATCGCGACTCTCTCGCACGCTGGACGCCAGATCGCGCAACGGACGCGTGACGCGCGACGCGGTCCAGAAGCTCAGCATCAATCCCAGCAGCACGCCCGCGCCACCCACCAACCCCGCCGTCTCCTTGAATGTATCGTTCTGAGACTGGCCAGCTCGGCGCGAGAGTTTTCGACCAGCAATATCGCGAGCAATTGCTTGTCGCGGCCTCGCAGCGGAATGGCGGTGATGGTGGCGGCGTCGCTCACTCCGCGTTAATTGCCGAGGCTGTCGGCGGACGTCTTCCACCAGGCCGGCGGCGAGCTTCGATCCCAAACTCTCAGGCGGAAGCAGCGGCTCGAAATTGCGGTAGAGCTGCAGCCGCATGCCGTCGGCGGCGGGCAGAGAGTCCAGAAACTCACTTGTCCAGCCGCTGGCCTCCGGCAACATACAGCATCTTGTCCCCGGCCTTCACGCTGCGAACGGTGATCAGTCCCAGCGCTGGGCCGTCCGCCAGATCTTCCTTCTTCAGGAACACGCCTTGCGTTTTCCAATCCACCGGCTGCGCCAGCCACTCCTCTTTGTATCCGAAGCGCGCCGGCCACTCGGCCGAGCTGATGATGGCGGCGTCCGGCCCCACCAGCTCCAGGAAATCGAGCGACTGCTCTTGCGCCAGCGTCTGGGCTCAGTGCAAAGTATTGCGACGTGTCGCCGAGATTCACCGCCAGGCGCTGCACCTCATCCGAGTCAGCCACCGCTTCCACCCGCCGCGCCACTTCCGCGCCTCTGTCGATCGAATTCGCGCTGCAATTGGCTCACTAGGGCCGCCGTGCGCTGGGCGTCTCTACGTTCGAACGATTGACTCACCAGCGTCGAGACTACCGCCGCGACGATCCACACGGCCAGCACCACAGTCGCCCGTGATGCTGAGGAAGACTTTGGTTCGAAAGCTCACGGCAGTAGCCACGCTCTTCTAGATGCAATCTGAACAAGTCGGCCAGATGCAACGTGAACGAGTCGCTGCCGGCGTTCTGGAAGTGAACCCGAGGCGCGATGCCGTAAGTCTCACGCAAGTGAACCAGCGGGATGATGCGATGATCATCCAGCAGCGATCGCTCCAGCTGGTACAGAGTTTCGGGCCTGGCCGGATCCAGCTGCTTGGCCCGATCGCCCGCCCCCAGCTGTTCCGCGATGCGCTTGAGTTCACCCGCGGCGTAGGTGGACTCAAGCGGCCATTCCATCAATCGCAGATTGCCGTTCCGCATTGGACGTGGGCTGGATCGACGATCCCCGCATCGCGCGCATTCAATGCCACGCGCTCGGCCACCGATCGCAGGAACAAATCGTTCGCCGGGTAACTGAGGCTCATCGGACCCAAGTCGCAAGGCAGCCACCAGCTGCTTTGCGCGCATTACATCCGGCATCGACTGGAACAGGAACGCGTAGCCCGCGAGCCACTGCGGGAGCAAACCGAAAGCCGCGTCTCCCTTGCGCTGCGCGAGTACATTTACGATCGGCGCGCGATCGATCAGCAGCGCGAGCGCCTGCAGCAGCACCGGATCCGCGTTGGCCGCTATAATCGCCACCAGCGACCGCGGCGCGGACGACCACGTCGCCAAACCTTCCGGAAGTATCCGCCGCGCGGGACCAACCGGGATATCGAACAGGTCGGCACGCCCGCGGCCAGAGCCGAACTCGATCTCCACCGAATCGAGATACGGCCGCCCGCCCCAGTAGTCGTCAAACGCCCCGAGCGTCAAACGCCGGCCCGGCTCCCACCGGGTTACGCGGAACGGCCCGGTTCCAATCAGCGGATCCGCATCGCTCTTGCGAAAGATCGCGGCGTCCGGCAGAGCCAGTTCCTCGAGCAGATCCGGCATCGGGTGGTCGGACTGAACCACTAGGGCCTGGCCTCCCGCCTCAATCGAAACGTCGCCGTATATTTGCTTCAATGCCGCGAGCAGCGAAGGCGCAGCCGTGGCGCCGGTCAGCGCTTCGCCATCGTGGAACGTCACTTTCGGACGCAATGAGAATCGCCAGCGCTTAAAATCAGGATCGTGCTGCCAAGCCACCGCCAGCACCGGTTGTATCTCGCCGCGCGAGTTGACGCGCACCAAGGTCTCGGCGATCGGAAGCGATAGCGCCGTTTTGAAACTGCCGGGATCCAGCGTGGTCCAGGCGCTGGATAGTTCGACGGTCAACGTATCCGCCGTAATGCGGACGCACTGCTCCCGTCAGAGAACTTGAGATGAGGAGGCTACTCAGTGCAAGCCAGGGCCAGCCGGGAAGCCTCATATTGTCCAGTTTGCAAGTTGCGGACCACCAGCGTAGCTTGCCCGGTCGACTCCGCCGGCCAAAGCGCCGTCACCGGCCCGGGCAAAGGAAGCGGATCGCTCACCGGGTTGGCTTGGCCATCCCGGATCAGGAATGCGCGGACCGAGTCGTGTTCGGTGTTCGGGCTGCTCGCGATTTCGACTATGCCCGCCCCGCAAGGATCGGCGATGCTCGCCCAGTCGCTACCCCATCCCTCAAAACCTGGGGTGGAAGCGTCCGATTCCAAAACGTTTCGATCCACCACCCAATGCGTCCTGGCGGTGCCCGGCCAATTCGTGATACCGCTGGCGCACGTCAACTTAAGTTCGGGGCTCCAGGCGCCGGTGCAGGTCGCCGACCGGCAAGATAGGCTTGGAATCCTCCGGCTGTTGTATCCAACCGCCCGCGTGGGTCGCGTGGCAGGGGCCGAGGCAGCACGAGAGAAGCGGTCGCGGATGGCGTCCACTTGTCGCCCGTCGAACGATAGCTTGACACCGTGGTCGTACTCAAAACCAACATCTCTGAATCCGAGTCCACCAGCAGGACGTCGAGTATCGGGTCCGGCTGTGCCCAAAGGATTCTGTTGGTGAGGCTGACACGAGGTTTTGCTTGCGCGGAAGAAGGCAGAGACCACGGCAACATCGCAACCTGCCGATTGTCTCCGCTGAAAACCTCAGCCACGAAAAGCCAGCCGCGCGCATCCTCCGACAGCGTGACGCGGACGCGTGGTTCAGGCGGCGTCGCCGCTGTCTCCAGCCCAGCCGTCTCCACGCCCGTCTTGCGCAATTCGTCCTGCAACAGCTTGCGGAAGCTCGACCACTCGGGTGCTGGAGGTGAGGGTGAGCTTTGCGATCTCGAGCGAAACGGTTGAGCGGCGCGGCAACAGGGAGGAGATACGGGCCGCCAGTTGCGCCGTCGCTTGGGTTATGGTCCCCATGGAGGGTGCTTGGCCGGGTGTCTGAGCTTCCAACAGCAGTACCGAGCCAAAGAATAGAGCGAGTGTGACTCGGATCATTGGTTAAATCAGGATCAATAGTCACATTATACTGTTGACGCATCATCAGCCCCACCAGATAATCGCAGGCAAAGGAAGCCGAGGAGCAGAGCGCACCCCAGGCTGAAGGCCAGACCCAGCACCATTTCCGGGAATTCGCCGAAAGCGCTCAGGAACGTCATTGCAATCCTCCAACGATTCTTCCATCGGCTGCCCCGGCCTTAGCCTGTAGATTGTCTCGGTGACTTTCCTCAATTCGGCGACCCTCCCCAAAGACGCTGGCTTCTTCCGGCGTCGGGTCCGCGATCAGATCCACCTCGTCCCCCACTCGCACCAGTTCAAACAATTCCTCGACGTCGCGATTTCGCAGGCGGATGCATCCGTGCGACGCGGCGTGGCCGACGGATTCGGGATGATTCGTTCCGTGAATCCCATAGCCTTTGTAGCCGATGCTCATCCAGCGTGTGCCCACCGGATTCGCCGGCCCCGGTCCCACCACTTTGCCGGCATGGGAATACGTCGGGTTCACCACGTGGCTCGCGATATGGAAGGTGCCGCTCGGGCTCGGCGTGCTCTTCTTCCCCACCGCTATCGGATACACCTTCAAGACCTTCCCGTCCTCGACCAGCGCAATCTTGCGCGCCGGGATGTTCACCAGCAGCCGCCGCGACGGTGCGCTTTCGGCTGCCATCTCGGTTGCGGCCGCCACCAGGATCGCCAGGTATTTGATTGTCTGCATCGCCTCTTCTCCTCTTCGCGGAAGAGAAATGCAGGTGGCTTGCCGATTCGCAAGTTAATGATTCCAGGAAGATTTAATGCGCCAGCTCACGTGTTCTGCTCGACACGAAGTGTCAATATGGACACATCATTTCCAGGCCATGCTCCTGCGCCGCGTCATTGCGAAGTGAAGGGCGTGATAAACCCCGAAAAACGCCGCGCTGTTCACCATGCAGAAGTAGAACGGAAGGCGCAGCGCTTTGGGCCGCAGCCGTCCGGTCAGGCCAAAGACCGCCAAAGCATAGAACAGAAGCTGGGCGCAGAGCAGTACGCGGTACGGCTGCCATCCCAGGAGCCAAAGATTCGCGGCCAGGGCGAGGACCATCGCGAAAGGCACCAGAAGCCGCACCACTTTGTGCGACAGGAAAAAGAATAAGGGCAGCGGCTGCCATGGCGACAAGACCTGTCCCAGATGCCGGAGCTGCTGTAGATTACCGGCCATGATCCGGATGCGCCGCCTGAATCCCGTCATTTCCCGCGCTTCCTCATAGACCATCGCCGCGGGTTCATATACCGCGCGGAAGCCGCGCCCCAATACCGAAAGAGGAATGACGTAATCGTCGTTGATTGTTTCAGCGGGCGGGAAAGGATACAGCTCCCGGCGGATGGCATGCAGGTGGCCGTGCGCGCCCAGCGTGGATGCCAGGCGCGACTCCTGGGTCTTCAGGAACGTCTCATACTTCCAATAGATGTCCTCGGACCCGCCGATATTCACCTCGTTCGGTTTCACAACCCGGTAGCGGCCGCTCGCCGCGCCCACCGCAGGATCCGCGAAATTCTCCACCAGCCGGCCCACCGAATCGGGCGCCAGCATGGCGGAAGCATCGGAAAAGACGATGATCTCGCCGCGCAGCTTCGGAACGGCTGCGTTGAGCGCCGCCACTTTGCCGCGATTCTTGTGGAGCGCCAGCACCCGGACGCCGCCCGCGTCCCTTGCGACATGCCGCGCGATGTCTACGGTCGAATCGGACGAGCCGTCGGACACGATGACGATTTCGATTCGATCCGCGGGATACTCCAGCGCGAGCGAGTTTTCGATCTTGCGCGCGATGACGCGAGCCTCGTTATACGCGGGAATCAGCAAAGAGACCAGCGGCCGGATGGGCGCTTTCTTCACCTCACGATGAAAAGCCAGGCTCAGGCCAAGCAGAACCAGCGGGTAGCCCGCAAACGCGTAGAGGGGTGTCAAAACGGCGATCCAGAAAACCAATTCGGCCGGCATCAGTCACACTCCTGTCAAACCGCGCAAGCTTCCGCGGATGCCGTTGCTGTCCGCAGCCTGCCATCCTCCTGGAACCACAACTCCAGCATCAGCAGCTTCCAAAGGTGGTGATGATTGTCGCGGCGTCCGCGATCGTGCTCTTCGAGCAGATGCGTTACGAACTCGGGCGATACCATTCGCCTGTCGAGAAACGCCCGGCTGGTCAGGTGGTCCCACACGAAGCTTCGCAGCGAGCCCCGGAACCAGCTCCCGAGTGGCACGCCGAATCCGCGCTTGGGTTGGCCCAGCAGTTCAGGCGGCAGCCGATGCCCTACCGCGCGAATGAAGATGTCTTTCCCCCGGCCATTCTTCAGCTTCCAGGAATGCGGGATGCGCGCCGCCAGTTCCGCCAACTCGTGATCCAACATGGGACAGCGCACTTCGAGCGAATTCGCCATGGACATGCGGTCCACTTTCACCAGCATGTCGCCGGTGAGCTTCGCGGTGGCTTCAAAGTACAGCGCCTGGGTCAGCGCATCCGTGCCTTCCGGGCGCAAGTTGTGCGCCATCGTTCGTGCAAGAAACGCGGCGTCGGCGGGCGGCATCCACTCCGGCGTCAGCAAGCGCTGCAAAAGATAGTGAGGCGCTGCGCTTTCAAAATAGCGTTCCAACGCGGTGGGCTGGCTGATCATCCGAAGATAGTTTTTTCCGTACGCCGAATAGGGAAGCAGGTCGGCGATTCGCGAGACTAACGCCCGCAACGCGGAGGGAACGTAGTCCAGAAGCCGCAGCCGCTGGATATCCAGAAAACTCTCGTAGCCCGCGAAAAGCTCGTCGCCTCCGTCGCCGGTGAGCGCGACTTTCACGTAGCGAGCCGCGAACTCCGAAACCAGATACGTGGGAATGGCGGACGAATCCCCAAAAGGTTCATCGAAGTGCCGCACCAGCCTGGAGACCAGGTCCACGGAATCGGGACGAACGATCATCTCATGATGCTCGGTCCCGTACTTTCTCGCCAGCGCGGCGGCGAGCGAAAGCTCGTTGAAACCGGGCTCCTCAAATCCGATTGAAAATGTTTTCACGGGGTTTGGGCTTTGCAGCGCCATGGACGCCACCACCGAAGTGGAATCGATTCCGCCGCTCAGAAACGCGCCCACCGGAACATCGGAAACCAGCCGCATCTCGACGGCCTGGTCGAATGCATTGCGCACCTGGTCGCAAGCCTCCAGTTCGCTGACACCTGCGGAAGGCAGCTCGGCCGCCGCCGGCAAAGTCCAATACCGGCCTTCTTCAATCCGGCCGTCAGCATGACAACGTAGCCAGCCGCCGGGCGCCACTTTCCGAATCGCTACATAGGGCGTCCAGGGATCGGGAATATAACCGAGCAGGAAATAAAGACTGCAGGGCTTCGCGGTCGTGTTCCAGCGGAACTCCAGCCGCGCGCAGGCACTTCAGCTCGCTTCCAAAGTACAGGCCTTGCGGAAGCGCCGCGTAGTACAGCGGCTTCTTGCCGAAGCGGTCGCGCACCAATAGCAGCGATTGCGCGCGCGAATCCCAGATCGCGCAGGCGAACATCCCGCGCAGACTCTGGATTCCCTCCACGCCCTCCTCTTCATAAAGGTGAACCAGAACCTCGGTGTCGCTCTGGGTGCGGAAACGGTGGCCACCGCGAATGAGCGACGCGCGCAGCTCGCGGTAATTATAGATCTCGCCGTTGAAAACCACACACACCGTTCCATCTTCGTTTGAAATAGGTTGTCGTCCGTTGGCCAGATCGATGATGCTCAGCCGCCGCATGCCCAGGCCCATTCGCCCCTCGATCCGATAACCCTCGTCATCCGGGCCGCGGTGCCGGATCTCATTGCACATGGCCTGCACTTCGGAGAAATCGGCGTTTCTCGATCGTAGAAAATATCCCGCTATTCCGCACATAAGGGTGTGAAGCTTTTATCCCGGGCCCGCCAGGAACTCGTCAATGTGGCGCTCACGCTGTTCCCTCCCGCGCCCTCTTTGGATGCGAACTTCGCTCCCGGCCTCTCGTTGCTCAATGGCGTTACCGGGAGCGAGCGCGCCCAACAATTGATCGATCTCGCCGATCAGATCCAGCGCCACCAGTTTCCAGTTTTCGGAACGACCATTGACACGGGCCGCGACATCCGCTGGCGTCGCGACTATTTGCGCGGCATTGAGACCGGTCTCGCTTACTTTCGCCTCATCCCATACCTGGACACTCCGCGTGCGGGCGACCACAAAGTGATCTGGGAACTGAACCGCCATCAGCACCTGATCGTTCTGGCGCAGGCCTGGCTGCTGGCGGGCGACGCTAAGTACCTGTATGAAATTCAAGCGCAAATCGAGAGCTGGATCTCCGCCAACCCTTTTCATCGCGGAACCAATTGGGCTAGCGCGCTTGAAGTCGCCTTTCGAGCCTTGTCCTGGATCTGGGTCTATCACCTTGTTGGCTCTGAGCTGCCGTTCGCGTTCCGTGCTCGATGGCTCCATATGTTGTATCTACATGGTTGCCACCTGGCGAATAACCTCTCGTTCTATTTCTCGCCCAACAATCATCTGGTGGGTGAAGCTCTGGCTTTGCACGCGCTGGGGCGGTTCTTCGCCGGATGCTCCCGGGCTGGAAAATGGGAGAAACTAGGCGCTCGCGTCATGCGTGAGCAGATGGATCTGCAAATCCGCGCTGACGGGTCCAGCTTCGAGCAATCCACGTATTACCAGGTCTATCTCTTCGATATGTTTTCGTTGCATGCGGCTTTCGCGCGGTCCAATCCGGAATATCTTGCCAAGCTGGAACGGATGGCCGAGTATCTGCACGCCGTTACCGGACCTTCGCGCCTGGCGCCGATGTTGGGCGACGACGACGGTGGACATTTGCCGCTCGTTGGTCCAAAACCCCCATGCGGGGCAGGGAAGTGGGAATCACATCTTTTTCCCGAAGCGGGCATGGCCGTGATGACCTGCGGCGATACCCACGCGATCGTTGACGCCGGCCCGTTCGGTGCGCTGCACTCCGGTCACAGCCATTCCGACACTTTGAGCATCATTGTTCGCTCCGGCGGCGAAGAAATACTGGTCGACCCCGGCACTTACACCTACACGGGAGATCCAGAATGGCGCGACTGGTTCCGTAGCTCCGCCGCGCATAACACCATACGCATAGATGGCTGCGATCAAGGCGTCATGGCCGGGCCTTTTCGGTGGACCCATCAGCCCAAGGTAAGCATCCTCGACTGGCAGACCGATTCAACGCGCGACGTTCTCGAAGCCGAATGCCGTTACGCGGGTTTCACGCACCGCCGCCGTGTCGAGTTTCAAAAGCCCGGCGTTTTTCTCATCACTGACCACGTGGACGGACCACCCGGCGAGCATGATATCGAGCAGTTTTGGCATCTTGGATCACTCGCGGCCAGATCGAAGCTCATCCTGCCTGACGACGCCGGACTCACCCAGAGCTGGCGCTCCACCACGTTCGGTGAAAAGCATCCCTCTCCGATGCTCCGCGTTCATCGCCACTGCCCGCTGCCTCTGCTTCTCGAAACCCGGATCGATCTCAATCGCTGATCAGGTGCAGTACGATGCTGCGGCTGTGCGGCCTTACCCGATGCTCGAACAAATACACGCCTTGCCAAGTCCCCAGCGCCAGTTTGCCCTTGTGGATCGGGATAGACAACTGGGTCTGAGTGAGAGCCGACCGGATATGCGACGTCATGTCGTCCGGCCCCTCGGCTGTGTGCCGGTACAAGCCGGTATCCTCCGGAACCAGGCGCGATTGAAGAAATCGGCCAGATCAGCCACCACATCGGGATCAGCGTTCTCTTGAATCACCAGCGACGCCGAAGTGTGCTGGCAAAAGACGGTCAGCAACCCGGTCGTCATTTCGTGCCCACCCAGCCAGCTTTCGATTTCACGAGTGAAATCGTACAATCCTTTGCCGTGCGTCGCGACATGCAACTGGTGAATGAACTGCCTCAAGCTTGCCTGCGCAACCCAGTTCTATTCGACGGTGACGCTCTTGGCCAAATTGCGCGGCTGATCCACGTCGCAACCCCGCCGCACCGCGATGTGATACGCCAGAAGCTGCAGCGGCACAACTTCGAGAATCGGCAGCAGCAGTTCGGTGGTGGCCGGAATCGCGATGATGTAGTCGGCCATTTTGCCCACTTCTTCGGCGTCCTGATCGCACACCACCGCGATCACGATGCCATTGCGCGCCTTCACTTCCTGGATGTTCGACAGCGTCTTCTCATACCTCACGCGGCTGTCCTCGCTCGCTGGATCGCGCGTCGCGATCACCACCACGGGAAGATTCTCGTCGATCAGAGCGTTCGGTCCGTGCTTCATCTCGCCGGCCGGATAGCCTTCGGCGTGGATGTAGGAGATTTCCTTCAACTTGAGCGCGCCTTCCAGCGCCATGGGGAAGTGGATGCCTCGCCCCAGGAACAGGAAATCGGTGGATCGGAAAAGCTTCTTCACCAGTTCGTCGTAAATTCCCTCCTGGCTCAGCACGGTCTCCAGCTTCCCCGGCAGGCGCACCAGCTCCTGCACCAGGCAGGCCGATTCCTCGGGCGTCAGCGTCTCGCGCACCTGGCCCAGGTACATGGCCAGGATAAACAGCGCCGTCAGCTGAGACGTAAACGCTTTGGTCGACGCCACGCCGATCTCAGGGCCCGCATGCGTCATCAACGTGCCCGGCGGCCTCGCGCGTGATCATCGATCCCACAACATTGCAGATGGCCAATGTTTTGGAGCCATGCGGCTTGGCTTCGCGCTGCGCCGCAATGGTGTCCGCGGTCTCTCCGGACTGCGAAATCACCACCGTCAGCATGTCGGCGCGAAACGATTGGATCGCGATAGCGAAACTCGCTGCCATAATCCACTTCCACCGGAATCCGCGCCAGCTTTTCGATCATGAATTTGCCGGCCAGCGCCGCGTGCCAGCTGGTTCCGCACGCAATGATCTTGAGCGACTTGAATTCTTTGAACGCCTTGGGATTGATGTCCATCTCGTCGATGAACACGCGGCCCGTCTCTTGTCCCACGCGCCCCAGCACGGTATCGCGCACCGCTCGCGGCTGCTCAAAAATCTCCTTGAGCATGAAATGCTTGTAGCCGCCCTTTTCCGCCATGATGGGATCCCACAAGATATGGGTCACCTGGCGCTTGATGGGGCGTCCGTTGAAATCGGTCAAATGCACGCCGTCGGGCGTCAGCACCGCGATGTCGCCGTCGCCCAGAAAGAACATGTCGCGCGTGTGGCTCAAGATCGCCGGCACGTCGGACGCCACGAAGTATTCGCCGTCGCCCAGGCCGATCACCACCGGAGGTCCCATCCGCGCTGCGACGATCTTGTTCGGGTCGGAACTCGCGATCACGCTCAGCGCAAACACGCCGCGTAATTCTCGTACCGCGCGCCGGACTGCTTCCTCCAGATTGCCTTCGTTGTACTTTTCCACCAGGTGCGCAATTACTTCGGTGTCGGTCTCGGTAACGAACTTGTGGCCTTCCAGCTGCAGCTGGTGTTTGAGCTGTAGATAATTCTCGACGATGCCGTTGTGCACCACCACGATGTCGCCGGTACAGTCGCGGTGCGGATGCGCGTTTTCTTCCGTCGGACGGCCGTGCGTGGCCCAGCGCGTGTGGCCGATGCCGTAAGGTCCGTCCATCGGATTCGCGCGGATGGCGTCTTCCAGGTTGCGCAATTTTCCCGACGCGCGCCGAACCGACAGATGATTGTCCCCATTCAGGACTGCGATACCGGCCGAGTCATACCCGCGGTATTCCAGCCGGCGCAGACCGTCCAGGATGATAGGGACCGCTCGCCTGTTCCCGATATAGCCGACGATGCCACACATATATCTAGGATACTAAGTGCTGTGTGGCGCACGCACTCTTGCGTGCCGCGTTCACACTCGTGTGAACGCCCGAACGACCAAATACAGCGCTCCCACCGCAAACCCGATCGCCGCCTGATATTCTCGATTGCGAACGTACAGATCCCACCGGAAGCGCTCGGGCTTTCGCACCGGCGCGAGCGTCGGCCACAGCGCGGGCACGCGTTGGGCATAGACGGCGAAATCGGGAAACAGCTTCCGCAAGTGCTGTTCCTCCAGCTCAATCGCGGGCAGATAAATGAACAGAAACACTACGGCAAATAACACCGCCAGGGGCCATTGCCTGGATGCGATTGCAAATCCCGCGGCCACCAGCAGTGTCCCTATGTACAGCGGATTGCGGACATAAGCATAAGGGCCGCTCTCGGCCAAGCGGAGGTTCTTCTCCACGTGCCCGGTAGCCCAGGCGCGCAACAGCAGCCCGAGCGCTGAGACCGGCAAGCCCCAGGCCAACGATCGAGCATCGGGCCGAGAAAACCACGCGAACGCGGCTACCAGGATGAACCCGCAAGTCACTCGCAGGCGCGCCACCAGATCGGCGTACGGCTTGGGAAAAACGCTCATGCGCGGCTCAGCGATCTTTATGTGCCGCCCGGGCGCCGCCGGCTGAAAGGATCGGATCCAGCAACTCGAAAACCTGAGCCGGTGTAATCTGGCGCATGCTTGCATCGGGCTCCGACGTCCTGCGATACGTGGTCACAGCTTCCGGTGAGCGCAACACGCCGATGGTGCCACCGTACGGCCCGTGACGCGCTGGATCGGTGGGACCATATATCGCGACGCCGGGCTTCCCGAGCGCCGCGGCCAGATGCAGCGGCCCACTGTCTAGCCCAACCACCGCCGTGGCTCGCCGCGTGGCGAAGATTAAGCCTGGGAGCGTCGATACATGCGCCTGGGTGCCTGGCACATGCAGCGGGTAGGGTGCATCCAGCACCAGCGGCATCCCGCATTCGCGGTGCAGTTTCTCCGCCAGCTGTGCGTAATATTCGAGCGGCCACTGCTTGGCGCCCCATCCTGCCAGCGGACTGGCCAGCACAAAGTCACCGTCCGGCAATGGGGCCTGTTGCTCGCCCGGCGGCAAGGGAAATGTACGCAGAATGTTCGACGCACCAGCCGCTGCGGCCAGATCCAGATTCCGTTCCACCGCGTGATAGGAGCGAATGGGCACCTTGGTGGAATAAAACCACGATGCGGGCGACTCGCGCGCGTACGCCGCGTTGAATCCGAAAATGCGCTCCGGCCGCGCCAGCGTGGCCACCAGCGCCGATTTCACCAGGCCCTGAAAGTCCACCGCAAAATCGAACCGGGCGGTTCGCAGATCGCGCCACGCCTGCCGCAGTCCCGTGAATGTTCGCCGGTCCAGGTGCAGCACCGAATCCACGTACGGATTGCCTTTAAGCAGCAGGCTCCACTTCGGATCGATCACCCAGGTGATCCTGGAATGCGGGATGCTGTGCTTCAGGCTTGCCACCGCGGGCAGCGCGGCGATCACGTCCCCCATGGATCCGAGTCTTACAACCAAGATCTGAACTGGCAAGATCTGAACTGGAGAGACGCGTGGCGGGATCATCAGCGCGATTCCTGCGCATGACGTTCCAACACGTGTTCGATGAAGCGTTCGGTGATGCCGGCATCGGTAGGCCGATCCGACGTGCCGTTGCCCAGCACCACGTAGTCCACCATCGATAACGCCGCCACCAGCTCAGCCCGCGCGCGCTGCCCAAGCAGTGGTTGCGCCGGATTAGTTACTTCCACCACCAGCAGCCGCTCCGGGTCCCGGCCTTGATCCTGGGCGAGCCAACGTACATGTTCAGCAAGCAAGGGATCGAAGTAGCCTGAGACCCAACGTGTGGGACGGTCTTGCAGCCGCTCGTGGAGTTCATGGAGCGGGACTATTTTCGTTCTTGTATCCAAAAACAGAGTCTAACAGTTACGTGCCCGCCGCATCACGCGCCGCGCCTCGCCGACGGAACACCGCCGGGACCAAGTCGCGATCCCGGTGGCTTGGCCATGCTGTCCTGCCAGGTTCACTTCCCGTGAAAGCGGTCCAGGTAGACGGTCTCGCCTTCCCAGATGCTTGCCAGCGCGCAACCCTCCTCCCCCGCACATTTGAAGACCAGCCGCGCGCGTCCATTATTGGGGTCCGTGATCGAGGTTCTTGCATGGATGAACACGTTTTTCCCGGTAACCATGTTCTGCAACCGCATATTCGCGGCATTTCCTGTCGCCCGGACCACCTCGTATTGGCCCGCGGGAAGGTCCGATCCAAGCGCCCGAAACGCGAATGGAATCTTCGCGGTTGTTTCGCGGTCTTGACCATAAGCCGCGTCATCGGGCAAGGATTAATTTGAGCGGTAAGGCGCGGGCGGTATAATTCAGAGGCGATGGAGAAGACGGAACAACCTGGGGAGGCGGCTGCCGGCGACGTAAGCAAGCTGCTCCAGGCCTGGACCGGGGGAGACCAGAACGCGATCGAAACGCTCACCCCCGTCGTTTATGACGAGCTCCGTAGCCTGGCGCGGCGCTACATGCGGCGCGAGCGCCCCGGCCACAGCCTGCAGACCACGGCTTTGGTGAATGAGGCCTACCTCCGCATGGTGGACTATAAGCGCATGCAGTGGCAAAACTGCGCTCGGTTCTTCGCTGTTTCCGCCCAGTTGATGCGCCGCTTTCTGGTGGAGCATGCGCGGCGTCATAACCTGAAGCGCGGAGGCGGCGCCGAGCATGTTTCGCTGGATGAGGCGGCGGTGGCAAGCGGCCAGCGAACCACCGACATGGTGGCGTTGGATGACGCGCTGAATGCGCCGGCGCGGCTGGATCCGCGCAAAGTGCAGGTGGTTGCAATGCGCTTCTTCGGCGGACTCAGCCTAGAAGAGACCGCCGAGGTGCTCGAAGTGTCGCCCGTCACCGTGCTGCGTGATTGGAGCACCGCCAAGGCCTGGCTCTATCGCGAATTGACGGGTGGGACTGACGATGCACTCCAATCGATGGAAACAAGTCGATAGCCTGCTGCAGGCAGTGCTCGATCGTCAGCCCGGCGAGCGCGACGCATTCCTGAGGCAGGCCTGCCAGGGCGACCAAGCCTTGGAAAGCGAGGTCCGCTCGCTTCTGAAATCACAGCGGCAGGCCGGCAGTTTCCTCGAAAGCCGTGCTCTGGAGCCGGGAGAAGGCCCGCTGGACGATGTGCAAGAAGGCAGCGATGGGTTGGCTCCGGGCGCCAGACTCGGACCTTACGAGATTGTCGCCGCTATTGGCGCTGGCGGGATGGGGGAAGTTTACCGCGCCCGCGACACCCGGCTGGAGCGTAGTGTTGCCATCAAGATCCTGCCCGCTGCGTTCTCCGCAGACCGTGAGCGGTTGCAGCGCTTCGAGCGGGAAGCGCGCCTGGCATCCGCCCTAAACCACCCCAATATCGTTACCATCCACGAACTCGGTCAGGATGGTTCCACTCACTATATAGCGATGGAACTGGTCAATGGGAAGACGCTAGCCGAGCTGCTCGCGGCCGGCGCCCTGCCGATACGAACTGCCATTGAACTCGCGGCGCAAGTCGCGGAGGGGTTGGCCAAGGCGCATGAAGCGGGCATCGCGCACCGGGACTTGAAGCCTGGGAACGTAATGGTCTCGGACGATGGATTCGTCAAAATTCTCGACTTTGGCCTGGCCAAGCTCGCCCCACCGAGTAGCGGGGTCGCGGACACCCGCAGTATCTCCGGGTTTCACAGTCATCCGGGGCAGATGGTAGGAACGCTCCAATACATGTCGCCCGAGCAGGCCGGCAACGGCCAGGCGGATTTTCGGTCAGACCAGTTCTCGTTTGGCCTGGTGCTCTACGAAATGGTAGCCGGGAAGCACCCGTTTAAGAGAAGCACCACGGCGGAGACGGTGGTGGCCATTCTGCGGGAACCAGCTGAATCGGTCGCAGTCCGAAGCCTCGACGCCCCCGCTCCCCTGTGTTGGGCCATCGAGCGGTGTCTGGCGAAAGACCCCGATAAGCGTTACGTTTCCACCCGTGACCTCGCGCGCGAACTGGCAGCCATACGCGACCATTTCGCGGAAAAGGCAGTTCAACAGGTAGAGACCCGCCCGGCGAATATTCCCGTGCAGCGGACGCCGTTTGTGGGGCGCGAGAAGGAAGTAGCTGCCGCCAAAGAACTCTTGTTGCGCCAGGATGTGCGCCTGCTCACCATCACCGGCCCGGGAGGGATCGGCAAAACGCGTCTCGCGGTGGAAGTGGCCGGCGGCCTCGCCGAGATTTTTCCCGGCGGCATTCATTTCATCCCGCTCTCCCCGCTCAGCGATGCGGGCTTGATCGCTTCGGTAATCGTTGAGACCTTGGGTATTCGGGAAGCGGGGGTCCAGTCGCCGCTCGAAATCCTCAAGAAAAGCCTGCAGGATTCATGGCGCGCGCCCATGCTGCTTCTCCTGGACAATTTCGAGCACTTGATTCGGGCTGCGCCTACCGTGGCGGAGCTCCTGGCCATCGCTCCCAATCTCAAGATCCTGGTAACCAGCCGCTCGGCGCTGCACGTGTACGGTGAGCAAGAATTTCCGGTGCCGCCGCTCGCGCTGCCCGATTCGCGCTCCCTGCCGCCGCTGGAGGCACTGTCCCAGTACCCAGCGATCGCGCTATTCGTGCAACGTGCCGTAGCTGCCAAGCCAGATTTTGAATTGAACGCGGAGAACGCCCGGGCCGTGACCGAGATTTGCGCCAGGTTGGACGGTCTGCCTCTCGCGATTGAGCTGGCGGCCGCTCGCGTCAAAGTTCTTTCGCCTTCTTCCATGCGGACGCGCCTGGCCAGCCGGTTGCAGTTATTAACGGGCGGCGCGCGGGACCTGCCGCAGCGCCAGCAGACGCTGCGCGCAACCATGGATTGGAGCTACGATCTGCTGAGCGCCGCCGAGCAGAAGCTTTTCCGCAGGCTAGCTGTGTTCGTGGGCGGATGCAATCTGGAAGGCGTGGAGGCAGTGTGCGATACCCAGGGCGATCTCGATCTGGACCTGCTCGACGGCGCCTCATCCATGCTGGACAAGAGCCTGCTGCAGAGATGGAGCAAGCCAATGGAGAATCGCGTTTCGTGATGCTGGAAACCATTCGCGAGTACGCTCTCGAGAAACTGAAAGCAAGCTTGGAGGAGGCCTCTACAAAACGCGCGCATGCCGCCTACTGTCTGGTGCTGGCAGAAGAAGCGGCGACGGAGCAAGGTAGCGCGGAGGCGGCCGAATGGCTGGAACGTTTCGCCCTCGAACATGACAATTTTCGCGCTGCCCTGGAGTGGCTGACGGAAACCGGAGATGCGGAGTGGGGCCTGCGCCTCGGCGTGGCCCTGTTTCGCTTCTGGGAGACGCGCGAGTATCTCGCCGAAGGCCGGGACAGGCTAGGCAAGCTGTTGAAGCTTCCAGGAGCGGCAGGTCCCACCAAGGCGCGCGCACGCGTCTCTTTTTGCCGCAGGCGTGCTCGCAGTCGCGCAGGGAGACTACTCATCCGCCGACGCACTTATCAATGAGAGCTCTAGACATCGCGCGTCAGTTAGGTGATAAGCGGGGCGTTGCCGTCTCTCTAAATGCAATGGCGGTCAATGCTCGGGACCGGGGTGACATCGCCGTTGCGCACGCTCTGTTTGAGGAAAGCCTCGTGCTGTGGAGAGAATTGGGCGACCAGAAAGCTGGTCGCTCGCTCTCTCAGTAACCTGGCCAGCGTCGCCAAAATGCAGGGTGACTATGCCCGAGCGCGCTCCCTGCACGCGGAGTGTCTCTCAATATTTCAAGGATTGGGAGATCGGACGGGCGTGGCCTGGTCGCTGAACTCTCAGGGCGACGTGGCCCGCGAGCAGGGTGACTTCGCCGCCGCGCAAACCTTATACGAACAGGCTCTGGCAAATTTTTCGCGAACTTGCGGACCGCTGGGGCATCGCTGGCACACTGACTGACTTGGGAAGCTTGGCCAGGGAACAAGGGAATTCTCGCACAGCGCACTCTTTGTACCGGGAAAGCCTGAAGATGTTCCAGGAATTGGAACACAAGCGCGGAATTGCCCGACTCCTGGAGTGCTTCGCCTGCTTAGCGGGTGCTCAACTCGAAGCGGAACGTTCACTGCGGCTGGCAGGCGCGGCATCTGCACTGCGCCAAAACATAGGCGCTCCCCTTACGCCTGCCGAACAAGGCAAACTGGAAGCCATTCTCGACCCAGCACGGCATGCATTGACCAATACGGCGAGCGCCATGGCTTGGCTGGACGGTTGGGCGATGCCGGTGGAGAAAGCTATCGAGGAGGCGCTCGCGCCCGACGCGGTCTCCAGCCGGCGCTTACTCCGCGCTCGACGGATCGATGAGCCGGCGGACGGCGGAGACGCGATTGGAAGGAAGACCTACGCGCCTGGCGTGTTCGTGGATGGTCTCCTCGTCCGGGGCCAGGTAGACGCAGTACAGCTTGTCGCCGGTGACGTAGCTATGCAGCCATTGGATCTCGGCGCCCATGGCCCGCAGCGCGCCGGCCGATCTTTAGGGATATTTCCCGCAATTCGGCGTCGGAAAGATTTCCGCCTCCTGGAACTTCGCGTTCGATGACGAATTGTGGCATTTGATGCTGATGCTAGCATGCGATGGCAGAATAAAAGAACGAGGTTGCCATGGATCTCCGATCGCTTCAGAAACCGCTGAAAGAACAATACCGCAATGACCCGAACGCCTCGCAAATCCTGATCCGGGCGAAAGGTGGACAAGCCGATGCCCCCATAGCCTGCTCGGTCGACATCGGGCGTGCCATTTACCAGGCTCAAGCCCACCAGGGAGTGGGAGGGGCCGGAACCGGCGCCTGTTCCGGCGACCTCTTGCTCGGCGCGCTGGCGGCTTGCGCGCAAATTACCTGTCAGATGGTGGCTGCGGCGATGGGCATAGCAACCGAACGCATCGAGGTCACGGTGGAGGGCGGATTGGATCTCCGAGGCACCCTTGGCATATCCAAGGACGTGCCCGTCGGGTTTGAGAGCATTCGTCTGCATTTCGATGTTGCCGCACCAAACGCTAGCCCGGAACAGTTACGTGGATTACGTGAAAAAACCGAACAGTATTGTGTGGTTATGCAAACCCTGCTGAGGCCGCCGACACTCGAAACCGAATGGGTTGGTCCCGCTTGATCGTCTTCGCCTCGAAGAAGGCTTTCTGGGCGGGACGCATCCTCAGCGTCCTGGCTATATTGTTCCTGCTCTTCGACGCCGCCGGGCACCTGATTATGCCGGTCGCTGTGGTGGAAGCGTTCAACCGGCTCGGCTATCCGCTGTCACTGAGCCCAACTCTCGGGATCGTCGCACTGGTCTGCGTAGCCGTCTATATCGTTCCACGCACTGCGATCCTGGGCGCGATCTTGTTGACGGGCTATCTGGGCGGTGCGGTGGCCACTCACCTGCGAGTCCGTGATCCATTATTCGACACGCTATTCCCGATCTTTTTTGGCGTCCTGGTCTGGGCGGGGCTGTTCCTGCGTGACGGCCGCCTGCGCGCGCTCATACCTCTTACGGAACCGCGACCGTGAGGGAGCGTAATTACACGTAATGGAACCGAGTATCTCCTCCAAGCGGCTCTTACCGTGGCTGGTCGCAGTCGCGTTCTTCATGGAGTCGCTCGACACCACGATTCTGAATACCGCCGTGCCCGCCATCGCGGAGGCGCTGAAGGTGGCGCCGCTGAGCATGAAGGCGGTGCTATCCAGCTACACCTTGAGCCTGGCGGTCTTCATTCCGATCAGCGGCTGGATGGCGGATCGATTCGGCACGCGCCGCGTGTTCGCGTCGGCGATCGGCCTGTTCACCTTGGGATCGTTTCTCTGCGGGATATCGAACAACATCCACGTGCTGGTGGCATGCCGCGTCTTGCAAGGCTGCGGCGGGGCCATGATGGTGCCGGTGGGGCGGCTCACCCTGGTGCGGACGTTTGCCAAGTCCGAACTCATTCGCGCTATGAGCTTCGTCGCCATCCCGGGGCTGGTTGGTCCCATGCTCGGACCCATCGCCGGCGGCCTGATCGTCGGATATTTTCATTGGCGGGTCATCTTCTTCGTGAATCTTCCCATCGGCCTCATCGGCTTGATCCTGGTCTATCTGCATCTGCCCGACTATCGCGAAAAGTCGAATCCACTCGATATTGTCGGCCTCATTCTGTTTGGCTCCGGCATCGCGCTGCTGTCGTATGTGCTGGAGGTATTCGGCGAACATACGCTGAGCGTGGGCGAAATCCTGGGACTGCTGGCGATTTCGATCGCGCTGCTGGCGGGCTATGGCCTTCACGCCTCGAAGATCGCGTTTCCATTGCTGGCATCTGGACCTCTTTCGTATTCGCACCTTCCGCGCGGCGGTGAGCGGCAGCTTTTTCACCCGCCTCGGCATGGGCGGAATTCCGTTCATCCTTCCACTGCTCTACCAGGTGGGTCTCGGGTTCACGCCCATTCAATCCGGGCTGCTCATCATGCCGCAGGCGATCGCCGCCATGAGCCTGAAGATGACGATGCCGCGTATTCTGTCCCGCTTTGGCTACCGCGGCGTGCTGATTTCGAATACCGTCATCCTTGGCTTGCTCATTCTGCTTTTCGCAACCATCGGAGTAGGCACGCCGGTTTGGATGATCGTGGCGCAGGCGTTCTGCTACGGGTTCTTCAGCTCGCTGCAATACACCAGCATGAACACGCTGGTCTACGCCGACGTCAGCGAGGAACAGACCAGCAGCGCCAGTTCCATCGCCAGCACCACGCAGCAGATGTCGATCAGTTTCGGCGTTGCGACAGCATCGCTGCTCACCGCGCTCTTCATTCCCGATCGTTTTCATACCAGCGCCGCGGAAATGATTCACGGCATTCACTACGCGTTCTTCGTCCTGGGCGGAATCACCGTCTTGTCGACCATCGTTTTTCGCGAACTGAAGAAGCACGGACGGCGCGGCCACAAGCCAGCATAAGGTACTGGAGCACGCCGGATGAAGGAGGGGACAAGCGACCCGGAATTTCCCAAGCACTTTGACGGAAAGCGCTTCTACAATCCGGACGCTTCCCACGGCCGCGGCTTTCTTGACGTCTTGCGATGGAAGCTCACCAGCCGTCCCGAGTCATCTCCTCGTTTCGTGCCGGATGTCGAGCCATCCAAGCCGCCGCCGGAGGTGCAGGGCAGTGAGCTGCGGGTTACGTTGATCAATCATTCCACGCTGTTGCTCCAGCAAAGCGGCTTCCACATTTTGACCGACCCCATCTGGTCCGACCGTGCCAGTCCGCTCGCCTGGATCGGTCCGCGCCGCCGCAGGAATCCGGGCGTTCTGTGGGAGGATCTTCCCCGCATCGACCTCGTGCTCCTCAGCCACAATCACTACGATCATCTGGATCTGCCGACGCTGCGCCGGCTGGCCGATCGCGGACAGTCCCAATTCATCGTTCCAACCGGCGTCGCCCGGTTGCTGCGATCCCAGGGTATCGGCCCCGTCCGCGAACTGGATTGGGGCGAATCGCTGCCACACGGCCGCGCCACCATTCACTGCGTGCCGGCGTTTCATTTTTCAGCGAGAGGAATATTCGATCGCAACCGGACTCTGTGGTGCGGATACGTGGTCGCAGCGGCGGACCGCATGATCTATTTCGCCGGAGACACGGCTTTCGGCGGCCATTTCGCCCAGATTCGGGAAAAGTTCGGATCGCCGCAGCTCGCGTTATTGCCGATTGGAGCGTACGAACCACGCTGGTTCATGTCGCCGGTGCATATGGCTCCCGATGAGGCGCTGAGAGCGCATGAGATTCTGGCGGCCAAGACCAGCATTGCGATCCACCATGGAACTTTCCAACTGGCGGATGAGGGCCTGGACACTCCGCGGAACCTGCTCATCTCTTGCGCGCAACGCGCTTCGTTTCTGATCCTCAAGAACGGCCAATTTGCCGACATTCCACGCTGATCGGCAACGTTATTCCAGGCCCGGCTCGGCTAACCTAGAAGAGTGCTGAAATCTACAATACTCCTTTGTGTTAGCGCGGCTGCGGCATTTGCGGAGGTGCATCCGCTCACGTTGCGGCAAGCCGTGGATCTGGCCCTCAAGGAAAACCCCGATCTCGTGCTGTCGCGCCTGGACCAGCAGAAGGCGGAAGCGGCTATTCGCATCGCCAAGGACCCATTCGTGCCCAAGCTCTACGCCGGCAGCGGACTGGCGAAAGTCTGGGGTTATCCCACCAGCATCGAAGGCGCCGCGCCCGCCATTATTCAGACCCGAACTGAAATGTCGCTGTACAACCGGCCAAAAACTTACGAATTGGCTCGCGTGCGGGAGACGGCGCGGGGCGCGGAATTCGACACGCAGGCCAAGAGCGATCAAGTGGCCTATCAGACCGCCACGCTCTTTCTGGATGCGCAACAAATGGACCGCAGCAAGCAATCTCTTCAACTCGAGGTGGAAAGCCTGCAACGCGTGAGCCGAACCATCGGCGTGCAAGTGGAAGAAGGCCGCCAGCTCCCCATCGAGAACAAGCGCGTCGCGGTTGATTTGGCGCGCGCCAGTCAGCGGCTGCTGGCCTTAGGCGGCGATCTGGATTATTCGGAGGCTTCGCTCGCCGTGGTTCTCGGGTACCCCGCGGCCGATCGCGTTCAACCCGTGGACGAAGAGCGCGCGGCTCTTGAAATCCCCGCCAGCGAACAGGCCGCTACCGAGCTGGCCTTGCAAAATAACCAGGATATTCGCAAGCTCGAGTCGCAACTTAGAGCCAAGGGATTCGAAGTGAAAGAGGCTGAGGCAGCGCGTTTGCCGGTAATCAATCTGGTGGCGCAATACGCGCTGTTCGCGAAGACCGATTATCAAAACTTCTTTACCCGCTTCCAGCGCAACAACGGCGAGTTGGGGGTCTCCATACAGATCCCTCTCATCACCGGATCGGCCTCCAAGGGTCTCGCGGCGCAATCGCAAATCGACATCCTGGAGCTGCGCACGCAAATGGGGCAAGTGAGCAATCGCATCCAGCTCGACACACAGAAGAGTTATCGGGAATTGCAGAAGGCGACATCGGCGCAGGAGGTGGCGCGTCTCGACCTGGATTACACGCGCGATCAAGTTTCTCTGTTGCTTGCGCAGCTCGGCGAGGGGCGCGCCACCCAGCAGCAGGTGGACAACGCACGGCTCACCGAACAAGAGAAATGGATCGCGTTCTACGATGCGCAGCACACCGTGGAGAACGCTCGCCTGGATTTATTGCGGCAAACCGGAACGCTGCAGGCGGCGCTGCGCTGACCTTCGCCGGACTCCGGCGCCCGCGGGTTAGTGTACCGAGCCTGCCGTTTCCGTGTCGCACGCCGGGTGCCCGCACTCGCACTCGATATCGGGAGTGCCGGCTTGGCCCTGGCAGAAAGTGCTGCAGTACTTCTCGGTGGTAACGCAGGCGCAGCTTGGATGGGCGCATTTCTTGGTATCAGCCATGCAAAGAGATCTCCTGCTTCGTTGGACTGCTAAACGTCCAAATCCTTTCACCTTTTTTGAGTAAGGCGAGAGTTTTCCGCGGGCCCCGGCACTAGCGAGTGTGGGAACCACTCCGTTTACTCGCGTGCCACCCGTCCGGGTTTCTTCGAGTGGATGTTGTCCCCGTGCACAACTTCCTTTCATCTTCGACTCGGCTGCGGGCTCCAGTGCACGACGACCGGGAGTTTCCAGGTCGATGTTGATCCCGTGGACAACTTTGGGTCGTCTTCGACAAGCGTGCGGGCACGACGACCGGGAGTTTCCAGGTCGATGTTGATCCCGTGGGCAACTTTGGGTCGTCTTCGACAGGCGTGCGGGCGCGACGGCCGGGAGATTCCAGGTCGATGTTGATCCCGTGGACAACTTTGGGTCGTCTTCGACAGGCGTGCGGGCACGACTTCCGGTCTCCCACTGTGCTGCCGGCGCGCGGTTCAGTATACGGGCTGCTGGCCGTGTCCCTGATCTTGCTGGCTGCCTGCAATACCGACCCCAAGGCCGCCGGCAAGAGGTACGTTGCGAACGGCAATAAATACTTCGCCCGCGGCCAGTATAAGGAAGCGTCCATCCTCTATCGGCGCGCGCTCTCCAAGGACCTCCGCTCGCCCGATGCCTGGTATCGTCTCGGTCTGGTGAACGCCAAGCTAGGCCAGCTGCCGGAGGCGCGCAAGGATTTCAGCCGGGCCATGGAGCTTGATCCGGAGAATCAGGACGCGGTGGTTCAACTGGGCGATCTCGATCTGGCGTTCTATCTTCTGGACCCGCCGGGCGGCCGCGTCTTCCTGGCGGATCTGAAGGACATAACCGGCCGCCTCTTGAAAAAGGATTCGCGTTCCTTCGATGGCCTGCGCTTTTCGGGAAACATTGCGCTGGCGATGAACGACACGTCCGCCGCGATCCTGAAATTCCAGCAAGCGAACCTGGTGCAGCCCGATCAGCCGGACCTGACGCTCACGCTGGTGCAGACGCTGTTTGCCGCCAGGCTGGACGAAGAAGCCGAAAGGTTGGGCAGCGCGCAGCTGGATCGTCAAAAGACGTTCTCGCCGCTGTACGATGCCTTGTACGTGCACTACATGCGCGGCAATCGGCCGGAACTCGCCGAGCAGATTCTGCATCGGGAGATAGCTAATAACCCGACGCAGCCGGCCTGCCTGATCCAGCTCGCGTTCCACTATTTTGTCTTGCATCGGGCTGCGGAGGCGCGAGCTGCCATCGATCGCCTGACGTCCGATCCCAAAGTCTTTCCCGGCGGAAGGCTCGCAGCCGGGGATTTCTATGTCCGCGTCCGCGATTACCCTGAGGCGCTCCTGCAGTATGAAGAGGGCGAGCGGCACAGCCCCGCGCGTTCGAAGACGGCTCGCGTGTATCGCAGGAAGATGGCACAGGTGCTGGCCACCCAGGGTGCGCGCGATCAAGCGGAGAAGATCGTCGCTGGATTGCTCAAAGAGGATTCCAAAGATCCAGATGCAATGGCGTTGCACGCTGCCCTATTGTTGGAATCCGGGATGCTCGCGCCGGGCGACCCGCGGCAGGTGATGGCTGCGCTGGCCGAGTTGCAGCCGTTAATCGCAAAAATGCCACGCGACCCGGCGCTGCGTTTCAATCTCGGCCGTGCGTACATGGCCAATACCGGCCAACAGAACCTGGACAAGGCGCGTGAGCAGTTGGAGGCGGCTCTGCGCCTGGATCCGCATCATGCGCCCGCCAAGCTGGCCTGGGCTGAATTGGCCCTGGTGCGTGGTGAGCCGGCTCAAGCGGTGCAAGCGACGTCCGAGGTCCTGGCCGAGGATTCCACCAACTTACCAGCCAGGCTGATCCGCGCCAGCGCGCTCGTCACCATGGCCGAACCGGAAAAAGCGCGCACGGAGCTGGCCACGCTGCTACAGATGGATCCGGCTTCGAGCGATGGCCGCGAGCAACTGGCCGAGCTGGACTTCCGGGAGCAGCGGTACCACGATGCCGAAGGGGAATTTCGCGCGTTGCTCCAGGCCAATGACAGCCGAGGCGTTGTGGGCCTTCTCAAAACCGAAGTCGCGCAAGGCCAGTTCCAAACAGCCATCCAGTTCGCGAGCGATCAAGTGCGACGCTGGCCCCAGGCGGCCGATATTCGCCTGGCATTCGCGGCAACCTTGGTTGCGACAGGCAGCTACTCGGCAGCCGCGGGACAATTCCAGATACTGATTGACAAAGATCCGAAATCATCCCTGTTCTACCTGCCCATGGGCGAAGCCAAGATGCGCAGCGGAGACTTGCCCGGCGCTCTGGCGGCCTTCGAAACCGCGCGCCAGCGTGCCCCCTCCGACGCTCGCCCGGTTCTCGATTTAGCGCTGTTGTATGATCGGACGGGGCGCTCCGAACAGGCCCGCAAGGAATACGAACTTGTGATCCAGCTTCAGCCGGAAAACGCCACGGCCCTCAACAATCTGGCGTATCTGGAAGCCGAGGAGGGCGTGGATCTCGATCAAGCGCTCGCTCACGCGCAGCGCGCGCGGCAAAAACTTCCCGCCGACCTGGACGTTCAGGACACCCTGGCGCTGGTCTACATCCGGAAGAATCTTACCAACGATGGCATTCGCATGCTGCGCGAATCTAGTGGCCCGTAAGCCGGACAGCGCCCCGTTTCATCTGCATCTGGCGCTAGCTCTCTATCAGAAAGGCGACCGGCCGTGGGCCAGGCGGGAACTTGAGGCCGCCCTGCGCCATCAGCCCACCGAGAAAGAGCAGAATAAGATAAAGGAACTGCTCGCGAAGGTTGGATGATTCGATCCCTCACTTTATCAAACAGGACCTGCGTTGACGGCCGACCGTAAATCGGACTGGGAGGCCGTACCCTACGTCCTGCCGTTCGCCGTCTTCATCGGATTTCTCGCGCTTCAGAAATACGTTCCGCTTCCGCCTAACATCGAATTTATAGCCCGCGATCTGCTCCTGGCGGGCGTTCTATTCGGCTTCTCGCGGCATGTCATTCAATTGCGTGCGTTACATCGTCTGGAGACCGTCATTCTCGGCGTCGCGGTGTTCCTCATCTGGGTGGGGCCGGATCTGCTCTTCCCCACTTATCGCCAGCACTGGTGGTTTCAAAACTGGTTCCTCGGACAACTGAGTTCTTCCACCGTTCCCGAAGGCGTCATGAGATCGCCCTGGGTGCTGTGGCCGCGCATTCTGCAAGCCGTCGTCTTCGTGCCGATCCTGGAAGAGCTGTTTTGGCGCGCGTGGCTGATGCGCTGGCTGATCTCGCCGCAGTTCGATCGCGTCCCACTGGGCTCTTATCAGGCCGGCGCGTTCTGGATCACCGCGGTTTTGTTTGCCAGCGAGCACGGCCCTTATTGGGACGTCGGCCTGATCGCCGGCATCGCTTACAACTGGTGGATGGTGCGAAAGCGCAGTTTGGGCGATTGCATTTTGGCCCATGCGGTCACCAACGCCTGTCTATGCGGCTACGTGGTGGCCACCGGGCATTGGGAGTATTGGCAGTAGCGCCAGGCAAGCGAACAAGGTCTCCCGATTTCGATCGGTTATGCAATACTGGTACGGAAATCGTTCAACGTGGAGGTTTCCATGAAGATGCCAAAACTCCGCACGTCGCTAGGGGCGTGTGCAGGTTTGATCCTCGCGGCAGTTCCGGTGCTCGCGCATCATTCTTTTGCCGCCGAGTACGAAAGCAAAGAAGTCACCCTGACCGGCGTGATCACCAAAGTGGAGTGGACCAATCCGCACATCTACTTCTATATCGATGTGAAGGACGCCAGTGGCAATGTGGTCAATTGGGCCGTGGAAGGCTATCCTCCCAATACTTTGAAGCGGACCGGGTTCACGCGCGACGATCTGAAGATCGGCGATACGGTGACCGTCACTGCTTACCGCGCCAAAGATAGCGCCGACCGAGTGGCTGGCCGGGAAGTGACCTTCCCGGGTGGGAGCAAGAAATTTGCCGGACCTGCCGCCGGGAACGGGCCTCCCGCTGCCGCCGACGCGAAATAGAGGCCTGACATGACCACCCACGTAGCCAGTCTTGTGACGATCGCCGCATTATCGGCCTGCCTCGGTTTTGCTCAAGAGTCCAAGCCGATTCCGCGAATGGCGAACGGGAAACCCGACCTTTCGGGCGTGTGGCAGGGAGGCGGCGTCAGCCTGTATGGCGAGCCCGGACTTTCCAAAGCGCACGTCTTCCTCCGCCCGTGAATCCTCCGCCCAAGCGCGAGCCGGTTCCTTATCAGCCCTGGGCTCAGGCGAAGACCAAAACGTTCACCGCCGCCGACGATCCGACGCTGGCGCTGTCTGCTGCCGGGCGTTCCGCGCATCACTTCGATGCCTATGCCGTTTGAGATCGTCGAAACGCCGAAGGAAGTGGTCATCGCTTACGAGTCCTTCCACGCATTTCGCATCATCCCGATCAACGACAAGCTCCAGCACCCCAACGATCTGGTTCCCACCTGGATGGGCGATTCGGTGGCGCGCTGGGAGGGCGACACGCTAGTTGTGGACGTCACCGGTTTCAACGATAAAACGTGGCTCAGCGGAACCGGGAGCTTTCACAGCGAGGATTTGCACGTAGTGGAGCGCTTCCAACTGAATAGCGACGACACCATCACTTACACCGCCACGGTGACCGATCCTAAAGTGCTGACGAAACCCTGGACCACGGGAGCGCTGTTGCGGCGCCCGCCGAACACGCGCGTAGAAGAATACGAGTGCATCGAGAATAACCAGGACGCGCCGCACATGCAAGTAAAGAAGTAGCTCGATCCGTCTAACTGAGCACTGACCGTGAGGGAGCGGATTCTATCGCAGATAGCGCTGGTGCTCTTTTAGAATGCAGCGGTCGATCACTACCGAAAGTCCCGCGGCTTTCGCTTTGCGCGCCGCAACCTGATCCACAACGCCCTCCTGCATCCAGACCGCGGCGGCCCCAATGCGGATGGCCGATTCCACCACCGGCGCCACCATCTCCGAGCGCCGGAAGATGTCGACGATATCGATGTGCTCGGGAACGTCTTCCAGGCGCGCGTAGCATTTTTCGCCCAGCACTTGCGATTCGTTCGGATTCACGGGGATGATCCGGTATCCCTGCTGCTGCATGTATTCGGCGACGCCATAGGACGGCCGGGCGCGCTTGCTCGAAAGCCCTACCACCGCGATGACGCGGCTTTTGCGCAGCAGATCGGGGATTGGGGCCATGCCTATCGCTCCTTCCATTAGCGGGCTGCATCGCCAAAAGCTTTCGGAAGCGCGCAACCTCGGCGGGCGTCAAGTGCCGGAACTTTCCCGGCTGGCAGCGGCCCCAGATCGAGAAATCCGATCCGCACGCGCTTGAGCTTCTCCACCAGCCGTCCGAAATGTTTGAACATGAGCCGAATCTGATTTTGCCGCCCTTCGATTAATCGTACTTCGTACCAGGGGTTCTCCGCGCGCTGCGATCAGCTTCAGTCCGGCCGGGGCCGTTTTCTTCCCGCTGAGCGGAACGCCTTCGCGGAATTTCTCTTCCTGGTCGGCGGAGAGCTGCCCGTTGGTCTTCACCAGATAAGTCTTGGTGACGTGGCTCGCGGCCGAGGTGATGCGCTTGGCGAACTCGCCGTCGTTGGTGAGCAGCAGCAATCCTTCGCTGGCATAGTCCAGGCGACCCACCGGATAGACGCGCGCCTTCACGCCGCGCAGAAGATCCATCACGGTTGGCTCGGCCCTCCGGATCGCATGACCGTCGACATGCAGTCCTTGGGTTTGTTCATGGCCAGGTACACCGGGCGCTCCGGCGCGCCCACTCGCTTGCCATCCACTTTGATGTGGTCGCGTTCCGGATCGGCCTTGGTCCCGAGCTCGGTGACCACCGCGCCATTCACCGTCACGCGGCCTTCGAGAATCAATTGCTCGGCGTGGCGACGGCTGGCGACGCCGGCGTGGGCGAGCAACTTCTGAAGCCGTTCGGCAGCCATATTCAGTGCCGCCTCTACTCCGTCACGGACGGTTCCGCTTGCTCGGCGGCCGCTTCGTCCGAGGACCCGGCTACCGCCGCCTGCGCTATCTCCGGGGCCATTTCTTCATCTCCCATCGATAGCCGGCCCAGTTCCTCAAACTCCTTCAGCGTCGGCAGCTCGCTCAGATCCTTCAGGCCGAACTGCACCAGGAATTCTTTGGTGGTCTTGTACAGAATCGGCTTGCCCAGAACCGTCTTCCGGCCCGCGGTGGCGATCAGCTTGCGATCGATCAGCGTCTTTAACACTCCAGCGCCTTGCACGCCGCGCACCTCCATCACTTCAGGCGCGGTGATGGGCTGCTTGTACGCGATCAACGCCAGCGTTTCGAGCGCGGCGAGCGACAGCTTGAGCGGCGGTTTGAGGTTCTTGACGAACGCCCGGATCGCCTCATGATGCTCCGGCTTGGTGGACATTTTGTATCCGCCGGCCACTTCGCGAATGGTGAGCCCGTGCTCGGGCTTGTTGTACTCGGCGGCCAGCTCTTCGAGCACCTGCCCGATCCTCGCCGCCGGCTGCTGCAAGGCCGTTGCGATCTGATCGGCCGACAGCGGCTCATCGGTCACATAAATCACCGCCTCCACCACCGCTCTTAGTTGTTCGTCAGGCGGAGTTCGATAGTTTGGGCGTTGCGATGCCCGGGAGCAAATCGGTCTCGGGGTCCAATTGCAATTCGGTGTGGTTCCATTTCGGCTTAACTATATTCCTCGGCTTAACTATATATCCTCTTCGATAGCGACGAGCGATTGGCCGAGCACTTCGTCAAACGTGCGCTGCTTCTTCAGTCCAATTTCGCCGAAGGCGTCCTGCTGGGTCAACACCAGCGCCTGGCGGCGCACCAGCTCGAGCACGGCAAGGAACAGGCAGATCATCGCGCGGCGGCTGCCCTGCCGCTCGAAAAGCTCGGCGGCTGGAAGCGATTCGCCGGTCCGAAGCTCGCCGAAGATGCGCTCCAGATAGCGAATCATGTCCGGGATGCTGACGTCTTCCTTGCCGACTTCGTAGACCGGCCGATTCTTGGCGCGCTCCAACACGGTCTGCAGCGTTTTCACCAGGTCGAACAGCGAAACCGCCAGCTCCGGCTCTTCGCTCTCGGCCAGAAACTGCGCCATCTGCGGATTCGACCACGAGACGTCTTCCACCATGCGCTTTTGCTGCAGCATTTCGGCGGCGTTCTTGAAGCGCTCGTGTTCAAGCAACCGGTCCACCAATTCCTGGCGCGGATCTTCTTCGGGCGAGATCTTGTCCAGCTCCGGATCCTTGGGCAGCAGCATCCGCGACTTGATGTGGATCAGCGTCGCGGCCATGTAGACGAACTCGGAGCTCAGCTCGATATCCAGCTCGATAGCGCGCTGCATGTATTCGAGATACTGCTGCGTGATGGAGGCGATGGGGATGTCGTAAATATTGATCTGCTGCTTGCGGATCAGGTCGAGCAGCAGATCGAGCGGACCTTCGTACTGCTCCAGGTGAAAATTAAACGGCGACTGCCACTGCCTATAGGATACCAGCCATGGCGTCGTCAGCCCTTAGCCGTGGAGCTGGCCGTACCAAGGATGTTCAAGAGTCGGCAGGTAGGGCCAGTCTTCTTTTCGCGGCAGCGACCGTCGCGCCAACTCGCAATCAGACTGCGTTAGGAACATTCCTCCCAACTCGTTGCCGCCGTTTATTGCGTATAAGCGGTATTCCGACTTCATCAGTTGATCGTTGACAATCTTGAATAAGGCATGCGCCGCTCTTCCCCAGCTTCGGCCCTCGTTATCCAGCAACGCGGGAGCATAGATGAGGTACTCTAGGCCGTTACACTTTACGGAGTAGCTCGGTGCGTCGTTATCCACAGCTTCCAGAACCTCGGCAGGCTCGGATGCATACTCGCGGAATAAAGGCACGATCGATCCGTAGGCCCGTTTGATTCCGGCTTCCGCCAGCTCCTCCGCATCCAGCGATATCATCTTGTCGTAATCGACCGTGAACTTCATACCAGACCGAGGGTATCATGTGTCCGAAGTTTACTTATTGAAGTACAGCGTCACGTCGACAGTATCATTGCTCGCGTTGATCTTGGTCTCGGCGCGCGAGGACTTCAGGTTGTCGAAAATGTCGGCTTCCTTCACGCGGCTCAAGAAATGATCCGGATACTCGACGTTGAATGACCGGCCGTGCGCCAAGCCCCACATCTTGCGGATTTCCGGCTCGGTTTCGATGTCCAGCCCGATGATATCCAGCTTGCCCAGCGTGTAGAGCGGCCCGGGGCCAATCTGAAACTCGATCGCCACGGTGTGATCGGCGTCGTTCACGTCGCGCTCTCCTTGGATGTGGCGTCCAGGTGACCTGCACGCCGCTGGTTCAACCTGATTCGTTCCTGCGCGGCCCGCACCTCGTCGAAATTCACCGTCTGATTGAGCTTTGAGCTTCGTGAGGCCCTTCCACTCCTAGCGCGAAGGGCTCCTGAATCGGTATGAAGATCTCGCCGCCATCGGAGAGCAGCGCATAGATGTGCTTCGCCTCGCCGAGACTTTCGAGCTTGAAAGCCGGAGACTGTTTTGCGAAAGATCGGCGCTGCGCATCGGTTTAAAGGGGTTCAGTCATGGCTCCTCAGTCATCTTTGATTCTTGGCAAATTCTCACGGTTACTGGATGTTCAATGTCACCGTATTCGCTGCCTGACCGTCCGCCACGATGACCAGCTTGACCACTCCCGCCCCTGCCAGGTTGGCAGGCAGCGGACCCACGTTGATCTGGTCGAGCCCGTCAGACCCAGCCTGTGCGCCGAAGTAGACCACCGGCACGCCAGCACCTTTCACCGTAGCGGTCACGGACTTCGCATGGCGAAGCCCGGTGCCGTAGAGCACCAGATACACCTGGCCGCCCGCGGCCAGGCTGATCGGGTGGGTCGAACTCACTATCGTCTGCGAGCCGTCTTGGTTCACGTATACCACCTGGCCCGCAAAAACGCCCTGCCCGGTGGCATTGGCCGTGAAAATCCCCGGCGCCGTCTCGACGATTTTGACCGTGGTTGTGATCGTGCCGCCGCCCGGAAGAGTGATGGTCACCACTGCCAGGCCGCCCACGGTACCGGCGGGAACCAAAAGGTTGATCTGGCCCGCGGTGGCATACACGCCGTATAGCAGCGCCGGCCTCACGGCGCCCGAACTATCCGTGATCGTTACCGTCACCCCGCTCAATGAGGTGGTCAGCGGAGGGGTGGCCGTAGTATCGCCGTTGAGGCCGGTGAGACCGTAAAAGCTTGCGATTTCATCGGGGGCGAATTCGCCTGAAAAGTTCCAGGCCGCGCTCACAAGCGCCGGCAGGGGCGCGGACTTGCTCCCATTGAAGTTGGAGTCTCCCGAATAGACGGCCGCGATCGGACGGCCCAGCACGTCGGCCACAGCGCCCGTTCCAATGGTTGCCGTTGCCGCTCCGCCGGAGAGACTGGCGGTGGCCACGATGGCGTTCTTCGCTACATCCACAAACTGCACGCTACCCGTGGGCGTGCCTGCCCCGGGCGCAATCGCAGCCACGTTGGCAGTGAGAGTGAGTTGGCCGGACACCATCGCCATCGAAACCGCACTGCCGGAAGACGCCCGTGAGACCGTGATGGTCAAGGTGCCAGCCGAGGAGCTCCAGCTCGCGTCGCCGCTGTAAAGAACACTGATCGTATTCGTTCCCGCGACGAGCGAATTCAGGCTGAGGGTCGCCGTTCCCGAGGACAGGGGGGCCGTGCCGAGTTGCCTTCCCGACGTTACCTCCACCCAGGTCACATGACCCGTGGGCGCCGCGAGTCCTGGCTGCGCGGTTGCGCTAACGCCGGCCGTTAGAACTACCGTTTGGCCGAATACGATAGCAGCCGGAGCTGCCGATATCGTCATCGTCACTGGTGCGTCGACGGTTTGGTCAAACCTGACCTCAGCGGACGGGAAGGCGCCGCCGCCGCTGTATTCGGCAATGATGTTGTGCGAGCCGCCGGTCAGCGCCGAAGTGGTGAAGACCGCCTGTCCGCCCAAAACGCTGACGCTGGCGAGCGCCGTTGCTCCATCGGAGAACTGCACGGTTCCCGTTACCAACCCAGCGGACGACGGCTGGCCGCTGACCGCCGCTGTAAACGTCACCTCTTGACCAAGTGCGGACGGGTTGGCGCTGCTGGTCAAGAACACGGACGATGTGGGGGGCGAGGTTACAGCGGCCGAAGTGCTGCCATTGAAATTGCCGTTACCGGAATAAACGGCCGTGAATGTAAATGAGCGGGGCGTTACGGCCAGCGCCAGCGCCGCCGTTCCGCCGCTCAGCGTTACGGTTCCTAGGACCGAGCCGCCGTTTAGAAATTGCACGCTGCCTGCGGGAATCCCGACGCCTGGCGCGATCACCCTGACAGCGGCCGTCAACGTGCTGCCGGAGAGCGTAACCGCCGAGCTAGTGGCCGCCTTGGCGATGGCCAGGGCCAGGGTGCCGGTACTCGCGGAGAAATTGCCTGTGGGCGTGTAGGCCGCATGGATCGTGTGGCTTCCCGCTCCGAGCGTGCTGAGACTGAACGTTGCAACTCCCAAACTCAGGCTCACATTGGAGGCAAGCGTCGTCGACGTGGTCAAGTCCGTAAAGGTTACCGCGCCGGTAGGCCTGCTTACTCCCCGCGGCCGATACGGAACATCCCCCGGCGCTTCCGCGGAAACCGCTGCCGTAAAGGTCAATAACTGGCCATAGGTGGACGACGGGGGCGACGCCATAACCGTTGTCGTTGTGCTTTGGACGGAGCTAAACCCGGTCCCGCTCACGGAAACTTGCTCGGTGCTCCCGCTGACGTTGAGCGAATTGTTGGTCACGGTGATGCCGGCGCTCAGGCTGCCAACCGATTGCGGCGTGAACTGGACCGATACATCGCAACTTAAACCCGCCGAGAGCGACGTGGACGAGGTGCAGGGATTTTCATCGCCGGAGTTCGCGGAGAAGTTGGGGGTATAGGTGGGATTCGCGGAGAAAACCAGAGGCTGATTTCCCAGGTTGCTGACCGTGGCTGTCTTGGCCGCGCTGGTGGCGCCGGTACCGGTGGAGGGAAACGAGAGTGCGGCTCCCGAAACGTTCACGAACAAGACGCGATTGTTACCCGAGTCCGGAATGTACAGATTCCCAAACGGGTCTACTGTGACCCCAAAGGGGGAGCCCAACGTTGTCGGACTTGCAAGGCCGTTAACTGCCAGCACCGAGGCGACGCCTGCCGTGGTGATTTCCACGATACGGTTGTTGCCTCCATCGGCCACGTAGATATTCCCCATGCCATCTACGCTGACGCCTTCGGGGCGGCTGAAGGTAATCCCGGTTGGAGTCAGCAGCGAAACCACCCCGGCTGCCGTCACCTTAATGATGCGGCTGGGATCGGAACCAGCGTAGCCGTCTGAGATGTAGACGTTCCCCTGGGAGTCGACCGCTACCCCGGTAATGCCTTCTGCACTGGTGGTGTAACTTCCCGTGCCGATAACCGTTCCGAGGCCCGCGGAAGTGGACCCGCCCACATAGAGGCACGAGACCTCGACGATACGGCCGTTTTCGTAATCGGAGATGTACAGATTTCCTGCACCATCAAAGGCCAGGGCTGTAGGATAGCCCAATGCGGGTGCTGAGCCAGAGATCGACAATACGGATGCAACACCGCCCGGGGTTATCACGATAATGCGGCTATGCAGGTGGTCGCTAATGAACAGATTGCCGGCGCCATCGACAGCTACGCCGGTGACTTCGCTGCTGAAGGTGTAACCGCTGGGCGACACCACCGTTGCTGTGCCTCCACCAGCGGGAATCTTGACCAGATTGCCTCCGTTATTGGCGTCATAGATGTTTCCCGCACCGTCCAGAGCAATTTGGAAAGGGAAACTCAGCGGTACGCCTCCGGCGTTTATTACCGCTCCCGTATTCGGTGCTAAAACCGCTACCGGGGCATCGCCAAATCCGAGCAGAGGAACGGTAAGGACGGGATTGGAATCCGGATCATAAAGCACCAGCGCTCCGTTTCTGAGACCGGGAGCCGTGGGCAGAAAACTGATCTCTACTGTGCAATAGGTAACCGAGGGCGCGCCGTTGCAGGTTGTATTTGCTCCGCTGACGACCTGAAAATCGAGTCCCTGCGTGCCGGAGGTAAATGCGTTCACGTTACCCAGGCTATCCACCGGGTATCCGACGCTGAAACTCAGGATCAGGGAAGTTGGGGTCGAAGAACCCAGAGAAATATGGCCAAACCCTACTGCCGAATTGTTCAAGGAGGAGGGATCGTCCACAAAGATAGTTGGGTTGACATACAAGACTTGGCTGTCTCCAGTATCGGCAACATACACCGCGCCGAAGTTGTCGATTGCAACTCCCAGGGGTCCGCTGAGGGTTGTCCCCTGAAGAAAGACGGAATTGAGCAGGATATCGCCGTCGCCCGCGGTGTCCACTGCGACTACGCGATTATGGCCCGTATCGGCGATATAGACATTCCCGATACGGTCCACGGCTACGCCGCTCGGGTTACTCAGCGCAGGGTTCAACTGTCCAGTGCTGAAAACCACCCCCGTGGTGCTTCCCGCCGCCAGCGTTACGACGCGATCGTGTTCGGAATCGGCGATATAGAGTGTCCCGGATACATCCACAGCCAGGCCGCTTGCGCCGGTAAGAGAAGATACACCGGAGGAAACGTTGATGGTGAGAACGGCCGCGGCGCCGCCTGAAGTCACTTCCACAATCTGGCTGTGGCCGGGATCTGCAATGAAGATATCTCCGGATTGGTCGATCGCGATGCCTTCCGGAGTACTCAACTGCACGCTGCCGGTGCTGATCACGGAGCCTGCTCCCGACGGGCTGACCATGACCACACGGCTGTTGCCCGTATCCCCGATATAGAGGTTGCCCGCCCCGTCGATCGCAATGCCGGAGGGGGAACTGAGTGACGCCGGGCTCAACCCAGTGATCGCGACCACCGACGCAGTGCCCTGTGCATTCACTTCCACGATTCGGTTATTGCTGGTGTCGGCGATGAAAACGTTGCCCGCCGGGTCCACAACCAGGGCACCAGGGGAACTGAGAGTAATGCTCCCTCCGGTGTTGACGGTGCGAACTACCCCCTGAAATGTCAGGCTAAACGTGGCATGTGCAAGTTGGGTAACACCAAACAGGAACAGGCAAACCAGGACAACCGCGCGTCCGCAGGACCGTAAACAGAAAGCCATTGATCACCCCTGAAGGGCTTATCGCCCGAAAATTGAACTTCAGCCCTTTTACTGAGGAGCGAGACCCTGTGCGCCTACAATTCGCTCGTGGGGAGCAAGGGCACGGGATTCACTTCGCTGACGTATGGACAGTACGGGGGTTTACGTAGGCGTGACAGCCTCAGGGTTACCGGGTGGTAAAGGCTATCTGGTATCCTATGCTACTCCGCGAATTCTGTCCAGCCCTGGGCCAGCCAATCTCAGTGGTTGAAGTACAGCGTCACGTCCACCGTGTGAGTGGCCGCGTTGATCTTGGTCTCGGCGCGCGAGGACTTCAGGTCGTCGAAAATCGCCGCCTTCCTTCACGCGGCTCAGGAAATGATCCGGATACTCGACGTTGAACGGCCGGCCCGGCGCGATGCCCCACATCTTGCGGATTTCCGGCTCGGTCTCGATGTCCAGCCCGACGATATCCAGCTTGCCCAGCGTATAGAGCGGCCCGGGATCGATCTGAAACTCGATCGCCACGGTGTGCTCGGCGTCGTTCACGTCGCGTTCCACTTTGGAGGTGGCGTCCAGGTGGCCCGCGCGCCGCTGGTTCACCCGAATCCGTTCCTGCGCGGCCTTCACCTCGTCGAAATTCACCGTCTGATTGGTCTTGAGCTTCGCGAGGTCTTTCCATTCCGAGCGCGAATAATCGGCGCCCACGAAGCTCACCCGGTCCAGCTTGTACGCCGGCCCCGGCGCCACTTGCACCGTCACCGTAATGCCGTCCACATCCTTGGCCGGCGCCGTTTCGATCTTGGGAAACGCCACGCGCAGCAACCCGTGCGCATCATAGATGGGGCGGATGGTGGATATCCAGCAGCAGCCGCACTCGCGGCTCTGAGTACGGAACGCCGATCGCGACGCCATACATCGCCGTCTGCAGAATGCCCGAGGGAAGGTCGCCGGTGCCGGTAAATATCACGTGCGCGATCGACTGGCGGCCCTTTGGCCGGCCGGAACAGCACGCCAGATCCTCGCCGCCGTCCGCACTCAACTTGCCGGCCAGCGGCTGATGATAGCCCTGCCCAGCCAGGAATTCGGAAATCCATCCGACATAGCGATCCACCACCGGTTTCGTGGCCGGGATCTTGTCTCCAAACAGCGGATCTTTCTGCTTCAGCCAAGTACGCAGCTGGGCATCGCTGGCGGGCAGATCCTGAAACCGGATGGGGTAAATCTGCGCGACCTCGGAGACCTCATAGGTCGCGTCGTAGCCTTCCGCGTCCTGGGACGGCGCGAACCGATAGCTGACTTTATCGAACGCCCCGGTTGCCTCCAGCTTCTCGCGCGCCGCGTCAAATTCCAGCTTGCCCGCCTTCTGGCCGATGTGAAGACCCGCCGCTGCGAAGAATCTGCGCGGCGGTGTAGTTGTGATTGCCCTCCACCGTCAAATTCTCAACGGTGTAAGCGGTAGGAGCCGGGCTGCGCGTAAATTAAGCGCTCGACGAGCGCGAGCTACCGAGACCGCCAACGCATGACCATAGGCCTCATTCGATCTCGATGGAAACAAACATCAGCCGTCCGGAGCGTTCGATCTGCATGGCCACTTCGTCACCCGGCTTGAACTCGTTCACCTTTTTTCGCAGCGCCTCCACGGTCGCTACCGGAGCCTGGTTCACCGAATAAATGACGTCTCCCGGCTGGAGTCCGGTTCCACTGGTGAGATCGGTGGCGCTGGAGCCGGCGGCCACCACCACGCCATAGGAGTTCCGCAGACCCGGCAGCATGGCCGCGACATCCTTGTCGATCCCGATGGCCAGAATGCCCGAGCCTGGGCACCAGGTTGTCCTCCGGATTCACCATGTCGGCGAAGCGCTGCGGATCGTCGACGCTGTCGATCACCGGCACGTCGATGCTCAGCTCATCCTTGCCGCGCAGCACCTGCAGCGTGATCTTCTCCTTCATCGGAGAGCGATAAATGTACGCTTCGAGCTGCCGCGCATTGCGCATGGTCCTGCCGTTCACCGTCAGCACCATATCGCCCACCTTAACGCCCGCCTTGTCCGCGGGCCCTTCGGGCGTCACGTCGCCCACCAGGACTCCCCAGTCACGACCAAGAGCCGAGGCCCTCGGCCAGGGCCGGGGTAATGGTCTCGACGTAAATCCCGATCCTGCCCCGATGCACGTGCCCCTCTTTGCGAAGCTGCGTGTAGATGGTGCTCACCATGTTGCTGGGAATCGCGAATCCGAGCCCCTCGCTGCCTCCGGATTGGGAAAGGATGAACGTGTTGATCCCCACCACGCGGCCTTGCGCATCGATCAGCGGACCGCCGCTGTTGCCTGGATTGATGGGCGCGTCGGTCTGGATGTACGCCAGAAAATCGTCGGGATGAAGTTCGCGCGACGTGGAACTCACGATGCCCATGCTGACCGATCCTTCCAGTCCCCTGGGAGTTCCAAACGCCATTACCAGCTCGCCCTGGCGAACGGCATCCGAATTGCCCAAGTTGAAGATGCGGAAGGCCGGTGCGATCGATTTTGATGACCGCCACGTCCATCTCGCGATCCAGGCCAATCAGCTTGGCGTCCAGCAGTTTCACTTCCGGCTCAAACGTCGGGGTGCGGCCCAGTCGCGTACCACGCGAAAGCCGGACCTGGATGCGCCTGGCGCCCTGGACCACGTGCGCGTTGGTGACAATGAATCCGTCGTCGGAGAGGATGATCCCGGAGCCGGTGCTGCGTTGCCTGGAGAGCAGCGCGGCTGTGTTGCTCGCGTCGGATTCGTCGGCTGTCACGTAGCCGGTGGAGAAGATCTGCACCACGGCGGGACGCACTCGACTGACCAGCCCTTCGAGCGACACGCTGAGTTCGCCCAGCGAGACCGGCGGGGGTACGGTACTTGGCGCAGCAACCTCGGGTGGCGCGATGGGTTTGGAATCCTGAGCTTGGGCCGCCAAAAATCCAAGGAGCAGAGCGAGGAGCGACAGCGCGAGTTTTCTCACACTTTCATTTTCTCCTATCGCAAGCGAACTGGACGGAGGGTGCGTCCCTCAACTAGTTGTAAAATGCAAAAGGCCCTCATCGCTGAGAGCCTTTCGCGCATTCCCGAGTTACGGGTCGTAGAAAACTGCGCATTCCCGATTGAACGGGCTACAGTCGTAGGGTAACCGAATTGAGGGAGTGTGTCAATAGACTATGCTACGGCATGGAGTATGCTACGGGAGCTTGGTTGTAGTTTGAGTAACTGCTGCCTCTACAATTATTTCCACCTCTCTCCAAGTTTCCATTCCGAGCGCGTGAAGGACCGCTTGCCGCACTCGAGCCAGATCGTCTCTGCGAATCTGAACACGGTTGTAGCGGCCTGCGACTTTGATTCGGTCCAGACGGCGAGCGGCTACGCAGTTCACCATATCGCACTTCGCCCAAATTGGCGCACTCTGATCGAAGCAGGGGTAGCTACCCCGTTTTAATTGGGAGTGCCATCCTTCCACCGATGCGTCCCTCTCGTTCGGACACGACTATGGTGCGTTCGCGGCCGGCATTTATCGCAGTAACGATGAGCAAGTGGAGTGAGCTATGGAAGCTGGGCGTGGAGATTCTTTAGCGCCCGCAGCCCAGCTTGGGAGACGTCGGTGTCGGGATCCTGGGAGAGCGCTTCCAAGGGCGCCAGCGAGTCCTGGCCGCCGCTGGCCGCGAGCACTTCGGCCAGGCCGGTCTTCTCGTCCCTTGTGACCCCCGGCTCCTTGAGTGCTGGATACAGCGCCTGGCGCACGTCGGGATCGCGCGCCAGCTCGGTCAGGTACGCCCGCGAGACGCCGCGATAGGCAGTGGAGTTCAGATCGTTCACCAGATACCGCAGCGGATCGAACTCGCCCATGCCCGCTATGCCCAAGATTCACCAACGCGAACGCCACGGACAACCGAGGCTCGGTCTTGTTTTCGTTGTTGAACGCGCGCTCGAGTGTAGCCGTGTCCGCGGCGATTCTTCAGCCGCCCCAGCCCCTCCGCCGCGCCTTCGCGAAGACCCTCGTCTTTATGATCGAGATAGGTGACATAAACGCCGTGCAGCTGAGGATCGGGCATCTGCGCCAGGGCGGTGAGCGCGGCGCGCTTTACCTTCATATTGCGGGAGCGATCCAGGACGTCGCGCAACTGGTCAATCGCGGCGCGATTCGTCAACAGACCGGTGGCCTCAATCGCGGTGACTTGAACCTTTTCGTTGAGATCGTGCAGCAGAAAGGCCATACCCGGTCCGGCGGCTGGGATCGCGGATCTTCTCCATCGCCACCAGCGCCTCATAGATCACTTCGCTGTCTTTGGAGCGCAGCGCCTGCTCCAGATCCGGCAGCGCCTGGCGGCCCCGCAGAATGCCTACTGCGCGCGCCGCGTTGGCACGCGCTTCCAGGCTGGAGCCGGCGCTGGCGATGCGGCCCAGGGCCACGATCACCTCCGGGCGAACCTGGATGTACGGATCGATTACCAGATCGTTGGTGTCGGTGATCTTGGCCTTGATGCGACGATCCAACGCGCCGCAGCGATGCGGTCAGCACCGGTCTTCACGTAACCGGGCACGTAGAAATTCACCAGGCCGTCGGTAGCGCGAATCTGGATTTCCGGATCGCTGTCGCCGGTGGCTTTGATCAGCGGATCCAGGCTGCGCTGAGTACCGATGTCGACGATCGCCTTGACAGCTTCCCGGCGCACATCCAGGTCGGGGTCCGAAAGATACGGCTCGATCTTAGGAATTATTTCCGAGCCGCCGCTCTTGCCAAACTCGCGAACCGCTTTGGCGCGGGCTTTGGCGTCGTCAGCGGGGGGCGCTGCGCTCTGTGTGGGTTGCTGAGCTTTACTTTGACCTATCGGGAAGCAAGCCAAAAGTGCGAAACAAACCAGAAGCGCCTGGCAGGCCAATAGCCTATAGCGGCCGCTCGACTATCATAACCCCACTCTACCGAACAAATTCCACTGTGACCTTCTTGCTGATGAGGCCCGCCTCATAGCCCATGTCGAGCAGCTTTTGGGCCGCCTTCGGCACCAGCTCGCCACAATCCACGGTGAAGTGATTGACGTACATTCCGACGAATTTCTCAGCCAGCCTGGGCTCCAGATCGCGCGCGAATTGCATGGCATAGTTCAGCGACTCTTCGCCATGATCCAAAGCGTACTGGATGCTCTCGCGCATCACGCGGCAGCACTCGCTCTTGATGTCGGCGGGCAGCGACCGCAACAGCACGTTCCCGCCCAGCGGCAGCGGCAGATCGTATTCGTTCTTCCACCAGCGGCCCAAATCCACTACGTTGTGAAACCCGCTCTTGCCGTAAGTTAATTGACCTTCGTGAATGATCAGCCCCGCGTCCACGGTATGTTCGGCCACCGCATCCAGGATCTTGTCGAACGGGATCACCACTTCCTCGAAGTCCGGCTCGAACAGCTTCAGCGTCAGATACGCGCTGGTCATTTTTCCCGGAATCGCGATCTTCTTCCCTTTGATTTCTTCCGGCGCCATCGGCTTCACGCTCGCCAGGATGGGGCCGTAGCCGTCGCCGATGCTGGATCCGCTGGCCATGAGAACGTACTTGTCGGCGATGTAGGGATAGGCGTGATAAGAAATAGCGGTGAGTTCGTAAGCGCCTTCCAGCGCCTTACGATTCAAGGTTTCGATGTCTTCGAGAACGTGCCGGAACGAGACCAGCCGCGACCGGACCTTCTTGGTCGCCAGCGCCATAAAACATGTAAGCGTCGTCGGAATCGGGGCTATGCGCACAGACGATTTCCGTTACGGTGGTGGATGCCATAGGAGAGCAGACCACCACTATAGCAGACGCGCTGCTACGTTTCCGCGCGCTAACGCGGACGCAGATTTCCGGGCGGCTACTTGGTCTGGAGCAGGACCAGTTCCGGGCGCAGCGCCTCCAGAGCCTTCTCCAACTGCAGCAGCCCGTCTGGCGCGCCCGTCAAATCGCCGCTGCGGCCCTGCTTTTCGAGCGTAAACGCGGCCTCAAACGCGCGGTTCGGCGCCGAACGTGGACACCGAGCCTTTCAGGCTGTGAGCATGATGCTCCAGAGCCGTGGCGTCGCGGCTGGCGACCGCGCTCTTGATTTTTTCGAAGGTGGTTGGATAGTCGTCGAGGAACAACTCAACCACTTCTTTCAGCAACTCGACGTCGCCGCCCACGCGGCTGAGCGCGAGTGATTCGTCCAATTGCCGGAGCTGCGCCTCCACGGAAGACCCCTCCGACGTTACGTTGGCGTTCATGGAATTCCCTCCAAGCACAACAGATTCGATCATTTTCATTAGCTCCGGCACGTGCACCGGCTTGGTGACATAAGCGTCCATTCCGGATTCGAGACACCGCAGCCGGTCCGATTCGGCAGCCTGCGCCGTCATGGCGACAATGGGAACGCGATGGCCCGATACCGCGCTCCTTTTCCCGGATGCGCGCGGTGGCCTGCAGACCGTCCAGATCGGGCATCTGTACGTCCATCAGGATCAGGTCAAACTGGTTGCTCTCCAGCTGCGTTCAAACGACTCCAGCGCCTCTTGCCCGGAACCGGCGATGGTTACCGAATGCCCCTCGCGCTCGAGCAGCCGCGCGGCCAGGCGTTGGTTGACGCTGTTGTCCTCGGCCACCAGGATTCGTAATTCCGTTTGGCGCGCTCCCCGGTTGCGGAAGCCGGCGATAGCCAGTCCCGTGGCTTGCCTGGCGCCGGCAGCTCCAGCGGAGGGTGAAATGGAAGGTGCTGCCGTGCCCGAGTTGCGCTCTCCACCCAGATGCGGCCGCCCATTAGTTCCACCAGGCCGGACGATATCGATAGCCCCAGGCCCGTTCCGCCATACTTGCGCGTGGTGGAGCCGTCGGCCTGCGTGAACGGCTCAAAGATCAGCCGATGTTTTTCCGGCGGAATGCCGATGCCGGTGTCGGCGACGCTGAAACAGAGCGTGACCGTGGAGCCTTCCACCGATTCGGCGCCGGACACGCACCGATAACCTGGCCTGCATTGGTGAACTTGATGGCGTTGCCGGCCAGATTGCGGAGCACCTGGCTGATCCGCAGCGGGTCTCCGATCAGGCGATCGGGCACCCGATCCTCAATCACCGATTCAAAGGCCAGGCCGCCCACCGAGGCGCGCAACGCCAGAGGCCGCAAGACGTCCCGCACCAGCCCCCGGAGGGAGAACTCCACGCGAGTCCAGCCCCAGCTTGCCGGCTTCATACTTGGAGAAGTCCAGAACATCGTTAACCAGGCTCAAGAGCGCCTCGGCCGACGACTTCACCAGGTCCAGGTATTCCCGCTGATCGCTTCTGAGCTCGGTTTCGAGCGCCAGTCCGGTCATCCCGAGGATGCCGTTCAGCGGCGTGCGGACCTCGTGCGTCATGTTTGCCAGAAAATCGCTTTTGGCGGCGCTGAGCGCTTCGGCGCGGTCCGCCATTTCGCGCGCCAAACGGCCGGTTTCTTCCAGATTGCGATTAGCCGCGATCAGCTCCCGGTTAGCGGCTTCGGCGGCCTCTTTGGCGCGCGCCAGCTCTTGCGCGTTGCGCCTTTGCTGGGTCACGTCCCGCAGGATGCAGAGCATCTGGGGAGGCTGGCCGGGTATATCCACGCGCGTCACCGAATTCTCGAAAATGCCGCGACCGGCCCTGCACGAAATGCAACTCGCGCTCGAAGAAGTGCTCCTTGGCGTCGGATGCGTAGCGCGCCCGGTGATACTCCCGCACCTCCTCGCGGTCTTCGGGATGAAACAGGCCGGTAACATTCATGCCTTCGAGCGAGCTCGGATCGGTGGCCAGCAGGGCGGCGAAAGCGGCGTTTACCTTGACGATGGCGCCGCGACGGATCGGTAAGAAACATCGGCTCGCAAGACGCTTCCCAAATGGAACGGAACTGCGATCTCCGACTTCAGCAATTCCTGGTCGGCATGGTAGCGATCCGTAATGTCGATGCCGGTGACGATGTAATACTCGACGTCGCCGGCCTGGTTCAGCATCGGAACATTTGAAAACGAGATCCGGCGCGGCTCGCCCGATTTGGTGATCCATTCGCTCTCAAAAGCGGACGCGGCGCGGGCCGAAATGCTATGCCTCCAGGCGCTTTCGGCTTTGCTCCCGGCCGTCCGGGCTGACCAAAACGTCGAAGAATATCTTCCCGTGCAGCTCGGCGCTGGAATACCCGGTTACCTGCTCAAACGCACGGTTACAGAGGATGATCCGGCCCTCGGAGTCAAATACCACCACCAACGCTCCGCAGGCTTGCAGAACAGCCGGTGATGAAGTCTCGTTCCTTAATCAGGTCGCCGTCCACACAGGTTCCCTGCTGGTTTATCGGCAGTTTACGCCTGGATTCTTATTGGTACTGATCGCGAGAAAGTCCTGCCAGGCCAGTAGCCTGTGGCAAAAACCACTCCCTCACGGCCGCGGCTCAGCACAGCCCTCTAAGGCGTTCGCCGCATTGTCCGACTCAGGCGGAAGGCGCTAGCCTGGAATCGTGAAGCTCCGCATTTTTACCAGCTCTTTGGCCTTCCTGGCCGGCTTGCTGTCTGTGACCGTTCAACGTTCCAGCGCCCAACAATCCAACGTGAGCAGTTCCACCTCGGTTGACATCAACGGGAACCGCGTGTCGCGATGGCCCAGCGATTTCCGCAAACCAAATCGGCGAATGGATCTCAAACCATGGTGACCACCCAGTCCATTAACGGACGGACAGTTCCGATGGAGCAGGTGGAAGAGCGCGTGCTGCGGAACGATCGCATCCGGCAAAGTTACCGAGCGCATCGTCCGGCAGATACGATCCGCAGGGTAATCCGTTGCCACCGGTCCGGCAGACCATCGAGGAGCAGAAGCGGCCCGACGGCAGTTCCACCATCCAGAGCACCACCTATCAGACCGACATCAACGGGAACACGCAGATCACCGAAAAATCGGTGACCGATACGCAAAAGAACGGCTCCGGGGAAACGTTCGGAAACAGTGGTGGAGCGTCCCACTGTCAAACGGCCTGGAGACGGTGGAGAAGCAAAGCCAGGTGGTCAGCAAGCAGGGCGCGAACTATCAGGCCGAAAACACCACTTATCGGAGCGATGGCAACGGCGGGTTCTATACCGCGGTACGCCAGACCACCGAGCCATACGGTGCAGGGTTCCGAAGTCTCCGACAACAGCGCGGAATACGAGCGGGGCTCCAATGGCGAACTCCAGCTCCACGGCCAGACCGTGACCAAGACCGTTACCGGCCGGACGGCACGAAAGATGCGGTGGTGGATATATATTCGCGCGAACGTTCCCGGCACCGTCAGCGGTAACGAGTCGGGATTAAAACTGCAGGAACAACAAACCATCGAGAGCACGCCCGGCCCGGGCAATACAGTGGTTCAAACACTCAGCGTCCGAAGGCCGACTGTCTCAGATCCAGGAACGCTGGGACCGGCGCGACAGCTTTCTCAGACCGTGTGCAAGGGCGATTGCAAGCAGTCCGACAGGTAACGGCTGGGTCGACTTTGAGCCGTCGATTGCAGTGAAATCAGCGATTTCCTTCATAAAATAGCTTCCGTTGGCGCTCTTTAGCCTAATGGGCCACCCTAAGTAAGACGATCTATTGGTGTCTAAGAACCTTTTAGGACTTGGGAGGAAGATCTGACGCATGGGTAGGTCACTGATTTGGTGCGGCGTGGCGTGGATCACGCTGGCGGCCGCGCTCCCGGCGCAGCAATCGGATCAGGAAATCATTAAGCAACTGACCGAGAGATTGGCGGAGAGCGAACGCCGCATTGAAGCCCTGGAAGAAAAGCTGGGTATGGCTCCCGCCGCGCCCACGCAACAGTCCGCTGTCCCAGTTCCGCCCGCGGCGACCGAAGCGGACGCCCAGGCCAAAGCCGCGCAGGCAGCGGCTGAAGCTCGCCTGGAGGAAACGCAGGGGCACAACATGCAAATCCCCGGCGGCGGACCGATGTTGAACATTCGAGGATTCTTCGATTTCAACTTCGGCGTCGGGTCCATTGCAAATCCCCTGGTCTTTCCCATCGCTCGACAACGGATGCGGGACGTGCGGGAATCCCGCTCACGCCGCCGCATACCACCTTTCAGGCCGGCGAGTTTGATCTGTTCATCACCTCCAAGCTCTCCGACCACCTGAGCTTCCTCTCCGAGGTTGTACTCGGTCCGGACAATACCAACGAGTTCGGCGTCGACATTGAACGCTATCAGCTCACCTATCAAGCCAACCGGTATTTTTCCGCCAGCGCCGGCCGCTTTCACACGTCCATCGGATATTACAATACCGCCTACCATCACGGGAACTGGTTTTCGACGGCCGAGGGACGGCCCATCATGTACCTGTTCGAGGACAGCGGCGGAATACTGCCGGTACACATGGTCGGCGTCACCTTCACGGGAGAGGTTCCGCACACCGAAACACTGGGGCTTCACTGGGTCGCCGAGGTTGGCAACGGCCTCAGCTCCAACCCTTACGCGACGGAGTCAGTGCAGAATTTCTACTCCGATCGCAACTACAAGGCCACTAACCTGGCCGCGTATATCCGGCCGCAATTCCTCTCGGGACTGCAGATCGGCGGGTCGTGGTATCACGACGGTCTGAATCCCACCCAGGCCGAGAATCCGCTTCCGATCGCTGAAGTGAGGCAGAACATCGAGAGCGCCTATATCGTGTATTTCACCTCCGACTGGGAGTTCATGAACGAAGCGGTTCTTCTGAGCAACCATGTCATGGGAACGCCCGCGCCGTTCCGGAGCCCGATGGCTTACACCCAGCTGGCCCGGAAGTTCGGAATCTACAAGCCCTACTTCCGCTATCAGTACGTGAACGACAGCGTGCAGGACCCGGTGAATCTCCTGAAGGGAACTCTATTACGGTCCGTCGGTCGGAGTGCGGGTCGATTTTGCCGATTACGCCGCGTTCAAGCTGCAGTTCAATCATCTTTTTCAAAGCAGCCAGTTGGCGGGAAATGGCCTGGACGCGCAAATCGCGTTCACTTTCTAACGGGCGATTCGCCCGCGCTGAGATCTTGAACCGTCGCACGGGAAATAGCGAGCAGGCTTTCGAGCGCGCTGGAGACCAGACTCACCTCTTCAGCGGCGCTGTGATGCCCCGTCGCGAGCAGCTGTTCGGCCAGCTTCCGGGCCTGGCCGAGCGTGGGCCGGGCTTCCGATTCCAAGCGCGCGTCCAGCTGCTTGAGATCGGAAAGGTCGGGAGACAGGCGTTCGAGTTCGCCCTCTATGATCGCCAGCAGCGTTCGGCCACGCGTGTTGATTTCCGCGAGCGCTGGAACGTAATCGCAGAGTCCCGTTTCCGGCGCCTCGTCCATCTGAATCTCGGTGAGCCCCAGGATGTGATTGATGGGCGTGAGCAGCGCATGCCTCAATTGGGCAATTTGTTCCAGGAGGTCGCCTGGTGCAGAAGACCGGGCTGTCATGACTTCATCACATTCATGACTTCGTTTGGGCGGTGAGCAGGCGGTCGATTTTTTCCAGCAGCCGCGGGAATTCGATGGGCTTGGTGTCGTAATCGTCGCAACCGGCCTGCATGGCCCGGTCGCGGTCGCCCGACATGGCGTGAGCGGTCAGCGCGATCAGGGGAATGGCTTGGGTGGCTGGGCTGGCCTTCAACCGGCGGCTGGCTTCCCAGCCGTCCAGAACGGGCAGGCTCATATCCATGAGAATGATGTCGGGAGACTCGCTAGCCGCCATCTCCACGCCCTGTTGCCCGTCCACGGCTACGGAGACCTCGAACCCACGGCGGACAAGGCGGCGGGACAGCATATCCCGGTTCATCTCGTTGTCTTCGACCAACAGGACTCTCGGCATTCGTGTGTTTTCGGTAGCGCCAGAAGCCCAGTGGCGCAACGGAATCTCATCGGGTTGTCGACAGCGTAAACTTTAGGCAGCGTTCAGGATTCCCGCACTATTGCCGTTGCGTAAAAATGACCGATTAAACGAGTACGGTGAAGGCTACCAGCCAGAATTGTCAACCTGCTGATTGTACTCGCTTTGTGTGTCTGGCCCCTGCTTCCATCCGCGACCGGCGCCGACATCGCCGTGGTGGTTCGTGAAGACACGCCGGTGGACAGCTTGAGCCTCACCGACATTCGCAAACTGCTGCTGGGCGAGCGTCAATTCTGGAGCGGCTCGCTGCGGGTAACGCTGCTGATACGCGAACCGGGAACGCGCGAGCGCGAAGTGGTTCTCAAGAACATTTATCACATGAACGAAGCGGAGTTCCGGCGGTATTGGATCGAGAAGATATTCCGCGCCGAAGCGCAGACCGGGCCCAAGATCGCGTACTCGGACCAGATGGCGACGGAGCTGGTGGCGGCCATCCCGGGATCCATCGCATTTGTGGATGCCAGCCGGATTCCCAAGAACGTGAAAGAGCTGAAAATCGACGGGAGGCTTCCCGGCGACAAGGGCTATGCGCTCAAGTAGGTTGTCATGACCATCCGCGCCCGGCTTACGCTTTCTTACCTGGCAATCCTGCTATTGCTGGGATTCAATCTGATCTTCTCCTTCTGGAGCGATTCAAAGCGCCAAGCGTCCTTTGAGGATTTGCGCCGCGCCATCGCGCGCCAGAACCTGATCAGCGCGATTCAGCAGGAGTTGAACAATTGCGAGAAACAGGTCACGCTGGTCAGCCAGATCATGACAGACGCGGGCACCCACGGCGCATCACCGGACGAAATCGCCCAGTTCAACCGCCGCCTGGAGGCAATCAGCGAGAAAATCCACCTGATTAGTTTGCTTTCCGACGCGGAAAGCCGCAAGAGAATCGAGTCCTTCGGCGCGGCGTTTCAGGATCTGCGGTAACTCCTGGCGCATCTTCTACCAAAACCTGGGCCACAATCAGTCCCTGGCGATTCAGGAGACGGCGATGCACAGCGAGCCTCTCAGCGAAAAGGTGATCCATGAGCTGCTGCCGCAATTGCAGCAGGACGAAAAAGACATGGTGGAAGCCGGCAGCGCGAACTTTTACAGCACGGCACGGCTCACCACGCGCATCACCAGCCTGATCTTTGCCATCTCCGGCTTGTTGACGGGCCTGCTGGCGTGGCGGGTCTCGCGCTACTTCCTGACCGCTCTGGGAGCGCTGAAGTCTGGCGCTGACGCGGTCGGGTCCGGAGACCTGGTACACCGCATTCCGGTGCGCGGATCCGATGAGCTGAGCGGCCTGGCTCAAACCTTCAATGAAATGGCCCAGCACCTGTTCGTGGCGCGCAAACAGTTGGAAGAGCGCCAAGAGGAACTGAGCGTTCTTAAGGACGCGGCCGAGTCGGCCAATCGAGCTAAGAGCCAGTTTCTGGCCAACATGAGCCATGAACTTCGCACTCCCATGAATGCCATCATCGGCTACAGCGAAATTCTGGCGGAGGAAGCCGAGGATGCCGGGCAGGCGACCTTCGTTCCGGACCTGCAGAAGATTCAAGCGGCCGGCCGGCATCTGCTTTCGCTGATTAACGACATCCTGGATCTTTCCAAAATTGAGGCAGGCAAGGCGGACCTTTACCTGGAAGCCTTTGATATCGAGTCCATGATGCGGGACGTCGCCGCCACCATGCAGTCGTTAATCGAGAAGAACTCGAATCGTCTTGGGATGGATATCCCGGCTGGGATCGGGTCCCTGCGCGCCGATTTGACTAAGGTGCGCCAATCCCTGTTCAACTTGCTGAGCAACGCCAGCAAATTTACAACCAACGGCTCCATTGAAGTCCGCGTACGCCGTTTGACCCTGACGGGGCGGGAATGGATCCAGTTTCGCGTGACGGATTCTGGCATCGGCATGACGCCCGAACAGCTGGCCAAGGTGTTCGACGCCTTCGCGCAGGCCGACGCGTCCACCACGCGGAAATACGGCGGGACGGGGCTGGGACTGACCATTACCAGGAAATTTTGCGAGATGATGGATGGCACCATCAGCGTAGAAAGCGAGTCCGGCAGAGGAACCACCTTCACCATTTTGCTTCCGGCCGTGGTGGCCGATGAAACCCGGGCGCCGGCGCCGTCCGCACCCGTTGTCAGCCGGACCGGGGCCGGCGGTCTGGCCGCGCTCAGCCGCGGCATCGCACCCGGCAAGGTGCTGGTGATCGATGACGACGCCGTGATTCAGGACTTGCTGACTTCTTTTCTAGAGAAGGAAGGCTATCTGGTTACGGTAGCCGGGAATGGAGAGGATGGGTTGCGGCACGCTCGTGAACTGCGGCCGGATGTGATCACGCTGGACGTCGCAATGCCGGGAATGGACGGCTGGAGCGTTCTCTCGCAGCTAAAGTCGGATCGCGACCTGGCGGAAATCCCGGTCATCATGCTCACGATGATCGACGACCGGAGCACCGGCTACGCCCTGGGGGCCGCGGAATATATAACGAAACCGCTGGACCGGGACAGGCTGGGCATTTTGCTGCAGAAGTACGCCCGGCTGCGGCATTCCCCGGTGCTGGTGGTGGAAGACGATCCCGATACGCGACAGTTGCTCGGAAACGCGCTGCAAAAAGCCGGTTGGAAGGTGCAAGTAGCCGAAAATGGCCGAGTGGCCCTGGAGCGGATCACGGGCGGCATCGCGTCTTCAGTTTTTCCCGGCTTGATTTTGCTCGATCTAATGATGCCTGAACTGGACGGTCTCACTTTTCTGGATATTTTCCGGCGCATTCCCAAGGCCCGGGAGGTTCCGGTGATCGTCCTCACGGCGAAGGATCTAACGGCGGACGAGCGTCATCAGTTGAATGGCTGCGTCCAAAAGGTGCTGCAAAAGGGAATGAGCACCGAATTGGTACTCCAGGAAGTGAGCGATCTGCTGAGTTCGTGCCTCGAAAGGCGGGCCGGGGAAAGCAACCTAGCCGTGGCCGAGCTTCATGAGCCAGCCTAAACCGATCAACGCGGCCACGAAATAAGCGAAGCAGCGGATGCCATAGCGCAGCCGGTCGGCGTCGTTCCGTTTGGTGATTACGCCCAGAACCACCGAAGAAAATAGCGCAAACAATATCGCCGCTTCAAAGTGCGAAAGATTCATTTTCGGCATTCGGCTTGTCTTATTCCTTCTCGCCTGTCGCGATTTCGTACGCGTCCACCATGGCCAAAACGTTTAGCAGGCCGGCGGCCACCAGGAACTTGGTTCCGTAGTCGTGGACATGCCCGGCCATGTCGGGCTGCGCGTATCCCAGCCAAACGGTAAGCAGATAAAACAGACCGGACGCCAGATCGCCCAAGAATCCACCGCAATAGATGATGGTGGTAAGCACGTCGCCGGTCTGCGGCTGGAACATGGTGCCGCGCATCATCAGGCCCAGCAGAAACATGATCGCGACCGAGGCCAGCAATAGCGCGCCGCGTCCGGGCCGCTTCAGCAGGAAATGACCGCCCCCCGGGACCAGCCAGGCGAGGAAAACCACCCCGTACCATCCGCGCGCGGGCGGCGCGGCGGCCTGCGCTTTTACAGAAGTCGCCATAAGTTTTAGTGTACCCGATCCGCCGGGGAGCCCCTGTGGACTTAGCCAGCTTGTCCCGCGCCAATGAGACAAGTTGGCCCAATACAAAGCGGGGCAAAAATGCAATCGATTCATTCTTAACCATTTATGTTGTGGCGGCTGGCATGCTCCTGTTCAGCCATCATGCCGGGCTATTCGTTGAAATATTCCAGACGCGCCGCGCGAACCGCTTTTCTTGCATTCTTCCTACTGATCGTTGGCCGCGCGTTCGCCGACAATTCCAAGATCTCGCCGGACTTACAGCCATTGATGGCGAATCCGTCGGGCAAAATCAACGTGATCGTACAGTACAGCACGCCGCCGCAGCAACCGTCCGGGGGGCTTTTGGGGGGCCTCCTGGGCGGGGTGGTAAATCTGGTGGGAGGGGTGCTAAACACCGTCTTTTCGCTCATTCCAGCCGTATCGGCGACCCTGCAGCCCGCTGATATTTTGGCGGCGTCGAATCAGTCGAACGTGACGTACATCTCACTCGACCGGCAATTGGGCGCTACGCTCGATTACACGGCTGCCGCCGTCGGTGCGCCGACGGCCTGGAGTTACGGTTTGGACGGGAGCGGCGTCGGCGTGGCGGTGATCGACAGCGGGATCTATAATCACCCGGACTTGCGCGCGGCCAACTCGTCGAAGAGCCGCGTGGTGTATCGCCAGAATTTCATCGGGGGAGGAGTACTCAACGACGATTTCGGCCATGGAACTCACGTGGCCGGCATCGTCGGGGGCAACGGCAGTTCATCCGACCAACCGGGCGCCTTCCGAACCTTCAAAGGCATCGCGCCTAATGCGAATATTTTGGACCTGCGCGTTCTGGATCAGAACGGCGCCAGCCACGACAGCGCGGTGATCGCGGCCATTCAAACTGCGGTACAGCTCAAGAACCAATACAACGTGCGCGTGATCAATCTCTCGCTGGGCCGGCCGATCTTTGAGAGCTGCTCGCATGATCCGCTGTGCCAGGCAGTGGAAGCGGCTTGGAAGAGCGGAATCGTGGTGGTGGTGGCCGCCGGCAATGACGGCCGCAACGGGTATGCGACTATTCTGTCGCCCGGCTCGGCGCCGCACGCCATCACCGTGGGCGCCATGAAGACCGAAGAGAGCATGTCCACCAGCGACGATCGCATCGCCAGCTACAGCTCGCGCGGTCCGACGTATATCGACCTGACCGCGAAGCCGGACGTGGTGGCGCCCGGCAATCTGGTGGACTCGCTGCTGGCTCCCGGATCGACGCTCGAGAACGATTATCCCGGGAACATTGTTCCGGCTTCGAGCTATACCACCGCCAGCGTTTCGGGCACGCCGCTCTATTTCACATTGAGCGGCACCAGCATGGCGACGCCGGTGGTTTCGGGCGCCGCCGCGTTGATGATCCAAAATGAACCGAACCTGACTCCGGACACCGTCAAAGCGCGCCTGATGAAGACCGCTTCGAAGAACTTTCCGCTGATGAGCACGGCGACGGATCCAACCACGGGCCAGACCTACACAGACTACTACGACATGTTCACGGTGGGCGCCGGATATGTGAACGTCCCGGCCGCGCTGAACAACTACGATCAGGTGAACGGCTCCGCCGCATCGCCGCAAGTGATCTACAGCCCATTGCTCGGCGCAGCCTGGCTGATGCCGAATCTGTCGGAGACCTGGTGGACCACACCGAGTTGGTTCACCGCGCTGGTGTGGGGTCCGGCCGTGCTGGTTCCCGGCCCAGCCGGAACAACGGCCATCTCGGGCAGCAGCGCGTCCTGGGGAACCAGCGCTTCTTGGGGAACCAGCGCGTCCTGGGGAACCAGCGCTTCTTGGGGAACTAGCGCTTCTTGGGGAACCGGCACGCAAGGGGAAGAGTAGGTACTCCAAGCGGCTGTGATGTCCAAGGCACAGTACGAATTTGCGCGGCGCCTGTTCAGCCAATTCCATCTGTGGGGATACATCGGCCTGGGCGTTGCGACACTGCTGTGGGGAATAGCGAACTGGAGCAGCAGCGATCCCCTGCGGCTGGCGTCTTTCGCCCTTGCCACCGTGCTCGGTTCCATGCTGAAGCTCCGCTTGCCGGGGGTGCGCGGCATGGTTTCGGTCAGCGTGCTGTTTATCCTGGTCGGGATCGTGAACTTGAGCCTTCCCGAAGCGATCCTGGTGGGAGCGCTCTCCATGGCAGTGCAGTGCACCTGGCGCACCACGGCCCGGCCGAAGCTGTTTCAGACGGCGTTCAACATCAGCGTTCTGGTATTCGCGGTCATTATCGCGGCCAGAGTGTTCGATTTCTCGCAGCGGCACTTTCCGCTGCCGGTGAGTTTGGGACTGCTGGCGCTGGCCTACTTCTGCGGCAACACGTTTCCCATCGCCTCCATCATCGGCCTCACCGAAGGCAAGCGGATCTTCTCGGTGTGGAGCAATTATCGCTGGACACTGGCTTACTATGCCGTGGGCGCCTCCATGGCGTGGGTGATCGGAACTTTGCCGCACGCCATCCAGTGGGAATTTCCCATCATCTGCTTGCCTCTGGTCTACCTGGTGCATCGTTCCAACCGGACACATCTTTCGCAAATGGAGAAGGAGCGCGAGCACATGCGAGCCATGAACGGTTTGCACCTTCGAACCATTGAGGCGCTGGCGCTGGCTATCGACGCCAAGGATCATACGACGCACGATCATTTGCAGCGCGTGCAGCTCTACGCCATCGAGATCGGCAAGGACCTGGGGCTGTCTGAGCAGGAACTGGACGCTCTAACAGCGGCGGCCGTTCTGCATGACATCGGAAAGCTGGCGGTGCCGGAATCGATCATCTCTAAACCCGGGAAGCTGACGCGCTCGGAGTTCGAAAAGATGAAGATTCATCCCGTGGTGGGCGCCGAAATTCTGGAGCGCGTCGAATTTCCATACCCGGTGGTTCCAATCGTTCGCTCGCACCATGAAAAATGGGACGGTACCGGCTATCCCTCCGGTCTCAAAGGCGAGGAAATCCCCATTGGCGCTCGAATTCTGTCGGTGGTGGATTGCCTGGACGCCTTGGCGTCGGACCGCCAATATCGCCGGGCGCTGCCGCTGGACGAAGCCATGGCGAGAGTGGCCGCCGAAGCTGGAACGGCGTTCGACCCCAAGGTGGTTCGAGCTTTGCAAGCCCGCTACCGGGAATTGGAGGCGCGCGCCAAAACCAGCGCGACACCCGCACCGGCGCCGCTCTCAGTGGATATCAAGATCACGCGCGGAAGCGCGCCCGCGGCCGGCTTCGAGACTGAAGGACCCGTGGCGAGATCCCCGCAAACCAATCCGGTGGCGCAAGCTCGCGCTAATCGCCGGAAGCAAGAGGAATCGATGCCGGACATGCCGGCGGCGGGGATGTGCTCGCTGCACTGGGAGGAAGCGCTGACCGTGGCTGCGCTTCGCATCCGGCGCGCAATTTCGTACGACGCCTTGGCGCTCTATGCCTGCGAAGACGAGCTGCTGCGCGTCAAGTTCACAGGCGGAGAAGATCGAGCGGAGTTGGAGCCGCTCGCTGTCCGCCAAGGCGAAGGTTTGGTGGGATGGGTGGCGGAGGTTGGAAAGCCGATCCTGAATGGCAATCCGACCGTTGAACCAGGCTACGCGAAGCGGGACGGGAAGCCGGGGCTGGGGTCGGCGCTAGCCTTGCCTTTGGTCAACGCCGGACGCGTGGTGGGCGTAGTTGCGTTGTACCGCAGGGAACGAGATGCCTTTGCGGCCGACGAATTGGTGGTGCTGCTGGAACTATGCCCGGCGCTGGCGTCGCTGATGCTGGATGCCGAGGAAGTGGACGCCGACCGGCCAGTCAACAATCTCCTGGAGATGGCAAACGCCATCCGGCGCGACGGCATAAGCCTAGTGAGCAAGTAGCACCGGCTCCCTTACGGTCGCGGTTCCGCAAGCAAGCCGCAGGCCGATATTCGTTTGCTGTAACATCACCTCTGGGGATGAAAAACGAAATCGCTTTCGAAATGGCCGCGTCCAGCATCCGCTTTGGAGCCGGCGTTACGCGCGAAGTGGGCATGGACCTGGCGGATTTGGGCGCGCGCAAGGTCCTGGTGATCACGGACCCGGTGCTGGCTGGCATGATGCCCGTCCACATGGTGCTGGAATCGCTCGAAAGCGCCGGAGTCCACTTTGATGTGTACGATCGTGTACGCGTTGAGCCCACCGATGAGTCATTCCTGGACGCAATCGCTTTCGCCCGGCAAGCGCCCTACGACGCCTACGTCGCGGTGGGCGGCGGTTCTACCATCGACACCGCGAAGGCGGTGAACCTGTACGTTACTTATCCACCGGTGGAGTTTCTCGATTATGTAAATCCGCCCATCGGCAAGGGCCTTCCGGTGCCTGGTCCGCTGAAGCCCCTATTTGCCATTCCGACCACGGCCGGAACCGGCAGCGAGACCACGGGCGTCAGCATTTTCGACCTGATTCGCATGCACGCGAAAACCGGCATTGCGAGCCGGCGGCTGAAGCCGACGCTGGGTTTGCTGGATCCGGAAAACACGCGCAGCATGCCGCCGCAAGTGGCCGCTTCGAGCGGTTTGGACATTCTCAGTCACGCGATTGAGTCGCTTACCGCGCTGCCCTACACCGGGCGGCCGTACCCGGAGCGGCCGCTGGTGCGTCCGGCGTATCAAGGCTCGAATCCCATCAGCGACATCTGGTCTTTGCAAGCTTTGCGGATGGTGGCCGAATACCTGGTTCGCGCCGTGGAGGATCCCTCCGACGATGAAGCGCGCGCCAAAATGCTGCTGGCGGCTTCGTACGCAGGCGTGGGATTTGGAAACGCGGGCGTGCATCTGCCGCACGGGATGTCGTACCCTGTATCGGGCAATGTGAAAAGCTATCGTACACCTGGTTACGCGACGGACCACGCTCTGGTCCCGCATGGATTCTCGGTGATATTAAACGCGCCGGCCGTTTTCCGTTTTACAGCTTCGTCCAATCCGGAGCGGCACATGCAAGCTGCGGAGGCGCTGGGCGTAGATGTTGCGCGCTGCCGCAAGGAAGATGCGGGGCGCATTTTGTCCGAACGAATCACCTGGTTCATGCAGCGCCTGAAAACGCCTAATGGGCTGCGCGAGATCGGCTACACTTCGGCCGATATTCCGAAGCTGGTGGAAGGGACGCTGCCGCAGCATCGTGTGACCAAGCTGTCGCCGCGACCGGCCGGTCCTGAGCAGTTGAGCGCTTTATTTGAAGATGCGATGGTCGCGTGGTGATTTTATGATTACTTCCCGCCGTGAATTCCTGAAAGCTTCCGCTATTGGTGTCGCCGGCGCGACGCTGGCCACGCCCGCCGATCCGACGCTGGGACTGATCTTCCCGGTCACGCGCCCCGTGCCGCCAGAAGGGCTGGCGATGTATCCGACCGGCGTAAAGTTCATCGTTACCGGACTGGGGTTGAAGACCATGACGCCCGAAGGCTACGACGCGGTGATCGATCGTATCGGGCCGGCGGGCGAGAAACTGGCCTCGGAAGGCGCAAACGCGGTGGTGCTGATGGGCACCTCGCTCAGCTTCTACAAAGGCGCGGAGTTCAACGAACGCTTGACGGAAACGTTGAAGAAAGCCACCGGCTTGCCAGCCACCACCATGAGCACCGGCGTCATTGAGGGATTAAAGACCGTGGGAGCGAAGCGCGTGGTTGCGGCCACGGCCTACGACGACGAAGTAAATCGTCGCTTGCAGTCGTTTCTCAAGGAATCGGGATTCGAGGTGCTTGGCGTGAAGGGCCTGGGCATCGAAAAGGTAGAAGACGTCGATCGGGTGACGCAGGATGCCCTGCTGAAATTTTGCGTGGGCGTGCGGGAAACGCAAACGAAAGCCAATGCGATTCTGGTATCGTGCGGCGGATTGCGGACGCTGGAGATCCTGGCGCCCCTGGAGCAGCAAGGCCACATACCGGCGGTTTCCAGCACGCCGCATGCGCTGCGGGCGGGCGTTCGGCTGCTCGGTCTGAGCGGGCGCGCGCCGGGTTTCGGAACGCTGCTGTCGAAAGCTTAGGAATTCAATGTGCGCGGGTGGGAACTTGCTAACATTAGACGTTACAAATTCAGGAGGACAACCCACGTGCGTTGGCCAGTTATTTTTCTTCTTGCGGCATCGCTCTTTCTTGCGGCCTCGGGAGCCCGGGCGCAAACCGCAAATCCGCTGGTGGACAGTTCCAAGGTCTTCTATACCAATGCGAAGCGGGACATCTTACGTTCGGCCGAAAAAATGCCGGAAGACAAGTACGCGTTCAAACCCGCCGACACCGTCCGTTCTTATGGACAACTGCTGGCTCACGTCGCCGATGGACAGTACGAGTTCTGCGGCGCGGCGGCGGGTAAACATGACGAAAAGGGCATTGAGCAGACCGCCAAGACTAAAGCCGATGTCATCGCGGCGCTAAAAGCCGCCTTCGCGTATTGCGATGCCATCTATGCGGGCATGACCGACGCGAAAGCGGCCGAGATGATCCCAGCCTTCGGGGGCGCAAAGATCACCCGGCTCGGCATGCTCGATTTCAACGTGTCCCATACCATGGAGCACTACGGGAACGTCGTGACGTACCTGCGCATTGAGGGACTGGTCCCGCCCAGCAGCGAATCGCAGCGATAACACCCTACGGTCAGCGCAATCCGCCGGCGGCCGGAATAATTTGGCCGGTAATCCAGCCTGCGTCATCGGAAGCCAGGAAGGAAACCACGGTTGCGATATCGCGCGGCTGCCCCACCCGGCCCAGCGGCGTGCGAGGCACCAGCATCGTTTTGAACTGACCCCAGTCCGCCATGGATTGCGCGCCTTCGGTTTCCACCGGCCCCGGCAGAACCGCGTTCACTAGAATTTTCTTCGGGCCGAGTTCCCCGGCAAGAGCCTTGGTGATGGTATCCAGCGCACCTTTGGTAGCGGCGTACACGGAGCCTCCCGGAGGCGGCGTCTGCGAAGCCATGGAGCCAATGTTGATGATGGATCCGCCCTGGTCTCCCATCGCTCCGGCAGCGGCCTGTGTTGTGAACAGCAGCCCCCTGACATTCAGGTTGAACATCCGGTCAAAGTGGGCTTCCGTGATCAGTTCCAGCGGAAGAAAGTCATAGACGGCCGCGTTGTTAACCAGAATATCGACTCGTCCAAACTCCGACACCGCTGCGCTAATGAGCTGTTTGGCCTCGGCAGGTTTACTCACGTCGGCACGAACGGCCTTGGCTTTGCCGCCAGCGGCTTTTATCTTCGCGACCACCGCCTCCGCCCCCTGCGCGCTGCTCGCGTAATTCACGATCACGGATGCGCCTTCCTGCGCCAGTTCCTCTGCAATCGCGGCCCCAATTCCCTTCGACGCGCCGGTAACAACCGCGACTTTGCCCGTAAGTTTTGCCATATGTCCATACGATGAAGGTGGCTGGCAGCACGATTCAGGATCGTTCCGGTACCGCGCCAGCCGCTTAGTCCAGATGGCAGAGCTTGCAGGCGAGTTGCAGTTCGGCGGCATCGCTCGAGGCGAGCGTGAAGCGTTGTCCGTCCATCACCCAGGAGGAGACGTTGCCGCTGACGCGGCTATGCGGCTCGTTCGCGGATTCCGCGCCGGCGCTCGACACCGACAGCACCCCGTCGTGATTCTCCGCTCGATACGCAATCTCCACTCGTCCTTCGCCAGCCCTGGCGCCGATCAACTGAATGGACGCCGGAGGCGCGGACCGCAACGGCACATCCATTCCGGTGTTGGCTCTCACCCAGGCGCGCAGCTGGGTGGGATTCTGGCAGTGAAACGCGAGCTGTGGTGCGTTGTCACGAACAGGCGAGCGAACCAGAGACAACGCCACCGCGGCTAGAACAACGCCCACGGCCATCGCCCAAACCAAACGCCGGCTGCTCCCAGTCGATCGCGCATGCTGCGGGCGCTGGATACGATCCCACAGTTCCGGTGGCGCAGAGACTGCGCGCAATTCGCGTTGCAACTCCAGCTGTGACCGCTGACTTATCGGCACCGCGACAACCTCCGCTCCAGGATCTTGTGCGCGCGATTGAGACGCGAGGCTACCGTGCCCGGCGAACATCCCAGAATCTTCGCGATCTCGTCGTACGCCAGTCCCTCCGTGTAACGCAGCACGATCACCATGCGATGCTCGGGCGCCAGGCGCGCCACCACGTCCTGCACGCGCTGCTCGGTTTCGGCGCGCATCAGTTTGTGCAGCACGCTCTCCACCGGCGCACAGACGGCGTCGAGGAGCCCGTCAAGGAACGGCGCCATCCGGCGGCCGCGCCGCTGATCGTCAATGCAGCTATTCACCACCAGCCGGTACAGCCACGCATCGAAGCTGGCCTCCGCGCGATAGTCGCCGATGCGCGAGAGCAGCTTGAGGAAGGTATCCTGCGCGATGTCCATGGCCGCCGCGGGATTGCCCGAATAGCGCAGGGCGATAGAGTACACGCGGTCTTTGTAAGCCTCGAAGAGCGCACGGAACGCGTCCGCGTCGCCACGCTGACAGGCTTCGATCACTTCCCGATCATTTGCGTCCAACACCATGCCGGAACTAATTGTTTGGACGAACGAGGTTCGCGAATCCTTCCCGGTTTTCCAAAGCATGGTTTTCTTATATGCTCATCTGGAGTAACGTCTACAAATGAGTACATCACAAGGAGCCGGCGCCGTGTCATCCGACAATGAGCTTACCCGGCGCGATTTCGCCACAACGGCTACTGGCGCGATATCGATTTTGGGAGCCCTGAGCAATACTCCGCTGGCCGCGCAGACCGGAACCGCGGCTGCCACTGACGCGCCGCACGATCTCCTCTTCGCTGTGCCCCTTCCCCGGCATGTTTCCTCCTTCTGCCTTCGTCCAGAGGATCACATCCCGGCCCCATAACCGGAAACTGGCCGGATCCGGATAATGAACCAGACGGCTTGTGTTTACTGGCCTCCTGCGGCGACAGTCGCTGGTCGACTCTCCACGGCCCGCAGCATCCCTCTGCGATCACGCTCGCGATTGCACCCGGCTGAAGAAGCGTCTTCACAGGTACGATTAATCCACCTAATCGGCGGTGCGCGAGTCGCCGATATAAGATCATGCGTTGGTGGGGTCTCACTCTGCTGGTCTGTCTGTTGGCGTCGTGTTCGACGCCGCCTCCGGCGATGGACGAGCGGCAAATCACTAGCCGGATCGGCGTCGCCAGGTCACCTGTTCTGTCGCGCGATGGGACAGCTATGGCCTTCGCGGCGGTGGCCGTCGGCTATACCAATTCACAAATCTGGGTGGGGCGCGCCGACGGGTCGGCGCCTCCGCGGCCTCTGACCAGCGACACCTCGCAGAACTACGACGCCGAATTTTCCCGAGACGGCCGAAGCATCTACTTTACTTCTACACGCGAGCCGCCAGGACTCTATCGCGTGCCGTCTTCCGGGGGCGCGCCCGAATTGGTGATTCAGAACGCAGTTGGCGCGAGGATCTCGCCCGCCGGAAACACGATTCTCTACGGAATCGGAGGCAAGCTCCGTCAGCGCGCTCTGGCCGGCGGTACCGCGACTCTGGTGCTCCCCAGCATCGACAATTCCTATGCGCCCCTCTGGTCCCCCGATGGCGCGCGAATCCTGGTCACGACCACAACTCCCGAGCAACGCGAACCGGAGTGGTGGATCGTACAAACCGTGGGCGGCGAGCCACGCAAAACCTCGCTCGGCGCCGATCTGCGCGCACAGGGCTTCAACTACATCGCCACGAATGCATGGCTTGCCGGCGACTGGATCGTATTCACCGGCCGTCAAGGCGAGACACAGACGCTATGGAAGATCCAGCTTGGCCCCGACGGCCAGACTGCGGGCAAGGCCGTCCGCGCCACCGAGGATGCGAAGGGTGACTCTGGCGCTGCCTTCGCCGCAGGAAAGCTGGTGTTCTCTCGCACGCGAGCCGACATGAATTTCTGGGCGCTGCCTCTCGATCCGGTCGGTGAGCGTATCACGGCGACGCCTGAACCTCTGACTTCGACTCCCGTTCGCAAGGGTCAGCAGTCCGCCGCAGGCGCGAAGCTGCTCTATAGCGCCGAAAATGGCGACCACTTCTCGCTTTTTTTGAAAGACGGTGCGAAAGAAACAAACCTGCGCGATGCCTTCTTTTCCGTGATCGCCCCCGGCGGCTCGCGCTACGCCTATGGTGAAGGAACCAAGGAGCAGCTCAAGGTGTACCTGAAGTCGCTGAGCTGGTGGTCGTTCTGGTCCTCCACCCTGTGTGAAAACTGCGGAATGCCCCGTCAATTCTCGCCAGACGGAAAGAGAGTGCTCCTCTGGGCCGACTCGCCGCCGATCCAGCACATCGACATGCTCGACCTCGCGACACGGACGGTCAACCGGATCGTATGGGCAACAGAGGATCTAACGGGTCCGCGCTTCTCACCCGACGGGCGCTGGATCAGCTTTGTCGCCAAGGTTGGAACGAAGAGGTGGCAGGCCTTCGCGGCCCAGGTGTCGCAGGAAAGGCTGCTCGGCTCATTGGATTGGGTGCCGGTCACTCCCGTTTCAGATTCGTTCTTCTTCGCGTTCTGGTCGGCCCACAGCGACCTGATCTACACGCTATCTTCGCACGCGGGCGGCGGAAATCTACGGTTCCTGGAGGCCCAGAGGCTGGATGCCGAAACAAAGCATCCCATCGGAGGAGCAATGCCAGTCTACGAGTTCGACGAAACGCTCGTGCCCGGGATGGACCCGGTATGGAACACCGTTTCCGTCGACGGCAGCAGAATCATACTGGAGCTAGGGGGCGTGAGCGCCGACGTCTGGATCAAGTGATGCCTAGACTACCTGTCGACAGCATTCCCAGATAGGCTTGGAGCAGCACGGCAGTTCGGTCATAGCTGACTTTCAAACACAGAGATTCTGAGCAAATTGAAATATTGCGCCAAGTCACCTGCAACGAGCGCGTTATTGGGCACTGACCTGCGCGCGGCCGAGCGATGCTACCAGCGCGGCGACCTGGTCAGCCAGCGTGCCCGCCGTCACACGTCCAAAATCTGGCGGCGGGCCGGATCGGGAGAAGCCCGGCATATCGAAGGTCAGCACCGTGAAATCATTCGCCAGTGCGTCGGCCACGCTTTCCAGATCCCGTATCGTCCCCGATGTGGAGAGCGAGAATCATGTGCCGGGACCTGGCGGGCTAATCCGCCGCTCCTATTCTGAACCGCAGTGGCAGACTGCCCCGGATTTTCCACTCTGCAAGCGCTAATTTTCTTGGCTCCTTACGCAGGTATAAGTAAGGCCGCGATTACGCGCAAGGAGGTGAGCAGTGGCGAAATCATTCCGGACCATACCTCCTGAATCACCAGGCACTTCATCCGCTGAGAAGCGCGGCCCGGCCCCAGGGATGCCGGCTCCGTCGTTGTGGCCATCCACCACCGTTCGAACTCAGGGAAATGACGCGCTGGCTGTAAAAGACCGGTTCCTGCTGACAACGCTGACCAGCCTGCCGGTGGCATCCACAGCAACGGCGCTTGCCGGCATGGGCGCGAGCCGAACCTGGTCGAGCTTTGAGAAACCCTTAAGGTGACCGGAAACGGTCAGAAAGGATAGGAAATGAAAACACAACAACAAGAAGTTCGAAGCCACAATCACGTGGCGGCGGTTTATGAACCCTCGCATCCAGATGTTCGTTACGCCGGGCTAGATGCCGAAGAGCGGGAAGCTTTGATCGCCCCGAAACTGGCTGCGAGTCACAATCAAAGGTTCTTAACTTTATCCGAAGTCAAGACCGGACTTAGGGCTGTGACCGCCAATACGATCTTGCTCGTTGCCTGTACTGCCGGCTTGAGTCTTGCGGCGGGCCTGGCTCAGGCCCAAACCGAAAGTGTGATCTTTAATTTCGACGGGCCGGAGTTCCCAGCCACGGGCTGTTCAACGACCGGCGGAGCTGGCAATCTGGGGCCTCGAGCCGGGCTTCTCTTCCTAAATAACCGGCTGTTCGGCACCACTCCGAGCGGCGGGACTGGCATCCTGGGCGAACCCGACACGAGGGATGGCACAGCCTTTTCTCTGACGATCCCGAACTCGGGCGACAGCCAGAAAACAATACTGCACAGCTTTATCGATAATGGCAATATCGACGGCGCCTACCCTTGCTCGCGCCTGATCGCCGGTCCGTCCGGCGCCATGTACGGCACTACGCTCTTTGGCGGCCTGTATGGTTGGGGCACAATCTTCAGGCTAACGTGGAATGGCGCCGGCCACGGTTGGACTGAGACGCCGATCTACAGCTTCAAGGGCGGCGGCTGGGGTGGACTTCCGACAGACGGTCTGGTGCGGGACTCGAGCGGCAATCTTTATGGAGCCACCAGCGTCGGCGGTACCTACAACGCCGGGATCATATTCATCTTGAGCCCGCCGGCGGTCGGACAGGCGGGCGGCTGGCAGTTAAACGTGGTCTACGATTTCGGCGGCGGGAGCGACGGCTATTATCCGAATGGAGACCTGCTCCTCGAAGCCAGCACTGGGGCTCTGTTCGGAACTACGCTCAGCGGCGGCACTGGCGGGGATGGTACCGTCTTTATGCTGACTCCGCGGCCGGTTGGCTTTTACGGGTATACGAAAACCACGCTCTGGAACTTCTCCGGCTCCAGCCCGCTTTACAGCGCCGCCAATCCCAACGGGGGCTTGGTAGGAGGTACCGGCGCGCTTTTCGGGACCACGCAATATGGCGGATCCAGCGGCACCGGCGGGTGCTGTGGAATCGTCTTCTTTCTGTGGCAGGAGTATGTCGGCGATCCGGACTACACCCTGGTTATCCTCCACCAGTTCGCCGACGGTACCGACGGGGCAGTGCCTTCGGCCGGGTTGCTGGAGAACCCGGAGAACACGTTTTGGGGCACCACAACCCTGGGCGGCACAAGCGGGCTTGGAACGGTCTTCGAACTCTACCCCAACCTAAACCTGCCCGAGAACTGGCATTACAGAATCCTCCACAGTTTCAGTGGTCCACCGGACGACGGCGCCACGCCGGAAAGCCCTCTCACGGTGGATTCCGCGGGCACGCTCTACGGAACCACCAACGCGGGGGGCCTCGGCGATAGAGGCACGGTCTACGAAATCGTGCCATAAGGCGGCCTTTGTTCAGGGATCGTCGCCGAGCGCCTGGACAGCGCCTATGCACCCGGCCAGCGTTCCGGCGCGTAGCGCAAGATGCGTGTTAATCGCGCGCAGAAGTTCGTGATCGGCGGCTACAGTCTTGGCGGCCGGCATTTCGAGGCGCTGATCGTCTGCTATTACGAAGCGGACAAGCTGATCTACGTAGCCCGGACCCCCCGGCGAGTCTGTACCCGTGGAGCGTATCGCGGATTGGCTTGGCACGGGCACCTTTGCGGCATCCGCGACGGACATTCTGGTCTATCGGTCTCTGTTCGATACCCCGCGGGTTTCGCGCACCAACAGCGGTGGACTTCGCCGATGTCTTTTGGTGGGATGTAAGCCCCGACGGCAAGAGATTCCTGGTTGAAATGGCCTTCGAAGAGAACACAGGCAGTCCGATCACGCCAGTGCTGAACAGGCAGGCAGAGTTGAAGAAGTGAAAGCTCGCACTTAGCCCAAGTCCTGCTTTGTCCCCGATACTGCGAGTGAGAATCTTTGGCCCGGGCTGGATTCTCACTGTTCGTGTAGCGCGTTATTCAGGATCTGAGGATGCCTGCGGGAGTAAAATTGATCGACACCGATGGCCCTAACCGCCGGGACTCGTTTGGGACCCTACGAGATCCTCGCGCCTATTGGTGCGGGCGGCATGGGCGAGGTATGGAAGGCGCGCGATACGCGGCTGGACCGCTTGGTCGCCGTCAAAGTTGCGCATGAGAACTTCTCCGAACGCTTCGAACGAGAAGCCCGCGCGATCGCCGCGCTGAATCATTCCAATATCTGCCAGGTTTACGACGTCGGCCCGAACTACCTGGTCATGGAGTATATCGATGGCGAACCAATTAACAGCCCTCTTCCGGCCGAAGAGGTCATTCGCCTGGGAATCCAAATCGCCTCGGCTCTCGAAGAAGCGCACTCCAGAGGCATCATCCACCGCGATCTAAAACCGGGAAACATTCTGATTACTAAAAGAGGGGAGGCTAAACTACTCGATTTCGGACTAGCGAAGCTGGAAGATCCGAGTTCGCGGAGCCATGCGTTCTCGACGCTGACCGGTGGGCTAACCCAGGCGGGGGCAGTTGTTGGCACAGTGGCCTACATGTCGCCGGAGCAAGTCCAGGGGCAGGCGATGGACACACGCTCCGACATATTTTCCTTCGGAGTGGTGTTGTATGAGGTGCTGAGTGGCATGCGGCCGTTCGCGGGCAACACTGCGTTCGCGACGATGTCTTCGATCGTGAGAGATGATCCCTCGCCTTTGCAGGCGCCGGAGGCTGTAGTTGGTGTCGTCAGGCGGTGTCTGGCGAAGGCAGCGGGCGAGCGGTATCAGACGATGTCGGAGGTGAAATCCGCGCTGGCAGGAGCGGAGCATGCCCAGGCCCCTCTCCCGTCCATCGCGGTGCTGCCGTTCGCCAATATGAGCGGGGACAAAGAGAACGAATACTTCAGCGACGGCCTGGCCGAGGAGATTCTGAACGCGCTGGCCCAAGTTCCGGGTTTGAGGGTGATCGCGCGGACCTCGGCGTTTGCGTTCAAGGGACAAAATACAGACATCCGCCGAATCGCCGACACGCTGGGCGTGTCTAACATTTTGGAAGGCAGCGTCCGCAAAGCGGGAAACCGCATCCGGGTCACTGCCCAATTGGTTGCGGCAGCCGGCGGGAGCCACTTGTGGTCGGAGCGGTATGACCGGGAACTGGCGGACGTTTTTGCGATTCAGGATGAGATCGCTCAAGCGATTGCGGCGACGCTCCGCGTGAAGCTTTCTGCAGCGTCCACGTTTCGTCACACGCCGAGTATCGCCGCGTACGAAGCTTACTTGAAGGGACGCTATCACCTGGTGCAGCGGACGCGGACGCTGGTGTCATTAGCGCGCTGCAAGGAATGCCTGGAGCAGGCCATCGCGCTAGATCCGCAATTCGCGCTGCCGCACAGTGAACTCGGCCGATACTACGAAAACATGGCCATCGCGGGTCTGCTTCCAGCACGCGAATCTCTCTCGCTGGCGCGTGAGGCGGCTCAACACGCGCTGGATCTCGATTCCTCGCTTCCGCAGGGGCACGCAGTGCAGGGGATGGTCGCTTCGGTCCTGGACTACGACTGGAAGGAGGCCGAGCGGCGCTTCCGACTGGCCATGGCTCACGATCAGGTTCCCCCCGAAGTTCGATCCGACTACGGGATGTTTTATCTGTTACTGCGAGGGCGGCTGCGGGAAGCCGTGGTGGAGACTGAGCGAGCACTCAAGCAGGACCCGCTGAATATGATTGGCCGCACCATGCTGGCTGTGTGCCTGGCGTCCGAGGAAAGCGACTCGGACAGACACTACCGTCAGATCCTGGAGCTGGATGAGAACTTCGTTCCGGCGCTCTTTGGCTTGGGGTTGAACCTCGCGTCGAGAGGGATGCTGGTAGAAGCACGAGCGGTGGCGGAGAAGGGATTTGCGGTGGTGCCTTGGAATCCGCAGCTAATCGGATTGCTTGGAGGAGTGTCGGCACGCCTGGGCGAGGCCAGCCGCGCCGAAGGGTTGATCGCCCGGCTCGAACCTGGCTTGGTGTACGGGTCGCCCCGAGGCTTGGCGATTTTCCATCTCTTGTGCTCGGAGACCGAAAAAGGCGCCGATTGGATCGAGAAGGCCATTGAGCAGCGCGATCCCTTTCTGTTCATACTCACCCGGCACCCGCTCTGTAAGTCGCTGCGTGCCAGCCCGCGCTGGCCAAAATTGGCGGCGATGATGAATCTGTCGGAGGAGGGCTAAATCGCCCTATGCCTCCGACGGCGGGAAACGGGCTGGACCTTACGAGATCTTTGCGCCCATCGGCGCCGGCGGCAGGGCCAAGTCCATCGGGCTCTCCACTCCAAGCTGAAGCCTGATGATGAATTGGAAGGCGAGTGTGATGACGCGCGGACCTGGTCTTCGGCCCGGGCTGGACTCTCACTGTTCGCATTGCGCATATACATGACTAGAGCCTTCAGACCCTCCAAAACAGCGCATACGCTAAGATTGTTCAACCGTCATGCGCCTCCCCACTGGCACGCGTTTGGAACCCTACCAGGTTCTCGCGCCGATTGGTCCTCCGATGTTCGAGGAGAACCCGGGACAGTTTCAGGCGGCCACCAGGTACCTTAACCGTGGCGCCGCGCGGCGTCGACCGGATGGTTACCAAACTGCATTATTTCAGGGCAATGACCCAAGAATGGTCGTTGCACCATAAAGGAACAACCACAAATGACACCTTCCCCAGATCCACTCCCATTCTTGGGCACGTGGAAACCTACGAAATGCGATACTCTGTCGGGAATCACACCGTCGTTTCTAAAATTGCGGAAAACGACAAACCTAGCTCTTATTCTGTGTGCTTTCGCGGCGAGCGTCCTGTCGGCGCAGACTCTTACTGTGCTGCACAGCTTTGATAATACGGACGGCTCATACCCGTGGGGGGGCTTGTCCAGGCTACTAATGGAGACTTCTACGGGACAGCCTCCGGTGGCGGCGCCAACAGCCAAGGTGTCGTTTTCAAAATCACTCCCGGCGGCGTGTTTTCGACGGTATACAACTTCTGCTCCCAAGGCGGCTCCGCTTGCACGGACGGCGAACAACCCAGAACCGGACTCATCCTGGACAGCAATGGCTATCTCTATGGAACAACCTTGTTTGGCGGAGCCAACAACCGTGGCACCATCTACAGACTCACACCGGCAGGCGTGCTGACCACCATTTACAGTTTTTGCAGCCTGGCATCGTGCGCCGACGGTTGGGCGCCCTATGGCGTGCTCCTTCAAGCTGGCAGCGGGGACTTATACGGAACCACCAGTAGTGGCGGGAAGTATAACGCTGGGACAATTTTCGATATCACTCCGGCTGGCGGGCTGACGTCTTTGCACTCCTTTTGCGTCACCAGCGCGTGTCCTGGCGGCGGGGAACCGCTTGCCGGGCTGATCCAGGCCGGAAGCGGGGTTTTTTACGGGACCACCTCGGTCGGTGGAGCTAATGAAAGCGCCTGCGGCGCAGATGGTTGTGGCGTCGTATTCAAGCTCACGGGTGACACGGTAACGCGGCTGTATAGCTTCTGCGCCCAGAGCGGGTGCACGGACGGCGCAACTCCCGAGGCCGCTCTGGTTCACGCGCCCAATGCGGACTTCTACGGGACAACTCGAGCTGGCGGATCCACTAACGAGGGCACGGTCTTCGCAATGACACCGAGTGGCGCGCTGACCACCCTTTACAGTTTTTGCTCCCAGACTGGCTGCGCGGACGGGCAAACCCCGTTAGGAGGATTGATCCTGGCCAGCGATGGAAACTTTTACGGTACAACCGAAGGTGGTGGTAGTGACGGCTACGGCACGATCTTCCAGACCACCCCGAGTGGCACGCTGACCACGCTGTCCAGCTTTGACAATACGAACGGAGGGTTACCCTACGCGCCGCTGGTTCAGGGAACTAACGGCGATTTCTACGGGACCACGTTCCAAGATGGAGCCCATGGCTTCGGAACGGTCTTTCGCCTGTCCACAGGGCTGGCCCCATTTGTGAAATTAGTACCCACCTCCGGCAAAGTGGGAGCGGCCGTCAAGATTTTGGGCAACGCTCTAACCGGCGCAACGAGCGTCAGCTTCGACGGCACTGCGGCCGTCTTCACCGTGGTTTCGGGCGCGGAAATTAGAACCACCGTACCCTCCGGCGCCACCACTGGCACTGTTCAGGTCGTCACCCCCACGGCAACGCTTACCAGTAACGCAGCCTTCGACGTGCTGCCGTAACATAGGTTCGCGAGCACCGGCGCTCCGGGGCGGCGACCGGCGTAGGTGCGCGTTACTTAGCAAAAGAGCGGCGCAAGCGATGAATGAGGGAGATCTTCAGGATGTCGTGCATAATCTGGCTGCGCTTTAGATGAACCAGGAGCGTTTTTGGCTACTGCTTCCCAAGCGCCGGTTTCGACGTCACCAGGTGTGGGAGGTCCTTGTTGTTTTCGCTGCATTCATACTCGATCAGTTCCGGCAGGGCGGGATTCAGCTTCAACGGGGTGAATGTGCGGGACAGCGTCCAGGGCTTCTCATACATTTTCGAGTCGTCCACCGTGTACTCGTAGAGAATGCTGTCCGCAGTCCGGCGGAAACGCTCGGTCACGTGCATCTCGTCGCTATGCTGGTGGCCTGCGGTGTCGAGCCAGGTCCAGTGCGGACCCTTCAGACCCACGGTATCGACAACGATGGTGTCTCCTTCCCAATGGCCCGTCGAGTCGCCCATGAAAGCCGGCTCCATGTTGGGGGGATGAGGCCGTCCATTGAGCGGGATGGAGCGGAACATGTGCATGTATTCGAACAGGATCAAGAAGTAAGTTGGCGTTTGAACGAATTGCGCCGGGTATGGCGATTGCATAATTCGCGGAACGCCGGGGAACCAGCAGTTCGAAGTTGGATCGTCCTTGGCATCGTGATTGAGATAGGCGGCTTTTCCGGCTGGCGTGTAGGGAACAAGGTCTTCCTTGCCCATGGCCATATTGGGCGTGTACTGAAGATTGAAGAACCCGCTGAAATCCGGTTTGCCGTCGGACGTTCGTGGAATCGGATTGGTAACATTCGTCTGGGCGCCTAACCCCGCGGTTCCGAGCATCGCAAACAATGAGCAGAGCCAAAATCGATTTGTCATTCCGCCCTCCCGCTTATTGTCCATGATTGTATCAGCCGACAGATCATTTCCCGGTACAGCGGCGCCGCCGCGCCGGCCCGCGAGGAAAGGTCCGATAATGATGGACATCAGGCGGGAAGTCTCGCTCCCGGCCAAAAGTGGATCTCTGGCTCTGTCCCTGGCCCAATGCGTTATCCAGGGTGAATAAAGGACGTTTAGGCGTGTTCACGTCAGCCTCGCTGCGCTGCCTCGATGACGGCGATGTCGATCTTCTTCATCGTCATCATCGCATCGAAGACACGCTTTGCCTCACCGCCGCCAGCCGCAAGCGCATCCGTTAGCGCGCGCGGTGTGATCTGCCAGAAGAGGCCCCAGCGGTCCTTGCACCAACCGCACTGGCTTTCCGTGCCGCCATTGCCGACGATCGCGTTCCAGTAACGGTCCGTCTCCTCCTGATTCTCGGTCGCGATCTGGAAGGAAAAGGCCTCGGTGTGTCTGAACGCCGGGCCGCCGTTGAGACCGAGACAGGGAATGCCCAGGACGGCGAACTCCACCGTCAGCACATCGCCCTTCTTGCCGCCCGGATAGTCCCTGGGAGCCTCGTGAACAGCGGTTACTCTACTATCCGGGAAGGTGACGGAGTAGAAACGCGCCGCCTCATGCGCGTCCTTGTCGAACCAGAGGCAGATCGTGTTCTTTGGCTTCATGTTCGTGTGATCCTTGTGCTCGATCAGGCCGAACGCCGCGGTCTTTGCGTCGGTCCGTGTCCCGATAGGGCGCTAACGACTTGTCGTTCCTAATCTCTGTGCCTCTCTCCGAGCGGCCGACTACTCAGGACTTGGGCAGTCCATCCCTGCTGTTTGCTCCCGAGAGGAATAAGTCGGGCAAGGGACGCGCAAATGCGCGGTAAACGGCAAAGGCCCGGAAGATCGCTGGGCGAACCCTGTCGCAATAAGCAGTTACGCGGACTTCGGCGAGCCATAGTCCTACTTCCGCTGCGCCGCCTCGATTCGCTCCTCTACCCCGCGGAGCATGGCGTCCAGGTCGGCTCGCGAGTACTGCTTCCCGTTCTTGAACACCGCGTCGATCTCCTCGGTATGACGGATCGCTTCCAGCGGATTCGACCGCAGAATCACCAGATCGGCCACCTTCCCAGGCTCCACACTGCCCTCTGTCGCATCCTCGCCTCTCCAGCGCGCCGCGTCGATCGTCCCCATCCGCAACGCTTCAACCGGACTCAGCCCAGCTTTCACCAGCGCCTCCAGTTCTTCGTGAATCGACCAGCCAGGAATGGTATGAACGTTGTCGGCCCCGCTGTCGGTGCCAAGAAGCATCGGTACGCCGGCCTTGTGCGCTGCAACGGTGCCATCTTGCCAGCGCTTGAAACTGATCTTGCGTATTTCGAGTGGGCGTCCCTGTAACGTCGTGCGGTCCCCGGTTTTCGCATCCCACGACGCCCAGATGGAGGGAAAGATGTATCGCTTCCTGGCATCCTGCTCATAGTCGCGCGAAGCTTGCTCGATGACGTGCTCGTAAACGGTAAGCGTTGGTGTGACCCAGAACTGCTTCTCCGCCATCCGCCGATAAACCACCTCGCTCTGCTTGCTGTCTTCCATGGCCAGGAGCCGGGCGTTTGTCTCCATAGCATCCATCGCCCACGGAGTATCCCGCCGGTGAGCGCGCTCTTTTACGAACCGATCGTACTCTTCGCGGTCTCCTGCGGGCAGGTATTGGGCATGCTCCATACCATCCACCCCCGTCTCGATGAACTCCTGAATCGACATGTTTAAGGGCATGTGCCCAGTCACCCGTAGACGGAGCTTGTGGGCTTCATCGACAACCCCATGCAGTACCTCGGGCGAGACTTCGCTGAAGTAAATCTTTACGAAATCGGCGCCGGATTGCTTCACCTGACGGACGGCTTCCCGAGCCTCCGCCTCCGTCTTCACGCCCAACGACCCGGGCCAGGCTGGCGGCTCCCGATCGATCTTCCGCCCCGCCGTAAGAATTCGGGGGCCCATGCGCTTTCCGGCCGCAATCTCACCTCGCCACCGCAGCACGTCGTCCGCGAGATCGCCACCCATCTCACGGATTCCGGTAATGCCATTGGGAAGGAACAGATCGAGCAACGCGGCATTCTCATCCGCCATCCGAATGGCGGGGTTCTTCAAGTCGCCGCGCAGATGTACATGCATGTCCCACAAGCCAGGCATGAGGTAGCGCCCCTCCCCGGGGACCCGAAGGGCACTCGCGGGAATTTGAGCATTGCCCGAAGGAGCGATCGCCTGGATGCGTCCGCCCACAATGACAACGGTCTGGCCGTAGTGAATTTCACCGCGGGTGACATCCACCACATTAATGTCGATAATTGCTGTCGCGGGCGTCTGAGATAAGAGGCTCGAGGCCAGACAAAGTATCAGCGGCAGACACCCAATCCACTGGCGCAGCATTCCATCATCGTACCAGCCGTCACATATCTTTGGCGGTTCGTTTCCTAAGGCGGGCGTTCGGGAATTTGGCAAAAACCGAAAATGTGCTTTTTGTAAATTGGATTCGAGCTCAAGTCACGTATAACGCGCTACTCGTACGGTAGGTCTCGGCGGACCTTCGGGACTACGATCTGGGTACGTGTTTCTGACCATGCGCCCGGAGCGCGGCCGGGACACCGATCCCGCCGTGCACTGGAATTTCCGATCGTGCTATATAGGAAACAAGCGCAAGAGGGCGCATCCAGTCCGCGGAAAGGGCCGTGCCCACCTCGCTAAACATTTTGAAGGCTACAACCTTCTTTCAGCCTGATTAGGGCGGACTCCAGGCGCACGTGAAGGAAGGTCGTAAATGGAATCACGAGAGCTACCGCACCATCCCAATCTCGATCAGTACAAGAAGCAAGCCAAGGATCTCCTGAAGGCGGTCCAAGCCGAAGATCCGAAAGCAATCCAGCGTATCCGCCAATTTCATCCACATGGCAGTGAGTTTTCAAAGCCGAGCCTCTCCGACGCTCAATTGGTCCTCGCGCGAGAACACTCGTTTGAGAGCTGGCCTAAGTTTTCAAAGTACTTGCACGAACTCGGGCAGGCGAACTCCGCATTCGCCGAGTTCGAACGTGCCATTGACGCGGTAATCAACGGAGATGTCGAGGCCCTTGAGGAAATGCTGCGCCGGAATCCGGAGTTGGTTCACGCCAGATCGCCGCGCGAGCACCGATCCACGCTGCTGCACTACGTTTCGGCCAATGGAGTCGAAGATTACAGGCAAAAAACTTCCAACCACGCAGTCGAGATCGCGACTATGCTGCTGGATGCAGGGGCCGCGGTTGACGCGGTCGCAGACGCCTACGGCAAAGCCACCCCTTTGGGATCGATGGCCACCAGCATTCATCCGTTGCGCGCCGGCGTGCTGATTCCTTTGTTGGAACTTCTGCTGGCCCGCGGCGCTTCAGTCAACGGCGCTCCCGGTGGCTGGAATCCGGTTAATGCCTGCCTTGCAAACGGGCGCAAGCTCGGCTCGGAGTTCCTTGCGAATCGCGGCGCGAAACTCGATCTCGAGGGAGCCGCGGGTGTAGGCCGTATCGAGCTTGTAAGAACCTTCTTCAACGAAGACGGTTCTCTGAACGACAATGCGACCAAAACACAAATGGAGTCTGGCTTCATCTGGGCGTGCGAGTACGGCCGAGCGGAAGTGGCCGACTTCCTGCTGCAAAGGGGCGTCGACAAGAAAACGCACCGGCAATTCAAGCTGACGGGACTTCATTGGGCTGCGGCAAGTGGGGATATCAATACGGTGAAGGCGCTGCTGAGACATGGGGGCCCGCTTGAGGCAAAGAATGTCTGGGGCGGAACGCCGCTAGGATCTGCCATCTGGGCGGCTACGGAGTCTGACCCGAACGATCCGGTTTGGCCTAAGGCGGATTGGATTCCAATCGTCGAACTCTTGGTTGAAGCGGGGGCGAATACCGATACGGTCGAATATCCAACAGGACACTCGCGCGTAGATGCCGTCCTCCGTCGGCATGGCGTGGAGAGAAGAAGGTCCTGAACGTCGCCCTGCAGCACGCAGTAAAAGCGCTCAAGCGCGAATCGTTTCGACGGCGATCGGCCGCGATTCTGAACGGATTACGCGCTACTTCGGAAGTCGCATTCGAGGACGTGTCCCAAACGCGTGAATCGCTGCCACACGTGCGTGCCCACAGCCCGCGGATCCATCGAAATTCGACGATCCAGATCTCTTACTTCGTCGAATGGCTCTTCAAGAGGAGATGTGCGTGGAGGGAGCGCTCCGCTGTCTTAAGGAATTCGAGCCCATCCACCCGGATAGGGTGCGGACCACACCGAGGAGGAACGCGCTGTCTGGAATCTCCACGTACCCTGTTCCGAAATGATCTGGCCTTCAAAGGTGCCCGCCGTCCAGTAGCCGGCGCCTCCGGAAGTGCCACCGAGATCCAACAGGCGCGCGCGAATCTTCGCACTCTTGCCGTCCGGCGCGACGTCGATCACCGGTTGCAGGATTTGGTTCACGAAGTTAGGACTCTCGGAGATGGTATTGCGGCTAGGCTGCGCAAACAAGCTGGCCACGTCGCTCGGCGATTCATCCAGGTAGTAGCCGTACGCGCCTATCAGATTCTCGGCGGCGTCGTAGGCTTCCGCCGCGTTGAGTCTGCGATCCACCTCCGCCAAAGCAGCCTCCAAGTCTTTTGCGTTGTGGATCGCCGGTTCGCTTGCAAACGCGGCAGCCGCAGCGGGCTTTGCGACGACTTGAACTCCTTCAGGATACTGCGGCGGCTTCCCAGTCACGGGATTGTCGAAATGGAACGGGGCGACCGCGAACTTGGGATAGATCTCGTAAGAAGCAGTCGGCGGACGGTCCGGAGGAAACTCCTTGCTGGGACCGGGCGCGGGCTTAGCGCTTTTGGCCCAGCCCTGCGCGGCGTCGACGATCATGCGTGGGTAGAAATGCACGGACTGAATCTTCCAATTGCCGTCTTGCTTAACGAACGTGTTCTCGAAGACGCCCTCTCTCAGCTCACCGCCGGAAGCGCTGGACATGATCAACTCCACTCCACGCGCCTTCGCTGTGCGCCCGTCCGGCGCGACGGACACGAGAGTCTGCAGGTAGACGTGATCGTCAATCCCAGGCGACCCGAATCGATCCAGCGCGTGCCGGATGCTGGCCTTGCCTACGTAGACGCCTTGCAACCCCAGCTCCAGAGTTCCGTTCTCGGCAAAAAGATCCGCCACCTGATCCCAGAGTTTGCGATCGACAGCGTATCCATAGGTGTCCTGGAGATTGGCGACCTCGCCCCGATCGTTGAGCCTCGCGGCGCGGCGTGCGAGTTGGTTGACGCGATCGGCAAGCAATGTGAGTGAGGCACTTGTGCCGTTCTTGGCCTTGGGACTCAGATTCACAGCATCCGGAATCGAAGCCGTGACGCTGGCGGCAGTGTAATGAAATGGGACGTGCACCCCGGAATCCTTCCAGCCAGCGGCAGTGTATGCTGCCGTGACCTTGGGTTCCGAGTGAAGTACGCTGATCTTCCACACGCCGTCTTCCAGGACATACTCATTCTCGTAGACGCCGCTATACCATGTGGCCGAACCTCCGTAGCTTCCCAACATCGCCAGAATGCGCCATCGCCCCTTCGCGGCTCGGCCCGACGGCGCGAGTGTGATTACCGGCTGGAACAGGATGTGAGGGTAGATGCGGCCCTCGGAGAGGCCGAGCTTCCCTTGCCCGACCTTTTCAAAGAAGAGCTGACGGATCGCCTCTTTTCCGCGCACGCCCGCCTGGTAGTTGGTGACGGCATCGGCGGCGAACAGGTCCGCGAAGTCGTTCCACAAACCGAATTCGACATAGTGTCCGTAGGCATACTGCAGGCGCTTGGTGGCCCGGATGGACTCGACGCTTTCCATGTGGGCCTGGATGCGTTCGAGCCTTGTTTCGAGGGCCGGCAGTGGGTCCGAGTGTTGGGCCGTGGCCAAAATACTCCACGCGCCGATCGAAAGGGCGAGGACCAGGGCGGGTTTCGAGGGCATCGGCAGGATTCTACCACCTGGCGCCGGATCAAGCGTGCTCCGGAACCCGCTGCACTACAATACTCGAAGGACAAACCAAATGAGATACCTGATCTTGCTCATCACCGCGCTTGCTTCCTTTGCATGCTCCCTGCGGGCGCAGCTCGCGCAGCCGCCGCCCGGAGTAACGGAGGGCGTTCTGAAGGAACTGATGAACGCTTGCCCGGCGAATCCCGATCTTGCCAATCTGGACGTTTCGCCCGTTTGGTCGGGCTGGGGAGGAGCGGGCAACGCCCGCTTTCAAACGAAAGCCGCAGCCGGTCTCACCGCAACCGACGTAACCAGGATGAAGCTTAAGTGGGCCTTCGGACTTCCCGGCGGCATGAGCATGTATTCGCAGCCCTCGGTGGCGTTCGGCAGAGTCTTCGTGGGAAATGACAACGGCGTCGTATATTCGCTGGACGCCCAGACGGGCTGCCTTTACTGGGCCTACCAGGCCGACATGTTTGGCCGTTTCGCTCCCATCGCCGCACCGATCTCCGGATATCCGGGCACTCGTTACGCGATCTTCTTCGTCACCCGCTCGACTACTGCCTACGCGCTCGATGCGCATGACGGCAAACTGCTCTGGAAAAAGCAGGTCCGGACCGGACTGAATAACTTGAGCGCCACGGCGGCCTATCATGACGGACGGCTTTATGTGCCGATGTCCGGCACCGAAACGCTGGTCGGGGCGAATCTCGACTATGAGTGCTGCAAGTCCCGCGGGGCCGTGGCCGCGCTCGACGCCAACACGGGCAAGGTGCTGTGGGTTACGCAAAGTATCCCAGAGCCGCTACACGCGCTCGGCGAAAACGCGAATGGGAAACAACGTTGGGGGCCCGCGGGCGCTTCCGTGTGGAACACGCCTACGGTGGATGCCAGGCGCGGCCTCATCTACGTCGGAACGGGTAACAGCTTCGGCCGGATCGCGGCCACGACCAGCGATTCCATCCTGGCCCTTCGGATGGAAGACGGCAAGATGATGTGGCATCACCAGGAGTTCGCGGGTGATGCCTTCATGGCCCGTTGCCAGGCGACCAACGGCGCCGACTCCAACTGCGCGGAGAAGCTGGGGCCGGACTACGACTTCGGCGGTTCGTCGGCCATTCTCGAAACCGTCAACGGCAAGGACATCCTGTTGGCCGCGGGGAAAGGCGGTGTAGCCATCGCGCTGGATCCGGACAAGGAAGGCAAACTCCTATGGCGGACCCAATTGTGGGAAACTCAGGCGCCTTCTGCCTCTGGGTTAGTGGTCTGGGGAGGCGCGGCAGACGGTGCCCGTGTGTACTATCCGCTGCAACAGCCCGGCGGTGGACTCAAGGCGTTGGACATCCAAACCGGCCGGGTGGATTGGAACGCGGCGATCAACGCGGACCGCCGGGGGCAGGCGGGTCCGGCCAGTGCGATCCCGGGGGCCGTCTTCACGGGCGGATGGGATGGGATTCTGCGCGCCGTGGACGCCAAGGGCATGGTGATCTGGTCATTCAATGCCGTGCGAGATTTTGACACGAGTCAACCACGTGGCTGCCAAAGGAGGCTCGTTCGGTTGTGCCGGTCCCGTGATCGCAGGCGGCATGGTCTTCGCCACGTCTGGTTACCTAGGCACGCTTCGCGGCACACCCGGCAACGTCCTGCTCGCGTTCGGGGTGGAATGACGGTCCTGATCTCGGAGTAAAGGTCAATATGTCCTAAGCCCGCCCCAGGTTGGCCGGGTTCGACGCTTTCCGCGGCCTCTTCAGCAAAGCGCTATAGATTAAGCTGCTAAGCGTTTCTCGCCGCTTCGGGCTTCGGTGTCATTCGCGGCACTCGAAGTTCCTGGTATCTTCCGGGTCGCCTTCACCCTTGTAATGCGCGTACTTCGGATAGGCACACAATGGCCGGCTCCGGCCGGGGAAAGCTTTCCCGGTTGCCACCACGGAATCTGGAGCTGTGCCCTTTTCCACCCAAGCCACCGCGGCGGTCAGCAGGTCGAAATTGTCGAGTGCGAATTCGCCGCCCCGGCAATGATACATGCCCGGCACTAGAAACATACGGCTCCACTTCTGCACTTGGTCTATGCCGCCGTTGGCCTTGGCCATCCGCTGATAGTAATCGAGGGTGTCCATCGCGGAGAATGCTTGGTCGCTCATTCCGTGATAAAACAGCAGCTTGCCACCGTGCGCCGAGAAGCTGCTGAGGTTGGTCCAGGTGGTATCGGTCAGCGCCTCCAGCGGATTTCCCAGCAGTGAAAAGAGGCGCTGGTCGACGTCGATGCTTACCGGCGGCGCCGGAGCGCCAGCCGCGAGTTTAGAGGACGGTTTCGGCAGGAGATTGGCGATGCCCGCATCGTAAGCGTTCATCGGATAAACGAGCTCGCCCTTGGAATTGTGCGGCCCGGCGAAAGCTTTTTTGATCGCTGCGGTCTGCTGGGACGTCAGGCAGGAATCATTCTTGTCGCCCTTGCACGATAAGACCTCTGGATCGAACTTGCAGGCCCGAGTGTTGAACACCATGCCGTCCTTTAATCCGTCGTTGGCGTCGCAGGCGTTCAGGATTCCGTTGACTATCAACTTGATGTCGCTCTCGGAAAACACCTTGTTAGGCTGCGCCCTTCCCGAGTCGTCCTTGGGAGCAATCTGGTTGAAGGCGACTGCGGCCCAGTTGTTTCCGATCCCCGAAAAGCCCGTGCGCATGGCCGGATCTCCGGAAATGACGCCGTCGAACTCGGCGGGATAGCGTTGCGTCATCAGCATGGCTTCCCGCCCGCCCGTGGAGCAACCCGCAAAGTAGGAATGTTGAGCAGGTTCGCCGTAGTAGTGGGCGATGATCTGTTTGGCAAGTTCAGCCACGCGGCCGACCGCCACCTCCGCAAAATCGAGACTGGCCTGTTGATCTGCGTCATAGGTCCTGTCAAAGGTGGCGCCCTTGTGTCCGGTATCGGTGGAGACGACGGCAAATCCACGCGCCAGTCCAGGGTTGTTCCCGGCGGCTGCAGCGCCCACCGGCGGCCGGACACTGCCGTTATATCCGCCGCCGCCCTGGAACAGGAAGCGGTTATTCCAGTTGTCGGGCAGCGCAAGGGAGAAGCCGATGCCGTAGGTTTTTCCGTCCGCGCCGGTGCGCTCATTGATCATGCCGTCGGCCTGACAGTGCGACGGGATGGTGGCTGATGTTGCCGATGTTTCGGCCGTGGAATTTCCGGGGCCAGAGGACGCGGGAATCGTTGCGGCCTTGCTGATCGCCAGCGGCACGCCGGGAATCTTGAATTTGGTCAGGTCGGCGCACTTCGTCGACGTCTGTGCATAGGCCATCGGGATCAGCACGAATCCCAACCAATAAGTTCTCATCTCTACGCTCCCTCCAGCGAGCCGATTATATCCACCCGGCCAGGCACACAATGCCTTCCGCATGCGTAGGAACTCTTCAGCTCTGGCTGTACGTCGAGACTCGATGCCGGCTCCAGTTCGGAGATTCCGGCTAGAAACCAGACCCACCATCCTGCATGATTGAAGCCAATGCGCGCATCCGGTCCGCGTCCGCCGGCGTTTTTGCCGCGGCCGCGTCTTTCTCCAGGCTCGCAGCCGCAGTCTTGAGCCGGGCAACCTGCTGCGTGCTGTGAGGTGACGCTTCCACCTGAGCAAGGAGAGAATTCAGCGCCGCGATTCGTTCGTCGACAAGAGCGCTGCTGCGGGCGAGTTGGTCCAGGTAAGCGCGGGCTACTACGAAATTTGCCGGCCAGGTGATTTTCGGCTGATTCTGGACGTTCAGCGCCTCATAATGGACGAGGTTGGAAGCGTCGATCTCGTTTTGGGTTATGAACTTGCTTGGCACAAGCCTGAATACGTCCACGCCGCGGGCAATCTCGGAGCCGTAAATATAGCCGTTGTACCAGTAGGCGGACCAATATCCTCCCAAGCCGCTCTTCGCCCCATCCAGCGGTCCGCGGTCGAAATAGGCAATCTCGACAGGATGCGCGGCGTCCGTAAAATCCATCACGGAGACGCCGCCCTGATACCAGGCCTGCACGAAGATGTCACGCCCCGGAATGGGGATAAGGGATCCATTGTGGGCGACGCAATTCTCGAATTCCGTTTGCACGGCGGGCATCTTATAGTAGGAGGCCAGTTTCAGCTTTCCCTTTGAGATCTCGAAGATCGCATCGGCGCCCCAGTTCATCGGGTCCTTTGCGCGACACCTCGGTTGCCCGCCACCGCCCCACTCGTCGGTGAATAAAACCTTCGTGCCGGCATTGTTGAAGGTGGCCGAATGCCAGAACGAGTAATTCGGATCGCTCACGGCGTCGATACGGACGGGATGCGCCGGATCGTGAATATCCAATAGGATTCCGTTTCCCGAACACGCGCCAGCGGCCAGCCCGATCGACGAGTAGACCGTGATGTCGTGACATTTATCCGTGCCTTCCGTAGTCTGGCTGCCTTCGCCGTGGTTGCCCCGTTTCCACAGCCCATTAATCGCTCCGCTCTGCCCGTCGGTGAAGATGCGAGGGCTGGAAACGATCTTTGCCAACTCCGGATGTGCCAGAGGCACCCGGATGATGTCGATGCTGAACAACGAAGTGTTGGGGCTCGCTGCTGGATTATTCTTGTCCCCAGGCACGCAACCAGTGAGTTCTTCCGCCTGACGAACGTTCCCCGTGCCGGAGACATAGATGTACACATTATCCTTGTCGTTCGGATCGATCACGAGCGTGTGCGTGTGGGACCCGCGGCAGGTCTGCACGGCGGCCACTTGCCGCGGATTCGAGAGATTGCTGATATCGAAGATCCGTACGCCACGGAAGCGGTCCGGGTTGGGAGGCGGAAGCGGAGGATGTTTATGTTCCGGTTCCACCCCGGGTATGACGGGCGCCGGAGGCGGAGGCGGGGGCGGCACATAACCGGCCGGAAGTGGTACGCCTTGTGTGCCGCAATCGAGGCGCGCGTTCACGGCTTCCGCCGACATGAACAACAGATGGCCATACACCGAGACATCTCCCTGGCCGCCGGGACAGACGAGTGAAGCCGTCAGTTTGACCTTCGCCGGGTTGTCGATGTCGTAAAAGTTAATGCCGTTGTAGTTGCCGACAAACACGTGATTGCCGCTGAACGCGAGATCCGAGTTAGTAGAGCCATATGTACCAGCAGGCGCGTGCGGAGGTTCGCCTGGCTTTAGCGGCTCATCCGGCGGCGGTGGCGGCTGCAGGTTTGGATAGAAATTGCCGGGAGCAAAGCCAGGCGGCTTGGGTAAGGAAGCCAGCTTCTCGAGTCCGAAAATGGCTTCGCCGGCGTCGTACAATCCCGCCTTCAGCCCTACCCGCGGATCGTCCGATGACGCGCGCGGATTGGAGTAAACAGCGGCTGGAGGAGGGCCGTTGGTTTGTGCCAGGCACAGTATCGGGGACAACGCCGATATCACAAGCGAGAAGGTGACAGTACGGCTCGACAGCCGCGAAGCTCGTTCGTCGATCATTTTCTCTCCTTGAGCAACATACTCTGCATAATGTTAATTTCGGCGCGTTGGGTGTTGTCTACGTCGGTGGCGAAATCGAAAAGTACCGCATCCTGGCCGGCTCCAGGCGTGTCGAAGAGATCCTTCACCATGACCAGCGCTCCGGTATGATGCTGAATCATCCCAGTCAGAAACAGGTGATCGAAGGACGCACCACGGGCCCGTTCTAGCGCTATCATTTGCTGTGGAGTCAGCATGCCGGGCATCATGGCCATGGACTTCATGGGCATGGAGCCCATGTTCATGTGGGCCATCGAATCGTTCGCCTTCATGTCGGTCATGGAATGCATCGGGCTCCGCTCTATCGACACCGGAGCGCCGCGGTCCTCAAGCCACTGCTTCATGTACTTCATCTCGTCGGTCTGCGAGATACTGATGCGCTGGCCCAGTTCCAGGAGTTCCTTGCTGTGGGTTCGGACACGAAGCAGGTCAGTCATCTTCACTGCCTGCGAATGGTGCAGGATCATGCCTTGCATGAAGCTGACGTCAGCCGCTGATGGCGCCCGGAGTAGGGGCGCGGCTTCGGCCGACGTGATTCTCTTGCTGCTTTGCCCAGGAGCACCCGGTTGCACGATCGGCGCGCTCTCGGGCGCGGGGGATGACGATTGACTTAACGCTGGTGCGGCGCTCCACAGAAGGGCAGAGGCGATAAGTCGAACGCGAAGTCCCATAACGTAACCGTAGGTTATCTCTCCGTCCGAGAACGATATACCTGGCCGACGGTAATCTCGGGCACGTAGGAGAGTCGCAGGCTGCTGGTCGTAACCACACAGTTACGAGTTATCGGTATAGATTCACTGCCAGAGGAGCAGCAGCTTCTTAGCAACCTGATGCAAAAGTCTAGCAGGAGGGTACACGCAGATGCAAACTGAGTCGGGAGCGCCGACAGCAGGTTCGTCGCCACCGATGAAGGGCGTTCTTTCTTTGGTGGCCTTGGTGAGTATCGACATTTTGATTTCATGCCGGATGGTGGAGGCTGATGTTCCCGCGAACGCTGTTCTTGGCCAATCTCCGAGTGTCTGACGACTCACCCGCAGAGAGCTCTTCGACACAGTCGTTGGCGCCTCCGTGCTTCGTTAACCAGCTGTTAGACCGGTTCGCTTGGAGTGTCAAGGATAGATCGGGATCGAACGTTTCTTCGTTTGATGGCCGCCACCGCAGGAAAAGGCCGAAGACCGTCGCGCTAGGGAAGCGCTCGCCCAGGACAATCTCTATCCCCGCATTGCCGCTCTCAGTCGCCGCGTTCTGCGGAGCGAAAAAGTGTAATCCATGTCTCCGGAAGGTTCTGTTGGGTCAAGGTGAATGGCCGGTGGCTCTACAAAGACACGCCAGATCGTGACTGGAAGGAATAAGCACCCGTCGCGTTGGATGCTCTGGCGCCCGAACCGCCGTGCCCAGATCCCTTCAGCCCTGCGCTCCGCAAAACCCATCCGCTGGCGAACACGTTGAAACCAGAGGATATTGTCCGGCCGACGATAGGTGTATAATTGTCGCTTGCTACACGTCCTTCGATCCTCGCGGGAGAAAGCGGCGTGACATGATCGATCACGGAGGTTTAACGATGCGAAAACGTTCTCTCTTGTTCCTTTCGTTGCTGGTTCCAGCCTTTTTAGTCCTCGGCCCACATGCGGTGGTTCAGGCTCAGCAAAAGACTTCTTCGACGGCTAGCGCGAAGCGCTGGTCTAATGCATCCACTTGGCCTGACAAAAAGGTGCCCGGCAAAGACGCCGTTGTCACCATTGACAAGGACATGAACGTTGTCCTCGACGTCAGTCCGCCGGAGCTGCACGGTCTAACGATCAACGGCAAACTGAGCTTCGCCGATAACAAAGATCTGGAACTGACCACCGAATGGGTGATGGTGCACGGGGAACTGGAAATCGGCACCGAAGCCAGGCCCCATACGCGCAAGGCCACAATTACGCTCACCGACAACGTCAAAGACGAGGATATTACTGGAACGGGTGGAACGAATGACCGCAGTGACCGCGGGATCATGATGATGGGTGGAACCCTGAACCTGCACGGTAACCGGACGAACTCCTGGACGAAGCTGTCCAAGACCGCCGAAGCAGGCAGCAACTCGATTGAGGTCCTGAACGCCGCTCAATGGCGGGCCGGCGACGTGATTGTCCTCGCGTCCACGGATTTCGATCCCCATCAGGCAGAGCGGCGAACCATTGCCGCCATCCGTGGCAATACGATCACGCTCGACAAGAAACTGGACTACATGCACTTTGGCAAGATTACCTTCGACGTGGATGAACGCGGCGAAGTGGGCATGCTGTCGCGCAATATCGTTATCCAGGCTTCGGCTGACGCAGACCAGACGCTCTTTGGCGGCCACATCATGGCGATGAACGGGAGCAAGATGTTTGTCGATGGCGTTGAGCTCAATCGCATGGGTCAGAACATGCACCTGGCGCGGTATCCGATCCATTGGCATCTGATCGGCGATGCGCAGGGGCAGTACATCAAGAACTCGGCGATTCACGACACCTACAGCCGCTGCGTGACCGTGCATGGCACAAATTACCTGGACATTGAAAACAACGTGACCTACAACAACATTGGTCACTGCTTCTTCCTGGAGGACGGCGTGGAGCACGACAACCAGTTCGTGCACAACCTGGGGATCCTCACCAAGTGTCATCCGGACGCGCCGTGCGTCCCGACAGACCTCGGCCCGTTCGGAACGGAGGGCGGCAAGAACTTCGTTCTGGCCGGCCAGAACGCCAAGGATATCCTGATCCCTTCCGACAACACGGCGTCGACTTTTTGGATCACCAATCCGGACAATATTTACCGGGACAACGTGGCCGCGGGTTCCGACGCTACAGGTTTCTGGTTCGCCCTGCCGGAGCATCCGACGGGTAAGTTCGAAGGCACAGAGATCAGCAAGGCAACCTGGCCGCGTCGAACCCGGGTGCGGGAGTTCAAGGGCAACACCGCCCATTCGAACTTTGACGGCTTCATGTCCGACCGCGGCCCCAGGGCCGATGGCCATTTCGCCGTCGGCGGGCATATTGCCCTTGCCGATCCCGCTGTCGCGAACAGCCCTCCAGTGGAGACGGTCATCGAGGATATCACCAGCTACAAGAACCGCAATAACGCCATGTGGACCCGCGGTGAGATGGACCTGTTCAAGAACTTGAAGCTGGCCGACAACGCAATTGGCTACACGCATGCGTCCGGCAACTTCGGTCAGTCCGCCTATACGTCACGGGTGGTTGACTCGCTGTTCGTCGGCGAAACCGAGAACATCGGCAACCCCAGGACGCCGGCGGAAATAGCTTACGGCCGCAGCTTGCCGGAGCCCAAACTCGCGGATTTCCCGATCCGCGGCTACGAGTTCTACGACTACCGTCATGAACTGGACAATGTCACCTTCGTGAATTTCCAGGACAACGCCACCCGCAAGACGGGAGCGATCTCTTACCTGCTATATACCAGCTTCGGAATGAGCTCCAACAACACCGTACAGCGCGCGAAATTCATCAACGCCAAGCCGGTGTATTTCCCGCCTATGGAGTTTAAGTGGAGCAACGATGATTACGGCAATGGGAGCTACCAGACTTCGGTATTCAACGACAAAGACGGCTCGGTCAGCGGTGTCCCCAATTCCTACATTCTCATCAACGACGCAAACGACGGAATCGCAATCGACGACGCCTGCGAGATCAAGCCGACCTGGAACGCAGCCGTGTGCAAGGGCGACATCGGGCGTATGACGGTTGGCGCTCCCGCCGTTGGTGGTGGTCGCGGCGGTCGTGGCGCAGGCGCCGGTCCCGGCGGTAGAGGCGGCGCTGCGGTAGCTGGCGGTCCTGGCGCTGGTAACGGCGGGGTGTCCTGGCGGAGCGGCCGGTCCCGGCGGTAGAGGCGGCGCTGCGGTAGCTGGCGGTCCTGGCGCTGGTAACGGCGGACCAGGTGGTCCTCCTGGCGGAGCGGCCGGTCCGGCGGATGGCGGTGGCGTGGCAGGGGTGGCGTCGGTGGTCTCGTTGGCCCCAGAAACGGGGTCCTGGGCGCCGCTGCACCTGCGGGGCCGCCAATCGTTCTCAGCCGCAATGGCAAGGATTTTCACGTCGCCGGAGAAACCAACGTACGAGCGGGTACCGAGATCAAGGTGACCACCGAAAGGCCAGCCCTGTCCCTCAACGTGAAGGAACTGGATAGCGGCTCGTGGGTGATCTTCCAGCTGCCGGGATTCACCACTGCAGCGTCGGGTACGGAGCAGAGCAGCCTGGATGCACTTCGCAAGGCCAGTGCCACCTCGTACTACAAAGGCGACGGTTCGCTTTGGGTCAAGCTTGTCTCCAGCGGTGACGTCCTTGGCAGCGGCCCTGGCAGCGGCCCGAGTGGCGGAGCCAGCCTCCTGGTCAACCGGTAAGCTGAACCCTGCTATATGAGCAAGAGCCCCCGGCGCAGGCCGGGGGCTTTTTG
>CAVUKY010000009.1:0-244027 GCA_963742155.1 Bryobacterales bacterium | reverse complement strand
AACATCGCGAAGATCATGGATGATGTCTTTCGCACCATCAGCTTTGGCTTGTCGCGAACCAACAGGGTCGAAGTGGTGGAGGGTGATCTCTTCGAGAACGATGATGCCTGGCAAATCACCCAGGGAGCGAACAGCGCCGCCTGGCGGCTGACGAGCCTCCGCGACCAGGCGCGAGCTCAGTTGGGTACTGTCGGCTCGGGCAACCACTATGTCGACATTTTCGAAGACGAACTGGGTCGAATCTGGATTGGAGTGCATTTCGGCTCTCGTGGATTCGGACACAAGATCGCTACCCGGTTCGTAACCCGGGCGGGCGCAAAAGACGATATGGATTCGGCGCCAGTAGCGCTCGATGCCGATAGTAATGAAGGCCAGGACTACATCGCAGCCATGAAGCTTGCAGGTCGCTATGCTTATGCTGGGCGGGACTGGGTGTGTCAGCGTGTGGCCAAAATCCTTGGCGCCAAGGTAAAAGAAGAGATCCACAACCATCACAACTTTGCATGGCGCGAGAAGCACGGCGACAAAGACTACTGGGTAGTGCGCAAGGGCGCAACGCCGGCCTTCCCGGGTCAGAAGGGATTTGTGGGCGGATCAATGGGAGACGTGTCGGTAATCATCGAGGGCGTTGACAACCCCGAAGTGCCCGGCACAGCTTCTATTCAACGGTCCACGGCGCCGGCCGCGTGATGGGCCGCATGGAAGCCAAGGGAAAGGTGGATCGCAAAACCGGTGAGGTGAAGCGTCCCGCCAGGGTGACTGAGGAGATGATGATGGAGTGGGTCCATCGAGAGGGCGTGGAGTTACGGGGCGCTGGCGTGGATGAGGCCCCTCAATGCTATAACGTTTGCCGGAGGTCCTGGGCGAACATGCGGGATCGATTAAAATCCTGCACACCTTAAAGCCACTTGGGGTCGCGATGGCAGGGAAAGAGATTTACGATCCGTACAAGGATTGAAAGAAGACAATCAAAGCTCGTGCTCTTAACCATCACAAATACCGGCCACCAAGCCACGGATCTCGGATTCATTCTTCACAAGAATCCGGCGAACCTCCATTCCGCCGAGCTTGCGTTTGGCAAAGCCCACGTCTTCTATACCGCCGCGACCGCCGGCCGGTGCACCGCGTGCCTGTTGCTGGAAATCGATCCCGTCGAGTTGGTGCGCGGCGCACAACGGCTGGAAGATTACGTGAATGACCGGCCCTACGTTTCGTCCTCGTACCTGACCGTCGCTCTGGGACGCGTCTTCGGAACTGCTCTTGCGGGCAATTGCCAGAAGCGGCCAGAACTGGTCGGTACGAAACTGCCCCTCGAAATCACTGTCGAAGTGATCCGCTCGCGCGGCGGAGCGGACGTGCTTGCGCAAACTCTTCGAACCTCTGGGATACCGCGTCGATGCCACCCAGCTTCCGCTCGATGAGAACTTTCCGGAATGGGGCGAGAGCCGCTACTTTCGCTTGACGCTGACGGCAACCGCCACAGTTCACGACGCGCTGTCTCATCTCTATGTCCTGCTTCCGGCGCTGGACGAAGAAAAGCATTACTACGTCGGTGATGCCGAAGTCGACAAATTGCTGCGCCACGGCGAGGGCTGGCTCAGCAAACACCCGGAGCGCGAATTCATCGTCAGCCGCTATTTGAAACGACGCTCGTCTCTGATGGATCTGGCGTTCGCCAGACTCCTGGACGACGAGAACGCGGCTGTGGACGCCGTCGAATCGAAATCCGAGCGCGGCGCACAAGACGAGAAGGACCTGGAGCGCCCCATGACGTTGCACACGCAGCGTCTGAATCTGGTGGCGACGCGGCTTAAGGAGCTGGGCGCCAAGAGTGTCGTGGATCTTGGTTGCGGCGAAGGAAAATTGCTGCGGCGCTTGCTTGCTGATCGGACATTTGAGCGGATCGCCGGGATGGACGTGAGCCACCGGTCTCTGGAGATCGCATCTTCCAAACTCCGCCTCGATCGCATGCCAGAAAGACAACGGAAACGGATCGAGCTGAGGCAAGGTTCGCTGCTCTATCGCGACAAGCTATTAAGCGGCTTCGACGCGGCGGCTCTGGTCGAGGTGATCGAACACTTGGACCAGCCTCGATTGGTTGCGCTGGAACGGGTGCTATTCGAGTTCGCCCGCCCGCGTCACATTATCATCACGACACCAAATCGCGAATACAACGTTTTGTTTCCGACGCTTCCTCCAGGGAAGTTGCGCCATAGCGATCATCGATTCGAGTGGACCAGGGCCGAATTTGCGAACTGGGCTGAATCCATGGGCGCTCGCTTCGGCTATGAGGTTCGATTTGAACCGATTGGTCCGGTGGACGAGCAGTACGGCGCCCCGTCGCAGATGGCCGTATTCTCTCTACCCACAGGCGGCGGCGAATGAGGACCATCGAGATCCCGGAACTGTCGTTGGTTGCGCTGATCGGCGCATCCGGCTCCGGCAAATCCACTTTCGGACGCCAGCATTTTCTTCCGACCGAAATCTGTCGTCGGACTTCTTTCGCGGCCTTGTCAGCGACGACGAGAACGATCAAGCTGCAACTCCGGACGCGTTTGACGCTCTCTATTACATGCTTGAAAAGCGACTGGCGCGCGGCAGGCTGACCGTTGTCGATGCGACCAACGTCCGCGCGGAAGATCGGAAACGGCTCATCGAAAAAGCCCGCAAGTATCACTGCTTCGCGATTGCGATTGTGCTGAACACGCCCGAGAAGATTTGTCAGGAGCGTAACGTCAGCCGCCCTAATCGCGACTTTGGACCTCATGTGGTACGAAGGCAGATCGGCGAACTCAAGCGCAGTCTGCGCGGTTTGGAGCGCGAAGGTTTCCGCCACGTTCACGTCTTGGATGGTCCGGAAGAGGTTGAGATCCGGCGTACGCCGCTGTGGAACAACAAGAAGGACGAGGCAGGTCCCGTTCGACATCTTTGGCGACCTGCACGGCTGCGCGGACGAGTTGCGCAGTCTTCTGGAGCGGCTCGGGTGGGAGCGCTACACGTTAGATGCGCCCGAAGCCCCTTGGGGCGATGAGAGTTGGCGGCATCCCTTGGGTCGCAAAGCGGTGTTCCTGGGGGATTTGGTAGACCGCGGACCGAATGTGCTGGATACCGTCCGCATTGTTCGCAATATGGTGACCGCTGGAACCGCGTTCTGTATCGCGGGGAATCACGACGTGAAGTTCATGCGTTGGCTGCGTGGCAAGCAGGTGCAGGTGAAACACGGCCTCGAACAATCGATCGCCGAAGTTGAATCGCTATCGGCAGAGGAGCGAGCAAAGGTAGCGTCGTATCTCGATGGACTGGTCAGCCACTACGTCCTTGACGGCGGACGGTTGGTTGTCGCGCACGCGGGCCTCCGCGAGGAAATGCACGGTCGCGGATCAGGCGCCGTTCGAGAATTCTGTCTTTACGGCGAAACCACGGGGGAAACGGACGAGTTCGGTCTGCCCATTCGCTACAACTGGGCCTCCGAGTATCGGGGCAAGGCGACCGTCGTCTACGGGCATACTCCTATCCCCGAACCCGAGTGGCTGAACAATACGGTGAACATTGATACCGGCGCAGTTTTCGGAGGAAAGCTCACCGCGCTGCGATATCCGGAACGCGAGTTTGTCTCGATACCGGCGGCGCGTGAATACTCAGTACCTATCAAGCCGCTGGTGCAATCGGCGCCTGAAGCGCGCACGAGCCAACAGGAACTCGATGACGTACTCGATTTGGAAGACGTCACTGGCAAGCGTTTTGTAGAAACGCGACTGCAGCGCAATATCACCATCCGTGAAGAGAATTCGATCGCGGCACTAGAGGTGATGAGCCGCTTCGCCACTGATCCGCATTGGCTGATCTATCTGCCTCCGACGATGTCGCCCAGTGAAACCTCGACTCGCGCCGACTATCTCGAATATCCAACGGAAGCTTTCGCCTATTTCCGCAAGAACGGCGTGGAGAAGGTCGTCTGCGAAGAAAAGCACATGGGTTCGCGGGCAGTGGTGGTTGTCTGTCGCGATATCGCGACGGCCAGGAAGAGATTCGGCGTGATCGACGGCCGCGGCGGCGTGTGCTACACGCGTACCGGCCGGCCTTTTTTCTCGGAGCCCAAGGATGAGGCGGAGTTTATCAATCGTGTTCAAACGGCCCTATCGAATGCTAGCTTCTGGGATGAGTTCGCCTCCGACTGGTTTTGCCTGGATTGCGAACTGATGCCGTGGTCGGCGAAAGCCCGCGAATTGCTTCAGCGTCAATATGCGCCGGTTGGCGCCGCAGGTGTGGCATCGCTGGAAGCCGTCGTGAACGCTCTCAAGCAAAGCCCTGCCGCCACTGGCATGATCGAAATCTACGAACATCGTTTGGAAAGGCTTCGGAAATACCGCGAAGCTTATCGGCGATATTGCTGGCCCGTAGCGACCCTGTCCGACTACAAACTGGCGCCGTTTCACCTGCTCGCATCCGAAGGGGCAGTCCACACCGACAAGACGAATCGGTGGCACATGGATACCCTTCACAAGCTCGCATCAGCCGATCCCGCGTTCATCGTCGCTACGCCATTCTTAGGGGTGGATGTGACCGATGACACCGCGGTCGAGCACGCATCTCAATGGTGGGAGGCACTCACTGGCAACGGCGGCGAAGGAATGGTCGTGAAGCCGCTGGACTTCGTTGTGCGCGGTCCCAAGGGACTCGTTCAACCTGCACTCAAGTGCCGTGGCCGCGAGTACCTTCGCATCATTTATGGTCCGGAGTACACGGCGGACGATCAGTTACCAAAACTCCGCTCGCGAGGGCTCTCCGGGAAACGCTCGCTCGCCGCCCGCGAGTTCGCGCTCGGTATTGAGGCCCTGGAACGATTCGTCGCCCGCGAACCTCTCCGCCGCGTCCATGAATGCGTATTCGGGGTATTGGCGCTGGAAAGTGAACCCGTGGACCCGCGACTATAGAACGACTGCACTCGCACGGGTAGATCATGCGGCTCGTCACGGCTGGCAGGGTTCAGCGGGCCTGTGTGAAGTCGTTTCCTTCGCGCTAAGGGAGGCGTTAGATCTCCAAGACCACTGCAAAAACCACTGCAAGTTCGATCGGCTAAAAGTTAAGTTATTGATTTTATGGAGCCACCCGCCGGGATCGAACCGGCGACCTGCTGATTACGAATCAGCCGCTCTACCAGCTGAGCTAGGGTGGCTTACGCTTTTCACTATAGCCACTTGCGGCGGCTCCGGCAACTCAAGTTCGGTTTTGAATCCATGTGTGTTCCGTACCGAAAGACGTAAAGCCAGAGAGTTGTTCCAGGGCTGCTGACGGCCTAGGCGACCCGGTGTTTTGTTTCGCGCCGTCAATCTTCGCAATGGCGCGTATACTGCGTTATAGAGGTTACTGGATGCGGCTTCAGACCGTGGCACGGCCGACAATGATTCTCCCTCTGTTACTTTGTCCCCTAAGCGGGCGCCTGAGCGGGCAATGGATAAACTATCCCACGGCGGGTGTTCCCCGGACGCCGGACGGGAAACCGGATCTGGCAGCTGCCAGCCCGCGCACTGCCGACGGCAAGCCGGACCTTTCGGGACTGTGGATCGTGCCAACCACGCGTGAAGCCAACGCGAATTTTCCCGGTTGCGCGGCCGTTTCCGACGAGTTTATCAACATCGCCGCGCATCTCAAGGGCGGCTTGCCCTATCAGCCCTGGGCTACGGAATTGGTAAAGGCGCGTCGGAGCGAACAGCGTGTGAACGATCCAATGTCACGCTGTATCCCGATTGGGCCCATCCGCTTACACACCTGGAACGGACCGAGAAAAGTAGCGCAAACCCCTGGACTGCTCATCATTATGAACGAGCTGGATACCAGCTTCCGTCAGATCCATACCGATGGCCGTCCCCTGCCGGTGGATCCGAATCCGTCCTGGAACGGGTACTCCAGCGGCAAATGGGAAGGCGATACGCTGGTCGTTCACACGAATGGTTTCCGCGACCACATGTGGCTGGATGCACTGGGCAATCCGATGACCGACGCGGCCCAGATCACGGAACGATTCCGGCGCATCAACTTTGGCAATCTGGAGATTGAGATTACCGTCGACGATCCCAAGGCCTACACCAAGCCGTGGACAGTGAAGATAACTCAGGTAATCCAGCTTGACTCGGATCTGCTGGATTTTGTTTGCGGCGATAACGAGAAGGACATTTCTCACCTGTCGAGCAAATAGAACTCTCCTTATAAGTTGGGTCGCAGTTATTTCACCATGTGGGCGCGATCCTTTTCGTTTTGCGTGCAGAACATCTCAAAGATATCATTGTTCGGAATTAGTTCGTAGGCAATCTTGACCGTGAACTTTCGGGTGTACATCTCGGGATCATCGAATGTCAGCTCGGTGTCCAGGTGTCCGAAATCGCGCCGGTGGATACGCTCCGTCACATGCATTGCTTCACTGCGGGGATGCCCCATGCCGTCCACGGGCGTGCGATCGCTAAATCCGCGCGTCTCGACGATGAACGTGTCGCCCTCCCAGCGGCCGACCGAATAACCGAGGTATGCCGGGAACTCCCACGTGGCGGGAAATTCGCGTCCATCAGTGAAAATCTGGCGGTGGAGGCCGTCCACTTCGTACAGAATCATGGTCTCTTTGGGGGCCTGAACGATTTTGAATGGTTCGGCCAGCAGCCCCGCCACGGGCCAGCCGTACTCGCCATGGCAAACATTGTCAGCCCGACGTTCCGCGGCCCGCCGCTTCATCGCCGCCTCCCCCGCCGGCGTCAGAATGGACTCTCCGGGCCTTAAATCCGCCAGGATGTTGAGACCGTACTTGTGCACCACTTCGAGTTCCATCCCAAGCAGCGCAGACTGCGACTCGGCCTCGTACGCGGCGCCCAAAATGCGTTTGAATTCGGCGGGGGAAGTGCGCTCGTGCGCCCACACGCCCGTCAGGTCAGGTTTGCCATCGGCCCAGCGTGGCGCCGGCGCGGAAAGATCCGCCCTTCCGTCTTTCAGCCGAGGCGTGCCAGGCGGTGAGTAATTGAGCCACTGCGCGTGCGCGGCATTCGGCAGGAGAACAGTCCCAAGGAGCAGCCACCGACACATCATTTCCGGATATTCCAAGACTCGATTCTATGTAACGGCCAGACGCCCTGCAACTCTGGTTCGCTGCGCTTCGGATATAATCCCGGCATGGGGAAAACGTGTCTGCTTGGGATGCTTGCGGTAGCGGCGATGGCCCAGGGCGTGGAGCGAGACCCGGAGCGTTTCTACTCCGCGATCCGCGACAACAACTTCACTCAATTGAAGGCCCTGCTTGATCAAAAAGCGACCGATCAGAAAGCCAGCGCGGACACGCCCGACAATCGCGGAATCACCCCATTGATGTATGCCGCCGAGATCGGCTCGTTGCAGGCGATGCGCTTGTTGCTGGATCGCGGAGCGGATGTCAATGCACAGAACGCCTTCGGCTCGACGGCCTTGATGTGGTCGGTTTCCGATGCGGCCAAGGTTCGCCTGCTGTTGGATCATGGCGCGCAAGTGAACACAGCAGCCAAAAGCGGCCGGACTGCGCTGATCATCGCGGCATTCACTAACCCGTCCGCGGAGGTTGTGCGGCTCCTGCTCGCCAAGGGCGCGAAAGTTGGCGTGATGGATGTGCGGCAGGTCACGCCTTTGAACGCGGCGACGTTTGGGAACGATACCGAGACTGTCCGGCTGCTGCTGGAAGCCGGCGCCGATATCGGTACTCCAGACACGTTCATCGGATTGACCCCGCTGATGAACGCGGCAGGGAACCGGAATGTGGAGGCGGTGAAGCTGCTCTTAGCCAAAGGCGCAAGGGTGAACGCCGTATCGAAAACGGAAGGCCTGCCGAAGATTCAGACCGGCACGGTTGAATTTGGCGGCTGGACTCCTTTGTTGATGGCCTCGGCATTCGGGCCGCCGGAATCGGTGAAGATCCTGCTGGATGCCGGCGCGCGAATCGATGCGCAGGATTACCGCGGTTTCACCCCATTGATGCTGGCGGTGGGGACGGACCGCTACGACCGGCGGATCGTGAACATGTTGCTGGCGCACGGCGCCGATCTTCGCCCGACCAATCACGCCCGAGAAACCGCGCTCGACTGGGCGAACAAATTCAGGGACCCGGAAGTGATCCGTGCCTTGGGAGGCAGCCCACCCGACCTTTCCCAGCCCGTCTGGCTATCAGGCCAGCCCGTCCGGCTATTGGAGCAGCCGGCGGCTGCCCGCGCAGCCGTCACCCGCGGCATTCAATTGCTGGAACGCACCAGCGATCAGTTCTTTCACAAGAGTGGATGTTTCGCCTGCCACGAACAGCCCGCGGCCGAATTTGCTGCGGCAGCGGCGCGCGCGAAGGGCATCCCGGTGGATGAGAAAGCGTCGTATGAACGGATTCGGCAGATCACGTCCACCATCAACCCCGTCGCTTTGGAAGGAGCGGCCGCGTTGGGCGGGGCGGACAACAATTTGTACGCCGTGGAAGCGCTGGTGCGCGCCGGCTACCCGTCGAATCGCGTCACTGATTTTCTGGCCGCGAACCTGGCGGCGTCGCAGGGCGGCGACGGCGGATGGCATCTTCCCGGATATTCGCGCTCCCCAATGCAGGACAGCGATTTTTCGCGCACGGCGATGGCGATGCGAGCATTGAAGGCTTACGGAACACCTGGACGGGTGAGCGAGATGAAGCAGCGCATCGAACACGGCAAACAGTGGCTGCTGCACGCTGAGCCTGTGATCCTGGAAGATATGGACATGCGGCTGGTTGGAGTTGCCGCAGCGGGTGCCAGCTCTGCCGAACTCCGCAAACTAGCCGAACCGATCCTGGCGCTGCGGGACTCCGGCGGCGCCTGGGCGCAACGCCCGGGATTTCCGAGAGACGCGTATGCCACTGGCATGACGTTGTGGGCTCTCAATGAAGCCGGTGTGATGCGGCCGGATGCCAAAGGCGTAAGGTTCCTGCTCGACAGTCAAAGCGCGGATGGCTCTTGGCGCGTCGCCAGCCGGGCTACGAAATTTCAGGAGTATTTTGAGAGTGGCTTCCCTTATGGCCACGATCAGTGGATCTCGACTATGGGCACCGGCTGGGCTGCCAATGCCCTGGCCTTGTCAATCGACCGCTAACGGGTGCGTGCGTCGTGATCTTGATCCAGGATATCCTGATTGGGATATTCTGGTCGCGGAGGAGACGGACTATGCATAAGACCATCGTTGCTGCTGCCGCAGTGCTTCTCACAGGCGCCGGCGTGTGCCTCGCGCAACCGCCCGGCATCACTCGCGAAATGATCGAGCGCGCGTTGCCGCTCGAAGGCGCGCCGCTCGCGGAGCCTGGACCATACATGGTCACGTCCGAAGCCGCGTTCGGCTCGCCCGGCCTTCACGTTTATCGCCCGGCGACGCTGGACGCGTTTCCCAAGAAGGACAACTTGCCCGTGATGGTGTGGGGCAACGGCGGCTGCGCGATCGACAGCACGCGCTACTCGGGCTTTCTCACCACGATCGCCTCGCACGGCTTCCTGGTGATGGGCACGGTCCCTCAGGAAGGTGCGGCGCGACGACAGGAAAACGCCGATGACATGCGCGCCGCCATCGATTGGGCCGAGAAAGAAAACGCGCGTAGCGGATTCGCCGCTGAAGGGCAAGATCGCCTTGGACAAGGTCGCGGTCATGGGCCAGTCGTGCGGAGGATTTCTCTCCATCGTGCTCGGCGCCGATCCCAGAGTCAAAACCATTGGCGTGTTCAATTCCGGCGTGCAGAAGCCGGCCGCGGGCGCTCCACCGTCGCCGTTTCCCACCGCGGACGCGCTGCCCAAAGTACACGGGCCCGTGCTGCTGATCAACGGCAGCGATCCCGACTTCATGCTGGCGACGTCGCTGGCGACGTTCGACATGATCGACAACGTACCGGCGTTCTATGGCGCCCGGCACAACGCCGGCCACACCGCCACCGTGTTTCATCCCGGCGGCGGCGAGTATGCCAATGTCGCGTCGAACTGGCTGCTGTGGACGTTCAAAGGCGACAAGAAGGCCGGCAAGATGTTCGTCGGCAAGAACTGCGGCCTCTGCACCAATTCGAACTGGGACGTGAAGCAGAAAGGGATCAAGTAATGAAGTTGCCGATCGCGCTGGTTGTAGTCGCCGGCAGCGCGGCGTCGGTTGTTTGGGCACAGAGCCCTTCGTCTTTGTCTCCTTCGTCTGGATTTCCTCGCGGCAGCAGCCTGCAGAGCTGGCAGAATCCGGGAATCAAGAACGTGCTCGCGAAGTGCAAGAATCCGCCCAAGCCGTTCGCGATTCCGATTGACCGGAAGTCGGCGAACGCGAACGCAGCGCCGCCGATGCCCGCGCTTCCAGCCACCACCGCGATTCCCGGCGTTCTCGCCGCGGGGCAGTCCTGGAAAGTCGTCTGGTCGTGGGAGGGCAATAACGTCGACGGCCCCATCGCCGGCGACAACGGCACGGTGATGTTCGCGAACAATGACGCGAGCAACGTGATGCAGATGGACCCGTCGACCGGCCTGGCCAAGATCGTCTATCGCGACACGAACACCGGCGGCGCGGTCTCGCGCGGCAAGAACGGCGCGCTGTTCGTCGCCGAACGCGGGCTCGGCTCGGCCATCGAAGAGCTGGAGCCTCAGCGAAAGATGTTCGCGAATTCGTTCCACGGCGAGCCGCTCGAATGCGTCGGCGGCGTCATCAACGATTTGATGGCCGATGCGCGCGGCGGCGTCTACTTCTCGGTCACCGGCGCCGCGGACAGCGGAGTGTTCTACGCCGATCCGAAAGGCGTGGTCTCGCAGTATGGGAAGGATGTTCCGCTCGCCAACGGTATTATCTCTAAGCCCGGATGAAAAGACGCTCTACGTCACCAACGGCGCAATGGTCTTCGCGTTCGACGTGAAGCCTGACGGCTCGCTGGCCAATCAGCGCGAGTTCGGCAAACTGCGGGGCGGTGAAGGCGGCGACGGTTCGGCCGTCGATCAGCAGGGCCGCGTCTATGTTGCAACCGGCAAGTCGGTGGATGTGTTCGCGCCCGACGGCAAGTTCCTCGGCAGCATCCCGGGCCCGCAGGGACTGCACGGCACGTTCTTCGGCGGCCGCGACAAGAAGACGCTCTTCGGCATCGTGTTTTACGGCGGATGGGGAACGCCGAGCGCGCGAAACAGCATCATCGCAATTCCGGCGATCGCGCAGGGTTATACCGGGCGAGCGAAGTAGCGACACGCTAGCATCGCGGCTTAAATTCTTAGGTCTCTGGCCGGCGAATGATCACCGTGTCTGGCACGCCAAGGATGTCGTGCGCGGCTGGCATGAGCAGTGACAGTTGACGGAAAGTGGGTGGCGAAACCCTTACCGCCCGCCGCAGGTCTGGTATCGTCCGCGACCAGCGCCACACAGCACTCGGCTGGGCTACGGCGGCAACTGGGCCTGCCGTCCACCCTCCAATGCGGCATACAGTCCTGGCCAAGTCCCGAGCCAAAAGGCAGACCCGCGCCGCAAAACCAGTGGCGGAGGCCAGCACCTCCGGGACTATTGCATACGCTGGGAAGAATGGGATGTATACTGGTTCCCACCCGGAGCAGAATTGCATGTCCTTAGCCATCGTGTTTTTCCTGGTATTTCTTTTGCCCCAGTTTGCGCTCGCTCACCACGGCGGGGCCGAGTACGACCTGAGCAAGACGGTAGAGTTTAAGGGCAAGCTCACCAGCGTCGAATTGATCAATCCGCATTCTTGGATCTATTTTGACGTCACCGAAAAAGACGGGAAAGTAAGCCACCATCGATGTGAAATGAGATCGGTTCACGTGCTGCGGCGGTCGGGCTGGACCAAAGAGAATTTTCCCGTGGGCCAGCAGGTCACCGTGGAAGCATCGCCGAACCGTACCGATCCGGATTCGTGCTACTTGCAAACGATCGTGGCGGCCGATGGGACGCGCATGGACCGCTATGGGCAATACGTCAAGGCGACACAGGGAGGCGTCCAGGAAGTCCGGGGCCCGATCGCCGCGCCAAAAGCGGATCGGCCGGCGCGGCGTCCAACTGGCGAGCCGAACATAGCCGGCGACTGGGCGCCGGTGCAACTGGTGATGGTCAATGCGCGTGGCACCGGCGGCGGATTAGTGCCGCTCGATCAATTGACGGAGTACAAACCGGGCGATCGGCCGGCGATTTCCTTCGCCGACGTGCGCCCTGCGAGCCGGGCCGAGGCGCTATGGCGGGACCGAACTGACAGAGGCCGGGGAAGAAGGCGGCCAAGGAATTCAAGCGCGAAGACAATCCGCGTTTCCGCTGCGAGACCACCAGCATTGTCTTTGACTGGACGTTCGACGGTCCCGTGAACCGGATCACGCAGAACAAAGACACGATCGTTCTCGAGTACGGGCAGTTCGGGTTGAAGCGCACCATCTACATGAACATGAAAGAGCACCCACGCAACGTGAAGCCGAGCCGCGCCGGGCACTCCATCGGACATTGGGAAGGCGACACGCTGGTGGTGGATACGGCGGGTTTCCTGCCGGGGTTCTTAAATACGCCCGTTCGAAACAGCGATCAACTGCACGTGCGTGGAGCGCTTCGTGTTGGATCCGAATAAAATGGCTCTGACGCGCAGCTATTCCGCCGAAGATGCTGTGTATTTGAAAGGAAAGTACACGGGGTCCGATACCATCCTGGTCGCCGATGCCCCGTTTAATCCCGGTAAATGCAAGGAGTTGAACTTCATCGATTACTCGAAGGAGAAGAAGCGTTAGGAGGCTTCTCTTTTCAAGAATTAACATCGCCTTTGCGGGGTCCAAAGCTATAATCGAGGTCATGACGTCCTTACAAGCTCGGATTCCCGCAATGCTGCTTTCAGTCGCGGCGCTGGTGACGCCGCACGCACCTGGCGCCGAGCCCGATCCAAAGGCAGTTCACTACACACTTCCCGAAAATATCCAGTGGAAGAAAGGTCCGATTACCGACTCGGTTATGCTGCAGGGCGACGCGTCGAAGCCCGGACTCTATATTCAGCTCATGCGCTGGCATCCGAACAACATGAGCCGTCCCCACACCCACGACGCAGCGCGCTACATCATGGTGATGTCGGGTACCTGGTGGGTCGGGACGGGCGCGAAATTCGACCCCGACAGCACGAAGCCGATGCCTGCCGGCAGCTACGTGGTGGACCAGCCGAACGAACTGCACTACGATGGCGCAAAAGACGACGAGTGCGTCCTGATGATTATGGGCATGGGACCGACAACCACGTCCGCTCCGGGAAAGTTCGAGGTAGGTCCGATAAAGAAATAGTTCGGCATCTCTGGCCTTGCGTCCGGACAGTACCTTTCTCCGACGTATAGCGTTCCACCGTCCGGTGTGGCTCGCCCCCAGGATTCGGGCTATTTCCTCGTGAGTGTAACCCGCGCGAAGGTCTGAATCTTGCTGCGCGTCTCGTTGTCAATCGACCACTGCCAAGCGTCGGCATTCTTGTTGTACGAGAAAGTTGTGTTGACGCTGCTGCCGTCATTGCTTTCGAACCGGAATGTGATGGCGTCGCCGCTTCGCTTCGCGCGACCGATCGCCTGGGATGTGAAGTCCCAAGAGCCCGTATTGTCAAGCCACAGACAGGTGTATTGGCTCGACCGCCCATCCCAGCCGACGAGGATGATCGCTTCATACGCCGGCTGGTTCCTGGCGTCCTTCTCTCGGGACACTTCCTGGATACGCATATATTGATGACCCAGCACCCACTCCGACACGATGTCGTGCGTTGTATTCCTCCCGGCGATGGTACCCTGAAGCACCCACTTTTCCGATCATGTGATCGAGCAAGGGATCTTGGAACGTGGATGGTTGGGCCAATGCGGACCACGAAATCAGGACACCTAAGGCGAAGGAGCGATATGTTGTGCGCATTGGAGGCCGCCGTTGTAATGATCGCTTGGACATCGGTCTATGGCAAGAGGGTCCCTGGAACTCGCGCCAGCCTTCCTGGTTGTTTGTGATTCTTAGCTTACCTGGCAACGCTGGCGGTGTGCGCGGCGTCCTTTTCGTCTTCCGCGCAAATGTGCTCGATCACATCCGTGTCCGGAAGAAGCTGCTCGGTGAAGTGAATGGTGAATGGCTTGGTGAAGGTCTTCGGATCCTCAATCGTCACCGCCACATCCAGATGGCCGAAATCCCGACGTTCGAACCGCTCCTCCACGCGCATGTCCTCGCTGTGCCCGTGGCCGCGCGCGTCCAGCCAGCTCCTGTCGTTGAATCCCCGTGTGTCAACCACCAACGTGTCGCCTTCCCACTTGCCCACGGAATACCCCAACCATGCGGGCGAAGGATCCACCAACTGTTTGCGTCCATCGGTAAACACCTGACGGAAAATGGTCTCCACTTCATACAGCATCACAATTACGCCGGGCGTCTGAATGATCTTGAATGGCTCCGGCAGCAGATCGGCATGGGGCACCCCATCGGGCAGACAGTTCAGGCTGGGATTGCCGTACGGCCCCGCCTGGCCGTGCTGACGTAGCATGTCCGCGCCCGCGGCCGTAAGGGGTTCCTCTCCAGGCTTGAAATCGGATAGGATGTTCCTAAAATACTTTGAATTGGGGGATTCGCCCAGTCCGAACAGGCCGGGACCCCGGGGCTCAGCCTCCGCCTGCCAGATTCCCGCAAGGTCCGGCTTGCCATTCATGCGTGGAACCGGCCCGGTCATATTGACCTTGCCATCGGGCGTCCGCGGAGCCCCGGGAATCGGTTGGTTCACCCACTGGGCCTGCGCGAACAAACAAGCTCCAAAAAACGTCGGCCCAATCCAGAGGTAGCTATGCATAAGTAAAGTTTAGATCGGAAAGCGACCCACCGGGCCGAACTCGCGCGCCCCACCTGCATCGTGTATGATGACTGACCGAAGCCCAATCCATGTTTCCCACCAGAAGCTCTTACTTCGCAGCAGGTGCGCTGGCCGCACTTGAATTCACAGCCGGGATCGGCCTTGGCCAATCGCAACTACAGCTTCCCGCTCCGCCCGTTCCCATGCCCGCCGTGCTGCGCGATTATCAGCCTGTCACCGCCGAGCGCCTGGCGAATCCCGAAGACGGCAACTGGCTCTCGATCCGCCGCACCTACGATGGCTGGGGCTATAGCCCGCTTGATCAGATCACGACGGACAACGTCAAGAGCTTGCGGCCAGTCTGGATTTTCTCGACCGGGGAACCCAAAGTGCACGAATCCGCCCCGTTAGTCAATAACGGCGTGATGTTCGTATCGACGCCGAACAATCAGGTAATCGCGATCGATGTCCGAACTGGCAATCTTCTCTGGCGATACAAAAGACCGCGTCCGCTGGGAGCCGTCGTGGCGCACGATACCAGTCGCGGCGTCGCTCTTTATGGCGACAAGGTCTATTTCGCAGGAGGTGAAGCCGTCTTGACCGCTCTCGATGCCCGGACCGGCAAAGAAGTCTGGACTGCCGACGTAGGCGACAGCAAGGCCGCTTATTACATCACGCTCGCTCCGCTAATCGCCGGCGGAAAGGTGATGGTGGGCAGCGTCGGGCGGGGAGTTTGGCATCCGCGGTTTCGTCGCGGCCTATGATCCCGACACGGGAAAAGAGCAATGGCGGACCTACACGATACCCGCGCCTGGTGAACCTGGCAGCGAGACTTGGCCCAAAGGCAAACAGTGGAAGACCGGCGGCGGCCCCGTATGGGTTACGGGAAATTACGACCCTGTCACCAATCTCGCCTATTGGGGAGTCGGCAACGGCGGCCCTTGGATGGGCGATAAACGCCCCGGCGACAACTTGTATGTTGCCTCCACCATCGCTCTCGATGTCGCCACCGGCGATATCAAAGGGTACTTCCAGTACAATCCGAACGACTCCTGGGACTGGGACGAGGTCTCCCCGCCCATCCTAGTCGATTTCCTGCGCGGCGGACGCACGTTCAAGGGCCTGATCGACGTCGCGCGCGACGGCTACCTATGGTTCCTCGATCGTGGCGATGCCACCACCGGCGGACGCATCAAATTTATCGAAGGCAAGCCTTACGTCTATCAAAACGTGTTCAAGAGCCTGGACCCCGAGACCGGGCGTCCTGAGGTGGATCCGGCGCACAAGCCGGGCACAGGAAAAAACGCGGACTACTGCCCGGCATTGCACGGCGGCAAGAACTGGCCTCCCATCGGGTTCAGTCCCAAGACGCGGATGATTTACGTTCCCGCCAACAACAACATGTGTGGCTCGTCGATCGGGAATGAAGTGAAATACGTGGCGGGCAGCAGATACAACGGAGTGAAGATCGGTCCTCTCGAGATCGTACCTGGCGCGGATCACTTCGGCGAAGTCCAGGCCTGGAACGTAGACACCGGAAAGCTGGTGTGGAAGCACGACTATCCGACGAGTCCGAACTGGGGCGCGATGCTGGTGACGGCGGGGGGCGTGGTGTTTAGCGGCGGGACCAACGACCGCAAGATCCACGCCTTTGACGCAGCGACAGGCGACCTCCTCTGGGATTTTCCCACCAACTCCGGCATTCTCGCGCCACCGACCTCTTTTACGCTGGGCGGCAAGCAGTACATCGCGGTTCACGCCGGTTGGGGTGGCGATTCGCGCGGCGATCAAGCGAACCTGAATCGCGTCTTTCCGGGCGAGTACCCAGAGGTCCCTGAAGGTGGAGCGGTCTGGGTGTTCGCGCTGCCGTAGGAATAGCGGGGCAACTGCCTAAACGTTCGTCCCCCGCGCCTTGCGCTGGGCTAGGCGCTACTTCTCCAATGAACCCGGCTGCTTCATGGTCTGCTGGAATTCGGGGTACATGGTCTGGGCGCCGCCTAACGTTGCAGCCACCGGGAGTCCGTATTTCTTCGCGAATTCCGCGACAAACGGGTTTTCACCGGGAAGGAAATTGGGTACGGCGCCGCGCGGCTGGTTCGCAATCTCAACTACGGACTCACACGGATACAACCAATTTTGCCCCTCTTCGCCGATGCGGCGAAAAATCTGGCTTCGCACAAACGGCTCGGTCAGAGTCGCCGGATCCGTTACTTCGCTGACGTGCACCAGATAATCGCCGTGCCGCATGAAGTGCTCGATCAAGGTGGCCTGATCGCTCTCGGGAAGACCGTTGCGTCTTAAGTAGCCGGCCTTTAAGTGAGTTGTATAGACCGTGAGCGTGTTCCCTTCCCATTTGCCGGTGGAGAAGCCCATCCAGGTATGAGCGGCTGCTTCGGGAGGATGCGGCCGATCGTCCATCCAGACAATACGATTCTGTTCGTACGTGCTGATATACATCCGGATGTCTTCCAGCTTTTGCGACTGACCATCTCGCTCTTCCCAGATTCGCAGGTTGAGAGGTCCGCCCAAGAGGTAGGGAGCGACGTGAACCTGGCACTGATGTTCCGGGACAGTAACCCGGGAAGGGCTCCACGCCAGCCCCACGGCGCGCGCAGCTTCGTTGATCGGAACGCCAAGGAAGTCCGCGATTGCCGGGTTGCCGGTATTTTCCTCATGCGGCGTGGGCGACCAGGCGCCGCTGAGATCGATGCCCGGCTGCGCGCTGAACGAACCAGAAAATTGGGCCAACGCCACAGGCGTTTGCGCCAAGCCCGCAAATATCAAAATCAGTAATGAACTTTGCCTCATTGTGCCGGCCTCATCTGCTCGCCGAAGCTGGCAGGCTTCGGTAAATGGAAGTAACAAAATTTGCGGCCGGTCCCAGGCCCCTCCCTGGCGCTCCAGCGGGCGTCGTAGTCTCTTGGTGAAGCCGGCGGCCTTGATCTGTTCGAGCGTCATGCCTTTCTTGATGGCGTTGCGCACGCGATCGCGTACGATGGTCACCATATCGCGATATTCTACGACGTCGAACTCGTCGCAGATGCGGCCGTGGCCTGGAATAATGTACGTTCCGCCTTCCTCTTCGTGCTTGGGAATAGCAATGTCGATGATGTTGTTGAGAGCATCGATCTCGCCCTGAATAGCTGCCACCGCGTTCCACGTCGATGAAGGGATAACTATCCGTATTGAAGATATCGCCCGTAGCCACTACGTCGGAACGGCGAAAGATCACCAGGCTATCGCCATCGGTATGCGCCGCGGGCTGCCAGCGAACTTCCACCGGCTCCTCGTTAAAGAAGACTTCCTTCTGACCGGATACGTAGGTGTCCGTAGGCCAGGCGTCCGGCCGGCGCCGCCGCTTTCTGGCCTGTGGGAGCGCTCATCCGGTCCAAAACATTTTCGTGCGCAATGATCTGCGCTCCCTGCCCGGCGTCGGCGATGTCGCCGGTAACGTTCGCGCCAGTGATGGTCACTCCGATTTTGCGCAAGGCTTCGTTACCGCCGGTCTGGTCGGGATGCACACAAGTGTTAATGATGTACTGCAGGGGCTTATCCGATAACTTGCGAATCGCCGCGATCAGTCTGGCGGAGTTCTGCTCCAAACCGGTATTCACCATCAGACACGCCGGTGTCGCCGATCTGGACCGCGACGTTCCCTCCCAGTCCGTGGATCATATAGACGTTGCCCTGAACGTGTATGGTTGTGAGGTCGCCCTCGACGCGATAATCGTCCCACGGGAACTGGTTCTTCTGCGCGAATACAAGCCCGGCAATCGCGAAGATTCCAGCCGCGGCGGCTCCGCTCGCTAACGTTAGTTTGGCCATCGACTCCGTTTCATCCAGCCGTGGACTATTCTACTCAGTGCGTTCCCTCAGCGCCACCCAAGCTTCGCGCCGTGCTCGACCAGGAACTTTAACCAGGACATCGGAGCCCCAGCTCGCGGCCCTATGCAGCGCAGTTTCGCCTTTGTTGTTGGTTTGACTCAGATCGAGCCCCCAGTCACGCTCCCGGCGACAGTTGCCGCCCAGAACCCTAGATCGCGAAGTTGTCTCACTGGGACCTTTACAAATTGATTGCTGACCGTTTGCTCGCGGCGCGGCGCGGTGATAGTCTCGTTGACGATATGACCATCCGAAGCGAGTCTCTCTCACGCCGCAAAATCGTTGCCGGGGCAGGGATCGGCTTGGGTTCCGGGCTGCTGGCTGGACTTGGCTCCGCGGCTCCGGCGGTGTCTTCCGCTAAGATCTGGAGCAGCGACTATTGGGCGAAGAAAGGCGATGTCTCGCTCTCCATGTTTCGCAAGCGCGCCGGTGAGCCCAAGGCCGGGCAAGCGCCCCTTCCGGTCCTTTTCCTGGTACACGGCTCGTCCGTTTCGTCGCGGCCCAGTTTCGACCTCACGGTTCCCGGCCACGGCGAATACTCCGTCATGAACACATTCGCGCAATATGGTTTCGACGTCTGGACCATGGATCATGAGAACTACGGCCGATCCAGCCGCACCGCTAGCAACTCCGATATTGCCAGCGGCGTGGAGGATCTCAAGGCCGCGGTAGAAGTGGTGGCGCGCGAAACCGGCCAGCCCAAGATTCACATCTTCGGCGAATCTTCCGGGGGACTGCGAGCCGGCGCGTACGCCATGGCGCGGCCGGAGCGGGTGGATCGGCTGGTGCTGGCGGCTTTCACGTATAAAGGCGAAAATTCGCCGACCTTGACCGAGCGCGCCAAGCAGCTGGATTACTACCGCACGCACAATCGCCGGCTGCGCGATCGCGCCATGATTCAAAGCATTTATACGCGCGATAAGGTTGGCACATCCGACCCGGCGCTGGGCGAATTCGTCGCCGACCAGGAGCTGAAGTTTGGCGATCAGGTTCCTACCGGCACCTATCTCGACATGACCGCGCATCTGCCGCTGGTGGATCCAACGAAAGTGCTTTCACCCGTGCTCCTGATTCGCGGCGAGTACGACGGCATTGCAACCGTGGAAGACCTGCTCGATTTCTACAAGCAGCTTCCCACCGGCGACCGCCAGTTCGTGATTCTCCCCGGCATGGCGCATTCCGTTGTTTCCGGGCTGAACCGGCAGTTGTTCTGGCATGCCATGCGGGCGTTTCTCACCGCTCCCGCTTCAACTGCGCCTTCGGCCTAGGCAATTTTACCCCGCCTTCGGCTGGGCTGAGCCGCTTGCAGCGGCGCGTGGCGCCGGACGTGGTAGAACATTTGTTATGGCATTCGTAAAAGTCGGCTCACTCGTCTTCTCTGCCGCCCGGCTCGGTGACCGAAGTGACTCTGGGAGAAGATTCGTACGCGATCTGCAACGTCAACGGCGAGTTGCACGCGCTCTGGCGGCATCTGTCCGCACGCCGGCGGACCGATGGGGCAGGGAAACGTGCAGGACAACATGGTGATCTGTCCCTGGCACGAATGGGCTTACGACTGCCGCACCGGTGAAAACGATTTCGATCCCGCGATGAAGCTGGATCGCTTCGCGGTGAAAGCCGACGGCGACGATATTCTGATCGATCCTCAGGCTCGTTCTTAAGTTTCCGTGCCTGAGCTTCCTGAAGTCGAAACCGTCGTTCGGACGCTTGCGCCGAAGCTCACCGGACGCCGCATCGTCGACGCGCAATTCTCTTCGCATCACGTGGTGCGCCAGAAATTCCCGGCGCTGCGCAAGCGAGTTCGCGACCAGCTCGTAAAATCCGTGGAGCGGCACGGCAAGTTCATCGTTCTAACGCTCGATCAGGGCGTGCTGGTGATTCACTTGGGTATGACCGGCAAGCTGCTGCTCGATTCCGAGCCCGGCCCCTACGCGCGCGCCATTTTCGAACTCGATCGCGGCCTGCTGGTCTACGACGATGTCCGCCATTTCGGGCGCATCGAATGGAGCGAGCAGCTGCCGGAACGCGCCGCGGCGCTGGGTCCCGACGCGCTGGACATTTCGCTCGACGATTTCCGCAAGCTGCTCAAAGACCCGCCGCTCGGGCATCAAGCCGCTGCTGCTCAATCAGCGATTCCTGCGCGGCATGGGCAACATCTATACCGACGAGGCGTTGTTTGAAGCGCGCATTCATCCGCGCGCCATCGCGGCCAGCTTGAGCAAGGAGCGCGCCGGGCGGCTGCACGGCGCGATGGTGGATATTCTCGCCACCGCGATTCGACTGAAAGGCTCGTCGATTTCCGATTACGTGGACGCCGACGGCCAGCGCGGCAGTTTTCAGCAACAGCATCAGGTCTACGGGCGCGCCGGCGACCCTTGCCCTATTTGCGGAACGCCGATCCGCCGGATCGTGGTGGGACAGCGCGGGACGCACTATTGTCCGAAGTGCCAGCGAAGCTGAAGATCTGATCGGCCACCAGCGCCGCGGCTTTCATCTCGAGAACATCGTGAATGCGGACCACGTGCGCGCCGCCCAGAATGGCAGCCGTGACCGCCGCCGCCGTCGCGCATTGCAGAAACCCGTCGGAAGGCTTCTCCAGCTGCGGCAAAAACGATTTGCGCGACGGGCCCACCACCAGCGGAAATTCGAGCGCCGCGAATGCGCTGAGCCGCGCCAGGATCTCGGCGTTCTGCTCTTTGCGCTTGCCGAAGCCGAGGCCGGGATCGATGGCAATCCGCGCCCGATCCACGCCCGCACGCACGGCGCGATGCGTGGACGCGTCCAGATCCTGCCGGATGGTCCCCATCACGTCCTTGATCGGCGCGAGCTTGGCCCAGGTTTCGGGCGTGCCGCGCATGTGCGTGATGATCAATCCGGCGTCATGCTGCGCCGCCACGCGCGCCAGTTGCGCATCGAACGTCAGGCCGGAAGGATCGTTGATGATCGCGGCGCCGTGCTCCAGCGCTTTCTCCGCGACGGCCGACTTGTAGGTGTCGACCGAAATCGGGACGCTCAGCTTGCCATTCAGGCGCTTCAGCACCGGAACCAGGCGGCGCAGCTCTTCGGCTTCCGAAATGCGCTCGGAACCCGGCTTGGTGGATTCCGCGCCGATGTCGATGATGTCCGCGCCTTGCTCTTCCAGCTCCATGGCGCGGGCGAAGGCGCGATCGGGATCGAGATATTTGCCGCCGTCGGAGAACGAATCGGGCGTCACGTTCAGCACGCCCATCAGCAGCGTGCGCTCGCCGAGCAGCAGCTCGCGGCCGGCCAGCTTCCAGACAAAATGTCGTCTTTCCATGGCTTAGACCTGCATCGCGCTTCCACTTCTTTCCGACGCGGATGACAGCGCCATTCGCACGCGGAATCGCGACTACGATCCGACCGTGTCGGCTCGCCGTCAATCTCTACCGCGCCGGACTTGATCTTGCGCTCGGCGTCGGTGCGCGAATCCGCCAGACCCGCGGCAAGCAAGATCTTGGGCAAGCTGGTTCCGACCTCGCTCGGCAACTTGACGGTCTCCATATCGTCCGGTTGCTGGCCCTCGCGCACCTCGCGATCGAAATCCGCCTGCGCCTGATCCGCCGCCTCCGCCGAATGAAAATCCGCGACGATTTGCCGCGCCAGCCGCATCTTCACCTGCATCGGCTCTTCCGCCTTCATGGCCGCGATCTCCGCCATGCTCTTGTCGGTCAGCAATTCCCAGTAGCGCCACATCAGCGTGTCGCTGATGCCCATCACTTTGCGGAACATCACCTTGGGCGGCTCGGTGATGCCGATGTAGTTGCCCTTGGATTTCGACATCTTCTCCACGCCGTCGGTGCCTTCGAGCAGCGGCACCGTCGCGACGATCTGCGGCGGCTGCCCGGAATCGCGCTGCAGCTCGCGCCCCACCAGCAAATTGAATCGCTGATCCGTGCCGCCCATTTCCACGTCGCATTCCAGCATCACCGAATCGTAGCCCTGCGCCAGCGGATACAGCAGCTCGTGCATCGAGATCGGCATGCCCTCCTTGAATCGCTTGGCGAAATCGTCGCGCTCCAGGATCCGCGCCACGGTGTATTTCGAGCACAACCGGATGATGTCGGCGAACTTCAGCGGCTCCAGCCATTCGCTGTTGAACCGCACCTCGGTCTTTTCGGGATCCAGGATTTTGAACACCTGCGTCTTGTAGGTCTCGGCGTTCTTGTCGATCTCTTCGCGCGTCATGGGAGGGCGCGTGGTGTTGCGGCCGGTGGGATCGCCGATCAGCCCGGTGATATCGCCGATCAGAAAAATCACGCGGTGCCCCAGATCCTGGAAGTGCTTCATCTTGCGCAGCAGCACGGTGTGGCCCAGATGCAGATCGGGCGCCGTGGGATCGAAACCCGCTTTCACGCGCAAGCGGCCGGCCGGCTCTTTTCGGCCTGGATCAGGCGCTCGCGCAAGTCCTCTTCGCGGATCAGGTCGGCCAGACCCTTCTTCAAGTACGCCAGCTGTTCGTCGATGGACATGTCTTTAGGGACACCTTCTTTATTAAAGCAGGGTCGGAGGCGTCTGCAGATCGAGTTTCGCCGCCAGTTCCGGGGATTCCATGGGGATGAAGTGCGAGTGCTCCGGCGAGGCAAGTATCCGTGCCGCGCGCGAAGCTGGCCGCCAGATCGGGCGCTGTGGGCGACGATCCCATGAGGTTCGCGGGGTCGCGATAGCGTCCGGCGCGGACCACCTGCACGGGAATCTGTAATGGTCGCGATCTCCGGATAAATGTTCGATTCCACCGCCGTGCTCGCCTCGTAAATGGAAGCTTCGATTGTCGGGTGGGCACGCCAGCATGTAACCGTCGCCGTCTGGCGCCTGGAGCGCGTGTTCGCAGTAGTCCCGCAGCACTCTGCCGGTCCCAGGAATCGAACGGCGGCCGATTCTCGAAGCGCTCGAACATCTCCTCTGCCGACGCCCATTGGTTGCGCCGCTTCGCGACGAACGCCGTCTTTTTCCAAGGTCCGACGATACTGATCTCTTCGCGCGGATCACGGGATCGAACAGCACCAGCGCCGCGAATGCGGCCGGCTGGAGCGCCGCGCCCAGCGTGACCGCGTGGCCGCCCAGGGAATGTCCGACGCCGATGCGCGCCGACGAGCCCCAGGGATTCAGCCAGCGCCGCGACATCGGCGCCGAAGTCTCGCCAGGAGTAGGGCGGTGCCGGCTTGCTGCTGCGCCCATGGCCGCGCGCGTCGAAAGCGATAACAATGCGCCTTCAGGAAGCAGGGCGATCACCTGATCCCAGATGCGCGCGTGAAATCCAGTGGCGTGGCAGAACAAAACGGGCGGTCCTTCGCCTGGCCACTCCCACAGCGCGATCTCGACGCCGTTGACGAATACTCGGGACTCCACCGGCGGTGCGAGGCATTCGTACTTCAGTCTAATCATGCGCGCGGTACGAACAGTGCGATGCTTGCTAGCGCGTGTTGCTACGCCGCGCCCTGTTCGGCATGCGCGAGCACGGTTTCGATGGTTTCGAACAAGTTCATGCGCGTGAACCGGCTTGGCGATGTAGCCGTCCATGCCGGCCTGCAGACAGCGCTTGCGGTCGCCCACCATGGCGTGCGCCGTCATGGCGATGATCGGAATGTGCGCGCGCGTGTTTTCCTCCAAGCCGCCGGATCGCCGCGGTGGCTTCGAATCCATCCATCACGGGCATCTGGGCGTCCATCAGAACCAGGTCGAAGCTCTGCTTCTCCAATGTGTCCAGCGCCTGAACGCCGTCGGCCGCTACCACCACCATGTGGCCTTGGTTTTCGAGCAAGCGCGAGGCCAGCTTCTGATTCACCACATTGTCTTCGGCCAGCAGGATGCGCAACGGCAGCCGGCCCTCGCGCAGCGTGTGGCGCGTGATCACCTGGCGGGCTTGACCGCGCCGTCACGGGAAGCCAGCACCTTGCAGCAGCGCGTCCAGCAAGTCCGCCTGGAGCACGGGCTTGATCAAGTAGGCCGCGATGCCGAGTTCCTTGCAGCGCAGCGCCATCGCCGCGTTGGCCCCCGGAGGTCAGCATGATGGTCACCAGGCTGGACAAATCGGGCGATTGTTGAATCTGTTCCACCAGCATGAATCCGTCCACGTCGGGCATGTGGCAGTCCGCCACCAGCAGGCTGAACGGCGCTCCCGCGGCCTTGGCCTCGCGAAGCAGCTTGAGCGCGGCCGTGGCGTTCGATACCGCGGTGGGCCGCATGCGCCAGTAGCTGAGCGTCCTCTCCAGAATCTGGCGATTCGTCGCGTTGTCGTCCACCACCAGCACGCGCACGTTGTCGAGAACCTCCGGACCTTTCAGCGCGGGCCGCGCAATCGCGTTCTTCACCGCCCCGAAGCGAGCCGTGAAGTGGAAAGTAGATCCCTTGCCCTACTTCGCTATCCAGCCAGATCCGGCCGCCCATCATCTCGATCAAGCGCATGGAAATGGAAAGCCCGAGTCCGGTTCCGCCATAGCGCCGCGTGGTGGATGTATCGGCCTGGGTGAACGGCTCGAAGATGAGCTTCTGCTTGTCCTTCGGGAATGCCGATGCCGGTGTCGGTGACGCGTGAAGTGCAAAGTCAGGATGTCCGGCGTCGCTCTGGTTCCGCCTCCACGCGCAAGACCACCTCTCCCTGGTCGGTAAACTTGATGGCATTCCCAGCCAGATTCAGCACCACCTGGCGCAAACGCACCGGATCGCCGATCACGAACTCCGGCAGCTCGGGCGGAACGAAGCAGGCCAGTTCCAGGTCCTTCTGGTGCGCGCCCACCGCCAGCGACTTCATGGCATGGCCCAGATGATCCCGCAGGTTGAACTCGATCGGATCGAGCGCCAGCTTGCCCACTTCGATCTTCGAGAAATCCAGGATTTCGTTGATCACGCTCAACAGCGAATCCGCCGAGTATTTCACCGCGTTCAGGTACTCGCGCTGCGTGAGATCCAGCTCGGTCTCGAGCGCCAGTTCCGTCATGCCGATGATCCCGTTCATGGGCGTGCGGATCTCGTGGCTCATATTGGCCAGGAACTCGGACTTGGCGCGGTTGGCGGCGTCGGCGGCGGCGCGCGCCTGCTCCAGCCGCAGAAGCATTTCCTTTTCTTGCGTGATGTCGATCATGGCGCCGCTGATCAACTCGGGTTGCCCCGGCTCCCCATCCACGCTGGACTGGCTGCGCATCCAGCGCACCGATCCGTCCGGGAAGTATCACTCGAAATTCAGCATTAAATGATCCCGTTCACCGCCATGGCCTTCTCCGCAGCGGCATCCAGCGCAGGCAGGTCGTCGGGGTGGATCATCTCGCGCCATTCGTTCAGGTGCATGCGCAAGGGCTTTCCGGTCAGGCCCACCAGCGCCGCGAATCCTTCCGAGAATGATCATCATATCCGTCGCGATATCGGATCTGCCAGATTCCGAACGCCGCGGCCTTTTCCGCCATGGCGATGCGCTCGGCGTTCTCACGCAGCTTCTCCTCCGCGCGCAACCGCTCGATGGCGTTCCCGGCCAGATGCGCGCCCGCTTCCACCACGCGCAAGTCACGATCATGCGGCGTGGCCGGCTGCTTATGATACATGGCGAACGTTCCCAGCACCTTGTGTTTCGAATCGCGGATGGGCACGCTCCAGCAAGCTCGCAACCCGAAGCTCATTACGAAATCTTTGGCCGCCCCAAAGCGGTGATCGTTGGCGATGTCTTCGATAATGGTGGTTTCGTTCCGGAAGGCCGCCGAACCGCAGGCGCCGACCTCAGGGCCGATTTCAAGGCCGTTCACCCCTTGCATATACGCGGGCGGCAGCCCTCCTCCCGATCCCTCCAGCAAGCCGCTTGCCCTCCTCGTCCAGCAAAAGCACCGTGCAATAGCAATCCGGGGCCATGCGCTCAATCGCCGCGGTGAGGGCGTTCAGGACCTCTTTGAGTGAGCAGCCTTTGGCGATCAGCTCGAGAACGTGCCGTTCTTCCTCGATCACCCGGGAAGAGCGCTCCAGCTTCTCCTGATCCCGCTGGCTGTGCAGTGAGCCGCCGGGTCTGCAAATAAGCCACTGCGCATGCGGCAAGCGCGAGCACAGAGCGCTGCAACTGCCCATGCGAGTAGCATCCCTATTCTATCGGTACAAACCTTGCGATTTCTTAGGATTACAGAGGGACTATTTTGTGTCCGCCTAGGCTAAAGCACCTATTTTGTGACAGTTACCTGAAAGACACTGGAGGGGGCCGCCCACAAATTGCGCGCGCCGTTGATAAGAAAACAGATCCCGCCTCCGCTCCGTTGTATACTTCATGGAGACCGGGTCGCCCTGATCTTAACGAACGAGATTGCGCCCCATAACACACTCCGGCTCGCCCCTGGCAAGCCGGGAACCCAGGAGATAGGAACGAATGAGTGAAGTACTCAGTGGAGCTGAGTTCAAGAAACAACTGCGCGAAGGACAGCCCAAGCTTGGCCTGTTCCTGAATTCGCACAGCCCGACAGTGGCCGAGCAATTGGCCCACAGCGGCTACGATTGGCTGCTGGTGGATACGCAGCACGGGCCGATGGGTTTTCCCGAGCTGTCGGCCATGCTGGCCGGAATATCCAGTGGCGGCGCGAAGTCCATGGTGCGCGTGGCCGGATACCACGATCGCGGCGGAATCCAGCAGTCTCTCGACATGGGCGCCGATGGCGTTCTGGTCCCTTATATCAATACCGCCGAAGAAGCCCGGCAAGCCGTCAGTTGCGCGCGCTATCCCACGGCCGGAACCCGGTCGGTCTATTTTCCCCAGCGCAGCATGAACAAAGCCGGACTGCTGGGCTATGCGGGCGCGGCCAACGACAACGTTATTCTGGCGCTGCAAGTAGAGACGGCGGACTGCATCAAGAACATCGACGAGATCGCGGCCGTGAAGGGCGTCGACATGCTGTTCCTCGGCCAAAATGACTTGTGCATGTCCATGGGCCTGTTCGAAAAGTACAAATTTCCGGAAATGTACACGTCGCCCGAGCTGCAGGCAGCCACCGACAAGCTGCGCGCCGCGGCGAAGAAGAACAACGTGATCCTGGGTCTGTTTCTGTTCGGAACTTCACGCGTCGGGGAGTTTCTCGAGAAGGGCTTCCCGTTCATCAGCGTGGGAAACGACTTGCATCACATCCTGACGCAGGCCGGCGTCTATGTGAAAGACGTCGAAACGGTCTCGAAAGAGAAGGGCAAGGCCTGGACGCGGCGGCCGTCTGCTCTCATCTAGATCTATTGGTGGCTGTCGCTGTTGTCTTTGTCCACGCGCTCGCGCAGCCGGTCTCGTGCCTTCTCGGCATCCTTCTCCGATTGGCTCAACGCCTGCCGTACCTGGTCACGCGCCTTGTCGAGATCTTCGCGCGTCTGCGTGTCGGCGTGCTTCAAATCCTCGCGCAACTTATCTCTCGTCACTTCCAACTGCCTTTGGGCTTTCTCCTGGGCCTCACGGCTCTCGGATTTGGCGCGGTCAGCGTCCCGGCGACTGCATCCGGTAGGGCCAAGTAGCCCGACGATGATGCTGCCGACTCCAATCCACTTTTTCATATGCGCCTCCCTTCGTAGGACGCTTCGCCGCCGTTTCCGTTGCTCCTGGCGTTACGATTGACGCCCTAATCCTGGGTTCAGCTCCTGTAGAGACTCCCTATCTACAGCGTGGCACGGGGATGGCGCCTGTGTCGACAAGATAGATACAAGCTTTGCGCCAGCGAGTCTGTCAGAAAACCCTCCCGATCGCGACTACCTTAGTTGTGGAGGAACTGAGTCCATCTCAGGCCAGGGAGTGAATCAGGATGATCTTTACCGGGAGGCGGCCGATAGCTACGGCGCCTCACTCCATCGGCTGGCCCGCGCGTACGAGGCGGATACGGAGCTTCGCCGCGACTTGCTGCAGGACATTCATCTGCAGTTGTGGCGCAGCTTCGCGCATTTCGACGGGCGCTGTTCGCTCAGAACCTGGGTGTACCGGGTCGCGCACAACGTAGCCACGGGGCACGTGGTTCGGCAGCGCCGCATCAGGAAAACTCTCGTCAGCATCGAGGAGGTAGAAGCCATGCCATCGAATGCTTGGAGTGAACTTGTCGCCCATCAGAACCAAGCCCTCGATCGCCTGGCCCTGCTGATCCAGAAACTAAAGCCGCTCGATCGCCAGATCATCGTTTTGTATCTCGAGGAGATGGACGGGGCTTCAACGGCGGAAATCACCGGCCTATCGGCGGCTAATGTCGCGATGAAGGTGCATCGCATCAAGAATATTTTGAAGCGCTGGTTCCGCGAAGGAGAATTCCATGCCGGATGAATTCCCCGACCCTAAGAAAATCTGGCAAGAGCAGCCCACGGAGGCGACCAAAATGTCACTCGAAGAAATCCGCCGCAAGGCGCATCAGTTTCATGCCCGGGGTAGATTGAAGGCCCTTACAGCGATCGTCATTGGGATCGCCCTCTTTGGCGTTTTTGCGGTCACCTCCGCGAAGCCCCAATACTTGGTCCTGCGGATCGGTTGGGGAATCCTGAGCCTTTGGGGGCTCTACGGCGCCTGGAAGGCGTACAAATGGATCTGGCCGGGCAGTCTGGCGGAGGGCGCCACGCTTAGCACATCGGTGGAGTTTTATCGCAACGAGCTCGAGAAGCGGCGCGACTACACGCGTCATATATGGCGCAACTCGGCCTTGTGGCTGTGCTTTGTAGGACTGGCGTTCCTCGTTCTGCCCGTGCTGGGTATGGCACTCAAGAATCCCAGGCTTCTGTTAAACGCCATCCCGTTTTTCGTCCTACTGGCCGCCTGGTTCGTGGCTTTCGTTTTCCTCCGGAAACGCGATCAGCGAACGCTTCAGCGCGAAATCGATGAGTTAACCGCGCTTGGAAAAGAGACCCTGTAGGGAATTATGGCTCAGTCAGTCGAAATTCGATCTCCACATCCGTCAGAACCTCGACGGGTTGGCCGTTCAACAGGGTCGGTTTGTACACGTAGCGCATCGCGGCTTCCTCGGCGGCGACGAGCAGTAGTGGATGGCCGCTGATCAAGGTTGTCTCCTTTACGTGGCCATCCGCGCCGATGTGGATCTGCAGTTTCACAGTGCCTTGCACGTGCGCAGCCTTGGCCAGCGGAGGGTAAACTGGCGGTGACGATTCCTGAAGGTTCGCTGCGGCAACCTGCCCGCCGATGCGAATGGTCTGAACACTGGGAGGTGCTTTCTCGGCGATCGGCGGAACCGAGCCGACCGGTAATCGGTTCACCCCTTCCATGAGATCGGCCCATTCCCGGTTCTGCGGTTCCAGTGATTGTGCATGCGTCACCAGCTCGGCCGCGAGGGCGTGAGAGTCAGAGGTGCTGGCGCGGCTAACCGCTTTTTGTGCCGCACCTTCCACCACGAGCCGAGCCATCGATCCGACCAGCGCAATATCGTTCGAACTCCGCAATTCGTTTCTGACCTGCGCCGCGAGACCGGACTCGTATCCCGACACCAAAATCGCGGCATAGAGCCTGGCGAGTGGCTCGGTAGCGCGCGCGGGGTCGAGTTTCCGGGCGCGCTGCATCAGATCGATCTTTTCTTGCCTGTTGTCGTACCCGAGAGTTCCGTTCAGTAGAACGCGCGCATCGTTGGGGTGCAGGCTTACCTGCGTCAACCAATGGTCCCTGGCATCTTGGTAAGCGTTCGGCCCGTCCAATTGCGGGACAATTATTGCCGATGGCTCTCCGAGCAGTTCTGATTCCGGGTGATGGTCAATTAACCAGAGAACAAGCGGAATCCTGCGGTCATACGGATTGTTGAACGCATAGTATCGGATCAGCTTCGCACGAGTGGTCTCACCCTCCGGATTGGATGCGAGTTCCTGTTCCAGGGCTGCGACTTGCTCGGCTGTCATTTGCCCGGGGAACTCTTTGGCACCCGCCGGACCGTTCGCCTGCCCAGCCGCGAGGGTGCGCACGTCAACTGTCGTGGAAATCCAGATGAGCATTGCTCCTAAGGACACAAGCAGCGCGCGGCCGATCTTGCCGAGCGGCCGCAAGCGCTCTACCCTGCGCACGTCCAGCACACGCCGGATGCGCTGGGCGACCACAGGTCCGCTCATCGCGGCAGAGTGCCAGATCAAGCGACGGCCTCCGGTATCCATTCGGGCAGCAGTATCCAGGAGCAGACGCGCGTAAGCCTGAGTATCAAATGAAACGGCCAACGCTCGGTCGTCCGCTGCATGCTCGGCCAGTACCGGTAATCGACGCTCCAACCACCACGCCAAGGGATGAAACCAGAACAGGCACTTGTTGACCGCGACAACCAGTGCGATAAGAGGATCGCGACGGCGCGCGTGCGCCAATTCGTGAGCCAGAACCGCTTTCCGTTTTGCCGCCGGCCACTCGCGCCAGTCCGCCGGGAATATCACCCGCATAAGTTCGACCCCGGTGGTCAGCGGGACTCGCACGGAATCCGATTCTTCGAGGTTCAGATCGACATTTGCATCCGCGATCAGTTCATAATGCTCCCAGAGTTCCGAAGGAATCGCACGAGTGTTTCGCAACGCCCGCCGCGTCATCAGCACACCACCCAACAGGCGCGTTCCGAATAGCAGCACGCCAGCCAAATACGCTCCCAATGACAAACAGCGGCCAAAGCGGGGAAGCCGGTAGAGGCGTCTCCGCTGGCGATGGGGTTATTCGCGGCGGCACGCTAGACGGAGGAACAGGCTTGGCCTGCGTGAACTGCGGAGTCAGCGCCTGTGGCAGAGGCACGTGGGTGACAGGGACCACCGTCCGCAAGAAAGGCAGAACAAGCATTCCCGCCAGAACCAAGGTCCACACCGCGTGCTGTGCGGTGGAGCTTCGGCGGAGGAATGGAATCACCAACAAAGCTAGTGCTGCCAGAACCACGGCGCGTACCGAGGCATCCGCCATCCGTGCCGTCAGTTCACGAGTGATGTTGTTTAAAGTCACCCAGTCCATTTGAGCTACCTCCTTTTCGGCTTCTTTTCAATCTCGTCCGCCAGGCGCCGCAATTGGCTTGCATCCAGCACTTCGTGGTCCACCATGCCCACCAGAAGCTGCTCGGCCGATCCGGCGCAGAATCGTTCGATCAGCTGCCGGACGGCCTTGATGGCAAAACTCTGTTGTCCTTCGACGCTGGAGTACACGTAAGTTCGCCCGTCCACCGAGTGCTTGAGGTGCCCCTTTTTCTCCAGACGCCCGAGCAAAGTTCGGATGGTCGATTCTTTGAGCGTGTGCCTGGGGGCCAAATCCTCCCGCACCTGTTCGGCCGTGGCCGAACCGCGCCGCCAGATGCTCGACATGATGGCCTGTTCTAGATCGGTGAATGGATTTCGCAATGCTGTCTTAGCTTGTTTCATATCAGTTCTCCGAAGGCCGCTCGACGTGATCGATAATCAGCGTTCGTATCTCGCCCCTCGACCGCTCCAGCTTCAGCCCCAGTTGCTCACGCACTGCATTTAGAAAAGGCGTCCCTTTCGGGTCTGGCGAAGGGTCATCCGGATTGGGGGGCTTCGGAAACAAGGTAATCATCCCGGCTGGAAGCTCCAAGATGTAATCGAACCTTCCTTCGAGGCCGGTTTGATCGACTACAGGCTTATCTACCTCCCCGCTCAGAGGTCCTAAGCCGTTAATGTCACTGGCAAGCAACCCCATGGTCGTATTCCGCGACCCGATCCAAGTACCCGCCGAGGTTCCGCGGAGTTGGGCAGCAGTCCCGCATTGGGACGGAAACACAACACCCGCCTTCGTCGGGGGCGGAATGGGTGTAAATGGCTTATCCATCTCAAATGAATCCGGGCAGGGCGGTCCTTCAGAATGCGGAAGTAGCTTTGGCCCGAGTTTGCCGGGTTTGACAAGAGTCAGAGCGAGCACGGGGACTTCCTTGACTTCAAAATGAACCCTCAGCTTGAAGCGGTCGGCGAGCAGGGACTGCATCATAAGGCGCATCTGGTCCTTCGTGGGATTGCCATCCGCTTTCGCGTCAATCGCGTAGTCGTCATTCGCCCATTTTGGAAGTTGTGCGCTCATTTCCCTGAAATCAAACGGTTCGACCTTGTAGGCGAACGAAATGTAAATGGCGAGTGAGAAACTCGCCGAGAAACGGCCCCCCGGTGGCTTCGCATCCCCGTTGTTGAGAGGAAAATTAGGGAGCCGGGGGGACTTGGTCGGTCTGACGGAAGCGACCTCGAAAGCCATCTTTCCGGGCGATTGAGCTTGAAGAGCGCCAATCGCCAAAAACGAAGCCAAAAGAACGTGACGCATTGTAGCGCTACCATTTGTAGCACTAATTGGCCGGCCCGTCAATCCCCAACCCCAATTCCCTCTTCCTGGTAACCCTTCGCCTTCCATTTGAGTCTTCAAAATGATATACATACTGAAGCGGAGGTCTGGATGCGGTACGTGTCTGCGGTGGTGGGTTTGGCCCTGGCCGCTCCCATTTTGTTCCCGGCCGAAGCGCCGCACGTCTTTACTCCCGCGCAGAAAAATTACTGGGCCTTCCAGCCGGTGAAGAAGTCGCCGCTGCCGGCAGTGAAGAACAAGGCCTGGGTGAAGACGCCCGATCGACGCGTTCATCCTGGCCAAGCTTGAAGAGAAAAATCTCCAGCCCAATCCCCGCGCCGACAAGATCACGCTGCTGCGGCGCGCCACCATCGACATGACCGGCCTGCCGCCCACGCCAGAGGACATCCAGGCGTTCCTCAGCGATAAATCGCCCAATGCATGGGAAAAAGTGGTGGACCGCCTGCTCGCTTCACCCGCATACGGCGAACGCTGGGGCCGTCATTGGCTGGATGTAGCGCGCTACGCCGATAGCAATGGCTTCAAGGCCGACGAAACGCGTCCCAATGTCTGGCGCTATCGCGACTACGTTATCAAGGCGTTCAATGACGACAAGCCGTATAACCGGTTCGTGAAGGAGCAGATCGCGGGCGACGAGCTATATCCCGGCAGTCAAGAAGCGCTGGTTGCGATGGGGTTCAATCGGCACTGGATCGACGAAACCAACGCGCCCGATCTATTCGAGCGCCGCCATCAAACGCTGGATGACATGACCACGGTCACCGGCGTCGCGTTCCTCGGCATGACGTTCGGCTGCGCCAAGTGTCACGACCACAAGTTCGATCCCATCCTGACGAAGGACTACTATCGCCTGCAGGCCTTCTTCGCGAATACCGCGTTCGGCGATGGCCCTCTCCCTCTGGCCGATCCAGAAGCCAAGCGCAAGCACGACGAGCAATATGCGGCCTGGGATGCGAAGACCAAGGACATCCGCGACGAGATGGCCAAGATCATGGAGCCGATTCTCGCGGATCGGCGGAAACACTCTGCCAGCGTCATGACCGACGAAGTGCAAGCCGTCGTATTTAAAGACGCTGCACTCCGTACGCCACTCGAGAAGCAGGTGTATCACATCGCGGAAACTCGCTTCGGTGGCCTGGGCGATCCGGTGAAAGCGCTCAGAGGCGACGCAGCCAAGCGTTATGCCGAGCTGAAAACCCAGCTGGCCACATTCGACTCCATGAAGCCCGCTCCGCTGCCGGAAGGCCAGTTCATGACGGACCTGAATGCTACCGCGCCGCCCACCTATATATTGCGCGGCGGCAGCCGCTTCGCTGTCGGCGACGAAGTGCAGCCCGGATTCCTTTCCATTCTCGATCCGAGCGACGCGAAAATCACTCCGCCCGCGGGCGTGAACTCCACCGGCCGCCGCAGCGCGCTGGCCGCCTGGCTCACCGATCCTTCGAATCCGCTGCCGGCCCGCGTGATGGTGAATCGCATCTGGCATTACAATTTTGGACGCGGCATCGTCGCCACGCCGGGCGATTTCGGCCGGATGGGTGCGCATCCCACGCATCCCGAACTGCTGGATTATCTGGCCGGCTATTTTGTCGACAACGGCTGGAGTATAAAGAAGGTGCAGCGCCTGATTCTGCTCTCCAACACCTATCAGGAAGCGTCGGATAACGACGCGAAGATCGCCGAAGCCGATCCCGACAACAAGCTGTTGTGGCGCTATCCGCGACATCGCATGGAAGCTGAGGCCATCCGCGATTCCATGCTCGCCACCAGCGGCCTTCTGAATCCGCAGCAGGGTGGTCCGGGCGTGTATCCGCCGGTTCCTCCCGGACTGATTAGCGAACTTTCCGCCACCGCGGTGGCCGGTGGCTGGCGCACCGAGAAAGATCCAGCGCAGAGCAATCGACGCAGCGTCTATATTTTTGTTCGCCGCAACCTGCCTTATCCGCTGCTGCAGGAATTCGACACCGCCAATACGTTCGAGAGCTGCGATTATCGCAAGAACACGGTGACGGCGCCGCAGTCGCTGGATCTTTTGAACAATGAGCTGGTGCTGGATTGGGCGCGCTCGCTGGCCGGCCGCGTCTTCAATGACAGCGGACTGGCGCCCGCCGCGCAGGTGGATCGGGCGTTTCGTTTGGCATACGGGCGAGGGGCGAACGCCGAGGAGCAAAAGACGGCTGAAGATTTTCTCGCGAAGCAGACCCCGATTATGACGGCGCGTTTAGCGGGCAACGATGCCAAGCCGCCGCTGCCCACCAATTTGCCGCAGGGAGTGGATCAGGCGCGCGCCGCGGCTTTTGTCGACCTGTGCCACATGCTGATGGATTCGAACGAATTCCTGTATATCAACTGAGGCCGCCATGTTAGACAAGCTCCAGCATCATTGGAACGTGACCAGCCGCAGGCAATTCTTTGCCCAAGCCGGCAGCGGTCTCGCGGCCATCGCGCTGGCCGCCATGCTGGATCAGGATGGGTACGCCGCCTCCGTGGATCCGCTGGCTCCCAAGAAACCGCACGTCACGCCGCGCGCCAAGTCCGTGATCTGGTGTTTTATGGAAGGCGCGCCCAGCCATGTCGATCTCTTTGATCCCAAGCCCGCGCTGGTGAAATATGCCGGCCAGCCGGTGCCGCCGTCGTACCATCCTGAAACTTTGCAGAGCGCGTTTGGCACCACGCACAACGGCCTTTATCCCACGCGCCATACGTTCAAGCAGTACGGCCAGAGCGGCCTTTGGGTTTCGGACTGGCTGCCGAATATCGCCGAACATATGGATGAAATAGCGGTCTTACGGTCCTGCCAGGCTGATGGCGTCAACCACGTTGGCGCGGTGTGCCAGATGAACACCGGCGAAATTTTAGCGGGACGTCCGTCGATGGGCGCGTGGGTGACCTACGGTTTAGGCAGTGCAAATCAAAACCTGCCGACCTTTGTCGTCATGCAGGACGACAAGGAGATTTTGGGCGGCGTCCAGAATTACAGCGCCGGTTTTCTGCCCGCCACCTATCAAGGCACGCTGTTCCGCAAGGGCGACACGCCCATCTTGAACCTGAAGCCGCCCATCGGCATGACCGACCCACAGGAGCGCAACAAGCTGGAATTTCTGCAAGCCATCAACGACCGGTTTGGCCGCGACAAACCAGACGACACCGAGTTGGATGCCCGCACGCGATCCTACGAACTGGCGTATCGGATGCAATCATCGGCGCCCGAAGCGGTGGACCTGACGTCGGAATCGGAAGCGACGAAGAAGCTGTACGGGATGGACGATCCAGCTACGTCGGTATACGGAACGAATCTCCTTCTTGCCCGTAGATTGGTGGAACGCGGCGTTCGATTCGTCGAATGCTACAGCGGCTCAGGCTCGCGCTGGGACGCGCACAGCAGCCTGGAAGCGAATCACACGGAAAATTGCAAATCATGCGACAAGCCGGTGGCGGGTCTGCTGACGGATTTGAAAGCACGCGGCATGTTGAACGACACGCTGGTGGTGTGGGGCGGGGAATTCGGCCGCACACCGTTCGTGCAAGGCAGCCCGAATGACGAGAAGGCCGGGCGCGATCATAATCCGTGGGGTTTCACTATCTGGATGGCGGGCGGCGGAGTGAAGGGCGGCCAAGCCATCGGGACTACCGACGAGATCGGGCTGCGCGCGGTAGACGAGCCGCATCACGTTCACGACATCCACGCGTCCATCCTTTATCTGCTGGGCCTGGATCATCTGCGCACCACCTATATGCACAACGGCCGCGCTGAGCGGCCCACCGGAACCGCCGGAGCGTTGATCGACAAACTGTGGGCGTAAGGCTTTCCGGAATCGCTCTGTGCTTCGTGGTTGCTGGCGCCAGCGCGCAGACTCTGCCTGACGGCCCGGGCAAAGAAACATTCCAGTCAGTGTGCAGCAGGTGTCACGCGCCCGACGCCGTGATCGGCAAACAGGGCACCAGGCAATGGTGGCAATCCAAGGTGACGGAAATGCTGCAGGAGGAAACCGATGTTCCGGGGCCGGATATCGACGCCATCGTCGCGTATCTCGCGGAGAACTTCCCGGTGGTCAAAATCAACGTGAACAAAGCGTCGGCGAAAGATTTGGAGGCCGGCCTGGAATTGACGACCAAGGAATCGGAAGCGATCATTCGTTATCGCGAGGCCAAGGGCAACTTCAAGACGCTGGACGATCTGAAAAAGGTGCCGGGCCTGGATGCGGTGAAGATCGAATCGAAGAAAGACCGGCTGGACTTCTGAGGTTACGTGAAAACTACTTTCTATTTGATGCTATCGCTGGCCGCGGGAACGCAAGCCGGATTCGGGCAGCTTTCGCCGCAAACTACCTGGGCGGTTCACGCCACCAATGAATATGACGTGGTTCCGAACGTCACCTATGTCACCGCCGGAAATACCGAAGTGAAGCTCGACATCTACCGGCGGCGCGATGTCACCACGCCGCAGCCCACCGTCATCCACTTTCATGGCGGATTTTGGGCCGCGGGTACCAAGGAAGCCTCGCAGATGTATCTCATCCCGTGGCTCGAGATGGGATGGAATGTCGTAAACGTGGAGTATCGTCTGGCGCGCGTGGCCCTGGCTCCGGCGGCGGTGGAGGATTGCCTGTGTGCGCTGCGCTTCGTGGCCGCGCAAGCCAAGACCTACAACTTCGACGTCAATCGCATCGTGTCGATGGGTGAATCAGCGGGCGGGCATTTGGCGCTGACCACCGGCATGATTCCCGAAAGCGCGGGCTTGGATCGCGAATGCGAGGGTGTGCCGCTGCCCAAAGTTGCCGCGATCATCAATTGGTACGGCGTCACCGATGTGGGCGATGTGATCGACGGGCCGCATAAAGCGAATCTGGCAGTGCAATGGTTCGGCGGTTTGCCGAATCGCGACGAACTCGCTCGCCGTCTTTCGCCGCTCACCTACATCCGCGCGGATCAGCCTCCTGTGCTGACCATTCATGGCGACGCCGATCCCACGGTCAATTATCAGCAAGCGGTGCGGTTGCACGAAGCGCTTACCAAGGCTGGGGTGCAAAACCAGTTGCTGACCATCCCGGGCGGGCATCACGGCAATTTTTCACCGGATGAACGCACCAAGATTTACGTGACGATTCGCGAGTTTCTCAAGAAGAATAATCTCCCCACCAATAACTGAACCGCGCGCGTCAGCAAGCGGAGTGCTTACTCCCAACCACTTTTGGTCCCGTAGGGCAGGCTGGTTCCCACTGTTTCGATCTCGTGAATCTTTCCCCCACGGATCTTAAAAATCTCGCCCATCTGCATATTCGAAGTACCGCCGTTCATATGCAGCACATCGACACCCGGCACGCCTTTGATCTTGATGTCATGGACCGCGCCGCGATGCTGGAACATCGGAAACGAATAAACCAGCCCCTTCTGTTCATCCACCAGCCCCAGGCGCCTGGGCCATAGCCGGGTGATGAAGCTCATCACCTGAGTGTTCAGTTGCTGGGCGCAGCTCAAGGTGCCGATGATCGCCATGGCGCGATCGCCCTCGGGCGATCCCATCGGAACCGGCCAGGGAACCGACGCGGCATTGTGCGTGGTTTGGGCGCCGTTTTCGTGACGCTCGCAATCTTCGGCGAAAGGCGCTAGCTCGCCGTCGTTATGCTCGATGGCTTCAAAATACGAATTGGCCGCGTTGATCATGTCTTCACGCGGCGTGCGCTCCGCGGCAGGCACGTCGGCCAGGAACGCCGCGCGTGGCGTCACCAGATATTGCATCCGATCCGGGCGCATGTTTCGCGCCAGGATATGCTCGCTTTCGGTGATCTCGCCATCGATCACTTTTAGCCGCAGTGCGATGATCAGCGGCCGTCCATTTTCCTTCATGACGCCGTAAAATCCCACCTGGTTGGACGCGGGATCGACGGCGTAGATCTTAAAGGTGCTGGGAGCCTCCGACGCGCCAACCCACAGGCCGTCGCCGATGCGGATTTCCGCGGTGTTTTCAGTGAATCGGCCCCCGCGCGACAATGGCAGACCGGAAGGATCGTGCTTCACCAGCGCGGCCAGGTATTGATCGGTGAGCGCGATCATGCATGCGCGATCGCAATGTTTCGATGCGGCGAACGCGGTTCCCGAGAGCGCGGCGCAGAGGGCAGCGGCGGTGATCCAGCGTTTGATCAAGTTGGTATCTCCGGGCATCGATTATATACTGAACCGCGAGGAGAAAAACGCGATGCGGAAATGGATATGGCTGGCGCTGGCGCTCGCACCGGCTTATGCGCAGGAGAAGAAGGCGGCTTTGACGGCGATGGACCACATCGAGATTCAGCAGTTGGTGAATGCCTATGGCCAGGACATCGATACCTGCACCAACAACGGATATGACTACGCGGATCTTTACACCGCCGACGGCGTGTTCATCGACAAGTATTCGGACGATGGGTTCAAGAAGGGCGGCGTGCAACGGGCGAAGGGGCGCGATGAACTGGCGGCGGCATCCTGGGGCGGATCGAAGGGCTGCAAAGACATGCCGTGGAACGGATGGAGCCATGTGATGACGAACCTGGTGATCACTCCGACGGCCGGGGGTGCGAAGGGCCGATGTTATCTGATCATGCTGGGTGAAAAAGGGCCCGGAAGCGTCGATCGAGACGGCGGATACGAAGACATTTACGTTAAAACACCGAAGGGCTGGCGGATTAAATCGCGCACGCACGTGCGGAGCAAAGAATGGAGCAATCCGCTGCTGCAGACGGCGGACCGCAAATAAAATGAAAAGCCTTTGCGTTGGTTTGGCCTTCGTCTGCCTGCTCGGCGCGCAGCCGCCGGCCGAGCGGTCGTTCAAGATCATCAAGCTGGATCCGGCGCTGGATGAAATTATTTCACCCGATGCCAAGCTTGAGACACTCGGCGATCGTTTTGGTTTAACCGAGGGACCGGTTTGGGTGCAGCGCGGCGACGATGGATATCTTTTGTTTAGCGACAATGCGGGCAACGAGATTTATAAATGGTCGCCACACGCGCCGCTCGCGGTGTTTTTACAAAAGAGCGGCTACACCGGAAAGGATGTGATGAACGCCGGCGCGCAGACCGTGACCGGTGGCGGCGTTGCGATTCTGCTTATCGGCTCAAACGGGCTCACGCTCGATGCGCAGGGCCGATTGATCATCACCGCGATGACGGATCGCGCGGTGACGCGGCTGGAGAAGGACGGCACGCGAACGCTGCTGGCGGATCGGTATCAGGGCAAGCGCTTCAACGGCCCGAACGACATCGTGGCCAAGTCCGACGGCGCAATTTACTTCACAGATACCGTGTGGGGAATGCGCGGCGCCGAGAAAAGCCCTGACCGCGAGTTGCCGTACAGCGGATTCTTTTTAATCAAGGACGGAAAAGTAACGCTGCTCGGCGCGGAGAAAGACAGCGACACACCCAATGGGATCGCGCTGTCGCCGGATGAAAAGCATCTGTATGTGACAGCGGGACTATCGAAAACGATGCGCTATGACGTTCTGCCCGACGACACGGTGGCGAATCCGGTGAAGTTTCTTGACGCCGGGATCGACGGTATCAAGGTGGATCAGAATGGTAACGTCTATTCGACAGTGCGCGGCAACGAGATTTGGATCACTTCGGCTGAAGGCAAGCGGCTGGGCGTTCTTCAAATGCCCCAAATCGCAACCGAGCCCAGGCCGCGGATCGTAGCCACGAATCTTGCTTTTGGCGACGCTGATAGCAAGACGCTCTACATTACGGCGTGCACGCATCTGTTTCGGGTTCGGTTGAAAATTGCGGGCGTCAGGCCCGGACCCGAGCGGTAATCCGGTAGCGCGAAGGCGATGATGCCGAAGCCAGCAGCTATTTCGCGGCGTCCGGGATCGGCCTAGGTGGAGGCGAGGGCGAGGATTGTGAGAGAACCGCGAGACGTAATATCCCGCATCTGGGCCACGATACCAGGTTTAGCTCGGGATAATCGCGGCGTAGTGATACCTCCGAGCCAGGCGCAGGAGCGCTTTGTCGAACGTTACCAGCGTCGCGCCGATCTCTTTGGCAAAGGCAAGCAGGTAACAATCGCCAATCCATTTCGAGGCGTGCTGTGCCGCAAGGGGCGCTGTCGCATGCCGAAACGCGGTATTGACGTTCCGAGGCTCGGGATGTAGCTCCACTCGCGGATCGTCGAGCCACCCCTCATAGACTCTCCACGCACGTTCGACTGTCAGCGTTTCCTCGCCCATCGCCGCTTGATTGGTCAGCAAACGGAGCAGCCCTACTTGGGTGTAACGCGAAAAGATGAGTGAGGTTTCCCGCGGCAGCTGGTTTAACCATTTCCATGCCGCCGAATTGTGCGAGTGGCCGATAACCGACAGCGCAATCCAGACGTTTACGTCAGGAAAAAACGAGGTCATGCGGGTTCTCGTCCGTTGGGAAGGCCGGTCCCAGCTTACCTTTGCGCTTAATAAAAGGACCCGTGACGTAGGCTCCTTTGCGCTTCTTGCTGTATGTTTCTTCGAGCGCCCGAACGATCAAGGCCCGCATGGATGTGCCCGATTGAGCGGCGCGGTGGCGCAGTTCCTCATGCAAGGGCTCCGGGATATCCACTGTCGTTCGGATCGCCATCACTTCATTATGGCACCGATGACATAAAGCTGTCACCGCAGCGGTTTGAGCTCGGCCGTGGCGCCGTCGGCCAGCGGATACTGATCCACGTTGAGCAGCAGGGACACAAACTGGTAGTAGCCCACGATGCCCAGGATGTCGACTACACCGCGCTCGCCGAACTTCTCCTTGGCGGCGTGGAAAGTGGCGTCGCTGGCGTGTTTGGTGGTGAGCACCTCGGTGCATAGATTGTAAACGGCCTCTTCGTCGGGCTGCATCGACGCCGGGCGCTTGCCGGCGGCAATGGAGTCGATAATGGCGGGGCTCAGGCCAGCCGCCAGCGCATTCTTGTGGTGCGCCTGCCACTCAAACTGCGCGGTCCAGGAGCGGGCCGTGATCAGGATGGCAAGTTCGCTCAGGCGCGGCGGGAGCGAGGAATGGAAGCGCGCGTACGCTCCTAACTTTTGCGCGAGGTCGCCCATCTCGGGACTGCGCAGCAGCACGTTGAATGGCCCGTCCAGCGAGGTCCGAGGTCCGGCGAAGATACTCTCGACGAGTTTCTTTTGCTCGGGCGTCATGTTGTCATAGCTGAGCGGCTGGAAACGGCCGCCGCGCAGATGCAGGTCGCGAGTGGTGGGAGCTTGAGCGTTCACAGTTCCCAGGATAGCCAGAGCAACGGCGAGAATGCGCATAGATTTTCCTTTCGTGCGGTGAGTGATTCTGTGCATCAAATTCGCAGGTTCGTGCGTCTCACCTGGTGATGAAGTATATCTGTTTGGTCCTCGCCTTGGCGATGTGCGCCTGGGGGCAGGCGCCGGGTCCGGGCAAAGAAATCGGACGCGGCGCGGGCGATATCGGCATGGGAGCGGCCAAGGGCGCGGGCAATCTGGCGAAGGGCACGGGAAAGGGCGCTTTGGATCTCGTCACGCTGCATCCGATCAATGCGGCGGCATCGCTCGGCAAAGGCGCGGGTGCGGCGGGGAAAGATGTGACCGTGGGCGCCGTGAAGGGCACGGGCAAAATAGGCAAAGGTATCGGCAAGGCCGTTAAAAAGCTATTTTAGTTCCTTTTCGGAGAAACCTAATGAGCAAAACCAACAACCAGCCATTCCTGACGGATGTTAAAGAATTGCGGGCGCGTGCGCGCACCAGCCTCGACCAGGGCGCGATTACGCCAGCCTACCACGGGGACGTGGAGCAGACCATCGATATCCTGCAGTCCGTACTCGCGACGGAAATCGTCTGCGTGTTGCGCTATACCATGAACGCAATCGCGGCCACGGGCATTTCGAGCGAGAGCGTGAAGGACGAATTCGAACAACACGCCAAGGAAGAGCAGGGGCACATGCGACTGGTGGCGGAGCGCATCAACCAACTGGGCGGATCGCCGAATTTCAACCCAGAAGGACTGGCGTCGCGTTCGGCTTCGCAGTATGTGGAGGGCGCGAACCTGGTGGAGATGATCAAGGAGAACCTGGTGGCCGAGCGGATCGCGTGCGAGCACTATCGCGAGCTGATTCGATTTTTTGCCGACCAGGATCCCACCACGCGCGTAATGATGGAAGGCATCCTGACCAACGAAGAGGAGCATGCCAACGACATGCACGACTTGCTTGTGGCGCACGAAGGCAAGCCCATGCTGAAGGCTAACGTGTAGGCGCGGCGGCGCCGGCGGCCAGGGCAAGCGGCATCTGTTTGTGTTCCAGCGCGAGCAGAATCTCCTTCCTGGGAAGTCCGCCGCCATAGCCGGTGAGTTTTCCGTTGCTGCCGATGACGCGATGGCAAGGAATAACGATCGGGATCGGGTTAGCGCCATTGGCCCGGCCCACGGCGCGGGAGGCGTTTGGCGACCCGATGCGCCGCGCGAGTTCCCCATAAGAGATGGTCTCGCCATAAGGGATATTGCACAGCTCGCGCCAAACGGTTTGATGGAAGGCCGGACCTTCCGGTGCGAGTGTCAGATCGAACTCGCGCAACTCGCCCGCGAACCAGGCGTGCAATTGGCGCATCGTTTCGTGCAACGGAGCTGCACTTTCACGCCAATCCGGGCGCGGTGTAGCCGGTTCGAAAGTGATATGCCTCAGCCCGGCGTCATCCGCCGCCAGCAGCAGCTTTCCGACCGGGGTTTCCATCCATGTGTAGAACATCCTGACCTCCTTGCCAAATGTGCATGGCGGCGTAAGCGCGCCAGGGCCGCCAGCGCTCGGCATAACGTTCCAACTCCGTCGCCGTCTTCATTCCGGCGGCGCGCAGCAGCGCCAGATCGCCGCTGGGAAATGCATCCGGATCCGATAACGCGCGCATGGCGATGTACTGGGCGGTCCAGGGACCAAGGCCGCGGATGGCGCACAATCGGCCGACGCACGTCGCGGCATCGTGACTGCCGTCAAACACCACTGCTTCTGAATCCACCGCTCGGGCGAACTCCCGGATCGCTTCGGCGCGCGCTGCCGGAATGCCGATCGCGAGATCCGCATTGATCAGTTCATCCGGCGCCGGAAAAGTGCAGGCGAGACCTTCCACTTGAAATGGAACCGGATGCCCGAACCTGGCGGCCACCCGCGCGGTCAGCGTGGAAGCGCCGGCCACGCTCACTTGCTGGCCGAGAATGGCGCGCACGCCGAGTTCGAAGCCATCCCAGGCGCCAGGTACGCGCAGTCCGGGCCGTGCCTTTACACAGCGAGCAAGCAGCGGGTCGCCTTTCAAGCTGGTATGGATGGAAAGCGGATCGGCATTGAGATCGAACATGCGCCGGACTCTACCGGCTACCTGCTGAAGCCGCGCTGGACCAACGGAATCTATGCGCAGCGTCAAAGCGTGCGCGGTGTACGGTTGTACTTCAAGCCAGCCGGGCTGGCCGTCCAGCACGAAAGTTCTGCGATAGACGTCGCCCTGGACGCATTCGACGCCGGCGATGGCGCGTTTCGCGAGAAAGCTGAGCAGCGCGTCGTAATCGTAGGGCGGGCGGAAGCGCAATTGCAGCGTGCAGGGCCCGGAAGCGGACGCGCGTTTGTTCCCGCGGCGCAAGTCGCGCGGGCTGCGTCCATAGGTGGATCGAAAGGCGGCGTTGAAGCGGCGGATGCTGCCATAGCGGGTCGCAATGGCGATGGTGGTTAACGGCAGCGTGGTTTCGTCGATCAGTTTCTTGGCGGCGAGCAGCCGCTGCGCCTGGGCCACGGCAATGGGCGTTGCTCCCAGATGCTGCAGGAACAAACGGCGCAGGTGCCGCGATCCGATTCCCAGACGCTCGGCGAGGGCGTCGACACGGGAGCCTTCCGCGGCGCCGTCCAATGCCCCTTCGTCAATCAGCCGAAGCGCGCGCGCCACGGTGGTGGAAGTTCCGTCCCATACAGGCGTGCCCCAACTTTCGGGACGGCAGCGCAGACACGGGCGAAATCCTGCCTGGAATGCCGCGGCGGCCGACGGGTAGTAGAGAATGTTCTCTTCCTTGGGCGATCGCGCGGGACACACCGGCCGGCAGAAGATGCGGGTGGTCCGCACGGCGATGAAGAATTTCCCATCGAAGCGCGCATCGCGCGAAAGACGAGCAGCCCGGCAGATGTCGCGATTTAATTCCACGGTGCTGCATTGATCATAACCTTGCACGATCCGGTCGACTAGCCGTTTTCGGACATGAATGACAAGGCTGTAAAATCCCGTGCGGTGAAATCGCGAGGGGTAAGATCCCGAGGGGTAACATAGTGATGCATGCGTGTTGCGCTGGTTGGTGGCTTCGCGGTTCTGGTAGCGTGCGTGGTTTTGGCCGATCGTTTGGAAGATACGTTCTACGTTCCGTTGGACGATCCGGCCATTCAATACGCGGGGCCGGTTTCCGACCCTATCGCGCGTCTTGAAAAGCAGCTCGAGAGCCAGAAGATCAAGCTCGATTATGCGCCCAACGGCTGGGGATACCTGCCCGCCGTCCTGAAGCAGTTGAACATCAACGTCGATTCCCAGGTGCTGGTGTTTTCGCGCACCAGCATTCAGACCTCGCACATCTCGCCGCGCACCCCGCGCGCCATTTATTTCAACGACGATACCGCGGTCGGATTTGTACAGAACGGCGAAGTGCTGGAGTTGTCGGCCATCGATCCCCGGCAGGGTGCGGTTTTCTACAGTCTGGACACCGAGAAGTCCGATCGGCCTGAGTTTGCGCGCCGCGACGATTGCCTGCGCTGCCACCAGGGCGCTCCTACCATGGGCATTCCAGGAATCATGATCAGCTCGGTGCATCCGGTGACCGACGCGGAGGCGCGCGAATCGCACGGCAGCGCGTTCATCACCGACGGCCGCACCAGTTTTGAAGAACGTTGGGGCGGATGGTATGTCACCGGAACGCACGGCGCGCAAGTGCATTTGGGAAACAATCCTGAGTTGACCGATCCTTTGAACCCGGGGCGCGCGCTGAAGGAAGGCACGCAGAACGTGACCAGCCTGGCCGATCGATTCAATACTTCGCGATACCTGGCGCCCACCAGCGACATCGTCGCGCTGATGACGCTGGAGCATCAGACGCGGATGACCAACCTGATGACGCGCATCGGATGGGACGCGCGGATCGCGCTGAGGGAAGGCAAGGGAAAGATGGACGAGGCCGCGCGCGAACGCATTAACGCCGAAATCGAGGAGATGGTCGGCTACATGCTTTTCGCGGACGAAGCGCCGCTGAAGGAGCCGGTCAAGGGCGTCTCGACGTTTACCAAAACGTTTGCAGAGCGCGGGCCTCGGGATGCGAAGGGCCGATCACTGAGGGATTTCGATCTGCAAAAGCGGCTGTTCCGTTACCCGCTGTCGTATTTGATCTACAGCGCGGCGTTCGATGCGATGCCGGACGTGGTGCGGGAACGGGTCTATCAGCGGCTCTATGACGTCTTGACGGGCAAGGACCAAAGCAAGGCTTTCGCCGGGATTTCGGCCGCCGACCGGCAGGCAGTGCTGGAGATCGTCCGTTCCACCAAGACCGGGCTGCCGAAATACTGGCTGGCCAACTAAATCGAGCTGTTAGCCCAAGTTAGATGGCTTGCGGAGTAACAATAGAATGAACGAGTTCGTCTATGCTAACGGCGCCGTGAAATGGGGTCAGCCCGGGCCCCTCGGTCGGAACAATTGCAATATCAGTAGGATGGGCGGTATCCTCGGAACCCGGGGCCTGGAAGGCGCGGACAGATCCATGACAGATACGACACGCTGTCGGTTGCATCGCGGTCTTGACCCTGCTCGCTCGCTCAGACGGCTAGTCCACAAGCCATCCTCGAGCTCCCTGCACAAGTGACGGATGCTGCGGCCGAGCGTGCGCTTCTCAACCAATATTGCGTCACCTGTCATAACCAGAAGCTGAAAACCGCCGGTCTGGAGCTGGACAAGCTGGACACGGCGCATGTCGCCGATCACGCTGAAAAGTGGGAGCTGGTGGTGCGGAAGCTGCGGTCCGGCATGATGCCGCCCTCCGGGATGCCGCGGCCGGCCTGGGACCACCTACGAATCGATGGTCGCGCTGGCTCGAAGGCGAGCTGGATAAGAACGCCTCGACTCACCTGCCGCCGCCGGGGCTGCATCGCATGAATCGCACCGAATACGCCAACGTGATCCACGACCTGCTGGCGCTGGATATCGATCCGACGAAGTATCTGCCGTCCGACGATTCGACGCGCGGATTCGACAATATCGCCGGTGCATTGGCGCTGTCGCCCGCGCTGCTGGAAGGCTACACCACGGCGGCGGCCAAGATCAGCCGCATCGCCATGGGAGACGTGAACGAGCCGGCGCTCGCCGACTTATCGCGTGGCGTCCGACACCACGCAGGATTATCACATCGACGGGCTGCCGTTCGGCACCCGCGGCGGTTTGGTGGTGCAGCACGAATTCCCGGCCGACGGCGACTATGTGTTCAAAGTGTTCCCCATCAACAAGGGGCTGATGGACAACAACCCCGCGTTCGGCGAGATCACCGGGCGAGAAGCTGGAGCTGATGATCGATGGCCAGCGGGTTCATTTATACGATTGGGACAAGGAAGTCGCGCGCGGCAAGGCGGTGCATGGCGGCACGGCCGACGTTCATTTCCAGGTGAAGGCCGGGCCGCACACGGTGGGCGTGACGTTCCTGGCCACGCAGCTTGCGCCGAGCCAGGATCTGGACGAGCATTTCCTGCAGAAGCACCATCGAGACGGGCGGTCTGCCGGGCTTCAAGTTTTATCCGCATGTAGGCAAGATGGAGATTCTGGGCCCGTTCAAGCCGGCCGGCGCCAGCGATTCGCCCAGCGCGAAAAAGATTTTTGTTTGCCATCCGGCGAGTGCATCCGAGGAAACGGCCTGCGCGAAGAAGATTGTCGATACCCTGGCGCGGCATGCGTTCCGCCGTCCCGGTGACGCCGCAGGACACCGAGACGCTGATGACGTTCTATCAGCAGGGCCGCAACGACGGAAGCTTTCGACACCGGCATCGAGCGCGCGCTGCAGCGCATCCTGGCCGATCCCGAGTTTGTGTTCCGCAAGGAAGCCGAGCCGGCGAAGCTGGCGGCGGACCAGACCTATCGCATCAGCGATCTGGAGCTGGCTTCGCGGCTGTCGTTCTTTTTGTGGAGCAGCATTCCCGACGACGAGCTGATCGATGTTGCGGCCAAGAACAAGCTGCATGAGCCGGCGGTGCTGGAGCAGCAGGTGCGGCGCATGCTGGCGGATCCGCGCGCGGACCGGTTGGTGATCAACTTCGCCGGCCAATGGCTGAACCTGCGCGCGTTGCAGACCTGGGCGCCGACGGTTTCGCTGTTCCCCGATTTCGACGACAATCTGCGGCTCGCCATGCGCAAGGAAACCGAGTTGTTCGTCGGCAGCGTGGTGCATGAAGATCGCAGCGTGATCGATCTTTTGGACGCCAAGTACACCTTCCTGAATGAGCGGCTGGCCAAGCACTACGGCATTCCCAGGCGTGTACGGCAGCGATTTCCGGCGCGTGGAATTGACGCCGGAGTTCGATATGCGCCGCGGCCTGCTGGGCAAAGCCAGCCATCGAAACCATCTCGTCTTATCCGCAGCGCACCACGCCCGACCGTGCGCGGCAAAGACATGATGCAGATTTTCCTGGGCGTCAGCCCGCCCGATCCGCCGCCCAACGTTCCGCCGCTGAAGGATCAAGGCGCGGCGGTCCATGGCGGCGCCAAGCCCACCATGCGGCAGCAGATGGAAATGCATCGCAAGAATGAGCCCTGCGCGACCTGCCACAAGATCATGGACCCGATCGGGTTCTCGCTGGAGAATTTCGACGCGGTCGGAACCTGGCGGACTACCGACAACGGCACCCCCATCGATCCGGCCGGCATGCTGGTGGACGGCTCCAAGCTGGATGGCGTGAAGGGCCTGCGCGAGGCGCTGCTGCGCTACTCGCCGCAGTTTGTTCGGGTTGTCACCGAGAAGCTGTTGATCTACGCGCTGGGCCGGGGCACCGAGTATTACGACATGCCGCTGATCCGGTCCATCGTGCGCGAATGCGGAGTCGAAGAACTACCGGTTTTCATCGCTGATATTGGGCGTTGTGAAGAGCGAGCCGTTCCAGATGAATCAGAAGCAGGAAGTCACCTCGAACGGGCGAAGACCAGCTGCGCGCGTCGCGTGAGCGCGTTGCAGAACCGCGACCGTGAGGAAGCGGAGAGTTAGTAGAGAGGACGCAATCATGTTCATCACCAAAAAGCACATATCCCGGCGGACGTTTCTGCGCGGAGCGGGCGTTGCGCTGGCGTTGCCGTTGCTCGATTCCATGATTCCGGCGCAAACGCTGATCGGCAAGACGGCTGCGAACCCCAAGACCCGCTTCACCGGCATCTTCGTTCCGCACGGCGCGGCGCCCGGTTAGTGGGTTCCCGAAGCGGGCGGTCCGGGCGAGCCGAAGCGGGAGCCGGGCGCGAAAGATTTCAAGTACCCGATGATCTTTGAGCCGCTGGAGCCGTTCCGCGACCACACCGTGATCACCAGCGGGCTGTGGTCGAAATCGGCCGAGCCGCCTCCCGGACAAACCGGCGCGGATCACTGGGTGGCGGCGGCGTTCCTGTGCGCGAACAAGCCCAAGAAAACCACCGGCGCGGACATCTACGACGGAACCACCATCGATCAGATCATCGCGCAGCATGTCGGGCAGGGATCGCTGCTGCCGTCGCTGCAACTGGCGCTGGAAGATCCGGGCGCGAATTCGAGCAACTGCGGCGAAGGCTATAGCTGCACTTATTCGAACACCATTTCCTGGTCCACTCCCACGCAGCCGCTGCCGATGGAGCTGGATCCGCAGGTGGCTTTTGAGCGCTTGTTCGGCGCGGGCGGAAACGCGGCGGAGCGCGCGGCGCGGCGGGAGCAGGATCGCAGCATTCTCGATTCGGTGACGGCCAAGCTCGCGAGCTTCAAGCGGGATCTCGGCCCGAGCGACCGTTCGAAGCTGGACGAATACGAAACCGACATTCGCGAAATGGAGCGGCGGCTGGCCATCGCCAAGAAAGCCACGGGCACCATCTCGACCGATGGCGTGGTGATTCCGGCGGGCGTGCCGGAATCCTTCGACGAGCACGTGAAGCTGCATTTCGATCTGCAGCGGCTGGCGTTCCAGGCCGATATCACGCGCGTTTCCACCGTGCTCTATGCGCGCGATCTGACGTCGCGCTCGTATCCGGAGAGCGGAGTGCACGACGGATTCCACGGCATCTCGCACCATGCCGAGAATCCGGAGACCATCGCGCGCTACGCCAAGCTCAATCAGTATCACATCAAGTGCCTGGCGTACTTTGTCGAAAAGATGAAGAACACGCCGGATGGCGACGGCACGCTGCTGGATCATTCGCTGATCCTGTACGGCACCAACATGGGCGACTCCAACCAGCACCTGCATTACGACGTGCCGCACATGCTGATCGGCGGAGCGTCGGGCCAGCTCAAGGGCAATCGCCATCTGGCGTACCCATCGAAGACCGTTCCCACCGGGAATCTGCTGGCGAGCGTTCTGGATCTGTACGGCGTCCATGAAGAGACTATCGGCGACAGCACCGGCCGGTTGCCGGGTTTGGTTTAGAAGATCCGATATGCAGGCGCGACCGCATCCTTCCAGTTTGTGCGCAGCGCGTCTTGGCTCTTTGTCTGCGGCGCTTTCGCCGCGAGCAACAGCCCGGTGGCGGATGCGGCCATGAAGGGCGATCGGGCGGCGGTGCAGTCGCTGATGCAGCAAAAGGCCGATGTGAACGCCGCGCAGGCGGACGGCGCGACCGCGATCCAATGGGCGGCTTATCGCGACGATCTGGAAATGGCCGACGTGCTGATCGCGGCCGGCGCGAATATCAAGCTGGCCAATCGCGAAGGCGCCACGCCGCTGTATCTGGCGTCGCTGCACGGAAGCGCGCCGATGATCGAGAAGCTGTTGAAGGCCGGCGCCGATCCGAATCAACTGGGGCCGGAAGGCGAGACGCCGCTGATGCTGGCGGCGCGCACGGGCAATCTGGACGCCATCCGGGTGCTGCTGGATCATCATGCCGACGTGAACGCCAAGGACAAGCTGCGCGGAACCACGGCTCTGATGTGGGCCACCGAGCAGGCGCCATCCGGAGGCGGTGAAACTGCTGATCGAGCACGGCGCAACGGTGGGCGCGCAGACCGAGATCGATACGCGAAACGCGCGCAACAATCTGGCGAACACGGTGAAGCAGCGCTTGCATTCGAGCTTCGGCGTTCTTGGCAAACGAGGCCCTGGAAACGACGGCACTCCTGCGCTAGCCGCGGTGCGGCTGCCTCGCAAGTGCCCCGGCCGCTCCAACCCCAGCGCCGGCGCGCGGGCCGGCAGTAGCTTCCAAGGCGGTCCAGACATCTCCGCGGTGAAGCCGGCGAGGATGAGGTGCTGGCCTTCTTCCGGCGTCCCGCCAAGAAAGACGGCGGCGGATTGACGCCGCTGGTTTACGCCGCGCGGGAAGATTGCATCGAATGCGCGAAGACCCTGGTGGAAGCGGGCGCGGACGTCAATCAGCGAACCTTCTACGGTTGGACGCCGCTGCTGGTCGCGACGCAGAACCGGCATTACAAGCTGGCGGCGTATCTGCTGGATCATGGCGCGAATCCGAACACGCCGAACAACGGCGGCTGGACGCCGCTGTATCTGGCCACCGACAACCGCAACATCGAAGGCGGCGACTATCCGGTGCGCGCGCCGGACATGGATCATCTGGATTTCATCAAGCTGCTGATCGCCAAAGGCGCGAACGTGAACGCGCGCATCTGCGGCGCGGAATCGACGCCGGAGGAATGCACGGGCGACAGCACCGAAACGCGGACCAATTTCACCATGCAGTGGCTGTTCGAGGACGGCGCAACGCCGTTTCTGCGCGCGGCGCAATCGGGCGATGTCGAACTGATGAAGCTGCTGCTGGCGCACGGCGCGGATCCGAAGATTTACACCGCGCACAATGTCACGCCGCTGGCCGTGGCTGCGGGAATCGGCTGGGTGGAAGGCGTGACGTTCGAATGGTCGCCGCAGGAGAATATCGAAGCCGTCAAGATGTGCCTGGATCTGGGTATCGATCCCAATGTCGCCGACGATGAAGGCCGCACGGCGCTGCATGGCGCGGCGCACAAGGGACGGCTGGAAGTGATTCAACTGCTAGTGGATCATGGCGCCAACCTGGACGCGCATGACGGCGGAAGCCGCGACAGCGTCAACGGCGCGCTGCTGGGCAAGACGTGGATACCGCTCGATTGGGCGCGCGGCCTGGTGCGCGTGGGCGTGCAATCGGCGATTGCGCACCCGGAAGCCGCGGCGCTGCTCGCCAAGCTGATGACCGAGCGCAATATTCCGATACCGCCGCCACCCACGTCATCCATTTGTTTGACGAAGGGGTTGAACGGCTGCCAGTAAGGCGCTTCCACACTGTCTCGGAGCGGCGACGCTACCGAGCCGCGCGCTACCGAGCCGCGACCGTGAGGAAGCGGTTCCCTAAAGATTAAACCGGTTGTCGGAAACGAACGCCGGGTTCCACTGCACTTTGGCGGGTTCTTTGAACTCGGGGTTCTCTTCCTTGAGCAGCGCCACCGTCGCCACAACGGCTGCGTCCTTGGCTTCCTCCTCATCCACGGCGGTGATCTCGGCTTCGTGATGGTTGTCGCCGAGCAACTGCAGGCGCCAGGTGGAGTCGCCGGAAGCTTCAAGAAGCAGCCAGTAAGGGCCCAAACGGGTTGTGAGTTTACGAACCAAGGTGGGAGATAGCGAAGCGGGCGCGCGGCTTACCAGCGCGGTCCCTTGTTTGCGTCCGCCGCTGCGATTGAAGCCACCGCCGCCGCTGCGATTGCCGTCCACCGCCGCCAGGACGGCCACCGCCGCCGGAGCGCTCTTCGCGCGGACGTGCTTCGTTGACATTGAGATCGCGGCCGTTCATATTGCGGCCATTCAAGCCGGCAATCGCATTGGAAGCTTCATTACGGTTGGTCATTTCGACGAATGCAAAACCGCGGGGCTGGCCGGTGTCGCGATCGCGCACGATATTCACTCGTTCCACGGCGCCGAATTCATTGAAAGCTGCTTCCAGGTCTTCCTGGGATGTTTCGTAGGAAAGATTTCCTACAAAGATGTTGGTCATGCGGACACTCCTTAGCTGCGGGGCCCGGGCAGCGTGATTCACGGTTACAGGCGAGCTAGCGTACGCCGGACCGCGAGGCGAAGTCGCGAGCAGAATTGACTGGTTTTCATGGTAACACGACGTCGTCCGGTCATCGCTAGTTCCCGCTTTTGGTCTTGCCGAACCGCCGGCCGATGATCATCTTGACCAGCAGATGATCGGTTCCGCGCGTGACGCCCACACCGACCCCGAAGTTGAACTCCCACTTCGGCGATACATTCAAATCTACGGCCGGCACGATCTCTTGCTCCTGCTGGGGCAACGGATCGAAGCTTCCCACTGGGCCCAGGACGCCATAATATTCCAGGCCCGCGTTAATTTTCTTCGTGATGTCGTAACCGGCTTTGAAGTTGGGCGAGAAAACCACGCCCTGGCTTACGCTCGGCCCATGGAAGCTACGGTCAAGAACGGGATTAAACGCCAGATACCAGCGCCCCACCTGCTTGTCGATAATCGGCCGGATCTCCAGCGTCCAGGTATCGGGAGAAAAGACGTAACGCTGGTAGCCAAACTCGAGCGACAGGCTAACGCCCACTGGCCAATGCCAAGATTCCGGAATGCGTGCCCGCGGGCGGATATGATCGCCCACCCACTGCCAGCCGCCCTGATTAGGATTCGCGCTGGTAAAGATGTAAAGCCCTGTTTCGAACCAATCCGTGAACCCTTGCGTGATCTCCACCGTCTCATGCAGCTGGTGTTCGGTCCCGTACACCCCATCCGTGACGCCCTTGCTGCCCTGGATTGTGAAGTTGCTGTGCAGCTCGATCATGGTGGTGCCCGGGTCCTGAGTTTCGGACGGATAGACCTGGATTTCGTAGTTGCCCTGCGCCAGCGCCACGGCTGCGGAACAGAGGACGAGAACGAAGCGAAGCACCATCTTACTTTAGCGATTCCCAGCCGAAGTAAGACACGTACTGCACGTCCTGGAACGTTGACGCCAATCGACAGGTACTGCATGCGTTGACGCGCGAAAAATTCCATCGTACTCTAGACTGTCTCCCAACTCGGCTCTCGCAGGTGAACAAGTGACCCGTCCGCACATTGTACCCTAAGACCCCTTTCTGGCTCACCCCATGCTTTTTTGCAGTTTGGCTTTCGGCCAAAACGGCGCTCTTCGTATCACGGAACCGACGCCAGGGAAGACGGGACGATCATCACCAATGAGCCTGCAAATCTCTCTGAAGGGAACGCTGGACTGGAAAGGCGGAGACCGGCGGGTGATTTGGGAGAGCAATCGGGGCTTTAGCGATCTGGCTACCGTTACATTAGCGGGATGTAGCAAGACCATTCTTTGGAGCTCCTCCGCGCCTGTTCCCTTGCGTCGCGGGAATCAATCATGTGCGGATCAAGGCGCTTGGCCAACCCGGCGCCGCGACGTCTGTAAACGTCTTCTACATGCCGAAATCGCCCGAGCCGCCGCCGGTACTAAGAACGACGATCTTCCATGGAAAACAGATCACCTACGAGGTGAGAGACGGATTCGCGATTTATCAAAGCGATATGATCCTGGGCAAGGCTGCCGACGTGGAAGCGGCCGCATCTGCCGGCCCCTCAGACCGCCAAGAACACAAAGGGACTGCGCCCGGAGGCATTGACGATCACACCCGGTATTTCTGCTACTACCGGATTGTGGCCCGTGGTGAGTGGCGTGGTCCGGGTGCCATACACGATCACGAATGTCACCACCGACAAACACTAACAACATCAATGCGGCCATCACGGAGTCCAATACGCAACTGGCGGGCGTAGTTCAGTGGGTGCCGGCCACCGCCAGCGACGTCAACTACGTGAATTTCGATTTCGATCCGAGTAACTTGAATGGCACCTGCGAGGCCTTCGGTGGGAATGGTGGGAGGACGGCCCACAACCGATTGGCGGGTCGGTCAACTGCACGGAAACAACGATCCTGCACGAGATGGGGCATGCGCTGGGCCTGTACCATGAGCAGTCGCGCGCCGATCGCAACACGTACGTGAATTACATGGAGCAGAACATCGACAAGCCCAACCACGCCAATTTCGACATCATCCCCGATGAGCGTCGGTTCTGGTCTCTACAACTACGCCTCGATCATGGAATACGGCCCGTTCACGTTCAACAAGGACGGTGTCTCGCCAACCCTCGAAACGATTCCGCCCGGCATGGTGCTCGGCACCAGCACGCCTCAATACACCACGCGGCGACCTGGACGGAATCATGCGCCTCTACGGGCATACGCCGACCGCCATCACCGTGGACACCAATCCCACCGGATTGCAGGTCGTCGTGGACAGCACAACCTGCACGGCGCCGTGTGTCTTCACGACTTGGGCCAGCAGGTTCCTCAGCACACACTAAGCGTCCCGACGGCCAATCAAACGCTGCAAACGCTCAGCGGTGAGAATTATATTTTCGGCCGGTGGAACGCCGGACTGGCGAACTGTCCAAACCGTCACGGTTACGAACGCACTCGGCGAATGGCACCCCGTTGCGCCCCACCACATGCCCCTCGATCACCCACTATCTCGCCAGTTTTATTCCCGTCCACCCTTACAGTCCCGGTGATCAATCCCAGCGGCGACGCCACCATCACAGCTTCGCCATTGCCGAGCAGCAGCCTCATGGTCAACGGCGCACCAACCTATCTGGACCGCCAGTTAATTACACTCACGGTGAATCCGAGTAGCGGGTACAACTTTTACGACTGGTACCCATCACCGTTTATCAACATATACACGAATCCTGTCTACCGTCTACCTGACTGACGATACTTGATTTCGACAACGACACAGGTAAACCTGGTTACAGATGCGGTGACTACGATCCTGGCGACTTCGCCGGACCTTGCCGCGAGCGGCCTTGCCCCGAGTAGTTTCCCGGGATTTGCAATCGGCGTCACGGATGGAAATGGGAACACGTCCACGGCGTACACCCCGGTGAATTTTGACGCTATCCGTAACGGCTCACGGGTTCGCTTCCGGAGAGAAGTTGACTTCTCTACCGCGGCGTCCGCAATCGCCGGTGACCACTAACATCAGCTACACGTTCGGTGACTGGACGGGAGCGGGCACCCCCAGTGGGGATTCTCTCAGTGTGACTGTGCCGGCTTCCGGTATAAGCACATCTACTGCGAACTTCACGCCCAGCTTCCGTTCGCTCATAGCCCCCGCGATAGGAACAGCGACTACCTGCCCGGGTAGTCCAGACGGTAACCTGCTCACGGTGACATCCTCACCGACTGGGACAACCAAGGGGACAACGAGACACTACGGCAATATAGACTCGTTTTTCAACGACGGCACGGTTACGTTCACGGCGTCGACCACCACCAGCGGACTGAGCTTCGTCGGCTGGTCGCTGGATTTGGCCGCCGGAGGGACCACCAACCCGTATCCGTACTCGCTGACGGGGCAAGTGCTGGGGACGGCGAACTTCAATCTCAGCGGGATCACGGCTCCGCTTTCGATTACGAGCATTTCCACGCCCACCGCGACCAGTGGGACGGCGACACTTACGATTAACGGCACGGGATTCTCGACCGTGGCCTCGGACGGCGGCGCGAGCTTGTACACCTACTTCGGCCCCACCGGTTGTACCGAACGAGCACGCCGATTAGTTCAACGCAACTGACGATGGACTCTCAATGCCGGTGATATCCCGACTGCCGGGTTATTACCAGATTACTGTCCTGAACAACGAAGGCACTACGGGCTGCAACCCCAGCGCGACTGCCGTTTTCGTGGTCACCAATTCGACTGGCCCGGCGGTGCTCGCGATCACCAAGTCGCATACGTGGGAACTTCAGCCAGGGCCAACAGAATGCCCAGTACACGATTCTGGTCACCAACAATGGAGCCGGTCCGACCGTCGATCCGGTGACAGTGACGGATACCGTACCGTCGGGCGAAACGTTGGTATCGATGACGGGATCGGGATGGACCTGTAGCGGCAACACCTGCACGGAATCGAGTGCATTGGGAGCAGGGATGAGTTACGGCGCGATCACCGTGACCGTAAATGTTGCGGCGAATGCGACCTCGCCGCAAGTCAATACCGCGAGCGTTTTCACAGCGACCGGGGGCGGAGCGGCGTCGGCGACGGCTAGCGATTCAACGATCATCTCTTCCCAGGTGTCGGTGCCGAACGTGGTGGGCGATACGCAGGCCGCCGCGACGACCGCCATCACCGGCGCGGGCCTGGTGGTAGGCACCGTGACGACAGCGTACCAGCAGCACGGTGGCATCCGGCGATGTGATCAGCGAAAGCCCGGTTGCGGGAACGATGGTGGCCTCGGAATCGGCAGTGAATCTGGTGGTGTCCACAGGTCCGGGGCACTCCGGCAGTCGTATCCGTAACCCCGAATCCCGCGACAGGACTTTCCAATACTTTCGCGCTGATGTACTCCGATACGGCGCGGCCACGCCAGTCTCAAATATGTGGAGGTGATCTTCAGTGAGGGAACCGCCACCTCGAATGCCTGCTATGTCTCCTATTCCCTGGCCAGCCAATCTGCTCTATCTGTACAACAATGCGGGCACTGGAACTCACTTCGATTACTCCTGGTTCCGGGACGCTGTCCAACAGTCAATGCACTATCACGGGAGGCGGCACTTCGGTGGTGAAGTCGGGCAATAATCTTACGCTCAATCTGGAGGTGACCGCCAGCTCGACCTACAGCGGGTAAACAGACCATTTTCATGGATGCCATTGACAACAACTCGGCAACCACGGGCTGGGTCAACAAAGGGACCTGGACGCCCGCCGCCAACCAACCGCCCACGGTGGTTTCGGTGACCCCGAATCCTGCCACGGGACCTTCCAACACCTTCGCGCTGACGTACTCGGACCCGAACGGCGCCGACGATCTCAATTATGTGGAAGTGATCTTCGGTGTCGACGGAAGGCGCCTCGAATACCTGCTATGTTTTCTATTACCCGGCCACCAATCTCGATCTATCTGCTACACGAATGCGGGCACCGGGATCGCTTCAGATCACTCCTGGTTCCGGGACGCTGTCCAACAGTCAATGCACCATCAGCGGCAGCGGCACTTCGGTGGTGAGGTCGGGCGATACTCTTACGCTCAACCTGGAAGTGACCGCCAGCTCGACTTACACCGGCGTACAGAACATCTTCATGTACGCCGATGACAACAGCGCGGCAAAGACGGGCTGGGTCAAGAAAGGGACGTGGACGCCGTAGACAAAACTGGTGAACATATGACCTGTCCGCTCGCGCGTGTTCTAAAACGATTTTCCGGGTTGGCCGCATGCTCTGCGCCATTGCTTTTCTGCGGTTTGGCTTTCGCTCAGAATGGCGCGCTGCGCCTCACGGAACCAACGCCAGGGAAGGATCGGACGCTTGTCACTAATGAGCCCGCGATCTCTCTCAAGGGAACTTTGGCTTGGACCGGTGGCGACCGGCGCGTGTTGTGGGAGAGCAGCCGGGGCTTCAGCGACCTGGCCACCGTCCGTTTGGCGGATGATCGCAAGACCATTCTTTGGAGCTCCTCCGCGCCGGTTCCCTTGCGTCCCGGAATCAACCACTTTCGGATCAAGGCGCTTGGCCAACCCGGCGCTGCCACCTTTGTGAATGTGTTCTACACGCCGCGAACGCCTGCCGCCACACCAGTGTTAGGAACGGCGATTTTCCATGGAAAACAGATCACTTACGAAGTGAGGGACGGCTTCGCGATCTATCAAAGCGATATGATTCTGGGCAAGGCCGCGGATGTGGCCGCTGGTACTCTTTCCGGTCGCTTTCGAACCGCTAGCCTAAAGGGTTTGCGCCCGGAGTCAGTGACCATCACACCCAATCCTCTGTCTCCCAACGGATTGTGGCCGGTGGTGAACGGCGTGGTCCGAATACCATACACCAATCCATCGGGCGTCAACGATACCAACGTCGAGGCGGCCGTCGCGGAAGCCGATACTCAACTGGCGGGCGTACTTCAGTGGGTGCCGGCTACCGCCAGCGACGTCAACCTGGTGGAGTTCGATTTCGACCCGAATAACCCGGGCGGCGGTTGCGAATCAGCCGTGGGCATGCAGGGAGGCACGCAGACCATCGGTGGATCGTACAACTGCGCCGTCCAACCATCCTGCACGAGATGGGTCATTCCATGGGCCTGTTCCATGAGCAGTCGCGCGCCGACCGCAACACCTACGTGAATTACCTGGAGCAGAACGTCGACAAGCCCCAGCACGGCAATTTCGATATTTACGGTACCAGCAGCATCGATTCCGGTCTTTTAATTACGCCTCCATCATGGAATACGGCCCGTTCTCGTTCGCCCGGGACGGTGTCTCGCCAGTTCTCGAGACGATTCCGGCCGGCATGGTGCTGAGCACCGGCCTGCCGCAATACACCACTGGCGACCTGGACGGAATCATGCGCCTCTACGCGCATGCGCCAAGTCCGATTACCGTGGACACCAATCCCAGCGGATTGCAGGTCATCGTGGACGGCACTCCCTGCACGGCTCCGTGCGTCTTCACCACTTGGACCACCGGTTCCCAGCACACGCTGAGCGTCCCGCTGGATGCGAACAATCAAACGCTGCAAGTGCTCAACCAGCAGAACTATATTTTCGGGCGATGGAACGCCGTCATGACGGGGAACTGTCCAACGACCGTCACCGTAACGAACTCACTGGGCAATGGCACGCTGCTGAGCCCGTCCACAGAACCGGCAATCACCAACTATCTGGCCAGTTTTATTCCCGTTCACCCTTACAATCCGGTGGTGGCTCCCGGCGGCGACGGCACTATCACATCTTCGCCGCCACCCAGCAGCCTCATCATCAACGGCGCACCCACCAACTACTATCAGGACCGCCAGTTGATAACGATGACGGTGAATCCGAATCCCGGGTGGAACCTTTACTTCTGGTACAACCTGCCGGGATTCAGCCTATACGCAAATCCTTATACGTTTTCCGTAACCACCGATCTTGATTACTTAAATTACGACAGCGGTTACCCGGTAACTGCCGGCCTTTACAACGACGCCGTTACCACCATAAAAGCGGCTTCGCCGGACATTAGCGCGGCGGGCACTTACCCGGGATTCGCGATTCAGGTGGTGGATGGAAATGGCAATATCAACACCGCATACACGCCCAGGAATTACGACGGTTCCGGCGATGGATCGGGATTCGCTTCCGGAGCGAACTTAACTCTTTGTGCAAGCGCCCTGAATGGCAGCTCGTGTCCCGGCACCGCGGTGGCGCAGTCGCCGGTGACCGCTAACATTAGTTATCTGTTCAATAACTGGTCGGGAGCGAAGAGCGCCAGTACGGACGGGCTGAGCGTAACTGTACCCGCATCCGCCGGCCAAAGCCTCTATACCGCGAACTACACGCCCAGCTTCCGCTCCATGGTGTTCACCTCGCAGTCGTGCGGAGGAAATGAAGTGACTGCCGTCCTCCTCCTCCGGAACGAACTCGACCGGGACCAACGGAAATCTAGACGAGTTCTTCAACCTCGGCACGGTGAATTTCACCGCGACCGCGGGAAGTGGAATGGCTTTCCTTGGTTGGTCGCAGGACTTTTCCGGCGCCACCAACCCGCTTCCGTTCCCGGTGACGGGAGAGGAGATCGCGACAGCGAGTTTCAATACCAGCGGGACGACGGCTCCACTTACGATTACGAGCGTTTCCCCTGCCACTCCCATTGTCACCAACGCGGCCGTGAATCTCACGGTCAACGGTACGGGATTCACGACGAATTCCTCACTCACGTACACCTACCTGGTTAACCCCGTCACCGGATCATTCGAAAACCGGTCCAGCACGCCCGTTAGTTCAACGCAACTGGTGATCGATCTCCAGCCCGGCGATCTCTCGACGGCGGGTTATTACCAAATTATGGTTCTGAACGTGGGGACTCCGGGCGGCCAAGTGTGCAACCTGGAGGCTTTCTTCACCTTCCCTGTCGCCAACTCGGCTGGGCCCCCGGTGCTCGGAATCACCAAGACCAACGTTGGCAACTTCAACCAGGGCCAGCAGAATGCCAAGTACACGATTCTGGTCGGCAACATCGGGACCGGTCCGACGGTCGATCCAGTGACGGTGACCGAAGCCGTACCCTCTGGCGAAACATTGGTTTCGATGTCGGGATCGGGTTGGAATTGTAACGCGAGCCCTACCTGCACGCAAACCACCTCTTTGGCTGCCGGGATGAGTTACGGGGCGATCACCGTGACGGTCAATGTTGCGTCGAATGCGAGTTCGCCCCAGGTGAATACGGCGACGGTGAGTGGCGGCGGCGCTTCGTCCGCCACTGCAAGCGATTCCACCACGATAGTTGCAGGGGTGCCGGTCCCGAACGTAGTGGGCGATACGCAAACGGCGGCGACGGCCGCGATCACGGGCGCCGGCCTGGTGGTGGGCACCGTCACCATGGCTTACAGCCCCACGGTGCCAACCGGCCACGTGATCAGCGAAAGCCCGGTTGCGGGAAAGGTTGTGGCGTCGGGATCAGCGGTGAATCTGGTGGTCTCAAAAGGTCCAGGGACACCTGGGGTTTACTCGGTAACCCCGAATGCGGCAACCGGGCCGAACAATACCTTCGCGCTTTTGTACACCGACACGGCGGGTTACGGCAGTCTGAATCATGTGCTTGCAATATTCAATCCGGGTACCCTGACCTCGAATTCCTGCTACGTCTTGTATTACCCATCCGTGAATCTCGTCTATCTGCTGAATAATGTGGGCAACGGATCTACCAGCCTTACCCCTGGTTCCGGCATCATTTTCAACAGTCAATGCACCATCAACGGAAGCGGCACAACGGTTGCGAAGTCGGGCGGTAAGCTAACGCTCAATCTGGACGTGATCGCCAGCTCCACTTACACCGGTAAACAAAACATATTTATGTACGCCGAAGACGTCAGCTTGACGAATACGGGCGTGGTCAACAAAGGAACGTGGACGCCTGCCGCAGACCAAGCGCCAACGGTGGTTTCGGTGGCTCCGACTGCAGCTACCGGAGTCATGAATACCTTCGCGCTGACATATTCGGATCCGAACGGCGCCGACGATCTGGCCGTTGTAAAAGTGGACTTCGGCGCGACGGTAAGCGCATCGAGTTCCTGTTTTGTTTTGTATTATCCGGCCACCAATTCGATCGAACTGCTGACCGACACGGGCGGCGCATCTTCTAAGATCACTCCCGGGTCCGGGACGCTTTCCAACGGTCAATGCACCGTCAGCGGAAGCGGAACTACCGTGATGCGGTCGGGCGATACTCTTACGCTCCACCTGGCGGTAACCGCCAGCGCCGCTTACACCGGTGCAAAGAATATCTACATGTTCGCCGAAGACAACAGCGCGGCCAAGACCACCTACATGAAAAAAGGGACCTGGACGCCATAGACGCCAACCACGTCACACCGTTGCCAGGAAGCCGATACAATCATCTGTTACCGCCCAGGGAGGCATAACACGATGACAAGCAATTCTGTCTTGACCATGGCGCTGACCATGGCGCTGAGCGCGTTCACTGTTGGAGCGCAGGTTCAACCGTTCCCGGCTCCCTGGCGAGGGGCAGGATCGGCGCCCTGTGTGGGCCCCGACGGCGGCGTCTTTCAATGTCCCTCCGCGCCGCGGGTGATCGCGATTCGCGCCGGGCGCTTGTTCGATAGCAAAACCGGCCAGTTGCTGATGAAACAGGTGGTGGTTCTTACCGGTGACCGAATCACCTCAGTGGGACCCCAGTCCCAGGTCAACATTCCCGCGGGAGCGCAAGTGGTCGATCTCAGCCAGTCAACAGTCTTGCCCGGCTTGATCGACGCGCACACGCACATGTTCAATAATCGCGGAGCAAGCGGAACAACGGAAGCGTCCATGCTGATTGCGGTGCAGAACGCACAGGCTGACTTGCGGGCAGGTTTTACTACCGCCCGAGACATGAGTACTCACGGTAACGGATACGGCGACGTGGCAATCCGCGATGCCATTAACCTGGGTCGCATCGACGGCCCCCGGTATCAGGTATCCACTCGGGGAATTGTTTGGGGCGCTGCGCCTCCTAACCCGGCGGCTCCGGACAACCCCTTGGCGAGCGCCGTGGTTCGTTCGGTGGAAGAAGCGCGCGCGGCGGTGCGGGAGCAGATCGGCCGCGGCGCGGACTGGATCAAGCTGTTTCCAACGGGTGCTTATTCGTTCACCGCCACGGGCGTCGCCCAGTATCAGCTCACTTATCCGATGCCCGTGTTACAGGCGTTAATCGACGAAACGCATCGGCTGGGCAAGAAGACGGCCTGTCACGTGTACGGAGGCGAAGGACAAAAGAACTCCATCATCGCCGGCTGCGACACCATCGAGCACGCCTTCGATTTGAATCAGGAGCAAGCCGACATGATGGTGCAGAAGGGCCTGTATTACGATCCGACGTTCGTTCGATACCTGGAGCCGGGTATAGACGATAACGATGCCAAAAACACCGGCGGAAAATATCGCATGATTCCTATTTTCGAGCATGCCGTTCGCACTGCCGCCGCCACCAAGGGGATGAAAATCATGCTGGGCAGCGGCGCCGATGGCTCCACGTACGCCCACGGCACACAGGCGCTCGACTTCGAAGCGTTGGTGAAGCGTGGCGGCCTCACTCCGGCGCGCGCGATTCAAGCCGCGACCACGATCAACGCCGAAGCGCTGGGATGGCAGGACCAGATCGGGTCCATCGACCAGGGTAAGTACGCCGATTTGATCGCGGTCTCTGGCGATCCGCTGGCCGACATCACCGAACTCCAGCGCGTTCAATTTGTGATGAAGGGCGGAAAGATCATCCGAAACGACATCCCGCACAGCGCTCCCAGATAACGCGATTTTTTGGCATTAAGCGGAATTCAACTAGCGCTATTCCCAGCGAAACACCTTGGCTGAGAGCGCCGTGCAAATCGCAAATACGGCCACCAGCGCCGCGACGTCGCCAATGTGCGCCGACCACGCCTCGCCTTTCCAGATCCCCTGGAGCAGTGACACCGCGTAGGTCAGCGGCAGCACGCGCGCCACGGCTCGGAGGGCAGGTGGCAGCGATTGGAGCGGCACGAACAATCCGGACAGGGCGAGCATGGGATACAGGATGGCCGCGCCGATCGGCTGCGCGAAGCGCGCGGTGGGCACAATGCTCGCGATCAGAAAACCGATGGACAGAATGCTCCACGTGCTGATCAGCAGCGCCAGCGTAAATCCGAATAGGGGAACGTCGACATTCACCGGGTAATAGCGTTTGCCCGCCAGCACCAACAAGGCCAGACTGGCTACCGTCAGCGCCAGTTTGACCAGCACGTGAGCCGTGAGGATGGTCTGCGGGCGGAGCGGCGTGGCCCGGAGCCGTTTGAGGATGCCGCCCTCACGATAAATCGAAATGATGGTCACCAGCGACAACACTCCGCTCAGCGCGATCAGCACGGACGCGAGAACCGGAAGCCCAACCCGTAGGAAGCCGGTGGCGGCGATCGAGCTGGGTGGGAGCCGGCCGCCCATCAGCCGCCCGACCACCACGAACACCAGGACGGGAAAGAGAATCGATCCGAACGCTCCCAGCGGCTCGCGCAGAAAGATCTTGATCTCCAGCCACGTTAATTTCCAAAGTCCGCGGAACATGTTCTCCTAGTCGCGAATCGAATGGCCGGTGAGCTTCAGAAAGACGTCTTCCAGGTTGGGCAGCACAGTGCGAAAGTCGGTGACCCGGATCTGGTTCTCGGACAGGCATTGGATCACTTCGGTCACGAAGTCTTCGCCCTGCCCTTGAATGGTGAATCGGAAGTCCTGGCGCGTCACCGTCTCCACCGATGGCATCCTGCGCAGCCGCTCTTCGGCGAGCGCATTTTCAGTGGCCAGCAGGACCGTTCGCGCTGGGCAATGCCGCCGCACCAATTCCTCCGGGCTGCCCATGTCGATGATCTTTCCGTGCTCGATGATCGCCACCCGGTCGCACAGCCGCTCGGCCTCCTCCATCAGATGAGTGGTCATGAACACTGTCTTGCCGCGGTCGCGAATGCCGCGCACCAGCTCCCAGATCGCCCGCCGCGACTGCGGGTCCAGCCCGGTTGTCAGCTCATCCAGAAACACCACTTCGGGATCGTTGATCAGCGCCAGGGCGATGAACAGCCGCTGTTTCTGCCCGCCGGAAAGCGTCATGAACCAGGCGTTCCGCTTGTCGGACAGGCCCAGTTGTTCGAGCAGCCAGTCGCCGTCCACGGCTTTCGAATACAGCGATGCCCAGAGGTCCACCGCCTCCCATACCTTGATTCTCTTTTGAAGCTGAGCCTGCTGGAGCTGCACGCCAATGCGGTTCTGCACCTGATATACGTCGCGGAACGGATCCAGGCCCAGGATCGAGATGGCGCCGCGGTCCGGCCGGCGCACTCCTTCCACGCACTCCATCGTGGTGGTCTTGCCTGCGCCGTTGGGGCCGATCAACCCGAAGATTTCGCCTTCAGCGACTTCAAACGAAACTTCGGAGACGGCCACCGTCGCCCCGTAGGTCTTGCGGATGCCGGAAACTTGGATGACTGGACGAGGGATGCCGGGGACGCCCATCTGGTCAGGGTATCAACGAGAATAGCAGAACCATATATACTGCTATCGTTCCGGGAGGTCAAAATGCAAATCCAACGGACGATCCTGGCGAGCAGCATCATAGCCGCGGCGCTAGGATCGGTTCCTTGTTATTCGCAGACCAGCGCCGTCATCTATGAAGGCGCGCGTTTGATCATCGGCGATGCCAGCGCTCCCATTGAGAACGGAGCATTCGTCGTCCGGAATGGACATATCACCGCGCTTGGCGCTAAAGGCTCCATTCAGGCGCCTGCGAGAGCTGTTCGTGTCGACCTGACCGGGAAGACCGTCATGCCCGCGATGAACAACATCCACGTTCACATGGGTTATGAGGGATACGTGAGTTGGAGCGTTGAAAACCACACGCCGGAGAATGTGCTGGACCATCTGGAGCGCGAGGCGTTTTATGGTGTCGGCACCGCAATGGCGATGGGCGAACAGCCGACCGAGTTCGCCATCAAATTCCAGCAGGACCAGCTGGCCGGGAAATTTCCGCCCGCCGCACGGTTCTTCTTTGCGGCAGGCATGGCGCCGCCGGGAGGCGGTCCGGATTCGCTTTTGATCCAGGGGACTGGCCCATTGCACGCGGTGTATGAAGTCTCAACCCCGGATGAGGCCGTGGCAGCCGTCCGGAAAATCGCGGCCAAGAAGATCAAGGAGCTCAAGTTCTGGGTGGATAATCGCGACAACATGCGAGGCAGCAGGAAGAAAATGCCTCCGGAAGTTTACACCGCGTTGATCGCGGAGGCGCACAGGCACGGCATGATGGTGCACGCTCATGCGACGAATTTGAGGATCAAAAAGGCGTGGTAAGGGCCGGCGTCGACGTGCTTGTGCACACGCTCATGGCCGAAAAGGTGGACGATGAGTTCGTCGCCATCCTCAAGGCGAAGCGGCCCTACTGGGCGCCGGTGATGGGCCTGGGCGATCGCTCCGAGCTTTGCGACGGCGACAATCCATTCATCGAACAGGCGCTGCCGGACGGTGTCATCGCCGATATCAGGGCGGGGAAGACCTGGCTGCCGTCGCCCCCTTGCTCCGCGCCGGCCAGCGCTCAGTTTGCCCAGCGCGAAGAGAACCTCAACTACAATTTTTCGAAGTATATTGCAGCCGGCGCGCGTATCGTGCTGGGAAGCGACGCGGGTGTTTCCGCCAAATATTCTTACGGCTTCGCGGAGCACCACGAGATCGGGATGTACGTAAGGCTGGGGCTGACGCCGGCCGAGGCGATCATCGCTTCCACGTCCAGGCCCACCGAAGTGCTGCGGATCAAGGACACGGGACGCTGGCCAAGGGCAAGCGGGCCGATTTCATCGTGCTGAACGCGAATCCGCTAGAAAACATCCGCAACACCCGCGAGATTGATGGTGTCTACCTGTATGGCGCCAGGCTGGATCGAGCGACGCTCCAGGCCAAGTTTAAGCAGGCGGTTGTGGATCGAGACGCGACACAAGCCAAATTTAAGAAAGACTACGTGCCGCACCCGCCTTCGTCGCGAAAGCTGGTTGATTGAGCGCCGTTGCGGCCCTGGCAGCGCGACGCCGGCGTAGCAGGTGCTAAAATCAAAGTGCTGGGGAGGAAACATGCCTGCCATCGCCAGTGCCCGCACCAAATATCTTGTGGCCATATTGCTGATTGGCGCAGTTGCGCTCCTATCGCCACCCATGGCGTTGGCCCACTCCGGTGGCGGAGGTTCGGGAGGCGGGCACTCCGGTGGCGGTGGCCCAAGCTCGTCGTCCGGTTCGCACAGTAGTGGACATTCAGCTGTTTCATCTTCCAGCCACCGCGCTGCCGCTGTCTCTCAGGGACGAACGCACACTCCTTCTCCCAGGAACAAGAAGAGGTGGTTATTCTTCGGCCACGTAATGCATTCGGTTTGCGACAGCCAGCCGGTAAGCGCCACGCCAACACACACTGATGGCTGTGATGTGTACAAGAAGAAGCCTTAGGGGATCGGTGCCGACGCAACATAGGTAGCTAGTGCTTGCCGAGGAAATTCAAAACCCTAATGGCAATGCTACCGGCCTAGCCCCGACCTTGAGCGGAGGGCAGGTGCCTGTACTGGCAGCGACGTCTCACGGGGTTTGCCAAGCTTCAGAAAGAATCGTTCGAGCTCATGGCGGGTATTGCGTTCAACATTGCGGTGAAGTCCTACATGTCGCTGATGACGGCGATCATCGGGGAGTTCAAGCTCGACAAGCACGACCCGAAGGTCAAGACGCGGATGGAATACGCCCGGATGGTCCCGTGGATCGATGGCGACGAACAGGCAGCGCAGCTCCGGATGGAACTGGGCTGGAACAAGTTCACATGCTCAAGCGTACCCAGAAGCTGCCGTCTATCTCGACCAGAATTTTCTCAGCGACATGTCGAAGGCGGGCACGAGCGAAAGAGCCCGGCCGGAATTCAAGGATATTTACGAGCTGCTGCACCAGGGCTTCATCAATGAGAAGCTGGTCGTTCCCGGCTCGTGTCTGCATGACGTTGAGTCCAGCCTCGCGACTCATCTGAAAGACCGGATCGTCGAATACCAGCATTATCTCGGGCAGGTGCGCCTTTATCGTCCCGACGAGATCAGGAACAGACAAACGACAGAGGCGTTTGAGATCTTCACGGGGCGCGACGAAGGTACTCAGTGTCCATGAATGGCTCGATGGCCGGGCGAAAGGCAAGTCGGAAAAACGCGGGGATGACGCCGGCTCAACGCGGACATGACGCGGAGAGACGCAAAAAATAACGCGGGTTTAACGCGGGCTTCCGGCAATCGCTCGCGCGCGGTGAACGCGACCGTCACCCGGAACCCCCAAGGTCACAGCTACATACCGGCATCCAGGGCGTTCTCCTGGCCGACTCCACCTGGGTCCTGGCTACCGGGTTAAGGCCGTTTTTGCGTCACTTGACGCAATACGCATCCTTATTACCGCGCCACCGCTCTCTGAGAAGGAGACCGGTTCCTCGGGGAGTCAAACTTTTCAAACACTTGCAGCCTTGCAAGGTCCCTAAGAACGCCACTTGTAGGCAGAGTGTGGAGACTTTTGTGGGGATGCTGTTTCACAACCGTCAGTAAAGTTGCGTGAGGCGACCAGCCTTTGCATGGAGCCTATAATACGGTGACATTAGTTTGCTGAATTTCGGTCACGCGGGTGACGGCGCCTTTCAATTGGCGTACCAGGCCACCCAGGCGGATTCGGCGATCAGGAAAAGAGCATCCGTGTCCCACTGCGGAAGAATTCTTGTGGCTGTTATCGCGGCCGCCACATGTGTAATATCTGGCAAGGCGCGTTTCCGGATGTCGATCTGGCCGAGGACGGTTTTTCCGCACCGGCGCCGGTGGCGAGCTTTGAAGCAAACCGCTTCGGCCTCTACACGCTGGTGGGCAACGTTTGGGAATGGTGCGCGGACTACTTCGATGCGCAGTGGCGCCAGACGGCCACGCCAGTTAATCCCGTCGGTCCTCCGTCCGGAACGACGCGGGTGATGAAAGGGGGATCCTACCTCTGCCACGCATCATTTTGTTTCCGCTATCGGAACGCCGCGCGGACCGCGAACACGCCCGACAGCGCCACGGGGAACATCGGATTTCGTGTGGTGCGGGATGCGTAGGTGGGGCGGGCATCAGCCTGCTAGGAGTTCGACTCGGGTCATCGACTAGGATCGGACTAGAGCGCTGAAAAAAATATCGATCGGCGCGTGACCGCGCCACTCAGAATCGAGTTCAATTCCATAAGGCGGATCGGTCACCATGAGCCGCGATTGGGAATTTGGCTCCCCGGTGCACATTCGGAACAAGGTTCACGGCACGATGCTTTTCGTGCGTGGGTTATGAACCGTGTTCGGAATCGCCATGGGAGCGGCCGCCGGAGTGGGCCACTCGCTCTCTATTTCCCCACCATATGCAACGGAGACGGGTTGTTTTCACAAATGAACTCCAGAAGATCGGTGTCTGGAAGCAGCGTGTAACGGTATGGCTGCGTCCATTTGGACTCGTACGTTTTGGGGTCATCGATGGTGACGCTCAGGTCCATGTGGCCAAAGTCGACACGTTTGAATCGTTCGGTCACAAACAGCGCATCCGAAGAAGGGTGGGCCCCCATATCAATCGGCCAAACCCGGTCGTTAAAACCCGTGGTGTCAACCACGAACTCATCACCTTCCCAGCGTCCCACGGAATAGCCCATCCAAGTAGGCGTGAATTGCTTGATATCTTGTGGGAGTTTCCGTCCATCGGTGAAGATCTGACGCCGGAGTGAGTACATCTCGTAAAGGATCAGAGTCTTATCCGGAGTGTGGAGGATTTCAAACGGATATGGCTCGGTGTTAGCATGCGGCACGCCATTGGGCAGACAGCGAACCTTCGGATCGTTCAGCATATTGTTTTCCATGCGCGCGTTGAATTCTTTTTGCGCGGCGGGTAGCATCTTCGAAGTTTGGACGTTGCGCGAAGGAGGATTGGGTCTTGCTCCCGCGGGTCCCCAGTTGTCACCCAGCCAAATGCCGGAAAGATCGGGCTTGCCGTCCGCCTGCTTGGGAGTGGGAGCGTTCATGTTCACTTTGCCATCCGGCAAGCGTGGAACATTCTTCTTCTCGTAGTGAATCCATTGCCCGAAAGCAGGCGCGGAGGCCGCGAATAAGCTCGATAGGATTGTAGCAGTCAGAAGAAATCTATGTTCTCGAGTCATCATAGCTTGCCCTTTTGGCGAAACTCTTAGCAGTAAGCACGCCACCAGCCTACTGGTGTCCTTCATCGTACATCTGATGGCCTCCGCGGTCACCAGGCCTGCAAAGACGGCCGCGCTCACGTCGTCCGCCGCTTGGTGCTGTAGTTGTTTCGCGCTAGATCTCCCTCCTGAGTAAAAACGTTGCCGTCTGGGCAAGTGTTCTGGGGCGAGCGTTCGAGGCAAAAGTTGATCACGGTCACGTGCTCAAGTGCGGTCCAAAGAGCTGGCACACGAAGTCGGCAGTGGCGGGAAATGGCCAATAAGTACTTTCCGTTGTGTGACTGGGTATGAGACCTCCGGAGCGGGATCATCTCGGTTGGTGTCTAATGTGGACAGAGGTTTGGCTACGCCACATGCTTCGGACTCTGCGGATCGTCGGTTGGCTCGTAGTCGAAGGGAAATTGAGGTGCTGCAGAAGGAACTGTCCATGGACGCTCGATGGCCGGGCGAAAGGCAAGTCGGAGAAACGCGGGCATAACGCGGGCTTGCGGCAATCGGTCGCGTGTGAACGCGACCGTCACCCGCAACCCTCAAGGTCACAGCTCGGGGAGCCAAACTGTGAATGCCGGATGGAACGATGAGCTCCTTGGGAGGAACGCTGGAGCCCGAGGAGGCAGCTATTCGCAGCGGAAGATTGTGACATATTAGTCGGTGCTATGAGGACGATTCCCGTGACAAGACAATGCGTGGCCGTCGGTGCGCTGATGCTGGCGTGGCTCTCAGGCGCGCGCGGGCAGGGCGTGGACTTCGCGAAACAGCAGATCGAGACGGTAAAGATCGCCGACGGAGTTTTCGTGCTGATGGGAGGCCCGGCGCAGGGCAACATCCTGGTGTCTGCCGGGAGCGACGGAATCTTACTGGTCGACACTATGTACGCCCCGATGCACGAAAAAATCATGGCGGCGCTGGCGAAGATCAGTGATAAGCCGATCCGCTATGTGGTGAACACTCACGTCCACGCCGACCACACGGCCGGCAATGAAGCGATGGCCAAACTGGGTGCGGTGATTATTTCCCACGACAATATGCTGAAGCGGATGCCTGCGCAGCCCGCGGCGGGCCGGCCGGTGTTGACCTATACGGACAGCCTGACGCTGCACTTCAACGGCGAAGAGATTTATATCTACCACCCGGCGCCCGCTCACACGGACGGAGATTCCATAGTCTACTTCCGCCACGCCAATGTGATGCAGGTGGGCGATGTGCCGGCATCGCTGCGCTATAACAACATCGGCGTAAATGAGGGTGGGTCCGTGGACGGGATGATTGCGGCCGGCGAACAAGTAATGAAGATCGCCAACGAGAACACCAAGATCATTCCAGGTCATCTGGGGCCGGTGATTGGGTTCCAGGAGATTCAGCAGCAGCTGGCGATGTTTCGCGCGGTGCGGGATCGCGTCCTGAGCGCGATCCGCGCGGGAAAGACCATGGAAGAAGTGGTGGCGTCCAAGCCCACGGCGGATTTCGACCTGAGCCGCATGGGTGGCGCCATTACCAACGGCCGGTTTGTGGCGCTGGTCTATACGGATTTGTCGAGACGAGCGAAATAGCCGCCGATCTTGCGGATCACAGCTGGTGGAAGACATTCGCGGCGATAGACGAGCGCTACCAAGACGGCAGCCGAGGAGAGGGTTCACTGTGGTTTTTTTGGGCTGCCGGCGCGTTGGTGGACGGAAGCAACGAGGGCGGCAAAGTGCGGGTCGGAGTGAAGACTTTGGAGATCCGGATCGCTTTCGATGGCATCGGCGTCCGCTTGCCGAAGGCCGTGATCGAGCGCTTCGCTGAGGAGTGACATGGCCCCAGCGCGGTCGCCTCTGTGCGCCGCAACGCATGCCAGGTTGTAGGTGGAAAGAGCAGTGTCCGGGTGATCCGGCCCAAGGGTGCGGCGCTGAATATCGCGCACCTCGAGAAGTTGCTCATCAGCCTTTGCGTACTGGCCCATGTCCATAAGAAGATTGGCGAGATTATTTAACGATCTCAGTGTTTGCGGGTGGTCCGGACCTAAGACTCGTCGCTCAACGCCTAACGACTGACGGTATAGCTGCTCCGCCTCGGGGTAGCGGTCTTCTTTTTCCAGGTCGGTGGCAAGATTATCCATCGCTTTCAATGTGTTGGGGTGGTCCGGCCCCAGTGTGCGCCGCCAAATCTCAACGGCTTGGCGGTCTAAGGCTTCCGCTTCGGCATAGCGTTTTTGTTCCCGCACACACACAGCGAGATTACTCAGCGACCCCATCGTGCTGGGGTCATCCGCCCCCAGGGTGCGCCGACGAATATCGAGTACCTGGCGATGTAGCGCTTCCGCTTCCCCATAGCGGCCGTCCGCAAGGAAAGCGTTCGCCAGGGTGTTCATCGAACTTAGCGTGGTGGGATGCTCCGGTCCCAGTACGCGGCGCTCAATCTCAATCGTCTGCCCTAGCAGTTTCTCCGTATCGGCGTAGCGACCCTGCTCGTACAGGTTGACAGCAAGAGCATGCATCGACTGCAATGTGACGGGGTCGTCGGGCCCCAGGAGGCGGGTGCGAATCTGGGCCGCCTGCGTCAGCAGAGATTCTGCTCGTGAGAAAAGACCTAGATTCACATACACCTCTCCCATCACCTGCATCATTTGAGCCTGAAACAAAGGGTCGCTGACCAAGCCGGCGGTTATGTTCCCGGATGCTTTGTCGAGAATTTCCCTGGCGGTTACCTGGTTGCCCCGCGCCTCGCTCGGGTTTGAAACCTTGAACATGCCCGTCATGAAACTCGCGATGCGATCGGCTCGATCGCGCTCCCGCTTAATACGCTGCAACTGCAGAGCCTGAGCGACGGCGAAACCGAACAGAAGCAACGCTACTCCCGCCGCGAAAACAACCCCGATACGATGCCGACGGATGTACTTGCCAGCGCGGTAGCCAGCGCTGGCCGGCCGGGCCTCAACCGGTTCGTGGCGCTGGTATCGTCTGATATCGGCTGCCAGGTCCGAGGGCGAGCCGTAGCGGCGGGACCGGTCTTTCTCGAGAGCCTTCAGCGTAATCGAGTCCAGGTCGCCGCGAATCTCCTTGGCTAGCGCCAGCGGCTCGGTTTGGCGCTTGTGAGCCAGCTCCGTCGACGTCGCCGCGTCGTGAGTGCGGATCTTGGTGCTCGGCTTGGGAGGTTCCTCCTCGCGCAACCTGCGCAGAAATTCCCCGAATGCGATTCTGCGCACATCGAGCGGCGGCGCGCCCGCCAGCAATTCATAGAGAATGATGCCCAGCGAGTAGACATCGGTGCGGGTGTCGATATCCTCACCCGACGAATCGGCCTGCTCCGGGCTCATGTATTGCGGAGTGCCCAACAGCGCTCCCACGCGGGTGAACATGGTATCCGCAGTCAGCTTCTGGGTCAATGCCTTGGCGACTCCGAAGTCGATAATCTTCGGCGCCGCCCGGCCGTCCACATCAATGACCAGGATGTTAGATGGCTTCAGGTCGCGGTGGATGATGGCTTTCTGATGCGCGTGTTGCACTCCTTCGCAGACGCGCATGAAAAGGTCCAGCCGTTCGCGGGTGTTGAGCCGGTGATTGTCGCAGTAGTTGGTGATGGGAACGCCGGCGACGTACTCCATGACGAAGTAAGGCGCGCCCTCCGGCGTGGAGCCGGCGTCGAACACTTTAGCGATGGCCGGGTGGTCCATCAGAGCCAAGGCCTGGCGCTCGGACTCGAAGCGCGCGATCACCTCGCGGCTGTTCATCCCGGCTTTTACCAGCTTCAGCGCCACGCGGCGGCGGACAGGCTCCTTCTGTTCGGCGAGCCACACCTCGCCCATGCCGCCTTCTCCGATTTTCTGCAGCAAATGATAGCGGCCGATCACGGTCCCGGCGATTTCATCGGGGAACATGGCATGGGTAGGTCCCGGGCCGCCTTCGGTGTCGCCGGAGGTGGTGTCGGCTGCGCCTGAAACCGGTGAACCTTCCAGGAACGAACTCGCACTGTCTGCGGCCTCCAGCAGCGACGCAACTTGGGCGCGAAGCTCAGGGTCGCCGGAGCAGGCTCGCTGCAACATGTCCGCGCGCTTCTCCGCGGGCTGCGCCAGGGCGGCTTTAAAGAGTTCCTCGATCTTCTTCCAGCGCTCAGCTTCCATTCGCGTCCCGAGCATTGGCGCCCCGAGGGCTTAGTTCGTGCTTCAGCCAGGCCTTCGCGAGGCTCCAGTCGCTAATCACCGTGTTCGGATGCACGCCGAGCGCCTCCGCTGCCTCTTCCACGCTCAAGCCGCCGAAGTAGCGAAGTTCAACCACCTGCGCTTTGCGCGGATCGAACCTGGAGAGATCGTTGAGCGCGTCGTCCAGCGCCACCAGGTCGGCCGATTTAGCCGGCGAAATGGCCAGGCCCTCGTCGAGCGGAAGCAGGTGCGCGCCGCCGCCCCGTTTCTGCCGGCACAACTCGCGCGCGTGATCTACCAGGACGTGGCGCATCAGCCGGGCGGCCACGCCCAGGAACTGCGCCCGGCTCTGCCAGTCCACCTGTGCCTGGTTCACCAGTTTGAGGTAAACCTCGTTGACCAGAGCGGTGGTCTGCAGGGTGTGGCCGGACCGCTCCATGCGCATATAGCGGTGGGCGATGCGCCGCAATTCGCCTTCCACCAGCGGGACTAATCTGTCCAGGCAATCCTTGTCTCCAGCCCTCCACCGGAGGAGTAGTTCAGTCACCGACTCGGGACCCATCGCCTCCAAAAGTTTTTTCCCTCGGTCGTTGTGTTTGTCAGGCAATTATATCGCTTCTATACGGTGTAACGGAGGATTGAGACGAATGCGAATGCAAGCCACCTACCTAAGTAAGTCGCCCACAACGAAGGCGCGGGCGGGCTTATTTTTCTGCATCGAGGCGCGCCGCGCCTCTGTGGGCTGTCTCGTTCTCATAGTGTTGGGTCTCGCTTCGACAGAGAACCTGCGAGGCCAATACATTTCGCGCGGCCAGGCGGTGGGGATCATAGCGGGAATAGCGGTAGGTGGGGCGGGTGTCGGAATTGGCGTGGCCTATCTGATTTTGCACAATCGGCGGATCACCACGGGCTGTGTCACCGAAACCGGCAGAAGGAAGGTTCTTACCACCGGATCGAAAGCTTATTCCTTAATCGAAACCGGGCCGGCTTTAGCCCCTGGCGAGCGCTACAAACTCAAGGGCCAGACGTCTGGTCCCTCTTCGGCGCGCACATTTACCGTCGACAAAATGTTGAAGGACCTGGGAGGCTGTCCTTGAAGCGCCTGCGGCCTGCAAACTCAACTGGAAGCACGACAAACACCATCAAGTGTATACTCAGGCCACGTTCGCCTCGGAATAGGAAACATTATAGGAGAGTTCCATGAACAAATCGAGATTGTTAGTAGTTATTTTCGCAGCTGGTGCGATGTCGCCAGCCGTGTGGGGACAGGAGGCAACTCCGGAATCGGTTGCAATACTCCGTTGGTATCCGATCAACCAAAACCCGGCGGAGTTTGGTGTCGGCCAGGGGCCGGCAGGGGCGGCCTTTGACGGCGCCAACATGTGGATCTCAAACTACCAAAGCGGTACCGTTACCAAGCTGCGCGCGGGAGATGGCGCGCTACAGGGAACCTTCATAGTTGGAGGTACACCCAGTTGGATGACCTTCGATGGCGCCCACATGTGGGTGAATACTGGCTCTAACCTGATCAAATTGCGTGCCAGCGACGGACTACAACTTGGATCTTTTAATGTCGGTGCAGCCCCGCAGCAGATGGCTTTTGACGGTGTAAGCATATGGGTGGCGCTGTTCGCCTTTCCTCAAGGCACTCTCGCAAAGGTACGCCCCAGGGACGGCGCCGTCCTGGGAATCGTTCCGTTGAGTTTCCCGCCGGAGGGCATTGCGTTTGATGGCGCCGACATCTGGGTAACGGGGAATGGCACGGTTGACAAGATCCGCCCGAGCGACGGCGCACTGGTAGCGAGCTTCTCACCGGGAATGCTTCTAGCGGTCCCCGGGGGGCTTGCCTTTGACGGCGTCAACATGTGGTTAGCGGACAATGCCGGTCAAGTCGTCAAGGTGCGCGCGAGCGATGACGCCATCGTCGGAGTCTTCCCTTTGTCAAACTTCAACCCAGTTGACATTCTCTTTGATGGAAGGGCCATCTGGGTGGACGGGCCGCAGGGCGTCGAGAAGCTCCGGGTCATCGACGGAGCGTTGATCGGCGGCGTCAATCTGCCTCTCGGCGTAAAAGCTTGTGACGGCGCGAACGTGTGGGCCATCGATCCGGCCAACAACGCTGTGCGAAAGCTGTGAAGGATCCAAGGAATTCTGTGACGAAGCTGCGGCAATGTCTCGATTGGCTGTGCGCCATTCGCTGGCGCCTGCGATGGCCCGCGTGCGCACTGGCGATCATAGCGGCGGCGCACGCGCCGCTGGTGGCAGGTGAGATCGTCCTGCACAATTTCGCGGCGCCGCCCAGAGGGACGAATCCCTTCGCCGGTGTGACTCGCGACCGAGCGGGCAACCTTTACGGCACCACTGCCCTAGGCGGCCGCGCGAACCGTGGCGTGGTGTTCAAGGTGGACACGGAGGGCCAAGAGACCGTGCTCTATAGCTTCACGGGAGGGGCGGACGGAGCGGTACCCGAAGCAAATGTTGTCGGCGATGGGGCCGGCAATCTCTACGGGACCACCAACTCAGGCGGCGCTTCTAATGCAGGCGTGGTGTTCCGGTTGAATGCCAAGGGCCAGGAAACGGTGCTCTATAGCTTCACGGGAGGAGCGGATGGCGGGTACCCTTACTCGGGAGTGATCCGTGACGCGGCCGGCAACCTTTACGGGACCACAACCTACGGCGGCGGCGCGGATCTCGGTGTCGTGTACAAGGTGGATGCCACCGGCCATGAGACTGTGCTGCACAGCTTTACTGGAGCGGCGGACGGAGGTCATCCCAACGCCGGCCTGATCCTGGACGCGAAAGGCAACCTCTACGGGACTACTGTCAATAGCGGCGTGGGGTTCGCCGGCGTGGTGTTCCGAATGGATCCCATGGGAAATGAGACCGTGCTGCACAGCTTCAGCGGTGAGGACGGCGTGGAGCCTTATGGCGGCGTGATCGGCGATGGGGCAGGCAACCTCTACGGGACTACTTTCTATGGCGGCGCCTCGGACAACGGCGTGGTGTACAAGCTGGACGCAAAGGGCAAGGAGACAGTGCTGTACAACTTCACGGCAGGGCCGGACGGTGGCGAACCACAGGCTGGCGTGATCCGCGACGCGGAAGGCAACCTCTATGGCACTACGCTTTTTGGCGGCACGGGCGACTGCCCTTTCGGTTGCGGTGTCGTTTACAAGCTGGATGCCACGGGCCAAGAGAGCGTGCTACACGCCTTCACGGGAGGCGCGGACGGGGCAAACGGCAATGCCGATCCCGGTCTGATCCGGGACGCGGAAGGCAACCTCTACGGCGCCACATCGAATGGAGGCGGCCCAGATTCAGCGGGCGTGGTCTTCGAATTGGATCCAGCCGGCCAGGAGAGCGTGCTCTATACGTTCCCGGGAGGATCGGACGGGGCGAACCCGCATTCCGGCGTGACCAGCGATGGCAAAGGCAACCTCTATGGCGCCACTTACTTCGGCGGTCCGGCAAATGCGGGTGTGGTGTACCAGGTGGATGCAACGGGCCACGAAACCGTACTGTACAGGTTTACAGGAGGGGCGGACGGGCAGAACCCCAATGGCGGAGTAATTCGCGACCCGGCGGGCAACCTCTACGGGACTACCGTGCATGGCGGCATCGGATACGGCGTTGTGTACCAGGTGAATGCGGCCGGCAACGAGACCGTGCTGCACGCCTTCACAGGAGGGGCGGACGGGATGTACCCGTATGCCGGTGTCATCCGTGACTCGGAGGGCAACCTTTACGGGACTGCATCCGCCGGTGGCCCAGCCAACGCGGGCGTGGTGTACAAAGTGGATCCGGCAGGCGACGAGACCGTGCTCTACTGGTTCACGGGTGGGCCGGACGGGTCGGGTCCCCAGGCTGGTGTGATCCGCGATAAGGCTGGCAATCTCTATGGGACTACCATCTCTGGCGGCGCGTCGAACACGGGCGTGGTTTATGAGCTGCATGCGAATGGCCTGGAGACCGTGCTGCACAGTTTCACGGCAGGGGCGGACGGAGCGAACCCATACGCCGGTTTGACAGGTGACGCGGCCGGCACTCTTTACGGCGCCACTTACTCTGGTGGCGCGTCCAATGCCGGCGTGGTGTACAAGGTGGAAGTGGCTAATAAGCAGGAGACCGTACTGTACAGTTTCGCGGGCGCGAAGGGGGCGAACCCCGTGGGCGGTGTGACCCTCGATTCCGCGGGTAACCTCTACGGGACTACCGCCTATGGCGGCGCGGCGAGCGCGGGCGTGGTGTACAAGTTGGACACGATCGGGCAGGAGACCGTGCTATACAGTTTTACTGGCGGGACGGATGGGGCGAACCCACTGGCGGGGCTGATCCGTGATTCGGCGGGTAACCTCTATGGCACAGCCTCCAACGGCGGGAACAGCCTGAGCGGTCTGGTATTCGCACTCGATCCAGCGGCGGCGGGTGGCAACGCGGCCCAGGCTACGCCGTATAGTGTCTGGTGAACTGGGCCGCGGCGCTTCGCTTTCGCCCTTTCCGGTTTATACTGATGCAGAAACACAGACACTGTGCTGGAGGTGATTTTCGATGACATTCACGACGCGATCGCCACTTTTGATGAAAACCGCTGTTTGGTTAGCGATACCCATGCTGTTCGCCGCGCTCTTCTCAGCCGAAGCTCAGCAGCAGCCCAAAAAAAAGCATATCAACCGCGTGATCGATTATTTGGAAGCCGGGCAAACCGTTTACTACACCGGTTCGCATTCCGGAACCGAAGGTACCTTCGAACAGGGCAAGGCAGACGCGCAGACCTGGGCCGATTACATCAGCTACGACATGGAGCATGCTCCGTTCGACGTGAAAGGTTTGCAGGAGTACATGCGCGGACTGGCGGCCGGCGGCCCGACCAGAGACGGCTATCGTACTCCGGCGGTGATCGTCAACGTGCCGGTCAACGGTCTGGATGAGGCGAGCGTTCGCGCCAACGCCTGGATGTTTCAACAAGTGCTGGCAACCGGAGTCCACGGCGTGCTCCTGACGCACGCGGAAACTCCCGGCGCCGTTCGAGCCTTCATCGAAGCGTGCCGTTTTCCGAATCGCGAACAAGGCGTCGGCCAGCACGGATTAGCGGAAGGTCATCGCGGTGTTCACGGGAACCCCAGCGCGGCGCAGATCTGGGGTGTTTCGGTTGCGGAGTACGAGGACAAAGCGGACGCCTGGCCACTGAATCCGAATGGCGAATTACTGCTGGGGCTGAAAGAGGAAGACAAGATTGCGCTCGCCCACGTCGACGAAAATGTCCAGATTCCGGGCCTGGCGTTCGCGGAGTGGGGTCCGGGCGACATGGCGCTGTCGCTCGGCGTTAAGGGCGGATCCGTAAACGATCCGAGAATGGTCGCCGCCCGCGCCAAGGTTTTTGCGGCGGTGAAAGCCAACCACCTGTATTTCCTGAATTCCTGTAGCGCCGGTAATGTGGTGGACATGATCAAGGAAGGCGTACGGATCTGCTCGGCGACACCGGAGGCCGCCGAAATCGGCCGTAAATTTCAGCATCGCGAGACGCCTCAGTAATGCCCACCGCCTAGCGCGCGGCCAGCTTATCGAAATACGATCGGAAGAACGCAAGCTGCGCTTCGCTGGGCGACTGCGCGCCCTCCGGCGGATTGCCAAACACCATAACGCTCTGGTTCTTTCCGTCATATGCTTGCCACTTATTCAAACCTTTACCGTTCGGGTCGCCGCTCCTGGCGAAGTTCACCCAGTGGGACGACATCGCGTCCGCCACCTGCCGGTCAGCGTCCGTCCACGGCCGGCTTCCATCCAGATGGCCGAATGCGTAGAGGATCTCCGAGACGTGCGTGGCGCTGCCGTGCGGCCCGGGCGCAAACGGCCCGCGCGCGTTCTCGAGCCGCGGGGGCTGCTCGGTGAAGTAATATACGAACGCTTTCGACTTGCCGGACGTTTTGGATAAACCAGCCTCCAGCCGCGCCCAGTTCCGCATCACGAACGCCATCTCGTCGCGTCCCGAATAGAACGCCGATTCGCGCGCCTGTTCGTCGGAGTCCGCCGGGTAGAGTTTCAGGTACGCATCCGCCAGGTCGCCAAACCGCTTCCGCGCCTGCTCCACAAACTCCGCCGCCGATTTCGGATTGCCCCCGAACGACTCGTCGCGGTTCGATCCCGTCAGCACCGGCACGTCGATCTGCTTGCCCGCCGCAAAGACCTTCCCCGGATCCTCCGGAATCAGGTATCCGTCCACCACAGGCCCCGACCCGCGCCCGGCCTTCAGAATCGCTTCCGCCGGCTTCGCACGCAGCTCCGCCAGCGACTTCGCACCCACTCCGTCGGCCAGCTTCACGCCTTCCAACTCGGCATCCGCCAGCGTGCTCAACGGGGCGATCCGGGCGGTGGACCAGGCGCTGCTCTCGCCGATGGCGCGCGCGAACAGGCCCTTCGCCGCGGGTATGGTCATCAGGTTCGCCACCATCCCAGCGCCGGCCGATTCGCCGAAGATGGTCACCCGTTTCGGGTCACCGCCAAATCGCGCGATGTTCCGCTGCACCCACTCGAGCGCCGCCATCGCGTCCAGCACGCCGAAGTTCGCCGCTCCACGCCGGTCCGATTCCTTGGTGAGCTCCGGGTGGGAGAAGAAGCCGAGGGCGCCCAGCCGGTAGTTCAACGTCACCACCACCGCGCCCTTTTTCGCCAGCGCCTCGCCATCGTACATCGGCTGCGACCCTGAGCCGCTGGTGTAACCGCCGCCGTAGATCCACACCATGACCGGGCGCTTGTCACTTGCCTTCGCGCCCGCCGACTGCGCGCCCGTCCAGACGTTCAGGTACAGGCAGTCCTCACTCATTTTCTGGCCGCCACCCTGCATGCACACCGGGCCGAACTCATCCGCCTGGCGGGTTCCTTCCCAGTGCGCGGCCGGCTTCGGGGCGCGCCAGCGTAGATCGCCCACCGGCGGCGCCGCATAAGGAATACCCTTGAATACACGCACCTCCGGGCTGCCCGTTGTCGTCCCGGAGATCAATCCCGTGTCGAGGCGTACCGGATCGTCAATGGCCGCGCCGGCCGTACCAATGGCGAATAACGTTGTCGCGATAAGCGCTGCTCGGTTCATGTTTCCCCCTGAAGCGATCACTTGGGCGTCACGTGGATCAGGGCGCCCTCAGCGGCGTCCTCTATCATCCACAGCGAGCCATCGGGGCCTTCTTCGACATCGCGGATTCGTTTGCCCACATTCCAGCGCTCGGCACTCTTGGCGCCGCCATGGCCGTCAAAGATGATGCGGCTGAGCGAAGTGGTCCCCATGCCGCTGACGAATCCGTTGCCGTTCCATTGCGGGAAGGTCTGGGTGCCGTGGTAGAACATCAGATTGCCCGGCGCGATCACCGGCGCCCAATAGAGCACCGGCATTGCCAGGTCGGGCCGCATGTCGGGCTTGGGAATGGGCACGCCGTCGTAGTTGTTGCCAAACGAGACCAGCGGCCAGCCATAATTCTTCCCCTTCTGGATCAGGTTCAACTCGTCGCCGCCACGCGGGCCATGCTCCACCTCCCACAGTTCGCCAGTGGGCGAAAACGCCAGGCCGTATGGCGTGCGAACGCCGCTGGCCCACGTTTCAGCCGGCGTCAGGTTGGGGCTGGTGAATGTATAGGTGCTCACCACCTTCGCGGTCTTGGCGGCTTCGGTGTTACGCGGCGGATCGATCAGCGGAATGGTGGAAGCCCCGGTTTTGCCGAAGTTGGGATTGTCGGGGGCGGGTTTGCCATCCAGCGTAAGGTGCAGGATCTTGCCTTCCGGCTGGTCCGGATCCTGGGCGGGGGTAAAGCGCTGGCGGTCGCCGACTGTGAGGAACAGAGACTTGCCGTCCGGAGCGAAGGCGATCTGCGCGCCTTCCTGACCGCCCTTGCCCTTGGGCAACTGGCGCCACAGCACCTCAAGGTTTTGCAGTCTGGCCGGGCTGGCGAATGGCCCGGCGGGCTGGCCCTGGCTGAGTACCAGCTTGGCGCGCGCCAGCACCAGACCACCGCCATAGTCACCCGGCTCGGCATACGTGAGATAGATATTCTGGTCGGTGGCGTAGGTGGGCGAGAGGAAGACGCCCATCATGCCGCTCTGGCCTTCCCAATAGACTGGGGGCGTACCGCCCACCTGGATCTTCTTTCCCTCCTGGGAGACCAGCCAAAGGGGCCCGACCTTTTCTGTGATCAGCATGCGCCCATCGGGCAGGAACGCGATCCGCCAGGGCAGGTCAAAGGTGGCCACCGTGGTCATGTTAAAGGGCAGGCTGGCTTCGGGCTTCTGTTCGCCTATATTGACCTGAGCCCAAGTCGACACCGACCCCAGTGTGAAAAGCAACACCGCTTTCGCCAATTTCATTCGTCATCTCTCCTTGCTTCTCAAGCGCCCGAGCGTATGCGTTTCGGGCGTCGTTGTTAATCCTACACTACAACAGGTCGCGCGAGGAAGAGCACCATGAAAGCCTCATGTGTGCGGCGTCCTCGAACGTCGTATCTGGATAAGCTCCGGGTGGCCGACAAGACTGTCAGCTCCCGCTCATGAACTCAATGTGGAAAGTTCATGCGGCGGAGCAAAGCCTGGAACCGCGGATCGGACCGAATAAAATCGAACTCGGGAGCCGTATTCAGGTAGGTCAGGAACCAAGCCCGCTCCTCGTAAGATTCTTCGAGCGCGCCGAGCGTCTGGGACTTATCCCGCAGACCGGCGTAAATCTCGGCAAACGCGTAGGAAGGAACCCAGCCGCGGCCGGCTTTCTGGTTCATCTCCGAAAGCACCTTTTCAGCCTCGGCGCGCTGTCCATCGGCGGCATAAGCCATTCCCAGCACAGCGGTGGGCCAGTCGGCGAGTGGCTCGTCCTCTCTCGCGTTCTGCGCCGCCGCAATTGCCTCGCGCGATTTGCCCTGCGCCAGGTAAATTAAAGCCAACTGAACATGTGCGAGAAAATATTTCGGATCGAGATCGAGCGCCTTCCGAGCCTGCTCCACCGCTTCCGGGTACCGCCGGGCCACGTATAGGTTCTGGCTCAGGACCTGTAGTGGTTCGGGCGCGAGCGGATCGAGTGCTAGCGCCTTACGGCCTTCCCCGATTCCCTTTTCCGATTGGCCAAGCGAGGTCAGATACCATCCGTACATGGTATGCGCCTCAGCCAGGTTTTCGTTCAGCTCGATGGCTCGCCGAAACTCCTTTTCAGCTCCAGGCCAGTCGTATTCGTACCAGAAAAGGATAGCCGCCAAGGCTTCGTGGGATTCGGCCAGGAGATCGTCGAGTTGCAGCGCCTTCAAGGCTGCGGCTTTGGCCTTTGGCTCCGCGTCGCGCGCCGGAACAAAAACATCGTCTATCACCCCGTAATAATCGGCCAGTCCTTGGTAGGCCAGTGCATAGTTCGGGTCGGCCGCAATGGCCTGCCGGAAGTAGTCCAACCCTCGATCTGAGTCGTCCTTAGTGAACCTGCTCGTGAAGTATCGTCCTTTCAAGTAGAGCTGATAGGCCTCGGGATTGGCGGTCTCGCGCCTCGCCAATTGCTGCTTGTCTTCGCCACTAAGCCGGAGCCGGAGCTTTTCCGAAATGCGGGCCGTAATATTCTGTTCGATGCTAAGGATTTCCGAAGTTTTGCCTTCGAAATTCTCACCCCAGATTTCGCTGTTGTCGCGAACGTCGATCAAGTCCGCGCGGATGGAAAGCGCATCGCCACGCTCCACCACCCGGCCCGTCAGTACGGCTCCCACGTCCAGTTCCCGGCCGGCTTGGCCCGCGTCGATGTCGCCGCCTTTGTACTTGCGGACGGCATTTCTCGACTTCACCTTTAAGCCCCGTAAGCTGGAGAGATTGCCAATGACGCTGTCGGTGATGCCGTCGCTGAGGTAGTCCGCATCGGCGCTCCGACTGGCGTTGACAAAGGGAAGTATCGCGAGAGATTCGATGGAGGCGGTGCGGCGCAGCAGAAAATAGGCAACCGCGGCGAGTAGGATCAGTCCCACGCCGGCGGCGAGCGCGTACTTCGGCCAGCCGCGACCTATCGGAGCCGGTGGCGGCGAAGTCCCGCCGGAACTCGAATCGCGGTTCACCCGCCTCAAGTCCGCAAGCAGGTCCTGAGCCGACTGATACCTGGTTGCACGGTCCTTTTCGAGGAGCCGGGAGACGATCCTCTCCCACTCCGCTGGGATCTTCGGATTCCGAGCGCTAAGCTGGACGGGTGTCTTCGAGAGGATGCCTTCGAAAATGACCGCCTGGGTGGTGCCTTCGAAGGGACGTACGCCGGTCAGCAACTCGTAAAAGATCACGCCCATCGACCACAGGTCGCTGCGCGCGTCCACCGTCTCGCCACGCGCCTGCTCCGGCGACATGTACCCGATGGTGCCCACCGCTGTCCCCGGATCTGTGAGGCCGCGGGTGAGTGTAGCGTCCGTTGGCGCTACGGCGGATTGTAACGTGGCGAGCCCGAAATCAAGGATCTTCACGCGGCCGTCGGGCGTGACCAAAATATTCCCCGGTTTCAGATCGCGATGAACGATGCCCTTGGAGTGCGCGGCCGCAACGCCATCCGCAATCTGCAGAGCGTACTTCATGACGCGATCCACCGAGGGCACAGCCTTGAGGGGCTCTCCCTCGACGAATTCCATCACCAGATAATTCGGCCCTACATCGTGCAGAGTGCAGATGTTGGGATGGTTCAGTGACGCGACGGTTCGGGCCTCTCGCTCGAAACGCTCTGAGAACTGCTCTTTCGCGACCTTGACCGCGACGATCCGGTCCAGGCGTGTATCCCGCGCCTTGTAAACCTCGCCCATACCACCGGCGCCGAGAGGCGCAAGGATTTCGTAGGGGCCGAGTTTATCGCCGGCAGAAAAGGGCATCTGGATGATAGAGCCAAGTTTAGCCGATCAGGAAGAACCAACTTCTGGATGACCCACCCGGAAATTATCCTGAAGGTTCAAAAGTGTCGCGGAGTTGTGACCAGATAAGAGAACGGTCGCGCGGGGACTTCGTCGGGCACCACCAGGATTGGGTTTTGGCAACTACGCGCGAAATCGCGGGTCACGGTGAAGACGGGCCGCTTAACAACAATCAGAGCCGGACCCCGCGGTGGCTGCGTGGCCGGCTGTGCGCTGGATGGGCGGCTGCATGTGGAACAGTACATGTTCAATGTGGCGGGCTTGGTTGAGATGCTGGAGGCGTTGGGAGAACGTTTCGATTACGTCCTTTGAAAAAACGAACCCATATTGAGCGGGGTCGTAGGAGAGTCCTTTGTGCTTATGGAGTTCCAAGAGAGCGGCGGCGTCTTTGAGGTCGCGCTCCTGCTGGAGACGGCGCCGGTCTTTACGCGAAATCTCGCGATCCGCAGGGCCATGAGAAGACCGCGACAGATTCCGCGATGGCGGCGAAGCTTTTCGAAGACTTGATGAAAACACACCCCGAAAAGAAGTAGCAGGTGTCTTGCATCTCGCCGGACAAAAAACAGCCCGTCCCGGAGCGGACTCCGAAACGGGCTGCGAGTCTGGTAACTAAAGAACGGTTAGTGGCGAAATTGAGTACTGATGTCCTTGGTCTCGTAGACCTCGCAATTCGCGCGCTCATGGATGATTTGTGGTGGGCCCGGACGCGCCCGCAGAATCCTGTCCGGCATCACCCATGGCTCGATGAGGTCGTCCGGGTCCTCGATGGTCATCTGGTAAAGAATTTCATCGCCCTTCCGAGTCAGCTTCTCAACGATGTGCAGGTCGGCGGAATGAAGCAGGCCGCCGCGTCCGAACCAGGTGGCATCGTTGAAGTTGGTGGAATCGATCACCAGCGTGTCGCCCTCCCATTTACCCATCGGAAGCCCGTAGTAATAGTCTTCGACCGTTTTTTGGCGCGCTCGGCCGTCGGTCGGGATGTCGCGGTATTCGAAGTTTCCGCCGCCGTAATCGCTACTACCTCCATAGAAGAAGATGATGTCAGTTGGCGACTGGATAATGCGGTTCGGGGTACCCTGCCGCGGGAGTCCCAGCGGTTGACAGGTCATGACTGGATCGTACTTGTTCGTCCACTGATCGAGTTCCTGAGTCTTGTCCCAAAACTCGGGTTTGTAAATGGGACGACTCGGCCCGAAGCGCGAGGGTGAGATCCACTCATAATCCACCCAGAAGTTGTCTTGCGCGGTTGTGCAGCCGACGCCGACGTTGATTCCCCCACCCGGCACCTGCGTTGGACCACATCGACGGGTGCCACCACCCGTAATTGCAAGAGGGGGGGACTCCAGTTTCCTGTCATATCCGGATGTCCGTCGGCCAGGCGCGGGGTTACGGCGGCGGCTGCGGTCTGCCTCGGCGGTGCGTCGGCATTCAGGGTCCAGTTGGGAGGCTGATTCGTTGGCTGGATGGCCGCCTTGACGCTTGCCGGAACCGGCATCACGACATACATCTGTCCCGTTTCCGTCAGCGTCGTCGTAATGTCGCGGACGACGGCGCCGTTCAGTTTCTCGATCATCCTGCCCGCGTAGAACGCCTCCGCCGGATTCAGGGGATTGTTCCAGTCTTTATAGTTGCTGTAGGTAAACTCGTAAGTCTTGGCTCCCTGCTTCACCACCACGCTCTCCGGCATGAACTTGTCGTTGAGCGTCGCGGTTGCGATCGCGTTGGGAACGCCCGGAATCGGGAACGTCACAACGGGCTTATTGCCTTCCCACGCGACGGAGGTTTTCCCGGCCACCGAGACGTCGGCAGGTACCCGTTGCGGCCGGGGCGCCATTTCCGGTGGATCGCTTGTCCCCGCCATCGCGGCCTTGAACGCACCCTGCGGACTTGCCCACAGGCGAATCATCCGCTCCTCTACAGTCGCGGGCATCGGCGTCGCCTTGCCTTTACCGGGGACGAGTTCGGCACCAGGAATGTCTTCGTTCCAGGCATACGCTCCACTGAGGACTTCGACATCGGAGCACGCCTGGCCATTGGGCCGAGTGCCCGTGTACTGAATCCGCTCGCCTGACGTCTGGTAGCTGATGCTGGTTCGATACTTCGTTACGTTGCAGGGCTGTCCGTCCACTTGAATGGTACCGTTGCCCTGGTATTCGAGCGACATGAGCAGGTCTCGCTCCTCGCTGCTTCGGAGCATGCCCATATACCAGGCCCAGTTGAAAAGGACTGATTTCAGGTCCTTCGCACCGGCTGCAGGGGTATACAGCGGCACGCGGGCTCGACCTCCGCGGCCGCCAGCTTGTCCACCACCTCCGGCACCCGCCTCCGGGCCACCTTGAGCCGGCGCTGCAGGGGCAGCGCCTCCTGTTTGTGCAAAGGCCGAGGACGGCCCACTGACCGTCAGGGCGACTGCGATCGCGATACTTGTCCCAAAGATCTTTCGTAGAACAGCCATGATGATCCCCCTCTACGAGGCTAAGCATATCAGAGTCATTCTCCCTCTCGGTCGAGTTCCTGGATCTGGACCGGGGTCCGGTGCGTTGAAGCATTCGCCCGTGCATTCATTCGGGAGTGTAATCGGGTATTCCCGGAGGAGTGTCTGCGCGCCAAGCTGCCACGTAGAGTTCGCCCCCCGGGGCGGATGGTCAGACTCGTACACAGGTCGAAACGGCGCGGTGGGAAGCGTGCAACAGACTAGCGGGCGCGGATTAGCCCTGTGACGTCGGCGTCACGTCTTGACGCGTAATGGCCCACGCGCGGAAGTTCAACGGTCTCGGTAAACAGCACTCTGCTACGCCGGCTGATGCGCCTTGAGGAAGGAATGAACCTGGCGGACCGCCAGGGGGATTCGCTCCTTGGGTTCTTTCCAAGGGAACAGGCTCACTTCGGCCTTGGGCGCGAGCATCGCGCACTCCATGGCGACGGCGTAGGGGTGCGCGGGGACCTCGTCCGGCAGAACCAGGATTGGGTTTTGGCAGCTTCGCACGAAATCGCGCGTCACGGTGAAGACGAAGTCCGGGTTGGTTTCGAACATGTTAGTCACGAATTGTTCGGTGGTCTGTAGCGTGATCTCGGGCCGCTTGGCAATCAGCGTCCCGCCCCAGGCCTTCCAAAATGTGCCGGGGTACTTCGGATCGCGCATCTCCGGACGCCAGCCCACCGGCTGCGCCAGCACGGCCGCGGCAACACGATTGGGCGCGCGCTTCAAGAGACTCCAGATGAAAGGGCCGCCAATGCAGAAACCCATCACCATGAATTTGTCGATCCCCAGATGATCCATCAGGCCGAGCTGGTCGTCGGCATAGGATTCCCACGGCCGCTCGATCTCAACAGGGCCGGTGGACTGGCCGCTGGGCGCGTTGCGCAGATCTGCAGTGATGCATCGATACTGCCCCTTGAACTCTTCGATCGCATTAAAGGGCGAGTTGCCGGTGAAGAAGCCAATGGTCGAGTTCAACCCTCCGCCAGGAATCAGTAGCAGCGGGAAGCCGGAGCCAGCCTCCTCATAGTAGATCCGAACCGGGCCCTTTTCATAGAACTTGCCGGTTCCTGCATGGCCCGATTGCTGAGCAAATACCCGTGGCAAGGTGCTGGCTGCCGCTGCCGCGGCTCCCGCCGCCAGTATGGTGCGTCTGGTTGAACCCATAAGCCTCCTTCACTAAATTCAGCGTCCCCACGAGTGGGGACGCGGCACGCAGGAGTGCGTGCGCCACGTACAACTAGTGCCGAATCTGGGTGGCGGCGTGACCAAACTCCTGAACCTCGCAGTAGCCTCGCTCTGCGACCAGGCCCGCGTTGGGATTGGGGTTGAGCCGCACCACTCGCGTCGGATACACATACGGCTCGGCCAGCACTTCAGGGTCTTCGACTGTGACGTCGTAGAGGATTGCATCGCCTTCACGCTTGAATCGCTCCACGACGTGCATTTGATCGGAGTGGAAAAAACCTCCGCGCCCGAACCATGTAGTATCGACGAACGAAATGGAGTCCAGCACCAGCGTGTCGCCCTCCCAGTGCCCCACGGTGTAGCCCATATATGTCGACTCAAGCGCCTTTTTCTCGTCGTGCTTGCGATTATCGGTCGGGATCACGTGAAACTCTCCGTATCCGCCTCCCGCATCGCCTCCGGAATAGAGAAAGGTAACATCGTGGTCCGTCTGATAGATGCGCCGCGGCGGGCCCTCCCGCGGGACTCCCAAGGGCTGACAGGTCATCACCGGGTCATACTTGTTCGTCCACATGTCGAGCTCTTGCACTTTGTCCCAGTACTTCGGCTTGTATAACGGGCGGCCCAGATTGCCGAACCGCGACGGCGAATAGAGCTCAAAATCTTCGGTCTGATTGGATTGCCGATTACTGTCTGCGGCCTGCCAGGGGCTGCGCCGGCGTCCTCCGCCGGTCATGTAGTTCCCAATCCAGTCGTTCCAGGCCCAGTTGCCCGTCAGGTCCGGATGCTCGCCCAACCGCGGCGTGGGCGCCGACTTGTTCACCGGAGGTTCCGTCTTGGCCATCACACCGCGCGGAAGCTGCCCGGTCACCTGAATAGCCGCCTTCACGCTTGCCGGAACGGGCGCAACCACATACACGTCGCCCGTCTCCGTCACATTGGTTGTCAGGTCGCGCACCACCGCGCCGTTCCGACGCTCCACCAGCTTTCCGGCGTAAAGAACGCCGATCTTATTCAAAGGGTTGTTCCAGTCCTGATAGTCGCTGTAGGTGAACTCAGTAGTCGTCGAACCCTGCTTCACCACCACGCGCTCGGCCCTATAGTTGGCATCCAGAGTGGCTGTCGCAATGGCTCCCGGAACGCCTGGAAGCGGGAACGTTACCACCGGCTTGCCGTTCTCCCACGACAAGCTCGTCTTGCCAACCGTCGAGACACCATCAGCAAAAAGAGTGCCTGGGTTGGCCCCCAACCAGAATGTATCCGTGGTCCCTGCCACCGCGGCCTTGGGTGCGCCCTGGGGACTGGCCCAAAATCGGACCAGCCGCTCCTGGACGGTCCCCGGCTCCGGAACGGTCGTTCCCTTCGTTCCGTCGATCTGCGCGCCGGGCGTGTCTTCGTTCCAGGCGTACAACCCGCTGACCACCTCGATGTTGGAGTACGTTTCTCCATTCTGACGCGTACAGGTGTAGTTAATGCGCTGGCTAAAGGACTGGTAGTTGGTGCTGGCGCGATATTTCGTGAGCGTACAAGGTTGTCCCTCCACCTGAATAGCGCCTTTGCCCTGATATTCCAGCGATGCCACCATGTCGCGTTCATCATGGCCCTTCAGCATGCCCATGCTCCACATCCACTTGAAGAGCACGGCCTTCAGGTCTTTGGCGTCGGCCGCGGGCGTGTAGGGTTCTTTAACCGGCCCGAACGGGCCCTGCGCACGGGCTGTAAACGTCCCGCCGATCGTGATAACGATTGCGAGCGCGACCCTGGTCCAAATCATCTCTCGTCGCAAGGACATGATGGTCCCTCCATTTATCTTGACGGAACTTCCATTCTGACTTTTCGTCCAGTCATTTTACACCCAACCGACTCCCCGCATGCTCGGCCGTTTTCCTCTTCACGTGCCGGGCGTTCGTCCTGCATGGCGTGGCATCGCGGCAGACACTGCGGCGAAGGGGTAAGGGGTGTCGGACTTATGGAGTTGAGGAGCCGGCTACCTGCGCGCGGTGATGAAACTTTTACGCAGCATGCCGCTGCTATTTTTTTTCGAATACGCGGACGGAAAAGATGGCGCCGTCGGCGCCGATAATGGATGACGTAATGGTCTTGCCGTCGCCCGAGAGCACGCGCCGATACTTCATGGTAACCGGGCCTCCGGGTTTGCTTCGGCTCTCGAGCAGCTCAGTGCGATCGTCAATCTTCTTCAGGGAAACATAGGTTACTTCGCCGGTCACGAGATTCTTGTTCGGGTAAGCTTTGCCGTCGAATTTCGCGGTGTACTCAGTTTTGAACAGGCTGCCGTCGGGTTCCACTTCGTCAACCGTATAATGTTCCTCGCCGGCATTGACATGGTAAATCAGAACTTCACTTTTGGCGTGCGGCCCGGTGGTCTTAGTGGGGTCCAACGTCCATGTCCCGTTGAAGGCGAGTATCTGGCCCGACGCGGTGAATGCGGTGGCCAAGCTCAGCGACGCGATGGCTATCAGCATTCTCACGGGTGTGCGAATCAAGCGCACCACATCATATCATGTGATCATGCGCCCATTGGTGATGCTGCTGTGTTTTGCCGCGGCGGCTACTGCCGCAGGAAATCAGGTTACGTTCAACAAGGATGTGCTTCCCATCATTCAGGCGCATTGCCAGGAATGCCATCGCCCCAATCAAACCGCGCCCATGGCGTTCTTGACGTACCAGGACACCCGCCCTTGGGCGAAAGCGATTAAGACCGCGGTGCTCACCAGGAAGATGCCGCCTTGGTTTGCGGACCCGAACTTCGGCCATTTTTCCGAAGAGAGCACGCGTAAACTATCGCAGACCGAAATCGAGACGATAAAAACCTGGGCCGACAACGGCGCTCCGGAAGGGGATCCCAACGAGAAAGCCGCGCCCCGCGAATTCTCCGCCGGCGGCTGGAGCATCCAGCCCGACATCGTCTTCGCCATGCCGAAAGCCTACCCGATCCCGGCGAAGGGAACCATCGAATACACCGAGATCGTGATTCCCACCGGCTTCAAAAAAGACACGTGGGTGTCGGCGGCGGAAATACTTCCCGGCAACCGCGGCTATGTCCACCATATGCAGGCCTACATCCGTCCGCCGGGGTCAAGCTGGCTGAAGGAAGCCAAGCCCGGCGAGTTCTACGTGCCGACGGTGTATAAACGCGACGCGAACGGGTTTGCAACCGGCATGGTGAATAACGGCCAGCAGAACAACGAGTCGCGGGAGGATCCAACCAGCAGGTATTGGCAGCTTGCGGTCTATGTGCCTGGCATCGAGCCGCAGAACTTCGCGCTCAGCGATTCGGCGTTGCTCATTCCGGCGGGTTCCGATCTTGTGCTCGAGGTACATTACACGACCAATGGCAAAACGGGGAGCGATCTTACCAAAGTCGGGTTGGTGCTGGCGAAGCATCCCACGAAGTTCCGCTACCTGACCATGTCGGACTCCAACGGCAAGTTTACGATTCCGGCGGGTGATCCCAACTACGAAATCGTAGCCGAGGGGACGTTTGCGGTGGACACGCAACTGGTGTGGCTGCAGCCGCACATGCATCTCCGCGGAAAAGACATGGAGATGCGTTTGATCTATCCGGACGGCCGATCGGAAACCATCCTCAAAGTGCCGCATTACAGCTTCCTATGGCAACTGGGTTATGACGAAGAGCGGCCGCTGCCGATACCCAAGGGCACCAAGATGTTGGTCATTGCCCACATGGACAACTCGCCGAATAACCCATACAACCCGAACCCCAGCGTTGCCGTGCCTCAAGGCGACCAGAGTTGGGAAGAGATGGTGGAGGGTTGGTTTGCCGTTATCGTGGACAAGGACACAGATTCGCGGAAAGTCCTGATCGACAGGCATGGCACGGCCGGGCCGCAATCCGAAGCGCAGCTTAAGAATCCGTAGCGGTCCGCGACTACGGCAAAACTACAATGCCCCCAGCGACGTCGTTGTTGAGGTCCCAGGTTTTTTCATATTTGAGCGTGGCCGCGTCGTACACTTCTATGTCGAAGCCGGCGCCGTAGATATATAGTTTCTTCGCGTCGGAAGAAATACCCAGGGTGAAGCGGTTGCGGCATTGGAGCTCAGCCCTCTGCGTGATCCGGTTCGAGTTAAGGTTAAAGGTCCAAAACTCGCAGCGCTTGTTCCCGTAGTCTCCGTTGGCGACCACGATGTAGGCCCACTTTTTATCCGGAGTTACCTCCAGGCCGGACATTCCAGCCGGGGCGGGTCCGATTGGCGTGAAGTCGATTTTCCTGGTACTCAGATCCAGCCGCCCCAAGCCGAACATGCGCTTGTGAACCACCGGATCAGCCGATATGAACATCGCCGTGTGCTGGCCTGGCTCATTGATCAGATCCAAATCGCCGCCGAAGTCGCCATATTGTCCAAAATGGACGCGCTCCATGCCGGGAGCCTCCGGTTTCGCGAGATCGATGTGATCCAGCACCTTGAAGTCCGCCGCCTGAAGAACGGTAACCTTCTCACCAAACTGGTACACCAGCTTCCCATCGGGCGAGACCTCCATCGCGCCAACGCCCCAGTCGCCCTCATTGGTGGCCTCTTCCTCTTTCGGAATTTCCACCATCTTGACGATCTTCTGCTGATCTAAATCAATCAGGGTGTATTTCGGTTTGGCCACTTCATATTCATCGGGAAGCTTCGTGATTTCCTCGGTGACCGCGTAAAAGAGCTTGTTTTGTGGATCGGGCGCGCCATTGTAAATCCGGTAGGTCTTATTTGCGGTGTTGAGCACAAAGTGCTTGATCACTTTACGCGTAGCCACGTCGATCACCTCGATACCGTTGTGATCCATGGTGGTGACGTAAATTGTTTTATGATCCGCCGACAGCCGGATACTCATCGGAGTACCGGTTACCAGCGGAATCCGGTCCACCACTTGAGCCTTCGCTTCATCGAACACGATGACAGCAGCGGGATAGGCGGGCAGGTAAAGAGTGCCCGCACGGGCGGCGCAGCAAAAAATAGCGCAATGCGCGATCAAAAGCGCTAGCCGTTTGATGGCCATGCTTTTCATGGGAACACCAAATCGAGATTTCGCCAGTCCTTGGTTGCCGCGGCGCATTTAGCGGTCCAATCCGGCGAGTTGTTCATGTGATCGGGCACCTGGGCCGGCCAGTAGCAACTAGCGAAGCAGTCGTAAATATCGCGTTCCACGGGCTGGCACAATCCAGCCGTGCCGCCGGACGCGTCCACCTCCCAGCCCGGCGAGAACATGAGCGTGCACCCCATTGGAATATGGGGACGCTGCTGTTGGGAGGGACGGTCCTGCATGCCAACAATATCCTCGGTGCGCGAAACAACATACTCGTCAATGCGCCCGGCTTTCTTGTTCAACGCTCGCATGTGTTTCATTTCCGCTTTCCTTTCGGCAAACTGTTTTCTAAGGGATGCGTCATTGTCCGACCTCCGGCTGATCCCACTGCATATAGGCTGGAACCGTCACCACCAGGTACGACTTGGCAGCCAGCGGCTTGCCGTCCTGGTCTTTTTCATCCTTGGCTGTGGCTACCACCCAAATGTCGCCGTAATTGTTCCGGCTGAACTTGCGCTGCGGGTTGGGACCGTCGGAGGCTGGAGTGAAGAACCCGGACTGGCCCAGAGAACCCACGAATTCCTTATCGTCGTCGCTGTCGACGGAATAAAATTCCTCAACCGACCATTTCACATCCACCGGGCCTAGATCGATATCGCCGGCACTGTTCGTTTGGCCGTCCACGCCGCGCTGATAGCCGATGGCCTCGAACTGCTGATAGCCCTTGGGATGCCTTTCACTGCCCAGCCGCGCCAGGGCCGAGTCGGGCGTCACCTTGATATAGTCCACGCGGCTGTAAACGGCGATCGCGCTTTCCAGCACCGAGCGGCGGAAGGCGATGTCGCGCTTTCCCGGCACTGCGTTGGCTGCCACGTCCACTTCAGCCACGATGTCGGTTGGGGAATGAGAGACAATGCGCTTTACCGTAACGCCCGTCCCGAAATCCAGATCAGCCGGGACAAGTTGTTCCGGCAGGCTTTCCGCGGTTAAACGCACGCGATTGGCCTGCGATCCAGTCTTGAGCGCAGCTCGATCCACTCCAATCAACGTCGGGTCCGCCGATGCGCGTTTCATCTTCACGTCAAATCCGAATTCCTGGTATTGACCCCAAAACCAGCGGCCCTCCGCGGTCGATTGGTCCGGGGAGACCCACATCACTTCGCGCATTTCGCTCCCCAGATCGTCGGGAGCCGGGTTGGCGGCCATCGCCCCTTTGGAGCGCCCGCGCCAGGAATAGCCCGCATAGACCACGCTGTGCCCGGTCCGCACGATGGTGGCGCCGTCTTTCGCCGAAGTCAGCTTGACGCGAGTGGTGAACTCGTCGTCGGTTCCGCTGTTCGCTTCCACTTCCATGTCTCCATAGAACTTGCCACGCCCCGGAATGTTGGCGGAGACGATCCACTTTCCAATGAGCTTGGGCGCATGCATGCGAGCGCGCCAGGCCGCCCATTCTTGCGTGTGCAGCGGCGCGGTCTTTCCCAGATAGTCGAGAGCGATGTCCACCGGGCGCTTGGCCGGATGCTGCGGAGCCCAATCCAACGGCGTCCCCATACTCAATCCTCGCCGGAACGATTCTTCCGCCGACGTGTACAAAGCAACGTGCAAATTGGCGAGCAGCTTCCAATCCTGCCCGGTGCGCCGCCAGGAAAGCGGGCGCGCCATGGGATGACAGTTCGTACAGGCGCCGCGCACGCTGTCGTTCGGGATGTTGGTTTCATCCTGAATCCGATGCTCGGCGTAGTACATCACCGGCTTCGCTTCCTCCGGCGCCAGGCCGTGATTCGTCGCCAAATACTTAAGGATCGAATGCGCCTCGTCCGGGGTCAGACGAACTCCTTGCTGGCGCACCATCCGCTTGATGGCCTCTTCCCACCCTTCGGGCGTCGCGCGCTCCCAGGAGATGCGCCCGAGGTTCCCTTTTTCGTCTTTGGCGTGACAGGTTCCGCAGCGCGAGATCACCAGTTGGCTGGTAACCGGAATGCCCTCCTCAAGCGATGACTTAGCCGAATCCGCGGACGCGGCAGCTTGCGGCTGCTGGCCTTGCACAACTTGCACAAGAAGAGGCAATACCAGCCAGGATGCAAGCACAGTCTTCATAATTACCAATCATCTTACTCGCCGGGGGCGTTGCCGCACTCAACGATTTTTTTTATCGACTCTATAATGCATTGCACCAGCGGCGATGCATCACGCCCGTGAATGTCGACATCCTCTGAGCTTACCTGGCCGTGTATCCTGCCGAAAATCTACAAAGGCGCAGACGGCGGGCTGGCGATCCACTTGTGGTGACAGCTCACCGCCGCAAGCACCTTAATGTTGTCTTTATGTTTTCTTTATGAATTCTTTATTGACGCTGGATAGGTTCCCGGTTATACTCGCTTCTACATTTTCGCCAGGGGGCGTTTAGAGCAAGTTACTCCCCGTATTCCCGCTGACGAATACAATCCCTACGCGCCACACGGCACAATGACATCACATGTCCTGCCAGGGCACCCCTTGTGCTCTCGGATGCTGCTCTCGTTCAAGCAGAGTTGTGTAGTCCGGTCCCGTTCAGCCGTTTCCGTTGACCGTTCACGCGCTTTGATTACAAGGAGACAGAATGCCAGCTACCATGGTCCGTCCATTTGTCCCGGGACCGCATTCCAGGCCCAGGTTCGGTTGTTTCATCGCGCTTTTTGCCGCGCTGCTGTCTTGTGAGGCGCTGAACGGCCAATCGACATCGGGCACGGTGTTAGGCACGGTCAAGGAAAGTTCGGGAGCTGTCGTGCCCGGCGCCGTAGTGAATTTGACGAACACCGGAACGAACGCGAAACATTCGACCGTTACCAGCGACACGGGTACGTACCAGTTCGTGAATTTGGAAGTGGGGACCTACCAACTGACGGTCGAAGCCACCGGCTTTCAAAAGTCTGAATTTACTGCATTCGACCTCGGCGGCCGCGAAACGAAGCGGCTGGATGCGGAACTGTCAGATCGCCAGCCAGACCACCACCGTTAACGTGGAAGCTTCGGCGGCAACCATCGAAACCGATACCTCCAGCATCGCGGAGACCAAAGGATCGCGCGAGTTGACCGATCTTCCGGTCGCGATTACCTCGCGCTCCACCGGCTCCACCAGCGCCATGTCCACGCTGACCGCGCAGTCGGGCGTGCAAACGGATTCCAACGGTAACATCTCCGTCGCCGGAACTTTGCCGAGCCAGCTTTCCATGAGCATAGACGGAATCAGTTCCATGGGAACCGGTTCAGCCATTACGCATCAACGCTGTGGGGGCCGTTTCCGAACTATTCCCGTCGTTCAACGCGATTGAGGAGATTCGCATCGGGGAGACCATCAATCCCGCTGAATTTGGAGGAGTCGCCGATATCACCACCATTTCCAAGGCCGGTTCCAATCACCTTCACGGAGGGGTCTTTGAAAACTTTCAGAACAGCTACACCAACGCCGCCGACTTCTTCAGCCACGAGGTTAACGAAGTGAAGATGAACAATTTCGGCATCTATATGGGCGGCCCGGTGGTTATTCCCAAACTGTATAACGGGCACGACAAAACGTTCTTCTTCGGAAGCTTTGAAGCGCTTGCGGCTGCCCAAAACTCAGACCGAAATCGAGAGCGTTCCGACGCTGGCCATGCGCAACGGCGATTTGTCGGCCTATCTGCGCTAACGGAGGCGCCGCCAACCAGTTGACCGGTTACCCGGGCAATATCATCCCAGCCAGCATGCTTTCGCCTTATTCGCAAAGGGTGCTGAGCACCTTTTTCCCGTTGCCAAACTACGGCGCGCCCGGTGCGATTGCGAATAATTATCTGGCGAACTTCCCCATACCGATCAACAGCGCCCAGGGCGATGCCCGGGTGGATCAAATGATCGGTTCGAAGAACCTCATCTTTGCCCGATACACCTACAAGAATCGGCGGGTACTAGCGGTGCCGATTGCGCCGGCGTATGCGAACCCCGGCTCTCCCTCTTTGCCCACAGTAGGCGAGAATTCCATTCCCGAGCTGGATCAAGCACTGACCATCGCATGGAACTACACCATCACTCCCACCATCGTGAACGAATTGCGCGGGGGATTTAGCAAAAGCCACCAGGCATCCACGTACGGAATTACCGCGCAGCAGTCCGCCAACGAGCTTGGTCTGACAGGTCTGCCGGCGCCTCCGCCGGCAAATGCGAACATCGTTCCGCAATTCGTCATCGCCGGGTTTGCACCGCTCGGACTTCAAAATGAGAACTGCCAACCAGGGCACCAAGCAGATACTGGAAACACTGACGTGGACCAAAGGAAAACACACGCATGAAGTTCGGCGCCGATTACCGGCGTCTCCACGCCTTTTACAACGCCGTGTTTTATAACCATCTGGAAGGCACTTATACCTTTAACGGATCGGTGATGAGTGCGCTGCTCGGTCCCGGCGCGGCCACTCCGATAGCCTCCTTTCTCCTGGGTTACCCGGATAACAGCACCATCGCCACGAACCTGTTGTGCTGCACTTTCGCAATGGCGCAACATTACGCTGCCTTCGTGCAGGACGACTATAAAGTCTCGTCAAGATTCACGCTCAATTACGGGCTGCGCTATGAGTACCATCCGACGTTCCGCGACAAGTACAACAACGTGTCCAATATCGATCTCAATTACACCAGCACTGTAAACGGGCAGACCGAGCATGGAGCGGTGATCGTCCCCGGTCCGGGCACGTTGGGGACTGTCGATCCGGGCTTTGCGGCAATCCATCTACCCCACGCCGATCGTCACTGCCCAGTCTATTGGCGACCCGCCGGCGCTGCGATATTCCCAAAAGACGGACTTCGCGCCGCGCATTGGATTCGCCTGGCGCATTTTCGGAACGACAAGACGGTTCTGCGCGGAGGCTACGGAAGATACATCGAGGCCTTGATGAGTACAGCGGCGCTCAGCGCCTGGGCCACGCAGTCGAGCGATGTGGGCTTCTTTAACAATTCGATTGGCGCCAACGGAGTTCCCACCTACCAGTTGCCTTACTCTTGGCCCTCCAACATCGCGCAACCCGGATCGCAGAGCTACTTCCAGGTCACCGATCTGCACTACAAGGACCCCTACGTTCAGGAATGGAATCTCACGCTCGAGCGGGATCTGGGAGCGAATTTCGGCCTGCGCCTGTCCTATGACGGAAACCACTCCACGGATCTGGGAACCGGCATGAATATCAATCAGCCCGCTCCGAACACGCTCGGATTCGGCAATCTGCCGGCGTCGGCTTTCCCGTTCCCCCTGTTCCAGGAGATCTACTACAACACCAACTACGGCTTCGGCAACTATAATGCGATGACGATAGCGGTACAGAAGAGGTTGTCGCACGGGTTGCAACTGCAAAGCAGCTATATCTATGCGCGGAATCTGTCCAATCTGGGCGGAAACCCCGCCACACCTGCGGGCGGTTTCGCTGGAGAGTATGGCGGAACCATTTCCAATCCCAACCAGCCAGGTATCGACTACGGCAATGTCAATTTCACACGCCGGAATCGCTTTCTCACCACGTTTCTTTACGACTTGCCGTTCGGCAAAGGGAAGATGCTGCTGAACGGCGCCAACGGGCTAGTTGATCGCGTGGTAAACGGCTGGGAACTCGCCGGCGTGCTGCTGTTTCAGAGCGGCCCTTTCATGACGGTGAGTACGCTCACCGACCCCTGTGGTTGCGGCTTCAACGCGTTCAACTCCACCGGAGGCCGGGCGGACACGGTTTCGGGAGTTAGTCCCACCCAGGGGCAATCGATCGGCCAATGGATCAATCCCGCCGCTTTCGCCAGCCCGGCTAACGCCATCGGCCGATTCGGAGACTCATCGGCCGGGCTCCGTGGTGGGGCCAGGCACTGAGGCGGTGTCGATGTCGCTCATTAAGAGCGTCCAGATCCGGGAGTCCTTCGCGTTCAAATTGGAGCGCAAGTCGCCAATTTGTTCAACCATCCGAACTTCGCGACACCTTCAACCCTGACGACTGGGAGTTGCCGGATTCGGCGCGCTCACCGCTCTGCAAACGGCCGAAGGAGCTGGGCCGCGGCAAATCCAGTTGACCGGGCGCATCACTTTCTGATCTTCATTGCACTTCCCAGTATCTTCGCCCGCCTCCGGTGCGCGTCAACGTTGACATGTGCTCGCGCACGGATCGAAACTCCGGGTCGCTACGGGCGATTTTTTCGTAACGCTCAAGGCTGTCCCGATCCCTAAATTCGCCTTCCCACATAACGTCGGGATGATCGGGATTCCCGTCTGACCGTGGACCCTCCTTTTAACGCAAAACCCTGCCGCGCGTGGTGCCGAGTTTCTCCAACACGTCGCAGGCGTGCAAACGCCATTCGAGCACCTCGGCCTCCATGCCGGGCCTGGCATAGCATTTGGAAGTTGTCATTGGCGGATTTCACTCCTGCGCGCGCGAACTACTTCGCTTTCTCGGCCGCTTTTTGCAGCGCATCGATCGCGTCCAGATGGCGGGAATCGCGCTCATTTTCCGTGCAGACGTATTCAATCAGGTCGCCACTGGCCAGCATCGGCGTGATCTCGGTGACCTTCCACGGGCTCGTGTACATGACCGGGTCCTCGATGGTGATCTCCCATTTGAGGTGCCCGAAGTCCGGCCGCGAGTAGCGCTCGATGACGTGCAGCTGATCGGAGGCCGGATGCCCGGCCAGGTCGAGCCAGGTTTTGCCGTTGAAGCCCACCGTGTCCACCACCAGTTGATCGCCTTCCCAGTGGCCGATCGAGTCGCCCCACCAGGAAGGATCCACGTCCTTAGGATGTTCCTTGCGGTCCAGAAAAATCTGGCGGAAGCTATGCAGGTTGCCTTCAAACAGGATCACCACCAGGTTCGGCTGCTGGATGATCTTGGATGGATACGGGTCGCGCCGCGGCACGCCCGTGGGAAGACAGCGCGCTTCCGGATCTTCCACGCCGTCGTGGGCCTGCCGCTCCTTGAAGAGCTTGTCGCCCAGAGCGGTCATGGGCACTTCGCCTACGTCGTAGTCTTTCGCGATGTCGGAAGTGTAGCCGGCGTAGCCCCAGACGCCGCTCAGATCGGGCTTGCCGTCGGCGGTGCGGGGCGCGGGGGTGGTGGGCGCCGACGCAAGCGGGCGCGGACGCCGCTTGGATTTGGGGATGGTGCTCTCGGCGGGGAACTGCGCCGCCGCGGGAATCGACAGAACCACCATCGCCGCCGCGGCCAGTATCAAACCAGCAAGTTTGCTTCGCATCTGGAACTCTTTTGTTATTCTAAGCCCGTCGGCACGCCGGGGCAGCGGCATTAGCGATTATCGCTTTAATGCAGGCTTCGCCAAGTGAAGTGGTTGCATCGCGATGAGACGGGTGGAAGCAGTCATCTTCGATTGGGCTGGAACGACAGTGGATCACGGATCGCTCGCGCCAGTGCGCGGCGTCACCGAACTTTTCCAACGCCATGGCATCCGGCTAACGGACGCGGACGCACGCAAAGACATGGGGATCTTCAAGAAGGACCACATCCGCAACATTCTCGCGCTGCCGGAGGTGTCGCGGCAGTGGCGCGAATCGACGGGCGCCGTGCCGGGCGAGCAGGATGTCGGCAAACTGTTCTCCGACTTCCTGCACTTGCAAATGCGAATCCTGGAAGATTACTCGCAAGTAATCCAGGGAGTGCCTGCCCTCACGGACGAACTGCGCGGCCGGGGCCTGCACATCGGCGGCACCACCGGCTACACGCGCCCGATGCTGGATGTCTTGATACGGACAGCGGCTGCGCAGGGCTATCGTTGCGACCTGGCGCTGTGTCCGGACGATGCGCCTGGCGGACGCCCCCAGCCTTGGATGTGCCTTCAACTGGCGATCCATTTCCGCCTGAGCGCGACGTCGGCCGCGGTTAAGGTCGGCGATACCGTAAGCGACATCGACGAAGCTTTGAATGCGGGCATGTGGGCGGTGGGCGTGGCGGCCACGGGCAACGAAATCGGTCTGAGCAGATCCGAACTGGATGCGCTTCCGGACGAAGAACGCCGCCGTCGAATCGACGCGGCCCGCACCCGGCTGATCGCGGCCGGTGCGCACTACGTTGTGGACAGCGCCGATTGCATTCAACCCGTGCTGGACGAAATCGAGAGCCGGCTCGCGGCCGGCGATCGCCCGTAAGCGCAGTTCTACTCTTGGCGCAGGGCCAGTGTCGGGTCCACCCGCGACGCGCGCAGCGCGGGAATGAGCGCCGCGAGTAGCGCCGTCCCGCTCAGCAGCAGCACGGCTCCGCCAATTGCGAGCGGGTCCCGCAGCCGGACGCCGTACAGCATCGATTCAATCAAACGGCCCGCCACGAGCGCAATCGCGAGCCCGCAGACCACACCGATCGCGGCCAGCTTCGCCGCGCTTCCAACCAACATCCACACGACATCGCCACCCGTCGCGCCCAGCGCGATGCGCACACCCATCTCCGCCTGGCGTTGCGCGGCTACGTAGCTCATCACGCCATACACACCCGCCGTCGCAAGCGCCGCGGCCACGCCCGCAAACACCATCAGCAGTAATGTGCGGAAGCGCGGCAGCGCTACTGCGTCGCTGTGGAACTGTTCCAGCGTGCTGACTTTCACCGGGATGCCGGGATCGATACGGGCAATGGTCTTGCGAGCCGCGGCGGAGACGTCGCCTTGCGCGCGCACCACGATGTGCAAGTCGTTCGCGGAAAACGGATGCTGGCGATACGCCATGTAGAGTTCGGGCGCGGGCGGCGCGGCTGGGCTGTCGTTGCGCATATCGCCAACCACGCCCACCACTCGCATCCACACGTCGCGGTCCAGGCCGCACTTGATGCGCCGCCCCAACGGACTCCGGCCCTCGAAAACCTGGCGCACCAGCGTTGCGCTGACGATCGCCACCGGCTCTGCCTGGTACAGATCGCGCTCATCGAAGTCGCGGCCGGCGAGCAGAGGAACGCCCATGTCTGCGAAATACCCGGGGCTGGTCAGCCGGAATCCGGCATGCGGGAGCTTGTCATATTGGCCGCTGCTGAAGTCCTGCATGCCCTCCACGGCATAGAGTCCATCGGAGCCGTACGGTCCGCTCGGAAGACCCATGACACCTGCTGCTGCGCTGACGCCGGGCAGTTCGCGCAGCGCGGTAAAGATGCGTTCGAAGGTGGCTCCGGCCTGCAGGTGCTGCGCCTCGGTTTTGGCGGGAATGCTGGCGGTCAGCACCAGGCGGCCCTCGGTGTGGTATCCCAAGTCGACCGCGTTCAGGGCAAGAAAGCTGCGGAACAGCAGGCCGGCCCCGAGCGTCAGCACCAGGGCCAGCGCCACTTCGGATGAGACCAGCGCTCCGCGCACCCACTCGCCGCGGCCACCGCCCAACACGCCCCGCGTTCCGCCCTGCTTTAGCGCGTCGTGCAGGTCCACACGCGCGGCACGTAGCGCCGGCCACAGCCCGAACAAAATAGCCGCGCCCAGCGAGACCCCCAGGTTGAAGAGCAACGCGACGATGTCGACGTGGATCTCTTCAATGCGCGGAAGATTCGCGGGCGCCAGGCGCAGCAGCGCACCCACACCGGCGAATGCCAGCGACAGCCCGATGACGCCGCCGGCCAAGCTCAGCAGCACGCTCTCCACCAGCAACTGGCCCACCAGGCGCCGCCGACCCGCTCCCAACGCCGCGCGCAACGCCATCTCGCGCGACCGCCCCGTAGCGCGGGCCAGCAGCAGGTTCGCGACGTTTGCGCACGCGATCATCAACACCAGGCCCACCGCGCCCATCAGCAGCCAGAGCGTCATTCGGCTGCGCTCTACGAAAAGATCCTTGAGCGGCGTCGCGGTAAACGACTTGTCTTTGTGAGTGGATGGAAAGGCCTGCTGAAGACGGGCTCCAACCGCCGATAGGTGGGCGCGCGCCGCCTCTGCCGTGACACCCGGTTTGAGCAGAGCAACAGCTTTATAGTTGCCCGCCGTGCGATTTGTGTTCTCCCAGGGCAGCGGGAACCACACCTCGGCCTTGAGCGGGAAATGGAATCCTCCGGGCAGCACGCCAACGATGGACAGGGCGCTATCTTCTATGTGCAGCGCCTGACGCACCGCGCGATTCGCCTCGCCGAAGTGCCGGACTGCGAAGCCTTCACTCACCACCGCCACGTTGGCTTTCGTCCTGAACTCTTCGGGCGTGATCAGCCGGCCCGAGACAGGCCTCAGTTGGAAGACGTCCGAGAATCCAGCATCAACGCCAAACGCCGCAACGAACTCGGCCTCTCCGCCGGTCTCGACGGGTAGCTCGCCGCCGGCGTAGCGTGTCGCGGCGGTGAAGGGCGAAGGTTCGGCGACAAGGTCGGGGTAATCCCCGCCGGACACGTTGCCAGGGCGATTCGTCTTGGTCCATAGGGTCTGGACGGCCACGATCCGTCCGGGCTCGCGGTAGGCCAACGGCTCCAGCAGAACCGCCTTTACCACGCTGAAGATAGCCGTGTTGGCGCCGATTCCGAGCGCGAGCGTGAGCACAGCCACAATAAGAAACACCGGCTGGCGCGTTAACAGACGAAAGGCCAAACGAACGTCTCGCAGAATCATAATCGTTTATACGATAGAAGATCGCGTTTTGTTTTGAAGAAAAAGATACTAAGGAACACAATTCAGCTAGTCTGTGGACGGGTCGCTGATTCTGTCTCCGGAGAAGCTTCCCGGCGGGTAAGCTCCACAACCCAGGGACCGGTATTCGGCCTCGTTCCAATAATTTCTGTCACCGAACCCGGCGTGAAAGAGCCCCGCGTAAAGTCTGCAGCGCGCCTCCGGAGTCGCGAAGGCGCCGTCGGTCCGCAGCCGCTGCTTGATGTCCGCGATACGCTGGCGGTCATCACTCATACGCAGGCCGCCGTGGTCGGCTGTGTTCAGAATCATCAGCGACGGTCCGCTTTCACGCCACGGCTGCCAGACTGGGTTCGACGGATTGCCTCCATTGCCCGGCGCGCCGTTACGGGCAAAGCTCGCCCAATAGCCCATCATCGCGCGGGACAACGCGTCGCGCCCCGCGCCGTTGGACTTCGAGCGGACGAACGGCAGGCCCGTGGTAACGTCGTCGCCAAACACGAAATTGATCTCGACGCTGTGCGCCGCGCCCCAAAGATCGTGCAGATTGGCGAGGCTATACGCGGGCTCGTCGTCCCAGTCGAAGCGATAGGTAAAAACGGTGTCGCCCTGGCTTTTGTGCAGGACGGCCGCCAACTCCCCTTCCGCTTCGGCGCGCCATCGGGCGGAATAGTATCCCGTGATGCGATTGTAAGCGGCGAGATCCCTGATTTTCGGGACGAAGCCCAAGCGCGTCGTCGTCAGATCCGGATCGGCCATCATGAACAGCTTGTACTCGTCGCGATTGCCGCCCAGTATCACCGGCACGGCGTTATAGTGCGCCGGGTCGGCGAAGTCCCGCATCATCGGCTGGTCGGGCACGCTATAGCCATCGCGAATGATCACCGGCCAATCGTACATGCCGAAGGTGTCGCCCGTCACCGCCTTAAGAAGTTGCTTCGGCGACTTGCCGCGCAGATAGGCGAGCAGCGTGGGATCATCCATGGTCTGCTGCCGCTCTTTGGCCGCGGCGCGATCCTTGGAGCCGTCGGAGATCAGCAGCTGGTTGACGAACTCGCGCGTGCTGAAAGGCAGGCCAGCAGCGGCGTCATCGACATAATTCTCAGCCTCTGAGCGGGGAGTGGCATGGACGCTTCCGCTCTCGGAAATGGCGCGCTGAAACAGGCCTTCGGCCGGAGGCGACGCCATGAGCGCCACTACATTATGGCCGCCGGAGCTTTCGCCGAAGATGGTGACGTTGGTGGGATTGCCACCGAAGGCCGCGATATTGTCGTGGATCCATTGCAGCCCGGCGACCAGGTCAAGCAGTCCGAAATTGCTGGATGCATCGGCCGGCGTCGCCGCCGCGTGGCGTAGCGCGGGATGGCTGAACCAACCGAAAACGCCGAGGCGGTACTGCAACGACACCACGACCACTTGCTCAGCGCCGGCGAGGTGGCTGCCCGGCGTAGCCTCGGCGAAACCCATCGTGTCGCCGCCCCCGTGAATCCACACCATCACCGGCCAGCGCTTACCCGCAATCTGATCCGCCGCCGCAAGGGGCGCCCAGATATTGAGGTAGAGGCAATCTTCCGAACCCGTCAGCCCATGCTTGTCGAAGATAGCCAGAGTCTTTAGCTGCGCGCAGGGCGGACTCAGCGCCAGCGCCGCGCGCTCACCCCGCCAGTGTGGCAACGGCTGCGGCGCGCGCCAGCGCAGGTCGCCAACCGGAGCGCGGGCGAACGGCACACCGAGCCACGCGAAGGTGTTGTGCTTGTCGGCGAAGCCGACCACGTAACCGGCGGGAGGATGCCGCAGAGCTCTAACGTCGGCCACGTTTTTAGGAGCCCACGGTCGAAAGACGGCCAGCATTACAACAACCGCAATTACGATGACGGCAACAACGAGCTTTTTCACAATTCAATAGTTGATCTGCTGCATTGTGTGGCGTGATTCGTACCAGCAGGGCCCCAGCCCGAGCTGCGGAAATAGCGAGTGAACGCACGGCTGCGCCTGCGGCGGATCGGCGATGTATTCCGTTTTGTGATCTTTCTGCGGCACGGCCAGCAATTTCTGCACCTCAACCGAACCGAATTGCTCGCGTCCCCTCGGAATCCGGTATGCGATGGAGATGTAATCGCCCAAGTAAACCATCACCAGCAATGTTCCGGCGATGAGAAGCAAACGCGGCCAAAGCAGCTTCATCCACTCCCATTATCATTGAGCATTTTGTCGGACGCCATTCGCCGGCAACAGCGCGCAATAATATCTGTTAACAGATCATGCCCCAGGTTAAATCAAACCCCAAGACCTATGACGTCGTCATCGTCGGGTCCGGCGCCGGCGGTGGCGTCGCGGCTCATGTGCTGGCCCTCTCCGGCGCGAAAATCTGCATGCTCGAAGCGGGCGACTGGTACGACTGCACCAAGCAGTCCGACATGTTTCAATGGCCCTACAACGCGCCTCACCGCGCCGCCGCCAGTAAGGCAAAACCCTTCGGCTATTTCGACGCCACGCTTGTCGGAGGCTGGCAGGTCCCCGGCGAGCCCTACACCAACGCGCCCGGCGCCGATTGGCGCTGGTGGCGTGCCCGCATGCTCGGCGGGCGCACCAACCACTATGGCCGCATCTCGCTCCGCATGGGTCCGTACGATTTCAAACCCCAGAGCCGCGACGGAAAAGGTTTCGATTGGCCCATCAGCTATGAGGATCTGGCGCCCTACTACGACAAAGCCGAGGAGTTGATCGGCGTCTTCGGGACAAAGGAAGGCCTCGAAAACACGCCCGACGGTAAGTTTCTGCCGGCGCCTGCGCCTCGCGGCTATGAGCGCGTGATCAAGATGACTTGCGACAAGCTGGGAATCCCCTGTATCCCTTCGCGTCTGGCCATCCTGACCCAGTCCATCAACACCGCCCCGCTTGCCACTACTGCGCGCAATGTGGCCGCGCTTGCAGGGCGAACGCAAATTTCAACTCGCCCGGCGTCCATATTTTCCCGGCCATGAAAACTGGAAACCTCGAGGTTCGCACCAACGCCATGGCGCGCGAGGTCATGGTCGGCCCGGATGGTTTGGCCAGCGGGGTGGCATATATCGACCGAAAGACCAGCGCAGCGATGAGGCTGTCTACGCCAAGATCGTGGTGCTCGCGGCCAGCTGCTGCGAGACGGCTCGCATCATGCTCAACTCCAAGAGCAGCATGTTTCCGAATGGCATCGCCAACGCCAGCGGTCTGGTCGGGCGCTACCTCATGGATACCGTTGGCTCCGCGGTGGCAGGTCTATCTCCCGCTGCTCGAGGATCTTCCGCCGCAGAACGAGGATGGCGTCGGCGGCATGCACATGTACATGCCCTGGTGGCTTTATAAGGAGCAGAAGGCGGGTAAGATGCCGTTCGCCCGTGGCTACCACATCGAACTTGGCGGCGGCCGCGGACTCCCCGGAGCGCACGCGTTCGGCGGGTCTGATCAGGTCCTCGGCGGTGGCTATGGCCTGGAGCTGAAGCGCAATCTGCGCAAGATCTACGGCGCGAACTTCTACCTGGATGGGCGCGGCGAAATGATTCCCAATGAAGATAGCTATTGTGAAATCGATCCCGGCACGGTGGATCAATGGGGCATCCCGGTGCTGCGTTTTCACTTCAAGTGGAGCCAGGACGAAATACTCCAGGCCAAGCACATGCAGGAAACCTTCCAGCAGATCATTGAAGCCGCGGGCGGAAAGGTACTCTCTAAGTCCGGCCCCGAAGACGATTGGGGCATTTCCAAGGGTGGTGAGATTATTCACGAGGTGGGAGCCACCAAGATGGGCGACAATCCGAAGACCTCCGTGCTGAATCCGTACTGCCAGGCATGGGATTGCAAGAATCTTTTCATTACCGATGCCGCGCCGTTTGTCAGTAATGCCGACAAGAACCCTACGCTGAGCATCACCGCGCTCGGCTGGCGCACGTCGGAATACATTGCCGATCAGGTGAAAAAGCGGAATCTCGCTGTGTAGAATAAGGGGAATTCATGAAGGACATAAGCCGGCGCAACGTTTTTCAGATCATCGGTTCAGTGCCCGCGGTTACCGCTCTGACGGGCCAAGCGGCCTCCGCCGCGAATGGGCCCTATAAACGCAAGGTCTTCGACGATCGCCAGTGGCGCACGGTGCATGTGCTTTGCGATCTCATCATCCCCGCCGATGAAGTGAGTGGCAGCGCCACCGAGGCCGGCGTTCCCCAGTTCCTCGACGACTGGCTGGACTTCCGCAATCGCGAGGATGGAAACGAGAATTTCATCGCTCAGATTCTGGGCGGACTGCAGTGGCTGGATCACGAATCGAACCGGTTGTTTCAGACCGATTTCGCCGCCGCTTCCCCCGATCAGCAGAAACAAATCCTGGACCGGATCGCCTGGCCGGCACGCGCTGCTGCAGCCGACCGTCCCTGGGTCATCTTCTTTTCCAAGTTCCGGGATCTGACAGTCGGCGGCTTTTTCTCGAGCAAAATTGGCGTTGCCGATCTGCCCTATCTCGGAAACCGAGCGGTGGGCGAGTGGAAAGGTTGCGATCCGAAGGTCTGGGCCATAATCGAGGAGCGGATGAAGAACGGCTACAAAGGCCTGGGTGGGGAGGTCAAACCTCTCCTCTCGTAAACTATCCCGTAAGCAATCTGCTGCAGGCGGTTTTCACTCGGTAAAGTGCCGCGGATGGAGTGCTAGTTTCGAGCGATTTCTTGGGAGATGATTCCCTGGCGCGCAAGCATCAGCGGGTGCCCGTGGTGGATCTCGATCAGCGAGAGGAGGAAGCGCCGTTGTGCGTCACGAAAGTTTATGGATGGTTCGGTTGTCACCGCCCATGCCCTGTGATAACGTCGGATTCGTACAAACTTCTTGAATGCGAGGGCACAGACGATGACCCGCAATACGTACGTTTTTTGTTTCATGATATTCGCTCTCGCCGGATTGGCCGGCTGCTCCAGCGCGCCGTCCACCAAGCCAGCCGCGCCCCCGCCAGACAAAATCCAGGGGAAGGCTCAGGTGGTTCTCACCGAAACCACCCAGTTGGACGCCTCTCTGAACGCGGGTGGACCCTCCGTCTATCTTGTGGATGGCCTGAATCGCTACCGCCTCTTCTTCGACAAGGCCGCTCAGGTGGACCCCGGGAAGGAGTACATCGCCGAGGGCGTCTATGCGCAAAAGGCCATCGATGCGATTGGCGATCCCGATCAGGGCAAGAACGGCTATCCGCTGGGATCAAGCTGCGACCATGTCGTACGGACGGCTTGGCCCGGGCTGGCCTTTGATGCGGTGGATTCTTACTCCAGCAGTTTGCGCGCCAAGGTGAAACGCTTTCCCGCCAGGCCCGTATTTCTGGTGACCAGCATCCAGCCCGCTACCAGCGCCGCCGATTCCTCGAAACAGCAGAAGGATGCCGAGTCCGTGGAGAAGGAAGCCCCCACCGTCACCGTTACGGCGGATAAACAAAGCGCTCTCCGGGTTCAGGGACCCACCGCCCTGACCGCGCCGCTCTGGGAACCGGAGGGCGGAACGGTTCACTGCAAAGTCGTGATCGACGAGAAAGGCAAGATTGCGGAGCTCGACAGCGGCGCGGAACTCTGCGAGACGGTGCCGTGGTCTCAGTTCCGTTATCAACCCACGCTCAAGGGCGGCCATCCGGCCACAGTGAATACCGAGGTGGAAGTGCGCTTCGACCCGCGAAAGTAGCTACCGTCTGCGTCCTCCCATCAGCCGCAGCAGGCTGAGGAACAGGTTGATGAAATCAAGATATAGCCTCAGGGCGCCGTAGATCGCTGTCTTGCGTCCGGCGTCGGTTCCTTCGTTGCCGGGAACGTTCATCCCCTTGATCTTCTGGGTATCGTAGGCCGTGAGTCCCGCGAATACGATGATGCCGACGATGGAAAACACGAAGCTGGCGCCCGCCGTCATCACGCTCGGGAAGATCATGGATAGCAGACCAAAGCCGATCAGTCCGAATAAGCCCATCATGCAGAAAGAGCCCACCGGGCCGAGGTCCCGCTTCGTCACGAATCCGAAGCCGCTGAGGCCCGCAAAACCAAAAGCCGTAACGCCGAAAACTTCCGCGATGCTGGAGCCTGTGTAGATCAGAAAGATGCTGGACAGTGTGAGCCCGGTTAATCCCGCGTATAGAAAATAGATGAGCGTCGCGGTGATGCCGCTGATCTTGTTGATGAGCCACGAAAGCGCCACCACGGCCCCGAGTTGGGCGATGATCAAACCCCACAACAGCGCCGGGTTGCCGAAAATCGTCTGCACCAGCTGCGGGTTACCCGATACGTCCCAAGCCACTGCGCCGGTGAGACAAAGTCCACCCGTCATCCAGCCGTACACACGGCTCATGAATCGGGCGTTTTCTACTGCGATGGAAGCTGGCCCGAAGGCCTGATTGCCAAACGACTGGTTGCCGACGCGTGATGGGTCCACGCCCCAACTTTAAGCTGTGAATAAGTGGGTGTCAAATCGCTGTAGGTGGGAGGGGAAACTAAGATTAGCCCAGTAGCATGAAGATTCGGACGAGCATGCATCGCGCCCAACCCGAGCGGAAGAAATATTCTGAGGCTGAACGCCGCCGTCGAACATGTCCAATCCGCCGCCGTATGAGCCGCGAGCTCGGCCGCTTCAATCCACAACGTGATGGCGCAGCGCGTAGTGCATTAGCTCGGCAGTGGTCGTCATTCTCATCTTTTCCAGGATGCGGGCGCGATATGTACTCACCGTTGACACGCCCAAGTGCAATTCTTCAGCGATCTGGCCGACTGTTTTCCCTAGCGCAATCATCCGCAGGATTTCGAATTCTCGATGCGACAAGGCTTCATGACCTTCACGCTTGGGGTTATCGTTCAAGTCCAAGGCGAGCTTTTCTGCAAGCGCTCGGCTTACGTAACGGCCCCCGGCGAGCACTCTGCGAATGGCTTGGATCAATTCCTCGGGCGCGCTTTCCTTATTCAGGTAACCGGCAGCTCCTGCTTTGAGGATTCGCTTGCCGTACTGGTCTTCCGGATGCATGCTCAACACCAATATGGGAAGTTTCGGCCGCAAGACTTTCAGGTCCCTCAACACGTCCAGCCCGCTTCGCCCGGGCATGGAAACGTCCAGAATGACCACATCCCACTCGCGGCTCTGGACCTGGGCCACAACCTGTTCCGCGTCGTTAGCTTCGCCGCATACTGCGCCCTGCAGCGCGCGCATCAAGATCTCTCTCAGACCCTTGCGCAGAATGGCATGATCGTCGGCGATCAGGACCCGGATCATTTGTCTGCACCGGCCTTTCCACCATCGGAGTGGGGAATTCGAACTCTTATGGTGGTCCCTAGTCGTGGCGACCCGCTAATCGTGAGTTCTCCTCCGGCCAGCAGAGCCCGTTCTCGCATTCCCAGGATTCCAAGCGATCGGTTGCCTGACAGCTCTTCGTCGCCGATCCCACGGCCATTATCGCGGACCTCCAGGGTTAGCCGGCCGTGCTCTTCAGCCAGCCGTATATTCACCTCACTGGCGTTCGCGTGCCGCGCAACATTGGTCAGCGCCTCTTGGACGATGCGAAACAGCGCCGTGGCACTCTCCGTATCCACCGCGATGTCTGCATCGGGCCGGTCTAGGTGGCATTTGATACCGGTTCGGACTTGAAAATCTTCGGCCGCCCACTCCACCGCAGCCACCAGACCGAGGTCGTCCAAGATTCCGGGTCGCAGTTCCGTCGCGATTCTTCGGATAGATTGAATCGCCTCATCCAAGAGGGCCAAGATGGATTGACTTCTCTGATTTACCTGGCTTTCAACCGCGGGGAGATCTCGAAGCAGAGCCGTAAATTCAAGCTTGATGGCCGTTAACGCCTGTCCCAGCTCATCGTGAATTTCCCGGGCAACTCTGGTCCTTTCATCTTCTCGTGCCGTCTGGAGCCGGGCTGCCAGCGCACGCATCTGATCGAGCGAATTCTCCCATTTCAGAATGTTGTTTAAGAGACGATCGACCTCCAGCGATGCTTGATTAGGCTTTAGAAGCTCGTCGGGAGGAACGTAATATGGGTTCTGGCAAATAATGCCGCCATAAACTACAACCGGGTGAGTCCGAATGATATCCAGTATGAGCTGCGCCGAAAAGCGCTCGCGGTGATACTGGCAAAGAACTCTGACATCGTGATCGCGGACATAGTAGGTAAGCTTGGCTTCATACTCGACCAGACTATCGGGTGATGTGTCTTCCCCAAGCGCCCAGGTCATTTCCCCAAGGAGTGTTCTCACACCGGAAAACTTGCCGGCACCTTCCTTCTCTGCTGCTTGGGAGAGAAAATCTATCCACAAATCCGGATCAAAGCGCCCGTGCTTAAGATAGGTCTCTCGTTTGTCAGCTAAAATCAGCGCACCGCTCCGAAGGGAATGATCGATGTCCGTCCCACCTTTACGCAGAGCACCCAGGACAGCAGCGGCACGGTTCTCGTCCGCAATGTAGAGACATCTTTCACCACGCGCAAGACCGGCGCTCAGAAAGGGCAACGCCGCGGCAAACTGCTCTTCTTTGGTGTCGTAGAGGAGGCAGAGATGCTGGTGCGGACCTAGGCTTCCTGCCAGCTCGGCCAGGCGCGAGAGGTCGGGTTTAGCTTCGTTCATTTTACCCTCCGGACAGGCCGCTCAGACTTGCCGTCAAAGCGCCGATCAGACCAAAAGGAGCCTGGCAATTGCTGTCTTTTTCCACTCAGCTTCGCGATCCCGCGATACCCCACTTTGACTTCTCGTGCCACTTGCCACATTCTGGCTCCGTAACGGGCACAAACCGGAACCCTCGAACCGTCCGAATCCGCCCTCAAAGAGGTGTCGTATGTCACTCATTTTCTGTGGGGCATGATATTCCTCAGGTTCGTCAAACGCAACCATCCACAAATCCCAGGGGAGTTATCGCCGAGCCTGGTAGTACAAACCACGACAGAAACAGACTAACTAGTTCTACACGAAATTCCTGTTCCTCTCGATAGCGTCGTCCGCTCGAGGTTCGTAATATTGATCAGGCTCACGCCTCGTGGTAGAAAAAGACTTTGTCGGCGAGTTCGACGCTTCGGACTTCGTCAACTTGGCTCTCTCGCCAATTCCATCAGCATTCGGGCAATTGGTATTCCTGGCCGACCTGCTGCGCGATCATAACGTCGATCCGCTAGCGGAACTGCTGTACGGAAAAGAACAAATAGACGCAGCTCTTCAAGCGAAACACTGCGAGATATTCTCCGCTTGGCTCGGCATAAGTCTGGCCATGCAGATGGCAGACGTCGCGGAATACCTCGCGTGCGAATGCGGCACTAATGACACGACGATTGCGAATTTGCTTCAGCGATGGATCCACGAGAATTTGCAGGAGCGGTTGAGGCCTGCGGCAGCGAGCGCATCGGAATGGGGGCTCTTCTCCAGCGACCTGCAAGCTGTACTGGGCCTTCTTGCGTACAGACTTGGCCCTTCCGAGAGTCTTGGTCTTTTGCATAAAAGGGATGCGCAGTAAGTTTGGCTCGTTCGACAAGGATCCGGGAGGGATCATGCGGTCTATGAAGGCACAGACCATTGAGGTTAGGGAATCAACCGGAAGGATACTTTGCTGCACGATATTTCGCGCCGGCGGCAAGAAATTGCTGGCGAAGGGCCATGTGATCAGCGAAGAAGACGCTCGGATGCTCGAGACCGAAGGGATGAATGAGGTCTGGGTCACCGAGTTGGAAGAAGGCGAAGTTGGCGAGGACGACGCTGTCATGCAGGTCGCGAGCGAAATCGGCTGTGGAGCGCTCGAAATCCGTCTTGCCGCTGGAGGGAGGGCGAACTTATTTACCACCGAGCCGTGTTGCGTCCTGGTGGATGATGAGCTCTTAAGGCAGATCAATTGTACGGCCAGCATGGCCATCGCCACGTCTCTCAATTTTTCTTATGCGCGCGCCGGGCATCGGGTGGCTACTGTCAAGAGCACTCCGTTCGCGGTTGCTAAGCCGGAACTGGACGCGATGATTTCGATCGTGAGAGAGAGAGGTCCCATTTTGCAGGCACGGCCGGTCCGCACCCCGGCGGTGGCCATTCTGTATACTGACCCGGTCAACGGAGAACGGGCCCGGCAGTTGTTTGAAAATATCATGCGTCAGCGTTTGGATCGCATCGGAACCTGCGCCAGCTTTGTCCTCTCGTCGGTGGAAGAGGAAAGCGTCGTAGCCCGTTCGCTCCAGCATCTGCTCCGCGCCAAGCCAACCGTGGTATTGATCGCATCCACCACGGCGCCGGCGGGTCCGGACGACGTAATTGGCCGGGCCATGGTTCGGGCCGGATCACACATTGAGCGCTTCCTGGCCCCCGTGGAACCGGGGAATCTTTTCCTGCTCGGCTACAAAGACGATGTCCCTATCGTGTCCGCTCCCGGCTGCTTCCGCTCGGCGAAACCCAACGTCGTGGATTTAATGCTGCCGCCGATGCTGGCCCGCTACCGTGTCTCAGGCTGGGAAGTGGCCTGCCTGGGGCATGGCGGCTTGCTCACCTAGATCTGCTCTACTTTCGCAGGCTGCGACCTCGGGGCCGCAAGTGGCCTGGTCCTCAATCCGAACACCCGACCAGCCCCGTTTGGCGTGGTAGCGAAGAGACGGAGCCTTCATTCTTCGCACGAGGTGATACCTCGTCGAGCGGCTGGATCTAGGGCATTTGAGTCACGTTCACCAGCGAGAAGAAGCCCGCCGGCTTTGCACAATAACAGTTCTATGCAAGCCAACGCGACGCGCCTTATACGAAAAATGCGCGGAAGCGCGCAGGCTCATCTGCTTGAGTGCGACGACGGTCATTTCTATGTGGTCAAGTTTCGCAACAATCCGCAGCATCGCCGTATTCTGATCAATGAGTGGATAGCTTCAGTTTTTCTGACCCACTTGGAAATCTCAACGCCCCCAACCAACATTGTCAACCTCACGCCCCAGTTTCTCGATGCCACTCCCGACATCTACATCCAACTGCGCTCGCGGCGTGAGGCCGTGAAACCCGGCTCGCACTTCGGGTCGCGCTATCCAGGCGATCCGGACAAAGTCACGGTCTACGACTTTCTGCCGGACGCGCTGCTCGATAAGGTCGTGAATGTCGGCGAGTTTCCAGGCGTATTGGCTTTCGATAAATGGATGGGCAACGCGGACGCTCGGCAGTCCATCTTCTTTCGCGCGCAATTGCGTCAATGGTCGCCGCCCGGTGTGCCGCGTGCAGGGTTCGTCGCCCACATGATGGACCACGGCTATGTCTTCGACGGTCCGCAATGGACATTTCCGGATTCGCCCCTCCAGGGTCTCTACTTCCGGCCAAGCGTCTATCAAAAAGTGCGGGGGTGGGAGGACTTCCAACCGTGGCTCAATCGCGTGGTGAATTTTCCAGAGGAAGTCGTCCGTAGGGCCCAACAGCAGATCCCCACCGAATGGCTGGCCGAGGACGCGGCCGCGCTCGAGGCGACGCTCGAACAGCTGATGTCGCGCCGACGCCGCGTGCCGGATCTGATCCGCGATTCGCGACGCGGCCGCGTTGATCTGTTTCCGTTATGGAGGTAAAGGAGGTGAACCTGGTAGGGCCGCGCGCTCGACTGGTTGCCGACGCGTGATGGGTCCACGCCCCAACTTTAAGCTGTGAATAAGTGGGTGTCAAATCCCTGACCGACTCCCTCACGGTCGCGGCTCGGTAACCGCAGCCGTCATTATGAGCCGCGCGCCAGCAGCACACCCGAAGACGACCGGAAGGCCAGCAGCACATTCGAAGACGACAGGAGGTCGTGCACCCTGGGAACATCCGGTCGAAGACTCCCGCCGGGGTGGCCGTGCACTGGAGAACGTCGACTCGCAGAACACCGGACGGGTGGCGCGTTAGCAAGCGGTTTTCCTTTTTTTTCAGCGCTTAGGTCAAATACCTCGGCACCAGCCTAAGTATTTAGTTCTATTGATTACTCAAAGTACTAGAACTACGATTGACCAAGTATCATCGCGATTCGGATCAGCATATTGCGCCGAGTGAGAGGAATATTCAGATGTTGAACCACCGAGTAATTCGGGCTGCGATCACGTTGTTCGGTGCTGTCCTGTTCAGTGCAGTGCAGGGTTGTGCGCAGAATCCAGCCACAACCGTGAATGTGGATGCCAGCGCCAACCAGCACGCCATCAATCCCGATATCTACGGCATCGCCTACGGCAGCGCCAATGATATGACGACCCTGAACGCCCCGCTTAACCGCTGGGGTGGTGATGCCACCAGCCGGTACAACTGGCAGATTGATGCTCACTCGGCCGCCGCCGACTGGTATTTCGAGACGTACCCCGACGGCAGCGGCACACCCGCGGGATCTGCCGACGCTTATGTCGCAACCACGCGCGCCAACCTCGGCGCCGAGCCTCTGTTCACCATTCCGATGATCGACTATCTTGCGAACCTCGGACCGAATCGAAGCACGCAGGAAGGCTTTTCGGTGAAGAAGTATGGGCCACAGCACAGCGACTGATCCCTATAATTCCGATGCGGGCAACGGCGTCAGCTCGGCGACGGGACAGGACATCACCGGCAATAATCCGCTGGACACGGGCGTAGCGAACACCACTACCATTCAACAAGGATGGTTGCAGCATTTTGTATCCAAGTTTGGTCCCGCCACAACATCGACCGGCATCAAATATTACGTTCTCGATAACGAGCCGTCGTTGTGGTATCAAACGCAGCGCGACGTTCACCCCAGCCCGGCCACCTACCAGGAGATGTACAACAAAATTGTGGTGTACGCCAGCACCATCCGGTCCGCCGATCCGTCCGCGAAGATACTTGGCTTTGAGGAGTGGAGCTGGTGGGCCATGTATGCCAGCGGATTCGATCAAGCCAACGGATTTTCCGCGGCGAACTCGGACTACAACACCCATAACCAGACGTATTACTATCCCTGGCTGCTGCAGAAACTGTACGCTTATCAGCAGCAAACGGGAACGAAACTGCTGGATGTGCTCACCATTCATTGCTACAACGGCGCTCCGGCCAGTAACGACGATTCTCTCGCCGGGCAGCAGTATCGCAATCGGGAAACACGCATCTTGTGGGACCCAACATTCCAGGATCCTTCCTGGTATGGCGATATCGGCATTAATGGCCGCGTGATCAACTGGATTCCCACGATGAAGGCCATGGTGAGCCAGTATTATCCGGGACTCGAGATCGGCTGCACCGAATACAATTGGGGCGACGAACCGAATCTGAACGGCGCCACCACGCAGGCCGACGTGCTCGGCATTTATGGGCGCCAGGGCTTCGATCTGGCAACCCGTTGGACGGTCGCCGAGAATACCGGCACCAACCCGACCACCTACTACGTGACCTATCTTGCCAGCCAGATCTATCGCAACTACGACGGCAAGGATTCCACGTTCGGCGATACCAGCGTGGAGGCGAGCGTAGCCAATCCGGACAATCTATCGGCCTTTGCGTCTGTGCGTTCGTCAGACGGCGCGTTGACGGTGATGGTGATCAATAAGCAGCAGGGAAGCACTCCCGTAACACTCAGCCTGGCCAATTTTTCAACCTCCGGAACGGCGCAGGCCTGGCAAATCAATTCGGCTTCCCAAACATCGATCGCCCAACTGGCCAACGTGAACGTGGTGAACAACTCTGTCTCCACCACCGTACCGTCCCAAAGCATCACACTGTTCGTGATCCCGGCGGGTAGCGTGCTCTCGCCCCCCAGCGCGCCCACCGGACTTGCGGCCACCGTGGGCAACGGCACTGTCACCATAACCTGGAAGGCCACGGGCGGCGCGACCAGCTACACGGTGAAGCGCGGCGCCGCGAGCGGCGGTCCCTACTCGCCGGTTGGAACCGTAGGCAGTTCGCCGACGAGTTTCAAGAATACCGGTCTCACCAACGGGACAACCTATTACTACGTCGTTACGGGCGCCAACTCCGACGGCGCCAGCCCCAACTCAGCCCAAATTGCAGCGACGCCGATTGTCCCGCCGAGGTTCACTTCTTCGGCCAGCGCGAGTCCGAATCCCGTGACGCAAGGCGTCTCAACGGCCATCGCCGTCACCGTGAAAGACACTGCCAATATGTTGACCAACGGTATTGTACATGTCGCGGTTCTCGATCCAACGGGCGCTATCGCGCTCAAGGAAAACTTCACGCGGCAGAACTTCACCTCCGGTCAATCCCGCAGCTACCAGGTCCCGCTCGTTCCATCGCTCGCGGGCGCCTACACCGTCGAGATCGGCGTGTACAGCTTTACCGATCAATTGTGGAGTTGGAACGCCTCGGCCGCGACCATCACCGTAAACTCGAATCTCACCTTCACGTCATCCGCGACTCCCACTCCTTCGACGTTCGCGGCGGGAGGCGCCACCAATATAGCGGTCTCGGTCACCGACACCGGAACCGGGGGGCTCTCCAATTCAATTGTCGAGGTGCAGGTCTTCAATCAATCAGGCGCCGCGGTTATGACCACCTATTGGACTGGCCAGAACTTCACAGCCGGCCAGACGCTGCAGTTCTCCTCCACTTGGGCTTCGCCGTCGAGCCTGCCAACCGGCACCTACTCCGTGGATGTGGGCGTGTTCAATTCGACATGGTCACAGAATTACTACTGGAACGGATCGGCTGGCTCGATCACGATTTCGAGCGCGCCCTGACACCAGCGCTCCCCTCGATTGACAGGCGTGTCGTCGCGGAGTAAGTTGATGGGTACCTTCGATGAACGGGCCAGTCAATCTCAGGAAGCTTTTCGCCGCAGCTGCGATGCTTCTGGCGGCTGCGTCTTCAGGACTCTTTGCACAGTGGCCGGCTCATGCCACTGCGGGAGTTCCGAAGACCGCTGACGGAAAGCCGGACCTGAGCGCGCCCGCCCCTCGGACGCCGGATGGCAAGCCGGATCTTTCCGGAATCTGGAAGTTCGTCGACAGTCCCGATGCGCGGCCCGGGCCAGCGCCTGTCGCGGGGGCGAGATCCCCTGGCATCGGCGTGCGCATTCCCGGACTGCTTCAGTTTTTCGATATCGGTTCTACGCTCAAGGATGGTCTGCCGTTTCAGCCGTGGGCAGCGGAGCTCCGTAACCAGCGTGTCGCCGAAGACAACAAGGATAATCCCGACGCCCACTGCTTGCCGATCGGCCTGGGACAACTGGACACGCATCCCGAGCCGAGAAAGATCATCCAGAGTCCCGGATTGATCGTGATTTTATACGAAGCGAACGCAGGCGTCCGGCAGATTTTCCTGGACGGGCGGCCGTTGCCTAGCAAGGATGCAGATCCCTGGTGGTACGGCTACTCCACGGGGAAATGGGACGGAGACACGCTGGTGGTTCAGACCAGCGGCTTCCGGGATGATGGATGGCTGGATGTGGAGGGCAGCCCGCTGACGGAATCCGGAAAAATGACCGAGCGGTTCCGGCGGGTGAATTACGGCAATATGGAAATCGAAATCACTGTCGATGATCCGAAAGCCTATACCAAGCCGTGGACCGTCAAAGTGCACCACCGCATCATGCTTGACACGGAGTTAATCGAATTCGTGTGTCAGGAAAATGAAAAAGATGCGTCGCACCTGACCGGCAAGTAATCGAAATCCGTACACTTTACGTGAAAGCCTTCCAGTTCTTCACGGCATACTCAGCCGTGCGCCAAGCCAGCGCCTGGGCCGTCAGCGTCGGATTACGAGCGCCGCTGGTGCCCATCACCGAAGCGCCCAGGATACCCAAATTGGGAATCTCGTGCGAAAAGCCCCAGCGATTCACAACGTTCGCTTCGGAATCGTCACCCATGCGGGTGCCACCGTAGGCGTGAGTTGTAAGTGCCGGTACGCCCGAGTCGCTGGCTTCCACCGCGATGGCGCCCGCCTCACGAAACCATTGCTCGATTTTTTGATGTGCGTAACGGACCGCGCTCGCCTCGTTGTGCTTGGGTCCGCCGGTGGTGATGCGGCACACCGGATCGCCCAGCGGATCTCTCACCTCGGGATCAAGGTCCAGGTAACACGTCTCGTAGGGGAACGAAGAGGTTTGTAGGTAGCTATTCGCGACCCTGGCCGCGTTCTCATGGACAAATTTCTTCCACGCCGCGCCCCATCTGGGAGCCTTGCCATAGCTCGACATCTCCGCGCCCTCAATGGCGTGGCGCTCGGTGCGCGCGTGCAGACTGGTGCCGCCGATGAAATTGAGATTGGTGTGGTCGTAGGCGTCGTCGGCAAAATCGTCCACGGTAACTCCCTGGGCCGGGAGGCCGTACCAGAGATTCACGTCAAAAGGAAACAGGGCCGTAGCCGCCGTTTGATAATGCGCGAAGAAGTGCTTTCCAACCTGACCGCGACGATTCCCCAGACCGATCGGATGAGCGCGCGACTTGGAAAGCAGCAGCAGTCGCGTGTTTTCGTACGTGTATCCCGCGAGCAGCACAACTTTCGCAGGCTGGAAATACTCTTGCCCGTTTCGGATGTAGCTTACGCCGGTAACGCGCCCGTTCGCATCGGCTCCGATTCGTGTCACATGAGCAAGATCGAAGATCGTCAGGTTTTTGGTTTTGAGCGCCGCGGGAATGGTGGTGACGGCGGTGGAGCCCTTCGCATTGATGTGACAGCCTCCCGTTGCGCAAAAGCCGTGGTAGGCGCAGCCGGGACGATTATCACGACGCTCCGTGTTGATCGCCGCGGGCGGATGAAACGGGTGCCAGCCGATGCGCTTGGCGGCATCGAACATGTGATCGATGAATTCCGTGCTGCGCAGGGGCGGCATCGGATATTCGCGCCGGCGAGGGCCTTCAAAAATGTTGCCGCCCGGATCGATCTTGCCTTGTAGGTTGCCGGCTTTTCCTGAGACGCCCACCTCCCACTCGATGGTGTCGTAGTATGGCTCCAACTCATCGTAGGTGATCGGCCAATCCTGGAGCGTGGATCCTTTGGGAATGGAACCAGGGCCGTAGCGCCGGATCGATTCCGAGCGTGTCTTAAAATCCCAAGGCTTCAGCCGCCAGCTCTGCGCCCAATAATGGATCGACGTTCCACCCACGGCGTTCATCATGGGATGCTGCGCCGCGGCCGGCCGTGCTTTTTCGGAAGGGTATGCCCGCACCGTCGGGATCTCTCGCTGAGCCTTGGGAACCGAAGTCACTCGACGACGAACATTGTTGTAGATCTCGTCGGCGTGATAGTCACTGGGACTCATCCAAGTGCCTGCTGCAATGCCGGCAACCTTCAGCCCTGCGCGCGCCAACGGAAGCACCGCGACGCCGCCCGCCGCGCCCAATCCGATCACTGCCACATCGACGGATTTCAGTTGGATAGCCATCTGTCCAGTTTCAGATGATTCTATCCCACTGGGGACCAAGCGATGGCAGCGCCAGGCCGGGCGTCGTTTGGATAAGCTGGCTGTAGTTAAACAACTATGCCATTGCAAAATTACGTTTCTCTCGGCCGTTCCGGCGTACGCGTGAGCCCCCTTTGCCTCGGGGCGATGACCTTCGGGAAAGAGTGGGGCTGGGGCTCCGACGTCGAAGAGTCGAAACAGATTCTGGATCGCTACATCGATTTGGGCGGCAACTTTATTGACACAGCGAACGGCTACACGAAAGGCCATTCTGAAGCGATTATCGGGGACCATATCGGACGTCATCCTTCGCGGCGCGACCGATTGGTGATTGCGACCAAGTTCCTGACCAACATGTACCGCGGCGATCCGAACGGTGGCGGCGCAGGGCGCAAATCGCTGGTCTCGGCCTGCGAACATTCGCTGCGGCGCCTGCAAACTGATTACATCGACCTTTATTGGATGCACTTCTGGGATCACTTCACGCCCATCGAAGAGACCATGCGAGCGCTGGATGATCTGGTGGCCGCGGGCAAGGTTCGCTACATCGGCTTCTCCGACACGCCCGCGTGGAAGGTGGCGCAGGCGCAGACCACGGCCGTTTTGAAAGGCTGGACGCCGCTCATTGCGTTGCAATTGGAATACTCGCTGCTAGAGAGGACCATTGAAGGCGAACTGATTCCGGCAGCGCTGGAGTTGGGGCTGGGCGTCACACCGTGGTCGCCGCTCAAGAGCGGGATGCTAACCGGCAAGTACACGCGCGAGTCTGTGAAGACTGCGACTCCCGGACGCGGGATGTTTGTATCGCGAGCGTTCACCGAGCAAGCGTTCCAGGTTCTCGACGTGCTCACCCCAATAGCGCGCGAAGCCGGGACAACGGAGGCGCGAGCCGCTCTGGCGTGGGTTCTGCAGCGGCCGGGAATCGCGTCCACTATCATCGGCGCGCGGACCATGGATCAACTGGAGGACAACCTGGGCGCGCTCCGGGTGAAGCTGACGGCGGAACAGATCACGGCGTTGGACGACGTTTCCAAGCCGCAGCTGAATTTCCCGCATGATTTCCTTGAACCCGTAAAGGCGTTTGGCTACAACGGGTCGACCATCGATGGCCAGGCGGCTCCCGTGAACCCGCTGTCACCGGCCAGCGACGCGGAACGATATTGAAGCAGCCAGCAGACTTACAATGGGAGGCACTATGAACAAGGTGCGTTGGATGTTCGCCGGCGGAGCGTTCCTGCTGGCGTTTGGCATGCTGGTCAAAGGCGATGCGGGCAAGATCACCAATTTAATCACGGGCAAGAGCGCTTTCGTCGATGCCAAGGATTTAAAGCCGGGCACGTTTCGGAAGATCACCGCGGACGATCTTCCCAAGCCTTTCGCAACCGAATCGGGAAGGAATAGCGAGATCGCGGCCCGGCCTGCCGGTGCGCTGCCCGCGGCGCCTGCTGGCTTCAAGGTGGAGCTGTACCTGGACGAGCTGAAGGGCCCGCGACAGATCCGCGTTGCTCCCAACGGCGATTTCTTCGTTACCGAGACCAGAGCCGGCGAAATCCTGGTGCTTCGCGGCCGCACGCCCGATGGCAAGCCGCGGCAAGTGGAAACCTTCGCCACCGGCCAGAAGGGCGCCTTCGGTCTGAACTTTTATCCGCCTGGGCCAAACCCTCAGTGGGTCTACGTTGGCAACACTGCTTCCGTGGTCCGATTTCCGTACAAGAATGGCGATATGAAAGCCACCGGGCCCGCCGAAATTTTGATCCCGGTGCTGCCGTCGGGAGGTCACTCCACGCGCGACGTTGTGTTCTCGAAAGATGGCAAGCAGATGCTGGTGGCGGTGGGTTCCGGAAGCAACGTGGACGATCCGGATACGCATCCCGGAGAGATTCATCGCGCCAACATTCTGGAATACACGCCGGAAGGAAAGTTCGTCGGCGTATATGCCTCCGGTATTCGCAATCCGGTCGGATTGGGCTTGAATCCCGAGACCGGGGAGATCTGGTGCTCGGTGAACGAACGCGATGCGCTGGGCGACAACCTGGTGCCCGACTACATCACTCACGTGACGCCGGGCGGCTTTTATGGATGGCCATGGTTCTATATCGGCGGCCATCAGGATCCGCGGCTGGAGGGCAAGCATCCGGAATTGAAGGACAAGGTGCTGGTCCCCGACGTGTTGATGCAGCCGCACAACGCTTCGCTTGGGCTCACCTTCTACGATGGCAAACAATTTCCGGCGGAATATCGCGGCGATCTGTTTGCCGCTGAGCACGGCTCCTGGAACCGGGCACATGAATCGGGACACGAAGTAGTCCGAGTGCCCCTGGATAAGGGCCATGCCAGCGGAGCGTACGAGGATTTCCTTACGTTTCTCGGACCCGATGGACAGGCCTGGGGCCGGCCCGTGGGCGTCGCAGTGGGAAAAGATGGCGCGCTCTATGTCACCGACGACAGCTCCCTGGCCATCTGGCGCGTGAGTTACGTAGGCAAGTAAGAACGGGACCGTCAAGGGACCAGACGCGACCAAAAGCTCCGCTCTCGGGCAAAGCCTTCGAGCATCCACAGATTTCGTTTAAAATTACCCGCGCTGTACACGAAACTTTTGCCATCGGGAGCCATGCTGAACCGTATGGCCGGGTTGAGATTGCTATTTGGGCGGAACTCCCTGCCCAGATCGCCCAGGATCTTCTCGGCGCCGCTGGCAATGTCGACCGAGAAGAACAGTTCACGTTCTTTATCGGATCGCAGGCCATAAAGGAGTTTGCCGTCGCTTGAGAACATATAGTACGGGCTGTGATGATCGCCAATGGATCGACTGGTAGCGCCGTCCGCTGAGATCAGATTGCTGCTGAACGCGATCCATTCTCCGGTGGGAGACCAAGCCGGGACGTTGCTGTCTTTCACATCGGCTTCGAGCAACACCGGCGCGGCCTGTCCCGTGGTCTTCACCTTCATGAGGTCGGCTTTCCCGTTAAGAAGTCGGAAGTAGGTGAACCAGTTGCCGTCCGGAGACCAGGAGCCGGGAGCTTCCGTGCCGTCGTCGTTCGTCAGCCGGACCACCGCGCGGCTCGCCACGGCGGAAATCCAAAGGTGCACGCCGCCGCTACCGCGTTCGACACGGCTGAAGATCATGCGGTCGCCGTCTGGGGACATCGCCGGCCCCATGAACCACTCGGTCGTATCCGGCGGAAAATCGGAATGCATCACCACGGCCCGGTCAGGCCCGGTTGGGGCATGGAGCCAGATTTCATCAGGACCGTTTCGATTGGTCACATACGCGAGTAACGGCTGCTTCGCGGCCCAGGTGGGCATGGACTGGTTGCGCGCGGTTGACATCATCCGATGCGCCGTTGCCGTGGCCAAATCCACGGACACGATGTCGAAGTTTCCAGTTGTTTCGGCAAAGATCAGTTTGCTCCCGTCGGGGGAGACCGCGGGCGCCAGCCGCGCGGTGGTGCCGCTGGTCAGCGCGAAGCGCTCCGCCGAGCGGGTGTCGGCCATCCAGAGCTGCGAAGAGCCATTAGCAGTGGTTGCAAGCGAAAGGACAATATGGCGGCTGTCCGGCATCCACGAGAACTCGGGGGTGCCGTCTAAAGATTCCAGATTACTCAAGACCTGGCGCGGAGGCCTCGAGGGGTTCGGCGGATACGGCAGCAGCCAGGCTTCCTCCCGCTTACGATTGATGAGTAGCAGAATAGACTTCCCGTCCGGAGAAAACTTCAATTGAGGGCTGTTGAAGACCTCGCTGGCGGTGAAGGGTGCGGGCACGTACGGTTTCGGGGGCGACCCCAGAGGCGAACTGATCCAGATTCCCACGTGTCCCTCCTTCCGGGCCAGCATCGCGCTCGCCTTGTTATCGGGGGACGTGTCGCCGGTGATCAATTCGGGTGGCATGGTCATCACCATCTCCGGCTCGCCGCCGACTTTCGCAATGGACCAGAGGCTCTCGGGCTTCCTGTCGATGTTCAACAAAATCCGCTGGCCGTCGGGACTCCACGCCGAGGGAAAGGCATTCTCCGAGGTATGGGTGATCTGCACCGGCGAAGGCGATTCCAGCGCCCGCAGAAACACCTGATAGGTCCCGCTGCTTTGCCGCGCAGCGTAGGCGACGCTCTTGCCATCGGGAGCCCAGACGGGTCTGGTGTTCCCGCCCGGATCGAAAGAAAAAGGCGTGAAGAGGTAGAGCGATTGATCGGGAGTTTGTGGACCGCGCCAAGCCAGTGCGGCGAAAGCAACCAAGAGGCCCGCTGCAAAGGCAACCGGAATCGGCCATCGGGCCCGGCGGCGCGGCGATGGAGTACTCACTTCCGGCAACGCCCGCTGTGTGCTGGATGCCTCCGACAAATGATCGCGCAAACTGCGCAACTCCTGGAAAAGGTCGCGTGTCGAGTCGTAGCGGTCGCCGGGATCTTTGGCCAGGCACCGTTCGATGGCCCAGCGCAGCGGCGCCGGAATGTTGGTTTCGATGGGCGGCGGTTCCTCGGTCAGGATGGCGGACATGGTCTGCACCGTCTCCGGCTTCGCGAACGGCTTCTTCCCACTCGCCATCTCATAAAGAATGATCCCAATGGAAAATTGGTCCGAGCGATAGTCGACGTCTTTGCCGCGGGCCTGCTCGGGACTCATATAATTGACCGTGCCGAGGATCATGCCGGGTTCTGTCTGGTGGATCGTGACCGTTTTCTCGGAGGTGGCGATTGAGCCCTGCTTGGCCAGGCCGAAATCCAGAATCTTCACGCGCCCCGGCTGACCGCTTTCGGGCCCCGTGATCATGATGTTGGCGGGCTTCAGGTCACGGTGCGTAATGCGGGCGGCGTGCGCGCAGGCCATGCCTTCCGCCATCTGAACCGCGATGTCGAGCAGCTTGCGGATGGGCACCGGCCCCCGCTCGAGAATGGCTTCGAGAGTCTCCCCGACCACCAGTTCGGTGACCATGTAACCGATGCCGTCTTCGGTTCCGATGTCGTACAGCACCAGAATATTCGCATGGTTGGACGCCGCGGCCGCCCGCGCCTCCTGCTCGAAACGTGCGCGCCGCGCGGTATCGTTGGCGAGCTCGGGAGGGAGCACCTTGAGCGCGACTTCACGTCCCAGGCGGGTATCGCGCGCCCGATACACCTCGCCCATGCCGCCCGCGCCGAGGGGCGCGAGGATTTCGTAGGGGCCAAGACGGTCATGTGCGGAGAGAGGCATTCGTATTGATCACCGGTGAGCGGGCCGGGCGAACGTCGCGGCGTCGATGGGCACGTTTGGCCGCACCTCGCTCAGTGCGATGATGGAACGGCCGTCCAGCCAGGTAACGGTCCAGTGAAAGGGCATCTTGATCCCGGCGATCTCGCGGTAGTCCGCGTAGTCAATTTGGGTTGGGCTCAGGCCGACCGGCGAATCGGCATAGCGCACCAACCGCACCAGCAGGCCGGTCTGGGATTCGAAGTACAAGTTGACGGGGTAACGCCCGTCGCTGGTCCCCTGGACCACATCCACTTCGTGATCGTCGATGCTTGCCGGGTTGCCTGCGCGCCACTGGCGGAGGGCCTGTTTGATCCGCGAGGGCGAGGAGAGTTCCGCGTCCAACCGTGCGCCCTCCAGTTCGTCCCCGGATAGCGCAGTCAGGGTCACCGGACGGTCTGTAGCAGGCGCCGCAACCCAGCCGGCACGGCCGTCGAAGGCGGTGGTGCTGTCTCCCTCAGATGTGTGGACGATCACGGTGCGCTGGTTCGGGGCTTTAAAGAAAACTTCGACGGGGCTCTTCTGGGGGCTTCCGTAGCTTTGAAAAACTCCCTTCGCGACGAAGCTGGTGAGAGCGGCCAGCCGCTGCTCGCCACCGAGCGCCTGGATGTACTTGTCCAGAATTTGCTCGGCGGACTTGTTGTTTTCGCCGCCTGCGAGCAATTGATCCGGCTCCGGAGTGAGCGGCGTGCTGTACAACTCCGCGAGACTCGGCGTCACCAAAGGACGTTCGCCGCCGCGATGGCAGGAGTAGCAAGTCAGCATGCGCCGTCCGGCAAAATAGCTCTTATCGATGGCGGACGCCATGGCAATCATCGCGCGCGCCGTCTTTTTATTGGCGGTGTCGTCGGCATACCGGGCCCAGTTGCCGCCGCTCTCATCGACATGGCAGTGCGTGCAACTGGTGCCCAAGGAGGCGGAAAAGAAACCCATCGTGGCCATGAACTCGTTGACGGAAATCCCCTTGAGGACACGAACGTCCTTGAAGACGTCCTCTACCATCACCGGTTTTGGCGCCGGGCTGGTTTGGGCTTCCACCGGCAGGGCGCTAAGCATGTAGGTAGCCGCTATGCCCAGGCAGTTAAGAACTATTCGCGCCTGGTTCCGGCTATTTGTTGGCGCCACGGGAAGCATGTTTCTTGTTGTATATCGCCGTCTCCGTCGGCGAACAGATCATCTCCGGGATATCGGTATTCGGCGGCAGCAACTTGAAACGCAACTTGTCGAGCGCCACCCAAGGTTTCGTATAAAACTTAGGATCGTCGATCGTCATGGTCAGTTCCATGGTGTCGTGGTCGATGCGTTGGAACTGCTCTTCCACGCGGAGATCTTCGCTGTGTGGCCGGCCGGCGTTGTCCAGCCAGGTTCTTTCATCCGTACCGTTGGTCTCGACTACGAAGGTAACATCGTCTTTCCACTTGCCCACGGAATATCCAAACCACTTCGGGTCGGGATCTTTAGGAAGCTCTCGACCGTCCGTCCAAATGACCCGCCACACTTTGTCGTAGGTGTACAGCATGATCACCTGGAGCGGCGTTTGAATGAACTGCGTAGCCCGCAATTCAAAAAGATTTTCCCGCGGAAATCCTTGGGGATCGCAGATATGCGCTGGATCGTTATCCTCGGCCGCGGCAACTTCCGTCGGACCATTGGCCGGCCGATGGCGCTTGAACGCTTCCAATCCCAGAGGCGTGTAAGGCAACTGGTGTTCCGGCTTCCCATCCGCCGGCATGGCACGAGCGCCATTCGGCTGGATGCCTTCGCCAGGCCGGGCCGGCTGCCAGATTCCGGAAATGTCGCGCCGTGGAGCGGAGGCGGGCGCGTTTTGTGCATCCGCGACCAGCGGTAACACCCACGCGATGGTCAGCACCATGATCGAGATCGGGTAACGCTGTAGCATGGGAAGCTTCACTGTTTGCCGGCGCCGTCCACGGGCGGCGGAGGCGGGCCCATGCTGTACGTTTTGCCGTTCACCACGACCTTCGCGATTCGCCCAATGGGCTGGCCGTTCTTGGCAACGAACATGGTCACCGTCACCTCATCGCCGGGCTTGAACATCTTCCTGCTCCAGCCTCGGATGGTCATGTCCGGCGGATTGCTGACTTCGGCCACCCAATGCACGCTGTTTCCTTTGTCATCCTTCACGTCGAACTCGAGCAGGCAATGGGGATTGCTCCAGGTCCACTCTGTCACCGTTCCCTTCGCAGTCACCGCTTTTTCGTTGTCATATATTGCGGTGCCGTGGTGCGCAACGAGCGCGACGGGAACAGCAAGAAGGCCAATAGCTATTAGCAAAATGCCGCTGAGCTTCTTTTTCACGCCCAAACCTCCATGCTGGATCCAGAGCGCAATCCAGCGACGTAATTGTACTCAATTAGCCGCAGCCGTGCCAACAAGGATGTTTTTGACTCGAGGATGTTTTGGCGCGGCTGGCGCAAAGCGTATAATGGCTGGCGACGAGCCGTCAAAAAGGGAGAACGACTTTGACTTCTGCCGAACGTGAATTGTTGCTGAAGAATCTTGAGGAATCACGCGAGCGCTTGCTGAACATGGCGCAAGGCCTTTCGCGCGAGCAATTGCACCACCGTCCAGCGCCTGGCCGGTGGACTGTCGCGGAATGCCTGGAGCACATTACGATCGTCGAAGGACGGGTGCTCGGCTCCGTTCAAAAGACTCTGGAGGCAGGTCCGGATTCTTCCAAGAGCAGCTCCATGCAAGGAAAAGACGAGCTACTGGTCGCCAATGTCGCAGGCCGCGCTACTCCACTTCAGGCGCCGGATGTTCTGGCGCCGACTGGCCGCTGGCCGGATGAGCAGCTATTGAATGAATTCGAAGAAGTACGCTGGCAGACGCGCGACTTCGCCGCCGGCACCGGCGCGGATTTGAGGCGGCACTTCTATAGGCATCCTGCGATCGGCGAGCTGGACTTGTATCAGTGGCTGCTTCTGATTGCGGCGCACTGCGACCGGCATCGCGCGCAGAGTGAAGAAGTGATGGCGAGTTCGGGGTTCCCGCGCGCTCAACAAGCCGGCGCGCCTTCCTAAGCAGAACGAAACCACGCTCACGCTTTACCGGCCATCTTTGCGAGCCACCAGCGCAAGCCGACAAACAGAAACCGCCAGTCCTTAAAGAATTCGGGCGGCTTCCGCTCGAAGGCATGTCCGACGAATTGAAAAATCCAGCCCGCCAGGAAAAGGCAGGCAGCCAGTTCCCACACCCACGGGCGCCACAACGCGAGCGGTATCAGCGCCACCGAGATCGCAATCATCGGGATTCCCACCGTGTGAAAAACGCGATTGACCGGATTCCGATGGCCAGCCGAATACTCGCGTATCCATTCGCTCCATGGTCGGTCTCCCAGCATAGGTCGTGGTCCTCGATTTATATTATGCGACTTCGCCTGGCCAGCGCCGGTTGCGAGGGTGCTAACCGGTTGACGTGAGAGGATTTTAATGGGCCACCTGCGAAACCCCGTTGCGCAAAATACGTTTACAGGCTTAGGATGAAGAATTCACCCTTTAAAGAAGGACAAGCTGTAGAAGTCAAAGTCTTCGAAAGGATCTCTCAATGACACGAACGATGATTGGATTTTCAACTCTTGCCGTTGCATTTCTGGTAGCGGTTCCCGGCGCTTTCGGCGACACGCCGGGACGGCATCCAGCCTACTTGCGTGCCCGTACCGACCTGCGGCGCGCGGAACGCTTGTTGGACTGGCGTGAATTAGGCAACGTCCGGAACGATCTGAACGACTCAGTGAGCCATGTGCGCGCCGCGATCCAGGAAATTGACACCGCCGCGGCCTGGGACCGCAAGGATCTCATAGATAACCCGCCCGTCGACACCTACCCGGATCGGGCCGGCCGCTTCCGCGCGATCGCAGGATTTTTATCTGGCGCAAGGCGAGACATCGAACGGGAGGAAGACAACCCCGCCGCCAGAGCGTGGCGAAACCGGGCGTTGAAGCATGTTGACCTGGCAATTGCCGCCCTGCGTCGCGCGGCCCGTGACGAGTGGCGCGAAGAGTGGCTCCGCTAGCTCGCCGGCGCACTTAAAGCGTAGCCCGGATAGGTGCGGTTACAAGCATGGGAACGATCATTTTTTCGTTCCCACTGCGCCGACTGAGTTAACAGTTATGACTAACAAAATTGGTGTGGCCGCTATTTTAATTCTGCTCCCTGTTCATCCATCCCTGGATGCAGCGACCCTGAAACCGGAGACGAAAGAAGCCTGGGACGCCTACCTTCATGCGGCCAATGACGCCATGCAGGCGCGTCTCCAGCCAGGGGCGCATTTCCTTTGGCTGGACGAGGAGCCGGATCGGCGAGAGGAAGTTCGCACCAACGGGCCCTATATTGCGCCCATGAGCCGGGATATACCCAGGAAAGTTCCGCACGGACTTATCCACGATTGGCTTGGCGCGGGCTTCATCCCAGACGCGAAAATCGAGGACATCCTGATGGTAGTGCGGGATTATGATCATTACAAGAACATGTACCGCCCCGGCGTAATCGAATCGACGTCTCGCGGTACTGACGGAGTAAAAGACCTTTTCTCCATGCGTCTTGTGAACAAATCGGTGGTAGCGAAAACCGCTCTAGACGCCGAGTGCGAAGTCTCCTATATTCGCGTGGACGACCAGCACTGGTACGGCTTTTCTAACACTACCCGCATCGTGGAAGTGGATAAATTTGGCACCCCGGAGCAACGAACCTTGCCCGAGGACCAGGGAACTGGCTTGATTTGGCGGTTATCCAGCATCACTCGCCTGGAGGAGCGCGACGGCGGCGTTTATGCGGAGTTGGAAGCGCTCGCATTGAGCCGCGATATTCCGGCTGCGTTTCGCTTGTTCGCGACGCCCATAGTACGCCGCGTATCCAGGGATTCGCTCGCCACGTCTCTGCACCAAACCAAGGCCGCGATCGATGAGAGCAAGGCGCACCGCGCGCAGCAGGCGCCTGCGCAATGAGATAAGTAGCGCATTCAAGCCCAGGGACCGACTTCAGACCGACTCCCTCACGGCCGCGGCTCGGTAAGCACCTCGCGCAATGTGCGCTCGTTGAGGCGCATGAGGCGTTGCGCGAAGCGCTCCACATCGCATTTCAAAAAAACGAAGCCATGGTCGGAGGGATCCCAGGGAACTCTTTTGTGTTTGTGAGCTAGTTGGACGGATTCCGTCGGCGAGCGCATGTACGGCGTGGCCGTTTCCGGTCATCTCGATTCGCCATGCCCCGCAGGCGATTCGCAAGCACACATGTGTGGTATCCTTCCAGGTACTTCAATCCACGGAGGTATTGCGATGAAGAGAGTGTTTCTCGGTCTCGTCTTTTCTGCGTCGGTTGGCTTTCCCATTCTGGCCGCGCTCAAAGTGGCCGATACGGCGCCCGATTTTTCAGCTCGGGCTTCATTAGCCGGAAAAGAATTTACCTTTTCTCTGCCGGAAGCTCTGAAAAAAGGACCGGTCGTCGTCTATTTCTATCCATCCGCCTATACCAAGGGCTGCGATCTCGAAGCTCATACATTCGCGCAGGAGAAAGAAAAATTCGATGCCGCCGGCGCCACCATCATTGGTGTATCGGCCGACAGCATCGCGCGACTCGATCTGTTCTCGGCAGACCCGGATTATTGCGCCGGAAAGTTTCCGGTGGCCTCCGATGCCGATCGAAAGATTGCCACCTCCTTCAATCTGACGGCGGGCAGCCCAAAGGCCGGCATGAAAGACGTGCGCGGCGCAGATATCGATCATGACTTCATCGAGCGTGTAACTTTCGTGATCGGCAAAGACCACAAGATCATCGCCACGCTTTCATCCACGGACGACAAACTTTCGCCCGATCAGCATGTCCACAAGGCATTGGAGATCGTGCAGAACCTGGTCTCCAAATAGAGCGCGCGCCAAGTCGCCGACCCGCGAAGTAACATAGCTGGCGCCGGCCGGCACAATATCAACGAGCCGGCCGTTATACGTCAACTGAAGGCGCAGCGTAACATTGGTCCAATTCAGGCCGGATACGTGCAGTCAAGATTTTCGAGCGGCCCAGTGCGGCTTACGTATCCCGCAGTGCAGTCCAGGGATTGACGCTGATCGCACGTCGACAGGGCACAAACGCCGCGGCGATCGCCGCTACGGCGAGGATCAGGGCCGCGCCGAGTATCGTAGCCAAATCGCTCGCTTGAACGCCGTAGAGCAGATGAGAGAGCAGTCGGGTGAGCGCCATAGTTGTAAGAAATCCAATGCCCAGCCCCGATCCGAGCATCGCCAGCAGATCTCTCATGACGAGTCCCAGCACCGTAAGGGCGTCGGCCCCGAGCGCGATGCGAATCCCCAACTCCCGTGTACGCAGGCTCACCGTGTACGAGACCACGCCATAGATGCCAATCGCGGCGAGCGCCAGCGCCAGTATGCCGAGCAGCCCAACCAACGAAAGCGCGAAGATACGGTCGGCCAGCGATTTGGTTACGTAGTCGTCCATCGGCTGGACGTGGAACATGGGCTGCTTGGGGTCGAGTTCGCGCAAGGCCGCGCGGACCGCCGGGTAGATGCGCCATGGGTCGCCGGACGTCCGGACCAGTAAGTGATAGTAAAAATCCGCATGCTGAGCCTGCGGGCAGTACACGCCTGCACTTGGTCCCTCGTCCATTCCGTGTTGCCATACGTCGCCAACGATTCCAACGATGGTAACCCACTCGCTGCGCTCACCGAGGCCGATTCGCTTCCCGATCGGATCCTCGTTCGGAAATTGCGAACGTGCGCAAGATTCGCTGATGATCGCAACCGGTGGTGCGTTCGGCCCGTCCAGGTTGGTGAAAAAGCGCCCCCGCCGGAGCGGAATTCTCATCACGCGAAAGTAGTCCGGGCGTGGCGAAGTACGAATCGATGACCGGAGCCTCGGCCTCGTTCGGCAGCGACCGGCCCTCCACATAGACGCTGCTCTGTTGCGGTGAACTCGAGCGGGACGGTGCTGACCATGGCGGCGTCCTGGACGCCAGGTATAACGCGAACCCGTTCGACCATCCGCTGATAATGCTGCAACTCTTTTTCGGACGTGCCGTCGTAAATGAATGTAGTCATCGTCAGGAGGTGGTGTGGGTCGTAGCCTGCGTCAACGTCGGAGTAGTTGATCAAGGCTGCGACCGAGCAAGCCGGCGCCGATCGCAAGCACAAACGCGGACGCGATTTGGGCGATCACCAGCCCATGGCGCAAGGCCCGCGCGGTGCGTCCCGCCGGACGGATCGCGGCTGCCCTTTAGAATGTCGTTCAGGCCGAGCCGGGCTGCCTTGAGGGCGGGGGCTGAGCCGAACAACATGGCGGTGACGAGACTGATCAGGAGCGCAAAGAGCAGGACCGAGGGGTCCATCCGGATCTCGTCCGCACGCGGGATTTCGGTTGGGGCGAGGGCAGCCAGGGCCGCCGTCGCTGACCAAGCCAGCAGCACGCCCGTCAAGCCGCCTGGCAGGGAGAGTACGACGCTTTCCGTGAGGACTTGCCGCACCAGTCGCCAGCGGCCGCAACCGAGTGCGGCGCGAACCGCCATCTCGGTTTCACGCGCGCTGGCCCGAGTGAGCAGGAGATTGGCGACATTCGCGCAGGTGATAAGGAGCACGAACCCGACCGCTCCCAGAAGCACCCATAAGATGGTGCGAACGTTCCCGATTAACTTCTCGTCAAGAGGCTGGACGATTAACGCTACGTTGCGCGGATAGTCGGTCGGATGCTCCAGTACGAGGTTCCGCATGATCGTGTTCAGCGCCGCGCGCGCCTGAGCGGGCGTGACACCCGACTTCAGGCGCGCAATGGCCGTGGCGCCAACACTCCGGTCTTCGGATTCCACTTCTCCGATTTCGAAGGGTCGAAAAACTTGAGGTATCTCGCCCGGGTTCGACATATGCATTGGATGAAAGGCCGCCGGCAGGACACCGATTACGCGAATAAGACGGCCGGATAAGTGCAGCAGGCGATCGAGGATGTGGGGATCGCCCCCGAACTTCGCCTGCCAAAGCGCGTGAGACAAAATGATGACATCACTGCCGCCAGGCAAGCGGTCGTCAGCTACGAACGTCCGACCAATCTCAGCTCGAATCCCAAGGCCATCGAAAAAATTGGCGGTGATGCGCTGCCCTCGAAGTACCTCCGCTTCGCCGTTTTCGATCAAGCGACCGCCCCCGCCATCGCTATAGTACAAAATGTCTTCGATCACACCGCTGCGTTGGAGCAAGTCGCGACCGGTCGCGTAAGAGAGGCGGTCCACGCCCGGCATCGACAGATGTTCTTCAGAGAGGCTGACGAGGCGGTTCGGATCGCGATAAGGGAGGGGCTTCATCAGAACCGCATGCACCACACTGAAGATGGCCGTGCTCGCGCCGACGCCCAAGGCGATTGTCCCGATCGCGATGACCCCGAATCCCGGGCTCTTGCGGAACAGACGGAGTGTGAAATGTAGGTCTTGCAAAGCGCCAGCGAACCAGTGCAATGGGCTAGAGTCCTCGTCGCCATCATAACGCTCGACAACCGCGATGTCTGGTCCTAGGAAGAGGAGCCTATGGTGCGTGAATCGGACCGAGGGACGCCCGAGGATTAGGACGTATAGTCGCCATCCCGTACTTGCGCCGCTTGCGGTTCAAACGCCGTTCTGGGAAGTTCGCCGACAATGATCAAAACATTTCAGTTTCAGGATTCCCGAAAACATCAAGCTTCGGGACTCACGAGCAACGTTGGCTTTCTTGGACGATACGAGCTTTGTTTCGTGCAAATTCATCTCGAACGATGGTTGGAATGCTCAGGCTGACTGCGCCCCGCTTGACCAGTTGCTCCAGCACTCCAAGCGTTGCTTGTTGTTGCGGGTCCTTCGCAACGTCAAGCCAAAACGCACGTATCGATGAGCAGATTGACCATCCGAAAGTGCGACACGAAGGGGAATTATCATGAGGTTATCCCATGGTCACTAGATCTGGGCTCAGAACGTGGATCGCGCGGGAAGAAACCGCACTGCGCTCGCCGACGCGGAAACCGGGAGGAGGCACACGATGAACATCCTGTTGTGGGTCCTGCAGGTTCTCGCCGCGCTACTGTACGGAGCTTCAGGCGTCATGAAAGTCTTCATGTTCGACAAGGTAAGCGAGGATGTCGCGTCCTTTGGTGCGTTGCCGCGGGAAGCCTGGATGGGCCTCGGCATCCTGGAACTCGTCTGCACGGTGGGGTTGATCGTCCCCGCCGCCTTCCACTGGCATCCGGCGCTCACGGTGGTGGCGGCGACGGTCCTGACGATCGAGAGCCTCGTGTTCGTCTGGGTGCACGCCAAGTACGGCGAGATCACGCCCATCATCTTAAGCGGCGTGCTGTGTGTCCTGATGGCGTTTATCGCGTACGGCCGGATGTTCCTGAAGCCGATCTTCTGAACTGCGGGCCGTCTCACAAAGGGTAGTCTCTGAGGCGAGATTCATCGGACTCGGCGGTTGTCGATTCTGCAATTGGCGCATCATCGATCCATGCACGCCAAACCGGCGCTCCTCCTTCTCGCAGGCTTCATCGGATTTGCTGTCTCTGTCCCGGCTCAGTTCGACGCTGACAAATTTGCGGCCGGCTTGCGCGCAAACTATGGTCCTCCGCTCAACAGGGAAGTTTTCTTAGCGCCAGCCGGTGAAATGGTTGTCGACTATGCCGCGAATGGTCACGCATGCAGAATTCAGCTTCCCGCCAAGGGACCGGAAGAAGGGAGAAACGTGATAAGCGCCAAGGCCGTAGACGATTTTCTCCTGAAATTGTTGCCATTGAATATGCATGGTAACGAACGTGGGAAAATGGCAGAGATGTTCGGTCTGCCTGGTGTTCTTATCACCCAGTACGAGAACGTCACAATATCGGAATGGTTGCAGGGCCAGACACGAACCGGAGTAACGGCAACATTCACGAAGGAAAAGTGCCAAAGTCACCCTACTCAGTAAGGGTTTCCCCAGCGTCTCGAAAAGGTAAGTTTTCGGAACCTGTGCATGGCCTTTAGGGCTTTGCGGACGCCGGCTGCCAGAGCTCAATCTTGTTCCCATCCAGATCATAGATCCAGGCAAAGCGACCGTAAGATTCATTCATTCGTTTGGCGTCAATCTTTACTCCCTCTTGTTTTAAGCGGTCGAGCAAAGCATCCAGATCGTCCACGATGTAGTTGACCATGAACGGTTGCGTGGCTGGGATATAGTCGGTGGAGGCGGGAAAAATAGTCCAAACCGTAGCGTGTTCCTTTTGAGGATCATCGTGTTCGCGCCAGGGAAGCATGACGCCTTGGCCTTTGTCAGCGAGTCCAAGATGCTTCGAATACCATTCGCGCATCTGATTACGATTAGCGGATTTGAAGAAGACACCGCCGATTCCGAGGATGCGCCCGCGCATCTCCATTTTGACAGGCGGCTTCGAGTTTTCAGGTTGCGGAGATTGCACTTCCTGTCCTCCTAAGCAGACCGAAATGAGAAACAGCGAGCCGAGCGTGATTGTTCTCCAAAGTATTCGTTGCATGTGGATTATTTTTCGAACAACCCCTTTAGTTTTTTCAGGAAGTCCGCCCAGCCGGATTTCGTATCGGCGAACTCGTCGTCCCAAACTGCTTCGGGGCCGAAACCGGACTGAACCAGACGGAGGCGCGTGATTCCGCCGCCCAGCGATTCGATGTAGTAATCGACACACATTTTTTGTACAACGCCTGTGTCCACCGGACCTTGGTGGCCGTAGGTGCGGGAACGGTCGCTGCAAGTTCCGAAGTGCTTGCCGGGCTCCCAGGCTGAGATGGTGGTTGTAGCGCCCATCCCTCCCCATGCGAAGTAATATTCCCCTCCGACGCGCGGATCGATTCGGGCTTCGTCGCAGAACCATTTCACAATCTGTTCCGGGTCGGTGATGGCGCGGAAGACTTCTTCCGGGGTTGCTTTTAGATCGATGATGGTCTCGTGGGATCTGCTCATATTTTCACTCCAGATTTGCCGATTCGAGGGCGCATTCTTCCAGCTTGACGGCGGGATAAACGGCAGAGAGCAGGCGGAAGCGCCGCCCTCCTTCGGCCCGCTCGTTATGATATTTCGCCGCGAGTAGCGCAATGGAGGCGGTCATCTCTTCGGCGAAGGCGGCGCGGGATTCAGCGCTAGCGAAGCGGATTTCGGTTTCGATGGTCAAAGTGGCAACGCGTTTTCCGGCCTTGCGGGCGCGGATGCAGAAAGAGGCCAGCTCGCGAATCATGCGCGCCGCGGTAGAAGCGAGATAAGCGGCGGAGAAGCGGTCGGCAGTGATGCGATCGCCGGTCTGGGGAGCGATCAGGAATTCGCGGGCCACGGCGCGCACCACGCGTTCCACGCAATTTCCTTTGCGGCGTTCCTCGACCAACTCCAGGAAGCCTTCGCGCTCTAGTTCGCGCAGATGGTAGTTCAGTTTCTGCCGAGGCACGCCGAGGCGGCGAGCGAGTCCGGCGGCGGAATCGGGCTCAGCTAATTGTTCGAGGAGACGAAGTCGGCCGGGCTGGAGTAAGACGCCCGCTTTTTCGGGGCTCTGTACGATTTGCAACGTCGCCGGCATGGATCGATTAAAGCACCGGAACATTCTTCTGTCAAGACAAATAGTGTTGTCGGCAGTTCGCTCAAGGTCCGCCGCAATTCACCCTTTCTAGATCGCGCATGAGGTCTCGAATCGGCTTGGCATCGCCCGTAGAGAACCAGGCCTGCGGGATCGCGAAGTGGCCGCCTTTCTCCACCTGGTTGTAGTGGATCAGTTTGGGATACGCCCGCTCGGCCCAGCTCCGCGGTCAGGAATTGATCAATGCAGGCCGCGAGGTTTTTTTAGGACTCATGCAACGTAGCTGAGACACGCGTCCACACGCCTTCCAATAGCGCAGGCACCCACTTTTCGGCGGGACAGCGGCTCCAACTCCGACTAAGGAAGACGAGGTCACGATTCGCCGCGCCTTTGCTCGCGCTTCTCAGCTCAAGGATGAAGAGCGAGCCTCTCTTAAAGGGACAACCGCCGACCTCGCCGGAGGTCTTCGCCTGGCGTACCACGTTCGTTACTGTAAAGAGGCATTCGTCCACGGCAGCATCCGTCGTTATTGAAGATCGAAGCGCCGGATCGGCAGCAAGTTGCCGCATTTTATGCAGCCCATCAACAATGAGCTGCCGAGCTGTAATCATCGCGACAACGCCAACCAGATCGCCATTCACCCTGGAAGCAAGAAGCGTTTTGGCCCGCTCTAGCCTGCCGCTGATGCGCCACCCCAGCATTCTCAGGACATTGGAAGAGCTTGCAGCCTCAAGCACCATATGGGCCGCTGCCAAACTCTCCTCAGTGGCCGTGAACGTTTGCACGAACAATCTTCCTATGCTCTGCTGCACAAGCAGATCGACCTTCTCCGCAGTTCCGATCCCTCTGACCCATTCGGCCAGGGGCTCCAATTCAGCGGGTCTGTGTTTCACCTCGTCGGCCTTGATTTTTAGTCTCGACCACAGTTCGTCTTGCGCGGCGGCTCGGCTGGGGTCGGTGCGCGGCAGCAATGGTTCAAATAATCTGCCGTTGAGCGAGAAAATGCGGAGCATTTTCCGGAGACGCTGCACGTTGCGAACAGGACCATGTTCTATGAAGTCTCGGTCGAACCTTGAATCGTTTGAAATTGTCCGGATCTCTGCCGGATCCGTGACGTCGACAACGTCGATGATACCGGGAAAATACGTGCGTTTCATGCTGTGATCACTCATGCTATGCGCTTCCGGCAGAAACGTGAGCCGGGGAACAGGCCTGGTATTCCGACTCCGACAGGCCAAAGCACCAGGCGGGAATATCCACCTTCTCTATGGGAGCGTGGATCCTCGCTGAAAAACTGGACTGTACTAGCGCGTTGTCTTCCATCTTTCGCCCTCCTGTTGTGTCCTTCGCAATCGATCAAGGAGAGCTATCGCGGCTTTCCTCACACCAGCGCTGAGAATGGGCCTCCGCCGCATGCGCACAATTATCTCGCACTCCTGGCACGATTGTGGGCAGCAAACCAGGCGTCGGCACGATTGCCGACGCGGCACGCAGGAGTGCGTGCGCCACAACGGGAGTAGAATTATTGCGAGACCCATGCCATTTTTTAAGGCCACAATCGCGATAGCGGCTTGCGCCTTAGTCAGTTCCGGAGCGAGTCTGGAAGTGCTTCAGCTTCGGCCCAACTTCTACATGATTGCGGGCGCCGGCGCCAACATTGGCTTTCAGGTGGGAGCGGATGGCGTGGTGGTGGTCGACACCGGAACCGCCGCGAGCGCGGACGCCGTGGTTGCGGCCATTAAGAAAGTCACCTCGCAACCCATCCGTTACGTGATCAATACCAGCGCCGATCCGGACCATGTGGGAGGCAATGCCACGGTCGCGAAAGCCGGGCAGACACTATTCACCGGAAGCGGCGGCGCCGGTCTCGCCACCAATTTCCTGGGAGGCGGAGCGTCCATACTTTCCGCGGAACAGGTCCTGACGAGAATGAGCGGGCCGAGCGGGAAGCCTTCACCATTTCCGATTGACGCGTGGCCAACGGAAACGTTCAATCAAGCGCGGAAATACATGTACCTCAACGGCGAGGGCATTGAAGTGTTCCATCAGCCGGCCGCGCACACCGATGGCGATGCGATTGTCTTCTTTCGCCGTTCCGATGTGGTGGTGGCCGGCGATGTCTTTGACACGACGGCGATTCCCGGTGATCGATGTCGCGAAGGGCGGCGGCATCAATGGCGAAATCGCGGCCTTGCAGAAGCTGGTGGATACGGCCATTCCGTCGGTGCCGATCGTATCGCGCGAAGATGGCACGCTGGTCATTCCAGGCCACGGCCGCATCTGCGATCAACTCGACGTGGTGGATTACCGCGACATGGTGACCATCATTCGCGACCGCATCCGCGATCTGATGAAGCAGGGCCTCACGTTGGAACAGATCAAAGCAGCCTCGCCGGCCCGCGGTTACATGCGCCGCTACGGGAGGGACACGGGCCCGTGGACCACGAACGATTTTGTGGAGGCGATTTACCGCACTATGAGTGAGAAAGTGCAATGAGAGTGTTGTTCATCGCGACACTGGTCGCGCTGTCCCTTGGTGCCGCGCAGACTCCGACGGGCGCCGCAAGTACGGCAAAAGCTTCCGCGCCAGTCGATCTCACGGGTTATTGGGTCGCTTTTGTGACCGAAGACTGGCGTTTCCGGATGATCACGCCGCGCAAAGGCGATTACCAACCAGTGCCCATGACTCCAGAAGCGCGCAAGGTAGCGGACGCGTGGGATCCAGCGGCCGACGAAGCCGCGGGCAATCAATGCAAGGCGTATGGCGCCGCCGCGATCATGCGGCTGGCTGCGCGATTTCACATTACGTGGCAGGACGACAATACGCTGCGGGTGGAAAGCGATTACGGCATGCAGACGCGGCTGCTTCATTTCAACGCATTAGCGAATACACCTCCGGTGCCGCCGGGTGAGCGGACGTGGCAAGGTTATTCGGCGGCGCAGTGGGAACGGCCGTCGTCGCTGAAGGTGACGACCAGCAACCTGCGCGCCGGATATCTGCGAAAGAATGGCGTTCCCTACAGCGAGAACGCCGCCGTTACGGAATATTTCGATATCGCGCCGATCCCGAGTGGCGGCCAGGTGCTGCTGGTGACCACCATCGTCGACGATCCGCAATACCTCCGGCAGCCGTTCACCACGAGTTCGCAATTCAAGAAGGAGGCCGACGGATCGAAATGGGATCCAACGCCGTGCACTGCAAGATGAAGGTATTCAGCGTCGGCACTGTCCTCTGCTTGGCTGCGTGCGGGTCCGCCTTCGCACAGGTGGAGCTTACCGGCTCCTGGACGCCAAGAAACCACGAGTTCCTTACGGGCGACGGGCTGCCGGTGGACTTCACGGGAATCCCGCTCAGCGAAGAAGGGCGGATTCGAGCGCTGAGCTATTCCGAATCGCAGCTTGAGATGGTGGAACACCAGTGCCAAGGATGGCCGGCATTTTATCTAGTCCAAGGACCTTTTGGTTTGAGGATCTGGAGCGAAACCGATCCGCTCAAAGGAAACGTGATCTCTTACACCATCGGCGGGTGGGAGGATCGGGCGCCGCTGACGATTTGGATGGACGGGCGGCCGCACCCGTCCGAATATGCCCTGCACACGCGCTCCGGCTTCACCACCGGCACATGGGAAGGCAACACTCTCGTCACCTACACCACGCACATGAAGGCTGGGTTCCTCCGCAAGACCGGCGCGCCTTCGAGCGATGAAGCGACCACCACCATGCGCTTTTACCGCCACGGCGATATCCTGACGGTTCTCGAGATCATCGAGGATCCGATCTACCTGGCCGAACCTTGGATCCTGTCCAGAAGCTTTCAACTGAGCGCGACGCCTCAGCCCCCCATCGGCCCGCCGTGCGTCACCGCCTATGAAGGGAGTGTGGGGCCAACCGCTCCGCATTACTTGCCCGAGAAGAATCCCTTTGTCGATGAGATGACCACCAAGTACGGCGTCCCGCGCGACGCCGCCATCGGAAAGCCCGAGACGCTTTATCCGGAGTATCGGAAGAAGATTCCACCGGCGGCCCCTGCCAGCAGCCCTGCTAAGTAAGCTGGGCCCAGGTTGACCGTTTCCCGGGTCCAGCGCAGTTTCCCTATAGTTCTTCGCAAGTTAGGCCGATAGTAGCGCCTAGGAGGTGTCGACCGACACCAAGGCACGCCGAATGACTAAGCGGCGCGATGAGGTGAGAACAATATGATGCAACTCCGATTTGTGCTGTTAGCTGCTGCCCTAATCGGTTTCGCCGGTTGCAGCAACAACAAAGACTTCGACGAAGACAGCGCTAAAGACATCCTCGAGGCTAATCCCGTTTCCTTGGATAGCGAACAGGTGACCATCACCCAGAAACAGTTCGATTGCGGAATGCAGGCCGAACTGTGGGACGGTCTGACCCAGGTTTCGCAGGAACGTTCCACGGCTCGTTTGAGTCCGGAAGCGAAGCGACTTGGGTTCAGCGATGACATCGTCACCGAACCTGGCTATCACCAGCCTTACGTGCAAGTCCGTGGCTCGTTCCCACTGCAAGTCGATCAGGTATCGGCCGTTCGAGACGGTGAGGAGAGCGGCACGAAGCTGGTCACCGCAAAGGCCGGTGTAAAGATTCCGCACGCCTGTTTTGAGAATCCGTTGCCTCTCATGGCTGTGAACAAGGGCAAATTCCGCGAAGACAGCCCTCCCTCTTTTCTGTTTCGTTCTAGCGAGAATGGCTGGCATTTGGAGAAGCTAGTTCACTAGGTCGGGCGCCGCGATCACTCCCACGAAGGATGTCAAAATCCTGATATGCTTGGGAACCATGACGATCAACAACCTCCGGTTTGCTGCGCTTTTGGTTGGTGCGTTCGCGGCGGGATCGCTGCTTACGGCTCGCTACACGAAAATCCAACAGGCTCGCGCCGCTAGCAGCCGCGTCTACGAGCTCCGCATGTACCATACGTTCCCCAACCGCCTGGAGCCGCTGGTCACACGGTTCCGCAACGGCGAGGTGAAGGTATTCGAAAAGAACCACATGAACTTCATGGGTGCGTGGGTGCCGCAAGACGCTCCTAACCACGAGAACCTGTTCATCTATCTGCTGGCTCACGAGAGCCGCGACGCCGCGAAGAAGAACTGGGCCGATTTTGGCGCCGATCCGGATTGGAAGAACATCCAGAAGACTTCGGAAGCCGACGGCAAGATAGTGGAAAAGGTGGAGTCCACGTTCATGGCCCCGACGGATTTTTCGCCGTTGAAATAATTTGAGGTGTCCAGTTCCTCCGCGGCAGCGCCGGACTTCAGCGCATGCCGGTGGCGATCCACAACTCTGAAGGAATATATTGGGCCGAATAGGCCGCGCTCTGACAATCCGCGCCCACCCTTATCGTGGGGATTCCGGTGAGTCCTGTTCTGTAAGTGGGCGCGAGCTCCTTCCAGATGGCCTGCTCTCCGGTCTCGACGTTCACTCGAAGGATTCTCACGGGCATATCTCCTGCGCGATAAACCAACAGCGAGTTGTCCGGGCACCAGCGCAAGGGTGTGAAACCGCCCGTCAACTTGGGAACGGCACGCGGGGCGCCGCCATCCAACGGATAAAGCACAATGTTCCCGCCCAGGCCCGTAACGGCTACAGACTTCCCGTCGGGGGAAATTGTCACCGAGTCAAAGGTGCTGTAGCTCACATTCTCCGGCGTGATCGTCCGAGGCGGACTGCCGTCCAGGCTTTGCACGTAGTAGCGGATACGACGTCCCGGTTCACTTCCCACGAATACAATCCGCTTGCCATCGGGCGTCCAAGCAGCGCCCTGGTGATGGATTCCATCGCGAGTGAGCTGTCGCGGTTCCCCGGTCCCGGTGGGCAGCAACACTAACTGGGACGGCGCGCGCGTAGATCCCAATACCATCGCCCACTTGCCGTCGGGCGAGATCTCCAGCGGAAATCCAGAGCCTAGCCGGACGGCGGGCGAGCCGTCGGTGCCTCGCAGATAAGAGACGTAATCCTCGCCACTTCGAGTCGCATCCCCGCCTTCAGCGAACAATAGAGACTTTCCATCGGGCGAGATATCCTTGACAACAGACAGGTCGTGCCAATACAGATCCGTATCTTTCGAATCGACTGTCGGCAGATAGAAGAGCGACTCCGATAATACGCTGTGGATCATCAGGAGCCTGCCGTCAGGCGCAACATCGAGCACTCCAAAGTTTCCAGGAAGGTGTGCAATCAGACGCTGGCGTCCCGAGCGATTCACTGAGTACACCGAAGTTGTTAGGCCCGTGGCCGCGGCGGTAAATAGAATCTCATCGCCGGAGGGCGACCAAGCGAGCCCGATAATTTCGCCCAGCCACACTTCCGTAAGCGTGTTCTTGTTTCCCTTCAGGTCCACCGTGGCAACCGAGCCAACGCCACTATCCCCGAACGGCAGCTCTAAGAAAGCGACCAGATCCCCTTTGGGAGAAACGCGCGGATTACCAATGCCACCCGTAGTCTGGTACAAGACTTTGCCAACGGGAAACTCGAGCTGCTCAGATCCGGCCTTGGTCCGCACCACCGCAAGGCGCTTGCCGTCGGACGCCCAATCAGCGGCCACAATGTCATCCGCCACTTGTCTCGGCGTTCCGCCCGAGATCGGGACGCGAGCCAGCGTCCCCGGTACTGCGGCACCCCATAGGGTCGGCGCAAGATCGAGCGCCATTTCGTCCAAGGGCGAGACGCCGAGTAAATGCGCATTCGCTATCCCGAGATCCCGCGATTCCGGGTTCTCAGCTTGGGTGGAATACACCCGGTATGGATTGCCATCCCACGACGCTGAATACACGATCGTTCTGCCACCGTTAGCGAACCGCCCGTTATCAATGACGCCACGCCGGAAGGTTACCCGCTGGAACGAGAGCGAGGGCGTGCGCGAGGTCAGCAGGCCCACGACAAACGCAACCGCCAGCAGCACCGAGACTCCTGCAGCCAACAGGGCGATCGTTCGAGCATTGCGCCCCGCAGCCTGCGGCGCATCTTCGAGCAGCAGCCGCCAGTCACCAATCGCTTGCAGCCGCTGCTTGGGGTCTTTCTGCAAACAAGACTGCAACAAGCGCCGCACCCTGGCCGGCACTCGGGTCAGATCCGGTTCTTCTGCGACCACTGCCGCCAGAATATCCGTAGTCGTGTCGCCGCGGAACGCCTGCCTGCCGGTCAGTATTTCGTACAGCACCACGCCAAAAGCCCAAATATCAGCCCGCTTATCCACTGCCTGTCCACGCGCCTGCTCCGGCGCCATGTACGCCGCCGTTCCCAGAATCATCCCCGCGCGAGTGGGAGAGATGGTGAGCGTCGGCGAATTGTTAGGTTCCGCGTCCTCTCGGTCGCGGTTTTGAACTGCCGCCAGCCCAAAATCGAGAACCTTGACCACACCATCAGGCGTGATCATGATGTTGGCCGGTTTTAGATCGCGATGAACGATGCCTTTGTCGTGCGCGGCTTCCAGCGCGTCGGCGATTTGCTTTGCGTAGTTAAGAGCAGTCTCAAGCGGGAGCGGTCCCTTGAGAGATTCTCCGGGCACCAGCTCCATCACGAGAGCGCGTTCCTCGACGCCGTAGATTTGCGCAATGTTGGGATGGTTCAGCGAAGCCAGTACATGCGCTTCCCGCTCGAACCGCGCCATGCGATCGGCGTCACGGGCGAACTCCTCCGACAGCACCTTTAGCGCGACGTCACGGCCTAGCTTGGTGTCGCGCGCGCGGTAGACCTCCCCCATCCCGCCGCGTCCCAGCTTCTCGTACACGCGATAGTGGGAGATCGTGTGGCCTGTCAGATCGCTCGCGTCAGCGAGGTTCTCTTCAGCAGGAAGCTGGGCTGGTTCGAGAACCGGCTCTTCAGGCGTTAGCTCGCCGATGAAGCGGTAGCCCCGCCGCGCCACCGTCTCCACGTAACGCGGCTGGTCGGCCGAATCCCCCAACGCGTCCCGTAACCGCTGGATCGCGGCGTTGATACTGGGCGCGAATTCCACAATCGTGTCGTTGGGCCAGAGCTTTTTGCGGATCTCTTCCCGGAGCACCACGTCCCCGGGCCGTTCCAAAAGCATGAGCAGGACTTGGAAGGGCTGTTCCTGCAGCCGGATCTTCACCCCATGCTTGCGCAGTTCGCCGGCGCGAACATCCAGTTCAAACGCTGCGAAACGAATGGCGCGAGGCTGCGGGTCGGTCCGGCCGGCAGGACGTTCTTCGCTCATGCCACCCCCGTCTGGAAATGTAGTGCCCGAATTCTAGCACAATCGGGTGTTTATCTCCCGGTTTAACTCATTGTTTACCTCTTTGTTATCAACCGCGTATCTCGTCATCGGCATTTAGTCGACAGATAACCGCCGTTCCATCGCGATACGCGGCGGCTTCGCCCAAACTCGCCTTCGACACGCTGAGCGTGCCTGGAGGGCGAGATGAACGGACGAGTCGGAATAAGTCTGGCGACGGCACTGTGTGCCTTCTCATGGAACGCGAACGCCAGAGAGCACCCTGAGCAGAACTGGTATCGAGTCAACGTTCAGATTAGCAGTCAGGTAGCGGCGTCGCCCGATCTCCTCCGGGACGGCCAGGACGCTGCTTCCAGAATCTTTGCGGGCATCCATGTTCAACTCACGTGGACAGTCCAAACGCAGCCGGTGTCGAACCCGGTTGCGGGCTGCTTGGGCGAACCGGCCACGCGCGACCTCGCCGTGGAGATTGTCCCGCATGCGCCTGCCAGCTTCAGCGATGTCGCGCTGGCCATGGCGCTGCCCTATGCCGATTCCGGCGTCCGCATCGTGATTTTCTACGATCGCGTGGATCCTCTGCTGCGAGGGCACAACGCACCTTCGGCGACGATCTTGGGTTATGTGCTGGCGCACGAAATTGCGCACGTTCTACAAGGGATCGCGCGCCATTCCGAGGTGGGAATCATGCGGGCGCGCTGGACGGATAACGACTTCAAACAGATGGGTATCCGAGTGCTTATGTTCACCGCCGGGGACGTGCAAATGATCCGGCGCCGTCTCGCGTTCCAAGATGCGCCCAGGGGTTGTTCGGAGTCGCTGCGTGCCAAGCTCTGAAGTCTACTCGGAGCAGGCGCCCCGTGTAGTTCACTTCCCGTCCACCGAAAAGGCAAGGAAGACGTTGCCGCCCATGACGGGGAAGCGCGAGTAACCGGCGTTCGAGTAAACGATTCCTCCGGCGATGGCCGGTCCGGTACCGTTGATCGCGCCGCCGTGAGCTTTCACGCCGTTCACCGTGTCGAAATCCCGCATCGTGTCAAAGTCCCAAAGGATATGGCCGTCGCTGGTGGCGTAAGCCCGCAGGTGCCCATCCAGCGATCCGGCAAACACCGCGCCAGGGATCAGGCTGGTGGCTCCCGGTTGAGCCGCGCTGCATCCTTTCACACTCAAGCAGGTCGGATGGGGCGCCGGAGTTGACCACAACTTCTTGCCGCTGGCGATGTCCAGGGCAACCACACCACCACCGGTTTCGGGCTTGGCTGGATTCCAATCCGAAATCGAGAAATACGCCGTCTTGTCGTTGCTGGAGCCGCCCCAAATCACTCCTCCCTGAGTGCCGCCGTCGCTGACTTTGGTCTGCCAGAGGATCTTACCCTGTTGATCCGGATCGAGGCCGTAAACCATCCCTGATTTCGAGGCAACCACCAGGACTCGCCGTCCTCCACCGAGCGATTTCAGCATGGGAGGCGAGCCGATATCCAGATCCTTACCGGGATTACTAGGGCAATTCGCCTTCTGGTCGGTGACGCAACCGAAATTGTAGACATCGCCGTCGATCATCTGCCGCGACCACAGCATGCGGCCCGTGCTCATCTCCAACGCAATGATGGCATCGCTGGTCGTGGTGCCCGGGTGTGTATAGTTCACGCCTGTAGCGAAATAAAGGGAGCCACTCTTGGAATCAATGGTGGGAGAGGACCAGGCGGAAGCGCCCGCGGGACCCCAGACTTCCACTCCAGCGGCGGTCCGGCCGGTCATCTTCGCAGGTTCGGAAATCGTATAGCTCTTCCAAATCTGCATCCCGGTCTTGGCGTCCAGGGCAACCATGCTCCCTCGAAATTTACAGCAGACGAAAGTCTGATTTCCAGCCGCAACTTCCTCGTCGCCGCCAGCAACTGGAACATAAAGGCGGTCCCCGTCGAGTTTCGGCGTGCCGGTGATGGAAGCCTCCGGGTGCTCGTCGACATGAGTCTTCCACAACAATGCTCCCGTGTTGGCGTTGAGCGAGTGCACCCACGCGTGCAAGTCGCTGAGGAACACGGTTTGCCCATCGCTCGAAATAATGGGTCCGGTGCGGACGCCATCCGTGGCCTTATACATCCAGTAAATGCATCCGCTCCGGGCATTGAGTGAATAAACGGCGCCATCCTGGCTCCCGATAAATACCCTTCCGCCAAATACGGTAGGAGTTCCGAAAGCTGTTGTTACTCCCGGAAATCCAAAGGCCCACTTCAATTTCAGCCTGGGGACGTCCTTGCCGGTAATTCCCGCCGCCTTTGCCGGCTGGTAACGGCTATTCACTGCGTCGATTCCCCAGGCATTCCAGGTGGGTTCGTTTTTCGCGGAGGGTGGAGCGCCGGTGCAATAAGCGGATTGCGCGATGGATTCCACGCCTGCCACACCCAGATATTTGGCCACGGCTTGACGTTGGGCCGGATTCAGCCCGACGCCGACGGCTTGCATCTTTCCCGATTCCAAAGCGGTGAGAATGGTCTGGACGGGCAAACTGCGCAGCGTGGCCGGGCTGGGCGCATCGGGCGCTCCGTCGCGGTGGCACTGTGCGCAGACCGTCTGGAAGACCCCCGCGCCATCCTGCGCTTGGGGCTGAGCTTGAACGCTTGTGGCACAACAAACCAGGAACAGCGCGACAATCCGCGGCAGCCCGCGCTTATTCATGGAATAGTTCATGGCTTCTCCTGACGCTGCTCTTTGCGCAAATAGGACATTATCATTTTGCGCCTATAAGGACAAGAGCGCCGGTTGACAAGCTGGTTGACAAGGAGTGCTGCGTGCTCATACAATTCAAAGGCCTAAAGCAATCTGGCGCAAAGACGCCCACAGGAATCCTCAAGGCATCATGTTCAACGCAAGTCTCGACAAGATACTTCCGACTACAATCACCGGTTCTCTGCCTCGCCCGAGTTGGTACACGGAGAATCTCGGCATCCGGTCGTTTCTGGATGCGATGGTCACCAGCCGCTTCCGCGAACAGTACGTGGATGCGCTCTCCGCTTATCTGCGCGAACAGGAGATCGCCGGCCTGGACATCGTCACGGACGGCGACTGCCGGTTCGACCAGGACATTGGAGGCCAAAGCTGGACCAGCTACCCGCCGCATCACATGAGCGGGTTTGAAGCGACGCACCCGAAGCTGGCCACGGTGGGCGCTGGAGGCATCGCATTTCCGCGCGGCCACATTCTGCACGACTACCTGGAAGCGCGCGTGATGCCGAGGCTGGTGGGGCCGGTGGGCCGCGGCGAGATGCAGTACGCCGAGATATGGAAGACCGCGCAAAGGCTCACTACCAAGCCGGTAAAGTTTGGCACCGTAACGCCTGAGCTGGTGGCGTTCGCCGTGCAGGACGAACACTACAAAGATCTGCCGGAACGCATCATGGCGTTGAGCGACGCGTTCAATGAGGAGCTGCACGACCTGGCCGACGCCGGCTGCCCGGTGATCCAGATGGAAGAGCCGCAGATCCACCTGTTGGCCGCGCGCGGCTACGTGGACAAAGTAATCAACCCCGAGTTCATGCTGAAGGTGTTCAATAACACCGTGCGCGGGCTGCGCGCGAAGACCGAAGTATGGTGCCACACCTGCTGGGGCAACCCGTCGCAGCAGCGGATGTTCGCGAAAGTGCAGAGCTACAAGCCCGCGCTCGAGCTCCTGAACCAGGTGGACTCCGACGTCATCACATTCGAGATGGCGAGTTCGGGCGCAACCGAGCTCGAGGATGTCGGCCGAGCCATCACCGAAAAAAAGATTGTCATTGGAGTGATCGACCACCACACATTACAGATTGAGTCGCCGGACCAGGTGGCGGCGCTTGTCAGGCGGGCGTTAGAGGTGATTCCGCCTGAGCGGTTGATCCTCTCGTCGGACTGTGGCATGGGCCGCGAAGGCATGAGCCGGCGGCATGCGTTGTACAAGATGGTGTCGCTGGTGCAAGGCGTCAACATCGTCAAGAAGGAGCGCGGTCTGCCGGTGGCGCCCGTCGCTCGCGGCCGATCCCAAGTATTCGCTTCTGCGGACCACCTAACCATGATCCAAGCCGCGATTGTCGGCCTCGGCTGGTGGGGGAAAACGCTGGTCGAAGCCGTTCAGCAGGACAGTGACGAGATCCGGTTCGTCGCCGGTACAACGCGTACCAAGACGACGGAGGTGCAGGCGTTCGCCGACGCGCAGAAGTTCGCGCTGGTGGATACCTACGAAGCGCTCCTGGCAAATCCGAAGGTGGATGCCATCGTGCTGGCCACGCCGCATTCCATGCACGCGAGCCAGGTCATCGCGGCCGCAGCCGCCAAGAAGCACATCTTCTGTGAAAAACCGTTTGCGCTTACCAAGGAAAGCGCGGAACAGGCCGTAAACGCCACGAAGAACGCGGGTGTCACGCTCGGCCTGGGTTACAACCGGCGTTTTCACCCCGAGATGGCGAAATTGCGAACGCGCATTCGAACCGGGGAACTCGGCACTATTTTGCACGTCGAAGCCACCATGACATTTCCGAACGCACTGATGCTCAAGGCGGACGCCTGGAGGGCAGACCGTCACGAAACCCCGTGCGGCGGCCTCACCCCGATGGGGGTTCACGCAGTAGACGGCATGATCGACCTGTGCGGTCCCATCGATCAGGTATTCGCCCAGAGTTTCCGGCGCGCCGTCGCAATAGACGCCGACGACACTACTTCAATCCTCTTCCGCATGAAGGAGGGCATGTCGGGCTATCTGGGCACCATGACCGCGACCGGACCAGGGTTCAGCTTTCAGGTCTTCGGCTCAAAAGGGTGGGTGCGGTTGGAAGGCATGACCCACGTGGCCGGCGCCTCTTCCGAGGAGCGACGCACGCGGCTATTCGGGACCTGCAAATTTCAACCCATCAAGGGACCGGCGGAGACCTGGGAAGCCGAGCGGCTGGACGTCTCGCGCGCTTCTCTCGACGCTTTTGCCCGTGCCGCGCAAGGCGGCCCTGCCTACCCCATATCAACCGAGGAGATGATCCACGGCGTGGCTGTGACGGAAGCGATTGTGCGCTCCGCAGCCAGCGCCAAAGTCGAAAAAGTATGAATCTTGGCCGTCTTGGACATCTAAGTTACTCAACGCTGGTTCACCCCGGAGACAACTGGGAGTTAATGTCGCACAGCCTGCGCACCTACGTGCCGCGGGTGAAGGCGCGAGTGTCGCCGAACCAGCCGTTTGGCCTGTCGCTTCGTCTGGCGGCGCTCTCGGCGGAAGCGTTGGTCAAAGACCGCGCCGCGCGCGAAGCCCTGAAGAGCTTCATGGCCGAGAACGACCTGTATCTTTACACGGTGAATGCGTTCCCTTATGGGGCTTTCAAGGACACCATCGTAAAAGAACAGGTGTACGAGCCGGATTGGCGGAGCGAAGAGCGGACCCAATACACTATCAACGTCGCCGACATCCTGGCTGACGTGGCGCCCGAAGGTTTATCGCCTTCCATCCAGACCGCGCCGCTCGGATTCAAGCCGCGCGTGACGGGGCCGGACGTAGTGGCGAGCTACACCGAGCACGTTCTGCGCGTGGTGGCCCACCTGGTTGGAATCGAAGCGCGGACCGGAAAAACCGTGACGCTGGCGCTGGAACCGGAGCCGCGCTGTTTCCTTGAGACCACCGACGAGACGATCGACTATTTCACCCAGCACCTGTACAGCGGCCGCTCGGCGGAACGGCTCGCTAAGCTCGCGAATATTCCGGTGTCCGATGCCATTGGCGCGCTGCGACGCCACCTGGGCGTGGTGTTCGACATCGGGCACCAGGCGGTGGGCTTCGAAGACATCCCCGTATCGCTGCAGAAGCTGGTGGACGCCGGTGTGCCCATCCTGAAGCTGCAGGAAGTGGCGGCGATGCACATGCCGCAGGTGACGGATGAAACCGTCGAAGCTCTGCAGCGCTTCGCCCAGACGGTGTATCTGTCGCAGACCGTGGAAAAGAAGGACGGGAAGATCACCAAGTTCCTCAACCTGGAGGACGCATTCGCCGCGCGCATCGCGAACCCGGGCCCGCGCGAATGGCGCACGCACTTCCACGTTCCCGTGTTCCTGGACGACTTGGGCGGCAAGTTTGGCACCACTCGCTTTGCTCTGGAACAGGCGCTCAAGATGCACAAAGAGAAGCCGCTGTCCGGCCAGCTTGAGATTGAGACGTATACCTGGGACGTGCTGCCCGATCACCTGAAGACCGGCGACATCGTGGACTATGTCTGTCGCGAGATCGAATGGGTGTGTGGGCAACTGGTGTGAGCTAGAGAAAGTTCATGAACGTCGGCTTCATCGGTCTAGGTCGGATGGGCCAGGGCATGGCCCGGCGAATCCTGGGCGGCGGCCACAATCTGGCGGTTCACGATGTCGTGCTGTCGCAGGTTGCGGACCTGGTTGCGGCCGGCGCCACAGCGGCGGCAACGGTTACCGAGGTATGTAAGGATCGGGATGTCGTGGTGACCATGCTGGTGGAGGATGCCACGGTCTTGGACGTCGCCCTGCGTCCGGGAGGGATCCGCGACACGCTTCCCGCCGCTGCGATTCATCTGGCGATGGGCACCTATGGTGTTGCGGCCATTCGAACGCTTTCGGCCGCGCATGGCGACGCGAATCAGTTCCTGGTGGCAGCCCCGGTGCTGGGCAGGCCGGACCTGGCCGCGTCGGGACAACTTGGCATCGTAACTGCCGGCACGGATGCCGCTGTTGAGCGTTGCCAGCCGCTCTTCGAGGTGATCGGCCGGCGAACCTTTCACGCCGGCACGCAGGCCGAAGCCGCCACGGTTATCAAGCTCACCAATAATCTTGTGCTCGGCTGCGCGCTAGTGGCGATGGGCGAAGGGTTCTCGCTGGTGCGCAAGTACGGTGTGGATCCGCAGGTCCTGTACGAAGTGATGACGGAGGGGCTTTTCTCGGCGCCAGCCTACAAAGGCTACGGCAGGACCATGGTGGATGAAACCTACGATCAGGTGGGTTCCCCCATCACCGTGGGTCTCAAGGACGCCAATCTCATACAGGCCGCGGCCGATCTCGCGCGCGTTCCTTTACCCAGTTTCAATGTGTATCGCGACCGCCTGCTGGGCGCAGTGGCGCATGGCGACGGCGACAAGGATCAAGCTGCGCTGGCTCGCGAGCAAGCACGCGCGTGCGGCCTGGAATAGGCTAGTTTCATGAAGGTCATCCCTAGCGGCGCGGCGCTTGGAGCCGAGATTCAGAACGTCGAACTGAAGAGCGTGAGGGATCGAGATTTCGACGAAATCCACCGCGCATGGCTGGATCATCTGGTCATCTTGTTTCGCGGACAGCAACTCGCCTTGGAAGACCTGATCGCATTCAGCCGCCGCTTCGGTGAACTCGATTGGGCGCCCGTGCAGGAGACAGGACGCCGCTTCGTCGAAGGCCATCCGGAAATCTACGTGGTCTCGAACGTGATTGAGAACGGCGTGCCCATCGGCAGCCTGGGCGCGGGCGAAGCAGTGTGGCACACCGACATGTCTTACCTGGAGAATCCGCCCAAGGCCAGCATGCTGTACGCGCTGGAGATTCCTCCCGCCGGGGGCGACACGCACTTTTGCAACATGTATCGCGCCTACGAATCCTTGCCGGATGCGCTGCGGCGGCGCGCTGCCTGCCTCACTCTCAAACACGACGCCACCTATAACAGCGGCGGGTATGTGCGGCAAGGGGCGGCTGCTACCGATGATCCCGTGTCATCTGCCGGCGTGTATCATCCGCTAGTCCCCACGCATCCTGAGACGGGCCGCCGCGGGTTGTACCTGGGCCGCCGGCGCAACGCGTACATCGGCGGACTCCCGCTGGCGGAGTCTGAGGCACTGCTCGACGAACTGTGGTCTTGTGCGACGCGCGATGACATCACGTGGCGCAACCAGTGGCTGCCCGGCGACGTAGTCTTATGGGACAACCGTTGCACCATGCATCGGCGCGACGCATTCGATCCAAACTCACGCCGGATCATGTACCGCACCCAGATCAAGAGCGCGCCGGGCGAACCGGTGTGAGGAACATCAGCGCCCCGCGGGTTGTCCTCTCACTGCTTTGCCTCCTGTACTTGATCCTGTTCGTCACCCGTGTCAACATCGCTACGGCGGCTCCGCTGATCAAAGCGGATCTCAGGCTAAGCAATACGCAGCTGGGACTGGTATTTTCGGCTTTCGCGATTCCCTATGCGCTGTTTCAACTTATCGGCGGCTGGATCGGCGACAAGTTGGGGCCGCGCCTGACACTATCGGCGTGCTGCGCCATGGTCGGTGTCTCCACCATGCTCACGGGCGCGGCGGGCGGATTCGTGTCGCTCTTCGCCGTCCGTCTGGCTCTGGGCTTCGCGCAGGGTGCGGCCTTCCCCACTGCCACGCGGGCGATGTCCACCTGGATCCCGGTTCCCGACTGGGGCTTTGCACAAGGGATCACGCATTCATTTGGCAGAATCGGGAATGCGGCGACGCCTCCGCTGATGGCCGCGTTGCTTCTGTTCGTGACGTGGAGACGCTCCTTCGCGATCCTCGGATTGGCCAGCCTGGTCTGGCTTTTCGCCTGGGCCTGGTATTTTCGCAACGATCCGCGCGAGCATCCTGCGATCACTCAAACGGATTTGGCGGCGCTCCCTAAACCCCGCGGAGGCAACTGGCCGGTAATTCCCTGGCTGCGCCTCGCGCGGCGCATCTGGCCCGTGACCCTGGTCGACTTCTGCTACGGTTGGACGCTGTGGTTGTTCTTGAGCTGGATTCCCGCGTTCTTCTTCGAGAACTATCATCTGAACCTGCAGTCCTCGGCGATCTTCTCGGCTGGTGTGCTCTTTGCGGGGGTAATAGGCGATATGACGGGCGGTGTGTTGACCGATCGCTTGCTTCGCAAGACCGGCAGCCTGGTGCTGGCGCGCCGCTCCGTGATCGTCGCCGGATTTCTGGGCGCGCTTATCTTCCTGTGTCCTGTGGTGCTGTTTCACAACCTGGGGGTAACCGCGGCGTGCCTGTCGCTGGCTTTTTTTTTCGCGGAACTGATCGTTGCGCCCATCTGGGCGGTGCCCATGGATATCGCGCCCCGTTACGCCGGTTCGGCCAGCGGCATGATGAATTTTGGTTTTGGGCTGGCAGGCCTGGTGTCGCCTTCCAGTTTTGGGTATCTGGTGGACCGAACGGGCAGTTGGGTTTTTCCGTTCCTGTGCTCGATCCTATTGCTGCTGGTGGGAGCGGTGCTGGCCGCGCGCTTGCGGCCCGACCAAGCCTTCAGCGACGACGCGTTCTAGTTGGAATCGAAAGGGGTGGTTCTTCGAGACCAAGCTGAGCTTCCTCGGTTGCCGGGGATTCGGTTTCGCTGCGATTGCGCGCATGCATCGCCAAAAGGTTTTCCGCCGAGCTGTGAGTTCGCATTTCGTTGCGGCCCTCTGCAATCGCCAGCAGTAGTTTTGAAGTATCCGCATCGTCCGGATAGAGCGCCCAGCCAACCCCGAAACGGACCGTCCCGTTCTGGATCAACTGCGGAAAGTTACTCGATACCGCGGCGTGCAGTTTTTCAATCTTGTTGCTGAGAGTCTCCTCGCTTCATTCCGGGAAGAATCATGGCGAACGTGTCGTCTCCAATGCGGGCCACGTGATCGTACTCACGGCAGCCGGTCTTGAGCAACCTTGCGGCCTCCCGAAGCCCCTGGTCCACCTCGGAATTAGACCTATCCGTCTCCAGCGAGCTGAGGCCGGAGAACTGCGCGATGACGACGGCCAGAGATTGGTCTTGCCGTTTGGAGCGGATCAACTCGAGGTCGAACGCCTGCATCAAGGCGGGCAAAGTCGGAAGGCCCGTGACCAAGTCGATGCTGGCGCGTTCTTGCAGCTCCTTCACCTTAAGTGCATTCTCAATCGCAGTGCCGATCCTGGGCGCGACGCTGGTCAGTATTCGTAGGTGATCGGCATTGAAGGAATCCCGCTCCCGCTGGTAATAGGCCAGAACCCCGGCCAGACCGCCGCTTCGTTTGAGCGGAACGGCGAGGGCGGCTTTCAGTCCGTTTTCTACATCGCCGCGGAATCCCTTTTCCACCGTCGGATTTCCGTTGACGATGGGTTGCTGGTTTTGCGCCACCCATCCAACCAACCCCTCACCGGCACGCACTTCGGAACTTAGCATCGCTTTGTGCGCGCCCGCTGAATGGGCCACCACCAGCGTGTCCCCCTGCGGGACAAAGATCGCCATGGCTTCGTGAGGAATGAGCGGACGCAGGCCGCTTTCCACGTGTTCCAGAATCAGTGTCTAGATTGAGCGATGAACCTAGCCCCTGCGTGAGCGCGAGCAGCATCTGCTGCTCTCTGCCGGCGGCCGCGATGGTGTTCACGAAATCGCCTCCGCGCGCGGGAACACCGGTGAGCGCCCACAAATCGAGCCCCGCATCGGGAGCGCTGCCGCGTTCCACCGTGACGTTCTTGGAAAGTGTCACGCCGCCGTCATCGTTTGCTTTCGCCACTTGTTCAAGTTCACGGTAGCGCCTGCCAAGCGCCTTGACCACCTCCGGGTCCAGCCCCTTGCCGGCTTCAGCCTCAATCAGTTTCATCGCTTCGTCGAGTGGCAGGGCGCGGCGGTATTCGCGATCGGAGGCGAGCGCGTCAAGATAGTCGACAGCGCTCAGTATCCGCGCGCCGATCGGGATGTCCTGGCCTTTCAGGCCGAACGGGTAGCCGGATCCGTCCCATTTTTCGTGATGTGCGCGCACGATGGGAGCAACCGGGTAAGGAAATTGAACCTGCTCCACGATCTCAGCGCCCACCAGGGGATGGACCTTCATCTTGGCGAATTCCTGGGCCGTCAGCTTGCCCGGCTTGGTGAGAATATATTCCGGGACGGCCAGCTTCCCGATGTCGTGCAGCAACGCTCCCGCCTGGAGCGCCTCAAGCTCGTCTCCCGTGAGGCCCAGGTCCTGACCGATGCCCAGCGCGTATACCCGCACTCTGCGCAAGTGGCCACGCGTGTTCAAGCCGTCCTTGGCTTCTACCGCCAGGGCCAATCCTTCAATGGTTCGAAGGTGGAGAGCGGCCATGCTCCCGGCGGTCTTCTCGCGCATCTCCAGGCTCGACTTCTGCACCCGGTAGTATCGGTAGGCTAAATAAACCGCCGGCAGTATCAAGAGGATGGTCTGGAGGGAAACGCCGCCGGTGGCCGCCGCATTGGCAGCGCTGGCGATGGCAGCCGAAACCAGATAGTAAGGCACCAGCCAGGAGTAGGATTCCTTCCAATATTGTCCGAGCCTGGATTGTTTATGCCCGCGGCTGGCCAATGCCACGGGAAAGGTGTTCGCGAAGAATAGCGTCAGGGAAGCCGCGAGAAGACGAAGCGTGGGGCTCCGCACCGAATCTGGAATCAGCGACCGGTAGATAAAATCGGCGGTGGCGATAGCGCTCGCGGCCACGCCGATCCCCAGCACAAAGTGCAACCGCAGGGAGCGCGTCTTTCGATTCATGAAACCCTGCACCATGGCGGCGCCGGCCCCCACGATCACCGCCTCCGGCAGGCTCAATTGCAGGATGCTCAGCAGGATCACCGGCACATTCGCGGAGAGCGGCGGGCTGTTCGCGCCCGAGATTCTAAGCTGCAGCAAGCTGCACAGCAGCGCCATGCAAACGTAGAGCAGAAACAGCTTGGGTTGCGGCCAGGACCAGACCGTGGCGGAGGAGATGAGCTGGAGTAGGCCTAGAGAGGCCATTACAACCACAATGCTTCCCGTAGTCCGGGACATAAGCCATCCATCGGCGATTCCTGTTAGGACTTTAAAATCTGAGGTTTCGCGGGGAACTGGGGGGCCTCCCAAAGCGATTCCCAGCTGCCGGACGTCGCTCTACGGTAAAATCGCCTAAAATCAGTATGTTGCTCGGATCAAGGCAAACACGAATGTGGCGCTGGCCGACGTGGGCCGCGCTGGGACTGGGCGCATTTCCCATCGCGCTACCGGCCCAGACTCCAGTGGCGCGCGAGGGTTACGTAACCGTCCCCGGAGCACGGATCTTTTACCGCGACACCGGGGGTAGCGGAGTGCCGGTGATCCTGCTGCATGCGGCCACCGGCAGCAGCCGAGTGTGGGAATACCAGATTCCCGTATTTGCCGCAGCGGGCTACCGTGTGATCGCCTTCGACCGGCGCGGCTGGGGACGGACCGTGATTAATTCCGCGGAGCCGCAACCGGGCACCGCCGCCGGCGACCTGCTGGCTTTGCTGGATCAACTGGGACTCGATCGGGTCCACGTGGTTGGCACAGCCGCCGGCGGGTTCGTCGCGCTGGATTTCGCGTTGTCCTACTCGCAGCGGGTGCGCAGCCTGGTGGTCGCCAACTCCATCGGTGGCGTACAGGATGCGGACTACGTGGAACTGGGCCGCCGGCTTCGTCCGCAGCCTCAATTCGATGCGCTGCCGCCGGAATTCCGCGAAGTGGGTCCGTCGTACCGGGCGGGAAACGCCGCAGGCACCCAGCGTTGGGTGGATTTGCAAAAGATCAGCCGGCCGCCGGGACCTCCCGCGCCGCCGCAGCCGCTGCGCAACCACATAACGTTTGCGATGCTCGAAACCATCCAAACGCCCGCGCTGCTGCTGACAGGCGACGCCGACCTCTACGCGCCCCCACCACTACTGCAGCTTTTCGCTGCCCGGATCAAAGGCTCCGAGGTGACGATCATCCCTGAGGCCGGCCACTCCAGCTACTGGGAGCAGCCCGAGCTTTTTAATCGTGCGGTTTTGAATTTCATCGGCAAGCACTAGACTGGGTCGTCGAACGGAGTTCCGTCCTGGAAGTTCCGCGACGATACCGGGCATCGCACTGCTGGCATCGTCATGAGCTCAGACAGCCGGGATCTGCGCGTACCGCGGAACGCGGGCGAGTTCGAGGTCGACGCAGCTCTTCAAAATCGAACGCGTTCTCGATCATCGTGTGCGGAACTCGATCAGTCAACGCGACTACAGTCGACTGCTCGTAGGGGGCGATTGTGACGACGTGATCCGCCAGAAGCCGTCCCGCTATCTCCAACATTCTAGTAGTCGCGCTTTTCTCCCATCCCTCATGAAGATGCCAGATGCAGGCGATATTCATTCATTTGGAAGCCAACCCACATGCGATATAGCCGGACGGTCTCGCCGGAGGAGCTCGGCAAAGTGTCCAGAACCATGCATCACCACATAAGGTTCCACGCCACTGTTCCGCAGTGCTTTCATCACAACTAACATGCCCAACTCTGCGCCACCGATGACCTGCTCATCGGAAAAGAGTTTGACAGGCCAAATAGAACGCGCCGAACTCCCACGTCAGTATTCTCCCTCAAGAGACCATTGGCTCACGGCTTCAATGACCCTTTGAACAGCGCCCGCATCCATTGCGGGATAGACCGGTAACGACAGAAACTCACTAGCGCAACGCTCAGCGTTCGGAAACTGACCGCGCGAATAGCCATCCTCGCGGAACACTGCCATCAAGTGCACGGGGATTGGATAGTGAATGCCAGTACTAATGCCTCGTTGGGTTAAGAAAGCCCTGAGATTGTCGCGGCATGCGTGCCGAATAGCATATACAGGACGCCGTGCACAGGCCCTTGTCGCGGACGCTACCTGTCCACCCGGCGTCGCGGACGATCACGCCGGATGGCACTACCGCCGCCACCAAGCTGGGACAAATACGCTTGACTGTGAGGCAGTCGCAGTGCAGGCCTTAGCCCAGTGAGGCCAAACCGCAAGCGGACACAGTTGATGGCATACTTTGATAGATGCGTTCGCCTCTGGTCGCTGCGTACTTGATTCTAGTTACGGCGGGCTTTGGTTTGGCCCAAAAAAACGTTGTGTTTGATACTCCCCGGCGTGATTTCGTTGCCGGTATAGGGCCTTCTTCTCTGGCCGCGGCCGATTTCAACGAGGACGGGAAGATAGACCTGGTGGTAGGCGATCAGGGAAACGTAATCTCGGGAGGCGACACGGGGGTGGATCTGCTGCTCGGGACGGGAACCGAGTCGTTTCGGGCCGGCCAGCCGATCTGGACGGGGGGCGTTCCGCAAGCTGTCATCGCCGCGGACTTCAACGGAGACGGCCACATAGACATCGCCATCGCCGCTTATGGTCTGGTCATTCTCTTGGGCAACGGAGATGGTACTTTTCGAGCGCCCGTCACGGTCGCCGGAGTTGGCGGCGCGGTCTGCGAGGCAACCGGGGATTTTAACCACGACGGCTTCATCGACATTGCTGTCTGCGACGCCGGCGCGAACAGCGTTCAGGTTCTGTTAGGCAAGGGCGATGGCACGTTCCAGGCGCCTGAAACTTATGCCGCGGGCAACAGTCCGAACTCCGTCGCCGTCGCGGATCTGAATCGAGATGGCCTTGCCGATCTGGTCGTTAGTAACTTGAGTAATCCAGGTTCGCTCAGTATCCTGTATGGCGAGTCAAAAGGATTATTCCGTGCGCCCGTGACTTACCCGATGCCTGCGTACACTTACTACGCCGCCGTAGCGGATGTAAACCGGGACGGCATTCCTGATATCGTCGCTCTTTCGGAGACGACTAACACACCTGTCATCATCGTCCTCCTTGGATGTGCGGATAACAAGTTCTCGCTAGGCTCAGAGATCCGTCCGGGCTCTTCGGCGTTGCAGTTTTTGATACGCGATCTAAATGGGGATGGCATTCCCGATATATTGTTGGGTATCCAGGGCTCGACGAATGTGCTCCAGATATACAACGGTGCGGGCGACGGAACTTTTGCCGCCGGTAAGTCTTTTGCTGTCGGGGCGTCTCCTTGGGCCGTCATTGCGGTTCGAATCGAAAAGGATGCGCCTCTCGATTTGATCACCGTCAATTTCCTCGGGAACTCGGTTTCCGTGCTGCAAAGCCGCGGTTCTGGGTATTTTGGGCAGCTGGAGTATTCCCTCGGTCCGGGCGCGAGCGGCGCCTCGGGCATTGCGGCGGGTGACGTGAACGGCGATGGGATACCGGATCTGGTGGTCTGTAACGCCGGATCTAACAACATTTCAGTCTTGCTTGGCACGGGCGCAGGTACATTCCTTCCAGCTCAGGTATTTTCAACGGGCGCCGGTCCAAGGTCGATTGCGCTTGCCGATTTTAATCACGATGGCCACCTGGACGTGGCGACCGCGAACTTCGGCGACGGCACTGTCTCCGTTCTGCTGGGCAACGGACACGGCGCTTTCGAGCCGCACCAGGACATCTCGGTCGGCATCCAGACCCAGTCGGTGGCCGCGAAAGATGTGAACCATGACGGCTTTCCCGATATTGTCGTTGCGTCCGTCGAGAGCGAAAACGTGACGACGTTACTTTCCAATGGCGACGGAACTTTTGAGGCTCCCATCAATTGGTATATCAATAACGGATATGCGGGAGTTACGGCGATTCAGCTGGCAGATTTCAACGGGGATGGGAATGTCGACGTGGTCGGTGAATTTTTCTATGGCAGCGGACTGGTGGTGCTGAGCGGTAAGGGTGACGGTTCCTTTACCGAAACAAGCTGCGTGTGCGGACCCGGATATCCCAGTGGGCTCGCCGTCGCGGATTTCAATCGGGATGGCAAACCGGATGTCACTTATGGGCTCTTTCTAGACAATCTCTTAAGCGTGAGCCTGAATAACAACGGAACGCTGGCTCAACCGGTTGCTATCGGAGGGCTCAGCGGGCCCACAGTTCTTGCCGCCGGGGATTTCAACGGCGATGGAGTTCCCGACGTGGTCGCAACGGCATTCAATAGTAACTTACTATCTTTCTATCTTGGATCGGCGAGTGGGACGCTCAGGGCATCAACCACTTATGGCGTCAACCTTCCGTCCGTGACAACATATCCAACCGTCGCGGTAGCTGCGGATCTGAATGGAGATGGAAGGCTGGACCTTGCCATTGCGCAGCCATCAGGGGTGGCAGTTTACTTGAACTTGACGAAATAGGCGAGTGGGCCGATCCGCGGGTAACGCATTATTCAGGAGTTGACGCACAGGGAATAACAGATCACTTTCGGGGGGATCCCTGGCTCGTCAACGTGAAACTTCCCGGAACCCTGCTTCGGCCCGCGTCACCAGTCAGATCCGCGGTATTCTTCTTCTATTGGAGTTTCGAGTACTCCACCCTTGCTTGCTTCAGATGGGAATGTCCGGATCGGCGGTTCTCCCGAGGGTGAGGAACCTCAGCCATTTTTGCTCTTGTCGAGTCGTGCAATAGTACGTTGGCTCTGCCAATTTGCAAGTGCGCTAAGGCGCCAATCAGTTCGTTTGGACGAGTCCAGGATGGTCGACGATTTTCTGGAACTCAGCCGCAGCCGCTGCGCCCTGTTTGACTGCCAGGTACGCTTCACCTCGCACATAGATCGGAAAAAGCACCAGCGACACCTCCTGCCCGGTCTGTCCCAGCTCGTAGGTCGTCGCAGTGGCCAGGGCTTCGACGGCTTTCTCGGGTTCACCGCGTTCCAGCGCGGCGGACGCACGGATTACAGGCAGCGAGTTATACTGCGCCGGCGTATTTTTCCGGGTATCGCTTGCCCAAATCGTCCACTAGGCGAGCAGCGTCCGCGGAAGCTCGCGCCATCGCCTACCAGATGCGAGTAACGGCGGCCTTCCGGCTCGTGAACTCTTTGACCGGTTTCAGCTCGTCGAAAGGCGCGACGCCCGCAAGCTGTTCCAACTGTCGATTAGGCGCGAAGCCGGCCGGAAGCCCGACGTGCGCCGTGATGTTGTTCTGGGCATCGATTGTGAATGTTGACATGTGCGGAGAGGAGAAGTTGGGCGTGGGAGGGAAATCGGCGGGCCAGTTCCCTTTTTTATGGGCCCGCCAAAACGATAGAACGCACTTGAACCAGCCTCGACGCGGCTGCGCCTACAACGCGGCTGCGCCTACAGCGCATCCAAAGTTAGGATCGCATAATCAGGTTCTATCGTTGTGCCGCTGGTGAAAGGCTGGCTAACGCGATCCGTGCCTGCTCTGAGCCCATGGAGTTCAGCTCGACGGACTGCTTGAGGTAACGTTCCGCTGCTGCAGTGTCTCCCGCTGCTAGGGCGATCTCTCCTGCGTGGTGAAAAACATTTGCGTCCCGAATGCCGACTGCCAGGGCGGTCTCAATCTGCTTACGAGCTTCCGTGTCTTGACCATTCACGTGCAATGCCCAGGCATACGCGTCCAGCGTGTATACGTCATGACGCCAGGCGTACTCCTGTTGCGCCACGTTCAGAGCCTTGGCTGGTTCGCTGCGCATGATCCGCATAGTAGAAGACCAGTTCGCGGTTGGAGTTGTCTTTCTCGCTCGATTCCAGAAGCGATTTGGTTTCAAATTCCGCAAATGCCTATCGTGGCTTCGCCGTCGCGCCCTGCCAGTTGGAGCGTTTCGGCCAGGTCATAGAGATTCTCAGCGCGCGGCACGCCCTGATAGCGTTGCTGCAAGAGCGCCACCGCTTCAGCATAACGCTTTTGCGAGATGCGGACCTGGGCCAGATTCCCCAGGGCGGAGGGATATGCTGGGAGACAATTTCAAGGCCTGCTGGAAGAGCTTCTCCGCGGCGTCGGCGGTGCCAGAAGACAACCGAAGATGGCCCATCTGCGTGAGGATCGATGCGCGTTCTCCGGTTTCGGTCGGCGGCGTTGATTGATAAGCCATGTCCATCAGTTCATATGCGCCCTCCGCATCCCCGAACAGCTCGCGTAAGTGGCCGGCCCGAATGAGTGCGGGCAGATTGCCGGGACGAAGATTGAGCATCCACTGCGCAGAAATCTCGGCATCCTTATAGTTCCCGAGCGCCACGTTCGCGTCGGTCAAGCAAACCGTAGACCATGACATCATCGGGAACTCTCTTGTTCAGTGACTTGGCAGCTTCCAGCACGGCAGGATACTCGTGCTCGCCCAGGAGCATCGAAACGCGTTGTTTCTCCGTATCGAAGTTATTCGTAGCTGCAATTTGGGCGTGCTGCGCCGCGACGAAGGTAGCGCCCAGAAGGAATAGTGCTGAAAGAATTCTTGTCATGATTGCCTCATTTCGATAAAACATTGTGGCCGGCGCTTGGAGTACGACGGCCACGAGGGTGGCTTACTGCACAGGGCAAATGCCGCCGGGTTGGCCGGTGCAGCCTGCCTGCCCGGGTCCAGTGTGAGCGCTGTTGCGTCCGCTGTTGGCCGGCATCACGTACGGGAAGGAATTATTGAAGCCTTCCGTTTTGGTGTTGACGCCATCGCCCAGCGCCGTTCCGTACTTGGTGGAATCCACCAGGATGCCGGCGACGGCGCGCAGCGGAGATGTCAAACACATCGTCCACCGGCCTGCGTCCGTTGGGATAACCAGCCGAATCGCCGGCGATGAACCCGAGCCGCTTTTGCATGCCGACCGGAGTCGGGGGAATTCCGGTGTTGAGCCGCAGGAGATCGGCTACCGGCCCCGCATCGGTTGACGCACATCCAGGACAGATGGGAGGCTCGTACTGCGCCAGAATCAGCAAGTCGTTGCGCGGACGCGGGGGAACCGGAACGCCCAGCGAAGCTAAATACTCCCGCCAGCACCGGATGTGAGAACGAAGTCCGCAAACTGCGAATCGTTGGCCGGAACATCCATACTGAAGCGATCCTTGAAGCCGGTGCCGATGATCAACTCGTTGATCAACGAATTGCCTTCACGGTTCACCTGCTGGAACGGAGCCTACGTTGTCGGCTGGATTCGGGGTGCGCCGCACGGTGATTTCATGGCGCGCCGTGCTACCATAGGTGCCGATAACAGCTTGCTTGTCGGTGGCGGGGTGCATCTTGCCGTCCACCGTCAACATCGTGATGGGAACTTCCAGCACAATGGAGTTGACGTTGTAGCCGCCCACGGCATCGGGAGCGTAGTTGTGGGTATCGTCGCCATCGATCGCCGGCGACAAGTACAGGACCGATTCCGCTTGCGGAAATTCAAAGAGTCAAATGCGGCGCCCAGGTCGATGAAGAATGGATCGTCCGCCGTTCCAGCCCACACCTTGATTCCATCTGCCCAGGCTGTAAATTCCCTGGGTGAACAGCGATTGGTAGTTCGGCATCGTCTCCGGACCCACGTTCGACGGAACTGCGTAAGCGTTTGTCCGCCGCCATCAGGATGGTTGATTGGCCATTCTTGACCATGGTTACCGTGTAGGTCTGGCTCAGGCTTAAACCTTCCGAACCGGCGCCGCTCAGCGAAGTGATCGGTGGGATTCCGGCGATGCCGCCAACGAATCCGGTGAACAAATTGGGTTGGAGGATATGAGTGGTGAAGCGGAATTGGAAGGTGACGTCGTCCAGCCCGTCCTGGTTGTTGTCCACGTGCATCTGATAAAGCACGCTGGGATCAAAGGGGAAATAGTTAGGTCCGTTGGCCGGCTCAAGAAGCGGGTCGACGTTCAAAATGAAGATGACGTTGTGGGGATTGTCATAGCTGACAAAGGCGTACCAGTCGGTGACATCCGCGCTACGGTCCAATGCCGTGATGGGCGCTTCGCGATGGCTCGACGCGAACACGTTGGAAGGCGCCAGCATGAACAAGCGACATGGCGAGTGCCAGGTTGACTTCAGTTTTTCATTGAAATTCCTCTCTACAGAATTCGTTGGCATGGCCAGGGCTTCAACTACTGGTGTGTAAACGCCTCTCGCACTTGCTCTGGCTAACCACGTATCTTAATTACGTTTCACTATCCCAAACGGATTGCGATGAAGAAAAATAGTTATTGTGGGATCCAGTGCACTTGTGAAGTGAATAAGCCCGTCGACAAAGCCGATGTGATAAACAAGAAAAATGCCGAAAGCCATGCTCGCAAAACCAGAAATTGCGATCAAGTAACGATTGATTTTGAAGAATTTCTTTCCTGTGTAAATCAGAGGCATTGAGATTGCGGCGGTCATAAGCATCATTCCCAGCATCGTGCCGAAACCAAAGACCAGCAGGTAAGCCGTCGACCAGAGTGGACTCTTAATGGTGGAAAGGACTAACAGGGCGACCGCGGCCGAACCGGCCAGACCATGTACCAGGCCCACCGCTAACGGTCGAATGGTCTGATAAAGACCGAGCTTTCCGACAGTCGCGTCAAGAAGGTGTTCAAGGCGGCTCGTTCTTTGAGCGATGGAAACGGCCGGTTGAGCGAGTAAGGCGCTTGGTGATCCAGCGCATGACGCCGGTCAGATTCAGCACGCCCAGCAGGATCAGCATCAAGGCGACGCAAAACTCCATGGACAGCCCAAGACGGGGCGGGATCACGACACCGAAAATGCAATGATCGCGGTTCCAACCAGGAAAATGGTCAAGGTGTGGCCTAATCCCCAGAGCAACCCAATGGTCGCCGAGCTTCTGACAGACCTTTGGCGGCTCACGATGGTGGACACCGCCACCACGTGGTCGGGGTCCGTGGAATGACGCATTCCCAGGAACAATCCCAGCAGAATTACGGTGACAAAAGGAACCAGTTTGTCACTGGATGGAAGGCCTTGCCAGATGTGAACCGACGCGAAGGCCGATGCCGTTATTCCCACACCCAGCACCACCATGAACGCGGATGACAGAAATGGAAGATAGCGCAGAGCAGTGCTGCCGGCGCGCACACGCGAAGACATCACGCGTTTGGCGTAGACCATCGTCAGGCCGACGATCACCAGCACGGCCGCCAGTCCAAAACTAAATGCGGTGATCAAGAATAATCCGAAGCCGATCCGGTGAAGCGAGAAGGCGCTCAGCAGCACCACCAGTGCCGCCGGACAAGGCACGATTCCTCCGGTGATGCCCAGCATGCAGAGTTCGCGCAATGACAGGGCGCGCTCGATTGGCCTTCGAATCGGCGGAGACTGTGGCCGGCCGGATCATGGAAAGAAACCAGTGCGAATGCCGCTCTCCCGGAGCATGGGAATGCTCTCCGCTTTCTCCCGTCCAGTGTCTGAGAAAAATGAAAATACCGAGCCCGGCAACGCTCAGGCCGGAAATTGCTCCGAGCCATGGGTAAAGCTGCTCGGGAACGATGTACCGCGACGCATAGAAGGTCACTGCTCCCAACAGGTATACGCCCGCCGTGTGCGCCGCGGTGACGACGATTCCCAGCAACACCGCATGTCTTGCCGTGCCGCGCGAACCTACCAGATAGGCAGCGACGATGGTCTTGCCGTGCCCCGGCTCCAAGCGCATGCAGCGCGCCCAGCCCGGCGGCGATTAGAGCGGCCGAGAACAATATCCAGAAGCTCAACTTACCCTGCGTCGAGATCAGTTCGGTGAAACGGCTGCGCGGCGTGTTTTGTGCGTGTGGCGCGCGTCTGCGGATCGGAACGGTGGACGCCACTGGCCGGCGCTCGGCTCTTGTGTGGGTGTACCCGATGTGGCGCGTTTGTTTTTTGAGCCGAGCAAACTGAGTCGGAGTCGATAAGCCGACCAGCGCCGATAGCTGCTGCGGGGGGCTGTTCAACGCATCGCTGGAATAATTAGTCAGTTCCTGGCTGCGATCGGTAGCGGGAGCGGAACTGTCCAGAATCGCAACTCCGTCGCCGAAGACCACGATTTCCTTCCAACCTGCCCGACCCGGAAAGTTGTTATCGAACGTAGGAGAGTTTGTGAGCGCCCGCGGTGGCATCCAGCTTGCCCCGGAACACGAACCCGATTTTCATCGTAGGCAAACCGCCGGCGCCGTCGGCGAATCGTCACCCGGCGAGAGATCGCATCTAGTCTGACAGCCTGGCCATCGCTCTCCAGAGAGATTCCTTCCTTCAAGAGCTGCTCCTGCTTGTCGAGGTAACGGGAGACGCTGGGATCGTCAGCCTTGGGAGTAATGTCGAACTGCCGAATTTCCTGAAAAGTAGGGATTTCAGCCATATCGATCAGATACCGGATCTCAATCGATTCCTTGATCGATCTTGATCTTCGCATAATGATTGACGCTGAAATTCCCCATGGGATGGGCGAGAGGAGGTTGCGGCGGAGCTCAGCAGCAGCACAAACAGCACAAGCCTGCCGATGGAAGTTGCTTTACTGTGTGCGAATTATTTGGCGCATTGGCGACTCGGATTTTCTAAAGTTCGGCTGCGCTACTTCGGCTTGAAAAACGTGGAAATGCGGGTTTGCTTCGAGCGCGCGGCTCAAGAACGTCTCGTGCGGCGGAATCCTTGGCCAAGCTGTGGTAGATCATGCCGGCATGAAACAGGAGCAGTGAATCATTGGTGTGCAAACCAAGAGCTTTCTGATCGCACTCGGCCGCTTCTTGGAGTCGGCCATTCCTATAGAGGACCCACGCCAGAGTGTCCCATGTGTAAATGTCGTGCCGGACTTCCAGTTCCTTGCGCGCCAGCTCCAGCGCCTCCGGCAGCTTGATCCCTTGATCCGCATAGAACAGGGCCAACTCTCGATTAGCCAGCACTTGATTTAACTTGCCGAGATGTCCGATGTACTCAACCAGGTCATACTGCTGCCGGGCTTCTTTCATTCGTCCCACTTTCTTATAGACGTCGCCCAACTCCGCCACGTACACGGGAAACGGAATGATGGCTATCGAGCGTTGATAGAGCTGAATGGATTCTTCGAATTTTCCCTGCGCGGCCCGAACCTTCGCCAGACCGGCCAGGGACCGATAGTGATTGGGATCGGCCATTATGCCCGACTGATACGACAAATCAGCATTCCCCAGGTCGCCAGCCTGAAAATAGCGTTCGCCTAATTCGAAATAGAGCCAAGCCAGATTTTCTCGAGGAACATTGATTTGAAGCGCGGCCGCGATGGCGCTCTTCATCAGCCGGACGGCCTCCGCGGAGTCTCCACGCAAATAGCACAGATATGCCAGGCGGCTGTCGCTCATGTAAGCGAGCGCCAAGGGTGACGAGATCGCCCGTCCAAGAGCCTGCACGGTGTGATAGGCGATCGCTGCCTCCTCGTAATCGCCCATATCGGTGTAAGCGTCCCCTTCGATGGCGAATGCCGCCAGATTTCCTGAGCCTGTGCCGATCGCCTTTTGTGCATAGGCGAGGGCGTCGGAGAAGCGATGCTCGCCCATATACACCAATGCCATGTGAACCAGAGGATCCGCGGCTCGGAAATCTTGCGGCGCCAGAGCGAGCGCCTTCTTGAGCGTTTGCTCGGCCAAGTCGTAATATGCAATGTCGCCAGTCTCTCTGGCCTTCTGAAAGAAGGCGGATCCTAGCCCGTCATATCCTGCATAATCGCCCGGCGCTTTCTTCACATGATCTTGCAGCGTCTGAATCTGCTTGTCCGTCTCCGATGTAAGGCCCAGGCGTCTCAACTCCGCGGACCATATCGGTGCTGCACAAAGAATCAGAAGAACTGGAAGCCACTTGGCCATTTGGAGCCTCACTGGTTGCAACATGTAATACGAGCAGGAGCGCCAAATGGATTTCTTCAGCGACTACGCTCGTAAGGGAAATTAGTCAGACCTGTGAGCCGGAGCGCCACCGTACCCTGGACCGCAAGGGCCTCTATTACTGCGGCGTTGGGTACAAAACTATGGGTAGCGTGGCCCATCAGATCGTCGACTTGGACCTGCGTCTCGCCGCTGGCATCAACCATGAGGGCATCAACGCTGAAGTCGCGAAAGGCCAGTGGGAATTCCAGATCTTCGCCAAAGGCTCTAAGAAAGCCGCTGATAACCTCTGGATCGCTCGCTATCTCCGCGACGTAGGTGGCAAGGAATACCTGGAAGCCCTTATGCAGGGGTTCCAGGACCACATCGCGGAGCACATCGCTGTGTACGGACCGGATAACCACCTGCGCCTCACCGGTCTGCACGGAACGCAAGCCATCGATAAGTTCAGCTATGGCCTCTCCGATCGCGGCGCTTCCGTCCGCTTGCCTGTGAACTTCATCAAGAATGGTTACAGGGGTTATCTGGAAGATCGTCGCCCGAATTCCGAGGCTGATCCTTACCAAATCGTCTACTAGCGCATTCTGAAGACCGTCAATGGCGTCGGAAGGGCCGTCGCGGTCTAGTTACTTCGAAAACGCCCTGCCTCGGAAATTGGGGCAGGGCAATCCTGAAGAAATCCAATCTCCCGCCAATCCCGTAGTGACTATTGGGACGCGTTAACAAGACAAGCGCGAACCAAGGGGATGAACATGCGGAAATACACATTACTGGCGCTCGCGGCTGGCTTGCTTGCCATCGCTCCAATCTTGCGAGCCGACGATGCTCTTTACAAGAGCCTGGGGGGCAAGAAGGCCATTACGGCCGTCGTGGATGATTTCGTCGGGCGCGTCGCGGCGGATGATCGAATCAATAGCTTTTTCAAGGCCCCCGCAGCCGATCCAAAGCGGCTCGCGAAATTCAAGAAGAACCTGGTGGATCAAATCTGCCAAGCATCCGGCGGACCCTGCAAGTACGCAGGCAAGGATATGAAATCCGCGCACGCGGGGATGGGGATCGGAAGTGCTGATTTTGACGCCCTAGTTCAGGATCTTGTGGCGTCGCTCGATAAATTCATGGTGAAGGATGGCGACAAGCAAGCCCTACTCGGCGTGCTGGGGCCCATGAAGAAAGACATCGTAGAGAAGTAGGAAGTCAAGAAGTAGTATTTTTTTCCCTCAGGCGCGCGGGCCCGCTTGGACTACCGTTCTCCGGCCGGCGCGCCTCTTTCTTCCAGGCAGGATATGATCTCATTACAGCGATGTGTGCCGGCGTGATTCTACCGTTGATATTGGCCGTGTACGCTGGCCCCCAGGATCGCGCGCTTATTGAGCGTTTGAAGCGCCGCGATCCCCAGGCTCTCGCCGATCTGTACGATCGTTACGGCAAAATGGCCTATTCGCTGATTCTGCGCGTGATTCGAGACCAGGCGATTGCGGAGGATTTAGTACAGGAGACGTTTCTTCGCGTTTGGAACCGGGTACATTTGATAGATTCGGAGAAAGGCGCCCCAGGCCCCTGGTTGCTGGCCATTGCCCGCAACCGCGCTCTCGATTATTTGCGCTCATCGGCCGGGCGCCAGCGGAACTCTGTTGAACTGGATGAGAACGAGCATGCGCCGCTTTATTGCGACATGGAGGCAGGGATTCTCTTGTCCGATCAAGCGCGCCGGGTAAGAGTGGCCATGGACCGGCTGGCGCCTAATTATCGAACGGTCATGGAACTTGCGTATTTCGAGGGCTTGTCGCAGTCGGAGATGGCGGCCAAGATGGGTCAGCCCCTCGGCACCATCAAGACCTGGGTGCGCACGGCCTTGCAGAGCTTGCGCGATGAACTCGGAGTGGCGGTGTCGTCATGAACTGCGACCAACTCCGCGAGCATTATGAACTCTACGCCTTGGATATCGCCGAAGAACCCGAGCGCGGCGAGATTCGCGCTCACCTCGGTCGAGGATGCGAGGTCTGCGTGTCGGGTGTAAAGCGTGCGTTGGAAACTGCCGCACTGATCGGCGTCACCGCTCCTGGGGCGCAGCCTTCGTCCGCCCTTCGACGCCGCATCCTGGCGTCGGTTGGATCCGAAGACCGCGATTCCCGTTGGCTGCTTGGGTGGGCTCTCGCACTGGTTTCGGCTGCGTCGCTGGTGCTGGCTGTGTATTTCGCCCTGAGCAGCCGCCGCTATGCCGAGGAAGCCTCCCAATTGTCCGGCGAGATGCGCCGCCAGACCGCTGAGATCACTCGGCTGACCCAGGCATTCGCCATTCTATCGGGCCCGCGTACAACCGAAGTATCCTTTGGCGGCGCTGAGCCGCGTCCGCCGCAAGGTAAAGTCTTTGTAAACCCCGCCCGCGGCGTGCTGCTCATTGCGTCAAATTTGCCGCGCACTCCCGCCGACAGGATCTACGAAATGTGGATTATTCGGAAAGGCGCGAATCCGGTTCCCGCGGGATTGTTCCAATCGCAGGACGATGGCAGCGCAATACACGTCCGGCCAGGCAGTGTGGACCTGGCCTCTGCGGCGGCCGTCGCCGTCACGGTGGAGAACGCAGCTGGAGCCGATCAGCCGACTACAACGCCGCTGATAGTGGCGGCCTTGGGCAGCGCTACTCCTTGATAGTCACGCCGCGTTGTGCTCTGGTGTTCGGGCACGGCGAGCGAGCAACCATCGTCTCAGGCGAGCATCGAGTCTTTCCGGCCGGCCACTCGAACGCGGAAGCATATCGCCACGATCGAAAAGCCAATGCAAAGCCCGCTGAGCTTTTCGCCAGACGGCCGATTCGTCTTCTACACCACGTTAGATCGCGAGATACGCGAATGATTCTTCATGACTTCGGTGTTGCCTAATGGTCTTGCCTGATGTCCACTATTAACGGCACCCATTCCGATTACCACTCGGGCGGTTTGCCGGCCTCCCCAGGCGCTCGCTTGGCGTACAGACGACTATGCCTTGAAGAACTGGAACGCTTTCATGTGAGGCGCTTCATTATCGGCGCCCCCCAAGCCGCCCAGGTTTACTTGATTATGGTAGCGGCGTGAACTGGACGTTGCTCAGTAGCGTCGTGGCGCCGGCCATGACGGTGACGAGTCCCCGCGTTGCGCCAGCCGGAACCGTGGTGGTGATTTCGGACTGCGATACTACCGTGAACGTCGCCGGCGTGCCGTTGAAGCTGACGCTTGTGGCGCCGGTCAGGTTTGTCCCTAAAATCTTAACCGCGCTGCCAGCCAGGCCTGCGGTCGGCACCGTTTCCACGAACGGAACCAGGCGCATCCCCAGCCTGAAGAGCGTCCCATAGGGGCCGCTGGCAACGTTCCCGCCCTGGAACGACGTTCCATAGAAGGCTCCGCTGGTATCCTGCATCAGGGTTGTCCCAACACCGCCGCCATCCGTGAAATCGAAGGTGTGCAGCGTGGTCAGAACTCCTGACGGAGTGATCTGGAAAATGGTGCCATAGTTATTGCCGCCTCCGGCCGTTGTCCCGTAAAAGTTCCCGTCGCTGCCGAGGACGATTCCTTGCGGGTCGGTTCCATCGGGGCAGAATTTGAGGCTGCAAAAGCTGTAAAGCGTGGTCAGATGCCCGGTCGGAGTGATGGTGAAGAACGTGCCGAAGTTAGTGGCGCCGCCGCCGGATGTTGTCCCATATAGGTTTCCGTCGGGACCAGCGATCACCCCAAATTGCGGTTGCGCCCCATCCGCGCAGTTGGTCTGAATGCAGAAGTTGTAAAGGACGCTGAATTTGCCGGTTGGACTGATTTGGAAAATGGTGCCATCGCCGACAGTTCCAGGCGCCGCCGTACCGCCATCCGTCGCTGTGCCGTAGAGTTCACCATTTGGACCCTGCACCAACCCGGAAATCTGGTCCGATCCGTCAACGCAGGTCCCCTGGTCGAGAGTCTCGCAAAAGGAGTACAACGTGGTGAACGCGCCGCCTGGCGCCATTTTAAAGATGGTTCCCTGATTGAAGGCGCCGGCTCGGGACGTGGTCCCATAGAGGTAGCCGTTGCGCGCCTGCATCATCGGCCCCAAGGTGGTTAATCCGTCGGCGCAGATGCCGTTTTCGAGCACCGAACAAAAGTTGTGAACGGGAGTCAGCGCCCCTGCAGGTGTGATTCTGAAGACCACGCCGTCGGAACCGTTTCCACTCCCTCCGCCCGAATTGCCGAGCGTTGTCCCATAAAAGGCGCCGTTGGTGGCTAGCACTGGAGGCGCGGTGGTGCCGGTGCCATCCGTGTCTCCGGGCGAGGCGTCAAAATTCCAAAGTACCTCGTACTTGCCGCCGCCTGGGGCGATTCTGTAGACGGTGCCTTCACCGGTGTGTCCGCCGGCGCCGGTGGTGCCGTACAAATAGCCGTTGGGGCCGTGCACCAAGCCATTGGGGTAAGCGCCGTCTTTGGCATCGGACCCCTGGAAGTTATACAGCACGTTGAAGGTTTGGGCCTGCGCCGGGGTCCCCCCAGCCAAAAGACCGGCAGCGCCGAGCATGGCCAGCGCGATGGAAGGGATGCGTATGCTCTTATCTTGAAGCCGAACACGATTCATGAAGTCTCCTTGGTGAACCGTCTTGGGCGGTTCATTCATATCGCGTAAAACGGAATGAAAGTGCCTCATGTTTATTCAAGGACTTGCTTTGAAGGGCAAGTAATAGCCGGGCTAGCGTGGTGCGACAAAGGGAAAAATGATAGTCTGTGCGGTGAAGAGAGGGCTACTTGATCGCACGGACGGAGATAACGTTGCAGCCAGATAAAGGAGAAATTACGCTGCTTCTGGTTCGGTGGAACGACGGCGAGCCGTCCGCTTTCGAGCAACTGATGCCGCTGGTGTATCCGCATCTGCGCGAAGTGGCCGCCGCTTATGTCCGCAGAGAAAGAAATCCCGACGTTCTGCAGGCCACCGCTCTGGTCCACGAGCTTTACCTCCGGCTCCTCAATCAAAAGAAAGCCGAATGGGGCGACCGGCGCCATTTCTTCACCTTTGCGGCCAGGGTGATGCGCATGATCCTGATCGACCATGCGCGTGGAAATCAGGCCGAGATACGGGGCGGCGGAAGTCAGCGCGTTCCTCTCAGCGACGACTTGCCATGGGTGGACATCGGCAGCGCGGAGTTGCTGGACCTGAATCGCGCTTTGGACGAATTGGGCGCGCTGGATGCCTATAAGGCTCAGCTGGTCGAATTGCGCTACTTCCTGGGCTGCACCGCCGAAGAAACCGCTTCCCTGATGCAGATTTCCAAGACCACCGTCGATCGCGACTTGAAGTTCATCAAGAGCTGGCTCTACCGCCGGGTTTATCCGGATGCGGATGAGGATCCGAAAACTTGATTCACTTGGTCAACGTTTCTCGCAATCTGGCTTAGTAGGGACTGACAGCGACAGAACCGGATCGCCGCTTCTATGAACCATTCGACCGAAACGTTGTTGCGGATCGAGGCGATTTTCAACGAGGCTCTCAGTCTGCCTGTCGCTGAGCGGCCGGCCTTGATTGACGCTCGCTGCGATCGTGACCCCGCGCTGATGTCGGAAGTGCTTTCACTGCTAAGGGCTTGCGACGCGGAAGAACTCGCGACGGCATCCCGCTCTCCCGAGCCTGGAACGATCGCGGGCGGCCTGCCGGCTCGAAGTCGGATCGGGCCCTACGAATTGGACCGATTGTTGGGCCGCGGAGGTATGGGCGCCGTGTACCTGGCGCATCGCGCCGACGGGCACTTCGAGCAGCAAGTGGCGATCAAGCTGATCGATCTGCCTCTGGCCACGGATTTCTTCCGCGAGCGCTTTCGCCAGGAGCGTCAGATTTTGGCCGGGCTGCAACATCCCTTGATTGCGCGATTATTGGATGGCGGCGTCAGCGACGAAGGCGATCTTTACCTGGCCATGGAGTACGTGGATGGAATTCCCATCCACCGCTTCTGCGAGCAGAAACGTCTTACAGTGCCGCAACGCCTCGCGCTGTTCGCCAGTGTCTGCGACGCCGTCCAATACGCCCACCAGAATCTGGTGGTTCATCGCGATCTGAAGCCGGACAACATCCTGGTCGCCACCGATGGTACGCCACGCCTGCTGGACTTTGGGACCGCAAAGCTGCTGTCACGGTCGCTCTTGGGCCCTGGCAGCGACGTCACGCGCCAGGGTTATCAATCTTTCACTCCGCAATATGCCAGCCCGGAACAGGTGCTGGGCAATCCCATCACTACCGCGTCCGATACTTATTCGCTCGGTGTGCTTCTCTATCTGCTGCTAACCGGAGCGCTGCCGTATGAGCTGAAGGAATTCACCACTGCGGAGATGGTGCGCGTGATTTGCCAGGAACCTCCGCGCAGGCCACCGGTGGCAGCCGGCTCCAATCGTCGCCTGGATGCCGACCTGGAAGCCATCGTCTTAAAGGCGCTGCGCAAGGAACCGCAGCTACGCTACCTCACCGCTCAGCAGCTGGCGTCCGACCTGCGGGCTCATTTGGGTGGTCAGCCGGTGACAGCGCGCCGGGGCACGCTGCGCTATCGAACTGGTAAGTTCATCGGGCGCAATCGGCTTGCCCTGGCCGCAGCAGGACTGCTTGCCATTACCTTGCTTGCCGGCCTTGGCGGCGTGTTGTGGCAGGCGCGGGTGGCGAACGTGGAACGGCGCAAGGCCGAAGCGCGCTCCGCCGATTTACGGCAACTGAGCAGCAGCCTATTGTCCGAATTGGACGAAGCCATCAAGCAACTCCCCGGATCCACCGGCGCGCAGAAGCTGCTGGTCACCAGGGTTCTTGAGCACCTAGATCGCATGGCGAAAGACGTGCAGGGCGACCGCTTGACGCAACTCGATCTGGTGGACGCCTATACCCGGCTGGGAAACATTCAGGGCAACGTGTACGACCAGAACTTAGGCGACCCACCCGGGGCGCTAGTAAGCATCGGCAAAGCGCTTGCTTTGGCCGGGCCATTGGCTGCCGCGGAACCCAATGATCGGGAAGTCCTTCGCGCACTTGCCGGCACGCAGCAATCCCACAGCGAGGTATTGTTTGGGACCGGCGCCACGCAGGATGCCATTGCTTCCATGCGGGCGGCGGCGCGGAGTTTCGACCGCCTGATTGCCGCGCGCAATGTCACTCCCGCTCTGATCTGTGAAGCAGCGGCGGCTTATGGCACGCTCGGCGATGAATTGGGACAAAGTGGAACCGCCAGTATCGGGGATACCGCCGCCGCCCTTGCCGCGTACCGGCGAACCATTGAATTGGACAATCGCGCCCTTGCCATAGACCCCAACTTTCTGCGTGCCAAACGGGGGCTGGGAATTTTGCAGATGAAGGTAGGTAGCATTGAGCTGGATACCGATCCCGCCCAGGCGCTTCAGGATTTCCAGTCGGGTCTGCAACGGCTGGATGCCCTTCCCGCGGCAGAGCAAGCGGGCCTGACCACTTTGCGGATGCGTAGCATGTTGATGCGCAAACAGGCGCTCGCCTTGAAGGAGTTGGGAGCATACGCACTGGCCGTGCCTTGGTTTGAGAAAGCCTTTCAAACTCAGAAGCAGCTGGAAGCGGTAGATCCAAAAGATCTGCGAGCCGTTGCTGACTTGGCCGTACTGCTGGACGATGAAGCAAGCAGTTTCGAGGATGCAGCCAATCCCGCGCTCACGGCCGTCCCAGGGGATCGTCGCCGGAACCTGCTGGCGGCCGAAGGCGCTCTCGAACAGGCTGTTGCCGCCGACGAGCAGTTGGTGAAGCAGGATTCGGGCAACGAGAAATGGCGCGAAGATTTGGCCCATCAGCAGGTGCGCCTGGGAACCGTTAGAGAAATGCTTGGTCCGCCGGGAAATTCAACAGCTCTCGCAAGGAAAGGCCTTGGCGTCCTGAAGACTTTGGCGGATCAGGCTCAGGCCTCTCCATTGACTCTCGATCTGGCGGTCTCATCCACCCTCTCAGTGGAGCCTCCGTCGCTGAGAGATCCCAAAGCGGCTGTCGTGTGGGCCGAGCGTGGCGTGGCCCTTAGCCATCGCCGGACACCGGAGTGGCTGCTTCTTCTCGCACAGGCCTACCACACCGCGGGCCAGGTCGAAAAAGGCCGCGTGGCGGCGGCGGAAGGGCTGGCCCTCTTGCCAACTCTGCAATCTGGCGCAACCAAGCCCCGCATTCGAAAGCTGCTTGAGATGGAGGCACGGAACAGCGGTTGAATGGAGTGAGTGAGAGGAGTCGGTATGACCAGAAGTTGGTACTTCAGGGATCTCGATTGAAATTCCGATAATTGCACGCGTTTGTCCTAAACGTGGTCGGCTTCCTCGGTTAGTCCTCCGGGTACCCCCCAGAACTACGAAAGCGAAATTTGACAGCGGAATCCGTACATTGCAGCTCAACTCCACCTTCTCATCCCAAAAGGAGGGCTCCGTTGTTTACCAAATTGGAGAACTTCGAGTCCTGCACGAAGTGCAAAACTTTTCAAACACAGGGGACTCGCCAGTCGCCCTGGCCACGCCTCTCGGCCGGAATGGGGGGACTTTTGTGGGGATGCTTTTTCACGATGGCGCGCACTCTTGGATAGATCTTCGCCAATCAGGTTGGCGCCAAGCGGGGATCGTGGGTCGGCGAGAAATAGTCCGCGTCGCTCGAACCCTCCGCGCGAGTGGCCCAGGTCTTTTTGAGTGCGAGATGGCTTGTTGCTCTGGCGTCCGTCAACGTGATCATGGTGTTGACGGGGACATGGAAGCAGTACGGAACGCCGATCTCGATCAATGTATTCGCCGGCTGTGCGGGCCGCTTCGCCAGTTCTTCCTCGGGATATGAATACGAAAAGGCCGTACCGGAGAGGTGGAAATTAGGAAAGAAGCGACATGGCGGTGATTCTGCTGGCTCTCGATGAAAGCGGCAAGCTCGACAATAGCGAGGATGTCGTTTTCGGTGGTTGCATGTTCGAGAATGCCGAGAGCCATCGGTTTGGCGAGAAATGGAATGCCCGGCTCGACGAGTCAAAAATCTATTCGTTGCATATGAAGGACGTGATGCGTTTGGGCGGCGATTTTCGCGGTTGGAACGACGCGGATCGAGACAATCTTCTGCGCGATCTCGCAACATTGGCCGCACAGAGCCGCCCTATACCGATGCTGGTCGCCCGATACGGAACTGTCGGATTATATTTGTCTGGAAAATGAAAGGGACGTTCGGCACCTGTCCTCACAGAATAAGTAGAGATGGATTTCATATACAATTTGATCGTCTCCGGGGAGACAATCGAAAATGCGACTCTCAAAGGTTTTCCCGATCGTTGAATTGGGGCTGCGGCTGACTGTGGCCGCAGGTTTCGGCACGATGGGCGCTCAAGAGGCCGAAAAGGTTGGCCGTGGCCGCCCCGGTATTCCAGCGCCTATCAAGATCACAATTCCTGCGTTTCCCGATGGCGGCGTAATTCCCTCAAACTATGCAAACACCCCCGCGGGGAGTGTTTCCCCAGCCATTGAGTGGAGCGGCGCTCCGCAGGCAACCGCGACCCTAGCGCTCATCTTGCACGACGCCGATGTCCCGTCTCGTGTGACCGGGGCCAGTGGCGCGGGTCCCGATGACACTCTCCACTGGGCAATTTTCAACATTCCGGCGACGGCGAGCGGACTCCCCGAAGGGGTGCCGCACGACGTAATGTTGCAGGACGGAAGCATCCAACTAAAGTACGTTGAGGGCGTGCCGCGTCTGGCAATTGGAAAAATCGGTTACTTCGGTCCGAGCCCTCCTCCGAGCCCTCTCCCGGTGACGCATCACTACATCTTCGACCTCTACGCTCTGGACGCAAAACTGGATCCCACTCTGAACTCGCGTGAGAACTTGATGAAAGCAATGGTCGGTCATGTGCTTGCCAAGGGTGTCTATTTTGGCTTATACGCGAACCCCGTCGCAGTGAGATAGGGTCAATACTCGCTGAACAACACGTTCCAAGCGCTTCTGCTCTTCTCCCATGTATAATTCTTCGAGGCTTTAACGGAGGTCATCGGTGGTCAAGAATATATGCGTCGTAATCGTGCTGTGGCAGCTATGCTGGCCCGCCGCAGCGCAATGGCTCAACTATCCGACCAAGGGTACTCCCAGGACGGCCGACGGTAAACCCAACCTCACTGCGCCCGCGCCGCGAAGGCCGGACGGAAAGCCCGACCTCACTGGACTCTGGATGGGTGTGCCAAAGTACATGATCAACATCGCTGCGGACCTGAAGCCCGAGGAAGTCCCCTTCCAGCCCTGGGCGGCGGCGGAATACAAACGTCGCAGGGACACCGAAAGCAAGGACGATCCCAGTTCGCTGTGCCTGCCTCTGAACATCGTACAGAAACAGACCATCACCTCGCCGTTCAAACTGGTCGACGTTCCCGCCAAAGAATTGGTCATCATGCTATACGAAGGAGCGCGGCACCGCGAAATCTTTCTGGATGGCCGCCCGCTTCCCAAGGATCCCGATCCCGCGTGGTCCGGCTATTCTGTCGGCCATTGGGATGGCGATGATCTGGTGGTCGATTCAGCCGGCTTTAACGGGAAGCCATGGATTGACATCAATGGCCACCCGACCACGGATGCTTTGCACCTTACGGAGCAGTATCATCGTGTCGATTTCGGCCACATGACGCTGGAAATAACCATTGACGATCCGAAGGCGTACACTCATCCCTGGAAAGTCAAAGAATCTGAGCGGCTGCTGCCGGACACGGAACTTTTGGAAGCGGTTTGCGAGAACAATCAGGACCCGGCGCACATGGTCGGAAAATAAGAGGAGTAAATTTCATGAATACCAAGCCTGCTCTTTGCGTGACGGCCCTTGTACTGATGGCTTCCGTACGGCTATGGGCGCATCACTCCTTTGCCGCGGAGTTTGATGCCAACAAGCGAGTGACTCTCAAAGGCGTGGTGACCAGCGTGGACTGGCGCAATCCCCACATTTATGTCTATCTGAACGTGAAAGACGATCGCGGCAACGTGACGCCATGGGCTTGCGAATTGGGACCTCCCAACGTATTGATGCGGCAAGGCTGGACCCGGAACACGGTAAAAGAGGGCGATGAAGTAACCATCGATGGCGCTATAGCAAAGGATGCTTCCAATCGGTGCAATACGCGTTCGGTAACCCTGGCGAGCGGGCGTACAGTGCTGGGCGGCTCGTCCGAGGAAGGGCCGAGACCCGGCCAGACGGTGGAAAAAATCCGTCAATTGAAGCCGGATCTGTACATGATTACAGGCGGCGGCGCCAATACGTTGATCCGCGTCACCACCGAAGGACTCATTGTGGTGGATACCAAGAATCCGGGGGGCGAGAATTACAACCGCGTGATGGAAGAGATCCGATCCGTCTCGAATTTGCCCGTTAAGTATGTCATCAACACGCATCATCACCCGGACCACGTGGGCAATAATCAGAAGTTTATCGACGCCGGCGCCCAGGTAATCGCGCTCGATGCTCTGAAGACGCGCATGGCGAGCGATCCACGCACAAAAGATATTCCCGGGCTGCCCACCATCACGTTCGCCAAAGATTATGACCTGAAGTTTGGCGGCGCCGAAGTTCAGGCGCATTACTACGGCCGCGGGCACACCGGCGACGACACCATGGTGTATTTTCCCGATTTGAAAGTGGTCATGGTGAGCGACCAGATCACGGACAACACGCCTATCGTTGATTTTGCCAATGGAGGGAGCGCCGTGGAGTGGACGCAAATTCTCGATGGCGTGCTAAAGCTGGATTTCGAAATAGCGATTCCTGGCCGAGGTGAACCGAAAACCAAGGCGGATGTTCAGGCTTACCGCGCAAAATTCGCGACCGTCATTAGCCGCGCCTCGGACGCGATCAAGGTCCGGCGCCACTAGGGAAACCCTCGCCTCCCAAATGAAGACCGACGATCTTGGCTGGCAATTCAATCCACAATTCTACGGCCAGCTCTACGACGAACTCACGAAGAAGTGAGATGCTCCAGGACTCCGGCGTCGATACTTCGCCGCAAGCTCCGGAATTGAGATCCCTGTTGGCCTTCATCAAGGATTGTTGGCTGTGCCTATGAATGTCGCTTTCCGGGACTTGCGGGTCGCAAGTGTTTGAAAAGTTTGGCTCCCCGGCCACGATTCGAACTCTGGTTCGTGGCCCGCGTTTCGCCTACATCATGCCGTGAACCCTGGTTCGAATCGTGGTTGGGGAGCCAAAGCTTCAACTTCGAAACTTGAAGGGCACTTTTGTTGACAGCATCATGGTCCGGCGAAACTACGCTTGGATTCGCAAGACTGGCAATGTGTCGCCGCCCCTGGCGACTCTCAGCGCAGTGGGTTACCTTCGTCATTCCTTACTTTGACGAGCCGTATGCCGGCACGGAGAGAGTGTTTCTGCGCAAAAACCCTTAGTGCCGGTACTGCCCTACGGGCCATCCCAGTCCGGATAGGCCATTTTCGTTTTCTTGGTGAAATCCCATACTTGGATCAGGAGGGCATTGGCCATGAAGTGTTCCCTCGGGCTACCGGCTGAATGCGTTGGTTGTAGCACGCGCACCGTGCTGCGCATCAATGAACAGCCCGTGTGTCTGAACTGCGCAGAGCATGAGCCGCCTTCGGCCCGAGTGCTCAAAGCAACGAGCGCGTGAGTGTGTCTCTAAAATTGTGATTATTCTCCAAATACTGTTTGTACGCCACAAGCCGTTGGTTGCCATCCATCGGTATTCAGGCACTGCATGAGCTGCCTGATCAAACAACGGAAGCCCGGTCATCTGCGATAGGCGTGGATCGGGTTACCCACCTACGGGGATGACATCCAAACATCTACGCGCCCGGCCAAGGTATCACTGACCCGGGGGGGGGGAGTCACTCATACTTAGAAATCACGAGTGCCAATGGGAGGGGCTGGGAGACTGTGGCAAAGACCTGCCACAAGCGCTTACGCCCGACCTCCGCGTTCTGCAAGTTGGAAAGTTCTATCCTCCCGACATCGGCGGAATGGAAACCCATCTGCAAACCCTGTGCGGAGGATTGCGGAAGCACGCCGATTTGCGAGTAATTGTTTCGAGCGAGGCCGCAAGACGTTAGAAGAGATCGCGGATTCAGTACCCGTCGCACGTGGGTCCACTTTGCTGACTGCTTTCTCCACCCCTATTTCGCACGAGTTCGCCGGTCCTCCAGGCCTTTCGAGATCGCTGCCGTCTGATTCCCTATGCTTGTTTCGGTCCACGAAGAAACCGGGTTGACTGTCCCGCCGGCAGAATCGAAAGCCCTGGCGGCGGCCATAAACCGGCTACTCGACAATCCAAATCTGCGACAAACTTTGGGTTGCGCCGGCACGATAGTGACCTCCAAAACCGTGCCCCTGGAACTGCTCGAGGCTGAAAACGCCGTCCAGATCGCGCAAGTCGTCAACGCGGATCAATATGCCAAGGACACATATGACAGCGCGGCTGGCCGTCAAAAGAACCGGCGCGTCGAAATGGTAGTCTCAGGCGATATTATCGCCACACCGATTGGGGTCGGCCAAACAGACCAGGTAGTGGGCGGCGCGTGGGTGAGTTCAGGAGCTCCCAATCGGGACTGGCGACCCGCGCGCCGTGTCAGTTTTCTGGCGGCCAGTCGATAACATTGGCTGCCACAAGGGCGGCCGGCTGGCTGGAGCGCTTCATGGTGCGGAGTTGGTATCGCTCAAACGACACGGCGAAATCGAATGGTCTGCGGCGCACTACCCAGCCGACCGCGAACAGCTGAAGAGAAATTCTCCCATCCAGCAGTGCAGGCCACTCAATACTCATTTCCACGTCTTCTCCCACGTTGATTTCATGTGGGGAGATGATACGCGTGGAGGCCACTAAGACGCCGCCACTACTCATGTCCAGGGTGCGTCCCGCGCCGAACCGAAGAGATCCTCCCGCAAAATAGCGGTAGCGAACGCTCAATTCCAGTGGATAGCGAACCTTTGACCGGCGCTCTGACAGAATAGGCCAGCTTAGAACTGTTAGACCCGGATGTTCCCCGGTGAAGGGCAAGACGCTACTGGATGAAGGAGGCATCGTTCAGCAAGGATTACGCCGCGGAGTTCGTTCTCTTCGAGTGTGCGTTTGCATTCAGCACCGGTCTCAGTTTCCTGGGCCAGCTCGGGCGAAAGGGCTGCCATTGTGAAAACGACAGGCGATAGTATCGTCTGTGGCACGAACGGCAGCGGTAGGGGCGCAGGAAGAAGAGGGCTAGCAACCAATCAAGACCGGTTCTACGCCTGGACGGAAGCAGACATCGCCAATGGCACTTCGAGCAAACGACCTCGGAATGGACCTCCACGTTGATCATCACAGTGCCAGATTGTCGAATTCGCATGGTTTTTCGCGATCGGTATCGTTCGGGTCAAGCCCTTTTGCCGTTAGATGCGAGCGCGTCAAATAATGTGACTGATCAACTCAAAAGAATTCGGACCTCCGGTACCACCGCCGCTAATATTTCACGCGGTTAGCGCGTAGCTTCGGATGAAACCGTGGCGCCGCCAGTCTTCTTGAGTTGAACCGACATGCGCGCCGGCCGGTTCGTCCGGTCTTTGAATACGACGTAAAAAGCTTCCGTGGCGGGCCCCTGATCCGGCAGGGAAACAGACAGATGTCCAGTGCCGCTCGCGATCACATTCAAACCCGGATCGGCAACAGCGACGAAAACATCCTGCGTCGCCCCGGTTACCCTGACTTCAATTCGGTCATTTCCTTGGCCATCAAACACAAACGCGCGATACTGTGGGGAGCCGGAATACTCAACCGGCGCGCTCTTCTGTCCATAGCTGAGCACGCCAACGACTTTTACGTCGTTCGGCGCATAGGAGATCCGTTCCGCGGAAGCGGCACTTTTTTCCACGCCTCTTGCCAGTAACGTTGTTAACAGGCTGAGTAGGACTATATTTGTCTTCATCAAGGCGTTTCCCTCGTTTGCAACCTAGCAAATTGAGGGCCAGATTCAGTCGCTTGCCGGAGAGCGTCGAGTCCGACCGCAGGATCAGTTAGGCGATCAAGTCGCAGGCGTTGACACGGTTACAGGACTGGCGTTGGTAAATCAGTTGCACGTCAACCCGCAGGAGGGCACATGACAATTCAATCCTGTAAGACTTTTCTGAGGTTTGCCGCAGTGACGGCTTTGTTCGTAGGGTGCGCCTTAGCGAGCAACCATCATCGTATGAACGGCACTTGGCAATTGATTCCGGCGCGCAGTGAATTTAATGGCGAACCGGCCATTCAAACGGGGACCGTGACAGTCAACGATCGTGAGGGCAATATTTACGTCCAGCGCAATTTCAATTTCGACGATCCAAACCAGTCGATCTCAACCAGCTTTAGCACGGACGCGCGCCAGAAAACTTCCATCAAAGACAAGGAAACTGGCTTTAAGAGCAAAGCGAAATGGGTGGGCGACGTGTTAACAGTTACCACGGAACAGGATGGCAGGACGGTCATGGAACGCTACAGCCTTCTTGTGGACGGCGCCATGATGCTGCAGGTTGATCGGCCCGGTCATCAACCCGAGACGCTCTACTTCCACCGCCAGTAGAGTGGCGATATTTCATACGCTCGGTTTCCAAGAAACCCACTTCTCTAGGATGCCCCACAAGGTGTCTCGGAAAGTCTGAAGGTCAGTTGGTTTTTGGATGTATTCCGATGCGCCTAATTCCATCGCGAGACATTTGTCAGTTTCTCTGGACGATGCGCTTAAGACGACTATTGGAATACTGCTCGAGTGATGCCGCTCAAGTACTTCAAGGCCCGATACCTTAGGGATGTCGAGGTCCAACAGGACCAGGCTCGGGAGGAAAGTGCCTCCCGCTAACAACTGCAACGCTTGAATCCCATCCCTCGCGATGTGAACTTTCACTGGCATCGGGAACTCGGACAACACCTGAAGTGCGACTAGCGCGTCTCCGGCAGAGTCCTCCACAAGTAATATGTCAACAGGGGTCATGATTGCTCGGACTGCTAGCTATTAAGATTCCCTGGGATCGCGGTCGTTTCGAAGTTTCGGCTCGGCAAGCAGATGACCGCGAAGGTCCAACAGCGTACGAATCTGCGCGGATGCCCCGCCAAGATGGTAAGAATTTCAGGCAACCTCTTGCACGCTTCCGCTAAGCGATTGAAACGAAAGCTCAAAGCCTGATGGCAACTAACTGGCAACAAGGATTACAGAGGTTCGGATGTCACTCAATGTGGTTGTGGCCGCACTCTCAAATTATTCGACCGTCTCCTGGAGAAGCCGCTGGCTCGATTTCTGGCGCGGCGTCAAAGGGCTTCTGCGGTCCTTCTTCGAGTGGTTCGGCGAGTTGGGTTTGTTCTGCGTAACAGTGGCGCGGGCGGCCCTCACCTCTCGGTTCGAGGGCTCCGAGTTGATCCGACAAATGGACGCCATCGGAGCCAAATCACTGCCGTTGGTGGCGCTAGCTGGAGCGGCGACTGGCGTTGTCCTCTCCTTGCAGACTCGTGATAGTTTGGCCCGGTTCGGAGCGAAAGCGCTGCTTCCAGCGATTATTGCGTTCTCCCTGATCAAAGAGAGCGGCCCGGTGATTACCGGCCTGGTGGTGAGCGGCCGAGCTGGAGCTGGCATCGGCGCCGAACTTGGATCGATGAAGGTTACTGATCAAATTGACGCCATGGAAGTGGGTGCTGTAAATCCTTACAGCTACTTGGCGGCCACGCGGGTGCTCGCGTGTATTTTAGTGCTTCCTCTGCTCACCCTGGCTGCTGACGCTTGCGGCATCCTGTCCGGGTGGATCTCCAGCACTCTCACCGAGAGCATAACCTTGCGTCACTTCCTGGCCAGCGGAATGAAGGATGTGCGGTTCAACGATTTTCTTCCGCCAACTTTCAAAACCGCCGCCTTTGGCTTGATTATCGGCTTGGTCTCCTGTTTTCAGGGAATGCGTACACAGGGCGGCACCGAAGGAGTAGGACGGTCGGCGACAAGTTCCGTGGTGCTTTCATCGCTTTTTATCATCCTCGCCGATGTGGTCCTGGTTCGAGTGATCCAGGTGTTCTTTCCGTCGTAGAGCGTAGAATGGCGAATAATCCAAAGGTGCTTGAGTCTGCCCCGCCCATAGCGGTGCAACGCCTCTGCAAGTCGTTCGGTGAGCACACTGTGCTAAACGGCATCGATGTTACTGTTGGCCGAAACGAAACCTTGGTCGTGCTGGGGCGAAGTGGGACGGGCAAGAGCGTCTTGCTGAAACTTGTCGTGGGACTGCAACAGCCGGACTCGGGGTCCGTCCGAATCCATGGGCAGGAAGTTGCCGGTGTCGAAATGGATCAGTTGAACGCCGTACGGAAGAGGATCGGATTCCTATTTCAGCAAGCCGCTTTGTATGACTCCCTGACGGTCGGCGACAACGTCGAGTTTCCTTTGTTGAGACACACGAACCTGTCCGAGGGCGAACGCAAGACACGAGTGAGTGAATTGCTCGCCAGTGTCGGAATGCATGGTGAACAAGACAAGATGCCATCCGACTTATCCGGCGGAATGCAAAAGCGCGTCGGATTGGCCCGCGCACTGGCGCTGGATCCCGACATCCTGCTTTTGGACGAGCCGACCTCCGGTCTCGACCCGATCACCTCCTCAGAGGTTATCCAGCTGATTGTGAAGCTCAAAGCGGAACGAAAGCTGACGTCCATCGTGGTAACGCATGATGTTCACGGAGCGAGACTTTTTGCCGACCGCGTCGTACTGCTTCGAGAAGGCAGTGTTCTGGTGGATGGGACTTTCGGCCAGCTCCTCAAGAGCCGAGATCCATTCGTGGTCCAATTTCTCAGAGACGCAGCTTAGGTGCAGAATATGAACGGAACATCTCGGCTGGGTTTATTTATCGTAACGACGCTGGCGATTCTGGTGATAGCGATTTTCCTCATTGGGAACAAGGAATCGTTGTTCAAGTCAACGTATCAGGTGAAGGCCGATTTTCAGAATGTTGCCGGCCTGACAGACGGCGCCGATGTGCGGGTGGCAGGCCTTCATCAGGGCAGTGTGAAATATATCCATCTCCCAAGCCGGCCGGATGGGAAGGTAGTGGTTGCCATGGATCTTCAAAGCAGCACGCGCAACATCCTGAAGAAGGATTCGATTGCCGCCATCAAGTCTGAAGGATTGATCGGAGACAAATACGTAGAGATTTCATTCGGCTCCGAAAGCGCGCCCAGGCTGAAAGACGGCGACACTATCGAGAGCGAGCCGCCTTTCGACATTTCCAATCTGGTCAAGAAAACCAGCGATCTTCTGGACAACGCCAAAGACGCTGTGCAGAACCTGGACGGAACCGCGAGCAACATGAAGTCGATCAGCGCGAAAATCAACAGCGGTTCAGGCACCGTGGGTGCATTGATTAATGACAAGACGGTCTACAAGCAGGCGGCCGCGGCGACTTCGGCTTTGGACGACGATATGGAAGCGCTCAAACATAACTTTCTGCTGCGCGGCTTTTTCAAGAAACGTGGATACGAAGATGCCGAGGATTTGACCAAACATCAAATTTCGCGCCTGCCGGCCGGGTCGCCCCTGACGACATTCGACTTCGACGGGCGCGCGATCTTCGACAAGCCCGACACGGCCAAACTCAAAGACAAGAAGGCGCTCAACGAGGCGGGCGAGTATCTGCAGTCCAGTAAATTCGGGTTGGCCGTAGTAGTGGCGTCCGCCGGAATGAAGGGTGAGACCGACAAAGACCGTGTATTGACGGAAGCCCGCGCGAGCGCCGTGCGGGACTTCCTGGCGCAGAATTTCCGGTTAGACGACACGCGCATTAAGACCATCGGTCTGGGCAAGACAGACGGCACTGGCGACGAGGGTAAAGTGGAGATCCTGGTTTATCCCGGATCGGTTGAAGACCCGCACGCTGCGCGCAAAACTGCTGAATAGGAGAATGCGAATTGAAGGCTCGGCTGGTTGATAAGGCTGCTGGATGAACAATCACTCGGGCACACCCGGCTCGGCGAGAATCGGCGCTCTGTTAAGACCACATGCGAAGTTTCTGCTTCTCGGGATGTTCGCCATCGTCGGTGAGGGCGCCGCGAACCTGCTGGAACCATGGCCGCTAAAGATCGTTCTGGATAGTGTGCTCAATTCGCGGCCGCTGCACGGGTGGCTAAACGCACTCATCGCGTCCCACATCGGTCAAAACAAGCTGGCCATTCTAAACTTCGCCGCCGTGGCCGTTCTTACTATCGCGATGGTGGGGGCCCTGTGCGCTTATGCCGAGAAGTATGTCACCACCAGCGTTGCACAGTGGGTGATGCATGACCTGCGCCGCATGCTTTACCATCATCTGCAGCGTCTGTCGCTGGCCTATCACGATAACAAACAGACCGGTGATCTGCTCAGCCGCGTCACCAGCGACATCGACGCCATCCAGAGTTTCATCGCTTCCGGGCTGTTGGGGTCCGGAGTTAATGTTCTGACCCTGGCCGGCATGGTGGGCGTTATGCTCTACCTGAACTGGCGATTCACTCTGATCGCTCTCTCGGTGGCGCCGGTTCTCTTTGCCGTTGTCTACCACTACACCCGGCTCATTAAGAAGGCTGCCCGTGAAGTTCGAAAAAAAGAAGGCGAGATTGTATCGGTGATTCAGGAGGTGCTCTCATCCATCCGTGTTGTGAAGGCGTTCGCGCGTGAAGATTATGAACAGCACAGGTTGGAAGAAGAGAGTCTGGAAGGCGTGGAGATCGCGCTACGCGCGCGTGGTCTCAAAGCGAAACTTGCTCCTCTGGTTGACGTCATTGTAGCGGTCGGCACCGGCCTGGTTCTGTGGTTTGGAGCGCGCCTGGCCTTGAGCGGCAATCTTTCGGCCGGTTCGCTGGTGTTGTTCATATTTTATCTCGGGAAAATGTACAAGCCGATGCAGGAATTGTCGAAGGTGACTGACTCCTATTCCAAGGCGGTTGTCGGTTACGAGCGCATTCGCGAAGTTTTTGACGCCGATCGCGAACTGCAGGATTTGCCTGGCGCCCGGCGAGCGCGGCGCCTCAGCGGGAGAATCGAGTTCCAGAATGTCGACTTCGCCTACCAGGCAAACCGGCCCGTGCTGAAGAACGTCAGCTTTCGAATCGAGCCTGGCCAGGTAGCCGCCCTGGTTGGTCCCACGGGCGCCGGAAAGACAAGCATCATCAGTCTGATCCCGCGCTTTTACGATCCCACTTCGGGTCTCGTGTCTATCGATGGCTGGGATGTACGGCGTCTGCAACAGAAGTCCCTCCGGCAGCAAATGAGCTTCGTGCTGCAAGAAACACTATTGTTCCATGCCACGCTTTGGAGCAACATCGCGTACGGCAAGCCAGAAGCGAGCCGCGCCGAAATCCTCCGCGCGGCCGAGCTCGCCAATGCTCATGAATTCATCGAAAAGATGCCGGAAGGCTACGACACTGTCGTGGGCGAACGGGGAGTCACGCTATCGGGCGGCCAGCGCCAGCGGATCGCGATTGCCCGCGCCATCATCCGCAATACTCCTATCCTGATTCTGGACGAGCCGAGTTCGGGACTCGACGCAGCCTCGGAGAAGCTGGTCTTCGAGGCTCTGGATCGGTTGCTCGAGGGCAAGACTTCCATCGTCATCGCCCACCGGCTTTCCACCATCCGCCGCGCCGATGTCATTTTCGTGGTGAATGACGGCAGCATTGTGGAGCGAGGCAATCACGAGGATCTTCTGAATCTGGGCGGACTGTATGCCGAGCTTTACCACATCCACCAGGATGACGGCGTCCCGGAACCAACAAACGGCCCAGTGGTTTCGAGCGTGGCGTGAGGCTGATGTGAAACTGCTCATACAGCCATCCGACGGCGTAGCACCCCTGGTTCGAGCAATCGATCGAGCGAAGAGCCGGGTGGAGCTTGCCATCTTCCGCTTTGACCGCAAAGAGATTGAACAGGCGCTCGCGAATGCGGTGGGCCGCGGCGTGTTCGTCCACGCTCTGATCGCCTACACCAATCGGGGCGGCGAACAAAACTTGCGGAAACTGGAGATGCGATTGCTTGCCGCGGGAGTGACCGTGGCGCGCACCGCGGATGATTTGATTCGTTATCACGGCAAATACATGATTGTCGACCGGCGCGAGCTTCACGTGCTGTCCTTCAACTTCACCCGTCTCGATATTGATTACAGCCGTGGTTTCGGAGTGGTCACCCGGAACCGCAAACTGGTTCAGGAAGCCGTGAAACTGTTCGAAGCCGACACCCAGCGGCAGCCTTACACGGCCGGGTTGCCGGGGTTCGTCGTCAGCCCTGCGAACGCTCGAAAACAGCTGGCGCAAGTGATCCGGGGCGCCAAGCGAGAACTGCTCATCTACGATCCCGAAATTAGCGATCTAGGCATGCTGCGCGAACTGGACGCGCGATCGAAGGCCGGCGTTGAGATCAAGATCATTGGGCGCCTGGGCGGCAGGAGCGCCAAATTTCCAGTGAAGAAGTTGGGGGGCCTGCGGCTACATACGCGCGCCATAATCCGGGACGGCCGGTTGGCGTTCATCGGAAGCCAGAGTTTACGAGATCTGGAACTTAGGGCGCGCCGCGAAGTGGGCATTATTTTTCGCGAACCTGCGATCATCGCCAGTCTGAGCAAGACCTTTCTAGAAGACTGGAATGCCGCGGACCGGCCCGCTCCGGTTGTTGAGATCGACAAGGTCCCGCAGGCCACTAAAGTTGCAAAGAGGGTGGCTAAGGCGGTCACCAGAGATTTGCCCGCCGTCACCCCAGTTCTTGAAGTAGTAGTCCGAGAGCTAGCTGTAGAAACTGATGGCCCGCAGTTGGATCGCAAGGCCATTGAGAATACCGTAAAAGATGCTGTAAAAGAAGCGGTGCAGGAAGCCGTTCAGAACGTCGTGGAACAGAACGGCATCGTGCATCCACGGTAAAGTCAGTTCTTCGCGCCAGGACCTACCCACAACTGATTCAGCTCATCGATCCGAAGTTCCACCGCTCTGGCGAAGGCTTCCACGTCCTCTGGCGTATACTGCGCAGCCCGGAAGGCATCGCGAATCTGCTCCGGCGAGAGTCTGGCTAGCAGTTGCCCAGTCCACTTGGCGTCCGCCTTCGGGATCTTCCGGCCGATCCATTGCATGTTGACTCGGCTGACAAACTCAGGCGCGTCAAAGGCAATAAACAGCGCCGGCCGGTGGGGATCCTCGAAGTCTACAAACGCGCCAGCGTGCTTGGCCCCTTTGCGGATGAACTTAGAGTGAACATATGAATTAAGGTTCCCCTTCCCTTTGTCGCTGGCTATGAAGTTCGTAGTCCCGAAACTCGATCCCAAATCGCTCACCATGTACACCAGTTGGGGACCTTCGCCCGAGTCGGAGTGCTTTTCGCGGTACACGGAATTGTTATCGTCCTTCAGATCCCAATTGTTGATCACCGCCATCATGACGCGCAGGCCATTCAGCTCACGCGTATCAGTGAAAGGGTTCTTACGCCATTCCCAGGTCCCGATCTTCTTCTCCCCTTCCGAGTATCGTTTGAGCCGCACGTTCTTGATGGAGCCGTCCGGCTCGACGAATGAGTTGCCTCGCTGGAGGTGGGCCGGCATGCCTTTAGCCCGGAAGTCCGGAAGAAAGTAGTCTTCGTTTGTAAAATAGCCGATCGACCAGACCAACCGCGTAGCCACCGTTTCCGGCTTTGCCTCCGCTCCCAGTTTTACCTTCCATTTCACTCCGTCCTGGTCTCGAACGTCGAACTTGGGGTTGGAACCCTCCAGGTCTTCCTTTTCGAACGTGAATGGAGGATGAGGCTCGTGTTCCTTGCCGCCCGGCCCTTCCAGGAGGTTACGGGAAGCAAGGTCGACAGGCTCGCGCCAGAGGACGGGAGTTGCGGTCTCCGAGTTTCCTGCTTTCTCGTTGGCTGCTTTCACCAGTTCCTGTGCGAAAGCCGCGCCTAAAAATATCACGCTCAACAGGGCCAGGAGCTTCTTACTATTCATGTGTTTCCTCCAGGCTCGACAGAAGCACGTAGGCTGCCATACGCCATGATCTAACGGTTACGGATTAAAAATGGGCATACGGGTCGCGATGACCGCTAGCAGCAATGAAACAATAATAATCGTGCAGCACCCGGAACGCGCCTAAGCAGAGCTGCATCGATATTGTTGAAAGGCCCAGTCTCTCCATGTCCTTCCCCCTTTTCAGCCGCAGATACTTTCTTCTGTTCGTTCTGGCTTTGCCCGCGTTGGCCGATTCCTCACCTGATGGGATCAAGAATTTCTACCAGGTGGATCCGCACGTGTACCGGGGCGCACAACCGTCCGACGATGGGTTTCAATACCTGGCGAAATTCGGGGTGAAGACGGTGATCGATTTACGCGAGGCCGGTCAACGATCCAAGGCCGAAGAAGCGGTAGTCACGGCCGCTGGTATGAAATATATCAATGTTCCAATGACGGGTCTGGCGGCGCCCACGGAAGCAGAGATCAGCAAGATACTAGGAATTCTGGAAGGCGACGGTGGGGCCGTTTTCGTGCACTGCAAGCGGGGAGCAGACCGCACCGGAGTCGTGATCGCTTCGTATCGCATCGATCGCGATGGTTGGAACAATGCCGATGCTCTGAGCGAAGCCAAGGCGCGCGGCATGGCGCCCTTTCAATTTCCACGCATGAGCTACATCCGTGCTTTCCGGCCTCGAACACTGGAGGCCAAAACCGGCGCACCCGGTACGGTGGCTACCACTGCCTCCGACGCAACTACCATAGATCCGCGCGGGATTGCCTCCTCACCCGCGGCCGCGCGCTAGTCCACGCCGCGTAACATCGCGTAACTCGAAAGCTCCGGATACAGATGAAGTAACGTTCGCATCACTGGGCAGTCATCACGAATGAAGCTTCTCTTCGGCATGAACGTCCTACAGTGGCGAGTGGCGTCCGCCTGCAAGTCAAAACAGAGGCAAGAACTGCAACTCCTGCATTCTCATTGGAATAATTTGCGCGTACTCGGCCCGGAAGCAACGCCGAAGTGCTGAAATATCTCACGGTTCCTCTTTGGCCTTCTGTTTGCTCCTTTAGCGGGAGGTTGGGTGTCACCTGTTACGCTCGCTGGAAGCTTGATCGGTGAGGAAACGACTTAGGAGGCTTGGCAAGCATGCTCGGCTGGATGATTCTCTTCGCATTGATGGCCCTGGCGGGCGCAGCTCTGGGATTCACGGGGATGCAAGAGGCGTTGTGCTTCCGCACTGCCGGTGCATTCTTCTCGGTGCTGTTTTTCCTGGCCGTGTTGGGCCGTGCGGTTCGCCACCGGGCTCGATGAATGGCGCGGGCAGGTCTCTATGAAGGAGAAGGCCGTCCGTATCATCTTGGCCTTCTACTCCGCCAAGGAAGATGAACCTGACAAAGCATTTGAACGTTTGCGTAAGACCACCCATGGACAGACAACATTGTTCCGGCGGGAAGGCACCAGCCTGGGATCAAAGGACCGCAGGCTTCGGCGCTACGCTCAGCTTCGTCTTGAAGGCGAATCGCTGCTGGTCGCCTCGGCGGCGCCCTTGGATGTTCCAGCGATCACCAAGCGGCTGCTCGGCGATGGGTCGCCTGTGGTCTTCGTGGTGCATGGGGGCCTCGCAGCTGGTTGTTCGGCCGCGCCCATCGCTCCCGCAACGGGCAAGATCTCGGTTCTGGCGCGGCTGCAGCATAACCAACACATCCTGGATGCGGTCCGCGACGACCTGCTCGAGGCCTCTCAGCTCGATCACGCACTGCCTGCCGCCGCGGAATGGATCATCGACAACACGTATTTAATCCGCACTCAGATTGCGGAAGTCCGCAAACATCTTCCTCGCGATTATCCCAGGATACTGCCGTTCGATTCCCCTGGAAATCCTCGCGTTTGTGAGCTTGCGCACCAACTGGTACGGCAGGCCGATTTCGCTCTGGACCAGAGCGCCATCCTTGAATCTCTGCGCGAGTATCAAAAGCAAACCCCTTTGACAGTGGCCGAACTCTGGTTCTTACCGTTGTTGCTCCGGGTCGGATTGATCGAGGTGCTCGCCGAGCTTGCTCAACGCGTGAATCAGGCGCAGCAGTTGCGCGAGCTGGCTTACCTGTGGGCCAACCGGCTATCCGCGAGCGCGCGTCTTGACTCCTCAACGTTCCAGTGCATGCTGGCGCTCGTCGAGGCCGAACCGTGCGCGCAGGAGTCCTACTTCGTCACTTCGCTTGCCGAACAGCTTCAAGATGAGGAAGCCGCGCTCGCCCCGATGCAGAGCTGGATTGAGGACCGATTCAAAACCACGGTCAGTGAATTGGTGCGTTGCGAACACGCGCGCGAAGCAGCACAGCGCCAATCCACCGCCAACGCGTTTGGCAGTCTTCGCGGGCTGGCGCGGATCGATTTCACCCAGGTCGTTGAAGCCGCAAGCGTGGTCGAAGCCGAACTCCGTACCGATCCCAGTGGGATTTATGCCCGCAGCGACTTTTCGACGCGAGATCGCTGTCGCCGCGTGGTCGAACGTATTGCGCAATGCGCCGGTGTGGACGAACGCACCGTGGCCCGCCGCGCCGTCGAACTGGCCACAAAGGCTGGTGATGATGACCATCGCGGGCTCGTGGCCTTCTACCTTTTGTCCGACGGCGTTACTCAACTCGAGGAGGAGTTGTCAGTTCGTAGTCCGTTCCAGATTCGGTTCACGCGCGCAGTACGTCGTCACGCCACGGCAGTCTATTTGGGCGGCGTTGCCGGAATGACTTCGTGCCTGTTGGCGTTCACGATGGCGCTGGCGTGGGAGGCCGGGGTCCATCCGTTTCCGACACTGGCGGCGCTCGGGATTCTGGCCCTGTTTCCGTTGAGCGAACTCAGCGTCCAGATTCTTAACGCGCTGGTGATTTCATTTCTCCCCCCGGATTTTCTGCCGAGGATGAATTTCGAAGACGGCATTCCAGAGGAAAACGCGACTTTGATCGTCGTGCCGATGATGCTTTCAACCGTGGAGGTCGTCCGGCGTGAGATCGAAAAACTGGAAGTTCGATTTCTGGCCAACCAAGATCGCCATTTATTCTTCAGTTTGTTTTCCGATTACACCGACTACTCCCAGCCCACTGCACCGAACGACGCCGAACTGCTGAAGGCCGCTTCCGAAGGCATCGATGCGCTGAACGCGCGCTCACCCCGGCGGACACTTTGTCCTCTTTAACCGCAACCGAGCCTGGTCCCGCAGCGAACAGCGCTGGATCGGGCGCGAACGCAAGCGCGGCAAGATCGAAGATCTTAACGCCTTCCTTGCCGGAGATGGATCGAGCGAGATCCTGATTCGCGGCGCGCTTCCCCTGCCAATTCGCTCAGTGATCACCTTGGACGCGGATACACAATTGCCCTCCGGGTGCCGCGCGGAGACTGATAGAGACGATTGCTCATCCCCTGAATCGGGTCAAGTCGATCCGGCTACAGGCACGCGCCGCAGCGGCTATCGCGGTGATTCAACCTCGTATCAACATCGCTCTTCCCAGCGCCATGGCCACTCGCTTCACCGGCGTCTTCGCCGATACGACTGGAACCGACCCTTATTGCCAGTCGGTATCGGACGCGCATCAGGATCTATTCGGAGAGGCGACATTTCATGGCAAAGCCATCTACGATGTCCAGGCGTTCCGCAGCGCACTGGCGAACCGGTTTCCAGTCGACACTATTCTTAGCCACGACTTAATCGAGGGCGCATATGCCGGCGTGGGCCTGGCCACCGATATCGAATTATTCGAGAACGTGCCGCTGGACTATGTTGCTTACAGCAAACGCGAGCATCGCTGGATTCGCGGCGATTGGTTGATTGCATCGTGGATTTTCTCGCGCGTGCCCGGGCCGGACGGCCATCGCGTGCAGAATCCGCTTTCAATCGATCAGCCGCTGGCGCATTTTCGACAATCTGAGGCGGAGCTTGGTTCCCATTGCATCGCTCGCGCTGCTGCTGTTCGGCTGGCTGGCATCTCACGGCGCCTGGGGTATGGAGCCTGGTGGTGGGCCTCGCGATTGTCGATTCCCACGCTGGCCCCTTTGCTCGATCGTCTGCGCGCGGCACATTCAAGGCACGGTTCAACGCTGGCAAGGCGCGGAAGCGGAAGGGGTGCGCGCGCTCGTGATGATTGCGTTCCTTCCTTATCAAGCCTGGGTTTCGGCGGACGCGATCGTCCGCGTTTTCTACCGCCGCTTCATCAGCAAGCGCCATATTTTGGAATGGCAAACCGCTGAAGAAGCCGCCGGGCACAAGCAATCCAGCGCTACGTATCGCCGCATGTGGATCATCTCCCTGTGTTCGGCGGGCTGCTCGCGTCTGCAATCACTTTCAGGGCAAGTCGGAGTCGACCTTTGTCTTTCTCGGCCTGTGGATCGCCGCTCCTGAACTCATGCGGTGGCTGGCGCGCCCTGCCCGGCGTTACGTTCTCGACAATGCCAGCGCCAATTACCTGCGCTCGCTCGCCAGGCGCACATGGCGTTATTTCGACGATCTGGTGGGCCCGGAGTCACACTGGCTGCCCCCGGACAACTCGCAGCTGGCGCTTCGCATTGGGGTAGCGCAGCGAACATCTCCCACTAACATCGGCCTTTGGCTCACATCCGCGCTGGCTGCCGCGGATCTCGGTTACCTGGGAATCGACCAGTTGGCGGAGCGCTTAGAACATACGATGGAGACGCTCGGAAAGCTGGAGCGTTACGAAGGGCATTTGTTGAACTGGTACGACACACGAACGCTCGAGCCGCTGGCGCCGCGCTACGTGTCCACCGTCGACAGTGGAAATCTGCTCGCCAGTCTGTGGGTGCTGGCACACGGGTGTCGCGAGCTGTTGCACCGGCCCGTGGTCGGTCATGCGTCCTTGCGGGGTCTTAGAGACACGCTGGCTATCGCTCGCGACGCCGGCCGCGGCGACCCTTCGGTTACCCGTCCTGCGCAGGATCTTAGTCAGCTGCTGCAGGGCAAACTGGCTGGACATCACCTCATAGCGCGCCTCCAGTTGGCGCGCCAACTCCATCGAACATCTGCGAAACGCGGAGCGGCCGCCAGATTCCGCCCAGTTTCCGCAGATCAGCAGTCTTACTGGATTTCGCGGCTGGCGCGGGAACTCGGGGCATGCTCGCAGGCTATTCAGCGCTATCTTCCCTGGATGGAAATCCTCTCGCAGCCGCCTGATTCTTTTGTCCGGACCTTGGGCCCAGACGCAGTGAAGCTTCGGCGCCGCGCCCTTCGTGAGTTGCCCTCTCTGCTAAGTCTTTCGGGGCGCCGCGCCACTTCCGGCTCCAGCGCGCTGGATGCTCTTCTCCAAAGGCGGTCATTGCTCGAATCTTCCGCCGGATGTGGTTGAGTGGATGAACCAAGTGGCTCACGCCTGGGAGCAAGCTCGGATGTGCGCGGTGGACACGGTGCGTCGTATTGAGGCTTTGGCGGATGCGTGCCAGCGGCTGGCGGACAGCATCAACATGCGTTTCCTGTACGATGGCGATCGCCGCTTGTTCAGCATCGGGTACGCGGTGGGAGGGCCTGTCCAATTCACCAGCCATTACGATTTGCTGGCCAGTGAAAGCCGCTTGGCCAGCTTCGTAGCCATCGCGAAAGGCGATGTTCCGCAAGATCACTGGTACGCACTGGCACGGCCGCGTGTCGCGGCGCCGCATGGGCGGCAAGCGCTTGCTTTCCTGGAGCGGCACCATGTTCGAGTACCTGATGCCCTTGATATTCATGCGCAGCTACGACCATTCGCTGTTGGACCACGCATGCCGCGAAGCGGTCCGCCAGCAGATCGAATTCGGCCGAACCAACGCCGTGCCCTGGGGAGTCTCGGAATCCGCGTATAGCGCGCTCGACGCGAACCAGATTTATCAGTACCGCGCATTCGGAATTCCGGGCCTGGCCCTGTCACCCGGGCGTGACGAGGATCTCGTGGTCGCGCCCTATGCCACTATGCTCGCACTGCTGGTGGATCCGGCCGCGGCCATCGCGAATCTCAGGCGTCTGGAGACAGTTCACTTGGAGGGGCCGATGGGCTTTTACGAATCCATCGACTTCGGCCTGGAAAACCAGGAGGACGGCGAGCGCGGCGTGCCGGTGTACGCCTACATGGCGCATCACCAGGGCATGAGCCTGATGGCTCTGGATGAGATCCTGCACCGTGACATGCATGCGGCGACGGTTCCATTGCGACGTCCGCATCCGCGCTGTCGAATCGCTCCTGTACGAGCGTATTCCCATTACGCGTCCGGCCACCGAGGAGAATCAGCCGAGCCCCACGGCGGTCCGGCTTGGTCGCGCGCGAGGAACAGACCGAGCGGACCTGGCGCGAAGACACGATAATCCCCAGGACTCATCTGCAAGGCAATGGAAACTATCACCTGATGGTGACCAATTCCGGCGGCGGCTACAGCCGTTGGCACGACCTCGACCTGACGCGCTGGCGCTGCGACCCCACGCTCGATAATTGGGGCAGCTATATCTACATCAGAGATTTGAAGTCGAACGCACGTGGAGTGCGTCGCATCAACCGGTCGCGGGCGATGCGGATTTGAGCTCCGTGCGCTTTTCCGCGGACCGAGCGGAATTTCAGCGCCGAGCTTCCGGCATTGAAACCGTTCTGGCCGTGACCGTTGCCCCGTCGGACGACGTAGAACTCCGCAGGCTGACCATCACCAATCGCTCTCTCCGCAGCCGCGAACTGGAATTGACCAGCTATGCGGAGCTTGTGCTGGCGCCGCACCGGGTCGACGCCGCACATCCCGCATTCGCGAAAATGTTCATTCAGACCGAATGTCTGCCCGACAGCACTCTGATCGCTCACCGCCGGCAACGTTCACCAGAGGAATCAACCGTTTGGGCCGCGCACAGAATAGTCGGCGCCGACGGGGACATGCAGCACGAAACTGATCGTGCGAAGTTTCTGGGGCGCGCCCAGACGTCGCGCCGGCCGGATGCACTCAGCCGTCGTCTCTCGGGATCTTCCGGTACCGTGCTCGATCCTATTTTCAGTCTGCGGTGCACGCTCACTCTGCAACCGCGCGAGCATGCTGAAATAACGTTCGTCACCGGTGCCGCTTCTTCGCGCAGCGATTTGCTCGCCTTGATGGATCGATACCACCGTCCTGAATCTGTCGCTCAAGCGTTTGAGATGTCGTGGACCCGCGCGCAGCTGGATTTCCGCTACTTGGGCATCGGGCCGGCAACCGCGCATCGTTTTCAGGAACTCGCGGGATACCTGTTGTTTCCGAATCCGCGAATGCGGGCCGGAACTGACCGGTTGATGCAGAACCGCCTTGGCCAATCCGGGTTATGGGCGCAAGGAATCTCGGGCGATCTGCCCATGCTTTGCGTTACTGTCTCAGACCAGGGTCATCTACCCCTGATTCGCGAACTGTTGCTCGCGCACACCTATTGGCGTTTGCGCGGATTCCAGGCCGATCTTATCATTCTCAATCAGGAAAGCCCAAGTTACGACCGGCCATTCCAAAATCAGCTTCTGCGGCTGATCCAGGCGCATTCCGAGGAGACTGGCATCGACCGGCCCGGCGGCGTTTTCCTGCGCGACTGGCATGCCATTCCGGACGGAGAACGCAATCTCATTCTTGCTTCCTCCAGTGTTGTTTTGAATGGAAGCCGCGGTCCGTTGCAACAGCAACTGGTCTTGCCGGAAGCCCGGCCGGCGCAGGCTCGTTTTATCGCCCCCGGCGCGTCCGAAGAAGTATCCGCCCCACTGCCCTTCCTGGAACTGCCGTACTTCAACGGAGTCGGCGGATTCACTTCCGACGGCCGCGAATACGCAATCTATCTAAGCTCCGGCAGCAACTCGCCCGTGCCCTGGTCGAACGTATTGGCGAACGCCAATTTCGGCACGCTGGTCACTGAGAGCGGGCTGGGCTTCACGTGGTGTGGCAACAGTCAAACCAACCGGCTGACGCCCTGGCACAACGACCCGGTATCGGACCCTCAATCGGAAGTGATTTACCTCCGCGACGATGAGAGCGGGCGCGTGTGGACGCCCACGCCGCTTCCCATCCGGGAGAGGGACGCATACCGCGCGCGCCATGGGCAAGGCTACACGGTCTTCGAACATAACAGCCACGCCATCGAACAAGAACTGACCATTCTGGTTCCCGTTGAGGAGGAAGGCGGCGATCCGATTAAGATTTGCAGGCTGCGCCTTCGCAACGCCTCCGCGCGGCCACGGCGGCTGACCGTTGTCTACTTCGCCGAATGGGTGCTCGGATCCACGCGCGAGGATCAACTCGCGAATATCCGTGTTTCACGCGATGAGCAAAGCGGGGCGCTGCTCGCTACGCAGTTCTGGAATGGCGCATTTTCCGGGCGCTTGGCATTTGCCGCTTCGAGCCCCAGGCCATCTTCTTATTCCAGCGACCGCACGGGCTTCCTGGGACGAAACGGATCGCGTGAAGAGCCGGCTGCGCTGGGCCGTGGCGTTTTGGACAACCGCTTGGGCCCCACGGCTGATCCGGCGGCGGCGCTACAGTTAACGGTCACGATTCAGGCCGGACAAAGCCAGGATGTGACCTTCCTGATCGGCCAAGCGAGCAGCGTCGAGGAGATCCGCTCGCTCGTGACCCGTTACGGAGACGCGGCGAACGTCGAAGCAGCCCTGGCCGCTACGCGCGCTTGGTGGGATTCCAGGCTGGGCGTGATACAAGTGAAAACGCCCGTCCTTTCCACGGATTTCCTGCTGAATCGCTGGCTTCTGTACCAGTCCTTGTCCTGCCGGTTCTGGGCGCGCTCGGGCTTCTATCAATCCAGCGGCGCGTTCGGATTCCGCGATCAGCTGCAGGACGCCATGGCGTTCGTATATGCCGCGCCAGAGCTGACTCGCAAGCACATTCTCGCTTGCGCGAGCCGCCAGTTCGTCGAAGGGGACGTTCAACATTGGTGGCATGCGGAAACGGGGATGGGCGTGCGAACGCGCTGTTCGGACGATCTGGTATGGCTCCCCTTTGTTGTCGCAGACTACATTGCAGTCACCGGGGACACCGCGATTCTGAAGGAAGAAGTAGCGTTTCTCGAAGGCGCTGAATTGAAAGACGGGGAAAAGGAGCGAATGTTCACCCCGGTGGCGTCCGCGCAGACGGCGGCTCTGTCTGAGCATTGCATGCGCGCGCTCGACCACGCCTGGCGCCTTGGCCAGCACGGCCTGCCCTTGTTTGGCACGGGCGACTGGAACGATGGAATGAATCTTGTCGGAGCAGAAGGCCGCGGTGAGAGCGTGTGGCTTGCCTGGTTCTTATGCACCGCATTTGAGGCCTTTGCGAGAGTCATGGAGACCGCCGGCACAGCTCCCGGGCTTCCGGCACTGTGGCGGCAACGCACCGCAACGCTGGCCGCGGCGCTGGATAGTCACGGATGGGATGGGGATTGGTATTTGCGAGGCTTCTTCGACAACGGTGCTCCCCTCGGCTCGCATCTGAATTCAGAAGCGCGGATCGATTCACTGGCGCAATCCTGGGCTGTGCTTTCGGGCGTGGCATCTCCCGATCGCGCCCGCCGCGCTATGCATGCCGCCGATCGGCTTCTGGCGAACTCACAACATCGCTTGGTGCTTTTGTTCACGCCTCCGTTCGACCATTCCACGCCGCATCCGGGCTACATCATGGGTTATCCGCCTGGTCTTCGTGAAAATGGCGGCCAATACACGCACGGCTCGCTGTGGATGGCCGCGGCTTGGGCCCGCCTGGGCGAAGGCGATGCAGCGGTTCGTTTGCTCACCTTCATGAATCCGGTTGAACACTGCCGGGATTCGGAAATGGTGCAGCGCTATCGCGGCGAACCGTACGTTTCCGCCGGAGATGTAAGCTTCGCGCCCGGCAGGGTCGGACAGTGTGGCTGGACTTGGTATAGCGGATCAGCGGCCTGGATGTATCGCATCTGGTTGGAAGAAGTTCTCGGGTTCCGCTTGCGAGGTGACAAACTTACGTTAGCGCCAGCGATACCGGCGCACTGGGATGAGTTCGCCATTCGCTATCGCCATCGATCGACCACCTATGAAATTACCGCTCGAAGGGGAACTGCCGCGCAGATTTTACTGGAGCTGGACGACACCACGCCGGAATCCGAGGCTGTCACGTTGCTCGACGACGGCGGGGTTCATAAGATTACGGTCTGGATTCCGTCGAAAGTCACGGAAACCAAGGCAGTAGCGCTCGATGCTGCACGCGCCAGTCGGCCGTTAATATCGGCGACTACATAATGGCAGACCACGTGCTAAAGAGGATGCGTGACTCATATGACGCGCATCCTAATATTCTTACTTGGGACTATTGTCGGCAGCCTGTTTCTTGCCAGCCTGGGAGCGTTCCTGTTCTACGTCTCAATCTTGTCATGGGCGACCATCGTCGCCACCTTGATAGGGATGATTCTCATGTTCACTCTCGGCATTCAAACCGGCGCCCGGGCGATCCAAAAACCAGGGGGCTCAGCGATTACACCGGGCATTGAGAGCCAGCCTGAATCGGCCCTGAGATAAACACCGCGTCTCAGTCGCTGGCTGCGGCTCTGGCGTCTTTGTCAGCGGCTTCGCGTAACCGATTGTGGAGAGTACGAAGACTGATTCCCAGGATCTCGGCCGCACGGGTGCGATTATTTGCGGTCTGCTTTAAGACCAGGTCGATATAGGCTTGTTCGATCTCAACCAGCGGCGGCCCAAATCGAATCTGGATCGAATCACTAGCCTCTGATACAGCAGACGCGCTCGCCGGTGCAGCGGATTGCGTCGGCAGATGTTTCGAAAGAATGGTGCCCTCGCCGACGACAATCACGGCTCGCTCCAGAACATTTCGGAGTTGCCGCACGTTGCCGGGCCAGGGAGCCTTCAGGAAGCTTTCCAGGACTTCCGGATGAATGTTCGCCACGCGGCATTGGTGCTTTTGATTGAGGTTAGTGAGGATGGCTTCGCAGATGGCCGGGATATCTTCGGCGCGCTCTCGTAACGGTGGAAGAGTGATATGAAAAACATTCAGACGGTAGAAGAGATCTTCGCGCAGGTGCTTGTCGCGAATCGCGACCTCTGGTATGCGGTTGGTTGCTGCCACCACCCGTACCTGCACCGGAATATCGTTGCTGCCCCCAAGGCGCCGCACCTTCCCTTCCTCCAGCACACGCAGAAGTTTAGCTTGCGTTCCGATCGGCATATCGGCGATCTCGTCTAGAAGAACGGTTCCGTTGTTGGCTTGTTCGAAGCATCCGGGGTGGCGTTCTACCGCGCCTGTGAAAGCCCCCTTCTCGTGTCCGAATAGTTCGCTCTCCATCAGGGTTTCGGGCATCGCCGCGCAGTTGATCGCGATAAACGGGCCCCCGGCCCTCGGACTTAGCCGATGCAAAGCGCGCGCCACCAGCTCCTTACCAGTGCCGCTTTCGCCCGTGATTAGAACTGAGGCTGACGTAGGCGCTACTTGCGCCACCAGTGAATACACTTGACGCATCACAGCCGAGCTGCCAACCATGTCCCCCATGACGCCCTGATTGGTCAACTGCCGGGTGAGGAGAACAGTTTCGTCGATCATTCGCTTCTGTGCGGCGGCGCGATCGAGGAGTGCGCCTAAAATGTCGGATTGAACCGGCTTTTCCAAAAACCAGAAGGCCCGCAGGTCGTGCACCACGGAGATCGCTTTTTCGATACTTCCGAACCCGGTGAGCACAATGGTTGGAGTGCGGTCACCCAGCACGTCCATCCTTTTAAGCAGTTCGAACCCGTCCATCCGCGGCATCATCAGGTCAGTCACAATGATGGTGGCGGGATTTGCCGAGTGGGATTTTAAGGCTTCCTCGCCGTCACAAGCCGGCACGGCGGTAAAACCCAAAGCCGCCACCATATGAGCCAAAACCATCCGCTCGCGCTCATCATCATCGACCACCAACACGCGGGGAACGAAACTACGAGACATCGCTCTCATATTAACCAACTTCCGGCTGACAGGCCTTCGATTCCAATTGGCACGCAAACTGCACCATGCTTGTCCACCGACCCTCTTCGGGTCTGGAATTTCTTAAGGAGGCATGAAGCATGCGAGCAAAAACACCGGCTGCGCGCGGCCGTGGGAAGGTGGAAAAGGTCATGCACGAGTATAAAGAGGGCTCGCTGAAGTCCGGAGGAAAGAAGAAAGTGCGAAGCCGGAAACAAGCTATCGCGATCGCGCTCAGTGAAGCTCGCAAGTCGGGAGCCCGCATTCCCAATAAAAAGCGCGGTTAGAGGCAAATTTGTTTGTACGCACCATCGCTCTGGTGAGTCTAATTGGAAGAAACTTGGTCCGGCGAAGCCTCGGTGCTTAGCGGCGGGTCGCGTCAAAGGGCACGACCCGCATTTTTGGCGCCTGTTCCAAGCGGCGTTTACAAGTCTGAAGAGAATCGTCGGACCGTTTGCAAACTCTCGTCGGACAACGTATTGCCAGCTGGCTCGATATCGCGAGGAATCGAACCCGATGGAATCGAAGCCGGGGCGTCCGTGCTGACGAACTCGTGATCCAGGATGCCGGTAGTTCTGGTACGTGGCAACGGTTTACGTGTCGAGCCGAAATGCGCCCTGGCCTCAGCTCTGGTCCCGACGCCCCTGGCGCCGGTCTCGCGCAAGACGGCTTCCGCTCGCTTCATCCAATCGGGGTTATCACAGTGCGCAGAAAGTAGAATCTCTCCATTTCGAATTCGGCCATCGTAGCGTCTTGCTTCATATGTGGGGATGGCAGATCCGGCCAAAGCGCCTATCAGCAAACCCAGCACGCTGCCGGCGCCAATACCAGTGAGCACGGCGCCAAGATGGTCAGGCGGTAAGAACGGCGCTAACAAAGGCACAGTTCCAAAGATGCCGGCGCTGACGAGCCACCCCAAGATGCCGCCAATTAGGACTCCGCACACTGCTCCTGCCGCAGCCATCGCCGGCGCCTTCGTGTGCCTCTCATGTCCGAAGTCTTTAGACCCGGTGTTGTGCTGCCGCAGTATTGCGATATCCTCGTTGCGAAAGCCGATGCGCACCAATGAATCCATAGCTTCGGCCCCGCTGATCTGATCAGCATAGATTCCAAATGCAGCGATGTTTCGTCTGCTCATATAATCAAACCTCCTTCACTATGGCCGCGGAATGCGTCATATGTTCTGCTCATGCAAGTCGATTTCCACTTCGAGGGGTCCTGCCGGATCAATTACATCTACGTCGCACAATCGCAAAATGCATACGGTTCGGCAAAGTTTACAGAGCCCCACGCTGCGTTTCTTCTGGCTTAATGTGGCAATGAGATTGCTCAGGTATCGCGCATGGCATCTCCGCCTGGAAAGCGCGCAGTCCTTTGGACGGGTGTGATCGCAATTGTTGCAGCCGGGGCATTGCGGATGGCTTCGCCCTGGCTTTCGCAACGTGTCCGCACACAGCTACAGGACGCCCTGCAGGAAGACTTTGCGAGCGAGTTGAAGTTGCAGAGCCTGAACGTCAAGGTGTTTCCGAGCGTTCAAATCGATGGGGAAGGTTTAGTCCTTCACTACAAGGGCAGAACCGATCTGCCGCCCTTGATTACGATTCGTCGATTTTCAGGGGTCGCCAGTTTGGCGGGCTTGCTTCGCAGACCGGTGCACATCCGGCTGATGCGCGTGGAAGGCCTGCAAATCCAGGTGCCTCCACGCGCCGAGCGCCCTCACGAAGAGCGCAAATCAGGCACCCGGAAACCTGATTTCGTGATCGATGAAATGGTCGCGGATGGTACGACGTTGACCATGATCCCGAAGAGCGACTTGAAGGTACCGTTGGAGTGGGACATCCTGCGATTGACGCTCTACGGGGCGGGTCCGTCAACTACCATGTCCTTTCGGGCGACCCTTACCAACGCGAAGCCTCCGGGCGATATCGAAAGCACCGGAAAGTTTGGCCCGTGGCAGAAAGAAGAGCCTGGGAACACTTCCGTCTCGGGAACGTACACGTTCCAGAATGCCGACTTGTCAGTCTTTCGCGGCATCTCGGGGAAGCTGTCATCAGAAGGAAAGTATTACGGCATTCTCGACCGCATTAACGTTGCGGGTCATACCGACACTCCCGACTTCGCCGTGAAGGTCAGTGGCAATCCGGTCCACCTGACAACACAGTTTCAGGCGGTTGTGGATGGAACCGACGGTAACACCTGGTTACAGCCGGTGAACGCTCAGTTCGGTCATTCCTCGCTCACCGCTCAGGGCAGCGTTGAGGGTATCAAAGGCGTAAAAGGGAAGACCATCTCGCTGGACGTGACGGCCCCGGAGGGCCACCTCGAAGATATGCTGCTTCTCGGAGTCAAGGGAAAGCAACCGGCCATGAGTGGCAGGATCAGTTTCCACACCAAGCTCGTGATACCGCCGGGTGACGTAGATGTTGCGCAAAAGCTCAAACTTGACGGCAGTTTCACAGTCGCCGCAGCACGGTTTTCGAAACTGAACGTCCAAGAAAAGGTAAATCAGCTCAGCCACCGTGGCAGCGGGGACCCCAAAGCAGCGGAGACCGACACCGTGGCTTCGGACTTCTCAGGCAGGTTCGCGCTCGACGATGGATTGATGACTTTTCAAAATCTCTCGTTTCGAGTTCCGGGAGTTAGTGTTGCTCTCAATGGACGCTATGGACTCCTCGACCGGCAAATGGAGTTTCATGGGACTGCGCGGCTGGACGCGAAGCTATCGCAAACCACTACGGGTTTCAAATCGTTCCTCTTAAAGGCCGTCGATCCATTTTTCGAGAAGAAGAACGCTGGAACTGTGTTGCCTATCAAGATCGGTGGCACGCGAGACAACCCCTCCTTTGGACTCGATCTTCGCTGATTGGTAACACGGACACACGCGGCAACGTCCATCTCGTTAGTTTGGATACACCACCGCCTCCGCAAGTTGGTAACATTTTGCGGTTTCACCCGATGGCCGGCTTCGACCAGCGCTGCAACTTGCTGATTCCACAATTGTTAAGTAACTCAAGAGGTCGTACGATTCCTTGTAACAACACTTGATCTCAAGAATCTAATGGAAATAATGAAGTTAGGCCATAGTTAGACTAAAACCGCCGACAGGAGCTGACTGAATGAAAGCCATGGAAGCCGCCCCGCGAGGCTTGACTACCAGCGAGAGCAACGTTCTACTCAAGACTTTGATTGCCTTCAAAAAGGGGAAGTTTTCAGTTCGGATGCCGGTGGATCAGGAAGGAGTTGCCGGAAAGATCGCCGACGCCCTCAACGACATCTTGGAACTGAATGAGACGGTGGTTAGCGAGTTCGGGCGAATCAGCAAAACTGTCGGCAAGGAAGGCAAGATCGCTCAACGGGCCTCCATCGGAGCGGCTAGCGGAGGATGGGCCGAATGCGTCGAGTCACTCAATGGACTGATTGGCGATCTGGTTCAACCTTCCACCGAGGTTGCGCGCGTCATCGGCGCCGTAGCCAAGGGCGACTTATCGCAAACGATGTCGCTCGAAGTAGATGAGCGTCCCCTGCGCGGCGAGTTTTTGCACACCGCGCGCGTGGTCAACACCATGGTCGATCAGCTGAATTCCTTCGCATCCGAAGTCACTCGTGTGGCAAGGGAGGTGGGAACCGAGGGGAAGTTGGGCGGGCAAGCCGTTGTGACTGGTGTGGCGGGAACCTGGAAGGATCTCACCGAGAGCGTAAATTCGATGGCCAGCAACCTGACCAATCAGGTGCGAAACATCGCCGGCGTGACTACGGCAGTGGCCAAGGGAGATTTGACAACCAAGATCACCGTTGACGCGCAAGGAGAAATCCTGGAGCTGAAGAATACCATTAACACCATGGTCGACCAACTTAGCTCCTTCGCGGCGGAAGTCACGCGCGTGGCCCGCGAGGTGGGAACGGAAGGCAAGCTGGGCGGTCAGGCGGAAGTAAAGGGCGTCGCCGGTGTGTGGAAGGACCTTACGGATTCCGTCAATGGCATGGCTGGGAACCTGACCAACCAGGTTCGCAATATCGCGGAAGTTACCACCGCCGTCGCGAAGGGCGACCTTTCGACGCGGATTACGGTGGACGCGCGCGGTGAGATTTTGCAGCTGAAGAATACGATCAACACGATGGTGGATCAGCTCAGCTCGTTCGCCGCCGAAGTAACCCGTGTGGCGCGCGAGGTTGGAACGGAGGGACTACTGGGCGGCGAAGCGGATGTCCCGGGAGTGGCAGGCACGTGGAAAGATTTGACAGATTCGGTCAACTCGATGGCCGGAAATCTCACCGCCCAGGTTCGCAACATTGCCGAAGTGACTACCGCGGTGGCCAAGGGTGACTTGTCACGCAAAATCACAGTGACCGTTCGCGGCGAAATCCTGGAATTGAAGAACACCATCAACGTGATGGTGGATCAGCTCAGCTCGTTCGCTTCCGAAGTTACCCGCGTGGCGCGTGAAGTGGGCACCGAGGGCAAGCTCGGCGGGCAGGCCGAAGTGGAAGGCGTTGCAGGAACCTGGCGAGACTTAACGGAGAGCGTCAACTCCATGGCCGGCAACTTGACCAACCAGGTCCGGAACATCGCTGGTGTAACCACGGCCGTGGCCAAGGGCGACCTCTCGACGAAGATCACCGTGGATGCCCGCGGCGAAATTCTCGAGCTCAAGAACACTATCAACACCATGGTGGACCAGCTCAATTCGTTTGCCAGCGAAGTGACGCGCGTGGCGCGTGAAGTGGGAACCGAAGGTAAGCTGGGCGGCCAGGCACAAGTCCGAGGCGTCGGCGGCGTTTGGAAGGACCTGACGGATTCCGTAAATTCGATGGGAGGCAACCTGACCGCTCAGGTTCGCAACATCGCCGAAGTTACCACGGCGGTAGCGAAGGGCGACCTTTCCCGCAAGATCACGGTGGACGTTCGAGGCGAAATTTTGGAGCTCAAAAACACCATCAACACCATGGTGGATCAGCTCAACTCGTTCGCCAGCGAAGTGACGCGCGTGGCGCGCGAAGTGGGCACGGACGGGAAACTCGGCGGACAAGCCCAGGTGAAGGGCGTGGGAGGCGTGTGGAAAGATCTTACCGACTCGGTAAACTTCATGGCCGGGAACCTCACCGCGCAAGTCCGCAACATCGCGGAAGTAACCACAGCGGTTGCCAACGGGGATTTGTCCCGCAAGATTACGGTCGACGTTCGCGGCGAAATCTTGGAGTTGAAGAACACCATCAACACCATGGTGGATCAGCTCAATGCGTTTGCTTCCGAAGTAACGCGCGTGGCGCGAGAGGTGGGTACCGAGGGTAAGTTGGGTGGACAGGCGGACGTCCGCGGCGTGGCGGGCACCTGGAAGGATCTCACCGATAGCGTCAATTACATGGCGAGTAATCTGACCAATCAGGTTCGAAACATCGCGGGCGTGACGACGGCGGTTGCGCGCGGAGATCTCACCACTAAAATCACGGTGGACGTTCGCGGTGAGATTCTCGAGCTGAAAAACACCATCAATATCATGGTGGATCAGCTTAGCTCCTTTGCTTCGGAAGTGACCCGCGTGGCGCGCGAAGTAGGAACGGAAGGCAAACTCGGAGGCCAGGCTGAAGTGAAGGGCGTTGCCGGAACTTGGAAGGATTTGACCGAGAGCGTGAATTCCATGGCCGGCAATCTTACCAATCAAGTCCGCAACATCGCGGAGGTGACAACTGCGGTCGCAAAGGGCGATTTGTCCCGTAAGATCACCGTGGACGTACGCGGTGAAATCCTCGAATTGAAGAACACCATCAACACCATGGTGGACCAGCTCAGCTCATTCGCATCGGAAGTCACCCGTGTAGCGCGCGAAGTCGGCACGGAAGGTAAACTGGGCGGTCAGGCGGAAGTCCGGGGCGTAGCGGGAACCTGGAAGGACTTGACGGATAGCGTGAACTCGATGGCGGGAAATCTTACCGCGCAGGTCCGGAATATCGCCCAGGTCACTACGGCAGTGGCCAATGGCGACCTTTCCCGCAAGATCACCGTCGACGTGCGAGGCGAGATCCTGGAACTGAAAAATACCATCAACACCATGGTCGATCAGCTGAATTCGTTCGCCAGCGAAGTCACCCGCGTGGCCCGGGAGGTAGGAACCGACGGAAAGCTGGGCGGACAAGCCGAAGTCAAGGGCGTCGGAGGCACCTGGAAGGATTTGACGGACAACGTGAATTTCATGGCCGCCAACCTCACCACACAGGTGCGCGGCATTGCGAAGGTGGTTACGGCAGTGGCGAATGGCGATTTGAAACGTAAGTTGATCCTGGAAACCAAGGGTGAGATCGCGGAGCTGGCCGACACGATTAACGGCATGATCGATACTCTCGCGACGTTTGCCGATCAGGTGACCACCGTCGCGCGCGAAGTTGGGATCGAGGGCAAGCTGGGCGGCCAGGCGCGGGTCCCGGGCGCCGCGGGAATTTGGCGCGACTTGACCGACAACGTTAACCAACTCGCGGCCAATCTGACAACTCAGGTGCGCGCCATCGCTGAAGTGGCCACCGCCGTCACCAAGGGCGACTTAACGCGTTCCATCGCGGTGCAAGCTCAAGGCGAGGTTGCCGCGCTGAAAGACAATATCAACGAGATGATCTTGAATCTCGCGGCGACTACTCGCAAGAACAATGAACAGGATTGGCTGAAGACCAACATTGCGAAGTTTACCGGAATGATGCAGGGGCAGCGCGATCTGCTAACGGTCGCACAGCTTCTTCTTTCCGAACTGACGCCGTTAATTGGCGCGCAGCACGGGACGTTCTATATTGCGGAGAAGACTGAGGAGACTGTTCTGAAGCTGCTGGCGGGTTATGCGACCGACAATCACGCCGATATGCCCAAACAGTTTCGAATCGGACAGGGGCTGGTGGGCCAGTGTGCTAAAGAGAGAGCCCGTATCCTGGCTACGAACGTGCCCAAGGAGTACATCCGGATAAATTCCAGCCTGGGTGGCGCTGCCCCGGTAAGCATCGTCGTTCTGCCGGTGCTGTTTGAAGGCGATGTGAAGGCGGCCATTGAACTCGCGTCGTTCGGACAATTCAGCGACGTTCACCTCGCGTTTCTCGATCAGCTCACCCAGTCCATCGGCATCGTGTTGAACACCATCGCCGCGACCATGCGCACCGAGCAGCTCCTGCAGCAGAGCCAAGCGCTCGCCGAAGAGTTGCAGAGCCAGCAACAGCAGCTCCAGACGACCAACGAGGAACTTCAAGAGAAGGCTCAACTGCTCGCGGAGCAGAAGACCGAGGTTGAAACTAAGAACCAGGAGGTGGAGCAAGCCAAGAAGGCTCTGGAGGAAAAGGCCGAGCAGCTTTCGCTCACCTCCAAGTATAAGAGCGAGTTTCTTGCCAATATGAGCCACGAGCTTCGGACACCGCTCAACAACTTGCTGATCCTGGCCCGCATGTTGTCGGAGAACACGGACAAGAACCTGACTTCAAGACAGGTCAAATTCGCAGAAACCATTCACACCTCGGGAACGGACTTGCTGGCGCTGATTAGCGACATTCTCGATCTCAGCAAGATCGAATCTGGAAAAATGGACGTCGAAATCGGTGGCGTCCGTTTCGTGGAACTTCAGGACTACTGCTCGAAGACGTTCCGGCATGTGGCGGATGGCAAAGGTTTGGAGTTCACAATCGACCTTGGCCGCATGCTCTCCTCCGAGGTCATGCACACGGACGCCAAGCGCTTGCAGCAGGTTCTTAAGAATCTGCTCTCGAACGCGCTTAAGTTCACCGATCACGGGTCTGTGTATCTCAACATCGACAGAACCAGCTCGGGATGGACCCCGGGACACCCAACCCTTTCACGGGCGAAGTCGGTAATCGCGTTTTCGGTTTCCGATACCGGAATCGGCATCCATACCGATAAGCAGCGGATAATCTTCGAAGCCTTCCAACAAGCCGACGGAACAACGAGCCGTAAGTATGGCGGAACAGGCTTAGGGCTTTCCATCAGCCGCGAGTTGGCGCGGCTCTTGGGTGGCGAAATACGCTTGCAGAGCGTCCCGAACGTCGGTAGCACCTTCACGCTTTACCTGCCCCAGACATATATCGCTCCCTTACAGGTTCCCAAGAGCGAGGCCCTCAAGACCACGCCCGTCATGCTGGAGCAAGCGGCCGTGGTTCAATCCGAGGAAGTGGATATGATTCTGCGTTCGCCCTCTCTCGCCGACGACGAACTGGTGGAGGACTTGGTCATCGATGATGACAGGAACATACTTCAGCCCGGTGATTCGCCGCTATTGATTGTGGAGGACGACATTACCTTCGCGCGCATCCTCCTGGATATGGCTCATGATCGGGGACTCAAGGCGCTGGTGGCCCTGCGCGGCGGCAACGCCATTTCCCTGGCGCGCGAGTTCAAGCCCGGTGCGATCACGTTGGACATCAACCTTCCAGACATCGCCGGATGGACGATTCTAGATCGGCTAAAGCACGACGCGGCCACGCGGCACATTCCGGTGCATATTATCTCCGGTGATGAGGATCGCCGGCGCGGGCTGGCGCTGGGTGCGATGACCTATCTTGAAAAATCGGTCCCCAATGATTCGCTTCTCCAAGCTTTCTCCGCGATCGAGCACTCCACTCAAACCCGGGTTAAGAAGCTGCTGGTAGTTTGCCCGGATGAGGTGGCGCGAGACGGCATCTGCGACATGTTGGCCGGTTCCGATCTCGAAATTATCGAATCCGCAACCAATGAGGAAGCTCTGGCGGCCATTGAGGAGCACGTGGATGGGATTGTGATTCACTTACCGCCCGACGACAGCGGCTCCTTGCAACTTGTGGAGGAGATTCAGGCCAACGTCAGCCCTGCGGTCCCGCCCATGGTTATCCTGACCACGCGGGCCATGTCTGAGGGGGAAGAACTGGATTTCTCCGGTTTTGCGCGCGCCAGTGTGCTGCGGCGGGCGCGTACTTTGGAGGACCTTCTTGACCAATCAGTCTTACTCCTTCACCGCGACGAAATGAGTCTCAGCCCGGATCAGCGCCGGATTCTTCAACAATTGCGCGAGACCGATTCGGCGCTGGTCGGTAAGACGGTGCTGGTAGTGGACGATGACGTACGCAACATCTTCGCGCTTACAAGCCTTCTGGAGGATCATAAACTGCGGGTCATGCACGCAGAAAACGGCCGCTCGGGTATCGATTTGCTAAGGAGCAACCCCAGCATCGACCTGGTGCTGATGGATATCATGATGCCGGGAATGGACGGTTATGAAACGACCAAAGCTATCCGCGAGATGCCACAATTCCGATCGCTGCCAATCATCGCGCTAACCGCCAAGGCGATGAAGGGCGATCGAGCTAAATGCCTGGAGGCCGGCGCTTCGGACTACATTACAAAGCCGGTGGATTTGGAGCAGCTCTTTTCGGTGCTCCGGGTCTGGATCAGCCGTAGTAGTGAAGTTGCACATATGGCGGTCTCAGAAGCATCGTGATGTGTGTAAGAGAAATCTTTCATAAGGATTTGATTCCATGGCGACTGCAATCGGAAGTTTGGTGAGCGGAGAGCAGCCGTTAGCCCAGGAACGCGTCAAGATCCTGCTGGTGGACGATTCCGCGGAAAATCTGGTTTCCCTCGAAGCGGCGCTGGATAAGTTGGGACAGGAACTGATCCTGGCGCGATCGGGCATGGAAGCCTTACGGCATCTCCTGGATCATGATTTCGCGGCCGTTCTGTTGGACGTCAAAATGCCCGAAATGGATGGCTTTCAGACGGCGGAGTTGATCCGCGCGCGCAGGCGGTCGCGTCACACTCCGATTCTCTTTCTCACTGCCTACAAGAGCGACGAGCACTTGTTTCGCGGCTACGACCTGGGCGCCGTAGACTTTCTGTTCAAGCCGATCGTTCCGGAGATTCTGCGTTCCAAGGTAGGTGTCTTCGTCCAACTCAGCCGTAACACCGCCCTTCTCGAGCGCCAGACGGAAGTCCTAAGCAAGGCGGAACTAAAATTTCGCTCACTGCTTGAAGCGGCTCCCGATGCGATGATTATCAGCGCCGATGACGGAACAATTGCGCTGGTAAATTCGCAGGTGGAAGTGATGTTCGGGCTCAAGCGCGAGGATTTGATTGGACAGAACATCCGGTTGTTGGTGCCAGCCTGGAGCGGCCGCTCCACCGCGACTCCTGCTTCGCCCAAGGAACTTCTGGCGCGCCGCAGGAACGCGTTGGAATTTCCCGTGGAAATCAGTCTCAGTCCTTTGCAGACCGAAGAGGGTCTATTGCTCACCTCGGCGATACGCGACATCACGGAGCGAAAAAGGGTGGATGAGGAGATTCGCGAACTGAACACAAGCCTGGAACAGCGGGTGGCCCAGCGGACGCAGGAACTTCTGCAGTCCAATGAGGCCCTCCGTCAGTCGAACGACGACTTGAATCAGTTCGCCTATGCCGCCAGCCACGATCTTCAGGAACCCTTGAGGATGGTCGCGCTTTTCAGTCAGATGCTTCATTCGGCGTACAAGGGCCAGCTCGGTAAGGAAGCCGATGAGTATATATCGTACATAGTTGGGGGAGCGCAGCGGATGGAGCAGCTGCTGAAGGATCTTCTGGCATACTCTCAAGCCGGATCCCCGGATGAGGGCCCGGTGTTGCCCGTGGATTGCGGGGAGACCATGCAAGAAGTGTTGCTCAATCTCAAGGCCTCCATCGAGGAAAGTGGCGCGTCCATTACTTGGAGCGATTTGCCAACGGTTCCGGCGCATGCGGTCCGGTTGGTCCAACTCTTGCAGAACCTCATCGGAAACGCGATCAAGTACCGGAGTTCCGACGCCCCCAAAATTCATATCGCCGCGTGCAGCCGCGACACCGAGTGGCTGTTCTCGGTGCAGGACAACGGCATCGGGATACCACACGAGTATGCCCAGCAGATTTTCGGTGTCTTTAAGCGGCTCCATGATCAGACCTATCCCGGAACTGGCATTGGGCTGGCAATATGTCAACGTATCGTGGAACGGTATGGCGGCCGTATTTGGTTGGAACCCACTGATGGACCGGGCTCTCAATTTTGCTTTACGTTGCCGGCTTTGGCTAGCGTGTAGCTCCCTAGTCAGCCCGTGTTTTTGCGACGTCATCGTAGAAGACGGAGAATACCTCGCCGTTCCAACGAATATTGACGAGGCCCGACTTCGAGACCGCGCCATCCAGTTCGATGGTGGCGCCGGTGGGGATTTGGATCAGCGTTTCCGTCGGGCTCCTGAGGCTACTTCCAGGATGTTCCTTAAGCTTGACGGCGGAGACGGGTGCGGAGAGTGTGAAATGAGCTGGTTCGGGCGCGAAAGCTCCCATGGGCACAGGTTATCATCTCAGGTTAGCTGTTGTTCGGAGGCCTTGGAATGGCGGTCTGCGCCCGCCCCAACTGGTTGGTTTCGGCAACTTGCACTTGCTAATATGAACGAAGTCAACGGCGGACCTCACGGACACGATGTGAGCGGCCCCGCTTCAACTATGCAGTCCGAGTCCCCCCTGGGCGAGATCCGGCGCCTCCGTGCGTATTTGGACCGCTCGGAACGCGACACGCAACGGCTCTTGGACGGTGCTGTACACGACCTTCGTGCGGCCCATCGTGCGATTAATATCTCGACGGAAATTCTGCTTGGCGACCTTCCCGCTCCACTCGAACACGACGCCGCGCATGCCGTTCGCGAGTTGCAGGCGGGCGTCGCCAAGATGAACGCAATCCTCAGTGGGGTCAGCAGTTACGCCCTGTGTGCGTCGGTTTCCAGTTATTCGTTCGAGCCGGTTGCCATCGAAACGACGCTGGCACTAGCCCTGGCGAATCTCGAACCGGAGATCCGGAAAACTGGTGCGGTTGTTGTCCAGGGCGCGCTTCCCAGTGTCGTTGGCGATCTCCGGCGACTCACCGAGCTGTTTCAAAATCTCGTCGGAAACGCCCTGAAATACCAGGGTTCGTGCGTTCCGAGGATCGAGATTAACGCCAGCCAGAATTCGCATGACTGGCTTTTCTCAGTTCGAGATAACGGCATTGGTATTGACCAAAAGTACTGGGATGGTCTCTTCGTTCCCTTCCGCCGGCTGCATGGGAACGAAATACCCGGAATTGGCCTTGGGCTGGCAATTTGCAAGAAAATTGTGGAAGCACATCGGGGAAGCATCCGCGTCGAATCGGAGGTAGGTCAGGGAGCAGCTTTTGTTTTCACTCTGCCCGCTGAGGAGGGCGCGTTAAGGGGAAACTTGTGAGCATTCTATTGGTCGAGGATAGCGACGGTGACGTATTCCTGGTACGGCGAGCCTTGGAGAAGCATGGTCTGAAGCACGACTTGATAGTCGCCCGCGATGGCGAAGAGGCGCTGCGATTGTTGGACCAAGCTGAAAAAGGTCCAGCCGCCGATGTACCCCAGATGGTCCTGCTGGACCTTAACCTACCCAAGGTGGGCGGAAGTCAAATCCTGTCGCACATCCGCCGAACGCAAGCCTTAGCTGGCACGCCAGTTATCGTACTTACGTCTTCGGATTCGCTGGCAGACCGCGATTCTGTGCTCGCGCTAGGCGCAAATGTTTATTTTAGGAAGTCAACGGATCTGCAATCCTTCATGGAGCTGGGGCAGGTGGTCAAACACCTTTTGTCAACCCGCTAGACTGAACGATTTCATTGATACAGCAACGCTCTGACCCCGGCCGCGGGCCGCTAGTGCGGGCTCAGGCGAGGTTATGCGAATGACACGCGAGCAGCGATTGCGGAAATGCAGCGATCGCTTTGCCCGCCAGCGCATAAGTGCATAGCAGAGAGACGGAGTGGGTTTTGATGGCCTGATTCCAAAGTTCTTCTAGCGACTGTGCGGCGCCAGGGTTCGCCTTCCAGAGTAGCGATACCATCTCTCCAAAGACGCGCACTTTTCTATGCGGCCGGCTCCCGCTGCTGACTTTCGCTTGATCGATAACCTTACGGACGCTGCTCTCAAAAAGGCTCGAATCCGGCGCGCCGTTCACCATGAACGTTGACAAAAGTTGTTCCGCGTCAATGAATCGAAGTTGCCCGGTCCTCTCCAGCGCCGCAAGATTAAACCCGTCCTTCTCAAGGCGCCGGCGGATCGCATCGCGATGACCCTTCGTCATAATCAGGGGCACTGCTTCACTCTTCCGCAGACCCGCGCTAGCGAACAAACAGACCGCTTCAGTGACATGCGCTTCGTCCGTGTAGGGATAAACGATATGCGCGCAGGGATGTGGATCTGCCAGGATCAAAGCCGCCGTCGCATTCATTCCAAACACCTCTTTCGGTCTCAGGGTACCGCTAAATCAGCCCGCCAGCCGCGTTCATCCGCTTCGTCGTGGGCATGGGGGCGCTGGGTGAATCACCGAGCGCTGTCTCAAGCGGCTTCGCGCTTCATCTTTAAGGCGGCGTTCCTTCCACCGCACGGGAAGGTTCTCTTTTCCGCTTGCGAACGGGCCTCCCGCCGAGCCCGCAAGAGCCTGATTCTAATTGCGGTTTCCGTTACGCCTTGCTCACCTGCTAATTCGCCTGGTGTAACGCCCGTCATGGATTGCTCCAAGAGATGCCGATCGCAAGGGCGACAAAATCTGAGAATTCGGGCCACATCAATGGCGGCTAAGTCAATGGCCGCTGTTTTGTTGCGAAGCTCCTGCGTGGCTAAACTGAGACGCTTCCTCCGCAGCCAGTTACGATGGACATTCAGCGCGATTGTGTTTACCCATATCACGACAAAGCTTTCCTTCCGCAGTTGGCTCAGCCGCTCCCAGCCCTTAGCCCAGGCTGCTTGCGCTACCTCCTCCGCATCGTCGCGTTGTACCCCACGGGAAATCAAAAGTCGAACGGTCAGATCAAATCCTTGCTGGTACGCTCTTCCATATCCGTCGCTGGTCATCTTGCGGCTTCCGGCTCCTCTCTTCAAGTGCGGTCTTACGGCCGAAGAGCAGCGCACTCTAGATGCCAATCCAGTCTAACTGATTGAAGAGAAACGCGTTAAGTGCTTCTTGCAGGGACCCCTTCGATCAGGCAATTTCTGCACAGTGGTGCAGAATCTGCGTATCCTCGCGGCAAAAAGACCAAAGTGCGAGATCCAGGTGCGCCGTGTGTTTTGGCTCAGTGGAAGCCGCCAAGCAGGTAGGCGATGAGAAGAATCACGATGATTGTGCCCACGCTCACTCCAGCCCCTCCCCCATAACCCCAACGGCCGTATCCGTAGTAGCCTCCGCCGCCGGCAAGCAACAAAATCAAAATCAAGATAAGTAATAGCATCGGTTTCTCCTTGGCATCTAGGTCAATATGTCAATCTGCGAAATTATTCGCGGTTCCGCCATCTAAGCCGCGTAAGGTGTCCCTTGTTGAAGCTGGTCCGCCGGACTGTAGTGTTCTTCGAGCGAGTCCAACACCCGTAGCAGTCGGTCGGCGCGCAACCGCAGGTTCCATACGTCGATTGCCAATGCCTGTGGATCTTCTAAGCCGGGCGCTTCCAAAAGAATTTGATGTCGATGTTTCAGTTGCTCTCCGCACGTAAGAATTGCCTGCAGCTGAGACATGACCAGTTCATCGAGCGGTGCTCTCTTGGATTGGGACTGCCTGAAAGAGTTCATTTCTGCCTCACTCTCTTCGCGATGTGAAGAGCACGCGCAGTTCCAGTCTCAGTTCATGATTTGGTGTAACGCTAAACATTCCGGCGCCTCTAACCAGCGAGATTCTCTGTTCGAGGGTGAAAGGAGAAGACGCAATGAGAGATGTTAAAGAAAAGTTAAAAGACAAGATCGATGATGCCGCCGACGCCACGAAGAAAGTGGTGGATAAAGTCGTCGACAAGTCGAAAGACGCAGTTCATAACGCGGGTGAAAAGCTCGAGCGCGAAGGGAAGCGCCTCCAGAAGACGTGAGCCAGTACGAGAAAACGATACGTCAATCGGTAACTTCAAAGTTAGAGTCTAAATCTAAAGGAGATAAAACATGGCAGGCAAAAACACGGCAGTTTTCGGCATTTATAAGAGCATCGAGCAAGCAGAACGCGCGGTCGATCGTATCATCGAAGCCGGATTTTCGAACAACGACATTTCGGTGTTGCTCCCCGATATTCGGAGCTCGAAAGAGTTCGCTCACGAGAAAAACACCAAGGCTCCGGAGGGCACAACCACTGGTGTGGCAGCCGGCGGCGTAATCGGCGGGACGCTAGGTCTTCTGGCAGGAATTGGGGCGCTGGCGATTCCAGGCGTGGGGCCATTCATCGCGGCGGGTCCCATTGTTGGCGCGCTCGCCGGTTTGGGCGCGGGCGGCGCCATGGGTGGATTGATCGGTGCTCTCGTCGGCATGGGAATCCCCGAGTACGAAGCTAAGCGCTATGAAGGTCGAGTGAAAGAGGGCGGGGTACTGCTCTCGGTCCATTGCGATACTTCGAATGAAATCTCACGGGCGAAGGATCTTTTGAAAGGGACCGGCGCTGAGGATATTGCCTCTGCCGGCGAAAAGAGCGTAAGCACGCACGACGTGGAGACCGTTACCCGCTAGTTATTCGGGGGCGCTTCTGCCCTGGAGGGAGGTTGGCGGATCAAACGGTCCGCCAACCTTCCTTACTTTGCTTAGTGGTGACTCACCAGAAACCAGATGACAATCACCACCCCTGGAACACCCAACACCCACGCAATTAAATATCTCATTAGCTTATTCCCCACCTTTCTTGAAACGTTGCCGGTCCTCCGCTGCGATGCAAGCAATGGTCCTTCTTGCCGGCGCAATTAGGTTCTAGGGATTGCGCGATGATTCGCAACGGTTGCTCCGCGGCGTCAGGTAACTTTTGCGCGAACTAGACGGCAAAGTGCATCTCCGTGGTGGCGTTCCCTCGACCTTAAAACAGAGCCGCCGTCATTCTAGACGTTGCCAAATCAGACTCTTTCAGCTTTCGACGTTTCGGTGCTTTACTTGCTGAGTGCTGGAGCGGATTGACCACAGAACAGGAGAACCAAACAAATGAAGGACAGAACGAAAGATCAGATGCGGGGCAAACTGCGCGAGACGAAAGGAAAGATCAAAGAGCAGGCAGGTAAGCTCACCAATAACGCGGACCTGCAGGCCGATGGTCAGGACGAAAAGGTGGCGGGCAAGATCCAGAAGAAGGTCGGCCAAATCGAGAAGGTATTTGAGAAGTAAGGAGACTAAGTGTGAGAATACAAAAATCCATTGCCACTCGCGACCAGTACTTTGAAAGCATCATCACCGAGCTGCTGGCATTGAGAACCGAAGAACACCGTCTGATCCATCTTTACCCGAGACTACGTCGGCGTCCGAAGCTAAGAATGCGTTTCTTAATGGATCTCGCGAACCTTCGCGTCCGTGCAGACCGCCTAAATTCTTCGCTAGACCCGATTGCTCAGCTCCAGGACAGCGATGCTGCACAAACTGTCGCTGCCCAAGTGGAACAACTATGCGCCTAGTCCTTCTTATCATCCTCATCGTATTGCTCCTCGGCGCTCTTCCAACCTGGCCCTATAGCACGGGCTGGGGTTACTATCCCAGCGGTGGCTTTGGACTTGTATTGATCGTGCTGCTAATACTCGCGCTGCTCGGACGTATCTGAATCTTCCGTGGTCGGTGGCTGGCGCGGATGACTGCCACCGCGCGCGCAAAACGTGGCATCGCCTAAGTCGCGTAGCCGCCGAGCACGGCTTTGAAAACCGCGCCGAGGCGGAGGAATTCGTCCAGATGGGAGGGTTTGCTAATGTACCGGCTAGCGCCCAACCGCATGGCATCAGACCTGTCTTGCTCTGTATCGGAGGAGCTGAGAATTACGACCGGTATATGGCGGCACCTCTCACTCAGTCGCATGCGCTCCAAAACCTCGCGGCCGGGCCTCTTCGGAAGACTCAAATCGAAGATGGCGAGATCGGGACATTCGGCCCCCTGAGTTTCTATAGCCTGGATAAACTGTATTGCTTTCTCGCCGTCGGTGACGACTACAAGTTCACCTTCGACGCCGTGCTCTTCCAGCGCCTTGCGGACTAATCCCGCATCGGCGGGATTATCTTCCACTAGAAGGATTGAAACGGGTTTTCGGTCAGGCGCCGGCTCGCTGGGCGCCTGCCCGCGCGATCGTAAAGAAAAACGTCGAGCCCCGACTGAGTTCGGACTCCACCCAGATCCGCCCTCCTGATCGTTCGACAATCCGCTGGCAGATGGCGAGGCCCATCCCGGTGCCGGGATATTCTGCCGAGGTGTGAAGCCGCTTGAAGATTTCAAAGATTTGCTCCGTGTATTGGGGATCTATGCCGATGCCCTTGTCCTGAACGGAAAACAACCATTCCTTAGCCCGCTCCTCCGCCGCGATATGAATGCGCGGAGGCTCGCTGCCGCGGTAACGGATCGCGTTGGCTATGAGATTCTGAAAGACTTGTTCCAGATGGAACTCATGCATCCGGATGCGAGGCAGCGAAGTCCGGGTTATGACCGCCCCGCTCTCAATGATCGCAGCCTCAACGTTGTGAAGCGCCTTGTCCAGAATCTGGCCCGCTTCCACATCTTCGGTTGGCTCCTGGCGCGAGCTTGCGGCCAGCGAATAGGCGCGCAAATCCCGCAACAGCTGTTCCATGCGCGACGCGGCCTCGATCGTGTAGCCGATGTACTCGTTGCCGTCCGCCCCCAGCTGCCCGCCGAACTCCCGCTTCAGCATTTCGCTGTAGATCGCCACCATGCGAAGCGGTTCCTGTAGGTCGTGCGAGGCCGAGTAGGCAAACTGTTGCAAGTCGGCGTTGGAGCGCGTGAGCGCTGTGTTCGCCGCCTGGAGGGCCTGTTCCTGGCGCTTGCGTTCGGTGATGTCCCGCGCCACCTTCGAGGCGCCGACAATCTTGCCCTGAGCGTCCCTCACCGGCGAAATCGTCAGTGATATATCGAGCAACGTGCCATCCTTGCGTCTCCGAATGGTCTCGAAATGGTCAACGCGTTCGCCACGCTGCAGCCGGCTGAGGATCTCGGTCTCTTCAGCAATGCGGTCTGGCGGAATGACAATGGTGATTGGTTTGCCGATGACCTCGTCGGATGTGTATCCGAACAATCTCTCCGCGCCGCCGTTCCAGCTGCGGATGATGCCATTCAGGTCTTTACTGACTATGGCGTCGTCGGATGAGTCGACAATCGCGCTCAGCAGGGCCGACTCAAGCGAGGCTTGCTTGCGCTCATGGACATCGATGACTGACCCGGTATAGCCAGCCAGATGGCCTTTGTCATCGAAACGCGGACGGCCGGTACTCAAGGCCCAGCGGAATTCGCCGTCGGCACGGCACAGCCGGTAATCCTGTGAGAATGCCTCGCGTTTCCTGGTCGCTTCCAGAATCGTACGCTTGGCTTCATCCCGGTCATCGGGATGCACGGCTTCCAGCCAGCCGAAGCCCAGCGCCGCTTCTTCGTTTTGTCCGGTGTATTCGCGCCACCCGCGCGATAGAAAGGAGCACAAGGCGTCGGGTTCAGTGATCCACAGAATCGCTGGGGCTGTGTTGGCGAACGATCTGAATCGATATTCGCTCTCGCGTAGCGCCGCCCTCGCTTCCTTCCGCATCCGCGAGAGCTTGGTCTGTTTCTCGACGCGGGCGAGCAGTTCACGCGCGCCGAACGGCTTAATAAGGTAGTCATCCGCTCCGGCTTGCATGCCCTCGATGCGGCTCTCCTCGCCCGCCCGGGCGGAGAGCAAGATGATGGGGATTTCGCACAAGTGGGAATCGGCGCGCAACGCGCGCAAGAGACCAAAGCCATCAAGCTTTGGCATCATCACGTCGGAGAGGATGAGGTCGGGCGGATCGGCCCGCGCGGCAGCCAGAGCCGTCTCGCCGTCGGAGACCGCCTGCACGTCGAAGCGGCTGCCCAGAAGCCGGCTGACATACGCGCGCATGTCCGCATTGTCATCAGCCCAGAGAATGCGGGGTTTCTCTGCCCGCCATTGGTCCATACCTGGGCGGGCCTCCATATCTGGGAGGGCATCCATATCTGGGAGGGCATCCATATCTGGAAGAGCCTCTGTGCCGGATATCTGACCTTCAGGATCCGGGATCCGATCGTCTGGCGCTGCTTCATCCGGCAACCAGCGGAGCGCTTCCTCAACGAACGCCGCGTGACTCACGGCCGTTGAGGCCTGGGGAGCCACCTTTCCAATACGACCCGGGTCGAGATGGGCGCTGCCTAGAGGAATGGTCACTGTGAATGTGCTTCCCTGGCCAATCGCACTTGCCACGGCAATTGTCCCGCCGTGGAGCTTGACAAGTTCTTGAACCAGCGCCAGGCCAATGCCGGTGCCTTCGTGTGTGCGGCCGCGGCTGCGTTCGACCCGATGGAAGCGCTCGAACATGCGCGGAAGTTCCTCGGGTGGAATGCCCACTCCGGTATCGCGGACGGTCAAGCGTGCGTGGCCCCCTTCCGCTTCCAGGCGCACTTCGATCTCGCCTTGGAGGGTGTATTTAAAAGAATTGCTGACCAGGTTGAGCACGATCTTTTCCCACATATCGCGGTCAACGTAGGCTGGCTGCTCCAGGCTGCCCGGCACGCAGTTTACGATCAATCGCAAACCCGACTTCTCGCAGAGCGACCGGAAATTACTGGCGAGTTCCGACGTGAGTGCGGCCAGATCGGCGGGTTGGTAAGAAGCTTGCGCGCGCCCCGCTTCGATGCGGGAGAAATCTAGCATCGTGTTGACCAGCTTCAGCAGCCGCAAAGCGTTGCGGTGGGAAATGGTTAGACTCGCCGCCGCGCCTGCGGGGAGGATACCGTGGGCATTGGCCAGCGCATCTTCCAGGGGCCCAAGCATCAGCGTCAATGGCGTGCGGAATTCGTGGCTGATATTGGTGAAGAACTGCGTCTTCAGAACATCGAGCTTCGCCAATTCCTCGCGCTGGCGCGCAATCTCGCGCTCTTGCGCCTTCTTCTCAGTGATATCGCGTCCCTCAGCCGTAATGAACACGACGTTGCCTTGCTCGTCCTTCACGGGCATGAGCGACGCGTCGATAATGATCGTCTCCTTGCCGCCAGAGCGCCCATAGATTTCCGTATCCCAGCGAACGAATTCGCCTTGCGAGGCGCGCCGGATCGACTCCTTGAGGACCCCATTTATTTCCTCTGAAACTTGCCACCAGAAAGTCGTCCAAAACGGCTTCCCCTCGACATCGGAGAGTTTGATCCCTACCGCGTCGAGCGCGACGTGATTAATCTCGAGCACCGTGCCCTTTGCATCCAAAAGCCCCACGAACTGGACCATGGAGTCCAGCGTGATTCGAGCAAGCTTTTGCCGATAACGTTCACGAGTATCACTGGCCAAGAGCTCGGTGCCGCGGACGTTGACGAGGTTGACGGGCATGGACAAATTAGTCGTCATCGAAGCTCCTGCAAAGACAGGCTCGTAATTGAAGACTCCCGCCGGTGAGCTTTGTTTCGGGTTCGGCGGCAGGCGCTGCGGACGGGGGGCGTCTGGCCCATTGGACCTCCTGCCAATCTATCATGGCAAGAGATAATCCTGGATTGGCGGTTACAATGGGGCGCCCTTTCAGACCGCCATGCGGCTGTGTTCCCGGCAGATCTCCAGGATTTCCGCCGCCAGTTTGATCCACTCCTCCACTTGGTTCGGCTTGGCTTTGTACAGACGCACACCCAGTTTGCGAACCTCCTGCTCATCGCGCGGACTCGCCAAAGTGGTCAGAGCTACCACCTGTATGTGAGCCAAGACGGGCTCTTGCCGGATCACTTTGAGCACGTCCGCTCCACTGTGCTTGGGAAGATGCAGGTCGAGCACGATCACACACGGTTCTTCTTGAGATCCGGTCCTCTGGAGACTGACGAACTCTAAAGCCTCCTGGCCGTCGCGGAGAATTTCTAGGACGTATGGCTCATGGTACTCGTTCAGAGCCTGGCGCAGAAGGAAAACATCTCCGGGATTGTCTTCGATAACAAGAATCTTGGCTGGACTCGGCGGTGCTGCGGTCAAATTCTTCCCCTCTCTGGTTTCTCACCTAACGGCTAACCTCGGAAGTTTGATGCAAACTTGCCGCCGGCTGTTACATTCTGGTGAGATCTGGTTTGACCGGGCCCAGCTTACTTCGCCTTTTAACAATGTCGAGGCGGCGGCACCGGAGGCCTGTTTCTGCCGTGCGATGCATGCTACGGGCTGCAAATTTTTCTTGTGTCATTCGGAACCGTCGCTTTGACCGCTTCCATTTCAACGACATTGGGAGTGGCAGCCAAGCTGCACTAAAGTCCCGCGAGACCGATTGCTGCCGCCACCTTGGAAGTGTCGGATTTCGCCAGGGTTGCCAAAAGCAAAACGGTGCTCACGGTAGAAGGTCAGTTTTACCCCTTCTGGGGATAAGGAGCAAAGTATGTTGCGTAAAGGTTTGATTGGGCTGATTTTCGCGAGCGCGCTTTCGTTTAGCGCAGTCGCTGCGGAAGTAGTGGTCCGTGTCGCACCTCCAGTTGCAGTGGTCGAGACACGGGGCGTAGCGCCAGGGCCAAATTATGTCTGGATAGGCGGATATCAACGATGGAACGGTAGCGCGTACGCCTGGGTTCCTGGGCGATGGGAAGTGCCACCACGGGCCGGCGCTCGCTGGGTTGCCCATCGTTGGGTGAAACGGCACGGAGGATGGGTATTTGTGGAAGGACACTGGCGCTAGGTAAGCGCTGGTCCACACGACGCTGCAACACGCTGAATTTCTCCTTGACTGGGTCACCTTATTTTCACGCGTGCACATCCCAGGGGCTGGATACAGATGAGTCCAACCCGGCGAGCAAGCTCCTGATGGACATCCTCTCGGCCGTAGCGCAGTTTGAGCGTGAGCTGATTCGCGAACGCGTCAGCGCCGGCATGAAGGCCGCCAAGACCACACGTTGATCGCGGCTGCCGGATTTATGTTGCCGAAAAGCAACTCGCGCGCCCTCTCGTCGGTGGCGGGCATGCTGTAGCCGTGGATGAACACTTCTGACGCCTGCTTCAGCCTCTCCGCCGCGGCTCCCCACAGCGGGTACCAGAAACGTTCCCAGTAGAACTGCTTTCTCGGATCGGGGAGGACAAACGTTCCAGTGTTATTAACACCGGTTCCCTTCGTCCCCAGGCTCGGGTCAGACAGTACCTCGTAACCGAGGAGCTTGAGGTCGCGCGAGAATATCAGCGGCGGGGGTGGTCATGCAATGGGCGCCTGGAGCCATGTTGTGGCGTGAAGCGGGATGGATTTCACCAAGCCCGGAGCGCTCGGCTCGGACTTTTGGCGGGACTGTTCATTCACTCCTCAGAGCCAAAAGTGGATCGACTCGCACGGCGCGGCGTGCAGGAACGTAGCAGGCAAGGAGAGAGAGCAGCGTCAAAAGAATGCCGGCAGCGATGAATGTCAACGGGTCCCGCGCGGTGACGCCAAAAAGCTGGCTTGCCATGAGGCGCGTCAACCCAAATGCTCCTGTCATCCCGGCGGTCACGCCCAGCAGCGACATTCTTAGGCCTTCACCCAGCACCAGCACCATAACGTCGCCGCGTTGCGCCCCGAGCGCCATTCTCAGGCCGATTTCAGCGGTGCGCTGGCCCACCACGTACGAAATAACGCCATAGATCCCGACGCAGGAAAGAAGCAGCGCCTGTGCCGCGAATATACCCAGGAGAATCATCGAGAGCCGGCGCGCGGCGAAGGAGCTCGAGATCACTTCATCCAACGTCTGCACTCCGTAGATCACCTCGCGAGGATCCATGCTTCCGACACTGCGGCGAACAAGATTCATATTGGCCGTGGGGTCGCCGGCCGTGCGCAGAACAACGGCTACACCGCCTGCGGCCAGCCGCATCAGATTCTCGGGAAGCTGCATGAAGGGATAGTAGAACTGGGCTTCCGCCGCCGATTTTGCATCGTTGCCAAGCCCCCATTGCTTCAGGTGGCCCACCACTCCCACGATTTCGGCCTGCACATTGAATTGCGTCAGATTGACGCGCTTGCCGACGGGATTTTCATCCGGGAAGTAAGTGCGCGCGAAAACATCGTCGATGTCGATCACGATCCGGGTGTTCTCGTTATCTTGCGGAGTGACGAAGCGGCCGCGCTGGAGGGTGATTCCCATGGCTTGCCGGAATCCCGCTTCCACCAGATAAAACATCGCCTGTGGCATTTCGCTGTCATTGGCGGGCTTGGGCCGTCCTTCGACCCAGAACGGAATCGAAGAGTCATGAATCATCGGACGGGAGCCCAGGGTGATGGAAACGGCCTGCACGCCGGGAATGGAACCCATCCGATCGTCGAACTGGCGCAGGCGGGCGCGCGTTTGGGCCGAAGTAGTGGCGGAAGAGGACGGCATCGAGAGATTGAAGGTGATAGCGTGGCTGGGATTGAATCCTGGATTCACGCGCCAAAGCGCGGAGAGGCTGCGCAGCATCAGGCCGGCTCCAATCAGCAAAACCACGGCCATCGCCAGTTCGAGAGCCACGAACAACTTCTGCAGGCGATGGCGCTCGCCGCCGGAGCCACGGGCGCTCTCCTTGAGGATCTCCAGCAAATTTACTCGCGAAATTTTGAGCGCGGGAAAAAGCCCGAAGACGATCGCCACAAACATGGATAGGCCGATGCTGAAAAGCAAAACACGGCCATCGACGGAGACTTCTTCGGCCCGTGGCAATATCCCAGGCAAAGTGTTGAGCACCGCTTTGGTAGCGCCAAGAGCGAAGAGGAGCCCGAAAGTCCCGCCCAAACCGGCCAGCAAAACGCTTTCGGTGAGAAGTTGGCGAACGATGCGCATGTGGCCGGCGCCCAACGCCGCGCGAACGGCAAACTCTCGTGACCGTCCCAACGAGCGTGCCAGAACAAGATTCGCAACGTTCGCGCACGCAATCAAAAGTAGGAAACCAACCGCGGCGACCAGCACCAGCAGAAAAGGCTGAATGTTGCCTACTATATCTTCCTTCATGGAGACGAGCGTAATGCCGACCTCTTTATCGGCCGCCGGAAAGGCGGCGGCGAGATCACGCGCGACGACATTCATGTCGGCTTGGGACTGATCCACAGTGATCCCTGGCTTTAGTCGTCCGACCACATGAGCGCTGACGGAAATGCGGCGGTCGAGAAACGATGGATCGTTCCACTGTCCAATGGGAGTGTAGACATCGCGGTCGTGACCATAGAACGTGAAGCTCGGCGGTATCACACCCACCACCAGGTACGTCGCGCCGTTCAGAGTAAGAGATTTTCCGATTACGTCAGCCGAGGAACCAAACTCGCGATTCCAGAAGCCTCCGCCGAGAATCACTACCGGCGTGGCCCCCAACTGATCGTCGTCGGATCGGAATGTTCGGCCCATGATGGGCTGCACACCAAGGGTGGGAAAAAAGTCAGCGGAAATCATATAGCCGCTCAGGCGTTCGGATTCGCTCGGGCCGCTAAAATTGTAGTCCTGGTTCCGGTAAATGGCCATGGAAGAAAAAGTCTGATTGTCGCGTCGCCAGTCGAGGAAATTCAGGTAGACTACCGGCCCTCGGTCAAATCCAGGCGTTTTCCCATAAACCCTCACCAGTCGCTCGGACCTCGGATACTGCAGTGGGTTGAGCAACACGCCGTTGACGATGGAAAACAGCGCCGTACTGGCGCCGATCCCGAGCGCGAGAGTGAGGACGGCGATACCCCCAAAGCCCGGCGATTTCAGAAGCATCCGGACGACGTGGAGCAAGTCTTTGGACAGTATCGTCATATGGTTAATCTTATTCTCAGGTCATCAGCTGCGACATCGTCAATCCATCACCCTGTAGCATACCGAGGGCGAACCCTCGGTATCGCGGCACAGACTTTTTGGGCGGAATCATTCAGACAGTGCCTGCAAGAAGCAGGGCATGGGATTCCATCGTGGGCTCCGCCGGTGGTTGGGAGCCCCCAAAAGTTTCTTAAAGAACGAGTAGAATTAAGTCCAATGCGCGTCGCTCTTGGGATGACCATCTGCTTGATTTATTCACCTCTTTCAGCGCACTGGCTAAATTACCCCACTCCGGGGATTCCTCGCCTGCAGGATGTTAAGCCGAACCTCGCCGCGCCTGCGCCCCGCACTGCCGATGGCAAACCGGACCTCTCCGGTATCTGGGGCTTGGCTTGCCCAGTTGCCAACAATCTAAGCGGCACCGCCACTGGCGCGAATGGGTTTTGTGCGACCGAGGTCTGTGTCCCGCCCGAGTTTTTCAATTTCGGCCAGTCTATGAAAGATCACGCCGCTACACTCTCTGTAGGACTGGTATAAAATATCGGGCAGGTCAGGGTAACCGCGAGGGGCGTGCGGTCGCCTTTGGCCGGAGGAGCCAACCATTGCAACGTCTAGCGCAGAGTAGCCAGCCTTTGGCGATCGCTTTCACTCTAATGCTGTTCCTATCGCCTTTAGAATCAGCGACTACCCGCCCCATCAGCTTTTACACAGCCTCGGTTTCTCCTCAGGTAAGCTATCCCGGCGGCGTCGTCAAGGCCGATTTCAACGGCGATGGGAAGCTTGACCTTGCGGTCAGCACCGGCAGTCCTTCGGCGTGCGTCGCCGTTATGCTGGGCAACGGTGATGGAACTTTCCAGAGTCCGGTGAACTACGGCAACAGCAGTTGCGGATATGAGGCGCTGTCCGTCGTCACCGCCGACTTCAACGGGGACGGCAAGCTGGACTTGGCCGTGACCTCCCGCCAGAATGTGGTTTCCATCCTGCTCGGCAATGGCGATGGGACGTTTCAGGGGCCAGTGAACTTCACGACGGGTATCCTCAACAATATAAACTTCCCCACTGAGATCACGGCTGTTGGGGACTTCAATGCCGACGGGCATAAGGATCTGATTGTTGTGGGTGTGGGGGGCGCGGGCGCGGTTCTGCTGGGAAATGGCCATGGCAGCTTCCAGCCAGCCCTCAGCTTTACCGTCCCCGCAGGTTTCTCTTCAGACGTCTTTTCGGTAGCTGTCGGTGACTTCAATCGCGATGGCAAACTGGATGCGGTGATCGCCGACAGCGGGTTTTTTGGAAACAGCGTCTACATGCTTTTGGGTAAGGGCAACGGCACCTTCAAGAGCCCCGTCCCGTATGCCGCCGATACGTCCCCCAACGCAGTGGCGGTTGGCGATTTCAATGGCGACGGTTTTCTGGATTTGGCGACATGTAATTTCGGGCTGAACGGTCCGCTGACGGGCGACGTGAGTATTCTGCTAGGCAACGGCGACGGCACTTTTCGGACCGCCCTGAATTACCCCACAGGCGCTCCGGGGAACATGATTGTTACGGCTGACCTGAACGGCGATGGGCACCTGGATCTGGCCGTGGCAAGTGAGGGCCTTTATGTCAGCGTTCTGCTGGGGAACGGAAATGGCTCCTTTCAGCCGCCGGTCAACTATGGCGGTGGAACTAACGTCGGTATGGTGGCGGGCGAATTCACCGGCAACGGGAGGGTGGACTTGGCTCTGGTGGACACGGTCACCCAAGGCGTCGACTTGCTGCTGAATATTGGAAAAGGCGCTTTCGAAGCCGCGCGCTTCTTTACCCTGACCAGCGATGTTTCCGAGGAAGGGGTTGTAGCCGCCGACTTCAACGGCGATGGCAAGCTGGACCTCGCTACCAGCACGGGCTCGGTTTTTCTGGGAAATGGTGATGGCACCTTTCAGACGCCAGTCCCGTTCCCAACTGGCGGAGGGAGTTCGATAGCCGCAGGAGATTTCAGGGGAGATGGCAAGATCGATCTGGTGACGGTGGGCGTTTTCGGTGGGCCGCTAAGCCTTTCTCTGGGCAGTGGCAACGGCACTTTCCAGGCCGCCACTGAGATTGCGCAGATCTGCGGCCCATTCGTAACTACAGGCGATTTTAACGGCGACGGAAAACTGGACCTGGCTGTGGTCTCGAACACCAGCGAGTGCGGCAGCACCCCAGGACTGGCGGTGCTGTTTGGCAACGGCGATGGCACCTTCCAGCCCCCGGCATTTTACCCGATCGGCAATCAGACCAATTTCAGTTCCATCGCGGTGGGAGATTTCAACGGACATGGCAAACCCGACCTGGCCGTCTGCAACGGGGCCGACAATACGATCGACGTTCTTGTGAACCAGGGGAATGGGACCTTCTCAGTGGGCAGCCCGATCGCTGTGGGCAGTGAACCTTCGGCAGTCATCGCGAGAGACTTCAATAACGACGGTAAGTTGGATCTGGCGGTCACAAACCAATTGAGCAATAACGTCAGCATTCTCATCGGCAATGGCAACGGGACGTTCATGACCCCTGTAAATTATGCCGTGGGCGTGTCTCCCGAGTTCATCGTCTCGGCGGACTTCAATCGCGACGGCAACCTCGACCTGGCAGTCGCCAATACCGGCGCCGACAGCATCAGTGTCTTAACCGGCACCGGGGAAGGCACGTTCGTGCCGGCGGCGAGTCTCCCCGGTGTAACCGTTCCGTTGAGGATGGTCGTGGCGGATTTCAATCGGGATGGCTCGCCGGACTTCGTGGTTGCCACCAATTACTCCAGCGTCGGGGTGATGCTCAATGCCGATGGCGACCGGGTGAAGCTGACGAGTTCGGCCAATCCGTCCGTCTCCGGCCAGGCGGTCACGTTTACGGCTACGGTCACGGAATCGCTAAAGAGGGTGGAGGTGTCGCCGCCTAGCGGCAGCGTCACCTTCAGGAATGGAACCACCATACTAGGCACGGTTGAGCTTAGTAGCGGTACCGCGATCTTCAACACTAGTTCGATGAGCGTCGGCAATCACTCGATCACGGCGCATTATTCCGGCGACGGCAATTACAACGGGAACACGTCCGCGCTCCTGGCGCAGACGGTCAATCCCTGATGATTTGATCCATGCTAACGCGTCCTGCCTGTACCACGCCGCCACTTAAAATCAGCCCGTTGTGTCACATTGAACGTCATTGGTCAGCGTTGGTCAGATTTTTGGCTGGTTGCTTGCTAAATCGCTGACTTGGGTTGGCTCCCCGAGAGCTACATTACAAGAAATAGAAATTGGCGTGCGCCAACAGAGAGTCGGCAAGCCACTGATTTTAAAACCACCTCGGTAAAATCGACGACGCGAAAACACGCTCAGACATCGGTCCATGACTCTCTGTTTCGATGTACTGCTTGGGCAGGCAAGCGATACATTCAAAATCCGGTTGTCTCCCCAGAAAACATGGTTTTTCAACAAGCTAGCTGAGGCTTTTTAGAAAGCAGCCGTACGTTGCATCCGAACCACGGCGACAGAGATTGCATCAGGAGCGTGAACGGCCCATTTACTCGACTTTCGCGTCGAAAATTCCCGTCTCTATTACGCCGCGGTGCTTCATCTGTACGATGACGCGATAGTCGCCTGGGGTGGGAAATCCATAAGGAAAATCGGCTTCGGCTGGCAGGCCGGACATGGGATGCATGCCGTGATCCTCGCCCGGCGCGGGATTCGCCAAGGCGAGCGCCGCCATGGGTACGGTCCCCGAGGGATGCACGTGCGCGAATGCGGTGCCGTCGTTTTTGAGGAACGCCGCATGGCCCAACATTCCCATGTACAGTTCAGCATCCTGGACTGGTGCGCCGTCCCGATCGACCAGGCGGAACTTGAAGATGCCGGACTGACGGGCTTTCAGCGGCGCCGGATCGCGATCCCATACGATGTGCGCGCCATCCGGCGATTCGCCGCGTACGCCAGCGGCATCGTCGCCGCCGATGGGAGTCCCGGCCAGGTCTTCGGGAACGGTAAGGCTCGCGACCATGGTCTCAGCCAGGCCATCCCGGTGGACCACGTCGCCGTACAACTGGTATTGGCCGGCGGGAATCGGCGGCACGGCATGTGTGAAAACACCGCTCGCCGTCATCTCCGGATGCAGATGCCAGACACGCGCGGCATCCGGCTGCCGAATAATATACAGGTGCATGAGATGGCCGTGATCCGGCAGAAAATCGTCGATCTTGCGTGGGACCGACCAGGCGGGATTGGCCAGGGTCAGCACTAATCGGTCATTCGGAGCCACGCTTGTCTTCACGATGCTGGCCGTCATTTGAAGAGGCCGGTAGAGGCTTCCCGCGAAGTCGCTGGCTTCCGCCGTCCACCAGCGGTCGCCGGCCCAGAGAATCAGGATTACCAGAGCCGCGCTCGCCCCCATCAGAATGCGCGCCCGGCGTTTCGACCTTGTGGTAGCCTGCATGCCTGGTTCGAGCTGCCCTTCACGGACTCCCGCGCCTACGATGCTCACCAGTCCTACCGCGAGGACCATCATCATCACGAACAGCGTCACTCCCAGGGCGAATTGCATCGGCTTGGCGCGCGTCGCCACGGCCGGCACCGGCACCGAGAGCTGGCCCGCTCCCTGCGCGCCGTCGGCTTGGATTCGGACCTGCCATGAGCCGGGTTCCATCATCCACAAAGTCCCGGTGAAAAACTGTGCATCTGCCTTAGACCGCTGCATCGCGTCCGGCGTGGGAGCGAACTTGGCGGCTGCGCCAGTCAGAGGCGTGGGTGTGACGTGAATTGCTCGAATATCCTGCGAGGCGCAGCGGATTTCGATCTCAGCGACGCCCGGGATCACCGACGGCGGCCGGATGGTGACGTACATCGGGTATGGACCGGCAGACCCTTCGAGGTACACGTCGGGGGAACCGACATGTGCATAGGCGCACGCCGCGGTCCATGCCACCACGAGCGCGCGCCGCATCATCGCTTAACCGTGCGCATCCACTCACCCCACCCGACGCCGATCCGCGACGTGACGATCGCGACCAACCAACCGATCCCCAGCAACGTCCGGAAGTTGCGTTCGGGCCGCAGAAAGATCGAAAGAGCTTCATACGAATCGGATGGACTACCGTAGTCCCGGTATATGGTTCCGAAAAAACCGTTCGCGGCCGCGGGCGTCATCAGAAAGTACGCGAAGGTCCACTGCACCGCGAGAAAAACCAGGAAGAAGACCGAGCCTAGCGCACCCGCCTGAAGCCATCGATTCAACCCACCGAGACGCGGCCGCAGCAGATCGACGGCAATGGCCGGTACGATCAACAGCAGCGGAAAATCCGGCGGGATGAACTGGGATACCGGATTCATTACCGGACCCAGCTTGGGTTCCGCGGGGAACAGCGGCAGAATCCATATCAGGGATGCCGTGAAGAGCAGGTACACGGAGGCAACGATGGTCGCGCTCCAGCGCCGGTCCGATGCGATGGCGACTCCGATCAGCGACGTGGGCACCGCGATCGCGACCGAAATGTAAAACCACGCGGTGTGTTGCTGGACATGACTGGTGTGCTCCATCGTGAGGATCTGCGACACCACCACGATCATCGATCCGAGATACAGATACAACCAGCTCAACCGCAGCCGTTCGGCCCCGTGGGAGCGATTCATGTAGCCGAGCACCAGCATCAGCGCGCCGATTTCGATGGCAAGTATCCCCGCCGCCAGAACCATGTGCGGCGGGCTCAGGATCTTTACGTCGAGCCCATAGGCGTTGTGCCACCAGTCGTCGAACGGCGCCGAGACCAGCATCGCAATGCCGCCCCAAGCTGTAACGAACGCGCCCAGCGGGCCATGGAAACCCCACATCCGCACCGACGATGCGCGAACCGCGGGCAGGCGACCGAACGTCGTCGCGAGGATCAGGTACGCCGACCAAATTCCTGCGATCACGCCACACAGATAAATCGCGACGTGCGGCGGCGTCCAGAAAGTATCGCGGCCAATCGAGCGGTGCCAGGAGATGTCCCAGTGCACGCCGATCATCGCCGAGGTGACGCCAATCACCGAAGCCCACAGATACCAGGGAATGGTCGAGAGAGAGATGACGCGTGGCTCCGCACGCGCCGGAAACGCAATGCTGTCCGCCATCCCTCTATAATTTCACACCTTACTCGGGGAGCCCTGATCGCGTTCTTGAACACGTTGTGCGCTCATCGGCGCTGAAGGCTCAGGCCCTCTGTGCCCGCCGCTACCCGGCCGATGGGCACTCAGGTCCCAACTATACGCGCTATGCTTCCATTGAAAATCCGGTCTCGGCCAAAGATTCTCACTTTCCGTATCGGGGACGAGACAGGACCTGGAAACCTTGAGCTAGGTTCAGGTCTCACATCTTCAAGGCAGACTCTCTAGCGCCAGCCTCAGCGCAGGCCGTCAGCGATCCACAACTCTGAAGGCTGGTAAAACGCCGAATAGGCTGAACTCCGACAATCCGCACCTACTCTTACCTCGCTGATGCCTCTGAATCCCGTGCGATTGGCAGGCGTCAACGCTGGCACGCGCCGGGGGCGGCCGGGCCCGGGGCGGCCGGGCCCGGGGCCAAGTCAGACGACTCCGAGGGTAAGCGTGTGCAGTGAGCTTTCACCGGCCGCGTGGTGTCTCTCAGAGACCATGCGCCGTGTAGGGCTTTTTCAGGCCCCTATACTACCGGCTCGATCATGCGAAAATTGCATGCAAGGGACAACCTGCATGCAAGGGCCTGTGACGACCGGCTAGGCGTACCATGAATATCACCGAAATCTTCATACGACGTCCGGTCATGACCTGCCTCGTGATGATTGGAATCGTGCTATTCGGCGTTGCCGGATACCGGGGGTTGCCGGTCAGCGATCTGCCTAATGTCGATTTCCCAACCATTCAAGTAAGCGCCAGCCTTCCCGGCGCCAGTCCCGAGACAATGGCATCCTCGGTGGCCACGCCACTGGAGCGGCAATTCACTACGATAGCCGGCATTGATTCGATGGCGTCGAGCAGCTCAATTGGTAGCACGAACATCACGATTCAGTTCTCGTTGGAACGTTCCATCGATGCCGCAGCACAGGATGTGCAGAGTGCCATCTCCACGGCCCAGCGCCAACTGCCGCCCGAAATGCCCACTCCGCCGACGCTACAGAAGGTAAACCCCGCGGATCAGCCCATCTTGATCATCGCCATTTCCTCGGCCACACTTCCGCCCTCGGTGGTCGACGATTACGCCGAAAACCTGATGGCCCAGCGTATCTCAACGCTCGACGGCGTGGCCCAGGTCAATGTGTTCGGTTCCCAAAAGTGGGCCGTGCACGCGCAATTGGATCCGAATCTCCTGGCGTCGCGCACCATCGGAATCGACGAGGTGGTGCTGGCACTTCAAAAGCATAACGTCAATCAACCCACGGGTACTTTGTGGGGCCACAATCAAGCCTTCACCGTCCTGGCCACCGGCCAGCTCATGAACGCGCAGGCATTCGGTCAGATGATCGTGGCATATCGGAACGGTACTCCAGTCCGCCTGCAGGATCTGGGGCGCGTAATCGACGGCGTGCAAAATGACAAGACCGCCGTTTGGGCCTGGACCCATTCTGGAAACGCGCGCTCTATGGTGCTCATAATTCAACGGCAACCGGGTACCAATACAGTGAACGTCGCGAACCGTGTCAAGAACCTGTTACCCAGTTTCCGTGAGCAAGTTCCTCCGGCCCTCAAGATGGTTGTCGAGTATGATCGTTCCGAATCCATTGTCGGCTCGGTGAACGACGTGAAGTTCACGCTGGCTCTTACGATGGCGCTGGTGGTGTTAGTAATCTTCCTTTTTTTGAGGAACGTATCAGCCACCGCGATCCCCAGCCTCGCGCTGCCGATTTCCGTAGTCGGTACCTTCGCGGCGATGAACCTGCTTGGCTACTCGCTCGATAATCTGTCTTTAATGGCCCTAACCTTATCGGTCGGCTTCGTAGTGGACGATGCCATCGTTGTACTGGAGAACATTGTCCGCCACCTCGAGATGGGCAAGAACCGGCTAACTGCCGCGTTTGACGGTGCTCGGGAAATCGGGTTCACGGTCCTTTCCATGACTCTCTCGCTCGCCGCCGTGTTCATCCCCGTCCTCTTTATGAGCGGCATCTTGGGGCGACTGTTTCACGAGTTCGCTGTCACCATCATCGTGGCGATCCTGATTTCAGGATTCGTCTCGATCAGCCTGACGCCGATGCTGTGCAGCCGGTTCCTGCGCCCCCCCACCGAACAGCACAATGCGTTGTACCGTGCCTCTGAACGGGTACTGGAGGGGATGCGCTCTACTTACGAATCCACATTGCGGGGCGTGATGCGCTACCGGGCGTTGACCATGCTGGCCGCAGCGGCCACTGTGATCGCCACCATCTACCTGTTTACGTTGGTGCCGACCGGTTTCATTCCCAGCCAGGATACAGACCAATTGAATGGAAGCACCGAAGCAGGCCAGGACATATCTTTCGACGCCATGGCGCGGCTACAGCAGCGGGCGGCAGCAATTGTGGCTCAGGATCCAAACATCGAGCTGTTTAGTTCCCTCATCGGCGGCGGTGGCCCGACGTCGTCTGTCAGCCAAGGCCGCTTGTTCATCCGACTTACGCCTCGCAGTCAAAGAAAGTTGACGCCGGAGCAGGTGATTGAGGAACTCCGCCCTAAGTTGGATACTCTTCCCGGCATGCGCGTCTATCTGACGAACCCACCCCTGGTGCGCATCGGCGGCACGCAGAGCCGCAGCCTCTATCAGTTCACACTGCAGTCGTCCGACACGCATGTTCTTTATAGCTCAGCCGCGCAATTTGAGAGGAGCATGCGCACACTGCCAGGCATCTCCGATGTGAACAGCGACCTTCAGATTTCCAGCCCCACTCTGACGGTTGAGATCGACCGCGATCGTGCGGCTGCCCGCGGCGTGAGCGAGGACCAGATCGAAAGCGCTCTCAATGATGCTTTTGGACAGCCGCAGGTGTCCACCATTTATACTCAGGTCGCCAGCTACTACGTCATTCTGGAATTGAAACCGGAGTTCCAGCGGGATCCCGCGGCGTTGGGACTGCTCTATCTACGTTCATCGAATGGCAGTCTGGTGCCGTTGAGTGAAGTTGCAACAATGAAAATGGGCGTGGGTCCCGTTACCGTATCGCACCTTAGCGAGATACCGGCGATCACAGTTTCCTTCAACCTGAAGCCAGGTGTGTCTCTTGGAGAGGCGGTCGATCGCGTGCAAGGGTTGGCGCGAGAGGTACTGCCAGATTCGATTAGCACGACCTTCCAGGGTACGGCCGCGGCCTTTGCTTCTTCCTTGCGTGGCATGGGCATATTGCTTGCTTTGGCGGTCTTAGTGATTTACATCGTGCTCGGGATCCTATACGAGAGCTTCATTCATCCCATCACTATTCTTTCGGGACTGCCGTCGGCAGGATTGGGGGCATTGGCGACTCTCTTGTTGTTCCACGACGAGCTGAACATTTATTCTTTTGTGGGGGTCATCATGTTAGTGGGCATCGTCAAGAAAAACGCCATTATGATGATTGACTTCGCTCTGGAAGCTCAGCGTACCGGTGCTGTCTCTCCCGCCGACGCAATCTTCGAGGCTTGCCTGGTTCGTTTTCGCCCCATCATGATGACGACTATGGCGGCACTCATGGGGACACTGCCAATCGCACTGGGATTAGGCTCGGGCGGAGAGGCACGTCGGCCACTTGGCCTCGCCGTGGTAGGTGGGTTGGTGGTTTCCCAACTCCTGACACTTTACATTACGCCCGTCTTCTACACTTACATGGAGCAGCTTCGTACCTTGGCCGGATGGCGGTGGCTGGGTCGCCGAAAAAGGCCGCACCGATGGCATCCAGGGAAGTTGCCGTCGAACAATGATCATTTACCTCGCTGCTCCAATGTCAACGTAGACCGCTCCAATTCTCGTATCCCACGCAAGACGCCGAGCGCCTGGCCAACGCCATACTTTAGGTACCGGGGATGGAAATTGAGTGTGAGTTTGGTCCACAGCCCCCCCCGGGGTCGGCCGGTGCCGGTAGGAGACCACCTGAACATGCGTGATCCGCTCGAAGGGAATCTCCATAACCCGACGTTTGCTCCGTATCCGGATCCGGGAATCCGGTCCCGGCCAAAATTCTCACTTGCCGTATCGGGGACTATCCAGGATTTGAGAGTCGGTACGCATACGATGCCATTTTAGTAGCCCACTTCGGTGGGTCGCGGACTTCGTCGGAAGTAAGTTCCGAATGAGATGCCCGACCAGACGGGAAACATCAGGTTGTCCACGGTTCGCTGGCCGCGCGGGCGAGCCGACGTGTCCGCTCCTCGTGTAGACTCAGTATGCCTCTCACGCTGACTAGGTTCCATCAAAGCGTGATGCGTGGAGGTTCTGGCAGATGACGCTTCCGCAGGCGACCCTTCCCGCAACAGCTCAGCGTAAGATCACACGCCGGTTGCTTCCCTTTCTTTTCCTGGTCTATATGATGGCTCAAATTGACCGCGCGAACGTCGCGTTTGCCGGCCTTAACATGACACGAGAGCTGCACTTCTCCAACGAAGTGTTTGGTTTTGGAGCCGGAATCTTTTTTTTCGGATACTGCCTGCTGCAGATACCGGGAGCCGTGCTCGCGCAGCGCTGGAGCGCGCGCAGGTGGATCGCGGCCGTCATGATCGTATGGGGATTGCTGGCGTCCCTCACCGGCTTCATCCAAACCTCCACTCAGTTCAACATCATCCGCTTCCTGGTCGGGCTGGCTGAGGGCGGCCTATTTCCGGCGGTGATGGTCTATTTGACACACTGGTTCCGGCAGGAGGACCGCGCGAAGGCAGTGGCCGCGCTCATGGCGGCGATCCCGGCGTCGAACGCCGTCGGTGGATTAGTCGCCGGGCTGCTACTGAACTTGCACTGGCTCGGAATTTCCAACTGGCGCTGGCTTCTGATCCTCGAAGGCATCCCGCCGCTAATCGGCGGAATCGTGACACTGTTTTATCTTGCGGACTGGCCGAAGGACGCCCGCTGGTTGAGTGAGGGCGAACAGGAGTGGATCACCGAAGAAATCGAACGGGAAAACCGCGAAAAGGAGAAGCGCCAGCCGCGCATCAGTATTCTGCAGACGTTCGGAAGGCCGATCGTGCTGGCTCTTGCGTTCTCGTATTTTAGTCTCAATGTTGCCGCTTACGGCCTGGTCATCTGGCTGCCAAAGATGGTCCAGAAATTCCCCGGATTGACGACTTGGCAGGTGAGCCTGGTCGCCTCGATTCCGTACCTGTGCGCCCTCCCGGCGATGCTCATCGCGGGCTGGCATTCAGACAGAACCGGCGAGCGCAAATGGCATGCGATCATCGCCACTCTTGTGGCGGCCTCGGGCCTAGTCATCAGCCAGGTTCCCGGCATCAGCGCGCCGGTGGCTATGGCGGGCTTTTCGATCGCGGCGATCGGCATTATGAGCTATTACCCGCCTTACTGGGCGCTGCCAACGAAACTGCTCAGTGCCGGTGTGGCCGCGGCGGCGTACGGATTCATCAACCTGATCGCCAACCTGGGCGGTTTCGCCGGCCCGTATGCAATCGGCCTTCTTACGGACGTTACCGGAACTTACGTGGCCGGCGTACTGTTGCTGGTGGCGAGCGCGATTCTATCGGGCGCGATCCTGGCTTGCCTGCGGGTGCGCTGAGCAACCTCAGACGAGTTCTTAGAAATCGCCGGCATTCCCTTGATGTGAACCTTGCTGCCAGCCGTTGGCGGTCAACTCCTGCATACGCGGTATCGTTCCGTTGAGCATCCGGTCTGACGAAAGATTCTCACTTGCCGTATCGGGACGATACAGAATCTGGCGACCTTGGGCACGGTTCAAGCGTTCCCTTATTCATGGCAGCTTGCCATTTGAGAATGACGGTCATCGGAGCGGTAGAACCTCTTGCCCGATGATGTTGAGCAAAAGCGCTGACCCGCGCGGCCCTCACGCCAGATTCATTTTTGTGAGAAGAGAGTGAAGGCGAGGGTCGGCACGGTAGGGGTCGAAGAAAGGCTCGTGTTTGATGTGGACAAGAAATCGATCGCGCCGCCGGTAGGCAATTTCGAGCGCATCGAACATGGCATCGACCTCACCGGCGGTGGCGTAATAGGCCGCAGCCCCGAAGCTGCCGGTGGGCGATTCAGCAAGCTCGCGTGCGCATTGGCCGGCCTTGCTCGAGTCGCGAGCCTGGTTGTAGGCCGCGGCCAGATACCCAACTCCTTGACGCCACCAAGGCGCAAGGTCCACAACTCGTTCCAAGCTGGTAACCGCCTGCAGGGTGAGGCCAATGTAAAGCTGAGAGAGCCCCATGGCGAACCACAAGAGATAGTAATTCGGGTCCATTTCCAGGGCTTTGCGTGCGTATTCAACGGATTCCCGGTACTGCTTTGCATAGTACATCGACCGAGCCATGGCGTAGTGGAGAATCATGGAAAGCGGGTCGGTATCCAGGCCCAAACGGCATTGTTCCATGGCGTCAAAGACGTGCCCCAGCGGGAGCAGATAGAATGCGGCGTAGCGGAATCGCGTCACCGGTAGGACGGATTCGGCAGCCATGGCGGTGCGGTGATGTTTTTCGGCCATTTTCCAGTCATAATCGCATATTGCCGCCATTATCGCTAACACACTGTGGGCCTCGCGATTGGAAGAATCGAGGGCTAGGGCTTTCCCTGCTGCCGATCTCGCCAAAGGAGCCACGTCGCGGGTGGGATTGATGTCGAACACTGCCAGACCGTTAAAGTACCCGGCCAGCCCGCCATAGGCCGGAGCGTAATTCGGGTCGATGGCCAAGGCCAGCTCAAAACACTCTTTCGCTTTCGCGAAACCCTCCGGAGTGTTGCGCCAGGAGTAATACTGTCCTTTCAAGTAATCTTGGTAGGCTTCTGTATTCACCGCCTGTACGCGGGGAGCTAGCCGCACTTGGAGCGCCTCTGAGATCGCTTGGCCGATTTCATCCTGAATGGCGAACACGTCGGTCATGTCGCGGTCGTAGCGTTCCGACCAGAGGTGGGTGCCATCAGCGGCATGGATGAGCTGCGCGGTCACACGAATGCGGCTTCCGGCCCGGCGCACGCTGCCTTCCAGGATGTTCTGCACTCGCAGCGCCTCAGCGATTTTGGTGATGTCCTGCTCCTTTCCACGGAACGCAAAAGAAGAAGTGCGGGCAATCACTTTCAGACCCGGTATTTTGGCAAGCAGGTTCAGGATCTCTTCGGCCAAGCCGTCGCTGAAGTATTCGTTCTCTTTGTCCGCGCTCATATTGGCGAACGGCAGGACCGCAATGGAGGGTTGCTGTTGTACCGGCGCTGCCGCTTGCGCCTTTCCTAACGCTTCAAGCAATTCCAGCATGGTTTGAAACCGGCGTCCCGCTTGCTTCTCAAGACACCGCGCGACGACGCGTTCGAGCGCGGGCGGGGCCTCCAACCGGCGTGGTTCCTGATGCAGTACTGCGGCCATCGTCGAGATAGCACTTTCTCCCTCGAAGGCCCGCCGTCCGCTGAGCATCTCATAAAGCACCGCCCCGAACGAGAAAATATCTGAGCGTGCGTCGGCTGGCCTGCCTTCGGCCTGTTCCGGCGACATATATGCGGGGGTGCCAAGAATGGCTCCAGACAGGGTCTGAGTGACGGAGGGCTGGCCTGCCTGGGAGACCTTCGACAGTCCAAAGTCGAGCAGCTTCACACCCTCCCTGGTCACCATAATATTGGCCGGCTTCAGATCCCGGTGGGTGATCCCTTTGGCATGCGCGGCATCCAGCGCATCGCAAATCTGGACGGCGCATTTCAATGCCTGATCGACAGGCAAGGGCCCCTTGAGTTGAGAGCCTTCGACGTACTCCATGACCAAGTAATTCGGACCAACATCATGGAGGGTACAAATGTTGGGATGATTCAGTGCCGCTACAGTACGAGCTTCGTGCTCGAACCGTTCGGTGAACTCTGTCCTGGAAACCTTGATCGCGACCATGCGATCGAGGCGCGTATCGCGGGCCTTATAAACTTCACCCATTCCACCCGCACCGATTGGTGCAAGTATTTCATAGGGTCCGAGTTTGTGGCCGGGAGACAGCGCCATTTTTGTGTCAGAGCCAAGTTTAGCCGATCAGAAAGCGGATAGGGGGTGTATAACGCGCTATGCGGACATTGGGCCCGTCACGGAGCCAGTCCGGTTCTGGGTGACTGGGAACTAAACTTCCGCCTGATGTCCACCATTGTCGGCAGCTTTTTTGACCGTTGCAAACCGAGCGCGAGCGGCACTAGTCCAGGATGGCGACGATACGTCCGACTGGATCGATAAACGCTGCGC
>CAVUKY010000008.1:0-158504 GCA_963742155.1 Bryobacterales bacterium | reverse complement strand
GCAGATGGAGAGACCGAAGGGGAGTGAGGATAAGTTACGCCAGGGGAATTGAAGTGTGTATCGCAATTCACTTCCAGGGGGCGATATGATCCGCCCCCCGAAAGATGCCTCACGTTCAGGCCGTAACGTGAGCCGCGAGCTTGTGCGCGGTTGAACTGGCAACCTCATAGGTTTGAACCTGAGGCGTGCCGTCAACGACTTTTCCAAGACTCTTTAGTAATCCTGGATAGGCATCGCGGCTATAGGCGTCCGCGTTCTCTTTCTGATGCCACAGGCTAATTGCGACAACGTCCGTTCCGTTGGGAGCGACGAGCGTAATTTCGTCCTGGAAGCCTTTCTGTTTTCGGAGCAGTGGAAGAGCTTCGGTTTCGATAAGCCTGGTAAGCTCCGCAACGCTATTGGGTTTCAAACGAATGGACACACTACGAGCAAACATGGCAACCTCCTTCGGTTGGTGACACTAACAGATAATTTGCAGACGAACTGATTAGTTCACGTTGTCTGCCGAGTGAGCAGAAGTGCTCAGACAGCCCTACTATGGGCTGACCGGAGTTGATTGTCAAGGGTAAACAGGTCAACGTCACCGTGACGCCTTCGTCCATCTGTATGCGTTATTGCGATGGCGAAAAGAACGCCATGGGGATGTTACGAGTACTGCGCCGCGCCTAAAATAAAAGGGTGATGCTCAAGTGGCCCGATGTTCTGAATTTGGCGAAGAGCGGCAACCCAACGCCGGATCGCAAGGTCGTCAAAACGGACGCCGAATGGCGCAAACAGCTAAGTGACGAGGAATATCATGTCACCCGGCAGGCCGGAACGGAGCGCGCCTTTAGCTCGGAAATGTGCAGCCTCTTTGAACCGGGAATCTACTCCTGCCTCTGCTGCGACACGGTCCTTTTCGATGCGTCGGAGAAATTTGAGTCTAATACTGGTTGGCCATCCTTCACACAGCCCATCAAGGAGAATGTCATTGCCTACCGGTTTGACGGGCCTGTGTTTTTGAAGCGCGTTGAAACCATCTGCAACACCTGTGACGCCCACCTGGGCCACGTCTTTCCTGATGGCCCGGCCCCGAGCGGCCTGCGTTATTGCATGAACGCCGTGGCGCTGCGGAAGGCCGCCAAGGTCTGAAGCCCGGCCGAAGGGCTGAAGTCACCGCCTTTTTGTAATACTCTATCGTCAAGGACCGCGAACAAGTTCACTATGAAAACCTGGGGACTATTTATTACCGCGATGCTTGGCCTGGTCTTCGCCGTTAAGAGCCAAACCCAACCTCAGGACCAGAACAGCCAGCTTCCAACACCTGGCTTTCATCACCTGCACCTCAACTCGCCGAACCCGGATCGAGCGATCGAGTTCTACACCAAACAGTTTCCGAGCACGTCCAAGTCAACTTGGGGCGGCTTTCCCGCGCTGAAAACGGGCAAGGTTTTCGTGCTATTCACCAAAGTCGATTCGGCCGCGCCAACAGAACCCCAGACCGCGATCTGGCACTTCGGCTGGCATGTCGTTGACGTGCGCAAGAACCTCGCCACGTATCAACAGAACAAGGTTCCCTTACTGCCTCTCTATACGACGCCCGAGGGTGGCGAGGTACTAATCAGCAGCGACACCTGGCCGGGCACCGGAGGTACGCTGGGCCGGACCAGCGCGCAGATTGCCGAGGCCAAAGCGAATGGCGTAAAGCCAGCCGGCGGCGGAGGATTCGCGTATATGCAAGGACCGGACGGCGCCATCGTGGAATACCAGGGCAACATGCCAGCGGAGCGATTCAACCACGTACACATGTACCAGGAAGATCCGCTTTGCGCGGTGCTCTGGTACCAGAAACATCTCAATGCCCGGCCAAACGGGAGCGGTCCGCTGCCCACCGAGGCCAACTGCAAAGTAGAACGTAGCGAGGGGAGCTGGCCGGCGCTCGAAATAGAAGGGACCAGCCGGCAAGCCGACTCGGGCGGCGTCACATTTGATGATGTATCCGTGCAATGGTACGCAAGGCAAGGCGACGCTCCGCTGGTAAGCACGCGAGGCCACCTGGCGGATCATTTTGCTCTCAGCGTCACCAACCTCGATGCCTGGATCGCGAAGCTGGGAAGCGAGGGGGTGAGGTTCCTAGGTCAGGAGACGGAACTTGGCGATGGCCGCCAGCGGATCGAAGGTTTGGGCCGGCCATACAAGCTCGGCGACACGCGCGCGGTCATGATCGAAGGTCCGAGCCGCGAAGCGATCGAGCTGGTAGAAGTCAAATGATCGTCGGCATTTGCTAGCGCTTTACTTTGGCTCAACCGGCCCAGGGTCCGCGACGGGCGCTGGCAGTTCTGCCCTCGGTTTGAGGTAACCCGCTCGCTCCAGTCGCTCCCTTTCAATCGCCTCGGCGGCAGGGGTTTTTGGGAACGTGAGAACCATCATCTGGCCCCCCGGACCGATGCCGAAAGGAGATTGTTGGGCTGGCGGTTTGTCGAGTTCGCCGCTGATCTTGCCACGCAACTCCAGGTAGGCCCTCTTCTCGCGCATCACGTTCGGTTCAGTGCCGACCGCACCCAGCGCGATCGCGGCCCTGATGACCTCGGCGGCGGCATGAGCCTTGGCGACGGAGGGCAGAAGATGGCCGGCCCCGTGCCGTTGAAGTGCGCCGGTCGATGTACCGAAGCGTGTCGCTATGTGCCGATACGACTCCCCAGCGAGGAGGTCACGCTCGATGGCCTCGCGGTCGTCGGTGGTTGCAAAACGGTGTGTTCTGAGCATTTTGCCTCCCTTTGGCGGGGCGTCAACCATTACTATATCAATTAAATAGGCTAATCCCTAACTTGCATTTTCCCCATTGAGCGATCCGGTCGAACCGAGGGCGATTTCACCCGTAAAATTCGCACTTTTCGAGCGCGCCAAATTGACGCCGGGCAAATTCCAGGCTGGCTGAAACTGGTGGCTTGGCTGCGGCCGTTGCACCCCTCCTCCGTCGCGTCGCACGACAAGGTGGTGTGCCGGCTAAAAGGATCCGACCTTGGTAGTCAGCGCCGATGGACCAACCTGCCGATTACCAATTGACGGTCTGTGAGTCCGCCTTGGAACCGCTCACCAGCGAATTATGAGGCCGGCTAAGCGCTGTCCCTGGAGAAGTCATCTTGATCAGTTTCGATCCCCTCTTATTCGACGTCCGTATATCCCCAGGATCCATTTGGAAGATCGTTCGCAGGTTGTAGCCCTTCTCATATTCAGACTTGGCGACAGCGAAGTCCGGGGCGGGGCCCCGCAAAGAGGATTCCAGGATCGGAAGAAGAGAATCAAAGTCGAATGTGTTCTCGAATTCGTACACGTCAAGCAGCATCTGCCCCGGTCCAACACAACAGGACTCTCGATCGAGAAGATTCCCGACCAGATGCACATTGGTGTTGGAACCGTGGTTCGAGTCCTTCAGCCGACCTGAGCGGTGCTCTGGCTCACGGGGGCCCGCTTTCACGGAAGCGGCGTGGCCAGATATTTCAGCTCGGGTTTCTGGTTGGCATTTGCCATCGGCAGGCGGTCGACGTTCATGAACATCGAAACGATCTGATAAAAGCCCGCGCTGACCAGCAGGTCCACGACGCCGCGCTCGCCAACCGAGTTCTTGACGGCCGCGAAGGTGTCGTCGCTCACCTGCCTGGTTTTGAACAGCTCGGTAATGAAGTTGTAGACGGCCTCCTCATCGGCCGACATCCCAACCGGCCGCCTTCCCTCGGCGATGGCTTTGACTTTGTCCTCGCTCAGCCCGGCCTGCACGGCGGCTTGGCGGTGAGCGAGCCATTCGAACTGGGCGCCCCAGTAGCGGGCGGTAATGATGATCGCCATTTCCTTGAGCTTGTCCGGAACCGACATATGGAAACGGACCCGGTCCCCCATGGCGAACAGCAGCTCGCCCGCCTCAGGGCTGCGAACCGCGATGTTGAACATCCCAACCGGACCACGCCCTGCCAGCGCGTGGTCGGTCATCTTCTTCTGCTCGGGGGTCATTTGTTCGTAGGTGAGCGGCTGGAAGCGGTCGCCGCGCAAGCTGAACGTCTTGCCGTTCACTGTCGATTGCGACGGTCGCGGAGGACGTTGTCCCGGAACCGGGGTCGCAAAGCCCATCCCAACCACGGGAAGCGGATTTTCGAGCGGCTTCAGTTCGGGTTGCACGCCCTGGCCCAAAGGATAGCGGTCCACATTGAGCACCATCGAAACCAGGCAATACCACCCGCTCAACCCCATCATGTCGACGACGCCCTTCTCGCCATATCTATCCTTAGCGGCCTTGAACGTGGCGTCGGTCACCTGGTGCGTGGTGAGCAGCTCGTCGATGAAGTTGTAAGCCACTTCCATCTCAGGCGACATCCCGGTAGGACGCTTGCCCGGTGGCGATGGCGTCCACAATCGCGGGCTTCACGCCGTTTTGTAGCGCCGCAGCCTTATGAGCGGTCCACTCGTACTGCGCCATCCAGAAGCGGCCGGTCATGATGATGATCGTCTCGGAGACGTCCTTGGGCAGCGCCGTATGGAAACGCATGGCGCCACCGAATTGCTGGGCCAAATCGCCCACCTCGGGGCTGCGCAGCAGGACGTTGAACGGTCCCCTGGCCCCCCGCGTTCTCCGGCCAGCAGATGATCGATCATGGTCTTCTGCTCGGGGGTCATTTCGTCGTACTTGAGCGGCTTGAAACGATCGCCCACCAGAACCAGGCTGTGGGGATCGGGAGCCTGCTTCACGGGGCTTGGCCGGAAGACGTTTGGGCGCTGGCGATTCCTGTGAGGCCGATCGCGAAAGCACAGAAAATCTGAAGACGCATCGTGGTCCTCCTTCTGACTATCTGAGCTATGTTACGCCAAATCACATTGGAAGAGCCGCTGCGGATTCCTCTGGCACTGAATTGCAGGACGGCATGGATTCGCGAAGCGTCCGCCGCCCAGCGGCTTCGTTCCATGTCCGCGACACGGCCCGAAGGAATCTTTGGCAAGGATCGAGTATCAATGTCTGGATGCCGGGGACGAAGTGCGCTGAGCCCAGAGCTTGTTTTTTGGCCGGTCACTAAGAATTAGGATGCTACCGTCCAATTCGAATATGAGGCCCGCCTTACGGGGGGGCTGGCAGGCTACGTTCTAAGAGGTTATGCTTGAACCAAGCCAAGGTTCCCAGATCCCGTATCGTCCCCGATACTGACATGGGTGGCCGTGGAAGCACAAATGAAAAAAAAGATCATCCTGATCGTTCTCGGTTCCCTGCTCGCGATTGTGGCGTTGCTCGCCATACTGTTGTACGTAAGGGGCCCCTTCGTCGGCTTTCCCGGGAGCCGCACCGCGGATGGCTCGCGCGCCGTCAGCGACGGCGGCGTCAAAATTGCAGGTTGGAACGGCGAGGTGGATGCCGCAGAAAAAAGAGCGGGCATGAGCATCAGAGATGCGAAGCTGTCGCAGGAAGGTGACTCCCTCCACGCCACCACGGGCCCCGCCGCAACCTACTGGATGAACGGCGCAAACGCCTCCGGGGACTACACGGTGAAGGCCACCTTCCATGAGCCGAAGTACATGAACCTCAACACGCATCCGCACCCCTACGGGGTGTTCATCGGCGGCAATGACATGGGAACGCCGGGCCAGACCGACCTCTACTGTGCGGCCTACGGAAACGGCAAGTTCATCGTGCGCGGATTCGGACCGGCGCCGTTCAAAATGAATGGCTTTCTCGGCGACGCCAATGACGCCGTTCACAAGGCTGCGGGACAAGGCCAGCCCGTCAGTCAGGATGTCGCGCTCTCGGTGAAGGGCAGCAAGGTGGAATGCTCCATCAACGGGACGGTGGTGGCCAGCTATGACAAGGCGCTGCTGGTAACCGGCGGCAAACTGAAATCAACTGACGGGACGTATGGTCTGCGCTTCGCGCACAACACGGATGTCATGGTAACCGGTCTGACGATGACAAAGAACTAACGTAATCGTCAAATTCGCCTCTGCCCCCAACCGCGGAACTGGTTGCCGTGGCACGCTGCGCGCAGGGCTCTCCCGCGACTTACCAGGCAGCCCTGTACCTTGCCGACGCCTGAGCGTAGGTTGTGTAGTCGCTTCGAGGATCGATCTCCGTACCAACAGATTCAAGCGCGTGAACGCGCGTTCTGTGGTCGTTCCATGTTTCGGCCAAGGTGGCCACTTTGAATTGCCTTAGAATTCCAGGGCCCCTCGGCATCGGGTCGTCGTAGTTGCCTGAAACGAGCAGCGTGCCGTCCTGAAAGGTAGTGACAAACATCAACTGCGATGCGTCCAATTCAACAAAAGACGGTTTGTGCCGCCAGCGCAGTATTGGATACCCGAATAGGATGAACCCGTCCTTTAGCCAGATGGGGGTGCGTTGAAGCCAGACGCCGACAGAGGCCAGCGCGGGGAATACGCGGAGCAGGCGGGAGAGGGGAAAACGCTGCCCTTCGGAACACAAGTACTCAAAGCCAAGATTCGTCAGCTCGGCGATTTCAGCCTGATGCCGCCTGCGTACCCTAAGGTCCATGCCGGGAGCAGTAAGTGGAAGGTATTCAATGGGTCCGATCAGCCAGTGGACGAAGCTCATCATCCTTCGCGCATCAGATTCGGCGATTTGTGCCACGATTTTATGATCGGTACTAGAGCAAAACGCCGTTAGGTCTGAAGGTGGCCAGGAGAGCGGCGAACGTTAATTTGCCAATGGTCTGAACGCAGCAAATGCAGCCCAAATTTAAGCCCCGACGCCAAGAGGATGGAACTGCCACTCGAAAAGCTGCTGGAAGCCCCCCGTTTTGGAAGCGTCTGCGAACCATCCGATATTTCACAGGCGGGATGGGTACAGACATAGCAGTTCGGTTCGGTCGCCCGGGTGGAACCAAAATGAACCCCCCCCGGGATATTTCTAGAAACCATAATCTAGGTGGATAAAAGTGTAGCGATTGGGTATAAGATTATGGCCTAAGGAGGGTATATCAATGACCAAGCGTTACACGTTTGTTCTTTGTCTTCTGCTCGCCGCCCCAGTTTTGGTAAGCGCGCAGTTCACTTCCGACCTAGCCATCGATCCGCTTCCGCCGACGGCGCCCGCGGGTCCAACCAACCTGGACCACTACAAGTGCTACTTTGTGCAATCTCCGGTGCAGCAGATTCCAATGCTCCTTCAGGATCAGTTCGACCTGGGAGCGACGCCGCCGCTGGTTGAAACAATCTCCGACGTAAGGCTGATCCGCTTCTGCAATCCGGTGCAGAAGACCCTGAATGGTGTTACGACGAAGATTCTCAGACCGCTGGACTTTTTGGCTCTCTATCTGCTGAGCCCGGAGCCGGCAACGCCGCGCCGCGCGCTCATCACGAACCAGTTTGGCGCCCAGAGTCTAGCTCTCAGGAACGCTTTGATTCTGGCTGTTCCCTCCGGGAGTTCGACACCACCGGCCGTGCCCGCGATTCCGACGAACTTGGATCATTACAAGTGCTACAGCGCCAGTGGCGAGAATATCGGAGTGTCGGTAACGCTGACCGACACATTTCACACCGAGTTCGTGCAGGTACTCGAGCCTATTCTATTTTGTAACCCCGTACATAAGACTTATCCAATTGGCACACCGCCGACAAGCATTCAACGGCCGGCCGACCATCTGACGTGCTACACGATCACTCCGATCCCGTTCCAAGCAACCGTCACTTACAACAACCAACTGGTTCCTCCGACAGCAGGGCCGCCCACGGTGGGTGTATCGGGGGCGGACATACTGTGCGCGCCGTCGTTCAAATTGCAGTGGTATCCGATTCCGCCGCCCACCTCGGCAAACGGCTCCACCCCGTAGCACGCTATCGTCAGCCCGACACCGCCGAGGCTAGAAGCGCCAGAACCAGAACGGCGGCCAGGGTTATTATAGGAATTTGGAGCGGGGTACGGGAATCGAACCCGTGTAAATCAGCTTGGAAGGCTGACGCCCAACCGCTAGGCCAACCCCGCGCATCGAATCGAACGGCTACCGAAACCATTGTACGGAACGGCGCCGAACGCGGTCAATTTTGCTTAGCCCGCGACTCGGTATACCCCCAAGCCCTGCTCGATAGATATCGTGCAACCGCAGCAGGCCCAGGCACACGCCGCTCGCTGGGTCAATCACCGGCAGCACCGAAATTTGCGATGGCCGGTCTTCCATCAATCGCAGCGCCTCCTGTAAGCGCGCATCGGGCGCGATGGTAGACGGGATTGGCAGTCATCACCGCCGCTGCGCGGCAGGCCGCGAATATCGTCGTGAGCCTGCAGCGCGCGGCGCACGTCACCGTCGGTAACCAGGCCGATCAGACGCCCGGAGGCATCCACCACGCAAGCGGCGCCGTGCGGATAGTGCGTCATCGCGATCACCACCTGCTTCAGCGAGTCATCCGCATGCGCGATGGCAATTTCAGTCGCGGCCGTGCATCACTTCGCGAACCGTCAGCCGCAAGCTGCGCCCCAGGTGTCCGCCCGGATGAAAGCGCTCGAAATCTTCGACGCCGAAATTGCGCGCGCGCATCAGCGCCACAGCCAATGCATGGCCGAGCGAAAGAGCCACGGTGGCGCTGGCGGTGGGCGCCAGATTGTCCGGATCGGCCTCGCGCTCGACCGACGCATCCAAAACCACGTCCATTTCCGACGCCAGCGGCGCGCATGGGATTGCCCAGAATACCGATGCGTCCGCGACGGCAATTCACGCAGGAACGGAATCAGCTGCAACAGCTCGAAGGTGTTGCCGCTTTTTGAAACCATCAAAGTGGGATCGCCCGGCGAGTACAGGCCCAGATCGCCATGCGAGGCTTCGGCGGCGTGCAGAAACACGGCCGGCGTTCCGGTGCTGCAAAGCGTGGCAACGATCTTGCGCGCCACGTGGCCCGACTTGCCGAGGCCAGTGACCACCAGCTTGCCCGGGTGTGCCAGAATCATTTCGATCGCGCACGCTCAGATTTCCATCCAGGCGCTGAGAAGCCCGCGCCACCGCGTCGGCCTCGATCTGCATGGCTTTTTGAGCAGCCTCGATCCACAGCGAGGCCGGTGCATTTACATCCATAGGTTGACTGAACCATCATCTCATTGCGGCGTCAGCTGAGCGCGAGGCCGTCGCTGGACCGCTTGCGCGCGCCCTCACGCCGAAGCGAGAACACCCTCGGCGCTGAGAATGGGTTCAATCGACAGGATCGACCGCGCCCTTGGCTTCGTCAGCGTAAACTTTCGAACTTCGATCTCCGCGGGCACGCGCGTCTCCAGCGCCGGCGCAAACATCGCCGCAGCGGCTCCCGGTCTTCCGGCGCCAGGTATTCGAAAATAGGCCGATCGTCGGAACGCACCGCCGTCAGGACCGATCTGCCCACGAACAGGGGCTGTCCCTCCGGCGAGACGGACAGCAACAAATCCGGCGGCTGCCGAGCAGCGAGCGCAAGCTGGTCTCCAGGCTCTGGCGGTTCTCCTGGCTGCGCAGCAGCGCATCGATATCGGTGAGCGCGAGAATGGCGCCTTCCATTTTGCCGTCCTGGTCTTGGAGGGCCGGATCTTCATGGCATACGAACGCCCGTCGGAATCCTGGACATTCTGCTCGCGAGGCGTCATGCTGACGATAGCGTCTCGGATTAATCCGGGAAGATCGGCTACTTGAATGTTGGGCTTGATATCTCCGATCGGCCGGCCCACGTCGGTGGGGATCAGGTTCAACACTTTTTGCGCGGCGGAAGTGAAGCGCCGTATCCGCAGATTCGCGATCGAGCATCACAAAAACCACTTCCACGGACTCGATCAGATTGGTCAGGTCGCTCGTTCACCTTGGCCAACTCGGCATTGCGGTTTTGCAGCTCCTCATTGACGGTGATCAGCTCCTCGTTGGTGGCCTGCAGCTCCTCTTTCGCGGTTTCCAGCTCTTCGTTGGTGCTTTGCAGCTCCTCGTTGCTGGAAAGGATCTCTTCGTTGGCCGACTGCAGCTCCTCATTGGTGGCTTCCTGTTCTTCGATGATGGAGCGCAGATCGTTCTGCGTTCCGGCCAATTCTCCGCGCAGAGCCGCGAGTTCGCGCTCGGCGCCGGAGCTGGCTTTGTCTTTGCCTTTGGCTTTGCCCTCCGCGGCGCGCCGCGCCGCGCTGGCCTTCCCGTGCGGCGCGGTGTCAAACAACACCAGGTAGTAGGGATCGTTGCCGGCAGTGGGAGTGGATTTATCGATCACGGGAGTTACTTCCAGAGTCACTTCCGTGACGCCCGAATCGGTTCGTACCCGCACGCCGGTTTGCGAATCGGAGCCACCCGTTTTCTTGGCGTGATGGATGGCGGCCCGCAGATCGATAGCCAATCCCTCCCGCGCCATTTTGAAGCAAATTGAGAGTCGCCTGGCCGGGCGGCTGCTCCAGAAAAGCAGCGGTGCGGCCGCGGAACTGAAGAATTTCGAACGAAGAATTGATCAAAACTCCCGGCGGAGAATACTGCGACAAAACGATACGGTCGGCTTCCCGGCCCAAGTCCGCCTCGGGCTGCGAGATGAGGCCCTGGCCTGCGGACCGGCAGCGGATCTTCCGCCAGTTCCGCCGGACGAAATTCCAAAAGCGGGCGCGCCGATGTAAGCAGCCTGGAATAGATTTTATACTTCTTGTCGATCTGCCGGAACGCTTCCGAGCCCGCTTCCACGCTCTCCGAGCTTCCCAGCAGCAGATAGCCGTCCGGGTTCAGAGCATAGTGGAATGTCGGCCAGCACCTTCTTTTGCAGGGGGACGCCCAGATAGATGAGAAGATTGCGGCAACTGACGAGATCCATCCGGGAGAAAGGCGGATCCCGGGTGACGTCCTGCACCGCGAAGATACAAAGATCGCGCACCTGTTTGCTGATTTGATAGCCGTCGCTGGATTTGGCGAAAAACTGCTGCAGGCGCTCCGGGGAAACATCGGCGGCGATATTCTCGGGGTAATAGCCGTCGCGCGCAACCTGAATGGCTTGCTTGCTAATGTCGGAAGCGAAAATCTGAACGGGCGGCGTCCTCGCGGACAATTGCAGGCACTCGATCAATAGCATGGCGATGGAATATGCTTCTTCACCCGTGGCGCAGCCGGGAACCCAGACGCGAATGGGCAAATCGCCGCGGCGGTTTCGTCAAGATATCCGGGATTACCTCGCTCTTGAGGTACTCGAAAGTCTCCGGCTCGCGGAAGAACGACGTCACATTGATGAGCAGATCGCGATACAGCGCTTCCACTTCGGCGGGATCGGCTTCCAGTCGCTTCAAGTAGGCTGCCCATGGTCTCCATTTTGTTGAGCACCATGCGGCGCAGGATTCGCCTGCGGAGCGTGCTGGGCTTGTACTGCGAGAAATCCACTCCAGTGGATCGCTTCACCCAATGGAAGATGCCGGCAAACTGCAATTCGGAGCTGAGCGGTTCGCCTTCTTCGGCGCCCTGGGCCCGCCGAACGTAAGGATGACCGGCGATGCGCGCCAGTTCTCTGGCGATTTGGGCAGGCGGCAGCACAAAGTCCGCCGAGCCGAACTGGGCGCTCGCGCTACGTGGCATGTCCGGGTACTTGGCGCTTACCTGATCCTGCGCGAACGCGATGCCGCCTTCGGCTTTGATGGCTGCCAGGCCCAGCGTCCCGTCGGTGCCGGTTCCCGACAAGCACCACCCCGATAGCCTGGCTTTTTCGATGCTCGGCGAGCGAGCGGAAAAACGCGTCGATCACCATGCCGTGACGATTCTCGTCCTCGAGCGGCTGCGCCTTAAGACCGCCATCCTCCATGGCGAGAGTTGTGTTGGGCGGTATCACGTAGATGTGATTGGCCAACAAGTGGCGTCACACCGCGCGCCTCCGCCACCGGCATTCGGGTCACTTTGGAGAGCAGCTCGCTCAACATGCTTTTGTAAGTTTTGCTGAGGTGCGAGACCAGCACGAAAGCCATGCCCGTGTCGTTGGGAAGCGCTTCCAGAAGATCGCGAAATGCTTCCAGTCCTCCGGCCGAGGCGCCAATGCCGACCACCGGCACGAGCGGAGGCTCAGGTGGAGTGAAAGGAACCTTACTCGCGGCGCGAGCTTTCGTCGCGCGTTTCGCCGGCTTCCCGGGCGGGATCTTCTTCGGCATCTGCTGAAAGACTCGGATTGCTTAGGTTACAGTACCAGAGTTTCCTGGCGTACGGGAGATATTACGAGATTATTTATTAAATTACGGCAGTATCTTGAGGTTGCGCCGCCAGGAAGACATAATATCCCTGGCTGGACAGGACCTGAGCGACGGCGTGGGCGATCAACCGGCGCCGTGCTTTTTGCGCCTCCAGACAATTCCTGGAAGCAGCGCTCTGTTGGGCCGTTCGGCGGCTTTCCTGGCGCAGTTGCCGCGATGCGATTCTCACCTCGCTGCTCTCACAAACGGTGAGGGCGACTTCAGCGCGGATAGCCCGCGAAGAATGCATCACACTTGCCAGCCGCCCAGCGAGTTCGGACCGGCTGGAAGAAATTTGTAAGCCCGGTGACTTCATAGCTGCCCTAGACTGAAAATGTTCAAAAAGACCAGTAGAGTGCACGGCACGAAGCCACCGGGCAGACCCTTGCGAAATGGCTGACGCTAGCCGTGCGGCGGGCCTGCGGGCGCGCGGAAATCGCTGCGGTTGCAGCTGTGATTGGCTTCGTGACGGAATAGCGCGAGACGGGCCTTTTCGGCAGCGTCCCAAGCCAGCCGGCACGAACGGCTCAGCAGCTCGACTTCCGATTCAATTCCCAAACCGACGAGATCTGTCATCTTGCGCACAAAATCGGCGTAGGTGCGCGTGGTCTCCCGGTAATCAGCCACCAGTCGAATACGTTCCTGGCACATCATAGCGCCTGATTTTAGCACACTGAGAAGGGGAAGAAAATATACCCTAAAGAATGCGCGCTTCCGTCCGATAACATATTAAGTCGAAAATGTTACCAGGACTCACAACCGTCTCGCTGCCGCAGATCTACTGCCGGGCGTGCCATCTTTCCACCCGCTCCGACGTGGTGCGCTGCCTGCATTGCAACCGGCCGTTGAATCCAGCGCCCGCGGCCCCCAAACGCACCGTCCGCAAATCCAAGCCGCGCCGCGTTCAATAAGCGCATCATTGCCCAGAGCGGTGACCCTGGCTGCGCCACCGGCCTACTCGTAGCGCAGCGCCACCACCGGATCCAGCCGCGCGGCCTTATTCGCCGGCCAAATCCCAAAAAACAGCCCGATCGCCACCGACACCACCACCCCCAATGCCGCCGCCCACAAGGGAACCGCGGTGGGAAGGGCCGGGTAGATCAGCCGGCAGGCCAGGGAAATCGCCCAACCGAACGTCATCCCGATCAGGCCGCCCAAACCGGTCAGCACCACTGCTTCGGTGAGGAACTGCAGCACGATGTCGGCGCGGCGTGCGCCGATGGCTTTTCGAATGCCAATTTCGCGCGTGCGCTCGGTGACGGAGACCAGCATGATATTCATCACGCCAATGCCGCCCACCAGCAGTCCGATGGAACTCATCACCACCATCACCAGCGCGACGATGGCAGTAACGCTGTGGAACTGTTCCACCAGTTCATCGGCGGTGGAGATGGAGAAATCGTTGGGTTTATTGGCCGGAACGTGCCGTTGGATGCGCAATACGGCCGTGGCCTCGTCTATAGCGGCGGCCAGGCGGCCGGGCTTGGCGTTGATGTACAGCAGATTCTCCTTGGACGCCGGGAACAGCTTGTGCATGCTGAAGTATGGCAGGTAGATATTGGTGTCGTCCTGACCTGGGAAGGACGCACTGGGGCGTTTGGTGATTCCGATGACCTCGAATTTGTGGCCATCGACGTCGATCCACTTGCCGATTGGGGTTTCGCCGTTAAACAGGGCCCTGGGTACATCGGCGCCGATCACGGCCACAGGCATGCGATGCTGATTCTCAACGTCGGTAAAAAAGCGCCCATCCTGCATCTCGATTTGGCCGCTTTCGGCGTAGGACGCTTCGGTTCCAACCGGGCTCGCGTTATATAACTCATTGCCTTTATAACGAGCCATGTTGATTTGAGGGCCGCTGCCGACGTTATTCGGAAGCAAATATGGACTGACGGACTCCACCGACGGGCAGCGAGACGCGATCGCCAAGGCATCGTCGTACGTGATGGGCTTGCGGCGCAGCATCTCTGGTGTTTTGCTTCCTATGCCGACCGGAAATTTGAAGATGATGGCGGTATTGGTTCCGAAGGCGCGGATAATGCCGGTAACCGCGCCATCCAAGCCGGCGATGATGGAGCCGACGGCGATGATGGTCCCGGTGCCGATAATCACGCCCAGAATAGTCAGAAACGAGCGCATCTTGTGCTCGCGGACCGTGGCCAGCGCCAGGCCAATCGCCGAACCAAGTTCTACCCGAGTCATCGTTCCACCCTCAGCGCTTCGATCGGATCCAGTTTGGAAGCCTGCTGCGCCGGATAAATTCCGAAGAACAGGCCCACTACAGTAGAAAGACCCACGCCCAACAGGACCGCGGAAATGGGCACCGCCATGGGAACCGCGGTGAAGTTTCGCACCGCGGTGGAGACGATCCAGGCCAATATCACTCCGATGAACCCGCCCATGCCCGCCAGCAGGGAGGACTCCATCAGAAACTGATTGAGTATATCCTGGCGGCGCGCGCCCACCGACTTGCGAATGCCGATCTCGTGCGTTCGCTCGCTCACCACCGCCAGCATGATGTTCATGATCACCACGCCGCCCACCACCATAAAAATGGAAACGACAGCCACAGCCGTTGCTGCGATGGCGCTGGTAAGCTGGTCCCAGGCGCTGACCAGCGCATCCGACGACAGAATCGAAAAGGTGTCGTCCTGCCCCGGTATTTCATGCCGGCGGACGCGGATCAGCATGCGCATCTCGTCCATGGCTTGCACCAGCACCTTTTGATCGGCGGCGCGCGCGGCGTAGCGTATGCCGCTGCGCGATCCGTAAATCTGAAAATAGGCTCCGATGGGAACGTCGACGAACGCATCCTGGGACTGGCCAAAAACGCTGCCCTTGGCTTCGGCCACGCCCACCACGGTGAACGGCCGGCCCTCGATCTTGATGTCCTTCCCCAGCGGATCGCCATCCCCAAACAGGTTCTTCTTCAGGTCGGCGCCGATTACCGCTACCGGCGACCGATGGCGGTCTTCGATTTCGGTAAAGTAACGGCCGCTCGCGATCTGGGTGTTTCCAAGCGAAGCCCAGTTGGCGGTGCCGCCGTTCAAGGAGACACTGCTGAGGGTTTGAGATCCTTGGGAGACGGTCACCGTGCGGCCGGCGCTCATTCCGAAATCCCCCACCAGCGTGGCGTGATCCTTCAGGTATTGGAACTCGTCCGGGCTCAGCTCCGGATTCCTCTTCTGCATTTGCAGGAACTTCTTGGGGTCGAAATTGCCCAGCATAGCGATCTTGACCACCCGAAACCCGTCCGAACCCATGCTGCTCATAGTGTTGGCGATGTACACATCCATGCCATGAATCATCGACATCACCGCGATCAGCGTGGTGGTGGCCAGGATAATGCCCAGCAGCGTCAGGAAACTGCGCAGCTTGCTCGAGCGCAGCGAATCCGCCGCGATCAATGCAGCTTCGCGAAAAGACGCGTTTTGTGCTGGACGCTTCCCCACTAGGTTAAAGGACGAAACCCGCTGATACCTTGTTCCTTACTTCTAACATCCAGCCCCCTACAGAACCGCGACCGTCAGGGAGCGTTGCCTCAATATCCAGTTTACGAGAACTTGATCCAGCCAGAAGCGGGGCCTGGTTTTGGAAATGAAACCCAGGTGCCCCCCTTGCTCGATTTCGAGCAGCCGCAAGTGAGGATTGGTCGAGAACGCCGGATGATCGTACATCGCAAAGGGGATGAACGGATCGTCCTTGGCTTGTACCACCAGAGTCGGAACGCGGATGCGGTCCAGGAACTGATTCGCCGATTGCGTCGCATAGTAGTTGTCGGCGCTGCCAAACCCAAAAGCCGGAGCGGTGAACCGTTCGTCGAAGTCGTAAATGCTTTGCACTTGGCCGAGCAGGCTCAAATCGAACAGCCCGGGAGTGAGGCGCTCCTTGACGCGCACGCGCTCCTTCAGGCGAGTGAGAAATCTGCGCGCATAGATCAGGTTGGAGGGCCTGTCGAGCTGCCGCACGCCGGCCGCAAGGTCGATGGGCGTCGAGGTGGCTATCACGCCCGCAATGAGATCGGAGGCTGAAGCCCCCAGTTCTCCGGCCAGCTTTAACACCACGTTCCCACCGAGCGAGAAGCCGCCCAGAAAGATCGGCGCGTTCGGTGGCAGCTGGCGGATGACGGCTAGCAAGTCCGAAGTCTGCCCCGAATGATAAAGCGTGCGGCCACTCAAATGTTCCGTGCCGCCGCAGCTTCGCATGTTGAAACGATGGGTGGCGCAGCCCGCTTCCAGCGCCGCCTGGGACAAGCTGCGCGCGTAGCCCGAAGAGCTGGATCCCTCCAGTCCATGCACGAGCACGAGGTGCGCGAGGGGCTCGCCCGCGGGCGCCTGCGAATGGACCAGCACCTGGACGCCAGGCTCGGTGTCGTAAAATCTGTTCTCCACCGGGAAACGCTGCTCGTCCAACTGGCGAGGCCAGAAGTTGCCCGCGATGGTCAGCACGTGCGGGTTACCGAAGAATGGGACGAAGGGATCCAAGGACTATTCTAGTGGGTGGCGCCCGCGACTACCCAGATTCCACCAGCCAGAGCGTGGCTCAAACGAACCGAATCCTTACGGTCGCCGATCCGGACCCGCAGCGACGCATTGCGTGTGCCCGCTTCCACCGTGATCGCCATGCCGGGCTTTAACCCCAGTCGGGTCATTTCGCGCAGCGCCGCGGCATCGCGGTCCGACACGCTGCTAATCTCGGCCGGGATGCCGCACGCCCATTTCGACAGGAGCACTTCTTCGCGTGCGGGAAGCGCGCCGTCTCGCTCCGGGATCAGGTGCCCATGCGGATCCGTTTCCGGGTCGCCCAACTTCGCGGCGATGCGGTCTTCCAGGCGCTCGCTGATGAAGTGCTCCAGGCGTTCGGCCTCGTCGTGAACCTCGTCCCAGGAGTAGTCGAGAAAATCGTGCAGGAAGCGCTCCAGTAAACGATGATGACGAATCACCTCCAGAGCGCGCATCTTGCCGGCTGCGTTCAACCGCACTCCGTGATGCTTCTGGTATTTCACCAGGGGCGGTTGGTGCATCGCCAGCTTTTGCAGCATCCCGGTGACGGACGCGGCGCGAACGCCAAGATGCTGCGCCAGAGCGTTGCTCGATACGCGCTCTTCTTCCACGCCGCCCAGCTCTAATATCGCCTTGAGATAATCGTCCACGGACTCGGTGCTATAGGGGCTTCTCGGAACCGCTCGCCCAGGGCCGCGGCTCAATTGGGAAAGTGGCACGTCTTCATTGTATGATTTAGGCATGCCTAAAGTCATGGCCTCGCTGTTGCTTTTGCCAATCCTGGCACTGGCTCAGGGCGAGACTACCAGCGCGATCGTGGGCTCCGTCACAGATCCCATTGGCGCGGCCATCCCCGGCGCCACGGTGACCGTCACCAACGTCGAAAACGGCCTGAAACGATCCGTCGAAACAGATGACGCCGGGCGATTCAGTTTTCCACAACTCAAGCCCGGCGCCTACTCGGTGAAGGCGGAGGCCGGCCGTTTCGCGGCGCAGCAGAACAATTCCGTGTCCGCCCAGCTCGGGCAGAAACAGACCGTCGATTTCAAGCTGAACATTGCATCCGCTGAGCGCAACCGTCCTGGTTCAGGACCAGGCGCCGTTGATCAACCCTGACAATCCCAATACCACCACCACTCTCAGCGCCCCGGCCCTCGAAGATCTTCCGAATCCGGGTGGAGACATGACGTATCCGCTGCAGTTTGCCGCCGGGCGCTCTCATCAACACGGCGGGAAGCGGGAACGATTTCGTGGGTGGCACAAACGGCTATGGCAACGTGCAGTTCAATGGCCTGCCCTCTCTTTCGAACGGCTACATCGTGGATGGCCTGGAGACCAACGATCCGCTGACCAACTTGAATAGCGGGCTTTCCACCAATCTGGTCCTGGGATTGAATTCCATCGCTGAAGTGACGGTCAATACGGTTTCCTACGCGGTGGATCAGGGCCGCTACGGCGCGTCTCAGGTCAATTACGTCACCAAGTCCGGCACCAATCGGTTTCACGGAAACCTGTACGAGCTGTGGAACGGCTCAAAATTCAATGCCGCTGATTTCTTTACCAACGCTACTGCCGGAAATCATAAGCCGCGCTCCACGGTGAATCATTTCGGGGGAAGTCTCGGCGGACCCATCGTTCACGATAAGCTGTTTTTCTTTTTCGATTCCGAATGGGTTCGGATTGCGCTCCCGATCGTGACCGCCACCACCGTGCCGACGCCAGCCTTTCAGGATTACGTCCTGCAGCAATTGCCGCGAGGCGGCGTGGACGCCATCACCGGATCGACGTACCAGCCCGCGCCCCAACTTGTGCCGTTCTACCAAAAGCTCTTCGCGCTGTACGGCAATACGGCGGGCACTCCGCTCGCGATTCTCGGGTGCCCGTTCAATAGCAATGGCGTCCTTTGCGGGCGGCAATCCGCCAAACGGAAACGGTTGCGCGAACCGGCAGAGCATTTCACATTCCAGTGACGATCGCGAGCAGGTGCAAACCGCGCGCATCGACTATAACATCGACACCAAGAACATGGCCTGGTTTCGTTTTCAATCCGACACCGGCCTGCAGGCGGCTTATACCGATCCCATCAATCCGATCTTCGACGCCATTTCCCCGCAGCCGCTATACTCCTTCGCGGCCGGCTACACGCACGTGTTCTCCGCGCATCTGGTGAACTATTTCAACCCCGCGTTCTCCTGGTATTCAAGCTTGTTCGGCCCCGTGGATTTCGAGAAAACACTCGCGGCATTTCCCATCGTGCTGGAGGGCAGTGGCGCGAATGCGCCCTTCACGCCGCTCGGTGGGCTCGACAATACCTGGGTGCAGGGCCGGCGCGCCACGCGCTTCTTCATCAACGACAATCTCGCCTGGACGGTGGGCTCGCACGAATTCCGCTTCGGAACCAACACCCGCATCTTCCGCCTCAACGACTACGATTTCGGCGAAGGCGTGGTTCCACTGGTCACCTACACCACCCTGCCGCAGTTCATTTACGGTGTTGCGTCCACGGCTTCGGAAACCTTCCCGCTGGCCGATTCGCAGCCCTACAACTTCCTCAATCTGGATTTCTATGCGCAAGACACCTGGAAGCTGACGCGCACGCTGACCTGGACTTTCGGCATCCGCGATACCTACAATTCAAATCCGCTGAATCCGCATGACGCCGTCGGTCGCCTCGACTGGCTCCTTCGATTCCATCTCGCACGATGTGAATCAGCCACTCGATGCGGTGATTCAGACGCATCTCGGGAACGTGTTTGCCGCAACGCCCTTGGCTATCCTGCAGCCCAGAACCGCCATCGCGTGGCAGATCGCGCCGCATACCGTGCTGCGCAGCGGCTTCGGACTGTTCAGCGACATCCTGCCGGGCAGCGTGGCCGATCTGGTGGGCGTGAACCCGCCTTACTCGAAGACGTTTCAGGGCGGGCTGCTGGGCACGGTGGGGGGAACAGCCATCGCGCCGGGAGTCCCGAACAGCGCTATCGACGCGACTGCAGCGGCGAATCAGCTCTTCGATGCCGGCTTCGCGAACGGCGAGCTTTCCTGCGCCTCGCCTCTGGCCAATCGCGACTCCTGCCTTCCGCCGATTTCGATCACTGCCGTTCCCGACGGCAAGCTGCACGCGCCTTACTTCATGCAATGGAGTTTTGGCTTGGAACACCAAATCGGCAATGCGCTCAATCTGCGAGCGCAGTATGTGGGCACGCGCGCCGTAAACCAGCCTTATGAGACGCAAGTGAACGGATATCAAACGGTCTGCCAGGGATGCTTCGCGCCCGTTCCCTTATGGCCAGCCCATTGACCCGCGTTTCGGAGCCGTAACGCAATTGAACACCGGCGCGAACAGCCACTACAACGGCCTCCAGCTAACGGCCGACAAACGGCTGGCGCACGGCATTCAGGTCCAAGCCAATTACACCTGGAGCCGCTGCATGGACACGGTTTCCAACGGCGGATTCCTTCCCTTCGCCGCCGGCGCCATTCTTTCGCCGCTGCCGGGAGAACTTGGCCGCCAATACGGACCTTGCGATTACGATGTGCGCGACAACTTGACGGCGCAGTACGTTTATCAATTGCCGATCAAGGTCCGGAATCCCCTGACTGGCGCGAGCGCTGAACGGATGGCAGGTCTCGGGCACCGCGTTCTGGCATAGCGGACTGCCATTTTCGGTTTTGAGCGCACCTTATTCGGCCAACGGAAACGGCATCGTTCAGGGCAGCGGACCCGCAATACGCCAGCGTTGTCGACGGCGTGCCATTGTATGAACACAATTCGATTCCCGGGATCACTCAACCGGGAACCATCCAGTGGCTCAACCCCGACGCGTTCGTTTCCAGTGTCGATCCCAGCACCGGCGCGTGCTGCCGGCGGCGACAGCCCGGCAAATTGCCAGTTCGGCAATCTCGGCCGAAACGCACTGCGCGGTCCCGATTTCGTCTGGAGCGACTTTTATCTCACCAAGTGGTTCCAGTTGTCGGAACACCTGAAGCTGCGCATCGACGGACAATTCTTCAATGTATTCAACCACCCGAATTTTGGCCTTCCTAATGTAGTCTATGCGGGAATCCCGGGCAAGCCTTCCACCCAGACCGGATTCGGCGCGCTCAGCTACTCCACTTCGCCGCCCACTGGACTGTTGGGCGTTGGATTGGGCGGAGACAGTTCTCCGCGCATGATCGCCTTTCAAGCCCGGCTTGAGTTCTAAGACACCTCAGCGCGAGCCGGGCGGCTGACGCTCTGTGCTCCGCAGCAGCTCCACCAGGTATTGCTTCCAGACCGCCGCCTGCGAGTGCGTTCCATGCCCACGGGTCTCCTCGCTCGTCGGGATCAGGATGTAACGCCCATGCGGCACCTTCTCGATCCCGCGCGCCACCTGGCCCAACTCCGGCGGGTTCACTTCGTCGTCCGCTGAGTTGATCGCCCACAGCGGCGCCCGGATCTCGCCGAGATGCGGCTCAGGGTTGTAATCGCCGGACGCTTCGAACTGGTAGAGCATGTCGTTAGCGTCCACTTGTTTTGCGCGCTCCCGCAGCGCCGTCACTGCCGCATCGGACTGCCCCGGCGTTGGGTTCGCCTTTTGCAACCGCAGGGGGCTGCTCGTCATCATCCATAGCGCGTACTCGGCGGCCACTAAACCGTTTAGTGGCGGCGTTGTGTATTCGCCGCCCTTCCAATCCGGATCGTTGCGGATCGCCTGGATAATCATGGCTCGGAACATCCGGTTGCGGCCGGCGATCTCCACCGGCGCACTGGCCAGAGGCAGCAGTGCGTCCATCGCATCTGGATACAGGTAGCCCCAAACCCAGGTGTGCATAGCCCCCATCGATGTGCCCATCACGAGCCGCAGATGATCCACTCCCAGGCCTTCGCGCAGCAGACGCGATTCAGCCCGCACCATGTCCTGGTAGTCGTAGTGGGGAAACCGCGCGTGCAGGCCGTCGGAGGGCTTGGTTGATTTGCCGTGGCCGATCCCGTCGGGCAGGATTAGGAAATACGTTGCGGCGTCCAAAGGCTGGCCCGGGCCGAACAGCTCGCCACCGAAGTTGGGGCGCAGAAAGGGAGCGCCGGTGCCACCAGTACCGTGCAAAATAAGCACGGCGTTTGTAACGTGCCCGGCCGCATCGCGGCGAGGTTTGCCGATGGTGATATAGTGCAGCCGCAGTTCGGGCAGCTTTTCGCCCGAGTGGAACGCGAAATCTCGCGCCACCCAATCGCCCTCAACCTGGTGGGGATAAGCGGGGTTGGGATAACTGGGAGCCGTCGGCTGGGCACAGGCGGCAACCGCCGCCACCAGCAGCCAGCACGCGCGCACCATGGGTGGGAGCTTACCATAACCTGCGTTGGAAAATCCCTTCCTATCTCCTGGAGGGACGGCAGGGACGGCCCAATGGGAAAAAGTGAGGGGACGGACAAGGAACCGTGCCCCTCAAATCATGGACACAAGACGCTATGGAGCCGGCCGCTGACAGCAGGAACGCGGCCACCACATGGCCGGCCCGTCAGAAGCTACTCCTCTAGCCAAGAGACATCGGCAGACCGCGCGGAAGAAATAGTGAGAAGTTGGTACTAGGGAGGACCGAAATCGCCTTACTTACAAGCAGGCGGTGTCTAAAATCTTCTGGATGAGCATGTCGTACGGCAAGCCCGCCGTTGCGGCCGATTGCGCGAAGTCGTCTTCACAGGCCAGCGACGGATTCGGATTAGCTTCGATCACGAAAATCTCGCCGGCTGGCGTGATACGAACGTCCACTCTGCCGAAGCCGCGGATCTTCAGCACGCGATACACCTTGCGGGCCAGCCGGACCAGCTTTTCGTCAACGCCGACGGGAAGTTCCGTGGCCGGCCCATTCTGGATGCCCCACTTCTTGCGATAGGTGTCGTCCCACTTGGCCTTGAACGTGGCGAACTTGGGCGTGTCCTCGGGCACCTCATGGAAAAAGATTTCGCGGGTCGGAAAAACAGTAAGTTTGCGATTGCCCATCACGCTCAGATACAGCTCGCGGCCGTCGATATATTCCTCAATCAATGCGTCGCAGTTAAACTTCTCGTGGATGAAGCGCGCGCGTTCCAACGCCTCCTCCTCGCTCTTGGCAAACGACGCCTTGGCGATTCCGTCCGACGATTCCTCGCCCACCGGCTTCACAAAGGCGGGATAAACAAAACGGCGCAAGCGCTTCAGCGGGCGCTGCTCGGTGGAGATGACGAAATGCGGGACGCGCACGCGATGATACGCCAGCACCTTCTTGGCGAGCGCTTTGTCCTTGCAGAGCATCAGGCCGTCCGGACGCGCGCCCGTGTATTTCACCCGCATCAGTTCCAGCAGCGCGGGGATGTTCGGCTCATGCGCGCGGCTGGAATGAAAGCTCTCGGTGAGATTGAAGACCACTTCCGGCGCGAAGTTCTTCAGCTTTTCCACGATACACACCACGTCGTCGAAGACCGCCAGCGTATCCACCTCGTGGCCCAGCCGCTGCAGGCAGGCCAGCACGTCGGCTTCGGTGGGCTTGTCTTCTTCTTCCTTCAACTCCTGCGGAGAGAACGTTCCCGCGGAAGCAGCGGCCCCGAGATGATAAGCCACGTCGAACAATACCAGAACTTTCACGGCTAGACAGACCTCTTGAAGCGGCCGGTGTGCAGATGATTGGTGACCATGGCCGACAGATACGCGGCCAGATCGAACGAGACGCGCGCGCGTTCCAACGGCGGCGGAAACGTCAGCTTCAGCTTTTGGCAGCGCTCGATCAATTTGCGCACCAGCATGTCCACCGTATATTTGTGCTGTCCGGTCCAACGAACGATAGATCCCACCAGCGCCGCGCGAGTGCGTCGCATAACCTTTGCAGCGGACTCTCCGTTCGGCTCACCATTTCCGAATATAACGCGCAGATCGTCGTCGTAAAAATCGGGGAAGTCTTCCGCGTACAGTTTGCGCCGCTCGGTGTAATAGCGCGCCAGGGTTTTTCTCAGGCGGCTGGCTTCATAAATGCGGCGGACGCGCTTCACGTTGGGCGGCGCGTTCTTGGCCTCTTCCATCAGGCAATGCACAAATTCCAGTTTCTCCAGCGCCTTCCAGCCGCGATATTGTTCGCGCCACTGTTCGGGCGTCATCGATAGCCACACCGCGAATGTTTCGGCGAAATCTTCGTCGGGATGAGCCTGTGCATACCAGTTCGGCAGATTGCGCACAAAACTTCTGCTGTAGGGCCGCGGCTGGTAGGTTTCCGGCGAGTATTCCGTTTCGGGGCTGCCGAAGACAGCACGCCAATCGTCGCGCAAGGAGAAACGATACGCATGATCGATGGCGTGGCCGCTCTCGTGCCGCAACAGTTGCTGGCACCACTCGGGAGTTCCGCCTTCCACCTGCAGCATCTGATGCATCTCAAGCGTCTTCAGGCGAGGATGCGCCAGATAAAACGGAATCGCGATGGCCGGCGAGCCCGGCCGGCGAGAACCATTCGTCGCCCAGATAGCAGGCCGGACGAAACGCCAGGCCATGCGCGCCCAGTTCGTCGTAGAGCTGCGCGATGCGGCCTTCCAGTTCGCTTCCCGGAATGCGCGCGCCCAGATCGCAGATGCGCTTTTGGAGCAGTTCGTCATCCTTTAGGGACAGCCAGGGCGTGGCCGCGGGGGCGGGGTTTTCTGGCGCGCCGGACGGCGGATCGTGTCGCTCCACGGCTTTCATCCTAGCGCAGGCGGACCCAGCAACATGGGCTAAGTGTATTCTATTGCATTGGGAAGGGTTCGTGCTACTTTACAGATGGAACTATGAGCCGGGCCCTGGGCTTTGTCATGCTATCTTTGCCGTCCGCCGCAGCGGCTCAATCCTTCTTGAGCGGTGGATTTACTCGTTTTGCCGGCATCGACACCTCCACGCTGACGGGCGATAACGGTCCGGCTTACTATGCGGCATTCCAGGCCCGTACGCGGTAGCGCGTGACCGGGTGGGCAACATATACATTGGCGAGGAAGCGCGCATCCGCAAGATTGACACCCACGGCATGTCACCACCATCGCAGGTACCGGCGTGCCCGGCGACAGCGGGGATGGCGGACCGGCCACGGCAGCCGAAATCAGTTTTGTAGGCGGCATCGCGATCAACAGTCATGGAACTTTGTATTTCAGCGACGACGAGGATCGGATCCGGAGCATCGCTCCCGACGGAACCATTTCGCTAGTCGTGATGGACAGTGCCCTGGGCTTAGCGGTGGACGCGGAGGATCGACTTTATGTCGCCAACCCGAACAATGCGATGATCCTCGTGATCAGCACCGACGGCACGTTCTCCACCTTTGCGGGGACCGGAACCCCTGGTTACGCAGGCGAAGGCGGACCAGCAACCCAGGCCCAATTAAGCCGGCCTTCGGATTTGGCATTCGATGCCGCGGGCAATCTCTACGTCGCCGACGGCCAACGCGTTGCGAAAATCGATACTCACGGCGTGCTGACGCGCATCGCGGGCGACCCGTCACTGCCGCTCGGCATCCCAAGCCAGGATGAGATGCCGGCTACACAGTCCTCACTCACTGCGTTTTCTGTCGCCACCGATCCCCAAGGCGATGTCTTTGTAGCAACGCCGCGCGTGCGAAAAATCACGCCGGATGGAATCATACACGCCTTTGCCGGCGTCGAAACCTCCAACCAGCAAAATTTCAGCGAGGCTTGCGGCGACGCGCTCAAAGCCTCTGTTAGTGCGGCAGGGATGACAGCGGACACAAGCGGCGATGTATTCTTCATCGACCGGCTTTCGGGCCGCTTGGAAGAAGCCACGGCCACCGGCAAGATCAGCACCATCGCCGGCGCCGGCCCCAATCTCTTCACTGGCGATGGAGGACCCGCCATATCGGCAACCTTTGCGAATCCGCATGCGCTTGCGTTCGACAAGCAAGGCAACCTGTATGTCGCCGATACCAACAACAACCGGATTCGCAAGATCGACACCAGTGGCATCGTCAATACCGTCATCGGCGATGGCGGTCCCGTTTATGACCAGGATCCGCTGTGCCTGCCTGATCAAGACAAGTTTTTGCGAAATCCACAAGGCGTTGCGGTGGATGCGGCCGGCGATATTTTGGTCGCTGACACAGGCAAGAATCGTGTCTTGAAAGTGGCTCCGGATGGAACGCAAACCACGCTGGGGAGTCAATTCTCCGCGCCACAGGGCGTGCTGGCCGGCGCGGCGAACATTTTTGTTACCGATAGCGGCAATTCCGCGCTGAAGAATATCGACTCGGGTGGCACCGTACACACGCTTTGGACCAAGGGCGCCATAGGGTCTATGGCCTTCGATGCAGCAGGCAACCTCTTCTTCCCGTCAACCTACACCGTCGAGCGGCTGTCCGCAACCAGCGGCGCCATCTCGCCCGTTGCCGGCACCGGCGAATTCAACACCTCGGCCGCGCCCGGTTTCGGAAGCGGCCCGGAGGAAATCGCGCGGGCATCGGCCGTGGCGCTGGATTCAGCCGGGTCAATCTATGTCGCTGACGAAGATAAGAACGCGATCTATCGCGTCAGCCACAATTGCGCGCTTTCTGTGGAGTATGTCGGCGCAACAGTGGGACAAGCGGCGGGCCTGGCGTTTGACGCAAAAGGCAACCTCTACGTCGCCGACGCTATAAAAGGAACGCTCTGGCTTGGAGCACCCACGCCCGCGCCAGCGAACGAAAAGCCGACGCCGATCTTCGGACGTACGGGGATCCAAAGCGCCGCTCCGGCAAATCTCGTTTACGAGTCATTCGGCGAGCCACCTACTCCGCCCACTGCACCTCCCATCGCCCCCGGTGCGCTGCTAAGAATACGCGGCGTCTGTATGGGCCCCTTCGAGCCTGTGTTTGATGGCTTCGGTGCGGGCGGTGCGCTGCGCACCAGCGCAGGAGGAACACAAATTCTGTTCAATAACACGCCAGCGCCGCTGATCTCTGTTTCCTCCGGCGAGATCATCGCTCAAGCGCCGTTCGAGTTGGCTAGCTCTTCGGGAGCGACGGTCGCGCTCACGTACAATGGCGTGACCTCTCCGTCGGGGATCGGTGTGCAAGCGGCTAATCCCGCGATCTTCACCATGAGCAATCAGCCAACTGGACCGGCCATCGCCGCGAATCAGGATGGCACGCTCAATTCCGCCTCGAACCCAGCGCCGAAAGGGTCCATTGTTGTCTTTTACGCCACCGGCACGGGCCAAACCATACCGCCCGGATCGGATGGAACGGAGCCGCCTGATTCGGCGCTGCCCAAGCCCAAGCTTCCCGTGCTTGTGACCATCGGCAGCCAGAACGCGCAAATCTTTTACGCGGGCGATGCGCCGGGATTTGTCGGGCTTACCCAATTGAACATCGGCGTGCCGCGGTCTCTCATAGGCGGAGGCGCGCAGCCAATCACCTTGGAAGTTGGCGCCTTCCCGCTGAATCAGAGCAACGTGACCATCTACGTCGCGCCGTGACTGGACCCCAACTTCAGGATGTGCCTGCGCAACATCGGGTCGCGTTGGAGTGCGCGAACGTAAGTGGATTCCTCGGCTGCATTCTTCGCGCGTTGAATCGCGGGCGGGAACGGCGACGTTCGCAGCGCCATCGCGGCGCGGCGTGTTTCAAAATGATCCCAGTCACCCAAACGCGAACCAGGCATTTCGTAAACCATCCAACCAGCCGCCAGACGTCGCAAGGCGCCCGCTGGAGTGCGATGTGCGGGACTTGCGCGCATCTTTGCCTCCTCGCGCTGCAAGAGCCTCGCCACTTGCGTACCCGCGGGGCGGAATCCCAGCTTGCGATAAAACCAGAATGCGCCCGACTCAATGGCCTCCTCGTTGTGAGCCCCAAGCTGATAGGGGTCCACGGCGAAGCAACTGACCGCGAGCAACTGCCGGAACAGATGCAGCAAGCGCGCGTAGACCCACGCAGTCTCGCCTTCGCGAAACGTGTAATAGAGGTTGAAACCGACCTCCATGTGCTCAAACAAAGTCAGGCATTCGATGTATCCGATAGGGACGCCGTTCTTGAAGAACATTCCCGCGTGATACGCGCGCAGCGGCAGGCGATGCTCGCGAGGAACGCCGGAAACGAAAACTTCGACGCCGCGGCCGAGGTCGGCGCGAATTACGTGCTCAGGATCGCCGTAGGTGAACCCGTGCAGCTCGCGATAGCGCATGGCCGAAGTCTCGCGCGTGAAATCGAGCACCCTCTGGCCTTCAGCGCGGCTGAGCTTTTGGGTTGCGATCGCCGGGGATTGAAGTTCGCCGGCCAGCGATACATCGGCGCGGCGGATCAGCGGGGCATCGTGATAGAAAACCTTGCGTCGGCCGGGCAACCGTCCGTTCGTACGAGTGGCGCTCCCATCACCCAGATTCCAGCGGACGAATAGTTTGGCCTGCGCGAACAGTTCCGCGCTGTCGATTTTTGAAAGCAACCAGCGCAAATCCGAACCAGCTCCGCGCTTGGCCGCCCGAAACCAATCCATATAGGGAATGTTTGCCTCCACCAGCAGGTCTTCGTCAGCAAACGGATGCAGATGCCGCAGCAACGGGCCGAGCTGCGCTGCATCGTAATCCTCCCAATCGACTTCCACCGACTTCGAATGATGCTCCGCCAGCCAACGCGTGATGTCATAAGTAAACATCGCCGAAAACGCCGTGCCTGCAATGCCCGACACGTCCGGTTCTTCAAATGGCGCCAGATCCGCCCCCGCGCGCCGCAATTGCGCTATTTTTTTCGGCATCAACCGAAGCAGCTCGTCAGTGATCCGCAGCACCTCCCGATCAGGCGGATACGCGCGATAGAAGAGCAGCGCTTCGTGGAGGCGAATCAACGACCGGGCGTCGGGGAAACGCGCCCGGCCCACTGGCCGTAGCAGGCGCGGAAGGGTCGCATGTTCGGCGGTCCCAAAGGCGCGCTTAGAAGCTTCCAGGCGATCCAGTTCCATCGGGAGTAGACTATCAGGAGCCATGAGATTCTTATTCGCAGCCCTCTCCTCGGTGCTCTTGCTGGCCAGCGTTCCTGCCTCGGCGCAAGACCGGCTCTACGTTGTCACCTACGTGGACCTCATGCCCAATTACGCGGACGATGGATCCAAGGCTCTGCAGAAGTACGCTTCCGACTGCCGCAAGGAAAAGGACATAGTCCGCTTCGAACTGTTCCACGATATCGGCCGGAAGAACCATTTCACGATGGTCGGGGCCTGGGAAAATCGGGCCGCGTTTGACGCGCACCTGGAGGCGGATCACACCAAACAATTTCGAGAGAAGCTGCAGCCGATGCTGGGGAGTCCTCTTGACGAGCGCCTGTACGGCATCCTGCCTTAGCGGACGTCCGCGGCGTCATTGTCCCGCCGATAATTCCTTCACTAATTGATACAGGAAGGCCTGTCCTTCGAAGAATGAGTTGACTTTCATACGCTCGTCCCGCCCATGCGCGCGCACGTCATCGCGATCGCCAAAGAATCCCGACACCCCGTAAGTGGGAATGCCCGCGACGCGCAGGTAGCGGCCATCGCTAGCGCCCGTGCTCATCACTGGAATGGTAACCACGCCGGGCCACATGGTATCGCTAATGCGAGCCACCGCTTTGAGCACGTCCTTCCGCAGGGGAGACGTGGGACCCACTTCAACATCGCCCTGCACATGAATGGCAACCTGGTCGTCCCCGATGGCCAACCGCAAAGCCTTTTGCACCGATTCGATGGAATCCCCGGGAAAAATCCGGCAGTTGACGTTGGCGGTGGCAAGCTGTGGAAGTGCGTTCCGCGCATGACCGCCGGCCAGTTCGGTGGGGACACAAGTGGTGCGCAGCATCGAATTCCAACGCGGCGAAACGGAAGCCACGCGCTGCATCGCGTCCCTGGCAACGTCGGAGGAGCCGTCGGCGATCTTGACCAGATCGTCCCTTAACGATCCGTCCTCCACCTTCGCCATTTCGCGAAAATAGGCGCGCGTTACGTCGTCCGTCTTCAGCGGGAATCCGAAGCGGGAAAGTCTTTCGAGCGCGGTGGCCAGATGGTAGATGGCGTTGTCCGGCACCGGCACGGAGCTGTGGCCGCCCTTGTTATGCACTTCGAACTTAAAATCGGCGTACGATTTCTCGCTTACTTGAATGTTGTTCGCGATCTTCTTGCCGTCTACCATCACGCCCCCGCCGCCCTCGTTCAGGGCCAGCTCGGCGTCAATCAATTCGCGCTTGTTCTTGAGCAGCCAGATGACGCCGCTGTACGGGCCTCCGCCCTCTTCGTCCGCAGTCAGGGCGACGATGATATCGCGCTCCGGCTTGAATCCCTCGCGCTTGTAGCGGATTAGGTTTGCGATCCAGACGGCGGCTTGCGCCTTGTCGTCCGCGGTGCCGCGGCCATAGAAGTAGCCGTCCTTTTCGATGAACTGAAACGGATCGGTACTCCAATCCTCGCGGTTGGCCTCCACTACGTCGGTGTGCGCCAGCAGCAGAATCGGCTTCAGCTGTCCGGTTCCGGCTCGCCCAGAGTGATAGCGCACGACGAGGTTGGCCTTCTTCGGACTCGCGCCTCCCACGAAAATGTCGGACTCCCCAAAGCCCGCGGCGCGCAATCGCGCGGCTACCATTTCGGCCACCGGAGTGGTGGATCCGGTGGTGTAGCCAGACCGGATTTCGATCATCTCCTTGTATATTTCACGCGCCAGCTGCCGATCCGCGTCGGGCGGCATCGCAGCCGAAGCAGCTCCCAGGGCGAGCAGGGACAACGCTAAGAACCGGTACATAGCGCGGATTGTAGCATGCCATCCCGCAGCCCCTTGCTCCCTCAACGTCGCTCTTCTCCAGGCCCTGTCTGGATTGCCACTCCCCGCCGCGAAATTCGATTTCGTATGCGAGAAAGCGAATAGCCGTTGAGACTTGGAAACGAGCGCGACGCTCCAGGCGGACCTGAAGGAAGTGCAGTGCAGCCGGCGCGGTCTATTATGAATGAGACTGCCAACGGAGGCCTTCATGACCAAACTTAAGGAAACAGTGATAGCGATATTTGCCGGGCTGCTGCTAGCGGGGGGCGCGCATGCTCAGGTGTCCCTCGACTCGGTGCGCATCGAGGCGAAAGACACCATCGCTCTGGCGAAGTTTTACCAGGCTGCGTTCGGCATGCAGGAGGTCAATCGGATCGAAAATCCAGGAGGCACGGAGGTCTTCGTGAACTTCGGCGCCACGATGGAAGCTGCCAAGGCCAACAAGAATCCGCAGATGATTCTCTTTCATCGCGATTCCGACGAACTGAAGGACCCGACGACGCACGTGATTTTTTCGGTGAAGGACATGAAAGCGGCCGTCGCGGCCGTCAAGGCCGCCGGTGGAACGATGACGGGCGATCCGCGGCCGTTCGGAAAAACTGGCATCGTCCTCGGCTTCGCGATCGATCCGGCCGGTAACCGCATTGAGCTGATTCAGCGGCCATAAGCGCAACCCCCCGCGGCGCCGGTCAGTTGTCCGCCAGGCGCTACTTCTTCGAAAGCACGGTCGCGAGAAACCGGAGCTCGGACTCCACTTCCGCGGGATCGGCGACCGTATCCGCCATCTCCTGGCGAAAGAGTTCGCGATACCTCTTGCGAAGCCGGTGAACGGCCACTTTGAGCGCTCCCTCTGAAGTGTTCATTTCGCGAGCCAAGGCGGCGTATGGCGCGTCGGACTGTCCGAGAAGAAATACCTTCAACCGCTCGAACTGTTCCGGGCGGCCGTGCTGCACGAACTCATCCCGCAACTTCTCCACCACGCGATCCAGCAGCGAGAGCGCCCAGCGCCTTTCGAAGATCCGCTCCGGCGTTTCGTCGTGCGCAGGCTCGCGTTGGTAGCGCTCTTCGCCGGACCGGAATTCCAGCGGCTCCACTGTCCCGCCGCCCCGTTTCTGTGCTCGATCGCGGTCTCTTTCGTCGGCCACAAAGAATTTCAAGGAAGTCAAAATAAAGGACCGGAACCGGCCCTTTTCCGGGTCCGCGCGATCGAGATATCGCCCTTCCAGCACGCGCACGAAGAACTCCTGCGTGAGATCCTGCGCCTCATCCGCCGAATAACCACGCCGGCGCAGATAGGCAAACAAGGGATACCAATAGTTCTCACAGAGATCTACCAGAGCAGAGCGAGCTTCCTTCCGCTGTGGATCGCCGGCTGCCACCACCAGGGTCCACCGCGTGGTCGGAAATTGGGCTGATCCGGGCAGCGTGTGAATGGTGCGGCTGTCGTTCATGCTGGAATCCTTTAAACAGGATAAGGAAACCGCGAATGCAAGGTTACAGCTTGGCGGACTCGGCTCTCGCTTCCTGAACCAACGGAATATCGGGATCGGCATCTTTCCAGAGAACAAGGAGGTCCTGGTAGATGACTGCCGATTTCGCGTGATCCCCGGAAGCGGACAACTCTCGGGCCAGTTGGAGACGGGCCAGTGGTCCCATCGGATCGTTCAGCATGATTCCCGGATGATCCAGAATTTTCTGAAACTCGGCCGCTGCCTCGCGATGGCGGCCCAACCGGGAATAAGCGAGGCCACGCACGTAGACCGGATAGAGAGCTCCGAAGAAGGAGCCGGTGTAGAAGGCTGTACCCGGAACCGCGAGGTCGTACGGAGTTGCTACTTCTGTCATTTCGAGCGCCTTCGCTGCGGCACCCTGATTGAGGGCTTCCAGTGCCCGCAGCACAGGCAGGTAACTGAACTGGACAGATGTGTCCTCCGGGAAGCGCTTTGCCAGGTTCTGCCTCGATCTTGTGAGCTTGCGCGGACTCGTCCAGAAGCGCGAGCGCAAAGGCAGGGCCGTAGTCGGCGTCCCGGCTGCGGTAAAGCGACAAGGCCGCAGCAGCGCCTCTTTGTCCCGCCTCCCGAATCCCCAACAGTGCGCTCCATGCCGCTCGAGCGCCTTCAAACAGGGAGGCCCGCTCGCGCAAACCTGCCTGCCGAGATAAGCTCACCGCGCGGTCCGATAGGCGCGCCGCTTCTTTCAGGCGACCGTGATACGCCATGGTCAGTGCTTCCTGGTGCTCAAAGAATCCTTGTGCTTCGAGTTTTGCCTGACGTTGGGTCATTTCCCTCTGCATTGCCGTCTGGTCGTTCCTCAGAAAAGAGATAAAGTACCGGCATAGCGAGAGCTCAATGCTTTCGATTTTTCGTTCCGACGCCTTGCGAAGCAGCGCCTCGGCTTCCGCCAGGCGATTCTGGTAGATGTAGGCAAAAGCCACATTGTCGTAGCCGATGGAATAATCCGGATCGAGTCCGATCGCCTTTAGACCTTCTTCCGCGGCTTTGTCGTAATGACCAGACCCCTGCGACGTAAAGGCCGCCAGAAATCCGTGGGGCTCGAGATCCCGGGGGCTCGTTTGGGCCCACGATTCAAGGGTCTGTCGCGCCAGTTCCAGGTTTCTGGCTACCTGCCGGTGGTAGTTGAAAGCGATGAAGTAGTTCTCCTCATCGCTAACGCCGTTACGCAGTTCGTACGCCTTGGCTATATTCTGCGCGCCCAGTTCGGACTCGCCGAAGGAGCCATATTGCCGGCCAAGGTAGGCATATGCCATGGCAAATTGCGGGTCGAGCTCGATGGCCCGCTTCAGGAGTGGGATGGTTTCCGCTGTCTGCGCCTTCACGCTGTTGTTCCTTCATTGCCGCACTGTAGGACCTCCACGCCTCGAGCGACGGCGTGGTTACCTCGGCCGGCAGACTGGGCTCCTTTTCCACGCTCGGGAGCCAAGTTGCCGGCCCGGGTCTGGAACCGGTTTGTCACTTCGCCCAGCACCTTGAAGACGTCCTCTTTTTTCGCCGCCGGCGCCTGCTCTTGGTCCAGAACATCTCCCGTTCGGCAATTCCTGGCGTGCAAGCTCAATAAATACTGGCTTCCGAGGCTTGTGACCGAGCCATCCACCACCGCCGCGCCTGCGGTCCGCTCGCAGATTTCGGACGCAACATCCGGGGTAAGCTTCGTATCCACCGGCCGGACCATCAGGCGCAGTGTCTCGCTCATGCGCGCATCGGAAAGCACGCTGATGTAGGGCGACTTCCCCAGCTCCCCCGCCATCACCTGGCGGAGCGCACCGAATGCCGGATCCCCTGTGGTATTCGCGAACTCGCCCAGAACAATCGTGCCCTTGTTCGCCAAGGTGTTTGCCAATGTTGCCGAGTGTTTGCCAACTTGGGTTTCAGCGGAGACTCGCGGCGCACCAGCGACCAGACCGTCAGTCCGCTCAACAGAGATCAACGCGAGCCCCGCGGCTGCACCGAAAGCCGCCGGCCTGTGCCTGCGAAGAAACTTGCGCGCCCGGTACAGCCTGCCCGCCGGAGACGCGAGCACCGGCCGATGCTCCATGTATCTCTGTAAATCGGCTGCGAGTTCAGTCACCGAAGGGTATCGCCGCTCCCGCGCTTTTTCCAGAGCCTTCATCGCGATGCTGTTCAGGTCGCCATCCACCAGGCGGCGCAGAGAGGCCAGATCCGTCTGGCGGCGCGCGGCAATATCGGCGGCGGCCGCGCCCATGGTCGTCAGCTTTCGCGAAAGCGGCGGGGCCTCCTCTTCGCGGATGATGCGGAGCATCTCGGATAAACCCGCCTGCCGCAGACTGGCCGCGTCGTAAGGAACGGCGCCGACCAGCAACTCGTACAGGATCACGCCCAGCGAATACACATCGGAGCTCTCATCCACATCTCCGGTCGTCACCTCGGCTTGCTCGGGACTGGCGTACTCCGGTGTGCCCACCATCTGGCCGAATTGCGTGAGCAGTGTGTTCTCCACGGCCCACTGGTCGGTTGCCTTTGCGATGCCGAAATCAATCACTTTAGGAACCGGGGCGCCCGTCCTGTTCCATCACCAGCACATTCGACGGCTTCAGGTCGCGGTGGATCACGCCTTTCTGATGCGCGTGCTGAACGGCGCGGCACACCGCGAGAAAAAGCTCCAACCGTTGGCCGATCGTCATCCGATTGCGATCGCAGTACTGCGTGATGGGCACGCCCTCGATGTACTCCATCACGAAGTACGGGCGGCCCTTGGGCGTGGCGCCTGCGTCGAAGATCCGCGCGATGTTCGGGTGGTCCATCATCGCCAGCGCCTGGCGCTCGTTGGCGAAGCGGGCGAGCACCTGGCCGGTGTCCATCCCGAGTTTCACTACTTTGAGAGCTACGTACCGGCGAATGGGTTCGCGCTGCTCGGCCAGGTACACGGTGCCCATACCGCCTTCGCCGAGAGGTCGAAGGATCTGATATCGGCCGAAGTCGTCCTCACCGGCTGTCGCCTGATGCTGTGTCGATGGTCTGAGTTCCAGGCTCCACCGCGCCAAGCGAACTATCGAAAGCGCCCTGGATCAGACACTGCGGGCACAGTCCCGCCGGATCGCCCGGAACCAGTTCCTGCTTCGCACTGAGGGCAGCTTGGCATCTGGACCAGAATCGTAGCAGCTATTTTATGCTTTCGCCCCGCACGCTGTAACCTTCAGCCCCGGATTCCTTATTCGTGGTGAGCCGGATTGGAACCGGCCAACCAGATCGATCAAGCCGAAAAAGGAGATTCCTCATGAAACGCAGCACTATCGCAAAGACTTTCACCATGGCCGCGGTCACCGCACTCGCTCTTTGCATATCACCCATCGCGAACGCCGACGACAAAGGATGCTCGAACGCCACTCTGCGGGGCACCTACGCGCAAACCGGCACGGGCGTAATTACAGCCCCGCCCGACCAAGCCGGCCCGTTCGCCAACGTCGGGACGATTGTTTTCGACGGAAGACGGCGGTCTTACAGGCGCGCTCGTCGTGAGCAGTAACGGCAGCAGCTCCCAAGCGACCGAAACAGGAACCTATACGGTGAATTCCGATTGCACCGGAACTTACACGGTCCAGATTGCTCCTTTTGGTATCACATCGCAGGCTTTCTTCGCCATCGATACCAATGGGGACGAATTGGAAATCATCGTGACAGATCCGGGCTCCGTAATCACTTGCGTCGCGAAGAAGCTGTTTCCAGGAAGAACCATTTGAAAGCCTGACCCGCTCGATCCGACTAATTCCCGCGCCCCGGGATCCTCGCGCAAAAGCGCGGCGCTAAGGCGAAAGCCACAGCCGTCGCGCTTCATTGCTTCCCATGGGGAGACAAAAGGTATACTGCCCACCATGCCCAACCACGCCCCTATGATCGCATCCAAGATGCCCCCATCCCCCCTAACTGCCTCCAAGATGAAGGATTCCGTCACCTGGCTCTACCCTCCCATCGAGCCCTATAACACCGGTAAGCTCCAGGTCTCACCGGTCCACGAGATTTACTTTGAGGAAAGCGGCAATCCCGCCGGTAAGCCGGTGGTTTTTCTGCACGGCGGTCCCGGCGGCGGCTCAGATCCCAAGCAGCGCCGCTTTTTCCACCCTGAAATGTACCGCATTATAAACTTCGACCAGCGCGGCTGCGGCAAGAGCACGCCCTACGCGTCACTGGAAGCGAACACCACCTGGGACCTGGTGGCCGACATCGAGAAAATCCGCGAGCGCCTCGGCATCGGGCGCTGGCAGGTATTCGGCGGATCCTGGGGATCCACTCTCGCCCTCGCCTATTCGCAAACTCATCCCGATCGCGTCACCGAACTCATCCTGCGCGGCATCTTCCTGCTCCGCAAGCAGGAAATTGACTGGTTCTACCAACGTGGCGCTTCGGTTCTCTATCCGGATGCTTGGGAACCGTACCTCGCCCACATCCCCGAGGCGGAGCGCGTTGACCTGCTCTCCGCCTACTACCGCCGCCTCACCAGCGACGACCCGGCCGTGCGACTGGCGGCGGCGAAGGTCTGGAGCGGTTGGGAGGGCGCCACCTCCAAGCTCCTGCCCGATCCCGCCTTCGCCGGCCACTACGAGGAGGATGAGTTCGCGCTGGCCTTCGCGCGCATCGAGGCCCATTATTTCTTTAACCGGGGATTTTTCGAAACCGACGACCAATTGCTGCGCCATGCCTCGCGCATCCGCGGCATCCCCGGGGTAATCGTGCAGGGCCGTTACGACGTGGTCTGCCCCATGGAAAGCGCGTGGGCGCTTCACCGTGCGTGGCCCGAAGCCGAGCTGATCATCACGCCCGACAGCGGCCACAGCGCTATGGACCCGCCCAACAGTCGCGCCCTGGTGGCGGCGACGGACAAATTCGCAGGCTAATGCCAGCCCTTGTCCCCGCGTCAGCACACACGGCTCTCGGATTCGTCCAGGGCACAGCGTTTTTGAAGGGATAATGGAGCAATGCCTTCGTCCAATGACGGACTCCAGTCTGTCCCACAATATGAGGTACAGGGGTCGCAGGCCCTATCCACACCGGCGTTGTTGATTTATGCGGAGTCGATTGAAGCGAATATTACCGCGGCGCTGCGCATGATGAACGGCGATGCAAATCGGTGGCGACCGCACCTGAAGACTGCGAAGCTTGGTTACACTATGTGCCGCCTGGTGGCGCGCGGAATCAAGATAGCGAAGTGCGCCACCACCTTGGAACTGGTGGTGGCAATAGAGTCCGGGATGGAGGATGTGGTCGTCGCATTTCCGCTCATGGGTCCGAATGCGGCGCGGGTGCGGGAGATCGCCGCAGCCCATCCGGAGCGGCGGATCTCAACGCTGGTTGAGAGCGTCGATCAAATCGATGAGTGGCGGGCAAGTGCGGTGGGCGTGTTCGTTGATCTCAATCCGGGGATGGATCGGACGGGGATAGCGGAGCACCACTTCGAGGAAGTCCGCGGGCTAATCGATCAGGTTCAGAAGGCAGGACTGCGTTTTTGCGGCTTGCATCACTACGATGGACACATCAGGAATACCGACCCATCGGCGGTGGCGGCGGCTCGCGAGGGTTACTCGCGGCTGGTGGAGCTGGTTGCATATCTCAAGCGATCGGGGATCGAGGTGAAAGAGGTAATTACGTCGGGGACGCCGGCGATGCCGCATGCGCTGAACTTCCTCCCATTTCGCGAAGGTGAGTTTGTGCACCGCGTGTCGCCTGGGACCATTGTCTACAACGACCGAAGCAGCCTGAAGGAGTTGCCGGACTATGGGTTTGTCCCGGCGGCCCTAATCCTGTCAACGGTGGTAAGCCATCCACGTGCCAATCGCGTGACTTGCGATGCCGGACATAAGGCGGTGTCTGCCGATGCAGGCGTGCCGACTTGCGACGTGATGGGGCTACCGGGACTGGTGGGGCTAAAGCCGAGCGAGGAACACTTGCCGATCGAAGTGCGGAGCGGCGACACGCCATCGCGCGGGGAGTTACTCTATCTGTTGCCCGCGCACGTATGTCCAACGGTCAACAACTTTGATAAAGCGGTTCTGGTGCGCGGTGGGAGGGTGGACGGCATTGTACCGGTTACTGCTCGGGGGCGCGAAGTGTTTGTGGCGTGAAGCGGGATGAGCGATATACTCTCCTAAGCTGGCAAAATACCGCCAGGTCATCCTGCTGCTAGGAGGAGTTTTATGAGGATCGCGCTTGCCTTTTGTTTCGTTGCGGCGGCCACGGCAGTGTCCTTCGTCGCGTTGGCGCAAACCGAGTCCGGGGATCAAACCAAGCCTCAGATTCGGAGCCTCTCGCACGCCATCCACGCCGTGAACGACCTGGATACGACGCTCGCATTTTACCGCGATGTGTTCGGCCTCAACGGCATGCCTCAGGATTTTCCAAACCCGGCCGTGCCACTGCTCACCAACGCTCCCGGCGTTACGCTGCGTCTTTCAATGCTGCGGCTCCCCGGCAAAATGCTATTCGAGCTCACCCATTTCAAGGGTCTCGAACGCAAGCCCGCACGAGCCATGTACACCGATCCCGGCGCCGCCAGTATCGTGCTCTACGTCCGTGACCTGGATACCGCGGTTGCCAACGCGAAGAAGGCGAATGCGCCCATCGTCACCACCGGCGGCGCGCCCGTCGAGATCTCGACGTCTAGTGGGAGTAAGGCCCGCTCCATCTTGATACGCGATCCGGATGGCTTCTTCGTTCAGGTGGTCCAGGAAACGCCCGCGCCCGGTGCGCCGGAAGGAAATGTGCATCGCGTCTCCCTGGCTTATACCATCGACAGCGCCGAATCTACAACGAAGTTCTACAGCGGCATGCTGGGCCTGGAACTCACTGGCCCGTCGGCGTTCTCGAAAGATCCGGCAATGCTGAAGCTGGTGGGCGCGCCGCAGGGAACGGAATTTCGAAAACTAACAGGCGTCATTCCCGGCCCTCCCGCTTACGTCGAGTTCACTGAGTTTCGCGGCGTGCCGCGCACCAGGTTCCACTTGCGTGTGCGCGACCCCGGCGCGCCGGCGATGGCGATCCAAGTGATCAACCTGAACGGAATGGTGGCCGAGATGAAGGCTGCTGGCGTCAACGTGATTTCGGCCAACGGCCAGATTGTGGATTTCGGCGGTGGCACCCACACCATCTTCGTCGAAGATCCGAATGGCATGAACCTTGAAGTGTTCGAACGCTCCGGTCCGCCGCCGGGCAGCGGCCGTTAGTACTCCGGGCACGAGCGCCGGCCCCCGGGCAGCGTCTTCAATATAGCCCCGGCTCCAGCGGAACAGATTTGGCCGGGAATGCGTTATTGACTCTAGAGATTATCTTTCAAATTGACGATCATTCTAGGACTGGCGCGTTGGAGGTTTGTGGTGAAAAGCATCAAGTTCATTTTCGTTCTATCTCTGCTCTGTTCTCTTACCGCCGTGGTGATGGCGCAGCAATTTCCTCTCTGGGAGCGTCTGCTTCGCTACTCCGGCGGCAAAACCGATGACACGCCGGTCCCCTCCATGAAGATGGGCAATCACATGCAGATGTCGCTCACAGGCAAGCCGCAAGCGGGAGATAAACAGTGCGCCCAGCGGATCGTCACTGCCGCTCGCAGCGTGGTTGCGCATTACTCCGACGTGAACGCCGCGCTTCGAGACGGCTACAAGCCGTTTCATCCTACCGGCAAAATGGGCGAAGAGGTCCACTACACGAACTATCGCTACGGCCGGCTGGAGCAGCGCAACGTGAACTACGATCATCACGTGGACTACAATCATCCGGGATCCATCCTCTACCAACGCACGCCGGAGGGCATGCAGGCCGTGGGTGTCATGTACACTGCCCCGCAAGATTCCACGCCGGAACAGCTGAATGCGGTAGCTCCGCTAAGCATCGCCACTTGGCACCGCCATGTGGACTTCTGCGGCGGACCACGAAGCTTGCCTCTCGGTGAGCAATCCGGCCCGCATGCGCAGTTCGGCCCGCAGGGGAGCATCCACACCGAAGAGTCCTGCAAAGAGGCGCATGGACTTTGGATTCCAGTGGTCTTCGGATGGATGACTCACGTCTACCCCAACGCAAAGTCGCCCAACGACGTCTGGGCCGGAATGGACATGCATATGGATGCCAACGCCGATGGCGAAGAAATAAAGAAGTAGGTATCCAGCCCTACACCGCGCCCAATTCACCGGCGCGTGCCAAGGTTTGCCAATCCCCAATCCCTAACCCCGCGATGTCCCAAGGACATCGCCATGAAACCCGGGCGCGCCCGGACCGTCTGTTACTATGACAATCGTGCGCGTAAAGGTGCTATTTTTCGGCATGTTAAAGGACATTGTCGGCCGCGCGGAGGACCACATTGAAGTGGCCGACGGCTCGCGCCTGGAGTCCGTTTTCACCTGCTATGCGCGCCGGTTTCCGCGGCTCAGCGACATGCAGGCGAGCATCGTGCTGGCGTGCAATCAGGAGTTCTGTGATCGCTCGGCCGCCCTCCGGGAAGGAGACGAGATCGCCTTCCTGCCCCCGGTCAGTGGAGGCTCCGGCCGCTATACGCACGAGATTTGCGACCCCGATACCGGCTCTTTCTTTGCTCTCACGCGCCAGACCATCGACACGCCCGCCATCGCGCGGCAATTGCTGCGCGGCGAAGACGGGGCGCTGGTGGATTTTGAAGGCGTGGTGCGAAACAATACCAAAGGCCGCGCCACGAAATTTCTGGACTATGAATGCTATGAACCGATGGCGGTGAAAATGATGGCCGAGATCGGGCGCGACATCGCGGGCACGTTCGCCATTGGCCGCATCGCCATGGTGCATCGTCTGGGGCGTCTCGAAATCGGCGAAGCCAGCGTGGCCATCGTAGTCACCGCGCCGCATCGCAAGCCCGCGTTCGAAGCCGCGCTCGAAGGCATCAACCGGCTTAAGCGCATGGTTCCCATCTGGAAGAAAGAGCACTTCGCGGACGGGGAAGTCTGGGTTGAAGGGGAATGGGACGCGTCCGTCCTGAAAAAGTGATTCGGCCCGCCGTCTGTTCCTTCCTGGCGGCGCTCTGTCTTTTTGCGCCCGCGCGCTCACAGGATTCCGCCCGGCAAACGGACACGGTCATCAAAGTGAACGTCCGCCTGGTGCGCATGCTGGTGATCGGTGAAGGATGCCGGCGGCCAGCTGATCGGCTCGCTCAACAAAAGCGATTTCACGGTTTACGACAACGGCGTCAAGCAGGATATCGCCGTCTTCGACCGCCAGACCGAGCAACCCTTGTCCGTCGCCATGTTAGTGGACACCAGCGCCTCAACCGGCATCGAACTGCGCTATGAACTGGATTCGGTGAGGCGGTTCTTGAGAGTGCTTTTGAGCGAAGGAAATCCCGACGACACCGTGGCGCTCTACAGCTTCAACTGGCAACGTCCAGCTGCTGAGCAGCTACACGCAAACGTTTTGCGCGTGTGGACCAGATGCTGAAGCTGCTCAAGTCCGAAGGCGGCACGTCGCTCTATGACGCCATCTTCCTGGCCTCGCGCGAGCTGGAGTACCGCGCTGGCCGGCATGTCATGGTGCTGGTAACGGACGGCGGCGACACCACCAGTCACATCGATTATCATCAGGCGCTGGAGTCCGCGCAGCTGGCCGACACCATCATGTATCCGGTACTGGTGGTGCCCATCACCAACGATGCGGGACGCAACGTCGGCGGCGAGAATGCCCTCACCACGCTGGCCGCCGGCACCGGTGGCCGCGTTTTCACTCCCAGCTTGGGCGCGCAGCTGGACCGCGCGTTCGACGACATCCTGCGCGAGCTGCGTACGCAATACCTGATCGGCTTTTATCCCAAGGACGTCCCGCCCGGCAAGGATCGCTTTCACACCTTGAAGGTCACCTTGCAGGGCGCCTTGGCGGGCACTGCGCCAAACAGCTCATCAAACCGGGGTTTGCGGGTCAGCACGCGCAGCGGATATTATGGGGAGGCCAATGAGGGTCGATCGGGATTTAGGCAGTGAAGCGGAGGAAGCCGTGAGCAAGGCTAAAACGAAGGCTCCCGAGCAGACCTTCGAGGAAGTGAAGTACCTGCGCTACCTGATCGACAAAGCCATCCCGGTGCGCATCCGTCTGAGCAGCAATGAAGAGGTGGCGGGCATCATCGAGTTCTACGATTCGAACTTCATCCGCGTCACACGGCGAGACGCTCCCAACCTGTTTCTGTACAAACACGACATCAAATATTTGTACGAAGAGCCGGAAGCCTGAGCGCGTCAGCCGGCGTCATCGCGGAATCCGCCAGCAACCTTTATGCCCTCTTACCTGGAAATTAGCGAGGAAATCGCCCGCGAGGCGGGAGCTTTGCTGCATGGCTATTTCGAGCGCCACATCGGCTTCGAGCTGAAAGGCGAATTCGATCTGGTGACGGAGGCCGACCGTGCGTCCGAGAAGCTGGTCATCGAGCGGCTGCAAAAACATTTCCCCACGCATTCGATCGTTGCCGAGGAGACTGGCGGCCACGCGGGCGCGTCCGCCGAGTATTGCTGGTATGTGGATCCCTTGGATGGAACCACGAACTTTGCCCATGGCTTCCCCATGTACAACGTCACGCTGGCGCTCGAAAAGGCCGGCGAGATTGTGGCCGGAGTGATCTTCGATCCCGGAGCGCGGCGAAATGTTCACTTGCGAGCGGGGCGTCAGGCGCGCACTTGAACGGCCAGCCCATTCACGTCTCCGGCGTCCAGCACATCGACGATGCCCTGGTGGCCACCGGATTTCCCAGCCGCAAGCGGCATCAGAACATCAACGTGCACTTTTACTATCAGCTGGCGATGATCACGCACGGCGTGCGGCGCGCGGGAGCCGCGGCTCTGGACCTGGCCTACGTAGCCAGCGGCCGGCTGGATGCCTTTTGGGAGTTTGGCCTGAATCCCTGGGACATGGCCGCCGGCACTTTGTTGGTTACCGAAGCGGGCGGCAACTGCTCGGACATGCATGGAGCGCCGGCGAGTTTGCGAGGCCCGCATCTATTGGCCGACAACGGCGCGGTTCATGCGGGCATGCTCGAAGTTTTCGGCGAAGTGTTTCGCCGCGAGTACCGCTATCCCATGCCTCTTTACTGAGCCGTGACCGTGAGGGAGCGGTCTTATTCCGCCAACCGCCGGATCGCATCCCGAATCGATCGCTCGCCGATCGAAGAGAACCCCAGTATGAATTCGCCGCGTGGCGGTTCCGTCAGATAGCACGATGCCGAGCTGACCAGTTGGACTTTCGCCGCAGCGGCTTTTTCGGCCATCCCGTCTTGCTGGAAGCGCACCAACAGGTGCATTCCCGCGGCGTCGCCGCGAATCTGTACGCGATCGCCGAAGTAACGATCGAGCGCGCCCACTAAAACATCCCGCCGCTCTCCGTAGATTCGGCGCATCCGCCGGATATGGCGCTCCAGATGTCCTTCGGAAATAAAATCTGCTAAAGCCGCTTGTTCGGGAACCGGGGTCTGCCGGTCCGCCAGCCACTTGGCGCGCCGCAGCCTGGCAACGATACTCGGGGGCGCGATCACATATCCGATCCGTAACGATGGAAACATCACTTTCGAAAATGTTCCGATGTAAATCACCGCGACGCCGGTCGCGAGGCCTTGCAGCGATGGCAAAGGAGGGCCGCTGTAGCGATACTCGCTGTCGTAATCGTCTTCGATCAGGACTGCGTTATGCCGGCGCGACCATTCGATCAACTCCAGCCGGCGCGACAGCGACATCGCGACTCCTGTGGGGAATTGATGCGACGGCGTCACATAGACCAATCGGGCTTTTTCGCCCAGGTCGCGGATTACGATTCCGTTCTCGTCGATCCGCGCCGGCCGCAGCCGCGCGCCATAGCCGGCGAAAATGCGGTGCGCACCGTGATATCCGGGATTCTCGATGGCCACCTGGTCGCCCGGCTCGAGCAGCAGCCGCACGCACAGATCGATGCCTTGCGCCGATCCGTTCACGATGATCACTTGTTCGGGAGCGCAGCGGACGGCGCGCGATCGCGACACATACGCCGCGATTTCGTCCCGCAGCGGCCCGTAGCCCGCCGACTGGTCCGCGTAATCGAACAGTTCCGGCGCCGCCGTTCGCAGCCGCCGCATCACCAGCTTGCGCCAGATGGCAAGCGGAAAAAGCGAAAAATCCGGACGCCACTGCGTCAGTCGGATGAATCCGGCCGGAGCCGGAGGATAGAAGAAATCCTCGTTAAGGCCCGCGCCGTAGCGCGAGAGCCGGATCGCAGGCGCCTCCTCGGCTCGCGGAACCTGCTTGTGGTTCGGCCGCAACAATTCATCGGGAAGCTCGCGGCACACGAACGTGCCCGACCCTCGGGAGGTTTCCAGATATCCTTCCGCGATGAGTTGATCGTAAGCCTGAGTTACCGTGCTGCGCGAGACGGTGAGTGCCGCGCAAAGTTCCCGCGTGGAGGGAACGCGCTCGGCGCGCCGGAAGCGGCCCGTCAGAATACCTTGCCGCCACTGATCGTAAATCTGGCGATGGAGCGGCGCTGAAGACAACCGGTCCAGTACCATAGCGGCGCGCATAAAGTGGACTGCCCCAGTTTAGCAAGAGTGGATCTTTCTACCAGCCAGGTGTTCCGCTACACTCGAACTACAATGGACCAGTATCCACCCACCGAACGAACCGAGGTAAAACGTTTAGCCAAGCGCGGCGTATACGACAAGGAGCAAGTTCACGGCATCCTGGACGAAGGCTTTATCTGCCATGTCGGATTCGTGCTCGACGGCCAGCCGTTCGTCATCCCCACCGCTTACGCGCGCTCCGGCGAGCGGATCTATATTCACGGAGCACCCGCCAGCCGGCTTATGAAAAACAAGGAAGTGGACGTGTGCCTCACTGTCACTTTAGTCGACGGATTGGTTGTGGCGCGCTCGGCATTCCACACGTCCATCAACTATCGATCGGTGGTGGTGCTCGGCAAGGCGCGGCTGGTTCTCGATATCGAAGAAAAGCGGGAAGCGCTGCGCCTCTTCACCAATCACGTGATCGCCGGCCGCTGGGAACAGGCCAAGCAGCCGACTGTTTCAGAGCTGAAAGCGACCAGCGTCCTGGCGCTGCCGCTCGAAGAAGTCTCCGCGAAGGTGCGCACCGGCCCACCGATCGACGACGAAGAAGACTACGCGCTGCCGATCTGGGGCGGCGTGGTTCCTGTGATTCAATCGTTCGGCGAACCGTTGCCGGATGACCGCGCGCTGCCGGGCACCGCTGCGCCGATGCTGGTTAGTGCTGCGTCCCAAGCCAGCCAGACTGGGCGACCGGCGGCTCTAGTTCCACGCAGCGTGTTCACCATGGATTCCTTCGGGAAGCTTTCGAGAAACCCCTTGAGCATCCATCCCAGCCCGGGCGGAACGTCGCGCGAAAGCGAGATGGCTTCGCAGCGCGCATAGACTCCGCCGTCCGCGGCCTCGAAGCGCCAGTAGGAATTCAGACGCCACAGAAAGCCTGAATCGTCGCCCTGCGGCACTTCTTCCGTGTAAGATTTGCCCGGATTCTTCACTTCGCCAATGTGGGTGGAGCGCGACGTCACGATCAGGCGTTTCGAGTCCGGCATCTCATAGCGGATGTGATACGTGCTGTTCAGAACGATGGTGAGGATGTGCTTTTCATAAAGGCGCAGCAGCACGTCGTATTCGTCTCCGCTATGCGCAAGCTCGCGAGATTCGATCACTTTGGGCCGGTAGTAATTCTTGTAACTGGCGTAATCGCGCAGTACGCTCTGCACCTGCGCGAGCGTCGCGCCGGGCATGAACATCGTTCCCACCCAGTCCTGGATCATGGCGCCAGGCGTGTTGACGTTGCGGGCCGCATCCACTGCCTCAATGCGCGGTTCCCCGCCCCGCAGTTTCGGATCGCGAACGTTCCGGAATTCATCCGGCTTCCGCCTGTTCTACGTAGTGATCAAAAGCTGCGGTGGCTTCGGGCGTTAATCGTGCGAAAGGCACGGTGACGAGAAGAAGCGGGAACGGAAACCAGCAACCGCGCCCAACTCACTCCTCTATTATCGCCCGGCTCGGCTGGCTTGGCTCGTTACAGAGCCGCGACCGTGAGGGGTTACAGGCACTTGAACTTCAGCGTCACTCCGCCCATGCGGATCACGTCGTTGTCCTTCAGTTCCTCGCGGGCGATGGGGTCGGTGCGGTCGTTGAGAAAGGTTCCGTTGGTGGAGTCCAGGTCCGTGATGGTAAACTTCTGATCTTTGTATCGCAGGCTGGCGTGCTTGCCCGAAATCGCGTGATCGCGCAACACGATATCGGCGTCCGTCGCCGATCCGATGATGTTCGGCCCTTCGCGAATGCGGAAGTCTTCGCCCTTCTGCTGGCCCGTCAAAGCCACGAACCATCCCACCACGGGCGGCTTTCGCTTGTCGGATCAGCACCACAGTCCTGCGGCGTGGTGGCGGGCGTCGCCGCCTTCGCGCGAGGCATCCGGTTCCAGGCGCGTTTTCACCGTCACGGCCGGGGGCCCGGTCTGATATCCCGTCCGCTGACAATAAGGGCAAACCTCCCAGGTGTCTTCAATCTGATGTCCGTTCGCGCAAAACTTTGCCATCGAGTGCTCTTCTCCTTGGAGCTGAATTAGGTCGACAACATGGGACCTTACGCGGCGCTTTTCGATGGACTTATATCGTGTCGCCGTCGCCATTCATCGTCGCGGGCTATGTGCGGCGCTGCGGTCAAGCCCGGCCATTCCGGGCCACAATGGGTCACACAATCCTTTACTTTCAAACACATAAGATGGTACCCTGAAGAACTCATAATGCGAACTGTCGATTTGATCCACCGAAAACGAGATGGTGAAGAACTATCGCCAGAGGAAATTGCGCGCGCTCGTGGAAGGCTACAACCGGAATGAAATTCCGGATTATCAAATGTCCGCCTTCCTTATGGCCGTTTTCCATTCCGGAATGACGGACCGGGAGGTGAGCGCGGCCACGGAGTGCATGGTTCGCTCCGGCGAGACCGTGGACCTCAGTTCCATTCCCGGCATCAAGGTAGACAAGCATTCTACCGGCGGGGTGGGAGACAAAACCAGTTTAATATCGGCTCCACTGGCGGCGGCGGCGGGCGTGGTGGTTCCCATGATGTCCGGGCGCGGGCTGGGCCACACCGGCGGCACGCTGGATAAACTGGAGTCCATTCCCGGCTTCCGAACCGATCTGACCATCGACGAGTTCAAGGCGCAATTGGCGCAAACACGGCCTGGCGTTCATCGGGCAGACCGCGGAGGTGGCGCCGGCCGACGGCAAGTTGTACGCGCTGCGGGATGCCACTGCGACGGTGGAATCCATTCCGCTGATCGCCACTTCCATCATGTCGAAGAAGCTGGCCGAAGGCGTGGACGCCCTGGTGCTGGACGTAAAGGTCGGCAACGGCGCGTTCATGAAGAAGCAGGTGGATGCGCGGCGGCTGGCGCAGATGATGGTGGGCATCGGGCGGCGCGCCGACAAGCGGGTGCAGGCGCTGATCACCGACATGAATCAGCCGTTGGGCTATGCGGTGGGCAATGCGCTGGAAGTGATGGAGGTTTCCCAGACCTTGCAAAACGCCGGCCCCACCGATCTCACTCGCCTGGCGCTCGAACTGGCCGCGCGCATGATTTTCCTCGCCAAGATGGTTCCCACGCTGGATGAAGCGCGCGAATTGGCGCAACAAAAGCTGCTGGATGGCTCGGGTTACCGGAAGTTCAAGGATGTAATCGAGGCCCAGGGCGGCAACTCGCAAGTTCTGGACCGCTTCGAGCTTCTGCCCAACGCCACCGGCGTGCGCGAAATCGCTTCGCCGCGCGCGGGCTACGTCAGCGCCATCGCCGCCGAAGATATCGGCCTGGCGTCGTCGCGCATCGGCGCGGGCCGCAACACCAAAGAAGACGACATCGATCCCGCGGTGGGCGTGATTCTGGAAGTCAAAGGTCGGACAGAAGGTGGAAGCCGGCGCGGTGCTGTGCCGCGTCTACTACACGCGCGACGAACATGTCGACGAAGCCTCGGAAGAGATCGAAGACGCTTTCCGCATTTCCGCGCAACCTCCCGAGGAGCGGGAACTGATTCTCGAAGTCGTCAGCTAGCGAATCGCATGAGGGAATTCATTCAACGTGGCGCACGCACTCCTGCGTGCCGTGTTCGCACTCTTGCGAACACGTTTTTGCCCGGGCTTCAAGAAGCGTTCACACGAGTGTGAACGCGGCACCCAGGAGTCCGTGCGCCACACTAGAACAGGCATGAGCTAAGACATGGGGCGGTTCACGGGCATACTGGGAATCCTCGCGATTCTGCTGGTTTGCGTTCTCTTCTCCAAACACAAGCGCGCCATACGCCCGTCGCTGATCTTCTGGGGCGTGGGCCTGCAGCTCGCGTTCGCTTTTATAGTGCTGCGAACGCCGGCCGCGCGCGTGTTTGAGGCTCTCAGCGACAAGGTGAACGCGGTCATCGCTTACTCCCAGGCGGGCAGCAAGTTTGTATTTGGCGACCAGCTGGGCGGCGGCCCGATGGCGGTCTTCGCATTTCAGGTTCTGCCGATCATCATCTTCATCTGCAGCCTGTTTGCGATCCTTTATTACCTGGGCGTGATGCAAGTGCTGGTGAACGCCATGGCAGTGGTGATGCAGCGCGTCATGGGCGCCAGCGGCGCGGAAGCCACCAACGTGGCCGCCAGCATCTTCATGGGGCAGACCGAAGCGCCCATCACCATCCGTCCGTTCCTGGAAGGCCTCACCGAGTCCGAGCTGTTCACCATCATGGTGAGCGGCATGGCGCACGTATCGGGAGCCACCATGGCGGCTTATGTGTTGATGGCGCACGTGGAGACTCGCCATCTGCTGACGGCGGTAATCATGACCGCGCCGGCCACCATCATGCTGGCCAAGATCCTGGTGCCGGAGGTTGGCAAGCCGGTCACCGCCGGCCGGGTGAAAGTGACGGTGGAAAGGCCCGGCGTCAACCTTATCGATGCGGCGGCGCGCGGCGCGGGCGACGGATTGCATCTGGCGCTGAACATCGCGGCCATGCTGATCGCGTTTCTGGCGCTGATCGCCATGTGTAATGGCATTCTCGGCTATTTCCATACGTCGCTCGAAACGATTCTCGGGACCCTGTTCTCTCCCATCGCCTGGCTGCTTGGCATTCAAGTTTCACGACTGCCGGACCATCGGAAATCTGCTGGGCACGCGCCTGGTGCTGAATGAATTCGTCGCATTTCAGGAGCTGGGGCCGATGAAGCCGGAGCCTTGATCCGCACTCGTTCACCATCGCCACTTACGCGCTGTGCGGTTTTGCCAACCTGAGCTCCATCGCGATCCAGATCGGCGGAATCGGAGCGCTGGCGCCCAGCCGCAAGTCCGATCTGGCGCGCATGGGCTTGAAAGCCGTGGCTGCCGGAACCATGGCCAATTTCATGTCGGCCTGCATCGCGGGCATGCTGTTGTAGATGCAGGCTGCGCTCGCTTATATTCGTAACGTGACGGTACGCACTCCGCGCGTCGCCGTAGTGCTCGGCAGCGGATTGGGCGCTTTCGCCGATGAGCTTGCCGACCCCATCTCAATCCCCTACTCCGCACATTCCCGGCTGGCCCGCATCAACGGCCGCAGGACATTCGGGAAAGCTGGTTTTTGGCAAATTGGAGCGAGCTGGACGTCGCGGTAATGGCGGGACGCGCTCATCTATACGAAGGCTACACGCCGGCTCAAGTGACCCTGGGCGTCCGCGTGCTGCGCCATTTGGGAGTGCGTTCGCGTTGTTTTCACCAACGCCGCCGGCGGCATCAATCTTGTCCTACCAGCAAGGCGCGCTTGGTTCTGATTTCCGATCACATCAACCTGCAAGGCTCGCATCCGCTGATCGGTCCTAACGACGATTCCGATGGCCCGCGTTTCCCGGACATGACGGAAGCCTATTCGTTGGCGTATCGAGCCACGGCGCACCAGGTGGCGCAGCAACTGAAGATCGAGCTGGGCGAAGGCGTGTACGCCGCGCTCACGGGCCCCAGCTACGAGACGCCCGCCGAGATCCGCTATCTTCGAACTATTGGCGCGGATCTGGTCGGGATGTCGACCGTCCCCGAAGTGATCGTGGCGAATTATCTGGGCATGCAGGTGCTCGCCATTTCCTGCGTCACGAACATGGCGGCCGGCATTCTGCCGCAGAAGCTGGATCACAAGGAAGTGATGGAAACCGGCTACCGCGTGCGCGATACTCTCATTCAGTTCTTGAAAGCCCTCTTGCCAAAATTATGAACCTAGTCGACACCGCTATTGCGGCCCGACAAATGCCCACGCGCCTTACTCGCACTTCCAGGTGGGCGCGGCGCTGGAAACCGCGGATGGTACGGTGTTCACCGGCTGCAACGTCGAGAACGCCACTTATGGACTTTCAGTGTGCGCCGAGCGCGTCGCCGTATTCAAAGCGATTTCTGAAGGCGCGCGGAAATTTCAACGCATCGCGGTGGCGGCCGACACCGATGTTTTGACTCCTCCCTGCGGCTCGTGCCGGCAGATCCTGTGGGAGTTTTGCGGGGACATTGAAGTGACGCTCACCAACCTGCACGGCAAGACGGAAACGCTCCGGTTGAAAGATTTATTCCCGAGGCCTTTTGATGATTCGTTTATTTAACGCCCCTAATACTATTGCCGATACTGGCCGTGGCGCACGCACTCCTGCGTGCCGTGTTCGCACTCTTGCGAACACTGTGAATAAAAGACCGGGCGTCGCCAGGAGTGGCGACGCGGCACGCAAGAGTGCGTGCGCCACACTTATATTCCTCATCTTCGGCGTAGCGGCGCTTTGGTGAAACGGCGGACTCCATCTACACCGCCCGCTACGTGGTCACCATGAACGCGCGTCACGACCTGATCGACGACGGCGCCATCGCCATTCGCGGCCAGCGCATTGTCGGCGTCGGGAAGCGCGCCGACATCGAGAAACAGTTTCAAGCCCGCCAGCATGTCAACCGTCCCGACGACATCCTGATGCCCGGGTCTGATCAATACCCACACCCACGCCGCTATGTCGCTCTTCCGCGGCATCGCCGACGACATGGTGGTCCAGGACTGGCTCAACAAATTCATCTTCCCGGCCGAGGCCAAGAACGTGACCGCTGATTTCGTACTGTGGGGAACGCGCCTGGCGTGCCTGGAAATGATGCTCTCCGGCACCACCACCTTCGTCGACATGTACTATTTCGAGGACAGCGTCGCCAAGGCCACCAAGGAAGCGGGCATGCGCGCCATTCTGGGCGAGACCATGATCCGCTTCAAATCGCCCGACTTCGCCACTCCCAAGGACATGCTGCGAGGCACCGCGAAATTTCTCGACCAATACCAGGGCGATCCGCTTATCATTCCGGCCGTCGCCCCGCACGCCATCTACACCAATAATGACGACGATCTCAAGGCCGCGCGCCAGCTGGCGAACAAATTCCACGCGCCGCTGGTGATGCATCTGGCCGAGGCCAAGTTCGAATACGACGACGCGCTGCGCACGCGCCATATGACGCCCACTCGGCTGGTGGAATCCTTGGGCGTTCTGGATGGCTGGACCATCGTCGCCCACGCCATATATGTGGACGCTTCGGACGCCAAGATCCTGAAGGCGCACGGAACGGGCGTGGCGCATTGCCCCTCCAGCAACATGAAGCTCGCCAGCGGCATCGCGCCGGTGGTAAAGATGCTCGCGCTCGGCATCCCGGTGGGAATCGGCACCGACGGCCCGGCGGGCAGCAATAACGATTTCGACATGATGGAAGAAATGAACCTGGCGGCCGATCTGCAAAAGGTCGCGAACAACGATCCTACCGTTCTCCCGGCCGAGCAGGCCGTCGCCATGGGGACCATCCTGGGCGCACGTGCCGCTGGTCTCGAAAAGGAAATTGGGTCGCTTGAAACCGGCAAGCGCGCCGACTTGATCACGCTGCGGCTGGACCGCCCGCATGCCGTGCCAATGTACAACGTCTATTCGCAGATTGTTTACGCGCTGAAGGGTTCCGACGTGCAAGATGTCGCCGTGGATGGAAAGCCCATCGTGCGCGATGGCCGGTCGCTCACGCTGGACCCTGCGCCCATCCTCGCCAAGGCGAAGGAATATGCCGCAAAGGTAACTGCGTCACTTCAGAAATAGCCGGAAACTTCCGCAAATCGCGCGAGACGAACGTCCCATCATCCCCACTTAGCAGTTTCTAGTTTGAATCGGGGTGACCATGCAACTCAAGTTTCGTGCTTCGATCCTTTCGCTTTGCGCGGGTCTCGCGCTGATGCTGGCGCCGGGGTATTCCACCACCATCACCACGTATAACAGTTTGACGAGCTGGCAAGCCGCCACCAACGCCGGATATCAGACCGTGGCGTTCACAGGCCTGGCGCCGGCTGGAAGCTCCCAAACTTACAGCAGCTCCACCGGCGTTACCGCCGACGGTGTCAATTTCGTCGGCTACAATTCCTCCGGGTTGTCCGATGTCCAGGTCATCGATACCAGCGCCTACTCGTATTACAACTGGGGCACCGGCGACGCGTTGATCCAAAGCCTGAGCCGGCCAAATGCCGGTTCTCCGCTTCCGTACATCAACATCGTGCTTCCTGCGAACATCACCTCGCTCAGCCTGAACCTCTTCACCGCCAGCCCCCAAGCGCTGAGTTACACCATTACTGTGGCTGGGAACCAGTACACCGTCCCCACTTTCAGCCAGCCCACGCTGGCCTTCTGGGGAATTACGTCGACCGCGCCCATCTCTTCCATCCAGCTCACGCTGGCGGGCACCACTTACAACGGCGGGTCGAGTGAGCTGCTCGACAACTTCAGTTTTGGCGCGGAGGACATGGCGATGGCTCCGGAAGCCGGCACGTACTTGCTGATCGGCTCGGGATTGATCGGGTTCGTGATGCTGCGCAAACGGCTGACGTCCCAGAAATGACGCCCGAAAAAACTGGCCCGGAGCTATAATCTTCCCGGAGCTATAATCTTTATAGATGACCAAGGCCAACTGGCGTCCCGTCGCTCTTTCTCTTACGGTATTGGGAGCCGTCGCGCGCCTGCTGCCGCATCCGCCCAACTTCGCCCCGGTGGGCGCCACCAGCCTGTTCGCCGGCGCCCGATTGCCGCGCTGGCAGGCCTACCTGGTTCCGCTGGCGCTGATGGCCGTCACCGATCCGATCCTGTCCCCGTTCTATGGCGTCCAGGCCGTTTACCAAGCTATTCGCTTTTCATCTATGCCAGCTTCCTGATCGCCGTCTGGCTCGGCCGGCGGCTGCGCAATACCGAAAGCATCTCCCGCATTGCGGCAGTGACGGTGTTGAACAGCATCCAGTTTTTCCTGATCACCAACTTCGGGAGCTGGCTGTGGTTCCAGGCGTATCCTCGCACGGCGGCGGGCCTGGCGAGCTGCTATGTAGCCGCGATCCCGTTCTTCGGCTGGACGCTCGCGAGCGACATCCTCTATACGGCCGTTCTGTTCGGGCTCTACGCCTGGCTCAGCCGCACGGTGGCCACCAGCGAACGCGTGCCTGTCGTGGCTTAGCGCAGCGTGCGGGTCGCGCTCTCTTGGTCCAGCGGCAAGGATAGCGCCTGGTCGCTGCACCTGCTCCGGCAAGACCCCAGCATCGAGGTTGTAGGGCTGGTCACCACGCTCAACGAACAATTCGATCGAGTGGCGATGCACGCCGTACGGCGCGAGTTGCTGGAGTTGCAAGCGGAATCGGTCGGTGTCCCGCTGTGGACCGTTCCCCTGCCCTGGCCCTGCTCCAACGAAGAATATGAAGCGCGCATGCGCGACCTGTGCGCGCGCGCCATCAGCGAAGGCGTCCAAGCCATGGCTTTCGGCGATCTCTTTCTGGCCGACATCCGCGCCTATCGCGAGAAGCAGCTTGCCGGCACCGGGCTTCAGCCGTTATTCCCGGTCTGGCAGATCCCGACCGCCGATCTGGCCCGGACCATGATCGCTTCCGGTCTCCGCGCGAAGATCACTTGCGTCGATCCCAAGGTGCTTCCCAAGGAGTTTGCCGGCCGCGATTTCGACTCCCAATTCCTGGCCGATCTGCCTCCACGGCATCGATCCTTGTGGCGAAAACGGCGAATTCCATTGCTTTGTGTACCATGCCCCCGGCTTCCGGCATCCATATCGATGTCGCGGTCGGCGAGTCGTTGAGCGGGATGGCTTCGTTTTTGCCGATCTCAGCTGCTAATAAGCTATTCAAATCATTGATAACTATGGGCCATGTGCTTTGCGATGGAATTGCAAGTAAGATCTTGCCATATCTCTATCATGGTGATATGCTTACATTAGTTGATAACAACGGACTAAGATTGTTATCAGGCAGGTCAATCATGGACTTCAACCGATTCACCGAAAAACTCCAGGAGGCCGTCCGCGCCGCCCAAGCCATTGCCGTTCAGCACGGCAACCAGCAAATCGACACCGAACACCTGATGCTCGCCCTGCTCGATCAGGAAGGCGGCCTGGCGCCCTCCATCCTGAACAAAGCCGACATCCGCGTGGACGCGCTGCGAACGCGCCTCCAACAGGAAGTGGACCGGATGCCCAAGGTTTCCGGCGTCCGGCGGCGCCCGGATCAGGTCTACGTCACCAATCGCATCACCAAGCTGCTCACCCAGGCCGAAGACGAAGCCAAGCGGCTGAAGGACGAATACATCTCCGTGGAGCATGTGCTGCTGGCGGCCACCGAAGACGCGCGGCGCAACCGGCAAGCTGTTCCGCGAGTTCGGCATCACGCGCGAGCGCCTGATGCGGGCGCTGCAGGAAGTCCGCGGCAGCCAGCGCGTCACCACGCCAGAATCCCGAAGCCACTTACGAAGCGCTGGAAAAATACGGCCGCGATCTGACGCAGCTGGCCTCCCAAGGCAAGCTGGACCCGGTGATCGGCCGCGACGAAGAGATCCGCCGCGTGATCCAGGTGCTTTCGCGCCGCACCAAGAACAACCCGGTGCTGATCGGCGAGCCGGGCGTCGGCAAGACCGCCATCGTGGAAGGCCTGGCCCAGCGCATCGTGCGCGGCGACGTTCCCGAAGGCTTGAAGGACAAGCGCGTGGTGTCGCTCGACATGGGCGCGCTGATCGCGGGCGCCAAGTTCCGCGGCGAATTCGAAGAGCGGCTGAAAGCCGTGCTCAAAGAAGTGCAGAGCGCCGAAGGCCAGATCATCCTGTTCATCGACGAGCTGCACACCGTGGTGGGCGCGGGCAAAGCCGAAGGCGCCATGGACGCGGGCAACCTGCTGAAGCCCATGCTGGCGCGCGGCGAGCTGCATTGCATCGGCGCCACCACGCTCGACGAATACCGCAAGTACATCGAAAAGGACGCGGCGCTGGAACGCCGCTTCCAGACCGTGTTTGTCGACCAGCCGAGCGTCGAAGACACCATTTCCATCCTGCGCGGCCTGCGGGAGCGCTACGAAGTCCACCACGGCGTGCGCATCAAGGATTCGGCGCTGGTGGCCGCGGCGGTGCTTTCCAACCGCTACATCACCGACCGCTTCCTGCCCGACAAAGCCATCGACCTGGTGGATGAAGCGGCCGCCAAGCTGCGCACCGAGATCGATTCCATGCCGGCCGAGCTGGACGAGATCCTGCGCCGCATCATGCAGCTCGAAATCGAGCGCGAAGCGCTGAAGAAAGAAACCGACGCGCCTCCAAGGACCGGCTGAAGAAGATCGAGAAGGAACTGGCCGATCTGAAGTCGGAGTCCGACGCCCTCAAAGCGCAATGGCAGGCCGAAAAGGAAGCCGTGCAGCAGCTGCGCGACGCTGCGCGAGCAGATCGAGCAGATCAAGGATCGAGATCGAGAAGGCCGAGCGGCAATACGATCTGAACCGAGCGGCCGAGCTGAAATACGGCAAGCTGACCGAACTGGAAAGCAAGCTGCAGGCCGAGGAAACGCGCCTGGCCGAGAAGCAGTCCGGCAAGCGGCTGCTCAAGGAAGAAGTGGACGAGGAAGATATCGCCGAGGTGGTCAGCCGCTGGACCGGCGTTCCGGTTTCCAAGCTGCTGGAAGGCGAGATGCAGAAGCTGCTGCACCTGGAAGACGAGCTGCACCAGCGCGTGATCGGCCAGGACGAAGCCGTGCAAGCGGTGGCGGAAGCGGTGATGCGCGCCCGGTCCGGGCTGAAGGATCCCAACCGCCCCATCGGAAGCTTCATTTTCCTGGGACCCACGGGCGTCGGCAAAACCGAGCTGGCCCGGGCGCTGGCCGAATTTCTGTTCGACGACGAAAAGGCCATGATCCGCATCGACATGTCCGAGTATCAGGAGAAACATACGGTAGCGCGGCTGCTCGGCGCGCCTCCCGGTTACGTAGGTTACGAAGAAGGCGGGCAGCTAACGGAATCCGTCCGGCGTCGTCCATATTGTGTGGTCCTTTTCGACGAAATCGAAAAGGCGCATCCCGACGTGTTCAACGTGTTGCTGCAGATCCTGGACGATGGCCGCCTCACCGACGGCCAGGGCCGCACGGTGGACTTCAAGAACACCATCGTGATCATGACGTCCAACATCGGCAGCCAGCGCATTCTGGAATATAGGGGCGCATTTGCCGGCGAAGGGTTCGAACGCATGAAGGAAGCGGTGCTGGAAGAGCTGCGCGGTCATTTCCGCCCGGAGTTCCTGAACCGCGTCGACGAGATCATCGTGTTCCACGCTCTCACCGAGGAGCATCTGAAGCAGATCGTGGAGATCCAGTTGGGCAGCCTGCGCAAGCGGCTGGCGGACCGGCACATCGACTTGGAATTGACGGATCGGGCGCGCGGACATCTGGTCCGCTCGGGCTACGATCCAAGCTACGGCGCCCGGCCGTTGAAGCGGGCCATCCAGCGCGAAATTGAAACGCCATTGGCGCGCCGGATTCTCGGAGGCGAGGTCAGGGATGGCCATCACGTGGTGGTGGACCTCGACCCTGCCGGTCACTTGATTTTTGAATCTAAACTTGCGAGCCGCGAGCGTGAAGCGGCTCTCGAGGAAGTTACAAGTAAGTGAAAGTTAAATAAGCTAGAGGAAGCCTAACCTATGAAAGGTCATATCAGTAAATCCACGGCGGCTTTATTCGCCGTCATTGCCCTGCTGGTCGGCGCGCTCGTCGTCACCATCAGCAGCCCCAATCGCATTCCAGTTTTTGTGGACACCGCTCACGCCGCCACGACGGCCGGGCTTCCATTCACCACTTTCGCCCCCGTCGTGAAACGCGCCATGCCGGCGGTGGTGAACATCTCCTCGTCCAAGGTCGTTAAGGATCAGGGCCAGGAAGGCGGCCAGGGCCTGTTCAACGATCCATTTTTCCGGCAGTTCTTCGGCGGCCGCATGCCGCAGCAGCAGCAGGAACAGCCGCGTTCGCAGCGCGCCACCAGTCTCGGTTCGGGCGTTGTGGTCAGTCGCGGATGGCTACATCCTGACCAATAACCACGTAGTCGACGGCGCAACGGACGTGAAAGTGTCCTTCGCCGACAAAGAAGAATACCCGGCCAAAGTGATCGGCACCGACAAGTACACCGACATCGCCGTGCTGAAGATCAACAAAAGCGGCCTGACCACGCTGCCGTTCGCGGATTCGGCTCGCGCCGAAGTGGGCGATGTGGTTCTGGCCATCGGCGAGCCGTTCGGCTTGGGCCAGACCGTGACCATGGGCATCATCAGCGCCAAGGGCCGCGCGGGCCTGGGCATCGAGCGCTTTGAGGACTTCATCCAGACCGACGCCGCCATCAACCACGGCAACTCGGGCGGCGCGCTCATCGACACGCGTGGCGATCTGGTGGGCATCAACACCGCCATCCTGTCCGGTGAAACCGGCGGCAACCAGGGCATCGGCTTCGCCATCCCCGCCAATCTGGCCAGCAACATCATGGACCAGATCATGAAGAAGGGCAAAGTCACTCGCGGCTTCCTGGGCATCCTGCCGCAAGAGCTGACGCCGGAAATGGCCAAGGCCTTCGGTGTTCCCAACACCCACGGCGTGGCGGTCGCGCACGGTGGAACCGAATAGTCCCGCTGCCAAGGCCGGGCTCAAGGTGGGCGACGTCATCACCGCCGTCAACGGCACTCCCGTGGACGACGTGAACTCGTTCCGGCTGCAGGTCGCCGGCTTCGCTCCTAACACCACCGTGCACCTCAAAGTGGACCGCAGCGGCCAGACCCTGGACGTGCCGGTGACTCTCGGCACGTTCAACCTGGAAGCCGAGAACAAGGGTGATAGCGAAGGCAATCTGCCGGGCGGCGGCGAGAAGGGCGCCCTGAACGGCGTGTCCGTTCAGGCCTGACCTCCGATCTCCGCCAGCAACTGCAGATGCCCGAAGGGACCCAGGGCGTGGTCATCACCGACGTCGATCCGGATCGTCAGCCTCGGCTGCCGGTCTCCAACAGGGCGACATCATCGTCCAGGTGAACCGCAAGCCGGTCACTACGGTCTCGGAGTTCAACGCTGCCGTGAAAGCTGGGGCCTCCCGCGATTCCACTCTCTTGCTGGTAGAAGCGCGGCGCAGGGACGCATTTTGTTGTAGTTCCGAACAAGTAAGCCGGCTCCTACCGAGCCGCGCCGTTAGTAAGCGCTTGAGTCCTTAGTCTGGAGAAGCAGGTTTCTTTAGTGAAGCCTGCTTCTTTTTGTCTTTAGCGGCATCCAACTATTAGGAACGATGATATGAGCCGAATTACCAAAGCAGAACCCAAACCTGGCCCAGCGCCGTGGCAACCCTCGGCCGACGTCTACCGCACCAAAGACGGCTGGCTGGTGAAATTCGACCTGGCGGGCGTCCAGATCGGGGACGTCACGGTGGCCATGCGCGGCCGGCGCCTGGCCATCAGCGGCGTTCGTCGCGACTCGTTCCATGGAAGAGGGTTCCAGCTACTACTCAATGGAGATTTCGTATAACCGCTTCGAGCGCTCCCTGATGATGCCGGCGAATCTTGAAAACGCCCGCGTGACCATCGCGGCGCGAGAAGGTTTGTTGCTGGTGAGGATGATCACGGAAGGAAACGAAAATGTCTGAACAACCTGTTGTCTACACACTGCCAGTGCTGCCGCTGAAGAGCGCGGTGCTGTTCCCTTACCTGCTGATGCCTTTGTCGGCCGGGCGTCCGGCGTCCATCGCCGCGGTGGAGGCTGCTCTCGCGACTGAATCCAAGGAGATTTTGGTCTTCACGCAGCGCGACGCCGACGCTCGATTCGCCCACTAAGGACGATCTCTATCCCATCGGGACCAAAGCCGTCATCCGCAAGATGAACCGTTCCGGCGAAGGCCATCTCGAACTGATGGTTCTGGGCATGGAGCGCGTCACGCTATTGAAAGCTGGATAGCTCAGAGCCTTTCCTGAAAGGCCGCGCCGTTCCGTTGCCGCTGCCGGAAGACAAGGGTCCGGAGATTGAAGCGCTGCAGGGCGCTCTGGTCGAGCTGGCCGGCGAAGCGCTGACGCTGGCGCAGCCCAACACTCCGCAGGAATTGCGCGGATTGCTCGCCTCCAATGAAGATCCGCTGCGGCTGACGTTCGTTCTGGCGTCCATGTTCAGCCTGGACGCCGAGAAGTGCCAATCGCTGCTCGAAGCGCCCACGCGCGCCGAAGCTCTGCGCATGATGCATCGTTACCTGATGCATGAAGTGCAGGTGCTGGAGCTGCGCAACAAGATCACCACCGAAGCGCGCACCGAAATGAGCAAGGAGCAGCGCGATTATTTGCTGCGCCAGCAGATGCGCGCCATCCAGCAGGAGCTGGGCGAAAAAGGCGGCGAACAGGCCGAAGCGCAACAGTTGCGCGAACGCCTGGAAAAGGCCGGCCTGCCCGAAGACATCCTGAAGGAAGCCAAGCGCGAGCTGGATCGGCTGGAAAAGCTGCCTCCCGGCGCGCCGGACTACAACGTCATCCGGACCTATCTGGACTACGTGCTGGAGCTGCCGTGGACCAAGAGCACCGAAGATTCGCTCGACATCGCGAAGGCTCGCCAGGTGCTGGATGAGGATCACTTCGGCTTGAAAGATGTGAAGGAGCGCATTCTCGAACATCTGGGCGTGCTGAAGCTCAACCCCAACGCCAAGGCGCCGATCCTGTGCTTTGTCGGCCCTCCCGGAGTTGGTAAAACTTCGCTCGGCCAATCCATCGCGCGAGCTTTGAACCGCAAGTTCGAGCGCATGAGCCTGGGCGGCTTGCATGACGAAGCCGAATTGCGCGGCCATCGCCGGACCTATATCGGCGCTCTGCCGGGCCGTGTGATTCAAGCCATGCGGCGCGCGGGCGCGAACAATCCGGTGCTGATGCTGGACGAAGTGGACAAGCTGGGTCACGATTTCCGTGGCGATCCGGCGCACGCTTTGCTCGAGATCCTGGATCCGGAGCAGAACAAAACGTTCCGCGATAATTATCTCGATCTGCCGTTCGACTTGTCGAAGGTGCTGTTCGTCACCACGGCCAACGCGCTGGATACCATCCCGCGGCCGTTGCTCGATCGTATGGAGATCCTGCGGCTGGCGGGCTATAGCGAAGAAGAGAAGCTCGAAATCGCAAAGCGCTATCTGATTCCGAAACAGCTCAAGGAAACCGGGCTGACGGCGGAGCAGTGCATCCTTCCGGACGAGACCGTGCGGAAGATCATCTCGGGCTATACGCGCGAAGCCGGCCTGCAGAAGGCTGGAGCGGGCCATCGGCCGCGTCACGCGCAAGGTGGCGCTGAAGTTCGCCGAGGGCGCACACGGGACCGTTCAACGTAAGCGCTGGAGGATCTGGTCGAAATGCTGGGACCTGAGCCGTTCAATCAGGAAGAAGCGCGGCGCGATCTGCCGCCCGGCGTTGCAACCGGCCTGGCCTGGACCGAAAGCGGCGGCGACGTGCTGTACATCGAAGGCACGCTGTTGCCGGACGGCAAGGGCTTGACCCTGACCGGACAGCTGGGTGAAGTGATGCAGGAGTCGGCCAAAGCGGCCCAGAGCTACATCTGGTCGCACGCGGTCGGATTTCGACATCGACCCGGCGTTGTTCAAGAGCTCGGGCGTGCACGTGCACGTTCCGGCGGGCGCCATCCCGAAAGACGGGCCGTCGGCCGGCGTCACCATGGCGACCGCGCTGACTTCGCTCTACACCAAGCTGCCGGCTCGCAGCGATGTCGCGATGACCGGTGAGATTACGCTGACCGGATTGGTGCTGCCCATCGGCGGCATCAAGGAGAAGGTGCTGGCGGCGCGGCGGGCTGGAATCCATACCGTGATCATGCCCAAGGCGAACCAGAAGGACCTGCGCGATCTTCCCGAGGAAGTTCGCAAAGAGATGGAGTTCATCTTCGCCAGCCGGGTGGAAGACGTCCTGCAAACGGCGATTCCGCAGCTGGCTGAGCGGATGGACGCCAGCAAGACCCGGCCGATCATTCACGCGGCATAACAGCCGCGAACCGGGTGAGTAGACAACAGAGCGCGGAGACTTTTCAGACGGTCTCCGCGCTTTTTTTAAAATGCTATCCTTGGGCGCGAAGCCACCATCGGCCCAGAAACCAGTCTGGAAGCAGGCGATGCAGTAACATAGTTGTTCGTCCCTCTCGAATAGCATCTCGCCACGGCTGCCCTTTGCCACATGACCACCCGAAACGCCAACCCTCGTAGAAGCCAGCTAAGGAAGCGACGAGCATCGCGCCAAACGACAAGAAGGCTATCGCGATCGAAACGCCAATAACTAGTGGATTCTGCGTCACTGTAGAGTCGCCCGGTTCCAAAATCTTCCAAAAAGCCCAAGCGGCCAACAAAATGCCTGCCACGAGCGGCGCTACTGCAACCTGATAAACGAAGACGAAGGGGAAGTTCAGCCATCGCAGACATAGTGGCCGGGCAAAGCAGCGAGTTCGTCGCACCAACGACAGCAGACCTGCCGCGAGCCACACCAGACAGGCGAAGACTATCCAAACCATCAGCGCCAGAAGGTAGAGGAAGGTGGGAGGCGTGCCGCTAGACTCCAGTTTAGCTCCCTCCTCCGAGTGAACCGCGCGCCCGTGATGCATTGCATATACAATAGGAATGGTCGTGTTCGAGTGGGATCAGAACAATCTGAAGAAAATTCGGGCACACCGGATCATGGCTGAGGAGGTGGAACAGGCGCTGGCTCGCGAGCCGGTCCTAATTTACGAGCAAGACGCCGATGGCGAGGCCCGGTACGTGTACTGCGGCGAAACGGAACGCAACCGTCTTCTGGCGATCGTCGTGACGGAATGCGACGACAACATTCGAGTGATTACGGCTTACGACCTGGACGCCGGACAAAAACGCGACTATCTGGAGCGGCGCGCGCGAGGAGAATGAGGCGATGAGTAAAACAACTCCGAAGTTCAAGAACGAAGACGAAGAGGCGAAGTGGTGGGCAAGCTCGAAAGGGCGGGATTTCTTAAACGGCAATCTGCCGCGGACGGCTCCGAAGAACCAGAAGGGATCACCTCTCGTGGCCTAGCTTGAATCGTGCCAGCAGCGTCCAGATCGCCCTGCGTTTGCCCGCGCCTGATATCGCCAAAGCCCGCGAGATTGCCGGCCGCAAAGGGATCGGCTACCAGACGCTTCTGAAAATGTTGGTGCATGAGGGGCTGCGTCGCGAATCGCGGCGGCAATAGCGCCACCTTCTGCAACCCTCTGGTTGCATTTCATCCGGCCTTCTGCTAATCTGCAACCTGGAGGTTGCGTATGAGCACAGACCGCATCGAGAAAAAGATTCTTCTGAAAGCGCCGCTGGCAAGGGTTTGGCGCGCCCTGTCGGATTCCACCGAGTTTGGGACCTGGTTCGGCATGAAGTTCGATGGCCCGTTCGCCCCGGGAACCAAATGCGCGGGGTGATCGTACCCACGAAGGTGAATGCCGAGGTCGCCAATGCCCAGAAGAAATATGAAGGCATTCCGATTCGAGATCACGATCGAGCGGATGGAGCCCGAGCGGCTGTTCTCCTTCCGCTGGCATCCCGGCGCCGTGGATCCCGCCATCGATTACTCCCAGGAGCCAACCACGCTGGTTGTCTTTACTCTGGAGGAGATGACGGACGGGGTGCATGCTCACCGTCACCGAATCCGGCTTCGACAAATTCCGCTTGCGCGCCGCGCCAAGACCTTCGCGGGCAACGAACAAGGCTGGGCGCATCCAGATGACGTTGATCGAGGCGTACCTTGCCCAAGCGAAGTAGTTCAAGCGGTCCAGGCGCAGCTCCGCGGCCATCTTTGCGGCGCTCGGCGACGAGACCCGTTTACGGATTGTTTTTCGGCTCTGTGACGACGGACCGATGTCGATCACCAGGCTCACCGCGGGATCCAAGGTCACTCGTCAAGCCATCACCAAACACTTGCGCGTGATGGAAGGACGCCGGTCTGGTGCACAGCACACGGCACGGCCGCAAGAGCGTTTGGCAGTTGGAGCAGCGCCGCCTTCGAGACGCGCGCCATTATCTCGACTTGATTTCAAAGCAATGGGACGAAGCGCTCGGCCGGCTGCGCAAGTTCGTCGAAGATTGACGCCTAAGCGCGCTCGCATATGCTTGGTGCATGAGGGTTCAAGACAAAGTTGTGGTCGTCACCGGCGGCGCCAACGGCATCGGCCGCGCCCTGTGCCGGAGGTTTGCGGCGGAAGGCGCGAAAGCGGTTGTGGTGGCCGACATCGAGCACGAAGCGGCCCGCGCGAGTCGCGGCTGAGATCGGCGGCTGGGACATCAACGTCAACGTCTCCAGCGAATCCGACGTCCAGATGCTGGTGGATGAGGTGCTCAAGAGGTACGGACAAATCGATCTCTTTTGTTCCAACGCCGGCATCGGAGTGGAGGGCGATTGCTGCGCGCCCGGATCGCGATTGGTTGCGCTCCTGGGAAGTGAACGTGATGGGCCACGTCTATGCGGCGCGCGCGGTTCTGCCGGGCATGCTGGCGCGCCAGGAAGGCTATCTGCTGCAGACCGTTTCGGCAGCGGGACTGCTCACCATGCTCGGCTCCGCGCCCTACGCCGTCACCAAACACGCCGCGCTCGGACTGGCCGAATGGCTCAGCATCACCTACGGCGATCAAGGGATCAAGGTCTCCGCGCTGTGCCCGCATGGGCGTGAAGACGCGCATGCTGGAACGCGCCGAATTCGGCGGCGGTACGTTCCTGCTGGATGACGCGATGGAGCCCGATGAAGTCGCCGAAGCCGTGATCCAAGGGCTGGACGCCGAACACTTCCTGATCGCTCCGCATCCCAAAGTACTGGAACACGTGCGACGCAAAGCCGGCGACTACGATCGCTGGCTCAAAGGCATGCGCCGCCTGCAGGCCAGCATGATTCCGCTGAAGCCGCAATACATAGCCGCCGCGCCGCTTGGCTTGACAGAACCACGCGTGTATCCTACCTTGAAATTCATGCGAAAAAAAGTCACGGTAGTGGGAGCCGGAAATGTAGGCGCGAATTGCGCGCTTCGCATCGCCGGCAAAGAATTAGCGGACGTCGTGCTGGTGGACGTGGTGGAGGGCGTTCCGCAAGGCAAGGGACTCGATCTGCTCGAATCCGGCCCGGTGGAAGGATACGACGTCAGTATCACGGGAGCCAATGATTACGGGCCTACGGCGAACTCCGACATCGTGGTCATCACGGCCGGTTTCCCGCGCAAGCCCGGAATGAGCCGCGACGATTTGCTGATCGCCAATTACGAAGTGGTGAAGACCGCCACCGAACAGGCGGTGAAGGCTTCGCCCAACGCGATCCTGATCCTGGTGACGAATCCTCTGGACGCCATGTGCTGGACCGCGTTCCACATCTCAAAATTCCCGAAGACGCGCGTCATCGGCATGGCCGGCGTTCTGGATACCGCGCGCTTCCGCACCTTCATCGCCGACGAGTTGAACGTTTCGGTGGCGAACGTCACTGCGCTGGTGATGGGCGGCCACGGCGACACCATGGTTCCCATCTCGCGCCTGACCAACGTGTCCGGCATTCCGCTGAGCGAACTGCTGGATCAAGCGACCATCGATCGGCTGGTGCAGCGCGCGCGCGATGGCGGCGCCGAGATCGTGAAATACCTGAAGACCGGAAGCGCCTACTATGCGCCGTCGGCGGCCGCGGTGGAGATGGTGGAATCCATCCTGAAGGACAAGAAGAAGGTGCTGCCATGCGCGGCGTATCTGGAAGGCGAATACGGCATCAACGGGCTGTATGTTGGCGTGCCGGTGAAGCTGGGCGCCAAGGGCATCGAGAAGATTTACGAGATCAAGCTCGAATCCGGCGAGCAGGCCGCGCTGGAGAAGAGCGCCGCCGCGGTGCAGGAACTGGTGGACGTGATCAAAACCAAGATGTGACCGTGGCAAACAGACCCATGGCGCCGCGGTCTCAAGAATGCGTACCCGTCGCCAGACGTGGAGACGCCTGAGGCGAGACCGACGAAGAGATCAATTGGTTGATGTCCTCTCTGCCCACTGCCAGCCGACTCTGGATCCGTCCGTCCGTGCCGACGAGAACGGCCGCGGGAGTGGCGGTAACGCCATAGGCGTCCGAGAGTTCAAACTCTCGCTGAAGCAGCACTCGCGAGGCTTCTAGATTGTTCTGCTTCACCAGATCTTCGGTTGACCTGCCTCGGCTGATAATAATCATGTTCAATCGTTCATCGTAGTCGCGCGCCCAACGGCTGAGGTAGGGCCAGAGCGCGTGGCACGACTGACAGTGAGGGCTGGAGAACACCAGGCAGATCGTCCGGCCTTGGTCCCGGAGCGATTGCAACGAACATTTCCGCCCCGTTATGTCCGGGAGCGCGAATTCAGGGGCCTCCGTTCCAATCGGCCACCCCATCCCCTCTTGGAGGATTTTCTGCAGCGCGGCATTATGCGGCTGCGCGTTCGCGGCCAGCGCGGTTGAGCGTGGCGTTGGGGCGTCTCGATCCTGGCCGCGCTCCGCTACAGCAGCGTCGTCCGCTTGGCCGGCAACACTATCGGCCTCTGCGGCGTCCCTGCGGCGCGTTGCGCGAAACGAGAGGAAGCACAACAGACAAGCCGCTACCAGGAAGAGCCTGCGCTCGTTATCGCCTGCCGAGGCGAGATGCCGCAAGATGGAGGGACCGTCATGCATTGGCCCCCTGAAGACAAGCCAGCCCGCGAACCCGCCCAGTATGCCATTGCGAATTAAAGTTGACCGGCCGATGGGAGAGGAATGCAGCTGACCGAAGCAATGGCAGTCCGGGTTGCGACCACGAGCCAACGTGAAGGCGATTCCAATCGCGAAGAGACCGAGGAGAGCGAGGGCCGCGCAAGCCCCATACCAGGCAAAAGCGACCGGAACCAGCGCCACGGCAACGGCGATTTCCGCTACCGAAAGCAACAAACTCAGAGGTTGAGCGAATGCCGGCGGCAGGCCGAAATCGTTCAACGCTTTGCTCGCGCCCTTCCGATCCGCGAGTTTCGCGACGCCCGCAAGAAAAAACACGGCCGACAGCAGAAGTCTCGCCACCAACAGAGCAAGTTCCACCATTGTCGAAATTCAAGCACGCACGCACCACGCGCCGGCGCGCCATTCCTTAGTAAGTATACGCTGTTGGGAAGATCGTTCCAGCAACCCGCGGCTCCGGTGCACCCCGCTATACTTGACTTAGATGCATGAAATGGCCGTTTTCTGGCTCCGTATGGCCACGGCGCTCTACGGGGTGGGGCTGCTGCACGTCATGGCGGTCCTGCTTCGCCGGCGCGAAGGCTTCCTAAAACCAGCGCTTTTCGCATTTCTCGTCGCCGCGGTTCTGCATTTCGTCGCGATCGTGGAAATGACCGTCGCGCTCGGCCATCTGCCCGTCGACACCTTCTTTGAATCCGCCACCGTCTGCGCGTTCCTGATCGCCGTCCTGTTTCTCTTCGTCTATTGGCGCTACGACGCCGCCAGCCTCAGCGTGTGCATCTTTCCGCTGGTTTTCGTGCTCACGCAGGTTGGGCGCGATGGAAACGCCCATCGGCTCCTGGCCCAGCACCAACGTGCGCGCCTTGCTGCTGGTGCACGTGATGATGGTGCTGCTGGGCTATGCGTCGCTGCTGCTCACCGCCGTCGCTTCCTGCTTCTATCTGATTCAGGAGCGCCAACTCAAGCGAAAAAAGCCGCTCGAGCTGCCCGAGTATATCGCGCAGCTTTTCAAGCGCCTGCCGCCGCTCGCGACGCTCGACAACCTGATCACCAACGCCATGAGCTTCGGCTTCGTGTTCATCACGCTGGGCGTCATCGCGGGCAGCACCTGGGCGTTCATCGACGCGGGCACCGCCTGGATTCGCGACCCGCGCATCGCGCTCGCCTTCATCACCTGGGGCTTCTATCTCACCATGGTCTTCCTCCGCCAGACCGCCGGATGGAGGGGCCGCAAAGCCGCGCTGATGGCCGTGGCTGTGCTCTGCTGCTCCGGACTCACCTGGGCCGCGCACGTGGGACTGCGCAACCTGATCGTCAAATGAAATTCTCCATCACAGGCGTGAATCACAAGAGCGCACCCGGTGGAGGTGCGCGAACGCCTGGCGTTTGATGAAAGCGCGTTGTCGCAAGCGCTGATTTCGCTCAAAGGACGGCCAGGATTTTGCGAAGGCATGATTCTGTCCACCTGCAATCGCGTGGAAGTAGCGCTCACATGCGAAGAAAACTCGCACTCGGACGTGGCCGTGGACCAGTTTCTGGCCGACACCCGGCACGTCCAGCGCGAGTGGGTGACGCCGTACCTGTATCGCTTCGAAGATAGCGAGGCCATTCGTCATTTGTTTCGCGTAGCCGCGAGCCTGGACTCCATGGTCATCGGCGAACCGCAGATTTTGGGGCAGCTCAAGTCGGCTTATTCGCTCGCCAAGGAACACGGCGCCGTCAGCGGATTCATGGACACGCTGCTCACCCGCGCGTTCAACGTCGCCAAGCGCGTGAGGTCTGAGACCGACATCGGCGAGAACGCGGTCTCCATCAGCTACGCGGCGGTGGAACTGGCGCGCGACATTTTCGGCTCGCTGGCCGGCAAGAAGGTCATGATCGTCGGCGCGGGCAAGATGAGCGAGCTGGCGGCCCGGCATTTGCGGCGCAGCGGCGCAGGGCAAATCCTGGTGACCAACCGGACGCACGAACGCGCGCTCGAAATGGTGGAGCTGTTCGACGGCAAGCTGGTGGATTACACGCGCTTCCTCTCTGCCCTTCCCGAAGTGGACATCGTCATCGCTTCGAGCGGCGCCCCGCACTACATCATCGTTCGCGAGGACATGAAGAAGGTGCTGGAGGCGCGCCGCAACAAGCCGATGTTCCTGATCGATATCGCGGTGCCCCGCAACATTGAGCCCACCGTCAACGAGCTGGACAACGTTTTCCTCTACGATATCGACGATCTGCAGAAGGTGATCGAGACCAATCTGCAGGGGCGCAAGGAATCGGCTCGAAGATGCCGAGGCCATCATCCACGAGGAAGTGGAGCGCATGGTTGCGCGCTTGAAAGCTCGCGAAGTTGCGCCCACCATCGTCAAGCTGCAAGAGGAGCTGGAACGGTTGCGCGCGGGAGAAATCGCGCGCTGGCGCAGCAAAGCTCGGGACGCTGACTCCGGAGCAGGAACAAGCCATCGAGGCATTCACCAAAAGCATGATGAACAAGGTGGCCCACGGGCCAATTTCCGAAATCCGCCGGCAAGCCTCGCAGCCCGATGGGCACTACATCATCAGTGCCGTTCGAAAGGTGTTTCGGCTTGATTGAGAATTCCACGGCTCCGCTTACTGACGTGCGCGGCTCAGTATGCTGACGATTGGGTCACGAGGCTCGCAGCTTGCGCTTTGGCAGGCGCACTGGATTCAAGCTCGCCTGGAAGCATTGGGCGAGCAGTGCCGCATCGAAATCATCAAGACCACCGGCGACAAGATTACCGACGTCGCGCTATCTCTAGTGGGATCGAAAGGCCTTTTCACCAAGGAAATCGAAGAAGCGCTGCTCGCAGGCGATATCGATCTGGCGGTACACAGCCTGAAAGACATGCCCACCGATTTGCCGGCCGGACTTGACGCTGGCCGCGATCCCGGAACGCGAAGATCCGCGCGATGCTTTGATAGGCCGCGCCCTGGCCGATCTTCCCGCGGGCGCTCGCGTGGGCACCGGTTCGTTACGCCGCGCCGCGCAGCTTCGGGCGCTGCGGCCCGATTTGCAGATCGAAGACATTCGCGGCAACGTCGATACGCGCCTGCGGAAACTGGATGAAGGCCGTTACGACGCAATCGTTCTTGCTTCGGCCGGATTGCGGCGCTTGGGTTGGGAGAATCGGATCACGGAGCTCTTCGATCCGGGAATCATGTGCCCGGCCGTGGGACAAGGTGCGCTGGCGGTTGAGACCCGCGACGACGGTGGCTCCGCGTTTCAAATTGCCAAGCGATTGGAGCATGCGGAATCGCGGGCCGCGGTCACCGCCGAACGTGCGGTGTTGTCCGCACTGGGCGGCGGATGCCAGGCGCCGATGGGCGCGCACGCTTTTATCAGAGGTGAGACCCTTCTCCTGCTGGCACTCATCGTTTCGCCCGATGGTGTGCAAGTAGTCCGCAAAGAAGCGCAGGGCCCCGTGGCACAAGCCGCTGCGCTTGGCCAGGCGCTCGGCGAGAAGCTCCTCGCGGCGGGTGGCAAACAGATTCTCGACGAAGTGTATTCGGAACCGCGACCGTGAGGGAGCGTTCGAAGGTTTATCTCGTCGGCGCTGGTCCCGGCGATCCCGGCCTCATCACCTGGAAAGGCCGCAAACTGCTCGCTCATCGCCGATTCCATTCTCTACGACAACCTTGCCAACGAACATCTGCTCGATCTTGCACCCAAACATTGCGAGCGCATCTACGTCGGCAAGAAGAAATCGGTGCACGCTTTTCCGCAGGAACAGATTTGCGCCATGATGATCGACCGCGCGCGGCGCGGCCTCAACGTGGTGCGCCTCAAAGGCGGTGACCCGTTTATTTTCGGACGCGGCGGCGAAGAACTGGAAGCGTTGGCCGACGCCGGAGTTCCGTTCGAAGTAGTTCCCGGCGTCACTTCGCCTTTGGGAATCGCGGCCTATAGTGGCATTCCGCTCACGCACCGCGCTCACAACAAGGTGCTGACGTTCGTAACCGGTCACGATGTGCAGGGGATCGACTGGAGCAAGGTGGGGCAGACCGAAACGCTGGTGATTTTCATGGGCATTTTCTCGATTCGCGAAATCGCCGCCGAGATCATGCAGCATGGACGTTCCGGCGAGACGCCGGCAGTTGCGGTTCGATGGGGCACGCGGCCCGATCAGGAAACCGTGACCGGCACTCTTCGAACCATCGCGGATCGCATCGAACAAGCCAAGTTGAAGCCGCCCGCAACCGTCATCATCGGAGAAGTTGTCGCGCTGCGCGAAAAGCTCGACTGGTTCGAAATGCTGCCTCTGTTCGGACGGAAGATCGTGGTGACGCGCGCGGCGGATCAAGCGGCGGAATTGTCCGATCGCCTGCGCGCGCTTGGCGCGGGCACCATCGAATTACCGGTGATCGCGCTGGAACAGCCGGCCGATCCCGCGCCGCTTGATCGAGCCATCGAAAACCTGGCGAGCTATGACTGGCTGATTTTCACCAGCGCCAACGGCGTCCGATTCTTCATGGACCGGTTGGATCAGTCGCCGCATGATCTGCGCGCACTCAAAGCCCGTATCTGCGCCATCGGGCCAGCCACGCGCAAGGCCATCGAAGATCTGCATCTCAAAGTGGATCTGATGCCCGAAGAATACGTCGCTGAAAGTCTTGTCAAAGCGTTTGCTTCAGAGCATCTCGCGGGCAAGAACATCCTGTTGCCCCGCGCAGCCGTCGCTCGGGATTTAATTCCAACGGAACTGGCGAAGTCGGGCGCGCGGGTTGACGTTGTGGAAGCCTATCGAAATGTTGTTCCGCCGAGCGCGGCTGCGCGTGCGCATGACGATTTTCTCGAGCGAGAAAAAACCGGATTGGATCACCTTCACCAGTTCCTCCACCGTCAAGAACCTGCTCGCGATTACCGGCCGTGAGGCTCTGGAAGGCGTTCGCATCGCGTCCATTGGACCTGTGACCAGCGCGACGCTCTGTGCGCACGGCCTGAAAGTAGACGCCGAGGCCATGCGATTCACGCTCGACGGGCTGATCGACGCAATTCTTGCGTTCTACCAGATGTAATCCTTGGCCTCATCGCGGCGCTCATAGCTATCCAGCACGTGGACCACGCGGAGCTTTTTCATTCGCGCGGGATTCAACGCGCCGATCGGAATATAGATGATGCGCCGGTTCAAATGCGCGGCAATGGAGCGGAAAATAGAGCGCGGCGGCTTGGCTGCAACGTACACGACAAAGCGCTGCTTGGAATAATCCAGCGCGGCCATCAACAAACGTTCCGGTTTATTTTGCGCGAACTCGTAATCGGGATCGGTCCAGACATCCAGCATGCGGCGCGGCGGAAGCGCCATCAGAAATCCGCCATATTCGGCGCGCCCGATGCCCGGCCCCACCAAATGTTGGAACGGATGGGTGGAATAAAACGCCATATCCGATTCGTTCTGATGCTCGCCCAGCCAGGTAGTCAGATACTGATAGCGATCCTCGGGATCTTCGTCGAAGATCACCACCGTCGCGCCCACTTCGCCGGCAATGCGATCCAGTTGGCGCACATAAATCTTGGCCTCGTGCCAGTTGCGGATGGTCTCGCGCAAGTCGATGCCGTCCAGGATCGACGTAGTAAACGGCTCCGTCCGCGAGCGCTCCTCCGACAGCATGCTCTTGGCCTTGCGCTTCAGGAAGCGGCCGTAATCCTCGATCACCAGATCTTCCGGCGGATAGGAACAAATGGCCGATCCATCGGTTTGGCGCGCCCATTCGCCTTCGAACTTTTCCTTCTTGCGTTCCTTCAAGCCGCGTGGCACCAGACGCTGTTTGGGACGCGGCAGACGGCGGCGCAGGCGCAGCTTCTTGGTGTTGAACCAGATCTCCTGGCCCGAAAGATTCACCGTCTCCATCAAATCGCTGCCCGGCTTTTGCGCGGGATAGCGATTGGCCATCTGCCAGACTTCGTAAGCGTAATTGTCGTCCACCACCGATCGCGCGGCCACCGTCAGATCGAAAACGCCGGCCATCAAATCGCCGTTGATGGACGCCAGATTGCGCGTAAAGCGGGCCAGCATGCGGCGCTGCCAGTATTCCACCTTGTCGCCGGTGTTCTTGACGTATTCCTTCTCCGCCTCGCGCAACAAATCGAATTGAACTTTGGGCCGATCGACAGACCAATCGGGCGTCATCTGAGGCCGAAACAATTCGTAGCGATCCTGCAAATACGGATATTCGACGGTGATCTCGGCCAGGCAATCGGGATGCGGATTCAGCAGCCGGATATCGGGCGGCGCTGGCGCGCGCGGGGCGGCATCTTGCGGCACCTCCATGGCGTCCAGCACCGGATCCAGCAAGATTGAGCGAGACAACCACAAACACCTGCGCCAGCGGATCGGCGCCTTGCAGCTTCCACGCCATGCCCGCCGCGTGCGCCGCGGTTTCCTCGTTGCGAGGCTGCGGATAAACGCGATAGGCGTCGATGTATCTGTTCAGGCCGATGTAGCGGATCGAATAAGGATCGGGATAGGTATCGGGAAGATGCGGCCGGTCGCCCGAATCGGGCTCGATGAAAATCACCTCGGCGTCTATTTCGAGCGCGGTGCGCACGGCTTCGGTGAACGGATCGCACGGCTCCACGGGCACATAGATGGCGCGCTCGTCGTCTCTTGGATCCGGATAAAGAATCACCGTCATCTCCGGCAAGCCGCGCCAAGGTTTGCAGGTAGACGTCTTCGAGCGATCCCGGCAGCTCAACAGCGACAATTGGAGGCCGCTCGCGCAAAATGGCGCGCCGCACTTCGATGGCAAATTCGAGCCGGCCCGGAATTACCGGGAAATACGTGAAATTCCCGCGCCGCAGGCTGGCGGGATCTTCGAATGGATTTTCGCTCTGGAATTCAGGGTCGGGGGACATACCGCAACGCCTCGTCCCCGAGCGTTTCGAGAATGGCCGTGCGCATCAGAAAACGCTCGTCGCTTTGGCTGGACAGCGTGAGCCCGTCGTCCAGGCTTTTCAGTTTCATCACAAAGCGCGCGATGTTGATGCCATCGCGCACCGTGTAACGTTCGTCGGCCGAGTGCGCCTGCTGCAGGAACTCGGTGACGTAATTCAAAATGTGTTCTTCGCCGAAGGGCACATTTTCCTTCAAGATGGCGTACTCTTCGTGGCGCTCCGGAAAGTCGATGGTGAGCTGCGGCTGCAGGCGGGAATGGATGTACTCGGGCAGATCGAACGTGGAGGCATCGTCATTCATGGTGGCCACCAGGCGGAACAGCGGATGCGCCTTGATTTTAATCCCGGTGACGATGGATTCGACGTATCGACGGTTATCGAGCAGGGGGGCTAAAGACGCCCAGCTCTTCTCGCTCATGCGATTGCCTTCGTCCAGAATCACCACGCCGCCGCGCAGCATGGCAGTGACCAGCGGAGACGCCACGTAACGCAGCTTGGACTGGCCTTCGATGACGGGCGTCACCAGCAGGTCTTCTGGACGCGTGTCCACCGTGGCTTGCATGATGTAGACTTCGCGGTTCAGGCGTTTCGCGGCGGCGTAGGCGAGCGTGGTTTTGCCGACGCCCGGCTTGCCCAGCAGGCGCGGATTCATGGGAACGTCCGCGGAATCCACCACCAGCCATGCGGCCAGCAATTGGCGCATAACTTCTTCCTGGCCCACCCAGGTGACGGTGAGTTCGTCGGGATGAGCGAGATGAAGAGTAACGCCGTCAATCTCCACCACCATACGTAGCTATTCTAGCTTGTTGGCGGTTGGCTGTTGGCTGTTGGCGATTGGCTATTGGCTGGATTGGCTGTTGGCGATTGGCTGGTGGCTATTGGCTACTCCGAGACAAAACCTGGCTAGCCAATGACTAACAGGCCAAAGGCCATCTTCAGGCGGCTGCGGCGGCGCCGGCGCGCGCGGCGATGACCATGGGCCTGGATGGCGGGCGGCTTCGTCATAGGCCCGCATGAACGCGTGAGCCATGGGATGGCAGCCGGGCGAAGAGTAAAGCTGGAAGAACATTCGGTGGACGCCAGTGGGCTGGAGGTCCGGGCAAATGGCGGCCGTGGTTGAAGCGCAGCGCTGCTATGCATGTGCCGCAGTCGAGTCCTAAGCTGGAACAGGTCTCTGGCTGGTTTTCAGTAACGAGATCCATTGATATCGTTCCCCACCCTTCGTACTAGGTAAATGTAATTATTAAGCCTTGGGTTTGTTTTTCCTATAGTACCCATGAGTGGTTGTCCTGACTCTTTTGAGGGTATTCAAGGTACGCGCACGTGAGTTTGCCGGTTTTTCTGTATGCGAGCTTACTCCTAGAAGCCGCTTACTAACGTGCACGCGGGCTCGGTTCCGCGGTAAAATCCTAAGTCGAGTACTGTCACTTGGAATTTTCGAACATTCTGGTCCGCGCCACCAATTGGGTGGGGACGCGGTAATGTCCGCTGCCGGCTCTGCGGGCCATTCGCGAGCGGTTTTCCACAGCCCGGATTTCGGTTCTTGCCAAGCCCTGGGTAGCGGATTTGTACGGGCGGGAATCGTTCATCGACGAAATCATCCTCTATAGCGGCGCAATCGCCCTGGCGGACCGGCCACGAGCTGCGCGCCCGGCGGTTTGATTGCGCCATCCTGTTACAAAACGCCTTTGAAGCGGCCTGGATCGCCTGGCTGGCCAGAATCCCGACGCGCATTGGCTACAAGCGCGATGGGCGGCAACTGCTTCTGACCCGGGCCGTGGACGTCCCGAAGCCCGGCGAGATCCCCCGGCACGAGCGCTTTTATTATCTGGAGCTGCTGCGGCGGGCAGGGTTAATCGAAGCGCTGCCCGCGAGCGAAGCCATCCGGCTCCATCGCAGTAACGCTCCCGAACGGCAAGCCGGTGATCGGAGTCAGCCCGGGCGCGGCTTATGGAACCGCGAAACGCTGGCTTCCGGAGCGATTTGCCGAAGCCGCTGGAGCATTGGCCACGGCGCGCGGCGCGTCAATCGCGTTGTTTGGGTCGAAGACCGAGCGCGAGCTTTGCGAAGCAGTGGCCCGGCGCCTGAACGGGCACCAGGTGACCAACTACGCCGGACAAACCACGCTGGCGCAATTTATCGATCTTGCTTCCGGCTGCGAGCTATTCCTGACCAACGATTCCGGCGTCCATGCACATTGCCTCGGCGCTGGGCGTGCCGACCGTCGCGATTTTTGGAGCCACCGATGATACGACGACCGGGCCGACCGGGCTGAATGCGCGCGTGGTTCGGCAGCCGGTGGATTGCAGCCCGTGTTTATTGCGCGAATGCCCGATCGATCATCGCTGCATGACGGGCGTCAGCGCCGATCGCGTGGTGAAAGAAGCTCTGGAATTGTTGGAGAATTAGACGACGTCCACGCCCATGCTGCGCGCGGTTCCCTTGACACTGCGGACGGCAGCCGCCACGTCAAAGCAGTTTAGGTCAGGCATCTTGATCTTGGCGATCTCTTCCACCTGCGCCTCAGTGATCTTGCCGACCTTATTCTTGTTCGGCTCGGCCGACCCCTTGGCCAGATTCACGGCGCGCTTGATCAGCACCGGCACTGGAGGCGTCTTGGTGATGAAGGTGAACGAGCGGTCGCTATAAATGGTGATGACCACCGGAATGATCAGGCCTTCCTGGTCCTTGGCCGAGGTCTTGGCGTTGAAGCCCTTGCAGAACTCCATGATGTTGACGCCCTTGGGACCGAGCGCGGTTCCCACCGGAGGCGCCGGCGTGGCTTTGCCCGCGGGGATCTGCAGCTTCACGTAATCGGTAATTTTCTTTGCCATACGGTCTCTTTTAGCTCTCTACTTTTATATTTTCTCAACCTGCAGGAAATCCAGCTCCACCGGCGTGGCGCGGCCAAAAATCGTGACCAGCACGCGCAACGTGTTGCGCTCCGGATTGATTTCGTCCACCTTGCCGGAGAAATTCGCGAACGGCCCGTCGTTGATGCGCACCGTCTCGTTCTTCTCGAAGTTCATCTTCGGACGCGGGCGCTCGCCGGAAGTCTGCTGCCGGAACAGAATCGAATTCACTTCATCGGCCGTCAGCGGCACGGGGCTATTGCCGCCACCGACGAATCCGGTGACGCGCGGCGTGTTCTTCACCTCGTGCCACAGTTGATCGTTCATTTCCATCTGCACCATCACATATCCGGGATAGAGCAGGCGCTTGCTGGTCACCTTCTTGCCGGCGCGCAATTCGACCACTTCTTCGGTCGGGATCAGAAGCTCGCCAATCTGCTCGGCGAAGCCGAAGGCCTGAGCGCGGCTGCGCAAAGAATCCGCCACCTTCTGTTCGAAGCCCGAGTAAGTGTGGATGATGTACCAGTTCTTGCTGTCGGGGACAGCGGCCGGGGCGGGCGCGGTCTCATCAGCTGGGGCCGGCACGCCGGCTTGCGCCACTTCCGGGGCTTCCGTGACTTCCGGGGAAGGCTCAGCAGCGGCTTCGGTGGGAGCTTGGCCCGTATCCGCAGTCTCTTCAGGGCGCTCGTCGGTAGAAATGATTTCTTCGTCCGCCATTCGTCTCTCGTCTACTTGGTAAAAGCGTTAAACAGCTTGTTAATGAGGCTCAGGAAGATCTGGTCGATCACCGCAAAATACGCCGCAAAGGCGAACACGGCGATAATCACCACTACGGTGGTGGCGCGAACCTGCTTCCAGGACGGCCACGTCACGCGGCGCATCTCGGTCTGCAGCTCTTCGAAGTAATTCTTTCACCTGCACGGGCCAACTGGAGGCCCGCTGGATGAAACTCCCCTGGTCGCCGCCCTCTATTTGTGCGATAGCCATGTTCTTAAGTTTCCTTGCTCCGAGTGAGATGGCAGGGGCAGAGGGATTTGAACCCCCAAAGGCGGTTTTGGAGACCGCTGGTTTACCGTTAGCCTATGCCCCTACTCGGGTTGCTTCTACATCCAGTTTACTTGATTTCTCACTGTTACTTAATTTCTCACTCTTACTTAATTTCCCGGTGTACCCGATGCACGCGGCAGAAGGCGCAAAACTTCTTCATCTCCAGCCGCTCGGTCTTGGTCTTCTTGTTCTTGGTCTTGCTGTAGTTCTTGCGTTTGCACTCGGTGCATTGTAAAGTGATGATCTCTCGCATCTTTTGCTCCTAGTCAGTCGCGAAGAGGGAACACAAGGAATACTAGGGAGACAAGGAATGCAGACCCATTCCCCGTATTCCTCGTCTCCCTCGTATTCCTTGCCTTCGTCTCGTATTCCGCCTTCTATTCCAAAATCTCCGTCACGGTTCCCGCGCCCACCGTCCGGCCGCCTTCGCGGATCGCAAACCGCAATCCCTTGTCCATGGCCACCGGCGTAATCAGCTCGATCACCAATCCCACGTTGTCGCCCGGCATCACCATCTCCGTGCCTTCCGGCAACTCCGCCACGCCCGTCACGTCCGTGGTCCGGAAGTAAAACTGCGGCCGGTAGCCCTTGAAGAACGGCGTGTGCCGCCCGCCCTCTTCCTTGGTCAGCACCACGATCTCGCCCTTGAACTGCTTGTGCGGCTTGATCGATCCCGGCTTCGCGATCACCTGCCCGCGCTCCACGTCGTCCTTTTCAATGCCGCGCAGCAACAACCCGACGTTGTCTCCCGCGCGCCCTTCATCCAGCAGCTTCTTGAACATTTCCACGCCCGTAACCACCGTCTTGCGCGTGTCCTTGAAGCCCACGATCTCCATTTCCTCGCCGACCTTGCAGATCCCCTTCTCGATTCGCCCCGTCACCACCGTGCCGCGGCCCTGGATCGAGAAAATGTCCTCAATCGGCATCAGGAACGGCTTGTCGATGTCGCGCGCCGGCATCGGAATGTAGCTCGTCCACCTTCGTCCATCAGCTCGTCCACCGACTTTTCCCACTTCTCTTCCCCGTTCAACGCTCCCAGCGCGCTCACCTTCACCACCGGCAGATCGTCGCCCGGAAACTCGTACTTGCTCAGCAGCTCGCGCACTTCCAGCTCCACCAGTTCGAGCAGTTCCGGATCGTCCACCATGTCCACTTTGTTCAGCGCGACCACAATCGAAGGCACGCCCACCTGGCGGGCCAGCAGAATATGCTCGCGCGTTTGCGGCATCGGACCGTCGGTGGCCGCCACCACCAGAATCGCGCCATCCATCTGCGCCGCTCCCGTGATCATGTTCTTGATGTAGTCGGCGTGGCCCGGGCAATCCACGTGCGCGTAATGCCGGTTGGCCGTCTCGTACTCGACGTGCGCCACCGCGATCGTGATTCCGCGCGCCTTCTCTTCCGGCGCGTTGTCGATCGAATCGAACGAGCGGAACTTGTTCTTCGGATTGTGCTTGGCCAATACCTTGGTGATGGCCGCCGTCAACGTGGTCTTGCCGTGATCGATGTGCCCGATCGTCCCGATGTTTACGTGCGGCTTGCTGCGGTCAAATTTTTCCTTCGCCATTTCAGAACCTTCTGGTCGTAACTTTACTCGTGAAGAAGTGGAGCCGTTGACCGGGATTGAACCGGTGACCTCGTCCTTACCAAGGACGCGCTCTACCAGCTGAGCTACAACGGCCGAAACCTTTTCTGGTGGACAGGGGAGGATTCGAACCTCCGTAGCTCGCAAGGAGCGGCAGATTTACAGTCTGCTGCCATTAACCGCTCGGCCACCTGTCCAAAACCCAAATCCCTCCCACCTACATTGTCATACGGCAACACCGCTTGTTAAGAGGACAAAGCTGAAATCGGCGGAGGGACCGGAATCTACAAATCCATCAAAGATTTTAGCACAGGGAAGCGGCGCGGCGCCGAAGCTTGTCTAGACGGAATCTCTACCTGTTCCGCGACAGTCGTAGGCTCCGGAATGGCATATCCGAACTCACGCATACATTCCAATTGTCCTTCGATTGCCTCTTTCATCAAGAGCCTGGCCTCTTCGAGCGTTGCCGCTGCACCGATGCATCCAGGCAGATCTGGGACATGAGCGCTGTATCCGGTGGCTGTTGGCGCGTACAATATGGCGTATTTCATTTCTTCAACCGCTTGCTTCAGTATAGCCGCCTGTGTACCTGGATCGAGGTCCTCGGAGGGATGGCCCGCGATTGTAACGATTCCGAGTTTGGAAGGGTGGCGATAGTGCCTATGACTTCCGCGAGTCCGGGCGTTCCGCCAGCCGTCCGCTTCGACAAGCTTGATCATGCCCTTCTCCTACTCCGGCGAATCGATGCTGGAGAGCCCAATGCTGTCCAAGCCGTAACAGAAAAGTGCATTGTCCAACTTCCGCAACCCCTTTCTTCCAGACACTCCGCAGAGACCAGCAATTTCGGAAAACAAAGGACAGAATGAGCGCAAGTACCCATCAATGGTCATCTCAATTGGCGAACCCAAGCGACCCATCGCTGCCTCGACTCTTGCGTCAACGATGGGATAGCGGCCACCGCTCACAAAGTGCAGAAGGGTGGTCGCACGTGACAGTCCGAAACTCTTTTCCAAACGACGGCCGTTTCTGGTGCCCGCCCAGAACTTTTTCTCAGACCAGTACGCCAGGAACTCGGCGATATGTTCCTCCGAAGGACATCGAGGTAATTGCTCCATCGCGTGCGTCCAAATCTCGAACGCCCTAGGCGTACCCGCTTTCCACCCTCCATGCCCTTTCGGGCACCCTTCCTTCCACCGTCCGACTCGCTCGAAATCCTCGCGAGATAGTAGCCCGTCCTTCTCTACAAGAGCGTCATGTTCGGGATTATCGCTTTCATCTTCACCATAGAGCGCGGCCCACTTGATCACCCAGTCACTCGGCTCGATCTCTCGCCACATTGGATATCGAAACGTAAATCCACTCATGATAGCCACCTCCCACATAGCCCCGAAATTTCAGTGCCCGCCGCGGAACAACGAAAATAATTCGATGACCAAAATCGCCACCACCATGGCCTCCAGCACGAACGCCCGCGCCTGATGAAACTCGTTCATCATGAACTCGTACAGCTCGCCGGCGGTCCGCAGCTTTTCTTCCACCAGGTTGCGATAGTCGGTGACGCCCACGCGCGCCGCCGCGATCCGGTAGGCCCGCGCGTAAAACATGTCGCTCAGGAATTTGATCGCGTTGTCGGTGCGCTCGGTCAGTTCCCGCACGTCCAGCCGGAGCGTGTTCAGCCGCTCGGCTTCGCCCGCCATCTTCCAGCGCCGGAACAGTCCGCCGCGATGCTCCAACATCTTATATACGTTCTCCAGAACGCGCGTCAGAACATCGTCGTAATGCCGGAACTCGAGCAGTTGCGTATTGGCGTATTCGAGCAACTGAATGGTGGGTTCGGCGCCTTCCATGGTGTCGTAAACCAGCGCCGCCACCCAGCCGGTTACCAATAAATCATGGGGATAATACGACAGACTGGACTGCAATACTTCGCGGCGCTCGCTCTCGGCCAGCGGCTGCGATTCGCCACGCACAATCTGCGCGATCTGTTCGCCGCGCTTGGCAAGCATGACGGGAGCCGTCAGCGGCTGTCCGTCTTCATCCAGAGCTTCGCGCAAATGGATGATGTAGTAGTCTTCGCTGAGCCGCGCCGGATACGCCTGGACCAGAGCCGGCGCGGCGCGCTCCATGCGCGACTGGATCAGTTCCGCCGTCCGCCGCTCGATCTCCGGCGCAAGAATCCAGCGATGCGACAGCCGGATCAGCTGCTCCCAATCCGCCTCGAACTCCATCTTCAATTCGACGCTGGCGACGCCGTAGTCGAAGTATTTGATGCGGGCTTCAAATTTCTCGCCGCTTTCGAGCGCGATCGGCGGGGGATATTCAATCGCGGGCGGACGTTCGAAGCGCACATATTCGGGCGCCGGATGCTTGAAGCTGGGCTGCGGCCTCGCCGTCTCGGCGCCCACCAAAGCGCGCAGCTTTTCGATGCGGATCTCCTCGGCCACGTCATACAAAACGAACACCCAAAACGATCCGCGCAGCGGGGCCATTCCTGTATTGTAGGCGCCGCCCGCACGCGCCTGCGCAGACTAGTGACTGGCTGCTGTGTAGTCCAGATAGATGTTGCCGAGATTTGGCAAGGATGCCGATTGCTCCAGCGACATCAGGATCGAAGTGGAGGGAAATGTCCAGAGAACCGTCTTTATTAAACGGAAATTCTCTCCTCTTTTTGTTTCCTCATTGGCTGGTTGGCCGTATTTTTGGATCAGCATGGTCCGGAGCGTGTCGAAGTCTTGAGGCCCGGCGGATGACGGCGCCGTTGGAAGCCCGAAATACGACCACTGCCGCACCAAGGTAATCTTCTCGCTGGGGCGCCTGGCGCCAATCTGAACGCTCAGCTTGATGTCGCCAATTTTAACTGGCTTGAGAGTCAGTAGCGTCCAATCGTCAGTGCTTTCAGCCTGGCTATCGATGCCGTAGGCAGAGCGCGCTTCGGCGATCGTCATGCCCCATTTGATCTTGTCCCAGCCGGCAATGTCCTGAGGTTTGGGATCTTTGGGTTTGGGCTGTCCGTACAAGACGACAGCCAGCGCAGCCAACGCGGCTAAGCGAAGGGCCGCCCTGCCCGCTCCTCTTCTATAAAAGAATCTAATCATAGTGGAACAGCGTGAACACCAAAAAACGAACCGGGCAGCGCCAGCCATCCCTGTATTCTGGCGCTCGGCTCAATCGCAACGTGCAGCAGTAGGCAACTGCTAATCGTCGTAATGGCTAAGGTAGAGCGTCGAATCGTGATCGACAAGACCCAGTCGAAAGTGCTCAAGCCATCCCACACGCCCTACAACATTCCGACTGAAATCCTCAAGTGTGGCGAAGTAAACGAGCGACTCAAATTCCGAGTCGAAACAAGACAAGGTTACTGCGTGGCCGTAGACATCAAAGGATCCTGTTGCGGTATTCACCTTACGATACTGCCCACTCTCGACGTCAATACCCAATTGTTCCGCGTATTCTCTTTGAAAGATGCAAAAGGCGGCTCCCGTGTCTACTTTTGCTAGAAACCGCACTGACCGCGATTCGTGGCTCAGGCCGATCCAGAGTTCTATCCCGGATTGACTTGCCGAGTAACTCCACTTTTCGCGAAAACTGAGCGTCTCCATCGGCTACCACCCAGCAAAAGGCAACTCATCGTCGGTGATTTTAACGACGAGTGGAGGGCTCTTCCGATCAGCAACCTTTGAGAAAACGTCCTTCGCCGTTGCACCCACGGCAAGCAACTGCGCACCTTGAAGTGCAATCCATTGCCCGAAGAACTTGTGTCTGTTTTCGGCCAGCCATTGCAGTTCGTCTTGGAAGTGCCTCTTTTCTCGAATGCGCTCTCTCAATTGGGTAGCCTCCTCAAGAGCGGCCTTGGCCCTCCAAAGGTGGGTATCAAGAGTGGTTTCGCGATTTCGAGGGCGAGAGCCAAAGCTGTCGGCAGACTGGTCCGGTTGATGGTGGATAAGCCCATATCCCTGTATGGTTTGCTCGCCGTAAAACGAATTGTTCCCCGAAAAGGAGGACGGCCCCGGCACCATCAAGAGATCCTGGGAGAGGATCTGAGGCGAGAAAACAGTTCTACCCGACCGGGCCTCGGGAAAGAATCCCGCGTCGATCTGCTGATCCGACACCAAAAGAGCATCCGTCATACTCATCTTCTAGACTACACCCGTGACGCCAAGTAGGCGAAGCGCCGAAATCTCATCCTCGTACAAGCGTGAGGCCACTTCGGAAAATGGTGTGTCCGCCGGAAATCGACGTTGAAGACGCACGAAGGCCGCGCTGTCGTAGCGAAGAGATTTATCGATTACCAAAACTCCATCGCTTCGATGGAGCGAGATTCCTGAGAATAAAGCTTCGCCTGCAATATCGGGATTGACGAGGGATGCCGTGCTCTTTCGAAAGTCGCCCACCCCGGGCGTGACATGAAAAGCCAAGGTCGCCTCCTGAGATTGGACGTGGCCTCCGACAACGCCTCGAATCCTTTCTGAAACCCGTTCAAACACCTCGAGTAGCTGGGGAGCCATCTCCCAATCTGGATTCACTGCAATGTAAGTAATGGCATCCAGCCCAATCCGCACGGCAGCGTTCAATTTTCGCACTGAGACATTGAGATACGTTTCCGCGAAGTTCGCCGGCTCTTTGTTGAACGAGAAGTCGGCGAGTCCAACGCCGTCTGGTAGAAGCGTTTCGAAGAGCACGGAAATAAAGGGATTTGGAATCACCCACCTGTCTAGCCAAGGGTCTGCAAATACCTGCCTATGCTCGAAGAGCGATTCAGGGATGTTCGGACTGGGTACCGTCTGAGCCACACCTTGATTCTAGCCTTTACTGCCCGCGAACTCTCGCACTACGCACCTGGCCACGCCCATAGGATCAAGATGCTCGGCACCGCGACCACCGCGAAACCTCAGGAACTCCGTTACCAATCCGCGAAGCGACCAATGGACATGGATTCGCCTCGCTATTTCACGCCGGACATCAATTTCACCGTTGGCTTGATTAGCACGGCCAGAAGCACCGCCGCCCCGAACGAAACCAGAGCCACGGTGCCAAACAGCGTGGGCAGCGGCATCGATTCGTACACCGACGCCGCAACCCCGGCGAGGTAATCGCCGATGCTGATCGAAACAAACCACATCCCCATCATCATGCCCGCCACGCGTGCGGGCGCTAGTTTCGTCATCGCGCTTAGCCCCACGGGGCTCAGGCACATTTCGCCGGCCGTTTGCACAAAATAAGTTCCCGTCAACCACCAGGGCGAAACCAGTGCGCCAGCGATCGCCGCCCTCGCCGGTGGGATCAAAATCGCAAATGCGATTCCTCCGAACAGCAAGGCTAAAGCGAACTTCGTCGGGCTGGACGGCTCAAGTTTACCCAACGCGATCCACAGCCACGCAAATACCGGCGCCAAAAACATTACGAATAAAGACGGGACGAATTGGAACCAGCTAGGCGGGAAATCGAAGCCCAACACCACGTGCCGCGTGCTGCGCTCGGCGAAGAGATTCAACGAGGATCCGCCCTGCTCGTAGGCCGCCCAAAACACGGCTGACGCGATAAACAGCACCAGAATCGCGGCCGAGCGTTGGCGCTCTGTCGCCGACCAGCCTCGTCCTAACAGCAACCACGCGAAGATCGCCACTGAGACGATGATCAAAACGATGCCGAGCCCGGCGGAAACACGCTCGGCGGTTATCTCGATTCGGCCCGTCGACGCGAGCAATCCCACCGCTCCGAGAATCAGTGCGCCAGCAACCGCGCCCAGCGCCGCATTGCGCTTCAAACGACGCCCCGCTTCCGGACTCGCCGGCGGCGATGGATGGAGTCCCGCGGACCCGAGATACTTCGCGCCCATGACAAACTGGATGATCCCCAGGATCATGCCCACGCCCGCCAGACCGAAGCCCAGCCGCCAACTGATGCGCTCGCCCACCCAGCCGCATGCCAGTGGCGCAAGCAGACCGCCCAGATTGATGCCCATGTAGTAAATCGAGAAGCCCGAATCGCGCCGCCGATCGCCCGGCGCATAGAGCTGTCCAACCATCGTGCTTACGTTGGGTTTCAGCAGGCCAGTTCCGAAAATCAACAGTCCCAGGCCCACATAGAATCCCTCCACGCCTGGGCTCATCAGAAAAAACTGCCCCGCTACGATCAGAATGCCGCCATACAGCACCGCTCGCCTTTGCCCGAAGATGCGATCGGCAACCCATCCGCCCGGCAGGCTCAGCAGATACACCATCGCCGTGTAGAAGCCATAAATCGCGCCCGCCTTCATCACGGGAAAACCCAGGCCGCCCTTGGCCACGCCGGCCGTCATGAACAGGATCAGGAGCGCGCGCATTCCGTAATAGCTGAAGCGCTCCCACATTTCGGTGAAGAACAGCGTCGCCAGGCCGCGCGGATGGCCGAAGAAACCGGTGTCCGGATGTGTGGCTTCGACAGTCGATTTCATGTCTAAGTTGTAACGCTAGCACAGAAGACGGAAGACGAAAGACAGAATTCAGGAGCCAGAATTCTGAATGCCTCCATCGACGGCGGGCCTTGGGTAGATTCCCTTGTATTCCTCGCATTGCTGGAATTCTGCATTCCTGCCCAGCCTGTAACAAGGTTGCGTCCGAGTTCCGTCATTAGTACGATAGGTCCTTCACATACCTTGTAGGGAGGAAGTAAATATGAAGTTTTGGTCGAGCCGGCTGACCCTGTCGGTCGCTGCAATGTCAGTCGTTTGCCTGAGCGGCATCCCGTTGGCCGGACAGGCAGGCACGCCGGCGAAAGGGAAGACGGCGGGAGAGGTCTTCAAGAACGTCACTACCAGCCCGCTCAAGGGCCTGACCGTGGACGATTTTATGGGAAGCATGGGCGTGATGGCCGCCGCACTGGGCTTTGATTGCGCGGACTGCCACACCGGCGCCGGCACCGACAAAGTGGTCTGGGAAGACGACACCAATCGCAAGAAGATGGCGCGCAGAATGACGGAGATGGTGGCAACCATTAACAAGCAGAATTTCGGCGGAGTGCCGCTGGTGAGCTGCTGGACCTGCCATCACGGAAAAGACGTTCCCGCCACCACTATCGCGCTGGATAATCTTTATGGCCCTCCCAACGAAGAGAAGGACGACATTATCGCGAAGGATGACACGCAGCCAGCCGCTACCGCGATTCTCGACAAATATATTGCGGCTCTCGGCGGAGCGCAGAAATTGGCCGGTTTGAAGAGCTTTATCGCCACTGGAACGCAGGGCGGATACGTGCAGGTGAAGGGCGGCGGCCAGTTTCAGATTTTTGCCAAGGCTCCCGATATGAGAACCGTGCGCGTCACTTACAAAGACGCCCCGGACCGTGGAAACCAAACCAGATCGTTCAACGGAAAAGACGGCTGGGTGACCACGCCGCGCGCATTATTGGGCGAGTATGAGGTGACCGGCACCGAGCTCGACGGGCTCCATTTCGACGCCGAGCTGGCCTTCCCGGGGCAGCTTAAGCAGGTGCTCACCAATTTAAAGGTCGGCTATCCCGATACCATCGACGGCAAGGACGTGGAAGTGGTCCAGGGCCAAGGCCCGCGCGGGCTTCTCGTCACGCTGTACTTCGACAAGCAGTCGGGTCTGCTGGTGCGCGAGATTCGTTTCGGCCGGACCCCGATTGGCCGCGTACCCTCGCAGGTGGATTACTCCGATTACCGCGCAGTGGACGGAATCAAGTTTCCGTTCCAGTACAAGTTCTCATGGCTGGACGGCCGGGATAATTACCAGCTGACCGATGTGAAGGTGAATGTACCGGTGGAGGATTCGCGGTTCGGGAAACCGTCCATGGGGCCGGGACAATAGAAGGCGCTTTGTGGCGCACGCACTTTGCGTGCCGTGTCGGCTCGTGCCGACGCCAACTTTTCGGGCGATTCTCCCGTCATGTATGACAAACATGACGACCGGGCTTCGCACTGAATCCCTGAGTTCGTTCGACCGCGCTGGCGTTGCTATCGTCGCTGTTCTCGGCGCCTGCTGCGGCTTCTTTCTTGCCGTGGAAACGGATCCGGCGAGGATGGTGATCCTTGTTCCGGCTGCAATGGTCGGAGCTTCGCCCGAGCAGCTTCTTGAGGCCGCCTCACGAACCTTCGCAATCAGGTTCTACGCGGGCTCACTCTGTGGCCTGGCGTTGTACGCGTGGGACCGGCTTGCAACCGTTCTGATTCGCGCCCTGCGGGACTGCTTTCGATAGGGTGCCAATCGCTAATCCCTAATCCCGAGGTCGCCGCAGGCCGCTGCAAGCGCCTCTACGCCAATTGCCGGCCGCACAACCGCTGCAAAATCTCGATCGGCGCGTTCTCCCGCCCCGCCAGGCTCTCCCGGCCCACGATCACCGTCTGCTCCAGCGCATATTGGCCCGGACAAAACCGCGTGCGGCACCACATCGGTGAACACCATCCAGGTGGAGTCCGGCGGAAACTCAAAACGATACTTCGCGCAGCTTTCCTGATACTCGCCGTTGAATTTCAAATAATCATGGAATCCCAGCATGAACCGGTCATAGGCCGACCGCTTCGCCTCCACGCCGCCAAACGCGCCCAGCATGCGGCTTCCAATCGACCCTTTGGGATGCATCGCGCCTCCCGCAAGCCCCGCGTCATTCGCGTAGCGCGGCGCAAGCGCGCCCATCGGATCGGATGTCATCCACACCCGCGGCTTCGACGGATGAATGTTGGTGAAGAATCGCAGGATCATGTCGCCGCGCGTCGGCCGCGTCGGAAAAGCATCCACGTGCAGCAGATCGTTGCGCTTCTTGGTCGGCAGATCGCGGCCCTCCTCCTCCTGCGGGCGGAAGCTCGCGAAATCGATGCGCGCCTTCTCCATGTAGCGCGGCAGCAGCTTCCACAAGAACGCCAGCGCTCGCTCGGAATAGGACCGCATCACCGTCGCGCAGCTTCTCGGGATCGGAAACCGCCGCCGGATCGAATCCCGTCACCTTGTCCTCCGCCGGCCGGTACGCGATGTTCTTGTGATGGCTGCTGCGAGAAAGCCCCGTGCTCCGCAAGAATCTCGCGCTCTTCTTCGGGACAACGCGAACGGCGTGTGCGGAAAATACAAAATGTTGCCGCGCTCGAGCGCGAGATAGTTTTCCTCGCGAGGCTGGATCTCGCCGACGGTGATTAGCTCCACGATCTACCATGTTAAACTCCCGGATTGAGCACGCGCGTCTCCCTGTTTGTCACCTGCATCGTCGATCAGGTTTTCCCCCAAGTCGGCATCGCCATCACGGAGGTGCTGGAGCGCCTGGGCTACCAGGTCGATTTCCCCGAAGCTCAAACCTGCTGCGGCCAGCCCGCCTTCAACTCCGGCTATACGGAGGAAGCGCGCAAGATCGCCCGGCATTTCCTGGATGTCTTCCGCGATTCTGAATACCATCATCGTGCCGTCGGGCTCGTGCACGTCGATGATCTCGCATCATTTTGCGGACCTCTTCGAGCATGATCCGAAGCTCCTCGCCGAGGCCATCGCTCTTGGAGCCGCGCGTCTGGGAGTTTTCGCGCTTCCTGCTCGAAGTCGCGGGCGTCGAAGACGTCGGCGCGCGCTTCGACGGCGTCGTCACCTATCACGACAGTTGCCACGCTCTGCGTGAGCTGGGCATCAAAGCCGGCCCGCGAAGTCTCCTTGCCAAGGTCCACGGCCTCACGCTCGCTGAAATGGATGCGGCCGAAGAATGCTGCGGCTTCGGCGGCACGTTCTCCGTCAAGTTCCCCGAGGTCTCCGGCGCCATGGCGCGCACCAAGATCGATTCCATCCAGAAGACCGGCGCGTCCACCGTGGTTTCCATCGACTCCAGTTGCCTGATGCAGCTCCAAGGCGTCATCGATCGCGCCGGCCTGCCGATCCGAACGCTGCACCTGGCGGAGGTGCTGGCCTCCCGATGAAGGCTCCGAAAATGAAAGCCCGGAACGATATCAGCAGGCGCATCAACGATCCTCGGCTTGCAGCTTGCCATCTATACGGCCACTCGGCCGCCTGATCGATCATCGCGCGGGCGTAGTCAGCGCGGAGGCTCTTGCCGCGATTACCAGGCTCTCCGCAACGAAGCCAACGCGATCAAGAAGCACACCATCGAGAATCTCGATTATTATCTGGAGCAGCTCGAATCGAACGTGATCGCGCACGGCGGCAAAGTCGTCTTCTGCCGCACCGGCCAGGAAGCCGCCGACTTCGTCCTGGATCTCGCCAAGAAGCGCGGCGTGCACATGCTGGTGAAATCGAAATCCATGACCAGCGAGGAGATTCATTTCAACGAGCGCCTGGAGGAGCATCAACTGGAAGCCGTTGAAACCGATCTCGGCGAATATATCCTCCAGCTGGCCCACCAGCGTCCGTATCACATCGTCGCGCCGGCGCTGCATCTGACGCGCTATCGACGTCGCCGATGTCTTCACGCAAGGAGCTGGGCGTCGAGAACGAAGTGGTCATCGAGAAGCAAACGAAAATAGCGCGCGGTGTTTTGCGCCAGAAATTCCTGCAGGCCGAAATCGGCGTCAGCGGCGCGAATTTCCTGATCGCCGATTCGGGCGCCGTCGTGGTGGTGGAAAACGAAGGCAACGCGCGCCTCACCACTTCGGCGCCGAAGATTCACATCGCCATCGCGGGCATCGAGAAGGTGATTCCGCGCGCGCAGGATCTGGCGGTTTTCTTGAACCTGCTGGGCCGCAGCGCCACCGGCCAGCCGCTGACGGTTTACACGTCGTTTCTTTCCGGACCGCGCCGCGACACCGAAATCGATGGCCCCGACGAGTTCTACCTGCTGCTGCTCGATAACGGCCGCACCAAGTTGCTGGCCGATCCGGAAAAACGCCAGTCGCTGTACTGCATCCGCTGCGGCGCGTGCCTGAATCATTGCCCGGTGTACCGCAAGATCGGCGGGCACAATTATCCGTGGGTTTACTCGGGACCGATCGGCGCGATCATCACGCCGCAGTTTCACGGCGTCACTGAGGATACCTGGCTGCCGTTCGCCTCCAGCCTGTGCGGCGCGTGCGCCGAAGTCTGTCCGGTCAAAATCGAGATTCCGAAGCTGCTGCTCAAGCTGCGCGAAGAGGTGACGGAAGCGCGACGTAAGAGTGAGTCAGATGGATATGGAGCGCTTCGCTTTCCAGCTTTTTGCCTGGGTCGCGACTCATCCGAAGATCTATCTGCTGCTGGCGAGCTTGGGATCGATCTTCTTTCCGTTTGTGCCGCGCATCGGCCCGCTGAAGAAATGGGCCAGCCAGCGCACGCTGCCTGAGCCGGCGAAACAGAGTTTTCATCAGTGGTGGGCGCAGCCAGAAAGGCTCGGCAATGACGGCGCGCGAACAAATCCTGGGCGATATCCGAAGAGCTTTAAGGAGGGCCGCGGGCCAGCCTCCTCAATTCGAGGCAGCCCCTCTGCCGGCCCCCACACTGCGGATCCCTCTGATCGGACCGCAATCTCTATGCTGATCTCTTCGTCCAGAAGTTCGAAAACTTGGGCGGAAAAGTCTTTCGGGTGCGCGATTCTGCCGCCGTTGTGCCGGCGATCGCGGAATTACTGGCCCAAAAGAGCGCCGTGGCGTCGAATTCGCCTTTTCTACGTAAGTGCGGCATCACTGGACTCGCACAGGTTCACTCCGGCTTCACCGCATCGCGACGACCTGAAAGAAGCGTGCGCCGGCAGCCGACATCGGGATCACCAGCGTCGATTACGCGCTGGCCGCAACCGGCACCTTCGTGATGCTTTCCAGCCACAACGAAGCCCGGCTGGTCTCGCTTTTGCCGCCCGCGCACATCGCGATCTTTCCGCGCTCGCTGCATTCTCGCGAATCTCGACGAACTGCTCAGCATTCTTCCCCGCCCCGCCGATCAAACCAGCTCCATGGTTTTGATCACCGGTCCCAGCCGCACGGCCGACATCGAACAAATCTTAGTACGCGGCGTTCATGGACCGGGCGAAGTTTACGCCGTCATCGTCGATAAACGAGTAATCACTCGGCGCTGGCCGGAATGCGGATCAATACATAAGCGATCGCTGCGAATCCGATTAACGACAGCCATCCGCCCCAGGCCGGGGCAAAGCTGAACGTGGCGATGGCCGGAATTCCGGTGAGAAACACCACCGCCAGCAGAATGCCGACGATGGCTTCGCCCGCGATCAATCCCGAAGCGAGCAGCGTGCCCTTTTCTTCGATGAGCAGCTTTTGCTCGGCGCTGCGCCTCTCTGTAATCCGGTTGAGAATCCACTTGATGAGACCGCCGACGAAAATGGCCGACGAAGTACTGAACGGCAGATACATTCCGACGGCGATCAGCATCGGCGAGCGCGCGCCGCACAACAGCAAAGCGATTCCGAAGGCCGCGCCGATTCCGAGCAGTCCCCAAGCCATCTGCCCGCCGACGATTCCTTTGGCGAGTTGCGCCATCAATCCGGCTTGCGGCGCAGGGAGCGCCCGGCCGCCGATCCCGCCGGTGTCGAGGTTGGCCTGGTGCAGCGCGATGATGGGTCCCATCAAGAAGAACGCCAGCAAAATCACCGAAATGATTTCGACCACTTCCATTTTCCAGGGCGTGCCGCCGAGCAAATGGCCGGCCTTCAAGTCTTGAATCAGCGATCCTGAAACCGAACATGCCACGCACACCACGGCTGCGACGCCGAGCACGGCCGCGACGCCCGAGAGTCCGGTGACGCCGATGGTCAGCATCACGAGCGCCGCAATAATCAACGCCGCGAGCGTCAATCCCGAAAGCGGCTGGTTGGAGCTGCCGACCAGTCCCACCAGGTAGCCGCCGACCGCAGACAGCAGGAATCCGGTGACGGTCATGATGATTGCCGCGACGATCGCGGAGACGATCCCGTGGGTGAAGTAGTAATAAATGGCGGTGATCGGGATCAGAAGCACAGCGGTGCAGATCACGACCCAGCGCGGAGGAATGTCCTGCTCGGTGGGATCGATAGTTTTGGCTTCGTGCGTGGCGGCGGCGGATGCGGTGAAGATTCCACGCAGTGAAGTCCACAGTGACTCGCGCATGGAGTACATGGTGCTGGCTGCGCCCACCAGCATGGTGCCGACGGCAATGGGCCGCACCACGTTGAACCAAACCGTATTGGCGGCTACGGCCGGATCATTGGTCCCGATGCGGCGCGGCAGATCGGGATCGAAGAACAGCAGCAGCGGAATCAGAATCCACCAGGCGATGATGCCGCCGGAGACGTTGATGGACGAGAGCTCGGGACCGATGATGTAGCCGATGCCGATCAACGCGGGCGAAAGGCTGGGCGTGGACCACGGGATGCCGCCGAAATGAGTGACGTCGCCGATGGGTTTCTTTTCGAAGTCGAAATGCTGGATCACGGAGCGCGGAAATTTGAGAAAGCCTTCGATATATTCGCGGAAAATCTGCGCGCCCTTTTCGTCGGTGAGGATCTCGATGAGTCCGCCGAATCCCAGCGCGCCAAAGATGTAGCGCGGAGCTTTAGTCTCGGAAGCCTCGCCGGATTTGACGATTTCGTAACTCGCGACGCTTTCCGGCCACGGCAGCGGCGCGTCCACGCACAGCGGACGGCGCAAGAGAATGATGAAGAACACGCCGATCAATCCGCCCACCAGCAGAATGAGCGTGGCTTCCCAATAGTGCGAGCGCAGATCGGTCCACAGGCGCTGGCCGCCGATATCCACCATCATGAACGCGGGGATGGTGAAGATGGCGCCCGCCACCAGCGCTTCGCCGACCGAGGCCGCGGTGCGCGTGATGTTCTGCTCCAGAATGCCGCCGCGAAACGCCGGGATGCGAAAGAGCGCCATCGCGATGACGGCCGCGGGAATGGTGGCGGCAACGGTCTGGCCGGCTTTCATTCCCAGATAGGCGTTGGCCGATCCGAAAACGAAGGCCAAGAAGATGCCGAGCGAAACCGCTTTGACGGTCATCTCCGGCGGCGGCTGTTTCACGGTGGTTTGCACTAAGGCATGTTACCGCAGCACGCGTGATAAGAGGGTCTGGGGAACGGCTTATGGACCCGCAACAGTCCGGCGCATCGATGTTTCGCACGGAAATCGCGCCTGAGGCTGGTTTTCTGGGCTGGCTAATTCAGCAGATCGCAGCGCCAATTCCGCTATTGTTGTGGGCTCGTTGGTTGGGTTGTCCTCGGGAGCGACGTCGATTGGCGCTGCCGAGTTGACAAACTGAACGCCAAAGGTTCGCACCAACCAGGCTTGTACGGCGACAAGGGCATTCACGTGGGGACGGTTTTTGCCCAGCTTGCTGATCAACTCCCATGAACCAATTCCAGATGCTGTTGGTCCCACAGCCCGGAGGCTTCGAGCGTGATGCACTCCTCGCGGGTCCAGGGCTTACGCGAAGAGTCCATGGGACACATTGTAGCGAGACCCGCCCCGATTTTGGTCTACTTATTTAAGAAGCAATCCGCCGAGAGAAGCATCCACAAACTTATGCCCCAAGAAACAGGATTTGCGACTCAAATGGCTTCGGCGCCTCAAACTCCGGAGCTCCCGGAATCCGCCGCCGGGCCCAGGACCTACATCCTGGTCGCATGTGTTGCAGCAACCAGCTTGGGCTTGGAACTGATCCAAACGCGCATCCTGTCGTACCTGTATTACAACCACGTCGTATACCTCACAGTGACGGTCGCGCTTCTCGGCTTCGGCATCTCGGGAGTCTTCGTAGGCCTGTTCTCATCCCGGAGTGCAAATCCGGAACGCGCGATTTCGCTGCTGGCGGGTGCCTTCGCGATCTCGTCGTTTGCCTGCCTGGCAGCCGTGAGCCGCATTCCAGGTTACTTCCCGAATTCGCCAACCACAGCCAAGCTCGTCGTCTCGTACATCGCGCTGACCATGCCATTTTTATTTTCCGGCGGCGTCTTGGGTTGGGTGTTCATGATCCGGGCGAAGTCCATTGGCAGGCTCTATGCCATCGACCTGGCGTGCAGCAGCGGAGCGGTGATGGCTTTTCTGCTGCTCCTGTGGCCGCTCGGCGCGGATTGGTTCATATGGTTGTCGAGTGGTGTGGCATTCGCCGGTTTCCTGATATTCAGCCACCGGGTGCTGGGGATCGGTTGGCGATTGGGCGTCGCCGCCGTCTGTCTGCTGTCCGTGCTGTTGGTGAACAAGCACCTGATCGGTAACACGCCCGAGGCGTACAAAACGCTGGCGCGAGCCTACCAACCCGGCATTACCACCGCCAAGGTGGAAGCTACCGAATGGACGCCGATTAATCGCATCGATCTGTGGTCTGACTCGGTGCGGGACCTGGCATTCCTCACGCCCTCGCCCGATCCGGCCGATTCGAAGATGATCACCCAGGACGCGGACGCGTTCACCATGCTGTGGGGGCCGCATCACGTGGCCTGGGCGCTGGACCAGGGCCGCCAGGGCAAACTCATCAGCGCACTCTCGCTCACCTACCTGCTCAATAAAAAGCCGGAAGATTCGCTGATCATCGGCGTCGGCGGCGGTCTGGATATGGTGACGGCGAGAGTGTACGGCGCCAAGCACGTCACAGGAGTTGAGATCAATCAGGCTACTGTCGCTCTGGATAAGGGCCCGTACCGGGATTGGCTGCAATGGCCCAAGTGGGACGGCGTGAACCTGATCCGGACCGAAGGCCGAAACTATCTTCGTTCCAAGCAGAACAGCTACGACACCATCGTGATGAGTGGCGTAGACACGTTTTCCGCGCTGAATTCGGGCGCCTACGTGCTTTCGGAGAATTACCTGTACACAGTGGAAGCGATGCAAGATTACCTCCGCGCTTTGAAGCCGGATGGCACCGCGGCGATCTATCGCTGGTTCTTCTTCCAGGGTCCGCGCGAAAGTCTCAGGCTGGCCAATATCTTCCGCGAAGCCTCCGAGCGCATGGGGATAGCGCATCCCGAACAATGCATTCTGGTGGTGTCCGATGACCTCTGGGGTAAATACAGTATCTATCGTTGGGCCGCCACGTTCGTCAAGAAGAGGCCTTTCACCGCGGCCGAGGTGCAGGAAGTGCAGGCCGCCATCGCAGGAAGCCCGACGCTATCCATTGCCTATATGCCGAAGGTTTTTCCGCCCGACATCCAAGCGGATATGGAACGCAAACAGGCTGATCGAGATCCGACCGCGCGTTTTGCACGGAGCGTTTACAACCAGGTGCTCACCGCGCCCCCGCCGGAACGAGAGTCCTTCGTCGAGGGGTACCAGTTTCGTATAGATCCCGTTTACGACGACCGGCCCTTTTTCTTCGAATACTTCAAGCCGGGCGCCCACCTGATAGACCCGAACAGCTTCAGCGTCGATCTGAAAGTCATTCGCGGTCCCGCCGGTTACTACGTTCTCTACCTACTGCTCGCGATCTGTAGTGTGATGTGCGTCGGCTGCATTCTGGTGCCGCTCTGGCTGTTTCAGCGGCGCGGCCTGAACACTCCTGGCGCGGTTCCGCTGATACTCTTCTTCGCATGCCTGGGCGCCGGCTACATGCTGTTCGAAGTGGGATCGATGCAAGTTCTTAACGTGTTCGTCGGCGATCCGGCTTATTCGCTGGCGCTGGTGCTGGCCGGTCTCCTGGTGGCAAGCGGGATCGGAGCCGCGATCTCCGGAAGGCTGGCGCGGCTGCCCGCCGTGTGGGTGATTTCCTTCGCCACCGCGATCATCGCCGCGGCCATCCTGATTTGGCTCACGGTCACCCACCTGTTGCACCCGCGCTTGATGCAACTTCCGCTCGCGGCGCGCGCCGCTATCACGCTGCTCGGTTTGTTTCCGGTTGGCATTCTGCTTGGATTGCCATTTCCCACGGCGGTGAAGTCGCTTCAGAAATTGAACCCCAACTTTATCGCGTGGGCGTGGGGCGTCAATGGCGTCACCAGCGTGCTCGCCTCCATCGTCGCCATCGTGGTAGCGATGAGGATGGGCTTCACCACGGTGGTGTTCATGGCCGCCGTCACCTACTTGCTCGGGATGGTGTCGTACCGCTGGCATTCCCGGGCGCTACGCTAACCGGCGCCCAAGGTGCCGCATTGAGAATTTTTCCGGCCGCGCCGCACCATCCATTGGCGGATCGTGACGAATAACCTACTTTCCGATCACATCAAAGTCTTTTCCGGCACGCTTCCTCCGGAACACTGCCAGACTTTGATTAACCGCTTCGAGGCGTCCGGGGAACAGGAAGCTTGCCAGCTTGCGTCCGGGTATAGCTTCCGCCAGCTCAACATTACGCAACAGTGGCCCGATGAGAATAAGATTCTTGTGCCGGTCTTTCTTTCTTATTTCAATAAATATCAGCTGGCGTTAAATGCGCGCTTCTGGCCGATGAGTTTTTCGTTCGAGCATTTGCGCATGAAGCGCTATCTTCCCAACGGGCGCGACCGTTTTCCGCTGCACGTGGACGTCATGGGAGAAGTAGCGGCCCGACGCTTCATGACGGCGATCATTTATCTGAATGCCACGGCCGGAGGCGAGACCGTGTTCCCCACTCTGGACGTTTCCATCGCGCCGGAACCGGGCAAGCTGCTGGCTTTTCCGCCGATCTGGCTGTTTCCCCATGCGGGGCTGCCTCCGCAATCCAGCCCCAAATACATCCTGCACACCTATCTCTGCTATCCCGCGCAGCGGGCAGTGTTCACCACTAGCATGCGACAATCGCCGTAATGAAGAAGCTGCTCGCCCTCTACACTCTCGCGTGGTTATTGTGCGCGCAAACACCTGCGCCCCTGCACCTCACAGGATTCAGCGACACGGCAGCGACGGAACAGTTGGACCGCGAGAAGAAGTTCGACGCGTCGCTCAATCGCAGCGATCTTCAAACCTGGCTGGAGCGGCTGTCGGCGAAGCCGCATCATCTGGGGTCGCCGGCGGACAAAGAAAACGCCGATTTCATTGCCGCGCAGTTTCGGTCCTGGGGCTACGACACAGCCATCGAGACCTTCTATCCGCTGTTTCCCACGCCCAAGCTGCGGCGCGTGGAGATGACCCAGCCGCGGCGCTTTGTCGCCAAGCTGGAGGAACCGGCTCTTCCGGAGGACAAGACCTCGGGCCTGCGGCAGGATCAACTGCCGGTCTACAATGCGTTCTCCATTGATGGCGACGTGACCGCGCAACTGGTGTACGTCAACTACGGAGTGCCCGCGGATTATGAGGCGCTGGCGGAGCGCGGCATCGACGTCAAAGGAAAAATCGTCATTGCCCGCTACGGCCACTCCTGGAGAGGCATCAAGCCGAAGGTGGCCGCAGAGCATGGAGCGGTGGGGTGCTTGATTTATTCCGATCCGCGCGACGACGGCTATTACCAAGGCGACGCGTATCCTAAAGGTGGTTTCCGCCCGGCCAACGGCGCTCAGCGCGGGAGCGTGTTGGATGCGCCGGTATATCCTGGCGATCCGCTGACACCTGGCATCGGCGCGACCAAGGATGCCGAACGGCTGCCGCGAGAGAAGGCCGAAACGATCACAAAAATTCCGGTGCTGCCGATCTCTTACGCCGATGCGACTCCGCTGCTGGAAGCGCTGGGAGGGCCGGTGGCGCCGCAGGCATTTCGCGGAGCGCTGCCGCTCACGTATCATTTGGGCCCAGGTCCCGCGGTGGTGCATCTCGAGCTGCAGTTCGATTGGAAGCTTACGCCGGCTTACGATGTGATCGCGCGGTTACCCGGAGGCGAGCTGAGCGACGAGTGGGTTCTACGCGGCAATCATCACGATGCCTGGGTGTTCGGCGCGTCCGATCCGTTGAGCGGACTGGTACCGATGATGGAAGAAGCCCGTAGCGTGGCGGCACTGGTGAAGGCGGGTTGGAAGCCGCGGCGCTCGATCGTCTACACCGTCTGGGATGGCGAGGAGCCAATGCTGCTGGGTTCCACCGAATGGGCCGAGTTCCACGCGAGCGAACTGGGCCAGCACGCGGTGGCCTATATCAATTCAGACGTGAGCGGACGGGGTACGCTCGAACTCGGCGGATCGCACACGCTGGAACATTTCGTCAACGAGACGGCGCGCGACGTCACAGATCCCGAGCGCAAGGTTTCCACGCTGGACCGTTATCGGGCCGCGATGGTGGTCAATGGGAAGCCCGAAGAGAAACAGGCCGCACGCGAAAAACAGGACTTCACGCTGCAGGCGCTGGGGACGGGGTCCGACTACACGCCTTTTCTGCAGCACCTGGGGATCGCGACGCTGGACATTGCGTTCGGCGGCGAGAGTGAGAGCGACGGATCATATCATTCCATTTACGATTCGTATGATCATTACACCAAGTTCGACGACCCCGACTTTCAATATGCGGTAGCGCTAGCGCAGCTCGGCGGGCGGATCACCATGCGCCTGGCGAATGCGGAAACCCTGCCGGTTCGCTTCGATGGGTTCGTTCGCGCCGTGGCAGGTTACGTGGATGAATTGGTCAAGATGGCGGACACCATGCGGACGGAGACGGAGGACCGCAACCGCTCGATCGCCGATGGTTCGTTTGAGCTGGCGTCCGATCCGAGGGCGCCGGTCCTGCCTGGGCCCAAGAGCCCTGTGCCTTTCCTGAACTTTGCTCCGCTCGAAAACACGGTCGCGCGGCTGCGGACCAGCGCGCGCCTGTTTGAAGAGCAGGAACGCAAAGCGGCGGCTCCGTTGCCTTTGGACACCAGGAAGCAACTGGATCAGATCTTCATACAATGCGATCGCGCGCTACTTCGGCCGGAGGGACTGCCGCGGCGTCCGTGGTATAAACATGAAATTTATGCGCCCGGATACTACACGGGCTACGATGTGAAAACGATTCCTGGGGTGCGCGAAGCGATCGAGGAGCGGCGCTGGGACGATGGCAACGCACAGATTCCGATTGTGGCGCAGACGCTGGAGGCGATGGCGCAGCAGATCGATCGGGCAACCGCGCTGCTTACTGAGCCACGACCGTAAGGGAGTGGTACGAGTGCACCGCGATAGCCGTGATCTACAACAAATTCGCCGCCAGCTCTTCGAAATTCTGCGGCGTCACCAAATGGAACCGCAGCGACAGGCGAGTGAATCCGCGCAGAATGCGCGTGAGATCGTCGGTAGGGATTTCGGGGCTGGCGAGAAACATGTTGCCGGAAGAGATGCGGAAAGGGAGCACCCGCCAATCGCGCACCACGCGGCGGGGCAGCGCGCGGGCCACGTTGCTGCTGATCACCCACGGTTCCAGGCGTCCCGAAGGCAGGCTTTGTTGCAGGCTGAGCGCTTCGTACAGCTCGTCTTCGGTAATGGCCCCGCGCTGCACCAGATATTCGCCCAGGCGCGTTCCCGGCGTCAGATTTTCCAGCGCGCGGCGGACGTCCGATTCCTCGGCATAGCCCGAGCCGATCAGGATCTCGCCGAGCTTGCGCTTGTGCTCCACCAGCGCGCTCGCGACGGGTAGGCGTGCTCGGTCTTCACCCACACCAGCGGCTCATGGCGAATGCGGGCGCAGCACGTAGGAGCGGACAGCTTTCCAGGTGGCCACTGTATTGATCCAGTTGCCGTAGACCGAGCGTAGCGGGACGCAAAGCGCAAACCTAGGCCCGTAAAGCCGGGCCGAGCACACCATGCGCACGCTGCTTTGGATGATCTGGATGGCCAGTGTGGCGATGAGCAAGGAAGGATGCAGCGAATACTTCGCGAGTCCCCAGGGAGCGCCCGCGATTTGTGCCGTCACCCAGGTCAGCACGCCGTAAAAGAAAACGACGTTGCTGAGCAGGCTGAGCGGATTTCCGAGCAGGCCTTTGCGATCGCGCCAGAACCAATAGCGTTCGGACAGCGCTTCCGCGCCAGCCGTTGCGTTCCCAGCATTGCAGGCCGATGCCCAGGATCCAGCGGGAGCGCTGCCGAATGGCGGAACGCCTGGTGCGCGGGAAGAACTCGCGCGTGGCCACGATGCTCGCACCGTGCTTTTGTCGTGAGCGGCACGAACATCTGCTTGCATTCGAGCTTGTGAAGGCGCAGGCCGTTCTCGTAATCCTCCGTCAGGCAGGCGGGTTCAAAGATAAGATTGTGCTCGGCGTTGGCCAGCATTTCGAGCGCCTGGCGCGTGTATCCGGTGCCCACTCCGTTGGAGGGAACAAAGCTGCCCATGAGCTGGCGCGCGCGCATGTCCTTGATCTGCCATTCGGCGAATTCGTCGCAGTAAATGCCGTGGACCAGGTCGCCGAGCGGCGTGGGAAGCGGCAGCACGGGGATCTGCACCATGTCGTACTCGTCGGCGTAGGCATTGATCAAAGAGAAGGCCTGGGGATGGATCAGATCCTCGGCGTCGTGCGTCACCACGATGTCGAAGCGAGTGCCGTGGTGCTCCTCGAAGAGCAGCATGCGCTGATAGATCCAATTCAGGCAGTCGGCTTTGGAAGTGGGTCCGTTGTGCGGACAAACGGCCAGATGGACGCGCGGGAAACGGGATTCCAGATCGCGGACGGCATCGAGCGTGGGGTCGTCGTTCGGGTAGGCGCCAATAAAGAAATGATAGTTGCCGTAATGTATCGCGGAGACGTTGTGCTCCACCATCCCGGCGATAACGGCGTACTCGTGCCAGAGCGGGACGAAGATCGCGATGGTCTTTTCACCTGAAGCCGACGACGGCCGGGTTCGCGGGGAGACGTCGCCTAAGCCAGGCCCACAGGCAAACGGCGTCCAAAGCCAGGTCGTCCAGCCCGCTGACCAGAATGATCGCCGCCAGGGGAAAGAGGCAGTCAGCCACCCCCGCGTCGCATTGGGCCAGCCCAACACCGAACAACCGCAACCAGAAGGATAGAGCAGGGATCACCTAGGTAGAAGTGGCCGAGAAGGCGAAAGTTCGCACAGATTGTTGCAAAGACGATGGCCGGCGGTATCCAACTCAAACCGGGATAGTTTCATTTGGGCCTTAGTGCAATTGTTCTACCTATATAGCCGCAGCCATTCTGTCGATTCAAGAGGCAACATGAAGCCTCGACCGCGTGTAACGATCGTCAACTTCGTTCTAGTACTTACTTTGGCTGGGTTTGTGACCAGCGCACAGAGTCTGGACAAACCGCAAGCGGCGGCGCCTGGGTCCGTTGCAGCAAAAGAGAAGACGCTGCTGGCGGCGGTAAGCGAAGCGGCGCAGTGGAAGCCGCTGGACCCCCGCGTGGCGAAGGCTCATGAGGATTTGGCGGACTACTATTCGGCCGAGAGACGCTATGCCGAAGCCGAAAAGGTCTACCAAAAAACGCTGGAGCTGAAAGAGGACATGCTGGGGCGTGCGAACCCGGCGATCATTCCAGCGGTGGACGACGTGGCGCGAGTGAGCTTCGCGCAGATGAAATACGATCAGGCGGCGGATCTGATCGCGCGTGAGCTGCGGATCATGGAGCGAGAGTATGGAGACGATGATCCCAAGCTGGTGCCGTCTCTGGAGCAAGTGGCCAGAGTGCTAGAGGCGGCATCAAAATATCCCGATGCGGAAAAGTTTTTGGCGCGGGCAGTTGCCATTCGCGAGAAGGCTGCGGGCCCGGAGAGCGCCGAGCTGGTCGCCGGATTTGAGCCAACTGGCGCGCGTGGACGCGGCCAAGCACAATCTGCCGGCGGCGGAGGGCTTGTATCAACGGGTGCTCAAGATCCAGCAGAAGAAGTTTTCACTCGAGCAGTCCGGAGCTGCTTCCCACGCTGGACGCGCTGGCGGCGCTGGCCTCGAGCAAGATAAGGACGCCGAACCGCTGCTCAAGCGGACGCTGTCCATTCGGGAGGGCAACCTGGGACCGAACCATGTGGAGGTGGCGAAGAATCTGGACAAACTGGCGGCCATCTACACCGGGCAGAAGCGCTTCGCGGACGCGCAAACGGTAAGCGAGCGGGCGCTGTTCATCTGGATGAAGGAGCTGAAGCCGGGCAGCGCGGAGCTGGCCGAGAAATATGAGAAGGTGGCCGAACTCTATGAAGCTCTGAATCGGCCGGTGGACGCCGAACCGCTGGTCCAGCAGGTGCTGACGGCGCGCGAAAGCGAAACGGTGGCGAGCTTGAATACGCTGGCCGCGATTTATGTCAGCAAGCAGAATTTGACGGACGCCGAACCACTCTACCGGCTGTCACTGACTATTCTGGATAAGAAAGGCGTGTTGAGCGGCAAGCGTCCCCCGTTCTTGAGCAGCACCGACGACAACCTGGAACTGCTGGCGCAGACTGCGCTGGATTACGCCGATTTGTTGAAAAGATGCGGCGCAAGTCGGATGCCCGCAAGATTGAGGCGCGCATTCGAGCGGTGACGGGGAAGAGCGCCCGCGCCGAAGAAAAAGGTCAGCTAACGCCCGGCCCTAGGGCCGTGACCCGAGAAGTTCGGCGGCGGTGGGATTCGGGTTCGGGCCGTGAAAAAGCTTGTGCTTGAGGTCGGGCCAGAATTCCTTCAGCACTTGCGAAACGGCATCGATGCCAATCTGCTGGCCCAGCTTTTCCACGTTATCACCCACCGTGCGGTCGTCGGGATAGTACGCGTTGGAGATCGCGGTGCCGGTGGCGTTGCCCAGAACTTCCGAGAAGTTGAAGCGAGTGCCGCCGGCGTCCGTGTGCGTGACGAAGACGCGAGTGGCGGCGTACCACGTCCGCGACCAGAAAGCGCCGTAGCCGCGGCGAAAATAGCGCGGGTCCTCATGCAGCATGCTGGGGAAAATGCCTTCCGTCATCATGTTGCCGATGGCTTGATCGGCATACGTGGTGCCCACTCGCCGGCCGTAGCCAGCCCATCCCTGGCCGAATGCCGGATGGGAGTTGTCCAGCTGTCCATAGGCGGCAATGAACGGCCGCCAGGCCCACCAGCGGATAGTCGAACGAATCCTTGGCGGCGATGGTGAACTTCTGCTTGGCGGTGATCGGCATGTAGACCGCCGTTGCATTCGCAGTCCGGTAGTTGGGAAGAACGCCGAAAATGCGCTTGTCGGGAGGCGGGCGGTGGTTGCGTTTGGCCGGGCTGGACGGTAGGTGGATCGGATGGAGTCGCCGGCGGCGTCGCGTCTTGGCCCATAGCCGCGAAACCACACGCGAGTAAGAACGATGAGCAGGCATAGGAGGTGTGAAGTCATGCAAATTGGAACGAAAAACCCGGAGACACGCAAAACGAGCTTCTTTATTCTACAAGGTTGCCGACGCGCAGCGTGAGCATTGGTTACAGACTTTACGAAACGTTAAGCAAGGTCCGGTGCCGAGGCGATTGTCCCTAGGGATTCCGCGATGCCGTGTACGCCACGATGTCGAGCATCTCTTCTTCGCTCAAATTGGCGACCACGGGCTTCATCAGCTGAGTCCACGTGCCGTTCCGGGCGCCTTGTTGCATGTCATACATTTGCCGCATTAAGTAGCTGGGCGAACGGCCGGCGATTCCCGGCACCGGGCCGAGTCCTTTAAGATCCGCGCCATGGCAAGCACCGCACTGCGTGGTCTTGCTGGCTGCCCTTGGTGACCAGCGCCTCGCCGCGCTTGATACTGCCGGGCGGCACGTAGGCGAAAAAGCTGGAGTGCGGGTCGCGCAGGACTTCAGTGGCCTCGGCATTCTCCGGCGTTTCGAGGATGCGCTTGCCGAGCGGCTCCTTTTCATTGCCTTCCACCAGAAACATGCCGTTGGAGTTATGCGTCTTCGGAACCGTGGTGGTTTCGATCACCTTGATCCAGGGCGTCCATTTCATGGCGCCGAAATACTCGGCGGCGGCCTTGATCTCGTCGTCGGTCATTCCCTTGGCGAAGGTCATCATGAGTTTGGTGTTGTTCTTGCGCGGCTCGGAGCTCTTTCTTTTGCCGTCCCTGAAATCGTGCATCGTCTGGATAAAATACTCGACCGGTAAGCCCGCGACTCCGGCGTTTTCCTGCCGGCCCTTGCCGTTAGGATAATGGCACAGGCCGCAAGCCCACACGTCCGGCTTCTTGCCGTGCGCGACCACGTCCGGCATGGCGGGATGATCGCCCGGATACCAGTCGGCCGGGCCGAAGCGGTCCGAGATTTGCGCGCGCGTAAACGCTCCGCTGCTGCCGGCGAGATGTTTCACGCTGGTGTCGGGCGCGGCTGGCGCCGCGGGAGGTGCACCGGCCGGCGGCGCGGGCGGAATGGCGTAGGCCCAGGGAATCGGCCCGTCGGCTGCGACCGCTGGAAATGCGGCGACCGCAATGATGAGAGCGCCAAATATGGACTTCATGCAACCTCCTTGTGGTACCAGTTGGGGATCATATCACGCGGCGATTCGCGGCGGGGCACTCACTTAGTCAACACTCACTTGGTCAGTGCGCGAAGGCGTTTCATCCGCTCACGATCGATGACGGCCACGACGGAAGACTCGGTCGTTTCGCCCTCATAGACCCAGACCCCGCGCTCTTTCTTTAGGGCAACCCGGCGGCGTGCGGGCTTCTGAGCCGTAGCTCGTCTGGTCTTGTCGGGGGCAGGTTTCGTGGCCATTATCCACAATAGCAATGCGCGGCCTATGTTACGTTGACTGTATGACGCTCGAAGCCATCAAGGAAGCGATCAAGCATCTGCCGGAGCAGGAACGATGGAAGCTCGCTGGCTGGTTTGAGGAGATGGAAGAAGCGGCGTGGGATGAGGATATTAGACGTGACTTCGCGCCCGGCGGCAAGGGCGAATCGCTCGCGAGGGAGATCCGTCGCGAAATCTCCGAAGGCAAGGCCCGACCCCTCGAAGAAGGCCTTGCACATCGGCGTCCTCGGTCTTCGTGACTTTTCGTTCACTGGTCCTCTCTCGCTTTTGGGATGCCTACGACCGGCTACCGGTAGAAGTCCAGGCTCAAGCCGACCAACGATACACGTTGTTCGCCAAAAATCCTTGGCACCCTTCGTTGCGATTTAAACAGGTTGGATTATTCTGGTCGGTCCGCGTCTCATATTCCTACCGAGCATTGGCTGTTCGCGATGGCGATGTTCTGACGTGGTTCTGGATCGGGACGCACGCGGACTACGACAAGCTACTGGCGTAAGTTTCCTGTGCCAGCAACCCATGCCGAAGAAAGGTCACCCGCTCGTTTCGGTGGGTCCCTTGCGAAGTGCTGCCTAGAAGCGCTCCGTAAATAGGCTCGCTGGCCTTGAATTGTGGCGGTCACCTCGAATGTGATCCAATAAAGCTAATCACCCTCCCCCCAAACGCCTTGCTTCCTGGTGACGCAAGAAGATAGAGGAATTGTTGTCCATGACGGGAATCGAAATTCAGTTCCACACTGACGACGAAAAACTCCAAGAACTTTGCCGAAAATACTGGGCACATAATACGGACGGAAAATTTTTGCATACCGTCGCGTCATTGTCCGCTTCGTTTGATGTTCCGGTCTGGAAAATGGCGACGACAGTCGCCAAGTGTTGCGTGGCGTATGACAGCGGAGACTTGTGTTCCCAGTGCAAGCGGCCCCAGCGTTTTAACAGCCGCTCAGACTTTCTCACTAGCCGCTCGGGCTCACACCGAAGTCGATACTGGAACGGGCCCCGGATTTGTCTGACTTGCGTCGAGGCTGAACGCATCGCGAAAGAGTACGATCTGCGTGGGGCGGTTGAGCGCACCAAATCAATTATCGTAAGAGAGTTAGAGGAAACGAGGCGGAAGGGCTGGTCTACGGACCGGCTCTCTTTTCGCGACACAGTGTACCTGATCAGCCTATTACGAGCACGAGGCGCGGAGGATCTGTCCTTCATCACACCCCTCGATTGCGTTAACCAAGGGCAGTTATCACCTACACAAGCGCAGGACCAGGAGATACTCACCCACTTGTATCGGCGTGGACTGACGTGCATCCACCCTGGGTCGCGGACCGATTCGGTGGTAATCGTCGCCGACGAATTGACCACGTTTTATCCGGCGAAGGTTCACTGGATCTTGCCGATCTCCGATGGCGGCCCTTCGCCGACGTCCGTATTGGAGGCGCTGGAAGCGCGGCTTAGATCGGAGCCATGGCCTGACGAGTGGCACACGGAAGCTTCGCAGATGCAAAGAGACATCGCACACTCCAGGAATGTCTTCAATATCTCCAGGTTGTAATGTCTGATCACGGGTTCGGATCGAGCCAAGGGGAAAAGACCTGTTCAGTCTTGCGGGCGGTTCTAAATGCGTTTTCGATTGGGCAAACATATAGCTTTATATGGCGCGCTGCAAAAGATGCCGCATCATTTTTCCTGCGCGAAAACGTGACGCGAGCCCACGCGGCGAATATCGTCCCCGGAGCAATACAAAGAATGGCTGAACGCGCAATTGCCGAAAATTGGCAGACTAGTTCCTTTCGACGTGACTTTCGCGCCCCGTTAAGCGTCCTCAGTCACGTGCTATTCACTACCGCTCTCCAGCTGCCTGATGGTGGCTTCACAACTGTTCCGCCGCCGCAGCGGGGTTCATCGATAACCGCGGGTTGTTGAAAATTCGGATGTTTGCGGCGAGCTCATCCCCCCTTCACCAACTCCAAAAACGCCTTCGCCGCATGGCTCAAACTCCGCTTGGCCGGGCACACCAGCCGGATCTTGCGGTCGACCTTCAGCTCCTTCACCTTGATCTCGCGCAGCGCGTCCTGCGCGACGTCCTGCTCCACGCACATGTGCGGGAGAAACGCCACGCCTTCATTGCGCTGGACCATCAGGCGGATAGTCTCCACAGTCGGCATCTCGACGTCCATATTGAGCGGCACCTTGTGCCGCTGGAACTCCTTGAGCACCACGTCGCGATAAGGCGACAGAACATAGTGCGCGATAAATGTCTCCATGCCCAGCTCGTTGATCGACACCTGGCCGCGCGTGGCGAAGCGATGCTGCGGCGAAACGACGAAAGCCAGGTGATCGGTATAGATCACCATGGAATGCAAGCGCTCGTCTTCCGGGTCGTAACTGATGACGCCGAGCTCGAGATCGCCGTCGATCAACTGCGACGGAATTTTGCTCGATAGTGACCGGCGCACCTGCACCTTCACTTTGGGATAAAGCCGGCGATAGCGCTCGATGTGGCCCAGCAAGTAGAGCGACGTCGATTCGTTCGCGCCCACGATCAGCCGGCCGGCCGAATTGTCGCGCAGCTCCGAGAGCGCGTTCTCCAGATCGGCCGCCAGGTTCTCAAACCGGCGCGCGTAATCGTAGACGATGCGCCCGGCATCGGTGAGCAGCAGCTCTTTGCCCGAGCGATCGATCAGCTTCTCCTGTAAATCGGATTCGAGCTTCTGAATGGCCAGCGAGATGGCGGGCTGGGTGCGCAGCATCTTCTCGGCCGCGCGGGAGAAGCTTTTCTCCGACGCCACGGTCAGGAAGACCTTGAGTGGATAGAGTTCCATAAGCGATCCTTATGCTATGATTGTAGCTTATTCTGATCGCTTGAATTATAAATTTGCCAAATCTGCGTTCACCCCCATAATGAGTAGCGTGATCAGGAGACAGGAGGACCCATGGCCAATCGAGTCTATATCTTCGACACCACCCTCCGGGATGGTGAACAATCGCCGGGCTGCAGCATGACCGTACCCGAGAAGCTGCAACTGGCGCGAAAACTGGTGGAATTGGGCGTCGACATCCTCGAAGCCGGGTTCCCGATCGCCTCCGATGGGGATTTCGAAGCGGTGGATGCGGTGAGCCGTGAGTTCCCCTGGGTGCAAGTGGCGGCGCTGGCGCGGGCCAACACGACTGGATGTGGAGCGTGCGGCGGCATCGCTGAAGCATGCGCGGCGGCCGCGGATTCACACCTTCCTTGCGACCAGCGAAATTCACCTCAAGTACAAGCTGAAGAAATCGCAGCAACAGGTTCTGGATGAAGCGGTTAGCGGCTGTGGAACTGGCGCGGCAATTATACCGACGACGTGGAGTTTTCGGCCGAAGACGCCACGCGAACGGACTGGGATTATCTGGAGCAGGTTTCGCGCGCGGTGGTGGCGGCCGGGGCGCGGACGGTGAATCTGCCGGACACGGTGGGTTATTCGGTGCCGGAGGAATATGGCGCGCTGATCGGCCGCATGGTGCGGGCGTTGGGCGATAGCGCGATCGTGAGCGTGCATTGCCACGACGACTTGGGTCTCGCGGTGGCGAATTCGATCGCGGCGGTGCAAGCGGGCGCGCGGCAGATCGAATGCACCATCAACGGGATCGGCGAACGGGCGGGAAACGCGGCGCTCGAAGAGATCGTGATGGCGTTCAAAACGCGCCCGGACAAATTGCCGTTTGAAACCAAGATCGTGACCGAGCACATTTACGCGACCAGCCAGCTTCTCGACGCGGACCATCACCTTTGGGCCGCAACCCAATAAAGCGATTGTGGGCGAGAATGCTTTTGCGCACGAAGCGGGCATTCATCAGGATGGAATGCTGAAGGAACGCACGACGTACGAGATTATCGACCCGAAGAGCGTGGGCGTGCCGGAGAGCAAGCTGGTGCTGGGCAAGCACAGCGGCCGGCATGCGCTGAACAAGCGCGCTGAGGATCTCGGCTTTCAGCTCGGACAAAGACGAGCTGGACGTGCTGTACCATCGCTTCACCGCGCTGGCGGATCGCAAGAAGGGCGTGCGGAACGATGAGATCCTGGCGCTGCTGCACGAAGTGGTGGGCCAGAAGGCCGCCGCCGCGAATGACTAATCCGCTTGCGAACGCACGCGGTTCGGAAAAATGCAACTCAACATATTGATTCTCCCCGGTGACGGGATCGGCACCGAGGTCACGCGCGAAGCAGTCAAAGTACTGCGCAAAGTCGCGAGCAAGTTCCATCACCAGCCGGTGCTGAGCGAGGGCTTGCTGGGCGGGATCGCGATTCATAAGACCGGCGGTCCGCTGCCGCAGGAGACCATCGATCTGGCGCTGAAGGCCGATGCGACGCTGATGGGCGCGGTGGGTCTGCCGGAGTTCGATAATGTCGCTCCGGATAAACGCCCCGAAAGGGGCCTGCTCGGGATTCGCAAGGTGCTGGGCGTGTACGCGAACCTGCGGCCGGTGCGATCGTACAAGGCGCTGCTCGATTCCTCGCCGCTCAAGAACGAACTGGTGGACGGCGTCGACATGATCATCGTGCGCGAGCTGACCGGCGGGATTTATTACGGCACGCCGCGCGGGATTTCCGGAACGGGCCAGGACGAGCGCGCAGTGAACACGCTGTCCTATACGCGGCCCGAGATCGAGCGTGTGTCGCGCATGGCGTTTCATCTGGCGCGCAACCGGCGCAAGAAGGTGACCAGCGTCGACAAGTCCAACGTGATCGAGACTTCGCAGCTGTGGCGCAAGGTGATCATTGAAGTGGCCGAGGAGTTTCCCGATGTCGCGCTGGATCATCTGCTGGTGGACAACTGCGCGATGCAGTTGGTCCTGAATCCGCGGCGCTTTGACGTGCTGGTCACGGAAAACATGTTTGGCGATATCCTCAGTGATGAGGGAGCCGTGCTGGCTGGATCCATTGGCATGCTGCCGTCGGCGTCCATCGGCGACAAGAAGCCGTCCGGCGCGTGGGTGGGCTTGTACGAGCCGGTGCACGGCTCGGCGCCCGACATCGCGGGACAGAACAAAGCGAATCCGTTTGGCGCGATCGGATCGGTGGCCGCGATGCTCGAATACAGTTTCGGGTTGAAAGAAGAAGCGGCGGCGGTGAATCGCGCGGTGGAGACGGTGCTCAACTCGGGCCGCGTGACGGCGGACTTGAAGCCGGCGGGCAAGCCGGCGACGACGTCAGAAGTAGGAGACGCAGTAGCGGAAGCAATATGAGAAGCCTCGTACGATCATCGAAAAGATCTGGGACAACCATGTGGTTGCGGAGCGGCCGGACGCGCCCAGCGCTGCTCTATATCGATCTGCACCTGGTGCATGAAGTGACGTCGCCGCAGGCCTTCGACGGACTGCGCGCGCGCGGGCTTGAAGGTGCGGCGGCCTGATCTGACCATCGCGACCACCGACCACAGCACGCCGACCACGCCGCGCGGGTTTCCGATCGTGGATAAGATCGCGGCCACGCAGGTGGAGAAGCTGATCCAGAACTGCAAAGACTTCGGCATCCACTGCTATCCGCTGGGCAGCGACAAGCAGGGCATCGTGCACGTGATCGGGCCGGAGCTGGGATTGACGCAGCCGGGCATGACGGTGGTTTGCGGCGACAGCCACACGGCCACGCATGGAGCTTTGGGCGCGCTGGCGTTCGGGATCGGCACCAGCGAAGTGGAGCACGTGCTGGCCACGCAGTGCCTGCTGCTGAAGCGATCGAAAACCTATCAGGTGCGCGTGGATGGCGCGCTGAAGCCGGGCGTCTCGGCCAAGGACATTATTCTGGCGCTGATCGCGCGCATCGGCATCGGCGGCGGCACGGGTTCGATTTTCGAATATTGCGGATCGGCCATCCGGTCGCTCTCGATGGAAGAGCGCATGACGGTGTGCAATATGTCGATCGAAGCGCGGCGCGCGCGCCGGCTTGGTGGCGCCGGACGACACCACGTATCAATATGTGGCGGGCCGCGCAGTTCGCTCCCAAGGGCGCGGCGTGGGATGAGGCGGTGGCGCGCTGGCGGCAATTGCCGACCGACGACGGCGCGACGTACGACAAGAGCATCGTGATCGACGCGGCGGCGCTCGAGCCGATGATCACCTTCGGCACCAATCCGGGCATGGGCATTCCGATTCGAGGCGCGGTGCCGAATCCAAGCGACATTACCGATCCGCTGGAGCGCGATTCGCTGGCGCGGGCTCTGGTGTATATGGATCTGCCGGCCGGGCAAACCGCTGCTGGGGCATCCGGTGAATGTGGTGTTCATCGGAAGCTGCACCAATTCGCGAATTTCCGATCTGCGCGACGCGGCGAGCGTCCTGAAAGGCCGCAAAGTGAATCCGAGCGTGCGCGTGCTGGTGGTGCCGGGATCGCAACAAGTGAAGGAGCAGGCGCAGGCCGAGGGTCTGGATCAGATTTTCCGCGACGCGGGCGCCGATTGGCGCGAGGCCGGATGTTCGATGTGCATCGCGATGAACGGCGATCAATTGCAGCCGGGCGAATACAGCGTGTCCACCAGCAATCGCAATTTCGAAGGGCGGCAGGGCAAGGGCGCGCGGACGTTCCTGGCGAGTCCGATGACGGCCGCGGCTTCGGCCATCTCCGGCAAGGTGAGCGATGTGAGGGAGTTGCTGTAATGGAAAAGTTCACTCCGTTTGAAAGCCGCATGGTGCTGATCGCGCGCGACAACATCGACACCGATCAAATCATCCCGGCGCGATTTTTGAAGACGATTTCGAAGGCCGGGCTGGGCGATCAGCTTTTCTACGACTGGCGCTACGACGCCGAAGGCAAGCCGAAGCCGGATTTTGTCTTGAACAAGCCGGAATCGAAGGCCTGCCAGGTTTTGCTGGCGGGCGATAACTTCGGCTGCGGCAGTTCGCGCGAGCATGCGCCCTGGGCGCTGACGCAGTATGGATTCCGCGCGGTGATCAGCACGTCGTTCGCGGATATCTTCAAGGGAAATTCGCTGAAGAATTCGCTGCTGCCGATCGTGGTTCCGCCGGACGTGCACGCCGAGCTACTGAAAAACCCGGACGCGGCGGTGAAAGTGGATCTGGCGTCGCAGACGCTGACGCTCCCGAGCGGCCGGAAGGTGGAGTTTCCGGTGGATGGCTTCGCCAAGCATTGTTTGCTCGAAGGCATCGACGAGCTGGGTTACATCCTGCAACAGGAACCGGCCATCGCGGCGTTTGAGGCGGCGCATCCGGCCGGGATTGACACGCGGGCGTAGCGGTTCGATTAAGGTTTTGCCCGAAATGCTTTCCTCTGCATGTACTTTCCGTGCAGAAATTCGCGATAGTAGATCAGCTAATCCAGATCGGCACGAGCTTCGCGGGAGATTGCGTATCGTTTTAAAGGGCCGCCGCTTTCCTTCTCGCCGCAAGGCGCTTCTTGCCACGCTGAACGATGTCGCCGAAATAGCGTTGTAGTGCGGCTGGATTTTCGAGCTCGGTAAAATGGCCTGCGTCGATTGAACGAAGTCCCTGAAGGACCGCTTCCTTAAAGTTGTCGGCATCATGCGTGGTTCGTTCTTCGTCGGCAGGTCGTTTTGTTATGCGGGTAGACATGTTTCAGCACATGCTACCTTTTGGGCACGCGAAAGTGTTCCGCACTCACCCGACGCGGAGGTGCATGCGCCACCCAAAAGTGACAGACTGAGAGCATGGCGCGCGGCTGGGAAAGCAAGGATGTTGAATCCCAGGTCGACGCCGCCGAAGAGCGGGCGGCTTTGGCGAAACTACCCAAACTCACTGCCTGAAGAAGCGGATCGCAAGGGGCAAAGCGAAAGCCTGCAGCTTTCGCGCACGCGCGTGCTGCACGACATCGAGACTTCGCAAAATCCACGTTATCGCGCGACGCTCGAAGCGGCACTGAAGCATCTGGACGAAAAAATCGCTGCGCTATCATAAATGATGCGCAAGTTTTCTGTGCAGCGCCCTGGTCGCGTTCCCTCTCATGGCTCAACAATTTCACATCGATCATGTCACCGTAGCGGGCAAGAATGTGAAGGCCATGCAGAAAGCGCTGGGCGGCCGCCGGCATCCCGAGCGAGTATGGCGGGCCGCATTCCAATCACGCAACCGAGATGGCGCTAGCGAGTTTTCCGGACGGGTCGTATTTAGAGCTGATCGCGATCCAACCCAAAGCCGATCCCGCTGCGTTAGCCGCGCATTATTGGCACAAATTCATGGAAGCCGACGCCGGTCCGTGCGCCTGGGCCATCCGACCCGCGGACTTTTCGGCTGAGGTGACGCGGCTGCGCAAGGCTGGAGTGCCGTGACAGACCCGCGCAGGGCCGGTCGCAAACGGCCCGACGGCGTCGAACTCGATTGGGAAACCGCGCAGGTTGGGCCGACCAATGGCGGATTTTTTCCGTTCCTCATTCACGATTTCACGCCGCGCGATAATCGGGCGTTTCCCAGCGGCAAGCCGACCACGAACGAGTTTACCGGCGTCGCTCAAGGTTGTGATCGGCGTTCGAGATTTGGATAGCGCCATCGCACAGTATCGGCAAGCGTACGGACTGGGCCGCGCCCGAGCGACGAGATGATTCGAATATGGGTGCGAATCTCGCCTGGTTCCCCGGCACTCCCGTGGAGCTGGCGGCGCCGCTCTCAAACCCGATCTTGGCTGAGCGATCGGCTGGACCGTTTTGGCGAAACCCCGTGTGCTTTCATTCTGTGGAGGCTCCGAGTCCAACGCCGGCTCAATGGTTCGGCGTTTCCTGGTTTGAATTCCGAACAGCTCGGCTGGCGTCTCGGCATCGAACGAAAATGAAGCTCTTGTACTGCTGTTCGGCCTTGCATCTCTTGCGAGCGCACAGCTCCAAGTGGATCCCGCCATCGCCGCTGAAATCGCCAAAATTAAAACCATCGATAATCATGCCCATCCCGTCCTACCCGCCGCCGGCGACACCGGCTACGACGCCCTCCCCGTGGAACACATGGACCCGTACACCGAACCCGTCCGAACTCGCGCCGGTTCGCCCCTCGCCGCCGAAGCCTCGCGCCAGATCTTCGGCGACCACACCCGCCAAGAGCTAATCAGCCAAAAGCGCGAAGCTTATCGCCAACTGGGTGCTTGATCAACTCGGCATCGAGACCATGCTGGCCAATCGCGTCGCCATGGGCCCCGGTCTTGCTCCGCCGCGATTCCTGTGGGTGCCGTTCGAAGACGCGCTCGCTGTTCCCGCTCAACAACGCGCGTCTCGCGTCGACGAATTCCGATCGCAAGGCATTCTTCGCTGATGAAGATCGCCTGCTGCAGCAATATCTCAAAGAATGCGGCTACGAAAAGCCGCCCGCTATCGCTGGACGAATATCTGCAAAAGATCGTGGATCCGACGCTCGAGCGCCACAAGCGCGGCGGAGCGGTGGCGATCAAGTTCGAGGCGGCATACCTGCGCTCGCTTGATTTTGACGATGTGCCGCGCGCCCGAAGCTGAGGATGCGTACGCGGGCAGGGCCGGGACTACAAAAAGCTTCAGGATTTCCTTTTCCGCCACATCGCGGCCGAAGCCGGGCGGCTGGGGATGGCGGTGCATCTGCACGTGGCTTGGGGCGCCGGGCGGCTATTTCGATATCGCGGGAACCAACCCGCTGCTGCTCGAATCCGTGTTCAACGATCCGCGCCTGCACCGGACCAATTTCGTCCTGCTGCACGGCGGCTGGCCGTTTACGCGCGAGATCACGGCGCTGCTGACCAAGCCGAATGTGTACGCCGATTTCTCCGCGCAAACATTGATGAATTATCCCCGAGCGGTGTCCCAAGTCCTGCGCGAATGGCTGGAATTCGCGCCCGACAAAGTTCTATTCGGGACTGATGCCTATCCTTATTCAGAAGAAAGCGGCTGGGAACAATCCGGCTGGATTGCGAGCGAAACCACCGGCAGGCGCTTGGATTGGCGCTGACGGAATGTTGAATGACGGCGAAATCACGCGCGAACGCGCCTTCGAGCTGGCGCACTTGGTCCTGCACGATAACGCGGCCAAACTCTACGGCTTGAAGTAGCCCGGGCCTGCTATCCTAAAGGTGCTGGATTTTCCTCCGCACCTTCACCCTGAAAATTGGTTTTGTAAGTCTCGGATGCCCTAAGAACCTCGTGGATACTGAGGTGATGATGGGCCAATTGGCCGAGCGCGGGCATGAGCTGACGCCCGAGCCGGGCGACGCCGAAGTCCTGGTGGTGAACACCTGCAGCTTCATCGATCCCGCCAAGCAGGAATCCATCGACACGATTCTCGAGATGGCCGAGTACAAGAAGTCCGGCCAGGCGCGGAAGCTGATTGTCGCGGGATGCATGGTGGAGCGCTATCGCGATCAGATTCGCGACCAGCTCCCGGAAGTGGACGCGCTGATTGGCACCAACGAGCTCTCGAAGATCGTGGCGCTGTGCGAGGGCTTTGAGCCGGACATCGAATCCGCTGGAGCCGTATCTCTATCACGACCTGACGCCGCGCGTGCTCTCCACCGCGAGCCACTTCGCCTACATCAAGATCGCCGAGGGCTGCGACCATCCGTGCTCCTTCTGCGTGATCCCGCAGTATCGCGGCAAGTTTCGCAGCCGGCGGTTTGAATCGGTGATCGCCGAAGCCACGCGGCTGTTCGCGAGCGGCGTGCGCGAGATCAATCTGATCGGCCAGGACACCACCTCCTACGGCGAAGACCTGGGGATCAAGGACGGGCTGGCGAACTTGATGGCGCGGCTGGCGCAGATCGAGACCGAGCGCGAAAAGTGGATCCGGTTTCTGTATTGCTATCCGAACCGCATCACGCAAAAACTGCTGGACACCATCGCCGAACACGCCGCCCTGGTGAAATACATCGACATGCCGCTGCAGCACGCCAGCTCCAACGTGCTGAAGCGCATGAAGCGCGGATCGCATGGCGATTTTTTCCTGAAGCTGCTGGAGCGCATTCGCGCGACCATTCCCGGCGTCGCGATCCGGACCAGCATGATCGTCGGTTTTCCGGGCGAAACCGAGGCCGACTTCGAAATCCTGTGCGACTTCGTGAAGGCCGCGCAGTTCGACCGGCTGGGCGTCTTTTCCTATTCCGACGAAGACACCAGCGCCAGCTTTCAGCTGGACGCCAAAGTGGATGGCCGCACCATTCACAACCGCAAGCAGAAGCTGATGGCCCTGCAGCGGCGCATCTCGAAAGCGCGGAACCGCAAGATGATCGGCCGCGAAGTGGACGTTCTGATCGAAGGCCCGTCCGCGGAAACCGATCTGCTGTGGCAGGCGCGCATGTCCACGCAGGCGCCCGAGATCGACGGCTTCTGCTATGTGAACGATTTTGCCGGCGCGCCGCCTCGGCGTGGCGAGATCCGCCGCATGCGGATTACCGAGGCGCACGATTACGACCTGATCGGACGCATTGGACGTAGCGTCCGAAGAGACCACATGCCGATGCCGCCGCCAACGCTTTTCCCATACTCGCTGCAGCACGATGAAATGTCCCATCTGCAAAAAAGAAGTTTCTCCCGACGACCCGTTCTTCCCCTTCTGTAGCGAGCGCTGCAAGCTCATCGATCTCGGCAATTGGGCCAGCGAGAAGTACGTGATCTCGACGCCCGTGCAGCCCGAGGACTTGGAGAGCGAGGGACGAAGCCTAGACGAAGACCATGACTCCTAGCCCGCTGCCTCGGCGGAGCACTGGCGCCTTTCTGATCGCCACCTGGTTCGGCTGCGGCTACGCGCCCGTTGGCGCCTGGAACGGCCGGATCGCTCGCCGCGTGGTCATCGCTATCGCGCTCCACTACTACGGCGGATACGACCGTGGCACGCTGCTCGCTGCTCGCCGCGCTGCTTCTCGCCCCGGGCATCTGGGCGGCCGGCGTGGTGGCGAGAGAGACGAATCAAGACCGACCCACAGATCGTGGTGGTCGATGAAGTGATCGGCCAATGGATCACGCTGGCCGGCGCCGCCACGTTCAACTGGAAAACCTGGCTTGCGGCGTTCGTGCTGTTCCGCTTGCTCGATATGTGGAAGCCCGCGCCGGCGCGTCAACTCGAACGATTTGCCCGGCGGCTGGGGCATCGTCGCCGACGACGTGATGGCGGGCCTTTACGGCGCGCTTGCTATATTCGTATTAGATCGTTTTCATCTTTTTACTTATGGCTCTTAAGTTTTCCTATGGCATCTAAGAAGGACTCCAACGGCCGTCCGCAGATTTCCACGGTGACCCCGGAGGCGGCCATCCCGGGCGGCGAGTTTCAGATCCGCGGCGCGGGCCTGGCGAAATCCGAGCGTCCGCGCGTCACCATCGGCGACATGGAAGCGCCCATCGTGATCGGGTCCGATTCCTACGTGATCGTGCGCGTGCCGGAAGGCGCTTCGGCGGGCGAACTGGTTGTCGCGAACGGAGCTCTCAGCAGCCAGGCCTGGACCTGCGATATCGGCATCCAGATCGCCGACAATCTTTATCCGGTCGGCAACCCGGCGGTGGATTCCTTCGGCAACATCTACGTCACCTTCAGCGGATCGCGCGGGCAGAAGACGCCGGTGTCGGTCTACAAGATCGATCTGAACTACAACTCGAAACCGTTCGCCAGCGAGATCATGAACGCCACCGGCCTCGCTTTCGACAAAGCCGGCACGCTGTACATTTCCAGCCGCTACGACGGCATCATCTATCAAGCCACGTCGGCCGGCAATGTTCGGTCTACGTGGAAGGCATGGGCGTGGCGACCGGCATCGCGTTCGATCCGGACGAGAACCTGTACGTAGGCGACCGCAGCGGCACGGTTTTCAAGATCAGCCGCTCGCGCCAGATTTACGTTTTCGCCACGCTGGAGCCTTCCATCGCCGCCTATCATTTCGCGTTTGGAGACGACGGCTACTTGTACGTCACCGGACCCACCACGTCGAGCTTCGATTCCGTGAATCGCATTTCGCCGGCGGGTGAAGTGGAGACTTATTATCGCGGCCTGGGCCGTCCGCAGGGCTTGGCGTTCGATGCCGAAGGACGCTTGTATGTCGCCGCGTCGCTCGGCGGACGGCGCGGCGTGGTCCGCTTCGATCACGACCGGAATCCCGAGTTGTTTCTTTCCGGGCCCGGCATCGTGGGCCTGGCGTTCACGCCCTCGCGCGCGATGGTGGTTTGCACCAACAACGCGCTGTTTCGCGTGGACGTCGGCATCGCCGGCAGACCTCTTCCCTGATGCCAGATGATGCCGGACGCCGAGATCATCGCGGTCGGTTCGGAGCTGCTGACGCCGCAGCGGCTCGACACCAACTCGCTGTACCTCACCGATCAGCTCAACGCGCTGGGCGTGGAAGTGGTGCGCAAAACCGTGGTGGGCGACGAGCGCGAGCGGCTGACCGACAGCATTCTGGGCGCGGCGGCGCGCTCGAAGATCGTGGTGCTGACCGGCGGCCTGGGCCCCACCGAAGACGATCTTACGCGCGATGCGGTGGCCAGCGCACTGGGCCGCGCGCTGGTTTTTCAGCAGGATATTTGCGATCGCATCGAAGCGCGTATTCGCGCGTTTCGGCCGCAAGATGGCGGAGATCAATCGCCGCCAGGCCTACGTCATCGAAGGCGCCGAAGTGTTGCCCAACGATCGCGGCACCGCGCCGGGCCAATGGATCGCGAACGACGGCGTCGTCTTCATGCTGCTGCCTGGACCGCCCAGGGAACTGAAGCCGATGTTCGAAGGGCAATGCCTGCCGCGCCTCGAAAAGCTTCTGCCGCCGCAAGTCATTCGCACGCGCTGGCTGCGCGTGGTGGGCATGGGCGAATCCGATCTCGATCAGTTGATTTCGCCGGTCTACAAGCGCTACACGAATCTGGCGACCACCATCCTGGCGGTGTCGGGCGAGATCCACGTCCATCTGCGCGCGCGCTGCGCGACGGCGCAGGAGGCCGAAACGTTGGTGGCGCAGGCCAGCGCCGAGATCGAGCCGCTGCTGGGCGATCGCATCTATTCGCGCAATGGCGACTCGCTTGAAAAAGTGATCGGCGATCTGCTGCGCGCGCGGCATGCGCGCTTGAGCGTGGCCGAAAGCGCCACCAGCGGGCTGCTGGGCGGACGAATCACGGCGGTGCCCTCGGCGTCCGATTATTTTCGCGGCGGATTCTGACGTATTCCGATCAGATGAAGATCCGGCTGCTGGGCGTGCCCGCGGAGCTGATCGCGGAGCACAGCGCGGTGAGCGAGCCGGTGGCCAAGGCGATGGCGGAAGGCGCGCGGGCCGGAACGGGATCGGACTACGCGTTGTCCATTACCGGCTATGCGGGGCCGGACGGCGAGAAAGTTGGCCTGGTGTTCATCGGCTTGGCGGCGCCCGACGGCACCGAAGTGCGGCGCGTGCAATGGCCGGCCGATCGCGAGCGCGTGCGCGCGTTTTCCACCAACATCGCGCTCGACATGCTGCGGCGGAAGCTCCTGCAGCGCCTGAGTCGCAGTGAATAATGACCGGCCATGCCGTTTCAGGTTTTAGAAGCGCAGGCCAACAGCATTCTCAGCAGCAACCACCGGCTTCATCGCGCGAGGCCGGATTCACGCATTCGCTGACGCCCGCGCGCAATTGCACCTTCGGCTGCACGTATTGCTACGTTCCCACCATGCGCATTTATGGCGGGCTGAAGCCGGAGGATTGGCGGCATTGGGGGCAGTTCACCACGTTCAAGAGCAACGCGCCGGAGTTGCTGCGCCGCCAATTGCGCGCCAACCAGGTGATCTACTGCTCGCCGCTAGTGGATCCTTATCAGCCCGCCGAAGAGACCGAGCAGATGATGCCGCGCATCCTGGATCGAACTGCTGGCGCAGCCGCCCAAGGTGTTCGTGATTCAGACGCGCGGGCCGCTGATCGTGCGGGATCTGGCGCAGCTGGTGGAGTTGTCCCGGCGCACCACGCTGCGCGTGAGTTTTTCGATCACCACGAATCGGGAAGCCGTTCGCAAGCTGTACGAGCCGCATTGCGCGACCCTCGATTGCCGCTTGAAAGCGATCCGCGAGTTGCGGCAGGCAGGAATCACCACCTTTGCGACGCTCGCGCCGCTGCTGCCGTGCGATCCCGAAGAGCTGGCTCGCATTGCGCTGGAAGCAACGGATCAGGACATCATCGGCGATCCTTTGCATGTTCGATCGGTAAAGCCGCGCGGCGCCACCACGCGCGAGGCCGCGTTCGCGATCAGCCGGAAGCATGGCTTTTCGGCGTGGCTGGATCCGGAGTTTCAGCGCGATGCGACAGAACGCATCGGTCGTACGGTTCGCCGGGCCGGACGGCGATTCGCCACGGGGACGGAGGGATTTGGATGGCTGGCACACAATAACCGCACATTCTGTTTTGGAGCGCCTCGGGATCGCATCCGGATGATCGGCCCGGGCGCCGCGATTGCTTCGCTCAACCCCGCCGACGGCAGCGAACTCGGCCGGGTGCGCCTGGCCTCCGCCGAAGATTACGAGCGCACTGTCGCAAAAAGCCTGGAAGTGTTCGAACGCTGGCGCATGTTCCCTGCCCCCAAGCGCGGCCAAATCGTGCGCGAGATCGGCGACGAGCTGCGCCGCGTCAAAGACGATCTCGGCACGCTGGTCACGCTCGAAATGGGCAAGATCCTGGCCGAAGGCAAAGGCGAAGTGCAGGAGATGATCGACATCGCCGACTTCGCGGTCGGCCTTTCGCGGCAACTCTACGGGCTCACCATGCGAGCGAACGCCCGGAGCATCGCATGTACGAGCAGTGGCAGCCGCTGGGCGTGGTCGGCGTGATCTCCGCCTTCAATTTTCCGGTGGCGGTGTGGTCCTGGAACGCTCTGATCGCCGCGGTGTGCGGCGATTGCGTGATCTGGAAGCCGTCGCTCAAAACGCCGCTGACCGCGATCGCGGTGCAGAATATCTGCGATCGCGTGCTCGAGCGGCATGGCTGGCGCGGCGTCTTTCAACTGATCATCGGCGACGATGCCGTCGTCGGCAAGCGCCTGATCGAAGACCGCCGGCATTCCGCTGATCAGCGCCACCGGTTCCACCCGCATGGGGCGCATCGTTGCGCGAAACCGTGGCCCGGCGGCTGGGCCGCACGCTGCTCGAACTGGGCGGCAACAACGGCGTCATCGTGATGAACGATGCCAATCTCGATCTGGCGCTGCGCGCGGTGCTGTTCGGCGCGGTGGGCACGGCGGGCCAGCGCTGCACCAGTATCCGCCGGCTGTTTCTGCAGCGCGGAATCGCGCAGGAGATGACGCGCAAACTGCAGTCCGCCTATGGTCACATTCGCATCGGCAATCCGCTGGACGAAAAGACGCTCATGGGTCCGCTGATCGACCGGCAGGCCGTGGAAACGATGCGCGCGGCGCTGGTGCGCATCCAGGCCGAAGGTGGCGAAATCATTTACGGGCGGAGCAGATAAGGCTCAGGCGGCTGCTACGTCCAGCCGGCGCTGGTGAAAGCGCGCGCGGATATGCCGATCGTGCAGGAAGAAGTCTTCGCGCCGATTCTCTACCTGATCGAGTTCGACTCGCTCGACGAAGCCATCCAGTGGCACAACGCCGTTCCGCAGGGCCTCTCGTCGGCCATGTTCACCACCAACCTGATCTCGGCCGAAACATTCCTGAGCGCGCGCGGCAGCGACTGCGGAATCGCGAATATCAACATCGGCACCAGCGGCGCGGAGATCGGCGGAGCGTTCGGCGGCGAAAAAGATACCGGCGGCGGACGCGAATCCGGCAGCGATGCCTGGAAAGCCTACATGCGGCGCCAGACCGTCACCATCAACTGGTCCGAAGAACTGCCGCTGGCGCAAGGCATCGAATTCGAGTGTCGTGACCATGGTTCGCCACACGGCTGCTGGTTTTTGCGCCTGTGCAAGCCTCCTTAGAGCGCAGACCCCGCTTGAAAATCAGCGGCAAGCCGATGCGCGTGCCGTACGAATGCACGGCGGCCGACACGCAGGCCGCGGGCCTGGGCTGTTCGGAAGAAGATCCGTGCCCCGTTTATCTTGAGCTCTCGAACGTGGAAGCGGTCGGCAACAGGCTCTTCGTCACCGGAAATCTTCATACGCCAATGGCCACGCTGTACTCCGTCCTGCTGGCGTCCGAAGACGGCGGGACTAGCTGGACGGAGCCGCATCCTCGCCTGCGATCTTCGGGTCTCGATCAGATTCAGTTCGTCGATTCTCAAAACGGCTGGATCTCCGGCGCCAACCTGCAAGGCGCGCCGCGCGATCCGTTTTTTTTGATCACCACCGACGGAGGCAAAACCTGGCGCCAGCGTCCGATTTTTGAAGAAACCCGCGTCGCCGCCATCGAGCGCTTTTGGTTTGATAGCCCGGCAAACGGAACGCTGCTGATCGACGCGCAGCTCGACAACGGCAAACGCGAATTGTATGAAACCACAGACCGGCGGTGAGATCTGGGCGATTCAACGAGACCGCCGATCCTGTCCGAGCGGCCAAGCAGAGGCCGATAGCCGCGCCGGGCTGGCGCGTGCGAACCGACGCCGCCACGCACAGCTATGTCATCGAAAAGTCCGAGAATAATCGCTGGCAGAAAGGTAGCCAGTTTCCTGGTGAATATCGCGAGTTGCAAAGAATGAATAAAGTCGGATCCGATTGAATTGGAGCTCTTCCGGCATCTGCTGGTCTCCATCGCCGAAGAGATGGGCGCGGTGCTGCGCAAGACTTCTTTTTCCGCGAATATCAAAGAACGCCGCGATTATTCCTGCGCCGTTTACGACGCCGATGGCGAGACGGTGGCGATGGGCGATCACATGCCCGTGCATCTGGGCGCGATGCCGCTCTCGGTGCAACACGCCACCCAGGCCTTCGATCTCGAGCCCGGCGACGTCGCGATTCTGAACGATCCTTTTCGCGGCGGCACGCATCTTCCCGACATCACCGCGGTCTCCGGCGTGTTTCTTGAAGGGAAGCCGCAAGCCGGCGTTCTACGTGGCCAACCGCGCGCATCATGCCGATGTCGGCGGAATGAGTCCCGGCTCGATGCCGCTGGCGCGCGAGATCTATCAGGAAGGCATCCGCATTCCACCGGTGCTGCTGGCGCGCGGCGGCCGCATCGATCGCCCGCTGCTGGATCTGATCCTCGCCAACGTGCGAACGCCAGTGGAGCGCGAGGGCGACCTGCTGGCCCAGATCATGGCCATCAAGCGCGGCGAGCAGCGTCTGCTTGAGTTGGCGGCGAAGTACGGACTGCCCACCTTGCGCCGCAATATGACCGCGCTCAAGGATTACAGCGAGCGCATGATGCGCTCGGCCATCCGGCGGCTGCCGTCGGGAACATATCGCGCCGAAGATTATCTCGACAACGACGGCATCACCGACCGGCCGGTGAAGATCGCGGCGACCGTAACGATCCACGGCGATCGCGCCACCATCGATTTCACCGGCTCCGACCCGCAAGTGGAAGGCTCGGTGAACGCCAATTACGCGGTCGCGGTTTCGGCCAGCCACTTATGTGTTTCGCTGCCTGGTGCGCGAAGATATTCCGTATACCGCGGGCGTCATGCGGCCGCTTGAAGTGATCGCCCCGAGCGGTCTGGTGGTGAGCGCTCAGCCTCCGGCCGCCATGGCCGCGGGAAATGTGGAAACGTCGCAGCGCATCACCGACGTGATTCTGGCGCGCGCTGGCGAAAGCCGCGCCCGAGCTGATTCCGGCCGCCAGCTCGGGAACCATGAACAACCTCACCTTCGGCGGATGGGACCGCGTCCGCGGGCGCGCCTTCGCCTACTACGAAACCATCGCCGGCGGCATGGGCGCATCGGCGGTGTCGGACGGCGCCAGCGCCACGCACACGCACATGACCAATAGCTGGAACACGCCGGTGGAAGCGTTCGAGCATCTGTATCCGCTGCGCATTCGCGAGCTACCGCATTCGCTCGGGTTCGGGCGGCGAGGGACAGCATCGCGGCGGCGATGGCATCGTTCGCGAGTTTGAATTTCTGACGCCGGCGGATGTGACCATCCTCTCGGATCGGCGGGAGCGCGGCCCGTATGGACTGTCGGGCGGCAAAGCCAGGTGCGCGCGGTAGGAACTCGCTCCTGCGCGGCAAGCGCACCATCGCGATCCCCGGCAAAGCGCGGTTCGAAGTACAGCCTGGCGATGTGCTGCGCATCGAATCACCCGGTGGGGGCGGATACGGCAGCGCTACCGAGCCGCGACCGTGATGCCCTGTTCAGGCCGAGGAGCCGGTTTCGCATGAAATGGAAACATCAGCCGATCTACACTGAAGTTTCATGGCCAAGTTCAAGTCCGCCGGCAGCAAGAAGACATCGGAAAAAGTAAAATCGGCACGGGCCGCCATCCCGTGCCTGGTTATCGTGGCATTAGGGATCGCGCTCATGTGTCTGCTATTCTATTTTTCCCTGCAATCCGGCATCACTCAGTGAGATCCAAACCCAAATGAGAACCGACAATCGCAAGCCGGACCAGATGCGGCCGGTGCGCATCACCACCAACTACCTGATGACCGCTGAGGGCTCGGCGCTCATCGAGGTGGGACACACGCGCGTGCTGTGCGCCGCCTCGGTGGAAGAAACCGTGCCGCAATTTCTGAGAGGCAGCGGGCGTGGTTGGGTGACGGCCGAGTATTCCATGCTCCCGCGCGCTACTGCCACGCGAACGCCGCGCGAGGTCGCGAAAGGCCGCCAGTCCGGACGCACGCTCGAGATCCAACGCCTGATCGGCCGTTCCTTGCGATCGGTGGTGGATACGGCCGCGTTAGGAGACCGCACCGTGATCGTGGATTGCGACGTCCTGCAAGCGGACGGCGGTACGCGCACGGCGTCCGTTACCGGCGCTTACGTCGCGTTGGTTCTGGCGCTCCAGAAACTGGTCAGATACGGGACCTTGAAATCGCTTGCCAATCACTCAGCCCGTCGCGGCCACCAGTGTCGGCATCCTGCGCGGTGAGCCGCTTCTCGATCTGTGTTACGAAGAAGACTCCTCCGCCGAAGTGGACATGAACCTGGTCATGACAGGTTCCGGCCGCTTCGTTGAACTGCAAGCCACGGCCGAAAAGACGCCCTTCGATGACGCTCAATTGGAGCAGATGGTAAGTCTGGCGCGGCGCGGCATCGCGCGAGTTGTTCGAAATCCAGAAGGCGGCGCTGCAGGTTTGAAGCCTAGGTGCCTGAAGCTATATTGCGCCACCACCAACCCGGGCAAACTGCGCGAGTTTCAAATGGCGCTGGCGGGTTCTATCCAAGTGGAGCCCCTCCCGAACCTCGCATCCATTGCGCCTTGTGAAGAAACTGGCGCCACGTTTGAAGAGAACGCTGTCCGAGAAAGCGCTGTACTATTCCAAGCATTGCGATGGTGTATTTGTTCGTGGATGACTCAGGCCTGGAAGTGGATGCGCTCGGGGGCGCGCCTGGCGTTTACTCCGCGCGATTTGCCGGTCCCAATGCAACCGACGCAGCCAATAATCGACTTCTGTTGGATCGCATGCGCGGCGTCGTCGATCGCACCGCGCGATTTGTGTGCGTGGTCGCGCTGGCCGAGCCGGGGCGCCTGGTGCGCACCTTTCGCGGCGAAGTAGAAGGCCGCTTGCTCGAAGCGCCTCGAGGAGCCAACGGATTCGGATACGATCCGCTCTTCTTCTATCCGCCTTTTGGATGCACCTTTGGAGAAGCGCCACTGGAGCGAAAGATGGAAGTAAGCCATCGCGCCCAAGCGCTGGCTAAGATGCGAGCGTATTTGGAAGAAGACGAGGAGGTTGCGACGATGAATGTCACCGATCCACTTTTAGCGCCATTGGAAGCAGACGAACACCGCGAAGTGGGCGGTGTTCAGGTGGATGTGGCGCGCACAGGAGCCTGCCGCGTGAAGCGCCTGATCTATCCACCGGGATTCCATTGGGCCAAAGATCTGAGCGAATTGATGGGCAGCAAGTACTGCATGCACGCGCACGTGGGTTTCATGGCGCACGGTCAGATCAATGTGCGTTTTGCCGACGGGTGTGTGGTGGAATACAAAGCGCCCAAGTTCGTTCAAGTGGAGCCTGAACATGAAGGCTGGGTGGTAGGCGACGAGCCGGCCGTGCTGATCGAATTCGACTTCGAAGGCGATACTCTCAATCATCTGGGCGTACCGCACGTGCACTAGTCATGGCGGATGATTCGGTGTGAAGCTTTCGGCATACTTGATTTAGAACCGTGGCTGCGAGGACCGCTCGCAGGCGTCCATCCGCTCCTGGCGCCGACGTTACACGCCTTTACACAGGCTCGCGAGGACCTCGCCCATTGGACCGAAGGGTTAACCGACGCCGAAATCTGGTCGCGTCCACAAGATCTGGCGCCAGTAGGATTTCATCTCCGCCACATCGCGGGCAGCGTGGACCGTCTGACTGCTTACATCTGCGGCGAGCAGCTTTCGCCAGAGCAATTAGAAGCGATCTCTCACGAGATGGATCCAGGGCCGGGGACGATCGACCTTGCTCGCTGAAGTAAATAAGGCTCTTCACAACTCCGAACAAGTGATTCGCGCGCTGGAGCCGGCCATCCTTGGTGAACCACGCGCCGTCGGCCGCAAGAAATTACCCACCACGGTCATTGGATTAGTGGTACATTTAGCCGAGCACACGCAGCGACATGTAGGCGAGCTTATCGTTACAGTCAAGCTTGCCCATCGGGTAGTGACTGGGCGTACTAGCCCAATGCCTGGTTGATGTAGCAAGCAGAACCGATTAGACTTCAGTCTTGTACATCCCTGAAGCGGACTTCGAGAATTTGATCCGCACGCTTTCGGAGGCCACGGTCGCGCGCCACCGAACTTGCCGCTTCCATCAGCGCGCGGCTGGGGACTGAACACAGGTTAGCCGAACTGGCCAATGCAGCCTCTTTGAGAATCGAAAGTATGCTGCGTGAAGTCCGAAGCCTCCGCAATGGAAAACCCTGACACCAGTGGCGGCTTGTCGGATTTGCAGGGCGCCCTGCAAAACGAATCGCAGCCAGTAACCCCGACGCCGGTAAATCCGTCGGAACACATACCAACGGGGAGGCAAGCCATGGCCGCTTTTGCCGCGCAGACGCGGATTGGAGCCCGAACACTGGCTGCCGATGTTCGTCGAAGATCTTACTTCGCAACTTCGGACCTCGGGCGGAATCACATTTGAAGTCGCCGAGCGTTTGCTGCAACAACGGAAAGACGACTTTCTGAGAGACTTTTTGATCGCCCGCAGGATGTATCGCACCTATCCCCACCTGTTCCCGGAGATTCAAGGCGAGATGCGCCGCCGCTGGACAGGCGATTTCACAATGAGGTATTGAAGTAATGATCGACGGGAGAGAGCTCAACGATTTAACCCGCAGGGCCACCGATCTGATGTCGGACACGGCCGATGTGCCAAGAATTTTGCGGAACCGGCTCGGCGAGCAGCACGAGCTTGCGCAAGCCGCCGAAGAAATGCAGGGGAGCATCGAAACTTTCGTGCGGGAACTGCGTTGCTTTGACGTTTCGGCCCAGGCCTGGCGGCTGATAATTTTGCGGGATCTTGACTGGAAAGAAGTAGCGGCAAGTCGAACGGACTTCGTAGTATTCTAACGCTGTTAGTAATAACCACCACCATCGGAGGCTTTATATGGCTAATCAAGTATTGGATGAAGAAAAAACTCTAGCGCGATTGCAGACGCTGATGCGCTCGGAGCATTGGCTCGCTACTTATGTGAGCGATTTGTTGAGCGCGCATGACCTATCGGCGGGCATTGATTTTCGGACCGCCGAACAACTCTTGTCCGCCGAAAAGGAACAGTTCGAAAAGGACCTGGCCATCGCGCGGCGCATGCTGCGAGTTTACGGCAAGCAGGTGATGGCGGAGAACATGACGCAAAGCGCCTACGCTCCCAGCAACAGCTAATCAGCCGAAGTTTGGCGGCGCGGCAGCTGCTCAATGCAACACCGTGATGGGAACCCACGCGTCGGTGTTTTCCCACAGCAACGACAGTGTTCCCTTGTTGTGTTGCCGCCCGAGGATTGCAGCTCGATCTTGAAAGTCTCCACCGGCGAGGACAGGGTCTTCAGATTCATCTTCACGCGCGCGAAGTCCTGGCTCTGATCGTAGTTCAAGTGGAACTGGCCGGTTTGCTTGTTGATGATGAGCATCCATTGCTTCTCGTTCGGCAGCGTCCAGATGCTGTAACTCCCCTTGGGAACCTTCAGACCCATTGATGTCGAGGTCCGCTTCGGTGGTGATCTTGGTGGCCCAATTTGCGCCCGTGCACCAGACTTCGTCGTACGGCACCAGACCGCCCATCACCTTGCGGCCGTGCATGACGGCGCGTAATACTCGATGGTGATGTGATCTCCCCGATCACCGCCGAGGCACTGGCCGGCGGACTGGTGTAACGCTGCGCGGATGCGCTAGCCACAAGCAAAAATCCATTGCCAAAAGCAAACTGAATCGGGTCATGCGATGCCCCCTGTCTATCGTACCTAACTGAACCGCGCGCCAGCCGGACACTCGAAGACGACCGGAAGTCGTGCCCGCACGCCGGTCGAAGACCCCCCAAAGTTGTCCACGGGATAAACATCGACTTGGAAATTCCCCGGTCGTCGTGCACCGGGACAACATCCACTCGAAGAAACCCGGACGGGTGGCAACATCGACTCGAAGAACACCGCACGGGTGGCGCGTAAGCAAGCGATCTTAACGCTCGCTTCCCGCTCCTTCTCATACACCGCTTCGAAAAACGCGAGCTGCGCTTGATTCGGCGCCGGCCCAACTTCGGCCTGATCGCCCAATACCATCGGCCGATCGCTCTTGCGATCGTCAAATGCAGGCCACTTCGTCAAGCCCCTTGCCGTTGGGATCGCCATTCGTCGCGAAGTTCACCCAATACGACGAGAGCATGTCCGAAACTTGATGATCCAGATCCGTCCAGCGCGCGGCGGCAAGCAGGTTTCCGAAAATATACTGAGCTTCGGAGCCGTGAGTCGCGCCGGTACCCGAACCCGCCGCGAGAAGTCGCGCCAACGGGCGGCGGAGGTTGATGCGTGAAGTAATAAAGGAATGCCTTGGAATGCCCGGTCTTGGTCTGCGCGCGCGCCCAAACCCGCATGACGAACGCCAGTTCATCGCGAAACGCCGCCAGTTGCGACGCGTTCGCTTCCTCGTCCGACCCTGCCGGATAGAGCTTCAGGAACGCGTCCGCCTGATCGCCGTAACGCGCCCGCGTCCGCTCGATGAACTTCTCGGCGGTGGTCGGCTGAAGGAAAAACGTTCCTTCGTCTTTGTTCGATCCCACCAGCAGCGGAACATCATTCTGCTTGCCCTCCGCGAAAATCGTCCCCACGTCTTCCGGCAGAAACCATCCGTCAATCACCGGCCCGCCGGCGCGGCCCGCCTTGAGCAATTCCTCCGCGGCATTCGCGCGCAGCTCATCCAGCGTCTGAGCGTGCAGCGTCTCCGCAATCTTCACTCCCGCTTGTTCGGCTTCGGCCAGCGTCCGCGTGGGCGTTAGCGAAAGCCCCATCCACGCGCCGCTTTCACCGATCGCGCGCTGGAACAGCCCTTTCGCGCGCGGCGATCCCATGAGGTTGGCGATGCTCGATGACCCGGCCGAATCGCCGAAGACCGTCACGCGTTGCGGATCGCCGCCGAATCGCAGCGATATTCTTCTGCACCCACCGCAGCGCCGCCGCCTGATCCATCAGCGCGTAATTTCCCGACGCGTGATGCTCGGATTCCTTGGTCAACTCCGGATGCGAGAAGAATCCGAACACGCCCAGCCGGTAGTTGATGGTGACCAGCACCACGCCCTTCTTCGCCAGCGCCTTCTCCATCGAAGCCGGGCGTCGATCCAGAGCCGGTTTGATAGCCGCCCGGATGAATCCAGACCATCACGGGCCGCCGATCGCTGGCCGATGTGGCCGCGGTCCAGACGTTCAGGAAAAGGCAATCTTCGCTCGTATTCGGAGGTTTCGCCGAGGGACCTGCGCCGCGAAACGCAGGCTGCATGCACATCGCTCCGAATTGATCGGCCTTCCGCACGCCATCCCAATGCGCCGCCGGCTGCGGCTCGCGCCAGCGCAAATTCCCGACGGGCGGCGCGGCATACGGAATTCCCTTGTACACCTGCACCTCCGCGCTCGTGCCACTGATTCCAGAGATCATGCCGGAATCCAACTGCACCGTTCCTAAGCCTGCACCGGACGCCGCCGACATTGTCGCAACCGAGAAAGCAATGAAGAGGAACGTAGGCCGCATAGACCCTCCCGTCGCTCATCATATCCGAAATGTGCCAGGCCCCCATTCCCAACCGCGTGCTGGCGAATGCCAGCGCCGCCTGCTACGCTGGCACGTTATGCGTGCCAGCGTCAAATGGACCATCTGCGCCGTCGCCGCCATGGGCTTCCTCTTCGACATTTACGTCGTGCTGGTTGGCCCGCTCATTCTGCAGCCCGCGCTCACTGAACTCGGAAGCCTGACACCAGGCACGCCGGAATATCGCGATTGGGCCGGCTACCTGTTCTGGATTCCACCGCTCGTCGGCGGATTCTGCGGCTTGTGGGGCGGCTATCTGGCCGACCGTTTCGGACGCCGCCGCATTCTCACCTACAGCATTCTGGTCTACGCCTTCTCCGCCACCGCTTCCGGACTCGCGGGAAACCTTGAATCGCTGCTTCTTTTCCGCACGCTCTCTTTCGCCGGCACCTGCGTTGAATTTGTCGCAGCGGTGGCGTGGCTCGCCGAAATATTTCCCGATCCAAAGACGCGCGAGGCCGTGCTCGGCTACACGCAGGCATTCGCGTCGCTGGGCGGCGTGCTCACTGCCGGAGCATTCTATGTCGCGAATCGTTGGGGCCTGGCTATGCCCGCCATCTATGGAAGCCACTCCGCCTGGCGCTACGCATTGATCGCCGGCGTGGCTCCCGGCGATCCCTCTCGCCATCATTCGGCCGTTCCTGCCGGAATCGCCGCAATGGGAGCACCAGCGCGTGGAAGGCACGTTGAAACGCCCGAGTGTGCGCGAGTTGTTCAACCCCGAATTCCGCCGCGTCACCATCGTCAGCGCGCTGCTGTTCGCATGCGCCTATGGCGCGGCGTTCGGCACCATCCAACAATCGCCGCAGATCACGCCGGGTTTGCCGGAGGTGGCGCAACTGGCGCCGGCCGCGCGCGGGCAAGCGATTTCGAGCGTGCAAGGCACTCAGGAAATCGGAGGATTGGCCGGACGAATCGTACTGGCCGCCTTGGCGCTGATCGTCGTGAGCCGCCGCCGCCTGCTGCGCATGTTTCTGATCCCCGGCCTTGTAATCATCCCCATCGTGTTCCTCTACATGTCGACCCACAGCCTGGAAATGTTTCGCATCGGCATTTTTTTCGCCGGATTTACCACGGTGGCGCAGCTCACGTTTTGGGGCAACTATCTGCCGCGCGTCTATCCGGTACACTTGCGTGGAACGGGCGAAGGATTCGCGGCTAATGTCGGCGGCCGCATGCTGGGAACTTCCGCCGCGCTCATCACCACGCACCTGGCCGCGCTCATGCCTGGAACTTCGCCGTCGGTCCGCTTGACGCACGCCGCCACCGTGGTGGGCATCGGAGTGTACGCTCTGGCGCTCAGCCTCACATTCCTGTTGCCCGAACCGCCCGCCGAACTGCCGGATTAACGGATCAGCGGCTGCTAACGGAATCTGCCATCATTATAAGTTCGCCCTGAGCGTATCCGGAGGCATTACCCTTGGCCGTAAGTGCACAAACTCTACTTTCACCCGTTGAACCGCTGACCCTGGCCTACGACCGCGAGCGTCTGGAAGACGTCGGCTTCATGACCTGCATGACCCTGGTCCTGCTCGGCAACTATGCGCAGACCGGGCATTTCGGCGGGCCTCTGGCCTACACGCCCTACAACGTCGCCGTGCATCTCGCCGGTCCCGATCTCGGCGGCCTGCGCTACGACTATCGCCGTCCCAAGCATCCCTACGGCGACAAGTTCATGCTGGCGGGCGGCCACAGCATCCCCACCTGCTACGCGCTGTGGATGATCATGGGCGAGGCGCTGGCGCGCAAATACAAGGCCACCGGCGACAAGCGCTATTACGTCGATCCGCACGTCGCCATGCTCGGCATCGATGCGCTCGGATTCCGCCGCGGCGCCGGGCGCTCTGGCGACAATGCTGCAGGAAAATGGTCTGGCCGATCATCCGCTGTTCGCCGAAGCCAAGGGCCGCGGCATCCGCGCGCTGGCCGGCCACGCCGAAAGCACCGACGTCACCAACGACGTGAACGGCGGACCTTCCGGCATCGGCATCGCCACCGCCGCCGGCAAAGCCGCGTTCTGGGACATGGTCGGCGCGTCCATGGCTGCGGCCCAAAGATCATCGCCTTCGAAGGCGAGTTCGCCATGACCGAAGGCCACGCCCAGGAGCTGAAGACCCAGGCGCTGGCGTTGCAGGTGGGCAAGCGCCTGCGCGTGATGTTCTCCGACAACAACGCCGGCATCGACGACTCGCTCCTGGGCGGCGTGATCGCAGCCAAATACGACGCGCTACAATCTGGTCGACCAGTGGACCTCCTACGGCTGGAATGTTTTCACGCTCGACGGACGGCAACGATTACGACCAGGTTGTCGCGGCGCTCAAGACCATGGAGGACTGGGACCCCAACGACCGCCGCCCCATGATCGTCATCGGCAAGACCATCAAGGGCTATTGGCCCAGCGCGTCGCACGGAAAGATCTCCGGCCAGTGCGAGCAGATCGTCGGCTATCCCAGCCATCCCTACGCGCATGAAGATGAACTCGGAGTATTTCGTCGCGCTGGCCAAAACATTCGAAGAGCAATATGGCGTGGAGTTCGTAGGCATCCGCAAGGGCGCGGTCACCGATCCGCGCGAGCGCCTGATCCAGTTCAAGACCAATATCGATGTCGCGATGTCGGTGCTGGAGCGCAACGGCCTGGGCGACTGGCTGGCCGACCGGCTGGTCGCGATCGGCGACACGCGTGAAGGACGACGACTCACAACTGCACTTCGACGTGAAGCACGATCCGTTTCTCGACGATCGCCTGCGCGTGGCGAATCTGCCCGTCGAGCCGCAGAAGGTCACCGTCAAGAATCGCATCTCGGGCGCCGAGAAGCAGGTCGCCATCGCGCTGTTCCGCAAGCCCGGCGAAGTGGCCGGCACGCGCCGCGCCATTTCGGAAATCATCAAGTGGATGAACTACGTCACCGACAACCGCTTCATCACGCTGGCCGCCGATCTGTCGGAATCCATCAACGTGGAGCACGGCAGCCTGTGGGGCCACTACGATCCCGAGACCAATCCGCTCGGCACGCGCATCAAAGCCGCCATTCAGGAAGCGGGCAATGTGTCGACCGCCATCGGCCTGGTCAGCCAGAGCGCCAGCGTCGATCCCGAAAAGTTCGCCGGCGTCTGGGCGCTCAGCGGCACCTATGGCGCCTTCACGCCGCTGATGTACACGCCCGCGCGCGTCTGGAGCCAGCAGAATCAGGACAGCAAATTCCGCATGGGCGTGCTGCACATTCTCGCCGGACATTCCGGGCCCGAGACCGCCGCCGACGGGCGCACGCACTTCGGCATCTTCGCCACGCAGGTGTGGAAGCTGTTCCCGCGCGGCCAGACCATCCATCTGAATTTCTGGGATTACAACGATGTCGCCGCCGGCTATTTCGCCGCGGCCGAGATCGCCGCGCGCGATCCCAAGGTCGGCATCATCAGCATCGAAGTGGCGCGCCCCGATTTTCCGGTGGCCGATCGCGCCAAGTTCGCCGACACCGATCTGAAGGCCGCCGCGAAAGGCTTCTACGTGATTCGCGATTTCGCGCCGGGCAAGCCGAAGCACGGCTACGTGGTCGCGCAGGGCTCCAGTTCCACCGTGAATCTGGTGAACATTCTGCCGCGCCTGGAACAGGCCGGCATCAACGTGAAGGTGATCGCCGCCATCAGCGAGGAATTGTTCGACCGCCAGCCCGAGGCCTATCGCAACTCCGTGCTGCCGCCCGAAGCCCGCTACGATCTCGATGGTGGTCTCCACCGGCACGCGCCGCGTGTGGCCGGTGCGCGATGTCGGCCCGCTGACCGACGCGTATTCGCTCACGTCCGATTGGGACAATCAGTGGCTCACCGGCGGCCTGGAGCCCGACGTGATCGCCGAAGCGCATCTGGATCAAGGAATCGATCTTCGCCGGCATCCAGCGCTTCGCCCACGCTCGCGTTAACCGCCTCAGCCAACAACTGGCCTTACTGAAACCTTAACCGTAACTGAGCCGCGACCGTGAGGGAGCCGGTCCCCGTCAGCGGTCATGCAAGTCTTCCCGGGACCACGTTTTCTTGCCAAGGCGCCCCGTGGATTGTGCACTCAATTGCCGCAATCGTGCCCGCGCCCGATCTCGTCGCTTCTCATCCGCCACGAGTTTCTTGAGGCAGTTGCGGACTAGAGTTCTGAGACCGACGTTTTTCATCGACGCACCTGCTGATAGAATCATACCAATGGGATTGTGGCGAACCTGCTGCGTTGTCGTCTTCTCGGCCGCTATCGCCGCGTTCGCTCAGACGCCCCCTCCACCTCCACTCGCGTTTGAAGTCGCATCCATCAAGCCTGCCGGCCCCTTGGACCCCACCGCCATCGCGCAAGGGAAGATACACAGTCGGAATGAAGGTGGACGGCGCAATCTGCGATATCGGATCTTTTTCTTTGAAAGATCTGATTCGCACCGCCTATGAAGTGAAGGATTACCAGATCACCGGCGCCGACTCGCTTGGCTCGCCCTTGGACGCCCAGCGTTTCAACATCCAGGCCACTATGCCGGAGGGCGCCACGGAAAAACAGGTCCCTCAGATGCTCCAGACGCTACTGGCGGAACGGTTCAAGCTCGTCGTCCGTCGCGAGACCAAGGAGCAATCCGATCTACGCGCTGGTGGTTGCGAAGGGCGGGCCCAAACTGAAGGAATCTGAGCCCGATCCGCCCGCGCCGGACGTTCCCCCGGAAATCCCGAGGCCCCGAAAAAGGCGAAACGGTTTTTGGCCAGGGATCGAATCAGGTTCGCATCAGTGGCAACATGGCCGGCGGAAACGGCATCACAGTGAAGGGTGGTCCTATGGGCCAGATGCACATGACCATGGCCGACGGGAAAATGCGCATGGAAGCCGCGAAGATGACCATGGCAGCTCTCGCCGATGTCGCCACCACCTTCGTGGGCAAGCCCGTGATGGATATGACGGAGCTGAAGGGAAATTACCAGGTGGCTCTGGACCTCTCGATGGACGATCTTAAGAACGTTGCCAGGGCCGCGGGCCTGACGATGCCGGGAGCGCCCGGCGGCAACGGCGGCCCGGGCTTAGCGGATGCTTCCGACCCATCAGGCTCCACGATTTTCGCCTCCATTCAGCAATTGGGCTTGAAACTGGAAGCTCGAAAAGCTCCCCTCCCTTCCATTGTCATCGAGCATTTCGAAAAATCCCCCACTGAGAATTGAACACCGCAAGGACGCGGCACGGTACCTGGTCCCCAATCCCCAACCCCAAATCCCGCCGCGAGCGCAAGCGAGCCGGTAAGATGAATCAATGACCACTGCCTCCCCAGCCGCCGGCATCAGCCCGGAATTCATCGATCAGATTCGCTCCAAGCTCGCCCGCACCACGGTCGGCCACTACATCAACAACCAATGGACCGAAGGCGCGCGCGGCGAAACTTTCGAAACGCTTGATCCTTCCACCAACCGCGTGCTCGCTCGAGTCTGGCGCGGCCACGCCGAAGACATCGATCGTGCGGCGAAAGCCGCTCACGCGGCGTTTCAAAAATGGGGCCACGGCAAAGCCAAGGACCGCAAAAAGTATCTGCTCAAGATCGCCAGCCTGATCGAAAAGCATGGCGACGAGCTCGCCACCATCGAATGCCTGGACGCTGGCCAAGCGCTCAAGATCGTCCGCGCCCAAATCGCCCGCACCGCGGAAAACTTCAGCTTCTACGCCGAATACGCCGAAAAGGCCATGGACGGCCGAACCTATCCCGTCGATAACGAGTGGCTGAACTACAGCCTGCGCGTGCCCATCGGCCCCTGCGGCATCATCACGCCTTGGAACGCGCCCATGATGCTTTCCACATGGCGCATCGCTCCGGCGCTTGCCACCGGCAACACCGTGATCTTGAAGCCGGCCGAGTGGTCGCCACTGACGGCCTGGAAGCTCGCGCAGATATTCGAAGAAGCCGACCTGCCGCCCGGCGTTTTCAACGTTGTCCATGGCTTCGGCGAAGAAGCGGGCGCGCCGCTGGTGACGCATCCCCTGGTCCCGCTCATCACGCTGACTGGCGAAACCACCACCGGCTCCATCGTCATGAAAGCCGCGGCCGATCAACTGAAGCGCCTGTCGCTCGAACTGGGCGGCAAATCGCCCGCCGTTATTTTCGCCGATGCCGATCTCGACCGGGCCCTGGACGCCACCGTCTTCCAGATCTACAGCTTCAATGGCGAGCGCTGCACCGCCAATTCCCGCGCGCTGATCGAAGAATCCATCTTCGACGAATTCACTCGGGCGTTAGCTGCTCGTGCCGCGCGCGTCAAAGTCGGCAGCCCGCTCGATCCCGACACCGAAGTGGGCCCGCTCATCCATCCCGAGCATCGCGACCGCGTGCTCGGCTACATCGAGATCGGCAAGCAGGAAGGCGCGAAGCTATCTGGTTGGCGGCGAGCGCGTGGGCTCGGAAGGCAACTACGTCTCCCCTGCCCTGTTCACCGGCGAAAATCACATGCGCATCGCGCAGGAGGAAATCTTCGGGCCGGTGCTCACCGCGATTCCCTTCAAGGACGAAGCCGACGCGCTGGCCAAAGCCAACGACGTGAAGTACGGCCTGGCTTCCTATATCTGGACCGGCGACGTCACGCGCGCGCACCGCATGGCGCTGGCGCTTGAAGCCGGCATGACCTGGATCAACAGCCACAACGTGCGCCATCTTCCGACGCCCTTCGGCGGCGTCAAGTTCAGCGGCACGCATCGCGAAGGCGGCGAGCATTCGTTCGAGTTTTACACCGAGCTGAAGCACATCGCCGTTCCGCTCGGATCGCATGCCATTCCAAAATTTGGAAAAGGGTGACTGGAAAACCATGACTTTCCCTCGCGTAATTCGCATTGGCCACGTCATTCTTTCGGTTGCCGACATCGCCGCGTCGCGCCACTTCTACGTCGATCTGCTCGGCTCTCAACGTTGTTCATGAAGACGATCGCGCGCTCTATCTGCGCGGCGTAGAAGATCGCGAGTGGAGCCTGAAGCTGGAGCTTGGCCCCGAGCCGGGCGTGAAGCAACTGGCGTACAAAGCGGGTTCTGAAGCAGCGCTCGATGAGATCGCCGCTATCGCCGCAGGCCGAAGGTCTTCCGCTATCGTTGGGAAACCGAACGCGACCGCCCGCGCATGCTGCGCATCCAGGATCCTTTCGGCTTTCCCATCGCCTTCTATTACGAATCTGTGAAACATCCCTGGCTGCTGCAGCGTTTCGATCTGCATCGCGGCCCCGGCATCCAGCGCATCGATCATATCAACGTGTTGTCGCCCCAGGTGAAGCAACTCTCGGAGTGGTACCAGAAGCATTTGGATTTTCGCCTGACCGAATCCACTGAGGACGAAGAGCGGCCGCATCTGGGCCACCTGGATGCAGCGCAAAGGTCACGCGCACGATCTGGCCACCACCAACGGCGCCGGACCACGCCTGCATCACTTCGCCTATTGGCTGCCCGATGGCGCGCGGATTTCCCAATTGTGCGATATCCTTGCCGGGCGCATTTGAAGCCGACCGCATTGAGCGCGGCCCTGGCCGCCACGGCATCACCAATGCCTATTTCCTATATCTGCGCGACCCCGACGGCCACCGCATCGAGCTCTATACTTCCGACTACCTGAGCGTCGACCCGGACTTCGAGCCGATCCGCTGGCAGTTGCACGACCCTCGCCGCCAGGCCCTGTGGGGCGGCCAAGCACCCAAGAGCTGGTTCCTCGAAGGCAGTTCAGTGGAAGCATTCGACGGCGGCTGGGTCAAAGTAGAGGAGTCGGAGTTGCAGGGCCTGCCGGCCTACGTGCGTTAGCCTGCCGACATTTGACGCAGGGCTGGGAACCTTGGATAATTAGCGATATCTATGCTCAAAAGTCTCTCTGTGTTTGTCATCTCTCTGGCCATGTGTTGGCCCGCGCTCGCGGTTGAGGAACAGCACGGCATCATCACTGGCGTTGTCCTGAAGGTGGACGCCGGAACCAAAACGGTGGTCGTTAAGGTGGCTGACGGAACCGAACATACCCTCCACTTTGTGGCGCGATCCACCGTTCACGGCGGGGAAGCCACTGCCGCCGGCGCCAAAGATGCGTTCCATGGCTTGAAGGAGGGCAGCGAAGTCGCCGTACACTACACGGCGAAAGGCAGCGTGGAGACCGCCGAGGAGGTCGACCGGATTGGCAAGGATGGCATGAAAGCCACCGAGGTCACCGTGACCCATATCGATCGCGGCGCTAAGACGCTCGCCGTAAAATCCGCCGACGGAACGGAAGAGACTTTTCGGCTGACCGGCAGCGCCGCCAAGGACGCCGGCAAGGATGTCGTCCAGGGCAGTGAAAAGTCCGCGAAGGTGACCGTCTACTACACCGACGAAGGCGGCCATAAGGTCGCCCACTTCTTCAAAAAGGTGATTTAGAAAACGCCCGGGGCCGCAGAGAGCTTCCGCGACCCCAGGCACTGGCTTATTCCCACTCGGTGAGCAGCAACGTATAGATGGCTTGGAATCCCAGAGCGGTGATCACCACCCCAGAGCCCCATCGAAACAGAACCTTGATCATACGTCGCGCGGCGCTTTCCTTGGGAAACAACTTCAACATTGCAAACATCCTTTTGTCCTCCATAAATAAATTGATTAATGAATTGGTTTAGACGCACGGTTCCCGTGCGACATCAAACGGTCAGAAGATGAATGTGGACGTTAGGAAAGCGGCGGTGCGCGGGCTGCACGAATGCCGGCATGGCGGACTGGAACCACCGGCGCTCGGAGCGAAGCAGCATTTCCGAGGTCGAGCAGGCGCGGATCGAACCGGGCGGACACGGGCAGCGATGCGATAAGCCGCCGCGTGTTCCAGCGGCGATATGAGATATGCCTGGCCGCTGAATGATGGGCTGCGGCCACTGCCGGGTGGCTGGCTGGTATCCGCACCGTTGTTGCACTTAACTGCAGGGCGAGCAACGATATAGCGATACAAACCAAAACCAGCTTCCGGGCGCAAACCAGCCTCGTGATGTGGCGTCGAACTCTCATGCCGTACTATTAAGACGTTTTCATCTTCAAAAAGGTTCGGTGAAATCGAGGTTATTTTGCGTCCCACCGGCTCAGCCCCCCGTACTCTTCTTTAGAAACGATGGTGACGGCCCGCCCAGCGACGGAAGCGAAAGCAGAGGCCTCGCCGGAAATGGTTTTCTCGGAAGTATTGCGGGCGAATCAGTCGATGGTGTTTAGCCTCGCGTATCATTTTTTGCGGGACGCTGGCGCCGCTGAAGAAGTGGCGCAAGACGTGTTCCTGCGGCTTTATCGCAAGATGGATGATCTGGAAAACGCGAAGCACGTGATCTTCTGGCTGAGAAAGGTTACCAGCCATCGATGCATTGACTACGTCCGGAAGCGCGGCTCCCGGTTCACGATTGCGTTGGAGGATACTGCCGAGCCCGCGACCTCCGACCAGCTCGGCGACCCGTTGCTCAACCGCCGGCTGCGGCAACTGATGGCGGCGCTGCCCGAAAAGCCGCGCATGGTGATGGTGCTCCGCTATCAGGAAGATCTCACACCGGAGGAGATCTCGGACGTTCTCGAAATGCCGGTACGGACGGTGAAGAGTCATTTGCAGCGGTCGCTCGCAATGTTGCGGGAGAAGATCGAACGGAGCATGGGAGACATTCGCTGATGGAAGATTTTGAGCGGCAACTGAAACACGCGCTGGCTCGCAAGGAGCAGCCGGCGGCTTTCGAGGCTAAGGTTTTCGCCGCCATCGCCGCGGGAAGGTCCAAGCGCTGGTTCTTCTGGCGCTGGGAAGCTCTTGCCGCATCGGTGCTGATGGTGGCGGCCTTTTGGGCGCAGCACGAACATGCGGTCCGGGACCGTGCGGCGGGAGAAGCAGCGAAGGCGCGGCTGCAGCTCGCCCTGAGGATCACTGTGACGGAACTTTCAAGGATTCAGCAGACGGTACGAACATCGACGGAGGAATAATGATCTCTATCAAGACTGTATTTATTGCGTGGCTCGCTCTGGCGCCGCTTGGCGCGCAAGAGTTAAAGCTGCCGGCCAGCCTGGATCGTCTGGCGGCCAAGGCCAGCGAAGTAGTGGACGTCACCATGGACGCGAATCTGCTTCAATTGGCTAGCCGCTTTCTGTCGGACAAGGATGCGGATGACGCGAAGGTGAAGAAGCTGGTGGGCGGTCTCAAGGGCATCTATGTCAGGAGCTTCGAGTTTGAGAAGGCCGGAGCGTATCAGGATTCCGACGTTGAACCGGTTCGCGCGCAGCTTCGCTCTCCGGCCTGGTCGCGCATTGTCGGCGTGCGCAGCATGAAATCCGGCGAGAACTCGGAGGTGTACTTGAAAACGGAGAACAACAAGATCGGAGGACTCGCGATTCTGGTAACGGAGCCGAAGGAGCTCACTATCGTCAGTATAGAGGGCACCATCGATCCGGATCAGTTGAGCGAACTCGGCGGACATTTCGGAATCCCCAAGGTGGACACGCGCAAGGAAACAGGCCATGGAAAAGACGAATAGGATGAGAACCGCGCTCATCGTCGCAGCCAGCCTGATGCTTTCCTCTGCGGTCTTGCAGGGCGCGGAGCGCGGATTCGATGACGTCGTGCGCGCCATTTCGGATCAGCTTCACGCACGCCCCGTGCACATCCCTTTCGTCGGTCTGGTCAACTTTGCGGCGTTTGTGGCGCATCCCGCCGGGGTGAAACATCTTGGCCTCGCGGTGTTTGAGAATCTGGACCTGGACGAGAACGCCGCCGCAAATGTCGCGAAAGCCATCCAGAGGACGGATGGCGGTTGGCTGCCGTTCCTAAAAGTTCACGGTCATTCCGAAACAGTCCTGGTCTACATGGCGCCCGAGCGAAGCGATTGCAAGCTCCTGCTAGCAGCGGTCGAAAATGGTGAAGTTACCGTTGTGGAATTGAAGCTGAATCCTGAAAGCCTGCAGGCCTGGCTAAACCGTCCCGAGGATTCGGCCCTGCATCATCGCGACGGACGCGAAGATTATTAGCGGCCTACGCCGTGACGGCCGGTTGCGAGTCTCCCTGGCAAAGCCAGCCTAATCGAGCCCAGTTGGCAAACCAGGTCTGGATCTTGTGAGGCTCCAGATCCGTTTCCCTTTCGAGAACGGTTCCGATAGCTTGGCCTCGCTCGATAGCCCGCAGCAAACGAAACTCGGCAGCTTCCAGCCTGCGGTAATAGACCGTAAATTCGACGCGATGCACCGCCAGGAAAATCTGCTGCGGCTTAAGCCGGGCGTACCGGCGCGCTATGTGGCGATGAACCGGCGCGCTGACGGCGTTGCTGGCTGGGCCGTGCTCCTGCACGTTCTGGTTCAGCTTGACGCGCAAATCATCGACGGGATATTGCAGCTCCAAGAGTGCAATGTAAGGCTGCAGCGCCAGCACCAGCTGGGGCCCAAGCTCGAGCAGGTCTTCGGGGCCAAGAGCTTTCCGTTCGGCGTTGTCGAAAGCCTCGATATGCGCCCATTCCAGCCGGATCATGTCGAGCGCCAGCGCGAGATTCTTGCCAGCGAACTCGGGATGCTCGGCCAGCCAGCTCTCGAGCCGTGAACCGAGGTTCCGCAAAGTGAACGACTGCGACGGGCAATCGGCCAAATAGGCGCGCGCCAGTCGCTCAAAAGCTCGCTCGCCAAGGACTGCGCACAAGCCGGGAAAATCTTCGTTGAACGAATCAAGAATCCGATACCAGTATTGCCGGTGATAGATGTCGAGGCGCTCGGTGGACGTCAGCCGATCGTTCGGTTTGACCAGCTGCCTAGCCTCCACGCTGACCGACGCATCCAGCGGGCTCATCACCGCGCCGGCAACGCGCCTCTGAAACTCCAAGAGATTCGTCATCGCAGAACCGCCGGACTCTCGATAAATTGCTCCGCCTTACGGGCTTCCGCCTGGACTTCGTCAAAGGACGGAATACGGTCGTCCCATTCGAGCAGCGTCGCGGTCGGACCGATGCGCCGGATGGCATGCTCGTACAGTTTCCACACCGGATCGAGCACCGGATGATCGTGCGTATCGAGAATGTACTTTTCGAACTTGGAGTGGCCGGCGATGTGAATCTGCGCCACGCGATCGCCTGGAACGCTGTTCAAGTAATCGTACGGATCGAAGCCGTGGTTCTGCGACGAGACGTAGATATTGTTGACATCCAGCAGAATGCCGCAGTCGGCCCGCTCCACCACCTCATTCAGGAACTCCCACTCGGTCATTTCCGATACGTGGAATTCGGCGTAGCTGCTCACATTCTCCACTGCAATGGGAACTTCCAGGAAATCGCGCGCTTCGCGAACTTTTCGCGCCGTGATCTCCGCCGCTTCGAAGGTGTACGGCATGGGAAGCAGATCGTGCGTGTAGCGCCCGTCCACGCTGCCCCAGCACAGATGATCGGTAAGCCAAGGCGTCCTGGTTCGCTTCACCAGCGCCTTCAGGCGGCGCAGATGGTCGCGATTCAGCGGCTCGGCCGAGCCGAAATACATCGACACGCCGTGCTGCACCACGCGATATTGCTCGAGAATCCGGTCGAGAATCGCCAGCGGACGCCCGCCATCGACCATGTAGTTTTCCGAAATGATCTCGAACCAGTCCACCACCGGCTTGCGTTCCAGGATGTGCTGGTAATGCGGAACGCGCAGGCCGATCCCGATGCCGTAAGTCGGTGTGCCCGTTGAAGCGATTGGCAGGCATGGATGTCGGCGCCGACAGACTGAGCGTGATTACTTTTGGAACCGTCGGTGGCGCAACCGCCCTTGCCCTTGCAGGAGTTCTTGCCCTTGCAGCCGTTGTCGCTCGACTTGCAGCCGCCCTTGCCTTTGCAGGAATTGAGGCCTTTGCACGCGTGCTTTTCAACCTTGTCGTCCGCCGCCTGGCCCGCGATGGAACTGACGGTGGAACCGGCGCCGGCCGGACCGGACGCGCGGGCCACAGTGCCGCCCAGCAGACCGGTAAAGGCCGCCGTGAGTACCAGGGAACTTTTTGAGATCTTCATGACTGTGCTCTCCTTATATGAGGTTCCTACTTTTGCGACTGTCCGGTACGCGAGCCGGTGAGCTACGCGCTCTGCTGAGCGGTCTGGGAGTTCAATCGCGCGCGAATGGCCTTCATTTGTTCTCGGGTACTGGCGGTCCGCTTGCGGCCGTCCGGCATAGCATCGATCAACTTTTCAAGATTAATGGCCCATCCCGGTCCGAAGGCCTGGCGGACTTCAGAGAGCAGCGGTTCAATCTTTGAAAATACTCCGATGTGCTCGCCGTTGGCATCGGTGAACAGGTCCAGGCTGATGGCGCCTCGATTCACGAGAGCGGCGGCCATATCCCAATAAGTAACCACCATGCGTAGATGGCCGCTGTGCTCACCCACGATCGCGTTGGTAAAATCTCCCATTGATTCCGGATTGAACTCGCGAAAATACCAGTCGCGAGCTATGCGCATCGTCTCTTCACGGCGCAATTCGTACAGCTTCAGAATGAGACCAGCTTCTTCTTGAACCGACATGTAATCGCTCCTTTGCGAATCCCGGCGCTACGGTGCGCCACCGACCTTGAGTTTACCAGACCCGCATTTCAGTCCGGCGGCAGCCTACAGAGCAAGTACGTGCTCGATTTGCTCGCCTTGGAGCAGGCGCTCAGATCTGCCGTTCCCAGTCAGCCGCAGAATCGAAGCCCCGTCGGAATAAAGCACGCTGCCATCCGGTTCAAGATCGAACGCCAGGACGTTGGACGCCACCACTTCCCCCGCGCCGCCCCGCGCGGTCCGCACCAGTTCCCAGGACGAGGGCACGCGTGATTGCGCTTCGTCCCCTTGAGCCGGCGTCATTTGCGCCGTCGCGAGATTCCCGTAGATGAACAACTGTCGCGGGTCGATTCGCCTTTCGACGGCGCCTTTGCTCGTAACCAGCGGCTTTCCGGTGTACATCATCGAGAAGATGTTGAAGTACTGAAACACGGCCCGAGCCATCCGAAATGGAAACAGCGCAGCGTCCTGCAACGAGCCGAGCAGGCTGGCGTCACGCAGCGGGGATTCGTAAGGCTTGCGGATATAGTAAAGGGCGCCGTCCGTCGTCTGGCGCGGCTGAAGCAGGTCGCGACCACCTTCGGAGGCGATCTCTTCCAGGTCCCCCGATTCCAAATCCAATTGTTGAATGGTACAAGGCCCCAGGCCGGCGAAGCGGCCGGCTGCGTCGCGCCCAATGCCTGAGCTTTGAAACACGATCCGCCGCTTTTGATCTGGAACCCAATGCGGAACCTGGTCGAACGAATCGCCGTCGGTCACTTCTGAAAAATCCGTTCCATGCACTGGGAGCACCGCAATATTGGATCGCATGTCCTCTTTATGGAATGCGGTGGCCGCCAGCGTTACGCCGTCCGGGTGCAGCGCCGCATGCCGAACCCGGATATCCGCCGTGTGAAACAGGCGCGTCTCCACACCCTCGGAATCCAGCAGGAAAATACCGCTGACCGCGTCCGTTTCGAGCGAGTAAAGCAGAGCGCCGTCTGCGCCGGCTGTCAAGCCCGTCAAGAGCACTGGGACTTCGTTCCTGACCTCGGATCGCGCCGCCCAAGCGCCGCCCATGAACATCGCGCCACGTCCCTGCGTTTTCCATCCATGGCGCCGCTCGATGGAAGCAGCGCGCTCCTTCACGGTGCGCTCGAATTCGCTCTCCACTAGCTGAGTGACACCATTCTTGCGCACGTGCAGCTTGCGATTCGACAGGAAGGCGAGCGCCGGTTCGGACATCTTACTATTCCCTTCGGCATCCAGCGTCCCAATCCACGTAAGGGGAATAACTGAGTCGAGCAGTAATCAGATGGCTAGTTACTCTTGCGGGACAAACGGTGACTTAGCCGCCGTAGGGCATTTGGCGTGTGGGCGCGTAATGAGGCGGCGCGCTGTGAAGCTGCTCATCGACGAGAACCTGTTGCGAAGGCTCGTCGCGCGGTTGTCGGATCTCTTCCCCGGCTCGATTCATGTCACGGCTATTTCGTTGGCGGAAAGTCCGGACGCCGAGGTTTGGGAGTACGCAAAGGCAAACGGACTTACAGTCTTGGCCGCTGACGCGGATTTTTTTGAATTGACTCTCTGGCTGAGGGCGATGGAGCTATCCCACTGGCGACGCTGAAATGTACTCAGACGAGAAGCGATTCGGATTGCCCAGTTTGAGGCTGGCCCTGAGTTGGGTCTGCTTGTGATCGACAAGGAATAATCGGGCCGAGCCTCTGAACAGGAAGACCGGGCCCGGAACGCGTGAATCTCGTATCGGGCAATCATATCGAAATCCAGAAGAACTTATGGGCCGCTGCCGAACGTGGATCGGCGTTAATCTGTGTTCATCTGTGGCTAATTACATTCCGAGCAGGTTGCTCTCTAACTTCACGTAATCGTGCTCTTCGGCCCAGATGTTCAGCGCGACTGTGGCGATCTCATCCACCATCGGAATCGCATGGCCGTCCTTGGTGAGGTCGATGGATTTGAGATAAGTGTGGCAGGTGTCGCAGGCGTCCACGCGAGCGGCTGGAAATTCGGCGGCGGTGTAGATGGGCAGCTTGTCCTTGTTCTCTTCGCCGCAGCCGGGGCACACCACGCGACGATACGCCACTCGGTGGAGCAGAGCGAGCACAGCAGCCAGCGCTTACCGCCGTCACCCTCGCCCCGCAGGACTCCTGCTACCGGGCGCGCGTTGCAGAACGGACAGGTGGCACCCGCGCCGCTCGCGTTGATGTCGCCGCGCGACGCCAGGTATTCGGCGTAGGGCTGCAGGAGCACGCGAGCGTAAAAACGGCCGGCCGGATCCAGCGTTTCCCCGCCCTCCCAAGCCGCCGAAAGCAATTCCAGTTGAGCGTCTGCGCTTTGAAGATTGTTCGCCGCGAAATTGGCCAGCAACTCGGTGCCGGCACGCGCCACCAGCTTGATCAAGGCAGGAAAGTAACACACCAGCTTGCGCAGATCGGTTTCACTTTTGGATCGAAGCTCGGCAAAAACCGGCTTTTGGAAACGGGCCAGTTCGGCGTAGAAATTCAGGAGCGGAGCGGTGTTTTGATCTTTAGCAGCTAACTGATTGGCTCGTGCAATTCGAACATCGTGCGATGTCATTCCTTCGGCGCCGGCTGGCCGGTCACTCGAAGGTACCACAGGCGATGGTATGTCCTGGCCCAGCCGCGGTTGACCAAGCCCGTGGTCATCGCGGTTATGCTGGCAGGCACCATGAAAACGCTCATGTAAATGTGGATGATGAACCCGCCGATGGTGACCAGCGCGGCGACTTCATGCACCAGGATCATCACGCGGCGCACCCACGCCGCCTGGCGCGGGATGTATTCGGGAAACCAAAGAAAGACTCCGGAGAGCAGCAGGAAAAGTGCGCCATAGAACATCAGCCAGTAATACAGTTTTTGTCCGGCGTTGAAGCGGTCGGCGGGTGGAAGCTGCTCGTCGTCATTGGTGATGTAGGCCTGTATCCCATCCAGCCAGCGCTTGTCGCCCTCGGTCATCTCCATGTCCCGGCGCCACAGGCAGTGCATCCACACCGTGCCGATCAAGAACACGATCGCCGACGATGGGATGCCAGAATCGCGACGTGGGGGCGCCGCCCAGCACATACGCGATCCAGAACAGATGCGGTGAATAGAAGGCCAGGCCGGTCGCCAGGCAATAAAGATACGTGAGGCCCGTGAGCCAGTGCATCATGCGCTCGGTGAATGTGTAGCGCTCGATCTCGCCGGCGTGCCGGGTGTGTGGAGCGGCTACCGTGGCGCTCATTTCTTGGATTCCTCCGGTTCCTCCTCACTTCCTTCGGCCCGAAGCGGATGTAGTGCGCCGCCACGCCGATAATCCCGGCAGCCATCGCCAAATTGCCCAGCCACTTCAGCGGGCCTTTCCAGATGCGGACCATCCAGGGCACCTGCGGATCCTTGGGCAAGCCGCCGTAGCGCTCCGGATTGTTGATGTCGTGCAGCACGTAGATGACGTGCGTGCCGCCGACGCCGGGCGGATCGTAAACGCCGGCGTCTTTGTGCGACGTGTGCTCGTGAAGCTGCGCGACGCGCGTCTCGGCCAGATCCTTCATGTCGTCTTTGGTGCCGAAGTGCAGGCAGCCGGTGGGACAGGCCTTGATGCAGGCCGGCTCCAGCCCCGCGCCCACGCGATCCGAGCACAGCGTACACTTGTGGACCTTCTTGGTGTCTGAGTTGAATTTCGGAATGTTGAACGGGCAGCCGGTGACGCAATACTGGCAGCCGATGCAGTTGTCCTGCTGGAAATCGACGATGCCGTTGGTGTATTGCACGATGGCGCCATCGGCGGGGCAAGCCAGCAGGCAGCCGGGATCGGCGCAATGCATGCACTGATCCTTGCGCATCAGCCAACTGAAGTTGCCGTTCGGCGTCGGTGTATTCATTGAAGCGGATCAGATTGTAGTAATTCCACGCCAGATCCGGCATGGTTTGGTAGGTGTTGTCGAAAACGGTTTCGCGGAAGGGATAGCCGTTCCATTCCAGGCACGCCACCTCGCAGGCTTTGCAGCCGATGCAGGTGGTGACGTCGATCAGTTTGCAGACGTCGTAGTCGCGCGAAGTATCTTTGCCGGGCACGGTTCCGGCGTGTCCGGAGATGGCTTTGATTTGCAGTGGTCCGTTGCCATGGCAGTTTCCGCCGCTGTGAAACACGACCGTGAGGGAGTGGCGCGGTCATCATGCTTTCTCCAGCTTCACCAGAAATCCCTTGAATTCGGGCGTGTAGGCGTTCGGATCGGTAACCGTGGGCGAGAGCAGGTTGGCGAGCTGCGCGGCACCCTGCCGGCGTCTTCCTGAATGCCCCGGAAGCCCTGATGGATGGGGATGCCGATCTGATAGACCTTCTTGCCGTCGATCGTCATCGGCCGGATGCGTCGCGTGACCATGGCTTTTGCGAGATAAGTCGCGCGGGCGCTGGTGACCTTCACCGTTTCTGCCGCCTTTGATGCCCAACTCGCCGGCCAACTCCACGGGAATCTCGACGAACATCTGCGGAACCAGCTGGACGTTCATCGGATTGTTCTTGGTCCAGTAATGATAGTGCTCGGTCAGGCGATAGGTGGTGCAGATGATGGTGAATCCTTCGCCGGTGGTTCCGTATTTGTCCATGTCGGTGGTGTATTTCTTGACCACCGGATTGTTCGACTGCTGCGGGTGCAGCGGATTGGCGACGGGGCTTTCGAACGGTTCGTAGATACTCCGGGAACGGGCCATCGGCCATGCCGGCCAGCGGAACGAAGATCCGGCCCACGCCCTCGGGATTCATGATGAACGGGCCCATGTGATCTTTGGGCGCCGAGTCGGCTTTGAAATCGGGCACGTCGTTGCCCACCCATCTCTTCTGCGCTCTTCGTTCCACCAGACCTGGCGGCGATCGGGATCCCAAGGCTTGCCGGCGAGATCGCAGGAGGCGCGGTTGTACAGCACGCGCCGATTCATCGGCCAGGACCACGCCCAGTTGGGATAGATGCCGAGGCCGGAAGGATCGTCGGTGCCGCGGCGCTGCATCAGCGCGCCGGCTTCGGTCCAGGAGCCGCAAAAGAGCCAGTTGCCGGACGAAGTAGAGCCGTCGTCGCGCAGACACGCGAAGCCTGGCAGCTGCTGGCCGGCCTTGAGGTGACTTGCTTGGTGGTCGGATCGGTTACGATCGTCAAGCGCGCGGCCGTTGAGCTCCTTGGCGACTTCGGAGAGCGATGGATTCTTCGGCGTCGACATAGTTCCAGGTGAGATTGAGGATCGGGTCGGGGAACTTGCCGCCCTCCTTTTTATACAGCTCGCGCACCTTCAGGAAAATTTGCGCCAGGATTTCCTGATCGAGCTTGCATCGCCGGGAGGCGGAACGGCGGCCCACTTCCATTGCAGCCAGCGCGCCGAATTGACGAAGGTGCCGTCTTTCTCGGCGAAACCCGCGCCGGGCAGACGATACACCTCGGTCTTGATGTTCTTCATCTCGTCCGCGGTGATGCCCGGCGATTTCCAGAAGCCGCTGGTCTCGTCGGGATAGATTTCGCAGACCACCAGCCAATCGGCCTTCTTCAGCGCGTCGATGTTCTTCTGCGAATTCGGCCCGATGGCCACGCCGTTCATGCCGAAGGCGAGCAAGCCTTTCACCTTGCCGCGATACATGTCGTCCCAGATGTGGACCCAGGAATATTCGCGATCCACTTTGGGCAGATAGTCGAATGCCCAATCGTTCTCCTTCGTGGCCGCGTCGCCATACATGGCTTTCAGGAACGAGACGGCGAACTTAGGCGTGTTCGACCAATAGTTCCACGAATCCCATTCCTTGGGCTTCGACGCGGTGGGAGTGATGCGCTTCATCCAGCCCGCGAAATCCTTGTCGGCAGGAGTGGGAACCTTCAGATAGCCCGGCAGGTTGTCGAAGATGCCGGCCATGTCGGTGGCGCCCTGGATATTGGAGTGCCCGCGCAGCGCGTTGACGCCGCCGCCGGCGCGTCCGACGTTGCCCAGCAGCAGCTGCAGCATCGCGGCGGTGCGGATGATCTGCGATCCGAAAGCTGTGCTGCGTCCAGCCGACGGCGTAAATGATGGTGGCGACTTTCTTGGTGTCGCCGTCCTTGCGGATGGAAGTGAACAGGTCGGCGGCCTTCAGGAACTGATCCTTCGGGATGCCGGTGATGCGCTCCACCATTTCCGGCGTGTAGCGCGAATACTGCTTCTTCAGAAGCTGATAAACGCAGCGCGGATTCTCGAGCGAAGTATCGTAAGCGGCATCGGGCGGCAGCGCGGGCGGTGGCGCTGTACCGTTCGCAGCTACCGGGGAGATCTTGGCGGACGGATCGGCGGCCGCGGCCTTTCCGGTTACGTTACCGCCTTCCTCGTAGTTCCAAGTGGCCTTGTCGTAGGTTTGCTGGCCGCGATCGAACCCGGAATAAAACGCCGTCCTCGGGCAGCTTGAAGTCCTTCGTTGATGACGAAACGCCGCGTTGGTGTAGTTGAACCAGATACTCTTTGGCGACGCGCTGATTTTCGATGCGCGTAATGGATCACGCCGCCGAGGAACGCGATGTCCGATCCGGCGCGGATCTGCAGGAACAGATCGGCCACTGCGGCGGTTCGCGTGTAGCGCGGATCCACCACGATCATCTTGGCGTTGCGCTGGCGCTTGGCTTCCACCGCCCATTTGAATCCGCACGGATGGTTCTCGGCCGGATTGCCACCCATGATCAACATCATGTCGGTGTTCTTGATGTCGATCCAGCCATTGGTCATGGCCCCTCGTCCGAATGTGGGCCCCAAACTGGAGACCGTGGGGCCGTGTCAAACCCTGGCCTGATTTTCTATGAATGTGACGCCCAGGCTGCGCATGGTCTTGACGACCAGGATAATTGAACTCGTTGGTGTCGGTGCAGCCGCCGTTCCAGGCGATGCTTTCCAGGCGATTCACGGTGCGGCCCTGGGCGTCGGTGGTGATGAACGTTTCGTCGCGAGTCTTCTTGATGTGGCGCGCCGATTTCGTCGTAGGCCTGGTCCCACGCGATGTCTTCCCAATGATCGGAGCCGGGGCGGCGCACTTGCGGCTTCAGCAGACGCCGTTCGTTCAGGATGTCCTGCATCAGCGAGGAGCCCTTGGGACACAGCGTGCCGCGATTGATGGGATGATCCGGGATCGCCTTCCACGTGCACCACTTGCGGGGTGACGTTCTTCGCTTTGTCGCCGATGGTGTGGATGATGACGCCGCAACTTACCGAACAATAGGGACACGTGGAGCGCGTCTCGGTGGTGCGGGCGATTTTGAGTTCCTGCGCCTGAGCGTAGGCCGTTTTTACATCGAAGCCAAGGACGGAAGCCACGATCACGCCGCTTCCGGCTTTAAGAAAACTTCTCCGAGTGGGCTGCACCAACCACCTCCCGAGCATAGTTTTGACGAAAAACTTCGGACACCATAGTATCAAGACCTTCGCCATGAGTAAACGTGGGCGCGCACGTGTCCCGCACGTGGACGCGTTAAGATTTGAAATGTTAACCTCCAACCCATGACTGCGTCCTCCTCTTCCGATTTCGCCCTCATCATCGATAGTGACTTAGGCTTCCTGATGTGGCTGGGGGAGTTGCTTCGCGAGTTGGGATGCCAGGCGGTGCCAGCGTTGCATTGCCGGCAGGCGCTGGCTTTAGCCAAGCGATTCGAACTGCCGATTACAATCCTGCTCCTGGACCCGGAACTGCCCGGCGCCGAGCGTATGGTCCAGCAATTGGCGGCAGCCAACCCAGGCGTCCGGGTGGCGCTCATACGCGATTCAGCGGCGCATGCGGGTCAAGGTATCGCAAAGCGCCGCATTCAATCGAATCCAGATGGCGTCAATCCAAACAGCATACCGGCTCGGTATACCTTGGAACGGCCGTCGCCCTGGGAAGCGATCTCTCGCCCGGAGTGGTTGGAAAAAATTCGGCACGTGTTGCGTGCGTAGCTAAGCCCGGCGTAACCCAGGATTCGCGAGCCCTCTCAAACGGTACGGTACTAGTACGCATGCCTCAAGCTCTTTAGTCGTTTCGTCACTTCCTCTAACGCGGGAAAGCCTCACAATGTAAACAGCATCATCAAACCAGGCTTATCAGACCGGGATTATCATAAAGAAGCGTAGAGGGAATCTGGCTGGATCCGTTCTAGCTCGGAGGCGAATTCCGAGGTTCGCCATGAAGCAAGGCCGGAGGAGTAGAGACATGAGAAAAATAGTTGGAACGTGTATGCTGCTGCTGGCCATCACCGCCTGCGGCACCAAGCGCGGCTACCTGGAAAAGGGCAACGTCCTTTTTCAGCAGGGCAAATATCAGGACGCTACCATCAACTACCGGAAAGCCATCCAGAAAGACCCAAATTACGGCGAAGCCTACTATCACTTGGGGCTTGTCGCTTTGAAGCAAGACCACGCCGTGGACGCCTACAACGCTCTGTTTCGGGCCTACCAACTGCTCCCCAACGACACGGAAGTGAAGGAGAAATTCGCGGGATTCTGCCTGGAGTATTATTTGAAAGATCCAAGGCGGCCCCAAAAGCTTTACCAGGAAATTCAGCAATCCGCCTCCCAGCTTCTGGCTCAGAACCCCAAGTCCTTTGTGGGTCTGTGGCTCAGAGGTGCTCTGGCGCGTGAAGAACGGAAGCCGCAGGATGCCATTTCCTATTTCCGGAGCGCGCTCGACGCAAGGCCTTGGGATCCGCAGGTGACCACCATATTGGTCCAGACCCTTTTGGAGGTGGGCCGCTATCCGGAAGCTGAAAAAATGGCGTTGGAACTGCTCTCGCGCGAGAAGGCTTATGGGCCGGCTTACGACGTTCTGTACGTTTTCTACTTCAATGCCAACCGCGTCGCGGACGCCGAGAAGATCGCGAAACTCAAGGTGGCCAACAATCCCAAGCGAGCCAGCTTCATCGTGCAATTGGCGGGACACTACGCGCGCGTGCAAAAGCCCGCGGAAGTGAAGGCGACGCTGCAGACGTTATTGGACAATCCCAAGGACTTCCCCGACGCCCAGCTTCGAATAGGCGACTTCTACCTCGCCGAGAAGGACTACCCGCAGGCCATTCACTACTACGAAGCTGCTCAGCGGGATAATCCAAAGGACAAAGAGGGACTGGAGAAAAGAGCGCTGGCCGCCATGCTGGCCGCTTCCAAGTACGACGACGCCGCGCGCCTGGCGGATCAGATCCTCAAGGAAGACCCCAAAGATGAGATCGGCTTGCGCATGCGGGCGGACTTGCTCATCAATAGCCGAAAGCCTGAAAATGTAACGGCAGCTCTCCAAATTCTGCAAAACCTGTTGAACAGCCATCCCAATGAGCCGGACCCGGCGCTGCGCCTCAACTTGGGCCGCGCCTATGTTCTGAAGGGAGATCTGGGAGCCGCGCGCGCGGAGTTCGAAGAAGCGCTCCGGCAGCGCAAGGATTACGCCGCGGCGCAGTATGAACTCGGCAAGCTTTATCTCATGCGGCGGCAACCGGGGGAAGCGCTCCAGGCGGCCAATGCGGCCGTGGCCCTGCGGCCCAATGACCGTCGCACGCGGCTTTTAGAAGCCTGGAGTTTGGCAAGCACCGGCGAAGCAGCGAAGGCGCGGGTGATTCTCAACCAATTGATGAAGGAATCGCCGAAGGATAGCGATGTGCGTCTGCAACTGGGTCTGCTCTCGCTGCAGCAGGGGAACTATCGCGACGCCATTGATGTCCTGGAAGAGCTTCGCGGGGGTGGCGATCCCAGCGTGATTACGAGCCTGGCGGCTGCCTATGTGGGGCTACGACAGTCTGACAAAGCTACCTTGGTTCTCAGTGAAGGTTTGAAAAAATCGCCAAATTCCGCCGTGCTTCGAGAACAACTCGCGGAGACTACGGCGCTTTCAGGAAACTACGATCTGGCCATCGTGGAGCTTCAGCAGTTGCTCGCCCAGGATCCAAAATCGGCCCGCTTGCAATTTCGCCTGGCCCAGGTCTACCAGGCCAAAGGCGATCAAGCCAACGCGCTGCTCTACTTTCGACAGGCCCACGTACTGGCGCCGGATGAAGCCACATCGTCACTGGTTTTCGCCGACGCTCTGGCCCAGGCGGGCCGCACCGACGAGGCCAAAACGTTGTATCGCCAAATCGTCCAGACTCACCCCGATAATCCGCCCGCGCTGAACAACGCGGCATACTTCCTGTGCGACCACGGCGATCTGGATGAAGCGCAAAAGCTGGCCGAAAGGGCTCTCGCGAAAGCCCCTGGGCAGCCGGGCTTTTCCGATACCCTGGGTTATATTTACCTCAAGAAGGGGCAGCGCGACTCCGCCATTCGCACCTTCAGTGAATTGGTCCGCAGATACCCGGCTCTCTCAATTTTCCACTACCACCTGGGTTTGGCGCTGTATCAAAAGGGCGATCAATCGGCGGCCAAGAAAGAGCTACAAAGGGCGCTGGCGACGCATCCGGGCGCGAACTTAGAGCCCAGCATCAAGCAGCTTCTGGGCAGAATCAGCTAGGCGGCATTCGCGGCTACTGACGCACTACGCCCGCTGCATGAGCTGGCTTACGTAAGCTCTCGCCGAAAAATCTTTTCGCCCTAGGTTTGTTCGGAAAACCGAACACAGCGTCCGTCGGCCCGGCTAAGGTTGTCAGCGTATCGGACGAATAATCAGCGATCTCGCAACGCTGGTTCGGAAAACCGAACAAGTTGTTTGCTGTGTCCCTTGCATTCAGTACAATCGGGCGCGCTGGTAGGCTGCTATCCACATTCACGACATACATTTTTCGCTTGACTAGCGATAGCTACTTGTAGAAATATTTCCCATGCAGTCGTTTTTGAGACTGCACGAATTCCCAGAAAGGTTGGAGACTCATGAACGCTCGAAGGGCTGTCATGCCCGTGGTGTGCCTGCTTGTCGCTGTAGGATTCGCTTTCGCTCAGCACAGTGTCGATCCGGGCAGTATGTACGCGCGTATCTACGCGATCGTGCCCATGGTCGGCTCTGGCACTTGGGACGACCCAACGCGCCCCATGTATGCGCCGGTACCACAGCAGATGACGCCCGGAATCAGAACAGGTATTATCGCCTTCAACCAGTCCAGTCCGACGACGGGAATTTCGCGCTCATTGAGATTGTCGCGGCGAACCAGTCGCAACTCGCTCTCATTACGGCTCAAATGAACACTCAGCTTTCAGCGGCTCCGGGACTTCAATTATTCAACCGCAGTACCACCTCGACCGCCACCGTCCAAAGCGCCTTTCAGCAACTGAAAGCGAACTTCGACATCACCAAGTTCCGTGTGGTGGTGCCGTGATGACAGCGCGAAAAATTGCCCTTCGATCCGCCGTCTTTGCGGCGGCCTGCTCGGCTCTCTTTGGAACCTATACCTACTACTTCACAGATAACCTTACCACCATCAACAATTCCAATTGGACGAGCTAATGGAACAGGACTGGTCATGGGTTCTGGGGGGCTGACGGATTCGACACCAAGGGCAGTTCGCTGATCTCCAAGGTCGCCGTCCCGGACGGAACCAGCAACTACGAGGTAAAGACCACGCTCACTCTCACTCAGTCTGGCGGCACGTACGTGACGTATCTGCACGCCAGCACGAACTGCGATGAGTGGACCGGCTGCGGCCGGCACGGCGTATGCAATCGAGGTTCAAAATCCCACCTTCAGCGGTTCGGCATGTTCGGCGACTCTCGCGATCTACAAGATCATCAGCGGGGCAGTGACCTACGATGGCCGACAACCACTGTTCCATGCCAGAACGGCATGATCTCCGGGCCATCTATACCCAGGGCAATCAAATCGCTGTATACGTGAACAACGTATTCTACTATTGGACCGAAGATGCCACCATCGCTAGTGGGCAACCAGGCATTGGCGTGCGGGGAGCGCCCGTCGGGGAACAGCATCGCTGAGGTCCAACTGGGAGGCATTTACAACGGAGTCCCGACGATGCCGCCAACCAGCGAAATTGGCGTTTCCGCCTTTGCCAATCGAGTAGACTATTCAGTGGCCGGGCGCTTCCGAGGCGCCAATGGACCGGGCATCGCGTTTTACCAAATTCGACGAAATGGCAGCTATCTGGAGAACGAATTCCTTGAGGCGATTTCCGATTCTACGGTATCTCCGACACACGATCTATACCTACACGATTCATGCCTTTGACTTCGACATGAACTATGCCGGGGACACTTTTACAGTGAACACGCCTGCCACTGGCGCGATCGATCCACGAGAAACAGGCGTGCGTCCAACTGGCTCCTATTGGGGTGGAGGCGGTGAACAGATCGACATGCTCTCCGGCAATCTCAACTACACCATGCCGATTATCAAAGCTATGGGCCGTGGCGGGTGGAGCGTGGGCTTCAACCTGACGTACAACTCGCAGAATTGGCGGCAGGACGCCAGTGGAACCTGGCAACTGGGGGAGGACGTCGGCTACGGTTACGGATGGAAGCTACTGGCCGGCTCCTTGCTGCCCTTCAATTCTCCGGGTGCAGTAGTCGCCGAATATCTATTTACCGACGCAACCGGCGCGCAATACCACCTCAATCAAAACAGCGGCGGCGTCTGGACCTCCATCGAAAGCATCTACGTCAGCTATAACGCCAATACTGGAACGCTATTTTTCAACGACGGCAGCTATTGGATGATGGGATGCACGTCGGCCGGCACGGAGTGGGACGCCGGCACTATGTACCCAACGCTGATGGAAGACAGCAACGGCAATGAGATTATCATCAGTTACAACGCAGGCGTTGGTGTCACCTGGAACAACTCCAGCTCGCGCATCAGCACCATCGAAGACGTGCGCGGAAACGGAGGAGCCGACTACAGGTTCACCTACAGCGCCGACTCGATCCCGCACTTGACCGGAATCACCAATTACATCGGCACTTCGGAGACCTACGCTTTGCTTACACGGAGAACTACGCTCTGAACTCGCCATTTAGCGGCACCCCGAACTTCGGCATGGTTGCGCTCCTCGAATCGTCCGCCGTCACGAGCATACCGAGCTCCCCCTCACCACCTACTTCACCTACGACACTACAAGCGCAACCACCAGTTGCAGCAGCACCGGCACAGGCACATCCGGACCCGGCCAGCTCACCCAGGTCACTACGCCGTATTGCGGATATTTACGCTGGACCTACACAACGTCGAACGCGCTGTTGGGATCGCAGATCAACAATCAGGTTCGATACCGATACCTCAATGAGGTTCTAAACCGATACCTCTCGATGGCAAGCGGCGCCACCGAAACGGAGATCCAGCTTATTCGCGCTACCGATACATCGTATACAGTACATTCATTGGCGACGTTACAGGATTGGGCGTCCAGCTCCAACGCCGAAAAGGTCTGGACCTTCCAGACCACAACCGGTCGATTCGACCTGGGTTTGCAGCTCAGCTATGAGGAGTTCACACTGTCGCCGAACCCTCCCTATACCGCTTTGTCGCTCTTGAACTTCACCTGGGTGCAGACCCCGACCTCGCTCAATCCCTATATCGGCACCACCGTGACCAAGCTCAATCCGAATGTGTACTACGAGACGGACAAACAGACCACCCAGACCCTCGATCAGTACGGGAATCTTCTGACCATGCAGGTCTACAACTTCGGAGTCGGCGGCGGTGGCGTTGGATCGCTGGCGCGCACCTACACCAATACCTACCTGGGCGGCTCGAACTATACCTCACGGTATATTCTCAACCGGTTGCTCACCAGCACGGTCACCGACGGAACCAACACCGCCACGCTGGCTTCGAACACCTACGATCAGTATGCCTTCGCCAGTCTCCCAAACACCTGCCCCGCGTCGTCGGGCCAAGGGCCGTTGTGCGAGCACGATAATGTGAACTATCCTGCTACGTTTACCTATCGCGGCGACCTCACTTATTCAATCACCCCCACAACGAACACGAGGAACTATTACGACATGACGGGGAGTGTGACTTCGACGACCGTGAACCAAGTCCCGAGCACCGTGACATCGGCGGACAACTTCGCCGCGCCGGGACAGATCACCACCAACTCTCTGACGTCCACCATGAACTGGAGCAGCTTCCTGGGCCTGAGCTCGGCCACCGGACCGAATGGAGATGCGGGCTCCATCACCTACGATGCCAATGGGCGGCCCAGCGCCGTGACGTCGCCCTACGGCGCGACCACCTACTACACCTATAATGACAACGCAGCGCCGCCCAACAAGATCGCCCTTACCGACCACCATGGGACGGAAACCAACATGGATGGCTTCGGGCGCACCATCAACACCATCACCGGTTACGGAACCAACAACATCACCATTTCCACTGTGCTTTCCACGGTGGACACCAAATACCTTCCCTGCGGCTGCTCCCCCTTAGGCAAGCTGAGCCAACAGTCGCAGCCTTATGCGCCAGGCTTCAGTGACGCCTGGACCACCTACAACTACGACGCATCGGGCCGAACCACCAGCGTGGTTCTGCCGGATGGCAGCACGACCTCGTATCAATACACCGGGAATTGGGTTAGCGTAGTTGACCCGGCTAACAAGTGGAAGGCCCTGAGCACGGACGCTTTTGGTAACCTCATCACTGTCCAGGAGGCCGACCCAGTGCTCGGAACTGTGGAAACCAACTACACCTACGACGTCCTGAATCACCTGACCCAAGTCAGCATGACGCGCGGCAGCAACACCCAGACCCGGACATTCAACTACAACAGCGGCGCCACGGTCCTCGGATTTTTGCAGAGCGCCACCAACCCGGAGAACGGGACCGTCACCTACACGTACAACACCGCCATCAATACCAACACGCTGGCGTCAAAAACCGACGCCAAGAATCAGCAGCTCACCTATCAGTACGATGGCTACAACCGGCTGACTTCAGTAACCTGGGCCAACAATCCGAATGGCGCGCAAGTGTTGCGCACCTACTATTACGACACCAATCCGCTGGATTCCACGGGATTCTCGCAATACACCGCCGGCCGGCTAGCGGCGGTGCAGTATCCGTCACCAGTGCCCCCACCAAATAGTCAATGGACTACGCCCCTGGACCCGTTCACCGACATGTACAGCTACACGCAAGGCGGGCTGCCCGCCGCCAAGCGGCTTCAAGTGAACGAGTGGTACTACTGGAAAGACACTTCGGGCATCGGCCACAACACGACCATAACCGCCAATCTAGACTCCAAGTACACCTACAACGTCGAAGGCGGGATCACATCGATCACCTACCCAAGCACGGGGCCTTCCAACGCGCCGGTTGCCGGGGCCAGCTACAATTATTCTTACGACAGTATGTACCGTCTGGCCGGCATGACCACTTCCACCGGAAGCACCGTGGTGAACAGCGTCACCTACAACGCGGCGAACCAGTTGCTCACGATGGATTATCCGGGTGCGAACGAGACGCGCACCTACAATTCCCTGAATCAGCTAATCACTCTGACATCGGCAGCGGCGAGAACCTGACCTACAATTACCCCACCGGAACCAACAACGGCAAGATCAGCTCCATGTACAACTGCCATCAGCGGCGAGACATCACCTACACCTACGATTCGCTGAACCGGCTGATAGAGGCCGCCGGCGTATCCAAGGTACCGTCCAGTGGGATCAGACGTACGGCTTCGACCCTTTTGGGAATCTTTTGTCGAAGCACATACAAGGCGGATCGTCGGGGCAGCCGAGTCTTTCGGTGACCGTAAATCCCGCGAACAACCACATCCAAGGCGTGTCCGGCCTCAGCTACGACGCCAACGGGAACCAAAGCGTCGCCAGCGGCGGCGGCTACGACGCGGAGAATCGGTTCGTCGGCTACTACGACAACGGAAACCAATATGCATACGACGCACAGAACAGACGGATCTGGAACTGGTCGGGAACTCTGGATACTTACGGCAACGCCACCAGCTATACCTTGATCGCGTATTCGCCAAGCGGGCAAAGGCTGGGCGCCTATTCGTTGGCTCCCTATCCCAATCTCCAAAATGGAACCTATAGCCCATACCTCCAGGTCACGCTTTCAACTAGCGACGAGTATTTCGGCAGCCGTCGTCTGGCGGTGATCGACCAATTGGGCTCGGCCGGCACGTACTTTCCGTGGGGCGAAGACAAAGGCAGCACGAATCCGCAGAACACTTGGAGCTACGCTACCTATTGGCGGGATTCGGCCAGCGGACTGGATTACGCGAACAATCGCTAT
>CAVUKY010000007.1:0-422125 GCA_963742155.1 Bryobacterales bacterium | reverse complement strand
TGGCGCATGCGATGATCCCATTACCATCGCCCATTTGTCGTCGGGAGAATTCTGATCGGCAGTCCAGGGCCCAACCGGACGGCTGCCGAACCGTCAGTGCGACGCAAATAAGTCACATAATCCTCACCGCTCCTTGTCGCATCCCCGGCTTCAGAAAATAACAGAGCCTTGCCATCGCGGGAAATATCGCTGAGCCAAGACAAATCGTGCCAGTACAGATCGGTCTCTTCCGAATTGACAGTCGGCAGAAAGAAAAGCGTACTTGAAAAGACCGCGTGCCCCAACAGGACACGCCCGTCGGGCGCAACATCCTGCACGGCAAAATTTCCTGGAAGGTGTGCAATCACGCGCTGCTGCCCCGACCGATTTACGGCGTACAACGAACTCGCGAGACCATAAGCTGAGGCACAGAACAGAATCTCGTCGCCGGAGGACGACCATGCGAGCCCGCCAAGACTGCCCAACCAGAACTGCGTGAGCGTCTTCTTGTTTCCCTTGATGTCCACAGTAGCAACGGAGCCGACGCCACCACTCCCGAGCGGCTGTTCCAAGAAAGCGATCATATCGCTCTTGGGAGAAATGCGCGGGAAGGCAATGCCACCGGTGGTCTGGTACAAGACGCTGCCAATGGGAAACTCGAGCTGCTGAAATCCTGGCTTGGTCCGCACCACCGCGAGGCGCTTACCGTCGGTTGTCCAATCGGCCCAACCAATGTCATCTGTTACTTCTCTCGGCGTGCCGCCGGAGATCGGAGCGCGCGCCAGGGTTCCAACTGCTCCGAGGGCATATCCCGTGCCTCTGCTCGGCGTAAGAACGAACGCCATTTCGTCCGAAGGCGAGACGCCAAGTAAATGACCATTCATTATCCCGAGATCCCGTGATTCCGGGCTCTCCACCTGTGTGGAATACACGCGAGACGGATTGCCATCCCACGCCGCCGAGTACGCGATTGTCCTGCCACCATTCGCAAACCGGCCGTTCTCGACCGCACCGCGCCGGTACGTGATCCGCTGGAACGAGGGCAAGGGAGCCGCTGTCGTCGGACGGCGCGCGAGGACAAATGCTGCCACTAACAGAAGTATTCCGGTTGCCAGCGCGATCTTCCAGACGTATCGCCGGTGCGGTTTTGGAATTTGCTGTATCCCCGAGGAAGATCTTGAAATCGATTCCAGCGCAAACGCCAGGTCGCGTGCCGATTCGAAGCGTTCTTCCGGCTTCTTTTCCAGACACCGACGGATCATGCGATCGAGCACCGGGGGTAGCGCCGCGTCCACATCTGGCGGCTCTTGCTTCAGAATCGCGTTCATCACTTCAACGCTGGATTCCCCAGTAAACGCGCGCTTTCCCGATACCATCTCGTACAACACCACACCCAGGCTGAAGAGATCCGAGCGGGCATCGGCAACCTGCCCGCGTACCTGTTCCGGCGACATATAGCCAACGGTGCCGAGCACCTTGCCCGGATCGGTCTCGATCGGTTGGGTGGCAAGCTCGGTGGGGCGGCCGCCGGCCGGTTTCGCGCTGCTATATTTCGCCAAACCGAAGTCCAGGATTTTGACCAGGCCGTCTTTGGTGAGGAACAGATTCTCAGGCTTCAGATCGCGATGAGTGATGCCCTTCGCATGCGCCGCCGCTAGCCCGCGCGCGATCTGGACGGCATGATCGATGGCCTTGCGAACGGGCAGCGCATGCCCCGCCAGCCGATCGCGGAGTGTCTCTCCCTCTAGCAGCTCGGTGGCGACATAAAACACGCCGCCCTCGGAGCCGGAATCGTAGATGACCACGATGTTGGGGTGATTGAGCGCCGCTGCCGCGCGCCCCTCTTGTTCAAACCGCCGGACCCGGTCTGGATCGCTGGCGAAAGCCGCCGGTAGGATCTTGAGCGCAACCTCACGCCCCAGCCGCGAGTCGCGCGCGCGATAAACCTCGCCCATACCACCCGCACCAATATGCGCAAGAACCTCGTAGGGTCCCAAACGCGTGCCGGCGGATAGGGGCATGGTGATTTGAATAATCTTACCGTATGAGCTGTTTTAGATGCTTCGAAGGCTCAAGTCTTGTATAACGGGTTATCCTTCCATTGAGAACCGGTGTGTGAACCCAATTCCAATGACGTTGTCACGGCCTCAATGACCTGAGAGTGCAAAGTCATTGAAAAACTGTGCCTCAATGGTCTTCGCAAAACTCTTCGCTATTGCAAACCACCAGAGCGGATGCTCACGACGCCCCGTTTTGACTAACCCGAGGCCCGTTTTGACTAACCCAAGGATTGGCCTCTCGGCAAACCTCGGCAAAGCAACCCTGGCAACCATAGCAATATTGGCAGCCCGCGCAGCCTGGAATCCGTAGGTTACAGATCCCATTGGCCCGTTCAGGGTCCGACCCCCACCTCGGCCACCAAGAAACTCAGAGGTTCCAAGCAAAAAACAGGCACAGGTTTCCAGGTCAGGAACCAGATCCATTTCCCGTCAATCGTGAAGCAGTTATACGCCCCACTAGAATTCTCTAAAAGGTAACCGCTCCCTTGCCGTCAAGATCGAACAAGTCAAGCTTCTCGCTGAATATGAAGTAACCTGACCATTTGGTCTTACTCTGACCGAGCGACGTGGTCGCCCTCGGGTTGATCGCATAGGTGACGTTGGGTCGCCGGAGGCCGTCCCGCCATGTTCTGCTCATGCGGAAATCCCCTGTCGCTTGTAATCAAGAGCTCGAATCCAGCCTTTTCTACAGCCGTGAGCAACTCTCCGTTCTTCAGGCCAGCCCAGCCCATATACGCCGCGGTGAAAACGTCATGCCCCGGCAGATGCCTGCGCAGAGCGTGCGGAAGGTTCTCGTCCAAAACGACCTTCAAGGGACCGGCTGATGTTTACGTTGATGGAAGGCGATGACCTTGCGGATCACATCGGCCGGCACATGGGGGTAGTTCCCGGCTATTTCATCGACAGGGCTGCCACCCTCGAAGTTATCAACGAGGGTCTGCGCCATAACGCGGGTTCCCTTGATGACGGGTTCGCCGTTCATTTTGCCGGGAACGCGCTCGATCAGATCGCAGTCGCTCCAATTGTCATTTTGATTGCGCATATAGCCTTCTGCTCCTATTATCTCTCGCTCAGCCGCGAAGCACACTGGGGATTGCGATGTGCTGGAAGCGAAACCCAGCTGAGGTCTCTCCAAACGATCGGGTCCTGCTCACCGCCAGCCGTCGTGACGCTGGACTTAGCCGCTTCGGATGCACTCCCGAATCAGGCTGGCGAAGAATTCGCGTTGCGTCCTACCATTGCCTTCACAAAGCGGATGGGCTGCATTCAACTCGCCTATGAAATAGGCGGCGCGGTCGATCAGCTCCGCAATGCGCCGATGGGTTTGGCGTGCTTCAAAGCGTCCGTGCGCCTGGAAGGTTTTGAGCTCGACGAGCAAGTGAAAGCTTTGTACCAGCGGTACATCCATGAACAGATGACGCTAGCTGAGGTTGGGAGCGCGATCACTCTCCGCGGCCGTAATTGGGTGCGTGGCAACAGCCATTACTTCCATTCTACTGGGACAGGCACCTGGTTATCAGGTCGAAAGTTGTCCAGGAATTCTGAGGCGGGAACGACCGTGAGCTCTGGGCAGGCGTGCACAGATCAGAAGCAGCATCCCTGTGTCACCCAATAGTGCCAGTCTTCAATAGCCGGGGCGATGATCACACGAGACGAGTTGTTGTATCAGACCGCCGATGAGACACCGAGATGCGTCATCGTCCGAATGCCCACGCCACCATCAGCGGGAACTCTTCTCGCCAGAATGCGCCACCGTGCGACCCAGCTCGCTCATTCATGACGACATCCGCATCTGCATCGCGCAGCGCGTCCGCCCACCTCCTTGCGTTCTCGAGGAAGAACGGCTCCTGTGTGCCAGCGACAAGGTATGTGCGCGGAAGCGGACTCGGCATAATGCCAGGCGGCTTGTAACCGCCGCCAGGCGAGGCGCACAAGACCGCACCGTAGACATGTGGATGCCGAAGCCCAAGAGCGAGGGCCAGCTCTCCACCCGCCGAGACGCCGAACACTGCGGTACGTTCAGTGGGCAGCGCCACGCCAAACCGCGACTCCGTCCATCGGCGAACGTCCTCGACGAAGAACTTCTCGTGTGCCGCGAACCGCTCCGGCTCAAAGCCCGGTGAGTACTCATGGAGCCGCAGCATCTCATCGGTCAGCCCATGTACACCGACGATCATTGTGGACGGTACGTCGGCCTTCTCGAGCAACCGGCCCCACTTCGAGATTCCCTGACCGTCACCGGCGAAGACGATTGCTTCGGGCGGGTCCGGTGGAACGTACACCGTGACCTGCCTTCCACCGTCGTACTCGAACATGCTCGGTGACAAACTCTCCCGAGACTGCGCCGGTGGGCTTGGCGGGCGCTCCGTCGGACTCACTTAGCTTGCGGTTGACGTGATTGCGTGCTTGCTTCTTCATGGCCTTGCCTTCATTTATAGAACTTTGGAACTCCGTGAGTTTCCGGCCACCAACGAACTTTCCGCGATCGTTGTGATCGCCCTACAATAATTAACTCTAAATCCACCCTAGCGCAATCCGCTCGCGGAACTTCTTTTGTCGCACAATAGAGACGTGGTCACTCTGGACACATTGCGCACTGCTGGATCACGCTGGGCTGGTTCAAGATCTCGAGGATTTGCTTGGGATAAAGGTCCATATCGGGACCGAGAAGTGCATTGGTACGTGCGCGAACGTATCCTTTGCGAGGCGACGCCACTCCTCCGCCTCATCCGCTTCATCGGGGCAGGTAGAGAGGCTTTTATGGCATCGCGATTCCGCTCCCTCACGGTCGCGGTTAAGTCATGGACCCGCACGCCGGCCATGAAGGATCAATAGCACGGTCAGGTTGTTTTGTAGTGAAGCCCTGCGACAATGTTCGTTAGGAGATCGAACATGACCACTCACGAAGTTGCGAACACCCTCGTCAAGCTGTGCTCTGAGGGCAAGCTAGATGAGGCCATTAAAACCCTTTACTCGCCCGATATCGTAAGCATGGAAGCCGGTGCACCTCCCGGACAGTCGCGCGAGGCAAAAGGGCTTGCGGCGGTGAAAGCCAAGAGCGAATTTTGGATCACTAATCACGACATCCACTCGTTTAAGGTGGAAGGCCCGCTGGTGGCGGGTTCGCAGTTCGCAGTGGTTTTCAAGATGGACGTCACTTTTAAACCACAGAGCAGACGCTTCCAAATGGAAGAGATTGCTGTGTACAAAGTGGCCGATGGAAAGATCGTGTACGAAGAGTTCTTCTACAACATGTAGGGCGTTTCCGCATCCGCACTGAACGCTTCCTCTGGTCGCGGCTCGGTAACGCCGTGATTTTGATGTTAGTTTACGCTGGCGTGATCCACGGTCTTTCCGGGCGCGCCCGATTCTAATGCGCCGCGGAGCTCCCGGGACAGCGGCAACTTCGTGAGGCTCTTTGAATCGACGTTCACGTAGACGGTTTCCGCCTTGCAAACGACTTGCTCAAGTCCGGCGATGCGGAATTCCGTCACCACGGTGAACGACGTATTGCCAAGCTGCGTCGTGTAAATGGACAGTTCTAATACCTGATCGAAACGGGCCGGAGCCTTCCACTCGAGCGTCAGCTTGACCAATTGATAGTCGAAAGCGCCGCTGGCCAGCGCTTCCCCAAATCCGATGGCGCGAAAAAACTCGACGCTCCCGATGTCGACGTAGTCGGCCCAGCGAGGGTTGAAGACCACGCGCTGGGCATCACAATCCCCGTAGCGGACGCGCAGATAATAGCGGAACGGATCAGCCATAGAAACAGGATATAGTGGGGAACGTCCGTATGACGAAAGCGGCCCTGATCGCTGCATTTTTGGGAACGGTCCTTTCCATTGCCGCGCCCGCCGCCGCGCAGGATTTCAACGGATCCCAAGTTGCAGCGGCGCTGGCGCAAAAGAATGTCCCGCCCGCGCCTCGTCTGGCCGACGGCCATCCCGACCTCGGGAATTCGAAAGGGTCCTGGATTCCTCCCGGGGTGGGAGACATGTCCGGCAACGGAGGCGGCTTCGCGGGAACCGCGCAGCCTGAACATAAAATCGACGTTCCGTTTCTGCCGTGGACCAAGGCGTTTTACGACCGGGTGAACGCCAGCTTCAGCAAGGACGACCCCGAGGGCTCCTGCCTGCCGCCCGGCATCCCGCGCATGTACGCGACCTCGTTTCCGTTTCAGATCTATCAGCTTCCGGACCGCATCCTGTTTGTGTTCGAGGGCGGCGCACACATGTGGCGCATCATCTATATGGATGGGCGCAAGCATACGCCTCCCGATAAACTGAATCCGACGTATTTGGGCGAGGGCATCGGCAACTGGGATGGCGACTCGCTGGTAGTGGACGTGACGGGGTTGAACGACCGCAGCTGGCTGGACGCCGCCGGCCATGCGCACACCGAACAACTGCACGTGATGGAGCGTTTCACGCGCGTCAATGAACTGATTCTGCATTACCAGGCCAGCATCGAAGATCCCGGCGCTTACTCGAAGCCGTGGACCGTGAGCTGGAACATCCGCTTCGTTGCGGGAATGGAACCTTGGGAATACATTTGCCAGGAGAACAACGCCGATTTGAAGCACCTGGTGGGCAAATAACTGGACGGACAGCTGCGATATACTGGCGGCGGAGATCAAAAGCCCGCGGTCCATGCGACCTGTTCGGGAACCCTTTATGCCAAGTTCTCGCTTGTCGCGCCGGAATTTTGTCAATGCCGTGGGGACGCTGGCGGCAGGGTCGTTGCTTGGCCAGACCTATGGCTGCAAGCAGCCGGCAGTGTCGCAGCCCAAAGAGGGCGCGTTCGAAACCGGCGGCCCCGCGGATTACACCCTGACAATCGCCGTGACGCCGGTGGAACTGGCCCCGAATCGCATTGTCTCCACGGCTACCTATAACGGTCAATTTCCCGGGCCACTGCTCCGCTTGAAGGAGGGCAAGCAGGTCACCATCGATATTCACAACCAAACGGACACGCCCGAGCAACTGCATTGGCATGGGCAGTTTGTTTCTACCGACGTGGATGGCGCCGCCGAAGAGGGTACGCCGTTCATTCCCGCGCATGGAAAGCGCCGCATCCAGTTGGTCCCCAAGCCCTCGGGCTATCGTTTTTACCACACACACGTTCGTGCGGAGGCAAACCTGAGCTTGGGACAGTACACGGGCCTGGTCGGTCCCGTGTATATCGAACCGAAGAACAATCCCGGCAATTATGATCGCGAGATTTTTCTCACGTTGAAGGAGTTCGAACCGACGCTCAGCCGCGGTGGTGACATGGACATGAACTTTCTATCGCCCGCAGCGACGGTGAAGGAGCTGAAAGATTCCGGCGAGAGCGCCATGAAGGCTTCGCTCGCCAAAGGAGCGCCTCACGGATTCGAGGTCGGGTACGATGCCTTCACCATCAACGGCCGAATGCTAGGCAGCGGCGAACCGATACGGGTGAAGCAAGGCGAACGTGTACTCTTCCATGTGCTGAACGGGAGCGCGACCGAGATTCGCAGCCTGGCGTTGCCCGGACACGCTTTCACGGTGGTTGCACTGGATGGCAATCCAATCCCGAAGCCGGTGACCGTGCCGGGAATTTGGCTAGGCACCGCCGAGCGAGTGTCGGCAATTGTCGAGATGAATCACCCTGGCATTTGGATCATGGGCGATACGGCGAACGACGACCGGCAGCATGGCATGGGCACGGTGATTGAATATGCCGGCCGGAAAGGCCAGCCGCAGTGGGTGGCTCCCAAGCCGTTCCAGTGGAACTACGCTCAGTTCGGAAATCCGGGCGGGGCGGTTCCACAGGCGGATCAAGTCTTCGAGATGACTTTCGCCAAGCAGAACGCGGCCCAGGGCGGATTCAATCGATGGACAATCAATGACGTCGCGTTCGCGGAAGATCATATGCAGCCCATGTTTCAGGTGAAGCAGGGCAAGCGGTACCGGCTGCGCATGCGTAACGCCAGCGACGACATTCATCCGGTCCACCTTCACCGCCATAGTTTCGAACTGACGCGTGTGGCAGGACAGCCGACGGCCGGTGTCATGAAGGATGTTGTGATGGTGGGCGGTTACCAGGAGATGGAGATCGATTTTGTCGCGGATAATCCCGGCCTGACGCTATTCCACTGCCATCAGCAGCTGCATATGGATTTCGGGTTCATGGCTCTGTTTGAATATGTCTAGCAGGATGCTGAAAAACTTGATAACACCGCTTCCTTTGGGCGCGGCTCAGTATCCTTTCGGAACAGCTCCTGGCGTCATTCTATTGCTGGTTTTGACCCTGCCGGCTCAAGCGGCCGTTGGGGGCAGCATTTCGGGAACCGTTAAAGACCCCAGCGGCGCGGTGGTTCCGAAAGCCACGGTAACCGCGACCAACACAGACACCGGCGTCCGGCAGGCGGTCACAACCAACGGCTGCGGGAGCTTACTCCTTCCCCAGCTTGCCCGTCGGCCACTACGATGTCGATATCACTGCCGCCGGTTTCAAGCCCTATCGGCGCGCGGGCATCACGGTCGACGTCAACAGCGCTCTCCTGGTGGATGCGGTGCTCGAATTGGGCGAAAGCTCCGAAGCCATCACGGTAAGAGAATCGCCGGTGCAGGTGGAAACGGCGAGCACTCAACTGGGGGACGTCATCACAGCCGCCAACGTGGCGGCTCTGCCGCTCAACGGGCGCAGCTATACCGACCTGCTTGCGCTGCAGCCCGGCGTGCTGCCCATCACGACGATCACATCGCTCACGGTTCAGGGGCTGGGCCAGAGCGTGTTTTCTCCCTCCGGCGATTTGAATCCGGGAACGCTCTCCATCAACGGCCAGCGGGAATCCGCCAACGGCTTCATGATCAATGGCGCCGATGCCGAAGAGACCGGCAGCATGGCCGCCGCCATCGTTCCCAATCTCGATTCGATCGCCGAATTCCGAATCCTGTCCGACAACTTTGACGCGGAGTACGGGAAATATACCGGAGGCCAGATCAACGTCATCACGAAATCCGGAACCAACCAGTTTCATGGGGACGTCTTCGAATTCCTGCGAAACACCGATCTCGACGCGCGCAATTTTTTCTCTCCCACTCGCGGCACCTTCATTCAAAACCAGTTCGGGGGCACCGCCGGCGGCCCCATCGTGCGGAACAAAATCTTCTTCTTCTCGGATTATCAAGGCACCCGGCAGATTCAGGGGACGGACACCGGGCTGATACCCGTGCCCTCGCTGCAGGACCGCACGCGGCAACTTGTCCGACCAGGCGAGCTCGCTGACCGGCACGGTGAGCGGGCCATACTGGGCGAATCTGCTGTCGCAGAAGCTCGGCTACGCGGTTTCCGCGGGCGAGCCCTATTACTTCACCGGGCTGCACCAGCCCCGTCGCAGTGCGTTCTTCCGAACGCCACTATCCCGCAGAGCGCGTGGTCCGCTCCGGCGCTGAACCTGCTGAAATATATCCCGGCGCCGAATCTTGCCGGGCAATGTCTTCTCGACATCGGCGTACAACCAGATTCTCCACGATGACAAGATTGGCGAGCGCGTGGACGCCAACACACGCTGGGGCACGATCTTCGGCTACTATTCGCTCGATAACTATACGGAGAACAATCCTTACCCGACCGCTCAGGGCGGAGCCAACGTGCCCGGGTTCAACGGTCTGTACACGGGCCGCGCGCAGTTGGCTGTTCTCGGCGACACCAAAACGCTCGGAACGAGCGCCGTCAATGAATTTCGTCTCAGTTACACGCGCGACGCAAACGATCTGGGCAAGCCGGCGGGCGGGCTGGGCGTCAGCCTTGCCTCGCAGGGTTTTGTAACCGGAGCGGGAACGTTAGGCATTGTCCCGCTGGCGCCTGCAAAACCAGGGCGTGGAAAACGTTTTCTTCAATAACTTCACCATCGGCGCCGATCCCGATCGGTTCTACCAGATCAACAACGACTTCGAGTTGAGCGACAATTTTTCCAAAGTGGTGGGAAGCCACTCGATCAAAGTCGGGGCGCAGTTGGATTACGACCAGATCAACACGCATCCTTTCGCCGACCTGAATGGCAGCTTTAACTTCTACGGGACCGAAACCGGCCTCGATTTCGCGGATTTCCTGCTGGGCATTGCCGAGCCAATACACGCAGAACGATCTGCGACCGTTCTACGGCCGCAACAAGTACGCCGGCCTCTACGCGCAGGATAGCTGGCGCGTAACGCACAACCTCACGCTGAATTACGGTCTGCGATGGGACCGCATCGAGCCGTGGTATGAAAAATACAACAACAACATCACGTTCGTGCCCGGCGAACAGTCCGTCGTCTTTCCCGACCGCGCCCACCGGCATCGTCTATCCCGGCGATCCAGGGATTTCGCGCACGCTGGCGCCCCCGGGAAACCACGACTTCGCCCCGCGCATCGGTTTGGCTTACTCGCCGACGCCGGATTCATCTCGGCAAATCGGGAGGCCCGGTAAAACCAGCATCCGGGCCGGCTTCGGCATATTTTATGCGGCGATTCCAGGGAGAAACCCTGGGACTGATCAGCGACAATGCGCCGTATGGATTCACCTACACAAGCCCCGCGCCGCCTCTGTTTACCACTCCGTTTGTCGACGCCGCCACCGGCAACGTGGAAGGCCAGCGTTTCCCGCGCAACTGGCGCCGTTGAATGTATCGAGAAGCAATCCAGACCCCAACATCGACTTCTCTCAATTCGAGCCGATCGGCGCGATACCGGGCTATAAACCCACCAACACGATTCCCTACACCGAGTCGTACATGCTGTCGCTGCAGCGGCAGCTTGGAAACAACACCCTGCTCAGCGTGAGTTACGTGGGAAACCAGGCGCATCATCTTCTGGTGCTGGAGGCAGCCAATCCCGGCAACCCCGCGCTGTGCCTGAGCCTGAGCCAACCTAACGAAGTAGCGCCCGGTTCCGCCACCTGCGGTCCCTTTGGCGAGAGCAGCGCATACACCAGCGCATCCGGGCAACGTGATCAATGGAACGCGCGGGCCTTTGGGCCCTGCCTTCGGCAGCGTCAGCTACCAGGCGAGCATCGGCAATTCCAATTACAACGCCCTGCAAGCCAGCCTGCACCACACCAGCGGCCGTCTGCAATTGTTTCTCAGCTACACCTACAGCAAATCCATCGACCAGGCTTCGAACCTGGGCGACCAGGTGGACCCTTTCGATCCGAACCTCAGCCGGGGACTCTCCTCCTTCGATATGAGGCAAAACTTTGTCGCGAGCTACAGCTACAAGCTGCCCTTCGAACGCCTCTTTCGCGCCGACAACCGCTGGACGGAGGGTTGGTCGATCTCCGGAATCACCCGTTTCAGCACCGGCCTTCCGGTGACGTTCTATAACTACGAGGACACTTCGCTGCTGGGAACGCAGGGGAACGGCATCAACAACCTGGCCGTCGATGAACTCGAATACACGGCCGGTCCGCTCGATCTGAATCACAACCCGCGCAATGGAAACCCGTACTTCAACACCTCGCTCTTCAGTTTGCCGCCGCTCGGCTCGATTGGGAACAGCGGCCGCCGGCTCTTCTCCGGGCCGGGGATCGACAATTACGATTTGACCTTGCAGAAGAACTTCAAGCTCGCCGAATCGAAATCCCTCGAATTGCGCCTGGAGGCTTTTAACGCCTTCAACCACGCGCAGTTTTACGGTCCGACTTCCGTGGATGGCAACATCAGCAGCGCGACCTTTGGCCATGTCGTCAGCGCCGCCCCTCCGCGGCTGCTCCAGATCGCGCTCAAGATGTTTTTTTGACTGTAATCATGCCCTGCTGAGGAACAACGCTAAGGAACAACGCGTTGACCTTGCAATGTTGCCGGCAATGGGTCTCTTAAACGCCGTCCCGCGGCGTCGTAGAAGATTGCACTCGCCGTGCCGCTGAAGGCGTTGCCGTCTACCTGGATGGAGAAGGAAATCTCACCCCGGCTGACGAACTGGCGTGTTGTTCGATCGGCCGTAATTTCGACGAACTTACCTTTAATCCTGTCACCATCGGGCACCCAGAAGCCCATGCCATTACTGTCGCTGGTGTTGGGATCTCCCGCGTCGGGATTGGCTTGCTGCATGGTCCCGTCCGAATGGAAAACGAACATATGGTCGTGAAACGGCGCCTCGGGAATTTTCACAAACCACGTCCCAATGATTGGGGGCAAGTTGTTTTTGCCACCGGAAGCCTGGTGGCAGGCCGGCGAACTAAGGCATAAGGCGACGACGACAAGAGCTAGCGTGCGATGGTCCACGTCGTTAATGGTAACCTTGGCGTGCACGGGCGAACCGGCGGTCCAGCGTTGGTGAGGAGGTTGGAGTGGGAAGAATCTTATTGGCATTGGTCGCCGCTCCAGCACTGTGGGCGCAAATGCCAGTGTCTGTTTTGGTTCCGCATACTTTGTTGCACGACCACTATTTGTTTAACCGCTCTTTCAGCTACGACGCCCAGGATTACACCGGATTGCCGTGGCGATTTTATTACGCCAATGCAGGTTCCAGCCCCGCAGTCACAACGCTCAGGGCGCGCTGCGCATTGGAGCAGGTGAATGGAGCGCCCTACGGCCATGCGAACTTCGGATGGTTTCGATTTCCCGTACCGGGTGGAAACGGCGCCTGGCCCAAGGCCAACGGCACCGAACCATTGGCCGCCACGGGAGAGTATCTTGAAACGGCGCAATTCGGCCCGATGGATAACACCAGTCCGGTGGGCTTTGTCTTCAACGGGGAATTTGCCGGGGAGACGAAGCCCTCGTCGGCGCCGGCGCAGGGTAACGCGCATTTTTTCGTCGAGGCTGTGTACTTCACGGATCTGGAGTGCAGTCACGGAGGGACTGAGTATGGGTGGTATCGCATGGTTGCCAACTCAGTTTTTGGAGATGCGCCGCCAAATTCTTTTGTCTTTTATTACTCTACTTTCACCAATTGCAATCTTGATTATGCGTGTTGGGATACCAACGGCCACCAGGTGAAATCGTCAGATGCGACGGCCACTATCACTGGCGCGGCTCCCAACCAGGCGGGGACTTATCAATATAAATTCCAGGTAATCAGAAATGGCTCGGATTTCAACATTAGTTTGCTGGATCCGAGCACGGGCACTCCCGTCACCTGCCAGTGGTCCCTTTCTACGGGCGGCGGGTCCACTGGAAATTGCGAGTTCTCTGTGCCAATTGAGAGCTGGTTCCCTTCAGCAGATCGAATCGACAGTGGATATATCGTGGTTGCCACGCAGTCCAGCCGCCTATATCCTGCCATGACGGGCGCTCCGTATCCGGAGTGGTACGACTATGCGTTAGGGGGCACGGGCGCTGCACCGCCGACGAATGTTGTGCCTACAACTGAACCAAACGGAAGCAAGTCGTGCGTCACTAACGGGGTAGGTTATGCTTGCCTGGATGCGGTGAGCCTGCAAGTATTGTACGAATAGGAACTGGTCAGACCACCAGCACCTGGTGATCGGGGCACTCCAGCCGTACATGTTCGTACAGCGTGTCCATTAAATCCCGCACGCCGTGTCTCGCAAGAAATGGCAGGATCGAATAATAGCGCTCTTGCAGATGCTTGTCTGGAAAGATGAGCCCGGACATGTAGCCGGAGTCGGCGGCGGCGCGCTCGTTGCGCTTGAGCGTTTCATGAGCGGTTTTATGTTCGATTTTCGAAAGCTGGTAAAGGATCTTCGCCGAACTCTTGTCCACCGCCGCTGCGAGCGTGGCGTCGAACCCGGTAAGATCGTCGCGCAACCGTTCCACCGACTGCTCAACCGTGCGGCGCACGTGGCCGAACTCCTCGGTCAGCGAGGGCGGCACCAGCTTTTGCGCGATCGCGTCGCGGACGCCGTCCTCGCCGTGGAAAAACGAGGGAACCGTCAGCGCGTAGCGCTCCATCAATTTGGCCGTGCGCGCATCAAGAAGCGTAAATCCACCGCGCGAGACCATCACCGGCATGCGGCCCAACAGCTCGCGATACAGCACCTGCGACTGCGCCATGTACGCCAATTCCGCAGGCCCGCCGACGTAGGCCACGGTGGGCAGCACGTAATCCTGCACCACCGGCCGCAACAACGCATTGGGCGACAGTTGTTCCCCGCGATCGATCAGCTCCGCCGCCGAATATTTCCGGTCGCCCGCCTGTTTCTCTTTGGATGTGTACTCGCCATTCTGCCGGCGCAAAGTGGTTCGCCGCTCGCCATCCAGCAGAAACACCAGTGACGTTTTCGCTTCCACGTGGACCTGCGCGTGATAACCCGCCGCTTCCAGTTGCGTGCCGCGCTCGATCAGCTTGGCATGCAAACCCTCGTCTTGCCGAACCGTCTCTTGCAGCAAGGGCGCAGCCAAACGGCGGACGGATTCATCCAGCGGATTGACGAAGAGCAAGCCACGGCCAGCCAGCAATCGCTCGATTAACGCGCGGAAAGCCCGGCCAAACGTCACTCCATCCGGATAAGCGACGCGAACCAGCTCGGCCACTTCTTCGCCGTAGGGGAACCCAGCCAGGACTTGGCGCAGGCGATCCACCGGCGGCGATGCAATAGGAATGCTACCCACGGGACGTTCCGATTTACCGGCCGCGGCCACGCTGAGTTGGACTGGCCGGTGATCCGGCCCGAAGACGAACACGTGATCCACTTCCGCCACGTCGTGGTCTTCCGTAGCCAGCCAGAACATCGGCACCGCGGGAATGCCCTGCTCACTTAACTGCGCGGCGAGACGCACGGCGGTCAGCGCCTTGTAGATGGTGTAAGCTGGCCCGGAGAACAACCCGACCTGCTGCCCGGTAACGACGGCGACCGTTCCTGGACGCGCCAGCAAATCGAGCGATGCCGTTTCCGTGTTGCTCGAGCGCAGCGCCCGAACCAAGGCCGCCCGGCGATCGTCGGGATAGGCAATATTTTTCGCGGCCGCGGCATAACTCCGCGCATCGTGCGGATCGTGAGCGTAGAACCGCGCGACTCTGCCGAAATGGTACTGGAAGTCGGTGAAGAGCGCCGAGCTGTGCGGGATCTCAGTGTGTCGAAGACAAGCCGACTCCATCATGAGCAACTTTCCAAGCGTAGCAGATGCGGCGACTGGCCCAAAGACTCTAAGATATTTATACAAATGTAAAAGTACTGGCGGGGTGGGCCAGCGGGGACGTTTCGGTTAGAATCTAGATTCAGGCTCGGCTTAAGATCGGGCCTCGACACCCCATGGACGATCAGGAATTCAAGAACCGGGCCGACCAATCGCTGGAAGCGCTGTATCGCCGGCTGACCGCGGCTTCCGATGGCGCCGACTTCGAAGCGGACTTCAACAGCGGTGCGCTGGCCATTGAGTTCGAAGAGCCGCCCGGCAAGTTCGTCATCAGCCCCAACGCGCCGGTTCACCAGATCTGGGTCTCGGCGCATTCCAAGAGCTACAAGCTGGATTGGGACAGCGTGGCGAACGATTTCGTTCTGCAGTCGAGCCGGCAGACGCTGACCGAACTCATCCAGGACGCCATCGGCAAACAACTGGGCGAAGAAGTTTCGCTGTAAGATGGCGGGCGTTTACATTTCTTATCCGTTCTGCGCGCAGAAGTGTACTTATTGCAATTTCGCGTCGGGAGTGTTTCCGCGCGAGTTGGAGCCCAGATATGTGGCTGCGCTGATGGCTGAGATTGCGGCGCAGACTTGGGCCTGGATTCCGGAAACGGTTTACCTGGGCGGCGGTACGCCCAGCGGCATGGCGACGGGCGATCTGGAACGGATCCTGTCGGCGATCCCCGGCCGCGAGCAGTGGAGAGAAGCGACCATCGAAGTCGCGCCCGGCACTATCGCGGCGGAATGCGCGGCTGCGTGGCTTGGGGCGGGGATCAATCGCGTCAGCCTGGGCGTGCAGTCCTTCGTGCAGCGCGAATTGGCTCGCACCGGGCCGCAAACATACGGCGGAGATTGTGGAGCGCGAGATTGAGTTGCTGCGCTCGGCGGGTCTGGCCAATATCAATATCGATTTGATCGCCGGTCTTCCCGGACAAACGCGCGAATCGTGGTCCGAATCGCTAGCGTGGATCGAACGCCTTCAGCCGCCGCACGTCTCGGTCTACATGCTCGAAATCGACGAAGACAGCAGGCTAGGCAGCGAGGTCCTGCTCAACGGGAAACGCTACGGCGCGCCGGATGTCCCTAGCGACGGGCTTACGGCTGAATTCTATGAAACAGCCGTCGAATATCTTGGCCGCATCGGAATTCATCGCTACGAAATTTCCAATTTCGCGCGGACGGGCTTCGAATCGCTGCACAATTTGAAGTATTGGCAATTTGAACCGTACGTTGGATTCGGCGCGGACGCGCATTCGTTTGACGGCGCGGTACGCGGCCAGAATATCGAATTGCCCAGCGATTATGTGGAGCGGATGGAAAGAGGGCAATCGGGCCGCAGCGACGCCACAACCGCCAATGCCTCTGAGGAGCGCTTCTTTGTCGGGTTGCGCCTAACGCAAGGAATTCAGCCCGAGGCGGAGGAATGGCTCAAGTTCGAAGAGCCTATCCAGCGCTTCATCGCCGAGGGACTGCTGGCGCGCGACGGCGCAAGGCTGCGGCTCACCGATCGTGGTGTGCTATTTTCGAACGAAGTCTTCGCGGAATTTATTTCAATATGATTGATCTAAGAAGCGACACCGTTACACGCCCCACCCCCGAGATGCGGCGTGCCATGGCCGAGGCCGAAGTCGGCGACGACGTTTATCGCGAAGACCCAACCGTCAACGCGCTGGAAAAACGCGCGGCTGAAATCATGGGCAAAGAGGCCGGACTCTTTGTGCCCACCGGCACCATGGGCAACACCATCGCAGTGAAGGTGCACACCGATCACGGGCAGGAAGTGATTTGCGAAGCGCGCGCGCACCTGCTGGATTGGGAGCTCTCGATGCTGGCGTGGTTCTCCGGCTGCTTGATCCGGGCGGTTCCATCGAGCGATGGCATTCTGCACTGGAAGGACATTGAGGGCGCCATCCGCCCAACGAGCGCGCACTGCGCTCCCACTACCCTCATCGAAATCGAGAACACGCACAACATGGCGGGCGGCGCGGTTTATCCCATGGATGTCTTCGAGGACATTTGCGCGAACGCACACTCGCGCGGCATCAAGGTGCATCTTGACGGCGCACGCATCTTCAACGCGGCTTGTCATCTGAATCGACCGGTTCGCGATCTGGCCGCTCCAGCGGATTCGGTGATGTTTTGTTTGTCGAAAGGGCTAGGAGCGCCGGTAGGCTCCATGCTGGTGGGAACGGGGGAGGCCATCGATCGCGCGCGCGGCTATCGGAAGCGCCTGGGCGGCGGTATGCGCCAGGCGGGCGTGCTGGCGGCGGCGGGATTGATCGCGCTCCAGGAAATGCCGCACCGGCTGGGCGAGGACCACGCCAACGCGAGGTTTCTGGCGGGTGAACTGGCGAAGCTACCGGGAATTCAGATCGACCCGGCGCGAGTTCAGACCAATATTGTGATCTTCGACGTGACGGCAACCGGCCTTGCCACCACGGAGCTGACTGCCGCGCTCAAAACCCGGGGCGTGCTCATGAACGGCATCAACCCGCGCCAGATGCGGGCCGTAACGCACTTCGATGTCTCGCGGCAACAGTGCGCCACCGCGGTCGCGGCGATTTCCGAAGCACTTGTGAAAGCGCGGGAAACCGCTCCCTCACGGTCACGGCTCGGTATCGACGGTCGTGCGGAATCATGACATTACTGAGCCGCGAGATGCTTTTCACACAGACTCTCACGCCTTCCCACGTAATCGCCCCAAGTTACGTCAGACCTCAGTGGACCTCTCGCCACGCGTGCTGAAGTTTTGCCTGCTCCTGGTATGTTGCCTGGCTGGAGATGCCCAGGACCTGCCGCCGGCGATATCTCCGCCGCCCACTACACAACCCCCGGAAGCCGAGGCTCCCGGCACCATCCAAGGCACCGTCCTCAGTGGCGCTACGGGACAACCGCTGCGCCGCGCGCAAGTGCTGCTGAAACCGGCGGACTCCAAGGGCGCCGCGTTGTATCAAACCAGCGACGAGAGCGGCGGTTTCTCGTTTCCCAAGGTAGCGCCTGGGCGCTACATGATCACCGTGGAACGCGAGGGCTTATCTCCCGCTTTCGGCCGGCCGCATCGGCGACTACAAAATGCCGCCGATGTTCTCGGTTGGCTCGGGCCAGACCATCAGCTCGCTGGTGTATCGCATGACGCCCTCCGGCGTGGTGAGCGGCAAAGTGAAATTCGACGACGCCGAGCCGGCGGTTAACGTCGCCGTTCAGCTTTACCGTTCCTATTACGAGCGCGGGCGTCACGGCTATGCCGCGGCCGCGAGCGCTCGCACCAACGATCGGGGCGAGTACCGCATACATGGGCTGGAACCAGGGGCGTATTACGTCGCGGCGTTGTATCAAGCGCCACCCCGTCCGGCGGGCGCCGAAGAACAGGCGCGCCTGGACGCGCTCGGCAATCCGCTGCCACAGTTGAGCTATGCGGTCACATTTTTTCCGGAAGTTCAAAAAATGTCCGATGCGGTTCCAGTGAAGATCGCACCCGGTGACGAGGTAGCCGGCATCGATATTTTTCTGACCTTGGTCCACACGGTACACGTTCGCGGCCGGGTGTTGAGCGCGGTGAAGGGCGCCGTGATCGCCAGCCCGAGCGTAACCTTGCGAATGAACGATTCCGACAACACCGCCTCGGTGAGCGCGCCTATGGATGTCGTTCTCGACAAGGATCAGAACTTCGAGATCCAGGGCGTCACCGCCGGCCCCTATTTATTGATGGCTTCAGGCACTGAGGATGGCGTCGTCTATGACGGGCCGCGTGCCGATCAATATCGGCGACGCCGACGTTGCGAACGCCGATGTAGTGGTCGGCGCCGAAAGCCTCTGGATGGGCAAAATTCACCTGAATGACGACGACAGCACTTTGCCGCAGGGCCTGACGGTTTCGCTCCAGCCACGGCGCGCGACGGCGTCGCCTTCGCAGGCCACGGTGTCTGGGAACGGCGAATTCTCCGTTCCCTTTGTTCCCGACGAAATCTACGATCTCTACGTGCTGAACGGGCCGGACAATTCCTATCTCAAATCGGTCCGCGTCGCCAACTCGGAGAGGCTGGGCGAGGGGCTGGAGGTTTCGCCGGGCGATGCCTCCGCCGCCGCTCGACGTGCGGCTCAGCTCTCAGGGGGGGCAAGTGGTGGGAAGAGCGGTGACGGCCGATCCGAAGGTGGTGGCTAGCGGCGCAACATTGCCCTGATTCCGGACCCGGTCTATGGGCGCGTTCAAGCCTACCAGACGACGCACGCCGACGAGTACGGCAACTTCCTGCTGCGAGGCGTGCCGCCCGGGAAATACGTTTTGGTGGGTTGGCTGGATTCCCCGCCCTGCGAGGTCTACAATCCGGACGATTTGGCCGCTTGCCAGGCCCAAGGATCCAGCCTGACCATCGACGAAGCGGAACAACAAAGCGTTCAGCTTACCGCCAATTAGGGGGCGTCGCCCTGGCGAATCTTAAACAATTGTAAACAACCCAGCCGGGTGATGAACCTGAAGCTTTTTATTGCACTTGCCGATAGAACCGTTGCGTGCCAGACACTATGTCTGAATCGGCTCAGCGCGCTGACCTGAGCTTTCAACAAGACGCCGATATTGCGCGTCGTTCGCTGGCTGGCATTTGGGCCGGTTTAGGACTGGTGCAGTTTGCTTTGCTGGCCGGAACTTATTCGAAGGTTCACGTGCTGGCGGTGACGCTCTTCGCCGGCACCACCATGGGCGCCTACCTGGTGCGATTGTTCCTCATCCTGCGCAAGAATCAGCTCTATCCGCACGGAACCCGCGGGGATGGCGAGTGGCTTTCTGCGCGACGCTGATTTGCTTTTCGAGCGCCTGGGGATTATTGAGCAGCTATAGCTATATTTCGAACGGTTTTTCCCACTGGAATTCGCTGCTGCTGACGTTCTGCATCCTGAGTATCAGTTTTGGGGCGATCGTCTCCCTCACTCCCAGGCCGCTCTATCTCTACTGCCATGTTTTGCCCCTGCTGATCCCGCCGATCGTGGTGGACCTGTCGCTGGGAGGCAACGGCTATGGCATGGCTGTCATCAATCTGATCTGCCTGGCGTTTCTGTTGGCGCAAGGAAAACAATTGAGCGCCCAGTACCGGAAGGCTTGGGAGGACCGGCGGCTGCTCGAATCGGCGAAGAAAATGGCGGAAGCCGCCAATGAAGCCAAGGATCATTTTCTGGCGAACATCAGTCACGAGCTGCGCACTCCGATGAACGGCATCATCGGCATGACTGAACTGGTGCTGGAGACCGAACTGAGCGCCGAACAGCGCGATCTGCTCGAAACTTCGCGCAACTCCGCGATTTCGCTGCTTTACCTGCTCAACGATGTGCTCGATTTTTCCAGGATGGAAGCCAAAAGCATTCAGCTCGACAACGCGACGTTCGATCTCGCGAAACTGGTTGCGGAGACCGCGGGGGTGTTTGAGCTGCAAGCCAAAGAGAAGGGCCTGTCGCTCAACTGCGAGATTTCGCCCGAGATCCCGGCAGAAGTCAGCGGCGATGCCGCCCGCTTGCGCCAGATCCTGGTTAACTTGCTTGGAAACGCCCTTAAATTTACTCCCGCAGGCGGGGTGCTGGTGCACGCCACGTTGGAATCCATGCAGCTCCGCGCGAGGTCCAGATACGCTTCGCGGTAACCGATACCGGCATCGGCATTCCGAAGGAGAAGCAAGGCGTTATTTTTCAGCCCTTCGCGCAAGCCGACGGATCGATGACTCGAAAATACGGCGGCACCGGCCTGGGTTTAAGCATCTCGATGCGTTTGGTGGAATTGATGGGCGGGAGAATGTGGATGGCAAGCGAACCAGGAAAGGGCAGTACCTTTCTTTTTTCCTTGCCCTTCACGCGCCCCGCAGCCGAGCAGGCGCCAGTGGTGCATGAACTGGTGGACGGAGTGCGGAACCCGGCGCCGGTGTAGTCTGTAGTCTAGAGATGTGCCGCCGGGAATCGCTGCCGAGGTACGTTGTGCGGCATGCCCACCAGAAGGCGATCATCCGTCGCGATCTAAGGCCCACCGACTCGCCCTAAAGCATAACTGCATAGGCAGGGATTGCAGGGCTATGACGTGATTCTCAGTTTAATAGCGTCGTTCGGGGTGCACAGCCAAGTCCTGCTTCGTACCATAAGTATCGCTTGGGGGGGAACAGAGTGCGGTCTGGCCGGAGGCTGTCGCATGCGGCCCCTTTCTCAACGAGCGCATGTGGTAGTACTAAAGCTGCACTTTCTGGTGCACAATGCTACAATGACCACATTTTATTCCCTCGGTTAAAAAGCGATTGAACCTCACGATTATTCACCTCAGGCCCCAGTGGAAAAATAGCCGACGGCACGACGCTCGCCAAGTGTCTCAAGGTGATCAATATATCTCCGTAATGAAACTGACGGCATTTTTCTTCATGCTGTTTTTGGCTATAACGAACCTGATAGCGCAAAGCCTGATCCAGAACCCCATCCGCGATTCCAGCCATCCCATGGGTCAAATCCCTATTTACTTTGAGCAAAATGGTGGCCAAGCCGACAAGGCTGCAAGATTTGTGGCATTCAACGGGCGACACAAGGCGCTGATTACTAAGAATGGTTTGGCGTTTCCCCATGGGAACACATTCATTTCCGTGCAGGTTCGCGACGGGTCGGTTACCACTTTTCAGCCCGAGGAACCAACTGTTGGAGTTAGCAATTACTATCTCGGCCGCCGAGTACTAACGGGATTGAAACATTACGGGCGGGTTCGTGGGCACAATATCAGGCCCGGCATCGACATCGTCTTCCACAGCAATGAGACCGAACTGGAGTACGATTTTGAGGTACATCCGGGTGGCCGCCCAGAGTTGCTGCGGCTGGGATTTAGCGGAACAAAATATCTCGACCTCGAAAAGAATGGCGATATCCGCCTGGTCGCTGAGAACGACGAACTCCGGTTAAGGAAGCCAGAGGCGTGGCAGGACCAGGGCGATCACAGGAGACGCATTGAATGTCAATATCGAATTTCTCGCGAACGGGGATGTCGAATTAGCCCTCGGACCATACGACCATTCTCGCCAGCTCACGATCGATCCAATTATCAGCTTTTCCACGTACCTCAGCGGCTCTGGAAATGACAGCATCGCCGCCGTCGCTGTGGACACCACCGGCGTCTACGTCACTGGCGGCACGTCTTCATCGAACTTTCCTGTGACTTCCGGCACAGAAGGTCCTGGACTTTTCGTTACGAAGTTCAATCCCAGTGGGACCGCACTCCTTTATTCGACGATTATTGCAGCTAGTGCCTCGCTGGCGATGGCTGCCGACGGCTTAGGAGACGTCTACGTAGCAGGGATAGGGGGAACTGGTGAGCACCTGTTCGTGACCAAGCTCAATGCTAGCGGTCAGATGGCGTATGCAACGGTCTTGGCGGGCAACCAAGGCGAGGAGGGGCAGGCGATCGCGATCGACTCAAGCGGTGCGGCGTACGTGGCAGGCATCACTTACTCGAGCAACTTTCCTGTGACAGCGGGTGCTCTGAAGACTACGCTTTCCGGAACCTCGGATGCCGTGGTCGCTAAGTTGAATGCTGCGGGCCAGGTGATCTACGCCACGTACCTGGGGGGGAGCGACTACGATGGCGCCAATGGCATCGCAATCGACGGTGCAGGGAACGCTTATGTGGCGGGATGGACGTGCTCTTCTGATTTTCCGACGACGGCGGGTGCGTACTCCACCTCGTTTCCTGTTGGTCCCGCGCGGAAGATGGGTTCGTAACCGAAATCAATCCCACTGGCACTGCGATCGTGAGTTCTACTCTGCTGGGTGGATCGGCATCCGACACAAACCTATGAAACATTGCGACAGGAATCGCACGAGACACATCTCGGCAATGTCTATGTAGCAGGGCAAGACCAACGCCACGAATTTCCCAGCTACGTACTCGGTAGGCTACAACGGGACATGCCGCTCTTCGTGACCAAGTTCAACTCGAGTCTTTCGTCCATCCTCTATTCGGTCACGGTCGGCATGGGTTTCACCCCGCGGCCACAGTACCCCGCCATTGCGGTGGATCAATCCGGCGCGGCATACGTTTCGGCCACTGAAATACCACTAGCGCTAATCACCCCCGGGGGTTTTGATACGGGTGCGATTGGCGATTTGAGTTTCTTTCAAGTCGCCCCCGCTGGGAATGCAATCTCATATGCGGGGCAATTCGGCGCAGCGGTCCTGGAGATGAGATAGCTACCTCGATAGCAATCGACGGAAGCGGCGGCGTTTATTTGCGGGATTTACCGACATTACAAATTTCCCGACCACGACCGGCGCCTATCAAACCGCGGCTCAAACCAAAACTCAATCCGGCAGCCATTTCCGGCTTGCTCGTAAAAGTAGACATGACGTCACCCACTTCCTGCATCACCAGCCTGGGCCCGACGCCTGGCACCATCCCAGCTAGTGGCGGCCCGTTCAGTTTCGATTTCACGATTCCCTCCGGCTGCCCTTGGGGCGTCGACTCTCAGGGCGCCGTTCTTAGCGGCCAGACCGTTGGGATTAGCAGCGGGGCCAGCGTCCAGGTAAATGGCACCCTGCCGCCGAACCCTCTCACATCCGAGCTCACTGTCGACATTGCTGTTTCAGAGAAAACAGTAGCGATTACTCAACCTGCTTCGGTGTGCTATGAGCCGGTAATCAGTCCGTTACCGCTCACATTGGACGCCGAGGGTGACCAGCAAAACATCAGCGTCTTCCTTCCTTACTCGTGCGAATGGAAGGCTGTGGCGAATGTTCCTTGGCTGTCGCTCGGTAATTTAGCTCCGATTGGATACGAAAGCGGCAACAACACCATAACTCTGTCCGCCACGCCATTCAGTTATTCTGTCCGGACAGGCACAGTGACTATTTCGAACGAGACCTTTACAGTCACCCAGACCGGAGCGGGAGCCTGTACAGCCTCCGCTTCGGCCAGTCAACCGAACCCAGCGAATTCTGGTGGCACGGGCGCGATACTCATCTCCGTCAACCAGAGTTCATGCAGTTGGGCGGGATATAGTCTCGTGCCCTGGATCCAGGTAGCCGCGACGTCCGGCCAAGGAAACGGCTCCTTGCCTTATATCGTCGCCGCGAATCCAGGCGCCATTCAACGTTCGGGCCAAATACTTATAGCAGATCAGTTGATTACCTTAACTCAAGCCGCAGGGCCAGCGGGAACCGTCACGGGTTACACCGCTACACTTTTCGCTGGGGGAAGCGGCGTATACCAGGACGGCGTGCCTGCGATTGAATCCGCCGTCGGCACTCCGGCCGCGCTGTACTACGACTCACCCACGGGCAACTTCTACTTCGCCGATCAACAGTACCAAAAGGTACGGGTGATCACTCCCGACGGTACGATTAACACGCTTGCCCCGAGTCTTCCGCTTGTCCACCCCAACGCTATCACTGTGGATCCCTCAGGCAACATCTATATCGGGGACGGAGGTGTGGTTTGGGGAGTCACTCAAAACGGTCCATTTGCCGGCACGGGAGTCTACGGCTTAGCGGTGATAATGGTCCAGCAACCAGCGCGCAAATGACTTTGGTTGGCGGGCTCGCAGCTGATAGCTCAAATGTCTACATCTCTGACGAGTACAATGCCCGCATCCGGGCAGTTAGCAATGGAATAATCACCACAATTGCGGGTGGCGGAACCATCGTTCAAAGCAACGGAGATCCCGCCACGCAAGCGCAGTTGGTTGGCCCTAAAGGGATCGTTCTTGACACGAAGGGCGATCTAGTCTTTGCGGACGGCAACGCGATCCGGACCGTTTCCCAAGGTATCATCAATACACTTCGCGTGACTTCGGGCTCGCTAAGCTTTCCACAAACCTTGGCGTACGACGTAGCAGGCAATTTATTCATTACGGAGTCGGGAGGGCCTCTGGTAGAACTCTCCCCGGCCGGCGCGATCTCTTTTCCACAGCCGATTGTAGTGCAGAACGCATTGAGTGTGGCAACGGATCCCTCCGCAAACGTCTATGTAGGCGATGACGTTGGCCATGTAGTCTGGAAACTTACTCCTCAATTTTTTTGCAGTTATGCGGTAACTACTCCGGGCGTTCAACTTGGTGTCGGAGGAACCTTGAATTTGAATGTTACGACCAGCGCGGGATGCAACTGGAGTGCAACATCGGATATCCCCTGGATACTGGTATCGTCTGCAGCATCGGTGACTGGCAACGGAACAGTACAATTGACTATCGCATCAAATACGACCGGTCTGGTGCGAACCGGTTCCGTCATTATTGCAGGTCAGGCGATTCCTGTGACTCAAAACTCGGCTCCAGGTCCGGCCGTGGTTTCGGTCACGCCGAGTTCGGGATCGGGAGCCAGCCAGACGTTCGCCTTTGCGTTCTCCGACCCGGCCGGAGCGTCGGACATCACAGCCGCGCAGATTGGATTCAATACCTCGCTGGCCGGCACCAACTCTTGCTGGATTTATTACGCGGCTAGCACGCAGACGATTTATCTGGCCAACAACGCGGGCGCGTTTGCCAGTGGCGGGCTGGTCCTGGGCAGTTCGGGAACCTTGCAGAACAGCCAATGCACGATCAATGTGGCAACTTCCACGGCGTTGCTGTCGGGCAATACGCTCACCCTGAAACTGGCGCTGAACTTTGCGCTCGCTTTCGCCGGCGCCCAGAACATCTACATGTATGTCCAGAATGCCGCAGTCGGCGGCGGCTTTACCCAGGAGGGAACCTGGACCGTGCCGAACGCGGCTCCGGTTTCAGTGACCCCCAGCAGCGGAACCGGCTCCTCGCACACCTTCGCCTTTGCGTTTTCCGACTTAGCCGGAGCGGCCGACATCACCGCAGCGCAGATTGGATTCAATACGTCGCTGGCGGGCACCAACTCTTGCTGGATGTATTATGCGGCGTCTACCGAGACCATCTATCTGGCCAACAACGCGGGCGCGTTTGCCAGTGGCGGGCTGGTCCTGGGCAGTTCGGGAACCTTGGCGAACAGCCAATGCACGATCAACGTGGCAACTTCGTCGGTGTCGTTGTCGGGCAATACGCTCACCCTGCACCTGGCGCTGAGCTTTGCGCCTGCTTTTGCCGGCACCCAGAACATCTACATGTTTGTCCAGAATGCCACCGTCTCCAACGGATTTATCCAGGAGGGAACCTGGACGGTGACCGGCGCGTCCGGACCGGTGCCGGTTTCAGTGACCCCCAGTAGCGGAAGCGGCTCCTCGCACACTTTCGCCTTTGCGTTCTCCGACACGGCCGGAGCGTCGGATATCACTGCGGCGCTGATTGGATTCAATACCTCGACGGCCCGCGGCAACTCTTGCTGGATGTATTACGCCGCCAGCACGCAAACCATCTATCTGGCGAACAATGCGGGCGCGTTTGACGGTGGCGGGCTGGTCCTCGGCAATTCGGGAACGTTGGAAAACGGCCAGTGCACGATCCACGTAGCAGCTTCCTCGGTGTTGCGGTCGGGCAATACGCTCACCCTGCACCTGGCGCTCGGCTTTGCGCCTGCTTTTGCCGGCCCCCAGAACATCTACATGTGGGTTCGCAATGCCACCGTTGCCAACGGTCTTACCAAGAAGGGAACCTGGACCGTGACCGGCGCGGCCGGACCGGTTCCGGTTTCGGTCACGCCCAACAGCGGGACTGGCTCCTCGGAGACCTTCGCCTTTGCGTTCTCCGACACGGCCGGAGCGGCGGATATTACCGCGGCGCAGATTGGATTCAATACCTCGACGGCCGGCACCAACGCTTGCTGGATGTATTACGCGGCGTCCACCGAGACCCTCTATCTGTCCAACAACGCGGGCGCGTTTGCGAATCCCGGTCTCGTCCTCGGCAGTTCGGGAACCTTGGACAACGGCCAGTGCACGATCAACGTGGCAACTTCCTCGGTGTTGCTGTCGGGCAATACGCTCACCCTGAGCCTGGCGCTGAGCTTCGCGCCCGCATTTGCCGGCACCCAGAACATTTACATGTACGTCCAGAATGCCACCCTCTCCAACGGATTTACCCAGGAGGGAACCTGGACGGTGCCTTAGATACCCTCGGTACATAACCGAATGTGCTGTTTGGCCTTGGCGTCCGATAGAATACCGAGGATGCCGGTCGTGAGGGCTCTCTAGAGAGAGTCACACTCCAGCAAGAAAAAGTTGACTGTTATTATCCCGCCCCTTTCCTGAGGTTTCGCGCTATTGCGCGTTATTCCGCCGGGCACTTTCCGCCGAAAGCTTGCACCCGGGTTGTAGACTCAGGCAAGAATTTCAACGGTCGAGTGAGGAATGCCGGAAATCTATTCCACAGTCAGTTTTCCCAAGCCCGGACCGCAGTGGCTGGAGGCGCCCGATGAGCGCACACCCGGATTTTTCCCGGCCTTCGCGCGCGTCTCGGTCGCCATTCAAACGCTTTTGCGGGAACGCGTGCCCTCGCACTATTTCGTGGATACGCGAGGTTTCGGCAACGTCAAGACCGCTTATCCGATGCTGGTGTACCGGGCCAGCCAGCCGTTCCGGGGGAAGATGCGAACGGAGCTGACCTACGACGTGCTGCATCCGAAAACGCTGGCCGCGTTCTTCCGGACGGTGCGCCCCGCTCTGGCGCAAGTGTTGGAGACCGCGCAGGCCCGTCTGCTGGCGGAAGGCTTGACGGAATTAGCTGCCCTTTATCAGCCAAGCCGAGCCAGCTCGATTCTTGAATCCGTGCAGAGATTGAGCAAGAGCCGGAAGTGCCTGTACGTTCTGATCCGCGCCGAGAGCGGGTTGGTTACGACATTGATCGACTTAGCCGGCCTGGGAAATCTGCCGGTAAGACAACAGGCCCGCCGCATGGCGTCATTTGAAAAGAAATGGAGATATCAACTGCCGCGGATGTATCCCGGCACGGACTTCACCTGGCTGGCGCCGGAACTGTTGGAGACGGCCGCGCGAGCACTCGCGGAGCCTGAGGGCTTACCCGAGCAAACCCTCCCGGAAGTCTAGCCGCCGCTTACTGACCTGCGCGGTTCTGAAGCTATTCAACAAAACCCAGGCCGTGCAGCGTAGCCGCCGGTTCGCCGTCTTTCTCAAAGGCACCGACATCGATGGTCGCTTTCTGGCGGCCCCGGACCAGCGCCACGCCGTAGGGCGCGGTGGCGAACTTGAACGTCCCCTTCAACAGATCCAGATCGTTCGAAGTTCCAGCCTTGAGTCCGGTGTCATGCAGAAAAGAGGCGGCGAACTGCGGCGTATCGATGGGGATGGCCACCACGCTGGTGTCCTTCCAGTTCAGCTTCGCCATTTTCCGGGCAGCCGCTTCGCAATGCGTGCACGTGGGATCGTAGAAGAATAGAAACGCATTCCCCTGCTGCAGCGAGAGGGGCTTGCCATCCACGGTGATAGATGCGGGAGCCTTCAAACCGGACTCGCGCGCCGAATTCACTCCAAACGAGACACCGGCAAAGACCACCACCGCGCCCAGGATGACCAGCGCCGCGCGGAGATTCTCCGAACTGCGCGCCCACATCCCGGCCACTATGGCCATCAACAGCATGGCTCCGTCTTCAAAGAAAAATGCCGGCCCCACCGCGCGCTTCACCAGCGGGAAACAAGTGCAATCTTTGCCGACCAGCGCGCTGTAGTTCGCGCCAATGTAGACCATGAAGACGACCAACAGGAAGCCGAGCAGCAATGCGCCCCAGCGGCGAAACCGCGGTACCAGGATCAGCACCGCTCCCACCATTTCCGCGACGCCGAGCGCCAGCGTGCCAGGCAGCGTAAGCGCCGAAGTTACGCGGAATTCCGCCAGGGCCTGGGACCAAACGAACGGATCGGTCAGCTTCCAAGCTCCGGAGACAAAGAACAGGATCGCCAGAAGCACGGCGCAAACGCCGCCGATGGCTTTTTTCCACGCAGGTAAATCAAGGCTAGCGAGATCCAGGCCTAAATCGGCCGGGTTCGCTGTGGTGTCAGACATATATACCCCATTTTACCGAAATCTGGCGGGCGCTTAGGCCGCCGGAGCCGTGGCGAAGAACTCCCGGGCGATCTCCACCGTCCGGCCGATGTCCTGCTCGCTGTGGGCCGCCGAGACGAATCCGGCCTCGAACTGCGACGGCGCCAGATAAATTCCCCGATCCAGCATCCAGTGGAAAAACTCGCCGAAACGGGCGGTATCGGCGCGCTTGGCCGATTCCCAGTCGGTCACCGGATCGGGCGTGAAGAAAAACGTGAACATCGACCCCACGCGGTTCACCGTAATCCCTGGCGGCACGTTCGCGGTAAGCTGAGCGGCGCGGCTTTCGACGATTTCGTAGACCTCGGGATGGGACTTCAAGTACCGCAGCATGGCGATCCCGGCGCTCACCGCCATCGGATTTCCCGACAACGTGCCAGCCTGATAAATGGGCCCGGTTGGCGCCACCTTGCTCATGATGTCGGCGCGTCCGCCGTAAGCCGCCAGCGGCATCCCGCCTCCCACGATCTTGCCCAGCGTGGTCAGATCGGGCCGGATGCCGAAGCGCTCCTGCGCGCCGCCCAACGCCAGGCGGAATCCGGTCATCACTTCGTCGAAGATCAGCAGCGCGCCATGCCGGGTGGTGATCTCGCGCAGCGCTTCGAGAAAGCCCGGGCGCGGCGGAACGCATCCCATGTTGCCGACGACGGGCTCGACGATTACCGCCGCGATCTTATCGCCATGGTCGTGGAAAGCCGACTCGACGGCCGCGATCGGAGTTGAACGGCAGCGCGATGGTAGTGGCCGCGAACGCTTCCGGCACGCCGGCCGTATCGGCGATTCCGAGCGTCGCCATGCCGGACCCGGCTTTCACCAGCAGCGAATCGACATGGCCGTGATAGCAGCCTTCGAACTTGATGGTCAGGTCGCGGCCGGTGAATCCGCGCGCCACGCGCAGCGCGCTCATGGTGGCTTCGGTCCCGGAACTCACCAGCCGCACCATCTCGATGGAGGGCACGCATTCGCGAATCAACTCGGCCAGTTCCACTTCGCGTTCGGTGGGCGCGCCGAAGCTGGTTCCGATCGCGAGAACCTCGCGCAAGGCGTCCATCACAGGCGGAAAACAATGGCCCAGGATCAGCGGCCCCCAGGAACAGACGTAGTCGATGTACTCGTTTCCGTCGACATCAAAGATGTGCGATCCCTCGCCGCGAGCGATGAACGGAGGCGTGCCGCCGACGCCGCGAAAGGCGCGCACCGGGGAATTCACGCCGCCGGGAATCAGCTTCTGAGCGCAGGCAAACAGTTCTTCGGATCGGGAGTGGTTCATGAGTGGGATTCCACCGGCTGCCTCACGGTCGCGGCTCGGTCATGTCTCTTCCGGGGATCACGCGTTGCAGAAACACATTCATCAGCACTTCCTGCAACGTGCCATTCAGATTGCGAAACAGCCGGCTCTTCAACCCAAGATAGGGCTGCGTGCCGGCGAACAGATCCTGGATCAATCACGCGGAATCGCGGGCTGCGGCGGATGAAATCCACCATGCGCGAGGGCACGGCGCTGAACAGAAAACGTCCCAGAAAAACGCGCTTGGCGAGCGTGGCGCCGAATTCCAGGTCGGCCGTGAAGTCGCGGCGCAGCAGGTTGCGATAAGCTTGCGCGCGCTCGGCGAGCGAATGCGACTCGTTCAAGATCACTTCGCTCGCCAGATCGCCCGATCGCATGGCGTAGTACAGGCCTTCGCCCGTGATGGGATCCACCAGCCCGCCCGCGTCGCCCACCGCCAGCCAGCCTTCGCCCGCCAGCCGATTATTTTTCCAGCCGGAGTGTTCGAGCGACGGAAGCATGTGACCGTAGAAGGTGGCGTCTTTGTAGGAGATGCCCTTCTCGGTCATGTATTGCTCCAGCCGCGCGCGCAACGCCTGGGCCGGCTCGCCCTTGCCGCAGATTCCCACCGAAAGATGCCCGCAGCGCGGGAAGACCCAGATGTAGCCTTCCAAGTTGGGCAGGAACTGGATGTCGATGTGATCCTGCGCGGACGGCACATAGTAGCCGAGCGCGTACATGGTGTCGGCCGCCGTCCACTCGGTTCCCACGTTGCGCAGCGAATTGCGCGCGCCGGTGGCCACGATGCAAAAATCGGCGTCGAGCGTCCCCTGCCGCGTCTTGAGACGCCATCCGCGGCCGCCGCGCTCCAGGCCCAGCACGCGCGTCTTCTCCAGTTGCGCGCCGGCCTGCTCGGCGCGCTCCAGCAGCATGCGATTCAAATCCATGCGCGAATAGATCAACAGCGGACTGCTCAAATCCATGTGAACGGCGCCGGCCGGGTGCGCCGCAAGGCAGGTCTCATGGATGATCTTCTTCGGGACGTTGTTCTCGAGCAAGAACGGATAGCGCGAGTAGGCCTTGTAAGTGAGCCCGCCGCCGCACGGTTTTTCCCAGGCGAGCTTTTCGTCCAGAACGACGGTTTCCAGGCCCGCCCGCGCCAACCGCTCCGCCGCGAAAGCTCCAGCCGGACCGCCACCGAGGACGGCAACTCGTTTCATTGGGGTAGTCTCACTTTTGCTGACCGCTCGAATCGGAGCTGACTGCGGGATGTCCAGGCGGCAAAGCGGCGGAAGATCCCGATCCGCGGGAGCGGAATGCGCGGCATTCCGTCCAGTTGTCCGGGTACGAGATTCCCACCGGAGGTGGGATTACCAGTCGCCCCGTGCGCCGCGTCCGCTCCCGTCCTTCCCTTCACCACCCACTGGCCGTCCTTGCGCTCCAGCACATACTGCATCGTCATTCCGGCCGCCGGCGACCTATTTCCCTTGGCCTGAAAATGCACTTGCGCGGTGGCTTCGTCCTGGCGAAACGCGACCGAGGTGACGCTCACGTCCATGGCCAGCAAATCCGAGCGCTTCGACAGGTAGGTCATTACGCCCTGGCGCACGGCGTCCTGGTTCTGGATATCTTTCTTGCAGCCGACAAAGAACACGATGGCAAAACGAGGCTCACGGCGGCGGCCGCGATGGAGTACGAATAGCGGCAGAGGGAGTCGCATATCGAATTGATAGCGTATGCGAGGCCGCTCGATCGGACGCTATCAGCGGTGGTCCGGGGATCACTTTGAGCCAGCCACGACAACGAAGGCTCGATGGCATCGGCGACTCACGGACAAGGATATCGACCACGGTGCTGATGGATGGTCGAAGCGCTCATTTCGGTTAGCCGGGTGGTCGATCTGCGCTACGGAACAGTTAGCAAAGCCGAATACCTGCGCGTCTACAGATCTTGCCCTGCTGAACCCGATGCGGTACACTAACCCTTGTAACGATTGTTCTTTCCCCGCCAATCCAAGTCGAGGGAGTTCCCGAGCCTGACCGGTTCACGAGAATAAGCATTGGCGACTGACCTAATACAAATCGATCAGGACCATCCGCTACCGGAGGCGATTGAACGCGCGGCGGCGCATTTGCGGCGTGGCGACATCGTCGCGATTCCCACCGAAGCGCTGTACGTGTTGGTGGCCGATCCGCTGAACCTGCACGCGGTGGGGCGCGTGTTCGCCGCCAAGGGCCGCGAGATCCATCGATCCCTGCCGATGCTGATCAACGGCACGTTCATGGCGGAGGAGCTGGCGAAAGATCTTTCCACCCGCTTCTACGTTTTGGCGCGCCACTTCTGGCCGGGGCCGCTCACCATGATCGTTCCCTCGTCGGCGAAAGTGCCGCTGAAAGTGACCGGCAATACCGGCCGACTGGCCATCCGGCAATCGCGATCGCGAGTGGCGCAGGCGCTGCTGGACTGGCTGGATCAACCTTTGATCGCGACCAGCGCCAATATTTCCGGGCAGCCCACCTGCCGCAGCGGCATCGACGTGTTCGGCGTCATGGACGGCAGCGTAGACCTGGTGCTGGATGCCGGGCCGCTGGCCGGGTATGGGCGCCACCACGGTGGACATCACGGAGCCTTACTGGAAAGTGATCCGCGAAGGCGCGATTTCGGAAAAACAAATCGCCGAGTGTTTGAAGACCGCTGGGGCATAGCCGGCTTCCGCTCCCTGACGGTCGCGGCTCGGTAAGATTAACGGCTGCCCCACACCTTGCGCGCCGTCTCCACCACCAGCTCCAGCTTGCGCCACTGATCGTCGATCGACAACAGATTGCCCGCCGCCACCGACGCAAAGCCGCACTGCGGGCTCAGCGCCAGATTTTCGAGCGGAATATAGCGAGCCGCTTCATCGATGCGCCGCCGCAACTCGTCCTGCGATTCGAGCTTCGGCTTCTTTAGTTGTCACCAGGCCGAGCACGACGGTCTTATTGCGCGGCACCAGACGCAGCGGTTCAAAGCCGCCGGAGCGCTCGCTATCGTATTCGAGCAGGAACGTATCCACATCCAGCAAGCCGAACAGCTTCTCGGCAATCGCGTCGTAGCCGCCCTCGGTATACCAGCGGCTGCGGCTATTTCCCCGGCAAATGTGCAAGGCCACGGTGACCTTGCCGCGCGGCACCTCATGCAGCGCGGCCTTGTCGCCGGCGATGGCGCGTTCCAGTTCCTGATCGGGGTCGAAACCCGGCGCCCGCAATCGATCGCGCTGGTGAGGATCCAGATAATGCGAATAATAGGGCGCGTCGAACTGGATGTAGCGCGCGCCTTCGGAGACCAGCCAGCGCACTTCATCGCGCACAATGCTCACCAGGTCTCGCAGCAGATCGGCATGCGTGGGATAAAAGGCGTCCGTCACACCTGGCTTGTAGCTGGCGAGCACAAAGTTGGATGGCGCCGGGAGAGTGATTTTGTACGGGCCTTTCGCCTCCTGCTTCAATAACGGAAGCTCATGGCCGGTGAGCTTGCGAACCTTCTTGCAGTTTCGCTCCGGCCGCTTGCGCGGTGCTGCCCTCCACGCCTCCGCCCGGACCTTTCCACTCCAGCGTTACTTTCTCGGGAACAAATCCTTCCACCGCATCGGCCATGTCGGTAAGCCACGAGCCGCGGCGCAACTCGCCGTCGGAAAGGATATCCAGGCCGATGGCGCGCTGCTTTTCGAGCGCGGCCCGGATGGCCACGTCTTCCAGGGCGCGAAGTTCCTCCAGGGGGATTTTTCCCTCCGCATGCGCGGTTCGAGCCCGGAGCAATTCTGGCGGACGCAGCAGACTGCCAACCTGTTCGGCGCGGAGAAGTGTGTTCATTGGCGCTGCACGCATTGTCGCCCCGCGACGACAGCCCCGTCAATTTTAGTTTTTATTGGCGAGCCATTCGGCTGAGATGCCGATTAGCAGCAACAAGGAAGAAATCAGCAGCGTCACCGGCAGTGATAGCTGGTGTTCTCCAAAGAAGCAGTAAGTCATAAAGACCAGCGAGGCCAGGAACGCCAGGTTGGTTAAAGCGGAGGCTCGGCGGGACTGCACCGCCGCTTTGAGGCGCCGGGGCACGCTATCGCCGCACAGGTAACAGGAGTCTTCCTGCCTGGTAACCACGCTATGACAATATATGCATCGGCCCATGTCCACATTTAAGGCTGTGGCCTTAGAGACCGTCGATAGAACACCTGTACCTAAGGGGTTTGGTACCCCTGAGGTACCGAGGGCGTCAAAGTACTACTGAGCCACGGCGTCAGGATGGAGTTGAACTCGGCGGGCTTCTCGATCATGGGCGAGTGCCCACAGCGAGGCACTCTGTGCAATGATCCACGGGCCGCCAGGTGCAAGTGACGCTCCCACTCCTCCACCGGCGCGATCAGGTCATTTTCGCCCCAGATCATGAGGACGTCACAGACCAGGCGCGAGAGACATCGCTTGACGTCGTACTCGCGGATAGCGATCAGGTATCGGATCATGTTCACCTGGCAACGGCGATCGCTAACCGCCGCGAGGCTCCTCTCGATCAGATCTTCCGGGATCGCGGACCGGTCGAAGAACATTTTATCCGCTATCTCCCCGGCGTCCGGCCGGGAAAGTGTTCCGCTTGAGCGCAGCCCGCCGCTCCCCAGGCCCGGGCATCCGCTGATCGCGAGCGATTCCACGCGCTGGGGGTGATGATAAGCGGCATCGAGCGCCACCAGCGCACCCATTGAATTACCCAATAGAACGGCCCGGCGGATTTCATATCGATCGAGTAGCCCTGTCAGAACCGCGCGCGGAGTATCCATGGAGGCGCAGTCAGTGTCAAGCGTCGCAAACGGCTCCGATATCGTCGCCACGCTGAAGCCGTCAGCGATCAGCAAATCCCGGGTTGGCTTCCAAATCCAGCCGCCGGCGAATAGCCCCGGAAGCATCACAATGGGAGATGCGTCGCGCCTTCCCCTGACATACTCGACTGTGGGCGCGCTCTGCGGATGGCGGCTCATGAGTCTACTACTGGTAAACAACGGACTTCGAATCATTGCTGCCATCCATGAAGTACGCCAGGTCCACTCCGGGGATGGTCACCTGGTGCGATAACGGATGTGGACTGATGAACATCCCACCGGTGGCGGCCGGCAGCAGGGAGAGAACGAAACTCGGGATGGTGAAGGAACCAACGCTCGCATCTTCCGTGCAAACGAAGATCCCGACCACGGTGGCAGAGAACGCATAGCCTCCGACAACGACATAGCGCGGAGTTGTGGTGTCGGACCAGGTGACGGTAAGAGGTTGGCTCCGGTCTACGGAGTTAATGGCGGCTTTGTTCGTCCATGCAATGTTTGCCCCCACGTTCATCGTCACGCTGAAGGCCTTCAGATCGTGGCCTCCGGTGCTGGTGATGGAATATGTTCCCAGCGGAAGGTTGGGACCCTGGGGAGTGCTGCCGAACAATACCTGGTATTGGCCGGGTTTGTCCTGCGCCAGGTTCCATAATCCAGCCGGCCCGGAAAGAGTCAGGGAAGAACCCGCATCCAAGCCGACGGGCGACGACCCCGACAAGTTGGGTACGGTTGTAAGCGTCGTGCATGTCCCTTGGCTCGGGAACAGGCCGCCTAGCGCCTCAGCTAGAACGGCCGGCGTGCCGAACTGGCCGAAGCCGGCAACCGCGCCTTCTTGTTTGGAATTCAGCGCCGCTTGCACCGCAGCTTTCGTCGCCGGGCTCAACCTCTTCCACGCCGCGGCGTACTGGAACATAGCGCGGGTCAACGCGCGGCGATTACCAGTTTGTTCGGCGTGCAGAAGTTTCGCGACGTCCTCCTGCGAGACCTTGACCCGCAGGAGCTTCGAGAGCGTATCGGCCAGGTACAGCTTTTCATTGAAACCTAAGCCCTGAAGCACCGATACCGGACCGGCCGCGAGCGCCGCCGCTTTAATGGGCTGTCCTGCCGAGGCTTTATTCATGATGCTGACGGGCACCGTGGGGGCGCGTATCCGAACAGGGTCCGCCGCCGCTCGCCAGCGCGATCGAAACGAAGTTGCTGAGGGTCCCCCCGCTGCGCACCGCAACCGGCACGTAACAGCCCTTCACGCCGGCCGGAATCTCAAATGAGATCTGGTCGACGCCCACACAGCAGCCGGAGCGGCCGGCGTAGATTACGTTCGCTGCCTGCGTTCCCACGAAGACTTCGACTCCCGGGAAATTCGGGAAGGTCGAGGGCAGGACGTCGTCTGGCCCGCCGACCGGGCCCAGGCCGGTGCCCCACGCGGTGACGATGTCTCCGCTCTTGGCGGTCGCCGCGAACGTCTTCACCGAGTTATCGGCCGCGGTGAAGATGCCAGGCCCCAGTCCCGAGCTGCCCAACGAGTAGAGGCCCACCGCCGACGCCACGACATTCACCGACAGCGGAAACAGCGTCGACACTCCGTTATAAGTCAGAGTCAGCATAGCGGTGCCGGGAGGCACATTCGAAGGCAGAATGGCCGCCACAGCTCCCGCCGAAGAATAAACCATGGGGCAAGCCACCTTGGTTGAGCCGGATGTGACCGCGATGGTGGTCCCGCCGAGTTGTCCGGGCAGCGGCAACGAGTGGGCCTGTTTCAGTTCAGCAGGGCCGACATTCTCTCCGTAGACGATGAACAAGGAACCTTGCGCAATGTTCGGGCTGTAGCTGGCCGAGTTCGCCACATTAAATACAAAAGGAGGGTTGGGCTGTGCGATGGCAGGGATGGCCGCCAGAAAGCAACCGAGCAACGCCACCCACTTAATGCTTTTCGCCATGAATTCAGCGGACCCCACCTTGCTTCCACTCGGCGAAACGATCGGCGGCGAACTGCACCGGCGCGCCTGGAACTAAGATGAGCTTGGTAAAAGTGGCCGCGTCAGGTTCGCCGTTCGCACCCAAGTGCAATTGGTACCACCCCCGGCTATGAAGAAAAACGGTGCGATGCATCCCAGGCTGGCGCGGAGGCGCGGGAAAGGTAAGCTCCGCGCGGTCGGTGGTAGAAGGCATCGGGTAGTACCGGTCATCCACCGCGGCTAAATCCGCCAAAACATCTTTATGGTCCCAGGTCAAGGCGGATTTCGCGGCGACGCGGCGAACGCCTACTTCTTGGCCCGCGCCGTAGGCAACAGCGAAGGAATTCAAGGCCCAGAAGCCAACGGGCGGGCGCAGCCGGATGCGCAATTGGGTTCCTCGCACGCGGCTGACGTCCAGCGGGATCAGCCGATCCTCCGCGAGAAGAGGACCGCCTGGGGGCAACGTGCCGCGCAACTCCCAGCCGGTGGGCTCCTCCACTTCAACGCGCAACCGGTAAGTCTCCTCCCGTGCGCCCCAGGCCTCCAGCGCCGCCACCGACGCCGGGTCATGATCGAGCGAGGACAGCCAGTTGGGGGCTTCCCTGCCTTGCAGCTCGACCATCCTTTTGATCATGTAAGATCCCCACAGCCCGGTGGCTGCGTTGGCGATTAGATTGGCCTGCTTCGCTCCCTCCGGCCTGGGAAAAGTGAGGATCACTTCCTGCCGCAGGCTGCCGTCGGGCCCGGCCACTGTGTCGGGCTCCCAGATCTTGCGGTCCGTGGATTGGAGCCACGGCAACAGATTGTTGCCGTAACGATCGCGCGCCGCACCGAGTTGTTGAACGTCCTTAAACCCACGTAGATTTCCCTTTTCGTCGGAGACCACACGTAATTCCGGCGGGTGGTCCACTACCCACAGCTCCATTAGGTTCGTGAACTGGGTTTCGTCCACTTCGTTGGTCAGCAGCAGGCGATAGAGGCCGTTCTGCTCGCGGAGGTGCTCCAGCTCCGAGTAATCGTCGCGCTCCAGCCCGCGAGTAATGGCTCCGCCGTAGGGTTCGGCGTCAAAGACGTATTGGGTTCCATCCCACGAATAGACGAAGGGACAGGATTGCTTCGTAAGCAGAATAACCGCCGCGATGGTGCCGATTGCTACGGCCGCGATCGCCACCGCAAGTCCCACGGTGCGCGGCGCGGAAATCCCCTTCCGCTCCACCCACAAGCGCTGAACGTCCTGGATGGCAATGGTGTAGGAGGCGTTCTTGACCCTGGCTTCGATCGCATCCCGGTTCACCATTCCGCCCGGCGGATCGAACCGGACATCCTCGCCCTTCTTGCTCGTGATGCCAACGATGCGCTCCTGTTGCGGCTGGGCCACCTGGCTCACGTCGAGCTTGCGAACCTTCATAACCGAACAGCTGACGCACAGAAGTATCGCGGTAAGGAGCGTCGCTATCGCCTGCTGGACAGTGAGTGAAGTTTTCATGGGAGCAGAGGGCCTGCGCATCCTTTCTCGCTGGTTACTCAGAAAGATAAACCGAAGAACGATGGTGAGTCTTTCAAAATCGAGCGACTTGCCTGCGCACGCGGGCGAAACGACACTGAAACCGGCTGTCTCAACTTCCGGTAGGCGCGCGGCGACATTCCGATGCGGGTGGAAAACAGGGCTGTCAGGTGGCTCTGATTCGAAAATCCGGCGGCTTCAGCGACAGCGGCAAGCGGCAAGTCCGAGCGGACTAACAACTCCCGTGAGCGTCTCATCCGGCGGTTTAATACATAGCTATGCAGCGTCATTCCGGTGCTTTGCTTGAACGCCTTGCCAAAGTGATACTTACTGAGACCAGCAACGGTTGCAATGCCTTTTCCGGTCAACTTCAGATTGAGACCCTCGTCAATGTATTCCAATGCCCGCCGCAACTGGGCCCCTGAAAGTCCCCCTTTATATTGCTCTGGACGCGCTTGGCCGATGGAGTAGCGCTGAATCAGTTCCTCGGTGAGTTTGGTGCAGAGGGACTCGCCCAGTAATGCCCCTCCCGGGCAGCCGGCTTTTGCTTCCGCCCGCAGTCTGAGAACCAGATCTCTCAAAACAGGGTCGTGGCCATGCCAATGTCTGAGCAGTTCCAGGGGGCTGCGCGGTGGGGCACCCACCATCATTTCCTCGACTGCCCCCGGCTCAATGGACACTAAGACTACGTTTCCCGTGCCTTCGACCCGAAATCGCCGGAGCTCTCGCGGGCCCACTACAAAGCACCCCCCGTTTTCGATGGTCTCCTTGTAAGATTTGCCGTTCTCAAGGTAGAATCTTGTCAAATTCCCTGGAGTGAATTCCACGCCGACCATGTAGAACGGAATCCAGTGGTCTGGCAGCTCAAACGTCGAGAGACGATGCTCTTCCATGGGAAAGCCGTTCCAGGGCGAAACCCGCGTCGAGAATTCGGGCGCCGTGGGCATCGCCGCCTGGCGCTGCCCGCCCACAACCATCTCGAGACGCTCAGCCATGTCATCTCCCGAAGCTTCGCCCGCAATCTCCAAAACTGAAACAATTCAATTAAACCATGCATTCAGACGGCCGCCAGTCAGCCATTATCTTCGCTCTTCTGCTGCCGGCGTCCGCGCAGACACCCAACGCTCCGGCGCCCGGCACTCTGACGCCTAGTCAGGACGAGAGGTATGCCAGAAAACGCCGATGCTGCAGAGCCTCCTTACGGTTGCCAAAGGAATCCGTGACTCAGGTTGTTTGCATCAACATACCAGCCGGCGACAGCTCCTTCCAGGTTATTGGTCGAGGGGCGCGTGCCTTGAAAAGCGCTGGCACCCGCTTCTGGCGCGTCAAATGTGGAGAAGACGCCACTGGCTGAGCGGGAGAAGCCGTGCATCGCATTGTTTGCGTCGAAGAACTCCCCAGTGATCGCCCCGAACAAATTGATTGAAAAAGCGCCAGTGCCTAGCCCGGAGGCGCCGGGAACATCGAACGCTGTGAACTGGCCGTCGCGAGCGCGCAGGAAGCCGTGGCACACGGGAGTGGAATCGCAGAAGTATCCCGTGATGGCGCCCTCCAGGTTGATGCTCGCAGGAGTGATGCTACCTACGGGCGAGTTGAACACGGTGATGGTACCGTCCGCGGCTCGCACAAAGCCAGGCTGATTGCCGGTCGCCAAGTCGTAGGATCCTACGATCTCCCCCTCGAGGTTCAGGCACGTTTCCTCGCAGACAAAGGTGTAGGCCGAACCCGAGGGATCGAAGGAAGTGACCTCTCCAGAGCGCGAGCGCGCGAAGCCGTGGGTCACATTGTTCGCGTCAATGTAACTCCCGGCGGTTGCTCCTTCCAGATTGATGCTATATGCCGCGGTGCCCTGACCTGCGCCGCTGCCCGCGCCGGGGGCGTCAAACGTGATGAATGACCCGTCGGGGTGGCGCACGAAGCCATGAAACACGGAGTTGGAGTCCTCCACCTGTCCCGCGATCACGCCCAGGTCGTTGATGCCGTATGCGGTGGTCCCCTGGTCGAGGTTAGCCGTCATGCCCGCTCCGGGAGCATCGAAGGTAGTGATGTGGCCGTTGGGAGTACGCAGGAAGCCGTGGGAAACGACGTTAGCGTCTGTGTAGAAACCCACGATCACTCCCAGGCTATTGTTAGCCAACGCCACCGTACCGCAGCCCGCCAAGTTTGCGCACGCGGGCAAAGATACCGTGGCTGCGCCCGGAGCATCGAACTCGGTAAGCGTGGGCTTATGCCGTTGAGCAAAGGCCGGCAGAGCCAGGCTCGCCGCCAACGTCAAACTGAATAATTTCGCTTGCTGGCTATTGATCATATTTCTCTCCTTGGATTTGCGGTTGATTCGGCAATTTCCGCTTCCACTAGTAGTGGCGCGAAAACATCAAGAAAACCGACAAGCGCCGTCAACAGAACCTGGAGCCGAGGAATTGATCGCGGGTATCATGTAGAGGACACTCATGCCAGGTGGACCTGATGGCGAGATAATCCGGCTGCTCGGCGCCTTCAGCAAGAGCGAGCCGGAGGCCGAGGCGCGGCTGATGGAACTGACCTACCGGGAGTTGCGGAAAATCGCAGCCGGTCATATGCGCCGCGAGCAATCGGCTCATAGCCTTCAGACCACGGATCTGGTCCATGAAGCCTACTTGCGGTTGGCAGGCCAGGCCGGCACGCCCTGGCGCGACCGCGCCCACTTCTTTCAGGTGGCTGCCCATGTCATGCGACAGATCCTGGTGGATCGCGCCCGGAAGCGGCACGCCGGCAAGCGCGGCGGCGGTGTTCCCCAAATCAGCCTGGATGAGGCCCTGGATATCGCCGAAGCGCAGTCCGGTGACTTGCTGGCGCTGGAAGATGCGCTGGCGCGATTGCAGGACTTGGATGCCCGCCAGTGCCAGGTGGTAGAGATGCGATTCTTCGCCGGCATGTCCGAGGAGGAGATTGCTGGAGTGTTGGGCGTGTCGGCTCGCACCGTCAACCGGGAGTGGCGGATGGCGCGCGCCTGGCTATACAAAGAGCTGTACGGATGACCCCTGAGCGTTGGCGGCGCGTCAAGTCTCTATTCGAACGTGCGCTCGACCATCCTCCCTCCACGCGCGACGATCTCCTGGAACAGTCAGACGAGAGCCCCAGTGTGGTGGCTGAAGTCAGAAAGCTGATTGCCGGAGATGAGCTGGCCGGGAGCTTCCTGGAGGGTGGATCCGCGGAATCTTCAGCCGCGCCAGAGGTCTCTCCCGGCGATTTGGTGGGCGGACACTTCCGGATTGTTAGCCTGCTGGGACGGGGCGGCATGGGTGTGGTCTACCGGGCCGAGGACCTGGTGTTGCAGCGCCCGGTGGCGCTCAAGTTTCTTCCGGGGGTTCGGAGCGATACAACGCACGCCATGGAGCGGCTGAAGCGCGAAGCGCGCGCGGCCTCCGCCTTGAACCATCCCAACATCGTGACCATCCACGAAATCGGCGAACAGGACGCGCGGACGTTCATCGTCATGGAACTGGTGGATGGCAAGCCACTGAATGAACTGATCCCGCGCAAGGGCATGCGGCTCACCGAGGCGCTGCGTATCGGCGCACAAGTTGCCGACGCGCTTACCGCCGCCCACGCGGCCGGCATCGTGCACCGCGATCTCAAGCCCGGCAACATCATGGTGGATGTGCGCGGCCGCGTCAGGGTGCTGGACTTTGGCCTGGCGAAGCTATCCGCGCCCGCCGCCGCAGTGGCTGTCGGCGCAGACGAAGCGACCCGCACCCTCACCCGGCAGGAACCGGTCACCGAAGAAGGGCTTATCGTCGGCAGCGTTCCCTACATGTCGCCTGAGCAGGCTGAAGGCAAGCCGGTGGATACACGCAGCGACATCTTCTCGTTCGGCGCCGTGCTTTATGAGATGATCACTGGCCGGCGCGCGTTTCGCGGAGGATCGCGAGCCTCCACCTTGTCCGCCATTGTGGAGAGCGACCCACCGCCGCTCAGCGAAATCTCTTCCAGCAATGTGCCGGAACTGGAGCGCCTGATCTCCCGGTGCCTGCGCAAGGACGTCAACCGGCGCAGCCAGAACATGGCGGACGTGAAACTTGCACTGGAGGAACTGCGGGACGAATCCGAATCGGGTAAGCTTGCTCGGCCCCCCTCCCCCGTTGAGGCTGGTATTCGTCGCTGGCGCTGGCCGGTGGTGGCGAGCGCCTTTGTGCTGATAGCCGCGGCGGCCGTTACCTGGATTTACTACTCCAACCTGGGCGGAACTCCCTCGAAAGGACCGGAACTGGTTCGCACGTCGCCCGATGACGGGCACTCTTACACTTCGGCGGCCATCTCGCCCGACGGCGGATTCGTAGCCTTCGTCAGCGACCGCTCCGGCAAAAACGAATTGTGGCTGCAACAGGTGGGGGGCGGGGATCCAATCCAGTTGACGCATTTCGCCGAAGAGGTGGAAGATCCGGTGTTCTTTCCGGACGGGAAGCGAATCCTTTACGTCCGCATCTCGGCGGACAAACAGGAAACCGCGCTCGAAGTGATCCCCGCCCTGGGCGGAGACCCGCGAATGTTGACGCGGGGCACTCGGATTTGGAATGTGGACCCGAAGCTTTCGCCGGATGGACGTCAGATCGCGTACTTCGACTTCCAACAAAATGTGAGGCGACTAATGACGATCCCGTCCGAAGGCGGGCAGCCCCGAGAGGTGGCGGCCTGGGGGCGAATTCCTGGCGCGCCGAGAGGCAGGGCCGCGTGGACATCCGATAGCCGCTACCTGCTCTGCGTGGCGCCCAGAAAGTCCCAAGCCACTAACGCGGAAGAAATGGAGTGGTTTGCGTTTCCCGTGGATGGCGGCGAGCCGGTGGAAACGGGAGTCGGCGACGCGCTGCGCGCGGCCGGATTAGGGCCGACCGCGCCATTCCTGACGGTGGGTGATCGCGTTCTCTTTGCGGCCCGGCGGCGAGGGCCGCTGAACGTCTGGGAGGTTCGCCTCTCGCCCGGCTCGTGGCGCGTTCGGGGCATTCCGCAACAACTCACGTTTGGAACGTCGAACGAATTTCCGGTTAGCCTGAGTTCCACCGGTGCCTTGGCGGTCTTAGCCGGAGCCACGATTACCGATTTCTATTTGATTTCTCTTTCTTCCAACACCGGTCAACCCTCGGGTGAAGCCAGGCGGCTCACGCAGGATGGACGCACGAAAAATTTATTGTTGAATCTTGGGGGAGCTCCGGGCAGCGCTTACTTCCGGGAGCGGGATCAGGCCCAGATCTCAGCGTACTCTCTGGATCTGGATAGCGGCAAGCAAACACTGCTGACGGCCCTCCCTCCGATGTTGAGGAGTTTAGCCATTTCGCCGGACGGCCGACAGGTAGCTTATTCCATCCCCGAGGGCGATTCGTATTCTATTCGCATCGGCGACGTTGGCGCCCGTTTTGACGACTCGCGTCTCCTCTGTAAGGCTTGTGGCTTGAACGGCATGTTCTCTCCCGACGGGCAATTCCTTTTCTATTCGCCCGAAGCCAAGGTCAAGGATGACCGCAAGAGAAAGCTCAGTGTTCGGCTTCTGGAGTTGGCCTCCGGCAAAGACAAGCCCTGGCTGGAAGACCCAACCGATTCTGTTTTCGTGGGCGAGACATTCAGCCGGGATTCCAGGTGGCTGCATATAGAGCTGAGCCCGCCAGGATCGTCGGGGGCAAGGCGGGGCTATCTGGTTCCCTGGAACGAAAAGTTGGCGCCTGAGCCGGAGTGGACTAAGATCCCGATCTCCCCGGACGCCCTGCCACGGTTTTCCCCGACGGGGAACTCCGTTTACTTTTTCGAGAGATCAAAACTAATATTGGTCCGCTTCAATCCCCGGGAAGCCACTTTCAGCGAGCCGCAAGAAGTGAAGTTCGTGCCGGGCTCCACGGTGACGCCCACGCCCGACGAGCCAGCCAAAAGCGATCTCGGTCCTCCACTATGGACGGTGCGTGGTCCAGGGCTGGTATTTTCGCGCGAGGAAGATATCATGTCCGTCTGGCTGATGAAGTTGCCCCGTTGAGCCAGCAAGAGGTGGTTGTTACCAGTCTGTATCCCGTTGCCAGTATGCGGAAGCGAGTAACTTCCCATAATTCAAACCTGAGATAATTCAAAATAGATGTATGCTTTCGGGCGCCAGTTTACCGTTGCATTGATTTTCCTACTGCCGGCTTCGGCCCAGACACCGAACGCTCCGACACCCGGCACTCTGACGCCCAGTCACGACGAGGCCACTTTCTCTACCGATGTCAAGGTGGTCAACATTCTGGCCACCGTGCGAACCAAATCGGGCCAGATCATCAACGATCTGACGAAGGACGACTTTTCCATCGCCGAGAACAAGCGGCCGCAGGACATTCGCTATTTTTCGCGCGAGTCGGACTTGCCGCTGACCATCGGCCTGATGGTGGACACCAGCATGAGCCAGACCCGGGTTCTGGAGAGCGAGCGCAGCGCCAGCTTTCAGTTCGTGGATCAGGTTTTGCGCGAAGGCAAAGACAAAGTCTTTGTCACGCAATTCGACATGGCGGTGATGACGCGCCAGAAGCCGACGTCATCGCGCCGCGAACTGGAAGAATCACTGCCCTACGTGGACACGCCCAGCAAAAGCGAGCTGGAAGCGCAGCGCGGCGGAGGAACGCTGCTGTTCGACGCGGTGGTGAAGGCGTCGCGCGAGATCATGAGCAGCCAGCGCAATCGCAAGGCGATGGTAATCCTGTCGGACGGTGGAGATAACGGCAGCGACGAGACGCTAGCTTCCGCGATTGAAGCCGCGCAGAAGGCCGATACCATTATTTATTCGATCCTGTTCTCGGATGCGACTTACTACGGAGGTTACGGCGACCCGGGGGGCAAGACCGCCATGCAGCGCCTGGCGAGGGAGACCGGCGGCGGCTATTTCGAGGTATCGAAAAAGCAGAACATTGGCCAGATCTACGGCATCATCGAGCAGGAGCTACGCAGCCAATATAACTTGGGATTTGTTTCCGATCAGCCGGTTCGCGTTTCGGAATTCCGCAACCTGCAGTTGACGGTGAAGCGCAAGGATCTAGTAGTCCAGGCGCGGGACCGTTACTGGGCGCAGCGCTGACCGCTGTTTGGCGGCCATGCGGTCGGCGAAGATTCTGCCGACCAACAGAATGCCGGATAGCGTCGCACTCACCGACAGCGACATTTTGTGGCTGGAGAGAAACGAAACCAACGTCACAACCAGAGAGGCGATAAAGAGCAGGTTGCTCAGAGGCGTGATGGGCGGAGTAGGCTTGGGCTCCTTGCGGGCGATCGAAGAGCGCTTCTTCACTCCAGGCACCGGACGGCCACAAATGTAGCACTCCGAATCCGTCCTCGTAACGACGCTGTTGCATTCATCGCATCGGGCCATGTCTCATTAAAATCCGAACGGCCTAAAGCGTCCATGGACCGCGTGTACCTTCTTTTGCTGGTACTTTCGTTTTCAAGTAGGGGAAATTTCAAAGAACTCGATGCTACAATATCGGATTCCGGCCACAGATGGCAGCGCCGCGCAGGATGGCGCCAGTGGGTAACAGGCCCAGTGAGTAACAGGCCCAGTGAGTAACAGGCAATGATTCGCGACCTCCCTTCCAAGCGCATTCTCATTACCGGCGGGGGCGGATTTCTGGGCTCCTATCTTATAGAGCGTCTGCGCGGCCTGGGTTGCCGGCAGATCTCGGCTCCACGGCGGCGGGAGTGCGATCTGACGCAGCCGGCCCAAATCGAGCGGCTGATGGGGGAATTTCAGCCGCAGATTGTAGTTCACGCCGCCGCCACAGTGGGTGGCATCGGCGCGAACCGCGACAACCCCGGCCGATTCTTTTACGAGAACGCGATCATGGGCGTACAACTCATTGAGTCGTGCCGTGTCCACGCGGTAGAAAAGACCGTTGTGCTGGGCAGCGTCTGCGCGTATCCGAAGTTCACGCCGCCGCCGTTTCGCGAGGAGACCCTGTGGGATGGTTATCCGGAAGAGACCAACGCTCCCTATGGCCTGGCCAAGAAGATGTTACTGGTGCAGTGCCAGGCGTACCGCGAGCAGTACGGGATGAATTCTATTTTTCTTCTGCCCGTCAATTTATACGGACCGCGCGACAACTTTGATTTGAATTCCTCTCACGTCATTCCCGCTCTAGTGCGTAAGTGCCGGGAAGCCCGCGACAGCGGAGCCAGGGAAATCACCTTATGGGGCGATGGATCAGCCACGCGCGAATTCCTCTACATTGAAGATGCCGCCGATGCCATTATCATGGCGATTCAGAAGTATGATGGCGCCGAACCGGTGAATATTGGTATCGGGCAGGAGATTTCCATTCGCGAACTGGCTTTGAAGATTGCCGCTTTCACGGGATTCTCCGGGCGCATTATCTGGGATACAACGAAGCCTAACGGCCAGCCTCGGCGATGCCTGGATGTGAGCCGTGCCGAAAAGGAATTTGGTTTCAGAGCTTCCACCTCTCTGGATGACGGGCTGAAAAACACCATCGAATGGTATCAGCTTCAGAGACCATTGTTGGCTGATTCCGCTAGCAAACCATAGTCATAAGAGCGACGAGATTGTTCTGCGGGACGTTTCGTGCCCGAACGCCAGTACCCCTCGAGGTTCCCTGTTATACTGTTTAGCGCTTCGAACGTGAAATGGGAAATCCCGGTTTAGGCCAGATAATAGTACGAATCGCCGACGATTCGGCTGTTACCCAAGAGGAAAACAAGCTATGAAGACAATTGTGCTGAGCGCGATTTTGCTATTTTTGATTTCTTCGTCAGCGGCGTTCGCTCAGGTCGCTTACACGCTGACGGGGACTTTGAGTCTGGTGAGCGGCACGGATCCTCTGGGCCTGAATGGGCACGAGGTGACGGTCGCCACGACCCTGAACCAGTCGATGGTGCCCTCAGCCGCCGTGACGACGACCACTTCCTCAACCAATACTTACAGTGGCATGACGATAACAATGCTGGGTTTTTCATGCAGCCCATCCACGCCTCCCGTAACCGTCACACTGACCGATAATGTCGGCGCACCAGATACGATAGCCATGAGCAATTGCGCGATCGCGGGAGTTTTCGAAATTTCAGGCAGCGTCACAATCCCGGACGGCGCTCTGATTACGGCCGTGCCGTCGGCTATTCCGCTTACGAGCGTGACAGGGTCGGTCAATCTCAATTGGGAGAGCGGCACAGCGGTCTTCAATCTTACGAGCGCAACCATCGTTGCCACCGGCACCCCACCACCGATTGTAATTCCCAGCCTGACAGCCTGGACACCGGCGGCTCCGCTGGGTTCGACAACTCCCGTATCGCAGAACGTTACATTTACAACGGTGCCCGAGTTGCCTTATGCCGCAGTTTCGTTCTCAACCAGCGTTTCGAACTTTTTCGGCGGCAATTGGCTATCAGTGTCACCGGCTGGGGCGAACACCAATTCACCGATAACCATCACAGCAAGTCCGATTGGCCTTGACACGTCCCCCTTCAATGGAACAGTGATATTGACTTATGGACCGGACTATCCGACCACCAAGATTCCCGTCACTTTCACTCTGATGCCCGACACGCCATCGGTTGTATCGTTGTCACCGATTACCGGCACGGGCGTGACGCAAACGTTCACGATGGTCTACTCGGATCCAAACGGGCTCTCAGACCTGAGCGACGTCCTGGTTCTATTCAACACGTCCTTGAAATTGAGCCGCGCCTGCGCCGTGGTTTACGTTCCGAGAGCCAATCGAATGTACCTCTACGATGATGCCGGCACGGGATTTTCCGCCGGGGTTACTCCGAGATCCTCCGGGTCGGTGTCCAACGGCCAGTGCACATTGGCTGGCAGTGGTTCTTCTGTCAGCGCGTCGGGTGACAATCTTACGCTGAATGCCGCGCTCACGTTTACCGAAACTTTTGTCGGATCGAAGAACGCATATCTGGACGCAATGGGAAAGACGCATAGTAGCGGCTGGGTGAAGGAAGGCACCTGGATTCCTTCATCGTTAGGACCACCCTCGGTGGTATCGCTGTCGCCAAGAACAGGCACGGGCTCGACGCAGACGTTTACGGCAGTCTATTTTGATCCAGACGGACTCGCCGATTTGAACGACGTAGTTGTCCTCTTCAATACGTCAGCAAAGCTGAGCGGCGCCTGCACGGTGATTTACGTTCCAGAGACCGATCAACTGTTCCTCTACAATGACGCCGGCACCAGATTGTCCTCGGGAGTTACTCCCGGCTCCTCGGCGCAGGTTTCCAATAGTCACTGCACGTTGGCGGGGATAGGATCTTCCGTCAGCACTTCGGGCGGAATTCTTACGGTGAATGTGACATTGACCTTCAGCGGAACGTTCACCGGGCTGAAGAACGCGTACCTGAACGCAGAGGGAAGAACCCAGAGCAGCGGGTGGGTGCTGGGGGGCGCCTGGATCCCCTAGCGCCGCGCCGTGGCTGCGGAATTTTACTGCCCGCCCGGACCCCGCGTCGGGCCTTGGAGCTTCTCCAAATCCTGGTTGTTCTCCTGGCAGATGTATTCCAGAAGCTCCGTCCCGGGCATGAGCGTCGCCTTGCCAAGAGTCGTAAAAGGCTTGGTGTACGCACCCGGATCGTCAATAGTAACCTCGATCGACATGTGTCCCAGGTCCCTGCGCGTGTAGCGCTCGATGGTGTGAAGCTTTTCGGTGTGCGGATGACCCTTGTAGTCGAACCAGAACTTGTCGTTGAATCCAACCGTATCCACCACCAGCGTGTTTCCTTCCCAGCGGCCGATCGAATGGCCGTACCAGGTGGGGTCCGGATCGTCGGGATGCTTGCCGTTCATGAAGATCTGCCGGTAGCTATGGATGTTGCCCTCGAAAAGAATGAAGTAGTGCGTGGGGGTCTGCACGATCCTCCACGGATACGGCGAGCCGCGCGGAATCCCGGTTGGCAAGCAGTTCGCCTCCGGATCCTGCTTCGAGAGCCGGTTCTTCAAAACCTCTTCCGCCCAGGGCAGCATGACCACCTGATCTCCCGGCTTCAAGTTTTTGGGGTTGGAGATATCGGTATCGCTACCACCGCCGCCCAGCCAGGCCCCCGAAAGGTCCGGTGTTCCGTCGGCGAGCTTGGGCGCCGGCCCGTCGGGCGCTAGCTTCTGATTGCGATAGAGTCCGATGGTGCCGGTTTTTGCAGCTGGCGCTGGAGCCTGCTGGGCGGGAAGTGAGAACGCTGCCAGTACAGCGCTCGCGACGCCCATTGCGAATCGGTTACTCACGTTGATGCTCCTTCGTCGGCTCATTTTGCAGGATCGTCCGCGCCCAGGAAACTCAATTTGTGCCCATCCGGAAAAGTAATCACACCTGCGCTTCCGTAATAGGAACTATCCTTGGCTTGCGCCCCGCTAACGCTGACCGTGTCCCCGGCTTTGATCGAGTTCCTATGCCAGCCGTTCCGAATCAGGACGTTTGGGCTGGCGAGTTCCAAGTTCCAGTTCACCACGTTGCCGCTGGGGTCTTTCACGTCGATATAGAAGTGGGCGTGCGGATTGGTCCATTCCACTTTTGTTACCACGCCTGTCAAGTTGATCTTCTTGTTAGAGTCGAATTCCGCCGCGCCCGAATGATGTGCGAGCGCCGGCATGCCTGAAGCCAACCATACAACGCACCCGAACGCGATAGAGAGAAGATGTCTCATCGGCATACCTCCGCGGGAAATTCCAACACACCAGCACATTACCACAAGAGGAGGCCGTTGGGCGGTTTGGAAAAAGGCGAACCGGCATCCGGGCTTCAAACTCGACGGGATTAACCGGCGTCACGGAGTTTGCTCCTTGACCAAAACACTGAATTGTATTTGTTAAACAGGGCAGGCTGAGCATGCCTCCGTCCGCGGAAACCAGGCGAGAGACACACCCGGGAGCGGACAGCGCAGGAGTTATCCGTTCACAACCCGGGCCGAGCTTGCGGAACTCAGCGAACGATCAGTTGTCCCTTCAGCATTTTCATACCACATTCAAAAACAAGCGGGCCGCTCTTTGGAGGTGTAATATCCACAACTGTGGTTTCGCCTGGCGGAAGATCTTTCCGTATACCGAGGCCGGGGAATACCACTTCGCGGGCACAGTTTGCCGCGTTGGGCCGATAGAACGCCAGTTTCAGCGGCTGACCGGCTTTGGCCGGGATCACTGCGGGGTCGAACCCCACCATACTGACGTTCACCAGAACCGAACCAGGAGGCGCGTGGGGACCCGGTGTCACGTTCGCGCCGGCGTGGAGTACCCGATTCAGGAAACCAGATGTACTCACGAGCGGTGCCATCTTCCAGACCAGAACGCAGCCGATAGCGGTGATGACGAGGTAGAGTGCCAGACGTTGGATGGTTCTCGAGTCCATACAGAGATAGTACACCGGTCGCGGCCCAGCTATAATCTCGTTTATGTTTCAGCGTGTCTGGGTGCTGGCGGCGCTTGCCTCAGGTCTGGTTGCTCAAAATGGAACCGGCAGGATATCGGGTGTTGTCACCGACCCCTCGGGCGCCGTGGTGCAGAGCGCGAAGATCACGCTGCGGGAAACCGGAAGCGGGCTCACGAAGGTAACGGCGACGGACCAAACAGGAGCCTGGGCCCTCCCAGCGCTGCCAGCGGGGAGATATGTGGTGTTGGCATCGGCTCCGGGATTCGCGAATGCGCAGCGGACCGGCGTTTTCTTAGGCGCCGGAGCCCAGGTCACGGTGGACCTCAATCTCCTGCCCGCCGCTGAGACTAATTCGGTCACAGTCACCGGGCTCACTGGAGGGGACCGGGACACAGTTGCGCCGGAGCTAATGAAGACCAACAATACGGCGGGACTGGTAAGCGACTTTTCCGGAATCGATCTTCTCAACGACGGCGGATTATCCGGCATTCCCGCCATTCATGGGCTGGCCGATGAGCGCGTCGCCGTTCGTGTCGATGGCATGGAAATTGGATCGGCGTGCGTGATGCACATGAATCCTCCGTTGTCATACTTCGATCCGTCGCAGGCCGGCAATCTCGACGTCATCGCCGGGATTACTCCGGTAAGTCGCGGCGGCGACAGTATCGGCGGCACGGTAGCAGTGGATACCGCGCCCCCTCAGTTTTCTTCCGGAAGCGAGCCGCAGATTCACGGGAATATCGAGGCATTCCATCGCACCAACGGTGTTGCGAACGGTGGCAGCGCTTCGCTCGCGTTTACCACGAAGAATTTCCAAATCGCTTACACGGGATCTTACGTGAACGCGAACGATTACAAAGACGGCTCCGGGTTACTTGTGGCATCGACGTTTTATGAAGCGCAGAACAATTCGCTCCAGGCTTCCGCGCGCGCGGGCAACAATCTGTTCACCATGGGGATCGGTTATCAGTACATCCCGCAACAGGGCTTTCCCAACTCGTTCATGGACATGACCGGCAACCAGGCAAAATTCGCAAATTTCCACTATCAGGGAAGGTTTTCCTGGTTTTCCAAGGAAGTTACGGTGCAAGCACGCCTTTACTACGAAAACACGCGGCACTCGATGGATATTCTCAGGGACAAGGTTCCCGGGGTGGAGATGCCGATGTTCACGCGAGGCGGAAATGTCGGATACCTGGTGGAGGCCGAAGTTCCGCTGTCTGCGCGCGACACGCTACGAGTGGGCCATGAGTTTCGCAGATTCACTCTCAACGACTGGTGGACGCCCACCACCAATGGAATCGGCACTCTGGGGCCGAATCCGCTTCTGAACGTCAATAACGGACGCCGCGATCGCTTTGGCACCTGGGCGGAATGGGAAGCGCGGCGGACCAAGAGGTGGACCACGCTGCTCGGAATCCGAAGCGATATCGTGCTGATGGATACGGGCAACGTGCAAGGCTATAACAGTTCGCCAGGCACTACGGGCGACGCTGCCTACTACGCGGACTCGACCGAATTCAACAGCGCCAGCCACGCGCGCCAGGATTACAATTTCGACCTGACGGCACTGGCCCGCTTCGATGCCGCGCCTTTTCTCTCGCTGGAGGCCGGGTATGCAAGAAAAACACGCTCGCCGAGCATTTATGAACGCTATCTCTGGGTGAAGCGGAGTTTTTTTGCCGCGGATATGGAGGGCTGGTTCGGCGACCTGAACGGCTATACCGGAAACCTCGATCTGAAGCCGGAGGTGGCCCACACCGTCAGTGCCACCATGAGCCTGCACGATTCCCGGAGTAAAGGATGGGAACTGCGGCTCACGCCGTACTTTTCGCGGGTACAGAATTATATCGATGCCGAGCGGTGCCCTGTAATCAACGACGGCAGCGATGGCTGTACTGCCGCTAATTTCACGGCTACCTCCGGATTCGTGATTCTCCAGTTCGCGAATTATCCCGCGCAGCTCTATGGCTTTGACGGTTCCTTCCGTGCCCCGCTCGGCCAGACTGCCGCCGGGCGATTTTCGCTGGCAGGGACTTTCGGTGAGGTTCGTGGGGAAAATCTGGATACCAAGGACAATCTGTATCGCCTGATGCCATTTCACGGAGACATCTCTTTGCAGCATGAACGGGGAGGGTGGTCAGGCGCATTGAGTCTGAAAGCAGTGGACGCCAAGACACGCGTGGATGCGGTGCGGAATGAATTGCCAACAGCCGGGTTTGCATTGCTGAGTTTGCGCGGAGGCTATCGCTGGAAGCTGGCCGAATCCGCCAGCGTGCGGCTGGATGGGGGAATTGAAAACCTTACCAATCGCCAATACGATTTGCCGCTCGGAGGCAGGTACTGGACGGACTTCAATGGCACCAGCAGTGTACCCGGAATGGGCCGCTCCTTTCTCACTGGGCTTAGCTTTACCTTTTGATCCTTACTATGGAACTTTGGCGCCCGTCTCCACCCAACGGCCGAGAACCCGGCGCTCCTGGTCGGTCATGCCGCTCATGTTCGCGAGCGGCATGGTGCGCTCCACGGCCACGCGCGCATCGATCCGCCGGGCGTACTGTTTCATCTCGAGGGCGGTGTCGAGCATGACTCCCTTAGGGGCAATGGGAAAGGCGCGGTTGGTCGGTTTCTCAGAGTGACATTCGATGCAGCGGCGATTCACGATCGTGCGCGCTTCGGCGTAGCCAACCGGCCGCTGCTTGCAGGACGTGCAAGCGGCCACCGCCACGCATCCGATCAGAAGCGGCCAATAGAGCTTCCCCGCCCTCATGGCCGGGACAACCGGCGCAGCATCCGTCGTACCCGGAAGCTGAGCCGCTCCCAAGGCCAGGCCGGCGTTGCTTCCACCACAACCAGGAGCTGCCCGCTCGCGTGCGCGGTGCAGGAAAAGTAGTTCTCCGACGGCCGCGTGAAGGGTATTCGGAGGCTCTGGCCCGGCATCAGCAAGGTGGGCCCGAAGATTTGCGGCACGTCGTCCGAGTTCTTCAGCAGGAACACATTATGAATGCCGACCACCAGATGAACGTCCGAGGGCAGGATCTCGCGCTTTTCACCGGCCATCCGGCGAGCCCAGGTACCTTTGGGGATCTCGAAGAGCTCTACTCGCGAGTCGAAGGTCACGGGCCACATCGCCGCGAAGACCACGGGGATGAGCATCACGCCAATGACGATCGCGATCAGCCGGCGACGCGTTCGGGGAGCGCCGACGGCGATCGAAATCATGCCCCCGTCTTCAACAGGAACTCGAGATCGTGAACGATGTCGTCCACTGGAGTACCGAAGGGCACCAGCCCGCGGAGTTTTCCCTGCCGGTCCACCAGGAAGAGGGACGACGAATGATCCACTGCGTATCCGAGTGCCGGATTCGGGGAAACCACTTGTTTGGCGACCACGCCGTAGGCTTTTTGAACGGCCTGGAGCTCGTCGGGGGTGCCGGTGGCGCCGAGGAAGCTCGGGTTGTAGGCGGCCAGGTGCTCGCGCAGGCGCTCTGGATTGTCGCGCGCGGGATCCACTGTCACGTAAATCAACTGGACATCGCGCGCCGCGTTCCCCAGTTTCCTCCACGCCTCGGTCAGGTGGGCGAGCGTGACCGGGCAGACCTCCTGACAATAGGTGTAGCCGAACTCCACGATGACCACCTTGCCGAGATGGTCGCGCGGGCTCAGCTTCCTGCCGTTGGAGCCGTCCAGGCTGAAGGCGGGCGCCTCGCGCGGCGGGTCGAAGGTGCCGGAGCGAAGGCCCTGTTCGGCTGGCGGGGTCTGCCGAAAGGCGAAGTGGGTTCCCAACGCCAAAAGGGGAAGAACCAATGCGCCGACAAGAAGTGTCTTCTTCATTGAGCGCGACCTACAACGCGATGCGCGCCGCTACAGCAGCCTTAACGAAGCGTTCATCGACGTAGCGCTCGAACGGAACTGGGCGCGTGAGCGTTCCGGCTTGCAAGGAAAGGTGCATCAGGTCTTCGAACTCCTCTCTGATCATCCGCAGATCCCCATAGGTGACGCGGTCGGTCGGGTTGTCCATGACGTATTGGATGATGGCCCGGTCTTGGTTGAAGTATTTTCTGTCGGCGGCGATCCCGGCCGCCCGGGCACGATGGCCTCGCTCGGCATCCAGCCAACGGCCGGCCCCCTGCACGTAGTTGACCAGGTCCTGCACCAGGCCGGGGTTTTGATCGATGAGCTCCTGGCGCACGGTGAGGACGCAGCAGATGTAGTTGGGCCATTCGTCGCGCGTCATGCGCAAGGGAATTGCGTATCCGGCGCGTTGCGCCGAGGCGCCAAACGGCTCACCGACACAGTACGCGTCCACTGCGTTGGCGTAGAGCGCGGCGGGCATGTCGGGAGGCGCCATCTCGACGATCCTGACGTCCTTGTCCGACATCCCTTCCTTAGCCAGCATCTTGCGGAGAAAGAGAAAGTCGACGGCGAAGCGGCTGGGGATGGCGATTCGCTTGCCAGTCAGATCCTGGAACTTCCGATAGGCCGAGTCAGTGCGCACCATGATGACCGCGCCCGACCGGTGACCTAGAGAGACGATCTTGACCGGGACGTCTTTCGACACCAGATCCATCACCAGCGGCGCCAGCATGTAGGCGGCGTTGATCCGGCCGGAAATGAGCGACTCTTTGATCTCCGGCCAACCGCTAAACCGTTTGTAGTCGAAGTTCGCTCGCGTGAAGGTTGTGTCGAGATTGCGCGCCTCGCAGGCGATGGGAAGGGTGAGGTTGCAGGTGACGGGCAACCCGCCTACTTCTAGCGTTTGCAGCCGGTCGCGCGAGCGAAAGCCGTTGCGGAGCGCAGTCCAGTTAACGTTGAGCGACGCATGCAGGGCGGTGATCCCGGCAATCCACGCCGTCGCTCCCAGGAAGACGCGACGCGTGGTATTCATGCCTCAATATATAACCGCACGCTCGCGGAGCTGTCAAGGGATTGGAGTGACCAACAGAACTCAAAATGGGCGGCTGTGCACACCGGCCGCGCCGGCGGGCTGTCACTCGGCTAAGCTTTAGAGGATGATCCGCTCCAAAGTCTTCTTCAGCTTCCTGATAATCGTTGGAACGGCGATGGCTCAAAAGCCCTCGAACGAAGCGCCTCAGTATCCGCCAGGATTGTACGCCATGATCGACACATCAGCGGGCATCATCACGGCACAGCTGTTCGAAAAGGAGACGCCAGTAACCGTTCGCGCCTTCGTCGGCCTGGCCCGCGGCACGCAGCCTTGGATCGATCCGAAAACCCGGAAGCCCGCCACTCATCCCTTGTACGAGAATCTGATCTTCCACCGCGTGATTCCGGACTTCATGATTCAGACGGGAGATCCCACAGAGACAGGGAAGCATGACTGCGGATTCACGCTTCCCGATGAGTTTGTGGAGGGTCTCAAGTTCGACCGTCCCGGCCGCCTGGCTATGGCCAATGCGGGACCGCGAACTGCCGCCTGCCAGTTCTTCATCACCGAAGACAAATATGCCGACGGAAACGGCAAATATGCGATCTTCGGTCAGGTGGTAGATGGCCAACGGCTGGTGGCTAAGATTTCCCACGTGATCCGCGACGACAAGGACCGCCCGCGAATACCCACCAAGCTGATCAAAATCACTTTTATGCGCGTGGCGGCGCCTGCGCCAGACAAGTGATCCGCTCGGCCATTTCTGGTTACTTGTTGCTTTTCGCGGCTTCCTGAGCTTCATGCCGGCGGGCGCCGCGCAAGATGTCGCCGAGTGCGTAATTGCCTTCGTGGCAGGCATATTCGTAAATGGGTTTAGCGGTCGCTGGCCAGGCGTACTCCCCGGTCCAGGACCGGTCCCAGGTGTCCGGGTCTTCTACGGTGAAGCGGTAAAGCAGCGTACGGTCGTCAACACGCGTGAACCGCTCGATGACGTGGAGGTTTTCCGTCGATTCGTGAAACCTGGTCTTGTCGGTGAAATTGGTGGTATCCACAACCAGGGTGTCCCCTTCCCAACGACCTACTGAATCACCCATCCAGCGGCGGATGTTTTTAGGAAGATGCTGCGCGTTCATCCGCACGATGCGCGCGTCGTGCACCATCTCGGTGAGAATCATGATCGAGTCTGGAGTTTGCACAATCTGGTGCAGATCGTTATAGAAATAGTCCGGAAGCGCGGGCGGACCGGAAGTGGAACTGAAGCCGAGCAGACAACGCTCCCCGAGCGGACGCTGCTCCGGGTTATCGAAGGCGCCAGGCGGCTCGGCGGTCGGATCCTGGCTCTCGCGCGTGTCCGAGGTGGGCGTGGCTCGGCCCGCCGCCAGCCGCTGGCGCGCGGCCGCATTGAACGGAGGCACGTGGCCGTTCGGCGGATCGACGACGATCGACGTTCGAACCTGTCCGTCCACCACGGTGTAGTTGGAGCCCTGTTGCAGCCAGAAACGATTGTAGCCGCCGACGGCGCCGCCTCCGGCCCTCTCCAGAACTTCAAAGAAGGATTTTGGCGCGCTGGTGTTGCCGCCCACGGGCGGCGCGGGGCGATCCGCCGCCGAGGGCAGGTTGTCTTTGGCCCTGCGCGCGGCTTCGGCTTTCTCTAAAGCTTGGGCTTGCTCCTTGGTCAGGAAGGGCGCATCCCCAGGCAGGCGCTCGAGCGGCGTCATCATGCCAAGGTCGTAGGTGCCCTGCAAATCGGGATGTCCATCGGGCGTGCGGGGCAGAGCGGATTTCGCCGGCGCCTGGGTTGCCTGACGCGACGCCTGGCCAGCCATCGGAGGAGCCGTCAGAGAGATGAACGCGAGCGCAAACGCGGCCGCGCTGGTGGTAAGTATGAATCGATTCCGCATGTCACCTGGTTCCTGCTCTTTGAGCGCCGCTTGATATTATATCCGCAAGCTAAGATAAGGGTCGGCCGCCGGCTTTGATCCGCTTATGAACTCTTTCGTCGCTTTTCTGGTCATCACCGCGAGCCTGTTCGCCGGAATATTGGTTCTGCTGGAAACTGGCCGGCGGTTGCGAGTCTGGCGAGGCGCCACAAGTTCAACCGGCTCCGGATCGGGAACGGCCGTTCTCGAAGGCGCCGTTTTCGGCCTCATGAGCTTGATGATCGCGTTCACCTTCAACGGCGCGGCTTCGCGATTGGACGAGCGGCGTCACTTGGTGGCCGACGAAGCGAACGCCATCGGCACGGCGTATCTTCGAATCGACGTGCTGCCCGCGGATGCCCAACCTGTATTGCGGGATAAATTCAGGCAGTACGTTGACGCCAGACTTGCGTTCTATCGGAATTTGTCCAGCGCGACTCAGGCCAATGCGGATCTGTCGCGGGCCGCGGCGCTGCAGCATGAAATTTGGGCGCTGTCCGTTGCCGGCAGTCAAAAGGCGGCCTCGCCGGCGGTGATGACGTTGGTTCTACCGGCACTCAACGAGATGATCGACATGACCACCCGGCGAACCGTGGCCCTTGAGAGCCACCCGCCTTCGATCATCTTTGCGATGCTCGGCATACTCGTCCTCTCCTGTTCGATGATCGCCGGGGATGTGATGGCGGGGAGCGGAGCGCGGCACTGGCTCCAGATGCTTGTTTTTGCCGTCATGATGACGATCGTCCTTTACGTCATCCTCGACATAGAGTACCCCAGGGTGGGTTTAACCACCGTTGAGAGCGCGGACCGTGTGCTGATCGATCTGCGCCAAAGCATGAACTGAAGGCCTTGCGTCACGGAATCTACATGCCGGCAATCACCTGGTACTGCTTTTCGAGCGCCGTTGTTTGATCGAAGTATAGGCCCAACCTACCCTCGAATGAAAAGGTTTATGCAGATTCCAATCCGCAGACCGATAAGAACCTCAACGGTTGTTGCACGCCGCCGCAGGCGCCGGACCGGTGGAGAAGCTACGCATGCAAGATCAGGACGTGATCCGTGAATTCCTGGTAGAAAGTCATGAGAACCTGGCGCGTCTGGATCAGGAGTTCGTCGAACTGGAGAAGCACCCCAAGGATGCGGCTCTGCTGGCAAGTATTTTTCGCACTATTCACACCATTAAAGGCACCTGCGGCTTCCTCGCGTTCTCGACATTGGAAAAGATCACGCACCAGGCCGAGACCTTGTTGAGCCAGTTGCGCGACGGGGAGCGCGAACTCACAGCGTCCATAGTGTCCCTGATTTTTGAGACCGTGGACGCCATTCGCAAGGTGCTGGCCTCCATCGAAGCGAGCGGGGAGCAAGGTCCGAATCGCTTTGAGGACTTGACCGAGCGTCTGAGCATCGCAGCGCGGTTGACGGCGGAGCCTCAAAACGACCTGGGCGCGACTGAGCCGCCCGCAGGCAAGAAGCCCGAGGGGGACACGGGGAAGTCTTCGGCCGCGGCGGATGCGAACATTCGGGTCGGGGTGGGTCTGCTCGACAAGCTCATGGATCTGGTGGGGGAACTGGTGCTGACCCGCAATCAGATCCTGCAGCACAACCTGGAGCGCGAGGACGCGACCCTCAACGCGACCTCACAGCGGCTGAACCTGATTACCAGCGAGCTGCAAGAGGGCGTCATGAAGACGCGCATGCAACCGATCGGGATGGTGTGGAACAAACTGCCGCGCGTGGTGCGCGATACGGCGCTGTCGCTGGGCAAGCAGATCCGGTTGGAGATGGACGGGGCCGGTACGGAACTGGACCGGACGATCATCGAAGCCATCAAGGATCCGCTGGTGCATTTGGTCCGGAATTCCTGCGACCACGGCATCGAGGCGCCCGGGGAGCGCGCGCGCGCCGGCAAGCCGCCCGAGGGCAGGCTGACTCTGCGCGCTTATCACGAAGGCGGGCAAGTCAACATAGAGATCGGCGACGATGGCGCGGGGATTGACGTAGCGCGCGTCAAGCAGACGGCCCTGGCGAGGGGCCTGCTGCGGCCCGAACAGGCCGAGAAGCTGAGCGATCGGGAAGCGCTGAACCTGATCTTCCTGCCGGGATTCTCGACGGCCAAAACGATCACCAACGTTTCGGGCCGGGGAGTGGGCATGGACGTGGTGAAATCCAACATCGAGAAAATCGGCGGCGTGGTCGACGTGTTCAGCCGGCCAGGCCAGGGCTCGACGGTCAAGATCAAGATCCCGCTCACTCTGGCCATCATTCCCGGCCTGGTAATCACCAGCGGCAATCGTCGTGCGGCGCCGCGCTCGGGCGCCGGGGCCGGGGAGCGCTTCGTCATCCCACAGGTGAGCCTGGTGGAGTTGATCCGGCTGGAGGGCCAGGGGGACCGCTCCGACATCGAGCGCATTCACGGCACGCCGGTGTACCGCAGGCGTGGTGGCTTGTTACCCATTGCATATTTGAACGACATCCTGGGCCTGGAGCGAGAGCATGCGGCTGATGTTGAGACCACGGTTGGGAAAACGGTTGAGAAAACGGTTGAGAGCGACGTGGTGAACATCGTGGTGCTGCAGGCCGAGGACCGGCAGTTCGGGCTGGTGGTAGATGGCATTCACGACACCCAGGAGATCGTGGTCAAGCCGTTGGGCAAGCAATTGAAGGGACTCACCATTTACGCCGGCGCGACCATCATGGGAGATGGCGCGGTGGCCCTCATCCTGGATGTGCACGGGATCGGCCAGCGGTCTGGCGTGTTGGGGGAATCCCGTGAGCAGGCGCGCACGGCGGTGGAACAGAAAACGCAAGCGGGGACCGAGCAGCAGCGGCTGCTGCTGTTTCGCGCCGGTTCCTTCGAGCGCCTGGCCGTTCCGCTGGCACTGGTCGCCAGGCTGGAGGAGTTCCCGAAGTCGGCCATCGAGCGCGCGGGCGGGGGTCTGGTGGTGCAATACCGGAACCGTATCCTCCCGCTGGTGCCTTTGCGGAGCATACTCGAACCGGGCGCGCCCGTCCCGGACCAGACTACCGATCCGGTGCAGGTGGTGGTCTTCAAAGACGGCGAGCGCAGTATGGGCATGCTGGTGGATCAGATTCTGGATGTAGCCGAAGAGGCGGTCACGGTGCGTCAGAGGTCGAGCCGGAAAGGCCTGCTCGGCTCGGCGGTGGTGGGCAAGCAAGTCACCGATTTCCTGGATCTGAACCACGTCATTCACGCGGCCGCGGAGAATTGGTTGCAGGGACCGGACGGATGGGAGAGCGGCAAGAGAATACTGGTGGCCGAAGCTTCGGCGTTCTCGCGAGGGTTGATCCGGAGCAGCCTGGAGATGGCGGGATACGGCGTGCTGGAGGCCTCGAATCTGGATGAGGCGATTGGCCAACTGGAGCAACAACCGGTGGACATCGTCATGGCGACGCTGGATCTTCCGCCCAGCGGCAGCTCGGCGCTTCTCGCGGCCATGCGCCGACGGCCGCAAACGGAGGGAATTCCGGTGCTGGCTTTGACCGACGGAGCGGCCGCGCTCGAGTCCTTGGCGCGACTGGCCTCGGCATTGGCTCCGCCTCGGGCAGCGCCCGCGGCTGTGGGAGCGCCCGCGGCTGTGGGAGCGGAGCGATAACCCATGGCGGAAAACGAGTCCCTGAAAACGGACCTGGCGAAAACCAGCGGGCAGTTCTCGACGTTTTTTGTGGCGGACCTGTTATTCGGCGTGGACGTTCTGCGCGTTCAGGAGGTGTTGCCCTTCCAGCAAATGACGCGCGTGCCTCAGGCCCCGGAAGTGGTGGAGGGCTTAATTAATCTGCGCGGCCAGATCGTTACCGCCATCGACATGCGGCGGCGGCTCGGGCTGCCGCCCCGCGCCGGAGGTCAGCCGCCCATGAACATAGTGGTCCGCACCGACGATGGCGCCGTCAGTTTACTGGTCGACGAAATCGGTGATGTTCTGGATGTGGACGGCGCCACTTGCGAACCGCCGCCCGAGAACCCGCATCCGGCGGCGCGCGAGCTGATCCGGGGCATCTACCAGCTGAAGGACCGGCTGCTGCTGATTCTGGACGCCGACTGGACCACCGAATTGGGGACGGAACGGAAGTCCGGGACTGCGCCTGATCTCTCTCACCAGGAGAAAACGTATGGCACGTGAATCGACCAGTGGCGCGCGACCGCGACGCGGAGCGAACGGGAAAGCCGGTCCTGCGCTGCTGGAGCCGCCCCCCGGTTCACACGCTACGTCGGTCCCGTCCCGCGGCTACGGCGACGCCGACTATGCTGGAGTTCCAGGCGGCAGCGCGCAACGCTTCGGAATCGACGAAGCGAACCTGGCGATCCGCCGAAACTTTATCCGGCTGGGTGAGCAGGAGCGCAGCCTGTTAGCCGGGCTGACTCCCTGGGCGCGCTCGGTAGCGGAGGAGATCGCCCGGGAGTTTTACAACTGGCAGTTTGAGTTCGGCCCCACCCGGCGCTTCTTTGAAAGCCACGCTCAGAATACCGGAACGTCTATCAGCCAGTTGCGCCAGACGCTAGAGCGCGCACAAACCGGGTATTTTACCCAGATCTTTGAGGGCGCCGAGGGGAGCTGGGGGGTGGGCTATTTCGAGCGCCGCTTGAAGGTGGGCGCGATCCACGACAAGATTAACCTTCCGTTTAAGTGGTACATCGGCTCCTACGCCGAGTTCCAGCGGCTGACCAGCCTCTACCTGCGCAAAGCCTTCAAGGACCCCAAGAAGATCGCGGCCGCCGAGCAGGCCATCAACAAGGTTTTCAATTACGACATCCAGGCCATTAGCGACGCGTTCCTGATGAATACGTTCGAGTCGATGGGACTAAGTCTGGAGGCCGTTCAGGCTGCGCCCGGAGCGGATAAGACCGAGCACCTCGACCAGATCAAGGAAGCCCTCAGCGCCGTGTTAGAGCGGGCCGAAGCAATAGCCAGCGGGGACTTGGATAGCAGCGCGTTCGACGCCTCGGACGGGCAGACCGAAAAGGGGCGCTCGGGAATTCGATCGCACAGGTCCGGGAAAGTTTGAAGAGCTTGCAGAAGGAGTTGGCGCGGATGACGGCGGCCTCGCGCGAAGGGCAACTTTCCGAGCGCGGCAACCCCGGCCAGTTCCAAGGCGCCTACGCGGGTATCGTCGCAGGCGTTAACGAAACGCTGGACGCCATTCTGCTGCCGATCGGTGAAAGCAACCGCATCCTCGAACTCATAAGGGGCGGCAACCTACGGGAGAAGGTCGAGATCGCCTGCCGGGGCGACCACGAGAAGATGAAGAACGCGGTCAACGGTTGCTTCGATAGCGTCAACGCGCTGGTGGCCGACGCCGGATTGTTGGTGAAGGCGGCGGTGGAAGGCAAACTAGGGACGCGCGCCGACGCGGCCAAGCATCAGGGCGACTTCCGCAAGATCATCGAAGGCTTCAACCAGACACTCGACTCGGTGGTGGAGCCGCTGAAAATTACCGCGCAAAGCGCCACCGCGCTGGCTTCTTCTTCTGAAGAACTGACGGCGGTGAGCCAGCAGATGGCGGGCAACGCGGAGGAGACCGCGACGCAGGCCAACGTGGTGTCGGCGGCCAGCGAGCAGGTCTCAAAGAACGTCGCCTCGGTGGCCTCGGCCTCCCAAGACATGCAGGCTTCCATCCGCGAGATCTCCAAGAACGCCAACGACTCGGCTCGGGTGGCCAAGAATGCCGTCAGCGTGGCGCAATCCACCAATGAGACCGTGAGAAAGCTGGGCGAGTCCAGCCAGGAAATCGGCAATGTGATCAAGGTGATTACCTCCATCGCGCAACAGACCAATCTGCTGGCGCTCAATGCAACCATCGAAGCGGCGCGCGCCGGGGAAGCGGGCAAGGGCTTCGCGGTGGTGGCGAACGAAGTGAAGGAGCTGGCCAAGCAAACCGCCAAGGCCACCGAAGATATCGGCCAGAAGATCGACGCCATCCAGGGCGATACTAAGGGGGCTGTCAAGGCGATCGAGGAGATCGGGATCATCATCAACCAGATCAACGACATTTCCAACAGCATCGCCTCGGCGGTGGAAGAACAAACGGTGACCACCAATGAGATCGGGCGCAGCGTGACCGAAGCTTCCAAGGGAGTGGACGATATCGCCAGGAACATCGGGGGCGTGGCCGTGGCGGCGAAGAACACCACGCAGGGCGCCAACGACACTCAGAAGGCGTCGGGGGAGTTGAGTCAGATGGCGGCCCGGCTGCAGACGGTCATCTCGAAATTCACGTTCTGAGGGCGCTGGCGGCCGGGTAAGCGGCTAGGCGGCATGGCCTGCGGAATTTCCTGGCGCCCGCTTCTTGCGCGAAACGAAGCCAATCGAAAAAGGAGGTGAAGGATGGCCAAAGCACTGGTGGTGGACGATTCCAGGGCCGTTCGGATGATCCTCGCCAAGACCCTGAAGGAACTCGGGTTCGAGGTCCAGGAGGCGGCCAATGGGCGTGAGGCCTGGGAGGTGATCGAAGCCGAAAGGACCGCCCTTACGCTGGTTCTCTCGGACTGGAACATGCCGGAGGTCAATGGACTGGAGCTGCTTAAGCGGCTGCGCCAGGATCCGAAACTTTCTTCGCTGATCGTGGTAATGGTCACCACCGAGACGGAGCTGGATCAGATGGCGGTGGCCTTGGAGGCGGGCGCCAACGAATACATCATGAAGCCGTTCACCAAAGAAATCCTGGTGGAAAAGCTCCAAATCGCGGGAGTCCGTCCCTAAGGCGGCGGATGGCGCGAAGCGGGATGCGAGGGGCCGGAAAGGAGAACAGGGCATGGCCGCGGTGAACAAGCGATTGCTCCAGCCGGGAGAGCGGATTCGCGTGCTGGTGGTGGACGACTCGGTGGTGATCCGACGCCTGGTCACGCACGCCCTGGAGCAGGATCCTTCGCTCGAGGCGGTGGGGGTGGCGGCCAACGGCGCGATTGCGCTCGAAAGGATCCCGCAGTTGAATCCCGACGTTCTTACGCTGGACATCGAAATGCCGGAGATGGATGGCTTGGAAACGGTGCGACGGATCCGGCGCGAGTATCCCGGTCTACGGGTCATCATGTTCAGCACTCTCACCGAGCGCGGCGCGGCGGTAACTCTGGAAGCATTGACCCTGGGGGCCGACGACTACGTGACCAAGGCTTCCAACGAAGGTTCGCTGGATGGCTCGCTGGCGCGCTTACGGGAAGAACTGATCCCGAAGATCAAACAATTTTTTCGCCTGCCCGTCTCTTGTCTGCCTGGACAGAGCAACGCCGCGGGCCGGCCGGCAGCGGCACAGGCGCAGACCGGCGCAACGCCAGCGGCGCAAAGTAGCGCTTCCACCCTGTGGCGGGGCATGAAGGCGCAGCCCAGAGTGGTTGCGATCGGAGTATCCACCGGCGGCCCGGCCGCGCTGGGCGCGATACTGCCGCAGCTGCCGCCCGAATTCCCGTTGCCGGTTCTGGTGGTACAGCACATGCCGCCGCTTTTCACTCGTTTGCTCGCCGAGCGCCTGCACTCCACCTGCCGGCTGCCGGTGGCCGAAGCGAGCCAGGGCGACCAGGTGGAATCGGGCAAGATCCTGATTGCGCCGGGAGACTTTCATCTAAAAGTGGCCCCTGACGGCGTGGGAGCGCGCGTGTGTCTGGACCAGTCGCCGCAGCAGAACTCCTGTCGTCCCGCCGTCGACGCACTGTTTGCTTCGATCGGGGAGGTTTATCGGGGCGCGGCCATCGCAGTTGTTCTCACCGGCATGGGGCAGGATGGGTTGCGCGGCAGCGAGATTCTCAAGGCGCAAGGCGCTAGCATCCTGGCGCAGGACGAGGCTTCGAGTGTGGTTTGGGGGATGCCCGGCGCGGTGGTGAACGCGGGTTTAGCGGACCGCGTGCTTGCGCTCGATCAAGTGGCGCCGGAGATCCTGCGCATGGCGTGGGGCTAAGGACGGCCGAAATGCCAAGTCAAACTTCAAGCGCCGAGATCCTGTCGGAGAACTACCAGTTCCTGCAGGAGCACGTGTATTCACAGACCGGCATCGTGCTCGAAGGCAATAAGCATTACCTGTTCGAAAGCCGTCTCACGCCGATCGTCCGGCGCCTCGGCCTGGGCTCTATCAACGACTTGTGCGCGCTTATCCGGGCTACGCGCGAGAGCGCCATCGCGAGCCAGGTGGTAGAAGCCATGACGACCAACGAAACCTACTTCTTCCGCGATCCCGCCCAATACGAGGCCATCCGGGCCAGCCTGTTGCCCCGGCTGAAGGAAGAGCGGAAAGATGCCAAAAAGTTGCGGTCCTGGTCGGCCGCGGCATCCACCGGACAGGAAGCTTATAGTCTGGCCATGCTTCTTTTGGAAAATGGATTGAGCGACTGGAACATTCAAATCCTGGGTACCGATTTTTCGCCGCGCGTAGTGGAACGCGCCCAGTCCGGCAAGTACCAGCAGATTGAGGTGAACCGAGGGCTGCCGGCGGCGCTGCTGGTGAAGTATTTCCGCCGCTCCGGTATGGACTGGCAGTTGAGCGAGCAGGCGTGCCAGATGGCTCGCTTTGAGACCATCGACCTGCGCAATAGCATGCGCACGCTGGGACCTTTCGACCTGGTTTTCTGCCGCAACGTCATGATCTATTTCGACGCCGAAACCAAAAGCAAGCTGCTAAAAGAACTCCACAGCACGTTGTTTCGTGGCGGCTGGCTGTTGCTGGGCGGCTCTGAGACGGCGTTCGGCGTGGAGCAATGGTTTGAAAGAAAGCCGGTGGAGGGAGCGATTGTGTATGTGGCCCGCTGAGAGGACATTATGCCAACTGAACTGAGCGCGGAGATAGTGCCGAGCGAGCTGGCGCAAATTGTGGAGTCGGTGTTCGAGACCATGCTGAGTCTGGAAGTGCACGAGACCGAGACGCCCTGGTTCCCAGGCCCGGATCGATTAACGTCCGCGGTCCAATTGACGGGCGAATGGAACGGAGCGGTGCTGCTGGAGTGCGACCGCGGGCAGTCCTGCTACTTCGCGGCTCGCTTCCTCTCCATCGAGCTGCCGGGCGCGGTGGACGATGTCGTGCGCGACGTGCTGGGCGAACTGGCCAACATGATCGGCGGCAACCTGAAATGCATATTGGTGCCGGGTATCCGGCTTTCCATGCCCTCGGTAGTGGATGGCGGCAGCTCCTCGGTGCGGGTATGCGGAACCGAGGTCCGGGAGCGGCTGGCGTTTCAATATGACGAAAGCACGTTTTGGATCACGGTCCTCGCCGCGCGGCCCTGATTTTCCGCCCTCCCCGCGTCCATAATGGTAGCTCCATAAAGCTCGACGTATTTCGGTCGCGTTTCACCCTGTTACGTTTTGACAACCATCGGCTCGTCGTGATCCACTGAAGGCGTCTCGCCGCCCAGGCGCACTCTGGTTGAAGGAGGAACCCCTATGAAAGGGATCACTTTGCCGCTGGTTGCCGTTGTAATACTGGCAGGCATTATCGCGTTTACGCCGCCCGCGTATCTACACGCCGATGACTCGGCCGCGCCGGTCTTCGTAACAAAAATCCCCCCCGGATACCGGGATTGGAAGTTGATCTCGGTCTCCCACGAAGCAGGCAACCTGAACAGTATTGGCGCCGTTTTGGGCAACGACGTGGCGATCAAGGCCTACCGAGAGGGGAAGCTTCCCTACCCGGACGGCACCATCATTGCCGCTCTGCACTATGGTCACGTGCCGTCGGCGGAAAACGACAAAGTCTTTGGCCAAGCCCAATCCTTCGTCCCCGGCCCCCCCACGAACATTCAGTTTATGGTCAAGGACTCCACCAAGTACGCCGCAACGGGCGGCTGGGGGTTCGCTACCTTCATTGATGGCAAACCCGCCGCCGCGGCGTCCATGAAATCCTGCTTCCCCTGCCACAATCAGGCCAAGGCTAGCGACCTCGTCTTCACGCATTACGCACCCTGAGATACCGACAATCCTTTCAGGGGCTCATCGACAAACCCATTGCGCTTGCCGGGTGGCAGGCAGGGATACGCTCCAGGAAATCGGCTCCCGTGACGCAACGATGAACCGATGTCCGCTCATCCACGAATATCACCCCAGCGTGAGTTTCCTTCGATTCCGCCCGAAGAATCTCGTCGTCCGACTCACCGATCCTAGATGCCATCTTGCCAGTCAAAACGAAAGCTTCCCCCGGCTTTAGGTCCAGCGGGAATTGGGCAATGAGTTCCCTGCCCTTGGCCCACACCGGTGCGCAACTGTTTTCAATTGCTTGGGTCTCTCAACAATCTCAAGTATCTCAAGCGTCGCAAGAAACCCAGAACGCGACCCGGTTCGGCGGGGCCGGCGAGAAACATTCTTGGCGCGGCCAGCCCCGGTTAGAGGTTTGGTGTAACATCGAACAGATCCGGGCTCCAAGAATGGGATCCGGAACGGGGACGGAGCCATTCGAGGCCGGAGGAGATCGCCATGAGTTTTCGGAGAGTAAGAGCCACTGTTGTTACCGGGGTGCTGGCGGGTTTGATTGCGAGTTCTGGATGGGCTGCAGACGGGGCGGGAGTCCAGCCGCTGCGGTTTGGGGCGACCCCAGGAAACCGATTCGCGGCTCGCGGCACAGGCTACGGTTTGGTGCTCGAGCAGGACGGCCTGGTCTTGAAGGAAGACGCCGGTGGCACGCCGCTTGGTCTCCGATTCGTTGGAGCTAACCCTAATGCCCAGGGCTTGCGGCTGGACCCATCGAGAGTGCTCTATCGCGATGTCTACCAGGGCGTCGATGCGATCTACTACGATCATGGCGGCAGTCTGGAATACGATTTGGCGGTTGCGCCTGGTGCCGACGCCCGGGGCATCGCATTCGTGGTGGAGGGCGCCACGCAATTGGAGATGGGCGCTCACGGCGAGCTTCTGGCGCGCACCTCCACAGGCGAACTTCGTTTGGATGCGCCGGTGATTTATCAGCCCGAGCGCCATGGCCCCAGGCGCCTGATTCCGGCCGGCTACGCGCTGTACGGAAATCGCGTGAGCTTTCGGATCGCGGACTACGACCATTCCAAGCCCTTGATTATCGACCCGGTCCTCAGTTATTCCACGTATGTCGGAATCAGCGGCGACACCTTCATGGCGGCCACTGCGGACGGTGCCGGCAATACCTATCTGGCCGGAAGAAACTCGGGATTGATTCTAGTGGAAAAACTCAGTCCGGACGGAACTACCGTGCTACTGCGACAGACCCTCGGAGTTACCACTTATAGCTTCACCATCCAGGCGGTGGCGGCCAGCGCGACTGGACAGCTTTACATTGCCGGCTCCGCTTCCTCCGGACTTCCCACCACAGCCGGGGCTTTTCTGGCGTCGGTAACCAGCGGCTCGCACGCCTTCCTTGCCGTCCTGGACTCCAGCTTCAACCTGACTTATTGCAGCTACCTGGCAGGCACCACATCAGCCGGCGATACGGCCAATACCATCGCCGTTGATTCCAGCGGCAACGCCTATATCGCCGGCAATACAAATTCGACCACCTTTCCAACAACCCCCGGCGTGTTTCAAACCACGCTGGGAACGGGAGGCGCGAGCGGTTTCGTGGCAAAGTTCAACCCGTCTGTTTCAGGGGCCGCGTCCCTGGTGTACTCGACCTACCTGGGCGGGCCTACCTCCCAGACCACACAGATCGCTCTCGCGGTGGACTCTTCCGGCAACGCCTATGTCACTGGACTGGGGGGAGCGGATTATCCGGTCACCGCGGGCGCTTTTCAATACAATGGCGTGGGCATTGGACAGGGCGGCGTATATGTGACCAAGCTGAACAGCGGCGCTACCGCGCTCACATACTCCGCGTTCCTGGGCAATGGCCAGGGCAACGGGATCGCGGTGGACGGCTCGGGCAACGCCTATCTGACTGGCAATGCCACGATATCGGACTTTCCCACCTCAACGGGCGCGTACCAGGTCACTTTCCCGGGGGCTTTTGTGGCGGAGTTAAACACCACGGGAACCTCTCTGGTTTACTCCACTTTCCTGCCCGGACCCTCTGAGCTTGGGACTCCCATGGATCTCGCCCTGGCTCCAGGATGCGTTTCGGCCTGCAGCGCTTACGTTTCCGGATTCACCACCGCCCTTGACTTCCCGGCGGTCAACGCCATCCAGGGGTTCAATGCTTCGGCGCCAACCAGCGGCAATGACGATTTTGTAGTGGAGGTGAGCGGCAACGGTACGGCAGCCACTTACTCGACGTACCTGGGCGGATCCAGCGATGAGAGCAACAATAGTTTGCTGCACTTGCCTGGAATCGGAGTGACATCCACGGGCGACGCCATCGTCGGCGGGGAGACCTCTTCCAGCGACTTTCCGGTGACGCTCACCACCACTCCGGTGCGAAGCTTCTTTGTCTCGCCCGCATCAGCGGCGCTGCCGGGTCCCTGGCCGTGGCCGTATCCGATTAGCCTGACGTTCTCCACGCAAATAGTCACGGTGCCCAGCACCTCCCCAGATCGTGAACCTGCGCAATATGGGAAGCAGCGCGCTAGCCATTTCCAGCATCGTCGCAGCGGGCGATTATGCGCACAAAGCAATACCTGCGGCTCCAGTCTGGCGGGCGGCGCCGAATGCCCCATCAGCGTGATGTTCACGCCCACCACCACCGGCGCGCGCCCTGGAACCCTTACCATCAACGGCACCACCGTCGTGAATCTCACCGGAACAGGCAGCAATGGCGCCTACATGAACTTGACGCCGGCCAGCCCACGTTCAGCAGCCAGGCGGTTGGCAGCGCGGCGCCCTCCCAAAACGTGACCGTATCGAATGTCGGAAACCAGGCCCTCACGCTGAACCGGGTTCAGCATGTCGGGCGATTATGCGCAGACCAGCAACTGCCCAGCCTCGCTCGCGTCAAACACTAATTGCATCGTCGCCATTTCCTTCCTGCCCACGCAGGAGGGCTGCGCACCGGAAGCATGTTTGTCAGCAGCAACAACTCCAGCGCAAACACCTCCGTTTCCCTCACGGGCACGGGCGCCGCGGGGACGGCCGCGCTGACCCTGGAAGCATCGGGTTTGGTGTTCAATCACCAATCGTGTGACTACCAGCAGCGCGGCGCAGACCCTGTATGTCACAAATACCGGCAACGTGCCGGTCGCCATTTTCAGCGCGCTGGCCAGCGGCGACTATCTGGCGACGGGATGCGTGCAGACTTGAATCCGGGCGGCGCCTGCAGCGTACGCGTCACCTTCACGCCGACCGCGGCGGGACGTCCGCACCGGCACGGTAACCATTATGGACAGCACCGCAGCCAGCCCGCACAGCTTCACGTTGACGGGAACCGGTGTGGCAGCTGCCAGCACCATCAAGATTACGCCCACCTCACTGGTCTTTGCCGATCAGGCGGTGGGACAGACTACCGCGCGGGCGCTCACGATCGTGGTTACCAATACCGGCAACGTGCCTGTGACTTCGACCGCGTGGTGGAGAGCGGCGATTTCCGCGTCACCAGCAACGGTTGCACCACGCTGGCTTTCCGGACGCCGCCGGCTACTTGCAACATCAGCGTGGTGTTCACTCCCACCGCCACCGGCGCGCGAACCGGCTCCATCACGCTCACCGACAACGCCACCGGCAGCCCGCAAACGTAACCCTTTCGGGCAACGGGCTGGCCGTCGAGCGCCACCGCGACCCTGTCTCCCACCACCCTGACTTTCAGCAACCAGCCGGTGGGTTTGGCCAGCTGTCACGCAAACCGCGGTTATCACCAACACCGGCAACGTGCCGATCAATCTGACCAGCGCCACCATCACGGGTACGAATCCCGGCGATTTCTCGCAGACCAACTTCTGCATTCCGTCGGTTGTCACGCCCACCCGCACGTGCACATTCACGGTTACTTTCACCCCGACCGCCACCGGAGTCCGCACCGCCAAGCTCAATATGTTGGACGACGCCGGCACGCAGATCGGTGAACCTTTCAGGCACCGGAGTGCCGCGACTTTGGCCGCCAGCTTTGTTCCGGCCAGCATGACGTTCCAGGGCCAGGCCACCGGCACCACCAGCCCGATCAGAACCTGATTGTGGCCAATAACGGCAACGAACCATTGATCATTTCCAATATCGTCTCCGCCGGCAACTTCACCATCGCGGGCGGCTTTTGCACCGAAACCATCCAGCCCAACGCCTCTTGCACGATGGCCATCAACTTTGCTCCCACCGGCGCCGTTGGCACGCAGAATGGCACGATCACTTTCACCGACAACGCCGGAACCGGCACGCAGGTTGTGAACCTCACTGGCCAGAATGTGGCCACCGGCCCCGCCATCAAGCTGACGCCTCCGGGCTGGCGTTCGCCATCCTTCCCTATCGGCACCACCAGCGCGCAACAGGCTGTGACCGTGCTTAACAACACCAGCGCAGCGACGGTAACGGATCTGTCGGTAGGAAATCCAAGCCCGGCACGGATTTCACGATCGTTTCGGGTTCCAATAACTGCGGGACCAGCCTGAACGCGAGGCCAGTTGCAGCTTTGCAAGTCACTTTCGATCCCGACCGCCGCGGGTAACCGGGCCGCCACGATCACCGTCGCCAACAGCGCCGCTAACCAGACGCTGACCCTGGCGGGCTTCGGTCGAAGCCTCCACGCTTTCGGCGTTCGTACAGCGACCCCAGCCTGGTTTTCCCGAACCAGGTGGTCGCCACGCCCAGCGCCAACCAAGAACATCACGCTGGCCAACAACGGCGACGTTCCGCTGACCATTGCCAGCGTGGGCGTCAGCGGCGCCGATATGGGCGACTTCACGCCTCTCCAATAGTTGTCCGCTCTCGCCGAGCACGTTGAATCCGGGCACAAGCTTGCACCGTCAGCATGACCTTTACGCCGGCGGCAGCGGGCAACCGCACGGCCACCGTCACGATCACCGATAACGCTCCGGGCAGTCCGCGCAACATCACGGTTTCGGGCATCGGAGTCGACGCCCACGCAGGCGCTCGAAATCGACCGCAAGGCGCTGGTCTTTCCCAGCGGAGTCCGTTGGCAATACAGCGGAATCAGCCGAACCCGCAGACCGTGACTCTCACCAACACCGGCAATTCGCCGGTGACGATTTCGAGCGTCGTCTCGTCGAGCGCGGACTTCGTGGTTTCCAACTCATGCCCGGTAAGCCCGTCCACGCTTGCCGCCTGGTCCTAGCGGCAACACTTGCACCGTCTCGGTGACCTTCACGCCCACGGCGGCGGGCGCGGCGAGCGGGACGCTGACCATCACCGACAGCGCGTCCGGCGCCGCGCCCAAGGTGACGCATGTCCGGTACGGGCATCACCGATACCAAAACGGTCGCCGTGACGCCGGCGAGTGTGGCGTTCATCCCGCAAGTGGTCGGCACCAGCAGCGGCTTCACGCAGACTGTCGACCGTTAACAATACCGGCAATACGAATATCTCGATCACCAGCGTGACAGTCACCACGAGCTATTCGCATCAGCAACGGATGCCAACGGCGAGTGCTGACGCCGGCCACCAGCTGCACCATTGGCATCAGGTTTACGCCCACGGCAGGCGAAGGTCCTGACCGGCGACCCTAACCATCAAGAACACGGCACCCAGCCCCACCAGAAGGTCGCGCTGACGGGCACGGGCATCGCAGCCACCTCGGAGATCTCGCTCTCGCAAACCAGCGTGGTGTTCGACCAGCAGGTGGTGGGTGTCGCCAGCCAGCCGCAAACCGCTGTACTACTACAACCAAAGCAATGGCACGGTGAACATCACCAGCGTGGTGCTCACCGGCGCGCGATTTCTCCATGACCAACGGCTGCGTGGGATCCGTCGGCGCGCTTTCGTCCTGCAACATCAAGATCACGTTTAATCCCACTGCGACGGGCCGCTGGACGGGAACGATCGTGATCACCGACAGCGCGCCCGGCAGCCCGCGCACCATCACCCTCTCGGGCACGGGCGTCTCGGCGGCGGCCCCGCAAGCAACCGTGATGCCCACATCGCTCACCTTTGCGAGCCAGGCGCTGGGCACCACCAGCGCGGCGCAGAATATCAACCTGACCAACTCGGGCGAAGCCGAACCTGACCGTTACCGGCATCACCCTCACCGGCGCGAATCCGGCGAGACTACGCTCAGACCAACAACTGCCCGTTCCCGGCCACGCTGACCGTGGGCTTCAGTTGCACGATTGCCGTGACCTTCAAGCCGTTGGCCACCGGCACGCGGACCGCCAGCGTCAGCATCGCGGACAACGCCGCCGGCAGTCCGCAGACTGGTAACGCTTACCGGCACCGGCGCGCGCGGGAACCACGCCACTGGTCACTTTCACGCCGTCCAGCCTGACCTTCGCAACGTGCCGCTCAACACGGCCAGCGCGCTCGCAGTCGGCGACGTTGACAGAATACCGGCGCGGCGGCTTTGACCATCACCAGTATCGCCGCCAGCGGCACGGTGGCGGGCGATTTCGCGCAAACCAACAATTGTCCGCTCAGCCCGACACTATCGCGGTAAACGGCACCTGCACCATCACGGTGACCTTTACGCCTACTTCGACCATCAATCAGACGGGGGCCGTCACCGTCACGGACAACACGCCGAACGGCTCGGATGTTCTGGCGCTGGCCGGCAACGGAGTGGCGCCGGAGGTGAATCTCTCCGCGACCACGCTGGCATTCGGCAGCCAGGCGCACGGAACCACCAGCGCGGCGAAAACGATCACGCTGGAGAACTCCGGCAGCCTGGCTCTTACCATCAGCGTCGATCACGGCGACCAAGGACTACAACATCGTCAGCAACACTTGTCCGTCCAGTCTGGGGCCGGGGCTCGACTTGCACCTTCGGAGTCACGTTCAGTCCCACGATCACGGGCACGGACAACGGCTACGTGATGGTCAACGATAACGCCGGCGACAGCCCGCAATTCATTACGCTGACCGGTACAGGGACGTAAGATGCAGCAGGCGGCGCGCCGTGATTCGTTCGAGCGCCACGCCTGGGATCCCGCCCAAGGGGGAACGATGATCGGTAGAAACTTAGCTAATTTGCTCAAGCGTACTGATGTGCGAGCAAGAGTCAACGAGATTAAGTCTCTGGCTGCGCAGTCTTCGGCAGAGTTGCGCTCGACCGGAAGCGCGTGTTGAACTGGAGAAGCGTACACATCGCTCGGAAGCCAAGAGGCTGGGGCGCCACCTTTGGCCGGCAATTTGCTGATAAGTAATGATATTCGCGACGGGCGGCGCGATTCACCTCCATCGCAGTAGCACATACCGTTAGGCGTGGCGCCGCTCGGCTAACGGTCACGGCTGGACTGGAGTTGTCCGCTAACCAAAGAGGGGTTACTAGACCGGAGGGTACTATTACGGTTGCACCTTCTCTTCATTTCGATTCCAGCCTACAATCGTCTTGTACCGAGAACGATATCGACTGGTACTGAATCAACTGTAGTTTGCCTGATATGGCGGCGACCCGGTTCGCATTAATTGCTGGAGGTAAATGATGACTCTGTCCACTTCGACGCTTCTAACTCCGGGTGCCTCACAACGAGCGTACCTTCAACATCAAGTCGACCGCGCGGTCGATTCCCTGATTTCCTCGTTGCCTGAACCGGGGCGGCTCTCTGCCGATCAGCGGCGGGGGATCATCGCACGCTATACCGCCGTGCTCGAAGGCAACTTCATTTACTGGATGACTGGCGCCTATCTCGCCGTTCGATCGGAAGAAAGCCGCCGCATCATCCTCGACAATCTTCACGAAGAGGTGCGCGACTGCCATCCGGGCATGCTCCGAAAGTTCGCCCTGTCCGCCAACGCACTGCCCAGGGATTACGACGCGCAAGCCGTCTATCAAGACCTGACCAACGTCCGACTATTCATCGGCCGGCTATCGGGAGTGCCTCTGGTGCTGACCATGGCGTTCTTCGAAGGGTTCATACAAAAATTTATGGATTTTCTGGCGAAGCTTGCCATCGAACAAGGTTCCGCTGAGCTAGAGTACACCGATGTCCACGGCGTCTGCGATGTCGCTCACACCGAGGGACTCTTCCGCGCACTCGCAGCCGAGATGGCGATCAACCCACCGAAGCCTGGAACTGATCTCTTCGAGGGAGTTGATTTACTCACCGCTCTGATCCAAAGCATCGTACCGCCGGCCGCCAAGCATCACGGGCTGAAGTGCCAAGCCTGCGCGATGCGGCTCGACACCGCGGAGGTATGACCGGTGAGCGCCGCTGTCGAAATGGAACCTGCTGAGCAGGCTGGGTACTTCGAGGTTTCCAAAGCGCACCTTTATACGGTGCTGCATGGAGCCGCGGAGCCATCGGCTCGCGTCCTGCTTGTGGGGCCATTTACTTCAGAACGGCACTTCTCGTACATACCTTGGGTTCGCTGGGCTCGATATCTGGCGGCAAGAGGAATTGAGTGCCTGCGATTCGACTATCGCGGCATCGGTGAAAGCACGGGCGTTTTCGAGGAGCTCGGCTTCGAAAATTGGATGGAAGACGTTGAACTTCTTGCCGCCTGGCTGAAACGCCGCTCGCCGGATTTGCCACTCCTATTGCACGGTCTGGAACTGGGCGGCATTCTCGCTGCCAAGGCTTTCGAAACCGGAATCGGCGATGGCTTGCTACTCTGGTCTCCGCCTCCCAATGCCAATGTTACGTTTCGCGGCGCGCTGTTGCGCCGGGTGGCTGTAGACCACGCTTTTAAATATAAGGACGACAGAAAGCCGGTGTCCGACTATATTCGGCGATTAGAGAGCGGCGAAGGTTTGGATGTGGACGGATACGAATGGTCGGACAGACTTTGGAACGAATCGTTGCAATTCGAGTTGCCGGCCAGCATCGCGGACGATGCGGGCGAGTTTGTGGCGTTCAACAAGCCAGTTCGAATCGTCAAACTCGACGGGCGGGCGGCGCCTTTAGTGAAAGGCTCGTCGGTGGGCTACGAAACAATTAACCGGGATCTCAGCGGGTTGTTTGCCGAGAATCTCGAATGGATCAGAAGCGCGGTAACGCCAGCACAAGAGAGGCAGCCGTGAACCCAGCTATTGAAACGCGCGAGGTGATCTCGGTCAACGTGGGCGGAAACCGTCTTTGGGGTACGTACCATAGGTCTCACCGTGCCAAACGGGCGTCGAGCGCAGGCCCTGGTGAAGTGAACCGTGTCGGAGTTTTGTTTCTCAACCCGGGATTCCTGCCGCGAGCCTCTCCTTCCGCTGTTTATTGGGCGAACTCCTTCGCGAAGTGCGGCTATCCAGCCTTCCGCTTCGATCTGCCAGGGCTCGGCGACTCCGAAGGCGATCTTCCGGACAAAATGCTGAATTTTGTGAGCGCCGGAGGGTATGCTCCCTCGCTGTCCGCCATCATCAAGCAGCTGGTGGAGCGGTTCAGCCTTTCGGGAATGGTGATCATGGGGCTCTGCGCAGGTGCGGTGACCGCTCTCTATACAGCCGCCGCCACCAAAGAGTGCAGCGGCGTGGTGCTCATGGATCCCTATTTCAACGTTCCGCAAGACCGGCTGAAAATTCAAAATGAGCTCAGCCAGTGGGCCACCTGGACCAGGCTCGGCGCAATGGCAAGCGAAATATATCATCGCTTGCGCTATGTGCGCCTATTCTTGAGCAGGAACAGACTTCCTCGCAATGCGAATGTGCCTCTGCTCCGCTGCTGGAAGCAATTGACATCCGCGGGAACGCCGATTCTAGTCCTGAAAGCCCCCGCCGTGAAAAGCCAGGGCCTAAAGCCGAGGACCGGGGTATTCGATTACCTTGGTTACCTGCAAGCATCATCCGACCGCCGCAGTCGCATCGAGGTTCACTTCCTGGAAGGCACCGATCATTCGTTTGCGGATCATGAGGGCTGTAGAGCGGTTCGGCAGCACACGGTTCGATGGTTGAAAGATTGTTTTCCGCCCATCGCGTCTAAAAAGATCGCGGTCCTCAAGAAACCAGCCCTCAAGCATGCTGAGACAGGGCTCCATAGTTATGCTCCGGCCGATCAATTAGCTCTTCACAGGCATTGGCAATAAATGGTTATGTCGATTCGATCGGAAGTCATCGCGCAGTTCCAACAAGTAGCCCAGGAACAAGACAAACAGCTGGCGCCGCTAGTTGACGATCTGGCGTTCCTCGATTCCGGCCTGGACTCGCTGTGCTTCGCGATCGTTGTGGCCAGGCTGGAGGATGTACTCGGAAGCGATCCGTTCAGCGCTGCCGAAGACGTCGGCTTTCCCGTAACAGTGGGCGAGTTTATCCAGTTCTACGAAAATGCCGCGAAGTGACTCATCGTCGCTCTGGAGCGCGGTTAGCGCTACTGGGAAATTGTCCAAGCGATTTCTCTCGGGCACTGCCGACGATGTCGTCTTAAGCGATCTGGCGCAGGGTTCATGCCTGGCTGGGCGCGCCGAACAGCTGCGCGGAAAATCGGTGTTGATCGCCACCGCGGATCAACTCTCGGCTGCATTGGCGCTTCTGGAGTTGGATGGCATCGCGCGCCGGACGGTTCTTTGGCCCGCAGATCTGCCGATCGAGCACCTCAGTTTCGTAATCGCGTCGGCGAATGTGGACGCGATCGTGTCCGATGGGATGGATCTCGGACCAGGCCGCGGCGTTGGGCTTCACGTCGCATGCACTCCCACGATTGTGCCTGCGGCTTGCGATCGGACCGCCAATCACGCGACGGAGTGGGTGCTCCTCACATCCGGCACCACTGGCCGGCCAAAAATGGTGCAGCATAGGCTTGCCAGTTTGTGCGGAGCCATCGGTGCGCATCGCGGGCTAGACGGCTCTCACGTTTGGAGCACCTTCTACGACATCAGGCGTTACGGCGGGCTGCAGATCTACCTGCGCGCGATGCTGACCGGCGGATCACTGGTGTTGTCGAGCGCGCGAGAATCGACCGCGGAGTTTCTGATCCGGGCGGCCGCTCACGGCGTAACGCATATTTCCGGGACTCCCTCGCATTGGCGTTGCGCTCTGATGAGCCCGGCCGCAAGCAGGATTGCACCTCGCTACGTGCGTTTATCCGGTGAGATCGCGGATCAGTCTATTCTGGACAATCTGCGGTCCTTCTACCCGCAAGCCGAAGTCGCCCACGCCTTTGCCTCCACCGAAGCGGGCGTCGCGTTCGATGTTCGCGACGGGCTGGAAGGTTTTCCCGCGAGCCTGATCGGCCCGAACAGCTCTGGCGTCGAAATGAAAGTGGAAGAAGGCTCCCTGCGGATCAAATCTTCGCGAACGGCCGACAGGTACATGGACTCTACGAGAACCCTCGCCGACCAGGACGGCTTCGTGGACACGGGCGACATGTTGGGGCTGCGCGGAGACCGTTATTATTTCGTCGGCCGGCGGGACGGGACCATCAACGTGGGCGGCCAGAAAGTTCACCCGGAAGAAGTGGAAGGCGTTATCAACCGTCACCCGTGCGTTCGCATGTCGCTGGTGCGGCCGAGGAAAAATCCGGTGCTCGGTGCGCTGGTGGTGGCTGAGGTTGTTCTTGAGGACGGCTCCGCTACCGGCGGAATGGAGAACGAGATCTTAACCATATGCCGGGAAGCGCTTCCCCGCCACAAGGTTCCATCGTCAATCCGGTTTGTAAAGCAACTGGCTGTGGCCGCGAACGGCAAGATCGTGCGTCAACATGCGTAATGTCCTCGTTACCGGAGGGAGCCGCGGACTGGGTCTCGGAATCGGCTGCAAACTCTCGGCATCCGGCTACCGGGTGATCGCCCTGGCACGTAAAGAGTCCGATCCTCTCAAGTCGGCGATGGAAGAAGCGGAGCGCGCCAATCCGGGATCGTTCCATTTCATTCCTTTCGATCTGGCCAAAATCGAAGAGATTTCGCAACTGGTGAAGAAGCTGAGGAAGCAGTTCGGTCCCATCTACGGCCTGGTCAACAACGCGGGAATTAGTTTCGAGGGAGTTCTCGCCCTGATGCCCAATTCAAAGATCGAGCAACTTCTGCGCTTGAACACGCTGTCCCCGATCGTGCTGACCAAGTACGTGGTGCGCTCCATGGTGGCCGATGGCGGCGGGCGAATTGTTAATGTAGCGTCGATTTTGGGCTCTGCCGGTTACAGCGGTCTTTCCGTATATGGCGCGACCAAGGCTTCCCTGGTCGGTTTCACGCGATCGCTGGCGCGCGAAGTGGGGCGTGCGGGCGTGAACGTAAATGCGGTAGCGCCGGGTTTCGTGGATACGGACATGACCCAGGCGCTCACCGGCGAGCAACGCGACAAGGTGGTCCGGCGAAGCGCGTTGAAGCGTCTTGCCGAGGTTGAAGACGTGGCCAATGCAGTGGAATTCCTGCTGGGCTGCAAATCGAAAAACATCACCGGAACGGTGCTTACCATTGACGCTGGGAGCACCGCATGACGGAAACCTACACCCAGAGAAGCCAGCGCTCCCCCGCGCAAGATTGGGCCCGCGCTCTGGAGTTGACTGCGCCCATCGCCCGGCGTCCTGAGCGCATTTTCCCCTCTGTGATCGAGGAACGTGCGGCGCAATCCTGCGCTGCGCCGGCCCTGCTTTCCGAGCGCGAGTGCTTCACCTACGGTGAACTCGCCGAACGCGCGAATCAATATTCCAGATGGACGCTCGCGCAGGGTATCCGCAAAGGCCAATGCGTCGGCCTGCTGATGGGGAACCGCCCGGAATTTATGGCGTGCTGGCTGGGTATTAGTCAGGCCGGGGGCGTGGTCGCGCTGCTCAATACGAATCTGACGGGCCCGTCGCTGGCCCATTCCATCAATCTGGCCGCACCCCAACATCTGATTGTGGCCGAGGAATTCATCGATGCGGCAGCCAGCGCGCTACCGAACCTCACCGCGCCTATGGTGGCTTGGGTGCACGGAGCGAACGAAGCTTCTTTCCAGCGCGTAGATCGCGACCTGGAGCGAAATCTTGAGCAATATAGCGGCGAACGGCTCAGCGATTCCGAGCGACGCGCGGTGACCATCGACGATCTGGCGCTCTACATTTACACCTCCGGCACTACGGGCTTGCCCAAAGCGGCCGGCGTTACCCACGGCCGGGTGATGCAATGGACCCACTGGTTCGCCGGTCTGATGGACACGCAGCCCGAAGACCGGCTGTACAACTGCCTGCCGATGTATCACAGCGTGGGTGGCGTCCAAGCGCCTGGCGCGGTCCTGGCAGGTGGCGGTTCGGTGGTCTTGCGTGAAAAGTTTTCGGCTGGCCGATTCTGGAAAGATATCGTCCGATGGGATTGCACGCTGCTGCAGTATATCGGCGAACTTTGCCGCTACCTGCTCGCGACCGGATCATCTCCACACGAGACGCAGCATCGCATCCGGATGGCCTGCGGCAATGGACTTCGGCCCGAGATCTGGCACGCGTTCCAGAACCGCTTCCACATTCCGCGGATTCTCGAGTTCTATGCCGCCACTGAAGGCAACGTCTCCTTATTTAATGTGGAAGGCGAGCGCGGCGCCATCGGCCGCATCCCTTCCTACCTGGCGCATCGGTTCCCGGCGGCTTTGATCCAGTTCGATGTGGAACAAGGCGAGCCCGCCCGCGACGAACATGGATTCTGTATCCGTTGTAAAGGGCAAGAAGTGGGAGAAGCCATCGGCCCGATTCTCCACGACAGCGCGAACATCGGCGGTCGATTTGAAGGTTATAGCAGCCGCGAAGCGTCCGAACAGAAAATCCTGCGCAACGTCTTCAAGCCCGGAGACGCGTGGGATCGAACCGGCGATCTGATGCGCAAAGACCCGCGTGGCTATTTCTATTTTGTCGATCGCATCGGCGACACTTTCCGCTGGAAGGGTGAGAACGTTTCCACTTGCGAGGTTTCCGAGGCGCTCTGCGCGTTTCCTGGAATCCAGGAAGCGAATGTTTATGGGGTGGCCATCCCGGGCGCCGATGGCCGGGCCGGCATGGCGACGCTGGCCGTGGACGGCGAGTTGGATCTGGCTGCACTTCGCGGCCACCTGGCTGCGCGCCTCCCGCATTACGCGCGTCCTCTGTTCCTGCGGATCCGCAATGAGATGGAAGTGACTGCCACCTTCAAATACAAAAAAGCCGATCTGGTGCGCCAGGGATACGATCCCGCCGCAACCTCCGATGCCATCTATTTCGACTGGCCCGAGAGGGACGCGTTTATCCACGTCGACAGTACCGTTTACGACCGCATCCAGTTGGGCCTCTTTCATGCCGGACGCCGTACTGCAGCGGAACTCGAACCACATAGTTTTGGACCAATCCAGCCGATACAAGCTTATGGGAGCCTCGATGCAGACCCTGCTTGAGAATATGCGGAGTGTGGTCGAGGATCTCAATTGCGAGATCGCCGACGGTCCGATATTCCCTCAGGTTACGCCCGAGGAGATCCGAAATCACCTCGCGCGTTATGACTTCACGCAGCCGGTGGCGTTGGATGAAGTCTGCGTTGACGTTGATAAAATGATGCGCACCTGGCAAGTGCAGGTAACTCATCCGCGCTATTTCGGCCTGTTCAATCCCAGCGTGACGTTTGCATCGGTCGTCGCCGACACGCTGGTTGCCATGTATAATCCGCAACTGGCCACCTGGCGCACGTCGCCGGCGGCCAACGAGATCGAACGGCATACGCTGGCGTGGCTGGCGGCAAAGTTCGGCTTCCCGAAAGACGCCAGCGCGACTTTCACCACCGGCGGAGCGGAAGCGAATCTGTCGGCCGTGATCGTCGCGCTGACCCAGGCTTTCCCGGAATATGGCGAGGCGGGCTTCGGCATCTGCCTGGAACGCCCGCCCTCTACGTGACTGCCGAGGCCCATCACTCCTTCAACAAGATCGCGCACATGACGGGACTGGGCCGCCGCGCACTTCGCGTAGTCGCGACGGACAGCAATCTAAGAATGGACCTCGCCGATCTGGCTCGGCAAGTGGCCGAGGATCGCAAGAACGGCTTCGTCGCCGTTCATGGTGGTCGGCTACAGCCGGAACCACCGCGGCCGGCGTCATCGATCCTCTGCCGAATCTGGCGCGCTATTCTGCAAATCGGAGAATCTCTGGTTTCATGTGGACGCCGCGTGGGGCGGCGCCGCCATTCTCTCGCCGCGCTTGCGGGACTCACCTCGCGGGAATCGAAGCCGCCGATTCCATCACCTGCGACGCCCACAAATGGTTCTCGGTGCCGATGGGCGCGGGAATGTTTTTCTGCCGGCATCCGGAATCCGTCAGCGCAGCGTTTCACGCCGAGACTTCCTACATGCCGGCGGAAACGCAGCGGGCCGGCTGCCCGATCCGTACACCACCACCGCGCAGTGGTCGCGGCGCTTTATCGGCCTGAAGCTGTTCCTGGCGCTGGCCGAGCACGGCGAATCCGGCTATGTCGAAATGATCGAGCACCAGACCCGCATGGGCGATGTGCTGCGGGAATCGCTTGCAGCGAACCGGGTGGCGGATCGTCAACCAGACGCCTCTGCCGCTGGTGTGCTTCACCCGCGATGGGCTGGATACCGCCGCGGTTCCTGGCGGCCCTTCAGCAACGGCAGATCGCGTGGATGTCGGACGTCCGGCTCGACGGCGGACATCCGGTCCTGCGGGCCTGCATCACCAGTTTTCGGACCACCGAGCAGGATATCGAACGCGTGGTGCGCGAGATGAACCGGCTGCTCTAGCCGCAAGAGCAGCTTATGCGCAGAGAAACCATCGCTATTCACGGCGGCTACGATGCCGATCCGACCACCAAAGCCGTGGCCGTCCCGATCTATCAGACTGTCGCGTATGAGTTCGACAGCGCCGATCACGGCGCGGCGTTGTTCAATCTGGAAGCGGAAGGATATCGCTACAGCCGCATCAGCAATCCGACCATTGCGGTGCTGGAGCGGCGCGTCGCCGCGCTCGAGGGCGGGCTGGAAGCGCTGTGCGTGAGCACCGGGCAGGCGGCGACTCACTTACGCCGTGCTCAACGTGACGGAACTGGGAAGCAACATCGTCTCGGTTCCGCAGCTCTACGGCACCACGCACACGCTCTTCGCTCACCTTCTGCCGAGTCAGGGAGTCACCGTCCGATTTCGCGGAATCGGATCGACGCGGACGACGTTGAAAAGCTGATCGACGATCAAACGCGGGCGGTCTATTGCGAAACGGTCGGCAATCCCGCGGGAAACATTTGCGACATCGAAGCGCTGGCGCGCGTGGCCCACCAACACGGCGTGCCGCTGATCGTGGACAATACCGTTGCCACGCCAATTCTGCTGCGGCCCATCGAATACGGCGCGGACATCGTGGTGCATTCGCTGACCAAGTTCATGGGCGGACACGGCACCACCCTGGGAGGCGCCATCGTCGACAGCGGCAAGTTTCCGTGGAAGGAGCACGCCGGGCGTTTTCCGATGTTCAGCCAGCCCGACCCTTCCTATCACGGCTTGGTTTATACCGATCACTTCAAAGACGCCGCCTACATCGCGCGCTGCCGCAGCGTCTATCAGCGGACCACCGGAGCCGTGTTGTCGCCCTTGAGCGCGTTCCTGTTGCTGCAGGGAATCGAAACGCTGCCGCTGCGCATGGAGCGGCATGTCGAGAACGCCCGAAGCGTCGCCGAATTTCTTGCGCGGCGATCGCCAGGGTGGAGTGGGTGAACTACGCCGGATTCTCCGAGAGCCCTTATTATGCGCTGGCTCAAAAGTACCTGGCGGACAAGCCTGCTCTCTGATGACCTTCGGTGTGCGCGGAGGGTTCGAAGCGGCGAAGGATTTCTACGACGCGCTGAATTTGGTGAAGCGGCTGGTCAATCTGGGCGACGCGAAATCCCTGGCCTGCCATCCGGCCTCCACCACCCACCGGCAGATGTCGGCCGAGGAGCAGCGCATGGCCGGAGTAAGACCGGAAACTATTCGGCTCAGTATCGGTATCGAACACATCGACGACATCATTGCCGACCTCGATCAGGCTCTGCAGTCGGCGAGTTCGAAGGAGCACTTCGGTCAAGCTGCGCTGCTCCTCGGAGAGGAGCGCTAGTGCCGGTCTGTCTCAGTCGCGATTCATCGGGCTACGACGGTAACTGCCTGAACATCGGCCTGGTCAACAACATGCCGGGCAAAGCGCTGCAAGCCACCGAGCGCCAGTTCCTGGACCTGTTAGATTCGGCGGCGCACGACGTTAGGGTGCGCCTGTGGCTATACGCATTGCCGGATGTTCCTCGAACCGACTCGGGCCGGCGTCACATCGACAGCCTTTATTCCAGCATCGACCAGCTGTGGGATCGTCCTCTCGACGGTCTTATCGTCACCGGGATGGAGCCTCGGGCAACCAGCTTGATGGATGAACCACACTGGGCGAGCATGACGAGACTGATCGATTGGGCTCAGTGCAACACCTGCTCCACGGTTTGGTCCTGCCTGGCTGCGCACGCCGCCGTGCTCCACACAGACGGCATCGAGCGGCGCCGTTTAAGCGAGAAGCGCTTCGGACTTTTCGAGTGCGATCGAGTTTCGGATCATCCACTCCTCGCGGGTGTTCCGTCCAGCCTAACCGTGCCGCACTCCCGGTGGAACGGTCTGCCAGAGGAAGAACTCGCCGCTGCCGGCTACCGTGTTCTTACTCGCGGCCGGGACGCGGGCGTCGACATTTTCGTCAAACAGCGGCAAAGCCTGTTCGTTTTCCTCCAAGGGCATCCGGAGTATGACGCAAATTCGCTGCAACTCGAATATGCACGGGACATCGGACGTTATCTCCGGCGAGAGAGCGATAACTACCCGCCTCTGCCGCATGCCTACTTCGATCAAGAAACCGAGGCCTCGCTAAGGGCGCTAGAAGCGCGGGCCCGGTGTGATCGTCGTGAGGAATTGCTCGCCGATGTGGGTGCGCTCGCCGCAAAGCATCGGGCGAATTCCTGGCGGTCTTCGGCGGTCCGAATCTACGGCAATTGGCTGACCTATTTATACGCCGCGAAGGCGCCGCACCTTGGCAAACTACGGTGTGATCTTGAACAGCACTCCGTAGCCACCTGAACCGCCGTTCTTCGTGGTGCGATCGAAAACCAGATTACTAAAAGAGTAGAAGCCGTCGTCTTGACCTCTTGACCAGTAAAGACGTACGAAAAAGAATGACAAGCCTCGCTACCTTCCGATCTACGGAGACATGGGCGCCGAGCTCGATATGGCATTGTGATCATGCAAAGGCGCATGCCCGTTTCTCATCCAATCGCTATCACTTAGTCAGCGAGCGGCGCATGAAGCAGAATGTCGAGAAACTCCAAGCACACCTGAAAACGACGGAAAATGCGACCGAAACCCAGAGCTCGGTGCAAGACGCTAGTGCAAGTCAGACACGGCGCCCCAACTGAAATCCTTTAGAATCTTGGTGAGCCGGGCGGGGCTCGAACCCGCGACCACCGCATTAAAAGTGCGATGCTCTACCAACTGAGCTACCGGCCCTTCTTACTGACCTGACAACTTATGATAACGGTCCAACGGCTACCTTGTCCTGTGGCCTCGATTTTCCCTAGGGCTTGACACTGTGAACGTAAGCTTCTAGTCTCAAAGTGTTTCCGGCAGGAGGCAGCCACATGAGAGCTATTTTCGGAATTCCCGGCTTTGTCGCGATCGCGGCCATGGCCCAGGGCCAAGTCACCTTTACCAAAGACGTTGCGCCCATCCTTCAAAACCGATGTCAGAGCTGCCATCGGCCGGACACGTTCGCTCCCATGTCGCTGCTGACTTATGAAGAAGCGCGGCCATGGGCCAAGTCGATCAAGCAGAAAGTGCTGGCGCGTGAGATGCCGCCCTGGTACATCGACAAGAATGTCGGCGTTCAGCATTTCAAGAACGATGTGTCGCTGTCTGACGAAGAGATCGCGACCATCGTCAAGTGGGTGGACGGCGGCGCGCCCAAGGGAAACCCGGCCGACATGCCTCGTCCGCGCACGTTCGACGATTCCGATCAGTGGCACTTCGATCAGCCGGATCTGATCGTCACGCTGCCGAAGGATCAGTTGGTGCCGGCCGAAGCGTCTGACCGATGGATAGACGTTTTGGTGGACCCGGGCCTGACCGAGGATCGCTACATCAAGGCCATCGAGGTGAAACCCATCAAGGGCTTCAGGGCCGTCCATCACGTGACCACGTCCATGAAGCACGACGACGATCCCGATGGCGGCGACAACGTCCAGGGAGCTTTCCTCAACGAATACGCGCTCGGAAAGAACGCCGATGTGTTTCCGGAAGGCGCGGGCCGCTTGATGAAGGCGGGGACCAAGATCAACTTCAACCTGCATCTGCACCCGATGGGCCAAGAGACTCCGGCGAACGTGGCTCTGGCGCTGAAGTTTTATCCCAAGGGATACACGCCCAAGTACATCGAGACCACCGAAAAGATCGGCGACCCGAAGGAGCTCGACATTCCGCCGAACGCCGACAACGTGCGGTTCGATGGCTACAACACGCTGGCCAAGCCGGCTCGGCTGCTATCCTTCCAACCGCACCTGCATAATCGCGGGAAGGCCTCATGCATGGAGGCCATCTATCCCGGGCGGGCACAAGGTGGAGATGCTGAGCTGCGTCAGCAAATACCAGTTTGCCTGGCACCTGGTGTACCTCTACGCCGAAGACGAGCAGCCGCTGCTGCCGGCCGGGACCATCCTGCACATGATCTCCTGGTACGACAACTCGCCGGGGAACAAGTTCAATCCCGATCCGGACAACCTGATCACCTACGGGCAGCGCACCATCGATGAAATGGGCGGCGCGTGGGTCAGCTACTACTATCTCTCCGACGAAGAGTTCAAGCAGCAGGTGGAAGCGCGAAAGGCGAAGACCATTCTCGCGAAGACGGAGTAACGGATGCGCTGGCTTTTGGCGGTGTGCGCCGTCGTTCGCTTGCGGTGAGCGCACGGCACGCGCCCAAGTGCAGTATGCGCGGGGCCAGAACGTCGCGCCGGTGTTTGAAGGCTGGGAGCGCAATCCCGATGGCACCTTCAACATGGTCTTCGGGTACCTGAACCGGAATTACGAGGAGGAGATCGACATCCCGGTCGGCCCCGACAACACCATTGATTAGGCACAGGTGACGCCGGCGTCGCGCATCCGGCGATCGCGGGCAGCCGACGCATTTCTACCCGAGACGCCAGCGGTTCCTGTTTCGAGTGGTGGTGCCCGCCGATTGGGACAAGCAACAAAAGGTGATCTGGACGCTGACGTCGCACGGGCGAACCGACCAGGCCAAGGGATGGCTGCAGCCGGTATGGGAACTGAGCGAGGACGTCATCGTCGAAAACATGGGAGGCGGCGTTCCCGACCCGAACAACCAACCTCCGTCGCTCAGCTCTCGGCGATGTTCCAAACGTTACGTTGCCGGACGCCGCAACGCTAACGCCTCGGCCACCGACGACGGTCTTCCGAAACCGTACCGGAAAACTCCATCGAATCCGGATCGCGATGCGCAGCCTCGCCGCCCGCGAGGCGTGGAGATCAAATGGACTCAGTACCGCGGACCGGGCAAAGTTACGTTCGATCCCCAGGCCTCCGCGGTCGTGTACGGGCAGCCTGTAACGCTGACTTCGAAGGCGAGTTTCGGCGCGCCCGGCACCTATGTTTTGCGGGCGACGGCCAATGACGGGCAGTTGTACACCTCGCGCGATATCACCGTGATTGTGAGCCCCGGCGAGCCGGCGCAGGCGAGCCAGCATTAGCGTTGGCGAACTCCTCTACCAACTGGGATATCGGCTTGGCCGCCTGGATCATACAGGATGGCAACTACCCTGATTTCGAGGTCGGACAGACGGCCGAATTTGCTGTGGAATTCTGGCTTCCAGAGGGAAATGCCGTTCGATCCTCCGGCGCGGAAGTATCTGCCACCGCCCTCGGTCACGCCTTATACGACACCGTAGCGGAAGCCCTCGTGAAGACCGGCCGAGTCACCGTTCTAGACATCGGCATCCTGGTGTACGGTGACACTCAAACGCCCCTTGCGGAAGGGTCCCAGGTTGCCGTTCGCCTGGCGCCCAGTGTGGATCCTTTCCATTACTTCGAGAGTCTCAGCAAAACTGGCGACGTTCTGCCGCTTGTCTACTGGTGGAAAATCCGCTCGATCCTGAGGCAAACTGCGCCGTTCATAGGCTCCGTAGTTGAGGGGCAAAAGACTCGGATTCGAGACCCGCAGCGCCTCGGTTACCAGGAGATCCTCAAGACTGACGCGTGGCCCCGCAGAACACTTCCTGACCCCATTAGCGGGCCGGGCAGGGCTGCTCGCGAGCGGCCCTTACGTCAGAAACGAAACGAATCGCCGTTGCGGATCGTATTTTGCCCGCATCGCTTCCAGCCGAGTGGATGCTTCCTTCGACAGATACGGTCCTTTGTTGACCGGCATATTTTCATCGTTCATCTGGGAGCCATTGCCGATTGGCTTCAGCTTGCTGATCGTCTCGCCGGGACCACGCGGCGCAGCGTTCGTCATCCGCGGCGTCGTAATAGATGGCGTTGGGCGAAAGATAAACGTCGCCTTGGATCGAATATGCCATGTCCTTGAGCTTCTGCACCGGCCCCCAATGCAGCCATAGCATGAAGGATTGTGGCGTCGGGAACTTCAGGAATGCGTCGCGCCCGGCGGCCAGAATTTTCTCTGGCGCCGCGCTGGTCCACACACCATCCAGTATTTGACGCGAGCCGGCAGGAATTGCGCCACCGGTGGAGAACGGAATCTTCACATGCCGCGCGCTGGCTTTCTTCGCCACCGGAGCGCCCTCCAGGATGTCCAGCGCCGCATCCACCTCGTTTTCGGAATAGCCTTGCGAGTTAGCCGCGAGCGTGAGCGCCGGCTTGCCATCAGCCGTTCCGCCAATCAGAATGCCCTCCAGGAATCGGGGAAAGGAATTTTGAGTTTTCCCCAGCCACGTGGCCAGTTCATCCAGCACGTCCGGCGAAAAAATATAGACGCTCGATTTTCTCGACGTCGGCAGTGGATGCAGGTTCAGATAGTAGCGCACAGCCACTCCGAAGAAGCCAGGCCCGGAGCCGCGCGCCGCCCATAGATAATCGCTGTTCTGGTTTTCATCTGCGTGGATGAGTTCCCCGTCCGCGGTGACCACGTCCAGCGCCTGCAGATTCGCGCATCCCGGCCCCCACAACCGGGAATTCAAGCCATGGCCGCCGCACATCACAAATCCTCCCAGGCCGACTCCGGGATCGTGCGCGGTGGGAAACATGAGCTGGTATCGCTCGGCCAAAATCTTGTTGAATTGATCGCCGGGCCACCCCGGACTCAGCATGGCGATGCGAGCCGCCGGATCGACGGAAAGCTCCTTCATCCGGGAAATGTTAATCAGAACGGCATTATCGCGCGTATGCGATCCCGTGAAGCTGTGGCCGCCGGAGCGTGAGCTCACCTGCCATCCGCGATCCTTAGCCAGCTTCACCGCGGCGATTACGTCGCTCACGTCCTCTGCAAGGACAATCGCATTCGGGAACCGGTTGGGCTTGCGCGCGTTCCAGGTGGCGCCGCGACGATAAACTTCGTACGCCGGGTCGCCCTTGTAGTAAACCTTGCCTTTGAATATATCGGCGGGCCTGGCCAATTGGGCCGCGAATCCGAAGCGGGGCAGACGCAGCGCGAAGGCCTTGCCGGCATTGGCCGCGCAGGCAGCTAGAGTCGTGCTCCATCGAAGCAGCCGCCGTCGCGTAAGCATGGGTCTTCTCTCCTTAGATCACAACACGCTTAGGTTACACGAGTTTCACATCACATCGGCGAACCTAGAGTGACCGCCCTTGGCGTTCAAAACATTTTCGTGGTATTGTGTTGTCTAGTAAAAAGGCGGTGGTCATGCGCAAATTGGCCGTGCTGAATATGAAAGGCGGAGTTGGGAAGACCACTACCGCCATACACATTGCGGCGGGTCTGGCAACGCGCGGCCAACGGGTGCTGCTGGTGGATGCGGATCCACAGGGTAACGTCGGCCACACGCTGAACCTCAAACCCCTGCACACTTTCGAAGAACTGATGACCGGAGACGCGAGGCCGAACGACGTGGTGCTGCGCGGTGTGCGGCGCGGACTGGACGTGGTGGTGTCAACTCCGGCGGCGTTCTCCCTGGAGCGCCGGCTATCCGGCGAAACGCAACGGGAGACCATCCTGGCGCGGCGCCTGCGGGACCAGCGCGAATACGACGCCGTGGTGATCGATACGTCGCCGGCGATGAATCTGCTGACCTACAACGCGTTGCTTTTTGCGGAAGAACTCGTCATTCCCGTGGGCATGGATCTCATGGCTGTGATTGGCGCTCGGCAAACGTTTAACGGAGTGATGCAAGTGCGCGATTTGTGGCCGGACCGCCGGCTGGAACTGCTGGCGGTGTTGCCGACGTTCGTACACAGCGGTAATCACGCCACACGCGCTACCCTGGAGGCGCTGGAACAGGACGCGGCGATTGGCAAGTATTTGTTCCGCCCGGGAATCCGGCAGTGCATCGATTTGAATTATGCGATGGCCAGCCATGCGACGATATGGGAGTATGCACCGCGAAGCCGCGCCGCGGACGATTACACCGCCTTGATCCACTACATTGAGACAGGCTCTTTGGAACGCAGCTGTGAAACAGGAGATTCTTATGCCTCCCAAGAACGATCCCGCACATCGACATTCAAAGCCAGCGCCCATACGGCGTAAATCCAAACCAAAGTTTGAAGTCCCCGTCGAAGCCGGGTCGCCTGCTGCGCCGGTTGGGTGGGTGTATCGCACCGATGAAGTCACCACGCCTCCGCCTGCCGCCGCACGGCCGAAAGCCCAAGAACCGCGGAAAACCAATCCGTTCCTGGCTGCGGGGATGGGGCTGTTTTTTGCCGGCGCCGCAACGGTAGGAATTGTATCGCTGGTAGCTCTTGGTCTGGCGGCGGGGCCGATGGGATTTGCGAAGGGATTGCTGGCGCGCAACAATTCGAGGTAGCTGAGCGGCTTAGGCGCTTCCGCGGCCTGTAGAACCAGGAGCGGAGAGCAACGGATCCAGCCATCCCGTGCCGTTATTGAATTCAACGCCGACCAGGTACTTTCCTTTAGACAAGGTGCAGTGGCGCACTGAGCCTCTCCCGTTGATGCCTAGCGTTGGCTCGCGACAGGACAAGATCGCACGGGTGGGAATCTTCTGGTCCAACAGCAGCAGCACTCCAGACTTGGATACGTTCAGGAGTCTGGCGCTCGCGTAATTTTCCCGATTAGAATCGCCTTCCCATAAAATGCGGATGTTGGCGTTCACGGGATGTCGTACTTCGCGCCTGGTATCCCGCTTGCGTTGGGTGGCTTGAATCGCTTGGTGGGCCCAGAGGGTGGATTCCGCGTAAGCCTCTCTGACGGCGCGCCCCTGTAGCCCGAGCTTGGCGGCCAAGTCACCCACGGTCTGCCAGTCCGCCTGTTCATAGCAGCGCACCAGCTGGTAGAGAATGCTCAGTGAATCCTGCGGGGGAGCGCTTTCGAGCAAGACGTTCCGAATACTTGGACCAATATGCGCCGTATTCAGGGCCTCGGCGAGCGGCACATCCAGGAGCGCGTCCAAGAGTGAAAACAAGCCTATGAGGAACGCCATCTTTGGCGCCTCTAAAAAGGCCGCTTCGGCCAGACGCTCGCAGAATCGCGCCCTGACCAGGGAATGGATCGCCAGTTCCGCCGGCTTATCCTGCGCCAGCAGTGGCAGAGCAGCCAAAGCGATCCAATGCCGCACATTCTGCTCGCCCAGCAGGACCAAAGCGTGATCAATGGATTTAATCTCCGCTCGAAAGTGGAACAGTGCTGAGTTGGCGAACCCCAGTAAGCTATGTGGGAAAGATACGTCTTCGCGAATGATCTTTTCCAGCTGAACGAAGTCCAAGTCCTCTTTCTGTGTCTCGCTCAGCATCCGTATGCAGGCCACTTTGGCCATCGGCACCCGGCGCCCACGGACCAGGGCGGGCCGGGCAAAAAAATAGCCTTGAAAAAGATCGTAGCCGGACTCCAATGCAGACTGAAACTGCTCCAGGGTTTCTACTTTCTGAGCCACTAATTTTTTTCCGCTCTCCTGATAGCTTCGGAGAACCTCTTCTCGCGCCTCTTTCCCCGTCACCCCAACGTCAACTTTGAGAATGCTGGCGAATTGAGCCAAAGGATCCAAGCGGCCCTGGGGAACAAAGTCCTCCAGAGCGATGGCGTAGCCCAGCTTCCACAGGCTTTCGCAGGCGGCAACCACCTCCGCGTCCGCCCCCACCGACTCACGCAATTCGACGACTAGATCCTCCGGCGGGAGGATCGACGCCATTCCTCCGAGCAACAGGTTCCGATCAAAGGGGACAAAGACTCTCTTGCCCGCCGAGACGCTGTCCCATCCGATGGAGAGAAGGCTATTGGACAGCACCTGCAGCGCGGTGAAAGGGTTGTCGCTAGTGTCATCCTCCACGGACGTGACGTCCGAGCGGAATAGCAATTCGTAACCGTAAAGCTCGCGTTCACGGTTGAAGATCGGCTGCCTGGCGGCGTCAACGTCCATTTGGAATGATTATCGGCATACTCTGGAGAAAGAGTTAGAAAGCAGAGCAACCTTGAAAAAGTCCCGGCGCCTTTCGCGTCCTGGCCGAACCTTGGTACGGCCCGAGTATATCGGGTGGAGCGGCATGTGACTGATTCAATGAAGCTTTCGCCGCAGCCTTGTCCGTATGGGTCACTTCCCCACCGGCGCCCGCCGTCGCAGTTCGTCAAAGAAATTGAGCAGAAACGTGACATGCACGGAGCCCGTAGTTTCGTTCGTGGATTGCTGCGGCAGCACGGCCGCGATCCTGGCTCCATCCCCAAATAGGTCAAAATTCTGGTCGCTGGTGGGAGCATAAAGCTGTTTGTCGGACCAGACGCGAGCCTTGCTGGCCACGAACGTCTCGCCTTTCACCGTATAGCCCGATATCACGATCCGATTGTCCAGAGTCTCAAAGAACAGATTCTTTCCATCGCGGGACCAGACTGGTATTTGGCCGCCAGGTGTCCGGCGAACCTTCCTCTAAAGCAATCCGCACATCGCCGATGGCCTGCCAGCGCTTGCGAGCGTCTTTGCGCAAACACCGCTCAACGACGTACCGAATATGCGGAGGCAGAGGGTCGGGCTGCGGTTCCCGATCCCGTAAATCTGAGCGATGTTGGGATGATTCAGCGAAGCCAATACCTTGGCTTCGCGCTCAAACCGGACGAGCCGATCAGAGTCCCGGGCCAAAGCTTCGGGGAGCACCTTGATGGCTACCAGCCGATCCAGCTTGGTGTCACGCGCTTTGTAAACCTCACCCATGCCGCCCGCGCCGATGGGCGCAACAATTTCGTAGGGGCCGAGTCTATTGCCAGTGGAGAGCGGCATATGAAGGAGTGAGCTAAGTTTAACCGATAGAACGCGGATGGTGAACGGACAACGGCACAACCGGAAGCTTCTTCAAATTCCGGACTTGCCGATGAGTGAAGCTGCCGCCCGGTCACACGCAAGCCGCCGTCTAGGCAGAAACGGGCCGATGCGCCTTGAGGAAGGAATGAATTTGGCGCACCGCCAGGGGAATCCGCTCCTTGGGCTCTTTCCACGGGAATATGCTCACTTCAGCCTTTGGCGCGAGCATCGCCGCCTCCATGGCGACAGTGTACGGATGCGCGGGGATATCATCCGGCAGGATCAATACGGGCGTCTGGCAATTGCGCACGAAATCGCGTGTGACGGTGAAGACGAAGTCGGCGTTGGTGCGGTACATCTTAGTCAGAAATTTTTCGACCATCTCCATCGTGATGTCAGGCCGGCGCTTGACCAATTCCGGACCCCAGCCCGTCATATTGTTTTGGTAGAAAAGGTCGCGCATCTCCGGACGCGACCCGCTGGGCTGCGCCAGCACGGCTGCGACAATACGATCGGGCGCCCGCCGCAAGAGGTTCCAGATGAAAGGGCCGCCAATGCAGAAGCCCAGCACCATGAACTTCTCTAGCCCCAAGTGATCCATGAGACCGAGATGGTCATCGGTATATCCATCCCACGGCCGGTCGATCTCGAGCGGGCCGGAGGACTGGCCGCCATTCGCATTGCGCAGGTCCGAGGATATGCAGCGGTACTCTCCCTTGAACTCCTCGATCGGGTTGAAAGGACTGCCGCTGGTCAAGCCTGAGATCGTCGAATTCAATCCCCCGCCGGCGATGAGCAACAACGGGAAGCCGGAACCGGCCTCCTCATAATGGATGCGAACAGGGCCTTTTTCGTAGAAGGGCAAGACAGCTTCTCCTTGCGGCCATGGCCGTCGCCGCGGCGCCGGTTGCCAGTATGGTGCGTCTGGTGGAATCCGTATGATCCGCGGTCCGCAGGAATTTTACCACAGGTTATCTTCACGCTTGGCGTTTGGCATCAGGTCGGACGGAAGAGCTCGATGCCTTTGGGCAACGCCGTGAAAGGCCTGTCCTATGATGGTTGGGTGGATACGCTGGTGGGCGGTGCGGAAAACAAGCCCACGTTGCTCGACGCCTATTTGGGTGCGGGCAGTTCAGCCGCGGCCGAAGACATTCTACTGGAAATCCTTCAGCGCCAGGCTGAGCCCCTGATTCGGCAAATCGTTCGCTCCAAACTCTGGGGAGCCGCTCCAGCCAATGCGGACGTCGAGGATGTCTGTTCGGAGGCAGTGGTTTCGGTTATCTCCAGCCTGCAACGATTGCGCGATTCACCGTCGGCCGAACCGATCGCCGATTTCCGCGCGTTTATCGCGGCGATCGCGTATCGATCGTGCAGCGACCACTCGCGCCGGATCTATCCGGAGTTCCACCGGCTGCGCAACCGCCTGCGCTACATTCTTCACACCGAAGATGATTTTGCTCTTTGGCAGCACAGCCCCGGCGACTGGGTGTGCGGGCTGCACCGCTGGCAGCCCGTAGCGGGCGGTCCGGAGTTGGCCGCTGTCAGGCCCGATGTAGCTCAGCTGGTGAACCGAGTGAGCGATGCTCACGCCGGCAAACCGGCGCGCCTATTGACGGCGATTTTTCACATGACCGGAGGACCAATGCCCTTCGATCTTCTCGTCAGGACAGTGGCCGAATGTTGGGGTGTCACCGACCATCCACAGGCCGTCGATGTGGCGAACCTCCCTTTGGCGGACCAGGCGCCCTTGCCGGACGCTCATCTAGAACGGGACCAATGGCTCGCGACTCTTTGGCGGGAGATTCTTGAGCTGCCTCCCAAACAGAGGATTGCCCTGCTTTTGAATCTGCGGGACGAGAGTGGCGCGTGCGCTACCACCGTTTTTGTCGCAACCGGAGCGGCTGGTTTTGACCAGATTGCAGCGGCGCTGGAAATGCCAACCGAGGAATTTGTCGAGTTGTGGCGGGGGATGCCGCTGGACGATTTGCAGATCGCGGGGCGCCTGAACATAAGCCGGCAGCAGGTGATCAATCTGCGAAAGTGCGCGAAAGAGCGGCTGGCGCGCCGCTTAATGAAGAAAAGTGCGTGGTAATCTGAGGGCGATGCTGGACGACACGTATGGGTGAACCTCTGACTTCACACCTTAGCGATACGGAACTCGATGCCTTTGTCCAGCGAACTTCGCCGGCGCCCGTCCTGATACAAGTGGACCGGCATCTGGCAGGATGCTCGCAATGCCGCGGCCGTGTGCAACAGCGAGCCGGTCTGGACGCCACGGTCTCATGGCTGCGCACGGATCTTTCCGCGGCGCCTCCCCGGGATCATCTGTCAGAGGAGGCGATCCAGGCTGCCGCGATGGGCGAGCCTTCACCCGAAGCAGTCGAACATCTACGTAACTGCCCCGCCTGCCGGACGGAAATGGACGATCTGCGGCAGTTCATTGCTGCCCAGCGCTCGTCCAGGCGTCCTCGGCTCTTCCCGCTCTGGGCCGCAGCGGCGGCCGTCTTGGTGGTGGCATCCGCCGCGGTTCTGTGGAAGATTGTTCAGCCCCAGCGACAGCCGGAACTGGTTGTTACTTTGCGTGACTCCGGCGGCATCGTGGGCGTGGATCGCGCCGGAGTTCTGCACGAGCCCGTGTCGCTTCCGGCAGACTACACGGCTTTGGTTGCTCGGGCCGTGAAGGCCGGAAAACTCGACTCCGCGGCTGTGGTGGGCGTCCGGAAAAAGGAATTTCTGTTGGGTGAGTCAACGAGGCAGACCCAATTCGCTCTTCGTTACCCGATCGGAGAAACCGTGGCGACAGGCCAGCCGGAATTTTCATGGACCATGCTTCCGGGCGCTACCGCCTATCGCGTGAACATTTACGACGAGAATTTTCACAAGATTGCGGCCAGCCCGAGTTTGAGCTCCACCACTTGGATCTGCATGCCGCCCCTTATGCCCGGCCAAGTTTATTCCTGGACCGTGACCGCTCGCGTAGGTGCGCGCGATATCCGAGAGCCAGTACCGCCGGCGCCGGAAGCCAAGTTCGCGGTGCTGGCGCAGGCCCGCATGGATCGGTTGAGGGAAACCGAACGGCAATTCCCGGGCGCTCACCTGCTGCTGGCAGCCCTGTACGCAGAAGCTGGAGTTTTCTCCGATGCGCGCCGCCATTTGGCCGCGCTTCAGCAGGCTAATCCGGATTCAGATCTGGTGCGCCGGCTCTCGGCCTCGCTACCGCAGTAAAGGCGCTCAGAACCCGTCACCGAAGAGTTGGAACCCGGCCCAGTAAAAAGGATGCCGGAACCTCTCGCTCCGCAACAGCTCCAGCGCGGCTATACGCAACGCTTCGGCCTTGCCTGATCCGCCGCGCCACGCCGAATGGAATCGCGACATCAGTTCCGTAGTGCTGGTGGACTCCACCCGCCATTGGCTGGCCAGCACCGCGCGGCTGCCCGCAGCCAGAAACGCCCATGCCATCCCCACGGCGCCTTCTCCTTCTTCGAAGCTGCCCCGGCCGGTCTCGCAGCCCGAGAGCACTACCAGGGCGGCGTGCATTTCCAACTCGCGAATCTCGTCCGCCTGCAGCCAGCCATCCGAACCTTTCTCCAGAGGCGCATGAAAGACCAACCGCGAGCGTAGCGGATGCTCTTCATCGAAAACCCCGTGGGCCGCCACGTGGACTACATCGTATGTACCGGCATTGCGGCGAAAGTTGTCCTCGCTGGCCTGCGCGCCTACCCATAGGTGACTGGTGGCTGATCCATACAACGCCGCCAATTCACCCACCTCGCGTTCCGACTCGGCCCAATCCCCGGTCGGATTGCCAAAAGCCGCCAACGTCGGATTCGCGCCGCTGGACACGCGAGGGGATTTGCGCAGCGCCGCTATCACCGACAGGGAAGGCGCATAGAAAATCGCGGCGTCCTCGATCAGATAGCGGGCCGCCGGCGTCCGTAGCGCTTGAAACGGCACCTGCCACAAATCGCCATCCGGCGCCACGATCAGCGTGGAAATGCCGGCCAGCTCGGCTTGCGCGGGAGCCACCAGCACTTGATACAGGCGGCTGGCGGCCTCGGGAAATTCCGGATCGCGAGTCGACAGTTTCTCGCGGAACTCCGCGATCTGCCTGCCAAGGTCCGACGCGGATACGCGGTGCGCGGCGATAGGCCGGCCGCGCCGGATTACGAACAAATAAGTTCCCGCCGGCGTGACTGCATAGTCCAAAATTGCCGTTTTGTCATCGGCAGCCAGATCCGCCGCCCCCGGCCACCCAATCGGCTGCACTTCACCGCGGCGCACACTCAGTTCCGGATGGGCCGCGTCAAAAGCTGCTCGAAACTCCCCGAGGTCGGCATACGCACGATCCATCTGCGTGCGAAGCTCCCGCATTTTTACTTTCGCCGGCGCGTTTTCCGATGAAGCGAGCCGGAACTGAGCGCCCAAGGACGCCAGCCTTCCCCGAAGCTGAGTCTCGCGGCCGGCTTCGGTGACAGTCATCATACGGCCCGGGCGTTCCCGTCCGCCCAGCAGATCGAGCAACACGCGGCCCTTGGAACGTTCCGACATCGCGAAGGCTGCCGCCCAGTGGCCTTCCCGCAACTCCAGGGCGGTCATTTCACGATAGGGCGCTGTGTGTTCGGCGAGGAATGTCTCGCGTTGGGAATCCTGGCCGGCCACCGCGTCGCGGATCTGCTCGGTTGCCAGGATCGCCTCCTGAAGCGCCGCGCGGGCTTCCGGGTAGCGCCCCCACTTGCGGTAGATCTGCCCCGCGACAAGGCTGGGCACCAGAAGCTCAGTGGGCGTGCCGATCTCCCGCGCCAGATCGCGAGCGCGGTTAGCAAGCTCCAGAGCCGCGGCCGTATCTCCCATGGCCAGCCGAACGCGAGCCATCCAGCCCAAATCGCGCGCCTGATGGAGACGTTCGCCTGATTCCTGGCTGAGCTTGATGCAGCTTTCCAGATCGGCAAGCGCCGCGGCGTAGCGCTTCTGGTCGAACTCCACGTGTCCCAATTCCCGCAGTGCTTCCGCTTCCACCGGCTTCCGTCCCGCTTCATTTCCGATCCGGATGGCCCGCGTTAGGGCTTCCTCCGCTTCCCGATTTTTTCCGGCGTGATGATCGACCACTCCGACGTTGATGAGCGTGGTGGCCAGGTCTTCCTTGCTTGCTACCGCTTCTTTGATCTTCAAACTTCGCGATACATAGGATGCGGCCAGATCGTAATCGCCTTCGTCAATCGCTATGCCCGACATGTTGTTGAGCACGAAAGCCTGGCCGAGAACCTCGTTGCCGCGAACCGCAATCTCAAGGCTCTGCTCAAGGGCTTGCATCGCGCGGCGGTAGTCTCCCGTATCTTCGAACACCAGTCCGGTGTTGTTGAGCGCTCGCGCAACATTCATCTCTCTTCCCACTTGGCGAAATGTGGTCTCCGCCTGGTGGAAGTCATTGAGGGCGGCGTCGTAGTTCCCGAGAAGTCTCTCGGCGATCCCTCGATTGGCGAATACGTCGGCCAGAATCTCAGGCTTGGCTGATATTTGCTGGAACAAACCGAGCGCCAGGTTGAAGTGCTCAAGCGCCTCGTCAAACCTGCCCAGGTTGTTCAACGCGGTGCCGATGTCGTAGTGCCCCACTGCTTCTTCTCGCGTAAACCCGCCCCCCCGCGCAGCTTCGATCGACAGATTCTCAACCTCGACAACCTTAGCCAAATCGCGATGCTTTTCCGCCTGGGGAATGACTGCCTGGAGTAACGCCCGGCAGAGTCCCGCTGTGACCTGCGAGGGATCCGCCGCGGCCAGGCGCGCGCGGGCCTGATCTTCCGGAAGATCCTTCAGGATCGCCGCGAAAGCGCGTTCCGCCTCGGTTGGTTCCACTTGGGCTGCGATTGTGCCCAAGGACAAGCACAGCGCGGTCACGCGCAGCGCCGAACTCATGAGAGCCGCTCTCATTGCGATCCCATCTTACTCCCCTTTTTTGAGCGAGCCAGTAATATCGGGCGGTCTTGAACCACATTCATCTTCGAACGAACAAATGCGGTATCAGCTGGGAGGGAGCTAGGTATGGGACTAATTCGATCTGCACTTTTTGCGGCAGGCTTGACGATACTCGCTGGAAGCATACAAGCGCAGTCCGCCGGCACAAGTTCGGAGGCCGCGACAGCGAAATCTTCGAGCGCCGCCGATCAATTGGCCTGGTTGCAGTACATTTCCGCGGAACTGCGCCGCGTGCATCTGGAAATCCTGGAAGATCGCCGGGAGATCCAGCAGGGCAAGATTCAGGATCTCCAGCGTGAACTGGAAGCCATCCAGGGCCAACAACATCAACTACAGGAAGAACAGCGCTCCCAGACTCAGCAGGCTGCCGAAACCGAGGGCGAACTGAGCCAGGCCAGCCTGTCCAAGGCCGAGCGGGAAGAACTGGAGGCGCGCAAGGCGGATCTCCAGACCCTCTCACCCACCAGGTTCGTCGGCGCGCAAAACGCGCTGACACAACGCGAGGCTCGCGCGCGCGAACGTCTCGCGCTTCAGGAGCAACGCGTCCGGGCGATCGAACAGCAGCTTCACGAGTTGTCGCCCGATAAGCAGTAGCTCGCTTTCAATCCACAGACTCCAGGCTCCCGGTTGCGTGCGGCCACGGCTCCTTCGGCTCGCGCTGGGAACGGATTAAAGTCTGAGACCCGCCATCGAAGGAGCCCAAAAAGAAAGAGGAAAGAGGTTAATCCATGACGACGAAACATCTAACTGTCTTTACGACGATGCTATTGGGGGGGCTTATGCTGGCATCCACTGCCGCCCAAGCCCAGAGCTGGTCCAGTGCCGCCAGCGTCTGCCAGCCTGGGTCCGACAGCGTCGGCTTTTATGCTTTCAATGTAGCGACTTTCGAGTTTTCCGGCAGCGACACCGGCACAATCAGAACCAGGTGCGCTGTCACCAATCCCCTCGACTCCGGCACACCGAACTGGAAGACGCTGGTTGTGGGCTATCAGGATCCCGATGGTACCGGAGTCAATTACCAGGTGAACGCGGAGCTGAATCGAGTAAACAAAGCGACCGGCACGGCATATATCATCAAGGTATTCGATAGCAGCGCATTCGCTGTAACTACGGCGGCGTCGCGCAGCGTCACGTTCACCCACACGTTCGACTTTGTCAACTTCGCCTACTTCGTCACGCTATCGGTTACTCGCGCGGATGCAAGTCAGAATCCGGCGGTCTGGTTCGTGGAACTGGAGTAGAGCCATCTAGCCGACAAACGGGGGACCGCATAGGAGGAGGAGCGGGGCGCAAGATAGCGACTTGCGTCCCTGGCCCCTGGGATCTGGCCGCCCGAGATTATTTCTTGCGCGCGAAGTACCGGTCGCCTTCCACCCAGTGCTGGATCATCCCCGTGACCCCGCCCTTTTCATCCTTGACGAAATCCACGCCGGTTCCTTCCATGGTGAAGTCGCTTTCCGAGTGCGCGATCAAGGGGATCTTCCCTCCACCTGTATTGATGGTAAAGCGGCTGTCTTGCCAGGAGACCACGATGTCGGCGCCGTACGTGCCGGCGTATCGAGCCAGGACGTCGGCAGGAACCTGAAACTCCTCCCCGCTCTTGCCCACCAGGTGCGGCGCATCGCGCTCGTTCTCACAGACGTACTCAATCAGTTCCCCATCCGGCATCAGATCGAGCTCGATAGGAAGCGTCCACGACCTGGTGTACGCCTTGGGATCGTCGAGCGTCACCTGCAGATCGATATGGCCAACGTCGCGGCGGTGGAAGCGCTCCGTCACGCGCAAGGCTTCGGTGTGCGGATGCCCGCCCAAATCGATGGTGGTCCGGTCATTGTAGCCGGCGGTGGCGACTACCAAAGTGTCTCCGTCCCAGTGTCCGATCGAGTAGCCCATCCAGGTAGGGTTGGGATCTTCCGGCAGCGCCCGGTCATCGGTAAAAATTTGGCGATAAATGGTCTGGTATTCGTAAAGGACCACCACCAGACTCGGCGTCTGAACGATCTTCATCGGGAGGCCAAGCCCCGAAATGCCGGCTTTCGGGCCGGGCGGGAGGCACGCGATTCCGTCTGAGTCCTTGCGATAATCATCCGCGCGCTGTTTGTACAGCGCCGCGGCCCAAGGACGGATCTCGTCCGGCTTGAGGTCGGAGGTGACGTAGGTCAGATAGCTTGACTGCTTTACCCGCCAGACTCCGGACAGATCCGGCTTGCCATTCGCGGATCGCGGGGCAGCGGCCGAGAGGTCGGGCTTGCCGCCGGGTGTTCGGGGCATCCCCGGAGTGGGGTGAGTCGGCCACTGGGCGGTGAGAGAAACGCTCATCACGCACAGGATCATCGCAAGCTTATGCATCGGTCCTCCCTCTCGTTTGGGGCTGTCGAATCCGGCTCTGCCTGACATCTTATCAGGATGGCCACATCAGGATCGTAAGCGTCCGATACACTAGCCTAATGCGATTCCTGCTCTGGTTGCTGCCTTCCCTGCTAGCCGCGCAGACCTACGATGTCGTTCTGCAAGATGGCCGGGTGATGGATCCCGAATCCGGCCTGGACGCCGTCCGTAGCGTCGCCATTACCGGCACCAAGATTGCGGCCATTTCCACGGGCGCGCTTCGCGGCAAGATCGAGGTGGACGCCACCGGGCTGGTGGTTGCGCCCGGCTTCATCGATCTTCACCAGCACGGGCAAACTCCGAAGGCCTACGGGTTCAAAGCCATGGACGGCGTCACTACCGCTCTGGAACTCGAAGTGGGCGTCTCACCGGTCAGCCCATGGTATGCGGTGCGCGAAGGCAAAGCGATGGTCAATTTTGGAGCCAGTTCCGGACACATCCCCGCTCGCATGGCGATTATGAAAGACACCGGCGATTTTCTTCCACGCGACTCCGCCATGAATCGGTTGGCCACTCCCGAAGAACAGAAGGCCATCGAATCTACAGTGCAAAAAGGCCTGGACGAAGGCGCGCTCGGATTGGGCATGGGGATCACCTACACGCCCACTGCTACACCGGACGAGATTCTGAACCTGTTTTATCTGGCCGCGAAGTTCAAACGTCCGGTGTTTGTTCACATGCGCGCCGGCAACGTGATCGCGTCGCTGCAGGAGGTGATCGCGAACGCCGCGGCCTCAGGCGCGCCGCTGCACATCGTGCATATCAACAGCGCGGCAACGTCCAAAACACCCGAGGCGCTGCGTATGATCGAAGGCGCACGCTCGCGCGGCCTGGATATCACGACCGAGGCGTACCCGTACATCGCCTCCGCAACGCACATCGAATCCGCGGCGTTCTCCGATTGGGAAAGCCAGCCATCCGGCTATTTCGCTAGCTTGCTCTGGCCAGCTACAGGCGAGCGGCTTACCCGCGATTCCTTCGTCCGCTACCGCCAGCAGGGCGGCACGGTGATCCGCTTTGGCAACACCGAAGAGATGGTGCGCCTCACGGTTGCGAACCCCATCGTCATGGTGGCCAGCGACGGTTCCTTGGAACATCCTCGCGGTCAGGGCACCTATGCCCGCATCCTGGGACATTACGTACGCGAGGAGAAAGTCCTCTCCTTGATGGACGCGATTCGCAAATGCTCGTTGATGCCTGCGCAGCGCCTGGAAGCGATGTCCATGCAGATGCGCCAGAAGGGCCGTCTCAAAGCCGGCGCCGACGCCGATATTGCAGTCTTTGACGCGGCGCGAGTTATCGACAAATCCACCTTCGAAAACCCGGCGCAGTATTCCGAGGGCTTTCGCTACGTTTTGGTGGATGGCACGTTCGTGGTCCGCGACGGAAAACTGCAGGAAGGCGTCGCACCAGGCCAGGCGATTCGCGCGCGCTGAACCGCGTCTGTATTTTCGGTAGTGGGCTACTTAGTCTGATTCGTGCCCACGAGCCCAAGCTGCGATATCCGATTAAAAAATGGATCATTTGTTCCGCGCCGTCATCAATGGTATCGAAAGAAAAGCTCGATTCGGATGCTGACATCGTCCATCGGATGGATTCTCATCGTCTCTGGAGTTTTCACGGCTGGAGGCGGACTCGCCGGACTTATTTCCCCAAAGTTGATCTTGCAATTAGTGTTTGGCGTTAAAGGTGTTGACGGTCCGTTGATGTTCTTCACCCGGCATTGGGGAGCGCTGCTCTTTGTCGTCTGTGCGCTTACAGTCTATAGTGCATATTTCCCCAACACTCGCGTCCCGATCCTGACGGCTTCCATCCTTGAAAAAATTGTCATCGTGGCTCTCGTCTTTTTCGGCCCCCTTAAACGGACGGTTTTGATGACGATCGTCGGAGCGTTCGATGGAATCCTTGCCCTAATCTTCATTGCGTATCTTGCCGGGATATAGACTGCCACACGCAGCAAACCACAAAGTTCAAGTAGCCCACTACGGTATTTTCCGCTAAGCTTACACAAAGCGGATTATGAAGACTCTGCAGGAAAAATGGTTCTGGTATTCCATCGCTTCGGCATTTTGTTGGGCGGGTTTTGCGATCAGCGCACGGTTCGGATCCAATGAGCTGCCGGCCAACATGATGCAGTTCGTGTCGGCGTTCGGCTTTCTGGCGTTCGGAATTGTCTTATTCGCGGCGCACCGATTCCGCCTGGAACCGAGCAAAAGAGGCGCGGTTCTTGGAACGATCGCGGGCGTGCTGTTGGGCGCCGGAGGGATCGCGCTCTACGCCGCCTATCGCGGCGGCTCAAATACAGCGGTTGTGACCACGGCGACATCCCTATATCCGATGTTCACGGTAGTGCTGGCGGTTTTGTTTCTGCGCGAGCGGATCACCGCCCGCCAGTCGGTTGGGATGGTATTTGCGGTAGCCGCGATTGTGATTTTGTCCTTATAACCATGCACGCCTGGCTTTGGTTTTCGCTTCTGGTATTGCTCTTCTACGGCACTTTGGGCGTGGTGCAAAAGCTGGCCACCAATCTCATCTCGGCGGAGAGCGCTCTGGTATGGTCCGTCGTCGGGTTCATCCTGTTAGAGCCCCTCTTGTACAGCGCTCCGTCGCCGTTTCATTACACTTCCGGAGCTCTGGTGTGGGCGCTGGTGAATGGCGTGTTCACTGGCTTGGGGGCCTGGACGCTGATGGCAGCGATGGCGGCCGGCGGCAAGGCCTCACTAGTGATGCCGATCACGGCGATGTACCCGCTGCTGGTGGTGCTGGTAGCTCCCGTCGTATTTCACGAATCGATAACGGGCCTGCAGGCAGTAGGTGTTGCTTGCGCGCTGATCAGCGTCGTGCTCATATCGTCCGACGCGCACGGACACTAAAAACAAAACAAGCAAAGTTGTTCGAAGAGCAGATTGGCAGCTAGCAGGGAGGTCAGCTCCGCCGAGTCATATTGCGGAGAAACTTCCACCAGGTCGCAACCCACCAGATTAAGCTCCTTGAGCGCCCTGACCAGCCTGAGAATCTGGTCGCTGGACAACCCTCCCACCTGCGGGGTTCCAGTTCCCGGCGCAAAGGCAGGATCCACTACATCGATGTCGAGCGTCAGGTAGGTCTTCACATCGCCGAAGCCTTTCAATTTCTCTCGCACCAGGTCCAGGCCCTGCTCGTGAAATTCTTCCGCGGTTATCATCTGGATGTTGTGCTCATTGGAATAGTCCATATCTTCGGCGCTATAGAGTTGGCCGCGCAGTCCAACTTGCAAGATATGGGACTCGTCAAGAAGATTCTCCTCGATGGCTCGCCTGACCGGCGTTCCATGCGAATACTTCATGCCCCAATACTGATCCCAGGTGTCGGAATGCGCATCCAGCTGAACTAACGCAACCGGCCCGTGAGCGGCATGAATCGCCCGAAGTATCGGAAGCAGGATGGAATGATCTCCGCCCACGCACATGGGAATTGTTTCCGCGTCCAGCACCGGCTTGAGACCCTTCGTGATCCGGTCGTAGGTGTCCTCAATGGAGATAGGATTCACGGAAAGATCGCCGCAGTCGGCAACGCGCAGGCTGGAGAAAGGACTAACTTTTAGCACCGGGTTGTAAGGCCGAATAATGGCCGACTGATCGCGCACGTGGCGCGGACCCATCCGGGGCCCCGTGCGATAGCTGGTGCCGCCATCGAATGGAATGCCCAGCAGCGCGACATCCAAACGATTGGGGTCGGAAATGTTTGGCAGTCGAAAGAACGTTGAAATACCCGCAAATCGCGGGTACTCGAGCGCGTTCACCGGCGCCGGGAACGGCTCTGCGAGGTTCTTCAGGCGTCGGGTGCGGGTGGGATGCTTAGTAATCATATCTGATGCGATGGAATCAAGCGGCATGGGGAAGTTTAGCCACTTTGTCTGACGGGTGTCAACGGTAAACGCCTCCGGCTTTGCGGCTCACACACGAGACGTGTACCATACCAAACGTGACGCCATTCGCCGACCTCGCACTTTCGCAACGTTTGGAGCGGGCCGAAGGGCACGCCTGCGCCCAGTTCGCCGTAGCCCGGCGCCGTCTATTCCCCGACAGCAGTTCCGAGTGGATGGAATGCTCGGGAGCCTACGCGGTGTTCGATGGTATCGGTTCTCCTGTCACTCAGACATTCGGACTCGGCCTGTTCGAGGAACTGACCGCCGCGACTATGGATGAGATCGAGCGCTTCTTTCTCGAGCGCGGGGCCGAGGTACATCACGAGGTGAGCCCGCTGGTGGGCAGCGCCGCGCTCAGCCTGCTCTGCGCTCGCCGCTACCGGCCTATCGAGATCAGCAACGTTCTGTATCGGCCCACTGAGAAACCAGCGGCCACAGAGCACGGCAATATCAGAGTGCGCGTAACAGGCCCGGAAGAAGCGCAGCTTTGGTCCACCATAAGCGCCAGGGGCTGGACTCACGAACATCCGGAACTTCTCGATTTCCTGCTTCAAACCACGGCTATTTCCTCAGCTCGCGAGAATAGCCCGTGCTTCCTCGCCGAGCTGGATGGCCAACCCGGCGCAGCGGGATCACTATGGATTCATGACGGAGTGGCTCTATTCGCCGGTGCGGCTACCGTTCCAGAAATGCGCCGTCAGGGCTTGCAAGCGGCGCTTCTTCAGGAGCGAATGCGATACGCCTTTGAGCACGGCTGTGATTTAGCGATGATGGTGGCCGAAGCGGGGAGCGAGTCCCAACGCAATGCGGAGCGGAAAGGCTTCCAGATCGCCTACACCCGGATGAAGTGGCGCTTGTCTTCTTAAGTTAACGGCCGGTACCTACTGGCGCCCGCCGCCGCACCTCGTCGAAGAAGTTCAGCAGGAAGCCGAAGCGCGGTCCGCCGGCATTTTCCGGAGCTGCCTCCGGGGGGAACATGGCGATGCGCTTGCCGTCGGGGTGTAAAGCCCAGACGGGCATGGCGCCGACCCGCCGGCGGTGGGCGTTGCTCCACACGCGAGGCCGCGCGGCAACGAAGGCATCACCACTCACGCGATAGTCCACCACCATAATGTTGCCAGAGTCGCCAAAGTCCGTGCCCCGAAGTTCAGTGAACAACAGCTCGTGGCCGTTGCTCGACCAAGCTGGAAGTCGCCGCCCATTTACCGATATGTTACGGGCAGCGCCGGGTCCGGGGAACGGCCGCACGTAGACCTCGAAGCGCCCGGATTCGTCGGAGACATAGGCGAGCCATTTTCCGTCCGGCGAAAAAACCGGGAATAGATCATTGCCGCGAGTACCCACCACCAGTTCCGGTTTGCCCACCACCGGCTGATCCGGCTTGCTGAGATCCAAGGGCGCTACCCATACGTCCAATAGAGTTTCGGGGCCCACTTCAGCGAACGCCAGGTAGCGCCCATCCGGAGAGATCGAACGCCATGGAGAATCGATTCTTCCCTTCCAGAATCCGTTGAGGCTCACCGGACCCATCGGATCGCACCCAAACGACGCTCTTGCCGGTGCTCATCGCCAGATGCCGCCCATCGGGGCTCCATGCTGGATAGCCGCCCGGTTTCCCCGGTCTGGTCAGGGTTACGGTGACGTCATTCTTCCAGTCGTAGACCAAAACTTCGCCCAGGCCAGTCTGCGCCTCCCTTCACCAATGCGAGAAACTGCCCCGCCGGATCGGGCGAGAATCTGGGCTGCGAATAGGCTCCTTCCGTATTGAGTAAGGGCCGCGTGGCGCCGGAACTGTCCATCCATTGAACGGGCCAGGCCTGCTTGGCGGCCTGCCCGATTTGGTAAAGAAAATTGCCGGTTTCAGAAAAGGAAAAGGACGGAGGCGCTCGCCGGAACCAGAAGCGTGGCGACATCGCTCAACACTGGCTGGGGCGGGCCGAGAAACACAAGCCTGGCTGGGATCGAAGGGCCTGGCGAACAGCGTTCCCTGGCTCAGATACGCAATGTGGCCGGTGGACTCCCCGGTAGGAAGGTAGCAGAGCGACTGAGAGCATTCTCAACCAGCGCTGGGTCTTCCGGGTGCTGAGATTCTTCACGTAGACCCCCGTGCCAGTGTTGAAAATAGCGGTAAAAAGAACGGCATGGCCGCCCGGCAGATATTGAGGGAGCATTAAGCCGACCGCACCGGCTTCGTCCGGCCTCACCACTTCCTCGGGGACGCCTCCGGTGTCCGGAATTCGCATCAGAGGGGCCGCAATGTTCAACGGCGGCGATGATGGAGCCATCCCTTCCCCAAGCACCCCCGTCGAAAATAGCTTCGGCCGCCAGAGGGACGGGCGCGCCTCCCCGGATGGAGACCTTCTGAAGCTGGTCATTCGCGGCGAACCCAATCCACTGACCATCCGGCGAGAAAAATGGATACGCGGCATTCTCCGTTCCCGGAAGGATGGTCGCGTTGGAATCCGCCAGCAGCCGGGTTGCGAGCAGGGGTGCGCCTCCGCCGGTTCCCGGCTGTAAGTAAACGATCCGCGTCCCATCGGGCGAGAGAGCAAAAGTCGAGCTCGGCAAATCGAGGTTCAAGCGCACCAGCGGCTTCAGATCGGCGGGGCGCGTCGCGCGATAGGCGATCCAGGAGGCGCCCGCCGCCACGAGGGCCAGGACGGCCGCCGCCGCGATCCAAATCCCCATCCCGAGCCGTGACCGTGAGGGCGCGGTAGTTGCGGGTTCGGCCTCCTCAGCAGCTCCCACGCGTCGCCGATGTCGCGCAGCCGTTTCTTTGGATCTTTCTCCAGGCAGGATCGCAGCAAGCCGGCGAACTTTGACCGGAACGCGATCGAATCCGGCTCCTTGGTGAGCACCTGCGCCAGGGTGTCGGAAACTGTCTCGCCTTCGAACAATCGGTTGCCCGTCAGCATCTCGAACAGCACCACGCCGAAGGCCCAGATATCGGCGCGCTTGTCGACCGGCTTGCCGCGAGCCTGTTCCGGCGCATGTACGCCGCCGTGCCCAGGATCATCCCCGCGCGAGTGGGAGAGATGGTGAGGGTCGGGGAATTCGCGGGGTTCGAGGGATCGGAGGACTGGGCCACTGCGGCCAGGCCGAAGTCGAGGACTTTGACGACGCCGGCGGGCGTGATCATGATGTTGGCGGGCTTCAGGTCGCGATGGATGATGTTCTTTTCGTGGGCCGCTTCGAGAGCATCGGCGATCTGGCGCGCGTAGTTCAGTGCGGTCTCGAGCGGGAGCGGCCCTTGGAGGGTTTGACCCTCGACGAGTTCCATCACCAAGTGCGCGATCCTCGATGCCGTAAATCTGCGCGATGTTGGGGTGGTTGAGCGAGGCCAGCACCTTGGCTTCGCGCTCGAAGCGCGCGAGACGCTCGGGGTCCTGGGCGAAGGCCGCCGGCAAAACCTTGATCGCTACGTCGCGGTCGAGCTTGGTGTCGCGGGCGCGATACACCTCGCCCATGCCGCCGGCGCCAATGGGCGCGAGGATTTCGTAGGGGCCGATCCGGTCACCTGCGGAGAGGGCCATGGGTATTGGAACAATTCTACTCTGCCCAACTACGCGCTACCCTCCATGCAGAGTCCGGGCCTGGTAGAACGATCTCTACTTCTTCGGCGCGTACGGTCCCACTTCCGGCTTGCCTTGCGTGTCCTTCAGCGGCCCCAAGTTCGGCGGCGACGCCGCGCGCGATTGCTGCCGTCTCGCTGGCATTCTGGAAACAGGTGAAATCAGGCCGGTCGCGCCATGCGAACGGACCACACAGCCGCTTGCCCGCGGCCAGCGCCGCGTCGTGCACGATGTTGATCAGCCGCTCGTAGTCGGGTGTGCCCTGCTTGTAGCCGGAGAAATTGCCCAGATCTCCGCTGGCCGCAAAGATCGCGGTGACGCCCTGAATGCCGGCGATTTCGCGCGCCGCCACCGCGCCATCCAGCGTCTCGATCATCTCGATCAGCACGACGTTGTTGTTAATAGTGGCGCGATACCCGCCCGGCACGTTGCCCCACATCTCGGGATCGAAGGCCTGGCCGCCACCCTGGCTGCGCTTCCCGAGCGGTGGGAACATGGTCCAGTCTCGCGCGGCTTTGCCCTCTTCCACGGAGCGAACCGTGGGAATCACGATCACCAGCGCGCCCAGATCCATGGCATGCTGGATTTCCCGCTCATCGGTGTAGGCCACACGCACGCCGGGAACCGCTTTGGCGTGCGGGCACGCTTTCCACATTCGGCCCACCGCTTCCCAGTCGCGCGAGTCGTGCTGCATCTCGGTCCAGATAAAATCGTAGCCGGCATTTGCCATCGCGCAATAAGTTTCCGGACTGTCGGAACTGAATACGGTGCCGCCAGTCACTTTCTCGCCCTTCATCATCTTGAGCATTACGGGATTCCAGATCTTGGAATCCGGCGCCGCATCGAAGGCCGGGCCGTATTTCCATTTGGCGGGATCGAGCATGCCCTGATTGACAGCGCCGGCGGGCGCTTTGGTAATTGCTCCTGAGTCCTTGCCGGCGGGCGCCGCGAGCGGGAACTGCAACTTTCCCGCATCCGGGTTATTTGCGTAGGGGTCTGCGGTAGGCGGGGGCGTCTGTCCCTGTGCCTGGAACATCACTAATCCGAGCGCTGCCGTAAGCGCCACTCCTGGAAATCGACAATTCATCTCGAACTCCTATCGGAATATCCTATCAGGCGCAGGTCAGGCTTTCACCAGCATCTTCCCGGTGTTCTTGCCTTCCAGCATGTCGATGAACGCGCGCGGGGTGTTCTCGAAGCCTTCCACGATGTCTTCGTGATACTTGATCCGCCCTTCGGCGAGCCACTGGGCCATCTGCGCCACGCCCTGCGCCCAGCGATCTTGAAAGCGCGTGACGATGAAGCCTTCCACCTTGAGCTGCCTCACCAGGATCTGGCCGAGCAGGCGGGGGCCCGGCTCAGGCGCCTGCAAGTTGTATTGCGAGATCTGGCCGCAGACAGAGACCCGCGCGAACAGATTCAGCAGCGTGAAAACCGCGTCGGTAATGGCGCCTCCGACGTTGTCGAAATAACAGTCGATCCCTTTCGGGCACAGCTCTTCGAGCCTTGCGACGTAGTCGCTGGTGGTCTTGTAGTCAAATCCGCCATCGAAACCCAGTTCGTTGACAATGTATTTGATCTTGTCGTCAGCTCCGGCGATCCCAATCACCCGGCAGCCTTTGATCTTCGCGATCTGCCCAACCAGCGATCCCACCGCGCCGGCCGCTCCTGAGACCACGACAGTCTCACCCGCTTTCGGCTGGCACAAGTCGAGGAAGCCGAAATAGGCGGTGATCCCAGGCATGCCGAGGACACCGAGAGCCGTCGACACGGGTGCGAGCTGCGGGTTTAATTTTCGGACTTGCGTAGTGGGGGCCACCGCGTGGTCCTGCCAGCCCCAAGCACCCACAACGTAATCCCCCGGCTGAAGGTTTGGATCCCCTGATTCGATCACCTGGCCCACGGTTCCGCCGACCATGGCATCGCCCACCAGGACCGGATCAGCGTAGGTCCGGACGCCAGTGATGCGGCCGCGCATGTAGGGATCGACAGAGAGGTAGACGGTCTTGACGAGCACCTGGCCCGGCTGCAGTGCGGGTAGCGGCGCCTCCACGAGCTTGAAATCGGATTCTTTCGGCAGCCCCTCCGGCCGCGCGGCGAGCAGGAACCGCCATATCGCACTGGGTCTTTGAGAAGACATACGCGGATTCAGCTTAGTGTATCCAATTGGGGCGCGGAAGCCCGGCCTGCCAGTTGACGATCAGCGTGATCGGCACGTTCACCGAGGCGGCCTCTTGTGGGACTTTGATCAGGAAGCGGCCGTCCTTACCGACGTCGAACTGACTGGACGCGCGAACTTCGAACAGCGGTTTGGGCACGCCCGCCTCGAACTTCTTTCCGCTGCTGCTGATTGTGACTGCCATCATCTTGAGGTCGGCACTGATAAAATACAGCTCGCGGCCGTCGCGGCTCCAGACGGGATATGCGCCGCCTCCGGTTGAGACCTGCCACTTACCGCCGTGCTCCGGGAAGGTCTGCACGTACACCTCATAGCGCTTGGATTCGTTAGAGTCGTACGCCAGAAATTGGCCATTGGGGGAGACCTTGGCGTCGCCTTCGAAGGACGCGGTGTTTATATATGTGAAGGGTCTCTTGTTCCCAAACGTTGGAATCACCTGGATGTCGGTGCTGGTCTTCGGGTCCTGCACCTCATCGATCAAATAGCGGCCGTCGCGGGACCAGTCGTCCACGTGATTATTCCGCGGATCCTGGTCCAAAACCTCCTCCGGCCCAACACCGCTTGACGCCTTCTGGTATGGCTTGCCGTTATCGCGCATGGAGTGGAAGACGATTTTGCTGCCGTCCGGAGACCACACCGGATACTGGTTGTTGGCTGGCCCAAACGTGAACTGCGACGCAGTTCCGCGCGCCAGGTCGTAAAGCCAGACATCGCGCACGGCTGAGGCATCCAGGCGATCGGCCGCAACGGTGGAGCCGTCGGGCGAAATGGCCAGCCCTCGGATGACGCCTGGAGCTCCTACCGTGCCACCGGGCTTACCGGATCGGTCAAACCAAGTCAGTTGCACGTTTCCGCCGGCAGCCGCGCCGGAGGTGTACACCAGAATGCCGTTCTGCGATGCGGAGAATTGGCCCTGGCGATCGCTATTGAATTGCCAATCGTCGACCTGCTCGGCGATTGGCACTGCATCGCCGGTGGTCTGCGTCTTCGCGGCGTTGAAGGGCTGGGCCATTAAGGTGCGCTCCCGCAGGAACAGAAGATAACCGTCGCTGTCGCCCATCAGTGTGGCATGGGCCGAGGGCACGTAGACCACGTTGGAATTGGCGGCCAGAACCTCACGCCGGGACGAGCCTGCCTTGGCGTCGATGCTATCCACATAGATCCGGGTCTGTTGGGCATCGGTGTCCCGTGCCATGTAGAGAAAATGATGGCCGTCGGGTAGAAACCACGGCGCACGGTGGCCGCTCTCCGAAGCTGTCTGGCCAGGCCCGCCCAACTCCATGGGGTTTCCGCCCGCGGCAGGGACGCGGAAAAGGCTCCCGCTGGTCCCATAGATAATGACGTCCTCTTTGCTCCAAGTGCCGAGGCGTCCCTGAGCGACGCATAGAGTCAGCGCCGGACCACCAGCAAGGTTGATCTTCTTGAGCTTGCCATCGGCAAAAAACGCGACCCAGCGGCTGTCCGGAGACCAGAACGGGTAGCGCGCGTTAGCGGTGCCAGGCAACTGGCGGGTGTTGAGCGCGTCCAGGTCGCGAATCCAGAGACTAACCTGCCCGTCGATGCGGGCCGCGAAAGCCACATGGCGGCCATCGGGTGAAATCGCGGGAATGTAGGCGGGGCTGTCAAACTGCGCCTTCTCCGGCGTTTGCAAGGACATTTTGAGGACTTGCGTTTCCTCGCTGTAGTGGTGGTACGCGACCCAACCCAGTCCCACGGCAGCAACAGTCGCAACCGCCGCAACGCCCCACGCTACCCAACCTAACCGCGAACGTGATGAGGAGGTTGCTGGTTGCTGCAGGTCCGTGATCAAAAGCCGCCAATCGCCGATGGCTTGCAGCCGCTGCCTGGGGTCCTTTTGCAAGCACGCTTCCAGCAGCCGTTGCACTCTCGCCGGAACCTGTTCCCAATCCGGCTCCTTGGTGAGCACGTGCGCCAGAGTATCGGAAACGGTCTCGCCTTCGAACAATCGCCGGCCCGTGACCATCTCGTACAGCACCACACCGAACGCCCAGATATCAGCACGCTTGTCCACCGGCTTCCCCCGAGCCTGCTCCGGCGACATGTAGCCCGCGGTACCCAGGATCATCCCCGCGCGAGTGGGAGAGATTGTGAGCGTCGGCGAGTTGTTAGCGTCCGCTCCCTCACGGTGGCGGCTCGGAATGTCGCGGTTCAGAACGGAGGCGAGGCCGAAGTCGAGCACCTTGACCAATCCCTGGGACGTGATCATGATGTTGGCCGGCTTCAGGTCGCGATGAACGATGGCTTTGTCGTGCGCGGCTTCCAACGCATCGGCGATTTGCCTGGCGTAGTTCAGTGCAGTTTCAAGCGGCAGCGGTCCTTTCAGAGATTCACCAGGCACTAACTCCATCACAAGAGCACGTTCTTCGACGCCGTAGATCTGCGCAATGTTGGGATGATTCAGCGAAGCCAGGACCTCGGCCTCTCGCTGGAATCGGGCCATGCGCTCCGGGTCACCGGCGAAGGACTCCGGCAACACCTTCAGCGCCACCTCGCGCTTCAGCTTCGTATCCCTGGCAAGATAAACTTCACCCATTCCACCCGCACCAATGGGCGCGAGGATTTCGTACGGGCCCAGTTTGTCGCCTGTCGAGAGCGGCATCAGGCGCCGGTCCACATTCCCATTCGGTCGAGGAAACCCCTGGGATCGTAAAACGCCTCGATCTGCACGATCTGACCGGCCTCCAGGCGAAAAATATAGACAATCGAAATCAGACCGAAGCTGGTCTCCGCCCGCCACACCGTAGCCACGGAATCATCTTCGGAGATCTGGCGAACTAAGTGGACGTCGATGATTATCGGTAGATAGACGCCCAGAAAACGCGACACATGATTGCGCCCCTGAATTACTTCGCCAGAGAGCGGACCGTTGTACGAGACGTTCTCTGCCAGTGGTGCTTGCGACAGATCCTTATTCTTCATAGCCATGAAAAATGCCGTGGCGGCAGCAACGTTTGGAGTCACGGATCTGACCTCCTGATCGAAATTATATGCCTGCGAGACCCTGGCTCCGCCATAACGCGCGAGGTATACTCGCCGAACAAGATGCGGCATTATTCCATTAGTCGCGCTCTCACCAGTCGACGCGCATTGCTTTCTAGTATCGCCCTTGCTGTCGGTCCAACTCGCATGAGCGCTATCAAGAGGCGCTGGCATTCATCTCCCAAAGTAAAGATTAGATGGCCGAGCGCTACAAAGCCACACCGGTGATTCTGGTCCCAGCAGCGACGGCAGCAGCACCCAAGGGTTGGCGTCAACGGGCGATAGCCGAATGAACAGCCCATGGACAGCATTGGGAGCATCGCTCTTGGAATAGACATCACCGGATGTTGGTCGTACTAGAATTCACGCGTCAGGCAGAAGCTGCTTGGGACCGCGCCCGTGACGGAGCTTTGTCTCGAGGGCTTCCCCTCTTCTATCGAGATCACAAGACAAGCATCGAAATCATGCAGCACCCGGACGGTCGCCGCTTCGAGATCCAGTTCATCGCCGATGCACCCCGCGGGCGCAATTACGAGATAGTGCGTGAATTGTCGTCAAGCGCGGCTTGAGATGTGCCGGTCATAACCGCGGTTGCTAGAACCTGAATCACTGGATGTAAAGCGCAAAGGGCGGGCTTTGTGACGACGGCAAGGTCACATAAATCATGCCATTGGAAGGAAATGTGCCAACCTGGAAATTGATCTGACCGACACCGGCAACCAGGTAGGGCGCGGGTCCCGCATAAGTGACGTCGAATACCACGTTGAAATTAATTGGGGACGGAATTCCCAATTGGTAAACCCCCTGGACTTCGGCCTCCAGAACATTAAGGGGCAGGGGAAAACCCACCAGCATACCGTCGGTTTGGGGCGGTGTGATCGGGCCCAACCCGGTCGCCCACACCGAAACGATAGAGTTCCTCGCCGCGGGGTTGTCTATCGAGTTAATGCTTCCGTCCTGATTCACCGCTGAAGCGTAAGTGCCGTCCACCGTGAACACGGCCGGAGCCGTCTCTGCCACTGGCTGGGTCAGGCAGCTCTTCGAGTTGCTGTAGGATACGCAGACCTGCGTGGTCTGGCCAGGCGTCAGCGACCACGGAGCCACAGCGTTGATCTGCGCGTCCTGCACCCACAGCAGCGGCGCCGGCGTCCCGTCGAAAGTCACCTCTACATTTGCCGCTTGAGTTGGGAAGGGACTCTGCAGCGTGGCCTGCGGCTGAACCCCCTGACGAGGCCCCAGCCCGGTTCCAAACAATGTGACCAGCTCTCCCGGCGCGACAGACCCAGCCTCAAAGCTAGCCGCGTTGGTCAGTGTTGCCAGACAGGCTCCGGAATTGTTCGTGCAGCTCTGCGGCATGGCGCTGGCAGCGCTCAACAGCGCGAAGCACAATGATAATCTCACAGGCATGATATCCGCATCGGCGTTGCCTTCCGAATATTATCGCGCGCAAGCGCCCCGCCCGGTTCACGGCCCGAATCCCTATACCGCGCTGCGGTATGCGCCCGAGATCTCGGTCATGCAACTGCGGGTAGCGAAGGGAAAAGGGGAACGGCAAGAACGACAAGACGGATCTGACCGCGGATGAGAAGAAGCAACTACGGCAAATCGCGGCCCATCTAAATGAAACTGGTCCTCGCCCACCAGCGCGGCAAAGTTGAGTTGGAGCAGGGCGGACGGCAGCCCGATTCAGCCGCCCGCGCCTATTTGACGGTTATAGCGAAAGAGCCGGCAATAGTGCGCCGGGCCTTGGCCAGCGAATAAATGGGAACAAGGCGAGGGAGTCAATCGCCTCGGCTTGAGCGGCGAGCCTAACTGGCCGAGCGTGTTGACTTGTTTTATTGGTGCGGATGAGAGGACTTGAACCTCCACTCCCTTGCGAGAACTAGAACCTGAATCTAGCGCGTCTGCCAATTCCGCCACATCCGCTTGATGGGTGGGACGATCTTATTGTCGGGTAGGCCGCCGCCGAGTGTCAACCTTTGACAGAGCGGGCTGTGAAGCCGCGGGCAGCGCTTCCGATGCCGCCGGCTTGCGCGAGCACAGCCTTTCGATCAGTTGCAGCACGCGCTGCTCGATCTCATCGCGCACCTGGCGGAACACTGCTTCGGATTCGCCGATGGGATCGCGCACGTCCCACAGTTCCATCTGCTCCCCGTCTGACGCGGGCACAACGTGACCCGACATATTGATGATCAGATCGATGGGGCCGTCGACATGCTGCAACTCCTTGGGATAGCAGTCGCCCAGGTCGATGTTCTTCTCCAGCATCACGTGATGCGTCAGCGGTGCGACGGCCAGCGCCGGGGCCAGGCCCGCGCTCTGCGCGTGGAGCACATCCGCCCCGTAAGTGCGCGCGAAGCCTTCCGCCATGGGACTGCGGCAGGCGTTACCGATACACAAAAACAATACGCGAGTCTTGGCCACTGCCTTCCAGTTTACCGAAGAGGACACGATTCGTACTTAATCAAGGTATCTTCCGCAGGAACATCAGGTGAACCCGGGAGTCGTCCGTGAGTTCCGGATGAAAAGTTGCCGCCAGATGCCTGCCCTGCTCCACCAGCACCGGATCGCCCTGATAACTCGCGAGCACGGTTGCGCTCTGGCCCACACGGCGAATAATAGGAGCGCGAATAAAAACAGCTTCCAGGTCGCCCTCCATGCCTTCCGCCTGGAGTCGCGCGATGCGGCTGTCGAGCTGACGCCCGTACGCATTGCGCTCTACGTCGATATCCATCAGTCCGAGCGACGCCTGTGGCGGGTTCCCAACAGACGCCTGTGGCGGGTTGGCTACATGGGACGCCAGCAGGATCGCTCCCGCGCAGGTTCCAAAAATGGGGTGCTCACGGCCGAACTGGCGCAACGGCTCGAGAAGATTTTCCTCTGCAAGCAGCTTCATCATCGTGGTGCTCTCGCCGCCGGGAATGACCAACCCTTCCACGCCTTCCAGATCCGACGCCGAGCGCACTTCCAACGCCTCCGCCCCGGCCCGTGTAAGAGCGCGCTGGTGCGCCTCAAAATCGCCCTGCAAGGCCAGGACGCCCACCCGTTTCTTCACTACCAGCCCCGCGTCTGCATCAGTTCCGATTCGGGCAATTTCGCGATGTCCAGGCCGAACATCGCCGTCCCCAGATCTTCGCTCGCTTCGAGCAGCTTCGCGGGATCGTTGTAATACGTCGCCGCCTTCACGATGGCGCGGGCGCGCGCTTCCGGATCGGACGATTTGAAAATTCCCGAGCCGACGAACACCGCTTCGGCGCCCAGCTGCATCACCAGGGCCGCATCGGCTGGCGTCGCAATCCCTCCGGCCGAGAAGTTGGGCACCGGCAGCCTGCCGTGCTCGGCCACCCACTCGACCAGTTCCAGCGGCGCCTGATGCTTCTTCGATTCCGCCACCAGCTCTTCCTTGCCCAGCACCGTGAGCTGCTTCATCTCTTTCACGATGGTCCGGATGTGGCGCACCGCTTCCACGATGTTGCCCGATCCCGCTTCGCCCTTGGTGCGAATCATGGCCGCGCCTTCGGCGATCCGCCGCAGCGCTTCACCCAAATTGCGCGCGCCGCACACGAACGGCACTTTGAAATTGCGCTTGTCGATATGGTGCTCTTCATCGGCGGGCGTCAGCACTTCGCTTTCGTCGATGTAGTCGACGCCCAGCGCTTCCAGAATGCGCGCCTCCGTGAAGTGTCCGATGCGCGCCTTGGCCATCACCGGAATGGTCACCTGGTGCATGATCTCGCGGATCTTGCTGATGGGCGCCATGCGCGCCACGCCGCCGTCTTTGCGAATATCGGACGGCACGCGTTCCAGCGCCATCACGGCCGTTGCGCCGGCTTTCTCCGCGATCACGGCCTGCTCGGCGTTGGTGACGTCCATGATCACGCCGCCCTTCAACATCTCGGCCAGGCCCACCTTCAATCGAAACGTTTCGTCCATGTACATTAGCAGCTCCCTCTCCAGTTTTCTAGACTAGCGCCAGCAGCTTTCCACCAGCGGCGCGTGCGCGCGAACGCGCTTCAGTTCGTTCTGAAATATCCGGCCCAAAGTCTCCATGCCCGAACGAATTTCCTCCGGCGTCATCCCGGCAAAACTGATCCGCAGACCGTTCGGTTGCGGCCGCGACACCGCGAAATACCTGCCGGGCAAATACGTCACGCCTTCGCGTTCGGCGCGCGGCAGCAATTCGCCCGCATCCAGTGACTCCGGCAATTGGATCCACAAATTCATTCCGCCGCGCGGCCGCGTGAATCGCGCGCCCGCCGGCATATATTTTTCGCACGCTTCCAGCGCCGCCTGCAAACGCTCGCGTCCAGCTATCAGCATGCGCCGCCGATGCTCCTCCAGCCGCCCCGATTCGGCGAAACGCAGCAGCACGGCCTGCGAGAGCTGATCGGTGTGCAGATCGCTCCACTGCTTGGCCTCCGTCAGTTTCTCGATCAGCGAGCGCCGCGCAATCACCCAGCCGACGCGCAATCCCGGAAACGCAACTTTCGAAAAACTGCGCAAGCAGAATCGTATCGCCCGTTTCATCCAAATGCTTGATCGACGCGAGCGGCTCGCCCTCGTAACACAGCGGTCCGTAAATGTCGTTCTCGATCACCATCACGCCCGCGGCTTGCGTGATTCCGAGCAACGCCTGGCGGCGGCCGAGCGGCATGGTGGCGCCGGTCGGATTTTGAAAATTCGGCGTCACGCACAACAGGCGCGGCCGCTCACGCGCGATGATTCGCTCCAGAGCTTCCAGATCGATGCCGTCCGGCCCTACCGCAACACCCACCAAGCGTGCCCCGGCGCGCTCGAACACGCTGCGCACTCCCAGGTACACGGGGTCTTCGATCAGCACGGTCGAGCCCTGGCCAATCGTCCTCTGCAGCAAATCGAAAGCCTGCTGGCAGCCGCTGGTGATCAGGATGTCGTCGGACTCCTGCGCCGTGCCTTCCACCCGCGCTTGTTCGAGCAGATAGCGGCGCAACGACGGATACCCCGCGGGCGAACCAAGTTGCAGGATGGACGCGGCGTCATCGCTCGCGATCACCTCCGCGCAGGTCTTGCGAAATTCTTCGAGAGGAAACAGCAACTCCGACGGACGCGACCGCGAGAAGCTTGCAGGCGCCGATGGCGAAACGGGCTCAAAGGAGCCGGTGGAATCGCCTGCCACAAAACTTCCCCGCCCCACGTGTCCGGTGATCAGGCCTTCTGACTCGAGCAAAGCATAGGCGGCCGAAACGGTGGTCCGATTCAGTCCAATTTGGCTGGCCAGTTCGCGAGTGGCTGGTAAACGGCTGCCTTTCAGCAATACTCCCGACTCAATCATCCCTTTCATCTGTGCGTGCAGCTGGCGGAAAAGGGGCGACTTATCGTTTGGATCTAGCTGGCCGATGGGAAGCATGCCAATACAGCCATTAGCATATCATATTGGCTGGGGGTGGTGGCTGATTAGAGATGGCTGGTTTATCCAGGAGCCGACGTAAATTCGGAACGACGCGGGGCAGAAAGGATCACCCACAGCGCCCAGGCTGCGATGACCGCTCCGATTCCACTGGCGAGCATCATTCGTCCGCCGTACCAGGATGTCAGCGATGTATACGGGCCGGCGGCCACCAGGTTATTCATCAGCCACATGCTGACCACCGCCAAGAACCCAAAACGGCGAAGCAACCAAAAGAATGCGTAGCTAAAAAGCACATAGGCCGCCGAGGTGGCCGCTAAGCGGTATGGATTGCTAGTGTCTACCGCAATTCCACTGAGCGACAGCAGGAGTGCCGCAACCAAATCCGCAATCCAAACCTTACGGAGCAGCAGACGAGCCAACATGGCAAGCACTAGGAATGCCATTCCTTGCACCGGCGCATATCCGACGGATGCCAAGACGCCGCCAGCGAAGGTCGCAACACCGTTCATCGCCTGGATGCTGGTAGTGGGAGGTGCGATCGGAGCGGCGGATACCGCGGCGGAAACCAAATCGACGAGCAGACCCGCGGCCCAAAAGGCGATAAATCCGGCCAAGACGTGGGAGGCGATCAACGGATCGCGAAACCGCCCAGCGAGAACACGATTCCAGGAGATCAGTGAATCCGGCCAGTTACGGCGCGCGTAAGGCTCGACCGCTATGTAGGCCAGCCACACCAGTCCCGAGATAAATGCCGCCGTACTGACGGAGGAAACAAGGAGCCGGAACTCCCAAGGACTGGCGACGTGCGTGGTGGTGAGAAGGCCAGCGCCGGCCGAACTCACGAATACATAGGCAGCGAGCTTTCCCGCCCCTTTCCAGTCGCTGCGCCCAAGGCGCAGGTTTCGCCAGGCAATCAGTACGGCTCCGGCGATTACGCAGAGCAACGCGAAGACAAGCACCGCCGAACGTCGAGACGCGGGCGAGGTTGATTCGTCGGGTCGCCAATCTCCGGCGATATCGAGAAACACCGGCTTGCCCTGCCACGCGGCTGCTTCCACGCGAATCCGTTCGGGCCGTCCCTGAGCATATGTTCCGGTCCAGGCAGCGCGGGAATCGAAAGCCATGGGCGGGGTGTGTTCGGGCGCTACGGACGTGAACAGCGCCATGTCGAGCGAAGCAGCGGTGAAGAGTTTGCTCCAATCGAACGGGGGCGTGGCAGGCGCTCCGGTGGCGTCATCTTTGGGACGAGCATTATCTTCGGGACGAGCATCGAAAGCGATCAGCCTGCCTTTGGCATCCAGCGCCAACCGAATCATGCCCGGCTCCAGGTTGGCGGGCAGATCGTAGGTGACCGTGTCTGTCGCGAGGTCCGCGAGAAGCTGGCCCTGATGCTGGCGGTACCAAAAGCGAATCACGGCAGGCTGATGGCTGGAGAGCAGCGAATCGCGGCGTGCGGTTTGATTCTCTATGTAAAGCAGGTTGGCCTGGTCGCAACAGTCGAATGCGTAGAAGGCGCTGCGGGGCTGCTCGGCATAGCCCAACTGCTTCAAAACGTCTTGAGCGCGAAAGGCGAGGGCGTCGGCGGGAATATTGATCTCGGCTCGGTTTGACCCGAGCAGGCTTGTTTCTTGGATCATAAAAAGCGACGAGATCAGCAAGGCGATGCCGCCGGCGAAGCACAACACCGCTGTTCGCGGACTGAAACCTTCCTTCTCGCCCGAGGCGGCGACCATTTCTGGCGACGGAGTTTCGCCCGCAGCGAGCGCCGCAGCGATGGGATCGCCGCCCGGAAGCGCCATCGCCACGCTCAGGGCCGACGAAGGCCGACGCTTGGGGTCTTCTTCGAGACACCTGAGAATAACGCGTTCGACGGTGGGATCGAGATCCTTTACCAGATCGGTAGGATTGGTGTCGGTATTGGTCCGGCGCTTACCGGTGAACATTTCGTACAGCACCAGGCCCAACGAATATAAATCGCTGCGCGTGGTCACTTCCCTGCCCGCCTTCTGCTCCGGCGACATGTAGGCGGGAGTGCCGCTGCGCAGGTCGGAGAGCGGGATCTCGGCTGCGAGGGCCGCGAGACCAAAATCGGCGATCCTTACCTGGCCGCGGCCGTCGATCATGATATTGGATGGCTTCAGGTCCCGATGCAGCACGCCGCGTTCGTGCGCCGCAGCCAGACCGGCGCAGATCTTGCGTGCAAACTCGATGGCTTTGTCCTGCGGCAATCGCCCGATGCGGCGCAGCAGTGAATCCAGGTCCTCGCCGTCGAGATATTCCATGGAGAGGAAGTGGAGACCTTCGACGAATCCGATATCGTAGACGCGGCAAACGTTGGGATGGGAAACTTGCCTGGCGATGCGGACTTCATTACGGAATCGAGCAAGCGCGGCTTCACCAATTTCCGCAGCGGCGAGAAACTTGAGGGCGACGGCCTGGTTCAGGATGAGTCGAAAGCGCGGTACACCTCGCCCATGCCGCCGTGTCCCAGCAAGCCAAGGATGCGATAGCGCCCGGCAAGAACCGTTCCGGCGGGGAAGCGGCCTTCTTCCACGCTGCTTGCCGACGAGGACTGGTCAAATACCGTCTGTGTCTCCGCCGATAGCGGCGCCGCGCAGTTCGGACAAACCCTCCATCCGTCGCGAACCTCTTCCGAACACTTCGGACAGACCGGCGCGCCGGAGGCTGGCATAAATTAGGCGAGCGCCCGGTAATATGCGATCAGGTCCAGCGGCGGCGGCGTTTTGTCCATCGCGCGCAAAAACCCCGACACTTGGCCGCGGTGATGCGTCCCGTGATTCACCAGGTGCAGAAGAATCTGCCAAACCGGCTGCGAGTAGGGACGTCCCTTCATGTCCTTATATTCGATCACCCGCAACGCGTCGTCATCCTTGAAATCGCGCAGCCAAAGCTTCCAGCGTTGATGCAGCGCCGGCCACTCGGTTTGCAGCAATGTCAGGTCGCGATCCTCGGGATCGACGAAGGTCGCGCGCGGTTCGGCCAGCACTCGCGCCAGCCAGATGCGATCGGCCGCATAGATGTGGACCAGGGTATCGAGCACGGTTTTGTCGGCGGTCTTAAAATCGCGCGTGAGTTCTTCCTGGGAGAGCTTGGCGGCGGCATCCATTAAACGCTGGCTGGCCCAAGCGGAGTAATCGAGTTGCAGTCGAAGAGTGTCTACGGAGACGGGCATCACTAGAGTATAGCCGCAGGCGCTAGAGTATAGCCGCAGGCGCTAGAGTATAGCCGCAGGCGCCAGAGTATAGCCGCAGGCGCTAGAGTATAGCCGCAGGCGCTAGAGTATAGCCGCGGGGCCTAGATTATGCCTCAGGCAGTGAATAGTAGTGGTTCTAAGGCAAACCACTCGGTACCCAAATCACTCTTGGTCTAACTGAACGCGGTATTACACAACTCTTACAAACGCCTTGAGACTTCCCTGTTACGTTGGAACTTAAGTGTTAGGGATTCAGGGAGACTTCTTTGACCGACATTCAAAGCAATCTACGAACACCGGAAACTGAACTGGGCTATCGTCAGCGTTCTGGTTGTTTTGCACGTGGGCGCCATTGCTGCACTGTTCATGTTTAGCTGGCACGCACTTATCATATCGATTCTGCTCTATTGGGCCAGCGTCGGCCTGGGGATCAGCATGGGCTACCATCGGCTGCACACGCATCGTTCTTATAAGCTGCCCCGCGCGCTCGAATATTTCCTGGCTTTCTGCGGAACCTTGTCGCTCGAAGGCGGCCCGATTTTTTGGGTGGCCACGCATCGCATCCATCACCAGTATTCCGACAAGCCGGGCGATCCGCATTCGCCTCGCGAGGGCGCCTGGTGGTCGCACATCGGCTGGCTGCTGGTGGGCGAATCCAAGCATAACGACACTAAAGTGATGGCGAAGTATGCGCCCGATCTGGCGAAGGATAAGTTCTACTCTACCCTGAACACGTACCATTGGGTGCCGATCATCGTGGTGTCCGCGCTGTTATTGGTTTTTGGCGGGCTTCCGCTGTTGCTGTGGGGTACCTGCATGCGCCTCACCTTCGGCCTGCACGCCACCTGGACGGTGAACTCCGTCACTCACATGTGGGGCAGCCGCCGCTTCAGCACCCGCGACGATTCCCGCAATAACGTACTGATCGCACTGCTCACCTTCGGCGAAGGCTGGCACAACAATCACCACGCGCATCCCACCTCGGCCCGGCATGGCCTGGCGTGGTATGAGATCGATTTCTCCTGGATTCAGATTTCGATCCTCAAGTTCCTGGGTATCGCGAAAGCGGTGCGGGTGGCCAAGGTTCACACCGCGATCCCCGAGCGCGAAGCGGCGTAGGGTCGGCTCGCACAGGGCTCGCCTCCCGGGATTGGTAAGGGTCGGGCTGGCGCCCTCCGGGATTAGCGGGCAGGCACAGTTTAGAAACGCCGGCCAGCCCCTAATCCCCAAGCCCAAAGCGCGACTGGCAGGAGCGGTTTGTCTTAACTAGCTCGGTTCGCGCGGCTCGCGCCCTCCGGGATTAGCGGGCAGGCACACTTTAAAAACGCCGGCCAGCCCCTAATCCCCAAATCCCAAAGCGCGACTGGCGGGAGCGGTTTATCTTAACTAGCTCGGTTCGCGCGGCTCGCGCCCTTCCGGGGTTGGCGGATAGGCACACTTAAAAACGCCGTCCAACTCCTAATCCCCAATCCCAAAGCGCGACTGGCGGGAGCGGTTTATCTTACTCTGGAGTTATGGTTGTTGCCGGACGCCGCAGGTCCATCGCATTCTTCATCGCGCTCGGCGTCGGGCTGATCTTAGTCATCGTCCTGCTATACATCGGCTGGGTGCTGCTGGGCTGGCATACCGGCATCCTGCGGTTCCTCGGCTCGCTGCTGGTTCTGACGATCATCGTTGGCGCGGTGCTCAACACCACGTTTCTGGTTCGCGAGATCCGGCGCAACGAACAGCACGACGCTTTCATCAACGCGGTCACGCATGAGCTGAAAACTCCTGTGGCCTCCATTCGCCTGTACCTCGAAACGCTGCAAACCCGCCCGGTGGAAGAGTCCAAGCGCCAGGAGTTTTACCGCACCATGGTGGAAGACAGCGACCGGCTGCTGGGAACCATCGAACAGGTTCTGCGCACCGGCCGCATCGGATCCACCAGCCATCGCAGGCTGCACCTGAGCAGCATCGATCTCAACGGCGTCATCGAGGAGTGCATCACACGAACGCGAACGCTGCATCGGCTGCTGCCCGAAGCGCTCCAGTACCGGCCCGGTGCCGCTGTAACCGTCATGGGCGATCTGGACGAAGTGCGCGCCGCCGTATCGAACCTGATCGACAACGCTGTGAAATATTCGGGAGGCGCGGTGCAGGTGGTAGTAGAAACAGCCGCCGTAGACGATAAGTTCGTATCGGTTCGGGTGCGGGATCAAGGGCCCGGTATTCCCAAGATGGAGCTGAAACAGATTTTCAAGCGCTTCTACCGCGTTCCGGGACCGCTGGCGACGCGCGTAAAGGGCACCGGCCTGGGGCTGTATATCGTTCGATCCGTGGCCAAGCGGCACGGTGGCCGCGCCTGGGCGGAGAGCGAAGGCCCAGGCCGCGGGAGCACTTTTATCCTGCAGCTTCCCATCGTGAAAATGACTAAATGAGCAGGGTTTTAGTAGTAGAGGACGAGCAGCATCTCGCCGAAGGACTGCGATTCAATCTGGAAGCCGAAGGCTATCAGGTCCAACTGGTGGACACCGGCGAAGCGGCGCTGGAAAAGTTGAAGTCGGAAGCGCCCGCGTTCGACGTGGTGATTCTGGACGTCATGCTGCCCGGGATCAACGGCTTTGGAGTGATCTCGCAGATGCGCGAGTCTGGCCAATTTGTGCCTACCCTGATGCTCACCGCGCGCGGCCATCCCGATGACGTTCTGCAAGGTTTCGCGGCCGGCGCCGACGATTATCTGACTAAACCGTTCGAGCTGTCCATTTTGATTGCGCGCATTCGCGGGCTGCTCAGGCGTCGCGAATGGCTGCGCGCCGCGGTGGAGTCGCCCACCGAACCGCTCCCGGAGCCGGCCCAAGAATTGACGCCCACGTTCACTTTCGGCGACAAGTCGGTGGACTTCGACCGGTTGGAGCTGCGCGTGCGCGAGCAGGTGTTCCCATTGACGTTGATGGAAGCGAACGTTCTTCGCTATCTCATCGACAACGAGGGTAAGCGCGTTTCGCGCAAGGCCATGCTCGCAAATGTGTGGGGACTACACGAGGACACCGACACGCGTGCGATCGATAACTTCATCGTTCGCCTGCGCCGCTACATTGAGGACGATCCCACCCGGCCGAAACATCTGCAAACCGTGCGCGGGGTCGGTTACCGGTTTGTCGCTACGCCGGCGGCGTGAGGTTTGGGATTGGCTCGTTGGCTGTTGGCGCTTGGCTGTTGGCTATTGGTCGGAACGGTTGCCCTGAACGGCGCCAATCTCGGGATTGGGGCGCTGTTGGTTGCGACGGCCAAGTCGAACGATCCCGATTTCGCGCGTAGCGTGATCCTTCTGATTCATTACGACTCCGAATCCGCTCTCGGCCTGATGCTCAATAAGCCGACGGCCGTGCCTATTTCGGAGGTCTTGCCGGACGCCAAAGGCAAATCGATAACGGTGTATGCGGGCGGGCCGATCGCCATCGGCGTTCGGGGACTGGTCCGATCGAAGGCTCCGCCGTTCTTTTCGGTGATCACAAACAAGGCGGAGCTGTTGAGGCGGATCGCGAGCGGGGAGCCGTCCCGTACCTTTCGGATCTACGCCGGATACACCGGATGGACCGCGCGGCAATTACAAGACGAAGTCAGGCGCGGCCTGTGGAAAGTGTTGCCTGCTGACACTGGGACTCTATGGCCGCGTTTGGAGCACTGGTCCGAATTGACACCCCCCCGCCCGATTCGGTAACCTAAATTGACCGCAAGTCTCCCAGGGAGAAGGTCTGTCCTTATGAAAACTCTTATTCCGTCCGAAGGGGAAATCGTGCGCCAGTGGCACGTTGTCGACGCCGCCGACCAGGTTCTCGGCCGGATTGCCAGCGCCGCGGCGATGATCCTGATGGGCAAGCACAAGCCCACCTACACCACCTTCCTGGACACCGGCGATCACGTGATCGTGATCAACGCAGCCAAGGTAAAGCTCACCGGCCGCAAGGAAAGCCAGAAACTTTATCGCCGCCATTCCGGCTATCCCGGCGGCCTCACCGAAGTCGGCGCCGCCAAAATGCGCGCCACGCGTCCCACAAGAATCATCGAGCACGCCATCGCGGGAATGCTCCCGAAGAATAAGCTCGGTAAACAGATGTATCGCAAGTTGAAGGTCTATGCAGGCGACAAGCATCCCCACCAGGCGCAACAGCCGGTGGCTTTGTCGGTATCGTAGTGCTCCGAATGTCTTTCCCGCCTTCTTCAACTCCCAACCAGCAACCATCGAGGAAGGTATTTGAGTGGCAGGATTAGTTCAATATTTAGGAACCGGCCGCCGCAAAACTGCGGTCGCGCGCATCTTTTTGCGATCGGGTAAAGGCCAGATTACGGTGAACGGGCGGGCCTTCGATCATTACTTCGTCAACGAAGCGGCTCGCGCTCTGGTTCGCCAGCCTCTGCTGGCGGCCGAGGTGGCCGACAAGTTCGACATCCTTATTCTGGCGGATGGCGGCGGACCCAACGGCCAGGCCGGCGCGGCGCGGATGGGCATTGCCCGCGCGTTGCTGGATTCAATTCCGAGCTGCGTCCGAAGTTGAAGCAGCTTGGACTTCTGACGCGCGACCCGCGCTCTCGCGAGCGTAAGAAGTACGGTCAAAAGGGCGCGCGCAAGCGGTTCCAGTTCTCCAAGAGTAGTTAAGGACTCGCACGCAGGAGTGCGTGCGCCACCAACAGTAAGCGGCCGATTTCGTCCGGCGCACACAAATTCCGCTTTGGGCCGTGTGCGCAGGATGCGATCGGGCGAAACCGGTAACCCAGTAACCAAGGAGGCAGTTTGCCATCAATTTCCATGAAGGAATTGCTCGAAGCCGGCGTTCACTTCGGGCACCAGACCAAGCGCTGGAATCCAAAGATGAAAGAGTACATCTTCGGCGAACGTAACGGAATCTACATCATCGATCTCCAAAAGACCCTGAAGCTGTTCAAAGACGCCATGCGCTATGTAGCCGAAGCGGCCGCGCAAGGCAAGACCGTTCTGTTCGTCGGAACCAAGCGGCAAGCGCAGGAGGCTATCTCGGAAGAAGCCACTCGCTGCGGCCAATACTACGTCAATCAGCGCTGGCTGGGCGGCCTGCTCACCAACATGCTGACGGTGCAAAAGTCCATCAAGCGGCTGAAAGAACTGGATGTCATGGCGGCCGAAGGCGCGGGCTATGAAGGCCGCGTCAAGAAGGAAGCCAGCCGGCTGGAACGCGAGCGCAAACACCTGCAGCAGAACCTGGCGGGCATCAAGGACATGTCGGGCCTGCCCGACGTGCTGTTCGTCGTCGATTCCAACAAGGAAGCCATCGCGGTGAAGGAAGCGCGGCGGCTGGGAATTCCGGTGGTCGCGGTGGTGGATACCAATTGCGATCCCGACGAAGTGGATCACGTGATTCCAGGCAACGACGACGCTCTGCGCGCCATCCGGCTGTTTACCACCAAGGTGGCCGACGCGGTGATCGAGGGCCGGGCGCTCGCCACCGAACAGGATTTCGTGGCCGAGAAGATCGTCACCGACGAAACTCCCAGCGAAGAGAATCTCGAGTACGCGCAGTTTGATCCGCAACAACTGGATCAGCTCATGTCGGAAGGTCTTTCCGACGAAGATCTGCCTTCCATGTCCCTGCCCCGCAAGGGCCCGGGATCGGAAGCCAGCGAGACGGTCAGCAGCACCCCGCAAACGGTAGAATAGCGGCCGGCGGCGGGCGGATAGCTAGCAACCCGCTCGCTGCTTGCCCGCGCGTTACTGAACCACCACCGTGAGGGAGTGGACTTAAAATTACGAATACGAAAAGAAGCCATGGAAATCAGCGCGAAATTAGTGAAGGAACTCCGCGACCGGACCGGCGCGGGCATGATGGAGTGCAAGAAAGCCCTGCTGGAGACCAAGGGCAATCTGGCCGAAGCCGAAATCTTTCTGCGCAAAGCGGGCATCACCAAGGCCGCAAGCAAGGCCACGCGCAGCACGCGGCAAGGGATCATCGGCAGCTACATTCACCCCGGCTCGCAACTGGGCGTGTTGGTGGAGGTGAACTGCGAGTCGGATTTCGTCGCGCGCACCGACGATTTTCAGCAGTTGGTGAAGGACCTGGCCATGCAGGTGGCCGCCGCCGATCCGCAATTCATCCGCAAGGAAGACGTCACCGCCGAAGCGTTGGACAAAGAGAGCGACATCCAGCGCGGCCGGGCCTTACAGGAAGGCAAGCCCGAGAAGATGGTGGACAAGATCATCGAGGGTCGCCTGGCCAAGTTCTACGAAGAGATCTGCCTCTACGAGCAGCCGTTTATTCGCGACAACGCCACCACCGTCGGCGACCTGATCAAAGCCGCGATCGCCAAGCTGGGCGAGAACATTTCGGTTTCCCGCTTCGTCCGGTTTAAAGTAGGAGAGGCGGCTTTGATCGAAGAAACCGCGGAGCAAACCCCGCCATCGGCCTAATGGCAAACGCGACTTTCCGAGCCGCGACCGTCAGGGAGAGGTTCCATGCCTAAATACCAGCGCATCGTCCTCAAGCTCAGCGGCGAGGTTCTGGCCGGCGGAAGTTCCTTCGGCATCGATCCCGACCGGGTGAAGAGCCTGGCGGAAGAGATCGCCGAAGTGGCCCGGACCGGCGTGCAGATCGGGCTGGTGGTGGGCGGCGGCAACTTCTTTCGCGGCGTCTCGGCGGCGGCCATGAAATGGACCGCGTCGCAGCGGACCACATGGGCATGCTGGCCACCGTGATCAACGCCCTGGCGTTGCAGGATGCGCTGGAGAAGACCGGCGTTCCCACCCGCGTGATGACGGCCATCCAGATTCATCAGGTGGCCGAGCCTTACATCCGCCGCCGGGCCATTCGTCATCTGGAAAAAGGCCGCATCGTGATTTTCGCGGCCGGAACTTCCAATCCTTACTTTTCCACCGACACCGCCGCCACTCTGCGCGCGCTCGAGATCCACGCCGATGTCATCGCCAAGGGCACGCGCGTTAACGGCGTTTACGATAAAGATCCGCTGCGTCACGACGATGCCGTGCTGTACCCGGAAATCAGTTATCACGACGTGCTGGCGAAAGCGCTCGAAGGTGCTGGACGCCTCCGCCGTGGCCATGTGCCGCGACAACCAGCTTCCGATCCTGGTTTTCAATTTGAATGTGTTCGGCAATATAATGCGTATGAGCATGGGCGAGCCCATCGGGACGCTCATTCACTAAGATTTAATTCACTAGGCCGCGACATGAAAAACGAACCCTCCACAACTACCCCAGACCGCTCACAACTTTCAAAACGCCAAGGAAATCGACACGCAAGCCAGGTCCCGCATGGACAAGGTGCTGTCGGACCTGCAGCACGAAATGGCCGGAGTGCGCACCGGACGCGCCTCCATGGGCCTGCTCGACAACGTGCGGGCCGAGGCCTACGGAACGCCCATGCCGCTCAACCAGTTGGCGACGCTGCACGTGCCCGACGCTACCTTGATCACGGTGCAGCCCTTTGATGTCTCGCAAATCGGGGCCATCGAGAAAGCCATCCGCGGGGCCGACCTGGGATTGAATCCCTCCAACGACGGCAAGCTCATTCGAGTGCCCATCCCCTCGCTCACCGAAGAGCGGCGCAAGGATCTGGTGAAGAAGGTCCACCACATCGCCGAAGATCATCGCGTGGCGCTGCGCAATGTTCGCCGCGACAGCAACGAGCACGTCAAGAAGCTTTTGAAAGACAAGCTCATCAGCGAAGATGAGGAACGCCGCGCGCTGGAAGAGACCCAGAAACTGACCGACAACTACATCCGCGAAATTGGATCAGGCGGTCAAGACCAAAGAAAAAGAAGTTCTCGAAATTAAGTAGAGCCGGAGTTGCTCCCTCACGGTCGCTTCAGTCGTGGACGCGCACGCCGGCCACGCGGCCCGCGGGATATTGCAGAACGAAGGTTCCAGCGCGATCCGTCGAGACTCTCGCGCATTTCCTCGTCGTCGGTTTCCACCAGATATTCTTGGCGCGGCTTCAACCCGATCACCAGCATCGTTCCCCGCCGTCCATCGGAAATTGAAACGGAGTGCGCCCGAAGATGACGCTGGCATCGCCCAGTTCGCAGTGGTTTCGGGGTGGAAGAACCGGAGGAGCCCTGGTTCACCACCGTCACCTGGCCGTTGTGAAACAACTCGGCGACGCCTGCGTATAAGCCGAACCAGTCGGCGTCTTCATCCCAGGCGGATCGGACAAACAGCGTTCCGGAATTGGGGTCGTGAAACACCAGCGGGAGCTGATAATAGCTGAGTCCAGGCTGGTAGGGATTGGCCCACAGAAACTCGTAGGGCGCGCCGAAGGGAGTCATCATCAGGAAACGGTCCTGGATGAGCCAGCCTTGCAGAAATTGATTTTCGAGACCGTTGTTGTCGTAGGCCACCATGCTCAAGCCGGCCGCACGCGCGAGCGCGGCGCGATTCAAGTCGGGCTGGCCGTTACCCTGATAGACCGGGATGCGGAATTCGTTTTCGGGCGCCCGGTACGGGGCGGGATAATTGCCCGCGATCAGATAGATGGGCAAGTGCGCGAAGTAATCGAGAGCGTCGTCGCGCAGGTCGATCTTCAGATTGTCGCGAACGGCGTGCAGGATCTCGAGCAGCGCATACAGGTCGGGGAGCGGAGGCACCGTGCCGCCGTCGGCCAGCGACCGGGCAAATCCGGCGCGCCACCACTTTTCGACTACTTCGCGCAGCGGGGCTTCCTCGGAGTGGCGGATCGTCGGCCGTCGCGATGAGCGCCAGGATCCGATCGCGACGGGCTGCCAGGCTATCTGCCGCTTCGCTTCTCGATCAGCTGTTGGATCTTCGCCGGCAGCGCAACGGACTGCTGGGGGGTCAAGCACCGGCTGGCACCAGTCGTAGACCAAGGCCAGTTGGCGCAGGTCATCGGCCTTGGCCTATCCAGTGCCCATTCCACGGCCCGTTTGCCCGCGGCGTTGTCGCCCGAGACGGCGTAATAGAGCGCCAGTGCGAAGCCAGGCTCCGGCAGGCTAGCCCCGCCCTTGACGAGCAGCTCGAACTGCCGCCAGCGCTGGGATTCGCGTTCGCGCTCGCGCTTGAGCAGGCGCAGCCGCTGGGCGGTGAGGATCAGCCGGGGATGCTCGGTATAGACGCGATACTCCTCGTCTTGGGCCAGAAGGCTCGGGCCTGCCACAACGGCGGAAGCGACCACGACAAAGCCTGTAACCCAAGCCCTAATTGCCAATCCCCAATTGTGTCACACTGACACAGGCCTAGCTGCCAGCCGCCTCAAGACATTCCCCGGAGAGGCATGTCAAAACAAAGCACGAACCCCGTGGCGCGCGACGTGCATTGTAGGTGACCGAATTGATGAAGTGACCTTTAAAACCTGCCCTCTGCTTGCAATGAGCGGGACGGGGTCATGAGCGGGCTGGTGAACGGCGTGCTTGCGGGAACCGGTGCTTTCGAGATTTGCAACCGCTTTGACTCTGAACGGTGAGTTGCAACAGAGGGATTTTTTTGGGCCGCTTCTTCGAATGAAACTGATCCGACTCGCATCTTGGAATGGTTTCGGCGGCGTTTGGCATTCTTGGGCGAGGATAGCAGGACGCGGGCCTCGCTCGCGAAGGAACTGAAAGTTAGTATCCGGTCAGACGTGCCGGCGCTACATCCTGACCGCACCGGAACCGGCGGCTTAGCTGAGTCCTCACCAGCCGGCCCCCGGTGCGGGTTTTGTTTAAGCCCTACTAGTGTAATCGAATATTCTTAACGTTACAAGAGAGTTATAAGCTCATCACTGCTATTCGGCTCTCCGTGGGAGTTTCCCGGATGGCTTCTCGCAATTCCGCTTGTGCTCTATAATCAGAGCAAGGCCAAAAACATGTACCTGCGGTTCGCGCTTTTTCTGGTGCTCGCTATTTCCTTGATTGGGCAATCTCCGGCGCCGGTAGCGCAGAAACCGGACGTGGCCCCCAGGCCAATCAGCCTCCAGCGCCCCCGCCCATCCAGGTGCAGGTGAACGAAGTCATCGTTCCCGTGACGGTGACCGACGATAAAGGCCGCTTTGTGTCGGATCTGGATCAGAAAGACTTCACCGTCTACGACGAGGGCAAGGAGCAGCAAATCCAGTTTTTCACCCGCGAGCGCAGCCAGCCGGTGGTGGTGGGATTCCTGATCGATCTGAGCAACTCCAGCCGCCTGCATTGGAAGAACTATCAGGACGCGGCCGTCGAGATGGTGCAGAACCTGATTCCAGGCGACAATCCGAAGTTCAGCGGCTACCTGATCGGTTATTCGAACACCGCGGACCTGCTGATGGACACCGGCACCGATCCCGAACCGATGGTGCAGAAGCTGCAAAAGCTGAAGCCGAGCGGCGGATCGGCGCTTTACGACTCCATCTATATGGCTTGCACCAGCCGCAAGCTGATTCAGGGCGAGCCGATTGAGCCGCGGCGCATTCTGGTGATCATCGGCGACGGGCACGACAACTCGAGCAAGAAAACGCTGGACGAGGCGCTGGAAATCGCGCAACGGAATCTGGTGACCATTTATGGCGTGAGCACAGTGGCTTTCGGCTTCGCAAACGCTGGACAGCAAGAACCTGGTTCGGCTGGCGGAAGAGACCGGCGGCCGCGTGGAATATCCGCTGGAAGGCGTTTACAAGGATGTGGCCGGGTTCCTATCCACGCCCTCCGACGAAGGCAATTACGCGCTGAAGGTGGGTACCGGCCAATACGCGGCGGAGATCGCGAACGGGATGTATCATGCCGTGGAAGCGGTGGTCGGCGAAGTGACAACGCAGTACATCATCCGCTACATTCCCAATGCCACCGACGCCAAGAAGGCAGTTCCGGAACATCGACGTCAGGGTGAATCTGGCGAACGTGAAAGTACGCGCCACGGAAGGGCTACTATCCACTCGGGGTGCAATGATTCGATTGCGCGGCCGATGAGTTGCTAAGGGCGATGAGTGCGATGAGTGCTAATGGCGAGCGAAGAGCGTTAACCACAGATGAACACGGATGAACGCGGATGATCTATGTCCATTAGGGGCTAAATAGGAATGTGATGGGAATATCGAGCACAGGGCTGGGAACACGTTTAGCCAGGTACTCGATGGTGCAGGCCGAGACGCCTGAACAGGGCTTGGTAAACCTGGGCATTCTTCTCGAAGATCCGGAAACCGATTCGCTGCGTCTGCGCTTCCGCAGAGATCTGGAGTCGCTGGCGGACGACGAAGAAGACCAGGAGGTGCTGGAGGCCCTGGCTGACGACCTGGCCCAAAAGGCGCATGAGATGGGCGCAGCCAAACTATTCGAGTACCTGGAATCCGAACCTCTCGGGCGCGATTCGCGTGACGGATCGCGAAGAGGTATTGGTAGAAGACTTCCGACGTGCGCTGGACCGGCTGTATTTGAAGAACGTCCAAAGCAACGTGCTCGAATTCCGCACGCATCTGCCGCGCTATTCATTGCGGGCCGCCGCTGGAAAGTTTCTCGAGAACCAGGAGATTTCTGAAGACGGCTGGGTGGAGGCGCCCGCAGACCTGCGCTTGAGCACCGATATGTTTGTGGCTGAAATCGCAGGGCGTTCCATGGAGCCGCTCATTCCGGACGGTTCGCTGTGCGTTTTCCGCTACGGCGTTACCGGCTCTCGCGACGGCCGGTTGGTGCTGGTTGAAAACCGGCGATCGGGCAGCAACGATCAATATACAGTGAAACGCTACCGGAGCGAGAAAACCGAATCGGAACCCGGGGAGTTTGATCCAGGAGACTTTCACAAAGAAGCAGCCTGGCGCCATTAGCGGATCTGGTGGAATCGCTCAATCCCGAATATCCATCCTGGGACCTGGATCCCGATGAAGCGGACTACCGTATCCTGGCCGAGTTCGTGCGCGTGTTGGACTAACGCCGCTCGCTTACGCGCCACCCGTCCGGTCTTCTTCGAGTCGATGTTCTCCAGTGCACGACGACCGGGGAATTTCCAAGTCGATGTTGATCCCGTGGCAACTTTGAGTCGTCTTCGACCGGCGTGCGGGCACGACTTCCGGTCGTCTCCGGGTGTGCTGCTGGCGCGCGGTTCAGACGCGGGCGGCGAGCTGCCGCACTACGTACGGTAAGATGCCGCCATTGCGATAGTATTCGGCTTCCTGCGGGGTATCGATGCGCACGATCACCTCGAAGGTCTTTTCGCCGCTGTCGGACTTCGCCCACACGCGGGCTCTGGCGCCTGAAGCGACGGCTTGCGGGATGCCGGTGATCGAATACTTCTCGAAGCCGGTAAGTCCCAGCGACTCGCGATTCTCGCCGGGCAGAAACTGCATCGGCAGCACACCCATGCCAACCAGGTTGGAGCGATGGATGCGCTCGAAGCTTTCGGCGATCACCGCGCGCACTCCGAGCAGCAGCGTGCCCTTGGCGGCCCAATCGCGCGACGAGCCCGATCCGTATTCTTTCCCGGCGATGATGAGCAGCGGCGTGCCCTCTTTCTGATACTTCACCGACGCGTCGTAGATGAACATCTTCTCGCCCGATGGCACGTGCGTGGTCCAGCCGCCTTCGGTGCCAGGAGCGAGCTGGTTGCGCAGACGAATGTTGGCGAGCGTTCCCCGCACCATTACTTCGTGATTGCCGCGCCGCGCGCCATAGGAATTGAAATCGCCCGGCTTTACGCCGTGCTCGATCAGGAATTTCCCCGCGGGACTGTCGGCGGGAATGTTGCCGGCGGGCGAAATGTGATCGGTGGTGACCGAATCGCCCAGCATGGCAAGCACGCGGAGGCCCGAGAGATCCTGGACCGACGTCGCGGGGTCCACCATATTTTCAAAATACGGCGGCTTGCGGATGTAGGTGGATTTCTCGGACCAATCGTATTGATCGCCGGTGGGCACTTTCACCGAGTTCCAGCGCTCGTCGCCCTGGAACACTTCCGAGTACTGTTTCTGGAACATCTCGGCCCGTACCGAGCGCTTCACCACGGCCTGCACTTCCTCGGTGGTGGGCCAGATGTCCTTCAGGAAAACGCCTTTGCCGTTTTGATCCGAACCAAGCGGCTCGGTTTGCATATCGATGTCCACGCGGCCGGCCAGAGCGTAGGCCACCACCAGCGGCGGCGATGCCAGATAGTTCGCGCGCACCAGCGCATTGATGCGGCCTTCGAAATTGCGATTGCCGCTGAGCACAGCGGCCACGGTCAGTTTGCCTTTTTGCACCGCGTCGGCCACCGGCTCCGGCAGCGGCCCGCTGTTCCCGATGCAGGTGGTGCAGCCGTAGCCCACCAGATTGAATTGCAATTTTTCAAGATACGGCGTGAGACCCGCGTCGTCCAAATAGTCGGTGACAACTTTCGAGCCGGGAGCGAGGCTCGACTTCACCCAGGGCTTGATTTTCAGGCCCTTTTCGACAGCTTTCTTCGCCAGCAGGCCGGCCGCGATCATGACCGACGGATTGGATGTATTAGTGCAACTGGTGATGGCGGCGATGACCACCGAGCCGTCTTGGATGGTGGACTTCGAACCATTGGTGGCAACTTCCGCCGACTTTTGCGCCGCGTTTAAGGTATCGAGAAAATTCTTTTTAACATCCGGAAGATTGATGCGATCCTGCGGCCGCTTGGGACCGGCCATGGAAGGAACCACCGCGCCGAGATCGAGTTCGAGCGCGTCGGAATATTCGGGATCGGGCGAGTCGGCAGTGAGGAACAGGCCTTGGGCCTTAGCGTAAGCCTCGACCAGAGCGATTTGTTCCGCGGAGCGATTGGAGAGCCGCAGATAATCGAGCGTCTGATGATCGATGGGAAAGAAGCCGATGGTGGCGCCATATTCAGGCGCCATGTTGCCGATGGTCGCCCGATCGGCAAGAGGCAGCGCGGCCACGCCGGGTCCGTAAAACTCGACAAACTTGCCCACCACGCCCTTCTTGCGCAGCATTTGGGTGACGGTGAGGACCAGATCGGTGGCGGTGCAGCCTTCGGTAAGGCGTCCCTTAAGCTTAAATCCGACCACTTCAGGCAGCAGCATGGAGATAGGCTGGCCGAGCATGCACGCTTCGGCCTCGATTCCGCCCACGCCCCAGCCGACCACGCCCAGGCCGTTGATCATTGTCGTGTGCGAATCGGTGCCGACCAGCGTGTCGGGATAAGCCAGCACGGGCGACTGTTTGCGATCGGTAAACACCACTGGCGCGAGATATTCGAGATTCACCTGGTGCACGATGCCGGTGTCGGGCGGGACAACGCGAAAATCCTGAAACGCTTTCTGGCCCCAGCGCAGAAACGCGTAGCGCTCCTGATTGCGCTGGAATTCGAGCAGCGCATTAAATTCAAACGCGCCGGTGGTGCCGAACTGATCCACCTGCACGGAGTGATCGATCACCAGATCGGCGGGGATGAGCGGATTGGCGCGTTTGGGATCGGCGCCCATTGCGCGGAGCGCATCTCTCATTGCCGCCAGATCGACGACGCAGGGCACGCCGGTGAAATCCTGGAGCAGCACGCGCGCCGGGCTGAAGTTGATCTCTTGGGCTGGCGCGCCGATTTTCCAGGCGGCGACGTAATCGATGTCCGACGCTTTTACGCTTGAGCCGTTCTCTGTACGCAGCAGGTTTTCAAGCAGAATCTTGATGGAATAAGGGATGCGATATATGTTCGCGCCGCGCTTTTCCAGGGCCTCGAGCGCGTAGTACTTGTACTCGCTGCCTCCGACCTTGAGCGTCGAAGCAGCACCAAAGCTATTCAATTGTGGCATTTACTTTCATTGTAGACCGCGCGGTTGATGGGTGGCTGCTAGACAAACACTATTTGGTTGGTGCCGATAACACGGGAGCTGACGGCCTACGAAGCCCTAACACTCGGTTTATGAGCGAGGCAGAAACGAAACCGCAAACGACTCCCACTGCAACGCATGCCAAGTAGCTTAAAACGAACGTCCAGGGACCGGCTTCTGGAGAGAGATTGAAACTCCCTACGATGAAGAGATTCAAAAATCCCGAAACCAGTGCTCCCCCTGAACAGAACAGAAGGTAACTCGCAAGCCATCGCGCTTCCCTGATGAACAGCATCAATAGTCCGACGGCTACCGGGACTAAAGAGAGGGAGGCGGTGAAATAGAGGAGTGGCATTGTGCGCGTAAACGCTTGTCGCTTATTTTAGCAAGCGGCATCGCACCTTCGAATTCTACAAATATTTCGGTATTGTGATCCCGAGCACCCCGAGCGTGCGATCGAGCCGCGCGAAAATACGTCGTCATCCAGGGGGGATGCTGCGTTTTTGAGCATCCGTTCAGGTTGTCAGCCGATGAAGGTACTTTCAGCGTTAGAGCAGCCGCTTGAGGTCGCGCATCCCGTGCAAAACGCGAACAATTTCCAGGGGCTGAGTTTCCGGGCGGTAAACGACAACATACTTGGGATACTGCTGGACCGTCCAGAAATAGACTGGAAGGGCAGTGACGTGCTCGCGGGGGCTGCCGCACTGCGGCTGCTGGGCAAGAAAGAAGGAAGCATTGTGAACAGCGGATTCCACCCGGTTGGCGGCCGCCACATTATCGCGAGCGATGTAGCACCAGATCTCGAACAGATCGTCTTCCGCTTCCGGCGTGAGCCGGTAGTCGTTCATTCGCGGCTATTCTGATCCATCCAAGCCTGCTTGCGTTTATTCAACCGCGCACGAACCTCGACGGGATCGAGAAGTTCACCGCGCTCAGCCTGGCGAAAGCCATGCTCAATCTTGACGGCTATATCGGAGCGATTATCAGCCAGCCATTGTTCGTGTTCATGGAGCATCTGAACCGCCTGAGCGACAAATTCGTCGACGGACTGGTAAGGGCCGCGTTCCACGTCTTCCTGGATCAACGCTTCCAGCTCAGGCTTCAGATGAATGGTCATACCTGTAAGCTACCTGCGGCGCGGCGGGCTGTCAACCTGCGCCGCAAATTACAGGACTTATGTCACTTTCCGATCATGTGCGCCGGGTCCCGGTTGTTCTCTTCGCAGATGCTCTCGATGAGGTCCGTATCCGGTTCCAGGCGCCAGGCCAGTTTGACGGTCCACGGCTTGGTATAAGCCTTGGGATCGTCAATGGTGACCTCGATGTCCATGTGGCCGATCCTCGGCCGGGAGAAGCGTTCGGTGACATGCAGCGCTTCGGTGCCTGGATGCCCTTGCATGTCGAGCCACGTCCTGCCGTTCTGTCCGATCGTCTCTACAACCAGTGTGTCCTTGTCCCAATGGCCGATCGAATAGCCCATCCATGTCGGCTGTGGATCCTTAGGGAGAGGCCTCCCGTCGGTGAAGATCTGCCGGTAGATGGTGCGGGATTCGTGCAGCAAAAGCGTCAGGTCTTCGGTCTGCACCAGCTTCAGGCCATCGGGGATGTTGTCCTTTTCCGGAATGCCGGACGGCAGACAGGACACGCCGGGGTGATCCTTGCCATTGGTTGCGATGCGCTGATCCAGGACGCTTCGCCCCCATGGCGTAAGTGGCACCTCGTCCGGCTTCAGATCGGCGGCCAGGTTCAGCAAATTTTTGACGGGATTTTCCGGCATCCAGAAGCCGGAGAGATCGGGCTTGCCGTAAGAAGTGCGCACCGCCGGCGCTTTCAAATCCACCTTGCCGTCGGCGGTGCGCGGCACTCTCTTCCATGGATAGGGGTCCCATTGCGCGCTGGCCGTCACGGTGATGGTCAACAGCAACGCCGCAGTAGCCAGTGGAACGCAAGGCGCCTTCTTGAGTGTTCGGATCATTTCACTGCCTCTTTGCAAGATTATTTCCCGACGGCTTTCCACACATCCGCCTTGGTCTGCGGAGCAGCGGAGGCGTGCACGTTGATATACCGATCAAAGTCCAGATTGAGCCTTCTCCAGAACCGGGACCAGAGCTTTCACGTGATCGTTAGCCGGTTCGCCGGGATTCACCGAGAAGTCGCCTTGGAACAGAACCTTTTCCTTGGGAATGTACGCGATGATCAACCCGTTTGAGTGAGGCGCCGGGAGATACGTGGTACATCTCAACCGTTCGGGTTCCGTCGGAATAGACCCTCTTCTCCTCCACGGTTTCGAATTTCGCTTTCTTCGGGTTCTTGGCGAGAGTGTCGTTCATCAGCGTTCTGCGGAGTGTTGAGCGCTTTCTCGAGAAACTCCTCGTTGTTCTTCTGCGTGATGATGATCGCGCCTTCGGCCACCAACACGGGCAGCCCTCCGGTGTGATCGGAATGGGGATGCGTGTTCATGACGTACCGGATCGGCTTGTTCGGGATCAGCTTCTTCGTTTCGGCAACGTAGGCCAGGGCGCGCGCTTCGGATTGGCCGGCCTCCAGCATCATGATGTAATCCTTGAACTCGACGATCACCGAATCGTAACTGCCGGGCCCGGTGGTGAGCCGGTAGAGGCCGTCGCCGAGCTTCTCTGATGTGACGGTCATAGGCGCTGGATTGGGCGGTCCTCCGCCGCCGCGGCCGCCACGGCCGTCCGGCCGGCGCTGGAACCAGCGTCGCGACATCGGGGGGATTCGCCTTCGCCGCGGTCACATCCACTTCAAAGAAGGGCCAACCGCCGCGCGTCTGCACGATTTTCGAAGGAGCCATGACGCCGCCAAAGTCTTTCCATCCGGAGTAAGTCGCGACGATGTGCATGTCGCCCATGATGTTTTCCCCGAGCCAGGTCTCCACCCGATCCACCATGTTCTTGTCGTCCACATAGCCATTGATGACATAGCTCTTGCCGGAAGGCGCCTTCACCGCCGGGCTCCAGGTCAAGACGGTGTAGCTCTTGCCGTCCACCTTGCGATGGCTCACCGTGGCGTTATTCTCCGCGGCGCCCTTCAGAAAACCCCAGGGCGTGATGTAAAACTCGAGCGACCCGGCCCAGGGCTTCGAGACGTCGGCCTGCTGCGGGCGTCACCTGCTGGAAAAAGGTTCCAGGAGTCACCGTCGTCGATCCGCCTGGCCCAATGTTGTTGCGTAGTTCCTGTATGCCGCGACGCGGGGGCGCGTGAGGTCGATCACGCGGACGTAGTTGTCGATCGGCCGCATTGGATCGTGCGTGCCCACGGCACGTCATGTCGGCGGCATTGGCTCCGCACTGCTGGAACGCCACGTCCTTCGCCGATCCTGAATACGTGATCGATTTCAGATCGCCCAATGCTTTTTGCGCATTGGCGATTACGGTTTTTGCATCCTGCGCCATGGCGCTGCCACACAGGAATGCGACGCAGATTGCCGCTACAGCAAGTTTCTTGAACACAGCTTCTCCTTTTACCTCAATCCTCGATATACCCCAATGCTCGATAGAAAGCACCCGTCCACAGTATTCTATATCCACTTGATGTCGTGTTGGTCACGACCTGTTTTGCCGGAGCCCTGGTTGGTATATCCTTATCCAAGTGCCGCATCCGTTTCTTTCTCGACGCTCAAACCCCGAACCCGGGCGGCGCCTGAAAGCGCTGGCAGGCGCTGCTCTCGTTATTCTGGGCGCGTCCCCGGTATGGACTCATTTGTCCGCTCAATGGCTGAGGTACCCGACGGCGGGAGTGCCACGCAAGACCGACGGCCGCGTGGACATGTTCGCTCCGGCCCCTCGGATGCCAGATGGCAAACCCGATTTTTCCGGAATCTGGACCACTGGAGAGCCCTATGATCGCCGCGCGCATGGCTTGTCGAGTCCCAAGGATCTGCCAGGACCGAAGGATCCGCAAAGTTCCCACGACGCGGACACTCCTGCTAGCCCCACTGCAATCGTTGGCTCTCGCCAAATGGCCAATATCGGTGTCGATCTTCCGGGAGGGTTGCCCTATCGGCCTTGGCTTGCGGCCCTGGCCAAAGAGCGCACCGACAATCTGGCGAAAGACGATCCCCACATCCGGTGTTTGCCGGACAACTTTCTTCGTGCGTACGGGATGCCGCATCTGCTGAAGTTCGTCCACAAGCCAGGTCTCTTGGTGATGCTCAACGAATTGAATGCCGGCTACCGCCAGGTATTCACGGACGCACGGCCGTTGCCCGTGGATCCGAATCCTTCGTTGCAAGGATATTCGTCGGGAAGATGGTCCGGCGATACCTTGGTGATCGACACGATTGGAGTGCGCGACGACACCTGGATCGATTGGGATGGAAGCGTGCTCACCGAGGCAGCCAAAGTGCGGGAGCAAATCCGGCGCCCGGATTTCGGACACCTCGATATCCAGGTCACCGTGGATGATCCCAAGGCTTATACGAAGCCGTGGACTATCACATTAAAGCAGCGCATCGTTGTCGACACAGAGTTGATCGATGAACTCTGTGTGGAGAATGAGCAATCCCTCAAGCACATGAAGTGACAAGGCGGAACGGCTACATGTATTCGGGAACTTCGATGCCAAGCACTGCGAGCGTACGCACGAGTTGCCGGCGCACATAATCGGTGATCCAAAGCAGGAAGACTCGTTTCTCGCGGTTCTCTTCGCTCAGCACCTGGTAGCCGTGATAGAAATTGTTGAACGCCTGCGCGAGCTGAAAAGCGTACTTGGCGACATGCGCGGGCTCGCCTGAAGCGATGGCGCGCTCGATGGCCGAATCCGACTTAGACGCCATCAGCAGCAATTGCCAAAAATCTTCAGATTCAAGTTGGCGAGCCAGGGCTTCCCGATCCAGTTCGCGAGCGAAATCAGGCAGTGACTCGCCGCGCTCGGCCAGCTTGCGCAGGATGTTCCCTGCCCGAACCGCCGTATATTGCACATACGGGCCGGTGTCGCCTTCGAAGCTGAGCGCTTCCTGCAGATCGAAAGCGATCACGGAATTGCGCGTGAACTTCAGCATGAAGTAGCGTAGCGCCCCGATCGCGATTTGCGTCGCCACCTGTTTGCGCTCGTCGCCGGGCGATTCGGGATGGCGCGAGTCCACTTCTTCGAGCGCCTTCTCGATCAATTTGTCGATCAGATCGTCGGCTTTGACCCCCAAGCCCTTTCGGCCGGAGACCTCCACATAGGTTTTCTTTTTGTCTTCTTCCGATAGCTCGATGCCCAGCTCCACGCAGGTACCGGGCGTGAGAGCCACCATCTCGTACGAGAAATGAACGGACCGGTCGGCTTGCTGGTTGTAACCGAGGGCACGGAGGCCGGCGACCACCACGTCCTGCAGGTAGGACTGGCGCGAGTCAATGACGTTGTACACCGAGTCGCCATGGCCAAAATTCGGGACTGGGGGCTGGGGGTTGGCAGTCGTGATATACACGTTCTTGTCGGCCCACCATTGGTAGTAGAAATCCCGGGCGAGCAGGCCGAACTTCCAGAGTTGATAGGCGATGTCCTTGCCGACATAGGTAACGGTATTGTTTGAACGCACGATGACCTTGCTGTCGTCCGTGTCCTCGCCCGTCTGCTCCTTGAAAGCGCTGGCCGGCATTACCCAGCAGCCTGCGTTCTTACCCTCGGTCTCAAGGTAAATCGCCTTGCGCTCCTTCAACTGCTCGAAGGCGGTTTCCCAGAACTTGAGCCACACGACGTCGCTCTCGCGGGGCAGCAAGTCGTAGGCGACCCCGAGCCTGGCCATGGTGTTGAGGTGGTAGCCGACGATTACCTCGCTGACCTTCGACGCCAGATGCACGAGATCGCCTTCACGGTGCTCGATGGCGTGCAGGGTCTCCTTACGCCATTCTTTCAGGTCCGGGTGTGACGAGACCTCGGCATAAAGGTCCCAGCAGTAGTAATCGAATCTCGTGCGCTGCATGAGATCCACGACGTCGTCGTAAGACATCTTGCGCAGGAAATGAAAGCCTGCCACCACGTCCGCCACTTGCACGCCCGTATTGTCGATGTAATTCTGCACTTCCACCGTCCGCCCGCTTGACGCGCAGCATGCGCACGAACGTGTCGCCCAGCACCGCGTTGCGAAGGTGGCCGATATGCGCGGCCTTGTTGGGATTGATGTTGGTATGCTCGACGATGATTTTTCCGGGGACGCTTTCACGAGCTTCAGCCGTTCCCTGCAATACGCCGTAACCGTACGCGCCGCGATCCAGGCGAACGTTGATGTAGCCGTTGCCGGCGACTTCGAGCGCGGCCACGCCTTCGATGGGTCCGATCTCGGCGACGATTTCCCTCGCGATGCTGACTGGCGCCCGCTTGAGCTGCCGCGCCAGGTGAAACGGCGCGGTGATCGACAGCTCGCCGAACGAGGACTGTTTCGGCTCCTCCAGAATGGCCGGGGCCGAAAGGCTGTAGCGGCCTCCGATAAAGGAGACGGCGCGCGCGGAAATCTTCTTTTCGATGGAATGAAACACTGATTATTAGTATGCAGTACGGGCTCTGGAGCGCGCACACGATATAATGGGACGTGCCCAAGGTAACCATTGACGGCAAGACCGTCGAGTTCGAGTCTGGAAAACTGCCCTACCACGAGCACGGAAAGCCCGAATCGCTGCTCGATGTCTGCCTGAACGCGGGAATTCATCTGGAACACGCCTGCGGTGGAAACTGCGCCTGCACGACGTGCCACGTCATCGTGAGAGAAGGCATGGACAACCTGTCTGAGATGGACGACGACGAGGCGGACCGTTTGCAAATGGCCCCCGGACTGACGCTGCGCTCGCGGCTGGGCTGCCAATGCATCATCGAAGGCGACGTCAAAGTGGAGATCCCCACCTGGAACATCAATTACGTCAGTGAAGGCGGCGGATCGATGAACCTGGGCGACGCGATTCCCGCGCCGGTGGGAAAGAAATAACGTTCCAACGCTCCCTGACGGTCGCGGTTCACTTCTTTAGCCACAAGTCTAGAAATTTGTCGGCCAGCTCCTGCGGAACATTCGCGGCCACTTTGGTCTGCGCCTGTAGCTGGGTCACCTGAATCGCATCGTACAGCTTGAGCAGGTCGGGCTGGTTATCGGGCGTATTGAGGCGTCCGAATCCCACCAGGCCGCGCACCAGATCGTGAATGAACTTTGCGTCGCGCTCGGTATTGCAATTCACCGTGGCGATCGCGTCCATGCCTTTGGTCAGGTCCATGCCGATCGTGGCGCTGTTCACCGATCGGAGCGCCTGCAAGATATTGCCGAGGTTTCCCTCGCGGGGCAGCGGCAAATTTAAATTTTCCACGCCGCCGGTGAGCGCGGCGATAAACCTGGTCGCTTTCGGGCAAGGTGCGCAGCAGATCGCGAAGCGCCAAGGGAAGGCCGCGTCCAGCGCCGCTGGGCTGATCGAGCAGGTTGTGGATCTGGGGGACAGTTCCCGCGGCAGCGGTGGAATCGTCCAGAAATGTAATGGCGGCTCGTTCATCTCCGAACAACGAGTGTCCCTTTATAGTTCGATGGCGTGACGCCTTTCGTCTTGAAGCGCGCCTCCAAATCCGTAATGCGAAACTTCCCGCGCACCAGTAGCAGAGCGCTCTTGCCGTTGGAGCAAATGAGCGTTTCAGAAAGATCCTTGCGCGGATCCAGGCCGGTTTGTTGCGTGAAGCTATCGATCTGAGGCAGGGGAATGCGGCTGATGAGTTTTTGGTAAACCGTAGTGTCGCGAACCGCCGCGAGATTCACGCCTAACACGACTACAGTATCCGAAGGAACCAGCGCTTCGAGCGCGGGACTGATATGCAGAGAAGCCGATTGCCTCGGCTGGCAGGCGGCGAGCGCAAGGCAAAACAATAGGACCGGCTCCCTAACGGTCGCGGCTCGGTAAGACACCTAGAAATCTCTCCGCGCGAAGATCGCCAGTGCCGCGCCCAACATCACCGCACCAAACACCGCCGACGTCCAGATCGGCGCGAATCCGGCGTAAGTGTGGCTCTGGATCGCGTCCAACGTCATTTTGCCCACCTCATAGACCTTGGGGAGCGAATAATAGAGCACCCGCCAGAGATTACGCGACCACTCCGACGATAGCAGGCGCATCATCACATTGGTCTGCGCCAGAATCGGGCTGATGATCATCAAAGCCACCGTGATCATCGTCGCGGCGGCGGCGCTTTCAAGCCACACTCCGATGAGCACCACCACTGCCAGCAGCACCGCGAAGATGAACGTGGTGGTGGCAATGGCAATCAAGAAGGTGGGCGACCAGATGCCCGTTTTCACGCCCAGGATGGTCCACACGCCCAGCACCAGAAAAACGCTGTTGAGCAACACCACCAGAATATTGCCGGCAAAACGTCCAAGCAGGATATGTGTTCGCGAAAGGGGTTTGGAAAGCAGCAGCTCGATGCGGCCAGGTTCCAGGACGCTGGGAACCAGGCCGGACGAGGCGAACACCGCGAGAAACATGCCCCAGGTATAAAGGAACGTCGCGATACCGCCGTAGACGCCGCGCACCAGGCGGTTCACGTCCGGGTTCGCGCCGGTCTGGCGTCCGAACAGCGACACCGTCGCAGTAGCGCCTGAAACGATATCGATGCGCATCAGGAACAGGAAAAACAGGATCAGCAAAGTAGACAGGCCGAACAGCACCCAGAAGATTTTTCGCGCCAGTGCTTCACGGAACGTATCGCGGATCAGGGCAAGCGTTACCATCAGGCATTCCTCACTGCGGCGCCATCGCCTCCCACAGTCCGGACGAAAACATCTTCCAGGGTGCTGGTGGTGGGCGCCAGAGCCTCAATTTCACAGCGCCCGGCGCGCAACAGATCCACCGCGCCGTTGGCCGATTCGCGGCTCGGAAATTGGAAGTCCATCAAACCGTCGCGGACGGCCATGGATGTCGCGCGGCCGCGCAGTTCTTCGGCCAGAGCCTCGGGCGGCTGCGGCACGGTGAGCCGGTAGCCCTTGCCGGCGGTAAGATCCTGCATCTTGCCCGTGAGCGCCACTTTGCCTTTGTGGAGAATCGCCACTTCGCGGCAAAACGTTTCCACTTCCGCGAGCAAATGCGAGTTTACGAAAATGGTGACGCCGCGCTGCTTCACAGCCTTCCAGGATATCGCGGATCTGGCGGCGGCCCACGGGATCCACGCCATCGGTGGGCTCGTCCAGAATCAGAATGGACGGCGAATGAATGAGAGCTTGCGCCAGTCCCAGACGTTGCAGCATGCCTTTGGAATATTTGCCGATCCGCATGGTGGCCCATTGGCTCAGGCCCACCAGTTCCAGTTGCTCGGGAATCAGCTTCTTTCTGCGCGAAGCGTCCACGCCAGAGAGCGACGCGTAAAAATCGAGCATGCCGGCGCCAGTGAAATAAGTGGGAAAGCGGTGATTCTCAGGCAGGTACCCGATGGGACGGCGCGCCTCCGGTTGGCTGGCATTGCGCCCGAAGATCAGGGCCGTGCCATGGGTTGGCCGGACCGCTGAGAGCAGCGTCTTGACGAAGGTGGTCTTCCCCGCCCCATTGGGGCCAAGCAGCCCGAAGATAGTGCCGCGGCGAACCTGCAGCGAAACGCCGTCGATGGCGCGGACCTCCCGCCGCTTCCATCGGGAAATGTAAACTTTAGTGAGATCCTGCGTTTCGATGGCGTATTCGGAATCCACTCACCCTCCCCTCACACCAGGATACGCGGGAACGCCCGCCCTTTGTTCCCAGGAAGACCGCTCGCGCCGCGCACGGCTCGGTAAGGCGACACGGAATGTCATAAGATAAAAAGCATAAATTCGAATGACGCGTACCACCGCCGCCAACCCGCTGCTTCAAATTCAGTTTCAAATCCCGTTCGATCAAATTCGCGCGGAAAACGTGGAGCCCGCCATCGACGAGCTGCTGCAGGAGGCGCGCGCCGAGTTGGACAGCCTGACTTCGGAGCCGGGTCCGCAGAACGTTCGCCAACACACTGCAGAGGCTGGACCATTTGACGGAGCGCCTGGATTACGCGATGCAGATTGTTCGTAATCTGGAGGCCGTGGTCACGACGCCGGCACTGCGCGCGGCTTACAACGCCGTCCAGCCCAAGGTGAGCGAGTTCTACTCCTCGCTGCCGCTCAATGAAGCTTTGTGGCAGGCGGTGTTGAGCTATTCGCGAACCGGGGAGGCAGGCGCTCTAACCGGCGTCCGGAAACGATTCCTTGAGAAAACGCTGGACAATTTCCGGCGGCATGGGGCCGAATTGAATGCCGAAGGCAAGAAGCGTATCGCCGAGATCGATGTCGAACTGACCAAACAAACCATTCGATTCGCCGAAAACGTCCTGGACTCCACCAACCAATACGAATGGGTGATCACGGACCAACGCCAGATGGCGGGGCTGCCGGAAAGCGCCCAGGCCATGGCGCGGGCCAGCGCGGCGTCCAAGGGATTACCGGAACCGTCCTGGCGTTTCACGCTGCAAGCCCCCAGCTACCTGGCGGTGATGACGTACCTGGATGACGAGGGGATGAGGCGCCAGGTTTACGAGGCGTTCGTCAATCGCGCCACCGAGGAGAAGCACGACAACCGGCCGATCATGCGGAGCATTCTGGAGTTGCGCGGCGAGAAGGCCCGGCTGCTAGGCTATCGCGATTTCGCCGATCTGGTGCTGGAGGACCGTATGGCGCATGCCGGAGATCGGGCGCAGCTGTTCCTGGAGGATTTAAGGCATAAAACGGAATCGCATTTCAGAAAAGAAAACGCCGACTTACTGGCCTTCTCTGGAAAGAGCAGAGCTCGAGCCTTGGGATATTGCCTATTACGCCGAAAAGCAGCGTACCGCGCTCTATGATTTCGACGAGGAGGCTTTGCGGCCATACTTCCCGCTAGAGAGCGTCATACGCGGGATGTTTGAGATTGTCCACCGGCTGTACGGAATCTCGGTGATAGAGAAGCCGGGCGTGCCCGTATGGGATCCGCAGGTTAAGTACTACGAAATCTACGATGAAAGCCGGCCTCACGGCAATGAACTGGTAGGGGCTTTTTATGCGGACTGGTTTCCGCGCGAGAACAAACGCGGCGGCGCCTGGATGGATACTCTGATCACGGGTGAGGCGCATGGCGACCGGCAGGACCCCCACGCCGGCCTGATTTGCGGCAATCTGACGCCGCCCGGACCGGACCGTCCCGCCCTGCTGACGCATCGCGAGGTCGAGACCATTTTTCACGAGTTCGGCCATCTGCTGCACCATTGTTTGACCCGCGTGGAGTTGCGCGGCTTCGCCGGAGTGAACGTGGCGTGGGACTTCGTGGAGTTGCCGTCGCAAATTATGGAGAATTGGTCCTGGGAGCGCGAAGCGCTGGATCTGTTTGCGCAGCACTACCAGACTGGCGCGCCGATTCCGGCGGAGCTTCTGGAGAAAATGCGCAACGCGCGCAATTTCCGCGCTGCCAATGCCCAGATGCGCCAGCTGGGATTCGGGATCCTGGATCTGGCGCTGCATCGAAATATCCCGCCGGGTTCGAATATCGACCTCATGGCGTTCGCGCGAAACATCCTGCAGCCGTTCACGCCGGCGAAATTGCCGGAGCGGTACGCGATGATCGTCAGCTTTACTCACCTTTTTTCAAGCCCGGTGGGTTACGGCGCCGGCTACTATTCCTACAAGTGGGCTGAGGTGCTGGATGCCGACGCTTTCACCCGCTTCCAGAACGGCGGCATCTTCAGCCGGGAAGTGGGCGGCCGTTTCCGCGATCGAATCCTTTCGCGCGGCGACAGCGAAGATCCGGCAGATTTGTACCGCAGCTTCATGGGACGCGATCCGGATCCGAACGCGTTGCTGGAGCGGTCAGGCCTGCTGGTTCAACAGTAGACGCACGTCAGGCGTCTCATGTTTGTCATTCCGAACGTGATGGAATGAGGGGAGAGGGTGATCCATGAGATCTTCCATTCGGCTCGGCAAGCTCTTCGGTATTGAAATCGGGCTGCACTACAGTTGGTTTTTGATCGCCCTGCTCATCACCATGTCGTTAAGCTCGCAATTTCAGGAGAGCCACGCGGAATGGGGATCCACCGTCATTTGGGCGCTCTCAATCCTAACCGCCCTCCTGTTCTTCGTTACGCTGTTAGCTCATGAGATGTCGCATGCGCTGGTGGCGCGGGCGCGCGGACTGACCACCAAGGCGATCACGCTGTTTGCACTGGGCGGCGTGGCCCAGATCGAGAAGGAACCGGAGGACGCGAAGACGGAGTTCCTGGTGGGCATCGTGGGGCCTCTTTCGAGCGCGGTGATCGGTTTGTTTTCGCTCGGTATCGCATGGGCGGTTGGATGGCGCATCCCAGCGACGCCCGCTACGCCGCTGAGCGCGATGTTCGTCTGGCTGGGATACATCAACCTTACGCTGGCCGCTTTCAATATGATCCCCGGTTATCCGCTGGACGGTGGGCGTATCCTCAGATCCATTCTGTGGATGACGTCGCACGACGTTGTGCGAGCCACCGAGAGGGCGGCGAATGTCGGAAAAGTGATCGCACTGCTGTTCATCGCGTTGGGTATCTTCCGTTTCTTTGGCGGCGCTGGTTTCGGCGGACTGTGGATCGCTTTCATCGGATGGTTCCTGCTGCAGGCAGCCACCGCCAGTGCCAGTTCCGTGGCGCTGACAGCGGGCTTGAAAGGCGTCCGGGTCAGTGATGTGATGACGGCGGATTGCATCATGCTGGACGGCAACATGAACGTCGAGCAGTTTGTGGAAAACTACCTGCTTCGGTCCGGCAAACGGTGCTTCGTCGTGCAGGAAAATAGCGAAGTGGCCGGGTTAGTGACCGCGCACGAGATCAAAGCGCTGGAACGGGCGCGCTGGCCTTACACCACTCTTTCCGATGTTATGCGTCCGCTGGATCAACTACACACGGTGGCGCCCACCACGCCCGTGATGGAGGCGCTCGAAGCCATGGGCCGTGACGATGTCAATCAGCTTCCCGTGGTCAGCGGCAACCACCTGGACGGAATTATCACCCGCGCCAATGTCGTGCAGTTCTTGCACACACGGGCCGAACTGGGGCGGTGATATCTAATATCGCCGAGGCTGCGTAAATTTTGGTAAAGTAAGCGCAGTGCGATTTGCTTTCGTCGCAGCCCTGGCTATTTGCTGCTTCGGCGCCTCCAGTGACGATCAGGGCTTCAACGGCCGGTGGGATATCACGGTCGGCGGCCCGTCGTCCCCGCGCGGATGGTGGTTGGAAGTGTCCGGCGCGGGCACCGATAATCTCAAAGGCCGCTTCCTGGGCGCTCCAGTAGGCTTGTTGGACGAAATCCCCAAGCTGTCTGTTTCCGAGGGTGAGCTGCGCTTCGCGTTGGAAGCCAAGTTTCGAAAGGACCATCCGGCTGAAAAGGGTCTGTACTGGGCCCGGCTGGAAGACGGCAAGCTGAAAGGGACTTTTGAAATCGAAGGCGACCCTTCCACCTATCTGGAATGGACCGGCGTTCGCGCCCCGGCTCTCTCCGAAAAAGACGATGGCTCCTGGAAGCGCGGCGACCCTGTGGTCTTATTCAACGGACGCGATCTGACAGGCTGGCAACCCGTTCCACCCGGGCATATGGTGGGCTGGGTGGTCAAAGACGGGGCACTCACCGCTCTGCCGGGAGCGCCCGATCTGATCTCCGAAAAGAAATTCACCAATTTCGTAGTGGACGCCGAGTACCGGATCGATCCGCACACTAACAGCGGAATTGGCTTACGCGGGCGTTACGAAGTTCAGATCGCCGACGATGCCGATCGCCCGTCATCGATTCGCGGAACAGGCGCGATTCTGGGGCGAGTGGCGCCTACGCTCAACGCGGAAAAAGCGGCTGGAGAATGGCAGATGCTCGGGATTCGCCTGGTGGGGCGCGACGTCACGGTGGTTTTGAACGGCATACGCGTCATCAACCGGCAAAGCATCGACGGACCCACCGGCATTGCGCTGGATACCAATGAGGGCGAGCCTGGACCGATCCTGCTACAGGGCAATCGCGGGACGGTGGAGTTCCGCCGGATGGTGGTTTACCCGCTGGTCAAGAAACCTTGAGCGGAAGGCTTGGGCGGAACCTTGAGCGGCACCTTGAGCGGCACCTTGAGCGGCACCTTGAGCAACCAGAAACAGGCGAAATTGTACCGGGTGCGCGGCCGCGTGCAAGGCGTCGGGTTTCGCTATTTTGTGGAGCATTCCGCCAAGGCGCTCGCCGTAAGAGGCTGGGTGCGCAATTTGGATGACGGCAGCGTGGAAGTCTACGCGTTCGGGACACCCGCGCAGCTTTCCGATCTGGCCGGCCTGTTGTGGCAGGGGCCGCGCTGGGCTGAAGTTCGGGGAGTGGATGAGAGCGACGCGGTGCTGGAAGATCACGCCGGATTTTCTGTGCGGCAATAGAATTGGTGGTGTCATTCCGGCATCAACGCAAACGTCCAGACCGAGCCGCCAGTCGGCATCTTTGCGCGACGCATAGCGAGTGGCGACGATGCCGCCGAGTCCCGACGCGATGGTCACATACTGGCGGCCTTTGTGCGTGTAGGTGATGGCGGTCGAATTGACGCTCGATCCGGTCTTGAACTGCCACAGCGTTTTGCCGGTGTCCTCGTCGAGCGCCAGGAACTCGCCCGTCAATTTGCCGGTGAACACCAGCCCGCCGCCGGTCGCCAGCATGCCGGCCGAGCTGGGCAGATCGGTCAACGGGACCTCCCATTTCTTCTCGCCGGTCAGCGGATTGATCGCCGCGAAATGACCGAGCACATCGCCCTGGCTTGTTCTCCGGCGACCCTGGCGATGACGCCGGTCGAGTCCTTGCCGGGCATGATCGGCTTCGGCGGCGCGAGCTTCTGTATGCGCGGAATGTTCCAGGTGCTCGCGTAGATCAGGCCGGTGTTCGGATTGAACGCGATGGGCACCGCGTTGGTGCCGCGCGACGGCCAGATTTCGACCTCTTCGCCCGGCCAGAAAGCGCTTCTGAATGTCGGTCAACACCGGCCGGCCGGTGGCCAGGTCGATCTCCGTGGCCCAATTGACCTTGACGTACGGGTGCGCCGCGATCAGTTTGCAGTTGGTGCGGTCCAGCACATACAGGAAGCCGTTCTTGTTGGTCTGGATCATCACCTTCCGAAGCTGGCCGCCCACCTGGATGTCGGCGAGCACCTGCTCGTCGGTGGCGTCCACGTCGTACACGTCGTTGGGCGTGTATTGAAAATAACAAGCAACTTCGCCCGTTTTCGGCCGGATGGCGAGCACGCTGTTGGTGAACAGGCTATCCAGACCCTCGCGAGGTCTGGGATCGTAGGGCTCCGCATTGCCCGTCCCCCAATAGACCAGATCGAGTTGGGGATCGTAGGAACCGGAGCGCCAGGTGGGACCGCCGCCCTGCGTCCAGGCGTCGCTATTCTTGGGCCACGTCTCGGAACCGGGCTCGCCGGGCGCTGGAATGGTGTATCTGCGCCACAGTTTCTTCCCGGTGTCGGGATCCCAGCCGTCGAGGAACCCGCGCGTGGTGGACTCTCCGCCGGCCACGCCGGAAATCAGCACGCCGTTGGCGACGATCGGCCCGCCGGTGGCGTAGTAGCCATCGTTCAAATCCGCGAATTTCTGGTTCCAGAGCTCTTCGCCGGTCTTCATGTCGAGCGCGAGCAAGTGGTTGTCGACCGTCACGCGAAAGAGTTTGCCGTTATAGATGGTCGCCGCGCCTCGGTTGAAAGCGGCCCGCTGGACCCCCGGTTCCAGCCGCACCGGCGTGCGCCAGATCTGCCTGCCGGTTTCAACGTCGATGGCGAAGGTCCATTTGCCGTTGATCACGTACATGACGCCGTTGTAAATGGTCGGCGCAGCCAGTTCGCCCTGGTCGTTCATGAGGCTGGTGCTCCAGATGGGCACCAGGCGCTTGACATTGGATTTATTGATTTGCTTGAGCGGGCTGTAGCTCTTGCGGTCGTAGCCCATGCTCTGGGTGGTGACGTTTTCGGTGTTCTTGCCGTCGTTCACCAGTTCTTCGGTGGTTTGGGCCAATCCCAGCGCGGCCCAGAAACCGAGTAGCGTCGCGACACAGCCAAATGTTTTTCATGATCGGCCTCCCTTGGTTGAAGTTCATCACGCCCCCGGCAGATTCATCATTTTCGCCAGCTTGGGCCAGCGCGGGCTGGCTCGCAGGGGTTTGTAGAGTCCGGCAGCGGCATATAACGGCGCGCGTAGATTGCGCAGTTCAATGTCCCGTTCATAATAATCAATCGCGGCATCGATCTCCGAGCGAACCAGGTGATACAGGATCATACCTGTCGGCGTCGTCTCATGGAGTGTCGCGAGCAGTTTCTCCGCCCGTTCCTTTTCACCGGCCTGCGCCAAGAGGCCGGCCAAGAATCCGATGGCCGCGGGGTGCCACGACGCCTGACGGAAAGCTTCTTCCGCCGACTCCCGCGCCTCGGCCAGCTTGCCCTGGCAGAAGTAGCACAGGGCGATCACGACGTGAGGCAAATAGGTGGGGTTATCGAGTTCGAGGGCGTTTCGCGCTGCGGCAATTGCAGATTCGTACATTTCTGCAAAAAGAAAGGTAAGTGCCTGAAGCCCATGCCAGCCAGCGTGCAGCGGGTCTCTTGCGATGGCTTTCGCCCGCTCCTGGAGAGCTTCTTCGAATCGCCCCAACGGCAATAAGTAATAGTTGGCATACAGATTGTGAACATCCGGCGGGATAGCAAAGGAGGCCCTAGCCAGCCTGAACTGTTCCTCGGCTTCTCGCCAATCGTAGTCATGCGAAGCCGCGAGTGCGCCCAGCACACCATGCGCCGTCGGCTCGGATGGGAAAAGCTCTAGTGCTCTCCGGGCTTCGGCGCGCGCCAGTGGCACCATTTCACTGGGCGGGCGCAAAATGTAGAACCCGAGGGTGAAGTATAGACTTCCCAAGGCAGAATGAGGGTCGGCCCACTGCGGGTCCAGCGCAATCGCCTGCTTGAAATAGTCTTCGGCACGCGAGAACGCCTCTGGCGACTGTTTGGAATACTGCTGTCTTCCCTTCAAGAACGCCTCGTAGGCGGGCAGATTCGGCTCGTGCGTCCGCGCCGCAGCTGGTTTCCCCGTCAGCTTCACCTGCAACGCTGCGACGATAGCCGCCGCGATCTCATCCTGCACCGCGAACACATCCGTCATCTCACGGTCGTAGCGCTGGGACCATAGATGCGTGCCGTCGGCCGCATGGATCAACTGGGCCGTCACGCGCAGGCGATTCCCGGCTCGGCGGACGCTGCCCTCCAAAACATTCGTCACCCCGAGCGCTTCGGCAATCTTGCGCACATCCTCGTTCTTGCCCTTGAAGGCGAATGCCGAGGTGCGGGCGATCACCTTAAGTCCGGCGATTTGAGTTAAGGCGTTGATGATTTCCTCCGCTAGTCCGTCGGAGAAGTATTCGTCGTCGGCGTCACGGCTCATGTTGGCGAACGGCAGTACCGCGATGGAGGGTGTCTTTTCCACTGGGTTCGAGATCGCCAATTCCAGCGCAGCCTTCACCTCAGCCATGGTCTGGAACCGAAGCCCAGGTTGCTTGGCCAAGCATCGCAGCACCAAGCTCTCGAGCGCCGGAGGTGGCTTCGGATCGTCGCGTAGCACCGACGCCATGCCCTCGAACGCACGGCTCCCGGCGAGCATTTCGTACAACACCGCGCCGAAACTGAACACGTCGGATCGTGCGTCACAGGGCTTGCCTTCGATCTGTTCCGGAGCCATATAGGACGGCGTGCCGAGAATAGTTCCCTCGATGGTTCGCGTGGCGTCTGCGCTGGCCGCTAGCTTCGCCAGACCAAAATCGAGCAGCTTCGCCGTTCCTTTGGCGGTCACCAGAATATTTGCCGGCTTCAGGTCGCGATGCAAAATGCCTCGGCCATGCGCCTCTGCGAGCGCACTCGCAATCTGGATCGCCAGCCGAACCGTTTCCTCCATCGGGAGTGGCCCCGACAGCGGTTTACCGTCGATGTGCTCCAGCACTAGGTAATCCGGTCCGACGTCGAAAATCTGGCAGATGTTGGGATGATTCAACGCGGCGACTGCGCGCGCCTCCTGCTCAAAGCGCTCGCTGTGAGGCGCATGCAGAACCTTGATGGCGACTGTGCGGCTCAGCCGGGTGTCGGTGGCCCGGTACACCTCGCCCATCCCGCCCGCGCCGATGGGCGCCACGATTTGGTAGGGTCCGAGCCGGTCACCCGCGATAAGGGGCACGATTCAAATCCTCTCCCGCAGGTTCATCATTTTCGCCAGGGCGGGCCAGTGGGCGCTGGATCGCAGCGGCCCCCCGAAAAGGAAGAGTGAACCCAAAATCCGGGGATCGCGCTGGTCGATGGCCTTCTTCGCCCAATCCGCCGCTTGATCCATTTCCGAGCACAAGAGATGGAAAAACACGAACGCGAGCGGAGCCCCGAAGGCTTGGCCGTCGCCAAGCTTCTGCACCAGCTCTTCCGCCCGACCTCGGTCCCCGGTCTGCATCAGCATCCCTGCGAGCATAGCGATCACTTGCATGTTCGAGGGCCCCCTGGAGAAAGCCTGTTCCGCGCAACTGAGCGCTTCGGCTTGCCGTCCTTGCGACACGTAATTCATCGACAGGAAGTGGTAAGCATGATAAGTGTTATAAAGCTCCATGAGCTTGCGAAGTTCCGTCTCGGACTCAGCGTACATACCGTCCAACATGAGGACCATTCCCAAATGGATGCGGTTCGAGAAGCTGAGGGGATCGTCCCGGAGTGCGCGCTCTTGCTCCGCAATCGCCTCCCGCGGGCGATCCTGAAAAAAAGACGTCGCGTACAAATAGCGCACGTACGGCGCGACTGAGTCGCCAGCCATCGCCAGCCGGAATCGCCGTTCGGCCTCCTTCCAGTCATAGTCGTAAACCGCTGCCACCGCTCCCAGCACCGCGTGTGCTTCGGCCAGCGAAGGGTCGATTTCCAAGGCCTTTTGCGCCGCGGTTCGGGCCTGCGGCATGGCGTCGTGAGCCGGTACCGCATTGGGGAACGGGAGGGTGTAGTAGTAGATCGCGAGCTCGGCGTGCGCCAATGCGAACGAGGGATCCAGGGCAATCACCCGCTCGTAACGTTCCCCGCACTGCATAAAGGCTTCCCGCACCGGGTTGAGTAAGAGATGCCGAGCTTTCAGGTACGCCTCGTACACGGCAGGACTGGGCGTGTAACGACGGCGTGATGCGGCTTCCTTGGAAAGGTTTAATTGCAGCCGGGACGCGATGGCTTGGGCGATTTCGTCCTGCATCGCAAAAATGTCCGACATCTCCCGGTCATAGCGCTCCGACCAGAGATGAAAGCCATCCGCCACCTTGATGAGCTGGGCCGTGACGCGAATGCGGTCGCCGGCCTTGCGGACGCTGCCTTCGAGAATATGGTCGACGTTTAGTTTTCTACCGATCTCGGAAAACTCGACGTCCTTCCCGCGGAAAAAGAAGGCCGAAGTCCGGCCGGCAACTTTCAGCCCCGGCACGTGCGTCAATGCGTTGATAATCTCTTCGGCCAGACCGTCGCTGAAATATTCGTTGTCCTTGCCAGGGCTCATGTCGGTGAACGGAAGCACGGCGATGGAGGGTTGCGTGTCCGGGGGCTGGGAGGCGATCTGCTGTAGCGCCGACTTGAGTTCCGTCATGGTCTGAAAGCGGCGCGCGGCTTGCTTCTCGAGGCACCGCATCACCACACGCTCCAGCGCCGGCGGCGTCTCCAACCGGCGCGGCTCCTTGTGCAGTACCGCCGCCATGGTCGAAATAGCGCTCTCGCCCTCAAAAGCCCGCCATCCGCTGAGCATCTCGTACAGCACCGCTCCGAACGAAAAAACATCCGAACGCGCGTCCGTCGGCTTGCCCTCGGCTTGTTCCGGCGACATGTAAGCGGCCGTGCCGAGAATCGTTCCGGCCATGGTGCGGGTGACGGAGGCATCCTTGGCTTCTGATACCTTCGCCAATCCAAAGTCGAGCAGCTTCACGCCTTCTTTGGTCACCAAGATATTGGCCGGTTTGAGATCCCGATGCGTGATCCCTTTGGCGTGAGCCGCTTCAAGCGCGGCCGCCATCTGCAACGCCAGCCGAAGAGCTTCTTCCACCGGCAGCGGACCTTGCAGCGGCCTACCGTCGATGTGCTCCAGCACCAGGTAATCCGGCCCGACATCGAAAATCTGGCAGATGTTGGGATGATTCAACGCCGCAACTGCGCGCGCCTCCTGCTCGAAGCGCTCGCTGTGAGGGCCGTGCAATACCTTGATGGCGACCGTGCGGTTTAGCCGGGTGTCGGTAGCCCGATAGACCTCGCCCATGCCTCCCGCGCCAATGGGCGCCAGGATTTCGTAGGGGCCGAGTTTTGTGCCTGCAGAGAACGCCACGTTACGCCGCCCCCGGCAGATTCATCAGCGCCGCCAATTTCGGCCAGCGCGGACTGGCGCGCAGCGGTTCCGCGATCGCGCCTTGCAGCCAGTAAGCGACGATAGGGAATCGTTCTTCGATCGCCTTCTCGATCCAATCCGCGGCCAGATCGATTTCGTCGCAGCAGATGTGAAAGACCGCGAGGCCCATCGGTGTTCCGTAGACCTGTCCGGAACCAAGCCTTTGGATCAGTTCTTTCCCCCGGTTTTGCTCTCCTGTACGGATCAACAATCCCGCGTACATGCCAGTGACCCTCGGGAGCCAAGGGGCCAGGGAATACGCCTTTTCGGCTAAAGGTAGCGCTTCGACAAACATGCGGCGGGCAGCGTAGTGGCTAGCGCTGTAAGCCAGAGCGGAGTTTGGATCCAAATCCAGGATCTGGCCGAGGTGCGCCTCCGCTTCCGTATAGCGGCCAGCCGCGGCGAGGCAGTCTGCCATGATGGACCGTATCGCAAGGTGGATCGGGTCTCCCTGAACGGCGCGTTCGACTTGCTCGATCGCCTCCGTCCGACGGCCCAGCGCCATAAGATAGAACGCCGCTAGGTATGCAAGGGCCAACGGAGAGGGGGCGTCGCTGGCCGTCGCCAGGGTGAACCGGCGAGCGGCCTCCTTCCAGTTATAGTCATAGGCCGCGGCGAAAGCACACAGGATGGCATGGGCCTCCGGGAGTGAAGGGTCCAGTTCCAACGCCCTCTGCGCCAGGAGGCGAGCGGCCGGCATGGTCTCGTGCGCGGGCGCCATACCCAAGGTTGCGCGGAGGGTGAATAGGTCGGCATAAAGGGCCTGGGCCAACGCGAACTGCGGATCGAGCGCGATGGCCTGCTCGTAAAACTCCTTGGCTCGTTCCATCGCTTCCGGCGTTAGCTTCCAGTGGTAATGCCGGGCCTTCAAGTACGCTTCGTACGCGGGAAGCTTGGGAGTGTATCGCGGCTTCGCGGCAGCCTGCGGCGACAGCTTGACCTGGAGCCCTTGCGCGATGGCCGCCGAGATCTCGTCCTGCACCGCAAATACATCCGCCAACTCGCGGTCATAGCGCTCAGACCACAAGTGGGTCCCATCAGCGGCATGGATGAGCTGCGCGGTCACCCGGATGCGGTTCCCGGCTCGGCGCACGCTGCCTTCCAGGATGTTCTGCACTCGCAGCGCCTCGGCGATTTTGGTGATGTCCTGCTCCTTGCCACGGAACGCGAAAGAGGAAGTGCGGGCAATCACCTTCAGTCCCGGAATTTTGGCGAGTAAGTTCAGGATCTCTTCAGCCAATCCGTCGCTGAAATATTCGTTCTCTTTGTCCGCGCTTATGTTGGCGAAGGGCAGAACCGCGATGGACGGCGTCTTTTCAACTGGGTTCGAGATCGCCAATTCGAGCGCAGCCTTTACCTCAGCGATGGTCTGGAATCGAAGCCCAGGCTGCTTGGCCAAACATCGCAGCACCAAGCTCTCTAACGCCGGTGGCGGCTTTGGATCGTCGCGCAGCACCGAAGCCATACCGTCAAACGCACGGCTCCCGGCGAGCATTTCGTACAGCACGGCGCCGAAACTGAACACGTCGGATCGTGCGTCGCAGGGCTTGCCTTCGATCTGTTCCGGCGCCATGTAGGACGGCGTGCCGGTGATCGTTCCCTCGATGGTCCTGGTGGCGTCCGCGCTAACCAGCGATCTCGCCAGCCCGAAATCAAGCAGCTTCGCCGTTCCCTTCGCGCTCACCAGAATATTTCCCGGCTTCAGGTCGCGATGCAGAATGCCCCGGCCATGCGCTTCTTCGAGCGCACTCGCAATCTGGATTGCCAGCCGAACCGTCTCCTCCATCGGGAGCGGCCCCGTCAGTGGTTTACCGTCGATGTGCTCCAGCACCAGGTAATCCGGCCCGACATCGAAAATCTGGCAGATGTTGGGATGATTCAACGCCGCAACTGCGCGCGCCTCCTGCTCGAAGCGCTCGCTGTGAGGGCCGTGCAATACCTTGATGGCGACCGTGCGGTTTAGCCGGGTGTCGGTAGCCCGATAGACCTCGCCCATGCCTCCCGCGCCAATGGGCGCCAGGATCTCGTACGGTCCGAGTTTGGTGCCCACAGCCAACATCATCCCGCCTCCCGCAGGCTGAACTTTCGCATCAACCGCGCCCACTGTGGACTTGAGAACAGCCCCGCTTGGTAAACACGCAGCGTCGTTAAAGAGACAGGATCGCCCTGATCGATAGCCTTCTCGATCCAATCCGCCGCTGCTTCAAATTCGTCGAGCATCATGTGGTAAGTCGCCAGACCACGGGGGACGCCAAAGGCATCGGCCGGCTGAAGTTTCTGCAGCAATTCTCCCGCCCGTTGCGACTCTCCGACGCGCTTTAGCAGTCCGGCCAACGCCCCGATGCAATTGGGGACCAGGGGTGCGAGAACATACGCCTTCTCCGTGTGAAACAGCGCCTGGTCCAACTCCCCCCGCGTCAAATGATGAAGGCCGAGCCACGCGTGCGCGGGCACCACGTTCGGATTGAGTTCCAGAATCGCATGAAACTCCTGGAACGCTTCGTCGTTGCGGCCCAGGGCGGCGAGGGAGACGCCGCGATAGAACCGCAAAATAGAATCGAGCGGATCCTCTTGCAAAGCGCTCGCTGTCTGCTCAAGGGCCTCGGACGGACGACCGGTGGGGAGCAGGTAATAGGCGGTGTAAAGGCGTCGCACCAGGGGCGGAGTGGGATCGCGCGTCAGCGCCAGGCGAAAGCACCTCTCGGCTTCTTTCCAATCATGTTCGAGATAGCCCGCAACAACGCCCAGCATCGCGTGCCCTTCGGGGAAGGACGGATCCAGCTCCAGCGCCGTTTGTGCGTGCGAGCGCACCATCGGGACGAACTGGCTGGGCGGCAGCGATCCCAAGATCGCCATAGTCATGAACAGGACCGCGTACTCACAGTGGGCCAACGCGAATTTCGGATCCAGCGCGATGGCTTGCTCGAAGCATTCCTGAATGCGTGGAATCAAGTCCGGGTTGAAACGTCCCAAATAATGCCGCGCCTTCAACAAAGCCTCATAAGCGGGCAGGCTCGGCTTGTAATTCCTCACGGGCAGGGGCGTTCCGGAAAGCTTCACCTGCAGCGCAGCCGCGATGGCTTGGGCGATCTCGTCTTGCAAGTCGAACAGATCCGCCATCTCGCGGTCATAGCGCTGCGACCAGAGATGATAGCCGTCTGCGGCGTTGATGAGCTGGGCCATCACGCGAATGCGGTTCCCGGATCGCCTTACGCTGCCTTCCAGAACTGTCCGAACATGCAGCGCCTCCGCGATCTTCTGGATGTCCTGCTCCTTGCCGCGGAAGGCGAAAGCCGAAGTGCGAGCGGTCACCTTCAGCCCCGGAGTCTGCGCCAGTGCATTGATAATCTCCTCGGCCAGCCCGTCGCTGAAGTACTCGTCCTCCTTGTCCGCGCTCATATTGACGAAGGGCAGCACCGCGATGGATGGCATCTTTTCTGCAGCGTTCGCGGTGGCCAGTTCGAGCGCAGCCTTCACCTCAGCAATGGTCTGGAACCGCCTCGCGGGTTGCTTCTCCAAGCATCGCAGCACCACGCTCTCTAGCGCCGGCGGCGGCTTCGGATCGTCGCGCAACACCGATGCCATGCCCTCGAACGCGCGGCTCCCCACGAGCATTTCGTACAAGACGGCGCCGAAACTGAACACGTCGGATCGTGCGTCGCAGGGCTTCCCTTCGATCTGTTCCGGCGCCATGTAGGACGGCGTGCCGGTGATCGTTCCCTCGATCGTCCGCGTGGCATCCCGTGTGTCATCCCAGCCGGCCATCGGCTTGGCCAATCCGAAATCGAGCAGCTTCGCCGTTCCCTTCGCGGTCACCAGAATATTTCCTGGCTTCAGGTCGCGATGCAAAATGCCGCGGCCATGCGCCTCTTCGAGCGCGCTCGCAATCTGGATCGCCAGCCGAAGAGTTTCCGCCATCGGGAGTGGCCCCGTCAACGGTTTGCCGTCGACGTACTCCAGCACCAAGTATTGCGGCCCGACGTCGTGAATCTGGCAGATGTTGGGATGATTCAACGCCGCAACTGCGCGCGCCTCCTGCTCGAAGCGCTCGCTGTGAGGGCCGTGCAATACCTTGATGGCGACGATGCGACCCAGGCGGGTGTCGGTGGCCTTCCACACCTCGCCCATGCCGCCCGCGCCAAGAGGCGCAAGGATTTCATAAGGTCCCAAACGCGTGCCGGCGGATAAGGGCATGGCGGTTTCATCAATCTTACCGTATGCGCTGTTTTAACATTGATTTACGCTTGAAAGACAGCGTTGCCACACGCATTCATTGCTTATAAACTTTCCCGTCCTTCATCACGAACCGGACGTGCTCCAGAAGGCTGATATCGCGCAGCGGATCGCCGGACACGGCAATCACGTCCGCGTACTTTCCCGGCTTGATGGACCCCAGCTCGTTGGCGCGTCCCAGCAGATCGGCGGCGGACGATGTGGCCGCCTGGATGGCCTGCATGGGCGTCATCCCGTACTTCACCATCCAAGCGAATTGCTTGGCATTCTCGGTGTACGCGCAAACCCCGGCGTCGGTCCCGAACGACATCTTTAGCCCCGCCCTCACCGCCTTCCGAAAATTGTCGCGCTGCAGCTGGCCGAGCTCCCGGTCATGCTCCAGGAAATCCGGCGGAGTTTTCCCATTCTTGCCGTCCTCCTGGATACATTCTTCGTCGTAAATGTCCATGTCGAGATACGTGCCGTGCTGCTTGGCCAGCGCCAGGCCTTCGTCGTCGATCATGGTGGCATGCTCGATGGACGCCACGCCGGCGCGAATGGCATTCTTGATCCCATCCGGAGAATGCGCGTGGGACTCCACTCGCAGGCCGAAATGGCTGGCCTCGTCGACGGCGGCCTGCAACTCCTCGAGCGTGAACTCCTGCGATTTCGGATTGCTGCCATGCGTCAGCACGGCGCCCGAGGAGAGCACTTTGATGTGGTCGGCGCCGTCATGCGCCAGCAACCGGACTTTCTGCCGAACCTCCCAGGGGCTGTTGGCTTCCCCGTAATGGAAGTCCCACGGCAGTTGAATATCGGGCGCAAACCCAGTCATCGCGCCCGCGCCGCCGGTGATGGTAATATAAGCTCCCGCCACGAACATGCGCGGCCCAATGATGTCTCCCCGATTGATCGCGTCGCGCAGCGCCACATCGTTCAGCGCCCGATATACGCCGACGTCCCGCACCGTGGTGAATCCCGCCTCCAGCGTCACGCGCGCGTTCGGTACACTCTCCAAAACCACGCGCGAGGCGCTCTTGGTCAATTGCGAAATCGGATCGCCGCCTCCATGCGCCCCATCCGCCAGATGCGTATGGCAATCAATCAAGCCGGGCAGCACCGTCATGTTCGAAAGATCGATGACGGTGGCGCCGGATGGAATAGCCAGTCCACGGCCCACCACCTCAATTTTGTTGGCGCGGATGAGGATGATCTGATCGGTTAGCGCGACGCCTGCGTCGGGATCGATCAGGCTGCCGGCCTTGATTGCGATCACCTGCGCGTCGGCGGACATGCACCCGACCAGCATGGCAAATAGGAAACTGGGGGCCTTCCTCAATTTTCACCTCTTGTGGGGGCGGGGCGTCTCCGGCTTAGGGCTGATCGCCCGAGTTCCGCGTTCTGCCTAGGGCTCATAGGGAAACCTCCGGATTCCCTTGATACACTCGGCCAGCGCCTGCAGAACCGATGATCCCCAGCCGGTGGGAGTGTAGGGGGCGGTTTTTTGATTGGTTTGTTTGTCGGCTTGCGCCAGAAAGCGCATGGCCGGATCGGGCGGAGTATGGTATTCGCGCACCGTGATCAAGAACTCCACATCGCCGCCGGCCTGCTGTTTGATCACCGCGTATTGCTCGATCTTGCACAGCCGCTCGGCGGGATTATCTTGCGCATAGGCCCAGTCAGTCAAGCGCGATCCTCCTTGGAACCGGTCGTTGTAGTTCCTCAGTGTATCGCAGCTGAATGGATGGTCAGTTCTCGATCCCGGCAGTGGCGCTGTCTCAGGCCGAGGGCGCCGGTTCTTCCACAGTCCGGATGATTTTGCTTTCCTGCTTCACACGGTACATGCGGCGATCGGCTTCGGCGATTAGCTTTTCAGCGTCGCCACCATCCATAGGATAAATGGCCGCGCCAACGCTCATCGAAAGACACTCCTCACCGCAAACCGTCCAACCAGCCTCCAGCGCGACACCGCGAAGCCTGTCTAGATAAGAGGGGCTGAGTTCTTCCTTTAGATCCGGAAGCACGAGCACAAACTCATCCCCTCCCATTCGCGCCAGGTAATCGGAACCCCGGCAGGTTTCGCGTAAGCCGTTCGCGACATGCTGCAAGACTTCGTTGCCTTTCAGATGTCCGAAACGGTCGTTCACCTGTTTGAATCCGTCTAAGTCGCAAACCAGCACCCCGATGGTGGAGTTCTCACGGCTGGATCTGGCCAACTCTCGCTTGAGATGAATCGCCAGCGATCGCGCATTCGGAATGCCGGTCAGATGGTCGGTGACGGCCGACTCCTCGGCTTCCTGATATCGCAACGCGCTTTCCAGAGCGGGCCCGACGTGAAGAGCCGCGGCTTGCGCAAAGCGAAGATCGTCCCGGGTGAAGGCGTTTCGATCCGAGTGGTAGAGCGTGAGCACTCCCATCATGCCGCTGCGGCCTTCAAAAGGCACAGCCAGCGCAGCCTGTAGCCTGAAGACGACCGTTGAGTCACCGGCATAGCAGGATTCGAGACCAATGTCGCCATTCAATATTGGAGTACGATTCTGCGCAACCCAGCCCGAAAGCGATTCCGTCATCGGAAAAGCGTGCGTGGAGAACAAATGGCTATTCCTGCCCGTTATGGATATCGGTTCCACCTTGGCGCCGTCACGAACGTAGATAGCCAAAGTGTCGTAAGTAATCATCTGCCCTAAACATTTTTGAACCGCGGAAACCACTTCCTCGATTTTGATCGCATGCGCCAGGTCGCCGGCCAACCCGTGCAGCAGATGGGTCTCTTGTCTCGCGGAAACGATCGGGCCGAGAATCGAATTGGTAGCGGTGCTGGACTCCGTCAGCAAGGTGACGGCAAGTTTGCCGATGTCTTCGCGGGCGGCTTCCGACGGATCTGCACTCTCAGCCACGATGTTATTTCTCATCGCTTCCCGCGCAATCTGGTCCAGTTCCATATGCCGCCGTTCGAGAACCGACACAACCCTGGGATCGAAGCTGATGCCGTTCTCGGCTCTAACTTTATCCATCGCCTCGTGCAGTGGCAGCGCGCGTCGATAGGGCCGATCCGACGCCAGTGCATCCAAGCAGTCGACGGCGGAAAGAATGCGCGCGCCGATGGGTATATTTTCTCCCGCCAGGCCGTGCGGATAACCACATCCGTTCCACTTTTCATGATGTGCCTTCACGATGGAAAGAACCGAATCCGGGTACCGCATCCGGGAAAGCATTTCGGCGCCGATCATTGCGTGGGTCTTCATCTTTTCCCATTCCTCCGCCGTGAGCGGCCCGGGCTTGAGAAGAATGTGGTCGGGAATTCCAAGTTTGCCTATATCGTGGAGCAACGCGGCAACGTTCAGGCTATATAATTCCGCCTCGTTCAGCCCCAGTTCCTGCCCGACAGCCAGCGCATAGACTTGCACCCGCCGGAGATGCATCTGAGTGGTGTTGTCCCGGGTCTCAATGGCAACCGCGAGAGTTTCCAAGGTGTGCCGGTGGAGCGCTTCCAGTTCTTCGCGGTGCGCCGCCTTGGCGTTCGACCAGGTGCGATAACCTCGATCGAGAGCAAACAGGATGGGCAGCGCCACCAGGCCGGCGTGATACCCGGTTTGATGGCTCGCGCAGCGCACCAGGTAAGCCAGATAAGCGGCTGCCACGAACCACGGCAACAAGGGCCGGCATTCTCGACGATATACCCCGATAAAAGGTTGGGTTCCCTGTTTCAACAGCGTTGTCGCGAGACCGCAATTGAACAACAGCACAAACGCACTGGCGATGGCCGGCGCCGGAAACACGGCGCTGAACCCGATCATGGAAGTCATTCTATAAGCCATCTGTGCGGCAGCGATGCCGATGGTCACAGTCGCGATTGCGTAGAGTACGGGCGCAATCCGGGGTACCCCTTGGACTTCCTTCAGTTCTCGGAGCAGGGTGACCGTAAATGCGATAAAGAGCAACTCCGGCAAGCTGAGATCCTCAACGCCCAGCAACATGATGAGAAAGCCGGCCGGAACCATGCCCAGGTTGGCCGTCAGTCTCAGGCCAAGCGTGGCGATGTTCGCACAGATAAGGTACACGAAGAACCGCCGCAGATCGTGCGCGGAGACCTGCGACAGGTTAAGAACAAATGCGAATGTGCCGACAATCGCATAAATGAGGGCCCACACCCGCACATCTTTTCTGAGCGTAATCACAAGTTCCGGCAGTAAGTTGCACGTTACATTCCACAGATCGGCGCTAGCCGGAAGCCCGTAAACTAAAGTAGAGTCACAATATGTCGGCGTCCACGGTGAGTAGTTTTGAGGGCGCCAGAAGCCATCTTGACGCCTGGGCGGGACAAAATGTCTAGCCGAACGGCGCGTTCCCACGCGCCTTAGATCCCTTACAAACAAGAACGTGGACCTACGAGCAAACCCTTAGTAGGACTATCGCTCGGCCACACCGATCCACGCGGCGATCGCTTTCCAATCGGGATCGTCCTTAGAAAGGAATTGACGACCTCCGCTGTGAAACTCGTCGCCGCCCCCTTCCTTCGCCAGCGGATGCATCAGGAGCTTGCTGGCTAGCGGATTCGACTTGTTCACTAGTATCACAACAGACTCGAAGTTGCGGCGCGATTGCTCTTCGGTCCAGGTGCTTCCCTCCGCGAGGGGCTGCAGACGGAACGCATTGTTGGACGCGCTGTGGCAAGCAACACAGCGTGCGTGGCCCACGCGCTTCTTGACAAAGATGGGTTCAACCGTCTTTTTGTAGGTCTCATAGTCCAGCGATTGCGCCATCGCCAGAGGAGCTACCAAAGCTATCGCTGCCGCGAAAAGTGTCAATCGCGCGAACGTCATTTGCATACGCTCCTTAAGGCAGCACCGCGGTAATGTTCCGCTTCGGTACTTCGCCCACCGGAATCCGCGTGACCTCTTTCATCGACTTCACGTCCACCACGGATACCGAATTCGATGCGGCGTTGGCCACATATGCGGTCTTGCCGTCCGGCGTGAGCGTCACCCAGTCCGGGGACCGGCCCACTTCCGTGCTGCCGAGAACCTTCAAGTCCGGCAACGAATAAAAATAGATCGAGGAGTTCAGCCGGCTGTTGACTACGAGCGTCTTTTCGTCGGAGGTCACAGCCATGCCGTGCGACTCGCTTCCGCCGAAGAGGTAGGGACTCTTGCCCGGAGCAAGATCGGGGAGCTTGATCCGGTTGATCTCTTTGCGAGTGGCGAAATCCACCACGGCGAATCCGTTGAAACCGCTAAGCTGGGCGAAGATCCACTTGGTGGAGCCGTCTGGATTGGCCATGAACGCCATCGGGCGGATCCCCTGGTCCATCGCCAACGACCAGGCGATCTCTTCCGTCTTCTGATCGATCACCGTGATCATCTTTCCTTGAATAGAGCCGGTCACCACGTACTTGCCGTCGGGCGTGACGTAGGTGTTGTGCAAGGCGCCCTTCACCGGGATACTCTTGACCTTTTCAAGAGACGCGGTGTCGATCACATCCAGGGCGCCCGGCGCAACCGCAATGGAGACATACACGCGTCGTCCATCCTTACTGATCGCGATGTTGTTTGGGTGGCCGCTGAGCGGTATGCTGCGCGTGATCGCCAGAGTCTTCCGGTCCACTACGTCCAGCGTGCTTCTCCCTTCGTTACTGATGTAGTAACGGCTTCCGTCCGGTGCTGCCGCCGCGCCGTGGTTTACCTCGATGCCGGTGATTGTTCCGACCACTTTATTGGTCGCGGGATCGATGATCGAGACATCGTCTCCGGCACTGTTGGTCTGTATGATACGAACCGTGCCCGCCGCCAGGGGCAGCGTAAGAAGAAGTCCGAGAACCATGGAACGGGACGTGTTCCGGGTCAGGTGCATGGCAAACCTCCAAGTCATGTGAATTATACAGCGAATAGCACAGGGCGCGGCGGCAGGCTGGCCGGGCGCAGTAGAATATGCAGTGAACGCGAGGTCCCGATGGCTCATTGCGGTTTGTTTTCGCTAACGCTGGCAGCCGCGCTGGCTTTGGCTTCGGCCACTCCCGCCGGCGCGCAACAGAAATGGAGCGCCCCGCGCACACCCGATGGTCAACCGGATCTCGAAGGCGTCTGGGATGCGGCCAGCATGACTCCGCTAGAGCGCCCCGTGGAGCTGGGCAACAAGGAATTCTACACACCCGAAGAGATCGTGGCTTATGAGAAGAAGCGCGCGCATGATCTCGATCGCGACCGCCGCGACGGTTCGGCCGAAGCGGATCTGGGCCGCGCCTATAACGACGGCTGGTTTGACCGCGGCGCGCATTTGGCCAGCGACCGCCGCACATCGCGGCTCATCGATCCTCCGAATGGCAGATTCCCCGCTATGACGCCCGAAGCGGCGAAAAAATACGCGGACATGCACGCGTGGCTTGTCCAGCACGCCGATGACGGTCCGGAAACCCGCATGCTGCCCGACCGGTGCCTGGTATTTTCGCAATCCGGTCCGCCGTTCCTTCCCGGGAATTACAACAACTACTATCAAATCGCGCAGGCTCCGGGCGTGGTGGCGATTCTTTCTGAAATGGGGCATCAGGCGCGCACTATTTCCGTGACCGATGGATCGCCAACCCGGCCGCACCTGCCTCAGAACATGCGGCAATGGGAAGGCGACTCGCTGGGCCACTGGGAAGGAAAGACGCTGGTGATTGAGACCACCAACTTCCGCGCCAGCGACCAGAGCCGCTTTGGCGTTCAGTACGACGGCATGAGCGATGAAAACCTGCGCGTCACCGAACGCTTCACGCGCACCGGTCCAAACACCATCACCTATCGCGCCACCGTTGTCGACCTCACCGTGTACACGCAGCCCTGGACGATCGAGTTTCCCATGGAGAAGAGTACGAATCCGGTGTACGAATACGCGTGCCACGAAGGCAATTATGGGTTGGCCGGGATTCTATCCGGCGCGCGGGCGCGGGAAAGAGCTGGGCAGAAGAAGTAGAAGCACCACGCCTAAGGCCTGCAAACAAAAAGATGCTAAAATGAGTTCAATGCAACATCACCACCACGCCGATATCAACGATTCCTTTCATTGTAAGCGTTCCGCCTCCGGCGAAGTAGTTCACGTCTACAATTCAAACAACTACCTGATGGCCGAGCACACCATTCGGACTGGTCGCACGAGCTGGCAACGAGTGGCTGCGCTGACGCAAAGAGAATCGGTGGAGAAGTGGTTGCGAAACAACTATCCCGCTGTTACGGAGGCTAAACCTGTAGCGGTGAGCAAACCGGCGGAGAAACCAAAAGCAAAAGCGGCGAGACGTTAGGCCGACTGGTACGTTCGCACCGCTAACGTTTATCGACCACGACCACGCCGCCCTTGACCACCACTTTGGTTTTCAGCCAATTCCAATAGCCTTCCAGCGGATTCGCCGTCCAGAAGAATGATGTCGGCCAGCTTGCCCGGCTCCAGCGTTCCCAGCTGATCGCTCATCTGGATGTAGGACGCCGTATTCGGCCCCATCATCTTGATGAGGTCCTGCATCGAGAACATCACGATTGAAGCATCTTCAGCTCATGTTCCAGGCCGGCCTTCGGGTCGTAGGTGGTGTCGGTGCAGTAGCCGAGGATGACGCCTGCATCCCAGACGGTACGCGCATTCACCGGCATATATCCCGCTTCCTCGCCCAGACGGACTCCGCCGACGATCGATTCCGGCCACGGCTTCCCGTCGCGGAATCGCGGCTTGTTGTCATCCGCAAACACTCCGAACACGGGCGCGCCGAAGCCGATGGTCCCCAGCACCTTCACGCCCGCGTCAGCCACTTTTTTCGCGTCTTCCTTGCTCACCCAATCTTTGTTGGGAAGGTGAACCAGCAGCGGCACGCCGGCGTCGACGGCGGCCACCATCGCCGGCGAACTCACGGCATGCACCTGCACCATAACGCCGACTTTCTTCGCCTCGTCCACCACGGCCCTAAGAACTTCCATTTCTTTTTCGCGTCGGCCCCGGTATCGGGAGTAAGGGCGATCTCGCCGGTAAACTTGATTCCCATAGCGGCCATCTTCCGTATCTCGGCGCGAGCCGTTTCCGGAGTGTTATTGATTCAGCCTCAAAGATCCGGACGGAATGATGCGCGGCCCATTGATGACGCCCTGGTCGATGTGATCCCGGAGCGTGATGTTTCCTTCCGCCGGGCCGCCTCCGGACAGGATGGTGGTGTAACCGGCTTCGAGCAGCGCCTGCATCTGCGCCTTCTCGTTGGGTCCGGTATTGATGTGCCGGTGCGCGTCGATAAACCCGGGCATGGCGGTCATGCCCTTGGCATCGATGGTCCTGCCACTCTTGACGGACGGCGCGCCGGGCGTCACAGAGACAATTTTTCCCGCGCGCACGACGATGGATCCGCGCTCGATCACGATGCCATTCGCGGCCGACGATGCGTGCATTGGTGATGGTGAGGTCCTGCGCGGAAAGGGATGCAAGCGCCCCCAACGTCAGGCAGGCGAGCTTCGCCAAGGTGTGTTGTCGCATGCCGATTATGATATATAAGTCAGACTCTTCAGTGAGCATCGCGATTTATGACCCCCATCACGACGCTACGTTTTCCGCTCCTGATTGCCTCTTTGGCGCTTTTGCAGGGCTGCGCGCTCTACGCTCAGCAGCCCTTTCTTAGCGACGCGCAGTGGACGCTGCTGCGCGAAGAGACGAGCGGTGTGGCTCCCTATGAGAACCTGCGCAGCCTGACGCGTCTGCACCGTGTTCCGGCGACGCCCGAGTTCGACCAGGCGGCGGAGTTCATGCTGGCCCGCGCGAAACAATATGGACTTCAGAGCGCGCACGCGGAGCAGTTTCCGATCGATGGCCAAATCCATTACGGACTGATGCGCTCGCATCTGGGGTGGCAGGTGGAAGCGGCGCGCCTGTGGGAGCTGCAGCCCGAACACACGCTACTGGGCGACTGGGCTACGGACCCGATCCGGCTGGCGGATTACGGCCACAGTGCGGACGTGGATGCGGCCCTGGTCGACGTCGGCGCCGGGACCAGCGAGGCCGATTACACGAATAAAGATGTGCGCGGAAAGATCGTCCTGGCCGATGGGGGCCTCGCAGCGGTGCAACGGATAGCGGTGATGGAGCACGGGGCGGCGGGGATCGTGAGCGACATGCCGAACCAGTCCACGGCGTGGTCGGGCCTGGACGCGACCATTGTGCGCTGGGGCCATCTCGATGCACTATTGCCGAACGGGTTCGCCTTTATGGTGTCGCGGGAAACGGCGACGGCGCTGCGGGCGCAGCTTACCCGTGGGCCGGTGACGCTCAGCGCGCACGTAAAGGCGGAGGTTGGTCCGGGGCACTGGACGGTTGTCACGGCAACCATTCCGGGCACCCACCCTCAGTCTGGTGAGGTGGTCTTTAGTTGTCATCTCGACCATCAGCGGCCGGGGGCGAACGACAATGCCAGCGGGTGCGTGACAATCCTGGAGTCGGCGCGGGTGCTCGCGAGCCTGATCGAAAGCGGCAAGCTGGCGCGGCCCGCCCGAACGATGCGTTTTATCTGGGGGCCAGAGGTAGAGGGCACCATGGCCTTTCTGAGCGCGCACCCCGATATACGGCGCTCCCTGCGGGCCGATGTGCACATGGACATGGTGGGCGGCGATCCCTACAAGAACAAATCCATCCTGCATGTAACCGAAACGCCGTGGTCGCTGCCAAGCTTCGTGACAGACGTGGGGGAGTTGTTTGCCCAGACCATCCGGGATGGTGCGGCAGTGTATGCCGAGGACGGCACTCATCGAGAGGCCGCGGTGGTGGAGGATCGTAACGGCGCACCCGGCACGCGCAACGAGTTTATTTCCGACCGGACGCCGTATTCCGAGGGCAGCGATCACGACGACTACGATTCGTCGACCATCGCGGTACCGTCGCTCTATCTGCGGGACTGGCCGGATATTTACATTCACACCGATCACGACACACTCGACCAGATCGACCCCACCAAGCTACGGCGGGTGGCTCTGTTGGGTGCGGCTTCCGGATACACGTACGCGGCGCTGGATGCCGGGAAAGCCACTTCGCTGTTTCCGTTCTTTGCGGCACGCGCCGAACGGCGGCTGGCCGAGGGTTTTGAGAGGGCCCAACGTCTGCTGGACGACAGCCAGATGCAGCAGCCGCAAGCAGCCTGGTACGAGGCACGCAACCTGATGACGCAGATGCTCCGGCGCGAGCAGTTGGAGCTGCGGTCCTTCGCCACGTACACCCGCAGCGATCCCGAAAAGGTTGCGGTCTTCAGCCAGGACCTGGATGCTCAGGCCGCGACTCTCAATCGGTGGATCGACCGCGGTGCAGCCGCGCGTGGCGCTCACCACTTCGCGCAGTTGCCGCCCTGGCACGCGGAACCGGACGCGTCTCGTATTCCAGTCCGCACGGCCGAATTTGGGCCGCTTACCTTCCAGAACGATGACGTGCTTGTGGACCGGCTGGGGAGCGAGCGTATGAAGAAGATCAAGCTGCTTGCCAGCGAATCGCAACCGTTTGCTCCGGGTGCAGGACCAGGGGGCGCTTTACGCCTATGAGATCGTCAACTTCGTCGACGGGAGAAGGTCGATAGGCGAGATACGCGACGCGGTGGCCGCGGAGTATGGGCCGATCCCGCTGGATGTGGTCGCCGATTATTTGAAGGCTTGCGAAGAGGCGAAGATCGTGACGCTTCGCCGCGCCATGTCACAATAGCTAGCATGCGGGTCGGCATCATCGGCACTGGCGCCATCTCTCACAAACATGCGCGCGCCTACGCCAACATCGGCTATGAAGTGGTGGCTTGCACGGACTTCCATGCCGACAGCGCCCGCGCGTTCGCCGAGCGCTATGGCTGCGAGTTCGTTCCCGATTTCGAAGAACTGTGCCGGCATCCGAAGGTGGATTACGTCGACGTCTGCACCTTCCCCGAATTTCGCCTGGAGCCGGTGGAGTGCTGTGCGCCGAAGCGAAGAAACACATCCAGGTGCAGAAGCCCATGGCCACCAATCTGGACACCGCGCGCCGCATGATCGAAACCGCGTATCAACGCCGGCATCCAACTGGGCGTGGTGAGCCAGCATCGCTTCGACGATTCCACGCAGTTCCTGCAGCGCGCGTTGTGCGACGGGCGTTTGGGTAAAATCCTGCAGGCCGACGCGTACGTGAAATGGTACCGCTCGCCCGCCTATTATTCGCGGCCCATCAAAGGAAGCTGGAAAACCGAAGGCGGCGGCGCGCTCATCATCCAGGCCATCCATCAAGTGGACGTGCTGCTGTGGCTGATGGGCGGCGTTCAGGAGCTCTTCGGCTATTGGCAGCTGGCGGCGCGGCACAACATCGAATCGGAAGACGTGCTCTCGGCGGTGATCGAAATATTCGTCCGGCGCCACCGGCGTGATTCAAGCCTCCACGGCCTTCTGGCCGGGCCATACCGAGCGCATCGAAATCCACGGCACCAAAGGCACCGCGATTATCACCGGCGACAAGCTAACCGCGTGGCAAGTGGAGAACGATTCGGGCGAGCCCGCTCCGGTATCCTACGACTACGCAACCGCTGCCACCGATCCCATGGCCACCGCGCTGGCGCCTTTCGAACGGCAGTTCATCGACTTCGGCGAAGCCATTCGCAGCGGACGCAAGCCGCTGTCTTCGGGCGCCGATGGATACCGCGCATTGGAAGTGGTGACAGCCATCTACGAATCTTGCCGAAAGGGATGCGTGGTGAGGCTGTAACGCGGCTCTTCACCCATAACGACAACGAATGCAGGTCCGCGTTCCAGCTTCCAGCGCCAATCTCGGTCCCGGATTCGATAGCCTGGGTCTGGCGCTGGGGATTTATTTGACCTGCCGGTTTGAGCGCGCCGAGCGACTGTCGATTCGCGTGAGCGGCCGCGACGCCGCGCAGATTTCAACCGGCGAAGACAATCTGATCTGGCGCACCGCGCTGGCTGTAGCCGCGGATGTTGGCGACAGCTGCTGCCGCCGATCGCGCTCGAAATCGACAATGACATTCCGCTCGGCAAGGGCTGGGTTCCAGCGCGGCCGCGCTCACTGCCGGCGTAGTCATCGCCGATCATTTGCTGGGGCTGCACTGGAAGCCGCATCGGATTCTGGATGAAGCGGCCAAGATCGAAGGGCATCCCGATAATGTCGCCGCATGCGTGCTGGGTTCCATCGTCGCCAGCGCCACCGATATCGGCGGCGCGGTGCGGGCGGTGCGCGTCGAGCTGCCGCCGAGTTACGGCGTGGCGGTGGTGGTTCCGGACTTCGTGCTGCCAACTTCGAATCTCGCCACGTGCTGCCGGCCAATTATTCGAAGGACGACGCCGTCTTCAATGTGCAGCGCAGCGCGTTGCTGATCGCCGCGCTCGCCACCGGCACCACCAGCGCATTTCCCGCCGCGCTCGAAGACCGCCTGCATCAGCCTTATCGCTATGCGCTGGTGCCGGGCCTGGAAGAAATAGTCAAGCTGCGCGCCCCGGGTCTGCTCGGATGCGCGCTCAGCGGCGCCGGCCCGTCCATTCTGGTGTTCTACGAACGCGGCTCCGAGCAGGTGTGCGACCTGGTGCGGCAGATCTTTGCGCTGCACGGCCACAACTCGGAGACGCTGTGCGTCCCCATCGCCCGCGACGGCTATGAACTAACAGAACCGCGCGCGTAAGACCGCTTCCTCACCGTCGCGGCTCAGTAATGTCCTGAGTCTGCAACGACCGTCGATACCGAGCCGTGACCGTGAGGGAGCGGTTCTTCCGTCTAATTGGCTGTCGGGGTTTTCAGGGCGCTGTCGATAACAATAATGTCCAGCGGGGCTTTGCGCGCCTCCAGCTTCAGGCCCACCTGCTCCAGGGCGTCGCCGATCGCAAAGGGTGAACTGGCGTCCAGCAACGTCTGGGCTTCCGGCGGGAGTTTCGCGCCGCGCAAGACCGCGGAACGGAGCATCATAGCTTGATAAACCTCCGGGGTGACATTGACCGCGAAGGTGTAGGAGCCGGTTAGCCCGGTCATGTCGACGATCTGGCGGTCGGAGTATCGTTCCAGGTTTCTCGAAAACACCCACAGCGGCAGCTTCGTGACTTCAATCCGGTTGTCGCCGACCGAGAATGACGCTCCGCGCGCATACCTCACGCTTACCCCGTTGCCGACAACGGCGATGGTTGCGACATTGGCCATTCCCACAGGCTCGTCATTATTCTTATCTTCGTTCGGATCGGGCGGTAACTCTTTCAGCTTCGGCGCGCCTTTGGCAAGCACCAGCGCGTAAATCGGAAAGTTCCTTCTTCTCTTTGTGCAGCTTCACCTCAAACCTGTCGGCGAGCAGAGCCTGAAGCATTTCCGGAACCTGAGCCCTGGCGCTGCCGTCCGGGAGCGTTGCCGAAATATCGTAGCGCTCCGTCGCCGTCCAATCCGGCCCGGAGATCAACGTCGCCTTGAACCTGTAGGCGGTGGCCAGATAGTCTCGGAGCGACAGCCCGACTCCCCGAACCTGCGCACCGTCAAAGTGAAGGCCGGCGGCCACCTGTCCCGGCCCTGGGGCGAAAAGCCTGACGGACGCCACCTCGAACTGCGGAGACTGGGCGAGAAGCAGGCTGGTCACCAGGATCGCGAGAATTGCGTTTCGCATAAATTCCCGACCTAATTTTACACCCCTCGCCGATTGCCCCACAAATCAATGTGCAGGCGCGGCGTCATCCGAAACCCCTCCTGCTTGGCGATGTCCGCCAGCCATCGGCCGCGCTCCGCGAGAGTCGCCGCATCCACGCCTTCCGCCATCAGCACCACCCGGCTCCGCGACGCTCCGATTTCGCTGACGATCGCGTTCACCTGCTGCACATCGCCCGGCTCGGTGATCACAAACTTGAGCTGATAGGGATAAAGCTGGATCAGCCGCCGCAAGATCTCGGGCTGATAGCGCAGCCGCTCGTGCTGATCGGCCCAGCGGCCGTTGTCGCGCGTGCGCGGCGTCGAATTGGCGAGCTTCGGGCTGATGCTCATCAGATCGCAGCGGACGTGCGCGTCCACCGTGCCCGCGGTCTCGATGGTGATGTGCTGCTTCAGCCGCTCGGCTAGTTCCTCGGTCAGTTCTTCAATTTGCGGCGCGATCATCGGCTCGCCGCCGGTGATCACCACGTGCGATGCGCCATAGCCCGCCACCTCAGTCGACGATCGAGCTTACGCTGCGCTCTTCGCCTTCCGGCTGCCACGAAGTATACGGCGTGTCGCACCACGTGCAGCGCAAATTGCAGCCGCTGGTGCGCACGAACACCGACGGCACGCCCACCAGCGTGCCCTCGCCTTGGATGGAATGGAAGATTTCAGAGATTTTCACTTGTATCGACGGATGTACTCGAGCGGGTCCGTAATACCCGCATCTGCGAAACCCTTTGAGGCGCAGCCGGCACGAATCGCACCGCCCGCACGAGCGGCCCTGCGCGTCCGGATCGTAGCAACTGTGCGTCAAGCGCGAAGTCCACGCCAAGCTGCGCGCCTAGCTGGATGATCTCGCATTTCGAAAGCCGAATCAGCGGCGTGTGAATCTTGAGATGCGTGCGGCCTTCGACGCCGGCTTTGGTCGCCAGGTTGGCCATGTTCTCGAACGCGGCGATGAACTCGGGCCGGCAATCGGGATAACCGGAATAATCGATCGCGTTCACGCCGATGAAAATGTCGGAGCTGGAGAGCACTTCGGCCCAAGCCAGCGCGAACGACAGAAACACAGTATTGCGCGCGGGAACATAAGTCACCGGGATGCCCGCGCTCAGCCCGTTTTTCGGCACCGCGATGTCGGCCGTCAGAGCCGATCCGCCGAACGCGCGCAGATCGATGGAGACCACGCGATGCTCAGCCGCGCCCAGGCTGGATGCCACGCGCGCCGCCGCTTGCAAGTTCAGTGCGATGCCGCTGGCCATAGTCGAAACTCAGTGCGTAGCAACGGTAGCCTTCGCGCCGCGCAACGGCCAGGCAGGTAGCCGAATCCAGGCCGCCGCTTAACAGGCAGACGGCGGGTATCATTGGTGTCGTCTCAAAGTGGGTCGTTTCTGGGCCGTCATTTCACATCGTAGGCGTGCGTATCTTGGCCCATCAGGTATTTATCAAACCACGCCACAATATTCTCCAGGCGTTCCACGCGGTGCACCGGCCTCCCGGATCGCGACAGCTCATGGGTCTCTCCCGGAAACCGCACCATCACCGCGGTCCGCTTCAGATACTTCAAAGCGCGAAACATTTGCTCCCCGCCATCCGCCGGCGGCGTCCGGAAATCCGACTTCGCCTTCGATCAGCATCAACGGGCGTGTGCACATTCTGGATATAAGTGATGGGCGATCGCGCCTTGAAATCCGCCTCCTGTTCCCAGGGCGCGCCGCGAAACCACATCGGCGTGAACTGCGAGAAATCCGCCGTGTACCAGAAGCCGGCCCAGTCGGCGATCGATCGCTGCGAGACCGCGGCCTTGAAGCGGTCCGTGTGGCCGATCACCCAGTTCGTCAGCACTCCTCCGCCGCTGCCTCCGGTGACGCCGAGCTTTTCGCGGATCCACCCAGCCGCGGGCGATCAACTCGTCCACGCCCGCCATCAGATCCTTGAAATCGTCGCCCGGATAGTTGTATTGAATGATGTTCCCGAACTCCTGCCCGTAGCTGGTGCTGCCGCGCGGATTGGGATACAGCACCACGTAGCCCTTGGCCGCCATCCACTGAAATTCGTGGTCGAAGATATAGCCGTAGGCCGAGTGCGGGCCGCCATGAATATCCAGAATCATCGGATATTTCTTGCCTGCCTCAAAGTCCGGCGGCCGCTGCACCCAAGCCTGGATGCGCCGGCCATCGAAGCTTTTGTACCAGATCGTCTCCGGCTCGGTGAGATTGAGCTTCGCGAACAATTCGGCGTTCACATGCGTGACCGGCTGCATTTCGCCGGACCTGCCGTTCATCACGAACACATCGCCGATATTGGTAGGCGTCGACACCAGCATCGCCATTTTCGATCCGTCCGGCGTGGCCGAGTACGAAATGACGGCATGATCGCCCTGCGTGACGGGCGCAACTTTTCCGCTTTCGCTATCGATCCGCTTAATATTGACGCGCCCTTGCTCGGCCGCCTGCACGAATATGTTACGGCCATCCGCGCTCCAGAAAGGCTTGGACCCCCCACCGCCGCGCGGCGGCCCCTGATCGCCACCCACGCCGCCCGCGATATCGAAATCGTAATCGGCCGTCAGGTTCTTCGGCGGCGATCCGAGTTCCACCGCCGTCACGAAAAGATCCGGCTGGCTGTACGAACGCTGGACCACGCCCTCGCCGTCGGTTGATTGACTCACCCACAAAAGCCAGACGCCGACCATCGGGGCTGAGCGAAAAGTCGGACATTGCGGCCCTCGATCGCCGGCCACCTTGCGGATCTCGCCCCCGGCCGCGCTCACCTCGTAGATCGCGCCGTGGGCGGTTCGTAATAGGACTCCTTCACGCGGTTGGACGTGAAGTAGAGCTTCGAGCCGTCGCGCGACCACGCGATCCTAGACTCGCTGAACTCGCCGCTGGGTCACCTGCCGGGGCGCTTGCCGGGCTTTCTGCAGTCCGCCGGCCACCTGAGGAACGTCGACCATCCAGATGTGATCGGGCCGGTCCGGGTCGACATAACCTTCTCCGTTTTCCCGATATTCCGCGCGAGTGATCACACGAACATCGCTCTCCGGCGCCGCATCGTCCTTCTTCTTTTCGAAGTCCTTGGCCAGCGTGCCAGAAGTAAACGCGAGCGAGCGTCCATCCGGCGACCATACCGGACCGCCCGCGCCTTTCGGCATTTCAGTGAGCGGCGCGCGCTTCCCCGCCCTCCATCGAAAGCAAATAGATCTGCGGCGGCTCCGGCTTACCGTCCTTTTCCTTGGCGCGCAGAAACGCCAGCAGCTTGCCGTCCGGCGACCACTGTGCGCCCGAATCGTGCGGTCCCGACGTCAACTGGCGCGCCGAACCTCCGGTGGCTGGCGTGATCCACAGCCCCGTCTCGTAGTTGTCATGCTTCGCTGTTACCTTCACCAGCGTGTAAACAATCTTCGAGCCATCCGGCGAAATTTGCGGACTGGCGATCCACTGGAACGCATACAAATCGTTCTCCGTGATCGGCCGTTTCGCGTCCGCGGCGAACACCACCGCAGCGATCAAGACCATTGCCCAGCGCGATGTCACTAGCTTTGCCCTCCACGTCCAGAATCCAACAATAGCGGCTTTCACGCGCCAAATCAAAACAAGCCCGCGACGTTTCGCTCGGCCAGGTTCCAGCGGCTAATGTTCGCGCCAACGGAGTCCGATGGGTAAGTGAGATATGGGTAACTGAGGATATGCTGGAGCAAGCTCTCAGGCACCATCGCGCGGGCCGGTTGGCCGAGGCCGAAGCCATTTACCGGACCGTCCTCGCCGACGACGCCCGGAATGCGGACGGCCTGCACCTGCTCGGCATGATCGAACATCAGTTCGGGCATCATGAGATCGCGGTCGAGATGATCCGTCAGGCGATTGCGATCAATCCGAACGAGGCCGCGTTTCATACCAATCTGGGCACCATCCTGCAAGCTCAAGGCCAGTTGGACGAAGCCGTCGCTTGTTTTGAGCGAGCCTTGACTCTTAAGCCAGACTGGGCTGAAGTCCACAGCAACTTGGGGAATGTCCTTCAAACCCAGGGGAAGCTGGAGGAAGCCGCCGCCTGTCAGGAACGTGCGCTATCTTTCAAGCGAGACTGCGCCGAAGCCTGGTCCAACCTGGGAAACGTTCGCCAGGCTCAAGGCAAACTGGATGACGCTGTGGAATGTTACCAGCGCGCGCTGGCGCTGAAGCCGGACTACGTGGATGCCCACAACAATCTGGGCACGGCGTTCTTGACGCAGGACAGAATTGACGACGCCGTAGCCCATTACGAGCGCGCTCTGATATTGAATCCGAATTATGCTCCGGCGCACAACAATCTGGGGAACGCGTGCTTGAAACAGGAAAGGATTGATGACGCTCGGGCGCATTACGAACGCGCCATCGCCCTGAAGCCGGACTACGCCAACGCCCACAATAATCTGGGCAACATCCTCAAGGAGCAGGGCAAATTCGACGACGCCATGGCGCACTATGGTCGCGCGATTGCGGCCAATCCCGGCTACGCTGAGGCGCACTTAAATCGCTCGGAGATTAAGCGCTTCCAGCAGGGCGACGCCGATCTGGAAGCGCTCAAATCGCTCGCCGGCAACCGCGATTTACCAGCGGACAAGGCGCTGTACATCCATTTTGCGCTGGCGAAAGCGCTGGATGACGTTGGAGATTACGTTTGCGCTTTTGAACATCTGCGCCAAGGCAATGCCTTGAAACGCCCGCAAGTTAATTATCAGGAAGCGGACGCACTCCAGTTGTTTCAGCGTATTTCCAAGGTATTCGATCGCGGCCTGCTCGATCGCCTGCAGGGACAAGGCCATCCCTCCGCGGCGCCGGTGTTCGTACTTGGCATGCCGCGCTCCGGCAGCACGCTCATCGAGCAGATCCTGGCCAGCCATCCGCAAATTCATGGCGCCGGGGAATTAACGATTCTTGAAAAAATGGACACGGGCTATCCAGAGACCATTGCGGCGCTGGACGGTCCCGCGCTGCGGAAGTTTGGCGCGGCCTATCTTGCACACCTGCCGAAAGTCGCGGACAACACAGTCCGGATCGTCGACAAATTGCCGGGCAATTTCCTGCGCATCGGCCTGATCCGCTCGATCCTGCCCAACGCCAGAATCATCCATAGCATGCGCAACCCGATCGACACCTGCCTGTCCTGTTATTCCAAGCTATTCACCAACGGACTTTCGTTCAGCTATGACCTGGCGGAGCTGGGCCGCTACTATCGTGGCTACAGCGAATTGATGGCTCATTGGCGATCCGTTCTGCCGTCCGATGCCATGCTCGACGTTGCCTACGAGGACGTGGTTGACAACCTGGAAGGTCAAGCCCGCCGGTTGATCGATTATTGCGGTCTGCCCTGGGACGATCGCTGCATCGGCTTCCATAAAGCCAACCGGCCGGTGAAAACCGCGAGCGCCGTCCAGGTCCGTCAACCTTTGTTCCGCGGTTCGCTCCAGCGCTGGCGTCATTACGAAGCCGGTCTCGGCCCGTTGCTCGATGCGTTAGGCAGGCCTGGCTCCAACTAGCCGCCATCCGCTGTCCGGTTCCGAGACGTTCTCTCCCGCAACCGGACAAATCTTCGCCAGGCCGTCTCCTTAACTCGCTGACAAGCTCCAATGTTGCAAAGACTTAGCTGGAAACTAGCAACGGTGGGGCGTTTGCCCTAGCTTACGGGTGCAAAACTTTTGGCAGGACTTGCGCTACGGCGTGCGGATGCTCGGTAAGTCCCCCGGGCTTACGCTCGTCGCGGTAATCACTCTCGCGCTGGGGATCGGGGCGAACACCGCGATCTTCTCGGTGATCAATGCGCTGTTTCTGCACCCACCGGGGATTGCGCATGCCGAGCAGGTGGTCGCGCTGCGCGTGCGATACGGCAAGCTCGGCCTCCTCAACATCGATGCCTCAGCCCCGGATTTCGCCCAGGTACGCGACAGCAAGAAGATCTTCTCCGCTGCCGCGCTGGAAACTACCGCCGACTTCAACTATACCGGCGGGGAGCGGCCCGAAAGGCTCCGGGGCGTGCAGGTTTCCTGGCAGTGGTTTAACGTCTTCCAAGCCCGGCCCATCGTCGGCCGGGCCTTCTCACCCCAGGAAGATCAGCCCAACGCCAACCGCGAAATTGTGCTCGCCTACGGCGCGTGGCAGCGCTGGTTTGGTGGCGATCCAGGCGTTATCGGCCGCACCGTTCAACTCAATCAGCGTCCCTATCGCGTGATCGGCGTGATGGGCCCCGCGTTTCGCTGGCCAAGTCCCGAAACCGACCTCTGGACGCCGCTGGGTCTCGCGCCCGGTGAATTCGCCGCGGACAACACTTTCAACGAGAGCTACTTCGCAGTGGCGCGCTTGCAGCCCAACGTTCCCTTCGCCCAAGCCAGCGCCTATACCAGCGTGCTCTCAAAACGCGTGATCGACGATCCCCGCTCCACCTACGCCAAGGACTCGCAGTGGGGCATGTTCCTGATGCCGTTCACCGATTTTGTCTTTGGTAACCTGCGCACGCCGGTGCTGATTCTTGCCGGCGCAGTGGCGTTCATTCTATTGATCGCCTGCGCCAACATCGCGGGGCTCTTGCTGGCAAAAGCAACGGCGCGCACCAAGGAACTGGCTGTTCGCGCCGCGCTGGGGGCCTCCCGCACTCGTTTGATTGCACAGACCCTCAGCGAGAACGCAATCCTCGGCGTGCTGGGTGTCCTGGCGGGGCTACTGGCCGCGCAATTCGGGATTAGCGCTCTTCTGTTGGCCGCGCCCGCCAACCTCGCGACGGGCGTCACATTTCCCATCGACGGGTACACTTTGGCGTTCACTGCCATCATCGGCGTCGCAGCCGTGCTGATTTTCGGCAGCGTCCCGGTCTGGCACATGTCGCGAATCGATCCCTACAACGCGCTTCGCGAGTCGGGCCGCTCGTCCACCGGGAGCCGTCAACGGCAACAGTTCCGTTCTCTGCTGGTGGCCGGAGAACTGGCGCTCGGGTTGGTCCTGCTGGCTGGGACCGGGCTACTGTTGAAGAGTCTTGCGCGCATCAATCAAGTGAATCCGGGCTTTCAGCCTCACAGCGTGATGACGGCGGGGCTTGCGCTTCCCTCCGCGCAATACGACACGCCCGCCAAACAGATTGCGTTTTTCCGTGCTGTTCTGGACCACCTGTCCACGGCGCCCGGGGTTACCGCGGCCGGCGCGGGATATCCGCTGCCTTTTACGGCGGGAAATGCTTCCGCTTCATTTCGAATTGAAGGGCGGCCAAGTCCAGCGGGCGATCCGGGTCCGCACGGAGATATCCGTTTCGTCACTGGCGGTTATTTCACTTCACTGGGCATTCCGATCCTCAAGGGACGCCTGTTCACCGATGACGACCGCCTGGGATCTGAGGCCGTCGCGGTGATCGACGAGAATCTCGCGCACGAATACTGGCCCAATCAAGATCCCATCGGTAAGCGGATCAGGAACAATGAAAAAGACCCATGGTCCAGCATCGTCGGAGTGGTGGGGCATATCCGGTTCAATCAACTGGCCGGAGAGGAGTCTTCCTCCAACGGAACCCAAAGTTCATCCAAGGGCGTCTATTACTTTCCCATCAACCAGACGCAGGCGCCCTTTGGCTATCTCATTGCGAAATCCAGCGGCGATCCGGCGTCCCTGGCCGGAGCCATTCGTCAGGCAGTGCGCGACGCGGACCCCAACCAGCCCGTCTCGGACGCAAAGACAATGGATTCCCGTATCACCGAGTCGCTTGGACCACAAGCGTTCGCCGTGAAGCTGCTGGCGGTGTTCGCGGCCCTGGCTATTCTGCTGGCCGCTGTAGGTTTGTACGGCCTTATCAGTTACAGCGTGACGCAGCGCACCAGCGAGATCGGCCTGCGGATGGCGTTGGGCGCCCAGCCTTCAGGAGTTCTGCGCCTGGTGCTGGGCCAGGGCGCCAAGCTCCTGCTCGCGGGCGCCGCCGTAGGCATTGTGGCGGGACTGGTTTTGGTTCGCGCCATGCAGAGTCTGCTTTACGGCGTGAGCGCCGCCGATCCTCTGTCGTTCCTGGGCGCCGCCGTATTGCTGGCGATGGTCGCGCTGGTGGCCTGTTACATCCCAGCGCGCCGCGCCATGCGAGTGGATCCCATCGTAGCCTTGCGTTGCGAATAGCCGCTCGCTTACTCCTTCGGCAGATCGACACCGGCGGCCATGTTGCCCCGATACACCATCAGACCGACGTGGTTCAGGCGGCTGGTGTAGTCCACCCAGATCTCGCCGCCCATATCGGTCCATCGCCGGCAGAAGCTAAAATCCTCACTCAGATAGAATCCCGTCGCCTTGTCGATCATGCAATTGAAGAGAGCGCATCGCCACCGGTTCCCAGTGAGAGGATCGCTCCCTCGATGCTCATGCGTGTAGCGCAGTTCCGGATAATGCTCGATCATGGCCTCCAGCACCGACCGACGAATCAATAGAAACCCCGTCCCCGCGTAGCGCGATTTCACGAAGCCGCTGCGAATAACCATGTCCGCGGTGGCTTCGCGCTCCACCACATAAGAGAGCGTGGCGGATTCAAGTGGGCTTCGTCCAGCCTGCACGGCCGCAGCCATCTTGTCCCAATTGATCTGTTTTACGGGATAGACCGCCGCAGTGACATCCGCGCCGAATTCCAGGAGCCGCAGCACCTGTTCCGGCTCGAATCCAATGTCGGCGTCGATGAACAACAGATGGGTCGCGCTGGGGTTATCCAGGAAATGGCAAACAATGGTTTGCCGCGCCCGCGTAACCAGTGCGTCACCTGCCTGCAGCAGGTAGTTCAAGTTCCAGCCGCGTTGTGTAAAGGCCTTTTGCAGCTTCAGAAGCGACACTGCATACAGCCAGCTCACCTGGCCGCCGAAGCAGGGCGTGCCGATGGTCAGCGAATAAGGAACGGAAGGCGTGCTTGACATGTACGAAGATGCTCGTATTGTAAGCTAACCTGTCTCGCGAACTCTTGACAAACACTTACAGGTTCGGCCTATCCTTCATCGGTCTTTACTTATAGAGCCGCGCGCGTGAGCGAGCGGTCTTCTCGAGGAGACATTCATGAAAACTATACGTGCCAGCATCCAATGCATGATCGTATTGGCAGCGCTTACCCTTTGGGTGAGTTTCGCGGCGGATATCGACGGCAAGTGGACCGGCCAGGTCCAGGGGCGAAACGGCCCGCAAACCCAAACCATCATGCTGAAAGCCTCGGGCAATACTTTGACCGGGAGCGTTCAGGGACGCCAGGGCGAACCCGTCGAGATTTCCAACGGGACAATCGACGGCGCCAATATTTCCTTTAGTGTGGTCCGTGAATTTGGCGGCAACAAGATTACGCAGGAATTTAAGGGCGCCCTTTCGGGCGGTGACTTGAAGCTGACCGTGTCCGGCGGGCGCGGCGAGCCTCGCGAGGTGACGTACAAGAAAGAATAGCTGTTTTACGGCCGCGGTTCTGCGAAATCGAGAACCACGCGAGAGGCCACGTCGCCGTGCTCGAGGCGCTGGAAGATTTGGTTGATCGCGGACAGCGGCTGCAGCTCGATGTCAGCCTTCACCTTGCCCCCGACGGCGAAGGCCAGCGCTTCGGCCATATCCTGGCGCGTACCCACGAATGAGCCGCGGATGGTGATGCAGTTCGCCACCACGTCGAAGAGCGGGACGGGGAATTCGCCCGGCGGCAGCCCGACCAGGACGCAAGTGCCACGCTTGCGGGTCATGCCGACGCCTTGCTTGAACGCGCTGAGTGAGGGCGCCGTAATCAGAACGCCGTGAGCCCCGCCGCCAGTCTCCTTCTTCACGGCCGCTGCCGGGTCTTGAGCCTTCGCATTGATCGCCAGATCGGCGCCGACGCGCTTGGCGTGGGCCAGCTTACCGTCATCGATGTCGACGGCGCAGACCAGCAGTCCCATGGCCTTCGCATATTGGATGGCCAGATGCCCCAGGCCGCCAACGCCAGAGATGGCGATCCACTCGCCAGGCCTCGCCTTGGACTCCTTGATTCCTTTATAGGTGGTGATGCCGGCGCAGATGAGTGGCGCGGCATCCGCCGGCGCAAGGCCGGCCGGCACATGGGCGACGTAATCCGGGTCCGCCAGCAGATACTCGGCAAAGCCGCCGTTCCTGGTATACCCGCCGAACTGTGCCTGCGCGCAAACCGTCTCCCAACCTGTCAGGCAATACTCGCAATGACCGCACGCCGAATAAAGCCAGGGCACACCCACCCGGTCGCCCTCCTTCACGATCGTCACGCCCGATCCAACCGCGGCTACCAGTCCGATAGCCTCATGGCCCGGAATGAACGGGAGCGTGGGCTTCACCGGCCAGTCACCGTGCGCGGCATGGAGATCGGTGTGGCACACGCCACAAGCCTCGGTCTTCACCAGGATCTGGCCCGCCCCTGGAGAGGGGATCTCCAACTCCTGAAGCACTAACGGCTTTCCGAACTGCTCGACAACCGCGGCGTGCATCTTGCCGCGAGCGGGAGTGCTCCGTTGCTGAAGCAATGGCGCTTCTAACTGATCGAGAACAGCGGCCTGCGTCTTAGATGGCATGGGTAATCCTCTTCTCCTTGCAGATTCGGACCAATGAGATGCCAGCAATCTGATGCCCGCGCCAAAACGAGGAGTTCACCCGTGGGGTGTGAACGTTCCAGGGCCGACCGTGCCTCGCCAATTGACCATGGGAGGTCACTAAATACAATAGCGGTCACGATACACTGGGAATTGCCCCCGACGGATCGTCCTGGCTATGCGTTTATTGAGTGCTCTTTTGCTTCTCGTTATCACCGCCGTGGCTTCTCCGGATGTTGTGCGCCGCGCCAGCGCGCTCTATCAACGCACGGAGTACGAGAACTCGCTGCATGTCCTGGCGGAAGATCCCACGCCCGACTCAGCCGCCTACCTGCTGAGCGGCAAGAACTACTTCATGCTCGGCGACTACAAGAAAGCCACCGATTTTTTTGAAAAGGCTCTCGCGCTGGCCCCCAACAATTCCGACTGCGAACTTTGGCTGGGCCGCGCTTGGGGACGCCGCGCGGAAACCGGTGGCTGGCTGATGGCCGGCGTCCATGCCTCCAAGGTTCGCCAGCATTTCGAGAAGGCGGTTGCCTTGGACCCGCACAATCGCGAAGCCAAGAACGATCTGTTTTCTTTTTACTTGAACGCGCCCGGTTTTCTCGGGGGCGGGATAGAGAAAGCTGAGGCTATCGCCAAGAGCATCGCCAACGAGCGGCCCCCTGAGAGCGAGTTTGAGCAGGCTCAAATCGCCGATCGAAGAAAGGATTACGCCGCGGCGGAGGCGCATCTGCGGCGCGCCATGGAACTGGCTCCGAGTGAAGCCGGCCGCATCGTGGATCTGGCGCGCTACGTCGCCAAACGCGGGCGTCTGGCCGAAAGCGATCTGCTGTTCGCCCAAGCCAGAAGGCTTGCGCCCAACAAGCCTACGGTGGCCCTTGCGGAAGCCAGAGTGGATATCGAAAATCATCGCAACCTGGAGCAGGCCCGCGGCCTTTTGCAAGGATATATTCACGCCAGCCTGACTCCGGACGACCCTCCCCGGCAGGAAGCCGAGACACTTCTGCGGCGCGCGGGCGGATGACGAATCTCACCCCGCGCTCCGGCGCGCTTCTCAAAACTTATTCCGTTCTGCTGTTTTTCCTGGCGCTCAAGGCCGCCGGAAATTCTGCCATGGCCTGGGGCATGAAACAAGTTCCGGAGAGAATGTCGATAAATCCCGCGCTTTATCTGCACGCTATGCTGAACCCATTCGTTGCCATGGGAATTGTCGCTCTGATCCTGGCTCTGCTGACGCGCATGGCGCTGTTCAGCCTGGCGGACTTGAGCTTTGTCCTGCCTGTTACCGCCGTCGGATATGTGATTGCGGTATTCATCGGCAAGTTGTTCCTGCATGAAACCGTCACGCACCAGAGATGGCTGGGGACGCTGCTGATCTTTGCCGGCGCTGCATTGGTTGGATCCACTTCGCGCAACACTACTCAGCGGGAAACAGCATGAGATGGGTGCTGGTGGCTGCCATGGTGATCGCAACCGTGCTGGGCGATCTGTTGCAGAGCCACGAAATGAAACAGGCCGGCGAGCAATCGGTGAGCGCGCGCGGTTTCGCTCGATTGCTGCACGTCATCGCCCAGCGGCGTTTGCTAATCCTGGGCATCGCCTGCAACGCCGTATCGTTCTTCTCATTCATGGCCCTGGTTCAAACCGAACCGCTGAGTTTCGCTGTGCCCGCCTCGTCGGCGAGCTTTGTGCTCGAGACCGTGCTTGCCAAGTTCGTTCTGCACGAGCGGCTGGGCGCGCGGCGAACGGCAGGCGCGCTGGCGGTGCTAGCCGGTGTGGTGCTGGTTGGCGGATAAAGGTTCGCGCTAGATCACGCGTGGCCGGCGACCAGGCTCTCCGCATTCACCAGGTAGCGATGCATGCCTTCGGCGGCTTTGCGGCCTTCGGCGATGGCCCAAACGACTAGCGATTGTCCGCGCCGCAGATCGCCCGCGGCGAAGATGCCGGGAACACTGGTCGCGTAATTGGCGTCCGTGGCCACGTTGCCGCGCCCATCCAGGACCACTCCCAGCTGCTCGATCAAGCCCTGCTTCACCGGTCCGGTGAATCCCATGGCGAGCAGCACCAGATCGGCATCCATGCTGAATTCGGAGCCGGGGATGGGCTCGAACTTGGGCGCTGCACCCACGCGAATGCCGTGCAGCTTGTTCACGCGGCCATGCTCGTCGCCGGAGAACGAAGCAGTAGCCATGCTCCATTCGCGGATGCCGCCCTCTTCGTGCGAGCTTTCCACGCGCAGCTGCAGCGGCCACAACGGCCAGGGAGTGTGCGGAGCGCGCTCATTCGGCGGCATGGGCATGATCTCGAACTGATGCACCGAAGCGGCTTTCTGACGATGTGAGGTACCCAGGCAATCCGCGCCCGTGTCGCCACCGCCGATGATCACCACATGCTTGCCGGTAGCCAGAATCTGGTCGGGCACCTGGTCGCCCGCGCAACACTTTGTTCTGCTGCGGCAGAAACTCCATCGCGAAATGGATGCCCTTCAATTCCCTGCCCGGCACTGGCAGATCGCGCGGCTGTTCGGCGCCGCCGGCCAGCAGGATGGCATCGAAATCTTTCTGTAGCTGATCGCCCGAGATGCTGCGTCCCACGTCGACACCGGTGCGAAATTCGACCCCCTCGGCGATCATCTGATCGAGGCGCCGGTCGAGCACCCATTTTTCCATTTTGAATTCGGGGATGCCGTAGCGCAGCAATCCGCCGATGCGATCCGCTTTTTCGAAGACCGTCACCGAATGCCCGGCGCGATTGAGCTGCTGCGCGGCGGCCAATCCCGCGGGACCCGACCCCACAATCGCAACGCTCTTACCCGTGCGGCGCAACGGCGGCTCAGGTTGGATCCAGCCTTCTTGGAAAGCGTGCTCGATGATGGTTTTCTCGATCACCTTGATGGCCACTGGCGGCTCATTGATGCCCAGCACGCAGGCCGCTTCGCACGGCGCGGGACAGATGCGCCCGGTGAATTCGGGAAAATTGTTGGTGGCATGCAGAACGCGGATGGCCTCGCGCCAACGGTCGCGATAGACCAGATCGTTCCAGTCTGGAATGATGTTGTTCAGCGGGCAGCCGGTATGACAGAACGGAACGCCGCAATCCATGCAGCGCGCGCCCTGGGTGCGAACTTTGTCCTCGGGAAAATCCTGATAGACCTCGAACCAATCGTTGATGCGCTCGGCGGGCGGCCTGCGGCCCGGCGTTTCGCGGCCGTACTCGACGAAGCCGGTTACTTTACCCATAACGGCGCTACCCATGCGCGGCCTCTTGCTTCAAGCTCGCGCCAGCCGCGACATGCGCGGGATGATTCACTTCGGCCTTGCCCGCTTGATATTTCGGGATGCCCAAAACGCGCTTGTACTCGTGCGGAAACACCTTGACGAATTTGGGCAGCATTTCGCCCCAGTTTTCGAGGATCCATTTTCCGCGCGGGCTGCCGGTGGCCTCCACGTGTCTTTCCACCAGGTTCTGCAGCGCCTGCATGTCAGCCGGATCGACCACCGGCTCCAGATCCACGCTGGCTTGATTGCACAGCACGCCTGAGAACTCGCCGGTTTCATCCAGGACGAACGCGATTCCGCCGGTCATGCCCGCGGCGAAGTTGCGTCCGGCGCGGCCGAGCACCACCACCAGTCCCTTGGTCATGTACTCGCAGCCGTGATCGCCCACCGCTTCCACTACCGCTGTCGCGCCCGAATTCCGAACGGCAAAGCGCTCGCCCGCCATTCCGTTGAAGAATGCCTCGCCCGTGGTGGCGCCATACAGCACCACGTTGCCCACCACCATATTTTCTTCCGGCAGGAACGTGGAGGTGCGCGGCGGATAAACGATCAGCCGTCCGCCCGAGAGTCCTTTGCCGACGTAGTCGTTCGCGTCGCCTTCGAGCGTCAGCGTGACGCCTTTGGCCAGGAACGCTCCGAAGCTCTGGCCGGCCGATCCCGAGAAATGGAAGCGGATGGTATCGTCGGGCAGGCCCGCGGAACCGTAGCGCCGCGCGATCTCGCCGCTCAACATCGCGCCCACGGTGCGATGCACGTTGCGGATTGGCACGCTGAACTCCACCGGCGTCTTATGGTCCAGCGCCGGTTTGGCGTGCTCGATGAGCTGATGATCCAGCGCTTCATCCAGGCCATGATCCTGCGCGATCAGGCAGCGGCGGCCGACGCGGCGAGGCACTTGCGGATTGTAGAGAATCGCCGAGAAATCCAGGCCGCGCGCCTTCCAATGATCCACCGCTCGCCGCATTTCGATGCGGTCCACGCGCCCCACCATTTCGTCCATGGTGCGGAAGCCCAGCTTCGACATCCACTGGCGAACTTCTTCGGCGATGAAGAAGAAAAAGTTGATGACGTTCTCTGGCGTGCCCCGGAACTTTGCGCGCAACGCGGGATCTTGCGTCGCGATTCCCACCGGGCAGGTGTTCAGATGGCACTTGCGCATCATGATGCAGCCCATCGACACCAGCGGCGATGGTGGAAAATCCAAACTCTTCGGCGCCCAGCAGCGCGGCAATGGTCACGTCGCGTCCGGTTTGCAGTTTGCCGTCGGTCTGCACGCGCACGCGGCTGCGCAGATCGTTCAGCACCAGCACCTGCTGCGTTTCCGACAGCCCCAGCTCCCAGGGAATGCCGGCGTGTTTGAGCGAAGTGAGCGGCGAAGCGCCGGTGCCGCCGTCGTATCCGCTGATCAGCACCACGTCGGCATGCGCTTTGGCGACGCCCGCGGCCACCGTTCCCACGCCCACCTCGGCCACCAGCTTCACCGAAATCCGCGCCTGCGGGTTGACGTTCTTCAGGTCGTAGATCAGCTGCGCCAGATCCTCGATGGAATAAATGTCGTGATGCGGCGGCGGCGAAATCAAACCCACGCCGGGAATGGAGTGCCGCACGCGCGCGATCACTTCATCCACTTTGTGGCCGGGCAACTGGCCGCCTTCGCCGGGCTTGGCGCCCTGCGCGATCTTGATCTGCAGCTCGTCGGCGTTCACCAGGTAATGCGCCGTGACGCCGAACCGCGCCGAAGCCACCTGCTTGATCGCGCTGCGCCGCCAATCGCCGTTCGCATCGCGCTGCAAACCGCTCTTCGTCTTCCCCGCCCTCGCCGGTATTGGACTTCCCGCCGATGCGGTTCATCGCGATGGCCAGGGTTTCATGCGCCTCTTTGCTGATGGACCCGAACGACATGGCGCCGGTGGCAAAGCGCTTCACGATTTCGCTCGCCGGCTCCACCTCTTCGATCGGAACCGGCTTCTCCGCCAGCTTGAACTCCATCAGCCCGCGCAGCGTGCACAACTCCTTGCTCTGGTTGTCCACCAGCGTGGTGTACTCCTGGAAGGTCTCGAAGCTTTCCTGCCGGACGGCGTGCTGCAGCTTGCTGACCGTCATCGGATTCACCAGATGATGCTTCGCCGCGCACGCGGTATTGATAGCTTCCGCCGACGTCCAGTTCGGTATCCGCTTCCGAAATGGCCTGGAGCGCGTAGTCGTGCTTCATCTTGGCTTCGCGCGCCAGCACATCCAGGCCGACGCCTTCGATGCGCGACGCGGTGCCGGTGAAATATCGGTCGATCAGCGATTTGTTCAGCCCGATGGCTTCGAAAACCTGCGCGCCGCGATAGCTCTGCAGCGTCGAAATGCCCATCTTCGAGAAGACCTTCAGCAGGCCTTTGTTGATGGCCTTCTTGTAATTCTTCAGCGCCGTCTCGAACGTGAGTCCCGCCGGCAGATGCCCGCTGCGCGGCCTGATCTTCCAGCGTCTCGATGGCGAGATACGGATTCACCGCGCTGGCGCCGTAGCCGATCAGCAGGCAGAAGTGCATCACTTCGCGCGGCTCGCCGGATTCGATAATCAGCGCCACCTGCGTGCGCGTCCCTTCGCGAACCAGATGGTTGTGCACCGCCGAAAGCGCCAGCAGGCTCGGGATGGGCGCGTACTCTTCATCCATGCCGCGATCGGTGAGAATCAGCAGGCTATAGCCCGACCGCACCGCGAGCGACGCACGGCGGCACAGGCCATCCAGCGCGCGCTCCAGTTCCTTTTCGCCGCCCGCCACGCGGAACAGCATCGGCAGCGTGTTGGCCAGCAAATCGCCGGCCGAAACGCGGCGCAGCTTCTCCAGGTCGCGATTGGTCAGCAGCGGATGCGGCAGCTTCAGCGTGTGGCAGTGCTGCGGCGTTTCCTCCAGGATGTTGCGCTCGGTCCCGATGTAGCTGGTGAGCGACATCACCAGCTCTTCGCGAATGGGATCGATGGCCGGATTGGTCACCTGCGCAAACAACTGCTTGAAGTAATGGAACAGCGGCTGCGGCTTATCGGAAAGACAAGCCAGCGGCGTGTCGGTGCCCATGGAACCGATGCGGCTCTTCACCCTTCTCCGCCATGGGCAGCAGCAGCACCCGCAGATCTTCATCGGTATAGCCGAAGGCGCGCTGCCGCATCACGATGCTGCCGAGATCGGAATCATACACGCGCGGCGGCTCCGGCAAACTGTCCAGCGTGATCTGATTCGCCTTTAGCCACTCGCCGTAAGGCTGCCGGCTCCAAAGGCGTTCCTTCAGCTCTTCGTCGGGAATGATGCGGCCTTCCGCGGTATCCACCAGCAGCATGCGGCCCGGCTGCAGCCGGCCCTTGAACTTCACTTCTTCCGGCTTCACCGGAAGCACGCCCGTCTTCCGAACCCAGGATCACCAGGCCATCGTGGGTCACCAGATAACGCGCCGGACGCAGCCCGTTGCGATCGAGCGTGGCGCCGATGGACCGGCCATCGGTGAAAGCAATCGCCGCCGGGCCGTCCCAAGGCTCCATCAGCGAAGCGTGATATTCGTAGAACGCCTTCTTCTCCGGACGCATGGTGGTGTCGGCATCCCAGGCTTCCGGGATCAGCATCGCCATCACGTGCGGCAGGCTGCGGCCGGCCAGCGTCAGCAACTCGACGGCGTTGTCGAGCGAAGCCGAATCGCTGCCGCCGGGAGCGATCACCGGAAAAGTTTTCTTCAGATCCTCGCCGAACAACTCGGAAGAAAGCACCTTCTCGCGCGCGTTCATCCAATTGATGTTGCCGCGGACGGTGTTGATTTCTCCGTTGTGGCACAGATAGCGATAAGGATGCGCCAGCTGCCAGGAGGGAAACGTATTGGTCGAGAAGCGCTGGTGCACCAGGCAGAGCGCGCTCATCGCATCCGGATCGCTCAGTTCCTGTGTAAAACTCCGAGATCTGATTCGCGAGCAGCAGCCCTTTGTAGATGATGGTGCGCGACGACAGCGACGGAATGTAGAAGAAATGTCTTGTCCGGAAGATCGGACGCCGCGATTTCCGACTCGGCGCGTTTGCGGACCACGTACAGCTTGCGCTCCAGTTCGTCGCGATGACATGCCCGGACGCGCCGCCAATGAAAATCTGCTCGATATAAGGCTGCGAAGCGCGCGCAATGCGCCCGATGGCGTCCGCTTCCACCGGCGTGTCGCGCCACCCCAGCACCGCTAAGCCCTTCTTCGCGCGCGATCCGCTCCAGGATTCCCTCGGCCAGCAAGCGGTGCGACGGCTCCACGGGCAGGAACACCATGCCCACGCCGTATTCGCCCGCGGCGGCAACGTGAAGCCCAGTTCGGCGCATTCGCGCGCAAAGAACTTGTGCGGGATCTGGATCAGGATTCCAGCGCCGTCGCCCGTCTCCGGATCGCATCCGCAGGCGCCGCGATGAGCCAGATTGATGAGGATTTGCAGTCCCTTTTCGATGATGTCGTGCGACTGCTCGCCTTCGATATTGACGACGAAACCGATGCCACAAGCATCGTGTTCGTTTCTCGGGTCGTAGAGACCCTGCTCAACGGGGAGTCCGACCATGCCTGAGTATATCAGTACTATAGTTCTCGATCAATATTAGATAAGCAGAAACTTTCATTGACACTGCATTAGATGAATCTAATACTATAATGACAGATGGATTTCGATCGCCTCAAGCTTTTCAGAGATGTAGCCCACAGCCGCAGCATCAGTAAAGGCGCCGGGATAAATGGCATCAGCCAGTCCGCTGTCAGCCAGTACTTGCAAGATCTCGAGGAGCAGATGGGAATGACGCTGCTGGATCGCGCAAGCCGGCCACTGACCATTACCGAGGCAGGCAAGCTCTATCTTGAAATGTGCCGCGATATCTTGAGCCGGCGCGACGAATTTAAAGTAGCGCTCGATGTGTTGAAGGGCGAAGTGGAAGGCACCGTGCGCGTGGCTTCGATTTACTCGGTGGGGCTGTCGGAGCTCTCGCGTCTGGAAGCGGAATTCGTTCGACGTTATCCTCAAGCCCGCATCGAGGTGCAATACCTGCGTCCGGAAAAGGTTTATGAAGCCGTGGCCACAGATCGAGCTGACCTTGGCCTGATGAGCTATCCCGAGCCGACCAAAGAGGTGACGGTCCTTCCCTGGCGGCGCGAGGAGATGGCCGTAGCGGCCTCGCCCTATCATCCGCTGGCGAAGAATAGCGAAGTTAAACCGGAAGACCTGGACGGGCTGGACTTCATCGGCTTCGACGAAGACCTTCCGATCCGCAAGGACATCGATCGCTTTTTGCGCGAGCATCATGTGCACGTAAACATCACGCTGCACTTCGATAATATTCAAATGATCAAGGAAGCCGTGGCGCATGGCTCGGGCGTCAGCATCATGCCCGCGCGCGTGATGGAAGAAGAGGTGGGCCAGGGGCGCCTGGTTCCCATCCGGATCGCGGGCTTTGAACTATATCGCCCAGTCGGCATCGTACACCGCAGAAAGAAACGCTTCCATCGCGCGGGGCAGGCGCTGTTGGAACTACTGCAAGCGCCCGCCAGCTTTACGCCGTCACTTTACGCCTAGTGTATCGTGCCGCAAATTACTTCAACTACTAGTGACCCTGTGGCGCACGCTTCAGCGTGCCGTGTTCGCACTCATGCGAACACGTCTTTATGGGCCTCGCCTGGCGTTCACAGGAGTGTGAACGCGGCACGCTGAAGGGTGCGCCACAAGACAGCCTACAATACTAACTGAGCGTCGCAGACTTCCGAAGTCTGAAGTGATAAACCACCGCGCCGGCCGCTACCGTCAGCACAGCGATGGCTGAAATCCCCGGGCGAAGCATCACGCCCAGAATCGTCATCCAAACGCCCACCGCGACAAAGAAGCCGGGTACCAGCGGATAAGCGAAGCTCACAACACCCAGCTTCTGCCATCCTGGCCGGCGGCGGAAGATGAAGAGCGAACCGACGGAGAGCACGGCAAAAAAGTTCAGCAGCAGTCCGATATAGAGCAGCAAGTTAAGAAACGGGCTTACCGTCATGAGAATCGCGCACACGCCCTGGCACAGGATCGCGATCACGGGCGTGTGCCAGCGCGGGTCCACTTTCGCGGCCATGCTGAAAAATGCGCCGTTCTTGGCCATCGCGTAGTAAACGCGCGGGCCGATCGTCACCTCGGCATTCACTGTCGCCAGCAGCGAAAGAGCCATGGCCGCGGCAAATATGCCGGCCACCGCGGGTCCAAAAAGATGCTGGGCCGCCAGTGCGCCCACGGCCACCACACCCTTCATCGATTCGAGCGGCACCGCATAGATAAACAAAACATTGAGCCCGATAAATAGCGCCGCGACCAGCGCAGTCCCGTACGCCAGCGACAGTGGAAGCGTCCGGGCCGGGTGTTTCAACTCTTCGGCAACATAGGTTGCGGCGTTCCATCCGCTGTAGGCAACGTAGATATAAAACAGGCTCACGAAAAATTGCGCGAACAGCGGCGTCACGGACGTGCGCACCGCCGATTGCGTGAAATTCTCCCAGCTTCCCTGCCCGAAGGCGAATCCCATGACCAGGAAGGTGAGGATGATCAGGATCTTCAAGGATGTCAGCACATTTTGGACTCGGGACGTGCGGCGAATCCCCAGGCAATTGATGATTGTGAACAGCGCGATGATCGCGCTCGCCAGAACCTGCGCGTCTCCCAGTTTTAACTCCCAGGAGCCCGATCCGATGACATGCCGGGCGCTGTCCAATCGCAGACTCGCTGAAAAATGTCCCAGGTAATCGGAAAATGCCAGCGCCGCCGCGGCAATGGGCGCGGAGAATCCGGCGAAGAACGAAATCCAACCGGTCATGAAGCCCCAAGTGGGCCCGTATGCCTCCGTCAGATAAACGTACTCGCCGCCGGAGCTGGGGAAGTTCACACCTAATTCCGAATAGCAGAACGCGCCTGCCAGGGCGCACACCGCTCCCACACCCCAAATCAGCAGCACCAGCTGCGCCGAGCCAAGCTGGCCGGCCAGAAAACCGGAGGTGGTCAGGATGCCAGTGCCGATCATGTTCGAGATCACGAGCGCAGTCGCGCTTCCGATCCCGAGTTGGCGAAGAAGACCGGTGGCTCGCGGGCTCAAGGATTTTTCGCCTTCGGTCCGCTGAACCATGCGAGCCTCGTCACAACCGAGACGATAGCAGATCCAATCGGTATGGCGCGGCCTAGGTGGTCTTCGAGGTCAGCGCTTTCGGAAAGACCATGACGCCGGATTCGGTGTCGCGAAATATCTTGTAGAGAATCTGATTGGTGGGGAGTTGGCTTTCCAAGAAATCCACGCCCTCCGCCGCGATGATGAAGCTGCTGCGATCGTCCTGCAACACAAAGCGCTTGGCGCGCAGATACCACAGCGCGAACAGCAGCCGCTCGCGCGGGAAGGCCATAATGTTCTCCATGTCGAGCAGCGATAGCGCAGCATAATCCGGGTTGGCGCGACGCTTGCTGTAGAGCAAACACAGTACGCCGATGCGAATCTTGGCCTCGGCATCGATTCCATCGGTGAATTCTTTACCCAGAAAGATCGGCAGCGGCCCGGCCGGGTTTATTTCGAACTGGCGGTCATACTCCTTGCGCTTCACCGGATCGCGCAACATCTCGTACGCCTCATTCAGCATCCGGAACCGCGCCGGATCGCCGGTCTGCTTGTTGTCGGGATTGTAGCGCAGCGCCATGATGCGGTAAACGCGCTCGATGGTTTCGATCTCCGCCCGCGGATTGATCTGCAGCAGATCGTAGTAATTGACCGTTGGTTGCACGTAATGTTTATCGGCAGGAACCCCGGTCCCACCAATAAGGCGTGTCCCTTAGATGGGCGGCGCTTAATTGACCCATGACGCCGGCCGGCTGGAACCCAGTTGCTGCAGCGCCTGTTCCAAAGCCTCCACGAAGAAATATTCGCCCCAGATCACTGACTCGTCAACGCCCAATTCCTTCGGCAAATGGTAAACGCCGCCTTTGAGAATTCCCTCCCACTTCTTGTCCTTCTTGGCCAGATGATTTTCGCACAACGTCCGCAGGATGCGAATCGCCAGCGACCAATAATGATGCCCTTTTACAGGATCCTGCAGCAGGCGGCAGAGGCGCAGCAATCCGGAAGCGGCAATGGCCGCGGCGGAGGTATCCAGCAAACGGCGGGATTCGGGCGGCGCATTGAAATCCCACGGCGGAATGCCATCGCTATTGCAGTGCGTGATGTAGTAATCGGCGCAAGCCTCGGCCGTTTCCAGAAACCGCGGATCGCGGCTGTATTCATACGACAGGCTGAAGCCGTACAGCGCCCAGCCCAAGCCGCGCGACCAGCAGGAATCGCCCCGGTAGCCTTGCTGCGTGCTCTGCCGCAGAAATTCGCCGGTTAGCAGGTCGAAAATTCCTTCCTGCGCCGAGGAACCGTCGCCGCGAACCAAATTCCGGCGCGTGGTCAAGCAATGGCGCAGCGCGATATCGCGCAGCCGTCGATCACCCGTTTCGCGCGCGGCATAAAAGATGATCCCGACGTTCATCATGATATCGATGAACAGCGAATCCTCGCCGACAAACGATCGCAGATATTGACCATTCTCCCTGTAGCGCAGCGACTCGGTTTTGCCCGCCTGAATCAAGCGCTTCCTTCAGCTTCGGATCTCCCGTAAGCCGATACCAGCGGTAATAAGTGGACATGAAAATGAAGCCGAGGTCGTGAACGTCGCTGTCGTGCTGGCGCGGTGCGAGCGGAGTCGTGTAGCGAACGGCCAACTCCAGCCAGAACTTGTCGGCCGATCCGGTGGCGATGCTTCCTCTTGTGAAAAATCCACATCATTCCGGGGAAAAATCCGTCGCACCAGTTGGTCCACGCCTGACCCTCGTGCTTCCACTTGCCTTCGGCGGTGTACATCGGATAGAAGCCCGGATGAGTCTCCACCAGCTTGCGCGTCTGTTGCTGCGCGAACTTCATCGCGTCGTCGAAGAGAGCGCGGTCCGTATCCAGGACAAATTGGATCATGCTTTCTGGATTTTAGCAGCCCTGGCGGTATAACTCGCGGCAGCTCTATCAGGCTCGTGGTAATGTTTGAAAATGCTGGCCCGCCGGGCTGCGCCCAAGACCATCGACGAGTACATTGCAGCCTTTTCGCCTGAAGTTCGGCTCATCCTCGAGAGAATACGGTTGACGATCCGGAATGCCGCGCCCGGCGCGCGGGAGACCATCAGTTACAAAATTCCAACGTTCACCTTGAGCGGTGTTTTGGTGCACTTTGCAGCCTTCAAGAAACACATCGGGTTCTTTCCACCAGTGCGGGGCGATGCAAAGCTGGAGAAGGCGGTCTCCGCCTATGCGGGCGAGAAGGGCAATCTCCGATTTCCACTCGATCAGCCGATCCCCTACCGCCTGATCGAAAGAATTGTGAAGCTCAGAGTGAAGCAGAATTTGTCGAAGGCGGCCAGTTCGTGAAATCGCTGATCTGTTACCATCGCAATGCATGGCAGCAACGAAGATCACAGTGAACAACAACGGATCGATTCGCCTGGAAGGCGATTTCAGTATCCATGACGCCGAAGGCAAAGAGTTCGGTCTCGGCGGCCGGACCATCATTTCGCTGTGCCGTTGCGGCCACTCGGCGAACAAGCCGTTTTGCGATGGCAGCCACAAGGCCAATGCATTCGCCTCAACTTGTGAAGCGCGGGATTTGCCTCCCAAAGTTTAGGGATTGGGCTGTTGGGAGTTAGCGATTGGCTCGTTGGCAGTGTGGAGCGAATCGTGGTTTGGAGACGGTTCAATTTCTTTCCGAGCACTTCACTCTGGGTTCTTGCCGCGTGTAGCTCTGAGTCGGTGTAGTCGAGCCGGATTGCCAGTTCAAGTTGGGTCTCCAACTCGGCTAACGATCCTCGGGAGATGGAAAGAAAGTGCAGGAATTCGCCGGCTCGAGTCACGGGCTCGACCTTCGGCAATGTTGGAGGGAATTGAAACGGCAGCCCGTCGCATCTGGGCAGTTAAGCAAAAGAGTTCGGCCTTGGGAAATCGAGCAGTGATCCGGTAAACGGTTTCCGCCAACTCCACTCCTAAGTGCCACACATCCAAATCCCGAAAGCTCTTCCCCATTCGCCCATTAGTGCTAGAACGAGGAACCTTTTCTCACCCGTGCTAATAGCCAACACCTAATTGCCAACAGCTATTCCTCCGTGAGGACGCAGATGTCGCTCAAGTTCCGATAGTCTTCCGCGAAGTCCAGCCCATAGCCGACGACGAACTCGTCGGGGATCTGGAAGCCCACATATGCCACCTGCACGGGACGCAGGCGCTTCTCCGGCTTGTCTAACAAAGTCGCGATCGCGAGCGACTTGGGCCGCCGCTGCTCCAACAGGTTCATTAGGTACGTCAACGTCACGCCGCTGTCGACGATGTCTTCGACGATCAGTACATGATGCCCTTCGATGGAGACATCCAGGTCCTTCGTCACCTTCACTTCGCCCGACGATGTTTTGCCGCGGCCGTAGCTTGAAATCCCCATGAACTCGATGCGCGATGGCGTCGTGATGTGGCGCGACAAGTCCGCCATGAAGATGAACGCGCCTTTCAGGACCGAGATGAGATACAGCGGACCCTCGGGATAGTTGGCGCTGATCTGCTCGCCCATTTCGCGCACGCGTTTTTGGATCTGTTCGGCGGTGAGAAAAACGCGCGGGACCAGGGCCATTCGCTAGTCGGCGCTATGCGTGCGAGCGCTGGTACGTTTGCTCAAGTGGTTGGTCACTTGACTGGCCAGGCGCGTGCTTCCCGTGACCAATGTGGATGTGGGCGGCGGTAGCCTTGCCGGGAATCGCGCGGGAAAAAGCGTAATAGGGAATCTTCCGCGATTGAAGATATTGGCGCAGCCAAATTCCTTCCGGCGCGCTGGGAACAACTGCGACGTCCACGCGGCCGCGATGATCGAACCCCAGCGCGCGATGCACCTCCGTCTCCCCTTCCGCGCTGATCGGAAGCGGACGGTCGAACTTATTCGGCGAAGGCCAATTCCAGCGCCGGCAGGTCGCGAGACTCGTTGAACGCGCCGTCGCCTTCGTAGTGCTCCATGCCCTGGCAAACAACTCGGTTTCGTCCAGAGGCGGCGGCTCCAACTGGCGGCGCTGGCGGCATTTGTTGGCTCATGGCGGCCCGGTCGGCCATCAGATGGGCGCGCAACTGGGCCAGATCCAGACTGGTTTGACGAGCCGTCAACTCCGCTTCAAATGGCGACAGGTAGGAGCGCGCCGCAACGCCCGCGTCCACCATCTTCCGCGCTTCCTCCAGCCGCGCCTGCTGGCGATCCACACGGCGCCGCGCCGCCGCGATCATTTCCGCCGAAGCCTCCTCGCTGGCGCCTTTATCCGGAAGGTCTCCATACAAATCGTGCGCGAGAATCACTTCGTCCTTCGCGTCTTCCAGATTCGCTTCCGCTTCTTGGATGCGGACGCGTGGCAGCGCTCCCGCCTGCACCAGGTCGTTCACGCGGGAAAGTTCCTGTTGAGCGAGTTCGATTCCCTTGTCCACCGTGGTGTCTGCCGCAGCTTCAGCCGGCTGCGCGGGAGTTCCTGACAATGGAATCAAGGCTCCAAGAGACAACAAGAGCACCAGCAATTGTCGCATTGGAAATTTCAGTGTAACATAGAGGGTAGGAGAATTCCTTAGCTATCCGAAGCAACACAACACGGCCGCGCAGCCCGCTGCAGCGCCTCTCACCACCCCTCCCTGGCTCACGGCTGTTCGAGCCGCTGAATCGAAGAAAGCCTTCGACATTCGAGTTCTGGATCTGCGCGAAGTCACCACCTTCGCGGATTTTTTCGTGATCTGCAGCGGAAGCAATCCCAAGCAGATCCAAGCGATCGTGGAAGAGATCGGCCAGCAGCTGGATCAGTCGCGGCGAATATCCCGTAAGCGTGGAAGGCTTCGAAAACGCCGAATGGATCCTGGCGGATTACGGCGACTATGTGATTCACGTCTTTTCGCCCAAGTCCCGGACGTTTTATGAACTCGAACGCTTGTGGCGGCACGCCAGGGTGGTGCCGATCCCTGCAGATTCCTCTCTGTCAGAACCGAAACTCGTTGGCGATCCGCGCCCCGAGGGAGCGGTCTAGAGTTTTCGACTCTTCGAGACTTCCTATGCGATCTGACATTGTTCCAGGGGCTATCTTCCCCGACTATGAGCTTTCCGACCATACCGCGAAACGCCGCAAGCTCTCCGAACTGCAAGGACAACATCCCATGGTTCTCGTCCTCAGCCGCGGAGGTTTCTGCCCCAAGGATCGCCGGCAGGCGGAAGGGCTGGTTGAACTCCATCGCGAGATCGAGGTTGGCTATTGCAGGCTTGTCACGATTAGCACGGACAACATCACTGAGACCAATGAATATCGCAGCGCAGTCGGCGCCCACTGGCCTTTCCTCTCCGACGCGGGGCGTAAGGTCCAAAAAGATCTCGACATCGCCGAGTACACTGACCCTGCGCACAATCCCATGATCCCTCACGAATAGTCCTCGAGCCCGGTCTTGTCATTTATAAGATTTACAACGGCTACTGGTTCTTCGGCCGACCCACGCTGGAAGATCTCCGCCAGGACCTGCGCGCGGTTACCCAGAAATGCCGGCCGGACTGGGATATCACCACGCCCGAACTCAGAGCGGCGTGGCAGCAAGGTCGCAAGGAACTTTTCTACCCTTACGGCAAAACGTACGCCCAAACTCTCGGTGAACAGGACTAATCGTTTTTCGGCAGCCTGCTAGATCGGTCCTTTCGCTTTGCAGCAATTCGCGCCGTTCTTCGACACCATCGGCTCCAGAATCCCCGTGATCTCCTCGAAGATGTAGCCGGGCGAGCGATCGCCGCGGATCTGATGATACTTGCGATCCTGATAGTAGGCCAGCACCGGCCGGGTCACTTCGTCGTAGGTACGGATGCGTTCGGTGACCACCTCTTCGCTGTCGTCCTTGCGGGTGATCAACGGCGTGCCATCGTCGTCGCAAATGCCGGCTACGCGCGGCGGCTGGTGCAGCAGGTTGTAGATCCGTTTGCACTGCGGGCATTGGCGGCGCGAAGTGAGCCGGCCGACCAGCGCGTCCATCGGGACATCCAGATGCAGCACGATGGGCGTTTGGAACTGGCGCTCGGCCAGCAAATGATCCAGGTACTCGGCCTGTTCCACGGTGCGCGGATAACCGTCCAACAGGAAGCCATGCGCGCTGTCGGATGAAGACACACGTTGAGCGAGCATCCGGTTGACGAGGTCGTCACCCACCAATCCCCCACTGGCCATGATGGACTTTGCGGCGTTCCCCAGCGCCGTATCCGGCCTTGATTTCCTCGCGCAGCATATCGCCCGTCGAGATGGCCGGAATGCCCAACCAGTTTGAGATTCTTCCTGACTGCGTTCCTTTGCCGCTTCCGGGCGGTCCAAAGAGCAGAAGGACCAAACCACCCTCCGTTCCTGTTCAGACTACTGAACCATTCTGACTGGGTCGCAATACCCAAGATCAGCTAAATCCCATGAAAAGACTATCACTATTTCGGCCTAACCGTACTACTCGGCGATCCATACTCTCCTTGGCCTAGGCGAGCAGTCACTTCTTGCAGGCCAGCGTCAGGCCGTCCCGCACCGGCAGCATGCTCAACCACACTCGATCGTCGTTCTTGAGTTGCTCGTTGAACGCGCGAATGGCCCGCGTATCCGGATCGTCGAAGGACGCATCGATCACCCGGCCATACCAGAGTACGTTATCCACTCCGATCAATCCACCCGGCCGCAGGAGCACCAGCGCGCGCTCATAGTAGTTGGCATAGTTGGTCTTGTCGGCATCGATGAACACGAAATCGAACTGGTTGCCCTGGCCATCGGCGATCAGGCGATCCAAGGTGGCGAGCGCGGGACCTAGACGCAGGTCGATTTTCTGCTGTCGACGCCCGCTTCGCGCCAGTAACGCCGCGCAACCGACGTCCATTCCGCATTGATGTCGCACGCGATGATGCGGCCGTCGTCCGGCAGCGCCAGCGCAACGGCGAGCGCGCTATAGCCGGTATAGACGCCGATTTCAATGGTGCGCCGCGCGCCAATCAGGTGCATCAGCAGCGCCATGAACTGCCCCTGCTCCGCCGAAATCTGGAAACTGGAATTCGGATCGCTCGCCGTCTCCTGGCGGAGCCGTTGGAGCACTTCCGGCTCCCGGAGGGTGACGCGCCGCATGTACTCCCACAGCTCCTCGCCTATAGTGAGATCTTCAGATGCATCCCCTCTATTGAACACTAGTTGGCGATGGACGCGAAACGAAGTGACATTAATCAAGCACGCGGCTCAGAAACGCGGATTCAGAGCCGTGACCGTGGGGCAGCGGTTGTCAAATATTAGACGGATGCCACACTAGCTTGAGGAAGCCAACTCGGTCGCTTGATCGTCCCTACCTCGCCGTTCCGCCGCCCGTGGATTCTCCGAGTCGACAACCCGTCCACGATCTGCTGTTTCCCGCACGATAGCATGGTAAACGGAGTTTACTGAAGGAGACCGCATGACACAACAGACTATCGACCTCCATGTCAATCCTTTCGAGGAGAACATCCGCGTCGGGCCGCTCATGGTACGATTCCTGCTCACCGGGGACCATTCGACCGGCAGCATTGCGGCCTTTGAGCTCACTGTCCCTGGTGCGCAGCGCTTGCCGGCGACAGCGCATAGCCACGACCATTACGAGGAGACGATCTACGGTATCGACGGCGTGTTGACCTGGACCGTCGACGGAAAACAACTCGAGGTGGGACCGGGGCAGGCACTCTGCATTCCGCGGGGCGCCATTCACCGGTTCGATAACAACGGAAGCCAGGAGGCGAAAGCACTCTGCGTGATCACGCCTGCCGCGATCGGCCCGCAGTATTTCCGCGAGGCTGGCGAGGTGATCAATGAGGCCGCCGGTGGTCCGCCGGACCGGGCAAAGATGGCGGAGATCATGCGCCGCCACGGCCTCACGCCGGCTCCGTTTCAGGCGTAGCGCCTGAGTGACTTTCCTGCCCCGACGCGCAGCGGGGCTATCGTAACGCTATCGACGAATTCGTGGACTGGTATTGTTCCGATCCGCCATTATCGTTCAGCAAGACTCGCGTGCTCCGGTACCGAATGCACTTGGAATCGCGACAACAGGCGCCAGGTACAATCAACCTCCGGCTTGGAGCCGTGCGCCGCCTCGCGTATGAAGCGGTCCACTGCGGGCTTCTCATTTCGCCTGCGCCAGCCCCGCAAGAACTGCGTCAAATTTATCGAGTATCTGGATCCAGCCCTCTAGCTGACCGCTATTTTTGGCGTGCTCCATGGTTTCGTTGCCAACGAAGGTGAGTTTCGTCTGGCCGTTTCCAAAATCCTCAAAGGTAACTACGTCGTAGGCATCGGCTATGGCCTCATGTTCTATTCCATATTGCGCAGCGTCGACCTTGTTTCCATCCGCGTCGGAAAAGTACATGGAGGAGACGATCTTCTCATGCAAAACAATCTCGTGGTATTCACCACCATTCCAGAACTCCTGCCCATCTGGCGTTCTCATGCAGCAAAGAAATTTTCCTCCACGCGAAAATCCATCTTGCAGAAAGGCGCAGTAAAACCCTTCGGCCCCCACCATTGCATCACGTATTTCGGGTCTGTCCACGCCTTCCAAACCAATTCGCGTGGGGCATCGAAAACCCTTGTGACAACCATTCGTTCTGTCTCGCTAACCGTGTTTTTTATCATCTCTGAGCTCCTTTTTTTTCATTTGATTCACAACCACATCCAGCTTGTCGAAACTCTCTTCCCAGAATCGGCGATAATAAGCCGCCCAGTCGCTGACTTTCTTTATCGCCTCTGGCCTAAGCGTGCACACACTCTCTCGTCCACGCTTCGTCTTGATCACAATCCGCGCCCGCACCAGGTAGGCAATATGTTTTGAAATCATCTGCTGCGAGATTGCAAACGGTTCCGTCAATCCATGCACAGAGGCCGGACCATGTGAGAGTCGTTCGATCATCCCCCGCCGGGTTGGATCAGACAAAGCAGCAAATGTTGTACCCAATTGATCCACAACCATATGGTAGTGGATTGTGCGCCAATGTCAAGTGTAAATTTTGCGATTCCTGATTTATGTCCCCTGATCTCTGAACCCTGACTCCTGCCCTAATTCATACTTCCCCTTGAGCGGCGTCATCGCAGCTGGGTGCATCGTTCAGGAAATAGGCTTCCTCGCGCAATAACTCATTAACCTGACGACGATTGAAGTGCGCACCGCAACCTGCCCAGCAGCGCGAGCCGGCAGGGTTGAGGCGCTGCCATCGGGGGCCGGGGGAATGCAGATTGCCTCTGGAGCGTGTCCTGGATGTATCCAGCACTACTCGTACGGTCGGCTCAATCCTCCACAGAAACGCGCGTGCTTCCGTCTCGAAGATTGGTGTGCTATAGCCGGCGCCTGCTCAGGAGAGCCTCATACGCGTCCGCATCTTGGGGTTTCGTCCAACCTCGAAATAGAGCTCCACTAACGCTGCACCGTGATTAGCGTTCCCGCCTGCGTCGTCAAGCCGTTGTACATTGCCGTGGTGGGCTGGTCGCCATTGGCGAGCGAGGGCGGCACTACCACGTTGAACTGAAACTCGCCCGGAGCAACCAGGCCGGCGAAGGTTACCGTGGCAGCCACGCCGCCGATGGTGATCCCTGGCATTGGCGATAAAGTTCCCGACTGCGTTTCGGACCCGCTCACCACCGGTGTCGACGTGGATCCGAAGCCGTTGGCGTACATCACGATTGTCTCGCCGGGCTGGGCGGGAGTGGTCAAACCGCGATACAGACTGGTTGGACCGAGGTAACTTCCGTTGGCGTGGGTGGCCGCAATATAAGGCCCGCCCCCGAAGACGAAGAACGAGGGAGATTCCGCCTGCGCCTGCACCATGAAATTTGCGCTGTTCACTCCATTGTCGGAGACCTGCACGGGTACCGATCCGGACATGGCATTCGGAGGCGTGAGTATGTTCACCTGCGTGGGGCTGATGTAGTAAACGTAGGCAGGCACGCCGTTCACCGTAACGCCAAGCCCATCTAGACTGGTTGGGAGCTTGCCACCCACGAAATCCGAGTTCCCCCAGGTTCGTGTATCGCCCGCCGGACCAAGATGGGAACCTTGGATCGCCACCCACGTGTTCGGCGCAATCGTAGCCACACCGCTCTCCGCATTCGCCACCAGCGTGATCGTCGGGGTGGCCGTAACCAGAGGATCGGGCGCAAGGCCGACGGGGGACCCTGGTCCACCGAAAATCGAGGAGTGGGGATCGATCTGGCCAGTGCTCACGTTGATCGTGGCAATGCCGGAACCAGTGCCGACATAATAGCTGCCGTATTCGAGAAGCAGCACGGAGGATAGATAGCCGTTACTGTCGGTAGTTCCCACCTGCGTGGCCGCGCCGGTCGTCGTGTTGATCGTGTAAAGATTGCTGTTGAACTCCACGTACAGCGTGCTGGACCCGACGGAAAGCCTCGCATAATAACCCTGACCGTTCGGTATGGCGCTGGCGCCGATCGGTCCAATCGGTGCGATCGCACCCGTCTCTGGATTTATCGAAAATAGAGTAGCTACCTCAAAAGAACCCGTACCGGCCAAGCCGTATAGTCCAGTGGTGGTTGAGCCGAAAGTGGCGAGATTGGGCGTGCCCGTCACTCCTCCTATCAGGGTGAGGTTTGCGTTGGTCGTGTTGACCGAATAAAGCAGTCCGTTCTGTTCGGTGTACAGAGCGCCGTTCGAAACAGCCAAGCCGTCGTATCCCCCGGATCCCATATTGCCGATCAAAGTAAACGCGCCCGAGTTGAGGTCGACGATCCCGAACGGATTCTCAACCCCCTGTGCCGCTGTTCCGAGCATATAGGCATTCGCCGTCAGCATGACCGGCGGTGTGCCCGCGGGCAGAGGATCGGGCGCAAGACCGACCGGGGACCCCGGTCCTCCGGAAATCGCGGAGCCGGGCTTGATCTGGCCGGTGGTGACGTTGATCGTCGCAATTCCGGAACCAGTGCCGGCGTAATAAGTGCCGTTTTCGAAAAGCGGCACGGAGGTTAGATAGTCGTTACCGTCGGTAGTTCCCACCTGCTTGGCCGCGCCGGTTGTCGTATTGATGATGTAAAGATTGCTGTTGAACTCCATGTACAGCGTGCTGGAACCTACGGAAAGCCTCGCATAGTAGCCTTGACCGTTGGGTATGGCGCGGGCGCCGATCGGCCCAATCGCGGTGACGGCGCCCGTCTCCGGGTTTATCGAAAATAGAGTAGCCACCTCAAAAGAACCCGTACCGGCCAAGCCGTATAGTCCACTGGTGGTTGAGCCGAAAGTGGCGAGATTGTTGCCGGTCAGGCCTCCGATGAGGGTGAGATTTGCGTTGCTGGTGTTGACCGAATAAAGGAGCCCGTTCTGTTCGGTGTACAGAACACCGTTGGCAACAGCCAGGCCGTCGTACCCCCCGGATCCCATATTGCCGATCAAAGTAAACACGCCCGAGTTGAGGTCGACGATCCCGAGCGGATTCTCAACCCCCAGCGCCGCTGTTCCCAGCATATAGGCCATATTATCGGCCTCTAAGCTGGCTCCCAGCGTGACCAGAAGTCCAACTGTCAAAAGACCTGTAGTGGCGTGTCTGCGAATATTCAAATTGCCTCCTGTTTCCGATCAACTACACTAGCGTACCGCCCACTCGCCTGCGCCAGTCCGATGAGCTCGCGGAGCGGTCCTGTGCGTCGATGCAGGTAATCTCCAGCTTGCCGGGCTCAATCCGGATCGTGGAAGGAAGGCCGGAGCGTTCGCGGTACGCCGCCGCAATATTCTTCTCCAAGGCCCGAAGCTCCACAAGTATCCCCGAGGCTCCAAAAATATTAATGCCGTCGGCGCCGTTCCCGCCTCTCCAGTCACGAACTTCAGCCCGCTCTTTCTATTTCCCCTTCAACAAACCATGTCGGCCCGTCCGTCATAGGCATCCCCGCCCGTGCTATCCCAGTGACCGAGGTGTACAAATGGCAGCAGCAGCCCAAGCTCAAACAACGCCAACCCCAACCCCCCAACCCCTAATCCCGGAGTCTCGCACTCGCGCGAACCGCGCGAATTCGCTGCTCTCCACCGGTCCGCGCACCGAATCGGGCAAGCAACGGTCCTCGCTCAACGCGTTGCGCCATGGTCTCAATGCCCAAACCACCGTCCTGCCCACCGAGGACCCCGACGCCTACCAGCGCCACGTCCAGCAATTTCTCGATGAGTACGCTCCCGCGACTCCCACCGAGACTCAACTCGTCCACGAAATCGCCAACACCGCGTGGCGCCTCAACCGCATTCCATTGCTCGAAACCGAGCTGCTCTCCCAAAACCCCAGCCCCCAATCCCTGATCCCGCAGCTGGCCACGCTTGGCCTGCACGGCTCGCGCCTCTCCCGCCAGTTCCAAAAAGCTGTCGAGCAGCTCCGCGACATCCAAGACGAACGCCGCCGCCTGGAGCGCCGCCATCTCAACGAAGCGGCCGAGCTCCTCATACGCCATCATCGCAAAGGACTTCCCTGGGAGCCTTGTGATGATGGCTTCGTTTTTTCAAAAGAACAAGTCGAGCGCCACGCACAACACCTCATTCGTCAAAACCCGGCCTATTACGCCCCCGCGCCCCCCCCCAGACGGCCTCGACGGGCACGGGACCCGCTTTCTGAGAACGCGATCGGGGCAAACTTCGGACGGATTACGATCGGCCTCGGCGCTGGCGTTTCCGCGGGCGTACCATGATATAGTTACCGGACTAATCGCGGAGGCCGCCACCCATGGCAAAAGACCAGACCACCCCACTCGCCCGCCGAGGCTTCCTCAAAGGAGCCGCTGCCGGAGCCGCCGCAGGAGCCGCCGCACTGGTGGCGCCAGCGCCCGCCGAAGCACAGGAAGCAGCGCCCCGTGCCACCGCCCTGCCGCCCACCGCCGCGCAGCGAGCTGCTGAAAACGCCACTCCCGCTACTGCCTCCGTCGAAGACATCCAGATCGTCGAGCGCCCCGGCTCCGATTACATGGTCGACGTCTTCAAATCGCTCGGCTTCGAATACCTGTTCGCCACGCCCGGTTCCAGTTTCCGCGGCATTCACGAATCGGTGATCAATCACGGCGGCAACAGCAACCCGGAGTTCATCACCTTCACGCACGAAGAGTGCTCGGCGGCCGCGGCCAACGGCTACGCCAAGATCGAAGGCAAGCCGGCGCTGGTTTGCGCGCACGGAACGGTCGGCATCCAGCACGCCGCCATGGCCATTTACAACGCCTATTGCGACCAGGCGCCGCTCTTCGTCGTCGCCGGCAATATCTCCGACGCCGCCGAACGCCGGGGGCGAGTCGAATGGCTGCACGCCGCGCAGGACGTGGCCGCCACGGTGCGCGATTACACCAAGTGGGACGACAATCCCGCTTCGCTGACGCACTTCGGCGAATCGGCCGTGCGCGGTTATCAAATCGCCATGACCGCGCCCATGATGCCGGTGGTGCTCGCCGCCGACGGCGTTCTTGCAGGAAGGCGAAGCGCCCAAGGAATTCGACTGGCGCATTCCGAAACTCCCGAAGATCTACCGCTCCGTCGGGCGATTCGGCAGCCGTAGCCGAGCTGGCGCAGCTTCTGGTCGCCGCCGAGAATCCAGTGATCGTGACCAGCCGCTCCGCGCGCACGCCCGCCGGCTTGAAGCTGCTAGTGGAGCTCGCAGAAGTCACCGGCGCCGGCGTGATCGATCAGCAGCGCCGCATGAACTTCCCTTCCCGCCATCCCCTGAATCAAACCCAGCGTTCGCGCGCCGCCATCGCCGACTGCCGACGTGATCCTGGGCCTGGAAGTCTACGATTTCTTCGGCGTCGTGCACACGCTGGGCGGGCAAATCGAGCGTGGTTCCGAAATCGATCATCAAGCCCGGCACGAAGCTGGTCAGCATCAGCTCTTCCGACCTGTTCTACAAGAGCAATTATCAGAACTTCCAGCGCTATCGAGGCAGTGGATCTTTCGATCCCTGCCGACGCCGAAGCCACGCTGCCGGCGCTGATCGAAGCCGTGAAGCGCCTGCTCACCGACGATCGCAAGCAGGCCATTCAGGCGCGCGCCGCCAAGCTCGCGCAGGCCAGCCATCAGGCGCTGGATCAAACTCGAACCGCCGCTTCTTACGCGTGGGACGCCAGCCCCGTCGCACCGCGCGCCTCTCCGCTGAACTGTGGGGTCAGATCAAGAACGAAGATTGGTCGCTCGTGTCGGATCCGTTCTGGGTGAGCAACTGGCCGCTGCGCCTGTGGGATTTCACCAAGCATTATCAGTTCATCGGCGGCGCGGGCGGCGAAGGCGTCGGTTACCTTGCACCGGCCGCGCTGGGAGCGGCCATCGCCAACAAGAAACACGGCCGGCTCAGCGTTTCCATTCAGATCTGACGGCGATCTGATGATGGCCAACGGAGTCCTGTGGACCGCCGCGCATCATCGCATTCCGCTGCTCACCGTGATGCACAACAACCGCGCGTATCATCAGGAGATCATGCAATTGCAGCGCGTGGCCAACCAGCACAACCGCGGCGTCGACATTGACAAGTGCAAGATCGGAACCGCGATCGCGAATCCCAATATCGATTACGCGATGCTCGCGAAAAGCATGGGCGTCCAGGCCGAAGGACCCATTTCCGATCCGAAGGATCTAAGCGCGGCAATTCAACGCGGGCATTCGGGTGGTCAAGGGCGGCGATCCCTATCTCATCGACGTCATCACCCAACCGCGCTAAGGAGCATTCATGATTCGGGACATGATCGTAATCATGCTGCTCGGCGCTGCCTCGCTTGCCGCGCAATCCGCGTCCGGCAATGCGGAAAACGGCAAGCGTCAATTCGTGAAGCTCGGCTGTTACACCTGCCACGGTTATCAGGGCCAAGGCGGAGGCGCGGGAGCCAAACTCGCGCCACATCCGATTTCCGCCACCGCTCTGATCGCCTACGTTCGTCACCCCGCCGGCACCATGCCGCCCTTTACCAAGAAGGTTGTTTCCGACGAGGATCTCACGGACATCCAGGCGTACCTGGCCAGCGTCCCCGCGCCGCCCCCGGCGAAAGACATTCCGCTATTGAACCAGTAGACCCTGGTCCGCCGGCGCCTCCAACCCGCATTGCCGCGGAAATGAATGTGTGATCTACTATTGATCGTTCCGCGGAATTGAGCGGGGGAAGAAACGCATGGGGAGACTGCCGGGACAGGCCGGGAAGAGCACTCGGATTCTAACGATCATGATGGCCGCGCCCGCGCTCGGACTACTGCATGCCCAGTGGATCAATTATCCGACCCCTGGAATGCCCCGCTTGCCCAACGGCCAGCCGAATCTTGCCGCTCCAGCGCCCCGAACCCCTGATGGCAAACCCGATTTCTCGGGCGTGTGGAACCGGCTTTCGCCCAAGTATCGCGTTAACATCGCGGCGGACCTGAAGCCCGGCGAAGTCCAACCCTGGGCGAAAGAATTAGTCGCTCAGCGCATAGAAAACATCGGCAAGGATTCCATGCTTGCGCGCTGCCTGCCATTAGGTCCTCAATACTCCACCGACGCCGACAGCACCGGCGGAGGAATGATGAAAATCTCTCAGACCCCAGCGCTCATTCTCATCCTCAATCCGGATCTCACGTATCGCCAGATATTCATGGACGGCCGCCCACTCGAAACATCCCCGAATCCAACTTGGATGGGATACTCGGTTGGACACTGGGACGGCGACACGCTGGTGGTGGAGAGTTTTGGCTTCAACGACAGGACGTGGCTCGACACCAGTGGCCATCCGCACACCGAGGCCCTGCGAATAACCGAACGCTACCGGCGCCGGGACTTCGGCCACCTGGACCTTGACGTCACGCTCCAGGATCCCGCGGTATACGCACGTCCCTGGACTGTTTCCGTGAAAGCCGAACTGGCCGCCGATACCGAGCTGCTGGAATACGTTTGCAACGAGAACACCCGCGACCTGGAGCACTGGGTGGGCAAGGCTTCCGACGAAACGAAATCCGAAGTTAAGGTCGCTCCCGAGATTCTGTCAAAATATCTAGGCACTTACGTCGAGCAGCCGAAACTCTGGAGAGTGGTCCCGCGAGTTGTCCAGATCACTTTTTCAGACGGCGTGCTCTTCGGCGACATGGATGGAAGAGGCAAGGAACGGCAATTTGCGCGTTCGGAAACCAGCTTTTCCGGCTTCTCCGGGCTGTCCATTGAATTCGTCAAGAACAGCCGGGGTGTTGTAACGGATCTACTAGTCAAGCATGTGTCGGGTGATTACCGGTTCGCACGGCAAAGGTGATGCCATGAAACTACTCGTCGTTTTTCTCGCGATCTTCGTCACTGGCGCGCCCATTACGGCGCAGTGGCTGAACTATCCCACACCGGGCGCTCCGCGCACCGCTGACGGCAAGGTGAACCTCACCGCGCCCACGCTGAAAGCGCCGGACGGCAAACCCGATCTCTCCGGAGTTTGGGAGAGCGGAAATCAATACTTCAACGATCTGGGGAGGGATCTAAAGCCTGGCGAACTTGTGATGCTCCCGTGGGCGAAAACCCTTCAGGCCGAGCGCGAACAAAGGGATCATCGCGACGATCCTTTAAACAACTGCATGCCACCCGGCGTTCCGCGAATTAATATGACCACCGCGAACGGGCCCCATCCATTGAAGATCGTGCAGACGCCCACGCTGGTCGTGCTGCTGTACGAGACCTCAGTGAATTCCACTTTCCGCCAGGTGTTCCTGGACGGCCGCACGTTTCCAAAAGATCCACAGCCCACTTGGTTGGGCTACTCGATCGGCAAATGGGATGGCGGCACGTTGGTGGTGGACACCGTCGGGTTCAATGGCCTTTCGTGGGTGGATACCGCCAAAGGTCATCCGCAAACCGCATCGGCGCATGTCACCGAGCGCTTCACTCGCCGCGACTTCGGGCATATGGACATCGAGATCACCATCGACGATCCCGGAGCTTACGAAAAGCCTTGGCGAGCGACGGTGCCTTTCCATCTGCTCGCCGACACCGATCTGATCGAGACCTATTGCGAAAACGAGAAGGATCACGTACACGAATACAGTAAGCCGCTGCAACGGTAAGATCTGCGGATTACTCAAATTCATGTAAAATAGCCGCGTGCATAATCGGCCTATCGTTTCCATCTTCGCGTTGCTGGGGTTCACCGCAGCACTGCCCTGTGCAGCGGCAGTGTCGGGCGAGGCAGTCTACCAAAAGCGCTGTGCCTCTTGCCACGACGGCGGCAATGAAACGGCTCCGCCGCGCGACACCCTGAAGCAGTTGTCTGTCTCGCGAATTCTGCGAACCCTGGACTTCGGCGTGATGATCAACGTCGCCTACGTCCTGAATCGCGAAGAGCGCGAAGCTGTAGCGAAGTACCTGGGCGTCGACCGGCCCGACTTACCGATTCCGCCGCAGGCTTACTGCTCGGACCGTAGCGTGAACATCGGCGCGTCACCAAGTCCTCTATGGAACGGCTGGGGCCCCGATCTTTCGAACACACGCTACACCACCTCCGGCGGCATCACGCTGAATCAGGTGGGTAAGCTCAAGCTGAAGTGGGCCTATGCGTTTGAAGGCGACGTGAGCGCGTTCGGAGCGCCCACCGTTCTGGGCAACACATTGTTCGTCGGCAGCGCGGGCGGCGCGGTGCAGGCGCTGAGCACGGACTCCGGCTGCCTTCGCTGGGTGTACCAGGCGAGCGGCCCAGTGCGATCCGCCATGGTGGCGGTCCCGAACGGCAAAACACACGTTCTGGTCTTTACCGATCTCACCGGTTGGGCTTACGGAGTAGAGGCCGAGAACGGACAACTCCTGTGGAAGAAGAAACCCGAGCCGCATGAATCCACGCGTTTAACGGGTTCGGCTGCCGTCCACGATGGAGTGGTTTTCATTCCAGCCGCTTCCTGGGAGGAAACCCGCTCCGGCAATCCGGATTATCCGTGCTGCACGTTCCGCGGCAGCGTCACTGCCCTGCGCGCCAAGGATGGAACCGAGGTTTGGAAGACTTATACCGTTCGCGAGAAACCCAGGAAAATCGAGAAAAGCCCGGGCAGCGTCGGAACTTTTGGGCCCTCTGGCGCGGGCGTTTGGGGATCACCGACGCTGGATGCCAAACGCGGCTTGCTCTACATCGCGACCGGTGATAATTTCTCAACGCCCGCCACCGACATGAGCGACTCCGTGCTGGCGCTCGAAGTAAAGACCGGTCGCATCGTATGGTCCAAGCAGGTAACGCCTGGCGACATCTTTGGCGGCGCCTGCACGGGAGGCAAGTGTCCCGGGCCGGATTACGACTTTGGATCGTCGGTGCTCATCGAGCATCTTTCCAACGGCCGTGAGATTTTGCTCGCCGGCCAAAAGTCGGGCGTGGTTTACGCGCTTGACCCGGATCGCAAAGGCGCGATTCTGTGGCAGACTCGCGTTGGCAAGGGCGGCACCAACGGCGGCGTGCAATGGGGCATGGCCAGCGATGGACAGAAGGTCTACGCAGCGGTTTCCGATATGGTGAGAAAGGCCCCGGCGGGTACCATCATCCAGGTAGGATTGCCGCCCGATCCCACCCAGGGCGGAGGGCTCACCGCTCTTCGAATATCGGACGGCTCAAAGGTTTGGTACGCGGCGCCGCAGCCCTGCGGATCAAGGCCCAAGTGCAGTCCCGCGCAGCCCGCGGCTCTGACCGCCATTCCCGGCGTCGTGTTTTCCGGCTCGGACGACGGGCACTTGCGCGCCTACTCCACCGAGGACGGCCGCGTGCTGTGGGACTTCGACACGGCGCACGATTATCGGACCGCGAACGGAGTGCCCGGCAAGGGCGGCTCGCTGGACGGCGCCGGTCCCGTGATCGCCGGGGGCATGTTGTTTGTGAACTCAGGCTACGCGCGCAATGGCGGCATCGCGGGCAATGTCCTGCTGGCATTCGCGCCGGAGAAGTAGGTTAGGATGCCATGCGCAGCGCGCGTTGGACGTCCCGCGGTAGAGTCAATTTGCGAAACAAACGCGATGGGTATAGATAGTCCTCGCCAGATTCGTCAACCACTCGGATCAGATTGATTGCCTCGGCCTCCGGGTCACTAAGAAACGGATACAGCTTGCGGACTTCCAGTGATGCGGCGAAACCACTGTTTCGCAAGCAAACGGCAAAACCTTCCGTTTTGATCGCCATGTCTAATCCACGAAGCGCTTGATCTTGAATTCCCTCTTACCGATGCCGGAAGCCTCGTACCAATGAAGCTCCGCTGTCCGTATCCTACCATTCGGCAGCCGAACATCGGCAATACCTTTGCGCTTCCGCCAGCGCCCTTTGCCATAGAGCTTTCAAAGGCGAGGGAGTTCGCGAATCGACCTGCCGGTCGCGAAGGTCTCGATTTCGGTTATGCCGCCACGAATCTCGAAGAACACTCTCGCGGATTCTAGCAAAGATCAACAGCGCCGGAGACATCGCCCGGAGCCGTGTTCGCAAACGACCGGCGTTGGCGGAAGCTAGTGGGAGTCGAACCCACCCGCGACACAAAGTGCCGCACAACTGGTTTTGAAGACCAGGCCCAGCACCGGCCAAGACTAGCTTCCAGCCGTGATTCTAACATCCAGTCCCCTAATGCGAACCGCTCTGCCCCCGTACTACCGGCTGTTCCGGCTCCGTCGCCACGGCCGATGGCATCGCGCCCTTCAGCACGTCGTTCGCGAAAAAGAATTTCCCGTCGCTCGGCACCATCATGATCTGCACCTTGTCCGACAACTTCTCGGCGATGATCTTCTGAATCAGCAGCGGATTCTCCTTCAGCGCCACACCCTCCAGATGCATTTTGTCGGCGTCGGCCTTCGACAGCAATTGCACGCGGTCCAGATCCGCCTCGTTCATCAGCTTGCGCCGCTCCAGTTCCGCCTTGCCATCGATCACCTTGGCCTGAGCCTGAGCTTCGGCCTGCTGCACCGTGGCTTCCTTGCGCGCCGCCGATTCCAAGCGCGTCTGCTCGATCTGTTTTTGCTTTAGCGGCAGCGTGTACTGCATCGCGTCGGACTGCGCCTTGGCCTGCAACACCGTCACTTGAGCCTGCCCCTCCGCTGCCTTTACGTCACGAGCCTCCTGCGCTTCGGCCTCCAACTCCGCTTCCCGAACCTCCTTCAGTTTCACATCCAATTCCACGCCCAGCTTCTCGTTTTCCTGCTCCTTCAGCAGCACGCCTTCCAGGCCCTTGGCATATTCGGACGGCAATTGAATGTCGCGCAGCATCACTTCTTTCACCATCACCGCGTCGGGCGCCAGCTTCTGCGCGATTGCACTGGCGGCCTCGCGCCGGATCTCCTCGCGCTTGGTGGCGAACAGCTCGCGGACCAGGTAGCGCGGAGTCAAATCGCGAAACGCGCTGGCCACCACCGGCGGCACCAATTCCTTTTCCACTGGTTGCGGCAAATTGGCGTGAACAAACGCCAGCCGATGCGGATCCAGGCGAAATCGCACGGTCACGGCCAAACCCAACTCCAGGCCTTCCTTGGTCTGTACTTTCAGATATTCGCCCTTCTTCAAATCCGGCACGATGGTGGTCTCGTAGATCTGATCGCGCAAATCGTAGGTTTCCACCGACTGCACGAGCGGAACCACCAGATGCAGTCCCGGATACAGCGTGTCCGGCAGCGTCCCCGAAATTTGGCTCACGCGAACTCCCGCCATTCCGGCTGGAACAACGGCGATGCTCAAACCAGCCAGCAGCGCAATCAAACCCGGCAAGGCCACCCGAGCCGGCAGCCGCCACTCGACATTTATGGTCCGGACTTCCGGCTCCGGCCGGCGGTACAAATTCACCAGATCGATCACTATCCAGGCCGCCGCGGCGGCGAGCATGGCGTAGCCGATAAATTCCAACAGAACCTTTAATACGATCATGCGGTCTCCTCTTGACTCCCGCGTACGCAAGTTGCGTGCCGCGCAGGAAAAGCGGAATAAGAGAGATATTTTGGATAATTGTCGTGTCAGTTTTGAGGCGACGCGTGTTCCGCCGTAGACAGCGGCTCGGCGCCGGCCAAGCCCCAACTCAGCCGCGCGCTGGTTCATCGCTTCGATGCAAAATGCGATGTGCTCATCCAGGTCCACGCTCAGCTCCGCGGCGCCGTTGGTGATGTCGTCTCGATTCACCGACCGTGCGAACGCCTTGTCCTTCAGCTTCCTTCGCACCGACTTCACGTCCACCTCGTGAATGCTGCGGCCCGGCTTGACATAGGAGCAGGCGGTCAGGAACCCCGCCAGTTCATCGCACGCAAACAGCGTCTTCTCGAGCGGCGATTGGCGCGGCACGCCGCTGAAATCGGCATGCGACAGAATTGCCCGGCGTATCTCGGCTTCCACGCCGCGCGCGGCCAGAATCGGCTCGCCCTTCATCGGATGATCCGGCACGGTGGGATGGATCTCCCAGTCGAAGTCATGCAGCAGCGCCGTCACCGACCACTTGCTTTCGTCTTCGCCAAACTTGCGCGCATAGGCCGTCACGCACGTCTCCACCGCCAGCGCGTGCCGCCGCAGACTATCCGATTTGGTGAACTCGCACAGCAGATCCCAGGCTTCTTCCCGCGTCATTTGTATTTCGATCTCCGGTTTGTCCATATTAGCGGACCTGCGTGATATATTGAAAACGTCGCGCGCGAGTCGGGCCTGTGGCGCAGTTGGGAGCGCGCTTCCATGGCATGGAAGAGGTCGTCGGTTCGAACCCGACCAGGTCCACCAACCACCCGACAGTGTAGAATTAGCTCTCATGAGAATCACCCTCGCGCTCCTTTGCCTGGCCTCTGGCTTGACTCACGCAGCCACGCCGGGCAACTCTACCGTCGCGCTGCGCTGCGGCCACCTTCTGGATGTTAAATCCGGGACGCTGATCGACGGCGCGGTTATCCTCACGGCCGGCGGCAAGATTCAAGATGTCGGCTCCGGCCTGGCGATTCCATCCGGGACGCAAATCATCGACCTTCCTGAAGCCACCTGCCTGCCCGGTTTGATCGACGCGCATGTGCATCTCACTGGCGATCCCACTGGGTCCGGTTATCAATCGTTGGGCATCTCGGTACCCCGCTCCACCGTCACTGGAGTGAAGAACGCGCGCCTGACGCTGCTGGCGGGATTCACCAGCGTTCGCAACGTGGGCGCGGCAGGGTATTCCGATGTCGCCTTGCGCGACGGAATCGAGGCGGGCGATATCGACGGCCCGCGCATGCTGGTGTCCGGCCCGCCGCTCGGGATTACCGGCGGGCACTGCGATGAGAATCTCCTGGCGCCCGAGTTTCACTACACCGCTCCGAACGTCGCCGACGGGCCCTGGGCGGCTCGGGCCAAGGTGCGTGAGGTGGTCAAGTACGGCGCCGATCTGATCAAGGTCTGCGCTTCCGGCGGGGTCCTCTCCAAGGGCGATCAGCCCGGCACCCCGCAGTACACGTTCGAAGAGCTACAGGCCATTGCCGACGAAGCGCACAAGCTAGGGCGCAAGGTGGCTGCTCACGCGCACGGAACGCAATCCATCAAGGACTCCATCCGCGCCGGCATCGACTCCATCGAGCACTCCAGCTTGATCGACGACGAAGGTATCGCGCTCGCCAAACAGCACGGCACCTTTCTGGTCTTCGACATCTACAACGACGATTTCATCCTGCAGGAGGGCGCCAAATACGGCATGCTGCCCGAGTCTCTCGAAAAGGAGCGCAAGATCGGCAAACTGCAGCGCGAGAACTTCCGGCACGCCCTACTGGGCGGCGCCCGCATGGCGTTCGGAACGGATGCGGGAGTCTATCCGCATGGCGACAACGCGAAACAGTTCGCAATCATGACGGAGTATGGCATGCAGCCCATCGATGCGATTCGCGCGGCGACGCTGAATGCGGCCGAGCTCCTGGGGCGCAGCAATGCAATCGGCGTGGTGGCGAAGGACGCTTTCGCGGACATTATCGCCGTCCAAGGCGATCCTCGCGGCAATGTGAAACTCCTGGAGAACGTGAAATTCGTGATGAAGGGCGGCCATGTCTACAAGAACGGCTGGGCGCAGTAATTCCGCCTCTCACGCGCGGTCCAGGTTCTTGTAGATCGCTTCGATATTGGCCGCCAGACGGTCCTCTACCGCCGTTCTCTGCCCCAGGTACACCGTGAAGTTATTCAAATTGTCGGCCACGTACTTGCCGTATCCGTCGGCTTGCAAGGTCTTGATCGACGTCATGGTGAGCGTCTTCTGCAATTCAGCCAGCGGCTGGCCCGCTTTCTTACCCGCTTCCACGCGCCCTGTCAGCTCCTGGATATAATTCCGCATTTGTGTCATCCGCGCGCGGTCGTTGTGCACCGGCCCGTGTCCGGGGATAATGTGATCGAAAGCCAGTTGCCCCACCGAATCGATGGTCGCCGGCCACTGCCGTGGATACCCGTCGTTGATGTTCGGCAGGAAGCCGATAATCGCGTCACCCGACGCTACCACGCGTTTCTGCGGCGAAAACACAGCAATATCGCCGGCCGTGTGCGCACGCCCGTGGAACTCGATATGCAGATCGCCCGCGGCGTCCTGGATCACGTGCGTCTTGGCAAAGGTAATGGTCGGCAGCTCCAGCGTGTAACTCTGCATCTCGGTTTGATAGGCCTTCAGCTGCCGGATCAGGTCCGTGTAGCGTGCCTTGTCGGCGTCCGAGTTCGCTTTGGCCAGGCGCGCTTGCACGTCGTCGATCTGCTTGGGAACACCGTCCAGCGATTCCTTCAGCCGGTTGCGGGAAAGCTGGGTCATCAACTGCCTGGTCGCATCGCTGGCAATGATGTCCACTTTCGCGCCGCCGGCCTTGTAAGCGGCGTCGCCCTGCGTGTGGTCCCAGTGGAAATGGCTGTTGACCAGATAGCGGACCGGTTTGGTAGTAACGTCCTTCTTGATCTGGGCGATCAGAGCGGCTGCCGCGGAGGGCTTGGAGTGGGCATCCACCACCAACACATCCTGGGAGTTCACGAAAATGGCGGCATTGCAGTTGGTGAGCACCTGCGGCCTGGCCAGCGCGGCATAAACACCATCGGCCACCTTTTCGATCTTGAACAGACTTGTGCTTGCGCCGGGCGCCTGGGCACGGGCCCAGCTCGCGCGCAAAAAGGCTTGCTCGATAATCGACGCCCCAGCCAGCGCGCCTGAAAAGGCCCTGCTAAAAAAATCGCGCCGCGAATGCGCGTGAGCATGCTGATGCATGGCTGTTTCTCCTCTCTAATTCTCCAGCGCGAATACGAAGATCGAATTTCCCGAAGCGATCGCCACCTGCTGCTTGCCTCCGCTCAGATAACTGACCGGGTTTGCATTGATCGCCGCGCCAGTCTGGAAGTGCCAAAGCGCGCGGCCCGTAGCGCCGTCGAGCGCGAAGAAGTCGCCTTCATTGGTACCGGCGAACACCAGATTGCCCGCGGTGGAGAGCACGCCCGCCTCAGCATCGGAGTGCAGCTTGAACTCCCATTTCAACTCGCCCGTGTCCGGAGCCAGCGCGCGGATAGCGCCAATCGGATCCTCGCCAACGATGGGGCTCTGCCCCCCGCCATTGAATTGCGCGCCCGGCTTGTACTCCGCGTTGCCTTTCAGAAACACGCCGCCCACATCCCGCGCGGCAACATAAAACAGGTTGGCTTGCGGACTATAGGAGGGGCTGAACCAATTGGTGCCGCCGGTCACGTCGGGGTACACCTTGGCTCCCTCCACGCTGGGCGCCGAATTCGGGAGGACGATGGGTTTGCCGGAATCGTCCAGTCCCTTGGCCCAGGTTTGCTTGGCGAATGGCCGGCCGGCCAGGAACTTCCCCGTGCCGCGGTCCAGAACATAATAAAACGCGTTGCGATTTCCGAACAAAATCGCTTTGTGTTTCTCTCCGCGCACCACCGCGTCCGCCAGCACCGGGACTTCGGTGGAGTCCCAGTCGTGAACGTCGTGCGGAGTGAACTGGAAATACCACTTCAATTTGCCGGTGTCGCCATCCAGGGCCAGCAAACAATCGGAGTAGAGATTGTTCCCCAGACGCACGTCGCCATTCCAATCCGGCCCCGGATTGCCCGTGCCCCAGAACACGGTGTTTTGCTCCGGATCGTAAGCTCCGGAAACCCACGTGGTGGCTGCGCCGATTTTCGCCGAGTCGCCGGACCACGTCTCGCTGCCGGGTTCGCCCGCCGCCGGCACCGTCCAGAAACGCCAGGCCCGCTGCCCGGTCTTGGCGTCGTAAGCATCCACAAAGCCGCGGATGCCGTACTCGCCGCCGGCGATGCCCACCAGGATCTTGTCCTTGAGCGCCAGCGGCGCGGCGGTGATCGAGTGGCCCAGCTTCGGCTCGGCCACCTCCGCATCCCAGCGCACGGTTCCAGACTTGATATCCAGCGCCACCAGATGCGAGTCGAAGGTGCCGACATACACCATGTCGTTCAAAATCGCCACGCCGCGGTTCACCTGGTCCGCAGCAGCCGCGAGCGCCTTTGGCCACGGTTCGCACGTACTTCCATAGCGGACGGCCGGTGAGAGTATCCAGCGCCGTCACGCTGCCGCCTGGCTCGCTCACATACATCACGCCATCCGCCACCACCGGCGAAGTCTCCACTCTCTCGGTGGTCTGCATCTGATAAACCCACGCGGGCCGCAACTGCCGGACGTTGGCCGGCGTGATCTGCTTCAAACCCGAGTAGCGCTGCGCGCTATAGTTGCCCGAGTAAGTGAGCCAGTTGGCGGGCTCCGAATCGGCTTTGCGCAGGCGCTCGTACGAAACCTGCGCGGCCAGCGGCAGCACCGCGGCTAACAAACAAATTGTGCGTCTCATTTTTCACCTTGCGGGGGTTTACCTCGCAGCGATACCAGATAGGCGACCAAATCATCCACTTCGGACGCCGAGAGCGTTGCTTCGGAAACTCGGCATGGGGGACTTGCCCGTATCCCGGTGCAACTCTTTCAAGTCTTCCTTGATGAAGGAGTGAACACCTCCGGTCAGATCCATCACCTGGATGGTAAAGGTATCCTCGTTCAGCCGCACGCCAGTAATACGCCGGCCCTCTTTGGTTACCAGGCGCACCTGTAAGAATCCCTCGGGCAGAGTGGATCCCGGATCCAGGACCGCTGCCCGCAAGTGGGCAGCGCTGCGGCGCGCGCCGATCTCGGTGAGTTCGGGTCCCAGGCTTCCGCCTTGGCCGCTAATGATGTGACATTGCGCGCAATGTCCCTGGGCTTGGTACAACTCCTGGCCGCGATTCGCGTCTCCCGGCACGGTCTCGGGAGCCATGCGCCCCAGACTGCGAACATACGCCGCAAGCTGCCAGGTTTCACGCGTGTCCACAGCGTAACCCGCCGGCATCTCCGTTCCTTTGATGCCATCCCGAATCACCAGGAAAAGCGCTTCGTCGTTCGGCGCGTGACGCAATCGAGGCTGCGCCAAAACCGCGCCTCTGCCCCCTTCGCCTTTCGGGCCGTGGCAGCGCGCGCACTGTCCCATAAACAACTGCTGGCCATTTTTCAAATCCGCGGGCGTGGTATCCGGGTTTTCTTTTGGGATCACGTATTCGGGATCGAACGGTACCAACTGTGCCGTCGCCGCCAACGCAAAGGAGAGAATTAAACAAACCAGACGCATCCTGAGTCCCCTTTTTAGGAGTCGAGTATAGCATTCTCATAACCCACCAGTTTTACGGCGGGTATATAATATCGTTCCGGTAGAGGAGGCGACATGCGAACTATCCGATTTCTGAACTTCGCCGGCCTGGTGCTCATCGGGATCGTCATCTACGTCTTTGCAATGCACCATCGGCTCGACGCACAGCAGAGCACTCCCGTCAAAATCAAGCCCGACGATATCGGCGGCGTGGTCTCCAGCAGCAAAGGACCCGAAGCCGGCGTCTGGGTGATCGCGGAAACCACCGACCTGCCCACGCGCTACATCAAGGAAGTGGTCACCGACGATCGCGGCCGCTACCTGATCCCCGATCTGCCCAAGGCCAAGTACACGCGTCTGGGCGCGCGGCTACGGACTGGTGGATTCGCCCAAAGTCCAGACCGAGCCGGGCAAACTGGTCGATCTGAAGCCCACCGTCGCGCCGGACGCGAAGACCGCCGCGCAATACTCTATCCGGCCAACTATTGGTACGCCCTGCTCAAGGTGCCCGAGAAGAACGAATTTCCAGGCACCGGCCCCGCCGGCAACGGCATTTCACCGAACGTCAAGAACCAGGGCCAGTGGATCCATCTGATCAAGACCGACAGTTGCGAATCCTGCCACCAGCTCGGCAACGCATACACGCGCACCATTCCGTCCGCTGTTCAGCTACGCTCGATTCGCCGGCCCAGGCTTGGATGCGCCGCGTGCAGTCGGGACAAGCCGGCAACGCGATGGTGGGCGGCCTGACTCAGCTGGGCGCTGAGCGGGCCACGGCGGAGTTTGGCGATTGGACCACCCGCATCGCGAATGGCGAACTGCCCGCTCAGGCGCCGCCGCGGCCGCAAGGCATCGAGCGCAACGTGGTCATCACCCAGTGGGACTGGGCCGATCCGAAAGCGTATCTGCACGACGAGATCTCCACCGACAAGCGCAACCCGACCGTCAACGCCAACGGCCTGATCTACGGATCGCCCGAAGAAAGCCGCGACTATCTGCCGGTGCTCGATCCGGTGCACAACACGCATCAGCCAGGTGAAGACTCCCTATCGCGATCCCAACACGCCCGGCCAGCCGAAGCCGCTGCAGCCGTCGACGATCTGGGGCGACGAAGCCATCTGGGACAGCCACACCACGGTTCATAATCCGATGTTCGATCAGCGCGGGCGCCTGTGGTACACCGCCCGAATCCGCGCGGCGGACAACCCCGCGTTCTGCAAAGCGGGGTCGAGCCTCCCTTCGGCGAAGCTCACCCCGCTCGACAGCTCCGGCCGCCAGTTGGCGGTGTACGATCCGGCGACCAAGCAGACCGCGATGATCGACACCTGCTTCGCCACGCACCACCTGCTGTTCGCCGAGGACGCCAACAACACTCTGTGGACCAGCAGCGGCGGCGGCGGCGGAGTGGTGGGCTGGCTCAACACCAAGATGTGGGATCAGACGCACGACGCGCAGAAATCGCAGGGCTGGACCGCGCTGGTTCTGGACACCAACGGCAACGGCAAGCGCGATGCCTATGTGGAGGCCGAACAGAAAGTGGTCACGGCGCCCAGCGGCGAAAGCCTGGGCACTTCCTCCGCGGTCAACGCCGACTACCGACCCCACCAAGGACACGCGCCTCAACGCCGCGTTCTACGGCCTCGCGATCGGCACCGATGGGATGATCTGGGGCAGCGTGCTGGGATTCCCCGGCGGGATCGTGCGGCTGAATCCGGGATCGAATCCGCCGGAAACCGCGCTGGCCGAGTATTACGAAGTGCCGTGGAACAATCCGAAGGCGCCGGTGTGGGGCTTTTCGCCGCGCGGCATGGATGTCGACCGCAACAACGTTGCCTGGGTCGCGCTGGGAAGCGGGCACCTGGCCAGCTTCGATCGGCGCAAGTGCAAGGGTCCGCTCAATGGCCCAACCGCCACGGGACAGCATTGCCCGGAAGGCTGGACGCTCTATCCGACGCCCGGACCGAACTTCAAGAACGTGAAGGATTCCGGCAGCGCCGACTCGCACTACTACGATTGGGTGGATCAGTTCGACACGCTGGGGCTGGGCAAGAACACGCCCATCGTCACCGGCAACGCATCCGATTCGCTGCTGGCGCTGGTGAACGGGAAGTTCGTGATCATGCGCGTGCCTTATCCGCTGGGCTTCTTCGCGAAAGGCATGGACGGCCGCATCGACGATCCAAAGGCCGGCTGGAAAGGGAAAGGAGTCTGGACCACCTGGGGCACCCGCACGCCGTTCCACAGCGAGACCGGAAAAGGCACCACAGCAAGGTGGTCCACTTCCAAATGCGGCCCAATCCGCTCGCGAACTAGAAGCGTTAGCGGACGGCCATTAGAGCGGTTCTAAAGGCGGATCCACGTCTGCGGCCTCGGGTTTTCCGATCAAACCCAGATGGCCTTTCACCAGATCGAGGTCAGCGGGCGCGGGGTCCAGCTTGAGGTACTTGGCGATGTGCTCCTTCGCGCCACTGGCATCGCCCTTGGCTTCGAGGATCCGACCCAGCACGTATTCCTCGCGTGGCCGCTTGTGGTCCGGATCCAACCGGATGGCCTCTTCGACGCTCGCCTCCGCGCCGCTGTAATCTTTCAGCCCGTACTGGGCGACGGCTTCATGCAGGTAAACCTCTGGATAGGAGTGCTTGGGATCCGCCTTCAGGAGCGCGGCAGCGGCCTTTTCTGCGCCATCCCAATCCTTCAGCTTTATGTCCACGCGCAGCAGGATCACGTAAGGCGGAAGCAGCTTCGGATCGGACGCGATGGCGTGCTCGTAAGCGGCTTTCGCCTCCGGCAACTTCTTCAGCCGTTCATCCACCACTCCAAGCGCGTGCCAGCCGGGCGCATATTTTGGCGACGCGGCCACGACGGCTTCCAAGTGGCGCGCGGCTTCGGGAAAATCCGGCGCATCCAGCGCCTTCATGGCGTTATCCCACTCCTTTTTGGCGCGTCCCGGGATGGCGTTCGTAATGATGATGGCGTAAGCATCGGCAGCCGAAGCGCTCACCGTTATCGGCGGAAGATCGAGAGTGGTGTGTGTGGTGTCCACGCCGGAAACTTCCACGGATGTGGATGTGTAACCGGCGTGTGTCGCGCGAATTTTGCAGTCGCGCGTCTCCAACGGGTCGATCTCCATGCGCCAGATGTACTCGCCCTTCTTGTTGGTGAGGGTCCCCGGCGCCGATCCGAAGCCGTCGCTGCAGACTCGCTCAATGCCCATGGTGACGGGAGGCGGCGAGCCATCCTGCATCACCACCTTGCCATGCAAAATCACTGGGAACGAGTCCGCGGCTGCCGATCCGGCGAAGCCCAGAAATGCGACCGCGAGGTAGAGGCAAAGGAACGCGCGCTTCGAAAGCATGGTACCTCCCGAGTAACTCCAGTTTATATATCACAAACGGAGATCAGGTCAACGAATTTGCGTGCAACCCGCACGGGGTGGAAGATCGGAGTCGTAGATTTGCCCTCCGCAATTCCATTTGCCCTGGTGGGTGCCCTGGTCAACCAAAGGATGGTTCACGTCACTCGTTGGAACCACGTTGTTCAGCGCGTGAAGGAAACCGTCAACCTGGGATTGCCGGCTGGCCTGGCCCTGCTGAAAGTGGCTCACCTGTTCGTTCATGCGCTGCGTAAAGGATGCGAACTGCTCCTGCTGCTGCGTCATCTTTCGTTTAGCCCGGGCGATCGCGTAAGCGGTGCCCTGCCGGTCCATTTCGTTTTGATATTGGCGCCATTTCGGGCTCACCTGGAACGACTCCCCAAAATGACGGGCTATGCTCACCGCGACCGACACCTGGTCTGGAGGCGCGAGATAGCTCACCAGCACCGGCGTCGCCCAGCTGGTTGAGGGCGGCGCGTTCGCGAATGGCTGACTGGTGGTCAATGTGGTCTTCGCAAACGCATAGGCGATCCTCGGGCCCTGCGCCGTCTCGCATCGGAAGCTGGCCTCGCCTTCAGAGCTCTGCTCGTTACCTTGGCGATGCATCGTAGCGTCCTTTACCAACGGCGGGTCGGTCCTTTGTGGGGTAAGACTCTTGCACTCGCCGCGAAAGGTCTGGCGCGCGTAGAGCTCCGCAAACTCTTGGCCCGTTCGGTAAGCCGCATAGATCCCTTGGCCAATTGCCCCCAAGTCCTGCGCTTCACCCTCACGATGAAACTGATTCGGAACGGCGTAAGGCTGCGCGAACCACACGTCGCCGTAGCGCAGGTTGATCTTGCCGTCGGGCGACACTACGTCCACCATGACGCGGATGTCGCCGTATCCCAGCCGGTACGCGCCGCCGCTCCATTTCCAACCCTGCGGCACGTCCATAGTGAACGCATGTTCCACCGAATCTTCCATCTTCAACCATCCGCCAGTCCAGCTGGCTGGCTGGGCACGCAGAGCGGAAGCCGAACCTCCCAAGCCTGCGGCAAAAAGCAGCAATGAGATAACACCACGTGTCGGACGCATGGAACCACCGTACAATAAAACCTTGACCACCGTAGAATAAAACCTTATCTATGGCCACGCCCGCGCCCAATCACACCGGCGATCTTCGGCGGGAGCTCGGGTTGCGCGACTTGGTCCTGGCCCAGATACTCAACGTGGTTGGATCCAGTTGGGTGGGTGTCGCCTCCAAGCTCGGGAAAGCGCATGCCGTCTTTTGGATGGTGTCCATGCTGCTCTTTTACGTTCCTCTGGCCTTGGTGGTCATCTACCTGAACCGGACGTTACCGCTGGAGGGCGGCTTGTACCAGTGGGCGAAAGCGGCCTTTGGCGAGTTCTGGGGGTTCCTTATCGCGTGGAACCTTTGGGTTTATGCGGTCGTCGTGCTGGGCAGCATCCTCTTCGTTATTCCCACCGACCTCGCTTACTCCATCGGGCCACGCGCGGCCTGGCTTCCGGCTAGCCACGCGGCCACCAGCGTGTTGACCGGTATCGTCCTGGTCTTTATTGCATGGGTGGCAGTGCGAGGTTTGTCGCTTGGCAAATGGCTGCACAACGCTGGCGGATTCACGCTTTTGTTGGCCTACGGAATACTGGTGGCTCTACCCGTCTGGGCGCTGCTCGGCGGCAGGGCTGTGTCCTACACACCCTTACCAATGGCATGGCCCGGATTTTCGTGGATCAACCTGGCCATTTTCGGGCAGATTACGGTGGGCGGGTTAAGCGGTTTCGAATATGTCGCAATCCTGGCCGGCGAATGCCGCGACGCTGGACGCAACATCGGGAAGTCGGTCGCCATCGCCGCGCCAGTGATCGCGCTGATGTTCATCCTCGGAACCAGCTCGGTAATCACGTTCGTGGGCGACCGGCCTATCGACTTGATCGGTCCCATCCCCCAAACCTTCCGCGCCGCGCTCGGCAACGCCGGCTTCGCATCGCGCTTCGCTTCCGTTGCAATTTTGCTGTTGCTGGTGCGCGCCATATCGGCGAGCAGCCTCATCTTTACCGGGCTCACCCGGCTGCCGGTGACAGCCGGCTGGGACCACCTTCTGCCGGATTGGTTCACCCGTCTTGATCCGCGCCGGAGAACGCCCAAGAATTCCATCCTGTTCATGGCGGTGCTCGCCATGGTGCTCATCTTCTTCAGCATGCTCGGCGTTCGGGAGCAGGAAGCGTTGCAGCTGCTCAACAGCGCGTCCAGCGTTCATTACGGCATCGCCTATGTCGCGCTCTTTGCCATTCCGCTCTTCGGTGCGGCGCACCTGCGGGATAGCCTTCCCCGGTGGCTACGCGTCCCCGCTTTGGCTGGGCTGATCTCGAGCGCGATTGCCGTCCTGATCGCCGTCTATCCTATCGTTGATGTTCAGAGCAACTTTGAATACGCGAGCAAGATCGTGGGGGTGGTTCTGATTAGTAATCTTTGCGGCGTTCTCATTTACGCGTCGCAACGTTCGAAAGCTTATCCAGACAGATATCCTCCGCCAGCTTCTCGCCCGGACGGAACATGAGAGTGTTGCTGGATGTCCAGGACCGGAGGTACGCGCCGGGATCGTCGATCGCCACTTCGTACTTCATCGTCGATGCATCGGTCCGCGAGAATCTCTCGATCACGTGCAACCGCTCGGTGTGCGGATGCCCGGCGTCGTCCAGCCAAGTCCGGTCATTGAAACCGACGGAATCCACCACCAGCGTGTCTCCCTCCCAGTGGCCGATGGAGTGGCCCAGCCAATTGGGATTCGGATCTTTCGGATGAGCGCGCCCATCCATCCACACCTGGCGCCAGACATGCGCGCCGCCTTCGTAGACGAATACGATTCGCTTCGGTGTTTGCACGATCTCGAAAGGACGCGCCAGGAGCATGATTCGCGGCACGCCGGGAGGCAGGCAGCGCAGATCCAAATCGTTCTGCGGCGTGGCCCCGTTGGCTTGAAATCTCGCTCGCGCCCAGCCCTGGAACGGAACGTCGTAGCCGGAAGGGACATTCATCGCCAGGTCCGCCACGTGAGCCGGCAGCCACACGCCGTCGCCACTCAGATCGGGATGCCCGTCCGCCAGACGCGCAACCGGCGCCTGCGCGTCTCCTGGAGCAACCAGGACAGCGAGCGCGGCGAACAAAAAGCAATATTTCATTTTCCGATCATGTGGATCGAGCTTTTTTCGTCTTCCTGACAGATGGATTCCATCAGCTCCATCCCGGGCCGCCAGTGAATCGTATTGCTGGCCGTCCAGGGCTTCGAATACGCCTCCGGATCGTCGATGGTCACCTCATACTTCAGCGTCAGCGAGTCGGTGCGGGTATAGCGTTCGGTCAGGTGCAGCTTGTCCGAAGTCGCATGGCCGGCTTGATCCAGCCAGGCTAGCCCGTTGAAACCGGTGACGTCCACCACCAGCGTGTCGCCCTCATAGTGACCCACCGCGTCGCCCAACCACGTTGGCTTCAGATTCTTGGGATGCGTTTCCCGTCTGCATCGATATTGACGATACGCCACAGGTAATTGTCTCCCTCGAAGACGAATACCACCTGGTTGCGCGTCTGAATGATCTGAAACGGATAAGGATCGAACATGAAGCGCGGCACGCCCACCGGCAAGCACCTGGCTTCCGGATCGTCCTTCGAGAGATTCTCCACGCGTTCGTTGAAGGTCTTCAGCGTCCAGGGAAGGAACGGAACGTCGACCTGTTTGTCGGCGCTCTTGACGCCCTTCCATGTGGTCTCCGCGAGGTTGCCGTTGAAGCCCGGGTACCAGGCGCCGTTTCCGCCGAAGTCCGGCCGGCCATCGGGCAAGTGTGGCGCCGGTCCAGCCACCGCGTTGGGTACCTTGTCTTCGGGAAATCGCCAGGCTGGAAGGAACGCCCCGGGATCTTTGGCTAGCTGCGGCTGTTGGGCGAAGGCGGAAGCCAGCGCCAGGCAGACGAGGAAAGCAACGCGAAAAGACCGCTTCCTTTGGTCGCGGCTCAGATGGGCGCGGCTCAGAATCGGCATTCCGTCTTCAGTTCGCCGTATCCACCTTCGTCGTCTGGCCCTTCTTTCTCCAGGTCGCGAGCGCCGGTGAGTGCGTCCAGCATCATGTAATTCCCTTCGTGGCAGGCGTACTCGTAAATCTTGTAGCTCGGATCCAGCTTGTAGGGCATGTGAAGGGTCCACGGCTTGGTCCAGGTTTTGGGATCGTTCACCGTCAGATCGTAGCTCAGGTCGTTCGGCGAGGTCCGGGTGAAGCGTTCGGTCAAAACCGCGGCGTCGCTAAACAGTCCGCCGCCCGCGCCGGGCTGAGGCTTTCAAATTGGTGGTCTCCACCACCAGCGTGTTGCCTTCCCAATGGCCCGCGCGAATCGCCCATATATGTGGAGATGCCTTTGCCCACGTGCGGACGCCCGTCCAGCGGGATCACGCGAGTCTCGTGGATCATTTCATTGCGGATCAATCACGTACGCCGGGCGCCTGGATAATTTCGTTGCCGAAGTTGTAAAGCGTCGGGAGCATGCTGATGACCATGCCGCGCGTGATGCAGCGGCTGTAAATGTCGAAGTCCTCCCAGGAGTCCACCTTGTCGGGGAAGTGACTGCCGGGGCCAAGTCCGCCGCGCAGCGCCTGAACCGCCGCCTTCCCTTCCGGAGTCAACGGAGGAACTCTGCCATTGGGAGGATCCACCACCAGCGAGGCTTGACGGTCCGGCTTGCCGCGCTCCACCCAATAGGAAGGAGGATTGATGGTCACGTCGCCGCCCTTGGCGACTTCTTCGCCATCTTCGGCGGCTTGCTTCTTCGCCTGGCTCTCCCGCTGCGCCAATTCCGCGTCGGTGAGCTCGGCTCTGTTGCCCAGGTTGGCCGGCCGCTGCATGGGAATGTTGGCGGTGGCCGGCCACTGTCCTTGCAGATCGGGATCGCCCCACGGAGTTTTGGGCGGCGTCCAGTTTGGTTTTACCGATGACGTCGCGGTCTTAGGCGCGGGCGTCACTTTGGCCGCGGGCGCTTGGGCCGCGGGCGCTTGGGCCACTGCCACCGAAGAAAGCGCCCCTATGACATAGCGACGCGAAAACGCAATGTCTCATGCGAGATCTCCTTTCGCTGACTGCTCCAAATAAGTACCGGCTCCCTTACGGTCGCGGCCCGGTAAGCAATCCGCTTACTTTTGATCGTCCGGAAGGTCCGGGTTCGATCCGCCGACGAACAACTTCTTGCCGTCCTTGAAGGTCACGCTGCTGCCGTTGGCTCGGTTGGTCCCGTTCTTGGCCTGATATCCCTGAATGGTCAGCTCCGTGCCCACTTCGAGCGATCGCTTGGTGAACCCTCTGCGCAGCATGATGTTGGGGCTGCCGCATTCCACCATCCAATTGGTGACGGTGCCGTCCGGGTTCTTCACGTCGATATGAATCCAGGAGTGCGGATTGATCCATTCCATGTCGGTGACCGTTCCCGTCAAATGGACCGGCTTGCCCTTGTCGAACTCCGCCTGAAACGCGTGATGCGCCCACGCCGGCGCAACCGCCAGAAGCAACCCGCGGCAGCATCGCTAACCTTAGGTTCGCATTCGGACTCCTTCCTGTCCTGCAATTCTATACCATTCAGGCACCTGCATTCGTTCATTTCGTTGCTTTTGACTCCGTCCGCGCGAGCGCCGCTGAGAATGTCGCCCATGGCGATGTTGCCCTCGTGACAAGCGTATTCCAGAAGCTGGTAGTGATCGTCGCGCTTCAAAGGGATCAGGATGGTCCAGGGCTTGGTCCACGTTTTGGGATCGTCGATGGTGGCCTGATAGTTGAGCGTGTTCGCGTCCACGCGGGTCAGGCGCTCGGTCAGCTTCAAATCCGCGCTGTGATGGCCGGGATCGCCGGGATAGCCCGCGCCGTTGGAACCGATCGCGTCTTTGTCGGTGAAGTTGGTGGTCTCAATCACCAGCGTGTTGCCTTCCCAGTGGCCGCGCGAATCGCCCATGTACTGGCGGATCGCGGGGCTCAAATGCGGCCGGCCATCCAGCGGGATGACGCGAGTTTCATGGATCATTTCATTGCGAATGATCACCAGTCCGGGCGCCTGCAAAATTTCATTTCCATTGTTATAGACCACCGGAATGATGGATCCCAGCACGCCGCGCGTGATGCAGCGGTAGTAGATGTTCAGATCGTCATAGGAATCGGCCTGGCCGCGCCATTCCCCCGGAAATCCCTTACCGCCGCGCGCCTCCTTGCGAAGCTTCTGCTCCTCCGCCGTCAAGGGCGGCAATCTTCCATTCGGCGGATCGACGATCAACGAAGTTTGGCGCGAAGGCGTGCCGCGCTCCACCCAATAGGACGGCGGACCGATCCCTACGCTATCGCTGGCCGCAGTGGACTGGCTATCGGCCTGCGCCTGCTTCTTTGCCTGCGCTTCCTTCTGAGCGAATTCCTCGTCGGTAAGCGTGGTTCTGGTTCCGAGTTTCTCCGGTCTCTGCAAGGGGACGCCCATGTTGCCGGGCCACATTCCCTGAAGATCGGGATCGCCCCAGGGCGTCTTTGGCGGCGTCCAGTTCTGGCCATGGAGCGCCGGCAAAACAAAGCCGGCGATAGCGGAGACAAAGAGAAGAAGCCGGGCGCTCATCGAGGTCTACTCCTTATTTGGTCGGCTGCTTCTTGTATTGTCCGTAGAGCAGTTCTTCGACGAACTCCACGCACTTGAACTCGAATAGCTGCGCGTTCTTTTCCACCTTGCGGTAGAGCGGCATGCTGATCTTCCAGGGCCGGGTGAACACGGTGGGGTCCTCGATGGTGGCTTCGTAGTTCAAATGATACGGATCGGGACGGCTGAAGCGCTCCACCACGTGCAATTGCTTACCGCCGAAATCGCCGGCGCGATCGAACCAGGCCAGGCCGTTCAAACCCGTCACGTCCACCACTAGCGTGTCGCCTTCCCAATGCCCGTTGTTGGTTCCCATCCAGGTATCGGAGCCGGCCTCCTCCGGCTTGCCCATGTTCACCAGGCGATTCGCGCTGGCGAACTCGTAAACGAACATAATGCCTCGGGGCGATTGCACGATTTGAAACGGATACGGCATATAGTTGGCGCGCGGAATGCCGGGCATGTAACACTTGGCTTCAGGATCGTTGGTGCGGCGGGCGGCGAAATTCGCCTTCTTCTTTTCGAGAGCCTCCGGTTTGTAGGGGATGGTTCCACCTTCCACCACGCTGGAACCGGCCGGCTCGGAGCCGATGGCGCCCGTCTGCCACATCGTTCCCGGCTGAGGCGAATGATCCTCCAGATCCCAATTGGCGGTGTTAAGCGCCTGATAGATGCCGCTCAAATCGGCGTGGCCGTCCGCCGCCCGGGGCGGACGATAGGTCTGCGCCCCACCGGGCGTCGTGATCAAGAAGAGCACAGTTACTGCGATCGCAGTGTGAACAAGGTTCCGCATAATACGGTATAGATGCTACGTGAGGAGTATATCGCAGTCAAGCGCAGGCCGGTCTGAGCCGCGCGAATTAGCCGCCGGTTCTGCTCAGCTTCCGTGATTAGCGCGCCTTTGTGCGGCTCTTCGATTTGGGTTTAGCCTCTACAGGCGCCGCTTTGGGCACTGCGATAGCGGGATAGTTCTTCCGTAGCCACTTCTCTACCGATTCTCTTTGCGTCACTGGCGCCACTCGTTGCCAGCTGGTGCGGCCGGTCCGAACTACGTATTCCGCCATTAGATAATTGTTGGAATTGTATACATGGACGAGATCGCCAGAGTGGGAACGCTTACAGTGAAAGGAGTCCGTGATGTCGGCGCGATGATGGTGTTGCATTAATTATAGTTTACCATCTCTTGCCCGCATTTGTCCCCTTCAAGTGTCGGTGGAGGAACATTCCGATGAAAGTATACGGAGCCTCGCTTATTGTCGCTCTTACCTCTTTCCTTTCTTGCTCTTCCGGGCAGCGCATCGGCCCAGTGCAGCAATGGTCAGGTCAAGGTCCTCACAGGGCGTTTGGATCGTTTGCAGAGGCCATGGTAGCGAATGGCTGGGTTTACGTTCCCACCTCGAATAAAGGCTTGCTGGTCTGCGCGAATCACTAGTGTGGCGCCCCGCGCCGCGCATGTAATCTGGAAAGAGCGTGCGCATCGCGATCGTCTCCGACATTCACGGCAACCTCCCGGCCTTGGAGGCAGTGCTCGCGGATCTGCGGCAAACGTCTCCGGACTTGATCTTCCACGGTGGCGATCTGCCTCACGGAGGAGCAAGTCCCGCGGGCATCGTGGACCAGATTCGCGATCTTGGCTGGCCAGGCGTGCTGGGCAATACCGATGAAATGCTATTCGAGCCTGAGTCGCTGTCAGCGTTCGCCAGCCAATCGCCCCATTTGCAGCCTCTTTGGACCGCGATTCAGGAGATGGCGGCGGCCACGTGTGAAGCGCTGGGAGAGGGGCGGCTCGCCTGGCTGCGCACGTTGCCGCGCACTCAGCTCCACGGTCCGATGGCTCTGGTGCATGCCAGCCCGGAGAGCACCTGGCGCGCACCGGGGCCCGAAGCGAGCGATGCCGAATTGGAATCGGTCTACTTACCCCTCGGCCGGCCGATAGCCGTCTACGGGCACCTCCATCGCTCCTATATTCGAACGCTTCCCAAAATCACGGTTGCCAACACCGGCAGCGTCAGTCTCTCATACGATGGCGATCGTCGCGCTTCTTATCTCTTGCTGGACGGCTCCGCGCCTTCCATCCGGCGCGTGGAGTACGACGTGGATCGGGAACTGAAGGCTCTCTCAGTTTGCGGTCTCCCGCACGCCGATTGGATGGCGAAGACTCTCGCCAGCGCCAGCCCGCAAATGCCATAGCTGGGCTGCATGCAAGTGTTATAAACTGGGCACTTCGTTATACGAGGAGCCAATGCAATTGAGCAGGAAGCTGCAACCTATTTTGATCCCGGCGGTGTTCAGCGCATTCGCGCTTGTAAGCTACGCCCAAAGCCCGGCGACCTTCACGGCGGCTCAGGCCACCCAAGGCCAATCGGCCTACGCGCAAAACTGCGCCGGATGCCACGGCGGGGGTCTCGATGACGGGGAATTCGCGCCGCCGCTGAAAGGCGCCACATTCACTACGCAATGGGGCGGCAAAAGCGTCGGCGAGCTCTTCGATTACCTCAGTACGAAGATGCCGCCGAGCAATGCGGGCTCACTCGGAGACGCGACGTACGTTGAGATCGCGGCTTTCGTTCTCCAATCCAACGGCATCCCTTTGGACGCGAAGAATCTTCCCGGCGCAGCTCCGGCCGGCGGCAACGGCAGGCCCAGAACACCGGGAGCTGCCGGACCCGGTGGCGGCCTGTCGCCGTTCGCCAGCCTGATTCCCGCGCCACCCAAGGCCGATCCGCTGCCTAAGCTCACTCCCGTAACCGACGCACTCCTGCAAAACCCACCGCCTGGGGAGTGGCTCACCTGGCGCCGCACTTATGACGACCAGGGCTTCAGCCCGCTCAAGCAGATCAACAAATCGAACGTCGGCCAATTGCGCTCCGCCTGGAGCTGGTCGCTATTTCCGGGCGCCAATGAATCCACGCCGCTGGTCCACGATGGCGTGATCTTCGTGCACAGCTCCGGCGATCACGTCCAAGCTCTGGATGCAGTGACGGGCGACCTGCTGTGGGAATATTCGCGGCAACTGCCCAAGCCGAAGGAAGGCTTTCTGAATCTCGTCAAGCGGAACATCGCGATCTATGGCACTCACATCTTCCTGGACACCTCCGACCTGCACGTCGTCGCGCTCGACATGAAAACCGGAGAGGTGGCCTGGGACCACGAGATCATGGATCGGGAAAAGAACGCGCGCTTCGGCCTGACCGGCGGCCCCATCGTCGGCCAAAGGCAAGGTCATCGTGGGAACCGAAGGACAGGGGCCGGGTGGAAACATGATCGTCGCACTGGATGCGGCTACGGGCAAGGAAGCCTGGCGCTTCTACACCATCGCGCGTCCCGGCGAGCCGGGCGGCAATAGTTGGAACGGGCTGCCGGTTGAGAAGCGCAGCGGCGCATCTGTCTGGACCGCCGGCAGCTATGACCCCGCTCTGAACCTGGTCTTCTTTGGAGTCGCGCAAACTTACGACACCGGCCCGCTGGTGCATCCGTCGAAAGATCCCGGCATCACCAACGCTGGCCTCTACACCGACACTACGCTGGCTTTCGATCCCGATACCGGCAAACTGGTCTGGCATTTTCAGCACGTGCCGAACGATCAGTGGGATCTCGATTGGGCCTTTGAGCGCCAGTTGATTAATCTTCCCGTGAACGGCGGGACCAAGCGCGTGGTGGTGACCGCGGGCAAGGAAGCGTTCTACGATGCCCTGGACGCGGCCACCGGCAAATATGCTTTCTCCATCGACCTGGGAGTGCAAAACGTGATCGCGTCGGCCGATCCCGTTACGGGCGCAAAAACAATTAACCATCAAGTTGTTATTGGCGACGGCGAAACCAAAACGGTTTGCCCGCATGCGGGCGGCGCCAAGAGCTGGATCCCGGGGGCGCTCAATCCCGACACCAAGATCCTTTATGTGCCGTTAGTGGAATCCTGCATGGATCTGATCCCGGTGGCAGCCGGCGAGCGCGGCTTCCTTACGTCCGGCGTCCGCTGTAACCATCCGCCCGCGGCTGGATAGCGACGGCAAGTATGGGCGCTTCGAAGCCATCAATCTGGAAACTCGCAAAGTGGTTTGGACCGATCGCCAGCGTGCGCCGCAAACCACCGGCGCTCTCGCCACCGCGGGCGGCATGGTCTTCGACGGTTCGCTCGATCGCTACATTCGCGCTTACGACGAATCCAACGGCAAAGTTCTGTGGGAAACGCGTTTGAATGACGTGCCCAGTTCCTGCCCCATCACCTATAGCGTTAATGGCAAGCAGTATGTCGCCGTGGTAGTGGGCAATGGCGGCGCGCACGCTGCCACCTGGCCGCCGTTGGTGCCCGAGATCAAGAACCCGCCCGGTGGCGGCGCCCAGCTGTGGGTGTTCGAACTCCCGAGCAAGGTAAACTGAACCGTGCGTGTCATCAAGCGGCCAGGGCGCTAGAAGGTTGGGATCATCATGAGACATCCCGATACAGCGTCGCTCTTGCTTCCGCGCTGGCCAGGCAGGTTGAGACCTACGCCGACACCTCCGACATTAGCGTCAGCAAGGCGGTAGCCGCACTGGTTCGCCAGGGCTTGGAAAGCCAGGAGGGCCGCAAGCGGGAATTCTTCAAAAAGCTCAGGACGAATCTTGCAAACAGCGATCCTAAGATCGAGGACCAGATGGTGGATTAATTCCGAGCTTTAATCCTCGGCCACTAACGAATGCCCAAGCTCCAATGGGAGCAACTTCCCCGCGAAAAGTGGACGCACCTGCGCGATCGCGCCAAGGAACGGAAAGTTTCCCAGGTTGCTCGCATGGTTGCGAAGTAATCTAGCTTTTTTTGATTACTTCCACTACGCCGCGGTCCCCATCCACTTTCACCCAATCGCCGGTCTCAATTACACTCCAGCGGATCCCGATCCAGCTCAGTCACCGCCGGCACGCGAGTCACCACCGCGCCCAGCGCGATCTTGGTGGTCATCTGATTGAAGATCATCGCCAGCGGCGCCGATTTCGTCAGCCGCGTCATGTGAAACGCATTCGACCACCCCGAAGATCCCTTCGCTCCCGGAAATACCAGCACCTTGTTCTTGAAGCTCTGGCCGCGCAATTCGTGCCGCATTTCGATCACCGTGCCGGTCATCGGATCGATGCCGCCCCATCCGGAAATCGTATCGCGCGTAACCAGCGCTTCGCCCTCCGCGCACCCGCCGACGATTCCCCGCCCATGCAACACAATCACCGCAGCTCCCCCGTCCAGCGCCCGGTCAGCGCAGCGTTGATGCAGTCTTCCGTTGTACCGAACCACGCTTCCACATCCACCATCGCAGGCAGGTAATGAGTCTGTTTCGCCGAGTCGAGCGCCACTACCTTGGTGCCTTTGGGCACCGCGCGCGCAATCGCCGAGCAGGTATCGGTCATCACTAAGCCGCCCGCATCCTCGATCTTCTTGGTGAACCCGCTCATGTCCGCCACTGTCTTCACCGCGCGCGAGGTGAACATCCACAGATGCGTCTTGATCTTCTTGCCGTCCAGCAATCGCGCGACTTCGCGGAATTGTTCGATGGATGCATGCGGACAGCCCAGCATCACATAATCGACAGCGGGATCCCTACCATTTGAATTCAGCGTTTGATACATGCCCCGGCGTGTCTGGGCATCGTACTTGATCGTGACCAGGGGCTTACGCCCTCCCAGCACCATCTCCAAACTTTCGGCCTCAGGCGTCACGCCGACGATATGGTACATCTCCACTCCGCCCGACGACGCCGCGGCAGCACCGAAATGTTTGTGACGCAGCGGATCGGCCTGACGGATCGCACCCGTCAGAACAGGAATGTTTGCCTCCACTACGTCGCCGATAAAATAGCCGAGCATGCCCCAATCCATCACGCTTTCCACCGGTGTTTCCACGTCGATCAGATGCGTGGCGTGGCGATATTCATCGCGATGAAAGCCCCAGTCGGGAATCTTGCCCGTCAGCATCGCGGCGCTGGTGCTCTCGCGGCCCTCCGTATTGGTGCGCGCGCCGATCACCGAATTGCAGTACACCACCGCCGACGACTCCATCCACGCGCAATGCTCGCCTTTCACCGGCAAGTTGCCCGCCAGATACGGCGTGCACGTTTTCATGATCCGGACTCCGTGCCGCGCCAGTTCCGCTTCGTCCGCGCGCTGATGCTGCATCGCCTCAGGACTCATCCCCAGATCGGCCCAATGCTCCAGATCCATCCCGCCCTGCAAATGACAGCAATTTCCAGCAGCCGCCGGCACCGGCATCACCTCGGCGGCATCCAGATCGTAGAGTGAAAACACCGCCTCGAAGCTCCCGTCGCCCGCATGCTCTTCGAAATATTTCTGCAGAAACAGCGTCGACGATCCGGGCACGCCCGCGATGTTGTTGGTATCGACGAACCGCTCGGCGCCCAGCGCTCGAGCGTAGCGAACCAACAATTCCATGGCTTTTTGTTTAGCGATGCCGCCGGCGCCATCCAGCATGGCCCGTTCGTCGTCCGCCAGGATCATCGCTAGATTGAGGCTAGTGGCGCTTTAAGCGCGCATCCAGCACTTCTTCCACCCGGCGAAGCTCGGCGCGCCACAGATCGCGCATGTCGTCGAAGCGCTTATCGATTGCATCAAAGCGCCCGTCCAGGCCGTCAAATCTCGCTTCAAACTTGCCAAACCTGGCGTTAATGTAGGCTATGACAAACCCAATCAACGTGGCGTTAAATAGCATCGGAACGCCGACCAAAATATAGAGCTGTTCGTTGGTCACCGAAATCAAGTGGTCCGCCTGAAACTATTCTCTCACACGGCCTTAATCGTCCACGTTCGCCGCCAGCCTCTTCCGCAGCGCCCCCAGATCGATCTCATGCACGCTTCCCTGCCCCGCCAGATCGAGCGCATGCGCCGCCGCCGCGCCCATCGCGATACACGGACCCATCACGCGCACGCTCGACAACGCGGTGGCATCGCCATCGATGCAGCGCCCGGCGGCCACCAGATTGTCCACCGCCGGCGGCGTCAAACTCCCCAGCGGCACGTAGTGCACATGCTCCGCGTCGAACGGCTCCCACACATAGCCTTCGGCGTTGTGATGTTGCTCGAGCGGCCACGCCGTCCGCGCGATGCTATCGGGAAACTTCACGCCCGCCCGCACTTCCTCCACGGTCAGATGATGCCGCCCGACAATCCAGCGTGTCTGCCGGATTCCGGGCAGCCCGTACGAACGCACCCGCGCCTCGCCGAACGCGGCTGGAAATTCCGACCGCAAAAACTTCATCGTCCGGTCGGCTTGATCCTTGCCTTCCAGGCCCGTCTTCGACGCGCCAAACGGATCCATCGGATTCTCGATGTGCGTCATGTTCACTACCGCCGTCGCGCGCCCCGGAAAACTCATCGCGAACCCGTCCCGCCGGATCATCCCGTACTCGGCCCCGCGCTCGCGAATGCGCTCCGACATCTCCGCGCGGCTAGGCTTCTGCGCCTCGTCGAAATTCTCGATCACGATCATCTGCGACCCGTAAATCACGCCTTCGGCCGGCTCGCGGCACTCCAGGCCAGCCTGCCAGACCACCGCCGCGTCGCCGGTCGCGTCCACGAATCCGTCCGCCCGCACCATCACGTCGCCATAACGCGTCGCGAATTCCAGCGCGGTGATCCTGCGACCCTCGCGCTGCACGCTACGCAAAATCGCGCCCACCAGCGGCGTGATCTTCAGCTCCAGAACCTTCCGCTCCACCCAGCGCCCCAGCGCGACCTCGTTATACAGCGCGTTCAACGACACGCCGCCCATCACGACGTGCAAATCGCCCGTCGCGCCCAAATCGCGAAGGATGTCGTCGGCGATCCCGTGCGTCAGTTGTTTGCTCTTGCGGCGGATTGCCGAACAGCCCCACGATCATTCCGATGATGGAGTTCACCGCTTGGCCGCCCAGCGCCGGCAAGCCATCGATCAGAATCACCTCGCGCCCCAATCCGCGCCGCTTCAATCGCCGCGGAAACTCCCTGAAATCCCCGCGCCCACCACGCAAATGTCGGCCGAGTGCTCCCGCAGCGATGCAACCCAGGCGCGCCATTGCGCCGCACCACGCGCGTCTCGGGACGAAAGGGTTTTTCGAGCATCTACGGATTCGTTACGATCCTGACCCAATCTTTAGCGCGCTCTTCAGGAACACAAAGCGATCCGCCCACTCGTCGATCTGCTTGGTGGTCGGCTTCCCCGCTCCATGCCCCGCGCGCGTCTCGATGCGGATCAAAATCGGCGCCGGACCCTCCTGCGCCTGCTGCAGCGTGGCCGCGTACTTCAAGCTATGCCCCGGCATCACGCGATCGTCGTGATCGGATGTCGTGATCAGCGTCGGCGGATACTGCGCGCCCTTGCGAATGTTGTGCAGCGGCGAATACGCGCGCAGCACTTTGAAATCCTCGGGATTGGCCGACGATCCGTACTCGCCCACCCACTGCGTCCCGAACCCGAAATTCTGGAATCGCAGCATGTCCATCACGCCCACCGCCGGCATCGCCGCGCCAAACAAATCCGGCCGCTGATTCAGCACCGCGCCGATCAGCAACCCTCCGTTGCTCGCCCCATAAATCGCCAGCTTCGGCGTCGACGTATATTTGTTCGCGATCAGCCACTCGGCCGCCGCAATGAAATCGTCGAACACGTTCTGCTTCTTCGCGCGCATCCCCGCCTGGTGCCAGGCCTCGCCATATTCGGATCCGCCGCGAATATTCGCCACCGCGTAGACGCCGCCCATCTGCATCCATTCCACGATGCGCGGCCGGAAGCCCGGCGTCTCCGCCATATCGAACCCGCCGTAGGCGTAGAGCAGCGTCGGATTCTGCCCGTCCAGCTTCAGCCCCTTCTTGGTAACTCAGAAACATCGGAACGCGCGTGCCGTCTTTGCTCGCATAAAACACCTGCTTGGTTTCGTACTGCGACAGGTCCACCGCAACCTTACTCTGCCGGATCAGCGGTGCTCTTCCCAGTCGTCAAGATCCAGCCGGTAAATGCCGGGCGCAATGGTGAAGCCGTCGAACCTGTAGAACATTTCCTTGTCCGTGGAGCCGCGCGCCAGACCATGCGGCCGTCCCGATCCCCGGCATCGCGATGTCCTCGCTGGTCTTGCCATCCAAACTCACCAGCCGCGCCGCCGAATGCGCATCCTTCATGTACGAGAGCAGCAGCTTGCCATCGGCGATCTGCGCGCCATCCAGCGTCTCGGCGCGCTCGGGAACAATTTCCTTCCAATTCGCGCGCTCCGGATGCTCCATGTCCATCGCGATCACGCGGCCGCGCGGCGCGCCGTCGTTGGTCTGCAGATATAAAGTGGAACCAATCACCGCGATCGGTCGATAGCCAAAATCGGCCGACGGAATCAGCATCACTGTTTTCGAGTTCGCGGCCCGCAGGTCCTGATACGCCAGCAGATTCTTGCCCGGAACGCCCGTGTACATGTAGAGCAGCAGATACCGGCTGCCCTCCATCACCAGCGGATCGATGCCCCAATTCGGATGATCCGGCCGCTCGTAAATCAGCTTGTCCGCAGATTGCGGATCGCCCAGCTTGTGGAAGTAAACCTTTTCGTCCAGCGCCGCTACGGTGAGCAGTTTCTCCGGAGGCAGGCTCCGCATAGCGCGAATAATAGAACCCGCGATCGTCCGCGGCCCACGAAACGATGCTGCCCTTGGTCCACTGGATCAGGTCGGACGAATCCTTGCCCGTAGCCACGTCGCGCACGCGCCACTCCGCCCAATCCGAACCCGCCTGCGCCACGGCATAGGCGAACAGCTTCCCGTTCCAGCTGATCGACTCTCCGTCCAGCGCCGCTGTTCCATCTTTGCGATAGGTGTTCGGATCCAGCAGCACGCGCGGCGTGCCCGTTCAGCGAATCCGTTACGTACACCACCGACTGGTTTTGCAGCCCCGAATTGTGGAAATAGAAATAATGATTTCCGGCTTTTTGGAAGCCGCCGAATTTCTCGTAATTCCACAGATGCGGTGAGCTGCTTCTTGATGGCCTCGCGGCCCGGGCAGCTTGGCCAGATACCCGAACGTCAGCTCGTTCTCCTGCTGCACAAATTTTTCGGTAGCCGGCGCGTCGGCATTCTCCAACCCGCGATACGGATCGGCGATCTTGACGCCGTGATAATCGTCCACCTGATTGCCCTTGGGAGCAACCGGGTAATTGAGCTTGGTAACGCTACCGGCGCCCAGAATAGCGCGACGCTCGCAAGGAGCAGAAGGATTGGTTTCACAGAACAGCCTTTCGGCTCCATTGTCGCAAACTCACCGTGATGCGATCTGACTTTTGAGACCCTCGCCTGTGCGTCTCGGGTGGAGACTCCGTTATACCGCCAACCTGCGAAGCTTCGGGTCCCGTCACCGTCCGCAGGCTGCGAGAGCGCTTCATAGCTTCGCCCAACCCTTCTGTGTTTCGCTGCCCCGTTTAACGATGAACCCCAACCTTCGAAGAAGGGCACGCTCGCCCTCAATCAACTCCTGGAGCGAGCATCCGCTGGCGACCATGACTTCCGGAATTGTCCGAAGCTTTCGCTGTCCATTACCCCACCGAAGCCCGAGGGCCCGAAAGATGTCTGCGGATAGCTCGGCAAGACGCTTGCTGCGAAAAAACTGATCAATTTCTGCATAGCAGGTGGCCGCATGCTCTTCCGGCACTCCAGCCACGCCGCGGTTAAATTGTCTCGCGTAGTCGTCGGCAGTCGGACTCGAATGATGCGCTCGGACAAATTCATGCCCAAGCGCCACCGCCAGCCGCAGCCACTCTACTGCCTCTAGATCAAGCGGCTCCACCAAATGATCGCGCATTTCTTGCCCCATCTTATGAAAGGCGAGTTCGGGGTGGTTCTCTCCGACTGGCGATTTGAGCGCGATTATTTTTTCGTGAGGGCCGCGTCATCTTCCCTTCAACTCCGAGCCGGGGGCCTGTTTTGGTTTTCCAAGGATCGGCTGAAAACTCCTAACAGCCATCACGCCCCGCCTTCAGAATATAACGCCCACGCGCTTGCCAAATCCTGCACCACATGCCCCAGCGACTTGTAAACAGTAATCTCCTCCTCCGACCTTCGACCCGTCACCTCGCCCGAAAGCACCTGCCCGATCTCGGCAACAATATGGTCGTCACTCACTAAACCCGCCGCCTTGGCCCGAAGAAATTCCGCGCCTTGTTGCAGCACGCCCTCCCGGCTGTCGGCGATGAAGCGCGACCGCACCACCAAATCGTTGTCCACTTCCGCAGGGCCAGCAAAGCCCGACCCGACGACATTCACGTGCGTGCCAGGCCGCACCCATTCGCCCTTCAGGATCGGCTCCGTCGCCGCCGTGACAGTACAAATAATGTCAGCGCGGCTCACTGCATCCTCCACGCTTCCGGCGCTCGACACGGGCACGCCCAGTTCCGCCTGCATCCGCTCGGCGAACGCCTGAGCCCGCTCGCCGGATCGCCCCCAAACCACGATCGATTCCAGCTTGCGCACTTTACCGATCGCCCGGGCATGCGTCCCCGCCTGTTCCCCATAACCCAGGATCGCCAGACGCCGCGCGTCTTTGCGCGCCAACGCATCGCTAGCCACCGCACTGGCCGCTGCCGTTCGGATGGCCGTTATCTCACCGGCATGCACGACGCAAACCGGCGCGCCCGTCTCAGGATCGAACAGAATCACCAGCCCCTGGTGCGATTGCATTCCCTTGGCGAAGTTGTCTTGAAACACGCTGATCAGTTTCGCTCCGAATGGGCCATCCGCGCCCATCGCGCCCGGCATCACGCCGAACAGCCGCCCCTGGGACAGCGAAATGACAGAGCGCAGCAGTTGCTTGGTTTCGCCCTTTGAGAACGCGATCATCGCCTCGCGCACAATGGGAATGCACACTTCGTAGCTGAGCCTTCGCGCCACCTCTTCCCGGTCTATGAATCGCATGTCGGTCCAGCTTAACGTATCGCCCATCCCAATCCCCAATCCCTAAACCCCAACCCCGTCAGCCAAGGGGCCTCATTGCGCTGGCTGTCACATTCGAGTCATAATGCGCGTGAGCGCTCCGTTTGCACCATGGTCGGCAAGAAGCTTCTTCATTACCAACTCATCGAGAAGATCGGCGCCGGCGGGATGGGCGAGATCTATAAGGCGCAGGACAGCCGTCTCAATCGTCTGGTAGCGGTGAAAATTCTGTCGCCGGGCATGTCCGGCGACCCGGAGCGCAAGCGCCGTTTCTTTCAGGAAGCGCAGGCCGCCTCGGCTCTCAACCATCCCAACATAATTACGCTGTATGACATAGTCTCCGAAGGAGATATGCAATGCATCGTAATGGAATACATTAATGGGAAAACCCTGCGCGACCTCACTCCCACGAGAGGATTGGCGCCAGCGCAGGCGCTGCAATATGCCGCTCAAATCGCGAGCGCCCTTACCGCCGCCCACGCCGCGGGAATCATTCATCGCGATCTCAAGCCATCCAACATCATGGTCACTACTTCAGGCCTGATCAAGGTCCTCGACTTTGGTCTCGCCAAGTGGGTGGACGCGGGCATGTCCGGTCAAACCGCCGACCAGAGCACGGTGGAACCGGCTCTTACGCGCGAAGGCTCCATCATCGGCACGGTCAGTTACATGTCGCCCGAACAGGCCGAGGGCAAGCGCGTAGATGCGCGCTCCGACATTTTCTCCTTCGGTTCCGTGCTGTATGAGATGCTGACGGGCAAGCGCGCATTCGAGGGACGGTCAGGCATCTCCACGCTTTCCGCCATTTTGCGCGACGATGTGAAACCCATCCATGAAGCGGCGCCGGATGTCCCGCCGGCACTGGAGCAGATTGTCCTGCGCAGCCTGCTCAAAGACCCGGCGGCGCGCTGGCAGTCCATGAAGGAGATTGAAGGAGCGCTGCTTGCGCTACAGCGGCAGTTGGATCCCGAAGGCCACTTTGCTTCGCCGATTCCAGGGCCGACTCCAACGCCAATTCCAAGTGGTGAGGCGCCCATCGTTGCTGCTGTGTCGGAAACACCCTCCAAGGTGTTGTCCTCTCCGGTGGCGCCTGCGGCTGTGGCGTCCGTTCCCGCTTCGGAGCCACCCAAGAGATCGGTGAATGGACCGTCGAAACCGGGGCCGTCGAAAGCCCCCGGCGGCGCTGCGCGGCAACCTCCCGTGGCTAAGGCTCGGGTGGGCGCTCGATCGTTCCCTCACTCGCAGAAGTTGTTACTGCTCATTCTCGGTTTGATTGGGACAGTTCTCGTAGCAGGAACCGTAGCCACCGGCTGGTATTTCTGGAAGAACCACCGCGCATCGTCCGCGCGAGTGGCTACCGTAATCCCGCCTCCCGTGGCCGCGCCGCCTCCAGCGCCTGTCCAGGTTGCTCCGACACCGCCCGCGGAAAATCCTACGGCAGCGACGCCGCCCGCGCAGACTGCGCCGGCCGTCAACGACGTCACTGCCCTGCCCGAGAAACCGAAAGTGAAACCCGCGCCGAAGCCCAAGCCGGACAAGATCGTCAAAGTTGGTCCGCCCACGCCGGCGCCAGTGATACCCGCGCCACCACCACCGGCGCCCGTCGCAACTCCTGCTCCCACTCCTATTCCGCCACCGCCCACGCCTGCGCCCAAGCCGGTGATCGCGACACCCGTGACGGTGACAGACGCTCTGCCATTCACAATTAACCTTACCGAGGATGTTCCAGCGGATGCCCCCGAAGGGCAGGCGCTGCATTTCACGGTGAGCGAAGGTTTGCAGATCGGCGGCAACACCGTAATCGCCAAGGGCGCGACAGTCACGGGCGAAGTGGCGGGCGAAACCGGGAAGAGGAAGTTCCTCGGCATCGGTGGCAAAAAGCTGAGGTTCCGTCTGACACAGGCGGAAGCTGTGGATGGCAGAAAGATCGCCGTGCGCATATCGCCCAAAAATACGGATGGAGCCGCCACCCGTTCCTTCGACGCGAAGGGATCCAAGCCCAAGGGCTTCGCTGCGGTTGCAGGCGCCATGTACATCGGCTACATTGATGGCGACCAGATAGTGTCGGTTCGCAAGTAAAACTTATTGGCTGTTTGCAGGCGTCGCGACAGCCGCGATATTGGCCGGTTTCGCCATCACTTTTTCGGGATCGGCGTCGCGCGGCACAACCACTCCCACCCAGGCGAACAGCATCTCATCCCAGCTTTGATCGCCCCAGCGAATGGTCGCCGTCGGATCGGGATTGTACTTGTTGTTCGCGGAATTATCCCAGTGCGCGAACAGCTCGATCTTGGTTCCCTTGGGCACTTCGATCGGCTTTTGCTCGAAGTAGATGGTCTGCCAACTGAAGTCGTAGTGCGGCACGCTCACCAGCGTTTCGCGCTCGCCGCTGGGATAATCCAGCCGAATGTCCATATCCTTGCCGCGAAGATGCATGTGCGGCTGCGAATAAATCAGGGTCACCGGCTGATCGAACTGCGCGACGGTGTGGCCGGCGTAGTTGCCGTCGCCAGGCGGGATGGTGAAGTCGGCGCCCGCAACCGGCACCGTCAGCAGCCGATACTTCGGTGGTTCTTTCGCCAGCACAAACCCGACCTTGGTCTGATCCGTCTGAGCCTTGCCGTTCGTGGTGTAGTGCATTTCAAACACGATGTCCGATCCGGCGGGAATCAGCTTGGCCGCTTTGTGATCCAGATCGAAATAGTTCTGCGGCTGGATGCCGGGCACATAACCGAGCAGCCATTCATTGCTGACGTTGACGCTCGGGTCCACCGGCGCGGGCAGCGCTGCACTGCCATCGGCGCGCTTGGGAAGCACGTAACCTTCGCCGACTTTCGCGTCCTTCAACCACTGCGATCCCGGCGGACGAATGTGAACGCTGCCGTGATGCACGATCGTACGGTTTCCGGGGCGAACCTCGGCGTCGATCACCCAGGTGTCTTTCGTGAAGCCGCTCGGAACCACGAAGTACGTGTATTCGATGGTGCCGCGCGCGGGCACGCTGTACGGCTTCGGCATTTCGATCACAACATCCGGCTTAATGTTCCAACCGTCGCGCCATTCGATGGGCGGCGGCATGTCTTTCCGGTCGCCTTCGGGCGCGCCAGCATCCACCCAAGCGACTAATGTCTTGACGTCCGCGTCATTTAGTCTGCGATCGTTGGCAAAGTGTCCGAAGCGCGGATCGGCGAACCAGGGCGGCATTTTCTTCGTGATCACCGCTTCCCGAATCGACTTGGCCCACGGGCGCGTGCTTTCATAGGTGAGGAACGACGACGGACCAATCTCGCCCGGCCGATGGCAGCTCTGACAATTCTTCTGCATGATGGGAAGAACGTCTTTGTCGTAAGTGACGTTCGGCGTCGCAGCCATGGCCGCCGTCCCCAATGTCAAAACCGATGCAATATATCGGAGCATAATCGAGCTCGCGCCTCCAGTTGTAAGCGAATATATCACAACGGGATAGACTTGCATGCAGCGTTTATAGCGGTTTATAGGTCCTCACTGCTCGAAGAACGTCACCGCGTTAGACACGCCGGACCCGGCCGTAATGTATAGACTTAGCGGGCCTGTTGGCTCATTGGCGGCTCAGCTCCCGCATGAGCCAGGCCTTGGCGAATTGAAAGTCGCGTTCGACGGTGCGTGTGGAGGTCTTGAGCACGGCGGCGATTTCTTCCTCGCTGAGACCCCCGAAGTAACGCATTTCGAGAACCTTCGCCGGGCGGGGCGCCAGCTTTGCAAATTCGTCCAGCGCCGCATCCAAAGCTACTAGTGACTCATCGGACTGGGGAGCAACCAGGGCTACATCGTCTACATTCACTTTTTCAGCGCCTGCGCCGCGTTTTTTGGAGCCCCGAGCGCGCGCCGCATCCACCAAAATGCGACGCATCATCTGAGAGGATATAGCGAAGAACTGAGCCCGATGTTGCCAATCCACGTTCTTGACGTCCACCAGCCGAAGGTAAACCTCATTGACCAGAGCGGTGGTTTGGAGCGTGTTGCCGGCCCTTTCGTTGCGCATGTGCTGGCCCGCCATGCGGCGCAGTTCCTGGTAGACCACGGGAATCAGGCGGTCCAGAGCCGCCTGGTCACCACCGGTCCAGGCCTTTAGCAATCCGGTTACTGCGGCCAAATCGGCCGTTTCCATGGCTTCCTTATGAGGCAAATGGCCTATCGAAATAATTTACCACTAACGTGTCGGCTGTTCCCGCTGCCTTCCGCCTGGAGGGATGGAGGCAACGACGATGCGGCTCATGGTGATGGCGATGATTGCTGCCGTGGCGGCGAGGGCCGGGACGGCGGAGATCCCGGATGCTCGGACCGTGACGGTCTGCATGGACCCAGGAACCGAATTACTGACCGCGCGTGCGTCTGAAAGCACGGCTTCGCAAATCTTCGCCGAAATCGGCGTCAGAATTCAGTGGTATCGCATGCGCCAATGCCCCTTGAAAAGTGCAATCCTCGTGAGCCTTTCCACGCAAACGCCGGCCGAACAGCTGCCGCCCTTAGCTCTGGCCCGCTCCTTCCCTTTCGAGGGAACCCATATCGAGGTGTTCTTCGACCGGGTGACCTGCAGGGTGGAACCGGCCCTTGTAATCCGGTTGCTGGCCTATGTGCTGGTCCACGAGATTACACACATCCTGCAAGGGGTCAATTCGCATTCCGAGACCGGGATTATGAAGGCGAGCTGGGACAGCGGTGATTATTTCGAGATGGGGCGGCGGGGCCTCCGGTTTACAGAATCGGATATCGGCAAGGTCAACGCCGGGCTTCGGGCGCGCCAACCGCGGTTCGCGCCAGCGGCCGAGGCCCCATTGATCGCGGGACAGTAATATGATGGGCAGACTCATCGCAGCCCAATGACACCTGAACGCCTGCGGCAGATCGAGGAACTCTACCACGCGGCGCGCGAGGATCGCGGCGTCTTAGCCAGCAGCGACCCGGAGTTGCGGCTTGAAGTGGAGTCGCTGCTTGCGCACGAGGGAACTTCGTTGCCCCGTCTATTGGCTGAACCGCAATTTGAACTGGGGGAACAACTCGATCCTGGAAAGCAACTGGGGCCTTATCGCCTGCTGGCGAAAATCGGCGCGGGCGGCATGGGCGCGGTCTATCGCGCGCACGATGACAGACTCGGCCGCGACGTCGCGATCAAAATTGTGAGCGAACGCTTCAGCGCCCGGTTCGAACGCGAAGCACGCGCCATCGCCACGCTCAACCATCCGCATATCTGCACGCTCTACGACGTGGGTCCCAACTACCTTGTGATGGAGCTACTGGAAGGCGAGACTCTCGCGGCGCGTCTGCGCCAGGGATCTTTGCGGGAAGACGAGATCATCCGATACGGCACTCAGATATCCGACGCGCTGGCGGAAGCGCATTCGCTGGGAGTAGTTCATCGCGACCTCAAGCCCGCCAACATCATGTTGACCCGTAACGGCGTCAAGATTCTGGATTTCGGCGTCGCCAAGACCGTCACGGACCTGGGAGTCACAGAAGCCAACGCCATGATCGGCACGCCCGCCTACATGGCGCCCGAGCAACTGGAAAATAAGCCGGCCGACGCACGTAGCGACCTGTTCTCGCTTGGCCTGGTGCTATACGAGATGACCGCCGGCACTGCTCCGTTTCCCGGATCGTCACTGGCCAGCATGCTCAATTCGGCCCCGGTAAACGTGCCGGCGCCCAAGGCCTCGGCCGGCTTGGGCAAACTAATTCTTCGGTTGCTCGCAAAGGAACCAGCAGCGCGTCCCCAGACCGCGGTAGAGGTCCGGGAGTTTTTGCGCAAATGGGAACAGGGGACCGGACTCAACCGCAAAGTCGCCGCCGCCGCGGTGTTGCTGCTCATCGGCGCCGGCGTGTTCGGGACACAGGCCTATCTGCGTGCATCCCGTGCCCGCTGGGCGCAAAATGAGGCGCTACCGGAAATCGCCCGCCTGATGCGCGAATCGCGCTGGCTGGCCGCATCGGATCTGTTGCGCCAGGCCGAACGCTACGCTCCCGCTTCTCCGGAGTTGATCCGCTTGAAGGACCTGGTTCCCAGCGCCACCGTTACCCTTGACACCGAGCCCTCAGGCGCGGATGTGTCCATTCGCGATTACACCAGTCCGGACGACGAAGCGGCGTGGCAGCACTTGGGACCTTCACCCGTGAAGACGAACCGCCTTCCACAAAGTGGCTACCCTCGGGGCTACTACGTGGTCCGTGCGTCGAAGCCGGGTTTCGAGACGGTGGAGCATGCTTTAACTCTTGGAGACAGTGCCTTGCCGCAAGCAACGAAAATGGAACTCCACTCCACGGCCTCGACGCCGCCCGGCATGCTCTGGGTGCCCCCGGGCTTCGGCGCGTTTTGGATGGGCCTCGCCACGCCGGAACCCATTGGCGGATTTTGGATCGACCGGTTCGAGGTCACCAACCGCGAGTTTAAAGAGTTTGTCGATCACGGGGGCTACCAGAATCGAAGCTACTGGAAAGAGCCGTTTCAACGCGGCGGCAGGACGCTCACCTGGGAACAAGCGATGTCCGAGTTCCAGGATGAAACCGGCCGGCCAGGGCCTTCCACCTGGAGGCTTGGCGCCTACCCGGACGGGCAGGCGGATTTCCCGGTGGGCGGCGTCAGTTGGTACGAAGCCGCGGCCTACGCCGAGTTTGCTGGAAAGAGCCTGCCGACGGCCTACCATTGGCTTTATGCAGGCGACATTGGACCTTTCTCCGAGGTCCTGAATTTCGGAAACTTTGGCGGCCAGGGTCCCGCAAAGGTTGGGCAATATCGCGGGTTGGGGCAATTTGGAACCTTGGACATGGCCGGCAATGTTCAGGAGTGGGTGAGCAATGCACGCGGCGATCTGCGCTACACGCTGGGCGGGGCCTGGAATACACCCAGTTACGTGGCCTTCGGTCCATCGGACGCACGGCCGCCCTTCGAGCGCAAGCTTTTCTTCGGATTCCGATGCGTGCGTTATGTTTCGCCCGTGCCGAATTCGCTGAAAGGCGTGGTTGCTCTGATCGACAGGGACCGGCGAAACGACAAGCCAGTAGACGATCAAACGTACAAGATCTTTCAGCGCCTGCTCGAATACGATCGGTCCGACCTGAACCCTACTCTGGACAGCGTAGAGGAAAGCGCCTTTTGGCGCCTGGAAAATGTATCGTTTCAGGCTGCCTACAACGTGGAACGCGTCAGCGCGCACCTTTATCTGCCAAAAAACGCGGCGCCTCCCTTCCAGTTAGTGGTGTTCATGGGCGGCATCGAGATTATTACCCGTCACACTCCCTATGACGAAGCCACCGCTTCCCTCACCTTCGGTTTCCTGCTTCGCTCCGGACGAGCCGTGCTGGTTCCCGCGTACAAGGGAACCATGGAGCGAGGACCCATGCCGGGTCCACCGGGGCCACCGGGGCCAATTGTGTGGCGCGACATGAACATCGCCTGGTCGAAGGACTTGCGGCGATCGATCGACTATATCGAGACTCGTTCCGACATCGACCTGGGCCGCATCGCGTTTGGCGGAGTCAGTCAGGGCGCCGCCGTGGCCCCGTTCTTATTGGCAATGGAGCCGCGCATCAAGACTGTGGTGATGCAGTCGGGCGGCTCATGGCAAAAGACCATGCCGGAAGTAGACCCCTGGAATTACGCGCCTCGAATGAAGATTCCTGTCCTCATGATCAACGGGCGCGCCGATTTTCTCTTCCCCCTGGAGAGTGCCCAACTACCCCTGCTGCGCGCCCTTGGCACGCCAGCCAAGGATAAGAAACATGTCCTGCTGGATGGAGGCCATGCCACGCCGGTGGCACAGCCGGTCTTGATCAAGGCTTATCTCAATTGGCTCGATCAATACCTGGGGCCGGTGCAATTGCGCCCGTAGGCGCGTAGGATGTCGCACGAGGGAAACCCGAACACAAAGCTATGCGACCTGGCTTTTTTCGCCCTCCGCCAGCGCCAGCTCCGTGATCCGTAAACCGGCCTTGGTGATGCGCGACGGGAACAAATCTTTCAAACGCTCTTCGTGCGGTGGAACCACGTGAGTGATGTCGCCGCCCACGCTTTTCACCATTTTTTCCGTCGTCATAATCAAATTGAACTGGCTCCCGGTTGCCAGGCCTACCGGAATATATTCGGGATCTTTGGGATCGTTGCCACGCAAGTTCTCTTGGGTATAGGCCAGGTCGCCGCAAAATACCCAACTGTTTTGCGAATTGGCCGCCAAATCGTTCCGCACCGTGACGTACATCGATCCCCAGGTATGCGTATCAAACGCGGCGTGCAGATCGACGCCGGGGAGCACATTCTCGCGATCGCCCTCCACCGCCACCAGCCGGCCCTGCCGCGCCAGATCCACCGCGCGCATAATGTCCGCCGGATCGATCCCCAGCATCAGCCAGCGAAACCTGCGCTCCAGCGACATGGTCCACACCCATTTCGATAGCTCGCGCTCTTGTAGATAAAAAGTCGCGTTCGGAAAATCTTCGATGTTGCCCATATGATCGAAGTGACAATGCGTGATGAAAATGTTCGAAACATCTTCGGGCTTTATGCCGATCTCACCCAGCACTTCGCGCGGCGGACGCCAGCCCCGCACGCCATAAGTATTAGCCAGCACTTCGCCATGCGCCTTGTGGTTGTAGCCGACGTCCACCATCGCAAGCTGGCCCTGACCCTTGATCACGATGTAGCAATATGGCAGCTTGCGCGCGCCCTGGTTGTGCATGCCGTACACCAACCCGCTCAGCGGATAATTCGGAACCGCGGCATATTCCATCACCCACAAAGAATACGCGCTCATTGGACGTGCGCTCCTCCGCAGCAGGCTCGCGCGTAAGACACCTTTTCGAAGCCTGGCAGTGCGTCCGCGGCTCGTTCCAGTTCGGTGTATCCGGCGCGCAAAGGGATCAGAACGCGGTCCACGTCTAGAATGGCGCCCGCCTCACTGAGAGCCACGCCGATCAACGCGGCCGCCTGTGCAAGATGCTCATGATGCCGCCGTGCTCGCTCCGTGGAACGCGCACTTTGTAGCGCGTCGTTAGCTTCTCGAAAGAGCCGCCGGGCGGATCCAAGCAGCGGATGATCCGGCGCTGCCTCCTTCGATCCCGCGGCCGCCAGCACCAGCAGCCCGGCGAGTTGCGCTGCCACCTGCTTCAGGTCTTCAAAACATCTCTGGTTTTCGACAATATATGCGGCCGTTGCGTCGTCTATCATGCCTTCCACTTTGAGCACCCAGACTATCGCATTACGAATGGATTTGGCGCGTTGCCCGCGATATCGATCCACACGCTCTTGGTTTGCAGATAGTCGCGAATGCCTTCGATGCCGCTTTCGCGTCCGATACCAGAGCGTTTATAGCCGCCGAACGGCGACATGTAGCTCACGGCGCGATAGGTGTTCACCCACACCGTGCCGGCTTCCAATCGCTCCGACATCAGCAGCGCGCGGCGGATGCTCTGCGTCCACACGCCAGCCGCGAGCCCGTACACCGTGTTGTTGGCAATGCGAACCGCTTCGTCTTCGTCGTCGAACGGAATCACCGAGAGCACCGGACCGAAAACTTCTTCGTTCGCGATGCGCATCTGCGGGTTCACGTCGGTGAAGATCGTCGGCTCTACGAACCAGCCCGAGCCGCATTCTTCGCGCTCGGCCGGAGCGCCGCCCAGCCGGCAAACCGCGCCTTCTTCTTTGGCGATGCGGATGTAGTCGAGAATCTTCTCGTACTGCGGGCGCGTAGTGACGGGACCCACTTGCGTGGAAGCGTCTAGCGGATTGCCCATGCGCGCGGTCTTCGCCAGATCCAGCAAGCGCTCCACAAATTCCTTATGGATGGGCCGATGAATGAGCGCGCGCGAGCCCGCGATGCAGGTCTGTCCGGTGGCGGCGAAGATTCCCGAGACCACGCCTTTCACGGCCTGGTCGAGATCCGCGTCGTCAAAAACAATGTTGGCCGATTTGCCGCCGAGCTCGAGCGTCACGGGTTTGATGCCGCGCGCGGCCAGTCCGTAGACATGTTCGCCCGTCTTGTCGCCCCCGGTGAATGCCACCTTGGCGACGTCCTGATGGGTGATCAAAGGCTCGCCCACTTCGTTGCCGAAGCCGGTGACGATGTTCACCACGCCCGGTGGAAAGCCCGCTTTGTCGAATAATTCGCCAAACGCGAAGGCCGAGACGGATGAAAATTCCGACGGCTTCCATACCACGGTGTTGCCCGCCGCCAGCGCGGGCGCGAGTTTCCATGTGGCCAGCAACAGCGGCGAGTTCCACGGCGTGATGGCAGCTACCACGCCCAGCGGCTCCTCGCGCGTGAAGTTGAACACGCCGGGCTTGTCAATCGGAATCACGCGGCCTTCGATCTTGTCGGCCAAGCCGCCGTAATAGTAGAACCATTGCGGGATGTAATTGAGCTGGCCGCGCATCTCGGCGATCAGCTTGCCGTTGTCGGTGGATTCGATCTCAGCCAGCCGCTGCGCTTCCGCCGCGATAAGGTCGCCGAGTTTGTGCAGCAGCGCTCCGCGCGCGCTTGCGGTCAGCTTGCGCCACTCGCCGTGAAACGCGCACTTGGCGGCCGCGATGGCTTGATCCACATCGGCCTTCGAGCCGCGCGGAACCAGCGCCCATGGTTTCGCCGTGAACGGATTCGTCGATTCGAACCATTCACCCGAGGCGGGATCCATCCACTTGCCGCCAATCAACATCTGATGCTTCTTCACGCTGCCAGACCTCCGCTCAAAATGCCCACGTCCTCTTGGTGTTCGAGTTCCTCGATCATCTCTTCCACGGCGCGCCAGTCCGCGCACGCAGTTCGGAATCGCGCACGGATCTCGTCCGGCGTGGCCGGAATCACATCATCCATTCGCGATCGCGCGATCCGTCCGCGTAGGTTCACAATTACTTCTGAACCCTGGGCCGCTGGATATGCAATTGTAAAAGCCGCATCCGTCTCAAGCTTCGTAATGCTCACAAGCCTGCTGACTTCGGGATCATCCAGCAGACGGTAATTCGACTCCGCGATCACACCGCGCCCGAGCGTCGCAGCCACACAGTACTGGATGCTCATTTTCGCTTGCAGGATGCGCTCGAACGGGCCGGCGTAATCGCATCCCGGATAGCCCACTGCCGCAGCGGATGCTTTCACCACAATCGACTCGATATCGTCGCTACGAAAGCCTTGCTGCTCGGTCAAGAGCAGCGCGGCCTGGCAGGCTGTCTGCGCGTAGTTACACGCCGGCGCTGGCTTGTAATAAACGGACAGAATTTCGAGCGGCCCGCCGGAAAACGGCGTCACTCGCGAGATGCATTCGGGTTTATTCAGACCCGCAAAGAGCCCCGCGCGGCCATCCAGCGCGCCTTCCGATGCACGAGCTCCGAGCGTGGCCAGCTCAACCGCGGTCACCGCGTTGCGCGCGGCGAATCCTGGATGAAAAAACATTTCGTCGCCGCCGCAGTATGGCCATTCGTTCAGGCCGCCCGTAGCGTTGGCCGCAAACCCGAGCGCGCTGACAGTGGCATCCTCGTCCAGCCCCAGCAGCCGGCTTCCCGCCATCGCACCCGCCAGCGGACCCGTGATTCCGGTGGGACGAAAGCGCCGGACCATTTCCTGATCCATGATCGCGCGTCCCACTGCCGCGCCGATCTCATAGCCGCACACCGCACCCAAAATGAAGTCGCGGCCATTCACCTTCTGTTGCTGCGCGAGCGCGAGCAAGGCGGGAAAAATCACCACGCCCAGATGGCTCACCGCGCCCGGGTGCATGTCTTCGCGCACCAATCCATGCCCCAGCGTTGCGTTTGCAAATGCCGCTTCCGCCGGGGACGACTGCACCGGCGTCCCGATCACCGTTGCGTTTCCGCGTGCAGCGCTCGCCATGCGAATCGCCTGACAGCCCCACGGAAGATCGCGCGCTTCAAACGCGCAGGAAAGCATGTCGAGCAAGCCGATCTTGACCTTAGCCACCACCTCCGGCGGAAGCTGCTCCATCGTCAAGGCGCGCGCGGCTTGCGCCATCCGGCGCGAAAGACTGATCTCGAGCATCAAGGTATACGATAGCCGATTACGATAAACTCCAGTGGTGAGCGAGATCGACGTCACCCCAACCCCAGCAATTCCCGCCGCAACACCTGGGGTCAGAGGCTGGATAATGTGGGTTCCTTCGGTGGCGATGATGCTGTCCAGCCTGTTGTCCTACGTGGACCGGCAAGTGCTGGCGGTGCTCTCGCCGATGATCCTGCACGACACCGGCCTCAGCGCGCAGGCATACGCGAACGCACTCTCGGCATTTTCGATTTTCTACATGATCGGCAATCCGGTATTTGGCTCGTTCCTCGATTTCGTCGGTCTGCGCCAGGGCATGTTCGTCGCAGTCTCGCTGCGCGCCATTGCCAGCACCGCCCATGCATGGATGTCGGGCTTCTGGGGATTCGCGGTGGCGCGGAGCGTGCTGGGTTTCGGGGAAGGCTCGGCTTTCCCGGCCGCACTCAAAGCCGCAGCCGAATCGTTGCCGCCCAATCGGCAATCGCGCGGAACAGCCATCGGATATAGCGGCGCGTCGCTCGGCGCCATCATAACGCCGCTGATTGTCACCCCGATCGCGCTGCGCTTCGGATGGCGTGCGGCATTCCTGGTCACCGGAGCGATGGGCGCATGCTGGCTCGCGATGTGGGCGATCATTGGACGCCCGCCGTATCTGGCGGAACACCGGCGATCATCGCTCAAAGTCGCGTGGCCCAATTTTCTGGAGCGGCGTCTTTGGATCGTGGTGGCGAGCTTCGGGCTGGGCGCCGTGGCCCTGGGCCTGGTCTCTTATCTGAGCCCGCTGTACTTGAGCCGGGCATTCAGTCTCTCACAGGCGCAACTCGGCAAAATTCTTTGGATCCCGCTGGTCGGTTGGGAAGCCGGCTATTTCTTCTGGGGCTGGATCGCCGACAAATTCGTGACGCGCGGCCATCGTCCGACCGGCCTATTCTCGATGCTCGCCGTGCTTGCACTGCCCACTGCGCTGGTGACGGCCATCCACTCGTGGCCCATTGTCCTCGCTCTGTTTTTTTGGGCGACCTTCATCGCCGACGGTTTCGTGGTGCTCTCCTTGCGCGTCGGATCGCATCTCTACCCGCGCGATCAGACCGCTTTGGTCGGAGGCATCGGATCGGGATCATGGTCGGCCGTGCTGGCTCTGATTTTACCCGTCTGGGGCTGGTGCTTCGATCTGAAATGGTACGGAGCCGTCTTCGTTTCAGCGAGTCTGTTCCCGGCACTGGGCACTGCGCTCTGGTTTTGGTTGAGCCGCCCCGAGAAGCTCTGGCGCGAAGCGGCGCTGCGAACCGATTAGGCGCGGCCTGTGGCGCACGCACTCGTGCGTGCCGCGTCGCCACTCTTGGCGACGCCCGGTATTCGGTCATGAAGAAGTGTCCGCAGGAGTGCGGACACGGCACGCACGATTGCGTGCGCCACAGCCACAGGGCTAGATTCCCATTTCCTGAAATACTTCCCGCGCCAGCCGGAAACTGTCCACCGCCGCCGGCACGCCGACATAAATGGCCACTTGAAGAAACACTTCCTGGATGTCGTTCTTCGTGAGCCCGTTATTGATGGCGCCTTTCACGTGCGCTTTGATTTCGTGCGGCCGGTTCAACGCCGAGATCATCGCCAGGTTCAGCATGCTGCGCGTTTTGCGATCCAAGCCCGGGCGTCCCCAACATTCGCCCCAGCAATAGGTGGTGACCAACTCCTGCAATGGCCGATTGAAATCGTCAGCGGTACTCAGCGCCTTGTCCACATACTCGGCGCCCAAAACTTCGCGCCGAATCTTCAGGCCCTTCTCGAACATCTCTTTTTCCACTTGCTCTCCTTTGTCACATCGCGCACAACGCAGCGGCCGCGAATATTTTCTACGCCAAGGGAGCGCGCCCGCGCTGTGCGCTCCTTAGACTTTACTTGGACTCGACCACTACGCCGGCCCACTGCTCCATCACTTTGATCAGCTCAGTCATATCGGAATCAGCGCCGTTGCTGGCGGTGCCGATGGCGAGCATCTGCCGCACGGCGCTGCCGACAACCATCGGGACGCCCATGGCCTCCGCCTCTTCCATGCACAGGCGGACGTCTTTGTTCAACAGGCCGATGGCAAAACCGAAATCAAACTTGCGATTCAGAACGCAGCGCGGAATTTTGTCCATGGTAGCGGTGTTGCGCCCGCTGCCGGCGTTGATTACATCGATCACCTGCTTTGGGTCCAGCCCCGCCTTCACTCCCATCACCACCGCTTCGGACGAAATTGCCATCGCGGTGGCTGAGAGAAGATTGTTCAGCAGCTTCATGGTCTGGCCCTGGCCCGGCAGCTTGCCGACATGAAAAACTTTGCCGATCACTTCCACCACCGGCTTGACGGTCGCGAACGTCTGGTCATCGCAGGAGACCATCACCGCGAGTGTTCCCTTCTCCGCTCCGGCTACGCCTCCGCTTACCGGCGCATCCACAGCCACGATGTTCTTCGCTTTCAGCCCTTCGGCAACGCGCTTGGCATAGATGGAACCGGTGGTGGAAACATCGATGAAGATTTTCACCCGGCTGCCTTCAATAACGCCTTGTGGGCCGAGCGTTGCGGCTTGCACGATGGGCGGCGTCGGCAAGCTGGCCAAAACAATTTCGGCCTCCGAGGCAACTGCCGCCGGCGAATCCGCCCGCTTCGCGCCCAGCGCCTCCAGCGGACGCATCGCGGCGTCGCTCTTGTCAAAAATCGTAAGGCTATTTCCCGCCTCTATCAGCCGGCGGCACATAGGTCCGCCCATTCGTCCGACGCCGACGAAGCCGACGTTCTTCTGAGCCATCAATATATTCTCCCCATACCAAAGCCGTTAGGATATCACGCGGTCCTCAGCGCGACGGAGGAACATCCAGCCGCGCCACGATGCCTTCCAGGTCCGGACGCAACGCCGGATAATATTTCATGACCAGCGGATCGTGTCCTGGCACGATGTGATTCGGTGAATCGGCCAAACGGTACAGCGTCTTGTACCCTTCCAGCATCTCGGCCACGCTATACACCACCGGAAACGCCCGGTTCTGCTCGAAATTCGAATACAGATGGGAGGCGTCGGCCGCCAGAACCATCCAGCCGCGCGCGGTCCACACTCGGACGACCTGCAAGCCCGCCGTATGGCCACCCACGCGATGCAGCGTGAGGCCCGGCACAACTTCGGACTCGCCCTCATGGAATACCGCGTGGCCGCTGTAAACTTTTCGAACCATCTCGAGCGCATTCTCCAGATCGTACGCTTCCCGCAAGAAGTGATGACACATGCAACGGCCCGTCGCGTATGCCACCTCGCGATCCTGCACGTGATACCGGGCGGCGGGAAAACGATCGAGATTCCCGGCATGATCGTAATGCAAATGCGTCAGGATCACGTCGCTGACTTTGTCCGGATCGATATTGAGCAGCCGTAGCGCCTCCACCGGGCTGCGCAGGTGCTCGCGCTTGCGCCGGATGGCCGACTCTTCGGCGAATCCGGTATCGATCACAAACAGGCAATCGCCGCGGCGCACCACCCATACGAAATAGTCCAGATCCGGCCCGAACTCGTGCGGATCGGCCAGGATGTAGCTTTGTCCTGGGTGTCGATTTCCTAGATGACCGTAGCGAATGGCGAATACTTCGAATGGTTCCATGCAGATAATCATTATAATGACAACAATCGCCGTGTCCGAACGTTTGCTCCAAGGGAAATGCGCCCTCATCACCGGATCGACGCAAGGCCTCGGCCTAGCCACGGCCCAACGATTCGCCGCCGCCGGCTGCAATGTCGATCATCAACGGCTTTGGCGATGAGCGCGACATCAACGCCATGCGCGCCGGGATCGAAAAGGAACACAGCGTCCGAACCATGTATTGTGGCGCGAATCTGGCGCACCCCATAGAGATCGAGCGGATGATCGGGGTCGGCTTGGAAGCGTTCGGCGCGATCGACATTCTGGTGAACAACGCGGTGGTCGCTACGCCGCTCCCGTGGAGCAGTTCCCGGTTGGCGAATGGGATCTGGCAATCGCCGTGAACCTTTCGGCCGCGTTTCACACCATTCGGCTCGCGTTACCCGCGATGCGCCGGCGCAATTGGGGACGGATCATCAACGTCTCGTCCATCTACGGCCTGATTGCAACCGTGAATCGTCTGAGCTACGTCACCAGCAAAGACCGCGCTGATCGGCATGACGCGAGCCGTGGCGCTCGAAACGCGCGATCAGGATATTACCTGCAATGCGGTGTGCCCGGGGACGGTGGAGACTCCGGTGCATCTGCAGCGGATCGAGGACATGATGACATCGGATTCTCTCTCGCGCGAGGAAGCCGAACGGCGCTTTCTCGCCGAACAAACAGCCCGGCGGGCGCTTCATCACCGCCAAGATGTGGCGGGCATGATTCTTTTTTTGTGCGGGCCCGAAAGCCGGGATATCACCGGTGCAGCGCTGCCCATCGACGGCGGGTGGTCCATCAGTTGAGCGTTTCACTCTCCACCGAACTCGCGCGCTGGGCCGCGAGCGTCACGTTTGAAGATTTGCCCGAGGACATCGTCGCATCCACCAAGCTGCGCGTATTGGACGTGATCGGATTGGCGCTGGCCGGCGCCGAAACAGACTTTGGACGTTCTGTTCGAGACGCTGCGCTGGCAATCTCTACACCCGGGCCCTGCCGCATTCTGGGGTTCGGCGATCGCGTTGGCGTTACGACGGCTGCTTTCGCTAACGGAGCCTTTTCACAGGCGCTCGAATTCGACGATACGCACAACGAGTCGATCGTTCATATGAGCAGCCCGGCCGTGGCCGCGGCTCTGGCGCTGTCCGAATTCACGCCGGTCTCCGGACGCGATCTCATCACCGCCATCGCCATCGGCAACGAAATCTCCTGCCGCGTGGGAAGCGTATCGTCCGGCGAACTGCATCGCCGAGGCTTTCATCCCACCGGACTCTTTGCGACGTTCGGCGCGGCCTATCTGGCCGGCAAGCTGCTCGGGCTGGACGCCGACGCATTGGCGCGTGCGGCGGGCATCGCGGGCAGCTTCGCATCGGGGCTGCTGGAGTGCTGGGTGGATGGAACGCAGACCAAGTTTCTGCACCCCGGATGGTCGGCGCAGAGCGGCATCACCGCGGCGCTGCTGGCGCGATCGGGCGTTACGGGTCCGGCGCAGGTATTCGAAGGCCGCTGGGGCCTCTTCGCTTCCCACGTGCAGGATCCGAACGCGCATCGCGACTTCGCGCGAATTAGCGACCGGCTCGGCGAACATTGGGAGAGCCGCAATTCATCGTTCAAGCCGTTTCCGGCGGCGCACGTGATTCATCCCTACATCAGCGCCGTGCTGCGGCTGAAAGCGAAACACGGGATCAGGCCGCAGGACGTAGAGCGCATCGAGTGTCCGGTGACAGCGTTCATCGTGGGCATCGTGTGCGAACCTACCGAAGAAAAATTCGCGCCGGCGTCCGATTCGCACGGGCGCGTGAGCCTGCAATACAGTCTGGCCGAGGCGCTCTATCACGGCGCGCTCGGCAAGTCCGCTTACAGCGCGGAGAGTCTCAAGAATCCGGAGATCCTCGCGCTGGCGCGCCGCGTGCAATATCGCGTCGATCCGGATTATCCAGGGCCCGGCCGCTTCAAGGGCGCGGTCGAAGATCGTTCTCAAGGATGGGCAGGCGTTCGAAGAAGTGGAAGAATACAATCGAGGCTCCGCCGAGAATCCGATGACTCCACGAAGAGCTGCGCGCGAAATTCGACGACAACGCAAGCGGCTTTCTGTCCGCCGGATCAGCGCGACCGGCTTGCCCAGGCGATATCGACCGGCTGGAAACCTTGGCCAACGCCACCCAACTGACGTCTGCCTACTAGTAGTGCTATCATGTAGGCATGAAGTTAGCAGGCAACGGATTGCACAGGTTCAAATCGCCCAATACACCATTCGTGGCGTCCCGCCAGAGGTGGACCGCGCGCTGCGGAAAAAAGCGGCGCAACTCAAGCTCAGCCTCAATCAGCTGGTGGTCGACGAATTGACGCGCGCCACCATAGGGCGTTCCCGCAAGGCGGATTTTTCCGAACTCGTGGGCCAGCTGGACACCCGATCCCGCATTCGATGAAGTGATCGCGTCGCAGCGTCAAATCGATTGGGATAAGTGGAAGTGAGGTTGCCCAGTGAGAGTCGCGCTGGACACCAACCGGCTCACCGACCTGTTTCAGGGTGATGCGGAGCTGGCTGACCGGCTAGGCGAATGCGATGAAGTCTGGCTCCCGTTGATCGTCTTGGCGGAGATCAAGGCGGGATTTTATGGCGGCTCCAAGCAACAGCGCAACGAGCATCTTCTCCAGCGCATGCTGGCCAAACCCACGGTAGGAATCTTGCTTCCGGCGCGGGAAACGGCCGAGCACTATGCGCGTATTTTTGTACAACTCAAACGTGCCGGGACGCCGATTCCGGACAACGATCTTTGGATCGCGGCGCTGGCCTGGAGCATGACCTCCTGCTGATCACTCGCGATCATCACTTCAAGTGCATGCCCGCAATTGTTGCGGATGTGACGCTGCGACTGTGATGCGGAGCCACCTGCGCGAGTCGATTGATACTCTGATATTAGTTGTCGTCGCCGACCGCATTTGCTGCTCCACCTTCTAGAAACTGGCGCGAGCCGTCTAGGGCATTGGACCGACGGCGAGGCTCCTCCTCCAGTACGAAGACAAAATCCTGCTGCTGCTCACGCTGATCATCGGCGCGGTGGTCGGGCTGGTGGTGGCGGCATTCATCTACGTCACCGAAAATCTGGGCGCCCGCATGTATCCGGCGGGAGGCGCGGCCTGGCGGCGTGTTCTGATCCCCACCGCCGGCGCGCTCCTCACCGGTTATCTGCTCTCGCGTTTTTTCCCCAACGCCCGCGGCAGCGGCATCCCGCAGACCAAAGCGGCGCTGTTCCTGCGCGATGGTTTCATCAGCCTTCGAACGGTGCTCGGCAAGTTCGGGTGCTGTTCGGCATCGCTCGCCAGCGGCATCGCGCTGGGCCGCGAAGGACCATCGGTGCAGGTGGGCGCGGGAATCGCATCGGTGCTCGGGCGGCGCCTGGGACTGGGGCCGAACCGGATTCGCGAGCTGATTCCGGTGGGCGCGGCGGCGGCGCTGGCGGCGGCTTTCAACACACCCGTGGCGGCCGTGCTGTTCACGCTCGAAGAAGTGATGGGCGATCTGCACGCGCCGGTGCTGGGCTCCATCGTGCTGGGCTCCGCCACGTCGTGGGTCACGCTGCACCTGCTGCTGGGCGATGAGCCGCTGTTTCATGTTCCGTCCTACCAACTGGTCAGCCCGATCGAATTCATCACCTACGCGTTGCTCGGAATCGCGGGCGGCTTGGTCTCGGTGGCGTTCGTCAAGCTGCTGCTGGCGATTCGCAAATATTTCCTGGCATTGCCCAAGTGGAGCGAATGGTTGCAGCCGGCGGCAGGACGGTCTGGCGGTAGGCCTGATGGGATGGTTCGTCCCGGATGTTCTGGGCGTCGGCTACGGGCACGTGAGCGAAGCGCTCAACGGGCAGATGACGCTGGAGGTGATGGCGCTGCTGGTGGTGTTGAAGCTGCTCGCCACCACCAGTTGCTACGGCACCGGCAACGCGGGCGGCATCTTCGGCCCCGCCCTGTTCATTGGCGCGATGCTGGGCGGCGCGGTGGGCACCGTGGCCCACCAAATCCTCCCCGATTTCACGGGCGGCGTCGGCGCGTACGCTCTGGTGGGCATGGGCGCGCTGTTTGCCGGAATTGTGCGCGTGCCGCTCACGTCGGTGATCATGATCTTCGAGATGACGCGCGATTATTCCATCATCGTGCCGCTCATGATCGCGAACCTGATCAGCTTCTACATCTCGTATCGCCTGCAAGAAGAGCCGATTTACGAAGCATTGCAGCACCAGGATGGCTTGCACCTGCCTTCCGGGCTGCGCTACCGGCAAGGGCTGTTGATTGTGCGGGACGCAGCCGAAGCGCCGCCGCATGCTGCTGACCAGATCGGACCGCGTGGAAGATGCGCTCCCCTATTTGAATGCGGATCGCAACGCTTGGCCGGTGATGGATGGCGGCGGCGCCTGGCGGGCATGATCACGCTGGCGCAGGTGGAGCAGGAGATTGCCGAGGGCCACGGCGACCGCGCACTCGGCGAATTGCTGCCGGTGGATGTTCCGAACCCGCTGCTCACCGCCGAGAACTTTCCGCATCTGCACATGGATCATCCGCTCGACATGGCGCTGCGCCGCATGGCGCACACCAAGCTAAACGTGCTGCCGGTGGTGGGGCGCGCCGATATTCGCGATCTGAAAGGCGTGGTCTCGCTCAAGGACATCCTGCAGGCTTACGGCGTAGCGGGAGAGAAAGGCCAGACGCATCGCAGCCAGCGAAGAGATCCGCGCATCCCGCAGGCTGGTGCCCGGCGTAATTGCGGCGGGCCTGGCGGTACTGCTGGTGATTGGATTCCTTAATTACTACTACCGCTCGGCGCGGACCGAGCGCGCCGCGGAATATTACAAAACCGGCAACGAGTTGCTCCAGCAGGATCGCGACGACGAAGCCGTGCAGCAGTTTCGCGACGCTCTGTCGGGAGCGCCGGGAAACCCGCAATACCGGCTGGCGTTGGGGCTGGCGCTGGCTGAAGGACAACCATTCGGAGGAAGCGTCGGTCTATTTGAACGCGCTGCTGAAGCGCGATCCGGAGAATGCGCTGGCGAACCTGGGGAAGGCCCGAATCGCAGCGGCGCAGGGCAAAACCGCGGATGCCGTGAAGTTTTATCGCCGGGCGATTGATGGCGCGTGGCCGGCGGGTCAAGAGCAGAACCGGATGAAACGCGCTTCGAACTGGCGGCGCTACTGGAAAAGAACGGGCAAAGGACGCAGGCCATCGCCGAGTTGTTGGCGGCCCTGGGACCGGCGGCGCGGATACCACCGTGAAGAAGAAGATCGGCCAGTTGCTGCTCAGCTATGGCGCGCCTCGCGAGGCCGCGGACGTCTTTCGGAACGTGGCCCAAACCGACGATCGCGATGCGGCCGCCTACGCCGGCCTCGGCGAGGCTGAGCTCGCCATGGAGAATTATCACGGATGCCCGCGACGCTTTTCAGAAGAGCGTGCAACTGAACCCGACGGACCAAGCCAGTAAGACGCAAGCTGGAGTTGAGCGAGCGGGTTCTGGCGCTGGATCCGAACGCGCGAGGGTTGAGAGCGGCGGTGCGTTACGAGCGGAGCAAAGAACTGCTCCAGGCCGAGATCATGCGGTTTGACCAGTGCCAGCCCGGAAACAAGGCAACGGAATCAGCCAAACAGGCCGTGGCTAACCGGTCGCGCCGCGACAATTTGGAAGATTCGGCCGAGCAGAATCTCGCGCTGGCGGAGGATCTTTGGAAGCAGGAGCAGAAGTTCTGCGGTGAGACGCACGCGCCCAATCCCAACGATCAGGCGATTGAGCGCGTGCTGGCCCGGCTATCCAGACAATAGGCAGAAATTCTGGATTCTGCCTTCTGAATTCTGTCTTCTCTAGTTCGCTTGCGCCTGCGTAATGTGGGTGCGGCGATTCTTCTGCCAGCAATCTTCGTCGTGCTCGGTGCAGACCGGCTTATCCTTGCCGTAGCTAATGGCGGCGAGCTGGTTGCCCGGAAGCCCCAGGTTGGACAGATATTCCTTAGTTTGTTTGGCGCGCGCATCGCCCAGCGCCAGGTTATATTCATCCGATCCGCGCTCGTCGGCAAAGCCTTCCACGGTGAGCTTGAAGTCCGGGTACTGCTTGATGATGTCCGCCAGTGTCTGGGCGTCCATCTTCAGAGCGGCTTCGGCGTCCGGACGCAGCGTGTGCTTGTTGTAGTCGAAATAGGCGTCCTGGATGCGGTTCAGCAGATCCTGAATGCGGGCGCGCGTGGCAGCGTCAGGCAGTACGGGACGGCGTGGTGGTGGCAGCGGCCTGCGTCGGCTGCGAATAGTTGCGCGCCGGCGCAGGTCTTGCTGCAACGGCCGGCCGCAGCGTGGCGCGGGAGCCGGCGGGGGCGGGGCTTTCGCAACCACCTTTTTCGCACAACCGGCGAAAGTCAAAGAGAGCGCTGTCAGCGCCGCGCAAGCCAAAAATCGTGATTTCATCCAAAGCCTCCTAAGCTTCTGCAGTTACAGAATACGCAGGGGTAGCATCGCAAATGAATCCCGTTGGCACTGTATTTCCCCAGTGCATGATTCGCCTAATACAGGATGGACGCGATTCCCGTATTTAGCCCTCAGGTTCTACCTTAGAGTTGATGGGGTTTCGCTCCACCGAGCGCCCGCTACACTGGGAACAGCATGCGGCAACGCCCGGGAGTGGTTCTGGTAGCGGGATTTGGCGGTCTGCTGCTCATCATGGCGGCGGCCGAAGCGGGGGCTTTGCTGTTCCTGAACAGCCTGCGCCATAACGACACGGCCCTGCAAGCCGCGCTTCCTGGCGCGCAACCGCACGCTGGAGCGGATTCGATCCAACATCTATCTCTCGGGCACGTTTGTGCGGGATTCGTTGCTCGCTCCGGAACAATCGGGCGCACGGGCGCAACTGGCTACGCTCGAGGGGTTGCGGCGCGATTCCGAGAGCGCGCTGGCGAACTATGCCGCGGCGCTGGAGCCGGAAGAAGCGGCGCCTTTCCAGGATTTGCGGTCCCAAATTGAAGCCTACTGGAAGGTGCTGGATCGCACCTGGCATGGACCGGCGAAGAGCGCGGCAAGTACCGCTGACGCGTTCTTTTACGAGGAGCTGGTTCCACGCCGAACGTCGATGCTGCAGATCGCCGATCGCATCGAGTCGTTGAACGAAGAGGCGCTGCGGCGTGGCGACGTGAAGCTGGGCGATCTGTTCGGACGTCTGCAATTCGGATCTGCTCGCGATGATCGCGATCACGCTGCTGGGCGGGGTAACTCTAGCCGCGTTCACCATATTCCACATCCTGAAGCTGGAAGGCGAGGTACAGCAGCGGCTGAAAGAAAGCGTCCATTCGCAAGCCAGTTTGCAGGAGCTTTCGGCGCGGCTGGTGCGGGCGCAGGAAGAAGAGCGGCGCGCGTTGTCGCGCGAGTTGCACGATGAAGTGGCGCAGGCGTTTTCGGCGGTGCTGATGGAAGCCGAAAACTTGCTCGATCTGGAACCGGCGCCGGAAGTGCGAGCGCATCTGGATTCCATCCGCGGCGTGGCCGGAAAGGCATGAACGAAATCCGCAATATGGCGCTGCTGCTGCGGCCTTCCATGCTGGACGATTTCGGCCTGCTGCCGGCTCTGGAGTGGCAGGCGCGCGAGATCGGCAAGCGCACCGGCCTGCGCGTGCAGGTGGCCAGTGAAATTTCCGGCGGAGTTGCCGGAGGAGCACAAGACCTGCGTGTATCGGGTGGTGCAAGAAGCGCTGAACAACTGCGCGCAGCATGCGCAGGCCAGCGCCGTGCAGGTATGCGTGCGGCACCAGGCCGGCCAGATTTTGGTGACGGTGCAGGACGACGGCAGCGGGTTCGATCCCCAGCGCGTGCGCGGATTGGGACTGCTCGGAATGGAAGAGCGCGCGCGCCACCTGGGCGGCACGTTCCAGATCGATTCGCAGCCGGGCCGCGGGACGCTGCTGCGGGTGACCTTGCCTCTGGCGGCCATGCCGGAAATGGCCGTCGTGTCCGAGCTGCCGTGAGCTGCGCGACGGAGTTGACTGTGGGACGGAGGCCTGGCGGATGGAGCAGATTCGCATCCTGCTGGCTGACGACCATAACATCCTGCGCGACGGAATGCGCCTGCTGCTGGAAACGGCAGCCCGGGTTCGTCGTGGTGGGCGAAGCGGCGGATGGCAGGGAAACGTTGCAGCTGGCTCAGGACCAACGCCCCGACGTGGTGGTGATGGACATCGCCATGCCCAACATGAACGGCATTGAGGCGACGCGGCGCATCGTCGAAAAGCATCCCAACATCGGCGTCGTGATTCTGAGCATGCACCACGACGAGAGCTACATTATCCGCTCTCTGAAGGCCGGGGCGCGCGCGTACCTGCTGAAGGACGCCATGAAGGCGGAGCTGATTTCGGCCATTGAGGCGGTGGTGGACGGGCGGTCGTTCTTCAGCCCCAAAGTGAGCCGCGATTCTGCAGGAAGACTACTTCCAGGCGCTGGGACGCAAGGACGCCGACGACAGCTACGACCTGCTGACCGATCGCGAGCGCGAGATTCTGCAAATGATCGCCGAGGGCAAGACCAACAAAGAGGTCGCCAACACGTTGAACCTCAGCCTGTACACCGTGGACACGCATCGCACGCATATTTTGCAGAAGCTGAATTTGCACAGCGTGCCGGAGCTGATTCTTTACGCGGTGCGCAAGGGAATCATTTCCTGATTCCTGAGTGCATAAAGCAAACGCCCCGCCGAGCAATAAATGCCAGACGGGGCGTTCAAATCCAAGCCCGATTTATCGGGTACACTGTCATCCTAACGGATCACGGTTTCGGCGTCAAGTAGCAGGGCTTTCCCGACCCCAAGCTGGATAGCTCTCAAGTCCTTTTCTTTCAACAAAGGGGTTTGGTATCGGCCATAGAGTAATACACGGTCAAGTCGCTCAAAACAAACGCAAGTGAGCATATCGCACTTGGCCCAAACTGATTTCACGGGGTCGAAGAAATCGTACGTGCCGGGTAGTATTTCGTAATGATGCGGCTCAATCTCATAAGGCGCCACGGTGCTGAATGGAACCACCATGCACAGGCCGGTATGACGCCGGTATCGGGGCGAGACCACCACCACGTGACGGCGTTTTACCATCTCCGGAGCCTTGAAGCCAGAGGTGAAGTCGCACATGAGCACCGTGCCGCGCTTTGGGTGAAAATTAATTGGCACCGACAGAATAGTGGGCTCTGCCGCGGAATAATCTACGGCGGCTCGCTCCCGTAAACTAGTTAGCCCGCCCAAATTTAGATGGACTACGCGCTATTCGGTCACTGTCAAATTCGCCGGCTGGCTGGCAACCGTTCCCACCGTCACTACCACCTGCTGCACGCCCAGGGGAGTATTCGCCGGGAACCACATAATTGATTTGCGTCACGCCCACCAGGCCGGAAGGAATGCCCTGGAAAGCGATGTCCGCCTTCTGGCCGGCTACCGTGACCGTGACAGGAAGCACCGGCTTTGGAAGCTGCGCGAGCGGAGTTCCTGAAGCGGGCGCCGCTCCCGTCGGCCAGCGCGGGCGAGACTTGCCCATCGCCGGTGATGAACAGCGTAGTGGTTTGCCCGCGTGCGGCGCTCGAAAATGGAGCAGCCGTGAATCCGTTGGTCATGAAGATTCCCGGCGCCGCCGGCACGATTTTCAGGTTGTAATTGTTGGAGTTTACGTAGGGATTGCCAACCACCAGGGTCGCGGTTCCGGGCTGGGTTTCATACGGAATCTGAACATTCACTTGATTCGGTGAAACGTAATACAACGGCGCCGTCACGCCGTTCACGGATGCCTCGAAGCCAGCCAGATACTGCGGCAGAGGAACCGTGCCGGCCGACTGCACGAAATCTCCGAGCGCCGTTCCGTAGACGCTTAAGAGCATGCCCGGAGCATAGGATTGCTGGCCAGACGCCGCATTGCTCGCTCCGCCAATCGCGAGTTGCGTCTGCGGTCCATCGAATAGGACCGTGAGCGTCTGGGTCCATTGCTTCCCGCTGGCATCCACGCCGGTGAAATCCGAAAACCACGTTGGCCGGTACCGCCAAATTCGCGAAGCACCAGGCCCGTGGAAGAAACAGAACCATTCGCGGGAATCGCAGCTGTGCCGAAAACGGTGGCAATGTCATAGCTCTGGCCGTTGATGGTGAAAGCCGGTGAGCGTGGTCGCGACTCCCGCTTCCTCCGTCAACGTGAGCGTTAACGTCCAGCGTGCCGCCTTGTTCAAACACCGGTTCGCCGGGTCGGATGCACCGGCACTTCCTGTAGCGATGGACGGAACCACCGCCGATGCCGTCGGCGCCTGGCTGGTCCACTGGTGGACAAAATTGTAAGCGTCCGCGGAGCCCAGACCGCTGGCTTGGTCATACCCGTGACCCGCGTTGTATCCGATGCTGCCGGTGGTGCAATTGGGCGAGCCGATGACGCACGGGACGCTGTTATTGCCCACCGTAACATCGTGAAAAACGCCCCGGCGATTCTGGGCCATCCGATACAGCGTGGGGTTGATATTGCCTAAACCGGCTTGCTGTCTGAGCGCCGGTCGAAACCAGATACTGATTGAGCAGCGTCAACGATGCCGGCCATGGTGGGCGCGGCAAATCGATGTGCCGCCGTAGATCTGCAGCGAGCCGCCGGTGTAGACGTAGTAACCATCGTGATCCGGCGAGGAAGCCAGCGAAAGGTCCGGAACGTGGCGAAAGCCGTCGTTCGGAACGCCCGGCCCGGTTTGCCAGACCGGTTTCGGAAAAAAGATGCTGGCTCCGCCGCCGCCCGCCGACAGCCCGTCTCCGAGGCCTGTTGTCGTTCCAGACCTTCTCGGGAATATAGGATAGCGCGGACGCGCCGTTCGCAGTGTTGGTGCTGCTCCAATAAGCTGCCGTTTCCTTCGTTGAATTCCGTCCCGCCCATGGCGGTCACTTCCGGGATGCTGGCCGGAGCGTCCACGGCCAAGCCGTCCTGCGCGATGGCGGCGTCCAGGTCTTCGCAATCCGCCGCTCCGGCGTCACCAGCCGCAGCCAGCCAGGTGATGCCTTCTGCGTTGGCTTGCTGCGCCATTTGGCGCTCGTTCGGCAGATCGACCAAATCCCCGCCCTCGCAGATTCCGTAGCTCATGCTGATCACGGGCGCATAGATCTTGTCGACAGCTTCCTGCAGCGGACGTGAAGACGTCGGTCGAATACACGATAAATGATGGTTGCATTTCGCGCCACCGCGCCCGACCATTCCAGGTCCAGGTCGGCCTCCGGCAAATCGCTTTGACTGATGCCGGGATCGGACTGCCCCGGAACCAGAATCTGCTGCAGATTGATCGCCGGCAGATTGAACTTGCTGCGGAATGCCTGAATGTCGGAAACGTTGATGTCAGTCTGTCCCACGATCACCAGCTTCTGCCCGGTGCCATCGATGCCTGCGGTGTAGAGCGGCGTGACGTCGTAGATGGTGGCGAAGTCGTCCGGAGCCATCTGGTGCTCCCCGCCGGTGGTATCTTCTTGGAACCGGCTTGCGTCATTCTGCTCTGCGCGGCTTGAGCCGGTAATTGTTCAGACCGCGTAAACCAAGCACGATATCCGAGAGCGCCGCGGGAATGGAGGGATCGGTCGCAGTTGGCATAATGCAACTCGCCATTTTCCAGGTATTGGTGAATTTCGGTATGAAACGCATTTTCCACCTGCTGCGCCGTGCCGCTGAATTCGATCCAAGTGCGGCTGCGAGCCACGCGCTGCACGTTCAAAGCCTTGGGACCGGAGCCACGCGGTGATCTCGATTCACGTCACTTTGGCTCACGCCGAACCGGTCGGCGTATTGCTCCGGCGTCAGCCACTTGTGGTAATCGGCGGACGCCGGATTCTGCTGAGTTGGCCAGCAACTGTTCCAGAGAAGTTTGCTGGCTCGCCGAAGGCTTCAGGTAAATTGTGACAGCCCGCATCGGAAAGGACGCGGCCACCGGGCCCTGGTCAAACTCCGGCCGCGCTCGAGGAGGCACGTGGCCAGCCAGCACAACGGTTCGGCTGCTGTCGATACGCGCCCTGATGCGGTCCGGTTGCGCGTGAAGCGTGACCGTGCAACGTGCCGCAGCAGGAATACAGCCAGCAGGAATACCGCAAAAAAGTGCGCATAGAGGGGGCGTGATAGATGTCGGAATGCGTTGTCTTGAAGTCACGGTGCCAATTGGATTCGATAGACTAAACACCGATGCAGGGCGCTTGTAGCAGAGCCGCCATACTCGCGGCAGCTGAGTGTGCTTCCGGCTGTTTACTGCGGACGCGCCATCGCCTTTTTCCGGCCGATGGGACCTGACCATTGTCACATCCGACGGGCGCGTATCCGGCATGGATGGAATTTGCCGATGAAGGTGGAACGCCCGCCGTCCGCATGGTCGGCCGCACTGGCAGCGTGCATCCCGTGCGTGAAGCGAAAGTGCGAGGGAACGCAGCTGACGTTTGAAGACGGGACCGAGACAATGGCACGTCACGGTCCAAGATCGTAAACTCACCGGACAAGCTCCGGATGGCCAACTGATCGGGCATTCCCGCTCCGGCGCTGAATCACAAGCCGCCCGGTGCGTGGAGCAGTCCTGAGCCGCTTTTCAACGGCCACGACCTTACGGGATGGGTGCCCGACAATCCCGCCGCGAACCATTGGATCGCCGAGAATGGCGAACTTCAGAACACGCAAGCGGGCGCGAATATTCGCACCACGCGCAAATTCGGCGACTTCAAGCTGCATATCGAATACAACTGCCCGCTCGGCGGCAATAGCGGAGTATACTTGCGGGGCCGTATGAAGTACAGGTGGAGTATGAGCCGCCTGGCAAGAACGATGCGTTCCATAGCATGGGTTCGATCTACGGATTCATTCCTCCCGCCGACCGATTGTGGACCCGCGCCCGGGCCGCTGGGAAGGCTACGACGTGACGCTGGTGGGCCGCACCGTCACCGTGGTTCGCGATGGCGTGCTCATCATCGACAGAGCCGAAATTCCCGGCATTACCGGCGGCGCTTTAGACAGCCAGGAAAATGAACCTGGGCCGATCTACTTGCAAGGCGATCATACCGGCGGATTGAAGTACCGCAACATCACTATTGCGGCGCCGCGCTGAATCATTCCACGGTCAACACCACCGGCTGCTCGATCATCGAGGCCTTGTTGGCCGTGAGTACAGCAATGTGATAGCGGCCCGGCTTCATGCGCGGCACCAGAAACGTGATCTTGTCGCCAGTGTGTTCCTTGACGGCGATTTTGGTGTCGTCCTTTCCGTCGGTAAGGTACAAATCGGCGACCGTGGATTTATTAACGTTTTCGCAAGTCGCATTGACAGTGTCCCCGGTCTTGGCGGTATCCGGATCCACCGCCGTGCATCTCGGAGATCCTTGGAATGCCGCTAGCGCCCCAGCCAGCACCCCCACCAGCAATAGAGACGAGATCGGCAACAGGGCAATCAACCACCTTTTCATAGGCGCCTCCAGTGGTGGGATTATACACCCTGCGGAGGTGCTGTAAAGGACTGCTGTGCTGCAACTGCTGCACTGCGGGCCGCCCGGCGAGTAGACTGAAGATTGCTTAGGTGACTTATGCCGAACGTAGCCGCAACATCCAGCGTGCCTCCCCCTCCGTTGACCGCCCTTAGCGAAGAAGAGCGGATGTTCCAGGACACCGTCCGCCGCTTCGCGCGCGAGCGGATTGGCCCCCACGTTCGCGAAATGGACGCGGCGGCGATATTCCGCAAAGACCTGCTGCGCGAGATGTTTGAACTCGGGCTGATGGGCATCGAAATTCCCGAAGAATACGGCGGTCAGGGCGGCAGTTTTTTTCAGGCCGTGCTGGCGGTGGAGGCGCTCGCGGCCGTGGATCCCTCGGCGGCCGTCATCGTCGACGTACAGAACACCATCGCCAACAATGTGATCATTCGCTGGGGCACCGGCGACCAAAAGCGGCGCTATTTGCCGAAGCTGGCGAGGATATGGTAGCTTCCTTCGCGCTGTCGGAGGCAGGCTCCGGCTCCGACGCGTTCGCGCTGGCAACTCGCGCCACCAAGCGCGGCGACGAGTATTTCATCACCGGCCGCAAACTTTGGATCACCAATGCGGCCGAGGCTGGCCTGTTCTTGCTGTTCGCCAACGCCAATCCCGAAGCGGGCCATCGTGGCATCACCTGTTTTCTGGTGGAACGCGACTTCCCTGGATTTCAAGTCGGCAAGAAGGAAGACAAGCTCGGCATCCGCGCATCGTCGACCTGCGAACTGATTTTGGACGATTGCCGGGTCCCCGCGGCCAATCGTGCTCGGCGAGGTTGGCAAGGGCTACAAGATCGCCATTGAAACGTTGAACGAAGGGCGCATCGCGATCGGAGCGCAGATGACCGGCCTGGCGCAAGGCGCGCTGGACCACGCCATCGCGTATGCCAAGCAGCGGCAGCAGTTCGGCAAGCCGATCGCCGAGTTTCAAGGCGTGCAGTTTGAGCTGGCGCAAATGGCGACCGAAGTTGAGGCCGCGCGGCTGCTGGTATATAACGCGGCGCGGCTGCGCGACTCCGGCCACCCCTACGTCACCGAAGCCGCCATGGCCAAGTATTTCGCGTCGCAAGTGGCGGAGGACACCGCCTCGCGCGCGGTGGAGATTTTCGGCGGCGTGGGTTTCACCAAGGACTATCCGGTGGAGAAGCTTTATCGCGACGCCAAAATCGGCCGGATCTACGAAGGCACCACCAACATACAGAAGCTGACCATCGCCAAGCAGATCCTGAGCTGAGATGGATTCCGCACACCGCTTGCTCACGCGCGCGGCTCAGAAAATCTGGATTCAGAGCCCTGACCGTGAGGGAGGGGTTGGCAGGCGTGAGTATGAGATGGCGGGGTGAGAGCGATCTATTCGTGAAGTCAAATATTGGAGGCAAGGATGCCCAAAGCAAAAGTTAGAGAGTCTCTTGGTGAGCGGCTCCTCGTTTCGATGCGTCAAGCCGCGGATTTTTTGGACGGTAAGGACGTCGCGTTCCCGACGGGCCGGCCAGTACTCTGCTCCATGATCCCGGGTTAATAAGCCAGGGCGTAGCAATCCCGCCGCGGGTCGGCCGCCGCGAAGCGGTTGCCGGTGGCCGGATCGATCATCACCGCGGTAGCACAACCCGACATTCCGAAACGGCGCAGGCGGCTTACGTCGTGGCCGCGCGCTTTGAGTTCGTTGTACACGGCGTCGGGCACGCCGGCCTCCACCGCCAGCTGATTGAAGCCCGGCGTATGCGGCCAGAACGACCCGTAGAAGTGACCGGTCTGCACCCGGGGCCGTTCGAAGGCGGCGTGCAGGTTCGGGTACCAGTCGTTCCAGAAATCGATCACGCTCAGCAGGGCCTGCAGGATGGTCTGTTCCTGGTTATCGCCGCCGGGCGTGCCGATGGCCATCACCGGCACATCGCCCCGGAAAACCATGCTGGGCGTGAGCGTATAGCGTGGGCGGGCGTGCGGGCGGATCTGATTGGCCCTGGTCTTATCCAGCCAGAACTGTTCGCCGCGCACGCTCATCCCGATGCCGGTGTCGCCCAGGATCACGGCGCCGGTAATCCAGCCGCCGCTCGGCGTGGCGTCGAAAAGATTGCCGTCCTTATCGACAACGGACATGTGGGTAGTGTCCTTCGATATGCCGGCGGAGTCGCGGCCGAGCGAGGCGAGCTGGTCTTCGCGCGAAGCGGACGCTCGGGGCGAGTTGTCAGGAACGTTGGCTTTCCAGTAAGACCAGGTCTTAACCTCGGAATCATACTTCATAGGATCGCCCGCGATGAACGCCTTTGAGGCCCGCTTTGGATCGATGAGGGCCGCGCGTTCTTTAGCGTATGCTTTCGATAGCAGGCCTTCGGCGGGTGATTTCACAAAGGCCTGGTCGGCGTAGTAGGTGTCGCGATCGGCATAGGCCAGCTTCAGCGCCTCGGTCACGGTGTGCAGGTAATCCGCGCTGCCGTAGCCCATCCCATGCAGATCGAAATTCTCCAGAATATTGAGTGCCTGAAGTAGCGTGGGTCCCTGGCTTGAGAAGCCGTGCTTGTAGATGGTGTATCCGCGGTAGGTGGTATGAGCAGGTTCCTCGATGCGCGCGAAGTAGTCGGCGAAATCGCTCTCATCGAACGGCGCCTCGTGCTGCCGGAGGAAGGCCACCATTTCGCGCGCGATGTCGCCTTTGTAGAAACGATCGCGGGCGGCAGCGATGCCTGCGGCTCGGCCTGCGCTTTTGCGCTCGCGTTCGGCTTCCACCATGCGGCGCAGCGTGCGCGCGAGAGTCGGCAGTTTGATGGTTTCGCCGGCACGGTACGGGGACCCATCGGGCTTGTACCAATACGCCTTGTTGGCGGGCCACTGTTCGATAAAGGCGCGTTGGCGGCCGATGGTGTTGACGGTGCTCGGTCGGATGGGGAAACCCTTTTCGGCATAGTCGATGGCGGGGGTAGCCACTTCCTCGAAGCTCATGGTTCCCCATTTTTCGAGGACTGTGAGAGCGGCGTGGATGGCGCCGGGAACCACGGCTGGATCCAAGCCGTGCCCGGAAAGCGTCTTATTGCGTGTGAGGTACCAATCGACATCCACGGCGTGAGGGGCCCAGCCCTGGCCCACGATGGAAGTAACTTTTCCTTCCTTGCGCGGGTAGACCAACACTAAAGCTTCGCCGCCCAGGCTGTAGAGATCCTGCTCCAAAACACCGCCTGCCAGCAGCGAGGCTACACCTGCATCAAAGGCGTTACCACCCTTCAGCAGAATGCCGAAGGCGACGGCCGCCGTGAGCGGATGGCCGGCCGAGACGCCGCCGGAAGGCCCCATGACGGCGGGCCGCAGGGGCGCGCCGGCTTCCTTGCGATCCTGAACCGGGACCTGAGCGACAGCGCCCACGGCCAGCGCCAAAGCGATGGTCAGAAGCGCGACCGGTCCACCGGGCTTTTGTAGGGTGCGGCCGTGGGTTGGTTTCATGTTGCGACCTCGTTTGGGCTGAGCTTGCCATTCACGGGCGTTAGGAAATAGTTTACAGCGCCTTCGCCCCAGCCGTCCTGGTCAGACTCCACACTGGGTTCCGGCACACGCTTCGGCGTTTTCCATCGCGGCTCTCGTCGTAGCATCATCGAAAAAAGACCAGTTATGATGAACCTCTTCTCCACCGAAATTCGCCGCGACCCTTACGAGACTCAGGTATGAGGCTCTGGCGGTGAGGAGGCAGAATCTGCCTTGCGCGATCTCACCACGGTCCGCGTGGCGCCCGAGTTAGCGCTCACCGCGATCGAAGAAGTCCTACGCTACCGCTCGCCCTTGCAGTGGACGATGCGCACGCCACGGCGCAACGTAAGAAGTGCATGGCCAAGTGATCCCTGCGGGGCAATTGGTGCTTGCGATGATTGGTTCGGCGAACCGCGATCCCCGTCACTTCTCCGACGCCGAATGCTTCAATATCAGCCGTGACCCCAATCCGCACGTCAACGCAACCTGCGAGACTTACATCCCCGGCGTTACACTAAGAGACAAGAGGCCATATGCGTTTTGTCGTTACTTTCGCTCTACTCACGGGCGCGGCCTTTGGCGCCACGCTCACCGATCCCGATCCTTCCCAAATTGACGTCATCATCGCGAAGTTCGCGGCCAAGGAATCCGCGTTCGCCAAGGCCAGAAGCAACTTCACCTATCGGCAGACCGCGCGCGTCCAAACACTCGACGACTCCGGCTCTAGCACCGGCAAGTGGGAAGAAGTGACCGACATTATCTTTTCCCCCGAAGGCGCCCGCATCGAAAAAGTAGCCTACGCCCCGCCCAACACGCTCACCGCCATCCAACTCGATCCCGGCGACATTCAGGATCTTCGCCAGGTGCAGCCCTTTGTGCTCACTACCGACGAGTTGCCAAAGTATTTCATTCGCTACCTGGGCCGCGAGCAGCTGGACGAGATCTCCTGCTACACGTTCGCCGTGAAGCCCAAGAAGATGGAGCCTGGCCAGCGCTATTTCGAGGGGATCGTCTGGGTGGACGATCGCGACTTGCAAATCGTGAAGAGCTATGGCCGGGGCGAAGGCGCTAAGCAGGGCGACCATCAATATGCGAAGTTTGAAACCTACCGCGAGCAGGTGGACGGCAAATTTTGGTTCCCCACCTACACCATCGCGAACGCGACCCTGCACTTCCGCGACAACGATCAGCGCATCAAAATGACCGTCAAGTACGAGGACTATAAGCAGTTCAAGAGCGACGTTCAGATCAAGTACGACGTGGACGATTCCTCTAAGACGCCCGCGCCGGCTGCGCCGCCGAATAAGCCGTAACTGGGCAGATTGCAATAGTGACCCGGCAGATCGCCAAGCTCCCCATCGACGATCTTTTGCCGGCCATTCGCGAATCGCTCGGCCGTTCTCCCAACCTGGTCATCGAAGCGCCGCCGGGCGCCGGGAAAACTACGCGCGTCCCACCCGTGTTGCTAGACATGCTGCGCGGGCAAGTGCTGGTGCTGGAACCGCGCAGGCTGGCCGCTCGCTTGGCTGCCGGCCGCGTAGCGCACGAACGGGGCGAACGGCTGGGAGAAACCATCGGCTATCAGGTTCGCTTCGAAGAAGTGGAGGGCGCGCGCACGCGGCTGCGATTCCTCACCGAAGGCATTCTCACGCGACGTCTGATTTCCGATCCGTTGCTCGCGGGCGTGGACGCCGTGGTCTTAGATGAGTTTCACGAGCGGCATTTGGAAACCGACCTGGCGCTGGCCCTGCTGCGGCGCTTGCAGCGCACCAGGCGGCCGGATCTCTTGATCGTGGTGATGTCTGCGACGCTCGACGCGGCGCCCATCGCGACCTATTTGGGCGATTGCCCCATCCTTCGCTCCGAAGGCAAGCTGTTCGATCTCTCCGTCGCTTATCAGCCCTACTCGGCGCTGCCGCTCGAAAAGCAGGTGGCCTCGGCGCTGGAGGCTCTGATCGCCGGCTCGCCGTCCGGTGACGTGCTCGTCTTTTTGCCAGGCGCGAAGGAAATTCGGCGCGCCGAGCGCGAGCTTCGTCCCTGCGCGTCACAAAATGACCTGTTGCTCCTTCCGCTCTATGGCGACTTGTCGGCCGCCGAGCAGGATCGCGCCGTCTCTCCTGCCCCACAGCGCAAAGTGATCCTGTCCACCAATGTCGCGGAAAGCTCCATCACCATCGACGGCGTAACTGCCGTCATCGACAGCGGGCTGGCGCGCATTGCGAGCGATTCACCGTGGTCTGGATTGCCCACGCTCGAAGTCGCGCGCATCGGCAAAGCATCGGCGACGCAACGCGCGGGCCGTGCAGCTCGCACCGCTCCGGGCCGTGTCATCCGGCTCTATACTCTCGACGACTTTCACCGACGGCGCGATCAAGATCCGCCGGAGATCCTGCGGCGCGAGTTGTCTGAGCTGTGCCTCACGCTACGCGCCATGGGAACAAACGACCCGCTTGACCTGCAATGGCTGGATGCTCCTCCCACCGCTGCCGTCGCTCGAGCGGAAGAGTTGCTCGATCGTCTGGGTGCTACGGGCGATCGCGCGCGTCAGATGGCTGGCTACCCTCTGCATCCGCGCTTAGCGCGACTGGTGATGGACGCTCGGGAACGTGGCGCGGGTGAGGAGGGATGCCGCGCCGCCGCCGCGCTCAGCTCAGGTGCGCGGGCGTCGTCCTGCGATCTGATGAGCCTCATAGATTCGCCATTTGATCCCGTCACCCAACGGCATTTCGAACAGATCCGCCGCATCGTTCGTCCCTCCAAATCGAGCGCGCACGAGCCGCACGCGCTGGCGTTATCGATCCTGACCGCTTTTTCCGATCGCGCCGCGCGCCGGCGCAAGGACAATCAATTACTGCTCGCTTCCGGAGGCTCGGCCGTGCTCGGCTGCGACGCACAGGTTGAGTTCCTGGTCGCTGTCGACATTGAAGACCGCACCGAGCAGGCGCTGCCGCTCGTTCGCATGTATTGCGCCATCCAGCCAGACTGGCTGCTTGACCTGTTTCCCGATCGCGTTAAGGAACGCGCAGGCGTCGAATGGAATCGGTCGGCCGAGCGTGTGGAGGCAGTGAGCGCTCTGCTCTACGAAAATCTTGTGCTGGAAGAAACGCGCAGCGGAGCCTTGGATCCTGAGCAGGCGGCTGAACTCCTCGCCGAGAAGGCGTTGGAAGCGGGAATCGAACATTTTGTAGATCGCGCCGAGCTCCAGCAATTTCTCGCCCGGGTTGAGTTCGCGTCCGGGCACGCTCCCATTGCAAAGTTGGATACCAGCGCAGCCTTCCGCGAACTTTGCCGCGGGTTAAAGAGCTTCGCCGAGTTGAAGAGCGCTGGCGCCTCATTGATACCGGCACTGGAGCGGCGCGCCGGTGCACGGCTCCTGAATGAAATCGCGCCCAGCCGCGTCCGCCTGCCGAACGGCCGCCAAACTAAAGTGAATTACGAAGCCAATAAACCTCCGTGGATCGCCTCACGCCTGCAAGACTTTTTCGGCATGCGCGAGACGCCGCGCATCGCGAACGGGAAGGTCGCGCTGGTGGTGCATCTCCTGGCGCCGAATAAGCGTCCGGTCCAGACCACAACGGACCTCACCGGTTTCTGGCAGCGCCTTTATCCGCAGGTGCGGCGTGAGTTGAGCCGCCGCTATCCTAAGCACGCCTGGCCCGAAAATCCGTATGCCGCGAGCGTAGACTGATTTTATGCGACGAGCCGCTGCCGCGTTATTCTTATTCGGAATTTCGTTTGGCTACGTCGAGGCCGCCGTCGTTGTCTATCTTCGCGCAATCTACAATCCGATCCGCGCGCGATTGCATCCCGAACGTGGCCCGAACGATTTGTTTCCGCTGATCACGCCGCAAGAGCTCGCCCATGCCGGGCCCGAAAATCCTCGGCGGCTGGTTATTGAGATCGGGCGTGAGGCCGCAACTATGGTGATGCTGGGCGCGGTGGCGTTGGCGGTAGCGCGCAATCTTCACGAGTGGATCGCGGCTTTCGCGATCGTATTCGGAGTATGGGATATCTGCTTCTATGCGTTCTTGAAGCTGATGATCCATTGGCCGGAGTCGCTCACCACTTGGGATATTTTGTTCCTGATTCCGCTGCCCTGGGTAGGCCCCGTTTGGGCGCCGCTGCTGGTGGCGCTCAGCATGATCGTCTGCGGGTTGATTTCTCTGCGCGCCGGCGGCGTTCGCGGGCGGCTGCCGCATTGGGCCGGAGTGCTGGCGGGCGCGGTGATCATCATCGTCGCATTCGTGTGGGATTTCCGCAACACTAGCGCGGGAGGAATTCCAAACCCGTTCAACTGGCCCCTGTTTCTAGTCGGCGAGGCGCTCGGCCTCGGCGCGTTCCTGCACAATTGGCGATACACTGTCACAGAGGAGATTGCACATGGACGATCCAAAAGATCCCAAAGCTAATGACGAGTTGTCACGCGACCAGTCACGGCGCGACTTCGTAGCGATGACCGTGGCGGGCCTTGCCGCAGCAGGTTCGGCTTCAGCCGCATCGGTGGTTGAGACCGACGTCGAAATTAAGACTCCGGACGGCACCTGCGATGCCGCCTTCATTCATCCCGCCAGCGGCTCTCACGCCGGCGTTCTGCTCTGGCCCGACGCATTCGGCTTGCGGCCTTCCATGCGCGAAATGGCCAAGCGGCTTGCGGCGCAGGGATACTCCGTGCTGGTGCCGAATCCCTTTTATCGCATGGGTAAGGCTCCTTTCTGGACGGATGCCTCTACCGTCGACTTCGGTAAGGAAAGGGGCAAGATCGGCCCGCTGATGGCGTCGGTGACTGCGGACGGCAACGCCGAGAAAGACGCCATCGCTTACATCGCCTTCCTGGACGCTCAGAAACAGGTCAACACGAAGAAGAAGATCGGGACGCAGGGCTACTGCATGGGCGGACCGCTGGTGATGAGGACCGCGGCCACGGTTCCCGATCGGGTAGGCGCCGGCGGCTCGTTCCACGGCGGCGGCCTGGTGACGGACAAGCCCAACAGCCCGCATCTGCTGGCGCCGAAGATCAAGGCCAAAATGTATTTCGGCATCGCGATGAGCGATGACAAGCAGCAACCGGACGCGAAGGACAAGCTCAAGGAAGCGTTCATCGCGGCGAACAATCCCGCCGAGATCGAAGTATACGGGACCTGTTTTCACGGCTGGTGCGTGCCCGATATGCCCAAGCAAGCGAACGGCACGCCTACTTACGACAAGGCCGAGGCCGACAAAGCCTGGGCCAAGCTGACGGTGTTGTACAAGGGCGCGCTCGCCTGAGCGGATCGCCGACTACGGCGTGGTGGGCAGCGTCTTCTGATAGAAGTCCGACATCGCGCCGTGCAGGCTGTCCAGGCAGTTCTTCTTGGTGTACAGCATGTGGCCGGCGTCGCAATACGTCAGGCTGATGTGATTGCTTAGCCCCGGTTCCAGTCCGATGTGGTTCACCGTGTATTCTGTCGCGAAAAACGGCGTGGCCAGATCGTAGTAGCCATTTGCGATCATCACGCGTCAGGCTGGGGTTCTGCGTCATTGCCTGGCGCAGCATTTCAGCCACGTTCACGTACCGGTTTTGAAAGCGGTCATAATTCCACGGCTGCACTTTATCCGTCAGCACCTGATACGGCACGTCGCTTTCGTACTTCAATTCCGTGCGCACATAATCGTTAAACATCGCCGTGAAAACGCCTTGCACGGACGCATAGCTGGGATCGTAATCCGGCGATGTCGCCCGCCGCATCGATATCCTCGCCCTCCAGCCGGCTGTCGTACCTGCCCGACCGTTTTTCGCTGATCGCGCAGCAGTTCCTTGGTAAATCGGTCTTCCGGCACGCGCAGATTGGACTCGCCGATGTACTGCTCCGAAAGCCCCGTCAGGCGGGCTAGTTCCCGCACGACACTCGTCCGCTCCGGCGCAGTCAGCTTGTCGCCTTTCATCAGCGCCGCGTTGTATTCGTTGCCCGCAAATCGCCGCGATTCGCCCAGCGCTTTCTCCAGATCTCCCTGCAGATCCTTGGGAAGTTTCTTGTGGTACCAGGCGGCGGCCGTGTAGCTCGGCAGGAACAATGCGTAGGGCAGATCGTTGCCACGGGCGAAAGAGATGGTTTCAAAGTTGAGCACGGTAGAAATCAACGTGATGCCGTTCAAATAAATTCCGTCGTTGTCCAGCAGGTACTGCGAAAGCGCCGCAGATCGCGTGGTGCCGTAACTTTCGCCCGCCAGAAACTTCGGCGATCCCCAGCGCTCGAAGCGCGTCAGATAAAGCCGGATGAATTCGGCCACCGATTCCAGATCGCCGTCGAAGCCGTGGAATTGCGCTTCTTTTTCGCCCGGCGCCGCGCGGCTGAAACCGGTGGTCACGGGGTCGATAAACACCAGGTCGGTGAATTCGAGCGCGGTGTCCTCGTTGTCCACCAGACGATAGGGCGGCTTGGGCTGCTCGCCGTTCGGCGCCCATGTCCACGCGCTTGGGCCCTAACGCGCCCATATGCAGCCACACCGACGAAGATCCCGGCCCGCCGTTAAATGCGAAAGTAATCGGCCGTTTCGCTACCTCCTGCGCCGTCGTCGCGCGTATAGGCGACGTAAAACATGCTGGCCCATGGCTTGTCGTCCTTCTTCAAAATCAAGGTGCCGGCCGTCGCTGTGTAGGCCAGCGCCTTTCCATTGATCTGAATGGAATGCTTGGTCTTGGAAGTTTTTTCGACGGCGAGGCGGCAGGCTGCGGAGCCGCGCGGCGCCGGCGGCGTCTCCAGTTCACGCGGTCGCGCCCGGTGCGGGCCGCGGATGTTCTTGCGCATATAGCGCCGGAATCATCAATGCCAATGACAATTGCGAGCGAGCCTCATGAAATCCGTTCCTTGTGCTCATGGTAACGTGAATCCAAAGCCTTCCATGCTCTTGCCCTTCCTGCACAAAATTGCCGCCAGCGAGGATCTGTCGGCCACCGAAGCTCGCGAAGCGATGCTCGCTCATTCTGAGCGGCGCGGCCACCACGCCGCAAATATCCGCGTTTCTGATGGGCTTGCGAATGAAGGGCGAGACGCCGGAGGAACTGCTGGGTTTTGCGCGGGCCATGCGCGAGAAGACCATTCGAATCGATGCCTGCGTGGATCCCGAACCTTTGCTCGATACCTGCGGGACTGGCGGCGGCGCCGGTTCGACGTTTAACATCTCCACCGTGGCCGCATTCGTCGTGGCGGGCGCCGGCGCGCGCGTGGCCAAGCACGGCAATCGATCGTTTTCCACGCAGTGCGGCAGCGCCGATATTCTGGAACATTTGGGCGTTGGACGTGTCGCAGCCGCCGGAGCGAGTGGGCCAAGCCATCCGCGAAATTGGAATCGGATTCCTCTTCGCTCCCCTGCTGCACCCCGCCATGAAGCACGCGCAACCCGCCCGCATGGAGCTGAAGATGCGCACCGTGTTCAATCTGCTTGGCCCGCTCACCAATCCCGCGGGCGCCACGCGGCAACTGATCGGCGCGCCTTCCGCACACGCCGCCGAGCTGATGGCCAACGCGCTGGCCGGGCTCGGACCGGAACGGGCGTTCGTGGTTCATGGCAGATGGTCTGGATGAAGTGACCACCACGGGCGCCACGCTGGTGTTCGAAATCAGCGGGCCGCAGGTGCGATGTTCCAATGGACGCCCGCCGACTTCGGCGTCCCGCAGGCTGACATCGAAGCACCTGCGCGGCGGCGATCGCGCGCGCAATGCTGAAATCGCCACAGCGGTTCTTGAAGGCCAGCCCGGCCCTCAGCGCGACATCGTGCTGGTGAACAGTGCCGCTGCACTGATGGCATCGGGAATCGCCGATAACCCGCTGGACCGCCATGGAACGCGCCGCCCAATCCATCGATTCCGGCGCAGCCTGGGCGAAGCTTCAAAAGCTCGCCGCGTTCACCGGAACTAGCCGCGCGATAAGCACGAAGTCGGCCAACTCCAGCATATTGTCCACCAGCAGATCCGGCGGCTCTTCGACAAATGTCTCCGGCTGAAACCCGTAGGACACGCCGCAAGCCTTTACACGCGGCATTGCGCGCGGTCCGAATGTCCACGCCGCTGTCTCCCACCATGATGGTGCGCTCGCGCGCCGCGCCGCTCTCGGCGAGCAGCGTTTCGATGCCGATCGGGATCGGGCTTCTTTTGCTCGAAGCTGTTCCCGCCGTAGACCTGGAAGAAATGTTTCGCGAGCCCCAACCCCTCCACAATGGCGCGGCTGAACCGCACCGGCTTATTGGTGAGCACCGCCATCTTCGCTCCGGCCCGCCAGCAACCGGTCCAGCGCCTCCCGCACGCCTGGATACAGCCGCGTGTTGTCGAGCATGTGCGCGCGGTAATAGCTCAGGAAATATTCGAGCGCGCGCGCGACATCCGCTTCGCTCGCCTCCGGCCCCAGCGCGCGACGCATCAACACCGGTGCCCCGTTGCCGACATAAGACGAAACCAGCTCTTCGGAAATCGGCCCCAGATTCATCAGCGCGCGGGCGGCGTTGACGGAGTGCACCAGGTCGAGCTTGGAGTCGATCAGTGTTCCATCCAGATCGAAAATCAGCAGGTTCATTCGTGCCGGAGCTCCGTCCGGCTTGCGCGTATTGTGCGCGGACCAAACCGCCTTCACCTTGTCCTTGGTGGCGTAAAACTGATCTTTGATTTCGCGCGGCGTCAGGGCCGCCAGCACATCGGAAACGTTGATCACGTAAGGCAGGATCTTGGAATCCACCACCGAGCGCGGCGGCGGCGAGGGCGAGAACGCCAGCAGCACGGTGACCATCGCGGCGGCGATCACGAAACCCCGCACCATGCCGAAGGCCGCCGCCCAGCAAGCGGTCCAGCCACGACAGGCCAACCCATTTGAAAAACTTCGCCAGGATGCGGCCGACGATGGCGCCTACCAGCATGACGCACCGCCAGGATCACGAAGAAGCCGATCAGATTCGCCAATCAGCCGCGGGAGCTGACGTAATCGATCACGTACGCGGCCACGATGCCATAAAACCAGAAGCCGGCAAACATCCCGAGGATCATGGCGGCAAAACCCACGCCCACGCGGGCAAATCCAGACGCGAAACCGGCCAGAACCGAACTCGCGATCACCAGCGACCAACAGCAGGTCCATCCAGCTTCAAAGTGACTTCCCCGTCAGGACGCGATAGGCCTCGCGGTATTTTTCGCTGGTCCGCTCCATCACGTCGGGCGGCAAGGCGGGCGCGGGCGGCTGTTTGTCCCAATGAATGGATTCCAGATAATCGCGCACGTATTGCTTGTCGAACGACGGTTGCGGCCCGCCCGGCTGATAGCTGGCGCGCGGCCAGAAGCGCGAGGAATCCGGCGTCAACACTTCATCCGCCAGCACCAATTGATCGCCGGCAAATCCAAATTCGAACTTGGTATCGGCGATGATGATCCCGCGCGTTGCGGCATACTCGGAGGCGCGCTGGTAGATGGCCAGCGTGAGATCGCGCAGCCTGCGCGGCCAACGGCTCGCCAATTTGTCGCGCCACGGTTTCAAACGAAATGTTCTCGTCGTGGCCGGATTGCGCCTTCGATGCGGGCGTGAAGATGGGTTCAGGAAGCTGGTCGCTCTCGCGCAATCCGGCGGGCAGCGCGATGCCGCAGATGCGTCCTTCGCGCCGGTAGTCCTTCCAGCCCGATCCGGAAACATAACCGCGCGCCACGCACTCCACCTCCATCATCTTGGCGCGCTGCACCAGCATCGACCGGCCTTCCAGTTGATCCCGATACGCGTGGAACTCGCGCGGATAATCGTCGACGTCCGCCGAGACGAAGTGATTGGGAACGATGTCCCGCAACTGTTCCAGCCAGAACAGAGTCATCGCGGTGAGCACTCTGCCCTTGTCTGGAATCGGCGTCGGCAGGACGTAGTCGAATGCCGACAAGCGATCGGTAGCGACGATCACCAGATATTCGCCGGCGGCATAAACGTCGCGCACTTTGCCGCGCGCGTAGCGCTCCACGCCGGGCATGTTGGTTTCGAAAATTGGAGCCAGTGTTTAGGAGTCAATCTCTACTGGTATCACGACCCAGGCAAATTTTCTACGAGGTGACCTGAAAGTGACATTCGCGGCTCGTAAGTTTTTCAACGTTACCCGTGTGTGACCTTACGCCGAATCAGTTTGTTAGCGAACCTTCGCTATGGCTTCGATCGTGCTGCCGGAAGGCTGAAGGAGAAATAAACCCCTATGAATTGGGACACGATTGAAGGCAACTGGAAACAGATGAAGGGCAAAGCCCGCGAACAGTGGGGCAAGCTTACCGATAGCGACTGGGACCAGGTCGCCGGAAAGAAAGACCAATTGGTCGGCCGCATCCAGGAACGCTATGGCATCGCCAGGGATGAAGCGCAGAAGCAAGCCGATGAATGGGCGCGGGCGCAGTCCGATAGCAGCATGAACGATCAGCAAAGGCAGAACGAGCAAAACAGACAGAAGGAGCAGCACAGAGAAACTGTGAAGCGCTAGCCACCTTCCGATCCGATAGCAGGATCAAGAAAAGAGCCGCCTCACCGTGCGTGGTTTACGTCCGGCGGGGCGGCTTTCGTGTCTTCCGTATAGATCCGGGAGTTAAGATACTGGAGAGTCGAGACTCTAAGGGAGACTGTCGAATGAAGGCTGCTTGGTACGAGAAGCAGGGGCCTGCTCGTGATGTGTTGATCGTGGCCGGACCCGCACCCGGTGAGGTTATCCAGCCCATGGTATCAAGACATCTCGAGACCGACGGCGCAACGGCCAGGGAGGCAGGCGCTCACGATGTGGTTGTCAGCGATCTGGAACTGGTTGCGCGAGTGCGGAGCCTGGCTCCAGAGGGGATAGATCACATCATCGAAGTGGCGTTTGGAGCCAACATTGAAAACGACATCGAACTGCTGAAGATGGGTGGGGCTATCGCGACTTACGCTACCGATAGTGCAACACCCAAGATCCCTGTCTGGCAGATGGTCTTCAAGAACATTCGCGTGTTCTTCCTCGGAAGCGACGACTTCCCGAAAGACGCAAAAATGTTAGCGGCGCAGGATCTGAACCGCGCCCTTGACGCGGGTTGGAGGGGCTTCGAGATCGGCGAGCGAATCCCGCTCTCAGACATCGCCCGCGCCCATGAACTCGCGGAACACCCGGTTCGACCTGGGCGCGTTGTAGTGACGCTCTGACTGCACGTCCACGCCGGCGTCCGCCCCACTTATACTAAGGAGAGTTGCGCCTCTCCATCCTCATTCCTGTTTATAACGAGCGCACCATGGTAGAGCGAAGCCTGGCTCAGGTTCTGAATGCTCCGCTGCCCGAGAACCTGGAGCGGGAACTGATCATCGTCGACGATTGCTCCACCGACGGCACGTCTGAAATCCTAGACCGCCTGGCCGCCGCGGAACCGTCCATCCGGCTGTTTCGCAAGACGGTGAACGAGGGCAAGGGCGCGGCGGTCCGCACGCGCGATTCGAGAGGCTCAAGGCGATTTCTGCCTGGTGCAGGACGCCGATCTGGAATACGATCCGTCCGAGTACCCGACGCTGCTGCGTCCCTTGTTAAGCGGCCATGCCGACGCAGTGTTCGGTTCGCGCTATCTGGTCCGCGAACAGACCCGCATCCTGCCGTTCTGGCATTCGATGATCAACAAGACCTTGACGCTGCTCTCGAACATGTTCTGCAACCTGAACCTGACCGACATGGAGACCTGCTACAAAGTTTTCCGCACCGATCTGCTCAAGAGCATCCCCATCCGGTCTGACCGCTTCGGCTTCGAGCCTGAGATCACCATGAAATGCGCCAAGCGCAAGCTGCGCATTTACGAAGTTCCTATCAGCTATCACGGCCGCACTTACGAAGAAGGCAAGAAGATCGGATGGAAGGACGGCGTGAAAGCCCTGGGCGTGATTTTCCACTTCTGGCTGATTGACGATCTGTACACCGAACCTTACGGCCGCGCCTTCCTGAACAACCTCACCGGCACGCCGCAATATCTGAACTGGCTGGCGCGCGTGTTGCGGCCCAACCTGGGCGACACCGTGCTCGAATTGGGCGCCGGCATCGGAAACATCGCCGGCCATCTGATGGGCCGCCGGCTGCAGTACGTGGCTGGCCGAAAAAGATCCGCTGTACCTGCACGCGCTGCGCAATCGATTCCTGCGCACGCCCAATGTTGCGGTGCTGCAGCTGGATCCGGAATGCCCGGACGATTATGAGCAGCGCCGGCGGGCCGTTCGATACAGTCCTGTGCGTCAATGTCCTGGAGTATGTCGAAGATCCCGCCACGTGTGGTCCAAGCGGCGGCCAGTGTGCTGAAGCCCGGCGGGTCGCTGATCGTTCTGGCGCCTCAGAGCCCGGCGCTTTTCGGAACGCTGGACCAGGCGTTGGGACATCGCCGCCGCTTCTCCCAGGCGCAGTTGCGCGCGCTCTTCGAACAGAACGGTTTTTCCGTTCAGGAGCATGCGTCAACTGAACAAAATTGGCACCGTGGGCTGGTGGTTGTTCGGCAACGTGCTGCGCAGAAAACGCATCAGCAAAGTGATGCTGAAGATCTTCGACAAGACCGTGTGGTTCTGGCGGCACTTCGATGGCGTGCTGCCCTGGCCCGGCTTGACGCTGGTGGCGGTGGGCACCAAGCAGGCCGATTAGTCCAAACACATATGACACGCTATGTCGTCACGGGAGGCGCGGGATTTATCGGCTCCGCGCTGGTACGCGCACTGCTCGCCCAGGGCGACTGCGCAGGTGCGCGTGATCGACAACCTGCTCACCGGCCAGCGAAGCCAACCTGGACGAAATTCGCTCGCAGATTGAGTGGGATCGCTCCGACATTCGCGACGCGGCCGCCATGCTGTCCGCCATGCGCGGCGCCGACGTGGTGTTTCACCTGGCCGCCATTCCTTCGGTTCCGCGCTCCATCCAGGACCCGGTTCCTTCGCATGAAGTAAACATCGACGGCACCTTCAACGTGCTGCGCGCCGCGGCGGAGGCCAAGGTCCGTCGGGTGGTCTACGCGGCTTCCTCATCGGCGTACGGCGACACCGACGTGCTGCCCAAAGTGGAGACCATGCTGCCGCGCCCCAAGTCGCCGTACGCGGTGCAAAAGCTTCTGGGCGAGCACTATGCCAGCGTGTTTCATTCCTGCTTCGGACTGGAGACGGTCGCGCTGCGATTCTTCAACGTGTATGGCGAACGGCAAGATCCGACGAGTCCTTATTCGGGCGTGCTCTCGCTGTTTATGAAAGCGCTGATCGAGCGCAAGCCTCCCACCATTTTCGGCGACGGCGAACAGACCCGCGACTTCACCTACGTGCAGGACGTCGCGGCGTTATGCTGGAAGGCGGCCACCGCGCCCGGAGTAGCGGGCAAGATGTACAACGCCGGAAATGGGAACCGGTATTCGCTCAACTACGTCTGGGATCTGCTGCAAAAAATCGAGGGAATTACTTTGCCGGCGCATCTATAGCGCGCCGCGTCCGGGCGATGTGCGCGATTCCCAGGCCGACACCACCGCCGCCCGCCGCGATCTGGGCCACGATCCGCAATATTCGCTCGAAGACGGCCTGCGCCGGACGTTAGCCTGGTATCGGGCACAATAAAGCGCCGTGCTGGAAATCATCCGCGACACTATTCGGAAAATACCGAAAGGCAAGGTGTCCACTTACGGCGACGTAGCGCGCGCGGCGGGTTTTCCCGGCTGCGCACGCCAGGTAGTGTGGGCGCTGCAGAGGCGCACGCGGGCTGCCCTGGCATCGTGTGGTGGGAGCCAAGGGAAAAATCTCGCTCCCGGGGGAAAACGGACTCGAACAACGCTTGCGGCTGGAGTCCGAAGGCGTGGCCTTCCACGGATCGCGGGTGTGGATGGAAAAGCATCAACACGAATTTGCGAAGCTCGGCCGCAAGCGAACTAAGAAGGTATCCTGAAAATATGCCGCTGCCTCGCATGCTTCCCGTCCGCCAGCACTTTCCGGATCGCTCGATCCCCGACGTGCGCGGCGAGGTTTTGCGACAGCTCAGCGGCGCGCCAATTCGCTGCACGCGTTCAGCCTGGAGCTCGCATCGCCATCGGCGTCGGCAGCCGCGGGCATTTCAAATATCGCCACCATCACGCGCGCGGCCGTGGATTACTGGAAATCGCAAGGCGCCGCGGCCCTTCATCTTCCCTGCCATGGGCAGCCACGGCGGCGCCACCGCCGAAGGCCAGGCCGATGTGCTGGCGCACTATGGCATTCATGAAGCCACCATGGAATGCCCGGTGATCAGCTCCCTGGAGGTGGTTTCCACCGGCCGCACGCCGGAAGGCATCGAGACGTTCATGGACCGCAGCGCCTTTGAGAGCGACGGCGTCATGGTGATCGGCCGCGTCAAATGGCACACCGATTTCTCGGGCAAGCTCGAAAGCGGCCTGTTCAAGATGACGGCCATCGGCCTGGGCAAGTTCGCCGGCGCGCAGCGCTATCACGTCTATGGCTACAAGCTCGGCCTGGAGCACGTCATCCGCACCGTCGGGCGCCAGGTACTCACCTCCGGCAAAATTCTCGGCGGACTGGCCATCCTCGAAGACGCCAATCACAACACCGGCCGTCTGATGGCGGTGCCGGCCGAAGAGATGGAACGGACCGACGAGGAACTGCTGCTCGAAGTCCGCGGCTGGATGGGCCGCATTCCCTTCCCGCTGGACGTCCTGATCGTGGACGAAATCGGCAAGAACATCAGCGGCTCCGGCATGGATAGCAAGGTGGTGAACCGAAGCGTCCATGGCGAGTCCAACCCCTGGCACGACGACGCCGCGCATGGAGCGCATTTTCATCCGCGATTTGAGCCCGCATACCTATGGCAACGCGATGGGCGTCGGCATGGCGGACGTGGTGCACAACCGCCTGCTCGCAAAAATCGACTGGGAGGCCACGCTGGTGAACTCGCTCACCGCGAATACACCCACCGAGATCCGCACGCCCATTCATTTCGCCAGCGATCGGGAGTGCCTGGAACGGATTTCGACCGTTGTTGGCCGCGTGGACCTGTCGGAAGTGACCTACGGATGGATCAAGAATTCGATGGAGCTGGGATTTCTTCAGGTTCAGCGAGAATCTGAAGGACAAAATCGTCGAAAATTCGACGCTGGAAATCGTGGGACCAGCCGAGGAAATAGAGGCCGATGAATCAGGTAACTTCACCGGATTCGCGATCATGGAGAATCCGGCTGGAGCGCTGGCGCATTAGGCCCGGCTTGCGACCGGGTCCCAGGGTCCAGCGGGTTAGTAGTATGAGTGAGTTAGCTTGAGGAGGATAGGCGAGGCAGAGGGTTATCCGCTCGCCTACCCGCCAGAAGCCTTAGCTTGCAGCAGCGGTCATTACACTGGCGACTTTGCTGAAGATGGTGCTGATGCTGGAAGAAACACCTGGCATGATCGCGCCCGCGGCAACCGCGACGAAACCAGCCATCAATGCGTACTCGATCAAGTCCTGGCCTCGAGTATCCTTCCACACCTTCAGTTTCAGAACTAAATTGGTGATAAGGTTCATTGTCTCTCCTCTCCGCCGCGAGTTTTAGCTCGCAGCAGCTGTCATCACACTGGAAACCTTGCTGAAGATGGTGCTGATGCTGGAAGAAACGCCTGGCATGATCGCGCCCGCGGCAACCGCGACGAAACCAGCCATCAATGCGTACTCGATCAGGTCCTGGCCTCGAGTATCCTTCCACACCTTCAGTTTCAGAACTAAATTGGTGATCCGTGTCATTTTTTCTCCTCTCCTTCTCCCGTTGCGATGGATTCGTCCTTCGCTATTGGTAAGTTATCACCCCAAGCCGGTACGTTAAATCAGGGTAAGCCCCTAGAACGCAGCTGAAATCGCCCCGTCGCCCGAGGCTGAACCGGGGCTGTCATAGTACTTTCTTCCCGCCACGGTTTAGAATGGCTCACACTAGGTCCGACTAGCCGTTTCCAGCACCCAAATACCGAAACCCGCCATGGCCAACGTCATCAACTGAAGGTGTAAGAACTCGGCGAATGATTGAGTTACCCAAGGAATCATGTAGAGCAGCAGGAGCCAGAACGCGAGCGCCTGGCGAGCCGACGCCGCCAGTGCGACCGCAACCACCAGCAGGACGGCATCGTAAATCGGAACATACGGGTTGACCACTAGGGCGAAGCACAGGGTAGCCGCCCAAAGTGGCCGGTCCATCACAGAGCTGTCCGATCGCCACCACTCCAGGCCCAGCCAACCCAGCGCCATCACCGCCACCGCGATAGAGAAGATATCGGCTAGCGCCAGCCAATTACCAAACAGCAAATGGCTAAAGGCAAGAATATCGACGTATTTGGCCTGGTGCGCAGCCTCCGCGGTCTGCGCTATTTTTCCGGCCACCGCATTTCCGTTCATCGCCAAGGCCCGGAACCAAGCCCGGCAACCGTCCAGGCCCACCGTCGCGGATCGAAAGCAACGCCATCGTTATGCGCGCCCGACGCGCAGCCCGAACACCACGCGCCAGCGGCGGCCCACCAGCAGCATCAGAGCCGGAAGCGCCACCAGCGTCGGTTTGAACAGGCATAGCGCCAGAACGAAACCGGCTAGAAATCGCCGGTTATTTTCCAGGCACCAGAAGAAAAGCACCCATATAAAGAAGACCACCACCGACATTTGTCCGCCGATCCAGGTCTCGAACAGAAATGGCGTGGAAGAAAGCGCCAGCAAAAAGCCGGTTTTGCGGTCTTCGGCGCTCAGCCGTAGCGTGCGGAACAAGAGAGCCAGCCCGGCCATATAAAGACCGGCCGAAAATCCCAGCCACGCAATATACGCCCAGGCGTAGGGCAACAAGGCGAACGGCCGGAAGAGCGATGCGATGAAAGGCGCCTGCCCAAAGACCAGCATCTGCGTCTGGGGCATGCTGGGGAGCGCGGAGTGCTGTAGCCCGATGGCCAGTTCAAGATCGTAGATCCGGGCCGGCGCATAGTTGTTGAGGATCTTGCCTATGGTGTAAAACTCAACGAAATCTCCGCCCAGCGGCCGTCCCAGGAAGGTGCGGCCGTCAAAACCGAGCAGCACAGCAACGGCGCACAGAATGACGCCAATCCCGAGCGCCATCCACGCCATGGCATGCGCCTCCCGCCGTCCCGGCATGGGCCCGAACCAGCGCCGCCAATGGCTGGCGTGCTTTATATCCACGGCGTTCATTGGGACATCGCCAGTTGCGGGGAGCTTAAAGTTACGCCGGCATCCTCTTCCACCATCCAAACCTCGCGGTTGGGATAGTGCCGGATCAATTCGGCGTCCTTCTCAGCGCCCAGCGACCGCGCCCACACGATCTTCGATCCAGTCAATGTCGGCATGGTTATAAACCAGCTCTTCGTGCATGTGGTGGCGCGGGCCATAACGCACCAGCACCAGTTGCTCGCCGGGCTGCTTGCTAAGCTGCCGCTCGATGGACATGTGCTTGGCGTCCAGAAGAAATTCGTTGGACCCAGGCAGGAACCGGTTCCCGGGGGTGAGGAGCCCGAGCGCGGTGGGCAGCGCGAACACCAGCAATGCGCCCCACATCAGACAGGCGCCATCCACGCCGGGCCACGCGTTCCTTAGCGCGCGCAGAGCGCAGGCGGCGACCATGTAGGCCAGCACGGTCTCGGCAGCGGCATAGTGCGGCCACACGCGGGTATCGAGCGCCGGACCTAAATAGGCCAATGCAGCCAGCAGCAGAACTCTCTTAGCGATAGGATCGCGCCACAGCGGACGCGCCACCAGGAGCATGGTAAGAGCCAGCGGCCAGCCGACAAAGAAGCCCACCACCATCCAGAGATCCCAAACGTGCGCCTGCACAAATTCACGGTGTGCTTTCTGCTTGGCCTCAAGATCCTGCCTGCCAGAACTCCCGCAAAAACTCGCTGCTGTAAGCGGGCTGGGGACGAACGTGTGTTTGCCACAGCACCGGCTCCAGCCGCGCATATTGATTGTCGTGGGCAACGTAAGGCAGCTCGAGCGCGCGCCCGGTGACGCGGTAGTTGTAATACGCCATCCAGGCAGCCACCGGAATCAGCAGCAGCGCCATGGGAAGGATTGCGCTTTTCAAAATCGCCACGACGGAGGTCTTGGCGCGCGTCCATTCAAAGAACAAATATCCAGAACAAACGACGGCGAAGACCAGCCCTTCGAACGGCCGCGTGTTTGCAAGGATCGCCAATCCAGCCCCAAAAGCCACCGCTGTCGAACCCCGCGGCCGCTCCATCAAGCGAGGAATGCGCGCCAATCAATAGCGCGCCTCCGATGGCCGCCAGCGCGCCTCCCCAGTAGCTCTCGGTCCAGTAACTGACGATTCCGATATGCAGCACCGCGATCAGGCTTCCCGCCAGCGCCCAAACCGCCGGGAGCCAGCCCTGTAGCGCCCAGCACAGCACGGCGCACAGCACGCCCATGCTCAGCCATACGCCATCCACGGCTGACCGGTGAGCTTCTGTCCGGCTGCCATCACCAGCCCCGAGAGCGGCGGATACTTGGACGCGTAAGACCGGCCGCATCAGCTCCTGCAAGGTCTCGAAATGTTCCGCGAGGGCGGGCGTGGGATTCGCCAGGCGGCCATGAGGCGAACGTATCGGCTCGCCAGCAGATAACTGAATTCGTCTTGAATCGCCGGCCGCGGTACGCGGCAGGATGGGAAGCAGGAGGGCGCGCGCCACTAGCGGAAGCAATCCGGCCACCAGGATGGCTAGCGGTTTTCTGTGCTGCGCAGACGCGCAAAGGCGGATTCGAGCGCCCACAGAGCGCCACTGACTCGTTGCAGCATTTACACCAGCCGCAGGTCTTTGAAATCGTCGATCAGCGCGAAGTTGGTCCGCACTGATGCGATGGTCTCGCCGCGCTGTTCGATGCGCTCCGGACGCACGTGGCCGAGATCGGCCGCCATGCGCAGGTAGCTAACCTTCTCGGGATCGATGCCCATCACGCGGCAGCAAGTGGAATCCACCGCCACCAGATCGCTCCCCATCACCAGCACGCCCGCCGGTTTGGGTGTGCCCTGGATCGGCCCGTTGCCTTCCATCCCGATCACGCCGTCCACGATCGCGAAGGACTTTTCGCCCGAACTGGCGATTCAGCGCCACGATGGATTCAGGAATTCCGTAGTAATGCAGCTTGTTCTTCGGCCAGCCATACACCGATCCCGGCACCACGCCAAAGAAATTTTTCATCGAGAGCGTGGCTCCCGCCCAATGATGCGTCTTCATCTTGGCGAGCGACACGATCAGGTCCGCGCCCAACACGGTGTTGGGGAAATAGAACTCCGGCTCACCGCCGAAGTTTTTCACCGGCGACACATCGTCGCGATTCAGATCGGTAAAGATGCTCTCGAACTTCGGGTATGGTGGCGCGATAGCGCGCGTCGTCCGCCATATCCAGCGTGTCGCGCCGATGCCCCGGCCCTTCGCCGATCTTCACTTCCGCGGCGCCCAACTGGTGAAATACTTCCACCGCCGCGGCGATCACCGCGGCATTGGTATTGATCACAGTGGCCGGGTCGAACTCCACCAGGTTGGGTTTCAGCAGGATTCGCTTGCCGCGCACGTCCAGGCCGCATTGCCGGATGCCTTCCAGCATGCGGCTGACCAGGTCGTCAGAATACGAGCGCGCCCGAATAATCGCGACCGCCGAGTTGCCCGCCGGCCCCTCTGGCAGCTTGGGCGGCTTCTGGACTTTCTGCAGCTTGATGCCGCCGTAGCGCTCCGACCACAGCCGCGCCCGAAAGCAATAGCGAATTTGCGCCGGGTCATGAACGTTCCTCCCGCACGGAACAATTTGTAGTTTCCTTCCGGATGTCCCAAGGCTTCGAGAGACGCCGAGCATCACGTCGCGGGAAGCGAAGGCGCTCTCCTGGCGGCGCCGCTACGTTCCTGGCCATGACACCGTAGTGCGATCTGGAGCCAGGCTTTTCCAGGGAAGATTTGGTCTGGGCGTGGAAACGCTTGGCCACTTCCAGGCCCCTGGTTCACTTCGGGGTCCTTGCGCCATCCAGGCCCAGCAATGCCAGCGCTGTGGTCTCCGGATACGAAGGCAGATCGACATACAGCATATTCGGAGTGCCGTAGTTCCAACCGCCATCGGTGCAACGGCGGCTCAGCACCAGTTCCTCGCCATCCCGGACGCGCCGTTCCACATCAGCCGTCGCGGTAGCTGCCGGTCGACTTTTTTCAATGCCATCAGCGTGTGCGCCGTCGGCTCAATCCAGGTGGCGTTCCCGTCGCGCCACGGCCAGCCTTCGTGGGAAACATCCAGCCGGGCCTTGATCAAATGCAGGAACGATCCGGTACGCGTCCACCATGTTGTGCTCGGCGCCCACTACGCGCAGCAGCCAATCCACCGAAGCTGCGGACACTCGGGTCATCGACTCCGCGAACACTCGCCAAAGTCACGGCGAGCGCCGTTACCCAGGTTCCGTCCTTTACTTCGCCGCTGGGCTGAAAGCTGCCGTCGGGGAGTTGCCAGGAACGCACCAGTTTCCAGGCCCGATCAAGCGCGGGGTCCGATCCAGTGCCATGCAGGGCCAGCATCGCGTAGGTGGTAGGCTCTAGCCAGGAGCCCTTTCCGGAAAAGTAGCTCCAACCGCCGTCCGGGTTCTGGTTCGCGCGCAGGAACTCCAGACGAGATTCAAGATACAGTCCACCCACGGTAGGTCAATCGACAGATTAGGGTAAAGTCTTTAGCTGGACGCTCCCTCACGGTCGTGGTTCTGAAGCGCCGGCATCTATATTTAGTTTCAGATAGATTGCGCCTGGAGTTGGAGTATTGGAATAAGGCTCCACGCGCTCGAAGCCGGCTCGCTGGTAAAGACTCAACGCTTCCATCATGATTGGAAGCGTATCTGCATATAAACACTCGTATCCCATGGCCATCGCCCGCTCGATAACGGCTTCCAGGAGACGCCGTCCCAATCCCTGCCCGCGAAATCGCGGCCGCAAGTAGAGCCGCTTGACTTCGCCTGAGGTGGCGTCCAGGCGTCGTAACGCGATGGTCCCGGCCGGTTGATCCTGGTATCTAGCCAGTAGTAGCGCCCCGCCCGTGACGCCATAGACTCCCGGCAGGCCCTGCAGCTCGGCGCCGAAGCCCTGAAAATCCAGCGGCAGGCCGATCGACTCCCAATACTCCCGCCACAAATCACGGACTTCCGCGATCTCCGAGTCGCTTTCCGCCCGGGCGATAGTCACGCCTGCCTGCATTCCTTGTCTTCCTTATTTTCCCCCAAATTCCCATCTCAGTACTAGATCAAAACCCGCTCTGGTACAACTCGCCCCCTGGTTCTAGCGGCTCATCGAAATCGGTACATTAGGGCCTTTCACCGATCATGCCTGGCTGCGAGAATCATGACGTGCTGAGGAGGCAAAGTGGATGACGAAAATCATGAACACAAGCTTGAAACTGAAGATATGGAAGGACAACCATGGGCAGGACCTGGTGGAATACGCGCTCATGGCCGGATTCCTGGCTGCCGCCTCCGCCGTCACTCTGCCACAGGTAGCGTTGAGCATTGCCAACATTCTGGGAACCGTGGTTGCCATACTGGCCGGCAGCGGCCCCAATAGCGCCCCGGGCGGTTAAGATTTGATCCGCGCCAACACTAGCGGCCGTCGTCTCTCCCGTCGAGCCGCTAGAATCAAAGCGTGCGGCTCAAGATCGTTCAGGTAGGTGAACCCGTCCTGCGGCAGCGTGCCCGCCCCTTACTGCAAGAAGAAATCGCGCTACCGGAAACACAGCAACTCATCGCGTGGATGCACGAGACCATGCGCGACGCTCCGGGTGTCGGCCTGGCCGCGCCTCAAATCGGTTTGCCGCTGCAACTCGCGGTGATCGAAGACCGCCCTGAATACTCCAAGGACATCTCAGCCGATCGTCTGGCCGAACGCGAGCGCCACGCGGTGCCTTTTCAGGTGCTCGTCAACCCTCGCATCGTGGAGCAATCCGAAGAACAGGTGGACTTCTTCGAAGGCTGCCTCAGTCTGGCCGGCTTCAGCGCGCTGGTGAAGCGCTCGCGAGAAGTGGCCGTCGAATATTGGGATGAACGCGGCGAGCCGCACCGGGTGGAAGCCCAAGGCTGGTACGCGCGCATTCTCCAGCATGAGATCGATCATCTGCACGGGCGTTTGTATATCGATCGGATGGAGTCGCGATCCTTCATGAGCATCGATAACCTGAGCCGGCACTGGAAGGACATGCCGGTCCAATCGGTCCGTTTGGCCCTCGGGGTGCATGAGACGGAATGATGCGCATTCCATTACTACTCCTGGCCGCCGTATCCTGTTACGCCCAAGGCTCAGCCCGCGTGTCCCTGAGCAACGGCCTCCAAATGACCATTGCACTCCGTTCCGACAATGCTACGCCCGTAACATTGAAGACCAGTCTTGAACCGGCCACCGGCGACAGCTTCTATCGGATTTTTCGCGATGAAAACGGCCTGGCTGTTTTCGCTTACGAACTGCAAGTGACGCGGACCGCGGACGGGCAGAACTTTCGCGTCACCGCCAAGTCCGCGACCGAAGCCTTCGCCACCCGCTTCCCCAATGCCGATGGCGGCAAGCCGACGCCCACGCTGTCCGCGTCGCTGGAATCGCCACTGCTCAATTCGGGCGAAGGGTTCTCCATTCCCATCCCCACAAATCCGGGATTAGAGCAGAACCTGACCGATAGAGTCCAGATCCTGTTCGGCCAACGGGGAGGCGCGAGCGCTGGAGCGGCGGGTTCAGCGCAGATCCGGTTTTCGGGGCTGAAGGTTTCCATTCACGGACAGCCGGCGTCGCCAGGGGGTGCGGGCGCTGACGTGGCGGGGCGATACGCGATGTTCTATATCCCCGGGCGCGGCGGCTATTTCTTTTCCACCGAGGCCGTGGATCAGCGTCCCTTCGAACAGGTAGGTGTGGTAGACGGCAAACATCTTACTTTCACTATCGACAACGAGAATTACGACTGCACTGCCGGCGCACCCATTTTGGTGCACAATGATCGCGGGCAGTTGTGGGCATATCACGATCCGAACTACAAGCCGGCCGGCAATTGGACGAAAAGTGATGCGGGGAGTTCCCGCGACGAGTTTTTCACAGCGGCGTCGGACTCGGTGCAGTGGTGGGTGCAATAGGGGAACGCTCCCTTTGGTCGCGGCTCGGCCTGCCGATGAAAATAGTCAGTCCACGAAAAAGGGTGTTTCGGATTCGCCTCGGGTGACAATATCGTAGCGATAGACGTCGTTTTCGCGGCGGGCAAACATGCGCGCGCGGGCTGAGGGGTCGGCGACGCAATCCAGCACCGGATCGCGAACATTATCGGGCGCGCCGAAGAACACCGTGGTGACCAGACGGCGGGTCAGGCCGATCGCGAGGAGCATGAGGTTGAGATGCGGGCAGCGCTGCCTGTCGTCGCCGCTGCTAACGCCGGGCATTACGGTGCGAAACGAATACCGGCCTTCGGCGTCGGTACGTGCGCGGCCCCAACCGAAAAAGCCGGGGTCGGCAAGATGAAAGCGGGGATCGAGCGGGTGGCGAAATACGCCGTTCGAGTCCGGCTGCCAGATTTCGATGATCGCATTCAGGATGGGGCGATTCCCTTCCTCCACCACGCGCCCGGTTAAATGGATGTGTTGGCCTTGCGCTTGTTTACCCTGAAACGTGGTCAGATCCTCGAAGCCGCTGACAAAGCCGCCGGGAAAGAACGGTCCGATGGTGCAGTAGGGCGAAGTGAGCATTCGAATCCAGCGCCGGCGTCCGGCGTTTGCCGCGCAGCACGAAGTCGCGGCGGAACGTCAGATAATTCACCGCGCCAACCACGGTGGGTGTGGTCTCAAAGATCAATCGATCGCGCGCTTCGGGATCTTGCACCGCGTTGAGCAGAAGATCGGTTTCGTTCAGCGGCTCGCCCGGGAAGAAGATCTGCGTGATAAACCGGCTCATCCAACTGGGGCCAAAAATAGAAAAGTGAATGTGCGGCGGACGCCACCACCAGTCCGATTCCGTCACCGGATAGGCTCCCGGCTTGATGGAGCGGAACTTGTAACGTCCCTCGGCATCGGTAGCGAAGCGGCCCAGGCCACTGAAGTTAGGATCGACGGGCGCCTCATGGCGATCCATCTCATGGACGTATTTGCCGGCGGAATTGGCCTGCCAGATCTCAATCATCGAGCCGGCCAGCGGCGCGCCATCTTCATCCACCACGCGCCCGGTTACTTCGATATATTGCCCGATCGCTCGCGGACCCGCAGGCGTCAGGCGCGCGATATCTTCGCCGCTGATCCCCAACCGCTCGTCGAGAGCCAGGGGGCCAGTCAGCTCTGACAGCGTCAACGGCCGGTCAATTAAAACCTGCGACGGATTGCGCGTGAAGCTGCGCGGGTAGTGCTGGATGTACCGGGCGAGCTGGGTCTCTTCCTGGTAGGGGCGGTACTCCACCTCGGAAGTTTCGAGCGTCTCTTCCTGCATTCCATCCATGGTCAGTTTCGGCGGAAAGGAAAGCTGATTTTAGCATGCGACGGGACGGGAAGCGAAAATGCTAAATGCTGCGACCGGCGTCAACCAAAAACCACAGGTGAGCAATTGAGAACAGTTGCGCTTTCCGGGGAACCTCCGTAAGCGCCAGGGCGCCCTCTTATTTCCGGGTAGAACGGACCACCAATAAAGGGCGAATATTACAGGCTCAATACTCCTGCCTTAGCGATCACACTGACAGCACAGGGGTGAGCATTATTGAACAGACCTGACTGCCCAGGGATGCCTTAATTGAAATATTATGGCGAGCTGTTACCGATGCGGCGCTCCAACGCAAACCAACAATATAGATCTCCCGATATGCCAAGCGTGCTCGGAGACGTTGGATGCGAAACCCAAACTGATTCCAAATGATGTGCATCTGAGTCTTCCGCACGAATGAATGCCGGGAGATCCGCGTCAGGTACCGCGGTTTTGGTGACCTGACGCGATCCCGGTCACCCGGCGTTGACTATTTCGTCCGGTAACAATTGACGAAAAAACTACACGGACCGGCTTAGCGCCCACTCCGAGCGCCGCGGCCAAAAGAGCCAGGATAATCGGGGCAGGGCTTTTTCGGAGGGCGATTCGGCCGCCCGTCCCTCGGCTCTATCGGTCTCAGCCAGCCGCCCCCAGTGTCCCGTTTTCGCCATGCCTTCGCCGCTTCACGGGGTGGTTGCTCGCCGAGCAATTTGGAAATCCCAACCGCCTAAATCCCTGGCTGGCTAGACCCTAGCAACTTTTGGTACTTAGTACCCTAATTTCCGTGGAGCTAAGCGACGATACTTAAGTTGCTCCGAGCCATGCCGAGGTTTTACGTGGCCGGGAACATCTTGTAATAGCGAGGTAGATGATGGGAAATCCAAAGGCTAGTTCGGTTGCTCCGCTAACCGTGATCGAGAGCCTTGGCTCCCGCGACCCCAGCCCCGAACAAGCTTTAGTGCAGGCCAGAGACTTTCACTTCGCCGTCACGTGGGTGACGCTCTTCGCACACTTGAATCCCATCGAGGCCACGGGCCCTCGGACTCGCGTCGAAATTCCAGCCCCGAGCCTGGCCCTGGTGCCAGTGGTGGTTTCTGCGCCGCTGGTGGAACAACGCGCGGACCAGGATTCCCGCGCAGGGTCGGAAATTACAACTTGGGAAATGGTTGTCCCCAAGATGATTCGCAGCGGGCAGCGAACTTTCCAACCCGCCGAAAGCGCGTGGCCTAGCGGCAAGCAACCGGAGCTGGTGTGAGGCTGGACATGGGGCAGGCTTCCAACATTATTGAGATCTCGCTACCGCCGGGCGTTCAACCGCAGATCGACGCCGCACTGGCGCTGCGCTCCGCGGGACGGATGGAAGAGGCGCTGGGCGCGCTGGCCAATCCAAACGAATACAACCCCTACCTTTACACCGTTCGCGGCGAGATTGAGTTTGCCTTGGGCCGCTTTCACGACTGCGGCTTTGAGCTACTTCGCGGTGGTGCATTCGGAGCCCGACAACGCCGACGCGCAATACAATCTGGCGCTCTGCCTGCAACGCTCGGATCGCTGGGATGCGTCTTGCCAAGCCTTCGAACGGGCGCTGTCGTTCGACGCTGGTTCTAACCAAGCGCGACGCGATGCCGCCCGCCTGGGCCTGGGTCGCCAGCCTGCTGTATCTGAATCGCCTGGATGAAGCGCTGGCTTGCTTCGGGCAGTGTTCGGACGCGCTGGAAGGTCCGGCTGCGTTTGGAAAGGCGGTCGCTTTGCAACTGCTGCATCGGTTCGGCGAAGCCGGGAAGCGCTTATGAAGCTCTGCTCGAGTCCGATCCGAATTCCGAAGAGACTTTGTCTAACTTGATCGCGCTGGGCATCGAAACCTACGATCTGGATCGTGTACGCGACTATTCGCAGCGCCTGTTGAAAATTTCTCCGCAATCGCCGGCGGCCTTGCAGGGCCTGGCCACTGTGGCGCTGGAACGCGCAGGACCATCATGCCGCCGCGCGCTATTGCGATCGCATCGTGCAACTGATGCCCGACTGTTTGGAGGCCTGGCACAATCTGCGCGTTGCGCTGGACCGCATTTTAGCCGCTTTCACCGCCGCGAAACCGGTGGCGGCGGTTACGACTATCGCCGGCCCGGCAATGGCCGGCAGGGAGGTGAAGTAAATGGCGCGCCTGCGCGTTCGCATCGAATTGAACCGGCGCATGGCCGGAGTGCCGCTCGACAAGATGGCAAGCGTCGTCGAAGAGACCCGCAAATTCTTTTACCTGCTGGCTGAGGACGTGCACATCGAAGCGGATCGCGGCGAGTGGCTGGCGTCGGATTTCGACGCCGAATCTCTCAACTTCACCGCCGAATATGGCGGGCCCGTTTCGTCGGAGCAAGTGCAGGCTTTCGGCGCCGCTTTTTCGGGCGCCACTTCGCTGCGCCGCGCCACCATCGCGCAGTTCACGCGCATCGCCGATTTTCTGGGCGAAGACGAGCTGGTTGGATTCGGGCTATACCAATCCGATCAGGAAACCGAGCCCGCCGAATGGCGTTGCCTTTCCAAGCGCGATGCCATGCGGTTTGGCGAAGAGATCAAGCTGCTGGCCGACAGCCGCCGGGGAGCAATCACCGGAAACGCAGTTGCCCGCGGTGATGAATGGAAGCGTCGCCGGACGCCGCCTCTTCAAAGACCGGCGCGAGCGGGAGGCGTTGGCGGCCGATCCGGCCAAATTAGTCCGCGACATGGAATCCAACCTCTCGCGGCGCATCGGCCTGCTGGAAGGCGAAGTGGCCGAGCAGACGCGCAGAGTGCAACAAATCAACAGTAATCCCGACATCGCCGAAGAGCGGTTTCAGAAACTTCTGTCGGCGATGGAAACGTTTTGGGCGCAAGCTCCCCGCCAGTTGCCGCAATTGGCTGCACCGGAAGAGACGATCGTTCCAGAGGCGCCCATCGCTGCGGAAGCACCGCTGGCTGCAGAAGCGCCGATCGCCGCAGAAGCGCTGCCGGTTCCGGAAACGCAGCCCGCACTAGAAGCGCAGGCGGCTCTAGAAACGCAGGCGGCTCTAGAAACGCAGGCGGCTCTAGAAACGGAGGCGGCTCTAGAAACGAAGGCAACGACAGTCCCGGAACCAGCCCCCGCGATCGCCCCAGCCCCGCTCGCTGAGACCACGCCGAGCCAGGCGGCAGTGCCGCAAAAGACCCGAAGCTGGTCTGTTGTAGCCGCGACCATGGCGTCGGCGATGGTCATCCTGCTTGGTCTTACATTTCCCGTAATGCGCCACCAGTGGGCGCGATTCGCATCCGTGGAAACATTGCCGACGACAAAGCCGAAGCCACCGGCCGCGCCGGTGCTGCCGGTTCCCACGCCGGCGCCGAAGAATAGCGCGCAGTCGGCGGTCAAAATGGTGTCGGCCCGAACGCCCGAGCCCTTCATCGGCCCGCTGATTCCGCTGGATATTCCGGCCAAAGTAAAGCCGAAGATCCAATCGGAAGTTCGTGTGGGCGTGGTGGTGGCGATCGATCAAGAAGGAAAGGTCACCGGCGCGCGTGTTACTTCAACCCAAGGCGAAAGCGCACATTTGCTGGTGACGGAGGCCCTGCGCGCCGCGCGTGAGTCCCGCTTTCGTCCCGCTCGTGAAGGCACGAAGACGGTTGAAAGCCAGATGGTCCTCACGTTCCTGTTCAAGCCGGAATCCAACGAATTCTAGCCACTCCGGCCAGACTCTTCGGGCGGCTCACAAGCTTCTTGAATATGATCGTGTGTAGTGCTTGCATTCGTTCGTTTCGTCGTTTGGTGCCTGGCCAATCTGTTCTTTAAAATCCGCATCATTGGCGCGGAGAACATTCCCCGGAAGGGCGGCGCACTCATCGTCTCCAATCATGTCTCCTACGCCGACGCCGTCCTGATCGGCTGCGCCACTCCCCGCTTCATTCGTTTTCTGATGTGGCAGCCGCTATACGAAAACAAATGGCTGCATTGGTTCGGCCGCCTGTTCTACGCCATCCCCATCTCCACGAATTCGCCGAAAGAATCGCTGCGTGGGCTGCGCAATGCTCGCACCGAACTCGAAAACGGGGCGCTGGTGGGCATTTTTCCCGAAGGCGAAATCACACGCACCTCGAACGTGAAGTCCTTCGAGCGCGGCGTGGAGGTGATCTTGCGGGGCCTGGATTCGACACCCGTGATCCCGGTGTACCTGGACGGTTTGTGGGGCCACGCCTTCAGCCTGAAAGGCGGGCGGCTATTCGCTTCCCGCTTGAGGCTGCGGCACAGAGTGACGGTACGCGTCGGCGAACCGTTCACCGGCCAGGTGGACGCGGAGAGCTTGCGGCAGCGGGTCATTGAACTTGGCGGCGAGTTGGGCAATCAATGCGTCATCGAGTAGATCAGATAATTGATGCCGTAGCGATATGCCAGCGCGGTCATCTCGGCGGGATAAATCGGTGAATCCGCGTACTCCCATGCGTCGCCGACGTCGGTGTTGAAATTCACCGCCACTACCATGTGGTTGTGGTCGTCGTACATGGCGCGCCACGCCGGCATGGAGCCTTCGGGCTGATAGACGCGCACCGTGCCACCCGGCCCGCGCCGCAGATGCCGCGTCCCTGGAATGAAGGTCCGATCCTTATCCTGGATATCGTAAAGAACATGCATCACGGAATCTGTTTCGGCCAGTTCGCTAATGGCGTGTCCCGGCAGCACGCGGGCCATAGTCTGGCGAAAAGTCTCCCACTGATCGGCGCCCCAAAAATCGTCCACTACCAGGAACCCGCCGCGCAACAGGTAATCGCGCAGCCGCGCTGTTTCGGCATCGCTTAGATTCCACCAGCCGGTCTGCGTGGCGTACACCCACGGATAATCGAACAAGTGTTCGTCAGTGAAGCGCATGTGGCGCGGGTCGCCGGTCGCGATGCGGGTGAGCCGCTGGACGCCTTGGGAGAAATGATCGTCCGCGTCCGGCCAATCCACCACCCACCAGCCTTCACCGCGCGCGCCGCGCGACGCGAATCCAAAGAAGCGGTGATATTCCGGCAGGTCCGTGTACTCCACGCGAACAAAATGAAACTCGGCCTGAGAAGGAAATATCGGCCGCGGACCTTCCTCTTCTTCTTGCTGAGATCGGAAGCGCTGGCCCAGGCCTGTGATCGCGAGCAAGAGCGGCAGTACAATGAAGCCCAGTCTCCTTGCGTTCCACGTCATACGGCAGCCCCGGCTCAATTGTAACTGTGCCAACCAACGTATGGCCGCGCGTTGCGCTCATCTCGCTCGGTGGTTTTTTCGAGTTTTACGACATCTTCTTCGCGGGCTACATCGCGCCGGGATTGGTGCGCTCGGGCATCTTCAGCTCCACCGGGATTGCCGGCTTTGTGGCCGCCATGTTCTCCGGACTCTTCATCGGAACGGCGCTGGTCAGTTTCGTGGCCGACCGTTTTGGCCGACGTACTATATTCACTTACTCGCTGCTTTGGTACACAGTCGCGAGCGTCGTCATGGCGTTCCAGCAGCATGCCTTCGGTCTCAACCTGTGGCGCTTCATCTCTGGCATCGGCGTGGGCGTGGAGCTGGTCACCATCGACACGTATCTCACCGAACTGGTGCCAGCCAACCTGCGCGGCCGCGCCTTCGCCATCAACCAGGCCATCCAGTTTTGCGCTGTACCGGTGGTGGCGCTGGCTCGCGTGGCTGCTAGTCCCACGCGCGCCTTTCGGACTGGATGGCTGGCGCTGGGTGGTGTTGCTGGGCGCAACGGGCGCGATCGTGGTCTGGTGGATACGAAGGCGGATTCCCGAAAGCCCCCGTCTGGCTGGCGCAGCGCGTCAACGTAAATCCGGCGCATGGGCGCGCCAGCTTTTCCGAAATGTGGCGGCCGCCGTACCGCACCCGCAGCATCATGCTGATTGTGTTTCAGCTGTTCCAGACCGTCGGCTTCTACGGCTTCTCGAACTGGGTGCCGACGCTGTTGATCAAGCGCGGCGTCACCGTCACCAGCAGCCTGCGCTACACGTTCATCATCGCCATCGCCGCACCGTTTGGACCGCTCTTGGCCGCCAGTATCGCCGATAAACTGGAGCGCAAGTGGCAAATTGTTTTGTCCGCCTTCGCGATTGCTGTTTTCGGCCTTTTGTTTGGACAAATGACTGCTGCCGGGCTGCTGATCTTTTTCGGCGTAGCTGCTCACGCTTGCGAACAATATCCTGTCGTTCTCAGGCCACGCCTATCAAGCCGAACTCTATCCCACACGCATCCGCGCCCTGGCCGTCGGCTTCGTCTATTCCTGGAGCCGCATCTCGGTGGTCTTCAGCTCGTTTGTGATCGGATTTATTCTGGACCGCTTCGGCGTTCCCGGCGTCTTCACGCTGATCGCAGGCAGCATGCTGATGGTGATGCTTGCCATCGGTTGGCTGGGCCCACGAACGAACAATCTGGCGCTTGAAACGATTTCGCGATGAAAAACCCAGGGGAGGAATACAAGCTCGGGGAGGAATACAAGGGAGACAAAGAACACGAGGGATACTCATCGGCCCCCGGTCACGTCGCGCGCGCGGTCCGTCATTCCTTCATCCCAAGTGCTCCATCCGGATGTCATGCCATACGGCGCACGATCGAGCACGGCTTCGATCTGGTGCAGCTTGCCATTCTCCACTTTGAACATCTCAGCGATTTCCCAGGTCCACGGTTGCGTGGGCCCGGCCACCACCGCGCGGCCGTTGGGTGTCTCAAAATGCCGCGTCTTTCCGGCCGAATGATCGAAAAATGTAAAGCTGAATACCAGCCCGCGCTCTTGATCCACCGCGACGTAGCGCCGGTCGCGAATGCGCGTTACGAAATGCAGCAGGCCCGATTGAAACTGCTCCTTGCAGCCCCACGCGGAAGAGTAATTCGTGGCTGTCGCCGGGTCCGGCCTGGCTTGGCCGTCTTTCAAAGGCGCGTTGGTGGTCTGCATTCCGTTCTCGATGCGATTGCAATCGTCGGTGAAAGGATAAACGCCTTTTCCATCATTTTGCTGCATACCCGAAAAATACATGTTGGCGGTCTTGATCAAATCGGCGCGCGACATGCGTTGCGCCTCAGGCACCGCTTCTAAGAACAGGTGATTCGGCGTGCCGATCTTCTCCAAACGCTCGGCCGTCATCGGATTTCGCACCACGAACGTTTCCACCTCCGCGATCTGGCGATTCTCCAGTTTCAGCCGCAGAGCGATTACGCCGGCTACGGGCTCGGCGGAGGTGCGGCCTTCTTCTTTGATGGTCCCGATGAACGCCACCGAACCCGCCTGCGGATCGTCGACGAACAAACGATACGTACCCTTGGCCACCATCGAATTCCACAGACCATCGGGGATCGCGAGCTTCTGCCCGTTCTCGGTGAACTTCACGTTTTTCGCCAAGGGCGCAAGCTTGGGATCGTGCGCGGTCACGGCGTCCAGATACTGATCCACGAAGCCTTCGAGACAGGCCCGGTCACAAGCTCCGCCTTTTCCGTTTTGCGCCGGCAACGCACCGACCAGCGAGAAGCCCAATGCGACCATTGCCATCAATTGTTTTGCCATAACGCTCCGCCAGCCATTGTATACTGGCAGCGACCCGAGTATTGCAATGAAAATCCGCCTTTCGCACCTGTTGCTCATTTTCTCCGTCAGCAGCACGCCTATTCACGCGCAAGGCACTCGTCCTGAAGCGGGACCGTTCGACGCCTCTCACATGGACATGCGATCGCCGCCCGCGCAAGGCGTCGCGATCCGCGCCGGCCGGTTATTCGATTCAAAATCGGGCGCGATGCTCAAGGACCAGATCATCCTTGTTAAGGGCGACCGCATCACCGCAGTTGGCGGAGCCGATCGCGTTCAGATTCCGCAGGGCGCTGAAGTGATCGACCTCAGCCGCGCGACCGTGCTGCCCGGCCTGATCGATCGTCACGTACACCTGATGCAGGAACAGCAGCCCAACGATGCGCGCGCGGCGTTTTCCGGATTGAATTACGCGCTCAAAGATTTGAACGCGGGCTTTACCACGCTGCAGGACATGGGCTCGCCGTTCACCTACGCCACGGTGGAGTTGCGCGACGCCATCAACAAAGGGCAGGTTCCCGGACCGCGCTTGCAGGTTGCCGGGCCGCAGTTGAATCCGCGAGCCGCCGGTTACTATCCCGCGCCGTCGGTGGTGACGCCGTTCGGCCAAACCGGCGGACCCAATGCATGGCAACTCTCGGGCGATGTCAATTCACCGTGGCTGGCGCGCGCCGCCGTTCGCGAACACTCGCACTACGGGGTCGATTGGATCAAAGTCTACGACACCGAGGATTATGAGGGCGGCGGTTATCCGGATCCCGCAGGCGCTGGAGCTTTTACTCCCGATGGGAAAATGATCAACGTTCCATCGCTCACGCTGGAAGAGAACCAGGCTATCGTCGATGAGGCGCATCGCCGCGGACTGCGAGTGGCTTGCCACGCCTATGGCGGCGAAGGTCTGCGCAATTGCCTGGAAGCGGGCGTGGACATGCCGATGCACGTGATTGTCGGCGTCACCGGCGCCGAAGGCCTGGACGACGAAACCATTCGGTTGTTCAAGAAGCCGCTGTGGGACGGGACCCAGCGCCCGGTGATGCAAACTCTCTGGGATCTGATCGGCGATATGGAAGGGCGCGACCTGAAGGCCAGCGGCGGCCACACCACGCGCTTTCGTCTCACCGAACTGAGTTTTAAACGGCTGGTCGCGGCGGGCGTGAAAGAGGTGTTCGGAAGCGGCGCCTACACCATTGGCCATGGCGTCCAAGCGTTTCAGTTCGCTTATTACGTGAAATGGGGCATGACGCCGGCGCAGGCCCTGCAAATGGCCACCAGCTCCGCCGCGGAGAGCCTGAACTTTGAGTTGGGGAAGCAAGTCGGGAGCGTGGAAGCAGGCAAATATGCCGACCTGGTGGCCGTCTCCGGCGATCCGCTGGCCGACATCACCGAAATGCAGCGCGTGAAATTCGTCATGAAAGGCGGAGTAGTTTTTCGAAATCAGGTTAAATAAATATGCCAAATAATATGACGCGGCGATCCTTTGTTGCAGCCGCAACCGCTCTTCCGCTGGCGGCCGCGAGCTCAGCGGTTAGTCCGACGATGGCTAAACTCAGCTCCTACATGAGCGAGGCTGGAAGCCGCCCACTGCCTGAAGAAGCGCTCGAAAAAACGAAGCAGCATATCCTGGACACATTCGCCGCCATGGTCTCCGGCTCCGAACTCGCGCCCGGCCGCTTTGCGATCAACTTCGCTCGCGCTCATTCCGCGGAGAAGACGGCCACTGTCGCGGCATCCGACGTGGTGTGCGGCGCCATTGAAGCAGCGTTCTCAAACGCGATGCTGGCTCATTCGGACGAAACGGACGATTCGCACGCGCCCTCGGAATCCCATCCGGGCGCTTCGGTGGTACCTGCGGCCTTGGCGGCCGGCGAGCAATTCAACATCGATGGATCGCGATTCCTGCGCGCCGTCGCGCTCGGTTACGACGTGGGAACCCGCGTGACGATGACGGTGGGCATCGGCGGCTTTCAAACCGCGACCCACATCAGCACGCACGCTCTGGCAGGCACTTTTGGATCGGCCGCTGCCGCTGGTTGCGCCGCCGGCTTGAACGAACAGCAGATGCGCTGGCTGATCGACTATGCCTCGCAGCAGGCTTCGGGAATCAAAACCTGGCAGCGCGATACGGATCACATCGAGAAGGCGTTCCTGTTCGCCGGTATGCCCGCGCGCAACGGCATCACCGCGGCGTTACTGGTTCAAGCCGGCGCCACGGGCGTCGACGATGTTTTGTCAGGCCAGGATAACTTTCTGGCCGACTATGCGCCGCAGGCCGATCCCGCGAAACTAATCGAGAAGCTCGGCGAACGCTACGAAATCACGCGCACCAATATCAAGAAGTGGACCGTAGGCTCGCCGATTCAGGCTCCGCTCGACGCGCTCGAAATCATTCTCAAGAAGCACCCCTTCGAACCGGATCAGGTGCAAGACAGTCACGGTTCGCGTGGCCACCAGCGAAGCTGCGCTGGTGAACAATCGCGAGATGCCGGACATTTGTATGCAGCACATGATCGCGGTCATGCTGATCGACAAAACAGCATCATTTAAAGCCGCGCACGATAAGGCGCGCATGCAAGATCCGGCCGTCCTCAAGCAGCGCGCTAAAGTGCAGCTTATTCCCGATGCCGAGCTCGAGCGTCAGTTGCCCGCTCGCGAGGCCATCGTCGAAGTAACGCTGACGGACGGATCGCGCATGACGGAAACGGTAAAAGCCGTCCGCGGCACCGCCGAAAACCCGATGCCGCGCGAAGAAGTGGTCGCGAAATGCCGCGACCTGATGACGCCGGTCCTCGGCGCCGAGCGCTGCGACAAACTCATCCAGACCACGATGAATCTGGAAAAGCTCAAATCCGTTCGCGAGTTGCGCCCTTTGCTACAGCGGACTTGATATACTTTTCGCCCATGCGCAAAAGCTCCGTTGTTCGATTGTCCGCGGCCGTGTTCGCTTGGCGGCGCCTTGTTCACCGCGTACACGCAGTTTGGAAATCAGCCCTCGAAGCTGAACACCATCAAGCTCAAGGACGACCTGTACGTAATCCACAACGATTTCGTGCCGGGCAACACCACGGCGCTGATCACCAATGACGGCGTGCTGCTGGTGGACGACAAATTCGATATCGATCACGCCGGCATCATGGCTGAGCTGAAAAAGATCACCGACAAGCCGGTGAAGTACGTGATCAACACGCATCACCACGGCGACCATAGCGGCGGCAACGCCAAGTTCCAGGCCATGGACGTGAAGGTGGTGGCGTCCCAGGAAGCTCGCGAGCAAATGGTGGTGGCCAACCAGCCTGGCCTTCCCGACATCGTGATCGAACATCACGCGCACATTTATCTCGGCGGCAAGAACGTGGCGCTCTATCATTTCGGCCGCTCGCACACCAACGGCGACGTGGTGGTGCTGTTCCCGGCCGATCGCGTTCTCGCGGCCGGCGACATGTACACCAAGGGCGACGACGTTCCCGAGCTGATCGATTATTCGGGCGGCGGCAGCGCGGTGGAATGGCCCAGCACGCTGCGTTCGGCGCTGCAGCTCGATTTCGATACCGTGGTTCCCGGCCACGGGCCGATCGCCACCAAGCAAGAGATGGCCGATTACCGCCAGAGCACCATGAAGCTGGTGGCGCGCGTTCGTGAAATGAATCGCGCGAAGAAATCCAAGGACGACATCGCCCAGATGCTGAGGACCGAATTCCACTGGGCGGACCTGCACCTGGCGCGCGGGCTTGAACGGAGTGATCGAAGAAGCGCAGTAAAAAGAAGAATACCGAATGCAGAATCAGAATATGACATGCGTTGCCGTCTTGGTCTGGGCGTTCTTTGCCTTTCGACCGGTCCGACGCTGGACGGCCGCTCGCCCTGGAAGATTATTACCGCATCGAGACCGCCTCCAGTCCTGCGATCTCCCCGGATGGCCGCTGGGTGGTCTTCGTCCGCACCAACATTATCGAGGCCGAGAACCGGCGTCATACCGAACTTTGGATCAGCCCGTCCGATGGATCGGCGCCCGCGAAGAGGCTCACCAGCGAGGTCCTTTAACGCGTCCGCTCCGCGCTGGAGCCCCGACGGAAAGCTGCTCGCCTTTCGCTCGGATCGCAAATCCCAAGGCGCCGAGGCGACATCTGGTTCCTTCACATGGACGGCGCTCTCAACGACGCGAGACGCGTTCCAGATTCCTGGCGTCGGTGGCATGCCGATTTTCAGCCCGATAATCGCTTCATCGCTTTCACCAGAGAAGACTCCGCCGCCCTGCCAATCCGCCCGCCGAATCGCCTTTCGAAAAACAGCTCGACCAGCGGTTCAAAGGGAAAATTTACGACTGGATGAACATTCGCTTCGACCAGCGCGGCTATCTGCCCGATCCTCGCGATCCGCACGCGACGCCGCCGGCCGAGTTGTACGTGGTGGCTCGCGAAGGCGGCGCAGCGAAGCAGCTCACTCACCTGAACGTGGATGTCACGGCAGCCGCGTGGCGTCCCGATAGCGGCGCCCTGGCCCTGATCGCCGATTCCCATCAACGCGACGAATACTCCTATGAGCGCGCCGATCTGTGGATTGTCGATTTGCAAGGACAGATTCGCCGCCTGACCGATGATGGATTCGAATATGCGTCGCCCACCTGGTCGCCCGATGGAAAGCATCTCGCGTTCCTCCGCAGCCAGGGGCTGAATCTGATCCTTCAAGCGCACCAGAAGTATGGCGCTGCTGTCGATCTTTATCGCATGCCGGCAGACGGCGGTTCCATGAAAAATCTAACTCCGGATTTCGACCTGATCCCCGACGCGCCGCAATGGACCGGCGAAACGATCTACTTCCGGTCCGAAGTGGGCGGCGATGGCCATCTGTTCCGTATGGCCGCGGCGGGCGGTGCACCGGTGCAAATCACCAAAGGCGAGCGATCGTATCGGACGGCTTCAGCTTCTCAGAACATTTCGATCGCATCGCGTACGCCGCGCAAGATCGCCACGCATCCATCCGAAGCGTTCTCGGCCAACATGCGATGGCAGCGGCGAAAGCAAGACTCAGCCGGTTCAATGACAAGCTTCTGAGCGAAGTGGATCTTAACCCGGCCGAGCGTATTCATTTCCCGAGCAAAGACGGAACGCGCATCGAAGGTTGGATCGTGAAGCCGCGATCATCTGGAAACAGCTCCGTATCCGCTGATCCTCAACATTCACGGCGGACCGCACATGGCTTTCGGCAGCGAGTTCGACTTCGAAATCCAATGGCTTTCGAACGCTTACGCCGTGCTCTACACGAACCCGCGCGGGTCCACCGGATACGGCGAAAAATTCCTGTGGGCCACCTGGAATGGCTGGGGCAAGCTGGACTATCAGGACGTGATGGCGGGCGTGGATTATGCCATCGCGCATTATCCCGTCGACCCGAAGCGCCTGGGTGTGACCGGCTATTCCTATGGCGGTTTCCTGACCAATTGGGTTATCACGCAGACCACGCGCTTCAAAGCCGCGGTGGTGGGCGCGGGCATTTCCAACTGGCTGAGCGATTACGGCACCGCCGACATTCCCCGCACCAAAGAAAGTGAATTTTCGGGCGCTCCCTGGAACCAGGAAGCGGGCGAACGCCTGCGCGCCCTTTCTCCGATCACGTACGCCGGCAACGTCAAAACGCCGACGCTATTCGTTCACGGCGAATCCGACATGCGCGTTCCCATCGAAGAAGGCGAGCAAATGTACACTGCGCTGCGAAAACAGCACGTCGACGGCGAAGTTCATCCGCTACCCGGGCAACTACCACGGCGGCTGGCCACCTTGGGACGTGGTCCATCGTTATTATCAGGAAACGGGCTGGCTGCAGGAGCACCTGAAATAAAATTACTTGCCAACCAAATGTTGCACGTCTAAATTATTGCCGTGCTCGTCCTGGTTTTCGTTGCAAATGTTTTCCATAATTTCCCAGCCAGGCGCGAGCTGTGCGACTTCATGCACGCTCCAGGGCTTGGAATAAGCGCCCGGATCGTCGATGGTGATATCGATCGCTACCTTGGCTAACTCCGGCCGCGTGAAACGCTCGATGATGTGAGCCTTGGTGGTTCGCGGATGACCATCGGCGTCCAGCCACACGCGATCGTTCATGCCGACGGTGTCGACAACCAGCGCGTCGCCTTCCCAATGGCCGATGGAATCGCCCCACCAGGTTTCGACAACGTCTTTGTCATGTTGCCGACCATCGAGAAACACTTGGCGATAGCTGTGGACGTTGCCCTCATAAAGAATGAGAAACAGCTTGTCGGTCTGCACAACTTTCCACGGGTAGGGATTCACTCGCGGCGTTCCCATGGGCAGGCAGAATCCCTCAGGATCGTCCTTGCTTTCGTTTTCGAAACGTTCCTTGAAAAGTTTCGCGGCCCAGGGCAGCATGGGGACGTCTTCGGGATTCATGTCGCGCGCGATGTTGTGCGCGTAGCCTTCGCCGGTTTTGCTGCGCGGATCGCCGGGGCCGTAACCGGGAGAGTGATAGACGCCGGAGAAATCGGGTTTGCCGTCGGCCCGGCGTGGCGCCGGCTGGCCCTGCGGAGCTTTCGGCATTCGCTTGCCCGCGCCGAAGTCCTGAGCGGACACGGTGAGGATTGTGGCTGCGGTGACGAGGGCAAAGCGCAGGAACATGTCGTCGATCTCCTCAGGCTAGGATATCAACAGAACCGTTTGCAAAACGGCAGGCGCATCGCGCAAGATAGATCATGCAATCCACCCGGAGGCTCTGGCTGTCCCAATGCGTCGGTGTCGCGGCATTAGCGGATATCGCCGCGGCACAGCAGCACGCGCATGACGCCGCGCAATCGTCTGCTCCGCCGCCCTTCCAAACGCTGGATCCGGCGATGGCCGCGGAGACTCGACGCGATCACGTCGCAGATCATTCCTTCCACCGATGGCCCAGGCGCGCACGAAGCCGGCATCGTCTATTTCATCGATCGCGCGCTTTCTACGTTCGACGCGGATCTGCGCGAGCGCTTATCGAACGGGCATGGCGGAGGTGCAACAGAAGCGCAAGGAAATGTTCCCAGCTCCGCCAGCGTCGCTAAGCTGACGAACGAGCAGCAGATCCGGTTGATCCACGCCATCGACAAGACCGACTTCTTCGAGCTGCTCCGCACGCACACGCTTTACGGATTGCTGGGCAATCCGAGCTATGGCGGGAATCGCGACCACATTGGTTGGAAGCTGATCGGCTTTGAAGATCGCATGGCGTTTCAGCCGCCGTTCGGCTATTACGACGCGACGGAGGGCAACAAATGAGCGGCGCGACGTTTCAGCCCTCGGATGCAGTGGATTTCTTGGTGATCGGCGCGGGCGCGGCCGGCGGCGTGATGGCGAAAGAGCTGTCCACGGCGGGCTTTCGCGTGGTGGTTTTGGAGCAGGGCCCTTATCTCAACGAGCGAGATTACAAGCACGATGAGATCCGGTACACCTACCAGGCGGGGCTGACCAACGATGCCAAGGTCCAGCCGATCACGTATCGCAAGAACGAATCCGAGCGCGCCAAACCGCTCAAGGCCATCGATGTACGGACGGCAGGTGGGTGGAGGCAGCGTCCACTTCACCGCGAACTATTGGCGCTTCCATGAAAGCGATTTCGAAGAGCGCAGCCAGTTCGGCGAAGTGCCGGGGACCGGCCTGGCGGATTGGCCCATCAAGTACGCCGACCTGGAACCGTACTACACGAAGGCCGAATACGATCTGGGGATCTCGGGAATCGGCGGCGCGAATCCATTCGAAGGGCCGCGATCGAAGCCGTATCCGCTGCCGCCAATGCCGGTGAAATCGTCGGGCGTCCTGTTCGAGCGCGCGACGAAAAAGCTGGGGCTGCATCCTTATCCAGCGCCGATGGCGATTCTGTCGCAACCGTATCAGGGCCGCGCGGCGTGCGTCCATTGCGGCTTCTGCGAGTATTTTGGCTGCGAGATGCGCGCGAAATCGAGCACGCTGGTTTCGGTAATCCCAGTCGCCGAAAAGACCGGAAGCTGCGAGATCCGGCCGAATTCGTACGTGCGCAAGATCGAAACCGACGCGCAGGGGCGCGCTACGGGCGCGGTCTATTTCGACGCGAATCGGCGCGAGATTTTCCAGCGGGCGAAGGCCGTGGTGGTGTGCGCCAATGGCGCAGAGACGGCGCGCCTGCTGCTGCTGTCAAAATCGAAGCGCTTTCCGCAGGGGCTCGCCAACTCGAGCGGCTTGGTGGGCAAGTATCTGATGTGGGATACACGGCGGCCTGGCGATGGGATTGTTCGAGCATCCACTCAACGAGTACAAAGGCATTCAAGTGACGCGCGTCATCCACGATTACTATCGCGCGGACCCCAAGCGCGGCTTCTACGGTGGAGCGGGGCTGGATGCGCGCTTCAATTATTACCCGGCTAATTTCGCGCTGCATGGGCATGCCGCCGGACGCGCCGAAATGGGGCGCCGATTACAAGAAGATGCTGAGCACGTACTTCACGCACACCATGACGGTGCTGGCGCACACCAGTTCCCTGCCCCAACTGCGGAACAGCATTTCGCTGGACCCCGATGTGAAGGACGCCTGGGGCCTGCCGGCGATGCGAGTGACGTTCGATTTCCATCCCGATGACGTCGCGACTATAAAGTGGGCGCTCACCAAACAAATCGAGATTCTGGAAGCGGCGGGGGCGAAGAAGACCTGGACGAGCGGCATCTCGCTAGAGGATAATGATGCCATCGGCTCATTTGATGGGAACCTGCCGCATGGGCAACGATCCGAAGCAGTCCGTGGTCGATCGCAACAACCGCGCGCACGATGTGCCGAACCTGGTGATTGTGGACGGAAGCAGCTTTGTGACTGCGGCACGGCAACAGCCGACGGCCACCATCCAGGCGCTGGCGTATCGCGCGGCCGACCTGGCGATCCAGGCTGCAAAACGCGGGGAACTAGGATGAATTCGACGCTCCCTAACGGCCGTGATTCTGTTTGAAGAAGTCCTCGACGGTTCGATTGAAAGCGGCAGGTTCTTCCAGGTTGACGGCGTGGCCGCTGTGCGGACAAATCCAAAGGCCAGCGTTGGGAAGTGTTTTCTTGAGCCATAGCGTGGTCTCGAGACAAGGTTCGTCCTCGTCGCCGGCGATCAGCAGCACCGGAATCTGGAGGCCCGATAATTCTCGCTGAAAGTCCTGTAGCGAAGGACGCCGGGCCTGATACCCGAGCAACGTGCGCGCTTTGCCCTCCGCGGAATGCTGGCGCAAATGGGACAGAAATTTATCGAAGGCGCGAGGATTCTTGCGCAGAAGGTGCAGTCGAATGGGAGTTCGCGCGGCGACCTCGGCCACCACGGCCGAGCCTTGATCCAGGTAGGCCCGAGCGGTGGCATCGGCGTCGGCGACAAAAGCCGCGCGGTCCGCTGCCGGCGAACCAGACCCAACGCCGGCCACAACCAGCGAGAGCGCCATGTTGGGATACATCCATCCGAAATGAAGCGCGGCATAGGCGCCCATGCTGGATCCCACAACGTGGGCCTTCGAAATAGCGAGAGCTTGCAGCACGGCGGCGATGTCATGAACAACATGCGGGAAGCCATACAAGCCGGGATCGGCAGGCACGTCCGACGGAGGGTAGCCGCGCGCGTTGAAGGTGACGGAGCGGTAAAACCGCGAAAACCATCGGACCTGTGCTTCCCATTCGCGATAGTCCGAGTGCAGCTCATGAACGAAGACGATGGGATCGCCGCTGCCGGTTTCTTCGACGTACAGCCGCACGCCGTCCGAATTCACAAAGCTCACGTTATTAGGGCCTCGATCATGAGTCTAGCGGGTCTCGCTACCATAGAATCGTGACTACCCGACAACATGCCGGCCCGGGACCTGGGACGCCGGACGTACCTGAGCCTTCACTTGCGGAACGCGCGCGCACGCTGGCTTTGCTCGGCCTTATTGGTAGCCTGTCGACGCAATCGGAAAAGTTCCCCGGGTTTCCTTTCGGCTCCATGATGCCGTATGCCACCGACGATTTCGGACGCCCGATATTCTTCGTCAGCAGCATGGCGATGCACACGCAGAATCTGCAGCGGAATCCGCGCGCCAGTCTGCTCATTATGCAGCCGGATGTTTCTGGAGATCCCCTGGGCGCCGCGCGTTTGACGCTGCTGGGCGACGCGAAGGAAGTGGCCGCGGAAGAGGTGAGAGAACGCTATCTCGCACGGCACGAGAACGCGAAATTCTGGCAGGATTACAGCGACTTTGCGTATTACCGGCTGGAAGTTTCGGCGGTTTATTTCATTGGAGGCTTTGGCGTGATGGGATGGGTCCCGGCTGTCGACTACGGAAGCGCATCGCCCGATCCACTGGCCACAGCCGCGCCAGGAATCATCCAGCATATGAATAACGATCATGGCGATGCTCTTCTTTTGATCGCGCGGCAGTTTGCTGGGGAGGCTCCCGATCAGGTAGCGATGACCGCTGTTGACCGGCTGGGCTTTCATCTACGGCTCAAATCGGGCGACCGAATTCACGGCCGGCGCGTGGCGTTTCCGCGAGAAGTGAAAAGCAGAGAAGACGCCCGGGCGGTGTTCGTGGAGATGGTCGGGCAGGCGAAATCGGGCGGCTTTACAAAAGATGACGAGTTCTAGGGTATTTTTCGGCCGGGAGTTACTAATTAGTTGCGAAACGCGAGAGACCACGGAACCGTCGCACTTCTAGAACCTCTCGTCACGCGAAATCGGGAAGGTCTAACCGCGTCCTTCTATTGTCCGGAAGGAATAAATGCCTAGCAAGTGTCTTAACTCGTGCAGCGTCACCATTGTCGCGGCCCTGCTTTGTGCGGCCAGCGCCATGGCCCAGACCAGCCGCATTGTGCAGCCTATCGACAATGCCGTGCGAACGACGCTGACCGGGCATCTTCATCCCAAAGCGACGGCCGCCAATGACCAGGGACGCGTGGCGCCTTCGCTCGCGATGTCCTACATCACGCTGACCCTGGCGCCCTCGGCCAATCAGCAGGCCAGCCTGGATAAGCTTCTGGCGGAACAGCAGACGCCAAGCTCGCCGAACTATCGTCGCTGGTTGACGCCGGAAGAATACGGGGCGCGCTTCGGCGCAAGCGATGCCGATCTCAGCAAGATCACGCAGTGGCTTCAGCAGCAGGGTTTGCAAGTGCTTTCGATGGCTCGCGGGCGCGATTGGATCGCGGTGAGTGGAACGGCCGCGCAGGTGGAGGCGGCCTTTCAGACCGAGGTCCACAGCTACTTAGTCGACGGGGAGACGCACTTCGCGAATGCGACCGAACCGTCGGTGCCCGCGGCCATCGGTTCGCTGGTGAAAGGCATACGCGGCCTGAATGATTTCCGGATGAAGCCGCGGCTGCGCCCCGCACGCGTCAAGCCGAAGTACAACTCGACCTACTGCGGCGAGCACTGTCTTGCACCCGACGACTTCGCTACGATTTACGACGTCACTCCGTTGTACGCCGCTGGGATCAACGGGGCCGGGCAGAAGATCGCGATCGCCGGGCAAATCGAAGTGCTGCTCTCCGACATCCAGCAGTTCCGCAGCATGTTCAATCTACCCGCCAACGATCCGCAAATGGTGCTGGTGCCGGGATCACCGAACCCGGGGAGCAACGCGAGCTCGGGCGATCTTTCGGAATCGGACTTGGATCTGGAATGGTCCGGCGCGGTGGCGCGCAACGCAACCATTATTTTTGTATATTCCACCGATGTAATGACGTCGGTGCAATACGCGATCGACCAGAGCCTGGCACCGGTGGTCAGCGTAAGCTATGGGAGCTGCGAACAGGAAACGGATCGAGGGGAGATCTCTCAGTTCCAACAGTGGGCGCAGGAAGCCAACGCACAGGGAATCACATGGTTCGCCGCCTCCGGCGATGACGGCGGGGCGGATTGCGACGATTCGCAGAATCCGGGGCTGGCCGTTGACGCTCCGGGCAGTTTACCGGAAGTGACCAGCGTCGGCGGGACGCAGTTCGTGGAGGGCGCGGGCGCCTATTGGAGCGCCACCAACAATGTCAATGCGGCATCGGCGCTGTCCTACATCCCTGAGTCGACATGGAACACGAGCGTCGACGACCAGGAGCCTTCCGCAAGCGGCGGCGGCGCGAGCATTCTGTTTTCCAAGCCTTCGTGGCAAACTGCTCCCGGCGTGCCGAGCGACAACGCGCGCGACGTACCCGACGTGTCGCTGAACGCATCAGACGATCATGACCCCTATTTGGTTTACACCAGCGGGAGCCTGGAGGCTTTCGGAGGGACATCGGTGCCGACACCTTCGTTTGCCGGCCTGACGGTGCTTCTGAATCAGAAGCTGGGTTTGGGCGGAGTGGGCAACATCAATCCAAAACTGTATTCGCTGGCGCCATCGGGATGGGATTCCGGAATGTTTCACGACATCACGACGGGCAACAATATCGTCACGGTGGCTTGTTCGAAGCGAGATCCGAACTGCGGGGCCACGGCAGTGGGCTACTCCGCAGGCGTGGGCTACGATCAGACCACGGGGCTCGGCTCCGTGGATGCCTACAAGCTGGTGATGGGATGGGAGGGTGGAAGCACCACGCCACCGGTGACCAAGGAAAATGTAACTCTGCTCGCCAATCTGAGTACCGTCACGCCGAACGAAATAGTTTATTTGACGGCGACGGTCACGTCGACGAACGGAACCACTCCTTCCGGGTCGATCTCGTTTTCGATTGGAGACACTTCGCTGGGATCGGCGGCGTTGATCGGATCCGCTGGCACGGCGACGGCCACCATCGCGCTAAACAGCTTGCAGCTACCGGTAGGCAGTGGAACGATTACAGCCACGTACAACAGCGCCAGCAGCGCATCGGTGACGGTGAGCGTAACGTCAACCGGATCCGGCTCAACGGGCACACCGGCGATTACCAGCGTCTCCAATGGAGCCACCTTCAAAACAGGTTTCGCGCCGGGATCGGTTCTGAGCGTATTCGGAAGCGAGCTCTCGCCCACCACACAGAGCGCCTCCAGCACGCCGCTCCCTCTTTCTACCAAAGGGGTGGCGGTGTTGGTGAACGGGGAGGCCGCGCCGCTGTATTACGTTTCTCCTGGCCAGTTGAACGTGCAGATCCCGTACGAGACCACAGTCAATAGCTCGGCGCTGCTGAGCATCAATAATAATGGGCAGGTGACCACACAATCGTTCCAGGTGGGCGAGGCGGCGCCAGGGATTTTCACCAATTCGGCCGGCGCGCTGGTTCCCACCGCGACAGCATCGGCCGGGCAAGAGATCGCCTTTTATATCACTGGAAGCGGCGCTGTTACTCCGGCGATCCCTACCGGCGCCGCGCCCGCTGCGTCCACCGCATTAGGGGATCTTCCCAAGCCTTCGCAGTACACGACGGTGACCATTGGAGGCGTCCAGGTAACGATCGATTTTATCGGCATTCCCTGGGGGCTGGTGGGCGTGACGCAGATCAACGTGCAGGTTCCGAGTGGCATTCCGGCCGGCCCACAGCCCGTGGTGGTGAGGGTGGGCGAGGCGGCCAGTGCACCCGGGACCCTTACGATTACGAACTGATCCACGGGGCGTCGACTGCGGACATTTGCGCCTAGCAGCCTAGGGGGGTCTGCCCCGCAAGATTCATTTACCGGGCAGGTGATCCACGTCCCGGTTGTTTTCGTTACAAATAAACTCCAGCAACTCGGTATCTGTCAAAAGATGCACTTCCTGGTTGACGGTCCATGGTTTCGTATACGCTTTGGGATCGTCAATGGTGATCTGAAGATCCATGTGGCCAAAATCTTTGCGGTGGAAGCGCTCGATAACATGCAAGGCTTCGGTCGACGGCTTGCCTAACTGATCCAGCCAGGCTTTGCCGTTGAAGCCGCGCGAATCCACCACTAGCGTGTCGCCATCCCATTTGCCGGTGGAATAACCCATCCAGGTGGGGTTCACGTCTCGCTCCAGCTCGCGGCCATCCAGGAATACCTGCCGCCAGAGATTGAAGGCTTCGTAGACTATCAGGATGGTTCCGGGCGTCTGCACGATTTTCCACGGCGCGGGAGCCGCGTCGATTTTAGGGACGCCCTGCGGCAGACAGTTCGCGTCGGGATCTTCCTTGGAATGGGAGCCGTCGGTGCGCTGGTCATACAGGGCCTTGGCCCACGGTTGGAAAGGCACGTCGCCCGGTTTCAGGTCGATCGCGATATCGCGAAGATACCGGTTGGCGCTGGGCTCCCAGATGCCCGATAGGTCGGGATGGCCGTCGGGGCCTCGGGGCGCAGGCGCCGAAAGATTGGCCTTTCCCTTGGAAGGAAGATTCTTCCATTGCGCGGCGAGTGGCAAGGAGAATAGCATTGCCGCCGCCAGACAAATACGAGGTCCTGAATGCATAGGCGCCGCCTTTCGATTCGTGTCTGATTATATGCCTTCTATTGCCAGCCTCCACCCAGGGCTTTGTAGAGTTGCACCACCGTCAGCAATTCGCCGAGCCGGATTTGCGACAAAGACAGTTCGGCCGAGAACAGATCGCGATCGGCGTCCAGGGCGTCGAGCTGCGTGTCCACGCCACCGCGATAGCGAATATAGGCCAGGCGCAGTGCGGTCCTGCAGAGCGAAGACCAACGCCTCCTGCTTTTCGCGGCTCTCGCGGGTGCGTTGATGCGCGATCAGGCTGTTCGACACTTCAGAGAACGCGGTTTGAATGGTCTTTTCATATTGCACCAGCGCTTCCTCGCGCTCAGCCTCCGTCAGCCTGACGTTCGATTTCAAGCGTCCCGCGGTGAAGATGGGCTGCGTGAGCTGCGGCGCGAGACTCCAGGCGCTGGCGGACCGCTGAACAGGCTCGCGAGCTGGGTGCTTTGCCCGCCCAGAAATCCGCTCAAGCTCAATTGGGGAAAGTAAGCGGCCCGGGCCACGCCGATTTCGGCGTTGGCGGCGATCAAGTTTTGCTCCGCCGCTCGAATATCGGGACGACGCTCGAGCAAGGCCGACGGCAGGCCGGCGGGAACCTCGGGAGGCAGATCCTGCGCGGTGAGGCTTCTTCCGCGCGGAACTTCACCGGGGGCTTCGCCCAGCAGCAGCCGGATCTGATTTTCGGTTTGTTCGATCTGCTGCTCGATCACGGGGATGGTCTGCGCCGCGGTGTCCACCAGCTGCTCGGCCTGGCGCAGGTCGAGCAGCGTCGCGACGCCGCCTGACTTGCCGCGACTTCACCAGATCCAGCGACTGCTGGCGTGTCTCCAGCGTACGGTTCGAAATTTCGAGCTCGTAGTCCAGCTCGCGCAGCGTCAGATAAGCGGTGGCCACATCGCTGACCAGTGTGGTGATCACGGTCTTGCGGTTTTCCTCCGCGCTCAGAAGATTGGCGCGCGCGGCTTCGGTGGCGCGGCGCAGCTTGCCCCACAGATCCACTTCGAACGAGAGCAGGTTCAGCGACGCGCTGCCGAAGTTGCGATTCTGCGAAGGCAGAAGCATGGGCGGTATGGGCGTGGCGCCGTCGCGCGAGAGGCGGTTGATTTCGACGCCTCCACTGGCGCCGAATTGCGGAAACTGGTCCGACCGCGTAATCCCCAAATTGGCGCGCGCCGCTTCCACCCGGGCAACCGCGTCGCGAAGATCGTAGTTCTGCGCCAACGCGGTGCGGATCAGCGCCTGCAGTTGTTCGTCCTTGAAAATCTCAAACCATTTCGAGATCCGCGATGGAAGCGGCCTGCTGCGGGGGAAGCGGCTCAGGCGCGCGAAACTGCGCGGGCGTCGCCAGCTTGGGGCGCTGATAATTCGGGCCGACGGTGCAGCCGCAGAGCACCCAAAACGAGATCGCGCAGATGGCAGTTTTCCGAGGCATGGGTTCAATCCCCCTGCGCGGGCGAAGGCGGCGGGTCAATGGCTAGATTTCCTGCGCCAGATCCCGCGCGGCGCCGGCGCCCGAAAGCTTCTCGACCACGTAAAACGCGGAGGGAATGATGAAAGATGCCGATAAAGGCTGGCGGCCACCATTCCGCCGATCACGGTGGTTCCCATGATCTGGCGCGCCACCGCCCCGGCGCCCGTGGCGATCCACAGCGGCACGCATCCCAGGATGAAGGCGAACGACGTCATCAGAATGGGCCGCAGACGAAGGCGCGCGCCTTCCAGCGCCGCATCCATCAAGGGCTTGCCCTTCTCCAGCTCGTCCTTGGCGAATTCGACAATCAGGATCGCGTTCTTCGCCGCCAGCCCGATCAGCATCACCAGACCGATTTGCGAATAGACATCGCTTTCGATCTGGACCATGTAGGCCGGAAGAAAATGGCCCAGCACGGTACGGCGCAGCCACAGCACGCCGAAGGCTCCGAATACCGCGACCGGCGTGCTCAGCAGCACGCTGAACGGCAGGCTCCAGCTTTCATAGAGCGCGGCCAGAATCAGGAAGACAAATAGCAGCGAGAACCCGAAGATCACCGCCGGCGACACGCCTTCCTGCGCTTTCTTTTCCTGGAACGACATGCCCGAATAGTCGTAGCCCATCTCAGGCGGCATGGTCTGCGCGAATACCTCTTCCAGCGCCTTCATGCCCTGGTTGGTGCTGTAACCGGCGCGGCCGCGCCGTTCAATTGCGCGGATCGATACTCGTTGAAGCGCATGGTGAATTCGGGACCGGTGCCGGACTTGAATCTGGTCAGCGCGGACAGCGGCACCATTTCACCGCGCCGCATTGCGCACATAGAACTGGCCGACGTTCTCCGATTTGGTGCGGTACTCGTCCTCGGCTTCGACGTACACCTGCCACTGGCGGCCGAATCGGTTGAAGTAGTTGACGAACAGCCCGCCCATGAAAGCCTGGATGGTGCGGTAAACGTCGTTGATCTGCACTCCCTGCTTGATCACTTTGTCGCGGTCCACATCCACGAATTGCTGCGGCACGCTCGGCAAGAAAGTGGTGGTCAGGGTCCCGATCTCCGGACGCTTGCGCGCCGCGGCCATAAACTTGTTCAGGTTGTCGGACAAGAACTGAACATCCTTGCCCGCCCGGTCTTCCAGGATGAACGTGAATCCGCCCGAGGTGCCGACGCCGGGAATGGCGGGCGGCGAGAAGCTGAAGGCCACTCCTTCGGGAAGTTTGCTGAGCTCTTGATTGAGATGCGCCTTGATCGCCTGGAACTGCTCGGCTCGGGTCTTTCGATCGTCCCAGTCCTTCATGCGTGACGAAGAAGAACGCGTTGTAGCTGGTTCGCACCAGGCTGAGCAGGCTGAAACCCAGAATGCTGGTGGTGTATTCGACGCCGGGCGTCTTCGCCAGAATGATCCTCGACTTTCGCCGCCACCAGCTCGGTTCGCTGCAGCGACGCGGCGTTGGGAAGCTGGATGTTCAGGTAAAAGTAGCCCTGGTCCTCGTCGGGAACGAAGCTGGTGGGCAGTTTGTCGCTGATGAAATAGCTGGCCACGCCGGCAGCCGGCCAGAAGAATCACCGCCACCACGCTTTTTCGGATGAGCACGCCCGACAGCCGGACGTAGCCTTCTCGGTGGCAAGTCCGAACATGCGGTTGAACCAGGCGAAAAATCTCGCCAGCAGGCCCCTGCTCTCTTCCTTCGGTTTCAAAAGGAGAGCGGCCAGCGCGGGACTCAGCGACAGCGCATTGAACGCGGACAAAATCACGGAGATGGCGATGGTGACCGCGAACTGTTGATACAGCTTGCCCGGTGATCCCGGGGATGAATGCGGTGGGTACGAAAACCGCGGAGAGCACCAGCGCGATGCCGATCACGGGGCCGGAAATCTCCTCCATCGCTTTCAGCGCGGCCTGCTTGGGAGCCAAGCCCGTCTTCGATGTGGCGCTCCACCGATTCCACCACCACGATGGCGTCGTCCACCACCAGGCCGATGGCCAGCACCAATCCGAACAAAGAAAGCGTGTTGATGGTGAAGCCGAACAACGGGAAAGACCAGGAACGTGCCCACCAGCGAAACCGGGACCGCGAGCAGAGGAATCAGCGTCGCTCGCCAGCCTTGCAGAAACAGGTAAACCACCGCGATCACCAGCGCGAGAGCGATCAGCAGCGTCTCGACGATTTCCTTCATGCCCGCGGTCACGGCGAGCGTGGTGTCGATGGGAACCGACGTAGTCCATGTCGTCCGGAAACCGGTTCTTTCGCTTCCGTCATCATCTTTCTTACCGCGGCCGCGGTCTCCACGGCGTTCGATCCCGGCAACTGGTACACCGCGATCACGGCGCTCGGCTTTCCGTTCAAGTGCCCGACCACGCTGTAGTCTTGCGAGCCCAATTCCACTCGCGCAACGTCCTTCACGCGCACGATCCCGGTGTCGGGAGTTTCGCGAACCACGATGTTCTCGAACTCTTCGGGCGAAGTCAGCCGGCCCTGGGCGCGCACCGAATAAGTGAACTCCTGTCCTTTGGGAATGGGCTCGCTGCCCACCTGTCCGGCCGGGTTCACGGTGTTTTGGGTCTGGAGGGCCGAGACAATCTCGGGGACCGTGATCTGCAGCTTCGCCAATTGGTCGGGCCTTACCCACAGGCGCATGGCATATTGGCCCGCGCCAAATATTTGAACGATGCCAACGCCTTTCACGCGCGTCAACGGGTCGTTCAAATTGATGTACGCGTAGTTGGCGAGGAAACTTGCGTCGTAGGTGCCCTTGGGCGAATAGAGCGCCACCAGCATCAACGGCGCGAGCACCGATTTTTGCACCGTAACGCCGTAGTTGGTGACGTCCACCGGCAGCTGCGGCGCCGCCTGCGTTTCGCGGCTCTGCGCCAGGATCAGATCCGTGTTGGGGTCCGTCTTCACGTCGAAATCGACGATCATTCTCATCTGGCCGTTGGCGGTGGCGTTCAACGAATACATGTAGTTCATGTTGTCGACGCCGCTCATCTGCTGTTCGATCGGCGTGGCTACCGATTGCTCGATGGTCTGAGCGTCCGCGCCGACGTAGATCGCCGAGACCTGAACCTCCGGCGGCGCGATGGCGGGGAACTGCGCGACGGGCAGGCTCGACGATCACGACCAGCGCCCACGATGACAGTGACGATGGCGATGACCATCGCGACGATCGGCCGGTTAATAAAGAATTTGGACATGGCAGCCTACTTCGCTTGGTACGGCTTCGGGATTGACCTGCATTCCCTGGCGAACTTTCTGCAATACCTTCGGCCACCACGCGCTCGCCGGGGTGGAGGCCGTCGCTGATCAGCCATTCGGTACCGACGCGATCGCCCACTTTGACGGCCCGGATGTTCACTTTGTTTTGGCTGTCCACGACGGCAATCTGATAGCTCCCCTGCAGCTCATTCACCGCGCGCTGCGGAACCAGCAAGGCGCCGAGCTGCATTCTCAACGACGTCCGGACCCTACCGTATTGGCCGGGCCGCAAAGTGTTTCCCGGATTCGCGAACAGCCCCGCCACCCGGATGGCTCCGGTCCGGACGTCTACCTGGCGATCCGCGAAGTAAAACGTCCCGCTTTGCGGATAGACAGTGCCATCCGCCAGAATGAGCTCCAGCTCCAGCCCTTTCCTCTCAGCGTCCACGGTGGCTGGTGTCGTGTAGCGCCTGTGAAAGTCGAGATATTCCTGCTCGGCCACCGTGAAATAGACCTTGATTGGATCGAGCGTCGACACGGTAGTGATGGTCGGGCTGGCCGGACTGACCAGGGAACCCACTTGCTGCTGCGCGATGCCTGGAATACCGTCGATGGGCGATGTGAGGCGCGTAAATCCCAGATTGATGCTGGGCGGTTTCAGCGGTGGCCTTAGCCGACTGAACGGCGGCGTTGGCAGCGATGATCTGAGCCCGGGCGGTGGCCACCTGGGCCTGCGCGGACTGCACCTGCGCCTTCGCCGCGAGATTATTCTGAGTCGCGTTGTCGAGGTCCTGTTGCGTGATGGCCTGCTGCTGCGCCAAGGGAGTGTAGCGATCCACATCCAACTGGGTGCGGCGCTGGTTCGCTTCCGCCACGGCAACCTGCGCTTCGGCCTGCGCCAATTCCGCGCGCGCTTGAGCTAACTGTCCTTCGGCCTGGGCTAGCTGGCCTTGCGCCAGATCCAATGACGCTTGGAACGGGCGCGGGTCGATTTGAAAGAGCAGCTGGCCTTTCTTTACGAACGAACCCTCCTGGTAGGCCTGTTCCAGAAGGTAGCCCGATACTTCAGCCTTGATGTCCGCGTTGACATAACCATCCAACGTGCCGATCCATTCGCTATAGATGGGGACGTCGCGTTGCTCCACTTCGGCAACTTCAACATCCATCGGCGCCGGAGCCGTTGCGCCACTGGTTTGATTGGAGCAACTTGTGGAGGTGAACAAGGCGGACAGCAGTAGAGCCAACGTGGTGGGGATTGTGCTGGCCAAGGTAGCCATGAATTCGGTCCTCCTTAGTTCGTCACTCGAAAGGTACGCAATGTTGCCGGAGAATCATCCGGAGATCGAAGTTTTTTATACTAGCATGTTGCAGCCGACCCAGGAGCCTGCTGTCAATGAGACGGGATAAGCTCCAGACCACTGTTCGTGATGGCGCGGGCGGCGGCCGGTGATGCAAAAAATCTGATGAGCGCCCGGGCCGCGTCCGGATTCCTGGCGGCTGTAGCAACGCCGGCTGAAAACACAGTGACTTTCTGAACCTCGGGCGGCAGGGGTCCGAGGTAATCGATGCCCGGGACGGGAAGCAGCTCGCTGATTTGCTGGAAACCGATCTCGGCATCTCCGCGCGCGACCACCGCGCCTACCGGCTCACTTTCGATGCGCTGGCACTTACTCATAATCTGGTCGGCAATCCCCAGACGCTGAAACATTTCATGGGACAGATAAACGCCACTGGCTGAGGCGGAATAGGCGATCGACTTAGCGCGCAACAGGGTGCTTTTGAGCGCCTCGACAGAACTGATGTCGGGCTTGGAGGCTCCCGCCCGTACGGCGATGCCGATGCTGGATCGCACCAGGTCGACGCGGCTGCCTGCGACCACCTTACCTTGCCGCATGAGGTCGTCCAGCGCGGACGCCGCCAGGATCACCACGTCAGCGGCCTCGCCACGCTCTAGCCGGCTGGGAATAGAGTCCGGCGCGTTGCCCATAGAAGCTCCGAATCGAGTGACGATCTTGTGATGGGTGGTGCGTTCGAACTCCGGGGTGAGGTGCAGGTACGCCGCGGTAAAGGCGCCGGAGGTCATGACTGTGATTTCATCGGCGCATGCCGCGCGTGCGAAAGGCAGGACGCATACGATGAAAAGCGCGACCCTTCTCGCAGCCAAAGGCATCATTCTCGGCAAGAACATGCTCCTTTGAGAATACTGGTATTGCGAGGGGCCGTGAGTTATTGCGACTTTTGCAATTTTTCGCGATAGACTAATCGACAAATGCATCCTTCACCTATCGCACTGCGGGCGTTGCTGTTGGTCGCCAGTTTGGTCCCTCTCGCGGCTCAAACGTCAAGCCAATGCGCTGTGAACCCTGCTTTGGCGGACCCCGCATCCGGTGCGGCGTGGAACGGCTGGGGAGTGGACATTTCCAATTCCCGCTTCCAAACGGCGAAGGCCGCGCAAATAACGGCGGCTCAGGTTCCCGGTCTCAAGCTGAAATGGGCCTTTGGACTTTTAGGCGCCAAAGAGGTTTTTGGAGAGCCGGTGGTGGTTTCAGGACGAGTCTTCTTCAGCGCCGATACCGGACTGGTCTATTCACTGAACGCTGACACCGGCTGCGTCTATTGGACGTTTCAGGCCGAAGCGGGGGTGCGCAGCGCGATCTCCATCAGGCCTTCCAAACCATTGGCGATCGCATACTTCGGCGATCTGAAGGCGAACGTCTACGCACTGGACGCAGCCAAGGGCACGCTGCTGTGGAAAGTTCGCGCGGACGAACACCCCACCGCACGCATCACCGGAGCTGTGCAGATCTTTGCAGGTCGAGTCTATGTCCCGGTGGCATCATCGGAGGAGGGCGCCAGTTCAGCCCCCGATTACCCGTGCTGCAGTTTTCGGGGCAGCGTGGTGGCGCTGGACGCAGCCACCGGCAAGCAAATCTGGAAGACCTGGACCATTGCCGAGGTTCCGAAGATCGTTTCCAAGAATTCAAACGGCGTCAGCCGCTGGGCTCCGGCGGGAGGGGGCATCTGGAGCGCTCCGACCGTCGATCCAAAGCGCCACGCCCTGTACGTTGGCACCGGCGACGCGTACACCACGCCCGCGGCGAAAAACACGGACGCCGTGATGGCGCTGGATCTGGATTCGGGGAAAATTCTGTGGTCGGTGCAAGCCACCGAGAACGATGCGTGGGTGGTGGGCTGCATGCGTCCCACGCCGCTCGAGAATTGTCCCAAAGATTTTGGCCCGGACCAGGACTTCGGATCGCCGCCGATTCTGCACGACGTGCCCGGCGGGCGCTCTTTGCTGATCGCGGGCCAGAAGAGCGGAAACGTGTGGGCCTACGATCCCGACCAACGGGGAGCCATGGTGTGGCGCACGGCGCTGGTGAATAACACCAAGGAATTCGGCGGGAAACTGGTGTGGGGAGGAGCGGCCGACGAACAGAACGCTTACTTCGGGTTGGGCGCCGGCGGCATCGCAGCCGTCGATATTGGCAACGGAGAGCGAAAGTGGTTCACGCCACTCGCCCCGGCCGAAGGGCGCGCCAAGTACACCTCGCAAGCAGGACCGTTGACGGCCATCCCCGGCATCGTCTTCTCGGGCGGCTTTGACGGCGTGCTGAGGGCCTTGTCCGCATCCGACGGAAAAGTGGTCTGGCAATTCGATACGCTGCGCGATTTTCAAACCGTGAACGGCGTGCCGGCCAAAGGGGGATCCATGGGCTCGGCGGGACCGGTGGTGGCCGGTGGAACTCTGTTTGTGCCGTCGGGGTATGTCGGCGTTTCAAACAGCATGCCGGGAAACGTGCTGCTGGCGTTCACCAGCCCGCAACAGTAAACGAGAGGAGCGAACGTTTGCCCGATAACTCGTTAGGGTAAAATCGTTGTGTGCCTTATGTCTCCGGCACCCAGCACTCGTTTGGGACCAGTGAAGTTCTTGCGCCCACCGGAGCGGGCGGAATGCGCTAGAAATCGAGTCTATTCCAATTAACCTATTTTGCGAGGATGCCCGATGTTAACGAATTTTCGAGCTTCATATTTCTTGGTGCGTTTTTTGTGCAGCTGCGCACTCACGCTTGCCTTCACTTCAATGCTAGTGGCGCAGAGCGCCGGGAACGCGCCACAGGCCCGGGTTCTCATCGGACAACCTATAGATTCGAGCAGGCTACACACGCTGGCCGGGAACACACGCGCTGAAGCGAACGCGCAGAACGACCGTGGGAAGGTGGCGGATACGTTTGCCATGGATCACATGCTTCTGCAATTGCAGCGCAGTCCGGAGCGGGAACAGGCGTTGAAGAATTTTATCGATCAACAGCACGATTCCACGTCGCCCAATTTCCACAAATGGCTGACGGCCGCTCAATTCGGCCAAATGTACGGACCGGCGCCGGAGGATATCGAGACAGTTTCCGATTGGCTGCGATCCAGCGGCTTCACGGTGAACACCGTGTATCCGAGCGGCATGTCGATTGATTTCTCCGGAACGGCGGGTCAGGTGCTGGCGGCATTCCATACCGAAATTCACACGCTCTCGGTGAACGGGAAGGATCACATCGCCAATATGAGCGATCCTCGGATTCCGGAAGCGCTGGCGCCGGTGGTGGCCGGGGTTGTGTCGTTGCACGATTTCCGGCCCCACTCGATGAGGAAGCCGCGCACCCAATACAGCCTCGCGGCTCAGCCCGTTGTCGCCGGCCGATCTGGCCACGATTTACGATTTGAATCCGGCTTTTGCAGCGGGATACACCGGACAAGGACAGACCATCGCCGTGGTGGAGGATAGCGATCTTTACAACACAGCGGATTGGAACACTTTCCGGCGGGTATTTGGATTATCCAGTTACACTTCGGGATCCTTGAGCACAATCAATCCCGCGCCACCGAGCGGAACTTCCAATTGTTCGGATCCGGGAGCTAACGGCGACGACGACGAAGCGACGCTGGACGCCGAATGGGCCAGCGCCGCCGCGCCGAACGCAACCATCGAGGTGGCCACCTGCGCGGATACGGCCACGACATTCGGAGTCCTGATCGCGGCGCAGAATTTAATCAACGCCAGCCCTCCGCCTCAGATCATCAGCGTGAGCTACGGCGTATGCGAAGCCGGGAACGGAGCAGCCGCGAACGCGGCCTACAACTCCGCCTTCCAGCAGGCGGTGGCGGAAGGCGTGTCGGTGTTTGTTGCGGCGGGAGACGAAGGCGCGGCAAGCTGCGATGCGGACTTACTGCCGCGACCCATGGCATCGGCGTCAGCGGCTATGCCTCCACGCCCTATAACGTCGCCGTCGGAGGAACCGATTTCGCCGACACCTACCAGGGCACAACAGTACATATTGGAGCTCGACCAACAGCGCCACCTACGGTTCGGCCCTCTCGTACATTCCGGAGATCCCCTGGAACGACTCGTGCGCGGGTTCGATCCTGGCGGTCTTTCTCGGCTTTTCGGTTGGTTATGGCCCGAGCGGCTTTTGCGGAAGCAGCATGGCGCAACAAGACGGTGACCTTACAGTGGCCGCGGGCAGCGGAGGACCCAGCGGGTGCGCAACCGGCGTTCCGGCGGCAAATCTGGTAGTGGGAGGCAGTTGCCAGGGATACGCCAAACCTTCGTGGCAAACGGGAGTGCCCGGGATCCCGAGCGATGGCGTGCGGGATATTCCCGACGTATCGCTGTTCGCCGCCAACGGATTCTGGGGCCACTACTACGTGTTCTGCTTTTCCGATCCTGCGAATGGCGGCGCGCCGTGCACGGGCCCGCCGGCTAACTGGGCCGGCGCGGGCGGAACTTCGTTTGCCTCCCCGATCTATGGCTGGGATTCAGGCGCTGGTGAACCAGAAGATGGGAGGCGCCCAGGGCAACCCGAATCCGGTTTATTACAAACTCGCGGCCAGTTCCGTGGCCTCATCGGTGTTCCATAGCATCACGACGGGCGACATCGCGGTCAACTGCTCGGGCGACATAAACTGCTTCGGAAACGGATTCGTGGGAAGAGGCCGCGCGACGCCGGTCACCGAGTTCGACGGAAACGGCGGCGCTATCGACCACCAGCCAAACCTATACGCCGGCCTTTGCCGCCGGCAGCGGTTGGAACTTCGCCACCGGGCTGGGCAGCGTGGATGCCTACAACCTGATCCTGAATTGGAGCAAAGGCCAGTAAGGATGACGCCCATGTACAAAACGAATTTTCCTTCTTAGCAGCGCCTCTGTTATGGCGGTAGCGCCGGCACGGCTGCAGGCGCAGAATTTCGATACCAGCGGGACGGCCAGCCTCAGCGGACAATACCTGTTCCGGTATGTCGATTTCTTCAACGACGAGAATGGCAACCTGACGGAGTCCTGCAGCCTGAGCGGCAGCCATGACGTTCGACGGCGCAGGAAACTACACGCTCTCGAATACGCAACTGTTCGATTCGGCCGGCACCAACGGCACGGGCTCCTGCGCTTCGCTGGGCGGGGGAACTTACGGAGTGCAATCGAACGGCATCGCCCAATTGGATAATCCCGTCTCTTACGCGCCGGCGACTCTTTTCGGCACCTTCAGCCAACCTGTGGTCATAGCAAGTTCGACCGAGGATGACTACTTCGATCTCTTTATCGCGGTTCAAGCGCCGCAGCTTCGTCTTCGAACAGCAGTCTCTCGGGCGCCTTCACGGTGGGCACGCTGGACTTCCTGAATGCTTCCGCCTCACTGGCGCGGCAGGGCTACTTCACTTTGAACGCCGACGGCAACGGAAATATCGCGGCATTTACGGTGACCGGCTCGGCAGCGAATTTGAACTCCGGCAGCCACCGTAACGCAGAGCGTTGCGGCCTCGACCTACGCACTCTCCGGCACGGCGGGTGGAACCGTGACTTTTCCCGGTAGCTGCGGACGATCAAACCCAGATCGTCAGCGGCGCAAAGGTTCTGTATGTGTCGGCCGATGGCAACTGGTTCGTGGGAGGCTCGGCAACCGGATCGGACATGTTCTTCGGGTTTCGCGCGCCCTCCGGGACGAGTTCGAATTCGCTCTTGAGCGGGACCTACTTTATGGCGGGAATGGAAGACTATGTGGCCAGCCCGCCAGATTTTCTGGATGCGTTTTATGGCTCCATCAACACCAACGGAGACGGAACCCTCATCTGGCATGAACGGTTTGACGATGTTGTCGATATAGATACCTACGACAACACTTCACCACGTCCGTAACCATCGGGGCGGACGGCTCCTATTACGACGGCAACATTTACACTTATCTCGCCGGCGCCAATGGAAAGGCACTGATGCTGATTGGATCCAACCAACAGTTCTCGCTCATCGTCGGTGTTCACGCTCCGTCGTTTACGCCGTCTTCCACGGTGTGGATCAATCCGATCGGGATTACCAACGCAGCCAACTACACGCCGATCACAAACGCTTATGCTCCCGGTGAGCTGGTGAGCCTGTATGGAAACTTCGGCGTATCCACTCAAGTTGACACGGCGCTCCCGATTCCCACCACGCTGGACGGCGTGCAGGTTTTGGTCAACGGGCAGGCGGCTCCGGTGTATCTGGTGAGCCAGAACCAGATCAGCGCTCTGATTCCTTACGAGATTGCGGGTGAGTTTTTTGCCACGTTCCAGGTGGTGGTGAACGGGTCGAAGTCCAACATGGTCACGGTGTACGTCGACAACTCGGCGCCGGGGATTTACACGGTTAGCGCAGAACGGGATTGGGGCGGGAGCAATCCTGCACGCCGATTACTCCGCGGTAACGGACAGCAGCCCTGCCAAACCCGGCGAGACGGTCCTCCTGTTCATGAATGGCCTTGGAACCGTAACCCCGCAGCTGGGCGACGGCGTGGCTGCTCCTAGCACCCGTTAAGCGTCAGCCTGGAAGCCGCGGACATCGTCGTGTTTCTTGACGACGGAGAGGATTACCCGGCCCAGGCCGACGTCTTGTTCGCCGGTCTGGCGCCCGGATTCGCCGGGTTATATCAGGTCAATTTCACTGTGCCGACGAACGGTTTGCAAAACGGCGACGTCAGCATTGCTTTTGACACTCGCGAGGCATTAAATGAGATGGCGACCATCAGCCTGACAGGCTTCTCAGAAACGGCCGCGCGGAGCGGTCCCAACCGCCGCGCTTCCAGGCTACGGGGGCGCGTTGGCCCGCATGCCAAGAAGGGCCGCCGGGCGTTGCCGGATAGATTACCGCGCTAAGACTGATCTAGCGCTCGCCGCCGTACATGTGCTTGGGATCTTTGTTGTTGTCCTGGCAGACGTATTCATACATTTCCTGATCCTGCTGCCAGCGGATGAACCACCCGCCTGTCCACGGCTTGGTGTACGCGCCGGGATCGTCGACGGTGGCCTCATACTTCAGCGTGTTGTAGTCGGTGCGGGTGAAACGCTCGCTGAGGTGTAGAAATTCGGTGTGCGGAATGCCCTCGCGCGTCAGCCAAAATCGCTCGTTGAAGCCTACCGTGTCCACTACCAGCGCGTCGCCGTCCCAGTGCCCGATGGAGTGGCCGAAGAAGCTGGGGTCCAGGTCCTTGGGATGCGGCCGGCCGTCCATATAGATCATGCGCCAGGTGTGGGGCCCGCCCACTTCGATCATGTAGATGCGCTTCTCTTCGGGCACATCGACGAATTCGAAGCCATAGGGCGTGTGAAACAGCCGCGGTCCGCCGGACGGCAGGCACTTGGTATGCGGATCGTCCTTGGTGGTGGTGCCCTGCCGGTAGTCATAGAGCGCCCGCGCCCACGGCTGGAACGGAACCTCGCTGATCTTCATGTTGGTGGGCAGGTTCATGCGAGGGTTGTCGATACCGCGCCCGATATTCGTCGCCAGCGTGGAGCCGGCGTTGCCCTCCCACACGCCTTTTTCTCCGGGGAGCGGGCCCAGGTTGACGTGGCCATCGGGCCAGTGCGGCGTCGGTCGCGGCGGCTGCGTGTTGCGGGGACGATCCAGACGTCCGCCGTTGAGGCCCGCGGGCGGTTCGTTCTGCGCACCGAGCGGGAGTGCGATCGCGCAAAAGACAAGAACAGCGCCAGCGCGAGCCAACCGAAAATTTCGCCGTTGCAGAGGCATGCGGGATTGGGGACTCGTTACTGCTGCTGATTGCCCCGCTCGCTGGACGCCGCACCCAGTTTCTTACCGGTGGACGCCATGGTGACCGAGCGCGCATTGGCCTGTTTGCTGCCATCCTTGGCGAGCGTTCCTTCTACGATCACTTCGTCACCGACTTTCATTGTGTTTCGCGTCCAACCGCTGCGCTCCAGGCCGTTCGGCGGCCCCATTTCAAAGGACCAGTTAACGGTATTTCCGGCTTCATCCGTCACGTCCAGGTAGAAGTAAACGTGCGGATTCATCCACTCCACCTTGGTGACGATGCCTTTCAGCTCCACCTGCTTTTTGCTGTCGTACTCGGCGGAGAAGGAGTGATGCGCCGGTAGCGGCGATACCGCCAGGAACAAACCAAAAACAACGGCCATCGGGCCGAACGCGCTGGATTTCATCGAAACCTCCTCTTGCAGGTTATTATATGTCACCGGGCCGTTGGTCCCACCATGTGAGGCTCGTCCTTGGAATCATCCTGACAGAAATATTCCGGCAGGTCCTGATCCGCCACCCAACGCAGTGTCCAGACGCTGGACCAAGGCCGCGTGTAGGTTCCCGGATCGTTTACCAGCACTTCGTACCGCAGCGTGTTGAAATCCGGGCGCGAAAACTTTTCGGTGAGATGCAGGGCTTCGGTGTGCGGCAAGCCGCCGTTTGAAAACCAGAACCGCTCCAGGAACGCGTTCGATTCCACCACCAGCGTATCGCCATCCCAATGCCCGGACGCGTAGCCGAAATACGTGGGCGTGACATCTTCACTCTGCGGCAGCGCGCGCCCGTCCAGGTAAATCAGCCGCCAATTACGGTTGCCGCCCGCGGACATGACAAACACTCGCTTCCGCTCAGGCTGCTCCAGAAACTGCAAACCATGCGCCACTTGAAACATGCGCGGGCCGCCCGGTGGCAGGCAACTGAGCATGGGGTCGTCTTTCAAAAGCATGCGCTGGCGATACTCGTACAAACCCTTGGCCCAAGGCTGAAACGGAGCCACCTTGCCCGCATCGTCCAGATTCGCGAGCAGCCCGTTGCTGTCCATGGGGATTTTTCCTGCGGTGGTCTCCACCAGGCTGGCCGCGCTCGGGCTCGCCCAGTAGCCCTTCTCTCCGGGCACGACCCCTAACCTCGGGTGGCCATCGGGCCAGCGCGGCGTAGGTTTCGCTTTCCCACTCGTCGCCACGGCTTCGGTATCCGGAGCTTCGGACAAACGCTTGCCGCTTGCCAGCACCACGGTTCTGCCGCTCGCCATTTTGCTTCCGTCGCGCGCGAGCCAGCCTTCGATGGTCACCGAATCGCCCACCTTGAGCGACTCCCTGGTCCAGCCGGACTTGCGCAAATCCAGCGGACTGGCCCACTCCACGGCCCAATTGGTCACTTCACCGCTCGCGCCCCGCACATCGAGGTCGACGAATGCGTGAGGATTGTTCCATTCGAAGCGCGTGACGATCCCGCGCAGTGTCACCGGCTTCTGATCGTCGAACTCGGCCCGCAGCTCGTGGTGAGCCAAGAGCGGCAATGCGGCCAGCGCAGCGAATGCCAGGGCGAAGCGAAAAATGCTCAATGCTTTCTCCCGTAGTTTTTCACCAGATAATCCAAGATCATGGAATACTCTTCGTCAGTGACCGGCGCCCCTTCGGAAATCATCCCCTTGGTCAGGCCCAGCCATTCTTCCCGGCTGAGTTCTTTGCCGCGCAGCCGATCGAGATTGTGGCAGTAAGTGCAGACATCCTCCACCAATTCGCGTCCGCGATCTGGATTCGCCCGATTGTGCGCAGAGGCGGCGAACGCCAGTGCTGCCGTCAATGCCGGTCCGATCAGCATGGCCTAATCCCGGGTGATTTTGAAATCGCCTGTCATCGTCCCTTCGGTCCACGTGCCGGTGATGGTGCGATTATACGAGCCAATGTTGTCTAGCTTGCCATCGATGACGATATGCCTCTGGTCTTTGGTGTCGGCTTCAAAGTGCACGGTCCAATTCGAGGCATCCAGGTTTGCAACCTTCAAGGGAATAGCGTTCCGCCCGGGGTTGATAGTGCCCTCGATGGTTTTGGAATTCCACTTCATGTAAATAAAGATGGGTATTTTCTGGCCGGCGGCGGGGTGCCATTCGCCATGCCAGGAACCGGTCAGCGGATGTCCTTCCTGCGCCCAGGCAGCAAGTGGAATAGCGAAAAACAACAGCCAAAAAACAGATCGTCTGCGCATCGTCTCTCTATTTCTCAAGCAGTCGTCATTCTATCTGGAGGCCACGCGCGAACGCAAGGACCGCGGCGCGATCGGAAATGCCGGCTTTGTTTTGTCCGGATTCGCTGATGATCCAGGAACAATGCGCCCTCTTATTGGCTAAACTTAGCTGAGTCCTGCATATGGCGCTTTCCGCGGGCGACCAATTCGGCCCTTACGAGATCCTTGCGCCAATTGGTGCGGGCGGCATGGGCGAAGTCTATAGAGCCCGCGATGCGCGGCTAGGCCGCGATGTGGCCATCAAGGTTTTGCCGGAGCACCTCTCGAAGAACCCGGATGCACTGGCGCGCTTCGCCCGTGAGACCAAGGCAGTGGCGGCGCTCTCGCATCCCAACATCCTGACGATCTTCGACACCGGAACCCAGAACGGCGCCAGCTACGCCGTCACCGAGCTGCTGGAAGGCGAGACCCTCCGATCGCTGCTGGCGCGCGGAGCGCTGGCATGGCGCAAAGCGGTGGAGATCGGAGCCGCGCTTGCCGAAGGCCTGGCGGCCGCGCACTCCAAAAGCATCATTCATCGTGATCTGAAACCTGAGAACATTTTTCTGACGTCGGATGGCCGTATCAAGATCCTTGATTTCGGCTTGGCGCGGCTGGAACAGCCCGCAGGCGAGGCCGTCGAGACTCAGACCGAGGCTGGTATGGTGATGGGAACTCCTGGGTACATGTCACCGGAGCAAGTGCTCGGCCAGCCCGCCGGGCCCACCAGCGATATTTTCTCACTGGGATGCGTGTTCTTCGAGATGGTTTCCGGCCAGCGCGCGTTCCCGGGCCAGACGTCCGCGGAGACGATGTCTGCGATCTTGCGCGATGCGCCACGGGATCTGGCGACCCTGGGAGCGAATGTCCCCTCCGAGCTGGATCGGCTCATTGCCCACTGCCTGGACAAGAATCCGCAGCACCGTTTTCAAACGGCGCGCGACTTGGCGTTTCACTTGAAGGGGATGGTGAGCTCCGGTCCGGTGGCCGCGGCTCCCGTTCCGGCTTCCAAGGCCCTCGACTCCATCGCGGTGCTGCCGTTCACCAACACCAAGGGAGATCCGGACGCAGAATATCTCTGCGACGGGATTACGGAAAGCATTCTCAACAGCCTGGCGCGGATCGCGCAGCTCCGGGTTACTCCCCGCAGCACGGTGTTCCGATACAAAACCGCGGAGGCCGATCCGCAAGCGGTGGGGCGTGAACTCGGTGTGCGCGCGGTGCTCACGGGAAGGGTGATCCAAAGGGGCGAAACGCTGGTGGTAGGGACCGAACTGCTGGACGTCGCCGCCGGAACGCAGCTTTGGGGCGAGCGCTACAACCGCAAGCTGTCCGATATCTTCGAGCTGGAAGAGGAGATCGCACGGAAGATTTCTGAGAGCCTGCGCATGAAACTCACGGGCGAACAGAAGAGCCAATTGGCCAAGCGCTTCACCGATAACACGGAGGCCTATCAGCTCTATCTTCGGGGCCGGCATCATTGGACTCGAAGAACGCCAGACCATTTGAAGCAGGGCATCGAATACTTTCAGCAAGCCATTGCAAAGGATCCAGCGTATGCTTTGGCTTATTCCGGCCTGGCGGATTGCTACAGCCTTCTGGCTCTGTTCGTAGCCTCGCCTAAGGAAGGTTTCGCTAGAGCCAAGGCTGCCGCAGCCGCGGCAATCGCGATGGACCCGGATTTGGCGGAAGGCTACACTTCCCTGGCCTTCATCCGGGCGTATTTCGATATTGACTGGACGGCGGCAGACGAGGAATTTCAGCGGGCGCTGGAAATCAACCCCGGCTACTGGGTGACGCCGTATTGGTACTCATTTACCCTGCTGTCACGCGCGCTCGAGCAGGAGGCTGAGCAGCAGGTCCAACATGCGCTAGAACTGGAACCGTTGTCGCCCGTGGTGTGGCACGCCGCGGCATTAGGCTCCCTCATGGCGCGCCGGCATGGCGAGGCGGAGGAGCGATGTTTGCGGGGCCTTGAATACGACCCCAGTTATTTCATGCTTCGAATCTGGCTCGGAATGGTGTATCAATACCAGGAAAAACATTCGGAAGCAATCCTGCAGCTCGAAAAAGCGTGCCATCTCTCCGGAGGTGTGTCGCTCGCCGTCGGAGCTCTGGGTAATGCGCACGCAACCTTTGGAAACCGGGACCAGGCGTTGAGACTGCTCCAACAGTTGGTCGAGGAATCAGAGCGGCAGCACAACAACTACTACCAGATTGCAGTGATCTACGTCGGCTTGGGCGATACGGAGAACGCGCTGCTCTGGCTGGAGAAAGCCTGCGAAGGCCGCGATGCCTTCCTTCCTATGCTCGCGAGCGTCGATCCGCGGCTGCGCGACCTTCGCGGAGAGGAACGCTATCAGAAGGTTTTACAGCGCCTGAAGCTGGCGTGACGAGTCAGCACATCGAACCTGCGTTAAAGACCGACAGGAATGCCCGACACTCGGCGCACGCAGACTACGCCACCTAGCAGATGTTCAGCCATATGCCAGACCGCCATCGACAAGAACCATCCTTTGGTCTTACCCTCCAAAAAAGACGGCAGCCATTTGGCTCGCTCGTTTGCAATGGCGCCATCGTCGAGCATTAGATTAAGACGCGTTTTGTCCACGGGCTCGCTAAGCTCGGCCACGGAAACCGATTTTGCCACCTCACGGACCGCATGGCCAACAGCGACCCAATAGGCCCGCAACTCAGAAACATTGACTGTCTCGTTGAAAGCGGTACATTCGTCGCGCGTCATCCCAGTGCCGACATCGCGCCGCGGCACATTCATCCTACTAAGCCATTCCTCATTCAAAACCTGCGAACGATCGTGCTTAATGAGGGTATTCGCATAATCCTGCCAGCGAGCCGTGTGCCAGAGGTACCAGCCGATGGAGTTCAATCCTTCCTGCGGCTGATGACGCAGTTGGTCATCACTCAAGCCACGGAGGAAAAGATCGTCGACGATGGAGCGCACCGTATCATACTGTTCTGTGAGTAATTCACAAGCGGTCATGATGCCTTCGGCCTTTTCGTGAGCACGGCGCGTCAGTAGCCGCGCAACGTAACCATGTCGAGAACGCTTTTCATTCGCTCCAGCGCGTAGCCGCGAGCCAGTTTATCAGCGGACTTCGCGTCGGGCGCATCACCCGACTGCATGAATCCCGGGCCTACGCCATCATAAGTTACCGCCTCGAAAACCACGTCACCGGCTTTGGCGGCGGCCTGCGCCGGAGGAACCGTCGCGTCGACGCTTGGATCGTTGCCGGCATAAAAACCGAAGATGGTCCCTTTGATGCGCGCGATGGAAGCTTTGTCGGGCGAAGCGCCGCAGAAGACCAGCGCCGCAGCCAGGTCGGGCCGTTTTGCCGCGAAGCGAAAACTCTGCGCTCCTCCCCAGCCGATTCCGGAGACGAACAATCTTCCGTCTGAAGCTGCTAGCTTGATGGCATAATCGGCCACTGCATTGAGATCTCCAGTGACCTGCTTGTCGGCGGGCAGCGCCGCGCCCGATAAAAGATCCGGAGCCAGAACCACGTAGCCCATGGCCGCTACCTGATCGGCAAAGCTCTGGAACCAATCGGTTAGACCGGCGCTGTCGTGAATGAGCAGGACCACCGGCTTCTTGTCCTTGGTTTCCGGATACACAACCAGCGTTGCGATGGAGCGGCCGTCATGCTTCACGACTACCCGCTCGCGATGACGCGGCGATTTTTCCAGGCGCGCCTTGGCCCAATCCTGCGCGTGGATTGCTGGTGCGAGCAAGGCAACGAGCGGGGCGACGAGCAATGCGAGAGCAATTCGGCTCATATCAGAAATGGTCGTGATTGACGATGTGATCCGCATCGACGGCGTGACAATACGGCGCGTCGAAGATCTCGTCCTTAGGATTCGCGTTCAGGCGCAGCGTACGTGCGGGCCGTACCCAGGGTTGGGTGAATACTTCCGGGTCCTCCACGGTCACTTCATAGCGCAACGTGTCGCCATCCCGAGTGAAGCGTTCGACGACATGCATGGCTTCCGAATGAAACCAACCGTCGCTGCCGAGCCAGGTGTCGTCGTTGAAGCCGGTGGCGTCCACCACCAGCGTGTCCCCTTCCCAGTGGGCAACGGAGTCTCCGTTGTAGGAGGTATCCAGGTCGGTCCGATGAGCGCGCCCGTCGGTTGGAATGAGCCGCGAAAAATTGCCCGGCTCAGTCACGTACATAAAGACGATCCATCCCCTGCTCTGCACGATTCGCGCCGGCGGACCCATGCGCGGCACGCCGGGCGGATGGCACTGCACGATTGGATCCAGCTTGTTCTCGTCGCGATCCAACTGGCGGACCTTCGCCAGCAAATCGGCCTTATAAGGCGGCTTGTTGGGATTCGCCGCACGCTGTTTGTCGCCGTCCACCTGCAGGTAGTAGCGGCGCAATTTTCCGTCCGGATCTTTGTCCTTCGGAGCTTCGCGCGATGGAAGATAAATGTGAGTCCCTTCGTCATCCTTGAACGAAAAGAACCCTCCTTGGCCGCCCCAGCGACCGGACAAGTCCGGGTGACCGTCCTCGGCGTGAGGGGTTGGTTTGTTCGCCGGTGGATTCGCCGGTTGCTGTGCGTAACACGCCGCAGCGAGCACGGCTCCCAGCATCACGCTTTGCGCACGCATACTCATTTCTGCCCCGGATAAATCGGTCTGCCGTTCTCATCCAAGCCGCCGATCCAAAGTTCGAAGTGCGTGCCGTTCTGCGGTCCGCTCAGGAATGTGAGGTCGCGCAGAAACGCGAAATTCTGGGTGCCATCCTTGGCGCGATAGGCGCGTATCTTGACCATGGTCCCGGAGGCGAGCATGGCCTTGCGCAATCCACCGCGCTGCCACTGATTGGGCGGGCCGCTTTCGAGATGCCATTTCTCGACTTTGCCGTCTTCGGCAGTTACGTCCAGATACACCTGAACGTGGGGATTGTAATAATCGAGACCGGTGACAGTGCCGGTGAATGTGACGGGTTTCTCCACATCGAATTCCGCCGTGAATGAGTGGTGCGCGAGAACCGGGAATGTTGCCAGCAAGAGCGTGCCGGCGATTGCCAGGGAAAAGGGGAACATCCTTATTCGCAAGTGTCAGCACTCCTTTCCAAATGAATACCGACCAGCGACCAGCGAGTATATCAAACGGGAAGATGCTACGACAGTGGCACCCTCTGTTTCGCTATTCCACAGTAAGCGTATACAGCGCCGAACGTTTTACTGTCCCGCTTCCATAGTTGCCGGTGCTGTAGATGTTGTAAGTGCCGGCGGGAGTGGTTGCGGAGGTATGGATCGTGAGCGTGGAAGAGCCGGCGGAGCCGCCGTTTAAGGTAACGGAGGTGGGCGCCATGGAGCACCGCAATCCGACACCAGCGGGAACGCTGCAGGTAAGCGCGACTAGTCCGGCGAAGGAATCTTCTGGCGTCAGCGTAACAGTGCTATCTGCGGCTGTCCCCGCTGAGATTGTCGCGGAAGTGGGAGCGTTAGCAATCGTGAACTCAGGTCCGTAACCGGACAGCGTGACGGCAACCGGGCTCACCACGGCATCGTCGGTAATGGTTAAAATACCGTCGCGCGGCCCGTTTCCTTGAGGCGTGAATATCACTTCGACATAGCAGAACTTGTCAATCTTGAGCGGAGCGGTGCAAAGGTTCGTGACCGTGTAGTCTGTCAAGTTGGATGTGGCCGAGTTCACCGTAAGTACGGCTGGCCCGCCGTTGGTTATCTTCACGTACTTGGGCGGGCTCGTCGTGCCGAGAGCCAGCGCTCCGAATTCCAACGCGGTTGGTGCGATAGTAGCCGCACTCGGCACGCCGGACCCATCCAGAACCAGCATATGGGGACTGCCCGCCGCATTGTCGGTCACGGTAACGGTTCCGGGAGTATCGCCGCCCGCAGTCGGGGTAAAGGTGATCTTCAAGGTACAAGCAGCGCCTCCAGCAAGCGCTGCCGGACAATTGGGAGTGACTGTGTAATCCGCGCTTGCCACGATACTATCGATAGAGAGGCCCTGGCTTCCCGCGGCAAGTAAAGTCGCAGTTTCGCGTGAGCTGCTACCGAGATTTATTGGCCCAAAATTCAACGTGCCCGGCGCAAAAGCGATTCCAGGCGAGTTGGCAGGGCTGATCTTGGCTAAGAACGTTGTCTCCGATGGATTGCCCGGCGTGCCCTGGAACCATTGAAGAACCGGCAACCCTTTCCCTACCACGTACCCGCTCACGTAAGCATTTCCTAAAGCATCGGTCGCAATGCTGACGGGAACGGTCACGCTCTGGCCAAATAATGTGGAATACAGCAATGCCTGACCGGTTGCGTCCACCTCAGTGACGAAGCCGGCTTCACTGATAAGGCCTCTCTGGATGGGCCGGAGGAGCGGGAAGTCAGCCGCTTCGGTGGTTCCCGTGACGTAAGCGTGCCCCGATGAATCAACAGCGATTCCATAGCCTATTTGATTGGCGCCGTCCGCGCCGCCGAGATAGGAGAGATATCCAACGGTCCCCGCGGTTAGATTGAGTTTTGCTACGAAAGCGTCTTGAGTTCCGGCCAGTGTCGGTTGGAACCCATGTACGCTGCATAGCTGTCCATTTACTCCGAAGCATCCTATGACACTTCCAGTTACAAATAGATTACCGTTATCATCTGCCGCGACAGCATAAGGAGATGCGACGGTCCAAAATCGTAAGAGCCGATCAATGCTGCTGTGCCGCTCCGCGACAAATTGAACTCGGCCGCAAATGGTCTTCCCATAGCCATGGCGGCGACCCTTCGCTGATTGTCCAGCTGCCCGTTATGTAAGCATTTCCTGATCTATCCGCAGTCATCCCGCTAGGCGGAAGCCCCGCATTGCTGGCCCGGCGGAGCATAGTAACTATCTACGTAGGTCGAGTACAGCAACGAGGAAATTACCCGAAGCAGTGGAATCAAGCTTTGAGATAAATACATTGTTGAGGCCAGCCAAGCAGCCGGCCGGAAGCGCTGGAAGAAAGCTGTTGGGTGTTGTAGGAAAATCAGAAGAAGAAGTAATTCCGGCGACGTAAACGAACCCAGCGGAATCAAGAGCCACCCCAACTACGCTGTCACCGTTGCTTCCCCCCAAATAGGTGGAGTACAGCAAAGTGCTCCCATCGGCGCTCAGCTTGGAAAGAAACGTGGTGAAGCACTCACCCTGGTTAAAAGCAACGCAGGTAGTCTGGTATGCGCTTCCCGTCGTGACGGGAAAGTCGCTGGATGTGGTGTCGCCGACAACATAGGCATTCCCGTTCGAATCTACTGCAATACCTTTGTTTATCGCAGGACCGACTGCTTCGGAACTATATTCATTGAGGCTGCCTCCAAGGAACGTGGAGTAGATGAGAGAATTGCCCGAAGGGCTAAATTTCGTAACGAATAGGTCCGTACCACCGCGCAGGCTGGTTTGGTACGCTCCCGAAGTCGTCGGAAAATCCATGGATTCTGCATAACCGGTTACATAGGCGCTACCGAACGAATCAACGGCAACGCCGCCCCCGATATCCTGGTTAGTTCCTCCCAGATAGGTTGAATAGGTTAATACCGGGTCAATGAGTAACTCCCGTGTCCGGTCGTACTCGCCCAACGCAAAGCCGACTTGGCTTTTGCCTCTCAGAACGTATCCGCCTTCGACCGCATGTTTCACGCCCTCGGCTATCTGGTAGATCACCGGCTTGTGAAAGTTGGCCTCGCCCGCGATCAAATTCCCGTCTTTATCAAGCGCCGGCGCCGGACCTTCAACATCCAACGCAATGCTTTTCGGGTCAGCGCCCGCCGCGACGACAAAATCATATTCCAGATTGCGCTGGTTGCCATAGAAGACCAAATCAATTCCGGGATACACGCCGACGTATTTCACTTTGGTGAACAGAGGCACGTTGGTCCGCCACTTCGATGAATCATTCCCGATGAAATAATTGCTCTTGCCGCTCTGCTGATCGATCGGCTGGATACTCGCGCTGGCATCCATCCGGTGAAACTTCAGCCGCAGTGGTACCCTGCCAGACGAAACAATCACAGCTTCGTCATTCGTCAGAAAGAGAGTTGAGCCGCCGAGCCGAGCCAGAAACTTGACGCGTAGGTCGGTCTGTCCTCGATTAGCCTCGAACGCAAGCGGCACGAGACCGTATGCCGACGCTATCTTCCCGTTCTCTATAGGAGCTGACTCGACGGTTGCGGCAGTTCCGATCAAAACAAGAATCGTTGCGAGTCTATGACGCGTAAACCATGCGAAGTTCTTCGATAATCCTTGCATGCGCGTCCTCCGATTGGGGTGAGGTGTAGTCTAACACGGATTTGCCGGAGCATCACAAGTATTATGTCCCGGCAGCGGAGGTTTGGCCGGCAATCAGCTACGACAGATACAATCAGGGTTTCCGGAATATCGCCGCCTACGAATTTTGGAGCGCCTTCGATATCGTCGGCCATCTGATTCATGGCGAACGCACTGACTGGATGCCGCGGGCGAGGATAATTCTGCAATTTGGCGAGACTCGGACATTTGAGACCTTTGACCGCGGGTGACACGTACGAGAGAGTGAAGGCAAGTCGTTGGGGCAATTATTGGATAAATTCGCTCGTTTGCGGTCAGAAAATCTTGACGAGTTGCGCGCATTGAATCTAAGGCAGGAGAACCTGGCTCTGCGTGGGCGACATCCTGCGCTCGGAGTAAATACTTTGTCACAGCTGCTGGCTACCTGGGCAGCGCATGATTTGACTCATCTGCGCCAAATCTCAAGGGTTTTGGCTCACCAATACCGGGAGTTGGTGGGTCCTTGGAGCGCGTATCTTGGAGTGATGCAGTGCGCCGCCCACAGCTCGTGAATCTTTGCATGTCCAGATGTTTTGTTTGATATGATGACCGCCGTGAATCAAAGGCGGTTGCCTTATGTCTAGAGTCCTACTCGTACTCGCCTTGGGAACGGCGGCGTGGATGGCGATCCCGCTGGCTGCTCAACACAGTTACACCCCCGCCGATATTGAGGATGGCGGAAAACTGTTTCGCACCAACTGCGTCGCTTGTCATGGGCCCGAGGGCACGTTGGTCGACGGCGTGGATCTGGGACACGGTAAGTTTCGCCGTGCGTCCACCGAGGAGGGCGTGATCCGGATCATTGAAGAAGGCATCCCGGGCACTGCGATGCCGCCGAATAACTTCACCGATTTTCAAGCAGGAACCATTCTGGCGTACCTGCGTTCGGCGGCCACCAGCGGCCGGACTGCGGCGCCCAATGGAAACGCGGCGCGGGGCAAGGTGATCTTCGAAGGCAAAGGCGGATGCTCGGGCTGCCATCGCGTTTACGGCGTTGGTTCGCGAGTTGGACCCGATCTAAGCGACATTGGAGCGCTGCGGCGGGTGGCCGAGATGGAAGCTTCGATCCTGGATCCGAATGCGGAAGTTCTGCCGCAAAATCGCTATTATCGCGTGACTACCAAGAGCGGCGAAACCGTCACGGGACGACTGCTGAACGAAGACACGTTCTCGCTACAGCTCTTGGACGCCAAGGAGCGGCTGTTATCGTTCCAGCGGACGGGGCTGCGCCAGGCTGGATTCCTCAGTGAATCGCCGATGCCGTCCTACCGGGACAAGCTGACTAAAACGGAACAAGACGATCTCGTCACCTACTTGATTTCGCTGAAAGGTTTCTGAAACATGACGCAACGCGCACTGTCGATCCTCGGGCTAGCCGCGGGGATGAACGCCGCCCTGTGGGGCCAAGTATCTTTCGACCGGATTTTGGCGTCCGGCAACGAGCCGCAAAACTGGCTGACTTATTCCGGCACAACCATGAGCCAGCGCTACACTACGCTGAGTCAAATCACGCCGCAAAACGTAAAGAACCTGGAATTGCAGTGGCAGTTCCAGGCGCGGTCGCTCGAAAAATTCGAGGCCACGCCGCTGGTAGTGGATGGCATTGTGTACACCGTGCAGGCGCCGAATAACGTGGTTGCGCTGGATGCGGGGACGGGCCGCGTTTTCTGGACTTATGCTTACGTGCCGGAGCGGGCGGCGCGTCCGTGCTGCGGGCAGGTAAATCGCGGACTGGCGATTTTGGGCGACACGCTGTTCATGGGCACTATCGATGCGCACCTGGTTGCGCTGGACGCGAAAAGCGGCAAGCCGATCTGGAACGTGACAGTGGCGAAAGCGGCCGCGGGCTACGCGCTCACGCACGCTCCGCTGGTGATTAAGGACAAAGTGATCGTGGGGACGGCCGGCGGCGAGTACGGGATTCGAGGCTTCATCGCCGCGTATGACGCGAAGACCGGGAAAGAAGACTGGCGCTTCTACACCATCCCCGGCAAGGGCGAAAAGGGGAACGAAACCTGGAAGGGTGACTCCTGGCAGCACGGCGGGGCATCGGTTTGGGTGACCGGCTCGTATGATCCCGCGCTGAACCTGACGTATTGGGGGATCGGAAATCCGGGGCCGGATTGGAACGGAGACGAGCGCGATGGCGACAATCTTTATAGCGATTGCGTAGTGGCGTTGGACCCGGATACCGGAAAACTGAAATGGTATTTCCAGTTCACTCCGCACGACACTCTCGATTACGATTCCGTGCAGGTTCCTGTGCTGGCGGATATTCAGTGGCAGGGCCAGCCGCGCAAAGTAATGCTGTGGGCCAATCGCAACGGGTTTTATTACGTCCTGGATCGCACCAGCGGGCAGTTCTTGACGGGCAAGCCGTTCAGCACCGTGAATTGGGCCAAAGGTTTGGACGAAGCCGGCCGGCCGATGAAGATCAAGGGAATGGAGCCGACCGTAGCAGGCCAGCAAGTCTACCCCGGCGTGCAGGGCGCAACTAACTGGTATTCGCCGTCCTTCAGCCCGCGCACCGGTTTATTTTACATTCCCACTTGGGACAAATATTCGTCGGTATTCGTGAAGGTTCCCACCGATTACACGGAAGGGAGGCGATACGTGGGGACATCGCCCCGGTCCGTAGTGGGCTTGCAAGGCTCGGCCGTCAATCAGCGCAAAGAGGAAGAGGGCTACGGCGCGGTGCGCGCAATCGATCCCAGGACCGGCGAGCAGAAGTGGGAGTTCAAGATGCTGGATGTCACCGATGCGGGCATCCTGACCACGGCTACGGATGTGTTGTTTTCGGGCGGGCGCGAGGGGTATTTCTATGCGCTGGATGGGCGCAACGGCGATTTGCTGTGGAAAGCCAATGTTGGCGGCGCAGTCACATCAGGACCGATATCGTATGCGGTCAACGGGAAGCAATATATCTCGGTGTCGGCTGGGAGCTCGTTGCTGGTCTACGCGCTGAGAGATTAAAGGAAGCTTTATTCGTAGTACGCCGGAGACTTCTTCAGTTTGCGATTGCCGATCATATCGTGCTGAATCCAGAGTTGTGCCCCGGTGGTTTTGATCAGAGCTTCTACTTTGGCCCTGGAAGCAACATACTGCGCATTTGTGATGGTCGGAAACGTGTGAAATTCCCGTTCACCGGGAAAATGGTACAGGTCGCCGCTTAACAGCACCGGGCCGGTCTTGGGGAGCTTTACTAGCAGACATTGATGGCCCGGCGTGTGTCCAGGCGTTGAAATAAGAGTGACCGTTCCGTCGCCGAACACATCATAGTCGCCGTCGATGATGATCGTCTTACTTACCTTCAACTTGATGAATTGGTCTGGCCGGACCGTCGTAGTGGCAGCGACACCATCACTGAACATGAAGTCGCGCTCGGCCTTCTGAACGATCCAGGTGGAACCCGCATAATCGTTCCCGTTCCCGGAATGGTCTCCATGCGCATGGGACATTGCCAGATAAGTGATGTCGCCGGGCCCGTAACCGATCTCGGCCAGTTGGCTTCGCAAGGATTTATCAATCTTGTCGTGCTTTGCGCCGCCTCCCTCAGGGCGATCGTAAATCGCATCGTTCAGCCCGGTTTCCCATAACAGCTTTCCTTTGGGATGAACGATGAGAAAACACGGGTCGGACATGTCGACGGACTGAACCTGTTGCCGCGTGAGACCGTACGCGGCAGGGTCGCGGTCCTTTAGCGTCGCGCAGTCGAACACATACATCCGCATGGGCGCCTGGCACAGGGAGAGCCCGGCGCTCGCCAGGATCAACGCCGCTACATTCAAGATCTGGGTGATTCGCGTCATTCCGTCATTGGCTTGTACCGTGGAGTATATCTCAAATGATCTGTTCGCTACTCCGCCTCAGTATTATCTGACGTCCGTTCGCGCTTTCGATGCGGCGCTCTGCGCTGACATCGCTCTGGCTAGCATGTCTGCACTTTGCTCTTTAGCGACGCCGGCCTTCGCGACCACGCCGTCGTGCGTCCGTAAACCTTGCACCAATAGCGACCATCCCTGCTGGCGCTCGTCCATATAGTTCAACAGCGTCGCTAGCAAACTCTGCGCGGCCAGGGGAAGGCCCTTCAGCGCAGCCAGCCTGCGATGTTCCCCCTCCCAATCCGGAAGTACATCCTTCTGGATGACATCGGCAATCTTCTCGTCACTCAGCTTCTTGCTGTGGCCTTGCAGCATCGCCGCGTTGTACGTCGCCAGGGCCTTGCTTTCCACGGCTGCAAACGAGCTTATCTCAGCCATGAAATCAACCGGACGCGGCAATTTAAGCGCTGCGCCGGGCAACAGCAGACCCATCCCGAGTAGAACAGCCGCATTCCGAATGGCACGCCGAGGCGGTGGTTCCACCGTCAGCGCAACAGCCATCACCAAGCCGCACACGAACCCGGCCACGAGTCCTCCAATATGGTCCGCCACATCGGTGCCCGTCCGCAAAACTCCATAAACCAGGTTGTATCCCACAAAAACCAGCGTGCTTTTGGTCAGCGGCGATAGAACTTCCACGGGAATTGAGTCGCGCCGTAGGACCAAATATCCAAGCAATGCCCCATACAATCCGAAAATGGCACCCGACGCTCCGGCGCTGACAACATAGGGATGCCACGCCACGCTGACCAAGGCGCCGGCGAACCCGGAAACGGCATAAACGATCAAGAACCCGGCATTGCCCAGGAGGCGCTCGATAAATTCCCCGGCTTTCCACAGCACATACATGTTAAAGGCAAGATGAATCACCCCGATGTGCAGGAACATCGACGCGCCCAAGCGCCACCATTGTCCGCCTGAAACCGTCTTTGGGCCGTAGTTTGCGCCCCAGTCGAGCAAGTTAGCGACGCTGGGCTGTAACGGGTGAACCCCACCCATGATCATTCCAAGAAATACAAGTACGTTGATCGCGACCAGCGCGGGAGTGATGAATACCCTGGGAGTGATGGCGTGAAGCCTGGCGGCGAATTCCGCACGGACGTCCACTGTCGCGGGACGATCCAGGCCCAGAGAAACCGACTGGGGTTCATCCGAACGGTTCAAATCGTACATTTGGACGGCCCGCCTTACTTGGAATTTGGTCTGACCACTATACATCAGTACCGGGATAGAATTGTTGGGACTAAGAAGGAGAGTGGGCCATGGGGCGACTTGTTTCAACGCTTTTGTTTTTCGGTTTCTTGCCGAGTGTAAACTTGGGAGCTCAAGATCGTATGCCTCCCATCCCTGCGGAAAAAATGACGGATGCGCAGAAGAAGGCTGTGCAGGATTACAAAGACCTGCGGAAGCAGGATCTGACTGGGCCTCCCTGGTCGGTGATTTTGCGAGTTCCCGATCTTGTGGTTCCCTCGCTTCAACTGCGGCTGCACAATCTAAACAACAGCGCCCTCAGCCCGAAGCTCACCGAGTTTGCCATTATGATTGCGGCGCGGCAGTGGACCAATAACTATGAGTGGAGCGCACACAGTAATCTCGCGGGAAGAGCGGGGCTCAATCCGGCAATCCTAACGGCAGTGGCCGACGGGCGGCGTCCTGAGCACATGGCGGAAGACGAAGAGCTGATCTACGATTTCTGTACCGAGCTGCTGCACAACCAAAGCGTGAGCGATCCCACCTACGCCCGTATGCTGGCGAAATTTGGCGAAGCGGGGATCGTCGAGGCAGCGAGCCTCGAAGGATACTACACCTACTTGTCCATGATCATGAATACGGCGCGTTCACCGCTCGCGCCGGGCGCCAAGCCAGCGCTGACGCCGTTCCCGAAATGAATTCTGAAATCCAAATGGCCGCGGAGAAACACCGAGAAACGCGGATGCTGGAAAATGTTTTATCCTTCATCTGCGTTCATCCGCGGCTGAACAGTTTTTGTTCTAGGGCAAAGCAAACACCATCAACCCTTGATGACCTTGCACGGCGCCGGCTGCGGGCACACCGGCCGCCATCACGGCGACGTACTGCTTTCCGTTCTTGCCCCGATACGTGATCGGGACCGCGTTGGCCGTGTACTCCAGCTTCGTTACCCAAAGCTCGCGGCCGGTTTTGGCGTCGAACGCGCGAAAGCGCGCATCGTTGGTAGCACCCAGGAACACCAAGCCTCCCGCGGTGACAATGGGACCCGCGGTGCCCTGCCGTCCTGTGTTCCGCTTGCCCTCCGGCAGTTCATCGGTGACGCCCACCGTGGTTTGCCACGCGATGTCGCCCGTATTCGCGTTCACTGCGATCAAACGGCTCCAGGGCGGCTTTTGACAAGGCCATGTGTCACCCACCACCGGCTTGCCATCGGGACCGTTGACCTTCGCCGCGAAGCGCTGGTTCGGACCTGGCCCGGACTCGCTGCCGCGATCGTAGATAAGCGTGCTGGTCTCGTTCAGGCCCGCATCGTGGTAGCCCTGCGGGTATTTTTGTATCCAACCAATGTTGGCCAAGTCCTGACTGAACAAATACACGATGCCCGAGTTCGGGTTGGTGGCCGAGCCGCCCCAATTGGCGCCCCCGGTGAATCCGGGAAAAGCGATGGTGCTGCGAGGCGGCGCGCCGTCGGCCCGGAAAAGCCAAGGCGTGTAGATGCCTTTGGTATAAAGCCCGCCACTTCGTTCCACCAGCTCACGGCACGCTTTGGCATGCTCGGCGGTGGTGTCAGCCGCAGTGACCATGTCATCGGGCGTAAAGGTGACGCGCGCCAGCGGCGGCGGCTTCAACGGAAACGGCTGCGTGGGCGAATACCACTCGCCGGGCACGTCGCCGGCGGGCACTGGACGCTCCTCAACGCCAAAAACCGGCTTGCCCGTGACGCGATCGAGAATAAACATGTAGCCGGTTTTACCCACCTGCGCCAGCGCGGGAATCTTCTTCCCGTTCCGCACGATATCCACCAGACCCGGCGCGGGAGGCAGATCGTAATCCCAAATATCGTGATGAACCACTTGAAAATGCCACTTGTATTTGCCGGTCTGAGCATCGATGGCAACCAGCGCATTGCCGAACAAATTGTTTCCGTGGCGGTCGCCGCCATAATAAGTGGAAGACGGCGCGCCGAACGGCATGTAGACGATGCCGCGCTGCTCGTCCACGGTGGCCTGCACTCCCCACATGTTCGTGCCGGAGCGATCCTTCCAACTCTCGCCCTCCCAGGTTTCATGTCCGACCTCGCCGGGGCGCGGCACCGAATGAAAGTCCCAGAGCTTGGCGCCGGTGCGGGCGTCATAAGCGCGCGAGTCGCCGGGATTGCCCAGCGGCGTATGCTCCAGCGCAAAGGATCCCAGCATGATCACGTTCTTGAAGATGGTGGGTGCGCCGCGGTAAGCCACTCCCATATCCACTTCGCCTTCCTTGCCAAAGCCCGGATCCACCTTGCCGCTGTTGGCATTGAGGCCGATCAACCTTCGATATCCGTCCAGAGTTGGCTGGCCGGCGGTGAAAATAATGCGTGGCGGATTGTTGCGATCGCCCGGCCAGTAGGCGGCGCCGCGCGGGGATGCGAACTGGCCGGTCTCCATCGGATGGCTCCAGATTTCCTTACCGGTTTCAGGATCGAGCGCCACCACGCGATCGCGCGCGGTCAGGTACATGACGCCATTGACGACCAGCGGCGTGATCTCGGGCTCGCCGCTAATTCCTCCCCCCGGGAGCTGGCCCTTGATGTCCGGCGTACGATACGTCCAGGCAGGAGCAAGCCTGGCGACATTCGAGGTATTGATTTGCGCCAGCGGAGAGAAACGTGTGCCGGCTAAGTCGCGGTTGTAGGTGGGCCAATCGTCCGCGCGAGTGGCCGGGGCGGTTTGCGAAAGCAGAGGCAACACCGTGGCCGTCGCGGCCAGGATCAACCTTACTCGACAGTGCACGGCCGATTTACTCCTTTTGGATTCTTACGCTATCACAGATCAGCGCGGTCCCTGAGGAAGTAAAGTAGTTCGGAGGAGGTCGCGCATGCATTCACGGATTCTAGGCGGGATCGCTTTTTTCGCCCTCACCTTTACCGCTGCGTCACAGAGCGTGCCGAAGTTTGAACCCGATCCGTATTGGCCGAAGCCATTGCCGAATAACTGGATGCTCGGCCAGGTGGGCGGCATCTTTGTCGATTCGCACGATCACATTTGGGTGAACAGCCGGCCCCGCACTCTGGATAACAACGACAAGTACGCCGCGCTCAACCCGCCGCAGAGCGATTGCTGTATCCCGTCGCCGCCGGTGCTCGAATTCGATATGGCGGGCAACCTGATTCAAGCTTGGGGTGGGCCGGCCGCCGGATACGAATGGCCCGACAACGAGCACGGCATGTTCGTCGACTACAAAGACAACGTCTGGATCGGCGGCAATGGCCAGAAGGACACCAATATCCTGAAGTTCTCGAGTTCCGGCAAGTTTCTTCTCCAGATCGGCCATCACGGAAAAACCGGCGGCAGTAACGACACCGAAAACCTGAACCGTCCGGCGGGAATTTATGTGTACGCGAAGACCAACGAGGTTTTCGTGGCGGATGGTTACGGCAACCGGCGCGTCATCGTCTTTGATGCCGACACCGGAGCTTACAAGCGTCACTGGGGAGCTTACGGAAATAAGCCCGACGACAGCGTTCCGCGCACGCGAACCTTCGACGGTCCAGGTCCGCTGCAGTTCAACACGGTTCACGGGATCCGGATATCGAACGATGGATTGGTTTACGTAGGGGATCGCGTCAACAATCGGATTCAGGTATTCACGCCGGATGGCAAGTTTGTGAAAGAGGGATTCATCGAACGGAAAACATCTACGCCGGAAGGCACGGCGTTCGACGTCGCCTTTTCATCGGACAAGGGGCAACGGTTCCTCTACGTGTCGGATGGCAGCAACAAGAAGGTGCAGATTCTAAGTCGGGACACATTAGAGGTCGTCGGCTTCTTCGGTGGGCACGGCGGACACGGCACGGGACAGTTCTATCATTTGCACAGCATTGCTACCGATTCGAAAGGCAACGTCTATGTCGGCGAGTCCTTCGGTGAGCGCGTCTTAAGGTGGAATCTCAAATCTCACTGATTATTGCTTCGCGATCGGATCTAGTCCGGCAGCTTTGATGGATGTCGCCGCCGCTGCGCTGGTCAATGATTTGACGATTTCGTCAAGGGCTTTGCGGTTTTTGGTGGAGGCGGCGATCCCGGCAGACATCGTAATCTGCTTCTGGAATTCGGACGGCACGGGACCGGCTAACTGCACGCCGGGAACAGGCAGTATCTCACTAATCAGCGCGAAAGCCACGTCCACCTTTCCGCCGGCGACATTCGCCATGGATTCCTCCGCTCCAGATTGGAAGATTGTCTTGCCCTGAACCGCAGCGGCGACTCCGAGACGATTCAGCATGTCGACGATGGCCGGGGTGCCCGCGCCTACCTTCACGTACCCAATCGATTTTGCACCGAGCAAAACCTGTTTGACCGCTTCGGCGCTGGAAACATCGGGCTTGGGATGGCCGGCGCGAACGGCGATACCGATTCCAGTGCTGGCGAGATCTACCTTTGTCCCGGCCACGATCTTGCCCGCTTTGATCAAGTCCTCCACAATTTGCGGCGTCACGATCGCGAGATCGAACGACTCACCGCTCTCGATGGATCGCTTGAAATTCGCAGAAGCGCCAAATTCGACTTTCGCCGGACGTCCGGCAGCGTGCTCGGCTTGGGGTACCAGCTTCTCCATCGCCGCCCGGAAGCCGTTGGAGCACAAGATGCGAATTTCGGTGTCCTGCGCGTCTGCAACCTGAGCCCCGAGCATAGTGAATGCGGCAACACACGCCGCTTGCAGCGCTGTTTTTGCACGTTGGTTGGTCATACAGCTGCGTGCTCCCTGGTGCTTGATCGTGTAAATTGGGCTGCTTCCTTGATGGCTTCTCTACCACCGGCGAGCGCTCCATGCATGGAAACGAAGCCGTGAATCATGCCCGGATAGCGGGTGACAGTGACCGGCACGCCTGCCTGCCGGAGCCGCAGTGCGTAGGCTTCGCCTTCATCCCGCAGCGGATCGAACTCGGCTGTAATAACCAATGCGGGCGGCAGGCCGCTGAGGTTCGACGCTAGCAGCGGCGAGACTTCCGGATGGCGCTTTTGATCGGCGGATGCAAGATAGTGGCCGCTGAACCAATCCATCGACGCTCGCGTTAGGAAGTATCCTTCGCGACATTCTCGATGCGAGCCGGTTTCGTACGTGCTGCTGTCGGTCACGGGATAAATCAACACTTGTGCGGCCAGAGCGGGGCCGCCGGCATCGCGGCAACGCATCGCGATCACCGTGGCCAGATTGCCGCCCGCGCTATCTCCACCCACGGCGATGCGCTGCGCGTCGATACCCAGGCGCTCCGCGTTGGCCGCCACCCACACCGCGGCCGCGTACGAATCTTCCACCGCCGCCGGGAACTTATGTTCGGGAGCGAGCCGGTAATCCACCGCAATCACCACCGCGCCGGACTCCTTGGCAATAGCGCGGCAAACCGTGTCGTGCGTATCCAGATTGCCAAACACAAAGCCGCCGCCGTGAATGTAGATCAGCGCCGGACGGAGCCCGCCGCGTTCGCTGGCGTAAAGGCGTAGCGGCACATCGCCACCCGGTCCCGGAATCAACAGGTCGTCCACCCGGCCCAGCGCAACTGGATCGCCGCCCATCTTCTTCATCCCGTCCATGCGGTCGCCACGGGCTTCCACCGGGTCCAAGGTTTCGAGCGGCGGCGCATTTTGCTCGTCCATTTTCTCCAACAGCTCGCGCACTTCCGGGTGCAGGCGTTCACTTCGAGTTATGGTCTCCGGCATGAGGAATCCTCCGAATCATGATACATCGAGCGCGGAGCCTCGTCGCGCCCCAAAGTGCCGTACTGTGGTTAGAGCACCCATCCGATAATCATGAGCCTCTTTGGAAAGAAACAAACAGACACCGCCTCCGTGACCTACATCTCGTTTGCGGGCGAAACTCATCAGGTCGCCGTCCCCATCGGCGACTCGGTCATGGAAGGCGCCATCAAGAATGGAATCGACGGCATTGTCGCAGAGTGCGGCGGCGCCTGCCAGTGCGCCACCTGCCACGTTTATGTCGACGAGGCGTTTCTCGGCCTGCTGAAACCGATCCAGGAAGATGAGGACGAAATGCTCAACACCACGGCCTCTGAGCGGAAGCCGAACAGCCGTCTGGGCTGCCAGATACCGGTGACCAAGGACCTGGACGGTTTGATTGTGAGGACGCCGAAGTCCCAGCAATGACGGCTTTGGTGTAAAGGATGACATCGGGCGGTGTACTTATCGTCGGAGCCGGACAGGCGGGCTTCCAGGTTGCCGCGTCGCTGCGCATGGAGGGTTACGAGGGACCGATCAGACTGATCGGCGACGAGCCCAATCTCCCTTACCAGCGCCCGCCGCTTTCCAAGGGCTTCCTGATCGGCCACCAGGATATCGACGCCACTGTCTTGCGGCCACTCGCCTTCTATCAGAGCCATCGAATCGATCTGATGACAGGCGAAAAGGTAATCGCAATCGACCGGTTGGCTGGCTCAGTGAGTCTGGCGTCTGGTGTTACCCTGCCCTATGAAGCGCTGGTGCTCGCGGTGGGAGCGCGTAATCGGGCGTTGCCTGTGAAAGGCGTCGAGTTAGACGGCGTCTGCTACTTACGCACCGATGCCGAGGCGGTCGAGATCCGGCAACGCCTGGAACAGGCGCGCGATATCGTCGTAATTGGCGGAGGATTCATCGGCCTCGAACTAGCGGCAGCCGCCCGCTCTCTCGGCAAATCGGTTCGCGTGCTGGAGGTGCAGTCCAGGCTGATGCCGAGGGTGGTCTCGCCCATCCTTTCCGATTTCTATCGCGACGTGCACACCAGCCAGGGCGTAGAGATCTCGCTCGGTATCGCGCTGTCGGAGATTGCCGGCAATCACGGCAAGGTCAGCGGGATTGTCCTCAACGATGGCGCCGTTTGCCCAGCCGATCTGGTGCTGGTTGGCATTGGCGTTGTGCCGAACATCGAGCTGGCTCCCGACGCCGGGCTCAGCGTTTCGAACGGCATCGTCGTCGACGAGAATCTGCGGACCGAAGACCAGAGCATCTACGCCATTGGCGACTGCGCGTATCATCCTAATCCGTTCGCTGATCCATCCGGCAATTCATTCGGAGGCGCCCGCGTGCGGATCGAATCCGTGCAGAATGCCGTGGACCAGGCAAAATGCATCGCGGCGGCCATCGTGGGCCGCTCTGAGAAATATCGCGCCGTACCCTGGTTTTGGACGGACCAGTTTGATATCAAACTCCAAATGGCCGGACTGTCGGGCGGCTGCGATCGAGTAGTCACTCGCGGCGAACTCGAGAGCCGCAAATTCTCAGTGTTCTATTTCAGGGACGGTCGACTCGCTGCCGTCGATTCCGTCAATCGTCCCGGGGACCACCTGGCCGGGCGAAAGCTGATCGCAGCTGGGACCAAGATAACGCCCGAGCAGGCTGCCGATCCAAGCGTAGACCTGAAGGCGCTCAAGTGAGAGCCGCGTACAGCGCCTGTTTCCAGCGCGCCGTATCGATTGCCCAATACACTTTCGCCTTCGCGCCTCGATCCACCAGTTCCGCCCACGTCGCACGATTCCGCTCATTGGCCGCGACGCCCAGACGATCCACCACGGTCATGCCGCGTGTGAGCTCGGTGGCTATTTCAATGTCCACATAGTGCTCGCTCCATTCCGTGCCAATCGAAGGATCCAGCGCGATGGACATCGCCACGGGGTCCGGCAGCGAAATGCCGTCCTCGCCAGTCTGCGTGCGGTATGCTGCTCGCGCAGTGCTGTTGCACTCCACGGCGAAGTGGGACAGTTTCGTTCCCATCTTGCTAATGATCTCGATGTCCGCCGGGGCGATCACTGCCGCGCCGCGGCAGAGTTGCCAGCCCACCAGCTCGATCGGCAAACCACTGCGGAACACCATGCGAGCCGCTTCGGGATCCACCCACATGTTGTATTCGGCGGCCGGGGTGACGTTGCCCTCGCAACACGGCGCTCCTCCCATGATCACGCAGCGCGCAACGTTGGTAACCAGATCCGGGGCGTGGGTAATCGCCAGCGCGATGTTTGTGAGCGGACCGAGCGTGACCAGCACCAGCCCCGGATTAGTTCGGACTATTTCGATGATGGCTTCCACGGCGTGCTGCTTCTCCGGCGAGCGACGCGGCGGCGGATAGCCGTGGTCGCCTAATCCGTCTTCGCCGTGGAACCACGTGGCCGTCGACAAATGGCGCGCCAAAGGTTTGTCGGAGCCTTGATAAACCGGCGTGCTCAAGCCACACAGGTCGGCGGTATAAAGCGCATTCCGAGTGGCCTGCTGGACCCCGACGTTGCCCGCCACCGTGGTGATTGCAATCACGTGCGCGCTCTTCGAACGGAGCGCCATAATCAATGCCACGGCGTCGTCCGATGCAGTGTCGGTGTCGATCAGAATCGCCTGCGCCACGCCCCCAACTTTACTTCTCCGAGAGCGCCAGCACGGAGTAGGATGTCGCGGCGTCGATCATGAAGCGTCCAATGTCGGATGCCGGATCGCGCTGCTTGTTCAGCGAATATGCGAGCCAAAGTCCTGCGGCTTTATCCTGATTGTGCGTCAGCCAGGAGAGCGCGTTCTTCAACGCAGGCTGCGTTCGAGGAACGCCGGCCTCTTCCAGGGCGTACGTCGCCAAACCCGTCCCGTAGCCATCGCTCGCTGCATCAAGAGGCGTGCCGTCCCTGCGTTTCCAATTTGCCATGACCAGGGAAGAAGTGTTCCAGCCTCCGTCCGGCCGCTGCTTGCTCAGAACTTCGTCGATGATGGACTTCTGCTGCTCAGGCTTCAGAATTCCCGGCACCTTCGCGGAGGCCCACAGAAGAAAGATGCGATTGATGAGGGATTGGCTGGGCAACCCTTGCTGGAAGTATTCCGAGAGCATTTTCAGATTGGTCTGAATCTCAGGAGCGGAGCGATATTTGCCCGGCGCGGTCCCAATCGCAATCGCGCCCAGCGTTGCGCCCCAGAACTGGGAGTCGTCCGCTTCCCAAGGCTGATTATGGAAATTCAGCCAATTCCACGCTCCCTTCCCTTCCCCGGTCTTCAGTTGCAGCGCCCACATGTTGTCCAGCGCCAGGCGAGCATCGTCATCGAGCTTCCCCGCATGGGCAGCGTAGTTGGACAGGATCAGCGCATTGAGCACCGCTTCAGTCCCGCGCGATTCGGCCGTCTTCGGCGCGCCGCGCTTCTCGTCGCTGTAGAACGGCTCCAGTTCGTTCCAAAGCCGCACGCGCTTGCTGACGTTCGCGAGCAATTTCTGCTCGGGCACTGAGGGAGACTGTTCGCCCAGCGCGGCGCGCAGTGCCGGCCTTCCCAACGCATATGGCAAGGCGGTGTGGCACGAGACGCAGTGGGTGTCGTGATCTCGCACCGATTGGTCCCAGCCCATCCACCAGTCCGCGCGCTGATCCAGGTACGCCGCGGCAGCTTTGCGATCCCAGGATCCCGCATCGTTATTAGCGGCCTGCGACGCAGCCGGGAATAAACACAGGGCAAGCGCCGCGAATGCTGAAATTGTCGTCTTCATAACGTCACCTCAACAAATTAGCCTTGTTATGCAGCGTGGCAGCAGGGCGTTTAGGAGATATCGATCATTCTATCATCGGCGTGCGGCGACCCCTAGAATAATTGGTGCATCCTGCGATAAATTGGTACGATCTCAGAAACCTCCCATGAACCAGCCCGCGGCCTCCACGCTCTTAGAACAAGATGCCTCCAGCGGCCTGCAGCGATGCCTCGGCCTTTTCGACTCCACCATGATCGTGGCCGGTTCCATGATTGGAGCCGGGATCTTCATCGTTTCAGCCGACATGGCGCGCCAGGTGGGCAGTGTTGGATGGCTGATCGGTTCCTGGGTTATTACCGGCCTGTTGACGCTCGCCGCTGCTTTGTCCTACGGCGAGCTGGCCGCGATGATGCCTCGGGCTGGAGGTCAGTACGTTTATCTGCGCGAGGCGTGGTCGCCGCTGTGCGGTTTCTTGTACGGCTGGACTTTGTTCATGGTGATCCAGACCGGAACCGTCGCCGCGGTGGGGGTGGGCTTCGCGCGATACCTGGGCACTCTGTGGCCGCGCATCTCGGAAGACGCGTACCTCATCCCGCCCATTCACGTCACGAGGACTTACGCTGTTTCGCTTTCCACCGCTCAATTGATTGGGGTCTTGTTGATTGGGCTGCTGACTTGGGGTAACGCGCGCGGCATCAATTACGGAAAGCTGATTCAAAACACGTTCACCTCCGCCAAACTCGCCGCGTTGCTTGGGGTGATCGTTGTAGGTGTGGTGGGATGGAGCCTCGCCGGTAAATCGAATTTCACCGATGTGTGGCGGCCGCAAGGCTACACGCCGATTGCGCCGGGAATCACGCCCGTAACCGCGTTCGGGCTGCTGGCAGCCTTATGCATCGCCCAGGTTGGCTCGCTATTTTCAGCCGACGGGTGGAACAACATCACGTTCACCGCGGGCGAAGTCAAGAACCCGCGCCGGAACGTGCCGCTTTCGCTAGCCCTGGGTACGTTCATCGTGATTACCCTTTATGTCGGCGCGAACGTAGCCTACGCTGCCATCCTGCCGTTGGACAAAATTCAGCACGCGCCTTCGGATCGCGTTGCCGGCGCGATGCTCCAGGCCATCTTCCCGGCGGCAGGCGCGAAGTTGATGGCGACTGTCATCGTGATTTCCGCCTTCGGTTGCATGAATGGATTGCTCCTGTCGGGCGCACGAGCTTACTTCGCCATGGCGCGCGACGGACTGTTTTTCCCCGGCGCTGCCGCAATCAATCGAGCCCACGTTCCCGGCGTGTCGCTCGCGATGCAAGGAGCCTGGGCTGCCTTCCTGGTTTTGGTCCGCACTTACGATCCTGCCACCGGCGCTCTTGGCAGCCTCTACAGCAATCTTCTGGACTACGTCGTTTCAGCCGATCTGCTGTTCTACATCCTGACCATCGCGGCAGTGTTCCGCCTGCGGCGTCTGCGGCCGAACGCCGAGCGCCCCTATCGCACGTGGGGATACCCGCTGGTGCCGGCGCTATACATCCTGTGCGCCGTGGTGATCCTGGCGATGCTTTTCGTATATCGTCCGGCCACAACGTTCCCCGGCCTGGTGATTGTCCTGATCGGCGTCCCGATTTATTTCGGCTTTCGACGATCGTCGCGAAGCTCCGCCTAGTTCTCTTTTTTCTCAGCGACGGGCTTGGGCGGCGCCTTCGACGATGGCTTCGGGCTCGCCTGCTGCCTGGTTTGCAACTTCTGATCTTGCGCCGCATGTTTTTGCGCTACTTGTTGCGTCTGCACTTGGTGCTTCTGCTCAACCTTTGCCTTGGCCGGCTCACTCGCCTTCGACTTCGTCAACTGCTGATGCTCCTGATCCTGTTTCGTCTGGAGCTTCTGCCGGTCCTGTGCTTGACTGGCGTTTAGTTTGGCCTGCTGTTGCGTGTATTGCTTGTCCAGCTTCGGGTTCCCGGTGTTTGGAGCGGGGCGCTCGGCAGGTTTAAGTTCGTTAGCATGGGCCGCGGTGGCGGGGCGCGCAGGGCTTTCCTTGGCCGTTGCCGGAGCGGCTTCCTTGGCCGGAGCAGCCGTGCGAGCCGTGGCCGGCTTATAAGACGGCGCCGCGGCTTTGGCTGCCACTACGCCAGCTCCGCTGAATTCGCCGGGTTTTGCTGTGGCCGCGATCGCCGGCTTGCCATGATTCACCGACTCGTATAGGTCGTGGTTCGTGCTGGCGGTCTGAACATGTTCAACTTGCGCAGAGGTTCGCGCGACATGTTTCTCACTTCTGGCTTTCTGTTCCTGCGCGCTGGGGCGAGCGGACAGTCCGCCCGTGCCTCCGTTGTAGCTCACCTCGGTCACCCTGACGTTAACGATGGTCTTGTTATAGACGTTGGTCACGTTCGTAACGTTGTTGACCGATCGGTTGTAGAAGAAGGCTCCGCTTTTCCAATATCCGCCCTGATAGCCCACACCGGCATAGCCGAAGCCGTAGTTTATGCCGCCATAGAAACCCACTTGCGCGCCCCAGTAACCCTCGTTAAAAACAAACGCGCTTCCGCCCCAGCCCCAGTAACCCGGGGTCCACAGGAGACCCGGCTCTGGCGCCATTTCCCACGTTCCGGGCACCCAGAAGTAGCCTTCCTGAGCGTAAGCCCAGTATCCGGGCGTCCACATGTAGCCTGCGCTTGGACAAACGGGCTGTTCGTACACCGGAAGCGGCGGAGGCGCAATCCCGATGGAAAGGATGATCTGCGCAGACGATGCCACTGGTATAGCCAGTATCATGAGTGCGAACAATAGCGAGCGAATGGACAGGTTGGTACGCATAGTTTTTCCTTTACTGGATCATCCCTCGTTTGCCCAGTTCCCTTTGGCTATTGTGGGCTGCGTGGATGAAGACGCGAGCTTCTAGTCTGAAAACCTTATCGTCAGGACTCAGAGCGCTGTTAGCGACTCTAACCGCATTTGGGGGAAGAGTCTGCTCACTATTGCTCACGTCCACCCGATTCGCGCGCATGATGATATAGAATCGTCGCTGAATGTCGACGAACCCCCTGGGAGCAATGGTGTTGGCGTGGCTTCCTGCTTACCAGCACTGCCTATTCGCAGGCGCCCGTCCAAATCGAGAAAAACGTTCCCGCCACCATGCGCGACGGCACGGTTCTCCGCGCCGACGTCTATCGTCCCCAGGCGCCTGGGCGTTTTCCCGCGTTGTTGCAGCGCACGCCGTATTCGAAAAACCCGCCGCGCGCTGCTCAAACTTTTAGCGCTCTGGCTAGCCGCGGCTTCGTGGTCGTGATCCAGGACACGCGCGGGCGCTACATGTCCCAGGGGGTCGCCAGTCCGCACGACGAAGCCCAGGACGGGTTTGACACCATCGCGTGGGTTGCCGGGTTGCCTTACGTCAATGGGAAAGTGGGGATGTTCGGCGGCAGCTATCTCGCCACCACGCAACTTCTGGCCGCTACATTGAAACCGCCGGCGCTGGTCGCGCTGTTTCCCGCCTCGTCCTACGCCAGCCGCTACGACATGGTTTTTCAAGGCGGCGCGTTTTACCTGAGCGACGGCCTGAGTTGGAATCTTGACCAGGCCGTTGACGTTCGCCGCCGCGTTTTGACGCCACAAGTCGAACGCGACGCTCCCGCCGGTTTAAGCGACGTCGAAGAGCAGGCGTTTCGCGATCAGTGGCTCTGGCATGTGCCGCTCAAAAACATCGACGCATTGGAAATTCGCAAGTACGCTCCCGGCTACTTCCTCATGCTGGATCATCCGGCGTACGACGCATACTGGCGCACTTTTGACATCGAAGCCCGGCACGATCAATTTCAAGTCCCGGCTTATCATCTCACTGGTTGGTACGACACTTTGCTGACCGGCACCTTGCGCAATTTCACGGGACTGCGCGCTCACGCCGCCACCGAACAAGCTCGCCGCTATCAGCGCCTGGTGATCGGCCCCTGGACCCACGCGCGTCCCACGCTCCAGAGCACGAAAATCGGCGATGTCGATTTCGGCCCCGACGCCGGCCTCGATTCTCAGGAGCTTATGGCTCGCTGGTTCGCGTGTTGGTTGCAGGGTGGCGATGACGCTGTCATCCAAGGCGCTCCGGTGCGCATTTTCGTTATGGGAGAAAATCGCTGGCGCGGCGAACAGGACTGGCCACTGGATCGAGCGCAATCCACCGCCTACTATCTCGGCAGCGCCGGCCACGCCAACACGGCCGCTGGCGACGGAGTGCTCGGCCCACAACCTTCCACCGGCGAATCCGCCGACCGTTTCGTCTACGATCCCGCCGATCCCGTTCCCACGGGAGCGCAAGGCGGCTACTCGAGAACTCCCTCCGATCAACGCGCTACTGAGAAGCGCAAAGATGTACTGGTCTACAGCACGGCGCCGCTGCGCGAGGCCATCGAAGTCACCGGGCCCATCAGCGTGAAGCTGTGGGTGGCGTCGTCGGCGCGGGACACCGATTTCACGGCTAAGCTCATCGACGTGTTCCCGGATGGCACGGCGCGCGCCCTTAACGACGGGATTTTGCGGGCGCGCTATCGCGACAGCAAGACGCAACCAACTTTGCTGACGCCGGGCCAGCCTGTCGAGATCTCGATTGACGTGGGCGCAACCAGCAATTTCTTCCAGGCCGCTCACCGCATCCGGTTGGACGTCTCCAGCAGCAATTTTCCCCGTTTTGACCGCAATCCCAACACCGGCGGCATATTCGGCGAAGACTCGAAGCTGCTGCGCGCCGAGCAGACCATTCTTCACGACGCCGCGCATCCTTCACGACTGGTGCTTCCGCTGGTGCCACGCTCCACGCTTCATCGGATAAAGTGAAGCATCCCTTCCATGCCATTGTCTGCGCTGCTCTGGCGAATGAACCTGGCGTAGAACGCCTTTAGCGCGGGCTGGTCTGGTAGGCTCCCGGAGTGGAGGTGAGGATATTCTCCAGCTCCGTTTTCCCGCGCGGAAGGAGTGCAAAGAACGTGCTGCCTACCCCAACTTCGCTGGTCACCCCCACGCGGCCGCCCTGCGCTTCCACGATCCGTTTCGTCAGCGCCAGGCCGAGGCCCGCGCCCTGAAACTGTTTCGCCACGCCGGCGTCCAGCTGATGAAATTCCTGAAACAGGAGCTGCTGGTCCTTCTGCGAGATGCCGATGCCCGAGTCTTGGACCTCCAGGCGGAAAAACCGTTCCGCTTCAGCCAGCACCCGCACCGTGATGTTGCCCTTGCTCGGCGTGAATTTCAACGCATTCGACAGGAAGTTGAAGAGAACCTGCTTGAATCGGGCCTCGTCCAGGAATGCATGCCGCCCTTCCGGGTCCACTTCCTGCCGGATCTGGATCTGCTTCTGCTGCGCCATTAATTCCAGCATCTGCGCCGTCCTTTGAATAGACTCCTCCAGATCCACCACCTCGGGGCGGAACGTCATCTTGCCGGACTCCACCTTGGCCAGGTCCAGCACGTCATTGATAAGGTGCAACAGGTGGCGCGAACCCTCCAGGATCTCTCCCAGGTACTCGCGCTGGTCGTCGTTCACCGGCCCTGCAACCCCGTCGATCAATACTTCGCTGAATCCGGTGATGCTGTTGAGCGGCGTACGGAGCTCGTGACTCATGTTGGCCAGGAATTCGCTTTTGAGTTGCGTAGCCTTCAGGATTTCCGCGTTCTGGCTTTCCAGCTGGGCGGTCTTTTCGCGCAGCTCCGCCGCGGACTTTTCGAGCGCGGTTTGCGTTACTTCGCGCGATTGGACGGCCTGATAGAGGCGCGACCATGCCACGCGCGCCAATATCAAGGACAGAATGGCGCCGCACACGAATCGCCACTCCGTCTCCCGCGCCCTATCCTTTTGCTGCCCCGAGCGGATTTCCAGAATCTGGTACGAATCGCGGCGCGTGTCGTTGATGGCCGCGCGGATCTTGTCCATTACGGCCTTTCCCCGGCCCACCAGCACGCTCTTGCGGGCTCCCTCGAAATCACCCGTGCGGCGCAGATCGATGGTCTCAGCCAATTCCGAAAACTTGATTTGGACCAGCCCCTCGATGACGTCCAGGTGGGTGCGCAGTGACGGGAAAATATCCTGCGTGGAGCGCAGTTCTTTTAGGATCTGCTTGGTGTCTCGAACACCGCCCTGGTAGTCGGCCAGATAGCTGGGCTTGCCCGACAGCAGATAGCCACGCTGGGCGGTCTCCGCGTTTTCCACGCTCGACAACACACGTTCAATCTGAGTGAGCGCCTGGTTGGCTCGGACCACCGAGTTGATGTCCCGCCCCCACAGCACCAGGCTCCAGGTGGCAAAGCCCCACACTGCCACGTAAAGCGCTATGCCGATGGAAAAGCCGATCCGGATCTTCTGCGTCAGCGCGAGCGCGAAGCGGGCTTTGCTGGCCGGCGCGCTCTTAGCTGGCATGGGAAAGGGACGCCGCCAGTTGGTGCAGCAGCCGCATGATCCGCATCGTCACGTCTTCGGGGTCGAACGGCTTCACCGCATAGTCGTTCGCTCCATAGGCAAACGCCATGCCGATATCGTTTTGCTGCTGCCGCACGCTGAGCATCAGGATCTGAAGCGTGCGATTCTCCTGCACCTTGCGGATCTCTCTCAGCACCGACATGCCGCTCAACCGGGGCATGCCGATATCCAGAACCAGCAGATCCGGCGACAGCTTGCGGACTGCATCCAGCGCCTCATTTCCGTCCCGCGCCGAGAAAGTGTCCACCCCGAGCTTGCCCAGCATGGGAGCGAGGAGCGAATGAATGATCGGATCGTCATCGGCGATAACCACCAACGGTCTCGAGTTTCGCTCCATGGCCAGTTGCGGCGGCTTGGGTTTCTGACCGATCACCCGCCGGGCGCGGCACAGCAATTCCTCGGAATCCCAGGGCGCCAGCACGAAATCGACAGCGCGATCCAGCAGGGCTAGCTTGGAATCCATCACCCCGGTTCTCGACGCGACCAACAGAACGGGCTTCTCGAACAGCGGCTGAGCGCCGACCGATTCCCAGCAACGCATCCCTTCCTCACTGCAGGTATTCAGGATGATCAGATCGTGCGTGCGCATCGCCTCCAGGCCGAGACCCAGAGACACCGCTCCCAGGTCGCGCGTGGCGGCGTGGACTTGATCGAACGCGGCGCGAACACGGGCTGACTCACCAGCGCTAAACCCGACCAGACCAATCTGTTTGGACATCAGATGCTCTTTCAGGTCCTGGGTAACAGCCGGCTCGCCCCCGTTTCCTATGCTGCCGACGAAAAGCTGCTCAATCTCCGCGAAGCTGCGCGCTACCCGCGGCTCCCAGGGACACGGGTCCGGTTCTAATATTTCTTCCAGCGCCCGCGCTCGCTGCGTGATCTCCGGGTAACCGAGCGTACCGCCCATGCCGGCCCAATGGTGGACCACCCGCCGCATGGCCTCGATTTCTTCCACTGAATCTGCTACGGCATATCGGCGGCTGGCTTCCGCGCCTTCCGCGATAAAGACGTTGCGTAATTCACGCAGCAGATCGTTTGTGTCGGTGGCTTCAGCCGGCTTCGCCACGCTGGGCTGTTCGGGAGCCTTCTCCAGGTAACGCTGGATCTGAGTTACGAATGTGCGCGTATTAATCGGCTTGCACATGTAGCCATCGCAGCCCGCGGCTTTCGCTCTTTCCTCGTCGCCCCTCATGGCATAGGCTGTCAACGCCACGATAATCGAGTGGCGCGTGATTGGGTCTGCTTTCAAGCGGCGAGTCAGCTGCAGCCCGTCCATACCGGGGAGCTGGATGTCCATCAAAATGAGTTGCGGAGAGAATGACCGCAGGATCTGTAACGCCTCCGAACTGTCACTGGCGGTACGGACGCTGAAACCCGCATTCACCAGCAGCAACTGGGCCAGCTTCACGTTGGCCGGGTTGTCGTCGATGATGAGGATCGGCTCGTGGGACATCTAGCTTTCTCTTCCATCGGCAGCAGAGGAACACCTCAGCAGGTCTTCCTGCTAATTCATTGATTTTGCGGCGTTTGCCGAATTGTGCCGCCGTGGTGTCCCCGCTTTTCAAATAGGGCCTGATCGCTCCGCCCAGGGCAAACGTGCGATCATCTAAGGCGCACCAGTTCACATTCGACCATGGCCTCTTTTCGTTCACGCGCTGTCGCTGGCGCCGCGCTTGCGTTCACTTTTGCCGCCTCCTGCGGATGGAAATCGCAGCAATCCGTACGCGCGGCGAGTCCCGACGCCCGTCTCGGCTTTTCCAGCCGCTCCATCGTTCCGGAGCGCGCTGCCGAGGCGAAGTTTACCGCCCAGCTCTCCATCGAATCGATTTCCCAGTTCCATCGGACAATCACCAAACGGCCGCACATCGCGGGCACGCCGGCATCCATGGCCGTGGCCGAGACCATTCGCAAAGGATTGGAAAGCGCCGGCCTTGAGACGGAGGTTCACGAGTTTCAGGTTTATCTCTCAACGCCGAAGTCGATCAACGTCGAACTGGTCGAACCCACCAGGCAGCCGTTGAATGTGCGCGAGCCGGCCAATCCGCTGGACCCGGACTCGGCGAATCCGGAATTGGTCCCGGCGTTCGTGGCATATTCCGCCTCAGGCGAAGTTCAAGCGCCGGTGGTGTACGTGAATTACGGATTGCCGCCCGACTACGCCAAAGTGGAAGCCGCCGGAGTCGACGTCCGAGGCAAAATTGTGATGGCTCGCTATGCCCGGAGCCATCGAGCCGTAAAGATCCACACCGCGCAGGAGCACGGCGCCGCTGGCCATCATTATCTATAGCGATCCCGCCGACGACGGCTATGCCAAAGGATTGACGTGGCCCGAAGGCCCCTGGCGCGCCGATTTTCAGTCCCAGGATGGCAACGGCAAATACAGTTGGTTTTGGCATGGCGATCCGCTATCGCCCGGCGTGGGAGCGCGCGCCGATTCGAAGGTGCTGGACCCCGCCACCGCGCCGACGCTTCCCCGAATTCCCGCCATAGTTCTTTCATACAAAGAGGCCTCGAAGATTCTCAGCCAGTTGCGCGGTCCCGGCAGTGCCGGCCGGTTTCCAGGGCGCTCTGCCTTTTGCCTATCGCCTGGGCGCTGGACCCGTCGGTGGTCCACATGAACGTGCAGATGGACGCAAGCCGGCGTCCTATTCGCGACATCATCGCCAAGCTGCCAGGACGAAATCCGGATCGCTGGGTGGTGCTCGGCACGCACCATGATGCATGGACGTTCGGCGGCATGGACCCGGGAAGCGGAACGTCCGGCGTCTACGAAACTGCGCGGTCTCTTGCGGCTTTGGCCAAGCAGGGCTGGACGCCCGAGCGCTCCATCGTCTTTGCCTTTCTGGGATGCCGAAGAACCCGGACTGGTTGGCTCCACTGAATACGCCGAAGCTTTCGAACGCGAGCTGCGCCAGAAAGCGGTGGCCTACATTAATACCGACTTGTTCATGCAAGGCCACTTTTTCGGCGGTGGAACGCCGTCCTTGCGCGATTTTATGATTCAGGTGACTCAGGATGTGCCCGCGCTTAGCGGAAAAGGCACTGTTTATGATGAGTGGCGGGCAGAACACCAGGGTCCCAAGGATTTCGAAGTCGAATTGGCGGCTCTTGGCAGCGGCGCCGATTTCGTGGCTTTTCAGGATTACCTGGGCCTGCCTACTTTGTCGTTGCAGTACGATTTTGACGGCAGCTACGGCGCCTATCATTCCAACTATGACTCGCGTTATTACGTCGAGCACTTCAGCGACCCTGGGTTCCACGTCGCGCGCACGCTCGCGCAGGTGTTCGGCGTCACCGTGATGCGGCTGGCTGACGCGGCCGTGCTTCCCTACCGCTATTCGCATTACGCGCACAAGATCTCTGACTTTCTCATCGACGCGGGCACCTGGGGTGCTCAGAAACTCAATTTGGACGAATCGAAGGCGCTCGCGGCGGAGATCGCCGACTCGATCCACCATGCTCGAACAGCGCATCGACGAAAATGTCGAAAGCGGGCGCTGGCCGGATGCGTCCACCGCGTCTTCGAACGATCGACTAACGCACCTGGAACAAGATTTACTCGACGAGAGCGGCAGCCCCGCCGAACATTGGTACCGGCATGTGATTTACGGCTGGAACATTTACTCGTTGTACGATGGCCAGCCTTTGCCCGGACTGGCGGAAGCAATTCGGTTGAAAGATCCGGCGCGAGTGGCGCAAGAAACGGCGCGGATTGAGAACGCGCTTCGCCGCATGCTGTCAGAGCTGCGTCAAGCGGGAGGTTGAAATGGTTCAAGATACGGTTTCGTTAGCGAAATACCGCGCGGCGGATGCATCGTCGCGGCAACTCTACGAGCGTGCATCGCGGGTGATGCCCGGTGGCAACACGCGGCACTCCCTGGTGCTGGCTCCTTATCCTATTTATGCGCACAGCGGCAGCGGTTGCCGGATTACGGACGTAGAGGGCGAAGAGCGCGTCGATTTCCTGAATAACTACACGTCGCTGATCCTGGGGCACGCGCATCCTCGCGTGACTGAGGCGGTGCTGCGCCGCGCCGCGCTCGGAACCGCGTTCACGATGCCGACTCCCGAAGAAGTGGATCTGGCGGAATTGATCACCGGACGCGTCGCCTACGTGGAGCAGATCCGCTTCTGTAATTCCGGAAGTGAGGCCGTGATGCTCGCCATCAAAGCAGCGCGAGCCTTTACTGGCAGGCCCAAGATCGCGAAGTTCGAAGGCGCCTATCACGGCATCTACGACTACGCGGAGGTGAGCGAGGGTCCAACGCCGGACGATTGGGGCGAAGCCGACGCTCCGGCTTCGATCACCGAACCCGGCACGCCTGAGAGCGTGGCGCGCGACGTCGTCGTGTTGCCGTGGAACCGGCCCGAAGCCTGCCGCAAATTAATCCAGCAGCACAAAGACGATCTCGCCGCCCTGCTGGTGGATCCGATGCCTTTGGGAATCGGAATGATTGCGCCCCGTCCGGGATTCCTGCAGTTTCTGCGCGAAGAGACCGCGCGTCACGGAATTGTTCTGATCGCCGATGAGGTTCTGAATTTTCGTCTCGGTTATCATGGCGCATGCTCACGCCTCCGGCATCACGCCGGACCTGGGGACTTTCGGAAAAATTATCGGCGGCGGATTTCCGGTGGGCGGCGTCGGAGGATCCGAACGCGTGATGTCGGTCTTCGATCACACCGGAGCGCTCAAAGTGCATCATGGTGGAACCTTTAATGCAAATCCGGTGACTATTGCCGCGGGTCTTGAAACCATGCGGCAAATGACGCCCGAAGCGTTTGACCGGCTGAACCATTTAGGCGAATATGTCCGCGATGGCTTGCGGCGTCTGTTTCGCGATACTCGGCAAGCCGCTCAGGTATGCGGCGCTGGATCTGTGTTTGTGGCGCATCTGACCGCCGAGGAACTGATCGACTTCCGATCGCTGCAAGGTTTTTCGCGAACCAGCCCGGTCTATGGCGGCCTGTGTCACAAGATGCTGGAGTACGGCTTCATCCTTTCGCCGCGCGGGATTTTTGGTTGTTTATCCACGCCCATGGGCGAAGCCGAGCTGGATGGATTCGTGGAAGCGCTGGGCCGCGCGCTTACTGAACCGCGACCGTAAAGCCGCGACCGTAGACTGAGCCGCGACCGTGAGGGAGCTGGTATATAAGGAGCGAGTATGCGACGTCGTGAAGCGATTGCGGGAATGCTGGCTGCGGTTGGAGGCAGTTCCATCAGTTGCAGCAAAGCGAGTTCGGGAGTGAGTAGCACAGCAGGCAGTGGTCAGCCGACCCTCGATGACATTCGGCAGGACGCTCAGTCGCTCGGGTTCGAACTCTCCGATACCGAGCTCAAGGCGGTCCATTCGTACGCGGCCATGTTCCTGAAGAGCCTGGATCGGGTGTCGAAAGCCGCGCAGCCACCGGCTCCGCCAAAATATGGGCCTCGGGAATCCGCTCGGCCTCCGGCTTCGGAAAACCCGCTCGGCGCCTGGTACGTCACTGCGTCCATCAAAGGCGCGCCCAGCGGACCGTTGGCCGGCAAGAAAATCGCCATCAAAGACAATGTCTGCGTCGCGGGTCTGCCGATGATGAACGGCTCAAAAGTGATGGAGGGTTTCGTTCCCAATAGCGACGCAACTGTAGTAACTCGGCTCTTAGACGCCGGCGCCGAAATCGCCGGCAAATCGGTGTGCGAGAGCTTCTGTGCCAGTTTCGGTAGCCACACCGCCGACACCGGCTTCGTGCTCAACCCGCACGATCACACACGCACCACCGGGGGATCTTCCAGCGGTAGTGCGGCGCTGGTTGCTTCAAACGTCGTCGACATGGCGATCGGGTGCGATGAGGGCGGCTCCATCCGTGTACCCTCCGCGTTCTGCGGCATCGTTGGACTAAAACCAACCTGGGGCTTGGTCCCGTTCACCGGCATTTTTCCGCTGGAGATAACCATCGATCACGTCGGCCCGATGGCGCGCACGGTGCACGATTGCGCGCTCATGCTCGAAACATTGGCTGGTCCCGATGGTCTGGACCCTCGGCAGCACGCATCCTTGCAGCGCCAGGCTTACACCACGCTGATGATGGCGGGAGGCAAGGGGCTTCGAATCGGCATCCTGAAGGAAGGATTCGGACTGCCGGACGGCGAGAAAGACGTGGATGCGCTGGTACTGGACGCGGCGCATCGTTTCGAACGGGCCGGCGCCCTCGTGACCACAGTTTCGGTTCCTGAGCACACCACGCTGGCAGTGGATTGCGTGAACCTGGTAGGGTCGGCAATGCCGCGGAATTCGATGGGAATGAACTGGAAAGGCCATTATCAAGTCGATCTGGCCGAGTTCTACGTGAAGCATCTCCAGGATCGCGCCGCGTTGTTTCCCCCGGAGATGAAGATGGGCCTGGTGATGGAGCGGATGCTCGATCGCACCGGGGACGGTCTGTATTATGCGCGCGCCCAGAACGCGGCACTCGCCGTTCGAGCGGCGTACGATCAGGCGCTCGAACAGGTGGACGTGCTGGTGATGCCGACGGTGGCCGCGCGCCCGCCCAAGCTTCCGCCGGCGAACGTGGATTTCGCGGCCAGCCTGAAGGCTTCCGACGGCGCCGCGCTCAACACCCCGCAATTCGACGTGACCGGTCACCCGGGATTGAGCGTGCCTTGCGGGAAGCTGGATGGTTTGCCGATCGGCATGATGATCGTGGGCCGGATCGGCGGCGATGCGATGGTGCTGCGCGCCGGACATGCGTTCGAGCAACTCGCCTAGTTGCTCTTTGACTTAAAATACTATAGCTGGTTAGTCGGTTACAGGCAGCCGAACTATCGCAGTCCAGTGTACTAGTATTCGTAGATCTATGGTCATTGCCCGTAAATCGCCATATGCCAATCAGGTCTTGACAACTCAGGACACGTTCGGTAGTCTATGTAACTAGTGGAGAGTCAGCCGCCGTATAAGCTCCTTGTGGTTTGCTTCGCTGGCCAGGTCGCTAAGATTGCGCCCGTTCGAAAAAAAACCAGAGGAGGTTCGTGTGTCCACCATTAATCCCCAACGGGAACAGGTATAGTCTCGTCACCCGCACAGGTAACGATCCCTGTAGCCGCCGGTAGAGTGGCGGTTTGTTTCCTTAGTCTTGGGGCTTTATTGAACACGATAGAACGATGCTTTCATACGCAGCTAGAGTCTTGTCTCGTAAGTCGCTACCCATCTTATACGTAGTGCTAGCCGCCGTGGTTTTGAGTTTCATTCCAAGGGCGGTCGCGCAGCAGGTGGATAACGCCATTGTTGTGGGAACGGTATTCGATTCGTCCCGTAGCACGGTATCCGGGGCCGCGGTGAGGCTAACGCATCTGGCCACCAACGCCGTCACGGAGATTCGCACGGATGCGCGCGGAGAATATCGCACGCCGTCCTTGAAGATTGGCGAGTACATCATCACCGTTGAAGCCGATGGCTTCAAGAAATCCAATCAGCGGGGAGTGGTTCTGGAAATCGGCGACGTTCGCAAATTGGACGTAGTGCTGGAAGTAGGGCAAACCTCCGAATCGGTGCTGGTTGAGGCCGAAGCGCCGCTGCTTCAAGCCTCCGACTCAACGGTCGGGGACGTGATCAATAACAAACAGATCGAGGACCTACCGCTAAACGGGCGCGACTATTTGCAGCTCGCCAACCTTTCCTCGGGCACGGTTCCCGCGGCGCAGGGCGTCGAAATCGGCGGGCAGGCCGGCACCCAAGTCGCATTCCTCCTCGATGGACAAGACAACAACAACCAACAGATCTCCACCAGCCACTCCGGCCAAAAAGAAGTGGTGAAGCCCTCCATTGACGCCATTCAGGAATTTAAAGTAGTGACCAATAGTTATTCCTCTGAATTTGGACGCTCCTCCTCGGGTGTCGTCAGCGTGGCGCTGAAATCCGGATCGAATCAGCTTCACGGCAGCGCGTTTGAATTCATTCGTAACGACCTGGTGGATGCCAAGAACCTATTCGCCACTTACAAACCGCCGTATAAGCGCAATCAGTTCGGCGCCTCGGCGGGCGGCCCGGTCATTCGCAATAAGACCTTCATCTTCGGCGACTTTGAGGCCACTTACATGCGCCAGTCCACCACCACGCTTAGCACCGTGCCCACCGTGGCGCAGCGAGCCGGTCTTTTTTCCACTACGATCATCGATCCGTATACGGGGAGCCCGTTCCCGGGAAATCAAATTCCGGCCGGCCTGATTGATCCCATCGCGCCGAAGGTTCTGTCGTTTTTTCCTCTGCCTCTGACCAATGCGGCGACCAGCAATTACAACTACCAAAGCCCCTCGAATCAAGACAACCACCGCTGGGATCTGCGTGTCGATCAGATCGTCAGCGACAAACAAAATCTCTTCTTCCGTTTCAGCGATCAGGTAGCGGACACCGTGGTTTCGTCGCCTCTGCCACCGGATGATTCGGGTTACTACTCTGGCACCGGCGCGACGGCCATCAATAGCAAAAGCTTCGTACTGGGTCACAATGAGATCTGGACGCCCACCATTGTCAGCTCCATTCGCGCGGGCTGGAACGATCTTGCCTGGACGAATTACTTCCCTGGCCAATCGCTCACTGGTATCGGGATTCCTGGCGTCCCGACGTTGAATCCCGGATTTTCCCAGATGGTCATCACGGGTTATCCCAGCCTGGGTGTAACCAACGTTCCGAACGCGGACGCTTCCCAGGACCGGCAGCTATCGGGCGATGTCACCTGGTCCAAGGGCCGGCACAATCTGAAATTCGGCGTGCAAGAGTATTGGCTGCAAACCAACTTCCTCAGTTCCCAGCGCAGCAGCGGTATCTTCAACTTCAACGGCCAATACACCAAGAATCCGCTGGCGGATTTCTTGTTGGGCGCAGCCTACACCGATAGCCTCTCCAACTATTCGTATCTTGCGCTCCGTACGCCTTGGACCAATTTCTTCGTGCAGGACGACTGGAAAGTTACTCCCAAACTCACTCTGAACCTCGGGCTGCGCTATGAGCTCGACCCGCCCTCGGTGCAGAAGAACAACACAATTTCCAATTTTGACCTGGACTCCAATCCCGGGCATCCGGTGCTAGTGCCGGCTGGATCGGAAGGCAGCGGTATTGCCGGCCGGGCGCTCCAGAATGTGGACTACAAGCAGTGGGCGCCGCGCGTAGGACTGGCGTATAGCGTGGACAGCAAGACGGTGATCCGCGCTGGCGTCGGAATCTTCTACTCCAACCTCATCACGGAAGGCGGAATGCAGTCGTTGGAGATCAATCCGCCCAATAACGTTCGCGTGAGTTTTACCACCAACAAGGCCTTGCCGCCCACCCTGCTTCTGAACGACGGGTTCGCTTCCGGCGCTCTCAGCGTGGCCAATGCGTCCAATGTGGAATTGGTGTCCTACGACCGCAAAGGCGTAACGCCCGCGGACTACCAATGGAACTTCAACATCCAGCGCCAGTTGCCGGGCGGCATTCTGCTGGAAGTCGGTTACTACGGCAACAAGCTGGATCACATGTGGCGGCAGATCGATGGAAACCCCGCGCCGCCCGAGCCGGGCAACATCAACTCGAACCGGCTTTATCACAGCACGCCGGTGCCGGGCACTCGCAGACACCATCACGCTCGCCGATGTGGTTCGTATCCAAAAGGACGGCTGGAGCGCTTACAACGCCCTGCAAGCCAAAACTCGAAAAGCGCTACACCAACGGCCTCACCTTTATCGCGTCGTACGCATACTCGAAAGCTATCGCGTTGGGCGACACGGCGGGCGTGCAGAATCAGCAGGATTGGATGGCGGACAAGGCTGTTTCCAGCCTCGACATGACGCCAACACTTCGTCGGCAGCGCGGTCTATCAACTGCCGTTTGGACAAGGACGGCGATTCGGCTCCAACTGGAACCGTTTCACCAACGGGGTGCTCGGAGGTTGGAGCTTCGCTCCCATCTTCACGGCGAGCACGGGGCTGCCGCTGAACGTGACGGTCAACGGTAGCCCGTCGAATACTGGAGCAACCACCAGCGTGGATCGGCCGAATGTGGTGCGCAACTGGCAACTCGCCAACCCTACCGTCGCCGAGTGGTTCAACACCGCCGCTTTCGTAGCGAATGCGCCTTATACGTACGGCGACGCGGGCCGTAACATTATTCGCGGACCTGGATTGGTGGATCTCGATCTGGCTCTGCATAAATCGTTCCGGATTACGGAAAAGGTCAGCGCGCAGCTGCGCATCGAATCCTTCAACGCAACCAACACGCCGGCTTTGGGCGCTCCCAATACCGTCCTGGGAAACCCATTGTTCGGCCAGGTCACGGCAACGGCCACCGGGACAACATCCAGGGACAACCAGCTCGGATTGAAAGTAGTCTTCTAACACATAAGGAGTCGGTCCCTAACGGAACCACGACCGTGAGGGAATCGGTTTTTGAGAAAGGAAGAAAGAGGAAAGAAATGAAAAAGCTATTCTTAATGATTCTGCTGGCTGCAACCTTCGCGTTCGGCCAGGCAGACAAAGGCGGGAAACAAGCCAATAAGTCTCAGGCCAAGGTGCTCACCCGCGCCGAAATCGACGACCTGCTGAGCAAGCCGGACCAGGTCTTGATCATCGACGTCAGGCGGCCCGACGAGGTGAAGGATATCGGAGGATTTCCCGTTTATCTCAGCATCCAAATCGGCGATCTGGAAAAGAGCCTGGCGTTCATTCCGAAAGACAGGACCATCATCGCGCTCTCTAACCACGCGGCTCGTGGCTGGCGCGCGGCGGACATTCTCGCTAAGGCGGGATTCAAGGTAGCTGGCGCGGCCGGAGCGGAGGATTACGAAGCGCAGGGGGGCACGCTGACCAAGATTGTGCCGCCTCCACCGCGTACGGATGCGAAGAAGTAGCGGAGATTTCATACAGGAGAACTCGTTATGAAGGTGGAGACATTTCGTCTTGTCATTTTGGCCGTGGCGCTGGGCGGCGTACCAGCACTCGCTCATCACTCGTTTTCAGCGGAATATAGCAGCGATCAGCCGATCACGTTGACGGGAACGCTGACGAAGGTGGAGTGGACCAATCCGCACGGCTGGATCTATCTCGACGTAAAGAACGATGACGGCAAGGTGACCAACTGGGCCATTGAGTTTGGTGCTCCCAATGCGCTTCTGCGGCGTGGACTGAGAAAGACCGACTTTCCAACCGGCCTTGAACTGGTGGTCAAAGGCTATCGCGCTAAAAATGGCACGCCCACGATCAACGGCACAACTGTGAAATTTCCGGACGGCCGCAATCTGTTCACCGGCTCATCGGGCGGGGACGCTCCGGGCGGGGCGAACCAATGAGTGGTCGCACACTGGCTTTATTCACGGCCTTGGGACTCGCGCTTTCAGCGGGAGCACAGACTCCAACCCCCGGACCAAGTATTCCACGCAGCGCTGACGGGAAGCCCGACTTCTCCGGCATCTGGCAGTCGCTCAGTGGGGCTGACTACGGCCTGGAGCCGCATCTTGCGACGAAAGACGGGCCGCCCGGCGCAGGCGTGGTGGAGGGGAACGTGATCCCCTATCAGCCGTCCGCGCTCCAGCAGCGCGCGAAAAACTTCGCCGCCCGCGCCACCGCCGATCCCAGAACCAAATGCTTTACGCTCGGGACGCCGCGTGGCATCTACAATAATGAGCCGTTCCAGATCTTCCAGCGGCCGCGCGACCTCACCCTGCTCTTCGAGTTCGGCCACCCCGTTCGTACCATTCACACGAACGCCACCGAACACCCGGACGGCCACATCGACTTCTGGCTGGGCGATTCCCGCGGACATTGGGACGGCGACACCCTGGTGGTGGACGTGACCGATTTCAACGGAGAAACCTGGCTGGATCGCGTGGGTAATTTCAATAGCGACGGGCTCCATCTGGTGGAACGTTGGAGCTACGTGGATCGCAACACCATCCGCTATCGGGCCACTTTCGACGATCCGCAAGGTGTACACCCGGCCGTGGACGCTCGAAGTGCTGCTCTATCGCCGCCTTGAGCCGAACGTTCAAATCATTGAGAACTACTGCTCCACGCTGGAGTACGGCGACTATTATCCCGTTCCATCAACGAAGTGACAGAGGTGATTATGAGAATCCGTTTGATACTCTTCGGCGTGCTTGCCATCGCTCCCGTCATCGCTTCCGCGCAGAATTTGCGTGGGTGGCGAGAGTCGTCGTTTGTTCCAACGCCCCAAGGTGAATGGACCGGCGCGCGGCTTTCGGATGGTCAACCGGATGTCTCCGGCCATTGGTCCAACACGATTGGCAATCACAACAACCTAACGGACCCCCAGGGTCCGCTCGGCGCCGATGACGAAGCCCCACCGCAGAATAGCGGCCAGAATGCCCGGCGCGTGAAACCTCGCAACGAACGCGCTCCCAGCCGGATCAGCGATCCGCCCGACGGGCAGATCCCGCTGCAGCCCTGGGCCCGGGCGAAGCAGCAAGAGTTTTTGAAGTACCTCAACAACCCGATCAAACCCGAGTACGTGGAACCATTCGCGCGCTGCGCCCCGGGCGGTCCAAGTAAGTCGTTCATGTGGCACGGCTACGAGATCCGCCAGTTTCCCGGATCCGTGGTGTTCCTCTTCGACTCTGGTAACCGCATAATCTACCTGGATGGCACGCCGCACCTTCCCGCAGCGCTCAAACTGTGGAATGGCGATTCGCGCGGCCACTGGGAGGGCAACACGCTAATAGTGGATACGACGAACAACAATTCCAAGGCGCGGCTGGGCCGCAGCGGCGAGTTCGTCAGCGAGAACGCCACCATTGCGGAGCGCTTCATCTTCGATCCGAACGGCGACCGGTTCACCTACGATGCTACGTACACCGACCCCACCGTCCTAACCAGGCCGTTCACCATTACCATCCCCAACCGCAGGGTGACCGACAAGACCCCGGCGGATGATTGGAACAACCTGACGTTCCCTGCCAAGCACGCGGGCAACGAGCCGATCATCGAAGCCTACGAACGGGTCTGCGTGGAAGGCAACGGCAATCACGGCCAGGTGGTGGTCAGCTCCAAGTGAAGGAGAGCCACCCCTCTCCACCTCTCAACCCTTTCGCCAGACGCGGCCGCAGAGCCTGAGCCAGCTTCCAAGCCGGCGGCCGCTTTCCAGTGCGCGCAACGTTTGTGATAAAAGAGGACTGATGAGGCCCGCCTGCAAATCCTTGGCACTCGTGGTCCCGCTCGCCTGCCTGGTGATCTTGCAACCCGCCGCCATGGGACAGAGCACGTCTGGCCCCGTCGTACCGGATCAATATCACGCGATGTTGACCACCTACTGCTTCACCTGCCACAACGACGCGCGCGAAGATCGGCGGCCTCGCGTTGGACGGCCTGGATCTGGGGGCCGCGGCGGATGACGCGCGCACCTGGGAGAAGGCTCTGCGCAAACTGCGCGGACATTTGATGCCGCCGCCGGGCAACCCCCAGCCGCCGCAGAAGGATGTGGATTCGTTCGTCGCCTGGATGGAGAACACGCTCGATTCCCACCCCAAGGGTCCGAAGGCAGGCTATGTGCCCATCCAACGCCTGAACCGCACCGAGTACGCCGCATCGGTGAAAGCTTTGGTGGGTGTGGAGGTCAATCCGAAGGACGTCCTGCCGCAGGATATCCAGGTAGAGGGCTTCGACAACATTGCGGACGCTTTGAGCGTGTCCCCCGCATTCCTCGACCAGTACATCACCGCCGCACGGCACGTTGCGAAACTGGCGATCGGCGATCCCGCCGGCCATGTTTCGAATGTGAAGTACTCCATCGCAGCCAACCAGAACAGCGATGAGCCCTTCCCTCCGGGCACGCGCGGCGGCGTGCGGTTCAAGCACAATTTTCCAGCCGACGGCGAGTATCGCATCAATATCGACGACCTTTCGCTGGGCTTGTACACCAGCACCGTGGAGAATGAGAGCACGCTGGTGATCATGATCGACGGCAGGATCGTGTTCCGCAAACCCATCGGCGGGCCTGCCGATCTGGCTCTCGCGGATCGCAAGGCGGCTGAGGGCCGCGCCGCAATCATGGAGCGGTTCTCGAAAATTCCGGTGCAGGTGCAGGCCGGCGTGCACGATGTCGTCGTGGCATTCATCGACCGCGCGCATGTGGAATCCGACGAGAACGTTGCCGCTGGCTTCAACGGCATCGGCGTCCTCGGCTTCGGCGATGGCAATAACCGCATGGCGCGCCTGGCCAACGGCATCGAAATCGTCGGGCCGTTCAATTCAACCGGCGTGTCGAAGACTGCCAGCCGCGCCCTGATTTTTGTCTGCGATCCCCAAAAAATCGGGCGAGCCTGCCTGCGCGAAGCAGATTACGGAAAACCTGGCGCGGCGCGCGTTCCGCCGGCCGGTGACCGCCGAAGATGTGGCCCGCCTCATGCCGTTTTATGAAGCCGGGCGCGCAAGGATGGCGGCAGCTTCGATCAGGGAATCGAGCAGGTGGTGGCGGCCGTCCTGGCCAGCCCGGATTTTCTCTACCGCGCGATTCGCGGGCCCGAAGGGCACATCGTCCAAACGCCGAGTTTGCTCTCACCGATCTGGAACTGGCTTCCCGCCTTTCGTTCTTCCTGTGGAATACCGGTCCGGATGAGGAACTGCTGACGCTGGCAGCGGCGGGCGGCTTGACCAAGCCCGGAGCGTTGGAAAAGCAGGTGAGGCGCATGCTGGCGGACCCCAAGGCCTCCAGCCTGGTCACCAGTTTTGCGATGAAGTGGCTGAACCTCACCACTCTCGATTCGGTGCAGCCCGATCCGAAGTTGTTCCCGGGTTCAACGAACAGCTGCGGCACGATTTCTCGAAGGAAGCGGAAGCTTTCATCAGCAGCATCCTTCTGGAAGACCGCAGCGTGGTGGATCTCCTGACCTCCGACCACACGTTCCTGAATGACGAGCTGGCTCGCCACTACGGCATCTCCGGCGTCGTCGGCACCCAGTTCCGCGAGGTCACGCTGACCGAAAAAGAGCGCGCGGGCCTGCTGGGCAAGGGCGCGGTGCTGCTGCGGACTTCGTATGGCGACCGCACGTCTCCGGTATTGCGGGGAGCGTGGGTGCTGGACAAGCTGCTGGGCACGCCCCCGACGCCTCCTCCGCCGAACACCGCAACCGACCTTTCTCAAAAGGCGGGCGAGGCGCCGAAGACGGTCCGGGCGCGGCTGGAGCAACACCGCGACAAGGCGAGCTGCAACCAGTGCCACGGCGTGATCGATCCCACCGGTCTGGCTCTGGAGAATTTCGATGCGATCGGGGAGTGGCGGACCATGGACCGCCAGGCGAACGCTCCCATCGACGCCAAAACGGTGCTGCCGAATGGCGTCCCGATCAACGGTGTTGTGGAACTCAGGGCGCAGCTGGTGGAGCGGCCGGCCACGTTCGCCGAGGCGTTTACCGAGAAGCTGATGATGTACGCTGTCAACAGGCAGCTGGAATACTTCGATATGCCCCAGGTTCGCGCGGTGGTTCGCGGGGCCGCGAAGGATAATTACAAGTTCTCTTCCATTGTTTTGGGAATCGTCAATACGGATGCGTTCCGTAGGCAGGGTCCGGCAGCTCCGAAAGCAGAAGCAGTGAAGTTGTCGGTCAACCGAGCCGCGACCGTGAGGGAGCGGTCTAGGAGATCACATGTTCATCACCAAGAAACACATTGCCCGCAGAACGGTACTGAAGGCCGCCGGAGTGAAGCTGGCGCTGCCGTTTCTCGAGGCCATGGTGCCCGCCGCCACGGCGCTGGCCCAAACGGCCGCCGCTCCCAAGATGCGGGCAGCCTTCTTCTACATCCCCCACGGCGCCATCATGTACAACACCTCGCACGGCCCGGCCATGGACAAGTGGACGCCCAGCGGCTCCGGCGCGGATTTCAAGCTCAGCCCGATCCTCGCTTCGCTCGAGCCGTACAAGAAGTACGTGACGTCTTTCGGCAACCTGGAAAACGCGGCTACCGCGGGATCGGTGCATACGTTCAATCCCGCGACGTGGCTCAGCGCCACGCGTCCGGATACCGGCGGTCCCAAGGCGCACATGGCCACGACGCTCGATCAGGTGATCGCGAAGTTCATCGGCCAGGACACCCCGCTGCCCTCTCTGGAACTGGCCTCGGAGACCACCGTGCAAGTGGCGGCGGGCGGCGGCGGCTCTTATACAACTCTGTCTTTCCGCGACGCAGAATCGCCGCTGCCGATGGAGTACAATCCGCGCAAAGTTTTTTTGCAGCTCTTCGGCGAAGGCGACACGCCGCAGGAACGCGCGGCGATCAGCCATCAGACCGGCAGCCTGCTGGATCTGATCCTGGACCGCACGAAGAAGCTCCAGGGCGAACTGGGCAGCGGCGACCGTGCCGTTCTCGACGGGTATCTCGACAGCGTTCGCGAGATCGAGCGCCGCACGCAGATGGCGAACTCCAAAGATCTTTCGGGCATGAAGATTCCCGATGCTCCGGTCGGCGAACTGGATAAGTTCGACGAGCAGGTGAAGCTGATGTTCGACCTGCTGGCTCTCGCGTTTCAGGCCGACCTCACCCGCGTCGCCTCCTACATCATGGTGGCGGAAGGCACCAACCGCACCTACAACCACATCGGCGTTCCGGATTCGTTCCATCCCGTATCCCACCACGCCAACGATCTGGACAGAATCAACAAGCTGGTCAAGATCCAGACCTGGCACGTGGAGAAGTTCGCGGAATTTGTGAAGAAGATGGCGGAAACGCCGGACGGGCAAGGAAGTTTGCTGGACCACTCCATCTTCATGTACGGGTCGAACATGAGCAACAGCGACCTGCACAACAACTATCCGGAGCCGAACATTCTGGTGGGCGGCGGCGCCGGCAAGATGAAGCTGGTCGGCCAGCACCTGGTGCTGCCGGAGCGCACGCCGATCGCAAATCTCCACCTGACGCTGCTGCAGAAGGTGGGGTTGGAACGCGACAAGTTCGGCGACAGCACCGGCACCATTGCGGGAGTGTAATGAATCGTCGAGATCTATTGAGGAGCTTCGGTGGCGGGCGCGCTCGGTTTGTGGGCGGCGCCGCAGGATTTTCGCGCACAGCCCGTCTGACAGACAAGATCGCAGTGCTGGATGGCGGCGGCGCGAATGTAGTGGCGTTCTCCACCGGCGACGGGCTGGTGCTGGTGGACAGCGGCGCTCCGAACGAGTTTCGCTGCTCCCTCGCCAAGGTGCGAGACACTCTTCAACACCCACTATCACACCGATCAGACCGGCAACAACGAAATGTTCGCGGCGGCGGGGGCGAAGATCATCGCGCACGAACGCACGCGCCAGTGGATGTCGACCGACTACTGGGTTCCGGCCGAAGATCGCTACGAGAAAGCCCGTCCCAAAGCCGCCTGGCCCACCGAAACTTTTCGAGACCACCGGCTCTTTGAAAGCTAGGCGACGAGCAGATCGACTACGGCTACCTGCCTCTGGCCCACACCAGCGGCGACATTTACGTCCACTTCAAGAATTCGAATGTTCTCGCGGTGGGCGACGTCGCATCGCCGCTGCGCGATCCCGCGCTCGATTGGTTTACCGGCGCCTGGATCGGAGGCCGCGTGGACGCGATGGATGTTCTGCTCAAGCTCGCCAATGAACAGACCAAGATCGTGCCCGCGTATGGTCCCGTCATGACCCGCGCCGAATTCAAAGCGGAACGCGACATGATGGAGGAGGTTCGGGCGCGCCTGTTCAAACAGGTTCGCGAAGGCGACGGTCCCAAGGACATGCTGGAGGAGGGCGTTCTGAACGGCCTGCCGCGAACGTGGAAAGACCCGTACAAATTCCTGTATGACGCAGCCAAAGGTCTCTGGGCTCATCATGACAAATTGGACCCCAATGTCGTTTAGACGGGGGACTGCGCTGCACACTGTCGTCGCTCGCGGTTCTCTGCCATGCCGCTGCCGCTGCTGCCGCTTTGCGCGCAGGCTCCGAAGGACTCTCTCGCCAATCTCATTCAAGCAGGGAAACCGCAAAGCGGCGCTCGAGCAGATTCGCGCCGGAGCGGATGTGAATGCGGCGCAACCCGACGGCACCCGCCCCATACATTGGGCGGTTTACAAGGTAGATTATGAACTCCTCGACGCGCTGATCGCAAAGAAAGCGAAAGTGGACGTCGCCAATGAGTTCGGATCCACGCCGCTGGCGGAAGCCGCCAAGCTGGCCGACGCCAGGATGGTGAAAACGCTGCTGGATGCCGGTGCGCAGCCCGACATGCCCAATCAGGACGGCGAGACCGCGTTGATGCTGGCGATCAAGACCGGGGAACTGCCCGTCGTCGAAATGCTGGTCAAAGCCGGCGCGAATGTGAACGCGCGGGAAACGTTTCACAACCAAACGGCGTTGATGTGGGCTGCCGCCGCGCCGAAAAATGCGCGGCGAGATGGTAAAGCTCCTGCTTTCGAAAGACGCCGACGTCAGGCCTCGGGCGCTCTACAGCGATTGGGGCAGCCAGATTACGTCGGAGCCCCGCGCGCAGTATCGTCCGGTGGGCGGCCTCACCGCGCTGCTGTATGCGGCCCGCGACGGCTGCTATGAGTGCGTGGAGGCGCTGATCGGCGCGGGCGCCGATGTGAATGTCCCCACTCCGGAAGGCGTCACTCCGCTGATGATCGCGCTCGATAACGACCATAACGACGTCGCCAAACTCTTGCTGGATCGCGGCGCAAATCCCAATCTCTGGGACTGGTGGGGCCGCACCGCCGCTCTACATCGCCATCGACAGAAGAGAAGCCGTGCTCGCTCCCCTCCGGACTGGGATCGCCACCATCGGCAACCGGCCCGCTCCCGTTCCAACTGCACGCTCCCGGCCGTCCGCCTGTTTCCAGCATGGAGATCATCAAGCCCTGCTGGCCGCGGGTGTCGATCTCAATCCGCAGCTCAATATGCATCGCCCCAGCCGGGGAGGGAACAGCGGACGTTTCGTCGAGGAGTTTTACAACACCGGATGCACGCCGCTGATGCGCGCCACCATTGCCGGCGACGTGGAAGTGGTGCGAATCCTGCTCGACAAGGGCGCTGACCCGAATATCAGCGCCATGGGCCTGACGCCGTTCCTGATTGCGGCGGGCGTGGGAACCGGCGGAAGAGGGACTGGGCTGGCGTCCTCTACCAGCACCGGCTTTCCCGCCGAATATGGCGATCATGGACCTGCTGATCGCGCACGGCGCCGATGTGAATGCGCAAGTCACGGGTACGATGACGTATTCCCTGCGGATCTCCCGCGCGCCCTCTGCCACCGAAGGCATGACGGCGCTCCACGTAGCGGCCCAGCGGGGCAGAGCGGATCGTGGTGCGTTACCTGCTGGACGAAGGGAGCCAGAACAGATCTGGTCGATAGCAACGGCCGCAAGCCGATCGACTTGGCAGGCGCCGGCGCAACCCAACCCAGCCCGGCTCCGGCAGCCGCGGGCGCCACTGCCGCATCGGTTGCACCTGCCCAATCTGGAGGCGCCGCAAGCGCAGCCGAAATTCGCGTCCTGCTGCAAAACGCGGCCTCTCGAAAGTAGCTGGACTTCGCTAACCCTCTTCCATTAGGGAACAATCGAAGTGTTGGAAACGTAGGAGGTTCAGGGGAGTGGTCAAATGGGCCGTCCTGAGGAACCGAGCGGCGGATGGCTTGAGGATGGTAAGCATCCGTTGGACTGGAACGGCCCAACCGGCCGGATTTTCACCGGGGTTCGCGACGACGATCTAGACAGGCCGATCATCCATCACCTGGAGCGTGTGGCGCGCCTGTATCGAACCCGTATCGCGGTCACGGATCCCGATACCTCTCTCTCTTTCGGGGAATTGTGGGATGGCCTCTCCGGACTTGCCGAAACCATCGCGGCAGAAACCCGGCCGGGAGACCTCATCGGCATATTGCTGCCGACGTGTTCGATGTTTCCCCTCGCCATACTGGCTTGCCTGGCGGCCGGACGTCCCTTTGTTGCCCTGGATCCACACTATCCAGCCAGCTGGTTGGGCCGGGTGCTGGAGGACGCGCGGCCGGCCTTGATCATCGGACGAGAGGATGTTCTTAGAGGCATCCATACCCATCTGCCAGCAGCGCGCGTCATGCATCTGACCCGTTTGCCTAAAGCCGCGCGAAAGGGCTGGCGACCTGCCGAGCTTGGCGTGGATCAGCCCGCATGCGTGGTGTTTACCTCCGGGAGTACCGGCCGGCCGAAGGGCATCGTCAATAGTCAGCGGAATCTTCTGCAGCGTGTCGCGCAATCCATAAACGCCGCGCATGTCAACGCCGAGGACAGGTTTCTGACCCTGGCCTCGCTTTCCACCATAGTCGGCGTGCGAGACACGATAACCGCGCTGCTCGCAGGCGCGAGCGTTCACCTCCTCGATCCGCAACGCGCCGGCGCGCGCGAGATTTTGAATGTCATCCGCGCGGAGGCCATCACAATCCTGTTCGCATTCCCGGCTCTGTTGAGGTCGTTGATCGCGATGCGGTGGTGAGCAGGCGGGCGATACCCTTGCGACTGGTTCGCGTCGGTGGAGACACCACATTGTGGAGCGACATCGATCTGCTGCGCGCCTGGCTAGGGCCGGAAGCGGCAATCCAGTTGATTTATGCCGCCACGGAAGCGCCGATGATGCAGTGGTTCGTCGATGATTCCTGCCGCGCTGACGACGCGCGAATTCCCATCGGCTATCCGCTTCCAGGCAACCGCCTGGCGTTGCTCGACGAGTTTGGACGCAACACGCCGCCGGGTGAGGTCGGAGAACTGATCGTCGCAAGCCCCTACGTGGCGTTGGGACTTTGGGTCGACGGGCGCTGCGCCGCCGGCGGCATTCGAAAGCAGCGGCGATGCCCTCTTGTCGACTTTTCCGGACGGGAGATCTCGTGCGCCAAAGGCCCGACGGGCTGCTGGAGCGGATCGGCCGCAAGGACAGGCAGGTCAAGATTCGGGGCGCCCGCGTCGATCTCGATGGCGTGGAAGCCGTCCTTCGTCAGCACCCCCTGGTGCGCGATGTCGCCGCCCTGGCGAGACCTGCGATCGAATAGACGCGCCGATGGCGAGGTGAACCTCGTCGCCTATGTGAGCCTTTGCGATGGCGCGCCTCCGGGGATGCTCGACGATCTGAAAGAGTTGATGCGCTCGGCGCCTCCGCCCATGCGGCCAGGACGCCTCTATCTGGCCGACAAGATTCCCCGGCTGCCCAGTTCCAAGCTGGACCTGCGCGCGCTTATGGCCCTGGATGAGGTCAACATCCAAAATGAACGCGCCAATGTCGCTGCTGCAGCCGAAGCCGGTCCGGCGGACGGCGATTCGCATCGCGCAGACGGTGGCTCAAGTCTGGCAAGAAGTATTGCAAGTGCCCGTTGCGCGGCCCGGAGGACGACTTCTTCGACGCCGGCGGCGATTCGCTAAAAGCGATCAAGTTTATACTCGACCTCGAACGGGCCCTGGGCCTGGAGCTTTCATTGACTCTGATCACCGAGGCGCCGAAGTTCGCCAGACTCTGCGAGGCCCTGAACGAGCATCGCACCGCCCGTTACGTCCCGCTAGTTACGTCCTGAAATCGGGCGACGGCTCACCACCGGTCTTCATCATCCATGGCCTCGGCGGCAATGTCGCGGGACTCTTCCCGATGACCCGGCGAATGACCTACCCGGGAGCGGTTATCGGAATCCAGGCGCGGGGGCTGGCCGGCAAGGATCGGCCGCACGCAACCGTGGAGGCTATGGCGGCCGAATACTTGAGAGCGGTAAAGGCGCGGCAACCCGACGGTCCGTACAACCTGTGCGGCTATTCCTTCGGAGGGCTCGTAGCCTTCGAAATGGCGCGGCGGCTACGGGAGTCGGGAGACGAAGTAGCCCTGGTCGGCCTTTTCGATACGACGATGAGCCCGCTAAAATGGCCGTTACGCTCATGGCTCTCCATTGTGCGCCGGCGATTGGTGCGGTTCGCCGCTAAGCGTGATCGCGGCGCCCATTCGTACTTGGCCGGAGGCGGTTTGGAAAATGGGCTGCCGCGCCAGCGCGCAGCTGCGCGGCTTTTTGAAGTCCGCGCCCACTCGTATTCTCAAGGTGCACGCTAGCGCGATGATTGCATCGGCGCGGTATCGGCCCGGGTTTTATCCGGGGGAACTGACGCTGTTCACTCCCGTGGAGCGTGAACCCGGCCTCCCGTCTCTCCAGGCGATCTGGCGCAAACACGCCGGCGCTCTAACCATTGTTGAAACCGCCGGCGACCACTGGACGATGTTCTCGGCGCCCAACGCCGCGTCCGCCGCCGCATCCTTGACGCGCTGTCTTCTCGCTTGCCGCGAGAACCTTCCCGCTGTCCCGAAGCCCTCAAGGGGGGAAGTTCCGTCAAACTCCTTTCGAAGCTTGGCGCGTTTGTGGCACCGGGCTATCTGAGCGATCACGGCTCTTCCACAGTGGTGACGAGAGTTTTGCAGAAACGATTGCTCGGGCAACGGGTCGCCCCCCAGGACCGAGCAGAAGCACCCTGTTTCCTGCTCTTTCCCTGGGTTTCAGCGGGAACGTCAGCCGCGAGCGAGGGCAGCCTTGCGGGCGACTGAGGTTGTAGCCTTTGGCTTTGGCGTCCGCCTCGATCGCGGCAGGTGCGCGCGTCCCGCCGTTATTTGCCCCGCCTTCATTTCGATTTCAGCGAGCGCCAGACGAGCGTCGAGCTCAATTCCTTGATAACCCAGCTCTCGCGACTTCGCGATGATGGCGGTCAACTCTTTGCGTGTGGCAATCACGGAAGCGGAGTGGGCAACGCCTTTCTCCGCGGTCTCGATGCGGGCCGCAACGATGGCGGTCCGCCAGCGGATTTCAGGATTCTGGCTCTTGGCCGCGAGGGACCGCGCGTGTTGCATCGCCTCTGTCGCTGCCGCCGCTTTGCCCTCCGCGAGCAACGCGCGGGCGAGGATGCACCAAGCCCGAGTTTCATCGTCGCGGGCTTTTTGTTTCTGAAAAACTTCGAGGACCTGCCGGATCGAGGCTTCTTGTTCGACCGGAGAATGCGCCTCCTCCAGCGACAAATCTGCGAGCTCGAGCTGCGTCTCAGCAATGCTGAGCTTGTCGCCTGCCGCGGTCCGTATCGCCAATGCCTGCTCGTACATCTTGCGGGCGCCCGAAAAATCGGCTTCCTCGAGTAGCAGGCTTCCTAACACTCCACATCGCATAAGCGGAGGAATCCTGATCGCCGATTTTCTGCCAGGTCGCGAGGGATTGTTCGAATCCTTGCTTGGCGCTTGCAAGGTCCCCCTGCAATTGGTGAACGAGCGCGATGTTGTAACCGGCGAGCGCCGCATTTCCGCGTACTCCGGTTCCCAACTGCGTGACTCCTCATAGAGCTGGAGTCGCGCCACGCAGATCCCCTTGCTCCATTCGTTCGTCGGCAATGTTCCCGATGGCCGCATCCGTCGTGCCTTGTCATCGAGGCAGTCGAAAGATTAGCCAGGGCCCGGCGATGCATTTTCTCGGCGGTGGCGAGGTCACCTTGTGCTTCATAGATCAGGCCGAGGTTGTTGAGCACGGCAGCCACGCCGCCTTCGGATCCATTCCTGCGAAAGATAGTGTGTGCCTGCTGGTATAGGCGGATGGACTCGGGTGCGTCGGTCTCGGTGATAGCATCCGCCCAGGTTTTCAAAGCTGTGGCTTCGCCCTGATGGTCCCCGGCTGAGGCGCAAGTGTCCCTGGACTCGCGGCAGGCGGCAACCGCATTCTGCACTTGCCCGAGATAGCTGAACATCCGACACTGCTTGTTCCGTGCTTCTGCCAGGATCAACCGGGATCCCTGCGCTTTTGCCTTTTCCACCGCTCGTGCCAGAGGCTGTTGTTCATGCTTAAGGTCGCCCAGCGCATCCCACGCTGCTGCCTCCTGCAAATCAATACGGGGATCTTCAGAAGCTGGAGGCGCAAGCTTGCGCAGCGACTCGACGGTGGCAAGAGCGTCGTGCCCTTTGCTGCCTCGGGCCTGCACTGATGCCAGCTTGAGCCCATAGTCGACGTTGTCGGGGAACAATGTGAAGAGCGCGCGATAGATCTCGATCGCTTTCTCGTATTCATGATCGATGTCACGATAGCGGCCTTCCACCACCAAGCTTTCTTCGCGTGAAAGATTGGCGGACAGGTCGTAGGCCTGGCGGGCTTCCTGTTGGGCTTTCTTGTCGTAGCCTAGCCGGGACCAGGCCTCGGCCAGAGCGGAGTGAGCCAAGGAAAACTTTGGATCGGCGGCGATAGCCTGCTGCAGAAGATCTCGCGCTTCCGGGGCATCGAGCACGCGTAACCGGGCGAGCCCCTCCGAATAAAGGCGGGCGGCCTCACGATTGGAAGGCGAGGAGGCGCGGACGCTCACTGCCTCCACCGGAGAAACTGCTTCCACGCCCAGCTTTTCGCGCAACCGGGAACCAGCCTGAGACACCATGTCAAACAGGTCCGCCTCGCCTCCCACCACCGCCACGTCAGCGATCGTTTCCCCGGCAGCCGTATCTTGAAGGCGCAGGTCGAGACGGATGCGGGTGCCGGGCTTTTCGCCGAGAGCGGTGTAGGAGCCGAGGACGATCAAGTCGCTATCGAGGTCCTTGTGCAATCGTGCCAGCGTGTCTCGCGAGAGGCTGTCGGCGTCCGCCAGAGGAAGATCGAGTTTGGTGCGCGCGATGTCTTCCCCGGAAACGAGGCGCAGCTTTTCTCCGGCTTCCAGTTCGGTGCTCAACATTTCCGCCAAAGCCGTCGACAGCCAGCCTTCTTCAGGACGGCCAGACAGGTTGCGAAAGCCGAGAACTGCGATGGAACGGCGGGGCGCGTGGGATAACGCAGTCGAACTGATGGCAGACTGGATTTTCCGGCAGCGGGATTCGGTGAAATACGAGTCCATCGCGTAGACCCTGCAACCGCTGCCGCAGCTACGGTTAAGACCACCACCAGTCTCATGCCCGCTCCGACTCCGGGGGTCGGGCAAGCTTAGTTGTTGTTTCTCTTCCGTAATGACGCTGGTCCGGATCGTCTGTTGCTGAAAGAGCAGCCCGCTGGGGCCGTGCCTGGCGGCGGTTGCCGCATCGGGGACGGCGGCCAGCTTCTCCGGGGCAATCGCCTGCACGGGAGAAACAAACTGATACCCTCGGCCCGGCAGAGTGACGATATAGCTGTTGTCGCCGGGCTTTTCCTCCAGCGCCCGCCGCAGCGCGGAGATGCTTTGCGCCAGGCTGTTCTCATCCACAAAGGTATCGGACCAGACATTCTTCAGCAGTTCGTCCCGTGTGACAACCTTTCCCGGGTTCTGCACCAGGTATAGCAGCACGTCGAAACGCCCGGCGGTTGAGCGTGACAATCTCTTTCTCCCGCCGCAGGGTGCGTGCCAGGGCATCAATCTGAAACTCTCCGAATTGAAATATCCCTTCTGTTTTCATTGACATAGAGGGAGCTTCAGAGCTTGTCAGAACCTGTCAGAACTGCGTCACTGGCCTTTTTTGTGCGACTGCCGCAATATTCGCGGCCAGTGAGCCACGACCGCACGAACCGACTGTACCAATGGCTGAGCCAGCGGGCAAGCTTCTTCCGCCCTGACGCGTCCGGTTACGGCACCAGCCGCACCGTCCGCACTGAGGTGACGGTGCAGCGCGAAGGGATCACCCTGCTGGTGGGTGACGCGGCGGCGGCTTCGATACCTGCCCGCTTTGCGGAAACAAGCTGGCTCCGGCGCAGGCGGAACAGGCACGGCTTCGTCTTCACCAAGGTTCGATTTCGCAGGGATCTGTTCCGGTTGATCGGCCTCCGCCATGAGTTCAGGATGCGGGCACGGCCGTGAAGTCTTTCGATAGTCAGCTCAGTTTGCGGCTCGGTCTGGCCTCTGTGGCCAGCCTGAGCTGCTCAACAAAATTGGAAGTAACCAAAACATTTATCGATCAGGAGGATATTCACCATGAAACCCACGCCCAGAATTTTCGCGAGCGTCGTTCTCGCGCTTGCAAGTATGGCCGCCCACGCTCAAACCCATCCCGGCAGTTCCCCGGTCATACCCACCGCTCCCAAAAGGAGCTTTGCCCCAGCATCTTTCTCCGCATTGCCCGAGTTGCAGTGCAAACTTTATCCCGAGGGGGGCACGGCTTCCAAGGGTCTTACGGTATTCACCGACGATGACGGGTATGCCCGGTTCCATGCGGTGCGGGCGACCGCCAGCGATGTGGTTCAGCGACTCGCCCTGGATTGCAGAAACTCCACCGGAAAGCCCTACTCGTATTCCGTCGATCTGACTTCCGCCGATACGTTCGCGCCGCATCCGCTCAATCTCCGGAACGAACGCGGCACCGAACGGCCCGCGCTAAAAGGCGATCCGCTTGGTTACTCCCGGTTGGAGCTGATCCAAGCCGGCTACGGTCTGCGTCCCGATCCAACCGACACCGCCGCCTATGCCCGCTGGCTCGAAGCAGCGACAACGCCGGGATGGATGCTGGAGCAAAAGCGTCCCAAGCCTTTTTCGGCCACCGTCTCAACCGGCACGGGCGCGCCTTGGACCGGTTCCGTGATGACCGGTGCTCCGAACTATGTTTCCACCGAGGCAACGTTCAACGTGCCCACAGCCGTTCCCCTCGGCGACGAAACCGGCGGCGGGACGTCAGTGGCCATTTGGAACGGCCTGGGCGGGAATGGCACAGGGTCCGGACTCATTCAGGGTGGCGCGGGTATACAAACAACCGGACTCACCGCCGTCTACTCCACCTGGAGAGAGTACTGCTGCGGAGACGCGGACAGCGATGGATATGGAGGTGCTTTCATCCCCAATCCCGGCGACAAGATCTATTCCATAGAGTGGTATTGCAATGACAGCGGCGATGTAGATTTAAAAGGGGGCTACGGATGCACCTATCTCAATGACGTAACCACGGGGGCGATCCTCAGTTGTACCCTTCCGGGCGGCTCGCCCTGCTGGTCGGTTAAGGCCCTTCCACTCTGTTCCGTTAACCCTAAAGCTACCCAATGCATGACCATCGGGCTGGCGGCAGAATTCATTATTGAAAATACAACCCCCCAATTGGCACCCGATTGGAGCAACGCGACCACTTATACACCGGGCCAGATCGTGGACTACGGCGACGAGCCCTACATCTGCCTGGCCACCAATACGAACGAAGAGCCTCCGAGTAATCCGACACTCTGGGCGTTCTATCCACCATTAACGGCATTTACCGACTTCACTCCCCTGGTGACCATGTCGGGTTCCGCCTATTCCACAACCACAGGCGCGTATTCCCAAACGGTTACTACTGATCCTGCGGTCGAGAAGCTGGAAGACTTTACCAACACCACCTCGCACATCAACATTACTCTCGGGAAAACAGACCAGACCTATTTCACTTCCTCTCAGTTCAAGCGGGTCAGCGGCTTGACGAACAATAGTGCGACCGCCGAGTCCATTGGCGTAGGTCCGAACGCGAAAGGGTCTCAGGTCGGAGATGCCTGGGTGCTCGGAGCCACGGCGGACTCTAACGGTAACTACGCCATCTACCGATGGATTAACTCGAACTGGGTGGAGCAGACCGGCAGGGCGAATCACATCGCGGTGGGGCCGGAGGGCTATCCCTGGGTCGTCAACAGTGAGGGAAAGATCTACTACTGGAACGGCGGTGAGTTTGAACTTGCCCCCGGCAATGCCTGCGCGTCTTGGATCGGCGTTGGCTACAACAATCACGGGTCCATCTATGGAGGTCCGTGGATCCTCGGCTGCAACGAGGGGTCGAGCGGCTACAACATCTACCAACTGCAAGGGTCCACGTGGGTGCAGCAGCACGGCGCGGCCACAAAACTGACGATGGGTCCCAGGGGCCCGTGGGTCATTAACAAGTCCGGCGCTATCTATTACTGGGACGTCACCGCTTTCGTGGCCGGTCCTGCCGGGTGCGCTACCAGCATTGGAGTGGGATCTTTAAACGCCCCGTTTGCAGGGCCGTTCGGGGACGTGTGGATCACCGGTTGCACTTTGGAGGGTAACGACTACGACATTTACCAATTGTATTTTGGAAGCACCTGGGTGCAGATACCCGGCCTCGCAACCCAGATCTCCGTGTCGCCCGACCTGGGGGTTCCGTGGGTCGTGAACTCGCTCGGGGAAATCTTCGAATAGGCAGACGACGAATTGCGCTGGAGGTGCCAAGGCTCAGAACCCTGGCCCCTCCAGCGCAGCATGTGTTTCGGTCAGAAAGAAAACTCATTCCGAAGAGGTCATTTATGAAATCGACATTGAGCGCTTTGTCCACGGTTTTTCTTTGCGACTCCCTGACTTGCGGAGCGGAGCTGCTCAAATTCGGCCTTCCTCGACCCGGGAACGGTTATCGGAATCCAGGCACGTGGTCTGGCCGGCAACCATGGGCCGCACACAACGGTGGAGGCTATGGCCGCCGAATACTAGAGAGCCGTAAGAAGGCGCGGCAGCCCGGGAACCCGGCCTCCCTTAGATTTTGCCCCAGGACGTAATCCGGTCCGGAGTGATTCGGATGATCGGCGCGTCATCGGCGAGCATTCCTCGAGCATACTGCGGGTATTTGGCTCTTAACTTGCGAATCGCCCAGGCATGCTCTTTATGCGCCGACTTCGGAATCAGCTTTGCTTTCCCACGGATTAAGACATACCAGAGCTGTGTCCAGTCCTCGTCGTATGCGTCCACCAGAAGCGCTACGCGGGGTACCGCCCGAATGTTTCGCACACGTACGAGTCGTTCTGGAGTAACACGCTTCGGTTTTTGGTCCACAGCTGTGTAGAAAAACTTGCCGCCATAAGCAAAACAGATCGGTACGATGTGTGGTCGACTCTTGTCATCCAGAGTCGCAAGCCTCGCAACTCTGGCCTTCTTTAACATTTTCTGAACCGCAGCGGAAATCACGCTGCCAATGGTGCGTACTTGTCGAGCACGCCCAGAATTTCGTCGCGAGTCAGATCGGGAATCGCCAGACATGCGCGTTGAATACCAAGCTCGCGGTATTCGGCGAGAACCGCTTCGTCGGCCGGCGCCCCGAACACACTGATCGAGAGCGTCGAGAAGTCCCGTCCAGCCGCCGATGCAGCTTGACGTAAGCGCGCCACCGCGTCTTTGGGATCGAAGCCCGGTCTGCCTATGGGCAACCAGCCATCGCAAAATTCCACCACGCGCTTCAACGTATGGTCGCTGGATCCGCCGAGAAGTATCGGCGGGTACGGTCGTTGCGCCGGCTTAGGGTAAGACCAGACAGGATCGAAGTTCACCATTTCTCCGTGGAAGGCTGCGTCCTCCTGCGTCCATAGGGCCTTCATCGCCAGGATCCGTTCGCGCATCAGCTTGAAGCGCGTTTCGTAGCGCGCTCCATGATTCTCCATTTCATCGACATTCCAGCCACCGCCAATGCCGAAAATGAAACGGCCGTTTGACAGCTGATCCAGACTGGCCACGCACTTCGCCGTCACGATCGGGTCGCGCTGCGGTACCAGGCAAATGCCGGTGCCGAGCAAGATTTTCGTCGTTGCAGCGGCGGCAAACGACAGCGCAACGAACGGGTCGTGCGTATGAGAATAAGCTTTGGGCAGTTCTCCACCGCCGGGAAATGGGGTGCGGCGAGACTTCGGAATGTGTGTGTGCTCCGGCAGGAGCAACGATTCGAAGCCGCGTTCCTCAGCCGCGCGTGCCAGTGCGCGGATGTCCATGCCGTAGTCCGTCGGAAAATAAAAAACACCAACCCGCATTGTCAGTTCTCCCGTCCGCGCCGCAGGATTATCGGGCGCCTGCAACTCACATGATCGCACGTCGCCCGTCGCAGACTTTGCCGGCGTTCGACGAAGCCGGTGACATACTGAGCAGTGTCTTGACAAAATGTCACATTAGATATAATCTAAATGCTTCATGGGCGCCGAGGCGATTAAACGGTCCTTGGAAGCCGGCGGGTTGCGGTGCACTCCGCAGCGCTACGCCGTGATGGCATTCCTGATGGAACACAACCGGCATCCAACCGCTGTGGAAATCTTCGAAGCCGTGAATCGCGGGGATCCGCGCTCTTCCAGGGCCACCACTTATAACAATCTGCGGGATTTGGTGCAGGCGGGTTTGGTGCGTGAAGTGGCCGTGGAGGGCCGCTCCGCGCGATTCGATGCGAGAGGCATGCGGCATCATCACTTCATTTGCGACCGCTGCGGCAGTGTTGAGGACATGGAGTGGTACCGCGTGCCCAGGCCCGCCTCGGGCTCCCTCGGTAAGCGGATTCTTCGCGAGTGCGAACTCATTTTCCGCGGGCTTTGCACGAAGTGCGCTGCGAAGCATGGTTCCGGTTAAGTTTCGTAGTTCGTAACAGTTTTTTTGACTAATTCGAAAGAAGAGGAACATATGGAGAAACAATTCGAAATCGCAGTGGGCGAGCCTATCCCCGATAATCAGTCAAACGGAGCCAAGTGCCCGTTCTCGGGCGGCGCTCGCAAACACGCCATCACCGGGACCTGGACCAACGCAGACTGGTGGCCCAATCAACTGAACCTGAAGATCTTGCACCAACACTCCCCGCTGTCGGACCCCATGGGCGAGGCGTTCCATTACGCCCAGGAGTTCAAGAGCCTTGATTTGAATGCCGTGATCAAGGACCTGCACGCCTTGATGACGACGTCGCAAGACTGGTGGCCAGCCGACTACGGCCACTATGGGCCGTTGTTCATCCGTATGGCGTGGCATAGCGCGGGCACGTACCGGATCGCCGATGGCCGAGGGGGAGCGGGCTCCGGATCGCAGCGATTTGCGCCCCTTAACAGCTGGCCCGATAATGTGAGTCTCGACAAAGCGCGCCGCCTGCTGTGGCCGATCAAGCAAAAGTACGGCCGGAAACTTTCCTGGGCCGACCTGATGATTCTCACAGGTAACGTCGCACTGGAGTCGATGGGATTCAAGACCTTCGGTTTCGGCGGTGGGCGCGAAGATATCTGGGAGCCGGAAGAAGATATTTTCTGGGGGCCTGAGAGCAAGTGGCTGGGAGACGAACGCTACCGCGGTGCTCGCGAGCTGGATAATCCGCTCGGCGCCGTTCAAATGGGCCTGATCTACGTGAATCCGGAAGGCCCCAACAGCAGACCGGATCCGCTGGCCGCGGCCACGGACATCCGGGAGACTTTCGGCCGGATGGCGATGAATGACGAGGAGACGGTTGCCCTCATCGCCGGCGGACACACGTTCGGCAAAGCCCACGGGGCCGCCGAACCGAGCACATATGTTGGTCCCGAGCCCGAGGGCGCCGGCATCGAAGACCAAGGCTTCGGCTGGATAAATAAATTTGGCAGCGGCAAAGGCGCCCACGCCATCACCAGCGGGTTGGAAGGCGCATGGACCACTAACCCGGTGAAGTGGGACAACAACTACTTCGACAACCTGTTCGGCCATGAATGGGAACTCACGAAGAGCCCCGCTGGCGCCCACCAATGGACGCCCAAGAACGGAGCCGCGGCGGGCACTGTGCCGGACGCCCACGATCCGTCGAAGAAACACGCACCAATCATGTTCACTACGGATCTCGCATTGAAGCTGGACCCGATCTATGCGCCGATTGCGAAGCGTTTCCACGAGAACCCGCGGGAATTCGCAGACGCGTTCGCCAAGGCCTGGTTCAAGCTGACGCATCGCGACATGGGACCTGTCGCGCGCTACCTTGGCCCGCTGGTGCCGAAGGAGCCGCTGCTGTGGCAGGACCCCGTTCCGGCTGTCGATCATGCGTTGATCAGCGAGCAGGACATCGCTGCTCTGAAGGCCAAGATCCTCGCATCTGGACTTTCGATCTCCCAACTGGTCACGACGGCCTGGGAGTCGGCTGCCACATTCCGCGGCAGTGACAAGCGCGGCGGGGCTAACGGGGCGCGCATTCGCCTGGCGCCGCAAAAGGACTGGGAAGCCAACCAGCCGGCCGAGCTGGCGAAGGTTCTTCAGAAGCTGGAGGCTATCCAGAAGGAATTCAACGGCGGTCGGCAAAAAGGTCTCGCTGGCCGACCTGATCGTTCTGGGCGGCGACGTGGCTATCGAGGAAGCTGCAAAAAAGGCCGGACACGAGGTGAAGATGCCTTTCTCGCCGGGACGCACGGACGCAGCACAGGAACAGACCGATGTGCATTCGTTCGCCGTGCTGGAGCCGATCGCGGACGGGTTCCGCAACTATCTCCGGAAGGGACACGCGGGATCGGCGGCTGAGCTGCTGGTGGATCGGGCGAACCTGCTGAAGCTGAATGCCCCCGAAATGACTGTTCTGGTTGGTGGCATGCGCGCCCTCAATGCAAACTTCGGGCAGTCGAAACACGGTGTTTTCACCAAGCGGCCCGAGACGCTGACGAATGATTTCTTCGTCAACCTGCTCGACATGAACACGAAGTGGCAGAAGTCCGCCACATCAGAAGGGGTATTGGAGGGCCGCGATCGGAAGACTGGCGAAGTCAAGTGGACGGGCACCGTCGTGGATCTCGTCTTCGGTTCCAACTCCCAGCTCCGGGCAATCGCGGAAGTTTATGCATGTGACGACTCGAAGGAGACGTTTGTGAAGGACTTCGTGGCTGCGTGGAACAAGGTGATGAACCTTGATCGCTACGACCTGGCCTGAGCTCGGCAAAAAAAGGGAGTACGTCCGCGCTGCGATTCTTCGTAGGATTATGAACGTCATTGCAGATCTGTGCGTCATTCCGATCGGCGTCGGAGTCTCGGTTTCAAAGGAAGTCGCGATTTGTGAGCGTATCCTCGTGGCCTCAGGCCTTCGAACGCACCTGCACGCATACGGCACCAACATCGAGGGTGACTGGGACCGGGTCTTCGCCGCCGTGAAACAGTGCCATGAAGCCTTACATGCGGCAGGCGTGCCACGGGTTTCTACCAGTATGCGATTTGGAACCCGTATCGACCGCGAACAGACGATGGAAGACAAAGTGCGCAGCGTCGAAGAGAAACTGATCGACTCTTGAGCGGCGCGCCTCTTACCTCTTCACCGGGTACTTGTCGAAGATGTTCTTCGCCGCTTTGTCAAGCTTCGAGCGGATCTCCTCCGGCTTCAGAGTTCGATTGGGCAAGCTATCGCTTACCATGGCGAACCACGCGGATTTGTTCGTGCGGCTGTCGATCAGGTTCAGGTACAACGACCCCTGCCGATTGAACTGGCCAACAACAGCCATCGGATCTGAGACGGTAACGACGGAAGTACTCAAGTCGATAGAAACCGAGGCTGCAATCATTGCCACAAACTGAGGTACCTGTTCGGTGAGCACCCAGGCTTGAATCTGAAGGTCGGCGCCGTTGGCGAGTTCGCTCAAACCCTTTTGCGAAAGCTGTTGTCCGATAGCCGCTTTCAAGACGGGATTCGCCGGGTCATCCTCAACAACCCCCAACTTAGTCACCACTCGGGGCGGCAGCCACTGGAAGGTCTTATATCGTGAGAAGTCGGCATCTTTTGCAGTGAAGGCCTGTACTTTGCCCATAACCAGCGTCGGCATCAGAAAGACTGAAACCACAATAGTCAGGCGCAGTAGCCAGGATGGTCTCCTCGTCATAGGTGTCTCGTGGCATGCCTCCACCGCGCCAAGGTACACCACGACGATGCGCGGCTCCATGGCAGTGGCTCAAATTCTTTGCGGCGCGCTTATTCGGGAATCGGCCTGCCGCCGTTCATCCGGCGGGATGAGCCATGTCGGTCCGGCGCGCCAGAGGCGGTAGCGGACTTCGACACCGGCCGGGACATAAACTACGACCGGGAGGCGGCTGTTGTAGCCAACGATCGTTTCAACGCCGAGGCTGATGAATCGTTCAACCTTCGGGGCGTTTGGATCGACGGCCATCAGGGTACCCGCAATCGGGCCCAGTTTGCGAAGGATGTAACGATCGAAACCCCACCCGGGAACCCGGAATTTGGAATTTGTTTCGCACGGACGTTCCATCTTCTCGACCCGTCCGGCACACCATCCTTGTAATGGCCGGTCAGAGGTGGCGCTAAGTGTTTAGGATCGCGCGACCGCGACCTTGTTAGGGAACCAACGGGCGCGCGCCCGCGAAGTCCGGCTTCGTGACATGACTGGGCGTGAAGCGACAGGGCTGGCGGGAGAGCGCGCGGTTCGCACGCAAGACGCTGGTCGAATGCTTAAACTGAAACAATGCGCCAGATCGCCAGTCTTGTTTTGTGCTTCTATTTCGCCGCAACTCTCTCGGCTGATGACCTCGTGATCACGGACAAGAGTTTTGGCTGCGTGCTCGACCTGCCGAAAGTGAGGAACACGCGAATTCAGAATCCCGATCCCGAAAAGCTCAAGGAAGCCGTCCGGATCTTTCGGGACAGCGTGCCCGATACGGAATATCCGAGCGGCACGATTCTGCAATTGATCCCGACGGAGGCAATGGTAAAGCACGATCGATCAGCCTTTCCAAAAACTAACGGCTGGGAGTTTTTTGCTCTGAAGGTCTCCCCGGGCGGCACAACGATTCAGGACCGGGGAGACAAAGTGATCAACGCGTTGCTGAAAAAGTCGTGTTTGGATTGCCACTCGCCCGCGGCGAAATTCGATTTCGTGTGCGAAAAAAAGCATGGCTGCGCGCCGATCCCTGTGACCGATCAGCAGATTGCCGCGATGCAAGCGGGCGACCCGCGTTGTAAGAAGTGAAGCCGGTCGATGGCGCGGCTTGAGCTCTCGCGGTCGCAGATCCTGTGCTTCAGGCGGAACGCCGGTTCGCTCGACCAGCGGCTTCCGGCAGGGGTGAAGTCCCTTCGCCTGGCTGCGTGGGCCGGGCTGCAGGACTCCTCGCCGAGGGCCGCGCTGCTCTCGATCCATGCGCGGGTGGAAGAAACCGGTTCCACAAGCTGGGAGCATCCGTCGCTCGTTCAGCTGTGGGGACCTCGGTTCAGCGACTACGTCGTAGCCGCGAAGGACGTCGCGGTCTTCTCGCTCGGACGGCTACCCGAGGATGCCCGCCGCCGCGCGAGAGCCCACGACACCGCGTCCCGCCTCCACACGTTTCTGGAGGGCCGGCGAATGCCGTTCGGGCAGGCCGGGCGCGGGATGCGCGTGCCGCACAACAGCCTCCGATACGCCGCGCCCACAGGCACAGTCCTGATGCGCTGGGACGGCGCGCGCCAGCCGGTCATCTGGTCTGCGCAGCCGCCCGAGATGGAGCCGCGGCAGGCACGACTCGAACTCGCTCGCCGGTATCTGCACATCTTCGGTCCGGCTACCAGCGGGTCCTTCTCCCGTTGGGCCGGAATCGGAAAAGCGGAAGCGGGTGCGGCGTTCGGATTGCTCGCCGATGCTCTGATACCGGCGCGGACGCCCGTCGGCGAAGCGTGGATCCTGGCCGATGACGAGGCGGCGTTTCGGGGCGCCCGCTCCAGGCCTGCCGCGCCCGCGCGGCTCCTGCCGAGCGGGGATGCGTACTTTCTGTTGTGGGGCCGGGATCGAGAGATGCTGGTACCCGAGCCGAAGCGACGAACGGAACTATGGACGACACGCGTTTGGCCCGGCGCACTGCTGGTGGGCGGAGAAATTGCCGGGGTTTGGCGCCGATCGGCGGCCGAGGTTTTAATCGACGCCTGGCGCCGCCTCTCGCGGTCCGAATGGGAGGCGGTGGAGGCAGAGGCCGCGGCACTGCCTCTGCCGGGTCTCAATGGGCCGATTGTTGTGCTCCGCAGCGGGCTCTAGGAGACCGTGGTCCATCCGGAAAGCTATCACGGCGTAGTGTAGGCGATGCCGAGTCCAGCCGCCAAATCGTGTAGACTTGGCGACCAGGAGGTGTCCATGAAACGTTTATTGACCGGAACCGGGCTAACCATCTTGCTGTTCGCGCCGGCCGTTGCCAGTGCGCAGATTCTGGTTGCCGGAGAAGGTCCGGTGGTGTACGGGCACCACCATCTGAACACCACGAACATGGACGCACAGAAAAAGTTCTATGCCGACACGCTGGGCGGCAGCGTGGCCAAGATCGGTTCCGGTGACCGGCAGCAGGAGATCATCAAGTTCCCGAATGTCCTGATCTTTTTCCGTCCGATGCAGGCGCCGACGGGCGGCTCGATCGGCACGACGGTTAATCACATCGGCTTCTCGGTTCCCGATCTCAAGCCGGTTGTAGCAAAGATCAAGGCGAACGGCTTCAAAATGATTACCGCCGATTCGGTCGCCGCGAACGTGAAGGTGACCGACGACATCGCGGCCGCCAGTCCGACGACGAACATCGCGTTCGCGCTCGGTCCGGAGGATGTCAAAGTGGAACTCGTCGAAGTCAAATCGCAGAAGGCCCCCATTCAGCTTCATCACATCCACTTCTTCGGGCAGATGAACACCGACATGCAGGCCTGGTACGCAAAGACCTTCGGCGCGACGATGCTTCCGGCCAATCCGGGGTCCGCGTTCGTGCAGGATCAACTGCCCGGCGTGTTCCTGAACTTCTCGCCCTCGCCGACGCCGACCGTCGGCACCACCGGCCGATCGATCGATCACATCGGCTTCGAGATCAAAAACCTCGAGGCGTTCACGAAGAAGCTCGAAGCCCAGGGCATCAAACTGGATCGTCCCTACACCAAGGTGCCCCAGCTTGGAATTGCGATCGCGTTCATCAAAGATCCCTGGGGAACGAATATCGAAATGACGGAAGGGCTCGCCGACATCAAGTAGGGACACATCAAATGAGAACAGCTATTTTCGTCCTGGCGACGCTGGCGTCATGCGCGGCGCCGCCTGCTTTCGCACAACTCGTCAGTCATCCGGACGCGCCGGTCCGCATCGGTCACTATCACCTCAACGTCACGAGCGTCGAAGCCCATAAGAAGTTCTGGGCCGACACGCTCGGCGGCAGAGCAATGAAGTTCGGCGACATCGACGTAATCGAGTTTCCCGATGCGTTCATCTTCCTGCGCGTGCAGAAGCCCACCGGCCCCACCCGCGGCACCGCCTTCGATCACATCGGCTTCGCAGTACCCAACGTGCCGGCGATGGCGGCCAAGCTGGCAGCCGCTGGATATCAGGAAACCACCGGGCGTGAGCCCAAGCCGGGTGACCCACCCCCCGCGAAATCGGGCACGTCGGCAGTATATGGAAAATTCGCGTATTTTATCGGTCCTGACGGGGCGAAAATCGAGCTCGTTACCAGCGCCGATAAAGACGCGCCGCCTATCGTGGCGCATCATATCCATTTCATCAACAAGCAGTACGTCGAGATGCAGCAGTGGTACATGAAGGCGTTCGATGCCACCTTGCGTCCCGGACAAACCGACTTCTTCATCGGCGCCGACCTGCCGGGCGTCGGATACAGCCTCAACTTCTTCCGCTGGGAAGGCGATCAGTCCATCACGCACGTCCCCACCGCGGGCCGCGTGGTGGATCACGTGGGATTCGAAGTTAAGAACCTGAACGCGTTCTCGAAGGCGCTCGAAGCCAAGGGCATCCAGCTCGTTCGGCCTTATAACAAGCGGGACCCAGCCATGAACAACATCGCCACTGCCACCATTGTCGACCCGTGGGGAGTCTCCATCGAGCTCACCGAGGGCCTTGGGGAAATCAAGTAAAGACGAGATCAAATAGGGGCGAAATCAGGTAAAGGACAAGATCAAGTAACATACATAACACCAATGTATTCCTCCTAAAGGGCGACGCGCGATCCGACACAATGAAAACCATACTGAAGCTAATCTTGTTTTTGGTCCTGGATGTGTCAGCGCTTTTTATCGCAGGCGGAGTCGCGCGCGGCCAGACTACGCCGTTGATGCCCACCTTCTTCGCGCGTCGGGATTATCCGATCGCAAACGAGTTTGTCCAAATCGGGGACACGAACGGCGATGGAATCCCGGATTTGATGCTCCTCAATGTTGCAGGGGGCATCATCGTGGAGTTCGGCAATGGTGATGGCACCTTTCGACCAGGCCCTGTAAGTACGAATCTTGCTGGGTTTGCGATCTCGTTCGTAGCAACGGATCTGAACGGCGATGGAAAGATGGATGTGGCGCTGGCCAACGGAGTAGCAATCGTTGTGGCTATGGGCAACGGCGACGGCACTTTTCAGAGTGGTGTGAGCTACCCGATTAACGACGGTAATGTCACTTTTTTGGTGACCGGCGACTTCAACGGCGACGGTATCGTGGATATTGCGACCGCAGGCAACTCAGGTGTTTGGCTATTAGCGGGGAAAGGCGATGGAAGTTTCAACGCTGCGATATTAGCAGCGTCCCTGCCAGGTGCTTGGAACATTGCGGCCACCGATTTCAATGGGGACGGCAAACTCGATCTCGCCGTAGGTCTGCCCAATGTCGGTAACACTGGAAACGGTTTTGCGGTCCTTCTGGGTAACGGCAACGGCACTTTCCAGACGCCCCAGATGTTCAGCACGCCCAAAAAGCCGTCTGCAATCGCCGTCGGAAGCCTAACCAAAGGTGGTCCGCCCAGTATCGCGCTCAACTATAGCTTCGCCAATGAGGTTTATTTGTACTTTGGCAATGGCTCGGGAGGCTTCTCCGGGCCGAAACGGCTTAGCCTTCCCGGGGCTGGATTCGTCGCCGGTTTTGTTATTGGCGATGTGAATGGAGACGGCCTCCCCGATCTGATATCTTCGAGCGGCTATGTTGCTTACGGGGAGGGCGCCGGTAACTTTAGTTCACCGGTGAGTTTCGCTGTCGACTCGACCTATGCGCCAGCCAACCTTGCGTTGGGCGACTCGCGGAATAACGGCTTGACAGATATCGTCACCGATGCTCGTGATGTAGTTTCGGTACTGCTGAACCAGGACAACAAGTTCTTCGAAGATGGCGTCTGGACCAACGTTGCTGGTGGTGCGGGATGTGGCGTCAAGGGTGACTTCAATGGTGACGGCAGGCCCGATCTGGCGGTCAACAACACAAATGGGAGTACTTCACAAGGCATCGTCATTTTGCTCGGGACGGGTAAAGGTGACGCGCCCTTCACACTCGGATCGACCATAACTTTAGGCGGCGCCGGATGCCTGGTTACCACCGATCTGAACGATGATGGCAAGCTTGATCTCCTGGTGCCGGCTCAGGGAAGTGTCTATGCTTACCTAGGCAACGGTGACGGCACTTTTACCCTGGCAAGCATCACCCCGACACCATCCAGCGGCTACATAGCGACCGGTGACTTCAATCATGATGGGAAAGTAGATTTCGCGACATCGGGCAATCTGATCGCTTTAGGAAATGGCGATGGCACGTTTCAGAATCCGACCGACATTGTAGCCGATCCGCCCAGTGGCGGATTTTCCGGCATTGCGGCGGGAGACATCAACAACGACGGCTGGAAGGATCTCGTTCTGACGAGTAACGTTTTTCCAGTCAACGCGAATGCTACGGTGCTCATCAATAACCACAAGGGCGGATTCACGCAAGTACCGACGAAATTTGGAGCGCTCACGGCTCAGCCGATTCTCGCGGATCTAACCGGAGATGGCGACCTCGACTTAATTCTCGGTGGTGGTAGCGGGGCGGAGTTATACCTGGGTAACGGAAAGGGCGAGTTTACGTCCATTCCAGGCCTGCCGGGTTTACTCGGAACCAGCGGCGTGAACTGTGTTGCGGATGTGAATGGGGATGGTATCCCGGACCTCCTCATCTCCGGGGCCGACACGCTATACGTATATCTCGGCGAGGGGGGAGGGACTTACGCGACGCCATTCACCATCGGAACCGGCCCTGCGCCTGGTTCGATCCTGGTAGGACATTTTCACGAACTATCGACTCCGGGCTTACCTGACATTGTGGCCCCAGATTTTTCCGGCGGCGTCATGGTTCTGACGAATTCCACCAAGTAGCCTTATGCCCTTGACACGTCCTCGAAAATTCGTTCCCGTTACCCGTTCCACGACAAGACCGTCGTCGTCACCAACTGCGGCCGTCTGTGTCTTTATCGCAAGAAGATCAATCTCAGCACCTGCCTGGCCGGCCAGGCGGTCGGAATCAAAGAAGTCGACGACGGCATCTGGCTCGTCAGCTTCATGGACTACGATCTCGGTTATATCGATCTGGAGGAGAAAACTCTGCAGCCCCTTAACAACCCCTTTGGGCCAAAAGTGTTACCTATGTCTTAGGAACGATCTGTTACCCATGTGTCCGGGTCGGACACCTAAGTTATGGAGCTGGCGGAGGGGCTTGAACCCCCGACCCTCTGATTACAAATCAGATGCTCTACCAACTGAGCTACGCCAGCTTATCAATGGGTTACGGGTGGAATCCCGTGGTTCGAGTCGTCCACTTTGGGGGATTCTTTGGGTACTGCAATCGAAAACTGCCGCGATTCCACGGCTTCAATTGCATCCCGCCGAGCTTGGGCACGAATGTGCGAATAGCGTCTGAGCATTGCCGCACTCACGTGTCCCATGATATCAAGCATCGTACCTTCTGGGACACCCGCTTCAGCCAGCTTCGTGCAGAACGAATGCCGGAGGTCGTGCAGCCGACAATCAACCTTGGACTTAGTCCTGACGCTTTCCATGCTGTCTTCAGTGAAGTGACCGGCCTCATCGGATCTTTGAACGCAAGTCGATTGCTCAACGGGAAGACGTACCAATCGGGCTGTACCGGACCTAGTTGGCTTTCGTACCTTGCGCCGTGCTGAACAAGAACTGCCCTGAGGTTTCCACTGATAGGAATTCGGCGTCCTTTGCCCGCTTCGGTCTTGGAACCCCCAACTCTGATTTCCCCAGACTCTCCAAGATCGACCTGTGACCAGCGCAGCGTTCGAGCTTCATCGCTTCTCATTCCAGTCCAGGCGAGCGTGAACAAGAACGGGTAGATTAGGCGCGATTGATTGCGCGCAGCCGCATCGAGGATCGCTTGTTCTTCGCCCGGTTCGAGCGCGCGGCCAACGTCGTGGTTTCCTCCAGCCTTTTTACGCGCGGCCAAAGCCTTCCAGCACCTTCACTGCGGCGCTTCTCCATGTATTCAATTACCCGTTGGGCCGTCATGTCCGACGGCACTAGCGCCCCCAGCAGCCGCAACAGGTGGGCACCGCGATTCTTTACCATCAGGACAGATTTTTCCCGATGGTTCACGGGATATGCGGCCCGGTATTCCTTGAGCACAGCGCTGATGGTTCGGATACGGTGTTCCGGTTTTTCAGTGGGCATCCCGGCATGTACACGTTCCAGTTGAGCCCTGCGGTGCTTTTCCGCCTCGACCGCGACCGTCTTTCGGGTGGTCTTGGCGGACTCGCGGACACGCCTTCCGGCGAAGGTGAACTCGTACCACCAGAAACCGGAAAGCACTAAGCCTCCGGTTTTGGAATCTCTGTATTTAGGTCGATACACCGCCATCACTTGCCGCCTTTCTTCGTTTCCTTCGTCTTCTTTGTACCGCTGCCCTTGGGCCGCCCGCCGAGCTTGCCCCATTCCCGCATCCGCTTAACGAACTCCCGTTTGCCCCATTTCTTGACGCGGGCCTCGGCGCTCCGCCGGCCCATCAGACTGGCTGCCTTGTTCAGGGATTCCGTACATACATAATCAACCTTACGTTAGGTAAGTGGCAAGCATTCGCCCGCCGATGAGTTAAGAAACGGAACTTCAGACGGTTGTCCCGCAACTCGTCAAGACGGATAAGTGAGGAGAAAGCTGACTATCGGTCAACCTTCGTTACTGGTGCACGGCAGTGAAGAGGGTCTGCGTGCCGGGGACGCCGCCCAGGTTAAACGTCAGCGGTACAAGACCGTTGTCCGCCACCGCTGGAACCACGACATTGAATTGATACAGACCGACGAAGCTCGGGGCCAGCCCGAAGTAAGGCAGCTGCGCTTGCGTTTGCCCGAATGAAATCTCGAACGACGCGGAGAGATGATTGGTCTGGGTGACGATCTGCCCTGCCGAAATGTTGGGTGTGACCGAGCCGAAGCCGACGCCGTAAATAATTATGGTCTCGCCCGGTTTGGCTGGACGCGAAGTGACGCCCGCTATGGCACCGGCGGGCAGAACGTAACTCCCGTCAGAATGCTGAGCGACCACGTATTGATTTGCGCCGACTTTGAATGACGCTGGTGCCAGCAGGCCGGGCTCGGTCGCGTTCACGGTCAGACTCACTGGCGCGCTGGTTGTAGTGCCGTTGGTGAGCGTCAGTTGCAGCGAGCCTCCGGTCGAAATATTGGACGGCAACTCCGCGTTCACCTGGGTCGGGGAAATGTAGTCCACAAACGCCGCTTGCCCCCCGAGGTGTAAAGTCGTCGTGTCGCGTTCTTCCAACTAAAGCTCGGTACACTTTTCGTCCGTTAAATCTTGTCTGGTACCGACGGTACTCACCTGAACGAAGCGCGGCGATTTAGCGTAGGTTAGCCAACAATCAACTCGGCCCGGACTCGAAGGGTCATGCGTCCGCCGCTTTCTTTCTTGACAACGTTTCTTAAACCGGGGATACTACTGCGACAGAAGCAGCCCTCATCGCCCCGTTGCGTTGCACGATTTGGTGTATCCTGCATTCGCTCCAAAGGACACACTCTTTTAAGCGACTGTAATAACGCCGACCCAGGAGGAGATATGAAGACGAGCCATTGTCGAGTATACGTTCTCGTGTTGACCGGGCTTACGCTCGGCTTATCCGCGAGTGCTCAAGAACCCATCCGTAGAGTGACCAGCTATCGAGTTAAGCCGGATCGCGTGGCAGACTTCCAGGCGGAGATCAAAGAATACAACGTGGTATTGAAGAAGGGCAATCCGAGCCACGCCTACACTATGTGGTCTGCATTAAGCGGTGGAACTGAATTTTACCGGGTCGATGATTATGCGAAGTACGCCGAACTTGACATCACCGAAGATCCGAAACTGAAGGAGTTCAGCGCAGATTTGGCTCGCATTGGTCAGCGAGTGACGGATTGTACCGAAACCTCCGACCGAGCGTACTATCGGGTGCGTACCGACCTGAGCCTGCCCCCGACCAAAGAGATTCCAAAGATGTTGCGAGTCCTAAAGGTGAGGGTGCAACCTGACAAATTGCAGGCCTACATCGCGATGAAGAAGGAGTATATCGCGCTCGTTAAGAATACTCCTCTGAAATTTCAGGCAGTCTTGCAGGGGCGGTACGGTACGTCGCAGTGGGAATTTCTCACCCTCGATGGCTTGAACAGTTGGGCTGAGTTGGATGTGCCGGAACCAGCAGACGATCCCGCGCGAAAATTCAACTTCAATTCGACTCAGACGGAAAGGCAGTACGACATTATTCGATACCGCCCTGAATTGAGTTACAGCCCCGTCACGGGTACGAATTAGCTTCGCGGAACCTATGAGACGCTTGTTTCTCGGTTCAATCCTCGTCATCGCACTTACTCCGCATGGGGCGGCGAGGCAGGCGAGGCCAGCGCTCAAAAATGCAAACGGGTTCCTGTTGAGGACTTGATTCAGAAAGGAAGAATAAACAAATGCAAAGAATCGCAGCAAAGCTGGCCATCGGGCTGGCGATCACAGCCATTGGAATGTTCGCCGCCGATAACTCGATAGGGACCTGGAAGTACAATCCCGTCAAATCCAAACCCGCAAGCTCAACCATGTTTAACAGCCGAACGGACATGCGAGAGGCGACACCTGACGGCGGTGTGAAGGTCACCAGGCGTATTGAAAACTGGCGCTTCTTCCAATGGCACCTTTACCTTCAAGTACGACGGCAAGGAGTACTCCGCGACCGGGACACGGTTCGACTCCATTTCGGCTAAACAAATCGATGCGAATACGACGAATTGGGAAGTGAAAAAGACTGACGGGAAAATGCATCAGAAGGCTCACAACGTTGTTTCCAAGGACGGCAAGACAATGACGGTGACTATCACGGGCACCGACACCGAAGGTAAGGCTGCGCCGGGAACCTACGTTTACGACAGGCAGTAGCGAACTTTCGCGATGGCTACGTGCTGTGGCGCGTCGAATCGACGACGGCCATGCACAACGATAAGTTTCGCAAGATCTCCATCAGCCTCGATTTCGCCACCTGCTCATTCGGGCTCTTGCCGCCGCCATCGAGCCAACCCTGGAGCTTGCCGACGCTGACGGTGTGCTCGGTTTCGGGTTGCTTGACTCGGATGGTGAGGCGGGTCGCAGGGCCCTAAGCGTTACGGCATGCCCGTGAAGCGCGACGCCTCCCAAGCGCGTGTAATGAAGATCCATGATAAATTGAGGAGTTCTCGCGTTCGAGCGGGGTCCCACCCGAGGAGGAATATTACAAATGCCAGTAATCACCACGCCAATCCAGGCGGTTCAGGCTGACAACGGCGGCGGCGTCCGGGTTGCCTTTGGAGACAAGTGGAACAATATCCTTCAAATAACCCCGAACGCAATAACCGAGGTTGCCCGGAGTTCCGTTGAAAGTTAGCGACCCTCGGAACTCATAGACTACGCGACAGCGGCTCCTTTCGCAATCGATTTCTTAGAAACAGCACTGGCCATCGAAGACAGCAGTAGTGGAATCTGACGATGGCCGATCACTCTTCGGAACTGCCGTTCGGCGACCAGCAGGCCGGAGCCAACCCAGCGCTCGATCTGATCGCCTGGCTGCCAGCGTTTCACGTTGCGGCAGACCGTCTCGACGATGGAAAACGCCGACTCGATCACGTTGGTGCAACACAAGGTGCGGCGCAACTGATCAGGGACGCGGAGCTTGTGCACGGTGAGCGTCTCCTCCAGACCTTCCTCCAGGCTCCGGGCCGCGCTGGGATTGAGATCCATCAGTTCGCGATGCAGTTTCTCCAGAGCGCGCTTGGCTTCGCTGTAGTCGGCCATCGCGTAGGCATTTTGCAGTTTTCGCTTCACGTCCGCTTTGTGTTGCTCCGGTAGGTGATCGACGACGTTGCGCTTCTTGTGGACCTGACAGCGTTGGATGAAGGCCGCTTCACCGGCATGTTTGCGTACCGCGGACGCCAGGGCTTTACCGCCATCCAGAACGTACAGCCGCGGAGTGGAGAAGTCTACGCCGCGCTCCACCAACTCGCTTAAAAGGCTGCTTACCACGGCCGTGTTTTCCGTCGCCCCTTCGCGCAGCCCCAACACCGTTTTGCGTCCATCGCAGCCAATACCAAGGGCGACAATCATCTGCCGGTCCTTGAACGGCGTGCCGTCGATCACGATGGCGCACAGTCGCAGCTCGCCCAGCGGACGCTCCATCAATTCCTTGACCTTCTCTCGGCTGGCCTCGATGAAGTTCTCGCTCACCGCCGATTTCTCGATGCCATAGGCGTTGTGAAACTCCTTGACCACCGCGCCATAGTTGCGCGTCGATAGCCCGCGCATCATTTTGTCCCACACGCCCAACTGCATGGGTCCGCTGCGCTGGAATAACTCGTAGCTGCCCAAGCGCTGTTCCCGCCGCTCGGCGGTGCGCAACCGGGTGCGCCGGATCGGCACCTTCTGCCCATCCACCACGCAGTAGCCGTCTTCCTTACCCCAACGACTCGCGCGTCGTCCTTCGTGTTGTTCATGACGCTCGCCGGCCAGGTGACGGACCTCTTCTTCCATCACGGCCTGCATCAGCGCCAGCCCGGTCTCTCGCAGCAGGTTGCCGACTCCTTGCTGCAACAGGCCCACGATCTCGGTGAGTGGCAGGATCATCTGGATGTTCGGGTTTTGTTCGGTGGCGATCCGGCGGAACTGCTGCACGGCTCGTTGCTGTTCGATCTGGTATTGTTTCTTCAAGCGACTCTCTCCTTTTTTCTTGGCAGAAAAACCACCCTCGGCTCATTATGGCCGGGGGTTGAGAGTCGCTACTTTCTACGGACTTCCGGGCATTCTCAAAGAAGAGTTATCCACAGGGATTGCTATCAAAGGCATACGAGTAGCGTGCACAGGAGCTTGCGGCAAAATTTCTTACAGGAGCCAATCGTCCTCCGCGTTAGGAAAGCCGAACAAAACGTTCAGATTTTCTAATTGAGATCCGCTGTCAACTTATTGAAGCTCCTGAGTGCAAGTATCTATTGTTCTGAAAACCGAACAACGACAGGTGCGATGTATCTCTATATATTGCAATCACTTCAAGACACAGTCGTCGACAATTCTAGAGCGCGAGTTCGTAAATAGACTGCTTCGCAACAGAATCAGCAGATGATACAGTAATTTAGCGAAATATAACTTGACAGGATTGGATTACACCCCCAAAATTCCAGTGACTGGGTGGCCGGAGAAACCGGTCAAACTGGAAGGCAAATTTCCGGGTTGAGGTGCCGCATGTCAAAGACCACCGTTGCTATCCTGAGCGTTATGATGATGATCGCTCAAGCAGCTTTCTCACAAACGTTCCCGTCCTCATCGACGCTGGACACGGGTTTGCCGAACATCTTCCCCACACCACCCCAGATAACAACTGGGGCTAGCAGCACCGATCCGCTGCTGGGCGAGAATGTTTCGGGCACCTTGGCGCCGCCCTCGGGCTCTGGGCCTTGTCCTGGTTATCCTAATCCACCCTGCGTGTTGACGGCCCAGAATAATAACGCGCGGCAAGACGTGAGCTTGGGCGAAAACGTCTTTAAGACATCGAACTTGGGGACGTTCAGCGCGCATAAGGCGCAATTCCTCGTGAATACCAGCGGCGTGCCGACCGGCATTTACAACCCCGTTTATTCCCAGCCGCTCTACGTGTCCAACTTGACGATCGAGGGGACGGCGTACGATGTATTGTTCGTAGTGGCGCTCAACGGCGAGGTGTATGCTTACAACGCCGACAACCTCACCGCGCCCATTACACCTTTGTGGGCTCGGGACGAAACGCAGGGAGCTGGCATGAAAGGGTTGATGCATAATTGCGATGTCGGTGCAAACGGCGGCTCCTCCGTAATCAATCCTTTGCCGTACCTGACCTTCGCCGGTGTCGTTTCGACTCCGGTGATCGACTACAAAAACGGCATCCTGTACGTCGTTAACCTTTGCCAGCAGAATGTCAACCCGGTTACGCCGCTCTGGTGGCTAAATGCCATAAACATTACCACCGGGGCCAATTATGCCTCGCCGGTGAACATTTCCTATGGTCCGACCCAGATAAGCGCAAACCCTTACGGACCTCAACAGCAGTTCTCGGCGTCACCGCAGCTTCAGAGGTCCAGTCTGCTGCTGGTCAGTGGTGTCACCTGCAAGACCTGTAGCACGGTATATCAGTCCGTTATCGCGACATTTGGTACTTCAACAAGTGAGACTTCCAGCAAGTACCAGGGCTGGGCATTCGGATACGATGCAAACCCGAGTGACTTGACATATCTGACGCTGAATTACAACCAGAACAGCGGTGGCTACTCGGCTAACGCCCTACCTTATATAACGCAATGCGAATATCCGCCGGAAACCGGCGCGGGCGGCACGCCGGCGTGTACAACGCCGGTACAGCCCGATGCACAGCTTCCAAACGGATGCGGCGTGGGTGGCGGCGTTTGGATGTCAGCGCGAGCGCCGGCAGCGAACGGCAAGTGGCCGTACCAAGTATTTTTCACTGCCGGGAATGGCGGTTTCAATTACTGCCCCAATTGCAACCTGCATTGTGCGGGATCGCCGTCAAAATTGGTGCAGGATTTCACCAACTTTGGTGAGTCGGTTCTGCACCTGGACATGCCCACAATGTGGAGTACGCAGCCAGGCTCATCTTCGAACGTCCAGGCGCCTTTCTGGCCGATTGACTATTTTGTGCCGTATGTAGTGCCATCCGGCGTTACCGGGAGCGGAGCGTATTTCAAGGTTCTTAACTCGAACGATTGGGATATGGGTGTGTCGGGGACGTTGCTGTTCGATGACAACTGGTACAACTCGTCGACGGAGCAGACTGTAGCCAACACGAGCATGCTCCTATCCTCGTCCAAGCGCGGCGACGGGTACGTCTTACTCCAAAGTGACCTCGGGCAGTACACAACCCGTGATTCGGGTGAGGTGGCCCGGTTCAATATCTCGTCGGGGGCTAGTTCCGGAAATGTCAACTGCACCGCAGGCCCTGGATTCTGCGACGAGCCGCGTACTCCGGCATATTGGAATCCTACGGGCTCAGATGGCTTTCTGGTGATTTGGCCCTGGAATGAAAATCCGGCTTCGTTCCAATGGACTCAACCGGTATCTGGTAGCCAATACACGTTCACTTCGGTTAGTACGGCGAATAATCCATTCGGATCGGACAACACGGGATACGCCGGTGGGGCGTTGGCAGTTACGGTGAATCCAGGCGAATCACCCGCCGCAGCCGTCGTGCGGGCGGTGGCCGAGCCATATCCTAATCCTTCGGGAAGCAGTTGCCACCGGCAGAACGGACTAGGGTGTTCAGGTTATCTTCTCGCATATTCACTAAACGGAAGCACCGGCGCTCTTAGTTCCACCCAGATTTGGCCGAGCAGTCTGCCGAGCGCTCCAGACTTCGCGCCAACACCATATGCAATTCCAACTGCAGCGTATGGCCATGTCTATGTACCTGCGTACGCGCTTTGCTCTTCCTTCAATGGCAGTGGCGTTTGCAATGGCAGTTACACTGTGAGCGGCGTTCAGGTCTACGGCTTTTAGCTCCTAGCCTCGTATTGCTGCCATTCAGGGGTTCCATCAAATGAAACGGATTCTAATCTACATATCAATTGTTTTATTCTGCGCCTTTTGTGCTGTCATCGGCCTTCCAGGCCAGGTAGCATCCACCTTGCCGACGTACAAAGTGCTTTACACGTTCCAGGCAGCGGGGGGCACGCCTACCGACATTGTGGAAGTGCGGCGCGGAAAATTCCTTGGAGTGGTCGCGACTGGCCAAGGGTTGTTCTCGATCACGCCCAGTGGCAATTACCAGTACATATACGGGTTTCCCGTGATGAATTCGGGGCTAGCGGTGATGGGCCTGACGCCGGCACTTAATGGACAAGCCTACGGCTCCGCGGAAACCCCAGGGATTTCACCGACTGTTTCGGAGCTTTTCTCGATCACGCTAGACGGAAAGGTAACTACATACCCCTACAATCCTGCCACTCAGGGCGGCATTTTTAACCGCGAACTCCAGTCGCCAGATGGCTATATGTATGCAATCTTCGGAGTCGAAAACGGTAGCTTTTCTTTCAACCGGCTCGACTATGCGGGCACTCCCACTAGCTTGTACACATTCCCGCCGAACCAAGGCCAGCCAGGGGAGGTATTGTTCCTGGGCAAAGACAGCGCATTCTATAGTTTGACACTGATGAACAATCGCACCGAGGCCGGGATTTTTCGTCTGACAAAAAGCGGCTCATTCTCCTGGGTTGTCCCGAGCTTTGCGACGGGAGGCGTGAACTACAGCATCGCACTGATCCAAGCAAGCAACGGCAACTTTTATGGGACGCTGCCAGCAGGCGGCAGTGCCGGGGCTGGCAGCATTTATCAAGTTACTCCCTCTGGCCAAATGACCACTCTGTATGAGTTCTCGGACGTCAACCTCGGCATTCCGGAGACATTGATTGAGGCTGACGATGGGATGCTGTGGGGCACCGCACGGGGCCGGTTTAACACCGGATTTAATGGTTATAGCAGCATTTTCCGGCTGAATCCTAATACCGGCGCCTTTCAGACGATTTACAAAATGAAGAATGGCGGGGTAACTGGCGCGTGTGAGTGCTGGATGATCCAGGGCAGCGACGGCAAGTTCTACGGGACAACGGAAAACGAAGGGACGTACCAGCTCGGCACGATCTTCCAGTTGGATGCAGGGCTGCCGCCGCCCAAACCCCACCTGGCGTCGTTTGGGCCAACGGCGGGCAGCGTGGGACAGAAGGTGCTGTTATGGGGATCGAACCTGCTCGGTGCGACGGCCGCCGATTTCAACGGAACCCCAACGAGCGCTTTCGTCGTCGCCTCCAGCCAAGGCATCTGGGCCGACGTTCCGAGTGGGGCCACAAGCGGTCCGATCACGGTCACGACGCCGAATGGGACGTTCACGACGAAGCAGAATTTCACGCTGCAGTAAGTGTCAGGGGTACGAAGGTACAGGCCACGCAGCGCAGCGGCAGAAAAGGCTAGCACAGCCGAGCCACCCACAAGTATCAAAACCTGGAACTCTATTCGACTGGTACGTTTTTGGCGCGAAAATCTCGCGTTCGGAAGCTAGGGTTGGCTGCCGCGCCCGTGAGCAGAAACTCTGGCGGCAGGGAAGCACCCGGCGCGGTAACTATTGCGGGAATCCCAGCGACTGAGCCGCCAAACTCGACGCCCATGATGGACGGAGGAGGGAACACAACGGTCATGTCACAGGCCTTTAATAAACTGGCACTGCGATTCCTCGATTGACCCAACACTGGAAGTTGGCTGATCGGTTTCACGGGCGTATGGGCCGCACAAAAACCACCAAAACCCGCGTCAATCGTGCACCAAACGGCTGCTAGTATTTCCGGAACAGTCGTGTCTAGCGACGGTACGCCCCTGAGCGCTGTTTTGGTGGTGAACTCGAACGCTCCAATCTCCTCGCCGAGGCTGACGACCACCAGTGCTTCTAACGGCTCTTTTCAGCTCAGCAACGTTCCTGCAGGATCGTATCAGATTTCCTCCTCGGAATGAGTACTGAAAGCCATTGTAGCGTTCGCGAACACCTCGGGCGGCGTCATTGTGCTTGGAGTCGAGGACGGCACGAAGAAAGTCAAGGGCGTCGGCGACGTGCTGGCAAAACACGAGGTCCCCAGCATCGGACGCAGTAGCGCGGCAGTCGTGATAAGCTGCTCAAGATTTAAATTCGGTATTGACCTCCCGCAACCGCCGGTGTACCTCAGTCTCGGCAATCTTACGTTCTCGAAAACGTCCTTCACGCGGTGCGTCGGCAAGCACCAATAGCTCGTAGAAGGGCTCACCACGCACGGCCGCAATTTGGGCGGTCATATACAAGGGTGCAAGCGAGACACCGCGCTGCTTGCATTCCTCATACGGCCAAACGGGGATCGGGTCATCCGTCGGAGCGTGCAAGGGTGCTGCACCGTACGAGATCGCAACACCTCGCGTCAGTTCCCCACGCTCCGCCGGAAGTGAGAGCTATTATGAATTGGGCGTATCCTCGTGCGCCCCAGGGCTTTGCCGTCGTGCTTTGGGCCGGTGGCGGGGCTTGCTCTCGCTTCGCCGCTTTTCGTGCAACGCCGTGATCGCCTTGGAGAGATGTATACTGTTCCTGGGAGACTGCTCATGGATCGCTGGGATTTGCTGTTCGTTACGGGCACGGTCACGAGCATATTTCTACCGATAATCATTGCCTTTGCGGTTGTCCTATCGGGAAAGCAATGGAGAGCAGCGCAGGACAGGGCGCACGAGCGCCGTATTGCTGAGTACAGGATGAATGCAAGACTCCTTAGACTCAACATGTGATGCGTTCCTAAAGGCACTCCTCAACGGCACTCCTCAACGTCTCGCAAAGGACCCTTTGCGTTTCCATCGCTTGATTTCGTCTTCTTAGGCCGCTCTACTACCCCTCACTCCGAGGCTTCGAGCAATGCTGCCCAAATCCGATGACTCCCACAGCCGGATGGTTGCGACGGGCATGCAGTGCGTTCATACTTCCAACATGGCACTCAAGAACGCCGCACTTTTCGCACTGATCGGGACGCTTCTGCTGACGATTCTGCTTGTGGCAGGTTTAATCCTCGACGTGCTCAACGTCGCACGAGGTCTAATTCCTGCAACGAAGATGTTGTCGTCTTTAATCCATTCCTTTGCTGCTCTGGCCGTGACGGGGTGTTTTTACGTGTTCCATAAAACCCAGTCTTGACGCCCGATGCCGATGACGGTGTGAAGAGAACCCATCGCAGTCAAGAGCAAGACCGTGAGGCACTAACAGAAGAGCGTGTCATCGGCCTATGAAATCGAAACTACTTTGGCTGATCGTCGTTGTCGCAATCATCCTCGGCTACGTTGTCTATTTGTCCCTGCCGTCAAGGGGCCGCTTGGAAATAGATCCCCACGCCTCAGGGGAGATTGAGAAGGCGAAGCATAGATGAATTCTGGTTCGCCGGTGTCGGATATATGTTTCAACACTCGGTATCCTGCAAGAATGGACATCAACAAAATGCTCGCCGAGTTGCGGGCGGAGCGGGACCAGCTTGACGAAGCGATCCTGCTATTCGAGCGACTCGCGGCAGGCCGTGGCAGACGCCGGGGCCGTCCGCCGGCCTGGATGACGGAAGTCAA
>CAVUKY010000006.1:0-349116 GCA_963742155.1 Bryobacterales bacterium | reverse complement strand
CTTCTGCGCTCCTGCGCCAGATTCCCTGGATGGGCCCGATTCGGGTTGCGCTGGCGATTGCGTTGATGCATACATCCCATCGTTTCCGTACCAAACGCCAGCTTTGGGCCTACAGCGGCCTGGCGCTCGAGACGCGGGTGAGTGGCGAATACCGCATCCACCCGACGGCGAATTGCAGCGTTCCCAAAAGCGATCCAGCCCGCGGGGTCTCAACGACAACCACAATCACGATCTGAAGAATGTGTTCAAGGGGGCGGCGACTCGCGCCACCGCTTCGGAGGGGCCTTTCCAAGACTTCTATTCTGCATTGCTTGCAAAATCGATGCGGCCCAGCATGGCGCGCTTAACTTTGGCGCGCAAGATCGCGGCGATCACTTTGGCGGTTTGGAAGAAAGGAGAACGGTTCGACAGAAATCAGTTGAAGTCGCAGACAGCGTGAACGTCTGGTGAGCGCCGGCCCATTCCAAAGCCGTTTTCGGCACGTGTGGTCAGGTTCTCCCAGTGCACGGGTTCGAGGGCGAGTATCTATCAAGACTGTAGGCGAGCGTGCCTCACCAGGCACTGAAGTCTTCGAGCAATCGTATGCCCCCTCGGACAACCCAATAAAGCTATAGGCCGCGAGTCTCAAATAGAATCATGGTTGCCACGTGGCACTCGTTCTGCTTATCTCGGACTCGACACCCGACCAAGTTGACGTGCCGTTTCCCTCTTCGGCGATCATCTCAGAACGGTCCTCGCCGTCAAGGGTTCGCTTCGCCGCGCCCAACAACGGCGCGCCCTTGACGGCTCCGGGCCGTTCTGAACAACGCCTTCATAAGAGGGAAACGGCGATTCTGGAAGGCGTGGGAAGCTCAGCGTCGTGCTCGGGTGTGCCGGGGCTGGATATCGGTCGAACTCTGACCCGGGTCCAGCTCGGCGGGGAAATATTTCTCTTGACATCCCCTTTTATAGAATGTCTTGAACGAAGAGAAACGACAACAAGTCCTCGCGCTGGGACGGCTGGGCTGGCCGCTACGGCGCATCCAACAAGAGACTGGCGTACGGCGCGAAACCGCTAGCGCCTACCTGAAAGCGGCCGGCATCGCCGTTCGACCGCCGGGAGGCTGGGGGACGGCCGCCGGCAAAACCGGCCAACGAGGTGTCCACCGACTCTGGCGGGGATTTCGCGGCGAAAACCGGCCACCGCTTTGGCCGCCGACACCGGCGCAATTCGGCTCCCGGCGCAAAACCGGCCAATGAGTCCACCTCGGCACAGCCGGACCTGCGAACCCCATCGCGACTTCATCGAACTGTCGCTGAGCAAGGGCCGCAACGCCAAAGCCATCTACCAAGACCTGGTCGATGACCACGGCTTTACCGGCCGCTATGCAAGCGTTAAACGCTTCGTACGCCACTGTCGCGGAACGCAAGCCCCGGAAGCACGCGCCGTCATTCTGACTCCGCCAGGCGAAGAAGCACAGGTCGACTACGGCACCGGCCCGATGGTGCGTGATCCGCACTCCAGCCGCTACCGACGCACGCGCTTGTTCGTGCTCACGCTCGGATACAGCCGCAAGTGTGTCCGTCTGCTGACCTTTCAATCGAGCACTCGCACCTGGGCTCAGTTGCACGAACAAGCCTTCCGGCGTCTTGGTGGCGCTACCAAAACCGTCGTGCTCGACAACCTCGGCGAAGGCGTCCTAAAACCCGACATCTATGATCCCGCGTTGAACCCGCTGTATCGCGACGTGCTCGCTCACTACGGAGCAGTCGCGTTGCCGTGCCGCGTCGGTGATCCGGATCGAAAGGGCAAGGTCGAGCGCGGAGTCGGTCATGCGAAAAACACGCCGCTGAAGGGCCAGCGCTTTGAGAGCCTCGAAGAGGCCCAAGCGTATCTGGACCGCTGGGAAGCGCATTGGGCTGACACGCGCATCCACGGCACGGTGAAGCGGCAAGTATCGGCAATGTTCGTTGAAGAAAAGCCCGCACTGACGCCGCTGCCCTTAGAACCATTTCGCCATTATCAGTTCGGCGAGCGCCGTGTGAATCTCGATGGCTGCGTCGAAGTGGAAGCGGCCTATTACAGCGTGCCGCCCGGTTCGATCGGCCGCACCGTCAACGTGCAGTGGGATGACCGGGTCGTGCGTGTGCTCGATCGATTTTCCGGCCAACTGTTGCGTGAACACTTGCGCCAGGAGCGTGGTCGTTATCGGATTCCGGAGGAAGACAAGCCCGCGAAGACGCCGCGCACGACCGCGCAACTGCTGGCTCGCTGCGCTAAGATCGGCGCGCACATCGGCACGCTCGCCGAACGCATGTATGCGCGCGGCGGCCAGAGCGAGATTCGCCGTATCCTCGGCATCACATCGCTGGCGCGCAAACATGGCGCTGCTCTTGCCGATGATGCCTGTGCTGCAGCGCTGGACTGCGGAATCTCAGCCAATCCCTACAGGTTTGTGCGTCTCTGGCTGGAACGACGAACGACGCTCACGCTTCGCCAAGTCGACCCGATCATCCGCCAACTGACTTTGTACCGTGACCTCATTGACAAAAGATCTCAGGAGAACCAAGAATGAACATCATCGAACTGCAACGCAGCCTGCGACAGCTTCGGCTGGGCGGCATGGCTGCCGTGCTGGAAACACGCCTGCATCAAGCGCAAGCTGAGCCTATGGCTCCCATCGATCTGTTGGCGACTCTCGTCAACGACGAGCTAACACGGCGCTCCAGCCGGTTGTTGGACCGCCGCCGCAAACAGGCCGCATTTCGCGATCCCGACAAGACGCTCGACAACTTCGATTTTCAGTTCAATCCCAAGCTCAATCGCAGTTTGGTCTTCGATCTCGCCACCGGCGGCTTCATCGATCGTCGCGAAGATGCTTTGTTCCTCGGGCCAGGCGGCACCGGCAAAAGCCATCTGGCTCAAGCCATCGGTCAGGCCGCGATTCTGCAGGGCCACAAGGTGCTCTACCGCGAGACACACATCTTGCTCGAGCAACTCGCCGAGGCCGCGCTGGACGGCACTCGCAAGCACTACATGGAGTCGATCTCTACCGTCGCACTGCTCATCATTGACGACTTCGGAATGCGCAAGCCACCGCAAACCGCAGCCGAGGACCTGCTCGAAATCATCATGCGCCGCTATGAACGAGCCAGCACTCTACTCACGTCGAATCGCCCGGTGGAGGATTGGGGCAAACTGCTTGGCGATGTCGCGGCAGTCGGCTCGATGCTTGATCGGCTGCTGCATCACGGTCACGTGCTGAAGTGCGGCCCGAAGAGCTGGCGCACCAAGACCGCGTCGGCGAACTGACCAGCGAAAATCGGAAGGCACCTTTCTTGATGCGAGGACTCTGCCCTCGCGCTCCCGGGATTTAACGCTCTCCCGCCAGAAAGAATCGTGTGCCGAACCAGACGGCTTGAGATCGAATGACCCTCAAGCCGTCTCGTTCTTTCCGGCCACTGAGTCGGCGCTCTGGTCGCATCCTGCGTTGCCGTATCCTCCGCCCAGGTCCTCACAGTGTAGTGCAACTTTGCCGCCTTGCGCGAACTTTTTCCTTGATTCCACCGCCCGAACCGGCTATAACTGACTCTGTCCTGCCTGTTTCCATTGGCCGGTTTTGAGGTGTCCCTCATTGGCCGGTTTTGGGTGGGCCTCGATCTTGAGGTGACCGCCCAAGAGCAAGTGGTCGGGCCGTTCCGCGCCGATATTATATGCAGAGAACTCGGATCGAAAACCTTGGTGGTCATTGAAAATCAACTTGAGCGTTCCGATCACAACCACCTGGGGCAACTGCTTACATATGCGAGCGGGCTCGACACCGCGACCATGATTTGGATCGCCCCGAGATTCTGCTCGGAGATACATCGCGTCGTGGTTTTGATCGGCTGAATCGGATCACAGATGAGCGGTTCAAGTTCTTTGCAGTGCAACTGGAAGTGTGGTCGATCTCCGGGTCACTGCCTGCGCCCAGGTTTACGGTAATCGCCGCACCGAACGATTGGAACCGTACTGTAAAACGAGCGGGCCAGGAAGCGTCGAGGGCCGCTCGCAATCGGCACAGCGGCGTTTTGAATACTGGCAGGCGTTTCTCTCTCAACTTCGCCTGGATGATAAAGGAATTAAGATTCCGTCCCCAAACTCACTCGGGAATCTGCGGTTCAACCTCCAGGGCCGGGATCTGTGGATAACAGTTTACGCCGCCGCATCACTTGGCCGGAATCGGCGGTGTTCCTGCGGGGAGACGCGGACTATTACAAGACGTTGACGAAGGATCGGCGGACTATTGAAACCCGACTCGGGGGTTCCGTTGGGTGGAGCGGCGATGCCGATGGCTGGACAATTGGGGGCCGTTACGCACCACGCCGATGCTGCCCTGCTGGCCGATTGGCCTTCGCAACATAAATGGCTGGCCTCGCGGCTGGCGAAGTTCATACGGGTATTCAAGCCATACGTGGGCTCCAATCTCGAAAGCGGTGATTGCGGACGAAAACAATGAATCGTTAGCGACATACACAGCTTCTTCGCGTCAGAAATCGCGACTGGACTGCGGACGACCATCCGGAGACGATTTACAGGCGATTACAACGGAGGTCACCGAGCCAATGCGACCAGTCTCCGATTGCCAGTTCTCCGCGATTGTAGGACTGAAGCTTTTCTTCGCCTGAGGAAGCCGCAACAAAGTCGCCCCTATGGGGTCCACTTGCAGACCCCCGAAGTGCCAGCACGAACGTCTTCGTGAATTGCGCATTCGATGCCAGCGGTTGCAACCAGCAAGATGACGTTCCAGAGACAGGCTCTCTTCTTTTTGCAGTCGGCCGAGCGCGTACTCGTCGATCGCATCTTCATTCGGACACGAGGCAAGGCATCGTAGGGGTATTTGGAACCAGCGGGCGCATACTGAGTCGTGGCTTTTCGGAAGATTCGCGTCATCACAAGAAGAAATGGGTTCTGGGTTGATGCCGGCCCGATACCATTCGGTCATTCGGTGAACCACGAAGGTGTGGCGTAGATCGTGGATACGCGGGCCCACTCGACCATTCGGGCGTGGCGGCTTTAGTCCCGCGCTGCGGAACACGCGAGCCAGTAAGCCTTCCACCGTTATCCGCGCGTATCCGCACCGATCCTGTTCCTGCCAGAACAATGCTGAGGTGTCGTCGGAAGGAGCGACCTGCCTGTTTTCGAGCCACCAAGTAGGAGCGGAAGGGCGGCGACGGCGCTCGGCGAGAGCGGGAGATGCCGAGTTTTGAAGAATTTCGTTTCCCGGATCTCGATCACTCCTTCCTCTATCCGGATGTCACCGATGTGAGCCTGGCGATCTCGCCCAGTCGCAGCCCGGCGCATATGCCAGAACCAGCATGGTATGGAGGGTGTGGGGGCGAAGAGGAGCGCGAGGTGACGGCAGCGAGCGCGGTCTTGAACACCTGCTGAATTTCTTCGGCGCTGAAAATATGCGGGCGTCGTTGTCTCCGACGTACTTCGCGCTCAAGTTGGCGGTCCAGTCGGGGGTGATCACGGACGGGTCCTTGCGCTGGAGCGCACGCGCCACGACACGGCCCACTCGAACTCTCGCCTGCCGCAGTTCGAGTCGTGGGGCTTCCTGCGCCCATCGTTGAACGAGAACGGCGAGTGGCTGCTCGGCAGCATCTGGCTGTCGCTGCAGAAACCGATCCAAAGCAAGGAGACGGTTTTCGTAGTCCCCATAGCGGAAGCCCGCGGCCCGCATGACGGAAATGATGCTCGCATTGCCGGTCCTAAATGACTGCCGAAAGGTGGCAGCGTGCGAAGTTCTCCAAAGCTGCGACGGGGTTCGGATTGGCCAGCGCCCGAACAATCGGCGCCGTCGAATGTTGCCTATACTCGGCACGCAACTCCGCCAGCGGGTTCTCAGCGATTGGCCGCCGCTACCACCAGTCAAGGAAACGATCGACTAAACGTGCTCTGTGAATAACCAGGTGTAAGGGCCACACCAGTGATGCGGTCCTGAAGCCAGGCGGTCACGCTTGCCTGAGAAACAGGGCATGCGGGATCGTGGTCGGAGACGAACTGCTGAAACCCCCGCAGGATGCAGTGATAGACCCTAGCCGCCATGGCGGTACGCAGTCCCAGCCCTTGAACATATCGGCGGAACACCGCGCCGTTGGAGTCGGGCCACCTCGTCATCACTTCACCTCCGGCACGTCCAGAGCGATTTTTCGGAGGTCGTCGGTTGCCAGTTTCAGGTAGACGGCTGTCGAGGCTGAAGCGCGATGTCCGAGTACGTCTCCGATCACCTTGGAGGGAACCGCCGCCCGCAGCAGACTCACAGCTCGTGCATGACGAAAAGCATGAGGTCCGTGTTTCCCCTGCCACTTCACCCCAGCCTCTTGCAGACGCCTGACGATCCCGGAATATAGGCTTGACCCGTTCTGAAACGGCCGATATGGCGCGCGGACGCGAATGAAAATCTCTCTGGCCGCGACCTTGGGTCTGCCTTTCTGGAGATAATCCAGGAGAGCGTCACCGACAGGCTTAACCAGCGGAAGCCATGTCTCGATGGCCGGTCTTGGAATGGCGCACGCGCACTTGTTCGCGCCGCCAGTCGATATCGTCCAGGCGGAGCGCGGTAATCTCTCCGGCCCGCAGTCCATAGGTCGCGAGCAGAGTCAGGATCGCCAGATCCCTGCGCCCTTTGGGCGATCTGTCCTGCCGCACGTTCTTCAGCATGACGGCGATGTCCTCAGCGCTCAATGTGGACGGGATGTTCTCAAGGGCATACACGCGCGGAGCGATCACCGCCGCCGAGAGGTCGCGCTTGAGCAGACCACGTCCGTGCAGATATCGAAGGAAGCTTCGCAGGTAAAGAGCCTGGCTCTTGCGGGTCGGGCGCCGTCAGCGTTGTGGGCTGGGCCGCCACGAACGAATCGATGTCCCTAACGGTCAGTTCGGCCAGTTTCGAACTGGCCGCCCGCTCCCCCAGCCAGTTCAGCAAACGGGAAGCCATCGCCTGATGTCCGGAGATCGTTTCGGCGGCGAGTCCCCGGAACTCCCTGAGCCACTGCACGTATGAACTGCAAAGCTGGACATGGAACTCCTGAATCGGATTCGCTGGAACGGGTTCCGGCGGCCAACGTCCCTGTACGAGACGAAGCAACATATGGATGCCGCTGGTGTGTGAACGTCGCCATCCAGCTTCGATGGGAGGCCGACGGCCGTGAGTCCGTCGATAAATTCGCAAAGCCTCCCGAAGGTAGGCATGGACATGTTCCGGCTGTGCCGACTCGATGGGCACGTGGTTCTTATCGAGGAAACGAAGAAAGTAACTGGCGACCGCCAGATAGCGATCTGCGACTTTCGGTGTGTACCTGGCCGACTCCAGATGAGCACGGAGTTGTGCCAGGCAGGAATGAATCTTCATGAGCACCTCCTTGGTGACTTCCAAGGAGTGCCATGTCGCTCGGCCTAAATTATGTGAAGCAGAAATCGCTGCAACCCAAGACCAACCCGCTCAGCCGCTCGTCCTTCGCATAATCCGGTCCTTCACATAACCACGCTTATGGAGAGCTCCCCATAAGCGTGGGGCGCCACCCATGTAACGCAGCGCGTCCGTGAGAAAGACCTTGCAGTCGAAGCGCCGGAAGGCGGGGTAACACTGGAAGAACAGCATTCGCGAGTAACACAACACCGCCGAAGCGGTCTGCACTTTTCTTTTCCTGCCGCCCAGTTCGAGATCGTGGGGAGAGGTGTCATGCTGCATCTCCTCACCGGGCGCAAAATCATACTGGCCCGCCGGCGTTGGCGGCGCGTATCCGATCCCATGCCGCCGGCAGAACGCTGTTAACGCGGCATACGACAACTCCGCGCCAGAGGCCACCAACTCTTCATGGACTCGCACGAGATTCCCCTTGCACTGGTCGAAGAGCTCCAGGATCTGTTGCCGGTGAGGTTCGGCTTTCTCCGGACGTTGCAACTCCGGCACCGCGGTGGAGTTCGAGCGCAGGACTTTGCGTACCGCCACGCGGGAGATCCCCAGCACCCGCGCGATCTCGCGTTTGCTCACTTGCTGCGCGTTGCAGTTCCAGAATCGTGGTGCGTTGCGCTTGGCTCAACATGCGGTTTCTTCTCCGGTGGGATCTCTTCGTCTATGCGATGGAGTTGCTTTTGAATGCGATCGATCTGGTGCCGCGCCGCTTCGCATTGCTGGCGATCCAGCTCCGTGGCAGCGGCGCCCGCCAGCCGCCGATGCGCCCGGTTCACGATGGCCGCCACCATTTCCAGATCGCGTAACAGTTCGGCGCCGGTCCCGGCCGGAGCTTTCTCCTGTGCCTGTCGCTGCGCTTTGAAAAACAGCTCGGGATCGTCCAGAATGCGTTTGCGGATCGCGGGCGAACCCTTGCGCCAGGCGGCATACAGTTGGCCGGCTTCCCGCGTATCGCAGTGATGCTCGGCGAAGATCGCCGCCATCCGCTGGCAATCCTCCAGGCTTTGGCGCGCCACCGGCACCAGAAACTTCATCGCCACCTGCGCCAGGATCTTGCCCTCGCGCACCTGCTGCTGGATCGCTTCCGGCAGAACCTCCACCAGCGCCAGCCGCCGCGATACCCAGCTCACGCTGCGATCGAACCGGCGCGCCAACTCATCCAGCCCGTAGCCGAAGCGCTGCTCCAACTCCGCCAGCAGCCAGCCCACCTCCAGCGCGGTCTCGTGTTCGGACAGACGCAGCGAGCGGTCCAGCAGCACGGCCGCCGCCTCGCTCATCGGCCACACCACCGCTTCCACCGTGTCCCGGCCCAGTTGCTCCAGCGCCCCGATCCGCTTGTAGCCGTCGATGACCACGTAACGGTCCGCCTGGCCTTCGGCCGCCACCACCACGATGGGCGTTTGCTGCCCGCTTCGGCCAGCGACGCCAACAGCCGCCGCTGCCGCGCCGGATGGCGCACTCGCAGGTGCTCCCAGCGCCGGTCGAGCTGGTGAAACTCCAGTTGCATCAGACAGGCTGAATGTAAGGCCGAGCGCCGCCGCCGGATCAATATCTCCGGATTAAATCGCGCGCCTGTTTCCAGCGCCGCTCCCGCTCCTGGACGCGCTCCAGCGCGCGCCGGCACGCCGTGCGAGCAGAAGCGCTGCAAGGGACTTCGCCGCTGCGCGCACGAATCCCTCGTAGCAGCCCGGCCGGTCGCAGCAATGATCGAAAAAAATGTTCTGTAGTGATTACCCTCGCGGGGTCGTTAACTGCCTCTGGCTCTGGTGGTTTCCGGCTTTTGACGCGCTCCCGGTAGCGCCGGCTTTGCCCGTTCCGTTTCTGTTGGCCCGCCGTCGTCTCCCGGTATCGTTGCTGCGCCTTCCACCGCGACCATTTCCGCGCCGCCTCCCGGCAGCGCTCGCTGCAATAGCGCTGGCGCGCCTGCCGGGGATGAAAGCGCTGCTCGCATCCTTTCAGCAGACAACGCCGCGCTCCGCGGCCGGCGGGCCAATCGCTTCCGCCGACCCGCCTCTTGATTTTCGGGATGGCCTGTAGGACTCTCGGGAGGGCCCATGGGAGGTGATGACTCCCAGAAGCTCCTGCCCTGGAGGGGAATCGTACTCCTCTCCGGGGCGCAGCAAACCTCCGGCTCATTGCAAATCAATACTCTAGCTCAAAGGCTTTCTGTTCCGGGGGTTCTACCCTGCGCGACAAGGTGAGAGCTACTTCCCGAGCGCCGATTCTGGTGCCGCGTTCGCGTTCGCGCACGCCGCGGGTATATACTTGCCCTGACGGCGCCGCCATAGCGGCACCGAGAAAAGGGGCTCGTATGCAAGCTGTGGCTATCCAAGCGGCGCCTGAAGACGTCCGCGCGTTTATCCAAGAGTATTTCGATGCCTGGAAAGGCACTGATGAGCACAAGATTCTCGCCTACTATTCGGATGACGTAGTACTTTACCTCCCGACGGGAACACTCGAAGGGAAGACAGCCGTGCGAGACAACTTTGTGCGCCCGTTCATCGCCGCGTTTCCTGGCAATGTACATGCCATTCGGAACTTGGCCCACGCCAAAAATCTGGTCGCGGTGGAATGGAGTTTTGAAGCCGTGCATAAAGGAGCCTTTGCCAAAGTCGAGGCAACGGGCAAAAAGGTTTCGGTTCCTGGCTGCTCCTTCTACGAATACGACCTCGGAACCAGAAGGATTCCGGCGGGACGGATTTACTTCGATTTTGCTACCCTTTTGCGGCAGATTGGCGCGGGGGCGTAAGCGCAATCGGTTGACGAGTAGCCGCCGTATGAGAGTCTCGGCGGGCGAAGTGTGAGGATACGTCGGGTCTCCTGGCGGATTGATCCTCCCTACGGCGCAGTGTTCACAAATCCACGTCTTGCCGATTTTCGAATAGCAACGCCGGTCACCCCTCGGAATTGCCATCTGGAGGAGTGTGACCTGCCCTTCATCCACAGACCCGCCTGGGTCAGTTTTGGAAAGCAACGGTGGGTAACTTCTCGCAAGCGCCGAAGCATGAACGGTTTACGGTAACTGTTCGCTGCCTTGTGCAATCCATGTCGCCTCCGTACTGTAACAGGTACGTTTAGCTTCGTTATTTGAAGTCAATCAAAACTAAGTCAGTGAAGGAGTCTATGCTGCCTCCCAAGTTCGTTCGTCTTGCACTCTATCTGTTTCTGAGTTTGTTCGTTTCTTTCATGGTGGGCCAAACCTCGGGCACCGGTGCTCTCACGGGCACGGTTAGCGACCCAACCGGAGCTGTGGTTCCCAGTGTGTCCGTTACGGTGACGAATAACGATACAGGGCAGCAACGTACGGCGAAAACGGGTTCCGATGGGGTGTATAACCTCAGCCTGCTCCCACCCGGAAACTACAAAGTCCAATTCAGCGCGACCGGATTCAAGACGGCCGAGGTCGGCGCCGTGAAGGTGAATGTCACGGAATCGCCTGTGCTCGATAAAGTGCTCGAGGTCGGGTCGCAAGCCGAGCAGGTCACCGTGGAGGCGAACGTCGAAGCCGTCCAGACGGCAAGTTCCACTTTGGGGACCGTAGTCGGGGAACGATCGGTTACCGGATTGCCGCTCACTTCGCGTAACTATACGCAGATTATTTCGCTCGCTGCCGGCGTGAATGCGCCGGTCAATAACGCTTCGGCGGCCGGAAACGGATCGCAGGACGTGAATGTCAACGGCATGGATGCGACCCACAACAATTACCAGATGGACGGCGTTTCCATCACAGGCATCGGTGGCGGCGGCACTGCCCAGGGCTTTTACTCAGGAATCGGAATCCCCAGTCCGGACGCCCTTGCCGAGTTTAAGATTCAGACCACGCTTTATGACGCCGGTTACGGACGCAACCCCGGCGCGAATGTCAACGTGGTTACGAAATCGGGAACGAACGCATGGCATGGCACGGGGTTCGAGTTCTTTCGCAATACAGCGCTGAACGCAAACGACTTTTTTGCGAATCGCAGCGATTTGGGCAAGCTGCCGCTGAATCAGAATCAGTTTGGCGGTGTGATTGGCGGCCCCGTCATCAAGGACAAACTATTCATTTTTGGATCGTATCAGAGGACCGGCCAGAAGAATGGCCTGGACCCTGACGGACTTTCCACGGGCGCCACGCTGCCTCCGATTCCGGCCGGTAATCGCAATGCGCCTGGATTTCAGGCTGCGCTGGGCCAGGCGTTTTGCAATCAGCCCACCTACTTCAAGCAGATCGGCCCTCCCGGCCTGGGTGGCGTCCAGGTCGCCTGCGATGGATCCAACATCAATCCAGTCGCTCTGAATATCCTCCGCCTGCAGAACCCGAACGGGAGCTACTACATTCCGGGATCCACTACGGGAACCTATTCAACCTCGACGTTTAGCGATCCCGTGATCTATACCGAAGATCAATATCTGGTCAATAGCGACTACCTGATCAACAGCAAAGAAACGCTCTCTACGCGCTACTTCTACTCGAGGGAACATCAATCCGATGGCGTCAATTGCCTGATCTCGCAGACCACTTGCCTTCCAGGCGCTGGTCAGAACGATCATTTCAACAACACCAACGCGGTCTTAAAACTGACCTCGCTCCTGACAAATAGTCTGGTCAATGAAGCTCATATGTCGTTTCAGCGCAATGAGGCCTATCTTGGCACGAAACAGCCATTCACCGATTCGGGAGTGGGAATTACAGGAGTATCGCCGGGGATCAATTATTTAGCGCCCATCACGGTACTGGGTCTGTTTGATACCGGCGGCGCCACTGACCCCGACTTCAACTTAAGCAATCAATTTCAATGGGGCGACCAGGTTTCCTGGAGCCACGGTAAACACAATCTTCGCTTTGGCGGCGAATTCGAGCACATCCAGTGGCCGTGGGTATTTCCGGGAATCTCCAAAGGCTGGCTGCTGTTTGAGGACTTCCCCGATTTTCTTTTGGGTCTCCCCGGTTGTGCTCCGGGCACGTTTCCCGTTAGCTGCAACGGCGGAAATCCTGGCGGCACGAACGGAACGCCGTTGAGCAACATTATCGCGACAGTCTTGGCGGTGCGTACTCCGCCCAGCGGCATCGTGCACGGGTACCGCCTCAACGACGCAAATACGTTCGTCCAAGACGATTACAAGGTGAGTTCCAGGCTGACCTTGAATCTCGGCCTTCGATGGGAGTTTGACGGCTATCCCACCGACAAATACGGCAACCTGACGAATCTGTGGCTGAGCCAAATTGCATCGGTTCCGGTTCCCGGCAACTCTGCGGCCACGGGAACCTACGCCGGGTTCGTGGCGCCGGCAAATTACCAAGGAGTACCTTTGCCCACCGGCGTTCTGAAAGGTTCCAGTAACGGGCCAACCCGCACGGGAGCACCCTTGGACAATTTTGCTCCGCGAATCGGTTTCGCATGGCAGCCCACCGGCAGCAATAAGTTCGTCGTTCGTGGCGGCTACGGATACTTTTACGACCGTGTAAATGGGAACTCGCTCATTCACGCCGTCGAACAAAGTCCGCCCTACTCCCTTACGCTTGATAATAGCGGGCCGGCAATAAGCTACGCGTCTCTCGCGACGCCGTACCCCAATCAACAACTGGGGTGGGGTTCGCCTCGGTTTGTCAATTTCGCGACCGGCGCGTCTTCGAACCTGAACTATCCTTTCATGTCCGAGAACTTCGTAACCCCGCTAGTGCAGTCGTATAACCTGCAGATCCAATACGAATTCCTGCCGACGTGGGTATTGGAGGCAGGATATGCGGGTTCGCATGGCATCCACCTGGTGGATTCTGGGCGCGAAGTGAATATCGCGCAGTTGGCCAGTCCGAGTAATCCGATCAATGGAATCACAACCAATACAGTTGAGAATGAATCTTTACGGGTTCCCTTCCTCGGCTTCGCGCCGAACGGCTTGCAGCAATCCGGCTCCGACGGAGACATGAAATACAACAGCTTGCAGGTCACAGTCCGGAAGCAGTTCTCGCATGGATTCCAAATGCAGGGTGCCTACACCTGGGCTCGAGCCTTCACCAACTTGCAGGCCAACGGTGGCACGAATCTGGACAGCAACAATCCGAACAACGCAGCGCAACAGTATGGATTGAATCCGATGTATCGGCCGCAGCGGTTCATTGTGAACTACAGCTGGGACATTCCTTATAAAGGTCAAGGGTTCTCGGGGAAATTGCTGGGTGGTTGGAACCTCTCGGGAGTTACCACCATTCAAGATGGGCAGCCTCTGACAGTACAGGATACGCGAGGCGGCTCAATTTACTGTGGGAGCTGTCAGGCTTCATTTTCGAACGTGTATTCGACCACCGAGATGGCGAATGGAGCGACCTACGCTAACGTTCCCACGGCCGGTGGAGTGGAGGGGCGGTTGGGAGGAATCAGCGGCGGACCGGGCTACATCAATGCCGCGGCGTTCGGCTCGGTGCCCGTCATTGGCGACGGAACCGGTATCGGCAACTCAGGCGTGGGCATACTTCTTGGCCCGGGCCAGTTCAACTTTGATGCTTCGGCCATCAAAACCACTCGGGTGGGGGGACTCCGGGAAGATGCAACCCTGCAATTCCGGGCGGAGTTCTTCAATATCTTCAACCATGCACAGTTCGCGAACCCGGTGAGCACCGACATATCTAAACCCAACTTCGGCTGGATCACCGGCGCTTCGGTGAACCCTCGATTGATTCAGTTCGCGTTGAAGTATATCTTCTAGACACGGCAGCGGTCTCTCCCCGCTGTTCGGGCGAGCCGGAGCAGTCACGCTACTTCAGATTTGCTCGCCGCAATAGCGTTGCGAAACGAGGATCGGGACGGAGGCGGTCGAAGAGAGGATCGCATTTTAGAAACACAACCCAGTCTTTCTGGTCGATGGCCCTGTGCAGCCACTCAAATGCTTGTTCTTTGTCGCCGAGTCCGATGTATACTTCCGCAACCGCTAATGCCGGGAAGCTATCGCTTCTGAACTCGCGGAGGAACGCGTTCAGGATCTCAGTTGCCCGGTCCCGGTTTCCCATTGCGGCATGCGTATAAGCCACATGCGCCCTTGCGTGAACGGCGTCTTTCATCAAGAACCGTCCACGTTCGAGCTCCGCGATCCCCCGCGCGTAACTGCCCTTATGAACGCTCGCCAGGCCGAGGACAATATGCGACATAGCCAAATCAGGATCGAGAGCCAAGGCTCTGCGCTGGTGCTCAATGGCCTCGTCAAATCGCCGCAAGTAGTAAAAGGTTTTAGCGTAATAACAAGCCATCAGCGGCGAACCAGGCTCCAATTCCAGAGCTTTTTGTCGCTCCAACATAGCCTCTTCGCCCCGGCCAATGTTCAACAGGTAAGTACCGTACCAGGTGAGAGTGCTCGCGTCGCCTGGTGTGAGTTCAATACCCTTACGAAATTGACGGCCAGCCGCCTCCCAATCGCCTTCGTGGATCATGGGTATGGCCAGCGCGGCGTGAGCTTCCCCCAGGCTATCGTCCAACTGAATCGCCCGCGAAGCGTTCAATCTGATTTGAAAGGCCAAGTCTGAAATTCTGGCGGCCTTAACGAAGGGAAGCATGACGAACGACTTTGCCAGCTCCACGTATGGTCGCGCAAAGTACGGATCACACGCGATCGCGCGTTCAAAGTAATGAATGGCGGTCTCGAAGTCGACGGGCGTGTGCCTGTTGTAAAAGCTTCGCCCGGTCGCAAGGGACTCGTAAGCCTTCGGGACACTTGTACTGCCCCCAGCGAAGCGGGTGCCGACATTGGAATGTGCCTCGGGAAAGACACGGTAAGTGAGAGCCTCCGTAACCATAAGCGCAACTTCATGCTGAACCTGGAGGGGATCATCCAATTCCCGGTCGTAACTGTCAGACCACAGGCGGCACCCGGTTTTCGCCTCATTGGCCTGCACAGCAATTCTCAACCTGCGGCCGTATTTTCTTACGCTTCCTTCAATCACCACCCGAACATTGAGATAGCGGCCAATTCTTCGAATATCAATATCAGCGCCTTTGAACCGGAAGGCAGAGGTTCGTGCGGTTAGTCGTAGCCACGGGATTCGCCCCAGCGCGATCGTCAACTCATCAGTTAAGCCATCGGTAAAGCATTCGCTTTCCTCATCGTTGCCACGGTTTATGAATGGCAACACAGCTATCGAAAATTCCTCCGCAGCATGCGGTGGAGCAAGCAACTCCAGTGAAGGTTCAGCAGACTTTGAACCCCTACCCCTAGACGCCGCTGAATCCACATCTGGCGTGGACAAGTGACTGCCGGGCGACCCTTTCAACTCCCGGAAAACAGGCACGTAGGCTCCTTTCGGAATCTCGATGCAAATCGGATCTCCCGTGCCCTCCAACTCGTAATACTTGGCGAGGCGTGAACGGAGTTTACGGGCCTCAAGCCGGACGATTGCATTTATGCGAGGGTCGAAAGAGTCCCCGCGGTGGAAGACCTCAACACCAATTGAATACTCCTTGAGCAAATGCCCACGATCCGCGAGCGCCTCTTCCACGACAAATCGGAGGAGGTTTTTCTGTCCGCTGGCAACGCGAAAGGTGCGGCTCGACAGAACGCGTTCCAATTCCACTCGGATTGGCGCTGGAGGCATTGCAGGACTGATGGCTAGTTCTTGCCCCGCGCGTCCGTCTAATTGGTGGCTAACCCCCACGTATTGATCACCTCCGGGAGAACTTTATCACATTGCCATTGAACGTTACGACAACCCTCGTCCTTGATCGTAAACGGTTAACGTTAACCGTTGAGAGGCTTGAGTCAAGTTGTCTTCAAAGGTACCTTCATTGGGCCGTGTAGAAGCGCCACGCGAGAAGTGCCTTGAACCCGAACCACCGCCTGTCAAGCCTTGATAGAGGGGCAAAGAGGTGAGCTCAGGCCTCCAGATCGATGCTAAACGGACAAACACGGTCGAAGAACGGGCGGTAGCGGCGGAGGGCGAGAGGGAGTTCTGCCGTCGAAACGTTATCGTCCATTCCGCCTCCAGTTCGTGACGCTCGGCTGCAAAGACATCACGTCCTTTCAATTCGTGGTCCATCGCCGCTCTGAGGAAAGTGCTCGGATTAGCGTAGCCCCGGAGTTTCACCGCCGATTGAAGTCGTTCATCGGCATCCACAGTTAACCGGATCGTTCGTCTTGGCATGATTACCTCCGCACTCTATAAAGGAAATGGCGGAGGCCCTGCGGGGCGCGGTTTCGCACAACAATTTTGACCGGTGACCAAATGTCAGACGATCTGGGCGTGCGTCTGACGCTCGGTAGGAATTTGGAATGAGTCTGTTAGTCAACAAAATCAACCAACGCGTCAGCCAACCCTTTATGTTCCACTACGCATTTTTTGTTGCCTAGGAGGCGTTTGAAAGGCTCGATCTGGTCGGTCGCTTCTTGTTCCATTCGACGTTATTTTACCAACCAACATGAAACAAAAAGCGGAGCCGGAAAACCGATCTCCGCTCAAGAAATTGCGATACTCAAGACGCACCTTCATTCCACGTGAGGCAAACCTGACGAGCCAAAAGTTTTGGAATGAAATGGAATGAAACTGCGTCTTTGGGTGCTTGTAAGTTATTGAAAATGTGGTGGCCAGGGACGGAATCGAACCGCCGACGCCAGCCTTTTCAGGGCTGCGCTCTACCAGCTGAGCTACCTGGCCGCGAGACAAAATTAATTCTAACAGACCGCTCATGCTTGCTGCAGTTCGGCGAGCTTCGCGCCGGTCTCGCGTTCCACATCTCGCGTGCAGGCTGTTGCCGTGCGCATCCATGGTGACGATCGCCGCGAAATTGTTGACGCGCAGATGCCACATCGCTTCGGGAATTCCGAACTCGATGCAGATGCACGCCCAGCACCTTCTCCACAGTTCGCGCGTAAAACTGCGCCGCGCCGCCGATGGCGTTCAGATATACCGCGCCGGATTTTTCAAGCGCGGCCAGCGTCTTCGCGCCCATGCCGCCTTTGCCGATCACGGCGCGCACTCCGTACTTCTCGATGATGGTGGCCTGATACGGCTCCTCGCGGCTGCTGGTGGTGGGACCCGCCGCCTTCACCACCCAATTGTCGCCCTGCTTCAGCATCACCGGGCCGCAGTGGTAAAGCACCGAGCCGCGCATATCCACCGGCGGCGCGTTCTTCATCAAATGCGCGTGCACTGCGTCGCGCCCGGTGAACACTTCGCCCGAGATCAGCACCACATCGCCGACGCGCAGCGCACGCACTTGCTCTTCGGACAACGGCGCCGTCAACACCACTTCGCGGCCGGTCAGCGGGAATCCTTCCGAACTGCGCCATTCGCTCGCACCGCGCGATCGGGATCGCGATACAGCCAGCTGCGTGATCGCGCCGCTGGATGCATCCAGCCGAACGCCCAGCCGGCGGAACGCCCAGCAATCATAGGCCACCGAGACGAAGAAGCTCGCGGGCAGACGATTCGCCGCGCAAATCTTGCAGCCGATGAGCGACACCTTGCCGCCGAAGCCCATCGCGCCCACGCCGATGCGATTGGCCTCCTCCATAATCTCGGTCCTCCAGCTTCGCCAGCTCCGGAATCGGATTCACATCGTCCAAGCGTGCGGAAAAGCTGACCCTTCGCCAGATCGTATCCGTGCGCGCGATCGCTTCCGATGCAAACGCCCACCGCGCCCGGCGCGCAACCCTGCCCCTGCGCCTGCCACACCGCGTGCAGGATGCATTTGCGCACGCCTTCCAGATTCCGGTCCGCGCGGCCCAAATGCTCCAGCTCGCAGGGCAGCGAATACTGGATGTTCTTGTTCTCGCAGCCGCCGCCCTTCAGGATCAGCTTCACCTCGATCTCGTCCTGCTCCCACTGCTCGAAGTGAATCACCGGCGTCTCTTCGCCCAAATTGTCGCCGCTGTTTTTTCCCGTGAGCGAATCCACCGAATTCGGCCGCAGCTTGCCGCGCCGCGTGGCCTCCGCGACGGCTTCGCGAATCGCGCGCTTCACCTGGATCTGATTCACGCCAACCGGCGTGTGAACCACAAACGTCGGCATGCCGGTGTCCTGGCAGATGGGCCCGGCATCCTCCTGCGCCATATCGATGTTGGTCGCGATGATCCCGAGCGCCTGCGAGGCCTGCGTGCCGGCATCTTCGGCTTCGAGTGCCACTCCCATGGCGGCGCGCACGTCCGGCGGCAGATTGGTGGAAGTCTCGGTGATCAGCTCGATCAGACTATCTTTCAGGAACGTCATTCGTTCTAGGTAGCGTGCTACTCCTGGCACATAAAGTTGTTCGCGTCGTTGGTGTCGCCGTGGCCCGTGTACTCGGCATGCTGCGGATACGGGCACAACGGACGGCTGCGGCCAGGGAACGCGGCCCCGGTGGCCACTACGCGGTCCGGAGCCACGCCCTTTCTCCACCCAATCCACAACCGCGCTCAACATGTCGAAGCGGTCCAGCGTCGCGCTTCCGCCTTGACAATGCCCCATGCCGGGCACATATAGAGCCGGCTCCAGGTTGCACGGAGAAGTCGACCGGACCGCCGCCGGTGTCCTTGGCCATCTTCTCGTAATAGCGAAGCGTCTCGAGCGGCGAAAACCAGGGTCGCTCAGGCCGTGGTAAAACAGCAGCTTTCCTCCGTGGCCGGCGAAGGTTGTCAGATTGGTCCACAGGCTATCGCCGAGCTGCGCGGTCTTGTCGGCTTCCACTTGCGCGGCTTCGCGATCCACATCGAAGTGCGTGAAATCGGCGCCCGTGGCCACCGGAATCACGGGTCCGCTCAACAGGCCTGGAATGAAACCCCGTGTCGTCGATGCCCGCATCGAAGGGAACTCCCGGATAAATCTGATCTCCGTACGACCACTTCGGACCGGCGAACGCCGTCTTCAAAGTGTCCACCTGCGTCCTGCTTAAACAAGTGTCGGTCTTGGTACCCGAACACACCAGCGCCGCGGGATCGAAGTCGCAGGCGCGCTGATTGAAGATCATTCCGTCCTTGACGCCATCTTTCGCGTCGCAGGCCTGGAGCAGGGAACCGACGATGAGTTTGCGATCAGATGGGGAAAACGTCTTCTTCGGGTCGGGCTTGCCGCTGTCATCTTTGGGTGCTGCCTGGTCGAACATGGCCGTCATGAATCCGAGCGCGAGATTGGAATGTCCGGTGCGAATCGCCGGGTCGCCAGAAATGATGCCGTCGAAATAGTCGGGATAGCGCTGCGACATGATCATGGCTTCCCGGCCGCCGGTAGAGCAGCCGTCGAAATAGGAATGCTGGCCGCGCGCCCGTAATAAGAGGCGATCATCTCCTTCGCCAGCTGTGCCACCCTTCCAATTGCCACGTAATAGAAATCCAGGCTGGCCTGCTGGTCGCGGAAAAAGCTGCCATCGAACACGCTGCCCTGTGTGGCCGCTATCGGTAGTGACAACGGCAAACCCTCGCGCGAGGGCCGGCTATTCCCGGCGGCTTGCAATCCCAAAGGCAGCGCGACGTTACCATTCAGCCCGCCGCCTCCTTGGAACAAAAATCTTCCGTTCCACTGATCGGGAAGCGCGAGAGCGAAACCAATGCCATATCGCTTTCCCTCCGCCCCAGTACGCTGATCGATCACGCCTTCGACACGGCAGTACGCGGGCAGCGACGACACGTGTCCAGGCGCACCTGGCGAGATCCGCGGTTCCTCGCGGCGCCAGGCCGGCGTCGCATCCGCCTTTGTGATCGCGAGCGTCACGCCGGCGGCTTGAAACTTCAGCATATCGGCGCAGGGGGTTGCAGCGAATCCCCAACGATGCGCCCATGGCGAGGAAGGCGCAAAACGACGTGATTTTTCTCATTAACGAGCCATTGTATACTCGATGCTGCATGCAACGCCAGGCTAGTACTGTCTTCCGCAATATTGATGGCTTCTCATCGCCCTAGCGCAGCCTCCCGCATAATACTTCGCCGGAAGTAACGCCGGATCGGCACATCACATTTCGCATTTTGCGCCCAAGGCGCAGGCGGTTCGGCTGTCCAGTACAGACCTCTTCGGTCAAGCGCCGAAAGGCGATATGACGAAGGCGGACAACGGACGTTTGGGAAATCACCGTCGGGCCGATCGATCCTGGCGCCTATCGCTACAACTTCAACGTGGATGGCGTATCCGTGATGGACCCGGGCAGTGCATCGGTAAGCGAATCCACTCATGAATGCGTGGAGCATGGTGTATGTTCCCGGTGCCGATTTCATGGAGACCAAGGACGTGCCGCATGGCGCCGTGGCCAGCGTGACCTACTATTCGAAGAGCCTGGGCAAGTTCCGGCGCATGCATGTGTATACGCCGCCCGGCTATGAGACCGGCTCCGCAGAAGTATCCGATCTTTTATCTGCTGCACGGCGCCGGTGACTCGGACGATTCGTGGACCTCGGTGGGCCGCGCGGGCTTCATCATCGATAACCTGATCGCAGCCAAGAAAGCCAAACCGATGGTGATCGTGATGCCGGCCGGTCACACGGGTCCCTTCAATTTGTCGCCTCCGGCGTCCGGCGCCCCCGGTCGCTCGATTTCAATGACGACTTCGTCAAGGATTTCGTTGGCGACATCATGCCCTACGCCGAGACGCACTATCGCGTGTTGCGAGACCGGCAGCATCGCGCCATCGCGGGACTTTCGATGGGCGGCGCGCACACGCTCAACATCGCCGTCCCGCACCCCGACGAGTTCGCCTATGTCGGCGTGTTCAGTTCCGGCATCATCGGGATCGTTCCGATTGGGCGGCCGCCGGTTTCGGCGCCTGCGGCCAGCCCGACCTGGGAGCAGCAGCATTTGGCCGAACTGGACAACGCCGCGGGCAAGAAGGATTGGAAGCTGTTCTGGTTCTCCACCGGCAAGGACGATTTCCTACTGAACACGACCAAGGCCACGGTGGAGCTGTTTCAGAAGCACGGCTATCAGCCGGTGTTTCAGGAAAGCGCCGGCGCTCACACTTGGACCAATTGGCGCGAGTACCTGAACGAGTTCGCTCCGCGGTTGTTCCAATAGCGGGCCTTCCGATAACCGGCTCCCCGATGCGACTCTGATACAATCCAGGTTTATGTTTCAAGGACTGGAGCACACCGCTATTGCCTCGCCCGATCCCAAGCGGCTGGCGGATTGGTACGTGCAGAAGCTGGATTTCCGCATCAATTTTTCGTACGACGGCAATTATTTTGTGCGCGCCAGCAATGGCACCATGCTGGAGATCATCCCGTCGATTGGAGATCGCGCGCCGCAGCAGATGAAAGATCCAGGCATTCGTCACCTGGCCATCAGCGTGGACAATTTCGACGCCGCCATGGAGGAGTTGCGGAAACGCGGCATCGAGTTTCTCGCCCAACCCTTCGCGATCCAAGGCAACCGGCTGGTCTACTTCAGCGACGGCGATGGCAATTATGTGCACCTGATTCACCGCCCCCAGCCTCTTCCGTAAGCGCGGATACTGCATTGCTCAGCCGGGTTTTCAAGGCTTTCGCCTACCGCGACTTCCGCATCATGTGGTTTGGTGCGTGTACGTCCAGCATCGGCACCTTGATGCAGACCTTCGCGCAAGCCTGGCTGGTTCTGCAGCTTACCAACTCGCCCTTTCTGCTGGGTCTGGATTCGTTTCTGGGCAGCATTCCGATTGTCCTGTTTTCGCTTGTGGGCGGCGTATTTGCCGACCGCACGGAGCGGCAAAAGCTGCTGCTTGGATCGCAATTCGTGCAGATGGCGTGTGCGTTCTTGCTGGCCGAGCCTGTTCGCAACCGGCGTCGTCAAGATATGGCACATCCTGACGCTGTCGTTCGTCGTCGGCACGGCGCAATCCTTCGGCGGACCGGCCTATTCGGCGCTGATTCCAACGCTAGTGAAAACGGAGGATCTGCCCGAACGCCATTGCGCTGAACTCGATTCAGTTCAACGTGGCGCGAGTGTTGGGGCCAACTGTGGGGGGCGTCGCACTGGCGCTGCTGGGAGCGTCGTGGTGCTTTGGACTCAACGGCGTTTCCTTCGTCGCGGTGATCATTTCGCTGCTGATCATCCATCCCCACTTTGTGCCCACTAAGAGTCGTGAATCCGTATTGACCAGCATGAAGGAGGGGTTTCATTTCATCCGCAACCAAGGCACCATGGAAGCGCTGATTGTCCTGGCGTTCATGATGACTCTGCTGGCGTTTCCGTTGATTGTGTTTCTGCCGGTTTTCGCCAAGGATGTTTTTCACGGCGGGCCGAAGCTTTATACGGTTTTCTTGGTGTGCTCGGGGATCGGATCCATTTGCGGAGCTTTGATGGTGGCTGCGCTCGGCAAACATAAGCATATGGGACTCCTGGTACTGCTGATGTTGCTGGGCTTGGGCGTGTTCATCGGCGGCTTCGCGATCTCCCGGAACTTTATTCTGAGCTGCGTTCTCATTTTCATCTCCGGAGGCTTTGCTTTTGGCCGTCTTCACCAGCATCAGTTCGCTGGTGCAGTTGATCGCGCCCGACAACATGCGCGGCCGGGTGATCAGTGTCCAGAATGTCGCTTTTCGCGGCGGGATGCCGGTGGGTAGCCTGGTGGTGGGAGCACTGATTAAGCAGTTCACGGCGCCCACGGTGCTTACCTGGAACGGCGTTCTGCTTACTTTGTTAGCGCTTTATTTCCTGCTGGTGCATCGAAAAGTTGCAACTCTCTAGCTTGGAAAGCGTCATCTAGGTATTGGATGAGAACCTTTCTCTCAGCACTGACCTTGGTTCTGGTTGCCGCCGCGGGCGCGGCTCCCGATGATTCCGATCTATTGAAGGCCCGGGATCATCAGGATCGCGCGGCCCTGGAAAAAATGGCGGCAGAATCGCGCGCGGCAGCCGACAAACAACCCAACGATGCAGCCGCGCAGTATCGGCTGGCGCTAGCCGAATCGTATTCGGCCGAAGTGGCCATCGAACTGCATGACAAAGCAGGCGCAAAGAATGCTGCCCAGGCTGGGATGGATGCGGCCAACAAGGCCGTCAGCCTGAAGCCCGATTCCGCGGAGTATCAACGCATCCTGGGGACACTCTGCGGGCAGATGGTCTCCAGCAGCTCCCTGGCTGGATTGAAATACGGCAAGTGCGCGCTCGATGCGGTGGACAAAGCCATTGAGCTGGATCCGAAGTCGTCCATGGCTTACCTGAGTCACGGCGTCGGCAACTACTATCTGCCGCAGGCGTTCGGCGGAGGAATCGATCTGGCCATCAAGGATTTCCGGCGGGCCATCGAACTGAACCCAAAGAATGCCGACGCCTGGCTATGGCTGGGCGTGGCGCTACGCCGTTCCAATCAGCCGGCGGAAGCACAAAAGGCGTTTGCGCAGTCGCTCGAAATTAATCCCAATCGCGTTTGGGCCAGACAGCAGATCGAAAAAACTCCCGGCTCCTAACAAGACGCTGGGAAGTCCATCGACCGACTCCCTTACGGTCGCGGCTCAGAATGAGCTTTACTGGCCGCTACGATCGAACTCCCGCTAAATTATAGATGAGACCTCATGAAAGATCCCGCCGGGGAAGTGGAAAAGCTCCGCGAGGAGCTGCGCCGGCACGAACATCTTTACTACGTGCTAGATGCTCCGGAAATCTCGGATGCGGAATATGATGCCCTAATGCGGGAGCTCATGGAGCTGGAAGCGCTGCATCCCGGGCTCGCAACCTCAGACTCACCGACCAGCCGCGTCGGCGGCAAGCCGCGGGAAGGCTTCGTCAAAGCGCGCCACAGCTCCCCGATGCTAAGCCTGGACAACGCGCTGAACGAAGCCGAGCTTCTGGATTTCGATCGCCGCGTCCGTGAGCTATTGGGGGGCGACGCGAAATATAAGTACGTCACCGAACTCAAGATGGACGGACTTTCCATGGCCGCGCGCTACCAGGGCGGCCAATTCGTTCAAGCCGTGACGCGCGGAGACGGGACCGTGGGCGAGGAGGTGACTGAAAACGCGCGCACCATCCGATCGCTGCCGCTGGGCGTCAAAACCAAGTTGGATGAGTTTGAAGTGCGCGGCGAAACTGTGCTGAACCGGCGGGCTTTCGAACGGCTCAACACTGAGCGGGATGAACGCGGACTTCCCCGCTTCGCCAACCCTCGCAACGCCGCGGCGGGCTCGCTGCGTGTTCTTGAACCGCAGATTACCGCATCGCGGCGTCTGGACTACTACACGTATTTCCTGCTGACCAGCGGCCGGCCCGCCCGGGAGAGTCACTGGGAATCGCTCGAAGAAATGCGGCACATGGGCTTCAAAGTGAATCCTGATCGCAAGCTTTGTTCGAGCATTCAGGAAGTGCTGGAATTCTGCGCCTATTGGGAGGCGCACCGCGACGAACTGCCCTACGAGATCGACGGTGTGGTAGTGAAGGTGGATTCGGTACCCCAGCAACAGCAGCTCGGGTTCACGGCCAAAGCGCCGCGCTGGGCCATCGCCTACAAATATCCCGCCCGGCAAGCCGTTACCACCGTGGAAAGTATCGAGGTGCAGGTGGGCCGCACGGGCGCTTTGACTCCGGTGGCGCGATTGAAGCCGGTGGAAGTGAGTGGCGTCACGGTGTCGCGCGCCACACTGCATAACGAGGATGAAATCGAACGATTGAACCTCCAGGCCGGCGACGACGTGTTGATTGAGCGCAGCGGCGATGTGATTCCGAAAGTGGTGCGCGTTTTTGCCCAGGGATCCCACCGCACCAAATTTCGGATGCCCAAGCATTGCCCGGTTTGCGGCGGCACGGTGGTCCGCGAGGAAGGGGAATCTGCCAGCCGCTGCATCAATACAAATTGTTCCGCGCGCCTGAAAGAATCCGTTCTGCACTTCGCCTCGCGCGGTTTCATGAACATCGATGGCATGGGTGACGCGCTGGTGGATCAATTGGTGGATCGCGGCATGGTCAAGAGCGTCGCCGATATTTACGATCTGACGGTGGACAAGCTTCTGGAGCTCGAGCGCATGGGCGAGAAGTCCGCAGGCAATATCATCCGCAACATCGATAATTCGAAGAAGAATCCGCTTCCGCGGGTTCTGAGTTCTCTGGGCATCCGCTTTGTCGGCGAACGGACGGCTGTCTTTCTGGCGGAGGCGTTCGGCGGCATGGACGCCATTGCTCACGCCAGTCGTGAGGAACTGCAGCAGGCGGAGGAGGTCGGCCCCAAAGTTGCCGAGACCGTTTTTCAATTCTTCCGGGAGCCGCACAACCAGAAATTGATTGAGCGCTTACGCGCCGCGGGACTTCAGTTCGAGTATCAAACCACTCGTCCGAAGGCCGGCCCCCTTCACGGATTGACTTTCGTGATTACCGGCACGCTGCCCAGCCTGAGTCGCGAGGAAGCGAAGCGCCTGATTGAGGCGGCCGGCGGGAAAGTGACCAGCGCCGTCAGCAAGAAGACGGATTACGTGGTGGCGGGTTCGGATGCAGGTTCCAAGCTGGACAAGGCCCAGGCGCTCGAAATCAAAGTCGTCGCGGAGCAACAGTTGCTGGATCTGATCCAGGGCGGCTGACTCGGCGCTCCGGTCGCTTCCCAGCGTTGCCGTATCCTCCGCTCAGGTAATTGCAATCTTAAATCCGACCTCTGGAGTCGGCGGCGAATTTACTACTCACAGGTTCCTTGAAGCGCTTCCATGCGGAAACTGTGCCAAAACCCCATCGGTTTGGGGCGTCGGAAGTTGCATCGATATAGGATCAGTGGAGCGCTTGGTGCCGGGGAATATTCTTCGTAATCAGCAGGTCGCCGGTTCGATCCCGGCGGCTGGGTCCATTCTAGAGATGCTGCGTCAATCTTGAACTATCGCGCTCCCGGGCCGCCTCTCAGATCGGCTTTGGACGCGGCCTCGTCTTTGAGCGGCGTCACTTTATCGGGATCCACACGCACCATCAAGTACGAGATGTGGTCGTCGATCTTGGTGAACCAGTGCCCCACGCCGGCGGGTATGATCACTACATCGCCCGACTTCAGTTGATAAGTAGCGCCGTTGCGAATGGAAGCGCCGTTGCCGCCCGGGCCATTCAGCAGCCGTACCGCCCGATCATCCGCCGGCCGCCGTTTCAAGTCCGTAATGTCCCAGCCCACAACCAGCGTCGCCGATCCGTCCAGGACGTGATAGACCTCGCTCACCAGGTCATGCTCGGCCACCGCGCCACCCGCGGTTTTGTTCCGATAGACAACGCCAATATCGACGTTGCTCTTGCCCACGTCCACCGCTCGCACCTGCTGATCGGTGACCACTGCGTCCTTAGGCGCTCGTTTCAGATAGGCCTGCATCTCGGCGGTCGCGATATAGGTGCCCGAGCATTGGTTGCAACTCGGGTGCGTGTCTTGCCCCAGCAGCGCGGAGGCGCAGCCGGCTAGGAATAAAATCTTCAAATCGATTCGCATGCTCTTCTCTTTTCTTTAATGCTTGGGCCATAGCACGCGCTGATCTTTGCTGGTCACCGGCGCCAGACCCTTATACACAAATCTCTGCACGCGCTGCCCCCGATACGTCTCAGTGGTGTAGATGTTGCCCTTTGAATCGCTGGCGATGCTATGCACGCCGTAAAATTCTCCGGGCTGCCGGCCGCCTTCGCCAAAGCTTGTCAGAACTTCCAGCGACGCGCGGTCCACGATATGCACCCGGTCGTTTTCTCCATCCGCGACATATAGGAACTTCTGCTGCGGATCTTGCGAGAAGGCCATGTCCCACACCGATCCGGAACCCAGCGTCTGCTTCTCGATGAATGCTTCTTTGACGAAAGTCCCGTCCGGTTTGAAGACCTGAATGCGATCGTTCACGCGATCGCACACATACAATAAATCGTCGTGCGCGAGCATGGCGCAATGCACCGGATTGCGAAATTGCTGCGCAGGCGGGCTGTTCGGATTGTACGGCCCAGGGTCCGCGTCGTCGGGTTTGTGCCCGTAAGCGCCCCAATGCCGTTTGTACTTGCCGGTGTCGGCGTCGAACACGATCACGCGATGATTGCCGTAGCCATCGGCGACATACAGTTCATTGGTCTTCGGATCGACGAATGTCTTCGCCGCCAGCCGGACATTTTCCACGTCGTTGCTGCCTTTGCTGTGGGCGGGCTTGCCGATCTGCAGCAGGAATTTTCCGTCCTGGGTGAACTTCAGAATCTGGTTGTCATGAAAGCTGTCAACGCGGTCGCCAGGCTTCGACTCTTCGTCTTGCCCGTTGATCGCACCCCTCCCGCTTTGCGGTCCCCGTCCATTGCCGCCCAGCCAAACGTTACCCTTGTAGTCGACCGTGATTCCGTGCGCCGAGTCCGGCCAATCGTAGCCCGCGCCCGGACCGCCCCAATGCCCGATCAGATTGCCTTCCTGATCGAACTCCAGTACCGGCGGCGCCGGCGCGCAGCATTGCGAGATGGGCGGATTGGTAGTGGCGTGCTGTTCGCCCGCTTCGAGCGATCCGACGCGATGGATGATCCAGATGTGCCCTGCCGAGTCGGCCGAGACGCCGATGGTTTGGCCGAGAATCCAGTGATTGGGCAGCGGCTTCGGCCAGAACGGATCCACTTCAAAGCGTGGCGCCATCACCGCCGCGGCGTGAACTACGGAACGTGTGTGCAGCGGGGCATAAAGCAGCGCGACTGCGACGATTAGCAACAAGGAGCGCTTCATGGAATGTAACCTCCTCGAACGAAATCCATCGTGAACCGGGCTGCGAACGGCCGGTCTTCCTTGGCGGGCGTAAACTGCCAGTTGCCGACGGCCTCAGTGACAGCGCGCGCCCACTCGTCATCCGACGACTTTTCGACGCGAATTTCGAAGGGCGTGCCCTCCTTGTCGATGTAGAACGTCAGCGTGGCGGTGGCGCTTGGGGCATCGTCCGCTACACGAGGATTCACTACACCTTCGATGTTGAACTGCTGGGAGGTGTTGCTAGTCAGTTGATCCACTCGTTGGACCCGCCACCTCGTTTTGTCTATGAGTCGAAAATTTACCTCGATCTGCGCTTGGGACTCCACCGGTTGACCATCCTTGGTACCCGGCGCGAACTTCCATTTACTAACGGCCTCTACTGCTTTTTCGTCCAGTCCTAAACCGAGGTACTGCACAACCTGGGGATCGCGCGCCGTTCCATCCGCCCCGACAGTTACGCGCAAAATGGATGTCCCTTCCAGCCGAGCCAGGCGCCCCTCATCGGAGTACTCTGCTTCAACCTTGGAGATAATATGCGGCGCGGTGTCGTGCGCCAGTTCCTGCGCGCAGAGCGTGCATAGCGAAACAAGAACGACCAGTGCTATGGTTCGCATGTCAGTCCAACGGCACCGGGCCAGTATATCGAAGAATATATAACCCGCCGGTGAAACGATCATTCGCGTAAATCAATCCATGTTCATCCACGATCGCGTGATTCATCTGGCTGGTGGGCGTTGGATTCTTCGGCGGCGCCGCCGGAATATAAAACCCGATCTCCTCCAGGCGCCCGGGCGCATCTGGAACGCCCTTGGGGCCGTCGACGATATGGAAAATTCGCACGCCGCCATTGAACCAACTCGCCACCGTTGTGTTCTTTAGATTCGCGTAAGTGGGGCCGGGAAAATTCGGGTGCAGATTGTGCGCGCCAAACCGACCTCCGCGCGTACAAAGCTCGCCATCATTGGAATGTAGCGGCGCGGTGCCAATCACCATGGGATTCGTTTCGGCGCGAATGTCGAGCAGCCACACGAGTTTCGGTGCGTCTTTGCAATTGTCCTGCGTGTCCTCGTCCGACGCCAGCGCCATGCCGCGGCTGAAAATCGGTTGAAAGGTGTGCGTCCACGCCGGGTACGGCGGCGAAAATTGCGTGTGCCCCACCACCTTCGGAGTGAAGCTCTTCGCGCGGCCGGCCTTCACATCGGCCAGTCCGGAAATATCCAGGATGAACGCGCCACCATCGATATAAGCGACGTAAGCGCGGTCTGGATGATCCGGCCACACTTCCGTTTGATGGGGCCGGTAGCCGTCATCGAACTTCGGATGGCGTTTCGGCAAACAATCCGGCAGGCAGGTGTCGCCCTTGCGGGTTCCCGGGTACCACCAGCGGCCCACTTCGCGCGGGTGTCGCGGATCGCGTAAATCCAAAATCATATAAAACTGATCGTCATTCGGATTCGTTGGATCGAAGTCGGCCGCGCCAGTGGTCAGGTGCGCGAACTCACCGTCTACGAACCATACGCAGTGGATGCCCCGCGAATTCGGTCCCGACGTATCGAAGAACGAGAATTCGAGATCCTGCAAGCTCTTCGCTTTCTGAACGCGCTCGAAATCCGATACATCCAACACCCACAGGCCCGCGGTCTTCTGGCCCTTTTTGAGCGCTTGATTGGCGATCACCAGCACGTTGCCGGATAGTCCGAGCGAATTGCAACGCGTGATCCCGGGCGTTGGCGACGGTAGCTGATTGATCAACACAGGAGTTTCGGGATGCGTAACATCCACGATGCTCACGCAGGTTTTCTGGCCTTCATGCGCCAAATAAAGAACACGCCGTCCATCAGTCCATTGCTGGATGGCCAGGCCCTCGCCCCCATCGCCGTTGCCATTGAGATCGTTGTGACCCACCAACGTCACGTTGTTCGCTTCCGCGCGCGGCTGCGCCTTCATCTGAACAGTCAGCGGCAGAATTACGAAACTGGCAAGCGCGCTAACCAACAACCTACGCAATGTGCGCCCCGATCGTATCGACATACACCGCGTAAAGCGATTGGCTGGCGGCCATAAACAGCCGGTTCCTGCGCGTGCCTCCGAAACAAATGTTGGCGCAATTTTCCGGCAGACGAATCATGCCGATGGGCTCTCCGTTCGGTGCGATCACCTGCACGCCCGGCCGCGCGCCCGCCCAAACGTTTCCGTCGATGTCGCAACGAATGCCGTCCGCGGCGGCAGGCCCGCCTCCACCTGGAACTTCCAGTTGCACGAAACGCTTGCTGTTGCGCAGCGTTTTGCCGTCGATGTCATAAACTCGAACCTCGCGCCCGGTGCCCGTGTCGCAGATATAAACCTTCTTGTAGTCCGGCGAAAAGCAGATGCCGTTCGGCTCGTTCAGCTCGTCCGTCACCTTGTCCATCTGTCCCGTTTTTCCATCCACCCGGTACACGGCCTCCTTGGTTTCCGATTCGCCTTTGAACCCTTCGTAATAGCCGCGAATGCCGTAAATCGGATCGGTGAACCAGATTCCGCCGTCCGGATGCACCGCGATGTCATTGGGCGAGTTCAGCCGCTTGCCTTGGAATTTGTCGGCGATCACAGTCGCCGTGCCGTTGTACTCATAGCGCGACACGCGGCGATTCCCGTGCTCGCACGAAAGCTCGCGGCCTTCGTAATCGAAGGTATTGCCGTTGCTGAAACCGGAAGGAGAGCGAAACACCGTGACGCGGCCGTCCTCTTCGATCCAGCGCATCTGGCGATTATTGGGAATATCGCTCCACACCAGATAACGGCCCACGCCGTTCCACGCCACGCCCTCGGCCCAAAGTGTTCCCGTATAAAGGCGCTGTATCACCGTGTTGCCCACGATGTAACGGCCGAAGCGTTTGTCGAGTGCGACAACATCGGGGTCCGGATACTGGACTAATTGATCTCCCGACCAATTGCGCGCCGTGGGAACGCCGGTAATTTTCTGCTGTTGCGCGACTGCCGGCGTCAGAGCTACACCGCCCAGCGCGGCGCCCAGTGCACCCCGGAGAAAGGAACGCCGGCCGCAGCCGGATGTTGCGTTTTGACGATCAGCCAGTGAAGACATACCTGACAGTTATACATCGAGCCGCAGAAGTTATCCACCCTGCTCAAACCACGTCCCTCAAACTAATCTCGCCTTCAGCATCGAATAGGAATGTGGTGGGAGGCTGTAAGTGAACTTGCGACCCTCCGCCTTCGCAGTTCGCTTCACCGTCTTGACTGTAGTAAAGCCGAAATCGTTCTGCGATTTAATATCCGGTCCGTTGACTTCGGAAATCTCCACCGGCCCCAAGAACTGCTTGTCCTCCAGCTCGAAGTCCGTCGGGATGGATTCGGTCTGATGACGATTCACCACGTTCAAAACCAGCGTGCCGTTATCCCAAGCCGCGGAAGTATCCAGATACGAAACCTGGCCGAAGCGGCGGTTCGAATACTTCGGCGCGTCCACAAACAGGTCCAGCGCCTGGCCTTTCGAATTTCCGGCGAACAGCTGCAGGGGATAGTAAATGGTCTGCAGAAAAATGCCTTGATCGTTGGTGAAAATCGGCGCAATCACGTTCACCAATTGCGCCATGTTGGCCATCTTGATGATGTGCGCGTGGTTCACGAAGGAGTTGAGGAAGGTGGCAACCACCAGCGCGTCCTCCAGGTTGTAGCGCTCTTCCAAGATATGGCGGCCACGCTGCTGCGGCCCACGGGCGCGGTACCACACGTTCCACTCGTCCCAGGCGATGTAGATTTTGCGCCGGGGAGTCAGGGTGGCGAGCGCCGCGTCGATCACGCCTTCGGTGGTCTTGATGCGTTCGTCCAAAGTCATGGAGCTGGCTAAAAAATCGCTATAATCATTGGCCGCGTTACCCACGTACAAATGGAGCGACAGGTAATCCACCTGCGGCTTGAGATACTCCAGCACCGTCCGGTTCCAGCCGATCCAGTCGATGCCGTTGTTGAAATTCGAAGACCCCGCGGCGATCAACTTGATGTTGGGATCCGTCAGCTTCATCAGCTTCGCGGCTTCCAGCGCGAATTTGCCGTAGTCGTCCGCCGTGCGATGTCCCATCTGCCAGGGGCCGTCCATCTCGTTGCCCAGGCCCCAATAGGTGATCTTCCACGGGTCCTGACGGCCATTCTGCTTGCGCAGGCGCGTCATCGCTGTATCCTCGGAGGAGTTGCAGTACTCCACCCATTGCTGCGCTTCCGTCCACGTTCCCGTTCCGAGGTTGGCGCAGAAATACGGCTCCGCGCCGGCCATTTCGGCGTACTTCATGAACTCGTGCGTGCCGAAGCGGTTGCTCTCCACCGTGCCCCACGCCATTTCGAGCCGGGGTGGCCGATTGTCGCGCGGACCGATGCCGTCCATCCAGTGATAATTCGACGAGAAGTTGCCACCTGGCCAGCGCAGGACGGATACGTTCAGGTCTTTGACGGCGGCCAGCACGTCTTTGCGGAATCCGTTCGAATCGGAGAGTGGCGACTTCTCGTCGAACACGCCTCCCTCCATGCAGCGGCCCAGGTGCTCGATGAAGTTTCCGTAGATCTTCGGGTCGATTTCGCCGATCACCCGCTCGGTATCCACCTTGACGCGAGCGCGCAAGGGAGGCTGCTGCGCGCGCACGCTTGAGACAACCCATGGGGCACCCGCCAGCGCGGCGGAAAAGGAACGTCGGGATATCATCTGCTTGCCTGCTCCCAGGGAGTTTATAACGGATGTGCCGGCAAAGTCATCCTAAGCCTTGCGGCTGGGTTGCTCTTGCATCCTGACCTTGCCGCACTTGCGGCACTTCCACTTTCTTTTCTTGTGGTAAATGTGCCCCTTGAGTTCCCTCATCGGAGTTTTGCAGAACTTGCAGGTCACGCATACAGGATCGCATTGAAGGTACAGAACCGCGCGCGTGAGCAAGCGGCTTTTGCAATATGATAGGCACGATGCGATTCTGGCTCATTCTGCTCACAATATCTTTCTTCACGGCCTCTTCGGCACTGGCACAGGATGCCGGGGCCACGCATGCCGATTGGCCGCACTACGGCGGCACGCAATTTTCGTGGCGCTATAGCGCGCTCGATCAAATCAACACCAGCAACGTCAAGGCGCTCACGCCCGCCTGGCTATTCCAGACCGGCGACTACGCCGAGAACCTGCAGGCCACGCCCATTGTGCAGGACGGTGTGATGTATCTGATCACCGCACGGGCGCGGGTGTTCGCGCTGGACGCCGCTACCGGGCGCGAAATCTGGAATTACCGGTACCCCGAGCCGCCGCGCAGCGTTCCCGGTTTCGTTGGAAATCGCGGGCTGGCCATCGGCGACGGCAAGGTCTTCTTCGGCACCAAGGACAACTACATGGTCGCCTTGGATCAAAAGACCGGACGCATGTTGTGGAGAGTCAATATCGACGACGCACGGCAGTGCGGCTGCAACATCACCGGCGCGCCGCTGGTGGCTAAGGACAAGGTCATCATAGGCGGCACGGGAGGCGATGGAGCGCATCGCGGCTACATCACTGCCTTCTCCACCAAGACCGGACGCCTGGCCTGGCGCTGGTATGTGATTCCGGGCCCTGGAGAAAAAGGGAATGAGACCTGGAAGGGCGACAGTTGGAGATTCGGCGGCGGCGCTCCCTGGCTGACCGGCTCCTATGATCCCGAGCTGAATCTCGTTTATTGGGGCACTGGCAACGCCGCGGCCGATTTCTACGATGCCGAACGCGTACCCGCCGGCGCGGATAAAACCAAAGACATAAATCTCTACACCGCCAGCGTAGTGGCGCTGGATGTCGATACCGGTAAGCTGCGCTGGCACCACCAGGAAATCCACGATGACCAGTGGGATTGGGACTCCGCCTACGAAGTTCTTCTGATGGACCGCGAGATCCGCGGCCGCATGCGGCAAGTGCTGGTGCACATGAATAAGAGCGGGATCACGTCGGTTCTCGATCGGGTCACCGGCGAACTGTTAGGCGTTTTCTCCGTTCCCGAAGTGCAGACGTGGATCTCTGGAATTACGGAAGACGGCAAGCTGGTGGGACGCGTTGAGCCGCAGCTCGGCAAGACGATTACCTTGTGCCCCACCGCGGACGGCGCGAAGAGCTGGAACTCCATGGCGTATTCCCCGCGCACGGGTTTTCTCTTCGTGCCCGTCAATGAGCTGTGCACGGACATTACACCGAACAACGCGGCGCCCGAGGAAGGGCAAAATTACATGAATGGAGCATTTCCCGTTCATCTGGCTCCAGGGCGCGCCACCTACAGCCACGTGGACGCCTGGGATCCCGTGACCGGCAAACGCGCCTGGAGCATGCCGTACAAGTATCTGCTGCTGGCTTCCATGCTCGCCACGGCCGGCGACTTGGTGTTCACCGGAAATCCCGAAGGCGAGTTCTTCGCGCTCGATGCCAGGAGCGGAGCGAAGCTGTGGAGTTATCAAACCGGTGCGGGACATCGCGGCGGGTCGGCCTCGTATTCGGTGAACGGACGGCAGTTCATTGCCACATCGACGGGTTGGCAGGCCTCGGTGGTAGGAGGCGCGGTTCAGGATCTGTTTCCGGATCAGGACTGGCGGCTGGGATCGACGCTGGTGGTATTTGCGCTGCCGGAGCCTTCACGATGAAGTTGCTAACGATAATATGCGCCATGGCGCTGTCCTGCGCGGCGCAAGACATAGTGAAGCGCGGCGAGCAGGTGTTTGCGAAATCTTGCGCCACCGGATACTGTCACGGCGTCCGGGGCCAATCGAGCGGCGCTCCACGTCTCGCGGGCCGCGGCTTCAATCTGGCGTATATCAACGGCGTGGTTGCGCGTGGCATCCCAGGCACGGGCATGTCATCGTTTGCCGCTGTGTTGTCCCGACCGGATTTGACGGCGGTGGTCGCGTACGTAGCAACGCTCAATGGCATCTCCAATCCCAACGTCGGCTCGGACGACGAGGCAGCGTCGGCGTCCACCGGACCCGCACTCACTGGCGAAGCCGCTCGCGGCGCGCTGCTCTTCAAGGAAGCCGTGCGTGGCTTTGGGCGCTGCTCCACTTGTCACGAAGTGGGCGGTTTCGGAATTTCCGTAGCGGCGCCCATCGCGCGAGTGCCCGCTTCCGTTGCAGCTCTCAAGACTCTTGCGGCACCCAACGTGAAGACTGGAACCATGGATGGTGAATCCATGCCGGTCCTGGTGTTGAGCGATGGCAAGCAGAGCGCGCTGTTCTACGATCTGACGTCGGCCCCGCCGGTGCAGCGTAACGCCCTGCCCGGCTCAGTAAAGTTCACCGATGGCAGCAACTGGCGGCACTCTTCGGTGATCGGAGCGTACAACGATTCTGAGCTGGCCGCGATTCTGGCTTACTTACGCGCTGTTACTAAACCACGACCGTAAGGGAGTGTTATCCGTTCTAATTCGCCCTCTTCTTCTCCGCCGCGCGCGCTCCCGCGAGAATGTCCACCAGGCCGTAATTCCCCTCGTGGCACGCATACTCAAAGATCGGACCCGCGATCTTCCGGATGAGCGTCTCACCCGACCACGGCTTGGTCCAGGTTCCCGGGTCATCCACGGTAAACCGGTAGACGATGGTGTTCTCGTTGATGCGCGTGAAACGCTCGATCACGTGCAGCTGCGGGCTGGAGAAGATGTCTTGCCGGGCGGTTGCCGGCGGCCCACGGAAATTGGTTTTGTCCGAAAAGTTGGTGGAGTCCACCACCAGCGTGTCGCCTTCCCAATGCCCGCGCGAGTCGCCGGCCAACTGCTGGATGCCGGCGGCGAGATGCGGACGGCCATCCAGCGGAATAGTGCGGGCGGCGTGGATCATCTCGGTGAGAATGACAACCGAGGAGCCATTCTGCAGGATCTGGAAATTCGCGTTATACGTGGAACCGAGCATGGGAGGTCCATCGGCGCCCCAGGTGATGCAGCGCTCGCCCAACGTGCGGGTTTCAGCGCTCACCGCGGCGGCCCGATCGCGCGCCACTGCCGCTTGTTCCGCCAAGCGCTTTTGTCCCTGTGGCGACAAAGGAGGAAGCCGCCCATCGGGCGGATCGAAGACAATGGACGTTCGCAGGTTCGGCGAACCCTTGGCCCATTTTTCGCCTTGCCAGATCACGTTGTCATAATGGACGTCATCGGCGGACTGGCTATGATCCTCTTGCAGCTTCTTCTTCTCGTACGCGGCCGCTTCGGCTTCCGTGAAGAACTCCTTGTTGCCTAGCTCCTTGGGCCGTTCCAGTGGAATGTAGGTGCCGTTGGTCCAGTAGCCCTGAAAGTCCGGCTGACCGTCGGAGGTGCGCGGGAGCGTCCAACTCTTGGGACTTTTCGCTGTATCCTTGGCGGCGGGTTCGGCCGCCTGCAGCGGCCCCAGCAAGAGAGCGACGCCCAAAGCCCCAGCCACGGCGTGGAATCGAATGCTCATTCGCGATCCTCCCTTCCTCCAAGGCCACTTTCAGCCTTGCTGAGATCATCTCACTTTCGAAGTTCCAGCGCTACGGGTGTGGTATTCTGCTCACAATTCCCAGGAGGGAGTTAAGAATGATGCGAATATTCCGCGTGACACTCAGCCTGCTTGTGTTGGGTTTAGCGATCTCGTTCCTGGTGCATGCTGCCGATGCTCTGTCCGGTAAATGGACGGCTGCGTTTGACACCCAGATTGGCGAGCAGCACTACATCTACGACTTTAAAGTCTCTGGCGATACTGTTACCGGAAGCGCCAAGAGCGACAATGGCGACGTTCAAATCACGGAGGGTAAGTTGAGCGGCGACACCCTGACCTTTGTTGAGAACCTGAAGATCCAAGGGATGGACCTCCGCATTGAGTACACCGGGAAGATTTCCGGCGACGAAATCAAGTTCACTCGCAAAGTGGCTGACGTTGCGACTGAGACTCTCGTCGCTAAGCGGGCGAAATGAAGAGCTAAGCGCGCGAAATGAAAACCTGGCGGTGAAACCTTAACCGCGTTCCATCGAAATCGTGTAGTCGTACCACTCCACGATCTTTCCACCCTTCAAGAAGAACACGCCTACGCCGTGCCACATCTTGAGAGGACCGCCCAGGAAGTGGTCGTGACGCTCGTTAAACACCATCGGGCCTTTGGCGAATGTCTCCATCACTTCGAAGCCCTGGACACTATCAAGGAACGACTTGATTCGGTCCACCACCGCTTGCCGGCCCTTGTTGGGTTGCTGGGTCTCGCTCATGCGGTAAGCGCAGTCTTCCGCAAAGAACGACATAATCCTATCGATGTTGTGGCTCGGCCAAGCCGCGCAGAAATCGTTGACCACTCGAATGTTCGCTTTTTCATCGGCCGTTTGTCCGGCGCCGTCCGCCCGGCCCTGCAGGCCTGCGATTGCGGCCAGCCCGAGCCCCGCCGTGGCAAAAGTAGAGCGGCGTGTAACGCCGGACGAGTGTAAAGCACTATCGGATCTCATGATTCGCTCCCTTCTTATATACTAATCACCCGACCCTGAATCCCCACTGATCGAAGATGCCGCCGCCCGCCGGGTCAGGAATGCCGACACACCAACCGAGCGCAATGGCGGACCCTAGCGCGCTTTGTCGGGATCTGTCGTCGGCTCGCTACCAAACCTCCTCGGAGACTTCCGGCTCAGTGCTAAAATCTTGGTCCGGTTCACGCGTTAATCGGGATCCAAGGATACCTGCGGAGTAGAGAGGATACCTGCGGAGTAGGATTGTTGCAATGCCCATGGCCCTTACTGCTGGGACACGACTTGGCTCCTATGAAATCCTCACGCCGATTGGTGCGGGCGGAATGGGCGAGGTGTACCGCGCGCGCGATACCAAACTGGAGCGCGAGGTTGCGATCAAGGTTTTGCCTGCGACTCTCGCGCAGGACCCCGAGCGTCTAGCGCGCTTCGAGCGCGAAGCCAAAGTTCTCGCGTCGCTGAACCATCCAAACATTGCGCAGATCTACGGAGTGGAAGACCGCGCGTTGGTGATGGAACTGGTTGCGGGAGAGACGCTCAAGGGGCCGCTCCCGCTTGAGACTGCTATCAACTACGCCAAGCAGATTGCCGATGCTGTCGAAGCGGCCCACGAAAAGGGCATCATCCATCGAGATTTGAAGCCGACCAATATTATGATCACTCCCGCGGGTGTGATTAAGGTGCTCGACTTCGGATTGGCCGCAGTGGCGCAGTCTTCCGATCCCTCCAATCCGGCGAATTCGCCGACGCTCACCATTTCGCCTACGCGCGCCGGGATGATTCTGGGCACGGCGGCGTACATGAGTCCGGAGCAGGCTCGCGGCAAGGTGGTGGACAAGCGCGCGGATATCTGGGCGTTCGGTGTGGTCCTGTTCGAGATGCTGACGGGCCAGCGATTGTTCGAAGGGGAGACCGTTTCAGACACGCTGGCGCAAGTGCTCACGAAGGAGCCGGATTGGGAGCAAGTTCCGGCGAACGTGCGGCGGTTGCTGGAAGCGTGCCTGCAAAAGGACCCCAAACAGCGGCTGCAAGCCATTGGCGATTGGCGGCTTCTACTCGTGGACGTGCGCCTGCCGCAAGTAGTCGCTCCCTCACGATCGCGAACCGGTTGGATCTTGGCGACGGCGGTGTTGACCGCGCTGGCGGCGATAGGCGGAATCGGTTGGTGGCGTGCGATGCAGCCGGTGGCGCAGCCTTTGATCCGATTCAGCACGGAGCTGGCGCCAGTTTCTGGGACCGGCTTCGATTACCGCCTCGACGATACGATCGTAGGAACGAGCCAGCCGGGCACGTTTCTTACGATTTCCCCGGATGGCACACGGCTCGTTCTACAGGTGTTCGATCAGACAGCTCACCAGTACATCCTCGCGAGCCGGCGGCTGGACGAGAGCCGGTTCACGCCCATTGCCGGTACTGAGGATCCGGCATCGCCCTTCTTCTCTCCGGATGGCCAATGGATCGCCTTTTTGGGGGCCGGCAAACTCCGGAAGATCCCAGTCCAGGGCGGAGCGCCGGTGGTCCTTTGTAGCGCTGAGAATTTTGCGTCTGGAGCTTGGGGCGACGATGGAAATATCATCGCGGCGCTCCACCAAATGGGCGGACTTTCGCGCATCTCCTCCGGGGGCGGAACGCCGGCGGCCGTAACTGAGTTAGCGAAAAGCGAGATCATGCACCGCTGGCCCCAGGTTCTGCCGGGCAGCGACGCCGTCATCTTTACCGCATATACAGGCGGGGGGCCCGAAGATGCGAACATCGACGCCCTTTCATTCAAAACTCACCAGCGCAAGACGCTGGTGCGCGGCGGCGAAATGGCCAAGTACGTGGCGGGGCAAAATGGGGAGGGATATCTGATCTACCTTCACCAGAGCGCGCTGCTGGCCGTGGCTTTCGATCCACGCAAACTGGCCACGACGGGCACCGCGCAGCCCATCCTGGATGACGTAAGAGCGCTCGGCCAAACTTACCGTGGAGATTTCGATATTTCGCGAACTGGAACATTGGTGTATTTGAGTGGCAACGGGGAACCGGCGCGGTCGATCTTTTGGCTGGATCCAACTGGCAAGACGGAACCGCTGCATCCCGCGCCGGGCCTCTATAACGGTTTGCAGTTTTCACCGGATGGAAAGCGCCTAGTGTTTGGAATGGGCGACGTTTTGGCCAATGAAGATCTTTGGATTCAAGATCTCGAGCGCGACACCTCTGTGCGCCTCACGTCTCTGGGCGGTGTAAGTCACTCGCCCTTGTGGTCCCCCGATGGCAAGTACATCCTTTTTGCGCACATGCCAAACGACAGCGTCTATCGGGTTCACTCGGATGGGGCCGGCGATCCGCAACAGTTGGCGAAGGTTGAGACGGCAACGTTCCCCTCTTCCATTACACCGGACGGCAAACGCGTGGCATTTGTGACTGGCAATCCGTTCACTGGCATGGAAATTTTCACTGCGCCGTTCGAGGACACACCGGACCATCCGCTCCTGGGCAAGATGGAACCGTTTCTGAGGGCGCCGGGCTTTCCCATGCCCGCTTTCTCGCCAGATGGCCGCTGGCTGGCGTACTCTTCCAGTGAAACGGGGAACTCGGAAATTTATGTGCGGCCGTACCCAGGTCCCGGAGGCAAGGTCGCAATCTCAAGCGCCGGCGGTGGGTTTCCCATATGGTCGCCCAAAACGCACCAGCTCTTCTTCATTTCTCAGAGAGGAATCATGGTGGCCGATTATACAGCGACAGGCGATTCCTTTACCCCCGGAAAGCCTAGGCCATGGTCACCACGTTCCATCCTTCTCAACTACGGCGGTGGCCCTTTTCAGCCCTATGCGCTGGCGCCGGATGGCAAACGGTTCGCGGTGATGCTATACCCCGATGGGACAACGGAGCGTCAGAGCCGGTTGGATCTAACCTTCCTTTTGAACTTCGCTGACGAGCTCCGACGCCGCCTGCCGACCGTCAAGTAGGGTGTCTGAACGGGTGGGTCCCGCCCCCTCGAATCACTTACCGCGCCCCTTCCATCCAGCGCGTCCTTCACCACGATATTGTGGGCTCGATGCGTTCAATTCCCGCAATAATCTCCGTTCGCCATAAATTCGCCCGATCCAAGAAAATAAATCGCGTCACAGCGTGTACACCCACCACCCCCCCAAGCTCCCTCCGAACCAGCGTCCGGCTAATTGAACTAACTTGGTTAGTGCGAACCATGGAGGTGCGAACGTTGAAACTACGGTGCTTGGCTCTGTTCTTGGGTTTGTTTTTCGGAATCGGTCTACCGGCCGCCGCCCAGTCCGGGGCCAAACGCGGCGAGTGGCCCACCTACGGCGGCGATCTCGGCAACACGCGCTACGCACCGCTCGACCAGATCAACGCTTCTAATTTCAGCCAGCTCGAAGTCGCTTGGCGCTTCAAGACTGACAACCTGGGCCCCAGGCCGGAAACCAACCTGGAATCCACTCCGCTGATGGTGAACGGCGTTCTCTATTCCACCGCGGGGACCAGGCGCGCGGTTGTGGCGCTGGACGCGAGAACGGGCGAGTTGCTCTGGGTGCACTCAGAAAAGGAAGGCCACCGCGCGGACGTCGCCCCGCGAAAACTCTCCGGCCGTGGGCTCGCTTATTGGACCGACGGCCGCGAAGAGCGCCTCCTTTATGTCACGCCCGGCTATCGCCTCATCGCCTTGGATGCGAAGACAGGCTCTCGTATCTCCAGCTTTGGAACCGATGGCGCCGTCGACCTGAAGCTGGGCGACGACCAGGATATCGATCCGCTGAATGGAGAGATCGGGCTTCACGCGGCGCCCGTCGTTGCCGGCGACGTCGTCATTGTAGGAGCCGCGCACAAGGCGGGCGACATTCCGAAAAGCAAAGCCAACGTGAAGGGCTTCGTTCGCGGGTTCGATGTGCGAACCGGAAAACGGTTGTGGATCTTCCACACCATCCCCAAGCCAGGCGAATTCGGGTACGACACTTGGGAAAACGATTCGGCCGACTACACGGGTAACACCGGCGTGTGGGGCCAGATCAGCGTCGATGAGCAACTCGGGATGGCTTATCTGCCAGTGGAATTACCCACTGGCGATTTCTACGGCGGCCATCGTCCTGGCAACGGCCTGTTCGGCGAGAGTATCGTCGCCGTCGACCTCAAAACCGGCCAACGGAAATGGCACTATCAATTGGTACACCACGGCCTCTGGGACATGGACATTCCCTGCGCGCCCATGCTGGTGGATATCACCGTGGACGGCCGTCAGATCAAAGCCGTCGCGCAGCCCACCAAGCAAGCGTTCCTGTATGTGTTCGACCGCGTTACCGGCCAGCCCGTCTGGCCCATCGTGGAAAAACCTGTGGAGCAGTCCACCACGCCCGGCGAAAAAACCAGCCCCACCCAACCGTTCCCCACCAAGCCGCCCGCTTACGATCGCCAGGGTTCCTCCATCGACGACCTGATCGACTTCACGCCGGAGCTCCGTGCAGAGGCGCTGAAAATCACTTCCCGCTACAAGTTCGGGCCGCTCTTTACTCCTCCCGTGGTGAGCAAGCCCGAAGGTCCGCTAGGCACGCTCGTCATGGGGCCGTTTGGCGGCGGGTCCAATTGGCCTGGCGGATCTTTCGATCCCGAGACGCACATCCTTTATGTGTATTCCCAAAGAACGCTCGACTCCATGGGGCTCGTCCAACCGAAACCGGGCGCATCCGACATGGCGTGGGTTCTCGGAAAACCGGCTGATGCCGCCGGGGCTCCTCCGCCTCTCCTGGTCCAAGGTATGCCCATCATCAAGCCTCCTTACGGACAGATCAGCGCCATCGACTTGGACCACGGCGACATCTTGTGGCAAGCTGCCCATGGCGAGACGCCGGATATCGTACGCAATAGCCCCGCTCTCAAAGGAGTCAACATCCCGCGCACCGGCCGGTCTGGAGTGATCGGTACTCTGGTCACGAAGACTCTCGTGATCGCGGGCGAGAGCGGTGTGTTCACCATGCCCTCCGGCCAGAAGGGCGCCATGCTGCGTGCTTATGACAAAAGGACCGGCAAAGAAATGGGAGCGGTGAACATGCCGGCCGGACAAACCGGATCGCCGATGACTTACATGCTCAATGGCAAGCAGTATATCGTTGTGGCCGTCGGTGGAAACATACCCGCCGAGTTGATCGCATTCGCGCTGCCGGGGAAGAGTAACTGATGGTTTCCTTCAAACGGCTGCCTTTGCGCGAATCGGTGATTCGCAAGACCACCATCCAGGCTCTTCAAATGGGAGCGGTGAATCTTTCCCAGGGATTTCCCGACGATGACGCGCCGGCGGAACTGAAGGATCTGGCGCGTCAGGCCGTGGCCGGCTGCAATCATCAATACACGGACCCGGCGGGCGCTCCCGTGTTGCGGCGCGCCATCGCGCACAAGATGGCACGCTTCAACGGCATCCCGGCAGATGCGGACCGCAACATCGTGGTCACTTGCGGCGCAACCGAAGGAATGGTTGTCGCCATGGAGGCGCTGGTCGACCGCGGCGATGAAATAATCACCTTCGCTCCGATGTACGAAAACTATGTGCTCCAATCCATCGTTTCCGGATTGAAGTTGCGCACTCTGGAAACATCCGAGCCGGATTTCTCTTTCACCCGCGAACAACTCGAAAAATTGCACAGTTTCGATACCGCTGCCATCCTGCTTTGCAATCCGTGCAACCCCACCGGCAAAGTCTTCACGCTCGATGAGCTTCAGATCATCGCCCAATTCGCCGCCGATCACAATTTGCTGATCTTCGCCGACGAAACCTACGAATATCTGGTTTGGCCCGGACACCGGCACGTCAGCATTGGGTCGCTGCCGGCCGCTCGCGATCGCACGGTCACGGTAACATCTATGGGCAAGACGTACTCCGTCACCGGTTGGCGTGTGGGTTATGTGGTGGCGCAGGACGAGATCACCGAACAGATCCGCAACATGCACGATTTCCACACCGTCACCGCTCCGCACCCGTTTCAAATCGCGCTGGCGGGAGCGCTCGGCCTACCCGACGAATTCTACCACCGGCTTCGCCGCGAGTACTGGGAACGTAAAGAGCTGCTGTGCGATGCGATTGCGAAAGCCGGAATGACTTTCTACGAACCGGGCGGATCGTATTTTCTTTGGTGCGAATATGCCGCGTTGTCGGACGAAGATGATTCCGTGTTTGGAGAGCGCTTGATGCGCGAAGCGGGCGTGGCCGGCGTGCCCGGTTCGGTGTTCTATCCAGCCAGAGCTAGTAATCCCAAGAGAATCCGGTTCACGTTTTCCAAATCTCGCGCCACCATCGAAGAAGCCGCGCGGCGTCTAGCCGCTATTCCAGGCCCAAGGCTCGGGCGGGATTAGTTTTCGCCATGAGATCGATATCAGCCCGCGAGATCCCCTGTTTGAGCAGCGCTTGGAAAAAGGCCGCCAGGCCGTCGGGATGCAGCGGGTTTCCGGGTTGCCCCAGATCGCTCGAAAGGATGCAGGAAGCTGGACCTACTTCGCGAATCGCATGAGCGTAATCCTCGATCTTGAGGCCATTCGGCCCGAGCAGCGCGCTATACACGAACTCGATGTACGCGCCGAGCTTCGCGGCTTCCTGCATCTGCGGAATCGTCATTCGCACCGGCGACGCCATGGCATGCGGGACCACCATGTGCCGCACTCCTTGCCGCTTACCCTCCCGAAGAATCAGGAGCCCTTCTTCGGGCGAAGAGTGTCCGGTTTCGAGCGTCAATTGATTCTTGGCAACCAATGCGATCACCTGCACTACCTCTGGCAACAGCCGGCCATCTTTGGCCACCGGCACGAAGAGGCGATTCTCTTTGGAAAACCGCACCTGGTTTTCAGAGTCGAACGTCGGCATCCAAACCACACGGCCCCATCCGCCTTTCATCAGGACCATTCGCTCGACAGCGGTCGGGTTCACGCCGCCTACGGAACGATTCAGATCAATGCCGCCGAAAATTTCGATGCCCGGCACTTCCTTACGAATCACGTAAGCCAGCGCGGCGGTGGACTCGTAATGATTCTTGAGCACCAGGCCGCGCATGCCACGCTGTTTGGCGAGCTTCGCCAAATCGAGGGCGTCGATGGATCGCGGGGTGCTGTCGGGGCCGCTATGCACATGGATATCGATCACCCCGTCCAATCTGTTCTGGCCGTACGCGGCCAGCATTGCGAGGCTCAATCCAAAAACGGTCCGTATCAGATTCATTCGCAACCGTGCGGGTTCCATTTCGATCCGTCCGGTTCGCGGCGGAACTGATTGCTGACAACCCACGGGACGTAGAGATACTGCGGGTCCTCCACGATCGATGTAACAACCAGGTACTCCTGGCCGGCATCTTGATGGATATCATAATACTCCGTGAGCACCGCGTCGGCGCTGTAAGGCACGCCGTTGTTGCGAAGATATCCGGGCTTTAGATGGGTGGTCACCACCTTGAGAGTGCCGCCGAGCTTGCGCGTATCGGGCGGCGCCGATCCCACCGGGGCTTGTCCGCGGAATCCAGGAGTGTTTGGATCCTGCGCGCTGATCTTCGATGTGTAGAAGCGCGTGATCTGAGGGGATTGCCAGTGGGCCAGCGAACTGCCTTGCAAGCTGGCCTCACCCGCTTGGCGCGGCGCGGCGAAAGCGAACAGGCGGGTCTGCTTTCCAGCGTCCATCTCGACCTTCAGCGTATGGTCGTTGTCCCAGGCGATGTGCACGCGGCCGGGCTGACGCATCAAAGCCGGCGCGCCATAAGCCAGGCATTGCTTGCCCTGGGCAACGTCTTGTGCCGCGTCCCACGTATCCGCCACTTTGCGCGCTTCGGGCGTCAAAGGAATGCTGTAATAGTCGCCCTTGGGCGCGGTCAGCATGCGGTACCGCCAATCCTCGGTCACGACGGAAACCCAAAAGCCAGTCAAGTCGATGGGCGCGGCTGCCTCGGCGCTCAGGCCCGTTCCGGGAGGCGCCTGCGCGAAAATCGCGGCCCGCACACACAGTCCGACGGCCGCGCCGGCGATAAGAACAAATCGCGATCTCATTGTTATTGGCTCCCGGTTGGCTTGAGGCTCTTATAAATGGACTCAACGAACCTTTCACCCGTCCAGGTTGGCTGGCTGAAGCGGCCGTCATAATCCCGGGTGACGCGCGCGGCCTGGACTTCGCTGAGGGATTTCCCTTTCTTAACCAGGTCGGCAACGCGGTCGCGAACGATGGTAACCATGTCGCGATATTCGGTGACGTCGGCTTCGTCGCACAGCCTGCCATGACCTGGGATTACCATGGTGCCGCCTTCCTGAGCGATCTCGGGCACGGTGAGCTCGAGCAGGTGATTGAGCGCCCTGACTTCGCCCTGAATGCTGCCGCCGCGGGCAAGATCGATCACCGGATATCCCACAGTGCTGAAAATCTCGCCGGCACTGATTACATTGGAGCCGCGGAAAAAGACGATGGCGTCACTATCGGTGTGCGCGGGGGCTTCCGAAAAGATTTGCACGCCTTCGCCATTGAAGGTGAAGTCCTTCAGATGTTCGAAGGTCATGGTGGGAAGCCCCGCCACCGGGATGTGCGCTTCGGGTGCGCTGAGCCGCGCCAGCGCGTTGTCCTGCGCATAGATATTCACTTCGGCCGCTCGCGGTCCATTGCCTCCTTCTCCGCGCGAGCTGCCGCCGTTGCTGAGGACCGCGTTGCCGCCCACGTGATCGGGGTCGGCGCTGGTGTTGACCAGGTAGCGCACCGGCTTATCGGTGAGCTTGCGCAGCTCCGCGACCACGCGGTCCGTGGTTGCGGCGGCGCCGGTATCGACCATCAGGACGCCGTCGTTGTCGGGATGCTCGCCCACTTGCACCGTGATGTTGCCCTGGTCGCTGGCGAACATATAAACATTGCCGCGAACATGGAGAACCTCGATGCCCGATTGCGGCTGGGCGAAGGCAAGAGAAGCCAACAGCGGCATCCAAACGAGCGGCCTCATTTGGAGGGTTCCTGGGCGGGGGCTTTCCGCCCCGGGACGTCCTCATGCTCCTGCTCGAATTTCATGAGAAAAATGCGGGGCGGAGGAATCGTCATGGTCTTCAGCTTCTCGCGGTATTCGGGATACATGGTTTCCGCGCCGCCGCGAGTGGCGTCGAAGGGGATGCCGTACTCTTTCGAGAAGTCGCTTACCACGGTGTTGGCGCCTGGCAGGTGATGAGGCACCCAACCGTACGGGCGCGGAAGCTCAGGCGCCGGTTGGCACGCGGCCCCGTAGGCATGCGGAGGCGCGAGCGGCTGATAAGGATTCCACACGAAGCTTTCGGTTCTAAGCAGAGGCTCGGTCAGGTAGATGGGATCGTACGCGAGGGTTGTGACGGTGAGGTATTTATCGTGGAGGTCGAAGAATTCGGTCAGCGTGGCCGTGTCATTGAATGTGACTCCGTTGCGGCGGAGATAGCCGGCCTTGATGTGAGTGGTTACCACTTTCAGCGTGTCGCCTTCCCAGGCGCCGGTGGAGAATCCGCCCCAGGTGTGCGCGGCGAATTTGGACGGATGCGGGCGGCCGTCCATCCATATGGTTCTGGTGGCGCCGCCAAAAGTGCCGTCAATCACGTAAGCGAGCAGCCGTCCGGTGGAGGAATCGATGTCCGCGTGAATGTTCAAATTGGCAGGCCCGCGCATGCTGTAGATCGCGTTGTGCGGGATGCACTGGTGTTCCATCACGGAGACCAGGTCCGCATCCCAGGAATCCGCGTGATAGCGGGCGTCGTCGTTGATAGGGATGCCGGTGTAATCGCCGGGAGGCGGTCCGGGGTCGGTGCGCTCAAGCTCGTCCTCGTGATACATGCCGGACCACATCCCCGCCAGGTTGAAGCCTGTAGGCGCCTGGTCACGCTGCGCAAACGCAGACACACACGTCAATATCGCTATTCCGAACAAAGCCCCAATTGCCCGCATACAGCTCCTTGTCGCCGCGCCGCAACGTGGCGCGAGAATCATTGTATATTCTTTCCGCGCGGGCCGAGTGCCTGGGTTGACACCTGGGTTGACACCTGGGTTGAGGGGCTTCGAGCGCGTCTTATTGTGAGTCGGCGTAGACGCTCTTGACGAAAGCGGCCGCGTTGGTATTGGGCCAATCGGGATGCAGCGTTTTGAGTGCGGCGCTGACTTCTTTCCCGGCGTCTTCGGCCGAGATACCCTTAGTCTTGAGCGCGAGAGCCCGGTTGCGGATTTCCGAGATCAGGTCGCGTTCGGCCGCCACCAGCGAACCATCGCCGGGAGCGCTGTGATCGGGCAGGACGTGCGCGGCATTCAGGCCGGCGACCTTATTCACTACGGCGAGCCAGGTGGAGGGCGTGCCGCCGTCGCCGAAGATCATCGGTATGGTTTTGTTCTGCACCACGTCGCCCGAAATCAGCGTGCGATCCGGCTCTACAAAAGTCAGCTCATCGCCCTTGGTGTGGGCTTGGCCGAACCAGATCAGGCGCGCCGCGACGCCGCCCAGATCGATTGTCGCTTCCTGATCGAATATCACGTCTGGAGGGCGCAATCGAACGCCTGCGAGCAGTTCCTTATTTTGCGCCGAACCATTGCTGAACATGTCGAGCATCTCTTGCCCGTGCTTCTCCATTTCCTGCTGCTGCAGGGCGTTGCGGATCAGGATAGTGCTGGCAGGAAAGCCGGGCTCACCAGCGGCGTGCTCGGGATGGAAGTGCGTGGTGGTGAGGAACAGCTTGTGGTTATTGGGCGCGAGCTTTGCGGCCACGCGCGCGGCGGTGGCTCCATTTTTCGGGCCCATGCCCGTATCGACGACCAGCGTTGCGTGGCTACCGACGACGATGGCGATGTTGGGAAAGCCCATGATCGCCCAGACATGTTCGGAAATCTGCGTGGTGTTCTCACTGACCAGGGGTTGAGCCATCTGGGCGAATGCGCCGGCGGTTGCGAGAGCGGCCAGCGCCAGCAGTTTCGAGAGAGACTTCATAGTGTTCTCGTTGTACCACGCCGAGAGCCGGCTGGGCGCACCAGGCGTTCGCCCGATTGCCGGATCCATCGCTGTCCCTATTTGCATCCGAGATCCGAATAGTCACGCTCTTGCCCAGCGCTTTGGCCGCCCGCGCAATCGATTTCTTAGAGGCAGCGTTGGCCATCGAGGATAGCGACAGCGGAATCTGGCGATGGCCGATGACTTTGTGGAACTGCCGTTCGGCCACCAACAGCCCCGACCCAACCCAACGTTGGATCTGGTCGCCTGGCCGCCAGGGTTTGACGTTCCGGCACAGTGTCTCCACGGTGCGCGCCTTCGCCATGCAGCCGCTTCACCCGGTCGCTACTTCGGCTGGGTCATCTTGAGACCGTTCAACTGATTCGAGCGCTCGATCTCCGCTCCACCCGGCGCCAGTCCGTTGGCCTGCAGAACATACTGGACGATCGCCTGCGCGTCGTCCTCGCTCAATGTTCCCGGCGCGTCGGGCGGCATAGTGCTGATGATCGTGGAATAGAGCGCTCGCACGGTTTGCTGATCCCACTGCATCCAGAAGGTGCGCCCGGTGAGCGCGGGCGCGTGCGCGCCGCCCTCCAGCTTTGCCCCATGGCAGCTCGCGCAATGATTCTCGAATGCTTTTTGCCCTCGCCCGGCCTGCTCCGCGTTGAACGTCGCCGCCACGGTGGGGATCGCGGTCGTGGTCACAGCCGGCGCTTCCCCGCCCGTCAAACCTAACGCGAGCCAGCCGGCTCCATAGCCCTTTCCGCCGATCGGCACGATGATCAATTGCTGCCCGCTCGCCAGGTACGTCATCGGACCGCCGGTCGTGCCCACCGGCAGATCCATCTGCCAGATCAAGGCGCCCGTCGCCTTGTCATACGCGCGGAACTTGGCCGGTCCGCCGATCCCGGCCCGTCCAAACAGCGCGTTGCTCGCGTCGCCGACAAAGAGCAGCGTCTTGGTCACCAGCGCCACCGGCCGGCCGAGATTACCGAGCGGCGGCAGATGCAGATCCTTCAATAGCGGATTGTTGCGCGGGCCGTCGCCGTTCGGGACCATCCACAGCTTCGTGCCAGTGTTCATATCGAACGCGGTGATCCGCCCATAGGGCGGTTTCATCAGCGGCAGGCCGTCCACTTTGAGCGGATCCGGCGGCTCGGGATAATCCTCCGGTTCTTCGCCCGGCAGCAACTCGCGCTGCCGGCGAGCGGGGCGCGCCGGAGCAGGTGGTCGCGGCTCATCTTCGCCGAACGGCACCCAATAAGCCATAGTGGCCTTCGGATCGGTGGTCTTCTTCAATCCATAAGCGGTGGGCTGCGTCATCGACACGGCGTAGTAGATTGCGGTCTCCGGGTCGAACGCGCCGGTGTTCCAATTGCCCGAACCCCACGCACTCGGCATGGCAAGCGTGCCCTTTTTGCCGTCGGCGATCAGGGACGGCGGCGTGAACAGCGGCCCCAGCTTGTATTGGCTCGCAATCGCGAGCGCCTTCTGGTGCAGCTCCGGTGTGAAATCGATCAAATCGTCTTCGGTGAATCCCTGCCGGTCGAAAGCCGGCGGCTTGGTCGGGAACGGCTGCGTGGCTGACGTCGCTTCGCCCGGCGTCGTCGACTGCGGCACGGGTCGCTCTTCGATGGGCCAGACCGGCTTGCCGGTGACGCGATCGAACACATAAAGGAAGCCTGTCTTGTTCGACGCGATCACGGCTTTGATCCGCTTGCCGTCCACCGTAATGTCAGCCAGCACCGGCGGCGTGGCCGAATCGTAATCCCAAAGATCGTGATGGACCATCTGGAAGTACCACACCACTTTGCCGGTCTTGACGTTCAGCGCCACCAAGGAATCCGAGTACAAGTTGTTGCCCGGCCGATGGCCGCCATAATAGGACACTGTGGGCGCGCTCAATGGCACGTAGACATAGCCGAGCTGCTCGTCGGCTGTCATCGAACCCCAGGCCGCCATGTTGCCCATATATTCGGCCGATCCCTTACCCCAGGTCTCATAGCCTGGCTCGCCTTTATGCGGGAGAACATGGAAGGTCCAGATCAGCTTGCCTGAGTGGATGTCGTAACCGCGAATGTCTTCGGGCGCGGAGTGCGATTCAAAACCGTCGTCGCCGTAACCCTCGCCGGTCTTGCCGCCGCCGTTGCCGCCCACCACGATCACATCGTTGACCACAAATGGTCCGGGAAATCCGAAGTAGCCTGCGTCGTCGGGAGTGTGGCGGTTCAGCCAGACGCGGCCGTTCTCGCCGAAGTCGCGGCGCGGCTGGCCGGTTTTCGCGTCGATCGCATAGAGGTAATCGCGGCGAATGGAAACGATTCTCTCATCGTTTGCCTTGCGCCAATAAGCTACGCCGCGCGTGCTTTGTCCCGCGGCTTCGCGCAGCGTCGGTTCCACCGGCTGCTGCACCCATTTGGTCCGGCCGGTGGCGGCGTCGAAGGCTTCGACCAGCCCCACGCCGTCGGGCGCGTAAAGAACGCCGTTCACGATGATCGGCGTCCCACGGAAGTAGTTTGACGGGCTGAGTCCGGAAACTTGTCCACGACCTGCGGATCGAGCGCGCCGCGCCGCCACACAACGTGCAGCTTCGAGACGTTCTCGCCATTGATCTGAGCCAGGGGAGAATACCTTGAGAAGCCCTTGTCGCCGCCGTAGCTCTGCCACTCACCGCTTGCGGGCTTTAGCTGCGCGCCCGCTGTCGCGATCATGGACACCAGCAGCGCGGCAAGTCCGCTACATCGTCTCGCATTCGTCATTTCCGTTCTCCTGGCCCGTTCTCCTGGCGGCGAGTTCCTCAATAGACAAGCTTTAGCGCGAGTTGACCGATTCGCGGATCGTAGGTAGATGTGACTTGGCCCAGCAGCGGGGACGAGATCGGAGTGGTCGAGAGCGGCGACTGCCATTCAGTGTGGTTCAGGACATTGAAGAATTCCGCGCGGAAATCCAAATGAACTCGTTCGCCGAGCAGGTTGGTGCGTTTCTCGAGCGCGAGATCAAAGTTGATGCGGTCGGGTCCCCGGAACGCGTTTCTGCCCAGCGTGCCGTAAGTCGGCGCGGGACATCCTCCCGACGTCCCGGGAGGCGCTGAACTGTAGAAGCAGGCCGGAATCGTTAACCCGCTAGGGTTGAAAAAGAAATGGCCGGTGATGGGCGCCCCGTTCACGGTGAAGGTCTGCGTTTGATGAGGATCTAAAGTCCCGCCGCTGCCGCCGGCCCAGTCTGGCCGCACCAGTCCCTGATCGCCGTCGCCGGAGGGGCCCGGTGTCACATAATCCTGCACCAGACCCGCATTGACGTTGACCGGCAGGCCGGATTGAGCGCTCACAATCGGGTACAAGCTCCAACCACCGGTCAGGCGTTTGGGGCCGCTGGGCCAGAGTTTCGCGAAGGGCAGGTCCCAGCCACCGCTGAGAACGAATCGGTTGCGAACGTCGGAGTCGGCGGAAGCATAGGTGAGGCTCTTGCCGTAATAGGACACCATCTCGCTGTTTCGAGCAAATCCGTCGGCGTCATCCAGATTGTGCGCCCAGGTATACGAGGCTGTAAAGAAAACCGAGCCGATGCCGCGTAGGTCTCCCGTTCGCTTAGTTATGCTGGCCACCATGGCGTTGTAGTTGGCGTTGGCAAAGTTGCCGAACGTGAACATCGAGGAATAGGCGTCGGGAATCTGCAATCCTGGCTCGGTATTCAAGATGCGGGTGGTGGTACCCAGGATAAAGGGATCGCCATCGTGCACTGCCGTGAGCTTGTGGGACGAACTGCCGACGTAACCCAGTTCCACCGCCATACCGTTGCCGATGCTCTGCTGGATGCTGAAATTGTATTGGTAGGTGTACGGCGTGCGCATATGGGGATCGAGAAACACGCTAGACGCTCCGAACGGCAGGAATCCCGCTGTTGCGAAATTTATGTTCTTCGAGATCGGCTTGGAAGGAAACGGATTCGTCACGCCAGCGGATCCGTAGGGATCTTCGAGCAAGGTGGGCGCGGCTCCGTTTGTCGGAGCGGACAGCGGGAAGGAAGCGGCCGAGTAGAACGGAGGGGTGCCGTTCTGATACTGGTTGTCCTGCGCCAGGAGTACGTCGTAGAAAACGCCGAAGCCTGTCCGGATGCTGGTCTTTCCTTTGCCGAAGGGATCCCATGCGATCCCAAGGCGGGGCGCGAAATCATTGCGGTCCGCGAAGTTTACACCCGTGGAAGGAGCGCCGGGGTCGCCCGGATAAACCAGCCCGAGTGGAGAGTTCGGATATTTGACCGATTGATCCCCCGGAATGATCATATAGTTCCTGTCCTGCGGGTCGCTCTTCGGCGAGGAGTATTCGTACCGAAGGCCGAGCGTCAAAGTCAGATTTGGAGCAACCTTCCATTCATCCTGTAAGAACGTGCCGATTTGATGGCTGCGAACGGAGCTGAAGGCTCTTGGAAACTGGTAAAAGAAATCCGGAAGCCCGAACAGAAAATCAGCCAGGTCGGTGCCGGAACCGATGCCGAATGGGCCGTCAAATAAAAAGACGCCATTAGCCGCATAGGCGAAGAAGGCGTTGTTCTCAACGAAGCCTAGAGAGGCTCCCGCTTTAAACGTGTGGCGTCCTCGAATCCAGGTGAATGTGTCCGAATAGCTGTAGCTGGTGTCCGCGAAATCGGCAGGACCGTTGATGTTGAAGCCCAGAAGCAGGTTACTCGCATCGAACAGGATTTGCGGGGGCCCGGTTGCAAGGTCGGGTGTCACGTTTACTCCCAAAGCGGCAGGCTTGGGCAAATTCGCCGCCGGATAGTTCAGGCTATTGTTGTCCCGCTGGGCGGTAAAGTGGAACTCGTTGACGACGCTCGGCGAAATCACTTTGGTGTACGCGATGGTCCCGAAATAGTTATCGAATTTGTCCAAGCCTGGATAACCCGGAACGTTCGGAGCGGAGGCGAGGACGAACGGGTAGTCCTGCGGGTTGTGGAATCGAACTAACGTCACGCTCAGCCGGTCATTCGCTGTGATGTTAAAGTCGGTCTTCACGAGAAACTCGTCCCGGTTGTCGAGTGCGGCTCCATTGGGAGTCAGGGTGCCGGTTGGACTGGTAGGAATCAGGTTGTTCGAGATGTAGGCTTGCGCCACCTTGTCGATACTGGCCGGGTTGATGATGCCCTGCGCCGCGAGTTGGGGATTGCCTTGGTAATAAGGGTTCGCCTGAAGAAAACTGACTACATTGGGATCGGGTCCGCCGTTGACGGCGTGAGAGAAATCGCCGGCCAGCTCCGCCGGCGTAAAAGTAGTCACCTGCGGCCCCACCAAAACGCTGTCCTGTCGTTGCCCCTGGTAACCGAAGAAAAAGAAAAACCGATCTTTTCCATTGACCAGTTTTGGCAAGGTGATGGGACCGCCCAAGGTTGCGCCAAACTGATTGCGTCTCAAGATGGGCCGCGGCTGGTAGCTGCCGGGCGTATCCTGGTTAAAGAAGTTGTTGGCGTTGAAGTCCGTGTTTCGCAAATAGTCATAGGCGGTTCCATGTACCTGGTTGGTGCCCGACTTGGTCACCACGCTCACCACTCCCCCGTTGCTGCGTCCATATTCCGCCGAATAGTTGTTTTCGATGATGCGGAACTCGCCCACCGTGTCCGGATTGGGATCTACCACCGGCGCTCCGTAAGTGACCGATGTATTGTTTCCTCCATCCAGAAGGTAAGTGATGGCATTGTCCCGACCGCCCGCGATCGTGAACTCACCTGAGGGAACACCCGCCGAAGCGCCGAACGGAGCGCCCGGCGCCGGCATGACGCCCGGCTGCGTCAGGGCCAATTGCAGGGTGTCGCGGCCGTTCAGGGGCAGATCCTGAATCGGGGCCCCGGTGACAACCGAGCTGACGGTGGATGAAAGCGTGTCCACCAGACCCGCTGCTCCCTCCACGGTCACGGCGTCCTTTACCGAGCCAACCTCCAGCCGGAAGCTCTCCTCGATGTGGTCGCCGACATTGACGGCCAGCTGGGCCACTTCCGCCTTCTTGAAACCTTCCCTCTGGACCGCAATTCGATAGTTGCCCGGCTGAACGGTGGGAAACAGATAGATCCCGGCGTCATTGCTGCGGGCGGTGGTGACGATTCCGCGCTCGGTGCTGGTCAGTTCCACGGTGGCGCCGGCAACGATCGATCCAGAAGCATCGGTGATTCGTCCTGTGATCGTGCCGGTGGCCGTCTGAGCCGCCAACGGCATAACCAAGCCAATTGTCAGTGGCAAGCAAACAAGATACGCACAGAAGCTTAGTGGTCTCATGACGAAAGACTCCCCTTTCATTCACCAGCCACTTGGATGGGGTTTAACCAGCCTTACAGAGATAACACAACGTTTGAGTAAGAATGCCGCAAGTCGGCCCGCATGTCAACAATCGATTTTTCGCCGTCTAGGACTCGCCACTGAAGGCTTGTCCATTGCGGCGATGTCGCCGTGGCAGGTGTCGCACTTCGTCGCCGCCTCGAGTTTCATTTCTACTTCTCAGCGCCTTGGTAAACCGTTTTGCCGCCTACCATGGTCCACAGGATCTTGGTATCTTTCAACTCTTCCGCGGGAACCGTGAGGACGTCCCGATCCAAAAGAACCAAATCGGCCTGCTTGCCTGCCGCGATCGACCCAATGGTGTCCTGTAGATTCATAGCGCGGGCCGAGTTCCTGGTGTAGGCGTAGAGCATGGCTTCGCGAGGCATTCTTTGTGAAGCATCTAGGACACCCTCCGGGCCGCGACGCGTTTCGGCCTCATATATGGCCAGGAACACGTTGGCAGTCGAAACCGGCCAATCACTCGCCCCTGAGATGATTGCTCCGTTATCCAGGAGGGACCTGGCTGGATACTGCCACTGATATATGTCGGGATCAACGTAGGGTTTGACGATCTCTATCGAGTCTGGACCCGCGCTGGCCCAGAGTAGCTGCAGCGCCGCGATAACGCCCAACTGGTGAAAACGCGGGAAGTCCTCTGGATCCGCAAATTGAACGTGGGTGATGGTGTGCGGCAAGCCGCTATTGCCGTTCGCCTTGCGCGCCGCTTCAATGCCGTTCAGCGCTTCCTTCACCGCTTGATCACCGATCGCATGCACATGCACGATGAGGCCCTGCTTGTCGGCCGCGATCGCCAGTTGCGCAAAAAGCGCCGGATCGAACAGCAACTCGCCGTTTTTTCCCGAGTTGCGATACGGTTTCGACAGCGTCGCGGTCTGCGAAGGAAATTCCACAACTCCGTCGGCAAAAATCTTTACGCCGGGGACCGTGAGGTTGGCGACGCCTTTGAATTGCTGCCGGAGCCTCTCGACATTCGCTAATTCCTCCGCAGGTTTACGAGCGTAGACCTGAACGAAACCGGCAACATGCGCCGTCAGTTCCCCGCGTTCAGCGAGTTTGCGGTAGGTTGCCAAGGTGGACTCGTCCACAATCGGATCCAACCACGACGTGATCCCCAGGCTGTGGTTGTACTGCAATGCGGCGTGGCCTGCTCGGAGCAGTTGATCGCTGGTGGGCGGCGGCAGATGTGCCTGCACCTTTCTCAATCCTGCGTCCACAACAAAACCATTGGGATCGAGATTCGAGTTGGTTCCGTAGTATTTACGGTCCGCTTCCGGGAGACGGCTTATAAAATCCTTGGCGATCTCCGCCCGGCGAAGTAACGTGCGGTTCGCCCATCCGGTGTGATAATCCATTCCGGCCAGCAAGACCGGTTGGTCCGCAAAGATTCCGGAGCTGAATCGGCTGTTGAGTTCGTCAATCTTGGACCAGAACATCAAGGGAACTCCGGTGATCGACAGAGTGTCTCCCACCATCCCTGTGCCGCTTTTCTTGGCCTCGGCGGCGAATCTGACCAGCTCATCCATGGTCTGAACTTTGTCGCTCACATCGGCCGAGATAAGCGAAACCCCACCGGAAATGGAGTGGCTATGGCTATCGATGAAGCCCGGAAGCAACCATTTCCCGTGGAGGTCAACGGATTCCGCCTGCGTGCCTGCCGCCTTTGCCACGTCGCCTCGGTTCCCGACCGCAACAATTTTGTCGCCTCGGATGGCCACGGCTTCGGCGTAAGGACGATCCGGCTCCCCGGTGAAAATCCTAGCGTTGTAAAAAATGCGGTCCGCGGTGTCGTCGGCAATAGCACGTGTTGCGACACAGTAGAGGGCAGCAACCAGGGCAACCGGTAGAAGATGCTTGCGAAACTTCATTTCAACACCTCTCTTTTCTTCTGATGGTAACGTTAGCGCAAGACGAGCTTCGTCTGTTTGCCTGAGGGTGCGTGTTCGGGAGCGCGATCAGGGCTCCCCGAGTAAGGTGTGAAATTATAGAGGGATGGCGGACAGCATTGCGTTTCCGGCGCGTGCCGAGCCACGCGCCATCTCTCTCTCGACCATTCCCTGGTATCTGTGGGTTTCGGTGATTGGCGTCACCTCGGCGATGATCGGCGTGCACTGGGACATCTCCTGGCACCGCTCGATTGGCCGCGATACTTTCTGGACGCCGCCGCACGTCGCGATTTATCTATGTGGCGTGATCGCAGGAATTTCGTCGGCGTACCTGATCCTGGCGACGACGTTCGGTCGCCTGCCCGCGGTTCGCGCATCGTCGGTGCGGATGTGGGGTTTCCACGGCCCGCTGGGCGCGTTCGTTACAGCTTGGGGCGGCATTGCGATGCTGGTCTCGGCGCCGTTCGACGACTGGTGGCACAACGCCTATGGGCTCGACGTAAAGATCCTGAGCCCGCCGCACATGGTGCTGGCGGCGGGGATACTTGCCATCGAGATCGGCGCGCTGATGCTGGTGCTCGGCTACATGAATCGCTCCCACGGGGACGAACGGCGGCGGTTGAGCTGGTTGTATCTGTATCTCGGATCGATGATCGTGGTGGTGTTGCAGATCCTCACCATGGAGCACACCGGTCATGTCCTGCAACACACCGCGTGGTTCTACATTTCGGTCGCGATCGCGGTGCCCACGTCGCTGATCGGAGTCGCCATCGCATCGGACCGGCGCTGGAGCGCGACCATCGTCGCCTCCGTGTACATGCTCTTCACGGCATCGCTGATATGGATTCTGCCGCTGTTCCCCGCCGAACCCAAGCTGGGTCCGGTAATGAATCCGGTAACCCAGTTCATCCCGCCGGATTTTCCGCTGCTGTTGATCGTACCGGCCATTGCCATCGATCTGCTGCGGCCGCGTCTGCGGTGGGTCGAATCGATGGCTTCAGGCCGGTGCGCTGGGCTCGGTCTTCTTCCTGGTTTTTCTCGCGGTGCAGTGGACCTTCGCGTATTTCTTGATGACGCCCGCGGCCGCGAACGGTTTTTTCGGAACCATATACCGGGACTACGGTAATCCATCCGACTCGTATGAAGCTCTTTCGATCTTTCTGCGGCCCGAACGCAACTTCTGGACGTTGCTGGGGATCGGTTGGTTGGTCGCGATCGTCACGTCGCGGATCGGCGTCGGGTGGGGTGAGTGGATGCGCACGGTTCAGCGATGATGCGGCGCGCGCTCTTGGTCGCATGGACCGCGGCGTGCGCCTACGCACATGTCGGTTCCCCCGACGTGTTCCTCGAAGGCTCGGCCGGTCCGTACCCGATGTACGTCACCATCCGGCCGCCGTCGGTGATCCCGGGCGTCGCTGAGATCGAAATCCGCTGCGCCTCGCCGGATATTCGAGCAATTCACGTCACGCCCACGCCGCTGACTGGCGCAGCCGCCAAGTTCGCTCCCACGCCGGACGCGATGCAGCGGTCCAAGGCAGATGCACAGTTTTTCACCGGGACTTATGGATGATGGCGCCCGGCTCATGGCAGGTCCGAGTCCAAGCCGACGGCGCGCAGGGAGCGGGCCAGCTCTCGGTGCCGGTGCCGGCCGTGGCGACGCGCGCCAAGCCGATGCAATTCGCCCTGGGAGTGACGCTGTTCGTGATGATGATTGTCCTCGCGGTAGGACTGGTGAGCATCGTAGGCGCGGGAGTCCGTGAAGGGCAGCTCGAACCGGGCATGCAGGCGACCAGAAGGTCGAAACGCCGCGCGCGCATTCTGATGGGGGCGACCGCGGCTCTGGTAATCCTGATTCTCTGGGCCGGCGACCGCTGGTGGACGGCGGAAGCCAGCGACTTCGCGGGAAGCCTCTACCGGCCTCTTCAAATGACGGCCAGCATCGTGAAGACAAGCGTGGCTCCGAATGACCGATTAGTGCTGACCCTGGCCAATCCCGCCTGGTCGGTCCCACGCAAGATCGACGATTTTCTGCCGGATCACGGCCATCTCATGCACCTGTATATTATTCGGCAGCCGGATGCCGCGCGTGTCTGGCATCTGCATCCGGAGATGACGGCGAGCGGTGTTTTCACACATGCCGTGCCGCCGATTCCCGCCGGCCAATACCAGTTGTACGGCGACGTGGTCCACCGGGATGGCCTGGCTGAGACCATGGTCGCGAGCCTTACCGTTCCGCGAAGACCTGGCCGGGACTCCCATCGGCGGCGACGATGCCGCTGGCGTACGCGGCGAATCGCCGGATGGCGCGCACATCGTATGGGATCGCGATCCGGCGCCGCTGAAAGCCCGTCAGTCCGGCATCTTCAAGTTCCGCCTGGTCGATCGGGACGGCGCACCAGTCCAGGATGCTGAACTGTACATGGGAATGTTGGGCCATGCGGCGTTCCTGAAAAACGACGGCACCGCATTCGCGCACGTGCATCCCTCGGGGTCCGTACCCATGGCGGCGCTCGCCTTGGCGAATCCCGCGCCGGGCGAGGATCACAGCATGCATCCACATGTCCGGCCTGCCAGCCGAAGCCGATTTTCCTTATGGATTTCCCACCCCAGGCGACTATCGCGTCATCGTACAGATGAAGCACCGCGGCGTAATAGAGACGGGAATTTTCGACGCGAAAGTCGAGTAAATGGGCCGTTGGCAGGGCGTGTCAGACACGTTCACTGCAAATCAAATCGTAAACGGCACTCCCTCGGCTAACAACTACCAAAGGGCGGTGAAGGCGACTGGCGGCCGTTGCGATACCCTCCGCTCAGGGGGGCGCGTGAGACTTGAACCATAAAATGGCCACTGCGGCCACTTATTGGCTCAATCTGCCAGCATGTAGTCAGAATTCAAGTCAGCGCTCGGACCGAGCATAGATTCACCGCCTTAGCGCGCCATGCAGGCTTTTCAAGGACTGGCACCGGTCTGCGCCAACACCGCAGCGGCAAGCGACAACAGGGTTCCCGCAATGCGTTTCATGAGAACATCCATAATATGGCTATGCCCGGTACGGACTTCAAGTATGCGATTCGTACCTTGCTGAAGAGTCCCGTAGTCTCGATTACCGCAATCCTCACCATCGCGCTCGGCATCGGCGCTTCCACCGCCATTTTCAGCGTGACCAACGCCGTCCTGCTGCGGCCCTTGCCTTATAAGGACCCCAATCGTCTGGTTGTGATCGGCGGCGACCTGCGTACGCGAAATATTTTCGACGAGCGTGAGTCTTACGAAAACTATGCGGACTTGGGCAAAACCACTGCGCCGGTATTCGAGGACATGGCCGGTGTGTCCACTTTCCGCGGCGTCGTCCCGGCCCAGGACGGCACGCCGGAGCAGATTCACTTCGCGCAGGTGACTCCGAATGTTTTCAGGGTGCTGGGCGCCAAACTGGCCGCCGGCCGCGATTTTGACGATGCGGACGGACAGCCTGCCACCGGCGCGACAAGGCTTCCCGCCACGGCTATTATCAGCTACGAATATTGGCAGCGGCGTTTCGGTCGAAGCGTCGCTATTTTCGGCCATCCGGTCCTCAACGGTGCACCGGGCAGCCCCGTGATCGTGGGCGCGCTCGCTCCCGGATTTGAGCTGGCGTTCCGTGCGAGCTCGAATGTGGATCGCAACCCCGATATCTTCACCGCTCTCCGGGTGCGCTACGACAACAAGAATCGAAACTCTTATTATTTGCGCGGCATCGCCCGGATGAGGCCGGGCGCAACCCTGGCCCGTGTTCAACAACTGAGCGAAATGGCGGCAGCCGATGTACGCAGGAATTTCCAGATCTACGGCGCCGGTAATTTTCACTATCACATTGAACCCATGCAGCAGCACCTGGTGGCGGAAGTGCGCCCGGCTATTCTTACCTTGACGGGAGCCGTCATTTTCCTGCTGCTCATCGCGTGCGCCAATGTCGCCAATTTGCTCCTGGTACGGACGTCGCTGCGAGAGCGCGAACTGGCAGTTCGCAGCGCGCTTGGAGCAAGCCGCTGGCGGCTGATCCGGCAGACGCTATCCGAAGCGCTGGTCCTCGCCGGCGCGGGCACCATTCTGGGAATCTTGTTGGCTTATGCGGGAATTAAAGAACTGATTGCGATCAGCCCAACCAATCTTCCCCGTATTGAGAACATCGTGATCGATTCTACCGTGCTGGAATTTTCGATTCTGGCGGGACTCGCCGCGGCCGCCATCTTCGGATCGATTCCTTCGCTCAACGCTTCACGTCCGAACGTAATGGGGATGCTGCGCGGCAGCGGGCGGACTTCAGGATTGGGACGTGGCGGACTGCGCAATGTCGTTGCCGTAATCGAAGTCGCCCTTTCATTTGTCCTCCTGATCGGATCCGGCCTGATGGTGCGCAGCTTTATTGCGCTCCAGCATGTCGATCTTGGCTTCGATCCCGATCATGTGCTCACCTTCCAGCTTTTGGGTGGACGCCAAAATACCGATGCGCAACCGCAAGCGCGCGCCGCACGAGTTCAGGAAATCGTCGCGAAGCTGAGCGAACTGCGGGGCGTCGAGAGCGTTGCCGCGGCTTCACTCACTCCCTTGGCGGGTGGATACTCCAGCATTCGTTGGGGCAAAGGGGATGCGCTGGCCGATCCCAGCAAATACGGGGCAGCGGACGCGCAAACCGTTTTGCCGGGCTTCTTTGAAACACTGCGCACGCCCTTGCTATCCGGCCGCACGTTTACCGAAGCAGACAATGCACCGGACCGCAAGCTGGTCATCGTGGATCAATTACTGGCGGCCAAGGCGTTTCCGCGTGAATCGGCGATCGGGAAACGAATCCTGATCCGGATACGAACTCCCGAGCCCGAATGGGTGGAAATTATCGGCGTTGTGGCGCATCAGTTAGCCACGTCTCTGTCCGAGCCGGGACACGAACAGGTCTACTTGACCGATGGCTTCGTCAATTTCGGATCCGTGGATCACTGGACGGTGCGAACGTCGGGTGATCCCGCCGCGCTCGCCCCCGCAGTGCGCACAGCGATGCGTAGTCTTGATCCAAGCATGCTCATCAGCGAAATGCAGCCGATGCCGGCTTTGGTAGTGCATGCGCAAGCGGGCACGCGCTTCTCACTTCTGCTGATCGGACTGTTCGCCTTGATTGCCTGGTTGTTGGCCAGCATCGGCTTGTACGGCGTGCTGGCGACGTTCGTACGCCTAAGAACGGCGGAGATCGGCGTGAGGATCGCGTTGGGCGCTACGCCGTCGAATATTCTCCGGCTGGTAGTTGGGCACGGGCTGAGCCTGAGCACGGCAGGAATCGCAGCCGGAGTCGTTGCGGCTATTGGTTTGACGCGTCTTATGACGACGATGCTGGTTGGTGTACCGCCGACCGATCCAGTCACGTTTCTCGCGACCATCGCGCTGTTTCTGGCGATCGCGGCGATTTCCTGCTGGATTCCGGCCCGCCGCGCCGCCGCTCTTCCACCTACCACCGCGTTGCGGGAATAGTTTCGCACGGTATGAATGTCGTTCAGCTCTCCAAAGGGCGTTCGGGAAATAGATCTTTCCTGGTCGGCCAACGTTCACCGATCCTACGCCCGGATGAGCCGACGGCGCGCAGAGGTACCACGGGACGGAGGGCCGAGAGCCAACTTTCCGATACCGGCCGCTCACGTTATCCTCGCCTCCTCCGGTCGGTGAGCGCCGCGAGATCATGCCTTGCGGCGCGCCGTCTTTAGGGCCTTCACATAACGCCGACCCGCCTCAGTCACTAACTGCCGGAGATCCCGGGGGATGAGTTTCCGAGTTGGCCACAATTCAGCAGGACAATGGCAACTTTCGTTTATTTCTTCCACGGATCAAATACTTTCAAGCCGAAGTCCGGCACGTCGCTGGTATTGCGCGTGACAAACGTCAACTCATGCACGATCGCGGTTGCGGCCAGCAGCGTGTCGATCACAGGCCTTGGGCGCTGTGCGGACAATTCCCCCCATAGCTTGGCCGTGGCCGCACTGATACCGGGGATGCGGTCGCCAAAGCTGAACTCCAGTCCATCTACCCAGGCCGCGATCTTCTTCGCGGCATCGGCGTCGGACCGTCTTTTGTGCGCTACCCCTTTCCTCAGCTCTCCGAGCGTGAGGACGCTGAGGTAAAGCGCGGATGGTTCGGCCGCTGACAGAAACGAAATCACACGCTCATCGGTCTGCTTCTTGCGTGTCTCGGACAGGATGTTGGTGTCGAGCAGATATTGCAGCTTTGCGCTCACAGTTTAACTTTCCGGCCGGTATCGCGGTCACGTGGCACCTCGAAGGTATCGACCTTCGGGCCACCCAGCAGGTATTCTTTTAGATTCGGTTTGTGGGCGGTCAGGGCACGGTAGTCCGTGATGGAAAGGATGACTGCTCTTTCCGAACCGTGCCGGGTGATGAACTGCGGGCCTTTGGTGTTGGCCTCTTCGATCACCTCGCTCAGACGTGTCTTAGCTTCCTGAATTTGCCAGACGGCCATTTTATAGCTCGATCTATATCGACTATATTTATTGCCGTTCTGGTCAGAACGGGCAAATAAGCAAGACGAAAATCCCGGTCACTCGCAGAGCTCCTCTAGAACCCATCTGGATCTCCTCCTGCTGGATAGATTATTTAACATTCTGATTATAGGTAACATACTCTCCAAGAAAAGTCCGGTTTGAGTGCCCAGAAATCGGCCTGCGGCCTGAAGTGATTGTCCGATATTGCCCGACAGAACGGTCAAGTTTCTCTAAAATATTGAAAGAATTGATCGTGGCCATCGCTGCCGTTGCGCATGCACGCCATTGCACGCTGGAACAACCATGGTTGAGAAGGAAGACAGGCAGCGTCTTACTCAGCCAGGCAACCGCCGATGGGGCACAACGGCCTGGCGTGGCGAGCGTGACAGACAGATGGGAAGGTTCCGGGTTCCGCTCAGTGAGTCTCACGGGCAGGTACAGCGGGGTCGCTTAGGCGGTATCGACGTTGCGCGAGTCGTGCAGAAACTCGCGGAGGACTGGGTGCCTCAAAGTAAACGGCTCATTCATGGGGCCGGGCGCGCGACCGGTGCCACGATTGCGGGCAGGTCGGAACTCCGGAATGTCCAATTCAGCTACTGGTTGAAGGCCATTGCCTTAAGACACGAAGGCCCGAGAAGAGCGATTGATTCGGCCTTGGCGGGCTCCCGGACCAAGTAGAGAGCCACAGCTTAAAATGCGGTTATGATATGTCGATCACGGGGTACGATAGGCAAGTCTAGCACCCGTGCTCGACTCTGTGCCGGTCGAGTTCCCTCAGCGCCACGTCGCAAGCCGCGCGTATTTCCTTCATCTCCTCCCGCCATGCATCATCGCGCCAACCCTCGGCGTTGAGCGTAGCCATAGCACTGGCAGCTTCGTTATTTTCGGCTACGGCCAGCAGATAAATGCTGGTTAGGCGCTCACGCTCTTCACAATGCATGAGTCCTGAGTATAAAATTACTACCCGCGCAGGGACCATCCGGCAAACGCATCACTAACTTATCGGGGAAACCCCTACCTAGGGCGTAGCTCTCGTTGATATGCTTTTCGTCGCGGAAACGAAACAATTCAGGAACGGCTGCCGTGAACGGCAGACTGGTTGCCGCGCTCGCTGCGCTCATCCCAAAACCGGACGGAGCCATACTGGTAGAGCTTAGCCATACTGGTAGAGCTTAGCAATAGTGCTGGCCGCCTCGTTGTTTGTGCAAACGGACATTTGCGTGCGACGGCTCCGGGAATCGGTGTTGATTCAGGCTACCCCACCAAACTGGTGCCCGAGCTGGCGCCCTGAGGGACGTTTACCGCGCTAAACCACACCAACATCGGCCACCTGTACAACGTTGGGCCGGACTATCTGGCCCAGACCAGTCTCCACTCGGAAATGTCGCGCCGTCCTTGCGGCGGCCTTCGAGATCAAGCCGATCCGTGTGGGATGGCTTTGCATGGTCGGCAAAAGTCACACTTGTGGCGCTCGATTGACGTCCCCGAAGGCTCTCCGGAATCAAAATATCGAGCCTCTACCCGAGGAGTCGCATGCGGCGATCAAAAATCGCGAGACTGATTGGCGCTAGCTCGACGAACGCGCGCAGGATACGTGGCTCCTGGTCTTGCACTTGAACCAAGAACAAGCCGAAGAACGTGTGAGCGTTGCTGGAGTCAGCCCGCTCCCGTGGATGGCTTTGCCGAGTCCGGGGAGATCGGGTAACGGATGATTCAAGAATATTTTGCGACTGCGGCACAGCGGTAGGCATCTGCTTTGTCGTGTGTTGGGAACCGGCTCGGAAAAGAGGTGAGCAATGAAGATATCTACGCTGTTCTGGGCCCGGAAAGTGGGTTGCTTAGGGACAGTTGCCTGGTGCGCGGGCCTGATGGCGGCCCACGCGCAGACGTATGAGATTACGCCTTTGGTCGGGGGCAGTTTTTACGGTACATTGCACTTGGAGCAGCTGGATACACCAAACTTTTATGCGCAACTGGCAAACAGCATCACTTATGGGCTCGCCGGCGGCTACCGTTTCGGTGGAGAAGACGGTGAAGGCCATGACGAGATCGAGTTCCGTTGGATGGGGCAGAATTCACACGTTAGCCTCCCGCAGAATCCTTTATTTCCCAGTTCCTATGCTTCGTTTCGGCCTTCCATTACGATCAATAGCTTCCTCGGCGATTTTACACACGAGTTCGATTTAAAAGAAGCTCCGAAGATCGAGCCATTCGTCACTGGAAGCCTGGGCGCCGCACTTCTTTCAGGTCCAGCGTCCAGCGCCACAAGGTTCACGTTTGGTATCGGAGCCGGCGTCAAAATATTTCCTGCGGTGCGCTGGGGATTTCGACTCTGGGCCGAGTACCAACCTATAGTGATGCACACTGAACTTCAGAGCTTGGTCTGCGCCGGCGGCTGCGTCGTTATCTTAAACGGCGGAGTCATGAATCAGTTTCAAGTGAGCATTGGGCCGGCTTTCCGATTCTGAGAGCGAATTCCACATTGGTAGCTGCAGGGATCGAACGAGCACGAATTGCTTGGGTGACATGAGGCAAGGTCGCCCGGCCCACGCAGGTCCGGGCCGTCGACCCCCAGGCGATAAACCTTCAGTTCGGACAGCGCCAATCGTCGTCATGCGGGCCGCCGCGCGCATCGAGGTATGCCCGAAAGTATGCCCACGCGTGAACAGCGACGGTCACGGCGCGGCCGTGAAGCCAAAGTCTGGGTCGTCTCTCGCACTCCGGCAAGCAACAAGTACAACCTTTTCATTAAAGGCTGCATCTTGTACAGCGTCGTGAGAGGGCTTCTCGCACTCCCCGCATTGATCTTGTTGACCCACGCCGTGGCCGGAGCACAAACTGTAGTTAATGCGGTCACCGATGCGGCCAGCTACGCTCCCAGGGTAGCGCCCGGCGGCCTCGCATCCATTTTTGGATCGAACCTCGCCAATGCAACGCAAGAAGCCGCAGGTTTTCCGCTCCCGCGAAGTTTGGCCGGCGCGACAGTCTACGTGAACCAAATCGCTGTGCCCCTGCTTTTTGTCAGCGCGGGTCAGATCAACTTTCAAGTGCCGAGCGGTTTGGCGGCCGGGACAGCGAACATGTATGTTGCGCGCAGTGGCGGTCAAAGCGGGCTGTTCCAGTTCCCGGTTGTGAGCAGCGGGCCCGCAATCTTCCAGGACAGCGCCAATCATGCGATCGCCCAGAACGCAACGGACTATTCCGCGAATTCCGAGAGCAACCCCGTGGCGTCCGGCGCGGTGGTGGTGGTCTATCTTACCGGGCAAGGTCCTGTAAACAACGTCGTACCGGATGGAACTCCTACGCCCGATTCGCCGATCTCCACCGCCACTGCAACGGCAACCGCGATTATCGGCGGGACAAATGCAACGGTACAGTTTCTCGGACTAACGCCGGGATTCACGGGAGTGGCGCAGGCGAACATTTTAGTGCCTTCGCTTGCCACGGCCGACTATCCGCTGGTGATTACGGTCGGCGGATACGTGAGCGCCTCAGCGCGGATTTCAGTATCTGGTTCGGGATCGCCTCCTCCCACGTATCTCACGCCGGTTGGCCAGTTGAGTTTTGCAAACGGCAGCGCGAGCAGCATTGCCATATACGGAAACACCACTTACATCTGTGGACCGAATCGCATTAACATCATCGATACCAGTGATGTGAGCACACCAAGTTACGCCGGCGAGTTTGGCGATGCCGATCTGGCGGGCAATGGTGGTAAGTGCGTGATCAATACCGTTACTTCACAGGCGATTCTAGTGGACATCGTTGGGCCCGGTAGCGCACCCACCTTCGTCGTCTACAGCCTTGCCGCTCCAAACAGCCCCGTGTTGTTGGCCCAACTATCCACTGCTCCGTATACCTACCTCGCGGATCTTAGTTTTCTGGGAACCGTGGGGTACTCCAGCACGAGCTGGTTCACGACCAGCGGGTCCTCCGTTAGCGCGCAGCACGGGGACTTCGTTGCATACGACTTCAGTACTTTGTCTCCAGCCTTTATTTCGGCTGTTGTTCCGAACGGCTCCGCAGCTTCCAGCAACTTGAGCGTGAAGCCGAATGCGCTGGTGTTGCAGCCAGGGACCTACAACAACACCGCCTACGTCACCAGCACCACCGCGACAGGCGCTAGCACCAACGGCTTTGCCGCGTTAGACGTGATCAATGTCAATAACGTGCAGAGCATGCAGGCCGTGGCGCAGGTCACCGTATCCACCGCGGCCGTCTTTCTCGGATTCGGCTACGATTACGATCTGCTGCTGGTCACTGGAAATACTGCCGGCATGCGCAATCCGGGAGTTCCTAATTTCAGCATCAATGGCAACCTGACACTTTCGACCATGGACATCTCCAACGTGGAGAGCCCCGTAGGAATCCAGAATGTCACAACCGATATTGCGACCACAGGTACCTACGTGGTGCAGCCTCTTGGCTCGGATATTTTCGCCATCGTCAACAGCCCGCCAGCCACGGACCCCCTGGGCCCTGGCAATCTCATGATTGTCGACGCCAGTATGCCAAGCTCGCCTGTGCTGTACCCCTTCACCACGCAGTTTGGCTTGACCAGTGTCGCGGCGGTCATTAACTTTTTGCTGGTACCGAATGTGAACGGTTTAGTGATCTACAGTATCCAGGCGCCATGACAGTCCCCTAGAAGCTGTACTTCAATGCAAACTGGAGGACGCGAGGGCTCACCAATGAGCATTAGCGTTGGCTGGGATGAAACGAATGAATCGCTACAACGGTCGTCCTCATCATCTATCGGAGCGCCGAGCGATCACGTGGAAAACCGCACCGGCAATGATGTACAGAAGCTGCGGGAACACGTCCCTGTGACCGGCCCACCTTTCAGGATTGAAATACAATGATCGGCCGCATCATCTCCCATTACCGCGTTGACGAGAAATTGGGCAGCGGGGGCATGGGAGTGGTGTATAAGGCTGAAGATGTGCGCTTACATCGTTTGGTGGCACTGAAGTTTCTGCCAGACGACCTGGCAAAGGACCCGCAAAGCCTGAGCCGCTTCCGGCGGGAAGCGGAGGCCGCTTCAGCGCTAAACCATCCCAACATCTGCACCATCTACGACATTGGCGAGGAAGAGGGTCAGGCATTTATCGCGATGGAGTTTCTGGATGGGATTACCTTGAAAAACCAGATCGCCGGGCGTCCCATGGAACCGGAGACACTATTGTCGGTAGCCATCGAAATCGCTGATGCGCTGGATGCCGCTCACCTCAAAGGCATCCTGCACCGCGACATCAAGCCCGCCAATATCTTCGTAACCAAGCGGAGACACGCCAAGATTCTCGATTTCGGCTTGGCCAAGGTTATGCTGCCTGGCTCCGATCACACTCGCTCTTCGCACTACGTTCCCGAAGAACCGCTCACCGGCACGAGTCCCGGGACGATGCTGGGAACGGTCGCCTACATGTCCCCGGAGCAGGTGCGGGCCAAGGAATTGGACGCGCGGACGGATTTGTTCTCCTTTGGCATCGTCCTCTACGAGATGGCGACCGGAATAGCGCCCTTCCGGGGAGAAAACGCAGCGGTCATCGCAGCGGCTATTTTGAGCAGCCAGCCGGTGACGCCGGTTCGCCTCAACCCCGACCTCTCCCCGGTCTTCGAGGCGATTATCCGCAGGGCGCTGGAGAAAGACCCGAATCTCCGTTTCCAACACGCCGCCGACATGCGGGCCGAGTTACAACGGCTGAAACGAGACACCGAGTCCGGACAGGCGTCAGTGTCCGTTGAGCCGGCGATCGATGAGCCGCGGGTGGCACTGTCAGGGTCGTCGCGAGACTACAGCCGAACCCAGTCTTCCTCCCGACGGCGCGCCCGCGAGGCTGAACGCCGGCAGGTCACCCTCCTGGTTTGCGGCGGTGATCTTTTCAATTCCAAGGAGTATCTGGAGGACCTCGATGCGGAGGACCAAGCCCAGGTGCTGCGATCTTTCCAGGACGCCTGCGAGCGCTCCATACTCCCGTTACGGGGAAGGGTGCTGCAGTGCAACCAACAGGGGCTTCTAGCCTGCTTCGGTTACCCGGCTTGCGAGGACGCCGCCCTCAACGCGGTACGGAGTGGGCTTGGCATCGTCGATGAGATGCGCCTAGTCGGCGAGCATGTCAGGCACAAACACACGCTGGATCTGAATCCATGGGTTGGTATTCACACCGGGCAGGCGGTGGTTGAGGAAAGCGAAGACAGCGTTTCGCTGGCGGGAGAGGTGCGGAATGTGGTTGTTCGGCTCGAAGACGCGGCTGAGCCCGGCCAGGTGATTTGCAGCGAGGCCACCCACCGGTTGCTCCGCGGTCAGTTCAATTGCGCCAGCCTCGGCCACAAAAAGATTAAGGGGGCGTCGCAACCCATCGAGCTCTTTCAGGTGCTGGGAGTGGGCGACGTCTGGAATTCTGTAGAAGCGGCGGCGCCGGACGGCCTCACGCCGCTGACTGGCCGTGACCTCGAAGTGAGCCTGCTGAAGGACCGCTGGGAGCAGGCCCAGGACGGCATGGGTCAGGTGGTCTTACTCGTTGGCGAGCCCGGCTTAGGCAAATCGCGGTTGGTGCACACCATCAAATGTCACGTACAGAGCCAGACTGGCACGTACCCAACGGAGCTGCATCTTTCTCCCTCCAGTGTTCTTCCAGTACACGAGTCGCCGATAGTGGAGTGGCGGTGCTCGCCGCACTTCCAGAACACGGGCCTATTTCCAGTGGTGGAGTTCTTCGAGCGGATCCTCGGCTTTGGACGCGACGACACACCTTCGGGCCGCTTTGACCGGCTGGTTCGCCACCTGGGAGAGTACGAACTGGCTCGGCCAGACTTCGTGCCGCTCTTAGCGTCACTCCTTTCCTTGCCGCTGGGAGCGCACTATCTCCCTCTCGGTCTGTCTCCGGTCCGAGAGAGAGAAGAAACGTTTCTGGCCATGATGGAGTGGCTCCGGGCATATTCCAGCCGTCGTCCGGTATTGCTCATTATCGAGGACCTTCATTGGGTGGACGCGTCCACTCTTGAATTTTTGAAACGGTTCGTCGCCGAAGGCCTGCACGAGCGTGTTCTCACGCTGCTTACCTTTCGACCCGAGTTCCAGACGCCATGGCCGGCGGTGGCCCACCAAACCAGCCTCGCCCTAAGCCGGCTCAACCGGCGGCAGGTCGGCGATCTGATGCGACGAAAGATGAACGGCGACGTGTCAGACGCCTTGGTGCAGCGCATCTTCGATCGGACCAGCGGCGTGCCGCTGTTTGTCGAAGAATTTACCAAGCTGATGCAAGAGTCGGGGGTTGTGGGGAAGGGTGACGCCGGCGCCGGCATCGAAAAACTGCTGGGACGCGAGATTCCGGCGACGCTTCAGGACCTGGTGATGGCCCGCCTGGAAAGGATGGATTGCGAGCGGGAGGTGGCCCCGTTAGCCGCGACGCTGGGCCGCGAGTTCAGCTATGAGCTGCTGGCTGCCGTCACGACCTTGGATGAGCCGGCACTTCAGGCGGAGCTGGTCAAACTGGTACGGGCGGAAATCCTGTACCCCAAGGGCCGGCCGCCGGGCTGCACTTACGTCTTCAAGCATGCCCTGCTTGAAGATGCGCTTTACAACAGCCTGATCAAGGCTCAGCGGCAACAGTTCCACCGGCGGATCGCAGAAGTGCTGGAATCACAGTTCCGCTCCAACGTGGAGACACAGCCTGAGTTGCTCGCTCGGCACATGACTGAGGCGGGGCTTACCGAGAAGGCCATAGGCTATTGGTTGCAGGCTGGGCTGCGGTCGCGGGAGCGATCGGCGGACATCGAGGCGATTGGCCACTTAACGAAAGGCTTGGCGTTGCTCGATGCGCTAGGCGAGTCACCCGAGCGCGATGCCCAGGGGCTCCAGCTCCTGATGGCGTTGGGGATGGCTTATCAGACGGTTAACGGATGGGCAACGGACCAGGCCGGGCTGGCTTTCCGCCGCGCGCGCGTGCTGTGCGAACGGATTGGCCAGGCCACCGAGTTGTTTGCCGTCCTGTGGGGCATCTGGGGCTGGCACCTGCTTCGTGGGGAGCTTAGGCTGTGCATGGATCTGGCCGCCGAAGGGCTCGATTTCGCCGAACAGTACCCAGATCCCGGCATGCGTAGGGAAGCGCTATTCATGCCGGGACTGACTATGCTTTACCGCGGCGATTTTTCAGGCGCTCGCGATCATTTGCAGCAGTCGCTCGCCCTTGGCGACAACCCTGAGCAGCACCGAGCCTGGACCGTCCATACCGGGCAGAATTCCGCGGTCACCCATCGATGTTATCTCTTCTTGGCCTTGTGGCATCTCGGTTATCCGGATCAAGCGCTGCGATTAAGCGAAGAGACAGTCGCCCTGGCGCGACGGATCGGGCATCTTTTCAGTTTGGATTATTCGCTGCACCATTGCGGCTGGCTTTATCTACAGAGCCGGCTTCCTGCGCGGCTCAAAGCCGCGGCTGAGGAAGAAATCACGATCGCGGCTGAACAGGGATTTGCACTCTGGCACGCCTCGGGCATGTTCTTCCAGGGTGCTGGAATGTTACTCGAGGGCGAACGGGATCGAACCATGCCACTGCTCGTGAAAGGCTTGCAGGCCTGGCAGGCTACCGGGGCCAAACTGACGCTTACGTACCAATTCGGCGCACTGGGCGAAGCCTACACGCAACAGGGATGTTTTGAGGACGCGCTGCAAGCGCTGGAGGAGGGCCTTGCTCTCGCGGAGAAAAAAGACGAGCGCTGCCATGAGGCCGAGCTGCGACGTCTTAAGGGCGAGTTACTACTGGTGCAATCCCGCGATCATGACGCGACGGCCGAAGAGTGTTTCCAGCAGGCCATTCAGACGGCGCGGCGACAGCAGAGCCGGGCATGGGAGCTTCGGGCCACGATGAGTCTCGCACGTCTCTGGCAGCGGCAGGGCCGTTGCGCGGAGGCGCGTGCCGCGCTTGCGACAATTTACGGAAAGTACACCGAGGGTTTCACGACGCCGGACCTGGCCGACGCCGCGGCATTGCTGAAATCCTTTGAGCAACCGGTTCACGCAGATAAGGCGTCCTGAAGCACACCCATGAGGTCGACGAACTGAAAAGGCTTCCGAATGAAGCGCTCAACTCGCACCCCTTCAAAGCATGCATCCACGGCTTCTCTGCCGTAGGCGCTGGTGAGAATTACTTTGAGATTAGGGCGCAAGCGCCGGGCCTGTTCGAAAACTTCCCGGCTGGATACTCCCGGCAAAGTTATATCTAGCAGCATCACGTCGATCTTATCTTTATATGCACGAACCAGATCTAAGGCGGAAGAGCCATCGCCTGCCTCAATCACCTCAAAGCCATTCTTTTGCAGCATTCTTGAGACGGCGACTCGCAACACGCCTTCATCCTCCACTACTAGAACGGTCCCCTCCCGAGGCTCATGTTGCCTCCCGGAAGCCTGCACCAGGCCGTCGCATGGTAATGGAGACGTCTGGCTGGCGCAGGGCAGGAAGATTTCGAACGTAGCCCCCTGTCCAGGCGCGCTCACAAGATTGATGGCGCCGCCGTGATCTCGAACGATCCCTTGCACCACGGCGAGTCCCAGGCCACGGCCGGCAAATTTGGTGCTGAAGAACGGATCGAAGATCTTGGCCTGCACTTCCTCTGTCATTCCGCCACCCGTATCGGAGACCTCCAGGCTCAAGTAATCCCCCGAAGGCAAATTCGGCGGAGTATTCGGACCCGGCTCCCCGGGCAGGATAGCGCGTAACGCCCTGATCTTGATTTCGCCGCCATTGTCGCCAAGAGCTTCTGACGCATTCATAATCAGGTTCATCACGATTTGGCGGATCTGGGATGCTCTGCCCATAACAGCGGGAAGTTTCCGCGGCAGGTCGGTCTTCAAGACCGTATGTTTCGAGATGGAAACTTTCAACAGCTGCAGCATCTCTTCCACCAGCCGTGACAGATCTACAGGTTCCACGGGATCTGCTTTGTCCTGTCCCGAGTAGATCATCAATTCACGAACGATCTCGGCGCCACGCCCGGCGGCAAGTCTGATTCTTTGCAGACCTTCGAGCGGAGATTCACCCTGCTCCAGTTCGCTAGCTGCGAGTTCCGCTTCCGCCAGAACCCCGGCCAGCAGGTTATTGAAGTCGTGAGCGATACCGCCCGCCAGAACTCCGATGCTTTCCAGCTTCTGTCTGGCCAGGGCCTGCTCCTGTGCGCGCCGCAGATCCGTGATATCGACGCAAGAGCCGATGTAACCTGCGAAAACACCGCCCGATTCGCGGCGGGGAATACCATTGTCCAGCACCCACCGGTAGTCACCATCCGCACGCCGTAAGCGGTATTCCATCACGAAACAGCGGCGCGCATCGAACGAGGAGGAGTAGATTTGCCAGCAACGGTCCAGATCGTCGGGATGCACGTTCTCGGCCCAACCGTTGCCGAGTTCCTGTTGCATGGTCCGGCCGGTAAAACCCAGCCAGTTCTTGTTGAAAAATATGCAGCCTTTGTCGGGGCCGGAAACCCAAATCAGCACGGGCGCTGTATCGGCCATGTTGCGAAACCGCTCTTCGCTCTCACGGAGCACCGCTTCGGCCTGCTTACGCTCGCTGATATCTTGAACGACGCCCGTTGAGCGAGCCGGCCGCCCTGAGGCATCCAGGAGAACCGCGCCCTTGGAGTGTAGCCAGTGAATGCTTCCGTCAGGCCACAACACGCGGTATTCCGCGTCCCAGGCGTGCGTTCGTTCGAGAGCGTTTTTGACATTCGCTTGCACCAGTTCCCGATCTTCCGGATGAATGTGTTTGGCCAACTCCTCCAGGGTGAGCGGAGGATCGTCCGGCGCCAGGCCGTACAGCCGGGCGTATTCTTTTGAGTGCCTGAATGCGTTTGTGCTCAGATCCCATTCGCATACGCCCAATCGCGCTGCGTTCTGAGCGAGAATTAGACGCTGCTCGCTATCCCTGAGCGCGTGCTCCACGTCTTTCCTGTCGGTAATGTCCTCCAGCACGGCAATGACGTATTGCGGCAGATTGTCGTGATCCCGCACCAGCGATCGATTGAGGCGCCCCCAAAAGACAGTCCCGTCCTTGCGGATATAGCGCTTCTCCATGGTATGCGAGGAGATCTCACCCGCCAGAAGCTGCCGGCGCCCAGCCAGAGACTCGTCGATGTGGTCCGGATGGGTGATCTCCCGCAGCGTTTTTTTGCGCAGTTCGGCTTCCGAGTAGCCGAGCATCTGGCAGAACCGGTTGTTCACGAGCAGCCATGCCTTATCGAGGCTGATCTGTGCGATGCCGACAGCCGCCTGAGCGAAGATCGCTTGAAAACGTTCTTCGCTGTTGCTCAGGGCCGCTGCAACCTGTTGACACCCGGTTCCTTCTGCGCTCATAGCCATAGCAGCCGCAAATACCGAGCAACCAGCGTTGCCTGACAAGCTTGAATCACTGCGAGTATTCTACGCCATTTTGCTGTGAATATTAAGGGCTCAACGAGAAAATGAACTACCGACCTCAAAGGCGCTGGTAAGCGGAGTTCTCTGTGGCTACGATCATTTTTTTGCTGACGCCGTCGATCAGCAAGTTGGAAATCTGGTTCGAGCCATCCGGCAGACGGCTGTATTGCACCGTCAAGTTCATCTTATCCTTCGGACCGTCCATGTAGGAAGCAATCTGAACCCGAAGCAATTGCTTCTGCGGTTGGTCGAATACCAGAGTCAGCGAGTCCCCAGGTTTCAGGTAATTGCGAATGATGAGTTGAAGTTCATTGGGCGCCCCGGCTGCCGAGCCCAGACTGACGTTTCCCTGTTCATAGGCCTGCTGCAGCCGCTCTTTGCTGGGTGGTAAATACTGCTGCGCCAAGGCCTTCATCTGGTCGGCATATTGTGTGTACTCTTCCGTTTTTTTCGCGACGACATGCTCTCTCAGGCGACGAGGACGGCCTCCGTCACTGGAAGATGTGCCGGCGGGCGGGTCAAGCGAAGTCTTCTGTGGGTTGCCGTCAGGTCCAAGACGCACCTGAAACTGCTCCTGCTTTTTCTGTTCGCCATTCAAGCTGATGGTCACCTGCTCTACCCAGGTGTATTGCGCCAGGGCCTGCTTGTTCTTCGCGGCCGTCTGCTCGATCTCCGCGACCCGCTGTTGCATTTCCGGGTTCTGTGCTCTGGCAGGGCTATTAGATATCAGAACCGTCAAGAGAACGAACAGGACCCATTGCGTAGTTTCAAAGTAGTGTGATTTCGTGTTTCGCATGTCTTCCTTCTACTGAGCCGCACTTGCGCAGCCTCCCTTGAAAGGGGATGATGCGTTTTGGGCGGACGGCTCTTTTTATTAAGCCGCTATCGAACAAAATGAGCCTCCCGCGGCGGCGCGGCATTATATTTGCGATGAGATTGGTTCGCACCCTGGTGCCCCTGTCACTAACAGCAATGGCTGGCTTGGCGCAGGATGTCCACTATAATTACGACCGTAACGCCAATTTCGCCAAGTACAAGACCTACCGGTGGGTCGAGATAGACGGAGCCATCCGTTTGGACCAGTTGACGGACAAGCAATTGCAAAATGCTCTTGACATTGAGCTGTCCAGGAAGGGCTTGATCAAGATCATGGGAAACGATCCAGATCTGCTGGTCAGCTACCAGGCGGCCATTGATCATGCGCAGCAATTCAGCGCGTTCAGCGGCGGCTTTGGGCCCTGGGGCTACGGACTTGGTTGGGGCCGTGGGTGGGGCGACGCCAACTATGGAACATCCTCCATTACGGCCCCGCCTACAACCATCCACCTTGGTTCTGTTGGATTTGATATCTACGATGCCGATCAAAAAAAGCTAGTCTGGCGCGGCGAGGCGACCAAGACCATTGATATTCGGGCAAAGCCCGACAAGCGGCAAAAGATCATCGAAACAGGTGTCGCGAAACTGCTGAGGAATTATCCGCCGCCGATCAAAAAGTGAGAGACGCAAGCGGTCGCGCAGAAGCGCCATCTCTAACCACGCAACGAAATCCGATGTGCGACATGCTGGTGTCGATCATCTGCGGTTGGCGCGCGGCTGGACGATAGCGCAAGCAATAGTTGGGCGCACAAAGATGTGAGCCGCCTTTGACCACGCGGCGCGGGATCCGAAACTGCGGTTGGCGAGGGTCGTAGCTCTTGTCCGGCGAGACGACGCGCGGGTTGTGAGAACCCATGCAGCATGACTTGACGGTCGGGTCCGAACCGCGGGGCTCATACCAATCGCTGGTCCACTCCCAAACGTTGCCGGCCATGTCGAACAGGCCGTAGCCATTCGGCGGAAACGAGCCGACCGGAGAGGTGCCTTCGTAGCCGTCGCTGCCCAGATTCTGCCAAGGAAACTCGCCCTGCCAGGAGTTCGTCATAGCCTTGCCATTCGGAAACTCCTCGTTACCCCAGGTGAACGCCGCGCCATCCAGCCCGCCCCGTGCCGCGAACTCCCACTCGGCCTCGGTAGGCAGGTCCTTCTCCGCCCAGCGCACGTAGGCCTCCACGTCCTCATAGGCGAGCTGAACTACGGGGTGCTGTTCCAGACCGTCGAGTGAACTGTCGGGGCCCTTTGGATGGCGCCAGCTCGCTCCGGGCACCCAGGCCCACCAGTTGGCGTAGTTGCGCAAGTCGACGGGACCCGTTCGCTTCTGGAAGACCATGGATCCTGGGACCAGATTCTCCGGCGGGGCACCCGGAAAATCTTCAGGCTTGGGCGCCCGTTCGGCCAGAGTCACATAGCCGCTCTCGTCCGCGAATCGCGCAAACTCCTGGTTAGTGACTTCGTAGCAATCCATCCAAAAGCCATCTACTGTCGCTTCGTGGACCGGACGCTCTTCGCGGTAGAAATCTTGCGAACCCATGCGGAACGTGCCACCCGGTATCCAGACCATGCCCGGACGCGGTGTATCGCGCTGTGTTTCAGCCACTACCTGCAGGTTCATGCGACCCTCACCATTTCCTTGAGCGCGTCGCCGGTTTTGGCAGTCTGTGATGCGTCGAGCACCACCTGGTCATAGCGCCAGAGCCGTTCAAAGAAGCAGCGCGCCTTGTCCTGCCGCGAGTTTGCTGGTGAGGATGCTAACGATATTTCTGCTATATCGCCGATCGAGCGGTCTCCATCAATAGCATCAAAGAAGCACTTTTCCGCTGAGTCGATTGGCATGAACAGATCCTTGAAGGTGTGAGCCTGGTTAATCAAGACGGCCGCCGCCCCAGGAGGCAGCTGCTCCTGAACGCAGATAGTGTCTGACATTCGAATCGGCACATAACCAAGCCACGCATCGCCGGAGAAATCGATGAGTTGCCGGTTAGCGGAACTATCGTCCCGGTACACGACCATGCTGTGGCGAATCATGGTTCCCCGAAATAGTTCGACAGCGGCGTATTGCTCGGCTAAGGGGAGCTGAGACATTCGGTAAGCCTGCGGGATATTTGCTAAGAGGCCGCAGCGTGGCGTGTAGGGAGCTTGTCTTACCCAGCGCCCGAAGGTCAATCCCGACCTCTCGATGAAATCGAACAGTTGCGGGACGGAATATGCGCGGTCCCGAGGGTGCAGAAGAGCATCGGCCATTGCCGCCTCATGCCGGAAGTCCGGGGCTTCGCGCATCAAATTCTCCAGCGGATGTCCAGGCGGCAACCACGACAGCACAGCGGAAAGCTCCCGAATTCCCTGGTCCGTTGCAGGGATCCCGACTCGTCTGCAGAACTCTTGCAGCATGTAGAGTCCAGCCCGGCCGTAAGGCGCATACACCATCAGATGCATCGCGCCGTCCGGTTTGAGCACGCTGCGCAGAGCGCTCAGCCCCGCGTCAGGATCCGCAAGATGATGGAGAACGCCGGTGCACACGATTTGATCGAAGCTCATCTCCAAATCGTGTACCCGCTCCACTGGAATCTGATGCACCTGGAGATTATTTAAGTTGTATCTTTGCTTGAGCTCCTCGGTACAGCACACGCTTGTTGCGCTGATGTCGACGCCTGTAACTTTAGCCTCAGGCCAACGCAAGGCGTACTTCGCCGCCTGAGACGTTCCGCACCCGGCGATCAGGATGGATTGATCTTCCCGATAAGATGCGGCGGGCCACACGAGATGATAGTCCGCACGACGTCTCTGCTGCTCCCGCCAATGCCGTCGATATTTTTCAAGGCTATCGACCGGTCGAGGATAAGGATAACGGTCGTAGAAATCCCGAACCTCCTCGGCCACGTCCAATGTAATTTGCGGCGCCATTTCTAATGTTGCGGGCCCAACAAAGCTTGCAACCGAGCATATGCCTGGCGATGCGCGAGATCAGCCTCAAACATCTCCGTTTCAGCCTTGGCCCGCACTGCCTTCACATCGATGCTTTCGGGAGCGGAGCTCACGCTGACCAGCCGCATTACGGACGACCCCATTTGCTGAGCCAGTTGGCTTAACTGACGTGTGCGCTCCAGTTCATAGTAGGTTTTCTTTATGCTCTCCGCGACTTTGGCTTTGGTCAGTTCCACGCCGAGTTCGGCCATGCCGGCCTGCGCGCTAGCTTCCTTCACCGCTGCCTCGCGCTTGCCGAAATCAAAAAGGTTGTAGGAAACCATCACGCCGCCATACCCGAAAGTATTTGGAATGGCTGGAAACGCGTTCTGATAGATGAAGCCGCCCATTGCAGCCACGGTGGGGACGTATGCCAGTTTGGAGAGTACGAATGCGGCATGCGCCTTGATGGCAGTCTGCTGCGCCTCAACTACTTCGGGGTTACCGACGGCGGACGTGTCCGCGATTTCCTGGAGAGAAGTGTTTTCCACCAGGGGATCGGGCGGGACCAATTCCAGTTCTGTGTCTTCGGGCCACCCCATCACGCGGTTCAGCGAGGCAGTCAGTTCTTTCACTTCGGCGCCGGCGGTTAGAAGAGTCTTCTTGGCTTCTATCAACTCCAGGTCCTGCCCAGACGAACTGGACAACTTAATGGAGGTGGACGCATAGAGCGGGCGGCTATCGGGACTTCCGACCTTAAGCTCAGCGGTAGCCAACTTGCGCTGGGCGATCAGAAGCTTAAAGTAAGCTTCCTCCAGCTCTGAGTTACGGACGTTCTTCGCTACGGAGACTCCGGCCTTGGCCTCGGCGATACGCAGGTCCGCGCGCGCGATCTTAACAAGTTGATAGACCTGCAAGATGGGAGTGATGGGCTGAACAAACGTAACCGAAACGGCGGTCTGATTCTGGGTAAATATCGATATGGGAACCTGCACTTCTGAACCTTCTATCGGGCGGCGAAGGGTCACTAGCGTTCCAAGGGCGTCACTGTAGTGTAAGTTCGCGACGATTGCGCTTATTTTGGGCAGGTAGTCGGCTTTCGCGCCGATCACGTGTTGTCTCGCGGCTTCGATGGAGAGCTGCCCAAGGCGAGCAAGCGGATTCGCTGCCGGGTTCACGAGCTGCTGTTTGACCTCTTCGAGTGTAATCCGCCGAGGGCTTCCGTCAGAGCGAACCTGGTTTTTCTCCGGGAAAGCGGCGTTGCCGGTAAGCTCGATGGCTGCAGAATCACTCGGCTGCCACTGCCTGTTCGCGACGCTCGCCGCCGGAGCGAGCGGCAACCCAGCGCCGAATAAACTTCGCAACGGGAAGGCCGCATTCCCAAGTGCACCCTGAGAAAGCGCCGGAGATGGATCTTGAGCCGCCGCGCTCCCGACGAACAAGACCGACAGCGCTAGAGCCGAGTAATATTTCCAGTTGTTTTTCTCAAACATTGACTTCTCCAGACGAACCGGTGATGCGTGTTTAGGCTCGGGGGATTGATTAATTCCTTGCAGAAGAAGGGAGGCCCTTCGACCTCCCTTTCGATTGGATTTAACTTTACCTGGCCAGCACCGGTTCTCCGTGCGCCGGTTCTCCCTGCTTCGCTGCGGCTTCCTTAGCCTTTTCTGCTGCGATGGCCGGCCCCAGTTGCGCCATCACCGAATCCAGGTTGAAGGAGGCCGCCTTTTGACGCGGCGGGTATTTGACGTAGTTGTCGATCTGCTCCGCCACTATGGCTTGCGCCAGATAGAGCTGTGGCACGTGATTGATCATCCAATCAAAGTACACGTTGGAGTTGAAGTCGGCCCGCTCGAAGGGATCGCGCCGCAGGCTAAAAATATGCGGAAGCCGCATTTTCACCATGGGCTCCGCCCACACCTGCGTTGTGGTTGCACGCTGCTCTTCAAACACCATCTTATAGTCGCCGGAGCGGACCGCCATGACGCCGCCGTCATCGCTCACGTAGAAGAAATGGTTTCTGGGGCTCTCCTTCACCACGCCAGTGATATAGGGCAGCAGGTTGATCCCGTCGATGCATACTTTGAACGTCTTGTCCCCTGCCTTATAGCCAGTCAGGAGTTTCTGGCTAATGTTCGGGTCGCCCGCTATGGCCAGCAGCGTCGGCAGCATGTCCTGGTGACAGCCGATGCCGTTCAGGACGGTGCCGGCTTTGATCTTGCCGGGCCAGCGCATGAAACACGGAACGCGCCACGCGCCCTCCCAGTTGGTGTCCTTCTGGCTGCGGAACGGCGTGTTGGCTCCATCCGGCCAGGTGTCGTTCTCGGGTCCGTTGTCGGTGGAATACATCACGATGGTGTTGTCCGCGATGCCCAATTGATCGAGCTTGTCGAGCACCTGTCCAATTTGTTCGTCGTGGGTAACCATCCGATCGCTGTAATCATCCTGCCCGCTCTTGCCGCGGTTTTTGTCGGCCAGGTGGGTTCGGAAGTGCATGGCCGTCGAGTTGTACCACAGGAAGAACGGCTTGTCCGCTTTTACCTGCTTCTCCATCCAGTCGATAGCTCTTGAAGTGATTTCCTCGTCGACAGTTTCCATGCGCTTCTTGGTCAGGGGGCCGGTGTCCTTGACCACCTGCTTGCCAACCCGTCCCCAGCGTGGCTCAACAGTCGGATCGTCCTTGTCGGTAGCGATACAATGCAGCACGCCCCGAGGTCCAAATTTCGCCAAGAACGCAGGATCCTTGGGATAGTCGGGGAGTTCCGGTTCTTCTTCCGCGTTCAGGTGATAGAGATTGCCGAAGAACTCGTCGAATCCGTGCACGGTCGGCAAGTATTCATTCCGATCGCCCAGATGGTTTTTGCCGAACTGACCGGTGGCGTAGCCTTGCTGCTTGATCAGCTCGGCGATGGTCGGGTCCTCCGCCTGAAGTCCGACAGTAGCGCCAGGCATTCCGACTTTGGTCAGGCCAGTGCGAAGAGGGTTTTGGCCAGTAATGAAAGCGGCGCGTCCCGCGGTGCAGCTCTGTTGGCCGTACCAATCGGTGAAATTGACACCTTCGTTGGCGACGCGATCTATGTTTGGGGTCCGATAGCCCATCATGCCTCGGCTGTGGTAACTAATGTTCCACATGCCGATGTCATCGCCCCATAAGATAAGTATGTTTGGCTTTTTAACTGCCATGATTGTTGCTCCTTTTTTGTAAGTACGGGTAAGTCATTTCCACTGGCGGGCGCCTCGGTAAAGCTTTCTTGGGACACTCACCGCTGCACGCAGAGAGAAGCCCTCGATTTGGGTGCTGGCCTTCGCACATTGAGGTTGCAGGCCGAACCCATGGACTTGGCAATGAGGTGAACGCCACAGGTTCGGCTTGTTAGGACATAATTACTTACGCCCCCAACCGACTAATGCCGCTTGTCGGTGGCCGGATCTACTTTCTTTGTGCGCAATGTTCGAGCGATTCACTTCTCGAAGACAAAAATGGTCTTCCAATCGTTCTTCATGCTGATGACGATCCAGCCATCCTTCTTGGCTTCGTCGTAAAGAGCCTGCGTGAAGGTACCAACCTTGGAATCCGGCAACCCCAATGCTGGACCGTACGCGTATTCGCGAGTGGCGTCGTCGTGGAGGACCAACATGGAGAGCCGCGCGCCGCCGCCCGCCTTGGTGTATTCGAGCATCTGCTGATCCCCCGTCGAGTTGCCGAACGCGACCTGCGGCCGGCGACCGATCACCAGGTGGATCCCTTCGGGTTTACCGGCTTTGTCATCGTCCAACAAAAGCTTTGGAGCCTTGGTCAGAATTGGTGTGCCGGTTTTGTCGTAACCGTACGTAGTCCCGCCCATGCTGCCAACAACCTGTTCCGGCGGGACGCCGTAAACCTGCTCGGCATACACGCGCACGAAGTCCTGGCCGCCGCCGGTAACAATGTAAGTCTTGTAACCATTAGCGCGAAGATAATTCAGCACCTCCTGCATCGGCTGGTAGGTCAGCTCGGTATAAGGCCGTTTCCAGCGCGGGTCCTTGGCAGTCGCCAGCCACTTCTTCACTTCGGTCTGGAACTGTTCGGTGGTCATGCCGGTGAGCGTGGCCGCGAGGATTTTCTCCAGGTCGGGCATCGTCAATGTCGCGATGGCCGCGCGGTCGCCGGACAGGACGGTTTTGAACGGATCCACGTCCTTCAACTCCGGCCGTTCCTTCACCAGCGCGCCGACACGGTCAAGGCAATACATCACTTGCGAATACATTGGCTTCTCTACCCATAGCGTGCCGTCCTGGTCAAAGGTGGCGATGCGTTCCTCCGGCGGCACGAACTCCGGCGAATCAGCCTTGGTGGTTTTCGCGACAAACTGCAAGATGGACTGCTTGGCCGGCCCGTCATTCCATGAGGGCAGCGGTTCGGAGGCGTAAGCGATGCTCGCAGTGAAGGCGGCCACGCCAAGCAGCAGCGCGGCAGTGAGGTTTTGTTTGGTTTTCACTTAAGTTGCCCCTTCCAATAGTGCGGGTGCAAGGACTGCGAGAGGCTTTCCAGATTTTGCGGGCGAACACGAATGATGCCGCTACGCGGGCTGTCAATGTCCGCTATGAGAAAGAACGAAATGGCAACCACTAATGGCAGGACGAGAAGCAGGCGGGCTTTCATATCACTGCGGCGCAGGCCATAGCCAACCAAGAAGCTACTGCAGATCGCGATCGCTGCCATCAGACCCCACGCAGCGCTTGGGATGCGATTCCACCAGGCGGCTTGCGTGTATCCCTGCGAGTTCAGAACATCGTTCATGCCCGAAACGGCCAGAGCGATCACCGGTGTCGGCTGCGCCATGGCGGGAGCCTCGACCGTTGACCACAGATCGGTCTGCAGTTGCGCAGTAGCGGCATCGATCCGCTGAAGCTCGTTGTCGTCCCGAGTTTCATAGAACAAAATACGCTGGTCGAGATACTTCCCAAGCAGCGCACAAAGTTTCGCGGCTTCCGTCCCAGGCAGCAAGTCAGCCCGGACGTACTCCGTTCCGATAGCGTTGGCCTCTGCCTCTTCGTAGTTTTTTCGCTGATCGTAACGGCTGATGGCCATTGAAAAGCTGAATCCAATGATGAGCCCGAGCAGCGTCAGGGTGGCGGCCGCGATCAGATTGAAATCGTCGCGATCGGCTTCTTCCAGCTTCCCCCGCGTCTGGCGAAAGAAAGTTCCGAGCCACTCCGCCATCCAGAGCAGCACAAAGGAAAGCGCGAATATGACACGCGGGAAGTTCAACAGAGTACTCATGACTGAGGGCGTTCAGAAAGCGTGGCATGAGCGCAGGGCAAACGCGACAGCCGTCCCGGCTAAGTGCCTCCGCGGGCGCCGGCCTTTAGCGTGAGGTCCGCGTCGGCCTGGTCGTGCTTTTTAAATTCTGCCATCAGGCCTTCGTCCGTCAGGTCGATCGGATGGGACTTTTCCCAATCGCGCTGAACCACTTCATTCAAGCGTTTCAGAATGTGGGGGTCCGTTACTTCGATAGCCAGCTCGCGCCGGCTGTCGAAACTACCCGGGGCCAGGTTGATGGACCCGATGATCGCCCGCGCTCCGTCGCCCAACAGAATCTTGCCATGCAATTTGATGTGCTTCAGCTTGTGGACCTTAATGCCCACATCGGCCATGATGCGCAGCCCGCCGACGCCCTCTTCCAGCTTTCCGGCCTTCAGCTTGTGAGGGGGACGGGCCATGATGTGGACTTTTACGCCGCGCTCCTTAGCCCGCACCAGATGCTCGATGATGATTGGATCCTGATAGCGCTCGTTTTCCAGGAACAGCGTATGCCGGCAGTCGTCGATGAATTTCGCAATGCGGTCGCGACCGTTGCCCTTGCACCAGATGAGGCGCCTGCCATCCATGCGAAACTCCTTGCGATCCCAATCCGCATCGAAGCACTCCGCCGCTTCAGCCACTTCGTCGACCTGGTCCGTCACCACCGCGTAGTCCCGCGTTTCCGTGAGATTCTTGGGCTCCCAATTGAGTGACTTGATGAAGGCTGTCGCATCGTCCACCACCATCGACTTCTCGTGCGTCACGTCAAACGAGGGATTGCTGTCCGCCACATCGATACCGGCATCGCTAAGCGTCTTACGGGTTTCCCCGTTCTCATCTTCGCCGTCACGGCGCTTGGGGTTCAGCATCACTCTCACTTTTACCCCTCGCTGGTGCGCGGCGATCAGGGCTTTCAAAAGCCCCGGATCCGAGAACAGGAACATCTTAACGCGAAGCGATTTCTTGGCCGCCTCAATCGCATCGAGGATCGGCTTCGCGGTGTCATCCGGCATGACGATCAGTGAACGGGACATCATTCCTCCTTGGTTCATCCGGAACCCGGCGCCGCTCGCATTTCTTGCACAGCGTCCGCCAAGACGGCCCAATTGATTTAGACCACCCCTCCCTAAGGATGCCGGCGAGCCTCGGGAGGCGTAGATTCTTTCGCTCCGGTTAGGTCGTTCGCTAGCCTCTCCATGCTGTTCTGCTCGATACCGATCGAACCGGTGTGCGGGCTGTCGAGGTCAACGAGCAAAGCCATCACCACGGCTACCACCAGCGGCGTCATAACCAAAGAGAACCAGAAAACCCGTTTCAAGCTGTATCCGATCGCAAAACTTTGGAAGAGCGCGACCAGGAAGATGATCAGCCACACCGTGAGTGGAACACGGTTTTCAAGTGCAGCCAGACGTTTCTCGGCAACTTCAAACATCCCGCTCAGAGGCTTTATGTATGTCTGCACAACTGCTGGGTCGGCCTCCCGCTTCTCTGCAAACAGCTGTTGCCAGAGCTGCTGCTGAAGAGCCTTCGTCCGTTGCGTCTGGCGATCCAGCGCCGGACGATCCAGAAGTGTCTGTTTGGGAAACTCGCGGCGCACGGACACATACTCGCGCAGTAGTTCCAGAGCCTTGGCACGCTGAGGCTCCGGCAACATTTCCGCTCCCAAAATAGTGGTCCCGATGGCGCTCGCTTCGTCGACAACCAGTTGGGTTCTCTGGTCGAACCGGGGCAGTATCATGGCCACTGTAAATCCCAGCAGCAGGCTTAACAGGATAAATAATCCTTCGCGCAAGCTGGTGATGTGTTCGTGATGGTGGCTATCTTCATTGATGTGCGTGGATCTGGCCAGCCGGTAGCCGAGCATCGCTACCGTGAACAGCGCGATGCACACCGTAACGAACACTAGCCAGGGTTTGTCGAGCAGAAACCGCACACCCATATCGCCTATTCCTTGGGGAGGCTCGGCACGGATGCACGGTACGCCACTCAGCCTTCAGGCCGCGTGCTTCTGAGCCTTCGGCGGACGCTGCGCATCATAGGCCGTCTGCATTTGCCTGAGTTTGAGCACGCCGTAGAACACGGTGAGTACCATGCAAACAACCAGAGCGCCGTCGAACCTCTTTTCCAAGCCATAATCACTCTCGCGGTAGGCGGTATAGCTGGCGATAATCAGCCCGAGAATGCCGATGTTGATAGCCCAGTTCACCGGCTTCGACACGATGAAGTGCAGGGTACCGAAACCGGCCAGTTGGTAGAGCATGAATGGCAGGATCGCTACCATCGGCAACAGCTCGGAGGCGCCTAGCACGACGTCAACGGCGCCGGGCGCCTCCGCGTGCAGCAGCCGGCTGTGCGCCAGTTCATGAAAGAGCGCCGGAATCGCACACAAGAACGGCACCAGAGAGAGCAACTCCAGGACCAGGGACCCGCTCCAGGTGCCAACCCTGGATGCATGATCGGCTCCCGCGTCCTCCGATTGCGTTCCGATAAACAGCCCCCCGACAACGGCTGAAGCGCTGGCGAGCATCAGCAACTCCACCGTGACGCCAAAGCTGGCCGGCTCGCCCGCCTTGATGAGCAGCAGCCCTAAGAAACCGGGAGTGTAGAACATCACGCGCACCAATCGCGCCCACACGCGCGCGTCACGTTCCGGCGGCAGGATGGGGAGCGCAACTCCGTCGGTTCCAATGGTTGGTCTAACTTTCGACATTCGATATCCTCAACTCGATCCCATTGGCATGATGCCCGGAATGCAGTGCCGATTTATTCTTTAGCGGTTCGGGGCAGCGCCGGGCATGTTCGTTCTCTTCGCCACAAGAACCGCGTCAAAGGCATGGGGGCTCTCCTTGTTTGTGGATTGCCAGACTTTCTCAATTGCGGCAAACAGAAAGGCGGTGCTGAGCCCGAACAGCAACCATCCGTTAAGCGCCTCCATCGCTCCCATGAGCTGCCAGCGGGTTTCCAGATTGATATTGGTATGCCCGTAGCTGGTGAGCGCGTTTAGGGAATAAAGCATCGCGGACTTGTTGTCGGGTAGAGCGCCGAGAAGCCGATAGGCGCCAGCCCAGATACCTGCCTCCATGGCGTGAAGGCTAGTGGCTAATAAAGTGGTGGCGCCAACCACCACAACGAACGTGGACCTGGGGTGACGGCCTTCCAGCCTGCCCCTGGAGACCTGAAACACCCTTTGACCAATTTGCGCGAGTCCGACGACATGGATGACGACCGTCAGCACGATCAACGGCAAACCCGATACCCAGTCGACGTACCAAGCCAGCGGGTTGATATCGAGCAGGCCGATAACGGCTGGGGCAATTCCCATCGAGACCTCCCCGAGGCGAGGGATCAGAGCTGCTAGATCGCTGGACTCCAGCCATCGCCCGGGTTGTATTCCGCCATGGCCGCCGCTACGTCTTTGGTCTTTTCGCCCAAGTCCTTTTGGTAAATGACGCCGTCCTTCCCGACCATAAATGTCATGATTCCCGAGTTTCGGTATTCGGCCGGATAGGCCAGAACGGCAAACCCGCCAGTTAACTTTCCGTTCACCAGGTAGTCCTTCGCCCCGCCTTTGGCTGTCTCTCCTTGCTTGGTTAGGATCCGAAAGTAGTAGCCATTGAACGGTTGCGGATGATTGCCGGCGCTGGTGTAACCGATGGCCTTGGCGAAGTCGCGAACGTCGTCCAGGGGACTGGGAGCTTGACCCTCTGAAACCGCCCAGTACAGTCCGTCTTGTTGGCCTTCATCGCTGATGAATTTCTGAGCGTATTGCCTTCCCTCGTGGGCGAAGTATTGCTGCTGCGCGTCGAAAACCGCGCCACACGCGGCGAGCGCTGTCAATTCATCCTTGCCAATGCGCCGGGCGAGAATCTCGTCCTTGCCCGCAGCGGTGTCAAAATACCATTGGCCGGCGGAATTCTGGCCCAGAGGGATTGGAAAGGGGAAATTGTCCCCACCTGTGTAAAGTATCTGGCCACCAACCTTGATCTCGCGCCAGCGATGCATTTGGTTATACGCGGCAACGAAATCTGCGAGATCAGCCTTATCCTTCACCGCGTCTCCCGAAAACAAGACATCCTTAGTTTCCGGACCGAAGATCGCGATTAAATCATCCTGACCGCCCGATTTTGCAGCATCGAAGAACGCGGCCCCCGCGTCAGCCGGAGAAGTGAAAGTTTTTTGCGACGCTTCTTTCTTAGGCGAGGCGTTCTCTGACTTGCTGCATGAGCCCAAAGGGCCGACCACCGCAAGGAGGGCCGCGAACATCGCGAAACGCATAGCTGGGATCTTCTTATTAACCACGTGCCACATGAGGTTCCTCCAATTCGAAATTAGCGGCGAAAACCACCGCCGCCACCTCCGCCTCCGCCAAAACGTCCACCACCGAAGCCGCTGGAAGCCATACTCCCCCATCCCCGGCTGCTTTCGGCTCTCGAGGACCAGCCGCTAGAACCGCCAAACCCTCCGGAGTGGCCGCTCATCCCGCTAAACGCGTTCGATTTTCCAGAGGCGCTGCTGCTATCGTGTTGCGCCCAGGAGTTCGACGACGAGGAATGATTGGTGTTGACGTTGACGGTATTCCCACTCACGTTCTTGTTGTAGGTATTGCCGCTGACTTTGTTGTAGCTGTTCTGGGCAGCCGATTTGTTGTAATTGTTGCCATTATTTTTATAAGCGTTGTTATAGGCGTTGTTGTAGCCATAACTACTGTGATACCCATCGTTGTAGTAGCCGCCGTGCCACGCGGTGTTGCCATAATACGCACCGCCGTGATACACCACCGCAGTAGTGCCGTGCCAGCCACAGTCCCAACTGCTGTATCCCCAAGAGCAACAGCCACCGCTCATCATGGCGCCCACCGCGATTCCGGCTCCGAAACCGATCACGGCGGCGGCAGCCACATCGCCGGCGCTGTACCCAGGAACCACATAGGGAGTGCCATAAATGACCGCCGGATTGTATACCGGCACATAGACCACTTGCGGGTTGGCGGACTCAATCACAATCGTTTGCGGCGCCTGCTGCACCACAGTGATTTGAGCGGTGGATTTTAGATTTCCGGCCGCCTCGGCCTTCGCGCGCAAAGTCTGGATGGCACTCATTACATCGGCTTGCTGGTTGTGATAGGCCTCTCCCAACGACGAAGTCCAGGTTAGGTTCTTGGACATGTTGTCGAGGACAGAGGGGAATTGCGTGAGCGCCTTGACGCTTGGATCCCAGCTTTGTTGGTTGACGTCCTTCATCAAGTCTTTCCCGGTCAGATTCTTGTTCTCCTGCAGCCAGTAGTCGGCAACCGCCACCTGGTCCGGAAACGTGGCCGCGCTCAAAATCTGGGCTACTAACGCATCCGGATACAGAGCAATAGGCGCCACCAATGCCTGCAGTTGGCTCGCGTCCAGCGGTACAGGTTCCGTGGGATTGCCGGTGTCAGCCGCAGGAGCCTGGAATCCAGGAAGCGCCTGTGATGAAACGATGATAAGAACAAAGCTGAGTACCATCGACAGGTACTTCCGGGCGTCTCTTGTGAAATTTGTCATCGTGTTTCCTACTCCGGTAGCAATTCGTGTTTCTGAACAGACACCGTCCCGGGTGCCAGATGCGGCGCAGAAGACCGGTGGTCTAAAGTTTTTCCTGGAGCTGGTTCGTCGGTGAACGCGCTGGGTAGGAGGCCCGGCCAGCGTGTGGATATCCTGATCAGTGCGACGTGCCGAGGGATGTTCGCCGGTCATGTTGACGCCGCATAGCAATCCTTCGAGCCACACGCGTCACCAGCCCGCGAAGAATCAGGTAGGGCACGATCGCGAGCACGAATGCAACAATGATTGTTTCGCCCGGATACACAAAGCGTTGCACGATGATCTGATACACGACATCCAGCACGATCGCGAGAATGAACACCCTGCTCACACTCTTCCATCCGTCCTTGAGCATGTCGTGCCGCTGGGCGGGATCCGTGACCAGGCACCAGAAATACGGCGACTTGCCGGCCCGGGCGTCCGCCAGCCCCGAGCGAATGGCGAAGAACGCCGCCATGGCCGGCTGAAGCACCAGCCTGAACTTCATTGGCCCGCTAACCCGATCCACCAGGTCACTTCCAATGCGCGTCCACATTTCACCCATAACACTCCCCTTTTCCTTTTGTTGTCATTCTTCAGACGGTGTTCACGCACGTGCGCTGTGGCCGGCGGCCGCGGTAGCGCCCGATCCCTGGGTTGGCGCGTCGTGCGGCACGATAGACGGCCAGTGCTCCCGAACAGCAACCACGCGGAAGACAAACGAAACCAGCACCGCGATCAGCGTAACGGGAAAGAAATCGGCGCCTTTGTACATTACGGCGATCAGCGTGTAGACCGTGCTGGCCAGCAACGCCGAGGTGACCAATTGCTGCGACGGCCTTACGACCTCCGGCGTTACCCCGGAGAACAGATCGATGAGCACCCCGCCGGCCGTGGTGGCGATCAGCCCGATGAGGATCGCGGCACAGATCCCCAGGCTATGTTCAAGCGCCTTGTGCGCGCCCAGGATCGCAAACCAAGGCAGCGAGAAAGACTTGAAGTAGGCCAGCACCTTGGTGCGGAACTGCTGCTCCTGCGATTTGGCGAAGTGATAGGTCCCCAGGCCGAGCAAACCCATCAGAAGGCACACAAGAGGATACATCGGGTCCTTGAGCGGCGCTGGGACGTCACCGAGCAGCACGTCACGCGTCACGCCGCCGCCGATACCTCCGAAGAAGGCCATGATCAGCAATCCTGCGGCAGTATAGCCGCGGTTGTGCGACGGTTCGCGGGCGACCAGCACCCCATACAGGGCGTTGATTCCGGCGGAGAACATATCAACGTGCGGAAAGCTCGGCAGGTTCATCATTTCTGTTTCTCCTCGGAATCGCTGCTAAAACGGGCCGTGGCGCAGCAGAACACCGTAGAACGTAATTAATCCAATCAGGACGACAGCCATCGTCACCACGAAGGAGAGGGACCACATACGCCCCGCCTGGGAGGCTCCAATGGCCTTCAGGAAATTCCGATGCTGCCAGGCTGCGGCCGCCAGCGCCAGAGTGCCCAGAGCGATAAGGGTTAGTCCCAGATTGCGCGACGCTTGCGGATTCCGGACGTTGCCGGCGGCCAGGTCTTCGGGAAGGATTTGGAAAAACTTGTAAATGGTGAACCCGAATCCGATCATCGAAAGGGAGGTTCGGATCCATGCCATCAGCGTTCTTTCCGCTGCGATGATCGTGCGCTGGAGCGCCAGATCAGTTCGCTCTCCGGCAAGAACCGTTCCCTTATCAAGAACCGCTCCCTTATCTGGAGCTGCTTCAACAAGGCCCATGGGACATTCCTCCCTAATTGCTTGGCCTGCCTCGCCACAGGCACATTGGCGATGAAGTTACTGGGCGGGTGGATTTAAAATGTTGCTGGCTGCAAACCAAGGCTGGGTTATCGGGCGCCGCGGTAAGAATCTCTTGCCGCAAGACGGTGTTGCGTTCCTTTGGTCGATGCCAGACGGTTCACGGGTCCTCTGAGAAGCACATAAGGGACGACAGCGAGAAGAATCGCCACCAGCAGCGCCTCGCCCGGATAGAACCAGTGGAGTTGCCAGACTTGGTAGACCGCGTCCAGGACCAATGCGAGAATGAAGATCTTACCCACCGACCTCCAACCATTCCGCAGCATCTCGAGCCGTTGCTCCGGATCGGTGAAGAGCGACCAGAAATAAGGCGCTCGCCCTGCATGGGCGTCTTTCGTTCCATCCCGGATGGCGAAGAAGACCGCCATGAGGGGTTGGACGATGAACCGAAAACTCATGGGCCCATGCACGCGGCCCAGCATGTTCTCAACGAATCTGTTCACTAAATCCTGCATACTCGTGCCGTCCCTTCTGTATGATTCCCGATTCACCTTCGCTTGGCTTCAGGGACGCGGACTGGGATGCCTGATCCGCCGATCCAACGGACTCCTTGGCCTGTTGCCACGGCCAACGACCCTCAAGCTCCATGGTCAAGGTCCATCCCAAGGCCGTCCGCACCACCACCAGGCCAGCCAGCAGGGCGAGGTTTGTAAGCGTCAAAGCAAAGGCCACCGTGTTGATAATGTCAGCGGCCACCAGCAGTCCGAGACCAACCAGCAACGTTTTTCCCAACACGATACGGTACCTCTCGTAGGCTCCTTCGGGCTTTTTCAGAGAATGAACGAACCAGTCCAGGGTCGCGATGAGGATGGATGTAACCATGAGGGCCACGGCCAACGCCTCGACCCCCCGTGCGGCGAGTTCGATCCATTCGTGAACGTGGATCATGCTCCTCCCTCCAAGGTCTGGAAAGCACAAGTACTCGCGCAACGTTTCAAGAGTCAAGATGACAGTCGCCGGGCGACCGGCTTAGAAAGTTTTGATTGAAGCTCCTACAAACCAGACAGGACGTGAAATAATTGCGCCGCTACCCGACTAAACGGATACCTCAAGAAAATCAGCGGCAGCAGAGGCAGGATCACACACACCGCGTGGTCCACGACGAGCCTCCGGCTAAGGGGAACTGCGCGCATCCCGCGCACCACGTTGACGCTATTGGTCAGGTCGGCCAGCGATTGTAAATCCCCTGTACCCAGTTGAGATTCGCCGGTCGCCTCTTCATTCCGAATCCATTTGCCGTCAAAAGCATTCACATACCGGGACGCCATAGCCATGTATTCGCTCAGCCCAGTCAAACGGCAGATGTAAAGCTTACGGGAAAATATGAAGAGCGGACCTATAAAGAGCGCCGCGTTCAACAGCAGGACCATTGGAATCGAGGAGTACAGCGAATCGAACGTCACTGCTCCCGATGAAATATCTTCGGCGAATCCCGCGGAGCAGACCGCTGAAATCGCCAGAATCAAGGGACCGAAAGTCTCATGCACAGCGTCCAGGAACCCCAGCCCAGCCGCGCCGTCGGAGTGAGTGGGAACAAGGCGAAGACCGAGTTTTTCAATGCGAAACAGGAAGTACCACCAAAGAGTCAGCCGCCAGAGCCAGCGAAACATCAGAAATCGAAAGAGCGGCAGGCCGAATCCCAGATACCACCCATTCATCCAGCCAAATCTGCCGCCGGACGCATGCTGGATCAAAGCCCAACTCGCCGTCCTGCCTGGCAGGATAGGGGCGGACGCGATCAGGGGTACCGCAAACGCCGCCATAAGAAAAATAACCTCTGCCAGCCAGGAATCTTTCATCCGTCCGACACGGCGAATATCCGATGCCAACACGGGTAACGAAGCGAGTGGCACCAGACCAGAACGCACGATATACCGAGTAAATTCCGCCATCTGGGGAACCACCCAGGTCTCGCACAAGAAAAAGAGAGGAATGGCCACCAGGAAGCGGACATGAACGCCGACCACAGCCAGTGAAGAAATCCTGGGGCCGAATCCTTCCAGGAGTGCGAGCAACATGAGAACGACCCAGGCCAACACACCGATCGCGATCCCCAGCCGTACCGTATTCGTTCCGTCACGGACCAATTTCAGCCGGCAGCCCAGCCAATGCAGTGGTCCGCCGAGCAATGAGAACTCCGGCATTGCCAAGTCTCTTCTCGCGAGGTTCGCCTTCGGTTTTGCCATGGGTCATCGCTTGCCGTGAGTCATCGATGGATATAGGCCGCGATCAACACAGTTGCGGTAACCGCAGCCAGCAGCCACAACGACGCGATTGCAACCATGCCAAAAATGGCGAGCGACGATCGGATTTCTGCGTTTCTCCGCACTTCAGCAGCCGCGGCAAGCTCGCGACACTCGGTGAGAACGTCGGGAGGGATAATCTTTCGCAGCAGCTTTACACCCACCACCAGAACAAGCAAGTCGTCCAGGAATCCGATAACTGGAATGAAGCTCGGGATGAGTTGAATGGGGCTAAGCAAGTAAGCGGCGGTGCCTGCCACCACCAACTTTGCGTACCAAGGCATGCGGGGATGCTTGAATGCAAAATAGAAAACCTGGGCCTCTTTCTGGAGTCGTTCTGCCTGTCGCCTCCATCTTCGCGATGAAGTGATGAAGTCGAGGTTCACGATTACGTTGCGTCCACTATACCCGCGTGCCGGAAGCCGCTTCCTGCAACTGCATGATCTCGTCGGCCCACCGGCCCTGACGAAGGAGGTTCGCCATGATCTTCATGGCGGGATCGATATGGTTGAAGAACAGCTTGTAGCCGGCGCACAGGTAGTTGAGCCCGGGCTCACCATCTGGAGTTGTGATGAACCGGTTGCGAGGACATTCGCCGTAGCAAGCGAAAAGCACCTCGCAGTCCCGGCAATACTTGGGGAGGCTGTTCAGCTTGTTCTGCCCGAACGCACGCTGTTGAGGGGAGCCAACCAGTTCGGCCATGGGCGTCTTCTGGATGTTCCCCAGCAGATGGCCGGGCTCGACGTAGTGATCGCAGGAGTACAGGTCGCCGTTATGTTCCAGCACCACGGCGTTGCCGCAGGTGGGCGAGACGATGCACAAATTGTGCCTCCCAAGCCAGCTTCCCAGCGCCACGTCGAAGGTCTGCACGAACACCTTTCCCACGTCGCGCCGCACCCACTCATCAAAGATGGCGATGAGGAAGCGGCCGAACTGCTCAGCGCCGACCGACCGGTTGGTGACCAGCCCTCCGCGCTGTGTGTAGAGGGGCCGATCCGCACCAGGCCGCGCGCCCCAGCCAAGGTTGGCAAGGGGAAGAAACTCGGCGGTGGTCCGTTCCACAATGGGTATGAACTGCAGGAAGCCGGCCTGCAGCTCGTCGCGAAAGAACCGGTAGACTTCCAGCGGATGATCGGCATTGGCGGCGTGAATGGTGCACAGTATGTTGATGTCCACTTCGTGCCGGCGCAGCACCTCCCAGCCGCGCATTACCTGATCGAAGCTCCCGGCGCCGCCTTTGTTGACCCGGTAGGCGTCGTGCAGGTCCCGGGGGCCGTCCACGCTGAGTCCAATCAGAAAATCGTGCTCCTTGAAGAACGCGCACCATTCATCGTTCAGGAGGGTTCCATTGGTTTGCATGGTGTGCAGAACGCTCTGCCCTGGCTTGCGGTACCTCGCGACGTACTCGATGGAGCGTTTGAAAAAGTCGAGCCCCATGAGGGTCGGCTCGCCGCCCTGCCAGGCGACGTTGATATCCGGTAACGGCGTATCCAGGAGTTGCCGGATGTAGGTCTCAAGCATCTGGTCGGCCATGCGGAACCGGTCGCCTGGGTAGAGCATCTCCTTGGACAAGAAGAAGCAATACTTGCAGTCCAGGTTGCAGGTAGCGCCGCTCGGCTTCGCCAGAAGGTGAAACGCCAGAGGCTGTGAATTCATGCCGCTTCCCTCATTTCGAAGGCTGTTGCTCGATCACGAAGGCCGATGGACAAGCGTTCGGCGCCCACACCAAGCCGGTGAGCGCCTCAGAGAGGAAATGATCAGCTGCGCTTCGGCGACATCTTGTTCAGGAGACTCACTAATCCTTTGCCGGCAGGTGTCACTGGAGCCGCGCCGTCACGCACAATTTGGGTGGCGTCCAGCGATTTTCCGTAAAGCTCCTTGTTCATGTCGTCGTCGGTGGCCATGGAAGCGCTACCTAACGCGGCTCCGGCAAATAGCCCTTTCGCCTCGGAATAGGCGAGTATGTCCACATTCGGATCATTGAATCCCACTGCTTTCGCACCGGTGGGGCCCGCTACGGCAGACGCATCCGCGCCCAGTTTCAGCTTGCCCGATAGAACCTTATCGGCGCCCCGCTGCGTCATCACCAGCAGGACATAGTCGGTGGCGGTGCTGCCCAATTGCAACCCCAAACTACTGGTGTCCAGGGTGTACATCGCCGGGGCGCTCCATGTGCCATTCATCTCCGCGCCGCTGCGACACGTGATGAGGCCTCTTCCGTAACTCACTCCAATGCCAATGCCAACCTTCTTGACGCTGGGATACACCAGCACGCACACTGCTTTGTCCATGATGCTCGCCGGTATTTCCTGTTTATCGACTATCGTTTGAAGAACGGCGGTCGACGCGGCGATACGTTCCGCTGCCTTGCTGTTCGCAAAGAGGGGCAGTGTTGTTGCGAAGCACACTACCATTAAGACAATCTTCTTGGTCATAAATCGTAATCTCCTATTTCTTGATTTTTCGAACGGATCAATCATTACTTTCACGCCTGGTTGGCGACATCGATGCGAGTTACTGCATCGACATGGCGATGCGAATAGCGTCTTCCGGCTTGACTAGGTGATCGAGGCTGACGGCATCGTCCGCGATTGCTAGCTGCACTCCCTTGACCCGGCCGTTGAAGGCGTTGCCTTGTGAGCCGTAGTCTTCGGAAACCGCTGAACCGCCGTCAAAGCCGACATCGCAACCGTCGTCGGCGGAGTAGATCATCGCTAAAGTCGCGGGGATCACCCCTTCACCGACCTTCTTGCCGTCGGTATACAGGGTCACGTTCCCGCCCTTGCCCAAGCCGCCGCCGGCGTAGGCAAACTCCATGCGCACCTGGTGCTCGCCCGCGGGGATCGGCGTGGTCCCCTCGACGTAGAAGTACTTCACGCCGCCGAGGTTGTAGCAATATTTCAGCTTGCCGTCCTTCGCGTAAAGGCTCCAGCCGCCAATATTCGCGCCCTGAGCGACGATGACGCCTTTGGCGCCCGATGCCGGGACTACAATCTCAGCCGTGACGGAGTGAGATTTGTTCTTGATGTTCAGCACGCAGTTTTCGCTGAGATGGCCCATGCCGGCGAAGAGCAGCTGATTATTGCCTTTAATCAGCACCGGCCTGCCCGCCGTATCAGGGTTGATTCGCTCGCCAAGCCGGTCATCCAGTGGGAGCACGTTGTAGCGTGTAGCCTCAATCAGCCACAAGCGCTGCAGTTCATGGAGCTTCTCCGGCATCTGCTTGGACAGGTCGTTGGCTTGGCTCCAGTCCTTACTGGTGTCGTAGAGTTCCCAGACGTCGTCATCGAAAGCCGGCGTCTTCTCGCCGATGAGCAACCACGGGGTCTTGTGCCGTGTCACCGCAGTCCAGCCCTTGTGGTAAACACCGCGGTTGCCGAGCATTTCGAAATACTGGGTCTCGTGCCGCTCGGCTGCGTTAGCGTCGTTGAACGAGTACAGCATGCTGACGCCCTCGATGGGCTTCTGCTGAACGCCGTTCACAAAAAGCGGCTCGGGCAGTCCCGCCGCCTCCAGGATCGTCGGTGCGACGTCAATCACGTGATGAAACTGGCTGCGGGTTTCGCCTTTCCCCGTGATTCCTTTGGGCCAATGAACGATGGTCCCGTTGCGCGTGCCGCCCCAGTGCGAGGCAACCTGCTTGGTCCACTGGTAGGGAGTATTCATGGCGTGCGCCCAACCAACGGCATAGTGGGGATAGGACTCCGGCCCGCCCCACTTGTCGAGGCGTGCCTTCAAGAACTCCGGAGTCTCCATGGCGTTCATGCCATTGAAATTGAGCATCTCGTTGAACGTGCCGTTCAGCGTGCCCTCGGCGGAGGCGCCATTGTCGCCGATAATGTAGTAGATCAGCGTGTCATCGAGAAGGTTGAGGCTTTTCAGGGAATCCAACAAGCGGCCGACATGGTGATCGGCATACTCCAGGAACCCGGCGTAAACTTCCATCTGCCGGATGAGCACGGGCTTGAGCGCGGCTGGCATATCATCCCAGGCCGGGATTTCTTTGTGCCTTTGCGTGAGCTGGCAGTCCGCCGGGATGACGCCGAGTTTCTTCTGCTGGGCGAAGGTTTCCTCGCGTAGCTTATCCCAACCCTGATCGAATTTTCCCTTGTACTTGTCGGCCCATTCTTGAGGCACGTGGTGGGGCGCATGGGTAGCCCCTGGCGCGAAGTAGACGAAGAAAGGCTTGTCCGCTGCGAGGGCCTTTGACTGCGAGATCCATGCCATGGCCTTGTCGGTCATGTCCTCCACGAGGTTGTAGCCTTCCTCGGGCGTCTTTTTCACCTCGATTGGCGTGGTGCCCTCGTACAGCGTGGGGTACCACTGGTTCGCCTCGCCTCCGATGAACCCGTAGAAGTATTCGAATCCGCCTCCTCCGGTAGGCCAGGCGTCAAAGGGACCGGCCGGGCTGGTCTCCCAAACCGGCACTTCATGACACTTGCCGAACTGCGCCGTCGCGTATCCGTTCAGCTTCAAGGTCCGGGCGAGTGGCGAGCAGGTGTTCGGCAGAACGGAGTTATAACCGGGCGATCCGCTGGCGATTTCCGTGATGCCACCCATCCCGACCGTGTGGTGGTTGCGTCCGGTGAGAAGCGCCTGCCGCGTCGGCGAACAAAGAGCGGTGGTGTGGAAGCGGTTGTACTTCAGACCGCCTGCCGCGAGTTTCTCCGCGTTCGGTGTCTGGCAGGGGCCGCCAAAGGCGCTGGAGGAGCCGAAGCCTGCGTCGTCAATCAAGATGATCAGGACGTTCGGCGCATCTTTGGGTGGCCGCAATTGCGTGATCGGGGGAAACTTGGTCTCCGGATCTTTGGCGTCATAGGTGATCAGGCCTTTACGCGGCCGATCAGGAATGGGAAGGACGTTTCGTTGAATATCGTCTCGTGAGTCCACGCTTTTTCTCCAGGGATGAGACAAACCGCTTGCGGAATTTACAGCGGCATGATGAGGACGGCCAGGCGGCCGATTCAGAATATTGCCCCGATTCGAAGGCGCTGGCGCTGTGAGATTATAAAGATATAATCGCGATGAGTTGGGATCTACCAGGAGTGACATACAAAGGGTATTGGACCGGCGAGGGCTGGGAGGTGATCGTGAAGCGGACCGGTCAACCGATGCGCCCGCTCGACTTGCCGCCGCGCAAAGGAGAATGGGCGTTCAGCATCCTAACAAACTACCTGGGTGACGAGCGCCGCGCCGCGGAACTGCACAATGACTTCGCCGCGCTCACCATCCGCCGATTCACGTCGGATTGGGAACTGAGCGAGAACGATATCGAGAACGTTCTCGGGGAAGTCGAAATCCTCCGGGCGCGATTGCGTATTGCGTTGGCAAGAGGATAGACGCAGCTCCCCGCAACTTGCGCCCGAATAAAGTAAGTCCTACATTCTGGCCAGGAATCAGCCCATAGACACTCCACCGTGCCCGGTCCGAAGTGCGCGGCCGCGCAGGTAGGGTCAGAGGGGTCATGGTGTCCCGTTCTACGAAACAGGTTCGGCATCGGTTGAGGAATCCAAGAACCGTTAGCGTCTGCCTGCTGTTCGCGGGCCTTTTCTCATTTTGTGCAACTGCGGGCGCGCAACCAGAGAGACATAACTTGGCTCCTGTTGCGCCACCGCCTGCTCCGGCGCCAACGGATGTTCTTGGCCGCACCACGCCTCGCGGTACGGTTCTCGGCTTCTTGCTCGCCGCACACAACGGAGACTACGACGCTGCCAGTGGGTACTTGAATACCAAGCTGCGCGGGGAGGCTGCGAGCGATCTGGCGCATAAATTGTTTGTCGTACTGGACCGTCGTTTGCCGGCCGGACTCAGTCATTTAAGCGACCGGCCGGAGGGATCTGCTGCATTTCTGATCAGGCCGAACGAGGACTTGATTGGCACCATTGCGAGCGATGGCGGCAAAGTAAACATCGTGGTTCAACGCGTGAATCGAGAGAACGCGCCCTCAATATGGTTGTTCTCCACGGGGACATTGGATGCCATTCCCGGGCTCTACGAGGAATTGAACGCTACTCCTGGAATTCCCAAATTCCTGGCTGAGACTCGGATCTTCCAGATAGCTCTGTTCGAATGGCTGGTCATGCTGGTCGGCATGCCGCTGCTTTATTGGTCTACCGGTCTGCTGAACCGGCTACTGAGCCCTTGGGTTGGCAGCGTCATCCGGCGCATCCGCCGACGTGCGGAACTGACCGATCCCGAGGTCCTGCCCACGCCGGCTCGCCTATTGCTACTGGCCCTGATGATTCGTTGGGGACTGTCGAAGGTCACTCTTCCCTTGTTGGCGCGGGAATTCTGGTCTAGCGCGGCCATGGTCATCGCGATCACAGCCTGCGTCTGGATATTGATCCTGTTGAACGGAGCGGCCGAGAGCCGGCTGCGGCTGCGGCTGGGGCGTCTGAAACCGAGCGGCGCCGTGTCGGTCCTGCGGCTGGGCAGAAGAACGGTCGATTTGCTGATCCTGTTCGCCGGCGTCCTGGCGTGCCTTCACTTTCTCGGCGTGGATCCCACGGCGGTACTGGCGGGCGTCGGCGTGGGCGGTATCGCGATCGCGCTGGCTGCCCAGAAGACGCTGGAAAACGTGATCGGCGGAATCTCAGTGGTCTTCGATCAGACTGTGCGCGTGGGAGAGATGGTGAAGGTGGGAGATAAGCAAGGCACCGTGGAAGAAGTCGGCCTGCGATCCACTCGCATCCGGACACTCGACCGAACCGTTGTCAGTGTCCCTAACGGGCAACTGGCGAATGTCAGCCTGGAGAACATCTCCATTCGCGATAAATTCTGGTTCCACCACACCCTGAGCTTGCGCTACGAAACCTCCGCTGCGACGGTGCGCGCCATCATCGATGGCATCGAAAAGCTGGTGGGGGAAATTCCGCGTGTGGATCGCGGCTCCGTGTTGGTGCGCTTTGTCAGTTTGGGTACATCATCGCTGGATGTCGATATAGTTGCCTATCTTTTTTCGGACAATTGGAGCAACTTCCTGGAGACCCAACAGCACATGCTGCTCGACATCATGGAGCTTGTTCAGGCCGCTGGCGCGCGAATGGCATATCCGTCACAAACCCTATACCTGGCCAGATTAGGCGCCGACCGGGATGGACTTCCCACTACCGCCATGGATACCAGCGCCCAACTGCAGGAAGTCCGGTGAATAATCTTTACAACCCGTTTCTGGTGGTCGGTCTGTTCGGCGGAATGCTCTTATTCCTGGAAATCGGCCGGCGTATTGGAAAGTTGCGAGACGAAGCTGCGGGATCGGCTTTCAACACGCTGGGGGGCGCGATCTTCGGCCTGATGGGGCTCCTGATCGCGTTTACGTTTAACGGCGCAGCCACACGTTTCGAAGCGAAACGGCAGTTGATTGTGAACGAGACCAACGCCATTGGCACTGCTTATCTGCGAATCGACCTGCTGCCCTTCCCCAGGCAAGGGCTCCTGCGCGACAGCTTCCGGCGCTACCTGGATGCCAGGCTGGCCTTTTATGACAAGCTGCTGGACACCGGCGCCGCTGAGGTGGAAGCGTTGCGAGCCACTGCTCTCCAGCGCGAAATCTGGTCGCAGGCCGTAGTTGCATGCCGTGAAGCACCCTCGCCCGCAACCACCACGTTGGTCCTCTCCTCGCTGAACGCCATGTTTGATATTACAACCACTCGTGACCTCGCGCTTCAGACCCATCCGCCGACCATGATCTTCGCGCTGCTGGGAGTATTGCTGCTGATCTGCTCGTTGCTCGCTGGATTTGACACTGCGTCTCACAACAGCCGAAGTCCGGTACACATGCTGGGCTTCGCAGCCGTTCTGGCGATAACCGTTTACGTCATCCTCGACTATGAGTACCCACGGATCGGCTTCATCCGCCTGGACGCCACGGACCAGGCACTCGCGCAGCTTCGGCAATCCATGAACTGAGCAAGAACCTAGCCCTGGAACAAATCTCTGTTATCAGTTTCAGGTTCTCCTACCGCCAAGCTCTCCACGCGTTCCCAGGCAAAGTGACACCGAGCCCGACCCGTCTCAAGCTCTTCGACGGTGAGGTCGAGAGGGCCGATGCGGAAAGCTACCTGATCTCCCGCATCGAATCGCAAGGGCACCCGGGCGCCGACAATCCTGATAAGCAGCAAGGCTTTGCGACAAGCGAACAAGTAGCGGTTAGCAACGTCTTTTCGCATGCTGCCTTCAAGTCGTTCCATTGCTTCCTGGGCGGTCAAGGTAGAGCTTCCGATGTCGTGATGAGGATTTCGCGGCGTCGGATCTAAGAAAGACTGCGGCTCACGTCTCGAAACCGCGCGACGGTCAGGCGCCCTGCTTTTGCGAAACCGCGTGTTCCGGCGGTTTCTTGATGCCATACTTCACCAGGCGATGCGTTAGGATTTTTCGGGTCACACCCAGCCGTCGCGCAGCCAGTGCGCGGTTCCACTTACATTCTCGTAATACAACCTGGATGGTCTCCTTCTCCACCGCATCCAGGGTCATGCTGTCGCCGGACGGCTCGGGATGGAGAGCTTCAGAGGCCGGCTGATGGAGGAACTCCGGCAGATCCTCGACCGTGACTTCGTCGCCAGGGCACAGCACCACTATGCGCTCGATGGCGTTCTGCAACTGTCTGATATTGCCGGGCCAGTGATATCGGGAGAAGTACGGAATGAGGGATTCGGGTAATTTCAGGTTTTCCCGGTGGCACTTCTTCTTGCTCTGCTGGAAAAACTGCAGTACAAATTCAGGGATGTCCTCCGATCGCGCCCGGAGCGGGGGTAGTTCGATCGGGACCACCGCCAGACGGTAATACAGATCCTCTCGAAATTGGCCTGTCTCCACCAGAGATTCCAGGTTCCGATGGGTGGCGGCAATGATCCGAACGTCGACGCTGATAGGCTGCGAAGCTCCCACCTTTTCGATCTCATGCTCCTGGATCAGCCGCAATACGCGGACCTGCAGGTCCAATGGCATCTCGCCGATTTCATCCAGAAAGACAGTGCCGCCATCCGCCGTCTCCACCTTGCCGCTTTTATGCGTCAATGCCCCGGTGAAGGCGCCTCGTAAATGTCCGAAGAGTTCAGACTCAAGCAATTCCCGCGGGATGGCTCCGCAATTGATGACCACGAACGGCCGCTTACTTCGGGGACTATTGAAATGGATTGCCTTGGCGAGCAATTCCTTGCCTGTTCCGGTTTCGCCCCGAACCAGAACCGTGGCGTCTGTTTGGGCTACCCGGGCAGCCGCTTCCAGAACACGCATGAGAACGCTGGACTGGCCGATGATGTTTTCGAATCCAAACTTTTGGTCGATGCTGGCGCGCAGGGTTCGGACTTCCGCGACCAGGCTTCGCCGCTCGAAGATGCGTTCGACCAGCGCTCTCAGCTCGTAAGGATGTACCGGCTTGGTGAGATAGTCATAAGCGCCGAACTTCATAGCGTCTACGGCTGTTTTCACCGTGCCGTAGGCAGTCATCAACACCACGGTAGTATCAGGGTATTCGGCATGGACCTGCTTCAGCAGATCCAACCCCGACATACCGGGCAGGTTCAGGTCGCTAATTACCAGGTCGTGCGGCCGTTTGTGGAGCATCTCCAGAGCCTGCGGCACGTCCGTAGCGGCGTCGGTCTCGCACCCGATCTTGATGAGCTGGGCGTGGGTGACACGTCTGAGGCTTTCGTCGTCTTCGACAACCAATACTCTTCCAACCTTCATTTTGAAACACTCGATCTGCCATCGAATAGTCTAGATGTGCCGCCGCAAGGGCGGAAAATCTTGTTCCGTGTCCTTCCATCTGTTCCGATGGGCCTTTCACCCAATGCAATTGAGTTAGAATCCGATTCTAGTCTAGAAAATGTTCTATTAGCAAATCCTTCGGTTCGGGCGCCCAGCACGGGTTCGTTCTCGAACGCACGAACTAGAGAACGTCCATCCGACGTTGGAGTCCGTCACCTGGTGAAGCAACTTTTTCCGCGCTGAATATGTGTGTAAGAACAAACTACAAAAACAAGTTATACATTCAGCGATCAACTTAGACCTTTGATGCCAAGGGCATCATCAGCGTCGCATTTTTTCTGCCGAAGAACATCGCGGCCAAGGACGCTTAGCTGCTCGGAATGTGATAAGAAATCGATCCAACGTGGAAGGATCAAAAACGGATAATCAGGAAAGCTTGATTGTAAGACGTGATAAGCCGCGAGGGCGCCAGCCGTTGAGGCTCACCACTATTCAGTTTCCACGCCGCCGGCATCAGAAATCTCGAAGGTCTTGGGCAAGCTCAGCTCGATCCATGCCCATGGCCCCGAAATCAACGCCGAGTCGTTGGGCGTTTGCAACCGGCATCGACTGCCCGATGTTGCCGCACCGCCGAGTGACTCGTTCTCGTAATTCATTGCGCGCTCGCAACAGCCGCGATTTCGCCGCCGGCACGGTGATCCCTAACCGATCGGCGACATCAGTCATCGGCAGCCCTTCCAGATCACGCAGCTCAAGTACTCGCCTCAAAAGCGGCGGAATGCGTCGAATCTCGGTTTGCAGGATGTCGTGCATCTCGCGCTTAATGACCTCGCGCTCTGGGCTCATGGAAAGCGAAGGCAACTCGATTGGCCAGCGTCCATGGTCCTCGCGACCGCCATCCAGGTATAAGAACCGTGCGCGCCTTCTCACTCGCATGAGCATCAGACATTGATTCACGACAATGCGAAGCATCCAGTGCAAGAACTCCGCTTCACCGTGATACTGGTCGAGATGCTCAAAGGCCCTCAAGCACGCCTTCTGCACTTCGTCCTGGCCCTCAGCCCGGTCACGCAACATGAAACTCGCGATGTTCACACAGGCTGGATAATGCCGGTGGATAAGCGTGCCAAACGCCTCCTGGTTACCCTCGCGGGCGAGTTCAACCAGCTCCCTATCAGTCCGATCACAATCGTGCTCATTAACGCTCAACATAGTGTTTAAACTCTCCGAAGACTTGGCGTCGATATGCATTCTTACCGCCACGACTGATGCGAAGTGATTAGCGTTTGTTTTCAGCGTGTTATTGGGGTTGAAGGCTTCGATCGAGGCTGGAGACGTACCCACAGGGACATCGAAAGAACCGTGCTGGAGCCTACAGGGACCCAGCGCACCGTTTCGGGGCCGGTCGGCAGGTAGCGAGGCCACGCGCTCAGTCGGATCCGCGTGGGAATGGATCGTCTCGCAAAGGGCGATGCCCGCCGGGATGAGTCAGTTGCTTTATGAGAGGAAGTCGGGTGGACCAAATGAGCCGCGATCCCATGCGGCCCAAGGTCATCAGGGGGAGGATCGGGGCGGACACAGTGCCGCCCACAAGCGCTACTTCGGGATGGGAGGGGGGAAGTTCTTCATCAACTTCGCGATGCCGTTCGAAAGGTTCTTGAGATTCTTTTGCTGATTACTGCCTGGATTCAGAGTCTTGGTTGCAGTGCCTTGCCAGATCTGCTGCTTGGCCTGCGCGTCGTACATGTCCAAGACCAGCGTGCCGTTGCTGATCGTAGAACTAGTCGCCGATCCCATGCCTCCGAATCGCAGGCCGCCCATCCCAAACGCATTCCACTGCCTTTCCTGATCTACCGCAATCTGGTAGCAGACAAACATGTCGGGAGCGCCAGTGGTGACCTTGGTGAAGCCCTTCTGCGCCAACTGCGCGTCAATGTCCCGCACGATTTCCTGGTTGGTGATCTGATCGGGATGACTTCCGCCGCAATCCACCCATTTATAGGTGTGGTACTTGGCGAAATTGGTGCCGGGCATGGCGTTGTACCTGACATCCTGCGCCAACCCGAGCCCGCAGCAAGCTAGCAGCGCCAGGCACAGCACCGCCGCGGATTGAACTGCCGTTTTCGTTTCGATGTTCATAACTGGTTCCTTTCCGGTTTCCTGAGGTCTTCTCTTACCAGCCTTGGAGAGCTGCCGCTGTTCCGTTACACGGCACGCGGTCGCACATTGCAGCACCGCCGGCAGCGAACACGCTTGCTTTGGCGCACTCGCTTTCAGGGGGTTCCGGTTCGGTTCCAGCGGCCAGCACACTGAACTCGGAATCTCCTTCGGATGTGGGTCGAACCACGATCCTCACATCCCGGCCGATAGGCTTGGTATAACAGAACCACTCTCGAAGCCCGTCGACTTCCGCAGGATGAAGTCCCGACGCCACCAAATCTTCACTGCCATCTTGTTGAACTCTGAAAATATCCATAACTCTCTCCTCACAACTGCTGTTCGGGCCTCTCTTCACCCTAACTTCTCGTCGTAACGATGACCCCGCTGAACGTACCGATCTAAACTTTCCAAGCTTCAAAAAAATGAAGGCCGCCGTTTGCCAACTGCATCCTCCTCGTGAAAGGCGGTTACTGACGCGAAGCATCAGCGTTCAAGCTCCTCGTGATGAGACTGGGAAAGGGCAGGAAGCTACTCCTGATGTTTGTCGCCGTTTTTGCCCCAGGTGTGGCGTGCTCTCAAGCTCTCATCCCCGAACTGAACCCTGGAAGTTCGATGCGCTTGTTGCCTTCCGATTCCGCGGTCCTGGACCTGGGAGAACCGAGAAGCGATCTACCGTGTGCCGTCAGGCCGGTTAAGCCAGAACTCGGCTTCGACTTCAAGTTTCGATCCAGTTACCAAGTCAGTATCGCGATGAATGACCTGGCGGACGCAGGACATCTGCTGACCATCCTGTTCCGTGTAATCTCCGAGGGCCGCCCGGAGGCGCCAGTCTATTTTGTTCAAAGGATTCCTGTCCCGGTACTTGACGCTGATGTAAAAGGACGTGCGGAATTGACGGGTGCATTCGTCTTGAGCGAAGGCAAATATCATGTGGACTGGCTAATGCGGGATCTCCAGGAGCGTTTCTGCGCCAGCTCTTGGGACGTAGAGGCGAGAGTAGATGCCAAAGACACTCAAGTGTCACGCGAGGTGGTTCCGGGCCTGATCCAACCTGTGGAGGCCCCTTTTCTGGCTGCTGAGGCGCGAGCCGAGCGCGATGAGCGCCGCTCCCTTCTAAACGTCATGATCATCGTGAATTTCGCGCCACAAGATCTGCAATCGGTGACCTTGTCGGACATCGACATGGAGGGTTTGGCTGCGATACTCCGAAAGATAGCTCGCGATGCGCGCATCGGCAGCTACTCCGTGGTCGCTTGCTCCATAAAAGCGCAGCAAGTCATCTACCGCCAAAGCAATGCCGCTCACATCGATCTACCGGCTTTGGGTGAGGCGTTGAAATCGCTGAACCTGGCCCGCGTGGATGTCAAACAATTGTCCGTGAAGAATGGCGAGACCGAGTTCCTCACTAACCTCACCACGGATGCGTACCAGAGCAACCAGCCGGATGGTCTAATTTTCGTGAGCCCTAAGTACCCGCTGGCGGTCGACGTGAATCGAGAAACGATCGACGGTTTGCGATACCCGGACCGCCCTGTATTCTACTTGAACTACAATCTTGAACCGGCCTTGTATCCATGGCGCGATGCGATCGGGCGCCTGGTGAAACGCCTCGGCGGCTACGAATATACGATCAGCCGCCCCCGGGACCTTCTTAACGCCTGGTCGGAAATAGTAGCTCGCATGTTAATTTCGCACTCACGACAAACGGCCGGTGGCGGCGGGCTAGATTCAGAGCACGCTTCCGTCGCTCAGCCCTAAGATCAATTGGCCGCGCTCAGCGCGCGGACGGAAACGGTCAGGTCTTCCGGAGACTGGCGCTTAAGACGGGCGAGCAACTCCTTGGCGCGCCCGCGCAACTTCCGGGACAGCGACTTTTCGCCCGCTTGCAGGGCGGCTGACGCGTAGTCGATAAGCAGGGCCGCCGTGGTGGGATGTTCCGCGCCGAGCGCCTTCTCCTGGATGGTGAGCGATTTTGCGAAGTAGGGCAACGAATCGGCGGCGTGGCCTGCGTTTACCAGGATGTTTCCGAGGTTCCGCAAGATGGATGCGCGTAATGGCTCGTCGCCAGAGGGACGCAATAACGCTAAGGCGCGTTGTTCAGATTGCGTGGCCTCTTCCACCCTTTTTTGGCGCTCATACAACACGCCCGCGTTGGAAAGGGCCGTGGCCAGGTATGGCCTGGCTTGAGCTCCCAACGGCTCGAAGATGCTGACGGCCTGGGCGTACAATCGATCGGCTGCTTCGAACTCGTTTTTGCTCTGCAGAACGCGGCCCAGGTTGTTTAACGTGATGCCGTATTCCCAGCTTCCCGCCCCCTTCTGCTTTTCATAGGAAGCTAACGCCGCGCGCAACAGTGCTTCGGCCTCATCGAACCTGCCGAACCGGCAACGAACGCTGGCCAGATTACTGAGGATAAGGGCAAGGCGCGGGTCATCAGGGTGAAATTGTTGGAGGCTCTGCACGGATGTCTCGATCAAATTTCCCGCTTCCCACTCCCGGCCCTGGATGCGAAAAATCTCGCCGAGATTATTGAAGGAATATGCTACCTCGCTGCTGGAGTCCGGCAGATTCTTCTGCCTCCACAGGAGAGCCTTGCGAAACATCCGTTCGGCGTCGCCGTAGCGATCCTCCTGCTGATAGAGCGATGCGAGGTTGTTGGCGATCTTTGCGCGCATGAGATCATCATCGTACTTGCCGCCTAGCGCGGCGCGGTACAGCCCCTCAGCTTCCGCGAATCGTCCTTCGTCAACCAGCCGGGCACCTTCGTTGTTCTGCCCGATGGCCTCAGCTAGAGGATTCTGCGCCCAAGTAACTCCGCTGAAGAGAATCAATAGAACCCATTTCATAAAGAACCTGCCGCAGTCCGCGGCTGCCAGGACGTTCACCTTCAGCCGTCCTGTTCTGGTGGGGTGATGCTCTGCTACGGCGGTGCGTCTATTTTTTTGCGAAGCATGGTGCGCCTGCGACTGTCGCCAAAAAGAATAGATCGCGCCTTCGGCGGCTGCATCTCTCGGGTCCAGGATGACTGCAATAGAGAAGCTCGCTTACATCGAGGTCCAGATTCGCGCCTGCGAGGGCGGCGAGGTAAACGCCCTGGTCTGCCCATACTGCGGAGAGCTGCACGCGAAAGGCGCTCCGCTGTGCTGCGAAACGTTCGCCAAGGCATGCGCGGGCGTAATCGCGGCCGAGCGCAGCGCGGTAACATCCACTCAACCGCGCGGTAATCGCCTGCATTCCTGATTTGTTTTGGACGGAAGACTGCACTTCCTCCTGCGGTATGATAGACACCAATCCTTAAGGGAGAACCTTCCCAAGGAAAGAACTCTCGATACCGGGGTCCCTTTCGAATGAGCGACGAAACGCTGCCGGCGCTTTCGCCGGACGAACAGAATCGTCAACTGCGTGCACGCATTTCGGAGCTGGAAGAAGAGGTGGCCCGCGTCCGCCGCGCCTTGGAGACCACCGAGACGGTTCTTAAGGCGCACAGTGATCCAATCGCGATGATTCGTCATTCGATGGACCAGGCGCCGATCGGCTTTGCACTGTACACGGACGAGCTGCGATACCGCGTGGTCAACAAATGCCTGGCAGAAATGCATGGTATTCCCGCCGAAGATCACATCGGACGAACGGTCGAGGAAGTAGTGCCGCACAGAGCTTCCCAACTCCGTGAGGCATTCCGACAAGTCGCGGAAACGCGCCAGCCGCTCCTGAATTGGGAAACCAGCTACGAAACCACCGCCGAGCCCAGGCAACTACGGTATTGCTCCGAGCGCTGGTATCCCCTATTCACCACGGAAGGTCGCATCTACGGCGTCTACTTCACGGTCACTGATGTCACATCGCACAAACGGGCCGTGGAGGAGCTTCGAGTAAGCCAGGAACGGCTCCTACTCGCCCAATCGGCAGCGGGGGTTGCCACTTACGATTGGGATCTTCGCGAAAATGTCGGCCACGGCTCCAGAGAATTCAATCCTTTGTATGGCCTCCCGCCGAACAATATTGGCCCGTCAATCGACGAATGGTTCCAATTGATCCACCCCGAAGACCGCGAGAGAATCCTGGCCGAACGAGAGCAAACGCGGCAAGGGGGTGATCCTTGCGATAGCGAGTACCGCGTGGTGTGGCCGGACGGCACGCTCCACTGGCTGCTCGCTAAGGGAAAATTGTTGCGCGATTCGGAGGGCAATCCCATCCGCATGGTAGGCGTGAACATGGACATCACCGAGCGGAAGCTCGCCGAAGCAACGTTGCGGGAGAATGAAGAGCGTTTCCGCAATATGGCCGATTCCACTCCGGTGATGATCTGCGCCTCCGGCCCGGACAAACTGGCCACTTTTTTCAATCAGGGCTGGCTGAACTTCACCGGCCGCACCATGGAACAGGAACTCGGCTATGGTTGGACTGAAGGCTTGCATCCGGAAGACCTCGACCGTACCGTCGCTGCCTATTCCGCGGCGTTCGATAGTCGCCGCTTCTGTCAGATTGAGTACCGGCTCCGCCGCGCCGATGGAGAATACCGCTCGATATTGTGCAGTGGAGTGCCTCGTTACGAACCCGGAGGCGCCTTCGCTGGCTATACCGCGTCTGGCATGGATTTTACGGATCTCAAGCGAAATCAGGCAAACGTATTGGCGAATCAAAAGCTGGAAAGCCTGGGAGTCCTCGCCGGCGGTATCGCTCATGACTTCAATAATCTGTTAGGCAGCATCCTTGCGGAGTCCGAGCTGATGATGGAGGATCTGGCGGATAGTTCGGCCGTGCAGGACGGCGTTACGAGAATAAAGTCGGTGGCCGTTCGAGCGGTCCAGATCGTCCGGGAGTTAATGGCTTATGCGGGCCAGGAGAGTGAATTACTCAGGCCGATCGATCTTTCCCTTTTGGTCGGGGAGATGCTGTTGCTTTTGAAGGTGGCGATCTCAAAACGCGCCACATTCAAAGTGGATCTGCCTAATAACCTTCCCGCCGTGCGCGTCAACGCCGCACAGATCAGGCAGGTGGTTATGAACCTGATCACGAATGCCTCGGAAGCCCTCGAAGATCAAGACGGAATAATTTCCCTAAGCGTGGCGCGGATTCCGGCACCCGATGCGTTCAGGCGAGGAGCGCACAATTCGCCGGAGAGCGATTACCTTCGGTTGGAAATCAGCGATACGGGATGCGGCATGGCCGAAGAAATCCAAGCCAAGATCTTCGACCCTTTCTTCACCACCAAATTCACGGGTCGGGGACTGGGGCTCGCTGCGGTACAGGGAATCGTTCGGGCTCATGGTGGAACAATCCAGGTGGAAAGCGCACCAGGCCGGGGCGCCCGCTTCACCATTCTGTTGCCGTGCACCGCGCAGCCAGCCGAAGACTCCAACGAAATCTCGTTGCCCACAAACCGTGACGATGGAAGCGTGCTTGGAACCGTGCTCTTGGTGGAAGATGAGGAGCCGCTCCGTCTTGCAGTGGCGAAGATGCTGCGGAAAGGAGGCTTTACGGTGCTGGAGGCGGGCGACGGAAGAGTCGCGGTGGATCTGTTTCAGGCTAACGAAACAGCCGTGGATGTCGTTCTGCTGGATATGACGCTACCCAGAATGTCGGGCAGAGAAGTCTTCGTGGAATTGCGACGGATCCGGCCCGAAGTGAAAGTTATTTTGACGACTGCCTACAGTGAAGACACGGCGCTCCTCAACGTCGGCGAACAGCGGCCGTGGCGCTTTATACGGAAGCCTTATGGCCTTGCCCAACTTGCAGAGCTGCTTCGAACCGCCTGCCTGACGCGGTAGCGCGGTTGGAATTCCGCCGAGCACGTCAGCGAGTGGACAGAACGTGTTGAATTAAAGCCACCAGGTCAGCAAGTCGAAACGGCTTCCGGATAAAGTGTTCGGTCCCTGTGCCTGCAAATGCGGCATCGATATCTTCCTTACCATACGCACTGGTAAGAATTACTTTCCGACCTGCCCGCGTGCGCCGCGCACTTTCAAACACGTCCCGGCTGGAAGCTCCGCCTGGCAGCGTGACATCCAGTAAAATCAAGTCGAGGCCGTCTCCTTGAGTGCGTATAACATCGAGCGCAGCGTACCCGTCGTTTGCCTCAATTACGGAATAACCCCTTTTTTGGAGCAGCTTCGAAACAGCAGACCGCAGCATGCCTTCATCCTCTACCAGAAGAATAGTTCCCGTCTGACTCAGGACCTTCTCGGCCGGGACGGCGGGCGGGCATTCTCTCGCCGCGGGCGTTCCCTTACAAGGCAGCAAGATCTGAAACGAAGTGCCCCGCCCAGGCGCGCTGAGAAGATTGATCGCACCGCCATGGGTTCGAATGATGCCTCGCACCACCGAGAGTCCCAGGCCGCGACCACCTTGTTTGGTCGTAAAGAACGGATCGAAAATACTAGCTTGTTTTTCCGGTGTCATGCCGCTGCCGGTGTCGGAGATCTCCAACTTCACATAATTACCCGGAGGAAGGTTCGCAGCGGCCTCCATCGACGAACCCCTGCCTGCCTCCACTAAAGCAGAGGTGACGCGGATCACTCCTTCTCGATTTCCAATTGCCTCGGACGCATTGGTAATGAGATTCATCACAACTTGGCGAATCTGCGCGGGGCTGGCGTGCACCGCCGGAAGGTTGTTGGGGAGCTCCGTTCTCAAAATTACATGTTTCGAGATCGAGACCTTCAGCAAATGAAGCATTTCATTCACGAGAACCGAAATATCGACGGGCTCGAAATCTGGACTGTCCTTTCCGCCATAGATCATTAATTGACGGACGATTTCCGCACCGCGAATGGACGCCGTCCTGATCCGCTGGAGCTGTTCCTGAACGGGCGAAGGTTCTGCACTGTCCACCAGGGCGAGTTCGCTGCAAGCCAGTATCCCACCCAGCAGATTGTTGAAATCATGCGCGATGCCGTTGGCCAAAACACCTATACTTTCCAGTTTTTGGCTAGCGAGCGTCTGCTCTTGCGAGTGCTTCACCTCCGTTAGGTCGGTACAACATCCGGCAATGCGGTGAATGCGGCCGGCGGCATTTCGCAACGGAATGAGATTGGTGTGGAAGTACCGGCGTCCGACCTCCAGATTCAGTTCATCCTCGTAGGTGATGAGCGACCCCACTTCCAGACAATGGCGATAATGGGCGGTCACATTCTTGGTCACCTCTTCGGAGAGCACATCTTCGATGAATTTGCCGGATACCTCGGCTGATGAAAACCCCACTGCCTTTTCCTCGGCGGGGTTGAGCGCTGCGAATTTGAAACGGCCATCCGGTGTGACATCCAGCACGAAAATGCATTCCGGTATGTTTTCAAAGACCTGCCTGGTCCACAATTCGCTTTGCCGTAATGCTTCCTCCGCGGCTACCCTCTCGTTGATATCTTCTACCACGGAGATGAAATACTGCGGCGAGTTGTCGTTATCGCGGAGTAGCGATAGAGACCGCCGGGTCCAAACGATCGACCCGTTTTTGCGGACCATGCGCTTCTCCATGGAGTGCGCCGGGATCTCACCCGCCAGCAGGCGGCGCCTGGCCTCGCGCGATGCCTCGACGTCCTCGGGGTGGGTGGGGTCATAATAAGTGTTTACTAGCTCGGCCATTGTGTACCCGAGAAGTTCGCAATACCGATCGTTCAAAAGCAACACTTTTCCATCGAGATCGATCTGCGCTATCCCGACCGCTGCCTGGGAAAAAATGGCCCGAAAGAGTCCCTCGCTTGGGTGCGATGCCACCGGGTTGCGCTCAGGCGCTGTTGCTTCTGTACTCACGTTGATATCAGCCCGGCCAGAGGCAAGAACAGTTTCTGCCGATTTGAGGGGCCGCGAAAACAGCGTGCGGGGTCTTGTAGTTAAGGGCGCCGGAGATCATACCTTTAAGATTAATGTGAGAACTTCTGACAAGTATACTCCCAACAACTCCGATTCTAAGCATCCACTTCATAATTTTTTGAATCCCTCGGACGCCTTCGGTCATCACGCTTGCAATGCTGCCATGACCAGAGCCGAGGCATCTTCGACAATCAGAGTTCTAGGTTCACGGCCCGAAAAACCCAGACTACGAGCGGGCAAATGTATCGGATAAGAAAGCCTCTGGCCTTCGTTCATTTCGATCCAGCCGGCCAGGGACGTATTGAATTCCTGCCGGAGTGCAGGCATCGAGTCCACCTGAGCCCCGGACGTGGCCGGGCTTGTGCTTAGCCGATGCTCACTTCAACGCCCTCACTGGCTGCGATCCCCTCGGTGTTCAAAGAACATCCTAAAGCCATCATTCCCAGCTGGCCCATCGCAGCGGAACGAAGATCGGCGGTTCGCTATTCAGTGGAATTGAGCGTTCGCTTCCGAGCTCTTTCCCAAACGTCTCCCTTCTGTGGCGCGGGCCGTGTCGTCAATGCGAGCCGTGGGGGCGTTTGGGTGGTCTCCGAGGACAAGATTAGATTGGGTGCACAGGTGGAGATGACGCTGGAGTGGCCTTTCCTGCTCGATGGACGAATTCCTCTCCGGCTTTTTGCTACCGGCCGAATTCTTCGTCGCGGAGCATTTGGTTTTGCCGCCACCATAGAGCGTTACGAATTTCGTACCAGGAGAGTCTCAATCTGACTACTCGGCCGCTCGTAGAGCGCGGACGGAAACAGTCAGCTCTTCCGGGGACCGTCGGTTGAGACGGGCGAGCAACTCCTTGGCACGCCTGCGCAACTTACGGGATAGCGACTTGTTGCCAGCGCGCATAGCCGCGGAGGCATAGTCTTCAAGCAGGCCCGCCGTGTCCGGATGTTCTGCGCCGAGTATTTTCTCCTGGAGGGTCAGCGATTGTTCAAAATAGCGCAAGGAATCGGCAGCGTTGCCCGTGTGGGCTGCAATAATTCCAAGATTCCGCAGGATGGTCGCGCGCAACACCTCATCGCCCGTTGGACGTAACAGCTCGAAGGCGTGTAGTTCAGCCTGCCGGGCCTCTTCAATCCGGTCCAGGCGCAAATACAACGTTCCGCTGCTGGCCAGCGCAGCCGCCAGGTACGCAATGGCTTGCGTCCCCAAGTTGCCGAAGATGGCGATGGCTTGCGCGTACAACGAAACAGCAGCGTTCAAATCGTTCCTGGTCTGCAGAACCTGGCCAAGATTACTTAACGTTACGCCATATTCCAAAGTGGTCGTTCCCTGCTGCTGGCATGCAACCATCGCCGCTCGCAAGAGTTCTTCGGCCTCATCGAACTCGTTGAGGTTGTAACGGACCAGCGCCAGAGTATTGAGGATTCGGGCGAGTCCGGGAGCGTCGGGATGAAATTGTTGGACACTCCTGACGGCTGTCTCCAGCAAATTTTGCGCCTCCCAATTCCGGCCCTGAATACGATACATATCAGCAAGGTTGCTAAGGGAATACGCTATCTCGACACTGGCTGTGGGCAGATTTTTTCGCCGCCACTCGAGGGCCAACCGAAACACACCCTCCGCATCGCGGTAACGATCCTGCCGTTGATAGAGCGAGCCGAGATTTTGGGCGATTTTCGCACGGAGGAGATCATCATCGTATTTTGCGTCCAGCGCGGCGCGGAATAGCCCTTCCGCTTCCGCGTATCGTCCTTCGCCAGTCAGGCGAACGGCGGCGATGTTCTGCGCTTCGGCCGCGGCTGACAGATTTGCCGGCGAAGAACCCTCACTAAAGAGCATCATTAGAATCCAGATCATAAGGGGTTGATAATCTTCCGCTCTAGTGTGCTGATGCTCGGCAACAGGGGTGAATTTAGTTTTTTGGAAGCCCTCTGACATTTAAATGAATCAGCCCGCTCCGTCAGGCAATCGATACGCTAGGGACGAATCGCATTAGCGATGTAAGTAACACGATCTATCATCATTTTCCGGACATTGTGCGTGAGGCACGAAGAATGACGCGCTTCATAGTTGGTCTCCGCGAAGTCTTCTGAAGCTCATATGTTGCGATTGCAATCACCTTGGACCCGCTATGGCCTAGCCCTGGCCGCCACCGAGATCGCGTCTCTGCTGTACTTCTTCGTTGGTACCGATTACGCGGACGCCAACATAAGATATTTCGGCTTCCTGCTGGCCGTGGTTGTGTCAGCGATCTTGGGCGGTGTTGGTCCAGGACTCTTGGCTACCGGATTTGCCGCTCTGGGTAGCACCTATTTGTTTCTGCCGCCGATATTCTCAGTCCAAATCGCCTCAGAGGACGGGATGGCTCGCCTGGCATTGTTTGCGGGCGAGGGTATTCTGTTGAGCTTCATTGGTGGCATGGTCCGAGACGCCAAGACCGCGGACATCGCGGTCTCAATGAGCAGGCGATACCTGCTAGCACTACTGTTTGTCTCTACCGCGACCGGGCTGAAACTGCTGGCCTTTGCAGCCGTGGAGCGCGAGCTTCCTTTTACCTTCTTCTATGCGGCGATAGCTGCCAGTACATTCGCAGGTGGATTGGGCCCGGGCCTGGCAGCCACGTTGTTGGCGAGTGTGTCGGCGAGGTACTTCTTCCTCGATCCCCGCTATTCACTATTCGTTCTCACGCTGAAGGACGCCGCACGAGTCGCGCTTTTCATCCTGGAGGGGATTCTGCTTGCCGGGTTGAGCGCGAAATATCCAAAAGCGCGCCAAATCGCCGGCGATGCAATAGCAAAAATACGCCAGTACACAAAACGCATGCAGAGAAGCGTCGAAGATGTTCGGGCGCTCCGGCTTATCAGCAAAGACGTCATTTGGGAATTGGATCTGGCGACGAACAGAATGATGCGCGGGGCCACCGAAACTGAAAGTCCCGAAACACCGGCAGCTACCATGAGCTTCTCGTCCTGGCTCCTGCAGATCCACCCGGAAGATCGCCCGGTAGTGAATGCGAGTCTCAAATCGGCTTTACAGGACGGCAGTGAGGAATGGCTGTGTGAGTATAGAAGGCTGCGTATGGGTGGGACGTTTACGCATGTTTCGGACCATGCATACATCATCAAAGACCAAGCGAGGAATCCGGTCCGTGTCGTCGGCCGTACCGCGGACTTGACCGAGTCAAGCCGCGCAGCTGGTGTCTCTAGCAAGGAGCGAGAGTACCGGGCGTCGTTCGAGAAGAACCCGCTTGCGATTCTTTTGACCGATAACGAGCTGCGCATCATGACGGCCAACCATTCCGCTCGCGACGTTCTAGGCTACAGTTTGAGCGAGCTGGCCAGGATGAATGCCGCAACACTGTTCGTGCCAGGCAGGCGCGAAACAATTGTGTCCATACTGGTGAGCTTGGATCCGCAAGACCACCCCTCAATCACTATTGAGGAGGAGTGCATGCGGGCTGACGGAGAGATCTTCCGTGGAAAGATCGCCGCCGCCGTGATCTCGGGAGCGGAGGGCCGTTCGAACGGAAGAGTGATCATGATCGAGGACGCTTCTCATCGGATCTGAGCGATAGCCGTCCTCCACGCCCAGTCTGACGATCATCGTCCGGTTGAGCTTCTGCCCAATCCGATGCCCTTGGGGAGTTACTCAACCAGCCGGCTTGGCTCGGAAAAAATTGCACCGCGACGGTCCAGACGGCATCATCCCGTTAACGACAGGGGCCTGTCGGAGAAAAAAGCTACTCAGTATCGCCCAGCGAGGCGTTGCTGAGAATCCCGATTCAGGGCCGCCTAGGGAGCTTAAACCTAAGGAGACTTTGAGATGAGCAAAAAAGTGAAGATGCATGGATCATTTGTTTTCGCGGCAGCATTTCTGCTCGCGGCTGGCACGGCTGTTGCAGATGACGAATTCCCGAGGGTGGAAACTGCCCCGGCGTTCACTTATGTCCACAATAGCCCCGTTTTGGGAGGCTCCCAAAGTTTTAACTGCTACGGCTTCGGGGGAACGCTCGCCGTTAACTTTACCAGCTTGTTCGGCCTCGCGGCGGACCTGGGCGGCTGCCGAGTAGCCGGCCTGGACAACACCTACGGTATAGGTAGCAAAGTTCACGTGGGTGAGGGTACCTACGTGTTCGGGCCGCGCTTTACCTTTCGAAGAGGCAAGGTCCAACCATTTTTAGAAGTCAACTTCGGCTTGGAACATGTTCGGGTGAAATGCAACAACGGGAACGCTGGGAACGCTTGCGGCAGCATCACCGCCGTGCAGCCTCTGCCGACAGACGATGCGGTAATCGTGGTAGCCAATCCCAATGCGACCAGCTACGGCCAGAACGCTTTCGCCCTGACTGCGGGCGGAGGGCTAGACATCAAATTCAACAAGAAATTCGCACTTCGTCTGGTCCAGGCTGAGTATCTCTACACCCGTTTTGGCAACGACTGCCAATTCGCTGTCTGCAGCAACAACAATGGTCAGAACAGCTTTCGGTTGAAAAGTGGAATCGTCATTGGCTGGGGAGGACCGAGGGCCGCAATTCTTCCACCGCCTCCACCAGCGCCAAGAATGAAGCCCTGCCCGGTTGGGCCCGAGGTACCGGTCGACCAGGATTGCCCCAAGCAAAACATAAGCCTGGGCATCCAAGCCAATCCCACCGCGATTTGTCCAGGGGATGTATCGAAACTCTCCCCAGCGGCAAGTTTGCCTGACGGCGCCACCATTCAGTGGACCGTTAACGGGCAACAGATCAGCGAGGCCCCAAGCCTGGAATTCGGTTCCACTGGGCGCAATGCCGGTTCTTACACCATCGCAATGAAGGTCAGCGCCCCGGGCTACAATGACGCGTCGGCGCAGACTACAGTCACTGTGCGCGGATACGCTGCGCCATCTGGAAGCGTCAGCGCCACTCCGGCCGAGATCTGGGTAGGCGACAAAGCTACGCTCGCCGCAAACTTCACGCCAGGACAATGCGGCGGCGCGCTGGGTCCGGTCTCTTATTCCGCTGCTGAAGGTTCCGTGAGCGGAAACGAATTCGATTCCAACGGCGTGCGGTTCGATCCTGCCAATACTTCCGAGCAGCAAAAGACCATTACGATCATGGCCAAGGTAGCGGATCAACAAGGCTCGGGTCGGCGCAGACCGCGGTGGTCGTGAAACAGAAGGGCGTGATTGCGCCAAACGGTTCCCCGACATCGTCTTCCCCAAAGGAAGCGCTCGCGTCAATAATTGCGGGAAACGCGTGCTGCTGGAAGAGCTGAAAAGCTTCCTTGGACAGCGATCCGAACGGCCATGTCGTATTCGTCGGCCATAGTCCGAGAGTGAGAAAGGCTCTGCCGAGCCTGGACTTGAGACGTGCATTGAACGCCGCGGCGGTGATCAGCGCCGGGGCGCAAATCTGCTTGGGTTTCTCGGCGGCTAACATCGCGATCACCGCCGCGGGCGCGGCCGACAACGGCGTCGATTTCCAGCCGTACTTCTGTGAATCCTCCACGGGAGAAATAAAAGGTAACGTGGTCACAGGAAGCGGACAGCGAAGCGAAAAACCGGCGCGTCGAAGTCTGGTTCGTACCCTCCGGCGGCGTTCCACCCGCATCGGCGCAGGGCAGCAAGAGCGCGGTAGAGCTAAACGTGACGGCCCTGGGTTGCCCGAGGTAGTCAATTCAATAACGGGAGCAGCGCATACACCTGCGTTGCTCCCTAGCGTTGCTCCTTGACCAGGCGGTACACGATGAAAGCTACTCTTGCAGTCTGCCTTGCGACGTTTTCATTTCCTCTTTGGGCCGGCTGGGATGCAATTGGCCCTTTTGGTGGTTCAGCGGCTGTCATCCAGGTGGACGGCCAACATCGGGGTACCGTACTTGCTGCAACCAGCAATGCTCAACTGTTCCGATCCGACGATGATGGTGATTCATGGCGGGCTATTCCCTTCCCTGCCCAACTGCGCGCCACGTTGCATGCGTTTGTTCTGGACCCTCAAAATCGCGGCGTGTATTTTGTAGGTCTATCCAGCGATCACTCCGAATACTCAGGAATCTTTCGCACCTCCGATAGCGGGCTAACCTGGAAGCGAGTCCCAGAACCTAGCCTGAAAGCTGTCTGGTCCATCGCCATCTGGCCGCGCGATTCGCGCGTGATAGCGGTCGGTACCCAGGATGGCGTGTTCGTGTCTCAAGACGCAGGCGCGAATTGGACCCGAGCCACGCCCCGCGAGAACCGTGGGCCAAAACCGGTGGTCTCGCTGGCGTTTGATCCAACCGATTCGAAGATACTCTACGCCGGCACACCGCACTTGCCCTGGAAGACGGTGGATGGGGGCGCCACCTGGAATTCCATCCACACCGGAATGCTCGATGACTCCGACGTCTTCTCCATCCACGTCGATGCCAGCCGCCCGCTCAGGGTTTTTGCGAGCGCTTGCAGCGGCATCTACCGAAGTTCCAATGCCGGGGCGGCCTGGACGAAGCTCGTACGCGCCCCGGGTTCGTCGTACCGGACCTATCAAATTACCCAGGATCCAGCCCAGCCCAACATCGTGTTTGCCGGAACAACGCTAGGGCTGGAAAAGTCCGTTGACGGCGGAGCCACGTGGCGCAGGCTATCCACTCAATCCACGCGATCGATCGCCTTCGATCCTTTTCGGCCCGGGCGGATCTTCGTTGCGACTGACGAAGAAGGCTTGTTCCGAAGCGATGACCTGGGTGACTCACTCCATGCGATCAATCGCGGATTCTGCAATCGCCTTCTCGGTTCCCTGGCCGCCTCAGGAAAGGTCCTCTATATCAACTCCCTTCAGAATTCGGCCAACGGCCCGATCCTTCGGCTGGCTGATTCTGCAAAAACTTGGGCGGTAGTGCCTTCGGTCACAAAGCTGATACGAAAGCAGGTGGTAAGAATCGTCTCGGTGGACTCGCAGCGCCTGTACATCGTTACCGTGAGTGGCCTGGTGGCGTCGACTGATGCCGGCGCAAGCTGGCACGAAATATCCGCACCATCCGCCTCCCCCCTGACGGATCTGTTGGTTCCCGCGGCCGACGGCCGCAGACTTTTGGTAGGGACCGAAGAGGGCATCTTTCAAACCGAAAATGCCGGACAAACATGGAAGCCCGCGCAATTGCTGGATGTGAAATTCGGCGCCCCAGCTTTCCTCACACCCGGTGGCCCGCGCACAACAAGCATAATCCCAACTCCGCTGCTCATGCCGTCCTCCGACGGTGTTGGATACGAAACCACGAAACATCCCGGTAACGGCAATGAGATTTATGGAATAGTAGCGACGGATCATAACGGCTTGTTAGCCGCCACCTCACGAGGATTGATGAGGTCCGATGAAGTCGAAAAGACCTGGCAGCCCCTCCCCGGATTGCTCGATGGCAGCACCGTGACGGCGATCTGTAAACACCCGACGCGCGCCGGAGTTCTCTTCGCTGCCAAGTTCGGTGTAATATTCGTCAGCAAAAACGAAGGACAAACTTGGGAACGTCTCACCTCGGCAAACGACGAGATGGAAGTGATTAAGGAGCTGCTCGTAGTGCCGGAGATTCCAGATCGCGTTTTTGCGCTTACCCGGAGCCACGGCGTTTATTCAATTCCCATAGCGGCCACTGAGTAGCGAACGCCGCTATTTCTCCAGCCGCACGTTGGTGAGCCGCAGTGGTTTCTGACCGTAGTGCTCGATCTCCAGTTCACCCTTCTTGTTGAATTTTACTTTGCACGCTGGTGCAAAGGTCCCGGTTCCTTTACCGTTCTTGTCAACATTGAGCACTACAATCCCAAACTGGTAGTCTCTCGAACGGGTGCCGTTATACAGCTCGGGAAACGAGATGGGGCGGTTGGTCGCCATGACAATGCGATACCCGGCATCCGGGATTTGCCGGATACGCGCGAAGCGAAAGCCAGTGCCTACGGACCCGGTGGGAGAAAGTCGGCCTACGTCCTTGGCCTTCTCCAGAGCGCTTACCAGGGCGTTCGGGCCGCTATTCTTCAGGGTGGCGATGAACTCCTGGACCTCCTGGTCGCTGGTCCATCCCGTGACATACACCGTGAGTCCAAAGCTTTTGCCGGCGGCGGCGCCAGCCTGGGCGAATGCAGTAGCCGAATAGGTTTGGGGTAAATCGGAGCTCGCTTTAAGATCTTCAGCGGCGCCAATCTGCACGCTCATGGAAGACAGAGCCAAAATTATCAAGCTTAGCTTTTGCGGTTGCATTCTACTCTCCTATGATCCGAGGGACCCGCTTACGTAAACATCTCGATACTGCCATCTAACGCCATAAGGCCTGTCTCCACTTCCAAGCGCGGGTGACGGCGACCCACATCCTGCCGAAAAGCCAGCAGAACTCGCTTGTGTAACTCCGTTTCAGCTAATGAATTGGCGATACTCTCCGCACCGTAGGCAATTCGCGCGGCGCCGCAATCGCGGTGGTCGATGGCGATGACTCGCTTGATTTTGTGCAAGTCGATTGAGGTTGCCAGATTGTCCCAGAATGCCGGTCGCCAAGCCGCGAAAGCCTTCGCCTCCGTAGCGATGGCGGCGCCCGCAATGGTGAACTGGCTGTATTTTCCATCCAGCCCTCGAGCCGTCATGTAGCTGTGAACTGGATCGACGAAACGTGGGTCAATGCAGGAAAGCAACATGGCTTCATAGGTCGGTTTTTGCGCCCACAAGCGGACGGGGTCGAAGGCTGCAGTCACCCCTATCCCGGCCAACAGACGCAGAAAGCTGCGCCTTGCTGAAACTTGCCCGATGAGATCGGCGGTCGAAAGCCACGAGCAGCCGCAACGCGTTTGTTGAAGTAAAGCCATAGATCAACAGCTTCCAGGCAAGACAATGGAAGTGGTGATGCCTTTGTTGTCGTTGCGCTTCACCTTAACCGCACCGCCATGTTGAACGGCGACCTGGCGCGCAGTTGCGAGTTGTATTCGCCAGTGCTCGTTGGGGGAGGAACGGTCTAGCATGGAGTCCAAGGATTCCTCGCCGACTCCGAGCCTCTGATCGATTATTTCAATGAAAACTTGATTATCAGTCGAGTGGGCCGAGAGCACGATTTCGCGGCCCGGAGGCGTGGCGTGCATTGCGTTAACGGTTAGATTGAGGATGACTTGCCGGATCAGCTCGCCATTGCAGACCAGACGCGGAAACTCCGGCAGGGGCGCTTTCCTCAGGGGATGCGAAGCGGCGTCCGCTCTGGCCCCGGCTACCCGGATAACTTCATCCAGGAGCGATGAGACATCCAGCTCGTCGTTTTCAAAATGAGGATGAGATGCATCTATTAAGCCAACCAGCAGGTCGAGTCGCTGGCATTCCTTGAGGATGATGGCAACGAACTCCTGACGCTTGTCCTCGGGCAAGGTTGCGTCTTCCAGCACAAATCCGGCGCCTTCGATGCTCGCCAAAGGCGTGCGGAGCTCGTGGACGAGGGTGGGTGTGGCGTCCCCCAAGGGCGCAATGTAATCGCTCCCTCCAGCGTGTCTAAAACCAAGATGATAATTTCGGCTGGCCTGAGGCGATTTGGATACGGCCTGGACTTCCGCGATCGTCTTTCTGTGCTGGGCAATGAAGCCGGCGAAAAAGCCTATGATGATGAAGCCAACCGCTTCTCTCCACCCGAGGTTCCCGCCCCTGGGCCACAAGACCAGGACAATCACATGGCTGATCCCAGCGGCGGCTCCGGCAATAAGTCCGCCACGCGGGCCAAATCCTATCGCAGCAAGTACGATTCCCAAGTAGTAGAGATTAGAGAGTAGGTAGGTCCAAAAAACGGGTTCAGGCGCCCAAACGTGTCCCGCCGCGTCTGCCAGTAAGCCCGCCAGGAGTGCGAGCGCACACAACTGAAAACTGCGCTTTACCATTGTAAATTGGGTCCACACGCACGTTCTTCACGTGAAACACGCCGACCTGCGCGGTGGGTACTCATCCGGCCAATTCTTCCGTCCTTCGATCAGCTCCGCCCACGATGGGCCCTTCCCTGTCGGCAAGGGTATTCGCGGGTTTCAAGGCGAAATCACGAATGATTGATGAGTTAGGACTTGGTGGGTTGCAAGATATTTGCGGATGCCGCAATTGCGCGTTCAGGAGCGGAAGGCAGGGAGACATAAAACGCCGCACTCATGCCGTTGCCAACCTTCATCTCGATCTGGCCGCCGTGCCATTCCACGACGCGCTTCGCAATCGCGAGCCCTAGGCCTGTACTGGGTTCTCCGACGGCTATGCGCGCGCGACTCTTCCGAAAGGGTGCAAAAACGTCCTGGATTTCATCGCGCGTGATGCCCGGGGCTTCGGCCCGCACGGAAACTAGCGCTGTCTTATGTTTTAGAGCCACTTGCACCTCGATTTCAGCGCTGCTTTGCGAGTGCTGGAGGGCATACTCAATCAGGCTGCTGAAGACCTTCGCCAACTTCGGAGCGTCCGCCTGGACGGTAGGGGCTGCTCCTTTGTGACGCAAAACAAGGTTCGACTGTTTGCGCTCAGCGAGTGGACGGCTCAGCAACAAGCTTTGCCGTACGATTTCTATGAGGCTGGCGGACTCCAGGCGCCGCGGAGCTGCTGCTTCGTCAGAGGAGAAGTCCGCAACATCGTCGAGCAAACGCAGCATGAATTCGGTGGACGCGTGAATTGCGTGGACAAATTCCAGGCTCTCCGCTCCCATCGTAGTGAGGGCCTCTTCAATGAGCAGCTCGCTGTAGACCAAGATGGCGCCGACCGGTTGCCGGAGGTCATGGGTGGCCGCCCGGAGCAAAAGCGCGCTCGCCTCCATGCGTCTTGCAAGCTCTAGGTTTTTACTGATCAGATCGCGCTGAGCGCTCACGAGTTCATTGTTGAGGCGCGTCAACTGGCGATAGGTAAGGTCTCGCTCCTGTTCGCCTCTTTCGCTCAGCAAGGCTCGCACGGCGATTTCCGCCACGTCGCCGCTGTTCCTTCCTGCCAGGAGTTCGCGGAGAATACAGGTTACAGCGACGGGTATCGGAGTGGGAACGCCTACGATTGCAAACTGGTTACCTTCCTGGATGCCGGCAAAGTAAAGCCGGCAAACTCCACCCTTCCCAGTAACATCCATCTGCCAGCCATCCACTCCTCGTTTGGCCTGAATGGCTTTCAGGAATTTGCGCCCCTTGTCAATACTCCCCGGTTTGAGAATGGTGTTGAAATCAGCTCCCACCAGGGGTTCCGCCAGACCCAAACCGGCGTGGAGCACCTGGGTGATCAGCCCTTCGCGCGAGCACAGGAGCGCGATGCTGGGAACTTCTTTCTTTATCCGTTTCGACATAACAACGAAACAGTGACAACACCCGCCGTCTCGCGGGAAGACAGCCACAAAACAATAGTCTCGAACTTTACCCGACTGACAAAAGACTACGAGAGGTCTCCAGCCTAACATAATTTCGCTGGATTTAAACTAGTTAATTAACGAGGCCCAGCGCCACATGGGATCGCCTCTCTAACCTGCCGTCACGTACCAACTGGCGTTACAAATTTTCCACCGGAACGATAACGCCTGGCATCCACTTCAGGGATGCGCAATCACCTCGCAGTCGGGTTATTTCTCTTGAGTTTGTTTGCCCCTGAAGGCACACGCGCGCAGGATGGGTCAATCGTAAGACGACCAACAATCGGTGTCGCATTTGAAGGAGGGGGCGCCCTTGGGCTCGGCCATGTCGGCGTTCTGGAGTGGTTGGAAAAGAACCATATTCCGGTCGATTACGTGGCCGGTACAAGCATGGGGGGATTGGTGGGCGGTTTATATGCCGCCGGGAACAGTCCCGCGGAGATCCGCCAGATTATGCGTGGCATCGACTGGAACGAAGTAGTGGGAGGCCGGATTCCTTTTCAGGATCTGTCCTACCGGCGGAAAGAAGACCAGCGCGCCTATCCAAACGACATTGAGCTCGGGTTGCGCCATGGGCTCAGCCTGCCTGGCGGGTTGAACTCAGGTCAGCAGGTAAAGCTGATCCTGGATCGCGCGGCGCTTCCTTATTCCTTCATCACGAATTTCGACGAGCTGCCGATTCCATTCCGCTGCGTGGCTACCGACCTGGGAACCGGCCAGGCCCATGTCTTCAAGGATGGCTCGCTCTCACTGGCTCTGCGCGCCACGATGTCTCTTCCGGCTATCTTCACGCCGGTTGTTACCGAGGATGGCAACATCTTCGTCGACGGGGGGTTGATGGACAACCTGCCAGTGGACATCGTGAAGGGCATGGGCGCCGACATTGTTATCGCTATATACCTGGAAACCTCGCCGTTTGACCCGAAAACCTCGCAATCGGTATTCAGCGTGGTCGGCCAGACCGTGAGCGTCATGATCGCCGCCAATGAAAGGCACAACATGGAGGCGGCTGACATCCTGGTGACGGTGAATCTGGCGGGTTACACCTCGATGGATTACAACGCGGGCGACAAAATTGCGGATAAAGGCTATGAAGGCGCGGAGAAGAAGGCCGCATTATTATCTCGGCTCGCCGTGAATGATAACGCCTGGAAGGAGTACCTGGCCAGGCGCAATGCCCGCCGCATCAAGACTGTGCCAACTCCGCAATTCGTTGAAGTTCGGGGGACCAGCCCGCAGCTGGCGAGCGACTTAGAGAAGTCTTTCGCGAGCGCCGTGGGTACGCCGGTGGACACGGAGGCGCTCGGAAAAGATCTCGTCGTCGCGACGGGAACGGGCCGGTTATCCAGTCTGAGCTACCAGATGGTTCAGCGCGACGGCCAGGATGGTCTGCAGATTGATGCCGTCGAGAAGGCCTATGCTCCACCCATCCTTCAGCCCGGCATTTTTATTGATGGATCGCAGTACAACAATCCCCTATTCTCGTTGGGAGCGAGGCTCACTGTTATGGATTGGGGCGGATTCGGGTCCCAGTGGCGCACCGACGTTAGCGTGGGTGCGGTTTACGCGTTGAACTCCGAATACTATAAGCCTTTCACCAAGGATAGCCATTGGTTCTACGCGCCCAGGATCATCGCCAGCAGCAGCCCTCTGGACCTGTACTCAGGAGGTAAGCAACTGGCCCAATACGGGATCGGCCATGCCGCGGGCGAATTTGATATCGGGTATGCGTTCAATCGCTATAGCGAGTTCCGAGTTGGTTACGACATGGGATATGAAAGGGCGACCTTGCGGGTCGGTTCGCCCGATTTACCCAGAGCCGGTGGGCAGTTGAGCGCCAGTTCCATCCAATACAGCCTGATCAATGTGGACAACCCCGTGATTCCCATGAGCGGAGAATACCTCACTAGCTCTTATCAGTACATCGACCATGCGCCCGCTACCTCCGGTGGATACTCGGCGGCGCAACTCAATGCCTTGGTCTTTCACAAAATCAGCAAGAAAGGATCAATCTTTCTCGGCGGTGAAGCAGGCAGCACCTTTGGCCATCAAGGCGGAATCCCGCAGTACTTTCTGGGAGGCGGTCTGCGCTTGGGCGCGTACGGAGAGAATGAAATACCGACGGACCAGTATTTCCTGTTTCGCGCCGGGTACATACGTGAGTTGGCCCAGCTCAACCCGCTGTTCGGCGGGAAAATCTACCTGCTGGCGTTCGGCGAAGTGGCAAAGCCATATGGCGAACTTTTGCCGGGCGTTTCGCCCCCTTACTTGCCTGCCGATGTGAATGGAGGGCTGGTAGTAAAGACTCTCTTCGGGCCCCTGTTCCTGGCTGGCGCGTACGGAGAGAACGGAAACCGCAAGATTTACTTCCAACTCGGCAGGATTTTCTAGTGGCGATTGATTCGGACCGCAACGGGATGAATTCTCGTGTTACCACTCTTCTGGCCGCGCCGCGGCCCACTTGGCTAAGAGCCTTCGAAGCCGTAGGGCTCACATTGATGTGGTCCATACTTGCGCTGCTGACCGTGTGGGCGGTACTGGCGCTTTACGTCGATATCCGAATCGACGCCTGGCGCGTTCCGCTGGTCTCCTTCTATACCTTGGGTATCATCGCGGCCCTGCTCAAGGTCAGACCTCGGCTGTGGGCCGCGGCTCTGTGTTTCGCCGGATTCTGCATGGTCCTGACGTGGTGGCTCAGCTTAAAACCTTCGAGCTACGGCGATTGGCAAGCCGACGTCAGTCGAACAGCCTGGGCCGAGATCTCTGGCGATCGCGTCGTCATTCATAACCTGCGCAACTGCGATTACCGTACCGAGACCGACTACACGAATTGCTGGGGGGACCGCACGGTCCTTCTCTCACAAATTCGCGGCGTGGACTTGTTCCTGACCAACTGGGGACCGCGCTGGATTAGCCATCCGATTCTCAGCTTTTCCTTCAGTGACAACCAACACATCGCATTCTCCATTGAGGCGCGTTACAAGGCAGGTCAATCTTACTCAGCGCTTCTCGGCTTTTTTCGGCAATACGAACTGATCTTCATCGCAGCCGATGAACGGGACGTCATCCGTTTGCGCACGAACTACCGGACGGATGAGGAAGTCTATCTGTACCGTACCCGCGCGTCAGCGCAAGCAGCCCGGGCTATCTTCCTTACCTATGTCGATTACGTGAATGAGCTGAGAGATCAACCCGAGTGGTACAACGCCCTGACCAGGAACTGCACTACTACGCTCGACAGACAGATCACTGGCGAAATATCCGATCCCCAGCCCTGGAATTACCAGTTCGTACTGAACGGCACACTGGATGAGTTGCTCTACGACAGAAACCGCCTGGTTACCGGCGGCCTTCCATTTCCAGCGTTAAAGGAACGGCAGCACATCAACGCCGCGGCGCGGGCGGCCAATGACTCACCCGATTTCTCCGCGCTCATACGAGTGGGGCGGATCGGATTCTGAGGAGCCATGCAGCCTCAATTAATAACGAGGCAGATTCTTCGCGTCATCGGAATCCTCATTGTTTGCGCTTTGACCGTCTCACAGGGAGATGCCAAACAGAAGGATGACGTCGTGGTGATGAAAAACGGCGACAAGTTCACCGGTGAAATCAAGAAACTGCAGAATGGCGTCCTTTACTTCAAGGCCGCTTACATGGTGGACTCGGTTCAGCTTGATTGGGCGCGCGTGGACCATGTGGAGAGCAAAGATCAATACTTTGTGTTTCTCACGAACGGGCAACGCCCAAAAGGCGCCATGAAAACCCCTGAGACCTCCGCCGGCGCGGACGAATCGCTCACAATCCTGTCGGCGGACGCAGCCATTGAGACGCGAAAATCCGATGTCGTCAGTATCGTTCCCGTTGAGGATAGTTTCGCTGCCCAACTGACGGGGTCCGTCGATTTCGGATTCAGCTTCACGGGTGGCACCAATGCCACGCAATCCACTTTTTCGGCCGATGTTGGCTACCGCTCGGAGAAGTGGACAGCCGACCTGAACGGAAGCTCGGTATTCAGCCGTCAGAACGGGTCGCGCAATTCCGGGCGCAATACGCTGGACTTCTTGTACCTCAGATACCTGAACGAGCGCTGGTTCGCCGGCGCCACGCTGGATTTACTGAACAGCCAGCAGCAGGAGCTAAATCTCAGAACGAGCGCCGGAGCCGCCCTGGGCCGGGATCTGATGCGGAAAGCCACTGCGTCCATCCAGTTACTTGCTGGTCCCGTTTTCAGCAATGAAATCTATTCCTCCAACGTGATGAACCAATCGCACAAACGGGAGGCGGAGTCCCAGGTGCGGCTGCTCTTCTCCAAGTATGCGTTCAAGACACTGCAATTCACCGGCCAAGCCTACGCATTTCCTAACCTCACCACCCTTGGCCGGGTCCGCATGGGAGCGGAGTCCAATCTCACACTGGAGATTGTTAGAAACCTCTACTGGAAGCTTGGCGTGTATGAGAATTACGATACTCGCCCGCCCGAAAACACTCCGAAGAACGACTTTGGCACAAGCACATCGCTGGGGTGGAAATTCTAAGTTGGCGTGGTCCCGGAGGGCCGACCGGCAAAAAAGAAATCGTTCGCCGTTTTGGCGTCATCACCACAATACAAAGCTCCACGTCCTATGGAGTGACGAAGTTGATGCACCGCGTTTGGCTGGAGCTTCAAGAAAGGAAACTACAATGTATCGTCATCTCTATAGCTACGTCGCAAAAAGTCTGCTCACGGCCGGCGTGCTGCTGTTTACTGGACTTCCAGGCCGGTCCGCCGACAGAGTGAAAACGGAGACGATCGATGCCAGTGCCATGGGAACCGGTACCCAGCTCGGGCAAGTGATCGGCATCACGCTGAACATTTACGATTACTCCACCCCGGCCGACAAGCAAATGCTAGTGCAGGCATTCAACAAGGGCAAAGACCAGGGATTGGTGAACGCCCTCCAGAAAATGAAAGCGGTTGGCCACATCGAAATCACGGGCACATTGGGTTACGACTGCAGCTATATAAGGATGATCCCAACCCCCACCGGACGGAAGATCCGCTTCATCACGAACCGTCAAATCCGATTCGGCGAGGTCTACTGGGACAGGCAGACTCAGGAATACAACCTGACAGGCGGCGAATTCGATCTGAATGATTCCGACAAGAGTAAGAGTACAGGCGTCCTGTATCCCGAAGCCATGCTGGTAATCGATAAAGAGGGCCAGCTGCAAATAGATCTTAATCAGAACGCCTGGAAACTTACGGATGTTCTCGACTGGGCGGGAACCCCGGGCGTCAACTGAATTCAGCGGATCGGCAAGATGGCCGGCGCGGCCTCGAAGCTGCCGCCCAGGGCAAGATGCAGATTGATGCGGTTGGCCAGTCTGGCGTTCCGCGACTTGATCACGTCCGCCTCAACAGCAAGCTGGGCTGTCTGAAGTTGCAGCACCTCCTGCATGTCGTAGGCGCCGGCTTTGTACTTGATGGTGGCTATTCGCACGGACTCGGTGTATTCCTGGAAGGAACTGTCCAGGTGCTCAAACTGTTGGGCGTAAAGATTCTCGTTGGTTAACGCGGTTTCAACTTCGTTAAATGCGTGCAGGACCACGCCCCCATAGTGGGCCACCGCCTGCTGTTGCTGCGCTGTATCGATCTTCACCTGGGCAGCCAACCGGCCGCCCGTGTAGATAGGAACAGACATTCCCAAGGACGCGTGGTAGAACCATGGATTCAGCCTTAGAAGCGAGAGCAGCGGGTCGTTGATACGGCCTCCCTCGAAGTTGAGCGCGAAGCTGGGCAGCCGCGCGAGTTTGGCGGCCTCCAGGTTACGGAACGCGGCCAGCACCAAGCGCTCCGCTGCAACCACGTCTGGCCGACGCTCCAGCAAAGAGGACGGGAGGGCGGCCTGAACCGCCGGGGGCAGCGGAGAGAACTCCTGGCTGATATCGATGGCGGCGGCCGGGTAGCGGCCAAGGAGCACTTCCAGGTTGCGCTGAGCCGCGCTGAAAAGCGATTGAAGACTACTCAAGTCGCTTTGGGCTAGATCGAGCGCCGCAGCCGCTTCCGCGACATCGAGCCCGGAGGCTTGGCCCGCAGTCTCCTTCACTTTGGAAAGCCGCAGCAACTCCTGATAATCTTTGACCGCCTCCTCTGCTACGGCGACCAGGCGTCGCAGTCCAACCGCCTGATACCAAGCCTGCGACGCGGTAGCCGCCAGCGATTGTCTCGCCCAGGCGTAGTCGAGGGCAGTAGCCTGGAAGCCTGCCTGGGCTGCGGCGCGTTGTGCGCGTAGCCGGCCCCAAATGTCAAACTCCCATGCAATCCCGGTTTGTGCACTATTGCTGTTGTAGTTTTGATCCTGGGCTTTGTCGCGCGTGGTGGCGACTCCGAAACCGAGACCGATCTGAGGTTTCATTTGGGATGCGACGACGACAACATTTTGACGGGCCACTTCCACCTGCGCGGCGGCCTGGACAAGGTCGAGGTTATGCGCAATTGCTTCGGCGACCACGGCGTCGAGATGCGGATCGTGGAACGACGTCAGCCAATCGTTGCTCACGGCGCTATCCGCGGCGGAACCGCCGGTCCAGGCCGCTGGAATCGTCGTGCCTTTCGGCAGCGAATCCTGCAAGACGTTCGCTTGCGACGGCGCCTGGGAAAGGCATCCGCACAGGGCGGCCGCAATGCTCAACACTACGGCCATCAACCAAACGGATGAGCGCCTGAACTGAGGCCGCGGATTCATCAGAATGGCATCGGGTAGAGCCAGTTGAACCAGGTCCGCATGCGGATCTCGATCCGCCGGAGGGTGACGAAGCCCCCGTGAGCGCTGGTATAGATGGCCGCTCCACCTTGCGCGCCGATAGGAAATCTTGTCTTGTCGTTGCTCTCCAAGCCGATCTTCACTGCAAACTGCCCTTGCGGCAGTTGCGGGTTTACCGCTTCAAACGTAGGGATGACGTCGCTCGGCAGGTACTGTCCCTCACCGTTGGCCCACCAGATGGCATCCACTTTTCCTTTGAAGATCTGGCCTGGATATAAATCCATTTCCACTTCCACCGGCTGCCCAACCTGAACGTACTTGAGGTGTTCCTGATAGTAGGTGGCCAGCAGGTAACGATCGTCATCGCAAATGAACGAAGCGATGCCTCCTACGCGGACGATGCCCGCCACCATTCCTGGACGGGCCTGAAGGTTCACGATGTGGCCGTTCTCCGGCGCCACCATAGTGGTCTGATCCAGGTAGTAGCGCGCCAGCGTGAGTTGAGCTTTCAGACCGGATACATGAGCGATCGCTTCCTGGAGCGCCGACTGCGCCTCTTGGAGCGACGATTCCCCTTCCTTCAACTTGGCGGCCGCGCTCGCCACAATAGTATTGACGCCATCCAATTGCGATTCGTACCGCAGCCGCGATCGCTGCGCATCAGCCGACGCCTCCTTAACCCCGGCCTCGTCCGCCAGGGTCTGGGTGCGCCACTTCTGGGCATCCTCCACCGGGCCGGCTTTTTGTTCCGCCAGGTCCTGATAGCGTATCTGCTGGAGCTTCGCGTACTCCAGTTCGCTGTTTACTACGGAGACCTTCTCGCCGGCGGCCTCCATATCCTGTCCGATGATGCGCACGTCATAGGTGGCGGCGACCAGCGCGGCTTGTAACTGGGTGACCTTATGTTCCGCAGTGGCCACCATGTGCGTGTGGGTTAAGACTCCGGCTTCGGCTGCCCGGATGTCCGCCTCCAGTTGCCTGACCTTCGGTTCGTAGGGGCGGCGGTCAAACTGGAACAGCGGCTGGCCTCCCTTCACCGGGTAGTCCGCGGGCGCGAGCACGGCGGTAAGCAGCGTCGGCTCGGGGAGGCGGGGAATCAACTGGATAGTGTGCTGAACGATCCGGGCGCTCGCCGAAAACGGTGTCACGAACCGCAGCCCAATGATGAATGTCAGTCCCAGATGTGCGCCGACAAAGGCCGAAATCACTCCCCAGGCTGGGCTAAACCGGAGCCACTTGAATTTGAAAAAGATCAGCCAGAGGCCGAAGCAGTATAGAAACGTGATTAGGAGGACGATGGCCATTGCGGTGGGCGGCTATTTTCCTGGCTCGCCGTTCGCCACTGGCTTCCTGGTGAGACTGGCAATCTGTTCTTGGATGTCTTCTTGCTCTTGCTTGGGGAAGTATCGGATATCAACGACGTCGGTGGGTTTGAAGGCCCAGCCCAGAGCCTTAATCCAGGGTACGATCGCCAGGAAACCAGCCCAGCCCATCAAATTCACCGCCTCGGCTTCGGGGTGTTTGCGGGCAATTGCGATGCGGCCTGGCAAGCCGAGCACTTGTACGGCCACAGCCAAGCCCGCGACGATCAGGCCGAAAATGCAAGCGATCGACACGTAATCCCAAGCGTCGGGCTCAAAGCCTAACAAAGCATGCATACGAATTCAGCAGGATTCTGGCCTATGGTTCGCGTTGACCCGCCCTCGCCGCGCGGCGGGCTATGAGGCCGGGCGAGCGCCCCGCAATTCGACACCCAGCATGATTTCAAACAGGCCCAGGATCAGAGCGTAGCCGGCGATTACCCAAACCAGACCGATGGCCCCTACATTCGGCCGCAGCATCAGCATCAAAGCGAACAGCACCGATATGACGCCGCTCAACGCCAACCACAACTCACCCGAAATTTCCTTGCGCAGGCGTATCGCCGCCGCTATTCTGAGGAATCCAGTTGCCATGGCCCAGATCGAAATGAAAAAGACCAGCATCACAGCGGTGATCTGGGGAGCCCGCAGCGTTACCACGCCGGCCCAGATTCCGATCACGCCCTCGAGCGCCAGCAACCAACGATCCTCGCCAGGACGGCGTCCGCCGATAGCTGCCAATAGGGAGACGCCCCCGTCCACCAGCGCGTAAAATCCGAACAGCAGCACCAGAGTGGCAGCCGTCACTCCCGGCCACGCAAACGCCGCCACCCCGAATGCGATGGCAACGACGCCGCGCAGCAGCACGGCCCACCAGCGCCCGGCGAATAACCCGGCCAACTCTCGCCCGGAGTTGTCAGTCGGCATAGTTCCCTCCTCCGTGATCCAGATGCGTTGTGCCAAGTGGAAGACCTAAGAAAAAAGCGACCCGTGTGACGGAGGGCTGCGTCGTTTTCAATCGGCGTAAGCAGCGGACTCGGGATTCTTCTTTTCAACACTGCTGCCCGCGCGCAGGCGCTCTTCTCTGCTGGCAAGTTCGCCCTGCCAGCGGGCGCGATTCATGCTTCCCAGGGGCGTGCTATCTGGCGTTGAGTTTCCAGTGACATCGATATAAGTGGCTTCGGCGGCATCCGCGCGGAGGTGCGATTTCGCCAGGAGGGTAAGGCGTGCGATGGTGTGGAAAGGAGCTTCTGCTTCGTCCCACTCGACGCTCGCGTTTTCGATCCAGAAGTTGGCGTCCCGGCGCTTGCCCCAATACGTCATCCGGTTTGTGTCCAGTAGCTGGACTCCAAAATCAAAGGCACTCATCGCATAATCGTCCTCGATGTGCCGGATCAACTCATCCTTCAGCGCGTTTGGATTACCCCTTTGCAAAATCCGCGCTGGGTTGTCCCTGCAAGGAGTTGTCGAATACTTCACAACGTCGCTCGGTCCATGACGAAACGGCGTGTTGCTCCAGTAGCGCAGCTGCTGATACGGTTTGATTGTCTGGTGCAACTGAAACTGCAGCAATGTGAGGGTCCTCAACACCCTTAACTTGTCCTTGAACGACAGCGCCCACAGGCCGGCGGCGGGGTTGGATGCGGTAAGTAGCTTGGTGATCGCGAGGAATGCTGGTGCGTCGTTTATGGGCAGAATCGGAGCATTTTGCAGCGAGAAATCCTGCCGTCCCGATTCCGCCCCGGGAACAGTGGCGCCATCCCAAGTGAGATTGACGGAAAAAGACAATGATCGCACGTCGGGCTTGAAGTCCGATTTCACGCGCGAGTCTGAATTTGCAAACCGCACGGTCGCAGGATAGATCCCTGGCTTGCGGAAAATGCCCTGAGCGAGCCGCGCCCCCAGCGCCCTATCGCGTCCTGCGTTCGACGTCAAGTACTTCAAACCGGGCTCTGGCGGTCACTCCTTTTGCGTGTGTTCCACGCAGCAGCGACGGTGGTCTTCGGCAGCAGCCTTGGCTTGCATCAGGAGAACCTTTTCGACAATCTCCGCGTGTAAGGCTTGTTCCGCGCTAAGGTTCCGCTCGCTGTTCGGTAGCCAGTCACCCCGAACATCTCGTCAGAAACAGCATTGAACTTCCCTACCTGGCGGCTGCCGTCGGTGCTGATCCCAAATTGGCGATGAACCTGATGCGCCGTGACACTGGGCAGAAAGCAGTAGGCGGCGGCTTTTGTCGTAGTAAAACTTGAGAACCCGGTGATCTTGATGGGAGGCGCACCATTGGTCTGCGGAATGACGAACATGCTTTCCGCCGGATCCTGAGCGCCAATCATGGGATCCTTCGATTTCGGGTTTAGCCTCACCGCGCCGGCGAATTCGCTGTCATTCACCCATTGCCCCAGCACGAACTCATATTGATTCTCGATGCTTGGAGTTGATGAAATAGCCCAGCAGCCCGCGTTCGATGCCGTCGTAAGGTTGCGTTGGATCATAAGTCGGCCCATAGGGCAGCCCACGGCGGATCAGCCGGTGAGTATTGTTGCTGCCGCCGGGAGAACCCTGGCCGCTGACTGGCTGGCCACGCGGATTCACACGGCGCATGTGCGCGCCCACGGGACAACGAAGTCCCCCTGGGATCGCCGGACCCATCCGCGTTCACGTATTCGAAGTTGTTCATCTGGTCAGAGGAAATCCCGCCCGCGGGGCTGTCGGTTTCCGGCGATAACTCCAAGGGAACGCCGTTGCGCCAGCGCCCGCACATCTTGGCGGCAAGCAACTCCGGATCGATCTTGTCCTTGTTCGATTGCAGGAAACTTCTCGAACCCGACAACATCCGTCTGGATCATCTTAAAGACCGCGAAGCTGCCGTTCAGGCCGAGTTCGGGAGGCTCGGGGACAAAGTAATTCTCCGCGTCTTCCCGCAGAACGAACAGCCAAGGTTCGCAGGGCTGCTGGTGATCCGGCGTATATCGTTCCGGACCGCCGCGAATGGTGGTCATGCTGATGCCGTCGGTGTAGCCGAAGGGAACTTTGTGAGTGAAGCCGGGCTTTCCATCCATCATTTCGGTCCACGCCATCCCGTCGCAGCGCCAGATCTCCCGAAAAGCATTACCCTCGGCAAACAGAGCAGACAGCCGGTCGCTATAGCTTGTCATCGCATCCGGACTCATGGCGTGCAGCGTCACCAGCACATGATCGTCGCCCTTCCCAAAGCCGCCGATCCAATTTTGCGGCCCGCTTGTCCGGTATCGCCCACCAGCTCGGCTCGCTCCGCGGCGCCGGCGATGAATGCGCCGAACGATTTGAACGAGAGCGTCGGGACGCGTTCTTGAATCTCGAGCGCGAGCAGTCCCGGCCAGGTAATGCCCAGGTTCAGGCAATAATCGGGCTTACGGCGCGGCGACATCGGAGACATCATCTCCTGGTCCCGGCTCGAACCCGACGTGCCAATCTTCGGCGGTGGTGATCTGCGGCGCGTCCGATTCGTCGCCGCTGACCAGCCGTCCGAGCAACTTGCGGGCCGCGGCTGGGATCGCCCACCGTCAGCAGGAAATGCCGCACCATCGGCATCCTGTAGCCGCGCAGGATGAACCCTTGAATATCAGCGAGGTCGAGCGCGGCGTTCGTGTCGAGATTTGCGGCCGTCAGATTCCGAGGGCCGTCCCAACGTCGCGCTCAAACAGACGGCGGAAGAATCCGCTTCGTAGTTCCGAGTGGCGCTTGTGGCATAGGGAAAACTTACCGCGCGTCCTCCACCAAACCGATCGCCGCCTCCATCGACCGCCACCGCCGACCACCGCCAAACCGTCCGCCACCGGATTGCTGGAAGCGGCCGCTTTCCTGCGCGCCGCGCTGTCTGTTCTGCGCTTCCTGTTGCAAGCCTTTCATCTGAGAAGATGAGCCTTCGCTCGATTTGTTGAAACTACCTTGACCGGTGCTGGACGGCGGTTTGAAAGACTGTGCGCTTTGTTGAGCGGGAGTCTGGACGAGGCTTGTTCACCGAATTCCAGCTTCCATTGTTATAGGACTGCCATCCCGATCCGGTGTTCTTATAAACGTTTCCGTCATGCCCCGCATACATGTCGCCATTCGCCGTCTTGCCGACAGCCGAGTTCCCATAAGCCGTACTCGATCCAACGGCCTTTCCTCCCGTCGACGTCTGCACGGATCCTACAGTCCCTTGTGCGGTGGAGTAATGCTGTGTATAAGCCGACTTGTTGCCGTTCGAAACCACGGAACTTCCCCACTGCGCCGTCGGGCTGGAACCTTGTTTGGTAGCCGCGTAAGTTCCCGTGTATGGGTTGTAAGCCCTCGCCGCGCTCGCGCTGCCGTAGGCGGTGGACGCCGAGGCGTAACGCGCGGACGTTCCGGTGTACGGGTTATACGAAGCTCCCCTTGTCGCCGTTCCGTAGGGGCCGGAGACAGTTTGGGAAACGCCGTAAGCTCCCGTCGCGGTGTTGTAATGAGCCGACGTTCCATAGGCTCCATACGCTCCGTAAGTAGCCGGATACGGGTAATAGGCAGGATATCCATACGCTGGATGGTAAATGTACGGCGGATAATAATATCCGCTGCCGCTAGCTACGATGGCGCCCACTGCGGCCCCAACAACGAACGCCCCCATGTAGCCCGCGGTGTAGCTGGATTGAACATTACCGGCCACCACGGTTTGCGTTACGTAAGTGACGTTGTAAACGGGTGAGCTCGGCGGAATCGTATAGATCACTTGAGGGATGGAGTTCGCGACTGTCCAGGGCCCTTGTGGCGTGGAAGATATAAACCACACGCCTTGCAGGCAAAGATAATAAACGTCTCCTACCTGGATCACCTTGTCTTGCGTGTTAGTGGCGTAATAGAGCGTTGTGCCGGTGATAGGCGCGAATTGAGGATTCCCGCCGTAGACTGACATTGATGTTTGCCGCCGCCGTCGGGTTGACGGTCAGGGTGGTCGGAATCTGTGCCAGCAACACAGCATCTTTAGCCTCTTCAGTGCCCGGAACCGAGGACAGTATCACAGAGGCCGGACTGCTCATTGGAATCTGCGCAAAATCGGCAGGCAGATCCAGCGTGGCGAAACTCCACGGGCCAGTGAGGGAGTTGGCACGGAACCATCGGCCGCCGGTCAGGTAATAGAACTGATTCGTCGTCGTGTAGACGAAAAGGTAAGCTGACGTATTCGTCGAATAGACCAATTGGGTTCCCGGAATTTTCGAATAGACTGGCTGGCCGTTGAATAGAATAATTTCCGCCGGCCGGTTGCTATAGAAGATCTGAGGAATTATACCGTTGGACGACTTCGGCGGCGGAACCATAGCCTTGATCCTGGCCCACTGTGGATCCTTGGCTATCTTGGACATATCTTTCGGGAGTTTCTCCGTGGCTGACCACGGCCCATCCAGGCTGTGCGCCGTCATCCACTGCTGGCCAACCAGGAGGTAATAGTTGGATCCAGACTTCTCGAAAAAGAGCGGCCAAGTCGTATTGACCACGAATTGCAAGTTGGTCTTTGGGATCTCCGCGAGGGAAGGCTCGCCATCCACCGCCAGGAGAATCGACGGACTGTACGCAACGACGATCGCGGGCGGATCGTTGTTGACCGGCACTCCAGTCACGGTCTCCGCCTTGTGGACAACAGCCACCAACCGATGCAGCGAGATTGTGACGGTGGGAGGCAGGAAGGTTCTCACCAATTGCTCCATGCTTGCGGCGCTGGCAGGGTCCAAAGAGGGAAAATTGGTGCCGGTAACCTGAAGATTACTGATCAACACCATTTTGTTGTCATTGTCGACGTCGCTGTGTCCTTGCATTTCCACCACGCCGACCACTTCTCTTCCACCGGCGGGAACGAGCGAGAAAGCCATTCGCCAGGTGAGGTCCGTGAAATTCTTCCAGTCGTCAACTTGCGGCTCGTAATAAGTAAGAGTCCCTGCTTGCGTCTTAATTTGACGAGGCCACCCTGGGTCCTGACCCAGCGCTACAGTCCCTAAGCCCAGCATCAACACCGCAGCGGCCATCCCATGTTTCGCAGCCATCCAATGTTTCACGGTGTTCTTCCTTTCCGCTACTTACGCAGCGGTCGCTCCGCTTCTGCGCACGCCCTTGGAGCCCTTGCCCTCCGGGCCTGCTTGTGACTTGCGATCGGCGATCAGGGCATGGATGTCCTGAACCGACAATCCTGGATACGCCTGGTAGAAACCGATGGGCGTACGATTCGCGCCAGCCGCGAAGTCAATGAACTCCTGGAGGTGCTTTCTGCAGGGCGAGGGTGGCGGATCCTTGGTGAACTTGAAGATGAGATCGAAGACTTGTCCGATGCTTCTGGTGAAGTCGGCAATGTATTTGTTGAAGTCGCCATCGTAGACCGTAAAGAAACCAATCTGGTTGTCTTCCAGCGGCACAAACTGCGCGAAGTGAGGCGTGCCGACTTTGTCCAGATCCTTGGTTGTCCCGTGCCCCCTGGCGCGCAGAAGCAGCTGTACTTCGATGAAAGCCAGTTTCGATTTGATGGGCAGGATCACCAGGAATGGATTTAATTCGCCGGCCCCGGTGACGTCAGCGGCTGCCGCCAAAGCTTTAATCTGCTTGGCGGTGACCTCGGGGTAGGCGGTGTAAAGATTTAGCGGATGCACAAGATGCTCCGCCGTCCATTCGACGAAAGCACTCGCATTCGCAGCCACCGGAGTAGGCGGCGGGTTCTCCACATGCTGGAAGATAGCGTCGAAAACCGGTCCGGCACTTTTGGCGAGGTCGTCCATCAGCGGACCGAATTCACCGTCGAAGTCGCCTAAGAACAGCAGTGTCTTGTCGCTCAGAACGGTGAAGCGCGAGTAGTGCATGGCGCCGAGGGTATCTTCCGCAGCGAACAGCCCGGGCATAAGCGGCGGAAGCTCCTGTGCAATCGCCTTTGCGTCCGCCGACGATTTCAACGGGAAGCTGAGTGTAAAGTGACTCTGGCTCATGGCTCGCTGTCCTTATGGCGCAGCAACCACGCGGTAATAAACGCCGTTCGCTCCATAGGACGGGCTGAACCACGTGTTACCGCATAAGTAATAGGTTTGACCTTGGACCACGGGATTGGCGCAACCCGTGGGTACTGCCGCGACAACCTGGCCCATTGCATATGTGGCACTGGCCGCGCCGGCAACGACGCCAGCGGAATACGCGTTCGCGGCGGCAGCACTGCTGTTAGCGGAGGCAATTGCCGCCCCTGTGGCGACACCCACTGCGGCGCCCGCAACAGCGGCTGCTCCAGCAGACCACCCGCCGCAGTTATAACAACCGGCGGAATAGGTGTTCACGACAGTGGGTGGATGATAAGCGTACGAGCCAGGCGGGTATCCGGCAGGCGGATGATAATCGGCGGGATAAGTGGTTGGAGGATGGTAATCGGCCGGATAGTTGGAGGGTGGATGGTAGGAAGATACTCCGCCAGGCGTCGTAGTCACGGCGCCATAGCCGGCTTTACCCGTGCTTGTGTCGCCATATTGATTGGTATGGGTGGAATAGCCGCCGTCGGCGCCTTGATAGTGCGTCGAGCTGGTTCCGGCCGCGCTGGTGTGGGTTGTGCCCTGCCCGTCGACGTGTGTCGTGTTGCCGCCAGCGGCGTTGGTGTGGGTGCTTCCGATCCCTTCGGCGTGCGCCGAGCTCCCACCGTAGTCGTTGTGTGAAGCACCGGCGTCATACCCGCCCGCATGCCCCCAGGCCAGGGCCGGCCTTGAAGCCAGCACTGTCGCCAGAAGATTCGCGATTACAATCTTTTTCATATTTTCCTTTACTGCTACTGCTGCGGATTACTTTTTGCTGCGCCCGCCGGCGGCGTTACCCCAGGAGGAGGCGGAGCTTCGGGATGAGCAAAACTCATGTGTTTGGCGGTGGCGGCGGCCGGCGTTCCGAAAACATCCGGCGCCACGTCAGGGTTGAGTTTCCAGTTGGAGAGCACCAGGATATGGCGTTGTTGCAATTTGTCGTCCAGGTAAATCGCGCGGAGGATGCGCGGCAGCTTGTCGTCGGCGCCGATCCATGCCTGGATGAAAACGCGGTTGGTGACGTAAGCGACGATGTCGGTAGTTATTCCGCCAACCACGTGCGATTGGCCTACGTAATAGGCGACCGACAGTCCGTCGGATAGATCCTTGTAGGGATCGGTAACGATGACGTCTGTGAACGGGAAATAGATGCCCGCCATGCTGAAGGCTGCTTCGAGCGTGGCATCAATGGTTGGCGGGGCATCGGCCACCGCCACCAGATTCTCACCCGGAGCATAGGCCATCATGATCTTGCCGTCGTAATAGAACTCGGAGGCCGGGCCGTCGCCAGGCGTAATCACTCGCAACTTGTTCGGCCGCACCAGCGTGACTTCGGATTGCGTTGCATAGACCAGCGGTGGACCTTGCCGCGTCGGGCTCTCATAGGTGACATCCGCCGTAAAAGTCATCGAATGGGCGGCAGCCAGGCGGCTGCTTGCGGCCTTGAGGATCTCAATCGCCTTCGGCTCCAGCGCCGGTCCCGCGTCCGCGGAAGCGTTCACCGCATTCTGCGCCGCCGCATAGCCGCAAGCCAGAAGCGCGGTCAACCCATGTCGAACAATCGAGTCTAGAAATCTCGCCCGCATCATCTTGGCTCCTTCGCTGCCCTTCGGCACGATCAAGGAATCATGCCGCAATCGAACATCTTGTTCGCGATCGGAGGCGCAACTTTTGCGATAAATGCCGCGCGCATCTGAGGATCGTTGTGCAGCATCTGTATGGCCTTCTGTTCTCCGGGACCGGGTTGCTGCTTTTGAGCTTTCGCCTGATACAGTTGCTCGCACGTCGAGGTCTGATACTTCATGATGATCTTGTCGGCGACGCTGTCCATGATCGGGAATTGAGCGCTGGCCGCGCCCAAATAGAAGAGTGCCAGTATAAGTCCGAACAAGCAAAAACGTTTACTCATTTGGGTTCTACTCCTTTTAAAAGGTAATGATGAGGGTCACATCATTCCGATTTGTTTTTTTGAGCCGATTCCCAGGCTCAAGTTACTTCTTCGAAGTCCGGCAACGGCCACGATTGGTCGAGGTAGGGCTCGAGCGGGCCATACAGGCGAAAGTAAGCGAACCACGCGCGCCCGGGAACGGATGGTATCCAGTTCTTATCGCGACCCGCTGGGGAGACGGGGCCGACGTAGAGGTCCACGGAGCCGTCCGTGTTTTTCACCAGGTCGGGCATGCGCGACGATTTGTCGGCGATGTTTTGTGGGTTGTCGATCAAGCAGCGCGTGCGGGTGTCATAGATAGTGAGGGACCAGAACTGCTTGGCGGGAGGGTTCGGAGGGACCCGCAGATTATAAGTCTTCCCACCGTCGAACCAGCTTCCAGTTTTGGCGTGATAGGCTCCCAGGTACGCTTGGCCTAGGCCGGGCGTCCGGCTCATCATTCCTTTGCTGACGGTGACGGCTTCGTAAAACCAAGCGGTCCGCTGATCGAGCTGGGTGTAGCTTTCGTCTTCCTGATTCGGATCCTTCAGTTCCAGCACGTAGACCCAGCGTGCGTCGGGCCGGTATTTCGCGCCGGCGAAACGTTTGTTGAACGAGAAATTCATTGCCATCAACTCGCCCGTCTCCGCGCCTTGGACAAGGATCCGACTCTGGCGATCGTCCGGCGCAAATGGCTTGCCCTTCTCCACGCCGAGGGGCGCGAGCATGGCCATCATCATCCGGTCGCGAGCCTCCACAGGTTCTTCCTGGAGGATGGCGTGCAAGCGTTCCCAGTAGGCTAGCTCGCGTGGCTGACCCTGGTTCCATACCTTGCCCCCGGGTGACACGACCCTCGCCGGTGGTGGATTGTCGCGCTGGCTGAACGGATAAATGTTGAGCCGGGCGATCAGCGCCTTCGATTTCTCCGGGTCGGGTTCCAGGCTGCGGACGCCAAACATCATGTTATTCATGGGCATGGGCACTAGGGTGTATCCCTGGGCCGTCGGCGCCTTTTGGCCGGGCCCGACGATCAGGTACTTGGCCCCCTTTGCCTGGTCGGGGCCAGTTTCGCCCATGTCGGAGATGCTGCGCTGCCAGAAGTCGGCGACGCCTCCGGCCATCGGTCCCGCCGGAAAGTCGATAACCAGAGGACCGGTGCGCCGTAGATTCGCAAACGCCATAATGTAGGGCGTTGTCGCATTGGCCGTGAGGATGCCGAGTTTATCCTTATAAGAGTTGTAGATGACGAACTGGCCGTCCTTCGCCCCGAAGACCGTTTCGTGCTGCTGCTGCCACTCGGCGAAGGACACCAAGGGCAGCGCCCAGAGGTAGGCCTGGCAAGCCCGCTGGTAGTCGAGCTCGTCGTAGAGTCTCTTTGATTCCACTGCATCGGAGGGTAAACCCTTCTCGAGCAGGATCGGGCCGAAAGGAGTCGTGATTGAACCCGTTATCGCGCCGTCGGGCGCAGCCGTCCGCGGCGTGTCGATCGGTATGGCAAGAGTGTCCGCTTTCATTGAAGCGCCTCCTTCATTCCCTTTATTGGAGTGAGAGCGGGCAGCTTCCATAAGCCTTTGATTACTGCTTCGCTCGGGCCGTAAACACGGGTGACGATGTTGTAAGCCCCCGCTGGCGCCGGCAACCAATTGTTCTCTTTGTCCGCTCCTGGCGAATCGTGCCCCAGGTAAATCGTTAGCCCGCCATCTGCGTCGTAACGGAGGCTCCGGGTCCGGTCGCCCGAGGGAGTAGCGATTCAGGGGATTCGCGTAAAGAAAGCGGTCCGGCAGGGTGTACAACGTGATAGACCAGAAAAACTTTGCCGGAGGCAACTGACCCGGGGCGAAATGCAATTGGCCGAGCTTGTTGCCGTCGGCGACGAAACCGCCATACCACGCCTCTTCCAGGTCGTTGCCATAGAGTCCCATCGCAGCAGCGATGTCGCGCGCCAGGTAATTCTGGCCCAGCATCTTGCGTGAGCCGAACAAGCCGCTGGAGCTGGTGGTCACATCAATCCGGGCCTTCAACTCCACTTGTGCCTCTTTCACGCCTTCGTCAATGGCGGCCAGCGTGATGGCGTCCATTTTTTTGGCATCCCACGGCGCGCCCGCAACGATTCCGATCTGCTCAAATTGCTTCCTCAGCGCCACTTCACTGGGGTGCGGAGGCTCGGCCAGCGACAACAGGAAATTGAGGTAACCGATGAAATCGTGCGTGGCCGCCTTGGCTTTGTCATACCTCGGAAAATGCAAAGCTGGGGTTGCGGATGGCGCGGGCCTTTTCTCGAATGCGCTGAACGGGCTCAGCTTGAAACCGCTCTGCACGCGTTTCACGCTCTCGATGTCGTCCGGGCCGTTCAATTGAGTGCGGCCGAGGACGCAGACGATCTGCGTCTCGCTTCGGAAGACTTTTTTGAACCCCTCTGGCACTCTACCGTCCCACTGCGGGCCTGCCATCAGAAAGTCGCCGGCATCATTGCCCGTTGTTCGCGATCCGATGTAGGCGCAGTTGTAGGTGAAAAGGTCGATGAACTGCAGCACGTAATAACGCTCCTTGGGGACCGGAGGCACGCTGATGACCATCGGCTCTGCCCGCAGGTCGAGGCACGCCCAGGAGTAGGGCGTGTCGTTGTTCGGAGTGACCACGTCACGGTTCTCGGGAGTGAAGAGCTGCGCGTAGTGCCGGAACCTATTGAAGCCACCGATATACGTTGGCGAGGCCTTCAGAGCGGCTTGCGGATACCAGGTGTTGTAACTCTCGATCATCGCGAAGGCGTAGAGATAGGCAGCCTTGGCGGTGTCGCGTGCTTCAGAGCGGCTGATCTTGGAAGAAGTCGGGCTCGGCGCCATTGAAGTTCCCCGTTGCACTGGATTTTCTACGATCAAATTCGGCGTTCTTACTGGTTCGTGCGTAGAGCTGATGACGCAGGGATCTCGATGGATGTTTTTATTGCGGCGCGGAACACACGGGGTCAACGCCTCCGCGGGTCTGTCGATGAAGGCGCCGGCTGAGACCTGGGGTGGAAGAACTTCTGATGAATATCGGGCCAGAATTCCGGCAAGAGATTGGCGAGTGCACCGGCCGCCAGGCTGGTTCCAAATCGGCTGGCTACTTCTCTGCCGTTCACGCTGTTCTCAGGATAGTAGGCGTTCGATAGCGCGATGCCCATTCCCATTCCCAGCATCCCCGAATAGTTGAGTGTGTCCTTCCCCGCGTCCGTGCGCGTCACTACCACCCGGCTCAAGGCGTAGCCCACGCGGTACCAGATGCCGAACTCCGGCCCCCTCCGAAAATAGCGGGGATCCTCATGCAATAAGGATGCGAGCACAGCGTCCGAGAAGAAGTTCTGCGTTGTGATATCGGCAACCGCCGCGCCAAACCGCTTCCCATAGGGGCCAGCGCCCTCGCCATATTTCGGATCGTCGTTGCCCACCTGTGATAGCGCCGCTCCAGCGGCTGCTGCGCCAGCGGTAAACGGATCGAACGTCTCCTTCGCAAACAGCCGGAACTTCTGCTTCACGGTTAAAGGCGCCACTCCCTTGGTGAAATCCTCAACCGTTAGATAGTTCGGAATGACGCCAAGAATCCGGTCCATATTAGGGGAGTCGTCAGTGGCCCCCACACGCGCCGGCGCCTGGCTCTGGGCCACCAGTGAAGAGGCAAATATCAAAATGAACAGCAGCGACGCCATCACAGATGCACGATGTTCGTCTCAGCAAACGGAGTTACTTAATCTGGCCTGCGACTCTCTAACAAATAAGATCTCCTGGCGCACCAGCGCCATCTAGCTCTTGAACAATCCATCCCGACGGATGGCAATTGTTCGGAATGGGAGGTCACCAATGAAAGCACCGTTTGCGCTTGCCGTTCTGGCGGGAATCCTGGCAACAGAGGCGGCCCTGTTTAGCGCGGTAATTATTAAAACCGCGCCTCCGCCTCCAGTCAGCGTCGCCATTGTCGGCCGCGCGCCTTCCGCAAAATACGTTTGGATACCCGGATATTACAAAGGCTCGGGTGGACGGTACATTTGGGTGGCGGGCAGATGGATGAAACCGCCACACGCCGGCGTGGTGTGGGTTGCCCCGGCATGGCAAAGGGGACCGAACGGATACGTTTTCGTGGCCGGCCGCTGGCGGTAATCGAATCCCGGGCGGTCCGGTGACCGTTTCAATTTGCTCCCAGAGTCACCAACCCAGCGTTACTCAGTGCACCACTAATACCCACCGTTAATAATTTTTCGCCCGGGCCGAGCGATGGGGTTGCAATCGTAACCTCGAGTACTCCTACCAACGTGGCACTCATGCTGACGTCAAGAACCGCCACACTCTGGCCTCCGATCGTTGCGGTGACAAAGCCTTCCGGAATTATTAGATAACCCGCGGGGGCTGCGGCCCCGTCCGCGATCGGCGTGCTGAGCGTGCCTTGTCCAGTCAAATACACAGTCAGCAGCGTTTCCGGCGCCGCCGGATGCACCGCGCTGTTGAGTGTCCCATCCTGATTTTGCGCCACCACGTGGTGCTGCGAATCGACAAACAAGCCTGGCGCGGTTGGCTGTACCGTCACTGCGTTGAGCGGCAACACGTGACTGCCCGCGACAACGATGACTGTGACCAGTCCCAGTTTCGTTTCGTAGGGCACCTGTGCGTTAATTTGGCTCGGGCTCACGAATGCTAGCGGTGCGGCCACTCCATTTACAAAGACCGAGGTATTCCCGAGAACCTTGGGCCAAGGCGTGCGAAAGGCAAGCCTTGCTTCCGGCGCGAAGTCAGACCCGAATATAGCCACTAGGGAGCCCGGCGCCACCGGTCCCGGCTGAAATCCAGCGGCATTGACCACAGAAACGCCGCCCTGCGCGTAGAGCGTCTGGGCGTGGACTTGCCCGCTCGTCAGAAAGGACGCGTGGCAGCTCCACCAAAGGACCCACAGGAGAATCGAGTTCGCTTGGCGCATTCATCATCGAAAGATTCCGATTGGCCTTACCCCGATTCATTACTTGATCCGGCGTGCTTTTCCCAAAATAATCTACGCCCTTTCCTGCGAGCTGCTCATTATTCGGACAGATAGATTCATGGCCCGATTGGAGGTGAGTCGAGCCGCAATTGGAGAAAGTCCAATGAGGCAAATTCTTTTTGTTCTAATACTCGCCGTCGACGTGGCAGGGCTCATTCCAGCTGAGACGCTGTCGGCGCCAGACGCCCCGCACAACCGCTGTGAATTGTGGGGGCAGGTTGTCTCCTACAGCCACCTATCGGTGGAAGGCTTGGAAATCGAACTTGCTGGAAACAGCCAGGCGCCCCGCCAGAGGACGCATGTTGTCAATGGAGTGTTCGATTTCCAGCCGGTGCCGCCAGGAAAATACCAGTTTCGGTTGTTTGACCGTTCTGGCCACGTGATGCTCCGCTACACCCAGTCGTTGCGTGGTTCGAACGACGATGTGATCCTGCGTCTCCCTTACGACGCGCCCACGGACCCATCGTCGACCAACGTCGTTCCTCTGGCCGAATTGAACCATAAAGTTTCCCGGCAGGCGCAAGATGCGTTTCGCGCTGGTTTGAAAGCTGTCGACGCCGGCGATATGCAGAAGAGCCATGAGTATTTTCAGAAGGCAGTAAGCATCGATTCGCACAATGTCGAAGCCGAAAACAATCTCGCAGTCCTGGACGATAGTATCGGGCGCCGCGAGGAAGCACTCCAGCACGCTCAACGCGCCTATGCGATCAGTCCGGGATGGCCGGAAACCGGACACACCTTGGCGGTGATGTTGCTCTCGACCAAACGGTATGTGCAGGCCGAAACGCTGGCGCGGGCCATGCTGGCCAATCAGCAGGCGATTCCGGAGATGCATGCGGTTTTGGCCGTCAGTTTGATCGAGCAGAGGCGAAGTCTTGACGAAGCCTTCCGGCATCTGCAGCTTGCTTCCGAGGAATTTCCGGCGGCCCGGTTGCTTGCCGCCAACGCGCTGATCGAAATCGGGCTCCCCGGCGTGGCGGCTGTTCAGCTGAATGGCTATTTGCAATCCACCGCTCACGAATGCGAGCGAACAACGTTGGAGCGCTGGATCGCCAAGCTTGACCGATCTGAATCCAAAGTGGTGGCGGATGCCCGCTGAGTGAGTGGACTGCCGCCGCTGGATGGAAGGCGGTCCAGGATCACTTTGGTCCCGCCAGCCCAAATCCTTCCAAAAAAAATGCATCTTGCGTGAAGGCGCTTGCATAACTCCTGCACGAAATGCTGAGCCTGAGTTGCAGGCAGGGTAAATTCAAGCGCATGAGGTGTAGTCCATGAAGACTCTGATTTCTTTCGTGGGTGTAATGCTGTTCGTTTCAGCCGCGTTTGCACAAACCGATCGCGGCATCATCACCGGCACCATTACCGACCCGGCGGGAGCCGTGGTCCCCAATGCGCCGATTGAAGCTAAGAATCTCGGTACTGGCGCCGTGTATCCTGCTGCCTCTTCGGGCACTGGTAATTACACCATCCCCCAACTACCTGTCGGCACCTACGAGGTGTCGGTGACCGTTCCGGGATTCAAAAGGTACGTTCGCACCGGTATCGGCGTTGAGGTGGCTGGAACCGACCGTGTCGACGTTACGCTTGAGGTGGGCGCCACCACGGACTCCGTCGTTGTCAACGCCGAGGCGTCCATGCTCAAAACCGAAAGCACTGAGGTGAGCTACACCATCCCCACGGAAAACTTGAACCAACTTCCTGTCTTCACGCTCGCCGGCGCGCCTCCCGGCTTCGGAAACTCCAGCGGGCTGGGAAATATCAGGAATCCGCTAGCCGCGCTCGAACTGCTTCCAGGCACCGATTTTGCAACCGATAACACCCTGCGTGTGAATGGCATGCCTTCCAGTTCACAAACCATCAATATCGAAGGCCAGGACGCCAGCAACGGTTTCTGGAAGCAACTCACCCAGATCAACCAGGCGGGAGCGGATGCCATCCAGGAAGTGACCATTCAGACCAGCAATTACGCGGCCGAATACGGCCAAGCGGGTGGCGGTTACTTCAACTACACGATGAAATCAGGGACGAACCGGCTGCATGGCGGGGGATTTGACCAGTATGTGAACACAGTCTTCAACGCGGGCTTGCCGTTCACCCAAGATCCGACCAATCCGAACTACAACATTCGCAACCCGATCCACCAAAACGATTATGGCTTCACGCTTGGCGGCCCCGTCGTTATTCCCAAGGTCTACAACGGTCATGACAAGACGTTCTTCTTCTTTAGCTTTGAACAGTTCCGTCAAGTCAACTTCACCACCAACAGCATCGCGCAAATGCCGAATGCCCAAGAGCGAGCCGGGAATTTCAGCGGCGACATTCCGCCGCCCTTTATTATTCCTTGCAATTCCGTCAACCTTGGTGGCGGCCAAAGCACATCGATATGCCCGAACGAGATCTTCAATCCCACCACCAGACACCAGGTGAATGGCATTCCGGTGGAAAATCCGTTCCCCAACAACACGATTCCCAAGAGCATGATGGATCCCACCGCGCTGCTCATTCAGAATATGTTCCCGTCGCCCAATAACTCGTCACCCGTGTTCAACTACTCGGTGCCGGGCTATTCGGATTACCGCCATACCACCATTCCGTCGATCAAAATCGACGAACTGATCAGTTCCAAGATGAAGTTGTCCGGTTACTATTCGGCGACTAAGACTTACTCGCCTCAGACCAACGGATTCCCGCAACCGTTTACCACTGCGATTGTCCAAAATTCTTTAGCCCAGACCGTACGCCTCAACTTCGACGATACGCTGACTCCCACTCTCTTGCTGCACTTCGGAGGGGGCCTGCAGTACACCACCAATCCTTCGGTCAATCCTACGTTCGACCAATCCGGTCTTTATCCCGAGGGTGTTCCGTTCCCTGGAAAGAACTTCCCGTATTTGTCGGGACTGGATGCTTCCGCTTTTCTCTTTCCCGGCTTCAGTGGCGGCGGCCCTTTCCCTACCGGCAATACCGCCAGCTTTTTTGAAGCGCCTTCCCAGAAGGACGTAAAACCGACCTTTAATGCGAGCGCGACCTGGATCAAGGGAAACCACACCTTCAAGGTGGGCGCAACGGCCTTGTTTGAGGGCATTCCTACCATCACCAGCAGCCGTGCCAATGGAGAATTTGAATTCGGCCAGATCGAGACTGCTAATCCCGCGCAGTACGGTCAGCCTTTTGCCAATTTCGCCAGCAGCGGAATGGGCTATGCCAGCTTCCTTCTGGGCGCCGCGGCCGGCCTCCAGGTGGCCCCGCCCGAGACAGGTACGCGGCTGGGCATGCATTCCTATGGGCTGTATCTCCAGGATAGTTGGAAAGTCACTCGCACCCTTACACTCGAACTCGGCCTGCGCTGGGATTATGCCACTCTCTGGAGTGAAGAACACGGCCGCATGCAGAACGCCGACTTCACGGCGCCGAACCCAACTCTGGGCGGACGGCTCGGGACAGTGGAATATGGGCAAACATGCCATTGCACCTTCGCCCAGGCCTACCCGTATTCCATCGGGCCTCACGCGGGAGTGGCCTGGCAGATTACGCCCAAGACTGTGTTCCGCGCCGGCGGGGCTATCAACTACGCCGCGGGAGCGGATCAGGCTGGATTAAACGTGAGCGTGCCGGACTTCCTCGGAGTATCGGCTCCAGGCTATGGATTGCCCGCCGCGATTCTCAGAGCCGGGGATCCCTATGCTCCAGGCAACGTGTATGGAAATCCGGTCCTGACGTTTCAGACATTTTATAATCCGAACACTCCCCAATACCCGCCTGCCACCGCTTCCGGTCTGGTTCCTCCGAGTTCGCCGTTCATCTCGATCGCTCCAAACACCGCTCGCCTTCCTCGAATCTTTCAGTGGAGCATCGGCTTCCAGCGCGAGATTGCGAGAAACATGGTGATAGAAGCAGCCTACGTGGGAAACCGCGGTGCATGGTGGACCGCACCTCTGCTGGCCCAGATGAATTACAACGGCGTCTCGCCCCAGGCGTTGCAATCGAAATACGGGATCAACATCCAAAACCCAACCGACCAGCAACTCTTGCTCACCCCGATCAGTTCGCCCAACGTGATTGCCCGCTTCCCGAATTTGGCGAATCCCAATAGCGTTTACCCGGGGTTCCCCGGCTCGGAGCCTTTGATCGCGGCGCTGGTGTCGGAGCCACAGTGGTATGGCGGCATTCCGCCATTCCTGGGGCCGCCCATGGGAGACACCTGGTACGATTCGCTGCAGATCAAATTCACCAAGCGCTACTCGCACGGGCTGACCGCCGGACTGGCCTACACCTATCAGAAGGAACTCACCAACGGCGTCAACTCCAATACTTCCTATCTCACGCCCAATGCGCCGCTCATCGGGGACGTGTTCAATCCCTCGCTGGACAAGCAGATTTCCGGCTTCGATATTCCACAGGAAGTGATCATTAACTTCAACTACACCACACCCAAGATCGCGGCCACCAGCCAGGGTATGAAGGCGTTGTCATGGTTTGCGCGCGACTGGAGCTTGAGCGGAGTATTGCGCTACCAGAGCGGCGTCCTGATCCGGACTCCACCTTCCAACAACAATCTTCTCACCGAGTTGGGCGTTGGACCCGCCAACAACCCCGCGCTGTGGGGCGGAGGCACCACGTTCCAGAACCGAGTGCCTGGCCAGCCCTTGTTCCTGGTGAATCCAAATGGCCATTTCGATCCGACCACGCAACTGGTGCTGAATCCCGCTGCCTGGACGGATGCGCCAGCCGGGCAATTCGGCTACTCGGCCCCCTACTTCAACGATTTCCGCTGGCAACGCCAGCCGGCCGAGTCGCTAGGCATCGGCCGTATTTTCCGGATCAGGGAGGGCATGAGCCTTCAAATTCGCGCGGAATTCCAGAACGTCTTCAACCGGCTGTTCTACGCTATCCCGGCTAACGGAGTTGGGATTTTCGGGCTCCCCTCCACCACCCCCCAGACACCGGCACAGAACGGCAACTGTCTCGGTTCCACCTGCAATCTGTTGTCGGCCGGCTACGGATACGTGAATTGGGTGAACGGCGGCAGCGCTCAGCCCAGAAGCGGCCAGTTGATCGCGCGCTTCACGTTCTGATCGAACGAACCTTCGGGGCAAAGCTTAAGAATTTGAGCCTTGCCCCGCGCGCCCCGCATCGATTCACCGCAAGTGGCCTTTGTTCCAGTCTCGTGAGCGAAAACCAAACTGGTTGAGGGCATCACGATCTCACCAACGGAAGCCCCTATCGGAAGCCCATAAAGATACATGCGCAGATACTTAGTCGTCGCGGCGCTGGCGGTCCTCGCCGCTTGCAACCAACCTCACAAGACGCGCGAAGGGACGAACGTGACTCGCGCAACGCTGCACAATGGGCTGCGCGTCGTTATTGTGCGCGATCCGTTGGCCCCGGTAGTGACGGTCCAAGAAAATTACCTCGCCGGCGCGGACGAGGCCCCAGCGGGCTTCCCGGGAATGGCGCATGCGCAGGAGCACATGGTATTCCGCGGATGTGCGGACCTCACCGGGGACCAGATTGCGGCGATCGATGCCCAGCTCGGCGGGTTTACCAATGCTGATACGCAGCAGAACATTACGCAATATTTCAATACCGTCCCGGCCGAGTACCTGGATCTGGCGTTGCGTGTGGACGCGGCCTGCATGCGGGACGTTGCGGACAGCCAGGCGGAATGGGCCAAAGAGCGCGGAGCCATCGAGCAAGAAGTGGCGAGCGATCTTTCGGATCCCACAGAGAAATTCATTGAACGTCTGAACGAAGACCTGTTCGCCGGAACTCCGTATGCGCATGATGCCCTGGGCAGCCAGAGCTCGTTTGATTCAACCACGGCCGCGATGCTCAAGGACTTTTACAAAAAATGGTACGCGCCGAACAATGCCATCCTCGTGATCGCCGGCGATGTCGATCCTGACTCGACGATCCAAAGAGTCAACCAGCTCTATGGGTCCATACCCAGGCGCCGGCTTGCGCGGCGGCCCCAGGTAAACCTTCAGCCGGTAAGAGCAGAGTCCATCAGCATGCCGAGCGACCTGCCGTATCAACTTGTGTTTGTCGCTTATCGGACGCCTGGCAGCGACAGTCCGGACTACGCGGCCGCGCTGGTGTTGAGCGATGTCCTCGCGAGCGAAAGGGGAAATCTATTCGGCCTCGTGACCAACAACGACGCGCTGGATGCTTTGTTCGAACTGGAAGAAACATATCCGATAGCGAGTGCTTCGGTCGCGCTGGCGGCCATTCCATCGGGCGCCAATCCGTCCACGATCGTCTCGAAGTTGAAAGAAGTGGTCGCCGGGTATCTCGCCCAAGGTTTGCCAGCGGACCTGGTGGAGGCCGCTAAGCGGAAGCAAGTGGCCGCCGCGGAATTTGAGCGCAACTCCATTCCCGGGCTGGCGGCGAATTGGTCGGAAGCGGTCGCGGCGGAAGGACGTAACTCTCCCGATGAGGACATCGAAGCCATCCTGAAAGTGACCACGAACGACGTAAACCGAGTGGCGCGGAAATATCTTTTGAACCAAAATGCGATCGTAGCGGTACTGGCGCCCGCTCCCTCCGGCCAGGCAATTCCATCGAGCGGATTTGGCGGGGCCGAGCAGCTCACCTCCGCGCCATCCAAACCTGTTCCATTGCCGGACTGGGCCGAGTTGGCGTTGAAATCTCTTTCGGTTCCGAAAGCGCGTGTGCATCCCTCGGATGTGACGTTGGACAATGGAATCCGATTGATTGTTCAGACTGAGACCATCAGTCCAACCATCACCTTGCTTGGCGATATCCGCTGCGAGGAGAAGCTGGAAACCCCACGCGGCAAAGATGGCGTCGGGAGCATCCTGGAGCAGATGTTCTCGTATGGAACAAGAAATCTGGATCGGCTCGCGTTTGACAAGGCCTTGGACGACATCGGAGCGAACGAGTCCGCCGGACCGGGATTCTCGGTTCGTGTGCTCAAACAATACTTCGACCGGGGAGCGCAACTCTTGGCGGACAATGAATTGAATCCCGCGCTCCCGAGGGACGCGTTCCAAGTGGTCAAACAGCAGGCCACCCAGTTGGCCGCTGGAAATCTGACGAGTCCAGAGCATCGGACGCGGCGCGCGCTTGAGCTGGCGGTGCTGCCGAAGGGCGATCCGGAGTTGCGCGAAGTAACTCCCCAAACCGTCTCGAGAGTCACGCTCAACGATGTTAAGAAGTATTATGCGAAGACGTATCGCCCTGATCTCACTACCATCGTGATCATAGGTGATTTGACGTTGCGGGAAGCCAAGGCCACAATCGAAAAATACTTCGGGGCGTGGACGAGCGAAGGTCCGATACCGGACATGAGTTTACCTCCCGTGCCTCCCAATGGGCCAGCGGCCGTCCATGTGCCGGACCCCGGCCGCATTCAGGATAACGTAACGCTCGCCGAAGAACTTGGCCTCCACCGCCTCCATCCGGACTACTACGCAGTTGAACTCGGGAACCACGTTCTGGGCGGCGGCTTTTACGCGACGCGACTGTACCATGATCTGCGACAGGTGGCCGGGCTGGTTTATGACGTAGACGATTCGCTCACTGCGACGAACACGCGAGCTGGGTACAGGATAACGTACGCATCTGATCCGGCCAATGTGTCAAAAGCCCGTGCGCTCATCCAACGCGATCTCATCGCGATGCAAAAAGAAAACGTAACGCCCGAGGAACTGCGGCAAGCCAAAGCTTTATTGTTGCGGCAGATTCCACTGGCGGAATCGAGCTCCGACGCGATCGGCGCAGCGTTGATGCAGAGAGCGGAAACAGGCCTGCCGCTTGACGAACAAATCCTGGCCGGCCAGCGTTACTTTGATTTGACCGCGGATCAGGTGAGGGCGGCATTCTCGAAGTGGATCCGGCCAGCCGATTTTGTTCAGGTGATCCGTGGTCCCGCACCGCACTGAACACTCGCCGGCGCGCAGCCCTTTTTACTTAACTGGAGCCGGGGCCTGGGCTACCACCTTGGATCCGGGGGCATGTCCGGTCACAGTGGTATTGCTCGATATTTGCGTCGATGGCTGCTCCACCACCTTTTCCGCGGATATCTCCATACCCTTTCTCAGTTGGAAGACGGTGGCTGGCTGACCATTGATTTCAAATTTGTAGCCGGGAAGCGACTTGTAAATCTTGTTTGTGCCGTCCGGCAACGTGAGAATCACGCTAGGCGCCGCGACATACCACACCGTCCCCTTCAGGTTGGTGACCGTCCGGTCCACAACTGGAGTGGTGGTGGTGGTAATCGTGGCGGTTAGGGTCGTCCCCACTTTCAGGTCGTGAATGTTCACTTCTTTACCGTCAATCAAGGCCGTCCGGCTGTCCGGCACGGTAAGGGTTCGCAGTTCACCGGTCGACATTTTGAGCACCAGGGTATTTCCCATGACGAAAGTCACTGTGCCGCGTTGCTTCGCGGTGGTGGTCGTCGTCTTTCCCGGGATGTTCTGAGTGGTGCTCGTCTGGGCTGCGGCGGTTACCGCCAGGCACGCAAACACAGTGAAGATCATGCACAATCCCCTGAGGATTCTGCGAGTCATAGGGTAAGTCATTTTTATCTCTCCTTGGTAACTAGTCGTCCAGCGTTACGATCTCACAGCTGTTCATCGCGTCATTCTGGCGATGACACGATGCCCCCGGCCGGCGTCCGGATCTATTAAAAGTTCTCGACCGAAGAGCCTTCCAAACTGTCCACCAGCGTTGTCCGTATCTCTGGCAATATGTTGTAATTTACTTACCTTCTGATTTCGCTGAAGCTAGTGCGAGTATCCTGCATCTTCGCTGTCAGAATCCGCGTGGCACAAGCGCACCATTTGCATCGGAGAAAAATCAGTCCCGCGGATGGATCTCAAAATCGGCAACCCGCGCCGGATTTCCTCGTTGATCGTCTAGCGATGCCGCCGAAGGTACCGTGGCGAGGACTAGCGTGAGGCGGGGTCACAGTCTGCGCGCAATCGCCATGCTCGTGCTGGCATTTTCGGCCTCCGCCGTCGCCCAGGAGTACAGTTTCCGCGTTTACGGCGCGGCAGAGGGACTCCAGAACACGGTCGTCTTGTCGTTGGCTCAAGACCGTACCGGCTATATCTGGGCCGGAACGGAAGGCGGACTGTACCGTTATGACGGTACCCGTTTCCGGCTGATGGGGCCGGAGACGGGACTGCCTTGCTCCACCGAAACCCACGGCCTGTACGTCGCATTGGATGGTGCGCTTTGGGTCAACATCTGTGCCCAAATCTTTCGCTTCGACGGTCAGCGCTTTCAACCGATTCTTGGCGTGAACTCGTTACGGCGCGGCGCTCAGGTGATGACGGATGGCGCGGCCGGCAGTGTACTGATCACGACGGCGAGAGGCCTGCTCGAAGCTTCCCCAGGAAGTAACGGTTCCTTCTCGATGCACTCCTATCCGCTGCCTGCGGCGCTGGCAGGCAAGCGGATGTACGGTATCCTGCGCCAGGGTTCGCGCCTGTGGTTCGGATGCGATCAGCAGTTGTGCCTGGAAGAGGGCGGGCGCGTTTCAGTGTTCGGACGGGAGCAGGGGCTGCCGGCGGACATGTGGGACGGGATTCAAGTCTCGCCCGATGGGTCCGTGTGGGTGCGCAGTCCGAAGAGCGTATACCGCCGGGCGCCGGGACAGACCATGTTCTCGCAGGAATACCCGGATATCGCATCCAGCGGGTTCTGGGGTGCGCTGACGATAGGGCGTGACGGCACGGTAATGGTTCCAACCGATAAGGGTTTGGCAATCCGTACTGCGGCGGGATGGAACCTTGTAAACCAGCAGCGAGGCCTGAACAAAGAAATAACGGCGGCGGTGCTCGAGGATCGCGAGGGGTCAGTGTGGATCGGGCTTGTCGGCGGCGGTGTGGCGCGGTGGCTGGAGCCAGGCGATTGGGAATCCTGGAAGACGGGCCAAGGCCTGCCATCGGACTTGATCTGGGGCATCCGGCGAGACAGGAAAGGAGCCCTCTGGGTCGGAACAGGCCTGGGGTTGGCACGTCTGGACGGTCCGCGCGTGACCAGAACATGGACCAGAAAGGACGGGCTGGGCGGCGACAACGTCCGCTGGCTGGCCGAGACCTCGGACGGCTCCATCTGGGCGGCTGCCAAGCCCGGCGGCTTGTCGCGCATCGATCGAGATACCGGGGACGTTCGTCACGTAAAGCGCGCCGACGGCCTTCCCTGCGATCCGGAAGATGTGTATGTGGACCGGCAAGACCGGTTGTGGGTTCCAACCGCATGCGGGCTGTTTCGCAATGACCGGCCGTCTGTATCGAACCACTTCATCCGGCTGGATACGCCGGAATCGTTAACACGTCGTGCATTGAAGATACTCGAAGACGCCCAGGGAACCATCTGGGTGGCTAACCCCGACGGATTGTGGAGCCTGCGAGATGGGCAGTGGCGCCAGCATGGCCGCGCCGACGGGCTGCTCACTGACAGCCCGTACGTGATGGTGTTGGCAGCCGACGGGTCAATCTGGATGCGGCATCGGTATGACGCGGGCGTCGATCGAGTGGAAGTTTCCGGAGATCGCATCGTGCGCGCCACCGCGATAGTGCCGGCGGACCCGAAATCAGTGGATGTGACGGCGTTTCACGGCTTCGACGCTTTCGGCAACTTCTGGCGCGGCAGCGCCAACGGGGTGGAGGTGCGGCGTGGGGAAACCTGGATGGCATATACAACGGAAGACGGTCTGGTCTGGAACGACTGCGACGGAGAGGCCTTTTGGGCCGATCAGGACGGCGGGGTGTGGCTCGGCACCAGCGGCGGTTTGTCGCACTACCATTCCGGAGGCCCAAAGGCTCCGCTAGTTGCCGATCCCACCATCACTGGCCTGGAGCTAATCGAACCGCGCCGGCTAATCCGTGCGCAATTTTCCACCCTGAACTACAAAGCCGAGCAATTGGTTCACTTCGCCTACAGGCTGGACGACGAACCCTGGACCGACTCGGCGGAGCGGAACATCTCCATCGCGGGGCTGGGACCCGGCAAGCATCGCTTGGAAGTGCGTTGCCGCGTTCGCGATGGCCCATTCTCGCCGCGCATCGCAGCCGCGGAGTTTCAGGTGAAACCGACGTGGAGGGAGACGTGGTGGGCCTGGCTGCTCGCACTGGCCCTTGGGGTGGCGGCCATCAGCCAATTCGTGCGCTGGCGTCTGCGTGCATCCGCACGAAGGCAGGCGGAACTGGAGGCGTTAGTGGCCGCCCGCGACTTGAGCAACCGTGCGTTGGACGAGAAAGCTCGCCTTCTCCGCAGCAGCGAAGATCGCTTGCGCCTGCTGTTCCAGCAAACTCCCGCGGGCATCTTTCTTTTCGACCTGGACCTCACGGTGACGGATTGCAACGATCATTTCCTGGCGCTGCTGAAGTCTAACCGCGGGGCGGTGGTCGGACAGCACCTGTCGATGTTGAGAGAGCCGGAGATGCAGCCTGCGATTCAGGAGGCACTGGCTGGAAAAAAGGGTTTCTATGAGGGGCCGTTCACTCTTGCAACGGGTCTCGGGTGCCCCTGGGCGGCGTTCTGTGCGGTGCCACTATTGGATGAGAATCGCCAGATCAAAAGCGGCATTGGCATGGTCGTTGACATCAGCGAGCGCAAACGCGGCGAAGCGGCCTTGCGCGAAAGTGAAGAACGTTTCCGCAGAGTATTCGAGGAAGGGCCTCTCGGCCTGGCATTCATAGGAAAAGACTATCGCTTCGTGAAGGTCAACGGCGCGCTTTGTCAAATGGTAGGGTACACGGAAGCGGAACTCCTCCAACTGTCTTTCAAAGATATTACGCACCCCGATGACCTGGCAGGGGACATAGAGCTTGCCGGCCGGCTTTTCAGGGGCGAGATACCTTTTTATCAACTGCGAAAAAGATATGTGAACAAGAGCGGTGAAATCATCTGGATCAACCTGACTGCCTCCATGATCCGCGATCGAGAAGGCCGGCCCATGCATGGCTTCGCCATGATCGAAGACATCACCGAACTCAAGCGAAACCAGGAGGCGGGACTTGCCAGACAGAAGCTGGAAAGCATCGGAACTCTGGCCGGGGGCATCGCTCATGACTTCAACAACCTTTTGGGAGGCATTCTGGCCGAGGCAGAACTCGGCGAGGCCGATCTGTCCGATGGTTGGTCGCCGGTTAGAGAACTCCACAGAATCAAAGAGGGGGCAATCCGTGGCGCGGAGATTGTTCGACAGTTGATGATCTTTGCTGGAAAGGAACAAGCCACCCTGATGGAGCCCGTTGATCTGTCGCCACTGGTGGAAGAAATGTTGGGACTGCTGAGTGTCTCTATATCCAAGCGGGCGGTGTTGATGACCAATCTCAACGAGACCCTGCCCGCCGTGTGGGGCAATGCCCCAAAGATTCGGCAAGTGGTAATGAATCTGGTTATCAATGCGTCGGAGGCGATTGGAGAAAAAGAAGGTGTGATCCGGGTCGCCACTTCTCGCGTAATCGTTCGAGACTCCCCGGTAAATACGGCGCACCTGCCCCCGGGCGAGTACGTGCAATTGGAGGTGTCGGACACTGGGTGTGGCATGACGGACGAGGTAAGAGCCAAAATCCTGGATCCGTTCTTCACCACCAAATTCGCGGGTCGTGGCTTGGGGTTGGCCGTTGTACAAGGCGTGGTCCGGGACCACGGCGGCGCGCTTGAAGTGGTCAGTGCGCCGGGGCAGGGGGCGACGTTTCGAGTCTTGCTTTCTTGTACCTCGGAGAGCGCCCCAACAGCCCGAAGTGCCGTCAGTCCATCCCCGGCGGCGCATTCCAATTCTGAAACACGGACAATTCTTGTAGTGGAGGACGAGGAAATGCTACGGCTGCCCATCTCAAAACTGCTGCGCAGAAGGGGCTTCTCGGTGTTGGAGGCAAGCGACGGATCTGCCGCAATGGGCCTGCTTCGCGCACATTCGGCTGACATCGGACTGGTGCTGTTGGATGTCACCTTGCCGGGCGTCTCCAGCCGGGAGATCTTGGAAGAAGCCCGGCGCAGTCGACCCGGGCTAAAGGTGATTGTCACGAGCGCCTATGGTGAAGAAACCGTGATTGCTATGTTCGCCGGATTAGGATTCGAGCGCTTCATCCGCAAGCCATTTCCACTCGGCGATCTGGTCCAGTTGGTGTCGGATACTCTGTCGTCGTAAGTCGTCAACGCGACTGCTTGCGCACCCTGGGTCGCGCGCAAGATTATTGCTTGAGCGCCTTCAATCGCACGCTCAGATTCAAACCGTACTCATTACCCTGGAATTGGTTCACCGCGGAGTATTCATGAAAGTAATGAAAGTTGAGCGCGATCATTTGCTTCGGCAAAGTCATCCCGAGTTGTATTCCGGCCGCGTCCACGTGGTCATACGCCCTGTTCCCGGCGTCAGCGCCGCTGTCGGAAGAAACTTGATAGCTTAGATAGCCGGCGGGACCGACCTCGAGGAGAAGAGATTTATCCTTTTTTAGAGGAAGATATTGGCTCACGCCCCAGTTCCACGTGAGGTGCTGACCCGGGGTAACATCGAAGCCCCTTTTCTTTTGGTTGATCTCCCAGGTTAGAAGGTTTTCGACAGCCATCCGTTTATCGGGCCAAGGGTAGAAATAAAACGCTCCCTGGTTTTGGTTTTCCCAGAAGCCCAGTCCGGTATTGTCAGGTGAGGCGACCCTCACGTCGCCAACCAGAGGTACCGCCACAGAGACAATTTGGTACTTTCCCGATGGGATATAGAAACCAAGGCCGTAGGAAAAGTCATAATGCTTCCCGGCCCAGTCCAGCCACAGAGGCTGCACAAAGGTGTCGCCAACGTTAAACTGGCCGGTGGTGGCATTCAGGCCGGCGCCCAGTTCGGTGGAGACCAATCCGTTGAGGCTTGCGTTCGTAAACGTTGGCGTAACAAAAAGGCCATACCTGGCTCCGAAGATTTTCTTTGTGGGTACCCAGATGAACATGGGAGCCAGCACATAGGCGTTGAGGTTCACGCCGACATTGATGGTGGCGCTCCGTCCATTGGGGCCGGAGAGGGTGACGGAGCGGATCGGATCGCCGTTGGAGCCGTTGAGGCTGTTTGTCAATAGGCCGTAGTTATAGAGCGCCCCATAAAAGCCAGGATCGGGAATCGTCCAATCACGAATATTGGCAACGCCCGGAGCATAGTGGTCCTGGGCAGATGCTGTAGCCGTGATCGCGCCAATGACGACCAACAATTTGAGTGCGAGTCTCCTTCGCATGAGGAAGTTCTCCTTTAAACCAGTTGTTTTAAGCCTGAAGCCATCGGTCCCAAGCCGGGACCGAAATGGCGGTTACTCGAATGATGCAGCGAATAGCCGGGAGCCTCTTTTTTTCTGGACAAGCCGCTTGGCTGACCCCAAACCTCCAGGCCACGTTGACCCCAAAAAGAATACAACTCACTCGATACCGTCCTCATCATGTGCGCGAGGGGTTAGCTTTAGCGGGTAACTTTTCGCGAACGCGCCCGTAGAACATCAAAAAGGGGTTATTCGATATGAGGAAGACTTACAAGGAGAAAGTGAAGATGAGTAGATTATTTATTTGCGCTGCTGTGTTTCTGCTCGCGGCCGGCGCAGCGGTTGCCCAGGACTCGGATAGCTATCCGCGGGTAGAAACCTCACCGGCGTTCGTTTACCAGCACAACGCCGCTGTTCTCGGAGGCTCGCAAAGCTTTAACTGTTATGGTTTCGGGGGGACGATCGCATACAACTTTACGAGCATGATAGGCCTTGCGGCGGACCTGGGCAACTGCAGAGTAGCCGGCCTGGACAATACGTACGGCATCGGCAGCAAAGTTCACGTGGGTGAGGGCACTTATGTATTCGGGCCGCGATTTACCTTCCGGCATTTCGGTAAACTCCAGCCGTTTCTCGAGACCAACTTCGGTTTCGAACACATTCGGGTTAAGTGCAACAACGGAGACCTCGGAAATGCTTGCGGCAGCGTCACCGCCGTGCAGCCTCTGCCGACAGACACTACCGTGATCATCGTAGCGAATCCCAACGACACCAGTTATGGCAAGAACGCTTTCGCCCTGACGGTGGGCGGCGGGCTGGACATCAAATTCAACAGGAAATTTGCCCTGCGTCTGGTCCAGGCCGAGTATCTCTACACCCGCTTTGGCAACGACTGCCAATTCGCCGTCTGCAGCAATAATAACGGCCAGAACAGCTTTCGGCTGAAAAGTGGAATCGTCATCGGCTGGGGAGGAGCTAAGTAGTTTTGAGTACGGATCCAAGAATTACAGCGGCATCACCGGCCTTGGCGTTCCAGGGCCGGCCGGCTGTCTGTGGTCCCGCACCACGCATCGGATAGCTTCAGCAGCTAAGCGCGCGATGGGTGACACACCGGATGACTCGAGTTCACAAGGCGCTTTGGAGCTGGCTATTTCTGGTCTGTTTCGCCGGGCTGTCTGCCTATGCTCAAGACGTTCAATTTCTGCCGGAGTTTGATGCGAACCTCAAACTGAATTCGCTCGTTCGCGTGAATTATCAGGCCAAGGGAGATCGAGAGGCAGGCGACCCTTTGCAATTCCAGACCGGTCCAAGCGTCCAGCTCTATTTGAAGCCGTTGATCAAGCTGAAAGAGGTGACGGCTTTTGATCTCGACGATTCGAAGTCCAGATTCCTGGTTCTGGACGTCGGATACCTCTACATCACCGCCCCAGATACTCCCACCGACAATCGCATGGTTGTGGCTGCGACCTCGAACTTTCCACTGAAGGCCGGCTTCCTGATCTCGGACCGGAACCGGGCTGATCTGGACTGGAAAAAGGGCGTTTTCACCTGGCGCTATCGGAACAGATTTCAGCTGGAGCGAGCGGTTCCGATCTTTTCCTATCACCTTATCCCGTACGTCGCGTCGGAGCCCTACTACGTCGATCAGTACCACAAATGGAGCACCACAGCCCTCTATGCGGGTTGCTTATTCCCGGTAGGCAAACACGTCCAATTTGACTCCTACTACGAGCACGAGAACAACACCGGCAAGAGGCCGAACAAACAGGACGAAGAGGTGGGACTGGCTCTTCACCTTTACTTTTCCTTGGAGAAGCAATGAATCTCAAATTGGGGCAAGAACCGGCGACAGGCTAGATCCCTGCCTTCCGCAAGCTTCATTCGAAGAATGATACGATATTCAGCTAAGGCAGGGAGGATCTGCCGAATGCTGGATGAAGTACAACACACGTCTCGAATCTCCCTGGAAGCGGGCCCCGTGGAGGGCCCAGACCGGGGCTGGCCGGCCCTCTAGTTTCCTCGCCCTTACTTCAGTTTTCGCGATTCTGTCAGGGTCGTTTTTCGCTGCCGTGCCACAGGCTCGCGCTGAAGACGACAACCCTACGGTTTCGATTGTACCCCGGGCGCCAGCACGCTCCAGTCAACTGAAGAGTCGCGCCGAATCACTCCGCGTGGACGTCAATCTGGTTCTTATCCCCGTAATGGTGACCGATCCTTATGAGCGGCCTGTGCCGGGGCTGCAGAAGTCGGACTTCCACATTTTCGAAGATGGCGTGGAGCAGGAGATCTCTCAGTTCTTCAGCGAGGAAGAGCCGATTTCGATTGGGATCGTCTTGGATGCGAGCGCCAGCATGCGAAAGAAATTGGACGAGTCCCGGCAGGCGATTCTGCAATTTTTGAAATTGAGCACGCCTGGCGATGAGTTCTCCCTTTTGAAGTTCAACAACCAGCCTGAGTCCCTCTGCCCCTTTACCACCGACACGAAGACCATCGAGGACATCCTGCCGTCCGTACAGGCCGAAGGCTGGACTTCGTTGTTTGATGCCATTTACCTGGGCGTTAACCAGATGAAGCACGCCGCCCACGCGCGCAAAGTGCTTCTGGTTCTCTCCGACGGTGGCGACAATAACAGCCGCTATACCGAGCGCGAGATCACCAACTTGGTGAAGGAAGAAGACGTCCGTATCTTTTCGATCTCCATCTTTGATAGGTCAAGCTCGTTGGAAGCGATCACTGAGGAGAGCGGCGGGCGAGCGTTCCGGGTTCGCAGGCTGGAGGAACTTCCCGAACTGGCCGCCACCGTCAGCGCGGAACTCCACAGCGAGTACGTGCTGGGCTTCGCACCAGCCGAGCGGCCGACCGACGGAAAATATCGCAGGGTAAAAGTGACCGCCGTCCCCGAAACTGTAGGCGGCCTGCGCGTGCGCGCCTCCTGGAAGCGCGGCTATTACAGCCCGGCGCCGTAGCAGTCTTCCGCGCAACCCACCGCTTCCTCCGGGCCGCGCGGCTCAGAATCGGCAATCCCTTGGCCAAAGGGCGCTGAAAAAAATAGATCCACCGCTCCGCGCGATGCATCGATGGCCAAGAGCCTGAAAATTCGGCTCCTTGGTTCCCTCAGCCGGCGGCGGGAGAGGAACGGCATGTGGAACGTTAGACCGGCTGCACGGTCCTCTTGGCCCTTTCAAGCCAGTGTGCAGTTGGCGCGGTGCCGGAAGTATCCAATCCCGCCGCTATTTTTTCGTTGAGGATGGGTGTGCCCTCGGCGGTTACCCAGCCACGGCGCAGGCATGATCGACATACTTAATGAGCACGACTTCATTGCCTTTTTCGTTGTAGAGCAGTTCGTCGATACTATTCTTGACCAGCAATACACCAAACCCTCCGGGCCTTAATTTCTCCGCTTCGCGATACGTCAGGTGCCGCAATGGTTCGTCCGGTGGATTCATGATGGCCGCGTGGGGTATTCCCTCCAATGAGAAGCCCTCACCGGGATCTTTGATCTTCAGTGCCACGGCCCGCCGGGTTCGCACGTAAGAAATCTCGACATATTGCTCCGGGTCGAATTTCCCGCCGTGTTCGATGGCATTCAGCAGTAACTCTCGAAAAGCCATCGCAAGAACATCTCTCTCGCCCTCAGGCACGTCGGTCATTTCGTGAAAGAATTGCATCAGCCGTTCCGCCGTCTTCATGTCACACCGCACTCGTAGACAAATCCAACCAGGCGTCGCCGACACAATCTCGATACCATCGTCCCAACAAGGCTCTTCGATCGCATACTGCACAATGGACGCGAGCAAAGCCAGGGAGACTGGCTTTGAGAAGTAGCTGAACGCGTGTTCGCGAATGGCCGAGATTACATCGGCTGGGGTAGTCTCATCCGTCAGAATGATGACGCGGGTGTGGGGATGTATGCCTCTGATCTTGCGCAAGAACTCGACGTCCTCTTGACCGGAAGTTTTTTCGCTAGTGAGTATGAGGTCGAATCTTCGCGCTTCCACCAGCCGCAGAGCTTCCAGGTTATCGGCGGCGTCCTGGATCGTCCACTGCTTGGGCCCGAGGATCCGGCAAAGCATAGACTTGACCTGAGCGTCATCGCTAACCACAATGGCCTTCCGCGAAACCATGAAAGAACCTCCTTCCGGTATCCAGGTGATGCAAGGCGTGAATACGCCGCTAGCGGGCTGTCCGCTGCAAGGGTTCTAGACCGGAACGTGGCCGATATACTTTTGCAATTGATCGATGGTGAACGCTTGTCCGGCGATGACCTCGGCCACCAGATCGCCCATCGAGACAACTCCGTCGAGCTTCCCCTCTTCTAAAACCGGAAGGTGCCGAATATGATGACGGGTCATGAGCTCCATGGCGTCAAGGACCGTCATCTCCGGCGTCGCAGTGACCAAAGCAGTTGTCATGATCTCCTGGACTCGTACATCCTTTGAGGACTTTCCTTTCAGAATGACCTTCCTTCCATAGTCGCGCGCGGAGAGGATGCCCACCAAGGCGCCCTCCGAAATGACGAGAACCGCTGCCACGCTCTTCATGGCCATAAGCGCGATCGCATCATAGACTGTCGCACCGGGAGCCACCGAGCAGATCTCGCGCCCCTTGTCCCTCAGAACTGAATCGATTGATGTGAATAGCATCGAGAAGTTCTTTCTCCGGCTGAGAAGTATCCAGCAGGGCCGGCCGCTGCAAAGTTGCTTTCATGGAGATGCAGGCCCAACGCTGCGCGATTTATTTTCTTCTCGCGGTGGAAGCCCCCAGATCTGAGAGCGCTGTCTTACTTCGGCTTGGGATAGAGCAACGCGATTTGGAATCGTACCGACCAGGCCGGATAGAAATCCGGGCGAGCCGCACTGTAATACGCAGTGAGCGATCCGTTGATGGGTTGCTTTCCGAGGCGAAATATTCGTCCGAACCCGCCTCCAAAGGGCACCACCCACTGGTTGCCGGAGGGCGCATTCCAGTTCGCCGTCAGAATCGGCGAGGTGGTTAGGTACCAGCCTTTCTTGAAGTTGTAATTTACGAAATACTGCAGCAGGAAGGCTTTTACACTTGGGCGGTTTTCGTCGCCGGCGAACGACCAGATGTTGTTCGCCAGAAAGCCGATGGTCCACTCCTTCGGTTGTACCAGCGCTACCAAGGCGGGACCCGCGCCCCACTTGCCATTTCCGAGCGTGCTGTTGGTCTCCGTGCGCAATGAGAAAGTGGGCCCAATGCCCCAGATCAACTTGTGGACTTTGGACGGCGAGAAGAAGAACGTGGGGTTTAAATCGCCGAAACCGCTGGTCCCGAGACTCGGCGTCGCGATCTGAGGCTGGTCGATGATCGGAATGATGACGCGCGTGATAAGGTTCCAACTATCGCTGAGCTCCATGGGGATCACGGGCTGGATATTGAGCACGTTCTGGACCCTGCCATAGGGGCCAGCCGCGAAGTTAATGTTGTTCTGGAAAGGGACGCTAATAAGGCTGGCCACAGGATTCTGCGTGGCCTTGGCTAGCGATTCACTACTTGCTCCCTCATCCGGCGTTTGCGCCGCGACGAATACAACGCTCGCAAGTGCCAGCACTGCTACAGTGACTGCGCTCACTTCTCATCCTTGGCCACCACCAGCTCGTTGAAAACGCCGAAAGTCAGAGGCGCGGCCTTAGCCTGAACCTCCGCGACGGTAAAGTCGAATGAGTTGTCGACGACGCCATACAGCGTGACCTCACCATTTTTCACAATAATGCGGATGGAATGGTAGCCGATGGGAGGATCGTTGGTGATTCCAAGCGCGGAGCGAGTCGGCGATGCAAATCGGCCAGGCCCGCGATTTGAGGTGTACTTGCTCAACGCCGGGTTGGAGTAAATGCGTTGGTAAACACTGGCGCGGATGCGGTCATCATTCCCAGAGAGAGGCAGAACCTCAATTTCGTTCTTTACCTGTTCGACACCCTTGACGCCCTTCACCGCGGACTCGGCCGCGGATTTCAAGATGGGACGAGAAGCAAACCCTCGCAGCACAATGCTCCGGTCTGCCATGCCGAACCACAGGTAGTCGAACACCCCATACTGAGTAAGCCCCGTGATCCGCTTGCGAACACCGGCGATGATCTCCTGCATTTGCGCGTCAGCATCACTTGGTGCCGGTGCCTTTGCGTCGGCTGCGCTGGCAGCCGAGAATCCGCCGCACAGCAGGCCGGCCAAAATCAGATTCATCGGTAACAGAGCGGCCAGGGCCGCGATTGGATTGCGTTTCATGGTCACTCCTAGAGACGGGTTTTCACGATCTTGACGGCCTTTTCCAAGCGCTCTTGATTCCGCGGGAGATTTGTTCTTTTGCGGCAGGATCAAAGAAGCACATCAGCATTGTTCCCACCAGTGAACCGAACGCCACCACTGCTACATTGTTCAGGGCCGAACTGATGGCACTTGCCATGCCGCCGAAACGCCAGGCGCCGGCGGCTACCTGGCCTAAGTTATGTGTGACGTCTGGGGCCAGCAGCAGTCCGCTGGAGCAAACCAGAACAGCCAGCAGGATCGACAAACGGGTTTTCATGGCTATTTGACTTTCCAGTCCGCCAGTAACTGGAACTGGAGACGCGTTTCGGCGGGAATCTTCAGATGCGGCTGCGTGGACGCCGCTACTGTCGTACCCGCGGCTCCGCCCACCAGCGCGCCAATTCCAGCGCCCTTGCCGCCGCCGGCAAGACCTCCGATGAGAGCGCCGAGTCCAGCGCCTCCCACGATCTTTTTAGTGCTCTTTGCCCCCTCACCTGCTGACTTCGTCTCTGAGAGGCTGCTCACAACGGGGACCATCCGCCCGCCCACGGCAATGGCATTCACCTTCAGTTGGATCAGGTCGCTGCCCTTAATGCGTCCGCCTTGTTCCACCTTGGCGGCTACCAGCACAACATCGGCTCCGCGCGGCACCACCACGCTTCCTCGGGACATGATCGGATCATCCAGGCTGCCGCGGAATTTCATCCCCGCCTGCGACGAATCGACGTCGATATTGTCGATGGTCCGTACGCGGAAGGAAGTACCGGCCGGAATTACCACTCCCGGGCGCGGCAGGGGCTCCGGTTGCGACACTGCGGTGGAGAAGGCCAGAGTCTTGACGTCCTCGATCGCAATGGTGATGGACTGGCCAGACGCCGGCAGAAAATCGAGCTGGCGCGCGCTCGCGCCGAGAAACGTGCCGTCTAACGTCTTGCCGCTGCGAAGGGCCAGTGTGTCGGCACTAAGTATCGCGGCGCCCAGCGGGGAGAAGTAAAGCAATGCCAAGAGGAGTGTGCCTGGTCGCATGTGCTTCACTTTTCCGATCCGCTCATCACCGGCAACCGCGCGGCTATTTGCAGATCAATCAAGTTTTCCAACTGGTTCTCTACCTGGAGGAAGCGCGCAGCGGTGATCGGATCGAGCGCGCTCTTAAACTTTCCGTAGTAGGTGCGCTTGAGAACGTTCCGCTGTTGCTCAATGCCGAGAAGCTGCGTCGCAAGCCGGTCCGCTACTCCTGGGGTCATGCTGCCGTAGTTGGCCGCATAGCTCTTCACCAGTTCGAGAATCTGGTCGCCGATCCCGGTGTTAGCCGTCTCAAACTCTTTGTAGATTGGCCAGAACGCCGCGGCTTGACTGGCATCCAGCTGCATAACGTCGCTCATGATCTGCGTCTTCTGCTTCTTCACGTCGGTGCGCAGCAGTTCGATGTATTCCCGGATGTTCATGTCCTGGCCGGATTCCGGCGCAGCTGAGACGACGGGCGCCGATGCCTTCACCGGTTTCGCGGGAGTCTGGGCTGGCAGCGTCGCGCCCGCCAGCGCGGTGACAAGCAAAGTAAGTGCGATGCGCTTCATGCAGGACATTCCTCTTTGCTCAGCAGGATGCCAATCCGGGGCATTCAGATTTATATTTTGAGGAGGATCGCGCCAGCCGTTATCGCCGTGTTACAAGCCGTCTGAGCTTGCCCTGCTGGCCGATTAGTCGCGAGCCATCGCCGCTGCCATGTGACGTTCCACATCGACATACGCGTCATCGGCAACGTCGAAGATTACCTTGGCGATTGTGCCCCCGGCAAACTGGACGTTCGGCTTGTACTCGCTGCTCACCGCGTCGCCGGAATCGTAGCCTATGCAGAGTCCTTCGCCGCAGAGCGAGAAGTGGCCGGTCATGGTTCGAATGTCGCTTTCCGCCACGACCTTATCGTCCACGTATAGCTTTAACGGACCGTGCGATTCGTTGTATTTGCCCATCCTCTTCTTCGTGAATTCCACCCCGATGACGTGCTTGCCGGAACTGGGCGCGGCGACCGTGAGGCGCTGTTCCGGCGGAATACCGAGGAAGTTGTATACGTAAGTGACTTTTCCGTCTTTGATGAATAGAGCGTGTCCGCCGAACCGTGAACCTTGAGCGAAGATTACACCCTTCGCGCCTTTGCTCAATGCGATTTCAGCCAGGATTTTGTACGACACGCCATGTACGTTCGGTGTAGAGCGTTCGGGAATAGAGAGTGTTCCTGGATAGAAAGTATATCTGCCGCTCGGAGTGACGGGAAGTTTGTATTCCAGATCGAGGATCTTCTGAATATCCTTCTCGATCGAATAATCGATCAAGGGCAACACATTGTATTTCTTGGCCTCCTCGAACCATAGGGCAACCAATTCGTTCACCTTGTCCGGATTCCGGTCCGCGACATCGTGCGCTTCCGAACGGTCCACTTCAGTGTGGAACAACTGCCACCGGTCTTTATCGAAGTTGCTTATCCCGCTGAGGGGACCATGCTCGGTCACGGCTTTCCAGCCGTTATGCCATATCCCCCGGCTGCCGAGCATCTCGTAATACTGCGTTACCTTGTGCGTCGGCGCTTTCGCATCTTCGAAGGTGTAGCGCATCGAGACACCCACCAGCGGACTTTGCTTCACGCCGTTGATAGTCTCTGGCATTTTCACGCCACAACAGTCCAGGATCGTCGGCACAATATCCGTCGCATGGTGATATTGATCGCGCACCTGGCCGCGGCTTTTCATTCCCTTCGGCCACGAAATCACCAAAGGACAACACGCGCCACCCTGGTAGGTATAACGCTTGAACATCCTGTATGGGGTCGAAAATGCGACCGCCCAGCCAGTGGGATAGTGGCCATACGTCGCCGGGCTACCCAGTTTATCAATCAGGGCGAGATTCTCTTTGATTTCGTCGGGATAACCGTTGAAAAACTTGCCTTCATTCACCGATCCGTTCGGACTGCCTTCACCGGAAGCGCCGTTATCGGAGCAGTAGAAAACCAATGTGTTGTCGAGCTGGCCGGATTCTTCCAGATAGTCGATGATCCGACCGACCTGAGCGTCGGTGTATTCAGAGAAGCCCGCGTACACCTCGGCCATCCGAGAGAACAGCTTTTTCTCGTCGGCGGATAACGTATTCCACGGGCGGACCGCGTCGGCCTCCGTATAGGTTCCCTCGCGCATCGGATTGATGGGCGTCAGTTCGGTGCCTTTGGGTAGAATGCCTTTCGCGATCATGCGCGGCAGAACCCACTCGCGGTAGGCTTCGTAGCCGTCGTCGAACTTTCCCTTGTAGCGGTCGATATACTCCAGGGGAGCGTGATGCGGGGCGTGATTGGCGCCCGGACAAAACCACAGGTACCACGGTTTGTTCGGCTCGGACTGTTTGGCATCGCGAATGAAGCTCAAAGCCTTATCGGTCAGGTCCTTGGAGAGGTGATACCCGTCCTCGGGCAGGGAGGGCTGACTGACGAAATGGTTGTCCTCAATCAAGTCCGGATACCAGTTGTTGGTTTCGCCTCCATTGAAGCCGTAAAAGCGATCGTAACCTTGGCCGAGAGGCCAGTTCTTCTTTGACGCTCCCATCGTGAACTCATCAATAGGCGTGGTGTGGTTCTTGCCCACCCAAAACGTGCTCCAGCCCGCGTCGCGAAGCACGGTCGCCATGGGAGCATTTTCTGGCGGCAGATGTGAGTTGTAGCCCGGAAAACCGCTCGCGTTCTCCGAGATCGACGCGAAGCCGTTCTGATGATGATTGCGGCCGGTTAGAAAGCACGAGCGGGTGGGCGAACAAAGGGCAGTGGTGTGCCATTGCGAGTACATCAGGCCGTTGTCGGCGATGCGTTGGAGCGTGGGCATGTTGATCCGCCCTCCGAAGGGGGCCCATGCCGCACAGCCTGTGTCGTCGAAAAGAACGACCAGGACGTTGGGCGCGCCCGCAGGGGCTTTGTCCGCAAGAAAAGCAGGCCAATCCGGCTTCGAATCACGGACATCCAGATTTATGGTTCCTTGAAAGGGCTTCACTGCGCCGCCTGTTAAATGTGCTTGACGTGATCAGATTCTCAGATCGGGAATTACAAACGGTCTGAACTCGGCGCTGGCGTCCAAGTCTGATCCGGATCGTAATCTGTAATGGCGGCGGCGATGTTCGCCGTCTTGTCCCCAAGATCCTTCTGGAACAGTATGCCGGTCCGGTCCACCTGAAACGTCATCACTCCAGTCACCTTATACTCGGAAGGCCAGGCGAGTACGGCAAAGCCTTTCGTCATGGCCCCCTCTTCGAGGTAACTCTTAGCGCCGCCGGGAGCATGCGGCCCCTGGCCCGTCAGAACCTTGAAATGGTAGCCGTGATACGGCATGGACGTGTCCGTGTAACCCTCCGCCAGAGCTTGCGCGATCAGATCTCCGATGGGGCTCTCCTCGTCCGGGTTGTCGCTCTTCCAGTACAAGCCGTCGTGCGTGCCCGGGGAACTTATGAACTTCTGCGCATACCGCGGATGTCCAGTTTTATTGGGATCCTCTTCGGCGTAGGTAAACTCCGCCTCCACGAAGCCCTGGCAGACGTTCATCGCGGTGAGTTCGTTATCGCCGATCCTCCGCAGCAGTATTTCCCGCGCCCCTTGCTCCACGTCGAAGTACCACTTGCCGTTGCTTTTCACCAGGGGAATAGGCAGCGGCCAGTTGCTGAAGCCCACTTGGACGATCTTGCGAAAAGGCTGATCGGGATCGGAAAGCACCTGCATCTTCTCGTTCGCCTTTTCGACGAAGTCCTTCCGGGAGTTCTCATCCTCCACCGGATCGTTGGTAATCACAACGCCCGACGCCGAAGGCCCCAGGATCTTCAACACGCCGGCAGCGTCGTTATTCCGACTGGCGTTCACCAGCGCTTTGGCCGCGCCTTGCGGTGACGGAAAAGCTTCTCCGCCAGGAGTCTGCGCACACAGCACCACGCAGGTGGCAAGGGCGAGTGCGCTCATGGCAACGACGCTTCGAATCAACATGTTGGTTACTTTCTCCTCCCGCCGCCTCGGTTGCCGCCCCGGTTGCCGCCTCCGCCTCCAAAGCTCGACGCTCCGCGATTGGCGTTCTGACGCGCGCGATCTCCGCCCTGGCGGACGTCGCCAAACGCGTTGTGTCCACTCCCGAAATTGCCGCCTCCCGCGTTGCGGTTTCCAATGCGATCGCCGCCGCCTCCTTCACGCCTCTGGTTCGCAAAGTTACCCTCGTTACCGTTTCGATTCTGTGGTCGATTCTGATTTGTCGGCCGGAGGTTCTGTTGGCCACCGTTGCGCTGGCCCGGATTGTTCAATCGTTGTTGCGTCTGCGCCACATTCGGGCGGTTGTTGTAGTTGCGCGCGCCCGCGTTGTAACGGTTGTTCACAGCTTGATTTCGGTACGGAACGCCCGCCCGGTGGGCCGGATTGTGCACCCAGGTATTCCTGTTAGTCACATTTACACGATTGAAATTGTTGGTCCGGATGAAGTTGTTGTTGATCACTACAGTCGTGTTGCGGCCCCATCCGCAGCCCCAGCCATAACCGCCCCATCCGTGCCAGCCGCCCATCCACGCTCCCACCGCCAGGCCAACTCCGAAGGAGATCACGCTGGCCGCGACGATTGCTCCGGTAGGTGGCGGCGGGTAAATGATCGCCGGATATGGATAGATCACCGGAGGCGGACCGTAAACCACAACCGGGTTGTATTGCGGAACGTAGATTACCTGCGGACTCGCCGGCTGGATCACGATGTATTTTGTGTTGTCCTCGGTCTTCGTCGTCACGGTCTGCTGAGGCGTGGTTTGCAGCTTGCCACCTTGCTCCGCCTTCTGCCGCAGCCTCTGGACCGCATCCATCACATCCGATTGCTGGGCCAGAAATGCGTTCCCCAGGTCGGTTGTCCAGTTGATGTTGTCGTCCATGCGCTTCAGAACGTCGGCGTACAGCACCATGGCCTGAACGCTGGGATCCCAGCTCTGTTTGGCCGCCGCTTCCGTCAAGGCTTTGCCCTGCAGCGTGGGATTCTGTTGCAACCAGCGATCGGCTTGTACAATCTCCAGCGGATAGGTCGACGCCACCAGTAGTTGGCTCAGCAACGGATCGGGGTAAAGCGCAATCGGCGCCAGCAGGCTATCCAGTTGCTCCGGTGGCATCTTTGCCGCCTGGTCATTCCCCTGGCCCTGCTGTTGCTGTTCCTGCGCAAAGGCACGGCCATCGGGCAGAACGAGAAGGATCACACAAACAACCGCCACGCTTCGCAGTCTCTGATCGTCGAACGGCCAAATTCGTATTGTTGCGCCTGTCTGCACCGAACCCTTCCCTTCCAGCCGGGCCTGCTTCGAGCACTAATGTCTCGCACACTACGGATTCGCCCCGGGGATGTGAGGCTCATTTTTTTTAATTTCGATCTTCTCCAGCGTCCCGTGGAACACTGCCCGAGCAAGGTTCTGGCATCTCACCATAACTGAGATCGGCATCCGGTTTGCCATCGCAATTGCAGGCCGCGGATCGGGAAAGTCTTAAGGGTGCGCCCCCGCAGTGGCCATCTTCGTTAGAGCCTGGTCAATGGTGAACGAAGCGGCCTTCTGGCGCGGCGGAAAATCTTTGAACGTGGCGACGAACTGGGACGCAATGGTTTGTGCGGCGTAGCTGATGTAGGCGTGGTCGATGAACCAATCGTAATAGGTGTTGGAAGTGATGTCCGCCCGCTCATACGGATCGGTTCGCATAGCGCAGGGCGACCAGATTGCCGTCGTCGTCAAAGTAAATAAGCCCCTGGCGCGGACTCTTCTTCTCTTTCCCAGTCAGGTACGGCAACAGGTTGTATCCGTCGATGTGGACCTTGAACGTTTTGCCAGCCGCCCTATGGCCCTTAAGCAGCTTTTCTTTGACATCAGACTCGCCGGCGGCGGCCAGGAATGTGGGCAGCCAGTCGTGGTGCTGGACGATCTCGTTGGAGACCGATCCGGCCGCGATCTTTCCCGGCCAACGCAGCAACAGAGGAACTCGGAAGGCGCCTTCCCAATTGGTGTCCTTCTCGCTGCGGAACGGCGTCATGGCGCCATCGGGCCAGGTGTTCATGTGCGGTCCGTTGTCGGTGGTATACATCACGATGGTGTTGTCGGCGATTTTCAGTTCATCCAAAAGATTCAGCACTTCACCCACATTCTTGTCCTTGGCCGCCGCTGCGAACTCGTCGTCGCAGGTCTCCATTCGTTTCTTCGTCAAAGGACCCGTGTCCTTGATCTTCTGCTTTCCGACCCGGCCGAAGCGCTCATGTACCGTGGCATCGTCCTGATCAGTCGCGTAACAATGCAGAACCCCGCGGGGGCCGAACTGTTTGATGAAGCCGGGGAAGTCCTTGGGCGATGGATAATCCGGCAATTCCGGTTCTTCTTCGGCATTCAAATGATCGAGGTTGCCTAAGAACTCGTCGAATCCATGCCCGGTGGGTAGGTATTCATTGCGATCACCCAGATGATTCTTGCCGAACTGACCAGTGGCATAGCCGTGATTCTTCAGCAGCTCCGCGATGGTCGGGTCCTCGGCCTGCAGGCCCACCGTCGCTCCGGGGGCGCCAACCTTCGTGAGGCCGGTGCGAAACCCGCTCTGTCCGGTAATGAAAGACGCACGGCCGGCGGTACAGCTCTGCTCGCCGTATGCGTCGGTGAATCGTCTCCAAAGATTACGAGAATATTGGGCTTTTCTGCCCCGGACTTGGGTTGCGAGCGCGCCGTCAGAATCGGTACAGCATTGCGATCTGTACGTTTCTGGCACCTTGCGAGGTTTCGAGCAGAGCCAGTGTCGGTCCGATTCCATGATTGGGGCCATTCAGGATCGGGGTGTTCGTCAGGTTTAAGAATTCTCCGCGCACGTCCACACTCTGCCTGTCACCGATGCGGAATGATTTTTGCAGGTTGAAATCGAGAGAGGCCAGGCCTGGACCGCGTAACGTTCCGTTGCCGCAACTGCCGAAGGTGCCCGTTGCGGGCTGCGCATAAGCCGACGGATTGAACCATAAGTAGCCACCCTGGGGCGCATTCTGTTGTCCGTACACCGTGGCCGGGAAGAGGCAGTTCGCGCGAGCGGCTCCCGCCAGCGTGCCGGAAGCATCGCTCGCAGTCACCGTGACCGGGAAACCCGTGTGGAGACTCAGGATAGCGCCCGCCTGCCACCCTCCCACGATCGCGTCAACAGCTTTGTTCAGATTTCCGCCGATGCTGCGATCGCGGCCGAAGGGAAGATTATAGAGAGCATTCGCGACAAAGTTGTGAGTGGCGTCATATTCGCAAGGTCCCCATTCGGCGGCTGCGTTGTAAATGTTCTGAAAAAAAGGCGACGGGCCATCGGACTGCCCTCCCTGTCCGAAGTACCCAATCGCATTCGTCATGCATTTGGAGTAAGTGTAAGCAACCGAGTACTGCAAACCCGCGCTATACCGCTTCTGCATCACGATCTGAAGACCGTTGTAATCCTGGTTGGCGACCGAGGCGGTGCCGGATATTCCTCCAATATCCGCCAGAAGCGACGGATTTCCGGCCAGATACTGCGTCGGCGAAACCGTGCCGTTCGCGTTTAATACCTTTTGAAAGTAATCCATCGGCACCATGAGATGCGCACTGCGCGAGCCTACGTAACCGGCCGAGACAGTTGTGCTGGCAGTCACCTGGTACTGCATGGTGAAATTCCATTGGTTTGAGACGGCCGGCCGCACATTCGGGTCCCAGACACGCAGCGTCACGCTATGATACTGATCGCCGGGATCGGCGACGAAAGGCAGAAATCCCTGATCGAGAGTCGAACCTGGAAGTACGTTGTATTGTGCCGTCGTATATTGATCTAAATGCTCCACGCCAAAGGGCGGATTCAACGGCAACCGCAGGTTGACGCCCGTGCCTTCGAGAAAGCTCGAGAGGGTGTATGCGGCACGGATCACCAACTTGCCACCGCCCGGAGTCCAGGCTATGCCCAAACGCGGCTGAAAATTCGCGATGCCATTGTACTGATTGTAGAGTGCGTTGCAATTGCTGTAAGGACAGCTTTGACCGGAAACATATTCCTGGCCGCTTATCAGGTTGAAATTCGCCTGCCGATTCCCAACTTCGTCCAGAGGCGTAACCAGCTCCCAGCGGAGGCCCAGGTTCAGGGTCAAATTCGAGGTTACTCGCCAGTCGTCCTGAGAAAACGCCGCGAACAGGTTGTTGCGCTGTCCCCACGTACCACCATTGACGCCGCCCGCAATTGTCGTGGGGAGTCCGAGCAGAAAATCCGCTTCGGCGATCCCGCTGGCGATGCCCGTGGCGGGATTCACGGTTCCGGATTTTGTGCCTGCTAACGGGCCGGCCGTATATTGGCCGGTAAACGAGAAACTGCCCGCCTCGCCATTGTTCCCCGAGTAAAAGATGTTCTGCCGGTATCGATAAGCCTGGAAACCGAATCTTACATTGTGATGCCCTTTCGACCAGATCAACGTGTCGCCGCCTTGGACCACTGTGTCGGCGCCGTGGTTCAGGACGGCATTGGTGCCAAAGGCCGAGACGTTACCGCCGCCGAAAGTCATGGCCGGCAAGAAGGTGGACGGCACGCCGGGGATGCCCACCTGCTGCGGAAAATCAGCAAGGCCATTCGCCACCGAACCAATCGATTGAATGACATAATTGACCCCCGCTCGCGCGTTGTTTACCAGCGACGGACTGATCGTATGCGTCCAGTCGACAACGCCGACATGCGCCGGATAGTAGGAAAGGCTGTTGTACAGCAGAGCGAAACTTCGGAATGTCGGATTATTGTACGCGCTCTGGGAATAGCGCACGAACATATGGTCGCCATCCGAAAGATTGTAATCCACTTTAATATCGCCCTGATCTCCGTTAATGAAGGTACGCGAGGAGTACCGCAAATTGTTCAGCAAACCGTTCGTGGTTGGTTGGAGATAGTACTCGGAAGACAGGATGTTCCGGGCCGCGGGGCTGATCAGTGATGCGGGTATCACGTTGTCGGAGAATGGTGTGCGGATACCGGCGGCGTTCGCCGAGAAAGGGTTGTACAGCTGGATGGGTTTGGGCTGCGTCAGGAGCTGAGAGAAATCTCCCTGCCGTTCCGCCAGGGTGAACACTGTGGTCGTGTTGATCGTCGTTGGCGTATCGTCGCGCGAGCCCTGGTAATCGGCGAAGAAAAAAAGCTTGTTTTTCTTTATGGGCCCCCCCAGTGTTCCTCCGAAGGTATTCCACCGAACGGCGGCGCGTGGGGCGCCCTGCCAATTACTCGCCCAGTCGTTGGCATTGAGCACATTGTTGCGGAAAAACTCAAAGGCTCCCCCGTGGAACTGATTCCCTCCGGATTTGATGGTGACGCTGATGATGCCCCCCATGAAACTGCCAAACTCGGCCGGAGCGTTCAATGTAATCTCGTTGAACTCCTGGATGGCCTCGACGCTGGGCGCGTAACCCACCGTGTTGTTCTGAAATAGGTTGTTGCTTTGTCCATCCAGAACGAAGTCGTTGGCCTGTTCGCGGTTGCCGTCGACATTCGGACGTCCGCTGCCTGCAGTCGTTAGCCCGCTCTTGAATGTCGCTGGATTCGGATTGATGCTGCCGGGCGCGAGCAATGTCAACTGAACATAGTTTCGCGTCGCCAATGGTAACTCCATGTTGGTGCGTGCGTCGATCACCTGTCCAAGCTCGGTTGACTGGGTTTGAAGCGTCGGTGCAGTGCTGCTGACCTGCACGGATTGCTCGACGCTGCCCAGCCGGAGCTGGAAATCAAGCCGCGCTGTCTGGTTCAGCTCCAGACTGACATGAGTCTCGATGGCAGTCTGAAATCCACGGCGTTCGACTCTTATGTCGTAGATCCCGACAGGTACTCGCGGCAGGCTGTAGACGCCGTCTCCGTTGGTCACCGTGGGCCATACAGTGCCGCGCTCCACATCCGTGGCCGTAACTTTGGCCCTGATGATCGCGCCGCCCGATGGATCGATTACCTGGCCCGTAAAAGCCGCCGTCACTTCCTGAGCACTGACCCGAACCGAAATCAGCAACATCATACACAGGAAGCCGGCAACCGCGCGAGCCGGGGTAGACCACATGGAGCGACACTCCTCTCATTCGCTTCTAGAGAAACCAGAAACGTGTTAGCCCTTTGAAGTGGGCCATCTACGGTACCTCTGATTGTGTTTATTTATCACGAGCAGGGCGTGAAAACAAGCTTTTTTTCGATGCGACTCAAAAATACTTGTAAGAAAAAATAAAATGAATCCCGCTCGAATCTCCGTCATCTTCACGCGAAGGCATGAGGTACAACATCACGAGTTCACCGCCCAAACTCAGCGATGAAGTATGGCACTCGATGGCTTGCCACCCTTGTACTAACGCCGAAAGGCTTCGAAGAATCTTTCTCGCAGTCGCGGGAGTGCTGATGCTGTGCTCTTCGGCTTACGCGGGCGCGGACCGCATAACTGTGATCGAGAGGCCGCCCGACGGCGACGTCGTCAAGCTCCCGGTAATTGACAAACAAGATATCCGTTTCCGGCGGTTTTCGGCGGATGGGGAACTGTTTCACAACCACATCGGGACGATAGCGCAAGATAACTATGGGTTCCTGTGGCTGGGCGGCCACGGTTTGTACCGCTACGACGGATACAGTCTTAAGTCCTATTTGCACGCTCCTGAGGACCCGAATAGCCTGAGCGACGACTCCATCTCGGCGATCTTCAAAGATCGAGATGGCATTCTTTGGGTCGGCACCTATTTCGGAGGACTCAACCGTCTGGACCCAACTCACGGCACCATCACGCATTACCGCCATGAGGCAGGAAACGCGCGGAGCTTAGGCGACGACCGAGTAACGCACGTCTATCAGGATCGCAGCGGAGTTATGTGGGTTTCGACCAACTCGGGGTTGGACCGCCTGGACCCCGCGAACAAGGCCTTCATCCATTTCAGGCACAATTCCGGGGATGCCGGTGGCAATGCGGTCGGCACAATTTACGAAGACCGGGCAGGTGGTCTCTGGGTTGGAAGTGAATCGGGCCTGATCAAAGTGGACCGGGCCACAGGTCGCTTTTCGCACTTCCTGACCGATCCAGCAGACCCCCACAGCCTTGGCCACAACTACGTGAGTGCCATCACGGAAGACCACTCCGGCGTACTTTGGGTCGCCATCGGAAGCTGGTTGAGCGTCCTTAACCGGGAAACCGGTAAATTCACGCGTTATTCCTTCCACTCGGAAGAACCAGGCGCTCAAAGTGTCGCGGGGGTAACCGACATTCATGAAGATCGGGATGGAGTTCTGTGGGTGAGCACGGTGGACAGCGGATTGCTGAAGCTCGACCGCGAGCGCAAAACCTTCAGCCGTTACACGAGGGAACCTGGCAATCCGAACAGCCTGCCCGACAACCAGGTCTCCACACTGTTCGAGGATGCGGAAGGGGTGCTCTGGGCGGGTACGTCCAGCGGGATGTGTTCCTTCTTGAGAAAACCCCTCCAATCCATTAACTATCAGCATGAGGGGCGGAAGTCGCAGCGCGTGGGTAACGCCGCAGTGTGGTCCGTGCTGGCGGACAGCAAAGGGTTCTTTTGGATCGGCGCGGGCGGATTGACCAGGCTGGATCCACGAACCGGACAATCCATCTCGTTCGAACATGATTCCAAAGATCGCTACAGTCTCTCCACAGGACCGATTTCCGCCCTCCTTGAGGATTGGGCGGGCGCGCTCTGGGCCGGCTCTTATGGCGGAGGACTCAATCGCTTTGACCGCGACACCGGACGCTTCTTCGCTTACCGGCACCAGCCGAAGCGTCCTGACAGCTTAAGCAGCGACCTTGTACTTTCCCTGTTTCAGGACAGGCAAGGAGCATTGTGGGTGGGGACTCAGGCTGGGGGGCTGAATCGCATTGACCCCGACACCGGACGCTTCACTTCGTGGCGGCATGATCCGGACAATCCCCATAGCTTGTCCCATAACAACGTGATCACGATCTTCCAGGATCGAGCCGGCTTTCTTTGGCTGGGGACCTTGGATGGGCTAAACCGGTTTGACCCAAAGACCGGGCAATTCCTGGTTTACCGCCATAACCCCCACGATCCTCGCAGCCTCAGCCAGAGCAAAGTGAATGCAATTTGGGAGGACCCGCACGGAACGTTGTGGATTGGCACCGGAGACGGTCTCAATCAAATGGACCGGGCCCAGGGGACTTTCACAAGGTTCACCACGAAGGATGGTCTGGCAGGTAATGCTATTGCATCCATTCAGGAGGACGGTCAGGGGTACCTCTGGCTGGCCACGGACAACGGCCTTAGTCGATTTCAACCCCGAACGAGGGCTTTCCGCAATTATTCGGTGTTGGATGGATTGCCCGGAGGCATCTTCGGCGCAACGAGTCGAAATGGTGAAATGATTCTTGGCTCAACGAATGCCGTCACAACTTTCTACCCCAGTCAGCTCACCGAGAACCCCTATGCTCCACCGGTGGTCTTGACTGACCTTCTTTTGTTCAATGTACCGGTTCGCCAAGGGGCGAAGTCGCCGCTCCGCCAGCCAATCTGGGCCACCGATTCTCTTATCCTGACTCACAAACAGAGCATCTTCACGCTGGAGTTCGCCGCCTTGAGTTTTGCCGCCCCCGAGAAGAACCGCTACCGGTATCGGCTGGCTGGGCCTCGAAAAAGATTGGAACGAGGTGAACAGCCGGCAGCGCCTGGCTACGTATACGAGCCTGCCGGCTGGAAAGTATGTCTTCCAGTTGCAGGGATCCAACAACGATGGCATTTGGAACCCGAAGATCACGACTCTTGCGATCACGATTCTGCCGCCCTGGTGGGCCACCTGGTGGTTCAGGAGCTTGGCCGGCCTGACGATTGCCGCTCTGGTCTTCGCGGCCTATCGGTCCCGCATCAGGAGTTTGCAACTGGCGGGCATTCGGCTGGAGGCTCAGGTGGCGGAAAGAACCCGTGAACTTGGAGGCTGCTAAGGATGCGGCGGAGCGAGCCAACCAGGCCAAGAGCACCTTCCTCGCCAACATGAGCCATGAGTTGCGTACACCTCTCAACTCGATTCTCGGGTTTTCCGCTCTGGTGCGCGACGCCCCGGACCTTGCCGAGGAGCATCGCAGAGACCTGGATATCGTCAGCCGCGGTGGTGAACATCTGCTGGGCCTCATTGATGACGTGCTGGATATGGCCAAGATCGAAGCCGGGCGTATTACGCTGGATCACGCGTCCTTCGACCTCGGCGATCTCGTGCGGACAACGTAGACATGCTGCGCGCGCGGGCCCATGACAAGGGCCTGGAACTATTTCTCCACACGTTCTCCCATGGTGCCGCGGTTCGTCCGGTCCGATGCCGGCAAACTGCGTCAGGTGCTGGTCAATCTAATTGGCAACGCCTTGAAGTACACCGAACGAGGCAGCGTGACGGTGCGCCTGGATGCCGAAGCCGATCGATGATGCTAAGCCCATCGATGACAGCATCCTACTGATTCTTGAAGTGGAGGACACCGGAATCGGAATCGACCCCGGAGGATCAGGCGCGCATCTTCGCTCCTTTCGTCCAGGTCGGCAAGTCGGATCCACGCAGAAAGGCACCGGCCTGGGACTCAGCATCACCCGGCAATTCGTGCAACTGATAGGCGGGACGATTAGCGTCCAGAGTACACCGGGGGAGGGGTCGCTATTCAGAGTCGAGTTGCCGATCGGAACCAGCGGATGAATCCGAACTGGTGGAAAAGCAACATGACCACGGACACGTGATAGGCCTGGCGCCCGGACAGCCCGAATATCGCATCCTCATCGTGGAAGATAAGAAGGAGAATTGGCTGTTGCTGCAACGGCTGCTTGTGGATGCCGGATTCCAGGTGCGCGTGGCCGAGGACGGCGCTCAGGGGGTCGAGATGTTTCGAACCTGGCAGCCACAATTCATCTGGATGGATTTGCGTCTTCCCATCATGGGAGGGCTGGAAGCAGCGCGCGAAATCCGCGCTCTGGAGGGCGGCCGTCAAGTCAAGATTGTAGCGTTGACTGCCTCCGCGTTCGCCCGTCAGCGAGAAGAAGTCTTGGCCGCGGGTCTTGACGATTTTGTGCGAAAACCTTATCGGCCGGGAGGAGATCTTCGACTGTATGGCCCGCCACCTGGGCGTGCGCTATTCATACAAGGAGGCCGTCGCGGACGTCCCCTCCTGATCCGGCCGTCGCATTGGAGCCGGAAGCCCTGGCCACGCTTCCAGAGCAATTGCGCAACGAACTTGCAGACGCATTGGTCCGCCTGGATGCCGGGCCAATTTCGGAAGTCATCGTGCCGCGTGTCGGAACAAGATGCCCGGTTGGGTGTGGCTCTTGCCAGTTGCGCCAAGCGATTCGCCTATACGCGAATCCTCAACGCTCTTGAAAACGGACACGGTCGCTCGCGTGAGGAAAGCCATGACAGCTAGTCCGACCATCTTGGTGGTTGACGATGCATCAGAATCTTTAGCGCTTTTGACGGGAGTCCTGGCGGCCGAAGGCTATCACGTGCGCTCCGCCGACAGCGGAAAACTGGCGCTGGCGTCCATCGCAGCTTGGCAACCGCAGCTCATCCTGCTGGACATTCGCATGCCTGGCATCGACGGGTTCGATGTCTGCCGGCGGCTCAAAGCTTCCGACGTGACCCGAAATATTCCGCTCATGTTCATTAGTGCGTCAACGGAAGTGGAAGAGCGAGTGGCTGGACTGGCGCTAGGCGCGGTGGATTACATCTCCAAGCCGTTCCAGCGGGAGGAACTGCTGGCTCGAGTTCGAACGCATCTGGAACTTGGCCAGCTGCGGGCCCACCTGGAGGAACAGGTCTCGCAAAGGACCACGGAATTGCGCGCTGCCAATGAACGATTGCGTGAGAGCGAAGAGCGCTTCCGCAATATGGCCGACACAGCGCCGGTGCTGATCTGGATGTCCGACCAGGAAAAGCTACGTACGTTTTTCAACAAGGGCTGGCTGACCTTTACCGGACGCACGATGGAGCAAGAACAGGGTTATGGATGGGCCGAAGGCGTGCATCCGGATGACCTGGACCGCTGCTTCGCCATTTACTCGTCGTCGTTTGACGTCCGCCAAGGCTTCCAGATGGAGTACCGGTTGCGTCGCGCGGACGGCGAATATCGATGGGTGCTGGACGACGGCGTCCCGCGCTTTGCGCCAGGCGGCCTATTCGTCGGCTATATCGGTTCCGCTATTGACATTACCAATCTTAAGCGTGCTCAGGATGAAGCTCTATCCCGTGAGAAATTGGAAAGCCTCGCGATCCTGACGCGCGGCATCGCGCATGATTTTAACAACATGATGGGCGGTATCCTCGCCGAGGCGGAATTGGCGGAAACGGAAGTGGCTGACGGGTTGTCTCCACGTGAAGAGATTCAACAGATCAAGGCGGTGGCCATCCGCGCTTCCGAGGTGGTTCGCGAATTAATGATCTACTCAGGACGGGAGAGAGCCAATCTTGAGATGGTGGATTTGTCCGCGCTGGTGGAAGAAATGTTGGAACTGCTCAAGGTCTCAATTTCGAAATTTGCCGCCTTGCGCTTCGATCTCCGCAAGCACCTTCCGGCGGTGCGCGGTAATGCCACGCAACTACGCCGTATCGTGATGAACCTGATTATGAACGCGTCACAAGCGATCGGAAATAAGGAAGGAGTAATCCACGTCCGCACGTCGCTCGCAGGCGAGCGCCCAACCTCATCCCCGAACGGTCATGCGAACCCGGAGGGAAATTACGTTCGGCTGGAGATTTCCGATACCGGTTGCGGCATTACGGAAGAAGAGAGGGCCAAGATATTTGATCCGTTCTTCACCACCAAACCCGGAGGGCATGGACTGGGGCTGGCTGTGGTGCACGGGATCGTCCACTCGCATGACGGCGCGATAAATGTAGCAAGCAAACCGGGAAAGGGTACTACGTTTGAGGTGCTGTTGCCGTGTGATGACGGGAGCGCTGCCATCGCCATGCCCGCGGTCTGCGCTTCCGCGGCGGAGGATCTCGCCACGGTTTCAGGAACGGTTTTGTTGGTAGAAGACGAAGACACGCTCCGGCTCGCCGTTTCCAAAGCGCTGCGGAAGAGGGGTGTCTCAGTGCTTGCTGCCAGTGACGGTCGTGAGGCTGTAGATACTTTTCGGGCTCACGCCGAAAATATCGGCGTCGTGCTGTTGGACTTGACTCTACCGGGCATGTCTGGCACCGAGGTCCTTGGCCAGATCCGGCTGATCAAGCCCGATGTAAGAGTCATTGTCACCAGCGCGCTGGATCTCGAAGCTGCCGGTGGCGCCACCTCCGGTGAGTACCCAGCCACATTTCTTCGGAAGCCGTACGGGTTCGCTGACCTTGTGCGTGGGCTTCAGGAAGCCCTTCTCGTGCCCCACGAGTAGGGAGCCGGTACATCCCTGGAAGCGAAACGGATCAGTATCCTGCTCAGTTGGTCCACGCAACTGATGCCGGTGCTCGGATCGTTCACCGCGGGCGAAATCGCCTTGAGAGCGATATCGACAAGCTGCAAAATTCCGACCTTCACGTCCTGTTGCAGGTTCTGGATGGGCCGAGGTCAACGGCGCCATGCGGTAGCAGGCGCGCCGTCGTTTCTTCCAGCCATGACAGAATCACAGAATCGCACCCGCACAACCCAGCACAAGCGCGATGGTCAACGGGCGCACCAGGAACCCTCCACGCAGGTTAAAGGTGGCTTGGCGCAGCGACAAATGAAGGCGCTTGTTCATTTCTATTTGTCCCAGTCTAAGCCGACTTCAGACTGTTAGTGCAACCCAGAACTTGATGGTTGGTTCTCTGAACAAAATGCCACGAAATCGGCTGCGCTAACCCGAATTGAAGGCCGTGGCCTGACCGGATTATCGGTAATCTTCGCACCCGTTCTTTACCCTGAGCGACATAAGTTTGGGACACCAACTCTTTGGCTGGTGGATTTTCGCAAAATGTTTCGGTCGCGGTTGCGGACCCACCCCAACTCAGGCGATAGATCTTCGATGGGGCATAAGAAATTGAGACACCCTTGTATCGCGGCTAAACTTCTTAAGTCGCTTGTCGGCGGTTGATCATCGTGTTTGGCAGGCCAAGGGTGTCGTGCGCGGCGGGCGAATGCAGTGACATTTGGAAGAAAGGCAGGTGCGTTCCATTGCGGCAAAAACCGAGTCTTATGGCCGTTTTTTTGCTGATCGCCCTGCTACTTTCTCACGACTTGACACCGATGCTCTTGGCGCAGACGGCGCTTCCCTCGCCGGACCAACTGGACCAGTTGCTGGCCCCGGTAGCGCTTTACCCCGATGCCCTGCTGGCTCAGATTACGACAGCATCCACCAGCCCGCAACAGATTCTGGATGTGACCAACTGGTTGCAGGCGCACGCCGATCTGCAAGGCGCAGCGCTCACCGATGCGGCACAGAAGCAGGGATTCGATCCAGCGTTCATCGCACTGGTAACATTCCCGCAAGTGTTGGACATGATGGCGCAGAACATCGACGATTATGCCGCCATCGGCGAGGCATTTATGGCGGATCAGGCAGCGGTGGCTGCTTCGGTGCAGAGATTGAGGGCACGAGCATATGCCGCGGGCTCGTTGCGAACTAATCCACAGCAGACCGTCGTGGTGCAGCAGCAGACGGGTCAAACGATCTATGTGGTTCAGCCGGCGAACCCACAAGTGGTCTATGTGCCGCAATATAATCCCACCGTCGTTTACGTCGCGCCTAGCTCGAGTGCCGTGGCCACAGGCGCTCTGGTCAGTTTCGGAGTCGGGATCACCATCGGTGCGCTGATGGCTTCCAGCCAGCCATGGGGATGGGGTGGGTGGGGATGGAACTGGGGTTCCCGCCGCGCTTATTACAATCACACGGTCTGGGTGGGATGGCGAAACCCTTACCGCCCGCCGCAGGTCTGGTATCGTCCGCGGCCGGTGCCATACACCACCCGGCCCGGATACGGCGGCAACTGGGCCTATCGTCCACCCAACTATCGTCCTCCCTACAATGCGGCATACCGTCCTGGAGGCCGTCCACCCTATGGACCTGGCACCCAACCGGGATATAGGCCGCCCGCGAACAATCCGAGCCGGCCGCCGGCGAACAATCCGAGCCGACCACCCGCGAACAATCCGAGCCGACCACCCGCGAATAATCCGAGCCGACCACCGGCGAATAATCCGAGCCGACCACCGGCGAATAATCCGAGCCGACCACCGGCGAACAATCCGAGCCGGCCACCGGCGAACAATCCGAGCCGGCCACCCGCGAACAATCCGAGCCGGCCACCAGCAAACAATCCGAGCCGGCCACCAGCGAACAATCCGAGCCGGCCACCGGCGAACAATCCGAGCCGGCCACCAGCGAACAATCCGAGCCGGCCACCCGCGAACAATCCGAGCCGGCCACCCGCGAACAATCCGAGCCGGCCACCCGCGAACAATCCGAGCCGGCCACCCGCGAACAGTCCGAGCCGGCCACCAGCGAAGCCGCAGAGCCGCCCTCAGCCGCAGGCCAAGCCGGCGACGAAGCCAAGTCCCGAGCCAAAAGGCAGACCCGCGCCGCAAAACTAGTGGCGAAGAGAGCAGCGCCCCCGCGACTATTGCGATCGTGGCCCGTTAACCACCGTTGCCCTGCCAGATCTTCGGCGGGATCAGTTCAATGAATTCTATCGGCAGCGTTCACGCCGACTTCGCGACCATGCCGTTAAACGACTCGGTTCTCCAAATCGACGTAGCGCTAAGGGATGAGCCCGACGGGCTGTTTATCATCAGGCGAGCAACGTCGAAAATCCGCCAGCGTGGTCGGTGGCTCAATCGCGGAAAGTCTGTGCTGGCTTTCCCGTGATCTCGGCGAGGGTAAATGTAACGAAGGCAGGTTCCGAGCGCGGAGTTAACGCGGCGTGTCGATCAGAAGCCTGAGCCCGTTATGGATACAGGCGTACCCAGGCTTGCCGAAAACTCACACGCCGCTCCGGCCAATTTATTATTAGGGATTCACGTAGGTCACTAGAATGCTATCCGTAGCGCTTACGCCATTGGCATTCGTGACGGTAAAGGTAAGGCTGTATTGACCCGGTCCGGCGTTTAGGCGAATGGTAGCTTTAGGTGAGGTGGGATTAATTACGGTGACCGAACCGAAGGGGTTGAGCACGCCCCACTGATAGGTGAGAGGTTGGCCGGTACAATCGTACGACTGCGACCCATCCAGGTCTACGTAAAGGGTGGTAGTAGCTATCACCGTAGCAGTTATGACAACCGGGCCAGCGCACGGATTGGTGGATACTGGCACCTGCGTCAGCGTCATTGCGCCAACTCCGGCCGCTGAATAGCCGGAGCCGAGGCCGCTAATAGACGACAAGACGTTGTTAAATGTCGGCTGCGTCGGATTCGCATACCCGAACGATAGCGTCGCGGGCGTACCAGTCACACTTCCAAGCGGGCCTTCTGTTGAAACGATTGTTCCGGAGAATTGCACGCTAGGATAGCTGATATTGGACCCCACTGAAATCTTCTGCACTGCCAGCTGAGCAGTGAAGTAGGTTGAGCCACTGATATCCACAGCAGTGGGTGTGGGGATAGGCGTTCCTGCGGAAACGCTGAATTGCGTGTAGTTCACGGTTCCGGAGCCAGGAGGATAGACAAAGCGTTCACGAATCTCGAGTGCTTGCGAAGCGACACCGGCCAGGACCGGCTGCGGTATTAGAGTCGGAAGTGTTGTTGCAACGTTGGCGGGATCGAGCGTTCGTTCGAGCGTTAGTGATTGTACGGTTGTTATTTCGGTGGCGTTGTTCGCAGCGGTGGCGCCCCAACTTACTGGCAGGAAGGCAACCGCAAGGGTCGACACAAGTGTTAATCGCATGTTGTTAGTTCTCCTAAGGGTCAATCGTCGGGACAATTCTTCTCAGAACGTCCGCTTCAACATGATGGCAAGGGACTAACATGGGCGCTTTTTATTTGTCGTGTTTGTCGTGGGGAAGTGAACTATTCGGGCAGATCAATCTTCGGTCACGAGGGATTGGGAAGGAGGGCAAAATTTATTGAGCCCGAATATTTCGTACGAACATCGCCATCATCAGGATGCGTCGTCTAGGAAGCAGCGCATGGATTCTATCGGTGAACGCCTGCGGCGGGTCTTCTGACCCGTAGTTTTATCCTCCAATACGCGCGCACGCTGAATTTGGAATACGAGCAGCCGATTGCGTCTTTCAAGGAACGTTTCGAAGAGCCGGTTCTTCCTAAGCCTGCTCCTTTACTTATGAAAGCATCCGCTCTTCCCTCCTTTGTCTGGCTCGTCGTCACGGTGGTTTTCGGCGGAGGCGTGTCCAGTCGTTGGGAAAATGTGCGGCATAGTCCGCCCGATTCAAGGACTGCGCTCATGCCTCTCGCGCAAGCCGGCTCCAATGCGGATGCTCTCGTTGAGAATCAGCCACAGCTGAAAGTACCTACGCACGCGGAAGGCCGACCAACTGTCTTGTCTGAGCAAACCGGCCGAAATCTCTCGCCCGGCACTATCGGAGTTATGCGCGTCGTGTTCACGGCAAGTGAGCCGGTCTGGATCTCAATTGAATCCGACGGAAATCATGTTTACACTGGTACGCTCGCAGGACGGGAAGACAAAGAATGGGAGGCATCCGGCAAAATGATCGCTCGAATCGGAAATGCCGGAGGGGTGGAAGTGTCATTGAATGGGAAACCGATAGGATCGCTAGGCCAGCATGGCCAGGTCCGTTTGCTGGAATTGACGCCCGGTGGGGCGCATCTCGTTAGTTCGCATTCCGCTGAGTGACGTGGGCGTGCGATTCGGCATAGGATGCTTCGCCGGCCATTCGGAACGCACCCGTGGAGCGGCAGCTCTAATCGGAATGCGGCGCAGCGCAGCGCGTTCAGAAGAGTGGTTCTTTCCCGCACGAACCCAAAGTGGGCACTTTGAAAAGTCCACTCTGAAGAAGCAACATCCGAAAGCGTGTACACTGGCGAAGTTGTCGCCCTTCCCGCTCTACACCTTCCGCAATACGTGCCTAATACCCGCTGGCCTACCTGGCCGGCCACAGCGATTTTCCCACCACCCGGCGTTACGTTCACCCGCAAGCGCACACCATCCGGGATGCGATGGAGCACGCGCGAGCCGCGCAGGGTGGGCACAATTCCGGCTCGCCAATCGAAATCGTTAACACATCAACGGCAGTATTTCAATGAAAACACGGGCCGGACAATTTCTATTCTGGCGGAGAGAGAGGGATTCGAACCCTCGATAGAGTTTCCCCTATACACGCTTTCCAAGCGTGCGCCTTCAACCGCTCGGCCATCTCTCCGGGGTCTACGGATGCGCGTGGGCGAAGCCGCCCGCGATCTTCAGTTTAGCATGCGAGGTCTGCGCTAAACCGCGTGACGTTTGGTTCGCGACAGCAGCTCTTTCGCGCGCGCCAAGGCGCGAGTTTCGGCGTCCTCGCGCGTGTCGGCGACAATCCGCGCCAGCGCCGCGCCGGGCGACACATTGTCGGCCTTGGTGTGCCACTTTTCGCCGAGTTTGTAAGTGGTGAGATTCACCTGCCAGCCGTCGACGTCCACTTTGCGCTCGCTGAAATTTTCCGGCTTCACGCTTGCCCCACGGATTTCGCCGCGCCTTTTTCGACCGGCGCGCCCACCAGATTGCCCCACTCGGTCCAGGAGCCGTCGTAGTTGATGACGTTGTCGACGCCCAGCAGATACTTCAGCACAAACCAGGTATGGCTGGAGCGCTCGCCGATCCGGCAATACGCGATCACCGGCTTGGACCGGACGACGCCTTCGGCGCCGTACAGCTTTTCGAGCTCGTCCGACCGACTTGAACGTTCCATCGTCGTTGCAGGCTTTGCCCCAGGGGACGCTGCGCGCGCCCGGAATGTGGCCGCCGCGCTGGCAGGTTTCGGGCAATCCGGGAGGCGCCAGAATTTCGCCGGTGAATTCCTGCGGACTGCGCACGTCGATCATCACCGCACTCCCGGATTTCTGCGCCTGCTGCACCTGCGGCAGAAACGCACGCAGCGAGTAATCCGGTTCGGTGGCTTGGTAAGGTGTAGCGCTCGGACGTGGGCTTGGCCGCCGCCGTATCCAGATCGCGGCCTTCGGCCAGCCACTTCTTGCGCCCGCCATCCATGATGCGAACGTCCTGGTGGCCGTAAATCTTCATCTGCCAGAAGGCCCACGCCGCGAACCAGTTGTTGTTGTCGCCGTAAAGCACCACGGTGGTGTCGTTCCCGATGCCCGACTGCGTCAGCAACTGCTTCGAACGCCGCCTTGGGCAGCGATGTCGCGCACCACGGTGTCGCACAGCTGCGTGTTCCAGGCCCAGGCAATCGCGCCCGGGCACGTGGCCTTCGTCATAGGCTTTGGTATCGACGTCCACTTCCACGACGCGCACGTTGGCGTCTTTGGCGTGCGCCGCCACCCAATCGGTATTCACCAAGACTTCCGGATGCGCGTACGGAGCGCTCATAAGATCCCCCTTATCCCAGGTCGAATTTTTCGTGATGCAACAGCGGGTCCGCCTTCACCAGCACGGGCCGGCGCAGGATTTCCTCCAGCTCCTCCAGATGTTTGTTCTGATTCGACTTGAGGAACTTCGCGACGTCGGGATGCACCCGCAGCAACACGTCCTTGCCTTCGATGGCGGCGGCAATCTTGCCCGCCTCCTGCAGAATCTCGTTCACGATGGTCTGCACGCTCTTCACATAGCCGGCGCCTTCGCAATGCGGACACGGCATGCACAGCGCGCGCTCCAGGCTCTGCTTGACGCGCTTGCGCGTGATGGCCACCAGGCCGAAATCGTTGAACTGCAGAATCTTGTAGGGCGCGCGGTCCGCGCGCATGGCGTCTTCGAGCGCCTGCATCACCTTCTGGCGATTCTTGCGCTCGTCCATATCGATGAAGTCCACCACGATGATGCCGCCCAGATCGCGCAGCCGGACCTGGCGCACGATCTCCTTCACCGCCTCGGTATTGGTTTTGACGATGGTGTCTTCCAAACGATTCGACCGGCCCGACGTACTTGCCGGTGTTCACGTCCACCGCCACCAGCGCCTCGGTCTGGTTGATCACGATGTAGCCGCCGGACTTCAGCCACACTTTCGGCCGCAGCGCTTTTTCGAGTTCCGCGGTGATATTGAAGGCGTCGAAGATCGGCTCGGGGCGCGTGTACAGCTTCACGCGGGTCACCAGGCTCGGCTGGAAGCGCTGGACGAAGCGCAGCACGCTTTCATAGAGCTCTTCGTTATCCACCCAGATGGCTTTGAAATCGTCGGTGAACTGGTCGCGCAGGGTGCGCTGCACGATGTCGAGATCGTGATGCAGCAGCAGCGGCGCGGGCCTCTTTTCGGCCTTCTGGCGAATATCCAGCCAGAGGTTGAAGAGGAAGTTCATGTCGGCGGCGAGATCCTCTTCGCTCTTGCCCTCGCCCGCGGTGCGGACGATGAAGCCGCCGGGGATTCCGGCGTGCATGGATTTGCAGGATGCGCTTCAAGCGCAGGCGCTCCTCGTCGCTGGCGATCTTGCGCGAGACGCCGGTGTGCTCGAGCGTCGGCATGTAGACCACGTATCGGCCGGGCAGCGCGATGTGCGACGTGATGCGCGCGCCCTTTTGGCCGAGCGGCTCCTTGGCGATCTGGACGATGATCTCCTGGCCTTCCTTCAACAGTTCGGTGATGGAAGGCAGCGGCGCTCGCTCCGGGCGGCTGAAGGTTCGCTGGCCTCGGGGCTGTTCGGACCTGGGCGCACGTTCGATGGATTCCGCGGCGGCGGCAGCTTCCGCCGCGCTCGTCGCCTGGTTCCGATTCTGCGGTGTCGCCCTGACCCGCCGCCGCGCATTTTGCGGCGCATGCGGCGTGGCATGCGATGCGGGAATCGCCCGCCCTGCTCGCGAACCTGCGCCGACAGCGGCGGCGTGACGCCGGGCTGCAGGCGTCTTCCTGCTGCGGCCAGCTTCACCTTCGGTCAGACTCGCGTTTCCGGGCTCTTCCGACGGCTCCGTGTCCATCTCTTCCACGGGACTCTCTCTACGAAAGCCTCTTCGGTCGACCACGATTTCGACTTCCGGTTCGACTGCGGCTCAGGCTCAGCTGGAGCGGCTACAATCTCACTCACTCTTCGACTCTCTTCGGCGCACCGGCGCGTCGTCCGGCTCCTCAACCGCTTCCTCGGCGATCTCGGCCAGCGTCTCTCGGGCATCGGTCGGCTGACATCGGTCTCCTGCAGGTCGCGTATCTCATCTTCTTCGGCTTCATCGAGCGGCTGAATGTTGGAGCGCGTGTACTTTGCGAGAGACTCGCCGGGGAGAACGGAGAAATCGGTTGCGCCGGCGCTCGGCGATACTGGGAGCGCGCTTCCACGGCCGGAACCGGACCGGCGGAAGAAGGCACTCGGCTCCGCCGCTGGCGCCGAGGAGCTGCTTCGCCGAAGCGCGGCGGACGCGGATGCGTCCGGACGAGGCATACTTGGAATCCGGGAATCCGCGGCCCCGGCCACGGCGGCGGCGGGAACGCCGGCCACGATCGCCACCCCGGTCGGAGCGCCTCGATCGCGGGCGCTCGCACGCTCAGTGCGTTCGGTACGCAGCCGCGGTGCGGGCGCATCGGCTTCGGCGGCTCCGGGACCGCGGCAGCGCCGTCTCCGGACAGCTTCGGCGCACGTCGGGCGGGCGATTCCGACGCGGCTGACGCTCGCGCCGGCGGCGCGGCTAGACTCGATTCGCGCTCGCGACGACTCGCGGTTCACCGTACGCGGTCGAAGTCCTCCTCGTCTCTTCCGAAAAGTCCGAGACGTACAGGAACGTGTCGCGCTCCAGGCCCAGGTCGACGAAGGCCGACTGCATGCCCGGCAAAACGCGCGTTACGCGTCCTTTTGAATGCTGCCGGCGAGCGAATACTCGTTGGCCCGCTGGAAAAACACTTCCACCAGTTGGTCGTCTTCGAGAATCGCCACTTTGATCTCGTGGCGATTCGCTGCGATCACCAATTCTTTGCTCATGAATGCTCCTACAGTTCATGGCGAGAACCGGAGCTTAAAGAAAGCGCGAGGGAGAACACTGTCAGCCCGTACGCCCGGGTGATCCACAGGACCGTTGTCCCGGCGCGCCGGACTTAAAATCTTTCAGCCTCCCGAAGATGGAGATCGACTCTCAAACACCCTTGGAGAGGCGCTCAACCCAACCGCTGGTCTGGATTAGAAAACCCGGACGCGGACCAGAAGCGGATGGAATCGAACTCGCTTACCCTCAATCTTCTTAAAGCCGGCCGTCTCTCGGCCAGTCAATTTAATAAATCGCGCACAACGCAGCGGGACGCGATATCCTTCAGTCCCTAGCGAGCGCATCCCGCGCTGTGCGCTCAGTTTACAAATCGCCGGAGCCGGACGTTATTCACGAGCCCCAGCATCAAAAACATCGCTACAATATTCGATCCGCCGGAACTCATCAGCGGCAGCGGAATGCCCGTGACCGGCATCCGTCCCACCACCATTCCGACATTCACCAACACGTGAAACAACAACAATGCCGCGACGCCCATGCAGATGTACATCCCGGCTTTGTCCGACGCGGTCTGCGCGTTCTGAACGATCTGCATCAGCAACAAAAAATACAGCCCGAGCGCCACGATGACGCCCACGAACCCGTGCTCTTCGGCAAAGGCCGAAAAGATAAAATCCTTCTGCGGCACCGGCAGGAAGCGCCCTTGGGTCTGTGTACCCTTGGTAACGCCGCGCCCCCACAGCGCGCCCGAACCCACCGCTATCTTCGACTGGATCACCTGGTAGCCCGATCCCTTCGGGTCCTGACTTGGGTCCAGAAAACTCACCACCCGCTGCCGCTGATAATCCTTCAACACCAGCCAATAGCTGATCGGCGCCATCACGGCGATAATCACCAGGATCGCCACCGCGTACTGCCAACGAAACCCCGCCAAAAATACGCCGATGGCGAGGATCGGAACAAACGTCAACGCCGTACCGAGATCCGGCTGAATCATCACCAGGATCATCGGCACACCCACCAAGCCAGCCCAGCTTGAGCAGATCCCGCAGCTCCAACTGGTCGCCCTTCAACTCCGACAGATACCGAGCCACTAAGAGAACTATCACCAGTTTAACGAATTCCGAGGGCTGAATATGGTAGCTGGCTGATGCCGATCCAGCGGCGGGAGCCGAAAACGGTGGTTCCGACGGCAAACGTGGCGATCAGAGTGGCCACCGAAAGGCCGTAGAAAACGGCCACCTGCCCGAGCAAGGTGTGATAGTCGATGAGCGTTCCGATCCACAAGGCGATGAAGCCGGCCAGTATCCAGATGCCTTGCTTCCACCACGCCTCGGTAAAGTGGGTGTCGCGCGTGGCGCTGTAGATTTGCAGCACCCCGAGCGCGCAAATGGCGCGACACCAGAATCAGCATCAGCCAGTCGAAATCGCGGAGCGAACGATGGGCCGGCATATTAGCGGATTCACCGAAGCGCTGGTTGAGCAGCCGGATGCGTGAGCCGAGTGGTAACGGGCGGAGGCGCGCTGCCGAACAGGCCGCTGGGAATGTGGGCGATCTGCGGCTGCGGCTGGGCCAGCCGGGCTTTCTTGTCGAAGTACGCCTTCATCACATCGCGCACGATGGGCGCGGCCAGCTGGCCGTGTTCGCCATTCTCGAACAGCGCCGCCACCACGATCTCGGGATTTTCGCAGGGCGCGAAGCCGACGAACCAGGCGTTGTCCTTGTGGGTTGCGCCGTAGGAGGTGCCTTTCAGCAATTCGTTGGAGGCCAGCTGCGCGGTTCCCGGTCTTGCCGCACACGTCGACGCCGGGAGGTGCGCGCGCACTCCCGTGCCGCCCCTTCGTTCACCACACCGTACATTCCCTAGACCACTTTGCCGATATTTTCGAGGTTCACTTCGGCGCGGCGCGCGGGCATCAGATGCACGGCGTCCTTCACCAGGTGAGGCTGAAACCACATGCCGCCGATCGACATTCCGCCGATGGCGAACTGCCATTTGCAACGGCGTCACCGTGGTGGCTCCCTGGCCGATGGCCACCGAGATGGTTTCGCTCGGGATACCATCGCTCGCGGAAGTTGCGGATCTTCCATTTGCTGGAGGGCACCAGACCTTCGGCTTCGTGCGGAAGATCGATGCCGGTCTTGTGGCCGTAGCCCACCATTTCGGCGTACTGCGCGATCCGATCGATACCCAGCCGATTGCCGACGTTATAGAAGAACGTATCGCAGGAATGCACCAGGCCTTCGTGCAGTCCTACCGTCCCATGCTTGCCCCAGCACTTGAAGAAGCGGCCGTAAAACGTGGCGCCGCCCGGGCAGCTGATGTGGTAATTATCGTCGATCACGCCGGATTCCAGGCCCGCCAGCGCCATGATTGGCTTGAACGTCGATCCAGGCGCCTGCTGCGCCTGAATCGCTCGATTCAACAGCGGATGATCGGGATTGTCCAGCAACACTTTCCAATCTTTCGATCGGATGCGGCCGGCAAAGAGATTCGGATCGAAGGCCGGGCGGCTGACCATGGCCAGCACTTCGCCGTTGCGCGGATCCAGCGCCACCACCGCGCCTTTCCGGTTTTCCAGCGTCAGTTCGGCCACCGCTTGCAGATCCAGATCGATAGTGAGCTGCAGATTCTTTCCGGGAATGGCTTCCTTGTCGTCCAGGACGTGGCGCTCGTTGCCGAAACTGTCCACTTCCACGCGCTTCTGGCCATCCACGCCCATCAGCTGATCGTTGTACTGGCGCTCGATGCCATCTTTGCCGATGATGTCTCCCTGGTGGAAGCGCGCCAGCTCCGGCGAGTCCAATTCCGATTCGCTGATTTCACCGACGTATCCGATGACGTGCGCCGCCAAGCCGTCGCGGGGATAAAGCCGGTGCTGCACGCGCACCACTTCCAGCTCGGGAAAGGTGCTCAGCATCCTTATGCGAATCGACGAAAGGCCAGTTCGCCCGGCGTCAGCTCTTCCTTGATCGGGAATGGGTTCGTACTGCGGAGCGCCGCGCGACTGAAAGCGGCGCACGCGGGCCACCAGGCTGTCGTAGTCCAGATTCAGGCCCTCGGCGATCGGCCGCAGGTGCTCCATCTTCAGAGTTTTCGCGCGACAGATACAAGGCTGAACGACGAGTGATTGTCGACGATCACGCGCCCGTCGCGATCCAGAATCTTGCCGCGCGGCGCGAGCACGGGAATCGACTTCACGCTGTTTTCGAGCGCGCGCTCCTGATAGACCTCCGGATTGCGAATCTGCAGGTCCCAGAAGCCGGTGATCAGAAACAGAAATACGGCGATGGTGGTGTACTGAAAAAACGCGATCTTCTGCGACGCGAACTTCGTATCGTCGCGCAAGAGCGTGTTGGCGGAGCTTTGATCGTCTTCGCGCGCGATGTGAAGTTTCACGATGTTTAAGCCGGCTACTCTCAGTTTATCCAAAAGACGAAACAACGGCAGGGCTACGGCGGCATTCAATAGCCCAAAAATAGCGGTTTGCTGCGCATCGAAGCCCAGCGTCTCGCCCAGCAGCGCGCGCGACAGAACCCAATAGAAGAACTGATGGAAGAAGTAAAAGAAGAAGCGCGAGAATGAAGGTGACCACCGGGTTTTGGACGTCGAATCGCATGCTGACGGAGGCGGCGAAGTATCCCACCAGGGTCTTCACGATCCCATACATGCCTATCGGCTGATGCGACAGCGAGTCCTGCACCAGGCCGATGAACATCCCGTAGAACAAGGCCGGAATCGGCCCGCCGCGGCTGAGCGCGAAATGCACGGTGATGAGCAGCGGCAACTCCAGATACGCCAGAAACGGGATGAAACGCGGCACATAGACCTGGGACAGCACCGCGATCAAGGGAACCACCACCAGCCAAACCAGGCGAAACCGATCGGCCGTGTCCTTGCGCGGGGTTTCGGCCAGCAATCGCTCGGTGTACTCGGTCATTGGTTGGTGAGCTGGCGGACTGGGAGCTGTGCGGACGCAGGAGCCACCACCGAGGCTGGCTCGTCGTCGGTTACTCCGAAGCGGGCGGCTTGGGCTTGGCGTTCGGCCGGCCGCGGGCGGTTTGGAGCGGCGAAACTGGCTTCGGAGCGGTACAGCTTTGGGTTGGCGCGGGCTGCTGGCGCAGTCTGAGCCTGCGCCGGGGGGCTTTGGCGGCGTCGTACGCCGCATCGCGCCGGTCCAGGGGTGCGCTGGCGGCAGCAGCAGCGACCCAGTGGCGGAAGCACGCCATGGATAGAAGGGATCTTGGTGAAATCAGGCGGCTTTGACCCAGGCACGCCTTCACCGTAGGTATGCTTCTGCTCTATCCCGACGTCCTTATAGATGGCCCGCAGACGATCCGCGTCGGTGGCCAGAGCGCCGGGTTGCGGAGCGCCTTCGGGCGTTTGAGTGGCGGCCTCGGTGGGCGCGGGCAGAATGGTGTAGGCCGGAGAGGCGATTTCCGCGCCCGGAACCTCCTGATGGACGCCCTGCAGCACGATCAGCACTTCTTCCACGCCGCCCTGCATCCCGCTGGGAGAAACATAAATCTCCTTGAATGTTTTGCCGTTGGGAGCGGCCGTTACCTGGCCGACGGGAAAGCCCTTGGGGAAGATGCGGTCGTCGCCGGAAGTGTAAAACCATTCGCCGATATCGACGTGTTCCTCGTTCTGCACGTAGTCCACCAGGCACTCGGCGTGGCCTTGTCCCTTGAGCGTCCCGTGCACGCGGTTCTTTTGCGAAACCACGCCGGCGGCAAACGTGGGATCGGTGATCAGCATGACCAGCGAAGCGGTGGGATACGCATCCACCACCTTGCCGACGATCCCATCGGGCGTGACCACCGCCATGCCGCTTTCGACACCGCTGGTCGACCCGCGGTCGACAAACACCACCTTCGAGTTGGCGCCGGTGCCGTTCCCAATGACGCGGGCGGCCACCGTCTTGGATGGCGAGCGGGCCTGAAACACGCTCAATGCGCGGGCGCGATCCGCCGTGGACAACTCCGACTTCAGGTAGTTGTTCTCGATCTTGAGCTGGCCGTTCTCGCTTCGCAGCTTTTCGTTTTGACTGCGCACGCCCAGCAGGACGAAGTAATCCTCCACGAACCCCCAGGTGTAGCGGCGAACGAACTCCAGGCCCTGCTCCACCGGAGTGACGGCGGTGACCGCCCAGACGCGAATCAACGGAATATCTTTACTGGTTTTGACCTGGTAGGCGATCAGCACCAACTGCGCCGTGATCACGATGAGCAGCACCGTGAGATGGCGGTAGCGGCTGAGAAAGAAATCCATATGTTACATCAAGTTAGAAGCCCGACGGACCGCTTCCTCACGGTCGCGGCTCGGAAAGAACTTTATTCAATCGCCACTCTCCGGAGCAATTTGAAGTCCGTCAACATCTTGCCCGTTCCCAAAACCACGCTCGCCAGCGGGTCCTCGGCGATCGAAACCGGCAGCCCGGTCTCTTCACGAATCCGCTTATCTAAATTCTTCAACATTGCGCCGCCTCCGGTCAAAACAATTCCGCGGTCGCTGATGTCGGCGCTCAGTTCGGGCGGAGTGCGCTCCAAAGCCACGCGGATGGCGTTCATGATGGTGGCCACGCACTCCGACAGCGCCTCGCGAATTTCGCTATCGTCGATGGTCAGCGTTTTCGGCACGCCTTCAATCAGATTCCTGCCCTTTATTTCCATCGTCAGGGGCTTGTCCAAAGGATAGGCCGAACCCACCTGAATCTTGATCGCCTCACCGGTTCGTTCGCCGATCAGCAGGTTGTACTTGCGCTTGAGATATTGCATGATGGCTTCGTCCATGGCGTTGCCCGCCACGCGGACCGAACGCGAGTAGACGATGCCGGATAGCGAAATCACGGCCACGTCGGTGGTTCCTCCGCCGATGTCGACCACCATGTTGCCGGAGGGCTCGGTCACCGGCAGTCCGGCGCCGATGGCCGCCACCATGGCCTGTTCCACCAGGTGCACCTCGCTCGCCTTGGCGCGATAAGCCGAGTCGATCACGGCGCGTTTTTCCACCTGCGTAATCTCGCTCGGCACGCCGATCACGATGCGCGGATGCACCAGCACTTTGCGGCCGTGCGCCTTCAGGATGAAGTAACTGAGCATGCGCTCGGTCACCTTGAAGTCCGCGATTACGCCGTCTTTCATGGGACGGATGGCCACGATATTGCCGGGCGTGCGGCCCAGCATTTCCTTGGCTTCCTTGCCCACCGCCTCCACTTCGCCGTTGGTTTTGTTGATAGCGACAATGGACGGCTCATTGACCACGATCCCTTTGCCTTTGGCGAAAACCAGGGTATTGGCGGTTCCAAGATCGATGGCAAGGTCGGATGAGAACAGGCTAAACAGCGAGCGAACGTTCATGGAGAGACTTTTCGCGGCTCCTTCACTCTAAGAGGCCGTAGCACACGCATATTCCGGTTTTCAGAGATTGTAACGGGAGGCGTCTCGACGGTCCTTCCAAAGCGTATCATAATTCAATCCTATCGTTATAGGCTATTCAATTGCGAACGAGCCGATGAGGAGATAGAAACATTGGTTGCGGCCAGCGCCACCCGAGCTATGGACTTCAAGCCGCCACATGAACTGCTGGGTCCCCAGCCCGTTGTTGGGTGAGCAAACGACAGCCAGTTTGTTGCAGGACGCCGTAGCCGCGTTCGGCTCCAACCGCGTGCCGGCGATCAGCGCCATCCGGCGGCTTCAAACCAGCGACCCTGCGGGGCTCGCGCTTGCGGCGGTACATCTTCTGGTGTCGGCTGAAGAAAAATCGCCCGGCCTGGAATATGCGGCGGGCCTGCTCACGGCCGGCAGGCTTATTGGCCGACCTGCTCCTGAACAAGCAGCCTTCTGTCGCTGGAGGCAGCCGCAGTCCCTGGCGCGCAAGATCACATGGGTTGAGCCATTTCTGGACGTCCACCTGGTCCGCCAGTCGGTGGACGACGGCCGCTGGTAAAGTGGGCGCGATTAAAAATGCCGAGGCCTTGCGGGTGCTGGAGCTGGTGGATGCAATTTCAGACTGCTCCCGGCTGGGTTCGTATCTGATTCAGTTTCTGAATCACCCGAGCGACAAAGTGCGCTCCAAGGCGGCGCTCATGTTGGGACGGTCGAATTGGAATCTGCCGCGCGTGGAAGCGCTTATTGGCATCGGACGATAGCAGGCTGCGGGCCAACGCGGTGGAGTCTCTTGTGGGGACATCGACAATGCGGACGTCCGAAAGATTCTGTGGAATGCGACCGCGACCCTTGCGGCCGCGTGGTGGTAAATGCACTGCTGGGACTTTGCCAGGCGGGAGATCGCGAGGCGTATATGCGCCTGGCTTAGTGGCCAGCGCCGCCGATCCGGCGCTGCGAAGCGGCGCCGCGTGGGCCATGGGCGAAATCGGCGATCCGGAATTCGGCGAAGCGCTGGAAAAGCTGGCGCGAGGACGGCGACGCGAAGGTGAGAGCCATGGCGGAGAAGAGCCAGAATGAAGCTGCGCGCGCCGGAACCCGCTGCAAATCCGTAGCGAATCTCGCGCCGTGGAGAGCCGTAACCCGGCATAGCTAGACCAAGGACTCACGTGTGCAGAATCAAGTGAGATGGTTACCCGGCGCCAGTTCGTCGCAAGTGGTTTAGGCGCCGGACCATCGCCGGCGGGCTCGCGACCTGAGCTGCGGCGGCCATCAGACGAGCCACGGGATTTTCGGGATACGCCTTCATCGCGAACCAGGAAGGCGGCGCGATCGCCGTGGTGGATCTGGAAGTGTTCGCGGTGGCGCGGCACATCCGGGTAGACGGTTCGCCAACGGCCGTACTGGCGAATTCGCGGAACGCGCGGATCTACGCGCTCACTCCCGACAATGGCTCGGTGCACGAGATTCGCGCCGATCAATCTCACCTTTTCGCGCAAGCTGCAGGTGGCTTCGACAGCGCTCGAAATGCGGCTTTCGCCGGACGGGGACGCGCTGTATGTCCTGTGTCAAAAGCCCAGGCAGCTGGTGCGCCTGACGCTGGAGCCGATGCAGGTGGCCTGGACCCTTCCGTTGCCCGACGATCCGGCCGACTTCGATATCTCGCCCGACGGAAACACGCTGGCCATCAGCTCCGGCGCCGGGATGCTCCATTACTTTCGTCGATCTCGCGAACCGGCGCAGCTTTCCTCCCGTGCGCACCACCGGCGAAATCGGCCTGGTAAGGTTTCAGCCCTTGCACGGCGCCGACCGCGCGCATCCGATTCGCGGCAGCTGATCGCGGCCAATGTCAGCCAGCGCATGTTGTCGATGTTCGATGTGCCCAGCCGACGGCTGGTGGTGAATCTGCCGCTGGCGGTGCGCCCGGATCATTTGTGCTTCAAGTCCGACGGCGGGCAACTGTTTGTCACCGGGCGAAGGTATGGATGCGGTGGTGGCGGTTTATCCCTACTACACGCCGCAAATTCGGGAAACCGTTCTGGCGGGACACGGCCCGGGCGCGATGGCCGCCTCCACATCGCCAGGATATCTTTTTGTGGCGAACCCCAAGTCCGCCGACGTGAGTATCCTCGACATCGAAACCAGCAAGGTATTGGCGGTGACTCCGGTCGGCACGGAGCCTTCCTGCATCGTCATCACGCCCGACGATCAATACGCGCTGGTGCTGAACCAGGCATCGGGAGACATGGCGGTGATTCGCATCAAGAGCGTGACGGCGGCCGCCCACTGGAAAAAGGGACCGCTGTTCATGCTGATCCCAGTAGGGTCGAAGCCAGTGAGCGCCGCGGTAGTCAGCGTGTGAGAGCGGCCAGCGAACATTAGAACGCGAACTCTTCGATCACAGGCGGCCGCTGGTCAAAATCGCTCAAGCGAATCCATTGGGGACGCACGACGAAGTATGCGATACCAGGCCAGCTCAGGTGGTCACGACACTCCGGCCAGGCCGCGAAATAAACCCGTTGATAGCGCGCCAACTCGGCGCCCGTGGGCTGGAACGCCTGTCCTTCATATTGGACGGTCACTTCACCCTCCCAGCCAATCGCAAACGAAGCCGCGGGATTTCGAAGAAGATCGGCATATTTTCGAGAACTGCTCACTGTGTCGAAGACGATTTCGAGCTCCGGCGTAACCCCGATGCCGACCAAGGCCGAACGCGGCGCTCCCTGCGGAGAAAGATAGCCGAGCACGCCCAGCTTATGCCGCGAGATAAAGCCGTGCAGCTCTGCTCTAGTCACGCGCGCCCCGAGTTTGTCCACCCCAGGCGGCGTTGACGATTGCCAGCGCCGCGATGGCCGCTGTCTCCGCGCGCAGGATCGTAGCGCCGAGCGAAACCGCGCACCACCCGCCGCCAGCGATCTGATCGCGCTCGCGATCTGTCCAGCCGCCCTCCGGCCCAACCAGCAACGCAACAGAGGCGCCCGGTTCGCGCTGCGGGGGCAGAGCCGGAAGCATGGGCGGCGCTTCGGCTTCTTCGAGCACGTAACGATAAGCGGCGTCTGTTTCGAGAGCGCTGGTTAAGAGAACGGGAGCGTCGATTTCCGGCAAGCCGGGCCCGCCGCGATTGTTCGCTCGCTTCCCGAACAATGCGGTTCCATCGTGCAAGGCGCTTTCCCGCCGCCCGCTCCAAGCCTCTTTCGCTGCGCTCGGCCTGACCGGCACAATCCGCGCGACGCCGAGTTCGGTGGCCTTTTCGAGCATCCACTCAAAGCGCTCAAAGCGGATCAGAGAAGCCAGGAGCGTGGTGTGTACGACGGGCTCCGCCGATGGCACTTTCTCGCGAATCGAAAACGATACCAGGTCCTTGCGCGCGCTTTCCACTTCCGCCAGATAGACGCTGTGATTGTCGGAAATCTCAAACTGCTGCCCCGGCTCCACGCGCAACACGCGCGTCAAATGATGCGCGTCCGGTCCGATGATCCGCGCGCGACCCGATTGTACGGCATCGACAAAGAAGCGGCGGCGGGCCATGAATTTACTGTACGCCGGTAATGCTCGCTATATCTGATACGCTGCCTCTAGCAGGTGCTGGAAAAGGCTCCGAAACCGCTTACTGACCTGCGCGCCTCAGAATCGAGATTCGTTTAATGCCGCATAATAATTCTGAGACATGATCGCCTTCCTGCGCGGCAAGCTGCTCGAGAAACATCCGAATCAAGTGATCGTCGATACGGCCGGCGTCGGTTACGATGTGGTGATTCCTATTTCCACTTTTTCGGCGCTTCCCAATGCGGGCGCCGAGGTGGCGCTTCGCATTCACACGCACGTTCGGGAGGATGCACTGGCGCTGTACGGCTTCCTCACGGCGGAGGAGAAGGCGCTGTTCGAAAAACTGATCTCGGTGAGCGGCATCGGGCCCGCGCTCGCGATCAAGGTGCTGTCCGGTCTCGCGGCGCTCACCATCATCGACGCGATTCGTGGCGGACAGGTGGAGCAATTGGTGCGCATCCCGGGTGTCGGCAAGAAGACGGCGGAACGAATGGTGCTGGAATTGAAAGACAAGCTGGAGGGTTTGGGAGGCGGCAGCGCACCGTCCGGTGTGTCCCAAAGGGCTGAGCCGGCGCTGAGCGGGATTGAACAGGATGTGCTGTCGGCGTTGCTGAATCTGGGCTGCAACCGGGCTTCCGCCGAGGCTGCGGTGCGAAAAGCCAAAGCCGCGGAACCAGCCTCCGCCTTTGAACCGATGTTCCGCAAAGCGCTGGAGCTGGTGCGCTAGATGCGCGAGAAAGGAATCGCTTCGGCGGGGCCGCTGGAGGGCGAACTCCAGTTCGAAGCCGCTCTGCGTCCTACGCGATTGGCCGATTTCACCGGCCAGCCCAAGCTCAAGGAGAATCTCTCCATTGCCATCGAGGCGGCCAAGAAACGCGGCGAAGCGATGGATCACGTTTTGCTCTACGGACCGCCGGGCTTGGGCAAGACAACGCTCGCGACCATAATCGCGGGTGAATTGGGGGTGGATTTCGAACAGACCTCCGGCCCGATTCTTCAGAAGAAGCTGGACCTGACAGGCGTGTTGACCAATATCCGCCCGCACCAGGTTTTTTTCATCGACGAGATTCATCGCCTGCTTCCGGACGTGGAGGAGATCCTGTACGCGGCGCTGGAAGATTTCCGCATGGATATTTTGATCGGCACGGGTCCGGGCGCGCGTACGCATTCCATATCCATTCCCCGCTTTACGGCCATCGGCGCAACCACGCGGCAAGGTCTGGTGAGCGCTCCCTTACGCGGACGATTCGGCCTGGTGCTGCGGCTGAATCATTACGGAGTGCCCGAACTAACCGCCATCGTGGAACGATCCGCAAGGCTGCTCGGTGTGACGCTGGATCTGGACGGCGCCGAAGAAATCGCGCGACGTAGCCGTGGTACGCCCCGCATCGCCAATCGCCTGCTGCGCCGCGTTCGCGATTACGCGCAGGTGCGCGCGGAGGGACACATCGATCTGCGGGCCGCCACCAGCGCTCTGGATCTGCTGGAAGTGGATCGCTTCGGCCTGGACGAAATCGACCAGAAGATCATGCAGACGCTGCTCGCGAAATACGGCGGCGGACCGGTGGGCGTGAACACAATTGCCGCTTCTATTGACGAAGAGGCCGATACCATCGAAGAAGTCTACGAGCCGTATCTGATGCAGCTCGGCTTCATCGACCGGACGCCGCGCGGACGGGTTGGCACGGACAGCGCGTTCGAATATTTCAAGATTCCGCGCCGGCCTCCGCGCGGCGGAATGCAGAGCGATCTGTTTTGAAAACGGCGTTTCTGGGGCTCGGCTCTAACGTCGGCGATCGCGAAGCTAATTTGCGGGACGCCGTGAATCGACTAGCGCCGGAGGAGATCCGCGTACTGCGCCGATCATCGCTGTATGAGACCGCGCCGCAAGAGCTGCTCGACCAGCCTTGGTTCCTGAACGCCGTGGTGGAGGTGGAAACCAGTTTGTTTCCGATGCAACTGCTGGCGCGCGTCCGGGAAATGGAACGCGCAATGGGCCGCCGCCGCGTGACTCCGAAAGGTCCGCGAAATATCGATATCGATATTTTGTTCTATGGACGCAGTGTGATTGCGACCGCTGAGCTGGAAGTGCCGCACCCGCGCGTCGCGCAACGCCGCTTTGTTCTGGAGCCGCTGGCCGAGATTGCGCCGGGCTTCCGGCATCCGCTGACAGGCAAGACGGCGATGGAAATGCTGGCTGCGTTGGACCCGCAGGGTGTCAGGCGATTGGCCATTAGTCTTTAGCCTTTTGCAAGCAACCAACGTCGATCTCTCTCGGTCATCTTTTCAGCGGCTAGACGCAAAACCAGCCGGGGCGCGCGCGTTCTCCACGGATCGAGAAAATCCAATACCTCGCGCGGCCTCTTCGGATAGGTTTCCTTGAGCAGCCAGCCGACGCCCTTTTGCACCATGTCGTCGGCGTCGTTGAGCAATAAATCGCAAATATGGAAAATTGTTTCGGTGTTACGGCCTTGCTTCGCTTCCTGGATCAGGGACACCGCGGCCGATCGCCGTTTCCATCGGTTCTTCGATTTCGTCCAGCCGGCCAGCCGGTCGGCCAAACCCGGGCGATTCGCGATCGAAGCAGCGATCAACCAGGTGGAAACGCCGTCGCAGTGCGACCAGTTCCGGACGTAGCGGTTGATCCAGTGTTCGAACATCCGAAACTCACGCTCGCCGCAGGATTTGGCGAAACGCCGGTAGAGGTGGCACACGATGGCGCCTTCCTCCAGCATTCCGCTCTTCCAGAAATCGGTAACAAACCGGTCGCGATCGGCGACGGGCCAGTGCTTCACTTGCGCGTAAGCGAGCCGTGCAAGTTCGCGAAGTAGCGGTGTTCGGACTCCATACGGCTTCACCGGCTCTTTGAAGAACCGGCGCAGGCCCGCTGCAAACTCCGGGTCTGCAGCGGCTTTCAATTGCGCCCGGATGTCCTTCAATAAAGCTGCAGCCGTCATTCCCGGCAAATGCCGCGCTCGCTGCTCCGGATGAATTTCACCAGGTGCCGCGTGTGCTCGGTATCCAGCTCCGACGCAATCAGCTCCAGCGCATCCTGCAACTTCATTCCGGACCGATACAGGATTTTGTACGCCGCCTTCAGCGCGGCAATCTCCTCGCCCGTGAATCCGGCCCGCTTGAGTCCCACCAGGTTCAGCCCATTGGGTCGTACGTTGAAATCGGTGTAGAGAAAAAACGGCGGCACGTCCAGATTGACGCGCGAGTTCCCGCCGATCATGGCCAGCCGCCCGATCTTCGAATATTGATGAATCACCACGCCGCCCGAGATGAACGCCTGATCCTCGACATCCACGTGCCCGGCCACCAGCGCGCAGCTTGCGATCACGGTATTGTTCCCGATTGTGCAATTGTGCGCGATGTGCCCAGAGGTCATGATGTAATTGCCGTCGCCGATTTCCGTCGCGCTCTCCGGCTGTGTGCCGCGCGAGATCGTATAGTGTTCGCGAATGATGTTGCCGTCGCCGATGCGGAGGTAGCTGCGTTGGCCGGTGAAGTTCTTGTCCAGCGGATCGGTCCCGAGCACGGTACCGGCCGAAATTTCATTGCGTTCGCCGAGCGTTGTCCAGCGCTTCACGTAAACATACGGCTCGATGCGGCAGTGCGCTCCAATCACCACATCTTCTTCGACGATCGCAAACTCGCCGATCTTCACCTGCGGCCCGACGCGCGCTTCCGGATGAACGCGAGCGGTTGCAGCCACCCAAGCGGAGGGATCAACTGGCATAAGTCTGCATCAGACTTATGGTACTAACTCAATGACCAAAGCCCGGCTCAGCAACGCTTATTGGGGCGGCGGTGCATGGAAGCGGCCGAACCAAGCCGCCTTGCCGATTACGTGACCGTCCATGGCCTTCAGCAAATCCTCGCGCGTGGTAGTCGCCGGCAGATCCAGCTTCGTATCCAAAGCGTAGAACTCGAACAGGTAGTGATGGATCGGCCCCGGGCCGGCGCCCGGCCCGAAATAAGCTCCTGGTTTTCCGCCACGGGCCGCAATGCCGGGACCATTTCGCGTCCCATCGGGCAAATCTCCTGCCCCGAGTCCTTCCGGCAAACCCTTGGCCGTTCCGGGGATGTTGAACGCAGACCAATGCAGAGTGTCGACGGTAGTTTTCATCGAAGAATTCTCGACGTCGTGAAAGATCACCGCGTAGGTTTGCAGATTTTCCGGCGCGGCGGCTGGATTTGGACCCAGGGTCCAATGGAACTCGAAGGCCGGCGACTTGTTCTCGCCCCGGCCGGCGTTTCTCATGGGAACCTCTCCACCGTCGGGCCATGCGGTGCTGGTCACCGAAAACACCAGGCGCGGAGGCGGCGGCCCGGCTTTTCCCGCAGCTGGCGGCTGCGCCATAACCATAGCGGTCGCCAACAAGATGGCGATGGCCGAAACTACAACTCGTTCGATTGTCTTCATTCGCATTTCCTCCTCACAGGAGCGTCGTCCAGGAACTCATTGTAGTGTATACGAGATAGTGCAATGTATAAGATTGTCCTGGGAAGCTGTTGTCGCGGCTAATGGGATACTGTGGTGATCGGAGGCGGAGCTTGCGGGTCGATGAAATCGCGCGGCAGTTGAATGCGGCGTTGGAAGGGGCTGGCGACCTTGATATCGCCGGCGCCGCAACGCTCGAATCCGCCGGGCCGCTGGAAATCGCATTCGTCGGCAATCGCAAAGCGGCAGCCCAAGCCGATCAATCGCGCGCAGGTTGTCTGCTGGTGACCGATGAATTCCCGGCTGGCCGCACCGCTCATCCGCGTCGACGATCCCCGCGGCAGCTTCGCGACGGTGATCGGCCTGCTCTATCCGCCGCCGGCTGGTCATTCCGGGTATTCATCCGACGCGCGGTGATCGCGCCGGACGCCGAGATCGCATCCACAGCCGCTATCGGCCCACTGCCACCGTCCGCCCCGGCGCTCGCATTGGCGAGCGCACCTCCATCGGCGCGGGCTGCGCGCATCGGCGCGAATGTCCGTCTTCGGCGCGGATTGTCTGCTGCACGCCTCACGTCACCATCTACGACCACGTCAGCATCGGCGATCGCGCGCTGCTGCACTCGGGCTGCGTGCTCGGCGCCGACGGCTTCGGATTCGTGCGCGGCGCCGAACGGCTACCAGAAATTCCCGCAGATTGGACGCGTCGAGATCGGCGACGACGTGGAGATCGGCGCAAACTCGTGCGTCGACCGCGCGGCGCTCGGCGTTACTCGCATCGGCGACGGCGTGAAGCTCGACAATATGGTGCACATCGGCCACAACTGCAGCATCGGGCAAGCATGTTGTGATCGCGGCGCAAACCGGGACTCTCGGGCGGAGTGGTGGTGGAAGATTACGCCGTGATCGGCGGCCAGGTGGGCATCGGCGATAAAGCCCGCATCGAGTCCGGCGCCGTGCTCGGCTCCGGCTGCGGCATCCTGACGTCGAAGATCGTTCGCAAGGGACAAGTGGTGTGGGGCACCCCCGCGCGTCCGCTGAAAGAATACCTGGAGCAACTGGCAAATCTGGCGCGATTGCCTAAGCTGCGCGAGGAAATCGCAGAGATACAAAAGCTGCTGCGCGATCGCGAAAACGGCTGACTACGGCGCCGGCCGCTCTCGCGCACCCTTTGCGTATAGTGCCCACGGAGCGCTCCAGAATCGAGTTGGTTTCCGCCACCAAACGTTGTAGCTGGGACATGTACTGCCGGGCTTCGAATTGCCCAGCGGGCAACGTCATCTCCAGATAGTAAGCGATGGCTTCAATGGAACTCAGCGGCTGGCGCAGTTCGTGAACCAATTCGCGTAAACGCTCCTCGGGAGAAGCAATCGCAACGGAAGCTTCTTCTCTGAAGGATGAGACCTCGGTGTAAGCAGGAGCACCGGTGTAAGCAGGAGCATCGGTGTAGCAAGAACCTTCAGCATGAACAATGGCAACAGCGGCGGACATCGTGTTCAGCAAGTCCCTTTCGAACGCTCACAGACCAACCCCATGACTGAGTGAGCGAACCATTCAACAAATGGGGGAAACCGTTTTATACCCTAAAGCCCGGCGCGCGTCAAGGGAATCTTGAGAAAAATCTGGCTACAAGTACTATCGTCATTTGGCCAACCATCTGGGCGTCAGGAACTCGTCAGTTTTTCCCTGGCAATGGCCACCACTAGCGCGTGAGTGATGCGCAGGTAGTCCGCCGGAGCCATCAATATCTGTGTGCCTCGAACACCCGCCGAGATTGAGATGACGTCGAAGAGCTCGATGGTTTCGTCGGCGTAGACCGGGTAGTCTCGCTTGCCACCCAGAGCGGTGACGCCTCCGCGGATGTAGCCGGTGAGTTGTTGCACTTCACGCAGCGGGACCAAGTCTACTCGCCGGTCTCCCGTCACGCGCGCCAGCGCCTTGCCATTCAGTTCCCTATTTCCGGGAATGATCGCGAGATAAACACCGCCGCGATCGCCGCGCGCCACCAGCGTTTTGAACGCTTGCTCGACGGGAAGCCCGATCTTCGCCGCCACCGTCTCAGCGCTCAGATCGTCGGGATCCACTTCGTATTCGCGAAGCGTGTAGGGAATGCCGAGGCCGTCCAGAATTCGCGTGGTATTAGTCTTCATGGGCGGTCTTCATGCTGCGTGCGGACCAAAGGCCCTCGCATGATATTCTAATGTGTTAGGCTCCCCGGCTACTCGAAACAAAGCGCGAGCTAGAGGTTTTCACCATGTCAGGACATTCCAAGTGGGCGACCATCAAGCACAAGAAGGCCGCCACTCGACGCCAAGCGCGGAAAAGCGTTTACCCGCATCATCAAAGAAATCATGATTGCCGCCCGCAGCGGCGGCGGCGATCCGGACATGAATCCGCGTCTGCGCACCGCCATCCCCGCCGCCAAAGGCGTCAGCATGCCCGCCGACAACATCAAGAAGGCCATCATGCGCGGCACCGGCGAACTGGAAGGCGGCCAGATCGACGAAATCATGTTCGAAGGCTACGGGCCGGGCGGCGCGGCCGTGCTGGTGAACGTCGCCACCGACAACCGCAACCGCACGGTCAGCGAAATCCGCCACTGCTTCTCCAAGAACGGCGGCAACCTGGGCGAACAGGGCAGCGTCGCCTGGATGTTCGAGCGCAAGAGCCAGATCATCGTCGAAAAAGACAAAGCCAGCGAAGACCAGCTCATGAACCTGGTGCTGGAGGCCGGCGCCGACGATATGCGCGACGACGGCGACCACTGGGAAGTGATCTCGGCGCCGGAAGCGCACGAAGCCGTGCTGGAGGCCCTCAAAAAGGCCGGAATCACGACGGCGTCCGACGAAATCGCCATGGTTCCGAAGAATCTGTCGAAGCTCGAAGGCAAGAACGCCGCGGCCATGCTGCGGCTCAGCGAAGCGCTGGAAGAACACGACGACGTGCAGAACGTCTATTCCAACTTCGACATCGACGAAAAGGAGCTGGAAGCACTGGCGTGAGCGCACAGCCGGGCTGCATGCGCATTCTGGGCATCGATTGCGGCACGGAGCGCACCGGCTACGGCGTGATCGAAAGCGATGGCCGCGCGCATCGCATGATCACCGCCGGCGTCATTCGTACCAGCCCCAGGCAGCCGTTCGAAGTGCGTCTGCTCGCCATCGCGCAGGGCTTGCGCGAGGTGATTCAGGCGCACACACCCGAGTCCGCGGCGGTGGAAGCAGGTCTTCTACGCGCAAAACGTCAAGACCGCGCTGAAACTGGCGCACGTCCGCGGCGTGGTGCTGCTGGCCATGGCGGAAGCCGGGCTTTCGGTGGGCGAGTATTCGCCGCTCGAAATCAAGACCAGCGTGGTGGGCTACGGCCGCGCGGAAAAGCAGCAGGTGCAGCTGATGGTGCATTCGCTGCTGGGGCTGGAAGATCCATCGATCGATCGACTCCGAAGACGCCTGCGACGCGCTGGCCGTCGCCATCTGCCATGCCACGCGGACTTCCACTGAACTACGCATGCGAGCGACGCGATGAAGTCCCTAGCTATCGCGCTGCTGCTTTCTGCCACTCTTGTGCGCCGCGCCGCGGCTGTTCTACTCGAAATACTTCAAGGGCAGCGTGCCCGAATACGTCGCCATCACCGTGGAACGCGACGGCCACGTAGTCTACCAGGAAGCCAAAGAAGACGACAACCCCATCAAGATCCAGTTGGATCGCGCCTCCGTTCAGGAGATGTTCGACCTCACCGAAAAGCTGGACCGCTTTCAGCATCCCCTGGAATCCGGGCTGAAGATCGCCAACCTGGGCCTGAAAACATTTCGCTTCGACGATGGCGCCGAACATCACGAAATCCAGTTCAACTACTCGCAGGACGTGAACGCGCAGGCGCTGCTGGACCGCTTCGAGCGCATCACCGAAACCGAACAGCACTTCGCTAATCTGGACCGCACCGCGCATTTCGAAAAGCTGGGCGTGGACGAAGTGCTGCTCCAGATGCAGGTCAGTTGGGAACACAATCGCCTGGTGGCCCCCGAGCAGTTTCTTCCGCTGCTGGACCGCATCGCCAAGAACGAAAGCTATCTGCACATTTCCCAGGAGCGCGCCGCCGCACTGGCCGAAGCTATTCGCAAGCCGCACGCAGGAGAAGGCGCGGTGACCAGGCACCTCTCCGCGATCTGTATCATCGTCGCTGGCGGCACACTCCTGGGCGCACAAACGCTTTCGCAAGAAGAGCAGGTGAGCCTGCAAAGAGCCTTGGGCGAAGCGGGTAACAGTCCCAGCGAAGTTGATTCTGGCGATCGAGAATCATCTGAAGAAATATCCCAATTCGCCCCGGCGGGCGGAGTTGGAACGAGCGCTGGTGAAGACGGCCATCGAGATCAATGACGACCCGCGGCTAATTGAATTCGGGGGAAGAGTGCTGTCCCGCGAGCCCGACAACTTACAGGTGCTGGAACACGTGACTACCGCTTTGTTACATCAGGGCGACAAGCCGAACGCTCAGATCGCGCTCGATCACGCGCGCCATTTAGGGGAATTGATTCAAGCCACTTATCAGAACGTCAAGTTCGAACCGGGAAGCGGGCCGGAGGCGGTGAAGCGCAAAGAAGATTTCGACCGTGGACGCGCGCGGGCGTTGCTACTTCAGGCGCGCGCCAATGGCCTGCTCGGCCACGACGACGACGCCACCCAACTGGCGCAAGTCGAGCTATAAGGTTTTTCCCAGCGTTGAATCCGCGCGAGAAGCAGTCGCGCTGGCTCTCGGCGGCGGGCAAGGATCCCGAGGCGCTCCAGTATCTCGCGGATGCCTTCACCATCGGGGGGGTGCATTCCGCGGACCAGGACGGCGCCGGCGATCGCGCGCGCATGGGTGAGCTGTATCGCAAGCTGCACGGCTCGGAGGAACGGCCTCGGCGACTTGATTCTCAAGGCCTACGACACCACTTCCTCGCTGCTGGCGGCGCGCCGGGCCGAGTTGCGCGAAATCGATCCGAACGCGAATCTCAAGGATCCGATCCAGTTTACCCTTTCAGGTTTGGAGGGCGACAAACTTCAGCTTTCGTCGCTGCTCGGCAAAGTGGTGGTGATGGACTTCTGGGCCACCTGGTGCGATCCCTGCCGTGGGCAGCATCCTCTTTACGAACAAGTGAAAGCTAAATTCAAGGACACTCCGCGACGTGGTATTCCTCGCCCTGGATACCGACGAAGATCACGGCCTGGTGAAGCCGTTTCTCACGCAGATCAATTGGAGCAAGAAGGTCTATTTCGAGGGTGGTTTGCAGGGCCTGCTGCAAGTCTCATCCATTCCCACTACCATTATCCTGGGCAAAAACGGCCAGGTTTTCACGCGCATGGTGGGATATCTTCCAGACCGCTTCGTCGACATGCTCACCGACCGCGTGAACGGCGCTCTGGAAAAAGCGCATGCAGTAACCCATCAATGATCTCACGGCCCCAATGAGCACCGCCCCTTTCGCTCGCGTCATCTGGATCGTGCTGGATAGCGTCGGAGCCGGCGAGATGCCGGATGCCGCGGCTTATGGAGACGCGGGCAGCGATACGCTGGGCCACATCGCTTCGGCCCGCGTGTTGCACTTGCCGAACATGGCGCAGCTGGGGTTGGGCAATCTAAAGCCGCTGCCGCATGTCGGTCCCGTGGAGCGGCCCATCGCGGCGTACGGAAAATGCGCGCTGGCGTCGCCCGGCAAGGACACCACCACCGGCCACTGGGAAATGGTGGGCATCCATCTGGCCAAACCTTTCCCACTTTTTCCGCACGGATTTCCGCCCGGCCGTCATGCAGGAATTCGAGAGCCGCATCGGGCGCGGGACGCTCGGCAACTGCGCCGCCTCCGGCACCGAGATCATCCAGCAACTCGGCGAGGAACACATGCGCACCGGCCAGCCGATTGTTTACACTTCGGCCGACAGCGTCTTTCAAGTGGCCGCGCACGAAGAAGTGATCCCGCTGTGGGAGCTGTACAAGATTTGCGAAACCGCGCGAGAGATGCTGCGCGGGCCGCTGGAAGTGGGGCGCGTGATCGCCAGGCCCTTCACCGGACAGCCAGGCTCATTCACCCGCACATCGAATCGCAAGGACTACGCGGTGCCGCCGCCGCGCGGCATGCTGCTGGATCAACTGCAGGGCCATCAACGTGGAGGTATTCAGCATCGGCAAGATCTTCGACGTGTTCCTGGGCCGCGGCATCGGCGAATACGAAAAGACCAAGAACAACACCGACGGCATGGCGAAGACGCTGGCCGCGCTCGACGAGTTCGGCGGCGGTCTGCTTTTTGTGAACCTGGTGGATTTCGATCAAACTTACGGCCATCGCAACGACGTGGAAGGCTACGCCCGGGCGCTGGAAGAATTCGACGCCTGGCTGCCGGCGCTTTACGAAAAGCTGTCCGCGCGACGATCTGCTGATCATCACGGCCGACCACGGCTGCGATCCGACCACGCCATCCACCGATCACAGCCGCGAGTACGTTCCGCTGCTGGCCTACCGGCCGCGCAAGCCGGAAGGCGCTGGACCTGGGCGTGCGTTCCACGCTTTCCGATATCGGCCAAACCGTGGCCGAAAACTTCGGCGCGAAAATCGGCGAAGGAACCAGCTTCCTGGGAGCACTTACCGAGCCGCGACCGTGAGGAGCGGTCTTCATAACACCATGCGGCGCCCCATCATGGCAGGCAATTGGAAGATGTACAAGACGCCCCCGGAGACGGTTGCATTCTTCGAGAAATTCCGTCCGCTGGTGGCCGACACTACGCGCGCTGAAATCGTGATCTGCCCGCCCTTCGTGAATCTCCCAGCCGCCGCGGCAGCCGCCGAGGGCACGCGCATCCAGATCGGCGGGCAGAATCTGTATTGGGCCACCGAAGGAGCCTTCACGGGCGAAGTCTCCGCCGACATGCTACGCGCTGTTGGGTGCCAATGGGTGATCGTGGGGCACAGCGAGCGCCGCGAATACTTCGGCGAGACGGAGGAGACCGCGCTCAAGAAACTATGCGCCGCGCTGGACGCCGGATTGACGCCCATCTATTGCGTCGGCGAGAGGCTGCATGAGCACGAAGCCAAGCAGACGCACGAAGTGCTGGGCCGGCAACTGCGCGGCTGTGTGGGACAACTGACGCCTGAGCAATTCCGCGGCATCGTCATCGCTTACGAACCCGTGTGGGCCATCGGGACCGGCAAAGTGGCTACGCCCGAGATGGCCGCCGCTGCGCACGCCTTCATCCGTGGCCAGATCCGCGAGCAATTTGGCGACCGAGGCCGCGGACGCCTGCCGCATTCTGTACGGCGGCAGCGTGAAGCCCGATAACGTCGTCGGCCTCATGGCGCAGGACGAAATCGATGGAGCGCTGGTGGGCGGCGCCAGCCTGGACCCGGCGTCGTTTGCGTCCATCGTAAATTTTTGAATGTATGTGTAGAGCACCGCTTACTAACGTGCGCGGTTCCGTAGCGCTGCTTCTGATCCCGGCGCTTTTTGCCGCCGAGCCGGCAAAACTCCCGGAACCCTTGCAGTCCATCGCCGATCTCGCCGACGCACTGCGCCGCCCGAATTCGCCGCCGATGCCCTGCTGCGCATGGTCGAATCGGGCAAGCTGGCCGACAAGGACGCTCGCCGCGCTCTGGTCGAGCAAGCCTTCCGACTGGCGGCATCGGCCAAATTCAGCGTTCGAATGGACGGCCTGCCCGGCACCGCCACCGATACTGCGTCCGGCTCCCTGAGCCAGGCCTACGCGCTAAAACTCGATGTGTTGTCGCTCCAGAGCCGCGCGGTGGAAGACATGCTGCCGCTCGATCCATCCAAGGCCCGCGAGCTGTTCGGAGCAAATTGTGAAGCCAACGCTCGCGCCGCTCACCTGCGACGACGCGCTGGTCTATGAACCCTCGGAGTTTTACCAGGCCTTGAGTGCGGTGGTCAATGGCGCTTTCACGCCGCAAGGAAAAGGCCAAAGAGGAGCACGTCAACTTACTGCTGGATTCCCTGGCCCAAGTGACGTCGCCGTCGCAGCTGGCGCCGCTGGCCGGTGCCATCGAAAGCGCAGGCGTCACCGCCGCGCAGCGTCAAATCCTGTGGGCCCGATTCAATGGCTTGCTCGAAAACATGCAGCCGGACGACCGCTCCTTCGCCGCCTCGCTGCCCGCGCTCTCTGTTCTGAGCACGCCCGGCATCCAGGGCCCGTTCGAAAAATACCGGCAGAAAAGCCACGGCTGCGAGAACGACGCCGCGCCCTCGTCGCCAGCTTCATCCGGCCCGCAGCCAAGGCCAGGAAACCCAGCACGCCCAAGCTCGTGCGATATTGGCAATCCGTGACCGCGCAGCAATTGCTCCAGGCTGGAAAGAAGCTACGCGCGGGGTCGGACAGCCAGGTGCTTTCAGACGCCGATCGCGCAACCGCCGGAATGGCAGCAGCAGCTGGCCGACTATCTGAATCTCATCGCGGACTGGACGCCAGGATCAGGAGGAATCAGACGCCGTCTACTATCACGAGAAGTGCCTCGTCTATACGTCTCTGCTGGATCTGGTGCCGCCGGGTCCCCAGAGCGACAAGATACTGGCCGACTATGTCGATTTCATCAGCAATTCCGGCCTCTATCAGCAAAGCCCGGCCGAATGGTTCATGGAACCCCACACCGTGCTCGATCGCTCCCTGGGCAATCGCCGTGCAGCACGCTAAGGTGCTGGAGGCTTACCAGCGTTCGGGCAATCCTGTTCTGACGCTGGAAGTGGCTCTGGAGAAAACATTTAGCGGCAATTCGCAACGCTGGGTGACAAGCGCCAAGTAACCGTGTCGGGTGTTCCACCTATCCTAGGAGCGAGTGAAAGAAGCCGATGGGTCGAGTGTACCCCGGCTCCATGGATTCGAATCAACCCCGCAAGACCAGCTCGGCCTTTGAGTATTTCCTGTACGCGGCAATCCTCGCGGAAACGGGCCTGGCGGCGCTCATCTACAAAGTAATCTTTCGCGACCCCGACCTGGCGCACATGCGAGTGTACTTCGCGATCTTCTACTTCGCGTTCCTGGCCTGGGCCATCGCGCAGCTGAATATGCTGCATCACGATCGCAAGACGGCGGTGGTCTCGCCGCCGGCCGAGGAACCAGAGTCCGCGCCACGCGAGATCGCGGCTGAAGAAACTCGCCCGACGCCCGGCCTGACTCGCGCGCAATTGGTAATTCTGGTGGTGGTGTTCGCTACGGCGGTAGCGACGTTTAGCTGGGCGCTGCGCCTGATCAACTGAACCGCGCGTTAAACCGCGACGGGTTCTGGCACGGGAGGATTCTTCTTCAACAACCGGGTGACCGTGTCGGACGGCTGCGCGCCGTTCTTCATCCAATAAGCGATTCGTTCGTGGTTCAGCTTCACCACCTGCGGCTGGCTGACCGGATTATACAGGCCCACCACTTCCACCGAGCGGCTATTGCGAGCGCGCTCCTTGTCGATGACCACAACGCGGTACGACGGCTTTTTCTTGGCGCCAAATCGCGCCATTCGAATCATTAGCATGCTTCCTTCTACTGTAGCAGCTTTCTCCTACTGCATCATCGGGAGCTTGAGTTTGCCCAGCCGCTTCCCCAGAAAGCCCGCCGCCGGTGAGGCTTTTCATCATTTTACGAGCCTGCGCATACTGCTTCAGCAGGGCATTCACTTCCTGGACGCTGGTGCCGCTGCCCTTGGCGATCCGGCGCCGGCGCGCTCCGTTGATGATCATGTGATTGGCGCGCTCCTTGGCCGTCATGGAGTCGATGATCGCCACCACGCGCGTAATCTCGTTCTCATCCACCTTCATGTTCTTCAGATCTTTCATCGGCCCGATCTGCGGCATCATGCCCAACAGCGATTCGAGCGGACCCAGCTTGCGGATCTGCCGCAACTGATCGCGGAAATCTTCCAGCGTAAACTCGTTGTCGATGAGCTTGCGCTGCATTTCCTCGGCGTCCTTCTGATCGATGTTCTCCTGGACCTTGTCGATCAGCGACAGCATGTCGCCCATGCCCAGGATGCGCTGCGCCACGCGATCGGGATGGAACGGCTCCAGCGCGTCGAACTTTTCGCCCACGCCCACGAACTTCAGCGGCTGATTGGTGATGGAGCGGATGGAAAGCGCCGCGCCGCCGCGCGCATCGCCGTCCATTTTGGTGAGCATCACGCCCGTGATGCCCAGTCGCTTGTGAAACTCATCGGCCGATTTCACGGCGTCCTGGCCGGTCATGGCGTCGGCCACGAACAAGACTTCGGTGGGGTTGAACTCGTCTTTCAACTGCTGCAGCTCGAGCATCAGCTGATCGTCGATATGCAGCCGTCCGGCGGTATCCACCAGCACCACATCGCGGCCCGTTTGACGGGCTTCCCGCAGCGCCGAGCGCGCCAGTTCCAGCGGCTTGGTCTCTTCCGCCGCGCCATCGTAAATGGGCAGCTTGATGTCGCGCGCGATCACGCTCAGCTGCTGCCGGGCGGCCGGACGATATACGTCTACCGAAACCATGATCGGATTGTGGCCGTTCTTCGACAGCCAGCGCGCCAGCTTACCCGTAGTGGTGGTTTTGCCCGAGCCTTGCAGCCCGACGATCATGATCACGGTCGGCGGCTCATTGGCCATCCGCAGCTTCGATTGATGGCTGCCCAGCGTCTTGATCAGCTCGTCGCGAACGATCTTGACCACTTGCTGGGTGGGCGAGAGCGCGGACAACACCTCTTCGCCCTTGGCCTTTTCCTTAATTGCCTCGATGAATTGCTTCACGACGCGGAAATGGACGTCGGCTTCGAGCAGCGCCACGCGAATCTCGCGCAACGCGGCTTCCATATTCTCGGCCGTCAATTTCCCTTCGCCGCGCAGGTTCTTGAACACCCGCTGCAGCTTGTCGGATAAGTTATCGAACATGGGTTACTTTGAACATGGACTACTTCGGAGGCAGAACGCCCAGAGGGGCGGCTCGCTTCATTATACGGCACGCCAGCGCGGCCGCGGCCGATCTAGCATGATTGAAGCATGCCAAGACTAAGATCGATGTTGCTTTGGGCCCTGATCGCTTGGCCCGGGCTGGTGGCGTATGGCCAGCCGACCGTCACCGAGATCGCGAGCGCTCCCGTTCCCATACGGATCCTGGCGCAGAGTCCGGCGGACACCAAAACGGATTTGCAGGCGATCTGCCTGTTCCGTTCCTCCCCGCTGAATACGCTGCACGGTTCACTGGTTGAAGCCAACGACAAACTGAAAGGCCTGCTGGATCGCATTCGCAAACCGGAGTTGTTCCGCGGCGAATTGGGAGAAACGCTCTTGCTTGCGCCACCGACGAATAGCATGGGCGCGCGGAAATTGCTCCTCATCGGCCTGGGAGACTCGCAGACGTTTTCTCCACAACGAATGCAGTTGGTGGGGGAGATCCTTTACGCTGAGGCCAACCGTCTGGGCGTGGCGCACCCCTTCTTCGCGCCGACCATCCTGGATGGAGGAGTCGCGTCCTTCACCACTGGTCAAATCTCCGAGCAGGTGATCCTCGGTTTCCTGCGCGCCGCCGCGACCGACAAAGTTCTGCGCGCTGGGAATGCATCGGCCGGCCAAAGCGTCACTGCCCTGACCTTTCTGGCCGGAGCGAAGAACGTCAACAGCACTCGTGATGGCATCGAGAAGGCGATTTCCGCGGCTTCGGGAAAATGACTGCTTAGGGGCTCTGCAATAACGTCGCGAGAATTTCGGGGATCTCAAAAACAGCCCGGTTCGTGATGGCGGCGGCGTTAGCGCGAAAGCGCGAGAAGTTGGCTGGGTCCAGCAACTCGCGCAAGCCACGGTCGATCTCGTGGAAGGACGGCAACACTACGCCCACCTGCTTCTCCAGAATCCACTCGGTGTTGTAGCGTTCCTGGGGAAGCGTCCAGGCGTTGCGCTCTGCTACCACCGGAAGCCGCATCGCGATGGCTTCGCTGATGCTGCCCGGCCCCGGCTTGCCCACGAAAAAATCCGACAGATGCATGTAATACGGGATTTCGCTGGTAAACCCTTCCACGTACTTTGGGTATTTCGTGTTCATGCCCCGCAGTCGCTCGGCCAGCTTCCGGTTGCGCCCGCAAACGAAGATGAACTGGAAATTGAATTGCGGGCCGGCGGTCACGCGCTTCGCGATATCGGGCATCACACTCGAGCCTTGACCTCCGAACAGCACCAGGCCGGTGGGCAGGTCCGGATCCAGGCCCAGCCTCAGGCGTTCCGACGCACGATCCGCGGTGACGGGCTCATAAAAGTTCGGGCGCAAAATCATTCCCGAAGTCCGAAAGATGTGGCCGGCGGGATGCCCCAGCAGGCGCGCCTGCTGCGCCGCCTTCTCCGTGCCGCAAATCAAATATTGGTCCTGACGTTCTATCCAAAAGTGCGGAGGATAATCCGCCATGTCCGTCAAAATCGTTACCAACGGCGTGTCGGGCAAGCTCTGGCGTAAAGCCCGATTGAAATTCGGGATCAGCGAAACCACCAGATCGCGCTCGCCCTGCTTCCAAAACTCCTTCAGCAATCGCACCTGGCCGCCGTGGTACAGCCGAATGAGCCCGTGCATCAGCACCGTCATCTGCGTGGACCCCAGGGTCCAGCCCTTTTGCAATAGGACGTTGTACACGTCCTGCATCCGGATGCCGGTGTACTTGCGGAAAATATCGAGGGGGTCCAGGATCTCCTGCAGATTCACCAGCCGGATTTCCCACGGCAAACCCCGCTGCTCAATGACAGCTTTCAGCGCGTTGGCGGCCGAGCGATGGCCGCCTCCCGCATCGAAGAAAACGAAGTCCAGCCTCTTGAAAGATCCAGTACTCTGCAAAGAACAGTTTGGCACGAATACGTTTCCAGTCAAGATTTGGTGGAATCTAAATCATTTCTTCACCAGAATGTAACGGGGCCGGCAGTATATTCTGAAGTAGGATGGTGCGCAGCCTAATCACGAAGGGCGATTACAGTGTGATGCGCCGCGTCAACAATTGGGAGGCGCCGCGTTGGGTCCGCGTCTACGTCCTAAGCGCCACGCGCGGCGGCGATGGCTGGCTGTGGTACGCCATGGGACTGGCGATCGCGTGGCTGGGCGGCAAAAGCCGCTTCGAAGCCGTAGGCGCCGCCGGATTGTCGAGCGTCCTGAGCATCCTGCTGTTTATCTGCCTCAAACGCCTCACGGGACGCCGCCGGCCCTGCCAGATCGAACCGCATTGCTGGGCCACGCTGCTTCCGCCGGATCGGTTCTCATTCCCGTCGGGCCACACCATGACCGCGTTCGCCGTTGCCATACCGCTGTCGCTGTTTTATCCGACGCTCACCATCGGATTGCTGTTCTGCGCTCTCAGTATCGCGATGTCACGCATTCTGCTCGGCATGCATTTCCTGAGTGACGTGGTGGCTGGCGCGCTGATCGGCACCGGGCTCGGGTACCTCGGCTACTTCGCCTTCCAATAAAGACGTTCGTCTCGGGGCCCTTGTAATCCGCCAATTGAAGCCCGCCCGTCGCCGCTTGGAACCCGTTGGCTTGACTGTGAGGAAACAAGCTCCCTACAATCAAGAGTGTCCCTATAAGGAGGCCATATGTTCCGATCCATAGGCCTGCCCGAGCTGTTAGTCATTTTGGTCGTCGCCGTTCTGCTATTTGGCGGAAAGAAGATTCCCGAGTTGGCCAAGGGTCTGGGTGAAGGCATTAAGAACTTCAAGAACGCTGTGAAAGAGGAACACGATCACGACGATAAGAAGCAGTCGTAAGGCTTCCTGGATTTGCTCGCACTCTGAGCGAACCTAAATCGACTTTCAAAGCAAAACCCCCGCGTAGCTGCGCGGGGGTTCGTGTTTCTGGCAAACGAAGTTACTTCGTCGTTATTTCTTCTTGGGGGGCACGATCGCGTCTTTAACGGCTTTCGCCACCCGGAACTTTACCACCTTCTTAGCCGGAATCTTGATGGCCTCGCCCGTCGCGGGATTGCGGCCCATGCGCGCCTTGCGGTCCACACGCACCAAGCGGCCGATACCGGGGATCACGAACACGCCGTTCTTCTTGGTTTCGCGAACGGCCAATTCTGAAAAACTGGTGACGAACTGCTTGGCTACCTTCGTGGTCGTGCCAGTGGTGCCTGCCAGTTCTTTGATCACTTGAGTCTGCGTCAACTTAGTTGCTACTGCCATGTACTTCTCCTTGTCTGTTGGGTCTTGGTCTGATCTGTACTTAATTTTCGTCGGTCTGGTTCTTCCAATTTCGGCCGCGGCGCCTAAAACATAACCGTGCTGAATTGTTCCTACCAAATCATACGAGATGACAATCTGGTTGTAAAGAGAAGAATGCCAGAAATCGGCATTTTTCCTCAGCTTTCTGAGGGTAGCATGTCTCGAAGCCCGATGGAATGGGCTTTTGGAGTTAACTTGGCGTCTGGGAGGCCGGAATTACGCGGTCCGGGCCGTGCGCGCCAGATCCAACTGGTCGCTCGCGGCGGGAATCGGCGGCGCGGTGGTGACTAACCCCAGTTGACGCCGCAAATCAGCGTCTAAGCGATCCGCCAAGGCGGCGTTCTCCACCAGGAAGGACCGCGCGTTCTCGCGCCCCTGGCCGATGCGCTCGCCCGCGAAGCTGAACCACGAGCCGCTCTTCTCCACCAGCTCCTGGGTCACGCCCAGATCCAGCAGATCGCCTTCGCGCGAGATCCCCAAGCCGTACAAAATATCGACTTCCACTTCGCGAAAAGGAGCGGCTACTTTGTTCTTGACGATTTTGATCTTCGTGCGGTTGCCTACAACTTGTTCTCCATCCTTAATAGCGCCTATGCGCCGCACCTCGGCTCGCACCGAAGAATAAAACTTCAGGGCGCGCCCGCCGGTGGTGGTTTCCGGATTGCCGAACATCACCCCGATCTTCTCCCGCACCTGGTTAATAAAGATAAGCAGCGTATTGGTCCGCGCCACGGTTCCCGTTAACTTTCGTAAAGCCTGCGACATCAGACGCGCGTGCAGACCCATGTGACTGTCACCCATCTCGCCGTCCAGCTCGGCTTTCGGGACCAGCGCGGCCACAGAATCCACCACCACCACATCGATTCCGCCGGAACCGATGAGCGCGCCGGCAATCTCGAGCGCTTGCTCGCCGTAGTCCGGTTGCGAGACGATGAGGTTGTCCACATCCACGCCCAGCTTGCGCGCGTAACTGGCATCGAGGGCGTGTTCGGCATCGATGAACGCCGCCGCGCCGCCGGCCTTTTGCGCCTGCGCGATGGCGTGCAAAGCCATGGTGGTCTTGCCGGACGACTCTGGACCGAAGATCTCGATCACCCGCCCGCGCGGAAAACCTCCCACGCCCAGCGCGTTGTCCACCGAAATGGAGCCACTTGGTATCACCGCTACAGGCAGCACGCTGCGCGAGCCCAGCCGCTGCACGGAGCCTTTTCCGAACTGCTTGTCCATCTGGCTGAGCGCGGCGTCGATGGCGCGTTGACGGGCGTTGGTATCCACGAGAGAGGTTTGGTCCTTCACGGCGAATTAGTGGAGCGCGCGTGCACATCGTCTCAGGGAAAAAGGGAGACGCGTACGATACTGATAGAGATGACCATTTCTCCTCCTCCCGTCATTCGCGCCCCCCGCGGCCGCGAAATTTCCTGCAAAGGCTGGATTCAGGAGGCCGCGCTGCGGATGCTGATGAATAACCTGGATCCGGAGGTGGCCGAAAAGCCGGAGGACCTGATCGTCTACGGCGGCACCGGGCGCGCCGCGCGGGACTGGCCTTCGTTCCACGCCATCGTGCGCAGCCTGCGCGCATTGGAAGATGACGAGACGCTCCTGGTGCAATCGGGCAAGCCGGTGGGCGTTTTCCGCACGCACGAGGGTGCGCCGCGCGTTTTGCTTGCCAACTCCAATCTGGTTGGCCACTGGTCCAACGACGACGAGTTTCATCGCCTGGAACAGCTGGGTCTCATCATGTACGGCCAGATGACCGCCGGCTCCTGGATCTATATCGGCAGCCAGGGCATCCTGCAAGGCACGTTTGAAACCTTCGCCGCCGCGGCGGACAAGCATTTTCAAGGAACACTGAAGGGACGCCTGATCGTTTCCGGCGGCATGGGCGGGATGAGCGGCGCGCAGCCACTGGCGGCCACCTTGAATGGCGCCTGCTATCTAGGCGTCGAAGTGGATCCGGCGCGCATCGAGAAGCGGCTCCAGACGGGCTATTGCGATCGTTTGGCCTGGACTCTCGATGAAGCGCTCGCTCTGATTGATGACGCGCGCCAGCGTGGGGAAGCCCTCTCGGTAGGTTTGGTCGGCAATTGCGCCGACATCATTCCGGAACTGGCGCGGCGCGCGATCGTGCCCGATATCCTGACCGATCAGACCAGCGCTCACGACCCTCTGCGGGGCTACGTCCCCAATGGCATGACGCTCGGGGAAGCGCTCGCGCTGCGAGCCTCGAATCCGGATGAATACACCGAACGGTCGATCCGGGCGATGGGCCAGCACGTCGCGGCCATGCTGGCGTTGAAACAAATGGGCGCCGTAACGTTTGATTACGGGAACAACATCCGCACCCAAGCCAAGCGCGCCGGAGTCCAAAACGCCTTCGACATTCCTGGTTTCGTGCCGGAGTACATTCGCCCGCTGTTCTGCGAAGGACGCGGCCCGTTTCGCTGGGTGGCGCTGTCGGGTTCTCCGGCCGACATCCACGTCACCGATCAACTGGCGCTCGAATTATTCCCGAACAACGCCACGCTGCAGCGTTGGCTTGGGATCGCGCGCCAGCGCGTGCAGTTTCAAGGACTGCCGGCGCGCATCTGCTGGCTGGGTTACGGCGAGCGAGCTGAGTTCGGCCTGGCGCTCAACGATTACGTGCGGCGCGGAAAACTGGAGGCGCCCATCGTGATCGGGCGAGATCATCTGGATGCCGGATCGGTGGCGTCGCCGTATCGAGAAACCGAGGCCATGCGCGATGGATCGGACGCTATTGCCGATTGGCCTCTGCTGAATGCGCTTCTCAACACCGCGGCGGGCGCGTCCTGGGTGTCCATTCATAACGGCGGCGGCGTGGGCATCGGGTACGCGCAGCACGCTGGGATGGTGGTGGTGGCCGATGGCACCGAAGCCTGCGCCCGGCGGTTGGAGCGCGTGCTCACAACCGACCCCGGAATGGGCATCATACGGCATGTGGATGCCGGATATCCCGAGGCCATCCAGGTAGCGCACGAGAAAGGCGTCCGCATACCGATGGAAGCGGGCCAGTGAGGACAGTTGTCACCAACTGCGCGCAACTGGTGACGCTGGCGGGCCCAGCGGGCCCCCGCACGGGACGCGCGATGCGCGACCTCGCGATCATCGCCGATGGCGCGATGCTGATCGAAGACGGCCGCATCGTGCAGGTTGGCGCGCGCGCGGAAATTGAAGCGCTGATCAATCCTCCGGACACGGTGATCGACACCGGCCAGCGCGTTGTGATGCCGGGATTCGTGGATGCACACACCCATCCGGTTTTTGCGGGAAACCGCGTCGCGGAGTTCGAGCAGCGTAGCCAGGGTGCCAGCTACGCCGAGATCGCGGCGGCGGGTGGAGGCATCCGCTCTACCGTTCGCGAGACACGAGCCGCCACTGAAGAACAGCTCCTGGCCGCTAGCAAGCGGTACGTCTCCTGGTTTCACGCCGGAGGAACCACCACCATCGAAGCCAAATCCGGTTATGGGCTGACGCTCGAAGACGAATGCAAAATGCTGCGAGTGATCGGCCGTCTGGAAGGCATTCGCGCGGTGCCGACATTCCTGGGCGCGCACGAAATCCCGGACGAATTCCGTGGACGCCCGTCCGAGTACGCGGATCTTATAATTCACGAGATGCTGCCGGCTGTTGCCAACAAGCCAATCGCCGAGTTCTGCGACGTCTTCTGCGAACCGGGGATCTTCTCCATTGAAGAAAGCCGGCGTGTGTTGTCCGCCGCCCGCTCGCTTGGGCTGGGCTTGAGAATGCATGTCGACCAGCTTTCCGATTCCGGCGGCGCGGCGCTTGCCGGGGAACTGCGCGCGGCCACGGCCGATCATCTGGAGCACGCGAGCGCGCGCGGCATCCTGGCGCTGCAGGCGGCCGGAGTGCAACCGGTGCTGCTTCCCGGTTCGGTCTACGCGCTCGGCTCTGCGCGTTACCCGAATGCGCGCGAGATGATCCAAGCCGGCTTGGCCGTGGTGCTGGCCACCGACTTCAACCCAGGCTCTTCGCCCACTGCTTCGATGCCTATGATCCTGTCGCTGGCGTGTACGCAGATGAAGATGACGTCCGCTGAAGCCATTACCGCGGCGACCATTAACGCCGCCTACAGCCTGGGCCGTGGACACCAGATCGGTTCGCTTGAGGCAGGTAAACGAGCCGATTTCGTGCTGCATGATTGCCGCGACTATCGGGAGATTGCGTACTTCCTCGGTGCACCGTTGGTAGAGGCCGTGTACATCGACGGGAAACGCGTGTGGAGCTTCAAACATTCCGAATAGCCGCCGATAAGAACCAGCGTGGAGCAGTTCATCTGCAACCTTGCGCTGCCGGAATGCGAGCGCCGTTTTCGCTCGGCGTTTACGCAGGCCGCGATCGGCGTAGCGATGGTCGACTCTAGCGGAGGCTATCGTATTCGTTAACCAGGCATTCTGCCGCATTAGCGGTTATGAGGACCGGGAGCTCTGCCAGATGAGATTCACCGCAACGCTCCATCCGGACGACCGCGATTCGCGGATGAAGGCGTTTGAGCGGCTGGTGAGCGGCGAGATCGGAAGCAACCTCAACGAGCGGCGATTCATCCGCAAAGACGGCGGCGTGGCATGGGTACGGTTGAGCATTACCGTCCCCGGCGATGAAGCGCGCCCATCCCGATTCATTGTGTTCGTGGAAGACATCACCGAGCGTAGGCAAGCTGAGGACGCGCTGCGGGCATCGGAGGAACGCTTTCGCATTGCGTCGGAGAACGCCAGCGACATGATCTACGAATGGGATCTTCGGACGGGGAAGGTGGGCGTCTTCGGGCCGAACCATCAACTCCTGGGCGACTGGCCGGCGCCCCACAGCTATGAAGCGTGGAAAAGCATGGTCCATCCGGAGGACCTGGAATGGCTGCTTCCGGAATTCGCCCGCTACATCCAGAGCGGGGAGCGTTACAGCGGCGGGTACCGGATCGTCGGCCAGAACGGAAAGATCTATCACTATTCCAATCGCGGACAGGCCATTCGGAATGCAGCGGGCGAACCTTACAAATGGATCGGCCTCGCAACCGACGTAACGGAAGCCAAACTGGCCGAGGAAGCGATCTCGCAATTGGCGGCCATCGTGCATTGCTCCCAGGACGCCATCCTGGCAACCGACACTACGGGCGCCATCACCACCTGGAACGACGGAGCGCAGCAGCTGCTCGGCTACACGGCCGCTCAAGCGCTCGGTCTTGCCATCCCCGCGCTGCTGGCCTCAGAAGATCTGGCGCGCGAGGTTCTCTTGCAAATCCACCATGGACTGCCGGTACGGCTGGACGAAGCGCTTTTCCTACACCAGGACGGCAGCCAGGTTCCCGTTCTGCTCAGCGTCTCGCCCATTCGCAAATCCGAACGGCCAGCACAGCGGATCGGCCATCATCGCCCACGACATCAGCGCTCGCAAGCAGGCCGAAAAGGAAATGGCGCACCGGGCCCTGCATGACCATCTGACCGGACTGCCCAACCGCTTGTCGCTGGCCGGCGGGCTGGCGGTTAGCATCGCCAACGCCGATCTGGACGTTTGCGGAACGGCCGTCATCTTCCTGGATCTGGATGGATTCAGGTATGTCAACGAGACGCTGGGGCACGACGCAGGCGACGCTCTGCTGCAGCAGATTTCCGAACGGCTGAGCGCCTGCATCCGACAGGGAGACCTGTTGGCCCGCATGGGCGGCGATGAATTCATGGTGGTGGTGAATGGGGTGACCGAAGATCGATTGGCCCTGAGCGTGGCAGAGCGCCTGGGCCAAGCGCTGCGCGGTCCTTTCGTCGTGGCCCACCGCGAACTGGTGATCACGGCCAGCATGGGGATCAGTATTTATCCCCGGGACGGCACCGATGTAAGCGCTCTACGCCGCAACGCTGACGCGGCTATGTACCAGGCAAAACGGGCCGGAAAAGATCGGGTGCACTTCTATACGCCCGCTCTGGGCGCCGCTTGCGAGGCCCATCTGGAACTGGAAACCGACCTGCGGCGCGCGCTGGACCGCGAGCAGCTCCATCTGCATTACCAGCCCGTTTTCATCGCAGCGGACAACCGCCAGACCGCCTACGAAGCCCTGGCGCGCTGGCCGCATCCCAAGTTCGGCTTCGTGCCCCCCAATCAGTTCATCCCGGTGGCTGAAGAAACCGGGCTCATCATCCCGCTGGGCGAGTGGGTGTTGCGCGAGGCGTGCCGCCAATGCCGCTGGTGGCAGGACCATGGGAAGCCATCGGTCCGTGTGGCCGTCAACGTTTCGCCTCTGCAGTTGGCCCGCGCCGACTTTGTCGATACCGTGTTCGGGGTGCTGGGCGAGACCGGGCTGACCGGCAATTTACTGGATTTGGAACTCACCGAATCCACCGTTATGCGCGATATCGACGGCGCCATCCACAAATTGGCCGCGTTGCGAAAGTTCGGCATCCGAATCTCGGTGGATGACTTCGGAACCGGCTACTCTTCGCTCGGGTATCTTCCCAGGCTGCCCATCGACATCCTGAAGATCGATCGCTGCTTTGTCACGCAGCTGGGCGAGAATGAAGCCGCCGCGCGGCTCATCCAGGGCATGATCTCGCTCGCGCACAGCATCGGCAAGCGGGTGATTGTGGAAGGGATCGAAACCGCCGCGCAATTAGAGATTCTGCGCGATCTGGAATGCGACGAAGTACAGGGCTTTTTACTGGGCCGTCCGGCGCGGCTGACGCGTCACGACGAACGGCCGCATGAAATGAGAACACTCCCTAACGGTCGTGGTTCCGAAGCGCGCCACGTAAACTGAACCACGACCGTGAGGGAGTGGCAGTCGAGCAGGCAATGGCGTCAGCCGGCAATGGCGTCAGCCGGCAATGGCGTTAGCCAGCGATGCTCAGGTAGCGGAAGCCGCAGCCTTCCATCTTGGCGCGGTTGAGAGCATTGCGCCCGTCCAGCACCAGCGGCACGCGCATCCGGCTGGCCATCACTTCCCAGTCCAGCTCGCGATAGTCCTGCCACTCGGTGACCAGCACCAGCGCGTCCACATCGTCGGCCACCTCTTCGGGCGATTCGCAGCAGATGACGCCGATAGTCGGGATAATCCAGCTCAAACTTATTCAACGCCACCGGGTCGTGCACTTTCACCTTGCATCCGCGCTCCACCAGTTTGCGGGCGATATCGATAGCCGGCGCTTCCCTCAGGTCGTCGGTGTTGGGCTTGAAAGCCAATCCCAACAGACCGATGCTGCGGCCTTTCAGGATCTTCAATTCACCTAACAGTTTCTCCACCACGCGCTCGCGCTGCCGGCGGTTGATTTCGCGCGCGGCTTCGACAATCGGCATGCCGATGTTGTATTCCTTGGCGGTTGCCACCAGAGCCGAAGTATCCTTGCCGAAACAAGAGCCGCCCCAGCCGATTCCCGCCTGCAGGAAGCGCGTGCCGATGCGCGCGTCCAGGCCGATCCCCTTGGCCACCTGCGCAATATCCGCACCCACCTTTTCCGCCAGCACTCCAATTTCGTTGATGTAGGAAATCTTGGTTGCAAGAAACGCATTGGCCGCATACTTGATCAACTCGGCCGAAGCCAGATCGGTGGAAATCAGCGGTACCGCGCCCAGCTCCTCGGGCCGCGGCAGGTAGGAGGGCGGAGTGAAGGTCTGATCCAGAATGGGACGGTACAGCGAGTACAACACTTCGAGAGCGCGGTCGTTGTCCGAGCCGATAACCACGCGATCCGCATACAGGCTATCGTGCAGCGCCGTTCCCTCGCGCAGGAATTCCGGATTGGACGCCACCGAGAAGTGCCCGTTAGCCTTGCGCCCGTGGTGCTGCTCATACGACTCGCGAACGATGGAACCCACCCAATTTCCGCTGCCGATCGGCACCGTGGATTTGTTGACCACCACCAGAAAATCGCCGTCGTAGTGCTGTCCGATGCCACGCGCCGCGGCGCTCAAATAGCGCAGGTCCGGGCTGCCGTCGGGAGAAGGGGGCGTGCCCACCGCGATAAAGATCACATCCGCGTCTCTTCACCGCGCCCGCGTACTCGGTGCAGAACTGCAGGTTGGGCGCAGCCGCGGCCATCAGTTCCGTCAGAAAAGGCTCGTAGATGGGCGTCTTGCCGGCGCTGCAGCATTCCAATCTTCTTCTGCATCGGAATCGATGCAAGTCACCTTGTGCCCCAGAAATCCGAGACACACACCGGTGGTCAAACCCACGTAACCCGTTCCGATAATCGATACTTTCATTCCGTTTTGATCTCCTTCACTACCGTAACAAAGAGCGCCCTGGCCTACCAATGACTCATAGTACTGATTTTGTTATCCAGGGTACCGGATCGCATAGTCTAAGGCCTTGCCGTACCGATGGTTACACCGCCGTTAGCGCGTGGCTTTGTCGGGTGTCTGGTAGTCGAATTTCCACTGCAGGCGCAAAACCTGGGGAATGTAACACAGGCGATCGTCGCAGGCTTGATAGCGCAAGGAGCCGTCAACCGCTAAGCGCCCCGAGCCGTCGGCTGCCGGCTTGACCGTAATATCGCGCGTTAAGCGGAAATGGTTGCGGTAGGCGGGAACGGTTTCATCGATGGCCTTCAGGTACAGCTTCTCGGCGCGCGGAAACACTGGAGCGTGCACCTCCGCCGCGGGGGAATCCTCCATCTTCCAATCGATCGGGATGTAGCCTTCCACGCCGGGCGCGTATACGTGCATGTTCGGTTGTAGGCCGATGTCGAGCGTGAGCGCGATGCGCTGCCCCGGTGCGACGCTGGAATTGCTCGCGCCGATGGTCGCAGTCAGTTGTTTGCCCTCGATCTCGCGAGTGTCCGGCGGAGTCCACCGGAACTGATCAACTAAGATGGCGGCAAACGTGTAGCTTGGGTCGTATTTGGCGACGACGATGCTCTTAGTATCCAGCACGATCCAACCCGAGCCGGGTCCGGCGGCCGCCGTGGCCAGCAAGCCCAGTTTGCGAAAGGCCTCGTAACGTTCCTGCAACTCGTTCAGCTGCGTTTTTGAGCCATGTAGCAGGACCAGCGCGCCCTTCGGGCCCACCTTGGCTTAGGAAACGGCTTCCAATTCCCGGTCCTGCATCGTTCGCGGCCGCCGCCACAAATGTGCAGAGTAAACTGATGATTGTGAGCCGCTGCATTTTCATCTGTGCTTCCGCTTCATTATGGCTCGCCTTTTGCTCCACCGCATCCGCTCTGGACTACCAGATCCAAGGCAACATCCGTTACAACCGTTTCCAGGAGACCGTTCTCGACATTGTGCAGCCCAGCACGCCATCGCTCGCCGACCGGCCGGGCGTGATTGTCTTTTACGGCGGCGCCCGCCGCGGTGATCGATTTCTTCGTCATCGCCGACGTCGCCGATCAGATTGCCGGCGATCATCATAGGCCTTACGCCGTAGCCTGGATTCGGGAGCAGCCCGGCCGCATGGAACTGGCTCGGCGTCTGTCGCCCATCGCCTATGTGCGCGCTGGTTTGCCGCCCATTCCTTGTCTTGCACGGCGACGCTGACCCAACCGTACCCTACGAACAGAGCGTAGCGCTGGTGACTGTTGAATGAACCGCGACCGTGAGGGAGCGTTAATTCGCGAGCCGCTTGGCAACCACCAGCGTGATATCGTCGGCCGGCGGCGCGCCGCAAGTGAAGTCGTCCACCCTCTGGTTGATGTCCGCAATAATGGATTCAGCGCTCTGATTTCGCAGCCCCGCCAGGACTTGCGCCAGCCGCTCTTCGCCGAATTCTTCATCGGCATCCGGACGAACGGCTTCCGTCACGCCGTCGCTGAACAGCAGTACTGCGTCACCCGGATCCATGTGGCACACGCCCTGCTCATATTTCGCGATCGGCAATATCCCCAGGATCAAGCCCGTGCCTTCCAGCTTCTCCACCGTTCCATCGGCGTGCGCCACCAGCGGCGGATTGTGGCCCGCGTTGACGTAGGTCAGCTCGCCTGTCTTGGGGTCCAGGACGCCGATGAAGAAAGTAATAAACCGGTTCGAAGGGCAGTTGGACGAGATGATGCGGTTGAGCCGCGTCACGAGGGCCGCCAGATTGGTAGGATCGTCGAACAGCACTTGCACCCGCGCCTGCAAACTGGACATCAGTAGCGCCGCGGGCATTCCCTTCCCCGCCACGTCGCCCACCAGCAGCCCGACGCGGCCATCGGGATAGGGCAGGAAATCGTAGTAGTCGCCGCCAATGGTGTGGCACGCCGCGTTGTACCCCGCCAAGTCCACGCCCGACACACTGGGCGCTTGTACCGGCAACAATCCGCGCTGGATCTCGGCGGCCTGCTCGAGTTGTTTGGCATGTATCCGCTCGGTTTGCTCTACTTCCGCCAGGCGTGTGTGCTCAATCCGTATGGCGGCCACGTTGGCCAGGACGGTGAGCAGGCTGAGATCGTCTTCGGTGAATTCTTTGATGAAGTGCGGCGAGTCCAGGTAGATGAGCCCGATGACGCGATCGTCGGTCTGCAATGGTACAGCGAGCATGCTGCGAATCTGTTGCTGCACGATGCTCATGCGATCGGCGAACGCTTGATCCAGGCGGGCGTCGCGCACCAGCAGCGAGGTTTTTTCGTTGATCACGCGGTCGCGTACCGTATTGCTGATGCGAAAGCCTTCGCCCAGCGCCGCTTGCACCACCAGTTCCTTGCCCTCCAGCGTCATCAGCACCCCACGCTTGGCGCCCACACGCCTCCACCGAGAGATTCATGATCAGCTTGAAAAGCTCGGACAGCGGCATGTTCCCCGCCAGTTCGCGGCCGGCGCGAATGAGCGACGCGCATTTGGGGACCGCCTTCGAATCTCTTTTTCCTGATTCAACACGCCTTGCAGGCTGGTGGCTACGGTGGTGGAAGCGGAAGCCGCCGTATTTACGCCTTCGATGAAAATGACCGTCTGGTCGCTAGCCGGAGGCAGCGAATTCTCGCCGAAATCCAGCACGATGTGCCCGGCCGTCACGCGATCGTTCTTGCCAAGCGAATGGGGGCTGGTAATCCGGAGGCCGTTTACGAAGGTGCCGTTCTTGCTGCCTAAGTCGCGCACCAGCCAGCTATCGCCGTTTCTCTCCAGCGCCAGATGCTGGCGGGAAAGCCCGGCATCCTCCGGGTAACACAGCTCATTGGCGCTGGAACGCCCGAGCGTGTAGCGATCACGATCCAGCGCCAGCGGGCGCGTTGCGCCGTCCGGCGTGTGGATCAGCAATTCTTTCGGAATGAATTTGGCTGCGACGCCAGCCATATGTATCTAGAGTAACTTAAATCGATGAGGATCTTACTCTACTATGTCGGCAAGCCGCGCGATCGCCCACGCCAATCGCATGGCCGAGGAGTTCCTGCGACGTTCCACGCGCTACGGGCGATGTGAAATGCGCGAGATCGTTCCCGCGCGCTTCGATCCGTGGGCGAAGCATCCCAGCGCGACCAAAGTCTTGCTCGATCCGGCCGGCCAGGCCATGGATTCGGTCCGCTTTTCCCAAGCTGGTGTCGCAGGCCGAGCATGGAAGCGCGCGATCTGGTCTTCCTGATCGGAGGCGCCAGCGGGCTGCCCAAGGCTTGGATGGAGAGCGACTGGCGCGCAAATGGCGGGCTGCTCTTGTCCCTTTCCGCGATGACCTTGCCGCATGAACTGGCCCGCGTGGTGCTGGCCGAACAGATCTATCGCGCGTTCACCCTGCTGCGCGGCCATCCCTACCCGAAGTAGCGCGCAGAAGTCAAACCCCGGCTTCCTCTTATACTAGAAGTCTGCATGGCTTGGTTCACTCGAGATAAACCTTCGCTGAAACCGGAGGAAGGCGGGAAGCGCGTCCGCACCGAAGGGCTGTGGCTCAAATGCGCCCATTGCGGCCAGATTGTTTGGCGGAAAGCCTTACAGGACAATCACCAGGTTTGCCCCAAGTGCGGGCACCATGAGCGGCTGGACGCGCGCGCGCGTCTGACCCTGCTGTTCGACCGACGGAAAGTTTGAAGAATTCGATCAGTCGCTGGCATCCACCGATCCGCTGGATTTCGTCGATTCGAAGAGCTACCAGGATCGTCTGGCCGCATCGCAGGCAAGCCACGCACCTGCGCGACGCCATCATCTCGGGCGCCGGCAACGCTGAACGGCCGGCGTGTGCATATCTGCGCGATGGAGCTGAAGTTTGTCGGCGGCAGCATGGGGACGGTGGTGGGCGAGGTGATCACTCGCGCCATCGAACGGTCGCTCGGAGCAAAAAGTTCCGCTGATCATCGTCTCGGCCTCGGGAGGCGCGCGCATGCAGGAAGGCGCCGTCAGCCTGATGCAAATGGCCAAGATTTCGGCTGCATTGATGCGCCTGGATGAGGCTCGCGTGCCCTACATCAGCGTTCTGACGGACCCCACCACGGGCGGAGTAACGGCCAGTTTCGCCATGCTCGGCGATCTGAACATCGCGGAGCCGGGGGCGCAAATCGGGTTTGCCGGGCCGCGCGTGATCGAACAGACCATCCGCCAAAAGCTGCCGGCCGGATTCCAAACCAGCGAGTTTCTGCTGCAGCATGGGTTCCTGGACGCGGTGGTGAAGCGGGCCGAGTTGAAGGATTATATCAGCCAAAGCGCTGGATTTTTTCATTGGGCCAACATCGAACCGCGACCGGAGGAAGCGGTCCCTGCTAACCCCGCGCGAGCCTAAGCGAGCGCCTATTCCGGCTTCTTGAACAGATTGTCGAAGGCGGCGCGAGCGTCGTTGGGAGTTCGCGGAACCTGCTGCGAAGGGGCGGCAGGATGGTGGTTGGCCGGGCGCCGCGTCGCGGGCCACGGTAACGCGCGGCTTGAACAGTTCGCACTCGTTGGCCTGATCCTTCACCGCGATCCGCACTGGCACCGGCTTCAGGCATTGGAAGCGGGTGGAGGGTTCAAAATGCGCGCACTGTTTGCAGCAGTGCAACGCCGTACCGCACTTGGGACATTTGCCCTTCCAATCGATATCGGGCGAGAGCGCCGTGGAGCAGTTAAAACAGCGAGCCGCCACTACGTTTTGGAGCAGCCGGGGAAGGCGCGGGCCGGTGACGTCGATGGGCGGCCGGGGGCCGGTGGGCTTAGGCCGGTCGGTGAGCTGGCGCTCTCTGGATCCACCGTTGGTGTCCATGTAGCCCCGTTGTCGGTACTTACGGTCGTCGTCCATGTATAAAATCGACTCCTGGATCTCGCGCTCTCGCAACCTTACCTGTGGAGGTGTTCGGCACAGGTCCACTGCTTGTTAGCTTGAGGATCGATGCGGAGGATAGCTGCGGGAACCGGCTAGAGCTGGAAAAGACGTTGTCCCGCTTGCGCCTAAATAAGTATGTACCACGAATCAATGCCAGAAGCTACTGAAATCTCACGAGATCCGGTTACCATTGACGGTAGTCTAAAGGTTTCGAGTACTAAGCAGTTTTTTGGATATCAGGCTCAATCCGCGCTCCATTTCAGCAAGGAGTTGCAGGGCCGGGTGAGGGGATCGTCGTAGTGATTCGGACTAATTCGCAGCGAATACCCCAGCCTGCCTGTTTGATGCGGCACGAACTCTTTCAAGAACACATATTCGTTGCCGGCCTGCTCCACCGCCGGAAGCGTCATCACCTGAGTTTCCTCGAGATTCCCGTTCACGCCGATGCGGCCGACCACAGCTTCCACGCGCACATCTTTGGGCGAAAGTCCGGCCAGATTCACCACCGCTCGAACCGGAATGGGGAGCCCGGTCAGCACGGAAACATCCGGCCCCGGACCGATTTCAACGAACCCGACTTTATCCCAGACCTCTTGGACCTGCTGGTTCCAACCGCGCGCGATCGCGGGCCGGCTGGAAGCAATCGTGCGACACCTCCAGGTAGGCCTGATGGGCGGGCTCGTAGAGTTGCGAGAGGTACTCACCCACCATTCGCCCGGCAGTTGAACTGGTGGCTCAGATGCATCAGCGACTGCTTCACCCGGCGCATCCACTCCACCGGCACGCCGCCCTCGCGGTCCTGATAGTACATCGGCACGATTTCGTTTTCCAGCATGGAGTAGATGGCGCGGGCGTGCATCTCGTCCTGGTCGTCGGAGTACGGCTCCCGGTCGCCGATGGCCCAGCCGCCGGAGATTTCATAGCCTTCGTCGAACCAGCCATCCAGAATGCTCAGGTTCAGCACGCCGTTGATGCCCGCTTTCATGCCGCTGGTGCCGCAGGCTTCTTCGCCGCGCCGCGGGTTGTTCAGCCACAAGTCCACGCCCTGCACCAGTTCGCGCGCCACTTCGATGCTGTAGTCCTCGACGAAAACGATGTGCTTGGCGATCTCGGGCGCGCGCGAAAGCTGCACGATTTCGCGAATCAGAGTCTTGCCGGGCAGGTCGCGCGGATGCGCCTTGCCGGCGATCACGATCTGCACCGGCCGCTCGGGATTGGTCAGCAGCCGCTTCAGCCGCTCCAGGTCGCGGAACAGCAGAGTGGCTCGCTTGTAAGTGGCAAAGCGGCGCGCGAAACCGATGGTGAAGGCGTCCGGATCGAGCACTTCGGCCAAACGCCGCTGCTCGGCGGCCGGAGCCTTGCGCCCGACGGCGGCCGTGACCACGCGCTCGCGCACGAAAGAAACCAGATACCGTTTGCGGCGGCGATGCGCCTCCCACAGCTCCTGCGGCGGAATATCCTCCACCAGATCCCAGATGCGCGGGTCCGAATTTCGCTCGCGCCAGTCCGGCTGCAGGTACTGATCGTAGAGCTGCGCCAGATCGCCGTTGAGCCAGGTGAGCAGATGCACGCCGTTGGTTACCGAGGTGATGGGCACCTCCCACACCGGCAGCTTCGGCCACAGGTCCTGCCACATTTCCTGCGAGACCTGGCGATGCAGACTGCTCACCGCATTGCGGAACGCCGAGGTCTGAATGGCCGAGATGGCCATGGAGAACGGCTCGTGGTGATTCTCGGGACGGAAGCGGCCCAGCGCCAGGAACTTCTCGAACGGAATGCCGCTCTCCGAGCAATACTCGCCGAAATACTCATACAGCAATCCGGGATCGAACAGATCGATGCCGGCCGGCACCGGCGTGTGCGTGGTGAAGACGTTGTTGGACCGGCAGGCTTCGAAGGCCTCCTCGAAAGTGAGCTTGTACTCTTTGATGAACCGCCGCATGCGCTCGATGGCCAGAAACGCGGAGTGACCCTCGTTCATGTGCCACACCGTGGGCTTCAGGTTCAGCCGGTCCAGCGCGCGCAGGCCGCCGATGCCCAGCACGATCTCCTGGCGGATGCGCGTCAGATTGTCGCCGCCATAAAGTTGCGCGGTGATTTCGCGATCCTCGGCGCGCTCGTTTTCGGGAATGTTGGTGTCCAGCAGATACAGCTTCACGCGTCCCACGTCGATGTTCCAGATCTTGATAGAAACCGGGCCGGTGGGCAGCTTGACGGTAGACCATCAGGTCTTTGCCCTCGTTCGTCGCGGACCGGGCGCACCGGAAGCGTGTAGAAATCGTTGACCGGGTTGCGTTCCTGCTGCCAGCCATCCGGATTGAGCGACTGCTGCAAGTAGCCTTTCTGGTACAGCAGGCCCACGCCAACCAGCGGAACCGCGCCATCGCTGGCAGCCTTCAAGTGGTCGCCGGAAAGCACGCCCAATCCGCCGCCATAGATCGGCATGCATTCCACCAGCCCGTACTCCATCGAAAAATACGCGATCAGCCGATCGTCGGCCGGGCTCGGTGCGTTCCAGATAGCTGGAATAGCGGTCGCAGGCCCTGCGATAGGCCGCCAGAAATCGGGGATCCGCAGCGGCGCGTTCCAGCGTGGCTTGCGGCACCCGTCCCAGCATCAGAACCGGATTGTGGCCGCAATTCTTCCACAGCGCCGAATCCAACCTCCGGAACAGGGATCGCACCGTGTGGTCCCAGCTCCACAGGACGTTGTAGGCCAGTTCGCTCATGCGAGCGATGCGCCGATGGTAGAGCAGGCCGGACAAGGAATTCCTTAACCGGTTGAATCTGAAAGGGCATGGACTAACGAGTGACTCTCAAATATATCACCGGGCACGAGCGGCCCCACTCTTTGGACGTGGCTCCGACATTGTCGGCTGCATAATCAGTTAGATAGACTCCATTAAATTCTCTTCAAACGACGGCGAGGACATCGCGTCTACCTACTTAGTTTCATCGGCAGGCTGGGAATTTCGGCCTAGGGTAGATGAGGAAAAGCCGCAGGAGTGATATGCTGGACTCGTGGATCCCGACTTACAACAGGCGTTAGCGCAGCTAGAGGGCCGTCTCACTGCGCGCATCGATGCGGCTGAAAATCGCATGGAAGAAAGAATCGAAACGACGGAAACGAAGTTGCTGAGCGCCTTTCACAACTGGGCGCAAACCTTCGAAGTCCGCGCTCGTGGCACCTCGGCTGCGGTGCGCGAGTTCGACGAACGCCTGGGCTGATCGAAGAGCGCGTCGCAAGGATCGAGCGCTCACGAAATTAGCGGTCCGTAGACAAGCTCAAGCCCTTTTTTGAGATCGCGCGTCCTGCTTCTGCAACTGGTTCAAACTGCCGATCAAAGAATTATGAGGGCGATTTTCCTCTTAAGTAGAATGTCAGAATCCAGAACGCACGCATGACCTCGCCGCCAATGTTAAAATACTAACCTTACCGCGATGGAAGACGATTCACTAGCCGTGCTCGATTCCATGGTGACGACGGCGTTCACCCTGGATGGCTTCACCATTGACCGGACTATCGGCATCGTACGAGGCATCATCGTGCGCTCCCGTTCGATTTTGGGACCCTGGGCGCCAGCTTGCAGACCATGGTGGGCGGCGACATCACGCTCTTCACCAATCTGTGCGAAGAGACCCGCGCCCATGCTATAGTGCGCTCAAACGCTCCCTCCATTTTTGGAACCCTGGGCGCCAGCTTGCAGACCATTGTGGGCGGTACATCACGCTCTGTCACCAATCTGTGCGAAGAGCCCGCGCCCACGCTTATCAGCGCATGGCGCAACACGCCGCGCAACTGGGCGCCAACGCCGTGGTGGGAGTTCGCTACGATGCAACCGAGATCATGCAAGGAGTGACCGAGGTGCTTTGTTACGGCACCGCCGTGGTGGTGAAGACCGGCCCGGTAGCCGCATACAGCGTGAACGAAAACCGATATCTTTGCATTCACGGCCATTTCTATCAGCCACCGCGCGAGAATCCGTGGCTGGAAGCCATCGAGCTGCAGGACTCCGCGGCTCCCTATCACGATTGGAACGAGCGCATCACCGCCGAATGCTACGCGCCCAACAGCGCCGCGCGTATTCTGGACGCAGAAGGCCGCATCGCGAAAATCGTCAACAACTACTCCAGCATCAGCTTCAACTTCGGCCCCACGTTGCTGTCCTGGATGAAGGACAAAGCGCCCGAGACCTATCAGGCAATTCTGGATGCCGACCGCGCCAGCGCGCAGCGCTTCTCGGGACACGGCTCGGCGATCGCGCAGTGCTACAACCACATGATCATGCCGCTGGCCAATGCGCGCGACAAGCTGACGCAGGTGATCTGGGGCATCGAGGATTTCCGCTTCCGCTTCGGCCGCGATCCGGAAGGCATGTGGCTTCCCGAAACCGCCGTGGATCTGGAAACGCTGGACCTGATGGCGCAACACGGCATCCAGTTCACCATCCTGGCGCCCTCGCAGGCCAAGTCCATGGATGGCATCGACGTCACCGGCCAGCGCATCGACCCGGCGCGTGTCTACCGCCAGAAGCTGCCGTCGGGCCGCTCCATCAATCTGTTCTTCTATGACGGGCCGGTTTCGCAGGCGGTGGCGTTTGAACGGCTGCTGAACGACGGCGGCCGTTTCGCGCGGCGGCTTCTGGACGCATTTTCGGATCAGCGCGAGGGCCCGCAACTGGCCCACATCGCGACCGACGGCGAAACCTACGGGCATCACCATGCATTCGGCGACATGGCGCTGGCCTATGCGCTGGATCACATCGAGTCCAGCGGCCTGGCGAAGGTCACCAACTACGGCGAGTTTCTGGAAAAGCATCCGGCCGAACACGACGTCGAGATTCTCGAGAACACCGCCTGGAGCTGCGTCCACGGCGTGGGCCGCTGGAACGCCAACTGCGGCTGCAACTCCGGCGGGCACGGCGAGTGGAATCAGGAATGGCGCGCGCCTCTGCGCGAAGCGCTGGATTGGCTGCGGGACGAGATCGCGCCCTGCTATGAAAAAATGGCCGGGCGTTTCTTCAAAGATCCCTGGGCGGCGCGCAACAACTACATCCACGTCATTCTGGACCGTTCGCCCGAAAGCCGCGAGCGTTTCGCCGCCGCCAACTTCCGGCGCAAGACCGTGAAGGGCGCGCGATCGCGTGAACATCTGGAAGCTGCTCGAGATGCAGCGCCACGCCATGCTGATGTACACCAGTTGCGGCTGGTTCTTCGACGAGCTGACCGGCATCGAAACGGTGCAGGTGATCCAATACGCCGGACGCGTGGTGCAACTGGCCGAAGAGCTGTTCGGCAATCGACATCGAGCGGCGTTTCCTGGAAAAGCTGGCGCTCGCCAAGAGCAATCATTCCCGAGCACGGCGACGGCGCGGCCGATCTACGAGAAGTTCGTCAAACCCGCCAGCGTGGATCTGCTCAAACTGGGCGCGCACTACGCCATGAGTTCGCTTGTTTGAAAGCTACCCCGACAACACGCGCATTTACGCCTATTCGGTGGACAACAAAGATTACCGCCTGAAGCGCTCCGGCAAAATGCGGCTGGCCTTCGGCAAGGCGCGCTTTACCTCGGAAATTACGCAGGATTCCGAGATGCTGATGTTCGGCGTGCTCCACTTCGGAGACCACAATCTGCACGGCGGCGTGGCGCTGTACCGCTCCGAGGACGCCTATCGCGATCTGAGCAAGTCCACGCGCGATGCCTTCAGCCGTTCGGACCTGGCGGCCACCATTCACTGCCTGGACCAGGGATTTGCCGGCCACACCTATTCGCTCAAGAATCTATTCCGCGACGAGCAGCGCAAGGTTCTGACCGAGGTGCTGGAATCCACGGTGGAGCATTCCTTCTCCGTGGCGCGCGAGATTTACGAAGACCAGGCGCAGTTGCTGCGCTTCATGAGCGACTGTGGCATTCCCATCCCCAGCGAGCTCAAAGCCGCGGCCGAAGTGGCTTTGAATGGCCTGCTGCGGCAGGCGCTGGCGCTCGCCGAACTCGATCAGGCCGCCATCCAGGGTCTGCTGGAAGAAATGCGCATCGCCGGAATTCCCTTGGATCAGGGCGGCCTTGAAATCGTGCTGCGCCGCAATCTCGAAAAAGGCGCCGAGCTGTTTTTTCGAAGATCCCAGGAATCTGGCGCGTCTTGACAAAATTCCGCGAAAATCTGATCGCGGCGCGTTCGCTGCCGTTTCCGCTGGTGCTGTGGTCGGTACAGAACCGCTGCTACGAGGTGCTGCAAAATATCTATCCACAGGTCCGCGATGCAACCGTTGGGTGGCGCAGTTTCGAGAATTGGCCGGCCTGCTTTCTGCTACGGGCTAGAGTAACCGCGACCGTGAGGGAGCGTTTCTCTACGCATCCACCGGCCGCAACGAATCGTTGGCCGCCAGCAGCGCTTCCATCTCCTCGCGCCGGCGCGCCGGTCCATACACGTGGCCCTGCACCTTGTCGCAGCCCAGCACGCGAACCAGATCCAGCTCGGCGCGCGTCTCCACCCCCTCCGCCACCACGCTGAGGTTCATGCTGTGCGCCATGCGCACGATGCTCTGGATCACCGCGAGCGACCCTTCCGGTTCATGCAGATTGCGCAGGAACGACTGGTCGATCTTGAGCGAATCCACCGGCAGCTTGTTCAGGTAGCTTAAGGACGAATAGCCGGTGCCGAAATCGTCGATCGCGATGCTGACGCCCAGATTCCGGATCTGCGTCAAGCGGGCGGCCGCTTGCGGAAGGTCCTTCATGATGTAGCTCTCGGTCAGTTCCAGTTCCAGGCGGTCGGGAGGCAGCTTGCTCAACGCCAGCGCCGCAGCCACGGTTTCGAGAAAATCCCGCCGCTCAAACTGCAAAGCCGACACGTTGACGGATATCCGCGCCGCGCGATGGCCGGCCTTGTGCCAGCTGGCTGCTTCCAGACACGCCCGCTGGATGACCCACGATCCGATATCGATGATAAGCCCGGTCTCTTCGGCGATGGGGATGAACTGCTTGGGCGAAATGGTTCCGTAAATCGGATGCCGCCACGTGAGCAGCGCCTCCAGCCCCTCCACTTTCCCGTTCATGCTAACCACGGGCTGATAGAGCAGCTCGAATTCCTGGTGCTCCAGCGCGCGGCGCAGCGCGTTTTCCAGGCGCAGCCGCTCCAGGCTGGCGGTATGATCCTTGGCGCGGAACACCACCACGTCGTTCTTGCCGCTATTCTTGGCGTGGTACATCGCCAGGTCCGCGTTCCGCAGCAGCTCCGCAACGGTCTGGCCGTGCCGCGGGAACAGCGCAACGCCGATGCTGGCGGTGACGAACAGCTCGTTGTCCTCAATCTGGTGCGGCGCTCGAAAAGCATTCAGGAATTCCTGCGATGCCAGCACCGCGGTTTGCTCGTCCGGCTGGCGCGTCAGCACAATGGTGAACTCGTCGCCGCCCATGCGCCCGGCCAGATCGTCTTCGGTCAGCAACCGTTTCAGACGCTGGCCCACTTCCTTCAACAGCCGGTCGCCCATGGCGTGGCCCAGGATATCGTTGATCTGCTTGAAGCGGTCCAGATCGATGAACAGAACCGCCAGGCTTCCGGAACGATCGCTGGCGTCCAGCAGAGCGGCCTCCAGCAGCTCCATGAAGTAGGAGCGATTGGGCAGGCCGGTGAGTGAATCGTGCCGCGCCTGGAACTCCAGCCGCTCGGTGAACCCGCGCTGTTCCAGGCCCGCGCGGCCAGACGGCTGGCGGCTTGCAGTAACTCGGCATCGCTGTCGTCTCTCGGCTGCCCGGCTTTGTAGTGCAGCGCGAGCATTCCGAGAAGCATACCGTCCGCTGACAAAATGGGCGTGGAACGGCAGGACTCAATCCCGAGCTGCCCGGCCAGAGTGAGCGCGGTCCGCCCAAAACGGGCACCCGCGAACGTCGTCCCAGAACACCGTACCTCGAGCCACCTCCGCCACCGCCAGACCAGCGGTGTCCCGCAACACGCGGTACGGCTTTAACAGCCGCAAACCTTCGGCGGGAAATCCGGGCGCCGACACCCAGGTGAGCATCTCATCCTTCAGCAGCATGCAAGGAGCAAAGCGCTCCCGGGCATTGCGCCTCCACCAGGTGCACCACTTCTTCCAGAATGGTGGCGATGCTTTCGTTCTCGGCCACCATTTCGAGCACGCGGTTGCGGTTCTTCTCCAGGCTTTGCAGCCGGTCTCGCTCGGATTGGATGCGGTGTTCCAGAACCACGCGCCCAACGCTGCGCGCCATCAATTCGATCAGTTCGCGGTCGGATTGCGAAAAAATTCGCGGAGCGCCGTCGAATGGCCCTGAGAAGCTAAGAGTCGCGAATAATTCGGATCCCAGCCAGACCGGCGTTCCGATGTACGTTTCAAATTCGATCGCGGGGACCGCCGTCCGCCACGGCTCGGCTCGGACGCCGTCACCGTCCGCAGCCGGCTGGTTACGGTGTAGGCGCGCGTCTGCCACAACGGGATGGTGACGCCGCCCTGCAGGCCGGCGGCGCCGCACGAAGCTTGAACCAGCCCATGGGAACCTTGCACTTCATGGTAGCCTTCCACTTGAAGCAAGACGCCCACGGGCAGATGGAAAAGTCCGGCAGCCGGTTTCCAGATGATCCTCCAGCGCTTGCTCCAACGCGACGTAGCTGGTGGTGCTCAGCCGGTGCAACTGCTTCAGTTGTTCGGCGAAGCGGCTCGGACTCGCCTGGCTTCTGGTGTTGGAATTGTCGTACAGCCGCGAACTGACCGGCGCGTGATCGGCCAGCACTCGTCCAGCATCCTGAACTGCCACCGGACGGCCACGTTCGAACAACAATCGCCTGACCACAGCCAGCCGCACAAGGCTGCCATCGCGCGCGATCGCGGTAAGACTCAGCTGTTGCAGGCCGCCTCCTCCAAGTTGCAGGAGAATCTGCTCGCGGGATCTCTTCCAGGATTCCGGTTCCAGCAGCTGGCCCAGGTTCATGCGCGCCGCCTCTTCGCGCGCGTAGCCCAGAACGTCCGCCATGGCCGCGTTCATCTCGACCACGTTTCCATTCAGATCGAACGAATAAATGCAGCCCGGAGAATCGTGCGAAACTTCGGGCGCGGGGGAACCAATGCGAACTGGGGCGAGATGGCCATAGCTATCTTTTTTCGAACGCGACGCTACAAGCCGAGTTACCCTGCTCGCCTCTCGGCGAGTCTCTTCCCGACCAACCGGCTTGCGCTTAACGCGCGTGATCGGCACGTTCAGAACGATCGAGAGCAACGTAAAGATCAAAGACGAACTCTGAACCACAACCTTCATGGGGAGGTGACTTGGTACATTGTCCCATATGCCGCCGCCTAAGGTTCTGACCCCGGGCCGCCGACCGGCGCGGACCACGTACCGCCGAGCCCCGCTGGCCCGCCCTACTCGCTCTCCTGGCCACTGGCGGCTTGCATTTCGTTATTCCCGCTCCGCTTCGTTTCGGCCAGGAATGGCTCTTGCTGGCCATTGTGACGGCGTTGCTGATACCGACGGTAGTGGCCCACCGGACGGGCAAAATGCTGTTGAATCGCGTACTCAGCCACACGGCGGCGGGCGTCGTCACCGCTTCCATGGTCTGGTCGCTGGCATTGCTGATTCTGCGTTTGCCCCGGCATCTGGACCCTCCGGGGGAACTCTTGCGAGCCGCCGCGGCGCTATGGGTGGTGAATGTTCTGGTGTTCGCCTCCTGGTATTGGCGCCTGGATGCCGGCGGCCCGAATCAGCGCGACTTGCTGGATACGCATGACGAAGGCGCGTTCCTATTTCCCCAGATGATCACTCCCTGGGAAAGCGACAAAAACTGGCGGCCGGGCTTCGTGGATTATCTTTTCTTGGCCTTCAACACCAGCACGGCGTTTTCGCCCACCGATGTCCCGGTTCTCTCGCGCTGGGCGAAGGTGATGATGATGATGCAGGCCTTAATTTCGCTGGTGACCGTGGCGCTGCTGGCGGCCCGGGCGGTGAACATCCTGTAACTCGATCCGTCCGCAGCACAAGCCGAACTGCATCAAATACCAGAGATCGGGCGCTCAGCAGCAAGAAAACGATTAAGATTGTACCGCTGCACAGAATCGCAATCAGCGCAAGCGCGCAAGCTTGGCGCACAGTGCCCGCCAAAGATCGAGGGAACCGGAACGACGACGACGCTGACCAAACGATCCAGCCGGCGGCGATCAGGCTGGCAAACTGCGCCAACGCGAGGACCGAGGAATGAGGCTCCCACGGGTTCCCGCTATCCCTCAGCCTGGTATATACCTGGGGATTGCCCAAAAGTGTATAATCATTTCATGAGGACGTTGTACATCAAGAATCCTGCCGCGCATAGCCTGGCTGAGAAGGTGAGTAAGAAAATGGGTGTCACCCTTACCGAGGCGGTCATTCGCTCGTTGAAAGTCCAAGCGCAAGGTCAGGTTCGGCCGATCGATTGGAAGAAGGTGGACGCCATCCAAAAGAAGATCGCCGCGATGCGACTCCTGGACTCCCGGACCGATGACGAAATTCTTGGATATGACGAATTTGGCCTTCCCAGTTAGGCGAATGGCAGCCAGCCCGTGGTAATTGACACATCCGCGGTAATCGCAATCGCGCTGGGCGAGCCAACTCAGCCCAAGCTGTTGGCCGCCATCGAACACGCAACTAGCCGGGAGTTGTCTTCGGTCTCGCTGCTGGAGGCCGGCATGATCCTTCGATCCCGGCTGGGCGCGCAATCCGTTCCCCTGCTTTACCGCTTGGTTGAGGAACTGGGCTGCGAGATTGTTCCATTCGACGCAGCGCAAGCCAAGGCCGCGATCGGCGCGTTTGGACGCTTTGGCAAAGGCCTGGGCCATCGGGCGCAGCTCAATTTCGGCGACTGCGCGGTCTACGCCCTGGCCGCGCTGCGTGGTGAACCGGTGCTCGCTACCGGCGGCGATTTTCGGGCGACAGATCTGACCGTCGCCCTGAGCTAATTCACTTTGCCGCGGTGATTGAGTCCGCCTGAATCTTCTTGGCCTTGGCGTCCAGCGTTCCGACAACCGTCACCTTTTTTCCGGCGAACTTCTCCGGTGTCTTCTGATCGCTGAGCTCGTACGCTTGCTTCCCGTCATAGAGAACGTAGGTGGCGCCATGCACGCTGACGCAGGCATTGGTGCACTCTGCGTCAGTCGGCCCCATTCGCATGCCGGAATGGTCGCCTTTCTCGCACATGCTGTCGGTAACCACGCCAGTGAACGTCTGCTTGCCGGGCGCCGCGACCAGCGCCATGGCAAGCAGACCGAAGAGTAGCGGCTTCACTTTATTTTAGGAGCCCGGCGTCATGATGTGCGCGGTGCTGGTGCCGGCATTCATGATCCATGCGCCAGCCTGGCTCGGTTTATCGGGCAGTCCAAGCGACTGCGCGGTTGCGCCGGGGACGGCGATGGTGGTGTGGTGAAAAGCGTGCTCCTGGTCGGGGCCCATAAAGTGGATGAACGCCGATCCGAACTCCGGCTTCACCCTGGTTCCGTCCTTCTCGGCGGCTTCGAACGCGGCCTGAACCTTCGCCTTGTCCCCCAGCGCTTCGAACTTCAGATTCTGAGCGACGCGGTCCAGGTTGCCCTTGCTGGTGCATTCCACTGTGAATGGCGGGTGCCCGGGAAATCCCGACAGATCGTAGCAGACCATCGTGCTGCTACCCTTCTGCAAGGTGTCGTAAGTGAAGTCGGGTTTCCACTTGATGACGGTGACGTCTTCCTTCTTCATCCGCGTCGGGGCGGCCAACAGGGCCTTTTGAACGGCGTCGCTCGGCGCCTGCGCGAGCGCGAAGGCGGCAAACGCCGATACGCTGAGAGCGATTGATACGGTGCGTTTCATCTTTTGATCTCCAGTTTGTGTGCCGGGAATTTCGTTGCCTCGGCGCAGGATCTAGTATATCGCGGCGTGGCATGGTTGTTCTTTGGAGACTTTGCGCTTCCCGGTTACCCGGCGCTGGAGACGGCGGGCGATACCGGGCGCACATTCTGATTCACATGGAAGAAGTTAGCGGGATCGTATTTTGCCTTGATTGCCGCCAGCCGGCCGTAGTTTCCCCGGTACGTCGCCCGAATCCGGTCCTCGCCTTCTTCCATCATGAAATTCAAGTAGGCTCCGCCCGCTCCAAAAGGGTGCAGGGCATCGTAATAGCTCCTGGCCCAATCGGTGATCTTCGCACAGTTCGCCGGATCGGCGTCTACGCCCACAATCACCTCGCTCCAGACCGCATCGCGATAGCTGAACGCGGTCTGAGTTTCGTCCACTCGATTCACTTTTCCATTCACCGGATACAGGTGCATGGTGGATTGCCAGGTCGGCAGAAGGGATGCCTGCTCCACATGCTTCTCAATCGCGGCGTCGCTGAGTTCCTTGAAGAAATCGGCCTTCCAGTACCATTGCAGACCGCTGGGATATATACCGTCGAACATTCCCTGCAGCATCGGAAACGGCATCGGCACGAAGAATTCGAAAGCCGGCGGGCGGTAGCCGCGGATCGATTCCAAAATAGTATTCGCCTGCTCCATCGAGCCCTGATAACACCACACGATCCCGCACATCTTGCGCAGGTGCAATTCCTCGGGAAAGGGCGGCCCCGGCGGCACGCTCAGCATTGCGAAGAAGCCATTCATTTCTTCGGGCGCCTGCGTGATGAACTCCCGGTACCACTTCATCACGTCCGCCGCGTCTTCCAGATTCCAGAGCATCGGGCCTGCGCAGACGGTATCCACCGGGTGGGCCTCAAACAGGAACGATGTCACCACACCGAAGTTCCCCCCTCCGCCGCGCACCGCCCAGAAGAGGTCTGCATGCTCCTCAGAGTTCGCGACCACGAAACTGCCGTCAGCCAGCACCATATCCACCGATAGCAGGTTGTCGATCGTCAGCCCATACTTCCGGGTCAAGTGTCCCATCCCTCCGCCCAACGTCAGCCCGGCAACTCCGGTGCTCGATACTATGCCCGACGGCACAGCCAAGCCGAAGACGTGCGTCGCATGGTCCACGTCGCTCCACTTACAGCCCGCACCCACCAGGACCGTGCGCGAAGAAGGATCCACTCGCACATAGTTAATCGGCGCCAGATCGATCACCAGGCCGTCGTCGCAGACGCCTAGCCCGGCTGCGTTGTGCCCCCCGCCGCGGATCGAAACTTGCAAACCATTGGTTTTCGCCATCCGCACGGCGGCCATTACATCGGCGACATCGGTACACTTGGCGATTAGCCTGGGCTTGCGATCGATCATCCCGTTATAGACTTTCCGCGCCTCCTCATACGCCGCATCTTGCGGCTCGATCACTGCGCCCCGGAACTGACCGCGAAACTCGGTAATAGCTTGCTCAAAGGACATCTCAGTTTCTCCTACATCCACTTTGCCCGGCGTGGCGTTCTAAGAGCGTTCTGTAGAACTGGTTTCAGCCGTTCGGTCCGCAAGAATGGACAATCTTCGCTCGAATGCCAGCGAACCCGACCGCCGCGCTGCCTCCAGGCCCCGCTGGAAGCTGGCGCGCGCCGCTTCGGACCTCCCGCCGGCGGCCAGCAGCGTTCCCTGGACGCGGTGCAACTCCGCTACCGCCCATGCCTCGCCGTTCTTGCTGGCGAATGCAAAGCCGGTGGAGAGGCAGGCCAGGGCCTCACCCACCTGACCAGCGCGTCCAAATGTGTCCGCCAGCAACGTGAAATAGTACGGCAGGCGGAGTTCAGCGTTCAGCCGGCGCATACCCTCCAGCCCCTCGCGAAGTTGTGCCAGGCCGCCGTTCACATCACCCTCGGCGGCCTCCGCCCAGCCAGTAAGGACATTCGCCATCGCCAGGTAATAGGCGAAGCCGTGGCGGCTGCACAGTTCCACCGCTTCCCGTCCGCGCTCGAGCGCCGCACGGCTGTCGTTCCGGAAGGCGTGCAGCATCGCTGCATAGTTGAGCGCGATCGCCTGGCTGAAAGGGTGACGCATCTGCCTGGCCGCCGTCATCGCTTGCGCGGCCTGCTCTTCGGCCTGATCCCCGTCTTCACGGTGCCACGCGAGATGGGCAAGATAGGAGCGGCAAAAGACGCCAATATCCGGCCCGGCGAACAGTGCCAGTACGGATTCCGCGGGGCCGCTGTGCGCGCGGATCGCCACGGTCATATGCCGGAGTGAATCCTCCAACCGGCCCAAATGAAACAGGCTGCTCCCGAGGATGAAGTTACCCGTCACCATCGCTCCCTGAGTAGGCTTCCGTTCCGCCACGTTCAGAAATTCAAGGCTGAACTGCCGCGCTTTTTCGAGATCGCCCCGCACGATGTGAAAGACCCACGCGCCGCTGAGAGTCACCAGAGTATTGCGATCGTCGAGCCGCCGAGCAAGATCCAGCGCCCGCTCATATGTCTCGCCGACTTCCACCGCGGAGTAGCCTTCTGTCGTCACCAGCGCCGACCCCAGGGCGACCAGCAAATCCAGTTCCTGTTTCAGCCTGCGGCCGGACTCCGAAAATCCCCGGCACAGGGCCAGAGCGCGCTGCAGCAGATCCGCCGCTTCGGTGTCCGCATAGCGCTGCCGGCATAAGCGGCCGCACGGTGATAATACTCGATGGCCTCCTCCGCCATTCCGGCCTGTTCGAAATGCGAGGCAATCTGCCCGCTCCAGCTTTCGATGTCGGCCGCATACACTTCGGCCAGCGCCCGCGCCACGCGCCGGTGCAAGTAACGTTGACGCACCAGGCCCAGCTCCGAGCAGGCTACTTCGCGCAGGCGGTCGTGCGTGAAATCGTACTCCGCCGCTCCGCGGCTCTCGATGATCCTCCTTCGCCACAGTTCGTCGAGCGCCTGGGAAACGCTGCCTTCGTCCCAATCGGTAGCCTTCTCAAGCAATTCGAAGGAGAACGGCCTCCCCACCACGCTCGCCAAGCCAGCCAGTTCGTAAGAAGCCGCGGTAAGTTGCGCCAGGCGCGCAGCGATCACGGCATGCACACGGGTGCTCTGCAGTCCGGCGCGTACACTCTCCACCACAAACAGCGGATTGCCCCGAGTGGCCCGGAAGATCTCCCCCAGATTCTCGCTTGCGAGCGGTTTCGCGGATTCCAGGCGCGCCAGTTCGGCCGTCTCCTCGGCATCCAACGGCTCCAGCGGAATTTCCAGAACCATCCCCGCCTGCCGCAGCCCCGCCAAGAACCTGGTGAATGGATGTTCGCGGCCCGTCTCTTCACGCCCGCACCGTTCCAAGCAGGAGGACGCCGGACGCGGCGGGAGAGGTCAGCAGAGCGCTGAGCCACTCAAACGAGTCTGGATCGCACCATTGCATGTCATCGAGGATACAACAGAGCCGGCTTCCGAATGTTTCCAAAAGCGGCGCTCAGGGATTCGTAAAAATGAAGGCGCTGCCAGCTTTCAACCAGCGGACGCGGCTGTCCTGGCTTGAGCAGTTCCGATTCCGGAAACTGCTCGCAGATTTCCGGCACCAGCCGCGCCAGTTCCACCAGTTGCTGTGGCCCGAGGTTCGTCCAGCCTGCGCGAACCGCATCGGAACGCAGCCACTCCGCCACCGGCGCATACGCCACTTGCCCCTGTCCGGCGTAACAACGGCTGCGCGCAGCCGCATGGCCTTGCCGAACGCACGATTGATATAGCTCATCCGCGAGCCTGGTCTTGCCAATCCCCGGTTCACCCGAGATTACGGCCACTCGCGGGCCGTCCTCTACCGCGGATTGCCACGCCGATGCCAACTGATGCCATTCCATGGTGCGGCCCACCAATGCCCGCACTTTCTGCAGTTGCGAGGCCGGCTTGGCTGCGGGAGACACGGGCGATCCCAAGGTCAGATCGTGGGGAACTTCAGGCTCCGCTTTCAGAATTCGATCAAACAGCTCCTGCGTCGCGGCCCCGGGCTCCACGCCCATTTCACGCCGCAGCACGCGCATGCATTGGTGATAAGCGCGCAGCGCGCTGGCTCGGTCGTGGTTGGCGGCATGCAGCCGGATGAGCAATTGATGGTGCGCCTCGCAAAACGAATCCAGCGCCACCAGGCGATTGGCCCACGGAATGGCCTCCGCGTAGGCCCGCTGCTCTTCAAAGAGCAAGCTGAGACGGTGCAATGCATCGGCGATATGCCGCCTGTAGCGTTCGCGCAGCGGCGTAAGCCAGTCGTCGTATAGGGCAGGCAGGAGGTCGTCTTCATAGAGTTGCGCCGCGGTGGCAAGTGATTGCATCTCCCGTGCGCGGTCTTCCGCCCTTCGAGCGGTGGCGGCCTCCTTCATCGCGGCCTGAAAATCGACAACGTCCACGGAGCAGGACGCATCCATGCCTCCACTGAACTGTCGAATGATCGGTAAAAAGCAAGTTGCATTCGGCCGGCAGCGCTCGTTTTAGATGGTGGAGAAGTTGACGCAGATTCGTCCGCGCTTGCGATTCGCTGGAAGCCGGCCAGAGCGTAAAGGCCAGCCGCTCCCTCGGTTGCGGCATGTCGCCGTGCAGGATCAAATATGCAAGCAGGGACTGGAGCCGGTTGGTGTTGACAGCCGTGACCGGGCGTCCCGCGAAGCTGATCCCCAGGTTGCCAAACAAGCTGATCCGCATGGTGCTGATTAGGTAGTTTACGACGTTCGGGTGCACTGTGCCCGGCCCTTCCGTCAGCACGCTTCGCCACCCTGCGTTATCGTCGCGCCATCCCCAGCTAAACCTTTCATTTTCAATGGGACGGCGGCTTTTCTCACAGTTCCGTTCGATGAGAGATATCCCCATCGGGACTGCAAATCGGACTGTTCAACGCAATGGTGTAGCCTCTTTAATGCAGCCCGGCTTATACTCGGAAACACCAATCGCGCTATGCACAAGCCAATCAAGTACGTCGAAAAAGCCGTCACCATGGCGGCCGGTGCCGCCTGGGTTGTGTTTGACAAACTCAACCAAATCAACCAGAACCCGTCGTTCACCCCGGCCTGGTCCGACAAGCCGCTGCTGAAGAGCTACGAGAAGCAGAAGCCGCCGCTGGGCTGGCCGCGCGAGACCGATTCGCTGTGCCCGCGCTGCGTCCCCGAGATCCGCCAGCAGATCGTGGACGGCAAACTGCCGCACGAGATCCTGCTCAACGAGAAGGTGGGCGAGATCAAGGCCACCATCATCGAGCGCGACGGCAAAATCCTGATGGTGAAGGAGTGCCCCAAGCACGGCCGCTTTGAAGATCTGATGTCCATGGATCCGGCCTTCTTCAAGCATCTGGAAGACGTTTTCCCCGGCCGCGACATCCGCGCGCACGCCGACGAAAAGCTGCACAATCACGGAACCAGCACCATCAAGCACGGCCGTGGCTCGGTTCTGACCATCGATCTCACCAACCGCTGCAACATGATGTGCGATCCGTGTTTCATGGATGCCAACCAAGTGGGCTTCGTGCATGAGCTGACTTGGGAAGACATCCAGACGCTGCTCGACAACGCCATTTCCATCAAGCCGCGCCGCCAGATGTCGGTGCAGTTCTCCGGCGGCGAGCCGACGCTGTCGCCTTACTTCCTGGACGCCGTGCGTTATGCGCGCAAAGTGGGCTACAACAGCGTGCAGGCCGCGACCAACGGGATTGAGTTCGCCAAGAGTCCCGAGTTTTGCAAACAGGCCGCCGAAGCGGGCTTGCGCTATGCATATCTGCAGTTCGATGGCATCGGCAACGAAGCCAACTCGCATCGCGCGGTGGGCAATTTGTTCGACGTGAAGCTGCGCGCCATCGAGAATCTGTGGAAAGCGGGCGTCGACATCGTGCCCGTGATCACCATCATCAACGGCATCAACAACGAGCAGGTGGGCGCGGTGGTGCGCTTTGCTCTCGACAATCCCAAGAAGATCCCGTTCTTGAGCTTCCAGCCGGTGTCGTTCACCGGCCGCGATGAAGCCGTCACCGACGAGCGTCGGCAGGCCCAGCGCTATACGCTGTCGCACCTGGCGCACGACGTGAAGAATCAAACTGGACTCGGCGAACCGGTTCGCGACTGGTTCCCGATCTCCTTCATGAGCACGTTCTCCGATTTCGCCGACCTGGTGCACGGGCCGTCGGCCGATTGGGGCCAACTGAGCTGCGGCTGCCATCCCAACTGCGGCATCGGCATGGCCGTGATGTGCGACAAGGAAACCAAAGAAGCGGTGCCGGTGACCGCGTTCCTGAACGCCGATCGGCTGGCGAAGGACATCGCGCGCATCAACGACGCCGCACGGAGCAGCCGCTGGATGAACGTGATGGGCGTCAGCCTGGCGCTGCTGCACAACTACAATCCGTTCAAATCGCCGACCCATTTCAAGTTGACCGACCTGATCGCGAAGTTCGACAAGTGCTTCGGCATGACGCCGAAAGCCCAGAAGGGCGGCTACGGCAAGGTGACCGGCGACCGCACCATGGAAGACATCACCAAGCGCCGCAACGACCGCTGGAACTTCCTGTTCGTGGCCGGCATGTGGTTCCAGGATCTGTTCAACTACGATTTCCGCCGTACCGAGCAGTGCATCATCCCCTACGCGACGCAGGAAGGCGAGATTTCCTTCTGCGCCTACAACACCGGCGTGGGCTGGCGGAACATCATCGAGAAGATGCACATGACCGCGACGCTCACCAAGTGGTACGAAGAGCACGGGCGGCACGAGATCATCGCCGGCGGCAAGAGTTTGAACCTGGCGAGCAAGGATCACTCGCTGGTGTTGCGCGCCGAAGATGTGAATCACGCCAAACAGCACGACCTGGACGATCTGGGCATCGCCAAGACCGCGCGCGAAGAGAAGAAGCGGGCTCGCGACGAGAAACAGAAGCAGCAGGAAAACGAGCGCATGGCCAAGCTGTATCGCGAGCAAATACTCAAGGAAAAGCCGGCGCCGGCCGACCTGGTGCAGATGATCATGCCCGCGGGACCGAAGCCCGAGACGGTCGCCGATAAAGAAGAAGCTGTGGGATCGTTTGGCGATTAAAGAATAGAACAAGAATCAGAGGAGAAGCCGCCCGGGCAGTTGGGGCGGCTTTTTTATTGGGTAGAATAATCACGTGAACCGACGGGCCCTTCTAACGACGGCGGTTCTGCTGGGAGCCTTACCGGTCCGGGCGCAGACCGGTACATTGCGCGTCCGGGTGACCGATCCTACCGGCGCCAGGGTGCCACAGGCAACCGTTAGCGTCCGAGGATCTCACGAGAAGATCATTCGGCAAGAGGAGACGGACGGATCAGGCGAGATCGTATTGACGGAGCTTCCCGTGGGCGAGTGCGTCGTTTCCGTTATCAAGGGTGGTTTTCTTACGGTACGCTACAAAACCCTCGTTCGCAGCGCGGAGGAAGAACGGTTCGAGGTGCGACTGCAAGTGTCTCCGCCCTCGGAGTGAAGTGCGTCTCGCACAGCGGCGGGAAACCGAAGATCGGCGCGGACGGCCACCACCCCGCCAAAAGAAAGTGGTGGCAGATTTTCCGCTAGTCAGCCCTGCGCAGGAGAACATACCCGCCCACGGGCTGATCGCCCGTTTTCCGATAATTCGCCTGGATCCAGTGTTCGAGCTGCGGATAGTGCGCGTCCAGCCCCTTCGCGGCCGGGAACACGCGCTCAAACTCGGCGCGATCCAAATCCATGTAGAGAACCCAGTCAGGCGGACGAGCTTCCAACTCGGAGAGAGCGAGGCTGGCGTCCGCGCCAGTCATCATTCCGGGCGCGAGATAAGAGTAGCGCGTAGGATTATCGGCCTGCGTGAGAAAGTAGAGCAGCGGCTTGTAGGGATAGACGAACAGCGACTGACGCGGGCGCACGCGGGAAAGCAACTCCTGCACCACGGGCGCTTCGGCGGCGCTGGCCCGAACTTCGCCGGCCGGCGTACGCACGGGTCGCAGATTCCCTGGGAGCTGGATCTGCCACGCAAACACGGCGGCCCATATGGCGATGGAAGCGGTTAGCCAGGCGCGCGGACGCGATGGCAGCAATTGATATAGAAGGATGCCGGCTACTGCATAGGGCAGGGCCGCGACATACGCCAGGTGCGCGACATCCGAGCGCGGATAGGTGGACGCAACCAGCGCAACGATCGCGAGCAGCAGATATAGAATCGCCGGGTCTCGCCGTCTGTACCAAAAGAAGGCGCCGCATGCGAGAGCGAGAATCGGCAACAAAGCCGGAAGCGCCAGGCAAACCACCACACATAAGCGAACGGGCAGCTCCCAAACGGATGCGCCTTGAAAGAGTCCCGCATATCCGCCGATGATGGCGCCATAGGGCATCACGTTCACGGAAGCATAGTTTCTGGAGAGCCACCCCAATTGTTGGATCAGCGCCGGCAATATTCCATTGAGCCAGATCGCAACGACGGCGGCCGTTGCGGCTACTGCAATCCCAAGCAGGTACCACCCGGCCCGCTTGCGCAGCCAGACTAACGTGACGATCGCGACCAATGCCACCGAGGGCGTGGCGAGCGTAGCGCATGCGATCAGAAAGCCTGCGGCGATCAGCCCATAACGCCGCGCACCGACGCACAGGGCGATAGAGGCCAGCGCGAACGCGCTACTGTCCCAGCGGTGCTGCGCCGTCAGCATGCTGGGGTCGGCCGTCTGGAAGGCCAGAAAGAACAGCGCGGTGACGATGGCGGCGGTGCGCGAAGCGAAGCGCTCCACCAGCCAGTAAATCAAGCCGCATTCAAGGGCTACATACAGGACGGCCAGCGCGCGCCCCGCGGCCAGCGAGATACCCAGAACCCGGAATGCGAGGGCCTGCATCCAGAAGCTGCCGGGGCTCATATAGCCAAAGAAGTCCACGTAAGGCTTTTGGCCGTGCAGGATACGTTCGGCGGCGTCCAGGTAAATGCCCTCGTCGTTGGTTCCCAGAATGAGCCGGTTACCGAAGATCCACCAGAGCAACGAAAGTGTCGCGATGAAAACGGCCAGCGGAATGGCACGCTGCCAGGGCCTAAACATTGCGCCAGATTCCCAACACGGATTTTCCGACCGCGCCAAACAAGAACGGGTCCAGCACTCGCGAGCACGGAACCAGGACGCTGTCCCAGGTCTTAATTTGGGCGGCGGTGGGCATGCTCTGATTGAGCAGCAATCGGTTGGCAAGCGAAGCCAGCAATCCGATGGAATCCAGATACACCAGCTTCTCCTGGTGAAGGTGGGGAGGCGCGACCGCCCGCAACGATTCCCTGGTGTAGCGGCGGTAGTGGCCGATGGCCTGGTCGAACGGAGTGAAGAGAAATGGATGCGCGGGCGACAGAACGATCAGACAGCCGCCGGAGCTCAGGTGCGCGGCCGCGCGGCGAAGTTCAGCTGAATCGTCCTCAATGTGCTCCAGCACGTCGACGTAAAGGATTGCGTCGAACAGACGCGACGAATCGAGCGCCGAAAGATCGCCCAAGACCAGCTCGCGCCGATCGCCCGGTTCTATTTGTTGGAGCAACGACTCATCGGGTTCCAGACAGGTCCAGCGATCGAAGTTGAGAGCCGCGAACTGGCGGGTGTTGGCGCCTAATCCCGCGCCCACTTCGAGCACCGAGCCGCGCAGATACGGTTCCATGGACCGGCGCAAGTAGGCTTTCCAGTTGTGCGCCTTCTCAAAGATTTCCAGCTCGGAGCCGGCGTATTGATAGGGTGTCAAGGGGGAACACTCGCTCCTGGCGATCGATGAAATGGGGTGCGTCGCGCAATGGGATAAAGGTCATGTTGGCTCGCGCGCTGATGATGGTGAATACCAACAGGAAGGCTCCCAACAATGCCTGCGTCAGCATTACGAAGAGAATGGCGGCGGTATAACCGGCCCAGGCCGGGATGGCGAGATGGGCGCTGTAACGCATCCCCGCAAAGGTTGCGCCCCCGCCCACCAGCAAAGCAATGAAGGCGGATGCCATCAGCAGCAGCCGGGCGCTGACAATGTCGCCGAAAACTGAAATGGCGCTCAGACCATGCACCAGAAGGGCCACGAAATTCATCTTCGATTCGCCGCTCATGCGGCGACCGCGATCCATGGGGATGGCTCGATACGGAAGCCGGGCGCGGAATACGGCCGCCGCGTAGTGATTCCAGAGCTCGGAGACGATCACGAGCCGCTCCACGGCCTGCCAAGGCACGATGCTAAAGTTGCCCACTCGAACGCGCACTCCGGTGAGCATCCAGTGGGCGGCGCAATACAAGCGGTAGCAGAGCTGGAACGAAACCTTTTCCAGGCGCTTGCCCCGTTCGGCAAAAATGATGGCGCTTTCGCCAGAGCGCTGGAACTCCTCAATCAGATGAGCCGCATCGCGCGGACGGTCTTCGCCGTCGCCATCCATCACCACCACGCCGACGCACGGCCAGTTGGTGTAAACGTGAACCAGCCCGACGGCGATGGCGCGTTGGTGGCCGAGGTTTCGGCGCAGGTGCAGGATTTGTACTGAACGAACAGACTCAAAGTTTTGCGTCAGCAATCCCGGCTCGGCAGTCTCGCTGGATCCGTCATTCACCAGGAGGACATCGATCGGAGTCCGGCAGTTCTTCAAGGCGTTATCTAAAGCGGGAAGCAACAAAGCGACGGTATGCCAGTCATTGAATACAGGAATGAGGATTACCAGCCGATTTTTGTGATCCTGCTCCATCTCCGCCGGTGGAGAGATCGGCAGAATCCAATGATTTCTTTATGTTGCGCGAAATTCGGAGGGCTTACTTGATGAAGAACTGAACGTCCTTCATCGGGAAGTGCTTTCGGGTCTGCGTCCACAAAGCGAGCTGGTGAATGGAAGCTGTCGCGGCGATCAAGGCATCTCCTAGTTCCAGTGAGTGGCTGGCGTTGAAGGCGCGAAGATAATCGCCTGCTCGCGCGCCAATTTCCGCCTCGATGGGCACGCTCAGCATGGGGGAGAAGACTCGCTCGGTGGATTCCCGCTCATGTCCCCGCATGCCATGGCGAATCTCAGCCAGCGTTACTGGAGAATAGAACAGTGGTTCTTCCTCGCTCACCGTCTGAGACCACATTCGAACCACCTCAGGCTTTCGTCCCCGAAGCACCTCGATCAAGATGTCGGTATCCACCAGGACACCGCTCATTTCGAGAACCGCTTGAGACGTTCGCCCTTCCTCAGGCTACGCACATAGGTTTCGGTATCGGGAAGGTCCGTCCTATCCTTCCATAAGCCGACTACGGAAAGCAGTGCCTCTTTGCGGCTGGTCGAGTCTCCGAGATACTTCTCTCGGGCGGCTCTGCGCATGAGCTCGGACACGGTGCTGCGAGATTGTTTGGCGAGAATGTGGAGCGCCTTCCACAGGTCGTCTTCGAGATATAGTTGAGTACGCCTCACGATGTATAGTATACATTATCGGCCGTGGCCGCTGTGCGCGGTTGGACGGTCGAAGCCATGCCTGCGCCATACTGCCAAACGCTGGATCTGCCCTCCCGATCACAGCCGACGAGGCCCACCAAGCGTAAATAGAAATGCGCGTGCGCAATATTCATGGCATGCGAGCGTTGTGCTTTCTTCTTGTCTTGCTATGCGGCTGCTTCGCGCAAACCCGTTCGGTGACTGACGCCGAGGTCCAGCGCATCCATCGTTCCATGCTGCTGATCGACACCCACTACGGCTCTTTTTTGTGGTATATACTTCCCGCATGGGTGGGAATTTCACGATTCTGAATCCCTGTTCGAAAAAATGGGCGGATTTAGAGGGTAACGGCCGCGCACGCTTCTGCTCGGAGTGCCAGAAGCAGGTTCACGCGATTAATCAATACTCCGCAAGTGAGTGGGATACTTTTTTTGGCAGGAGTCCGGCGGGAAAATCTGCGCGCTCCTTGGTACGGCCCCGATCACATTGCCTACTCGGCGAGCGATGCTGATCGGAGGGCTGTTGGCGGCCGTCGCCCCCTTGTGTGCTGCGACCGGGCGAGCGAGGTTTCGTGTCGTGGACATAGCGGGCGACGCACTTCAGAAAGCGACCATCTCCCTAATTGACAAGCAGAACCACACCCTTCGCTCCCTGGAAACGAACGACTCGGGAGAAGCGATGTGGACCGATCTTCCGCTCGGGAACTCACGATTCTTAGTTGAATGCGGCGGACTTCAGTCCAAAACGTTGACGATTACGATCAAGAACGCCAAGGAAAACAAGATCGAGGTCCAACTACACGTTACACCGATCGGCACGACCATCGCGACCAAAGGCAAATTTAAACCAGCTAAACGCAACGGTTGGCTCATCTACTAGCCGTCGAACGTCGCCTCTCCTGCGCTATATTCATGGCATGCGAGCGTTGTGCCTTCTCCTTGTCTTGCTTTGCGTCTGCTTCGCGCAAACGCGATCGGTGACTGACGCCGAGGTCCAGCGCATCCATCGGAGCATGCTGCTGATTGACACCCACAACGACATCACCAGCCGCACCGTCGACGGCTACGACATCGGCAAGAACAAGAACGATGGCCACACCAACGTCACATCGCTAAAAGCTGGCGGCGTGGGCGCGCAATTTTTCGCGGTGTATGTTTCCTCGAGCTACGTCAATGGCAACCATTCGGCGCATCGCACACTCGAAATGATCGATACCGTCCGGCACGGCATCGTGGAGCGCTACCCCAATGACTTCACGCTCGCTACCACCGCCGACGACATCGAGCGCATCCACAAGCAAGGCAAGATCGCGGCGCTGATGGGCATCGAAGGCGGGCACGCCATCGAAGACAACCTGGGACTGCTGCGCGATTATTTCGACCTCGGCATCCGCTACATGACGCTGACCCACACCAACACCAACAGCTGGGCCGATTCCTCGGGCGACGTCGACAAATCGGGCGTGGAACATCACAACGGGCTCACGCCTTTCGGCAAGCAAGTAGTGCGCGAGATGAACCGGCTGGGAATGATGATCGACATTTCGCACACCGCCGACAAAACGTTTTGGGATGCGCTGGCTGTTAGCACGGCGCCGATCATCGCTTCGCATTCCTCCTGCCGGGCGTTGTGCAACGTTCCGCGCAATATGACGGACGAAATGATCGCGGCGCTGGGCAAAAAGGGCGGTGTTATTCAGATTAACTTCAATTGCGGGTTCCTGTCGGAGAAGTCGGCGGCGGCCGCGAAGAATGTGCAGTCGAGCACCTTGCCGGGCGCGAAAGGCGAAGACGCCGACCTCGCGGAGTATCGCAAGAAAGTTCCGCCTGCCACGCTGGAAGACGTAGTCGCCCACATCGATCATGCGGTGAAGATCGGCGGAATAAATGCGGTCGGCATCGGCAGCGATTTCGATGGTGTGTCCTGTACGCCAACCGGCCTGGAGGACGTATCCAAATTCCCCAACCTCACCCGCGTTTTGCTTGAAAAAGGTTATTCGGCGGAGGACATTCGCAAGATCTACGGCGGGAACACTCTGCGCGTGATGCGCGCCGTGGAGGCGGAAGCCCGGCGCGAACAGGCCAACTAGAATTCGTGAACCGGCGCGGGCTGATCGGCGCCCACGGACCCGACGGCGATTTTCGCGACGTAATAGTTTTCCGCGCGGACAGGTGCGGCAGCCAGCCGCCTCAGCAGTGCGATCTGTCCCACGTGCGTAAGCGCATCGGCAATCGGCGCTTGAAGCAGTCTCTCGGCCGGGGCATGGAGCGGGCTCTCGGTGGCCAGATACGCATCGAACGCTGCGAGCGCGGCGAAGAACCGATCTGTTTCCTGACTCCAAGGCAGCGGCGTTGAATTGCCCCAGCGTTCCTCCCCGCGTGCCGCTGAGAGCGCCCAATCGAACAAATCGCCCATGTGCGCGAGAATCTCAACTGGCGTGCGCGCGTCGGCGGATGCCTTAAACTTGCAAAAACTGTCGGGTGCGCCGCGCAGCGGTTTTGCCGCGCGATAGGCCAGCGCGGCCACCGAATGACGAAGAAGTTGACGAGCTGAATCCATCTCTCTAGGCTACTGCAAATCATTTTGCTGAGAGCGGCTTGATCCCGAATTCGATGTGCAGCCGGATGGACTCAACCCACACCGGCCCGCGATCGTGATTGAAGGCTGGATTGTTGTAATGCTGCACGTCGAAGGTGGCATACAAGCCGCGAACTACGCGCGCGCTGTAGTAGCTTTCCCAAAGATATTCGGGAGCGTAGTTGAGCTTGCCATCTCCGAGCAGGAAGTCGAGCCCGCCCATTGCGAGATACACCGCGTGCACGCCCGAGATTCCAGCGGCCGCGAAAGCCGTCGCGACGACATCGTCTTTTCTCTTCCAGCTGGTCCCCTTCACTGAGACACCGGCCTCGGCCAGGCGATCGATGGCGGTGAATGCGAAGTCTTCGGTCTTGCCGTCGTTCCAACCCAGCCGCGAGAACACTCCGACATCGCGAAAGAGTTCCTGGTCGATGTTGACGCCGGTTCCATACTTGAGCGTTCCAGGGCGGCGTAATAGCCTGGACGTCGGGCGTGGTCCCCGTCTGCTCCGCCAAGCGAACCGCTTCGACATAGCTGCCGGATCGGGTGCGATTGAGGTATTGCAGCCAGCGGATGGCGCCCGCATGGCCCGCGAGCGAATAGCGCCGCTCTTCCTCGAACGTTTGGCCTTGATCGACAAAAAGCCGCCGGTCAAACCTTCCGCCGTTTGCAACGCGTAGGCTCCGCGGCCACCCCGTACCGAAAAGACCAGTTCCTGGTATGAAACTCGTTGACGATCCCCCAGGTGTAACCGCGCGTGTCCGCCGGATAGTCCCACGCGCCGTTGTACATCAGCCCCCATGCCATGAACTGCGTTCTGGGATCGTGGGAATAATTGTTGTCGTCAAAGAAATCGCTGAGGGAAAATCGTCCCCCTGAGATGGTGTAGCGGACCAAGGGGCGGTCACCCGCCAATTGATTTTCATCGCTCTCCACGTGCTCCATCGCATCGCCAAAACCGAAGTCATGCGAGAAATAAAGGCGTGCGAGGTACGGCTTGGGAGTGGCGGTTGCAACGCGCGGCAGTTCGCCGTTGGAGGGATTGGCAAGGCCATCCACGTGGCTAAAACCCCGCCCCCCTGCGATTTCGGGATCGAAAACAAACAGTGTGTTCTGGCTGAGGCGAAGAGCGAAGAATAATGTCGTGGTGAGCGACACGTCGCTCTCGGGAGTGTCCTCAAGACTCAGCGGCCCCTCGTACGGCGAATTGAATGTTCCGTGATGCTGGCCAATGGACGTGGCCTGATAGTAGAGGTTCCAAGTCTCGGGATCGGCAGCCGACGCATTCCCGTCGGGTGGAGCGGGGTCAGATTGCGCCGGCATCCGTAAGGGCAGGAGCAGCACTAGCAGAGTCGTCGGGATCGCGAATCGGCACACATTTGGATTGTCCCATGCCAATATGAGGATTCCATTACAAAAGGTCATCCAAATTGAGCGATCTCAAATCGGGAATGGCGATGAGTGGCGAGTGCGTTTGCAGTTCTTCGAGGGGAACAATCCCGGTGCCGACTGCAACGGCGCGAATGCCGTTGGCCCGCGCGGCCAGCACATCGTTGGGATGATCGCCGATCAGGGTAATGGCGCTTTCGCGGCCGATCCAGCGCTCCTGGCGTGCATGTCGGATGGCAATCCGAACCAGCCCCGCACGGTCGCGCGCCAGCTCCGCGAAGGCGCCGAAGCGAAAATATCGCCGGAGTCCCGCGCGCTCCATCTTTCGCCAGCCGATGCGCGAGAGATTGCCGGTGACCAGTCCGATCACGACGCCACGCGCGGTCAAGCGCCGCAGCAGGCTGCGAACGCCGGGGCATACTTTTTTCGAAATGTCCGGCGCCCGGCGAACATAGATGGATTGCGCGCAGCCGATCACTTCCGGCATAAGCTTGCGAATTTCACTGCGCCGCAGGCCCGCGCGTAGCATCATCGAAGTCAGGATGTCGCGATCCAGCATGCCCGCCACCGGAACTCCTTCAGTAGTGGTCTCGACATGGGCCGTGCGCCGGATCGCCTCCACCAAGGCTTCTCGATGATGCGGCCCGGCGCGGCGAATCAGAGTGCCGTCAATATCAAAAAGCACCAGTGCAGGCGCTTGCGTTGGGCTGGCCGGCATTACTTTTTCAAGAAATGCTGAATCGCCTTCGTCGCCTGGCGCGTCCGGTGCTGATTCTCGATGAGAGCGAAACGCACATGGCCCTCGCCCAGCGGCCCGAATCCGATGCCCGGAGACACTGCAACCAGCGCTTTTTCGAGGAGCAGCTTCGAGAATTCGAGCGAACCTTTGGCGCGATGTTTCTCTGGAATGGGCGCCCAGACGAACATGGTGCCCCGCGGGGGTTCCACTGGCCAGCCCGCGCGATCGAGACCGTCGATGAGCAAATCCCGGCGCTTCTGATACACGTTGCGGATCTTCTCGGTGTCCTTGGCGCACTCGCGCAGCGCGATGATGGATGCGATCTGGATGGGCTGGAAAACGCCGTAATCGAGATAGCTCTTGATGCGCGCCAGAGCCCCGATCATTTTCTTGTTCCCGAGGCAGAATCCCACGCGCCAGCCCGCCATGTTGAAGCTCTTCGACATGGAGTAAATCTCGACCGCGATCTCCTTGGCGCCCTCCACTTGCAGAATGCTGGGAGGCTCGTAGCCGTCGAAGCCGAGATCGGCATAGGCGAAATCATGCACGATCATGCGTGCCGTGCCGCGCCGCCAGCGCCACAATGTCGCGGAAAAACTGCAGATCGACGCAATGCGTGGTGGGATTATGCGGAAACGAAATCAGGATCATCTTCGGCTTGCGCGAGGATGTGTTGTAGAGATGTTCCAGGCGATTCAGAAACTCCGCGGGCGTCGGCATGGGAAGCATGCACGCGTGGCCTTCGGCCATGATGACGCCGTACTGATGGATCGGATAAGCGGGGTTGGGCGAGACCACGGCGTCGCCCGGTCCAATCACCGCGAACAGCAAATGGGCCAGCGCGTCCTTGGCGCCGATGGTGACAATCGCTTCGGTTTCCGAATCCAGCTCCACGCCATATTTGGTGCGATAGCGCTTCACGATCTCCGCGCGCAGCCGCGGAATGCCGCGCGACACGGAGTAACGATGATTGCGCGGATTGCGCGACCGCTTCGATCAATTTCTTGACGACCGGCTCAGGCGTGGAGCCATCCGGATTGCCCATGCCGAGGTCCACCACATCCTTTTGCGCCGCGCGCGCCTTGGCCTTCATCTCATTGATGACGGCGAACACGTAAGGCGGCAGTTTCTGGATGCGATAAAACTCTTCGCCCGAAGCGACATTTGATGAGGCCATAATTGATTCTAGGAAATGCTAACCGACCTCGTCCAGATCAAACGCCTCGAACAGCAGCATAGAGGCGAAAACGCCCGCTTTCGCGCCTATTTGAAAAGCCACCGGCATTCCGATCGGCGTCTGCGCCGCTTCGGCGAGGAGATTGAAGCCGAGATCGATTGCACCGCGTGCGCCAATTGCTGCCGCGTTACCGAAGTGGGCATCACCGAAAAAGACATCGAGAAGCTGGCGAAATTTGTTGGTACGAGCGAGAGCGAGTTCGTCGAGCAGTTCACGGCGCTCGATCGATCGGGCGCACGGATCTTGAAGCGCAATGAACACGGCTGCGTGTTTCTGGAAGGCAATCTGTGCAGCGTGTATGAAGCGCGTCCGCACAATTGCGTCAACTTTCCGCATGTGGTGCGCGGCACGGGATCGATTTCGAGCCGCATGTGGGAGTTTCTCGATCGCGTCGGGTACTGCCCCATCGTCTACAACTGGATGGAGAAGGTGAAGGAAGACATCGGATTTCCATAAGCTGGGTCAGAGAACATTCGCGGTCCGGTACGCTCCTGAGGCGCGCGGCTTCAGAAGGCGCCATTCGAGAGCCGTGATCCGTCAGGTTGAGCGGGTTTCGGATCCGCCATTTTGAGCTCCAGCCGCCTCGATCCTCCGCCGTGGAGTGCTAATCCAGCGTCGTGATCGTCACTGAATCCTGCACCTTGAAGCTGACCCGCGTCTCCACCGGGATCTCGGCAGCTTTGCCGCGCGTCAGCAGCACGTCGCCCGCGCCCACCGCTCCACCCGCGCCCGCTCCGATGGCCGCGCCTTTGCCGCCGCCCGCGATGGCTCCGATGATCGCGCCAATGGCTGCGCCCCCGCCGATCTTCGCGGCGTCGGTCCCGGTTGAACTCGCGGCGTCCTTCACGTACGGCTCCGTGCGAATGCGGATGTTCTGGCCGTCGGCCGTCGCCAGCCGCACGATCGAAATGCCCAGGTGCGACGGTACCCTGCACGCGGCCGGCCTGCGTGGCGTCCACTACCCTGCCCTCCACACGAGCGCCGCGTTCGGCGATGACCCACCCGTCGATCACCAGCGGCTGGGTGAGCGTCGCAAGAAACGTGTCGCCCGGCTGGTTGCGCGCGGACGAAAGCGTTTCTCCGATGCGAACCGGCAGCAACGTTCCGGCCGCGAGCGTCACGGTGTGCGGAACGCGGACTTCGACGCTCGGCGCGGGGAGCGACACATTTTGCACAGGGACATTTTCAGCTCGGACGGCGGCGGCGGAGGCGCGACCGTGGGCGTCGGTGGCGCCTGTTCCACCGGTGGCGGTGGCGCTGCTGGCGGCGGCTCAATCTTTGCGATCACTACTTCTGGCTTACGCCTCGCCGGAGGTGGCATCGGTGACGGCTTTTCCCGAACTGGCATTCGTACACGGCGCGGGAGGCTCGGTCACCCGAGCAGGCGGTGCCGCAGCGATCTGCGGTATTGCTGGAGGCGCGGGCATTGCTGCAGGAGCGGGCACGGGCCTCGGCGGGGCCGGCTTGGGCAACTCCATTTTGGCTACATCCACGGGCTTGGCTAAATCCAGAGGCTTGGCTACATCCACCGGCCTGACCGAGAAATACACGATCCCAGAAGCAAGCACGGCCCCCGTCGCAAAAGGCCGACACCAGTTTCCAATTCATGCTCACGCCCCATCCTCCGCGCTTATTACGTTAAACGCAACAGGCGTTCATTTACGTTTCGGACCCCGAACCGTTAAAATAGCTTAGGATGTCCGGTTTTCCCAGCGAATTTCATATCGGAGCGACGCGCATTGCGCCCGCCACCGTGCTGGCGCCCATGGCCGGCGTCACCGATACGGTGTTCCGGCGGCTGATCCGCAATCAGGGCGGATGCGGCCTCATCATGACCGAGTTCACCAGCTCGCACGGCGTGGTGGCGTCACTCAAAGGCGACTCGCTCAAGGCCAAGAAAGGCTCGCGGACATTTCGCTATCTGTATTTCGAGCCGGAGGAGCATCCCATCTCCGCGCAACTGTTTGGCTCCGATCCGCAGGTGATGGCCGACGCCGCCAAAGCCTGCCAGGATTTTGGATTCGATATCGTCGACATCAACTTCGGCTGCCCGGTTAACAAAGTGGTGAAGTGCAACGGCGGTTCGGGACTGCTGCGCGATCTGCCGCTGGTGGAGGAGATCCTGCGCAAGGTGCGAGCGGCCATCTCGATTCCGTTCACCATGAAGTTCCGCGCGGGATGGAATGACCAGGAACTGGTGGCCGTGAGAATGGCTCAACTGGCCGAAGATTGCGGACTGCAGGCCGTGGCGCTGCATCCGCGCACGCGCGAGCAGGGCTACAGCGGCAAGGCGGATTGGTCGCGCATCGCGGAGGTGAAAGCCGCGGTGCGGTACATTCCGTGATCGGCAACGGCGACATCGTAACGCCGGAGGATGCGGTCCGAATGGTGCGCGAGACGGGCTGCGACGCGGTGATGATCGGCCGCACGGCGTCGTCGAATCCCTGGATCTTCCGGCAGATTCAGCAGTATCTTGCCACGGGAAGCTACGAGCACCCGAGCGAACGGCAGCGCTACGACATCATGCGCACTTACTACGGCATGTTGTGCGAGCGCGGCGAGGCGGACACCGTCGGCAAGATGAAACAATTTGCCACTTACTTTACGCACGGCGTCCGGAATGGATCGAAGCTGCGCGTCGAGATCTATCAAGACCACCGACGCCGCCGCAGATACTCGACCACGTGGATGCGTTCTTTGAACGCGAGCTGGCTGGAGTTCCCGCCTGAAGCCGGAGCCGTTGCTTAAAAAAGTCCAACTGATCACTGATGGGGCGTGCATCGGCAATCCCGGCCCCGGCGGCTGGGCCTGCATCCTCCGCTACGGCGACAAGACGCGTGAGATGTATGGATCAGAGCCCGAGACCACCAACAATCGCATGGAACTACAGGCCGCGGTGGAAGGCCTGCGCGCGTTAAAAGAGCCGTGCGAAGTGGAGATCGTCACCGATTCGAATTATCTGAAGAACGGCATCACGTCGTGGATCCACAAGTGGAAGATGAACGGCTGGCGCACGGGCGACAAGAAGCCGGTGGCGAATCAGGACCTGTGGCACGAGTTGGACGAGCAAAACTCGCGGCATAAGACCACCTGGTCCTGGACCAAGGGCCACGCTTCGCATTCCGACAACAATCGCTGCGACGAGCTGGCGACAGCCGCGGCGCGCGGGCAACTGGACAGCGATTGAGCCTCCATGCGGCGGAAGAATATCCTGGCGCTGCTGGAGGGCGGGGATCGACGGTCGATCGGCCGCGCTGATCAGGTAGCTGCGATCGTCGCCAAGGACGCCCGACTGTTTCCTGAACTGATCGCGGGCTTGTGGTCCGGCGATCCCCTGGTGCGAATGCGCGCCGCGGACGCTACCGAGAAGGTCACGCGTAGCAATCGCGAATTCCTCCAACCTCATAAGAAAGGACTTCTGGGATTGATGGCCGAGACCAAGCAGCAAGAACTGCGCTGGCATCTGGCGGCGATGATTCCAAGGCTTCCGCTGAACGCTAAGGAACGGCGACTCGCCGTGTCTCTCATGAACGGTTATCTCGAGGATCGAAGTTCCATTGTCAAGACCTCCGCTCTGCAAGGATTGGCCGATTTGGCTCAGGATGACGCGAGTCTTCGACCTAAAGTGATCGAGGTACTAGGCGAGTCGTCCCGGACCGGCACTCCTGCGATGAAAGCTCGGAGCCGGAAGCTGCTGCTTCGCCTGACGCGCGAGTGAAGCGCCCGCACACGTGTGGAGCGCAAGAGGCAGGCTCACGCGCACTCTCGCGTTGACTTACTTCCACTTAGTCGCTGGGCACTCATTTGCATCGGCGAGTGCATGCCCACTGCCAGATCGCAAGCGTTTTCGATCGGGCTGCATCTCCTGCTCGCATTGCTGTTGCTGACCGTGTCACGATCGATTCGAGCGCCACTCCGCACGGAGCGCGCGCCCGTTCGCGCCGTACCTTTGACATTCTACCGCCCGCGCCAGGCTACTGAGCCCAGCGCAGGAGGAAGCAATCAGACTGTACTTCCGGCCAGGCATGGCTCGCCTCCGCCGAAGGCGCACCGAACATTTATTCCGCCAGCTTCGAGCCAGCATCCCCTGCTCCCGCTGCCCATCACCATCGCCTTCGACATCCCCATCGAAACCGCGAGCGCAAACATCGGCGATCCGTTAAGCCACCTCGGCGTAGGCGCGCTTGGGAACCATGGCCACAACGGCATCGGCGAACACGGATGCTGCCAGGGAATCGGGGAATCAGAATCGGGAGCGCCGGGTTTTAGCGTGGTGCGAGGCCGCGGCGTGACTCCGCCTCAGTTGGTCTACAGAGTGGAGCCGGAATTTTCCGAAGAGGCGCGCAAGGCCAAACACCAAGGCATGGTCGTGTTGACGATCGAAGTGGACCCCACGGGCAACGTTCGTAACGTCCGGGTCCGCCAGAGCCTGGGCCTGGGGCTGGATGAAAAAGCCATCGATGCCGTATCGCATTGGCGCTTTCGGCCCGCCACTTTGGACGGCAAGGCGGTGACCACGGAAGCGGTGGTGCAGGTGAACTTTCAGCTGCTTTGAAGCGGCGGCCTGTATGCAATATGTGCCTGCCGGGGCGCTAATTCCCGCATAGACAGCTGCAATCAATTCGGGCCATCCTGGATCACGTTGTCGGCGGCGTTCGATCCCCAGAGTTCGATTGTCCGGTTCACGCTCCTGGCCGATCGAGCTACTCGCAGCGCCGCCGCGCGTTACTCCTTCGGGCCGATTCCCAGCGCTTTCATCTTGCGGTAAAGATTGCTGCGCTCCAGTCCCAGCAGCTCGGCGGTCTTGGTCACATTTCCCTTGGTTTCATCCAGAGTCTTGAGGATATATTCGCGCTCGGCCGCCGCGCGAACTTCGTGCAGGCTTCCCAGCCGATCCGCCGACCGTTCGAAGACCGCGCGCTTGCCTGGAATTAACGGAATGTGCCGCGCGTCGATGCGCATCTGCGGGCTCATAATAACGATGCGCTCCATCAGATTCCGGAGCTCGCGCACGTTGCCCGGCCAGCGGTGCTCCTTCAGCACTTCATAGGCTTCCGGCGTCAACTCCTTGGGCCGGCGCCCGTAAGCGGTAGTGAACTCCTTCAGGAAGTGGTCGGCCAGCAGGGGAATGTCCTCGATTCGTTCGCGCAGAGGCGGAACATAGAACGGAATCACGTTGAGGCGATAAAACAGGTCCTCGCGAAAATTCCCGCGCTCGATCTCTTCCTCCAGGTTCTTGTTGGTGGCCGCCACCACGCGCACGTCCACCTGAATGGAAGTCTCCGCGCCCACCGGCTCGAAGCGCTGCTCCTCCAGCGACCGCAGCACCTTGGCCTGCGTCTTCAAACTCATGTCGCCCACTTCGTCCAGGAAAAGCGTGCCGCCGTCGGCCTTCTGCAGCTTGCCGGTCTTGTCCTCTGTGGCGCCGGGAAAGCTGCCCTTGCGATGCCCGAACAGCTCGCTCTCAATCAGGTCTTCCGGGATGGCCGCGCAATTTACTTCGATGAACGCTTCGGCGCCGCGAGCGCTGCTGTTGTGGATGGCGTGCGCCACCAATTCCTTGCCGCTTCCGCTCTCGCCGTAAATCAGCACGCGGCCGTTGGTGGCGGCCATCAGCGCCAGCTGCTGCCGCAGCGCCTTCATCGGAACGCTTTCGCCGATGATCTGCAGCTCCCGGCGTCCGTCTTCCTTGAGACGCTCCACTTCTATTTCGAGCTTGCGTTGCTGCAGCGCGTTCTTCACCACTACCATTACTTTTTCAATGGTGAGTGGTTTTTCCAGAAAATCGAAAGCGCCGAGCTTGGTAGCCTTGACCGCGGTCTCGATGGTCCCGTGGCCCGAAATAATCACCACCACCGGCCGATTGGCGAAAGCGATCTCCTGCAGACGGGCCAGCGTCTCCAGCCCATCCATGCCCGGCAGCCAGACGTCCAGAAGGATCAGATCATAGGCGTTGCGTGTAATCTCGGCAAAGCAATCCTCGCCGGTGGCCACCGCGTGCGTCTGGTGGCCCTCGTCTTCCAGCACGCCCGCCAGCGACTGGCGGATCAGAGGCTCGTCGTCGACGATCAAAATGCGCGCCGGCTTCACGAACGGCTCTCCGCCGGGGCAGCTTCCACCCTTGTGGCAGTTGCTGGGGTACGAGCCTGAGCCTGGGCTTTGGCTTCAGCTTTGGCCTCTATCTCCGCGACGGTCCGGATGGGGAGTTCCACGATGAAACGCGCCCCGGTGGGCACATTGTCCTCTACGCGGATGGTGGCTTCGTGATCCGCCAGAATACGATTCACGATCGCAAGGCCGAGCCCCGTTCCGCGCCCCTTGGTCGAAAAATACGGCAGGAAGAGCTTTTCTTTGTCTTCGCGCGAGACGCCGCAGCCGGTGTCGGCGATGACCAACTCCACCGAATCGGCTTCCGTGGACCGAGTTCCGATGAAGAGACGTTTCACCAGCGAATCCTGCATCGCTTCCGCCGCGTTGTCCACCAGGTTCACCACCACGCGTTTGAACTGCTCGCGATCCACCTGCACCAGGGGCAGCACCGGCGCCAGATCCTTATCCAGGCGGATTCCATCCAGCCGCCCCTCGAACACCGATACGGCGTTGTCCACGATCTGATTCAAATCCGAAGGCACCGGCTGGGCCGCCGGGAAGCGCGTGAACTGCGAGAACTCGTCCACTAGCGTGCGAACGCTTTCCACTTCGCGCGCGATGGTTGCCGAACACTCCTGCAAGATGCGGCGCGTGTCGGCGGTCTGTTCGGGGCGCGCCAACTGCCGCCCGATGCGGTCCGCGCACAGGGCGATGGGCGTGAGCGGATTCTTGATCTCGTGGGCCACGCGGCGCGCCACTTCGTGCCAGGCAGCGGCCTTCTGGGCGCGCAACAGCTCACTGGTATCTTCCACCACCAGAACGAAACCGGAGCTGCGTTGCTCATCGAGCGCGGCTACGGTGAGCGCCAGTTGCAGTACGCGCCGTTCGGCTTTGTATTCGATCTGCGTGCCTGCCACGGCGGTGCGGCGGGCGCGATTCATCAGGTAACGAATCTCCGCCGTATCCTCACGCGAGAACAGGTCGCTCAGCCGGGCCGCCCGCGCCACTTGCTCTTCCGGGAAAATCCCGAGTAACGCGCGATTCACACGTTGGATGCGTCCGTCCGAGGTGAGAGAGATGACACCGGTAGGGATGCTCTCGAGAATCGCTTCCGTGAATCGCCGCCGGGCCTCCAATTCCTTGCTGTTGGTTTCCAGCGCCTCCGTCATTTCATTGAAGGCGCGGACCAGCGTGGCCATTTCGTCGATCGCGTCCACCCGCAGGCGATAACTCAGATTGCCTTTGCGAATCTGTTCCGCAGCCCGCAGCAGCGCCGTGATGGGCGTGCTGATTTGTCCGGCCATGTATCGCGCGATCCAAGTGGCGAAGAAGAGAATGAACAGCGTGATCAGCGACAGCAGCAGCAGGTACAAGCGCCGGAAGGCCTTGCGGGCCGTGGATAACCGGTTATAGTCGGCCACCGCTTGACTAATCTCCCGCTGCTTGGCGGCCAGATCCAACGGCATCCGTGCCGAAAGAACCATCCGGCCCTGGTCAATCTGAACGCTGGCTTTGAAGAGCTCGTCATCGCTTGCGACGGAAACCGAACAAAGCATTCTGCGGCTGCCGTCGGGGCGGTCGACTTCCGCCTTTTCGATTTGGTTCTCCTGGCAGAAGCGCGCGTAGAAATCGGCGCTCTGGGCCGGCTGGGAGGCTAGCCAATGAGCCTGCGCAGCGACTTTGTCGCCCTCCTCTTGATTGAGCGCGCTGGAGATCTGCGCCAGATCGATATTCATGGTCTGCGCCGGCCGGCTGAACCATTTGTCTAAATTTAGATTCAGTACCGACACGCTCCACAGGACCAGAAAGAATATAGGCAGCACGCTCAGCGCCAGTGCGCCGCCAATCAACTTGGACTTTATTTGCGAACCGGGGCGGTTGGTCTGCCGTTCGATGTACAGCTTCACCACGGTCCGGAACAGCATGAAGCCGAGCGTCACCGTAAGGATAAAAATGAGCGTTGAAACAGCCCAGAACAAGTACGTCTGCTGGATGTTGGATGGCGCAGGAGCGAAAGTGCCGAGGTTAAAGGAACCCTGCGAGACCACCAGCGAAGCCAGGATGCTGAGCAGCACCACCGCCGACCCGAACATCACTCTCTTACGCATGATTCGACGAAAACATCTTCACTATGAATTATAAGAGTTAGCGATCACGAGCGGGAAGGAAGTCCCCAGGCTTGCTGGTTGGAGTGTTTGCTCTCCAACAATCAGGAGCACCACCTGCATGCAGTGCTTACTTCCGTTTTCAGAAGACCTCGCCCAACCAGGTTTTTGGCGGTTGGACGCTTTCCAGCAACTGGTTCCTGCGCACCGGACTACCCTTTTCTTTGACGTGGACGTCTCTCTTATGAAGGACATCCGCATCAAAGAGCGTCTCACCCTATCGTTTGGCGCTTCGGCCGTTCCTGGGCGCGGGCGGATCGCCTCGCTTCGTCGAACTCAAGGCCTTAGTTCGATTCTGAGGAATCGAATAGCATCAGTGCCGGTCCGGCGCGTAGTAACCGCGACGAACCGATACCCGTAGCCCGGACGAACTCACCTTCACTGCCAGCTTGCGATACTTGCCGTCGTGCGCCTGATTGACGGGCACGTAGCCGATCGCGTACTGGCTGCGCAGCTCATCTTCAATGGCTTGGTAAATCTCACCCAGTGATTTCTTCGTCTTGCCCGCGTCGAACATGCGGCCCCCAGTGGGTTCGGCGAGCAGCTTCAGGAATTCGCAGCCGAAGAATTTTCGGTCGTAGCAGATGGCATAGACGATGGTATTGGTGGTCTGGACGGCTTTGAGCGCCTCCGCCATGTGCATGCGGCTGCCGTTGTCCAGGCCGTCGGAAACAATGAGCATGGCCTTGCGTCCGGGAACGCCCGTTAGCTTGTCCTGAGCGGTTTGATACACCGCGTCATAGAGCAGCGTGCCGGGCATGGCTTGTCCCTCGGCGGGCAATCCGCGGAACGGAATCGCGTGGAGCTGGGCCAGCGCGGCGCGCAGCCGCTCGGTGGACGACGTGAAATCCTGCCACAGGACCAGCGTGCTTGAGAAGCCCAGCAGCAGCGCGTGATCGGTGGGCCGGAGAACAACATCGAAGAATCTCCCCGCCGCCTCGCGCTCCGCCTCCAGGGCCTGGCGCACGCTGCCGCTCACGTCCATCAACATGGCCACGGTCAGGGGCAGATCCGCATCGCGCGCGAAATAACGAATCTCCTGCCTGCGGCCATCCTCGCGGATCTCAAAATCTTCCTTGCGCAGATCGGTTACCAGCGCGCCGCGCTTGTCCGACACCGTGCACAGGACGTTCACTACGTCCACGTCCACGCGGATGGCTGAGGGCTCCTCCGGCGCCTGCGCGAAAATCGGCCCCGACACCGCCAGCTGGGTTAAACTCAGCACAGCGAAACCGAGGATTACCTTTCGCATGGTCGGCATCTTAATAGGACTGCAGAACCGTGCCATCCGCCAGTTCCACCTTGGTGCAGCGCATGCGCGGCGAACCATCTTTCGCGCGCGCGCCGGAGCAGATTACTTGGTCGCCCGGTTTCAGACTGTCCTTGGACCAGCCTACGCGATCGAGCGAGTTTGGGCTTGCGACTTCAATGACCCAATGCTCCACTCTGCCGTCGGGAGCAGCCGCGTCCAGATAGATATGCGCGTGCGGATTGGACCATTCGAAGCTAGTGACGACGCCGCTCGCCGTCGCTGGGTGCTTCAGGTCGTAAGCGCCGGTCGAATGGTGAGCGAATAAAGGGAATGCGAGGAAGACAAGGAATGCGCGGAAAGGACCGCAACGTTCCAGGCATGGCATAATCACAGTTTGGCTCACATTCTTCCACTCAAACAAGCCATCCAGGAAATGGTTCGCGACGGTGATGTGGTGGCGCTCGAAGGCTTCACACATCTGATTCCCTTCGCGGCGGGGCACGAGATCATCCGTCAGGGGCGTCGCAATTTGACGCTGATCCGGATGACGCCGGATTTGATCTACGATCAACTGATCGGCTCGGGCTGCGCGTCGAAATTGATTTTCTCCTGGGGGGGCAATCCGGGCGTCGGCTCGTTGCACCGGTTGCGCGACGCGGTGGAGCAAGGTTGGCCCGCTCCGCTCGCTCTGGAAGAGAACGCGCATGCGGGGATGGCCGCCGCTTATGCCGCCGGCGCGTCGCATCTGCCGTTCGGATTGTTGCGCGGATACCTGGGAACCGATCTTCCGAAATACAATCGCGTGAAGTTCATCGATTGTCCGTTCACGGGCGAGAAGCTGGCCGCGGTGCCGGCCATCCGCCCGGATGTCACCGTGATCCATGCGCAGAAAGCCGATCGCAAAGGCAACGTGCTGATGTGGGGCGTGGTGGGCGTGCAAAAGGAAGCGGTGCTGGCGGCCAAGCGCGTCATCGTGACGGTTGAGGAGATCGTCGATCGGCTGGACGCGCCGCCCAACGCCGTGGTGCTGCCCTCCTGGGTGGTGGGCGCGGTGAGCGAAGTGAAGGGCGGAGCGTTTCCGTCCTACGCGCAAGGCTATTATCCGCGCAACAACGCGTTCTACAAGCAATGGGACCCCATCGCGCGGGAGCGCGACACATTTCAAGCCTGGATGCAGCGCCACGTGCTCGGCAACCAAGGATTTCGATGAGTTCAAACGCAGTTTGGAAGAGGCTGTAACTCATGCCTGAGACGAAATACACCGCCGATGAAATGATGACCATCGCCGCGGCGCGCATGATCCGCAATGGCGCCTCTTGTTTTGTGGGCATCGGACTGCCGAGCGCGGCCGCGAACCTGGCGCGGCTCACGCATGCGCCGGACACGGTGTTGATTTACGAATCGGGCTGCATCGGCACCAAGCCCACCGTGCTGCCGCTCTCGATCGGCGATGGCGAGCTTTCAGAAACCGCCGACGCCGTGGTTTCCATCCCGGAGATTTTTGCCTACTGGCTGCAAGGCGGGCGCATCGATCTTGGATTTCTGGGCGCCGCGCAGATCGATCGTTTCGCGAACATCAACACCACGGTGATCGGCGATTATTACAAGCCTTCCGTCCGGCTGCCGGGCGCGGGCGGAGCGCCGGAGATCGCGGCGTCGTCCAAGGAAGTGCTGATCACGCTGCGGCAGAATAAGCGGGCGTTCATTGAAAAGCTCGATTTCGTCACGTCCGGCGGCCACTACACGGGTGGCGACAGCCGGGCGAAAATGAATCTTCCCGGCAAGGGTCCCACGGCGGTGATCACCGATCTGGGAATCATGACGCCGGACGAGACGACGAAAGAGCTCACGCTGACGAGCCTGCATCCCGGGGTGACGGTGGAGAAAGTAGTCGAATCCACCGGCTGGGCGCTAAGGTGGCGCCGAAACTTGCCACTACGGAACCGCCCTCAGAAACCGAACTGCACGTGCTGCGCGATCTGAATGAGCGCACCGCTCGCGCTCACGCCGGACAGGCCTGATGCTGACGTTCGCCTACGACATGCTGCCGTCGCGTGTCGTATTTGGCGTGGGCTGCCTGGACAAGTTGCCGGAAGAAATCGATCGGCTGGGCGCGCACCGCGCGCTGGTATTGTCCACGCCCGAGCAGCGCAAAGAAGGGCAGCAGATGGTGGATCGTTTGGGCGGGCGCGCTGTCGGATTGTTCGATAAAGCCGTGATGCACGTGCCGATCGAGATTGCCGAGCAGGCGCGAGAACAAGCCCGAGCGTTGGGGGCGGATTGCTGCGTCGCAGTGGGAGGCGGTTCTACAACTGGGCTGGCGAAAGCCATCGCGCTGGTATCGACGCTTCCGATTCTGTCGATCCCGACGACATACGCGGGATCCGAAATGACGCCGATCTGGGGCATCACCGAAAGCGGCTTGAAGAAGACCGGACGCGATCCGCGCGTCCTTCCGAAAACGGTGCTCTACGACCCGACGCTGACGGTTTCCATGCCGGCGATGTTGTCCGCCACCAGCGGCATGAACTCGATCGCGCATTGCGTGGAGGCGCTGTACTCGAAGGACGCGAATCCGATCGTGTCGATGATCGCCGAAGAAGGGATTCGGGCGCTGGCAGTCGGATTGCCGGTGGTGGTGAAGGACCCCGCGAATCTGGAAGCTCGATCCAACGCGCTCTACGGGGCATGGTTAGGCGGCATGTCGCTGGGCGCGGTGGGCATGGCGCTGCATCACAAGCTGTGCCACACGCTGGGCGGAACGTTCAATCTGCCGCATGCGGAGACGCACACCGTGGTGTTGCCGCACGCCACGGCGTACACTGCGCCAGCCGCTACGGAAGCCATGTCGCGCATTGCACGAGCGCTCGGCAAATCATCCGCCGCTCAAGGGCTATACGACCTGGCCGCCTCGCTTGGCGCGCCGTTGTCGCTGGCGGCTCTGGGGCTCAAGGCCGCCGATCTCGACAAAGCGGCCGCCATCGCGGTACAGAATCCCTACTATAATCCGCGCCCCATTACACGCGATGGCATCCGAGCTTTACTGCAGGATGCCTTCGAAGGCCGCAGGCCGGCCCGATAAATGTCGGCCGCAGGCCGGCCCAATAAATGTCGGCCGCAGGCCGGGCCAATAGTTACCGCCTCCAACCGCGGCCGTAGTATCCGCGACCGTAGTAACGAGGTCCATGATAGCGTGGCCCCACCCAACGCGGGCCGTAGTAGGCGCGCGGTCCCCAATAAGCGGGCACGGGCGCGACGTAACCAATCGCGGGTCGCGGCGCATAATATCCATAAGCCGGGCCAACACCGACGCCGACTCCCACTCCACCAACCCCAACACCAATGGCGACGCGCGGCCCGGCGAACGCAACAGTTCCAACCAGGAACAAAAGAGCGAGCAATTTGGTTTTCATTGATTTTTTCTCCTCACGACGCTTTAAAAGGCATTCCGGGGTCCAAACAGAATGTCTCGTTAAATAATGGGGTTACGCGCGATGGCTGCGCGTTTCTCATGGCCGATTACCACCATCAGGTTTCATTTGAGCCAAGCGGCCACTGGTCCGAACCGACGGCACTGGAATCAGCTAAAATGGAGTTTCGGTGAGGTGCGAGAGTGGTTGAATCGGGCGGTCTCGAAAACCGTTGAACCTTCACGGGTTCCGTGGGTTCGAATCCCACCCTCACCGCCACATTTTCGATTAAGCATTTCCGCCCTGCGATCCTGAGAAACTTTCTGCCCCCGCCTTAAGGCCTGCCCGCACGGTGTCCCAGCGGCTTTTGCGCTGACTAAGGTTATGATCGGCGAACTATTGACGATGGACTAGCGTTGGGCTGGTTAGAGACATCGTGAGGAGCTTGTCATGAAACAAAGTACCGCAATGATTCTAGTGTTAGCCACAGAAATACTGCTACGCCTGCCAGCCGCTGCGCAGAGCGTTGTCGATTCGGGCGCCGTAACGGGACCCAACGGTGGAACAACCACGTATAACGGAACCACCACGGATAATCACGGAACCATCACGCATGCAGGGACGATCACCGACCCCGGCGGGAAGACTTCAGCCGTCGATGGCCAGGCAAGTTATAAAAACGGCGCCGTGCAGGATTCGGGAACTGTTACCGGCCCCTTGGGGAAAACCTCCACGTTCAAGGGCAAAACCACGCTCAATAACGGCGCGCTAGATCATACCGGCGTCATCACCGGTCCAGGTGGCCGGACCGAAACGATCAACAGCCAAGGACGCTTTGGGAACGGCGCCTGGCGGAATTCGGGCACCATCACGGGTCCGGCCGGCAAGGTGTCCAGCTTCAACGGCGCGACCACGTACAACAAGGGGAGATTCAATCATACCGGCGCCGTGACCGGACCGGCGGGAAAGCAAGCCCGGATCTTGAGCCAGGGCACGTACAGCAAAGGCACATGGAATGGCTCAACCAACGTCACCGGGCTGGGTGGAAAAACCAGGACGTATCACGGCACAGGATCGATACACAGATAGACCCGAATTTTAGGCGCTAACACGTTCTGCATGGATCTTGCTATGATCTACACCGCATGATGATCACCGTTCGCGCACTCTTCGTCACCGTGCTTCTCTTGCTCGCCACAGGTCCCCTGCGCTCCGCGGCGGTCGAGACGTATTACTTTTTCGTCTTCAGCAATGCGGTGGCGGGTCATGAGGACGAATACAACAAGTGGTACAACGAACAACATGCCCCTGATGTCGTTGCCGTGCCGGGCTTTGTCACCGCGCAAAGGTTCGTGAAGAACCAGCTGCCTCTGTATCGAATGGTCGACTTGCAGGTGCCGAAATATCTGATCGTCTACAAAATAGTCACGGACGATGTCGAGGCGGTTTTTGGAGAAGTCAACCGGCGCCTCAAAACGGGAGAGACGGTAATCAGCCCTACCTTCGATACAAAAACTTCCGTCAGCTATGTCTATCGGCCCTTCACACCCGAAATCAAGGGCGTGGGAGGCGAACCTCCAGGGGCTGCGCCTGGTCCGAAGCAGACCTATATCCAAATCGTCTTTACTGCCATGGTCGAGGGTATGGAGAGCGACTTCAACCTGTTCTACGATAATCATCACGCCCCCGAATTGGCTGCAATTCCAGGTTTTGTCAGCGCGCAGCGGATGATCCTGGCCAGACCTTCGAACAGTTCGATCCCGGCCACAAAATACCTGGCGCTGTTTCGGGTTGAAACGTCCGACCTCGCCGCGGTTAAGCAGGTTGCCTCGGAACCGGGGTTTACTTCAAGCCCGGCCTTCGACACAAAGGCCACGCGAGGCTATACCTTTCGCGCCATCGGGCCGGTGATCGAAGGCGACCGGGTGCGCGCGGCGCGTACCAAACGGCGCTCGAACTAGCAAGTTGGACATCCTCAGCTCTTCAGTCTTTTACCCGGTGTTCGGTCGAGCGATACAGCTGCAGGAAATCGATCGGCCGCTATCGTGACGAATTGGTCGTGAAGGACAACGTTGAGCAGGGAGTTGTTGATCTTCAATTCACCGTTGTAGTCGATGAATCCCAGTTTTCGGAACTTCTTCATGAAAAAGCTGACTCGCGCGATGGTGGTGCCAACCATTTGCGCCAAAGCTTCAAAACTGATCTTCGGAATCACCTTCTTCGGCCGGCCTTGTTTCCCGAAGTTGGCCAGCATGAGCAGGGCTCGCGCCAGCCGCTTCTCATGGGAGTTTAAGATCTGATCAACCATCGCCTCCTCCATGCGGAGGTTGCGGGAGAGCAGATGCTCCAGAAACAACTCGGAAAAGGCCAGGTTTGCGCCCAACACACGGATCATAGCCGACCTGTCCAGCCGCTTGATGGAAGACTTGTTCAGTGCGGTCGCGGTTGCCACGTGCGCCTGTCCCCGCAGGCAGGCTTCGCCCAGAAAACTGCCTGCGCCCAGAATGCCTATGACCGCTTGTTTGCCGAACTTAGAAACCGCTGTGAGGTTGACCCGGCCTTTTTGAATGTAAAAGACGGCGTCCCCGGACTCACCCTGCTCATAAATCACCTGACCCGCACGGTAGTCTATAACCCTGATCCCATCGCCCAGGGCGGCCAAAGTCTTGGAATCGAAGGGGCGTGGACCGCGCCTTTGCATTTCCTTCATCACGATGTCGTTGTTCTCCAATATCAGGGCACGAAGAGGGGCGATTTGTTCGCCAGGCAGCCGGGAGGTAAGGTCGGCCAAAGCGGCATCCAGGGAAGCTATACAATCCTCGAAGCTAAGCCTGTGGTTCAGGAAGCGTTTTATAACCTCTCGGGTTTCGCGCTTATATACTTCCATGATGCTTGAGTATAACCCCAGAAGCGTGCCAAGGGCAGGCTGCGGCCTGGTGACCGGCGTCTCCGTTTCTGAGCAATTTTGAACAGACTGGCGTAGGACGAATGCCTGATACTACATTAACCTCCCGTCGAAAATTGTCGGCGCGGATGCGTCTTCGGCGCGCACGCCGGGATGCATTGATTTGGCGGGCAAGGAGGTGGTAGGCCATGACAGGCAACGCCCAACGCGGAACGAGTTCGCCAGTCCGAGACAACCTCCACGTCCGACAGTTCAAGAAAAGCTTCCTCGAGAAAGCTGTATGTATTCAGCGCACTGTGCGCGACCGGTTTGCGAGGTTGCCTGGGTTTCTCGAGCCATGGCGCCGGCGCGAACCTCCCATCACCCGGTCTCGATTCGATTGCTCATTCGCCAGCGGCATGGCGGACGAAGTATCTGAATACAGGGGCATTTTGCTGGTGCGCCTGGGCGATGGCTTCGTCATGCAAGTACGGCTGCAATCGCAGGGAAAATGTGTTTTGACCCGAACTATACCGCTTGCGAAAGCCCTGCAAATCGAAGCCGATCCACCCTGGGAGATCGCCTCGCCTGGCTCCCTAAGGGTATGGAATCAATCGCATTCGACAATCTGGCAATGGCTGCAAGGTAAGGGCATTCATGCCGAGGCAACAACTAGCAGTCTGGCCGGACACTCGGTTGACAGAAACGGTGAATCATGACCAACGTGGAGCAAGAAACCCTAATTAGAAAGAGCATGCCTGTGGCCGGGCTGGCCGAGCACCGTGTCCCTGCGGGCCTTCGTAGAGTCGCACCCGCCTCACATCCCGAGGTGGTTTGCTCGAAGTGCCAATGGAAGTGCCTGCTTCCGTCCAGGCGTCGAACCGGTCTGGATTTCTTTTTAGCGCTCTTCCTCCTGCGCCCCTACCGCTGCCGTTCGTGCCACAGACGATACTATCGCTTGTCATTTTCAAACTCGCAGCCCTTTCGGCTGAGCTGGCCCATCTTGAGCTGGCCCAACCTGAGCTGGCCTAAAAAGCTGAAGCCGATGCTGCATGCAAACACACACACGAAAAGGACCGATTCCGCGGCGTAATCCTTACTCACCGATGCCTCCTTCACCAAGCAAAATCTTGCCGTTCCGCGCGGAACATCACGGCGCGCCAGTTTTGAGCTGGCCTGTTGTCGCAGAGCGCCGGTCCAAGCTTCGCTATCCGCTGGACCTGAGCGTTCGCTTCCGCTATTTTGCGGGAGGATCTCTTCTGTTTGGCGCCGGACGCACGGTGGACGTCAGCAGCGGCGGCATCTTAGTGGCCTCCACACGCATCATCCCCCCACACGAAATCAACGTGGGAGAAGACGTGGAAATGAGTATTGAGTGGCCTCCACTGCTGGATGGAAGAATTTCTCTTCAGCTGTTCGCGGTCGGCTGGGTAGTGCGCCGCAGACCATTCGACTTCGCCGTGTCGTTTGAGCGATACCAACTCCGCACCATGAAGCGCTCCAGCCAGCCGGCCGCTCGTGCGGGCGCCGATGTTATTGAGTGGCCGCCCAGCGAGCTAACGCCTCTTTAATCGATCGCTGCAGCGCATTCCGGCGCGTGCGGTTCAAAACTGCGTTTGTTAAAATGTGTTGACGCCAAAGCCGAAGGGACTCGGTTTCAGCGCTTTCCCCATGCCCCGCGCCAAATTGACCACGTCTCGAGCCCCGCTGCCCAAGGCCCCGACAGGAATCGAAGGACTGGATGAAGTCACCGGTGGAGGGCTGCCGAAAGGCCGTACTACGCTGGTGTGCGGCAGCGCAGGTTGTGGCAAGACCTTGCTTGCGATGGAATTTCTGGCGAACGGCGCTCTTCAGTACGGTGAGCCCGGGGTGTGCATGGAATTCGAAGAAGCAACTGAGAAGCTGACAGCCAACGTCCGATCCCTGGGTCTTGATTTGCGTGAGCTGGTGAAACGCAAGAAGCTATTGGTGGACCATGTTCACATTGAGCGAAACGAGATTGAGGAGACGGGAGAATACAACCTGGAGGGCCTGTTCATCCGTCTGGGCCACGCGGTGGACGCGATAAAAGCCAAGCGTGTTGTACTGGACAGCATCGAGACGCTTTTCGCCGGACTATCCGATGAAGCGGTACTGCGCGCGGAACTTCGCCGCCTGTTCCGTTGGCTGGACGAGCACAGTCTTACCGCTATCGTCACCGGGGAGCGCGGCAGCGGCACGCTAACGCGGCATGGACTGGAAGAATACATCGCCGATTGCGTGATCCTGCTGGACCACCGGGTGAACGAACAGATTTCTACGCGGCGGCTGCGAATCGTCAAGTACCGGGGGAGTGCCCACGGCACCGATGAATACCCTTACATGATCGACGAAGACGGCATCTCGGTGCTGCCGATTACCTCGCTGGCGCTGGCGCATAAAGCTCCCTCCGCTCGAGTCTCAACCGGAGTCGGCGGTCTGGACGAGATCCTGGGAGGAAAGGGATTCTTCCGCGGTAGCAGCGTGCTGGTGTCCGGCACGGCGGGCACCGGGAAGTCCAGCATTGCGGCGAAATTCGCGAGCGCCGCCTGCGCCCGTGGCGAAAGATGCCTGTATTTTTCTTTTGAAGAGTCGCCAGATCAGATCCTCCGCAATATGCGCTCCGTCGGCATTGACCTTGAGCCGTGGATACGCAAGCGCTTATTGCACTTCCACGCTGTTCGGCCCTCCAGCACCGGCCTCGAAGGCCACCTAGCCAGTATGCAAAAACTGGTGAAGCTCCACCAGCCCAGCGTCGTCATCGTTGACCCGATCACCAGCGTCGTTTCGGTCTCCGGCATTTATGGCGTCAAGTCGATGCTTACCCGCCTGGTGGATTTTCTAAAGGTTCAACAGATCACTTCCATGTTCACGAATCTCACCTTCGGGGGAAAGCGCGAAGAGAGAGCGGAAGAGGGGATCTCTTCTTTGATGGATGCCTGGATTGTGTTGTGGGATGGCGAACAAAATGGACAGCGGGCACGCGGACTTTGTGTTGTGAAATCGCGTGGGATGGCTCATTCGCGCCAAGGTCGTGAGCTGATAGTGAGTGACAAGGGCGTGGAATTGGGCGGCGTAATGACGGTTAATGGCCTGGCTACGACGTTTACGGGCTGAGTGCAGTTGGCTGGCCGGCTAAAGACAGACATGAACAAGAGCATTACCAAGAAGCGTCGCACTGCCAAGGGCACTCCTGGTGAGTTTTGGGAATTGCGGCTCTACATAGCGGGCCTGACGCCCAATTCGATTGCAGCGATCGCCAATTTAAAGAAGATTTGTGAGGATCAGTTGAAGGGCAAGTACCGGATTGAGGTGATCGACTTGCTCAAGAAGCCGCAACTGGCAAAGGGTGACCAGATCGTCGCCATTCCAACCCTGGTGCGCAGGCTGCCGCCCCCGGTCAAAAAAATCGTCGGGAACCTTTCCAAGACCGAGCGTACCTTGGTGGGGTTAGATATTCTGCCACGCGCTGAAGCAAAGGCTGAATAGCAAGTGCCCGGCAAGCGAGCGCTCAGAACAAAACGCCCTCCAAGGAGACCTGCACCGTCGATCCGATCCGATCGCGAGGAGAAACTCCGCGCCCGGCTGAAAGCCGCTGAGGAAACTCTAGCCGCCATACAGTCCGGCGAAGTGGATGCCTTGATGGTTTTGGGCCAGCATGGCGAGCAGCTAGTCACTCTGAAAGGTGGAGAGCCCGCCTATCGCATGCTGGTGGAGGCCATGAGCGAGGGCGCGGCCACTCTTTCGAGCGATGGCTCCGTGCTTTACTCAAACCGCAAGTTTGCGGAAATGATTCACAAACAGCCGGGAAAAGTTGTCGGGATCGCGTTTCACTCGCTGCTGGTGGAAAAAGAGCGGGACAGATTTGGAACATTCCTGGCGACGGCTCGGAAAGGGGTTGCGAAAGGCGAATTCAACCTGCGTTCGGGCGACGGGAGTCTGGTTCCGGTCCATTTGTCTCTGAACCGGTTTCGGGGCTACGACGGCCACGCCCTGGGCTTGGTGGTCACGGACCTTAGCGAGCAAAAGCGCAAACAGGCTGAAGAAATCAGACAGACCGAAACCATGCACCGGCTTCTGCTGGAGCGGTCGTTTTCGGCTCAAGAGGAGGAAAGGCATCGGATTGCGCGCGAACTGCATGACGAAGCAGGTCAGTTGCTGACGTCGCTCCTGGTAGGGCTGCGCACGCTCGAAGACTCCCGGAACATGGCGGCTGCTAAGGCCCAGGGACATCGGCTGCGGGAGATCGCCGCGCAAGCGATCGACGAGATCGGACGGCTGGCCCGGGGCCTGCATCCCGCGGTTCTCTCCGATCATGGGTTGGGCGTTGCACTGAGCCGCTACGTTGCGGAGTATACAAAGAACCACAATATTGCCGTAGATCTCACCCTGGACGGATTGGACTCCTGCGACTTGCAGCCTGCCGTGCAGGTCAGTTTGTATCGTATTCTTCAGGAAGCCCTAACGAACGTTGTAAGACATGCGAAAGCCCAGGCAGTCAGCATTGTATTCGAGCGTTCGGCCACCGCCTTGCGGGTGGCAATGACCGACAACGGACGCGGCTTTGACACCAAAGTTCTTTCCTCCGTCTCCTCGAACCGCTTGGGGATTCAGGGCATGCGGGAAAGAGCCGGCATGTTAGGCGGAACGATCAGTTTCACATCGAAGGGTGCGGGGACCCAGATTCTGCTCGAAATCCCATTGACCGGCCAGCCGGAAGTCCGGCCCTTGGCGCGGCGCAGGACAATCTGAATGCTGGAGCGAAAATCCAAGATCCGAGTCATGATCGCCGACGATCACGCGATTCTGCGCTCGGGGCTAAGACTGCTGGTCAACGCCCAGGCGGACATGGAAGTTGTCGCCGAAGCGCCCGATGGTGAGCAGGCCATTCAAGCGGCGCACGAAACCAAACCGGATGTGGCGTTGATGGACCTTACCATGCCTGGGACGGGCGGAATGCGGGCGCTTCAGGAGATCTTGCGAGATTGCCCGGAAACGCGCGTGCTGGTGCTGACGATGCACAATGACCCCGCTTATCTACGATCGGTACTCTCGGCCGGCGCCTCCGGTTATGTGTTGAAGAGGAGCGTAGACTCGGAGCTGCTTACCGCCATCCGGGCGGTGCATAGGCAAGGGACCTTCGTGGATCCAAGTCTGGCCAACGTTCTGGTGCAGGACGTGCTTGCGAAAAAGGGTGCAAAAGCGCGTCCCAAACGACCGGTAAATATCCTAAGCGACCGTGAGTTGCAAGTGCTCAAACTTGTGGCGCTGGGTTACAGCAGTCAGCAAATCGCCAAGCGGATTCTGGTGGGCGTGAAGACGGTTGAGACGTATCGTTCCCGTCTGGCTCAGAAACTCGGCCTTCGGACGCGCACTGACGTGGTTCGTTTTGCCGTTCAAACGGGACTGTTGACACCGGAAACGCTGGAGGCCGAAGAGGGCCATCCGGCTCTGTAGCGCATCTCTGTCGGGGTTTGCCCTACAAACGCCTCGATTTTTGGCAGTACACCCGATACTTCCCAAGCATCCGCCCCGCCACACTGGTCCTATAGGATTCGGTGTGGTACCAGAGATCAAAACGGCAGAGCGGTCGCGTGTCTTCAGGCGTGCGCACGCTGCGGAATCTCGCGGCGCCCCGAATGTCGATATGGCTCCGAAACTAAAACCGCTCTTCGATCCGAAGACCCTTCTGGCAAAAATCGGCAAACCAAAGACGCAGGCCGGCTATCAGAAGAATCAGAAGGTCTTCTCGCAAGGCGACCCGGCGGAGGCCATTTTTTTTCTCCAGAAGGGCCGGGTCAGACTCACGGTTGTATCCAAAGAAGGCAAGGAAGCGGTGATTGCCCTCTTGGGCCCTGGAGCCTTTTTTGGGGAAGGCTGCATGGCGGGCCAGTTACTGCGGATGGCCACGGCCGAGACCATGTCCGAGTGCTCGATCATCCGGGTGGAGAAGGCAGGTGTGATCCGCGCGCTGCACCAGGATCCGGAATTCTCGCAACAGTTCCTCCACCATTTGCTCATACGTAACATCCGGATTGAGGAAGATCTGGTAGACCAACTCTTCAATTCCAGCGAAAAGCGGCTGGCCCGGGTGCTGCTCCTGCTCGCCAACTTCGGGAAAGAAGGCAAACCAGAAGTGGTCATGCCAAAGATCAGCCAGGAAACGCTGGCGGAGATTGTCGGCACCACTCGCTCCCGAATCAGCTATTTCATGAACAAATTCCGCAAACTGGGCTTCATCGAGTACAACGGGACACTGGAAGTTCACAGCTCGCTGTTGAACGTCGTCCTGCACGATTGATGCCGCATTGCCAGACGCCGGCGAAGATTGACGAATCAAAGGAGGGCTTGTTGGGCAGAGCCTCACAGTCACAAGCCAGCCGCTGGCTCGAGGAAAACGGTCCGAGAGAACTCGAACTGCTGTTCCGCGCGATCGTCTACCATCCGGCGGCGCCCATCCTTATCACAGACAACGATCGCAAATATCGGGATGCCAGCGCCGGCGCCGGAAAGCTGTTGGGACTTCCGCGAAATAAAATCATCGGCCGCCGGATGGACGACTTTGCCACGCCCAGCTTCAAGCCCCAGATTTCGCAGCTTTGGCGCACCTTTTTAGAGCGCGGCGAGCAGGAGGGTACGCTCCAGCTAGCGAGTCCGGATGGAAATGTGCGGGACGTCGAGTACGCGGCCAAAGGGAACGTGTTGCCCGTGCGCCACGTCCTGGCCCTGCGCGACAAGACCGCACCCGCGGAAACCGGCCAGGCCGAAAAGGGCCGCAATCCGTCCTGGGTACAGGACTATGCGCTTTTCCTGCTGGATGTGGACGGACGCGTAGCCGCCTGGTATTCGGGAGCGGAGCGCATTTACGGCTACGGTGAAGACGAGGCGCTGGGCCAGGAAATATCGCTTCTTTATCCCATCGAAGACACTCTCGGCTTCCAGCTGCGGGAAGAGTTGAAGACGGCCGCCGCCGAAGGCCATTTTGGAAACGAAGGCTGGCATGTGAAGAAAGAGGGGACGCGATTCTGGGCCAATGTCATTACGATGGCCCTGAAGGACGGCCAAGGGGAGTTGCAGGGCTTCGCGCGAGTGGTGCGCGACTTTACCATACGTCACGAGCGGGACGAGAAGTTGCAGCGCGGCCGCACGCGAATTCGGCCGATAGCGGCGGGCTCAACCATCGTAGGCGTTGTTTCCGGTGAGTTCGAGCGTATTCCCGAGGTGAACGCTGCGTTTCTCGATCTTATCGGTTACAGCCCGGAAGACTTGCGCTCTGGCCGGCTGAGTTGGCTGGATCTCACGCCCCCGGAATACTCCGCGCTGGATGAGCTGGCGCATGAAGAAGGCTTGCGGTTTGGAGCCTGCACGCCCTACGAGAAAGAGCTGTTTCGCAAGGATGGGACTCGCGTCGCGGTTCTGGTTACTACCGCGGTGCTCAAGCTCTCTCCTTTCCGTTGGATCACATTCGTGCAGGGGCTCCGGGAGCGTGACCGCCTGGAGAGCATCGGCGAAGAAGATGTCGAAGTCAAAGATGCTTTCGAGGAGATCGTGGGTACCAGCGCGGCTCTGCTGCGGATTCAGCGGCAGGTGGAAGTGGTTGCCCCTACCGATGCGAACGTCTTGATCCTGGGGGAAACGGGTACCGGCAAGGAACTGGTGGCGCGCGCCATACACCGGTTGAGTCCCCGCAAGAACCTCCCTTTCATCACGTTGAACTGCGCCGCCATTCCAACCGGGCTGCTCGAAAGCGAGTTGTTCGGGTACGAGAGAGGAGCCTTTACCGGCGCCTTGGCGCAAAAGATTGGACGATTTGAACGTGCGCACCGGGGAACGCTGTTTTTGGATGAGGTGGGCGATATCCCTCTGGACCTGCAGCCCAAATTGCTCCGAGCTCTCCAGGAAAAATCATTTGAGAGGTTGGGTGGCACCAGGACGATCCCCATCGACGTCCGGCTGGTGGCAGCCACCAACCGCAATTTGACGCAGATGATGGGGGATAAACTTTTCCGCAGCGACTTGTACTATCGCCTGAAGGTCTTCCCGATCATTACGCCCCGCTTGCGCGAGCATGCGGCGGACATCCCGATACTGGTCCGGCACTTCACCAAAAAGTACGCTGAGAAAATGAATAAGAAGATTGACGAGATCCCGTCGGAAGCAATGCAAGCCCTGATAGCTTGGCCCTGGCCGGGGAATGTGCGTGAGCTCGAGAACTTCATTGAGAGATCGGTCATTCTCTCTCAGGGGACCACGCTCCGTGCTCCACTCACCGAGCTGCTGGCAGAGTCAGGGACAGCGGCCGGTGGTGGCACACTCGCGGAAATGGAACGCGAATACATCATCCGCGTTCTTCAGGAGACCAATCGCATGATCAGCGCCGCGGCCACCCGCCTGGGAGTGCCACGCACGACCTTGAATGCCATGATGCGGAAGCTGGGGATCGAACGCAAGGATTACTAATGATTTTTCCTGGAGAACTTCCGGCTTACATCGGGCCAGAATTCCTTCAGGACGTTCGACGCCATATCGACGCCGATCTGTACGCCGAGTTTTTGGGCCGAAATGCCCACGCTCCGGTTGTCCTGGTAATACGCGTTTGAAATCGCGACCGAGGTGGAGTTGCCGAGAATCTCCGAGTAATTGAACTGAGTACGATCGGAATCGGTGTGGGTCCAAAAGATCTGACCGATGGAATACCCGAGCCGCGACCATCCGCTCCCAATGCCTCGCCGAAAATAGCGAGGATCCTGATGCAGGAGGGTGGGGAAAATCGCCTCAGACATGTAGTTGCCGACGACGAAATCTGCGTAGGATGCGCCGAAATATTGGGCGTATCCTTGCACACCTTGCCCGAACGAGCGATTGGCGTTGGTGAGCTGACTGTAACCGCCGAACGCCGCGGCCAGGATCACCGTGCCCCGGTCGAACGAGTCTTGACGGGCAATCTCGAACTTCTCTTTTGTCGTGAGAGGCTTGTAATTTTTCAAACTCGGTGACGTTCGATTGTTGGGAATGATGCCAAAGATTCTCTTGCTCTCCGGTGGAGGCGCTTGATCAAGCGGCTGAGGAGGCGGCGGTTGGGGAGTGACGCTCTCCGATCCTGTTAAATCTTCGAAAGTAGCTGGCTGACTGAACGATAACGACGGCCAGCACGCCGAGGCGAAGAGGATAACCAAGGCGCACTTGCCGTTTGTCATATAAGCTCCTAATGTCCAATCACGCGGGCCGCTGTCAGTTAGGATCGCCTGCCGCGTGTTGGGTTTGAATGTTCTTTCGTTATCGAGGAGCGGCCCTATCAGTTGCGGCGCGCCGAGTCCCGATTCAGCGCGTGTTCAAACTTTCTCGCAACCGCCGGCGTCTTGAAGTCGCCGGTCAGAATTTCACGATTGGTTGCGTCGTGGCCGTAGAGCTCCCGGTTGGTAGCTTCATCCGGCCGGAGCGTCGCGCCTGTTAGCGAAATGCCCGCGAACAGCCCGTGCGAACGGGAATACGACAGCATTTCCGACTGCAGCTCCGCGTCCGTACGAGCGCTCGCGTCGCGGCCGATTGGGCCTGCCGCCACGGTCGCGTCTCCGCCGAGCGTAAACTTGTCGGATAACAGGTGCTTCATTCCGCCATCGTTCATCACGAGCAACACAACATCGGTGTCCGATGCGCCAATCTGAAATCCGAAACTGCCGCCTTCAGACCGCATCGCGGCCGGAGCGCTCCAGCCGGCGCCATCGTGCCGGCGGCATACCGCAAACCCGCGGCCATATTCCGCGCCGAAGATGAATCCGGCCTTTTTCATACCCGGCAGGACCACCACGCAATGCGCCTTATCGATCAGATCTTGCGGGATACCGTTATCGGCCGCCCTCATCATGTCGGCCAGCGTTTCGGCTGAAGCGTCCAGCCTGTCGTCGACCTTGATTGCTCTGTCCGCCGCGAAAGCGGCGGTGCTCATGGATCCGGCGATCGCCAGAACCCAGACACAGTGTTGTAGATTCGTTTTCATAGAAGTTTATCCTTTTCGTCTTTCGTTTTTTGAGATTGCGCGTCAACCAATGTTGATCGAAATATATACGCCTGGATGAATGGGATCACACAGGAAATAACCGCCATTCAAGTAGTCGACATAAACGGCGTCGCTATAGAGCCATCCCACTGGCCAAGGGTTGAGTGCGTTGAACCAATAACCGCCGTATTGAAAACGTCCCGAGCCGTTGGCGAATTCGGAACGGTTCACGTGAAACGTGTGGCCGCTCCCAAAACTGGCGTGGAAGCGAGCTTCAGGAATGCTTCCATGGGCCCCGGCGGTCTGGGATCCCCGGCCGGCCTGCTGTTCGTGACCGCGCTGCTGTTGCTGCGCCGGCTTGGCCTGTTGTTGGTGCTTGGCCTCTTGGGGTTCCTTTGCCGGCTTGGCCTGCTGCTTGGCCTGTTCAGGTTGTTGCTGCTTTGCCGGTTTAGCCTGTTGCTGGTGCTGCGCTGGCTTGGCTTGTTGCTGCTTCTGCTCTGGTTGCTTCTCCTGCTCGTGTTCCTGCGCGTAAGCGGGAATAATGGCTGCGGGAAGCAAGAACAGAATTGCCGTACTGAGAACTCTAGCTACTTTCATGGTGTTCCTCGATCATGGTGTTCCTCGATTCAATTCAATTTGAAGTAGAGCAATTCGAAGTCCGCTCTAGGGGCCTATCGAATCTCGTTCCAGACGCTCAGTGGGGGTCACAAAGGTCAACACGAATCGACCTCATTTGGTCATGTGACCGCGTATGGTCTCTAGCCTGAATCCCAAGGAGAGCGATCCACCTTAGTGGAAAACGCCCAGCATCCAGGCTACGAGTAGAACCACCAATATGGTGCCCACTCCGATGCCTGCACCTCCGCCGTAGCCCCAGCGACTATGGCCGTAGTACCCACCGCCGCCTCCTAAAACCAACAACAAAACAATGATTAGCAGTATCAACATGGTGAATCTTCCTTTTCTTCTAAGACTTAGATCGCCGCCGGGGGGACGGCTAATAGCTTCTTCGGAACCTGTTTCGGCTACTTCTCAAAAACCGCTTCCACCTGGCCGATTTTCTTTTGGATTTTGCCGGATAGTTTTTCGTCTTGGCCTTGGGCAGTTAAGGTGGGATTGTTCGTTAGCTTTCCCGCTTTCTCTTTCGTCTTGCCTTTTAATTCATGCAGCTTGCCCTTAATTTGATCGCTCGTGCTCGGTTTCATGTGTTTTTCTCCTTTTTTGAACTTCTCACACACCGCGATCTACGCAATCCGGCACCCAATCTCAGACGGACCTCTTAGGGGATCAGTGAGCGTAACTGCGGGATCGCAATTCTTCCGCGGCTTGGAACCAGTCTTCTTGCGCTGATCCGTGTAGGCAGCCTCTGGCTTGCCAGTGTTCATAGGCCAGGGCGGCGATGTCAGCATGTCCGAATGCGGCGATGCCATGTCCAACCGTCGTAGCCGGCGTCTGATGGTCATGGAGAGCGGCCGGGGAGTGCTCCAGGGCCTGCCGCGAAACCTCGTGTCCGGTCAGGTGATCCTGTTTCCCCTGCTGCTCGGCAACACGATGGGCGTGCGCCGCGCCATCGTGTAATTCAGCGGCCAATGGGTGGTTTTCGTAATGCGACCCGTTGTTATAACGCGTGGACATCTTAGATGCTCACTATCCGCGCCGACTTCGAGTGGGCTTCCTTGGCAAGCTTGTACGCATGATCGGAGTACTCCAGCGCTCTTTCGGCATGCCATCTTCCCTCTTCGTCGTCGCCTTTTTCATTGTGTTCGGCTGCAGTACGATGAGCGCGCGCCGCGAGTTCGTGCTGCTCGGCGGCCTTCTGGTGTGCGTAATGCATGGTTTTTCTACCGTTGCACCGCGGCGGCGGCCTCCGGGACATCCGCGCTGGCTTCGCTGGACGCTGCAATATCCTGCGCGCCCGTATGCTTCAACAGATCTTTCGCGCGAGCGATCCTCTCGGATGTGTCGCAGTGAACGGAAAGCAGAACTCCGCCCGCTTTTATGTGTCCTTCGTACCGCTTGGCTTCGTACTCGGGGATTCCCATCCCAACCAGCGCGCCAATGATGCCACCCACCGCCCCGCCGACTCCTAGCCCCGCCAACGCGGCCATGATGGGTCCGGCCGCGATAAACGGACCAACTCCGGGAATCGCAAGAACGCCAATCCCGGCCAGCAATCCGAGCGTTCCCCCGATCGCTCCGCCCGTTGTGACTCCAGCCGCTGTGCCTTCCGGCGCTTTTGTGCCTTTGTCGTGCGCAAAGTCTTTCGTACCCTTGTTGTCTGGAAGCAACACCGAGATATCGTCATTCGAGAACCCGGCGGCCATCAGGTCGTCGACGGTCCGCTCCGCTTGCTTTTCGTTTTGGTAAATACCAAACACTGCTGTCTTTTTTCCTGCCATGATCTTGTCTCCTTATAAAATTTGCCTACAACTGGTCACTCTCAACGTACATTTTGCATGTGGAGGCCCAGTCCGCCGGCCGAAGGTGGCACTGGTACTATGCGCTTGCCTTCCTGCCCACCTTGACCAAACCCGGTCAGGTGACCTCATGTGGTCGGAGGTCATGGGCCTTAGAGCGGCGATCGCGGCTTGGGCATTGAGCCGCTAGCCCGCGCCGCGATCGACGTTTGGTTCTTCCCGTGCCATAAGAAGAGCTTGACCGCGATGTCGTATCACCGATGTCGTATCAGAAGGAGAAATCATGAAAACTCTTAAACCGTGCCTGTCCGTGCTGGCAGTGGTTGTCATCGGGACCCTGGCAGGCTGCTCAACCAACACCACCAGGGCCACCGATGTTTCAGGCGGCATCCGCACTTCGCTCGATCAGGCTGGCCTCAAAGATGTCTCTGTGACTCAGGATCACGACAAAGGTGTCGTAACCCTAGGCGGACACGTGGCGGCAGACAGCGGCAAAGCACAAGCCGAATCCATCGCGAAGTCTATCGCCGGACCGCAGGTTGTATCGAATCAGATTGAAGTGATTCCCGCGGGCGCCGAGCACGACGCCAAGAAGATTGACTCGGACCTGGACAAGGGTATCGAGGGGAATCTGGATGCCGCGCTCATCCAGGGCGGGCTGCACAAGAACATAAACTACGCTGTCAAAAACCAAGTGGTGACAATGACGGGTGAGGTCGACTCTCAATCCAAGCGTGTACAGGCACAAGCCATCGTGGCCAACGTTCCCAACGTGTTGCAGGTGGTGAACGAGTTGCAGGTCAAAGACCAGAAGGCCACCTCGTCGAACTAAGAGCGGCTTCGGAAGTTGTCGCGATGACAGATCGTCGGGAACCCTCCGAAATCGGGGCTGAAAGAGACTGCCATGTCGTTTGGGATTTACATTGCCGGCTTCTTGATACTCATTGGCGGACTGATCTATGGAGCCGTGATTTTACATGTCGCCGCGCAATGGATCGCCGTGGGTGCAATTGTTCTCTTGGGCCTTGCGATTCTGAAGGGCGTCCAGGCGACGCGAGGCAAAGATCCCTCGCAATAAGAAAAGTAATAGAAAATGCCGTTTATGGACGTTTATGGAAACGAAGAGAGGCGGACAAAATGCTAAGAAATGCCAAAGATCTGCATGGGTTCACCATCCGAGCCACGGACGGCGAGATTGGAACGGTAGATCAGTTCTATTTCGAGGATGAAACCTGGGCCATCCGTTATCTCACGGTAGACACCGGCGGCTGGCTTGGTGGGCGTTTGGTGCTCATCTCTCCAATCTCCGTTATGGGCGTGCCGGATTGGAATGCCAAACGATTGGATGTAGCGCTGACGAAAAAGCAGGTTGAGAATAGCCCCGACATCAACACGCATCAGCCCGTCTCCCGGCAGCATGAGATCGCATACTTCGGATATTACGGGTATCCCTTTTATTGGGGTGGATCTAATCTCTGGGGCGCCGCGCCCAACCCGGCGGGCTTGGCTATTCCAATACCTGCTTCCATGGAAACGATGGAGGACAGGATGGCGAAAGGATCGACGGATTCCCATCTGCGCAGCGCCGAAGAAGTCAAGAATTATTATCTGGAGGCCGTCGACGGGGAAATCGGCAGTGTGGACGGGTTTGTCATGGATGATGAAGCCTGGGCGATCCGCTACATCGAGGTGGCAACGCGGAATTGGTGGCCGGGCAAGAAAGTCCTGGTTTCACCAGCCTGGGCGGAACGGGTGAGTTGGGAAGATTCTAAGGTCTACGTCGGCCTCACCCGGGAGGTTATCAAGGACGCCCCGGAGTACGTGGAATCCAAGATGATCACTCGAGAGTATGAAAACCAGCTTCACTCTTACTACGGCCGGCCGCCCTATTGGCTCCACGAAGCCAAACACCACTCTTCTTATTCCCTAAGCGGCGTTTAAGTTCGGGCCTGGGCGTCCGGTAACGCGGATGCCCATATTTTTTTGCTGGAGCTGCCGCCGGGGCGATACAATTCGTAACTGGAAATGGAAGGCGCTACAGCAATGAGCGAGAGCAACTACGGTCAGCACGGGAACGAAGGGCCGGAACACGACAAGAAACTTCACAGTGTTCCTGGGAACGCACGGCAGGCCGAGGAGCAAGCTGCCCAGCAGGGGCTTACGCCTCCTTACTGGAGACGCATGCATCGTGACTGGCGTGTGTGGGTCGGCTTGGTGCTCATGCTTGCGGCGATAACGATCTATGTGCTGAGCGATGACTTGGCGTTCCTGCCTCACGCCTAAGGTCGACAACGGCCGGCGTTATGGTGGGCGCAAGCGCGTAAGAGAGAAGTGTCACGCGACCTCTCGATCCACCTGGGGAGCCGCTTTCGCTTTGGGACGAAGGAGTTCCTCGACATGCTCCATGGCCTCCGCGAGGCTGGTGGACAGGCGATCGGGTTGAGTCCGCTCGAAACGGGCCATGGCTTTCTGCGTATCGCCGCTGAATCCCCAGACGCAAACCACCACTTTGAGTTTTGGGAACCGTTCCCGGATCTGCTTGCACATGGCCCGCGCCGGCGCGAACGCGTAAGGCGGCAACGCCGAGATGCAGACTACGTCGCTGCGCCTGGCTTCAATCAGTGCGAGTAATTCATTGAGGGACGGCCCGCCAATGGGAAAGGACAGCGCGGCGAACCCCTTTTGCTCCAGGATCTGAGCCAGCATCGCGGCCGTGATCTCATCGGCCCGATCATGCGCCGGAAGACAGAGGATCCTGGCTTCAGGATGCTCCGCGGCATCCGCCATCGGGCGGGAGCTTCCTCGGATGAGCTGCCTGGGATGAGCTCTCCGGCAGTTGATACTCGGAAAATTCGGCGATCATTTCGTTGATGCTGAGAAAGAGAAACTCTTCCCTGACGCGCGTCGATTGCTCCTTTGTGCCGGTCCTGTTCGGCCATGCTCAAAGCCGGGATCAGCACCGCGTCGTACAACTCCACCAAGGGTCTTCCCTTAAGAAACTGGCCGACAATGGTGTGCGCTTCCAGTTGGTCCATCGCGAGTAACCGCTGGTAGATCTGGGCTTCGGCCGCGAGAACAGGCTCATCTCCCAGCAGGATATGCAGAAAAGAGAGGTGGGGGACGTAGCGCCCCAGAACCACGACGCAAACCGTCAAAGGCGTAGACAGGATCAGGCCCGCGGGTCCCCACAGAACGGTCCAAAAGACGGCGGCCACCAGCAGCGCCAGCGAAGAGATTCCCACGTGGGCGCCGTACAGCCAGGGTTCGACGAAGTTGGCGACGATCAGTTCCAGGCCCGCCACCAGCAGGAACACGAGCAGCGGCCTGAGCCATCCATCAAAAACGGCCAAAGAGAGCGCGATCGGCAGCGTCGCGGCAACCAGCGTTCCCACGTACGGCACAATCCGCAGGATGCCGGCGACCACTCCCCACAGCGCTGGATTGGGTACGCCAATCAAGTAAAGACCAAAACCAAACAGAGTTCCAAAGCCCGCATTGACCAGGAACTGCATCAGCAGGTATCGGCTGACGCGGCTGGACGCGTCGTCGAGCGCTTGGGTCATGACGGTTCAACTGGCCGAGCCCGGCCAGCCGCAGACAGACGGTTCCTCAGGTCTTCTCTCTTCAGCAGCATGAAGACCGTAAAGATGACGACCATTCCCGCTCGTCCCAGAGGCGCAAGAACGGGCGTGCCCAGATCGCGAAGCTGCGTCCATCCGTTGGTTGGAGGTTGCGACCATGCGAACGGGAACGGGAGACGCGGGCGCAGGCGGCGCCTTCGCCTGCTTCTGATTCTGGCCTGCGCGGAGGCGATGCCGGCGTCGCCGCATCCGGGCTGCTAAGTTCTTCCACGATCTCCTTCACGCTTTCGGCAGCTTGGCCCAGCTGCCCTGTTACCGGGATGTGAAACGCTTCAATCTTGGCATGAATGTTCTGGCGGTATAGAGGAAGCTGATTGGCGACGTCCACCAACTGGCTCGCGATGATCCAGCCGATACCGCCAGCCACCGCGATGGAAACCAGGACGGTGGCGAGAACCGACACGACGCGGCCGATGCGCAGCCTCTGGAGAAGCGCCACCACCGGAGTCAATAGAAACGTCAGGGTGAGAGCAAATGCGAAGGGGATTAAAATCTCGCGCGCAAAATACAGCGCCGCGATGGTTCCGAACAGGACAATGGCCCCGGCGGCTCCGCGGAGCTCAGGCCGTGCCGCAAGCCCTACGGGCGGCAGGTCGTGTTTCACCGGGCTTTGTTTCTGCGAATGCAACCAGTGAAAGAAGCACGCCGGTCGCCACGAATCGGAGGCAGACGGCTCAACGTTGTGGGGCCCTCGCGCTGGAACGGTCCCTGGTCAAATGACCATATATGGTTACCGGCTCCTGAAGCGAGGAGACCTTAAGGTTCCCATCATCGGCGTCGCTCTACCCAACGGGAGTTCGCGGCGATAAGAGCGCGCCAGGCGCGGCAGTTGGGGGCCGAAAGAAGCTGACGCGCTCATCGCTTCAGAGGGCGGTTGGCACAATCCCAAACCCAAGTAGGCATGCGATGCTTGGCTTCCTCCCGAAGCCATAGCCCGCAACGGCTACAAGTACCAGCGAACAGTACCCTTAGCGTCCTTCGGCTAGAGCCATTTTTGAGTCAGCGCTAAGCCTAGTTTCGCCGCAAAAGCTCCCCTCGATTCTCGATAAGCGAAACATGGGATGTAATTCATCGTGTCCCGATGCCCAAAGCGGAGTAGAGCGTTTGTATTGCATAGTTTCCGAGCAGGATTCATAAGATGCAGTTTCTGAGCAGGTCGCGCTTCGCGACTTGGGCTGCGATATTGCTTTTGTCGGTGGCTTCCGTTCAGGCCGCTGGCCGGCAACTTCTGCCAGGGCACGTGCCAGAGGCGGTAGCCGCTTCTAAAGCCGCAGGTCCGGTCCCTCCCGCAACCCCCATTCGCCTGGCGGTGGGACTGCCCTTGCGAAATCAAGACGAACTCGAAAAGCTTCTGAAACAGCTTTCCGATCCAGCGAGCCCGAACTTCCGGCAGTACCTGACCGCGGAAGAGTTTGCCGAGCGCTTTGGCCCCACCGAAGAAGACTATCAGGCTCTTGCCGCTTTTATGCAGGCCAACGGCCTGGCGGTGACGGGCACGCACCCCAACCGCACCATCCTGGACGTCAGCGGCACGGTGGCGGAGATCGAGAGCACATTTCACGTCAACATGACGTACTGGAATCACCCCACGCGCGGCAAGTTTTTCGCGCCGGATCGCGAACCGTCGGTGGATGCGGGCGTGACCATTCTCGACATCACCGGCCTGGATAACTTTGTCGTCCCGCGTCCCATGGATCTTAAGTCCGCGACCGCTAGGGGGCGGGATTCCGCTGACCACCGGCTCAGGGCCCGATGGTCTTTACATCGGCAAGGATTTCAGAGGCCGCCTACGCCCCGGCAGTGACGCTGAACGGCGCCGGCCAGTCAATTGGGCTGTTTGAATTGGACGGCTTTTACGCGAGCGATGTGCAGGCCAATTTCACACAGGCGGGATTGACCGCCGTGCCGACGCAAACCGTACTGCTGGATGGCTTCAACGGCGCGCCCGGCAGCGGGAACATCGAAGTGATCGCTGGACATCATGATGGCGGCCTACATGGCGCCTGGAGTGTCCAACATCATCGTCTATGAAGGCACCAACTGGAACGATGTGCTGAACCGCATGGCCACCGACAACCTGGCCAGCCAGTTGAGCTCGTCCTGGGGCTTCAGCCCGACCAACGCCACCACCGAGCAAATCTTCAAGCAGATGATCGCGCAGGGGCAGTCGCTGTTCCAGGCGTCGGGCGACAGCGGAGCGTACCAGGGCGGCGATCATGCCTCCGGCGGACGACCCGAATGTCACCGTGGTTGGCGGCACCAGTTTGACCACGGCGGGCGCGGGAGGGCCCTGGCAATCGGAGACCACGTGGGCGGACTCAGGCGGCGGCGTCAGCACCACCTGGCCGATTCCGAGCTATCAACATCGGCCAGCATGAGCCGCGGCGGGCGGATCCGCGACCATGCGCAACATCCCCGACGTGGCGCTCATTGCGGACATTCAAATATTCCTGATCTGTAATAACGGGCAGGCGGTAGAGGTAGGCGGCACCAGCGCCGCGGCGCCGTTGTGGGCTGGTTTCATCGCCCTGGCGAACCAGCAGGCAGCGGCGAGCTAGAAAGCCGCGAGTTGGGTTCCTCAATCCGGCCCTCTACGCGCATCGGCGCCGGATCAAGTTTCCAAAACGATCTGCACGACATCGTCACCGGCAACAACGGCGGCTTTACAGCGCTGACCGGCTACGATCTGGCCACCGGATGGGGCACTCCCGCGGGCCAGCCTCTGATTAACAGCTTGACCGGAACATCGAGTGCGCCGGGATTCAGCCTGTCATCCTCCGCGTCCACGCTTTCCATCGCGGCTGGAACCAGCGGCAGCGAGCACCATCACCATCAGCCCGCAGCAAGGTTTCAGCGGCGCAGTGAACCTGGCCATATCGGGATTGCCCGCGGGCGTAACGGCTTCTGTTCAGCCCCGCCAGCGCCACCACCAGCAGCACGCTGACGCTGATCGCGAGCAGTTCCGCGGCCGCGGCGACATCCACGGTAACTATCACCGGCACTTCGGGCAATCTGACCGGCACAACGCGCGGATGACGCTGACGATAACCGCGGTCTCCGGCATTTACCATTTCGGCGACGCCCGCCAGCCTCAGCCTGGCGCAAGGCGGCTCCAGCAGCCAGCACCATCGCCGTGATTCCACAGGACGGCTTCCAGGGCGCCGTCACTCTGGCGGCGTCGGGCCTGCCCTCAGGGCGTCACGGCATCTTTCAACGCCGCAGGCGCAACCGGAAGCAGCACGCTGACCCTGGCCGCAACGAGTTCCGCCGCGGCAGGGGCTTCCATTGTTACGATCACCGGAACTTCCGGGAGCCTGAGCACATACAGCGAGCATCATTCTGACGGTGAGCGCGGCAAGCGGCTACACGATCACGCCATCGCCGGCCAGCCTCACTATTCCGCAGGGCGGCAGCGGGGCGAGCACCATCACGGTGACTCCGCAAGGCAGTTTCAACGGCCCAGTCACTTTTTCAGTCGCTGGCCTGCCCACGGGCGTTTCCGCGACGTTCAGCCCGGCGACGACGACACGCATCACCACGCTGACGTTGCGCGCCTCGGCCAGCGCGGCGCCCGGAACTTCCACCATCACCGTTACGGGCACTTCCGGCGCGACTACCAGCAGGACCGTCATCGCAATCACGGTGCCCGTTCCAGCGAGCTTCACACTTTCGGCAACTCCGGCGAGCGTGAGCCTGGCGCCTGGCGGGAGCGGAGCGAGCAGCATCGCGATCGACCGCTCAGAATGGCTTCAGTCCAGTCGGTGGCGCTGGCGGCTTCCGGGTTGCCCCCGGGCGTTACCGCGACTTTCGGTCCCATGACGGCCAGCCACACCAGCACGGTCACTTTCACGGCAGCCAGTACCGCAGCCGCAGCCAGCCGCGACGGTGACGATCACGGGAATATCCGGCGCTCTTATCGTCAAGACTACCATCGCGCTCACTCATCACCGTCCCGCGCGACGTTCACTTTGTCGGCTTCTCCCGCGGCTCTCAGCATTCCGCAGGGCAGCGCCGGGAGCAGCACTCTGACTTTGACTTCGCAGAACGGCTTCGACGGACACCGTGACGGTGAGCATTTCCGGCCTGGCCGCATGGAGTTGTGGGGTCCTTCAGCGCGGGAGCCACGCCGGCCAGTTGCGATCCTCTCGCTCACCGTCGAGCCTTCGGCCTCCGCTGGCTCATCCACTGTGACCATCACAGGCAAATCCGGCAGCCTCACGCAAGACCACCACAGTCAGCCTCACCGTGACGCCGCCGAGCGCGGTCAGCGGGGCGGTGAATTTGTCCGCGTCCTACAACGTGATGGGGCTGTCACCGACGGAGCCGTGTTTCTGAGCGGCAGCGGCCTGGACGGAGGCGGCCGGGCGTATTCCGCGAATCTGCTCGGGACCAAAGAGACTGCTGGCGGCGTGCCTTTTACTTTTGGCGCGCCCAACACGTCAGGCGCGGTGAGCAGCGCAACCGTTCCGCTGCCGGCGGGCAAATTTCTCTACGCTGAAGCTGCTGGCAACAGGAGTGAACGGCAATCAGGTCTCTCAGAAATTCACGGTGACGTATACCGACGGCACCACGGCGTCCTTCACGCAAAGCCTGAGTGATTGGTGCACGCCGCAGGGCTATACCGGCGAATCGAAAGCGATCCCGATGGCGTATCGCGACAACAGCAATGGCACCCGGGACACCCGGCCGATGACGCTGTACGGGTACGCCTTCAATTTGTCCAACACCAAGACGGTGAAATCCATCACGCTTCCGAGCAATCGCAACGTGGTGGTGCTGGCCATGAACCTGAGTACATCCGCCAACTCCGCGGCGGCGGCTCCCCTGCCCACCGCCCCGATTTTCGACAAAACACGCATCACCTTATATCCGGCCGCCGATCGAGCCAAGCGCTGACGCTGATACAATTCTGTCCATGCGATCTCTGTTTCTGTTTTGCTCGGCTCTATGCTCTTTTCGCCCAACCCGAGCACGGACCTTACTCAGGCGCTCAACTCGTCGCGGCAGCGTATCGACTCTATTGACGACCAAATCGTAAAGCTGCTCAACGAGCGGGCGCAGGTGGTTCGCGAAGTGGGGCTGATCAAGAAGCAATTCCATGCGCCGGCCAGCGCGCCGGGCCGTGAAGAGCAGGTTGTGCGCCGCGCAGGCCGCCAAGCCCGGGCGCCGCTGACGCCCTCAGCCATCGCAGGCGATCTACAAAGTGATTCTGCATGAAATGTCGGCCATGGAAGCGGCCGAGATGGAGAAGGGATCCAAGGTCCCATGAAACCCGGCACCGCTTCCTAACGAGTCTGTGTGAAAACGCGGGAAACCGCTCCCTCACGATCACAGCTCGGTATCGGTGGTCGCGCAGAAATCATGACATCACTGTCGCAAAATGCATGCATTCGGACATCGCGGCTCCGCTTGCATACAGCGGGACAATAGGAATAGTATGGACTCGATAGAGAGGGGCTTCAAATGAAGATATTGCAGGCCGTCGCGTGACCAAAGTGTGTTGCTGCCGCCCTGATGGCCGCGGGCATTTTCGGCGCCGCCAGTCCGGTTCTGGCGCACCATTCCTTCACCATGTTCGACATGACGAAGCGGATTGACGCTGGTCGGAACGGTCAGCTCATTTGAATGGACCAATCCGCATTCCTATATCGAGATCGATGTTCCGGACGAAAAAGGCGCGGTGAAGCATTGGAGCATCGAAATGGGCAGCCCCAGCATCCTCATGCAAAGCGGCTGGAAGTTCAGCAGCATCAAGGCCGGCGAGAAAGTCACTCTGATCATCAACCCCATGAAGAGCGGTCAGGCGGGCGGATTTTTATCTACCGCGACCTTGCCGGACGGGCGAGTGCTGAGTAACGGGCCGCGGCAGGGCCACCCCCGCCGCCCCCGCAGAAATGAGCCTTCGCCCGGAATCGAGGATGATGCCAGGAATGAAATTGAAGATGCTTTGGTGCGCCGCGCTGCTGCCCATGACGCCGGCCATGGTCCATGCGCAATCGGCCGCCAGTCCGCCGGATTTCACGGGCGTGTGGGGCATCTATAGAGGCGGGCCCGGATTCGGACCCGAAGTTCCGGCCGCCCGCGCCCAGTCCTCTGGTGCTTGAAGCCGGAATACGACAAACCGTATCAAGCCCGGCGCGCCGAGGAGGCCGCGGCGGCAAAGCGTGGCGAGCAACTGGCCAATACCGGCGCCCGATGCATCCCCTATGGCGTGCCCACCATGATGTCGGTGGCCATTTATCCGGTTGAATTTATTCAAACTCCGAAACAAGTGACCATTATTTCCGAGGCCTTCAGCGAAGTGCGCCGCGTTTACCTGGACCGGCCGCAATGGAAGATTGACGATGTCGCGCCCGGCTTATTATGGCCGCTCGGTGGGCCATTGGGAAGGCGACACGCTGGTGGTGGATACAGTCGGCATCAAGCCAACGGTTTCCGGCTATCGCGGAATGCCGCACAGCGCGCAGATGCGCGTCACGGAGCGGATCAGGATGCTTTCGCCCGATATCCTGCACGACCAGATCACCATCGAGGATCCCGGTGGTGCTCGAAAAGCCGATACTTACACCTTGGCCTTATAAACGCATGGCCAGCGATTACGAGATGGTCGAATTTGTGTGCGACAACAATCGCGAATATGTCGACGAAAAAGGCATTGTGCGCCTAAAGCTTCATAACCAATGAGTACCAATAAGGGAGTCCGACTAAAGAGGATCGACAAGTGCGACAACAATTTCGAATGGCCAAGGTGATTCTGACGGCGAGCCTGTTCGTCCTGTCCGCCTTCAGCGTGCTGGCGCAGTCCGGCGCCGCCGGTACCCACCGCGCCGCCCGCTCAACTCGGGGCGCTGGCGCCGTCGAATATCGCCAAGTCCCGGCCCAAACCTGCTTTCGACCTTACCGGAACCTGGCTGCACGCCTTTAGCACGCGACAACCCGTTCACTTTCTCGCCTCCGGCGGGTTTCAAGCTGACGCCGCGAAGCGCAGGTGCAATATGACGCGGCCAAGAAAGCCAGGGCGGAAGGCAAGGCCTATCATGACGACATCGGCCAGTGCTGGCCCGCCGGATTGCCATTGATCATGACGCGCGTGTGGCCCATCGCCATGATCCAGAAGCCCACCGTGATTTTCATGGTCAGCGGTTTCATGAACAGCACGCGCATCATTTATCTGGACGGCCGCAAGCACACGGATCCCGATCTCGTGATCCCCAGTTTCAACGGCGAATCGATCGGCCACTGGGAAGGCGACTCGCTGGTGGTGGATACTATCGGTTTCGTGGACGACCATCACTGGCTGGATAGCGGCATCCCGCTCAGCGACAAGACGCACATGGTGGAACGCATGCGCATGCTCGGCGACGGAGCCACTGCTCGAGATCGAGTACACGATATCCGATCCCAAGAGACTGGGTCGGCGAGTGGAAATGGACCAAGCGCTGGAAACGCGTGGACGACACCGATATCACCGAAGCGTCGTGCCTGCCGGATCTCAACGCGCATATGCCGAGTGTGACGTCGACAGTCACGAATATTCATTAAGAAGAGGATTTATGAAGAAAGCTTTTGGTCGCATGTATTTGTGCAATGGGAATGGCGCTACGCACACCATTCCATGGAAGGTTTCGATCGCGCCAAGAACGTGACGCTGGTGGGGACCGTGAAGCAATTCAAGTGGGCCAATCCCCATTCCTGGATTGAGATGGAAGTCCCCAACGATAAGGGTGGCGTGGACACCTGGAACATCGAGATGACGGCCCCGTTCGTTCTGGTTCGCGCGGGCTGGAAGTCAACCTCGCTCAAGCCGGGCGACAAGGTCACCGTGGTTGGGCACCCGCAAAAGACCGGTGAGCCTGGAGCTTTGTTCGTTTCGGTGACAACGGCCAGTGGAGAGACGCTAACGGACCGGCCTCCAGCACCGGCGACACCGGCGCCCGCCAAGTGAAACAGCGTTTCCATCTCGGCCTGCTGGTGGTCGCGTGCGTAGTGCTCCCAAGTCAGGCCAACGCGGCTGATGCGAAGAGCGGCCCATGCGATCGCGAATGTCTGCGCGGCTTCATCACGCAATACCTGGACGCTGATGATTGCCCACAAGCCGTCCGACCTTCCGCTGGCGGGTAACGTTCGATTCACCGAAGACACCGTCGAGATGAAGCTGGGCGAGAGTCCGTTATGGAGAAATGCGTCGCGGCTGCGCCCTTACCGGCTCGACATTTTGGATGTCCGGCAGGCAGTGGCAGCCTCGCAAGCCATTGTTGAGGAATCGGGAGCACCGGTGATGCTGATGCTCCGGCTGAAGATTACGGGCGGGAAAATCGCGGAAGTGGAGACGCAGGTAACCAGAAGCAAGGCCGAAGGATCGCTCTTTAACATCGATGCCCTAAAGTCTCCGAGCGGGGCCATGCTGTTATTTCCCGAGCCGTCGGGCCGCGCCTCGCGCGAAGACATGCATCAAGATCGCCGAGTTGTACCCAGCCGGGCTGAAGGCAGGCAGTTTCGTCACGGTGGACACGCCTTTCGCCCCCGACGCGTACCGTTTCGAGAATGGGCAACTGATGGCCGGGCCGAACTGCACGTTTCGACCGGACTGCGTGAACATCAAAACGCAGAAGATTCCCACGCTCTCAGGGGTCACAACTCGGGTTGCGGCGGTGGACGAAGACCTGGGTATCGTACTTCTTCGCATGGACTTTGGCGCCGGGTCCACGCGCGTTGCGGGCGACTCGCTGGTGGTTTGGGAAGCCTTCAAAGTTTACGGCGGCCAGATTCATGCGGTGGAAGCGTTCATGAAGAATATGCCAGGTGGGACACCCTCCGGTTGGGACCCCCCTGGCGGCCGCTGATCGGTTACCTTGCTAGGCAGCCTTTCCGAGCCATGCTCAACCTGAGCAATCTCCCTGCAAAATCTTGCGGCTTCACGCGTCATACTGAATTGGAGGGCTTGTGATTCGAAAGCCGGACAACGAACTCGAAAACCTATGCATCAACACCATCCGTATCTTGTCGGCGGATGCCGTGCAAAACGCAAACTCGGGCCACCCCGGCCTGCCGATGGGCGCGGCGGCCATGGCGTATACACTGTGGACGCGCTTTCTGCGACACAATCCGCGCAACCCGCACTGGTTCGATCGGGATCGTTTCATCCTTTCGGCCGGGCACGGTTCGATGCTCCTGTACAGTTTGTTATTTCTAACTGGTTACGATCTGTCGCTCGACGAGATTAAGCGCTTCCGGAAATGGGGCAGCAAGACGCCGGGCCATCCGGAGCGGCTGGATACGCCGGGCGTGGAGGTGACCACCGGGCCGCTGGGCCAGGGCTTCGCCAACGGCGTGGGATTCGCGATCGCGGAGGCGTGGCTCGCGGCGCGCTACAACCGTCCCGGGCACAAGATCATCGATCATTACACGTATGCCCTGTGCGGCGACGGCGATCTGATGGAGGGCGTTAGCCAGGAGGCGGCATCGCTGGCCGGTCACTTGCAGTTAGGCAAGCTGATTTATCTTTACGACCAAAATCACATTTCGCTGGCCGGAGCCACGGAAATCGACTTCACCGAAGATGTCGCCAAGCGTTTTGAAGCCGATGGCTGGCACATTCGAAAGGTGCCGGATGGAAATGACACCGAAGATGTGGCGAAGGCGATCGCGGAGGCGCAAGCCGAGAATCAGCGGCCGTCATTGATTCTGGTCCACACGCACATCGGTTATGGCAGCCCGCATAAGCAGGACAACTTCTCTTCGCATGGCAGTCCGCTGGGAGAAGAAGAGCTGAAAGCCACCAAGACCGCGCTGGGGTGGCCGACCATGGACAAGTTCTACGTTCCCCAGGATGCCGTTGATTACTATCGCCAGGCCGTTGGCGAGGGCGCGCGATTCGAGGACGATTGGAAGAAGCAGTTCGAGGCGTATCGAAAGGGGTTTCCCAAGGAAGCCGCCGAGCTTGAAATGCTGGTGAGCGGTACGCTTCCCGATAACTGGGCCGCGGATCTTCCCCAATGGAAGCCGAGCGACAAACCTCATCGCCACGCGCGCGGCGGGAGGCGCCGCGCTCAACGCGCTCGCAAACCACATCCCCAACATCATCGGCGGATCGGCGGACCTGAATCCTTCCACCGAAACAGCGTTGAAAAATTGGGGCGACTTCCAGAATCCTGAAGAGAATGGCCCGGGAACGCTGGGCGCGGTGGGCGGAGTGTGGAGCTACGCCGGGCGTAACATCGCGTTTGGCGTTCGAGAACACGCCATGGGCTCCGCGGTAAATGGAATGGCCGCGCACGGCGGCGTGCTGCCGTTTAGCGCGACGTTTTTCACCTTCTCCGACTACATGAAGCCCGCCATTCGGCTGGGCGCGTTGAGCCGCCTGAAAGCGGTCTACGTATTCACGCACGACAGTATCGGGCTGGGCGAGGATGGTCCGACCCACCAGCCGGTGGAGCAGCTGGCTGCGCTGCGCGCGGTCCCCGATTTAACCGTGATCCGGCCCGCCGATCCCAACGAGACCTCGGAAGCTTGGGCCTTCGCGGTTCAACACGATGGTCCGACGGTGCTGGTGCTGACGCGGCAAGCGGTTCCGCATCTGGATCGCAGCGAGCGCCAAGGAGCCGGGCATCGCTCGCGGCGCCTACATTCTCGCGGAAGCGGACGGCGGCGCTCCCGATGTGATTCTGATCGGCACCGGATCGGAAGTGCAGCTGTGCGTGGAGGCGCGGAAGAAGCTCGAGAAGTACGGCGTGAAGGCCCGCGTAGTCAGCATGCCGAGCTGGGAGCTGTTCGCGGCGCAGGACGAATCCTATCGGGAAGGCGTCTTGCCGAAACGAATCAAGGCACGCGTCACGGTGGAGGCTGGATCGCCGCTCGGCTGGCATCGCTGGACCGGCGATGAAGGCGCGGTCATCGGCTTGGAGCGCTTCGGCGCGTCCGCGCCCGGCGAGGAAGTGCTCCAGCACCTTGGCTTCACGCCCGAACACGTAACGTCGGCGGCGCTTCGCGTGCTAGGCCGAACGGCGGAAGCGGAGCAGAGAAGCACCAGCTCCCTGACGGTCATGGCTCAGTATCACGGCGGATCGTCGGGGCGCTCGGTTACCGGCTTTTCACCGCGAGGAGGCAAAGGTGACTTGGGCTGCCGGCATCGAGAATCGCTTCCAACGACCTGTACGCGTAAATGGTTGGCGCGTGATTCTGCATCAAGCCGCCGGTGTCGGCCGTCGGTCCATAGGTGCTGTGCAGGTCGTGCCCCAGCATCCGCAGCATCGCCAGCAACTGTCCGCGATGTTGCGAGGTATGCGTCATGCGGCGCGTCATCACCCAGGCGCGGGACCGCGGGACATCGAAGAAGGACACGGTTTCTTCCCACCAGGGCTCGGCTTGCGCCCGCAAAACAGCCAGGCGTTTGCCGCTGTCTTCGGCATATCGCGCCATGAATTCCCAGCGGACCTCCCGCGCCGGCAACGGCGGCGCGCCCACATCGATGCCCAGGATCTTGTGAAACCAGAAATCCTCGCTCACGCATTGGTGCACCATCTGCTCATGCACGCTTCGGCCGCGCGGATCCGATGGATTGGGACGCACTCGGCAAATCCTGATCGCGGAACATGCTCCACGCGCTGACCACCTTGACGCGCTCGGTGGCGTAGGTATCGACGAGAAAGTTGTATTTCATCGCTGCCATAGGATCTGGTCCGCCTCCAGCGGCACGAATGCGCCGGCTTTGAATGGAACCACGCGCGGCGTGTAGTCGCTGGCCGGGCGAGTGGCGGGCACCGCGGCCGAGTAAGCATAACCGCCTTGCGAACCGAGCAGCTCATGCCCGCGCTGCATCTCTTGCCGGATCGGCTGATCGCCGCCGGTTGGTTCGGCATAGAGTTCCACGCGCACGGCATCGGCGCTCACGTCGTCCAGATAGACCTGGACTTCAAAGACATGCTGGCCGTCGCGCGTCTCAACCTGCAATTGTCCAAATCGAATGTGCGCCCAATTCCCGGCTAAAGTGCGCTGCCATTGCACCAATTCCGCCGCCGCCTTGCCGTGTTCCGCGGCTCGCGCGCAATAGGCCGCGGCCCCAGGCAGATAGTGCTTCTCGGTGTATTCGCGAACCGTTCGATTCGCCGAGAAAACCGGCGTAAGCCGCGCCATGCTTTCGCGCATCATCGCGATCCACTGCGTGGGGATGCCCTGCTGCGTCGCGCTGGTAAAACTTCGGGACGATCTCGCGCTCCAGCAGCTGCGTACAAAGCCTCGGCTTCGGCGGCATCCACATTGGGATCGTCGCCGTGTTCCTTGCCATCGCCGATCGCCCAGCCAACTTCCGGCGAATAAGCTTCCGCCCACCAGCCATCCAACTCCGACAGATTCATCCCGCCGTTGGCGAGAATTTTCATCCCGCTGGTTCCGCTGGCTTCCCACGGACGGCGTGGCGTATTGATCCAGAGATCCACGCCCTGCACCATTTGCTGGCTCAGCAGCATATCGTAATCGGCCAGGAAAGCGACATGCGACTGAACGTCCGCAGCGCGTCGAGGAACTGGTGCCACTGCTGGATCATGGCTTGGCCGGCCAGGTCCGCCGGATGCGCCTTACCCGCCAAGACCAGCTGAACGGGATGCTCCCGATTCGTCAAAATGCGGGCCAGGCGATCGGGATCGCGCAGCAGAAGATTCGGCCGCTTGTAAGTGGCGAAGCGCCGGGCAAATCCCATGGTCAGCGTGTCGAAGTTGAAGACCCGCTCGGCCGCCTCCACCTCTTCGGGCGGCGCTCCCTGGCCGGCCCGCTCTCGCGCCAGACGCGCGGCGCGTGTACTCGATCAACTCCTTCGATGCGGCGGTGCGCAATTGCCAAAGATCGGCATCCGGAACCGCGCGCAGGTCCTGCGCCAGTTTGGCCGGGTCCCCAGCCGAGCGATCCGGTCCGCAGGCCCGTTCCCACAAAGCGTCCGTCTCCGGAGATTCCCACGTGCCCACGTGAATTCCATTGGTGACATGCGCCACCGGCACTTCTCTTTCCGGCCAGCGAGGAAACAAGCTGCTGAATAGACGCCGGCTCACTTCGCCATGCAGACGGCTGACGCCATTCACAGCGCCGCTCCCGTGCACGGCCAGATAGGCCATGTTGAACGGCTCGGATGCGTTGCCGGGATTTTGGCGGCCCAATCCAGAATAGCTGTTCCAGGCCGATGCCCAGCTCCTCCGCGAGCACCTTGAGATACTTGCCCGCCAGCTCAGGCGCGAAACGGTCAAACCCCGCCTCCACAGCCGTGTGCGTGGTGAACAGATTACCGGCGCGCGTTGCCGCCAGCGCCACGTCGAATGGCACGCTGTTGTCCGCCATGAAACTGCGCGCCCGCTCCAGGATCGCGAAGGCGGCATGTCCTTCATTGAGGTGGCAGATTTCAGGGCGCAGACCCAGCGCTCGCAACAGTCGCCACCCGCCGACGCCCAGGATCAACTCCTGCTTGAGGCGAAGGTCCGAATCGCCGCCATACAATTCGCTGGTGACGCCGCGGAATGCCGGAGGATTGGCGAGATCGTTTGAGTCCAACAAGTAGAGGTTGGTTCGCCCGACTTCTACTTTCCAGCAGCGCAGCCAGAGCTTGAAGCCCGGCATGTTCAGCGGAATGCGCAGCCATTCGCCGTTCGGCTGGCGGAGCGGAGTGATCGGCAACTGGCTCGGGTCATTGTAGGGATAAAGCGCGTGCTGGACACCGTTGGAATCGATCTCCTGGCGGAAGTAGCCTTGCTGATAAAGCAATCCGATCGCCGCCACCGGCACGCCCAGATCGCTCGCCGCTTTGAGTTGGTCGCCCGCCACATTTCCCAGACCGCCCGAGTAAATGGGCAAGGATTCGCTCAGCATGTACTCCATGCTGAAGTACGCGACCAGTCCCAACGGCGCGCCGGGATGCGCGCTCTGAAACCAGGTGGGGCGCTGCACAGCCTCCCGCTTCTCCCGCACAAGTTCGTCCACTCTGCGAGCGAACGCAGGGTCCGCGAACAACTCCGCAAGCCGCTTCTGGGAAGCGGTTTGCAGCACAGCCCAGGGATTCTGGGTCAGCTCCCAAAGTTCGGGGTTCAGCTTACCCCACAGCTCGTCGCTCGAATGATGCCAGCTCCAACGCAGGTTCAGAGCCAGTTCCACCAGCGCATCGTATTGGGGATTGTCGGGCATATTCCTCCTAGACAAATTGTGTGCATGACAACGGCCACGCCGCTTTTCTGCCACCAGTATCGCGCGAGTTCATTGCGCCAGAGTTACAGATGTCCGATATTTGGACAATTGAGACGATGCGACACTGGAAGAGCTGCACTGCGGCTGCGCTCCTCCATGTGGTTTATCCAAGAACATGTTCAGTTCCTGCTGCTGGCCTTCAGCTCGCTCATCTTTATCGTCGACCCGATCGCTACCATTCCCACCTTCCTGGCGCTGACTGCCGACGCGGAGCCAGGCGAGCGCCGTCACATGGCGAAACGCGCGGCCTGGACCTGTTTCGTCGTCCTATCGGGTTTCGCACTGGCCGGCACGCTCATCTTCAAGATGTTCGGCATCACGCTGCCGGCCTTTCGCATCGCCGGAGGATTGATCATGATCCTCATCGGGCTCGACATGGTGCAGGCGCGCCGGTCCCAAACCAAGGAAACGCCGGCGGAGACCCAGCAGGCCATGGAGAAGGACGATGTCGGTATCATTCCGCTGGGCGTCCCCATGCTGGCGGGACCGGGATCGATTTCGACCGTGATCGCGTTGATGGCTCAGTCGGCCAACTGGCAGCACAGCATATTGATCATTGTGGCGGTGGCTCTGACGGCGCTTATCTCCTACTGGACATTGGCCGCCGCGGACCGTCTGGGCCGGCGCATGGGCAACACGGGCATCCACATTCTGACGCGATTCATGGGATTGCTGCTGATGGCCATTGCGGTTCAATTTATTCTCAGCGGTCTTGACGCAGCCGGGTTCGCAGTGGGCCACGTCAAGTAGCTCAAGTAACACGAAAAGGTCGGGCATTCGACACACGTCCGTTCGAGCAGCCTGGATTATCAAGCCGTTACGCCTGGTAACAAACATGCATGTAGCTAGTCGAACGAGGAGCGACATGCCGAACCAACAGGAATTCACGGAACTGCTCGAACCCAACTTACTCGCGTTGAACCGCTTCGTCTTCGGAATGGTTCGCAATCATTTTGACGCCGAAGACATTGTGCAGGAGACGGTGGCAAAAGCTTTTATTCACTTCGCCGATTTTCGGGCCGAGTCCAAATTCAAGACCTGGTTGATGAGCATCGCCGTGAATGAAGTGCGCACCAGGCGCAGGCGGGAATTTCGCTCGCGCCTTTCTTATTTCGAGTTCGATCAACTGGAGCGGTTCGCGAGGGCCGCCTCGAACGACTCGCCGTTCCGCCAGTATCAGGAGAACGAGACCACCCGGCGCGTTCAGAACGCCATGGTGTCGCTCGGTCCCAGTTACAAAGAGATGATCCGCCTGCGGGCCATCGATGGCTTGAATATCGCCGGCACAGCGCAGCGGCTTTCCATTTCCGTGCCTGCGGCTAAAGCCCGCTACTATCGGGCGGTTCATCGCCTGTCGCATACGCTGGCGCGGCAGACTGGTAGAGCGCCCAGAGGACCGAGCGCTGCGGCCTAGGATCGAAGCACGAGTGCCATTGTCTGGAACGCACGGACGCGATTCATAACAAAATCATCAGCGCCTGCGAGGCGGAAGCGACAACGGCCAAAGAGCGCGACGCATGCCTGCACCGGGAGATGATCGGGCACTGGAAGACGGCGATTACGACATGCATTCGGGCATGGGGCCGATGTGTACCATGGCGTGCAAGAAGCATCGCTGCAAATTCGCGGATGGGCCGAAGTGCGATTTCGGAATGTCGAAGGAAGAGAGTGCGCAAGCGGACAAGGAAGAGCGCCAAGGACGGTAGACCGTCAATTGCCGGGCAAATTCATCATTTTCGCCAGCTTGGACCAGCGCGGGCTGGCGCGCAGACCCTTGCAGAATCCGGCAGAGGCCAAATGCGCCGCGCCTGGCTGGCGCATTTCGATATCCCTTTCATACCAGTCAATCGCGGCATCGATCTCGGAGCAAAGCAAGTGATAAACGGTCATGCCTGACGGCCTCGTCCCCTGGAGTGTTGCGAGCAATTTCTCCGCCCGCTGCTGTTCACCGGCTTGCGCCAGAAGGCCGGCCAGGAACCCTACAGCCAAAGGGTTCCACGGCGCTATACGGAAGGCCTCTTCCGCCTGCTCTCGCGCCTCTGCCCGCTTCCCCAGGAAAAGGCTGCTAAGCGCGATTGCCAGGTGAGCATTCGGGGCGTCCTCGAAGTCGAGCACCTTCCGCGCTTCGGCAATCGCCGGTTCGTACATTTCTGCCCAAAGGAATGTAAAGGCCTGAAGCGCGCGCCGCTGACCGTTGAGCGGGTCTTGCGCAATGGCTTTCGCCTGCTCCTGGATCGCTTCCTCGAATCGTCCCAACGGTAACAAATAGTACTGGGCGTAGGCCCCTCGAACATTCGGCGGGACAGGCTCGGATGCCCTAGCCAGCCTGAACTGTTCCTCGGCCTCTTTCCAATCGTAGTCGTGCAAAGCCGCGATTCCGCCGAGGACACCATGCGCGTTTGGCTCGGACGGGGACAGTCCCAGCGCCTTCCGGGCTTCAGCCCGCGCCAGCGCTACCATTTCAGCCAGCGGGCGCAATCCGTAAAACCCGAGGACAAAATACTGACGGCCCAGGTCGGAATGAGGGTCGGCCCACTGGGGGTCCAGCTCAATCGCTTGCTTGAAATACTCTTCGGCGCGCACGAACCCTTCCGGCGAAATTTTGGAGTAATGATGCCGGCCCTTCAGAAACGCTTCATAGGCGGGCAGATTCGGCTCGTGCGGCCGCGCCGTGGCTGGCTTGCCAGTTAGTTTCACCCGCAGCGCTCCGACGATGGCCGCCGCGATCTCATCCTGCACCGCGAATACATCCGTCAGCTCCCGATCGTAGCGCTGGGACCAAAGATGCGTCCCGTCGGCGGCATGGATCAATTGCGCCGTAACACGTAGCCGATTTCCGGCCCGGCGGACGCTGCCCTCCAGTACATTCGTCACGCCGAGCGCTTCGGCGATCTTGCGAATGTCCTCGTTCTTGCCCTTGAAGGCGAAGGCCGACGTGCGGGCGATTACTTTGAGTCCCGCGATTTGCGTGAGCGCGTTGATGATTTCTTCCGCCAGACCATCGGAGAAATATTCATCATCGGCGTCGCGGCTCATGTTGGCGAAAGGCAGTACTGCAATGGACGGCGTCTTTTCTACTGAGCTTGCGATGGCCACTTCGAGCGCCGCTTTCACCTCAGCGATGGTCTGGAACCGCTGCCCAGGCTGCTTCGCCAGACATCGCAGCACCAGGCGCTTTAGCTCCAGGCTTTCGAGTGCCGGCGGCGGCTTCGGGTCATCGCGCAGCACCGATGCCATGCCGTCGAACGCGCGGCTGCCCGCGAGCATTTCGTACAGCACCGCGCCAAAACTGAACACGTCGGATCGCGCGTCGCAGGGCTTGCCTTCGATCTGTTCCGGCGCCATGTAGGCCGGCGTGCCGAGAACGGTTCCCTCGATGGTCCGCGTCGCGTCGGAACCGGCCATCGATCTGGCCAGTCCGAAATCGAGCAGCTTCGCCGTTCCCTTCGCGGTCACCAGAATATTCGCCGGCTTCAGGTCGCGATGCAGAATGCCTCGGCCATGCGCCTCTTCCAGCGCGCTCGCAATCTGGATCGCTAGCCGAATGGTCTCCTCCATAGGGAGCGGCCCTTCCAATGGCTTACCGTCGATGAACTCCAGCACCAGGTAATCCGGCCCGACGTCGTGAATCTGGCAAATATTGGGGTGATTCAGCGCGGCGACCGCTCGCGCTTCCTGCTCAAACCGCTCACCATGCTCGACCTTCAGCCGCTTGATGGCGACGATGCGCCCGAGCCGCGTATCGCGCGCCTTCCACACTTCGCCCATACCGCCCGAGCCGATCAGCGCCAGGATCTCGTACGGACCGAGTCTCTCGCCCGCGGAAAATGACATGGGTGTTAACCAAGTCTAGCGTTTCGAAGAGGCGACTTGGCGGAGTTTGGGTGAGCGCCTAGGGCGCTGGCGTGTTCTTCGCCGTAGTGGTTGGGCCGTCGTCGACTGCAACCGCTCCCGGGCCCATCAGCTTGCGAAGCAGATCGGCAGTACTCTGGTGAACTTCCACGCCCACGGCATCGGCTTTCAAACCCAGCGCAACCTCCATCGGCGTGCGGCCTTTGTTGTCCTTCAGATCCAGCTTGGCGCCATGATCGGCCAGGAACTGCACGATGTCATCGGTTCCCTGGCCGGCAGCGGCGTGCAGCGCCGTGTTGAGGGTCTTGTCGGTGGCGGCGTTGATGTCCACGCCTTTATCCAGGCAAATCTTCATCGCTTCCATGGGCTGTTCCCCGCGCCGGATGGTATTCGCGATGGCCCATCCCGGCGGCCACCATCAGCGCCGTGACGCCGGCCTTGGTAACAACTTTGGGATCGGCGCCTTTTTCGAGCAGCAGTTGCATCAAGCGGAACGTCGGCGGACTTAGCGGCACGCAGGAAAGGCGTCGCGCCCTCGCCCATCATCACGTCCGGAAAGTCCAGCACGGCGCGCGCCGGTAGATCAGCTTCGTCAGCTTCGCGTTGGGATCGGCGCCGTGATCCAGCAGCATTTTGATCAGGTCCATGGGCTCCACTTTGCCCGGAGTCCCGGGGCGCGGGGCGGTTGCTCGAATAAATGTCGCGCATGTCGACGGCGGCGAACAGCAGCGCGCGGCCCATTGGAATCGGCGACATTCGGGTCGGCTTTGCGATCCAGCAAAAACGCGGCCGTGTCGAAGTGGCCGTTAATGATCGCCAGAACCAAAGCGCTGGTCGAATCCGGATCGGCGATCTTGATATCGGCTCCGTGATCGAGCAGGATCTTCGCGCATTCGGTGAATCCGCCGCGCGCGGCAAACAGCAGCGCCGTGAACCCGCCGCGCGGGAAAGTGCATGGGAACGTCGCCCGGCTTGGCCTTCATGCCGCTGAAGTCGAACGACCGATGAAACGGCGTTCACGTCGGCGCCGTGGTCCACCAGCACCTGCACCACAGACGGATGATTTTCGGCCGTGGCCCACATCAGAGCCGTCTGCCCGCGCCAGCTTTCCTTGGTATTCACTTCCGCGCCATGATCCAGCAGCGCTTTGACGGCCTCGGCGTTGCCCGCGCGAGCTGCGGTCATCAATACCGTCTGGCCTTCCGCTGGAACGAATTCGCGTCGGCGCCGGCCTTCAACAGCGCCTCCACCATCGGCGCGTTGCCGTTGATGCAGGCCTGCGAAAGCGGCCGTGACGCCATCGCGATTGGAGGCGTTGACGTTCGCTCCCGCCGCCAGCAGCGCTTCCACGGCCTTCTCATCGTTCCAATACGCGGCCCACAGCAGCGCGGTGGAGCCATCGGGCTGCGGCGCATTGACGTCGCCAGGATGCTGTTTGACCAGCGAACGAACCGCATCCATGTCGCCCTTCATGGCGACATCGGCGATGGACGGCTCATTGGCCGCGCCCCAAGCAGCGACGGCGAACAGAAGCTCCTGCCAGTAGAAAACGCATGCGCATGCTAAACGTCCGTCAGGCCGCTGGTGCTGTCGCCGACCTTGTCCGTAGGCACGCCGATCTTGTTCAACACCGTGAGCAGCAGATTGGACATCGGCGTGTTCTCCGGATACTTCAAATGACGGCCGCCCTTCAGCGTGCCCGCGCCACCGCCCGCCAGCAGCGTAGGCAGCGGATTGTGATTGTGGATATTGCTGTTGCTCAAGCAGCTTCCGTAGAGCAACGTGGTGTGATCCAGCAAATTGCCGTCGCCATCCGGCGTGGCCTTCAGCTTGTCGAGGAATTTCGCGAACAGCGTCAGGTGATAATTCTGGATCTTCACCAGCTTCGCCAGTTTCTCGGGATTGTCCTGATGATGCGAAGTGGCGTGATGCGGATCGGGCACGCCCACTTGCGGATAACTGCGCTGGCTCAATTCGCGCGCCATCATGAAGGTAAACACGCGCGTGGCGTCGGATTGAAAAGCCAGCGCCATCATGTCGTACATCAAACCGACGTGCTCTTCGTAAGAATCCGGCACACCCACCGGCGCATTCGGCATGGCTACCTCGCGAACCGGCGCTCTTCTCCGCTATTTGCAGACGCCGCTCGATCTCGCGGATGTTCTCCAGGTACTCGTTCATGCGAGTGCGATCGCGCGCGCCCAAACCCTTTTGCAAGCGCGGCACGGATCCGGTGATCTGATCCAGGATGCTCTTGTCTTCGTCCATGCGCGCCAGGCGCTCGGGCACGCGTGCCGCCTTCGCCGAACAGCCGCTCGAACACCACGCGCGGATTGATCTCCATCGGCAGCGGCGTGGTGGGCGTTGCTCCAGGAAATCGTGTTCATGTAGGCGCAGCTGTAGCCGACGTCGCAGGCGCCGATCAGCCCGGTCATGTCTTCGGTGGCGAGTTCCAGCGACGGGAAGCGCGTGCTCTGGCCGATCTTGGCGGCCGCCATCTGATCGATGGTGGTGCCGGCGCGCACATCCTCGCCCTCGGTCTTCTTGGCGTGCGTGCCGTTCAACCAGGTGGCCGTGGCGCGCGAATGGTCCGCGCCGCCGTCGCCCAGCGCCTCGGCCATGTGATGGGACAGATTGCTGACAACGATGACGTTTTCGCGATGCCGTTGCAGGGCGCTCAGGATGGGACCAAACTCGAAGTCCGCGCCGGTGCCGATGGGCGTCCACTTGTCCATCACCGCGCCGTGCGGAACGTAGATGCAGCCCAGGCGCGGCACCACGTTGGCCGCGGTCTTGGTCTGCGCCGTCAGCGCCGGAATCATGGAGTCCAGCAGCGGCAGCGAAATGGCCACGCCGAGGCCTTGCAGCATCGTGCGGCGGGATAAGTGCTTCTTGGTGACGATCGTCATTGACGTCTCCTCATTTAACGCTAACATTGCAGTCTTTACCGCCGGACTGGCAGCATCCGGCGCGGTCTTGATCTTCATGCGGAACGGCGGGCTCTTCACGATGCCCGCCACCAGATCCGAAAAACGGTAATGATCTGCGGCGGCGCGCGCGACAATAGCGCGAATCGCCGGCATGTCGTTATAATCCACGCCGCGGCCCAGAGCGTAGGTCATCAGCTTCTCGGTCAAGGTGGAAACGAAAACATCGGGGCGGCTCAGCAGGGCCGCGCGCAGCGTGGTGGGTCCGTCCACTTTGGAGCCGTCCAGCAGCACGCCCGAAGCGTCGATCGGCGCGCCGTCTTCGCTCTTGGCCCGCCACTGGCCGATGGCGTCGAAATTCTCCAGCGCGAATCCCAGCGGGTCCATGATCTTGTGGCAGCTGGCGCAGGCCGGGCTCTTGCGATGTTCTTCCAGTCGCTCGCGAACCGACAGCACCTTGCCGCCTTCGTTGTTTTCCTTGAGCGCCGGAACGTTGGGCGGCGGCGCGGGAGGAGGCGTGCCCAGGATGTTCGTCAGAATCCATTTGCCGCGCAGCACCGGCGAAGTGCGCGTGGCATACGAAGTCACGGTCAGGACGCTTCCCTGCCCCAGCAATCCGCGGCGCGCTTCGTCGTTGAGCGTCACGCGGCGGAAGCGCGGCCCATAGACATTCGGGATGCCGTAGTGCTGCGCCAGCCGCTCGTTGACGAACGTGTAGTCGGCGTTCAGCAAAGTCCAGAACGTTGCGGTCTTCGTTGACGACGCTCCCGAAGAACATCTCCGTTTCGGTGAGCAGGGACTGGCGCAGGTTGTCGTCGAAATCGGGAAACTCGTTGGGGTCCGGCGCGAAGTTTTTCAGGTTGCGCAGATACAGCCATTGCGCGGCGAAATTGGTGGCCAGCGCCTGGGAGCGCGGATCGGCCAGCATCCGGCGCACCTGGCTCGATCGAGCGTGGCCGGATCGCTGAGCTTGTTGGCGGCGGCCAGATTCAGCAGCTCGTCGTCGGGAATGCTGCTCCACAGGAAGAACGAAAGGCGCGACGCGAGTTCCAGATCGTCAATGCGATAAGACGCGCCCTGCGGCGACCGCCGCCGGATCGCGCTCGAAACGGAACACAAACTCGGGGCTGGATAGAATCAGCCGCAGCGCCCGCTCGATGCCGGCGTCGAAACTGCCGCCCTGATTCCGCCCGGCCTGGTAGAAGCTCAGCAGCGTCTCCAGTGTCGGTAGGCGTGATCGGGCCGGCGATAAGCCCGGCGCGCCAGCGTCGAGAGAATCTTCTTGGCGCAGCCTACTTCTTCGCTGGCGTTCGCCGGCCGGCAGACGAAAATCTTGCGGCGGCTGGGCGTGTCGCCGGGCCCGGTTGCGTTGTACGGCCCCGCGATCACCACCTGATCGATGTGCGGGAGGCCGGCTTCATTCACCGGGTCGAGCGTGGTGCGCAGAAACGGCTCCAGGATGTAATCGTCTTCCGCGGCGTCCTTTTGCAGGAACGTGACTGCCACGGTACGCGGACCGGCCTTCACCGGAACGCGCGCCTGCAACCGCGCTTCAATCATCATGCGCGCTTCGGCCGGATTCTTCACCAGCGCTTCGGTGTCGGAAGTACCGCCGACGGAGGCGAGAAAGACGCGCGCGCCATCCACCAGAATTTCGATCTGATGCGCTTCTTCAAGACCGCGGATCACGTCCACTGTATTGCGCGCCAGCACCACCTTGATGGCGTACTTGCCATCCAGCGGGAAGTTGTAGTGCATCAGCAGACCGCCGCGCGTTCCCAGCGGCAAGCCTTCCACGCGCTTGTCCTGCGAAAGATCGGGACGGGTGCGAAATGTTTGCGCCACCGCGCCCTGCGTGGGATCGCCCACCGCCAGGCGGCTGACCTTGCGCGAGGCTGATACATAACGCTCCAGCAGCGACGGCGACACGCCCAGCACGTCGGCATTGTTGTCGAAGCCGTAGCTCTCGTCGTCGGGCGGCAGGAGCGTGGAAGGGTCCACGTCCAGCGCCAAAAGATCCCGAACCGAGTTGGCGTACTCGGTGCGATTCAAGCGGTGCAGTGTCGCGCGGCCAGGATTTGGATTCGCGGCGTAGGCCTTGTCGAGCGATGTCTCTAAAGATGATAGAAGCGCGCTGACATCCGCCGCGCTGGGTTTCGGCATGCCGGAAGGCGGCATCGCGCCCACGCGCAGCTTGCGAATCACCTTTTCCCAGGTCTCGGCATTGGCGGGGATGTTCGCCATGTCGATCTTTTCGAGCGTCAAGCCGCCGGTCTTGGCGCGATCGTTGTGGCAGGTGACGCAGTATTTGTCGAGAAGCGCGTGCGGCGCTGTGGGAGCCGTACCTTGGGCAAGCGCAATGGGAGCTGCCATGCCCGCGCAAGCAATAGCAAAACCAATGCTCTTCCTGATTATCCGCACACTCTGCCCGTATGAATCTTATACTAATTGACCGCTGCATGCAAGGGTGGCCTATGGAGGCTCAGTATTGGCCTAAAAACGCGAAAAAAGATCAGTATCGGGGCTTCAGCATGCCTTCTTGCATGCCGCTTAGTTCCCCATCGCCGCCGCAGCCGACTGGATTTTCTCTCCCGCGTTTTCGAGCACCTTGCCCACGCGCACGGCCTGCTCCTCGGCCAGTTTCCACTGCTTCTGCTCGATGCTCTCGCGAACGCCGGGCAGCGTCTTCACCCCGTAACCGGTGTAGAGTCCAGGCGCGTAGATCTGGTTGCGGTACCAAGGACGCCCCGGAAGCCCGTCGGGCAGTATGAGCGTGCGTTCGACGGCGATCAACTGCGAATTGATCGAAGTGAGTGACAGGCGGGCCGACACGTCGCCCTCCATGGCATGGCCCAGCGCCTTTTCATACTGCTCGCTGGAGCGCTCCAACACGGCAAGTCCGTTGCGCAGCGGCGCGAGATTCAAGAACGGCGGCACGGGATCCTTAGGCGGCGCGACAGTGGGACGCCGCGGATCGTTGGTGGCCGTGAACACGCCATCGTCGATTTCGCGATTGCGCTCCAGGATGTCGGTTCGCTGCGTTTGGGCCAAACGCTCGATTTCATCCACATAGCGCCGCATAGTATCGGTGAAATCGGCAAAATCGAAGGGAATGATTTCGGCGTCGGCCAAGCGCAGGACGGCTAGCCCCACGGTTTGCGAGAGCGCTTGCCCGTAGCTAAAGTCCGTGTCCGAAAAATGAGTGTACCAATTGAAGTCATCGTAGACCGAATGATAAATACCACCTTCGTCCTCTCCGCCAAAGCCCAAATTCAACGAAGCAATACCAAGATGATCGATGAAAGGCGAATAGTCGGAGCCCGAACCGAGCGCCGCGATGCGCAGGTCGGGACGCTGGCGCGCATCCTGGCGTTCCTGCTGTTGCGACGTTGTGGCGGAGGCCGTTGCGCGCTCGATCCGGCGCATCTGCAGCCGCTTCCAAACCGTGAGATCTGTCTCCGGATCCTTCACGTCCCTAGCCACGCTATTGATGAATTTCTCGAGCGTATGGGAGCCCGACATGTTCAGGAACCCGCGCCCATTTCCATCGCTGTTGATGTACACGGCGGCTTTCCGCTGCAACTCCTCGGCATGATCTTCGGCCCATTCTGTGGAGCCAAGCAGCCCTTCCTCCTCACCGTCCCATACGCAATAAATGATGGTGCGCTTGGGCCGCCAGCCCTGTTTCAGCAGCGTCCCCAGTCCGCGAGCCTCCTCGAGCAGCGCAACCGTCCCGGCGATAGGATCTTCGGCGCCGTTGACCCAGGCGTCATGATGGTTGCCGCGGACGATCCATTCGTCCGGATAGGTTGAGCCTGGGATGCGAGCGACCACGTCGTAAATCGTTTTCATATCCCAATTGAAGTTCACCTTCAGGTGTACCTTGGCCGCGCCCGGGCCGACGCGATAAGTAATGGGCAGAGCGCCGCGCCAGCTCTCCGGCGCCACCGGCCCGGTCAGCGCCGCCAGCAGAGGTTGCGCGTCGGCATAGGAAATAGGCAGCGTTGGGATCTTGGTGAGCGTGGTCACTTCACTCAGCTTCAGGCGCTTGGCGTCCTTGGTTGCGCCGACTCCGGGCGTCAAAGGATCGCCGGCGTAGACCGGCATATCCATTACGCTTCCACGCTGCACTCCGTCGGCGGGACGAAACGGACCAGCCGGATACGTTTCACCTTGGGAATAACCATCGTCGCGCGGGTCGGAATAAATGATGCAACCGAGCGCCCCGTGCTCGCCGGCCAACTTCGGCTTGATGCCGCGCCAGGTCTGCCCATAGCGAGCGATGACAATAGCGCCCTTGACGGAAACTCCCAGGCGTTGCAGCTGGTCATAGTCGTCGGGAGCGCCGTAGTTCACATAGACCAGCGGCGCGGTCACGTCGCCGTCGATGGAATACGCGTTATAGGAAGGAAGCTGCTCGTTCTGCTGGGAAGAGGTGGGATCGCCGCTCACCGGCGGCTCCTGCAGCTTCGCTTTAAAGCGACTGGGCTCGGTCAGCTCCAGCACCCGCTCCTTCGGCGTGGGAAATAAAACATCGTAGTTCTCGATCTTCGCGTCCCAGCCCCATTCCTTGAATTTCGCGAGCATCCATTCGGCATTGTCTTTGTCGTAGGGCGAGCCGACGTGGTGCGGGCGCGCGGAGAGGCGCTGCATATATTGGCGCAGATTGGCGCGATCGGGAACCGCGCGGAACTGTGTCTCAATGTCGCGCTCGGTGCGCGCGGATGCGGTGGAGAAGCCGGCCAGATCGGGCGCGTCGGCGGGCGGGGCCGCGCAGAGAACAACCGGCTGCGCGAGAAGAAAGACGCAAAGCGTCGCCGTCAACAATCTTATGGTTCGCATTCTTTAGTATCCAAGTTTGAGCATGCCTTCTTGCATGCCATTTACGGCGCCTTTAGTGAGCCACTCCGCTGACGCCCGAAACAGGAGCAAATGATTCTTCTCCCACATGGCGTTGTGCGAGGAGCAAGCCAGATCGATGAAGACTTTCCGTTCGGCGCCCAGGTCGGCGTACAAATCGCGGACGCGGTCGGGCGGAACCTGCCTGTCATATTGGCCCGTCACCATAAGCGTCGGTGTCTTGCTTTTGGCGACGACGCCCAAATTCCAGCCCCAGGCCGTCACCTGCGGGGCGCGGCGCACACCGGTTCCCCACGTGGCTCCCACCGGATCGGAAGCCAGCATCTGTTCCCACACGGAAGCGCTCGCGGCCGGGTCCACCTGATCGCGGCATTCAGTTTGGCGCGCCCAATTCGCGGTGAACTCGTCATGCGATTGCGTGGTCATGGTGGTGCCGTCGGCCGGTAACTGCGCGGGCGGATCGGCCGGGCCCGAACGATTGTACGCGGGAGCCAGCAACACCAGCTGACTGATTTGTTCCGGATGCCGCGCCGTGTAGCCCGCGGCTCGCGGACCGCCCAGCGACCATGCCAGCAGGCTCACCTTCTCCACATGACGGAGCGACCGCAGGTAATCGATCACCGCGCCCAGATCGTTCCAGTCCGACGCGATGGTGGTCAACGGATGCGGATAGCTGGGCGGACACAGCGCGGGGATGAGCCCCGGAATGAAACCGGCCTGTTGCTCGCGCGAGACATTGCAAGGGTCATTCATCGGCGCGGGCCGGGTAGAGCGCCCGTAGCCCGTCATGTCCATCGAAAACGTATCGAAGCCCGCGTGCGCCAGATATGCCATCCAACTGTAGTCTTGATACGGCACGTCGAACGACACTTCGGCGGGCGTGCCTGCGCCGTGAACGAAGAGCGCAACGCGATCCGCCGCCGGTCCCCGCAGCGTGACCCCGGCCTGCGTGACCTCGCGAACGTAGATCTGCGACGTCTGACCGGAAATCGCAGGCACCGTCGAATGCACGCGTACATAATGATCCACACGTAGAAGACGCGCGCTGTCGTCGGCAAGAGATAGCTGAGCCAGCAATAGCGGGGCGGCAAGAAAGGGCAAGAATCGAGCTGTTTTCCGCATCCGTTTTAGTATACGGGAACAGGCTCACGGGGGTACTGGTACGGCCTACTACAACGCTCTACCAAAACATGGTTGCAATCGAGATGGCCAGTGTTATTTTGGAGGAAGGAAGAGGATCATGATGAAACAAATTACAAAGCTGATGGCTCTTGTGGGACTTGCCGCCGGGTTCGCCGCATACGCCTCCGCGGACACGATCTGGGATTTGGACGCGACGTTCGATTACAATTCTCTTTCCAACACCGCCACGGGCACTTTCGAACTCGACCCCAGTCTCGATCTGGTTACCTGGGACATCACCGTTGCCGGATCGAACACTCCAGCCGATAACGTCTACACCACTGGCGACAGTATTGCTATTTTCCCGGATCTGACTCACCTAGATTTTTACGATGGGTCATCCAATCAGTACATTAATCTGTATCTTGCATCGCCGTTGACCACCGCCGGCGGCGCCATCAACCTGCTGTACGGCGATGGCGGCGAGACGAATAACGCGACCATCGTTTGCGCCGGATGCGGGACGCTGGTATCCGGCACGGTGAGCGCCGTCGCCACGCCCGAGCCATCTCTCATCGGTCTTCTCGCTGGCGCGGGAATTCTCGGGCTGGCCCTGCTCCGCCGATCGAAGAGCTCGATTCAGGCTGCCCGCTAATTTATAGGGGTCTTGCGGGGCGCCTTAAAATCGCCTTCTACCGTTTGGATCAGCAGGTGGGTAACGCTCCCGTGTTCGTCTTTGACGAACTCAACGTGAGCGCCTTCTATATAGAACTTCGTCTCGGAGACCGCCGTGAGCGCGTCCTTCGCTCCTCCGCTGAACGATGCCATCAATTGGCTGCCTTCCAGGCTGATGTCTATGGGGATTGAATCCTCGGGGTGTTCCGGCTGCCTGAAATCGTAAACTCCGATGTATTGCTTCAAGATCTCGGGCGCCACCTTGACCTCGTTCTTCTTGTCATCGGACGCTGTGCCGATCAAATGGCTGTGATCGCGCTCGTTCTCGGCGCAAACATATTCGAGCAACTCCGTGTCTGCGTCGTATTCCAGCTTGATGGGGATCACCCACTTCTGCGCCAGAGCCTTGGGGTCTTCCAGAGTTTTTTCGATTTCCAGATGTCCGAAGTCGGGCCGGCGGTAGCGTTCCGTAATGCGCAGCTCTTCCGTATGAGGATGGCCGTCGTCGTCCAGCCAGCTCCTATCGTTATAACCCGCGCTTTCCACCACCAGCGTGTCCCCGTCCCAATGCCCTATCGAATAACCCATCCAGGCCGGGTTGGGATCTTGGGGAAGCGGACGGCCATCCAGGAAGACCTGCCGATAGGTAAGGTCTGTAAAGAGCATCATCAGAAGCCCCGGCGTCTGAACGATTTTGTCCGGGGCGAAATCGGCGCGCGGCCCGAACGGAAGGCACAGGACGCTCATGTTTTCACGCCCCAGGTCTTCCTTGCGTTTCTTCGACAGCTCCTGGGCCCAGGGCTGCGCCTTGACGCTGTGCATGGCTTTGTCCGTTTCGCCCGCTGAAGCCTGCTTCGTTCGCCACATTCCTGACAGGTCAGGCTTGCCGTCCGCGGCCCGAGGAGTGGGTGCGGAAAGACTTGGCTTACCGTCGGGGGTGCGCGGAATGCCCGGCGTTGGATAGTTGAGCCACTGCGCCATGGCGGGCAAAGCCAGCGCGGTGCATACAGCAAGAGTCAGCCCCGTAAACTTGACCATACTGCCTCCGATTTGAAGGTTCCTATTTGAAAATAGTATAGCTCTAACGAGCTACATTCCCGGTGGCGATGGTTGAATGTACATTCAATCATCCCGCAAGGAAAATGAGAATCGCGACCACGGGAGCGATGCGCCCGCCGGCGTTGGCGAATTGGGGCGGAAGCATTCGGTGGGGGAGGGGTGGGTTCGGGGTCGATTACCAAGGAACTCCTTCACACGCACCTTTTGACGAAGGCGGATTACAGGTCCTGCGGTGCGTACAACGAGGAAGGGACTGGAGTCACCATACTGAACCCCCTTCGCTCACGTGCTGCAGAGCGGGTAGCTGATTCGTTTCTACGCGCCTTGTCCGACGGGCGATGTTCGCCTGAGACGAACGAGGGCTTGTGCAAGGCGATGGCAAAGCGTTCGCTTCCCGCAACCGACTGGCGCCTCGTATACAGGAAGAACTTCGGAAATGAGGTAGATCTTTTCTATAGGCTCGAGCGGGCAACGCAGGAATGCGTAATAGCCCACGTTAGCTTGCATAAAGCTAGCGCGGATTGGAAAGTCGATGGCTATGGCATCTCGTATTGACGGTGTTCGCGCAATCAGCCCAGCTGCTGCTGCAACGTCTCCCGGTCCAGCTCATTCTCCCAGCGGGCCACCACCACCGTAGCCACGCCGTTGCCCACCATATTAATAAGCGCGCGGAACATGCTCATGAAGCGATCGATTCCCAGGATCAGCGCCATGCCAGCCACCGGAATCGTCGGAATCACCATCATGGTGCCAACCAGCGCGATGAACGCCGCGCCCTGCACGCCGCTGGCGCCTTTGGATGTCAGCACGGCTACCGCAAAGATGGTCAGTTGCTGCGTCAACGTGAGGTGCGTGTTGGTGGCTTGCGCCACAAACAGCGCCGCCAGCGTCATGTAGATGCTGGTGCCGTCGGTGTTGAACGTATAGCCGGTGGGCACCACCAGGCCCACCAGCGCCTTGGAGCAGCCCAGCTTTTCCATCTTCTCCATCAGCGTCGGCAGTGCGGGCTCGGACGAACTGACGGCGAGAACCAGCAGAATCTCTTCCTTGATGTACAAAAGGAATTTGACGATGTTGAAGCCCGCGAACAACGCGACGGCGCCCAGCACGATCAGCACAAACAAAATGCAAGTGACATAGAACGTGGCGATCAACCTCACCAAGGGTCCGAGCGATGCCAGCCCGAAACGGCCAATGGTAAACGCCATCGCGCCGAAAGCGCCGATGGGCGCCAGGCGCATCAGGATATTGATCACGCCGAACACCGCGTGCGTGAGCGCCGAAAACAGGTCGACAATCATCTTCGACCGCTGGCCCACGATGGAGAGCGCGAATCCGAACAGGACCGCGAGCAGCACCACTTGCAGGATGTCGCCCTTGGCGAAAGCGTCGACCACCGTGTTCGGGATGATGTGCATCAGGAAATCGGTGACGCTCTGCGCTTTGGCCTGGCCGGCGTAATCAGCCACTGCCTTGGGATCGAGCGTTGCGGGATTGATGTTGAATCCGCTGCCTGGCTGCACCACGTTCCCAACCACCAGGCCGATCAATAGAGCGATGGTGGATACAACTTCAAAATAGAGCAGCGCCTTGCCGCCCACGCGCCCCACCTTCTTCATGTCCTGCATCCCGGCGATTCCCGAAACCACGGTGCAGAAGATCACCAGCGCGATGATCATGGTGATCAGGCGAATGAACGCGTCGCCCAGCGGCTTCATGGCGATTGCTTTCGCCGGGCTGATATAGCCCAGAGCGATAGCGATAACGATGGCGAACAACACCTGCGCCGAGAGGCTTGTGTAGATCGGCTTTCTTCGGGTTTGAGGGCTCGTCTCCGTAGTTGCGGTCGCCATGAATTGCAGCGATCAGAATATCAGCTTCAGGCCAAGTTGGATAGCCCGGGGTCCACCCGACCCGAGCACCGGGTTGGAACTCATGACGTCTGGTGTCGCGGGTTGGAAGCCGAAGCTCGCGCCGCGGTCCCTGAAGGATCGGTATAGCCGTTGCCGCCGCCCGGTCCTCCGAATGGATTGGCAATGTTGGGGTGGTTGAAAACGTTGAAGAACTCTGCCCGGAACTGGGCGGTGACGCGCTCTTTGAACCTCATGGATTTCGTAATCGAGAAATCGACGTTATAGAAGGGCAAGCTCGCGGAACATATTGGGAGCCGTGGTCCCGTAGCTGCCATAGGCCGGAGGAATCAGAATGGAACCTTTGTAGGCGTAACAACCGAGATCGGTGAGCGATGCCACCGCCATTGCTCCCATGGCCGTAGAATGCGCCAGACACGAGGGATTGCTGGTGCCTGCGAAATACGGGATGCCGCCGGCTCCGCCGTTGGTGTTGATGAATGCTTTGGTGGTGGTGAAGTCATTGGGATTTCCAAAGAAGTCCCATTGTTCGCCGTTGATCGGATTGGAGTTAATTTCACCAGTACCGCTGAAGTCGGTCGTATAGTCATTCACACCCCACGGCAATGAGCTTTGCAGATTGACGATCGAATTGAGCGACCAACCCTCGAGGATCTGACCGGGAGTCTTGATGCCGGGGATGGCGTAGGTGGTCGAAAAGGTGAAGTGATGGCGGATATCGAACTGACTGTTCCCGTAAAGATTCTTGACATTGTAACTGTCGATGGGCTGCAGGAACGACCAGTTGTCGGGAGAAATGCCGAGTGCATGTGAATAGGTGTAGCCCATCACGTAAGAAAATCCGTGCCAGACCCGCTGCGTGAGAGAAACCTGGAGGCCGTTGTAATTCGCGTAGTTATTGTTGCTCAGCCAGTTAATGATGCCCAGGTAGGGGAACTTGGCATTGAACGGAGCCGCCGCTTGCTCCAGGGCGCTGCTCGGGGCGCAATTGTTGTAGTTCTGTCCGGCGCTCGCGAGACATTGTCCGGCAGGGCTGTTGGGATTCGCCGGGTTTCCCCAGCCAGGGCTGAAGCCGTTGACTAGCAGTGGCTGGTTGAGATCCGTGACGCCAAGTAGCCTCTGGGCGTCGTTACCGACGTAGGCGACGTCCAGGGTGAGATCGTTGGTGATAGCGCGCTGGATATCCAGGTTCCACTTGGCGACATAGGGCGAGCGCAGGTTGCGACCCGTGCCGAGGATGTTACAAGGCTGCGGAGTAAAGCCGGAGGGCAATGTGACCGAGCCGTCGCCGCAAGCCGGAGAAGCAGAGTACAGCGGATTGTTGGGGCCGTTGTTCGCCCAGTTATACTTCACGGTTCCAGGCGTGGTCGCGCTGCCGAGCGAACCTCCGGAGAAAGTAATAGCGCCCAAGTTGATGGTGCCACCCGCGGTGAACGGCGTCGGATTACCGTTGGTGTAAAGATTCACGCCGGTAGGGACAGTACGCATACCCAGCAAATTCCCGATTGCCATGAACGAGTCGAAACTATACTGTGAATAGTAAACTCCACCGCCCGCGCGAATCACGGTCTTGCCGTTGCCGAACACATCCCACGCCACCCCGAGACGCGGCGAGAAATCCAAGTGATCGCCATTAAAAGGCGAACCGATTTGCTTACCCACCTGAACTAGCCCCTGGGTGGGATCGAAGTTGCCGACCAGATTATTTTGCTCCGTGAAGACCGTAGTGAGCTCATAGCGCAACCCCAGGTTGATTGTGACATGAGGCGTGATGCGCCAATCGTCCTGAATGAATACTGCGTAGCCCTGGTCCTGCAAGTGGCGCAAGAAGTTGCCGGCGCTAATCTGTGCGCGGCTCATGTCGCCCTCGAAGAAGGCATCGATACCACCCGCGAACCGCATTGGGCCTTTGGTGTTGGCCGTGACGTTGTTGGTGCTCTGGTTGACAAGAATATCGCCGCCGAACTTAATGGCATGCTTGCCCTTGAGCCACGAAACGCTGTCTGAAACCTGATATATGCCGTCTGGGCCGACGGTTTTGGGCCAGGAGTTTCCTAGCTGGAATGTAAAGCCACCCTGGAAGAGCATCAAAGGGAGGCCGTAGTATGCGGGATTCGTCTGGCCGGTGTAAAGGTGGTAGGTACTACCGTTGAAGTTGTAGTCCGCGGGACTCTCAGAGGCGTCAGGGGTCGCGAACGCCTGATGGTAGTGCGAGTATCCAACACGCAGTGAATTCACCATGCTGGAAGTTGGAACCCAGGTCCAGCTTCCGGAACCTACTTGAGAGCGCGCAGTTTGCAGGGTAAGCCAGAGAGGATTAATTTGTTGAGCAGGATTATCCACGAATGTACCGTTGCCAGGGCTGATGAAATACATGCCGCTGAACGAGTTCTTCTCGTTCAGGTGATAGTCCAACTTAACTACGCCCGCGTAGATAGTGTTGACGTCGGCCAGCGCCGTATTGTACGTGGTGGAGGAAGTATTGTTGACTGGAAACAGCCCCGGATAGTTGGACAAGGGCGCGCAGCCGGTGCTCAGGCCGGCGAGTTGGGCGCTCAGGGCGCTGAGCTTTCCCGCGGACAAAGCTTGACCGCAGGCGCCGATTAAGCTCAACGTGGGATCCGTGGCGCTGGTGGACGTAATGGGAACGCTGTGCTGGGCTGCGGTGCCGACGCTGTACTGCTGGGACTCGTAGTTCGCGAAGAAGAAGAGCTTGTTGTGAATGATGGGGCCGCCGATGCTGCCGCCGTACTGCTCCAGTTCTACCGGTAGCGCACCCTGCCCCCCGGAGAAATAATCGGCGGCGTCCCAGGCGCCGTCGCGGCCGTAAGCATAGCCGGTGCCATGAAAGGCGTTGCTGCCCGACTTGACCCCCACGTTGACAATGGCGCCGGGCTTCCAGCCAAATTCGGCTCCGGGATTCTGCTCAGTTTTAAATTCATCGATCGCGTCAATGGGCAGCATCGTTCCCGCGTCGCCGGCGGCCATAACCGCGTTCATCACGCTCTGGGCCATCCAGGGATCGTTGCTGTCGATGCCATCCACCATGAAAAAATTATCGTGGGGACGTCCGCCGTTGGTACTGTTCGTCCACCCGGAGCCGCCGGGGTACTTGGTGACGCCGGGACGAAGTTCCAGCAGATTCTCGAAATTCCGTCCGTTCAGGGGCAAGTCGTTAATGACTTTATTCTCGATCGTTCCGCCCAGTTCGGCATTCGTGAGATCAATTGAGGGAGGGGTCGCGGTGACTTCAACCCTCTCGCTGATTTCGCCGGGCTGAAGCACTAAGTCCGTTTTCAGTTCTTGGCCTACTTCCAGCACGATGCCGGTCTGCTCACTGACCTTGAAACCCATGATCTGCGCGCGAACGCGCTTGTTGCCGGGAACCAGACTGGGAGCGAGATATTCTCCCGAGGTATCGGTGGTAACAGTGCGCTCCACGCCACGGTCGACGTCGATGATCGTCACGGTCACACCGGGTACCGGTGCGCCGGTCTGATCGGTTACGGTTCCCAGAATGCGGCCTAAGTTCCCTTGGGAGAGTAGTGGAACGGACGCGCAAAGCAACAGGCCAGCGCCCAGAGTGAAACGCGTCTTGGTAGCGCCCATCAGTCTCACCACACGGTGGATTCGACAGCTCAACATGGAGGCCTCCTCAGCTACTGTCTTGGAATTAACTCACCCCAAACAGGCCTAAGGGGATATAACATTAGGCGTGTAAAATGTCAATATATTGCCTAAAATACAAAACTTTTTCAGGTAATTTTCAGATTAGCGACCGCGCATACTAAGGAGGGGTCACCGCGGATGAACCGCAGCGCGTCAACAACTCAAACACTGGAGCGGCTATCTAGCTTTTTGACGCCCCAAGCAACTTACTTCCAAGCCGAGTAGACCGGCTTGCTCACCAGGAACGCCGAGTTCACAGCCGGCCGGGGCTTGAACTTTTGTACCCGCCCGTTATCCACTTCGGCGACGTAAAAGTTGCCTTCCTGGTCCACGCTGAAACCATGAACTCCCCAGAAACCGCCTGGGAAATCGCCCCAGGTGCCGAAGGAATAAAGAAAGTGCCCCTCCAGGTCGTACTTGAGCATCTTGGAGCTTCCCCGGTCAAAGGCCCATAGGGTTCGATCGGCGCCGATGTAGATCAAGTGGATGTCCGACGGCTCGCGGCCCATGCTGAAGTCGTAAAGGAACTTTCCGTTCTCGTCGAAAACCTGGATGCGATGATTGGCCCGGTCGTTCACAAAGACGTGCCGCGTCTGCGCATCCAACGCCATGCCGTGGACGTTGTTCATGTAGTAGGGCCGCTTTTCATTGGGAGGCGTGCCCTTCATACCCCAATCCAGCAGAAACTTTCCGTCCTTGTCGAACTTCGCCACGCGCGTACCGTTGTAGCCGTCGGAGACGAACAGCGTGCTGTCCGGCAGCCAGTTAAGGAACGTCGGGCGGTTGAAATGCGTTCCATCCGCGCCCTTCACAGTGGGCGTGCCGATGGTCTGGACCAACGTTTTGCCATCGTGGGTGAACTTGTAGATGGCGTGCATATGATCGTCCACTACCCAGACATGTTTCTCCGGATCGTACGGATTGATGGCGATAAAGTGCGGACGCTTGAAGATCTTGTCCCACTGGGTCCACTGCTCGATGATGTTTCCGTCGGCGTCTACCACCGTGAGGCAATGTTCCCACTTCGCGTCTACGCCCACTGTTCCTTTCCAGAGCTTTGGTCCATCGTCGGGATCCTGGCCGCTTCCGCCGGCTCCGGGAAGCGCGGCCACCGTTGCATCGCGCCACGGCAGACGGCCGATCGGGAATTGCAGGCTGGGACCGAACTCGGGAAGCATTTTTGTCTGCCGGCCGGGGAATATTCGGCAGTTCTCCACGGAACAAAAGAAATATACGGTTCGGGCTTTCGGCGTACACGCTCTGCCCGGCGCCCCACGTCCACTTTTCATTTCCAGGGATGGTGCTGATGTTCTTGGGCCAGTCCTTCACTACTTCGTATGGACCGAATATGTCCTGCACGCCCATCTCACCAGGCGCCGCGGCGAACCCCGTACCGGGCTTGTCGACCGCTTGTACGGGCAACAGCCTGGTGCCTGCCACAAAGCCGACCGCGAAAACCACTGCCACGCCGAGCAGCAGCATTAGATATCTACGCATGCATTTCCTCCAGCAGTTCGCACTTGGCACACAACGATATCACCAGCGTGCAAGGCGTGCAAGCCAAAGTTTTCACTTGGAGTAAGGTCTATTTTTTTGGCTTGGCTTCGTTTTTCAGGAATTGGTCGAAATTGACGTTGTCTTCGCAGACCATCTCCGTGATGTTCCAGGTGGGCCTCAACTGAAACGTCAGCTGCGCGCTCCAAGGCTTGGTATACGCCTTCGGATCCTCGATGGTGAGGTCGTTTTGCAGAGTGCTCTGATCCACTCGCCGGATGCGCTCCACCAGGTGCAGATCAGTGCTGTGCGGATGGCCGCCGCGATCCAGCCATGTCTTGTCGTTGAACCCGATGGTGTCCACCACCAGCGTGTCTCCCTCCCAATGTCCGATGGAATCGCCCATCCACGTGGGGCCCAGAGCGGTGTTGTGCTTGCGCCCGTCGGTAAAGATTTGCCGGACAAAATGCGAAAACTCAAACAGCATGATCACACGGCCGGGCGTTTGGATAATTTCCATGGGAAACGGCTGCAGATAAATCCGGGGCACGCCGGGAGGAAAGCAGCCGACGGCGCTGATGGTGGTGGGATTCACGGGATCGTTGGAATCTTCCACCGCGCGCGGCCCGAAGGACGGCTTGGTGGTCTTGAAACGCTCCTGGGCCCAGGGAGTCATCGGCGGTTCGTCTTTGCTAAGGCTGTAGGAGAGATAGCGAGTGGCGGGGGATCCCCGCATATTCCAAACGCCCGAAATATCCGGCGTAGCGCTCGGCGACGGCGCCGCAGTGGCCGCCTGCGCGAAGGTAAGGGACGGGAATATAAGAGCGGCGATCAGGATCCCGAACGATGCCCTGGTGCAAGTTCGCATTTAGTTCCCCGCGCCCATTTTGAGTACTTCGCCGTTGACGGAGATCTTAGTGATCCACATTGAATTGGCGCCGCTTTTGGCACGATAGCCGGACATCGTCACCTGATCTCCAGGCTTGAGCGTAGTGGCGGTCCAGTCGGCCCGGATCAAATGATTGGGACTGGTGAGTTCGCCTTGCCAGGCCTGCGTTTCACCCTTGTCGTCCTTGACGTTGAGATTGACGATGGAGTGCGGATTCACGAATTGAAACTCCGAGACTGATCCGCTTACGGTGACGGTTTCGGTGGTGTTGTATCCCGCCTGGCCGTGGTGCGCTGCCAAAGAAACCGACATCAGCAGGAGGCCTGCCACGGCGGCGACGGAGCTTAGCATTTTGGTCATTTCGCGTTTACCTCGTTCCTGGGCGGGCTTTCGCCCAGGACTGCAGATATCATACTTGATATATTGAGACCCTGCTAATGTCTCTCATCAACAAACCAGTCGTAGAAACCCCCGCGGCCAGCGTTCCGCTGACCTCCAGCCAGAAACGAGCCTTCTGGGCGGCCTGGGGAGGATGGACCATGGACGGGATGGATTCGTTCATCTTTTCTCTGGTGCTGGTGCCCGCCTTGCGCGACGTGCTCCCCAGTTCCGGCATTGCCGCAACCACGGCCAACGTGGGCTACTACAGCGGTCTGCTGTTCGCGCTCTTCATGGTCGGCTGGGGCGTGGCCCTGGTTTGGGGGCCCATCGCCGACCGATTCGGCCGCGCCCGTACATTCATGTTTTCCATCCTCTGGTTTTCCTTGTTCACGCTGCTCGCGGCCTTGTGCCACAACGTCTGGTCGCTGGCGATCGTCCGATTCCTGGCCGGCGTCGGGTATCGGCGGAGAATGGTCCATCGGCGCATCGCTGGTATCGGAAGACATGGCCCGAGAAGCGCCGCACCTGGGGCGTATGTCTGATGCACACCGGCTACTACATCGGCTTCGTGATCGCCGCCATAGCGAACTATTTCGTCGGCAGCCAATACGGCTGGAGATGGATGTTTGTCGTCGGCGGCGCGCCGGCCATACTGGTAGCCTTCTTCTATAATCGACTGCATGAGCCCGAGCGCTGGAAGAACCGGCGCGAAGAGGGCGGCATCATCGCGATGCACCACGCTTTTCTCAAGCTCTTCACGGCGCAATATCGCGGGCGAACCATCCTCAACTCTCTGTACCTGGTGGCGTCCATCGTCGGCTTGTGGGCCGGCTCGGTCTACGTTCCCTCGGCCATCACATATTTATCGGAGCGGGCCGGGCAATCCGGCGCTGACGGGCGCTCGGCTGGCATCCTATTCAACCGGCATCCTGGGAATCGGAACAGTGATCGGAGCCTTGTTGACGCCCATACTCGCCAAGCGGCTGGACCGGCGGGTTGTCCTCGGAATCTTTTTCACTCTGATGCTGATCTTCCTGTGGCTCGCCTTCGGCTACGTGTTCTACATGCCGGGCAACGCCATCATGTGGTTCCTGGTCTGCACGTTCTTCCTCGGCGCTGGGCGGCGCGAACTTCGTCGTCTATTCGTTCTGGCTTCCGGAACAATACGCCACCGATTGCCGCGTGAGCGCGTTTGCTTTCACCACCAACGTCGGCCGTTTCGCCGGAGCGGGGCTCACGTTCCTGGTGGGCGCGATGATCCGGCATTATGGAACGCTCGGCACTCCTGTGGCGCTGACCTCGCTTGCATTCGTGGTTGGACTGTTGCTGCTGCCCTTCGGCGCCGAGACTCGAGGGAAGTCGCTTCCGGCATGAAGCCGCCCCAATGAAGGCGATGGTCCTGCGAGCGCCCAGCGATCTGGCGCTTCACGACGTCGCGCTGCCCGAAGTCCCCGCCGGTCACGTTCTGGTGCGCATCACGCACAGCGGACTCTGCGGAACCGACTTGAAGATTTACAAAGGCGCCATTCCGGCCCAGTATCCGCTCATCATGGGCCACGAAATGGTGGGCGAACTGGCCGGATGGCGAGCGCGTGATTGTCGATCCGGTCCTCTATTGCGGAACCTGTTTTCACTGCCGCATCGGACAAACCAATCTATGTCCCTCCGGCGGCCTGATCGGGCGCGAGACCAATGGCGGGTTCGCCGAATACGCCGCCGTCCCGGCGAGCCAAGTATTCCGGCTTCCGGATTCCATCGATCTGCGGATCGCCCCGCTGATTCAAGTGGCCACCACGTGTCTGCACGCGCAACGCCTGGGGCAAATATCGCTGGGAGAATCGGTCGCGGTGATCGGCCTGGGAGTGTCCGGCCAACTGCACGTGCAACTCGCGAAGGCGCGCGGCGCGAGCAAAGTGATCGGGATCAGCCGCAGCCGGTTCAAGAACGATCTCGCGAAGCAGCTGGGCGCGGACGTGGTGATCGAATCCGGGCCCGGACACGGTGGCGCAGGTTTTGGACGAAACCGACGGCCGCGGCGCCGATGTCGTGATCGAATGTACCGGCGTCATGTCCTCCATCGCCGACGCCATTCGCATGGTGCGCTTCGGAGGCCGCATCGTGCTCTTCGGAATCACCAGCGCCACCAGCGGAGCCTTGCCGTTCTACGATCTCTATTTCAAGGAACTGACGCTCATCAACAATCGCGCCGCCACGGCTCAGGATTTCCCGGTCATGATCGACTTAGTGGATCGCGGCGCGGTTCGCCTGGAGCCGCTGGTGACGCATCGCATGGCGTTGGACGAACTTGGGACCGCGCTCGGAATGGTGGAAGACGGCGCCGAGCGGCGTCTGAAGATTATCCTGGATCATACGTGAACATGCAAGAGCTGCAATCTTTTTCGCGATGCCGGCGCTTCTTTTCGGCCAGTGGATGAAATATCCGACCGCCGGAGTGCCCAGGACGCCCAGCGGATTGCCGAACCTGGGCGCGCCCACGCCCCGAACCTGCCGACGGCAAGCCGGATTTTTCGGGAATGTGGGAAATCGAGAACACCGGCGGGTGCCCGCCCAATGGATGCGCCGATCTGCCGCTTTCCAAGGAGTTCACCAATATCGGAGCGCGTCTCCCGGGTGGTCTGCCCTATCAGCCGTGGGCCGCGGAACTGGTGAAGAAGCGCATGGCGGAGAACGGAAAAGACGATCCGGCTTCGAACTGCCAGCCGGCGAGCGCGCGTCCGCTTGTTCACCTTTCCGCAATACCGGAAGATCGTCCAGAGCCCGGGTCTGATGGTGATTCTGTCCGAGCGCGACGTGACTTATCGGCAAATCTTTACCGACGGCCGGGCGTTGCCGAAGGATCCGCAACCATCTTTTCGGGGCTACTCGTCCGGCCATTGGGAGGGCGACACGTTAGTGGTCCAGACCAACGGCTTCCGCGATGGCATGTGGCTGGACCGCAGCGGCAGTCCGATGACCGACGCCGCGAAAATGACCGAGCGCTTCCGGCGCGTGAACTACGGCAACCTGGAGATCGAAATCACGCTGGACGATCCCAAGGCCTACACCGCGCCCTGGACGGTGACGCTGCACCAATTCATCGTCCTGAACACGGAGCTGCTGGAATATTTCTGCCAGGAGAACGAGAAAGACCAGACGCATTTGGTGGGCAAGTAAAGCCCCTAGCCCCAAATAGCCATCCCACAGTACTCGCATCCCATTGATCTATTGAGCGATTCTGATAGCCTTAAAGAAGCGGGTGGGCGCGCACGCGTCGACTATGCCGGAAACCACTTTCACATTAAACGGCAATCCGACCACGGTTTCGTACGAGCCGGGGATGGATTTCCTCGAAGTGCTGCGCGAGGAATGCGGCGTCGTTTCCGCCAAGAACGGCTGCGCTCCGGAAGGCGCCTGCGGCTGCTGCGCGGTCCTGGTGGATGGCCAGCCGGTGCTGGCCTGCCTGCGCAAGCCGGAACAGATGGAAGGCCACGAAGTGGTCACGCTGGAAGGCGTGCCGGAAGATATGCGGCGCGTTTTGAGCGAAGCGTTCGTGCTCGAAGGCGGCGTGCAGTGCGGCTTTTGCATTCCCGGCATCGTGGTGCGCGCTGCCGGCTTGCTGCAGCAGCGACCGCACGGACGATCGCGAAGCGGTCGCGAAGTCGCTGGACTGCGCCATCTTTGCCGCTGCACCGGCTACGCGCGCATCATCGATGCCATTCAAACCGCCGGCGAAGCCTGGCAAGGACGGCAAGCAACTGCCGAGCAACGAGCCGCGCCGCCATTCCTACTTCGGCGAAGAATTCGGCCTGACCAGCGAACCACGAATGAGAACGGGCACAAGGGCAACGGAATCGGCCAGTCGCCGTCGCGCTATCGCGGGCTCGAGCAGGCGCTGGGCGAGAAGCCTTTCGTCGACGACATGCGCGTCCCGGGAATGCTGCACGCCGCGCCGGTGCTGAGCGCGCACCCGCGCGCCAAGGTTCTGGCGATTGATACTTCGCGAAGCGCAGGCCATGCCGGGCGTGGTAAGGATTTTCACCGCGGCCGATGTTCCCGGACAGCGCGGCACCGGTCTTGCGATTCCCGACCTGCCGATCTTTGTCGCCGTCGGCGAAACCACTTGCTGCGTCGGCGATATTCTCGCGCTGGTGGTCGCGGACACCGCCTTCCATGCGCGCCAGGCCGCCGAGCAAGATCAAAGTCGATTACGAAGTGTTGACCGCCGGTGACCGATCCGTTCGCGGCGCTCGAGCCCGGCGCGCCGCAGGTGCATGCGCCCGGCAATTTGCACGTGCATCCGAATCTGCTCGACACCACGGCGTTTTCGCGGGGCGATGTGGATGCGGCGCTGGCCGCCTCCACGCACATCATCGAGCAGACTTTCCGCACGCAGCCCGTGGAACCGGCGTTTCTCGAGCCGGAGGCCTGCCTGGCGATGCCGCAGGGAAAAGGCGTCAAGGTTTTTTCGCAGAGCCAGGGCTCGACCTTCGATCAAAGCCAGATCGCCCGCACTTTGAATCTGCCGCCGGAAGAAGTGGAGATCGCGCTGGCGTCCAGCGGCGGCTCGTTTCGGCGCGAAAGAAGAGCTGTCCATCCAGGCGCAGACGGCGCTGGCGGCGTATCTGCTGCAACGGCCCGTGAAAACCGTTCTGACGCGCAAGCAATCCACGCAGCTTCATCCCAAGCGCCATCCCATGACGCTCAGCTACACGGTGGGCGCCGACGCCGAAGGTCACTTGCTGGCGGTGCGCGTCGCGCATCGTGGGCGATGCGGGAGGCTACGCCGGCACCAGCGCGAAATGCCTGCTGCGCGCGGCGTGCCACTCCTGCGGACCGTACCGCGTGCCCAACGTGGATGCCGAAGCCAAGGCCGTCTTCACCAATAATCCCACCAGCGGCGCCATGCGCGGATTTGGCAGCAACCAGGCGCAGTTCGCCATGGAAGGCATCATGGATATCCTGGCCGAACGAGTGGGCGTCGACGGCTACGACATCCGCGAGCGCAATATTCTGAATCCGGGCGACGCCTTCGCCACCGGCCAGATCATGCGGGAAAGCGTCGCGGGAATGCGGCGCACCCTCGAAGCCGTCAAGGACATTTATAAGAGCGCGAAATACGCCGGCATCGGCTGCGGCATCAAGAGCACCGGCATCGGCAACGGCACCATCGATAGCGGGCACGCAGCGATCCGCGTGCTGGAAGGCGGGCGCCTGGACGTCCAAACCGGCTACACGGAGATGGGCCAGGGGCTCTTCACCACCATTCGCCAGGCGGTGTGCGAAGAAACCGGCCTGCCTCCGGAGATCATGGACGTGCGCTGGGACAAGGCGCTGGGCGCCAAGTGCGGCGAAACCTGGGCGTCGCGCGCCACCACGCTGAGCTGCGCCGCGGCGCAACGGGCGGCAGTCCAACTAGCCGCCGATCTGAAGCATTCAACGCTCGAACAACTGGTGGGCCGCGAATACACCGGCGACTACGTTTGCAATTTCACCACGAAGCCCGGCACGCCGGAAGCGCTGACGAATCCCACTACGCATATGACGTTCAGCTACGCCACGCAGGTGGTGATCCTGGACGACGACGGACGCATCGAGCGCGTGGTGGCGGCGCACGACGTGGGCCGCGCCATCAATCCCAAGGGCTGCGCGGGACAAATGGAAGGCGGAGTTCACATGGGGCTGGGCTACGCGCTTTCGGAAAACTTCACCAGCACGAATGCCACGCCGGATTCCCTGCTGCTGCGCGATTGCGGCATTTTGAAGGCCAAGGACACGCCGCCGATCGACGTCATCCTGATCGAAGTTCCCGACGAAGTTGGCGGCTACGGAGCCAAGGGCGCGGGAGAAATCGGATTGGTGCCAACCGCGGGCGCGGTGGCCGGCGCGCTTTATTCCTACGACGGAATCCGCCGCTTCAGCTTGCCGATGGACGATTCCCCAGCCGCTGCACCTTCCGTGCCCCGATCGCGTCAAAAGTCGGGCCGCAAAACTCCGATACTTGCGGGCGTCTAGCGAGCCGACGGCGCTGGCGGCAGTTTTTCCGCCAAGGGAGGTTGCGGGCCCACCACGCTGGTCAGCGCGGTATAAGCGCATTCTTCATCCTGATTCGATCCACCCACGCCGATAGCGCCGATCATCTCATCGCCCATCATAATGGGAAGCCCCCCGGAAGTGGGAAACACGCCGATGCTGGACCAGCGCAACTGCAGCGCCAGGTTATTCGCCACCATGTTGGCGCGCGCGTGCGTGGAATCCCTAGTATAAAGCACGCTCTTGGCCTTCAGTAGCGCGGTCTCGATATTGATAGGGACTTGGCCGTCCATGCGATGGGCATGGACGATCTGGCCCGTGGGGCTGAGGATGAACACGCTCACCGCAATCTTCTTTTCCTTCGCAAAGGCCACGCAGACTTGTGTAATCTTTTCAGCCGTGTCCGCGGATATTTCGTTCTTCGTTTTGGCCTTCTTGGCGTCGTCGCCGGAGACGACAAATTGAGCAGAAGCGGCGCCAGCCGATAGTACCAGCGCCATCGCAAAGATTTTCAACTGCCTCATGATATTTCTCCTTGGTTTTTCTGAACTACCGCGCTGCTGCGTAAGCGGCAATCGCGAGGATGTCATCGGGCGTTAGATTCGCGACCACCTTCTTCATCAACGCTGACGAAACGCTGTGATTGGTGCCGGTTTGAAAAGCATAGAGCTGGCGCGCGACGTAGGCCGGATGAAGTCCCGCGATGCGGGGAACGTCGCCCAAGCCTCCCAGCGAATCGCCGTGACAAATTGCGCAAGAAATGGTTTTGCCGCCCGCGCCGTTCTTAACCAAGGCCTCGCCTTTGAACAGGCTCCCCGGCGGCACGTAAGCCACGAATCCCGAGTGCGGATCGCGGCTGGTGGCTCGCGCTACATCCAGCGGAAGCTCGATGATGCGATGGCCCAGTGGCTCCGTCCCGCCACCCGGCAACGGCAGACGCTGGCGGCCTTTCACGCTGACATAGCTTTTGGGAACCGTATCGGTTTCAACCACCTTCACCCAGCCGCCCGGCTTCAGCGCCGCGAACCACTCGGCCGCTTGCTTTATGTCTTCGTCAGACATTGGTTTCGCGATCGCGTTCATGCGCGCAGGATCGATGCGCGAACCATTCTTGAAATCGGCCATGGTGCGCACGATGTAGTCGGCGGAGAGCCCCGCCAGATCGGCCGATTCCTGATGGCCGTGTCCCGACATCAGATGGCAAGCGCCGCACGCCAGCACCGCGCCCTTGCCGTGCTGAACAATGGAGGGCGCCGGCGCATGCTCGTCGGGAAACCAATCGGGCGGATTCGATAGATCGTCGATTTGCGCCGCAGTGTATTCTTTGGCGCTGCCCGGAACCTTCTTCGGTTCAGTGCCCTCACTGCTCGGCGGCTGGTCTTTATCCGGGGTAAGGAACGCCCAATCGGGGCGAGTGGTCTGCGCGTTCAGCGTCAATGCCGCAGCCAGAACAGCCAGCGCCAGGGAGTTCGACATGGAGCGTCTCCTTAAGCGGGCACAGCTTGCGCGCCCACTTTATTCGGAAGCACCTTCGCCACCACCGAGCGGAACTCAGCGTCCGTCAACAGGCGCTTGTGCTCCAGCGAAAACTCTTTAACGCCCATCACCACCTGCATCGCTTCTTCTTCGGTAGCCTGCACTCCGATGTCCTTGAGCGCCGCCTTGATGGAATCGATTCCACTGCCTTTGCCGAGCACAACCTTCGCTGGCGGCTGCCCCACCACGTCCCAATGGAACGGGAACAGCTCCGTCGGATTATCCTTGCCGCAGTTCTGCCACCAGCTCGCGATAATGCCGGACTCGATCTGAAACAGCTGCTCGCCCACCACCGGCCGGTTGCTCGCCACTTTGTGTCCCGATAGCTGCTCCACCAGCCGCGCCAGTCCGTACAGCTTGTCGTACTTTAAGCCCGTATCGATTCCATACAGCGTGAGCAGCGCCATGGCCGTCTCTTCGATAGGCACGTTGCCCGCGCGTTCGCCCAGACCGAGCACGGTGGAATGAATCACCTCCACGCCTTCGGCCAGCAGCCATGATGGTGTTCGCGATGCCCATTCCGAAGTCCATGTGGAAGTGCGCTTCCAGCCGTTTGTTGACGCGCTTCTTCACTTCTCGCACCAGATATTGCATGGCATGCGGCGACACTACGCCGAACGTGTCCACCAGCGCCAGCGCGTCCATGTGTCCTTCGTTGGCCACGCGCAGGATCAGGTCCAGCACCCATTTCATTTCGGCGCGGCTGAAGTCGATCGGGAAAAATACGATCTCCAGGCCCTGCGAATGCGCGTAAGCGGTCGACTCGATGGAAAGATCGATGGCCTTCTCCAGCGGCCATTTGTAGGCATATTCGATGATGTGTGTGCTCGACGGCACTTCCATCACGATGCCGGACACTCCGCAATCCACGGCGCGCTTCACGTCATCCACCATGCAGCGGGAGAAGGCGAAAATCTGCGGCCCCAGGTTGCGCTTGACGATTTCCTTGATCGCGGCATTATCGCTCGGCGACACCACCGGCATGCCGGCCTCAATGCGCTGAACACCGGCTTCGGCCAGAGCTTCGGCGATACGGATTTTGTCGTCCTTGGTGAAGATGACACCGGTCTGCTGTTCGCCGTCGCGCAGCGTGATGTCGTGAAACTTGATCTGCTTCGGAAAATGGAGCTGATCGCGCACCGCGCTCTCAAAGTTCCACGGGCTGACGAACCACTGATCTGTCTTCCACGGTTCTTGCGGCATGATGAATTCCTCCAAACTATGAAATTTAGATGGCCTGAGCGGCTCTTCAGCGCTTCAGGATTCACGGGATTTCGAGGCGCCTGTCCGCTCAGCACGCGCACCACCTCTTCGGCGGCCTTGGTTTGCAAATCGACGAGCGATTCTTCGGAATAGATAGCTGGTATGCGGCGTGACGATCACGTTATCGCGTCCAAACAAGCGGCGATCCGGACGGCGGCTCTTGCTCCATCACATCCAGAGCCGCTCCCGCCAAGTGGCCCTGGTCCAACGCGCCGGCCAGGGCTGCTTCATCGATAATCGGGCCCGCGCGCGGTATTGATCAGGTAAGCTGTCGGCTTCATTCGGCGGAAAACATCGGCGTTGAACAAGTGATGCGTTGCCGGCAGGAGCGGCGTGTGGATGGAAATGTAATCGGAGATCTTCACCAATTCGTCGAACTCCACCTGCTCCACGCCGGCGCGCTCGGCCACTTGCTTCGAAACGTAAGGATCGTAGGTCACCACGCGGATGCCGAAGGCCTGAGCCTTGGGCGCCACCAACTGCGGGATCTGCCCAAAGGCCACCAACCCCAGAACGGTTCCGACGCAGCCGATGAATGGGAACCACGGCGCGCATTTCCCAGCGGCCGGCCTGCGTCCGCGCATTCGACGACGGAATCTTGCGAACCAGCGCCAGCAGCAATGCCATGGTGTGATCGGAAACTTCGTCCAGGCAATAATCCGGAACGCGCGTGACCACGATGCCCGCCTTCGTTGCCGCCGGAATGTCGACATTGTCCACGCCGATGCCGAAGCGGCCGATCACGCGGCAGCGCGTCAGTTGCGCGATCATGTCGGCGGTTACTTTCGCATAGGTGGTGAGTACCGCGTCGGCGTCGCGCGCCACTTCCAAGATGGCATCGGGCGTGGGCTCTTTCGCCAGGCGGATTTCCGCGCCGATCTTCGCCAGCACCTCGCGGGCCGGATCGAGATTCGGAAACACGGAATCGGTAACGGCAACAAGTTTGGCAGGCATCAATTCATCCACCTCACTACGCCAGCCACGCCATCCACGGCGACGGTGGAACCATCCGGAATGCGCAGCGTCGCGTCCAGCACTCCCAGCACCATCGGAATTCCGCGCTCGCGCGCGAGCGAAGCCATGTGCGAAGTGCTGCCTCCGCGCTCGGCCACAACGCCGGCCACGCGAGTCAGGATGTGGCTCAACGCCGGACCCGCCACTCTGGTCACCAGAACATCCCCCGGCGCCACGCGCGAGAGTTCGCACTCGCATTGAATCACGCAGGCGCGGCCTTCGCCCCAGCCCACGCCCGCGGCATGCCCATTCAATCGCGGACGATTCAGCCAGATTGCATCCGGTGTCGCGGCCGCTTGCGTGTGCAGCGGCCGGGCTTGCAGCAGCTGGAATCCCGAATCGTCCATCGCCCATTCGATTTCCACCGGCATGCCCATGAGCTCTTCCACGCGTCGCAACAGCTCTGCTAACTCGACAGCCTGTGGTTCGCTGAGGCAAGGCTCGGAGACCATTGCGGCCGGAACCGCGCTGGGTGTGAATGCATCCCACTTGATGATCCTTGCGTCCCGGCGTGATGCTCACGAGCGCACCGTCGCGCGACAACTCATAGCGATCCGGCGTCACTTCGCCCTGCGCGATCGCCGAGCCCAGTCCCCAAGTAGCGCTCAGAATCATGTTGCCTTCAGCCGATTCACTTAATCCCCCACCCGATGCCCGTCGCCGAAACCAGCGGCTGAACCAGAATGCCCATGGCGGTATCGGCGGGATCGATATCGTGCGTCGCCATGTAGCGCAACGCGCGCGTAGCCCACAGCGCGCCCCAGCAGGAGCGAATCGCGGTAATAAAATCCGCTTCGCTCTCGATTCCCAGAAAGCTTTCAAACTGGCCGGCGAAGCTGGATCCAAATCGATCTTCCACCAGCGCCGACGATCGCACCACGGTCAACGCGCCGGTTTTGGTTCTCAGTTCCCGCCAGGCCGCCAGCAGCGGATCGAGTACTGCCGGGCGTGATCGGCTGATCCAGCAATCCCAGCTTCATCATCAGCGCATGCCGGCGAGCTTGCGCGCTCTCCAGCGCCGAGAAAACGCCGCGCGCATCAGCCTCCAGCCCCAGCGCTCGGATCTGCGCGCGATAAGCTTCCGCATCGACGCAAAAGCCGCCCGGAGTCGGCAGCCCCGCCTGGCCCAAACGCGCGAGATTCGCCGCCTTGGGACCAAAGCGGCTGGCGTCCGTGGCTTCCGGAGCTGTGAACGAGAGTACAAATTGATGCATGACTCATGCTAGGTCCCGGGCCGCTTGCCGTAATCGGAGTAGCCCGGCATCGGATCCACCACCGTGATTTGTTCCACCGGGAAATTCGAAACAATCTCCACGCTGTCTTTGTGAACGATCAGCATTTCCTCAATCCGCACGCCCCATTGAAATGGCTTCCCGTGCTGCGTCTCGAGCGCGAAGACCATGCCTTCCTTGATTTCGATGGGATGATCGAGCGACCAGATGCGCGAGATCACCGGCTGATCGTACTGCGCCAATCCCAGCCCGTGGCCCCACAGATTCGCCGCCGCCTGATCTTCCTCTTCGTAGCCCCAGGCTTCCTTCGCCGAAGGCCACTTGGATGCGATGTCCCGCGTTGTGGCGCCCACCTTCACCGCCTTGATCGAGTCATACAGCCACTTCAGCGCGAGTCGCGTAGTAATCTTTCTGTTCCTGATTCGGCTCGCGGCCCACCATGTACGTCCGGTAGTAGCACGATTTGTAGCCGTTCCAGGTAAGCGCGGCCAGATCCATGAACACCATGTCGCCGGGCTTGATAATGCGGTCGGAGAAATTGCGCCAATTCGGCCAGGTATTGAGGCCCGACGACACGATCACGTCCTCCACGTCTTCCATGCCCGGAATGTTGTAAAGGAATTCCATGATGTGCGCCGTGAGCTGGTTCTCGGTGAGACCCGGCTTCAGGAATTTCATGAATTCCCAGTGCGCCGCGTCGCCGATGGCTCCCACGATGCGCATGCATTCATGCTCGTCCTGATTCTTGACGGCGCGCGCCTCCATCATGGGCGTCATGCCGTCCGCCCAGTCGATCTTGGAGTCCTGGAAAATCTTGATCATGTTGATGTCGATAAAATCGACACCCAGTTTCATGCCGTCCACTCCGCGCTTCTTCATCTCCTGCTGGATGGCTTTGGTGAACTTTCCTACCTGTTGCGTGGAAGCCGGACCCGGCCGCGCCCTTGATCCAGGCGTAGGAGTAGCGGATGTTGTCTTTCGGAATCCACGGCGAATGCTTCTCGATGTGCATCCCGATGTCGCCCTGCTCGAACAGCACGGGAGCATCGTCGCCGCACAGCAGCGCATACCGCAGTCCCGGCTTCAGCCGATTCCAACCGGGAGTCAACGTGCTGGTGACGTAGCGAACGTTCTCGTCGTACATCAGCAGCATCGCGCCCAGACCATGCGCTTTCATCCGCTCGCGGGCGCGTTCCAGCCGGTATTTACGCAACCGGTCCCAATTAATGCGCTCCTGCCAATCCAACCCTACCGAACCGACGTTTGCCAAATCTATCCTCCAGTTGCGAAGCACGCTGGGTGCGCGCTCCTTTAGAGAGCCTACTTCATCAAAGACTACCCGGCTCTGTCAACCACTCGAAAGGGCTATTTTGAGCTTGTTTCAATTCAATCCGAACCAGCCGAAATGGTTTGTCGCTGAGATTTTCATCCTGATGCGCGGCGTCCGGCTCAGCCCAACGAACCGTCCCGGCTTTGTAGTGGCTCTCGCGCGACGTGCCATCAGCATGATATTGGCGCATGTCCTGATCCGTCAAGTAGACCACCACGGCTCCGGTAGCCGGGTGCTTGTGCATTTTCAGCTTCTCGTGCGGACCCACAGTCAAAGCGATGGCTCGGATCCATTCGTTTTCGAGCACCACATGATAGTGCGCCGGATCCACGGTAACGGCGTCGGTGCTTTCCTTGGGAAACGGCTTCGGCATTGGCCACGGGCTTGGGTTCAATTTGAAGAGCCGCGAACTGCCCGCCGGTAAGATTCTCCGATTTGTGAATGGTGGGCGCCGCCCAGATCACGTCGCCCGCGTGGTTTTGGAACGTCTTGACGGACCCGTCGAAATACGTGAGTCTGTTGTTCCGGTCGGTCAGAAAAACGATCACCGCTCCCGGAGCCGGATGCTGGTGCATGGGCATGGTCTCGTGCGGTCCCAAGTGTTCCTCGAAAAACGCGGACCCACTGGTTCTCCAGCTCCAAGTGGGTGTGCTGCGGATCCGCGACCAAAGGATCGGGCGCCTGCGCCGCGGCGGCGCCACATCCACCAAGAATCCGCAACCCAAGGCCAGCAGCGCTTTGCTATGTCGACGAGGCATGAGAAGATTCTAGACCATGAGCACGAATGAGGAAAGCGCGCAATCCGCACGAGCCGGGGTAATCGGCCTGGGAATCATGGGCGGCGCCTTCGCCAAACATCTGGCCGCGGCGGGTGTTCGGACGTCGGGCTATGACTTGCTCCCGGCAAATTTGGACGCATTCAGCGCTCACGGCGGCCATGCCTGTTCGTCGGCGCGCGCAGGTTGCGGCCGAGGCCGATATCGTGATCACCTCGCTGCCACATCCGCGGCGCTCGAAAACGCGCTCTTCGGAGCGGAGGGGCTGGTGGCGGCCGGCGCGAACCGGTCTCTTGGTTGTTGAGACCAGCACGCTTTCGCTCGAAGACAAAGAGCGCGCTCGTGTGCCGGCTGGCGAAGCGCGGGCATCGGCATGTTGGATGCCCCTATCAGCGGCACCGGCCCGCAGGCCCAAGCCAAAGATATTGCGATTTTCGCCAGCGGCGATCGCGCCGAATTCGAGCGCGCGAGCACGTCTGCTCTCCCACTTCGCGCGCTCGGTTCGATATGTTGGTCCTTTCGGCGCGGGATCGAAAATGAAGTACATTGCGAACTTGCTTGTAGCGATTCATATCGTTGGCGCGGCCGAAGCAATCGTGCTGGGAGAGAAGGCCGGCCTGGATCCTTCCATGCTGGTGGAGGTGCTGGCCGATAGCGCGGCCACATCGCGCATGCTCGAAGTGCGCGGGCCGAGCATGGCCACCGGCGCTTACGCCACGCCGATGATGAAGGTCGACGTGTTTCAAAAAGACCTGGACATCATCGCCGAATTTCGCCAAACAATCGAAATGCCCCGTGCCCTTGTTCAGCGCCAGCGTTCCGCTCTTTACCGCCGTCGCGGCGCAAGGGATGGGTTTGCAAGACACAGCGGCGGTAGTTTCGGTTCTGCGCTTTCTAGCCGGGATGGAGGCAAAATGAAAATTCTAACGATGGTTGCGTGCGTGCTCCTCGTGGGCGTCGCGAATGGGCAGGAAAAGCCCGCGCTGGCGGAGCAGGCCTTCAAAAATGTCCGGGTGCTGAAGGGCATTCCGGTGGACCAGTTCATGGCCACCATGGGATTCTTTTCCGCGTCTCTGGGCGAAACCTGCACCGATTGCCATAGCGCCGAGAGCGGCGGCAACTGGGACAAGTACGCCGACGACAACCCGCGCAAGAACACCGCGCGCGCGCATGATCGGCATGATGAACGCCATCAACAAAACCTATTTCGGTGGAAAGCGCGAGATCACCTGCTACTCCTGCCATCGCGGCGTGGAACGTCCCGACGTCACTCCCAACCTGGCGGATTTATACGGGCCGCCGCCATCCAAGGAGCCCGATGAACTGCGCCAGCCGGCTTCGGCAAAGCACAGTCCGCGGATCAAATTCTCGACAAGTACATCCAGGCCATTGGCGGCGTCGAGCGTCTGGCCAAAGCTCACCAGTTTCACGGCTCACGGGAACCTACCAGGGCTACAGGGACGAGAAATATCCCGTGGACGTGTTCGCCAAAGCGCCCAATCAGCTCAGCACTGTGGTTCACACGTCCGCCGGCGACAGCACCACAACCTATGACGGCCGCGCGGGTTGGATCGCAGGACCGGCCACCGAGCGGCCGGTGACATTGCTCGAATTAACGGGCGGCGATCTGGCCGGTGCAAAGCTGGACGCAGCGCTGTGGTTTCCGGCTCAAATCAAGCCGGCGCTCACCGCTTGGCGCGCCGCTTCTGCCGCCACCCTCGATGGCCGCGACATGCAGATGATTCAGGGCAGCGGCGACGGCCGATATCCGGTGAACCTGTACTTCGACAGCAAGACGGGGCTGCTGGCCCGAGTGGTCCGCTATGACGAATCGCCCGTGGGCCTGAACCCCACCCAGATCGATTACGCCGACTATCGCGAAGTGGCCGGCGTGCGGCTGCCCTATCGCGTGACGGTCACCTGGCTGGACGGACAAGTCCACTACCCAGTTCACCGAGATCCAGCCGAACGTTCCGATGGACACCGCCAGGTTCGCCAGGCCGGCGCCGAAATAAAATCTGAACATCCACCGCCCACTCAGACGATAAGAGAACCGTGGGCGATCCCTCAACCTTGGTTCTTTGCTTCGTGCTCGCGATTGTCGTCGGCTACTTTGCCGGCCGGACGCTGAGCCTCCGAAATCCAGACTAGTCCGGATCCCCGCCCGATCAAGCGGCCCGCCGGATCGCGTGATAAACAACAAGACCACCACAGCGCCAAGCACCGCGACCAAAAGGCTGTACAAATTGAGCCCGCTAACACCGGCAGCGCCGAACCTGTTGAACAACCACCCGCCGACGACCGCGCCGACAATCCCCAGCAGTACGTCGAGGACAATCCCTTCGCCTCGGTTGTTCACCAGCTTGCTGCCGATGAAACCCGCCAACAATCCCAAGATGATCCACGCAATAAACGACATGGTCCTCTCCTTCCATTCTACAGAAGCATCTAACGCGCCCTTAACAAGGCAAGGCAAGTATACCGGAACTGGGGGCGGAATCGAACCCCTGCTCAGCGATTGAAATAAATCGGCTCAGAATACGATTTCGTTCCAGTGCTTCGCGCGTATGAATTGGGCCAAGTGTTTTGGATTGGTGGTCGCAACGGTTACCTCGGACGCTGCCACAAAGGACAAAGCCTGGGCTGCGAGGATAACGTCAATGTCAAGCGCTTTTGGGTCGGCCGTCGTCTGCCCCTCCTGTCTCGACCTCGCCCAAAGATCTGCCGCAAGCCTTAATGCCTCATCCGAAAGAGGAAGGTAGCGCCCTGCGGAGGCAGACACGAAGGCGTCCAGCCGCGCGACGCCAAAATCCTTGTTTGCCCTGAGTAGTTCGCGTTTAAGTTCGTAATACACGATGGCAGGAACGATTATTCGGATGCCGCTCAGGAGACAACGGGAGAGCCACTCCGCAACCGCCAGAACTTCAGCGCTTCGCTGCGGGTGGGTGAGCAGGCCGAGTGGCCCGGATTCGAGGAAAACAATCTGGCTCACGGAAAGAGGACTGATTCTCCGGCCACCGTCCGGCTTTCATTCAATGCTTTCTTGAATTCGGCTAGCTCCTGCTCAGCAGCGCGGATCTGCTCCGGGTCGGCAGTTGCATCCTGCAAACGCCAGCTTGCCAATAGCTCGATCGTTGCGGTGTCGCTTGCACCGTTGCCGGATACCTGCGGCGGAGGCGTGGCTGTGGCGCGCAATTTTGTCGGAGGCTTCATGGCGACGGTCCTTCCTGCTTCAATCGTATCAAGGGAGCACGGCTCGGCACGAACCACTGGGGTGAAGTGGCAAGGAAGCAGACCACTCGGTGGCCCGCTGCTGGTTTCGGATCACACGCTCTTAGGACGGCTTTCGCCGATGCGGCCATTAGCCCCTTAATTATTTTGGTGCGGTCGAGAGGACTTGAACCTCCACGAGATTGCTCCCGCTAGCACCTCAAGCTA
>CAVUKY010000005.1:0-642248 GCA_963742155.1 Bryobacterales bacterium | reverse complement strand
CACCGCTGAAAGAGAGGAGCGCCTTTAACACCTAAGTCCTTTACTTAACATCAAGATCCATTTTCCAAACTGGACTTCGCGCGTTCGAGCTCGGTCTCCCACTCCATCTTTCAATAACTCATTCACGATCGCCAGTCTCAATGCCTAATGCGATTCCTTACTTTAAGCTGCCAGCGCGCGCAGAACATCGAACCGTCGCGACGCCTAGCAAGCCAATCGTTTTCTGATGGATGATGAACTGGTGAAGGGAGATCAACTTGAGAGCGCCGAAGTCGACGCCCTCCGCCGTAAGTGCCGCCAGTTGGCGGAGGAAAACGGACGGCTCCGGAGTCTGCTCGCTCAACACGGCGTTGCGCCGGGGACTGCTCCGAGGCCGACGCAGCGACCAGTTGAGCCGGCCCCGGACCGGCGCAGGCTCAGCACCTCGGAGAAGATTGCGTTGTTCAGGTCCCTCTTCCGCGGTCGCGATGACGTATACGCGCAGAGGTGGGAGAGCCCCGACGGTCGCTCCGGCTACTCGCCGCGAACCGAGCGTGACTGGAAGGCGTACAACGCGGCCAGGGCCGAAGACCGAAAACGTGTCGATAAAGAGACCCGCAGGAATATTCCGCTGACTGACGAAGCAATTCATGCTCACCTTGCGGGCAAGCAGACGCTTGGCGTGTATCCGCTCCTGCTGGACGAAACCTGTTGGTTTCTCGCAGTTGACTTCGACAAAAAGACGTGGAAAGAGGACGCGTTGGCGTTCGTCGCAACATGTCGCGAGTTGAGCGTGCCCGCGGCGTTGGAGCATTCTCGTTCCGGCAACGGTGCGCACATCTGGTTCTTCTTCGACCGCCCTGTTCCCGCCGGCGTGGCACGAAGATTGGGTTCGTTGCTGCTGACACGAACGATGGAACGGCGTCACCAATTGGGCCTTGATTCGTATGATCGATTTTTCCCCAATCAAGATACGATGCCCAAAGGTGGCTTCGGCAATCTCATCGCTTTACCGCTTCAAAAGGTCCCTCGTGAATCTGGATTCACGGAATTTCTCGATGACGAATTGCGGCCGCATGCTGACCAGTGGAGTTACCTCGCGTCTCTTCGCCGCATGTCCCAGTCCGCAGCGGAGCAGCTGATTTCGGACGCCCTCCAGCATGGCGACCTGATCGGCGTTCGAATCGCCAGCATAGACGACGAGAACGAACCCGATCCGTGGACGTTGCCTCCTTCCCGGAAGCGGCGGGACAAGCCTATCAAAGGGCCGCTCCCCTCGACGATCGAGATCGTTCGATCTAATCTAGTCTTTATCGAGAAGAAGGCCTTGCCGCCGGAAATGCTGAACTGTCTTCTCCGGATCGCGGCGTTCCAGAATCCGGAATTTTACAAGGCACAGGCAATGCGGCTCTCGACTTTCGACAAGCCACGCGTCATCGCGTGCGGAGAAGACTTACTTCGGCATGTGGCCTTGCCTCGCGGTTGTCTGACTGAAGTTCTTTCGCTTCTGGAAGGGCACGGCATCAAAACGATCGTGCACGACGAGCGCTTTGCGGGTAGGCCGATTGAAGCCGAGTTTCACGGGATGTTGCGGACAACACAGGAAGAAGCCGTCGTCAAGGTCATGCGTCATGACGACGGACTGATTTGTGCGCCGACGGCGTTTGGCAAGACGGCGGTTGCGGCATGGTTGATCGCGAAACGGAAAACCAACGCGCTGGTGATGGTGCATCGCCAGCAGTTGCTCGATCAATGGCGGGAGCGGCTGGCGATGTTCCTCGAAATCCCAATCGACGAAATCGGGCAAATCGGCGGAGGCAAGACTAAGCGGACCGGAAATATCGACGTAGCGGTGATTCAGAGCCTGCACCGCGATCAAGAGGTAAAGGACCTCGTGGCCGAATATGGACACGTCATCGTCGACGAGTGCCACCATCTCTCGGCTTTCACATTTGAGCGGGTGATGCGCCAGATCAAAGCGAAGTTCGTGGTTGGATTGACGGCGACGCCCACCAGGAAAGACGGGCATCATCCAATCATCTACATGCAATGTGGGCCGACGCGATACAGTCTCGGCGCACGCGCGATGACCGATTCGACCCCCTTTGACCACCTGGTCCTACCAAAGTTCACACACTTTCGAATGGACGGCGATCGCGCAGATGTGACAATCCAGGATGTCTATGCTGCTCTGGTTACGGATGAGGCGCGCAACGAGTCCATCGTTCGAGACGTGATCCATGCCGTCGAATCTGGCCGGTCACCTCTTGTCCTGACCGGTAGAACCGATCATCTCAGCCGACTGGAATCTGCTCTCGCGGGTAAGGTTCGCAATGTCATCGTGCTCAAGGGAGGAATGGGCCGGAAGCAGCGCCGCGCAGTTAGCGAGGCGCTCGCCGGCATACCGGAAGGCGACCAACGCCTAATTCTGGCAACGGGAAGCTATATCGGCGAAGGGTTCGATGACGCGCGCCTCGACACGCTGTTCCTGGCTATGCCGATTTCCTGGAGGGGCACACTTCAACAATACGTCGGGCGACTCCATCGGCTACACGACAGCAAGCGTGTCGTCGAAGTTTATGATTACGTCGATGCTAACGTCCGCATGCTCGCGCGAATGTACGACCGGCGACTGAAGGGCTACGGCGACATGGGCTACAAAGTCTTGGCGACCGCACAACAGCGCCTGAACATTTAAGCGGCGCGACCAAGTAGCGTAGGTGTCAGAATGGAGCAGCGACGAGCCAGCTTAATGGCCCGCACATCCGAGCGCGTGCCGCGCTACGTTCGACGAACCGTAACTTTGCTGGACCAGCCGTTGGCCGAGCTAGCGCTCCTGCTTTTCAGCTGTGCCAAAACTGTGTCCGAACCGCATCTGTTCCAACTACCGGGGTTGCCTTTTGAGCGAAAAGCAGATTCCCCAGATTGTTGTAATCATTAGGATTCAGCGAAAAACAATGGAGCCTTTGGAACCGACTCTCGTCCCTTGGGCGCAGGGGGTCGGGCGTTCAAATCGCCCCGCCCCGACCAAACTTATCGCTGATTCCAAAAGACTTGTTCGATCTGCGGTCCATCGACTTCGCCGTTGCTTTGCCACCAGATTGGCCCTGTGTTGTGGCCAAAACCCTGGGCAGATTTCGTCCGCGACGCCGCCGGCGCTGAGCCGCGTGGCGTATGTCGACCGAAGATCGTAAATGCGAAAATAGCGAACGCCTGCCCGTCGCAACGTTGCATGCGAAAAGCGTCAGCCGCGATTTCCGTGAGCGGAACCTCAGTTACGAGGTTGGGCGTCTTTGAATCCGGAATCCACACCCGTTCGCCGGGATCGCCCGGTTTCCCGGCTTCCCGCAATTCGGTCCAATCGGCTGGTTCAAAAATAGATCTCATGTTTTTCAAGACGCGCCGATAAGAGCCTTCAGAAAGGTAACAACTAACACATGAAAAACAAACTTGTTCTTATGACGGTAATGTCCGCTTTCGGACTCGCGGGCGTGGCGAACGCTCAGACCAGCACTGGAAATCTGGGTGTCACCGCCGATATCGAGGGTTCCATCAATCTCCTGTTTTCCACCGCCACCGGCGGTTTCGCGGTAACTGGCACCGGCACGGCGACGGCCTCCTTGCCGTTCGGAAACGTGCAGATGTACGGCGGCACCGTGCCGACCAATGTGGTCCGGACGCTTACCGGGAAAACGGCGTTCACACTCACCACGCCAGTAAACGTTGAGGTAGATCTCGCGAACAGCACCAGCGCCACTTATGGTGTGCTTGTAAACCTAACCTCGGCCGATGCCGTCAACACCTGGACGTTCAATGCGATCGCCGTCACCGATATCGGCGCGACGCCGCAAGTTACTCTCGCCGACTATGGGAGCGCGATCCCCTACAATCTCGCGGTTACGATACCGGCCTCGAATACGAGCGGTACGCTTAGCAACACTCTGATCTTCCTTGCGACCGCCAACTAATACTGGCCGCACAACCGCAACGCATGATGCTGGCTGGGCCGAAGCGATTCCCAGTCAGTCTGGATTTCCGATGAACGCTGAACAGATGACTCTAATTTACGCATGGATGCTGACGCCGCTTGCGGCGATTACGGCATTTGGGCAGCCAGCCGGCGGCGCGCGAAGCGCCTTGCCAATGGTAACGGCCGCCGCACCGCCCACCATCACGATCCTGGCTGCGCCCACTGGCGCGACGCTGCGAAGCGAGGGACCGGGCAACGCCGCCCTCGACCTGGGCAAGGTCTCTTATTTCAAGGGAGCTTCGGCGCCCGGCGAGAGCAGCAAGAAGACTTCCGGATCGTTGGTCATTACCACGCGGTTTGAATTAAAGGTGGATTGTCCTGGAAGTACGCCGGCCTCGCGCGTGAACGTGACCATGTCACGGACGGATGCAGCGGAAACGCATGCCATGGCGATTGATGGAATCAAGCTGGGAACCACGCCGCGGCCTCTGGCTGAATCCATGCCCTGCGGTTCCAGCGGCGAGCACCGGTTAGACGTGGAGGTTCCGGTTTCCACACCGGCCGGACCCATTGGGAGCAACGTCGCATTCGAGGCGACGCTCCGCAAATAACTCCGATGAGATGCGGATCCAAACTGGCAGTGGTCTCCTGCGCCTCGCTGTTGTTGGCGGTCTCCGCCAGTGCCCAAACGCCGGATGCGCCAGACGCCACCCCGGCCGATTCTCTCCGAGCTTCCATATCCCTTTCTCCCGCCGTCATCGCGGTGCGCTGCAAACCCGGGCAGGGCACTAGCCAAACCTTGACGATTTCGAATAATACCAATGCCGAAGTCCGCTTCAATATCGACACCCAGGATGTGGTGGTGAGCGATGGCAAGCGATCGTTTTCGCCCGCGGGGTTGATTGCAAACAGCATTGCCGCTACCTCCGTCATGTTTCCGACATCGGTGACGGTGAAAGCCGGCGAAGACGCAACCGTCCAGGTGACTTTTACCCTTCCGCCCGAGACCACGCAACGTGCGGTAGTCACTTTCTTTCGAGGCATCCTCACCCCACAAAGTGATGGTGTGGTGGGCCTGGGCGCTTCCTTGGGCACCCTGATTACGTTTAGCCTGTCCACCGATTTCAAGCTGGAATCCGGACCGCTGGAGGCTTCACTTCAGACACCGGAGGCGAACGCAATCCTTTCCCAAGAGCTGCACAATACCGGGACCGAGCCAGTAGTGCCCAAGGGCATCGTCGTTATTCTGAACGCATCCGGGAAGCGCGTAGCCAAAACGCCCTTCAAGACGCAGCGCCTGTTGCCGGGCGAGCGGGTGGTGTTTGTAGCCACCAACCCGGCGCAGCTGGCTCCGGGGCACTACCGCACGCTCTCGTCCTTTGAGTTCGAACGCAAGGTCTTCACCAGTGCCGGAGAATTCACCATTCCGTAGTAGGTCACAGAAGGCCAAGGACCGCTTGCTCACGCGCGCGGCTCAGAATCGCGACTGCGTGTTTGCGGGTGCTTACAGAGCCGCGATCGTAAGGGTTCCGCTGGCGCTGCTACTCTGTTGTCTCCTGCTGCCGGCGCAGGTCTATAAGGTCGATCCCCACAAAACCATCACTTTCCAAATCGACGGGGCCACCGCGGCTTATACTCTGGATGGATTCTTCGCGGAGGCCACGGCCGAGAACGGGGTGGTCACGGTAGAAGGCAAGGTAGCGGGCGATACCCACGTGGTGGTAGTAACGCCTTCGGGAACGCAGACCTTTGAAATCCTGGTGAACTTGATGCCACCGGTTTATCCCCCTGGTTATCTCCGCCGACTACAGGCGCGGAGCAGGCCCAGAGTGGCTACTACGAAGGGCGGTATTATTCCAATCCCGCCGAAATTCAGAACCAGATCGACTTCATGAAGATCAATGGCGATAACTGGACCCATATCAACGTTGTAGAAACCAACCTTCTAGGGGCCGACCAGGACCTGCCGAGGGTTGCGTTGTCCGCCCTGACCTATGAAGTGGCCACAGCCGATCGGGACGTCACCCTTTTTGACAAATACCTGGACGAATCCCAACTCACGATCAATGGATCGATTGTCCGTGGACTCCATTTGAGGGATGGCAACTGGTTTGGACATGTGGGCTACACCAGTGTGGAGACGTTTGACGGACTATTTCTGCCCGTCCAGCCGGAATTGGTGGCGGGCGGAGGATACCGCTATCCGCTCACTGAGAATTCTTCCCTGACTGGATCTTTTTATCAGGTGCAAGTTCACGCGACGGACCGGCTGGGGCGTTCCGGAAGTATCGGCGATGTCCGATACCAATACAAACCCCGGGAAGACTTCTGGTTCAATGCGGACCTGGGGATCGGCAGTGGCATCGCAGGCTCGGGACGGCTGCACTACATTAGCGACCGCGATATCATCCTGGGACTGGCGCGTTACAGGCCCGTGGAATTTGCTTCTCTAGGCGCCAACAATTTGCGGGGCCTGTTTACGGACCTCTCGTGGACGCGCCACGTCACAAAGAAGCTCGAAACGGACCTGGCCTTCTATAAAAGCAACCTGATCCTGCCGGACGTCAAAGAAGCCACCATTTCCGGCTCGGCCAATCTGCGCTATCAGCTCACCGGGCACTGGGCCCTTACCGGCGGAGCGCAAGCCTCGAAATTCGAAAACGAACTGCCGCCCAGCCCGGCGATTCGAAATTTCACCCTGCCCGCCGGGTTGGCCTATCAATCCCACCATTTCGGCGTCAATGGCCAATACCAGTTCTCCGTGACTCCCGGGAACGACAACGGAGCCAAGCAATTTCGCGTAAACGCGCACACGGGGTGGGGCGGTTTCAACTTCAATGCTTACGCCGAACGCGACGCCAACGCTCCGACACTGAGTTTCATCTTCGGCCAGGTTTCGGGATTGCAGCAGGTTCTGGAGCAACAGGGCATCCAGGCCACCAGCATTCAGCAAGTGGATGAGCTCTTGTCCAGCGACGCCTACCTGATGGCGGCCGGATTCATCAAGGGGGCCACCATCAATGTGGTTCCGGTGCGTACCCTGCTGGGCGGGTCGGCGGACTGGTCCACCAAAGGTGCGCATAAGAGAGACTTGAGTTACACGTTTCAATACAACGAAAATCAGTCGTTACAGGGGACTACCGAAGACGTCGTACACACTTTGGCTTTGACTCAGCGCCTGAGCCGTTTGGACAATCTGTCGATGTCCTGCTCGATCCTGGCGTTGAAGACACCCGGAAGCCCGCAGGAATTTAGCCCGGCTTGCTTCATCGCCTATCGCCACCAGTTCGAACACGTGCCTTATTTCGTTATTCCGGAACGGCGCGGGACCCTGACGGGATATGTTTTTCGCGACGACCAATCCAAAGGGGAATTCGAACCGGGCATGCCGCCGATGCCCGAAGTGGAGGTGATGCTCGACAATCTCAGGCGTACCCTGACCGGCACGGATGGTTCGTACCGCTTCCCGAATGTGCACCGCGGGAAACACAAACTGGAGGCGATATACACCTCCAAGGAGCCGTTCTTCTTCACTACTCCATCCAGCCTGGAGGTGGACGAAGATGCCACCACGAATTTCGGCATTGGCTATTCCCTGTCCGGTTTGGCGGGTAAGGTGCTCAACGACGCGGGGCAAGGCGTAGCGGGCATCGCGGTGACGATCGAGAGCAGAGGAAAGAAATGGAGCGCGACAACGGAGGCTGACGGCAGTTTCTTCGTGTCGTCTCTCGAGGCCGGCGACTACGACGTCCAGGCGGACCCGGATTCGCTGCCGGCGGGTTATTCGGTGGACGGATTTGGCGACGCGCAGAAAGTGACGGTAGGGAAGGCAGCGCCGGGCAAAGCGGCTTTCACCGCGCGCGCCTTTCGGAGCATTTCCGGCCAAGTGCTCATCTACGACACAAAGGAGCTGCGATATGTCCCCGTGGTCGGCGCCGAGGTACTGCTGATGGAGCCGGGCCTAACCAGCAAGGCCGATCCGCAAGGACGATATCTGTTCCGCGACCTGGCGGCGGGATCGTATACCGTCTCGGTTCAGAATGAAGCACAAACCGCCGCCCGCATGGTTCGGCTGGGGAGCCAACCTGTCGATTTAACAAATGTGGATTTACGGATCAGCCGGCCCGCCGCTCTGGACGCACCGGCGCCCGCGCCTTCAGTAGCGCCCACGGCTATACCAGCACCGGCCCAAACGCCAGCGCCCGCGGCCGTCCAAGTGAAACCTGCGCTGCTCCCTGCGCCGGCCTTCGCACCGCACGGGTCCGATTCCCCCTCAGCCGCCGCGCAGCAACACAATCTTCTCGGGCGCCAACTCACGAAAGCCGGCCGCTACCGGGAAGCGATCGTCGAACTGACCGAAGCGCTTCGCATCGCGCCCGATTTCACTTTGGCCTTGAATGCCCGCGGCTTTGTCCTGGTTCTTCTCCACCAGTGGGAGCCGGCGATTCAGGATCTGGACCGGGCGATCCGGCTCAACCCGAAGTACGCGAACGCCTACCGGGTTCGGGCGGCCGCCAGGAAATCCATTGGTGACGTGGTTGGAGCGGAGGCGGACTTGAGGAGAGCTCGACAGCTGGCCCACTAAAATTGCCGGTTGACAACTAGCTGTGATGCAGGGCTAGGCGGGCGTGTCCGCTCGATTAGGCGGTTGGGGAAACCTTGCCGGTGGAAAACAACAGCTTCCTGACGCGGTGCACCAGAGCGACATGACTGAATGGCTTGGCAAGGTAGTCATCGGCGCCAAGAGCCAAGCCTTCTTCGACATGTTTTAGCTCGCTGGACGCAGTAAGCAGCAGTACCTTCACGTCATCCGCCTGGGTGTTACGGATTCGCCTGAGCACTTCCAATCCAGTCACGAACGGCATCTCGATATCCAGCACCATGAGATCGGGTAACAATCTGTGCGCCATCACCAGTGCCCGTCGCCCATCGGTAGTGAAGTGGCACTCCCAAGCGCTGTTCCTCAAGACGGTTTCCAGAAGCGTGAGCATGGCTGGATCGTCATCCGCCACCAGCACCACTGGTTTGCTGCGATTGGATGAACGTTGCCGGCCGGCGCCAGCGCGGTGAATTGTTCTGTAGATGCGGAAAAGCAGCTCATTCAAGGAATAGGGAGTGAATACTACATCGTCAGCTTGCAAGGAAAGTGAAGGGCTCTGGCGGATGCGCTCTTCCGGTCCGAGCAGCAGCCAGCGCTGCGAAGTCGCCACCAGCTCCGCAACTCGCGGGCTGCGGTTGTCTTCGTTCGCCCAAACAATGAGCAGGTCGTAGCCCTCCAACGGATCGTTTGGATCGCAGGTTGGGGACAGATTGAGCGAGAGGCACTGCGCGGTTTTCAGGACCGCGCCCAGCTCGTCCGCCAACCCGGACGGAAGACCGAGCATACCAATACGACTCCCGCTAAGGTCCTCTACGGGTTCGATTGCCGGCAAAGCCTCCACAATCTCTTCTCGGCAGGAAAGCGCCGAGTATGATCGGGAATACGGGATCTGGCCGCGCATTGGAACGTCGCGCGCTGCTAGACATGCTCGGGCGATGCCTGCGCGGCTATAAAGATCTCGACCTTCCGGAGGAGCGCGTCCACGGGAGGGACGATCGGAAATATTGCCCAACTGACAGAAATCGGCAGTGAGACGGAGCGGGAGCCGATGGCAAACGACTTCTCGAGCTTTTTGCCGGCGAAGCGGCCGACTTCTTCGCGGACCGAATCGATGGCCGCCGTTCGCCTGAGGATAGCCACCAACGCGGGCCCCTGCCAACGATACAGTATGTCCCCGGCCGGCAATGCGGCACGGAAGTGCTGGGCGGCCACGGCCAGCCCTTGATCGCCGATGGCGCTTCCAAAGCGCGCGATGACCACCTCCAGCCGGTTGATGACCGCGATTAGGACAAACGCGGGAACGGCCGACGCCATGGCCTCCTCGATCGCCTTGCAGGCTTCCGGCCTGCCGGGAAGGCCCGTTGCAGGATCTGTTCTGGGACCTAACGACAGACCACCGATGCGCTGCATCGATTGAGCCAATTCCTGCTGGATCCTATCGAGAGCGGCTTTCCCATCGGCCTTCTGGCGCAGAGATTCTCCCCGGACGCTCTTGAGGCACTCTCCCAGTTGCGCCTTTACCGAGTGAATGTCTTCCACCATGCGCGTCCGTTCCAGCGCCTTCTCGATCTGTTGCAGTCCGGCGACGGACGTCTCGCTGCTGGTGCCCACCGCGATGACGGTCTGGGTGAGCATGGCAATCATGTTCTGGAGTTCGGTGTTTTGAATGCGCAGGAATTTGCTGGTGTGCCGGTTGTAATCCTCCAGCGCTCGCAGCACTTCGCCAACTACCACGAACCGCTCCGTTACGCTGGCTTCGGGCGCCAGCCGCCCGGCGAAGCGGTCCATGTCGGAGCGAAACCGTTGATAGTCGGCCTGGTCGCCTTCCACCGCGTGCAAGGAGATGCCCTGGAGGAACAGGTCGATCATGCGGCGGTAGGAGCTTTCCACGCTCTCTTTACCCGCGTCGCCCATCAGGTAGGTTCTCAGAGAAATCATGTTACCAGTGCTCCGAACGGGATCGCGGACTTCGCCACCAGGCTCTCCTAGTCTGGAGTGCTTATCGGCACCGGGCGGCGATGGTTGAGGTGCCGATCCAACGGGCTTTGGAGCGTGCGCAAAAAGTGCGGCCGAGCCACGCTACACCACAATTTCCACGCGGTCGAGGTAACTGGATAGCGCCAGGATCTGGCTTCGAATTCTATCTGGATCGCTGGCCTTGGCGGCCAACTCTACCGCCGTGCCGGTTCGGGTGATCTCGGGAAAGCCGTAACCTGTACCCGATCCCTTGAACTGATGTCCCAACCGGCGGGCCCTTTCGCAATCTTGGGATGCGCCCTGGGCCAGAATCTCGTCGATGCCGCGCCGGACATTTTCCAGGTATTTTGGAACCAAACCTTCAATTCCCTCGGGCGGCGTGATGCGAATTTTTCCGCTGAGATGGCGCGAGATCGCGTCCAGCAGAGTCGACTTCTTGATGGGTTTGGTAAGGTGCTCGCTACAACCAGCCTCCAAGCTCCTTCCGGCATCCCCTGCGGCGGCGTGGGCCGTTAGAGCGAGGATGGGGATCGGATGTGAACGAGTTTTCGCTTCCCATTCACGGATGATCCTGGTGGCCTCCAGCCCGCCCATCACCGGCATTTGCAGGTCCATGAGCACAAGATGGGGCTGATTGGAAATCACTCTCTCCACGGCTATCTTGCCATTCTCGGCGAAATCCAGCTCGAAGCCGCAGCCTTTCAGATAGGCCTTAGCCAACAGGACATTGTCTTGGGAATCTTCCACAATCAGGATCGCTGAAGACCGGCTGTTGTTGGCCCTGTGCCACCCGCGGAAGCGCGATCGCGGCCGGCTTGGCAGTCTGGGGAGCTTCCATCTCCTCACGGATCCGAAACGGCACCGTAACAAAGAACGCGCTTCCCTTACCTTCCTCGCTGGTGCAACCGATGCGTCCACCCATCAGCTGCACCAAGCCCTTGCTAATGGCCAATCCGAGACCCGTTCCACCGTACTTGCGCGTGGTGGAAGAGTCGGCTTGCGTGAAACGGTTGAAGATCACTTCCACTTTGTCCGCTGCGATCCCTATCCCGGTATCCTCCACGCTAAATCGCAGGCAGGCGGCGGCGCCTCCGCCGCTTATCGAACCCCCGCCGATCGAACCGGGTTCCGGTTCCACGTGCAGCCTCACGGAGCCCCGCTCTGTGAATTTCAGAGCGTTTCCGACCAGATTGACGAGAATCTGCCGCAGACGATTCGGGTCTCCGACCAGTCCCAGGGGGACGTTCGGAAGGATTTCGAGTGTGAGCCGCAGACCGCGCTCCCGCGCCCGCCCATCCAACATTTCGACGATTTTCTGGAGCAGAACCCCCAGATCGAAGTCGATCGCTTCCAATTCGACGTGCCCGGACTCCACCTTGGAGAGGTCCAGGACATTGTTGATCAAGTCTAGGAGGTTGGCCCCGGCATTTTGAAATACGCTCACATAGTCGCGCTGCTCCTTGCCGAGCGAACTTTCGGAAAGCAGGTCGGCCATTCCGAGAATGGCATTCATGGGCGTTCGCATTTCATGACTCATGGTGGTCAGGAATTCGCTCTTGGCGAGATTCGCGGATTCCGCCCCCGCTTTGGCGCACAACAGAGCTTCCTCGGCGCGTCGCCGCTCGCTGATATCGCGCACGAACGCATTGAAGCTGCACGCTCCCGCCATTCGAACCGGCCATACCGTCGCTTCCACTGGAAACTGGCGGCCATCGCGATGCAAGGCCATCAGCTCCATGGCCCGGTTGGCGTGGGGGGCCTGCGCGGTGCCCAGGAAATGTTCCACACCATCCGCGTGGGCTGCGCGGTAGGCGGGAGCAATCACCACATCGTACCAGCGGCGTCCCAGCACTTCGCTGGCCGGCCAACCGAAGGTTAGTTCAGCCTGGGGGTTCCAAGCCGTAATCGAGCCATCGGGATCCATGCCGATGAACGCGTCGTTGGCGGTCTCGAGTATCATGCGGTTGCGTTCGCTCTGCTCCCGCAGCAACTCCTCGCCGTTCTTCAGGGCCGTAATATCCCTGGAGATGCCCGCGATTCCGGAAACCTGCCCGCTGCGGTCGAACATCGGAACCTGAGTCGTCGACCACCAACGGAGGGCCCCGCCGGGTGTTTTAACCTGGTCGATGCGATCAACCTGCGGCTGGCCCGAACTTACAATCTCTTCCTCGTCGCGGCGCCAACGAAGGGCGGCTTCTGCTCCGAAATAGTCCGCGTTGCTCTTCCCCATGCACTCCGCGGAGTCATTGGCTCCAAGGTTCCGCGCGTGCGCCTGATTGACGCGGGTAAAACGGGACTGGCAGTCCTTAAAATAGATCAGGTCTGGAATATTTTCCATGAGGGCGCGCAGCAATTCGCGCTCCTGGTCCATCTCCTGGACCAGTTTGAACTGGCCCACGGCGGCGCTCACCGTGGCCCTGAGGGCCCGAGGATCCCACGGCTTGCTGACATACGCGAAGATCTGTCCGCTATTGACTGCCTCGGTGAGCGCGCTCATGTCGGCATAACCCGAGATCATGACGCGCGTGGCTCTTGAAACTTTTCTAACGCGCCGCAGAAATTCGTGCCCGCTGAGGCCGGGCATGCGCTCGTCGCACACGATTACCGCCAGGTCGTTCTCCCCCGCCAGCGCGAGAGCTGTCTCGCCGTCGGTGGTGGTAAAGACTTCGTAATCGTCCTCGAACAGGTGCTCGATCGAGGTGAGGATGAGCGTTTCATCATCCAAGACCAGTAGCTTTTCCTTCATTTTTCCCTTCGCAATTGCAGATCGAGCGGGATCTTGACAATGAACTCCGTACCCACGCCTTCTTCGCTTTGAACCGCGATGGAGCCGCCGTGATCCTGTACGATTCCGTAAGAAATGGCCAGCCCCAGGCCGGTTCCTTGGCCGATCGGCTTGGTGGTAAAGAACGGGTCGAAAATCTTACTCCGGATTTCCTCCGGGATGCCGGCGCCGGTGTCGCGAACCGAGATGAGGAAATCCTTCGCCGTCTGGCTGGTGCTGATTACGATCTTTCCTTCTCCCGCAATGGCGTCCATGGCATTGGCGATTAAATTCATCAACACCTGGTGCAGCCGCCCGGCGGAACAACACAGCGCGCGCTGCGGGACATAGTGTCTTTCCACCAGGATCCGCCCGTTCATTTTGTGCTTCATCAGCAGCAGCACCGCGTCGATGGTATCCACCACATCCACGCTCTGGAACTCTCCCCCATCCATGCGGGAAAAGGTCCTGAGGTCGAGCACCAGCTCCTTCACCCGGTCCAGGCCCTCCTTCATCTCCCCCAGGCGGGCCCTGGCTTTGCGCAGTTTTAGCAGAGAAGGCTCCTCGAGGTGCGGTTCCAACTCCGGGCTCAGACCCTCCAGGCCGCTCTCGACGATGAACAAGTTGTTCACCACGAAGGCCAGCGGATTGTTGATTTCGTGCGCGATCCCAGCCACCAGTTGCCCGAGCGACGCCATCTTTTCGTTCTGGATCAACTGGGCCTGGGTTTCCTTGAGTTTGCGGTTGGCCTCTTCGAGATCGTGATTGGCCTGGACCAGCTTTTCGGCCATCGCCAACCGGCTGTCGGAAATCTCCCGCTCGGCCCGGTCGTGCGACACTTCCAATTCCCTGGCCTTGAGTTCCTCCACCGCCCGTCCGCTGTCTTCCTGAATGAGCCTCCGGCGCATCAGGGCCTGGATACGGGCTCGCAAGACCGCCAGATCGCTGGACTTGCCGACGAAGTCGTCGGCTCCGGCCTGCAGCGCTCGATTCAGGTCCCCGGGTTGCGCGGCGCCAGTGACTATTATGACCGGCACGCCGTTGTTCAGGCTCTGGATGGCGGCGATCCGCCGGCACACTTCCACTCCGTCCATCTCGGCCATCTGCAGATCCACCAGCACGCAATCGAATTTCTCGTGCACCAGACGGCTGAGCCCCTCCGTCCCGTTGGACGCCGTCTCCACCTCGTAGCCTTGATGCCGCAGTTCGTCGCCGAGGAAAGCGAGGTAAGTGGAGCTGTCGTCAATGGCTAACAGGCGGGCTGTGCCGAAGGCGGAATCCTGGGAATTTAGCGTGCTCCCTTGCGCCGGCGCTTTCCGCAACAGCGCCTGGATTCGCGCGATCAGGATTTCAATACTCTCGGACTTGGAAACGTAGCCGTCCGCGCCGCTTTCCAGGCTTTGGATCTCCGCCGCTTCCGGGGCCGAGGCGGTGATCATCAGAATCGGTATGCCCCGCGTGTTCAAATTCATTCGAATGCGCCGGCAGAACTCGTCTCCGCGCATTCCGGGCAGGTTGTAGTCGCACAAGATCAGGTCGGGAAGAGGATCTCCCAAGGCGGCCAGCGCGGTCTCCCCCGCGCCGGCGATGGAGATCTCCCAGCCTTGCTCCTCCAGCAGCATACGCAGCTTGAAGGCTTGCGTCTCCGAGTCTTCTACCACCACGATGTGGAAAGCGCGTTCCATCAGTGAGCCTTGTGCCGGTGAAGTTCTTGTTTGGCCGGCACCAGTTCCAAGACTCTGGGAGCAATGGCCGGTAGCGGCAGGGACTCGCAAACCGCGCCCAGCAGCACCGCCGCAGCCGGCATTCCATAGACCGCCGCGGTGGATTCATCCTCGGCGATGGTGTATCCACCAGACCGCCGGATGTCCAGCAGACCCGAAGCACCGTCGTCGCCCATACCAGTTAGCAGGACACCCAGCGCATTGGCGCCCAGACTTTCCGCCATGGATTGAAACAACACCGTCCCCGACGGACGCTGAAACGATATCGGATTTCCAGCATCCAACCGCAGCCGCCCAGCTTCCAGCCGCAGGTGCCGGTCGGCCGGGGCGATGTGCAACGCCGAAGGAACCGGAACCGCACCGTCATTCACTATGCTGACCGGAAACCGGCTGACGTCTTCCAGCCACGAAGCGAACCCCTCAAGAAAGCTGCCGGTCATGTGCTGCACCAGTAGGATCGGCAACGGAAAAGCCGGTCCCAGCGCACCCAGCAGTTGTACCAGGGCGCCCGGCCCGCCCGTGGAGCAGACGATTCCCAGCATTCGAAACGTGCCCGGCCCGCCGTGCCAAGACCGTCGAAGATGGGCCGTTGTGGCATCCGGCTCGCGATGGCCGTTGCGCCGGACCAGCTTCACCTGGCTCATGATCACCAACTGCGTGCACAGGCGTTCGGCCAGCGCCCGGTACTCGGCGTTGCTGGTCCCGGAGGGCTTTTCGAGCACCGCCAAGGCGCCCGCCCGCAGCGCCTCCATGGGGATGGTGTTCCATTTTCCAGACTCGATGGAGGACGCGACCACTACGATGGGGACCGGATTTTTGGACATGATCCGCCGGGTAGCTTCGAGCCCATCCATGCCGGGCAGCCGAATGTCCATCGCAATGACATCCGGCAAGACCCGATCTGAGCATCACGAGCGCATCCTCGGCGCTGGCGGCCGTGGCGCAGACCTCCAGCCTGGGGTCGCTCCCGATGCTGTATTCGAGCAGCGCGCTCACCACGGCCGAATCCTCGACGATCATGACCCGGATCTTCTTCATATCCTCTTTTTCAAATCATTTGCCGGATCGCGTCCAGCAACTCCGTTTGATCGAACTTCCGCTTCACCACGTAAGCATCCGCACCGAGCAGGAGCCCCCGCTCCTGATCCTCGGCTTTCTCGAGCGAGCTGACGATGATCACTGGAATCCCTTTCAGCCCGGGGTCCGCCTTCAGCGCCTCCACCAGTCCGAAGCCGTCCATGCGCGGCATCTGAATATCGGTAATGATCAGGTCGGCCTTTTCGGCGCGCAGCAACTCCAGAGCTTCCAGCCCGTCCACCGCTACTCGAACGCGGTAGCCATGCGCCTCCAGGATGCTTCTCTCGAGCGACCGGGATGTAATTGAGTCGTCCACCACGAGAATGCCGTGAGCAACCGCTTGGACCGGCGCTTGGACCCTGACGCGCGGCACCGGAGCGGCGGCCGACGGAGTGCAACTGGCCGCCAGGCCGGCCGGGTTCAAAACCACGAACACCGTCCCTTCCCGCAGCAACGCGCCGCCGGAAATGTTACCGGTGGCGGGGCATGGCATTCCCAGATCCTGAATCAGAGCGTCTCGCTCCATCAGGAACTCGTCCACCCATACCGCGAAGCGCCTGGCCCCCGATTTCAACACCATCACCGGCAGCATCCCTCCCGGGAAGAGCTGGGACGCGTCCCCGATTTTCAACAGATGCGCTAATCCATATAACGGGACCGCGTGCCCCGCCAGATTCACCACCGGTTTTCCTTCCTGCGTCTCCACCCGTTCCAGAGGGATGCGGTAACAGCCGCTCAATTCCGTGCGTGGGGATTCCAAAGGTCTGTCCCGCCGCCGAAAGCAACAGCAAATGGCTGGTGGATACCGACAAGGGAACCGACAACAGAAAAGACGCGCCCGGAGTCTGCTTGGGCCGCAGGTTCACGTCGCCTTGCAGGCGGTGCACAGTTTCGTAAACCACCGAGAGTCCCATGCCCCGTCCGGACAGGTGGTTGACGGTGGGGAGGTCGAGAAGCCTGGGCGAAAGATGGCTCGCTCCAACTCTTCCGCGGAATGCCGCGCCCGGCTCGGCCTGGGAAAGCACCTGGTCCACTTTCTTCAGATCCACTCCCCGGCCGTCGTCTTCTACTTCGACAATGAGGCGTCCTCTTTGGGAATCCAGACGCAGGGTCAGCGAAGCCACCGGCGGTTTTCCCGCGCGGGCGCGCTCCGCGGGTGCTTCAATTCCATGACTGATGGCGTTGCGCAGCAGATGCATCACCGGATCCTTCAGGGCCTGGAGTACGATCCGGTCCGCCCGGACACCGGACCCGCTCAGCCGGAAGTCGATTTCCTTGTTCTCTTCCCGCGCCAGGTCCCGCACCATCTTTCGAAAGCCTTCAAACAAGTCTTCCGCCGGGAGCCATGCGGGCGCTCCATACGTCCCGTTGGAGTTGTTCCGCCGAACGCCGCGTGTTCCAGGCGCTGCGTTGTTGCAGCAGACGAGCCGCCCTCGACTGGACGGCCAGGGAGCGCACCTTTTGTTCGACGAATCCGATGTGCCGGATTACCGCGGAATACTCCGGCTGACTCGCCAGGCGCCACGAAGGGCGCGGTCGAGGCCTTGCGAAACCGGACGCATTCCGCTGCCATTTCGCCGATCTGACTGATCCAGGACATCCAGTTCTCCGCTGACGCTCGACTGCCGCAGACTCTCGCTGAGGATCTGGCCCGTCGACCGCACCAGCCGGTCCAGATTCTCGGCCGGCAGCCGCACCATCTCAACCAGCTGCAAGCCCGCCGCTGAGGCGGGTACCGGGCTCAGCCGCCTTTATCGGCGGATCCACCAGCCCCTCCTTGCGGGCGCCCGGTCGAGCAGCTCCTCCATCGCCCGCAGCGCCGCCGCGCGGTTCCTCGGGAATCCGGTTTTCTCGAAACGCCCGCACGCAATCCTCGCTGGCGTCGAGGACCTGATGGATCACGCGCGTCAGCCCTCTGGTCCAGAGCCAAGGTCCCTTCGCGCACCCGCGAAAACACAGTCTCGAGTCCGGAGGCCAACCCCTCCACCGCCTCCAGATCCACCGCCCGAGCCGCGCCTTTCAAGCTGTGCGCGCGGCGGAACGCCTCGTCGAGCTCACCCCCACCCGTCTTTCTTGAGTCGTTTTGGTCGGAGGCGTTTTCGAGCAACGCCAGGATGGAGCGGATATGTTCCAGGTGCTCGGCGTGCTCGCCCTGAAAAATGGCGGCGAGTTTTTGGCGAATGTCGGTCAAAGCCGGTACCCCTCCGTCACGGTGCGAAGTTGCGCGCCCAGCTCGGTGAGATTGGCCGCCGCCTTTTCGGTCTGCCGCGTGGTGCTGGTGGCCTGCTCGCTGCCCCGGCTCAGATCTTTCATGGCTTGCATGACGTTCTCAAAGCCGATGAGCTGCTGGTTGCTGCCCGCCACAATCTGCTGAAAGGCCTGCACGCTCTGGCCGATGTTGGCGGCCATATTGCGAATCGCGGACGCGGCCATGTCCGCCTGCTGCTTGCCCAGGTCCACTCGCTTGACGGCTTCCTCGGTGAGCATGACGGACGTGTTGATCTCCTTCTGGATGTCTCCCAGGATGGTCTTCACCTGGACGGTGGCGGACTTGGACTGGTCGGCCAGATTCTTGATTTCGCTAGCCACCACGGCAAAGCTGCGGCCGTGTTCCCCGGCCGCGGCGGCTTCAATCGCGGCGTTCAAGGCCAGCAGGTGCGATTGTTCCGCGATATCGTTCACCGTGGCGAGAATGTCACCCACCATTTGCGTCTTCTCGCTCAACGACACGATGTTCTGGGCCACCGCCTCGGCTTGCTCGTGAATCGCTTCCACGCTCTGGTTGGCTTTCTGGACCGCATCCAAGCCGGAAATACTGGCGATGGAGACGGCCTCCGCGGTGGCGGTAACCTCCTTGGCTTTTTCGGCCATCTGAAGGCAGGACTGGCTGACCTGCTGCATGGTGGCATTGGTCTCCTGGTAAGCCGCCACTTGCTGTCCGGTGACGGCGGACTGTTCCCTGGCCGAAGCCAGAATTTCCACCGCCGCGGAGTTGAGATCCTCGGTGGCGGCGCGCGTCTGGGTGGTAGTACTTCCTCAGCCGGATCACCATCTGATTCAGACCCTGAGCGAGTTTTCCCAGCTCGTCACTGCCTTCCCGGGCCGATTTCTGAGTCAAATCCCCCTCTCCGACGGCAGTTACGAATTGCTGGAATTCACCTAAAGGCCGGATGATGGAGCGGTGCGTCAGCAATCCCCACCAAGGCCGCCAACGCAAAGCCCAGCAGACTTCCGATTAAGATGATCCGATTGGCGCTCTGAGCATCCAGCTGGGCGCCTCTGTTCCCGCCCCTCCAGGAGACCTCGTTCCTCGTTCTCCACCTCCGCCAGCAAATTCACGATCTCTGCGGTCTGTGCTTCGCTGTCGCTATTGGCGTTGCTGCCCCGCCACAACGGAAGCCGCAAAACCTTTCTCTTTGCGAATGTTCGAGATTCGCGTCATATCGGCCAGCCGGCGGTCGATCAGCGGTCCGAGAACCGCAAGTCTGCTCTGTTGACGGGGATTGTCGACGGTAAGCATTCGAATTGACTTCTGGCTGTCGGCCAGCCGCGTCATCAGGCCCGTGCTCGCTTCCAGGTACTTGGCATCGCCGGTGATGCATGTATCCCCGGCGTGACGCTTTCGAACTGGAGCAGATCGCGCGCGGATGTCCTTGGCTTCGCCGATCACCAGGTAGGTGTGCCGCACCCAGTCGTTGGCTTCGAGCAGCTTTGACGTGCTCCGGTACGCGGCGATTCCGGTTACGGCCATGAACAGCATCGCCATGACCGTAGCCGAGAAGAATCCTTTGTCCGATGGTCAGTTTCAAGTTGTAACTCCTGTGTGTAGCTCCGCAAACAGCGCTTCCGTGCTAAGTAGCATCAGCAGGTCCTTGGTCGATCCCTTAATGTACGCGGCGATCGGCCCATGCCATTCCCGGCGATTGCAGGTCCCCGGCGCCGATCCAGCGGATTTGCTCCACGCTATCGATCTGCAGCCCCATCTCGCGCCCGTCTTTGCGCAGCAGGATCACTCGCGCGGATCGCCATCCTCAAGCCGCCTCCATACCCAGAAAGCGCCTCAAATCGATCACCGGCCGAATCTCGCCATGCACATTGATGACTCCCGCAAACACCGCGGCCGCTCCGGGAACCGGCGTGGGCGCGGACCGGCGGCAAAACCTCCGCCACGTCCGGAAGATCGATCCCGTAGCGCTCCTTTCCGATCCCCAGATACCATCACCGGCAAGGCGTCTTGCGCCGGCTCCGGCGGAAACCGGGCGTTGCGGAGAGCCGACGGGCCCGCTCGCGCCATACCGCCTCCATCTGCCTTGGCCGCTCTCATGCTCCGCTCGAATTCTTCCAGATGCATTCTCGCGAGTTCCTTCAGCCCGGTCACCGTTACCCCGGGCCCAGCCGTAACGATCGCGAGATCCGGCATAGCCAGCCAGCACTTTCAAGACATTCCCGAAGGACCGCGCCGCCGCGCCGGTTTGCCCCCCTCGTTTCAAAGCCAGACCGAGATGATAGTGAGCCAGCGCGAAATTTCCGGTCCAGGTAGATGGCCTGGCGCAGCGATAGCTCCGCTCGTCCAGCGATCCCGAGGTTTTCGAAAATCAGCGCCTGATAGAAATGGACCTCGGCGATTCAATCCGTTCCGAGTCAGCAATTGTTTGACCATACTCGGCCGCGCCCTGCCAATCGCCGTGATCGGCCAGCTGGCGCAGGCCATCCAGATCTGCCGGAACTACCCGAGCGGGCCGGCCGGCGACTCCCTGAAGGGCGCTGGTGCGGCTCAGTGATCTTGGTCGAGCCGCGGATCGCGTCCAGCGCGCATGCGGTTCACGGGCCGGACCGCTGGCGATCGAGGCGACCGCTGTGGAACGGGCGCCGATCTTTCTGATACAGCTTGGCCCCGGCGGCATTCACCCTGCGGAAGGCCCTGTAGTTCTCCAGGTTGTGACTCGGCCGCGCCCACCACCAGCCAACCCCCATCCCCGAGAGATTGGTGAAATTGTCCGATCAAGCGGCGATTCATCTCCGGCGAGAAGTAAATCATCACGTTGCGGCACAGAATCAGATCGAAATGAGTGCCGGCGGGAAACGGCGTGGAGAATTCGCTGTCCATCAGGTTCATATGCTGAAACGAAATCCATTGTTTGTATCGCGGGTGAATGGTCCAGGTGAGACCCTCCTTCGAGAAGCATTCGCGCTTCACCGCATCGGAAGTGGAGCGCAAGCGCCCATGGCACGGAATTTGCCTTCGGCCGCCTGGGTCAGAAAACTCGCGGTTTAAGTCGGTGGCATGAATGTCGATCTGCCAACCGCTCATCCGATCGGCCATCTGCCCGCGCCAGCAAGATCGCGAGCGAGTAAGGCTCGGCGCCGGTGGCGCAACCGGCGCTCCAGATTCGCAACTGCTTCGAGGGCGCTTGCGCTCCAGGATGTCCGGAAGAATAACGTCGCGAATGGCCGCGAATTGCTCCTCGTCGCGGAAAAAATAAGTTTCCCCGATGGTGAGCTGGGCGATCAGAATGTCCATTTCGGCGCAGCCCGTCTCGCCATTGGCCAGGAACTCGGCATAGGAAGAGCAATCGCGCAGTCCCAGATCCGCGAGTCTCTCGCCGATCAATTCGGTCAGTGTTCGTCCCGGTCCGCATAAAAAGCCAAGCCGGTCGACGCGATCAGATGGTCCTTCAGCTGGCTGTAGGCCGGATCCTGCGAATACACAATTCAATTCGCTTCTCCCCGTGTTCTTCTCGGGCAACTGGAGCAGACGCGCCTGCGACATGGCGCTATAATCGGCCAGCATGCGATCTTCGTTGGCCTGCAGCAGCGCGGCCGGTGAAAGCAGATGAATCAGATCGCCGTCCAGTTGGATGGCAGCCGTCGCGCAACCCTGGAAAGTGCCGTCTTCGGGTATCTCCAGAAGCGCGCGGAAGGCACCGGCACGATGCCGCGAACCGAGTCCACCAGGATGCCGATCGGGCCGAGAACCCCGCGCAAGACGATCATCGGCGTATGCAATCCCGGTTGCTGCTCGGGAAGATCGAAGAGCCGGTCCAGGCGAACAATCGGAATGGCGGTTCCTCTTAGATCCAGGAAACCCGCCAGTCCCGAAGGCAGACCCGGCGGAGAGGAGAGCCTGGCCATGGGCACGATTTCCCGCACCGCCTCGAGCGGGAAGGCACAGTCCAATCCGCTCGAGTGAAAAACCAAAAGATCTTGCGTGCGCTGTTGCGAATCGCCCATGTCATACAGATCGGCACGTTTTCCAAACACACGGGGAGAAAACTTCGCATTCCAAGCGATTCGACGGGACTATACACTCGGCTATTCCATCGGGTATATGTTTGTGTCGACGAAATAGCCGATGAGAAATGTTCACGGCGAATGTCACCGCAAATGCACAAGACTCTAACGGTTCTGCTGATTGAAGACAGCCCCGACTACGCGGCGTTGGTGCAGCAGTGGCTCTCGCTCCGCACCGACATCGCCTTTGTTCTGCACTGGACCGATTCTTTGCAGGCCGGCCTGTACCGTTTAAAGCAGGGCGGCGTGGACGTGATTCTGCTGGATCTCGGGCTGCCGGACAGCAGCGGAGCCGACACCTTCGGCAGAACCAAACTGCACGCGGCCGGAGTGCCGGTGATCCTGCTGAGCGGGGACGATAGCGAACCGCTCGCGCTTCAACTAGTGCAGGAGGGCGCCCAGGATTACCTGGTCAAGAGCTGGTGCAACGGCGAATCCCTGGCCAAAGCGATTCAATACGCTGTGGTGAGAAATGCCAGCCGCCCGGCCACCAAGGCCGGCTCCGCTTTCGAACAAGCCGCCGTGGTGGGCATCATGGGCGTAAAGGGAGGCGTGGGCGCCACCACCATCGCCTGCAACCTGGCCGTCGAATTGCGCCGGCAAACGGAGCGGGAAACGCTGCTCGTGGATCTGGATCTGGACTGCGGCATGGTTGGATTCCTCATGAGCGCGGAAACGGAACATACCGTGCTGGACGCCGCGGCGAATCTCGACCGGCTGGACGCATCGTTTTGGGGAGGGCTGGTCGGCCGCTATCCCGGCGGCCTGGAAGTTTTGCGTTCTCCCAGTATGCCGGGCGTTGCCCCGCCGCATATGGAAAATCTTCACCAAGTGCTCACGATAGCCCAGCAACTGTATCGCTGGGTGGTGGTGGACCTGGGGACGCCGTCCAGATTCTCCTTCGAGCTGCTCGACAAGCTCACCGAGGTGTTCTTAGTCACCACGACCGCTGTTCCTTCGCTTTATGAAACCAAGCGGGCCGTGGACGGATTGCGGGCAGCGGGCTTCAAAGGGGACAGAATCAGGATGATCGTAAGTCAGTTGTCCAATTATGAGGAAATGCCCGAAAGCGAGCTCCAGCGTCTCTTCGGATTGCCGGTTTACGCCCGGTTTGCGCCGGCTGGACAGGAACTCCACGAAGCCTGCGTGCAAAGAAGACTGCCAGGAAAGAACAGCCATTTCCGCCTGCGGATGGCGGATTTAGCCCGGAAAATGGCGAAGCTTCAGACCGAGCAGCCACGAAGCCGAGTTTCGCGGATTTTCTCGTTTTCCGAAAAACGTTCCGCCAAAAAGATTGACAATTCGGCTCAGGCGGCTGCCAACCCTTCGCCGGCGGAGAGCCACTAATGGACGGCCACCATCCATTCGTTCTCCTGATTGAGGAAGACCCCGCGGAAGCCGCCCTAATTCGTCAGTCGCTGGCCCAGCGCGGGGGCGGTGGCTTCCAGCTCCAATGTGTCGCAGGCATGTCCATCGCGTTAGCCCGAATCGCGGGGGGCGGCGTGGACGTCATTATGCTGGATCTCTCGCTCGACGACGACGGTTCCAGGGATAGTCTGGCTGGTTTACTGGCGGTGCAGCGGGCAGCCCCGCGGGTCCCGATTATCGTCTTGTACGACGCTCACGATGAGGGGCTCGCACTCCAAGCGATGCGCGCCGGAGCCGCCGATTGCCTGCTCAAGGAAGAATCCAGCGATGCTATGAACCGCGCCATCTGTTCGGCCGTGGAATTGGTGCGCCGGCAGCCCGGCTCCCAAAACCTGGTCGGGTTTGCGTCGCGGCCGGAAGGCGGCACCATCTCATTCATGGGCGCGAAGGGAGGGGTGGGCGCCACCACGGTGGCTCTGAATGTCGCTTCGGTTCTGGCCCGGGACAGAAAGGTGATTCTGGCGGAATTGCGGCCCGCCTTTGGAACTTTGTTGCCGTACCTGAAACCCTACGGGCAAGTTCGAAATATCTCGCATCTGCTGCGAGCGGAAGCAGCGGAAATCGAACCAGCGGAAGCAGGCACTTGTCTGTGGCCCTGTAAGAATGTTCCCGGATTAAGCGTCTTGTTCGGTCCGCAAAGGCCCGCGGAGTGCGGAGATCTTGCGCCAGGGCGCGTGAGATCCTTGGTTAAATTGCTGGCCGGGCTGGCGGACTACGTGGTACTGGATCTTCCGTGCTGGTTATCGGACGCCAACCGCGCGGCGGCCGAAGTTTCTAGCCGGCTGGTTTTGGTGGTAGAGCGGAATCCAGTGTGCGTGCAATCGGCCAAGCTGATGACCCAGGCTATCGAAGAGTGGGAAGGCGCGCCGCAGCCCATCCAAATGATTCTGGTGAACCGCGCAGCGCCGAATTGCCCGATGTCGCTGCCGGAAATCGAAACTCTGCTTGGATTTCCCGCTCTCGGGGTGGTTCCGCCGGAACCGGACATTTGTCTCGGGGCCGAGCTGGCCCACACGCCGGTGATCGCGTTTCAGCCCGATAGCTTTGTCGCCGATAGCCTGATCGCGCTGGCCGAGAAATGTGCATCTGATCTAGGAGCATTCCCCCGTGGGGGCATTACTGAGAGCAAAACGAACCCCAAGATGCTCCCGATGAAACGTGTTCAGGCGCCCGGACATTGAGAATCCGGTCCAGCCAAGAATTCTCACTTTCCGTATCGGAGACTACTTAGGGCTTGCTCCGGTCAGTCTCGCAAGTTTTGCTCCCATCGCTTGCCGACCGGCAGGGGTTGCGCTGCAGCTCATCGAGGAAGCATGAGAAGGTCGTTTTGTGGCAAGGCTACGGTTATTCTACGGCACCACCCGGAAGGGCACATTGCTGGTTAGCGTGCCGTGGGGCGTGCTCACCTGGACCTCGCCGCTGCTGGCGCCCGCAGGCACGGTGGCAGTGATTTGGGAAGGCCGGACCACGGTAAATGTAGCGACCGTGCCGTTAAACGTAACGCTGGTCGCGCCGGTCAGATCGGTTCCCAGAACATCGACAGTCTCTCCCACCACACCGGCGATGGGCAGTGTTTTCACGAATGGGCCGAGGCCTAGGGACAGGCTGAAGGCCGTACCATCGCCGGGTGAGTTGGTCCCGCCAACATAGGTTGTCCCGTACAAGGTCCCGTTGGTGTCCTGGACCAGCCCCCCGAAGGGACGGCCGCCGTCCGGGCACCCGCTGAGGATGCAAAAGGTGTAAAGCGTGGTCAGCTCGCCACTGGGGGTGATTTTGAAGACCGTGCCAAAACCGAGCGTGCTGGAACCATCGCCGGTGGATGCGCCATAGGGGGTAGTCCCGTAGAGGTTCCCATCGGTGGCCTGGATCAATACCGGTCCGGTATCTCCACCCTGTACCCCGTCCGCGCAGGCGGGCTGCGAGCAAAAGCTGTAAAGTGTGGTCAGAGTGCCGCTGGGGGTGATTCTGAAGAGCGTCCCGCAGCCGAAGCAGTTGGCCCCGCCAGCCGTGGTTGTCCCGTACAAGTATCCATTGGCGGCCTGGACCAGAGCCGCCAAGGGATAGGAGCCGTCCAGGCAGGTGGTTTCGGCACTGCTTTTCGAGCAAAAGTTGTAAAGTGTGGTCAACTCGCCGGCGGGCGTGATTTTGAAGAGCGTGCCACCGGCGCCTACGGTGGCGCCACCGATAGTTCCGCCATAGGTGGTTGTCCCATAGAGGTCCCCATTGCTGGCCTGGATCAGGCCCGCCGCAGGCGAAAAGCCGTCCAGGCAGTTGGTTTGAGAATTGTTTACCGAGCAAAAGCTATAAATGGTAGTCAGCTCGCCGCTGGGAGTCATCCTGAAGACCGAGCCAAGGCCGTTTGCCCCGCCACCGGTGGTTGTCCCGTATAGGTCCCCATTGGTGGCCTGCACCAGCCCCGCTGTAGGATAGAAGCCGGACCCTTGCTCTGAAGCGAGGCTGTCAAGCGTGGTCAGCGTGCCGGTGGGGGTGACTTTGAACACCGTGCCACAGCAGTTACCGCCGCCCGCGCGTGTTGTCCCGTAGAGCTCCCCATTGGTGGCCTGCACCAACCCCGCCCAGGGAGCGTAGCCATCCGGGCAGCCGCTTTCCAAACAAAAACTGTAAAGCGCGGTCAGGGTGCCGCTCGGGGTGATCTCGAAGATCGTGCCATCGCTGCCATTGGTGCTGGCCCCGCCACTGAGGGCCGTCCCGTACAGCTTCCCGTTGGTGGCCTGCACCAGCGGCGCTTGGGGGTTGGCGCCGTTCGTCCCGTCAAAGCTGGCCAGTGTGGTGAAAGTGATGGTTGCGGCGGGGTCGGAAATGTCGTCGATCGCGAAGTCGTTGGCCTCGAGCGCAGTGTTGGTATCGATCAGTGCAAGGGTCTCGGTCGAGCTTGGTCCGGACGTGTAGGTGCATGTTTCCTTCACCCATTGCCCGGGCGTGCTGGGCGAGTAGCCGGTGCATCCGGGAACCACAACGCCGTCAACTGTGAATTCCAGCGTCGCAGGTGAGTCCCCTCCCAGATTGTAGATATCTGCTATCCAGAACGTGAACGTGTACCGGGTATTGGGCATAGTCGAAAGAGTCTCAAACCAGACCCTTAGTGTTCCTGTGGTAGAGCCGTTGACGATCAGCATGTTCAACCCCGCTCGGGCCGGGTCGGACATGCTCACCCATCCGGCATTGCAGTTAACTGGGTTGGTGCCGACGAAATAGAGACCCGCGGTGAATGGTGCGCTGGTCGAACAGCTTGGACTGGCGGTATAGTCCGAGCTGAAACCGGTATTTCCGCGTGAGAAACCTCCGTTAATAATGGTGTCGGCCCCGGCGAGCGCCGCGAAACACAGCATTCCCCCGGCGAGGAGCGTAGGCCAGCCCACTCTCATCTTGTCGCGGGTCGCGGGACGGGCGTTCTTCTTATCCAGAATTTCCATTTTTGTTCTCCGTTTCCGTTGAGGATTGCAGACCCGTCCCTCGCAGTGGCAGCGGCGCAACCTGCGGTGGCCATCCATGGGCGCGGGCCACGCGGGTGTAGACTGTTAATCGATGCCCAGCGCCTATTCCTCCGGATATTGCGCCAAGAACGGGCCCGCAGTCTTCAGGCTGGCTTAAAGTTTTTCTAAAGTTTTTTTGAATGCACCTATGTCTTTGCAAGCAAAGACGGTTTTCGAATTTGGTTTGTTTCGCTTGAATCCCGCCGAGCGGCTTCTCCTCCGCGAACAGGTACCGGTTCGACTACCGCCGAAAGCATTCGACGCTTTGGTGCTCCTGGTTGCGAATCCCGGACACCTGCTCGAAAAAGAGGAACTGCTCAAAAATGTCTGGCCGGGCACATTCGTCGAAGAATCGAATCTTGCCCAGCACATCTCGATCTTGCGCAAGGCGTTGCAGGATGGGGAAGGCGGCTTCCAGTATATCGAAACCGTCCCCCGGCGCGGCTATCGTTTCATTGCGGAGGTTCGGGAACTCAGTGGCATTGCCGAGCGGGCCGGCATAGGCACGGATGCGGACGAGGGAAGTCGAGGAATACGAGGAAGACCAGGAATACGGGGCCTTGGAATTGGCGCTCTGGTAGCAGTGCTGGCGGTGTTGATGGCGATACCAGCGTGGAAGAGACTGCGCACTCCTGGGCCTGAGACCATTCAGTCGCTAGCGGTGTTGCCTCTGCGGAACCTCTCCGGCGATCCCGCGCAGGACTATTTTGCCGAGGGCATGACAGAGGCTTTAATCACGGACCTGGCGAGAATCCCCGGCCTGAAAGTCATTTCCCGTACCTCGATCATGCAGTACAAGGATTCGCACAAGCGGCTGCCGCAGATCGCGCGTGAACTGGGCGTGGATGGCGTGGTGGAAGGTTCGGTACAGCGATCGGGGAATTGGGCTCGTATTACGGCACAGCTGGTGCGCGGCACAACCGATCAACACATCTGGGCCGCGTCTTACGAGCGCGATCTGCGCGACCTGGTCACCCTGGAAGATGAAGTCTCAAGAAGTATCGCGGGACAAATCCGGAAGCAAATCGCAGCGCGGGCGCCTCAGCAGCTTGCGAATTCCGCGGCTGTCGATCCCCAAGCTCGCGAGGACTATCTGAAAGGCCGGTACTTCTGGAATCGGCGCAGCGAAGCGGGCTATCTGAAAGCCATCGAGTATTTCGAAGCGGCAATAGGCCAGGACCCGCAATATGCGCAGGCGTATGCGGGCTTGGCGGACTCTTATGCCCTGATTGGCTCAATGCCCATCGCAAGGATCCCGCGCGACACGGCAATGCCCAAAGCCAAAGAGACAGCGCTGGCCGCATTGAACCTGGACGATTCACTCGCGGATGCACATACGTCGCTGGCTTTTGTGGAAATGCACTACGAATGGAAGTTTCGAGAGGCCGAGCAGGAATTCAAGCGCGCCATCGAGCTGGACCCAAACTACTCTACCGCTCACCAGTGGTACGCATTCGACCTCTTAGCGATGGGACGGCTGGACGAAGCGGTGGCCGAAGTAAAGCGCGGGCGCCAAACGGATCCGTTTTCGGCAATCATCAATACCGACATGGCCGAGATCTTATACTTCGTCCGCAGGTACGACGAGGCGCTCCAGCAGGCCCGCGCCACCGTTGACATGGATCCAAACTTTGCGCACGCACATCGCGTGATGGAGCGCATCTACGACCAGAAGCACATGTTTCCCGAGGCCGTTGCAGAAGGGAATAAGGCGGTTACACTTTCTGGAGGCGACCCGTGGATGCTGCTGGATCTTGCGCAAACCTACCTGCTAGCCGGCCAAAAGGCGGACATGCAAGAGTGCCTGAGGAGAGTGGCAAGCCTCAGCCCCGGCGGTACCTTGCCTGACCTAGGCACAACCTCGGAAATCTATGCCGCGGAAATGGACGTGGCTTTGGGCGACGTCGATAGCGCTTTGAAAGCGCTGGAAAGCTTATCTCGGCGCCGCGAAGGTGGACTTATCCTGCTAAATGCCGACCCGTGTTTTGACAGCCTGAAATCCGACCCGCGCTTCCAGCAATTATTGCTGCGGGTTGGTTTGCCGCACTAAGGCGATAAAGCTGGCACAGGTGCTCAGCCCAGCCGATGTAAGATCGCTCGGGCCCGGTATAACTGTCGAAAACCAGAGTCTGCCGGGACCGCGGCGCGGTGTTGCCGATCGACTGAAATCCTTAAAGTGAGGCACTGGCACCGACCCCCGCCCGGTGAAACTGCAATTCCGCCACCGACACTTTAAGCCGGTCCTTTAATAACTTACGCCAGAGCCCTCCCATGCCGATCCCCACACGCGGCCAGCCAAGTGGCTCAAGCCATTGAAGAAAAACGCGCATTTAGCCGATGGATGCCTAAGACGAATGCAGAAGGCGTGAACTAATAGGAGCAGCGCCGTCCGGGGAAAGCCGATGACCAACTCGAGGGTTTCGCAAAAGGGCCAGCGCTCTGAGAAGCTTTGGCTGCCTAGCCTCCTGCTGCTGGCTCAGTTTCTTACCATCACTCCCGTTCTTCTTATCGTTTTCGCCGACGAACAGCAGAAAAGGGCCTCGGATGGATATGTCACCCTGCTGGACGGGCTGGACCGGCTTTCTTTCGCCATCGCGGAGCTGGAGAGCCCAGAAAAGCCCGGCGCAGCGTGGCGCCAACAATACTCCGATTATCAAAGCGATCTGGCCCGGATACTTTCAGCCTCGGCGCCGGCGCCCGAAGTTCGCGAAACTCTGGCGCGAGTGGATGCGATCGTCTCGCGGATGGAGAAGGAACAAGCAGAGCCTCTTGCGCCTGCATTACGCAAGGAAGGCCGGGCAGCGCGGTCGGAGCTATTGACCGCACAACGCTTAGTTCGCTTCGAACTATCCACAACCGGCGACAGCATCGCACAAAGGACGACGTATCTCAAGGCCTTGGTGGCGGGAGCATGCCTGCTGGCGTTTGGAGTGGTTTTTGTGGTCCGCAGGTTTCGCGTCGACTCCGCCATACAGAGAAAATTGCAGGCAGAGCTACGAACCACCAACCAGGAAGTCATTGCGGCGCTGGCTGCCGCTCGGTCGGAATCCGACGCTAAGAACCGATTTCTGGCGCATGTCGGCGGTTTGCTGCGTGCACCTTTGAATGCGATTGTTGGCCGGACGGGGGAACTTCTCCAAACGGACCTTACCGGCGGGCAGCGTGGCTGCGCGCAAGCCAGCCTGGAGTCGGCGGAATCGCTCAGCAAGGTAGCAGACCAGGTGCTGGACTATTCCAGGATGGAGTCCGGAACCTTCAAGCTGCAATCCAGCAAGTTCGATCCGGCCAAAATCGTGAAGGATGTGTTGCAGCTTTTCACTCCGCTCGCGGAGCGCAAGGGCCTGAAACTAAGGAGCACTATCCAGGAGGGTTTGCCGAGCGCGGTGAAAGGCGATCCAGAACGGCTGCGCCAGGTATTGGTCAACTTACTGAGCAACGCCGTTCGCTTTACGCAACGCGGCGAGATCTCGCTGCGCGTGGAGGAACTGGCCGACGGCGAAGAAAGGACTAGTCTTCGATTTGAAGTAAAAGACACGGGAATCGGTATCACGGAGCAGGTCCGCAACCGTATATTTCAACCGTTCAGCATGCTTCAGCCGACCAACCCAGCCGGCGAGCCGATCACGGAGGGCAACCAGGGAACCGGGCTGGGCCTGGCGATTTCGAAGAAGCTGGTGGAGTTGATGGGCGGGATGATCGACATTGCGAGCGAGCCAGGCCGCGGCTCCACATTCAGCTTCACGGCGGCATTGGAGAGGGTGCACCCGAGCGTCGATCCACGGCCGGGATCCAGCCACGCCGCTTCGTCCGCCACGGGCCCTATCGCAGCGGCTGGAGTTGGCGCGCTACTTCTTAATCCACAACCACGGAACGAACAGAAACAACGGATTGACAGGAGAACTGAGGATCGCCACGGGGTCAATTATCCGACGCTGCTCCGGGCCGAGAGCGCGGGCATCGCGGTAATCCGGGTGCTGGACGTGTCCGCATCGGGCTTGCGATTGTCGGTTCCCTTCCGCCTTCTTCCCCGGACTGAAGTGGAGATTCGCATCGAAGGTACATCCGTGGTAGGCGTGGTTCGCAACTGCACCCGTATTTCGGCCAACGAGTTTCATGTGGGCATCAAGATTCCTCGGGAAACCTCGGAAGATGAGCAGGAACATTTGAATCACCTTCAGATGTTGCGCATCGAACTGACCTGACCGGAGCGTTCCGTACAGTCTAAAAAAGCCCGGAGTCTTGCTAGGGCGACAGCTTCGTACGAACATTAAGAACAGGCCAATGAGCGCCTGGGGCTGTTTCAAGCCCGGGCTTGTTTCAAGAAAGGGTGTAGCAATGGCGTCCGAAAAGGTGGCGGTATTCGATACCACGCTCAGAGATGGCGAGCAGGCCGCCGGAACGCGGCTCGGTAGCAAGGAAAAGCTGACCATTGCCAGGCAGCTCGCCCAGCTAAAGGTGGACATTATCGAGGCGGGCTATCCCGCTTCTTCGCCGGACGACTTCGAAGCCGTTCGCCAGATCTCGCTCGAGATCCACGGACCGATCATCTGCGGCTTATCGCGCGCCGTACCCGGCGACATCCAGGCTTGCGGGAAAGCTCTGGCTAAGGCGAAGCGGCCGCGCATTCACACGGGAATCGGCGCCTCGGACATCCATGTAATGGGCAAGTTCCGCGATGAGCGCTATGGACGCACGCTGGCTGAGAAAAGAACAACCATCTTAAAGATGGCCGTGGATGCGGTGACGCTCGCAAAAACTTTCGTCGACGACGTCGAGTTTTACGCCGAAGACGCAGGACGTTCCGATCCAGCGTTCCTGTACCAGATGCTGGAAGCGGTCATCGACGCCGGCGCCACGGTGGTGAATATTCCGGACACCACCGGCTACACGGTGCCGGAACAATACGGCGCATTGATTCGCGGCATCCGAACCAAGGTGCCGAACATCCAGCGCGCGACAATCAGTGTCCACACTCACGACGACCTGGGGCTGGCCGTAGCCAATGCCCTGGCCGGCATTCAGAACGGCGCCCGCCAGGTGGAGGCCACCATCAATGGAATCGGCGAGCGGGCCGGCAACGCGTCGCTCGAAGAAATCGTGATGGCCATTCGCACGCGCGCCGACTACTTCCAGGTACACACTTCTATCGAGGCTCGCGAATTCTACCGCACCAGCTCTCTGGTGGCTGAGATGTTGGGCATAGCGGTTCCGCCGAACAAGGCGATCGTCGGATCGAACGCCTTCTCCCACAGCTCCGGCATTCACGTGGATGGATTCTTGAAAGACCGGTTGACCTACGAAATCATGCTTCCTGAAGACGTGGGTCTGCGCGAGAGCCGCGTGGTGCTGACCGCGCGCACCGGGCGGGCCGGCCTGCGAGACCGTTTGGAAAAGCTGGGATTCACGCTATCGCCCGAAGAGCTGAACCAGACCTACCAGCGTTTTCTCGCCATCGCCGACAAAAAGCAGGAAGTTTTCGATGAAGACTTGCTGGCCATCGTGCATGACGAACTGCAATCGGTTGAGGAAAGCTGCCAGCTGGAGTACCTGCACATCAACAGCGGCACGTCGTCCATTCCAACGGCCACCGTCCGGCTGCGCGTGAACGGCCAGGCCAAAGAGGCGGCGTGCATCGGAGATGGACCCATCGATGCCGTCTATAAGGCGCTCGCCAGCATCACCGACAGTTCCGCCAGGTTGCTGCGCTATGACATTCGATCCGTCACCAGCGGCACGGAGGCCATGGGCGAGGCGACGGTGCATCTGGAACAGGGCGATCTGAAAGTGGTGGGCCGGGGCGTTTCCACCGACATCATCGAAGCCAGCGCCAGGGCCTACGTGGATGGCTTGAACAAGCTGGCCAGCCGGACGCGCGCGGCGCAGCCACAGGCGGCTGTGCCCTAGAAATAAGTTTTGCTGAAGCCGTTGCGCGCGTTGGTTACCGTGAAGGAACCATCCTGCCGCGCGGACAGTTTGATCCAATACGCCGTGCCGTTATGGATTGGGGCGGGCGGCGCGCCTGGCCCGGGCTGCGGAGCGGGAGTCGGAGCAATGGGCATCGCGGCCGGCTGATCGTCGGTAACATTGGCGATGAACATTCCCGGAACCGTGTACTCCTGTCCGCTCAGAAGCGAAAAGTGAAGCTGCCAGAGATCTTCCAGGCCCGGGGAGGAATGGATGGTCTTCATGGTGTCCGGGTCGCCGCCTTTCCGCGTGCCGTTGTTCATGATGGCGACACGGGGATGAAGCGCGTGTACCAGCACCTCCGAATTCGAACTGGACACGCCGTGATGCAAGCCCAAGAGCACATCCACGGCGCCAATGCGGTTATTCGGGCACATCAGCTCGAACTCCTTGTTCTTTGTGATATCGCCCAGATGAATAGTGCGAAACTTTCCGAACGTGACGTGAATGCCGACGGATTGCGGGTCCTCGGCATTGTTATCGCCGGGCTTGAAACTGGCGCAATATGGATTGGGCTTACCGGCGCCGGGCAACGGCGTTTGGATGATCTTGCCGGCGGACGTCACCACGCGCACCTCCAGGCCCGCCATGGGAATCGTGTCGCCCGCCTGCGCCACGGCATGTTTGGCGTTGGCGTAGAGCTTGGGGTACGTGTTCTGGAGAAATGCGTCGGCAACCTCACCTGGCTGGACGTTCGGTCCGTGATCGATAAACTCCCGAATGGGAACCCGGGATGCCAGTTCGGCCATGCCGCCGAAATGGTCGCCGTGCCAATGCGTCGTGATCAGGTGATCGATCCGCTGAACTCCCGCGTCGTTCATGGCATCCACGATCCGGCCCGCATCGCGAGGGGCGGCCACGGCGCCGACATTGCCGGTGTCCATCAATAGCGAGTCATGGGAAGGCGAAACAAACAACACGGCGTTGCCGCCCTCGACATCGATGACATAGATGTCGAGAGTTGGCGGGGTTTTGGTTTGCGCCGCTGAAGGAGCGGTCGCGGATAGAACGATGGCGAGAGCCAATAAGAGAAACATCATCGGGCGCATCATTTGTATAGGCTACTCGCGCGGGCCGTAATGCGGGACCGGCTGTCCCACTTCGTATGCGCCCAGGTCCGGCGCCTTGCCGGTGAAGCCATCGTTTACATTCGGCAGCCGTACGCCCGCATCCACCGCCACCGATCCTGGGCGAAGCTCAAAATCAAAATCCGCGGGCTTGTACAAAATGCGCGGATCATTCGGGTCCGGCGGGGTCACTTTCTGAAACACGTCGTAATCGACAATCACGCTGTGCCGGTCCTGGCCCGTGGCCTCGCTGAATTCCTGAAGCGTCTTAAATTTTCTATCTTCTTTGGACCCGGCCTCGGCTTTGATCCGTTCCTGCGGCGACAAAGGCTGCTGCGCGGCATATCTGGAAAGAATCCCGAACGGGGGCGACATCCACTCGAATGAGAATTCCGCGCCTTCGTTAGGACGGAATCCGTTGTAGTCCGAACTCGAGTAATTCGTGTACGTCTCAACGGCGAAAGTTTCCGGCGTCTCACTGCGGCCCAGAATCAGGTTGTTGCGAAAATGAACGTTCGAAATCGCTCCCAACATTGGTTTCACGGGAGCGATCAGCGTGTTGTGATAGAAAACGATGCCGGACGAAGTGGCCGTAAGTTTTACCGCGCCGCCTTCGGGCGCATGATACACGATATTGCGAATGAAATACACCGGGCCGCCGAACAGCGGCTGCACGCTCAGAGCCCTATGTCCGTGATTGAAGCAACGATTTCGCAGGATGCGGATGTTGTAAGCGCCGCCATCCGACTCTATGCAGTTATCCTCCATGTTGGTGATGTCATTGTTGTAGAAATCGATCGACACCGGCAGGCGGTCGCGAATCGGATTGGGCGATCCATCGGGATCTCCGTAGGTGGCAACATCGATTCCATCGTGAAAGTTTGAAACATAGTTATAGGCCACTGCATGGCCCGATCCGTAAACTTTAATGGCGTATTCGGAAACCAGTTTGGGACTCGGCCCGTACTTCGTCCAGGTACGGCCGGTGAAACCCATCAAGCGATCCTTGGGAAACCGGCCGCTGATGACGTTATCGGCGATGTAGAAATCTTTCGATCCGGACCAATCCGAATAGAATGCCCGGCCGACGTTTTCGATGTGGCACTTTTTGATCGTGATGCCGCTCGCGCCAGCGATATTCTTTAACCCGGCCAGAAACGCGAGATCGGTATTGCGGATAGTCAGGCCTTCGAAATAAATGTAACTGCCCGCCATTACATTGAAGAGGTTAAAATTTCCGTCGCCGTCGAAGATCGCCTCGCCATCGCCGGCCGCTTTGATCACCAGGGGCTTTTCCGCCGTGCCGCCGTGCGTCAGGTAATAGGTTCCATCGGAGGGTCCTGTTCCACCTGGCCCTCCGTATTTCATGTGATCGTCCTGATAGAGGCCGGCATGCACCAGGATGATATCGCCGGGCTGAGCGCGCGGCGGGTATGTATTGAAGTTGTCGGAATGCGTCGAGCCGGTGTTGTAGGCGGCCATCAATCCGGTAAACGCGGGCTGTTGCTTCTCACCCTTGAAGTCGGCGGGATAGACATGAAAGATCTTGCCGCCGGCTGCGGGCTTCGGCTCAAAGCGCGTCTTGACCGTCACCAGATTCTCCGATTTTCCTGCCACGCCGTCGGGATCCGATAAAACGAAGCGGCATTCATACTCGGTGCCCGGCTGCAGGTCGAAAATGCTTCCGGCCAGCATGTTGGGGGTCACGTACTGGATCGCGTTTTCGTTGAGGCGCTCATTGCCGATGCGCAGGAACGGAAGCCCTTCCTGCCACGGGCCGTCTCCCTTTTTTCGCCATGAGACCGCAACCGACGCGTTGCGGTTGTCATCGCCGTCGATCTGCCACTCGAAGCCGAGTGAGATCAGCGTGGACGGCTCGACAAAAAAGTCCTTCGACGTCACCTTATCGGCAGCAGCCAGTTTGAGTGACGCTAGCGAGAGCAATGCGCAGATAAGACATCTCATGGTACGAAGCGATATGATATATCAATTCGAGGTGTCACACGATGAAATTCGGCTTGGCGTCGGCGATTGTGTTAGGCGCGCTTTGCTCTTCGCTGCCCCTGCTGGCGCACCATTCCTTTGCGGCCGAGTACGACTCTAAGAAGACCATCACGGTCCACGGCGTGGTTCAAAAGGTCGCCTGGGTGAATCCGCATGCCTATGTTTGGGTGGACGTGAAGGATGAGAACGGCAAGCTGGTCACTTACTCCTTCGAATCGCTCAGTCCGAACGCGCTCATGCGCGGCGGATGGACCAGGAATTCGCTGAAGGCTGGCGATGAGGTGACGGTGGATGGCTACCTGGCGAAGGACGGCAAGCCACTCTCGGATGGTTCCATCCACGCCAATTCAAAGTTGATCACGCTGGCCGATGGCCGCAAGGTGTTTGCGGGGTCGTCAGCCGACACCGCGGACCCCTCCAAGTAGCGCTACCGTGAAAACGCAAACCATTAGTTTTGTTTTGGCGGCCACGCTGGCCTGTCTCGCCGCGCATGCCCAGGATCAGACCGGCAAGTTCGGTCCCGTTGGCCCGGGCGCTCCCGGCAGTCTGCGGAAGGACAAAGCTCCTCAAGGACCGACGCCTAAGATGCCGGACGGCAAACCGGACTTGTCCGGCGTATGGACGCCCGACAACTTTTTCGCCATAGGACAACCGTCCTTGCAACCATGGGCCGATGCGCTGTACAAAGAACGCCGCGCGAACTTGAGTAAAGACGATCCGGAAGGACGATGCCTGCCCGCGGGCGTGCCGCGAATTTCTCCCTTTCCGATGAAGCTGGTTCAAGCTTCATCGCTGGTGGTCATGCTGGAAGAAGGCAATATTCATAGCTTCCGCCAGTTTTTCCTGGATGGGCGCGCTCATCCAAAGGATCTGTATCCTCTGTGGATGGGCGACTCCGTGGCCAAGTGGGACGGTGACACGCTGGTGGTGGACACCATCGCGTTGAACGACAAGACCTGGTTGAGCGGACAAGGATTACCTCACAGCGATCAACTGCATGTCACCGAGCGCTACCGGCGCCCGGACTTGGGTCACCTGAGTGTCGATATCACTCTGGACGATCCCAAGGCGTTCACCAAGCCGCACAGCTTCAGCCGCACCTACACGCTCCTCACCGACTGGGAGATTCACGAGTACGTCTGCAACGAGTTCAACGTGGATGCCGAGCACCTGGTAGGAAAATGACGCGGGGCATCTGCGCGTTCGGGCTGCTTACGATGGCGGCGTTCGGTCAGCCTCAGCAACAAAGCGCCCCGCAAGCCCCAATCGAAGTTCCCATGCCGCCCGTGCTGCAGAAGTATCGGCCCGTGACCGCGGAGCGCCTCAAGCATCCCGAAGATGGCAACTGGCTGATGATCCGCCGCACGTACGACGGCTGGGGCTACAGTCCGCTCGACCAGCTCACTCCGGCCAACGTGGCGCGGCTCACGCCGGTGTGGGTGTTCTCCACCAGCGAGACCAGAAGCCACGAATCCGCGCCCATCGTCAACAACGGCGTTATGTTCGTCACCACGCCCGTGAATCAGGTGATCGCCATTGATGCCAAGAGCGGCAATCTGCTTTGGCGCTATCGGCGAAAGCGTCCCGAGGGAGCTACCGTGCCGCACGAAACCAATCGCGGGATCGCGCTCTATGGGGACAAGGTGTACTTCGCGGCGGGTGAGGCCGTGCTCGTCGCTCTGGATGCGAAGACGGGCAAGGAAGTGTGGACTACGGAGGTGGCCGATAATCGCGCCACCTATTACATGACGCTCGCGCCGCTCATAGCGGGCCGAGGGAACGATGCAGCGGTGATGGTGGGCGCGTCGGGCGGAGAGTTCGGAATCCGCGGCTTCGTCGCAGCCTTCAGTCCCGAAACAGGCAAAGAGTTGTGGAGAACCTATACCGTGCCTGCGCCCGGAGAACCCGGAAGCGAGACCTGGCCGAAAGGCGACGAATGGAAGACGGGTGGTGCTCCGGTCTGGGTAACCGGAAATTACGACCCCGAAACAAATCTGGCGTACTTTGGCACGGGCAACGGGGGCCCCACCGTCGGCGACAACCGGCCGGGAGATAATCTCTACACCGCTTCCACCATCGCCTTCGACGTCTCGACCGGCGCAATCCGGGGTTACTTCCAATACCATCCCAACGATTCCTGGGACTATGATGAGGTTTCCCCGCCGCTATTATTGGACTACCAGCGCAATGGGAAAACCATTCAAGGGCTGGTGGACGTCGCGCGCGATGGCTACTTGTGGTTCCTCGATCGCGGCAGCCTGGCCGCCACCAATTCAAACGGAAGCAAGCCTCGTATCGGCTTCGTAGACGCGAAGCCATACATTTACCAGAACGTCTTCAAAAGCATCGACCGGGTCACCGGGCGTCCCGATGTAGATCTCGAGCACAAGCCTGGCACGGGCAAGCGGGCCGACTTCTGCCCCGGATCGCATGGCGGAAAGACTTGGCCGCCCATCGCGTTCAGTCCAAAAACGCGCATGATCTACATCCCCGCCAACAACAATATGTGTGGCTCCAACATGGGAGTGAAAGTACCATACACGGCGGGCAAAGGGTTCGTGGGGATCACTGGCAGCCGACCGTTCACGGTTCCTGGAGCGGACCACTTCGGCGAAGTGCAGGCCTGGAACGTGGACACCGGCGAGAAAGTTTGGACGCACGAATACGCGAAATCTCCCAACTGGGGCTCGATGCTGGCGACAGCCGGCGGACTGGTGTTCAGCGGCGGCACGAACGACCGGAAGGTTCATGCCTTCGATGCAACCACTGGTAAGCTGCTCTGGGAGTTTCCAACGAACTCCGGTATTGAGGCTCCTCCCACTTCGTTTTTGATTGATGGAAAGCAATATATCGCCATCGAATCGGGCTGGGGCGGGGATGCGCGCGGCGATCAAAATAATCTCAATCGTCTTTTCCCTGGCGAATTTCCGGAAGTCCCGGAAGGCGGCGCCGTCTGGGTTTTTGCAATCCAGTAAATGGCTGCGCCAGGACGCGTGTTCCACTGGTGTAGAATCATTCAAACTGTGGGCCTGGTGGCAGGGGAGAGGCCCTAAAGGAGAATCTGCCATGTCGCGTTCCCATCGAGTGAAAATCACATCGCTGGCCATTGTCGCTGTCATCGGAATTTCGGGCGGCAGCGCGTACGCCCAAACCAGTGCCGCGGCCACGAATAATTTACCCAATCCGTATCATCCCGTCGAGAACTGGGCGCAACTCCCAGCGGGCATCGAGTGGGGACAGGTGATTTCCGTCGATCCCGACGGTCACGGCAACGTCTGGGTGTTCCACCGGAAGGATCCAGCCATTCTCGAATTCGATTCGTCCGGCAAGCTGGTCAAGAGCTTTGGTTCTGGATTCGTGCAAGCTCACGGGATGGCGATCGATCGCGGCGGCAACATCTGGGTTACCGACGCAGCAGCGAAAGACGGCAAAGGCCAGCAGGTTTTTAAATTCAGCCCGGAAGGAAAGCTGCTACTGACGCTGGGGAAGGCCGGCGTCTCTGGGAACGCACCCGATACCTTCAATGGCCCGTCCGGTGTGGCTGTCGCACGCAACGGCGACATTTTTGTAGGCGACGGGCACGGCGCGGGCACCAACGCGCGCGTCATGAAGTTCTCGAAAGACGGGAAATTCATCAAGGCTTGGGGCACGCAGGGATCGGGGCCCGGCGAATTCGACACGCTGCACAGCCTGGCGATGGATTCCAAAGGACGCGTGTTCGTCGCCGACCGGGGGAACAGCCGGATTCAGATCTTCGATCAGGACGGAAAGTTCATCGCCGAATGGAAGCAGTTCGGCCGTCCGAGCGGGATCTTTATTTCGAAGGACGACACGCTGTACTCCGTCGACTCGCAATCGGACGAGAAAACCAACCCGGGGGTGAAGCGCGGCATCCGTATCGGGAGCGCGAAAGATGGCGTGGTGAAGATTTTCATCCCGGATCTTTCGACGGATCCCAAGATCGCGCTCGCCGAAGGAGTGAGCGCCGACGCGCACGGCGACGTCTATGCGGCGGGCGTAAGTTCCATGGGATTGCACAAGTTCGTTCGGTCGCAATAACACCGGAAAACGCTGCTAGCATGCGTTTCGAACTCGGCGCGTTATAAACTAAGAAAGGGGATCTCCGTGAAAAAAGCTGCTCTGGCTTTGGCGGTCTTCGCTCTAGGTGCGTTCGCTGCCGATACCATCCCGACATTCTCCACCGACGTAGCGCCGATTCTTTACAAAAATTGCGCCACCTGCCATCGGCCCGGCGAGATCGCGCCCATGTCGTTGCTCACTTATGAACAGGCGCGGCCTTGGGCGAAATCCATCAAAGAGAAAGTCGCGCTCGGCCAGATGCCGCCGTGGCATGCCACCCAGGATCGCGGAATTTTTTCCAATGACCGCCGGCTGACCGTCGCTGAGAAGGACACGCTGATCCGATGGGCGTCCAACGGCGCCCCGCAAGGCAATCCCCAGGATCTGCCGCCCGTTCCGAAGTTCATCGACGGCTGGGAAATCGGCCAACCCGATCAGGTCTTCACCATGGCGAAGGCCTATGAGGTGCCTGCCTCCGGCACCATCAATTATCAGTACTTCAACATTCCCACAAATTTGTCCGAGGACAAATGGATACAGGCCATCGAGGTGCGGCCTGGCGCGCGCCGGGCGGTTCACCATGTGCTGGTCTTCTGCAAGGAACCGGGAGCCGCGCCGCGTCCGGCGGCTTTTGCCGTGCTGATTCCGAAGCCGGAGCCCAAGCCGGGGGACGATCCTGATCATCCGAAGCCCGCGCCGAACACGTCGCCCGGAGCCCTGATCGCTACCACCGCGCCCGGCACCAACGCCATGATTTTCGCGCCCGGCCGCGCACTGCGAATTCGCGCCGGCTCCACTCTGGTGCTGCAACTCCACTACACCGCGTATGGAGCCCCGGCGAGCGACCAGACCAGCGTGGGAGTGATCTACGCGAAAGAACCTCCGCGACAGGAGATCCGCGCCAGCGAGTTTTTGAACGGGACGTTGAAGCTGCCGCCCGGCTCACCGGACACCGAGGTCGATTCGGCCATTCAGTTCCTCGAGGATTCACACATCACGGCGATTTTTCCGCACACTCATCTGCGCGGAAAGAGCTGGGAATATCACATGGTGTATCCCGACGGCCGGTCGGAAGTGGTGCTCACCGTGCCCAAATACGATTTCAACTGGCAGACCTATTACGTGCTCGCGAAACCGCTGGCGGCTCCCCGCGGATCGCGCCTGGAAGCGTTCGCTCACTACGACAATTCGGCCGAAAACAAGTGGAATCCGGATGCCACTGTGGAAGTGCTTTGGGGCGAGCAGACCTGGCAGGAAATGCAGTATTCGGGACTCACGTATTTCGTCGACCAGCAGCGCCCGCCGGCCACCGTCGCCGCGCGCCAATAGCACGCGCGGAATTCGCGCCTCAGGTCTTCTTCCCGGCGGTGAACGTTCCCGCGCCTAGCTGTCCATAAACCACGCTCCGTGCTCATCATTACTTTTATTTCCCATCGCCTGGCTTCGTCGCCTCAAACCGGATCTGCTTTAGCACCTCGGTCCGGTGCTCGAGCTGGGTCTGGCCATCCGGAAATTGATTCATGCTGAGCATGAAAGCCAGGATGTCGGCGTCCTGCTCGCGGCTGAGCTTGCCCGGATTGTCCGCCGGCATCGACACGCGAATCCTCTCGAACAGGTCGCCCACCGTCAGACCGTTCCAGTTAGCGAAAAACTCACCGCCCGCGAGCGGCGGCGCCGATTCGCCCCCGTTCAGCGCCGAGCCGTGGCACGACGCACAGTCATTGGCGTAGAGCGTAGCTCCGCGCTTGGCTTGCTCGGATGTGTAGACACCGTCCCACACGGAGCGTGAAGTTTGCGCGAATAGAGCGGCGGCAAACAGGAACACAATCGCATTTTTCATTTCCTGGTTGACTCTGTTCGATCTAGTTCGCCGATGGCAAGCTATAGGCGATGTACTCGCCCGAATACGCCCCGCCGCTCACCGCCACCACAATGTATTGCTTGCCGTCAAGCATGTAGGTCATCGGCGAACCGCTCTGAGGCGCGGGCATGTAAACCGCACCCACCTCTTTGCCTGTGGCCTTGTCATAGGCTCTCAGCATAGCTCCGCGCGGATGCGACGGTGTGGTGGTGTTCTGGCTGTCCCCCAGGACGACCAGCGTTTTGGTGACGATGAGACCGACGCTCCCCGGCTGGCCTGTGTTGGGAATGTTCATTCCCTTCAGAGCCGGGTGATTGCGAACCGAATCCGGAGTCTCGCCGTAGGGCACCTGCCATTGGATCTCGCCCCGATCCAGATTGATCGCCGAAATTACTGCGTACGGCGGTTTAACGATAGACAAACCCTGGACGGTGAGAGCTCCCACGGCCGGTTGAGGCGCGCCTGCAGCCGCTGGGGGTGGCGGGGCCGGCTTGCGCTGCGGAGCGTCGGCGGCGGAACCGAACCCGGGCCCCTCCGAAACTTGAAAGTTCGTGTCGTTCCTTCCCATGACGTAGCGAATGTCCGAAAATCCCGCAGGCGGCGTGCGCATCGAAATCGGGAAAAGGGCCGATTGATGGGCCTGCGCATAGACGATGTGCGTTTCCGGATCATAGGCCGACCCGGGCCAGTTCGTCCCACCGCTGGCGTTGCCTAGATTCAGCGCTCCCAGAAATCCTTTAGAATCGCCGACCACTGGCGGAAGGAACATGGGTCCGGTTTTGTAGCGCGCCACGGCATCCTTCGCCTGCGCCCGCATCTCCGGCGTGAAGTCGATCAGATCATCCGGAATTTTCAGGTAATTGCGCCCATACGCGGGCGGCTTAGTGGGAAAAGGCTGTGTGGCCGCCGTCTTTTCGCCAGGTACATCGGATTGCGGCACGGCACGCTCCTCAATCGGCCAGACGGGCTGGCCCGTCACGCGATCGAAAACATAGAGGAACGATTCTTTGCTCGGCAAGGCCACGGCTTTGATCGCCTTCCCGCCGACGTTAATATCCGCCAGGATGGGCGCTGACGACAGATCATAGTCCCAGATCGGGTGATGCACAATCTGGAAATGCCACTTGCGCTTGCCGGTCTTGAGATCGACGCAGACCAGGCTCTCCCCAAAAAGGTTGTTGCCGGGCCGCTCGCCCACCGTAGAAATCCGAGGTCGGAGACTCCACCGGCAGATACACCAGACCCAGATCTTCGTCCACCGTCATCTGGGTCCACACGCCGGTGTTGCCGTTGGTGGCCCAGGATCCATTTTCCCAAGTCTCGTTACCAAACTCGCCGGGGCGAGGAATTGTGTTGAAAGTCCACAGAAGTTTGCCGCTGCGGGCGTCGAACGCGCGCACCAGTCCCTTGGTGTTGTTGTGGGTAACGACGGTCATTCCCTCTTTAAAGGAGGAGCCGATAATCACCGTGTCTTTCACCACCAGCGGTGTGGCGTGTAAGCCGGCCTCGCCGGTTTCCAGATCGATCTGCTGGCCGGTCCCGGTGACCATGCCTTCCTTCAGGTCGATGATGCCATTCTTGCCGAAGCCACTGATGGGTTGGCCGGTGTGGGCATTGAGAGCGATGAGCCGATAGCCGGTGGTGACAAAGATGACGCGGTCGTCGCCCTTCCCGTCGGTCCAGTAGGACACTCCGCGTCCCGACAACTGGCGCGGTGCGATGGCCGCGCGCGTGCCTTCGCGCAGGCTGTAAACCCACATGCAGTTCACCAGTCTTAGCGTCGAGAGCCACCACGTCCCGCCGCGTGCCCGCGGTGGTGTAGATCACGCCCTTCACCATAAGCGGCGTGCCCTCCAGCTTGTATTCAGGCCGGGTGCCCAGGGAATCCGTTTTGAATCGCCAGGCCACTTCGAGTTGGTTGAAGTTCGACGCGTTAATCTGATCCAGCGGCGAATAGCGCGTGCCCTTGATGTCGCCCGTGTAGGCCGGCCATTCGCCGTTCTTGGTGGAAGGCTGCTGTCCCCACGCCGCGCCGCCAGAAACGCCAGACCAGCGAAGGCCGCAAAAAGTAGCGCGTTGTGTCTGTTCATGTGTCCTCTCTTCTGAAGCCGAGCCGGTCTGAAGCACTACGGAGCCGGTTTGACAGTGACTTTCACCTGCGCGTTCGACCAGCAGCACTGAAAACCGCGGCCTCCGTCGCCGGACCAATCGTTGGCTTGCGCGCGCAGCACGTATTCTCCCGGTTCACTGAACGTAGCGGTGGTTACCGCCTTGCCTTGGAACGCGGCCCCCGGAGGCGCCTGAAAGTCCGCAGTTTCAACCGCCGGCGTGTCGTTCGCAAAGGTAACAGAACCCGGCCCGCGGAACTTGCTCCACGCGATCGTGACGGCGGGGGTTTTCGGGCGCGTCGCGCCGGGAACAACGCTGGCGTCATCCGCCACCCAAAGCGCCAGGGTGACTGGATTCGGCAACACCGTCACCAGCGACGTGCTTTGGCCTCGTGGCCCTTGAACGAACGGCCCTGCAGCGGCAAAAGCAATGAAGGGCGGAGTATTTCCGTTCGCGTCGCGAAACGGCGAAAGCTCCCACAGCGTGTTCATACTGCCGGGAATCGCGGTGGTTACGCCATTGGCTGTCAGAGTCCACGTGAGCTGGTTTGATCCGAAATCCTTGGGCACGGTTATGGTGAAGATGCCCCACTGCCTGCGCGGGAAAAAGTGAGTCGGCTGGCCCTGGTCGGGGCCCCCCGGTTCGATCTTGTTGTTCTGCGCCGATCGGGATATCCAATTCCTGTTTCAGATTTCGATTGTAGTATCCGAAGAGCAGGCTGGCGCTCCCGTCCTGGTTGTGAAACCACCCCTCGAAAGCGGCCGTTACGCTTTGCCCGGAATCGTGCCGGGGTCCGGTCTGCAACTGCTGCGCGGCGACGCCCGCATAACCCGCCAGGATCATACCAGCCAGAGCAGCTAGCGCGAACCGATGACAGCGCATCTTTGTCTCTTTGCTAGTTATCCGCGGGGGCTGGCGCGGGCTGCTGGCTGTGCTTGGCTGCCCACTCCTTGTAGTCCGCGTCGCTGATATTGGTTACGTTCACCCACGCGTGAGCCATCTCGTCCACTGTTCGGTCGCCCCAGCCCACCCATTGGTTCGGATCAGGGTTGTTTCGATTGGAAGCAGTGTTGTCATGCCAGGCCACTACGTGGATGACGGTGCCTTTGGGCACCACGGGCGCGGCGTCGTCGGCGTAAATGTAGTTCGTCATCCAGTTGAAGTTGAAGTGGTCGACATAGCTGAGCGTTCGCTTGGTGCCGTCCGGAAGGATCGCCTCCAGCAGCATCGCTTTGCCGCGCAGGTGCATGTGCGGCTGGAAATTCTCCAGCCGGGCCGCCGAATGCAACACCGTGTAGCCTTCCGTCTGCACAATCTGGTTGGGAGGAATATCCAGCTGGCCGAACCCGGCGGTGCCCGGAGTGGCGGGGAAAGGCATCAGGAAAGTCCGGTACTTCGGCTCCTCGCCTTTGGGATAGAGATAGACAGCCAACTCGACATGATCGCGGATCTCCTCGCCCACCGCGTGATAGTGCATCTCCCACCAGATGCGCGATCCCGGCAGCAACAGCTTCCCGGTGTTCGGGCGATAAATGTCGTAGTTCTTGTTGATGGCCCATTCCATCAACAAACCTTGCATTTGCAGTCCGGTGCCTGATCCCGGTTCTTCCTGCTGAAGATAAGCTAGAGCGTGATGAGTAATCCTGCGCCCCGCCAGAGTCGCCGGGCCGCATCTCGACGGCCCGCACCCATCGGGGCTCGGTCACTGGAATCGGCGTTAGCGGGCTGAACCACGCATCCTGGCTCTTGGCCGGCATGGTGTACGGATCCGATTTCAGGATGAAGTCCGGCTTCCCGAACTGTTTCTCCAGTTGCCAGCCGTAGTCATTCGGCCATTGCTTGGGAGGCGGCATGTCCTTCGGATCGCCCAGCGGCGCGCCTGCATCCACCCAGCGCGCAATGACGGCAATCTGCTCGTCGCCGAGCGACATGTCGTTCTGAAAATGCTGGATTCCAACCGTCTTGTCCAGATGCCAGGGCGGCATATTGCGGGTCACCACCCGCTCCTTGATCGACTTCGCCCACGGCCGGGTTTCTTCGTAGGTAACCAGCGACATCGGCGCCATGGATCCGTTGCGGTGGCAATCCTGGCACTTTTCCTGCAGAATCGGTGCGACGTCTTTGGTGAACGTCGGCGTGCTATTGGCGAGGCTTGCGCCCATCAAGCACCCCGAAAAAGGCAGGCTGGCAAGCGCCAGTATGCGCACAGGATTATGCATTATGCTCCCCTCCTTATCATAGGACGCCGCGCTCAGGCCCGGGGCTAGAGCTTCGGCCAGACCACGCCCTGGTCTTTCTTGGTGACCGTGGCCAAGCCTTTGTAGACGAACTTCTGGACTCGCTGCCCGCGATAAGTTTCGGTGGTATAAATGTTGCCTTTCGAATCGGCGGCAATGCTGTGCACCGCGTAAAACTGACCCGGCTGCCGGCCGCCGTCCCCAAAACTGGTCAGGATCTCGAGCGTGTCGCGCAGCATCACGTAGATCTTCTCGTTAGCTCCGTCCGCCAGAAAGATGTACTTCTGCTGTGGATCTTTCGAAAAAGCGATGTCCCAAACGGAGCCGTCGCCGCGCGTATTTTTCGCGATGAATACTTCCTTCACGAATGTGCCATCCGGTTTGAACACCTGGATGCGGTCGTTGGACCGGTCGCAGACATACAATAACTGGTCGTTAGAAAGTTCGGCGCAGTGCACGGGATTTCGGAACTGCTGCGCGGGTGGGTCGTCGGGTTTGTACGGGCCCAGGTTAGTATCGTCGGGCTTGTTCCCGTAAGCGCCCCAATGCCGTTTGTACTTGCCGGTTTCCGCGTCGAATACAATCACGCGGTGATTGCCGTAGCCGTCGGCGACGTACAATTCATCGGTCTTGGCGTCGATAAATAATTTGGCCGGCCCTTTCAGGTTGTCCACGTCGTTGCTGCCCTTGCTCTTGCCCGCGTGACCGATCTGCATCAGGAACTTTCCGCTCTGCGTGAACTTCAAGACCATGTTGTCGTTGAACGGGGCCGGGCCGCGAGCGGCGCCCTCGGCCGGAGCTGTACCAGCGGGCGTTGCGCCGCGGCCGTTGCCTCCGATCCAAACATTCCCTTTGTAATCGACTGTGATGCCATGGTTCGAGTCCGGCCACTCGTAGCCTGCGCCCGGGCCGCCCCAGCTCGCGAGTAGATTGCCCGCCTGATCGAACTCCAATACCGGCGGCGCTGGAGTGCAGCATTCCGCCGCGGGCGGATTGGCCGTCGCATAGACTTCTTTGGCTTCCAGTGAACCCGCCCGGTGGATGATCCAGATATGGTCCTGCGCGTCGGCCGAGACGCCGATCGTATTGCCCATCACCCAATGGTTCGGTAAAGGCTTGGGCCACATCGGATCCACTTCAAACCTCGGCGCCTGAACTGTTCCGGCGTGGTCCGAAGCCTTTTTGCCCAACACCACAGAACTGATTCCGAGGATCATCAGGGTGGCGCAAAACGCTACGCCAATACGGAAATTGATCTGCATGTTTTTTAGCCTCCTTCGAGAGCGGGCCTCTTTCGGCAAGTCCGCTCGCGAAACCTGTCGAACGGTAGATATTCTATTACAAGTGTCGGAACATTTGTCAAAGTGTATCACCTGACGCGCTCAGCCGAACGTCAGCGATCTGGGATAAGATGCATGCACGTGCGGCTACCTTTTGCGATTTACCGGGCAGCGGCGGCATTGGCATCTTGTTTGCTGCTACCTCATCTCGCAGCTGCTCACAACATCCCGAACGACGTTACCGTGCAGGCGTTCTTCCGGCCCGAAGGCAAACATCTACGGGTGATGGTTCGTGTGCCGCTGAAGGCGATGCGCGACGTCGAGTTTCCGCAACAAGGCTCCGGCTATCTGGATCTCGAACGGGTGGACGCCATCCTTCCCGACGCCGTGAATCTGTGGATCGCCGGCGCGCTGGATGTTTACGAAGATGACAATCTTCTGCCGAAACCCGAGGTGCTCGCGAGCCGCGTGTCGCTTGAGTCGGACCTGTCCTTCGCGACATATGATGCCGCGCTGGCGCATATTCTTGGCCCGAGACTCAACAATGCCACCAGCGTAGTGTGGGACCAGGTGTTGCTCGACACGATCCTGGAATATCCCATCCATTCCGACCAAGCCCGCTTTTCGATTCACTCCGAATTGGCTCGCCTGGGGCTGAGAACCGTCACCGTACTGCGCTTCCTGCCGCCCGGCGGCGCTATCCGGGCCTTCGAATTCGCTGGCGATCCCGGCTTAGTTCAGCTCGATCCGCGCTGGCACCAGGCAGCCTTGCGATTCGTGAAGCTGGGGTTCATGCACATTCTGGACGGAACCGATCACCTGCTGTTTCTGTTTTGCCTGGTGATACCTTTCCGCCGCTTCCGCGCGCTCATCCCGATCGTGACCGCGTTCACCGTGGCCCATTCCATCACCCTGATCGCGTCCGCCTACAACTTCGCGCCCAGCGCGCTCTGGTTTCCTCCGCTGATTGAAACGCTGATTGCGTGCTCCATAGTGTATATGGCGCTCGAGAATATCGTGGGCGGAGCCAGCGTGCATCGCCGTTGGATGATCGCATTTGGGTTCGGTCTGGTGCACGGGTTCGGCTTCTCGTTTGCGCTGAAGGAGACGCTGCAGTTTGCCGGATCGCATCTTTTGACGTCGCTACTGGGGTTCAATATCGGCGTGGAGCTGGGACAATTGCTGGTGCTTGCTGTGATGGTGCCGGTGATCGAGCTCCTGTTCCGGTATGTCGTCGCGGAACGCATGGGCACCATCATCCTGTCGGCGCTAGTGGCGCATACCGCCTGGCATTGGATGATAGACCGCGCGGATCAGTTGAGGCAGTTCCGGTTCGAGTGGCCCATCATCGACGCGGCCATGCTGGCCACCGCTCTGCGCGTGCTCATGGTCATCGTGCTCCTAGCCGGGCTTATCTGGGCCGCCCGTGCGATGTTTCGCGACCGCGCGGAGCGCAAGAGGTCCGAGAGAAGCAGTAGCCAGCCATCTGGCGGCGAGCAGCCGTCTACTTGACGTGCTTCTTCCCCCTGCGGAGCCACTGCCAGGCAGCGCCAGGCGCTGTGCTGATAACGGACTCTGGAATCCCGCTAAATCGCCGGCATCATTCAGCAGCCGCTGCAGGTTGTGAAGTACATCAATCGCCCAATGCTTGGAAATTCTTCCGCTTCACTCTAAAGTCGCGAATACGCCTGGTATCCTGTCCAATGATGGTGACGAGGAACTCCTCGTCCCGCGATGTGGAGCGTACCTTATCGAGATCCGCCAGGGAGAATGCAGCGGTCGCGCCAGTGTAGAGTAGTCGTGCTCCGAAGGTGTTTTGTACTGGCGTCTCGGTCGGTTCGATAAATGCTGGTTGTACAACCACCGACCTGTCGATCGAGCGTAACACGACGTGCTCAACGCTATGAGAACTTGCCGTACCGGCTGCTGTCAGGTAGATCGGGGTGTCGGGCGAGATATGGACGCGAATTATGGGCAGCCGATCGCCATCCTCAACATCATCCATGCCGAATGCCTTAAACTCCTTTATGGCCCGCGCCCGCTTCATTCCTAGCCAGGCGCTCGGCATGTATAGTTCCACGCTGTAACCGGTGTGGCTACTCTGTCGGGCGTATCTGTTTGTGTTCATCTCGTTGGCTATGTTTGCGAAGGCCTGCTGTTTGTCATACAGGCGCAATCCCGTTGGCAGCGTTGGAGAGCGCAGCATGGCCTGAATGACCTCGGAAGAGTACGCCGGGCCGATAGGAGTAGCTGGGCCGCTGAGAACCGCACTTTTCTCTGCCCCGGCTGCCGCCACGACAAGTAAACACCAGAGGATCGATCGAACGAAGAACATAGTATTTGACTTATCCTTTCTCCCACGCATCGTGGGCCGTCACATTTGTGTAAGTGGCGCAATACGGATTTGTTCTCCCTCTTTGGTACTCGTCACAGGCCCGGTTGCGGGCTGTTGGAAGAAATAGGCCGGGGCTGGATACCCACAGCTAAGCCGTGAGTAGCTCCGCGCCGAAGAAACGCGCTCCTCTCTCGGTTGCGACCGATAATGCTAGGATAATTATGTGGGCAATATTGAATTTGCCTGGGATCGCCGCAAGGCCCGATCCAACTTAATCAAGCATGGCGTCTCGTTCGAGGAAGCGCAGACTGTTTTTCTGGACGAGAACGCTCGCTTGATCGACGACCCGGATCACTCGGAGGAAGAAGAACGCTTCGTGCTGCTCGGTTATAGCTTTCAGGCCCGCTGCCTGATTGTCAGTCAATGCTGTTCGGAAACCGATTCCGTGATCCGCTTAATCTCCGCAAGGCGCGCGACAGCGCAGGAAGAGCAGATTTACTGGAGACTCCGATGAGAAGTGAATACGATTTTTCCAAGTCCCGCAAGAATCCGTACGCCAATCAACTCAAGCGCCAGATCACCATTCGCCTGGATACCGCCGCGGTGAACTACTTCAAGGAAATGGCGGCCGAATTGGGAATGCCCTATCAAAACCTCATCAATCTGTTCTTGAGGGACTGCGCGATGCACAAGCGGCGTCCGGTGATTCAATGGCCCACTCAGGAGCCGAAACGCCCAGTGCGCGTTCGGTAACGCCGCGCCGCGTGCATCGACGGTCGGTGGTTAGTGACCGCCGCCGGAGAGTTTGCGGTAGTACTCGGCGACCGAGTCCTGATAGCCGGCGGGCACCTTGGCCGGATCCGTATTGCGAATCGTGCCGCCCTGCTTCTCATCCAGTTGGCGGCGCAGTTGCAATTCCAGTGCGTCCACGTTGCTGATGAGCTGCTGGTGCATCTGCTCCACCAAGCCGGGATTCCCGGGGAAACGGCTGGGATCCAGATTGCGCATTTGATCGATCAGAGACTGCAACTCGCGCCGCGCCTCGGGACTATCCTGCACCACGGCGCGAACCTGGTTGAGAAGGTTCAATCCCTGGTCGATCTGGCGCTGAGTATCGGCCGGGTTCGGACCTTGTTGCGGCGCCACGGCCTGACCGGAGATGCGCGTATTGCCCATGTCGTAACCGCCGCGCACGTTGCGGCCGCCGTTGGTGGCGCCACCCACCGCATTGCCCACCGGACCGGCGACGCGATTGCCAACCGGACCCGCCTGGCCTCCGCCGGCCTGACCAACTTGACCTGCCTGTTGCCCTTGTTGTCCTGCCTGCCCGGTTTGGCCAGGTTGTTGACCGTTTTGACCGGCCTGACCTGGTTGCCCGTCGCGGTTTAGTTGGCCGGGTTGGAACTGCTGGCCGCTGGGCTGACCGGCGCGGTCTGGCTCACCTTGTTCCGCCGAGTCCCGCCAGTTGGTCGCGCAGACGCGATAGATCGTCCATGGCGCGGTTGAGCGCGGCGTCCTCGGAACTGTGCTGAGCACTGCCCAGGGCGCGAGCCGCGTCCCCGACCTGCTGCCCCAACTTTTGCAAGTCGCTGGTGAGGGCGGTTTCGGCCGGATCGGAGAAAGTGCCGCTCCGCAGCCCATCCGAACTGCGTTGCATGCGGGTATTGAGATCGCTTTCGTCCATGCCATCCAGCGCGCCGCGCAACTTGGTGGAAGCCGCCGGTTGCGTGGGCGCCAGCTCGCGCGCCGCGCTGCGCATTTGCTGCGTAAGACGCGCCAGGTCATCGCTCACCTGTTGGCGATCGTTGACCATCTTGTCGATTTCCTGCGGGGAAGGATAGGTCAGCGGCTTGCCGCAGGTGCGAGCGGCATTCTGCTGCGCCATCAAGTCGCGCACGTGATCGGCTTGCTGCTTTTGACGGGCCGCCAATTGATCGGCCGTTTGGGCCATCGAGTTGAGACGGCCGGCGGCGTCCTGCTGCTGCAATCCGCCCAGCAGGTCGGTGGCTTCGCGCAAGCGGTCGGCCGCGCGGCGGGAATCGGCGGCGCTGGCATTCTGCGAAACCGCGCGCCGCATATCCTCGTTGGCTTGACGCAAGCGGTCGAGCGCCTGTTGCGCCGCCTGTTGACGGCTGTCGGCGGCCTGATCACCGGACTGCTGGGGCGACTGTTGGGACTGGCTGCCGGAGGAACTGTCCGGATTGAAGTGCCCGCCTGTCCACCGGATTGCCTGGACTGCCCGAATTGCTTTGGCTGCTGCCCGCTCTGCTGCCCTTGCTGGCCATTTTGCGCGAAGTTGCTGCTCCATCTGCTTGCTGGAGCTGCTCCGCCTCGCGTTGCAACATTTCCTGTTGCCATTTTTGCTCGGCAGTCTGGGTGCCGTTGCGCTGCTGCTGCGCCAGATCCTCCTCGCGCTTGGCCAGTTCGTCGAGCTTCTTCAACGCATCGTCGATCTCTTTCGCCTTTTGCTCGGCGCTAGCGGCCGCGCGTTGCGGAGTCTCGTATTGATTTTTCTGGGTATCGAGCTCCAGCTCGAAGAGCTGCGCCAAATCGCGCGCCGCGCCGCCCCCGCCGCCTCCACCCCCTTGCGCTCCAAACGCAACCTGAATTTGCCGGAAGGTGGCTTCGGCGCGCAGCAGCGATTGCAGAGCTTTCTGCTCATTGGGGATCGCGTCCTTCCACTTCTGCTGCTGCAATTGTTGCGCGGCCGGCTCCATGGCCTTCGAAGCTGCGAGCATATCCTTCTGGAAATCGCTGATGGCCTTCACTTCATCGGTCAACTCGCGCGCCTCCAAGCGGCCGGAAAGCGTGATGGCCTGATCGTGCAAAGTGGATTGGGATTGGGACAGCAGCTTGGCGATGTCGGCAGCCTGCTGTTGGGTCGCGTTCTTATCGCCCTGCTGTTTGAAAGTCTGGGAGATGATCTCCTTCTCGCGCTGCGAGATCTCGGCCGATGGATCGCCACCACCACCGCCTCCTCCACCACCGCCGCCCGATGCTTTGCGATTGCGAAAACTCGCGCTCAAACGGGTCGGCCTGGATGAACATCATATCGGTGTGGGCTTCGGCGTTGCCGTCCTTGGCGGTGGCGTAGACGCTCACCAGATCGCCGGGAACCAGCTTGAAATTCTCGAGCGAAAGCGTGGTGGAGCCGTCGGCCTGTTTCGCGCCCTTTTTATGGAGCAGATCCACCGTGGTCTCGGGGCCGCCGTTGACCGAATAATGCAGCGCGACGCTCGTGCAGGCCGTACTCGTCGGTGGCCTTGGCGGCAACCGTTACCTCTTCGATGGGGCTGGCGTGATAGTCGCGGCCGGGACGCGCCAACGAAATCTGAGGCGGGTTGGCTTTGCGGGCCTCGATGAAAAAATCCTCGCTGACGCGAACGGGCTGGCCCTGCTCAATGCCGGCGACGTGATAGACGCCGTCGTGATCCATCTTGACGGTGCCGTGATAGACGTTGTTCTGGCCGCCGGTGAGTTGGATCTGCTGCCCGTTATCGAGCTGGATCTGGCCGCCCTGGAAGCGGACGATCGGTCGAAATTTCGAGTTCGGCCTCGGTGCCGGTGACGGCGCGCAGATCGCCGCCGCGCTCCTCCACCTCAGACGGCATGCCGGTCCAGGCGGGGTAATGGTAGGTGACGCGAATCTGTTTCACCGCGGGCAAATCGGTGACGCGAATATTGAAGTGCTTCGACGTCATCGCTCCGGCGGTGACGTAATACTCGACGTTCTCGGGCAAACCGGCAAACAGAAATTCATAGCCGCCGGCGAAACTGCCGGCCGCCTTGGGCTGCATCGCAATCTCTTCCCACTTGGAGGAGCTCTGAAAGCGCGCATGCACCTTGACGCTGGGCGAGCGCAGGCCGGTGGGAAGCGCGGAAACCATCTGGTCGGCATGGCGGCGCACGACGGCGTCGCCGGGAGTGACGCGCAGGTCGTAGAGCGCGGGCTTGTCGCGGTGCGGACCGGTCCACAGCAGCGAAGCGCCGTAACCGAGAAAGCCCGGGTCCGGCGGCGATCATCCAGATCAGGATGGCGAAGGCGCCGACGCCGGTGCCAAGCGAGATCCAAAGGCGGCGGTCGGTGACCAATTCGCGTGGGCTCGGCGGATTGGGCGACGTCGAGCGTGTCGCCGGCAAGAAGCTCGATAAAAGGATCCTGGCCGTCGCGCTCGGTGAACGTGGTGAGGCGCTGCTGGAATTGCGGGAAGGCGGCTTCGGCGGTTCCGATGGCGCGGCGGCGGGTCAGGCGGCGCAAGGGCAGCGCCAATCCGGCGGCAGCGGCAATGGCCAGAATCAAGATCAGCGCGAAGCGAGCGGCGGTGACGCTTCCATGCGAAAAGGCGAGCGCGTTGGCGATAGTGACCAGCACCAGCGTCGCCACCAAAGCGCCGCCGGTGAGAATGGCAAAGCCGCGCAGCACGGTGCTCCAGCGCAGACGTTGTTCCAGTTGCGCAATGTATGCGTGAAGTTGTTCGCGGGCAGTCATGGAACCTCCCAACCGCGTGGCCTACGTTAACAATTGAAGCATATCGCATTGCGAAGCAACGGAGCGCGTTGAAGTCCGGCGAAGAAGGGGCGCTGCGGAGCAAACGTTTCTGAACTCCGGCGAGGCTCTCGCTTATGGATTCATCGACAAAAATCCGCTGTTCAGTTCGCGGCGTAAGGGCATGTGATGTCCGGGGAATCCACATTTTGCCCGACAATCCCGGATCCCAGTTGACAATATACGTATAAGTATGCGTATAGTATGTGCAGAGGGACAACGCTATACCTAACAAAACGATATACATCAAGGATTCGGACATCGAGATCTGGGACAAAGCACAGAAGACACTTGACGGAGGGAGCATTTCATCAATCATCACGGACTGCCTGAAGGGGCGCCTGAAAGGCGGCGCGACGCTGGACAACGTTGAGGCGATAAAGGGCCTGCTTGCCGAGGTGAACGCGGAGCAGGGCCTGGCGCTTGAGCTGCACCCATTCTGGTCGCCGGTCATACTCGATGCCAACACGCTTGACGTCGGCTACAAGCTGCACCAGAAACGGGCCAAGCCGGACCGCATCATGAGCCTGATTGTTGATCCGTTCAACTTCAGCATGGACGGAAATTTCTCCGCAGCCTCAAGACTGCGGATCAAGGCGGCAATCATAGAATTCTGGGACGGTAAGCGAACGGATCAGCACGCCGTGGTGCGAATTGGTGATGTGGATGTCCTATCTCGCTTGCAAAACCTCGTCGGGAAACAGGGCCTCGTGAAGATCGCGCAAGCCGGGGAAATTGGATTTACTTTCCTCGCCGTCCATCCCGCGCCAAAACTGCCGCCGAAGGGGAATGATGACGAACTGCAACGCGCGATCACCCGCAGCGAATTTACGATTCAGTTTGACGAGGGCATACTTATCGACGGCAGCAATCGCAAGGTGATTTCGGGGCGATACATCTCGCTTATCAGAGGAAGGTATTAAACCGTCCTCCTAAAGATCGCGCCATCAATCGCCGGGATAGCGTGAGAAATGCGAAGAACACCGGTGGTGTCCCATTGGCTGAGGGTTGTGATCCACGTTCCGGTTATAATTGCCGTCGAGCATGAAGGACGACATAAGAGCAAGCTGGAGCGCGCGCTGGCGAGACCGATAACGTCGGAGGAGCAGGTAGTTTACATCCTCGTCGAACTTCGGAAACTAATGGAGCTAAATGGCGACAGCTTAACATTCCCCTCGCTTCAGTTTCACTGTGATTGGGTGGCGCATCCCGTGATGGATCGCGCACCAGCGAAAAAAATAGTCAGCCTCTTCGACAAACATCAAGAGGTGATCGATAACACCGTGAAGGCCCTGGTAGGAAGCTTGCAGCCGACACGACATACTTTGCGGAACTCGGTCCCATAATGAACCTTAGCAGTTTTCGCAACGAACTCGACAAATATCTTCGCTTACAAAGTCTTGATCGCAGTATTCCAGGCAAGAAGGAAGTCTGGGCTAACTTCCTAACCTACTACGCGCGGGTCATCGAAGACTGCCCGTTAAAATGCAAAGCAAGTGGTTTGAAATTTACCGAAGAGGTCGTCGTGAGGGTTTTGGACATCGCTCCAGATCCCCATCCCAAGAAGGGATTCAGACGAGCCGACCCCACCTCCTCCAAGATCTGGGTTCGATTCCCTTTTACGAAACTTCGGGAAGGTGCGCACTACTCGCCGGGGGCTCTCTTCCGGCTGAATGTGCCGCACTCGACTACTTGATACGAACCAGGGACCGCGCTATCAATCGCGGCGAGAATCTGTGGAAAATAGTTCTTGACGATAGGCCAATTGTTCGTTGAGAGAGCTACAATCGCGAGCCGCCGACCGGTAAGGTTCTGCTCATAAAGAAGGCCCTGATCGCCGGTAACAAGAACCTCAATGCCGCTTTCTTCCGCCGTCCGTAGCAGCTCACCGTTTTTCAGATCACCCCATCCCATGTAGGAGGCGGTAACCATTTCGTGCTTGCCGAACGCGTCAAGGCTGGTTCTTAGCTTGTGCGGCAGATTGTGATCGAACAGAACTTTCACGGCACGCGCTGTTCGCGGTGCGAGCGAGCAAAAGAAATGAGCCGCTGAATCGTGGCAAGCGACAAGTCGGGAAAATTCTCTTGAATTTCTTCCAAGGGCGAACCAAGCTCGGCGTCCTGAACGATCGTATCCGCGAGAATGCGGGTGCCGCGTACAACGGGGCGCCCCGACACCTTGCCGGGTATCCGTTCAACTAACTCGCAGCCGGCCCAATCGATATAGCTATCCAAGCTTGTCATTAGGCCCTCTGTTTAAATTCTACCGCGGCAGATTGCGGGAGCCCTGATCGGTGTTCCAGATCTCGGGTTGGCCGAAACCAAACGCTGCCTCCAGCGCGGCCAGGCAGAAACCGGTTTCCATCGTATTGGAGAGTTCCCAACTGAGCACGAAGCGGCTGAACCAGTCCATCACCGCGACCAGATAGAGAAAGCCGCCACGCATCGGAAGGTAAGTAATATCGGTGCTCCAGACGTGGTTGGGCCGCTCGATCGTCACGCCGCGCAGCAGGTATGGGTAGATCTGATGACCCGGCTGAGGACGGCTCAGGTTCGGTTTCGGATAGTGGGCTTCGATGCCCAGGATGCGCATCAGCCGTTGGATGCGCTTGCGGTTCACCTCCAGCTCGACGGCCATTTTTCGGCTTCCGAAAAACGGACGCTTCAGATACAGTTGGTCGAGCCGGCGGAGCAGCCGCAGGTTCTCCGCGCTCTCCAGTCGCGGCTGGTAGTAGTAGGTCGAGCGCGGCACTCCCAACAGTTCGCACTGCTGTTGGATGCTGAGGCGCGAGTGAGCGGGATCGATCCATTGCCGTTTGTCGTCAGTCGATGAGGCCAGCTCTTTTTTTGAGAAAGTCCAGCTCCACTTTCAGTTGGCCGATCTGTTTGTAGAGCTCGTCCTTTTCAGCGTCGGACTGCCGGCGCACCTGCTCGCTGCCGTTGCCGAAGATGTCCGGCAAACCGGCCAGCGCTTGTTTCTTCCAGCCTCCCACCTGCGTCGGGTGGACGCCGAACATCTGGGCGATCTGCGCTCCCGTCTTGTGCGCCTTGATGGCCTCCACGGCCACTTTGGCTTTCAGACTGGGCAGGGTGACTCCTCCGTGTTTTGGGCATTGACTCTCCTCTATTTTCAATGCGCGCAGCGCGAGCCCACTTTCCGGCATCCCTTCCTGCCGGTATGTTATCTATTAAGAGAAAGGAGTGTTCCACGTATGAACACCAAAATCAAGCAAAACCAGAAGAGTCAACAGCAACAGACGCGACAGAAGCAGGGGCCGAAGAAGCAGGGTCAGAATCCCAGCATGCTTCAGCACCATCGGAAGGATCACGAACAAGAACACGCCGAGACGCGGCTGTTCCGTTAAGTTTCATCCGCTCGAATCATCCAGTCCGTAAGTAAAAGCTCCCTCCTGCGGTAACGTGGGAGGGATTACGTTTTTTGCGTGTCCTCTTCGCGCTGCGTGCCCAGGTAGCCGCTGGCCACGGCCGATTCGGCAACTGCCGCAATCAGGACCAGTAGCATTACGTACCACCAGAAGCTCTGCGGCATCTTGTTGCGGTGGTGCCGTGCCGGGCGCCGAAGCAACTTGCGAGGATTGCCCGCCTTTGCTGCCCTGCCACAAAGCCAAAACATCGTCGGGGATAACGTCCAGGTTCGATTCTTTGGGATCGGCGTTGACTCCCACTTCGTCTTGGCGGCCATTGGCCAGCCGGAGCTGATAATAGCCGGCCTCGGTCAGTTGGAACGACTGCGCGGACGCGGCCTCGCCCAGCGTGAGCGGGCGCTTCCCTTCGGGATCGGTGACTTCGACGCCCTGTGCTTGCTCTCTCGCATTGCGCAACTCGAGATACGCATCCACGGGTCGCGCGCCGCCCTGCCGTTCGCTGCCCGCAAGATAGCGCGCGGTCTGCTCAATAAAAGGAACGAAGGCCGGATTCAAGGGAAAATCGTTGGTCAGGTTGTCGAGCCCGGAAGTGAGCAGCACCACGCGACCCTCGCCGATACGTTTCTCGAGCAACAGCGGCGTCTGGTCGCCCAGGCGAACGATGACGCGCGCAGCGCCCGGACCGACGCCGGGATCAACATTCAGCGCGTAGAAGAACTTTACGCCCGGCCATCCGCCGGCCTTGGCGACAGCGGGGTAGGAGGAGTCGCTCGAACCCACCGCCATGTAACGATCGGGCACGCGACTATAATCGCGGGTCTCGATGATGTGCGCGCCGAAAATAGGAATCTGCGAGCGGGCGCCGGCCGAGGTGCCAGCGGCGATAAGAAGACTGCCGCCGGAGCGCACGTACTCGGTGAGTGAATTTTCGAGCAGCGAAGGCAACGAATTGAGATCGGAGAGAATGATGAAAGCGTAATTGGATGGCTTGCGGTCGGCGGCTTCGTTGACGTTGATCGATTCGAGGCTAAAGGCCGATTGCGCGGCCGCGGAAAGCGCGGCGCCGACGTAAAGCGGTGAACGGTTGTCGCCGTAATTGTGAATCAGTAAAGCCTTTTGTGGGTCGGAGCGCTCGACGGCAAAGCGGCGGAGATCGTCGGCCGGGAACGCGTCGGCGGCGTCGATCTTCACCTCGCAGCGGCTGAAGCCGTAGGGCACTTCGAGCGCCGGGAAGTCGACGGTGGCGCGTCCGTTCGCCGGAACTGAGACTGTCTTGGTTGCGGTGGTCTTGCCGTTCACCACTAGCGACACGCTGCGCTGGGCGGCGGGAGTGCCGTAGCCCGCAATCACGGCTTGTACGCGAATCGGCTTGGCGTCCTTGCCCCACACCTGTCCGGGCGCATCCACCGATTCGACCGTCCAGTTGGGTTGCGCCTTGCCGACCACGGCATGCGTCACCAGTGTGACGTTGGCGGGCAGCGCCATGTCGGAGAATGTGGCGGCCAGTTCGCTGCGTTGCATGTCGCTGAACAGATGAAGCTCGATGGGAGTATGGACGCTCTCGGCCATGGCACGCACGGCGCGCGCCAGCTCGCCGAAGTTACCGTGGCCATCGCCGGGCTGAATGGCCTGCACGGCGGCACGCAGCGCCGATTGATCTTCGATTGGTTGAGTCATCAGCCGCAATTGCGAGCCAAACGCCGCCACCTGCGCCCGCGCGGCGCCTTTTCCAGCCAGCACGCCGATGGCCGCGTCCTTGGCGTCGGCTAACCGAGTTCCGGCACGCATGCTGAAGGAATTGTCCACCACCAGCAGCACCAGCCGGTTGCTGGCGAGAGCGGCCGCGTTGCGATTGATGAAGGGATTGGCGAAGGCGAGGATCAACAGCGCAGCCACAGCAGCCGCAGCGACAGCAGCAGGAAATAGCGCAGCCGGCGATGACGGGTGGAGGCTTGCGTACGGCCTCGAAGAACATCAACGAGGGCACCGGCTTGGCCGTGGATTTGAGCTTCTTCAACAGATGCAGGTAGAGCGGAAGCGCGAGCCCCGCGAGGCCGGCCAGGAACCAGGGCGCGAAAAGTCCCATCTAACCGCAGCCTCCTCGCAGTTTCCGAGCCGTGACCGGAGGGAGCGGGTGTTGGTGTATTGGCCCAAGAGCATTCCGATTATAAACGACCGCGCACCGCGGGATGACCATGGTGGACATAGCGCCGGATTGTCGGCGTGGGCTTCTGTCGCTATGGGACACCGCCCGGAAAAGAGCGGTGGTGTGAGTGTGGGTGTATACTCGTCTCGAATTTGTTCGATGAACAGTAGTGTTCCCGGGCTGAGCAGGAGAACCCTCATGAACAGAACCGCGATCGCAGCGGCCTTAGGGCTGTTTCCAGTTTCACTGTGCGCTCAATGGCTCAACTTCCCCACGCCGGGGATCCCGCGCACCGCCGATGGCAAACCAAACCTCAGCGCCCCGGCGCCGCGCACCGCCGATGGCAAGCCCGACTTCACGGGTCTGTGGGCCATGCCCATTGATTCGGCGGTCGGCAATATCGCGGTCCGCAATATCGGGGACCTCAAGCCCGCCGACGTTCAGCCTTGGGCGCAAGCGTTGGTTCGGCAGCGCGCTGAGAGCTTCTCCAAGGACAACCCGCGTTACCGTTGTCTGCCCGAGGGTCCGGGCTACAGCGCCGGCACAGGAGGCATGAAGAGGTTCCTCCAGACTCCCACGATGATCGTCATCCTGAACGAAGATCTCACTTACCGTCAGATCTTCATGGATGGCCGCGCCTTGGAGACCAATCCCAACCCGAGCTGGATGGGATACGCGGTAGGCCACTGGGACGGGGATACGCTGGTGGTGGAGAGTTCGGGATTCAACGACCGGACATGGCTCCTCGACGGCTATCCCCATACCGAGGCGTTGCGCATGACGGAGCGCTATCGGCGCACCGATTTCGGCCACCTGGAAATAACGGTGACGTTCCAAGATCCCGGAGCTTATTCCAAGGCTTGGACGGTGCCAGTTCGCGCGCAGTTGGCTGCCGACACGGAGATGCTCGAATCCGTCTGCAATGAAAATGCCGATAACGGACAAGAGCACTGGGTCGGCAAGCTCTCCGATGACGAGAAATCGGCGGTGAAAGTCGCTCCCGAAATCATGGCGAAATATGTGGGCGTCTACAAGGGGCCGTATATCCAGGGCCCCCGCACGGTTGAGGTTAGTTTCTCTGGCGGTGCACTGTTCATCAGCGTGAACGGAGGGCCGAAGCAGCGTGTTTTTCCACAGTCGGAAACCAACTTTTCCGGCACCGGACTGACGTACCGGTTCATCCGGGACGACCATGGCATCGCGACCCACCTTATCGAGGGGCATGTGTCCGGCGACTACAAGTACGAACGCCAGAAGTAGGGTCGGGAAACTGCAGGTCACCGCGCCAGGCCTCACGAAAGCCCTATGACTTCTTTGCGGCCTCGGTCGCCACGCTTACGACGATTTGTTTGAGGACGCCGCCCGCAACCGGGCCAATCTTCTTAATCAAATTATTGAAGCGATGTGCTGCCACTGGCGTTCGAGCCGTGTCGCTCGTAAGATCGTCGAATGTTTCCTTCAGTGCGAGTTTTTCTTCCACATTCAGCGCTTGGAGCTCATCGGTATACTCTTTTGCGGCAGATAGGGCCGTTTCTGTCCAAGGGTAGGGCTTTCCGCAACCGCCGCAGTAGGCAGGTATGACTCCCGGGTACTGCCTTCCAATCGCAGTTTGGCAGTGTTGGCAGGCGGAAACATTGGCAGCGCCGCATTTCGTACAGAAGGGCGGAAGCTGTTGCGGCTCGCGTGGGTTCTCCAACAAAATCTTGGTCTGGTGCCAGCTTCTACCGCGAATAACCGCATTCAGCAGGCCGACATAATGGCCTCTAAGACAATAGACTGCAGATTCCATTCTTATGCTGTAAGGCGATAGGCCTTGAAGTCAGAAAACGAGTACTGTGCTGTTCCGGCTTCTCTGCGCATCTGAGCGCGACGTCGTGAGTTAGGATTCTGTGAAGCGTTTGGCCGCCCCAATGCGGTGCGTATTCCTCCGGCACTTCATGATCTTGGCCAATAGTCTGCAGACAAATAGATAGCCGTCGGCTTTTCCATCGCCTTCGTTTCCAGACTCCCTAAGTTTCTCACAAAATCAGTCCGCCAAAACACGCGGCCCCGTTCCTGTTTTGGACGTTTCGAAATCGGTAGGTTTCGGGACGGGCACCGTCGCTACGCGCCTGTCAAACGATCCCCCACTTCCGCCGCAGCCACCACTCGGAAAAGCGCAGCAGCAGCAACACCAGGAAGACCAGCGGCAAATCCCACAGATCCTTGGTCTCGCGCATGGTCACGCCAGCCTCCGAAAAAGGAATGGCGCCGGCGAGTTTGCCGAGGTCGGCGGGCTTCCAATATTGTCCGCCGGTTTGGGTGGCGAGGCGTTCCAGCAGTTCGCGATTCTGTTCGGTGTGGAAATTCTCCGCGACGCCGTCCATGCGCTGAAAGGTTAGTACGTCGCGGCCTAATTCCGTTGCGTTCCGCGCTGGGCCGTGACCTCGGTCAGATAAGCGCCGGTCTTGGGAGCGGACCAGGCGGCTTGGAACTGGCCGGGATTATCGGGCACCGGCGACATCTCGACCAGCGCGCTGACGCCGCTCGGGCCCAGGATATGCGCTTCCACCTTGGCATCGGGAGCGGGATTGTACTGTTGATCGCGAACGTCGGCGGTGAGAGTGACGGCGCCGTTGTCGAGCAGCATCTGAGCGGGGACGGAAGCTGTTACGTGGCCGGGGGTATCGGAAACCAGCCAGCGCAGCAGCTGCTGCCAGAACAAATCGTGAGCGGTGTCGCCCAGCGGCGAACTCATCTGCCAACGCCAACTGCCTCCGGTGGCCATGATCGCGGTGCGGCCGCGGCCGAAGTTTTCCGTAATCAGCAACGGCAGCTTTCGGCCTTCGGGCGTAATCATGTTGGCGAGAACGGCCGCGCCCGGCTTGGGAGTGCCGGGATCTTCATAGTCCATCAGGTAGGGCAGCTTCTTCCACTTGGCGGCGTTCGCGGCGGGATCGTCAACCAGGCGCGTGATAATGCTATCCACGCCGGCGCGGCGCCAGCTCGGCTGTGGTATGGGTGGTGCCGTTCCTCGGATCGGCCTCGCGATGAAAAGTGCCCGCCTGGGTGGGCAGCGTGGTCGGCAACAGATCGGTAAGGTTCGATGGCGTTCCAGCCGCCATCGGCCAGCGAGAACTGGCCGCCCAGCAGCAGCAGGCCGCCGCCGCGGCGATCCACGAACTCGCGGATCAATTCCTGCTGGCCGGGAGTGAAATAGCCCGCTTCCACCGACCCGATGATCAATCCCTGATAGGCGAAAAGATCCTCCGGCGCGAGAAGGAAAGCCGTCGGCCAGCTCTTTGGGATCGGCGATTCCCTGGCGGTAGATTTTGTTTTCGCTGGTGCGAACCATGGAGGCGATCTGCACCATGCGGTCGTCCTCTTCGGCCTGGCGGATGAACTTGTACTCCCAGCGCGGTTCACCCTCGATATAGAGGATGCGGCGCGGGTCGGAGCCGACATTCACCACGCGGGTCAAGGTATTGTTGGCCGTGTTCTCCTCGCCCGGGAGCGGAGCAGCCGCGATCTGGAGCGTTTTGGCGCCGGCGCCGCCGATATCGAACATCAAAGTCTCGGTCTGGAGGTTGCCGTCCGGCCCCAGGGTGATGGTGCGAGCGGCCAGCACCTTGGCTTGGCCGGTGCTGACATCGCGCACCGTCAGGTTGATCTTGGCGCCGGCGTATCCGCGTTGATGCAAGGTGATCTTGGCGGCGAGGCGGGAGTCGGCCAAGGCGCGGGGAGCGACCACGGCATCGTCCAGTTCCACGTCATGCGCGGCGCGCTCGCGTCCGAAGCCCACGGTGTGAACGGGAATGTGGCGGGCGCGCAGCGCGTTGATGGCGTCCGCGCTGATGCCCCCGGTGTTGTCGTCGCCATCGCTGAGCAGCACCACGGCGCCGATGGGCAGGTCGGAAGTCTCCTCGCTCAACTGCTTGAGGCTGTCGCCGATGCGCGTGGAGGGCGCGTTGGGTTTCAGATCCTTGAGGCTGTCGATGCGGGCGGGCACGTCGTCGACGCGGTACAGGCGCGTTTGAAAGGAGCGGTTGAGGCTGGCCAGGACGCCGTTCTGAAGCGCCTTGACGGCTTGGGCCTGGCGCGTGGACACCGTCCTCGGATATGGCCATGCTGCGCGAATCGTCCACCAGCACGGCGATGATGTTTTGTTGCGGCTTCAACTCGGCGACGGTGATGGCCGGCTGCCACAGCAGCACCAGCAGCAGCGCGGCCAGCAGCGTCTGCAAGCCCCAGATCACCCAGGCTCGCCAACCGCGCATGACCGGCGCGGCTTGCGCCAGGCGGGAGCGGATCAGCCAAGCCAGAGCCGGCGGCCGCGGCCAGGATCAGCAGCACCAGCATCCACTTCGGCCATGCCCCCAAGAGGGCAAATTGGCCGCGTGCATACACCGAACGCGGATACTTAAAAAAGAACTCGAACATGGGCTCGTGGGCTGTCGCAGGAGTGTCGGAGAGGCGTCGCGGCTCATGCCTAATGGGTCATGGAGTAGGTGATGTAGTTGAGGACGATGCGAAAAGCAAGTCCGGAAAACTTCTCGGGGTACTCGCGGGCTGTCGGCCCACTCCCAGGCGTCGCCCAGATGCATGTTGGCGCAGATGGCCACCATGATGCGCCCGTGGTCGTTGCGGATGGCGCGCCACTTGGGCACGTAGCCGTCCTTCTCATAGGTTCGGCCGGTGTTGACGTAGACCTCGCTGGGGATCTGAAACTTTTCGTTGATGTCGTACAGGACGTGGTAGATCTCGTCGTCATCCTTGAGATCCTCCACGGGCCGGTCGGGCAGCACCTGCGCATGCCGGCCATGAAATGCTCCCAGTCGTCGGTGCCGTGGAAATCGTCCACCATCAGGAAGCCGCCCTTCAAAAGATAATCGTGCAGGCGTTTGGCCTCCTCGTCGGTGAAGGTCCAGGTGTTCACGTCGACGGCGTAGATCCAGGGGTAGTCGAAGATATGGTCGCTATCGAGATCGGCGACGTTCAGCGGCGAGGGAGAGTTGATGCGGGTCAGACGCCGCAGGGCGATCAGGCAATCGTTGTCGGCCTTGGGATAATCCCTGGACCAGCCGCCGCGAAAACCGCGAAAGCCGTAGCTGCTGCCGCTGGCATAGCCGGAAGTGTACTGGAGCCGGCTCCAATAAAACTCCGAGGGCACGTTCGGGCCGGAGTAGTAGTCGTATGACCGGCGGCCGAACCTGGCACCCTCCGATTGCATCGCAAACAGCCCGAGGCTGAGCGAAAGAAGCAGGAGAGGGCCGCACCAGCTTCATAGATAATTACCTCGGACTCGATTAAAGCGTAGCAGAAGCGCGAAGCGTCTGGGAGCGGACCCGAGCAGATTCCGTCAGGGAAGGATTCGGTCAGAGCTGCCGCTAAGTTGCGGACGCCATGGCATCAATATTATACGTAATGGATATAACATAAGCGAACGAAACGCATCATGCACAAACGAGCCGAATCGAGATTCCGCGCAACTGGAGTCGTGCACAGTGTCGAGTCTTGCGATCGATTTCGACTGGTCCGGATGCTTCCGAGACCCGCGCTAGCTTCGATATCGCTGGGCATCTTGGGCGTTTGCCTTCGGAGCGCATTGCATCGGTGGTCCGACGCCTGAGCGAAATGTTCGATGCAAGCGCTGTACATCGGCTTACCGAGAATCGTATTGAGCCGGCAGCGAGCGGTCCGTCGGTATATGCGACGTCGTACCACGCGTGACAGATGCAGCCTCAATGCCAATCTCCCGACATGGCTCAGGCGTCGCAGCATTAGGAACGAGCTTGCCAGTGCGCTTACATTCGCCATGCGGACGCGATCGACCAGGGCTATGCGGTGCCGCGAGTTGCTGCTGAATCGAATGCTCTGTCAGCGGTATTAAGTACGTCGAACCGCGTCCTCAGCAGCGGTCAGCCGGTCGCCATGTCGTCATCATCCGAGCTTTCGCATTCGTAACTGTGGACCCGCGCGCACTCGGCGATGCTGATTGGGGTCATCGCACGGATGCGCATTCACCGGAGTTCCGTGCGTAAGCGAAAGTGCCGGTGCTTCAGCGCCGAACTCACGAGTGCCGCGGAAGTTGCTCCGGCGATTCGAACGGCTCGATGATCTTGCGATGTGGCTCCGGCTTCGAGGTTGTCGAACACGAGAACGACAGGCATCGCGCGTTGCGTAATCAGCCACGCGCCCTCGATCTGCGCGGCACGCCAGCGGGAAGCAGCGTGGACCAAGCGGATTTGCCATGGATGCGCTCATCGGCATGAGGTGCTCCGTATAGAGTGGATCGGCGTTCTTGTCCGAATGAGGTACCATGGTCGTTTCATGCGATCTCTCATGCAACGACGCGACTTTCTCAAGACTGGCCGGCCTGGCGGCCGCGAGCTACCCGGCTAGGCGCCCAGCAACAGCAATCCTTTCTCGCGCCATCCGGCTCCGCAAGATGTCGCCAAGACCGATTTCACGCTGCAAATCGCGCCCGTCACGGTCGAACTGGCGCCCAATCGCATCATCAGCACCATCGGGTACAACGGCACCTCGCCGGGGCCGCGGCTGCGGATGAAGGAAGGCGTGCCGGTCACGGTGAACGTGGTCAACGACACCGACGTGCCGGAGTTTGTGCATTTTCACGGATTGCTGATTCCCTCCGATGTGGACGGATCGGAGGAAGAAGGCACCCCGGTGGTGCCTCCGCACGGAAGCCGCCGCTATCAGTTCACGCCCACGCCGGCCGGCACGCGCTGGTACCACACGCACACCATGTCGATGGACGATCTGCATCGCGGCAGCTATACCGGAATGTTCGGCTTTCTGATCGTCGAGGGAGCGAATAATCCCGGCCAGCTTCGATCAGGAACATTACCTGGCGCTGCGCGATTGGGAGCCCTATTTCACCAACCAATCGATGGATAACGACGATCTCGATCCGGCGGGCGCGCAGCCGGAAAAGCCGGCGGTGCTGGATACGCGGCCAGCCGGGGCTGGAAGTCGCGGCCGATATTTATTCCATCAACGACAAGGCGCTCGGCGCGGGCGAGCCGATCCGCGTGAATCCCGGCGAACGCGTGATGTTTCATTTTCTGAACGCCAGCGCGATCGAGAACCGCCACCTGGCGCTGCCCGGCCACAAATTCAACGTGATCGCGCTGGACGGAAATCCGGTGCCCACGCCGGCGGCCGTGGACGTGTTGATGCTGGGCCCGGGCGAGCGCATCGATGCCTGGGTGGAGATGAATCAGCCCGGCGTTTGGATCCTGGGCGCGCCCGAGGATCCGGTGCGCGAAGGCGGCCTGGGCATTGTCATCGAATACGCCAATCAACACCGCACGCCGCAGTGGACGCCGCCGCCCAAATCCATTTGGGACTACACGATCTTCGGCAAGCCGCCGTCGCAGCCCGCGCCCACCGAGCGACTGGACATGGTGTTTGAAAAGGTGCCGCGCGGCGCCGGCAAATTCAACAGCTTCACGGTAAACGGCAAATCCTATCCGCACGACCAGGAGTTTCTGCTCAAACAGGGCACGCGCTACCGGCTGACGTTTCATAACCGCACCGACGATGCGCATCCGCTGCACCTGCATCGGCACCAGCTGGAGATCGCCGAGATTTATGGCAAAGCCACCTCGGGCGTGATCAAGGACACGGTGGTGGTGCCCACCTATGGGCGCGCCAGCGTGGACTTTACCGCCGACCAGCCGGGACCGACGTTGTTTCACTGCCATATCCAGCAGCACATGGATTATCGGCTTCAAGGCGCTGCTGCGCTACTCGTAAACTCCTGCCAGCCACAACACCATGAATCGGGGATAATGCTTCCATGCATTTCGAGCTGAAGCCGATTTCGAGCGCCGGAGTTTCCGAGGCGCTGGAAAAAGCGGAGCGTTACCGGCTGTTGAACGAACCATCGCTCGCGGAGAGCATTTGCCTGGACGTGCTCGAAGCGGAGCCGGAGAACCAGCGCGCGCTGGTAACGTTGCTGCTGGCGCGAACCGATCAGTTCGGCTACGGAACGGCGTATGGCAACGCTCGCGAACTGCTGCCGCGCCTGAAGAGTGAATACGAGCAGCGCTATTACGCCGGAATCATTTGGGAACGGTCCGCTCACGCGCAGCTCCGCAAAGGCGCGCCCACCGCGTCCTTCAGCGCGTACGACGGATTCATCCAGGCCATGCAATGCTATGAGAAGGCGATCGAACTGCGGCCGCCGGGCAATGACGACGCCATCCTGCGCTGGAACACTTGCGCGCGGATCTTGATGCGCAATCCGAATCTCCGGCCGAAACCGGACGAAGCATACGAGCCCGTCACGGGCGAGTAAGTCGGTTTACCGTCCTGTTATAATGAAGACATCCCGATGAAGTTTGGCGTCGTCGTGTTTCCCGGCAGCAATCGCGATCACGACGCTTGGTATGCCGTCTCGAACATTCTCGGGCAAGACGCCGAATTCATCTGGCACGATGCCACCAACCTCGGCAATGTGGATGCGCTGATCCTTCCCGGCGGTTTTTCCTACGGCGATTATCTGCGCTGCGGAGCCATCGCCAAGTTTTCGCCCGTCATGCAGAGCATCCGCAAATTCGCCGCCGACGGCGGGCTGGTGCTGGGCATCTGCAACGGCTTTCAGATTCTGGTGGAGAGCGGGTTGTTGCCGGGCGCGCTGGTGCGCAATCGCGGTCTGAAATTCGTCTGCAAGCACGTGCCGTTGCGGGTGGAAACCACTAATTCTCCGTTTACCTCCGAAGCCAACAAGGGCCAGCGCCTGCTGGTTCCCATCGCGCACGGCGAAGGCTGCTACATCGCCGATGAGCGCACGCTCGATCAACTGGAAGCCGAAGATCGCGTCATGCTGCGCTATCTGGAAAATCCGAATGGCTCCCTGCGCGACATCGCGGGCATTTTGAACGAAGGCCGCAATGTGATGGGGTTGATGCCGCACCCGGAGGATGCCACCGAGCCGCTGATGGGATCGAGCGACGGCCTCGTAATTTTTCAATCCATGGTTGCGGCATTGGTCGCAGCCCGGCAACGCAATGACGCCACAAGTCATTACTCCGCAAGTCATCGAAGCCCACCAACTCACCGAGCCGGAATACGACAAGATTGTCTCGCTGCTCGGCCGCGAGCCCACCTACACCGAACTCGGCATCTTCAGCGTGATGTGGAGCGAGCATTGCTCGTACAAGAGCTCGCGCATTCATCTGAAGAAGCTGCCCACGCGCAGCAAGCTGGTGCTGCAAGGCCCGGGCGAGAACGCCGGCATCATCGACATCGGCGACGGCTACGCCATCGCGTTCAAGATCGAATCGCACAATCATCCCAGCTTCATTGAGCCGTTTCAGGGCGCGGCCACGGGCGTGGGCGGCATCCTGCGCGACATTTTCACCATGGGCGCGCGGCCCATCGCGGTGATGGACGCGATCCGCTTCGGCCCGCTTGACATCCCCCGCAATCGCCGCATTCTCGAAGGCGTTGTCTCGGGCATCGCGCATTATGGAAACTGCTTCGGCGTCCCCACGGTCGGCGGCGAGTGCGTGTTTGAGGATTGCTACAACGGCAATCCGCTGGTGAATGCGTTCGCGCTGGGCGTGTTCCGCAAAGACGAAGTCTTTTACGGCAAGGCCACGGGCGTCGGCAATCCGGTGATTTACGTCGGCGCGAAGACCGGCCGCGATGGAATTCACGGCGCGTCCATGGCGTCGGCCGAATTCACCGAAGAATCGAAGCAGAAGCGGCCCAACGTGCAGGTGGGCGATCCGTTCCTGGAAAAGCTGCTGCTTGAAGCGTGCCTCGAAGCGATGCAAACCGGCGCCATCGTCGGCATTCAGGACATGGGCGCCGCGGGCCTCACCTGCTCCACTTGCGAGATGGGGAGCCGCGCCGGCACCGGCATCGAAATCGATCTGCAGTATGTCCCGCAGCGCGAAACCGGCATGACGCCCTACGAGATCATGCTCTCCGAATCGCAGGAGCGCATGCTGCTGGTGGCCGAAAAGGGCCGCGAAGCCGAAGTCTTCGCGGTCTTTCACAAGTGGGGATTGGACGCGGTCGACGGTCGGGCACGTCACCGCCGACGGCATCCTGCGCGTGAAGGATCACGGCCAGGTGGTGGCTGAGATTCCCAACCGCGCGCTGGCCGATGAAGCGCCGCTGTACGATCGGCCGCATACCAAGCCATACACGTCATCGCTCCGCTCGCCGCCCCGCGCATTCCCGGATCGCTCCGCACCCGCCGCCATCCGCGCCGATCTCATCGCACTGCTCAGTTCGGGCGATCTGTGCTCCAAGCGCTGGATCTGGGAGCAGTATGATTATCTGGTTCGCACCAACACGCTGGCCGGGCCCGGCCGGACGCCGCCATCGTTCGCGTGAAGGAGACCGGCACGTCCATCGCGATGTCGCTCGATGGCAACGGCCGCTATTGCGCGCTCGATCCGCGCGAAGGGACCAAGCTGATGGTCGCCGAATGCTGCCGCAATGTTTCCACCGCGGGCGCGCTGCCGGTGGCCGCGACCAACAACCTGAACTTCGGCAATCCGGAGCGGCCCGAGATCATGGCGCAACTGGTGGAATCGATCGAAGGCATGGCCGAAGCGTGCGAGTTTTTCGAAACGCCGATCACCGGCGGCAATGTCAGCCTGTACAACGAAACGCTGGGCGAGGCGATTTTCCCGACGCCCGGTGATGGGCATCGTCGGTTTGATGAAAACCGCGCAACCGACGCCGATTCATTTTCCTGCAACCCGGCCTCCGATCTGATTCTGCTGGGCGGCTTTGGGAAGCTGCGATGAAACGCATTTCGGTGGCACGCAATACGCGAAAGTGATTCTCGAATCCCTCTGGGGTCTGCCGCCTATGCTCGGATATGGCGTACGAAAAGCGCGTGCAGCAAGCCATCCGTGAAATTGTGCTGGCCAGGCTGGCGGATGCGGCGCACGATTTCAGCGACGGCGGCCTGGCTGTCGCCTTGTGCGAAAGTTCGTTCGGGCCTGCCGGGATTGGCGCGCGCATCGAGATTCCAGCCGGCATGCGGCCCGAATTCCTGCTGTTTCATGAAGGCCCTTCGCGAATTCTGGTGGCGACATCCCAGCCCGAAAATGTTCTGGAAATCGCGCGCAAGAATTCGGTTGAAGCGCTGCGTATCGGTGTTACGATGAAAGAGCGGTTACGAATCGATTGCGGTTCGGAAACCTTGCTGGATTGCGACCTGACGGAGTTGAGGCAACCTTGGGAAACTTCACTCGAACGCCTGCTGCACCAGCAGTGACAGAAATTCCCCTGTGCAGACTTGGCGCAGATACCGATGGACAAGCTTCACGAGGAGTGTGGCGTGTTCGCCATTCACGGCCATCCCGAAGCTGCCAACCTGGCCTATCTCGGGCTGTATGCGCTGCAGCATCGCGGCCAGGAGAGCGCGGGCATTGCCACCAGCGACCATCGCGAAATCCGCTGCTCCAAATCGATGGGGCACGTGGCCGATATTTTCACGCCGGAACGGATCGCCAGCTTGCCCGGCGATATGGCCATCGGCCACACGCGCTATTCCACCGCCGGCGATACCGTCTTGCTGAACGCGCAGCCGTTTCTCGTGGCCTGCAACAAAGGGCAAATCGCGGTGGCGCACAACGGCAACATCACCAATGCCGCGGAACTGAGGCGCGACCTGGAGCGCGAAGGATCCATCTTTCAGGCCTCCAGCGATACCGAAGTAATTCTGCATCTGGTGGCGCGCTCGCGCGAACGGACGCTCGCCGGAGCTTTGCGCGAAGCCCTGCTGCAGCTGGAAGGCGCATTTTCGCTGGTGTTTCTGGCGCAAGGACCGCGTGATCGTGGCGCGCGATCCGCACGGATTCCGGCCGCTGGCGTTCGGACGAATGCCGTCCACCGGAAGGCGGCACGGCCTATGTTTTCGCTTCCGAAACCTGCGCGTTCGATCTGATCAATGCCGATTATGTGAACGATGTCGAGCCCGGCGAAATGGTGTGCGTCGGTCCGGAAGGCTTGACGCGCGAACGTTGGGCGCCGGCCGCGCCGCAAGCGCATTGCGTCTTCGAGCACGTATATTTCTCGCGGCCGGATTCCATCGTGTTCGGCCGCTCGGTTCGGGCAATCTCGCGAAAATCTGGGCCGGCTGCTGGCGCGCGAATCGGCCGTGCGACGCCGACGTGGTCGTTCCGGTGCCCGATTCGGGCGTGGCGGCGGCCATCGGTTTTGCGTCCGAATCCAATATCCCCTTCCGCCAGGCGCTGATCCGCAATCATTATGTAGGCCGCACGTTCATTGAGCCTTCGCAAGCCATTCGCGACTTCGGCGTCAAGCTGAAACTGAATCCGGTGCGCCATCAGCTGGAAGGCAAGCGCGTGATCCTGGTGGACGATTCCATCGTGCGCGGAACCACCAGCCGCAAGATCGTCCGCATGGTGCGCAACGCCGGCGCGCGCGAAGTGCATCTGCGCATTTCTTGCCCTCCCACCATTTCACCGTGCTTCTATGGCGTGGACACGCCGTGCGAGAGCGAGCTGATCGCCGCCAATCAATCCATCGAAGAGATCCGCAAGTTTGTCGAAGCCGATTCGCTGGCCTATCTTTCGCTCGGATTCCCTGCGAAAAGCCGTATCCGACACCAAAGACGAATACTGCTACGCCTGCTACACCGGCGATTATCCCACTGAGCTGGTGCAGATCGAAGAATTAGTCGCCGCCCGAACCCGCCGCTAGCTCGCTTGCGAAGAGTACAATCAAAACATGGGCACAACCACGACGCTGGTAACCGTCCAAGAGTTCCTTGCGACTGCCTGAGATCGAAGGCCAGCATCTGGAACTCATTCGGGGCGAGGTTATCAGCATGGCAGTCCGGGTACGCTCCGCATGAGGTCGTGAAGAAGAACCTCAATAGGATTCTGGTCGCTTTGGCTGGCTCAGAATTCCACCGCAGAAGTGTTCGTGGAAGCGGTGTATCAACTCGACGAACATAACTGCTCTGATTCCGGACCTTAGCGTGTTGTCTCCTGGACGTATCGTGCCGGGAAGAACCGGATGGATTCCAGCGTGCCCCTGAACTTGCGATTGAAGTGGTCTCCTCGGAATCTGCGGCCCGTCTGGAGGACGAAGATCGAACTCTATCTTTCCCACGGCAGCAAGTCCGTTTGGGTGGTCTATCCCAAGAAGCGCGTCGTCCGCGTTTTCGACGCTAGCTGGCGGCGCGAGGAAATTTCGAGCACGACCAGCCACTCGTCGATCCCGACCGTTCTCCCCGGCTTCAGCATTCCCACTTCGGCGATCTTCGAGGGTGTCTAGCCCGCAAACCAAATCGGTCACGGTGCCCGGCGTCGCCGCCTCGGCGCTGGCCGTCCCGCATTCGCGCATTCGCGAACTGGCCGAAATCGCCATGTCCATGGATGGCGTGCTGAAACTCTACTTCGGCGAATCGAACCTGCCGACGCCCGAGTTCATCAAGCGCGCCGCGCAAAAAGCCATGGCGGACGGCTTCACGTTTTACACCGAAAACGCCGGCCTGCCTTCGTTGCGCAAGGCGCTCGCGCGGTATTACCAGGAGCTGCACGGGGTGGAAATCGACGCCGCCAGCGAGATCGTGGTCACCGCGTCCGGAGTGCAGGCGCTGCAACCTGGCCATTCGTTGCGTGCTCGATCCCGGCGATGAAGCGCTGGTGCTGACGCCCGCCTGGCCCAACGGCGCGGCCAATGTCGCCATGGCCAATGCAGTGCCCATCGAGATTGCGCAACCCCTGGTGGGCGATCGCTATCAAATCGACTTTTCGGCTCTGGAAGCCGCCGTCACGCCGCGCACGCGACATGCTGCTTTACACTTCGCCCTCCAATCCCTTGGGCTGGGTGGCGACCGTTGACGAGCAACGTCAATTGCTGGAATTTGCGCGCCGGCATGGGCTGTGGCTGATGGCCGACGAAGTGTACGAGCGCCTGAATTACACGGGCCCGAAGCCCACCACGCCCGCGCCGACCATTTTGAAGCTCGCCACTCGCGACGACGCCGTGATCGTCGTGCAGTCGTTTTCGAAGGCCTATTGCATGACGGGCTGGCGCTTGGGATGGCTGGTGGCGCGGCGCGATCTGGCGGCGCGAGCCACGCAGCTCAACGAGTTCGTCGTGTCGCACGCGCCCAGTTTTACGCAGCGCGCGGGAGAAACGGCGCTGCTGTGGGGCGAGAACGCGCTGGCGGAAATGCTGGCTGCGATTGAAGGAAAATCGCGACTTTTGCCTGGCTGCGCTGGCGAAGATGCCGGGCGTCACCGTCCCCAAGCCGGATGGCGCGTTCTACTTGTTTCCCAAGATCGCGGGCGCGGCCGATTCGTTCGATTTTTGCAAGCGGCTGTTGCTCGAAACCCACGTAGGCCTGGCGCCGGGCGTTGCATTCGGCGCCGGCGGCGAAGGATCGGTTCGGATCTGTTACGCCGCCGATCGTCCGATTCTTGAAGAAGCGATGGCGCGCCTCAGCCTCTTCCTCCGCCGCTAGCTCTGCAGTTTTACTGGCGCGCCGCGTTGTGTTTATCGCGATAAATGTTGCGGCTCAATTTGATTCTGCTGATGATTCACTTGCGCCTTTTCGTTGTTCGTTAAGTTGCCGCCGTTTTGTGCGCGATCCTGGCGCGTCTCTGATTCAACGCCGCTTCTTTGTTTTCCAGGTTCGCGGTCTCGTGCGGCGTCAGTGAGCCGTTGGCGACGCCGTTCGCGATGCGGTCCTGTTGATTCTCCTTGCGCTGCTGGATCTCCTGCGTCCTGCGCCCACGCGATGGCGCCATCATCATCCCCGTTACTGACAAGTGCTAGGAATAGGGTCTTCATAGTTGCTCTCCTATTTCCCGTAAACGCATCTTACGGCGCAGGACTCTCGCGAATGACGGTTAAAATCCGATCACTCGAAATTTAACCGTCAAGAAATCGCCGAACTTCCTGCTCCAGCCCAGGCGCGCAGCCAACGGCGTTCCCGGCGTAAATGGTTGAACCGCCATCAACATTGAAATAGCGCGCACCGGCCTCTTCCAGGATCACCTTCAGAGGCGCGAAGTCCCAGGGCGACGCGCTCGGTTCAATCCAAATCTCGGCCTGGCCTGACGCCACCATCATCGCGTCCGCCGCGCCGCCCAGCCCGCGCACGGCCCAAAATGCTCCCATCCAATCCAGCAAGCGCTCCGTAATAGGGCGATTTCCCCACCTTGTCGTAGCCGTTAACACACAGAACAGATTCCTCGACTGATGTTTTGGCGGAAGGATGCATGCGAGAGCCGTTGTGATGCGCCCCTCCACCACGGCTTGCGGTACACAGCTTCCGAGGATCGGCAGGTTCACGACGCCCACCACCACGTCGCCAGCCGCCTCCAGCGCGATCAGATTGGCCCACAGCGGATTGCCGCGAACATAATCGCGAGTGCCATCGATGGGATCGATAATCCAGCGCCGTCCGCTGCGGCTTTCCGCGCGCGCGCCTTCTTCGCCCAGAATGCCATCATCGGGAAAGGCGTCGCTCAACATGCCCGCGATCATCCGCTCGCATTCGCGATCCGCCCGTGTCACCGGCGATTTGTCCGGCTTGGTTTCGGCGACGATGTTCGGCTGATACTTGCAGCGCCAGCTCCGCCGCTTTCGTGGCGGCATCCATCGCCACTTCCAGCTCTTTAGACCAAGTGTTCACAACCGTAAGGGTTGACACAAACCACACCGTAGCACGTCTACAATAGGCGAATGGGCTCTCGTACCATGTATGCGGTCCTCGAAGAAACCGCCCGGACTCTTGGCAACGCGCCGGCTTTGCATCAGCCCACCGGCAAGGGCAATTATCAGACGTACACTTGGCTCGAGTACCAGCGCGCGGCCGAAGAAATTGCCTGCGGCTTGCGTCAACTGGGCATCGGAAAAGGCGACACCGTGGCGCTGCATTCCGAGACGCGCGCCGAATTTTATCTCGCCGACCTGGGCGTTCTTACGAATGGCTCCATCGCAGCCGCGCTCTACACCACCTATCCATTTGCCGATCAAGCCAAAAACGTGTCAGCGCCAGCCACGCCAAAGCGGTTTTCATGGAAGATCCTAAGAGCATGCAGGCGCTGCATGGCGGCGGATGGTGGCGACACGCTCGCTGGATTGCATTGGATTTTGCTGACCGGCGAATCCGAGAGCGCCCTCACGCTGGAGCAACTGCGGACGCCCAGGGCCGCGCCGCGCTGAAGAAAGATCCGCAAGCGTTCGAGAAGATCCGCGCCGAAGTTCGCGCCGAAGATCCGGCCATTCTCTATCTCACCTCCGGCGCTACCGGCGAACCGAAAATGGGCCTGGTCAGCCACGCGGCGCTGACCGCGAACATCGACATGGGACCGCTGGTGCTGCCGCTCACGCCCGCCGATTCCACCATCGCCTTCCTGCCATCGGCGCACATCGCGCAACGCGTGGTGATCGAGTTTCTTGCCCATCCGCATTGGGTTTCCGGTCTGGTTCTCGGAAAGTCTGGCCAAGCTGCCGCACGAACTGAAAACCATCCGGCCCACTTTTCTGCTGGCGCCGCCGCGAGTGTGGGAGCGCATCTTCGCCAGCATCCACACGGAGGTCAAGAAGAAGAGCGCGGCCGCGAGAAAGATGTTTCACGGCGCCGTCGGATTGGGCGCCGAAGTAAGCCGCCTTCGCGAAGAAGGCAAACCCGTTCCGAAGAACCATGCTGGCTTTGCTCAAGATCGCCGACCGGCTGGTGTTCTCGAAGATTCGCGAGCGTTTGGGCGGCCGCATTCGAAGTTGCGGCCTCGGGCGCGGCGCCGCTTGGGAAAGGATCTGGCGCGGTTCTACGCGGCCATCGGCATGCCTCTGATCGAGGGCTACGGGCTCACCGAGGGCGGGGTGGTTTGCTTGAACCCCGTCGATCGTCCCAAGTCCGGAAGCATCGGCAAAAAGATGCCCGGGCGTGGAATTGCGACTGGCCGAGGACGGCGAGCTGCTGGTGAAGAGTCCGACGCTTTTCTCCGGTTACTATCAAGACCCGGATGCCACCGAAGCCGTGCTGCGCGACGGATGGCTTTACACCGGCGATATCGCTGAATTCGACGCCGACGGGTACGTATACATCACCGGCCGCAAGAAGGAACTGATCGTCTCTTCCAACGGCAAGAAGATTTATCCCGCGCGGATCGAGCTGCTTTTCAAGACAGAGCCGATCATCAATCAAGTGGTTTTGATCGGCGATCGCTTGCCGTACGTCACGGCGCTGGTGACCGTCAATGCTGCCGAAGCAGCCGACGTCGCGCGGAAGCGGAAGTGAAGAAAGCCGTCGCGCGCGTGAACCGGCAGCTGGCGCCGTTCGAACAAATTCGAAAGTTTCGCATCATCGAACGCGAATTCTCCATCGAAGCCGGCGAACTGACGCCCACCATGAAAGTCCGGCGAAATCGCGTGTTGGAGAACCATCGCGAGTTGGTTAGCGAGCTGTATATGGGGAAAGAGGAAAGCCAATAACGCCGCCGCGCCAAGATCGTCCCCAAGGAAATCGCTCTGTCACGGCGAAACGCGCATCGACAATTATTTCTGGCTGCGCCACCGGTCTGATCCCGATGTGATTTCCTATCTGGAAGCCGAGAATCGCTACACCGAAGAAGCGATGGCGCCGACGAAATCGCTTCAGGAGAGCTTGTATCAGGAGATTCTCGGCCGCATTCAGGAGACGGACTTCTCGGTGCCGGTGAAGCGCGACGACTATTTCTATTACACGCGCACCGAGGAAGGCAAAGCGTATTCCATTCAGTGCCGCAAGCAGACCAGTCTCGACGCGCCCGAAGAGATTCTGCTGGACGCCAACGTCTTAGCCGAGGGACAGAAGTATTTTCGGCTTGGAAACTTTGCCGTCAGCCCCGATCATCGGTTGCTGGCTTACTCCACCGACTTAGAAGGCGATGAAAGCTTACACCATCGAGGTGAAGAATCTCGAGACGGGCGAACTTTTGCCGGATCGGATTTCGAACACTTATTACACGCTCGAATGGGCCAACGATAATCGGACGTTTTTCTACACCGTTTTGGATGAGGCGAAGCGGCCGTATCGCGCTTATCGCCATGAACTGGGCGCAGAATCGGACACGTTGGTTTATCAAGAAGACGATGGCCGTTTCGAAGTGGCGCTGCAAAAGACGCGGAGCCGGCGATTCGTATTCATTGAGCTAGCGAGCCCGCTAACGTCCGAACTGCGCTACCTGGATGCTGACGATCCGCGCGGCGAATTTCGAGTGATGCTGCCGCGCCGGCAGGGCGTTGAATATGACGCGTCGCATCACGGCGAGTATTTCTACATCCGGACCAACGATGGAGCGAAGAACTTTCGCTTGATGCGCACGGACGTAGCTCATCCTTCCGCGGAAACGTGGCACGAAGTAATCCCAGCGCGCGCGGACGTGACTATCGAAGGCGTCGATTCATTTGAAGATCACCTGGCGATCTACGAGCGCGAGCGCGGGCTGGAGAAGATTTGCATCCGCGACGGCACGGGAGCTTTTTCCCACTACATCGATTTTCCCGAGCCCGTTTACACCGTGGCCGCGGCTGGCAACGCGGAATACAAGACCAATTTGTTGCGGTTCAACTACACGTCGCTGGTCACGCCGATGTCGGTGTTTGACTACGACGTGCGGACGCGCGAGCGCGAGTTGAAGAAACGATACGAAGTGCGGGGTGGCTACGATGGGTCGCAATATCATTCCGAGCGGATTTTTGCCAAAGCTCCGGATGGCGTCGAAGTGCCGATTTCCTTGGTGTATCGCAGGGGCTTTGAGCGCAACGGAACGAATCCGCTGCTGCTCTATGGCTACGGCGCGTACGGCCACAGTATCGACCCGCGGTTTTCGTCCGATCGCTTGAGTCTTCTAAACCGCGGCTTCGTCTTCGCCATCGCGCATATCCGCGGCGGCGCCGAGATGGGCGAAGAGTGGCACGATCACGGCAAGCTGCTGGAGAAGAAGAACACGTTCAGCGACTTCATCGCGTGCGCGGAGCACTTGATCGCCGCGCGATATACTTCCAGCGACCGTCTCGCAACCATGGGCGGCAGCGCAGGTGGGCTTTTGATGGGCGCGGTTCTCAATATGCGGCCTGAGCTGTTTCACGTCGCTATCGCTAAGGTGCCGTTTGTTGACACTCTTAACACTATGCTCGACCCCACGCTGCCGCTCACGATCTCGGAATACGAGGAATGGGGAAACCCGGAAGACCAGGAATACTATGACTACATCCGTTCCTACTCGCCTTACGACAACGTGGCGCCCCGCGAGTATCCGATGATGTTGGTGACCGCGGGCCTCAACGATCCCCGCGTATCGTATTGGGAGCCCGCGAAATGGGTTGCGAAATTGCGCGGGTTAAAAAAAGATTCGAACGCGTTACTGCTAAAAACCAACATGGGCAGCGGGCACTTCGGCCCGTCCGGCCGGTATGAAGGAATAAAGGAGGTAGCGTTCGATTACGCGTTTTTGTTGATGGCGTCAGCCATTCAACGCTAGCAGCGTTCGTTTTACCACTGCCTTGGTCAGCGGCACCTTATATTTGTTTTTCGCCAGCGGATGCGCGCCCTCGACAGAAGCTTCGCTCGCCTTGGCAGCGAGTTCCGGCGTGATACGCTGGCCCACCAGCATCGCTTCCACCTTCGGAAGGCGCCATGGAATGGGAGCGACGCCGCCCAGCACGATGCGCGCGCCGCGGCAGATCTGCCGATCCATTTCGAGCACGATTGCCGCGCTGACCACCGCGTGCGTCCAAGCCTCGCGATCCAGTACCTTGTGATACGTGCTGCGCACACCCGGCCGTGCCGCCGGCAATTGAATCGCAGCCAGTATTTCGTCCTTGGCGAGAACGTTTTCGCGCGCCGCATCGACGCGCGGCAGCTGGAAGAATTCGGATGCGGGCAGCACGCGCTCACCCGATGGCCCTGCGATGTGAAACTGCGCGTCCAGTGCTACCAGCGCTGGAGCGGTATCGGAGGGATGCACGATGTAGCTCGGCCCGCCGCCGAAGATAGCATGAAACTGGTTCTCGCCCGACGCCGAAAAACAGATCTTGCCGCCGTTCTTCAGGCATGGAAAACCGTTGCGAAAATACCAGCACCAGGGGCGCTGGCAAACGTTGCCTGCAAGAGTTCCAGCGTTGCGAATTTGCGGCGTACCCACTTTCTCAGCGGCTTCCGCCAGCACCGCGTACTCTTTGCGAATGCGCTGGTCGCGGCTGAGCGAATCGAGAGTGATCAGGCCGCCGATCTTGAGCTGTCCGCGCTGCACCTCAATCTGATCCAGCCCTCGAATCGCCTTCAGATTCACCAGAACGTCGGGAGCGACCAGATGCTCCTTCACCATGCCGAGCAGATCGCTTCCGCCACCCACGATGGATGCGCTACGGCCTTGGCTGTGCGTCTGGCTGAGCAGGGAAACCGCTTCGCGCATGTCCCTCGGATTCGTGTTGCTAAAGGCCCTCATGCCAGCACCTCCAGAAGCTTCTCGCGAGTAATCGGAAGATCTTTAATGCGCTTTCCAGTCGCATTGAAGATGGCGTTCGCCACCGCGCCCACGGATGGAATAATGCTCGATTCGCCGATCGACTTGGCGCCGAACGGCCCGTACTGATCTTCCGTCTCGACGAACAGTACGTCGACTTCGGGCGTGTCCAGATGCGTCATCACGCGCGCACCATAGTAGCCCGTGTTCAGCGGCACGCCGTGGGTGGGATCGTACAGCAACTCCTCGTGCAGCGCCATGCCGATGCCCTGTGTAGCGCCGCCCTTCACCTGGCTGGCGCAAGTCAGCGGATTGATGATGCGTCCGCTATCGTGCGCGGCCAGATATTTCACTACGCGAACGTGTCCGAGCTCGGTGTCCACTTCCACTTCCGCAAAATGCGCCGCGAAGCTGTAACGGGCGGAGTCCTTGGGTTGGGCAGGATCGGGCGTCGCGCTGCCGGTGCGGATCTCGTCGCCTTGCGGCAAGCCTTTATCGGCGATCTGCTGCTTCAAATCCTTCGCCGCATGGACCACCGCATAGCCGGTATGCGTGGTAGTCCGGCTGCCGGATTCACCCACGGAATAGGGACACACTTCGGTGTCGCCGCTCACCACGGCGACTTTCGCGAGCGGCACGCCGAGCTCTTCAGCGGCGATCAGCGCCATGGTGGTTTTCGCCGCGGTGCCCACGTCGGTGACTCCGACGTGCAGCTCATACTCACCTTTCGAATTCAAGTGAATCGCCGCGCTGCTACGGCCCACCGCCGCGCCGAAAGCGCCCATTGCCATTCCGACGCCGCGCTTCAGGGGACCCTCGCCCGCGCCCGGCGCGTGCCAGCGCTTCTTCCATTCGAAAGCTTCCGCACCGCGCAGCACGCAATCTTCCAGGCCGAAGCTGGTGTACGGCAGCTCGTCGTGATATTTCCGCGTCATGTTTTTAACCCGGAAATCTATTGGGTCCATCTTCAGCTGGTAAGCGATGTGATCCATCAGAGATTCGATCCCGAAGACGCCTTGCGGATAAGCCGGGCCGCGGAAATTCGCGGAGACGGCCATGTTGGTCAGGACCGGATAAACCAGCTTTTCGACGTTCGGACACTGATACATTTCGACGCCCGCGATATCGCCCGAGCTCTTGCGATACGGCCCCATGCCGCTATAACCGCGGAACTGGATGGCGGTAAGCGTCCCGTCGCGCTTCACACCCACTTTGTAATATTGCTTGGTCGGCCAGCGGCCATGCACCGCGACGTAGTCTTCTTTGCGAGTGAACTCCAGCTTCACCGGCGCGCCGGCCTTCTTCGCCAGCATCGCCGCCATCAGATCGAAATCGTGGACCTGGTTTTTGTTCCCGAATCCGCCGCCCATGTACTTGCAGACCACTCGCACGTTTTCGAGCGGCATCTTCAAATCACGCGCCATCTCGATCCGGCACATGGAAATGCCTTGCGTGGACGCATAAACCGTTAGCTTCTCGCCTTCCCATTGGGCGATGCTCACGCGGATCTCAAGCTGCGCGTTGTTCAGATGCACGGAGCTGTAGCGATCCTCGAAGACTTGATCGGCTTCGCTCAGGCCCTTCTCGATATTGCCGTGGCCGTAAGCATCCGGCTTCGCCTCGCCCTTATTGTTGGGCGAGAGATTGCCGCCCGGCTGGATCTCGACGGCGCCCGGCTTCAGCGCTGCTTCGGGATCCAGGACGAACGGCAGCTCTTCATAATCCACGTCGATCAACCGCATGGCGTCTTCGGCCACATGCCGGTCAATCGCGGCGACGGCCGCTACCGCATCGCCCGCGAAGCGAACCGGATTGTTGAACAGGTAGCGTTTGTTTTTGGTATCGCCGCTGCCCCAGACGACATCGCAGTTCTCGTGCGTGAGGATTGCCTTTACGCCGGGAAGCGCCAGCGCTTTCGAAGCATCAATGCTACGGATACGCGCGTGTGGATGCGGGCTGCGAAGAACGCGAGCGTAGAGCATGCCAGGCAGCTGAAGATCGCCGGTGTAAGTGGCTTTGCCGGTGACACGCTGGAGCGCATCGACGCGCGAGGCCGGATGGCCAACCGTCTTGAGGGCGTTCATGCTGTCCTCCCCAACCTCTGGGAAGCGGACGCCGCAAGCACGGATTCCACGTAGCGATTGTAATTGGAGCAGCGGCAGATATTGCCGGTCATCGCATGGCGAACTTCGTCCGCTGTGGGATGCGGATTGTGATCCAGCAGCGCTTTCGCGCTCATCAATTGTCCAGAGGTGCAATAACCGCACTGCGGTCCGTCATGTTCGATGAAGGCTTCCTGCAACGGATGAAGATGTCCGTTGCGCGCTAAGCCTTCCACGGTTTGCACCGTGCGGCCGTCGGCCCAGACGGCGAGTTGGCTGCAGGAATAAACCGGCTTGCCATCCAAGAGCACCGTGCAGGCGCCGCATTCGCCGCGGTCGCAGCCGATCTTGGTGCCGGTAAGACCCAGGTGATCGCGCAGCACTTCCACCAGCGTCCAGCGGTCCTCCACTTCGACGCGATATTCGGCTCCATTAACCATCAGCTTGATGGACGTGAGCGGTGTGGGCGGCGAGTTTGGCGTCGCAGCTTCTTGAGCGGCCAACGGCACGCTGGTCGCGACCACCAGCCCCGCGCCCGTTGTTTCAACAAATGCGCGGCGAGAGATTTTGCTCATTTCGCCTCCTGTGGGAATCCACTCCCTATATTATGTACCGGGACTGTTATGACCTGACGCGGTTGTCCATGATGTTCTGGAACGATCGGCCACGCAGTTCGTCGATAGTGAGCCCGGATGTGGCCGCTTCCTCTTCGGTGAACGCGCCGCAATTCAAGCCACGCAGCAAGAAGTTGAGCAACCCCTGGCCGGTGGCCGCGTCGTCGAAGACGTCACCCACCAGAGTGGCCTGCGCCGCCTGGTCGATAAAGTTCTTGAGGCGTGCCGCAGCCGGGCCCAGGCTCTTGAGGAAAAATGCATAGACCGCGGCGTAGCGCGTAGGAAGCTGGCCGGGATGCAGATCCCAGCCCTGATAATAGCCGTGCGCGAGCGAGCGCTGCACCAATTCGAAATGATGCCGCATGGCCCGCTGGACTACCGTGCGATTCTCCGCCTTTTCCTGCTCATTGGCCGGCGCGCGATGACGCGGGATGGGCAGGATGGTGCTGGGCCCATCGGAAAGAAACACGCCGCGATCGGCTGCGCTTACCTGCAACACGTGACGCGCGAAGTCGCACGCCGGATGATCCAATCGTTGCTCGGCGGCGGCGATGTTGCAGCTGGCCGAGTAATCATAAGGCCCGAAATGCAGCCCCCGGCAACGCCCTTGGGCTGCTTCGAGCAGCTTCGGAATGCCGCACGATCCACTGGAGTCGATAATGTTCTGGGGCGTTTCGATCATTAACTCGATCTTCAGAACGTCAGGCTTGAGACCGTGGCTGGCTTCCGCTTTTTCGAGCCGTTCCACAAGCTCGCTCACTTCCGACGGCAGCGTGATCTTCGGGAGCGTGACCACGAAGTTGTTCGGAAGTGGCCCGGATTCAAGAAGCGCGGCCAGGAACAGATCCAAGGTACGCGCCGAACGCGCGCGAAGAGCTTCCGTAAACGGCTTAATGCGAATGCCGATAAACGGCGGAAAGTGCGGCTTCGCGACGCCGCGGGCCAGGAACTGCGCCGTCGAAACCGCGTGCCCGTCTTCCTCGACGGCGGACCGATATCCATAGCCGTCTTCAAAATCGATTCGAAAATCTTCCACCGGCTCGCGTTCCAGCTTGGCGACGGTGCGCTCGAAGACTGCGGCCGCAAGTTCGCCCGTCGGCAATCCCACGCATTCGGCGAATGAAGACGCGTCCGGAGTGTAGTTGCGGATCAGATCGAGCGCGAGCGCGCCCAAGCGCGCGGGAGTCTCGGCTTTGAAAAGCTGAGCGCCGCCGTAGACAACTTGAATTGGCTGGCGGGCGGTTTGGTCGCCTCCGGCTCCGGGAGTTAGAACCACCGGGTCATCATAACTTTTTGCTCGGTGTAGAACATGACCGCGTCTTTGCCGTGCGCGTGCAGATCGCCGAAGAACGAGTTTTTCCAGCCGGCGAACGGGAAGAAGGCCATGGGAGCGGCCACGCCGACGTTGATGCCCACCATGCCCGCTTCGACGCGCGCCGAATAATCGCGCGCCGCCTTTCCGCTGCCGGTGAAAATGGAAGTCGCGTTGCCAAAGGGCGAGCGGTTCACCAGCTCGATGGCTTCTTCAAGCGTCTTCACGCGAATCACCGAAAGCACCGGTCCGAAGATCTCGTCCTTCGCGATGGTCATCTCGGGCTTGACGCCGTCGAAGATGGTTGGCCCCAGGAAGAAGCCGTCGCCCTTGGGCTTGGACGCACGTCCGTCCAGCAGCGGCTTGGCGCCCTCCGCGACGCCTTTGTCGATGTAGCCGGCGACGCGATCCCGGTGTTCCCTGGTAACCAGCGGACCCATGCCGACGCCCTCCTGCGACGCCGTCGCCAACGCGCATCTCGTTGACCTTCTCGACCAGAAGTTTCAGCAGCGGCTCAGCGGCGTCACCCACCGGCACCAGCACGCTTCCCGCCAGGCAGCGCTCGCCCGCGGCGCCGAACGCGGAGCTGATGATGTTTTCGACGGTCTTCGGCATGTGCGCATCGGGCATCACCACCAGATGATTCTTCGCGCCGCCCAGCGCTTGCACGCGCTTTCCTTGCTCAGCCGCGGTCTTGTAGATGTATTTCGCCACGGGCGTGGAGCCGACGAACGAGACCGCGCGCACCAGCGGATGATGCAGCAGCGCGTCCACCGCCACTTTGTCGCCGTGAATCAAATTGAAAACTCCGGCGGGCACTCCAGCTTCGTGCAGCAGCTTGGCGGCCAGGGTGGGCGTCATGGGAACTTTTTCGGACGGCTTCAGGATGAACGCATTGCCGGCGGCGATGGCGAAGGGCCACATCCACATCGGCACCATGGAAGGGAAATTGAACGGCGTGATGCCGGCGCAAACACCGAGAGGCTGTCGAATTGTATGGCTGTCGATGCCGCTGGAAACGTCGTTCAACGAATCGCCCATCATCAGGCTGGGCATGCCGCACGCCACTTCCACCATCTGGATAGAGCGGCGGACTTCGGCGCGCGCATCGTCGATGGTTTTTCCATTCTCGGTGGTCAGGGTCGCCGCCAGATCGTTCTGGTGCTTTTCGAGCAGCATCTTGTAGCGATACAGCGGCTGCATCCGCTCCACCACGGGCACGTCGCGCCACTTGAGATAGGCGGCGTGCGCGGCCTTCACCGTGCGATCCACGTCCTCGACAGTGGCATAGGCGACCTGCGCGATTTCGGAGCCGGTAGCGGGGTTGGTGATAGGGGCGAGCTTGCGGTTTCCCGCGCTCTCCCACTGGCCGTTGATATAAAAGGATACGGTTTCGACGGAAGGTTGGCTTGCGATCATTTTTGTTCTCTATCTAGCTTACGCCATTCGTTGCCGGAGTTTGGGGGTTGGCGCATGGAGGGGAGTGTGGTATGTGCGTCGTCTCGCGTCCATGCGGGTGTCAGGGGAATCAGGGCGGAGCGGAGAGGGAAGTGGAAGATTCTACTCGAGGCAGTCGCATGTGATCGGCCGGGGCTGGGGGTTGGGTGCGGCAGGCCGCATAGTAGGGAATTTTTCTAGAGGGGTGACGCTTCACCGCGATTTTGGGAGCGCCTGGATCTTAGGGACCATTCGGTCGATAGGCTATAGTAGCTAAGGACGATGAAGGCACCTGAGATCGAGAGCGCCGCAATTGTTATGCTTGGGTCATTCAACCCCGCCATTTTTCAACCACGGTGGCTGGGCGTTCAAAAGCTAATTCGGTCCGAGGAAGCGGAGAGCGCCAAGATCACGACCATTCAACCTGAGCTGGCAGATTTTTCTACTGAATGGTTTCAGTTGCAAGTCCTTCAAAGCCGGTTTATGGTGGCCTGCACCGATCCAAGGCAATATGCACCTCTGCGCGATTTGGCTGTGGGAATTTTCACGCTTCTTCCTCATACACCGGTGAAGGCTATGGGCTTAAATAGAAGCTTTCACTTTGGAACACCGTCGATAGAGTCATGGCATCGAATTGGACATCGGCTCGCTCCCAAGGAACCATGGCACTCGCTCATGGAAGGGCCTGGGCTCCGTTCGATGTTAATGCAGGGTCGCCGGAAAGAGGAGGGTGACGGTGTTCTGCACGTTAAGGTAGAACCGTCAGTAAAGGTGGAGCACGGTGTCTTTGTTGAGGTTAATGAAGAATTTAAGGCCCCGGCGAAAAGTGAGTCCGAAGGTGCCTTTTGGGTGCCCGATCTACTGGCGGCGCGCTGGGATGCTATCTTGAGGTTTGCAGAAGCTGCGGCCGATCATTTGTTGGAACTGGGAAAAGAGTGATGCTTGCGACCACCATTGAACCTCTATCGATGAAATCAGATGTTCTTATGAGATATAGTGATGAGAATCAAGAAAGAAGTGTGCTTTTTCCTGCGTTGAAGGAACAATTCTTGGTCCGTCAGCTGTCAAATCCAGTCAACGTCGCACGTCACCTGATCGGGGTCGACGATGTTAGCCGCGTGGTCGCGGTCAACGATGTCGGTTACGTTCCCCAGAATCAACCTTTACCGGCCTCGTTTCCGGATCAATCTGTCAGTAAGAGTCCAGACATACTCTTGCGCCTTCCATCTCTGAAGGAATCGAAATGGAAGGTTACGGTATTACAGCGGTGGGTGGGCCGTGTTGAAAGGGTTGAAGATGTTTCGTTCCTTGCGGTACTTAACGATGTAACGAATTCGCAGAATCCTCTGGAAGAGGTTGAATTAGATATCGCCGAGATATCCCCCAGTGATCTCTCGTTGCTTGTCGCAGGCGCCGCATTCTATTGGTCGATTGGCTACCAGGACACTCCGGGAGGCCAACGGCAGCGGGTCTCAGTTCTTCGTTTTGCGAGGCTGCCGCAACTCAATAAGACGGACGTGGATCGGGTTTTTGAGCAAGCGGACCGCTTAGCCGCCTCCCTGGAAATTGCCTGACAGCGCTCCAAGCCCGCATCAGCTCGAAATCTCCGTATTCGGTCCCGGATTTGGTGAATGCATTCTAGTACATGTCGGAGGGGGCGACTGGATCGTCGTCGATTCGTGCATTGATCGAAAGTCCGGACAGCCGGTCGCACTGGACTACCTGAGATCGCTTGGTGTAAACCCGGCTTCGCAAGTCAAGCTCGTGGTCGCCACGCACTGGCATGATGATCACATTCGTGGTATCGCACATATCCTCGACGTCGCCGCAAGTGCAAAATTTGTCATTTCGTCGGCCTATCCCTTCAAAAAGCTGCTGGAGATGGTTGAATTAGGTGCCAAGCCGCCGAGCCAATCCTCTGCGACCAAGGAGTTCCACCAGGCAATCGCCATCCTCCAGAGGCGCCAGCAAAAGGGAGAGCGGGCCACAGCTGTTGGCCCTATTCGCGCCTCAGCAAACAAGAAACTTCTCGCACTGACCAGTCCAGGGAGGTCCTTCTCAGCGGAGATTTTCTCGCTGAGCCCGGCCGACAGTGCGGTTGCACTAGCGGAAGCAGAACTTCATTATTCGCTCGCTGCGATCAAAGATCGGACGTGCCCGCCCAGGCAGGGCGCCAATGAGCTCTCTATCGTGCTTTGGTTAAAAGTTGGTGTACTAGATGTGCTGCTTGGGGCTGACTTAGAGTACGTTTCAGGAATCACCGAGGGCTGGCGCGCAATCATACGCTCGGCCGAGAGACCTAATGGAAGAGCAGGATTCTTCAAGGTGCCTCATCACGGCTCCGAAAATGCTGACTGTCCTGATTCCTGGACGGAACTCCTTGCCGCGCGGCCTATCGCCGTCCTAACTCCCCATTCACCCTCCAGGCTGCCGCGGCGAGCCGATATCAGACGACTCTGCTCCCGAACTCCGCTCGTTCTTTTGACAAGCGATCCTTCGGAATACTCAATACCACGTCGGGACAAAACTGTTGAAAGGACCATGAAGGAGTCCGTGATTAGCCGCAGGGCGTTATCGGGTCAGATTGGGCACGTTCGGATACGATGTGATGCGCGCACTGTTGGCGAAGCACACCTGATCGAACTTGGAAACGGCGCGAAGCGGGCGTGCGCAAGTAACGATTCTTCGTCCTCTTCTTCGCCCTGAATGCACCGCCTTTGGTTCAGCACTCTCCTGACGAGGCTTGGGGCAACTTGCCTGATGATTACCCCTCGGATTCCTGCCTCGGTTCTCCAACGATATGGGGAAAAGCTTCCGCCAGCCAATAATCTACTGCTTCCGCGGGCTGCGCTGAAACAGCTCCAGGAATAGATTGTTCGGGTCGCGCACCATGCAGAACTTCGATGTCCCATTCATCACTGGTTCGCCATTTTTCGAAATCACCTCGACGCCGGCGGCCTTGAGCGCTTTGACGGTGGCGTCGATATCGCGCACGCCGACTTGCAAAATCGCGGTACCTGGATCCTGGACGCGCGTGTGCAACGGCGTGCGATCGATGTCTTTGAACTCCATGAAAGCCATCATGACTGCGGTGCCGGGGATGGTGGCCGAGCTTCTGCGAAATTGCGCGCCCGGCGTGCCGGCGGTGTCCATCAGAAGCTTGGTGCCATCCCAAGCCGTGGGCGGCAGAGTTTGAAATCCCAGTACATCGCGATAGATCCGCAGCGTCTGATCCAGGTCCCTGACGATGATCTCGAACGCACCGCCGATGATGTTGCCGGAAGCGGGAGCGGTGGTCGCGGGCGCGGGGTCGCGCTGGGAGATTTCGATGAAAAAGCCGTCGGGATCCTGCACAAAAACCACTCGCCCGCGGCTGCCGTTCGCGCCGGGTATGGTCGCCGGCTCTCCGCCCTTGCTAATGATGTGGGCATGCGCCGCTTTGAGCTTGCCCATCAGCGCGTCGATGTCGCGCACGGTGAGGATAAGGCTGGCGGCGCCGGGGTCCTGGAAATGCGGATGCACCGGCTTGCGGTCGATATCTTTGTAGTCGATCAGTTCCACGCCCAGAGCCGAGCCGGGAATGTGCAGGATCGCGGGCCGCGACTGCGCGCCGGGCGTGTTGCCCATGTCGACAATCCAGGGCGTGCTGTCGAACGCGCGCGGAGGGTTGGGCATTTCGAGGCCGAGCACGTCGCGATAGAACGCCACCGACGTTTCCACGCTCGAGACGATATGGCTGAAGCCTCCCACGCCCACCACGTCGCCGGGAGGGGCGGGCGTTTGCGCGAATAGGCAGGTTGAGGCTGACAGCGTCCAAAACATTGCGGCGCGCGTGGCTAACATTCCCGTTATGATACACTGCCGCGAGATCCTATGCGCTTACTCCTACTTGCCTGCTTTGCGATGGCTGCATCCGCCGCTCCCCCTGACGGCGCGGCAGTTTTTGAGAACCATTGCACCGCTTGCCACCAAACAGTGACCGGCTCGCGAACGCCTACACGCGCCGAATTGGGCAATCTGACCCCGGAACAAGTGATGACCGCATTGTTGCGGGGAAAAATGACGATCCAAGGCTCGGGGCTGGCCACCAGCGAAATTCGCGCCGTCGCGCTTTACGTCACGGGCAAGAACTTTTCGGCCGTGGCGGTGGACCCGGCGGCGGGCCGCTGCACGGGCAATCCAAAACCGTTTGCGCCGGGAGCGGGCGATTGGAATGGATGGGGCGTAAATACGTCCAACGCTCGATATCAGGCGAAACCGGGCTTCCAGGCAGAAGACGCACCACGGCTCAAGCTCAAATGGGCTTTCGGATTTCCGGATGACACACAGGCAGCCGGGCAACCGGTGATCGTGGGCGGCCGGGTCTTTGTCGGGAGCAACGGCGGCACGGTGTATTCGCTCGACGCTTCCACCGGTTGCGTCTACTGGTCCTACGACGCGGGCGGGATCGTCCGCTCGGCCATCAGCATTGCCCGATCGCCGAAGTCTTCCCGTTGGATCGCGTATTTCGGCGACTATCATGCGTTGGCGCACGCCGTGGATGTACAGACCGGGCGGCCGTTGTGGAAGGTGAGAGTCGACGAGCATCCGGCGGCGCGCATCACCGGATCGCCCACCTATTACCAGGGAAGGCTCTATGTTCCGGTGGCTTCGTCCGAAGAATTGGACGGGGGCTCGCCGCAGTATCGAGTGCTGCACGTTTCGCGGCAGCCTGACGGCGTTGGATGCCGAAACCGGTAAGACGATTTGGAAATCTTACTCGATCCCCGATCCGCCGAAAAATTACAAGACCACCTCGGTGGGCACCAAGCTCTACGGTCCGGCGGGCGCGGGGATCTGGAATTCGCCGACCATTGATGAGAAGCGCAAGCGGGTCTACGTGGGCACTGGGAATTCGTATACCGGCGTAACCATCCCAACCAGCGATTCGATTCTGGCCTTTGATCTGGCGACCGGTAGCTTGCTTTGGTCCTCGCAGGCCACCCCCGGAGACAACTGGATGATGGGCTGCCCGAAAGGCGCGAATTGTCCGGAGAATCCGGGCCAAGATGTCGACTTCGGTAGTTCGTCGGTGCTGCGATCGCTGGGCGGCGGCAAACAGATTTTGATCGCGACCCAAAAGTCGGGGATGGTTTATGGCTTGGATGTGGATCAGCGCGGCAAGATCCTGTGGAAGACGCGCATCGGCGCGGGCGGCGCGCAGGGCGGCATTCAATGGGGAGGGGCGCTGGACGATGGTACGATCTACGCCGCGGTTTCCGATCTGAACCAGCGTGACAAAGGTCTTCCCGGCATGTACGCGGTCAAGATCGACACCGGCGAAAAGCTCTGGAGCACGCCCGCGCCAGAAGGAGCGGGGAACAAGGCGCAAGTGTCGGCGGTCGCGGCAATGCCCGGCCTGGCTTTCTCGGGATCCTGGGGCGGACATCTGCGCGCGTACTCGACCAAGACCGGCGAAATTGTTTGGGATTACGATGCCCTGCACGATTTCGAAGCGGTGAATCACGTGGCGGCTCAAGGCGGATCGTTCAATGGCGGCGGACCGGCCATCGCCGGCGGCATGGTGATCACGATGTGCGGTTACGGATTTGTGGGCGGAAAACCGGGCAACGTGCTGCTGGCGTTCTCGGTGGATGGCAAATAGCGCGGCCGCTCGCTCACCGAGCACCGTACTGAACCACGACCTTCAGGGAGTGTCTTAGGACTGACGCGCGGTTCAGTGAGACGCGCGGTTCAGCAAATTCCCAAAACGAGATATAAGGTAGAAGTGAGTTCCGGCGTCGCTCGATTCACCGCGGAGATCTTCGATCATTATTCGGAGGACAATGTTCCGCGCCTGGCCGCATCGCTTGCTTACTACACGCTTCTCTCGTCGGCTCCGCTGCTGGTGATCTCGATTTCTCTGGCCGATCGCATTTTCAGGCAACAAGCCGTGCAGGGCCAGCTGGCCTGGGAAATCCAAACTCTGGTGGGTGGCGACGCCGCGCGGGCCATTCAAGCGGTGATTCTGGACGCCCATCGGCCGGCGGTGGGAGTGACTGCCGCTGTTCTGAGTCTTGTCACGCTCATCGTTGGGGCATCTTCGGCGGTTGTGGAACTGCACGACGCATTGAACCTGATCTGGGGTGTCGCACCCCCCGGCGGCGCCTGGCTGGCGAATATTCTAACTTTTCTTAAAGATCGATTTTATTCGGCGGTGGTGGTGATGGCGGCCGGATGCCTGCTGCTGATCTCGCTAATCATCAGCGCGTCCATCGCTACCATCGGAGAATTCTTCCGGCCGCTCCTGCCAACCGCGGAATGGGTGTTGCACGCGGCTACCTTTGCCGCTTCCTTTGTGGTTGTGACGCTGCTCTTTGCGGCCATTTACAAACTGCTGCCCGACATTCGCCTGCGATGGAGCGATGTAATGATCGGGGCGTCGGTCACGTCCTTGCTATTTACAATAGGTAAGCAACTGCTGGCCGTCTACCTGGGCCGGGTTGGATTTGAATCCATTTACGGAGCGGCGGGGACGGTGGTCATATTTTTGGTATGGGTCTATTATTCCGCGCAGCTTTTCTTTCTGGGAGCGGAATTCACCAAAGTCTATACGCGCAATTATGGATCGCTGAGCGGTCCGCCTCGCTCCACCTTACCCCCTAGAGCCTAGAAAGTTAGCCAAGACTAGTCCCGCGCCGGCCGATAAGCCAAGCAAGATGGCGATCGGTGGGGGTAAATTTCTGCGGCCTCTCGCACTTGTGGCTGCTCTCGCCGGCTTGCCGGGCTGGGCGCAACAAACCAAAGATCCCGATCTGTCGCAGGTCAGCCTCGAAGATTTGATGAACATCCAGGTGACTTCTGTTTCGAAGAAGGAGCAGAAACAATCGAACGCAGGCGCCGCGATCTTCGTGATCACGGAGGAAGATATCCGGCGCTCGGGTGCAACCAACATTCCCGACCTGCTGCGTTTGGCGCCCGGCGTGGACGTGGCGCGGGTGGACGCGAATCGATGGGCCATCAGCATCCGGGGGTTCAACGATCTGCATGCCGACAAGGTGCTGGTGCTGGTGGACGGCCGCTCGGTTTATAGCCCCTCATTTTCCGGCGTCTTCTGGGACATGCTGGATGTGCCGCTGGAGGATATCGAGCGCATCGAGATCATTCGTGGCCCCGGAGGCACGGTGTGGGGCGCAAATGCCGTGAACGGCGTCGTCAATATTATTACCAAGAGCGCTGAGGCCAGCCAAGGCGGCCTCATTTCCGCGGGCGGCGGATCCCAAGATCACGCGGACGCCTTAGTTCAGTACGGAGGCCAGATTGGCCACAGTGGCGACTACCGAGTCTTCGGCAAGTTCTTCGACATCGGCAATTCGGTATTTCCCGGTGGCCAACAGGCGGCCGATGGATGGATGGCAGGCCACGCTGGTTTCCGGTCGGATTGGAACCTCTCGCCGCGCGACACACTCACGGTGCAGGGAGATTTCCTCAGGACTCAAGAGAGCCAGACCATCGCCAGCTTGTTCTCCAACGCGCTTCCACTCCTAGAAACGTTTAATGACCCGATTCGGGCCACCGCGGGCAATGTCCTGACGCGCTGGACCCACACTCTTCGGAACGGATCCCAAATGTCGTTGCAATTTTACGACGATTACTCGCGGCATCTCGAACAAGGATTCCTGGATGCTCAGAACACCGTGGATCTCGACTTTCAACATCACATTGGCTGGGGGCCGCGGAATGACGTGGTATGGGGACTGGAATCCCGCGTGATTTCGAGCGATTATGGCACCGGATACAACTTCACCATCGCGCCCAGTCACCGGCTGGACGACCTGCTTAGCGCTTTCCTCCAGGACGAACTGAAGCTCACCGCTTCGCTTTCTCTGACTGTGGGATCGAAGTTCGAGCACAATGACTTCACCGGACCCGCGTGGGAGCCTAGCGCGCAATTGGTCTGGACCCCCACCGGGAAGCAGACAGTGTGGATATCGGCCGCGCGCGCTATCCGGGAGCCCAGCCCCCTGGACGACGGGCTGGAAGACGACGCTGCCACTGTCCCCTTCGGCTCTTCCTTCGCGCTAGTCAAAGTGCTTGGAAACCCGTTGATGAAAGCCGAAGAACTGCGTGACTTCGAGGCCGGCTACCGCGCGCTGGCCAGCAAGCGCCTGTCCCTGGACTTGACTTCCTATGTAAGTCTCTTTCCAAATCTAGAGTCATTTACTGCACAAACGCCGTACTTCGCCACTCAACAGGGAGTTCCCTACCTGGTTCTGCCGGAGCTTTTTGTGAATGGCGACCGGGCCCACACCTATGGCGCGGAATTCTCCGCGAACTGGAATGTGACGGACCGCTGGCGGATCAGCCCAGGGTACTCGTACTTTCTCATGCACCTCAATGGGAATTCCACCGGCGTCATTGCACAGCCAGGCGCGTCGCCGAATCACCAATTTCAGGTGAGATCGCAGCTCGATCTTCCGCATCATCTGGAATGGGACAGCACGCTCGCATACGTCAGCAAGCTGTCGGTAGGAAGCATTCCCGCGTATGCGCGGCTGGACAGCCGCATCGGCTGGCGAGTAGGCGAGTTCGTCGAATTGAGCGTGGTGGGTCAGAATCTCCTGACGGCCCGGCATGCCGAGTTTTCCGAAGCGACTTATCCGACCGTGTACACGCTGGTGGAGCGAAGTGTGTTCGGAAAGGTGACCTTACGTTTCTGATGCGCATGACTCTTCGGCTACTAACGGTCCTCCTGGGGATGTTGCTGGCGGCCTGCGCGCACGGTCAGGCGATCGACGAATACCAGGTAAAGGCGGCCTTCCTGTATAACTTCGCCAAATTCGTGGAATGGCCCTCAGACGCCTTCAGGACACCCAAGGATCCCATCGTGGTCTGCGTGCTGGGTCACAATCCGTTTGGGAACGCATTGGAAGAGGTGATCCGCGGGAAGTCGATTGAAGGCCGAGCCTTGGCCATTCGCCAGGTAACGGACGCCGAAGAAGCCAACGCCTGCCAGATTCTATTTATTGGCTCCGCGGAAGGCAAACGTTTTCGCTCGCTCTGGGGAAACATAAAGCCGGGAATTTTGACGGTTGGTGAGGAACAGGGCTTCGCCGCGGGCGGAGGAATGATCAATTTCAAGCTGGAAGGCGGCCGGGTTCGCTTCGAGATCAATATGGGCGCCGCTGAGCTTGCGCAACTTCACATCAGCTCCAAACTTCTAAGCTTGGCGCAAATCGTGAAAACGGAGAAGCTCCCATGACGTGCCAAGCCGGCGCTTTAGGCTGCGCCTTTGCGGCTGAGCATTCGAAACATTTCCTTGCCCTTTTCGGTGGGACTGTAAGAGCGGTGAGGGCCTTTAGCGATTGCAACGTTCACCACAACCAGGAAGCCGTCCTCCACCAGTTGCTCCAGGCGCGCATTGCAATCTCCGTTAAATCCCGAACTGGCGCGCCCCGCGGTACATACCGTTTTCAGCGTGGAAATCGTTTCAGCATTCATAAAGTTCAACCTTTTCAATGTAGGCTACATCGTAGCACTGGGGCTAGTACAACAGCTTGAGCGAAAACTGGATCTGACGCGAAGTTCCGTCGGTATGATGGATCACGCCAAATCCAGGTCCCGTCACAGTGTTGCCGGACAATGCGAAATTCACGATGTTGAAGACGTTAAAGAACTCGGCGCGAAACTGCAATTTGACCGCTTCACGGCCGTGGAAAGATCCGGCGTGCCGGCTTGATCGGGCCGGTCCGCGCCAACCGACCCGCCGCCGGACCAGGAGGCCGCGCCTGGACTCCCGCACAACAGCGACAGCGCGGCCAGGAACTTCGCGACGAAGGCCATCACTCCATCGGCCAGATCGTGAAATCGCGAAATGCCATTCGCACCGGCGTCTTCATGTGCGCCAAAGCGTCGTTCAGCTCCAGCAACTCGCCACGCCCCAGATCGAGCGAGTGCTCGTCGGGTTGATACTTCGTGCCCACCTTGTAGTCCAGGTACGGCGTGCTGGACTGCTCGATGTGGCAGCCGAAAATGTGCGTGACGATCTTGCCCTGCGTGAAAGCGACCAGGCGCTGGGTGCTGGCGACAAACGACGGGAAATCGTGAATGTACAGGCGTCCCGGATACAGACTGTCGCCCGCGTCGAGAATTCCGGTCTGGCGATCATAGTACGCCACGCTGAGCACGTCATGGCCTGGGATGGGGATCACATCGATAATGCGGCCGCCCAGATCGATTTTGCCAATCCCTTCGGGCCAGTGCGCAATGTCGAAGGTCTTCATGGTTGCCTCCACGGTAAGCGGCACTACGGTTGTGTTGGCGCGCGCGCGAAGTTGTGCGTCCCCTGCGATGTGATCGTCGTGCGAATGCGAGTGCGCCACTATCAGCGGCGGCGGCGGGCGACGATTGCGCCCCACCCAGTCCCCAATAACGCCGGACACGGCGGCCGAGACATGCGTTTGACCGGCCCCGGTGTCGATGAGCAGCGCCTTCTCTTTGCCGAAGAATATATACAGGAATGGTTTCTCGTAATTGACGCAGCCGTTCTCCCGCAGAATGTACAGGTCGGGATTGTAGGCGTGAACTTCCCATTCGGGCGCGTCTCCACAGGTGGGCCCACCGGTGCGCCAGGACTTCGGAAGGACGCCCGGCTGCACGCCTCCGCCATCGGGCTCCGGAGCTTGCCCCCAATAACTGGCGCACGCCAGCAACAGACCAAACGCCAATCGTAACGACCTCATCTGGGGAACGTAGCAGCAGACGATTGACCTTGTCAATTACGGTAAGTCGGCGTGTCCGAAGTTTAACCATCAACAGTAAACTAATCGAGGTTTTCACCAGCGGTTGCATTTGACTTGCCAGAAGAATTAACCGACAATAGTAAATGTCTGAGCGCTTCCGCCCACTCGCAAATCGCCCGAACTAAGTCAGGCGGTATGATTTCTGTCCCTTAGGCTAGTCGACAACCGAGGAGGTTGCAGTGTTCGATGCTCAGATCAGGTCCCGCCGCCGCCGATTTCCAGCTTTCCTGCTCTCCATCCCGTTGCTCTGCGCCCTAGTTGCGGCGCCGCCGCTTCGCGCTGCCGATCTGTCCACCTACCGGGGGTTCCGGTTCGGTATGAGCGTTCAACAGGCTGCGGACTTGGCTGGGATGAAGAACACGGACGCCACCACGGTCCACCAGCTGCCCGCACTCATCCAAGAACTGGATTTTCAGCCCAATCTTTTTCATGCCTCAGCCCCGAAGGAGGATCCTGTCGCTCGGATTGCGCTGACTTTTTACCAGGGGGACCTAGCCCGGATAGTGGTGCTCTACGATCGCTACAAAGTGGATGGCATGACGGAAGACGACATGATTAAGGCGCTCTCGGCATCCTATGGCACGGCTGCCAGGCCCACGGCGGAGATCGCTTATCACTCCTACTATGCCGATACCGCGCCCGTTCTCGCGCGTTGGGAAGATTCCCAGTACTCGTATGATCTGATCCGATCCGACGATCGGTCGAGCTTCGCGATGATCCTTTATTCGAAGCGGCTGGACGCTCTGGCGCAGCCTGCGATTCTTGAGGCGGTTCGGCTGGAAGCTCTGGCGGCGCCTGAAAGAGAAGCCGAACGCGCCAGAAAGCAAGCCGCGGACAATCAGGCGCTGCAAGAAAAATCCCGGCTCTCAAACATAGCGGGTTTCCGGCCATGAATCGCCCTGGCCCGAGCGACAGCACCAAGCCGGACCGGATGGATGCGACTATCCGCCCGGTGGCGGCATATTCATCGACGGCCCTGGTTCGATGGCCCATGAAGAATCCGAGCGGGCCGCTTCAGTTTTGGAGGCTGTCACGGCGCCTGGAGTTGCAACGCGGGCACGGACGGCTTTTGATTCATGGCAACGGCTATTGGAAATGAGCAGTGAAAATCCAAGGTAGTGAAATTCAAAGAAGGAGAGCCGCTTTCGCGTAGGCGAAACGAATCGCATGGCACTGATCACCGTCAAACTCACCGAACAGGAACTGGGACTGCTGACCACTCTCGCGTCCGATCAACTATTCCGCCGGGAATTTATCGACCCCAAGATGCCGGGCAATAAATTCAACCCCGCGGAATTAAGCCTGGGCAAGAAGCTGGTAGAGCGCTTGCGATTGGTAGCGGATCGAGCTAAGAAAGCGCCACCCACGCGGGTGCCGTACGCGGTCTGAGAGAGACGAAGGGAGGCTCGTAATGCAATTCATTCTCACAGGATTTACTCAAGATCGGGAATTCCGGGTATTCGCATTTGAAGGAATAGCCGCGGATCGGGTTCGAACGCCATTTACCGTGAAGGCGGACCTTGCTCTGAGCCGGACTTACGGCATCCGGCTGCAGGAGTTGCCGCTGATGTGCCGGGGAATCCTGGAGCAGCGCGAGGAAGGCCCGGAAGAAGGCGCCGTCGAGAACGCGCTCACCTTCACTGAAGAGGCCATGCGTCTGCACGCGAGTAATTGTATCGCCGCCCGAGCCCTGGCTGCCCAGAAAAAGAAAGCGCCCCGCCGTCCGGCAAACGAATCCAACGGCGCTGCCTGGCGCTCGCCCCAACCATAGCGAAATTGTTTTCCTGCCGCGGGTCGCCCGTGCGGGGAGCGGCATCGTTTCGTAGTCAACTACATCTACGAGCTTAATCGGCGAGAATAGGAATGTGCGCAAGCGAATTGTTGGTTTGGACCGGCCGGCTGCTAAACCCGGACCCGGTCCGCGCTGGATGGATCTCGGGCAGATAGCGACCGTTGAAGTCACTTCCGAAGATCCCGGCTTTCCCATCGAATCCGTCTTTAGTGCCGAAGGCGGGTCGGGCTGGCGAGCCTCTCAAAAGGGCGAGCAGCAAATCCGGCTTATTTTCGACCAGGCCGTGGCAGTGCATCGAATACAACTTCACTTTCTGGAGCCAACTCGCGACCGCCTGCAGGAATTCACCGTTCGCTGGTCGGCGGCGGATGGCGGGCAGCCCAAAGAGATCGTGCGGCAGCAGTGGAACTTCAGCCCCGCCGGATCCACCAGCGAGATTGAAGATTACGAAGTAAATCTGGATGGCGTGTCTACCGTGGAATTGGTCATCAAGCCGGACCTGACGCACAACGAAGCGTTGGCTACTCTGGCTGCGTGGCGAGTGGCTTAATTGGGTGGTTGCCGATAATCCAGCCAGGCGGTCCGGGAGCCGCTCAATAACTCCGGATCTGGCGTCTGGCGCTTGTGCTCGCGAATGGAATAGACGATCCAGCGGGTTGCTTCGAACACTCGCCAATAGGGATTGGTGCGGAGCAATCCGTTACGGGCGCTCAGGATTTCGCGGCGCGCAAAGCGCTGCAGTAAATCGCCGTGTTCGGGGAGCGGCGTTGTGTCGACGGTCTCGGTAGAGAGGCGGGGCGCCTCACAATCATTCAACTCGATTACTGCCACGCGGCCATCGGTCTCAATGGGATCTCCCGTGGCGTTGCTGGCGAATCGTGGAAGGTCCGGCCGATCAGCCCAAGCCAGAGGACTCCCACAGGACGAAAATGCCACGTCATAAACCACTTTGTCGCGCTCCTGGTCAACATCTTCCTCGATTTTATGCGTGAGCTTTCCTCCTGACCTCAAGTATGCGAAGTCGATATCCCGGGTAGCCGCGCCAATCCAGATCTCCTGTCCGCGCCAGGTACCGGCCACTTTCCACAATCTTATGTGGTGACGCTTGGAGACGTCATTCAGGCCTTTTTGCCAGGACATGTCCGGCTCGGCTCCATTCAACAACAACACGGACATAGGCGCTGCGACATCGCCCCGGAGTTCGGCCACCGCCCGGATCCAGGTTACGCGATCGCGCAAGGACCGCGGACCAGCTTGCGTCCATCCGGCGGCATCGAAAGCGGTCACGATCTGGTCATGAGAGCCAACAAAAAGCACGTTCGTAATGTCCGATGACCGGCCGGAAACAGGAGCGTGAGTCCGATAGGGCATCACTGCAACGATGCGAGCCAGTTCCTCGCGTTCCTCGCCGCCGATCTGGCGGGCCGCCGGCTGTCCGGATTGGAGCGCGGCGTCCAGCAACAGCGGTTGGGTCAAGCTCAGCTTTAGTTCAACCCCGGCAGGATAGTAAATCTCCGGTTCCGGAAGTTCCATGATTAACGACCGGATGGCCCATTCAGCCAGTGCCGCGTGCACCTCCCACTGGAGCGCCGTTCGTATGTAACCGCTGATCCTGTAACATAAGCTGCCCGTTGAGCGCACGCCCTGAATGCGGCCATCCCGCGTGACGCGCTCCCGGCCGTTGTCCACCTCCGCTACTTGCGTGGAAACAGGAATCGCTTCCCCGCCTGGCGGAGTGATCTGGCTGAATTCCAAATCGAGCCCGGCCGTTTCGTGGCGTAATCCAAAGCCCACGCGCGACACCGCTTTCACTTTGCCCGACAGAATGCTTCCCGCCTGCAACATCGTTTCGCCATCCACAATGAGCGGCGCAATCAGTACCGCGCTGACCGGCGATCCAGGGATGCTGGCATAAGAGCCCACCGACGTCATTAAACGGATATGAAGTTCGGTGCCCTCGGGCACCGGGCGAACGGTTAACGCCGTAATCGATAACAGAACGCTCAGCAGGGTGGCGATCATGCCGGAAGATCAATCCGCGCTGCCAAGTGCCGATTGCGAGCCATTTTGAATAGTGTACTCTACGTGTTGCCGACGATGTAAGCCCTGGAGCGCAAAAAACAAGCGTAAACTTTTCTGTTTCCCGCCGCCGTTCAAAACTGCTCAGTGCCAGATTGCCGGCGCGTAGCAAGCACCCGAGCCCACCAGTGGCGGCTAGAGCTCCAGATGACCCCGGAGCTATCCTGGCGCCGCTTACCGAATGACAAGGTTCAACCCGGCTGCATCGGTGAACGCGCGGAAATCGCGGTCTCGCGTAATAAGTGGAACCCCGCGATCGATACAACTCTGGGCGATCAGGGCATCGCCCAGACGCGCTTTCGACGCTTCGCCAATACCTTGGCTCGCAACACGCCGGCTCGTTCCCAATAGCCGACTTTGACTTCAATGAGCGGTATTTCTGAAAGCGTTTCCGCGACGGCTGAAGGAAGCTGGGGGTCGCTCAACATTTCGGTGAGTACAGCCGGCGCCATCAGCACCTGCCGATCCTCCAGCGCCTTGTCCAGCAGTTGTACGTCCTCGCCGCCTTCTCCCTTGGAGGAAAGCGATCCAGGTGCTTGTGTCGGCCGCGATCACCGATCGTCCTTCAGCTCCTCCGCAGGTGAGCGAAAAGCTGAACTTTTCCCCGAAGTTCGGCAGCCGGTCATAGGCCTGCGATGCGGCAACTAACTGCAGACCAGTACGAACGGTCTGGGTAATGCCCGAACCCGTGGCTTTCTGGGCCTTTTCCAGAAGCTTTTCAGGAATTTCAATGGTGATCTTTCGAGCGGGTCCCATGACATTCCTAGGATACCATATTGGATACCAGCATGCAATATGGCCTCGGCCTTGCGGGTTACTTCGCCCCGAACGCCCGGAACAGCTTGCCCAGGGGATCGAAGAACCGGTCCACCACGCGCTCCTTCAGCGGAATGATGGCGTTGTCGGTGATGGTGATGTTCTCCGGGCAAACCTTGGTGCAGCACTTGGTGATGTTGCAGTAGCCGATGCCGTGCTGCTTGCGCAGATCCGGCACGCGGTCCTCGGTGTCGAGCGGATTCATCTCCAGCTGCGCGGTGTAAATCAGGAAACGCGGCCCGATGAATTCGTCGAACAGTTGATGATCGCGCAGCACGTGGCAAACGTCCTGGCACAGGAAGCACTCGATGCACTTGCGGAACTCCTGCGGACGGTCGACGTCGGCCTGATCCATGCGCCAGGTGCCGTCGGGTGCGTCCGGCTTGCGCGGCTTGAACTTCTTGATGCCCTTCTTGACCCCGAAGTTCCAGGAAACGTCGGTCACCAGATCCTTGATGAGCGGGAAAGTCTTCATGGGCTGGACGGTGACCGGCTGGTCGAGCGGCAGCGTGTTCAAGCGCGTCATGCACATCAGCTTCGGCATGCCGTTGATTTCGGCCGAGCACGACCCGCACTTGCCCGCCTTGCAGTTCCAGCGCACGGCCAGATCGTTGGCCTGTTCGGCCTGGATCTGGTGGACGGCGTCCAGCACCACCATGCCTTCGGAGATTTCGGTGTTGTAGTCGCGGAACTGGCCGCCCGACTTGTCGCCGCGCCAGATTCGAAAAGTTGCGTTCGCCATCTTACTTCATCTCCTCGATAATCTGCTTCAGCTCTTCGGTCATCGGCGGCAGCGGCTCGCGCTCGATCTTCATCGCCCCGTCCGCTGCCCTTGCTGATCACGAAATTGAACGTCGCCGTAAGCCGGGTCCTTCTCCGGATAGTCGTCGCGGAAGTGCGCGCCGCGGCTTTCCTTGCGCTCCAGCGCCGCCAGCGCGATGGCTTCCGACACCGTCAGCAGATTGTGCAAATCGAGCGCCGTGTGCCAGCCGGGATTGTACTCGCGATTGCCGCCGATCGCCCACCTTGCGCGGCGCGCTGCTTTCAGTTTCGCGATGCCTGTCCAGCGCTCGCTCCATCTCGTCTTCGCGGCGGACGATGCCCACCAGGTCCTGCATCATGTCCTGCAGATCGTACTGGACCTGATACGGGCTCTCGCCCTGCCGCTCGAAGGGCTTCGAGCGACTGGCGCGCCACTTCATCCACCTGCGCATTGTCCACGCTTGCCCGCCGTATGATCTTTGGCGAACTTCGCCGCATACTCGCCCGCGCGCTTGCCGAACACCAGCAGATCGGAGAGCGAATTGCCGCCCAGGCGATTGGCGCCGTGCAATCCCGCGCCGCATTCGCCGGCCGCGAACAGGCCGGCACGTCCGACATCTGCGTATCGGCATCCACGCGCACGCCGCCCATCATGTAATGCGTGGTGGGACCGATCTCCATGGGGTCCTTGGTGATATCGATGTCGGCCAGCTGCTTGAACTGGTGGTACATGCTGGGCAGCTTCTTCTTGATGTGCTCGGCCGCGTTGGGCAGCTTCTCCTTGATCCAGGCGATATCCAGAAAGACGCCGCCGTGCGGGCTGCCGCGGCCCTCCTTCACTTCGCGCACGATGCAGCGCGCCACGTGATCGCGCGTCAGCAATTCCGGCGGACGGCGCGCGTTCTTGTCGCCCTGCGTGTAGCGCCAGCCTTCTTCCGGAGTGTCGGCGGTCTGGCTCTTGTAGTTCGCCGGAATATCGTCGAACATGAAGCGCTTGCCCTCGTTGTTCCGCAGCACGCCGCCTTCGCCGCGCACGCCCTCGGTGACCAGGATGCCGCGCACGCTGGGCGGCCAGACCATTCCGGTGGGATGGAACTGCACGAACTCCATGTCCAGCAGCGTAGCGCCCGCGTGATAGGCGAGCGAATGGCCGTCGCCGGTGTATTCCCAACTGTTGCTGGTGATCTTGTAGGCGCGGCCGATGCCGCCGGTCGCCAGCACCACGGCCTTGGCGTGAAACAGCTTGAAGCGCCCGCGCTCGCGGTCGTAGCCGAACGCGCCCACCACGCGGCCGGCGTTTACCAGCAGCGTGATGACGGTGCACTCCATGTGGACATCGATGCCCTGATGGATGCCGTGGTCCTGCAGGGTGCGGATCATCTCCAGGCCGGTGCGGTCGCCCACGTGCGCCAGGCGCGGATAACGGTGGCCGCCGAAGTTGCGCTGCAGGATCTTGCCGTCTTTGGTGCGGTCGAAGAGCGCGCCCCAGGCTTCCAGTTCGCGCACGCGGTCGGGAGCTTCCTTGGCGTGCAGCTCGGCCATGCGGGGATTGTTCAGATACTGGCCGCCGCGCATGGTGTCGGAGAAATGGACGCGCCAGTTGTCGCGGTCGTCCACGTTGCCCATGGCGGCCGCCATGCCGCCTTCGGCCATCACGGTGTGGGCCTTGCCGAGCAGCGATTTGCTGACCACTCCGACCTTGACGCCGGCGGCCGAGGCTTCGATGGCCGCGCGCAGCCCCGCGCCGCCCGCGCCGATCACCAACACATCGTGTTCGAGCGTCTGGTATTCCGCCGCCATCAGAAATTCTCCAATCCGTCCAGATGCCCATGGAGCACATCCTTACGTACAGATCGGAGAAGGCGACCCAGAACAGGCTCATCCACGCAAACAGCATGTGGCGGCGGTTCAGGCAACTCACGCAGTCGTACATTTTCTTGCGGATTGGCCGGCGCGAGAGCACATCGAACATGCCGCCCATCAGGTGGCGCAGCGAATGGCAGCCCAGCGTGTAGCTGCCCAGCAGCATCACGTTGACCAGCAGCACCAGCGTCCCCACGCCGATGCCGAATTTGCCGTCGAACCACAAGGCCTTCCACACGTCGTGCGCCAGGAACACCAGAAACAGGAGCGCGACGTAGAGGAAGTAGCGATGGATGTTTTGAATGATCAGCGGGAAGTAGCGCTCGCCCAGATACTTCTTGCGAGGCTCGCCCACGGTGCAGTTGGGCGGGTCGGCCCAGAAGGCTTTGTAGTAGGCGCCGCGATAGTAGTAGCAGGTGATGCGGAAGCCGCCCGGGAATATCAGGATGATCATCGCCACGGTCACGAAGCTCGGCAGAAATGACGGCATCGGTCCGAACCAGGAATCTTCGCCGGGATGGCCAAAAATCAGCGGCGAGTACATGGGGGAAAGATAGGGACCGTAGCTGTAATGGTTGCCCTGGAAACGCCGCCCAATTGGCGTAAACCAGAAAGCCGCCCAGGCCGAAAAAAGTGAGTAGCGGATAAACCCACCAGGCGTCGCGGCGGGCCGTCTTTCCGAACCGGCCGCGCTCTAAGGGAACGTCGATAGAGGACATGTGGAATCGTCAGGCTACCGAAATGGAAGCGAGCGAAGTCAAGCGCAGGCGAGGGTATAGGATGGTAGGATCAGGTGGCAAAGAAGAAAAAACCGAAGCAGTTCGACATACCTACTGAAATCCGGCGGCTGGCGCGCGAACGCGTCGGCGCCGTGCCTTCGCCCAAGCTCATCGTGCCCAAGAAGCAGCGCAAAAAGCCCAAGCACAAGCGGCCGCCGGGTGAAGAGGCGGAGTGACGCTCAGCTCCCTTGCCCGCCCTGGAACATCGCCTGCACTATTTTTATAAGCAGCGGGATCACCCAGCTGGCGTGATCGCGAAGAACGCTTTGCCCTTGGATGTTTTTGCCAGGTAGGCCAGCCCGATGCGTGAGCACCACCAAATACCAGATTTCGAAAATCGAAAAGAAATTTACCAGCCCGAGCAATGCGCCGTGAATGTTCTGTAGAAAAATGTCCAACCCAAAGGGCGGCGTAAGCTGGTCCTGCGAGGTAATTTCGTCGCCCTTCGCATGCAACACTATGTAGGTTGCAATCGCTTGCAGCGCCGGGATCAGACTGCAGGCGGCCATCAGCGAGAACATGTCGCGAAACTTGGTCCGCAATCCAGCCATGGAGCCGATCACCACCGCGAGCCATGCAAAGAGCAAGACAAACAGGACTACGAAGACCGGCGTAACGATGGGCGTGATCTGGGCAATGACGTGGGTTATCCTTCTTGCAGTCTCAGCCTGGTCCTGGGGCAGGCCGCGTTGTGCGATTTGCGCGTCGGCAATCGAAATGGCATAAGGGGCGGTCAACACGCCCACCACCCCGTAGATGACGATGAGCACGATCACCGGCCAGAGCCACGAAAGCGGCGCCGGAATGCGCTTGGCCGTCGCCTTTGGATCCACAAAAGCGTTCAGCATTCCGATAAAGCCGTCGCCCACGCTCAGCTTCTGTTCTTCTACCATGTCCGCCTCCGTCACAACCCGAGTTTCAGAAGATTATACCGTTTGGTGTATGCTGTGGGTTCCCAACGATTCTAGGAAGGGAAGCCAGGAAAAATGAAGACCTTTTATATCACAATTGGCCTACTGACACTGGCATCGCTCGGCTTCGCGCAATCGAGCGCTACGACGCCGGCCACCCCGGCGGCCAGTTCTGCGGCCACTGTGCCCAGCGACGGCCGCGTTTCCAACGGCCACATCCATCTGTTCACCAAGGATCGCGGCGTTCAAAGACACTTCTGGGTGGACGTGATGGGCGCCACTGCCGGCAAGATGGGTCCCGATCGCGACTTGTACACTCTGCCGAAGGTTGTGGTGATCGTCGACAAGGGCAGCCCCACGGCCGGCACCGAGGGCTCGATCGTCAATCACGTGGGATTTAGGGTGAGGGACATGAAAGACATCCTGGACAAAGTGGCGGCCCAGCACTTTACCATTCAGGTGACCAATCCCAACAAAGACAACCCCACTCAGGCGTTCTTTCTTGGTCCCGACGATATTCGCATCGAACTGCTAGCCGGCCCGAACCTTACCACCGTTTCGGAAAACCACCAGGTCCATTTCTTTACGCCCGACATCGATGCCATGCAGAAGTGGTATGTCGCCAATTTCGGCGCGGCAGGACAGGCGTTCGGCAAGGTGAAGATGGCCAACCTTCCGGGCGTAACCCTGATCTTCAGCCCCACCGACACGCCGGTGACCGGGACCAAGGGCCGGGCGCTGGATCACATCGGTTTCGAGGTGAAGGACCTGGAGAGCTTCTCGGAGACCCTTGCGGCCAGCGGCGTGAAACTGGATACGCCATGCCGGAAAATCCCGCAGATGGGTTTTGCAATGGTTTACTTGACCGATCCCTGGGGGACGCGGATCGAGCTGACGGAACGGTCGGCGCCTTCCGCGCAAAGCCAGAAGCCCGCGCAGTAATAGCACTTTGTCCCTATATCCTGACCCCGATCCCAGTCCCCCAAGAGGACGAAAGTTCTACTTAGCGCTGGCCTGCTATGGCGCCATCGCGCTGCTGGCGACGCTCACGCTGGATGGAAAATTTCTGTGGGTTGTTTGGATCTTCTTAGGCGGACTGGCGCTGAAGACCTACATTGCAACGTTGAAACAGCCCTAGCGCTCCCTTAACGACACTACTGAAGAACCCCAGAAACCGACCGATAAGAGGTTTAGAGGCTGGAGTCACTCTAGTTCCATTTTGGAACGCGCGTACCGTTTTGGCATTCGCGGAGTGCTAGTACGTTCCAGAACGAAATTGAGACTGGCGATCAGGCCCTTAGTACCTGCGATTCATCCCGCTTCGGTGAATAGCCGTGTGGGATCGCAAGTTGTTGAGTCTCGGGATCTATGCAGTACGGAGTACGGACGACTCCTCTACAAAACGCGGCAATTTTCCCTTAGTCCTCCTATGGCGACAGGCTTGCACCTAGAAGCGCGTCAGCCATGCCAGTCCAGACTCAAAAAACTAAGGCAAAGGGACCCTTCATGAAGACGCTTTTGACTAAGACCACGTTCTTGACCCGAGCGGTTGTGACCCAGGCGGTTGTCAGAAAAACGGTTGCCGCCAAGCCGGTTCTCGCGAGGCCGCTGGCCTCTAAGACCACACTCGCGGCCAAGGCCACGCTTACGGCCAAGACAAAGACCGCTCAGATCAGCCAAGCGACCAAGATCGCGCGCCGCGACCGTATCGTGCTGGAGCACCTGCCGCTGGTGAAAGCCATCGCCGTGCGGGTGCATGAAAACCTGCCGGTGCACGTGGATCTGGACGATCTGGTTCACGCCGGAGTTCTGGGTCTGTTCGATGCCGCCAGCAAATTCAATCCCGACAAACAGGTCGCCTTTTCCAGCTATGCCAAGCATCGGATCAAGGGCGCGATCCTGGACAGCCTGCGCCAACTGGACTGGGCTTCACGCGATCTCAGGCGCCGCCACAAGCAAGTGGAAGCCGCTACGCGCGAGCTGGCCGCCACGCTGCAGCGAACGCCTACGGAATCGGAAATCGCGCAGAAGCTGGGCGTCGACGTCGAGCGCTGGCGTCAGATGATGGTGGATCTTCGCAGCGTCGGCCTGATTTCGGCCTCCTCGCGCACCGCCGAGCATGACGACCTGCCTGCGCCCGACTTCCCCAGCAAACCCGAAACTCAACCCGACAACATGTGCTCGCGCGAGCAGATGCGCTCGGTCCTGGGCGTTGCCATGAAGACCCTGCCTGAGCGCTATCAGAAGGTGGTGTTCCTGTACTACACCAACGAAATGACCATGAAGGAAATCGGTGGCATCTTAGGCATCAATGAGAGCCGTGTCTCGCAGATCCACAAATCGGCGCTCGAAAAGATGCAAGTGGTGCTGCAAGCCAACGGCATCGATTCCGTTCACGCTTTCTGAACCGCGCACAAACGAGCGGCCTATTTTTTGACCTGTACCTGATTCAGCGCGTCCTTCTCGGACTTCGCGTTGCTTCCGGCCTCCTGGCTCAATTGCTGTAGACCTGCCGGCAGCGTCCCGGCGAAAAAGTAATGGATCAGATCCGCTCGCGCAGCTTCAAACGGATAGGAAATTGTATCTTTAGCGAGCTGTTGCAGGATGAGCGTCTTGATCCGGTCTCGATTCGCCTCCATGCTGCTGGTGATCGCTTGCACGGTCTGCTCGCGGAATAAGTTCTTGTCGACGGAAAGGCTCACTCCCGTCACGCCCGTTAGCAGCGCGCTCAGTATGGTCTTGCCGCGCGTCCCGTATGCCAGCGTGCCGGCAGCCGCCATTCCGAGCTGCACAAAATCGGAGCCCATCTTGAATCGGCCATCGTTCAAGAAGAGTTCGGTCTCGTAATCGTAGAAGACGTAATCAATCTCCGCGATCAGGCTGTAGACCATCTTGTTGCGCAGAGCGGCAGCCGCGCCGCCGGTCGAACCAGCATAGGCCGTCAAGTCGGCAGCGTAGTTTCCCAACGTATAGTTGCCAGTCCTGGTCTTGCCGGGAGAGGGAACGGCAATTACGGCTGGGATATTCGGACGCTCCAGGCGTCCGAGACAGCCGGTGAATGAGATTACGAACGATCCGGCAATGGGAAACAGCCGCCTGCCAATAAGCACAACACAGTATCCGCTCAAAGCACTGCTGTTCCGCGGGGACACATGGAGATGCCTCTAAGAACAAATGGAATAAGGGGCTGGAATGCTGGTCACCGGCGCTTGGCTTTGATCCGGATCGGCGTGCCTTCGAATCCAAATCGCTTCCGCAGCTGATTGATCAGGAATCGCTCGGTGGAAAAGTGCAGGTCCTTCGCTTTATCCGTGAAAACCACGAAAGTCGGCGGCCGCACCGAGCCCTGCGTCATGTAGTAAATCTTGATGTCGCGATCGAACTTAAGCATCTCGACGAAGCGGTTCAATTCGCCGGTGCTGACGCGCTTGGAAGCTGCCTCGTAGGCCTCGCTAATCATCCCGAACAGCCGATCCACGCCCGAGCCGGTCTTGGCGGAAACGAATGCAATGGGCGCGTACGCCAGAAACTTCAGCTCGTCGCGGATCTCTTCGGTAAACTTCCGCTTGCCCTTTTCGCCGGCCGCGTCCCACTTGTTGACGCACAGGATCACCGCGCGGCCCTCTTCGTGCGCGTAGCCCGCGATGGTGGCATCCAGCGCCAGCACTCCTTCGCGTGGCGTCCAGCACCAGCAAGACGACGTTCGCCATGCGGATATGCCGGCGCGCCATCACCACGCTCATCTTTTCCGCCATCAGCTTGGTCTTGCCCTTGCGGCGGATGCCGGCGGTGTCGACGAAGACGTATTCCATGCCGTCATGCAGCAGGCTCTGATCCACGGCATCGCGCGTGGTGCCGGCCACCGGCGAGACGATGGACCGCTCCTGGCCCACCAGCGCATTCAGCAGCGTGGATTTGCCGACGTTCGGGCGGCCAATGATCGCCACTTTGATGGCGGCGCTTCTCCGGCTGCGGCTCTTCGGGACCGTCGTCGCTGCTGAAGTTCTTGGTGACGTGTTCCAGCAGTTCGTCGAACCCGATGCGGTGCTCGGACGAGATCGGGAACAGATCCTTGAAGCCGAGCGAATGAAATTCGTGCGCCAGCCCCTCGCGCACCGTGCGCGTCGATCTTGTTCACCGCCAGCGTGACGGGCTTGCCGAGTTTGCGCAGCATTTTCGCCAGGTCGCGATCGGTGCCGGTGATTTCGGTGCGCCCGTCGATCAGAAAGATAATTTGCGCCGCCTGTCCAAGGCCACGCGCGCCTGCTTCAGAATCTCGGTCGGGATCATTTCGGCGTCGTTGGGGATGATTCCGCCGGTATCGATCAGCTCGAAACGCCGGCCCAGATAGACCGCTTCGCCCTGGATGCGGTCCCGCGTGATGCCCGGCTCGTCGCCCACAATGGATCGGCGCTGGCCGATTATCGCATTGAATAGAGTGGACTTTCCGACGTTCGGCCGGCCCACGATCACCACCACGGGCAGCGTCTGTTTCGGTCAAAGTGTCTTGGCGTGCGACCATGTAATGTATCCCGATGCAACCCGAAGTCCTGAGTCCCTTTACCGATCATAGCGAAGCGCAGCAGCATAATCGCCTCACGCGCAATATCGCCATCATTGCGCACGTCGATCACGGCAAGACCACGCTGGTGGACGCCATGCTGAATCAGAGCGGCATTTTCCGCGCAAACGAGCACCATGTCGAGCGCATGATGGATTCCAACGACCTGGAGCGCGAGCGCGGCATCACCATTCTGGCCAAGACCACCGGCGTGCGCTATCACGGCATCAAGATCAACATTGTCGACACGCCCGGCCACAGCGATTTCGGCGGCGAAGTGGAGCGCGCGCTGAAGATCGTCGACGGCGTCATGCTGCTGGTGGACGCGAGCGAAGGCCCGCTGCCGCAGACCCGCTACGTGCTGATGAAGGCGCTGGAAGCCAAGCTGCCGCCGATTGTCGTGATCAACAAGATCGACCGGCCGGATGCGCGCATTCAGGAAGTGCTGAACGAAATCTACGATCTGTTCATCGATCTGGACGCGAACGAAGATCAGCTCGATTTCCCGGTGATCTACACCAACGCCAAGGCAGGCGTCGCGAAGATGTCCATGGAAGACGGCTCGAGCGATCTGCGCCCGCTGTTCGAAACGATCCTGAAGCACATTCCGCCGCCGGCCGGCGATCCCGACGCGTCGCTGCAGCTTCTGGTGGCGAATCTGGATTACAGCGATTACCTGGGCCGCCTGGCGATCGGCCGCGTGTTTTCCGGGAATTTTGCGATACGGCGATGAAGTGGCCATCGCCAAGCTGGACGGCTCGCTGCAAAAAACGCGCATCACCAAGCTCTATTCGTTCGAAGGCTTGAAGCGCGTGGACGAAACCATCGGATACCCGGGCGACATTCTGGCGATCGCGGGCGTGGAAGGCATCACCATCGGCGAGACCGTCACCAGCGCCGAAAACCCGAAGCCGCTGCCGCACATCCAGATCGACGAGCCGACCATCGCGATGACGTTCACCATCAATACGTCGCCGTTCTCGGGCCGCGAAGGGCAGTTCGTCACGTCGCGCAATCTGCGCGACCGGCTGGATAAAGAACTGCTCACCAACGTCTCCATTCGCGTGGAAGAGGCGGGCGGTCCCGACGCATTCAAAGTGATGGGCCGCGGCGAACTGCAACTCGCCATCCTCATCGAAATGATGCGCCGCGAAGGTTTTGAACTGATGGTGGGCAAGCCGGAAATCCTGACCAAGACCATCGACGGCAAAGATGCATGAGCCGCTGGAACTGCTGGTGATCGATTGTCCGGAGACCTTTATCGGCGTGGTGATCGAGAAGCTGGGCCAGCGCAAGGGCAAGATGATCAAGATGGTGAACCACGGGTCGGGCCGCGTGCGCCTGGAGTTTCACGTGCCTTCGCGCGGGCTGATCGGGCTGCGCAGCGAGATGCTGACCGATACGCGCGGCACGGCCATCATGAATTCGCTGTTCCACGGCTACATCGAATGGCAGGGCGACATTCCGATCGCGGCCCACCGGATCGCTGGTGGCGGACCGCGCGGGCAAGACCACCGGCAACGCGATCTTCAATCTGCAGGAGCGCGGCGAGATGTTCGTTACGCCCGGGCACGGAAGTTTACGAGGGCATGATCGTTGGCGAGAACGCGCGCGACGCCGATCTGAACGTGAACATCGTCAAGGAAAAGAAGCTGACCAACATGCGCGCGTCCACCGCCGACGAAGCCATCCGCCTGGTGCCGCCGCGTCTTCTGAATCTGGAGCAAGCGATCGAGTTTATTCGCGACGACGAGTTTGTGGAAGTGACGCCGCAATCGATCCGGCTGCGGAAGAAGATCCTGAAAGCGAACCAACGCTAATGGAACCGAAAGAGAAAAAGAAGCTTGAGGAAGCGATGGCTTTACTCATGATCATTGCGGATTCCGAAAAAGCTCTCCGTGAAGGCCGCTGGCTCACGCAAGAGCAGATGGAAAAACTAATGCACGAGAAGTTCGGCATTTAGTCTAATCGTGGCGCGAGCTTTAGCTTGCCGCGTTCACACTCTTGTGAACGCTTGGGGCAAGCCATTCTAGCGGTTTTGGGGCTTTACCTTCGTCCCTGTGTTTTGGAATCTTACCTTCCTGATCGTAGACAACCAGCAGCATGCCTAGATCAGCGGAACATGTCGTAGACGATCCATACGATTGACGCGAGTATCAGGCCGCCTCCGATACGCAACTCAACCGCGCCCCAGCCCCTGCCATATTGCCGCTGGGTCAGGGTGCCTTGCGCGCGCAGCCAGTTGGGCAATCTGAACCAGGTACGCGGAGAAACGAGCATGACTGATGCATTTATGAAGAGAGCGACGGCCACCAAACCAACGATTGTCCAGCCGAGGAAGCGCATCATTTGTCCATCGCTGTCTATCCCAGCTTCGACTTCAACAGCTCATTCACCGCCGCTGGGTTCGCCTGCCCCTTGCTCGCCTTCATCACTTGACCGACTAAGTAGCCGATCACACCGCTCTTCCCCGACTTGTACTGCTCCACCTGTTTGGGGCTCGCGGCGATTACTTCGTCCACGATCTTCTCCAGCGCGCCCGTGTCGCTGATCTGGCGCAGGCCCTCACGATCGATAATGGCCGCGGCAGATTCGCTCGTTTCAAACATCTTCGCGAAAATGTCCTTGGCCATCTTCCCGCTGATCTCGCCCTTCGCGATGAAGCCACCGAGTTCGCCCAATTGCTCCGGAGACACCGGCGATTCCGTGATCTCCCGTCCCTTCAGCGCACCCAGCAGATCACCCGTTACCCAATTCGCCGCCAGCCGCGGATCGCCTGCCACCTTCGCGGTCTTCTCGAAATAGTCGCTGATTTCGCGCGTGGCAGTTAGAACCTGCGCGTCGTATTCGCGCAGTCCGTAGGCCTCCATGAATCGCGCGCGTTTTTCGGCGGGCAATTCCGGTACGGTCGCCCGGATTTGCTCCAACCACGCAGCGCTCACGCGCAACGGCACTAGATCGGGCTCTGGAAAATATCGATAATCGTGCGCGTGCTCCTTGCTGCGCATGCCCACCGTTTCACCCGTCGCGACGTTATAGAGCCGCGACTCCTGTTCGATGCGCCCTCCGCTTTCCACCACGCCCACCTGCCTGGCTATCTCGATAATCGATCGCCATCTTCGCGAAGCGGAAAGAATTCAGGTTCTTCACCTCAACCTTCGTCCCAAATTTCTCCACGCCCTTCAACCGCACCGACACATTCGCATCGCACCGCAGCTGGCCCTTCTCCATATCGCATTCGGACACACCGACGTACTGCATCATCAGCTTCAGCTCGGTCAGAAACGCATGCGCCTCATCCGACGACCGGATGTCCGGCTCCGTGACGATCTCAATCAACGGCGTACCGCTGCGATTCAAATCCACGTAGGTGTAACGGTCGGAATCCTTGAAGCCGTCGTGGATGCTCTTGCCCGCGTCGTCTTCCAGGTGAATGCGCGTGATGCCGATGCGCTTCTTTTTTTCCTGCTGGGTGCCGTCCACCGTCGCTTCCAGCCAGCCGTGCTCGGCCAGCGGCTGGTCATATTGCGAGATCTGATAACCCTTGGGCAGGTCCGGGATAAAAGTAATTCTTGCGCGCGAATCGCGAAAACGGGTTTACCTTGCAGTGTGTCGCAAGAGCCGCTTGAATCGCCATCTCCACCACGCGCCGGTTCAACATCGGCAGCGCGCCCGGCAGACCCAGGCAGACTGGACAAACGTTCGAATTGGGCGGCGCGCCGAAACCGGTGGGGCAGCCGCAAAAAATCTTGGTGCGCGTATTGAGCTGGACGTGCACCTCCAGGCCGATGACGGGCTCGTATTTGCCGATCTCTTCCGCCGTAGCTTCTTTTTGATGCAAAGATCCGGCCGGCGCGCTCGAAGACATGCTTCATTATTGCTTATGAGACGACAACGACGCCGTCCCGAGCAGGCCGCCCAATCCCATGGTCTCTACCGCGCTCGACGGCACAATCACCATGGAACCCTTCTCCTTGATCGCTTCGTACAGCATGTTCATCGCGCGCAAATGTAGAGCAACTGGATTGTTGATATAGACTTTCGACGCCTCTGCGAATTTCGCCGAGATATCTGTCTCCGCCGTGCCCAAAATAATGCGGGCCTGCCGTTCGCGCTCAGCCTGTGCCTGCCGCGACATCGCGTCTTCCAGCGCCTGTGGGATATGAACGTCGCGGATCTCAACCGATTGCACGGTGATGCCCCACGGATTGGTTTTTTCGTCCAGGATGCGCTGTAGCTCGCGTCCCAGCGTCTCGCGCTCCGTGATCATCTGCGCCAGATCGTGACGCCCGATCGATTCGCGAAGGGCGGTTTGCGCGCTCATCATAATCGCTTCGCTGAAATTCACCACCTCCAGGATCGATTTCTCGGCGTTCCACACCAGCCAAAAGACGATAGCGTCCACGTTCACTGGCACCGTGTCGCGAGTCAGCGCCGATTCGGCCTTCACCTCCACCACGCGCACGCGCTGGTCCACATACTGGCTAACCCTATCGATCACTGGGACAATCAGGAAAATCCCTGGTCCGCGCAGACCGATATAACGCCCCAAGCGCAACACCGCCGCTTTCTGCCATTGCTCGGCCACGCGGATGGCGAACAGGAAATACAGCCCGATCACGATGCCGGCCACCAGCGCAGTGCGATTGTGAATCAGAACGGCTACTCCGAAACCGGCCGCCACGCAAACCAGGAACAGAGTGGTACCAACGGAGCTGATCTGGCCTTTCGATGGCAATGGCTTCGATGTCATGCCAGCGGGCATAAAGGGCATCATAATTTAGGTTCTCCTCTCGGATTGCAGTTCGTTGAAATAAGCGGCAATGTCGGACAGCTCGATTCCCTCGGCTCCGGCTCTGGACAGAAGTTCGCCACACAGTTGCCCGATGCGGCGCTGGCGCTCCAGGCCATCCACCGCAGGCTTCTTGTCCGTCAGGAACGTGCCTGTGCCCTGCTGGGTGGCCAAGACCTCGCGGATTTCAAGCTCTCGATAGGCGCGAACCACCGTGTTCGGGTTTATCGCCAAATCCACGGCCAACTGCCGCACTGTGGGCAGTTGATCGCCCGGGCGTAGCTTACCGGCCGCGACTCCGCCCAGGACCTGGTCTATGATCTGGCGGTACACCGGAACGCCACTGCGCTGATCGATTTTGAGCGTCACAGCCAAGTTCTAATGTACTAGTGTTATAATACATTGTCAACAGGTAAGTGCAGTTCGTCGTAAACTTCTGAGCTGGAATGACGTTTAATGGTTAGTAGGCTCATGAAAATCAGCAGTACTTTCCTGGCCCCTTTGCTGTGCGGCATGCTTCTGTCCTTCCCGGCCGCCGCGAAACCCAAGAGGCCCAAGCAGGCTGACGATAACAAGCTATTCCAAAAGAAGCTGTCGAAGGACGAGCAAATCCTGCACGCCGTCGGCCGGCTCACGTTCGGCCCCCGGCCCGGCGACATCGACCGGGTGAAGCGAATGGGGTTGAAGAAGTGGCTGGACCAGCAACTTCATCCCGATCGCATGGACGAGAATCCGGTGCTGGAAGCGCGGCTTCAGGCGCTGGAGTCGTTGCGGATGACGCCGCTCGAGACAGTGCAGCATTATCCGTCGCAGCAAATGATCCGGGCCATCGCGAATGGCAAGCAGCCGATGCCGGACGATTTGCTGCTGCGCGCCAGCATCGAGCGGCTGATCACTCGCTACAAGGTAAGGCGGGCCGAGGCTGTGGGTTTAGCCGTTCCTCCAAAGAACACCGACGCTGAGCTGGAACCGGCGCGCTGGTTGGAGGATGTCCTCAGTCCGGCGGAACTCGAAATTGTACGCTCCGGCAACGGCGAGAAGAAGCGCGAATTGCTCGAATCCATGCAGCCCGACCGCGTGGAAGACATGCTGATCGCGATGACCCAGCGGCAGCGGCAGCAACTCTTCGCCCCCGCGCCCGTCGCCATCCGCCGGGAAATTTTTTTGCTGAATGCTCCGCAGCAGGTGGTGGCTTACGATCTTCTCGATTCCAAGATGCTGCGCGCCATCGAGAGTACGCGGCAGCTCGCCGAAGAGCTTGACGATTTCTGGTTTAATCACTTCAACGTCTTCTACGAAAAGGGTGACGACCGTTTCATGCTCCCCCAGTACGAACGCGAGGCCATCCGTCCGCATGTGCTCGGCCAGTTCCGCGATCTGCTGGAAGCAACCGCGAAGAGCCCCGCCATGCTGTTCTTCCTGGACAATTTCGAATCCGTACGGGCTGACCTGGACGCCAACGACAAGAAGCGGAAAGTGAAGCGCGGCTTGAACGAGAACTACGGGCGCGAGCTGATGGAGCTGCACACGCTGGGCGTGAATGGCGGCTATACGCAGAAAGATGTGACTGAAGTAGCGCGCTGCTTCACCGGCTGGGGCATACAGGAACCGCGCAAAGGCGGCGCCTTCTTCTATAACGACAAGCTGCACGATAAGGGCGAGAAAATCGTGCTGGGCCACGCAATCGCGGCGGGAGGCGGCATCGAAGACGGCGAGCAGGTGCTGGATATTCTCGCGCGGCATCCTTCCACGGCGCACTTCATCTCCAAAGAACTGGCTCAGCGCTTTGTCGCCGACAATCCTCCGGAGGCGCTGGTGAACAGGATGGCGCAGACGTTCCTCTCTACGAATGGCAGCATTCGCGAAGTGATGAAAACCATGTTGAATTCGAAGGAATTCTGGTCGGAGGGCGCCTATCGTGCCAAAGTGAAATCGCCTTTTGAAATGGTGGCGAGTTCGGCTCGTGCGCTGGACGCCAATGTCATCGATGCCTGGGCGCTGGCAAGGCAAGTGGGCACGTTGGGCGAGCCGCTCTATCGCAAACTGGAGCCCACTGGATATTCGAATTTGAACGCGGAATGGGTGAACTCCGCGTCGCTGCTGGGACGCATGAACTTCGCGCTGCAACTCGCGCAAAACCACGTGGAGAGCGTGAAGGTGGATGTGTCGCGCTTTGGCGACGATCCGAGCGAAGTGGCGAAGGCCCTGATGTTCCGCGCGATGTCGAGGGAAACCCGCGCGGCCATCGACAAAGCTTTGGAAGACAAGAAGCAGAGGAATCCCGGCGCTGATTGCCGCTCTGGTGATCGGGTCGCCGGATTTCCAGAAGAGATAGTCGAAGAGACGAGGTAATGCTGCCATGCATTCAAGACGCCTGTTCCTGAAGGGCTCCGCGCTCGCGATGTTCGGCGTCGGCTCCCTGCCGGCGTGGCTGTCGCGGTCGTTGTATGCCGATTCGGCCACCAGTTTGCCGGGCGGACGCAAGAAAATCCTGGTCGCCATCTTCCAACGCGGCGCCGTGGACGGCTTGAACATGGTGGTTCCCTTCGGAGAGCAGCGGTACTACGATCTGCGGCCCTCGATCGCCATTCCCAAACCGGACGGCACGCCCAATTCAGCCGTCGATCTGGACGGATTCTTCGGACTGCACCCGGCGCTGGCGCCGCTCAAGCCCCTGTTCGACGCGCGGCATCTGGCGATTGTCGACGCCGTGGGCTCGCCCGATCCCACGCGCTCGCATTTCGATGCGCAGGATTACATGGAGTCCGGTACGCCCGGCCTTAGAGGCGCCGACGGATGGCTGAATCGCGCGCTCCCATCCCCGACTGGACCCGCCGCACCCTTGCGTGCGGTCAGCCTGGGCGATAACCTGGCGCGCAGCTTGCGCGGGCACAATGACGCTGTCGCGGTCCGCAGCCTGAAAGATTTTCAGGTACACGACACCAACGGAGCGGCCACTTTCGAGAGCATGTATGAAAACTCTCTGGATACCACGCTGCATGGCACCGGCAAAGAGACGTTCAACGCTGTGAAGATCATGCAGTCCATCCAGAAACAGACTTATGCGCCGGCCAACGGCGCGAATTATGGCAACGGCGGATTCGGCAAAAACTTGCAGCAGATCGCGCAATTGATCAAAGCCAACGTAGGCGTGGAGGTAGCGTTCGCCGACATCGGCGGCTGGGACACGCACGTGAACGAAGTGGCTGGGCAGCCTACCAACGGCCAGCTGGCGAACAACCTGACGCAATTTGGCCAGGCCCTGGCGGCCTTCTACCAGGACCTGGGCGATCGGATGGAAGACGTCACGCTGGTCACCATGTCCGAGTTCGGCCGCACGGTGAAAGAGAACGGCGATCGCGGAACCGACCACGGCCACGCGAATGTCATGTTCGTCCTGGGCGGCGGATGTGCGCGGCGGCAAAGTTTATGGCGATTGGCCGGGGCTTCAGCGGGAGCAACTGTACGAGGAGCGCGATCTGGCGCTCACCACCGATTTCCGCGACGTCCTTAGTGAACTGGTCGCCCGGCACCTGGGCAACTCCAACTTGAAGTCCGTCTTCCCCGGCTACGAAAGCCCGAAATTCCGCGGCCTGTTGATCTGAACCACGCGCGTCAGCAAGTGGTCCCGGTTGATACACTGGTCTCGGAGGTCACTTTCGCGTGCTGATCGTCATGCGCGCGCAAGCCACCGAGCAGGACATCGCTCAGGTTTGCGCCAGAATTCAGAGCCTCGGCTTTCGCGCCCACGTTATGCCGGGCGCTGAGCGAACGGCCGTCGGCATCACGGGCAACCATGGCCCCGTCCCGGCCGAGGAGTTCGAATGCCTTTCGGGCGTAGCCGAAGCTATTCCGGTTTCGAAGCCCTATAAGCTGGTGAGCCGCGAAGTGAAGCCCGACAACACCGTGGTGGATGTGGCCGGCGTGCTGGTGGGTGGCGCTGAACTGGCGCTGTGCGCGGGTCCGTGTTCGGTGGAGAGCCGGGAGCAGATCCTGGAAGCAGCCCGAGCGGTGAAAGCCGCTGGCGCTCGCCTGCTGCGCGGCGGCGCGTATAAGCCGCGAACTTCACCCTACGCGTTTCAGGGCCTGGGCGAAGAAGGGCTTCGATACTTAGCGGACGCCCGTGCGGAAACCGGGCTCGGCATCGTCACCGAAGCCATCGACGTAGAGACTTTCGATCTGGTGGAAGAATACGCCGACTGCCTCCAGATAGGCGCTCGCAACATGCAGAACTTTTCGCTGCTTCGCCGCGCCGGCCGTGCGCGCAAGCCGGTGTTGCTGAAGCGCGGCATGTCGTCCACGCTGGAAGAATTCCTGATGGCCGCCGAATATATCCTCTCGGAAGGCAATTATCAGGTGATTCTGTGCGAGCGCGGCGTGCGGACTTTTGCCGATCACACGCGCAACACGCTGGATCTGAGCGTGGTCCCGGCGGTCCAACGGTTGAGCCATTTGCCCATCATCGTCGACCCGAGCCACGGTACCGGCAAGCGCGACAAGGTTCATCCCATGGCGCTGGCGGCGGTAGCGGCGGGCGCTTCCGGGCTGATTGTCGAAGTGCATCCCAATCCCGACCGGGCGCTTTCCGATGGCGCCCAATCGCTGTACCCGGATCAATTCCGCGAACTTGCCGACGAATGCCGGGCGATCGCCGAACTGCTAGGCAGACGGAAAGCGGCGGCGGAAGCGAAACTCGCTCTGGCCCTGTGAGCATGAGTTCCGTCAAAATCGTACGGGCGCACGAACTGGATACCAACACGCCGCAGACGTCGGGGATGACACGGGCGGCCGCCATCGACCATGCGCGCACCGGCGCCACAAAGATCTGGGCGGGCACGGTAGAAATCCATCCGGACGCCAAGACCGGCGTGCATCATCATGGCGACCTGGAAACGGTCCTTTACATCGTTAAGGGCCGCGCGCGATTCCGCTGGGGCGAACATATGGAGTTTGTCGATGAAGCCGGCCCGGGCGACTTTGTGTTCGTTCCGCCGTACCTTCCCCATCAGGAAATCAATGCCGATCCGAACCATCCCGTGGAAGCTGTGGTGGTTCGCAGCGGGCAGGATCCCATTGTGGTGAACCTGGATATCGAGAGCCCGGAGCCGCCTTCGGACTCACGTTGGATCGATCCGGTACACAGAAGTTAGCAGCGCTCGCTAGTCGTTCTTGGAGCTGTTGCCGCTCGGCGCCGGCTTCGAATCGCTCTTGCTCTCGGTCTTGGTAGCCGTATCGCCCGAAGCTTTACCCGAAGAGTCGCTTTTGCTGGAAGAGTCCGTTTTGCTCGAAGAATCAGACTTGCTCCCGGAATCGGACTTGCCTGACTCGCCTTTGCCCGATTCGGACTTCCCGGAGTCTTCCTTATGGGATTCGCTCTTGGGAGCGCCGCTCGAGCCGCCTTTGGCGTAATCCGTCACGTACCAGCCCGAGCCTTTGAACTGGAACGACGGCGCGGACATCAGCCGATGCACGTGCGCGCCGCATTTTTCGTGAACCGTCACAGGCTCATCGGCAAACTTCTGGATCACTTCGAAGGTTTCGCCGCAGCCCTCGCATTTGTATTCGTAGATTGGCAACGGTGGAACTCTATTGCGGAGGCGCGTCGGAGGGCTTCGGCACGTTGAGCGGAGTCAGAACCGGCGGACGGCCCTTCTCCGGATTGGAATCGGTCGTGCCATTGGAAACCACTTCGTGGTTGCCCTTGGTGACCACTTCAATCGCCTTTTTGAGCAACACATCTTCGCCCGCCGGCGGCTGCGGCGGCTCGACAGCCTGCGGAGTGCCGTCGTCGTCGACGACTACCGGTTCAGTCTCCTGGACCGGTACAGACGGCGTTACCATCGCGTCCTGGATAGCCTTGCCGGATGGCGAATAATACTTCGCTACCGAGAGAATCACCGCGGACCCGTCGTCCATCGTGATCGCTTTGCGGATGGAGGCGTCGCCATAGGTGCGCTCGCCGACCACTTCGGCGCGCTTGTCGTCCAACAGAGCCGCAGCTGCGATCTCAGCTCCATCGGCCGTGCCGCGATCCACGATTACCGCCAAAGGAAGGTGGCTGCGATCATTCGCCGGATCGGCATTCACGTCGTGCCGTTCCACCTTCTGGCCTTCGCTATAGGTGATGAGACCCTTGTCGAGAAAGAGGTTGGCCAACTGCTCGCCCGCCTCCGGCCCGCCCGTGGCGCAGTGGCGCAGGTCCAGAACCAGTTGCTTGGCTCCCTGCTTCTGCAGCTCGTCCACTTTCGCCGCGATGTCTTTGACGCGGTTGCCCTCCAGACTCGAGGCCTGGATCAACCCAACCTGATCGGGCAGCATCTTCGCTGTCACCGCCGGATATTCCACCATGGCGCGCGTCAGCGTGAGCTTCTGGGGCTCCGGCTTGCGGAATCGCAACACGCCAAGTTCTACGGTACTGCCCGCATCGCCTTCGAGCAATAACTGCGCGAACGCCAGCGGCATGTCGCGCGTGGCGACTCCATTAATTGTTTCCAATACATCGGTGGTGGTCAGGCCGGCCTTGGCCGCGGGCGATCCGGGAATGGCGTCCACGATGCCCACGTAGCCAAATTTCTTCGAAAGGATCAGGCCGACATCGGCCTTGTGCTGATCCTTGCTCTTGAGCCATTGCTTGTACTGATCGGCGTTCAAGTAGCTGGCATACGGGTCAATGGATTCCAGCAAGCCATTCAGCGCGCCCAGCGTGACGCTCTTCATGTCCGGCTCTTCCACGTAATCGCTCTTGATTCGCGAGAGCACTTCGGTGTAAACCGCAAGGTGCCGGTAAGTATCTTCGGGGGAAGCGCTCTTGCCGCGCATGGCGCCGAACAGCAGCACGAAAACGAGGCAGGTGGAGGTGGAAGCAACCAAAAACTTGAAACGCTTGGTCATAAATAGAAGCCCAAGGACTTTCTGTATTCAGTATAGCTTGGCTTCGGCCTCTTCGGCTGAAGAATGGCTAGCCGAGGGACGAGAGCCCAGCCGCGCCGAGCGCAGCATGGTAAAGGCCGCATAGATCACCGCCACCACCACCAGCCAGCGCACGGCGGTCAACGGCAGCGATTTCACTATCAGAGCCGCTATCAAGACACCCGGCAGTCCACCCAACGCCAAGCCCAGTGAAGCCCGCGGATTATAACTGCCCGCCTGGATAAACCGGGCGCTGGCTACCGGCTGCAGGAACGCGCACGATCCCATCATGATGGGGAACGCAGCTTTGGGGTCCATGCCGAGCAGGCTCACCAGGATCATGCAAGGAGCGTATAGACCGATGCCCAGCGTCATCAAAGCTCCCAGCACCAGGCTTCCAATTACGCCCGCCCACAATCGCCAGTGCCTTAGGCTGAGCGTATTCCCGCCCGGCGGGAACAGATTCAGGTTGGTCATCAAAAAGAAGCTCGCGGCTGCCAGCAGCGCGATTCCCATTCCGATTTGCACCCAACGGCGCGGCCAGCTCGCCACAATACCAGCGCCGAACCAGGCGCCCACCACCGCGCCCCCCATCAGCAACACCAGGGTCACGACGTCCACTTGCACGATCGCGATGAATAGAAACGCTTCCAGCAGTGTGGGAAGTGCATGCCCGACATTCAAAGTGCCCGGGATCTGTTCGTCCGGCACCATGTGCCAGAATTTGAAGAAGCTGGTGGTGGGCGCGAATGAACCGATGCCCAGCGTGTCGAAGAAATTGGTGATCATCCCGACAAACAACTCCAGGATGGAGGGGACACCCGGCGCGCGGTTCTTGCTGCGGAGCCAGATCCAGACCAGGAAGACGGTGAACGCGCCGAGAGCGACGAACAGCCAGTCGCGAGCGTTAAGCATTAGCTTGCCTCCACCTGTTCCGCAGGTGCATGCAGTGCGCGCTGAACCCTGCAAATCTCGGCGCCAATCTCACCCTGAGGAACGACAGACTCAATAATCACCGGCGTGGTAGGCGGAATCAGATGAGTTACCTCCTGGAAGCCTAGAATGCTAACGAAGGACAGACGATCGTGCTTGTTCATCGTGTTCACCTCGCTGATATGCACTTGACGTAGGCGGGAGCGGAAGTGCTTGAGCATTAGGTAGGCTTCGGTCATGGAAGTGTCTACCTGACGCGCATGGCCGATGTCGAAACAGAAGGATGCCTCAGGGAATTCACTGAACAAAAAATCGAGCTCTCTTACGGTGCGGCCAACTGGCTTACGCTTGTCCATGTTCTCGATGCAAAGGAGATCCCCGAGTTGCTTCCAGAGAGAAAAGTCGTGCAGAGTATCCGGATGAACGATTATAGGCCATCCACGATGCCGAATCGGATATAGTTCCTGGAAAATCAAGGATTCCGCTTCGGGCGAAAAGGAACTCGGCGCATGAATCGACACGTAAGAAAACTGGGACAAGTCTAGATCATCGAGTGATTGCAGCAAGGGAACAAGTTCACGCTCACGGATGGCAGAGAGTTCAACAGCCTGGACGGGTTGCTCCTCAAGCATGCGCAACGCGCCCCGAAAGTCGGAAAGAGCCAGTGCCCCGGTTGAAAAACCAAGAAGCTGCACTAGAAGCCCCCGTATTGGCGAGTAAGTAAATTCAGTTTCTTGCCGAAGAACAAATCCAAAAGATCGTCCCGGAAAAGATGACTCGTCAGCCTAGCCTTCTGGTAGACGGGATCGGAGTCTGCCGCCGCCTCCCCGAGTTCTTCCAGATGTTTGCGTAGATCCGAATCAAGCAAGACACCCAAGAACTCGTCGTACGCTCGGAACACTTGTGAAACTGTAGCGTCTTTTCCGAGCGCGTTAAGAAACCTATCCTCCGAGTCCAGATCCAGGACTAGTTGCTTGAGTTCAGCTAGCTGGTGGCTTGAAAGCTCACGTGCCGTTTCAATGTTACACCACCGTTCACCAAGCCGCCGGCCAAGACCCAGCGTCCGATCGGACGTCTCTTCCATGCAGTCTCACTATGATCGCACTTCCGACGGCTACGGCTAATGCGTGACCAGCTCTTCCCGCGCCCCAATCTGGCGCAGGCACCGGTCAATCCACTGCTTGGTCAGCTTCTCCTGCACGCCATTCTGCGAAAGCCGGGTGCGCAGGCTGGCGAAATCGACGTGATCCATCTGCTGGTCCTGATTGAAACAGGAGAAGACCACGGTCTCTTCGCCGGTGATCGGATCCTTGTGCTGCTGCAAGCACTGCGCGCAAATCTCCTTCATCATGCATTGCATCGGAGAATTGATGCTCGCGATGGCCTTGTGGCCGTGCTTCAAATAGGGCGACAGCACGGCATAGCGTGCGCGTTGCACCGCGTGCATCATGGCATCCGAGCCAATCACCACCAGCCGGTCCACCGAGCTTAGCGGAATTTCCGATGCATCGCTCATGGGAGCGTCGGCTCCGCCAGATCGCCCCGGCCGTAAGCCGCCATCGCTTCCACGATGTTTCCGACGAAGGCCTTGTCCTGCACGCGATCGGGCGTGAATCCGGGCGCTTCGTCGCAGCACCAGACCACCACGTCGGCGGCCTTCTCAATCTCCTCCACCTTGTAGCGGTCGATCATTTTCTTGTAGCCGGCGAAGTAAATGGTGCGCGATCCACTGGCGCGCAGCTGTTGGCCGATAGAGAACAGCACCGCGTTGCCCAGCCCGCCGCCCACCAGCAGCACGGTTTCGCGCGAGGGCGTTTCAGTGGGCGTGCCGGTTGGCCCCATCAGGATCACTGGTTCGCCTGGCTGCAGCAAAGCACATAGGTCGGACGAGCCGCCAACTTCGAGAACAATCGTCGACAGCAGGCCCTTCTCGCGATCCACGGAGGCGCCCGTGAGCGCCAGGCCCTCCATCGCGAGAGCGGTTCCGTTCACGCGCGTCGCGAGGGTCTCGTAGTTTTGCAGGCGATAGAACATGCCCGGCTCGAAGGCTCGCGCGGCCATGGGCGCTTCCACCACCACTTCCACGATGTTGGGCGTCAGGCGAATCACATCCTTCACCACCGCGCGCAGCTCGCGATTCAAGCGCCCTACCAGCGCATCGGGCTGCCGGAGCCTCGGGCGATCGTCGCGCAGAGCAGCCGCGTCACCACCGGATAGCCTTGCTTGGCGCTGGCCATGGCCTTCACCACGTTGCCTGCGTAGGAAGGATGCAGATCGCCGAAGAAGCTGACGCCGCGGCCATCGGGGCGCACCGATGTGAGCACGCGCGACGCTCTTCGGCTTGGCCACGCGCTCCGGCTATACCCGCTGTCCGTCCTCATCCACCGCCTGGAACCACTTGCCGTCCAGGAACACGTTGTCGGGATCTTCGCGCCCAAGCACCGTATTGGGCTGCGTGCCGGCCGCCACCAGAATCGATTTCGCCGGCAACCGCACCGGCTCACCGGCTTGCGCTCATCTTGCCAGTGGCTGGGTCGAACTGGCGCCGCATCACATGGAGCGCGGCCGCGTGACCGAAGCTGTCCACTTCCACCGATTCGGGCGTCAGGCATTCGGCGAATCGGATGCCCTCCTCCAGCGCCTTCCACACTTCTTCGTGATTCAGCGTGTAGCTGGGTGAATCGATCATGCGCCGGCGATAGGCGATCGTCACGCCGCCCCAGGAGTTCAGCAGGCCGATCAGATTCGGCTTGCGGCCTTCGTTCGCCGCAGCCGCTCTCTCGGCGCGAATGGCGCGCGCATGCGACAGGAATTCATCGGCGGTCTGATTTTCTTCCGCGCTCCATCCCGCGCGACACTTCCGCTTCGCCCTTCTCCGCCACCAGAGTCTCGTAGCGCTTCAGGAATTTCTCCACTTGCACCACGTAGTAGGCGAGCGATTCTGTGGCCGTGTCCACAGCCGTGAGGCCCGCCGCCGATCACCGCGATCGGCATGCGGATCTGCAGATTTGCCACCGAATTGGTCTTGGCCGCGCCGGTGAGTTGCAGCGCCATCAGGAAATCGGACGCCTGCCGGACGCCGCGCGCCAGTCCGTTCTTCATGGGGATCACAGTCGGCCGGCCCGCACCCGCGCACAGCGCGACATGATCGAACCCCATCTCGAATGCGCTCTCGATAGTCAGGGCGCCGCCGAAACGCACCCCGCCGAACATCGCGAACTCGTCGCCTGCGTTCCAGCAGCAGGCGGATAATCTTCAGGAAATTCTTGTCCCAGCGGACCGTGATCCCGTACTCGGCCACGCCGCCGAACCCCGCCATCACACGGTTGTCCAGCGATTCGTAGACCTCACGAATATCGCGGATCGGCCGGAATGGCGAGCGCGCACCCAGCGCGTCCACTCCCGAGATCTCCTCCGGCAGCGGCTCAATCTTCAAGCCATCAATCCCCACCACGGTGTGGCCGTCGTTCATCAGGTAATGCGACAGTGTGAATCCGGCGGGGCCCAGCCCAACCACCAGCACTTTGTAACCGCTGGGCGCCAGCGGCAGCGGACGCGCGAAATTCAACGGATTCCAGCGCGTCAACAGGCTGTAGATTTCGAAGCCCCACGGCAGCTCCAGGACGTCCTTGAGCGATCGGGTCTCCACTTGCGGAATGTCCACCGGGTCCTGCTTCTGGAAAATGCAGGCCTTCATGCAGTCGTTGCAGATGCGATGTCCGGTGCCGGCCGCCATCGGGTTGTCGATGGTGACGATGGCGAGCGCGCCCAAGGTGTAGCCTTGCTGCTTCACCAGGTTCATCTCGGAGATTTTTTCATCCAGCGGGCAGCCCGCCAAAGTGACGCCAAAGACGGTCTTCTTGAACTCGCCGGTCTTTTCTTTGAGACCCGGTGGAGCAGCTGTCTTTGCCCTGGTTGTGGCACTTGATGCAGTAGTGCGCCTGATCCAGCGCGCCCGCGAGCCCCATGCCGGAATCGGTCAGACGAAACCCTTCGCGGCTGCGCCAGTCTTCTTCAGGCAGGCGAATTTGGCGATCCCGTTCTCCGCCACGGTCTCCACCGGAACCAGATGCAGCGGATCCAGCTTGTGCGCCACTTTGAACAGGACATCGCCGTGATGCTTCTTTCGTCCGGCTTCGGACAACGCGGCCCAGGCGGCATAACGGGCGGCGATCTGAATCTGCTCCAGGCGTTCCGTCTCATTTTCCAGCCACACAGAGACGTGCGCGAAAAAGCTTTGCTCGGTAAGCGGCTCGCCGAAAATCGTTTCCAGTTCGCGGCCCAGGCCCGGCCGTCGATGGCTTCCGCCTGCTCCTGGGTGACGCCGCTAATAGCCCGCTTTTGAATGAACTTGCGCTTGAAAGCGAAGAACGGCGCCAGAGCGTTGTGGCGCGCCTGCAGCGCCTCTACTTCCTTGGTAATTCCAAACAGGTCGCCCAGGAAATCCTCGACATGCGGCGCGAGCGCGATCACCAGCTCGGACTGCTCCTTGGCCGTCCTGGCTTCAGGAGTCACGCGCGCATCAAGAAGCTGGACGTGCAGGCCGGGATCGGACGCTAAGAGCTGAGTTGAGAAATGCGGCGTCCAGACCGCACAAGACCTTCGCGAACGTACAGATCCTCAAACTGCAGGCCAAAGCCGAGATTACACTGATCGGAACTGAAATGATCGGAAGTAACTGACATTCTTATACTATGAGAGCCTACGGCAGGAGCTTATAAGAGTATTGTAACAGGGTCACTTTATGATAGGCGTCACGGGCGCATGACGACGCCGCCACTCAAACAGCACCACGCCGGTCGCTACCGACACGTTCAGCGACCCAATGGCGCCCGCCATCGGAATACGCACCAGCACGTCGCAATGCTTCTTCACCAGCTCATGCAAACCGTGCCCTTCGCCGCCCAAAACGAAGACCGTCGGCTGCGCATATTCTATCTCGCTGTAAAGTTGGCCGCCGCGCTCGTCCAATCCGTAGATCCAGAAGTTGCGTTTCTTCAGATCTTCCGAGCGTCTGGTTGACGTTCCCCACGCGCACCACGGGCAAATGTTCCAGCGCTCCCGCGGCTGCTTTGGCGACTGTTTCGGTCAATCCGGCGGCCCGGCGGTCCGGCACGATCACAGCGCTCGCCCCCGCCGCGTGCGCGGTGCGAATAATGGCGCCCAGATTGTGCGGATCTTCCACGCCGTCCAGGACGATCAGCAATCGCGCATCGGGCAGCACCTGATCCAACTCCGCATAACGGTGCGCGGCGCCAAACGCCACCACGCCTTGATGCGTCGCGCCATTGGATGCCCGATCCAGCGCCTCGCGCGGTTCAAAGCGCAGCGTGACCGAGCGTTCCCGCGCCAGATCGATGATTTCCTGCAACCTGGGTCCGCCGGCGCCGCGCGCGATCAACACGCGATCGAACGCGCGGCCCGCGCGCAAAGCCTCGCGAACCGGATGAACTCCGGCGATCACGTGGCTAGCACCGGTCTGCGCGTCATTCGTCTCGCCCGCGCGATCTTCAGCGGCTTGAATTTCGGTCGCTCGATTGCTGGTTGGATGTTTCGTAGTCTTTAGTGTAAGAAAAGGTCGAGAATTGCTCAATCGAAACGAGTTTGCTAGAATGTCGGAAGCATGCCAGAGCCGGCGGCCGGCGAACTTCGTCCTGAAATTCCCGATAAACTATATTTCCGCATTGGCGAGGTCAGCCGTCTGGCTGGAATCAAGCCTTATGTCCTGCGCTTCTGGGAGACGGAGTTCTCTTCGCTGGGACCGAAGAAATCCGGCAAAGGGCATCGTTTGTACCGGCGCAAGGACGTGGAGCTGGTGCTGGAAATCAAGCGCCTGCTGTACGACAAGCGCTACACCATCGAAGGCGCTCGAAGGATCTGGACGCACGTTCGCGGGAGCGGCGGGCCAAATCGGCCGCGGCATCCGCCGCGAAGCCTCGCGTCCGCAACCAGCCCTGTTCGGCGATCCCGCTTCGACGCTGGATGCAATCCGCAAGGAACTCACCGAAATCCTGCAGCTTCTCAGCTAGCCTGCAGGCTAGCATCTTTCACCACTCATACAGGCCTTCGGCTCGCCGATAAGCACTTGCAACTGCATACTGCGATGGATACTGAGCATGATCCGGCTGACGCGCATCAATCGGGTTCCGTTGGTTCTAAACTCGGACCTCATCGAGCACGTGGAGGCAACGCCGGACACCGTGATCGCATTGACCAACGGTCAGAAGTTGGTGGTCATGGAGTCGGCCGATGAAGTGATCCAGAAAGTAATCGAATTTCGCCGCTTGATTGCGAACCGCCCAGAACTCGTGGCCGCGCATGAGGAGTAGGCGCCGCGGCGCGATGGATACGTATGGCGGACAAGCCAGTCCGACGTATATGGCGGATCAAGCCAAGTCACGCCCCGTTCCACCCAGATCCAGCGTTTCCCGTCCGGACTTTGCCACGCTCGTCGGGCTGATCCTGGCCTTCGGCGGCATCGTCGGCGGCCTGATCATGGAAGGCGGCAAGCTGAAGGACATCTCGCAGATCACCGCCGCCATCATCGTTCTGGGCGGCACTTGCGGAGCCGTCATGGTCAGCACGCCCATGAACGTACTTGTGGGCTGCCGCCCGGCGCCTGGTGCACGTGATTCTGGACAAGACCGAGTCCCCCGAAGCGGTGATTGACGAATTGATCGGCTATGCCGCCTCGGCCCGGCGGACGGCCTGGTGGCGCTTGAAAACGACGCCACTCGAAGATCCAGGATCCTTTCCTGCGCAAGGCTCTCAATCTGGCCGTGGATGGTACCGATCTTCAGGAAATCCGCAGCATGATGCAACTGGAAATCGAGCTGAGCGAAAACCAGGGCCTGGCCGAAGCCAGGGTGTTTGAATGCGCGGGCGGCTACTCGCCCACCATTGGAATCATCGGCGCGGTGATGGGCCTGATTCAGGTGATGAAGAACCTGGCCAATATCGAGGAAGTGGGCCACGGAATCGCCGTGGCCTTCGTCGCCACCGTGTACGGCGTGGGCCTGGCGAATATCGTGCTGCTGCCCGCCGCCACCAAAATCAAAGCCCGCATCGAAAGCGAGACCGCGCTGAAAGAACTGAAGCTGGAAGGAGTGGTGGCATCGTGGAAGGGATGAACCCGAAGTTGATCCGCGACAAGCTGGAAGCCTACCAGCACAAAACCAGGAGCGCCGACAAGAACGCCATCGAGCAAGCTCGCGAAGAGGCGGCGGCCTCGCAGACCGCTTGACGAGCGACCAGCGACACTATGGCCGCAAGAAAGCAGCAACCCCATCCCAATCACGAGCGCTGGCTGGTGTCCTACGCGGACTTCATCACGCTGCTCTTCGCGTTTTTTGTCGTCATGTTCGCCACCGCTCAAACCGACAACGCCAAAACCCGAGCCGTTTCTGAATCGGTGAAGAAGGCTCTGCAGGGGGACTCTTTCAAGAGCGCGTTCTCCATGCTGCTGGGCGGCAAGGGCGACGTGAAAGGCCAGGGGTGGCACAGCGGCCCGACGCGGGCGGCGAAAAGCTCAGGCGTCGGCGATCACATCGGGATTGACGCTGGCGGACTTGCTGCCGATTTTGTCGCGAGCGCTGCAGCAAGAGATCCAGAGCGGCCGGCTGGCCCTGCACATGACCTCGCGCGGCTTGACCATCAGCTTCACCCAGGCCGCGCTGTTTCCTTCCGGCGAAGATGAGATCGCGCCAGTTTCTTATCCCACCATTCAAAAGATCGCCGATGCCATGAACAAGGTGCCGAATCCGGCGCGCGCCGAAGGCCATACGGACTCCATTCCCATCCACAACCCGCATTTTCGCAGCAACTGGGAGCTTTCAGCCGCGCGCAGCATCGCGCTGGTGGAGCTGTTCACCAAGTATCGGCGTCGCGCGCGAGCGGCTTTCCATCGCCGGTTATGCCGATACCGCCCCTATCGACAACAACGATACCGAGGAAGGCCGGCGAAACAACCGGCGCGTCGACATTGTCATCCTGAACGAAACCGCAGCGAAGGGCGAACCGGCGCAGGCCGCTCACCAGTCACGCTAACTGAGCCGTGACACGTCAGCTAGCGATTGCCGATTCCGTCAGCTGGCGAAGCACCTCTTGCGCGGCCTTCTGCCCGGCGCTCTTCTTCGACAGGCCTTCGGCGCGGCTCACCCATTCCCGCCCCACGCGCACTTCCACTAGAAACGTCTTGGCGTGTTCGGGCCCGCGCTCTTCCACGATGGCGTAGCGCGGCTGCGGCAGTTTCATGGATTGCGCCAGCTCCTGCAGGGCGCTCTTGTAATCGGTGGCGAGCGCCACTTCGCTCGATGGTTCGGCCTCGCCGATGACGTGTTCGAGGATGAAGCGCCGCGCCGGCTCGATGCCGCCGTCCAAATAAAGAGCGGCGATCAGGGCTTCCACCGCGTTGGCCAGCAGCGCCTTCTTCTCGCGGCCGCCGCTCATTTCCTCGCCCCGCCCCAGCAGCAAATAGTCGCCTAATCGCAACCGCGCGGCAACCTCAGTGCAGATGCGACGCGCTGACCAAGTGCGCTTTCATTTTGGACAGCCGGCCCTCCGGATAATCGGGATGCGCGGCCACCAAAGCGTCGCTCACCACAAAGCCGAGAATCGCGTCGCCCAGAAACTCCAGTTGCTCGTTGTCGCTGGCCGCGGCGCTGGATGTCTTCTCGTAAACGCTGGACCGATGCGTGAACGCGCGCGAGCAGTAATTCCCGGCTTGCAAAATGATAACCGAGCGCCGCTTCCAGTGCTTCCGACTCCAGCTCCACAGCCTGGCCCGCGTTCAATGCGTCCCTGCCTCCGGCTAAGGCTGTTTGCTCGCGGCCGGTGGCGCCGGGACTGGCAGGCGCAGCTGGAGTGCGCGCCGGGCGCGGCACTCGCGGGCGCCGGCTGGTCTGTGTTTTGCGATCTCGTTCTTCATGTTCTGCGGCAATCGTCTTTACCTGCGCCGGAGCGTTCGGGCGTGTTGATGGCTTTGTCCAGAGTGAAGTTCGCGTTGTCCAACTTGCCGGTGGCCATGTAGACCTGCGCCAGGCGGACCATGGTGGCCGGATTCGGCGTGCGAGCCGGTCGTCAGGGACTGTTTATAGTCCGCCGCGGCGCCATCGTAGTTCTTCCGCACCACATCGGCCATGCCCATGGCCTCATATGCCTGGGCCTCCATGTCCTTTCTTGAACCCATCCCAGTCGGCATCCGAAACATCGGGCGCGAATCTTTGGCATCACCTTCGCCGCTTCCACGGCGTCCTTGGCCCATTTGTCCACCTTGGCGAGTTGTTCGTCCTTATCCAGATCGTTTTCGCGCGTGTGCCGGGCGGTTTCCGACGCCAGCGTCACCAGAGCGAAGGTGTTCTTCGGGTCGGCCTTCAACAGCCGGTCCGCATAGAACACGGTTTGCGCGTAGTCGTTCTTTTGTTGTTCGGCCTGTACCGCCATCTGGAGTAGCGCGCACTTTGAACTCGGTATCGGCGAAGTCCGTCAATACTTTTTCGATGGCCGCGACTCGCTCATCCGGCGTCTTCGCCATCTGGACGGCCAAAATGGCCTGCTGTTCTTTTTGCGATTTGGGCTTCTGCGCCCACAGCGGCGAAAAGCCGAGCGCCAGGGCGGTCCAGGTCAGCGCCGCGATATTTCGGAATGCTCGTTTCATCATTGCTCCTAGTTTTTGAATTTTTCTTGACGCGCTTGCCGCCTGCCTAACCGTTGAAACGGCTGCGCGAGTCCTTTCTCGGCGGCGGCTTTCACCTGCTCGGGCACTCCACGGACCGCGAGCGCCGCGCGATAGTGCTTTTCGGCTTGCTCGCGCTCGCCGGCCGCATCGGACAACCGGCCCAGATACAAATAGGCCCACGACTTGGTTTCGTCTTCCGGGGACATCTCCAACGTCTTCTGGAACAGCTTCTCCGCCAGCTCCGGATCGTGATCCAGCGCTGCAATCCGCGCCAATCCATAATATGCCCTGGCGTGCACCGGATTCTCGGCCGGTTGCTCCAGTACCTTCTGATAGCCGGCCCGGGCTCGCCACCAGATTACGCTTGGCGTAGAGCTCCTCGGCCTCGGCCAGGCTCTTCGCGGACGCGCTCAACACCGGTGCGGGTGCGGGCGGGGCGGCTTTGGCTCTGTGCACGGTGGCTTGCTTGGCGAACTCAACCTTTTGCAAGCGCCGGTCCTCGTGCTCCAAGTCGATTCAGCCCGAGCAGATCCGGAAAGTAATTCCGCAATGACTCGGGCTGCTTCTCATAAACCGCCAATCCTTCGGCCAGCGCCGGCGTGATCACGAAGCCCTGGCTCAACGCCTGATTGACCAACTCCTGCTTCTTAGCTCCGCGCGCCAGCCGGCTCTCCACCGCCTTGATCACGCACTCGGTGGCCAGCAGCATGAAGTCGTTCTTGTACGCATCGTCCAAAGCCGGCGCGGGCTGCGCGTAATCGGCCAGGGCCTTGTCGCGGCCCCATTGCTCGAAATATCGCAGCGACAGCGGATCCAGTAAGAAGTGCAGATAAGCGTGCCGTACCTGATCCACCTGCGGCTCCGGCGATGGCGTCACCACCACATAGTAATTACTTTTGTAACTGCGGGTCTGAATCTGATTGGGCGGTCCCAGCAGATCCACATACACCTGGAACCGGCTTCCCCGTATGCCGCTGGTGGGGTTGCGCAGGTAAGCGTTGGCCTCCAGCAGCGCCTGCGTGACGCCGCCGTGATAGGCCTGCGATCATACCGATCCAGCGCGGGCTGCGACTGCTTCCAAAGATCTTCGATGCCGGCTTCGCGGTAGAAATTGGCGATCAATTCGTTCAGCCCATCCAGCTTGCGGACGTCCGGGGGGACTTCCTGCGGCGGCATCCAGAATTGGAAATCGGGAGGGCCCCGGAGTGAGAGCGCAAACGAGATGTACTGGCTCAACTCGGCCTCCGGGTCTTCCTTGTGATGGCTCGACGAAAAACTTCTTCAGCGCTTCCACCGAGTCGAGGTTTTTTTGAGCGATGGCGTCGCGAACCTGCTTGCGTAGCGGTGAGTTGGCGTTCGAATCCAGGTTGGCGTCATACCCGGCGGCATTGATGGCGGCCAGCACGGTGAACAACGTCTGGCTGCCGTCCAGTTGGCCCTCTTGGGCTTGCGGCTGCGCCAGCACCAGTGCCGGGAAGACAACGGCGGAGAGGAGGACCGGGAGTGCAACCAGGCGAACCAAAGCTAGTCCCATTGTAATCGCTACTCGGAGTCTATTTGCCAATGCAGAACGTCGAGAAGATCCGGTTCAGGATATCATCGGCCGTGGTAGCGCCGGTGATCGCGTCCAAAGGCCGCAGCGCGGCGTAAAGATCCAGCAGCAGCATTTCGTGCGGGATGCCAAGCTCAGCCGCTTTGCCAGCCTGTGCCAGCGCCTCCACGCTTTCGCGCAGCAGTTGCTCGTGCCGGATGCTGGTGATGAACCCGGACTCCTGCTCGCGCGAGGCCGCCGGGGCGATCTCGTCGCGCAGACGCGTCGATTCCTTCGCCGGTTAGAGCCGATACGGCGATGCAATCTTCCGCCGGCTCAGCCGCGCGCGGCAGGTCCGACTTATTTCCCACCAGAATCCAGCGGCCCTGGCTCTTCGCGCGCGTTCCATCAGCGCGAGATCGTCGGGGTGAATGGGCGCGGCTAGATCCAGCACCACCAGCGTCACGTCGGCGTCGGCCATGGCCTGATAGCTGCGCTCGATGCCCAGCGTCTCCACCAGGTCCTGACCGGAGCGGATGCCGGCCGTGTCCACGAATTTGACCGGGATTCCGTGGATGGCCGCCACTTCCGACACCAGATCGCGCGTGGTGCCGGGAATGTCGGTGACGATGGCGCGATCCTGCTCCAGCAGCCGGTTGAACAGGCTGCTCTTGCCCACGTTGGGCCGCCCGACGATGGCGAGCGTGATTCCCGAATGCACCAGCTTGCCGTAGTCGAACGTGGAGGCCAGCGCCAAGAGCGCCTGTTCGATCGGGTTCAGGCGCCGCAGAATCTCCTCGAGCGGCGCCACGCTGATGTCGTCTTCGGCAAAATCGATGCCGGCTTCGAGCAGCGCGATCAGTTCCACCAGTTGTTCCTTGACCGGGACGGATGCGCTTCGAAACCGAGCCTTCCACCTGCTGCGCGGCGACGCGCGCCTGATACAGCGTGGTGGCTTCGATCAGGTCGCGGACCGCTTCGGCCTGCGGAAGATCGATTCGGCCGTTCAGATAAGCCCGCAGCGTGAACTCGCCCGGTTCCGCCAGCCGGGCGCCGGCGGCGCAAGCCCGTTCCACGCAAAACCGCAATACTACGGGCGACCCGTGGCAGGAGATCTCGACCAGGTCTTCGGCGGTGTAGGATCGCGGCGCGGCAAAGTAGGCCACCACCACTTGATCCACGCGCCGGCGTCGATCAGTTCCGCCAGCGCGACAGTCCAAGCGCGTCCACTCATGCCCGGCCTTGAACCGCAAGATGCTCTCGGCGATTCGCCGCGCATCGGATCCAGAAAGACGCACCACGCCCACGCCGGATCGCCCGGGAGGGGTGGAAATCGCAACGATGGTGTCCTGAATTCGCAGCGTGATTTTTTGGCTACGGCCGCCGGAAGCCGCCGCCGCCGCGGAGGTCCGGATCGTCTATTGCGATCGCGGGAATCCCGGTCGCGAGGCCCGCCGCGCGAGGGCGGTCCGGGACGGGGCGGGCGAATCGGCTCGGGCAGCGGCATGTCGATGGGAAGAACCACTACCTGGCGGAACGGGCCGGTGCCGGTGCTTTCGCTGCGAATGTCGGTTTCGTTGCGCAGGCTCAAGATGAATGATGCGCCGCTCGCGGCTGCTCATGGGATTGAAGTGGAACGGCCGGCGGGTCCTCTTCACGCTTTCCGCGGCGGTCATGGCGCTCAGCCTCAGTTCCTCGATGCGCAGCGTGCGATAGTCGTTGGAGTCGAAACACAGCAGCGAGTGATGCTCGGCCGGCATGCGCAGGGCTTCCATGGTCAGGAACTCCAGCGCCAGCAGCAACTCCGCCTTTATTGGCCAGCAGCAGATCCACGTCGGGTCCCGAAAATTTCACCAGCAAATCGGGATCTTCCAGATCGGGATGCAGGTGCTGGCCTTCTAATAGACTCGAACGAAAGTTCCAGCCCCATGTCTCCAATGACCATGTCGAGAAACTCGCTGATCCGGAATCCGGTGGATTCAATTGTGTAGTTCTTCTCGCGCACCCGGTTCTCGTCCACGTGTTATTTGCCCTTCTTCTTCACGGCGGCCGGCGGCGGAGGTGGCGGTGGTGCGGGCATCATCCGATTCACGGCCCATTGTTGCGCGATTCCCACCAAATTACTGGTTAGCCAGTATAACACCAGGCCGCTCGAAAAATTATAGAACAAGAACCCGAACATGAGCGGCATGAACTTCATCATTTTCGCCTGCGACGGATCCATGCCCGGGTTGGGAGTCATCTTCTGCATGACGAACTGCGAGACGATCATGATGATCGGCAGAATGTGGATGGGCAGTTGTTCGGGCTGGGACAGATCCGTAACCCACAGCCAATGCGCGCCGCGCATCTCGATGGTGACGGCCAGAACCTTGTAGAACGCGTAGATCAACGGAAGCTGCACCAACATGGGCAGGCAGCCGCCCATGGGATTGACGCCTTCCTTCTTGTAGAACTCCATCACTTCCTGGTTCTGCTCCGCCTTCTTGGGGTCGCGCATGCTGAGACCCTTGTATTTGGCGTTGATGGCGGCCATCTGCGGCTGCAGCGACTGCATCTTGCGCTGGCTCTTCATGCTCTTCAGCCGCAACGGCAGCAGCACCAGGTTGATGGCGATGGTGATCAGGACGATGGACCAGCCGTAGTTGTGAACCACGTTGTCGTTCACCCAGTGCATGGCCAGGAAGAGCGGCTTGGCGATCACGCCGTACCAGCCCCAGTCGATCAGTTGCTGGAGCTTGGGATCCACGCGGCGCAGCAGGTCGATGTCTTTCGGCCCCACGAACAGCGTGAAGCGATTCACCGAATCGCCGCCCACTTCCACGCCCGACGCGCATCTCTTCCTTGCCGGCGGGCGCGGGCGGAACGTCGTCCTTGATGGCTTCCACTTTGACTTGCGTGTTGTCTTTGGGAAGAAATACGGCGGCAAAGAAACGGTCGTCCAAACCGGCGAACGAATAATCGCCGGTGGTGAGTACCGGGCCGTCTTTTACCGACTTGGCGTCCTTGTTGTAGAGCTTGCCCTGGCTGAGGCCCAGCATGCTGGCTTCGTGCGGGTCGAAATAGACCGCGTGCTGTTCCGCTGATGCGATTCAGGACCGTCGCGTCGCCGAAGCCCCCGCGCCACTGGATCAGGTGGTCGGTGGGCACGCCGTTGATGGTCACTTCGGTTTCGATATCTGCGAAAGGTAGCCGGTCTTTGAAAACTGGAACGTCTTCTTCGCGTAGTTCTTGCCGTTCGGAGAACTCATACTCGATGCCCAGGCCGTTGGCCGCCGGCTTGGCCACGTAAAGTCCGTAGTTCAACGCGTCGGCGGCTTTGTCGTCCCGCAGCACGATGGAAAACGGCGGCGCCACTTTGGCAAAACTGGCTTCGTTGACCAATTCCAGCGGCTTGCCTAGCTTGTCGCGATATTTCTTCAGGATCCAACTGCGCACCGTTCCGCCGCGATTGGACAGCGTCATCGGTATAGATGTCGGTGTCGATGACGAACTGCTGCTCGGCGCTGCCTGCGATCTGTCCAGGAACGGGCTGGGTTGGGGCGGCTTCATGCGGCAGCCGTTGACGGAGTGGAAGCTGCTGGCGCGGGCGCCTTTGTTGTGGCAGCGGGATTCGCTGGGACCGCGGTGGCCGAGGCCGTTGTCTTGGGCGCGCGGCGGCGGCGCTTTATAGAAGTAGGGCGTCAGGAACAGCACCAATCCCATCAGCACAAACGCCAGCAGGAGCCGCTGCTCCATGGTGAGTTCTTTTTTCCCGGACTTGTTGGGTTGGATGTCGGCCATGACGTTGCAGAATTTCTAGCGGACCGGATCGAATCCGCCCACATGGAATGGATGGCAACGCAGCAAACGGCGCAGGCCCATCCCGACGCCCCGCAGGACGCCATAGCGATCCACCGCTTCCAGCATGTATTCCGAACAGGTGGGAGAAAACCGGCAGGCCGAGGGCAAATAGGGCGACACGAAACGTTTGTAGAGACGCAAAGTAGCGATTACTGCTTTCTGCATTGCGCCACCAACCGATCCACTTCCCGTCGCAGCTCCTCCACCGGCGCCGCGATCGCAGGCCGGCGCGGGTTGATCACAATATCCCATTCCGGCGCCACCTCGGGCAAGCGCACCCGTAGCGCTTCCCGCAGCCTTCGCTTCACCCGATTGCGTAGCACGGCCTTTCCAAACGCTCGCGGCACGGTGAACCCCAGCCGGGGCCCGTCACCGGGAATACGCCCTTTTTGAGCGCTCCGTTCCACCCGGAGGCAAAAAGCCGCAAAATACCGGCCGGTGAAGCGCGTTCCTTGATTGTAGGCCCTGCGGAAATCGGCGGCTCTCAGAATCCGAGCGGTTTTGGGATACCCGACACTAGTCGGCGTACCGTACGGCTCTCTCGTCGCTAACGGTAAGTTTATGACGGCCTTTGGCTCTGCGTCGCGCAAGCACGGCGCGGCCATTTTTCGTGGACATGCGTACCCGGAATCCATGTGTCTTTGCCCGTTTGCGATTGTTTGGCTGAAAGGTGCGTTTTGGCATCTGATTTCCTCGGCCCGGGCACGAGCACCCGAAACGTAGAACTAGTTAACTTTCAGTATAAGAGGCGGGTACTGGGGTGTCAAACATCAGTCTTGTCTGGTAGTGGGTCCATATAACAATTGCTTCATGATTCATGGGTCCACACGGCGTCTCAGAAGGGCGTCATAATTCACGACGGGCGTTACGCCCATCCAGCCGGGGAGTCGTAAAATTAAGAAAGTGATTTGAAAAGAGGTCGTACCATCATGAAAAACTTAGCCCTGATGCTCAGCATCGTCCTTTCCGTCGGCGTGGGGACGCTTGCCGCCCAAAAGACCGCGCCTCCAACGGGCACGCTCACGAACGCTGCATCCAGTTCCGCCAGCGGCGCCGTGATGTCGCAAGTGCGCGCTCTGGAACAGCAGGAAAAGACCGCTTTGCAGAGCCTGAGCCAGCAGATGACGGAGCTGAAGGCGAAACACCAATCGGAGCTGGGGCCCCCGCAACAGCAACTGGCTTCGTTCGATTCCGAATACGAAAGCGCGATGAAACAGCTGCGTGAGCAATATGAGGACACCCGCACTCACGATGAAGACCAAAAGGCCGCGCTGATGGATCAAATCAAGCCCGGTTACCTGGCTCTCTACAACGAAAAAAAGGCATCTATAGGCGGCGTCAATAGCCAGGAAGAACAATCCATTCAGACTCTCCGCCAGCAAGAGGAGGCTGAACTTCAGAGCATTCGCCAGAAATACGAGAGCCAGCGTCAAACCTTGCGCCAGCAATCTGCTTCTCAGCGCCAGGCTATCAACAGTCAGTTCGACGCCTCAGTCAAGGCGCTGAAGTAAGGCCTCGCGCTAACGCTCGCCGGTTCTCGAACTGCCACGCCGTCGCGACGATATCGCTTATGTCCGGGAACTTCGGCTTCCATCCCAACAGCCGCTGCAGTTTTTCGGAATTCGCCACTAGGATCGCTGGATCTCCCTCCCGGCGCGGGCCGATGTCATGTGGAACCTTCCGCCCGGTCGCTTGCTCCACCGCCCGCAGTACTTCGAGTACTGACTGTCCGGCGCCGGTGCCCACGTTAAACACGTCCGACGCGCCGCCCGCCAGCAGCTTCTCGATGGCCGCCACGTGCGCTTCCGCCAGGTCGGTGACGTGAATATAATCGCGGATGCAGGTGCCGTCCGGCGTGTCGTAATCATCGCCAAAAACCGTCAGCGGCTTTCCAGAGATAACGGCGCGGAGCAGCAGCGGGATCAGGTGCGTTTCCGGTTCGTGCTCCTCGCCCAGTCCAGATTCCGGGTCTCCGCCGCAGGCGTTAAAGTATCGCAGAGCAATGCTGCGCAGCCCGCGGCAGCTATCCAGCCAACGCAGCATCTTCTCCACCAGCACTTTGGATTCGCCATAGGGATTCACGGGATCGAGCGCGTGATCCTCCGGAATCGGGACCATCTTCGGCGTCCCGTACACCGCCGCGGTGGACGAGAACACCAGCCGCTTGACGTCCGCCTGGATCATGGCGCTGAACAACGATGCGCTCCCGCCGTCATTGTTCAAAAAGTAAAGCTCGGGCTTCTTGGTCGATTCGCCCACCGCCGAGTAAGCGGCGAAATGTACCACTGCGTCCGCGTCTTCGCGGGTCAGCAAGTCCGCCAGCGCGCCCGTTTCCAGAAGATTCAGTTTATGAAACGGGAGCCCACGCACGTTATGTTCGTATCCGCGCGACAGATCGTCTACGATGGCCACGCCGTATCCGCGCCGCTGCAGCAGGTGGGCCGTCACCGAGCCGATGTAGCCCGCGCCACCCGTCACCACAACCTTCGGCATAAGTTCTCAGTTTAAGCGCAACCGAGGAAACGTGCTGTATACTCGAATGCCGTGCGGTTAGCACCCTGGGAGCGATGGCTGCGGCGTCCGAAAAGCCTTTGGCTACGCAAGGCGCTTTTCCAGGTTCACCTCTGGACCGGCATCGCGCTCGGCCTCTACGTGTTCGTGATCAGCGTCAGCGGCAGCGCCATCGTCTTCCGCAATGAGCTGTATAACTCGCTTTGGCCCGGGCCGCGCCTCGTTGCGATCTTGAGTCACCGGCTCAACCACGACGAACTTCGCGACGCCGCGCGCCGCGCTTATCCCCAATACCGCGTGAGCTGGATCTGGGATGGGAAGCCGCCGAACCAGGCCGCCAATCAAGCGATTGAGATATGGATGGATCGCGGCGGTCATAAAAAGCAACGGCTCTTTGATCCCTACACCGGGCTGGATCTGGGCGAATCCCGTCCCTACTCCATTCAGCTCATGGCGTGGCTCGTCGACCTGCACGTGAATCTGTTGTCCGGCCAAGTGGGACGCGTGATCAACGGGGTGTGCGCCGTATTTGTTGTCGCGCTTTCATTGACGGGCGCCGTGCTGTGGTGGCCGGGCGTTCGCAGTTGGCGCCGGGGCTTCGTCATTCGGACAAAATCCAACTGGAAGCTTCTTAACTGGCAGCTTCATAACGTGATCGGCCTGTGGATGCTTCCAGTGGTGTTCATGTTTGGATTGGTCGGTGTATACGCAGGATTTCCGGGGCCGTTTCAAGCTTTGGTGAATAAAATCGCGCCGCTGGATGTGTATCGGCCGCTGCCGGAAGCCTCAATCATTCCTGGTATTCCTGGTCTTCCTCGTATTCCCCTTATTCCCATTAGCGCTCCTCCTGCCCGTCCGCCCCGTTTCCGCCCGAACTACAGCACCGGCGACAAGATTATCCGCTGGTTCAGCTATCTGCATTTCGGCAACTTCGGCGGCTGGCCGAGCAAAGCGCTGTGGGTGGTCATCGGACTGGCGCCCGCGTTTCTCTTCGTTACCGGCGTTTTGATGTGGTGGAACCGCGTTCTCGGCCCAGCGGCGCTGCGGGTATATAATTACCGATCATGGCCACGAACAAAGGCGCATTTCTCGCCATCACCGGACTCGCCGCGGTAGCACTGGCCTTCGCCGCCGCTCGTGTCGATGTCAACAATCCGACGGGCACGCACGGATTAATCGTGATCGACAAAATCGGACGGCATGTCCGCTTCTTCGATCCGTCAAACTTTCAGGAAATTTCCAGCCTCGAAGTGGGGGTGGCGCCGCACGACGTCGCCATCTCTCCCGATCACAAATTTGCCTACATTCCCGTTTACGGGGACGGCGTCTACGGTAGAAATCCGAACCCCGGCCACACCATAGCCATTATTGACCTCACATCGCGTCAGGTGGCTGGAACCATCGACGTCTCGCCTTATCAAGCGCCGCACGGCATTCAGATCGACGACGCGGGCAAGATCTACGTCACTTGCGATCTCAGCCGCAAGCTGCTGGTGATCGATCCTAAAACTCGCAGCATCGAAGCCGCGCTCGACACCGAAGGCACCGGCCACTGGGCCGCCGTTTTGCCGGACGCGAGCAAAGCTTACGTCGTGAATAAGAACGACAAGCTGTATGTCACCGTGATCGATCTGAAGAAGCGCAGCATCGTCGCGCGCATTCCGGCGCCCAATGGCACCGAAGGCATTGCAGCTTCGCCGGACGGAAAGCACGTGGTGGCCGTCGATCATTCCGAACCCAACCTCCTGGTCATCAACACTGCTAACGACACGGTGGAAGTTACGCTCCCGCTTCAGGGCAACACGAAGGCTTCGTTTAAGCCGCGCTTTTCCCCCGACGGTTCGAAACTCCTGGTCTGCAATATGACGGAGCGGCTGGTGAACATAATCGACGTGGCAGATCCGCACGGTAAACAGCATGTGATTCCTGTCGGCAAGGACCCCATGGGATTCGCCTTCGCTCCCGACGGCAAAACCGTCCTGGTGGCCAACCATGGCGACGGCACCGTCTCGGTGATCGATCTGTCGCAGAACAAGGTTGTGTCCACTTTCACCGGCGGCGCCGGGGTGGAATCCCTAGCGTATTACTGAACCGCGACCGTGAGGGAGTGCGGGTTTCGGGCGCTAGCTTCTTCCCCTCGCCGTCGCCACATAAACACCCAGCCCGATCATCGCAACGCCGGATGCCGCTCGCTGCCGGCTGCGTAGCTTTGCACTGCGCTTCATTCTCGATCCCAGCGGTCCCGCGAAGCACGCGACCAGAAGATCGGCGCAGGTGTTCAGCGTCACCGAAATCGCGCCCAGCATCAGAAATTGCTCCGCTACATGCCCCCGCTCTACGGAAACAAATTGCGGAATGAACGAGAGAAAAAACAGCGCCGTCTTCGGATTCAGCACTTCCGTCGTCACGCCCTGAGCAAAAGTGCCCCGGACGCCGCTCGGTTCCAAATCCCCGTCGCTCATCTCCTCCCGACGGCTGCGGATCATCCGGTATCCCAGGTAAATCAAATAGGCTGCTCCCGCGTACCGCACGGTCTCAAACGCGATCGCCGACGCCGCCAGTATGGCGGACAATCCGAACGCCGCCGCGGCTACGTGCACTAAGCCCCCTAGAAATGTTCCCGCGGCCGACAACACGCCTTCTCTGCGTCCTCCTCGCAGGCTGCGAGCAAGCACGTAGAAGATCCCCGGCCCCGGTGTAATCGCCAGTATCAGCGCCGCGCTGAGGAAGACCACGAATCTCGATGTGAGGACCACACCTCAGACGATACAATCAAAGTCGAAGGGCCGCAAGATTCCCCCATGCAGAAGCTGCACTCACGCCCTGAATGGCACGAAATTCAACGGCATTTTGTCGCCACTGGTGACGCTGCTCCGGTCCTGGCTGGACTCTCCGCACTCATCGAGCGAATGACGATCGACGCGTTTCAATCGTCGCTTGCGGCGCTTCCGGATCGCAATGTCGCCATGCTGGCGGTGGGCGGGTTCGGACGCCGCGAGCTTTTTCCGTTCTCCGACGTCGACGTGCTCATCTTGATCGAACGCGAAGTCTCAGGCGGCCACCATCAAGAGCGCGCTCTCCGAATTCGTTCGTTTGCTTTGGGACGCCGGCCTGCGCTTGAGCCATTCGGTGCGCACCGTCGCCGAATGCGCCGAAATCCACGAGGGCAACATCGAGCTAAGTATCAGCCTGCTCGACCGGCGCCTGCTCGCCGGTTCGCCCAGTGTGCTGGCTGGCTCGTCCGATCTTTACTCCAAGCTCGAAAACAAGCTGCCCGGATTCTTCGAGCGCCAGGGTCGCGTGCTGACTCGCCACCTGTGCCAGCTCGCGCGCGAGCGCCACGAAAAATTCCAGGGCACGCTCTATCATCTGGAGCCCAGCGTCAAGGAAACCCCCGGCGGACTGCGCGACCTGCATTTCATGCACTGGCTCGGCAAGCTTCGCAAGCCAGATGAAGAAGTGGCCGCACTCCTGGCTGCGCCCACTCAGTTTGTCCATGCGCTGCGGTGCTTTCTTCATTACCAGACGCGGCGCGATCAGAACCTGCTGAGCTTCGATGCGCAGGAGGCGCTCACCGCTCAGTCTTACGTTCGTTTCCTGAACCCGCCGATCTGATGCGCGAGTACTTCCGCAACGCCCGCGTGATCTACAAGGAGGCTCGCCGCGCGCTCGATTGGAACGAAAGAAACGAAAGCTCGCTGTTGACGCAGTTCCGCGATTGGCGCTCGCGGCTCTCAAACTCGGAATTCACGGTTTCGAACGAGCGCATCTACCTCCGCTCGCCCGCGCAATTGACCGCCGATCCCGCCATCATTCTGCGCCTGCTGGAATTCGTCGCGCGTCACGGCATCCCGCTGGCGGCGGAAACCGAGCGCCGCGCCGAGCAAGCCGGTGAGATCTTCGCGGCTTATTGCGAGCGCGCGCAGCCCTTGTGGCCCGCCGCTCCACGGCATCCTCTCGCTTCCCTACGCCGCCGCGGCGCTCCGCATGATGCACGATACCGGGCTCCTGCAGGCCATGTTCCCCGAGTGGCGGAACATTTCTTGCCTGGTTGTTCCGGACTTCTACCATCGCTACACCGTGGACGAGCACACTCTCGTGGCCATCGAAAAGCTCGCCGAACTGGCCGCGAGCAAAGATCCCGCCCAGCGCCGTCTGGCCGAAATTCTCTCGGAAGTCGACGACCTGGCGCTGCTCCGCTTCGCGCTGCTTTTTCATGACTCAGGCAAAGGCGCCCATAGCGGCGATCACGCGCAACTGTCCGTCGAACTGGCCCGCGCGGCCATCGAGCGTATCCAGATGCGTCCCGAAGAGCAGAGCGCCGTCGAGTTTCTGATTCGAGCATCACCTGGCCCTCTCGGCGGTGATGAGTTCCCGCGATCTTTACGATCCCGCCACGGCTCGGCTGCTGGCGCTTCGCATTGGAACGCTGGAACGGCTGAAGCTCCTGACGCTGATGACCTACGCCGACATCTCAGCGGTGAATCCCGCGGCGATGACTCCCTGGCGGCTCGAGCAGCTATGGGAGACCTACCGGATAACCCATCAACAGTTGCTCAAGGAACTCGGAACCGAGCGCATTGCCGATCTCCCAGCCGATCTCCAAAAAGATTTAGCTGGAGCCCGCCGATTTTATCCGTGGTTTTCCATCGCGCTATCTTCGTACCCATACTCCCGAGGACATCCGTGCGCACGCCGATCTTTACGAGTTGAGTAAGTCGAGCGGTGTCGCCGTGCGGATTGAGGCTCCGCGGCGGGGTTCATCGCGCAACCATCATCGCCAGCGACCGGCCGGCGCTATTTGCATCTCTGGCGGGCGCGATATCGAGCTTCGGAATGGACATCGTTAAGGCGGAAGCCTTCTCAAACCAGCAGGGGCTGATCCTGGACACTTTCGTATTTACCGATCCGAAGCGCACGCTGGAATTGAACCCCACTGAAGCGGATCGTCTGCGTCAAACGCTGGAGGATGTGGCGCTCGGCCGGCTGGACACCGGGCAACTTCTGCGCGGCCGCACCGCGCCCAATCGCCTGAAGAAGCGCACCGTTGAACCCCGTGTCCATTTCGATCCGCATGCCTGCGACAGCGCCACGTTGATCGAAATCATCGCGGAAGACCGCCCAGGACTGCTCTATGAACTGTCCTCGGCTATTTCGACAGCCGGTTGTAACATTGATGTAGTCCTGATCGATACCGAAGGCCGTAAAGCAATTGACGTATTTTATGTTGCGACCAAGGGCGGCAAGCTTTCATCCAATATCGCGAACGCCCTAAGTGATACATTACTAAGCCTTTGCTAAGTTTAATCGGGGCCGGAGTAACCTTTCGTCCCTAGCGGGCGTTGTTACTAGTGTGGCCTGTATGCAAGAGACAACCCACACTCCTCGTAGAGCTGTACCACACGCATTTAATCTAAGGAGCTAAAAGCTAAATGAAGATGAACAAACTGATGCTAGGAGCTTGTGTCTTTTCGCTCGGAATCGCCGCCGCCGCATCCAGCTACCACGTCAAGATCGCTGATCCTACGTGGGTTGGCGGCAACGCAACTGAAGCCCGGCGAGTATGAAGTCCGGCTGGATGGCGACAAAGTGACGTTCAAGCAAGGCAAGAACGTGATTGCAGTCGCGCGCCAAAGTTGAGACCAACGCCTCCAAGTTCTCCGACACGCAGATGGTTATTAACACCGAAAACGGCCAAGCCAAGATGGAAGAGCTTGATTTAGGTGGCACCACTTCAAAAATCAAGCTGACCGATGCTTCCGCTATTGAAGCCGGCGGACCCGCTAAGTAACTCGTTAGCCTCTTTGCGCCGGACAGAAGCCTTAGTTTATTGAACCACGCCCGTAAGGAAGTGGGCGTTATGGCCAAGGCTTCTGCTCCCGGCGTTGCATCATCCAGCCCACCCACCGCAATATAATCGTCCCCAAGGCGGCCCGGGGTAACGTGAGCCCCGCCATGCCATTGTAACCTCTAGCCTTACCAGCAGCGTCGTTCAATTGACTTATTATAATAGCTCGTACATATCCACTCGAAAGCCAGGAGGGTTTCAGGTAGATGTCCATTTTGAGCATGTGCCAGTGGTTGCAGGACACCAACATCGGCACATCCATTCGCGAGTCCATCTGGGTATTTCCCATCATTGAAACCATCCATGTTCTGGCGCTCTCCATCTCCGTCGGATTTTGCTGGTCTCCGATCTGCGCCTCATGGGCGAGATCATGAAGCGCCGGCCGGTGTCGGAAGTCTACGAACAAATCAAGCCCTGGATGTTCATTGGCTTTGCGATTATGGTGGTCACCGGAATTTTTCTGTTCTGGTGCCAGGCGGTAAAAGCCTACAACAGCATCTTCTTCCAAACTAAAGTGATCCTCCTGGTGGTGGCCGCCATCAATGCCATCGCCTTTGAGCGCGGCATTTATCGCAAGATGAGTGAATGGGACAACGCGCTGGTCCCGCCCATGGAAGCCCGCGTGGCCGGTTGGGCTTTCGCTGATCCTGTGGGCTGCCATCATCACTTGCGGCCGCACCATGGCGTACACTTTCTAGGCAACCCGGTCGAGACCTTTTTATCCATGCCAGCTATCATCCCTTTCTTCCAATGGTGCGATGACACAATGGTCTCGCAGGCCATCCGCAATTCGCGAATCGCGTTTCCCGTCATCGAGAACTTCCATCTTTTCGCGCTCACCGTGCTGCTCGGCTCCCTGGTGGTCCTGGTGCTGCGCCAGTTTGGACTGGTCTACAAGACACAGCCCATCTCCGAAGTCGCCAGCGCGCTTCGTCCCTGGAACCGATGGAGTCATCGCGGTGATGCTCACTTCCGGCATTCTGCTCTTTTTGTCGGAAGCCATGAAGTGCTACGGCAACACTTCCTTTCGGGTGAAAATGTTCTTCCTCTTCTTCGCCCTGCTGTTCCAGTTCACCATCTACAATCGCGTGGTGAGGAACGAAGGCGCATCCGCCCCCGTGGGCGGAAAAATCGCCGCCGCCATTGCGCTGTGCTTGTGGTTCGGTGTCGGCCTGGCCGGCCGCGCCATCGGCTTCCTGGGCTAGAATCGTCCGGCATGCTGGAGACCAAAATGAATCGAGAAGTGGCGCTGAAGATTGTGCTGGCGGTGGTGGGTTTGCTTTTTTTGTTGTTAGCTTATCCCTTGATCGTGTTTTTCCGGCAAGAACCTTCGTTGTCGATGATGTTCAGCCTTTATGTCACGCTCGGCGTTTTCTTGCTTCTAGCCATCCGCAACCCCTTGGCGAATCGCAGCCTGATCGCCTTTACAGCCTGGTCCAGCTTCGCTCATGCCGCCGTTATGGGCACTCAGGCCATGCGGGACATGATTTCACGTGGAGAACTGGCGGGTGTGGCGGTCCTGGTTGTCATCGGCGCAGCCTTGATCGCGCTCGCGCCGGCCAAGCTGCGTACTGTACCCGCTGCGAGCCCTATCCCCCTAATCTCCCATACACCTGGATAATTGCGGGAATATAATCAAGAGGTGCCATGAAAAAGACAATCGGTCTCACGCTGGCCGCTATTGGAGTGCTGGCTCTGGCACTCCCGCTATCTCGCCCATCACGCTTTCGCCGCCGAATTCGACTCCACCAAGCCCGTCAAATTGGAAGGCACCGTCGTGAAAATTGAAATGGTCAATCCCCACGCCTGGTTTCATGTCGCCGTGAAGAACCCGGATGGGACCACCACGGAATGGATGATCGAGGGGGGCTCGCCGAACGCGCTCATCCGCCATGGCTTTACCAAGGCCGCCATCCCCATTGGAACGGAAGTCATTTTTGAAGGCTACCAGGCCAAAGATGGATCGCACCGCGCCAACGGCCGCGACATCACATTCCCGGGCGGCAAGAAGATTTTCCTGGGCTCATCGGGACCGGAAGGCCCGCCACCCGACGCGAAGTAGAAGAGCCAAGTAGCGAATGCAGAGCGAATCCATGCGTGCAATCCAACTTACAGCAACCCGCATTCTGATCGGCGGCTATCTCGCCCTGTTCGTGTTCGGCTCCGCCGCGAACGCGCAGTTGCCGCCCGTGAAGCCAGGACCGACGCCGACCGAGGCGAACTTCTTCATCGCCACTCCGCCCGGCTGGGCGCAGCCCAAGACGCCCTGGGGCGATCCGGATCTGCAAGGAATCTGGCCGATCTCCTATGTCGGCACCGTGTCCCTGCAGCGCTGCGTCCGCTGCTTTTGGTCGCTCGGCCGCGAATGCACCTCCCTGCGATCCGCACAAGGCTTTCCTGACGGCGACGGAATTTGACGCTGTCCAGGAAAGGGCCGCGAAGCAGCCTGACCGCTACAAGGAAGACGTCAAGAACGGCGAAGCCGGCCGGGCGTTTCTCGCCGGCATCATGGACATCTTTACCCCGCAGCGTCAGACATCGTTAATCATGGACCCGCCCGACGGCAAGCTGCCTGAAATGACCGCCCGAAGGCAAGCGGCTCTCCGCCTGATGAAAAGCAGTTGGCCGCTTCCGGGCGAGAAATTGGCGTTCGATTCCTATACCGACTTCGACAGTTGGGATCGCTGCATCACGCGCGGGCTGCCGGCATCCATGTTCCCGTTCCGCTATAACAACGGGCTGCAGATCGTCCAGGCGCCCGGCTACGTGGCTCTCCGCATGGAAATGATCCACGAGTCTCGCATTATCCCGCTCAATGCGCCCCCGGTATCTCCCGCGATTAAGGAGTGGCTGGGCGTTTCGCGCGGACATTGGGACGGAAACACGCTGGTTGTCGAAACCACGAACTTCAAGCCGGGTGCATCGGCCACCAACACCGGCGTAGGCGGCTCGCCGCGCCGGGAACCGTTTTCCGATCAGCGAGCAGATGAAAATGACGGAGACTCTTCACGCGCCTGAACAAAGATTTTCTGATCTACAGCATCACGGTTGACGACCCGGTGGTGCTTACCCATTCCTGGACGGCGCGTTTTCCGCTGAAGCTCGACAACGGTTTCCAGATTTTGGAATACGCGTGCACCGAGGATAACAACATGATTCCTCATTGGATCAGCACTTCGCGCGCCGAGCGGGAGAAGGCGCGGCGCCGGACGCCAAGGAACAGCATTGATGAAAATCCGGATCGCGTCTGGGCTGTCTCGCTGGCGTTAGCCGCCGATTTCCCCGGTGAGAACGCTCGGCCGCGATCTCGGATCCTGTCAAGACGACGCGACGGCAAGATATCCGGCGTCACGCTTGAGTTCCGGCGTTCGCGCCTTCAAAGGCATCCCGTTTGCCGCGCCACCGGTGGGCGATCTGCGCTGGAAACAGCCGCAGCCGGCCGGAGCGCTGGAAGGGCGTTCGCAAAGCAGACGCGTTCGGCAATGTTTGCGTGCAGCGCCTCGGCGCCCAAGCGCGTTCCGAACAACGTCGCCACCGATCTGCCGGATTCGCCCAAGACGAGTGAGGACTGCCTCTACCTGAATGTCTGGACATCCGCCAAGCGCGCGCGAACGCGCGCCTGCCGGTGATGTTCTGGATCTACGGCGGCGCATACACGGAAGGCGCCGGATCCAGCCCGCATAACGATGGAGAAGCGCTCGCCCGGAAAGGCGTGGTGCTGGTCACCTTTAATTACCGGCTGGGACCATTCGGATTCTTCTCGCATCCCGAGTTGACCAAGGAATCCGGCCATAACGCGTCCGGCAACCAAGCGCTCATGGACACCATCGCCGCGCTGCGGTGGGTGCAGCAGCAATATCGCCGCGTTCGGGGGCGACCCAAACAATGTGACGATTTTCGGCCAGTCCGCCGGCGCCGCCATGGTCGGCGGGCTGGTTGGATCTCCCGTCGCCAAGGGCCTGTTCCATCGCGCGATTGCGCAGAGTGGGCAGTGGATGGGGCTCGGCATGGGTCCCATGGTGCCGCTCGCGCGAGCCGAGCAGGGCCCGCCGCGATTCCGCGGCGGCCCGCCCGGGGCGCAACAAGCTAAGACGCCGAGCCGCCGCACGCCCCTTCCGCCTTTGGCCGAGCTGCGCAGCCGATCCACCGAGGAAGTCTGAAGACGCTGCGCGGCTCAGGCATGATCATCGACGGCTGGATCGTTCCCGAAGATCTGTCCATCACCTTTGCTCAAGGCAAGCAGAATCCTGTGGACGTGATCGTCGGCTCCAACAAGGACGAGCATTTGGCCATGGGCGGGAGCGTTGCGTTCCGCGACACGCTGATGTGGTCCATGCGGCTGTTCGCCGAGCGCCAGACCGCCATCGGGAAACACGCCTATTGGTACTTCTTCACGCACGAGCCGCCGGTTGAGCCGGGCGTCCGCGATCTGAAGGCAACGCATGCCGCCGAAATCCCGTATGTATTCGAAACTCTCAGCGCGCCGCGTTCGATACCCGACACCAGTTCGCCCCGGCTGGCGGCGGCGTCGGAGAAGGACCAGGCCATGGCCGACATGATTTCATCCTATTGGGTGAATTTTGCCAAGACTGGCGACCCGAACGGTGGCAAGCTTCCCGCATGGACTGTCGTTCAAGGATCGCGACATGCCGCCGCATATCCTGGGAGAGATCACCGAGTATCCCAATGCCGACGTCTTGAATGCGTATGACGAGCAGTACAAGGGAATTCTAGCCACCCTGACTTCAGCGCCGAAGTAAAATTGTCTTCCTATATGACACAACCGAGATCGAAGTGGATGCCGTTGTTTTCCGCGGCAGTAATCGTCGCGATGTTCCCTACCCAGCCCGTCCAGGCGGAATTGCTCGAGAAGACTAAGAAGGTGGCCGGCACCACAGTCCGGTATAAAGTTGTTCTTCCCAACGGATATGATCCAGCCAAGACTTATCCAGCGATCCTGGCCTTCGGCGGAGGTCCGCAAACCATGAACACGGTGGACGGTGTTCTCAACCGCAACTTGCGCGCGGAGGCCGAAAAACGCGGCTACATCGTGGTTGCTCCCGCCGCGCCGGACGATCAGTTGTTCTTCGAGGACGGGGCTCGCATTTTCCCCGAGTTCCTAAAGATGATCCTGGCGGATTACAAGATACAAGACAACAAGTTCCATATCGCCGGACCATCCAACGGCGGAATCGCCGCATTCCACGTCGCGGCCGCGAATCCTCAATACTTTTTGTCCGTTACCGCCTTCCCTGGATATATGTGGGAGCCCAGCGCGGCCAAACTCCAGGCTATTTCGAAGATGTGCGTCTTCATGTACGTCGGCGAGAATGACGAATACATGTGGCACTCGGAGATGAAGAAGGAAGCCGAATTGCTGCGCTCCATGGGGACGGTGGCCCGCTATACCGTCGAGAAGGGCCAGCCGCACCGGATGGAAACGCTTGCCGGCGCCAATGCCGGGCGCTTGTTCGACGGATTTGAGGAAACCAAGAAAGGCTGCAGCAAATAGGAATGCGCCGCCCGCCCGATCCCCAACTGCTCGGTTTCCTCAAAACGTACGACAGGCACATTTCAGACCTCGCACTGGCCCTGCGCGAAATCGTGTTGGAGGAAGCGCCCCACGCGTCGGAGTCGGTTTACCAGGTCTACACAGTCGCCATTTGGTTCGGGTTCAGCGGAAACATGAAGGATATGTTCTGCTACATCGCCACCAGCGCGAACCACGTGAACCTCGGATTCCCGCGCGGGACATCGCTGGCCGATCCGAATCGCGTGTTGGAGGGCGATGGCAAGGCGATGCGCCACATCAAATTCGCGAGCCTGGGCGATGTGGAGCGGCCTTTCGTGCGCCGCTACATTCAGGCGGCGATGGAGCAAGCGGCTCCGGCTGGCGCGCGTGGTACCGCGAGGAGCGTGATAAAAACCCGCGGCGCGACCGCCACGAAGAAACCCCGCCGTTCCGTCCAATCCCGATCGCAAAGAGCCTAGATAAGTTCTTGTTGCGCCAGATCACCCATATCAAACCCATCGGGAGCCCAGCGGACTAGCCGAGTGTACGACCTGTTGGCGCTCGCACTCCGATCTGCTTCCGCCTCCTCGGCTTCGGACTCTTGGGCAAGATGCCGAAGCGCGGGTCATTGCTTGCTACATGCTTCGCGACTGCCTCCATGGTGGATTCGAAATCTTCGTGGGTCGAATCGATGAAAAGCCACTTTCGTAGAACCTCATGCGGCATCAAAGACGGGAACTCGGCTTGAATGGAAGCGTGATGTTCGTATTCCGTACAGACCAAAACGCCGTGCCAGTTCCATCGACCGGATTTCGTTGGCTCAACGAGCAATAGCATCTGGCGATCGAAGACGTAGGCGGCAAGCCCACCGAACATTTTCTTGGTGAAGAAGGTCCGGTGCTCAACAAACGCCTCGAGAATCCACTCGTGTTGGAACGTCTTCATGTCTTCGAATCGCGCCGAACCCGTTCTGCGTCGGAACCCGCTCCGCGTCCCAACCTCTATTTCCCACCCTAACTCATGATCCATCGCGAAACCATGGGCCGTCTTGAACCCGGAGTCGATCTGTGGGAGACTTTTGGTGGCCCCACGTTTAGCTTCTCATTGGAGGATCGGCCCTATGCGCTATCTGCTCTCCGCTCTTATTTTGAGTTCCACCGTCTTCGCCGCCGAAAGCCCGGTGACGTTTAACAAGGACGTGTTGCCCATCCTGCAGCGTGAATGCCAGGTGTGCCATCGTCCCGGCGAAATCGGGCCCATGCCGTTTCTCACCTACCAAGGCACGCGCCCCTGGGCCAAGGCCATAAAGGTTGCCGTCCTCAGCAAAAAGATGCCCCCTTGGTTTGCCGATCCCAAGTATGGGCATTTCACCAATGAACGCCATCTCTCCGATGCGGAAATCGCCACGCTCACCGCCTGGGCTAACAACGGAGCGCCCGAAGGCGACGCCAAGGATAAGCCCGCGGCCGTGGCTTTCCGCGATGGATGGAACATCCGGCCCGATCTCATTTTCAAATTCCCCAAGCCCTTCGCCATCCCCGCGAAAGGCACCGTCGAGTACACGTACATTACCGTTTCGGCTCCCTTCAAAGAGGACACTTGGGTAGTGGCCGGTGAAGTCCGCCCGTCTGACCGCGCTCATGTGCACCATGTCGTCGCCAATGTGCGGCCCAAGGGTTCCAAGTGGATGGTCCAGTCGCAGCTCGGCTCCGAGCCTTATGCTCCCGGACCCACGCGCAATCAGGACCTCATTAAAGCTGCCGGCGGAAATCCCGCGGTGCTGGACAACGAGTTTCTAGTGGGCTACGTGCCCGGCATGGAAGCCCAGCGCTTCGATATCGACAACTCCGCGAAGCTGATTCCAGCCGGCGCGGACATTGTGTTTGAGGTGCACTACACCACCAACGGCGTGGCGGGCGAGGATCAATCCATGGTCGGGCTCGAACTCGCGAAAGCCCCACCTGCGCGTCGCTTTATGTCCATCGCCGCGGCGCAGACCAATCTCACCATCGCGCCCGGCGATCCCAACGCGGAAGCGAAAGCCACCCTCCGGTTCGGACAGCCCGTCGACTTCGTCTACATGCAGCCCCACATGCACCTGCGCGGAAAGGATATGAAGATCGACGCCCACTATCCTACCGGCGAGAAGGAAACGCTTCTTGACGTGCCTCACTACGACTTCAACTGGCAGATCGTCTACTACGAAAAGGCGCCTCTGCATCTCCCTAAGGGCACCACGCTTGAGCTCACCGCTCATTGGGACAACTCGCTCAACAACAAATGGAATCCCGATCCCACAGCCACCATTCATTGGGGGGACCAGAGCTGGCAGGAAATGCTGGCCGCTCCCATGGCCGTGATAGTCGACCGCACCGTCGATCCCAAAACGGTTGTTTCCCAGGGAAGTTTCGTGGGCGGCGCCGGCGCGCAGTAAGCCATCGCGCAGCAGGGAGATGCCGCTATGATCACTGCTACGCGCCGCGACTTTTATCAACGGATCTCCAATCTGAACGCCGCGCCGCTGTGGGAAGTGCTCGGCGAAATCGTCGGTGCGAAGCCGCACCCGGTCGCCGTTCCGGCTCTATGGCGCTACGAAGAACTGCGGCCGTTCCTGATGGAATCGGGCGAGTTAATTACCGCGCGCGAGGCTGAACGCCGCGTCCTGATGCTTGAAAACCCCGGCTTCCCCGGCGGATCGCGCATTGCGCAAAGCGTCTATGCGGGCTTGCAGCTGGTGTTGCCCGGCGAATTTACGAACAGCCATCGCCACGTAGCGTGCGCTTTACGTTTCGTCATCGAGGGCGTTGGCGCCTATACCGCCGTCGATGGCGAGCGTGTCACTATGCACCCCGGCGATCTTATCCTCACGCCCTCCTGGACCTTTCACGATCACGGCAATCCCGGCTCCACGCCTGTGGTCTGGCTCGACGGCCTGGATATTCCGATCGTCAATTTCTTCGACAGTAGTTTCGCCGAACATTTACCTGACGAAGCTACGCAGACATCCGTCCCTTCCATTTCCTCGGCATTTGCGTTTCCCTACGCGCCCGCGCGCGACGCACTCAGGGACACAACACTCGATTTTTGTCACGGAGCAAAGATCGAGTACCTCAATGCCAAGGGCGCTTCCGTTACTCGGACGCTTGGCGCTTTCTTGCAATGGCTGCCCGCCGGCTTCCGCGGCGTCCCGTATCGCTCCACCGATTCCACTGTTTATTGCGTCGCCGAAGGGCAGGGAACCAGCCGCATCGGTGATCGCTCCTTCGAATGGTCCGCGCGCGACATCTTCGTCGTGCCCTCCTGGTGTTCGGTGTCCCATGCAGCCACTGACGACGCCGTACTCTTCAGCTTCTCCGACCGTCCCGCGCAAAAGGCCCTTGGCTTGTGGCGCGAACAGCCAGCAGAGGTTCCCCTGCACTAAGGCTTTGCCTCCACAGCCCGGTCAACGAGTATCCTCCCGCGCGAAACACTTGACCGTGCTCCATCCATACCAGAAGCGTAGTCGCCATCAGGAAACAACGATGCAGCGCGCTGGTCAAGGCACGTAGCAGCGCCGCGCGGCGCGATCCTAATCGCCCAAAGGTGAACGCTTGAAAGCGCAGGTGCTCCGCTTCTTCGGTCAGAATGCGGCAACAGATGGATCGCAGCAACGGCGACCCGGTGGCATCGCGCAGCGCCGTGTAATACGGAATCGCCAGCACCTCGGCCGTTGCCAGCACTCGCATCCGCAGCTCCAAACCAGCCCATCCCCGCAAACGCCGAAACGCCGCATGCACCCAATGCCGGCGCAAGCAGCGCGCGCCCTGAATCGCAAGAAACCGGCCCAGCAATTCGCTATGACGCTGCTCTTCTTTGATGAACAGCCGCAGCGCCTGGAGATATTCTGCATCCTCCGCCTTGGCCCGCTCCAGCAACCGCCGGCCTTGCGCGTTTTCGCCCAGCTGGAATTGCTGGATCGATCCGACGACCACGGCGCGCTCGGCGCCGCTTAGCCGATAGCCGTCATCCCAAGGCAGGCAGGGCTGCGCTCGGTTGGCGCGGAAATACCGGACCCAATCGCTTTCGGTCATGACTCCAAGTTATCACAGAGTACTTTACGTTGTAAAGATAGGCAGCTCGAACGCCTTCGCGATCAGCTCATACGACCGCTTTCGCGCCGCGTGATCGTGCATGATGTTCACCACGAAAACTTCCTCCGCGCCGTAATTCGCCGCCACTTCTTCGATCATCGCGCGAACCTTCGCCGGCGTTCCCACCATGATCCGCCGCCCCACCGGCAACGTCTCCGCCGCTACACCTTCGTTCGCCAGAAACGCTTGCGCCTTCTCCACCGATGGCACCGGGAATCAATTGCCCGCGATACAACATCAGCATCAGCATTCGCATGCTGGACGCCAGCCGCTGCGCCTCTTCGTCGGTGTCGGCGCAAATCGCCCAGGTGGCCACTCCAATGCGCGGCGCGTGCAATCGCGCGCGACGGCTCAAAATGCTCGCGATAATACGCGGCGATCGGCCGCGCCATTCGGATTGATGAAATCGGCGAACACGTAGGGCAGCCCCAACTCCGCCGCCCAAATACCGCTCTGCGCCGACGATCCCAGCAGCCACGGTTCCGGGCTCTCGAAATGCAATGACGCCAATTGGCGAAACGGACCCGATGACGGCCCGCGATTTTCCAGATACCCCAGCAGCTCCACCAGTTGCTCGTGAAAATCGTCCGGCGCCGGCTGCCTGCGATCGCGCTGCAGCGCGTACGCAATGCCGGAACTGGTGCCCGCCGCGCGCCCCAGGCCCAGATCGATGCGCCCGGGATATAAAGCACTCAGCATGCTGAATGTTTCGGCCACTTTGAGCGGGCTGTAATGCGGCAGCATCACGCCGCCCGTGCCGACATGCAAGCGCGAGGTGGCGGCCGCTACCGGCCCAACCATTACTTCGGGACTTGCGTCGGCCAGCCCCGGCGTCCCATGATGCTCGGCCAGCCAGTAGCGCTGATACCCGAGCTGCTCAGCCCAGCGCGCCAGATCGATGGTGTTGCGCAACGCATCGCCGGCCGTGGATCCCTCCGCGATCGGCGATTGATCCAGTACGCTCAGCCTCACTGTACTTTGATCCGGCTTTTTTGATCCGGCAGCGCAAACACCATCACAGTGGATCCATTGCGCCAAATTTGATCGGGAAACAAGGCTTGCGTCGCAGCGCCGATATTCGTCACCGGCCATCCCGTAGGCGTCGCGATGTACTGCCTCCCGTTCACAGAGTAACTGATCGCCGATCCGCGATGGCCCGCGCCGGTTTGAAAACTCCACACTTTCGCGCCCGTGCGCGCATCCAGCGCGAAGAACTCGCCCTCCGGATTGCCGGTGAACACCAGGTCTCCCGCCGTCGCCAGCATCGAAGCCAGCAGCACGTATTTGTATGGATAGCTCCACACGCGCTTGCCGCGTCACTGGATCCCACGCATCCACATGGCTATAAGTCGTCGCGATTCGGCGGCAGCTTCAAATCCCAACTCCCGCTCATGAAGAAGCGGCCTTCGTCCGCCTGCTGATGCTCGGCCGTAATGTCCACGCAGATCTCAAGCGTCGGCGTGTAAATCAATCCGGTGCGCGGCGAATAGGCCATCTCGTTCCAGCTCTTCGCGCCCGCGGGCGTCGGACAGAAGTTCATGGTCTTGCCAAGCTCCGGCTCGCGCCGCCCCACCAGCTTTCCATCTTCCGTGACGCCCGAAATCCAGGTCTGGACTTCGGGAACGCTGAACACCCCAACGAACTCGCCCGTCACGCGATCCAGCACAAACGTCACGCCGCTCTTGTTCATGTGAACCAGCAGCTTTCGCATCCGCCCGTTCAACATGCGATCCATCAGGATGCATTCGTAGGCCGAATCAAAATCCCAAACGTCGTTCGGGATCTCCTGAAAATGCCAGCGCAATTTGCCGGTGTCCGGATCGAGCGCCACCACGCTTGCGGTGTAAAGATTCACGTCCTTCTTTTGCGACACCGTCATTCCGATCGCCCGCATAGAAATCGCCGGCCGCATTGCCCGTTCCCCAATACAACAGGTTCAGCTCCGGATCGAACGAGCCGGTCAGCCACGGCGATCCGCCGCCTGTCTTCCAGCTCTCGCCCTTCCACGTCTCGTGACCCTTTTCGCCCGGCCCGGGAATCACGTACCAACGCCACGCCAGCCGCCCGGTCTTCGCGTAAAACGCCGTCAGATAGCCGCGATGCGCGTTGTCGCCGCCTGACCCGCCGACAATCACCTTGTCCTTCACCACCAGCGGCGCCGATGTGATGCTGCACCCGCATTGATTCGAATCGTCGACGTTTACGCGCCACAATTCGCGGCCGGTCTTCTGATCGATCGCCACCAGATAGCTATCCGGCGTGCCGAGAAAAACTTTGCCATCGCTCACCGCCAGCCCGCGATTGATACGAAACGCCTCGCCGCCCGATCGGCCCGCCGTGGCCCGCAGCGGATACTTGTAGCGCCAGATCAGCCGCCCCGTGGCCGCATCCAGCGCGAACACCTGCGCGTAGGAAGTGGAAACGTACATCACTCCGTCGATCACGATTGGCGTGGACTGCAAACTGTCGCCGTAGTCGCCGGTCTGAAACGCCCATGCCACCGCCAGCGTTCTTCACGTTGCTGTGTTGATTTGATCGAGCGCGCTATAGCGCCAGGCGAACTGCGATCCGCCGTGAGTGGGCCAATCCGATCGCGCCGGCCGCGCTGCCCGTCCTGCCCGCACGCGGCCTTGCCACGCAGAGCAGCGCCAACAAAAATCGCATGCTGACTATCATATTCCATGAGCCTGGAATCGCAGACCCGCGTGATACAATTCAGGCGTTCATGAGTACCACTCTGCTCCCGACATCTCTGGTGGGATCCTATCCCCAACCCGATTGGCTGATCGATCGCGCCCAGCTTTCGCACCGCCTGCCGCCGCGCGTCCGCGCCACCGACCTTTGGCGTGTCGCGCCCGAATTTCTCGAAGAGGCCCAGGACGATGCCACCATCCTGGCCATTCGCGCGCAGGAACGCGCGGGCCTCGACATCATCACGGACGGCGAAATCCGGCGCGAGAGTTACTCCAACCGCTTCGCCACGGCGCTCGAAGGAATCGATCTCGACAATCCGGCGCAAGTGGTGGCGCGCTCGGGCAAGCTGAACTTCGTGCCGCGCATCGTTGCCAAGATCCGCCGCAAACACGCGGTGGAGGTTCGCGACATCCAGTTCCTGCGCGCCAACACGGACCGCCGCGTCAAAGTGACCGTTCCCGGTCCGTACACCATGTCGCAGCAGGCCCACAACGATTTCTACAAGTCCGAAGAAGAGATGGCGATGGATTATGCCGCCGCCGTCAACGAAGAAATCAAGGACCTGTTCGCCGCCGGCGCCGACATCGTGCAAATCGACGAGCCGTACATGCAAGCCGTGCCGGACAAGGCGCGGCAGTTCGGGCTAAAGGCGCTGAATCGCGCGCTGGATGGCGTTCAGAGGCGAAACCGCCGATTCACCTTTGCTTCGGCTATGCGGCCATGGTGGCGAATCGCCCTTCGGAATATCAGTTCCTCAGCGAACTCGCCGATGCGCCCGTGAACTGCATTTCCATCGAAACCGCGCAGTCCTCGCTCGATTGCTCGGTGCTGGCCAAGCTGACCGGCAAGAACATCATCCTGGGTGTCCTGGATCTTTCAACCAACGAGGTGGAGACGCCGGAAAAGGTGGCCGCTCGCATCCGCCGCGCGCTTCCCTACATCAGCGCCGATCGCCTGATTGTAGCGCCCGACTGCGGCATGAAATATCTTCCGCGCGATGTTGCGTTCGGAAAATTGCAGGCCATGGTCGCCGGCGCCCGGCCTGGTCCGCGCGGAACTGGGCGACCGCCAGCTCGCGTCTCAAAGCGCCTGATTTAGCCGCGTCCGTCACTCGCTCAATGTGAACGTACATCGGACCCACGCCCAGCGTGCCCACCAGGAACCAGGTAAAGCGGCCGCCGCGATTCACCGTTTGAAACCGCACGTGCTCGCCAGGCGCGACGGTGAAATCGACATTCTTCCAATTCCACGTATTGTCCACCTGCAAACGATGCTCGCCCGGGCTCCACGACGCGCGATATTTCATCGCCGGCACATCAGCTCCCCCAGCCGCTTGCCATCCAGCTTCACGATGATCTGGCGCTGCTGGATGTCATCGGGCGACGTACGGCTAATGGTGACGCGGGACTCCACGCTTCGAGTATAATGCGCGTGAGAGGTTAGTCCACTTGGAAAGGTCATTGATGCAGAAGCTCGCTCTCTCGATTCTCGCCGTCCTGGGCGCGGTCGCCGTTCCTGCGCTTGGCGCATCACGCATTCGCGGCGGAATTCGATTTGAACAAACCAGTGAACGTAAAAGGCGTTGTCACCAAAATTGACTGGATGAACCCTCACGCCTGGATTTACGTCGATGTGAAAACCGACGCCGGCGTCGAACAATGGCAATTCGAAACGGGCGCGCCGGTTGAGCTGGTTCGCCGGGGCTGGAGGAAGAACGACCTCAAGGTTGGCGATGAAGTGACGGTCCAGGGCCTCCGCGCCAAGGATGGCACCAACACAGCCAGCGCGCGCATGGTCACCTTGCCGTCCGGCAAGAAGGTATTTAGCGGCGCGGCCGGCGATGACGCTCCCGCGCCGCCGCCCCCGCGCTCCCGCCCACTCACGAGTAACGCGCTGTTGCGCTACGCCTGTTTCCGGATAAACCACGCGATCGAGAAATAGCCCTGACGCCGGAGCCGTCCAAGCCGCAACATCCAGCTTCGAATCTGTTTTGCCTTCCAGCAGGCGGGAAAAATCGTCCGCAGTAATCTCTCCCAGGCCCAATTTCACCAGCGCGCCCACCACTCTCCGCACCATGCGCCACACGAAATGCGACGCCGTGATGCGGAAAATAATCAAGTCGCCGTCGGTCTCGATTCCGGCATCCTCCACCACCACGATGGGCGATTCATCCGGGCGCGATTTGTCGTCGGCGCGAAACGCAACGAAATTGTGCCGGCCAATCAGCCCTTCGCGCGGCGCGAGACATGGCCGCAACATCCAACGGCTGCTTCACCCACCAGACAAATTTCTTGAAGAACGCCGTGCGCCGCGTCGAGATCTGGTAGACGATAAGTCCGCGCAATCGCGTCATGCCGCGCATGGAAGCTCACCGGCGCCTCCGCCACATCCAGCAGACACACATCCGATGGCAACCGGCTATTGATGGCCCGCAAGATTTCGTCCGGCGCCGGCCAGCGACGTTTGTCTTCGCCTTTTCGCGGCGAACTCGCAGATGCGCCACTTGGGCCCGCGCGTGCACGCCGGCATCCGTACGCCCCGCGCCTTGGATATCCACCGGGCACTCGAAGAACTCCTCGGCCGCTTTCCGCAGCTGGCCCTGGACCGTTCGCGCGTTGCGCTGTTCCTGCCAGCCGCTATACTTGCCGCCGTCGTACTCGATGGTCAGCTTCCAGGTCTTGAGGTCAGAAGTTTTCAACTCACCAGTGTAGTCCCCTGGCAATGCTATGATGAATCGCTCTAAGGAGGTCTCATGTTCAAAGGGTTTCGCGAATTCATCATGCGCGGCAACGTGCTGGACTTGGCCGTGGCGGTGATCATCGGCGCGGCATTCGGCAAGATTGTGACGTCGTTGGTGAACGATATCCTGATGCCGCCGCTGGGCCTGGCCCTCAAGAACGTCGATTTCAGCAACTCTGTTTATCGATCTTTCCGGCGGCAATCACACCACTTTGGCTGAGGCGAAAACGGCCGGCGATGCAACCATTGCCTACGGCGTCGTTTCTCAATAACGTCATTGATTTTTTGATTGTCGCCTTCGTGATCTATTTTCTGATCCGCGCAGCCACCAAACTCAAGCGCGCGCCAGCGCCCGCCGACCCCATCACGAAGGAATGCCCGTTTTGTCGTACGACGATTCCGATCGCCGCCACGCGCTGCCCGAACTGTACCTCGACCCTGTAGGCCGACGCTCCCTAACGTAACGGTCGCGGTTCAGTAACAGAACCGCGCGCCAGCCGGACGCTCGGAGACGACCGGAAGGCCAGCAGCACATTCGAAAGACGACAGGAGGTCGTGCACCCTGGGAACATCCGGTCGAAAACTCCCGCCGGGGTGGCCGTGCACTGGAGCCCGCAGCCGAGTCGAAGACGAAAGGAAGTTGTGCACGGGGACAACGTCCACTCGAAGAAACCCGGACGGGTGGCAACATCGAGTCGGAGAAGACCGGACGGGTGGCGCGTAAGCCAGCGATTAGATCGTGATCTCGCAGCCTTCGTAAGCGCAGCAGACTTCGAGCTTGGAATTGAGCCTGCGCGCCAGTTCCTGCGCCTCGCGTTCCAGTTGAGCGATGAACTTGTCATCGTGCGCCGGATCGTGGTGCGTAAGAAACAGCCGGCCCACGCCCGCCAGCACGGCCAACTCCACCGCGTACACATAAGTGCTGTGCCCCCAGTGCCGCTTGGACGGATATTCCTCGGGCGTATACTGCGCTTCGTGAATCACCACGTCCGCGCCTTGCATGAACTCGGCGTGACGGCGGTCACCCTGCTCGCGAATCGATTCCAACTTTCCGGCCGGCGCGCCGGCCCGCCAGATTTCCTCGCTGTACGGCTCATGATCGCACAGGTAGCAGATGGAGCGGCCCTCCGCTTCGACGCGATACCCGAGCGTGGGCGACGGATGATTCATGTGCTGCGCGCGCACCCGCACGCCATCGATTTCGTGGGTCCCTTCGCACAAATCTTTATAGCTGATCCGCGCGGACAACTGGTCCAACTCCACGGGAAAGTAGGGATGCTCCATCTGACCCGCCAGTACGTCGCGCAAAGACAAACGCGCGCCTTCGGGACCGTAAACTTTAAAGTGATTTCCAGGCTGAAACAGCGGCGCAAAAAATGGGAAGCCCTGAATGTGGTCCCAATGCGTGTGCGACAGAAGAATGGTGGCTGCCACGGGTCCGGCGGCGGAGGCCAGCAAACGGTCGCCCAGCGGTCGCGCGCCAGTGCCGCAGTCCAGCACCAAAACTCCGCCTGAGGGCGTGGTCAGCTCCACGCAGGAGGTGTTGCCGCCGAAGTGGTTGGTGCTTGGCCCAGGCGCCGCGATGGACCCTCGGGTACCCCAAATGCGCGCTAGCATTCCGCTATCAATCTTTCGCCCCTCACCTTCCGCCAGGCTGCGCCGCTCGAAGAGTGGAACACATGCTCTCTATATCGGGGCTCGATGCCGTTTCCATTATGCAACGGTTGTGCTCGATCCGTGGGAAGCGGGTGGTGGATCGTCAGTCTCATCCGTTATGGCTTCAATGGTTTCCGGCGCATTGCCCTCCAGCCGGTTGTTCACGAAAATGTAGGACGGTTCGTGACGCTGGCGGGCACGGCCGATCAAAAGGCCGAGCGCTTCGCGGGTTTCCGGGTTCCTGTCCTGCACGTGCGCGTAGGGGGTGAATTTCGCGACCGCTTCTTCGTAAGCGCGGCCCCGGCGCAGCAGCGCGCGGGCCACCGTGAAATCGGCGGTGTATGCGTCGCGCAGGTGCATCTGGGTGCCGATCTCCGGCATGCGCGTCCAGGCATTGAAGACGTGAGCCACGCGGTGGGCTGCGCAGGCAGGCGAAATACTCCGTGCGTAAGAAACTCCGGATTGCGGATCTCGACGGCGTAGCGAAAGCCGCCGGGCAGCGCCGCCAGAAATGGGTCCAGCTCCCGGAGAAACGCGCCTACGTCCGGATAGCTTGGCCTGGCGAAGCGCCGAACTCGAAAATCAGCGTGGCCACGCGCGGCCGGTAAGGCGCCAGCAGATCCAGAAACGCGCTTTGAAACAGCGCCGCGTCCAGGAACGAAGAGTTGTCGTCGCCCGCTCGCGGCCCGTAGCGCGGATGGCGCGGGAACTGCTTCACCGTGACGTCTTCGGGCACTTTGAAGGCGAATCGCAGCGTCGCGGGCGCCGACGCGAACAGCTTGCGCCAGTAACTCCGGCGACGGAAATTGATAGAACGAGAAATCGCCGCAGACGATGGGAAATGTTTCGGCGTATTCGCTCAGGCACTCGTCATTGAAGCGCTTTTGCGAAAACCGGCCGCGCGTCAGTGTAGCGCTGGCGCGAATAGATCTGGCCCAGCCAGCCTTCATATTTCCAGGAACTGGTTCCGATGAAAACGCCTTGGCGGCCAGCGCGGCCAGCCGATTGCGCAACGCGCCGGCGGTCAAACTGCCGCGGCTCTTCAAAGAGCGAAGCTGTTTCCACTACTGAGCGACCGTGAGAGTCCGCGCTAGTAGGCGTGCGCGACGCGGTAGCCGTACGGATCGGCGCCGGCTTCGATGACGCCATCCGGCGTAACGCGAATCATCACCGGCGCCGCGCCGCTGGCCCAGCGCGACCGCGTGCCTACCTTGTGCCCGCGCGCGGCCAGTTCCGCGCCGACGTTGGCGGGATGCGCTCGTCCAGCAGCAGGTCGCCGCGATTCCAGGCGTGATTGTCGAAGCTCGACACCAGGTGCCGGGTCTGGAAGCGGGGCGCTTCCACGGCCTCCTGCGCGTTCATGTCCGAACTCGATTACGTTGAAGAACAACTGGATCAGGCTTTGTTCCTGATTGTCGCCGCCCGGCGTGGATAGCGCCAGGAACGGCTTGCCGCTGCTCGGTGACGATGGTGGGGCTCAGCGTCACGCGCGGCCGCTTGCCGCCTGCCAGCTCGTTGGGCGATCCCGGCACCAGGATGAACTCTGCGCGCGCTCGGTGAGCGGAATGCCGGTGTCGCCCGCGATTACGGATGGCAGCCAGGCGCCCGACGGCGTGGCGGAAAACACGATGCCGTCTTTATCGATGGCGTCCACGCAGGTGGTGTCGCTGGCCATCAGCGCATCGTCGATCTTGGTGCGCGCGATGTCCATCTCGGTGGGATGCTTGCCCTGCTTGCCGTTGATGACGCCGGGCAGGAAATCCATGCGACGCCTTGTGGCCGATCTGCTTGCGGCGTTCGGCGGCATAGGCTTTCGACAGCAGCATGTCGGCGGGAATGTTGTTGAACTTCGGATCGCCGTAGTAGGTGTCGCGATCGGCGTAGGCCAGCTTCAGGGCTTCCGTGACAGTGTGAATGTAATCGGCGGAATTGCAGCCCATCGAGCGCAGATCGTAGCCTTCCAGAATATTCAGCGCCTCAATCATGGCCGGGCCCTGGCTCCAGAAGCCGGGCTTGTACACCTTGTAGCCGTGATAGTCGGTGGAGACCGGCTCTTCGGGCTGCAGCTTGAACGCGGCCATGTCTTCGTAACGCAGCAGGCCGCCGTTGGCTTGCATGAAGGCGTCGATGCGGTGCGCGATTTCGCCGCGATAGAAGTAATCGCGCACGGCGTCGATGGCTGCGGCGCGGGTAGCTCCCGCGGCCAGCGCCTTCTTCTCGGCCGCCGCCATGGCGCGCAGAGTGCGCGCCAGATCGGGCTGGCGGAAGATCTCGCCCGGCAGCGGCACGCGCCCGTCCGGCAGGAACGTTTTCTTGGAATCCGGCCACAGATCGAAGAAGCGGCGCGAGCGCGCGATGGAGCCGGAGCGCATTTCGTCGATGGCCATGCCGTCGGCCAGCTCGATGGCGGGCTCAATGGCTTCTGAGAACGACTTGGTTCCGAATTCCCGCAGCGCGACCAACCCCGCTTCCACCATGCTGGGCACCAGCGCCGGAAGAATGCCGGCCACCGGAATGATGCCTTTCAGTCCGCCCGGATCGATCGTCAGGATTTCGCCCGGCCTGGATCGATGCTCGAGGAAAAACTTGGCGGTGGCCAGCTTGGGCATGGTGCCGACGCCGGCGATGGCGTAAACCTTGCCGGCCTTGGTGCGGATCAGGATCGGCGCTTCGCCGCCCATTCCGAAATGTGAAAACTCGGCCACCGACGCGGCGAACATAGTCGGCCACGCCCGCATCCACTGCGTTTCCGCCGTGGTAGAACATGCGCATGCCGGCTTCGTTCGGCGTATTCGCTGCCGGACGCCAGAGCGCCCTTGGTGCCGCGAGCGGCGTGCATGGTGGGCAAGTTCAAAATCTTTGCGCTGCGCGAAGGAGGAAGAGGCGCAAAGCAGGATAAAAAGCGGGAGGGCCAGCTTGTGCTTCATAGCTAGCCTAATTATAGCTTTGCGATTGGGGATTGGGGATTGGGGATTGGGGATTGGGGATTCGGGATTGGATCTGGCAGGTTGCGGAAAAAGGCCGCAGAAGCTTACACACTCGCGCGGCTCAGAATCGTGATTGCGTGTCGACAGGCGCTTGCCGAGCCGCGACCGTGAGGGAGCCGGTCCCCAACCACCTTTTCCAGCAGCCTGCCAGGAGACCACTCCAGGACGAAATCCCACGTGGATCGTCGGTGGAAGAGGCCTCGAGTTCGCCGGCCACGTCACGCGGCAGCTCGGGAAATGGCGAGGAGGGATGCGAGCGCGTCTTCTGCTTCTGATTTGGATGATACGGCTGTAAATCATGCAGCCTATGCCCCACGCGTGGCAACTGAGAAATGGCGATAGTGCCTGTCGTCGGAGAATAGATTGGTGGTCCCGCAGGCGGGGCAGCGATACACCCGCAGAAAAAATCGCCTCCGCACCAGCTTCAACTCGCGCAGCCATTCCGATTTCGCGCCGGAACCGCAGCGGATGCAGACGTTGGTCCAAGTATCGATGTCCACCGGAACGGCGAAGCTTCCGAAATAGAGCGCCCAGCCGTAGACACTGAGCCGGGTGCCAAAAAGCCGGTCCGACAACCGCGCCACGAAGGTGAACACATGCAGCGAACTCTCGGACCCGTTGCCAACCGCCAGCAGTCGCCTGGGACCGGCGACACGCCTGTTGCGTCGATTGAGATAAGAAAGCGAAGTGCACAACGTGCGCGTGTCGACGTGACGCAGATGGGTGGCGCGTTCGATCATCCCGGCCAGTTCCGGCGCGGATGTAAAAGGATTGACGTGGCCGCCGCCGCGGGCCAACCAGCGATACAGGCGATCGCAGAATGTGGAAGCATCGGGAACGGCGATGTAGAGCCCGCCGGTGGGCTTCAAGACGCGTCCGATTTCGGCCAGCGATCCCGCCAGATCGCGGAAGTGCTCCAGACTGTGGTTGGAAATAACGGCGTCGAACGTGCGGTCCGCGAAGGGCAAGCGTGCGGCGTCGGCCTGCGCAAAATTAGCGGCGGGACTTGCGGGGCGGTCGAGATCGGCCCGGATAGCGATGAACGGCCCCCTGCTCGCGTCGAAGCTGCCTGCGCCCGATCCGATATCGAGCACGCGCTGGGCCGGCCCCAGATTCTTCAGGATTTCGTGCATCCTATTGTTCTATTGTTATCAGAGGCGCTGGAATATCATAAGAGCCGGATGCCATGAGCTTTCCAGCCAGCCTGACGCGCGCGGCTCCGCGAGCCGTAAAACCCATAGCCAGGGCGATTTATCACAAATTGTTCCGATTACACCTGCGCATCCGATTTTGGTGCGCGGACCGCTTCAGCACGCGCTCTAGCGCCCCAGACATTTCTGTACCGCCTGCAATTCTACGTTATCGCGTAAGTGAATTACTTCCGGTGAGTGAATTTTTCCGCGTCGGCCAGGGCTGCGCAAGTCTCATCGAGCAGCGCGTCAACGATATGGGGATAGATTTTGCAAGCGCGCATCGGGTGCTGGACTTCGGGTGCGGATGCGGCCGCACAATCGGATGGTTTCTTCGCGACTGCACGGCGGAGTTTCATGGAGTAGACGTTGATGCGGACGCAATCGCCTGGTGCAAGAAGCATCTCCCTTCAGGCCATTTTGTGGCCAACGCGCCAGCTCCACCGCTGCCCTATCCCGCTGAACATTTCGATGTCGTTTACTGCCTCTCGGTATTTACACACCTGAATGAGTCTCTGCAAGATCTCTGGTTGGAGGAACTGAGCCGAATACTGAAGCCGGGAGGCGTGCTCCTTCTCACCACGCATGGTGCAAGTGCCGCTAACGGGTTGGATGAAGAGGGGCAGAAAGCGCTCCAAGCGGATGGGTTCGTACACCGGCGCACTCAAAAGCTGCGAGGGATTGTTCCGGACTGGTACCAGACAACCTGGCACTCGCGCGACTACATCGTCAACCGGCTCTCGGGATGGTTCGAAGATGTTCGCCACTACGCGGTGCCCGGCGGCACGCAGGACGTCGTTACAGCGAGAAAAGCCAGAACCTAAACGTGCGCCACCTGCTCCTCGGTCGGCTCCGCGCAGCAGAACCACGGCTCGTCCATGTGAGGAATCGCGGCCGGGGGCGTCAGGGTGAAGGCCTCGGGCAGCGGGCGCTCACTCACCAGGTTCCAAAGACGGCTGAAAATCTCGCGGCGAGATCCGCGTGACGCGGCGATGCGCAGCGCCTCCGCAGCCAGCGCGTCCACCTCAGGATCGGGATGCTGCCAGCGATACAACAGCGCCGGCTCGTCGAAGAAGCGGATCACCGCTTGCACGTCATCCAGCTCCAGCAGGCGCGACCCGCGCGGGATCAGCAGGCGCAGCGCCAACTGCACCGGCGCGACGTGCTCCACCAGATCCAGCTCCATTAATAACTCCAGCATTTCGCGATAAGACTCGCGCGTGGTCCAGGGCGTGAACGGAATGAAGGTGGGGGCCAGCGTCAGGCCGGCCGATCGAAACTCCCGCGCTACCTCGATGAAATCGGCGCGCGTGTGGCCTTTGTCGAGTTTCGCAAGCACCGCGTCGTCCACCGCTTCCACAGCGCTTGTTACGAACAGGCAGCCGGTTTCGCGCAGCCGAGGCAGCAGTTCGCGCTGCTTCAGCAAATGTTCGATCTTGATGGTGGCGTCGTAGGTCACGCCGGGCCACTCGCGATGCAACGCTTCCACGATTCGCATGGCGTGCGTCGGACCGTTGAAGAAATCGGGATCGCCGAAGCTGATGTGCTCGGCGCCCGCGGCCACTTGCTGGCGGATATCGGCCAGCACCACCTCCGGCTGCACCACCCGAAAACTTCCCTGATACACCGGAACCACGGGGCAATGGCGGCACAGATGTTTGCACCCTCGGCTGGCCTCGGTGTAGCCCGTCTGTTTCGACCAGCGCGCCAGTTGCAAGCGTGCGTACTTTTCGAGAGGCGGCAGACCGGATCGCAGCGGGACCCGGAATTTCAAACGGTCGAGCGAGATCAACGGCTCCGTTTGCACGCTCGCACCGTTTTTCAGACGATTGAGCACCGAGACTAGGGCCGCCTCGAACTCACCGCCCAGAATAGTCCCCGCGCCCAGGCTTCGCAGATACGATTCATTCAACGGCGCGTAGAGTCCGTAGCAGCAGATGTGGGCGGCGGGATTCAACCCGCGAACTTTCTCGATCACCTTTGCCGCCAGCCGCGTAGCCGTGTGCATGGGCAGATAGAATGCCACCAGATCGGCTTCGCTAACGCAGTCCGCGTCCAGCGATTCCACGTGCAGGTCCGCGCAGGCCACCTGATGGCCGAGTTCGGCGATCCACGCCGCAGGCGATGCAAGGCCGAATGGCTGGTGGCCCAGCTCGTAAGTGGAGACTAGAAGAACGTGCATGGCGACGCTTTCATTATCGCCGCAACACGACATCCGCTCGCTCACGCGCGCGGTTCAGTCAGGCCAAGCCTAACTCTTGGCGAAGTACAACGCGCTGGCGCGTTCCAGCTCAGACTTGCTCATGAACGGCGCGCGCCCTTCGTACTTGCCGATGGACGTAAGAATGGTACAGATGTCCGCGGGATAGCAGGCGCGCAGTTCCGTGCGTCCCTCGCGCAGACACAGCTTGCGCAGGTACTCCGCGCTGTCGGGCTCGCAAGGGATGTTGAACTTGCTTATCACGCGATGGAAAATCTGGTCGAACGACTTTTCGTCCACGGCGTCCACGAAGATTTTGTTGTGGATGCGGCGCAGGAACGCTTCGTCGGCCAGATCGCTCGGTTCCAGGTTAGTGGAGAACACTACCATGAGCTCAAACGGAATCTGGAATTTTACGCCGTACCGCAGCATCAGGTAGTCCACGCGGCGGTCCAAGGGAACAATCCAGCGATTCAGCAGGTCGCGAGGGGACATCAACTGGCGTCCGAAGTCGTCGATGATGAAGATGCCGTTATTGGCCTTCATTTGCAGCGGCGCCGCATAGATACCCGACGCTTCGTCCAAGCGCAATTCCAGCATGCTCGGAATCAGCTCGCCGCCCACCACGATGCAAGGCCGGCGGCACAGCGCCCAGCGCGGATCCACGTCCGGATCGTCCATGCCCAGCTTTTGATGCACCACCGGGTCATACAAGCTGATCACCTGGTTGTCCACTTCCACGGCGTAAGGCATCAGCACCGCATCCTGGTAGACGCGCAGCATTCTCTCCGCCAGGCTAGTCTTGCCGTTCCCGGTGGGTCCGTAAACGAAGATGGAGTTCTGCGAAATGAGCGCCGGGCCTAGCTGATCCAGCAGCTGATCGCTGATCACCAGGTCCGAAAACGCCGAGCGCAGGATCTTGCGGTCAATGCGCACCTGAGCGGCCTGGGATTTGGTGGCGCTGCTGTAATCCTTCAACGACACCGGAGCCGCGCCGGCATATTGGCTGATCTGAAAGCGCTCGCCCGCCAGAATCTTGCCCGCTTGCGACAGGGAAAAGTGGTAGTCATTGCCGAGCATACCCTTCACTTCCACCAGTTGCTGCTGGCGCATGTGATTGAAGACGATGTTGAGAACGGGAACCGAGAGCTTCAGAGTGCTGCTCAGGCTTTGCAGGTTGCTGAACCCTTCCAGCAGGAGCCGGCGCAGCACCAGATCGAGCACCAGAGACTGGGAAATGCCTAAGTCTTCAAAGTTTTGCGGAATCGCGGGACTGAACCCGCTATGGGCTGGAGCAAGTGTTGCAGCCATGAAAGATAGTGAGCCTCACTCTCCTCATCGGCCAAATCACGGCATTAGTTTAATGGCTGGGGCGCTTAATTAGGGGCTCCGGCAGCGGGCCTGCACGCTCCAGCCTCTGCTCGCGTCAATCCTCTTGTGAAGGTGTGCCGGTCCATTGCTTTCCTTTTGATAACTTGTTGCGCTTCCACGCTTCTGGGCGCCGCCTCCACCGCCGAGCAACTGTTTCACCAGGCCCAGAAGGCGGAACACGACGGCGAAATCGTTAAGGCCTATGTGCTTTACGCCGAAGCCGCGGCGGCCGACCCCACCAACATCGACTATTGGTCCCGCGCCCAGGCGCTGCGGCCCGCTGCCAGTTTGATCGATCCCAGCCCGCCCAAGCCGCCCGAATTCCCGAGCGACAAGATCGACCGAACTCTGTTTGGAAACATTACCGAAGCGGACCTGGAAGAGACGCGCAAGCCTTTGCCGCCGCCTCAACTGCAGGCCGAGCCCGGCCGTCGCGACTACGACCTGCAGGGCGACTCCAAGGCGCTTTGGGAACAGGTGGCCGCTGCGCTGCACCTGAAAGTGGTGTTCGATGCCGACTATAAGCCCACCCGCGCATTTCGCTTCCAGCTGGACAATGCCGACTATCGCGATGCCCTTCACGCCCTCCAGGCCGCCACCAATTCGTTCCTGGTTCCCATCAGCCCGCGCCTGATCTTTGTCGCCAACGACAGCACGCAGAAGCGCACGGAATTTGACCGCACCGTGGCGGTGGCGGTGCCGTTCCCGGAAGGAATCGTTGTCCAGGATTTACAGGAGCTTGCCACCGCTATCCGTGGCGCGCTCGATTCGCAGAAGGTGACGGTGGACACCGCGCGGCATTTGATTTTGATCCGCGACCGGGTTACCAAGGTACGGCTGGCTGAAAAGCTGCTCGCGGATCTGTTGCGCCCGCGCGCGCAAGTGACCATCGACGTTGAGATCCTGACCACGGACCTCTCGTCGTCGCTCAGCTACGGGCTTTCGCTGCCCACCTCCTTTGCGCTCTCCAGCTTCTTGAACCGATCGAATCTGACGAATGCCTCTAGCTTCTTTTCCTCCAGTTTTTCTACTTTTCTGGCGTTCGGCGGCGGCGCCAGTTTGCTCGGCCTGGGTGTTACCAACGCGCAGCTTTTCGCGTCGGTCTCCAATTCCAGCTCGCAAAGCATTTATCACGCGCAGATGGTGGCGGTAGATGGCCTGCCCGCGTCGCTGCACGTTGGCGAAAAATATCCCATCATCACCAGCGGCTATTTTGGGAACACGTCGGGGAGTGGCACGGTCTACACTCCGCCGCCGACGGTCAGCTTCGAAGACCTGGGGTTAATGATCAAGGTTACGCCGCATGTGGTGAGCGTCGACGAGGTGACGCTGGATTTGGACGCCGAATTCAAGCTGCTGGGCGCTAGCAGTTCCAACGGAATTCCGGTGGTGGCGAACACGCAATATCAATCCAAGGTGCACGTGAATACCGGCGAATGGGCCGTTCTGTCGGGTCTGATGACATCGCAGGAAGCCAAAACCATCACGGGCATTCCCATTCTGAGCTACATTCCATTGCTGCGGCAAAACACCATCAGTAAGGATCAGGGCGCCACGCTGATCGTGCTGAAGCCGCACGTGACCATTGCTCCACCCTCGGCGAGCGTGGCCTCGAGAGCGTGGGCGGGCACGGAGACGCGCTTGCTTCCCGATTTGTAGAACAGTCCAATTTCCCTCATGTCAAAAATGCGAGACGAGATTCTCGAGCAGCCCACCGTGCTCGAGCGGACATTAGAAGCCGAGCGCGGGCCCATCGAAGAATTGCGCAAGGTTCTGGAGCGCGATCCACCCCGGCTCATTATGCTGGCCGCGCGCGGCACCTCCGACAATGCGGCGCAATTTGGGCGCTACCTGCTCGAGATGACCACCGGGATTCCCGTAACCCTGGCCGCGCCCTCTATCTTCACGCTCTACGACGCGCCTTTTCGCTTCGACGGCGTACTGGTGGTTGCGATTTCGCAGTCCGGCGAATCCACCGACACTAACGTCGTGCTGGAGCGGGCTCGCGAGCGCGGCGCGCGCACCATCGGGATCACAACGGAGGGTTCCAGCGCGTTGTCGAAGATCGCGGAGCATCTTTTCCTGGTGCACGCCGGCCGCGAGCGGAGCGTGGCCGCTACCAAAACCTATACCGGGCAGTTGCTGCTGCTGTATCTGCTGGCCTATGCGCTGGGCGCCGGCATCGCGCTGGATGATCTGGAGCGCTTGCCCGATTGGACCAACCGCGCGCTTACGCTTGAACTCGACATCGCCCGCCGCTCCGAGCGCTATCGCTTCATGGAACACGCCGTCGTGCTGGGCCGCGGATTGAATTACGCCAGCGCCTTCGAGTTTGCGCTGAAGCTGATGGAGACCTGCTATGTGGTGGCCGAGCGCTTTTCCAGCGCCGACTTGCTGCATGGCCCCATCGCCATGCTGGAGGCGTCGTTTCCGGCATTCCTGTTCGCGCCCGCGGGTGTCACCTGGCCTGGCACGCGCGAAATGATGGCGACTCTCAACGAACTGAAGGCCGAGACGCTGATTATCACGGACGTCAGCAATGTGGAGGCCGCGCGCGACCGCCGTTCGGTGATTGTTCCCGTGGCGCTGGACGAGCTGTTCACACCCATCCCCTACATCGTTCCGGCGCAGTTATTCGCGGCGTCGCTGGCCGAAGAAAAGGGGCTGAATCCCGATCAGCCGCGCGCGCTGAACAAAGTCACACGAACGTTGTAACTGAACCGCGCGCGTCAGCAAGCGGTTTTTCAGCAACAGCGACCGGCCACTCCCTTACGGTCGAGGTTCAGTATTGTCTGGCTACCGCACCACGCCGGCCAGCGGACTGCTCGCGCTCGCGTACAGCTTTTTCGGCATGCGCCCGGCCAGAAACGCCAGACGCCCGGCCTGCACCGCCAGCTTCATGGCCTCCGCCATCTTCTCCGATTCTTCGGCTTCCGCGATCGCCGTGTTCAGCAACACGCCTTCAAAGCCCAGCTCCATCGCGATGGCTGCGTCCGACGCCGTACCCACGCCCGCGTCCAGGATCAGCGGCACCTCGGTGATGCTTTCTCGAAGAATCCTCAGATTCGTCGCGTTCTGAATTCCCAGGCCAGACCCTATGGGCGCCCCCAAGGGCATCACCGCAGCCGCGCCCGCGTCAATGAGCTTGCGCGCATTCACCAGATCGTCGTTGGTGTAAGGCAGCACCACGAAACCTTCGCGCGCCAATACGCGAGTGGCCTCCACCAGGCCTTCATTGTCGGGGAATAACGTCTTCTGGTCGCCGATCACTTCCAACTTCACCCAATTGGAAAGCCCCACCTCGCGTCCCAGCCGCGCCGTTCGAATCGCCTCGTCGGCGTTGTAACAGCCTGCCGTGTTCGGAAGAATGAACATCTTCGAGCGGTCGATATAATCGATCAGCGATTCCTTGGATTTGTCGGTCAGGTTGACGCGACGTACGGCCACCGTCACTACCTCGGCGTCCGACGCCCGGTGGCAGCGAGCCATTTCCTGGAAGCTGCGGTACTTTCCAGTGCCAACAAAAAGACGGGAATGAAACTCGCGATCCGCGATGCGTAGTGGGTCCGGCATGCACTCATTCTACCGCCGGAAAAGCGCCCGGTCCGCCACGCGGCCTCCGATTGTGATAAATTTCCACGGATAGGAGCTACTTCATGAAAAGTTATCTCGCCGGCTTGGTTTTGCTGGCTCTTCCCTGTGTGCTGCCGGTTCTGGCGCAGGAGAAGCAGAATTTCGTTTTCAACCCGACCACTCCCGAGGGGCAGATCCTGCAAGCCCTTGGCCAGGAAACGGACGATGCCAGGAAAGTTTCTCTGGCGCAGGATTTTCTCGCGAAATATCCCAAGCACGAAGCGGTGGGATGGGTGTCGGCGCAATTGGAGTCGGGCCTGCTGGCCGAGAAGGATAACGACAAGGTTTTGGAAGTGGCCGAGTCCGCTTACGCCAACGGTCCGGACCTGGACGCGGCGTTTTACGCTTTGAAAGCCGCGGTAGCCAAAGACGATATTGAACAAACCAAGAAATGGTCCGCCCGTACCAATGAGGCCGCCCATAAGGCGATCGCTTCGGCGAAAGCGCCCACCGACGACGAGAGCAAACAGCAATTGGAATACTACAAACAAGTAGACGAGTATTCCGAATACGCGCTATACGTGATCGCGTTGAAGGCGCAGCCCAAGGAGGAAGTGGATCTGGTGGACACGCTGATCAAGCAGAATCCCAAGAGCCAGTATCTGCCCGAAGTCGCCACCAGCTATTTCGCCGCGTTGACCAAGGCGGGTGAAGGCGCGAAGGCGTGTCCGGCCGCCGCCAGGATGGCCGTGGAAAAGAATGCCGAGGCCATGCTCTACGCCGCCGATTGCAGCTGGCGCGGGAATAAGGCTGATGCCGTCATCAGTTATGGCACCAGAGCCTCTGAAGCCGCCAGCACTCGCGCAAAACGCGAAGGCGCCAGCGACTCCGATTTCGCTGCCCAAAAAGCCGCGTTGATCGGCAGCGCGAACTTCTACATCGGTGTTGGAAATGCCATGGAGATGCGATATGGTCCGGCCAACAGAGCTCTGAAAGCGGCTCTGCCCGCCATCAAGGGTAACTCGCAGCTCTACGCGATCGCCCTGTTCGATTTGGGCCTGGCAAACTACCAGCTCGGCAAACCGCTCGGCGACAAAGCGCAAATGCGCGAAGGTCTGAAATATTTCCAGGAATCCGCCGGAATCGCGAGCCCCATGCAGGACCAGGCATCGCGCAACGCTAAGCTGGTGCTGGCCGAACTGGGCGGCAAGTAGCGCGGCTTACGTCGTTCCGCAGGCGCCTGGTCTAGACGGGCTGCGGCCCGCCGCGTGAACATTGCGGCGCGTTCCCTCCTGGTTCGGTGTCGAGTATGCCGTACTTGATTCTTACTTTCTGGCCCTGATTGCCGCCCTTTTGTGCCGCGATCCACATCGTGGCGCCGTCGATCTCAGCGGGGAAGACCTCGCATGCCTTAAGAAGCCGAACGACAAGTATCCGTAGCAACGTCCCGTCAGGTCCCCACAGGCTAGTACTTTCCACCATCGATACAGTCAAGAATCCGAATGCGCGGCATCCATCTAGCATGTTATTCTAGACCCCGCCAAGCGGTATCGCAGCGTGGCGGGAAACCCCGCAGGCATCTTAGGGAACCTTCGAGCGCAGGGGACCGGCAGCCGGCTGGAGCGGATGGAATCGCGCGCAGGCACGGCTCTTACAATTTAACGACAAGAGGGAAAACAATGAAGATCATTCGGAGAGGACTCGCGGCTGCGGCGCTACTGACCATGGGAGCATACGCGCAAACGTTTACGGTATTCACCGTCAACGGAAACCCGACCAGCGCAGCGGCAATCAACGCCGCGGGTACTGTGACGGGCCTTTATGACGAGGCCACTGTACCTGACGGCCCGCTGGTAGCTCACGGATACGTCAGGACCTCGGATGGTACTATTACGACTTTCGATCCAACCCACAGCACGGGCACGCACCCAACCAGCATCAACGATAGTGGCGTCATCACTGGATACTTCACGGTCGGCGCAGCTCAGTCCAAGGCTTATGGCTTTGTCCGCGACGCGGCGGGAACCATCACGGAATTTGCTCCGAAGGGTGTTACTGTAACCTTTCCGTACAGTATCAACGACAGCGGAGTAATCACGGGCACCTGTCGGTGCGCCGGAGGCAGTTTCGAACGAGGCGCCAAGGGGGGTATCGTGCTCCTGGGCTCGGGGAGCGACATCGTGTCCGCGGCCGCCATCAATTCCCACTACGTAATCGTGGGATCGCTTGAGCAGGACGGAGCCTACATCGGATTCGTACGTGGCCCAAAAACTGGCGAAGCCGTCCTCCTCACGGGCACTGTCGGGGTCTCCGCAATCAACGCGTCGGGCGTGGTCACCGGCCAGGTGCCGGGGGCGCTCGGATTCGTGCGGGAACCTCACGAACCTATCGTGCCATTCTCTCCGCCGGGCAGCACCTATACGGCTCCCGCGGCTATCAATTCGGCGGGCACGGTGGCCGGAACCTTCCTCGACTCCGGCCAATATAGCCACGGCTTCTCGCGAGACGCCGCCGGCGACATCACTGTGTTCGACTCGCCCACTCTCGGCCTGCCGTATACATTTATATCGGGCATCAACAGCAGCGGCACGATGTGCGGAAGTTCGGATGAGGGTGCATTCATTCTGGTTCCCTAAGAAAAGCATTTTGCCGGACTAATAGCGTAGGTCTCGACTGCCATTCCGACAATCCGAACTGATCGCCGTAACTGGGCGGCGAATAACCCGCGCAGTTAGCGGCGCTTCTCGCGGATCACGATGGTCTCGGCCATGCGGTCGTGAACCGTGCGGCGATTCGGATGAATGAAGTACTGCACGAATCCGAATCCAAATTCGAGAGCGGACGCGCCATATCCGAGCGCCCGTTCGATGGAGTGCCAAAGTCCCATGCGGTGATGGACGATCGAAACCACGCGAATGCCCATCACGCGTTTGCCGATGGTGCGGCCGTTGCCCAAATAAACCGATAACCCAAAGAACAGCACCAGGTACACGATGCTGTACCAGTTCTCAAAAAAGTTCAACTCGATATTTACATGTCGGTTGTCTTGTCCGAGACTCGTGAACCGGTTTAGGAGCGCCGCACCCGCAAACAGGAGGACCAAAAACAAGGCCCCAGCAATCAGGAAGTCAATTAGGAAGGCAGCCGCTCGGGAGGTGAACGAAGCCAGCTCCAGGCCCCCAAGCTCGCGCATGCGCCGGGTCTCTTGAGGGTTGTAGCGGCGCAGATCACCCGGCAATCGACTTCCAGTTCTTCGCCAGGTGCTCGGCGGTCCGCCAAGCCAGCGCTTGCATGGTGAGCGTGGGATTGCGCGCGCCACTGGTGCCAAACACCGAGCCGCCCAGCAGCCCCAGGTTGGGCGCTTCATGCGAGAATCCCCAGCGGTCCACCACATTGGTCTCGGGACTATCGCCCATGCGCGTACCGCCGTAAGTGTGCGTGGATAGCGCGGGTCCGCTGGGCTGGCCCTTCACCACCTCAATGGCGCCCGCCGCGCGGAACCACTCTTCCATTTTGTTCTGCGCGTAGATGGCGGCGCGCATCTCGTTTTCCTTGGGCCCGCTGGTGACGCGGCACACCGGATCGCCCAGAGGATCCTTCACTTCCGGATCCAGATCCAGGTACGTGTTCTCGTAGGGGAAGCTATTGGTCTGCAGATACGCGCCGGTAAAGCGGTTCGCGTTCTGGCGCACGAACTGTTTCCATTTGGAACCCCAGGCCGGCGCGCGGCCAAAGGTGGGCATGCTGGCCCCCGCGATGGGATGCTTCTCCATGAACGTACACAGACTGGCGCCGCCGATGAACCCGAGCCCGGAATGGTCGAACGTATCGTCGGCCCATTCATCCACCACCACGCCTTGCGAAAGCATCGCGCCGTACCAGGTGTTGACGTCCATGGGGAACAGCGCTGTCACGCCCACGCCCGCCTGCGCGTCCCAGTGGCCGAAATAATGCTTGCCCACCTGGCCATGATTGTTCGAAAGGCCGTTGGGATACGCCTTGGATTTCGAAAGCAGCAGCAGCCGTGTGTTTTCGTAGGTGTAGGACGAGACCAGCACCACTTTCGCGGGCTGAAAATATTCCTGCCCGCCTCGGATATAGAGCACTCCCGTGACCTTGCCGTTGTTGTCGGCGACGATGCGCGTCACCTGCGCGTTGTCGAACACCGTCAGGTTCTTGGTCTTTTGCGCTTCGGGAATGGTGGTGAAGCAGGTGGAATTCTTCGCCCTGATGTGGCAACCGCCGCGATCGCAATAGCCGTGATACGCGCAGGCCGCACGCCCGCGATAGGGCCGCGAATTGATGGCCGCGGGCGCGTGAAACGGCTTCCACCCGAGCGACAGCGCGGCTTTGTTCATGTGGTCCAGAAAATCGCACGTCCTGCAGCGGAGGCATGGGATATTCGCGCTGGCGCGGGCCTTCATAGACGTTGCCGGCCGGATCGATCTTGCCTTGAATGTTGCCCGCCTTGCCCGAAACGCCCACCTCGTGCTCCACCGTGTCGTAGTACGGCTCCAGCTCGTCGTAACTGACCGGCCAGTCCTCGAGCGTCGATCCTTTCGGAAGCAAGCTCGCGCCGTAACGCTTGATGGTTTCCGAGCGCGTCTTGAAATCCCAGGGCTTCAAGCGCCAGCTTTGCGCGTGATAGTGAATCGACGTGCCGCCGACCGCGTTCATCATCGGATGCGCGGCGGCCTTGCCGGGCCTTGGCATCCGGGCTGGTGCGAAAGGTCGGGATTTCCTGCTTGGCCTTGGGAACGGTGGTCACCAGGCCGCGCACGTTGTTATGAATTTCGTCCGGCTTGAAATCTTTCGCCGGATCCATCCATGTTCCGGCTTCGATGCCCGCCACCTTCAAGCCAGCGCGCGCCAGCGGCAACACGGCCACGCCACCCGCGGCGCCCAACCCCACCACGGCCACGTCCACCGGCTTCAGGTTAATGGCCATGGCTCTGCTGCCGCGCCCGTAAGCGGAGTGATGATACGGCTTGATGTCCACGCCCATCTTCTGATCGTCCGGCCGTAGTCGCCAGGCGCGGCCCCGGGTAGCGGATCAAATCCCAGCCCGCGAAATTCTTGTTGCCGCCGTAATAGGGATCGCCGAACATCCCTTCCATGGTGAGCCGCCGCGCGCGATTAAAGAACGCCCGGGCATTCGGAAATCCGGCGGCCGTGTCCGCTCTCCATCGCCGTGAGCACCGCGTCCTGCTTCTCGGCGTCAGATCTACAAACGCCCGATCGTGGGAGCGGCTGCGCCAAGGCGTCGGTAGCCTGCAGGCCTTCGATGAACGCAGTTTTCTCACCCGCCAGATAATCGCCAAGGGCGCGATTGATGTACTCCGGCACGCCGCTTGCCGGACGCGCTGGGACCCAGCTCGTCCTTGGGAATCAGGCGATCGACAAAGGCCGCCAGAAGCCGCAGTTGCGTGTCGGAAAGAGCGCGCTCCGCTGGCTTGGTCGCGCTGGGCTGGGCCGCCGCCGTCAGCGCCGCCACTGGAATAATCGCCGCGCCCGCAATTACGGCGCGTCTGGAAAGGCCGCCGGCTTTGTCTTCTGGCATGGCTAACGATGGAACAGACCGTTGTAAACGCCGCTCGCCAGGATGTGCCCGCTGAGCGCCTTTTCCAAGTCGGCACGGCCCGAGGTGGACGGCAAATCGAGCTTCGAATCCAGCGCGTAAACTTCCAGCGTGTAGTGGTGCGGCAGACCGGGAGGCGGGCACGGGCCCATGTAGGCGTTCCCCCGCGCGATGTTGGCGCCCTGGTGCGTCCCATCCGGAAGATCGCCGCTCGCTACACCGGCGGGCAACCCCGTCGCGGTGGCTGGAATGTTCCAGGCGATCCAATGCGTCACGTCAGCGAAGGTCTTTCCCGGATGCACGTCGCCATCATGGAAGATCAAAGCAAACGACATGGTGCCGGCCGGCGCACCGCTCCAGTCGATCTGCGGGGAACCTCCCGGCGGCTTCGCCGCGCAAGTGAACTTATCGGGGATATCGCCGCCGTCGCTGTAGCCCGCTACCGTGATTTTGAGCGGCGCTGGAATTCCGCCTCCGCCTCCCTTATTTTGCGCGAATGCGGCGCCGGCGGTGATTGCCAGGGAAGCCGCGAAAATGGTCCAAGATCTCATGTCGATTTTCTCCTATTTACCCGTATAGCTCACGCGCCAGATGGCTTTGTACGCGTCGTCGGTGAAATACAGCGAACCGTCCTTGGCCACCACCACCGCCACGGGCCGGCCCCAGGCGTTGCCGTCCGGCGTGACAAATCCGGTGACGAAATCCTCGTACACTCCGCTGGCGTGGCCGTTATCGAGCGGAACGCGGACAACCTCGTAGCCCGCGCGCGTGGAGCGGTTCCAAGAACCGTGCTCGGCGCCGAACAGATCGCCGCGATATTCCTTCGGGAATTGAGTGCCGTCATAGAACGTGATGCCGAGCGATGCGTTGTGTGGCTGCATCAGGACATCCGGCACAATCACCTTGTCCTTGAGCTCGGGATGCTTGCCTTCCAGGCGCGGATCCTGATTCGCGCCCATATAGAACCACGGCCAGCCGTAGAAGCCGCCCTCTTGCACGTGCGTGATGTAGTCGGGAACCAGGTTGTCGCCCAGCTCATCGCGCTCATTCACCGAGCACCATAGCTCGCCGGTCTGCGGATTCACCGCCAGGCCCACCGGATTGCGGATGCCCGCCCCGTAGACTTTCACGAACTTGCCCTCCGGCGTGTATTCGAGAATGTTGGCGCGATGCATCTCCTTGGGATGCGTATCGGGATCGTCGACGTTTGAGCCTGAGCCCACGGCCACGAACATGCGCTTGCCGTCTTTGGAGAAAACAACGTCACGCGTCCAGTGGAAACCGCCGGTGGGAAGCTCCGCGAACGATGATCTCCGCTGGCCCGCTGGCCTTCAAGTCGCCCGTGTGATAAGGAAGGCGGACCACCGAATCCGTATTGCCGACGTAAATCCACTGCGGGTTGGCGCCCACCGGATAGAACGCGATGCCGAAGGGCCGCTTCAAACCGGTGGCGAAGGTGGAAACCTGCTCCGGCTTGCCATCCGCGGTGCGGCCGCGGAAGATTTTGATTTGTCCGGGCATGCTGTCCGCCACGAAGAAGTCGCCGTTGGGCGCCATGCGAATCTGCCGCGGCTCTGTGACGCCTTCGTGGACGTACAGCTCCACCTTGAAACCAGGCAACGCTATTGGCCACATGTTGTCCGGCTTGGGCACCACCTTAGGAAAATTCGGGCTCGATTTGGTGGCGTAGGGTTTAGGAAGATCGGCGGGGGTGATTTTGTGGAAGAGCCCGGGCTTTTCCTTTTGATAATCGGAGAAGGCTTGCTGGCCGGTGAGCAGATCCTTGGTGTCGATCTTGCCTCCGGCGGCTTGTAGAATCCAACTCGCGCCGAGGATCGTCAATCCTGTGGGAACTATCCAGTACAACTTCTTCATCGTGCCTCCCAGCGACGGTCATTATACCGAATTGGCCGTTGGTAGTTGGGTATTGGCGCGCCACGCACGAGGTCCAGAGATGGGGGTGGCTGGTGCCGCCACGTGCATTGCGGCCAATCGGCAACGGCGAATCGATCCGTGCTTATCGCCGGCCCTTTCGAGTTAGCATGAAAGACGGTAAAGTAATCCACGAATAAGGCTGCTTGAATTTGCGATCGGACCTTTGTGATTAGACCAGCGAAGTTCGTGTTGCTCCTGGCGACGTGGGCGTTGTGCCACGCGGCTGCCGCTCAGGACGCCGACGACTACCGTGGCGGCTGGAGGACGGACCAGGGTGAAGCCCACACCTATGAGTTCTCCATCCGGGGCGACAAGGTCCGGGGCATTTATTGCACGTATTGCGCGGATGCGACCACGCTGGCTTTCATCGACGGCAGTTTCGGAGCCGATGGCATAACCTTCGTCGTAACGCATGTGAATGCGGACGGGAGCACAGCGTATCAGGACCAGGCGACAGCCAGGTTCGATCGCGGCAATCTGATTGTGGCGGGCTCGAGCGGCGCGGCCGGCGGCAGGTTCGAGCGCATCCTCATTAAAGATCGCCGGGGACCGGACCCGCTGCCGATCATCGTGTCCAGGCTCCCCAGGGCTCCCCCTGTTCCCGCCGTGGCAATCAACCAGCAAGGCGTGGGAGCGCCCGCGCCGCGCTACATTCAACCCGGCCCGTGGAAATCCACGCTGACCGAGAAAGACGTGATCGGAGTTTGGCTGGGCTTTGGCGTGGGCGCGCCCAAGCAGTATTTCATCATCCGCAAAGTTGGCAACAAACTGCGCGGAATGGTGTGCGGGACTTGCGACAATCCCTACACCATGGCCGCACTGGACGACTTCGAGATCCAGGGTGACATCCTGAAGTTCAACATCCTCCACGAAGACTGGGGCGACGGGGAGCTGCCGACGTTCTACAAACACGTAACGGCTCACGTCGGATGGAATGAAATGCGGTGCACTACCGCGACGGACCATCAGCCCCCGCCCCCGCCACGAAGTATGCCACCCGGGTTTGTCCCCGGTTTCTCGCTGACGGGGCCAATCGCGATCGAGGCTACGGCCGGGAACCGCTGGCCCGAATGGCCCCCGCCGAACACATCCTTACCTCATTAGCCAGCCTTGTCGGCGACGCGACATGCCGAGAATCCGGCCCACAGGCGCGATATGATGACCCAATGGCAGAGTCTGTCACCGCACTGCTGAAACAATTGGGAAGCGGCGACCGAGGCGTGCTGGACGAACTGATGCCGCTCGTGTATCACGAACTGCACAAGATCGCGGGTGGCTATCTGCACCGCGAAATGAATACACTGCAGCCCACGTCACTCATCCACGAAGCATACTTGCGTATGGTAGATCAGGCTCATCCGGATTATGCGAGCCGCACCCATTTCTACGGCGTGGCCGCCCGCATCATGCGCCAGATCCTGGTGGACCATGCGCGCGCACGCCAGGCTCTGAAACGAGGTGGTGATGAAGCCGACCTGCCACTCACCGATTCGCTCGAATTCCCCGGACGCCCTGTGCTGGTGATCGCTCTGGACGAAGCGTTAGACAGGCTGAACGCAATCGACGAGCGCAAGGCCCAGTTCGTCGAGATGCGCTTCTTCGCTGGAATGACTGCCGAAGAGATCTCGGAATGCTCGGATATTCCACCGTACACGGTACGCCGCGAACTGCGCCTGGCGCAAGCCTGGCTGCACAAGGAGCTGGCGCAATGAAACCGGAGGTGGAGCGCCTGTTTGAGGCTGCGCTGGAGATCCCGCCCGATCGGCGCAGGGAGTTTCTTCTCCGTCAGCGCGTTAGCGCCGAACTCCGCGGTGAAGTGGAACTCCTGCTGGAATACAATCGCGACGCCGAAAGTTTCCTGGCCGCCGCAGTGGGCGGTGAGGCTGCATCCGTAATGCTCGGGTCGGCATTTTCACGCGGCCAGAGAATCGGCGCGTACAGCATTCTTTCCGTTATTGGCCGTGGAGGCATGGGCGTGGTGTATCTGGCCGAACGCTCCGACGGCAAGTTCGATCAGCACGTAGCCATCAAAGTGGTTCAGTCCGGACTCGGCGGGCTCCTGGCCGGGAGGCTGCAACAGGAATGCCGGATACTGGCGGCCCTTGAGCATCCCAATATCGCGCGGCCGGTGGACGCTGGCGCCACTGACGACGGCTTGCCTTACTTTGTCATGGAGCATATCGCCGGCCAGCCGATCGACCGCTATTGCGAGCAGCGCAAACTTAGCCTGCGCCAAAGAATCCAGTTGATGCTACCGGTCTGCGAAGCCGTTCAACTGGCGCACCAGACGCTCATCGTTCATCGGGATCTGAAGCCCGATAACATCCTGGTCACCCCCCAAGGTGTTCCCAAACTTCTGGATTTCGGAATCGCCAAGGTTCTGAGCGAAACTCCCGCGGCTGGGCCGGCGACCACCACGCGTTTTTTTACGCCCGAATACGGGAGCCCTGAGCAGGTCCGTGGAGAATCGGCCGGTACCGCCGCCGATATCTATGGGCTGGGAGCCGTGCTCTATAAGCTGCTCGCCGGCGTCGCGCCTCATCAGCTGGACGGCAAGAGCCCCGTGGATGTCATGCGCGCAATCTGCGAAGAAGACATTCGGCGTCCCAGCAGTCTGCGCGCGGAGCTGGCGGGAGATCTGGACCACATCCTCCAGATGGCCCTCCGCAAAGAATCGCATCGCCGCTATTCTTCGGCGGACCAACTAGCTGCAGACTTGCGGCGCTGGCTTGATGGCAAGCCGGTCCTCGCCAGCCCCGACACCGTCTGGTACCGTAGCGGAAAGTTCCTAAAGCGCCATTGGCTGGGAGTAGCTGCGGCGGCCGTCGTGGTCCTGGCGCTGACCATCGGCGTGACCGTAGCAACCTGGCAGGCCCGCCGAGCCGAGCGCAGATTCGCCGATGTCCGCCACCTCGCCAATGCCTTCCTCTTCGATTTCGAGCAGTCCATTCACCAACTGCCCGGCGCCACCAAAGCCAGACAGCTCTTGGTAAAGACAAGCCTTGAGTACTTGGCGAGTCTCTCCAAAGAAGCTTCCGGCGACACGGCTCTGACTCGCGAATTGGCGGCCGCCTATGAAAAAGTTGGGGACATCCAGGGCGAGCCGGGCGAGGGCAATGTTGGCGACACGCAGGGCGCAATAGAAAGCTATCGGCAAGCCGTCTTGTTGCGGGAGTCGCTTCACGATGCCGAGTCCAGCGATCCGGCAATCCGGATTGCACTGGCGGCCGGACTCGTGAAGCTGGCCAATGTGCAGGCCCGGACGCTTGAATCGGAATCGGCTGCTTCGAACTGCCGGCGCGCGCAGTTTCTGGCCGAGGAAACGCTGAAGGCCCACCCCGGCTTCGAACCCGCCGTCGCAGTGCAGGCACAAGCTCACTCGGTGATGTCGCTCCTTTTGCTGAAGAAGAACGATGTCAAGGCATCGGTTGACGAAGGTCGGCGCAGCCTGGCCCTCCGGGAGCGCCTGGCCGCAGCCGCTCCGCGGGACCGCTCTGCCCAACTCGCCTTGGCGGAGGCCGACCGCACGCTGGGAAAGTTGACCGAGCAGATGGAGGTGCGTAATGCCGAAGCGATTGCTTATTATTCGAAGGCACAAGAAATATTCGAGCGGCTTACGCTGGAAGACCCTTCCGACGGTGAATCTGAAAGGGGTCTCATGAGGGTGCTCTCCGAACTCGGTTTTGCCGCTCTGGGGCCTGGAGGCTCGCAAGAGCGAGCGCTAGCCAGCATGCGGCGCGCATATACGATCGCCGATCGCAGGGTGCGTGCGGACCCGGCCGACGCGGAAGGCGTCACCAACCTGTTCGGAATCTGCGTGCGGTTGGGAGGATCCCTCGAAGGGCGTCGCAATCGAGAGGAACGCTACCGGGTACTCGGGCGTGCGCTCCAGGCCGCCAGTGACCTGGTTCAACGCGATCCGGGCAGCGAGAACGACCGATTGACATTGGGAAGCGCCCACGACCACCTGGCAATGTTCCTGGAGGATGACGGCGACCTCGGCGGCGCCGTTCGCCATCGGCAAATATCGGTAGATCTTTACAGGGACTTGGCTACCAAAGACCCGTCAGAATCCAGGATCCGGCTCTCGCAAGTCCGGAATTACTGGAAGCTCGGAGACCTCCTTGCGAAACGAGGGGATTGGACGGGAGCGCGCCGCAATTATGCGGTGGGCCGTGAAGTGGCGGAGAAACTGGCGCCAGCCAACCCCGCATTTGCCAGGCCACTGGCGGAAATCCGACGTTCAGATTTTCACGCCTCGCAAGTCCTCGGGAACCGCCCCTAAAATCTTTTGTAAATACGTTGCGGCTTCTCCGCACGTGTAAATTTGGGGGGAATATCGATGTCGCGAGAACATTGGACGTCGCCTGCCTCACTGCCTCTGCTTTTTGTCCTGTGCCTTGGTGCCGGTGCGAGCGGATATTTTTGTCAGCCACGGAAGTGGCACTGAATTTGGCGGCGAGCGAAACCGCGCTCATGCGACGCACGAACCCGATTTCCCGCGCGGCAAAACTCCGCCGATATCCTCGCCCAGATCTAAGGTCCCGAAAGTAGCACGCCGCACAGGTTCTCGAAACCCGCCGCTAAAATCTTTTGTAAATATTTCACCGTTTTTCCGCACGTTCAGTTAGGAGGGCTTACTGATGTCACGACCAAGCCTTTGGATAGACCGGGCCGCAAAAGGAGACCTGCTCATGAAACGTTATCGCATATTCTCAATGCTTTTGGCTTGCCTGGTGCTCAGCAGCCTGGCTGCCGCCCAGACCTCTTCCAGCACGTCCGCTCTGCCGCGCCTGGTGCGGTTCAGCGGGACGGCCAGCGATGTCAAAGGCAATCCGCTGTCCGGCGTGGTCGGCGTCACTTTCGCTCTCTACCCGGAGCAAACCGGCGGCGCACCGCTGTGGATGGAAACCCAAAACGTGCAGGCCGACAGCAACGGCCGCTATTCGGCACTGTTGGGCGTGACCAGGTCTGAGGGCCTGCCGGCGGATGTATTCACCACGGAACAAGCCCACTGGGTGGGTGTACAGGTCCAAGGGCAGGCCGAGCAGCCGCGCGTGCTGTTGCTGAGCGTGCCGTACGCGCTCAAAGCCGGGGATGCGGACACCATTGGCGGGCTTCCGCCCTCGGCCTTCGTGCTGGCGGCGCCGTCGGCCAGCGGTCTGCCTGCCAGCGCCATAGTGAGCAATGCGACGCCGGATGTCGCGACCGACGTCACCACAACCGGCGGCACGGCTAACTTTCTGCCGTTGTTCAACGGCGCCTCCACCGTAGTCGATTCGGTGGTGTACCAGACGGCGGCGGGCAAGATCGGCATCAACACTACCACGCCCAACGCAGCACTGGATGTGAAAGGGAGCGCTCTCGTCGCCGGCACGCTGATTTTGCCGGAAAGCGGCGTCGCCACAGCCACCACGGGCTATAACTCGGAGCCTTTGGATCTGACGGCTTCAGCGTTCAACGCCAGCGCGGCGGTGGCGCAAACGTTTCAGCTTAAAGCCGAGCCGGTCAGAAACGACACTACAACGGCCAGCGGAGTCTTGAGCCTGCTGTTCGGATCGGGCGGCATCACACCCACTGAGACCGGACTGAACATCGCCAGCAACGGCCGAGTCACATTCGCGTCCGGACAGACCTTTCCGGGCTTGCCGCAACTCAACGCGGCCAATACATTCACTCAACTTTTGACGGTGACCGCCACGAACAACACGGGATTAGGCACAATCACGGGCAATAACAACAGCCCTTACTACGGCACAGCCGCCGTCGAAGGTAATGCCACGTTCACCGGGACGGGCAGCACGATTGGCGTCGAGGGATATTCCCAGGCCACAGCGGGCTGGGGGGTCTACGGCATCGGCGGGGCGGCTGGAGTCTACGGCGGCAGTGCTCTCAATGGGGTTTTTGGCAACAGTACCAACGGGAATGGCGTGTACGGGCAAACTGCCGGCGGGAGCGGCTCCGGAGTCTACGGAGTCAACTCGGTCAGTGGTTTCGGCGTGCTCGGTCAGGCCACGGGCTCCAGCGGACAAGGCGTGTGGGGCGAGAGCTTCGGCACTTCGACGTCGAACGGCGCGGGCCCGGACGGAGTTCACGGAGTCTCGCACAGTAACGCCGGTGCAGGAGTCGCAGGCATCAACACTGCTACGGACGCTGCCGGAGTCTACGGCAGCGATACAAGCGGTTATGGCTTCCTCACCGACAGCCACGCCTCCCAAGCGCGCAGCGCGGGCGGATGGGTCAAGGCCATGGTGTATATCAACCCCTACTCTAGCGCCAACGCTGGCGGAATCCAGCGTTGCTTCAATTCTCAGCTCCCTGGCTCGCAAGCGACCACGGTCCCATGTGGGATCACCTTCACCTATCAAAGCCTGGGGCACTACCTTATCGACTTCGGATTCCAAGTGGATGACCGCTTTCTGCAGACCACAGAAAGCGGTGGATTCCTAAGCGGGGGTGGTTCCCCTATTGAGATACAGACATGCTTGGACGACTTTTGCGGCATAGGGCCAACCCAGGTGCAAATGTATGCGCTGACAGGCCCGGGTAACTTCTACGACGTTCCCTTCTGGCTCACTATTTTATGAAGCAAGAGGCGGGCACTCGCGAAAATGTACCCGCCCTGCGTTTTCCTGCGCGGAACGCGGGCGCGCGTAGTGACGACGGATTCATGCAGTGTTTCCAACTGCCGGTGTGGCCGGAGGTGCAGCCGAACTGGTTGGTCCGGGCGGTAGCCTGTATGTGTGTCGGACCAGGGCTCGCGTAGCATACTACATGACTGCGCTCACCTTTAATGCGAACTCGATCACGCAGTCCGCGGGCGGCCAGGAATTTGTACCGCGGATCGCGCCGAGTAACGTAGCGCCGTCGCCGCCTACCAGATCTCTTCGCCGGCCATCGGCACGGCGAACCCGTGACCCATCAACTAACGAGGTGCAAGAATGAATAGACCATATTTTCCCACCCAAGAAACCTTTTGGAAGTTGCCTGCCGCACTGCTTGTGCTTCTGTCCTGTGCATGGGCGCCGGCGCGGGCGGATATTTTTGTCAGTCACGGAGCGGGAGGGCCCCTCTCCAGCACAGTCTCGTCGTTCAGCCAGTACACCGGGGCGGCTAAGCTAGTTTTCAGCGGCGGTTTAGTGTACTCGGAAGGAATGGCCTTCGGGCCCGACGGGAATTTGTACGTGGCGGATCAGAGCAACGGGTCTGTGCTACGCTTCAACCCCGCCACCGGGGCGCTCATCGGAACATTCGTCGCCCCAGTCAGCGGTTCAGTGCCGTTCGGCATTACATTCGGGCCCGACGGTAACCTTTACTTGGCCGATGATAACGGCTATATCCGTAGCTACGACGGGACCACCGGAGCGCCAATCGGCGTGTTCAGTTGCGCCCCTCCCAGCGGCGGGAACTGTTACCCGTTCGGCATTACATTCGGTCCCGATGGCAACCTCTACGTGTCGGATGCTGCTTCGCGCGGCGTGCTGAAATTCAACGGCAGCACCCTGGCCTTTATAAGCGTGTTTGTTCCCTCGATGGGGAGCCCCACCAGCACATTCCCGTGGGGCCTGCACTTCGGCCCCAATGGGAACCTCTACGTTGTGTTCTCTGAACCCCCTGGGAACGTCTGTAACATTTTCGAGTTTAACGGAAGCAACGGTGCACAGATCGCCGGCTTCCTGGCTACCGGCCTGGTCAACGCCGACTTTGCTTTCGGTCCGGACACAGAAATTTATGTGGCGAATAACTATGGGTTTCAGAGGTTCAGCTCTTCCACCGGCAGTTTGTTGAGCACATTCGGATCCACCTACAACGGGTTTGCCGGCTTCATCGCGATGGGACGGCCGGTTTCTAACGTGCCGCCTTATGTGCTGTTTGACCCTGTAACCGTAACTTCATTACAGAAGTTGCGCATTACCGTGGTGGACGGGCCGGTTCCCGTGCCCCCGGGCGTTCCGGTGGAGGCCACTCTGGGATTCAGGACCAAGGCGGGCGCTCCGATCGGACCAACCAAGGTTGTAAACCTGAATCCCGGTCAGGCCGAGTTTCTCGATCTGGAGGTCAGCACACTGATCTCGACCGGGCGCATCGAGCTACAACCCACGGTGACCGCTGTGGCTGGCACTCCGCCCGGAGGAAGCCTGCTAGGCAGCGTCGAGGTAATTACCGCCAGCAACGGCGTCGGCTCCGTCTTCTATCCAGGGATTCCTGTTCCGCCGCCATCCAACGTCACTGGCCCTCCCTCATTCGTACCGCAAGGAGTGGTCTACGGCCAGAGCATTCAGATTAATGCGCTGGCGGCTGCGGAAAGTCCTTGCGTAGCCTTGCTGAGCTTTGCGGATGTGAATGGCAATCTCATCGGGCCCACGCTGAACGTCGATCTGAGCCCGGGCACCATGACTTCGCTCACCTTCAATGCGGATTCGATCACGCAGTCCGCTGGCCGGCAGGAATACGTTCCGCAGATCGCGCCGAGTAACGCGACTAATCCGGCGGGCGGTCCGGGCATCGCCTCTGCCTGCCTGGCTTCGGCTGAGGTGATCAACCAGCCATCCAGCGCCGTCGCCACCTATCAGATGTCTTCGCCGGCCATCGGCACGACGAGCCCCCCAGGACCCATCCAATAACGAGCTCGTATATTTGTTTGGAGTCGGCCGTGTGGCGGGGACACGGCCATCACACCCTCAAGTACACCTACAGTAGTACCCCGATCCCGCCGATCAATTAACTGCAAGCCAAAGCCCGAATTGTTTGCAATTAGGAGACTTCCCCCTTGTTTCCGATCGTCGGTATCCTCGTCGTCCTCGGCTGTATCGCCGGTGGCTATCTTATGGAAAAAGGGAACCTTTTGGTTCTCATGCAGCCAGCCGAGTTGCTCATCATCGGGGGCGCCGCCATTGGCACCGTTCTCATTGGTAATCCACCCTACATTCTTAAGTCAATCATCTCCAGCCTGATCGCGGTTTTTAAAGGCGGCCACTACGGCGCCACCACCTATCTGGACACCCTGCGCTTCCTGAACGACTTCTTCGGCACCTCCCGAAAACAAGGCATCACGGCTCTCGAAAATGATCTGGACGAGCCCGAAAAGAGCGCGCTATTTAAGCGTCATCCGTCCTTCGCCAAAGACAAGGAAGCCATGCATTTCTTTTGCGACACCATGCGAACGCTGCTGGCGGGCGGCGTGGAAGTCCATGACCTGGACCAGATCATGGAGACCGATCTGGAAGTGCTGCACAAGCAAGCTTTGCTGCCCGCGGCCGCTATTTCCACCATGGCCGACAGCCTGCCCGGATTGGGAATTGTCGCCGCCGTTCTGGGCGTCGTCATCACCATGAGCGCGCTGGGAGGTCCGCCGGAAGAAATCGGACATAAAGTGGCTGCCGCGCTGGTAGGAACATTCCTCGGCATTCTTCTTTGCTATGGATTTCTCGGACCCATGGCGGCCAACATCAAGAAGCAAACTAATGCCGAGAGCGAATATTTCCTGTGCCTTCGCATGGGATTGCTCGCGTTTATGAAAGGCGTGCCGCCCATCCTGGCGCTGGAAGCGGCCCGCCGCGCCATCCCTCATCACGTCAGACCGACCTTCCAGGAAATGGATAAGGCCTGCCGGAAACCCGCCGGCGCTCCCGCCACCGAGGCTGCTGCTTGAGCGCAAAGAAGGGCGCAGCGCCCATCATCATCATTCATAAGAAGGCCGACCATCATGATGATGAGCATGGCGGAGCTTGGAAAGTGGCCTACGCCGATTTCGTAACGGCCATGATGGCGCTGTTCATCGTGCTCTGGCTGTTGAGCGCCAGTGAAAAAGTTCAGAAGGCCGTCGGCGGCTATTTTCAGGACCCCACCGGCAAAGGCCACCAGGTTGGTTCCACCAGCGCCGGCGTCGGCGAAACACTCACACTCACCGAGAAGCAGTTGAAGGAGATCAAAGAGAAGATCGAGCAGGCCATGAAGCAGATTCCTGCCTTCAAGGACATGCAGAATCAGATCAAGATGACGATGACAGCCGAAGGGCTGCGTATCGATCTGCTGGAGACCAAGCGCGGCCTTTTCTTCGACACTGGCAATCCCAAGCCCACAGAAGCCGGAGGCGAACTCTTGAAAGTGCTGGCCGGCGAACTGGTGAAACTCCCCAATAAGATCGCGATCGAAGGGCACACGGATTCCACTCCCTACGGCCGACCCGACTATTCCAACTGGGAGCTTTCGGCGGATCGCGCCAACGCGGCCCGGAGAATCCTGACAGAGTCCGGACTGGATGACAACCGTATCAGCCAGGTGCGCGGATTCGCCGACCAGCGCCTGCTGCTGAAAGACGACCCCACCAATCCGTCTAACCGCCGCATCTCCATCATCGTGCGCAATCAGGGTATGGACGCCACAGAAGAGAAGGTTGCCAGCACGCCGCAACCCGCCGCACCCGCGCCGGCAACACCCGAGAAAGCCGCTGCTGTCACGCTGGCTCCAGCCGCTGCCGCCAAGAAGTAACGTCCGACCCCCACACGGGCCTTTGCGCTATTGTATGCTTCTGCATTAAACTGCAATTGTCCAAGGAGACCCCTGTGAATCGCATCCATACCCTGACCCTGCTCGGAGCTTTGCTCCCCGCTGCGGCGCTCAATGCTCAAAACCCGCTTTCCTCCGATCTCAAGAACAGCTACAACGGGATCAAAGGGACCATCATCAAAGCCGCCGATGAGATGGCCGAAGCGGACTACTCGTTCAAAGCCAGTCCGGCGGAACGGACTTACGGCGAGATCGTAGGACACATTGCCGACGTCCAGCTGGCATTGTGCGGCAACGCCAAAGGCGAACAGAAGAAGGGCGACGCCGGGACCAAGACCAGCAAGGCGGATCTGGTGGCCGCGCTCAAAGCATCCTTCGACTATTGCGATGCCGTTTATGACTCGTTGACGGACGCCGATGCCGCAACTAAGGTCACCATGTTCGGCCCCAACAAGGCCACCAAGCTGGCCGTGCTCAACTTCAACATCGCGCACGATAACGAAATGTACGGTCAGATGGTGGTGTACCTGCGGATTAAGGGCCTGGTGCCGCCGTCCAGCCAGCGCCGGCAGCCTTAGCGTTTGAATGCTGCAATGTGCAGATGCGCGGGCATCTGCGCGTGGGCCAGGTCGAGGCCGTCCCGCACGATCGGCACCATGATCGATACCGTCGCGGGCGCCGACGGATAGTTCTGGCTGATCGAAATCTTCAGAGCCCGCGTGGGCGATTCCACGAGCGTCACGGCGCGGCTGGCGTCCGCAAACGACCGCAGTGTCTGCGCCTGCTTCGGATCGTCGCTCGTGATCAGCGCTTCCCGCAGCACATGCTCGGCCGAAGCGTACGTCAGCACTCCCACCACATGCGGCTCTTTCAAGCGCGCGTCGGCCGTGTCATCGGGCGGATCTTCAAAGCCCACATAGCGCATAGTCTGAATATCCCGCCGGATCGAGAAGCTCAGCAAGGGGACATAGGTATCGAACAGGCGCTCACCTGTCCCCAGTTTGTAGACCGACCACCACTCAGTATCTTCCAGGCCGCGCAGCAGCGCCAGCAGCGCGCCATCCACGGTTTTCGAATCGACGCCCGCAACTTTGAGTGTGTACAGCGGCTTCTGCTTCGGGTCTACACCCAGGGGCCAAGCCTCTACCGTGGTGGACGCATCCATTCCGATTTCATCTACCACCTGTTTGGTCCGCGTGGTGGTGCGGAGCAGCAGGCGCTCGTTTTGCGGACGCCCCGGTACGCCGGTGCTGGTTACTTCGTACGCGACATTCGTGATCTCCACCGTCTGCTGGCCGTTTTTGTTCACGCCATCCACGATGCTGGCCGGGGACTGGGATTGAAACGGCTGGTGCGCCTGCGCGAGCGCGAGCCCGGAAATCAGCAGGAGGATCGCGATGCAACGCATGCTCTCTATTCGTAAAATTGCGGAGCTTTCTTTAGCTTGGCGTTGGCGGCGTAGTCATGCTGGATCCAAAGCTGGGCGCCGCTCTCTTTGAGAAACGCCTCCATCTTTTCGCGCGTCTCAACCGTCTGCTGCTGATCGGTTTCAAACGTTGGCACGCGTTTCAACTTGCGCTCTTCGGGATAATGATAAAGATCGCCGCTCAGCAGGATGGGACCTGTCTTCTTGAGTTTCAAAAACAGCACTTGATGACCGGGCGTATGCCCCGGCGCCAGCTTCATCACCACCGTTCCATCGCCGAAAACATCGTAATCGTCCGTGGGGATGATGATCGTTTTGCTGTTCTTCAGCAACGAATAGTTCGCCGGATTAACTCGGTCGGGAGGCTTCGCCGCGAACATCGCGTCGCGCTCCACTTTGCGCACCAGCCACGTGGCGCTCGCGAATTCATTGGCGTTGGCGATGTGATCGTAGTGATAGTGAGAGAACGCCAGGTACTGGATGTCGGAAGGCTCATAACCAATTTTTTCCAGCTGCGACTTGAGCGTCTCCGTGATGGTGGCATAGCCTTCCAGCGCCGATTTCTCGCCCGGCTTGAGCGCGCTATCCGGCACCGCGCCCACATCCCACATCAGCGTCCCTTTGGGATGCACTATCAGGAAGCACGCCACCGACAGGTTCGTGGTAGCCAGCTCTTGCTTCTTGAAGCGGAACCGCTCCGGATCGGAAATATCCAGGCTGCCACAGTTGAACACGTACAAGCGGAGAGACTTCGGCGGGGCGGGCGGCTTGTGCTGGGCGAGCGCGGCAACGGGCGCGAAAAGCATGGAGACACTGAGCGCGATTTTCTGGAACATGGTTTTCAATCAGCACCAATCATACTATTGGCGTGAGTGGTGGCGTAAACTCCTGGCAAGGTGCGTAAATGGTCAAAGACCGCTTCCTCACGGTCGCGGCTCAGTAATGTCACCATTCTGCACGACAGTCGATGCCCAGCCGTGACCGTGAGGGAGCGGTATCCCGCGCCTTCACACAGACTCTGACGCGCGCGGCTCGGAATCGACGGTCTCATCCCTTGCTATCATGGAAGCGGAGGTCTAAGCATGGGTCCCGTGGGTGTGCAGGAGATGATGGTTATTTTCCTGGTCGCCCTTGTCTTGTTCGGTCCCAAGAAACTGCCCGAGCTTGGCAAGACGATCGGAAAAGCGATCACGGAGTTTCGCCGCGCTCAAAGCGAACTCAAAGCCACTTTCGAAACACACATGCGCGAGTTGGAGAAGGAGAGCGATTCGATCAAAGAAATTACTCGTAGCTATACTAACGAGATTACCAATCACTACACCGGATACGACTCCTCTTATTACGATTCCGGCGCTTATGGCGCTGGTACTCCATCCACCGAAGCAAATCCATCCACCGTAAGCGTACCCGCACCTCAGGGCGCCGAATCCAGCGAGTCTTCAACCGAAGCGCCAGTTAATGGAACCGTAGCGCGGACCAGCTCCAGCCCGGTGAGCCAGCCCGCCGAGCCGGAATCCATTAACACCTGAGAGACATCGCAGAAAACGTAGCTCAGCATGGAAGACGATAAGCCGGGAGTTCCTTCTCCCGACGGGGAAGTTGTCGCTACTCCACCCGTGGAAGTGGTGACGGAGACCGGTCTCATCCGGCGTCCGCCGCCACCTCCGCCTCCTTCCCCTCCCGCGGATCCCGAGGACGAGGAAGAGGACAGAATGCTGCGCATGTCCTTCATGGAACATCTGGAGGAGCTGCGCACCCGTATCATCCGGGCCCTTTACGGCCTGGGGATCGCGTTCGTCTTGTCGCTGGGTTTTGCCAACAAACTTTGGGATTTCGTCAGCGACCCGGCTATCGAAGCCCTGAAGCATTTGCACGTGAATCCTCCGCGCCTGGCGCAGCTGACGCCCATGGAAGGCTTCTCCGTCATTTGGGTGGAGCTCCCGCTGTTATGTTCCGTGTTCATCGCCTCGCCCTGGATCGTTTACCAGCTCTGGGCGTTCATCTCGCCTGGCCTCTATAAGAAGGAACGCAGGCTGGCCGCGCCCTTCGTGCTTCTGACCGCGGGCCTGTTCATTGCAGGCGGCTGCTTCGCTTACTTCCTGGCTTTCCGATACGGTCTCGAGTTCCTGCTCGGCATCGGCATGAGCAACAATGTCCAGCCGGTGGTCTCCATCACCGAATATTTCGATCTGTTCGTTAACGTCACGCTCGGCGTCGCCCTGGTGTTCGAATTGCCGGTGGTGATATTTCTCCTGACACTTCTGCACTTGCTCTCGCCGCGCTTTCTGCTGCGCCACTCCCGTTACGCCATCCTCGCCATCGTGATTGCGGCGGCCATCATCACTCCGACGCCCGATGTCTTCAACTTGATGCTTTTCGCCATTCCGATGTGCTTGTTGTACTTCGTCGGCGTCTTCGCGGGTCTGCTTCTGGTGATGCGCCGCGAGGGCCGCTCGGTACCCTGGCGCACCATCATCTGGATTGCAGTGATCGTGGTGCTCATCGCAGCGGCTATTGCCTTCGCAATGATCCATTTTCATATCCATTTCATGCACCGATGGCCCTACTTCACCAAGTAGGGGAGAAGCGCCGCCAATCGCGCGCGATAAGCGTGGTATAAAGGCCGACAAATTTGCTGGATTTTTCCCGCGTACTCGTCTACGATAGAGGGACCCCGAACACAATTTCACGATGGACATCGTAAAAGCGCTACGAGACCTCTACACCGAGAAGAAACGTCTGGATGCGGCCATAGCTGTTCTGGAAGCTCGCATAAAGGCCGGCCAAAAGGGCTCCAAGTCAAAGCCCCCCAGAGGACGCCGCGGCAGAAAAAGCATGAGCGCTGAGGAACGGCTGGAAGTGTCCAAAAGAATGACATTGTATTGGGAGGCGCGGCGCGCTCAGCAAGGCCCGCCGTCAATTCCAGCTCAAGCCCTACCACCAAGTGGAGACCAACAGGTGGGCGGCTGTACCCAAGATGTGCACTAGCCGGCTTACTTTTTAAAGAACCAAAGCCAAAAATACTGCCCGCCCGCTCCGTGCCTATACTTCGGCTCGAACCCGCTGCGGAAGGCCATATCCACCGCTTGCCGCTCTGAGAACGGCACGCCCAGCCAGGTATCGTCCGGCTTGGTTTCTAAAGTACTGTCGCCCTGCACTTGAAACTTGAACAGCGACCCCGGGCGGAGCAGCCGCTGTACTTCCCGGACATAACTCTCGATGATGTCGCGGCTGGGAATATGCTGAAAGACGATCGAAGAAAATGCGAAATCAAACTCCAGCGGCGGCACCACAGCCAAATCCTTCCCGTTGTTCTGGTACACGAAGGCGTTTGGACGGTCCTGCAAAGCCAGCTTTGCCTGGCGGATCATCTCGCCGCTCACATCCACGCCATGCACTTCGCCGAACAGATTCGCCAGCGCCCGCGTCACCCGTCCCGCGCCGCATCCGATTTCGAGCACCCGCATCTCGCGCTGGGGTTTTCCCTGACAGATATTCCCGAGGTCAGTGAGAATCTCGTCCGCCACCGTCCTCTCCCCGGACGCGAAGAATTCTTCGTCGGTCCACTCCATGGTGGCGGTGTTGACGTAGTAACGGGCGTTCTCTTTGGCTCTTTGGTCCCAGTCCTCGCGCATTTTTCGCAGCTGCTCTTCGGTGCTAATCTCGCTCATAGAATGCTTGTAGCTTATTGTCCCATATGGCTGTTTTCGGCCGCCGAGGGGCAAGTGACAGTGAGTGAGTACTGGCCCAAAGTCACTAGTAAAACGTTACTGAACCGCCTCGAAACGGGCTTCCAGCTATTGACCCCAGCCTAGGATCAGTTTAGAGTCTTAGAGACAAGAGACGAAATGGAACAGCGTAAGGCGCAAAGATTCGAATTGAAGTTACCCTTGGAGTTGATCCGCAAGGGCTCCCAGGCACTTTCCGAACACGGCGAGACGAGAAATCTCAGTTCGGTTGGGGTACTTTTTGAGGCGGGCGCCACGTTGCGAATAGGTGAGGCCGTGGAGTACATGATTACACTGCCGAGCACGGCGTCCCGTGGGGACACCAAGCTCCGTCTCCACTGCCTGGGAAAGGTGGTCCGATTCTCCACCGAAACCGGGGTAGCAGCTACTCTCGAGCGCTACGAGTTCGTTCGCTGATCATCCGTCAACTTCGTTAGTTCCCGCAGCAGCCGCAACGTTGCGTGCTTGCCCGTTTCGCCCACTTCCCCAACCGGCCCGACGCAGGCCGGACATCCCGCGTCGCAACTGCAGCGCTCCAGCACTGCCAGCGCGCCAGTAAGGAGCCGCGTTCGCAACTGGAACAGAGGCTGGCTCTGGCCGATACCGCCGGGGTAATTGTCGAACAGAAACAGATCCGGCTCAAAGCTTCCCTTGGCTCCGGAAATATCCTCGGTAATCGCAACGCCCAGATCCCTGGGATCGCACATCAACAGCAGCGCCGCTACGGTTCGCATCACTTGCGCCAGTCCCGTAAGCCCGCTTTGCCGCTCGGTGGGCGTCAGTTCCGGAAATCGCGCCAGAAAGGCTCTCGGGGAGATGAAGCCAGAACGCTGTCGTGTGCAATTCCTGCTCGGGCATCGACAAATGGCCCGCGCCGATATTTTCCATGCTGTAAAACTTCAGCTTCTTGAACCCCACCACCTGCGTGTTCACCCGCACATCGCCGTGCACGGCCCGCGCACCGCTTACGTCCGCGGATTCGAACTCCTCCAATTCCTTGACCTGTGTGTAGTCGATGGCATCCGTGAAATAGTCGCTATCCACGCGACGCACATACGCCTTGCGGCCTTCATAATCCAGCTTCTCCACCTGAAACTGCCGGGCTTCGTGCAGATAAATCGCCTTCTCGTGCAGCGTGGTCAGCGCGGCGGTGAAAGATACTTCCGCGATCACCTCATGCTGGCCCGTGATATCCACCACGATGAAGTTGTCGCTGGAAACGGCGCGCAGGCTGACCGCGTCGGCGGGATAGGTGTCCGACGTCCAATGCCAGCATCCGTTGGAGCGATGCAGCAGGCCAGCCTCCTCTTCCAAGAATCGGCATAGTTCCGTAGGGTCATGGGGGCCAAACTTCTCCCCGTCGCGAATGGGCAACTCAAAGGCCGCGCATTTCAGATGATTGAGCAGGATCTCCAGATTGTCGGCGTTGATGTGCGCGTGCTCGGGCGATCCTTCGAAGAAATATTCCGGATGCTCCACCACGTATTGGTCCAGCGGCGCGCTGGATGCCACCATCACGGCCAGCGACGTACTCTGCCGCCGCCCGGCGCGGCCGGCCCTCTGCCAGGCCGATGCAATCGACCCGGGATACCCTGCCATCACAACCGCGTCCAGCGATCCAATGTCCACGCCCAGTTCCAGCGCGTTGGTGGCCACCACGGCACGGATTTCGCCAGCGCGCAGCTTGCGTTCGATCTCGCGCCGCTCGCGCGGCAAGTAACCGCCCCGGTAGCCCCGCACCGCATCGCCCGGCAGGGGCCCGCGCTCGATGGCGTCGCGCAAATACTTAACCAGAATTTCCGTCGCCAGCCGGCTGTTGGCGAATACCAGCGTCTGCTGATGCCGCTCGATAAACTCGATTGCGATGCGCCGCGTCTCTTGCAGATAGCCGCGCCGGATGCCGAGCTGTTTGTTCACCACCGGCGGATTGTAGAACACGAAGTATTTCTCGCCGCTGGGCGCGCCGTTGCGATCCACCAGTTCGAACGGCGCCTCGGTTAGCGCTTCCGCCAGCTCCCTGGGATTCGCGATGGTCGCCGAGCAACAAATGAACTGCGGCTTCGATCCATAAAATTGGCAGATGCGCCGCAAGCGACGCAACAGATTCGCAAGATGGCTGCCGTACACGCCGCGATAGTAGTGCAGCTCATCGATCACGATGTAGCGCAGGTTCTCAAAACACTTCGCCCACTTGGTGTGATGCGGCAGAATGCCGCTGTGCAGCATGTCGGGATTGGTGAGCACCACGTTGGCCCGCTCCCGGATGGCGCGCCGTGCGTCCTGCGGGGTGTCGCCGTCGTAGGTGAAGGCGCGAATTTCAGACCCCATAGCGTCCACCGCGGCCTGAAACTCGTGCAACTGATCCTCGGCCAGCGCTTTGGTGGGGAACAGGTACATGGCCCGCGCGCCGGGGTCGTCAATCAGCCGCTGCAACACCGGCAGGTTATAGCAAAGCGTCTTGCCGCTTGCGGTGGGCGTGACCACCACCACGTTCTTGCCTGCCACTGAGCGCTCAAGCGCGTCCGCCTGATGTACGTAAAGCCTGGGGATTCCGCGCGCGACCAGCGCCTCACGCAACACTGGAGCCACGCTGGCTGGGATCTCGGCGTACTCGCCCTCCCGCGCCGCCTGATGCCGGATGGCCCGAATGGGCGAATCCGGGAGCGCCATCCACTGCTCAAATCGCGCCACCGAGCTCTCAATCCCGCCATCGCGCCGCGCGATTCCCAGCAGGTCGCCGGACTCCGAAAGCCCCAGGGTCAAATTTGAGGAGGCAAGGTTCATGGATGTTCGCCTTTTCTTTGCCAGCTTACACGAACGGAGGCGAGCACGCAATGACTAATCAAGGGGTTTTGCGAAATTCCTTGGTGATGCCGCTCCAAAATGCGCGCCCGAAGATCCCGATGGCCAGCAGGCCACTAAACAGCGCCAGCGCCTCAAAGCTCTCCCGGCCTTCGCGTTCCCAATAAACATCGCGGAGATTGAGCCACAGCGCAAACTCATCCAGCGTTAGCGCCGCAGCCACGCCGAAAAGCATGGATGTCAGGCGGCCGGTCCACTGCGTGGCCGCAACGGACCCGGTTCCCACCTGGAGCAGCCAAGAGTAGCCGACCAGCAAAAGCAGCAGAATGCCCCACACCAGATGGTGGATGTGGCGGCCGCGCATGGAGACATCGTGGAACGGGCCGATATCGTGACGAATGGCGAGCGTGAGAGCGCGCACCACCAGCACCGTGATGAAGAAACCAAGCGAGGCCAGGAACAGCCGTTCGCGCCGCGACTCCGGGAACTGGCGCTGATAAATGCTGCGGAGCCGGGTGTGGCGAACGATTGCGCTAAGTCCGCCAAGAATCGCGGCAACCAGGATCGGAAGAACCCAGAAACTCCGGTGCGTCCAGAACATTGCTATTTCGATCTTGGCACGCGGTTACTCCGATGCGGTGCGCGAAGAAACGTGCTCAACTTGGCCCGGTCGGATCGCATTGAGAGCTGCCAAAGCGGCGGGAATCAATCGTCGCAGATCCCGAAGTCGATTTGTTGGGGCGATGAGAATTATCAGTGCGATCTTTCGGCCATCAAGATTCTGCTGATCAGGAATGTTCTGATCAACCGTGACCAACGCGTCGAAGCCCGCAGCCTCGGCGGCGGACAGTAGCTCTCCGTTTTTGAGGCCGGCAAGTTTGGCGTAACGGACTGTTTCACAATCGTGCCCTGGAAATGAGTTCCGCAAATGCTCATCAATACACTCATCGATGAGCAGCCGCATCAGACGCGCGCCAACAGCAGAAGCTTTGCCTCTTCCAGCGCTTGCAGAGCCAATTCGCGGGAAACTGTTGGGAAACCCGTCAGGAAATCCTCCAGCGTCTCTCCACCCTCGATATAGTCAAATAGAGTTTGGGCGGGTACGCGGGTTCCGCGGAAGACGGGCGTGCCGTGCATGATTTCTGGATCCCGAACGATCGCTTGCGCCATGTTCTAATTGTCCCGCAAAATGGCTGGCAGCAGACTCGGCTTCAATTCCCGAAACGCCCTCCGCCAGACCAATATTTCGCCTTGCTCGCCCGGAAGTAGCCATACAAACGTCATAGAGTAACACTTAGAATTACTATTTGATGTTCGAATCGCTTACTATCCGAAGGCTCAACGAAACCGGAGGCCTCGATTTCGGGCTGCTCGCCGAATCACTCGGGACGGAGCTAACGTTCGTGTCAGGACTAACCTGGACTTCTCCGCGCTGAATGAGATCTATCATCAGCGGGTGTCCCCCGAGCACTCAACGATTACTGTTGCATATCTCCTAAGTTTTCTCCAACACGCAAGGGGCGACTTGCAGGCCGCCTCGTCGGTCGCCTCCGAGCTGGCGCTCTCAGCCAAGCTCGATTATCGTGAGCGCCCGAATCGAAGACATTATCAAGAGACGACTGGCGAGCGAAGAAACCCTCAGCCTGTTTCAGGAGTCGGTCTTTGAAGATTCCCGTCCCATCAAGGAGGCGATCAACAGTGGTCAGCGGAATATGCAAGACTTGATTCCACTTCTCGAATCAGCAAAGAAATTTAGGGGGTGGGTCGCCAAGCAACCGGAGGGCACCGATCTGAGGAAAGCATACCGCTCTGAAGTAACTAAGCTCGGGTGGGCTGAGAAACTCCCGCGCAAACCGGCCCGATGGGGGCTGTTTACCGCGGCGGGAACGGTTCTTACGCCCAGACACGTGACTTCGGGTCGTCGTCTGCACGACTTCACGTTCGGGTGAGACTTCCTCCCGCGGCTCAACCGATCGCCAGCCCTAAGATTCCCAAGCTGGCTCGACTCCCGCTAGCGTTGACCCGAATCGCGTGTCCGCCAGCCCGCTCGCCAGTTATCGGCTCGATACACGTGCGTTCAGCCGCAACCGCGCCCGCGCCCGTGGAGCACCCTCCGATTTATCCCGCCATCTCCGTCTTACTCAATCCATTCCAGAGCTAAAGCCTCTGTCGCTCACGTTCTTGATCCTTCTTCAATCCCCAATGCTACGATGGAATCACCGAGCCTTCCCGCCATGAAATGCCAGATCTGCGACACCCGCAAGCCGCGCCGCCACTGCCCCGGCGTAAATGGCGAAATCTGCTCCATCTGCTGCGGGAACGAGCGTGAAGTGAGCATCAGTTGCCCGCTCGATTGCCCCTATCTGGTGGAAGCGCGGCGGCATGAAAAGCCGCACGAATTGAATCCCGACGAAGTCCCCAATCGCGACGTGCAGGTAACCGAAGAATTCCTGCGGGAACATGAATCGCTGTTAGTGTTTTTGGGGTCGCGCCTACTGGAAGCGTCGCTCGCGTCAGGCCGGCGCGGTGGATTCCGACATCCGGGAGGCGCTCGAATCTCTCATCCGTACCTATCGTACGCTCGAAAGCGGCCTGTATTACGAAACCCGGCCTACCAACCTGGTGGCGGCCGGCATTCATCGAGCGGATGCAGGAAGCGGTAGTTAGTCTGCGCCAAGAGCTGGCCGAGAAAAACGCCACGCCTCTGCGCGACGTTGAGATCCTGGGCACGCTGGTGTTCCTGCAGCGCGTGGAGCTGCACGAAAACAACGGACGCGCGCGCGGCCGGGCGTTTATCGACTATCTGCGCGCGTACTTTCCCGAGATGCGAGGAAAATCTCGCACCCGCCTCCCCACTCATACAAGTATGACGGGGTTCATCGTCTTCGCTCACGGCTCGCGCATCGAAAGCGCCAATCAAGCGGTGCGCGATGTGGCCGCGCAAATGGCCGCCTGCGGCCAGCACGTGGTGGAACCGGCGTTCCTGGAACTTGGGACGCCCGATCTTACCGGCGCCACGGCGTTACTCATCGCGCGCGGGGCAAAACGCGTCGTCGTCATCCCCTATTTCCTGACGCTCGGCACGCACATGCAGCGCGACCTGCCGCGCCTGGCTGACGAAGCCTCACGCGCCCATGGCGATATCGAGATGCAAATCACGTCGCCGCTCGATGGCCACCCCGCACTGATCCAAGCGCTGCTCGATCGTGCAAGCCAGGCGCTATTGCAGAACCGGGCATGAAAGCCACCGTCCTTGAGTTTCATGACATCGCGCCCGAAGTCCGGCACTTCGTATTCGAAGTCCCCGAGGTCCAGCAGATTCACTTCAAGCCGGGACAGTTCGTTTCATTCAGCGAAACCCTCAACGGCAAGAAGATCACGCGCCCGTATTCCATCGTATCGCTGCCGGGCGGAAATCGCTTCGAACTGTGTTTGAATCTGGTCCACGAAGGCGTGTTTACTCCGCATCTTTTCAAGATGAAACCGGGCGACTCCATCGAAACGTCCGCGCCGCTCGGATTCTTCGTCATTCGCGAACCGGCGAGAGAAGCCGTGTTCATCGCCACCGGCACCGGCATCGCCCCTTTTCGCGCCATGGCGCCCGATTATCTTTCGCATCCGCACGCCAAACAACTGACGCTGATCTTCGGCGTCCGCCACGAACGCAACATTTACTATCGCGACAATTTCGAAGCGCTAGCCCGCAAGTATTCCAATTTCCTCTTTTGGCCGACGCTCAGCCGCTCCGTGCCTTCCCTGGGTGCTTCCTTCTGGACCGGCCGCACCGGACACGTGCAAACTCACTTGCTCGAAGCCATACCGCGGCCGCCGCGATCTCGACATCTACATCTGCGGACTCAAGGCGATGGTCGACGACGTACGCGCTATCCTCAAAGGGTTGGGCTTCGATCGCAAGCAGATCATTTTCGAAAAATACGACTGAAGTGTACTAACCGATGAATCGCACAATGGCGCTCGCGCTCGGCATGCTGATGATTTTCGGCATAACGGTGGGTATTCTACTGGCGGTGATGCCCGGGCCCGCACAAATCGACGGACTACCTGGTGATCGGCTGCGTGGCGACGCTGCTCTGCCTGCTGCTGCTGTTCGTGGTGCTGATCAACGCGCCAAAGCGATCCAACCAGAAAACTGAACCACGACAAACCGAGCCGCGACCGTGAGGGAGCGGAGCTTAGGCTCTCCGCACTTCCACCGACTTAAACACTTCTTTGGTCTGCTCCAGGTTCGCGAATACGAGTCCGGGCTGCATGGCCGACGCCGTTCCCGCCGCCACGGCCCAGCGCACGCAATCGGCGAAATCCTTTTTCTTCCCCGCGGCCCATACATACGCCGCGGCCAGCGCATCGCCCGCGCCCAATGGCGACACCGCATCGGTCCGCGGAGGAATCACTTCCAACAATTGATTCTCATTCACCGCAACCACGCCGCGCCCGCCCAGCGACAGCATCACCGCTTCCGCGCCCATGGCTTTGATGCGCGTGGCTGCTTCCAGGAATTGCGCCCGCGTGATCAGCGCGCGATTCAGCAGCCGTTCCGCTTCGGGCTGATTCGGACTCACCACGGTAGGGCCCGCTTCGATGCCGTGCAGCAGCGCATCGCCGTCCGTATCGAGCAGCGTTTTCACTTTTCGCTCGCGCGCCATGCGGATCAGCTTGGTATAAAAATCGCTGGAAACACCCGGCGGAATGCTCCCGCACAACATCAGCCAGGAAGCCGATTCCAGGCGGTTCGCAACCACCTTTTCCACGCGCGTAAGTTCCTCCGGCGTGATCTTCGGCCCACGCTCATTCAGCCGGAGGGCGAGCCCTTGTTTGTCGGTGATGGTCAGATTCACGCGAATCTCGTTGTGAATCGGAACCACTTTAACCGGGAATCCGGATTTCGCCGCCAGCTTCTCGAGACGCGCTCCGTTTACGCCTCCCGAGGTGACGATGGCGAGCGTCTTGGCGCCGAAGGAATCCAGGACGCGTGAAGCATTCATGCCGCGGCCGCCGGCCGAGTCGCTGCGCGAGAGAATATAGGCGCGATCCTCGAAAACCAGCCGGTCTACTTCAATATTGCGATCCACCGAAGGGTTGATCGTGACGGTGAGTATCAACACTCAATCTTACCGTGAATTCCGCGATGTTACCCTGAATTTTGCCGCGCCATCCTCATTTTCAGGCGTACCTGGCGCTGGCCTCGGTCTGCTTCTTCTGGGGCACCACGTACCTTGGCATTCGCATCGCGCTCGAATCGATGGCCCCTCCGGTGCTGATGAGTCTGCGCTACACCATCTCTGGAGTCATTCTGCTTGTTGTCGCCTATTTTTCGAAAGCGCATCTGCCCACCGGGCGCGATCTTTGGTACACGGCGCTGTACGGCGTCATCATCATCGGCACCGGCACGGGCTGCCTGGTGTACGCGGAGCAATGGATGCCGAGCGGACTGGCGTCCGTCTTCATCACGGTCTCGCCCTTCTGGATGATTGGCGTGGAAGCGCTCATTCCAGGCGGCGACCGATTGCACGGACCCACCATCGCCGGGATGTTCGTCGGCCTGGCCGGCACTACTCTGTTAGTGGCGCCCGAGGTGATGCAAGAAGGCTTCGGCGGACCATTGCTGCGCGGCTTCCTGTTGCTGCAGCTGGGCTGCGCCGGATGGGCGCTCGGTTCCATCCTGCAACGCCGGCATCAAACCAAGGCGCATCCCGTGGTGAGCGGCGCGGTGCAACAATTGGCAACCGGCCTGGCGTTCGCCGTGCCCGCGTTGTTTGCGAAGCCGCATGCATTCCGCCTGGAGCGCGCGCAGCATCGGCGCGATCGCCTATCTGGTGGCGTTCGGCTCCATCGTGGGTTATAGCGCCTACATTTTTGTGCTCGGCCGCCTGCCGGTTTCCGTGATCAGTATCTACAACTACATCAACCCGATTATCGCCGTGTTTCTCGGCTGGATATTTTTCCGGGAGCATTTCGGGCCGCTGGAAGTGATCGCGATGCTGATCATTTTTGCCGGGGTGGCGCTGGTGAAGCGCTATTCGCAGCCACCTTCTCCAGAGCCGGTTCGAGCCTCTGCGGCTTCGTGAGCACGGGCTGGAACAGATCGCCGGTGCGCTCAAAGCGAGCCATCGCGTTGTGGATGTTGAACTGCCCGGGATCCAGGCCGGCTTTCACTTCGGACCAATCGAGCGGCGTCGAGACCGGAGCGCCGGGATGGGCACGTAAGACATAAGGCGCAGCGATTGTTTTGGCGCTCGAAATCTGCAAATAGTCGAAATACACCTTGGCCTTCTTGCGGCGCGAGACAGTCGCGCGGCGTGGTGAACAGATCGGGATCTTGATTGATCACCAAAATCGACAGCAGCTCCGCGAAGGACCGCACCTGCTCGAAAGTGTAGACCGGTTCGAGCGGAATGTAGATGTGCATTCCATCGCCGCCGGTTGTTTTGGGATAGCCCGCGAGTCCGATGGAGTCGAGCGTCTTCTTCACCAGTTGCGCGGCTTCGACGATCTGGCTGTAGGGGCAGCCATCTGTCGGATCCAGATCGATGAGCGCGAAGTCGGGATTGTCGAGCGAGCCAATGCGGCTCATCCAGGGGTTCTGATCGATGGACGCCAGGTTCGCGAGATAGATGAGGGTCGCACGGTCGTTACAGATGATGTAGTGAATCTTGTCCTGATTATGTTCGGAGAAGATCGGCTCCAGGCGCACCCAATCGGGAACCTTACCTTCGGCGTCCTTTTGGAAAAAAAACTGCTCGTTGATGCCGTTGGGATAGCGCTTGAGCGAAAGCGGACGGTCGCGCAGATGTGGAAGAATCAGAGGTGCAACGGCATCGTAGTAATTGATGACGTCGCGCTTGGCGATGCCTTCGCCTGGATAAAAGACCTTGTTGAGATTGGTGAGCTTGAGGCGATGGCCTTCGATGTCGAGTATTACTTCCGCAGGCGAATCCTTGGGAACCAGCGGTCCTCTGTGCTCCCCGTATTCCTTGTCTCCCTTGTCTTCCTCCGGTCCCCCGTCTCCCTTGTATTCCTTGTCTCCCCTGTCTTCCTTGTATTCCTCGTTTTCTCGTATGCACTCCTTCGGATCCTTATCCGGGCGCAGTCCGACAAATACCGGCGCACGCAGCAAACCGTCGGGCGTCATTTCCAGGTACTTGATCTCGGCCACCAGCTGGGGCTGCGTCCAGGTGACATCGCGCAGCGCCTTCACAGTTCCGGTGAAAGGGCTTTTCTTGGTGATGAGCGGCTCAATTTGGGTGTAGATTTCCTTCAGCGACTTCTCGTTGAATCCGGTACCCACTTGCCCGGCGTGCGTCAGTTTTTCTCCATCGTAAAGCCCCAGAACCAGCGAGCTGAAGTAGTCGCGCTCGCCATGCGTAAATCCACCGATGACGAAGTCGTCCGACGTGACCACTTTTACCTTGATCCAATCGCGGCTGCGGCGGCCTTCGTATTTGCTCCCGAGCGATTTGGACACAATGCCTTCCAGGCCGTTGGCGCTTTGCGGCTTCGAGCATGGCGACGCCATCCACGGTGAAGAAATCGGAAACGTGAATGCGTTCGGACGGGATGACAATTTCCGAAAGCAACCGCTTGCGTTCTTCGAGCGGCGCTCCGCGCAGATCGTAGCCGTCAAGATACAGCAGGTCGAACAAGAAAAGGCTCGCGGGGGCCGATCGGGAGAGATGCGCCACCGAGTTCGCATCGGACACGGAGATGCGCGGTTGGATCAGGCTGAAACTGGAACGGCCTTTGTCATCCAGCACCGCGATCTCGCCGTCCAGGATGGCCTGCGAAGCCTTTACGTGGCGCGGCAAGACGCTCAGCTCGGGATACTGCTGATCGCAGCGTTTGCCCGGAGCGCGACAAAATTCGAAGCGCATTGTCACTTCGATCGCCGCCGATAAAACAGAGCGCACGCACGCCATCCCACTTCACTTCATGAAGCCACGAATCGCCCGAGGGCGGGCGCGTGGCAAGTGTGGCGAGCATGGGGGAGACGCTCTTGGGCATCGGTGCTTTTACAGCGCCAGCTGGAAAAGATCGCGACTGGCTATTGGCTGTTGGCTCTTGGCCAGCGGCAGGTGGAAGATTCTCGGCGATCTCCTGCTGGGTGCGGCCGGTGAGCACGCTGCGCGCGTGGTCTTCGATGTTCCAGCCGGGTTTCGCGTCGGCATCTTTCTTTTTTATGAGCAGCCATTCGTTGCCCTTGCCGCGGCCGCGCATCAGCACCAGCGCGAACTCGCCGCGCAGCTTTTCGCCATGCAGGCGAAACTTGAAATCGCCGCGTTCGATCTGGGCCAGGGCTGGCGCGTCGCCCAGCAATTCGTAACTGCCGCGATCCCACAGCATCACGCTGCCGCCGCCGTACTCGCCCTTCGGAATGTTGCCCTCGAAGCTGCCGTAATCGAGCGGATGATCCTCCACATGCATCGCGAGGTGCTTGGCGAGCGGCTCCAGACTTGGGCCCTTGGGAACCGCCCAGGACTTCAGCGTCCCGTCCACTTCCAGGCGAAAATCGTAGTGCAGCCGCGTGGCGTCGTGACGCTGCACGCAGAAATAGTTACCGGGCGAAGCCGATGGCGCGGGTGGCGCAGGCTTAGGCTCCGGCGTCTTATCGAAGGAACGCTTGCGGCTATATTCCTTTAACGACATGCCACTTCCGCAGTATACTGGGCGTAATGCCCACGCGCGTGATTCGATGCCTTGCCGCCGCGTGGGTGGTCTTTTTCCTGGCTCAGCCAATTCCCTCGCTTGCAATTGCCTCGTCGGATTCTGCGTCCTGCTGCTGCAAAGACAAGAGCGCCAGTTGCTGCCGGAGGTCGCACGGACATTCCTCGGGACCGGGGTTCTCATCGCGGGATTGCTGCGGACAGTGCCAGATTTCGGTTCGTGACAGGCAGCCCGCCGCTGAGACCATTGCTCCCCAGAGGCCGGGTGCGGAACTGTCACCGGATGTTTCGTCGCCGCTGCCCTGGGCGAGTTGGATTCCTTCCGCTCATCATGACGCGGCTCTGTTCGAACGGCCCCCTCCTTTCGCTGTTTAGTCTACCCACCCACATTTGAAATTCATCTTAAGAAGGAGGCTTTATGCGGAAGCTCGTATTCCGTTCGTATCCGGCAGTGTTTTTAATGTTTGGCGCTCTGCTCCAAGCAACCATTTTCGGAAGGATTCAAGGAATGGTGCACGACCCGCAGCACCGTCCCATAACAGGAGCTTCGGTAAAGCTGCAGGCCACTACATCGGATTATTCTCAAACGGCGCAAGCCGACGATAACGGGGAATTTTCCTTCACCAGCGTGCCGGTGGGCGACTACAAAATCACGGTCGTTCAGCCTAAATTCGAGACTGAGGAGCAGGCCGTCACCGTGGATTCCAGCTCGTCACCGGTTCTACATTTTCAACTGGCGATCGCGCCATTGAATCAGACCACGGTTGTCGTCGGCCAAGCCGAGGTGGTCAACACGGATTCAGTCACTCCCACCACTCTAGTGAGTCGTGAAGACATCGCCCAAACTCCCGGCGCCGACCGCACCAACAGCATGGCTATGATTACCGACTTTACGCCCGGCGCCTACGTAACGCACGACATGCTGCACATGCGCGGAGGCCATCAAGTGGACTGGCTCATTGACGGTGTGCCCGTTCCCAACACCAATATCGCTACGAATCTGGGCCCGCAGATTGACCCCAAGGACATCGATTATCTCGAAGTCCAGCGCGGCAGCTACGATGCCGAGTACGGAGACCGTACGTATGGAGTCTTTAATATCGTGCCCCGCACCGGGTTCGAGCGTGACAATGAGGCGGAACTTGTCACGTCTTTCGGAAACTGGTACCAAACCAACGATCAATTTAATTTCGGAGGGCACACCCAGCGCTTCGCCTACTACGCGAGCGTGAACGGAAATCGCAGCAACTACGGTCTGCAGCCTCCGATCGGGCAAGTTGTTCACGACGCGGAGAATGGCTATGGAGGATTCGCCTCCTTCATATTCAACGCCAGTCCATCCAACCAATTTCGGCTGATCGCTTCGCTGCGCCAGGATTATTACCAGATTCCCGTCGACCCGGATCCAAACTCATCCGGCAACCAGGTTTATCCCAGTTACGGCCTTCACGACAGTGAACGCGAACCGGATGGTTACCTCACCTTCTCTTGGGTCCACACATTTAATCCCAATCTGCTGCTGACGGTTTCACCCTTCTATCATTACAATCAGGCCAGCTACAACAGCTCGCCGAACGATTACCCGGTGATCACGAATGTGAAGCAGACCGCCAATTACGCCGGCGCGCAGGCTAGCCTGAACGCAACCGTTCTGAAGAACAACGACATTCAAGTGGGAGTGTACGGATTCGCCCAGCACCAAGCCAACTACTTTAACAACGTTTTTACGGATTGCGGCACAAGCTGTCAGAATTTTGGCCCGTCGTCGGGCGCCGTAACCGGCGGACTGGCCGAGTTGTTCATCAGCGACCGGTTTAAGGTGACTTCGTGGCTGACGCTGATTGCCGGATTTCGTTACTCGCACTTCGACTCCGGTTCAGTTGGTGGGGTGGGCCAGCCGGCTGTCGTAGAGAACGCGCCCGACCCACGCTTTGGCGTCGCCATCAGAATCCCGCGCCTCAATTGGGTCTTTCGCGGTTTTTACGGCGTGTTTTACCAGCCGCCTCCACTCTTGACCGCCACCGGTCCACTGATCGATTTAGCCAACAGCCAGAGCCTCACCTTCGGCCCACTACCAGGAGAGCGCGATCACGAATATCAGTTCGGCGTGGCGATTCCTTTTCGTGGTTGGGTGCTCGACATCGACACCTTTCAAACCAGTTCGAGGAATTGGCTGGACCACAGCAACATCGGCGAATCGAACCTCTTCTGGCCGCTCACCTGGGACTACGCCTTGATTCAAGGCTGGGAAACGACATTGCGTTCGCCGCGCCTCTGGCGCCGCGCTCAGTTCCACCTGGCGTACTCGAATCAGATCGCACAGGCCTCGGCGCCCTTCACCGGAGGATTGATCTGTCCTGTTCCCGTGTCGGCCGACTGCGAGCCGCCTCCGGGATTATCGCCGGTGGACCACGATCAGAGAAACACCTTGAACCTGGGTGTCAATGGAAGACTTCCATGGCAGGTGTTCGCTTCGACAAATGTGTATTACGGCTCGGGATTTACCAACGGGTTGCCGGACGCGCAATATCCGGGGAACTATCTGCCGCAGCACACCACGTTTGACATCTCCCTGGGAAAGAGTTTTGGCGAGAAGGACAAGTACAGGCTTTCGCTTACGGCTTTGAATGTGGCGAATCGGCGGGTATTGCTCGACAACAGCCTGACGTTTGGAGGATTCCACTACAACGACCCGAGGGAGATTTACGTCGAGTTTCGTTGGAGATTTCACTACTGAGTGAATCGCTGCACAGGTTCGAGGCGCCTGAGCTCCGGAAATGCCGAGCGCAAGGAGGATGTACAGTGCGCAGGTATTACGGCATTGGGCCGGGTCCACTCGAAGAGGGTCTGCGCGGCAGAATGGATTAGATCGTCTACTTCTGGCGTGCGACGATAGTCGGTTTCCTCGTCGACTTCATGACCGATGAGATTCAGAATCCAGGTTTCGATGTTCTGTCTCGGAATCAGATGAACGATTCTCTCGTCGGCGGTCCGTGGTTCTAGTCCCGCTCGTTCAAGCCCTTCTTGCAACTGACGAACGCGGCGGCTGGAGTCGCCGGCGTCCGCATCGATTACGGACACAAGAGCTGTTTCTGCTCGCGAGGAGCGCCAGCGATAGGCCTTAACGGCGCTTGCGTAGCGTTCTCGCACCCACTGTTCGCCAGATCCTCTTCCACTTGGAAGGGCTTCGTTCCGTATAGCTTCACCCATTCCGATCAATTTCAAATACGAGCGAACGAATCGCTGGTGGCGTTCGTCCTCGGCCAGGACGATAACCTGCGAAACTCTAGCCACGCTCCCATCCGCGAGCGACGAGCTCTGCCGGGGGAAGACTGCTGTTGGGATCTCCGTGGAACGGCTCGACGCGCACCGGACCCACTCCGTCCCGAACGAACTGGACACCATGGTTAGCGGCCCATTGATTGATTAACTCCGGATGATGAGAGAAAAGCAGAACCTGGCCTTTGCGTTCCTCTACAGTGTCGGTGACCTTCATCAACCACGGTTGAATCTCGGCCAACGATATAAAGTTTTCCGGTTCGTCAATTATGACCGTGTGCCCCTTCGCAACAACGAAGTGGAGAATGACATAGAGGCAAACGAGGCAACGCTGCCCGTCGGACAGCTGCTTGAAGCGGAACCTGATGTTCGATTCAGTGGCCCGATCGAATACGGCGAATAGAAGGCGGTCCTCACCCGCGACTTCGAGTCGAAGGGAGCTAAAGCCATCGAGCGCTTCCCGTAAGGATTCCAACAGACTAGCGTTTTCTTCCGGATCGCTTTGGAGAAGGTGCCGGTACCACGACGCGACATCCGAGAGATTTCCCGCCGGATAAAGGCTCTCGCCCTCCGCTCGCGATCCCATAGCGAACGGACTCAATCTGAACGCGTATAGGTCAGCCAACCACTGTTTGAAGACGCGTATTAAACTCGCCTTCTCAGTGCTCACCGTCAGCAAAGATGAGCGATCGGGCTCGAGACGGTAGGTAAACTCGCGGTCCCCGTCGTGAAGCTGAACCTCACCATGCCGAAACTCCAGGAGCGGCTTCCGGTCCAAATGGATGGTTTCGGATGCCACACGGGGCCGGGGCGGATGTCCAGATGGCTCGATCACAAGCTGATACACGTAGCTCCGGCCGCTCAGGACGGCTTCGATCTCAAAAGTCTGCAAGGGCTGAGCCAACCAGCGGGTCCTCTCGTTTAGTCGAAAGAGCTTTGGCGAACTTTCGCCATCCACCACGAACCGCCGAAGGAGCGAAAGCGCATCGAGCACGCTCGACTTTCCTGAGCCATTTCTCCCGAGAACGAGATTCCGGCGCGCGGGCTTGTATTCGAAGTTGACAAAACATCGGAAATTGTCGATGTACAGCCGCGTTAGCATCTGACTCAATTCTACACGCTGCCCGCGACTCCCATGGTCTGCTGATAGCAGCGCAGGAAATATCCGTCGGTCATGCCGGCGATGTAATCGCAGACCACGCGGTGGATGGGGGAACTGGCGAGCGATTCGACGTAGTTTTCGGGGAGCTTGTCCGGGTGCGCGATCCAGAACTCGAACAGCTCGGCGATTTGCGGCGGCCGACCGCCGGCGCTCGCCCGCCATCGGCTCGGAGTAATAAAGCGTGTGATGCAGAAATTGTTTCAGCGCGCGATTCGTGGCGTGAGTGGGAAGCGTCAACGAAGCCAGACGCCGGGGATGGGCGCGCACATCCTCCACGCTTTCCACCGAGGCCTCGTCCGTGGCCTCTAGAGTGCCTTGCACCAGACCCGACACTAGCCAATCGAGCAATCCGCGCAGCACTTCCTGAAACTGCTCGCGCTCGGAGGCGCCGGGGAATTGGGATTCCACCTCCTCCCAACGGCGTCCGAACTCGGGGACCCATTGGCGGGCGTCTTCGATTTTGAAAAGGCCCGCGGAGAAGCCGTCGTCCAGGTCGGCCGTGTTGTAGGCGATCTCATCGGCCAGGTCGATCAATTGGGCTTCGAGCGGCGGCCGGAGCCCGGGAAGATATTCGTCCAGCGCCGGATTCTCGCCCTTTTCGAAATCGCGCGAATGCTTGACGATGCCCTCGCGCACTTCGAAGGTCAGGTTCAGGCCGGGAAAGCGGGCGTAGCGGCGCTCGAACCATTCGACGATGCGCAGGGCGTGAAGATTATGGTCGAAGCGATCGCCGAAGCGGCGCATCTGGCGATCCAACTCGTCTTCACCCGCATGGGCGAATGGAGGATGGCCGATGTCGTGGCCCAGCGCGAGAGCTTCGGTGAGTTCTTCATTGAGACCCAGCGCCTGAGCCACGGTGCGGGCGATCTGCGCCACTTCGATGGTATGGGTGAGCCGGTTATGGAAATGATCGGAGATGCCGGGCGGAAAGACCTGCGTCTTGTTCTCCAGCCTGCGAAAGGCCCGCGAATGGATGATGCGGTCGCGATCGCGCTGGAACTCGCCGCGGTAAGGATGCGCCAGTTCCGGATAGCGCCGCCCTCGGCTGCGATTCGACGGGAAAACGCAGGCGGCTTAAGCTGTTGACTGCCGGCCGGTTCACTGCTGGGTCAGGGAGCTTTCCATACTGATGGCGGCTTTGCTCACTGCGCTGCGACTGCTGGTGCGGAGCGGATCCACCAGCTTGCGGGCGCGCTGCGGGTCGCTGGCTTTGACAAGATCAGCCAGAGCAAGAGTGGCGGCGTCCTTGGAGACCATCACGGTGGGATGGTCAATCACAGATTGGATGAGCTGGATACCGTCGTTCAACTTGCCCTGGGCGGCGTAAACTTGAGCCAGCGCCAGTTTCGCCGCGGACGCATAGGTCCCGCCGCCGGAATCGATGGCCGCCCGGAAATGTTTGGCGGCCTCAGGCAAATTACCGACGTCGGAGGCGTTGGTGCCCAGAAAGAACTCTGCGATGGCGCCTTCCTCGGTTCCCGAGTACTTGGCGGCAAAATCGCGCCATGACTTGACCACCGCAGTTTCGCGAGCTTCGGCGGTGGGGAAGGACACCACGTAGTCGGATTGCGAGGGACCGACTCTGCTGTTTTGAATGAGCATGGCGGCATGTAGGGCTTCCTGCCGCGCGGTGTGCTGGTAGCCTCGATAGTAAAAGATGCCAATGACAATCAGCACCACTGCAACCACGGGCCCCGCCCATCGGACCATTTGCTGGCGGTGCTCGGAAACGTATTCGACGCTATGCTGGACTTCCAGAGCGAATTTATCGCTCTTCAATTCCTTGCGGGTAAGCTTGTCCACGGAGACCTCATAACTGCGGGAAACATCAGTTTAGCATATCGTGGCAGGGCGTGACGACGCGCCCGCGCGGTGAAAGGAAGCGCGGGACCGCTTCCTGACGGTCGCGGCTCGGTAAAGCACCGATCAGTAAAGCGCGGTTCGGCGACAACGGTCAGGCGAAGCTGCGAACCGCCGACGACTCTTCGTCGAATACCTCGAACACGGTATAGAGCTTGGTGATCTGCAGCAGATCCTTGACGCGTTTGGTCAAGCCCAGCAGCTTTAACTGGCCGCCATGATTGGTCACGGTGGTAAAGCTGGACACCATTTCGCCAATCCCCGAGCTATCGATGTAGGAGACCTCGCTCAAGTTGACCAGGATCTTCTTGTTGCCTTTAGCGGCTAAGTCGCGGATCAGGTCCCGGAAAACGCTTGCGCCCTCTCCCAGGGTGATTCGACCCGCTGCATCCACCACGGTAACGTCGCCGACTTGGCGGTGTGACATTTTAACACTCACGAATTTGGACCCTCCTCGCGATTCTTTGGATCTCGATCAACTGGCCTTGGCCAGGTACTTCACCATCCGCACTTCCGTCCCCCTGGGCTGGCATGGAAGCACCTGAAACTCGTCAACGAAAGCGCGGATCAAAAGTAACCCGCGGCCGGACTGGCGGAGCAGATTCCCTTCGGCCAGCGGATCCGGCACTGAATCCGGATCGAAACCGTCGCCTTCGTCGGCGATCACAATGGTCAACCGATCGGCCGCCTTGGTCACCGAAAGATGAACCTTCTTGCGCGCGTTGTAGCGATTGCCGTGAACCACGGCGTTCACCATGCTTTCCCGAACCGCCATTCCCAGCTGGTGCAGATCGTCCTCATGGAAGCCGATCTCCCGCGCCGCCCCCAGAACCGCCGTTTCCGCCACTTCCACACTGTCCAGGGTTGAATCGAGCAGTATTTTGCGTTCTGCCATAGTTTCAGCGTGGAGGCCGTCTTTTCTCAGGCAACGACGCGGCCAAGATGAATGTTCACAGTAAAATACTTAACGGGCGAAAGTCAAGGAGAGGGAGATTGGGGGTTGGGGATTGGGGCTCCAGGCACGCCCTTCGTTCTTGAGAGGGTCGGTTCCGATGGAATCGTTCGAGTGATGCAGGCACGGATTGTTGCGTTGATTCTGTCCATCTCGTTGGCTTCCATGGTTCTTTCGCAGACGGCTGTACCTCGTTTTGCCGGCTACCCCGCAATCGGGAGCTATTACGGAAAGAACGCAACGGTCGTTCTCGGAAAAGAGGAGCGAGAATTCCATACACGCCTGCGATCCGCCGCAGGGCAGGCACCGAACTTCGCCGGTCATTTCATCGTGACCGCTTGGGGCTGCGGAACCGAATGCCTTGCGGGAGCAATAATCGACGCGAACCTCGGCACTGTGTATTGGCTTCCCCACACGATTTGCTGCTGGGGGGATGTGGGGGAAAAATTCCGGCCGATCAAATACCGGCTCGATAGCAGGCTGATCGTGTTTTCGGGCGAAAGGAACGAAAAGGAGGGGGATGGCGGCGCGCATTTCTACGACTTCAAGGATGGCAAGTTCGTGCACATCCAAACCATCTTGAACGGTGGCGGGAAATAAAAAAGGCCGGGTTAGGGGCCCGGCCTTTCACATGGAGGAGGAGCAGACTGGCTTTACCGGCTCTATCGGGCAGCCAGTAAAGCTCTCAGGTGGCGCGCCCGTTCCGGGGATCGAAGCTGGCGCAACGCCTTGGCTTCAATCTGACGGATGCGCTCTCGGGTAACGTCGAACTCTTGCCCGATCTCTTCCAGGGTGTGCTCGCGCTCGCAGCCGATGCCGAAGCGCAGGCGGATCACCTTCTCTTCTTTGGGAGACAGGGTCTTCAAAATGTTGGCGGTCTCGTCGCGGACGTTGGAATCGATGACGGCGTCCACGGGCGAACCCACCCAGCGGTCTTCAATCAAGTCGCCCAGGGCCGATTCACCATCGCGGCCGACCGGCGTTTCAAGTGAAACCGGATCGCGCGAAATGGTCTTCAGCTTCTGGACCTTCTCCACCGGAATGTCCATCCGGCGGCTGATTTCGTCGTTAGTGGGAGCACGGCCGAGTTCTTTTTCCAACTCGCGCGTCGCGCGCAGGAACTTGTTCATGCTCTCGTTCATGTGCACCGGGATACGGATGGTGCGCGATTGATCGGCGATGGCGCGCGTAATGGCCTGGCGAATCCACCAGGTGGCGTAGGTCGAAAATTTGTAGCCGCGCCGGTATTCGAACTTGTCGGCGGCGCGCATCAAGCCGATGTTGCCTTCCTGGATCAGATCCAGCAAGTGCAGCCCGCGGTTGACGTACTTCTTGGCGACCGAAACCACCAGGCGAAGGTTGGCTTCCACCAGATCCTTCTTGGCGCGCTCGGCTTCGATTTCACCGTGACGGATCACCGACATGCTGTGCTTCAGGTCGGTGAGCGACGCGCCCGCGGCGGTTTCCAGCTTGCGAACTTCACGGCGCAGCTCGCGCGTGCGAGCCTGGGCCGTCAGCCCGGAGCGGCCTTCCAACTTGCGCAGCTCGGCTTCCAGATGCGCCAGCTGTTCGACGGCATGTTCGATTTCCTTAGCGAACTGCTTCCAGCGTGAAGGCAGCCAGGGCAGGCGGCGAATGGCCTGCGACATTTCCACCTTGGCGCGATGCACTTTACCCTGCGCCTTGCGGCGGAGCTTCTTGTTGCTGAGCGCCACGGCATCCAGCTTGTCGATCAGCTGGATCTGTTTTTTTTGCAGCGCGATCAGGTCGGCGAACTGCCCCCGAACCTCAGCCTGCTTCTTGGTATCGGCGGGACTGCCTTCCTCGACGTCGCCAAAATCCACAAAGTTATCGAGTTCATCATCGCCGCGCTTCAACAACTCGGCGATTTCAGAAACCCGCAACTGCACCAGCGCGGAGCGGCTGATAGACTTCTGCATCCGCAGCTTCCCGCGCTCCATACGGCGAGCCAGATTGACCTCGCCCTCGCGAGTGAGCAGCGGAACGGCGCCCATCTCGCGCAAATACACGCGTACCGGATCGTCGGTGTAAATCGACTCTTCGGCCTGTTGAGCCGGGAACTCCTCTTCCTGAACTTCCTCGGGATGGAAGAAATTGGCTTCTTCGTCGAACGGAAGTCCGAGGGGTTCATGACCCTCTGCTAGAAAATGATCTTCGAATTGATCCACTTGGATGCTCACCTCCCCAACCGGGCACAAGACTTAGTACTGATATTCACCTGGCGGGGTATGTTAACCTATACACAAACCACTAGCTTAGGCGCGCGTTCAGCCACCGTGCCGACCTTGAATATTAGCAATCGATTATAGCATCGAATCGATCGCGAAGTTAAGCCCTAAATAGAAGATGTTCTGATTCCAGATTGGTTACACGATACTTTAGGCTGAACCTCGTAGTACCTGAGCGCAACGGGTACTAAGATCGCTTGTGCAGCACCAAGTTCTTCAATTCATTCAAAAACGCCTCCACATCCTGAAAGTCGCGATAGACCGAAGCAAATCTCACATATGCTATCTTATCGAGGTTCTTGAGGCGCTCCATGAGCATCTCGCCGATCTCGGTTGTCGTGATCTCCCGATCGGGATTGTCGGCAAGTCTGCCTTCCACCGCGTCCACCACCTCGGCTAGCTTGGCCATGGCAACGGGACGCTTCTCGCAGGCTTTGAGCAGACCGTTCAGGACCTTCTGGCGGTCAAACTTCTCCCGCCTTCCATCCTTTTTGACGACCATGTAGGGGATTTCGTCACTACGCTCGTAGGTGGTGAAACGGCGCTCGCAGCCCAGGCATTGGCGCCGACGGCGGACGACGTCGCCTTCTTTGCTTTCGCGCGAGTCAATGACTTTGTCCTCTTTGTGGCCGCAAAACGGGCAGTTCATGCTTTCGGGTCTTCTATTGTTTCTGGCAATATCTGCTTTGCTGACAACAGCTTAAGTTTACTCCAATTCAGGCCTTCCTGGAAGGCGCACGCCAGTCCAAAGGGCACGATGGCGATGGAGCCGACCATCCAAAGTAGAATAGCTATGCCCGAGGCGGCTTCGAGCGGAACTCCGTAGATCCTGGTAAGCGCAACAATGGAAGCCACTTGCACCCCACCACCGAGTCCGGGAACTTGCACCAGGCTGCCCAGCGTCATGAAGGCCAGCAGCACCAGGACATCCAGCGGGCCGAAGCCACGCGTGGCCGGGAATCCGCTGGAAGAGCGCGAAGCTGCTGGCGACGATGATAGCCCATTCGAGCAGCGTGTAACCTCAATAGCGCGAGTAATCGAGCGTTACGGGTACATTCCACGCCTTGAGAGAAGGCTTCCAGCATTTGCGCAGCCCGACGCTGCTGATGTTCGGGCAGGAAGGTGAGGGCGCCCAGGATCCGCTGTTGCGCCCGGCGCGCGGGATCGCGAAAGGCCAGCAGGAGCAGCAGGCAGATGGCGCCGGCGACGGCCAGCGAGTAGCCACCGGCCGCCAGGGCCTCCTGAACCTTGGGACCCAAACGCCAGCTATACGCGCGGAATGCGTATGAGCGCATAGCCGCAAAGTAGTAATACGGCCAGCAGATCCAGCATGCGTTCCAGCATCCACGCCGCCGCTTGGGAGGAGAACGGCAGGCCCGTCTGGACGGCAATTAGATAGGGCCGGACCACTTCGCCGACGCGTCCGAGCAGGACCCCGGCGGTGAGGCCGATGGCGGTATCGGAGGTTAAACGCCAGACGCCCGATCGGGTTTCCCGAAAGGCCGCAACATCACTTGCCAGCGCAGCGCCCGGCCGACATTGCTCAGCAATATCAAGCAAATAGAGGCGGCCAGCCAGCGCCAGTCCACCTGTTCGAGGGTGGCGAGAAACAAATCCCAGCGGAAAGTTACACCTCGCGTCCGGTAAGCTAGAAGTACAACGAACAGCAAGCTGGCTAAGACAGCCAGGATTAAGGTCCGGGAACGGCGGGAACGGACTTGTGGCGGCTGGCGGGGGCAAAGTATCAGCGGCTTTTGACGGTGGCCCTATGTGGAATGTAAAGCTTGGATTCAAGTGAACTTCTTATCATAGATCCTCGTTTTCATTAGTGGAAGCAGGAGATAAGAAGCATCATGGCAACGGTGGCGATACCGGCGGCGAAATGGAGCTGGGAGTCACCTTACCCGCAAGTCCGGACGAGCAACAGCTTGGATGCGGATGTCCAACTCGTGGAGCGCTGCCTGGGCGGCCAGGAAGCCGCTTGGGAAGACCTGGTAAGGGTGCATACCCGGCGTGTGTATTCGATTTGCTATCGTTTCACCAATAGCGATTCCGGAGGCGCAGGATCTGACGCAGGACGTTTTCCTGCGGGTGTTCAAGAACCTGCGGAGCTTCCGGGCGGGCGAAGGTTTGTTCGTTGTTTGGCTGACCAGGCTGACCAGGAATCTGCTGATCGATCATTACCGGCGGACGCGCATGGATCGGGCCACGGAGTCGATTGAAGATCAGACGGTGGCGCTCGAAGAGAATACCGCCGCATTATCGCCAGGACGGATGGAATGCTGGCCGGGCGCGAAGCGAGCGAGCTGTTGCAGGCCGCGTTGCAGAAACTTGTCGCCGGAATTGCGGGAGACGGTGATTCTTCGGGACCTGGAAGAATTAGAATATCGGGAGATCGCGCAAATCCTGAACGTTCCGGAAGGAACGGTGAAGTCGCGATTGAATCGCGGGCGCGCCGAGCTGGCTAAGGTGCTTCGCAGGCAGAAGATTCGGTATATGACGTGCGCAGAGTTTGAAATCCTGCTGTGCGACTACGTGGACGGAACGCTCCACGCCGAGGAGAGAGACCGCGCTCGAGAGTCATCTGTCAGGGTGCGCGGCTTGCAAGCAGCTGTCTGAAGATGTCGCGGGCGTGACGGCGTTCTTCGAGCGCGTGCCGCAGGCAACACCGCCGGCGGAACTGCTGACGCGCATTCTGCATCATGCGCCGATGGGACCGGCAGCGGTTGCCGAGCGGCTTCCGAGCGATCCGCGGCCATCGTGGGCCAAGCGGTTGTTCGGCGGATTATTCCAGAGCTGGCTGCAACCGCGTTACGTGATGGGCATGGCGATGACGATCCTGTCGTTCTCCATGCTGGCGCGCTTCGCGCACATCGAGCCCAGGCAGTTGCGGCCGTCGGATTTGGATCCGGTAAAAGTGTGGCAAGGGATTGACGATCACTCGCATCGCGTCTATGACCGGGCCATGAAGTATTACGATAATCTGCGGCTGGTGATCGAGATTCAATCGCGCTTGAGGGAATGGACCGATCAGGACACGCGGCGGGTCAGCCACAACGGGGAGTGCACAACAGGAGCGAAAGAAGGTAGCCAGCAATGAATTGCCTAAATCATCCAGAGGCCCCGGCCGTCGCTTATTGCCGGGAGTGCGGAAAGGCGCTGTGCGAAACGTGCCGCCACCAAGCCGATGGAACCGTGTACTGCGAAGAGCATGCGCCCGGGGCCGCCTGGCCCGCGCCTCCACCGCCGCCCGCTCCACCTCCTATGCCATTCACAACGCCGGAAGCCTCGCCCTACAGAGCGCCTGAACCGGCGCCATATACCACGTCGCAGCCGCCGCGGCCCGCCATGACCGATCCGGGAGCATCGCCGGGGCTGGCTTTCCTGCTGGGCTTCATTCCCGGCGTGGGCGCCATCTACAACGGCCAATACGTCAAGGGTTTTATCCACGTCGTGGTTTTCGGAGTTCTCATCGCCATCGTAAGCAGCGATCGAAATGAGCGGCAACCTGGAGCCGCTGTTCGGGATGATGATCGCGGTCTGGGTTTTCTACATGGCCTTTGAGGCGTACCACACGGCCAAGCGCCGCCAGCTGGGCCAGCCGGTGGATGAGTTCTCAAGTATTGTGCCGCGCGCCGGACATCCCGCGCGGTTTCCGCTGGCGCCGACGGTTTGATCGCGGTGGGGATGCTCTTCCTGCTGCATAATCTGAATATTTTGCGCATCGGCGAGCTGATTCGTTATTGGCCGGTGGCTTTGATCTGCTCTGGGCGCATATATGCTCTACGAACGTCTTTACGGCGCATCCGGCGTCCGACGAGCAGCACGCGCGCACCCGTTGGGGAGGCCGTCAGATGAACGACGCTAGCGCTTTCCTGCAAGCCATACGCGGACCGATCATGCTGATCACGCTGGGGGCTTTGGTGGCCATCGACTATGCGGGCGTCTACGGATTTTGGCGGACCTGGCCGATTCTGATTATCGTGTTTGGCGTGCTGAAATTGTTGGAGCGCGCGACCGCAAAGCCGGCGCCGCCGTACACGGCGGCAATATCCCGGCCAACTACCCCGGCGACCGGCCGCCGGGAGGTAACGCAATATGAGACGCGGTTCTGTGATTGGGCCGCTGATCCTGATTGGGCTCGGCGTCCTGTTCCTGTTTCGCAATCTGTGGCCGGAGATTCCACTGGTGGACATGATCTCGCGGTATTGGCCGTTCCTGCTGATCGCCTGGGGCGGCATCCGGCTGATCGAAATCCTGTTCTGGTCGATGACCGACAAAGCCGCTGCCGCGCAATGGCGTGTCGGGCGGAGAATGGGCGCTGATTTTCGTGATCTGCATCGTGGGCGCCACCATGTACACCGCGCACAACGCTCCGTCCTGGTTTCCTACCAGCCGGGCATGGCGGCGCGTGGTAGTGAACATGGGCGAAAGCTACGACTATACGTTCGCGCCGGTGGAAAAACCTTGCGCGAAGAATTGCCGCATCGTGATCGAGAGCTTTCGCGGCAACGCCAAAATCACCGGGAGCACGGACCTGACGGTGAAGGCCAGCGGACAGGAAACCGTGCGGTCGTTTCAACAGGCCGACGCCGACAGCGCCAATAAACAGACGCCGCTGGAGCTGATCCAGCAAGGCGACCAGATCATCGTGCGGACCAACCAGGACAAGGTGAGCGATCGCGTGCAGCCCAACGCCGAACTGGATATTATCGGTTCCCGCAGGGATCGTCGATTGAAGCGCACGGGCGCTACGGCGATTTCGACGTCCAGGGCATCAACGGGAACGTGAACATCAACAGCGATAACGCGGGTGTGCGGCTGGAGAATCTGGGCGGCAACGTGCAGATCGACACGCGCGCCAGCGACACCATCCGCGCGGTGGACGTCAAGGGCAGCGTGGAGCTGAAGGGCCGGGGCGATGATGTGGAGCTGCAGAATATCGGCGGGCTGGTGACCGTGAATGGAGTCTATGTCGGGGAGATTCAGTTGAGTAACCTGGCGCAGCCGCTGCGCTGGGAAGATCCGCTAGAACTCGCATGAGCTTTGAGAAGCTGCCTGGCCAAGTCCGCATGAGCCGGGGCGATTTCAGCGGGAACAATGTGTTGGTCCCATCCGTTTGAAAGCCCGCTCCAGCGATGTGCAGCTTTCCGATTTCACGCAGTCGCTGGATTTGACGCTGGACCGCGGCGATATCGATCTGAAGCCCGGCAAGAATGTGCCGAAGATGGAAGTCCACACGCGATCGGGAGACATCGATCTGGCGCTGCCGGTGGGCGCGAAGTTCGATTTGCGAGCCTCCACCGAACATGGCGAGGCGACAACGATTATGGCGATCCGCTGCACGAAGACACAGTCGGGCCACGGCGCAACCATCGCGGGAAGCACGGGCGCGGGACCGCAATTGCGGCTGGAGACCGGACGCGGATCCATCACGGTGCGCAAGGCGAGCGCGGAAGATGACCACCACGTTCCCCGATATCCCGAGCGCTCCAGCTGCGCCGAAGGCGCCCAAGACGCCGAATCCCGCAGCCCCCGCTAAAGGTGGAGCACGAGTAGGGCTAGCGAACCAAGATCAGCTGGATGTCGGCGACGTTGGTGCCGGTGGGGCCGGTCTTGATCAAATCGCCGGTGGCTTCGAAAAAATGATACGAGTCGTTGTTTCGCAAGGAACGCGGCCGCGTCCGAGGCCCAGGGCTTGGGCGCGCGCGATCGTGGTTCCGTCCGCGATAGCTCCGGCGGCATCGGTGGGACCGTCGGTGCCGTCCGTGCCTGCGCTCAGGATCACCACTTCGCGTAACCCTGCGATTTCGATGCGGCGGCCAGCGCAAATTCCTGATTGCGGCCGCCCAGTCCTTGTGCCGCGAATGGTCACCGTCGTTTCGCCGCCCGAGATCACGCAGGCCGGAGCCGTCGAACTGGCCTGCCGGAAGCCCGAATCTCCCTGGCGATGGCGGCGTGAACGCGCGCCACTTCGCGCGCTTCGCCTTGCACGGACGTCGAGAGCACTAAAGTGTGGATACCCGAGCCGGCGTGCTTCTGCCGCCGCGGCATCCACGGCCAAGGCGTTGCTGCCGACGATCACATTGCGCGTCTTCTGGAAAATTTTGTCGCCGGGCTTGGGAGTCTCTTCGGCTGAGCCGCGAGCAGCTTGTTCGGGATGCCATATTTCTTCAAGATCGCGCGCGCATCGGCTAACGTGGAACGGTCGGGAACCGTGGGCCCGGAGCCGATCACGTCCAGATCGTCGCCGATGACGTCGGAGAGAATCAATGTCACCAGCGTCGCGGGATAAGCCAGGCGCGCGAGCTTGGCCGCCCTTGATCCGCGAGATGTGTTTGCGCACGCAATTGATCTCATGGATGCTGGCGCCGCAATCAAGCAACAATTGCGTGGTCTTCTGTTTTTCGGCGAGTGTGATGGGCGGGGCGGGAAGCGGCAGCAAGGCCGAGGCTCCGCCCGAAATCAAGCAGATGACCAGATCGTCCGGCCCTGCGCTGGCTCGCGATTTGCGCGATGCGCCGCGCGCCGGCCACGCCGCGCTGGTCGGGCACGGGATGCCCGCATTCGTTGATTTGGATGCGCCGCAGCTCCGCGCCGTGGCCGTCTTTGACGTTGATCTCGCCGCCGTTGATTCGCGCGCCCAGCAATCGTTCGATCGCGCGAGCCATCTGCGCGCTGGCTTTACCCGCGCCGATCACGAAGATATTGCGGTAAGGCTTCAGGGTCGACCCGCAGATGGCGCAGCACGGCCTGGCATACGGATCGGCGGCTTTGCAGTGCTGCTTTAAAAATACGAAGTGCCTGACGGCGCAGCGACGCGGCCATGCGAGCTAGAAAATCGGGAGCTTCAAAATCTCGGCCACGATCGCCGCCGGATCGTCGGTATCGGCCTCGATGCGATGCTCGGCTTGGCTGTATATGTCGCGGCGGTCGTCATAGAGCTGCTGGAATTTCTCAGGATCGCGCGCCAGCGGCCGATGCGTCTGACCTTCCACGCGCGCGCAGATGCGCGGGAAAGGACAATCCAGCCATATCGTGACGCCGCGCTCCTCGAGCATCTTGCGATTCGACCGGGTCGACAAACGCGCCGCCGCCCAACGCCATAACCATGGGCTTGCCGCACTCCACTTCCTGCACGCGTTTGCGCAATGCTTCCTGCTCCATGCCGCGGAATTCCTCGCTCGCCGCGCTTGTCGAAAATTTCGGCGATGGAAACGCCTTGCGGCCTTCTCGATGTCTTCGTCGATGTCGGCGAAGAACCAACCGAGTTCGTCGGCCAGCAGGCGGCCCACGGCCGATTTACCCGATCCCATGAAACCGACCAGGTAGAGGCCGGGCGTGCGCTTCAGCTTCAGTAGCATTCGGTCAACTAACGTCCGCGTAACGAATGGTCCCACAGCTTCCAGTATCGCGTGCAACTCGCGACAGCAAGCAGCATAATGGTACACATGCAGGAAGAGCTGTTGCCGCTTTTTCCGCTCCAAGTGGTCCTGTTTCCCAGGACCGCGCTGCCGTTGCACATCTTCGAGGAGCGCTACAAGCAGATGATCGCGGACGTACAGCGGGGCCACACGGAGTTCGGCGTCGTGCTGGCGGGCGAAAAGGGCATCGTCAATACCGGCTGCACGGCCACGGTGGAGAAAGTCCTCAAGAAATATCCCGACGGACGCATGGATCTGATCACTCTGGGCCGCCGGCGTTTTGAAATCATCCTGCTCAATGACGAGAAGCCGTACCTGCGGGGCGCGGTGGAATATTTCGACGATGAGGCCACCGACCCGATTCCGCCCGAAGTCCGCAAGCGCGTGATCGATTCCTACAACGACCTGCGCGCGCTGGAAGATTCCGAGCCGGTGCACGAGCCGGAGCTCAGCGATCCGCAGCTCAGCTTCCAACTGGCGCAAGTGGTTCCCGACCTGGATTTTCGCCAGATTCTGCTGGCCACGCGATCGGAAGCCGACCGGATGCGGCGGCTGGCCGAGTTTTTCCCCAGCTACAATTCCCGCCAGCGCCAGATCCAGCACGCGCGCGCGGTAGCGCCCACCAACGGACACGCCAAGGGGTCTATGGGCGTGTGAGCGGCTTTTAAAATTGGGCCAGCGACAAAATCTGATCGTGGACGCCGACGACACGCTGTGGGAGAACAATATCTATTTCGAACGGGCGTTCGACGATTTCTGCGATTTTCTCGCGCACTCGGCGCTCTCGCCGGACGGAAGTGCGCGCGGTGCTGGACGAGATCGAAATCGTCAACAACAAAACGCACGGCTACGGGACGGCGAATTTCACGCGCAACCTTACCCAGTGTTATCACAAGCTGGTGGAGCGCGAGGTGAGCGCCGAAGATCTGCCGCGCATCATGAGCTTCACCGAGCAGATCCTGCATCATCCCATCGAAATCATTGCGGGCGTGGAAGAGACGCTGGAGTATCTTTCCGGGCGTCACAGCCTGACGCTGTTTACCAAAGGCGATCCCGAGGAGCAGAAGCTGAAGCTGGATCGGTCTGGCCTGGCGATTTACTTCGGCCACACCGCCATTGTGAAGGAGAAGGACGCGCGATCCTACGCGCGCGCTGATTCGCGAGCGCGCGCTCGATCCGGCGAATACCTGGATGATCGGGAATTCGCCGAAGTCCGATGTGAATCCGGCGCTCGAAGCGGGCATTCACGCGGTGTTCGTGCCGCACGAGCGGACCTGGACGCTGGAGCGGGCGGAATTGCGGGAGGGGCCGGGACGATTGCTCAGGGTGGCGAGGTTTGAGGAGCTGAGGGAGTATTTTTAGGGACCATTCCCTAACGGTCACGGCTCAGTCCGAGCCGCGCGCGTTAGCAAGCGGTGTTTAGTAGGAGTGGTTCGAAATCAGGGCCGCCGGCGAAATCTGCGGAGCGGTTTGAGCGAAATAGTTCTCGCCGGAGAGATTCTTGTAGACCGCGCCTGCGACGCCGGAGGCGATGGGCCCGCTGACGGAGTGTGGCCTGAGGTCAGCAGAACCACCACCACCAGCTTGCGCCCGGCAATCTCGTTGTAGGAACCAAACCAGCCCAAGTGCGTGGGCGTCCGGTTGTCGGTGCAGGTGCCGGTCTTGCCGAAAATCGGCTCGGTGGCGCTGAAGCCCGCGCGGCGCGCGGTGCCATACTCCACCGCGCCCATCATGCCCGGCTTGATGTCGGTCAGCCATTGGCGCGATGTCGAGTTGCCGCTTCACCTGCGGAACAAACTGATCGATTTCGGCCTGCGAGCTGGGATGCTGCAGATAATACAGCGTTCCGCCGTTGGCCACCGCGGAGACGATGGCGGTGAGCTCCATGGGCGTCATCGAAAAGCCTTCGCCGAAGCTGGTCATCATTCCGAGACCGTCGGACGGAGGCGCTTCGGCGATCAGGCCGGGCTGCTCGGCATCGATGTTCAATCCGGCCTTTTCGCCCAGGCCGAACATCTGACCGTACTGCACGATCTTGTCGTATCCCAGCTTCTCGCCCACCGAGGCGAAGTAGGCATTGTTGGAACGCGCGATGGCTTCCGTCAGATCGATGGAATGGTGTTTCGTGATCCGCAGCGAGCTTTCCTGATTGATGATTCCTTCGTTCAACCCCGCCAGCGCCGCGACAATCTTGATGGTGGAGCAAGGCTCATACGCGCCCTGATAGGCCAGCTTCTGATTCACCACGGAAAGAATGCGCCCGGTGTTCGGATCGGCGACGATGACCGCGCCATTTTGCGGTCCCAGCGCCTGAACCGCCGCGCGGCGAGCCATCAAATCCTCGCCATCCACCGAATCGCCCTAGCGTGGGATCCACGATGGCGCGAGGCAATCCGCTTCTTGGACGACCGGCACTCCGATCAGCTTGGGCAGCCGTGACCGCGTGGACCGACACCTTTACGGCGTTCACGGTGCTGTGGACGACCCGATGCCGCTTCTTATGGGTGGTGGTGGTTCCAAAGGCTGATCCAGTCAGGAGGTAAACGAAACAAAAAGAAGAAGAAGGCGTCGGTGCATAGATGAATGTAAATCCTACTTCACACGCTATTGCGGCTCTGCCGCACAATGCGTCACTTGAGCACTCCAAGCGCAAACCGTTCCCACATTATGAGTTATCGGCGGACTTTCGTCAAGACTTCAATGCGTCACTGGCGACCGTCACCGGGCTTTCTGCTCATGCTAGTGTACCTCAACCGCACAAATTCTCAACGAGATACGCCTCCTGGCAGCCCAAGCGCTGATGTACAATGAGAACCGCCAACAGTTGGACGTACCCCACGCTGGGAGTGGTTACCATGATCGTACCGCCCAATTCCGTGTTCACCGCCCGCGAAACGCACGGGCGCGTGCTCCGCTCCGGAAACCGGCTGATCGCCCACAGCCAGGACGCGGGCTGGCGATCGCTGCACGCCGCCATTCTGGAGGAAGCCCCGTTCCAGGCCGTCGAACGGCCCATCCGGCATCCTTCGCTGATCTATCATTTGAGCCGGCCCACGCAGGTGACCCGCAAAATTGAAGGCGCCGCGCGGGAGACCGCGCTCATTGGGCCGCGCCGCATCTGCCTGACGCCCGGGCGACGCCACCGCGCAATGGCAGCATGCGGGACATCCGGAGATCCTGCAGGTGTACCTGCGCCAATCGGTTTATGAAGCGGCGGTGAGCGAAATCTATGGATGCGACAGCTCGGGCGCGGAACTGGTGCCGCGCTTTGCGATTCTGGACCCGCTGCTGGAGCAGCTCGCCATCGCCATCACGAACGCCCTGCGCGACGGCAACTCCAGCGATGGATATAACGACGGGCTGTATATCGACACCATCGCGCAGATGATGGCTGTGCATCTGGCCCGCACGCATTCCTCGCGCTCGCGGCCGGTGCGCATTCTTCCCGCCAAGCCGCTGGCCGGCTGGAAAATGCGGCGCGTGATCGAATTCATCGAGGACAATCTGGAAGGCGACCTGAGCCTGCAGGCCATGGCCGCGGAAGTGGACATCAGCCCGTTGTATCTGGCGCGCGCGTTCAAGGCCGCGGTGGGGCAATCGCCGCATCAGTACGTGCTGGCGCGGCGCATCGAGCGCGCCAAGGAGCTGCTGCGCAACACGGATTTGCCGGTGGTGGACGTGGCGCTGTCGTCCGGCTTTTCGTCGCAGAGCCATCTGTCGCACTGGTTCATCCGGCAGGTGGGCGTTTCGCCGGCCGTGTATCGTAGGCAAGCGGTTGCGTAGACGCCGGATCACGCCTGAAGTCGACTAAGAGGACGAACTTCGCGTTCTATTTTCGCTCCCTCGCGTTCCAAAATAACGCGCGATGCGCAACGCGATGGGCCCGGTGACGTTTCTCTGGCCCTTCATGATCCTGGTGAGGGTGTTAGGCGGCAGTCCCATGGCGATGGCGGCGCTGGATGCGCTTACTCCGGCCTCGCGAAGAGCTTCTGCTAATACTTCGCCGGGATGAATCGGTGGAAGCTTCTCAGGAACGCGCGCAAAACGGATCGCGGCGGCCAGTTCTTTAGATCCTTGGACGTGCGCGCCGCGCCCTTCGCGCTTTTCAGTGGTAACGTCACGGCGCAAAACAGACTCCGATCGAGCTGATTAAGTCCCCCAAATTGGTGTTGTCGACCAGGTATTTTGCGCGACCCAACTCGCTGACCGTTTTGAATCTCACGAGGTACTTGGCGCAGTCTTTGCCGGTGCCTGTTTTGAACTGCGCATCGAGGGCGACTACGGCCTCGGTTAATGGATCATCGCCGTCGTTTCTACTCTCTTCGAGCGTTTCCTCCGGCTCCGACCAACGTCCGCGTATATCGAACAGGTAACCCACCGCACCCTGGGCGCCAGGCGCCGCGTGCCAGAGTTCTTGACGCACTGCTTCCCATGACTTGCCTACCAAAGCCAGATCTAGCGACGTCCGCGCTTGTGGTCCAATGCTTGCTTCCAGCTCCGAGCGATCGCCGTGCTCTAAAGCCAAAAGGAACTCGTCCAAGGCGTCCTTCGGTTCCGGGCGGCGACAAATCAACATCTGTCCGCCTTCGCGACCGCTGGAAACGTACGACGTAAGGCCAAGTGATAACGCGATCGCTCGGTCCAGGCTGATATGTAACGAATCGAGCTTCGGGCTCCTGATCATTCGCATCAGCCGCGAAACTGAGGCCGGGCCTTGTGCTCTGGCATAAGCAAACAGGAACCAGCCGCTTCTGTTGAAAAATGGCGAGTCCTCACCGTCTCTCTCTATGGAGCCGAGGACGCGATCGAGCTCGGGAACAGCTGCCTTGCCTCGACTAGCTAATTCCCGCGCGACCGAACGCTCCCGCAGGAATTCCTGAGTTATTCCACAACCCACGACGCCAAAAGGCGCTGGGATCGTGTTCTGTCGCTGTTCAGCTGTTAACGACGCAATTAGCTCAGAGACGGACTTCGTAGCTAGTTGCCCGAGAGCACAAGGCGCGAGTAACATCACGATGCCAAGGAGACGCAGCTTTGAAGCTGCTTCCCAGCGTGCGGTCGGGCTGTCTGCCATCTGTCCATTACTATGGGCGGTCCCTCTTCGGTGAAATCGAATTGTAAGGTTATGGCGGAACCACGGGCTAAACCGGGGGTGGCGAGAAGCGCGGAGAGGAACGCGCGCTGGTTCACGCACTAGGCTGCTGGTGCGCTCTTTTTCAGAGCAACTTTCGACAGCACGAAATCCGAGTGCAGCTTGCGCCAGGGCGTCTCCATCTTTTTGCCATCGGGCGCGACGCCCGGCGCTTCGCGCGTGAAATCCCGTATCAGCGAATTCTTCACCGCGAACACAGCATCGGTATCCAGGTACTGATCGCCCGACACAAACAGATGCGTTACCAGCGTCTGGTGCCCATCGGCCATGATCATGAAGTGCACATGGGCGGGACGATAAGGATGACGCGCCGACGCTTTCAGCATCTCGCCCACGGTTCCATCGTCGGGGATCGGATAATACCTGCGGCATAATGGTCCAGAAACGAAAGCGGCCCTGCGCATCGGTGTGGAAGCGCGCCCGCAGCGTCGGCTCTTCGAGCTCCGGCAACTGCACGTCGTAGAAACCCTCGGCGTCGGAATGCCACACGTCGACGATCGCGTTGGCCACCGGCTTGCCGTCTTCCGAAAGAATCGACCCGTCGATGTACAGCGGCTCGCCATTCGCTTCGCCACTGAATGTCGGCGCCAAACGCGGCTTCCGGAGGATTCTGCACATAGAACGGACCCAGCACGGTGGACTCGGTGGTGCCTGGCGCGAAGCGATGGTTGATGGCGTCCACCAGCATGGAAACGCCCAGCGTGTCGGACAGCAGAATGAACTCCTGCCGCCGGTCGGTGCATAGCTGGCCGGTGCGCGTCAGGAAGTCGATTGCCTGTCCCCACTCGGCTTCAGTGGGTTCCACGTCGCGCACGAAATCGTGCAGGTGCCGCACCAGGCTGGTCATGATTTGCTTGAGCCGGGGATCGGGCGTGTTCTTGAAACGATCGATCACCGCGGCTGTGATATTGTTCTCGTCAAAATCTCGCATAGAAATGTCCGAAGGGACATCATATCGAATGCGGCTGCCTGCCGCTGCCTTCAGCGGATTATTCGCTGGGAGCGTAGTAGCCGGTTCGCCAATGCGCTTGCAGCTTCGGCAATCCCCGGGGCGGTTCCAGTTTCACGCTGATGTGATGGTACCGCCCATCGCGCGTAGCGTCTTGGGGCGTATATCCCAGGACATATCGATTCCTCAGGTCGATGACGATCTTGTCGGCGAAGTCCCCCAGCGGCATCCCGACGGCGGGAAACATCCGGCCTCCTGTTTGTTCGGTCAAATTCTTCAGCAGCACCTGGTCACCGTAGTTGGAGCCCATGCCATTTCCGAAAGTACCGATGGCATAGATCAGCACGTCGCTCTCCACGATGGCGTTCTTCACCTCGCCCGGCGTATAGCGGCTATGATTTTCGCCGCCATCGGAAATGATCACCAGCGCTTTGCGCAAGTTTTTCGATTTTCTTACTTCGTTCAGCCCCAGGTAGACGCCGTCCAGCAGCGCGGTGGATCCGCCGCCTTTGCTGAACATCAGCTTGTAATCCACGTCGGCGCATTCTGCGTCAGCGGGACAGCCACTTCGGCGCTGTTCGAAAGCTCCACCAGGCAGAACTCGTCGCCAGGATTGGAGGTCTTGAAAAACTGCGACGCGGCGTGCCGCATTTCCCGAATATCCGCTCCCATGCTTCCGCTGATGTCGAACACCAGGCCCACCGCGATGGGATCGTCCTCCATCGAAAATGAAACGATCTTCTGCTCTACCTTGTCGTCGAACACGTGAAAGTTCTGCTTCTCCAGGCCGTTGACCGGGCGGTTCAACGCGTCGCTTACTTCGACCGGCACCAGCACCAGGGTGGTGTCGATGCGCAACTGGCCGGCGTGAGCGTCCGGGCGCGGCTGCTGGATGTGTTGCCCGAACGCCGCAGCGAGCGCAAATGCAATGGCAATCGGCAATCTGTGCGCGCGCGTTGTGATAATCTCGCAAGCGATCATGAAGATCTTTCTCATTATGACGGTGCTTGCGGGCACCCTGGTTTCCTGGGCGTTTGCCGCGGAGCCCTTCTATCAGGGGACCTGGAAGATCGTTTCCGCTACCGTCGCACCGTGGCAGGATGGCCGGCCGTTCGACCCGGATCTGGCCGAAATGAAATCGCTGGTGGACAAGATGGTGGTGATTCAGCCCGCGGCTATCGTCGGACCGCGCCCCGTGTCCTGCAAGGTCCCGAGGTACAAGGTCAAAAATTATCCGGCCGACATGCTGTTCCAAGGCGCCTTCGGCGAAATGCACCTGCGCGATAAATCCGCCGACCCAGCCAAGATCGCCGCCAAGCTGGGTTTTCGTGGATCGTCATGGAAGACGCTGGAGACGGGCTGCGGCAACGAGCTGGACTACCATTTTCTGGACCCGGCAACCGCGGCGTTCGGTCTGAATAACTATGTGTACACGCTGAAGAAGCAATAGGCAGGGTGCTATCGGGAATTCCTCTCCGGTTTCTTCGGCGGCGGCTTGAGGTCGGCCATCTTCTTTGGTTTTCCATTTACCCAGTCGACATATTTCGTCGAGTCGGCAGTCTCCCAGAATTTCCGTTCTTCGTCTTCGCACTTAAATTTTGGGAGGTCTTTCATTTACGTGGTAGAAGCTAATAGGAGTATGACACCAGCCACCGATTCCACCACTCTCGACCGGCAGCTCGCCTACGCCGTGTTTCGCCTCACGCTGGGCATCAATATTCTGGTGCACGGAGCGGGGCGCATTTTCGGCCCGGGCGCGGAAGCCTTCGCATCCACCACGGCGGCTGAATTTAGCAAGACCGCGTTGCCCGCGGGCATGGTGCATGCGTTCTTGATCGTCTTGCCCTTCGCCGAGCTGGTGCTGGGCGTTTTGACGACGCTAGGGCTGTTTACGCGCTGGGCCTTGTTGCTGGGTGGTTTGATGATCGCGGCTCTGGTCTTCGGGACGGCGATGCGGAGCGACTGGAACACGGTGGGTGTTCAGATGATCTACGCGATTACCTATTATTTGCTGCTGGTGCATCGCGCCAATGATCGATTCTCTCTCGATGCACTGCTATCCGGGGATCGCGACTTGTAAAGGCACTTTCGGTTGTAAAAAGCCCTAGGCCACGCTCAGCAACCGCTCGCGGAGTTCGCGCTTGATGGATTCTTCGACGAACGCGGCGTCGAGGGCCGCTTGGTTGCACGCCAGCAGATCCGCCGCCGTCCAGCCAAAATGCTGTTCGAGATTCCGATATTCTTCCGTCAGTGTGATATTCGTAATGGTGCGCGTATCCGTGCTGATGCTGAGCGGCACGCCCGTGCGGTAAAGCTCATCCACGGCGTGCTCGGCGAACTCCTGCGCGATACCGGTCTGCAGGTTGCTTGACGGACAGACCTCCAGATGAATGCGCTCGCGAATGAGATGCTCGATCAGAACCGGGTCTTCAATACTCCGCACGCCATGCCCGATTCTGGACGGCTGAAACTCGCGCAGCGTTTCCCAAACGCTGTCGGGGCCGCGCGCCTCGCCGGCATGCGCGGTGCGATGGAGGCCGTGTTCGATGGCGTAATGAAAAGCCGGAACGTTCGCGTCAATGGGAAAGCCGGCTTCGTCGCCCGCGATATCGAGCGCAGTCACTCGAGTGCCGCGAAACTGCTGCACTAGCCTGGCCGTCGTTAATCCTTGCTCCCGATCGAAGTGGCGCAAAGTACAAAGAATGAGCCGGGCTTCGATGCCGCTGGATCGGATGCAAGCCTCCGTAGCATGATCCACGGCGGCCACCACTTGCGCCGGCGTCAAACCGCGCTCCAGATGCAGCAGCGGTGCGAAGCGAATCTCGGCGTAGATCACGCCGTCGGCGGCCAGCTGCTGGAAAAGATCCTCGACAACCAACGCCAGCGCTGCTTCACTCTGCATGAGTTTGAAGCCACGCGGAGCGCGCGTCAGGAAATCGGCCAGGTTGGTGCATCGCCGGGGAGCGATGAACTCGCGGCTGTACTCTTCGAGCGAGATGGCGTCATCCAGCCGGGCCACGGCGGCGTAGCTCAATGAGCAATCCAGGTGTTGATGTAATTCGATTTTCGGAAGCATGGCTCCCTTGGCCCTTTAACAGGGCTCACGGTCGCGGCTCTGCTTTATTCGATGCCGAAAGCCAGCAGAACGTTCCCGGTATTGCCGCCGATCACGCCGTAGCCCGATCCGATAAACAACATGCCGTTCGCGATGGTTGGCCCGATGGACGCGATGGAGCCGCCCTTGGCCTCCACTTTGTTGACCGTATCGAACGATCGGCTGGTGTCGTACGACCAGAGCTCGGAACCGTCCGCCACGGCGAGGGCGTGCAGCTTCCCGTCGGTACCGGCGATGAACACAACACCCGGCATTACCGTCGCGGCCGGCTGCGTTGTTGACGCGCTTGCCCGGCTCGGCAAGATCCTTATGCCACAGCTTCTCGCCGGTGGTCAATTGAAGCGCGGTGATGCCTCCCCCGGTAGCGCCATAGTAGGCCGCCCTCTCGTCGAACGCGCCACCCCAAACAACGCCGCTCAGGCGGAACATGGGAGTTCCCGGCGGGTTATCCGCCACTTTCGCCTGCCACACCACCGCACCCTTTTTGTCCGGATCCAGCGCAAACACTTTTCCGTCTTTTGTTCCCGCCACCACGATGCTCTTGCCGCCCGGCAGCGAGTGCAGCACGGGAGAATTTCCGATATCCAGATCCGGCCCGTTCTCGCTAGGGCAATTGTCGGTCTTTTCGGGACCGGTGCAGCCGCCCAGGAACGCGTCGCCGGCCTGTGCCTGGTAATACCAAAGCACCTTGCCGCTCTTCATATCTACGGCCATCACGGAGTCGGACATTTTCGCCGCAGGCTCGGTTTCCGAATCGCCCGTGCCGAAGTAGATGGCGTGGCGTTTCTCGTCGATGGTGGGCGAGTTCCAAACCGAAGCCCCGGCCGGCGCGTATTGCTGCACGCCTCGCGAATTCTTGCGCGTGGGCTTGGGTGTTTCAGGAACAACGTATGTCTTCCAGGACTGCTCGCCGGTACTGGCGTTCAACTTCACCACGCTTCCGCGCGACGTGCAGCAGGGATAGTCCAGATTCGCCGCCGCGAACTCTTCAGACGACGACACCGGAACATACAAGTAACCTTCGTAAAGCTTGGGTGACGCCGTGATGCGCGCCACGAAGTGATCGTCTACTTTCTTGGTCCACAACTCCTGGCCGGTCTGCGCATCCACTGCATAAATGTTGGCATGCGCATCGCCGAAGAACACCGCGTACTTGGTGTCGCCGTGACCCTTCACCGGGCCGACGCTGGGTCCGCCGCGAACGTTGCCCTTGGCTTGGTAGGACCAATAGACGCAGCCGGTTTTCGCGTCCAGCGAGTAAACATATCCTATATCGCTGCCGACGAAAACGCGGCCCGCGGCGACGGCCGGCTGCCCGAACGCCGAGACGCCGGTGGGATAACCGAACGCCCACTTCAGTTTCAGGTGTGGCACTTGATCGGCCGTCAAACCCGCGCCTTTGGCGGTTTGGAAGCGGCTATTGGTAACGTCCGGACTCCAGCCATTCCACTCGGCACCATCCTTTGGATCGCCCATCGGCGGATTTGCTTCGCAACGGTTGGGCATGTTCTTCGCGTCGCCCTGCACGGCGCTGCCAAACGTCCGGCCGCTCATGAAGACGGCGAGCATCCGCTTCTGATCGTCGGCCAGGGATTGCCCTTGCACCTTCATCGGGCCGGTGGTGAGCGCTTCATAAATCTTTTCCGGCGACAGCTGCCGCAACGTTGCGGGATCGGGTACGCGGCCGGCCATGGTAGGGTTGCCATGGCAGCCCATGCACTTGGTCTGGAACACTGCAAAACCGGATTCGGTGCCCGCCGATTGCACGGACGGCCGCGCGGGCTGCTGCGCACGGAGCAAACAGACGGGTGCGGCAAGAACCAGGAGCGCGACCAGTCGATAATGCGGGCGATAATGCGTTTTCATAGATATTCCTTCACGATCCCACAGCATATCGAACGTTGCATGCAGGTAGCAAGGCGGTTCTAATAATAGGACAGTACCTATGCGATACCTCGTGCTTGTCATCGCGCTCTCCAAATCCGCGGCCGCCGCCACCCCGTGTGAGAGCCTGGCCAGGCTCGCTCTGCCGCACGCCACCGTCACGTTGGCGCAGGCCGTGGCCGCCGGACAGCTCACATTGCCGGCCCCAGCGATGCCGGCGTTTCCGGGATTTCCGGCGCCGAACTTCGCAAATCTCCCGGCCATTTGCCGCGTGGCCGCCACGTTGAAACCCACAAGCGATTCCGACATCAAGATCGAAGTGTGGCTGCCAACCTCTACGTGGAACGGGAAGCTGGAATCGGTGGGCAACGGCGCTTGGGCTGGGAACATCAGCTATCGCGAGCTGGCCACCGCAGTGACCTCCGGCTGGGCCGCCGCCAGCACCGACACCGGCCACACCGAGACCACGGCGGCTTTTGTCGTGGGACATCCCGAGAAGCTGATCGACTTCGCTTATCGCGCGGTCCACGAACTGACCATCGCCGCGAAAGCCCTCACCTCCGCGTACTACGGCAAGAATCCTTCGCGCGCTTACTTTAACGGCTGCTCCACCGGCGGACGCCAGGCGCTGACCGAGGCCCAGCGATATCCGGACGATTACGACGGCATCGTGGCCGGAGCCGCCGCGAATTACCCCTCGCATCTGCAAGGCGCGCAGGTGTGGACTACCGAGATCACCAACCAAAGCGACGGCTACATCCCGCCCGCCAAGTATCAGCTCATCCACAAAGCGGTGCTGGAAGCCTGCGATGCGCTGGACGGAGTGAAGGACCGCGTGCTGGAAGATCCACGGCGCTGCCACTTCGATCCGCAGGCCATCGCTTGCAAGGGTCCCGAACAAGGCGGTGACTCACCCACCTGCCTAACCGCCGCGCAGGCGGAGGTGGCGCGGAAAATTTATGCGGGGCCGGGCGCAGCGATTTTTTCTGGCCTGGAACGCGGAAGCGAGCTCGGATGGGCCACGCTCTCAGGACCGAAGCCCATGGCGCTGGCGGCGGAGACCTATCAATACCTGGTGTTCAAGGATCCCAATTGGGACTACCTGAAGTTCGAGCCGGAGCGTGATATCGCGACCGCCGAAAAAGCGATCGGCCCAACGATGAATGCGATCGATCCCAATCTGAAGCCGTTTTTCAAGCATGGGGGAAAGCTGCTGATGTATCACGGCTGGGCCGACCCGGGCATCGCGCCCGAAAACAGCGTGAATTATTTCACCAGCGTGGAGGACGCGGTGGGAGGCAGATTGAAGGCAGCCAATTCGATCCGATTGTTCATGGTTCCCGGCATGGGGCATTGTCGCGGCGGCGACGGCACCGACGATTTCGATGCCATCGGCACGCTGGCCAGTTGGGTGGAGAGCGACAAAGCGCCCGATCACATTCCGGCGGCGCACAAGACCAAGGGCGCCATCGATCGGACGCGTCCGCTGTGCCCGTACCCGCAGACCGCGCACTATAAAGGATCGGGCAGCACGGACGAGGCGGCGAATTTTGCTTGTGCCGCGCCTTGAAGACGTTCACACGAGTGTGAACGCAGCACGCATGAGTGCGTGCGCCACAGTTGTATCATGACCATTCTAAGATCACCTTGCCCGCGTTGCCGGAGCGCATCACCTGGAACGCCTGCTCGTACTCCTGATAAGAAAACCGGTGCGTGATTACCGGCCGGATATCCAAGCCATTCTCCAGCATCACGCTCATCTTGTACCAGGTCTCGTACATTTCGCGCCCGTAGATGCCCTTGATGGTGAGCATATTGAACACGACGGTGGTCCAATCGATGGCGATTTCCTGGGTCGGGATGCCGAGCATCGCGATCTTCGCGCCGTGGCTCATGTTGGCGATCATTTCGCGCAATGCCGAGCCGTGGCCGGACATCTCGAGTCCCACGTCGAAGCCCTCTTGCATTCCCAGATCCTTCTGAACTTGCGACAGCGGCGTTTGAGCGGTATCCACGGCGCGACTCACGCCCATCTTGCGCGCCAGATCCAGCCGGTACGGATTCTTGTCGGTAATCACCACGTGTCGCGCGGCCGCGTGCCGCACCACGGCGGCAGCCATGATTCCGATGGGCCCGGCGCCGGTGATCACTACGTCCTCACCCAGCACGGGAAACGAGAGCGCAGTGTGGACGGCATTGCCGAGGGGATCGAAGATCGCGGCGACATCCAGATCCACGCCTTCCTTGTGACGCCACAGATTTGTGACCGGCATCGCGATGAAGTCGGCGAATGCGCCCGGGCGGTTCACGCCGACGCCCTGGATGTGCGCGCACAAGTGCCGCCGTCCGGCCAGGCAGTTGCGGCAGCGTCCGCATACCACGTGCCCTTCACCGCTCACCAAATCGCCCGCTCGAAAATCGCTGACGTTCGCACCCACCTCCACAATCTCGCCGACAAATTCATGGCCGATTGCCATCGGCACAGGAATGGTGCGCTGGGCCCATTCGTCCCAGTTATAGATGTGAACGTCGGTGCCGCAGACGCCCGCGCGTCGCACGCGGATCAAAACATCGTTGATGCCGATGGCGGGTTCGGGGATGTCTTCCAGCCACAGACCAGGCTCGCGCTTGCTCTTTACGAGTGCTTTCATGAGGATTTGAAGAGCAGCCGAAGAAGCGCGGCCGCCTTCTTATTGCACCACGAACCGCGCTGCCTGCGCTCATGTACGCCGATTTGCATATCGCATAGTACTGCTGTTCGCATAGTCCCATTGCAGTATTGATGGATCTCGGTTTCCGTGATAACTTTCTCGCAAGCCAAATAAGAGTTCCCCAGCAACGGGAACTTTCTGATGCTTGTTCTTAATCGCGTCTCTCAGCGGGGAATGAGAGGCCGCTCGATTTTTTGGGAACGGCTTGCATAGAGAACTGCCCGCGCATTGGGCGAGGGCCGGCCGTCACCCATCCAATTAGCTCGCGCTGAAACGGCGCGATATCAAAACAACAGGAGTGTACCCATGCGGTCATTCGAGTTTTCCCAAGCCCGAAATGCCAAGCGGTTGTTCGCTGGCTTCGTATTCACTATGGTGTGCGGACTGGCTCAAAACGCATCACATTCGCATTCGAATGCATCCGATCCCGGTCCGCGCGGCGGCCCATCCGGCGCGGGTGGGACCTACGCGGTTCTCGACAACACCAACCCAGCGGCCAACGCGGCCGATCTCGCCTTCTTTGCCCAGGCTTTCCTGCGGTTCCAGGAAGTGGACTCCGTGTCGGGAACCATCGAAGGCGGCTCTGGGCTAGGGCCCGGGTTCAACAATAATGGCTGCGCGGCGTGCCATGCTCAGCCCGCGATCGGGGGCAGCAGCCCGGCGGCAAATTCACAGGTGGTGAATAACTTCGCAAACCTGGATGGCGCGTTCAACCCGGCCGACCTATCCAAGTTCCTGAAGGCGAATGGCCCGGTTCGTGAGGTCCGTTTCGTGCAGAATCCCGATGGATCGCTGGACGGCGGTGTCCACGATATCTTCAGCATCGCCGGCCGCACTGACGCGCCGGGCTGCAATTTGCAGCAGCCAAATTTCGATCAGGCCATCGCCGGCAACAACGCCATCTTTCGCATCCCAACGCCTTTGTTCGGCTTGGGTTTAGTGGAAATGACTTCCGACCAGACGCTGCAACTTAACCTCAGCGCCACCGCGTCCGAGCGAGCTTCGCTTGGAATCGGGGGCAGTTTCAATACCAGCGGCAACGACGGCACCATCACCCGTTTTGGCTGGAAGGCGCAGAACAAGTCGCTGCTGATCTTCGCCGGCGAAGCGTACAACGTGGAGCAAGGCGTGACCAACGAATTGTTCGCCAGCGACCGCTTCCCGGCCGGAACTTCCGCCAGCGTGATTGCCAACTGCACCTTCAATGGTGCGCCGGAAGACGCCACCAATACAATGAATCCGCAGACGACGACCGTTGGTGGCGCGCCCAATCCAAATCTCGGGACTATGTACGGCACGGCGTCGGAGCTCGCGTCCGACGTCGTCAATTTCGCCGCGTTTGCGCGCTTGCTGGCGCCTCCGGCGCCGGTAACATCCACCTCGTCTCAATTAAACGGCCAGAAGTTATTCTCCAGCGTTGGGTGCTCGCTGTGTCATTCCCCAACATTGGTGACGGAGAACGTGAACGGCGGAGCGCATGGGCCGTTCCCGGCGCTCCAGAACTATACCTACCGCCCCTTCTCCGATTTCGCCATCCACCATATGGGCTCCACTCTGGCGGACGGCATTAATCAGGGGAACGCGGGAGGGGACCAATTTCGGACCGCGCCTCTGTGGGGCGCCGGCCAGCGCCTGTTCTTCCTGCACGATGGCCGTACCTCCGATTTGGTGCAGGCCATCCAGGCTCACTTCAGTCCGGGCCAAAGTTGCCAGCCGTCGGCAAGCTCCGATCGGCCGTCGTCGCAAAGCCAGACTTGCGGCTCGGAAGCCAACCAAGTGATCCAAGGCTTCAACAACCTCCAATCGTCGCAGCAGCAGGACCTCTTGAACTTCCTGCGATCGCTCTAGCGCAGTTACCTGGGGCGGAACGCGTTCATCTCGAGTTCCGCCTTTCCCCTGCCATGTCTGCGCGTACCTTGCTACTTGTCGCGCTGTGTTTCAAGTGCACAGCTGCCTGCCAACCTACGCCGGAGATCCAGGTGGAGTTTCAAAAGGCGGCCGCGCTTGCCGCAGCCGTCGCCGACCCCTTCGGCGCCCTGGACAAGGCCGCGCCGTTTCTCGCCGTCCGCAACCGTCATCCGGACAATCTTTTCGCCCACGAAAGCTACCAGGACGCTGTGAACGACTACGGCATCGAAGGTCATTTGCGGCTTCTCCACAAGGACTACCAAGAGTTGGATTTCAAGCATCCCGGCGATCCCATGTACCACTACCTGTATCTGCGAACGCTGGCCGGCCGCGGCACCTTGGGGGCGATTCAAGGCCTGAACCAGCTGTTGGCGGAGCATCCCGATTTCGCGCCCGGGCATCGCACGCTGGCGGAGATATACGCCACCACAGCTTTTCGCGACGCCGGGAAAGAGAAACTGGAAAGAGCGCGTTATCTGGACGCGTGCCCGGGCGGCAAGTTTACCAGTTGGCCGCCTCCCATTCCCGATCGCAGCCCGCTCATCATCGAAGCGGAGCGCGCGCTCGCCGCGGCCGCCGATCCAGAGCGCGTCATAGCCATGACCATCCAAGGCCTCAAGGAGCTGGAGTGGCGAAGCCAGCGCATCCGGGCCTTCGATTGGTACACACTGGACTTTAAACGCCAGGACGCGAGCGAGTTGCGCGGACATTACTGGAGAGCGTGGGCCATCCAGGTTCGCGGCTATCGCAAGGCCGGCCAAGCGGAAAGAGCCGGGCAACTCCTGGGCGCAATGAATCACCGGGCGGCGCTGCTGGTGAACACGCCCGGACCGGAATACCGCACCGCGCTCGAAACGCTGGCGGGCCTAAACTCCGAAGATCGGCGCTAGAGCCGGAAACGGCCCTGATTCTATGGCTGTTCGCCGATTCCCAGCCGCCATTCGCCGATCTAATGTCGAGTAGCCGGGGCCCCGCTGATACGCTCGAAGCATGGATACGGATCGCTGGGAAGAACGGCGGCAGCGCTGGGAGCAGAAGCAGGAGGCGCGCCGGGCGCGCTGGGAAGACCGCATGACGCGGCACCGGTACTCCTCCGGGACCCACGGCCTTTTCTTCGGCGCCATCGTGGTCGCGGTGGGATTCCTGCTGCTGCTTGACAACATGGGAATCGTCCGCTTTCATGACGTATGGCAGTACTGGCCGGTGCTGCTGGTGGCCTACGGCGTATCCCGCATCTTCGATTCCCGCACGCCGTCCGGCTATGTTTGGGGCGGGGTGATCGCGCTGATTGGCGCGTTTCTGCTGCTGGATACGCTGGATATCATCGTCTTCAACTTCGCGGTGGTCTGGCCGCTAATCTTGATCGCCTTCGGGATCAGCGTGCTGGTGCGGGCGCTGGAACGCAATCGATTCCTGCCCGGCGCGCCCATGTCGACATCTCAGGTGGTCGGCACCACTGCCATTTTCAGCGAAACCAAGACGCGGAAGCGAGACCCAGGATTTCCATGGCGGGGAGGCAACGGTCGTGTTCGGAGCGGCGCGCTTCGACTTGCGGAACGCTTCCATGACCGTGGACGAGGCGCGAATCGATGTCAACGTGGTGTTCGGCGAAGTGGAGGTGCGCGTGCCGGAAACGTGGAACGTAGCCTGCCGGGCAGGCGTGGTCTTCGCGGGGGTCAACGACAAAACCATCCACCCCAAGCCCGATCCCAACGTCAAGACTCCTCGGCTGGTGATTACCGGCGGAGTGGTGTTCGGCGGCATCACGCTGCGCAACTAGTCATCGGACACTCGGAAAATTCCACATGCATCCGCTGATTGCCAGACCAGCCAGGCTGCTGCTGTATTTGCTGGCGTGGAGTCCGCTGGCTCTGCTGCTGGCCTATCTGCTGGTTATGATGGGCGGCCTGGGGTGGCTGGAGGCTGCGGCGCTGAGCCTGCCCCTCGCGCTGTTCTACGCGCTCATCTGCCTGGCGCCCTGGTACATGTGCCTGGTCCTGCCGCTGGGCTCCTCCGATACCTTCAAGATTGCCGGCAAGCATCTGGCTGCGGCGATCGTTGCGGGTCTGATTTGGATCGTGCTGGCCAAAGGGCTGGGACTGGCGCTCGGCCATTACTTCTTCCCGCGGCTGAACGAGCGGTTCAGCCCGCAGCTCCCGCTGCTGTTCGGCATCGGAGTGCTGTTGTACCTGCTGTCGGTGGCGCTGCACTACGTGCTCTTCTCGATGGAATCCTCCAAAGAAGCCGAGACCCGCGAGCAGGAGGCGCTGACGCTGGCGCGCGAATCGGAATTGAAGGCTCTGAAGGCGCAGATCAATCCGCATTTCCTGTTCAACAGCTTGAATTCGATCAGCGCGCTCGCGACGGTGGACGGGCAGCGCGCCAGGGACATGTGCATCAAACTGTCCGACTTTTTGCGCACCACGCTGAAACTGGGCGAGAAGCAGCGGATTACGCTGGCCGACGAACTGGCGCTGGCCAAGGCATATCTGGAGGTGGAGCAGGTTCGGTTTGGCGCACGGCTGAGGGTGGAGATCGACGCCGACGCCGATTGCGGCCACTGCGTGGTGCCGTCGCTTTTGCTGCAGCCGCTGGTGGAGAACGCCGTGAAGCACGGGATCGCCGGATTGGTGGACGGCGGGACCATCCGGCTGGAAGCGCATTGCATCCAGGGGCTGCTGCAGCTGAAGATTTCGAACGAATTCGACCCGGAGTCGCCGGCCGCCAGCCGGCATGGGCTGGGGCTGACGGAATGTTCGCGACCGGCTGCGCGCGCTGTATGAAAATCGAGCGCGCGTGGATACCACCGCGACCAGCGATCATTTTGTTGTGGAACTGGAGATTCCCTGTGCGGAGCACTTGTAAGCCTGTGCGGAGCACGTGTAGCAATGAGCACGTGCAATGATGAGGTCATGAGTGACCCCCTAGCCACGGGCGCAACCATCGCGCATTACCGCGTGGTCTCGCGCCTGGGCGAAGGCGGCATGGGCGCGGTGTATCTGGCCGATGACACGCGTCTGGGCCGGCGCGTGGCTCTGAAGGTGTTGCCCGCGAACGTGGCCGCCGACCCGGACCGCATGCATCGCTTTGTGCAGGAGGCGAAGCTGGCCTCGGCGCTCACTCATCCCAATGTCGCTTATATCTATGAACTCGGCGAAAGCTCCGGTGAAACCGGTGAAGACCCCGGACTCCGATTTCTGGCCATGGAATACGTGGAGGGCGAGCCGCTAAGCGTTCGTCTGAGCCGTGGCCCGCTCGCGCTTTCCGAATTGCTCTCGATTGGCATCCAGGTGGCCGACGCGCTGGACGACGCCCATTCCAAAGGCATCGTGCATCGCGATATCAAGCCGTCCAACCTGATGCTCACGCCGCGCGGGCTACGTCAAGGTGCTGGATTTCGGGCTCGCCAAGCTGGAAACGCCGAAAAATAGGGACGAAACGCAAGTGCTGACCAGCGCCGGCGTGGTGATGGGCACGGTGGCTTACATGAGTCCGGAGCAGGCGCTGGGCCGCGACGTGGACCATCGCACCGATCTGTTCAGCCTGGGCGTGGTGCTGTACGAAATGGCCACCGGGCGGCTTCCTTTCGCGGGCGCGACGCCGTCGGAAACCATGGCGCGGATTCTGCAGGCGCAGCCGGAGGCCATGGCGCGCTTCAACTACGACGTTCCCGAGGAGCTGGAGCGCATCGTGCGGAAGTGCCTGGAGAAGGATCGCGAGCGGCGCTATCAATCGGCGCGCGAGCTGCTGGTGGATCTGAAGAACCTGGAGCGCGATTCCGGCTCGCGGCAAGCGCGCGCCGGCGTGGCTGTGGCCGAGCGGCGAAAGTTCGGCGCCGTGATTGTGGACGATGAAGAACTGGCGCGCGCGCTGCTGCGCGAGTATATCGGATCGAGCGCCGGACATCGAGATCGTCGCCGAATGCGCCAATGGTTTCGAAGCCGTGAAGGCCATCGTCGAGAAGAAGCCGGACCTGGTGTTCCTGGATGTCCAGATGCCGAAGCTGGACGGATTCGAAGTGCTGGAACTGATCGGGCAGGATGTCGCCGTGATTTTCGTCACCGCCTACGATCAGTACGCCATGCGGGCGTTCGACGAGCACGCGGTGGATTATCTGTTGAAGCCGTTCAGCCTGGAGCGATTTCGAAAAGGCGCTGGAACGCGCCCGGCAGCGGCTGGGTGCAAGAGGATCGGACCCAGGGTCCGTCGCAAAGCCTGCCGCCGTGGAGCTGGCTCGCGCTGCGCGTCCTCCGCAGGAATTTCTGCAGCGCATCGTGGTGAAGGACGGAGCGCGAGTGCATATCATTCCCGTGGAGCGGCTGGATTACGCCGAATCGCAGGACGACTACGTGGCGCTGCACAGCCAGGGCAAGAGCTATCTGAAGCAGCAGACCATTTCGAGCCTGGAGGCGGCGCTCGATCCCGAGCGTTTTGTGCGCATTCACCGCTCCGTCATCGTGAATCTGGAACGCGTGGCCAAGATCGAGCCGTACGCCAAAGACAGCCGCGTGGCGGTGCTGTCGGATGGCACGCAGCTTCCGGTGAGCCGGGCCGGGTACGAGAGATTGCGAGCGCTGCTGGGCGATTAAGTATGCAGGACGATGCGCGGCTTGGCCGGCGCCGATGGTTCCAGACCAGCGTCATGCAGCGCGGCGTTCCCCGCGGCGATGATCATCGGTGCCGCGCGGCTGACCGCCACTGGCGACCGAATCGGCGACGTCCAGACAGCAGCCTCGATGAAGTCGCCGTTCTTGCCTTGAATGGGCCATGGGGATCGAAAGGAAGCTCGTGACCCACCAGATCCTGGCGCGTCCAACCCGTAAGTATTTCGGCGGCGGAATTCCAATAGGAAACCATGCCCTTGGTTGTCGAGGGCAAAGATGGCAAGCGGCGAGGAGTCCACCAATGGATGGCCCAGTTCCGGCACCGCCGCCAGCAGTGCGCTGGTCAGATCCACGGGTTTCTCATCCGCCTCCACCAGGCGCAGATGAACCTTGGTAGCCGCGCGATCGATGCTGGAGGTTTTCAGAATCAGTGCCGCCACCAGGTACAGGCAGGCGCTCGAGGAGGTCCACCCAACCTTCCGCGGTACGGAAGCGCGCGAAGGCGACGAAGCCGGAATCTTTCAGGATGCGGAGAGCGTCGTAAACCACGATCAATCCGAGCAGGCCGGTGAGAATCTTATCCAGACCGTTGCGCTGCCGGCGGGTTAAGAGGATGCACCAGAGAATGGTGGCCAGGCAAATCAGAAGTGCCAGCGCCATGAGTGGATTGGCGCGAAGTAATTGTGCCAGATACAAAGGCGGACTCCTAAAACATCGCGCACAACGCAGCGGGTCGCGATGGTTTCACCACGTAGGGCGCGCGCCCCGCGCTGTGCGCTCCCCGGCATTGCTGCCGCACCAGTTGAATCGGTTGGAGTGGGGACGGTAATTAGACCGCAAGTGCTTACTTAAAAGGAGCGGTTCTGCTTAGGAAGCTTGGCCGGATAAGCGCCCTAGCTCAAGTTTTTCTCGATTCGGGCGATATGCATCCCGAGGTGATCCAATGATTGGCTCTATAATGATTAGCTCTATATCGTTATCGTCCGCGACGCCCACTCAGCCGGTGGCTCAGTCTACCGCGGCATCCACTCAAAACACCGCTCAATCCAAACCGCAGTCCTCGGACGGCGGCGGTGACTCGGTCCACTTAAGCAAAGCCGCTCAAGAGAAGACGGGCTGCTCGGGACATTAGGGCAGGATCAAGCGAGCTCCGTGCCGCGGGTTTCCGGGAGCGTGAAGATAAGCGCGGCGCCGATCAGGAAGAAAGCCGAGTTGAGGGCCAGTCCGTAACCGATGCCCTGCCGATCGGCAATGGCGCCGATGGCGAAAGGCGCCAGCGCGCTGGCGGCCCGGCCGGTGTTGTAAACGAAGCCTTGCGCCGAGCCTCGGATGGAAGTGGGATAAAGTTCAGCGATCATGGTTCCGAACAGCGAGAAGAAACCGGTGCCGAAGAATCCGACCAACGGCCCAAGAGCCAGCAGCCAGAATTCCGACGACGCGCCAGCCCAGAGGGGCGTGAGTCCATAGAGGGGCGTCAGCACGGCGGCGATGATGACGTAGACGAAGAATGCCGGGCGGCGTCCCCACCAGTCGGCCAGCCAGCCGAAGCTCGCGTAACCCAGGAACGTGCCGAACTGCATGATGAAAATCCACGTGCTGGTTTGGAGAATGTCGAGTCCGGCGCCGCCCTGCGATCGTGGAGCGGAGAGAAACCCAGGGAGCCAGGTATTGAGTCCCCAGTAGGCGAAGAGCATGCACATGGCGAGCGTGGTGGTGAGGAACGTGCGCCTGGCGAGCGGCGGACGGAAAAGATCAAGCCACGGACTGGCGGCGGGCTTTTCCTTCCACATCGGCGGTTCCTTCACCTTGCGCTGGATCCAGATGGTGAGCAGCGCGGGCAGAAGCCCGGTGAGAAACAGGACGCGCCATCCAAAGCGCGGCAGAATGAACGCGGTGCCGGCGGCGGCCAGCATGTAGCCGATGGCCCATCCCGATTGCATCAACGCGATGGCTTTGGCGCGATGTTTGCGGCGACCAGCTTTCGGCCACCAGCACCGCGCCGGCCGACCATTCGCCGCCCAGTCCGAATCCGACCATGGATCGCCAGAAAATGAAGGTCCCAAGGCCGGTGGCCAAGGCCGATCCGCCGGAGCCGATGGAATAGACCAGGATGGTGAGAATCAGAGTGCGCCGCCGTCCGACGCGGTCGGAAAGAAAGCCCGCTCCGATACCGCCCAGCGCGGAGGTGATCAGCGTGGCGGAGCTGACCAGACCGGCGGTGGCTGCAGACCAGTGAAACTCGGAGCGCAGAGTTTGGATGGCGAAGACGTAGAGCAGGACGTCGTAGGAATCGAGCACGAAACCCGCCATCGCCGCCCATAGCGCGAGGCCGCGCGGCTCCGCATCCATGCGAGCGGGCTGCCGCGGAGGGCAGGCGCGGTGGATGGAGTAGAGTGAGGCAGGGCAGATTCAAAAATATCACGGACCCGTGGGTCCGGCGACGGCTGGCACGTCGGGAGGTAACGGGACCCAGCGCTTTACGATCCCTCGAACTGCGTCCGCGTAAGGCTCAAATCCCATGGGTTTTTGAACGTATTCGCGCGCGCCGAGAGCCAAAGCTTCTTGCACTTCCACTTGGTTGTCGGTGGAGCTGAAGATCACGATCGGGATTTTCTTTTGCCGGTATCGCTGTAGAACAGTCTGTCCACCCGCGCGAGGCATGTTCAGATCGAGAATGATCAACCGCGGCTGGAATTCGGGAGCGCTGAGCATCTTCAAAGCCTGCTCGCCATCCCGGGCTACGAGAAGTTTTAAGGGGAAAGGAACTTCCGACAGGGCAACCTCGGCCAGCAGCACATCGGCGGGGTTATCCTCGACCAAGAATACTTCGACTGGCTTCCATAGGACCACCCCTTCTCTATTGGTAAGATTCGCCAGGAGCCAATCTGTTACATTTGGCATCCCGGCAAGACCCCTCCCCACGATCGCGGTAAGGGTTTTGTCCTATACGAGCTGAGCGCGTAAACAAGCGGTCGTCTCGCTACGCCACGGCCGAACCGCTCACGCGCGCGCCGGATTCTTCCAGGAACACTTCGAAACCGAATAGGGGAATGCGTTCGCCTCTTCCCCAACGGTTCATGTTCCACTGGACGCGCAAGTAGCGGAGTTCGGTGTGCATCGCCATGTTCAGCAGGACCGAATAGACGCCGCAATATTGACGCTGGCGAAAGGTGAGCAGCGGCTTGGAGCCCCATTCGGCCTGATCCTGGGAACCCCAGACAGAAACCGTGAGGCCGGTACGTTCCACCACATCGGTGATTCCGAGCGTGACCACCAGCAATTTCGAGCAATATTCGTCCGAGAGCCACGACGGGACCGACGCCATCGCCTTTCCGCACCGATTCCGAGAGCAGACATTTAGGACGGGAAATGTTTTTTCCGGCGGAGCCGGATAAATCGCTCGCCAAGCTGGCGCCGGAGCTGGCGGCAAAACGGGCCAGGGAACCTACGGGCTGGTCCGAAGAATCGCGATCAGCCTGGTGCGATTCGGGGAGAACTTCGTTTGGCGCAACTTCTCTGATAATACTCTTGCGTCCGGCATAACCTGGGCGTGCATGTTAGCTGGCTCCTGTAACCGTACTTAACGGCAGTCTTGGAAATATGTTTAACACTAAGGCTCTTATTTCACTCGCGAACTGATCAGTCCTGTTGAGCATTTGGAGTACCATCGCCCCGAACCACCGATTTATCGCTTGAGACCGCAATTCTTGCACTCTACACGGCAATGAATGCCGCACTTCGCGCAACTAGATTGAGGAACAAGGCGCAGGAGGTTGGGTAAATTTCACATTCCCCTGGCAAGGAAAGCCAGGCCCTGCGACTCCGGACAGCAGACAATTCGTGTCAACCTGATTGACTTTCGGCGTCTTACATGCGGGATGCGAAATGCGGGAGTGCGAGATCTCGGCCGGCAGCCCCAAAATGTTAGCGGCGAGTAGTAACATCATCTAAATAGGGCCGGGTACGCCCGGCTCGCCCAACCGGAGGACCAGGCACATGGCGATTCTGCCACGCTTCGCTGATGAATGGCTGCTGTCACGAATTCTTGATGCTACCGGCTCGGCACCGGTTCGCCTTCGCGTCAAGGGAGGCGCCGATGTTTCTCCGCCTGGGCGGCGCTCCGGTAGCCACCATGGTGATTCAGGATCGCAGCACGCTGGCGGGCCTGCTGCGTGACCCGGAGGTGAGCTTCGGCGACGCGTATATGGACGGCCGCATCGAGGTGGAAGGCGATCTGGTGCGTTTTCTCGAGGCCATCTATCAGGCCATGGAAAGACTCGTCCAGCCACGGGCAAGTGGTATTCGCAAGCTGGCCTCCAAGTGGATGGATCTATCTCAGGACAACTCGCGCCACGGATCGCGCAACAACATCCACCGCCATTACGATCTGGGGAACGATTTCTATAAGCTGTGGCTGGACGAACAACTGCTCTACACCTGCGCGTACTTCCCCACGCCGTCCTCGACGCTAGAAGCACGCGCAAATCGCCAAGATGGATCACGTCTGCCGTAAGCTGCGGTTGCAGCCCGGTGAGACGGTGGTGGAAGCGGGCTGCGGCTGGGGAGCGCTGGCGCTTCACATGGCCCGGGAGTATGGCGTGTCGGTGAAAGCGTACAACGTTTCGCACGAGCAAATTGCCTTCGCGCGCGAGCGAGCGCGAGCGGAGGGGCTGAGCCGACCGCGTGGAATACATCGAAGACGACTACCGGGCCATCTCGGGAAAATTCGACGTGTTCGTTTCGGTGGGCATGCTGGAGCACGTCGGGCTGGATCACTTCCAGGAATTTTCCGAAATCATCCATCGCAGCATCGGCGACACCGGCCGCGGGCTGCTGCACTTCATCGGGCGAAACTATCCTGCGGTTTTCAGCCGCTGGATTCGCAAGCACATTTTCCCGGAGGATTTGTTCCGTCGCTGCGCGAATCTTTGAAGGTTCTGGAGCCCAGGAACTACTCGGTTCTGGACGTGGAGAATCTGCGCATGCACTACGCCAAGACGCTGGAGCATTGGCTGGAGCGCTTTGAAAAGTCCAGGCAGCAGGTGACGGCGATGTACGATTCCCGCTTCGTGCGCGCCTGGCGGCTGTACCTGGCGGGATCCATCGCGGCGTTTCGCGGCGGCCATTTGCAGTTGTTCCAGATTCTCTTTACCGGCTCGCAACGCGAGCCGATTTTCTGGACGCGCGATCCGCTGTACGCGCGATGCTGAAGCCGAGTTGCGAGGATGCGAAGCCGGTGATGGAGAAGGTCCGCGAGAAGGTCAAATGGACGCATGCGATGTCCTGATCGTGGGCGGAGGGCCGGCGGGCTCGTCCTGCGCGTGGGGGCTGCGAGGCTCCGGGCTGGACGTCGCGATTCTCGATCGGCAGACCTTTCCGCGCGATAAAATCTGCGGCGGATGGATCACGCCGCAGGTGCTCAGCGAGCTTGGCGATCGATCCCGACGAATACGCGGCGCGGCCGTGTGCTGCAGCCCATCACCGGGTTTCGCACCGGATGGATCGGCGGACCGGCGCTCGATACCGGCTACAACACCACGGTGAGCTATGGGATCCGCCGGCGCGAGTTCGACGATTATCTGTTGCGGCGATCGGGCGCGCGGCTGATGGAAGGCATCGCGCTCACCAGCCTGCAGCGTGACAGAAGGCGGCTGGATTGTCAATGGGCGGACACAGAGCGCGTCTGCTGGTGGGCGCGGGCGGGCACTTTTGTCCGGTGGCCAAGCTGACGGGCGCCAAGCCGCCGCGCGAAAACGCGGTGGTGGCGCAAGAGGCCGAGTTCGAGATGGACGCCCGGCAACAGGCCGGATGCCGCGTTCGCGCCGATACGCCGGAGCTCTATTTCTGCGCGGACATCAAAGGCTACGGCTGGTGCTTTCGCAAGAACAATTTCCTGAACATCGGCCTGGGGCGAATGGATCAACACCGGCTGTCGGAGCACGTGGCCGCGTTCGTGCGATTTTTGAAAGCCGACGGGCCGGATTTCGTTCGATGTTCCGGCGGCGCTGCTGGGTCACGCGTATTTGCTGTATGGAGTCTCCGAGCGCAAGGTGGCCGATGACGGCGTTTTGCTGATCGGGGACGCGGCGGGTTTGGCCTATAAGCAGAGTGGCGAGGGGATTCGGCCGGCCATCGAATCGGGCCTGCTGGCGGCGCAAGCCATCTTGGCGGCGCAAGGGAGACTACTCGCGCGAGTCGCTGGGCGGCTTATGGAAAGCTGCTGGCGGAGCGGTTTGGGACGTCGGGCCAGGACTGGGCGTCGCGGGTTGGCGAGCGTCTGCCGTCGGCCTGGATCGGCGCGGTGGGAAGGCGGCTGCTGGGCGCGCGCTGGTTTGTGCGCGATGTCGTAATCGACCGCTGGTTCCTGCACGCGAACGAGCCGGCGCTGTCAAAACCGCGCCCTAGGTTGCAGTCGGTCATCGTTCGAGGCGTGCGATCCGGATTCCGAAGCGCGTTCGGCTTCTTCGGCGGCGGCCGGCCCGCTTGGCTTCCGCGTCGGCGATCAATAGGCGGGCGCGGTCCACTTGATCGTGAGCCACGCGGACCTCGAAGGGAAAGTTGGGCAGCACCGAATCGCCCACCAGCACGGCCGCGATGCCGTTCGACTCCAGGAGATTCTTGATACCCATGGCCTCCATTTCACTGGCGGCGCTGGCGATGGTCTCCAGGTCAAGCGCGGGCGAAGTGTCCACTTCTTCGGCTTCGTCGGACGGCGGATTCTCGGCGATCATCTCTTCGGCGCGGGCGGCGTCGGCGGCGCGGCACGCGGACTTCGAAAACGCCTTCGGGCACGCCGGGCGCGGAATCGTCCAGCAACACCGCTTGAATCCCAGCGTCCGTCAACAGTTCGACGATGCATTCGGCGTCTTCGGCCGGCGTCCGCGTCCATGGAGCGATACACCGTGATCAGATCCAGTTCATCTTCAAGATTTGATTCCGAGGAGGCACGCTTTGATTCTAGAGGATTGTAGTCGCGCATCGGGCGTTAGAATAAATAGGGAGGGTTCATGGCGGAAGAATACGGCAGCAAAGCGGTGTGGTTCATGGCGGGAATTGCGATTGGCGCGACGGTGGCGTTGCTCTATGCGCCGGCCACCGGCGAAGATACGCGGCGGCAGCTCACACGGAAGGCGCAAAGGGGTCGGGATGCGCTGGCCGATTCCGGGGGCGATTTGCTGGATCGCGGGCGGGAAATGTACGAGCGCGGGCGCAAGCTGGCGGATGAAGCGGCGGACATGTTCGAGCGCGGACGCAAGATCGTCGAGAGCACCGCATCCAATTTGAAGGGATAACATCCAAAGGACACATGCATGCCACCACGATTGCAGAGCCGGTGAAGGCGGCGAAGCCATTTTCCAATGAGCCGGTGGCCGATTTTTCGAAGCCGGCCAATCGCGAGGCGATGGAGCGGGCGTTGCGCGAGGTGCGGGCGCAGTTAGGGCGCGAATACGAGTTGCTGATCGCCGGGCGGCGCGAAAGACCGGGGACTTAGTTGAAGTCGCTGAATCCGTCGAAGCCGAGCGAGATCGTCGGCGTTCACAACAAGGCCACGGCGGCGCATGGCGCGAAGAAGCGGTGGAAGCGGCTCACGCATATTTTCCGGAGTGGGCTGCGGTGCCGGCCGAGACTCGCGCGGGAATTCTGCTGCGCGCGGCCGAGTTGTTCCGCCAGCGGAAGTTTGAGTTCGACGCCTGGCTGGTCTTCGAAGCGGGCAAGACGTGGCCCGAAGCGGACGCGGATGTTTCCGAGGCCATCGACTTCTGCGAATATTACGCGCGCCAGATGCAGCGCCTGGCCAAGCCGGATCCGCTGCTGCAGTTGCCCGGCGAAAAGGACGAATTGTTCTACCTGCCGTTGGGCGTGGGCGTAATCGTTCCGCCCTGGAATTTTCCGCTGGCCATCATGGTGGGGATGACCACCGCCGCGCTGGTGGCGGGGAACACGGTGGTGATCAAGCCATCCAGCGACTCGCCGACCATTGCGGCCAAGTTCGCCGAAGTGCTGCTGGAAGCCGGGTTCCCTCCGCAATCGTTCTCCATGCTGGTGGGCAGCGGCGCGGTGGTGGGCGACGTTTTGGTGGAGCATCCGCTGACGCGATTCATCGCGTTCACCGGGTCCAAAGAAGTGGGGCTGCGCATCAACGAGCTGGCGGCCAAGCCGCGCAAGGGTCAGCGCTGGATTAAGCGCGTGGTCGCGGAGATGGGCGGCAAGGATGCCATCGTGGTGGATCGGGAGGCCGATATCGATAGCGCGGTGAAGGGCGTGCTGTGGTCGGCGTTCGGGTTTCAAGGGCAGAAATGCTCGGCCTGCTCGCGCGCCATTGTGGACGCGGCCATTTACGACGAGTTCGTTGACAAGCTGAAGGCCGAAGTGGCGGGGTTGAAGGTTGGGTCGGCGGAAGACTCCGGAAATTACATGGGGCCGGTGATCAACGAAGGCGCGATGAAATCGATCTTGGAATATGTGGAAGTGGGCAAAAAGGAAGGCCGGCTGGTGGCGGGAGGCGGGAAGGCTCCGGGCGATGGCTACTTCGTACAGCCAACCGTGATCGCCGACATCGATTCGAAAGCGCGTATCTTCCAGGAGGAGATTTTTGGGCCGGTGCTGGCGGTGGCTAAGGCGCGCGATTTCGACCATGCGCTGGAGCTGGCCAACGATTCCGAATATGGGCTGACCGGCGCCGTGTACACCAACAATCCCGAAAAAATCCGCCAGGCGCGCGAGCAGTTCTTCGTCGGGAACCTGTACATCAATCGCAAGTGTACGGGAGCGATGGTGGGCGCGCATCCGTTTGGCGGGTTCAACATGTCGGGGACGGATTCCAAGGCGGGCGGACCGGATTACCTGCTGCAGTTTCTGCAAGCCAAGTCGATTGCCGAGAAGATTTCGTGATAACGTAGGTTTGTCCGGCAGGCCGTGGAACCCCGATCAGAAGGGGACCAAGAAGTCATAACTCCAGGGTCGACTCCGAACGACGCGACGAAGGGCGCACGACAACATCGGCGCCCTTTTCCATTGGGGCAACCCTCCCTCACGGTCGGGGTTCAGAACCGCGGACACTCCCTCACGGTCGGGGTTCAGAAACAACTTCTTCCAGCGGGTTGGGGTAGGCGTCGGGATCCCGAGCGTCGTCGCCGTGCAGGCACTGGAAATCTTTTTCAATCAGTATGGAAAGGCGCTGGCCGGATTCGAGCGGTTGGTCGCCAGAAATGCCCACGCGGTCTGAGCAGGCCCAATCGGTGGCGGCGGCGCCTGGAACTTGAATCCGCAGAGAGCCGTTGGCGTAGAGGGCTTGCGGCGCACTGAGGCTGGATCATCGATTCCAGCGTATAAGCGAAGCTCACGCCGGGCGCGAACTGGATGCTGTCTTCGACAAAACCGGTCTTGCTGAACTGGGCCACTTCGGATTGGTTGAGCCGCAGCCGCAGTGAGTTTCCATGGATGCGGAGTTTCATATGACGCGGAGTTTCATTGGATTCTCTGTGCTCCTGAATAGATGTTAAAACGGCTGTCGCGCACGAATCCGAGCAGCGTCAAGTTGAAGCGCTGCGCGGTTTCGACAGCCAGGCTGGAGGGCGCGCCCACGGCGGCCAGCAGCGGGATGCCGGCCATCAGCGCTTTTTGCACCAGCTCGAAGCTGGCGCGGCTGCTGACGAACAGCAAATGATTCGAGAGCGGCGTGTGGCCGGCCAGCATTTCGGCGCCGACCAGTTTATCCACCGCGTTGTGCCGGCCCACGTCCTCCCGCAAAAGCTGAAGCTCGCCTTGGGGCGAGAACAGCGCCGCCGCGTGCAACCCGCCGGTTCGCTCAAAGACCGGCTGCGCTCGCCGCAGGGCGTCGGGAAGACGATGAATGACGCCGGATTCGACCATCGGCGCGTCGCGCGGCAGCACCGGGCAGCCCTGCATTTGCATCTGTGCCTGAACGGCTTCGATGGAAGCTTTGCCGCAGACCCCGCAGCTGGAGGTGGTGTAGAAGTGGCGTTCCAGGCGATCGAGATCAAGCTCGACGCCGGGGTTCAGCTCTACCGTGACGGAGTTGCCCAGCTGGCGCGGGTTGCCGTTAGGGACGTGCGACCAGCGTATTTCGCGAATCTGATCGGCGCTGTGCAGGATACTCTTCGCTGAACAGGAAGCCGGCGGCCAACTCGAAATCGTTGCCAGGGGTGCGCATCGTGATGGAGATGGATCTGTCGCCAAGGCGGATCTCAAGGGGCTCTTCGACGGCCAGCAAGTCTTGGAATGGGGCGGAGGAATGGCCTTCGACTTTTTGGACCGGTACCGTGAGAATGGGGCGGTTCACACCAACTTCATGGTAGCGCGGCGAACTGGCCGGCTACGCCAGGTTGGGGATCTTGATGATTTTCTTTTGGATGGCGTACTGCACGAGCTGGGCTTTGTTGTGGATGTCGAGCTTGCGCATCAGGTTGAACTTGTGCGCTTCCACGGTTTTGACGCTTAGGTTCAGATCGCAGGCGATCTCTTTCACCGAGTTGCCTTCGGCCAGCATCTTCAGCACTTCGCGCTCGCGCGTGGTGAGGGTGGCGAAGCGGGGCAGCCGATTGGCGGACTTGATGCGCGACCGGAAATCGTCCACCAGCTGCGACAGCATGCGGGGGCTGAGGTAACTGCCGCCCCGGCAAATATCGCGGACGGCGGCCACTAGTTGGGCTGAGGGGCTGTCCTTGAGGACATAGCCGCTGGCGCCCACTTCCATTCCTTCCACCAGGTAATCTTCGTCGTCGTACATGGTGAGAAAAAGGACCTTTGTTTCGGGACGGTTCTTCTTGATTTGCCGGGTGGCTTCGAAACTGCTGAGACCGGGCATGCCGATGTCCATCAGCACGACGTCTGGACGGAGTTCGGCGGCTTTCTCGACGGCGTCGCCGCCATTGGAAGCTTCGCCAACCACTTCCATATCGGCTTCCGCGGAAATCAGGGTTCTGATGCCCTGGCGAAAGAGCGTGTGATCATCCGCCAACATGATGCGAGTCTTGGCCATAACGTTTACCCCGGTACTGTCTCGAATCCCTTTCCTAAGCTTGAGCTTTCCACCTGCGGAGCTTGCTTCTGCCTCCGACTCAGGCCGCCGGGCTGCTATGCCCCCACTGCACCGGCTGCTCTGATCCTCCGCGCAGGTCGTCTTCGCTCCCATCGGCTTGGCGGCGATTGGCTCGATCGAACTCGATTCCGGCGGCTGCTTGGCTACCGGAAGACGGATCAAAATCTTGGTACCCCGTCCTGTTCTCTTACGATCAACCGATCTTTTTCCGACATCTGCTGGTCCCATGCCGGTCCCATTGCTGATTCCGTTGCCGGACCCAATTCTTGGGATAACTGCGAATCTCAAATCTGCCACCGAGTAGGGCAACGCGCTCCCTCATGCCAGAAAGTCCAAACGAATCTTTCCGAGCCAGCGCTTCCTCGACTCTAAATCCGACTCCGTTGTCCTCAACGGCCAGTCTCACCCATCCATCGGCCGAACTCACAGAAATGTTTACGTTGCTGGCGGCTGAGTGCTTGGCGATATTGTTACAGCACTCTTGCACCAGCCTATACACAATAATTTCAGTGTGTTGCGGCAGCCGTCCCAGCCGGCCCAGCAGCAGCTTTGACGCGGATGGGATGCAGGCGCCGGAAACGGTTCACCAGTTGCCGCAGGGCGGCTCCCAAGCCCGAGCTGCTCCAATACCGCCGGGCTTAAGGCGGCGATCAGGCGCCGCATCTCGAGAATGGTGCGCTCGGTAAGGTCCCGCGCCTCGCGCAGCTTGCCGATCCACTCGGCGTGCACCGACGGGATGGCCTGCTCGAGCATTTCCATTTGCAGACGGATGCACAGCAGCGACTGGCCAGCTTCGTCGTGCAACTCGCGGCTGATGCGGCGGCGCTCGATTTCTTCCACGTGCAGCATGTGCTCGGCGAGTTGCCGGACTTGCTCTTCGCGCGCGGCCAGGTCTTCCATCAGGCGAGCTTTTTCGGCGGCCATCAGGCAGCGCTCCGCGGCGGCGGCCAGCAATTCCTGCTCGCGCGGCAGCCACTCGTAGGACTTCGAGAAGCCGAACTGCATCACGCCCGCGGTGCGGCCACCGGTAGCCAGCGGAATGGACCAGACGGTCTGGAAACCGCTCCTTCCAGGCCGGCTCCAGCAGTAGACTGCCCAGCTCCGCCGTCCTTCATCTCGATCTGCCGCGAATGGGCCAGCGTACGCATCCGGGCCCGGCCGTTCGGAACTTGCGCCAATGCCGGCTTGTTTTGGCCGCGCGTTTCGAGCCTGCGCCCGCAACATCCAGGCGCTGCGCTTATCGTTCAGCAAATACAAGTGGCCGGCGTCGGCGTGGCAAACCTGGACCAGGGCGTTCAGAAAGCGGCGCAGCAATTCGTCCAGATTGCGCGATTCCAGCTCCACCCGGAACAGCTCGTAGAAGGCCTGTGTTTCGGCCTCGCGGACCTGATAATACGCGTTGTTCAGCGTCAGGATGACGCAGAAGTGCAGTTGCTCGCGCACCCACTGGAAGTTGGCGTACTCATTGGGGAGCAGCTTTCGCAGCATGGGAGTGAGCAGGCGGTCATATTCCTGCAGGGCTTCGACGATGCTGCTCGGCGGGAGATTCAGCTTCGCCAGACGACGGCCGTTGTATTCCACCTGCTCGATGAACTTGAGCGGCGGCAGGCCGCTGGCCAGAATGCGCGCGGCAGCGCCGGGCGTGATGGAAGCGAGCGCCACGCGGATCTTTGGTTCGAAAAGGCGGGGCTGGAATTGCCGCGGTTCGGAGGGGCCTTTTCTCAGCTTCGCGAGGAAGCGCCGATCCAGGGTTTCGGCGTGCGGCAGCAGAAACACAGCCAGGCGGTGCAAATGGACGCGAAGCTGATCGCTGAGTACATCGGCGGCGTCGGCCAGTTCCGGCGATATTTCCGTGAGTGGCACCTAGTCTTGCTATCGGCGACTAGGGGGAAAGCTTTAGGGGTTGGAAGCGCTAGGAGCGCTTCCGGCCCGGGATTGGCGGTTGGCGATTGGCGGGCCAGGCACGAGCTGCGTTTAGGAAGACTTATCGAAACACCGCCGCAGGTCGATCGGAGAGACGACACCTTCGGACGATCAACGAGCCCACAGGAACGTACCGCGTGCCAGTGCCGCCAATCCCTAGCCGCTAATCCCCAGCGCAGCCTATCTTGACGCGACGAACACCCGTACGTCACGCATTTTGACGAAAACCGTTTCGCCTGTTTTGAGGGTCAAGTCCTGGTATCGTTCGTGAGTCATTTCCACGGTGATCGAATCGTTCTGATCGCTGCTCAATTCCACGCGTACGATGGGTCCGGCGGAGCGGATACGGTGGATGCGGGCGGCCACCGAGTCGCCATTCGATGGATGCCGTTCAATCTCGAGTTCGTGCGGGCGAACAAAAAGGCGCGGCGCGTGGCCGTTCGATTCGGCGCGACCGTGAAACAGATTCACGTTGCCAAGGAAGGTCACCACAAACTCGGACGCCGGATTGTGGAACACTTCGTCGGGCGTGCCGGTCTGTTCGATGCGGCCCTGGTTCATGATGACGATCCGGTCGGCCACTTCCAGGGCCTCTTCCTGGTCGTGGGTCACCAGTACACTGGTGACGGCGATTTTGGCGTGCAGCGTTCGGAGCCAGCGGCGCAGCTCCTGCCGCACCTTGGCGTCCAGCGCTCCGAAGGGTTCATCCAGCAGCAGGACGCTCGGTTCGATGGCCAGAGCGCGCGCCAAAGCCACGCGTTGCCGCTGGCCGCCGGAAAGCTGCGATGGATAGTGATTGCACCAGCGGCCAAGCTGGATCAGTTCCAGCAGCTCGTTCACTTTGCGGCGCAGCTCCGGTTCTCGCGGACGCAGCTTGCGCGGGCGCACGCGAAGGCCAAAGGCGATGTTTTCGAACACCGTCATGTGACGGAACAGAGCATAATGCTGGAACACGAATCCGACGCGCCGCTCGCTGCCCCGCCGGTCCAGGATGTCTTCGCCGTCGACGATGACGGATGTCTCGGGGTTCGGATCCGGCGTATCTAAGCCAGCGATGATGCGCAGCAGCGTGGTCTTGCCGGAGCCAGAGGGACCGAGCAGAGCAATCAGCTCGCTTTGTTCCACGTGCAGATCCACGTCGCGCAGGGCGGCATAGTTCCCGAACGATTTGCTGACGTGACGGGCGTCGATTGCCATAATTAAGCGATATCCTCCATGGCGCTTTCCATAACGGCGGGCCGTTCCTCAGCTTGGATGCGCCATTCCAGCGCGGCCTTGGCTACCAGCGTCACCAGCGCCAGTAAAGCCAACAGGCTGGCCACCGCGAAGGCGGCTGAAAAGTTGTATTCGTTATAGAGAATCTCGACGTGGAGCGGCAGGGTATTGGTGCGGCCGCGAATGTGCCCGGACACCACGGAGACCGCTCCAAACTCGCCCATGGCGCGCGCATTTGCCAGCACCACGCCGTAGACCAGGGCCCAGCGGATGTTGGGCAGCGTCACCCGCCGGAAGGTCTGCCAACCGTTGGCGCCCAGCAGAACCGCGGCTTCCTCTTCTTCGGCGCCCTGCTCTTGCATCAGCGGGATCAGCTCGCGAGCTATGAAGGGGAACGTGACGAAGATGGTGGCCAGGATCACCCCGGGTGTCGCGAAGATGATCTGGACACCGTGGCTCGAAAGCGAATCCCCAAACCAGCCCTGCGCTCCGAAGAGCAGCACGAAGACCAGGCCTGAGATCACCGGCGAAACGGCGAATGGCAGGTCGATCAAGGAGAGCAGTACGTTGCGGCCCGGGAAGCTGAACTTGGCAATGAGCCAGGATGCCGCGAGGCCGAAAACGAGATTGGCGGTGAGCGTTACGGCCGCCGTGATCAGGGTAAGCTTCAAAGCGGACATGGCGAGCGGATCTGAAATGCTGCTGAGGTAGAAAGAGAAACCCTTGCGGAAAGCTTCGGTGAAGACCGAAATCACCGGCAGCAGGATCAGCAGCCCAACGAAGGCGACCGAGGCCCCGATGAAAAGGGTCCGCATCCAGACAGGCTCGCCTTGGCGACGTTGCGAGATCACGCCACCCTCCGCAAGTGCCGCGTGGACCACCATTGGCCAACATTGACGGTGAACAGCAAGACAAACGAACTGACCAGCATAAGCAGACCGATGGCCGCGGCGCCCGCATAATCGAATTGTTCGAGCTTGGTGACAATGAGCAGTGAGGCGATTTCGGTTTTCATCGGCATGTTGCCGGAGATGAAGATCACCGATCCGTACTCTCCCAGAGCGCGCGCAAACGCCGTGATGAATCCGGCAATCAGCGCCGGTTGCAGAGCCGGCAGTATTACTTTCCACAGTGTCGTTGAACGAGTGGCGCCCAGCAGCGACGCAGCTTCTTCCACCGCTGGATCCAGATCTTCGACAGCCGGCTGAACGGTGCGGACGATGAAGGGGAGCCCGATGAAGGTGAGCGCGATCACGATGCCGAGCGGAGAGAATGCCGCTTTGATGCCCAACGGTTGCAGCCAGCGGCCCATCCAGCCGTTTTGCGAATAGATTGCGGTGAGCGCGATGCCCGATACGGCGGTAGGCAGTGCGAAAGGCACGTCGATCAGCGCGTCCAGAATGCGGCGGCCAGGAAAATCGTAGCGCACCAACGTCCAGGCGACAATCAGTCCGAAGAATGCGTTGATTAACGACGCGACGAAAGCCGTGCCGAAGGTGAGCCGCCAGGCAGCCAGCGTTCGCGGATCGAAGACCGCCTCGCTGAATTGCGCCCAGGGCTGCGCGGCGCCCTTCACCGCCAGGGCCGATAGCGGGATCAGCACAATCAGGCTCAAATAGGACAGCGTGTATCCTAACGTGAGGCCGAAGCCTGGAATGACGCTGTGCTGCCGTAGCCGGGTCATGATATAAGAGCGCTCCGCTTAACTTTGCGGCTTGTAGAGCTGATCGAAGATGCCGTGATCGGCGAAATGCTTGGGCTGCACTTCCTTCCAGGGCCCGGCGACATCGGTGATGGTGAAGAGCTGGATGTCGGGGAACTGGCTCTTGTATTTGGCGAGCACAGCCGGCGTGCGCGGCCGGTAGAAGTTCTTCGCCGCGATTTCCTGGCCCGCGTCGGTGTAGAGGTACTTGAGATAGGCTTCCGCTACCGCGCGCGTGCCATGCTGGTCGACGTATTTGTCGACGACGGCAACCGGCGGCTCGGCCAGAATGCTGGAGGAAGGGTTAACGATCTCGAATTTGTCGGAGCCGAATTCCTTCAGCGCCAGATAGGCTTCGTTCTCCCAGGTGAGCAGCACGTCGCCTAAGCCGTGCTCGACGAATGTGGTGGTTGAGCCGCGAGCTCCCGAGTCCAGCACGGGAACGTTCTTATATAGCGCGGCGATGAAATCGCGAGTTTTCTTTTGGTCGTGGCCCGAATGATTCCAGGCGTAACCCCAGGCCGCGAGATAATTCCAGCGAGCGCCACTGGAGGTTTTTGGATTCGGGGTGATGACGCTGACGCCCTTCCGAATGACGTCCGGCCAGTCATGAATGCCCTTGGGGTTGCCTTTTCGGACCAGGAAGACAATAGTCGACGTGTACGGTGTGGCATTGTTCGGCAGAAGCGTTTCCCAGCCGGGGTTGATGGCATGGCCCTTGTCGACGATGGCATCGATGTCGGAAGCCACGCCAAGCGTAACGACGTCGGCTTGCAGGCCATCGATTACCGAGCGCGCCTGTTTGCCGGAGCCGCCGTGGGACTGCTCGATGCTTACGATCTGGCCGGTTTTCTGCTTCCAATCGTCCGCAAAGGCTTTGTTGAACTGCTGGTACAGCTCACGTGTGGGGTCGTAGGAGACGTTCAGCAGGTGGACGGTAGACGGCCCGCTGGTAGCTTCGGTTTTGGAGGAACAGCCGCCCAGGAAGGCGAGCGCCGCGAGGGCGAAAGTAGAAGTGAGAGATAGGATGTGTTTGGGCACGGCAGTTGTATATTAAGTCGATAGACAATATATACAATATGGGCAAGTATGTCAAGATCCTCGCGTCCTAGTGGTCCTGGCCCAACAAGCTACGCGTTGAGTTTCGGCCAACGGATGGGTTATTCTGTTATCTGTACAAGAATGGCAAACACACTTTCAGCGCTGAAGCGCATGCGCCAGACCAAGCGGAAGACGGTGGTGAATCGTCTCCGCAAATCGCGGCTTCGTCATCAGATCCGGTCGATGCGCCGGCTGATCGGTTCCAAAGACTCCAAAGGCGCGAACGATGCGCTGCCGGCCACCTTTTCGCTGATCGACCGTTCGGCTCGCTGGGGCATCATCAAGAAGAACACCGCGGCGCGTTACAAGAGCCGGCTGCAAGCCAGGCTCAAAGCGATTGTGTAGGGACGCTCCCTTGGCCCTTAACAGGGTCACGGTCGCGGTTCAGTTAGTCAAACTCAGGACCAGTTCTTCCATCACCACGCGGTCATCCGGCCGCGTATCCCGTAGCGCTTTGTCGGCCCAGAAGATCTTCTCGATGGCCCGGGCCAAGCTTATCGCCCGGGAATGCTCCCACGGTTTGATAAACCTGCTCGGCGCGATCCCGCCAGATGCGAATGCCCTGCTGCGAGAACTGCGACTGGATCTGCTGCGAGCGTCTTCAGCCCGGAATCGCGCGCCGCCATCGCCAGCCGGAATTGCGTGGCGAGAAACGTCAGGGCCAGCGGAAGATATTCGCCTTCACGGAACAGCGTGTCCAGGCTGTCGAGCGCCCGTTTGCGATCGCCCGCGTCCCAGCGCTCCCACCAAGCGCGAAAATCGTGGATGCTGAGCATTCGGAACCAGGCGCAGGATATCGTCCGCCGTCACTTTGCGCGTGCCGCCGGTGTAAAGCCGCAGCTTCTCGATCTCGTTCGCGATGCGGCCGGCGTCGGCGGCCAGCGATTCCACCAGCAGTCCGATTTCAGCGAGGCCGATTTGCAGGCCGGCTTCCTTGGCGAGATCCTGCGCCAGGCGGCGCGCCGATTCGAGCGTGTAAGGCCGTAGTTCCACCACCTCCGGAATAGCGGAGTAGAACTTCTGCACGCGTTCCAGCTTGGCGCGGTCTTCGCCCTCAAAATCGTAGCGGCTGGCTTCGAATACCAGCACCGTGCCGGGAGTGGGGTCCTTCAGATAAGCGGCCAGTTCCGCCGCGGCGGAGTTTTCGTCATCACTCGCGCCGCGGCCGCGCGGCAGCGCAGTCTCGGCGCCTGAAACCCACACCACGCGATTGGGCGCAAAGAGCGACAGCGAACGGGCGTCGTCCAGCACATTGGCGAGCGTGGTCTCTTCCAGATCGTGCCGGCTCAGACCGTTCTCACGATCTTCGGGGCGCGAGCACCTTCTCCACCAGCGCGCGGCGGCAGGCGCTGAGTTGATACACCTCCGGCCCAAGGAACAGATACACCGGCGCGGGCGGCGCTTTCTGGACGCGTTGCAGAAACTGTTCGGGGCTCAAAAAGTTCTCCAGGATGGAGGTGACCAAGTCGCGCGCCACATCCTTGCTCAAGCGTTGCAGCGCGGCGCCGCTTTCGTCGAAGTACTGCATGTTGTTGGTGACCGACAACTCGTAGCGTTCGTGCGCCTCAAAATTCGGCCGGGCGTAAATCACTTTGCCCGTGGAACGCTCCACCAGGCTGACTTCCAATCTGCACGTTGATCTGGAGGCCGCTGGTTCTGCCGGTGGATTGATCGATCAGCGTGGGATAGGCGATGTAGTTGATCACGGTGCCGCGCAGCACGGCATCGGCCTGCGTGGGATCGTTGACGATCTGGTAGTGCGTGCGCGAGATCAACTCGCGGCTGATGGCTTCCGGAAGAAGGTCGCTGAGCTTGTAGCGGACGGTGGCGTTGGCAAAGGGCGGCACGGCGATGGTGTGGACCGTTTTCGGCACCAGGTTGGCTTGCCCGGCCACATGGTAACCGCAGGAACGTGAGCGCCAGGCAGACGCACGCCAAGTAGACCAGCGCGCCCGGCCTATTCCAAATACTCACGTACAACCTCCCCAGCGTTTTCGGCCACGATTTGCAGATTGTCCGCCACCATCCAGAACCACCAGGCGCGCGGCTGATTGCGATCCTGCGCGATGGAGCCCACGGTGATGCCGCCCTGTCCGGCGACGCCCACGTTGGTGGGCGGCTCGTGGTCTTTGGTGCGGACGTCGATGTTGCTCGATCCAAGCGCCTGGAAGATGCTGATCCATTCCGGGGTTCTCTTCAAATTCTACCCAGGCCGAGATGCTGTAACCATGGAACACCGGCGCTTGAATAAGTCGCAAGGAGGGCATGGGAGCGCCTCCATCTTTGTCCAACGCCGCCAGCAGGCTGGCCAGATGCCGGTCAATCTTCAGTTCGATCTCTTCCAGCGAAAGCGGCGCGTCGGAGCCATATTGCGACAACATGTTGAAGCTGACCTGCGCGTCGAATACGGCTTTCGGCAAGGGCTTGAAGGAGAGCAACGCGACGGCCTGCTTTTGCAGCTCGTCGATTCCGGCCTTGCCGCGCTCGCTTACGGGCTCGAAGATCTCGATCACCGACCGCCGGATCGCGCCGGCTTTCTGGAGATGCGTGAGCAGCAGCGCGATCGCGATGGCGGCCGGATGTGCGACGGTTTGAACCGGACCCTTGGCGTCGAAGCCGGCTGGTTCCACCATCGGACGCGCGCAGGCGCGACTCGGCCAAATCCTCCAGCGCGCCGGTGAGATCGATGACCACCGGCGCAGGCTTCGCGCCGCGGATTTTCTCGTAGACCTTGTGGCCCGATTCCTTGGAAGCGGCCAGGATGACGATTTGCGCGGAGCCTAAGTCGGCGGCTTCGATGGAAGCTCATGACGAGCGGCTCTTCCTTGCCTACGGCGAGAATACTGGCAGCTTTCGCTGGATCTGTCCGGGTCGAAGGAAGCGACCAACTGGATGTTCGCCGGAATCTTTCGCGCTTCCAGAAGCTCGTGGACTTCTTTTCCCAGGAGCGTCTCGCCGCCGACAATTGCGATGGAAGTCCGGCGGCCGCTGCGATGGGCATGCATGCTAACCAGTTTGATGCTCCGGCTGAGGCGATGGGGGTTGAGGACGGAACTTGCGCCGGATAATACCCGCCGCCCGAATCACGATACCGGTGCTGACATATAAGGGTGGCCAGTGCCAGCAGCACGGGCTGGGAATAATTCCAGATCAAATAAATGAGCGCGCCAAACAGGATGACGGTGAGCGGCGAGCGCGGGCCGGTGAGGTGAATCTCCTTGAAGCTCGGATACCGCCAGGTGCTGACCATCAGGAACGAGAGCAAAGCGAGCACGCCGAGCCAAAAGACCGAAAGGATCCACCATTCCACGGGCACGCTATCGTTGGCGTAAACGATGGCGGCCACCAATCCCGCCGCGGCTGGAATCGGCAGCCCGACGAAGTATTTGCGATCCGGACGGCCGGGATTCTTGGGCACCGGGTTGGTCTGGACGTTGAAACGGGCCAGCCGCGCGGCGCCGCACAGCAGGAAGAGGAAGGCCAGGAAATAGCCGGCGCGGTGGTCCATCAGGAATCCGCCGGGCACCACGAACTGCACGCCCCAGGTGTAGGCGAGAACGGCGGGAGCGATGCCGAAGGTGATCACGTCGGCGAGCGAATCCATCTCGCGGCCGAAATCGCTGACCGTGTTCGTCATGCGTGCGATGCGGCCGTCCAGGCCGTCCAGCACCACCGCGGCGCCGATCGCCTTGGCCGCTACCTCGAAATGCGGATTGGGGCCGAGTTGCCCGGTGGCCGCCAGAAGCGCGCCTTCCACCGAGCGCAGAATGGCGATGAATCCCAGGAAAATATTGCCCGCCGTAAATAGCGTCGGCAGAGCATAGGCTGCGCGCCGGGGCCGCCGCGAGTGCGGGCGCGGATCGAAGAACCGTTCCTTGAGCGTGAGCCGCGCCATCAACTGGGCCTCGTCATTTCCCGGCGCTGCGCCAGGATGCTGGAGCCGCCCGAGACGCGCTCGCCAGGCCGTACCTTGATTTCCCATTCGGGGCCTAAGAAAATATCGACCCGGGACCCAAACTTGATGAGCCCCACGCGCTCGCCTTTGGCGACGGTGTCGCCCGGTTTCTTATAGAACACGATGCGGCGCGCGATGAGTCCGGCGATTTGGGCGAAGCGGACGCAGGTGGATTCGCCGGCCGTTCCGAATCGTCACTGTATTGCGCTCGTTCTGCGAACTGGCCATCTTCACGGCTCGCCACCAGAAATTGGCCCTTGGTGTAATCGACGTTCGCGATCTTTCCGGCGATGGGCGCGCGGTTGACGTGAACGTCGAAAATGTTGAGGAAGATGCTGATGCGCGTGCTTTCGGCGCCGTCGCCGTCGCCGATGATGCCGACCACTTTGCCGTCGGCGGGCGAAACCGCCACGGGGCCGTCCGGGATGGCGCGATCGGGATCGCGGAAGAAATAGAGGCAGAAGAGCGCGAGCACGAACAAGGGCGCGGCGAAGGCCGGGTTGAGCAAATACCAGAGCAGAGCGCCGGCCGCCGATAGGGCGACGCCGTAGTAGATTCCGTCCTTGACCATTCGCTTCCTCTATTGTAGCGGCGAGAGGGTGGGTAACTCAGCATTGGAATGTTTACGATTTGATGTCAGGCACAAAAGGAATTCGATTGGCGTCAAAGTGATTGAGGTAATCCGTGCTGGCTCAATTCGATTCGGCGATCCTCGAAGCGGTGGCTCGGGCGTCGAAGCGTTCTTCGGCCCTGGTTCACGAAGAGATGAAACAGGGGCTGTACAGCCTTGCAACCTTAGCCTGCGTTGCTCCGTGGATCGGGCTGTTCGGCAACGTCTTGGGCATCGTGAATTCGTTTCAGGGCCTCGGAACCAGCATGGCCGCCGGACGAGCGGCGGTCAACAAAGGTCTGTCGGAATCGATGTGGCCCACAGCATTCGGTCTCATGGTCGGCGTGGTTGCATTGTGGTGCTACCGGTATCTGGAGGAGAAGCTGGTGATCTTCGATCAGGAGATGGAAAGTGTATCGCTTGAATTGTTGAACGAGTTGGGCCGCTTCCATGGGCGGTTTTCAGTGGAGTCCGCAGTCAAGCACCCTAGCGATGGTCCTCTGTTCGGTGAGAAACCATTGGCCGAGTTAAGCCGAGACGAGAATTTCGAGCGTCGGTGCATGTTGCTAGCGGGAACGACGCTTGTGATGGCGTGGTTCGTACAGATGGTCCGTTACTTCGGTCAACGCGCGCTTCCCTGGGACTCCGCCGCACGGGCGGCCTGCCTTTACCTTCCGCTTATGTTCGCAATTTCATTGCTACTCATGCACCCCCTGTGGACGAAGCTTCTCCGTCGCCGGTCCGGCGGCTTGGCGGCTTTGGGCTCGACATTTTGTTTGTGCTGGGTAGTGGCCGAGTTGGTCTCGGGCGTGAGCCTTCCGTAGCGCGGAGGACATCGCCTGAAGGACAATGAAGCATGAGCGGAATTCAGTTTGTCACCGACGAGAAGGGCCGCAAGGTAGCTGTTCAAATCGACCTCAAAGTGCATCGCGAGCTCTGGGAAGACATTGAGGATCTGCTTGTCTCGCGCTTGCGGCGGAACGAGAAGCGGATTCCTCTTGCGCAGGTAAAGGCCGGCCTCACTAAAAGCGGCAAGCTCCAGCGTGCCTAGTTATCGCGTTGCGCTAACCGAAGGCGCCGAAAAAGAATTGCACGGACTTGCCTCGAAGGTGGTTGCCCGAATCCTGACGCGTATCGAGGATCTGGCCGCGTCCCCCCGCCCGCCTGGCTGTAGAAAGCTCAAGGGCGGTGATAAAGAGTGGCGTATTCGCGTGGGTGATTACCGAATCGTCTACGAGGTCGACGATGCAGCCAAAACCATGACCGATAGCCTGAAACTCACCCGCTAGCGGGTACTCCGCTAAATGAGCGTTGATCGGATCCTAGCGCTCGTTTCCGGTCTCGCCGCTTTGCTGTCTGTCAATCTCTCCGATAAGTGGGGAGTGATTCCGCAGTACCCGAACGTCTTTGAGATGAATCAGATTGTCCACCTCAAGACCGAACCATTCGCGCTCTCCATCAAAGCGAACAATCTGGTTAAACCGTACCGTGTAATATATTTTGGAAGTAAAAGTCGAACGGTACACGACAGCCGTGATGAAGCCGATGCTGATGATATTAGAGCCTGGTTCGACGCTGGCTTGAAGTGCGTTCCGGTTGACGTTCACTTTTCGCGAAAGCACGGCTGTGTCTTGCGGGAAGATGGCGTAACTATGCCCGGTCTCTTGCGCCAGTTCTGCACACAGGGATTTCATTATCGTTTCTCGATTTCTGCTTCCCGAGATATATGGGCGAACAACCGCCAGCGTGCCAACAGCGGGAGTTTTCCCCGTATTGGTAATTCTCGCCTCGCTGCCAATATTGAGTCCGCTAGTGTCGTAGGTAAGATCGCTGGTGGCATCCGTCTCAATCGAGAGCCATGGACGTTCAGTCAACTCCAGTTGTACAGCGGTAACGTCGGCAGAATCCCTAGCAGCGTTGGCGGCTACGGTCGTCTTTTCCAGTCCGTCGCGCATGTATCCAGCGAGTTCAAGAAATGCCTTCTCGTGCCCTTTCAAGGTCTGCCATTGTTGGTACGCGAGAAACGCGAGTACGCCCGTGAAGATGGTTATGAGTCCTGTATTCGCAAGCGCCCACCAATCGGTAGACGTTTTGCGCTCGCTTGGATTACCGGATTCTTGCTGATCCCTGCCAGTTACTACAGTGACGCTATTAACAACGGTGCTTTTCGCCGGGTCGTTCTCTGGGGCGCTTTTGTTAGTTTTTGGTGCAGTCTTGTCCTGATTTTCCTGTGCGGTTTCTCGTGGAGCTGGGGCTGGTGGTTGTGATTGCAGCGAAGCACAGAATAGCCCAAGGAGCAACAGTTTCACACGCATTAGCCAGCCATTCTACACCCCAGCCCAGACTGGGGTGTCAGGTGGTGGCGGTCTCGGCCAAAGTGGAAAGCAGCCAAGTAGTATCATGCGGTCTCCAGCAATTCCCGAACGGTCCAAATGTGATCGGTTATGCCAGCGGCCATCGCGGGCGTCACCCTCAGGGACTTGTGAACTCGACAGAAATTGTAGAACGCGAACCAGCACGTGACTGTGGCCCAATGGTTCTCCCATTTCTTCGAGAAGGCATTGGTCAGGCGCGTGAAACGTCGGTTGCTCATGCGGGTGCTCAAATTATTTCGTTCGACAATCGACGTGCAGACGCGCGCGGGATCGGGGTTCCCGAAGACTGGGACAGTCTCCACGGACTGCACCTCAGCGGGGCTATAGCGCGCTTCGCCATCAGTGCCAGCGCGGTAGATCTTAATCAATTTCGCGTAGCCGGTGAGCCTATCATGCAACGTCGTCGTGATAGCGGAAGTGTACGGGGAGAATCCATCGGTCGTGATCTGGAAAGAACTCTGCGCCGTCGCATGGCGAATTCCTTCAACGAAGGCGTTCGTGGTGCGCTGGTCGCGCTTGCCAAGGGCGATGTTGAGAACCAGCTTCGTGTGGCGTTCAATCGCAACGAAGGTGTAAGCGTCACCGAGATTCTGGTCGTCTTCGGGCCGCACTCGCTTTTGCTTTTTGCCGATGAAAGCCCAAAGTTCATCGCACTCCACATCGCGAACTTCGATGTTACGAATCTTTTCCGCCATGATGCATTCGCACTTCTCGCCTGCGAGCACGAGCAACTTCAGAATGGTCGTGTGATGGACTTCGGTGATGCGCTCGACGCTCGAAACGCTGTTACCTTCGAGCAAGAGTTTCAGAACAAGCTCGGCTTTCTCGGTAGGCAGGTACATGCCATCGAGGGCCTTATCTTGGGGTTCTGTGAAGGTCTTAGAACAGGACTTGCAGCGGAAGCGCTGGAGCCCATTTCGATGCTTTCCGAAGCGTTGGCATTCGGTACGACAGTTATGGCACGTCAATCGGGCCTTGAACTTTCTTCAGGCCGGAGCGACAATGGAAGGGGCGTTAGAAACCCTGCCTTGGACTTCGGTCTGAGGTCGAACCCGGCTGGTAGCGCTAACTACTTGCCGGGTTTAGTTTTTGTCGTGCGGTCTCAGCGAGACCGCAAAAGATCACTTCGCTTCGTTAGGTGTTACCGCGACTCCCGACATGAAGCGCAGTTTTTTCCTTGTCTTTGGGCGCTTCATAACATCATCCTTTCCACCCTCTCCAATCCAGCAGTAACGATTCTTGCCCTGGTCAATTTCTGTTTTCAGCCAACCTCGTTGTACGAGGCGCGCAAGAACTTGATGAATCGTGGCCATCGGGTTTTTCTGCTCAAGGCTAAGTCCCTTGTTGATAAGCTCGCTGCGAATTTCGATAGCACTAAAAACACGATGCGGATCACCGCTGAGTACTTTAACAACCGACTCGGTTATTCCTGCTGTAGGTCCGAGCCAGGCCTCTTTGGTCAAAGGCAAAAAACCTTCAATGCCTTGCTCCAGTGCGGTGATCTCGTTTTCAATCGAGTTCTTTTGCGCATACAAGAGTTCAAGCCGCTCTTTTGCTTGTTTAATCCAGGAGTCGTAATCAAAGTTCATCGTTATGCCTAAAACAAAACTATCACAACAACTATCACAAGTCAACGCAAAAGAAGATGTAGAAAGATGGGATCTTGTGATAGCGGACGCCGAAGAACAAGTTCGGGTCCTTTCACGTCGTCGTATCGCGTTAAAGGCTTCGATCCAACTCTTCAAACGAAAGAAGGACCAAGGTGAGCCAGTACCGGAGGGACTTCTTGCCTCAACGCAAAATTAGCGGAGTGCCCGCTAGCGCTCGGCGCTGGAATGCGCTATAAAATTATGAGGTCCAAAATGGTGCGCATCGTAGCAGCGGTTTTAGCCGGCTTTGTCGGGATCGGAATCCTGGTGGTTCTGACGGACCAGATCTTTGCGGCCGCGGTTCCGGGTTTCCAGGCCATCACGCCCGCTCCACTCTATTATTTCGTGACCGTCTTGTGTACCAACACGCTGTACTCGGTGGTTGGCGGATACCTGTGCGCCGTGATCGCCCGCGCCGCCGTGCCTAAGGCCACCCTGGGGCTGATGATCTTTGGCGAAATCATGGGTGTCGTCGCCACCGTCCTGGCATGGCACACCGAGCCGCACTGGTACGCGTTCGCGCTGCTGGTGCTGTACCCGCTCGCGGTTTGGCTCGGATCCAGGCTGCGGTCGGGACGCGCCCAGCCGGCCCTGATCAGTCGGGCAGTCTCCCAATCGTAGCGGGGATGGACTCAGCTCGCCGCCGTAGCCGCCGGCAACTCCAGGTCGAGACCGAAGTCGTTCTTCACGCGCGCCCGAAAACCCTCCGCGTCCAGCGCGCTGAAATCGATCCACTGTTCGTCCGTCATGGCGGCTCTCCACGCTAGAAATGGCAGTGCGTCCGGTCCGCACGGATGCCGCAGAGTCCAGGTGCCGCCTTCGATGACATCTCTAATGGCCGCGGCTACGATCGACGGCGACGCCGGTTGATCAAGCGACGCACGAAAAAGCGCGCCCAATTGCCTTACTTGACGGTATAGCGATGGAGGCGCGGCGGTGATCGCGTACGCCATCTGCGTTTCGATGATTCCAGGCTGAACGATGGCAACACGCACGCCAAACGGTTTCATCTCCCCCGCCAGCGCCTCGCTCAAGGCCTCCAGCGCGAACTTCGACGCCGCGTACGGGGCGAGTGGCGACACCGAGATCTTTCCCGCAACCGAGCTCACGTTGACGATGCACCCGCTCCTCTGTTCGCGCATGCGCGGAGCCACCTGGCGGATGCAGCGCAAAGCCCCGAAATAATTGGTCTCCATGACGGCCCGAAAGTCTTCCATGGGAAGTTCCTCCACCGAGCCATGCCGTTCGATTCCGGCGTTGTTGACCAGAACGTCAATATGGTCGCCCCGCCGGAAGATCTCCGCAAAGCATTCCTCAACGGACCGGTCCGAATCCACGTCCATCGTGAGAATGGAAATCGGCAGACCCTCGCTGGCCGCCCTTTCGCCCAGTTCCGGAGCGCGCGCAGGATTGCGCATGGTGGCGTAAACCCTGTGGCCTGCCCTGCCCAGCTCGAGCGCCGTGGCCAGTCCAATTCCCATGCTGGTTCCCGTGATCAGTACCTTCACCGGTGTCGTCATTATTGGGTTCTCCTTGGATGTTTAGCGTAACAGATTGAAACCAGCCGGGCGCGGCGGCGTCCATGATTCGACGGTAACCCCTCCACATGCCCTGCCTATTCCTGATCCTGATCCTCGCGTTTCCGCGCGTCGCGATAGCGCTCCTGTTCCTGTTCACGCACTACCTGGACCGGGCCTTCCACAGCATCCTGCTCCTGATCCTGGGCTTCATCTTCCTGCCGTTCACCACGCTGGTCTATGCGTGGCTGGTCAATAGCGGCCTGCCGGTCGCCGGGATCAATCTGCTCTGGCTTTTGATTGCCGCGCTGCTGGATTTGGGGATCGGTTGGCCATGGGTACAGCCGTCGGCGGGCCTAGTACGAAGGTCGGTCCTTGACATCCGCCCGGCATGCTATACTGGGGACTCATTTGGAGTTCATGATCCTGCTAAGTTATTGATTTTAAAGTACTAACCTCTTAGATAACGTCAGATTCTCTTAGTTTTCAAAGACTTCCAAGAATGAGCGGTTTTTCAGTGGAAAACCGCACAGGGAGGATACCCATGAAGGATTTTCTATTGGTTGCCGGATTGCTAGCAGCGCCCGGCTACGGTGAGCGTCCAGCAGTACACGGCGGCTCCGGCGGTGAAGCAGAACGATCCAAGATTGTCCCGGTTACAGAAGTTCTTCGGCGATCGCGACTGCCCGCTCCGCGATTCAGCCAAGGATTTTCTGGTCGCGGCCGACCAGAATCAGCTCGATTGGCGTTTGCTGCCCAGCATTTCGATGATTGAGTCGAGCGGGGGCAAGGACTACAGAAACAACAACGTTTTTGGATGGGGTTCCTGTAAGGAAAGGTTCACTTCGGTTCGCGCTGGGATCCATTACGTGGCTGCGCAGCTTGGGAAATCAAGAAGATACAAGGGCAAAGACATCGATGCGAAGCTACAGATGTACAATCCCCTGCCCGAATACTCCCAACGTGTGAAGGCTGTGATGCGGGCCATTGGTTCCCGCTCCCAGCCACGCACTGTTAGCGGCGGACTGATAAGCAAGCCCCAGCGGGTCAGACAGAAACGCACTCCCTATCACGGTCGTGGCTCAAGTAAACGTAGCGCGGTATTCGCGCGGCTTAGCCGCCCTGCATCATCTGGACGCCCCAGTAAAGGGCGCCGAAAACGATCAGCGCAATACCGATGCCTAAAACCCAGCGGATGGTCCGCTCGGTGCTGGACGTGCTCTTGTGCGCGTCCAACTTTCAGTTGCTCGTCGAGGCTTTCAAACATAGACAACCTCCCTAGGAGTCCGGTTCTTACGTGAGTCCGGCCGGTTTACATGAGTCCGGTAGATACGAGCCACAGTAATTATATGCCCGATGCGGGGAAATGACAGGGTATTCGTCGCCGTGTTTGAGTGTGGCTTAGCGTAGCGATGACGAAAGGTTACAAACCCATCCGTTCCAGTTTGCGGTAAAGTGTCTTGCGCTCGATCCCCAGAATCTTGGCCGCGCGGCTCTTGTTTCCGCCCGTGGCCGCCAGCACGCGCCGGATCTGGTCGGCTTCGGTATCGGCCAGTGTCTCGCTCGCAGTGTCGCGCGGTTCGGTGAGTTCGATGGCTTCGCGAACCGCGGCGTCGTCGATGCGGCCCTGCGGAGTCACAATGGTCAGCCGCTCGATCATGTGCTGCAAGTTGGCGCACGTTGCCCGGCCAGCTATAGTCTTCCAGAACCCGCAGCGCGGATTCCGTAAGCCGGGCCTGCTGGTGGTAGCGCTCGTTGTATTTCTTCAGGAAATAATGCGCCAGCAGCGGAACATCGCCGCGGCGTTCCACCAGCGGCGGAAGAATGACGCGCACTACGTTGAGGCGATACCACAGATCCTCGCGAAACTTGCCCTGCTCCACCATCTTCTGCAAATCGCGATTGGTGGCCGCCACCACGCGCACGTCCACTTTCTTTCCGCGCGGCGAGCCCAGCGGACGGATCTCTTTCTCTTGCAGGAAGCGCAGCAGGTTGAGCTGGAAGCCCAGCTCCAGATCGCCGATCTCGTCCAGAAAGACGGTGCCGTTGTTGGCGGCTTCGAACACGCCCATGCGGTCGCGATCGGCGCCGGTGTAGGCGCCCTTGAGCGCGCCGAACAGCTCGCTTTCGAGCAGCGATGGCGCGATGGATCCGCAATCCACCGGCACGAACGGCTGATTCGCGCGCGGGCTGTTGCTGTGAACCATGCGCGCGATCATTTCCTTGCCGGTGCCGGTTTCGCCTTCCATCAGCACCGTGGCGTTGGTGGGCGCCACCAGCGAGACGGTCTTGTAAATCTCGATCATCTTGGGCGAGCTGCCGATCATTTCGCTCTCGGGCAGATCTTCGATCTCGGAATCCTTGTCGTCCGTGGTGCTGGCCGACGGAGGCTTCGGCGCGCTTCACCGTGTCCAGCATGCGATCCAGCTCGAATGGCTTGGCGATATAGTCGAACGCGCCGCCCTGCGTGGCCTTCATGACCGTTTCGATGGTCCCGCGCGCGGTCATCAGAATCACGGCGCACTGGGGATTTTTCTTGCGCGCTGTCTCCAGCACGTCCAGGCCGGTGCGCTCGTCGATGTAGATATCCGAGATGACGATCGGGATAGGCGTCGTCGCGCAGGCGTTCCAGAGCTTCGCGGGTGGAAGATACTGCGTCCACCGTATAACCTTCCAATTCCAGGAAAGTCTGGATGGTATTTCGGACGGAATTATCGTCTTCGACCACAAGAAGTCTTTGCACTTTTACGACCTATGCTATTAGACTAGCAGACTGACCCACGGCGCGGTCTGAGCGCGCGCTGACGCGTTCGGGAGCGGGCGGCGAACACCACCGTGAAGCAAGATCCTTGGCCCGGCTGGCTGGTCACTTCCATCTTACCGCCGTGATGCTGGACAATCTGCTCCACGATGGAAAGGCCGATGCCGGTGCCCGCTTCGCCCGATGCCTCGGCTCGCTTGGTGCGGTAAAACTTCTGGAAGATCTGCCGCAGCTCCTTGGCGTCCATGCCGATGCCTTGGTCCTGGACGGAAAGACGCAACTGCGCGCCATCCAGGTCTGCACAGCCACGCGTGACCTGGGTGTCGGGCGGCGAGTATTTCACCGCGTTGGTGAGCAGATTGTAGATGGCGTATTCCATCAGCTCGCGATCGCCTTCGCAGGTTCCCGTCCAGCGCTTCGGTGACGATGCGAATCTTCTTGCGCTCGGCGAGCGGGCGCGCGCGAGCCAGGCAGGCATCCACCACCTCACGGACCTCGAACGCTTCGCCCTTCAGCTCCATCTGGCCGTCCGACAGCCGTTCCACGTCCAGGAACGTTTGGATCATGCGCGCCAGCCGCTTGGATTCCTGGTTGATCATTTCGGCCATCTGCTTGCGCTTTTCCTCGCTCAGGTTGTAGCGGCCCATCAGCTCGCTCGATCCCTGAATGGCGGTGAGCGGCGTGCGCATCTCATGCGTGACGAAATGCATGGCCTGCTGGTAGTGGTGCCTCTCGGTTTCAGCCAGTCGCAAGCGCCCGCCGCACGACGAAGTGCTGATAGCTGGCGGCCGCGATGGCCGTGAGCCAGGCCGAGGCCAGCGGCGCGAAGAAAGGGAACACGATGCCTTGGCGAAACAAAAGAAATGGCGTGGCGTGCGCCGCAATCAGCAAGACGCCCGCGGTGGCATAAGCCAGCCAGCCGGAAAGAAACGCGAAGATCAGGCCGGCCAGTACACCCACCGTGACGCAAAAACCCAGCACCGCGAGATTCGACGCATCAGTCAGGAACTGCCCGCGTTCCAGGGTTTCGAAGAGCTGGGCGTGGACCTCAACCCCAGGGATCCGGCCCTGGCCGTAGGGCGTGGCGACGCGGTCATAAGTGGCCGAGATGGAAGTGACGCCGATGAACACCACCTGTCCGTTGAAGCGGGCGGCCAATTGCGGGTTGTCGACCAAGTCCTTCAGTGACAAGCTGGGAATCGGCTCGCGCGTGTACAAGCACGCGTAGCGGGCGGCCGACGCTGCCGGTTCGCGCGGCTGGAATCACTTCGTCGCCAATTTGCAGATCGTCCGGGGGACTCGATGATGCGGCGCGCCTTTGGCCAGCCGAAACGCCTCCAGGGCCAGCGACCAATGACGCTCGGTCGCGGTTCGTTCTTCGAGCGGAATTTCGCCGGGTGACGCCGTCCGCCGACAGCTCGTCGGCGCCGTCGTGACCCACCGCGGCGGCATGCTGACGGAATATCGGGAGCGGATCTTCCCAGCGTGCCGTTATCCAAGTGGGCAGCCAGCACAAGGTTCGGGGTCGCCTGCATGGCGCTGGCCCAGGCGCTGGTCTTCGGCCGGATCCTTCCAGGGTCGGACAGGACCACGTCCAGCGCCACCGCTTTTGGATTCGCGCGCTTCAGCAGTTCGAACGCTTTGGTCCACATGGCGCGGTACCCGCCCACGCCGCCCATGGCGCTAAAGGTGGCGTCGTCGATCGCCAGGATCAGTGAGTGCGGCGCAGCTGGCGCAGGCGGATGCAGGCGGAACATCCAGTCGTAGGCGTCGTCGTCGATCTGCGCCGCCAGCGCCGTCCATCCCAGGACGATCGCGAGCGCGAGCGTCACCGCGAGGATTGCGATGTAGCCAAGAGTGGTGCGCTTACTTAGAGACGGCTTTTTCAATCTCGTCCGGCTCCTTGGGCAAGCGCCGCGCTCAATACCTTCGCGCCGTTGGGCGTCACCAGCACCACGTCTTCGATGCGAATGCCGAGCTGCTCCTCGGCGATGTAAACGCCCGGCTCAATGGTGATCACCATGCCGGCTTCGAGCGGGCCGTCGAAGCGCGGATCGTGCACCTCCAAGCCCACCTGATGTCCGATGTCGTGGGTAAAATACTTGCCCAGCGGTTCGCCATGCAAATCTTTTCCGTGGGCGTTGATGTAGTCGCGCGCGATTTTGGTGAGCGATTCGACCGAGCCGGGATCGCGGAATCAGACAGCAAAGCTCCGGGCTTCACCGCGGCGATGGCCGCCTTCTGGGCGCCCAGCACAATCTGATAAATCTCGCGCTGGCGCGGAGTGAATTTGCCGCCCACCGGCATCGTGCGGGTGATGTCGCTGGCGTAGGAATCGCACTCGGCGGCCGCATCGATGACCACCAGCTCTCCGCGATCCATGCGCCGCTGGTTCGCCATGTAGTGCAGGATCGCGCCGTTCGGCCCGGAGCCGACGATCGGCGAATAGGCCGGTCCCTCGCAGCCCCCGATCGAGAAATGTATCCAGAAACATGAGCGGCAACGTGGTATTCGTACTGGCCGGGCGCCAGACGTTTCCACGCCGCGCGATGCGCTTCCAGGCTGACGTCCGTGGCATGCTGAATGGCTGCAATTTCAGCCTCCGATTTCTTGACGCGCAGTTTCGCGATCAGTGGCGTGGCGTCGGCAACGTCGCGAAAGGGATAGCGCGACCGCAGCTGGCCGGCATAGGATTCGGCCCACGGCGCGTAGATTCGCGCATGAGAACTGAGCGCCTGATCCAGCTCCGCTTCCAGCTTCTCGATCGGCAGCACTTTTTCGAAACCGGTGACGGCGTGCGCGTTGGCATCCTCAGCCGACGTGCGGGCGCCGTGGAATTTCTCGGCGCGTTCGTCGTGACGGCGGCAGAAAGAGAATTTCGTCCGAGGGCGTCAATAGCAGCGTCGCGCCGGGCTGGGACCAGCCGGTCAGATAATAAAAATTCGGCTCCTGCTCGAACCGGAAGACCTGATCATAGGCTTCCGCCCGTCCCCGGAGCAAGAGCACGCCGCCATCAAGCGATTTCCGCAACGCAGCCCGGCGCGCGCGAAACTCGTCCGCCGGAGCCTTCGCCGATTGGGCTGCCGCCACAGTGAACAGGAACGCAATGAACAGCCGGATCAAATGCCAATTCTCCCAGAAAATCAGCGGTAGTAGGATAGACGACCGGTTAAAGTATCCTTCGCCATCGGTCGATATTGCTCAGGTAGTACCCAGTGACGTATCGAAGGGCCTGGTGTTGGAATGGTTGAAGACGCCACAATATTCCGCAACAAAGCAACAGGTCCTGAACGATCTATCCAAGGCATCTGCGGTTTTCGCCTGAGGCGCTGGAGGCGAATCGCAAGGGGCGCTCTCCGAGGGATCAGGTCAAGCAATTCGGCGGACGCTTCATTTCCCCCGTGTTCCTGATGCTCCTTTTTGCCGTGGCGCCCTTCGTGATTTGGACCTGCATCACAGCCAAGCGCCAACAACTTCCTTTTGAGAACGCGTTTCCGGCGCTGCTCACCTCACTGACCCACGTGAACGATTTGTTCGAGGCGCAAGGGAAGATCGGCGGCGGAATGATGATCGGATCCATTGTGATCTCGCTGGTGATCGCGGTGCTCATGGCTATGCGCGTGCCGCTGCTGCTGTACTTCGATCTGCTGGACCGAAAGGTGGAAGCCCGGGAGGGCCGGGTGGTGGCGCGTGAAGAGCAGATCGAACCGGGAAAATGGGCGCGATCCCATCGAGAAATATTTTTTCTCCTTACGCTACTTGAATATGCCGGTCAATCTGGCGGCTTACCGGGCGTTGGAAGCCGGATCCGTCTACATCGTGTACCTATTGCCCCGGAGCGAGACCTTGGTGTCCATCGAGCCCAAAATGGAGGACTCCGACGCCCGCCGCAACTTCGGCGGAAAAGCCGTCCCCCGAAGTCTTCACCGGAATGACCGAAGTCCTTCTCCTTCCGAACCAGCGCGTTACGAAAAACCACGGCGTTTGCCGGGCCTTGTCACTGTGTGATACGATAGGTTAGCTTGCATGGATCGCATCCGCGAAGCAGTTCCGCAAAATCCCCAAAAACGGAGTTAACGACAGACCTCGAATGAGCTTTACAGTATTCCTCGGAAACTTGCCTGTCTGGGTTACTAAGGACGACATCAAGTCCTGGCTTAACGCAGAAAACCTCGTCTACGACGATGTCAAGGTGATCCGCAACCCAGAGACCCAAGAGTCCAAGGGATTCGCCTTCATCGACACCCCCAACTCAGAAGAAATGAACTCGATCATCCGGCGCTTTGACCGCGCGCCCCTCGAAGATCGGTTGCTGCGCGCGAATCAAGCCCAGCCGCCAAGATCGAAGGGGCCTGGACCTGCTACTGGGCCGGCCGGTCAAGTAAATCGCACCACCGCTGGTCCGCCGCCACGCCGTGAGCGGGGCGGGAAAAAGCACAAACGTCCGCCGCAGCAGCAGAGTGGTCCGCAAGGTCCGCCCAGCGCGTTCGCGGAAGAACTTGCCAAGGCTCTCTAAGGCTCTCGCGAGCTGAACCTCGCGCGGGCCTGTCCTTCTTCTTTCTTACCTTCTGTAACAACCAAACCCCGCCTCAGCACATCGTCCCTATTTCCAGTGCTATACTCAATGGCACCTGTGTAACGCAGGGGTGCCGCTTTGATCCACAATCCGCGCGCGCCGGGGGTGGTTTCGTGAGTAATCTGCTCATCATCCGTTTCCTATTCGTGGTGCTGCTTTCAGCAGCCGCCTGGTACCTGCGTCCTTTTGATTTCCCTGCTCCCTACAGTGCGGTGGCGGGCTTTCTGGCGGGCGTCGCCATCGTCCTGTTCGAGATCCAGGTTCGCAAAACAACGCTGAAGCGTTTGATCGGCGCGGCCTTCGGATCGCTGCTTGGGATCCTGGGCGCATACATCATTGCGCTCATTCTCGGTCATGCGTTTCCGGCCGGTTCCATCGGCGATTTCTTTCCTTGAGATTTTGCTGTTGCTCTGGATGGGCTACGTCGGCCTGATGGTGGGCGCCAGTAAAGGAGACATGTTGAATCTGGGCGCGCTGGGCGGGTTGTTCGGCGGCGAGCAGGTGTCGAGTCAATCTTTCAAGATCCTGGATACCAGCGTCATCATTGACGGCCGCATCGCCGACATTGTGGAAACCGGCTTTTTGGACGGGACGCTGGTGATCCCGCAATTCGTGCTGCGCGAGTTGCAGCTGGTGGCCGACTCGGCCGATTCGCTCAAGCGCAACCGCGGGCGCCGCGGTCTGGACGTCCTGCAGCGCGTCCAAAAAATGACCCAGTTGAACGTACAGATCCTGGAAGACGATTTCCCAACGTGCCCGAAGTGGACATGAAGCTGATCGAGCTGGCCAAAGTGTATAACTGCAAGATCGTCACCAACGATTTCAACCTCAACAAAGTGGCGCAACTGCACGGCGTGGAGGTGTTGAACATCAATGAGCTGGCCAATGCGCTGAAGCCTGTGGTACTCCCCGGCGAGACCATGCGCGTCTTTATTTTGAAAGAAGGCAAGGAGTACAACCAGGGCGTCGCTTATTTGGACGACGGCACGATGGTAGTGGTGGATAACGCCAAGAAGATGATCTCGCGGACCATCGACATTTCCGTGACCAGCGTTCTGCAGACCACTGCCGGTAAAATGATCTTTGGCCGTTTTGACGACCGCATGCACGCGGTTCACGACAAGAGTCAGAGCCACAGTGAGCGCCCGCAGGCAACTCCGCGCGAGCAGCCCACGCCCGCTCCCGCGCCGCAAGCGGCGGAGGCTCGTGGTTCCGGTGTGGCGGCCTCCAGCTAGGGAATTGGCATGGGCGCCTGCGGCTGAGGAATCTCTATGAAAGTTACCGTTATTCTCCCAGCCGCCGGGCTGGGAACACGCATGGGGCGAGCCGTCCCCGAAAAGGCGGGCACCAGCCGGAAGCAGTTCATGCTGCTGGATGGGTCGCCGATCCTGCTCCATACCATCCGAAAGTTCGCGTCTACGCCGGCGGTATCGGAGATCGTGGTCGCGCTGCGGCCTGAAGACATCGAGTGGGTACGCGAGCTGCTGGGCGCTGAAAAATTCGACAAGCCGGTGCGTTTGGTGGAAGGCGGCGATAGCCGGCAGGAATCCGTCGAGCATGCGTTGGCCACGCTGGACGCCGCAACCGAGCTGGTGGCGGTACACGACGCCGTGCGGCCGTTCATTGAGCACAGCGTTCTGGACAAGGTGTTCGCTGAAGCCGAAGAAAGCGGCGCCGCGATTGTCGGCATCGTGCCTGTGGACACCGTGAAGCAGGTGCATCGCAACAAAATCCGGCAGACCATTCCGCGCGACCGCCTGATTCTGGCGCAGACTCCGCAAGTGTTCCGTTTCGATCTGCTCAAGAGCGCGTTCGCCAAGGCGCGCGAGGACGGTTTCGCGGGCACCGATGAATCCAGTCTGGTGGAGCGCCTGGATCAAGTGGAGGTGAGCGTGGTTCCGGGCAGCGATCGCAATTTGAAAATCACCAAGCCCTCCGACATGGATCTCGCGCGCCTGTTCCTGGCCGAAGAAATGACCGCCAAGGTGGGCCCTGAGTGACGGATCTTGAGTGCTAGCGCGTTGAGCGATTTCCGCATAGGCCAGGGCTGGGACGTGCATCGCATCGTAGCCGGCCGGCCGATGATTCTGGGCGGCGTGGCGATTCCTTCCGAATTCGGCTTAGAAGGCCATTCCGACGCCGACATCCTCTCGCACGCCATCACGGACGCGCTGCTGGGCGCGCTCGCGCTGGGCGACATCGGCATGCACTTTCCGGATACGGACCCGCGCTGGAAGGATGGCGACAGCCTGATGTTCCTGCGGCACGCGCGCGAGCTGGTGGCGGCCCAAGGCTATCGAAATCGCGAACGTGGATTCCACCGTGATTCTGGAACGGCCCAAGCTGAAAGATCATCGCGCGGCCATTCGCGCGAAGCTGGCCGAGCGCTCGGGATCGCAGCGCGATCAGGTCTCGGTGAAATTCAAAACCGCCGAGCGCCTGGGTCCGGTGGGCGAAGGGCTCTCGGCCGAAGCGCAGGCCGTGGTTCTGATCTCACGCCAGCTTCCCAAGTAGACTATGATTGGTGACTGCCGTAAGCCCGCGCGGGCCGAAAAATCCGCCAATCGTCGGGCATCTCTACGCCTTTCGTTCGAATCCGCTGAGCTTCCTCGTCAAAGCTTCCCGCGAGTACGGCGACCTGGTTTATTTCAAGGTCGCGAAACAGAGATGTATCTGGTGAACCATCCCGATTACGTGCGCGAAATTCTGGTCACCAATCAAAACAACTTCATGAAGAGCCGCGCCTTGCAGCGTGCCAAAATGCTGCTGGGCGAGGGATTGCTCACCAGCGAAGGCCAGCATCACCTGCGGCAGCGCCGCCTGGTGCAGCCCGCGTTTCATCGCGAACGGCTGGCGGGTTATGCGGCTGCGATGAGCGAATGCGCGGTACGGGTACGCGATCGTTGGCAACCTGGAAGCACCATGGATATTTCCGTCGAGATGGCGCAATTGACGCTTGTCGATAGTGGCGAAAACTTTGTTCAGCGCCGACGTGGAATCGGAGGCGTCGGAAATCGGCGAGGCGATGACCGCGGTCCTCGAGATGTTCCGCTTGCTGCTGCTGCCCTTTTCCGAATATCTGGAGAAGCTGCCGCTGCCGTCCATTCGCCGCTTTGAAAAAGCCCGCGCGCAGGCTGGACGCCACCATTTACGGGCTGATTCGCGAACGCCGCGAAAGCGGCGAGGATACCGGAGATCTGCTCTCGATGCTCTTTTTTCGCGCAAGACGAGGAGAAGGACAGTGGGGGGATGAGCGACAAGCAGGTGCGTGATGAAGCCCTCACGCTGTTTCTGGCCGGACACGAGACCACCGCCAACGCACTCACTTGGACCTGGTATCTGCTGTCGCAAAATCCGGAAGTGGAGCGCCGGTTGCACGCCGAGATCGATGCGGTTCTGGGCGGCCGCGCGCCGGAGCTCGCCGATGTTTCCGAACTGCGCTACACGGAAATGGTCCTGTCGGAAGCTTTGCGATTGTATCCGCCGGCTTGGGCGATTGGCCGCATGGCGAAGGAGTCATTTCGAGTTGGACGGCGTGGAGATTCGCTGCGAACTCCATCTGCATCCTGAGTCCGTACTTGGTGCAGCGCGACGCGCGGTGGTTTCCCGAGCCCGAGAAATTCGATCCCGAGCGCTGGACGCCGGAAGCTCGCGACTCACGCCCCAAATTCGCGTATTATCCGTTTGGAGGCGGCGCGCGCGTTTGCATCGGCGAGCGCTTCGCTTGGATGGAGGGCGTGATCGTGCTGGCGGCCATCGCGCAGAAATGGCGGCTGCGGCTGGTGCCGGGCCAGCGCGTGGAGCCGCTGCCCTTGATTACCTTGCGCGTGAAGAATGGACTGCGGATGGTGGCCGAGCCGCGGCCGCTACTGAACCGCGCACGTCAGTAAGCGGCGTCTGCTAAAGGTCCAACTTCCGCAAGACAGCTCGCGCGGGTGCGCCGTCGCCGCCGATAATCTTCAGCGGCAGGCAGACCAGTTCATACTCGCCTGGTTCCACGTGCTCCAGGTTGAGACCTTCGATGATCCAGATGCCTGCCTGAAGCAGGATGCGATGGGTCTCCACGCCTCCGCTATCGAATCCGCCCACGGAAAGATAATCGACGCCCACGGTTTGCACGCCGCGCCCGGCCAGGTAGCGGGCAGCCTCGGGCGCGATGTAAACATATTTCTCCTGAAAGCGGTCCGTCTTCCAGCAGTGTTCCGAATTTTCGGTCTTGAACAGCACGCGCTCGCCTTCTGTCAGGTGATGCGGATCGAGCTCCGAAATCCGAATCACTTCGGGATCCGCGATGCCAATCACTCGCGCTCTTCCGATGGCCGCCGCTATCGGCATGGCCTCCATCCCCGCTGCGCCTTCCAGGTAGTGGCGTGGCGCATCCATGTGCGTGCCGATGTGCGTGATGGTCGAAATCTGCGAGAGGTTGCATTCGTCGCCCTTTGCAATTTCGAGCGTGCTGGTCCGTTGGAACGGCGCATCGCCGGGCCAGGTGACCATGCCGTTGCGCAGGGGCACGGAAATATCGATCCAGTGGTTATCGGCGCTCACGATGAGACGGCGAACATAACTACAGAATACGAGGAAGACAAGGAATACGGAGACGGGGAATACAAGGGAGACGAGGAAGACAAGGAATTCAGAATTCAGAATTCAGAATTTCCGTTTGGATTTGCCCGTTGCCCCAGGTGCAGTGGCGGCCTACGCCGGTCCAATGAGCGGCTTCGAGATACGGCAGAAATTCGGCGAGGTCGCCTTCATAGTCTGCGAATCCAACCAGGCCGCCAATTCCGTGGCGCTGTCCCGTTCGGCTGCTGCGGCGTTCCACTGCGACGCTGCGCAAGTCGCTACGCAGAGTTTTTACGGATCGGGCGCGTTCGGCCAGCCCGCGGAAATCGATTTCGAGCGTCCCCGTTCCATACAGGCTGCGCAGGGTGCTCACGCGATCGCGAGCGCGCGCCAGCAACACCGAGAACTCGCCGTTGGCGTCTTGGTTCTTGGCTTTTAGCTCCATCGGTGTTTGAAACACGACGCGGATGCGAGACACGGGAGCGGTGTGCCGGCACAGATTGACCGCCACCGGCTGGTGCTCCACCGAAATCAGATCCGCCCAGTGCCCAAACGCGCGAGTGACGTGATCTAGCGTCTGGCTCCGCGTTTCGAATAAATTGAGGCCGAAGCAAAACCGCTCGCCAGGCTGGATCGTCCGCCCATCCAAGTCCGTGACTCGCAGTACGAACGGGCGTGGCCAATTCGAGAGCCCGCTCGGCCCCGGACCCGCCCCACTGCTCAAAGACGCCGGCTCAAAGATTCGCGCGTAATCCTCCGCGCACGCCACCTCATGCAAGGCGTTTCCAAGGGCGCCGCGCAATACGTTCCCCGCCCTCCCCGGGGGAAATTGAATGGCGTCCCGCGCCGAAAGCTGAAAACGGCACGCCTCCAGATGGAAGGTCACTTGAGTATTTCGCGGATCTTGGTGGCCAGCTCTTCGGTGGAGAAGGGCTTCTGCAGAAAACGAGCGTCGTCGTTTTCGTCCTGGGCGTCGCCATAGCCGGAAACGTACAGAACCTTCATATCCGGGCGCCGTACGTTCAGGCATTCCGCCATCTTACGCCCGCTCATTCCCGGCAGCATGATGTCGGTAATCAAAAGATGAATTTCGCCGCGATGCTGCTCGGCGGCCGCGAGAGCATCCTTGGAGGAAGCCGAGGCCAGCACCTGGTACCCGTGCCGTTTCAGCATGGTTTCCAACACGCGCCGTACGGGATCTTCGTCCTCCACCAGCAAAATAGTTTCGGTGCCGCGGGGCGCCCGCGTCGCGTCCGGCAATTCCCGATCCTCGAGTGTCGCTTCTGTAACCGGCAATTCAATATGGAAAGTAGTTCCCTTGGCGGGCATTGAGGCTACGCGCAAGTCGCCCCCATTTTCCTGGATGATTCCGTAGCTTGTGGCCAGGCCGAGCCCGGTGCCGTGCTCCTTAGTGGTAAAGAACGGCTCGAAGACGCGCGACAGGACTTGCGAATCCATGCCCATGCCGGTATCGCTGATGGAAATCGTTACGCAGTCCCGGCTGGGCTGGCCGGCGTTCCTGGTTTCGATCCGCAATTGACCGCCGGAGGGCATGGCATCGCGGGCGTTTACCACCATGTTCAAAATCACCTGCTCGATCTGGCCCGGGTCTGCGCGCACCGTCTTCAGTTCAGGGGCCAGCCGCACAATCAGTTCGATGTCTTCGCCCAAAACGCGCCGCAACATCCGGTCCATCTCTTGCACCAGCACGTTGAGATTCACCAGCGACGCGCGCACGCCCTGGCGGCGGCTGAAGGCCAGCAGCTGGCGTGTAAGATCGGTGGCGCGCTCCGATGCCTTCACCACCTGCTCCAGATCCTGGCGCGCGGGATCGCTCGGATGCATGGCGTCCAGCAGCATGTGCGAATAGCCGGTGATGACCATCAGCAGATTGTTGAAGTCGTGCGCTACGCCGCCGGCTAAACGGCCCACCGCTTCCAGCCGCTGCGAATGATGCAGTTGCTCTTCCAAACGCTTGCGCTCGGTGATGTCGCGCGCGTTCACCACCATTCCGTTGACGCCCGCCACTTGCGAAAGATCCCGGGAAAACGATTCCAGCATGCGCCAGGATCCGTCCGCGTGACGGATACGGCACTCCAGCGGCTGTCCGCTATTGCCATTCAACAGGGCTGTTTGAACGCCATCTTTGTCGTCGGAATGCACGAACGACAAAACGTTTTTGCCCACCAATTCGTCCAGAGGATAACCCAACAGCCGCTCGTGGGACGGGCTGGCATAGCGGATGGTGCCGTCCAGGTTGAGGATGCTGATCAGGTCCATCGAGTTCTCGATGAGCGATCGATAGTGCTCTTCGCGCCGCTCCAGCGCTTCGATGGCCCGGCCGCGCTCGCTGGCGTAGCGGATGGAGCGCACCAGCAGGTCCCCGTCCATCCGGCCTTTCACCAGATAGTCTTGAGCGCCGGCGCGCACGGCCCGGACCGCGAGCGCTTCGTCGTCGTGTCCGGTAAGCACCACGATCGGAATCCGCGGCGCTTCCCCGTGGGCGCGAATCAGCGTATCGAGACCGTCGGCGTCGGGAAGCGACAGGTCCAGCAACATGACGTCGAAAGGCTCGCGGCTCAGGCGGTCCAGCGCCGTGGACAACCGGTCCACATGCACCAGCTTCCATTGGCCGGCCCCGGTATCGCGAACCAACTCCGTCAACAGGCGGGCGTCGCCGGGGTTGTCCTCTACCAGCAAGACACGGATGCCGTCCAGGTTCATTGTGTTGCGCGGGGAAGGCGGTAGGGCACGCTCGGACCCTCCGATCTACACCAGATTTTACACTATGCATGCGATGAATTGCGGATAAAGATGTGGAAAGTTGGCGTGCGCATGGTCTTTTATTCGAGGTGCGGCTGCGTGTCGGGCCCGGAATGGCCAGGCTCCGTGAAATACGTCAGTGACGTACAATTAGGAGGGTCAGATCGCCGATGACGTTGGGAAACGAAGACCTTCATCCGTCAGCCGGAAGAGTTGTTATCACCCGAAGAGGAAACTGAGGAGCGTCATCAAGGCGATTCGAGGCCAATACCGAAAAGAGCATTAGACATGCCAAAGCAAAAACGTTTGACAGTTGGAGGAGAGATTCTCCAGGGAGCCGGGGAGGCCCTGGCCGCCATCAAGGGCGATACGACCGCAGTGCGAGTGACTATCATTCCTCGGATCGACGTTGGAGAAATCCGCCGCCGTGTGAGGATGACCCAGGCCGAGTTCTCTCGGGCTTTCGGCTTGTCTCTCGATTCGGTCAAGAACTGGGAGCAAGGGCATCGCTCACCGGAAGGCCCGGCCAAGGTGCTGCTGGCGGTAATTGCCAAGGATCCCCAGGCCGTGCAGAATGCTCTCGCGGCCTACCGGTGAGGGCCAAGATCCGACCGATCAAACGGACAGCGCGAATAAGCCGCATGCGAGAATAAAGCCTGCCATTCGGAGGGGCCGGCGACGAAATACCGGAATCGCGTGCTGGGACTGTTGTCCCTCCTGATGGTCATCACCTACCTCGACCGTGTCTGCATCTCCGTGGCTGGACCGCGCATGCAGGAAGCCCTTCACATAGGTCCTATGGCCTGGGGTTGGGTGACCGCGGTTTTCGCAATCTCTTACGCGGTTTTTGAGATCCCGAGCGGCGCATTGGGAGACCGCATTGGAGCGCGCCGCGTGCTCACTCGCATCGTGCTGTGGTGGTCCGTTTTCACCTCTCTCACCGGTCTGGTCACCGGCTACTATCCGCTTTTGTTGATCCGTTTTCTTTTTGGAGCGGGCGAAGCCGGCGCCTATCCAAATGCTTCCATTGCGGTGGCGCGCTGGTTTCCCGTCCATGAGCGCGGCCGCGCCTTGGGAATCTCCTTGATGGCCAGCCAATTGGGCGGCGCTTTTGCTCCCTTGCTGGTGGTGCCGATTCAGGCTCATTACGGATGGCGGGCATCCTTCTACGTGTTCGGGGTTTTGGGAGTCGGCTGGAGCGTGGTTTGGTACCGATGGTTCCGCGACTCTCCCTCGGAGAAGCCGGGCGTCAGTGAAGGGGAGCTGGAAGAGACGCGCGGCTTAATCGCGAAGGCGAACCACGCCCTTCCCTGGAAGATCGCCCTTCGCTCCTCGAATTTGTGGGCGGCGATGGGCGTGGCCGGATGCTATGTGTACACTTACTACTTTTTCCAATCGTGGTTCCACACGTACTTAGTGAAGGACCGCGGATATACGGAAAACGACCTGCTGCTATCGTCTCTGCCTTTTCTGGTAGGCGCCGGCGCGAACTTCGGCGGAGGACTCGCCAGCAATGCGCTAGTGAAAAGGCTGGGTCTCAAGTGGGGGCGCCGCTCAATCGGAGTAGCCGGCCTGGGGAGCGCGGCGCTGTGCACCGTAGCTGTCATGTTCACGCGTCAGTGGCTGGGCGCGCTGATCTTGCTGTCTCTGATCTACGGCGGAATTACTTTTCAGCAGCCCACGATGTTTGCGGCCTGCCTGGATATTGGCGGCGAATATGCGGGCGCAGTGGTTGGCGCAATGAATACCGCTTCGCAAATTGGCTCCTTGGTGTCGTCTCTGGCGTTCGGATATCTGGTCGGCCGCTACGGCAGTTATAACGCGCCCTTCATCCCCATGGCGGTCTTGCTACTGACCGGCGCCTGGTTGTGGCTGAAGGTTGACCCTACCGAGGCGCTGATCCCGAGCGTCGCGGTTGCGGATCGCATGCAACCTGTTGTACCATGAGGGTTTGCGGAGCCAAGTGGCATGCCCTTGGTTTAATCCGCTGGATTATCCACATTCTGAACCCTTACGAAGGATAGTTATGTACGCAGTGATTGAAACGGGCGGGAAACAGTATCGTGTGGCCCCGGGCGATGTGGTCCGAGTGGAAACGCTACCGGGCGACGTTGGCTCGGAAGTGGAATTCGGCCGCGTTCTGGCGGTGGTGAACGATTCGAACGAAGTGACGGCCGGCGCGGCGCTGGCCGAGGCCCGTGTGAAGGCCACCATCTCCGAACACGGACGCGGCGACAAGGTGATCGTGTTCAAGTTCAAACGCAAGAAGCAGTACAAGCGCACCATCGGCCACCGGCAAAACTACACGCAGGTGACGGTGAGCGAGATTCTGGCGTAGGCCGTTCAGGATAGATTCATATGGCTCATAAAAAAGGATTAGGCAGTTCCAAGAACGGGCGCGATTCCAATGCCCAACGCCTGGGCGTAAAGCGCTTCGGCGGAGAAACGGTAACCGGCGGATCCATTCTGGTGCGGCAGCGCGGCACCACCTTCAAACCCGGCGAGAACGTCGGCCGCGGCAAGGACGATACCTTGTTCGCGAAGGTCCCCGGCATTGTGGTGTTTCGCGATCGCGGCCGTTTCGGCAAGTTCATCAGCATCGAAACGGCGAATAGCCTCGAATAGCAGCCTCCGGGCTTAGAATCCAGCCCGCCCCCCCATGTTTATTGATGAAGTACGAATCCGCGTGAAGGCGGGCGACGGCGGCAATGGCTGCCTTGCGTTCCGGCGGGAGAAGTTTGTCCCGCGCGGCGGGCCCAGCGGCGGCGACGGCGGGCGCGGCGGCGACGTGGTTTTTGTGGCCAGCGAGCACCACAACACGCTGCTGCATTTCCGTTTTAATCCCGAGCACAAGGCCGAGCGCGGACGGCACGGTGAAGGCAGCCAGCGCACCGGCCGCGAAGGAGAGTCCATTGACGTTCCGGTGCCGGTGGGAACCATCGTCTACGACGAAGCCACCGGCGAGGTGCTGCACGATTTCACGCACCCTGGCGAGCGCTTCGTGGTGGCGCGCGGCGGTAAGGGCGGCCGCGGCAACCAGCACTTCGCAACTCCGACGCATCAGGCGCCCACCGAGCACGAGCCGGGAAGTCCGGGCGAGGAAAAGAAGCTGCGCCTGGAGTTGAAGCTGCTGGCCGACGTGGGGCTGGTGGGTTTCCCGAATGCCGGGAAATCGACGCTGATCTCGCGCATCTCGGCCGCGCGGCCCAAGATCGCCGACTATCCGTTCACTACGCTGGAGCCGAATCTGGGCGTGGTCAGCGCGGGCGATGAGAGCTTCGTCGTGGCCGACATCCCGGGATTGATCGAAGGCGCGCACCTGGGGCACGGCCTGGGCGTCCAGTTTCTGCGGCATGTGGAGCGCACCCGTCTGCTGGTTCACCTGGTGGATGTCTCGGAAGCCACCGGACGCGATCCCGCTGGACGATTTCCGCATCGTGATGGAGGAACTGGAAGGTTTTAGCCCCGATCTGGTTCGAAAGCCGATGTTTGTGGTGGCGTCTAAGGTGGATGTGGCGCAGGATAAGGTCCGGATCGACGCGCTGAAGGCGCTGGCGGCTGAGAAGGGTTTGCCTTTCTTTGAGATATCCAGCGTGACGGGGCAGGGCATCGAAGACCTTAAGTATAATATGGCTCAATTTCTTTCCAAAACTGTCGAAGAGGAACTTAAGCAGCAATAGCATTGAGAGGTTCCTATGACCATTGGAATGACATCTTCCCTGCAAGGGATGGAAAGAGCCGAGACCCAATTCAACCAAGTAGCCCAAAATTGCTCAGTGGCCGTCCTCAACGGCGCCGAGAGGGCGATACCGTGGACCTGAGCACAGAAGCTGTGGCCTTGATCCAGGCCAAGAACAGCTTCGAAGCCAATACTGCGGCGCTGAAAGTGGGCGATGAAATGACCCAGACCCTGTTAAAGGTAGTTCCCTAGACCGCCGCTTACTAACGTGCGCGCTTCAGTAGTTCCGAGCGTTACAGAACCGCGACCGTGAGGGAGCGCCGGCTTACTTTATTAGAGCGCTCGAGTTAGTCGCAAAGTTCAGCAGTACTCGACGGGAAGATCCCGAGCAGCAGCGTCCCAACCGCCGCCACCCACAACGTAGCGCCGATGCCCGCGCCCACCGGTTGGATCGACAGCGTCGCTTCGCCCGGCTCGTGCATGTACATCACCACCAGGATGCGCAGATAGTAGTAAGCCGCCACCGCGCTGTTCAGCAGGCCGAGCACCGCCAGCCATACCAGGTTGCGCGTCGAGCGCGGCTTTGAAGATATAAAACTTGCCGAAGAATCCGCCGGTGAGCGGCACGCCGATCAGCGACAGCAGGAAGATCGCAAATAGCGCGGCAGTCACCGGCTGCTTCCAGCCCAGGCCCGCGAAATCTTCGATGTTCACGAACTTCTCGCCTTGCCGCGAGAAATGCGTGACCACGGCGAAGGCGCCGATGTTCATGAGCGCGTAAGCGGCCAGATAGAACATGGCGGCCGCGACGCCGATCTGGTTGTGCGCCGCGAGGGCCACCATCACGTAGCCGGCGTGCGCGATGGAGCTGTAGGCCAGCAGGCGCTTGATGTTGGTCTGCGTGAGCGCGGCGAAGTTGCCGATGATCATCGTGAGCAGCGCCGACGACCATACGAACGGCTCCCAGCGGTTGGTGATGGGCTCGAAGGCGGTCATGAAGACGCGCAGGAAAACCGCGAACGCCGCGGCCTTGGGACCGGCGGACATGAACAGCGTAACCGGCGCGGGCGCGCCCTGATAAACGTCGGGCGCCCAGATCTGGAAAGGCGCGGCGGAAACCTTGAAGGCGAATCCGACGAACATCAGCGCCGCGGCGGTGCCGGCCAGGATCACGTTGCGGCCGGGGCCGCCCGCGAGCAACGCCGTGCGGATCACCGTCCAGATTGGTGCTGCCGGTGGTGCCGTAAATCCACGCGATGCCGTACAGCAGGAACGCGGTGGCGAACGATCCCAGCAGGAAATATTTCAGCGCCGCTTCGTTGTTGCGCTTGTCGTCGCGCAGGTAGCCGGCCAGCATGTAGGTGGCGATGGACGAGATCTCCAGGCCGATGAAGATCATGATCAGCTCGTTGGCCGTGGCCATCATGCACTGGCCGGCGACCGAGAACAGCAGCAGCGCGTAGTATTCGGCCGATTCGGCGTGCTCGCGCTTCAGATATTGCACGGCCGAAAGCAGGGTCAGGATGCCGACCCCGATCACCAGCACGCGGAAGAACGTGGCGAAGCCGTCCACGATCAGCATGTTCGAGAACGACGGCCCGGGACTGCGCGTTAGCCACAACCGCGGCCACCAGAGCCGCGGCGAAAGCCACAGAAGGTGAGCCCGAAGATTGCGCTTCTTGTTCGTCGCCCAGCAGCCTTCAATCAGCATGATCAGGGTGCCGGCGACGATCATGATGATCTCGGGCAGGAAGCGGAAGTAATCCGTGCCCGTCGGCATGAAGTTAACGGGCATTGGCTAGCTCTCCTTGTGCTGCCAGACGGTCTGCCAGGCGGTGCGATCTGCGGAGCGGTTGCTCGCACGTGAATCTCGCGGCGCGCGTCTATGGGCCCAAGCAGCACGGCGTTGGACGCGGAAATCGGCGGAAGAAAACTCTGCGTGTAGATGCCCATCCAGACCATCATAACGATCAGCGGAACGATGACGGCGTACTCGCGCGAAGTTCAGATCGGGCATGTGATGCGTCAAATCCTCGGAGGCTTTGCCGAAGAACACGCGCTGATACAGCCACAGCATGTAGCAGGCCGCGAGAATCACGCCGAGCGCCGCGAAGACGGTCCAGCGGAAGTTGGCCAGCGCCGAGCCCTGCAGCACCAGAAACTCGCCGACGAAATTGTTCAGCGTGGGCAGGCCGATGCTGGCGAGCATGGTGATCATGAAGACGGTGGAAAGCCAGGGCGCGGGCGTCGCCACGCCGCCGTAAGCCGCGATCTCGAGCGAATGCCGCCGCTCGTAGAGAAAGCCGACCAGCAGGAACAGCGCGCCGGTGGAGATGCCGTGAGCCAGCATCTGGTACACCGCGCCATCGAATCCCTGCTGCGTGAACGAGAAGATTCCCAGCACGACGAAACCCAGGTGGCTCACCGATGAGTACGCCACCAGCTTCTTCATGTTGGGCTGCACCATGGCCACCAGCGCGCCGTAGACGATGCCGATGATGGCCAGCACCACGATCCAACCGGCGCACTGCGCGCGCCGCGTTCGGAAACATCGGCACGCAGAAACGCAGCAGTCCGTAGGTGCCCATCTTCAGCATCACGGAGGCCAGCATCACGGAGCCGGCGGTGGGAGCTTCCACGTGCGCGTCGGGCAGCCAGGTGTGCAGCGGGAACAATCGGCACCTTGATGGCGAAGGCGATGAAGAAGGCCAGGAACAGCAGCAGTTGCTCGCGTGGAGCTGAAGTGCAATGCGCTCCGCTCTGCAAGCCGCGCCAGGATCTTGCGTGTAGTCGAACGTGCCGGCCTGGTTGTACAGATAGATGATGGCGACCAGCATCAGCACCGATCCGGCCATGGTGTACAGGAAGAATTTGACGCGCGGCGTAGATGCGGCGCTCGTGGCCCCAGATGCCGATCAGGAAGTACATGGGGACCAGCGAAACTTCCCAGAAGACGAAGAACAGGAACAGGTCGAGCGCGCAGAAGACGCCGATCAGCCCGAATTCGAGCAGCAGCAGGAATGCGATAGAACTCTTTGACGTGCTTGTCGATGGACTTCCAGGACATCAGCACGCAGAGCGGCGTCAGGAGTGTGGAGAGCATCACCAGCCACAGGCTGATGCCGTCGAGGCCGATGTGATAGTGGATGGCGGGCGTCTGGATCCAGGCGTCGATTGGTTTCGAGCGCGAACTTGCCCGGCGCGGCGGACCAGACCGGGCCGATCAAGCCCGAGCGAAACCACGAAAATGACCAGCGACGCGATCAGGCTGAACATGCGGATCGCGTTGTGGTGGTCCTTGGGCAGCAGCAGGATGATCAGGAACGCCAGCAGCGGAAGAAAGATGACCGCAGTCGAGCAGCGTCATCGCAGGCCTCCCGCGAATCCGATCGCGAATCAGCAAGACGATGGAGCCCAGCACCACCCAGGCCGCGTAGCTGCGGATATTGCCGGATTGGATCAGCCGCAGGATGCCGCCGATGCCGCGCGATCGCCTGCCGACGCCGTTCACCGTGCCGTCGATCAGCCCGGCGTCCATGCCGCGCCACAGCACCGTTCGCGAGCCTTCGATCAGAGGCTCAACCACCGCCGCGTCGTAGATCTCGTCGACGAAATATTTGTTGTAGACCAGCGTGTAGAGGCCGCCGATGGCTTTCGCGAACGAATCGGCCAAGCCGCGCTTGAGCGACATAGAACAGCGTACGCGAGAAAGATGCCCAGCAATCCAACGCCGGCCGAAAGCCACGCCAAGCCTTGATTTTCCGGCCTTCTCGGCGAACATCGGCTCCAGCAATGTGCGGCACGTTGATGAAGCCGCCGACCAGATGAAAGAACCGCCAGCATCATCAGCGGCCCGGTCATCACCAGCGGCGATTCGTGCGGATGCGCGTGGCCCCGATACTCGCCGATGAACGCCATGAACCAGGCGCGGAAAACGTAGAACGCCGTCATGCCGGCGGTGATCACGCCCACCCAGTACATCCACGGCGCGTGCCCGTAGGCGGCCACCAGGATCGCGTCCTTGCTGAAGAAGCCGGAGGTAAACGGGAACGCCGGAGATGGCCAGCGACGCGCAGAACAGCGTAATCGCCGTGATCTTCATGTGCTTGAACAGGCCGCCCATCTGGCGCAAATCCTGCTCGCCGTGCAAGCCGTGGATCACGCGCCCGCGCCCAGGAACAGCAGGCGCCTTGAAGAACGCGTGCGTCATCAGATGGAAGATGCCGGCCGAAAACGCGCCCACGCCCACGCCCAGGAACATGTAGCCGAGCTGCGAAACGGTGGAATACGCGAACACTTTCTTGATGTCGTTCTGCGCCAGGCCGATGGTGGCCGCGAAGAACGCCGTGGCCAGGCCGATGACGGCCACCGTGTCCATGGCGATGGGCGCGTGCATGAACAGCGCCGCCGAGCGCGCGATCATGTAAACGCCGGCCGTGACCATGGTGGCGGCGTGGATGAGAGCGGACACCGGCGTGGGACCGGCCATGGCGTCCGGCAGCCAGACATACAGCGGAATCTGCGCCGATTTTCCGGTCGCGCCCACCAGCAGCAGCAGCGTGATGGTGGTCAGAATTCCGGCGCTCGCTTCCACCGGCATGCCTTGGCCGCGTCAAACACTTTCGAGAAATCGAGCGATGCCAAACTGCCGGAAGATCAGAAACATCGCCAGCGAAAATCCGAAATCGCCGATGCGGTTCACGATGAACGCCTTGTTGCCGGCGGTGGTGGCGAACTGCTCAGTGAAGTAGAATCCGATCAGCAGGTAGCTGCACAACCCCACGCCTTCCCAGCCGACGAACAGCAGCAGGTAGTTCTGCGCCAGCACCAGCACCAGCATGAAAAACATGAACAGGTTCAGGTAGGCGAAGAAGCGGTAGTAGCCGCCTTCGTGCTCCATGTAGCCGACGGCGTAGATATGAATCAGCGAGCCGACGCCGGTGACCACCATCAGCATGATGGCGGTGAGGCGGTCCACCGCGAAATCGACGCCGATGTTCAGCGTCCCGCTTTGAATCCAGGTGAAGTAGTGCTCGATGTACTTGGTTTCGATCGGGCCCAAGCCCGAGCAGCGTCTTCACCACCCAGGCGAACGACAGCACCACCGAGCCGACGGCGATGGTATTGATCAACGCTTTCGGAATGCGCCGGCCGAAGAGCCCGTTCGCCAGGAACCCGAGCAGCGGAAAGATGGGAATCAGCCAGAGGTTCATTGACAGTGACTCAGTATCTTCATCGAATTCACTTCGTCGATCATCAGCGTGGAGCGATTCTTGAACACCGTCAGAATGATGGCCAGCCCCACGGCGGCTTCGGCGGCGGCCACCACCATCACGAAGAAGCTGTAGATGTGTCCGTCCACCTGCTTGAACTGGTAGGAGAACGTGATGAAGCTCAGGTTCACCGCGTTGAGCATCAGCTCGATGGACATGAACACGGTGATGATGTTGCGCCGGAAAATGAAGCCGGCCACGCCCAGCGCAAATAGAATGGCGCTCAGGATCAGGTACCAGCTCAAGGGGACCGGACGGTTCGGCATGGTCAGACTTCCTTTCTGGCGAGCACGATCGCGCCCACGATGCGCGATCAGGATCAGGACCGAGGTCACTTCAAAGGGCAGCAGATAGGTGGTGAAAAGCTTGCGTGCCGATGTCCAGCGCCGTGCCGCCCTGGAAGGCGCCGAAGATCACGCCCTCGGCTTTCGGCAGCGCTGCCTGAATGATGAAGCTGATCAATCCGAGAAAAGCGGCCAGCAGGATGACGCCGAGATACTTGACGAAGCGCGAGACCTGAAACGTTGCGGTCTCCGCCCCCGCGTTCAGCAGCATGATGACGAAGACAAACAGCACCATGATGGCGCCGGCGTAGACGATCACCTGGGCCGCGGCGATGAATTCTCCGCCCAGCTGCAGGTACAGCACCGCCAGCGATCCCATGACGCCGATCAGCGAAAGCGCGCTGGCGATGGGGTGCGTCTGCACCACCAGATTGATGGCGCAAAACACCGCGATGGCCGCGAAGACGAGAAAGAAGAATCGGCAGTCATAGGCTATTTCAGGTCAGTAGTCAGAGCCACGATCAGGCCGGTGGCCAGCAGGTTGAGCATCGCGAGCGGGAACAGGACGTCCAGGCGAAGCGCATCAGTTGGTCGTAACGGAAACGCGGCAGCGTCGCCGCGAACCCAGATGAACACGAACAGCAGAAACAGAACTTTGCCGCAGAACCAGAACAGGGCCATCAGAATCGTCTTCAGCACCGGCACGAAGAGCGACAGCCCGAAGATGGCGGCGATGCCCAGGAACACCAGCGCCGTGGCCGGCAACGTGAATCTGTCCATGCGCCGCGCCGGATTCAAGCCGTGATAAAGCGCGATCAGGCCGCCGATGCGCGAAGACCAGGATCGGCACGACGTCCGAATAGGGCGCCGGAAACGGCGGCTGCCAGCCACCCAGGAACAGCAGCGTCGCGACGGCAGTGACCGTCACCATGTTGGCGTATTCGGCCATGAAGAACGCGGCGAAGTTCATGCTGCTGTATTCGGTGTGGAAGCCGGCCACCAGCTCGTTCTCCGCTTCGGGAAGATCGAACGGAACGCGATTGGTTTCGGCGAACGCGGCGATCATGAAAACGATGAAGCCCAAAATCTCCGGGAAAAAGATTCCAGCGCGGGATGAAGCCCAGCCAGTAACCGCTCTGGTAATTCACCATGTCGCGAAAGCTGAGCGTGTTGGCCAGCAGCAGCGGCGCGGCCACCGCGAGCGCCAGCGGCAGCTCATAGCTGATCATCTGCGCCGAACTGCGCAGGCCGCCCAGCAGCGAGTACTTGTTGTTGGAAGCCCAGCCGCCCAGCGCCACGCCATAGACGCCGATGGAGGAGACCGCCAGCACGAACAGGATCCCGATGCGCAGATCGGTAAGCTGCATCCAGGTGGTCACCGGGCCGATGGTGATTTCGGGGCCGAACGGAATGACGGAGATCGAGATCAGCGCCAGCGTCACCGCCACGAACGGCGCCATCAGGTAGAAGAGCTTGTTGACGTGCGACGGGATCAAGCCTTCTTTGGTGATCAGCTTCACCACGTCGGCCAGCGGCTGCAGCAATCCGTGCGGGCCCACGCGGTAGGGTCCCACGCGAAGCTGGACGTGGGCGATCACCTTGCGCTCGATCCATTGCAAATACGCGAGCGTGGTAAGAAGCACGAAGGCGACCACCGCCACCTTGATGAGGGTGAGTATGAAAAAATTCATGGATCGAGACTTACGGCCGCTCGGAGTACAACGCGCCCGGCGCCTCGAGTGTCGAATTCAGCTTCTTGGAGTAACGGCCCAAGGTTCCGGACGTGAACAAGGTGTCGCGCGCGGACTGTATCAGCTCCGGCCGCGAACTCACCGGCACGCGGCCATTCACCGGCGCGGTTTGCGCTGCTCCCCCTGTTGCGAGTACGGGCAAAGGAATATTATAACCATGCACGTTCTTGCGAATCTCTTCAAAAACTTTGTCGGCGGACCACATGCCGAGGTTGCACGCCCATCTCCTTGGAGAGCAGGCCGATGATTTCGAGATCGGGCTTGGCGCCCATCACCTGCACGCCGCCCTTCAGGCGCTGCACTTCGCCGCAAACGTTGGTGACAGTCCCGTGCTTTTCATAGGCCGAAGCGGCCGGGAATAAGATGTCGGCGCGCGCCGCGGTCTCCGTCAGGAACAGATCCTGCACAATCACGAAAGCGCCGTCTTGCCGATGACGCAGCGCGGCCTCGCTTCAGCGGATTGGCGCCCACCACCCACACCACATCCAGATCGGTCGCCGCGAGAATTTCGTCGTAGGCCAGCCCGGGCATGCTCACCGGCTGATAGCCTGGGCCGGATCGGGGCTCAGCCCCATGTCGGATGCGCCGCGCGAATTGGAATAATCCACCAGGCAAACGTATTTCACCGGGATGCCGAGCGAATCGCCGAATGCCACCAGTTTGCGGATCGCTTCGCCCTTGATCGCGTCGCCGAACAGAATCACCAGCTCCGGCTCGCTTCTGGAGCTGCTCGCGCAGCGATTCCACCTCCGCCAGCTCGTGGCCCGGAACGGTCACGACGCTGCGCACGGCGATGCTTTGCTCGCGAACCGGGCCCGGCGTCACGGTGTAAACATGCGCGTCGTGATGCCGGTAGTTGGCGCGAATCTGGAACGCGAGAAACGGATGCTGCTGCGAAAGATCGCTCGATATCACCAGGATCGCTTTGCGATCGTACAGATCGGCGGTGGTCGCCAGCGCTTCCGTTCTTGCCGCTCAGCGCATCCAGCAGCGTCGCGATGTCGCCGGTGCGATGGTGATCGATATTGTTGGTGCCGAGCGCCTTGCGGGCGAACTTCTGCAGGTAGTAATTCTCTTCGTTGCTGGTGTGGTTGGAGCCGATCACCGCGAACTTGCCGTCGCGCGCCTTCACCTCGTTGAACTTTGCGCGCCGCGGCCGTCAAAGCCTTCGACCAGGATACCGGCTCCAGCTCCCCGTTCCTGCGCATCATGCGGCGATTGCAGGCGCTCCGGGCTGTTGCACGAAATCGGCCGCGTAGCGGCCCTTGATGCACAGGAACTCGCCGTTGATGCCCGGAACGGTCGCGATTGTTGCCGCGAATGATTTCGTTGTTGCGAACGCCCAGCGTGGTCTTGCAGCCATCGGAGCAATGCGTGCAAATGGTGCCGACGTGCTTCATCTCCCAGGGCCGCGTTTTATAACGATACGTGCCGCTGGTGAGCGCGCCCACCGGGCAAATATCGATGCACATGCCGCACTCGTCGCATTCCAGATGATCGAAATGATTGGGCTCAATCACCGAAACCGCGCCGCGATTGCCGACGCCCAGCGCCTTCACGCCCATGCCCTCATCGCAGATGCGCACGCAGCGATAACACAGGATGCAGCGCGGCTTATCGTAAAACACCACCGGCGACCATTGTTGTTCGTCCGAATGCATCTTCTGTCTCCATGAACCGGCTCTCGCCCATCCCGTAGCGGAAGGTCATGTCCTGCAGCTCGCACTCGCCGCCCTTGTCGCACACCGGGCAATCCAGCGGATGGTTGGTCAGCAGGAACTCGAGCGTGCCCTTGCGCGCCTCGTGCACCTGCGGCGAATCGGTGTGCACCACCATGCCCTCGGCCACCGGCAGCGTGCAGCCGACCTGCAGCTTGGGCGTCTTCTCCACTTCCACCAGACACATGCGGCAGGCGGCCTGCAGCGACAGGCCGTCGTAATAGCAAAACGACGGAACCTCGATGCCGACCGCTTTGGCGGCGTTGATCACCAGCGTTCCAGGCGCGGCCGTCACCGCCCGGCCGTCGATCGTGAGATGAATTAGGTCGCTCATGTTTGTCGGACATCGCTCTACGTCGCGGTTCTAGAGTCCGACTCGTGCACGGCCAGCAGCAGCTCATGCCGTCACCAGTCCGACGTGCTCATAAGGGCAAGGCTTGCCGTTCAAATGCGCTTCGAAATCGTCGCGTGAATTTTTCGACGATGGAGATGGTCGGCATGGCGGCCGCGTCGCCCAGCGCGCAGAAAGTCCGGCCCAGCATGTTCTTCGAAAGCTCGCCGATCAGCGGAATGTCGCTCTTCTGTCCGCGCGCCGCTCGTGGAAACGGTCCAGCATCTTCTTCAGCCAGGTGGTGCCTTCGCGGCACGGAATGCACCAGCCGCAGCTTTCGTGCGCGTAAAACTTCATGATGCGCAGCGCGAACTTCACCATGCAGGTTTCTTCGTCCAGCATCACCGTGCCGCCCGAGCCCAGCATGCTCTTCACCTTGGCCAGCGAGTCGTAATCCATGGCGATGTCGCACTCGTCGGCTTTCAACAGCGGGCAGGAGGAACCGCCCGGCACCACGGCCTTCAGCTTCTTTCCGTTGCGCATGCCGCCGCCCACTTCGTCAATCATGCGCAGCAGATTGAAACCCATGCGGCAGTTCGTATACGCCGGGTTTATTGATGTGGCCGGAAAGGCAGACCAGGCGCGTTCCGCCGTTCTTGGGAGGTCCCAGCGCCGCGAACGCTGCGCCGCCGTCGCGAATGATGGCCGGAATCGCGCGAAAACGTCTCGACATTGTTCAACAGCGTGGGCGATTGCCACGCGCCAACCACGGCCGGGAACGGCGGCTTCATGCGCGGAATGCCGCGTTTGCCTTCAATGGAATCCAGCAGCGCGGTTTCTTCGCCGCATTCGTACGCGCCCGCGCCGGAGTGCGTGTAGAGATCGAAATCGAAGCCCGTGCCCTGGATGTTCTTGCCCAGGTAGCCGCGCGAATACGCTTCGGCAATGGCGCGATCCATGGCTTCGATCAGGTAGCGATACTCGCCGCGAATATAGATGTAGCCTTTGTGCGAATCCACCGCGCGCCCGGCGATCAGGATGCCCTCGATCAACTGATGCGGATCGTTCTCCATCAGCAGCCGGTCCTTGCAGGTGCCCGGCTCGCTCTCGTCGGCGTTGATGATGATGTACTTCGGCTTGGGCGACGTGCGCGGAACGAAGCTCCACTTCAAGCCGGTGGGAAATCCGGCGCCGCCGCGGCCGCGCAGCGCCGAGATTTTCACTTCCTCGATGATCTGCTCGGGCGTCATCTCCATCGGCCTTGAGAAAGGCTTTATAGCCGTCGGTGGCGAGATAGGTGTCGAGCGATTCCGAATTCTGCAGACCAAAGCGCTTGGTCAGGATCTTCACTTCGAGCGGGCTGGGTTCGTTATATAGCATTGTCTATCTAGTGGGATCAGTGTCGCGGGCGTGTTTCCAGATTCAGGACCCGCTCCTCAAGCGCCTCAAGACGCCCTTTCCGCCGCATCGCTCACCTCGAGGTCGTGCATACGCAGCGTTTGTCCTTTCCCGTAGCCGTGAAAGGAGGTCAGCAAGTTGGTTTCGACATTGCGAACCACTTCCGTCAAGCGATCAACCACACCTTCCAGCCTCGTATCGAACCTGGCCTCAAGTCTTGATTCCAGATCCAGAAGGTCTTTCTTTGTAACAGGGTCAGAATCTGCCATATTCAATACGCCTTTCTCACATCAGCGAGCAGTTGATCCAGCTTCTCCGGCGTCACATGGTGATGGAAATCGTAATTGAGCTGGATCGCCGGCGCCCAACTGCACGCGCCCATGCATTCCACTTCTTCGAGCGAAAACTGCCCGTCCGGCGTCACTTCTTTGTGGCCGATCCCGAGCGTCCTGCGAGGCATGCTCGTACAATTCTTCGCCGCCGAGAATCAGGCAACTGATGTTGGTGCAAACTTGCACGTGGCACTTGCCCAGCGGCTTGCGATGGAGCATCGAATAGTAGCCCACCACTTCGTCCACCTGCAAGGGCTGCACGCTGCAGCGGCGCGCCACCTCTTCGATCAGCTCGTTCGAAATGTGGCCCACTTCATCCTGCGCGTACAGCAGCATCGGCACCACCGCCGAGCGCGTCCGTCCGGGCGGATAGCTTTCCAGCATTTTTGCGAATCTGGCTTCCAGTTCCGGCGAAAAAGTCATCAGCGGGCACCTTTAGCGATCCACGTCTCCCAAAACGAAGTCCATGCTCCCGAGCGACGCGATGGAGTCGGCCAACAGCCGCCCTTCCAGCAGCGCCGGCAACGCTTGCAGATTGCCGAAGCTGGGCGTCCGCATGTACACGCGATAAGGCTTGGACGTTCCATTGCTCACCACGTAATAGCCGATCTCGCCGCGCGGCGATTCCACCGCTTGATACGCTTCGCCGGCCGGCACGCGGAAACCCTCCGTCACGATCTTGAAGTGATAGATCAGCGCTTCCATCTGGGTCTTCATCTTTTCGCGCTCCGGCAGCACGATCTTGGGCGCGCTGGCCTGCCATGCGCCTTCCGGCATGCCTTCCAGCGCCTGCTTGATGATCCGCGCGCTCTGCCGCATCTCCTCCAGACGCACGCGGTAGCGCGCGAACACGTCGTTTTCGGTGTGCACCGGGATTTCGAAATCGAACTGATCGTAGCTCGAATACGGCTCGTCTTTGCGGACGTCCCACTTCATGCCGGCGGCGCGAATCATCGGACCGGTGACGCCTAGATCCAGCAAGTCTTCGAGCGGCACAAATCCCACGCCCTGCGTGCGGACCTTCCAGATGGGATTGCTGTTCAGCAGATTTTCGTATTCGTCCACTTTGCTGGGGAAGCCATTGATGAACTTGCCCACCACCTGCTGCCAGCCGCGCGGAGGCTCCAGCGCCAGGCCGCCGATGCGAATATAGCTGGTCATCATGCGCTGTCCCGGAGAACATCTCGAAGATCCGCAGAATGTCCTCGCGCTCGCGGAAGCAGTAGAAAAAGACGGTCATCGCGCCGATGTCCAGCGCGTGCGTTCCCAGCCATACCAGGTGGCTGTTCAGGCGCTGAAATTCGACCAGCATCACGCGCATCCATTGCGCCTTGGGCGGGATCTCGATATCGCCGATCAGCTTTTCCACCGACAACGCGTAGACCAGATTGTTCGACAGGTTCGAGAGATAATCCACGCGATCGGTCAGCGTCACCACCTGCTGCCAGGTTTTGACCTCGCACTCTTTTTCGATGCCGGTGTGCAGGAACCCGATGTCGGGAACCGCCTTGAGAATGGTCTCGCCGTCCAGCTCCAGCACGATGCGCAGCACGCCATGCGTGGAGGGATGCTGCGGACCCATGTTCAAGATCATGCGCTTGGTGCCGCTGGGAGCGGGGATCTGGTGCAGGGTCTCCTGGGTGGCGTCGGACGCGGTGATCGAATCGGTATGAAGTGTGGATTCACGCATGGCTGGCTCTATTCGTCTCTAGCTTTTATTCATCCTGGTAACTGTATTTGTATCCGTGTACCGGATAATCCTTGCGCAGCGGATGACCTTCCCAGTCGCTCGGCATCAGGATCCGGGTCAGGTCGGGATGATTGCGGAAACGGACGCCAAACAGATCGAACACTTCGCGTTCGTACCAATCGGCGGTGCGCCAGACGCTGAACGACGGAATCGATCTCGGGTTCGGCTTCCGCGATCCAGCACTTCAGCCGCAGCCGCTGATTGCGATCTCAGCGAATGCAGCAGGTACACCACTTCAAAACGCGGATCGGCCGGCAACCAGTCCACCGCGGTGATGGCGCTCAAGCGAACGAATTGTTGCTGATCTTTCAGGAACCGGCAAACTTCGACGATGCGCGCGGGTTCAATCCACAGCGTCGGCTCGTTGCGCTCGGCGTGGCCGCCGGTAATGGCGTCGGGCAGCGCGGCATCCAGCGCCGCCGCCACCGCATGATCTTTCAATATGTCAGGCAGCATTTCTTTTGGTTACCTGGGCTCCCTCTGCGTCATAAGGACTGCCTTCCGACGCATCCCGCGACCAATCCAGCGCGCCCTTCTTCCAGATGTAAAAGAATCCGGACAGCACCAGCACGACGAACATCAGCATTTCGAAGAACCCGAACATCTTCAGCTCGCGGTACACCACGGCCCAGGGGTAGAGAAATACGGCTTCGATGTCGAAAAGGATGAAGACGATGGCCACCAGATAAAATTTGACGCTGAAGCGCTCGCGCGCCGAGCCGGTGGGCGCGATGCCGGATTCGTAGGGCGAATCCTTCACCCGGTTCCTGACGCGTTTGCCGAGCAGAAAGGAGATGGCTACCAGCGCCGCCGCCACCACGACGGCGATCACCACTTGCACCAGCACGGGGAAGTAGGTATCAGGATAGGAGGTCGGCATTCGATTGGTTGGATTGTGGACTCAAAGCCCTAACATTCGACTATAATGAGATCCGGCCTCGGGCCGCAACTTTGGTTTCTGGATTTGGTTCACACGCGATGGCGGCAGCCACAACAAAACAGATCGAAATTGTTGTAAATGGTCAGGCTCGGCCCGCGCCCGCCGGGTGCACCCTCAACGAACTGCTGGTGTGGCTGGAAGTGGATCCGGCGCGCGTGGCGGTGGAACTGAACCGGTCCATCGTGCAGCGCCAGGCGTGGGATCAAACCCTGGTCGGTCCCGGCGCAACGTTAGAGATCGTACAGTTTGTCGGTGGCGGCTAAGGGTTTAGCTCCTCGACTCCGCTGGTCGAAAACGAAACGGTTTACTTGCCTATTGACAGCCGCCGCCAACCGGGTAGAATTTTAGATGCGCTCTTGTTGCAAACGTTAGCGGGGGAACATGTTCAAAACAAAGAAAAGTCGTTCTGAAGTGGAAGATAATACGCGCACGTTTGCCTCAAGCGACGTCTCGCGCATTGCCCAGGTCAGCTTGCGGCAATTGCAGTGGTGGGACGAGCGGAAGGTGGTGTCCCCGCGGCATGAGGGGCACAAGCGCGTCTACCAGCCCGAGGAAGTAATTGAAATTACGGTCATCGCCGAACTGCGCCGCAAGGGATTTTCGCTGCAGAAGATCCGCCGCGTCCTGCGGTTCCTGCAGCGCGAAATGGGCAAGCGGCTGAGCGACGTCATGCAGTCGCACTCCGACCTTCACCTGGTCACCGACGGCAAATCGATCTACCTGGAAGACCAGCAGGAACGGATCATCGACATTCTCAAGAACGCCAAGCAACCCATGTTCCTGGTCTGCGTGAGCGATCAGGTGCGCCGCCTGGACGAATCGCCGCGCAAGCCCGTGAAGGCTGAAGCGGCCTCCGCCGGGGCGCGCCGCTCGGTCCGCAGCGCCTAAAACCCCAGTTCCCGTAACCGAGCCGCGACCGTTAGGGAGTCGGTCCGCCGGACCTCCGGGACGCCGGAAAAACTCCGCTATACTGAAAGTGCGAGGTGTTGATGCCGCGTTGGATGCGGTCGGTTCTTTTTGCCGCTTTCGTTATCGTTCTTTGCTCGGTCCTGGGTGGTGTGTTTGGGCCGGGTGTGACCGGTGTTTCAGCAGCCTCCAGTGGTCCTGAGGAAGATCTCAAGACCAATATCAAGAGCTTCACCAAGGTGTACGAGTTGGTGGAGAACAACTTCGCCGACAAGGTCACCTCCGACAAGGGCATCTACAAAGGCGCGATCCCCGGCATGTTGCGGACCCTGGATCCGCACTCCAATTTCTTCGATCCCAAGGATTTTCAGTCGCTTCGTGACGATCAAAGCGGCCACTACTATGGCGTGGGAATGCAGGTGGCGCCGCGCAACGGCAAGACCATCGTGGTAGCGCCTTTTGGCGGATCGCCCGCTTACAAAGCCGGGCTGCGGCCAGGCGACGTGATCCTGGCGGTGAACGACAAGAAGACCGACTCGCTCACCACCACCGAAGTCGCCGATCTGTTGAAAGGTCCGCGCGCCACTCATGTGCAGGTGACCGTGGGCCGCGAAGGCGCCGACAAGCCGCTGGTGTTCGACATCGTGCGCGACGAGATTTCCCGCAACAGCGTGGAAGACGCCTTCTGGGTTCGCCCCGGAATCATGTACATGAAGATCACGCAGTTCAACGAGAACACCAGCCAGGAAATGGAAGACAATTTCAAGCGCCTGGGCGAGGCCAACATCAAAGGCCTGGTTCTGGATTTGCGCGAGAATCCGGGCGGCCTTCTGAACGAAGGCGTGGCGGTGGCCGGGCATTACCTGCGCAAAGGCGAAGTGGTGGTTTCCCATCGCGGACGGGCATCCGCCGAGAAGCCGTATCTGGCTCGCGGCAGCGCTTCGGGACAGAATTATCCGATCGTGGTTTTGGTGAATCGTTATTCGGCTTCGGCCGCGGAGATCGTGGCGGGCGCCCTGCAGGATCATGACCGGGGCTGGATTCTGGGCGAGACGACCTTCGGCAAGGGCTTGGTGCAGACGGTCTATCCGCTGGATGACAACACCGGTCTGGCGCTCACCACGGCGCACTACTACACGCCCAGCGGCCGTTTGATCCAGCGCGACTACTCCAACATTTCGTTCCTCGATTACTACTACGGCAAGCGCACCGAGACCAAGAACCTGCAGGACGTGAAGAGCACCGACAGCGGCAGAACGGTGTATGGCGGCGGCGGCATTACGCCCGATCAAAAGTATGAGCCGCCCAAGTACAACAAGTTCCAGACCGATCTGCTCACCAAGTACGAGTTCTTCAATTTCACGGCGAAATGGTTTGGATCGCATCCGCAGGCCCATTTGACCAAGGGCTGGGAGCCGGATGCCAACGTGGTGAACGATTTTCACGAATACCTGTTGAAGCAGGACGCTGCCCTTTACCGAGGCCGACTGGACCGACAACCGCGTCTGGATTCAGCAGCAGCTCAAGCGCGAAATGTACGCCACGGCGTTCAGCTACGAGGATTCGCAGAAGGTCGCCATCGAAGCGGATCCCGAGGTGCTGAAGGCCATTGATGCCATGCCCGATGCGAGAGCGCTTGCTCGATAAGTCGAAGAAGCTGATCGTCGAGCGCATTCAGCGGGACCCGCTCCGCTAGGAATCGGTTACTGAACCGCGACCGTGAGGGAGTGGCACCCAAAGTTTGAGCACACCACAGATCACCGTCCTGGACGCAGGCGGCCAATACTGTCATCTCATCGCCAGGAAGATTCGCGACCTGGGCGTGTATGCCGACGTCAAACCCAGCGAAACGCCCGCTTCTGAGCTGACTGGGCGCAAGGGCATCATCATCTCGGGCGGCCCCGACAGCGTCTACGAGGCCGGCAGCCCGCAAATCGATCCGCAGATTCTCTCTGCCGACAGCGCCGTGCTCGGCATCTGCTACGGCCAGCAGCTCATGACGCACGTGCTGGGCGGCGGCGTCCAGAAAGGCGAAAAGGGCGAGTACGGGTTCGCGCGATTTCACGGCCGGCCACACGCGCTATTCGCCAACCTGAACGGCGCCGACTTGCAAGTTTGGATGAACCATCGCGACCAGGTGCAGACTCCCCCGGAAGGATTCGACGTGATCGGCGGCACCTCCACCTGCGCCGTGGCTGCGATCGCGCATCGCACTCGCCCGTTGATGGCGGTGCAATTTCATCCCGAAGTGGCGCACACCGAGCAGGGACAGCCAGATCCTGGCGAACTTCGTTTTCGGCGTCTGCGGCTGCGTGAAGGATTGGGATCCCAAGGATCGCATCGGACCCATCGAGAAAGAGATTCGCGCCATTGCCGCGCGACCGCAACGTGTTTTTCTTCGTCAGCGGCGGCGTGGATTCCACCGTGGCCTACACGCTTTGCCTGCGCGCGCTCGGAGCCGGATCGCGTCTTCGGCATTTATGTCGACACCGGCTTGATGCGCGAGGGCGAGACCGCCTACGTGCGGCGGCTTTTTGAGCAATTGGGCGCTCGCGACTTTCGCGTGGAAGAAGCCGAAGCGGAATTCCTGAAGGCGCTCGAAGGCGTCACCGATCCCGAGACCAAGCGCCACATCATCGGCGAGCAGTTCGTCGCCGTGCAGGAGCGCATCCTGAGCACCGGGCACTTTCTCGACGGGCGTTGGATCCTGGGGCAGGGAACCATTTATCCCGACACCATCGAATCCGGCGGCACCGCGAAAGCCGACGTGATCAAGACCCATCACAATCGCGTCGCCGGAATTCAGAAGCTGATCGAAACCGGCCGCATCATTGAACCGCTTGGCGTCGTTTTACAAGGATGAAGTTCGCGAGATCGGCGCGGAGCTGGGCATTCCCGCGCGAGTTTCTGCACCGGCATCCTTTTCCCGGGCCGGGCTTGGCGATTCGCTGCCTGTGTTCAGAAACCGGCTGCTCCGGTAACGCGCAGCGATCCAGGCTGGCTGCTGCCCATTCGCTCGGTCGGCGTGAAAGGCGATTCGCGCAGTTATCATTCCGTGCTGGCGCTCGAGAACGTGCCCGAAGACGACATCGCCACCGAGCTGGTGAATCGCATGCTGGACATCAACCGCGTGGTCGGGCTGGTGCATGCGCGGGTTCCAATCGCGGAGATGCAATCGAGCCACGCCACGCTCACTCGCGGAACGACTGAAGCGCCTGCGCCACGCGGACGCGATTGTGCGGCAATGGTCGGAAGAAAGCGGATTCGAACGCGAAGTCTGGCAATTTCCGGTGGTGCTGATTCCGATCGGCGCAGGGGACCAGCCGGATTCCGTCGTGCTGCGGCCCATCCATTCCGTGGACGGCATGACCGCGCAGGTGGTCCGTATGCCGCATGAGCTGCTGCATCGCATGACCCATGAACTTATGTCGGTGAACGGCGTCTGCGGCGTCTTTTACGACCTGACGCACAAGCCGCCGGGCACCATCGAGTGGGAATAGCTTCAAATGCGGTGAAAGCTTTTCAAAATATCGCGCGTGGAATACCGCAGCGCGATGGGACGGCCGTGCGGGCAGCTCATCGGACAGTCGGTGGCGGCCAGCTCGTTCAGCAGCCACTCCATCTTGGTTTGATCCAGCCGCATGTTGATCTTGATTGCCGCGCGGCAGGCGATGCTAGCGGCCATCCCGCGGCGCAGATCGTCCAAGCGAAACTTTGCTCGGCTCGCCCTCGGCCATTTCGAGAATCTCAAACACCAGCTTTTCGATTTCGGCCGGGCCCACTCCGGCCGGCGCGCCTTTCACCGCGATGGTGCGATTGCCGAAAGGCTCCGAATCGAAACCGGAACGCTCCAGTTCATCGGCGATGCGCGCATATTCGATTTGCTGGCGCCGCCGTCAGGTCCAGCAGAATCGGCATCAGTAGCTGCTGGCGTTCCACGCCGCCCTCGCGCCTGCTGCCGCAGCACTTTCTCGAACAGAATGCGCTCATGCGCGACGTGCTGATCGATGATCCACAGGCCATCGCGTCCGGCCGCGATGATGAAGCTGTCGTGAATCTGGCCGAGCGGCCGAAGATCGGTGAGAGCAGCCAGGCTCTGCGGCGCTTCTGGTATCTGCTGCGCGAGCGGGCCGTGCGTGTCGGGGATGGATGCGGAGCGTACCGGTGCGGACGTTGAAAATCAAATCGCGGCTCGGGCGCGGCGGTCGGTTTAGGGTAAAGACGGGCAGGTCTTCGATGCGTTCGGTATACCGATCTCGTCGCTCGGGCACCGGCTCGAAGCGCTGATTCTCGATGCGCTGCGTAAAATCGGAGAACGGCAGATCGGCCGCGGGCTGCGGTTGCTGTGACAGCGGAATGCTGGACGCCGGCCGGGAGGCGATCAGCCGTTCGCGAATCGCATCGCGCACGAAATCGTGCACGAAGTTGCCGTGCCGGAAGCGAACTTCGGTTTTCGACGGATGAACGTTGACGTCCACTTCCTCGCAATCGCAATCCACAAACAGCAGCGCGAAGGGATAGCAGGCCGGCGGCATCAGGTTGTGATAGGCCGAAGACAGCGCGTGCAGCAACAAACGGTCGCGAATCAGGCGGCCATTCACGAACAGGAAGATCGAATTCCGGTTCATCTTCTGCACCTGCGGCCCGGAGACGAAGCCGCGCAGTGCGAAGACGCGCGTGGCCCGGTCGTCGGCCTCCACTACTTCGAGCTCTCGCTCCACATAGTCCAGATCGATCAGGTCTTCGAGTGTCTGGTTGCCGAATACTTGATAGACGCGCTCCTGCAGCGTTTCCACCGGCGTGACGTCCAGCAGTTGCGAGGTGCCGTGGCTCAGCTGGAACGCTTTCTTGGGATGCGCCAGGCTGTAGTGCGTGGCAAGCGAAGCGATGTGCGCCAGCTCGGTTTGATCGGACCGCAGAAACTTCTTGCGCGCCGGGACGTTGTAGAACAAATCGCGGACCGAGATGGTGGTTCCCGCCGGCCGGGAGAACTCGTCGCAGCGCAGGATCTTGCCGCCCGCGATTTCAACCGCCGCGCCCGTGGTCTCTTCGGCCGCGCGCGTTTCGAGCAGCAGCCGCGACACCGAAGCGATGGAAGGCAGCGCTTCGCCGCGGAATCCGAGCGTCGCGATGGAGAGCAGATCCTTGACGTCGCTCAGTTTGCTGGTAGCGTGGCGCTCGAAGGCCAGCAGGGCATCGTCGCGCAACATGCCGCTGCCGTTATCGGCGACGCGGATCAAGCGGCGGCCGCCGCTCTCGACATCGATCCGAAGATCGGTGGCCCCGGCGTCGAGCGAGTTTTCGAGCAGTTCTTTGACTACCGATGCGGGCCGCTCAACCACCTCTCCGGCCGCGATTTTGTTAGCGACGTTGTCGGAGAGGACGCGGATTCTGCCCATGCGCTATCCGTCCCTCACGGTCGCGGCTCGGTTTAGTCAACTATGCGCTCATGGACGACAGGAACTCGGCATTGCTGCGCGTCTTGCCCAGCTTGTCGAGCAGCAGCTCCATGCTCTCCACCGGCGAAAGCGGATTCAGCACCCGGCGCAGGACGAAGATGCGGTTGAGCTCTTCCTTGGGAACCAGCAGCTCCTCCTTGCGCGTGCCGCTCTTGGTGATGTCGATGGCGGGGAAAACGCGCTTGTCCATCAGCTTGCGATCCAGATGGATTTCCATGTTGCCGGTGCCTTTGAATTCTTCAAAGATCACGTCGTCCATGCGGCTGCCGGTATCGATCAACGCCGACGCCACGATGGTCAGCGACCCGCCTTCTTCGATGTTGCGCGCCGCGCCGAAGAAGCGCTTGGGGCGCTGCAGAGCGCATTGGAATCCACGCCGCCCGAGAGCACTTTGCCCGACGGCGGAACCACGGTGTTGTAAGCGCGCGCCAGGCGCGTGATGGAATCGAGCAGGATCACGACGTCGCGCTTGTGCTCGACCAGCCGCTTGGCTTTTTCGATCACCATTTCGGCCACTTGCACGTGGCGCGAGGCCGGCTCATCGAACGTCGAGCTGATCACTTCGCCCTTCACCGAGCGCTGCATGTCGGTGACTTCCTCGGGACGCTCATCGATCAGCAGCACGATCAGCGAAACTTCCGGATGATTGGCCGTGATGGAGTTGGCGATGGATTGCAGCAGCATGGTCTTGCCGGTGCGCGGCGCGGCGACAATCAGACCGCGCTGCCCTTTGCCGATGGGCGTGAGCAGATCCATCACGCGGCCGGAGGCGCTGTCGCGCGTGGTTTCCAGCTTCAGCCGTTCGTCGGGATAGAGCGGCGTCAGGTTGTCGAAGAAGATTTTGTTGCGCGCCTCCTCCGGCGGTTCGAAGTTGATGGCGTCTACCTTGATGAGCGCGAAGTACCGCTCGCCTTCTTTGGGCGGCCGGATCTGGCCGGAGATGGTATCGCCGGTGCGCAGGTCGAAACGGCGGATCTGCGATGGCGAGACGTACACGTCGTCCGGCCCGGGCAAATAGTTGTACTCGGGCGCGCGCAGGAAGCCGAATCCGTCGGGCAGGCATTCCAAGACGCCCTCCGAGAAGATCAGGCCGCTCTTCTCGGCCTGCGTCTGCAGGATCTTGAAGATCAGCTCCTGTTTGCGCAGTCCGGCGATGCCCGTGACGTTCAGATCCTTGGCGATCTGGTTGAGGTTTTGGATGCTCATGTCCTTGAGCTCCACCAGATCGAGCGTGCCGTTCTTCTGGTTGGCCTGAGGCGCGACCTGCGCCGTGGCGCTTACGTCCACCCGGCTGGCCGGCGGCCTTGTCCGCCTTGCCGTTTGGATCCGGCGCCTTCGCGTCAGTTTTATCTGCCGAGGGTTCAGCGGACTTGGCGTCAGCGGATTTGGGGTCCGCCGCTTTGCCGTCGCCTTTCGCGCTGGCCTTGCCGTCCGTTTTCGTTTCGGATTCCTCGGGGGTGGGAGCGGCTATTGCCGCTGGGTCTTGATTTTCGTGATCGCTTGCCAAATTTCCCTCGCTCCTCGGCAGCTTACGGCCGAGAACGGCAGAGGCTCGGTCTCCGGAGACTGGCTCCGGATGGCCGCCATGCCTTGCCGCTGATCGCTTTGACTTTTCAACTTATCTGTCTTCGTGGCGATCACCATGTATCGCCGGTTATGGAACTCCAACCACTGTTTGAGTTCCAGGTCCTTGTCCATCCAGCCCCGACGCGCGTCGAGGATCAAGAAGCAGAGCTCTAACGACCTTCGCTGTAACAGGTATTGTTCGATGAGCTGCTTCCACTGGAATACAATGTCCTTCGGGACACGGGCGTATCCATATCCCGGCAGATCGACGAAGTGGAATTGACCGTCGACCCGATAAAAATTAACCAACTGCGTGCATCCAGGCTTGGCGCTCGTAAATGCCAATCCCTTTTGGCCGGTAAGGCAATTGAGCAAACTCGACTTGCCGACGTTGCTGCGCCCCAGAAAAGCAATTTCCGGGAGCGTTTCGGCCGGAAACTGCTCCGGCCGCGCCGCACTTATCACAAACTGGGCGTCCATCCAACCTCTGCCGTGCCCACCGACGGCCCCTGAATGACTCTGCGCGCCCAGCCTTATATCGAAATCCGTTCTTCCGCCGATCCGCCCCGCACCAAGTCCACCGGCGGCGTGGTGGCCGCAAGCGGCAGCGCGACGATCTCGCGTTCCAGCGCAATCTTCAGCACTTCATCCATGGAAGTCACAAACTGGAGTTTCATCTCCTTGCGGATGCTCTCTGGAATATCGGGAAGATCTTTTTCGTTGTCTTTCGGCAGCACCAGTTCATAGATGCCCTGCCGATGCGCCGCCAGAACCTTTTCCTTCAAGCCGCCGATGGGCAGCACCCGGCCGCGCACCGTAATTTCGCCGGTCATGGCCAGATCGCAACGAACCGGAATATTGGTGAGAGCGCTGCAGATGCTGGTGGCGATGGTGATGCCGGCCGAAGGACCGTCCTTGGGAATCGCGCCTTCGGGCACGTGCACGTGAATATCGACGTTGCGATAGAAGTCGCGCGGCAGACCCAGCAGATGCGCCCGCGATCGCACGTAGCTCATCGCGGCATGGGCCGATTCCTGCATCACGTCACCCAGCTTGCCGGTGGTTTGCAGCTTGCCTTTGCCCTCCATCACGGCCGCTTCGGTTGTGAGAATGGTGCCGCCCACTTCGGTCCACGCTAGTCCCACGGTGGCGCCAACTTCGTTCTTCTTGTCGGCTTGCAGGTCGCGGAATTTGTTCGGGCCCAGGAATTCCGATACGGTGCCACCGTTGAGAATAGCCTTTTCGATCTTCTTCGAATCAGTGCGTTTTCCACCGTTCTGCGAATTGACTACCTTGCGCGCTATTTTGCGGCTGACATTGCCGATCTCGCGCTCGAGATTGCGTACGCCCGCTTCGCGCGTATAAAACTGGATCAGGCTTTGCAGGCCGTCATCGCTGAATTCCAGGTCGCCGGCTTTGAGTCCCGTCTGCTTCATCTGCTTTGGAACCAGAAAGCGCTTGGCGATCTCCAGCTTTTCAAGTTCGGTATAACCGGACAGCCGGATCACTTCCATACGGTCCTGCAGCGCCGGAGGAACGGTGTGCAGCACGTTCGCCGTGGCGATGAAAAACACCTGGCTCAGATCGTATTCCACGTCCAGATAATGATCCATGAACATGTAGTTCTGTTCCGGATCCAGCACTTCCAGCAGCGCCGCCGATGGATCCCCCCGGAAGTCCATCGACATCTTGTCGATTTCATCCAGCATGAACACCGGATTCTTGGTTCCGGCTTTCTTCATCATCTGCAGCACTTGGCCAGGCAGCGCTCCGATGTAAGTTCTGCGGTGGCCGCGGATCTCAGCTTCGTCGCGCACGCCGCCGAGCGAAAGGCGAATAAACTTGCGGCCGGTGGCTTTGGCGATCGACATTCCGAGCGACGTCTTCCCCACGCCGGGAGGTCCGACAAAGCACAGGATAGATCCTTTGGGATTCTGCACCAGGCGCCGCACCGCGAGGAATTCGAGAATACGTTCTTTGATCTTCTCCAGCCCGTAGTGATCGGACTCCAGCACCCCTTGCGCGTGGTTGAGGTCGCGGATCTCCTTGGATTTTTTCTTCCACGGCACAGCCAGCAACCAATCCAGATAGTTGCGCGACACGGTGGATTCAGCCGACATGGGCGGCATGTTTTCCAGGCGCCGCAGCTCCGCGATGGCCTTCTCGTGGGCGTCCTTGGTCATGCCCGCGGTGTCGATCTTGCGCTTCAGCTCGTCGAACTCGCTCTTTTCGCCGCGCCCCAGTTCCTTCTGAATCGCCTTGATCTTCTCGTTGAGGTAATACTCTTTTTGCGCCTTTTCCATCTGGCGCTTCACGCGGCCCTGGATGGTGCGGTCGACATTGAGCTTCTCAATCTCGATGTCCAGCATCTCCGCCACGCGCGTCAGCCGGTCCACCGGATCGAAGATTTCGAGCAGCTCCTGCTTCTCTTCAATGGTCAACTGAAGATTCGCGCCCACCGTGTCGGCCAGTTTGCCCGGCTCGTCCACGCGGATGGCCGCGATCATGGTCTCGTAATTCAGGTTCTGGCTCAGCTTGACGTACTGTTCGAACAGGCCGGTAACGCGAGCCACCAGCGCTTCCAGTTGCGGGCCTGCGTCCACTTTGAAGTTGAACGTCTTCACTACCGAGCGGAAGTAGCCCTCGTCCTCGCTCACCGAGATAATCTTGCCCCGCTCCACGCCTTCCACCAGCACCTTGATGTTGCCGTCCGGCAGCTTCAGGCTTTGGACGATGTTGGCAACCGTGCCCACGCTGTAGATTTCGTCGGGACGAGGTTCGTCCACCGAGGCGTCATGTTGCGTCGCCAGGAAAATTTTCTTATCCGACGCTAAAGCTTCTTCCAGCGCTCGAACGCTGGAATCGCGCCCCACCACGAAGGGGGTCATCATGTAAGGAAAAATGACGACGTCCCGAATGGGCATCATGGGCAGGCGTCGTGTATCGGATTTTTCTTTAGAGGTTAGCATCTGAGATTAGCATCTGGGGGTCGGTAAGCATTGAGGAGTCGGTGATCATATCGAGGCCGGTAATCATCTCGGGGTCGGTAATCATGAGGATGAGTTGTGTGGGTGGCTTGGTTCCTTCGCTCCCCGCACTCTGAACCAAAAAAACCAAAACGTCGGGAGCGAACGGAGAACTTAGCCGGCCTTTTCCAACAAGGCCATGTTGATCTTCTGCGTCATGACCATCTCCTTGGTCACCAGGAACTCGCGGACTTTCTTGTAGGACGGAAGATAATACATGAGGTCTAACATCAGATCCTCAAGGATCATCCTCAGGCCGCGCGCGCCAACCTTTCGCTCCATTGCCAGGGCAGCGATGGCTTCCAGGGCGTCGTCACTAAACTTCAGTCTAACATTTTCGAACTCAAAAAGCTTCTGGTACTGGCGAACGATCGCGTTCTTGGGCTTGGTCAGGATCTGAACCAAAGCTTCCTTGCTCAAGTCTTCCAGCACCGCCACCACCGGCATACGGCCAATGAATTCAGGAATGAAGCCAAACTTGATAAGATCCACCGGCTGAACGTTCTCGAGCAGATCCACATCGCGGCGGTTAGAGGCTGTGCGCGGCAGGCGCGCCTTCCGGGCGATGCTCTTCCTGTTGGACGAAACCCATGCTCTTGGTGCCCACGCGCTTCGAGATCACCTTTTCCAGACCGACGAAAGCGCCACCGCAGATAAACAGGATGTTGGTGGTGTCCACCGGCGTGAATTCCTGGTGCGGATGCTTGCGCCCGCCCTGCGGAGGAACGTTGGCCACCGTACCTTCCAGGATCTTGAGCAGCGCCTGCTGCACGCCTTCCCCAGAGACATCGCGCGTGATGGAGGGGTTCTCGTCCTTGCGGCCAATCTTATCGATTTCGTCGATGTAAATGATTCCTTGCTGGCAGCGCTGTACATCCCAGTCGGAGTTCTGCAGCAATCGGAGGATGATATTCTCCACGTCTTCACCCACATAGCCGGCTTCGGTAAGCGTGGTGGCGTCGACGATGGCGAACGGGACATCCAGGATACGAGCCAGGGTCTGAGCTAGCAGCGTCTTCCCGGTGCCAGTGGGGCCGATCAGCAGAATGTTGGATTTCGAAAGCTCCACTTCGGCGCCACGCTGCTTGTTCATCTGGATGCGCTTGTAGTGGTTGTAAACGGCGACGGCCAGCTTCTTCTTGGTCCCATCCTGGCCGATTACGTATTGGTCAAGGTACTCTTTTAATTCCAATGGCTTGGGAAGCTTATGCGGCGCTCCATAAGGCTGATCGTGCCGATCGTCCTCTAGAATCGAATTGCATACAGCGATGCATTCGTCGCAGATGTAAGCTCGGGGGTAATCGTTGGGGGAGGAGATTAACTTGCCGACTACGTCCTGACTTTTATGGCAGAAGGAACAACGCAGAGCGTCATCAGAACCAGCACGTTTCACAGGGAATCTCCCGTCGACTAAGACTGTACACTACCAGCGCACTGAGCTACTCTCTGAAATACGATTATAACAGAAGCCCGCCAAATCCGTCCCGGTCAAAAGGCGTTAAAAAGGCGATCCCTGCTACAGGACCGGCTTTTGTCAATCACTTAGAACTCACCTGGCTTCGTTTTTTGAAAACTTCTAGTACCGGTTACGATACGGCTGGCTAGGTTAGGCCTATGACGCTACCGGATAAAGGTAACGGCGCAGACACCCCGCGCAACAAAGGAGTCAAACTCATGGTGGTCGGACGTAAGCACAGTCCCGCCAGTCACCTGGGCGAGCGTCACAGCAAAACAGTCCGGCAGAGAGATCCGGCGCACCGTGGCCTTGATCACTCCAGCGGCTTGCCAGAACTCCGCGGAAAGATCGTTGCGAAGCTGAACGCCCAGCGCAAATACGTCGTTCATTGCATCCCGTGCCGCCGCCTCACCGTTCGCCCGATAGAAATCGTAGTAGACCTCGCACAGATTCAAAGCGTGTGCGAGGCAACTGTGGCTCGGATCAACGAGTATCTCGGAAACGGAGTCTGCTCCCGGCTCTCCTCGCAGGTACGCGATAATCGCGCTCGCGTCCAGAACGTAGATCACCGGCTCGTGCCGTTAAGCTTGTCTTCGAGATCGATTTCCTCTTGTTTTCGGGCGGCAAAGGCTTCACTTGAAGTTGCACCGAACGAATACTTCCCTTTGATCTCGTTGACCAGCTGAGCAGTCGGCTGGGGAGATGGAGTGTGGCTTTGGCCCAACAGCTTCAGGATCTCTAGCTGCTCGGCGGCAGTAAGGTTGCTGATCTCCTCCAGTATTTTTTCGATGGCAGGGCTCATGGGAACGTCCTCGCTGCTCACATTTTACAACGCCCGGCTTCGCTACTTTGCGGTTTCTGCGCCCTCGATCATGGCCAAAAGAGCGGACTGATACTCTTCCTTCTTTGGATCGTCAATCCTGTAAGTAAGTTCAAGCAGCACTGGCGTTCTCCCCACTTGAAAAAAGCAACTTGTATATCGACCGCTTGGCCCGGCTGGTGCAATGAAACGAGTGACTGTCTGCGCTGCGATTGCGCGATTGCTCACCGTTAGCTTGTCTTCTGCCTTAGGCGCGATCTTTCTCGCGGCGAAAAGCCATTCGGCCAAGTCTTTGTAGCTCGATGGGAGCGTCATAAAGCTGAGAAATGCTTTGCGGGGCCCGCCGAAAACGTGTTCTGGCGTTTCCGGTGGCCGAACGTAATTGCCAATTATCGTTTCTCTAGTAGATTCTTCTATAACGTTCCAACCGGAAGGACAGTGAATACGAATGTCGGCACGCGACAAGACGCAAGGTCCATAGGCGCCGTCAGCTTGCAATTGTGCCATCAGACCAAAGCCCGACACCAGGGCACAGACAGTCCACATCGATGACCAGTATCTCATTGGGAAGATTTTAACAGGCTCAACCAAACGAAAAGCCGGTCCCTTGATGAGACCGGCCTTAATTTCCACAACTGGCTACAGCTTAGTACCGGTAGTGATCCGGCTTGTACGGACCCTCCACCGGCACGCCCAGATAATCCGCCTGCTTCTTGGTCAGCGTGGTCAGCTTCACGCCGATCTTTTCCAGGTGCAGCCGCGCCACTTCCTCGTCCAGCTTCTTCGGCAGCGTGTAGACGCCCACCTTGTAGGTGTCCTTGTTCTTCCACAGGTCCAGCTGCGCCAGCGTCTGGTTCGAAAAGCTGTTGCTCATCACAAAGCTCGGATGGCCGGTGGCGCATCCCAGGTTCACCAGCCGCCCTTCGGCCAGCATGAAGATGCTGTGGCCGTCGGGGAAGGTGTACATATCCACCTGCGGCTTGATGTTGGTCCGCTTCACGCCCGGCGCCGCGTTCAAGGCATCGATCTGGATCTCGTTGTCGAAGTGCCCGATGTTGCAGACGATGGCCTGGTCCTTCATGTGCTCCATGTGCTCCAGCGTGATGATGTCCAGGTTGCCGGTGGTGGTGACGTAAATATCGCCGCGGCCGAGCGTATCTTCCACCGTGGTGACTTCGAAGCCTTCCATCGCGGCTTGCAGCGCGTTGATGGGATCGATTTCGGTGACGACCACGCGCGCGCCCATGCCGCGCAGCGAGTGCGCCGAGCCCTTGCCCACGTCGCCGTAGCCGCAGATCACGGCGACTTTGCCGGCCACCATCACGTCCGTCGCGCGCTTGATTCCGTCGGCCAGCGACTCGCGGCAGCCATACAGATTGTCGAACTTCGACTTGGTCACCGAGTCGTTCACGTTGATGGCGGGAACCAGCAGCTTGCCCTGCTCCTGCATCTTGTACAGCCGATGCACGCCGGTGGTGGTCTCTTCGGATACGCCGCGCCAATCCTTCACGATGTTGTGCCAGTGCTTTGGATTCTCGGCGTGGACCTTCTTCAGCAGGTCCTTGATCACCATCTCTTCGTGGCTCCGAAGACGGCGAATTCACCCAGTCGCTCGCCATTTTCCAGCTCGTATCCTTTGTGGATCAGCAGCGTGACGTCGCCGCCGTCGTCCACAACCAGCTCGGGACCCTTGCCGCCCGGATGGCTGATGGCTTGGTAGGTGCACCCCCAGTATTCTTCGAGCGATTCGCCCTTCCACGCGAACACCGGAACGCCGGCGGCGGCGATGGCGGCCGCGGCGTGATCCTGCGTCGAGAAAATGTTGCAGCTGGCCCAGCGGACGCTGGCGCCCAGGTCGACCAGGGTCTCAATCAGCACCGCGGTCTGGATGGTCATGTGCAGCGAGCCGGTGACGCGCACGCCCTTCAGCGGCTTGCTCGGCTGCGTACTTCTTGCGGATCGACATCAAGCCGGGCATTTCGTACTCGGCGATGGAAATTTCCTTGCGGCCCCATTCGGCCAGGCTCATGTCCGCCACTTTGTACTCGGTGGCGACGTTGTTGGATAGTTGCTGTGCTCATTCGATCTCCTTCCAAAAGTTATATCTACCAATCTAGATATGTTGATATAATAGTACAGGAAGCTGGATGGCGTCAATCCTCAAAAACCTGCGACTGCTGGCCGATCCCAGCCGGCTCCGTATCTTGTTGCTGGTAGAGCGCGAAGAGCTCTCCGTCGCCGAACTGCAGGAGATCCTGGGGATGGGCCAAAGCCGCATATCGACCCATCTGGCCCAACTGAAGAATGCCGGCTTGGTGGAGGATCGGCGCAACGGCAAGAGCATCCTGTACCGGCTGAAGCCCGGCGCCCAATCGAACGGCTTTGCCGAGATGCTGGGCGTTCTGCGGCAGGCGGCGGCCGAAATTCCGGAAGCCGAGCAGGACTCCGAAGCCTTGCGCCTGGCGCTGCGCCGCAGACAAGACAAGATGCGCGCCTATTTCGACGAACTGGCGGGCAAGTTCGGGCGCAACTACGTTCCGGGCCGGTCCTGGCAAGGGCCTGGCGGAAACGCTGCTGACGTTGATGCCGCCCATGGTGATCGCCGATCTGGGCGCGGGCGAAGGCACGTTCTCGCAATTGCTGGCGCGGCGAGCGAAGAAAGTGATCGCGGTCGACAACTCGGAAAAAATGGTGGAGTACGGCCGCGAGCTGGCGCGCAAGCACGGCGTCAAGAATCTCGAATACCGTAAGGGCGATCTGGAAGACGTGCCCATCAAGGATGCCACGGTGGATCTGGCGTTCTTCAGCCAGGCGCTGCATCACGCGCAACATCCGCAGCGCGCGGTGGCCGAGGCTTCGCGCATTCTGAAACCCGGCGGCCGGATCGTGGTGCTGGATTTACTGCGCCACAGCTACGAAGAAGCTCGCGAACTGTACGCCGACTTGTGGCTCGGCTTCACCGAAGTGGAGGTGACGCGCTTCCTGCGCCAGGCCGGGTTCAAGAACATCGAGACGTCCATCGTGCACAGCGAAGAAGACGCGCCGCACTTTGAAACGCTGCTGGCTGTGGGCGACAAATAGCCCGCCCTACCATTTCTGACTGGGCCGCCAACGGCGGTGTGCGTCAGGTTCGCCGAAGCCCGCCCACATGAGCACGTCCCGGAAATCCTTCTTGGCGAGATTGATCGCTTTGTCGAGCTTGCCCAAGTCGCCCTCGCTGATCTTGAGTACGGCGAAGTGCACTCTCTCCAGTCCAGCGCTCTCCCAGCCCGGGATGTTAGTTCCGCAGTCTTCACGCAGCATGGCGCGAACAACTTCCCGGTCGCCCGGCGGAAAGAGCAGTTCGACGCGGCGTTCCGTTTTGGGTGAGAGTTGAACGCCGGACATGCCTGGATTGTCGTTGATTTTAGCGCCCGGCGACAAGCAACGCGCCGCGGTTTGTGAAGTTGCGAGTGAAGACGATCAGAGCGATCGCCATTACGGCGATGCCAAACGCGCAAACCGCCGTCCAGCCTTTGTACTCCCAGCAAATTGCTCCAAGCCACGAGCCAACGGATCCGCCGGTGAAGTAACAAAACATGTAAACCGTATTCAGCCGGCTGCGCGCGTCTGGATCCAGCGCATAGATCCGCGTCTGATTGGCGACGTGGCCCGATTGCACGCCGATATCCAGAAGCACAACGCCAGCGATCAGCCCGGCCATCACTTTACCGAGAGCGCCCAGCAGCAGAAACGACGCCAACGTAGTCAGCAGCGCGAGCAGAATGGTGAACTGCGGTCCGCGCCGATCGGCGAATCGCCCCACCAGCGGAGCGCACAATGCGCCTGCCGCGCCCACCAGGCCGAAAAGCCCCGCAACTGATGATCCGTAATGATATGGCGGCGTCTGCAGCAGAAACACCAGCGTGGTCCAGAAAGCGCTGAACACACAGAGCAGCGCCGCGCCCAGGAACGCCGATTCACGCAGGGCAGGATGGTCGCGCACCAGGTCCACGAGAGACCGCATGAGCGCCGGCCACCGAAGGTCGCTCTGCGGCGGAAGCTCTCGGCAATCGCGCGCGAAGTAAGCAGCATCAAGGCCAGCATCGCGAGCGCAGCGATCACATACACCGAACGCCATCCGAAGAACGAGGCGACCACGCCGCTGAATGTTCGGGCCAGCAGAATTCCGATCAGCAGCCCGCTGAAAACCGTTCCCAGCACTTGCCCGCGGCTGTTTTCGGGAGCAAGTTGCGCGGCAAAAGGCACGATGACGTGCACGGCCGCGCCGCACGCGCCCACGGCGAAACTCGCGATCGAGATCCAGATCAGATTCCGAGCCGTGGCTACGCCGCACAACGCAACGCAAGCCCCCAGGAGCAGCGCGGTGAGCAGCGCCCGCCGGTCGCGGCTGTCGCCCAGCGGAACGAAGATCAGCATCCCGATGGCAGTGCCCACTTGGGTGAGCATCGCCACCAGCCCGATCATGCCGACGCTGACCGAAAACGTCCGCGCCATGGCGGCCAGCAATGGCTGGACGTAGTAAATGTTCGCGACGATGACGCCGACGCTCAGCGCCATCAGGTGAACGGGAACTTTTTTCTTCAAGGCCGCACTCGATTCAGATGAACGGTGCGGTTATTCGGCCGCTTGCTTCTTGCGGAGGCTCCGGCTCGCCCGCTTCCTTGCGCGCGTGCTCGAACAGGAAGTTCAGCGTCTTGTTGCTGCGAATCTGATACGCGATCCGGCTCAAGACGCCATCTTTTTGCAGCTTCTTGCGCACGGCGGCCACTGGCTCACGCTGCTGCTTGGCGATGCGCTGCACCTCGGCGTCCACTTCGTCGTTGGTCGGCGCAATGGCTTCACGCTCGGCGATTTTATCCACCAACAGCGACGCCTTCACATCGTGCAGGGCTTTGGGACGCTGCGCATCCTTGATCTTCGCCCAGTCGATCTTCAGCTTGGTGGGATCGATGCCGCGCTCTGCCAATTCGCGGAACTGATTTTCAAGCTGCGATTCAATCTGCCGCTCGATGTACGCTTCGGGCACCGGAAATTCGTGCGTCTCGATCAGCTTGTCGATCAGCTGTTCTTTCGCCTTCTGTTGCGAGGCGTATTCGCGCTCCGCGAAAGATGGCTTTGCGCACGGCCTCGCGCAGATCGTCGAGCGTCTGATAATCGCCCAGATCCTGCGCGAATTCATCGTTCAACTCCGGCAATTCCTTGGTTCGGATGGTGGTCAGCTTGGCGTGGAAGCGCACGGTCTTGCCGGCCAGCCGCTCCTGCCCGAAGTCCTCCGGATAGGTGACTTCGAACTCTTTCTCTTCCTCCGGCGACATGCCCAGCAGCGCTTCCGAGAAGCCAGCCATGGTGTCGGGATCGCCCACGTGCAGCACCACCTCGTCCTGATGGATCGGCTGATCCACGCCCGACAGGCTGTCCAGCGTCACCACCGCGTAATCGCCATCCACAATAGCGCGCGGCTCAACGTTGACGAACTGCGATTTCTGCTCGCGGATCTCATCCAGGCGCTTTGCGATGTCTTCATCGCTGACCTCGGGCTCGCTATAGTGAACCGTGACGCCGCGATAATCCTTCAGGTCGATCTCCGGCGCCACTTCGAACTCGGCTTTGAAGCGCAGCGGCTCGCCTTCGTGGAAATGAACGTCCTTCACGTTCGGACGCCCCACCACCTCCAGATGCTCTTCTTCCACCTTCTGCCGGAAGTATTTCGGCAGAAGATTTTCAAGCACGTCGTCCCGCACCTGCTTCGAGAACTTTGTGCGGATCAGGCTGGCTGGGGCTTTGCCGGGACGGAAGCCCGGTAGCTTGGCCTTCTGCTGGATGTCCGCCACAACGCGATCGGTCTCGCGGGCGATCTCATCCAGGGGAACGGTAACTTCGATTTCGTGCTTGCAACCTTCGACTAGCATTTGGGGGTGAAAAAACGGGGCATTCGAGGGCCCGTGCTTCTATTGAAACACCAAGCCCCCATTGGAGGCAATTGCTACTTAGCCAACTCTACTTTGCGACGGCGGTGAGCTTGGCGCCTTCCTTCAGAGCTTCCGCCTTGTCGGTGGATTCCCAGGTAAAAGTTTCTTCCGTGCGGCCGAAGTGGCCATAGTACGACGTCTTGCGATAGATCGGGCGTCGCAGCTTCAGGGTTTCGATCATGCCCTTCGGCGTGAGCTTGAAGTTCTGGCGAACCAGTTCCACCAGGTGCTGTTGGTCTACCTTGCCGGTTCCGAACGTATCCACCATGATGGAAACCGGCTCGGCCACGCCGATCGCGTAAGCCAACTGCACTTCGCAGCGTGAAGCCAGGCCCGACGCAACGATGTTCTTCGCAACGTAGCGCGCCATGTAGCAGGCCGAGCGGTCCACCTTCGTCGGATCTTTGCCGGAGAACGCGCCGCCGCCGTGCCGGCCCATGCCGCCGTAGGTGTCGACGATGATCTTGCGGCCGGTAAGTCCGGTATCGCCGTGCGGTCCGCCGATGACGAAACGGCCGGTGGGATTCACGTGATACTTGGTCTGCGAATCCACCAGATTTCCGCCAACCACCGGGTCAATGATGAACTTCTTCACATCGGCGCGTAGCTGCTCGGTGCTCACATCGTCGTCGTGCTGCGTGGAGAGCACCACGGCGTCGATGCGCACCGGCTTATTGCCGACATACTCCACCGAAACCTGGCTCTTGGCGTCTGGGCGGAGATAAGTGAGCTTGCCCGTCCGGCGGATCTCGCTCTGCTGGCGAACCAGCTTGTGCGCGAGCATGATCGGCAGGGGCATCAACTCGGGCGTTTCATCGGTCGCATAACCGAACATTAAGCCCTGGTCGCCGGCGCCGCCCGTGTCCACGCCCATGGCGATGTCGGGGGATTGCGTCTGGACCACATTCAAGATGCCGCAGGTCTTGGCATCGAAGCCCATTTTGGCGTCCGTGAAGCCGATATCCGCGATCACTTCGCGGGCCAGCTTGGGAACGTCCAGGATGGCCTTGGTGGTGATTTCGCCCGCCACAACGCAAATACCCGTGGTAACCAGCGTTTCGCAAGCCACCCGGCTCATTGGATCGATCGCCAAACAGGCGTCCAGCACCGCATCGGAAATCTGGTCCGCCATCTTGTCGGGATGTCCCTCACTCACGGATTCCGACGTAAAAATATGCCGCATTTTTCTGACACCGATAAGCCTCCTCAAGTTCCTTAAAAATATTGGAAGATCGTGATTTACCGACCGAGAACCAAGAGGAAAGTCTAGCGCTTTTGAAGCATCCCGGTCAATGAACCGGGGGTCAATCTCTGAAGCCCCTTCGTAACTTTGGTTCTAGGAACTCATTGTAATAGGACGGCTGCATGCAATGCAAATCAGGCATCGCGATGCACTGTATCAGGGTGGAAAGCGGCCAGGCACACCGCGATATATTCGGCGCCCTCCGGCCCCGGAGTGCTGTAGCGCACCCATTCGCCGCGCGGAGAGATGACGGCTTGTCCGGCCTTCACTTCCAGAGATCCGCTCTTCGATTCCACGTGCAACGTACCCTTCAAAACCACCGTATATTCGTCGAATTCGGGCTGCTGGCCGGGCTCGCTCCATCCCGAAGGGCTGTGCATGTGGGCGATGCTGACGGCCGTGTCCTTGGTATTCACGCGACCGATGTACTCTTCGATCTGCTTGTTGCCGGGGACGGGAATGCGCGTGGCGCTAGGAACGAGTCGGGGCATCGGCTCCTCTTGAGTTAGTGATCGCGATCGGTAACCAGTTCGATCAGCGCGTACATCGCGCGCTGGTTGGGCGAATCTGGAAACTCGCTCATGATAGCGCGCGCACGTTCCGTGAAGGACTGTGCACGCTCGCGCACGCGGTGGAATCCATGCCGCACCTGGATCATGCGCAGGATTTCGGCAAACGGCGCGCGGTCGTAATTGCCGTCTTTGAGAACCGTCCCCACCTGTTGCCGCTCTTCCGGCGTAGCTTCTTCCAGCGCGTAGATGAGCGGCAGCGTGACCTTACCCTCGCGAAGATCGCTGCCCACCGGCTTACCCAGCACCTTTTCGTGCGAGGTGAAGTCGAGCATGTCGTCCACCAGTTGAAACGCGATCCCCAGGTTCCAGGCGAACTCGCCCAGCCGTGTTTCGGTGGCTTCGCTCGCGCCGCCCGTCGTCGTCGCCATCAGGGCTCCCAGACGCGCGCAGGCCGAGAACAGGCTGGCGGTTTTGCGATCCACCAATTCCATGTAGTCGGCTTCGGAGATGTCGATTTTGCCGATGCGCTCCAGCTGGAGCAGCTCGCCTTCCACCATCATCTGCGTCAGAGCGATCAACAGATCCAGTACGTGGAAGTTGCGCTCGCGCAACGCCACCTGAAAGGCCTGCATGTACAGCCAGTCGCCCGCCAGCACGCAGGTATGATTGCCCCAGATGGCGTTCGACGACGGCCGGCCGCGGCGCGTTTTCGCGATGTCGATAACATCGTCGTGCACCAATGTCGCGGCGTGGATCATTTCCACTACGGAGGCCATGCGCACGGTGCCGTCGCTGACCCCGCCCACCAGCTTAGAGGCCAGCAACACCAGAATGGGCCGCAGCCGCTTGCCGCCGCCATCCTGGAGGTATCGGGAAATGGTGGTCACCGCGTCGACGCTCGCCACCGATTCCAGGCTGATCTCGCGCTCCACCCGCTCGAGATCCTTCTTCACCAGATCGAAGATTTCCTTCGCGGTTAGAGTTTGCCCGAGCCGGCCGAGTCCCATGGGATTATTTAGTTTAGCAGGTGCCCGACACGGGACATGATTCTAGAGCAATTTCAACTTCTGCTAATGCTCTACGTCCGGCCGGTGCGCGCCGCCAGCCGGATCATCGACCATGGCCGGCTCTGGTTTGCTCTGTGCGCGGCGTTCCTGGTTTTGGTGGGAATCCCCGGAGGAGTTTTCCTCGGCCCGCGCGCCCGAATAGCTCCCGGCGCCATTCAGCTCATCGCGGCTGTGGCCCTGGCGTTTGTACCAGCGGTGATCCTGGTGATGACCGTCTACCGCTGGCACGAAAGTTTCCCGGTCATGCTGCGGAGAGACTATCTTACGTTCCTGAATTGCGTGTTGCTGTCGATGACGGCGGCGTTCCTGCCGCTCGCGGTGTTGAGCCGGTTCGTTCTCTTCGGGCATTATCAATTGGCGCTGGCGTTTCTCGCCGCGGCGCAGATCTATTTCCTGATTCTTGTGGCGTGCTGCGTGCGAACGGTATGGGGAAGCGGGCTGGCGGTGGCCGTTGGCGCGGCCGTCGTGGGCTTTCTGGCGACACTGGGCGGCCTGATCGCGTTCCTGATATTGGGCTCGTTCATGTACTACCTCTCGTCGCCGTTCGTTCTGTTCTACGCGTACATTCTGCTCGGTTCCGACCTTCGGTCCCTGGGCGACGGCCTGCGCGCCCGCCAGCATCTGCGGCGTCAGTTGGATATCGCCGCAACTAATCCGCGGGACGCCGACGCTCATTACCAAATCGGATTGATCTACCAGCAGCGCCATCAATATGACGAAGCCAAGCAGCGATTCTCGCGCGCGGTAGAGATCGACCCCAAGGACGCGGATCCCGTGTTTCAACTGGGGCGGATCGCCTTGGACGAAGAGCGCTGGGACGACGCGATTGAGCTTCTAAGCCGTGCCGCGGCGCTGGACGACAAATGCTGCTCCCACGAAGTGTGGCGGGATCTGGGTGTCGCCTACTTCCGGTCCGGACGGTTCGAAGAGGCTCGGCTTGCGCTCGGCCAAGTTCGTGGAACGCAGGTCCTATGATCCCGAAGGGCTCTATTGGTATGGCAAGGCTCTGCTCGCCTTGGGCCAACTGGACGAAGCGCGGCAGCAGTTTGAGCAGTGCCGTGAGGCGGTGGAAACCATGCCTTCGAATCGACGCAGGCAACTGGCAAAGTGGAAGCGCCTAGCCGCCGCGGAGCTTCGCTAGGCCGATAACAACAACCTTCGAAAATTCTCGGTCGTCGCCGCACAAATCTCTTCATACGATTCCCGGCGCAGCTCAGCCAGTTTGCGCGCCGTGTGGACCATCAACGCCGGCTCGTTGCGTTTGCCGCGCTTCGGCACGGGAGCCAGATACGGCGCGTCCGTTTCGATCAGGATGCGGTCGCGCGGCGCGGACTTCGCCGCTTCTTGAACCGCCAGCGCTTTCGGAAACGTTACGATTCCGCCGAAGCTCAGATAGAAACCCAGATCGAGCGCTCGCCGGCTTCCTCCGGTCCGCCCGAAAAACAATGCATGATGCCGCCGATGGCGTGCGGCGTCCAATGCTGTTCGATCAGCGCCAGGGTGTCGTCCCAGGCCTCGCGCGTGTGAATGACGATCGGCTTTTTAGCCTGAGCCGCGATTCCCATCTGCTCGATGAAGGCCGATTTCTGGACTTCGCGCGGCGAAAAATCGTAATGATAATCCAGGCCGATTTCGCCCACGGCCAGCGCCTTGGGATGCGCCAGCAGATCGGCGAGGCGCCTGAAATCGTCCGGGCTTGCCTTGGCTGCATCGTGCGGATGAATGCCGACAGTCGCATAAGAACGCCGGGTGCTTCTCGGCCAGCCGGAGGCCCGCTTCCAGATCCGGCGGACCGTTGCCGGTGCCGATGGCCACCATATGCTCGACGCCGGCCGCGAGCGCGCGCTCGATCACCGCGTCGCGATCGGCGTCAAATCCGGCGCTGTCCAGATGACAGTGGGAGTCGATCATGCACCAGACTCACTTCAGCCGCGCTCCGACCGGAACATCTTCCAGGAATCCCGCCAGCACCGGCTTGCCGCCTTCGATGCGACGCGGCCACGATCATGCCGTTCGATTCGATGCCGCGCAACTTTCGCGGCTGCAGATTGGCGACGATCACCACTTTGCGGCCGACCATCGCTTCCGGCGTGTACGTTTCCGCGATGCCGGCGACGATGGTTCGCGGCTGCTCTTCGCCGATGTCCACCTTCATGTGCAGAAGCTTGTCGGCGCCCTTCACCCGCTCGGCGGAAACCACTTGGCCGACGCGCAAGTCCACTTTCACAAAATCGTCGATGGCGATCTTGGCGGCTTCCGGAGCCGCGGCGGGACTCGTCGACGGCCTTAGCAGTCCCGAACAGCTCCGCCTGCCGCGCCTTCTCCTGCACCTCGAGATTCTCCATCTTGGCGATGGCGCTCGCGTCCAGGCGCGGGAAAACGGCGGCCACCGAGCCAATCTTTTGCCCGGCCGGCAACTTGCCCCAGTGCAGATCGGCGAACGTGACGGATTCGATCGGCGTCGTCATGCCGAGCTGGATCCAAATGTTGCGCGCCGAATTCGGCATCACCGGATAAACCCACGCGCAAATGATGCGCAGCGCTTCCGCGGCGCGTGTACAGCGTCTCGTCCAACATGGTTCCGGGCGAAATCGTGAAGCGTCCTTGCCAAGCTTCCACGGCGCGCGTTCCACGATGAATTTGTCGATGACGGAAATGAATCCCCACAGCGTCTCCAGGCCCCGCGAAAAATTGAAATCGCAGAACGCGTCCATCGTCATTTCGGTAGTTCGGCGCGCCGCTTCGGCGATCTCGGGCGCACCGGGCGAATCCGGAATCACTCCGCCGCGATATTGCTGGATCATGGTCAGCGTGCGGCTGGCCAGATTGCCGAGCCCGTTGGCGAGATCCGCGTTGTAGCGCTGGATCAAAGCATCGTAGCTGAAGCTGCCGTCCTGCCCGAAGGTGATCTCGCGCAGCAGAAAATAGCGCAGCGCGTCGGCGCCCACCACGTCCACGATGGGGCCGGGCCGCACCACGTTCCCGCGCGACTTGCTCATCTTATTGTCTTCGTGCAAAATCCAGCCGTGCGCGAAAACCTGCTTCGGCAGCGGAAGATCGGCGGCCATCAGAAACGCCGGCCAATAGACCGCGTGGAAGCGCAGAATATCTTTGCCGATCAGGTGCAGATCGGCCGGCCACAAATCCTCGTCCTTCACCGCGCTCATGTAGGAGATCAACGCGTCGAACCAGACATAGAAGACGTGATGCCCTTCCACCGGCGCGGGAATGCCCCATTGAATATTGGTTCGCGTGATGGAAAGATCGTTCAAGCCCTTGCTGGACGAACGCGATCATTTCGTTGCGCCGGTGATCCGGCTTCACGAATTTCGGGATTCTTTTCGTACAGCTCCAGCAGCGGCTTCTGAAACGCGGAGAGCTTGAAGAAATAATTCTCTTCGGTGACGGTCTCGGTGAGGCGCGCCGCAATCGGGCAGGGATCGCCCGGCTTGGCGTCGTTGACATAAGCTTCATCGCTGACGCAATACTGCGCCGGTGTAGGACCCTTTATAGATGTAGCCGTTCTTTTCGCAGCGCTCGAACAGCCAGCGCACGGTCTCGTGATGCTTGGGGTCCGAAGTGCGAATGAAATGGTCGTAGTCGATGCCCAGCTTGGCCCACTGGCCGATGAACTCGGCCGCCATCTTGGTGGTGTACGCCAGCGGATTGATGCCCGCGGCCTGCGCGGCGCGCTCCACATTGAGGCTGTGTTCGTCGGAGCCCGTGGTCAGCACCACGGGATCGAAGCCCTCCATTTTCTTGAAGCGCTTGATCAGGTCGGCGGCGAACGTGGAGTAAGCGGTGCCCATGTGCGGCGCGGCGTTGACGTAATAGATGGGAGTGGTCAGGTAATATTTCATCGAGTGTTTTTCAAATATGCCAGATTTGGCCGTTCGCGCCAGGATTTGCTTGAGCGGCACGCCGGATTCGCGCGCCAGCTTGCGGCAATCCTCATATTCCGGCGCGAACGATCCGTTCTCCGCGATCTTCATTCGCACCGTTCCGTGCGGCGTCGCGATTTCTACCGAATGCCGCTCTTTAACGCGGCGCTCGGCCGAATAGATCCGCAGCCCAAGCGTGGAGGTCTCTGCAAAGATCAGTCGCGCCAGACGCTTCGCGATCTTCCGGCCGCGCGATCACGCTCAACAGCGTGCCGGGCCGGCTCTTCTTCATCTGAACGGACGCGAGCGTGACATCCAGCGCGCCGGCTTCGAGCAGCCGCTCCATGGCGTAGCCGAGCACCTGCGGGCTGGAATCGTCGATGTTGGCTTCGAGCACCACTACGGTTGTCGATTCTTGCGCGCCGCTGGTTTCGCCGATCAAGACGCGCAGCACGTTGGCATGTTCGGGAAAATCGTAATCGCCCGCGCCGTAACCGTTCGCGATCACGACGCATCGGCGGCAGAGGGCCGAACTCGATCGGCCAGTGTGCTGGCGATTGCCGCGCCGGTGGGAGTGGTCAATTCCAGGCTCGGGCCGCGCGCATAGATCGGCTTGCCGGCAAGCAGCTCAGCGGTAGCGGGAGCAGGAACGGGAAGAATACCGTGCTCGGTTTTTACTGTTCCGCTGCCGACGTTGATCGCCGAACTGTACACCGCGCCGATATCGAGCAGGTCGAAACCGATGCAAGCGCCGACGATGTCGCAGATGGAATCCACCGCGCCCACTTCGTGGAAATGAACCTTCTCGATCGAAACGTCGTGAACCTTGGCCTCCGCCTCGCCCAGCCGTTGAAACACCGCGGAGGCATTTTGTTTGGCGCGATCGCGCGATGCCGGAGCTCGCGATCATTTCGAGGATGTGCTTCAGATGGCGATGTGTCTTGCCGTCACCTCCGAGCACGCGGAATTTGGAGGCCGCGATGCCGCGGCGCTTCGTCTTTTCGATTTCGAATTTCGCGCCCGTTCCCAGCCCTTCGAGAGCGTGCACCAGCGCCTGGCTGTCGGCGCCCGCGTCGATCAGCGCGCCCACCGTCATATCTCCGCTGATGCCGGAGAACGCGTCTAGGTAACAGATCTTCATGCGATCAATTGGGGTAACAGTTCGCCCGACGGCCCTTGCAGAAATTCGTCGATCGAATCCGAGAGACCCGTTTCCGCGATATTGATTTCCACCACGCGCGCGCCCGAGGATTTCGCGATTAATGCCAAACCCGCGGCTGGATAAACCACTGCGGATGTTCCGATCAGCAGAAACAGGTCGGCCTGACGCGCTGCGGTCTCGGCGTCTCTGCCAGATTTTCGCTGGCAGCGCCTCGCCGAACCACACCACGCCCGGCCGCAGCATGCCGCCGCATTCGCAATGGGGAGGAATTTCGGGCAGCGGCGTTCGACGATCCTCGCGCTCCCGTTGGCACGCGACGCAGCGCAGCATCCAGATGCTTCCGTGCAAGCGAAGAACGTTGCGGCTGCCGGCCAGTTCATGCAGTCCGTCGACGTTTTGCGTGATCAGCGTGAACTTGCGCGCGCGCGCTTCGGCCGCCGCCAGTGCGTAATGGCCCGGATTGGGCTTGGCTTCGGCGATCAGCGAGCGGCGCCAGTCATACCATTCCCAAACCAGCTTCGGATCGCGCGCGAACGCGCCCGGCGTGGCCAGATCTTCTGCGCGATACTGTTTCCACAATCCGTTGTTGACCCGCGAAATGTGGGCACACCGCTCTCCGCCGATACTCCCGCGCCCGTGAGCACGGCGATGGAAGTGGCTTCGCGCAGCCATTCGCGAACAGCGTGCATTCATTTCAGAGTAACCCGCTAGCCGCCATCTGATTAACCAGGCGAGGCCACCAGATCCCCGGCCGGCATCGCACAGGCGCGAGCCACGCCCTGCCCGGCCCAAAGGGACAGATAATCCGGCAGTCCCTGTTGCGCTGCTGCGATGCGCATGGGCCGCGTCAGTGCATTCTGCAACGGGTATGGCAGGATGAGTTCCTTCCCATACACGTTCGCCATGAACGCGTTGCGGAGGCCGCGCGCCGGCCGTCCGGAAAAGGCTCGCGTGACAACGGTGGTGTCTTGATTTGGCCGCAAGGATCGCTCGTTTGTAGACCTCGGACGCGCCGGACTCCGGGCAGGCAAGAAACGCCGTTCCCAGTTGCGCGGCCGATGCGCCTGCGTTGAGCGCCGCCACGATGTCGCGGCCGTCCATCATGCCGCCAGTGGCGATCACCGGAACGCTCACGGCGCTAGCGGTGGCGCGGACCAGCTCGAGAGTCGGGACCATGCTTGCCTCGAACATTTCAAACGAGTCCAGAAATGTTCCACGATGCGCGCCCGCTTCCGAGCCCTGTGCGACGACCGCATCCACTCCCGCTTGCTCCAGCTGACGCGCTTCCTCAACAGTGGTCGCAGTGCCGAGAATCGAGATGCCGCGCGATTTGAGACGCGACATTGCATCGCGATCCGGGAATGCCAAACGTGAAGCTGAAGATCGGCGGACGTGCGTCCAGTACGGCTTCGAATTGCGCAGGGAACGGATCTGGTGCATGTCGTTGGCGCAACTGGCGCGGGCAGCCCGAGTTTCTCGTGCACTTCCGGCCAGTAGATCGAGCATCGGCGCTGCGTCGAAATCTTGGTTCGTGTTCCATCCGCCCGCGAACAGATTCACGTTGAACGGCCGCGAAGTAAGCGCGCGAATCCGCCGGATCGCTTCGGTGATTTGCTCGGGCGTCAGATACGCCGCGCCCAGCGACCCGAGTCCGCCCGCATTGGAAACCGCCGCGACTAACTCCGGCGTGGACGGCCCGCCGCCCATGGGGCCTTGAATAATAGGATGCTCGATATCGAGGAGCTTCAAGAACTCGCTGGGGACCATTCCTTCTATTTTGACGCCTTGACGCACGGAATAGCGGGTCCTCGAACTAGAGCATCCACGAGAGTACGCGCGTTGAAAAGATTCTTGGCCGCCGATGAACACGGATCAACACGGATAATACAAAATCGCGCTTCATTGTTTTTGAATCGGCGTTGATCGGCGTTTATCTGTGGCCAGCTAGTTTCATTTTTCATCAGCCCACTAGTGAATTCGCGCGCGGCCAGCACCGTCCGATAAGCTTCCTCCGGATCGTTATTCAGCGCCGTCAGATGCCCCATCTTGCGGCCCGGCCGCGGCTCCAGCTTTCCGTACAGATGCAGCTTCACGTCGGGAAACGCGCAGGCCGCGCGCCAATCGGGCTCGCCGTTCGCCCACAGATCGCCCAGCAGATTCGCCATCGCCGCGGGCCGCTGCATCTCGGTCGACCCCAGCGGCAGCCCGCACACCGCGCGCAACTGCTGCTCGAACTGGCTGGTGACGCAGGCGTCGACGGTCAAGTGCCCGGAGTTGTGCGGCCGCGGCGCCAGCTCGTTGATCAGCAGCGATCCGTCGCGCGTCACGAAAAACTCGACGCACAGCACGCCCACCACGTCCAGCTTTTCCAGAACGCAGCGCGCCAGATCAACGGCCTCCTGAGCCACCTGCGGCGACACGCGCGCCGGCGCGATCGACACGTCCAGAATATGCCGGCTGTGCTGATTCTCGATGGCGCCGTAGTGCACGAACTCGCCGTCGGCGCCGCGCGCCGCCACCACCGAAATCTCGCACTCGAAATCGATGAACGCTTCGAGCACGGCCTGCTGCTTGCCGATGGCGGCCCAGGCCTCCGCCGCGCGGTCGGGCGAATCGATCGCGAAACTGGCCCTTGCCGTCGTAACCGAACGCGGCCGTCTTCAGCACCGCCGGGCAACCCAGATCCGCGATCGCGCGATGCAAGCCTTCGAGCGACCGCACCTCGCGATACGGCGTGATCGGCAAGCCGGCGTTCGTCAGGAACGTCTTTTCGCGCATGCGCTGCTGCGTGGTGTGCAGAACCGATCCGCTGGGACGGACGGGCGCGCAACGGGCGGCGGCCTCGGCGGTCGGCGCCGGAACATTTTCGAACTCGAACGTCACCACGTCGACGTTGCGCGCGAAATCGCGACACCGCGTCCAGATCGTCGTAGGACGCTTGGATTTCCAGGTCGGCCACCTGGCCGGTGGGCGTGTCCTCATCGGGCGACAGCGTGTGGACGCGATAGCCCATGCGCCGCGCCGCGATGGCGAACATGCGCCCCAACTGCCCGCTTCCCAGCACGCCGACCGTCGCGCCGGGCAGTATCGGTTCGATCACGCCAGTTCTTCCGAGCGGACCTTGCCGGCCTGCTCCTCGCGAAACACGCGCAGCTTCTCGCGCAGCGCCGGATCGTGATTCGCCAGGATCGCCACCGCCAGCAGCGCGGCGTTCTTCGCGCCGGCTTTTCCGATCGCCAGCGTGCCCACCGGCATGCCGCCCGGCATCTGCACGATGGACAGCAGCGAATCCAGGCCCTTCAGCGCGTGGCTTTCCACCGGCACGCCCAGCACCGGCAGCAGCGTGTTGGCCGCCACCATGCCGGGCAGATGCGCCGCGCCGCCCGCGCCGGCGATGATCACCTGCAGCCCGCGCGCCTCGGCGCCGGCTGCATACTCCACCATCCAGTCCGGCGTGCGATGCGCCGACACCACCTTCGCCTCATGCGGCACGCCGAAGCGCGTCAGCGTTTCGCCGGCCGCGCGCATCGTCTCCCAGTCGGACTTGCTGCCCATGATGATGCCGACCAGTGGCTGCGTCAAATTACTGTCCTTGATCAATTGGGAACCCACCAAAATACCACGTGGTGGGGATTTGGGCGATTGGCGCTTGGGGATTGGCAGCCGGAGCGTAAGGTTGGCCGGTAGGCTTATTTTGCCCGCGCGAGTAAATCTCGCAGCTCGCCGGCCAGTTCGCTGGGAGGATTGTTGGACAAGGCGGTTTCCGCCTGCCGCTTGGCAGCCGCGCGATCCCCGCTTTCGATCAACGCCGCGGCATAGTGATAGCGAAACGTGTTGTTCTCGGGGTATTTGTCCGTCAGCGATTGCAGAATCGGAAGCGCCTCCGCCGTGTTGCGCCGCTTGAGTTGTATCCACGCCAGCGTGTCCCGCATCTGTGGGACGTTGGGAGCTTTGCGGATGGCCGTGCTCACCAGCTGCAGAGCTTCCTTGGTATCTCCGCCGGTATCCGCCAGAAGAAATGCCAGATTATTCATCGCTATGGGATCCTCCGGCGACTTCGCAACCGCCTTCCGATAATTCGCGATCGCCTCCGGCTTCTTACCCACCTGCTCCTGCACGTTCGCGATCATCGCGTCCACGCCTTTGCCATCCGGCGCCAACTGGCGGGCGCGCTCGAAGGTCCGCAGAGCCTCGGGCAGTTTGCCGTTCCTCATCTCGAGTACGCCAAGTCGCATCTGGATGTCCGCCGAGGTCGGATACTGCGCGGCCATCTTCAGCAATTCCGAAAGCGCTACGTCGTTCTTGCCGTCGGCTTCCGCGGTAGCCACCAGCAGCGCCGCTTTTGCCCGTGAATCCGGAAAGCGCTGTGCTTCCTCCTCGCTCAGCGCCAGGCCCGGTCCGGCATGTGCTCGGCCTCATAGGTGTTCACCAGCCCGGCCAACGGCTGGATATCCGGCGATCCTTCCTTATAGAGCTTGCGGAACATCTCTTCCGCTTCCGCATAGCGCCCTTGCCCCAGCGCGATGATCCCCAGCTGCATCTGAACCTGGGGCGCGCCCTTCGTGTCGCGGGCCAGTTGCTCCGCTTCGGTTTTGGCGGCGCCGTAGGAGTGCGTGCCCGTCAGGCCGATCACCCGAAACAGCCGCGCGGTCAGATCGTTCTGGCGTATTGCCAAAGCTGCATTGGCGTGTTCCAGCACGCCGGCATAGTTCTTCTTCAACATTTCCAGGCGCGCCAAGGCCAGTTGCGCGGCCGGCGATCGTGGATCCGCCTGCGCCGCCCGTAGAAGATGATCCCGTGCCTCGTCCAGGCTGCCTTTCAACAGGAACGCCTGTCCGGCCAGCATTTGAACTTTCGGATTGTTGGGAACCTCGCTGGCCAGATCTTTTGCCAGCGTGGCCGCGGCAGTCAAGTTTTCCGCCCCGCCCTGCTGTTCCAGCAGTTGAACTTTGAGCGCCCGTGCGAACTGGTTCTTGGAATCCTTCGCCAGAATGGCGTCCACGGCCTTCATCGCTTCAGGGCGCCGTCCTAGAGTGGCCAGCATGCTCGCCACCCGCTCCCCATAAACCTGCTGGCGGTCGTGATCTCTGGTTTCGCCGCGCTGGTAGTCCGCCAGGGCCTTTTCCGGATTGCGGATCAGCGCGTGAAAATCCCCTACCAGCAAATCCGCTTGCGGAAACTGAGCCCGTCGGTCGAGCAGCGAATTGAGCGTCTTCTCGCCATCGTCCGGCTGCTTTCGGCCGTAGTAGAACGCCGCCAGACGAAGCACCGGGTTCGATTGCTTGGGATTATTCGCGCCCCATAATTTCAAAAGCGCTTCGGCCTTTTCCCAGTTCTGTTGGGAGCCGTAAATTACATACAGCACTTCATAGGCCGGGATCGTAATGCGGGCTGCTGTTCCACAGTACGCCGGGCTGTTTTCTCCGCTTCTTCCGGCTGATTATCGCGCAGCAGCGCCTCCGCCAGGCGCCCTCCCACTTCCGGATTATTCGGGGCGATCCGTCACCGCTTCCCGCAACAGGTCCACTGCCTTGGCCGGCTGGTTGTCGATCAGAGCCAGCGCGCCCTGGATGCGCAGCCCTTCCACGCGATTTCCGCCCGCCGCCAGCAACTCAGTCGCGACGGATTCCGCCTGTTTGTAGAGCACCGCGGGATGGCTGGGATCGCGCGCATATATAGTCAGTGCAGACATCCGCCAGTTGTATCTTGGCGCGCAGGTTCTTGGGACTGAGCGTGCACTGCGTGATTGAAGGCCTGATATGCGTCCACCAGCTGGGTCTGCTTCATCAGCGCCAGCCCCAGTTGGTAGTAAGCTTCTCCTGAACCCGGGTCCTTCTTAATGGCATTGCGATAGTTCAGTGTGGCATCGCTATACCGTCCGGCCGCATAAAGCTGTTTTCCGCGATCGATGTATTGAGTGGCGCTCTTGCCGCATCCGAGCAGGCACAGGAAGCCTGCACAGCACACCATAGCGGCAAATATTGCGTGGGATCTGCTTGCCCGCGCGCAGCCATTGCGATGCTGAGGAAGTAGGGGAGGCGCCAAATTCCTACGGTAACATGACGGGCAGTTCATAGACCCTCCAGCTACAATCGGCGGAATTGTCGGTAGGCGTTATCAGCGAGTAACATTTGCATTCGATTGCCGCCAGCGAACGTAGGATTTTCAGAAGATCCTCCGACAGCCGCCTCCGCCCGCCCGCCTTGCAAGCATTCAGGACATTAGATTCAGTTGTTTACAATTCAACGCTGCTGCTGGGCGTGGTCTTGCCCGGTTGGAAGGAAAACTGCCTGCTTAAGTAACGGGGAAAGGAAGCATCATCCTATGTTGATCCTGTTAATCCTATTGATCGTGTTGTTGATTGGCGCCACTCCGGCGTGGCCCTACAGCCGGAGCTGGGGCTACTATCCCACCGGCGTTCTCGGAACCGTTCTTGTCATCTTTCTGGTACTTCTGCTGTTGGGGCAAGTAAGCCTTTGATTTTGGACAAAAAGAGGAAGAACGTAATGAAATGCGCCGTGAGTTTGGCATTATTGTCCTTCGCACCGATGACGGTTGCGGTTGAGCCACCGAACGGGGCCCAGAAGCGGGTGACTGCCTCCGCTGAAGTGCTAAGTGAGATCCTCCACGCCGAAGACCGGGGCATTCCTGAGGACCTGCTGCGCAAGGCTCAATGCGCCGGCATTGTGCCCAGTTTGAAGCGCGCCGGATTTATCGTCGGCGCGAAATACGGCAAGGGCGTAGTGGTCTGCCGCACCGATAGCGGCTGGAGCGCGCCGGCTACCATTCGCATTGAAGGCGGGAGCTTCGGCTTCCAGATCGGCGCCGGCGAGACCGATTTGGTTTTCATCGTAATGAACCGGCACGGAGTGCGGGACTTGATGAAAGACAAGTTCACCCTGGGTGGCGACGCCACGGCGATGGCGGGACCCGTTGGCCGCTCGGGCGAGGCTCAAACGGACGCGCTCATGCGCGCGGAAATACTTTCGTACTCCCGGGCGCACGGCATTTTCGCGGGAGTGTCGCTGGAGGGGTCGACGTTGCGTCCCGACAACGACGACAACCGGCAGCTCTACGGGCACAGCGTCACCCAACGCGAAATCCTGAGCGGTCATGTGAGGCGGCCCGCGGTGGCTGATCCCATTTACGCGGAGCTGAACCGTTACGCGCCGGTGAAACGGGCCGCCAGATAATCTGCGACGCTCGCAGGGTGCTATTCTCGCACTAGGTGCGATGACTCTCCGAACTGCGCTGTGTTTGGGCGCGGGAATCTCGTTTGCGTTGACGCTGTATGGCTTCCAGCGGCCCTGGCGTCTCTATCGCAGCATGGAACCTTACGACAACGTGGAGATGCCGCAGGATTGGCAGGAGAAGACCGAATGGGTCTTCGCGCGCCTGATGTATCCCCAACATCCCCACGCGCGTTTCGGGCGCTACTACGGTTACGGCGCGGGGTCCACGTGGTTGGAAGGCGGCACCAGTTGGACTCAGGATTATCCGCGGGCCGACCGGCATTTCGCCCTCGCCCTGCGCCGCTTGACCCGCGTATCGGCACGCTCCATCGAGCAGCCCGTCAATCTGGACGATGGCGACGACGTTTACAACTGGCCCTGGCTCAACGCCGGCGAAATGGGGGATTGGAAGCTGACCGATAGCCAGATCCAGAAACTCCGCCAGTACCTGCTGCGCGGCGGCTTTCTCATGCTGGACGATTTTTGGGGCACCGAAGAGTGGGATCGCTTCTACGAAACCATGCGGCTGGTTTTCCCCGACCGGCCCGTGGTCGAAGTTCCCGATTCCGATTCCATCTTTCACACCGTTTACGACCTGGACGACCGTTATCAGGTTCCGGGCCAGTGGGCCATCCGGCGCGGCACCACGTATCGCAACGACGGTGCCACTCCGCACTGGCGCGGGATCATGGACGACAAAGGCCGCGTCATGGTGGCCATGTCGTTTAATTCCGATATCGGCGATTCCTGGGAATGGGCCGATGATCCGGAGTATCCGGAAAAGTATTCGGCGCTGGGAATCCGGATCGGCGTGAACTACGTCATTTACTCGCTCACTCACTAACGCAAATTGAACTTCTTCATCTTGTAACGCAGCGTGTCGCGTGTGATGCCCAGGATAACCGCCGCGCGCGTTTGGTTGCCGCTGGCTTTCTGAAGCGCCTTCGATACCAGGTTCTTCTCGGCTTCCGCCAGGCTCGCTTGAAAGGGGGCTTCGGGCTCCTCCGCCTGCGCCATGCTGGAACGGCTCGGGACCGCCGCCGTTGGAATCGATATACAGGCTGGAGCTCTGGATGCGTTCGGATTCCTCCAGCACCATGGCGCGCTCCACCACATTGCGCAGTTCGCGGACGTTTCCCGGCCAGGCGTGGGACATCAGCGCGGCCGCCGCGGTGTGCGAAATCCCCTGGATATTGCGCTTGAACTTGCCGTTGTAGAGGTGAATGAAGTGCTCCACCAGCGGCAGGATATCTTCCTTGCGCTCTCGCAAGGCCGGGAGCGACACTTGGATCACGTTCAGCCGGTAGTACAAATCCAGGCGGAACCTGCCTTCCTCAATCGCGTCGCTGAGTCTCCGGTTGGTGGCCGCTACCACGCGTACATCTACTTGAATGTCGCGAACTCCGCCCAACCGCCGGAAGCACTGCTCTTCCAGAACGCGCAGCAGCTTGGCTTGCACGGTGAGTGGCATTTCGGCGATCTCATCCAGGAAAATGGATCCGCTGGAGGCCACCTCCAGAATGCCGGCCTTGGCCGCGCGGGCATCGGTGAACGCGCCCCTCTCGTAGCCAAACAGTTCGCTTTCGAGCAGCGTCTCTGGAATGGCGGCGCAGTTCAGCGCCACGAACGGTCCTTCATGCCTGCGGCCGTAGTAGTGCAGAAACTGCGCCAGAACGTCCTTGCCTGTTCCGCTCTCGCCTTCCAGCAGAACGGTGGACACCTCGCTTTGCGCCACGCGCGCGCGAACGTGAGCACCTGTTTCATAGCAGGCGACACGGCGATCATCTTGAAGGATGCCAAGCTGGATTCCGTTGTTGGCCGGCGCGCTTCCATACGTCGCGGGACGGTTTGGAACTCCACGCTCGCTGGCTCGCCCAAACACCATCACCGCGCCCGCCACCGCGCCATTGTGATCGCGAATGGGTGCGACGCTGCCGCTGATGGGCCGTCTTTCGCCATCGCTCGATACCAGAATCGCGCCCGCCGGCAGATCCTGCAGCGAACCGTCGGAAAGCACCTGCTCCCAAGGCTTCCTGACTTTATCTCCGCTCGGACCCGCCACCGCTTGGAAAATCTTGTCCACCGGCTGTCCTAGTGCTTCCTGGCTGGACCGGCCGGTCCACGCTTCGGCCGCGGGATTGAATAGCGTGATGGTTCCTCGCCGATCGATCGAAATCACGCCCTCCGAGATGGCTCGCAAAGTGGAAGCCAGCAGTTCCTCTTTCTCCCGAGCCTTCAGTTCTTCACGATGGCTGTGGAGCGCGATCTCGATGCTGGCGTGCAGCGCCGCTTCTTGAAACGGCTTGGTGATGTAGCCCAGCGGCTCCGGCGTCCTTGGCCCGCCCCACGGTGGCGTCTGTCGGCGTGCGCCGTCAGGTAAATCACCGGAATATTGAAGCGCTCCCGCAGTACCAGAGCCGCTTCCGTGCCGTCCATCTCTCCCTGGATACGGATGTCCATCAAGGCGATGTCCGGCGGGTTCTGTCTCGGCCTGCGCGATTGCATCGGCGCCATTGGAGACCGCCGCGGTTACGCTGTATCCCAGGTCGGTCAGGATGTCCCTCAGATCTTCGGCGGTGACCCGCTCATCCTCGACGATCAGAATGCGTGCGGACATGCTGTTTCCCCGTCCTTCCTCCGGACGTCAACAAGGCACGATTACACGTGTGATTCCAGTGCTTCCGCGTTATCCGGCGGAGAGGTGTCGCGCGGCCGGCGAATTCGGGAGATTCCCCTCGACCGTGCGTCGAATGACGCTCTTAGTTTCGACTACCCTCCAGTGTAGAGCATTTGATGGATTGTCAATCCTGGGCGACTTCATGTGCCGCCTTAGTGAATGCTTCCAGTGCAGGCCGGAGAGCCAAAAATATTTTCCGATTGTGACGTGAACGGCTTCCGCCCGCCCTGCTGGAACGGCGCTGCGCGTCATGCAAAACTGAAGCGATGGACTTAAGCCTGGACGCCGATGAGGTGCGAGTGCTGGGCTCGCTTCTCGAAAAAGAGATCACTACTCCGGAGTACTATCCGCTTTCGCTCAACGCCCTGCTCAATGCCTGCAATCAGAAATCGAATCGCGATCCGGTGGTGCATTTCGATGAAGCAGACCGTCGAGCGCGTTCTGTACACGCTGCGCGACAAGGGATTGCTGCTGAACATCACCGGCGCCGGCAGCCGCGTCCCCAAGTACGGCCACCGCCTGTCGGAAAAGCTGAACCTGGGCCGCCGCGAGCTGGCCATTCTTTGCGAGCTGATGGTGCGCGGTCCCCAGACCCTGGGCGAGCTGCGCACGCGGGCCGAGCGTATGCATCAGCTTTGATGATCTCGCGGAAGTGGAATCGGTGCTCGATCGCATGCCGGAGCTGGTCACCAAGCTGCCTCCGCCGCCCGGGTGAGAAAGAAGCGCGCTATGCGCATTTGCTTTCCGGACCGCCCGAGGTTACCGGCGCGCTCGCGGAACATGACCGCAGATTCCGTACCGCCCCGCGCGATCCGATCGACTTGCCGCCTGGAAGCAGAAGTCGCGCAATTGCGCCGTGAACTAGAGGATCTTAAGCAGCAGTTCGCCGGGTTCCAAAAACAGTTCGAATAAGGCGGACGCGGCGCCAGCGCGGCAGCGGCCCGCCTCGTCCTTCAGGCCGATGCGTTGCTCGTGGAACTGCGGTGCCTGACGTGATCGCCGGAGCCGGCGGATCGGCACCACCTGCTCTTCCAGGCAACTGGACACGTTCTTCGACGGACCATGGAAATAATCATCCACCGGGAAGAGCGAATAAGGCTCCAGTTCCCGGAAGACGCGGCCCAGCTTCTGTTCGATGCGGTAGACGGCGTGGAAGAAATTCCCGCGGTCCATCCCCAGCCTTGCGCAGCACAGCTTCCAATCCGCGCCGAGCAGAAAGTGATACTTGAAAATGCGATTCTCCGGCTCCGTCAGCGAGTCCGTTTGCTGACCAGACAAAAGTCGGCTGCAAACTCTTCATCCTTGCGGCCCCAGGAACCCCTGCGGTCCTTGCCGGGCAACGGATCCAGCGTTACGCGGCTCATGTACTTCTCACGGCTCACAGATTCGCGGAAGCGATCAAAACATGCCCGGAAAATAGCTCGTAACACGCAATTGCAAGGATGCGTCGCCCCATGGCGGCCGATTCGCAATCCTAAGCCCAGGCAGATGTTGCACGCCGGCGCCGCGAGCGCCAGCGTTTCGGAACGGTTCCATTCCATTTCGTCCTCTTCCTTTGAAAACCCGGCATAGCAAACGGGTAATTCGGTCGACGTGATTTCAAGTCTCGGGTGCCCACTGCGAGTCACGTCAACGCGAATGGGCGCTGCTGCTAAGGAAGAATTCCTTCCTCGCCTAAGGAGAGAGTCCGATAAGGCCAAGGCCGTCATTTACTTATGTAGATCCACTTCTTGGCCGCATTTAATGGGTGTAATGTCTCCATCTTTCTGTTTTTTCTTATTCCTGCGGGGAGCCTATTTCAGACTGAAATACGAGGAGAGGCCAACTTGACCTTCCAGGACGCGCGCCTCAAGCTGCTGGCCTACGTCCGGAATGAAGTTCGCAACGGCGAGCTCACGGAGAGAGGATTCGCTCGTCTGATTGGCATTTCGCAGCCTCATGCCCATAATGTGCTCAAAGGCGTTCGAACTCTCTCACCCGAAATCTTCGATCTGGTATTAAAGTACCTTCACTTATCCCTGCTCGATCTGGCGCCGACTGGAGGAGATCGAAGCCCAGTTCCAGCGCCGCCGCAGCGCGGGAGCGAGTGGCCGAAGTTGCTTTTCTCGCAACGCCCATCGGGCCGGGCAGACCCTGGCCCGCCGGCGTGAACTGGCGCAAGAGCTTCCCGCTGCCGTTTCCCTGCGCCACGGTTCCCACTGAACTGGTGATGGCGAAACTGGTCGCCGATCCAGCGATGATCGCCACGCTTGGGTCCTATGACATTGCCCTTCTGGATACTTCCGAGCGGAGCCGGTCCACCATCTCTCCCTCAGGCCTCTATGTCGATTGAACGCAATGGGGAAGCCGTGCTGCGCTATCATTCGTTCGGGCGCGCGCTGTCACTACCTGGTCACGGACGCCGACTTGCGACATTCCCACCGCCTGGGAGCCGCTCACGCTATCCGCCGCCCAGTTCGGCGATGCGGTAAAGGCGCGAGTCTTGCTGGCTGGGCCGGGAGCGGGATCGGGACAACGCTGCCTCAGCGTGGCCGCTTCTTGTACGATCCGATCTCTTCGTAGGCGTCCAGCACCTGCTGCGCGGTCCGCTCCCAACTGAATCGCCGCGCCTGTTCGAAGCCGCGTTCCACCAGCAGGCTGCGGCGTGGACGGTCGAGCAGCACCTCCCGCATCCCGCGCGCGATGTCGAAAACATTTTCCGGATTTACGATTTCCGCGGCGTCTCCCACCACCTCCGGCAGCGAACTGACGTTCGAGCAAACCACGGGCGTTCCGCAGGCCATGGCTTCCAGCGGCGGCAGCCCGAAGCCCTCATAGAGCGACGGGAAAACGAATGCCGACGCGGCCTGGTAGAAGGCCCGCAGAGTATCGATGGGCACGAACCCGAGAAACCGCACCGTGTCCTCCACGCGGCTCTGGATCACGGCATGTCGCAGCGCCGGATAGCGTGAAATCTCATCGCCGATGATCAGCAGCCGCAAGTCCCGATACATTGGGATGCTCCTGGATTTCGCCCCGCAGACACCGCAAAGGCCTCCACCAGCCGCGGGATGTTTTTCTGCGGATTGGTTCGCCCTACGTACAACAGGAACGGGTAATGGATGCGGTAGCGGTCCAGCACGCGCTGGATCTCTGGCGCGATAACCAGATGCGTCGCCAATTCTTCGCCGTTCACGCGCCCCGGCCGCGGCGCTGGGAGCATGAAAGGTTGGATCGGGCGCGTTGTACACCACGCGCATGCGGCTGGCGGGGATGCCCAACACCGCCTCCACGTCGCGGCAGGTGGCCATGGACACCGCCATCACGCGATCGGCCCGTAGCAGCCCGCGCCGCAGATAGAAGTGCCGCAGACGGTTGCGGTAACCCAGCTGGCTCGCAAACAGCAGTGTGCTCATGTCGTGGATGGTCACCAGATAGGGTTTCGGCATCAGCAGCGGCACGGCGTTCAGTGGGATATGGAAAAGGTCCGCCTCCAGCTTTCGCAGGAACAATCCATAGCGGATCTGCGCCAGGCTGCTTGCGCTGGCTCCCTGCTTGTCCGGAACACCCGGCAAAGATGGCCGTTTCAAAATTCGGCGGCAGATCGGAGAACTCTGGAACCGGCCGCTCGGTGGTGATCAGCTTGTATTGATTACGATCGTCAACCCGCGCCAGCGCACGAACCAGGTTCCGGATATAGGTTCCGATGCCAAAGTCCGCCACGCGGCGGGTGTCGAGTGCGATCCGGAGCGGCATCGGGAGCGCCTGGATCGTTAAGCCGTGGCGCGAGCCAGCTTCCAGGGATAGAGCGGGAAGCGGTCCGCCAGCTCCATCACGCGCCGCCGCACCGCCAGAAGAGTTTCTTTGCGATCGCACGTCGTTCAACGCCTCGGCGATCAGCGCCGCCACCTGCCGCATCTCGGCCTCGCGGAAACCCCGCGTGGTTACCGCCGGGCTGCCCAGCCGGACGCCGCTCGGATTCAGCGGCGGATTCACGTCGAATGGAATCGCGTTCTTGTTTACGGTAATGTAGGCCTCATCCAGCGCCGTCTCGGCCTCTTTTCCGCGCACCCCCTTCGCGAACACATCCACCAGCAGCAGATGCGTGTCCGTCCCGCCCGAAACCACGCGATAGCCCTCCTGTTGCAGGCTCTCGGCCAGCACCTGCGCGTTGTCGATCACTTGCTGGGAATAAGTCCGAAACTCCGGCGTCATCGCTTCCAGGAAACAGACCGCCTTGGCCGCGATCACGTGCACCAGCGGACCGCCCTGAATCCCGGGGAAGAGCGCCCGGTCGATAGCAGCGCCATACTGGGCCTTCGCCAAAATCATGCCCGAGCGCGGCCCGCGCAGTGTCTTGTGCGTGGTGGATGTCACGATGTCCGCGTATTCGCACGGATTCGGATACAGCCCCGCGGCCACCAGCCCGGAAAAGTGCGCCATGTCCACCAGCAAAGATCGCGCCCACCGAATCGGCAATCTTGCGGAAGCGCGCAAAATCGATGATCCGCGGATAAGCGCTGCCGCCCGCGATGATCAGCTTCGGCTTGTGTTCTTCGGCCAGCCGGGCCAGTTCCGCATAGTCGATCCGCTCGTCCTCGCGAGTCACGCCGTAGGGCACCACATGGTAAGTCTTGCCCGAAAAATTCAGCGGATGGCCGTGCGTAAGGTGCCCACCGTGCGCCAGATTCATGCCGAGGATCACATCGCCCGGCTGAATCACGGCAGAGTAAGCCGCTTGATTGGCTTGCGAACCCGAGTGCGGCTGCACGTTGACATATTCGGCGCCGAAGAGCTTCTTGGCCCGCTCGCGCGCCAGGGTCTCCACCGCATCCGTGAATTCGCATCCCCCGTAATAGCGCTTACCGGGATATCCCTCGGCGTACTTGTTGGTGAATACGGAGCCGGTGGCCTGCAGGACCGCTTCGGAAGTGAAGTTTTCGCTGGCGATCAGTTCCAGACGGCTATGTTGGCGCTCAACTTCATGTTGGATCGCTGCATAGATTTCCGGATCAACGGCGGAAAGCGGGCGCGACATGCGCTCGATATCGTTCATAAGTTCTAGTGTAATGTACCGCGAACAGGGATTAACTCATCCCCGATATCTCATCGCACTACACCCCCACCCACCTCGGAGTGTAAACGCTATTTTCCAATGAACCTTTCGCCCTCTTTTGCCGATCTACAAACGTCGGAGGTTACTCTCATTCCACCCCTCGCAAGTTTCGCTGCAAGCCCTCTCACACCGGCTAGTCTTACTCCTAGAGTCCTGTGCATTGCAGAGCAGGCCGGGAGCGTCTGTTGGCGAAATTCTTCTGTCTTCCACCATGATCGCCGGCAACTTCGGAAGAAGGCCTGGAGCTTCTTCGCCGCCAGGATTTTGACGTCGTGCTGGTAAGCCTTCCGCTCGCCGATTGCGCTTCCGCAGCCAGCTTGCTCGAAGATCTGCAGCGTGCGCAGCCGGGTACGCCCGTGGTTCTGCATGCGCCTCGCGCCACCGCCACGGAAGTGGTGCGCCTGCTCCGTTTGGGCGCCTTCCATGTGTACGCGCACGGCGATGCCACCAGTCTGCTTTTCCTGGCCGCTAATTCGAAATGGGCGCAGGAAGCAAGGCGCCATCCCTGTCGGATTCCGAATCGGCGCCCTGGAGCCGCTTTCCTCATCGGCGACAGCCGTCCCATGCAGCAGGTGGCGCAACAGATCCGTTTAGTGGCTCCGCGCCGCTCCACCGTCCTGATCACCGGGGAAACCGGAACCGGTAAAGAGCTGCTGGCCCGCTCCATCCATGCCGCCAGCGGACGCAACCGGTCTCTCTGGTGGCCGTCAACTGCAGCGCGCTCCCGGAAGCTTTGCTTGAGGCCGAGCTGTTCGGGCACGTCAAAGGCGCCTTCACCGGCGCCATCGGACAGCGCATCGGGCGCTTCGAGGACGCCAATCACGGCACGCTCTTCCTGGATGAAATCGGCGACATGCCCTTCAGTTTGCAAGCCAAGTTGCTGCGAGTGATCCAGGAGCGGGAGTTCCAACGGCTAGGCAGTTCGGAGACCGTCCGGGTGGACGTGCGCGTGATCGCCGCCACGCATACCGATCTGCCGGATCTGATCAAGCAAGGCAAATTCCGCGAGGATCTATATTACCGGCTCAACGTGGTGCCAATTAGCTTTGCCGCCGCTGCGGGAGCGTCCGTCCGATGTGCCCCCGCTCGCCCGGCATTTCATCGAGAAGATCTGCCGGGAGGAGAATCTTGCCGCGAAGCAAATCTCCCACGAGACCCTCGGCCGCCTGGCAGGACATGACTGGCCCGGCAATGTCCGTCAACTGGAGAACGCGGTGGAAAAGGCCATCGTCCTCAGCGGCGAGCGCACGGGCCTTTTTCCGGGCGATTTCCCGCTTCCGCCGCGGCGGCATCCGGTGACCTACCAGGCCGGCGCGCAGCCCATGATCGCTGTTCCCGATCAAGGTCTCGATTTCGAACGCACCGTGGGGAGCATCGAACTGAATATTCTGGAACAGGCTTTGCGGAAAACTCGCGGCAATAAGAAACTCGCGGCGGAAATGCTCGGGCTGAAGCGAACCACGCTGACCGCGAAGCTCAAGAGCCTGGCAGCGGTCGGCGCCGCGGGCTAGTTGCCGCTCCCGGAGCTTCTTGCGCGGGTGCATGAGCGCCGCATGCACGATGAATCGCTTGGGCGCCGAACCCACGTAGTAGAACGGATAGCACGTCACCAGCGTCAAGGGTCTCGCCGCCCGACGCCTCCAGCACGCTGACATCGCGCGGCGTGACGATGCGAGTGGATTTCACCACGTAGCGATAAGTCCCCGCCGTGGTCTGCTAGCTCGATCATGTCGTCGGCGCGAATGTTCCGCAGTGCGCGGAAGAACGTATCGCGATGCCCAGCCAGCCCCACGTTGCCGACCTTACCCGGCAGCGCCGTGCCCGGAATATGTCCCACCGCTCGGCTCAACGTGCTTTCATCGGCGCCTTCCCGCACCATCACCGCCATTTCGAGCCGCGGAATTTCAAGCCGTCCGATCACCGATTGTTTGGCGGGCGGGCCCGAGCCGGGCAAGTTACCGGCGCTTCGCTCGTGCGCAGGCGCCGGCTTGGGCGCTTCCGCGGTCTGCGCCTCTTCGCGCCCGCCGCTGAACAACCAGCGCGCTTCGTCGCTGATGAATCCGCCTATGCCAGGCGTCAATCCCCGCAGCGTCTGATCGAAAGCCCAATCTTCATAGGCCTGGTACAGCACGCTGCTGGTATTGACCCAAACGAAGCAATCCACGCGCCAGCAGTCCGACCAGCAGGAATATCCATTCCAGCGCGCGCAGAGCCTCGCCGCGTCCGCCTCTTCGGTCGAGCCGGCCGCATCGTCGTTCCAAGTCAATCGCGCTCTTCATCGCGATTCGGCCGCCTTATCCGAAAACACGTAACTCGTCCGGGTTCGCACCATCAACTTGGGATGATCCGGCGACGAGGCCGTCACCTTGATATGCCGCTCCGTCTTTCCCTCCGCCGATGGTATGTATCCCAATGGTGTAGCGCGTGCGGATGTCCTTGGCGATCTGGCGGCAAATCGGCACGATCTCTTCCAATGTTTTCGGATGGTAGAACACGCCGCCGCTCACGTGCGCCAGCTCTTTGCAGCACGCCTTCATTCTTTTCGGGATCGTCTTCGTCGTAAATGCCAACGGTGTAAATCGTCACCAGCGACGAGAGCACGTCCTGCATCACTTCCTGCTGGGTATGCGTGCTGTGATTGTCGCCGCCGTCGCTGATCACCACCAGCGTCTTCTTGGCTTGCCTTCCGAATTCGAGCTGATGCAGCGACATCTCAATGGCGTCATACAACGCCGTCCGGCCCTCGGGATCGCCTTGCCACAGCGCCGCACGCAACTGCTGCGGGTTATCGGAAAACAGCACATCGTCCGGCAAGCCGCGGCGCGGCTTCTCATTAAAGTTGACGACGAACATTTCGTCCATCGGATTGCTGGCTTGAATAAAGACCAGCGCGGCGGTGATCACTTGCGGCCGTCTTGGGCCGCATGCTGCCGCTCTCATCCACCACCATCCCTACCGTCACCGGAATGTCGGAGTTGGCAAACTGGCTGATCTCTTGCGGCTTGCCGTTTTCAAAAACTTTGAAATCGTCCTTCGTGAGGCCGGAAACAAACCCGCCGGCGGCATCCTTCACGCTTACGTCCAGAAGAACCAGCCGCGAAGTGGTCTGGATTGTGAATTCCTTCTGCTCGGCGGCTTTAGCGCCGGTGCTGGAGGCTTTCGTTTGGCCTCCGTCCACCGGCGCTGGCCGCCGTCCACGAGCAGAACGCCAACTCCCAAACCCGCTACGCGGCCGCGGATCATGAACTCTCCGATCGGTTACGATATTACGACAACCGGAAAGCACGAACCAGCGCGAACAGACCCAGCGACAACACGCCTGCCAAACCGATCAACGGATAAGGGCTGGCGGTCTTCGGCAGTTCCTGAGGAGCAGGAGCAGGAGCCGGCTCGGAGCGTGGGCGTGGAAACTGCTTCCGGGGGCGCCGCGTGGCGGAGTGTTCTGCGCTTCTTGCTGCGGCTCCGGCTGCGTTTGCGTTACTTCAGCCTGCGGCAACTCGGCGGCCTGGGTGGCTTCGGTGGTCGGGACCGGCTGATGGGTACAGCCGCGATCTGCACGGCGGCCGACTTCGGATAGGCAAACTCCTGGCCGAAGTTATCGCCCGGGTAGAACCAGGCCCTCAAAGCCTTCGGTTGTCCGGGAGGCGTTTCCCAGAACGTAGAACACCGTCTTGCCGGTGGGTTGAATACGGTAATTCGGAATCGCCAGAATCGTCGTAAAGAGATGAGTCTCGTCCGCATTGAAGATCTGAACGATGTGACGATCGGACGGGGAATCCAGCAGCTTGATCACGTACGTTCCGGCAGGCAGCACCTTGTTGGGAACCTGGATCGGTTCGCTCACGGTCATCACCGTCTTCTTATTCCATTCATCCGCGCGGGCGCTCGATGAGAGCGCAACTCCGAGCAATCCGACGGATGCCATTGCAACAACATAAACGGGTCATATAGTAACTCCTTCTTTCGTTAATTGCCGCTTCGCGATCGCATCACGCAACCGCACGGTTTAAGTGGCCTGGCTTCAGCGCCGTTACTGTAATCCAGATCGCAGCTTGCTGCAAACGAGGAAATTTTACAATTCAGCAGTGTCTGACCGATCTAGGGACGAACAGGAAAGTTTTACCGCTGGCTCAATATGGACAGCGGTGTCTCCCGCGGACTCAGTTTTAGCAGTTACTTATCTTTGTAGCGGATCCTCTATCCAGGGCGGCGTTGCTTCCATCAGGCGGCCCAGCTCGGGCTCCAGCAAACTCATCTTTTGCTTCATTTCCCAAGCAATTTTGCGATAGCTGAAGTGCCCCTTCACTCCCGAACGCAGCCGGGCGATGTATTCGGCCTCCGCGAAATCCATCTTAAAGAGGAAACGCGAGCGAGTGGCGAACGGCAGAAGATAATGACCGCCGGGCGTCGGCAATGTCACCGCAAGGTGATACGCATGTGATAACAAGGCAGTGTATCGCTCGCTCAAACCCGCCGCCCGGATCGCATTTGGCGTCTCAAAGCCAAGCTTTGCGGAGTAGCTCTGGCGGAACTGTTGGCAGCGCCGGTGCCGGTGCAGATCCCGATAGGCGCCGATGTCCATGACGATGTCGAAAACATAAGGCTCGCTCCGGAAATTTCGCAGCAGCTCATCGCGTTTGGTTCTGGACCTGAGGGCGACATCCACTACCTCATTCCTGCGCGCCGCGCTCCAGGAAGATGCCATCTCGTATAACTCGCGATAGGGCCAATCGGTCACCGGATAGAGCAACGTCGCCACGATGTCGGCCAGTGTGTCGCTTGGTTTGACGAGATCGACATCGTCTATTGACGATGCGGTGGCGCGGTTGGGGAGGTTCTCCGCCGCCCAGGTGCGGAGATCTTCGCGGCTCCGTTGCGCGTGCTCATCGGCATCCAGATGCCGCGCCAGTGTCGGCGCCACGGCTTCATTCCACTCCCCCGCAGTCCCACTGCAGGCACGGTTCGGCGGCGCACGCTTCCGCAATTTCCCCCGCTAAATCGCGCAGCTCCTCATACTCCGACGCCTTCAACCGCCGCACCTGCCGCTCCAGCGTTCGAATGCTGGTCACTTGTCCCACGCCCGTCGGAATGCCGAACCACAACAGGTAGCGCGCCACGTCAAAAGCCCGCGCCTTGACGTTGCGTTCATACGCTTGCGGGCTCATGGCTTCGGGCCGCGGCAATTTCGCCGCCAGATGATCGAAGACTTTCGCGTGAATCTCGTTGTACCCAGCCAGGAGCTCGGCAGCGGCTTCCTGATAAACCGCCGCTTGCGCGGCATCGAACTCCGGTGGAGTTACGAAACCCGGACTTTGAGAAATCCTGATAGCGCGAAGATCGCGCCTGCCCGTCCCACAGCTGCTCGTCTTCAATCTCCGTAGCGGCCAGTTCGGAAATGCCCTCGAAGCACAGCACCACGTGGCCGAGATCGGCGATGGATGCGTGGCCGTACTGAAAATAAAAGCTTTCGAGAAACTTCGTGGAATCGTGCGTGCGCACCCATTCGAGCGAATCGCGAATCGAATCGGGCGACCGGCTGTAGCGCGCCAGCGCGAACGCGCATTTCTCCGGCGGCATCGGCGACAGCGTGAGAACGCGCTGGGTTGACGCAGGTTTCATCAACCTTTGAACTCGCCCGCCAGCCGGCTTGCCAGCGGTCGCGTTTGTCCGGCATACTTGCTGCCGACCTTCTTGCGATAAGGCACCGACGATGGCGTGGAGAGCTGCTCGAAGGTGAACGAGCAGATGCGCATGCCCGGATACAGCGCCACCGGCATGCGGCCCAGATTGCTCAGCTCGAGCGTCGCTTTGCCCGCCCAGCCCGGATCGAACAACCCCGCCGTGCCATGCACGATGATGCCGATGCGCCCCAGGCTGGACCGCCCTTCCAGCCTGCCCAGAACGTCGTCGTCCAGCTCCAGCGTTTCTTCGGTGATCGCCAGCACGAACTCGCGTGGCTGCAGGATAAACGATTCGCCCGCCGGCACCATCACGCTCTTCATCAGCCCCTCGATGCCTTTGCTTTCGCGCAGATCGATGTAAGCGTTGCGGCTGTGTTCGAAGACGTTGAACTCGTTGCCCAGCTTGAAATCCACCGAGCAACTTCCAAACTGTTCGGGCGGCAGCTCCGGCGAAATTTTTATCTTTCCTTGCGCGATGTAGCGCCGGATGTCCACGTCGGACAAAACCATAGAGATTCAAAAATACCACACGCGGCTTTTGTCTTGATGAGTCTTCGTCGCTCCGTCGACCGGTGCCTGAAACTGCATCTATGCTAAAGTCCAACTTATGCGAATGCTTCTTTTGATGTTGGCCGCGGCGTTGGCGGCGCAGGCGCAAAAAATAACTATCGAGTTCGACCAGGCCGCTTTTTTCCCCAAGTACCGGACCTTCGCCATCCGCGACGGGCAGTTGAACAGCAACAACCCCGCGTTAAACAGCGAACTGGTCCATAAGAAAATCGATTTCGACATCGAGCGCGGGCTCACCGCCCGGGGATTGGCAGTGGTGACCGGACCCTCCGATCTCAACGTGCGCTACCGGCTGGGCGTCGCTCGCAAGGCGGAGGTAGAAGCTTATCCCGCCGGCTGGCTCGGCCTTGGGACGCGGATCGTAAGAGTGCCTTTCGCCGAAGGCACGCTGGTCATCGACCTGCGCGATCCCACCACCCGCTCGCTCGTCTGGCGCGCCATCGCCAGCGAAGACAAACCCGACGCCATCAAGATCGAAGGCAAGTTGGACGACATGGTCCGGAAGTCGCTGGACAAATATCCGCCGAAGTTGAAGTAACCCCGGATTTTGGTGGACGGCGGGGGGATCGAACCCCCGACCTCTGCATTGCGAACGCAGCGCTCTCCCAGCTGAGCTAGCCGCCCACTTCGGTTGTGCAATCTCATTTTACTCTAACTTCGCTTGACCTCAGGCCAACCGCCAACTGCTAAACTGGAATTCTCCCCGCGACAATGCTCAAGCGCATCACCGTGCATGGCGCCCGCCAGCACAACCTCAAAAACATCGACGTCGAGATCCCTCGCAACACCTTCACCGTCATCACCGGACTCAGCGGGTCCGGCAAATCCTCGCTGGCTTTCGACACCATCTACGCCGAGGGCCAGCGCCGCTACGTGGAGACGCTCTCGCCTTACGCGCGCCAGTTCCTGGATCAGATGGAGCGCCCGGAAGTGGATTCCATCGACGGACTCAGCCCCGCCATTTCCATCGAGCAGAAAACCACCAATCGCAGCCCGCGCTCTACGGTCGGCACCATCACGGAAATTTACGACTACCTGCGCGTGCTCTACTCGTCCATCGGCGTCCCGCATTGTCCCACCTGCGGCATCGAAATATCGCGCCAAAGCACTGAACAGATCCTGCAACAAATCCTCACGGTGCCCGAAGGCGAGCGCATCATGATCCTGGCGCCCATCGTGCGCGGCCGCAAGGGCGAATACAAGAAGGATCTCGAAAAGCTCTTTCGCCAGGGCTTCGTGCGCGCCCGCGTGGATGGTGTGCTGCGCTCGCTGGAGGAAGATATCCCGCTCGACAAGCGCAAGAACCACACCATCGAGATCGTGGTGGATCGTCTCCCGCTAAAGCCAGGCTCGGAAAAACGGCTGGAAGCTTCCATCGAAACCGCGGCCAAGCTGGCCAATGGCCTGGTCACGGTCTCCGTGGTCGGCGGCGAAGAGAAGCTCTATTCGCAAAAACTCGCGTGCCCCAATTGCGGTACCAGTATTCCGCAGCTCGAACCGCGATCGTTCTCCTTCAACAGCCCGTTCGGCGCCTGTGAAACTTGTCACGGGCTCGGCAACACCTGGAGCTTCGATCCCGCGAAGGTCATCGTCGATTCGTCCAAACCCCTGCTCGATGGCGGGCTCGGCCCCGGCGCAACTTCCTCCTACATGCAACAGCAGCTTGGCGATGGCGCCGCTAAGCTGCGCATCAAGATCAACAAGCCGTTTGAAGAGCTACCCAAGAAATCGCAAGCGTTGCTGCTCGAAGGCGGCAATGGATTCGACGGCATCATCAAGATTCTCGCCGACACGTATGAAGAGGCCGGTCCTGGCTATCGCGAGTGGCTGATGGACTACATGTCTCCGGCGCTCTGCCCCGATTGCCACGGCCGGCGTTTGCGCCCGGGCAGTCTCGCGGTGCGGGTTAAGGGCTTAGGGCTGGCCGAACTTACCGAGATGTCCATTGATCGCGCGCTGGCCACCGTGAAGGCCTGGAAGCTCAATGAGCGCGAACACCAGATCGGCGCGCGCGTGGTAGAAGAGATTCGCAACCGGCTCGAATTTCTCACGGCCGTCGGCCTCAATTACCTAAGCCTGGCGCGTTCGGCGGCCACGCTCTCGGGCGGAGAAGCCCAGCGCATTCGTCTGGCGACACAAATCGGTTCGAAGCTCCGCGGCGTGCTGTATGTTTTGGACGAGCCTTCCATCGGGTTGCATCCGCGCGATAACGATCGCCTGCTCGATACCCTCACCCGTCTCCGCGATCTTGGCAACACCGTGCTGGTTGTCGAGCACGATGCCGAGACCATCGAGCGTGCCGACTATGTCATCGACCTCGGACCTGGCGCAGGCCGCCTGGGCGGGCACCTGGTGGCCGCGGGCACGCCTCGCGAGATCGAAAACAATCCAGCCTCGCTCACCGGCCAATATCTTTCCGGAGCCATTCGCATCGATCCTGCCGCCGGCCGCCGTCATGGCAACGGGAAGCAGCTCATCGTGCGTGGCGCGCGGGAGCACAATCTCAAAAACGTAACCGTCGAATTCCCGCTGGGCTGCTTGATCGTCATCACCGGCGTTTCGGGCAGCGGAAAATCCACGCTGGTCAACGATATTCTTTACCGTTCGCTGGCGAAGGAAATCTACGGATCGCACGACGCGCCCGGCTTACACGATTCCATCGAAGGCCTGGAAAATATCGATAAAGTTGTCGAGATCGATCAATCGCCTATCGGCCGTACGCCGCGCTCCAACCCCGCCACATACACCGGCCTCTTCACGCCCATCCGCGAGCTCTACGCCATGCTTCCGGAATCGCGCGAGCGCGGTTACAAGGCCGGCCGCTTCAGCTTCAACGTGAAGGGCGGTCGCTGCGAAGCCTGCCAAGGCGACGGGTTGAAACGCATCGAGATGAACTTCCTGCCGGACGTGTACGTCACCTGCGACGTCTGCCACGGCCGCCGCTACAACAGCGAAACGTTGCAAGTGAAGTACAAGGGCCTTTCCGTCGCCGATCTGCTGGGGTCCACGGTAGAAGACGCCGTCCCCATCCTCGAGAACATTCCGCAGATAAACGCCAAGCTGCGGACGCTGCACGACGTGGGCTTGGGCTACATTCACCTGGGCCAGTCCTCCACCACACTTTCGGGCGGCGAAGCGCAGCGCATCAAACTGGCGCGCGAATTGAGCAAGCGACAGACCGGCCGCACGCTCTACATCCTGGATGAGCCCACCACCGGTCTGCACTTCGAAGACGTGAAGCGGCTACTTGACGTGCTCCAGCGCCTGGTGGATCTGGGCAATACTGTCATTGTGATTGAACATCAGCTGGATGTGATCAAATCGGCCGACTGGATCGTCGACATGGGCCCCGAAGGCGGCGAAAAGGGCGGCAGCGTCGTGGCATCCGGAACGCCCGAGCAGATCCTGCGATTCAAGAAAAGCTACACCGCTCATGCGCTCGAGAAAGCGCTGCGCTCCGGCAAGGTCGCATGAGATATTTCGCATGAGTAAGTACACCCACGCGCCGCTGAGCTTTTCAGGGCTCAAGACCGTTCCCATCCAGGCCCGCGGCGGCAAAGTTAGGGTCGAACATTTTGCAAAGCCGTATTCGGGTGGAGGCTTTTCCGCGTGGATCGATTCGCTTCCGCACATTCTCGCCGCCGACTCTTTTCGATCCGTCGTCGATGCCCTGGTCAACGCCCGCGCTCGCAAGAAAATGATCCTCTGGGGACTCGGCGGCCACGTCATCAAGTGCGGCCTGGCGCCGGTTCTGATCGATCTCATGCACCGCGGCTACGCGACTGCTTTCGCATTGAACGGCGCGTCCGCGATTCACGATTTTGAGATCGCCATCGCGGGACAAACCAGCGAAGATGTCGAAGCCGTGCTCCCCGATGGCAGCTTCGGCGCGGCGGAAGAGACCGGCCGTGAGTTTAACGCGGCCTTAAATTGCGACGGGGGTTTCGGAGAATCGCTCGGCCATCATCTCGAAATGATCGCCGATCCGCGCTTCGTTGCGTCCAGCCTGTTGTGCGCGGCTTATCGCAATTCAACTCCCGTCACCGTCCACGTCGCTATCGGGACAGACACGCCGCACACGCATCCTACCGCCAATGGCGAAGCTTTGGGCCGCGCCACGCATCACGATTTTCGCCTGCTCTGTTCTCTGGTCAAAGACATCAATGACGGCGGCGTCTATCTGAATGTTGGATCCGCCGTGGTTTTACCCGAAGTCTTCCTGAAAGCTGTTTCCGTGGTCCGCAACCTTGGGCATCCGCTGGCCAACTTCACCACGGTGAACTTCGATTTCCTCCAGCATTACCGCCCCAAGGTCAACGTGGTGGAACGTCCGCACGCGCAATCTGGCGGACACGGCTACTCCATCACCGGCCATCACGAAATCATGATCCCCCTCCTCGCCGCGGCCCTGATCGAATCGAGTGACGAGCGCAACGCATGATTCCGAACGACAGTCCCGAATCCCTAAGCCCGAATCCCCAGTCCCCATTTTGGGACTACACCGATTTTTTGCTTTTCGTTCTTCTTACGGGCTCCAGTCTGGCTGTGTCGCTCCTGTTCGGCATTGCCTTTCGGAAGCTCAATGTTCCGCTCCGGCTGCTTGTGGTTCAGGTTCTGTGGTACGCACTGGCGTTCGGGGCGCTCAAGGCGCTGCTTCTGTTCCGTTATGAGCGGCCTTTTTGGCAGTCTCTTGGTTGGCGTCCCATTTCTCTGAGCGCCGCTGCGGGCTCGATTCTCGCGGGACCTACGCTCGTGATCTCCATCGGCCTGCTCCAATTTGTTTTGCGGGCGCCGGAGATCGAGCCTCCGTTCGAACAGATGCTCGGCTCTCCCGGAACCATCGTTTTGTTCGGTATTCTGGCCGTCATTCTCGGCCCGGTGGCCGAGGAACTCGCCTTCCGGGGATTCCTGATGCCTCTGTTGATGCGCAGTCTCGGGGCGGCGGGCGGCATCGTCGTCACCGGCTTCATCTTCGGAAGCATTCATGGCTATGAATATCAATGGTCCTGGCAGTATATGCTGCTCATCTCGCTCGTCGGTTGTATCTTCGGCTGGGCCAAGTACAGGACTCAATCTACTCTTGCCTCCGCAATCATGCACTCCACTTTCAATCTCACCCAATTCGCCGCGCTCATTTGGCATCAGCGAAGCCTATGATCGAAACTATTCAGTGGACCGATTCGGGCGTAGTGATGATCGACCAAACGCGCCTGCCGCGCGAAGAAGTCTACGTTACTTGCACGGACCATCTCCAGATTGCCGCAGGCGATTCGGTCGATGGTAATCCGAGGCGCTCCCGCCATTGGAGTAGCGGCTGCCATGGGCATCGCGCTGGGCATGCAACAGGCGCAGTCCGCCGATCGATTCGACGAAATCTGCGAGACCATCCGCATCACCCGTCCCACTGCCGTCAATCTCTTCTGGGCCATTGAGCGCATGCGGCGCGTCTTTAACGAAGCCGCCGGCCGTGACCTTTCAGAAATTCGCGCGAAGCTGGTGGCTGAAGCCATCCAGATTCGTCTCGAAGACATCGCCATCAACCAATGCATCGGAAGAAACGGCGCACCGCTGATCCCGGACGGCAAGACCGTGCTCACGCACTGCAACGCGGGCGCGCTGGCAACCGCGGGCTATGGCACCGCGCTCGGCGTGATCCGCGCGGCTGTGGCTTCCGGAAAAAAGATCGACGTTTTCGCCGATGAAACGCGCCCCTTCCTGCAAGGCGCGCGCCTGACCATTTGGGAGCTCCAGCACGACCACATCCCCGCGACGCTGATCACCGACAACATGGCCGGCCACTTCCTGCACTCGGGCCGTATCGGTTGCGTGGTGGTGGGCGCGGACCGCATCGCCGCCAACGGCGACGTCGCCAACAAAATCGGTACCTACTCGGTAGCCGTGCTGGCCAAGGAGAACAACGTGCCCTTCTATGTCGCCGCGCCCATCTCTACTCTCGACCTGAGCCTTGCCTCCGGCGATCAGATCCCCATCGAGCAGCGCTCCGCCGCCGAAGTAACGCACGTTCGCGGCGTAGCCGTCGCGCCGGAAGGCACTGCTGTTGAGAATCCCGCGTTCGACGTGACCCCAATCGCTACGTCACCGCCATCATCACCGAGCGCGGCGTGGCCCGCGCGCCCTATTCCGACGCGCTCGAAAGCTCTGCTACGTTAAAACCATGCTTCGCTCTGTTCTCTGCCTTCTTGTCGCCACGAGCGCGCTCTTATGGGGCGCCTCAGGCGAGCTTTCGGACCGCCGCGCGCCGGGCTTCGCTCTGCCCGATCCCGCTTACGAGCACTACTACGATTTGCAGGATTACGCGGGCAGAGTGGTGCTGATCGACATCATGTCCACGCGTTGTACCCATTGCCTGCTGGCATCCACGACGCTGGAACAAGTGAAAGCGCGCTACGGTGACAAGGTCGCGATCCTGGAAGTGGTCCTGCCGCCGGACAACCAACAAACCATTTCCAAGTTCATTCAAACCAACAACGTCACGGTTCCGGTGGTCTGCGACATGGGGCAAATGACGGCGTCTTACTTTAAGGCCACCCCGACCACCATGCAGCAGATCCAGGTTCCGCATTTGTTCCTCATCGATAAACGCGGCATCATTCGCAACGATTTCGGCTACGACGAAACCACGCGAAATGTCTTCGAAGGCGCTGGATTGTTCGCCGAAATTGACAAGCTACTGAAGTAACTACTGTCGAAATTTGCGCGCGGGATTCCGGGGGCCCTGCTTTCTTTCGCCTCCAAGTAACTCATCCCTAAGACTTTCAGAAGAAACTTTCCATTGGCAGGCCAATTGCTCTGGTGTTCGCAAGGCTGCGGAGTTCGGTAACTCCAATTCGGCAGATCCTCAATAACGGAGGTTATACGTTTATGAAAGCCGTAAAATCAACGCCATTGCAAGACGAATTCGAGAGCGCACTGGTGGCCGAACTAGAGGAACTGCGGAAGAGCGAGAAAGCTCTGCAGAAGATGTTTCCGCGCCTCGAAAGCAGGCCGCAACTGCGCACCCGCTTTTTGCGACAACTCGCCGACATGCAGCAGCGCGCGTATCGTCTGGATGTAGTTTTGAATCCGAGCGGTGCATAGCAACTGGCGCCATCGGTTCCCGTGGCGTCGGCCGGGATGAATTCTCTAGGTGTTAAGATGTGTGTGACTCTTTTCCATGGGCACTCACGGTGTGAAAGTGGTAATCATCTATCCACGGCCTCAAGACGAACAGGCTTTTGAAAAAGCTTATTTAGGTGAACACGTACCGATGGTCGAGAGCAAGATCAAAGGTGTTACTCGCCTGGTACTGACTAAGGTCACCGGCTCACCGCAAGGCAAAATTGCAGCTTACCGGATCGCTGAAGTCTATTTTGCTTCCATGGGCGATCTCGAGAGCTCCATCGCATCGGACGGTGGAAAAGAAGTCATCGCCCATGCCCAGACCATCTCCAGTGGCGGTCCACCGCTCATCCTGATTTGCGAGGAGGAGTCGTTCGTTTTTTGGTAGCGGGAGGCTGACGGAATGAAATTGGCAGCGTGGATTCCCGCGCTGGCTTGCGCAGTCGGGTGCGCATCGCCCGCTTGGTCCCAATATCCGCGCGATTTCGTCAAACAGCAGCTTGGCTACAGCGCGATGTACAAATAACTACTTCGCCAGAACTTCCTTCACTTTATCGAGCAGCGATCCCAGGTAAAAGGCTTTTGCAGGAACGCCGTTCCCGGCCGAAGATCGCCGGCATAAACCGTGGCGTCGTCGGTGTAGCCGGAAACGTAGAGCACCTTCATATCGTGCCCTTGCGTTTGGAGCCGTTCCACCAATTCGCGTCCGCCCATTTGCGGCATCAAGACATCGGTAATGAGCAAGCTCCACGCGCTGGCCGTGCTCGCGGCATAGCGCGAGCGCATCCTGGCCGTTGGCTGCTTCCAGCACTTCATAACCTTGCCGCCGCAGAATCTTTCGGACCAGCGCGCGAATGCCCGCTTCATCTTCAACCACCAGAATGGTTGCGAGCGGCGCCGGCGGTTCGGGCGCGGAGGCGGCGGCTCGACGGCGCATCACCTGGCTCCGCGGCAGCTTCGCCCGCGGGCGATTCCAGGCGCGGAAGGAAGACGCGGAACACGGTTGCGTATCGCGGGCCATTCGAGACCGAGATATCGCCGCCCCATTGCCGTACGATGCCGTAGGCACGAGACAATATGGCGGCCACTTCGTCCCACGGCTCTTTGCCGGGCAGGGAGCATTCAAACAGAGCGGCTTTGGCTTCCGCATCCAGAGGCTGTCCCGGCGCGACGATCGAAATCACCACATAGTTGCCCGGCTGCAGCGGGGCATTGGGACGCCGTAAGTCCTCGGTCACCATCCAGGCGCGAAGTTTCGACCACGATCTTCTCGCCGGCGTGCATGGCTTGCCGCGCTCGCTCGACGATGGCGGTCATCACTTGTTCCAACTGTGCGATGTCGGCGCGCACGCGGTTGGGTTCCCCCGGCATATGAAACTCGAGGCCCACGTGCGTTCCGAGCAGCGCGCTCAAGCGAGGCGCGAATCTTCCCAGCGTGGATTCCAGATCCATTTCGACAGCGGCGCCGCTTTGCCGGCGAGCGAAGGACAGCAATTGGCTGGTGAGTCCGCTCATGCGGTCCGTTGCCGCCAGGATCTCTTGCACGTCGGCGCGCAGCGTGCTGCCGGCGGGCAGCGCCGGTGAGCAATTCCTCACTGTATCCGGTGAGGATCATCAGCATGTTGTTCAGATCGTGCGCCATGCGGCTGGCCAGGCGGGATACCGCTTCCACGCGCTCGGATTGCACCAGCTGATCTTCCAGCATGCGGCGCTCGGTAACATCCACCGCCACCCCGATCATGTAGCGCGGCTGGCCTTGTGCGCCGGTCTCCGGCATCGGAAGCAGACGGGCATATTCGCGCAGCCACACGCTGCTGCCTTGCGCCGTGATGGCCTGGAACTCGCACGAATGCGCGTGCCCGTTTCGATGGCGCGTGATAGATGTCGCGCCACCCAATCGCGATCGGAATCGTGTACCCGATCCAACCAGAACGACGGATGGCTGGTCCAATGTTCCGGAGCGAAGCCAAGCAGCTTTTCGGCTTGCGGGCTGGCGAAGACGAAATTCATGGAAGGCAGTTCCACGGCCCAAACAATGGCGTCGATGTTATCGAGGAAGCTGTGGGCGGAAATCGCGGGCAGCATTTCCGCCATCGGAGGCTCCACCGCCACTTCGGCTGGCGGCTCCGGCTCGGCTGCGATGGGAGCGGGAATCACAATTACTTCCCGCGGCGCCGGCACATCGGTGAGGTCTTCCACCGTGAGCAGGGCTTCCTGGGCGGCCTCTTCATCCCAATTGCGAATCGCCTGAATGCCGACGCGGAGGCGGCGCTGGTCGCGGCCGCTCTCGACCATCACTCCGGTCTGCGGCACGCTGGTCTTCAACACTTCCTCAATGCGATCCAGCAGCGACGCGGGCAGGATGGTGTCCATGCGGCGCGGGGACTCGCCGGTAGTGCAGCCCAAAGATCTTGCGCGCGGCGCCATTGGCCAGAGGATGCTCAAATCCGAAGACAGAACCAACAGACCCACCGGAATGGACGCAACGATCTCCTGGTAATAGCGGCGTTGCGTCTCCACCAGCGCCAACAGGCGCGCGACCTCTCTACCTCGCCACTGATCTAGGTCGGTTCTTTCCATGCGATTCCAAGTAACAGTCTCAACCTTAGCGGTTCGTTGGGACAAGGTACTTTGGCCTAGAACCGTACTGTCAGGTACTACCAGTTGGATGCTTCCGGTTCCAGCACTTTTCATCACCTGTGCCTTATGGGCTCGATAAAAAGAATTCGTTACTGAGCTGATAGCGCCTGGGCGCGATTAACGCGAAAATGAACTGATGCCATCCATTACCTGCCTGCGCTGGCTTTCGCCACTGGTCCTGTTCTTATCCGCCTGTTCGGACCCTCCCAAAACCGCCGAAGTGAAACCGCCTGCCAAGCCGCCCGAAGCACTCACCGGCCGCCAGGCGTTTCAGCAAATGTATCCGCAGGCGCGCGGCTGGGCGCCCGACGCGCAGCCGCTCCAAATCCGCAACCTTAATCTCGCACAGGTGAAAGCCGGCCAGGGCAAGGCCGGGGTGTGGCAGGTGATTTTCGTTTCTCCGTCGCGCGGGAAGGCCAAGACGTACACCTAGTCGGCCGTGGAAGCAGAAGGCAACTTGCATGAAGGCGTGTTCGGTGGCCTGCAAGAGGACTACACGCCGCGCGGCGATTCGTCTCCATTTCAGATCGCAGCCATCAAAGTGGATTCCGATGAAGCCTATGCGACCGCGGCGAAGCAGAGCGCGGAGTACATCAAGAAAAATCCCGATAAACCGGTGACGTTTCTGATGGAACTCGGCAAACGATTCCCGGATGTTACCTGGCGCGTGATTTGGGGCGATTCGGTGGGCACCAGCGACTATTCCGTTTTCGTGGACGGATCGACGGGGAAGTACCTAGAAAAGATGCACTAGCCAAATCAGTTGGCTTTAGGCCGCTTCTTCTTCGGGATTTCGAGAATCGGCCGGGGTGCGCATCTGCACTACCGGAACCAGCGAGCGCCGGGATTCGGCCGGGGACTGGCGAGCCTGGTGCGCGAACTCCTGGTTCAGCGTGGACGACGAATTCCTCGATTTGATCCTGCATCGCGGCCATCTTCTCGCGCATGTTGAGGATAATCTCGACGCCGGCCAGGTTGACGCCCAGGTCGCGCGTCAGCTTGAGGATCACTTCCAGGCGCTCCAGATCGTCGTCGGTATAAAGACGCGTGTTGCCTTCGCTGCGCGAGGGCGCGAGCAAGCCTTCCCGTTCGTAGAGGCGCAGAGTTTGGGGATGGATTTGATATTGCTCGGCGACGGCCGAGATCATATAGGCGGCTTTGGATCGAGCTTTCGCCATGGGTACAACCTCTTGCTACCGACTCCCTGACGGTCGTGGCTCGGTAACTCACACTTTGCTCCAAATATCTTTGCGCGGGTCCTCGGTGTTGGCTTGCGACAACTCGCGCAGCAGTTCCCGGGTGCGCTCGTCTTGCGCTTTGGGCGCCTGAATCACCACTTCGACGATCTCATCGCCGCGCTGATTCTTGCGCGCGTTCATGACGCCTTTTTCGCGCAGCCGGAACTTCTGCTGATTCTGGGTTCCTTGCGGCACCTTGAGCAAAGCGCGCCCGTCGATGGTGGGGACTTCGATCTTGGCGCCCAGCCCGGCTTCGGACACAGTGACCGGAACCTGAATATGAATGTCGTCGCCATCGCGGCGGAAAAAGGCGTGCGGCTCCACGCGGACGGTGATGTACAGATCGCCCGATCCTCCGCTCATGCGTCCGGCATTGCCTTTGCCCGCGACGCGCAGCCGCGAGCCCGATTGAGCGCCCGGCGGGATACGCACTTCCACAACTTCGGATTTGGATAACCGCCCGTCGCCGTGGCAGGTGGGGCAGACGTTGCGCAAGCGGCCTTTGCCGTCGCAGCGCGGGCAAGTGAGGCTGAATTTCATCGCGCCGGCCATTTGCGTCACGTTGCCGGTGCCATCGCACTCCGGGCAAACGGTGGATGTGCCGCCGACGGTGCCGGCTGCCATTGCAGGTCTCGCAAACTTCCTGGCGCGCGACATTGAGACGCACTTGCGTGCCGCGGATAGCTTGCCAAAAGTCGATGTCCAGGCCGTATTCAAGGTCGGAGCCTTTTTCTGGTCCGGCGGCGCCGGTTGTTCGCCGCGGCGATTGCCAAAGAACTGGCTGAAGATGTCGCGGAACGCGCCAGTGCCGCCTCCCGGTTGTGCTTCGCCGCCGTGATTATTGACGTAGTCGGAGAAATCGAAGCCGCCGAAACCCATGCCCGGATCGCCCGCCCGCGCCTGGCCCTCCGCCCGGACCGCCCGGCGGAATGTTGTCGGAGTAGAAACCGTACTGATCGTAGACCTGCCGCTTCTTGGGATCGCTCAGGATGTCGTAGGCTTCCTGGACCTTTTTGAAGCGCTCTTCGGCGGATTTATCGCCGGGATTCAGATCGGGATGATACTTGCGCGCCAGCTTGCGGTACGTCTTGCGGATCTCGTCTTCCTTGGCGGAGCGAGATACACCGAGCGTCTCGTAATAATCTTGTTTGCTTGCGGCTGGCATGAGAGGTTCTTGGCTATTGGCTATTAGTCGTTGGCAACCGGACACCGGCTACGATCAGTCGGCAGCCAATAACCAACAACCAATAACCGCTTACTTACTTCTTGTCGTCGACGTCCACGAACTCGGCGTCCACCACATTGTCCTTCGGTTTTGATTCACCGGCCGGCTCCGTTGCCATCGGCACCCGGGCCACCCGGAGGCGGTGTTCCACCCGGCTGCTGGCTGGAAGCTTTGTACATGGCCTCCGCCAGTTTGTGGCTGGCCGTCTCCAGTTTGGAAGTGGCCTGGTTGATGCGATCGATGCCGCCTTCCTACATCGCCTTCTTGGTATCTGCGAGCGCCTCCTCCACCGCCTTGGCGTCGTCGGCGCTGACTTTGTCGCGATGCTCCTTCAACATCTTTTCGATGTTGTAGACCATGGCGTCGGCCCGGTTGCGCGACTCGATCTCTTCCTTCTTCTTGCGGTCGTCGGACGCATGCGAATCGGCGTCCCGCGCCATCTTCTCCACTTCGTCCTTGCTCAGGCCCGACGAAGAAGTAATGGTGATCTTCTGCTCGTTGTTGGTGGCCTTATCCTTGGCCGTCACGTTCAGGATGCCGTTGGCATCGATGTCGAACGTCACTTCCACCTGCGGAATCCCGCGCGGAGCCGGAGGGATGCCCACCAGTTGGAACACGCCCAGCATCTTGTTGTCGGCCGCCATGGCGCGCTCGCCCTGGTAAACCTTGATCTCAACCGACGTCTGGCTGTCGGAAGCAGTCGAAAACGTTTCGCTCTTCCGCGTGGGGATGGTGGTGTTGCGCTCGATCAGCCGAGTGAACACGCCGCCCAGCGTTTCGATGCCGAGCGACAGCGGAGTAACGTCCAGCAGCAGAACATCCTTCACTTCGCCGCCCAGTACGCCGCCCTGAACCGCCGCGCCCACCGCCACCACTTCATCGGGGTTGACGCTCTTGTTGGGTTCCTTGCCGAACAGATCGCGCACCTGTTGCTGAACCTTGGGCATGCGCGTGGAACCGCCCACCAGCACCACTTCGTCGATTTGCGCGGGCGTTACGCCGGCATCGGCCATGGCCTGCTTGCACGGGCCGACTGCGCGATCCAGAATATCGGCGACCATCTGCTCCAGGCGTGCGCGCGTCAGCTTCACGTTCATGTGCTTGGGACCGCTGGCATCCGCCGTCAGGAACGGCAGATTGATCTCGGTTTCCAGCACCTTGGACAGCTCGATCTTGGCCTTCTCCGCGGCTTCTTTCAAGCGCTGCAGCGCCATCTGGTCCTTGGAGACGTCGACGCCGGTCTCCTTCTTGAACTCCTGCACCAGCCAGTCGATAATGCGCTGGTCGATGTTGTCGCCGCCCAGGTGGGTGTCGCCGTTGGTGGATTTCACCTCCACCACGCCATCGCCCACTTCGAGGATCGAAATGTCGAACGTGCCGCCGCCGAAGTCATACACCGCGATGGTTTCGTTCTTCTTCTTGTCCAGCCCGTAGGCCAGCGCCGCGGCCGTGGGTTCGTTGATGATGCGCATCACTTCCAGCCCCGCGATCTGCCCGGCGTCCTTGGTGGCTTGGCGCTGCGAGTCGTTGAAGTAGGCCGGAACCGTGATGACCGCCTTGGTGACCTTTTCGCCGAGATACGCTTCGGCGGCTTCCTTTAATTTGGTGAGAATCATCGCGGAAATCTCTGGCGGGGAGTATTTCTTGCCGTTGATCTCGACGCGAGCGTCGCCGTTTTCGCCGGCGACCACCTTATAAGGCACCAGCTTCATTTCTTCGCTCACTTCGTTGAAGCGGCGGCCCATGAAGCGCTTGATCGAATAAACTGTGTTCTCGGGGTTGGTGACGGATTGGCGTTTGGCCACCGTGCCAACCAGCCGCTCACCGCTCTTGGTGAAAGCGACCACGGACGGCGTCGTCCGGCCGCCCTCCTGGTTCGGAATCACGACGGCTTGGCCGCCTTCCATGACGGAGACGACGGAGTTGGTCGTTCCCAAGTCTATACCTATGATTTTGCTCATTCTTTCCTCAATCTCTCGGCTAAGAATCCGGCTTGTTTTAGCCTGCAACCATTATTAAACTTTAGTGTGTTATTGTCAAGTAGCGATGAGCGTGATTCGTTTCAATCAGTTGCAGGTGGTTCTTCGGACTAGGGGTGAGGCAGTAGATCCGAGGGGAGATTCCCCAGGCGCGGCCTTCTCCACCGATCACGATCGCTCCAGTTACCCTTTTTGGTTGCGAGTCTCGTGGCCCGGTTCAACGTGGGCTGCACCAATACCATTCCGTTGCTTACTTGATCGGCACTTCGATCAGAGTATAGCTGCCCGGCTCCGCCGCGTTGACCGCCGCAACAATTTTTCGGATCATCCGCTGGACCAGCCGCCAACGATTGCGACTGATGACCACAATGGCGATTTTTCGTCCTTTAAGGTTTTGCTGATAGGCGAGATTGTTGTCGGTGGTCAGCAGAACATTAAATCCGGCAGCCTCGGCAGCACGCAAAAGTTCGCCGTTTGCGAGGGTATCCTGTCCCTCCTGCAAGGTCGTCCGCACCGTGTGCTCGCGAAGATAGGCGGCTATCGGAACCGGGGCGCCTTGGTCAAACAGAATGCGCATCAATGGGACGGGCGGGCGCTCCCAGGCTCCGGGCGGCAAAATCGAGGACTGCCTTCACTTGCTCCCGCGTCAGCCCGTCGTATAGCTCCACCAGCTCGTCAATTGTGACACCATCCTCAAGGTTTTCAAACACCGCCGCGACGGGCATCCGCGTATTGCGAAAAACCCACGCCCCGCTCACTTTGCCGGGTACGCTCTCCACGGCTGTGCATTGGGACCAGTCGAGGGCCCGCCGGTTGCTGGAAGATTCAGATAGGGCATCGAGCGCTTTGCTCAGGAGTTCGTCAACATCATGGAATCGGCCACTCTGGATTCCCTCGCGCACACGGCGTTCGAGTTCCGGTTCGCGAATTTCGAAGTTCATGGAAGTGGCTCCTTCTCCAAGCTTAACCCGGCCAATGCACTCCCAGCCAACGTCGGCGTGGGCCCGAGGCTGGCGCGGATACAATGGACATAAATTATGTCTACGATTCAGCGCATTCGCTTGGGCGATCTGGCGGCCCGGCTGGGCTGCACCCTGCACGGCGGCGAGCCCGACCTTGAGATCACCGGTGTGGCCGGCGTGGAACGGGCGGGACCCAGCGAGCTTACGTTTCTGGCCAACCCCAAGTACACGCTGAAGGTGAAGGAGACGCGCGCCGGGGCGATCCTGGTCAAGCAGCCGCTCGCGCAGCCAAAGCCGGCCAGCCTGGTCTCGGCGAATCCCTATCACGACTTTGCGCGGGCGCTCGGGATGTTCTATCGGCCCCCGCGGCCCAAGCCGGGCATTCATCCGCAAGCTTCGGTGGCGGCGACGGCGAAGATCGGCGAGGGCGCATCGGTGGGTGCGTTCGCGGTGGTCGGCGAGCACGTGAGCATCGGCAAGAACGCGGTTCTGCATCCGCACGTGGTGATCTATGAGGGCGCCGAGATCGGCGACGACTTTTGCGCGCATTCGCACGCCGTGGTACGCGAGTACTGCCGGGTTGGAGATCGGGTGATTCTGCAGAACGGAGTGGTGGTGGGCAGCGATGGATTCGGCTTCGCCAAAACGCGCGAGGGTACGCATTTCAAGATCGTACAATCGGGCGTGACGGTGATTGAAGACGATGTAGAGATCCAATCCTTGACTTCGGTGGATCGGGCGACGGTGGGCGAGACGCGCGTCAAGCGTGGGGCCAAGATCGACAGCCTGGTCCAGGTGGGGCACGCCTGTGTGGTGGGAGAGGACAACATCATTTGCGCGCAAACGGGCCTAGCGGGCGGATCGGTGCTGGAGAAGAACGTCCTGCTGGCCGGGCAGGTGGGAATTTCGGGGCACCTGACCATTCACGACAATGCGGTAATCTACGCGCAGAGCGGGATCGGCGGGGACGTGGCCGAAGGCGCTGTGATGTCGGGATCGCCCGCGTTTGAAGCCCGCGAATGGCTGCGCGCCATCACGGCGTTTCCGAAACTGCCGGATTTGCTGAAGACAGTGAGACAATTGGAGAAGCGTTTGGAGCGCACTGGAAGGCGCTCGAACCCCGTCTCAATGATCGAAGACCATTCCGATAACAGCCACCGGCCAGTGGCATATCTGAACGAGACTTTTCTCGAAAGTCCGGATGCGCGCGGCTTGCGCATCCTCTCCGAATATCTGGAGCCGCTTTCGCATTTTCGCGACGAGAAGATCCAGGACACCATTGTTTTCTTTGGATCGGCCAGGATCAGCGAAGAGGGCCCGCTAGGCCGGTACTATCGCGACGCGCAGACATTGGCGCGTCTGGTCACCGAGTGGTCCAGCAAACTGGATTCGGCGTCGCACCGCTTCGTGATCTGTTCGGGCGGCGGCCCGGGCATCATGGAGGCGGCCAATCGCGGCGCGGCGGATGCGGGCGGCAAAACCATCGGGCTCAACATCGGACTGCCATTCGAGCAGCGGCCCGAATCCTTTTATCACGCCCGAATTGTCGTTCGAGTTTCATTACTTCTTCATGCGCAAGTTCTGGTTTGCGTATCTGGCGAAGGCGCTGGTGATTTTTCCGGGCGGATTCGGAACCATGGACGAGATGTTCGAGGTGATGACGCTGGCGCAGACCCGGAAGCTGGAAAGTAAGATCGTGATCGTGTTGTACGGGACGAAATTCTGGCAGGAAGTGCTGAACTTCGAAGCGCTGGTGGAGCATGGGACCATCGACCGGGAAGATCTGAAACTTTTTCAGTACGCCGACGATCCCGAAACCGCGCTGGGCATCTTGCAGGAGCAGTTAACCCGGCATTTCCTGGAGCCGCAGAAGCCGCTGCCGGAAGCGGCGGCGCCGGGAACTCCCGAGATCGCCAAATCGCGCGTGTGAATCTTTCGATCCAATCCGTTTGGAAGCGTGCCGGGAAGGTGGATAAAGCCTTCGCGGCAATGCTGGTTCTGTATCTGATCCTGCGCGTAGCGTGGCCGGACAGCGCGCTGGAGTCGCTCGTGGCGTTGGCGGCCTACGTTCTAGGTGCGTGGATTGCGCTTCGCCTGTTGCGGATCGGCGTGCGGAAACTGACCTGGCGTCTGCGGAACCGGCTGATGGTGGCGTACTTTTTCATCGCGGTGCTGCCGATTCTGCTGGTGCTGACTTTGGTGGGATTGGGCGCGTACATGTTGGCCGGCCAGGTGGCGGTGTACCTGGTGCGATCCGAGTTGGACCGGCGGCTGATTGCGCTTCGATCCGTGGCCGAGCATGCGAGCGCCTCTCCAACGGAGATCCGGGTAATTGACGCCACTGAGCAGCAGCGTTTTCCTGGATTGATTTTGTGGACGTCCCAGAATGGCGAGAGCCAGGAGTGGCCGCCCGACGCGAACGTGAGTTTGCCCGAGGCGCTGCCCGTGAATTCGAGCGGATTCGCTTCGCGCGACGGACGTTACTACGCTTGGGCGGATGTCGTGGTGGGTAATAAAAAGGCTCTGGCCTTGACGCCGCTCACACGCCCTTTTCTCAGTGGGCTGGCGCCGGGGCTGGGCGACTTCTACTTTCTGCAGCGGGATGTGGAGTACGCCGGGGACCACGCCTGCCAGACCGAAAATCAAGGTGAGCGCGGGCGCTACTAAGCTGGGCGCGGGAGATCAAGCCGAGTTTCGGTTTTCGCCCGCCGATGGCTTTGCTCCGCAGCCGACGGCGCTTCCTCCGCCGGTGAATCGTTTCGATAGTGGACGTGCAGCTGGGGTTCTTTCATTCGACGGTGGAGTTGGGAAGCATCCGCGGAAAACTCGAGCCGGCTCTTTTAGCGGCCCACACGCGATTGTCTTCCATTCTGGCGGCAATTTTGAGCCAGGGCGGTGACGAGCTGGTTCTGACCGTGTTTTATATCGTGGCAGTGGCGTTCCTGGTGGTGGCCATTACCGGCCTCGGGATCGGGATCTCGATGTCGCGCAGCATCACCGGCGCGGTGCATTCGCTTGTATGCAGGGAACGCAGCGAGTGGTGCGCGGCGATTTTTCGCATTTGATTCAGGTGAAGGGGCGCGACCAGATCGCCGAGTTGAGCACCTCCTTCAACACCATGACGCAGAATCTGGAGCGGCTGCTCGCGGTGGCGAAAGAGAAAGAACGCATGGAGGCCGAGATCGAGATCGCGCGCGGAGTGCAGGATCAGCTGTATCCCAAAGCTCCGCCGGTGTTCGAGGGCCTGCGCGTGCTGGGCAAGTGCGACCCGGCGCGCATGGTGTCGGGCGACTACTACGATTACCAGTTGGTGGACGGAAAGCTGGCGATCGCGATCGGCGACGTGGCCGGGAAAGGGATTTCGGCGGCGCTATTGATGGCGACCATTCAGGCGGCCATGCGCATGGAGTTGCGGGCTTCGGCTACGGAACTGGCCGCGCCGTCCATGAATGGGCTGCGGTTCTCGACCGCGCGGATGGTTTCGGAGCTGAACCAGCAACTGCACGCCACCACATCGCCGGAAAAATACGCCACGTTCTTCTTCGCCATCTACGATCAGGCAAACCGGCCTGATGACCTATACCAACGCCGGGCCACTTGCAGCCCGTCCTGTTCCGCGATGGCGTCGCCACCGCGCTGGATGTCAATGGCACCGTGGTGGGCGCATTTCCTTTCTCCAAGTATGAAGAGAGCAAGCTGGAGCTGTGCAGCGGAGACCTGCTGGTGTGCTACACCGACGGCATCACGGAGCCCGAGAACGAATACGGAGAAATGTTCGGCGAGGAGCGGCTCATCGAATTAGTGGCGAAGAACGCGGACCGGGACGAAGCCCAGATCATCGAGAGTGTGATGGAGCGCGTGCGCGAGTGGACGGGCGTGCCGGAGCTGTCCGACGACATGACCGTGCTGCTGGCGCGGAAACGGTGAGGTAGCCACAGCATGCGCCGCCTTCGCAACTGGATCATCATTCTGGGCAGCGGAGTCCTGCTGATTTTCACCGGCGGAACGCTGGGATTCATATGGATCGAGCATTATTCCCCCTTCGACGCGTTCTACATGACGCTGATCACCATCACCACGGTGGGTTACGAGGAGTTGCATCCGCTGAGCTTCTACGGGCGAATCTTCAATTCGTTTCTGATATTCTTCGGCGTAACCATGCTGCTGCTGGCGGTGGGCGGCATGACGCAAGTAATCATCGAGCTGGAACTCACGCAATATTTTGGGAAACGGCGGACCAGGAAAATGATTGACAAGTTGGAGGACCATATCATCGTCTGCGGCTTCGGACGCGTGGGCCGGGGCGCGGCGCGTGAGCTGCAGCGCGCCGGTGTTCCGTTTCTGATCGTGGACAAGAGCGAGGACCGCGTGGAATGGGCGATTCGCGACGGCATGCTCGGCGTGCTGGCCGACGCCACGGACGATGAAACGTTGAAACACGCCGGCATCATGCGGGCTAAGGGTCTGATTGCGACATTGCAGAGCGATGCCGACAACCTGTTTGTGATTCTCTCGGCAAAGGCCTTGAGGCCGGCGCTGCAGGTTTCGGCGCGCATCGCATCCGAGCAAAGCGAAAAGAAAATGCGTCTGGCGGGGGCGGACTACGTGTTCGCGCCTTACGACATGACCGGCAATCGCATGGCGCAGGTGATGCTGAAGCCGCACGTCTTCCAGTTCATCGATTTCACCACCAAGAACATGGGACTGGATGTCGGCATCGAGCAGTTCAGCGTGTCGGCGTCGAGCGAGTTTGCCTCCAAATCGCTGGCTGAGAGCAAGATTCGCAGCGACCTGGGCGTGATTGTGCTGGCGATCCGCAAGTCGGACGGGCAGATGCAATTCAATCCGCCGGCGGAGGCCGAGATTCAGGCGGGCGATTATCTGATCGTGATGGGAGAGGCCGCGAACCTGACCAAGCTGGAGCAGGTGCTGGCCGAGGTGCGCGCATGAAGGTTCTAACGGCGGCGCAAATGCGCGATGTTGACCGGCGCACGGCCGAGCTGGGCATCCCCAACATCATCTTGATGGAAAATGCCGGGCAGCGCGTGGTGGAGTTTCTGGAGCGGCAGTATGCGCCGCTCGCGAAGCAACGCATTGTCGTGGTGTGCGGAAAAGGCAACAATGGCGGCGACGGGCTGGTGGTGGCGCGCCAGCTCTTTACGCGCGTGCAGCCGCAATGGCTGCGCGTGGTTTTGGCGGCGAACCCGAACACCATGCAGGGCGACGCTCTAGCGACCTATCAAGATGCTAGAGGCCGTGGGCTGTCCGATGTTTTTGAACGAGATCACTGAAGAAATGCGGCTGGCAACGCTGGTGGTGGATGCCGTGCTCGGTACGGGCCTCAACGGCTCGGCAAAGGCCGAGGCAGCCGAAATGATCGAGGCGATCAACACACGCTTTCCCGCTGGCCGACGTGGTGGCCGTGGATGTTCCCTCCGGCGCGGCAAGCGATTCCGGCGAACTGCCAGGCCAAACCGTGGTGCACGCGAAACACACCGTCACGTTCACGGCGCCCAAGCCCTGCCTGCTGTTCGAGCCCGCGTGCGAATGGCCGGCAAGGTGCATATCGCCCGATCGGGACCCCGCCGGAGCTGTATGAAGGCGACCCGAGCATTCGCTTTCGATCTCTGAGCCGTCGGATTTTGCATGGATGTTCCGAGCCGCGCGCGTCCGATTCGAACAAAGGCATGTATGGCCACGTGCTGGTGATTGCGGGCGGGCGCGGAAAAACGGGAGCGGCGGCGATGGCTGGGATCGCGGCGTTGCGGGCGGGTGCGGGACTTTCCACGGTTGCTTCGGCAGCCTCGGCGATTTCGGCGATTGCATCTTACGCGCCAGAAATCATGACGGAGCCGCTGGCTGAGACCGACGCCGGGTCTATCGCGATGCGCGTAGCCGGACGATCCGGCGCTCGCCGCGATCACCGACAAGAAAACCGTGATCGCGATCGGTCCGGGCATGGGCCAGCATCCTGAGACAGTGCAATTTATTCGGCGATTTGTCCAAGAATCGAAGACGCCGATGGTGGTGGACGCCGATGCGCTGAATGCCCTGGCTGGGCAGCGTTCGAGATTTGAAGGGCCGCGCATTTTCACTCCGCACCCGGGCGAAATGTCGCGTCTGACCGGAAAGACCATCGCCGAGATTCAAGCGGATCGCATCGGAAACGCCCGCGCGTACGCCACCGAGCACGGCGTGTATCTGGTGCTGAAAGGGAACCGCAGCGTGATTGCCTTTCCGGATGGGCGTGTGTGGATCAACCTCACCGGGTCGCCCGCTATGGCGACGGGCGGAACGGGCGACGTGCTCACCGGAATGATCGCGGGATTAGTGGCGCAGTTCCCGAATCAACTCGAAAACGCGCTGTTGGCCGCGGTGTACCTGCATGGGCGAGCTGGCGAGCTGGGCGCCGAGGCGATGGGCGAAAAATCTTTCATGGCTACCGACCTGTTCGAGTTCCTGCCTGAGGCGATGCGTGAAATCGCGGATCTTTCACACAGAATCTGAAGAAGAGACCATCGCGCTGGGTGAAGAGCTGGCAGCGGAATTGCCGGCTAAGGCGGTGGTGCTGCTGATCGGGCAACTGGGAGCGGGAAAAACGACGTTGGCAAAGGGGATTGTGAAAGGACTGGGAGCGGCAAGGCCCGAGGACGTGTCCAGCCCGACGTTCACGCTGATCCACGAATACATTCCGCTTGCTCCCGCGAGCGGCTCGGAAACGGCTCGCACCGCTTATCACATCGACCTGTATCGTCTGGACACACGCCGCGCAAGTGGCGACGCTGGGCCTGGATGAGATTTTCGACCGGCGCGCGGTGGTGCTGATCGAATGGGGCGAGCGGTTTCCAGAACTGATGCCGGAGGATCGCATCGAGATCCGATTGCGAGGAACAGGAGAGTCCTCACGAGAGATCGAGGTACAATGGAGTCAACCCTCCCCCCTGTAAGGAATCAGAATGAGTTCCGCACGGCCGTTCGTTCATCTACATTGCCATACCGACTACTCGCTCCTCGATGGCGCTTGCGAAATCGGCCAGTTGATGGATCTGGTGGTGGAGCAGAAGATGCCTGCGGTGGCGATGACGGACCACGGCAATCTTTTCGGCGCTGTCGAGTTTTACAACAACGCCAAAGAGAAGGGCGTGCATCCGGTGATCGGATGCGAAGTTTACGTCTCGCAGCAGGGCCTGGCCAGCCGCAGTGAAACCGATCGCTACAACCACCTGGTGCTGCTGTGCGAGAACCAGGATGGCTACCGCAATCTGCTGAAGCTGGTGTCCACGGCGTTTCTCGAAGGCTTCTACTATAAGCCGCGGATCGATAAGGATCTTCTTGCCCGGCACTCGAAGGGTTTGATCGCGATGTCGGCCTGCTTGCGCGGCGACATCAACGAGACGATCATGGCCAATCGCTATGAGGAAGCGAAGCGCCTGGCTTATGGCTATGCGGACATGTTCGGCAAGGAGAACTTCTTTCTGGAGGTTCAGGATCACGGCCTGGATCAAGACAAAGTGGTGATTCCGGAGCTGCTGCGGTTGTCGCAGGAGACGCGCATTCCGCTGGTGGCAACCAACGATTCGCATTACATGCGCAAGGGCGACGCACGGGCGCACGAAATTTTGTTGTGCATCCAGACCGGCAAGACCATGAGCGATCCGAATCGCATGCGGTTCACGCAGCCGGAGTTTTATCTCAAGACGCGCGACGAGATGCTGGCGATGTTTGGTGAGATGGAGGAAGCGCTGGATCGCACCTGGGACATCGCCCAGCGTTGCCAGGTGAGCCTGGAAAAGGTGAAGGAGCCGTTCCCGAAATTCGACGTTCCCGCCGAACACTCCACCGACAGCTATTTCGAATACGTAGCGCGGCAAGGTTTTGAGAAGCGCCGCCCGCGCCTGGAAGCGCTCCGCAAAGAAGGCGGATTGAAGCACGATCTGGCGGAGTACGCCGAGCGCCTGGATCGTGAGATCCAGATGATCCAGCAGATGAAGTTCTCGGGCTATTTCCTGATCGTGTGGGACTTCATCCGCTTCGCGAAATCGCGCGGTATTCCCGTGGGTCCGGGCCGCGGATCGGCCACCGGCAGCCTGGTCAGCTACGCGATGGAGATCACCGATATCGATCCGCTCGAGTACGGCCTGCTGTTCGAACGCTTTTTGAATCCGGAGCGCATCAGCATGCCGGATATCGACATCGACTTCCATACCCGGCGACGCGGCGAGGTGATTCAATACGTCACCGAGAAATACGGCCGCGAGCAGGTGGCGCAGATCATCACCTTCGGCACGCTGGGCGCGCGCACTGCCATCAAGGACGTGGGCCGGGTGCTCGACATCGGCTTCGCCGATGTGGATCGCATCACCAAGCTCATCCCCACTACGCTCAACATCAAGCTGAAGGATGCGATGCAGCAGGAGCCGGCCATCGAAGAGGCGGCGCGTAAGGATCCGCGCTTGAAGGAAGTGCTGGAGGTGGCCTGCAAGGTGGAAGGGATGGCGCGCAACGCCGGGATGCACGCGGCGGGCGTCGTGATTTCGCCCGTTCCGCTGCGCGAACTGGTCCCTCTTTGCAAGACCAGCAAAGACGAAATCGTCACGCAGTACGACATGGTGGGCCTGGAGAAACTGGCGCTTCTCAAGATGGATTTTCTGGGGCTCACCACGCTCGATATTATTCAGGAGGCCGTGGCCCTGATCGAGCAGTATCGCGGCGTGAAGCTCGACACCGAGAAGCTGCCGCTCGACGACGCGAAAACCTACCAGGCCGTTTTCACCAAAGGCTTAACGAGCGGCATTTTCCAGTTCGAATCGCCCGGCATGCGCGACATTCTTCGCCGTTATCAGCCCGATCGGCTCGACGACCTGATCGCGCTGAACGCCCTCTATCGTCCCGGGCCGATGGACATGATCGACGACTTCATCGATCGCAAACACGGCCGCAAGGAAGTCGCCTACGATATCGCGGAGACGAAGGATATTCTCGAAGAATCCTTCGGCGTCATCGTCTACCAGGAACAGGTGATGCAGCTCTCCAGCCGCCTCGCAGGCTACTCACTAGGCGAAGCGGACATCCTTAGGCGCGCCATGGGCAAGAAGAAACAGGAGGAAATGGACAAGCAGCGCGAGCGTTTCGTTTCCGGCGCCAAGGCCAAAGGTTTCCCGCAAAAGAAAGTCGAAAAAATCTTCGACCAGATGGCCAAGTTCGCCGGCTACGGCTTCAATAAGTCGCACTCCGCCGCCTACGCGTATCTGGCCTACGTGGTTGCGTACCTCAAAACGCATTACCCGGTCGAATTCATGGCCGCGCTGCTGACGTCGGAAATGGGCAACACCGACAAGGTGGTGAAATACATCAATGAATGCCGCGAAATGGGCATTCCGGTGCTGCCCCCGGACGTGAATTCGAGTGGAAGGGATTTTTCTCCCGATGGCCAGGGGATTCGCATGGGGCTGTGCGCGGTCCGCAACGTGGGCGCGCGGGGCGCCGATGCCATCATCGAAGCGCGCGAGAGCGGGGGGCCGTTCAAATCGCTTTACGATCTTTGCGAGCGCGTGGATCTGACCAGCGTGAACAAGCGGATTCTTGAAAACTTCGTCAAAGGCGGAGCGCTCGCCAGCCTGGGCGGCAACCGCGCGCAATTGACGGCCGTGATCGAGAACGCGATGGAGAGCGGGCAGCGCGCGTGGAAGGACCGCGAGAGCGGCCAGGCTGGGCTATTCGGAATGGCCATCGGCGAGCCGGAGCACGTGGAGCATCCGTTGCCGGCGCTTCCGGATTGGACCGTGGAGCAGAAGCTGTCGGGTGAGAAAGAGGTGCTCGGGATTTTCGTTACGGGCCATCCCCTGGATGAGTATTCCGACAAGGTGGCGGAATTAGGGACGCACGACACGGAGACGCTGGAAGGGTTGGAGCGGGGCGCCGAGGTTGCAATTTGCGGCATTCTGACGGGCATCGTACGCAAGCGCAACCGGGACGGAAAGCTGTGGGCCGCGATGCGCGTGGAGGATCGCAAGGGCGGAGTGGAGGCGATGGCGTTCTCCACACAGTACGATCGTCTGCTGGGCGGGCTGATGGAAGATCAAGCAGTGCTGGTGCGCGGGCTGGTGCTGCCGGAGGAGAATGGCCCGCCCAAGATCTCCATCCAGGACATTGTGCCGCTGAAGGTGGCGCGCGTGAACCTGCCGACTCTGATTTCGATTCGCGTGGGCGTGGGTGTCAATGGAACTGCGGGCGGCAATGTGGACAAAGCCGAGGCGCTCAATCGGTTGTTTGCGCGAAAACGCGGCGAAACCGAGGTCCGGCTGCGGCTGGAGAAACCCCGGGACTTTTCCGTTATCCTGGATGTAGCCCCAAAAGTCCGCCCCGACAGGGAGTTTTGGGCGGAAGTGGAGCGCATATGCGGGCCGGAGTCATTAGAGATTCTGGCGAGCTGAACATCCTTCATGGCAGATAGCGAAAATTCATCCGAAACCAGTCCGGTTGCCAACCCCACTTGGGAGCGCGTGCAGTTGGCCCGGCATCCCAAGCGGCCGCACGCGTCCGATTACATCAGCCGCATTTTTACCGGATTCTCAGAGCTGCATGGCGATAGGTTTTACGGCGATGATGCGGCCATCATGGGCGGGTTCGGGCTCCTGGATGCCAAACCGGTAATGGTCATCGGGCAAGAAAAGGGCCGCGATACGAAGCAGAAACTGCATCGCAATTTCGGGATGCCCAAGCCGGAAGGGTATCGCAAGGCCATGCGCCTGATGCGAATGGCCGACAAGTTCCAGCGGCCCATTCTGACGTTCCTGGACACTATGGGCGCCTATCCCGGCATCGACGCCGAGGAGCGCGGGCAGGCCGAAGCCATCGCGAACAACTTGCGCGAGATGTCGCGGCTGGGCGTGCCGGTGATTACCATCGTGATCGGGGAGGGCGGCAGCGGAGGCGCGCTGGGCCTGGGCATCGCGAACCGCGTCTACATGCTCGAGAACGCTTACTACAGCGTGATCTCCCCGGAAAGCTGCGCCGCCATCATTTATCGCGATTCCGGACGCGCCGCGGAAGCCGCGAAAGCGCTGCGGCTGACGGCGCTCGATCTGGAGGGATTGGGTTTGATCGACGGCCTGGTGCGGGAGCCGGCCGAGGGCGCGCACACCGATTGGAACAAGGCCGCGGAATTCGTGAAGGAAACCATCCAGAAAGCGCTGGCGGAATTAGCTCCGCTTTCGCGCGAGGAGCTGGTCGACGAACGCTACGACAAGTTTCGCCGCATGGGCAACTTCTTCGCGGAGACGCAGGGCGCCAGCGAGACCGCATGAACATGGCCGCATGAACAAGACAGTGACTATCGGCATTGTTTTTGTCGTGGTTGTGGTGGCGTTCCTGGTTTATTCGAGCATGCACATCGCCAAGTATCGCGTGGAGGTGTGCGTGGCGTTTCACGGGGCGAATCAGTGCCGGATCGCATCGGCCGACTCGCAGGAGCACGCCCTGCGGAGCGCGCAATCGAATGCCTGCGCGCTGCTGGTATCGGGAGTAACCGAGACCATGCAATGCGAGCGGCAGGTTCCCGTAAGCACCAAGTGGTTGGAGAGCAAGTAGCGCTCTGGGCACGCGGAATACACGGAATACAGGGAATACGGCCGGCAATTCCTTGTCTCCCTCGTATTCCTGGTATTCCAGGGTTTGCATTCCTGGTATTCCCAGCTTTCAAAAATACTTTTCCGCCAGCTCCGGTTTAGTTTGCACGGCCTGTTGCCAGCAGCCGCGAGCTTCCTCTTCCTGCCCCAGAGCTTCCAGAGCATGGCCCAGGTTGAGCAGCGCTTCGGCGAAATCCGGCTTCTCGTCCGTGGCCCGGCGGTACGAACGGGCGGCGTCTTCCTGCAAATTGGACTGCTGCAGCAGGACGCCGATGTTGTAGCTCAGCTCCGGGATGCGTTCCCCCAGTTGCTCCAGCTTCGCTTCGGTGTCGAGCGCCAACACGTAGTCACCCTGATCCACCGCGACAGCGGCCAGCGCGCGCAGTGCGTCGGCGGATTGCGGATGACGAGCCGCGGCCTGAGTGAAGGTGGCTTTGGCAGCCTCGAAGTCGCCCAGACGCCGCTGCGCGACGCCCAAATTCATGAGCGCCTCCAGCCAGTCTGGCCGCTTACTAACGCAAACGCGGAGCGGCTCCACACTGCCCGCCGAGTCCCCGCGGAGCAAGCGCAGGTAGCCCAGGCGGAACCACGCTTCCTCGCGCTCCGGATCCACTTCCACCAGCTTCTCGATGCATTTTTCGGTTTCGGATTGATTGCCAAGACGTTCTTGCACCATCGCGAGGTTCCATAAGGCGGAGGGATTTTCCGGCGTGAACTGGAGCGCCCGCTCATAGGCTTTGCGCGCTTCCGGCTGATCGCCGCGCTCCTGCAGGATGGCGCCCAGGTTGGCATACGCCAGCCCGCTGTCCGGCTTTAGTTTTAGCGCTTCGGCGTAAGCTTGCCCGGCCTGCTCCAGGCGATTAGTCTTTTGGTAGGCCACGCCCAGGTTGAACCAGGCTTCGAACGAACTGGAAGCGGTTTTCACCAATTGCGCGCCCAGCTGAGCAGCGGACTTATAGTCGCCGCGCGCCATGGCCGCCGCGATCATCCCGGCCAGCCCAGCTTGCGCATTGGGGCGCAAACGGAGCAGCTTGTCGGAATACTCGCGGGCCTTGTCGTGTTCTCCCCGCGCCAGCGCCAGACGGATCATATTGGTAACTAGTTCGGCGTCGGTGGAGTTGTCCGGCAGCAGCTTATCATAGGCATCCGCGGCTTCTTCGGCGCGCCCCAGCAGATGGAGTGTAACCCCTTTGCCGTATAGGGCCCGGCTGTTGCCCGGCTGCGTGTTCAGGCATTCTTCAAAGGCGGCCAGCGCGTTTTCGGGCCGATTGCAATGCAGCTCCGAGATGCCTACGCCTAGTATCGCCTCAGCAAGTTTCGGATCCAGATCCGCCGCTTTGCGGAAGGCCGAAACGGCTTCTTCGTGGCGCTTCAACTTTTCCAGGCACAGCGCCGCGTTGTAGGTTGCCGCTTTGTGGCTGGGCTGCGTCTCGAGCACCTTCTGGTAATCTTCCAGCGCATTCTCGAAGTGGCCGAGTTGGAACTCGAGGTGCGCCTTGGTCCACGCCAATTCGGGCAGGTCCTCGCCGCTGTCGATGGCATCCCGGATCTCGCGCAAGGCCTGCTCGGTCTTGCCGTCCATGTTGAGAGCCAATACCTTGGCCAGCGTGGAAGACTGCACGGGCCGCTTCTCGCTCTCGGGATCGAGAACGTCGGTGCGCGCCAGCGCCTCCACCAACTCGCTGTCAACAAACCATAGCCACTGATCGTTCGTCTGTTCCATTGAACCCTTCTTTACTTAATAGCGCCGCTTAAGTATCGGATCGACACCGATTTCACTTTTCCCCGCTCTTCACGCTCGTTCAGGAAGCCTGCGCCGCCGATTTTTAACTGGTCATCAGTCCAACTATCAACATGCTGCCCCTGGATGTAGGTCGTGAATTGCGGGCCGCGAATGTCCACGCGAATGTCGAAGACCGTGTCCGGTTGCACGGCAAGGTCGATGGGCACGCGCCCTACTTGCGTCTGCTTGCCATTGGCCACCAGGTACTTGAACAGCGCCACCTTGGGAGACAGACCGGCGGAAACGGTCATCAGTTTCATGGCGTAGTAGTTCTCGGGATCCGAAGCGCGGAAAACCCAACCGATGCTCTTGGTATCGATGCTTCCCTGAAATTCCAGCCGGTAATCGGACAGCTTTAGCGACGGCCTGTAAATCGTGATCTGCCGGTCGGCATGAATACCGGAGGGATCTCCGCCCCAGCCCTCCACCCAACCACCTTCGCCCAAAATGATGCTGGGACCGGAGCCATCGCTCGAAACCCCGGAGTTCGCTGCAGCCGGCTTGGACTTGGCGCCGCCCCAGCCCAGGAAGTAAGCGCAAGCGAATAACAGGAGCACAATTGCGATCCCCAGCTTTACTTTCAGTGAACCGAGGAAAGAGCCGTTGGCGGGTTGAGAAAGGCCAAAGCTGGGCACGGTTTCTTTATTGGCCAGGTCAACTACGGGCTTCTGCACCGGCCGGGGCGGATCTGCAGGCGGTTTTACCGCTTCCACCTTGGGCTTTTCTTGATCCACCGCCGGTTTTACTTCATCCGCCACTGGCGTTTCTTCCACCACAGGAGCTGGTTTCGAGGCCGGCTCTTTTTCCGCTGGTGGGGCCTTCGGTGCGGGTTCCGGTTGGATAGCCACTTTGGTAGCCACCTCCGGTTTCGGAAGCACTTCCGGAATTTCAGGCTGCGCCGCCGGCACAGCTTCAGGCTTGGCTTCGTCTGCTTTCTGAGACGCCACCCTCGCTGCGGCGGGCTGAGCTGGCTTGGCCGTGCGGACGGGTTGTTTGGGCTGTGTGAGACGAGCGGCGGGCTTGCCTCCAGACGCGGGTTTCGAGGGAGCCTGCGGCGGTGCAGCGGGGGCTTGGGACTTGGTGGGAGGGACGTAGCCAGTGGCCAGCGCGACCTTGGGACGCAGCGGAAGGGACTTCAGGTGCGGCAGCAGAGGAGCGGTATTGGTGGGGAGTGCGTCGCCTCCGATGAGCGCCGGTTTACCCGGCGGAAAAATCTTGAGGGAGATGTCGAACAGATCGACAGCCGGCCGGGCCTTGGATGTTTCGGCTTCGTGCTTAGCCTCCTCGTCTGCGGCGAGTTCTACGATTTCCGGAGCGTCCCCGGGGACTTCGGCCTCTTCGAGAAGCGCGTCTTGGGGAACCGCATCTGGCCTGTCGAGTACTTGCACGGCGACGGCAGATAAATCTTCGACCGGCGCCTCCGGCGGATCGGCGGGCGTAATTGCTTCGCGTGCTGTTTCCTGCTGGACCAGTTCGTCATGCAGACGGGAGAGCGCTTCGAGCGAGGCCCGGGGAGTGTCGCTTTCAGCGGGTGCTTCCACTTCCGCCTCGGACCGGACAAGATCGGTAAGGGCATGGTCATGGAGACTGCCAGGCAGCGCTCCATTGTTGGAAACTTCAACGCCGAAGCCTTCGACGGCGAAATCGATGGAAGAAAGTGGAAGCTCCAGGAGCTGCGAATCGTCGAACAAAACCGTGGTCTGAAACCCAATCGCCTTTAGCAAGCTTTGGTCAACAGCCACCGCGATTGAACTGGGCGGGATATCCACGCCGATTCGAGCGCCCGCCGGTAATCCATTGGCGCGCGCCATCTTTTTGCTTGCCGTCGCCGGCGGCGGATCGGGTTGAGTAGGGGCGAACCCGAGCGGCGACAAATCGGCAGGAGAGACCTGATCCGCAAGCTCCGCAGGCGAGGACGCCTCCGGCCGTAAGTCGAGCGATAGCAAGTCCGCCGGGGACAGGCTGAAAGCGTCATTCTGGATTTGCCAGTCGGACATTGCCGGCCCGGCCGAGGGCTCCAGCCAGGCCTCCAGGTAGGGTGTTTCGTCTGGTAGAGCAACCAACGCAGGGCTTTCGAGCAAAAAACCGGCTGTGCTAAGGGGCTCAGGCTCCGCACCTACTGAGGGAACGGACTCTTCCACGGCCACTGGCTCAACAACGTCTTCAGGCTTCTCCGCCCTTAGGGGCACCGCCTGTACCGCGGGGACGGGAGCTTCATTTGCCGCATCGTCCGTCTCAGGTTCCTGGACGGCTACGGAAACATTGGGCGGTGGCGGGGTATTATGAGCGGGCGAGTGAGGGGCCTGCGGCCCTTTGTATTGAGCCTGGAGCAGGCGGCTTAACGCCAGCCGGTTGTATTCTTCCTGGTAGCTTTGCTTGTGCGTATCGGAGCAAAATTCGCCGCCGCCCGGTCAGTCTTTTCAGCAGCGCCAGCTCCTTGCCGCAGTACAGGCATCGCATGAGCGAGTAATCGGCTTTTCTAGGCGATAAGTGAATACCTCCCGGGGGTGTTTCTATACGGTAAAGCACTTATCAAGCCTTTCTCAGGCGGTCACCCTACTACCTTCGGTGAAAGCATGAGCATTTGCTACAGGCTAGGCTTGAAGTGCCCAAGGTTTAGCGGCTTGGTACGTCAGCGTACAACGGGTGCTCCTTTGGGGCGACAAAGTAATGTGTTTGTCGGTAGGAACTCTAAAGTTGGGGCCTTATTCAAACGATCTAACTATTAGCGCGGGGTGCGCCGGCCTTCCACGGAGACGTGGGCGCTCATCAGGGAGAACCCCGGAGAACGATGGTGAAACACGAAGCTTTGAAGAATCATCTGGAGACGCTTCGCAACTCGATTCCGGAGCTGCGAGGCGTGCTGCTGGCTTCTACCGAAGGGCTGCCTGTGGCGCATTCTCTGTCGAATGGAACAGATCCGAACCGCGTGGCCGCCATGGCCGCGGCTGCGTCCAGTCTAGGGCGCCGCATCAGCGAAAGTATGGCCACCGGCGGACTTTCCGAAGTCAGTATTCGCGGCGATGACGGTGTTTTATTCGTATACTCGGCGGGTCCCAAAGCCGTGCTGGCCGTGATCGGCCCCATGGGCTCGAACGCCGGTTTGATCCATCTGGAAGCGCGCGGTATCGCCAAGGAAATCGGCGAGCTGTTCTAGATAAACGACCGCCGCCTCTGGGCGCGGAACGCATCTGCGATGGGTATACTGGTCTTCAGGCCCATCAAATGCTCGCGAGATCCGAACAAAGCGGCATCTCGGAGCCCCAGATTGGTAACGACGGTTCCGAAAGCGCCACCCACCAATCGCTCCTGGATGTTTCCCAAGCCATTTTGCAGCACCGCGACCTGGCTGGCCTGTTTCGCGATTTAGCGGGCCGCCTGCGCGCGATCGTCCCCTTCGATTTTCTGAACCTGGTTCTGTACGACGCAGCCACCAATACCATGCGGCTGCACATCCTGGAAAGCACCACCGACGTAGAGCCCCACGTGCCTGAGATGGAGTTTCCGCCCGAGGATTCGCCCTCGGGGTGGGTGTACGTGCAACAGGAGCCGCTGGTCATCGCGGACGTTAACCAGGAAACGCGCTGGCCGAAAATCATGGAGGTGCTGAAGCGGAACCGGGTGGTCAGTTCCTCCTGGTTGCCGCTCACTACGGCGCAGCACCGGCTGGGTGCGCTGATGTTTGGCTTTGGATCGGGCCAACCGCTCGATTCGCAATTGGATTTCATGCGTCAGGTTTCGGCGCAGGTGGCCGTTGCCGTCGACAACACGCTCAATTTCGAGAAGGCCGAGAAGTATCAGCGGCAACTGGCGCGCGAGCGCGACCGTCTACAGGTGCTGCTTGAAATCACCAACGTTCTGGTATCGGAGCTGGATATTCGCGAGCTGTTCCCCAGCCTTACCGCCTGCCTCCGGCGGGTGATGCCCAGCGAATACTCCAGCCTGGCGCTGCTGGAGCAGGGCGGCGGCGTGTTAAGAAATCACGCGCTGGTGTTCGAAGGAAATCCGGCCATCATTCCGCACGGGGCCACGGCGGCGCTGGATGAAACGCCCGCCGGCCGGGCGGTCGAAACCCGGCGTCCCGTGGTGCTGGATGCGCGGGACTTGGCGCAATTCAAATCGCCCCTGGCTCAAAGGCTGGCAGGGGCAGGCCTCAAGTCCTTATGCTGTATCCCTTTGATCACGCGGAACCGGGTACTCGGAACGCTCAACGTAGGCAGCATGAAGGAGCACGCCTTTGCGCCATCGGACGTCGACTTTCTCACCCAGGTGGCCAGTCAGGCTGCCATTGCGATTGAGAACGCGACCGCTTTTCAGGAGATCGCGCAGCTCAAGGACAAACTGGCGGAAGAGAAGCTGTATCTGGAAGACGAAATCCGCACGGAGCAGAATTTCGGCGAGATCATCGGTGACGACCCGGTGTTCCGCCGCGTGCTGGACCAGCTGGCCACCGTCGCGCCCACCGACGCGTCGGTCTTGATCCTGGGCGAAACCGGGACCGGCAAGGAGTTGATCGCCCGCGCGATTCACCAGCTCAGCGGACGCCGCGAGCGCACCTTCGTGAAGCTGAATTGCGCCGCCATCCCCACCGGCCTGCTCGAGAGCGAGCTGTTCGGGCATGAGAAGGGGGCATTTACCGGCGCCATCGCCCAGAAGGCCGGCCGTTTCGAACTGGCCAACAAAGGAACGTTGTTCCTGGATGAGGTGGGCGACATCCCTCTCGAATTGCAGCCGAAGCTTTTGCGCGCTCTGCAAGAGCATGAATTTGAGCGCCTGGGCGGGGTCCGAACCATCAAGGTGGACGTGCGGCTGGTAACCGCGACGAATCGCGATCTGGCGCAGATGATCGCCGATCGGGAATTCCGCAGCGATCTTTATTACCGGCTCAACGTGTTTCCGCTTTCACTGCCGTCTTTGCGCGAGCGCCCCGCCGACATTCCCAAGCTGGTCCGTTATTTCACGCAGAAGTACGCGCGAAGCATGAACCGGCGGATCGAGTCCATTCCGTCGGCCGCGATGGAAGCTCTAACAAACTACGCCTGGCCGGGTAATGTGCGGGAGCTGGAGAATCTGATGGAACGAGCGGTGATTCTGACCGGGGGACCACTCTCGAAATCCCGCTGGCCGAACTGCGCGCCGCGACCGATACCGCAACGCCCGTCACGCTTCAAGATGCCGAGCGCGATCACATTCGCCGCGTGCTGGAGCAAGCCAACGGCGTGGTGGGCGGACCGAACGGAGCGGCGGCCCGCCTGGGAATGAAACGCACCACGCTGCAATCCAAGATGAAGAAGCTCGGGCTCGTCCGCTAAACCCATCACTGCGGTGTCGGCCTGGTATATTCCGCTGATTATTGGGGCCGCCGGAACAGGCCCCCATAGACCGCCTTCGCCAGGATGTGACCCTGAATCGCCTTCATCACGTTGGCGCGCGTCTCGAAAGCGTCGGCCGATGGCGTCACGTCCAGCTTGATGTCCAGGGCGTAGAGCTCAAACATGTAGTGGTGGAGCGGACCTTTCGCCCCGGCTCCCGGGCCGCGGTACAAGGGTCCCGTCGCGCTGATCTGATAGCTTCCGTCGGCCAATTGCGAGCCCTTAGGTACGCCTTCGGGCAAGCCGGTCGCGCTAGCGGGAATATTCCAAAGGACCCAGTGCGCCTGATCTTCAGTAGTCTTGTTGCGGGCGAGATCCATGTCGTGCATGTTGAGAAAGAAACTCTGCGTCCCGGCGGGCGCATTGGCCCAGCTCATCGCCGGCGACGTACCCTCCCCGACGGCGACGCCCGGAGCGGCCTGGCTGAACTTAACAGGAATCTGGCCGCCGTCGGGAAATCCCGGAATGGTCAAAGTCATGGCCGGCTGCGGAGGCGCCTGAGCGGACAGCGTGAGAGCCATAGCGACAAGGATTGTTGAAGAAGGAAGCAATCGCATGGTTCATCTTAGCTTGAAATAAAGAAACCCGGACATGACCCCGTGCGCCTCCATAAACCACACCGACTGTTCGAGCTTGCCTACGACGTGGAGTTGTGACCGCGGTGGAAGCGTACGAATTGGCAACTCGAACTTTTTTGTTGCGGCCCCCGCTCCGCTTGCGCCATAGTAGAATCTGAACGACCATGTAGGGCGCAGCCGACGTACCGCAATACCGAGAACTCGCGCGCTATCGGGTCAAATTATATGGGCTCAGGCGATTCTCGATGGCGGACGACTTCCTTTTTCTCACCGAACTGCTGGGCCTCAAGGTCTATGACCTGAAGGGCCGCCGCCTGGGCCTGGTCAAAGACGCCGCGATTGTTCCGCTGATTCATCCGTCCCGCGTGGACCGCTTCCTGGTGGGCGGCGGATGGGCCTGGCTGACCGTTCGCTACGATCAAATCCGTTCCATCTCGCTCGACGGCATCTTCCTCAAAGACGAACAGCTCACGCCCTATCATTCCGACGAGTACATGCTGCGGCTGGTCCGCGATCTGCTCGACCAGCAGATCATCGACGGGCAGGGCCGCAAAGTGGTCCGCGTGACCGACGTAACCTTCAAGATCCAGCACGAAGCGGAAGGCCAGGTGATCAACATCCTGGACGTCGACATCGGACTGCGCAGCGTATTGCGGCGTCTGGCCCAGGGCGTGGTCCCGCCGCGGCTGGATTCGCCGGGTGCAGGTGTTGATCCCGCCGCATTCCATTCGCTGGGACCATTGCAGCATTATCGAAGCCGATCCGCAGCGCCGATTGCGGCTCAACATCAGCAACAAAATTCTGGAGCGGATGCATCCCGCGGATCTGGCCGACATCGTGGAAGATCTGAGCCCGGACGATCGCGAAGCCATCTTCGAAACCATCGATAGCGAAGTGGCCGCCGACACGCTCTCTGAGATGGAGCCGGATGTGCAGGCCAGCATCCTGGAATCGCTCGAGACCGAAAAGGCCGCCGACATTGTCGAAGAGATGTCGCCGCACGAAGCGGCCGACGTGCTGGCGGAACTGGAAGAACAAACCTCCGAAGACATTTTGGAAGAGATGGAAGTGGAGCCTAAGGCGGAGGTAGAGGAACTGCTGGAATACAAGGAAAATTCCGCCGGCGGCCTGATGAACACCGAGTATGTGGCGCTGCCGGAAAATACCACCGTTGCCGGCGCGATGGAAGCCCTGAAGGCGCACGAAGAGATTCTGGAAAGCTTGAACACGCTGTTTCTGGTGGACTCCGAACGATCAGTTGAAAGCAGCCATCCCGCTGGCCCGGCTGTTCACCGCGGCCGGCGCGACGCCGCTCAAGGATCTGGCCCCCGAGACGCTGATTCACGTGGATGTGGAGGAGCGGCAAGACCGCATTACCGAGCTGTTCGACAAGTACAATCTGCTGACGCTGCCGGTGATCGACGCCGATGGCAAGCTGGCGGGCGTGATCACCGCCGACGAAATCATCTCGCTTTTGAGGGAAAAGTGAGCCCGTGCTGAAACGGTTTCGTTATCAAATCGCGATCTTTCTGTCGGTCATCGGCCCTGGGCTCATCACCGCCAACGTCGATAACGACTCGGGCGGCATCTTCACTTATTCGCAGGCCGGCGCGAAATACGGCTACCTGCCGCTGTGGACGCTGATTCCCATCACGCTGCTACTGATCGTCACGCAGGAGATGTCCTCGCGCATGGGCGCGGTGACGGGCAAAGGCCTTTCCGACCTGATCCGCGAGGAATTCGGTCTGCGGACCACGTTTTTTCTGATGATCGCGCTGGTGATCACCAATTTCACCAATGTGATCGCGGAGTTCGCCGGCATCGCGAGCTCGCTGGAGCTGTTTCACATCAGCCGCTATATTTCGGTGCCGATCTGCGCGGTAGCGGTCTGGTTCCTGGTGGTGCGCGGTAACTACCGGAGTGTCGAAAAGGTCTTTTTGGTCGCATGCTGCTTGTACGTCACCTATATCGTCTCCGCATTTCTGCTAAAGCCGGATTGGAAAGAAGCGGCCATCTACAGCGTCAAGCCGATTCTGATGTTCGACACCGACTACATCAGCATGCTGATCGCGATGGTGGGCACGTCCATCGCGCCGTGGATGCAGTTCTACTTGCAGTCGGCCATCGTGGAGAAGGGAATTACGGCCAAGGAGTACGTGCAGTCGCGGATCGAGGTGATGGTGGGCTGCATCTTGACCGATGTGGTGGCGTTCTTCATCATCGTGTCCTGCGCCACGGCCATTTGGGCGCACGGCCCGAAGGATATTAACGATGCCGCCGACGCCGCGGTGGCGCTGAAACCGTTCGGACAATTACGCGTATCTTTTGTTCAGCGCGGGCCTGTTCAATGCGTCGTTTTTCGCGGCCTGCATTTTGCCGCTATCGACGGTGTTTACGGTATGCGAAGGCCTGGGCTTTGAATCGGGCGTGGACAAGCGTTTTCACGAAGCGCCGGAGTTCTATTGGCTGTACACGCTGCTGGTGGGGCTGGGCGCGGCCGTGATTCTATGGCCGCATTTTCCGCTAATCAAGGTGATTCTTGCGTCGCAGGTGCTCAATGGCGTGCTGCTGCCATTCGTGCTCATCTACATGGTGATTCTGATCAACAAGAAGGGCCTCATGAAGGAATGGACGAACTCGGCGGCCTACAACGCGGTGGCCTGGGTTTCGGTGGCCATCATGATCGGGCTCACGCTGGCGCTGGCGTCCATTACGGTGAAGCAGATGATGCCGCAAGCCAAGCTGGCGCCTGGAAATTCAGCCCCGCTCGCCCAGGTGCAAGGCGTCCCCAAGATGCAAAGCCACGATTCCAAAAGTCATGCGTTCAAAGCGGACATTCACGAATCCCGAATCGCGCATCTGATTCGCCAGGCCGTCGGCATCGGGAAATTTTCGGACTGATTCCGGCAGGTACGTGTAAGCGTCCCTGGAGCCTGAAATCATTCCTCCGATGGTGGGCAGGATGGCTCGCGAGTAGAAGTTGTAGAGGCTGGCGAGTAGCGGATTCGGCGGGGTGGAGAATTCAAGTATCGCAAGCGTGCCGCCGGGTTTCAGGATACGCCGCAGCTCGATCAATCCGCCGCGATAATTCGCCAGGTTGCGGAATCCGAACGCGATGGTAACCAGGTCGAAGCGAGGCGTCGGGTATTGGAAGGTGCAGGGCATCGGCCTCGAACAGCGCCGGCGCTGCGTTTGCGGCGCGCCGCAACCAGCATGGGATGCGAAAAATCGCTGCCGAAAACTCGCGCCGACGGCCCCCGCCCCTGGAGCGCGAGCGCCAGATCGCCAGTGCCGCAGCACACATCCAAAACGCACGCGCCGGGCCGCGACAGAATCGGCGCTACTCGCGCCACGGTGCGGCGCCGCCAATGGCGATCGATATTCAAGGAGAGCAGATGGTTCAGCAGGTCGTAACGCGGCGCGATGCGGCCGAACATGTCGCGTACCCAGGTGGAAGCCTGCCGCTCGGTCTCGGTTCCGGCGGGTGTTGTCCCCCGCACTAACAAGCCAGCGCTTCCTCGATGGCGGCGGTAACGAATCGCTCCTGGACGTCGGCAGTGATTTTCACCGCGCCGATGCGCTCGGGCAGGACAAAATGGATCTTGCCCTGCACTGTCTTCTTGTCGTTCTTCAGGCGAGCGGCGATGCGCGCCGGATCCACGCCCGTGAGAGGCGGCAGCGGACCGTAGGAATTCACGCAGCGCAGAATCTCCTGCTTGTCCTCGGGCGAGAGCACGTGTTCCATTTCGCCGAGCAGCGTCGCGGCCTTCATCCCCCACGCCACCGCTTCGCCGTGCAGAAATTGCGAGTAGCCGGTCTCGGCTTCGAGCGCGTGGCCGAAGGTATGGCCGAAGTTGAGGATGCGGCGGCGGTCCCTGTTCCTTTTCGTCGCCCGAGACCACTTCGGCTTTGATGCGCACCGAATCGCAGATCATGCGGTCCACCACATCCGGCGCGTGCGACAGGACGCGCTGCGGCTCGCGGCTCATCAGCCAGAACAGATCGGCGTCGGCGATCACGCCATGTTTGACGATTTCGAACAAGCCGGCGCGGTATTCGCGCTCCGGCAGCGTGTCCAGCACGGCCGGATCGATAATCACCGCCAGCGGCTGATGAAAGCTGCCGATCAGGTTCTTGCCGGAGGCCAGGTTCACGCCGGTTTTGCCGCCCACGGCAGCGTCCACCTGCGCCAGCAGCGTGGTTGGCACCTGAATCACGGGAATGCCGCGCATGAAGATGGCGGCCAGGAATCCGGACACGTCGGTGAGAATGCCGCCGCCGAATGCAACGATGACGCTGGAGCGGTCTGCGCCGCGCGCGACCATCTGCTCCGCCAGCGTCTCCACTTCCGCCAGGCGCTTGCGCGGTTCGCCGCCGGGGAAAAACAAGACCTCGGGTTCGCCAAGAGCAGGCGCCAACGCAGCGCCGTGCAGCTTCCAAACGTCTTCGGTCGAAATCAGAAACACCTTGCCGGCGCGCTCAGGAATGTACTGGCGCACGTTCGCGAGCCCGCCGCGTTCCACCAGCACAGGGTAACGGCAATGCGGCGTCTCGACGAAATAAGACGGCATACCATCGTTGTACCATGCGAGGAACTGACCTACCGCTATTGCATCACTTCGATGAACTGGCGATGATGGCTCAATGTCCCTTCCCGAAAAATTGCGCGAAGGCTTAGCCATTCCGGCCATCGCGGCGCCGATGTTTCTGGTTTCTGGCCCGGACCTGGTGGTGGAGGCTTGCCGGCAGGGCGTGATCGGAACGTTCCCCGCCCTGAACCAGCGAACCAGCGAAGGATATGAGGAATGGCTGACGGAAATCGAGCGGCGCCTGGGTGACATTAGAGTTCAAACCGGCCGGCCGGCCGCGCAGTACGGAGTCAATCTCATCGTCCACAAAACCAACGCGCGCGTGGAGCGCGACCTGGAGATCACCGTACGCCACAAGGTTCCGCTGGTGATCACGTCTCTGGGAGCCGCGCGGGAAGTGGTGGACGCCGTTCACTCCTACGGGGGAGTGGTTTTTCACGACGTCATTCATCTGTATCATGCGCGGAAAGCAGCGGACGCGGGCGTGGACGGCATCATCGCAGTGGCCGCGGGAGCGGGAGGCCACGCTGGAACGCTCAGTCCGTTTGCCTTCCTGGCCGAGATTCGCGCCCTCTTCGACAAAACCGTGGTTCTCTCCGGCTCCATTACCAACGGAAGCCAGATCGCGGCGGCTCAGTCGATGGGCGCCGATCTGGCATATCTGGGAACGCGCTTCATCAGCACGCGAGAGAGTCTGGCGCCCGATGGATTCAAAGAGATGATCGTCAACGCCAATGTCAAGGACATCGTCTACACCGACGCCATCAGCGGCGTGCACGCGAATTTCCTGCGAGCCAGCATCGTGGCGGCGGGTGGCGATCCGGAAAACCTGCCGCCGCATAGCGGTATGCGGGTTACCGCGGAGGGAGAAGCTAAGGCGTGGAAAAACATCTGGTCCGCTGGACATGGCGTGGGCGACATCCATGACATACCCACCACGGCGGAGCTGTGCAGCCGCTTGGTCCGTGAATACAAGGATGCCGTGCGGGCCTTGGCCGCATCTTCAGCCGCCCTCCAGTTGCTATAGCGTGGCCGCCTCTTCAGCGGCCGTCCAGTTGCTATAGAATGATGCCCATGAATTCCAAACTCCTGCTGATCAGCATGGTTTGCGGAGCGCTGGGGCCGGCGCTTTCCGCGGCGCCTGTGTCGGGCCAGGCCGTGTATCAAAAGCGATGTGCTACGTGTCACGATTCGGGCAATGCGCGGGTGCCGTCCCGTGAGGCATTGAAGAAAGTACCGGTGGCGCGCATCGAACGTTCGCTGGACTTTGGAGCGATGAGCAACGTCGCAAGCTCTCTGCGCCGTGATGAGCGGCAGGCGGTAGCAGCCTACGTAGGCGTCGCAAGCGGCAATCCCGCGCCCCTAGCGAAGGCGTTCTGCTCGGATCGCGGCGTGGCGATAACCGGCCGTTCGAAATCGGAATGGAACGGATGGAGCCCGGGCCCGAGCAACACGCGCTACCAGCTGGGCGACGTGGCCGGCCTGACAACGGACCAGGTGAAGAAGCTCAAGCTGAAGTGGGCCTATGGTTACGACGGCGACATCGTGGCGTTCGCGCCGCCGACGGTGCTGGCTGGCTATCTGTTCGTGGGAAGCGCGAGCGGCCAGGTTCAGGCGCTGAGCACTGCTTCGGGATGCGTCAAATGGACGTTCCAGGCGAATGCACCGGTTCGCTCGGCGATCCTGGCAGTGCCGATGGGAACAAAGTATGCTCTGCTGTTCGGCGATCAATACGGTTGGTTTTATTCGGTGGAGGCGGAAACCGGCCGGCTGCTGTGGAAGAAGGTGGTGGATCCGCAGGAGGCGATCAAGCTCACGGGCGCGCCGGTTGCGTACCAAGGCACGGTTTTCATCCCGGCATCTTCCTGGGAGGAAGGCCGCACGCTCAGCCCCGAATACACCTGCTGCACTTTCCGCGGGTCTGTGACAGCGCTGCGTATCAAGGATGGCTCACAACTGTGGAAGGCATATACGATCCAGGAGAAACCCCGGCCAACCGGCAAGAACAGCGCGGGGATCGAGCAGTGGGGACCTTCCGGTGGCGGCGTTTGGTCGGCTCCGACCCTGGACCCGAAACGAGGCCTGCTCTACATCACGACGGGCGATAACTTCTCTGACCCGCCTACGAATATGAGCGATTCGGTAGTCGCGCTCGAACTCGGAACCGGCCGCATCGCGTGGTTCAAGCAGACGACGCCCGGGGATGTCTGGAACTCGTCCTGCGCCCAGAAAGGCAACTGCCCTGGACCCGATTACGATTATGGATCGTCCGTTCTGCTGGAGAAAGCTGCGAACGGCCGCGAGCTGTTGCTGGTCGGGCAAAAATCCGGGGTGGTCTATGCTCTGGATCCAGACAAGAAGGGCGAGATCGCCTGGCAGGTTCGTGTCGGTAAGGGCGGTATAAATGGAGGCGTGCAGTGGGGCATGGCGAGCGATGGGCAACGGGTCTATGCCGCAACCTCGGATTTGATGCGGCGCCAGGGCGTGAACCCGGACCCATTGGATCCCCGCCCGCTGCCGATCGAGTCGACACAAGGCGGCGGTCTGACGGCCCTGCGCATCGGCACTGGCGAAAAGGCCTGGTACACTCCGCCGGTCGCGTGCGGAGCGAAGCCGGGATGCAGCCCAGCCCAGTCCGGCGCGGTTAGCGCGATTCCAGGCGTGGTGTTCTCCGGCTCCATGGACGGCCACCTGCGCGCCTATAGCGCCGAAGAGGGCCGAATTCTTTGGGACTTCGATACCGTCCGCGAATTTGAGACCGTAAACGGCGTCAGGGCGAGCGGTGGATCGCTCAGCGGTCCGGGCGCGGTGGTGGTGGGTGGAATGGTGTTTGTGAACTCCGGCTATCGAAGCGGCGCCATGCCGGGCAATGTCCTGCTGGCCTTCGCGCCGGATGAGTAACTCGCCCTTGAATCCTGCCTACGGGAGGCACATGCTTCACTTACGCCGGCTCACGGCTATCTTCGCTAGCGCAATTATCTCAACGATTCCGGCATTCGCGGGAGACGACTCAACCGCGGAACTGCTGTCCCAACTCATCCGCGTGGACACCAGCAACCCGCCCGGGCAGGAAGGCAAGACAGCGGAATTGCTGGCGTCCAAATTTCGAGCCTTGGGGATTGAGGTCACCATTGTTCCGACGCCGGAGCCGGGCAAGGCGCACTTTTTCGCCCGCCTCAAGGGGGATGGCACGAAGAAGCCGGTGCTACTCGCCGCCCACGCCGACGTGGTTGGAGTGGAGCGGGACAAGTGGACGCTGGATCCGTTCGCCGGCGTAATCAAGGACGGATACGTTTACGGCCGCGGCGCGATCGACTTTAAGGGTGGCATCGCGGTTTTCGCCCAGGCGGTGATGATGCTAGCTAAGAATCACGTGCCTCTCCATCGCGACGTTATTTTCCTGTCGGAGGCGGACGAAGAAAATGGACGCTACAACACCACCTGGCTGGCCGAATCTCCCGAATCTCATTGGGACTTGATGGACTGCGAATTCGCCCTGAACGAGGGCGGATGGGTTATGCAGGACGCGCGGAACAAGGTGCAGTACATCAGCGTTTCCACCGCCGATAAACTTTCAGTCTCGATGACGCTAACCGCCAAAGGCGCCTCCACGCATTCGTCCATGCCGCGCCCGGACAATGCGATCTTCACGCTGGCCAAAGCGATGGCGAAGGTAGCGGATTACGATACGCCGCCACGGCTCAACGCCAGCACCCGTGAGTTCTTTCTCACGCTGGCTAAGACGAGCCAGCCGCCGATGTCGACGTACTTCAACAATCTGGTGAACAGCAAAGACCCGAAGCTGGTGCACCAGGCAGATGTTGCGATCAGCCAAGACCCCTTGCTGCACGCCATTATGCGGAACACCATCGCGCCGGTATTTCTGAATGCCGGTTTCCGCGGCAACGTGATTCCAGGCTCAGCGCAAGCCACATTGAATTTCCGTGTGATCCCCGGCACCGATCCCCGGGAGCTGGTGTCCGAGATTCAAGCTGTGATCCACGATCCGCGAATCGAGGTGGCTCTGCTGCCGGGCACTTCCGCGGCGCGGCCGTCGGCGGTGTCATCATCGTCCTCTACCGATACGGATTTGTATCGCGCCCTTTCGCGCGCGGCGCAAAATGCCTGGTCTGCCCCCGTGACGTCCTACTTGTTTCAAGCAGGCACGGACGCAGGAGCCTGGCGTAATCGCGGGGTTCCGGTGTATGGTATCTATCCATATCCGATATCGCCGGAAGACCTGACGAGAATGCATGGCAACGACGAGCGCGTGCCGGTGGCTTCTCTGGAGCAAGGGACGCAGGTGATTTACAACACTCTCCTGGAAGTGGCGGCGAAGTAAGCTCCGGCGCTAGCGTGCGGGATGAAAGCGTACGGGATGGCGGCTGAAAAGGAGGGGTGATAAGATCGTTAGCCATGAACAAGCCTCAGCAATGGTTTTTGTTCTTAATTGGAGCGGTGGCGTTTATCACCCTGCTGCCGGCCGGTTTACAGGCCGCCACAGGCTGTGGCGTAATCAGGCCGGACTCAACGGACGCCGTCGCCGCCGCGCCAGATCACCACAAAGTGATTCTGGAGAACGACGCCGTGCGCGTGCTGGAAGCGCGGGTCCCGTTGCACAGCAAGGAACCGCCTCACACGCATCCCTGGCCCAGCGTGTTCTTCGAACAAACCTCGGGCCTCACCGAGCCGTGGAAAACGGTGAACATCCGCTGGTCCGAGGGAGGACCCAGCAAGGGATTCGAGAGCAGCGATCGCGACCGGCACAATCTGCTGATCGAGATCAAGAGCGTCGACTGCCAGCCTGCGCCGCCCGCGGATTTGCCGTCGACCGATGCCGTCAAGATTCACGACCCTAACATGACCGTAGTCCTGGAAAATGCGTACGTGCGCGTGCTGAGCGTCAAAATCCCACCCGGGGAGAAGGAACCGTGGCACACTCATACGTGGCCGGCGGTGGTGGTGTATTTCAGCTTGCCTCCCTCCCGCCGCCTGCTGAAGGACGGCACGAAAACGCCGCGCGCGGAGCTGAAAGAACTGCAAGTGACCTACGATCCCAGCAGCCAGCCGCTGCACTCGGTGGAGAACCTGGGCACGGTAACGTACCAGGCGTACCGCGTGGAGCTGAAGCCGACGACCACGGTCGCGGTAGCAAGGCCAGCGCACTAAAACGGCGCATGGAACAGTTCGGTGATGGTCTGATACTGATCCACCACCACGACATCCGGCCACCTGCTGCCCGTCAAATGGGTGACCGTTAACTGGCAAGGACTGATGCCGGATACATACAAAGCCGGAGTTCCGAACACGCCGTGCCCTTCGTTCACCGATATCGAGACATTATTGGCCTGGTAGTTGGCCGAAATGATATCCAGCTTGCCGTCCCCGTTTAAGTCGGCGAGCTTCACTGCGTTGGGCGCCAGGTCGGCCTGCACCAGGACTTCGGAACCGAAGCCTCCCTTGCCGTCTCCCGGGAAGTAACTATTTACCAAGAAATAGAGCGATGCGCCTTCACCGCCAGCGAGAACGATGTCCGGAAAACCATCGCCGTTCACGTCCCCCGCGGCGATGCCGGCCGCTAAGGCTTGCGATTTGAGAGTTAGCGGATTTCCGAAGGTACCGTCTCCGTGGCCGAAATAGACGACGGCGCCAAGCGCCTGAACACTGAACGCCAGGTCCGGCTTCCCATCACCGTTGAAGTCCGCTATAGCAACACCGGTCTGCGGGCCGGTTCCCTCGAAGGTCTGGCCCTGCCGGAAAGTGCCATCGCCATTGCCCAACATTACCGTGATCTGACCGTCTATCCAGACCGCGCCGACCAGATCGAGAATACCGTCGCCATTAACGTCCGCTGTTGCGAAGCAAACCGAGGGAACGATACCGACCGCGTGATTGGTGCAGTCTCCGAATAAGTTAGGGTAGGTGGATCCCTGAGTGAATTGGCCGTTTCCTTGGCCGAGGAAGATGGTTGTACCAGTGCTCTGACTGGACACGGCGAGATCCATCAGCCCGTCACGGTTGAAGTCCGCCGCCAGGATCGCGCCAGGATTTTGAACCGCCAGGTCCACACCCGGCCTCATGGCTCCGGTACCAGTGTTCAGGAAGACGTGAACGCCACCTGCGCCGAAGACTCCGTAGTCGGCCACCGCGAGGTCCATGGAGCCGTCGCCGTTAAAATCCGCGGCGGCCACGTCCTCCGGGCGCGCTCCGGCGATGAAAGTTGGGGCTTGCAATAGACCGCGGGAGGTAGCTCGCTGGATGGTGAGGCTATCCGAGTCCGCCGCGCCGACGACGATTATCGCGCAATCGTCTCGCTCGAAATCGCCTCGCCGGAATTCGTCTCTCGTGACGATCACCGCCTGGTTGGGAGAGCTTCCGCCGTTGAACGTAACTGGTGGGCCGAAAGTGCCGTCGCCGTTGCCCAAGAGGTAGCTTCCGGGCGTGGCGACATCCACCTTGCCATCTCCATTGATATCGCCGGCCGAGATGCTTTGGAATTCGCAGGAGCCGACGGGGCAACCTGCGGGAAACCTGGCTTCCGGGCCCAAAGTGCCATCGCCCCGGTTCAGCCGCACAAGCACCACGTCGGAATCGCGATCCTGAGTGACGATGTCTAACTTTCCATCCCCGTTGAGGTCGGCGAGCAGCGCTGGAAACCCGCTGCTGGCGCTGAGATATGTGGTTTCGTGGAAGGTTCCGTCGCCGTTGCTGAAGAAGATGTCTAAACTCCCGGAATCCACCACAACAGCATCGGGGAGGTGGTCGCCATTCAAGCGGCCGGTAACGACATAGTGGGCGAATGAGACTGCGTACGTTGCCTTGGCGTTGTTAAAAGTGCCGTCGCCGTTCCCCAGGTAAGCGGCAAATGAGCCGGTGCTGGCCACCGCCAAGTCCACGTTGCCGTCGCCGTTGAAGTCCGCCGCCGAAAGGTAGCAATCCGTGCAGGGCTGCGGAAGAACGATGGGTTGCTGGAAAGTGCCGTCGCCATTGCCGAGAAGTTCAACCAAATAGGTGCCGTTTCCGATGGCGCTCATCACCAGGTCGAGCTTACCGTCACGATTGAAATCCGCCACCGCCGTCGAGTACCCGCTGGCCGGGTAGATCGTCTTGGGGGGACCGAAACTGCCATCTTCCCGGCCGAGCATCACCACCGTCCCTTCCCCGCCGGAGGCGATCACATCCGGTATCCCGTCTCTATTAAGGTCCGCCATCACGAAGTGCAGGTTGTAGCCACCCGTGCGGTATTGGCGTGCGCCGAGAAACCGCGAAGAGGCCGCTGCGGGAGCCAGGGAAGCCACAGCGAGAAAGAGTGCGAAGGTTTTGGGAAGCATATGACGCCACTGAGAAGTACGCCCCAGCGAAGGTTGCGCCGGGAGGATTCTGGTTTCCATGGGGTATTCAGGGACCCTAACACACTCAAAAGCCAAACGAAAGGGACGCGCAGTAACTTGACGTGCGGTAAAATAAAGTCTCCCTCGCATCGCGGCGCTGTCCTAAGGGAATTTGAGAACCAATCCAACATGAAAGAAAGAGTACGTTCCACCACCATCCTGTGTGTTCGCCGGGGTGGGAAAGTGGTGATGGCCGGAGACGGGCAAGTGACGCTGGGCTCGGAAGTGCTGAAGGCTTCCGCCAAGAAGCTGCGGCGTCTTTACAATGACAAGATCATCGCCGGATTCGCCGGATCGACAGCCGACGCTTTCGCGCTTTTTGCGCGGTTTGAGGCGAAGCTGGAACAGTTCAACGGTAATCTGGCGCGTTCGGTGGTGGAACTCGCCAAGGAATGGCGGACCGATCGCGTGCTGCGGCATTTGGAAGCGTTGCTGCTGGTGGCGGATCAGAACAACACCTATATCGTGAGCGGCAACGGAGACGTAATTGAGCCGGATGGCGAGATCGCCGCGATTGGGTCGGGCGGACCGTTCGCTAAAGCCGCGGCCACCGCGCTGATCGAAAATACTAAACTGGGAGCGAAAGAAATCGCCGAAAGATCCATGAAGATTGCCGGACAAATTTGCATCTATACCAACGAGACCGTGAATTTTGAGGAACTGGGGTAAGTGAGGAAAGCCAAATGGTGATTTACCTCCCCGGCCAGGCACTGGACGAAACGCCGCTGCTGGACGAGCTGACGCCGCGCGAGATCGTTCAGGAGCTCGACAAATACGTGATCGGCCAGGCGGACGCGAAACGCGCCGTCGCCATCGCGCTGCGCAACCGCATCCGCCGTCAAAAGCTGGAGCCGGAGCTGGCCGATGAGGTGATGCCGAAGAACATCCTCATGATCGGACCCACCGGCGTGGGCAAAACAGAGATAGCAAGAAGACTCGCTAAGCTTGCGAACTCTCCGTTCTTAAAAGTGGAAGCGAGCAAGTTCACCGAAGTGGGGTATGTCGGGCGCGATGTGGAGGCGATGATTCGCGATCTGGTGGACATCTCCATCGACATGGTGCGGGAGGAGCGCCTCGAAGAAGTGGCGGAGCGGGCGGAGAAGAACGCCGAGGAGCGTTTGCTGGATCTGCTGATGCCGCCGCAGCCGGAGGCCTCGGAAAGCGCCGAGCGCACGCGCGAGAAGTTGCGGGAAAAGCTGCGCGCGGGCAAGCTGGACGATCGCCTGGTGGAAGTGGACGTGCGCGAGCGCGGACCAACGTTTGAGATCAGCACCAATACGGGTCTGGAAGAGATGGACGTGAATCTGAAGGACGTCCTGCCGGGGCTGTTCGGCCAGCGCACCCGGAAGCGCAAAATGCGCGTGGCGGAAGCCGCGGAATACATGGTGCAGGAAGAAGAGCAGAAGCTGATCGACATGGATCAGGTGACGCGCGTGGCGCTGGACCGCGTGGAGCGCAGCGGAATCGTGTTTCTGGACGAGATCGATAAGATTGCCGGGCGCGAGGCCGGGCACGGTCCCGACGTCAGCCGCGAAGGCGTGCAGCGCGACATTTTGCCCATCGTGGAAGGCACGACGGTGAATACCCGCCACGGATTTGTTCGGACCGATCACATCCTTTTCGTCGCGGCGGGCGCATTCCATGTCTCGAAGCCCAGCGATTTAATTCCCGAACTGCAGGGCCGTTTTCCGATTCGCGTGGAGTTGAAATCGCTTACCGAAGCCGATTTCATTCGCATCCTGAAGGAGCCCAAGGGCGCGCTGGTGAAGCAATACATCGCGCTGCTGGACACCGAAGGCATCAAGCTCACCTTCACCGACGATGCCATCGAACAGATTGCCGGGTTCGCCGCTCGCGTTAACGAGATGTCCGAAAACATTGGGGCGCGGCGCTTGCACACCATCATGGAGAAGCTGCTCGAAGAGATTTCGTTCGCCGGGCCGGACCTGAAAAAGAAGAACGTGCGGATCGACGCCGTGTATGTGCGCAAGCAACTGGCGGACATTGTGAAGGACCAGGACCTGAGCCGGTACATCCTGTAGGCGATGCGAGCACGTGTAAAGCCGTGGCGCACGCACTCTTGCGTGCCGCGTCGCCACTCTTGGCGACGCCAGACCTTTTGCTCAGGGTGTTCGCACGAGTGCGAACACGGCACGTTAAGAACGTGCGCCACGTCGGTCACGGCATTCGTCGTTTGTGTGATGTTGGCCGGATGCGGCTCCATCGGCGAACCGCTGTATCCGGCGTTGCGAATTCCCTCGCGCGTTATCGACCTGACGATGGTGGAGCAAGGCAACAATCTCGACATCAATTTCACGATCCCGCCGCTCACCACCGAAGGTCTGCCGTTGAAGGAGATTGGCGGCGTGGAACTGCGCGTAGGCCCCGGACCGGCCAACGGCTGGAATGTGGATGAATGGATCAAGACTTCCACGCGCATCGATGTGCCCACGCCGTCGACGCCGGGCCCGGTCCAGGCCATGGTTCCAGTGAGCAAGTTTGCCGGCAGTGAAGTTGTCGTCGCCGTTCGAGTGACGAATCCCAAGGGAAAGGACCCTGGATGGTCAGACCCCAAGATCTTCGATGTAAAGCCGCCGCTCGCGGACCCCACGAATTTCCATGTAGCGGCGGATCCGAAGGGCGTGGCACTTACCTGGAGCGCGGCGGCCCCCAGTCAGTTTCGGATCCTGCGTAAGTCTGAGCAGCAGCAAAAGCCTGTTTTGCTCGCTACCGCAACGGAGCCGAACTACGTCGACATCAGCGCCGAGTTTGGCAAAACCTATCAATATTCCGTTCAGGCCGTGAGAGACAAGGTGGAGAGTAATGTGGTGGGGCCGGAGACCATCACGCCCATCAACGATTTCCCGCCCTCCGTACCTTCAGGCTTGACCGCTTCGGTTGGTATAGGCGCGATCGAGTTGGCGTGGAACCGGAACACCGAGTCCGATTTCAAGGAATACCGCGTTTTGCGAGCTGAAGAAGGCGGACCGTTCGTCGAGATCGCGCACGGATTAGACGCGCCTATCTACTCGGATCATACCGTTCAAAACGGAAAGCGTTATCGCTATGAAGTGGCGGCGGTGGCTGAAAACGGGCGCGTTAGCGCGCCTTCGGAACCCGTGGTAATCATCGCTCCATGAAAATTGTCCCATGAAAATCATACGATACAGCCTCAATCACAGCACTCCTGGCTGGGCGACAGACTCAGATCCCGATGTCCGGCAAGGCCAATGGGCCGACTTGCCTGCGGGCGCGCGGCTGTTGCCGCCGTGCTCGCCAACCAAGATCGTCTGCGTCGGCCGCAATTATGCGGAGCACGCCAAGGAAATGGGCGCCGACGTGCCGGCCGAACCGACCATCTTCCTGAAGCCTCCGTCATCGCTGATCGCTTCGGGTGACGCCATCGTTTATCCGCGGCTGACACAACGCTTGGATTATGAGGGCGAGATCGGCGTGGTGATGGGACGGCGCGCGCGCAAAGTGAAGAGCGCGGATGCAGCCGGCTACATCCTGGGCTACACGCCAGTAAACGACGTCACGGCGCGCGATCTGCAAAGGAAAGACGGGCAATGGACGCGCGGCAAAGGGTTCGATACGTTCTGCCCGGTGGGGCCGTATATCGTTCCGCGCGACGAAGTAAATGCCAACGGCCTGCGAATGCGCACGTTCGTCAATGGCGAGAAGAAACAGGATGCCGCCATCACGGAAATGATCTTCAGCGTGAATGATATAATCGCCTATGTAAGCGCTTTTATGACGCTGGAGCCAGGGGATTTGATCGCAACTGGCACTCCGGCCGGCGTAGGTCCGCTGCAACCCGGGTCGCAAGTCCGTGTCGAAATCGAAGGCGTCGGGGCGCTGGAGAATACCGTAATCGCAGAGGATCAACTGTAAACGTGTTGCAGAGCGGCCCGTCTGTCTCACTCATCGTCGGCGCTGTTTCCCTTCCGATTGTGGCAGCGGGCATTTTCATCGTTCTGCGCATCCGGCGGAAACCGAAAGACAAGGAAAAGCTTCGCCGGCTGGAAGTGAATTCGAACGGCCGGTTGGGCGACGCCACCATCACCGATATCGACGATGACGCTATCTTCTATGAATACTCGGTGCGTGGCCTTACTTATACGGCTTCCCAAGACATCTCGAAACTGCGCGAATTGATTCCCGCAGATTCGCATCGCCTGATCGGGCGGCCGGCGTCGCTCAAGTATTCGTCGCAGAATCCGGCCAACTCGATCCTGTTGTGCGAGGAGTGGTCCGGGTTGCGCGTTGGACCGGCGAATCAGCCGTCGGGCGTCGCGTCGTAAGCGCCAGAATCGAACGCTCCCTCACGGTCGCGGTTCAGTAACGCGCGACATAAACCAAGCCGCGCACGTCAGTAAGCGGTCTTTCCGGCGCACCCGAGCTGGAGTATGCCGACGTGGCGTCGGTGATCGATGTGGCGCGGGGAGCGGGCTGGATTCGGGTGGGCTTATTGACTCAGGTGACGACGGAAAGGCCCGGGCCTTGAATGGTATAGTTGGCAACATGAACGGCAAATACTATCGGGAAAACGAGTGGTGGGTCAGTCCGTACAATTTTGTTCCGGAAGTGCGGTCGACATTCCAATTGCCCGCGCGGGTGAGCATTCACGACGCGACGTTGCGCGATGGCGAGCAGACGCCGGGAGTTGTTTTCAGCATCGCGGACAAAGTCGCGATCGCCGAGAAGCTGGCTGAAATCGGCGTCGATCGCATCGAGGCCGGCATGCCCGCCGTTTCCGAGCAGGATTTCCAGGCCATCAAAGAGATTTCGAAGCTGGGGCTGAAGTCGAAAATCTATACGTTCGCGCGCGCCATGAACGCCGATATCGACAAGGCGCTGGAATGCGGCTGCCAGGGCGTGATTATCGAGATCCCAATCGGCTATCCCAAGCTCAAATACCAATTCAAATGGACCTGGGAAGATGTGCTGAGAAAGAGCATCGGCGTCGTGAACTATGCCAAGTCCCGGGGCATGCACGTGGTCTATTTCCCCTATGACACCACGCGCGCCCGCGAGGAAGATCTCACCAATCTGCTTACTCGCCTGATGCAGGAAGCGCCGCCGGATTCGGTGGGCGTGGTGGACACCATGGGCTGCATTTTGCCGGAAGCGATGAAGTACATGGTGCGCCTGGTGAAATCGCTGACCAATCTTCCGGTGGAAGTTCACACCCACAACGATTTCGGCATGGCGGTGGCCACGGAATTGGCGGGCGTGGAAGCCGGAGCCGAAGTGGTGCACAGCTGCGCGAACGGCTTGGGCGAGCGGACCGGCAATGCGGCGCTCGAAGAACTGATCGTCGCGCTGCACGTGCTGTACGGCTACGAAACGCATTACGACCTGGCGAAACTGCCCGAGCTGGGCGAGCTGGTCAGCCGCATCAGCCAGTTCGACATCGCGCTGAACAAGCCGATTCTCGGCGACCGAAACTTCACGCGCGAGTCTGGGCATCGGCGTCGATCTGGTGGTGAAGGAGCCGCTGGCGATGTTCGGCACGCATCCGGCATTAACCGGACGGCGTGGCGAAGTGGTGCTGGGAAAGAAGAGCGGCAAAGCGTCCATCACTTACAACCTCGAGCAGATGGGCATCACCGACGCCGACGACGAGGCGGTTTCCGAGATGCTCAAGCGCGTGAAAGACAAAGGCATCGAAAAGCGCGGCTTGCTCACCCCGGGCGAGTTCAAGGAAATCGTCGAAGACGTACTCGTTGCCAAGCGCTAAGCGGCAGGTCACTCTGACCTTTGACAACGGGCCAGAGCCAGGAGTTACTCCGGCGGTGCTGGATTGCCTGGCTCGGCATAACATCAAGACCACCTTCTTCGTGCTGGGGCAGAAGGCGATCGCGCCGGAGGGTTCCTCTGTGGCGCGCCGGGCCAGCGCCGAAGGCCACTGGATCGGCAATCACACCTTCACGCATTCAGCGCCGCTGGGGCTGCTGGATGGCGCGGCCGCGCTGGCTGAGTTCGACCAAACCGAGCAAGCCCTTCACTGGCTTCGGCAAAGTCACAAGTTGTTTCGTCCGAAGGGATCCGGACAGATTGGCAAGCACCTGCTGCATCCGGCGGTGGTTGAGAAGCTGATTGGCGGCGGGTACAGTTGCGTGCTGTGGAACTCGGTGCCGGGTGATTTCAGGGACCCGAATGGATGGCTGGAACGCGCGCTGTCGGATTGCCAGTCACGCGACTGGACGCTTCTGGTTTTGCACGATCTGCCCAACGGCGCGATGGCGCATCTGGAAGAATTCATCAACCGATTGGAAGCGGAAGGCTACGCACTGCCGCAAGAGTTTCCGCCGGATTGCGTGCCGATCGTCGAGGGCACGGTTGTTTTGCCGCTCGACTCCTATGTAAACGGCTGAAAACGACCGGCTGGCGGTGGTTCGTGGCCAGCCGCGCGGTCGTCTCCCAAGTCAATTCAAATACTTACCGTTGGCAATCGTCGTGCATTTTATGGAGTACGTAAGGAGGAAAAGAAAATGAAAAAGAAAATCTTAGCGGGTTTGCTTCTGGCGGGTAGCACGATGTTCGCCGCGCCGCGTGTCTCGTTTGGTATTGGCATCGGAGTGCCAGCCCCGGTAGTAGTTGCGCCTCCGGTGTATGCGGCTATTCCTCCGTGTCCAGGTCCCGGCTACGTGTTTGTGGACGGCTTCTGGCAATTGCGGCGGGCGCGCTTGGCGGCCAGTGCATTTCGATCATTTTGACCGGCACGTCGAACATTTTCGCCGCTAACGCGTAAGCGGCGAAACGCCCGGCCGATACGGGAGGCTTCCCGGCAACAGCCCCGTATCGGCCGCAGCTGCGGGCGCTCGCCCCAGCCGCTTGTCCCAGACCTTGGGTTTCGGTCCCGCCATGGTGTACAATTCTCCACAGTAATCACACTGCGCCAATGGGCTCGCCCCGCCGTGGGCCCCCGCCAGACTCGCCTGACTCCTGGACATTCCCATGGCGTCGGAGCAAAGCCGGGGTGGCAGTTGAGATCCAATATTACCTTCTCGATCGAAGACAAAGCAGCCGGTGCAATGAGTGAACCCTTGCGTCTGCTGCAAGTAGAGGAGTCGCTCAAGGACGCGGCTCTGATCGAGTCCACGCTCATCAAGGCCGGCTATACGGTGTATTCCAAACGTGTGGTGAATGCCATCGAAATGGGGGCGGCTTTAGCGAAGCCGCCCTGGGACCTGATCATCTCGGACTACCGCCTGCGGCATTTTGATGCACCGTCCGCGTTATCGCTCCTGCACCAGAGCGGTCACGATATTCCGTTTATGGTGGTGTCTGGAGCTATGGGCGATGAGCTGGCCGTCGCCATCATGAAATCGGGAGCGCAGGATTATTTGCTCAAGGATAACCTGGCCCGTTTAGCTCCGGCGGTGGAGCGTGAGATTCGCGACGTGCGAACGCGCCGCGAACGGCAACAGGCCGAACAAGCGCTGAATGAGAGCGAAGCACGGCTCACGGTGCAAGGAGCCGCGTTCGACCGCCAGACTATACTGTTGCACCAGCGCGAGACCATGCTTCGGGAAATCCACCATCGGGTTAAGAATAATATGCAGGTGATGTCCAGCCTGCTGAGCTTGCAGTCGCGGACAGTTTCGAATCCGGATACCAGCAAATTGCTGTTGGCGAATCAAAATCGGATTCAGTGCATGGCTTTGCTGCATGAGATTCTTTATCAATCCGAAGATCTCGCGGTGGTGGATTTTTCCAAGTACGTTCGACGCATGGCGGACCATTTGTTTCGTTCGTACGGAGTGGACAGTCGGCAGATTCGCCTGCGTACCGAGCTGGAACCGGTGGGGCTGGAACTGGATGACGCGCTTCCTTGCGGGCTGCTGATCAGCGAGGTGATCTCGAATTCGCTGAAGCACGGTTTTCCGGAAGGCCGCGAAGGCGAGGTCCGCATTCTGTTGCGGCGCCAATCCGCGGCTACGGTCGCGCTGATGCTGTCCGACAATGGGGTGGGGCTTCCCGAGGGGCTGGACTGGACGAAGTCGCGGTCGCTGGGTCTGCGGCTGGTGCGAGCCCTGGCTGAACAGTTGCACGCCAACTTGGAGATCCGGTCGCAAGGCGGCACCGAAGTCAAGCTGGTCTTCACGGCAGCGCGCCAGGGCATGGTCGGCGAGACAGGTCTGTCGGCAGGTGGCGCACGCTGAGGCGATCAAGTCGGGCCGGGAAGCTTCCGGCTAGAATGGTCTGATTGTGCTGACATCAATCGCAGGCCGCTCCGTCATCGTGACCGGCGCGAGCAAAGGAATCGGAAAGGGAATGGCGCGCGTGTTCGCCGGCAAGGGCGCTAAAGTTCTGCTGGCCGCGCGGGATTTGGCGGAAGCCGAGGCTGCGGCAGCCGGGTTCGTTCGGCAGGTGGAGCGGCGAGTGCGATGGCTGCGGATGTTTCGAGCGAGCAAGACTGCGCAAGAATGGCGCGGACCGCGCTGGAGCGTCATGGCGGCATCGACATTGTCTGTTGCAACGCGGGTATATTTCCAGCCGCGAGGCTGGGCGAGATGAGTGGCGCGGATTGGGATCAGGTGCTCGACATTAATCTCAAGGGGACCTTTCTCACGGTGCATGCGTGCCTGCCGGGACTCAAGGCTCGGGGCAAGGGCCGCATTATCGTTACTTCGTCGATCACCGGACCGATTACCGGATATCCCGGCTGGAGCCATTATGCGGCAAGCAAGGCGGGACAACTGGGTTTCGTTCGCACCGCGGCCATCGAACTGGCGGCGCACAACATCACTGTGAACGCGGTGCTGCCGGGGAACATTCTCACAGAAGGCGTAGAAGCGCTCGGCGCCGAGTACATTGCGCGGATGACGTCGGCCATTCCGCAACGGCGGCTCGGTTCGGTGGAAGACATTGCTTACGCCGCTCTGTTTCTGGCGAGCGATGAGGCGGCGTTCATCACGGGGCAAACCATTGTGGTGGACGGAGGCCAAGTGCTGCCCGAGTCGCATATGGCGCTGGAAGATTTGTAGTCAGGAGTCCGTAGCCGCGCGACGATGCCCAGCAGATCGTCCACCGCGCGATACGCTTCATCGATTGCCGCGTCGGTGTACGAATAGGCCGCGGCATCGGCATTTGCGATCGCCACTCTTCCGAAGGGCTGGCGCGCCACCACGCAGGGTTGCTCGCCGCCATCCAGCCAGAAAGGATCGAACAAAGAATTGTATTCGTAGGCGTAGCCATGCGGCCAGCGATTTACCGTGATGGCCTGCGATATCGCGCGCGGGATCGAATCCGCCCGTGGAAAGAGCGCGAGCAAATTCATCGCGGATGTTGCGCTCGAAGGTTTCAAAGGTTGTTCCATACAACTCAACGCGTCCGGCGCGATGCTGCTCGCGCGCGGTGAGGCCCGGGATGACAGGGCGTCTTCATGAGGTGCACCACGATCGGCTCGTCGGGAGTTCGAGGGCATTTGTAATCGCCCATGCTCACCGCCAGGTCCAGTTGAACGGCTTCGAAATAGCTGCCGGGCGCGTAGATCGAATTCACGCCGCGCCTTTTGAAACGCGGTCCAATTCTTCAGGACGACATTGGTGTAGACGATGGGCACCTTCGCGGCCGAAGCCAGCGCAGCGCGCTGTCTCTGGGAAACCTCATCGGTGAGATAAGGAATCATGCCGTGCCAGCACGCCAGGATGCAGCGCGCCCGCGCGAACCGATTGCAGCTTGCCGTCCTTGACGTAGGCCACTTCAACTTCCTTCGCGGTTTCCACGTCGCCTAAATGGCGCACGCGCGCTACGGTGCTGTTCAAGCGGATGCGAGTGCTGGAAGCGGCTTGATCCAGACGCGCATAATCGGCGCGAGCCGTAACGACGTCCTCGACCGAATTTCCCGGAATTGCGGCGGGCAGCAGTTTCCTGCACCAGCAAGCGCGCGATGGACGCATTGCCATCGGGGAAATGAAACCAGTACTTCTCGGCTTCTTCGTTCTGAATGGAATCGTGGCTGATGCCGGGGCCGGGCTCCGTGCCAAGATCCAAACCCTGGAAGCCGGGAAGTCCGAAGCCCCACGCGTCTTGCGCCGACACCGCGTCGATGCCCACGCCGAAGTAGGCGTGCGGCCGGGTTTGGAAGTACTTCACTACGGACGGATCGGCGCCCGCGATGTCGGTGAGGTACTTGGCGTAAGTCATGCGCGCCAAGCGAGCTTTCTTTTCGGCCGGCGACAATCCCGGCATGTAGTCCTTGGTGCCCTCGTAGATGCGCTGGATGTCTTGCTTGGCAGCAGCGGACATGGGCGCCTGTTCCTGAAACTCCTTCCAATGCGTTTCGGAAGTGCCTGGGTCGCCAAAATCGGCATCCTTCTCCGGCTTGGGATCGGGCAGCAGCAGGTCCGCGCCAAAGGTTTCTTTATCGAAGAAAACGCCGGGGCCCATGCCGAGGGACGAATAGAGTTTGGTGTCCCGTACACGCGCGTCGGCAGTTACGTCAATGCCGAGATCGCTGATCAAGCTCTTGGCGATCGGACTATAGGGGCTGGGGCTCTCGATGGCGTAGGTGCCGCCGTAGCCCAGAAGCTTGCGGCCGTTGATGTCGAACTCATTGCGTTTGGCATGGCCGCCAAAATCGTCCAAAATATCCAAGATCAGAATGCGCGCGTTGTCGCCCGCAACTTTTCGGTAGAAATAGGCGGCGCTCAAACCGCTGATGCCCCCGCCGACGATCACCAGATCGTAACGCTCGCCGGTATCGGAGGGTTTGTCCGCATTTTTCCAGAAGGCGTGATCGCGCAGCGCGTGCGCGGTAGTGAAGGAGCCGGGATACAAGCCGCGCATTCCGCTCAGCGATGGCGGATAGGGGACGGCTGGCTGCTGGGCGGACGCCGGGGGCGATCCCAGGAGGGATGCTCCAATTGCGACAGCGACGCCGTTTAAGAAATCCCGCCGTTGGATAGGGCGGTCCATGCCGAGTTCACGATCAATCGGTTTCATTGGGAAGAGCCCCTGAGGGGATTTGAGCTGCCAGCGAGGGCGAGCGAGCGATCCAAATGGTCGACCATGCGAAGCCGGCCAGCAAGCAGCGCCGCATAAAGATAGGGCAGGTACGAGTACGGCGCATCGGGAACCGGATAAAGGTTGCCCAGCAGCGCGGCTCCCATCGCGAGAATCGCCAGAACGGAAATGCCGATGGCCTGCGGCGTCAACCGGCCCAGCGAGCGCAAGTAAAGCGGCGCGGCCGCGCGAGACCAGGATATACGCCGTGACGAAACCAAACGTCGAGATGGTGCCGATGAGGCCGTAGATCTCGAACAGATTCGATCCCGCGCAATAGTCATGATCGCGGCCGGCAGGAAGGCAGCCGCGGAACTGAGCAACACGGCGCGATGCGGGGTTTGATTCTCCTCATGCGCTTCGCCCAGCATGGAGTGCAGCGCGCCGTGCCGGCCCATCAGAAAGAGCACGCGGGCGGACGCCGTGATGCAAGCCAGGAAACAGGAAAAGAACGTGACCACCGCGCCCAGATCGGTGAGCGTGCCCACAATCGGCGGAAGGCCAACCTGTTGCGCCAGCACGTGCATCGGCGCGGGACTCTGGCCCAGGCTTTGCGATTGGCCTCGAAATGCCAGCACTTCCGCGTAGGCGCACAGGAAAAAGAAAAGGCCGGCCAAGATGGCGCTCCATTTCACGGCGCGCGGGATGCTGGTCAAAGGATCCCGGGCTTCCGAACCGAGCGACGTTGCGCTTTCAAATCCCACGGAGCTGAATATCGCGAGCACCAATCCCAGGCGAAGTTTTTCCGGAGTGACGCCTTGCAGAGTGAGCTGCGCCATGTCGGGGCGCCATCCGTGCTTGAGCGATGACGGCGATGGCGATGGCGGAAATCAAAGCCTACCGAAGCGGCCTGCAGCCACAGCATGAGCCGCGCGGAAATTTGCACATCGCGATAGGCCAAATAGCATGCGATGACCGTGACAAGCGCGGTCAACAGCAAGGGAGACGCCTGCACGCGCGAAGCGATCCTGCAGAATCACGTTGGCATAATTCGTCGACGCCGGCGCTGACCGCAGCCGCCGTTCCGATATACGCGATCAGCAACGCCCAGCCGGCCAAAACGCCCCATCGCGGATGCATATGATCGGTGATGTAGGTGTAAAGCGATCCGGGTGAGGAGGAGATTCGGGCGAACTGGTTGACGTTGAGCGCCACCAGCAGCACGCCGATGGTGGAGATAAGAAAAGCGATAGCCGCGCCCTGGCCCGCCAACGCGAACACCAGCGGCATGGTCATGACGGGCGCGCCGGTGGGCGCGATTACAGCGACGGATTGGGCCAAAGTCTCGCAGCGGCGACAAGGACGCGGACTTCAGCCCATAAGAAGCGGAGATTGGAGACTGTGGCGCGGACGGGGCGGCAGGGTTTACCAACCTTACCGAACTATTGCCAAGTTCCATCCACTTATACTAGCATCAGACTTAAGCGCATTTACCGCCGCGTCAGCTCGTTCGCGAGCACGTTTACCCGAGAGCAAGAAAGGCGGCGACATGGCCACACCAACCGAAGTAAGACCCGAAATTGCGGAGCTATGCGGCTCCGTTAGCGAACGGCATCCACTCGATCCTCTGATCCGCCGCCGAACTGGAGGAGGCGGTACGAATCTTGGCGCGAGGAAAAGTATCTCGGCGAACAATGTGCGGATTGCTTCCATCAACTTGATTGAACCCGCGAAGAGTTTGGTGGAGAAGTACAAGCCTGGCGATCCGTTTGAACGCAAGGCGCTGGCTGTTCTGCTGGATCGCGGCAAGCGCGCGTCGTATGAAGCGGTGGTGGATCTAACGCGGCAAATCCGTCACATCGGTCAGCGAGCTTCCGAGCGGCGTCCAACCTTCGGTCATGCTGGACGAATTCAGCGAGTGCGAGCAAGCCGTGCGCCGCTCGCCGCTGTTCCAGGCCGCGCTGAAGAAGCGCGGTGTGACGGATGCCGATCTGGTGATGGTGGAACCCTGGTCGGCCGGCATGTACGGAACGGAATTGCCGGAAGAACAAAGGCCTGCGGAGAATGCGGGCGCTGTGCTTCGTGCGGTCGGAGCCCAAAGACAACGGCTACGCACGGCCCACTCGACAGCATGGTGATGGTGGTGGATCTCTACAAAATGGAGGTTGATCCGCATCGAGGAATATCCGACATCGCGCCGCTGCCGCCCGAGCCTGCAAATTGGGCGCGCGAATACATTCCCAACATGCGCAAGGATCTGAAGCCGGTGGACATCGTGCAGCCGGAAGGCCCCAGCTTTACCGTGGAAGGCAACCAGGTGGAGTGGCAGAAATGGAAATTTCGCGTCGGCTTCACGTCGCGCGAGGGCTTGGTGCTGCACACCATCAGCTACAACGACGACGGCGTGGAACGGCCTATCCTGTATCGCGCATCGATTTGCGAGATGGTGGTTCCTTATGGCGATCCGGGCGAGCAGTATTATCGCAAGAACGCGTTTGACATCGGCGAATATGGCCTTGGGATGCTGGCCAACTCGCTGGCGCTCGGTTGCGATTGTCTGGGCGTGATCCATTATTTCGATTTTCCGCTGGTGGACAGCCACGGCAACGTCACGCCGCTGAAGAACGCGGTGTGCCTGCATGAGGAAGACTTCGGCATTTTGTGGAAGCACACGGATTGGCGCACCGGCCAATCGGAAGTGCGCAGGTCGCGGCGGCTGTCGGTTTCCTTCATCGCCACCGTCGGGCAATTACGAATATGGTTTCTACTGGTATTTTTACCAGGATGGATCCATTCAGTGCGAGATCAAGCTGACGGGGATCATGAACACCACGGCGCTGGCGCCGGGCGAGACGTCGAAGTATGGCATGGAAGTGGCCCCGCAATTGAATGCGCCATTTCATCAGCATATTTTTGCGGCGCGGCTGGTGCCGAGCGTGGACGGTCCGAACAATTCGGTGGTGGAAGTGAACAGCCTGGGCGTGCCCACCGGCGCGAGCAATCCGCACGGCAATGCGTTTGTCGCCGAAGAAACGCTGTTCACTACCGAGAAGGAAGCGCAGCGCCGCGTGAATTCGGCGAGCGCGCGTTTCTGGCGCGTGGTGAATCCGAGCAAGAAGAACCGGCTGGGCCGGCCGGTGGGATATCGCCTGGTTCCGGGCGAAAACTGCCCGCCGTTCGCGCAGCCGGATGCGCCCATCATGCGCCGCGCGGGGTTCACGGCGAATAACGTTTGGGTGACGCCCTACAATCCGCAAGAGCGCTACGCGGCCGGGGAATATCCGAATCAGCATCCCACCGGCGATGGCCTGCCGCAACTGGACCAAGGCGAATCGGAAGGTGGACAATACCGAGATCGCGCTGTGGTACGTGTTCGGCCACAATCACGTACCGCGTCCGGAAGACTGGCCGGTGATGCCGGTGGCGATGCTCGGGTTCCAATTCCGTCCGGATGGATTCTTCGAGCGCAGTCCAGCGATGGACGTGCCGCCGCCGCCGGCGAAATCGGACGTGCTGCCACTAGCGAAGTCGAGAATCCGGCACGCGCAGCCTGAAGATCGCAAGGATCTGGCGGGGATGAGGGCGTTGCTCTGGCCCGACACATCGCGTGAAGAACACCTCGCGGAGCTTGATCAAGCGCTCAGTGGCGTGTCGAACGGGGCGATGCCTCTGGTGATCCTGGTCGCGCTCAAGGAGGACGGAGCGCCGATCGGCTTTCTTGAAGTTGGATTGCGCTCTCACGCAGACGGGTGCGACCCTTCGCATCCGGTGGGTTTCGTGGAAGGCTGGTTCGTTCAAGAGGAATTTCGAAATCGAGGGGTTGGCAAAGAGCTGATGCTCCCGCAAGGGGCTTTAGAACTGCCACAGCGTTATCGCGGTACGATATTAGTAGTTGATGACCAAAGCCACCATTTCGCCAAAGGGGCATGTCGCCATCCCGAAGGCGGTTCGGGATAGCCTCAACCTGAAAGCAGGCACTGAAGTATCGATCGACGTTCAGGGCGGAGCTTTGGTCATGAAACGGTTCGTCCCAGACTGGCACACCATGCGCGGCATGTTCCGCGGCGCAAGCATCTCCAAGATCTAGCTGACGATCGCGCCGCCGAAATCGTTCGCGATAATGCACACGTCCAAGGTAGTTGACGCTTGGGCGATGATTACCTGGCTCCTGGACCAAGCCAGTGCCACCGCCGTGGAGTCGTTCATCGAGGCGGCGGACGCTGGCAATCTCAACCTGGTGATGAGTTGGATGAATGTTGGCGAGGTTTAGTACATCATCTCCAAGCGCCACGGCCGGGATTCCGCCGAAGAATTCCTGAGCCGTTTGTCCTCGCTACCAATTCGATTAGTGCTTCCAGGCTAGGACGGAATTCTGGCCGCCGCTAGAGTCAAGGCCGCGCACCCAGTCGCGTTTGGCGACGCATTTGCGATCGCCCTAGCGCAAGCCGAAAACGGAAGCGTAATTACGGGGGACGATGAAATCCGGCAGTGCGGTCTCGTCCCCGTCGATTGGGTCGGAGCATAGACGTGATGCGCCTGCGCTGCCGGTGAAGTAGTGCTGTAACTGACGAATAGACGACGTACGCGGTGTTGACGAACGATTGGGCGTGATCAAGTTGCAAACGAAACGGGGGCGTCTGCGTCCAGCTGGTCTGAAAGGTACGCCGCATACGTCTGCCGCGCCATTGCGATTGTGCCGAGCAGACGCAACGATTCATCACTTAGCTCACCTATGGTCTTGGAACCTGCAAGTAAGTCCTTGGATGCCCCCAGGGACTCTGCTCTAAGCTGATCGGCCCAGCCCTCGAGTTGAACCTCAGCTGTGATCAGATCACGGCCCTTGAGCTCTGCGATTATTCTAGCCATGTACTGGAACGCGAGATCCCGCTCGATTCGCACTTCCCATGACTTGCGGATTGGCGTACCAACAGGGAAAGTTAGTCGTTCGTCCAACAGATCCTGTGCGAGTGAGAAGTCGACCTGAGGGAAGTGCTCCAGGGGCGCTAACTCGGCATCAATGCCCAAGGCCCAGCGCAGGAGTCGCAACTGCTCGCACCATTTTGTCACGTTGTTGTGCTGCTCCACTGTCCAGAGTCCGTCCGCGACGGTGACTAACTCGGTTTCAGCTGGCTCCAACTTGTCCCACAAACCCATCCCCCGCAACCTCGCATTCTGGATCTGCCGTGTCAACACTTGTGCGTTGACTGGTAACTCGTGGTGCTCGATGTGGATCTCGCTCGCCGCCCGAACAAGCAGCGAAGCAATAATGAACGCACGTTCTTGCAAGTAGCTGCAAACTGCCGGCGAAACATCCGCTGCCGTAAGCGGTCGCGGACTCAGGCCTGTCAAAGAGTAGTTCAAGAGCTCGTTTTGTTTACGATGCGATCGCCGTAATACGAAAACCGCTACTGCCCCGCCAGTGAATATTAGTCCGTAGAAAGCAAACAGCCCAGCGGCCCCTCGTGCGCGAAGAGGCAGAAGGAAAAAGATAACGACATACGCTACGAGGTAGAGAAATGCGAAGGTGATTTTGAATACAAACGATCGAGCTCGTTTGTCTTGCCCGCTGCGCAGCAAGGCGATCCAGTAGGATCTCCAAAATCCTCCGTGCCAGATTGACATCATTACCCCAGACCATTGAAGCATCATGGATGGATTGCTGTTCAAGTCGACCTGCGATTGTTTGGGTCCATCAAGGAGGGCCCGCTCGCCGGGAGAAGGGTTACGCGATCGCCGGTTTGCGCCGCGTCCCCGGAGTGGCTTGCTCGAAGGCGTGCGCCAGTTGCAGCACGCTCCACTCATCGCGATGGCGCCCGACAATCTGCAAGCCAACGGGCAAGCCGTCGGCGGTGAAGCCGCAGGGCATCGAAATGGAAGGGGTTTCGAGCGCCGAAATCAACAGGCAGACCTTCATCCACTCGATGTAGGTTGACATTTTCACGCCCGCGATCTCGGTTGGATAGGGCTGGGTCACGTCGAATGGCGGCACCTGCGTGGTGGGCGCGATAAAGTATTCGTACTTGTCCTGGAAGATCCGCATGCGGTCCCAGGCCGCGCTCCGTAACGTGTGCGCATGCGCAATGTCGGCGCCGGTGAGCTTGGAACCGCGCTCCACTTCCCACTGGATGGTGTCCTTCACCAAATCGCGATGCAGCCGGACATTCTCGGACTGGCCGTCGGCGTAGCCCCAGGCTCGCAGCGTATCGATGGACTCCAGCACGCCGGTCCAGTCCGGCTCAGCTTCTTCCACGATGCAACCCAGGCTCTCGAATGCCTTACGCTGCGCATTCACCACGCTGAGCACTCGCGGATCGAACGGAATTCCGCCCATATTTTTGAACCACGCGACACGCACCCCCTTGAAGTTGCGCTCCAGATTGCCAGTAAAGCGCGAGCCCGGCTCGGTGATGGAAATGGGACAGCGCGGATCGGGTCCGGCCATCACGCTCAGCAGCAGGGCCACATCGGGAACGTTGCGCGCCATGGGACCGGAGACAGCGATCGTGGACCAGGCGTCTCCGCTGGCGGCGTGCGCGACGCGTCCGGGAGCGGTACGGAATCCGACCACTCCGCAAAACGCCGCCGGGTTTCGCAAGGATCCGCCGCTATCGCTGCCATCGGCGATTGGAATCATGCCGCATGCCAGACTCACGGCCGCTCCGCCGCTGCTGCCCCCGCAGGTTTTCGTGAGATCGTGCGGATTCTTGGTTGCGCCGAACACGGCGTTGAATGTCTGCGAGCCTGCTCCGAATTCCGGCGTGTTGGTTTTGCCGACGCAGATGGCGCCGGCCTTCTTGATCCGCTCCACCAGGATGGCATCGTGCTTCGGTACGTTGTCCTTGAAAATTCGCGAACCGTAAGTGGTGCGGATGCCGGCGGTATCCACCAGATCCTTATGCGCGATGGGCAGCCCGTGCAAGGGCCCCAGCGCCACGCCGTGAGCCTGCGCTTCGTCGGCTTTGCGGGCATTTTCGATGGCCTGCTCCGCCACCAGCGTGACAATCGCATTGACCTTCGGATTCACGCGCTCTATTTGCTTGAGGTGAGCGTCCAGCGTTTCGCGCGCGCTCAGTTTTTTGCGGCGAATCAGATCGGCCATTTCGGTTGCGTTCAGGAAACAGATGTCGGGAGCCTCGGTGGCGAGCAGTTGGGTTGCGGCGGCCGCGGCTCCCAATATTTGCGCGGCTTCGCGGCGCGTGACCAATGGATCTGGCATGTTGCGAGTTTAGCCCTCCTTGTGGATATGTTGCAATGGGCAAGTATGTATGTGCCCAAGCTTTTCGCCGTTGAGGATCTGGCTCGGCTCCACGACTTCATGGAGGAATTCAATTTTGCTACGGTGATTACACAGCGAGACGGCGAACTGACCGCGTCGCACATCCCTTTTATCCTGGACCGCAGCGTTCAGCCTTACGGGGCGCTGCGCGCGCATGTCGCCATCCGGAACCCGCAGCTCGAAGATTTCCGATCCGGCGGGCAGGCGCTGGTGATCTTCCAGGGCCCGCATACCTACGTTTCTCCGTCCTGGTATGTGAGTCCGCAGAACGTGCCCACCTGGAACTACACCGTGGTTCACGCTTACGGCTTTCCCATAATCCTTGACCGGGCCGCTATGGTTGCGCTGCTGAAGGATCTGGTGGGCAAGCACGAGCAGCCGTTTGAGAAGCCCTGGGATTTCGATCCCAACGATCCGTTCATGCAAAATCAAATGCCTGAGATCGCGGGCTTCGAAATCAAAATCGAGAAGCTGCAAGGGAAGTTCAAATTGAACCAGAATCGAACCGCGGCCGACCGGGCGGGTGTGATCGAGACGCTCTCGGCGAGCGCAGATCCGTTGCAACAGGCAGTGGCCAGCATGATGACGAAGCGCTGAATGATCGTGTTATCGTAACCTTATCTATTAGTTATGAAACGATTGTTATCGCTGCTGGCATTGTTCGCGGCCGCCGCAAGCGCGGGCACGCTGTATCTTCCCGCTTATCCGAACGCCGTCCTGGTGTTCGATGAGGCCAAGGGCCAGATTGTCGACCGCATCCCTCTAGCGACTGGCACACCCATGTCGATACGCCTGGCGCCCGACCACAAGAAGATCTACGTCACCACTATCGATCACAACGGCATCGAAGTGATTGACGTTGCTTCCCGCAAGGTGATCAATCATTTCGTGCTGAATACGGCCAACACACAGTACCGGTTCCGGGGCGGCGCGGTGGATCCGCAGGGCAAGCTCTTCTACACCGTGACACGGGAGATCGACAAACTTCCCGAGCACTTCGACGTGAAGCGAGCCAAGTACACGGTGATCGATCTGGAACAGCAGAAGATTGTGAAGACTGTAGACATGCCGGTGGAGGACGAGCGGACCAACCGTCTCTCCTATGAAGTTTCGCCGGATGGAAAGTATCTGTACCAATTCGGTCCTAAGATCAAAATTCTCCAGACGGCGGACTTCAAGGTTCTCGACGAATTGGACCTGGCGCAGCCGGATTTTGGCGCCATGGACAATGTGCACCTGGGAAGCGACCTGGATCTGATCAGCCAACCGGGCGTGCACACGTCGATCTTCAACTCGCAAGATCCGATTGTCCACAACCGCGTGTTCGGCCTGGCGCGGTTAGACCTGGAGACGCGGCAGGTGAACTACAGTCCCATCGGCCCGGCGCCGGCCGGAATGGCGGGGTTGCAGGTTACGCCGGACAAAAAATTCGCTTATACGGTGGTCGCCACCGGGGCCAACGGAAATAAGCGCTGCGAGTTCTGGAAGTTCGATTTGTCGAGCGACCGGCTAACGCAGAAAGAGGAGGTGTCGTGCCGGACGCGCTTCAGCTTCGGCATGTCCAGCGACGGAAAGAAGCTGTACATATACGGCGCTGGTTTTGAAATTGAGGTTTATGACACCGCCACGCTGAAACTGGAGAAGACCTGGGATCTCCATAACGATGTTACTTACGCGGGGATCGCGGTTCTGCCGTGAGTGGCGACCAGCGGCGCGCCGCATGAAGATCGCGATCATCGATAGCGGCATTCATGCGGGCCATCCGCACGTGGGGGATATAGCAGGCGCGGTAGAAATCACGCTGGCGCGTGAGAGCGATGACGCGATCGATCGGCTAGGGCACGGCACGGCGGTGGCAGGCGCCATTCGCGAAAAAGCGCCGGACGCCGAGTTGTACGCGGTTAAGGTATTCGATCGGAGGCTGTCGGCGAACATTGCCGTGATCCTGCGCGCCGTCGAATGGTGCCGCGAACATCAGATGGACCTTATCAACCTAAGCCTGGGCACCGAGAATCCAGCGCATCGCGAAAGCCTGGTCCGGACTATTGGCGATGACTTACTGGTGGTGAGCGCGGCGAGCGCGTTGCCCGGCAGTTTACCGGATGTGATCGGCGTGGCGTCCGATCCCGATTGCCCTCGCGACGCCTTCCGCTATCACGACGGCGTGTTTTATGCGTCTCCGTATCCGCGGCCCATTCCGGGCGTCGCGGTCGAGCGCAACCTGCACGGAACCAGCTTCGCCGTCGCAAACATGACGGGCCTGGTCGCGTGTGCGCTCAAAAACAGTTCGCGCCTGGCGATTCGCGAGGCTCTGATTTTAGAGAATGCGCTTTCAAGGAGCGGTGCTTGAAACTCCGATCCAGCATTCTCTTTGGTATTTTGGGACTCTCGGTCTTCGTCATGCCACTCGTATACGGGCAAGTGCTGGGGCGGAATTACGGCCGCTCCATCGTCATCAGCCAGCAGGGAATCGCGGCCACCAGCCAGGTGCTTGCATCGCAGACCGGAGCGCAGATTTTAGCGCGAGGCGGGTCGGCCGTGGATGCCGCCATCGCTTCGAATCTGGTCCTGGGCGTCACGGAGCCGATGATGACGGGCATGGGCGGCGATCTGTTCGTCATATATTGGGACGCGAAGACGGGGAAGTTGACGGGCCTGAATGCGTCGGGACCCGCGCCACGCGCTTTATCTCCGGAATTTCTCGCTCAGCACGACATCAAGAGCATGCCGCAAGACGGCATTCACAGCGTTACCGTTCCGGGCGCCGTGCAGGGTTGGTATCAAATGCACAAGCGTTTCGGGAAACTTCCCTGGAAGGATTTGTTTCGGGACGCAATCGCGTATGCCGAGCGCGGGTTTCCGGTCCACGAAGGCGCGCGCGAAGTGTGGAGCGATCCGGCTACTGTTCACCGGCTGGAAGCCAATGCCGAATCGAAGCGCGTACTGCTGCCGGCCGGCAAACCGCCGCAGACAGGCGAGCTTTTCAGGAATCCCGATATGGCGCGCGCGTTACGCCTGATGGCGGATCAAGGTCCGGATACGTTCTACCAGGGCGAAATAGCGGCCGCGATTTTGAAGACTTCCGAACACCTGGGCGGAACGCTGACCGCGCAAGATCTGGCGACGTATTCGCCCGAATGGGTGGAACCGCTCTCTATCGACTATCGCGGCTGGCGCGTTTACGAACTTCCGCCGAATGGCCAGGGCATGGCCGCGCTCGAGATGCTGAACATCATGGAGACCGCGCCACCGTCGGCTCTGGGGGCATTCAGCGCGCCGGAACTGCACATGCGCATCGAAGCCATGAAACTGGCCTATTCGGACGTTCACGCCAACGTCGCCGACCCACGGACACATGACGTGCCGGTGACGCAGTTGCTTTCGAAAGAATACGCGCGCAAGCGTGCCGCCGAGATTAATCCCCAGCGCGCGAACTGCGAAGTGAAGGCTGGTGATCCGGTTGGAAGTAACACCACCTATTTGACGGTGGTCGATAAAGACGGCAACATCGCCAGTTGGATTCAGAGCCTCTACTCTTCCTTCGGTTCAAAGGTCACCGTGGAAGGGATGGGCTTCGCGTTGCAGAACCGAGGCGGGGGCTTCACGCTGGATCCAAAACATCCCAACGTGCTGGCCGGAGGCAAGCGTCCGTTCCACACCATTATCCCGGCGTTCATGGAAAAGGGCGACAACCATATCGGCTTCGGAATCATGGGAGGCGCGGTGCAGCCGATGGCTCATGCGCAGTTCGTTTCCAACTATGTCGACTACGGCATGAGTCTGCAGGAAGCTTTGGAGGCGCCGCGTTTCTTCAAGAACAACGCGCCTGGTTGTGACGTCTACATTGAATCGCGCGTGCCCGCGCAGACGCTACAGCAATTGTCCGAGCGCGGCCACGAGATCCGCATTGGACGCGAGTACGTGGAGACCATGGGCCGCGGCCAGGCGATCCTGCACAACTCGAAGACCGGGATGAACTACGCCGCGTCCGACCCGCGCGCCGATGGAGCCGCTATACCGGAGCCGCTCACAGAGCCGCGATAGGACCGCTTGCTCACGGGCCACCCGTCCGGTGATGTTCCAGTCGATGTTGCCACCCGTCCGGGTTTCTTCGAGTGGATGTTGTCGCGTGCACAACTTCCTTTCGTCTTCGGCTCGGCTGCGGGCCCCAGTGCACGACGGCCGGGGAATTTCCAAGTCGATGTCGATCCCGTGGACAACTTTGGGTGGTCTCCGACCGGCGTGCGGGCACGACTTCCGGCCGTCTCCGAGTGTGCTGCTGGCGGGCGGTTCAGTAAGGTACGAGCAACCGCTTGGCTCACCAGCGCAGCTCTACAGTTACTGAACCGCGACCGTAAGGGAGTCGGCCTCTGAGGTTTCTGGGGGCCGCAGCCGCGAATAGTAGACGAATAGGCCGCTGGCCAAGGCCAGAATGAATCCCAGGGTCAAGGACATTTTCAATTCAAATGATCCGATGGACGCGATCTGGCGGGACGGCACAAATGCCATCGAGAAGCCCAGAATGGCCATGCTCAGGCCCGAGACAGAAGCCATTTGTAAAACTGGCCGCCGGAAGTAGCGGGGTTCCGACGATTTGGAAAACGCGCGCTTGAGGAGCGACAGGAAGAGGTACATGTAGGAGATCATTTGGAGCGCGACCGCCAGATCCAGCAGCGTGAGGTACGCCTCCTGCACGGATGCGCCGATGAAGCTCATGGCGATGATGGACGTGGCCAGGAGTCCGAACATAATCAGCGCGACGTGCGGGGAATGATAGCGAGGATGAACTTTGCCGAGGGCCTTGGGCAAGTAGCGATCCAGTCCGCAGACAAACAGGATGCGCGCGGAGCCGCTCACCCAGGCCGATGTCGACCCCGCGATGGAAGCGGCCATCAGCACCGCGAGCGGCAGCAAAATCCAACCGATGCCGAACGAGGCGCTCATGGTGTCCACCGCTTGCAGCAGGCCTTGCACCACGGCCATTTGCGATTGCGGCACCGCCGTCAACAGCGCGAGCGTGAGGCCCACATACATCAAGGCGCACAATGAGCCGCCGATGGCGACACTGCGCGGTATGGTGCGGCGCGGATCGCGAACCTCATCGCCCATGATAGGCCCGAGTTCCATTCCAACCAGCGCCAGACTCAGCACTCCGAACGAAGAGAATGGCAGAGCGCCGAAGCTGCCTGACGCGAGATCTTTCCAGTGCACCAGCCCGCGATGTTCGGCGACCACGATAGTTCCCATGATCATCAGCGCGGCGCCGATTACCAGGGCTCCGATGCCGCCGATGTTGTTTACCCACTTGCCTACGCCCAGCCCGCGAACATTGGCGAAGATCGTGATCCAGAGCAACGAAACCGGCAGAAGGAAGAAGAAGGCGCGGCTATCGTTGAGTTTCGCGAAGGCGTTTCCTCCGACAATGTAGGATGTCACGCCGGCCACCGAAAAGAGCAACGACGGCACGAAGAACATGTTCGTCATCCAATAGCACCAGCCGCAGATAAAGCCGTGGAAATCGCCAAAGCTTTCCTTGGTCCAGAGGTAGAGTCCGCCTTCGCCGGGCAGGTGCTCCGCCAGTTCGATGACGCCGATTCCTTGCGGCACAAAGAAGAGGACGATGGCGGCAGCCATCAGCCACATCACTTGGACGCCGCCTACAGCGATGGCCGGCACGACATTCAGGTTGACCACGGCCACCAGATACAGCCAGGTTAAATCGCTCACTCCGAGCGCGCGCACCAGAGAAGCTGACGGAGAGGCCGGGCTGGAGGAAGGCGTTGCCATATTGCCGTGGTTTTGTTGGAGCGCCCGCCCGCGACTGCGCTACGTGGATGCTGGACGCAACCTTGTCCAACTATCGCAAGCTTGCTATGAGGTTCAGAATAACACTTCGGAGGGCTGCGCCGGGATTATTTGCTTTCAAGTTGACTGCTATACTCAATAAGCAAACAATGAGTCCGCCCAACGGGCCACGTAGAGACACCCTTTGTCCAAAGCGTCCACTAATTCTCACTCTTCTAAGACAGGCCGAAAGAAGACGACAACGCGTTCCGCGAGGAAAGTCGGCGAAGCGCTGAAAGTCGGCGCAGTGGCCGAGCGTCTGGGTGTATCCGCGTCCATGGTGCGCTCCTGGGAAAAGCTGGGGCTGGCCAGACCGGCGCGCAGCCAGAGCAAGTACCGGCTGTACACCAACGACGACCTGCGGGTTCTGCGGCGCGCCATTTATTTGCGCCGGGTGCAGGGATTAAACGCACCGGCGATTCTGAATCAACTGAGGCAAGAGGGTCTGCTCAACCATCGCGCGGCGGGCCCGGCGGAAGAGCAGTCGTCCATCGGTCCCCGGTTCCGCAAGCTGCGGCTGCAGCGTGGGGAGTCGCTGGCTACGGTGGCCAACGCGGTGGGCGTATCCATCGGTTTCCTCAGCAATCTGGAGCGCTCGCAGAGCGGCGCTTCCATCGGCATCATGCGCAAGCTGGCGCAGTATTTCGGGCTCAACATTCTCGATCTCTTCAACCCGATCGATGGCACCGGGCCGTTGGTGCGGCCGCGGCGACCGCAAGAGTCTGGAAGGCGGGCCCGGCGTTCATATGGAGCTGCTGGCGTCCGGCAAGATCACGATGGAGCCGCATCTGTTTCGCCTTGCCCCGGGCGCGGGCAGCGGCGAATCCTACTCGCACGAGGGCGAGGAGTTTCTCTATCTGGTGCGCGGCCGGCTGGACATCGAATTGGCGGGCGAGGAATTCCAGCTTCGGGCGGGCGACAGCTTTTATTTCTCCAGCAAGACGCAGCATCGCTGGACCAACCCAGGGAAGACCGAAACGCTCATCCTCTGGATTAACACCCCGCCGACGTTTTAACCGAAGTTATTTTGCCATGCGCGGGAACGAGCGTGCCCTTCATGAGCCCGCGCTCTGCGAACCAGCCGGAAGTGTCTCGTCGAGCGCAGAGCGCGAATCGCTCGAACATCAGATCGATCTCCGCTTCGTTGATGATGAGCGGCGGACAGAACGCGATGGAGTCGCCCAAGGCGCGCAGAATCAGGCCATGATGATGGGCGCGCTTGATCAGAAACGGACCCACGCGCTTCGAGCCGGATCGAACGGCGCCTTGGTCGCTTTGTCGGCAACCAGTTCCACCGCGCCGATCAGCCCGATTCCCCGCACCTCGCCAACCAGCGGGTGATCCGCGAATCGGCGCAGGCCAGCCTGCATGCGCGGCGCCATGCGGCGGACGTGAGAAAGCATGTCGTCCTCTTCGTAGATTTTGAGCGTCTCCAAAGCGACGGCTGAGGCTCACCGGATGCCCGCTGTAGGTGAAGCCGTGGCTGAACACGCCGATTTTTTCGGACTGCTTCACCAGCGCGGCGTAGATTGCTTCGGAAACCATTACGGCGCCGATCGGCAGGTAGCCGGAGGAAAGCGCCTTGGCGCAGGTGATCATATCGGGCTTCAGGCCGTAGGTGGTGGTTCCCCACATCTCGCCGGTACGGCCGAAACGCGCAAATCACTTCGTCGGCAATGAGCAGGACGTCGTATTTCTTAAAACAGCCTGGATTTTCTCCCAATAAGTGGCGGGAGGCAGCAGCACGCCGCCGGCGCCCATGATCGGCTCGGCGATAAAGGCCGCCACCGTGTCGGGGCCTTCGCTCAAAATGCGCTGCTCCAGCGAATCGGCCATGCGGCTGGCAAACGCTTCCTCGGTTTCGCCAGGCAGGCCGAAGCGATAGAAGTGCGGACATTCGACATGCAGGATCTTGTGCGATGGGCAGATCGAAATCGCGATGATTGTTCGGCGAGCCCCGTCAGGCTGGCGCTGGCCACGGTTACACCGTGATAGGCCTTGGTGCGGCTGATGATCTTCTTCTTGCGCGGGCGGCCGAGGGCGTTGTTGTAATACCAGACCAGCTTGACCACGGTGTCGTTGGCTTCCGATCCCGAGTTCACAAAAAACACCTTGGACATGGGAACCGGCGCGATACTCAGGAGTTTTTCGGCGAGTTCGATGCCAATATCGGTGGCTTTATGAGCGAACGTGTGGTAAAAAGGCAGCTTTAACATCTGGCGGTACGCGGCTTCGGCCAGACGCCGCTCGGAAAATCCCAGGCTGACGCACCACAGCCCGGCCAGCCCTTCCAGATACCTCTTGCCGTCTTCGTCGCGGACAAAAACTCCATCGCCTTCGGTGATCACCAGCGGACCTTCGGTCTCGTGCAGCTTCAGATTGGTGTAGGGATGAATGGAGGTCGCGATATCGCGGCTGGCAGAAGTTGGTTTTTGCCATAGTGTTGTTCCAATAAGCCTATCATAAACGTTGCACAAAAACGAACAAGGTTGTGAGAAACTGCCTAAGCCGCAACCGGCTGCCGGTTTGGCTTTTCGCAGCCGTCTTCCATCTTCTTCGCAGCGCCCGATTCCAGTACATCAGCAGTCCGGTTATCGCGAGCAGCGGGATGGCCAAGCCCGCGGCAGCCCAGACCAGCTTAACGCCCAGCCCCCAATAGGTGCCGAAATGCAATGGGACCTGCGACCAGATGATCCAGTCGCCGAGGCTCTGGTTCACTCCGTAGCGCCAGGTGGAAATATAGTCGCCGCTATAGGGATTGAAGTACACCGTGTCCACGTACTCACGGCCGACGCTGTTGCCCCGGCGCATCAGGATGCCGAGCGGCGCTCTGCGGCTATAGGGGAACGCGATCCCGCCGACGCGTAGTTCCGGGATCGAGGCTGCGCGCCTGCTGGACCAGCGAGCGTAGATCGGGTTCCGGAAGAGCGATCTCCGGGCGAAACGCTGATGGCTGGCGGCCGCGCGGTAATCACCGGAGACAGCGAATTCACGAAAAGAAACACCTGGCGGGGCCACCCGAAATAGATCCCGCTGACGGCCCAGAAGGAGGCGATCAGAATGGTCCAGAAGCCCACCGCGAGGTGCAGGTCGAAGTTGATCCGCCGCCAGTTTCTTTGGAAGTCCACCTTCAGGGCGCGCTTCCAATTTCGTATGCCCGGCCACCAGATCACCATGCCGGTGACGTTCAACAACAGCAGGAACGCCGCGCCAACTCCGTTCCACATACGGCCCTGGCTCCCCGGATGAATCAGCAAGCTCTCGTGCAGCTCCTGAACCATGTCCAACCAATTGCGCCCTCTCGGAAATTCGCCGAGAACCTTGCCTTCGGTCGGCCCGCACGCCACTTTGATCCGGCCCCGCCCTTCCAGCACGGCAACGAAAGTGGCATCGTTCCTCCGTTGGTGCATCCACTGAAACGATGCGGAGGCGCGGGTAGGCGGCCTTGAGGTTATCGACAACGTCCCCAATGTCGGCGACCGGCTCTCTGACCCGGATATTTTGCCAGGGCTTCAGACCGCACAGCCGCTCCAATCTCCGGGCGAAATACCAGAATGGATCCGGTGACGCCGATCACCACCATGTACAGAGTGAGGATGATCCCAACCCAAAGATGCACCTGAAAGTTCAGCCGGCGCAGGGCGACTTGCTGGGGGCGGTGGAAGTAGCGGTGGAGGAAACTCATGACCGGCTCCCTTACGGTCGCGGCTCGGTCGGTCGCCGGTCAATAGCGCGCGAAGAGCTGCTTGGAATGGATGGACCGGCCGCCGGGTCCGGCCTGCACGGTATTCTGTTTCGCTGGTCAAGGTCTTCCCGTCCGGCGAGACCGTCAGCCTGCCGGAGCTGTCGGGGTGGTTCGGTCCTTTCAAAGTGAGCTTGTATTGCGATGGGCCACTAACACTCATTTGGACGGTGCCCACTTTGTCCCCTTTGGCGTTCTTCACGTCGGCTTCAGTGCCATCCAGCTTCACGGTGTACGTCATGCTGACGAAATAGACGTCATTGACGGGCACGGAGAAAGCGAATGCCACCTTATCGCCCGCTTGCGTGATCTTCAGCGTGAGCGGCTCGGCCGCGCTTTTTTGGCCGTTTACTTCCTGGCTGTCGAGACGCCAGGTTCCGAGCAGAGGTTCGGGAGCGGAGTAAACCGCCGTGGTGAAGAGGGCCACGGCCGCGGACAGGATCAGTGTTCGTCTCATTTGCTCTTATTATCTTTCACCCAGAAGATGTCATAAGGGCGATCGAAGGTTACAAACATCACGCAAGCGGTTTTCGGCTGGCACGAGAACCGGTGCTTGGCTTTGCTCGGCATCATCGCGAACCCTCCTGTCCCTAACAATTGCGCAGGCATGCCGTCCATTTCGGTCCGGACGCTTCCTTCGGTCACCATCAGCTGTTCGGCGGCCGTGTGGTAATGCCAGGGAACCAGACAATTCGGCGGAGCTTTCAGGATGATGGTGGACGGGCCCTTGGCGGGATCGCCCGTCTCCACGCTCGAGAAAAGGCATTTGACGTCGTCATCGGGGAGCAACTTGACTTCGGAGAGCGGCCGAACGACGCCGTGGTTTTTGGTTTGAGCGAGAGAAAGGCTCGCGATCCCGAGCAGCAGAATCGCGAGCCGAAGTCGAGGCAAAAGTAGCAATCTTAGAACGTGATGCGCGCGGTCAGCTGGATCTGCCGGGGTCCGGCGCCCTCCGCGCTTTGCAACGCCGTAATCTGGCCGAAGCCAGACTCGCCCAGAGTCAACGTGTCAGGCGGGGAATAGTTGGCATGGTTGAATGCATTGGCTACCTGCATTCCGATCTCCGCCCGTAATCGTTCCTTGATGGTAAACCGCTTGATCAGCGAAAGCGAAACGGCCTGCGTACCAGGGCCGGTTACGTCGCCTGAAGTTGCGTCGCCGAATCGGCCGATATTGTTGTTCGGATCGACAAACGCGTTGGGATTGATCCATTGGTTGATCGACTGGCCGGCGTAGGGACTTACTCCCGGCACCGTGTCGGCTCGCCCACCGTTGTAGTTAAAGAGGTTGTAACCGGTGCCGGATGGATCGTTGAGCGTCGCAACGGACATGAACGGACCGCTCTGGAAGAGCATCACGCCGCTCAGTTCCCAGCCGCCTACAACCACGATCCATAAGGCGGTTGCTGTTCAGGAACGTTCTGCCTTTTCCGAACGGAAGCTCATAGAGAAACGACGCCAGAAAGCGCTGGCGGCGTGCGAAAGGCGTATTGCCGTAATCGACACCGGGATGGTAAGGATCGCTCAAAGTATTGCCGAATTCGGTGGCGTAACTGCTGGCGCTGGCAATCGGCGCTCCATTGATGTTGGTCAAGTCGCGAGTGTACGTGTAGCCGACCTCGAATTGGAAGTTAGCGCTGCGCTTATGCACGGAGATGGTTCCAGCCTGGTAAGTTGCCAAATCCCAGCAGACTTGTTCCCGTGGCAATGTACGACATCAGCGGGAATGGAATGGTGGCCTGGATGGAGGCGGATCGCTGAAGCCCACGCTGTTTGTTTGAACCTGGTCGGCGTTGACGACGGTGGGAATGTTGTATGCATGGTTGCCGTCGTAGGAAACGCGCAGCCCCACCCCTTTGCCGAGATCCTGTTCCAGCGTGAGGTTCCATTCCTCGACGATGGGATCCTTGTACTTGATCTCTGAGGCTAAGTCGAAGAACTGCGTACCCGGTTGCGCGATGTTGGAAGGCCAGGCATAGGGCAACGAGAATTGGGGAACGCCGTTGTTGCATGGAATTAGTGAAGTATCCGACATCGCTCGCTCCCACCGACCAACCGTTGATGGCCGTGCCGCTGAGCAACGATTCGATGAATCGTCCATATCCGCCGCGCAGGACCGTTTTGTTGTTGTTGAAAACGCGCCAAGCGAAGCCGATGCGAGGTGCGAAATCTTTCTTGGACGAGAAGCGCAAGTTGGATGGAACACCAGCCTGTGCCGCAGTGATGATCGGAGTGGGAGCGATGGACTGTACAAATCCCGGATTGATATTGACGAAGGCGGCCTGGTTGGGCACGATGACCGCTCCGGTGTTCTGCCCGTTTACAATATTTTGATAGTACGGATCGAAATTCACCACGTTGTCGTTCTTGTCTTTGAAAGCCGGGATGGTATTCCCAGCGCAAGCCATAGTTGATGGTGAGGGTCTGCGAAACCTTCAAGTCGTCTTGCACGAAAGTCGCATAGGCTTTCGAGTAGGCGTCCGTGTTTGGGTTGATCACCGTGGAGATGGCGGTCAGATCGGGATAGCCCAGCAGAAAAGAGGCAAGCGGAACGGCGTTGCCGGGCCCCGAGCAGCCCGCTCATCACCGAGCCATTGAACGTATAGTCGCCCATGCGGTAATTGTTGAATACCTGCGTGTTGAGGCTGCTGAGATACCGCCAGTCAAAGCCAAACTTGAGGGTGTGTTTCCCTTTGGTCCAGGTCAAGCTGTCGGTGAGCTTCGTAGGTGCCCTCGTGCGGATTTAAGTCGTTCTGCTGGCCCTGAATTCCCATGAATCCAGCGAGGGATATGGTCGGGATATCGTCTCCGGCGGGCAGGGCCTGCGGCAGAGCTCCGGGACCAACGGTCAGACCCAAAGCGTCTGCGGCTTGCTGAGCCGTTATGCCAAACGTGGTGTTGCGATCGCACCACGCTAAAGCCGCCGCGCAGCTCGTTCACAACGCGACGGAGAAATCACCCAGTTGTAGGATGTGGCTAGAGAATTGTAGATCTCCGGCGTCGAGACGCCTCCCAGGAGCGGGCTGCTCGGGTTGAGCTGGGGCCGTAGCCGTCTCTTTGCGGAGTCTGTGATGCGGCGATTCTTGTAGGTGTAGCGGACAAAGATCATATGCTTGGGGCCAAGGCTCTGGTCCATGCGGACGTCGCCTTGGGCGCTGTTGATCGGAATCGGATAGTCGGCCAGATAGTTATTCGCGATGGCGCCGGGCGCGCCGTAGTTGGGCAATGGGATAGATGAGGTTCAGCAGTTTTTGCGCATAGGCGACTCAACTGGCTTTTGGGAATGATATTGCCTGGATAGCCCGTCAACAGGTTGGCCGAACCGCCCTGGCTGGGATCGAGATAGGCGGACAGATCGCCATTCCGCATGGCCTGCGTGGGGACGCTCAAGACATAGGTGTACGACTTCGGCAACCGCAGCCGCTCGAAGCTTCCGAAGAAGAACGTCTTGTTGCGGCCGTTGTACAGTTTCGGGATGATGACCGGGCCGCCCAGGTAGATGCCGAAGTCGTTCAGCTTGTCTTCGGTGACTGATGTGGCTGAAGGTGTCGGCGGCATTGAAATCGGTGTTCTGAACGTTCTCGAACGCGCCGCCATGGAACTCGTTGGTGCCCGACTTGGAAATGGTGGTGATGTCGGCGACACCTCCAAACTCGGCCGGATTCAGCATCTCGCTGATCTTGATTTCCTCGATGGAGTTGAAGGACGGGAACATTTCAGCGAGCGCCCCCAACGATCCCGGTCCGACGGAACTGATGCCGTCGACCGTGACTGAAAGCTGCGAAGGCCCGGCTCCCGCAACCATCGATGTTGTTGTTGTTGTCGATCTGCACGCCCGGCTGCGCAGTCAGTGTGGAGTAAGCGCTGGTGGAGCCGGAGGAACGTGTGGCGATGGCCACTGGGAGGTTGGTTAACTCCAGGCTACCCTTGGTCTCCGATACGTTGGAGGCATCTGTTTGCACGATGGCCACGGCCTCGACGGTCACCGAGGTAGCTTGCGACGCAACCTTCAGATCGATGTCGATACGCATGGTGGCTCGGGCGGCCACGTCGAACGCCTGGTACTCGGTCTTTTGAAAGCCAGGCGCTCGACGGTGAGTTTGTAATTCCCGATCTCCATGTTGACGAACTCGTAGGCTCCGTTCGAGTTGGTGACGGTGGTATGCTCCGCGCTGGTTCCGGTGTTCATGAGACTGACCATCGCCTTGGGGATCAAGCTGCCGGAGGGATCCTTGATGGTACCCAGCACCGTGCCGAAAGTTGACTGGCCGTAGCTCATCTTACAGAACGCCAGAACGCAAAAGATCGCGATGGCCAGATGGAACGCGAGACGCATCCATCGGCGGTCACGAGTTACAAAAGAAACCGGGTATGTTGGGGAACATGCAGAGGACATCAGATCTCTCCTTCTTAATTTCGAGCGGTCCTGCCAATTCAAAAGGCGGACGTTAAAAAGCCGTAACAAAGTTATAAAGAACATCCATCAAAGTTTTCGATGGACCTTATGCCGAGTGCATTCGGCCGCTCCTCGCAGAGCTCCAGCCGACTCCGTCGCAGTGGTTGCCCCTACGCAAATTGCAAGAGCTTTGCCATCGAAACGCGACTCGCACGGCCGCATACGTTTACACTGCAATCAGTTGGACGACCATTGCAGCTTTCAAAACCGCAGGCGCATCGTTGCGTCCGCTGCCCCTGCTATAAAGAAAAAACCAACGTGGGTTAGATGAAATTTGGAGTTGAGTATAACCAACCGTTGCAATCGTGTCAAGGACCAACCTTGTGCAAGTTGCGCAAAGTTCGCGCTGGACCCGTTGGCCGATTCGGGCTATACTCCCAGCTAACGAGAATCCTCTATGTCGATTCGTCTTGCCGCTCTCTTGACTCTTGCAGCCGCGCCCGCATTTTGTCAGAACTGGAACGCCCGGCTGGCCGAGCAATACATGGATTCGCGCCAGAAAGAATGGGCGGCGTGGCCGAACGCGCATGCCTCGGGCGTGGCGTGCGTATCCTGCCACACCGGCCTGCCGTACCTGGTCTCGCGCCCGGCCCTCGGCAGGTCGCTCGACGAGAAGTCCGGGCCCACGCTGTATGAGGACTTGCTGGTAGAAGCATGCGCGCCACAGTGATCCGCACGGACGCCAAGGATCTGTTCGGTGGCGTTAAGGGCCATCATTGGCGATCAAGTGTACGGGCGCAAGTGGTACTTTCCTCGGTGGTGATGGCGATGGACAGACGCGCCGCGCGGCAAGCTGAGCCCGGAAGGGGAAAAGGCGTTCGAACGGATGTGGTCGATCCAGCTGAAGAGCGGGCCGGACGAAGGAGCCTGGCTGTGGTCCGACTTCGACCTCGACCCGTGGGAAACGAAGGACTCCCCGTACTATGGCGCGGCTCTAGGCGCTTTGGCCACCGGTCTGGCTCCGGGGGATTATCAGTCGCGCCCGGAGATCCAGCGCAATGTCGCGGCGCTGACCGCCTATCTGCGGGCGGAGCAGCGAAACACGCCGTTGCATAACCGGCTGTTCCTGCTGTGGGCGTCGTCCAAACTACGGGATTGTGCTCGGCGAATCCGACAAGGCAGGCGATTCTGGAGGAGCTCTGGCGCAAACAGGAAGCCGACGGCGGCTGGACACTGGCATCGCTCGGTCCTTGGAATCAGCACGACGCGGCGCCGCCTTCGGTTGGCTCCAATAGCTATGCGACCGCGCTGGCTGCGTTCGCCCTGGAACAGGCCGGGCGTAAAGGCCTCAGATCCAGTGCTATCGCAGCGCGCTGGCATGGCTGCGGACTCATCAGAATGCCGATGGCTACTGGGCCGGCCGAGTCGATGAACCACAAGCACGCCGCCGGCACGATCCCGGAGAAGTTCATGAGCGACGCCGCCACCGGGTACGCCACGGCAGCGTTGCTGGCCGCGGGCGACGAGGGAATTCAGCGGACCGCTTCCAATTCGAAGCCTCGCAATTGATAGCGGAAACTGGTGAGCGGCTAGCGCGGCGTGGCACCACTCGATGCCGCGATCGATGGCTTCCAGTTCGGATCGCCACAACGAACCGGCGCCGCCCGACAGGTAGAACTGCCGGCACGCGGAGATGACGCTGGAATCCGGCTGTCAGCCGCGCTTCATAGTGTGATAGAAGTCGTTCACCGGGTCGCCACGAGCAAGCGCGCGGATCACGGCCGCGGCGAGGATCGCTTCACGGATGGCGTGCGCGGTTCCGTCGCCGCAGATTGGATCGAAGGCCATGGCCGCTGTCCCGCAGGCCAGCCAACCTGGACGCCGCAGAGCGGCGACGCGATTCGCGCGTAGGCCGGGAACTCGCCCGAGCTCTTAGCCGCATGTTGGCAATCTCAGGCGCCACCACCCGGCTGCGCGGCGAGCAACGTTTCGGCTGTCGCTCCCACCGCCAGGAGCCAGCCAGGCACCAGAAACAACCAGCCGTCTTTCGAGCGATTCGATCCAGCAGGCGGCGGGATCGGAGTCTTCCTTCAGCATCACGGGCGCTGCGGACGCCATGCGCGAGCCAAAGCAATGTTGGACCGCCGCGGCGGGAAGAGGCGGCGCGGCGAAAATCGTCCAGAGTCGCGAGATCGCCGTTGGGAACGAGCGCCGGCCGGATGCTTTGCGAGAGCAACTCTTCCGATACCACGACGGCCGAGTGTTCCAGCGCAACCGGCTTCGCGCCGGGTCCCCAAGCCACCACGCGCTTGCGGATGCGAGGCAGATCGGCGAACAAGCCCGGCTGGTCGAAAATGTCGCGGATCAGCGCGAGCGCCTGGTCGCCCAGCATGATCACCGGCAATCGCGGACGATCCACCGGTTGTAGATCAACCCGGAAGCCGGCTTTAGTCAGCAGGTAAGCGCAGCAATAGGCCGCCACGCCGTCGCCACGGATGAGAACATCCATCTTGTTCCGCTCGCCATTGTCCGCTCCCTTTGGTCGCGGCTCAGTATCGACAGTGGTGCAGAATCATGACGTTACTGAGCCGCGACCGTAGGGAGCGGTCAACGGTCTCGGGGACAACGACGATCCCGGCGTACGTGACGTCGTTGTTCAGATCCCAGGTCTTCTCGTACTTGAGCGTGGCGGCATCGTAGACTTCGATATCAAAGCCCGCTCCGTAGATGTAGAGCTTCTTGCCATCGGCGGAAATGCCCAGCGTGAAGCGCGTGCGGCACGGAACCTCGGCCTTTTGCGTGATGCGGTCGCTCGTAAGGTCGAACGCCCAGAACTCGCAGCGCTTGTTCCCGTGCTTTCCGTTGGCCACCACCGTGTAGGCCCATTTCTTGTCCGGCGTCACCTCAATGCCCGCCATGCCGGCCGGAGCCGGTCCAATGGGATTGAAGTCCATGCTGCTTGGTGGTCAGGTCGAAGCGAGCCAGGCCAAACACGTGGTTGTGAACGACGGGGTCGGACCAAACGAACATGCCGGTGTGCTCGCCCGGCGAATTGATCAGATCGAGATCGCTGCCGAAATGCACGTTCTCCATGCCGGGAGCATCCGGTCTGCGCCAGATCGATGTGATCCACCACCTTGAAATCGCTGGCTTGGAGAATGGTGATCTTCTCGCCGAACTGATACAGATACTTGCCGTCGGGCGAAATCTCAATCGCATCCCACTCCGTAGTCGCCTTGGTTCTGGGCTCTTCTTCCTTGGGGATGTCCACGGTCTTGACGATCTTCTGCTGTTCCAGATCGACCACGGTGTACTTCGGCTTGGCGACCTCATAGTGTTCCGGAAACTTGGTGATTTCCTTGGTGACCGCGTAGAACAGCTTGCCCTGCGGGATCCGGCGTGCCCGTCAAAGAAGCGATATTGTTTGGTGGGCGTATTCAGCACAAAGTGATTGATCACCTTGCGCGTCGCGACGTCGATCACCTCGATGCCGTTGTGGTCGATGGTGGTGACGTAGATCTTCTTGTGATCCGGCGACAGGCGGATCGACATGGGAGTGCCGGTCTCGAGCGGAATGCGGTCGACAATCTGGGCCTTGGCCTCGTCGAAGACGAGAACGGCGGCGGGATAAGCCGGCAGGTACAGAGTACCGGCGCTGGCAAAACCAGCCAGAGCCGCGCAACTGGCGGCTAGCAATGTCAGTCGTGGTATGGCCATAGTTTATGGGAACACCAGATCGAGATTTCGCCAGTCCTTGGTCGCGGTGGCGCATTTGGCCGTCCAGTCGGGCGCGTTGTTCAAATGATCGGGAACCTGCGCCGGCCAATAGCAACTGACAAAGCAATCGTAGATGTCGCGCTCCACGGGCTGGCAAAGCCCGGCCGTGCCGCCGGCCGCATCCACTTCCCAGCCGGGCGTGAACATCAGCGCGCATCCCATCGGAACGTGGGGACGCTGCTGGCGTGGACGGACGGTCCTGCATGGCCGACGACATCCTCGGTGCGCGAAGCCACGTAATCGTCGATGCGGGCGGCTTTCTTGTTCAACGCTCGCATGTGTTTCATGATGCTTTCCTTTCCGCAAACTGCTGCAAAAATCCCGGATTCTTGGCCGCGATCGCGCCATAGATTCTCAAGGCACGTGTCGGTCCAGTCCCGGATCCAATCGCAATAGTGAAGATTGGGATGGCCGGTGTCCCCGTAGCGCACAAATGCTTCGTGATGGCAGCCGCCGGCGCACAGCGGGCGCGCCCAGCAGGTGTGGCAATCGTATTTGGAATCGATGTGGCCGCGGTTCAGAAAATCGGCCTGCTTCGCTTTGTCGATGCCGGTGGAAATGTGCCCCAGCGCGTGCGCGTCGGAATCCACAAAACGATGGCACGGCGCGATGTCGCCGGAGGGTCCCACGCCCAGCAGGCCCAGGCCGGCGCCGCAGGGATGCGATTTGTTCACACCCTGGCACAGCTCGGCCAGCGTGTCGCTGACGTTCGAGAAACCGTGCGATTCGCCGCGCAGCGCGTGCTCCAGATATTCCTCGGCCAGCATGTGGAACTGATCCAGCACGCTGTCCATGCCCTGTCGCGTTGATGGCGTAGAGCTGATTCGGCGAAGTGGTCACGGGCGCGAAGCCAACCTCGTGAAATCCCAGATCCTGCTTCAGATGGCGGAAAATGCGGATCACGTCGGAGACGCCGGCGGTCAGCGTGACGCGCGCCGTGATGGGCCGGGTGCGATGGTTTTGAATCAGCGCCCGCACCTTCGGCTCGATGATGTCGTAGCTGCCCTTGCCGTTGGCGAAGACGCGCAGATGATCGTGCATCTCCTTGGGACCGTCCATGCTGACGGTGACGCCGATGTGGTTCTCGGAGAGAAACTCGATGATGGCCGGCGTCAGCAGCGTGGCGTTGGTGGTGAGGCTGAAGTCGATGTGGCGCCCCTGCTCGGCTGGCGCGCTGGTTGGCGTAAGCCACCACTTGCTTCAGCAGCGGAAAATTCATCAGCGTTTCGCCGCCGAAGAAAGTGATGTGAATCGAACGCCGGTCGCCCGATTGCGCCAGAAGAAAATCCACCGAAGTCTTGGCCGTTTCCACGTCCATGAACTTCGGCTTGCCTTCGGGCGTGGCCACTTTGTCGGCGCCGAACTCGTAGCAGTATTGGCAGGACAGATTGCACTGGTTGGTGAGGTTCATCACCAGCGTCTGGATGGGAAAAACGTCGGGCAGGGGCTGCGGCTGGTCGGGAACTGGAATCGCGGCCGACGATCACGTTGGCGTGAGCCATCTCCTCGATCAACTCCTCGGCGTCCTCAATCGTGAGGCCGCTGGCCGCCAGATCGTCCACCAATTGCTCGTGCGGCAATTCGCCCGGCAGCCAGGCACTCGATCAGTTTGCCGACGGCGGTGTCCACGGCGAAGATCGCGCCCGCCGGGACCAGGTAGAGAAAATTCGCGCCGGCCGATTCAAAGCGGTGAAACTCGCCCAAGCGATAAACGCGGGTGGCATTGGCGACGACGTCAGCGCGTCATTGTCCCACCTCCGGCTGATCCCACTTGATGTAAGTTGGAACCGTCACCACCAAATACGACTTGCCGATCAGCGGCTTGCCGTCCTTGTCTTTTTCGTCCTTCGCCGTGGCCACCACCCAAACGTCGCCGTAGTTGTTCCGGCTGAATTTGCGCTGCGGATTGGGGCCGTCGGAGGCCGGAGTGAAGAAGCCGGTGTTGCTCAAAGAGCCGACGAATTCCTTGTCGTCGTCGCCATAGACCGAGTAAAACTCTTCCACCGTCCAATTCGCGTCGATGGGCCCGAGTTCGACATCGTCGGCGGTGTGCGGTTTGCCGTCCGCGCCGCGCTGGTAGGCGATGGCTTCGAACTGCTGATAGCCCTTGGGATGCTGTTTCGCTGCCCAGATGCGCCAGAGCCGAGTCCGGCGTCACCTTGATGTAATCGATGCGATCGTAAACCGCGATCGCGCTTTGCAGCACCGAGCGGCGGAAGGCGATGTCGCGCTTGCCCGGAACGGCGTCGGCGGCCACGTCCACTTCCGCCACGATTTCGGTGGGCGTGTGGGAAACGATGCGCTTCACCGTCACGCCGGTGCCGAAATCCAGATCCGCCGGCGCGATCTGCGCGGGCAAGCTCTCCGCGATCAAGCGGACGCGCGTGCGCCTGCGAGCCGGTCTTCAGCGAGGAGCGATCCACGCCGATCAAAGTTGGATCGGCGGAGGCACGCTGCATTTTCACGTCGAAGCCGAATTCCTGATATTCGCCCCAGAACCAGCGGCCTTCGGCCGTGGATTGATCGGGCGAAATCCACATCACTTCGCGCATTTCGCTACCCAGATCGTCAGGAGCGGCATTGGCCGCCGGCGTTCCCTTTGGACCGGCCGCGCCAGGCATAGCCCGCGTAGACCAGGCTGTGCCCGGTGCGCGAGATGGTGGTGCCGTCCTTGACGGATGTCAGCTTCACGCGTGGTGGTGAACTCGTCGTCGGTTCCGCTGGCCGGCTTCCACTTCCATCTCTCCATAAAACTTGCCGCGGCCCGGAATGTAGGCCGAGACGATCCATCGTCCAGCCAGCTTCGGCGCACGCATGCGAGCGCGCCAGGCGGCCCACTCCGGCGTGTGCAGCGGAGCGGTCTTGCTGAGATAAGCAAGCGCGTCGTCCACCGGCAGGGGCGCGCCGGGATCCAGGTGGTGGCGCTCTTCATCGAAGCCGCCGGCACTGATCCCCAGCCGGAAGGCCTCGTCGGCCTGCGGATAGAGGGCGACGTGCAAATTGGCGAGATCTTTCCAATCCTCCGCCGAGCGCCGCCAGGATAGCGGACGCGCCATCGCATGGCAGTTCGCGCAAGCGCCCCGCACGTTGTCGTTGGGGATGTTGGTCTCGTCCTGAATCCGGTGCTCGGCGTAGTACATGATCGGCTTGGCCTCTTCGGGCGCCAGGCCGTGATAGGTTGCCAGATACTTCAGGATGGAACGGGCTTCGTCCGGCGTCAGGCTGACGCCGCGCAAACGCACCATGCGCTTGATGGCTTCTTCCCAGCCTTCGGGCGTGGCGCGCTCCCAGGAGATGCGCAGCATGTTGCCCTTTTCGTCTTTGGTGTGGCAAGCCTCCGCACTTGGAGATTACCAATTGATTGGTGACCGGGATGCCCTCTTCGGGCGCCGATTTAGCCGGCTCTGCGGACGGGGCAGCTTGCGGCTTCTGGCCCTGTGCAAGCAAAGGCAACACCAGAATCGATGCAAGCAGGATTTTCATAACCTTATCCGAATATCATACACCGTTAGTAACGCTGCCGGGAATAAAAAAGTTCTTTATGGGAGTCATCTCGCTCCGCGCCCATCGCTCCGACATGTGCTATTAACAAAGTGGTCATGGCGACAAAAGCATTCCACGCGAACGGGGCTCTTGACCGGCATTCCGGACCGGGGCATTCCTCTAGATGGCTATCGCCGCGCGCTGCGCTTCATCGTCCCCTACTGGCCGCGCCTGGTGTTTGTGCTGCTGGCCGGCATCGCCGCCACCGGATTCGGCCTGCTGCAGCCTTACATCTCGAAGCTTCTGATCGATGACGCGCTGTCGAAGCGCAATCTGCGCATGCTGCTGATCGTCAGCGGGCTGATGTTCGGCGTTACCGTGCTGGGATTTGTGCTGAATATCTTCTCCAGCTATCAATACGTGCGCGTTTCGGCTTCCGTGCTTTTCGACATGCGCGCTGGCGCTCTACCGGCACCTGCAAACGCTTTCGCCGCGCTTCTGGGCGCGGCAGAAAGCTGGGCGATGTGGTCTCGCGCATTAATAATGATATCGCCGAGGTGCAGCGCGTCTCCGCCGACAGCTTGTTGAGCGTGCTCTCGAACGTCGTGTTTCTGATTGGCAGCGCCGCCATCATGATCGCGCTCAGTCCGCGGCTGTTTCTGGTGAGCGTGGCGGCGGTTCCCGCCAGCGTCTGGGCGTTGCAACATTATCAACATCGTCTGGCGACGCGCGTGCGAGCGGTCCGCGAGCGCAGTTCCGACATCGGAAGCTTTCTGCTGGAAACGCTGCTGGGCATTCGCCTGGTTGTGTCGGCGCGAGCGGAATCGCGGGAAGTGGAGCGGTTTCGCGCGCGAAATCAGAGCTTCCTGGACGCGCTGATGCGCATGCAGCTCATGTCGTTCCTCTCCGGCGCGGTTCCCGGGACCATCCTGACGCTCTCCACGGCCGCGATTTTCCTCTACGGCGGCAAGCTGGTGATCGACGGCGCGCTGACCACCGGTTCTCTGGTCGCCATTAATGGCCTACCATCTCCGCCTGCTCTCGCCCGTGCAGAACCTGATGAGCCTGTACAGCAATCTGGTAACGGGCGGCGTCTCTCTTTCGCGAGTCTGGGAGCTGTTCGATACGCGCGCCGAGATCGTCGACCGGCCTGGCGCGAAGCCGCTTCGGTCAACGTTCGCGGCGAAATCGAGTTCGATCGCGTTTCGTTCGGCTACGGCGGCGATGCGGTGCTGGAAGATCTCTCGTTCCGAGTGGCGCCGGGCACCATCTGCGCGATCCTGGGCCCGAGCGGCGTGGGCAAATCGACGCTGGCGGATCTTCTGGTCCGCTTTTACGATCCGGACGCGGGCGCGATCCGCATCGATGGCCGGGATCTGCGCGATCTTCCGCTCGCCGACTTGCGCCACGCGGTGATGCTGGTGGATCAAGCGCCTTATCTGTTTCACGCCAGCGTGCGCGAGAATATCGCCTACGCGCGGCCCGGACGCCACGCGACGACGAAATCGTGAGCGCGGCCCAGGCGGCGTCCATTCACGAACGGATTCTGGCTCTGCCCGAGGGCTACGACACCATCATCGCCGAACGCGGCCAGACGCTTTCGGCGGGCGAGCGCCAACGCATCGCGCTGGCGCGGGCGTTGCTGGCGAATCCGAAAGTCTTGATCCTCGACGAACCGACCTCGGCGCTGGATGAAGCCAACGAGCGCGCTATTGCGGAAACGCTGGTCCGCGTGGCCGAGGGCCGCACGGCGATTCTGATCACGCATCGCGCGTCGCTGGCCCGCATCGCGCACCAGACCATCTTTCTGGATCCGGCCAAAGCGCCAGCCGCTCCGAAGCTATGGCTGCGGATTAGGCGGCAGCCTTTTCGTCCCCGACAACTCTTGCGCGGTCTGTTCGATATCCAGGGCGGCGTAGTCGTTGAAGAATCCCCATTTGCCATAGTTGGATTTCAGGCCCGGCAACAGCGCCTGCACCAGGGCGTCACCTGATTTCCCTGCGGCTTGCTCGCGCCGCACTCCCGCGCGCAAGTCGGCGAGATATTTTCGGAAGGTCAGAACATCCTGAGCGTTGGCGACGCCGCCGTGCCCGGGAACCCAGGTGGATGGCCCGTAATCCTTTTGCATCGCGTCCAGCGATTCAACCCAAGCTTTGGTGGTGGCGTCGATCAGGTTCGGAACATGCTCCTTCCACAACATGTCGCCGCAGAACACAACGTGGGCGTCCGGTATTGAGACCACGGAATCGCCGCCGGTGTGGCCGGGATAATAGCGAACGTTGATCCGGCGCGAGCCCAAGTAGAGCTCGATGTGAGCTGTCGTGGACCACCGTCGGCAGCGTGAGCGATTCGACGCGCGCCTTCTTCTCCGGCGTCACCGGAGGATCCAGCATCTTGATATTTTCAGTGCGCATCCAGGCGCGCACGTTGCGATGCGCCACAATGGTGGCTCCAGCCGCGGCAAACACGTCATTGCCGTTGACATGATCCAGGTGATAATGCGTGTTAACGACGAAACGAATAGGCAAAGGCGTGAGCTTGCGAATCTCGCCGAGCAGCGCCTTCGCGGGCCGCGGGATCCTGGAACGTGTCGATCACCAGGACGCCGTCGTCGCCGATCACAAATCCGGCGTTGCCGCCGGCCAGCCCCTCGTCCTTAACAATCGCGGCCCAAATTCCATTGCCGATCTTCTGCAACTGAAAGTCCGGAACGGCTCCGTAGCGCAGGAACGCAAAACCAGGAGCGCAACAGCCAGCCTTGGCGCCATCCTGCAAGGCTAACATGGGACTCTACGTTGAATCGTGCAAAGTCGGTTAAACTGGATCAATAAATGAGCGACGCGGACAAGGTTGACTGGAAAACTCATGGGGTTAAAGTAATCCCCAAGGATTCTCTCGACGCCAACACCGCGCAGACTCCGGGAATGAATCGCGCCGCCGCAATCAACTACGCGCGGGTGGGCGCGCAAAAAATCTGGGCCGGGACGGTCAGCATCTTCGCGAATGCCAAGACCGGCGCTCATCACCACGGCGCGCTGGAAAGCGTGATCTACGTGCTGCGCGGCCGGGCCCGGATGCGCTGGGGCGATCGCCTGGAATACGTGGCCGAGGCGGGCCCGGGCGATTTCATCTACGTGCCGCCGTATGTGCCGCACCAGGAGATCAATGCTTCCAGCGACGAAACGCTGGAGTGTGTATTGGTCCGCAGCGACAACGAGGCTGTAGTAGTTAATCTGGATATTCGAACCTGTGGAGGAGCCGAGCCCCGTGCGCTGGGTTGATCCGATCCACGCCGAAACCGAGCCGCGCGCGTAAGCAAGCGGAAAAGGAAAGGAACGAGCATGATTCAACTCACAGTGAATGGATCAGTTAAACAATATGACGGCGATCCCGCCATGCCGGTGCTTGTGGTATTTGCGCGATCTGCTGGAACTGACCGGCGCGAAGTTCGGTTGCGGGATGGGCCTGTGCGGCGCCTGCACCGTGCACGTGGAAGGCAAAGCGACGCGCAGCTGCGTCACCAATATGAGCGACGTGGCCGGCAAGCGCATCACGACCATTGAAGGGCTCAGCCCCAACGGCGACCATCCTCTGCAAAAAGCCTGGCGAGCGGTCAACGTGCCGCAGTGCGGCTATTGCCAGGGCGGCCAGATCATGCAGGCGGCGTCGCTGCTGAAAGAAAAGCCTAAGCCGACCGATCAGCGATATCGATGAAGCCATGCAGGGCAACATCTGCCGCTGCGGAACGTATCAACGCATCCGGCAGGCCGTGAAGATGGCAGCGGGGGTGAAAGCATGAAAGCCGAAAGCTGAATCGATCGATTCGGTAGTCAGCCGCCGCGGTTTCCTCGGCGGTGTTTTCTCGGCCGGCGCGCTGGTCCTCGGCTGCGAGCGTCTTGCCGATGAAGCATCGGCTGCCACCACCGGCGACGCCACCTGGCAGCCCAGCGTTTATCTCGGGCCTGGAACCGGACGGACGGGTGATCATCATCGCGCATCGCTCGGAAATGGGGACGGGCATCCGCACGTCTTTGCCGATGATTGTGGCCGAAGAACTCGAAGCGGACTGGGCACGCGTGAAGATCGAGCAGGCCATTGGCGACGCGAAGTACGGCAGCCAGGACACGGACGGCTCGGAATCCATTCGCGATTTTTACGATCCCATGCGCGAGGCCGGCGCCACGGCGCGCATGATGCTGGAAAGCGCGGCCGCCTCCAAATGGGGCGTGCCGGCTTGCGGAATGCCAGGCCAAGAATCACGAAGTGGTGCATGCCAAGACCGATCGCAAGTTGGGCTTCGGCGAGCTGGTGCCGCTGGCCGCGAAGCAGCCGGTGCCCAAGAAAGAGCAACTGAAGTTCAAATCCCCGGCCGAGTATCGTTACATCGGCAAGGACGTGCCGATCGCCGATCTGGACGACATCCTGGCCGGTCACGCCGTCTTCGGCATGGACGCGCGAGTGCCGGGCATGGTGTACGCGTCCATCGAACGCCCGCCGGTGTTCGGCGGAAAGCTCAAGACGTTATGACGATGCCGAAGCGCGCAAGGTCCGCGGCGTTTCCAAGACCCTGACCATCCCGCCCTTCAAGCCGCCGTATGGGTTTCAGGCGCTGGGCGGAGTGGCGGTGATCGCCGACAATACCTGGGCCGCGATGCAGGGCCGCAGGAAACTCAAAATCGATTGGGACCTGGGGCCGAACGCGAGTCTCGATTCGGCCGCGTACAAGAAGACGCTGCAAGAGACGGCGCGACAAGCCTTGCAAAGTGGCGCGCAACGACGGCGACGTGGATGCCGCGTTCAAGAAGGCCACGCAAGGTTCACGAAGCCGAATATTATGTGCCGCATCTGGCGCACGCGTCCGATGGAGCCGCCGGTCGCGGTGGCGGAATTCAAGAACGGCAAGGTGAGGCTTGGGCGCCGACGCAGAATCCGCAGGCCGTGCAGGACACCGTCGCGAAGGCCTTGGGCATCAAGCCGGCGGATGTCACTCTGCCACGTGACGCTGCTGGGCGGCGGCTTCGGGCGCAAATCAAAACCCGATTACGTCGCCGAAGCGGCCATTCTCTCCAAGCAACTGGGCAAGCCGGTGAAGGTGGTGTGGAGCCGCGAGGACGACATTCGCTTCGACTTTTATCACGCCGTCGCGGCCATGTACATGAAGGCGGCGACGGACGAAAAGGGCCGTCCCACGGCCTGGCTGCAGCGCAGCGTTTTTCCGCCCATCGGATCGCAGGACGATGTCACGGCCAAGTACGGCACCTTCGAGCTGGACATGGGCTGGAACGATGTTCCGTTCGATATTGCCAACTTCCGCGCGGAGTGCGGGCCGGCGGACACCCACATTCGCATTGGCTGGATGCGATCGGTGGCGAATATTCCACACGCGTTCGCCGTGCAGTCCTTCACCGATGAACTGGCGGCCGCAGCCGGGCGGGATCGCGTCGAATATCTGCTCGACCTCTTAGGCAAGCCGCGCAAGATCGATCTGCGGCCGCCCGCGGATCGCAAGGGTCCCGATCCGTACATGCTCGACATCGCGCGCATGCGGCGCGTGATCGAAATCGCGGCCGAGCAATCCGGCTGGGCGAAGAAGAAGCCGGGCAACGGGCGCGCGCTCGGCATCGCCGTGCACCGCAGCTTCCTCACTTATGTCGCGACGGTGGTGGAAGTGGAAGTGGACAACGGCAAGATCCGGATTCCGCGCGTCGACGTGGCGCTCGACACCGGCAAGGTGATTCATCCGGATCGCGTGCGCGCGCAGTTGGAAGGCGCGTCGGTGTTCGGCGACCAGCATCGCGCTGATGGGCGAAATCACGGCCGCCAACGGCCGCGTCCAGCAGGGCAACTTCGATAAGTATCCGGTGGCGCGCATGAACGAAGCGCCCGTGGAGACGCACGTTCATATTGTGCCCAGCTCCGCTCCACCGGCCGGCGTTGGCGAGCCCGGCGTTCCGCCCATGTCGCCCGCCATCTGCAACGCGATCTTCGCGGCCACCGGCAAGCGGATCCGCGACCTGCCGATCAAGAAGCAACTGGCATAAGCTGCGCCAGTTGGCTGGCGGCACTCCAGCACCCGATGAGCATGTTAGCATGATCATATGAGTCATCGGTTGCAGGTCCTGATACCACCGGAGCTCGATGCGCAACTGCGCAAAGCGGCCCAGCGCAGCCGCATCTCAAAAGGGGAATGGGTCCGCCGTGTCCTTGTGGAATCGGTTCAGCGGCCCGCAAAGGGGCGCGCAAACTCCGATCCTCTTATTCGGTTGGAATCTCTGGGAGCGCCGACCGCCGACATTGACGCGATGCTCTCTGAGATTGACGCCGGACGGCGATGAAGGTTTTTATCGATTCGAACATACCAATGTATGTTGCCGGACGTGAGCACCCCAATCGCGAACCTTCCCGGCGCTTCCTGCGGCGAGTGCGGGAAGGCAAGGTCGACGCTTGCAGCAGCACCGAGGTGCTGCAGGAGATCCTCTTTCGGTACGCTTCACTAGGCCGGCTGGATCTGGCGCGCGAGGTCTATGAACTTTTCGTCGAAGTCTGCCCAGTGGTCCTGGGCGTTACATTAGCCGACACCGATCGTGCTCGGGACCTGGTCTGTGGATCGATCGGACCATCGGCCCGTGACGCGGTCCATGCGGCGGTCATGCTGAACAACGATATGGAATGGATTGCGACCTTCGATTCCGGGTTCGACGAGATACCGGGAATCCGCCGGATGAAATTGTCGTAGCGGGCCTCAGCGCGTCAGGTCGATGCCGAATTTCTTCAGCTCTTCGGCGTAGTAGCGCCGGTGCAGCAGATCCCACTCCTCGGTGCCTTCGGGGATCTCCTTCTTCTGCGAGCGGATCTTGGTGCGCGCGGCGCGGTCCACTTTCTCTTCCACGCCCAGCAGCTCGGTCATGGAATGCACCACCTCCAGCCGCACGTCGTTGGGGTCCTTCTTAAGGCGAAATTCGCGCGATTTGCGAAACGCGGCCACCATCTTGTGCGAAATATCGTTGATCTTGTCGCGCGACAGCTTCATGTTGTCGCCCGTGTCGCGGCCCGAAGCCCGGATCACCTTGCGCTGTGAAATCAGCGTGTTCTTGATGCGGCGGAACATCTCCTGATAGCTGACGCCTTCGCGCCGCATGTAGTCGCTGTACTGGCTTAGCAGCTCGCGCACTTCGTCGTTGAGGCGATCCTCCACCTGCAATTCCTCTTCGATCAAATGCCCGATCATCTCGGCGGCCGATTCGGTGCTACTCGTCTCGATGATTTGCGGCGTCATCCGTCTCACCAGTTGTCGCGACAGATAACTAATGAATTCTCTACTCAGCAGCATGCAATTTTACGAGGCGCGAGCGACTCTGCTGCCCCCATGGCAATTCCCCAATTCTCGCACATTCAGTTGGGCAACTCGCCCCGATGATCGCCCCGCTGGCGTTCGAGAAACCCCGCGTCAATCGGCTTGCGGCCCCGGAATCCCTCGTTGACGCCGTGCCAGAATTGGATTCCAGGTTCGCCCAACTTCCAGCAAAGATAAACTTCTTCGCCCTGAAAAGCGTCGGGAAGTCGATGAGCCCGATGTCCAGATCCTTCACCAGGCAACCGAACTCGTGAACCTTCTCGAGGGCTTGTTGGAGAGCGACCGCAGCCTGTTCGCGGCATCTTTTTTGCTCTATCACCTGAGCGCGATCCACCCGCATACCGCCCATAACCGCCAGCCGTTGGGAGAAGCTCTGCCATTCCTCTTCAGTCTGCTCGTAGCTCGGCCTTCAAAGAAATAGCCTCGCGAATCGCCGACTCCACCGCGGGAAGCGCTTCTTCGGCCTGTTGTAAGAGTGAAAAACCGCGGCATCATCCTGCGTTTGGAGAAGCCGCGCTTATGCGCCGGAGGCTGGTTTGGATGCGCTGGAAACAGAACAAAGTCACAGTAACTCAATCGATTATAGCAGCGTCACAAGTCCAAGAGGTGGAATCCAGAATGCCGGCGTCCGCGATAATGAAATGGTGAAGTCATGTTTCGGTCAATTAGTTTCATGGCCATGCTGTGTGCCGCCTGTGCGTTTGGACAATCCATCAACAGCGGCACCGTCTCGGGCCAGGTGACCGACCCGTCCGGCGCGTTTATCGCCGGCGCGAAGGCGCGGCTCACCAACCCTGTCACGGGTTTCGAGCAGATGTCTGTCACCGACACCAACGGCGCCTTTCGCTTCAACAGCGTTCCGGTGAACAACTATCGTCTGGAAGTCAGCTCAGCGGGCTTCAACACCATTCAGCAGAACGTGGAAGTTCGCAACTCCGTGCCGGTAGTGGCGAACGTTGCCCTGAATCATCGCAACGGAGTCCAGCACGGTAACCGTGCAAGCTACGGCGGCGGCGGTGGAAACCGACACCGCGGCGCATCAGGATGTGGATTCCAGCGCTTTCTCGAAACTGCCGGTGTTCAGTCCGGGCGCGGGCTTGAGCGACGCCATCACTTACAGCACCGGCGCGGTGGCGGCCGACGCCAACGGATTCTTTCATCCCCTGGGCGATCACGCGCAAACCACTTTCGTGATCGACGGCCAGCCGGTGAGCGATCAGCAGAGCAAGCTGTTTTCGACGCAGATTCCGCTGAATGCCCTGCAAGGCATGGAACTGATCACCGGATCGCCCGACGCGCAGTATGGCGACAAAACCAGCCTGGTGGTGAACGCCACCACGCGGTCCGGATTGGGCGCCACCCAGCCGTTCGGCAGCGTCGATACCAGTTGGGGATCCTTTGGCACCTGGTCCGGAAGCGCCACGCTGGGATTCGGAACACCCACCTTCGGAAACTTCCTGGCGGTGAATGGCAGCCGTTCCGGCCGCTTCCTGGACACGCCGGAATTCCTGCCCATCCATGACATCGGCAACAACGGCAGCATCTTTGACCGCATCGATTGGCAGCTCGGCCCGAAAGACATCTTCCATCTGGATCTGTTCACCGCGCGAAATTGGTTCCAGGTCCCCAACAGCTACGATCAATTGACGCAGGACCAGAAGCAGCGCGTGATGAGCTGGAGCATCGCGCCCGGCTATCAGCACACCTTCAACGCTCACACCCTGCTCACGGTGAATCCGTTCGTGCGCCGCGACCAGCTGAACTACTATCCCAGCCGCGATCCGTTCAACGATACGCCCGTGACCGCGTCGCAAAATCGCATTCTGATGAATTATGGCGTCAAGGCCGATCTGGCGTTCACGTCACGGGCACCACGACATCAAGATCGGCACCCAGATCCAGCAAACCCGGCTGCTCGAGAATTTCTCAGTTCGCGCGTCACGGATCCGGACTACAATCCGGTCTGCCTGAACAGCGCGGGAGATCCGCTGCTGTTGCCGGGCGTGACCAATCCGGATGAGTGTTCCGCCATCAATCCCACTTATGTGCCGAATCCAAACCTGCTGCCGGGACTCGTCCCTTATGACCTGACGCGCGGCGGAGTCCCTTTCAATTTTCACGCCACGCACAACATCAACGAGTACGCGTTCTATATTCAGGACACCATTACGCTGGGCCACCTCACCATCAACGCCGGACTTCGGGACGATCAATACAACGGCGTGGTGTCGGCCAACGGAGTTCAGCCGCGCCTGGGGCTCTCCTATCTGTTGCCCACCAACACCGTGTTGCGAGCCTCCTACGCGCGCACTTTCGAAACGCCTTTTAACGAGAACCTGCTTCTATCGAGCGCCGGCGGGCACGGGCGGTCTCCAGGATAACGTGTTTGGATCGGTATCCAACCCCATCCGGCCCGGCAATCGGAACGACTTCGACACGGGATTTCAGCAGGGCATCGGCAAGTGGCTGATCATCGACGCGGATTACTTCTGGAAGTTCACCCATAACGCGTACGATTTCGACGTGCTGTTCAACACGCCGATCACTTTTCCGATTTCCTGGAACAACTCCAAAGTGGACGGCGTGTCAGGCCGGGTCAGCACCATCAATCTGCATGGATTTCAGGCCTACCTGACCCTGGGGCACACGCGCGCGCGCTATTTTCCTCCCGAAACCGGCGGTTTGATTGCGCTGGGCGGCATCCCGGACGGCGTTTTCAGGATCGATCACGATCAGGCCTATCAGCAGAACGTGAACCTGCGCTATCAGCGCCACAAGAACGAGGAGTGGATCGATTTTACCTGGCGCTTTGACAGCGGACTGGTGGTGAGCGGCGTGCCGGATGTGGCATCCGCCCTGACGCTGACGCCCTCCCAGCAAGTGGACATCGGATTTGCGTGCAATGGCGTTGCGGCCACGCTCGCAGCGCCCATCCGAACCTGCAACGGCATGGGAACTTCGACCTTGCTGACGCTGCCGCAAACCGGGACCGAAAATGACGACCACAATCCGGATCGGGTGAAGCCGCACAATCTCTTCGATATCGGCATCGGCACCGACAACCTGTTCCACAAGGAATCCGGACCGCGCTGGACGCTCCGATTCACAGTGGAAAACGCCACCAACAAAGTGGCGCTCTACAATTTCCTTTCCACCTTCAGCGGCACGCATTTCATTGAGCCGCGCACCTATCAGGCCACCGCCGGCTACGTATTCTGAAGTCTGTTGGCGCACGCACTCGCTGCGTGCCGCGTTCACACTGCGTGTGAACGCATTGGGATTGTTACGGCTGATACTCCACCACCAGCATCGTGATGTCGTCCTCCTGCTCGGACGCTTCGCTGAAATCTTCCACCGCCTCCACCAGCTTGGCGTGCAATTCGGCGCAGCCGATCCCGGCATGCGCGCAAAGAAATTCCTTTAATGCCGTTCTTATCGAAGAACTCGCCGTCGGCGTTGGCCGCTTCGGAAAGTCCGTCGCTGAATAACACCAATTTGTCGCCCGGTTGAAGTTGCATGGTTTTCACTTCGTACTCGGCGACATCCAGCATGCCGATCGGCATGCCGGTGCTGTCCAGCAACTGCAATTCCCCGCTGGCGCGCACCAGGACCGGCTTCGGATGGCCGGCGTTGGACCAGCGCAGCTCTCCGCTCCGGTCCACCGTGCAGTAAACCACCGTGGCGTATTTTTCGCCGCGCGCGCGCTCGATCAGGAAGCGGTTCACCCGCGACATGACGTCGTCGATTCGCACCGCTCCTTCGGACGCGAAAACGAAAGCGCCTTGCAGCAGCGCGGCCAGCAGCGCGGCGCTGACGCCTTTGCCCGAAACGTCCACGATGACGCACGCATACATGTCGGGAGTTACGCGGCGCACGTCAAAATAGTCGCCGCCCACCTGGCGCGAGGCGATGCTCGATCCAACGGCGCGAAACCAGCCTTCGGTGGGCAGTTCGCTCGGCAGCAAACCGGTTTGGATGGTCCGGGCGATGTTCAGCTCTTCTTCCATGTGCTGCTTGGCGCGCTCTTCTTCCAGCAGCCGCGCGTTTTCGAGAATGGTGGAGGCTTCCAGCGCCAGCGTCTGCAGAATCTCGCGATTGCCGGAGGAAAGATCGGCCGCCGATCCGCGCGAATCCATGTAGAGCACGCCCACGGTGTTATTGAGCGAAGTGGCCACGGTCTCCTGCAGCGATCCAGTCCGCACCTGGATCAGCGGCACGCAGACCACGCTGCGCAGCTCCAGGTCCGCCACCGACATTTCGGGACGGATTCCATCGGCGCCCAGCGGATCGAACGTCATCGAAAGCAGATCGCGCCGGGTGCGCAGCGCTCGCTTGATCAGCGACCTCGGCACGCCCAGGTCCGAGGTGTCCAGAGGCGCGCCGCGCCGGTCGCGCGCGACACGCACCTCCAGTTGATCGTCCTTTCCCAGCAGCAGGAATCCGCGCTCGGCGCCGGTCACCGAAAGCGCCGCATCCACCACGGCCGCCAGCACGTCGTTGGTGGACAAAGAGCTTTGCAGCGCGCGGGCAACTTCCACCAGCGACCGCAGCTTGGAAAGATTGTTGGCGCCCGTTCCGGCCGGCGCCGACATCTTCCCCAGGAACTGGTTCAGCTCGTCTTCTTTCAGCGTGAACGCCAGCCGGTACGAATCGGGGAAGCCAAAATCGATCCGGTCGCCGTCCTTCAGCAGTTGCCGCTTCACGCGCTGGCCGTTCACGAAAACGCCGTGGCGGCTGTCCAGATCTTCGACCACATATTCGCCGTTGTCCAGCGAGATGCGAGCGTGACTGCGCGAGATGCGGTTGTCCCGCAGCACCAGATTGTTTTCGCCTTGCCGGCCGATCAGGAACGGCACGGGATCGATGGCCACGCGGCTGCGATTCCCGGAAGGATTGGTGACAGCCAAGGCGGGCGCCCGGCCTGCTGGCGGTGGCGTCCCGCCGCCGAGCGGCTCATCGGGCGGAGACATCAGCGGCTCCGTGAGGCGCTGGACGTGGCAGCACGGCTCAGGCGCGGCCGCCTCGCTCAATTCCTTGGCGCGCAGCACCTGGCAGTGGGAACAGTACCCGCCCACCTCCGTCCGCGACAGGACGATCTCAAATCCGAAGTGAGTCTCAATCTGTTCGCGCATCTTCTTCAGCAGATCGCCAAAGAATTCTTCGATTTTGCCGCAGCGCAGGCAAATCACGTGGGCATGTTCCTGTTTCAGGCGCGTCTCGTAATAGTGCTGGTCCCCGTCGTGATGCATCAGGTCCAGCTCGTCCACCAAGCCGCCGGCCTTCAGGAGCTTCAGGGTCCGGTAAACGGTGACGCGGTTGAGTTTCGGGTCTTTTTCGCGCGCCAGCGTGAACAGACGCTCGGCATCCAGATGCTGGCCGGACTGATCGATCAGATCCAGCAGAATTTTGCGCTGCCGCGTGAGCCGGACGCCCTGTTGCTTCAGCGAATCTTTGATGCCGGAAACCGCCATGGAGTGAACGCGAGACCCTCTAAGGTTACCAAAAGGAGCCTTGTTGCCGAGCGGCGCTAGTGGCGTGTCACGTGATTTCGGAGTGGGTCCGCTCCTTCACAGTCGCGGCTCAGATCAGTCTAGTGAGCCGCCCTGCGTAAGCATGCGGACGGGCGCTATGGTTTCAACGGGGACGGCTCCACTGGTTGGCGAGCGGAGCTAGTTAGCGAGCTTGGAAGCGCGATTGATGCTGCGGATGACCAGGCGCCGCGGATCCAGCAGATGTTGCGGCTTAAAGTGGCGGGCGGACCAGCGGCAGCCCGGCTCAAATTCGATGCCCAGGAAATATCCGATTTCGCGATACACACAGTACCGAACTTTGCCCAAAAGCTCACCTTTGGGGTAGTTGATGCGAAGGTCGGTCTGCAAAGGGATGGGCTTGGTCGAATTGAAGACAGGCCCCGGAAAGCGAGATGTCCTCCAGATTGGCCACACCTTTGCGAATGCGCCCGGACTTGTCCTTCCACTGGACATCCACCATATCCGCACACAACATCCGGGGCTCTATGCGCCTGTCGAACATACACTTCTTATCGGCGAGCGAAAGGTGAATGATTATGAGGGAGTCTGCCACCAAAATCGCCCTAACCCACCGTAAGGCCCTAACCGCCAAGGTCTGTATCGATCAGAGTACCATGTCTCTCTTCGGAAGTACTAGGCGTGCGCCAAATTCTGCAGGGTTGCGATAGTTCGTGTCACTGACCGGTCTGTGACACGCGTCCACGCCTGTTCTCTTGACCCTCACTAAGCCGCGATAGTAGACTGAGGCCATTCATCGCCTCCCTTTCAGTCCTCATTCCCCGCAAGCGCAGTCGATGGCCGCTGTATTTTCACTGGTGCTGGTGATCGCCGCCGTGGTTTTTCTGGTGGTGGCGGCGGGTGTGGTCTATAGCGTGGTGCGCTACCGCTCGCGCGGGTCTGGCGGACCATCGAGCCCCGGCAGGTCTTCGGATCGCGGAAGCTGGAAATTCTCTGGACCGTGGTGCCGCTCGCGATCGTGACGGGGCTTTTCATCGTCACCGTCCGCGCCATGGTGCTGATCGACGCTCCGCAGGATTCCACCCGGCCGCCCGACCTGGTGATCACCGGTCATCAGTGGTGGTGGGAGGCGCGTTATCCAAATGGCGTTGTCGTGCCCTGGGACATCCACATTCCCACGTCGCGGCGGCTGCTGGCGCGCATCGAATCGGCCGACGTGATCCATGATTTCTGGGCGCCGGAGTTGGCGCGCAAGATGGACGCAGTGCCCGGCCGTCCCAGCTACATTTGGCTGGAGGCCGACGCGCCGGGGACTTATGCCGGCACGTGCTCGGAATTTTGCGGCGCGCAGCACGCCTGGATGCGGTTTCGCGTGATCGCCGACAACCGAGCTCACCTTTGAAGCTTGGCTGAATCAAGAGGCAAAAGCCACCGTCGATGATGTGCCGGGGCTTCCACAGCAGCTTTTTAGACAAGAAGTGCGCAACCTGCCACACGGTTGTCGGCAACTCAGCCAAGTTCCGGAAAAGGCCCCAGCCTGGCGCATCTGGCCAGCCGCGAGTCCCTGGGCGGCGGAATCATGCGAAACACGCCCGAGAACCTGATGCTTTGGCTGACCGATCCGCAAGCCGCCAAGCCAGGCAATCGCATGCCGAACACGCCACTGACGGCCGACCGAGCGACGCACGCTTGCTCGGGTACCTGGAGAGCCTGCGATGATGTCCTGGCTCTGCGCCATCGATCACAAACGCGTCGGCATCCTCTATATGCTCTCCGCGCTTCTGTTCTTCCTGGCCGGCGGAATGGAAGCCATGGTGATGCGCGCGCAGCTTGGCAGCGCCCAACCTGAAGCTCATCACGCCCGAAATCTACAACCAGATGTTCACCATGCACGGCACCACCATGATCTTTCTGGTCGCGATGCCGGTGCTCACCGGCTTCGGAGTGTACCTGGTACCGCTCATGATCGGCGCCAACCAAACGGCGCTGCCTCGGCTGGGCGCACTCAGTTTCTGGCTGCAGTTCTTCGGCGGTCTGCTGCTTTATTTCAGTTTCGCCACGGGAGCGGCCCCGACGCGGGCTGGTTCAGCTATGCGCCGTTGAGCGAGAAAGCCTTTTCGCCGGGCCCGGGCCTGGATTACTGGGCGCTGGCACTGCTGCTGATCGCGGGCGGATCCATCGGATCGGCCATCAACCTCATCGTGACCATCGCCACCGAACGCGCGCCGGGCATGACCATGCGCCTGGTTCCGCTGTTCGTCTGGATGACGTTGGTGACGTCCGTCATGATCGTTTTCGCGCTGCCCGCGCTGGCCGCCGTCCCTGGTCATGCTGCTGAGCGACCGGCTGCTGCACGCGCGTTTCTTCGATCCGGCGCAAGGCGGCGCGCCGCTGCTGTGGCAGCATTACTTCTGGATCTTCGGGCACCCCGAGGTCTATATCGTCGTGCTGCCCGCGTTCGGCATGATCTCCGAAATCATTCCCGGTGTTTTCGCGCAAGCCGATCTTCGGGTATCCGTTCGTGGCGACTTCCACCGTCGCGATCGCGTTCCTGAGCTACGGCGTTTGGGTGCATCATATGTTCGCGGTTGCGCTGGGGCGCAATTTTCTCGCGGTGTTCGCCGCCGCCAGCATGCTGATCGCGGTGCCCACCGGCATGAAGATTTTCAGTTGGATCGCCACCATGTGGGGCGGCTCCATTCGATTCACCACGGCCATGCTGTTCGCGGTCGCGTTCCTGTTGGAATTCACCGTCGGCGGCCTGAGCGGCGTGGCCTTCGCTACGGTGCCGGTGGACTGGCAGATGACCGATACCTATTTCGTGGTCGCCCATATTCACTACGTGCTCTTCGGCGGCACGGTATTCGCGCTGCTGGCGGGCGTTCACTACTGGTTCCCCAAATTCAGCGGCCGAATGCTCGACGAAAAGCTGGGCCGCTGGAGCTTCTGGCTGATCGTCCTGGGCTTCAACACGGCGTTTTTCGTGCAGCATTTTCTGGGATTGCTGGGGATGCCGCGCCGCGTCTACACCTATCCGGATCTCCCGTGGTTCGGCGCGCTGAACCTGATTTCCACCGTCGGAGCGGCCATTCTCGTATTCGGCATTCTGCTGTTCTGCGCGAACGTCGCGATGAGCCTGTTTTTCGGCGCGCAGGCGGGCGACGATCCCTGGAACGCCTGGACGCTCGAGTGGGCTGCGGCGTCGCCGCCGTTGCTGCAAAATTTCGCCGAAGTTCCCGAAGTGCGCAGCCGCCGGCCGTTGTGGGATCTCAAGCATCCCGAAGCGCCGGATTGGATGCAAGTATGATGCGTGACCGCGCCCAACTGGGGATGGCGATGTTTTTGATCTCGGCAACAGTCTTTTTCTTCCTGCTGATTCTGGCCTGCGTATATCTTTCGCGCGCTGCCCATCTTCTTCGACGCTTCTGGATTGGTACTCAGCGCTTTGCTCCTTGCGAGCAGCCTTTGCGTGTGGCGGGGATGGCGCTGGGGGGCGGTTGCGCTGGGCGCTGCCTTTCTTGGGGGCCTCGCGGGAACGCCGTTCGCTATGCTGACTGTCGTTCTCGGGTTATTTGTCTTCGTTGGCGCGATCGCGCTCGCCGTCGTACCGGCGTCCGCCCTCCGAGCCCTGGCCTTTACTGGTATTTCTTCACCGCCGTCTGGCTGGTCATCTTTCTGGTCTCCAGGGGTTGGGCACTGAGCCAGTATCCTTTTAGCGCGCACATCGTTCAGCATTTCCTGCTGGCACTCGTGATTCCGCCACTCCTGCTGCTCGGCATGCCGTCGCTCGAGCTTCGGGGCTTTAATCGAGTGGAGCGGCTGATCGGCCAGCCGCCGGTCTCCTGGCTGCTCGGCGTGGGCACCATGCTCGCCTGGCACGTTCCGGCATTCTTCAATGCCGCTTTGGCGAATAACGGCCTGCACATCTTCCAACAACTGAGTTTTCTGATCAGCGGCGCCATTTTCTGGTGGCCCATTTTGGGGCCGCTGCGAGATCGCCATCTGCCGGCGCTCGGCGCCGTGGCTTATCTGTTTAGCGCTTGTGTGTGCTGCAGTTTGCTGGGCGCCTTTCTGACGTTCGGCCCGTCCGGCCTTTACGCGGCGTACTTGCATCCGCACGGTCCTAACCATCTGGTCATCGATTCTAAGAGCGATCAGCAATTGGGAGGAATGTTGATGTGGGTGCCCGGCTGTTTTGTCTATCTCGCGGGAATCCTTGCCACCGTGCTGAGATGGTATGGCAGAGATGAGATCGAACGTCATGCGCACTGAGAGCCCTTGGCTGCATCGCTATGCCATCTTCGTAGCGCTGAGCGCGCTGATCCCGATTGCCGCGGGCGCCATCGTTACCAGTTTAGAGCGGCCCATTGCCGCTACACCCGCAGCCTCAATCAACCCCGCCTTTGAGTTCTGGCACCCCATGGCCGGAGGCGTCGCTGTGGTTCTCGTGCTTGGGCTTAGCGATTGCACTTAGGGCCCAATTCGGCTGGATCGCCTTGGCCGCCGGCATCATCGACGGCGTTCTGGGAGCCACGGGGCAGGCTTTCCCGCAGCTCTCCGGCATTCTCCACGCGTTGCTCGCGCAGTTATTCTTCGGGTCCATCGTCGCAACTGCCGTCATGACGTCCCAGAGCTGGAAGCGCGGCCCCCATCCGATCCAGGACACCTGGCGTCCCTCCCTGCGATCCCTAGCCGTGGCTGTCCCAGCGATCATTCTGTTGCAAACCACACTCGGCGCGTCCTATCGTTATCACGCGCTCGGCGTCATCTGGCACATCCTGAACGCCATGATCGTCCTGCTTCTGAATCTGATCGTGGCAGTTTTCCTGGTCCGGCAGTTCCCCGAGCATCCGACGCTGCGTCCAGCGGCAATCGCCCTGGGCGTCGTTACCTCCATCCAGGTAATGCTGGGATTCACGACATTCCTGATGCTGATCCTCTTCCCGGAGACCAGCCTTGCAGTGGTGATCACGAGCGTCCTGCACGTCACCACAGGCGCCCTTACTTTTGGCGCTGGCCTGGCGCTCGCTATTTTGATTCGCTACAACGTGCAGGCCCGGCCGGGCGGCGCAACAACGTTGCTATAGTTTATTAAATTCATGGAAAGCAAGAGCCACGGCCTCAGGCGCGAACTGACGCTGCGCGATCTGGTGCTAATGCAGGTGGTTCTCATCTTCTCGCTCTATTGGATTGGTTTCGCCGCCAAGCAGGGGCCCACGCAGTTAGTGCTGTGGCTGATCGCGATCGTTCTCTTCTACCTGCCCCTTGCGGCGGTGGTAATGAAGCTGAGCCGCGCCATGCCGGTGGAAGGAGGAGTTTATCAGTGGACCAAGCAGGGACTTTCGCCATTTGCGGGATTTATGGCGGGATGGAGCCTGGTGGTCTACGCAATCTTTGCTTTCGCTTCCATCGGTTCGACGCTTGCCAACGGGCTTGCTTGGGTGGGCGGTCCGGGCGGTAGCTGGATGGCGTCCAGCAAGCTGTTTGCGGTGACTCTAACCACTCTTTTCTGCCTGATCGCCTATTTCGTTAACGTGCGTGGATTGCAGCTTGCCAAATGGTTGAGCGGCGCTGGTTCGCTGCTGTGGATCGCCACCTCTCTGGTGCTGTTGTATCTTCTGGGCATGGCCTGGTTTCGAGCCATGCCATTAGCGCACAGTTCGTTGTCTTTGGCCTGGCCGGGACTCTCGCTGCTTACCCTCAGCGTACTTGCAAAGATGGCGATTGGAGCGTTAGCCGGTTTCGATAACTCCGCCATTTTCGCCGAAGAATGCCGCAGGCCCGAGAACGACGTTGCGCGTTCTGTGCTCATCGCAGCGCCTCTGATCGCACTCATGTACGTTTTGGGAACGGGCGCTCTGCTGGCATACACAGCCCCCGCCAACATCGACATCGCCGCGCCAGTGCAACAAGTGATGCACGCAGGCTTCGGCAGCAGTGGCCTGGGCATGGCGCTCACCGTGATTGCCGTAGGCGCTTTCACTATTGCCCTGGTAGCTTCGAACATAATCTTCATCGGGATGGTCGCGCGTTTGCCGATGGTCGCTGGATGGGACGGACTGCTGCCCGGCTGGTGGAGCGAGCTGCACTCCATCCATCGGACGCCATCGAAAGCCATCGCCGCGGTGACTGTAAGTCTGATGCTCATGGGCGCGTTGAGCTTGTGGGGCGCTGCTAACCAGGAGGCCGTTCAGGTGACCGCCGCCGTTGCGGTCGCATCCATCTGCCTCATGTACATGCTGCTGTTCAGCGTCGTTCTGTTCGGTTTTCGATCGCTCGCCGAGCGTCCCGGCATCGGCATTCGGCTGGGAGCGCTTGCGCCTTTCTCGATCGCGTTCGTTTCGTTGATCTTTCAAATTGTACCCATCGGCGAAGTGGCGAGTGCGGCCCTCTTCGCCGCCAAGGTGGCGGTTGGCATCTGTGCCACGAATGGGCTGGGGGCGTACCTCTACTGGCGCGGGACCCAGCGCGTTCGGACGGTCACTGACCGGTCAGTGACCGCAAGTTGACTCCGGCGGGACTGGATTTTCCGCACGGCTCTGATACACTTATGGCCGTGCTCATTGGTGCACATGGACCCCAGTGCTGATCGCGAATCCTCTCAATTCTTCCGCGCTATGTTTTTCCAACCCTTGAGTGCTTCCACATCGTCGGATTTGCGCTGTCCATAGGCACCATCGCCATAGTGGATTTTTCGCTGCTGGGCATAGGCATGCGCCGCCAGACTCCCGCGCAACTCGCCAAGGACACCTGGCTTTGGACGCTGTGCGGCCTGGTGCTCATGTTCTTCTCGGGACTGTTGCTGTTCTCATCCGATCCCGACATGTACTATCTCAATTGGCCGTTCCTGATCAAAATGGTCTTTTTCGTCTCAGCCGTCATTTTTCATTACACGGCCCATCGCAAGGCCGTGGCCTCCGATGTCCCGCCGCCCAACGGAAAGCTGGTGGCCTGCGTGTCGCTGGCGTTGTGGGCCGGGGTCATTTTCGGGGGAATCTTCATCGGTTTCGTCTATCCCGGACTCAGCATAGGTTAGCCATTCCGAGGTCTGTCATCGTATGCTGCTCTCATTCGCCCAGTGGATCCAATTAACCGGGTTCTTCACCGCTCTGCGCGGATCGGCTTACGTCTATCCGATCATCCTGTCCCTGCACATGATTGGCATCGCTTTCTTCGGAGGCATGATCTTGATGACGGACCTGCGGCTGCTCGGCTTGGTTATGCGGAAGCGCTCCATCTCAGACGTGGTGAATCAGTTCCGCGTGCCGAAGCGCTGGGGTTTGCTGCTAACGGCCACCTGCGGCATCCTGATGGCCGGCTCCAAGGCGGAAGAGTATTACTACAATGCGTTTTTTCGGACCAAGCTGATTCTGTTCGCGCTCGTCCTGGTGCAGGAACTGGTGTTTTACCGCAGCGTCTACGCCAATCCAGGGGACTTGGATCGGACGCCGAGCATTCCTGGAACCGCCAAGCTGTCCGCCGCGCTTTCCCTGCTGCTTTGGATTTCCATCGCCTGCTGCGGACGCGGCATCGGCTACATCGAGCCGCCGCTCGACAAGATCCACGCACAATTGCAACGCCCACTGTTGCTGCGTATGAAGGAGAAACCACCTTATGCTTCTTATCCAAACCAACGCGATCGCGGACGCGCTGAATAGCTCCGAGTGGGTGTTTCCGATCGCCGAATGTTTTCACATCGCAGCCTTCGCGTGGTCCATCGGCCTGATCGCAATTGTCGATTTTCGTCTGCTCGGCGTGGGAATAGGGCACTCGACGCCCGCCCAAGTTGCCAAGGCGACAGCGCCCTGGACGCTGCTGGGGCTGGCCGTGGTGCTCCTTTCCGGCCCGTTATTGTTCCTTTCAGATGCGCGGATGTATCTCTACAATCCCTCCTTTCGATTCAAGATCGGCGCACTCGCGATCGCGCTCATCTTTAACTACACCATCCATCGCAAAGTGGCCCTGTCGGACAGTTCCTCCAGCGGTGTCCGCGCGACGGTAGCCGTTGTTTCTCTGCTGTTGTGGATCAGCGTCGTCTTCGGCGGCCTGTTCATCGCGTTCGCTTAGGTTCAGGAGGCCCCATGATTCTCGAACTCTTTCAGTGGCTTCAAAGCACGGCTTTCATGACTTTCATTCGGGAGTCCGGGTTGACTTACCCGGTGATCATGAGCACGCACCTGGCCTGCATTGCCGTTTTCGGAGGAATGATCGTAATTACCGATCTCCGGTTGCTCGGCGCGATTTTGAGGGACCGGCCCATAGCGGACGTCGTCAACGGATTGCGCTGGTGGAAGCGCCTGGGCTTCGTGATCATGGTTTCGATGGGATTCATGCTTTTTGGATCGAAGGGCGGGGAGTACTATCCGAATCCGTACTTCTGGGTCAAGATGTCGTTTCTGGCCTTGATCGGCATACACGCGTTGATTTTTCGGCCGCTGGTTTACAATCATCCGGAACAACTGGATGCTTCGCCAGTGATTCCGGCGCGCGCGAAAGCCGCCGGGGCGCTCTCTTTGATCTTGTGGACTACCGTCCTCTGTAATGGGCGATTGATCGGCTACTACGAGCCACCCCAGCAAAAAGGGCACGTAGTCTCCACCGCCGCGGCTAAATAATCAGTCCGGCTTTTCTTTAGTGAGACGCGGCGAGGCTCGCGGTCTGCGACGTGCTTGGGATTGCCCCAAGCGATGAACGTGTCGCTTCCGTTGTGAAATAGCTTCGGGTATCCCAGAGCCATCTTCCCGCCTTTGGCCACTTCGACAATGGGACCGGCAACGCCGGCCGCGCTAACGCGGCGGACCAGCACTCGCGCGCCTCCCGGAGCTCTGCTCCAGCCACGAAACCATCGCGCCGCCATCGTCGTCCAAAGCCATCGCCGTGTAGCCGAACGCGTGGCCGGTGCTGAGAGTCACCGGTTTGGTGAAGCTGGAACCGCTGTCGTTTGAAAAAGCCATCTGTTCGCGGGGCATATCTTGCGCGCCGGTAAACCAGGCGACCGCTACGTGATCGCCCTTAGCCTGCACCGCGGCCGCATTGGTCGGACAGGCGTTGATTTCCCAGTCGTCGGCATTCACGATCTTGGGTGTGGACCACTTCCCGTTTTCCAGCCGAGTGACCGCGATGTCGCGAATGTCTTCCTTGGTGTGGGCGCGAAAAGCCACCAGCAGTCCCTTCGAAGTTTTCGCGACCGCCGTGGGGCAGCAGCCGCAAACATCGCCGTCGATTACCTCTTCGCGAACTTCCTTGCCGGCGGCATCCACGATGGTGCGCTTCAAGGACACTGGTTGTCCTCGCCCTTGAGCGCTTCCAGCCAGAAGATCGACCCTCCGCCGTCCGGGTTGGCAATCATCGACGCCAGGCCATGCTGCACGGGGCTGTGATCGTGATGGGCTTCCAACGGCATGGTCCAATGCGCGCCGTCGGTGGATGAAGAAACGATAGACGTACTCCGCATCGCTATCGCCACCCGGCGATTCCACCCAGTGCGCGAACCAATGTCCGCCCGGCAGCGCAAGCACCTCCGGCATTTCGGCGGGATGATGGAAGAAATGTCGATTCGCCGCGATGGTCGTCGCCGGCGACCATGTTGCGCCGTGCCGGACCGCGTAGCGCAGCGCAAAGGCACCGCCTTGCGACGGCTCGATCCAACTGAACACCGCCGCGCCGTCCGGCGCGACTGACCAATTGGGTTGCTGGCTGCCAGGCCCGGCTGGATTGGCAAGCGGGGTCGAGGAAAAAGTTTGGCCGAAAGCCGGCAGCGCCAACACGGCGCCAAGCAAAAGTGATCCGTTATCTTCACGTGGGTGACTCCACTTCTAGTATAAGGTGTACTGCGCTTGATATCCAGGCCACTTCGTTGAGTCAGCGTGCCGATTTTTTCGATCGTCACCGACACCGGGCCGCCCAGCTTGTTCAGATCGATGTTCTGCACCGCGCCGCCTTGCGCGGACTTCTTCAGCGCCGTTCCCATGGAAACAATGTCGCCCGGGAGCAGCGTCAGGTGGCTGGATAAGAACTCCAGCACTTCCGGAATCTTGTAAAACAGATTTTCCGTGTTGTCTTCGGTGACCAGTTGATCTTTGTGGCTGCACGACACCGCCAAATTATGCGGATCGGCGATTTCATCTTTGGTAACCAGCCACGGGCCCATGCACGCGAACGTGTCGCAGCATTTGTAGCGGCCCGGATAGCTGACCCAGGTGTCCACGTACTCGATGGCCTTGGGATCGCCGGCCTTGGGATGAATCGCGCGGTAATGAAACGTGTCTTCTGCGCGCATGGTCGGCGACGTGATGTCGTTGTGGATGGTATAGCCGAAAACATAATCGTAAGCGTCGCGCGCGGCGATGTTCTTGGCGGTCTTGCCGATCACCACCGCCAGCTCGGGCTCCGGATGCACGCGTCCATAGTGCGGCTTGCACTCGATGGCGCCGCCGTGGCCCACCAGCGAACTGGCAGGCTTGATGAACATCGCTGGATGCTTCGGCCCTTGCAGAATCCGGTCGCTGTTCGCGCTATTGTTCAGCGCCAGGCAGCAGATCTTCGATGGACGGCGCACGGGCGGATGCCAAGTGACATCGTTCAGCCGAATATCGTTTCGCGCTCGGCGAATCTCCGGCCTCGCTTTCGATGAGTTCCAGCATGCTGCGCGGGCCCCGAGATCTCGATCAAAGTGCTGCCGTCGATCGAAATGCCGATGCGGTCCTTGACCGCCCGCGTGGAAACTCGCCAGCTTCACTTTTTGTCCGAAATGACGGCCATGATCTCGCACTCCACGAGCAACGGAGCACGCAGATCGGGAGTCGCAAAAGTATGCCGCGCCGGGCGCGAATGAGCATCGGGAAACATTTGCACCCAGTATTTATTGACCACCGGCCGATTCGCCATGTCTTTCAGCCACACGCTCAACTTGATGACGTCTTCCGGCGCCGCGCCGCCCGCCTCCAGAACTTTTCGCACATTGGCGAACATCTGCTCGCATTGCGCTTCCACTCCCTCGGGAACCTTGCCGGTGACCGGATCCTTTCCGAAGATTCCGCCGCTGACAAGAAAAGGACCCACCCGGCTGGCATTCGGGATGGGATTCACATGCTCCAAGCCGGGCACTTCAATACTGATGCGATTGCTCATTTTAGTAGTGTATCGGGCAAGAAGCCAGATATCGGAATTCAGAATCCAGTCACAGCTTCAGCAACCGCGCCAGGTTCCCGCCCAGGATCGCTTCCTTGTGCGCGTCGGGCATCTCCGCCTTCAGAATCGCGTCGATGGTGTCTGGCCAGACGAACGGTATATCCGTTCCGTACACCACTTGGGTCGGCCCCATTTCCGCCACCAGATGACGGACGCCCTCCGCTGTGAAGACCATCGAATCGGCCAATATCTGGTCGTGCATATATTCGCGCGGATGCTTCTTGTTCACGCATTTGGCGTTTGGGCGGACGTCGCAAGCCACGTCCGTGCGTCCCAAGTACGAGGGCAAATAACCGCCCGCGTGCGCGCCGCAGATTTTGAGGCCCGGGAAGCGGTCCAGCGTTCCATCGAAGATCAAGTGCGTCAGGAAGAGGCCCGTCTCCAGCGGATTTCCGATCACGTTGTTCAGATCGCCCGCGCCCGCGAACGCATCCGCTTGGCCACGTTCTCCGCGTCGTTAGGATGTTTGAACACCATCACTCCCAACTCCTGCACCTTGGCCCAGAACGGATCGTACTTCGGCATCGACAGCGGCTCGCCTGCCACGTGGCCGCCAATCGCAACGCCGCGCATTCCCAGCTCTTCACGGCATGCTCGATCTGTTGCGCCGCCAATTCTGGGAATTGCAGGGCCGGCGAGGTGAACGCCACGAAGCGGTCCGGGTGCGCCGCGCACCATTTCGACAATCCCTCGTCTTGCACCTGCACGATCTTGGTTGCCAGGTCGCGATCCGCCGCGTACCACCAGAAAGCATTGATATCCAGCACCTGCACGTCGATGCCTCGTTTATCCAGCTCCTGAATGCGGTCCGGTCCAAGCCGGCCGCCGCTTCGCCCGTAACGCTCCATCGGCGTACCCTTGACCACGTTCTCCAGCTCGCGATGCCGCGTGCGCGTGAATGTCGACAACTTTGACGCGCTTTCCGCCCACGCGCACTTCCCGCCGTGTTACGCGAGCGCCAGCCTGCGGAAGCCCGCGGCCCGCCAGAAGCGTTCCCGCCGCCACGCCCGCGGCCGTCTTGACGAATTCCCTGCGATTCCGCCATGCTTCTCTCCTTTCTGCCCGAGGATATGTCGTGCACCAAGTCTACACCTGAAAACGCTGATATACTCAGCGAACGGAAATGAACTCTCAGCTGGATAGCAATCGTCGCAGGGCCCTTCTTATTCAGGCCGCCGGCGCGCAGACCGCGGCGGATTGGCCGAGTTACAATCGCGACCTGGCCTCGACGCGCTACTCGGCGTTGAAACAAATCAACGCCGGCAATGTCGTCGAAGCTCGCGCAAGCCTGGACCTACCGGCTGCGGCCCGACGCGAACAGCCCGCCGGCGGGAACGATGAACGAAGTGACGCCCATCGTGGTCAACGGCGTGATGTATCTGCCGGCGGGAAATCGTGTCGTGGCGCTCGATCCTGATACCGGCGCCGAGATCTGGCGCTACGAACTGAAGACCGGCGCGGCGTCGCAGCGCGGCGTCGCTTACTGGCCGGGCGACAAGGAAAATCCCCCGCGCATTCTCTTCACCGCCGGTCACAAGATGGTGGCGCTGAACGCCAAGACCGGCAAGCTCGATCCCGGCTTCGGCAATGAAGGCGAGCTGACCATGGACGTTCCGTTCGCGGGCGTGCCGACGATTTATAAGAACGTGATTCTGGTCGGCATGAACATGTTCGGTCCCGGCGAAGAGCATCTGCATCAGCAGGACGAAGTGCCGGGCGGCATGCCGGGCGATTCGCGCGCTTACGATGTGCGCACCGGCAAGAAGCTGTGGGACTTTCACGCCATTCCGTTGCCGGGCGAAGTGGGCCACGACGATTGGAAGGAGGGCAATTGGAAGGCCGCTCCGGCAATAATATGTGGTCCTACGCGATCACCGTGGATGAGAAGCGCGGCATCGTTTACATGCCCATGGGCGGCCCGGCGGCGAATTACTAGGGCGGCGATCGCAAGGGCAACAACCTGTTCGCGAATTCCGTGGTCGCGCGTGGACTACCAGACGGGCAAGCTCAAATGGTATTTCCAAACCGTTCATCACGAGCTTTGGGATTACGATCTTGCCGCCCGATCCGGTGCTGATCGACATCGTCAAAGACGGCAAGAAGATTCCCGCGCTGGTGCAGACCGGCAAGTCCGGCTACATGTTCATTCTGGATCGCGTGACGGGCAAGCCGGTGTTTGGCGTGGAAGAACGGCCGGTGGCGCAAGGGAACGCTCCGGGCGAATGGTACGCGGCCACGCAGCCGTTTCCGTTGAAGCCGCCGCCGCTGGCGCGCGTCAGCATTTCGCGCGCGGACATCGTGACCGCCGACGACACCTCGGCCGATCATGCCAAAGCTTGCCAGGAACTTTGGGACAAGCGCGGCTTATCAGGACGCGGGGCCGTTCGCGCCGTGGACTTATCAGGGCGAAGGCACGCCGCAGCACGAGACCATCAGTCTTCCTGGGCCGACCGGCGGAACGAATTGGGGCGGCGCGACGGCCGATCCGGAAACCGGCTACGTGTTCGTGAATTCGCAAGACAGTCCCGGAACCGGCTGGCTAAGGAATAATCCGAAGGCCAAAGAAGAAGGCGCGCTTCCGTACATTATGCGTCCGGGCTTCTTCAGTTTCGCCGCGCCCTACAAAGATCGCGGACGGCAAGACCCTCGGGAACCTGCCGTGTATCAAACCGCCCTGGGAGCGATTGTTTGCGGTGAACGCGAATACCGGCGAGATCGCGTGGCAAGTGCCGCTGGGCGTCACCGATTTTCTGCCGCCGGAGAAGCGCAATACGGGGCGCGTCCGGAGCGTTCGCCGGTCCCATCGCGACGGCCGGCGGGTTGGTGTTCATCGGCGCAACCAGCGATGCCCGCTTCCGCGCCTTCGATGCGAAGACCGGCCAGGAGCTTTGGACCAAGCAGCTCGAATACTCCGCCACCGCGAACCCGATCACGTATCAAGGCAAGAACGGCAAACAGTACGTTGCGATTGTTTCGGCGGGTCCGGGGAAGGGAAACAATCAGGCGTTGAGTTGGTGCCGTTCCGCGCTGCCGTACGAGCCGTGACCGTAGGGAGCGTTTCGCTCCATCAGCGCTCGATCGGCCGCCCGCCAGCCATCGCTTTCCGCGCGCGTAAAGCGCTTCCACTTCGGGGCCCTTCAGCCCGGGCATGTCGGTCTTCACCTTGTATCCGATGTTGCTCTGCAAGTAAGCCAAGTGGCGATAACCTTCCGGAAAACGCTTTAGCAACTCCTGATCGAGAGGCAGCAGCTTTCCCGGATCCACCGGGTCCATGCGATCCTTCTCGTAAATCGGCTGCCTCAGCACGATTCCCCAGCGATTGTCCCGCTTCTCGAAGAAATCGTAAAAGCGCCCGGTGCAGACCACGTCGCACAGCACGTCGTGCACCAGCGCCCGCTGATTGATGGTCATCTTGGTCTGCGAAATGGCGCGCGATGCCTTCGATGTCCGCCGTGAATGCGCCTTGAAAGTGCAGAATGTTGACGCCGCGGTTGAAGCCTTCCTTGCTCACGCGAATGAATTCATCCGCCGTGCCCTGGAACCAGGTGGCCATCATGTAGCCGTCGTCGTGCCACACTGTGCGAAACCGTTCCCACATCGCCGGCGTCGCGCCACAGCACCCAGTTGTCTACCACGGTTCGAATCGCCAGCGCTTCCATCATTTTTTCATTCGACATGCTCAGACATTGTATACGGCTGCGCGGCGCTCTGAAGTATACTCTCCCATAGTTGACTTGTAATGACGAGTAGTGAATCACCTGCGCTGCTGGCCTTCCATCACGTCTCCGTCATGCTGGGCGACAAGACCAGTGCTCGACGACATTTCGCTCCGCATCGGGGCAGGCGAGCACGTCGCCATCCTGGGGCCGAACGGCTGCGGCAAATCGACGCTGATCAAAACCATCACGCGCGAGTGCTATCCGTTGGCGCTGCCCGATTCCTCGCTCACCATTCTGGGGCGCGATACCTGGAACGTCTTCGAGCTGCGCCCGCTGCTGGGCATCGTTTCGAACGAATTGATGCGGCGATGCACGCGTGAGATCACCGGCCGCGAAATGGTGCTGTCGGGTTTCTTCAGCAGCATCGGCGTGCAGCCTTATCACCAAGTCACCGCCGGCGATGATCGAAAAGACCAGCCAGGTGCTGCAGCTCCTGGAGGTCCCGCATCTGGCCGATCGCGAGATGACCGAGATGTCTTCGGGCGAAGCGCATCGCCTGCTCATCGGCCGCGCCTTGGTGCACGATCCGCTGGCGCTGTTGCTGGATGAGCCGAGCAATAGCCTGGACTTTCGCGCCGCTCTGGAACTCCGGGACATTCTGCGGAAGCTGGCGCAGGCCGGCACGGGCATCCTGATGGTGACTCATCATCTGCCGGACATCCTTCCGGAAATCGACCGCGTAATCCTGCTGCGCCAGGGCCGCATCTTCGCGGACGGCCGCAAGAGCGAGCTCTTAACCACCGAGCGTCTCACCGAGCTGTTTGGCCTTCCCGTGGAACTGGCGCGGCGCGACGGCTATTATCACCTCTGGTAAGCGCGTAGAAGCGCAAAGGGCGCGTCGCGCACCTCCAAGCCGGCCAGGGAACTGTTTCGCGCCGCGCTCCGTTTTGCGCGAGTTCCTCAGAAGTCCAGTTTTTCGATCAGCGAATTCAACCTGGATTCATCCGCGGCTTTCTGCTTCTTCAGATCGCTCAGCTGGTCCCGCGAAGCTGGCTAATGCGCTCTCCTGAGTCGCCAACTGGCGCGCATATTTTTGCACCTGATCCTGCTGGCCGCTCACCTGGTTCAGGCTTTGCATGTTTTTGCGGACGCGGTCCTGATCGCTCACGATGCTGCTGATGTCGCTGTCGAGCTGCCGCATCTGGTTGTCGAGATCGGCAATTTGCCGCTTGGCATCCAGGATCTGCTGCAACTGGCTCCGGGCAGCCTCCGACAGCGCCTTGTTCTGCACGTAGGTGAGCAACACGTCCGGCGTCAGGCTGGAAACGGACGTCGTGGTTTCGTAGACGCGCTCTTCCGCCACCGGGAATTTTTCGCGTGGCGCCGCGCGCCCAGCTTCACTTCGAAGCGATACGCGTTGGCGGTGGTCTCGGCGGGCTTGAGAGTCGATCAGCTTGTAGCCGGTGCGCTCGGGATGCTCGATGATCAGCGTCTTCGGCTTTCTGATCCACGTTGCGAATGGTGTAGGTCTTGGTTTCATCCATGGCCAGGCGAGCCGTCAGCATGCCCCGATTGACGTGGATCTCGCGCACCAGCTCGCGGCTGGAATCAAACTGGGTAGTGATGCGCGTGCCAAGATCGACCGCGTAGCTGATCAGCCGCTTGTCGCCGGCCTTGAGAGTTGTCATCAGCGCTTCGCCGGCATAGCTGGCGGCGTCGAACACCGTGATCGGGCCGCCATCCAGCGTCTTGGCGGTGGAGTTGTTCAGCTCGGCGGCGTTCATCGGATGTTCGCCGTAGCTCTCCGAGTAGATCAGAAGCTTGCGCGCGCCGATGGGCTGCTGCAGGAAGGGGAGCATGGCGGACTCGTCTTTTTTCACCGTGACCGGCGTCGAAAAGCGATATTCGAAAAGTTCGCCCAGATCCCCGGATGCAACGTTGACAGCCAGGTCGCTGGGGGCCATTGGTCTTGCGACTTCATCGGACTGGGGTGCGCCATTGATTGCGAAAGGCGACCCCGTCACCGCCCCTAGGGCGCCCCCGATCGCACCCCCCATGCGGATTGCCTTAGGCGCTGGCGCGTTACCCGATCCGAGTTGCGCTTGCGCCACCGCTCCGTTGTAAACAACCGGGCGCGCCGCTCGATCCTCCGGCAGTTCCACTGTTTGGCGAGTCACGTACTTCGGCTCATACAGGTTGCTGATGAATGACACCGGCCGGCCCGACACCACGGCCAGGCGCACGTTGGTCCAGTCTTCGCCGGTTGTGTTGTCGATGATGGCCCAGCCTTCCAGCGTCGGCTCGCCCTTGTCCGTCGAAAATCAGCCGGTAGCTGGACTTCCAGACCGGCGTCGGAATCATGTAGCTGGCGGCGATCTGCCGCTCCTTGGCATCGGATGAATCGATGTAGATGCTGCGCTTGTCGGTGGAGCGCGATTGATTGACAACCGTCAGGTAGTCGCGAAGCTGGGTCTGCAGCTTCGGATCGGCGAAGCGAATGGAGCTGGCGGCCGCCAGGTCGAGCGTTCTCAGCTCGCCCGAATCGAGCAGCAGCCACCAGTTGCTCGCGCTCCGGCTGCTTGTCGTCTGCCTTCACCACGCGTCCGCTGACAACCGTCCCGCTGATGGTCTCGGCGCCGTACTTCAACTCCACCTTGGCGCCTTTCATCTGATCCAGAAACAGCGCCAGCGATGCCTGGCCGTCGATCTTGAAAGGAAAATCGGCCAGCTTCTGCTCCAGCGGTTCGCTGGAATCGTAGCGCAGGCCGGTAACTTTGCTGCCGTTCTGACCGGAGATGGTGAGCGACTTCAGCACATCGTTCATGTCCGAAGCCTTGAAATCCAGCCGCGCGGATTCGCCGGGCCGCAGCGCGCCGCCGCGCTCAAAATAGCCGACTCCGCTCTTGTAAAGAATCACTTCGCGGATGGGAATGTCGGCGGCCCCAGCTTTGAACAGAAAAGCCGTTGACACGAAGGCGGCCAGCAGAGGAAGGGTTCGTCGCATATAGCTCCTACTAGACAATGCCCGCCGGGCGGCGATCCTTTCAGCGGCTTCACTCGCCCATTACCTTAATAATGACGCGTTTCGGACGCTGGCCGTCGAATTCGGCGTAATAAACCTGCTGCCAAGGGCCGAAATCGAGCCTCCCGTCCGTCACCGGCACGATCACCTGGTGATGCACCATCAAGCTCTTCAGGTGCGAATCGCCATTGGTTTCGCCGGTGCGGTGATGGCGGTAGTTCTCGCGGAAAGGCGCCAGTTTCTCCAGCCATTCGTCGATGTCGGCCAGCAGGCCGTCTTCGGCGTCGTTCACCCAGACGCCGGCCGTGATGTGCATGGCCGAAACCAGGATCATTCCTTCTCGAATTCCGCTCTTCTTGAGCGCGGCGTCCACTTCGCTGGTGATGTTGATGTACTGCCGGTGCTGCTTGGTCTGAAACTTCAGATATTCGGTGTGGAATCGCATACTGGCGATCATAGCGAGCCCCAGCCGCGTTGACACATCCGAGCCCAGAGCGTCAGACTTGAATCTGCATTAAGGAACAGAGCAGGCTGGGACCCAGAATCGTCTTCCTGGCTTTGCTGGCGGCCGGCCTTGCTCCGGCGCAGGACCAGCCTGATCCTGGGTCGCGGGAGCAGCAGGAACCAACCTACGAAGGACCCTCCGTACTGAACCGTCAGGACGCGTTCGGCATGGTTGCCCGCGCCACCGGAGCGTACGAATTCGCAGGCACGTCTGCGGCTCTAGCGACGCCGGGCCTGCCGGTGGAACCTGATCCGACGGATTCCACTTTCGATGGACCATCCATACTCAGCCGCGGCAATAGCCTATCGCCAGGCACGAAAGGCGCCCTGACCGCGTTTGGCCTCTATGCGCAGATCATTGGCGTTTATGATTCGGGCCTCATCGCGCCGGACACGGTGATAGGAAAGCAATCGACCGTCGGGAGCGTCACTCACAGCCAGCTTCGGTGAGGAAATCAATTTCGGTGCAAATGTTTCACGCCGCTGGCGGCGCGGCAAACTGCACTATCGAGTATCGCGGCGCCTATCGGCAGTACACCAACGCCCCTGCATTTGACGGACTGGACCAATTTCTCCAAGTCAATTATCAGCGAAGCGCTGCTTCGCGGCATCTCACTCTGGATCTTAAGAACACGCTCGGCACCACCACGCTCGCCAACGGAGCGTTCTCCTACTTCTCGCTTGCCAGCCTGGATCGCTTGGCCTCCCTACCGACGAGTTGTTCGATAACCGCACAAACTATCTGCAATCGCGAGTGGACCTGACCTGGCATCTGACCGACGCGCTTATCGTTCGATTTCGGCGGCGATGGATTCGTGGTCCGCAGAGAGTCGCTCTTGCTGGCCGGGCTGAACGGATACAATGCGCGAGCCAGCGTGGCTTACCGGTCTAACGTCCCGGCAAACGATTTCGGCCAGTTACGACAACACCTACTTCGATTATCAAGCGCGCCTTTGGAAATTCGCGCCTCGAAACCGCAGCGCTCGGGTATTCGATCGGCGCTCACGCGCGAATGGGATCTCAGCACGCTGGCTGGAGCGCGTCCGCGTGTATACGCTCGGCCTGACCCAGGTTCCGCTCGATCCAGCTATCGCCGCGCTCATCGGTCAGAACTTCGCGGTGGTGACCTTCGCCAACGTGCTCTACCTTCCCGGTTGCCGAAGCTCGTTTGATTCGCCGATTCAAAGCCGGGTCACTGACGCTTCGACTACGCGACCGGCGTCACGCCGGGCAACGGCCTCTATCTCACGTCCCGGCAAACTTCGGGCGCCGTTGCTTACTCCTATATTGCCACCCGCACGCTGCGAAGCGCGCCGCAACGCCGGCTTACAATCGAGCTCTCGCGCTATTCGGGACAGGCTCTGGGCAAATATACCAATCTGCACGGCGGGATTCAAGTGTTGTATAAGTTGACGAGCGACGCTTCACCTGGATGTACGCTATGACTATCGCCACTACACGACAGGAGACGCAATTTTGGAAAACGATTCCAACCGCGTGAGCCTGGGCGTCGCATTCAGCCTGGGTGAAACCTCGCTGGGGACGTGGTGAGCGTGCTCGCCCATCAAGATATTGCTGGTGGAGGATGAGCCTCCGCTGCTGCAGCTCATCGAAAAGTATCTGCAGCGGCTGGGATTTGAAGTGGAGACGCATCTGAGGTCGTTGGATGCGCTGCGAAATTTTGAAGCCGCGCCGCGATGGCTACGAAATGGTCATTGCCGATCTCGGCATGCCCGACATGCCTGGCGACACGCTGCTCACGCGCATGCTGGAAATCCGGCCGGACCTTCGCATCCTGGTCTGCAGCGGCTCGCCGTTCTTCATCGAGAATCTCCCGAATTCGCTGCAACGGCAAGTGGCCTTTCTGCAGAAGCCGTTTGTGCCCAAAATGCTGGCGGAGGCGGTGCAGAACTTGCTCCAGGAACGTCCCGGCAATCCCCCAACAAGCGCTCGCTGAATCTATTCAGCCGCCGCGGTCAGCGCCTGATGCAGCTTCTCCGCGAAGTTCTCTCCTGATTCGGACCACAGCCGGCGCGTCTCCACCGGCAAAGCGTCGTCCAGATCATGCACCAGTTTGAGCAGGCTCTTGATGTTGGATTCAATCATGCGCGGGCTATCGGGCAAGTCGGGCTGCGGAAGAAAATTGGCGTCGATTCCAAATTCGATTTCGAGCGCGCAGCCGAGGGCGGCATCGTCGTTTGAATTGGGAAATGCAATCACGGGAGTTCGTGGCGCTTCCAATGGGACCGTAACAGCCGCTCGGGCTCTGGTTGAACTCGGGACCAAAACAGCACAGCGCCACGCGCGCCGGAGCGAGCTTCCATTCGCTATTTGGCTGTTCTGAGGTGAATTGCCACAAATCCCACCATGTCTCCAGCCGATAGCAGGCAGTCCGCGTTCTGGAAATCCTTGGCCACCGCCAATACATCGTCGATCGGCACGGGCGGAGGGTAGGGGATCTCCGCGACCACTGGCTCGCTGACGTCCACGGCCATAATTTTGAACGTGCTGGGCTGCTGGCCGAGCCGCGAGAACGGAAACAGCCGCAGCAGCTTTTCGTAGTTCCGCAGCATTGTCGACTCGCTGTAGTTCCGCAGCCAATAAGAAAGAAAAAGTTGATCGGCCATAGCCCTCCACCGCATCTGTTACCATCGTACTTTCTTCTCTTGCGTAAATCTCCGCTCCTTCCGATCTTCCTGATCGTCTCCGTCGACGTACTCGGGCTCACCATCATCCTGCCGCTGCTGCCGTTTTACGCGGAACATTATGGCGCTTCGCCGGCCGTGGTGGGATTGCTGGTGTCTCTCTATGCGTTGTGCCAGCTCATCGCGGGCCCATGCTTGGCCGGCTTGTCGGACCATATGGGCCGCCGTCCGTTGCTGCTGGTGAGCCAGGTGGGTACGTTCATCGGCTTTCTGATCCTGGCCTACGCGCACGCGCTGTGGGTGATTTTTCTTTCGCGCGCCATCGACGGAATCACGGCCGGCAATTTGTCGCTGGCGCAGGCCTATATCTCCGATGTCACGAAGCCGGAAGACCGCGCAAAATCGTTCGCGCTGATCGGAATCGCGTTCGGCATGGGATTCCTGATCGGCCCCGGACTTTCCGGCTTTCTTTCGAAATTCGGTTATCAATATCCTATCTTTGTGGCCGCGGGGCTTTCCGCCACCAGCATTCTGGCCACTTACTTTCTGCTGCCGGCGGTTACTCCCGCCGCGGCCGACAACGCTACTCCGCGCAAGTTCACGGTACTCGATTGGGGAAACTACGTGCGCTACTTTCGCGAGCCCGGCCTCGCGCCGCTGCTCTGGCAATTCTTCGCGTTCACCTTCGCGTTCTCGATGTTCATGTCGGGCTTTCCGCTGTTTGCCGAAAGGCGTTACACTGTGGCACGGCCAGGCCTTCGGGCCGCAACAGGTGGGCTATGTTTATGCGTTCCTCGGGCTGCTCGGCGTCATCCTGCAAGGCGGCCTGATTGGACGTTTGGTGAAAGCAGTTGGAGAAATGCAATCTCGCGCGCGCCGGATTCTTTTGTGGATTTAGTCGGGCTAGTGGCGCTCGGGTTCACGCACTCCATTCCACTGCTGCTGGTCGCCGTCGCAGTGGCGTCGTCGGGCACGGGAATCATTCGCCCAACGGTAACCAGCATGATCACGCAGAAGGCGGGACGCTCCGAGCAGGGAGTGATTCTGGGACTGACGCAATCGCTCAACTCCATTTCGGCGATCGCGGCGCCGGCGCTGGCCGGTTTCCTGATCGATCATTCGCTGTTGTCGACCTGGGCTGTGGTGGGAGGTGTTATTTGCGGAATAGCCTTGCTGTTCTAGTTCTGCTATATTCCTCGGCGCTCGTTGCGCAAACGGTTCGCGTTCCGTTTGTGGGATGTGACTCGGACGGTCAGGTGGGCCCTTACGGAGTGCCGAAGGGAACTGACAAGGTGGTGCAGATATCGAGACGCGCGGCCCAGAGGCTCGCGTATTACCAGGCCTTCGGTTACGGCGTTTTAGCTCCACGTGGTTGGTATTGCTTTGGAACCTATGGTTCGAGCGGCTCCTCGTTCTTCATTTCACCTCGGCCGATCAAGGCTGGTGATTTGTTTTCGATGGTGGGACCAGCGGTAGAACTCGACGCAATTGAAGGCGGCGGATCGGGTACCGCGCTTGCCGCCGAGGTGTGGGCGCGCGTCTTCCCGGCATTCTGGCCTATCGTCAAGGGACTCATTAATAATGGTGACTTGCCAGCAAACGGCTATGCTTTCGGCCCGTACCCGGCGGACAAGTTGCTTGTTCGAACGGCTCGGCTCGTCAGATTTCGGACGCCGCCTCGTTCCGAGGGTCTGGGTACGATGGGCCGACTTCAAAGCCAACGACGATCCGATCGACGGCGTAGCGATCCTGCAAGGGCAGAATCCTGACCTGTTGATGCTGCGCGTTCGCCTCCCACCCGAGCAACGTGATCTCGCACCGTTGATTATCCAGGACCTACTTCTCAGGCAGCGCCGCGACGCCCGGTAACTCGATCCCCGCCAGAAACTCCAACGACGCGCCGCCGCCGGTTGAGATGTGCGAAATCTTATCCGACACCCCCGCCGACTTGATCGCTTTCTCCGAATCCCCGCCGCCCACAACCGAGACCGCGCCCGACGCTGCGACAGCCTTCGCCAACGCCACTGTTCCCCGATCGAATGGCGGCTTCTCAAAAACTCCCATCGGCCCGTTCCAGATGATGGTCTTCGCTTTCGCGATCACCGCCGAGTAAGCGTCCACCGTCGCCGGGCCGATATCCACGCCCATCTTTCCTTCAGAAACGTTCGGCGTCACTTCGAACGGCGCGCCTTCCTTCAGTTCATCGACGACCACGTGATCCACCGGCAACATGATTTTGCTGCCGGACCGTGCGAGCAGCTCCTTCGCCAGTTCCACCTTGTCGTCTTCCACCAGTGACTTACCCACCGGCTTACCCTGCGCCTTCAAAAACGTGTAAGCCATCGCGCCACCGATGAACAACTGATCCACAACCTTCATCAGATTTTCGATCACTTCGATCTTGTCGGAAACCTTTGCGCCGCCGAGAATCGCGACGCACGGCCGGTCGGGATGCTTGGTAGCTTTCGTCAGGTACTCCAACTCTTTGTCCATCAAAAGCCCTGAAGCCGCTTCGTGCACAAACTGAATCATCCCCACCGTGGACGCATGCGCGCGGTGCGCCGATCCGAACGCGTCGTTGACGTAGACATCGCACAGCGCGGCCAGCTGTTTCGAAAAGCCTGGATCGTTCTTTCTCCTCCTCGGCGTGAAAGCGCAAGTTCTCGAGCAGCAGAACTTCGCCGGGAGCGGGGCGCATCTTTTCCACCTCCGGACCTACGCAATCCGGCGCCATCTGCACCGGACGCCCCAATAGCTGCGCCAACCGCACGGCCACCGGCTTCAGACTCATCTCGGGATTCGGCTTGCCCTTAGGGCGGCCCAAGTGGCTGGCCAAAATCACGCCGGCGCCGTGATCCAGCGCGTACTGAATAGTCGGCAGCGACGCTCGCACCCGCTTGTCGCTGGTGATTTCCTGACCGCCAGGGGCCAACGGGACATTGAAGTCCACGCGGATGAAAACGGTTTTGCCCTTCAGATCCAGATCGCGAATTGAAATTTTCGGCATGGTCTCGCAACTAGGCTCCTAACAGCCTAACACCGGGTAAGCTGGACCCTTTTCGCCGCACGCGGGACTATGATGTTGGCATGGCTCTCCATCCACAATCCAGGCTGTTCCTCGACCAAATGGCTGCTGCCGGCGGCCCGCCCATCGAGCAGTTGACTCCGCAGGAAGTCCGGGCCGATCGCGCCGCGCACGCCGACGTGATGGCCGCCCTCGCGGGGACGCTCCAGGAAGTTGCGCGCGTGGAGGACCGAACCATTCCCGGGCCCGCGCAGCCGATTCCAATTCGCGTCTATTGGCCTGTATCTGGAAACAACCTTCCGGCGCTGGTCTACTTTCATGGCGGCGGCTGGGTGTTCGGCAATATCGATGGCGTCGATCGTTCCTGCCGCGCGCTGGCTAACGGCTCCGGATGCGTCGTGATCTCGGTCGACTATCGTCTCGCTCCCGAGCACAAATTTCCCGCGGCGGTGGAGGATGCCGATGCCGCTGTTCGATACGTAGCCGGGCACCCCGGCGAGTTCGATATCGATCCGAACCGCATTGCGGTGGGCGGCGATAGCGCGGGTGGGAACCTGGCGACGGTAGCCTGTTTAATCGCGCGCGATCGCGGCGGTCCGAAGATCGGTTTTCAGCTTCTGGTTTATCCGGTGACCGATCATGCGGACGAACGGCCATCCATGCACGACTTCGCGCAAGGCTATTTCTTGACGCGCGCGATGATGGATTATTTTTGGCGGCATTACCTTCCCAAGCCGGAGGACGGCCGTCATCCGCATGCCTCACCAATCAATGCAGCATCATTCGCAGGACTGCCGCCGGCCATGGTGATCACCGCCGAGTGCGATCCGATTCGCGATCAAGGCGAGGCTTACGCCGAACGTCTGCGCGAAGCCGGCGTGCCAGTTGCAGCCAAGCGTTACGAAGGCGCCATCCACGTCTTCTTCAACCTGGCCGGCGTCCTGGATTCAGGCCAACAGGCCCTCGCGGACGCGGGCGCCGCATTAAAAGCAGCCCTCCGCGTGGGCGCTGCCGCGTCATCATCTTCCGATTAGTTTCTTTCGAGCCGGTTTAATTGCTTACCGAGCCGTGACCGTGAGGGAGCGGTCAGATGTCGTAGTACAGCGCGAACTCGTACGGATGCGGCCGCAAACGAATCGCATCCGCTTCGTTCTTGCGCTTGTACTCGATGAAGGTCTCGATCAGATCTTCGCTGAAGACGTCGCCCTTGAGCAGGAACTCGTGATCCTCCGCCAGGCAATCCAGAGCCTCTTCGAGCGACGACGGCATCGACGGCACGCTCTCCATCTCCTCCGGCGACAGATCGTAGATGTCCTTGTCCAGCGGCTCGCCCGGATCCAGTTTGTTCAGCACGCCGTCCAGTCCCGCCATCAGCATCGCCGCGAACGCCAGATACGGATTCGCCGCTGGATCGGGCGGCCGGAACTCCACGCGCTTGGCCTTCGGGCTGGCCGAATACATCGGGATGCGGCAGGCCGCCGACCGATTGCGCCGCGAATACGCCAGATTCACCGGCGCTTCGTAGCCCGGCACCAGCCGCTTGTAGCTGTTGGTGGTGGGCGCGATGATGGCCGAAAGCGCTCGGGCGTGCTTCAACAAACCGCCGATGTAGTTCAACCCCAGCGGACTCAGGCCCGCATAGCCGTCGCCGGCGAACAGCGGCTTGCCGTCGTTCCAGATGCTCTGGTGCGTGTGCATTCCGCTGCCGTTGTCGGCGAACAAGGGCTTCGGCATGAACGTCACCGTCTTGCCGTGCAGATTCGCCGTGTTGCGGATGACGTACTTGTACACCATCATGTTGTCCGCCGATTTCACCAGCGTGTCGAAGCGCTGATCGATTTCGCACTGCCCGCCGGTGGCCACTTCGTGGTGATGGCATTCGATGTTCAGCCCGCACTGGATCATCGTCTCCACCATCTCGGCGCGCAGATCCTGATAATGATCCGTGGGCGGCACCGGAAAGTAGCCTTCCTTGTAGCGCGGCCGGTAACCCAGGTTGTCCTTCTCGCGGCCCGAATTCCAGCGGCCCTCCTCGGCGTCGATGAAATAAAAGCCGCGAGTGCTGATTCTGATCGAAGCGGATATTGTCGAAAATGAAGAACTCGGCTTCGGCGCCGAAATACGCGGTGTCGCCGATGCCGCGTGTTCTTCAGATACATCTCGGCCTTGCGTGCGATCCAGCGCGGATCGCGATTGTAGCTTTGCCGCGTGATGGGGTCGATCACGTCGCAGATCATCACCAGCGTCGGAACTTCATAGAACGGATCGATGAACGCCGTGGTCGGATCCGGGATCAGCAGCATGTCGCTTTCGTTGATGGCGGCCCAGCCCCGGATGCTGGAACCGTCCATTCCAAAGCCTTCCTGAAAAGAATCTTCCGAAAGCTCGGTGATCGGGTAGGAGACGTGATGCTGCAGGCCGGGAATATCGCAGAACCGCAGATCGAGTTGCTTCAGTCCGTTCTTCTTGGCGTACTCGAGGACTTCTGGAGGGGTCATGGAAGCTCCTGAAACAGGGATTTGGGGAACCCTTTACCATATCGCACTTCAGCGTCGGAGCGTCGGCCTCCTCGCCCAGCTTGACGATTTCATGAACTTGGCACAGCCCGCGCTTGGCTGCGATAATAAGCAGCGTGCCGGAGCCGCTGATTGAAGCACGACAAGTCGAAAAGTTCTACGACCAGCCGAGTGACAATCGAATCCAAGTGATCGCGCCGCTGGATCTCGCCATTTATCCGGGCGAGATTCTGACGCTGCTGGGACCCTCGGGCTCGGGCAAATCCACGCTGCTCCGAATCCTTACCGGCCTTTCTCAGGCCTCGGCCGGCCAAGTGCTCTGGCACGGCGCTCCAGTCAACGGACCGTGCGAGAACGTATCCATCGTGTTCCAGAGCTTCGCGCTGTTTCCCTGGCTCACGGTTCTGGAAAACGTCGAGGCGCCGCTGAAAGCCCGCGGCGTTTCGCCGGAAGCGACGAACTGCTCGCAGCCTCAAGATGCTCGACTCGGTGGGCCTGGACGGCTTCGAGAGCGCCTATCCGAAGGAGCTGTCCGGCGGCATGAAGCAACGCGTGGGCTTCGCTCGCGCGCTGGTGGTGGAACCGGAAGTGCTGTTCATGGATGAACCATTTTCGGCGCTGGATGTTTTGACCGCCGAGAACCTCCGCAGCGAATTGCTGGAGCTGTGGGAGGACAAGAAAATGCCCACGCGCGCGGTGTTCATCGTGACGCACAACATTGAGGAAGCCGTCCTGCTGGGCGATCGCATCGTGGTTCTCGGCAAGAACCCGGGCCGCATCCGCACCGATTTTCATGTCGACCTTCCGCGCCCGCGCGATCGCAAGCACCCCCGCTTCACCAAGATCGTCGATTACATCTACCAGGTCCTCACCAAGTCAGACAGCGATCTTGCGCTGCCGTTGTCGGGCCCCGCGCCGGCGGACAGCCGGCCCAAATATCCCATGCTCCCGCATGCCCGCACCGGCGGCATCGCCGGCTTCCTCGAAATTCTCGCCGATCACCATGGCCGCGAGGATGTCTATCGGCTGGCCGACCTGCTGTCGTTCGAGATCGACGATCTGCTGCCGATCGTCGAAGCCGCGGCTCTGCTGGGATTTGTCAAAGCTGACCGAAGGCGACGTCGAGATGACGCCCGCAGGGCCTGGAGTTTTCGAACGCCGACATCCTGCGCCAGAAGGAACTGTTCCGCAATGCCGCGCTCGAACACGTCGCGCTGTTGAAACAGATCAAGCGCGCGCTGGAATCGAAGTCCGACCACACGCTACCCGACGAGTTCTTCCACGACATCCTGGACGAGCACTTCAGCGAAGAGGAAACCGTCCGCCAGCTTGAGACCGCGATCAACTGGGGCCGCTACGCCGAGTTGTTCGATCACGATTCGGAACGCAAGCGGTTCTTCATTCCCGAAGAAACTCCGGCCCAGCCGCAAGACGTGGAAGTCGGAACCGAAACATGACGGTTCCGCGGCCTTTCGCGCTCGCTGATCCAGGACCGCACCTGGAACTTCTTCATGGACGCGATCGTGTTCGCCGCGCTGTTCGCCGTCGTCTACGCCATCGTCGCAGTGGCGCGCTATTGGTTCAGCGCACCCGTGGCGGCGGTCGATATCTCGCTTTCGCCCTGCGGCCATTCCGCGCTACGCATTCTACTCGCTGGTGCGCATGATCGTCGCCTACTTGCTGAGCCTGGTGTTTGCGGTCGGCTATGGATATTTCGCCGCCTACAACAAGCGTCTCGAAGCCCCCATGCTGGCGGTGCTCGACATTCTGCAATCCATTCCGGTACTGAGCTTTCTGCCCGGCGTGATGCTGGCCATGGTCTCGCTGTTTCCATCGCGCCAGTTGGGCGTCGAGTTCGGATCCATCGTGCTCATCTTCACCGGGCCAGGTCTGGAACATGGCGTTCAGCTTCTATGCGTCGCTCAAGTCGCTTCCGCGCGAATTGATGGAAGCGTCGCGCGTGTACCGCTTCGGCAAGATCCAGCGCTTTCTGCAACTGGAATTGCCGCAAGGCGCCATCGGATTGGTTTGGAACTCCATGGTCTCGGTCGCCGGCGGCTGGTTCTTTCTGATGGCTTGCGAAATGTTCGTGCTCGGCAAACGCGATTTTCGGCTGCCCGGCCTGGGATCGTACCTGCAGTCGGCCGCCAGCGCCGGCGACACCGCCGCCATCATCTGGGGCATCGCCGCGATGATCGGCGTCGTCGTGCTGATCGATCAGTTGGTCTGGCGCCCTGCCATCGCGTGGTCCGACAAATTCAAACTGGAACAGGTAGAGAGCTCCAGCACGCCTTCCTCGCCCGTCCTCAATCTGCTTCGCAAGTCGCCTTTGCTTGTCTCGTTTGCGCGGAGGCATCACCACGCCTCTCATGGAGCGCATGTACTCATCTTCCGCGCGACACCCACCCGAGGACGGCAAGACAGCGCCCTCGAACTGGCAAAGGGCCTTCATGGTTCTGGCGGGCATTATTGCCCTGCTGCTGGTTGTTCACGGAGTGGTCCAAGGTCTGCTGGTGCTCAAAGGAATCACGCGCGCCGGATATTCTGACAACGGTGGAAAGCGCCGGCGCGACCTTCTTGCGTGTAGTGGCGGCCCTTGTGATCGCATCGGCCTGGACCATCCCCGCCGGCGTCGCCATCGGTTTCAACCCCCGCCTGGCGCGAATCGCGCAGCCCATCGCGCAGATTGCGGCGTCGGTTCCGGCTACCGCATTGTTCCCCGTTCTGCTGCTCGGCTTGATCAGTCTCGGCGGCGGACTCAACACCGGCTCCATTCTGCTGATGCTGCTGGGCACGCAATGGTACATCCTGTTCAACGTGATCGCGGGCGCCATTGCCATTCCGTCTGAATTCCGCGAAGTAGCCGATGTCTTCCGCTTCAGCCGGCTGGATCGCTGGCGCATCGTGATTCTCCCCGCCATTTTTCCGTACCTGGTCACGGGCCTGATTACCGCATCGGGCGGCGCCTGGAACGCCAGCATCGTAGCCGAGTACTTCCATTTCAAAGGACAAGTGCTCTCCACCTTCGGCCTTGGCGCCGAGATCAGCTCGGCCACCGACGCGGGAAACTTCGCCCTGCTTCTTTTAGCCACCATCGTCATGGCGACTCTCGTGGTATCGGTGAATCGACTGGTCTGGCGTCCGCTGTACCGTCGCGCCGAGACGCGTTATCGCCTGGAAGCCTGATTTCCCGATGTGCGTCACGGCGGTGGTCTCACGACGCGTTAGATAGGATTCCACCAACCTACCCGCCGCATCTCGGTAATGGCCGCTACTCGTCAACTGGGCTGCGCCCGGCCCAATGTCCGGCTCCGCATGATCTGCCCAGAAACGCGTCGCGACCCCCAGAACCCGTTGAGATCCGACCTGCGAACGGCTAATCAAGGATAGCGTGGCGGCCACATTGCCACAGGTGTTCCTCACGTCGTACAGAACTTGGCGGCGCTGACAGGCCCCTTGAAGCATACTGAGGCCGCGTTTGGGAACAGTTCTCCAATAGGTTGGACAGCGTCCGGATTGACATCAAAGACCTCGACTCTTAACGGTAGCCCGTCGTCTCGCATTGCCCTGCCTTCGTTAAGAAAAAACCTGCCGTACATATCTTCTTTCGGAAAACTGTATCCCAACACAACAATTCTTGTCGCGCTCGCCACCGCGTTTGCCAGTGTCCGCCACTGTTCGCGAACAACTTCAAAGACTCGCTGTGAACGATAGTACTCTTGCACCTCAGATATCAGTTCGCTCTTGAGCGGCACGGCACCGAGCAGCAGAGGGTCTAGATGTGGCCAGTGGTTCATGACGGCTTCGTGGGTGAGGGAACCAAGAATCGGCTCGCCATCGGTTACGCGGTGAGGGAGACTCCTCACGCGCCACGAAGTCGACCCGTGAGGTTTCGCGAACCGGATAGCCTGTGGCTTTAAGCCGCTACCATGTCGCAGAGGCGCCTTTGCGACCCGCGACACGACCCGCTCAATCATTGTGTCGTAGTTGAATGAGATGAGAGTATCCCCAGCTTCCATCTCATTTGCAATCTCGACTACTGTGCAGGTATCTATCGTCGAAATACTCCCCGATATCTCGTCGCAAGAGCTTCCGTACATGCGGACAACAGCACTCTTTAGCTCACAGACCACCGGGCCTCTGGGTTCCCACGAGATCGGGAACGTCCCGGGGAACTTCGCATGGAGATCAATACATGTCCAAAGCTCTTCAAGTCCCACGTGGGGGTGGGCCTTCCTAGCGTGTTTGATTACCTTAGCGAGTTCGGGATAGGTGTTAGCCCACCCGCGGTTTTCGAGTTCGCTCACAAACTTGGCCGCAACTGGCGGGCAAATGCCTCTAATGCCCTGCAGTGTTCCTAATGAGCAGCCAGCTCCTGCGATGAATAGAGTGGGCACGAATCTATTCCTTATTATTCCACGATCATATTAGATTATGTTCCGCGTGGCGAAGGAAATAGCAAGAAATCCCACTCCAGGAAGGCTGGTTCCGACCGGATTAGTCGGTTACCCGGAAGAAATCCACCCTCTGCCGGTCTATCACCATCTCGCGGAACTCGCCCCGTCACCCAGCTTCGCCGCGAGTCGTCCAGCTTTTGAGCATCCAGCCAACAGCCAACCACCAAGAGCTAACAACCAGTCCCCATTCACGCCACTCCCTCCCCAATCTTCCCCTCCCAACCAACAACTTCAGCGACCCTACGCGCAAAATCGCCATCTGCCCATGCTAAAACCGCGCTGGAGGCCTCCATGACAAACCCGATTCCCGTGCCAACAGCCAATAGCCAACCGCTAAAAGCCAACCACTCCACCGGCCCCCGCACTCCCGCCGGCAAACAGCGCTCTTCCCAGAACGCCGTCACCCACGGCCTCACCAGCCGTTCCCCCGTCCTCGCGACCGAGGACCCCGTCGAATATCAGCGCCACTGCCGCCAATTCCTCGACGAATACAAACCGGACACCCCCACCGAGACGCAGTTAACCCAGCAGCTCGCCGACACCGCTTGGCGCCTCAACCGCATCCCCTTGCTGGAAGCTGCGCTCCTCGATCGCGCCGCCAACCCACCCACCGACCAAGCCAGAATCGACTTCGACATCGTCGACGCCCACCGCGCCCTCGCCACTCTGGGTATGCACGGCCAGCGGCTCTCCTGCCAGTTCCGCAAGACACTCGACCAGCTCCGCGAAATCCAGGCCGACCGCGCGGAGCGCGAGCGCCGCGACCTCAAAGTCGCCGCCGCCCTCCTGGAACTCCATAAACACTAAGGCATCCCCTATGACCCAACTCAAGATGGGTTCGTTTTTTCAAAAGACCAAGTCGAAGCCTTCTCCCAGCGCCTGATGCGTCTCAATCAAGCCCGCCACATCGAACATGTACGGTTCCACATGCAGCCTCCCCCTCGGCCACAGTAATCTCCGATTCGAAATTGTGTACCCTAGTCGGTGGTGCGCACGCACCCCGGCTACCATCCCAGGAGGACTTCCGATGAATCGCTTCGCTCTTACATGTACGGCGCTCGCAGCCGCTCTGCTCGCCCCAGCCCTCAGTTACGCCCAAGTCTCCTGTACGCGCGAAGGACTCCAGGCCGCTGCCGATCTCTACATCGCCGCTCAAGCCAAGGGCGACACTGACGGCTTGCCGCTCGCGAAGGGGCTGGCCTACATCGAGAACTTCAAGACGACGAACATCAACGACGGCCTCATCAAGAAGGCCATGAAGATCGACCATCATCGCACTCTTGTGGACACTTCCACCTGTCAGACTTTCACCGAGGTGATCGTTTCCGACAAGGCCAACCCCTATGTCCTCGGCACGCGGCTGCGCGTGAATCACGCGCTCATTGCCGAAATCGAAATGTTGTGGACCACCACTGGTTACTGGCTCTTTAACGCTGACAACTATCTCAAGTATTCGTCCACCGAGGATTGGGGCGTCATTCCGGCTGCCAAACGCGACACGCGCGACACGCTGGTGTCCGCGGCGAACGCTTATCTGGATGCGTTTCTCGAAGGGAAGAAGGACTTGGTTCCGTGGGGCTACCCTTGCAACCGCACTGAGGGCGGCATGCGCACCGGCAAGGGAACTCCTCAGGATTCCTGCGACGTCGGCGTACCCAGCGGCGTTAACATTGCGAACCGCCACTTCGTGGTCGACGAGACCATTGGAGCCGTGGTGGCCTTCTGTACTTTCGGCGCCGGCTCGGCCACGGGCGGCAGTGGAGCGCCCGACACCCACCTCTTCCGTGTCGAAAACGGCAAGCTGCATTACGTCCACACGCTGACGCATCTATTGCAGGCGAGTTTCCAGGGCCGCGGTGCACCGCCCAGCCAGCAGTAATTTGCACTCGGATCGTTTGGGGAGGCGCGATTGTGGCGCACGCACTCGTGCGTGCCGCGTTCACACTCGTGTGAACGCCAAAATTAGGATATAGTTTCAGAGCTATGTCTTGGAAACAACTCATCGTCATGGCCGCTCTTGCCGCGGCTCCGCTCGCCGCTCAGAATCCGTCCGCGCATCACGCGCCCAAGCCGCCCAAATCGCTGCGGCTTTACGTATTCGATTGCGGCGTCTTGAAACCTGCCGACGCGAAATCCTTCGGCTTCGACCAAGTCGCGGAGCTGAAGATGTCGGTGCCCTGTTTCCTGGTGGCGCATCCGAAAGGCACCATGATGTGGGACGTCGGCGTGGTTCCCGATAGCGATTTCAAAGGCGATGGAAGCCCGGTGATCCAAGGATTCATTGAAGTGGCCAAGCCTCTGAAGCCGCAGCTGGAGGCTCTGGGCTACGAGCCCGCAAGACATCAAGTACCTCGCCATGTCGCATTACCACATCGATCACAGCGCGAACGCCAACATGTTCGCCGGTTCCACGTGGCTGGTCGCGCAAGCCGAGCGCGACATCATGTTTTCCGATAAGCCCGCGCCCGTCCGCGCAGAAAAAAACTTCAGCGCGCTCAAGGACAGCAAGACCACGATCCTTCCGGCCACGTCGGACTACGATGTCTTCGGCGACGGAACAGTGATCATCAAACAGGCTCCCGGGCACACGCCGGGCCACCAGGTGCTGTTTCTTGAAACTCCCCAAGACCGGTCCCGTGCTGGTCGCGGGCGATCTCTATCATTACAACGAAGAGCGCAATACCGATCACGTGCCGAGCTTCGAGTACAACAAAGAGCAGTCGCTCGCCAGCCGCGCCAAGATCGAGGAATTCCTCAAGACATCGGGCGCGCAACTCTGGATCGAACACGATTTCGCCGCCAACGCCAAGCTGAAGAAGTCGCCGGCATATTACGAATAGGCCGGACCCGCACTATGCCGAAGCTCCAGCTCACGCTGGCCTGCTGGAATTACGATCGAACGCGCGCCTTGCTCGAAGGCCGCGTCACCGTCGACGGCGTCGATCTGAATTATCTCAACCTGCCCGTGGAAGAAACCTTCTTCCGCATGCTGCGGCATCACGAGTTCGACGTCGCCGAGATGTCGCTGTCGTCGTACACGCTGTCGCTGTTTCGCGAGAATCCGCCGTTCATCGCCATCCCGGTCTTTCCCTCGCGCATGTTCCGGCATTCCTGCATCTACGTTCACTGCGGGCAGCGGAATTCGCGAGCCGAAGGATTTGATCGGCAAGCGCGTCGGCAGTCCCGAGTATCAAATGACCGCGCCGGTTTGGATTCGCGGCATCTTGAGCGACGAGTACGGCGTGCCCGTCACCAGCCCTTCCTACTTCACCGGCGGCGAGGAGCAGCCCGGCCGCCCGGAAAAGATTGCGCTTTCGCTGCCGCCCGATTTTCGCGTGCAGCCGATTCCCGCCTACGAAGACGCTTTCGCAAATGATCGCATTCCGGCGAAATCGACGCGCTCTACACCGCGCGCGCCCCCTCGACATTCACCCGATGGTTCTGGCAATGTGCGCCGGCTCTTTGAAGATTACCAATCGGTTGAGCGCGACTATTATCTGAAGACCAAAATCTTTCCCATCATGCACGTCGTCGTGATTCGGCGCGATGTTTACGAAAAGCATCGCTGGGTGGCGCAGTCGCTGTCGAAAGCGTTCGCGCTCGCGCAACGCGACACCTATGAGGATCTGCACGAAATGGGAGCGCTGAAATCCATGCTGCCCTGGCTGGTGCAGCACGTCGAGGATACCGAGAAGCTGATGGGCCGCGACTTCTGGCCCTACGGCCTGGAACCCAACATTCACGTGCTCCAGACCTTCCTTCGCTATTCCCACGAGCAAGGTCTGGCGAAACGGTTGCTCACGCCGGCTGAGCTGTTCGCGCCCGAATCGCTCGAGTCATTTAAGATCTGACGAGGATCCTATCGCAATGATGCCACGCTGGTGGGCGCTCAGCCGAGGCGATCTGGACACCACCATCGCGCAGGTCGGCTTCAATCTCGCGCAGATGGTGATCCCGGTCTTTCTCCTGCTCCCGGTTGGAATCTCGGCCGGATTCAGTGTCACGCACTTGCTGCCCGGCTATCGCGCTCGGGTTTCTGATCGGCTCGCTCGGCCTGGTGCTTCTTGCCGTGCGCCTGGCCAAGCGCGAAGGCCGCGCGGATGTCACCGCGCACGTTTACGGCAACAACGTGCCCGCGATCATCGCCTACACGCTCTCCATCATGCTGCCGGTGTATCTGGAAACGCACGATGCCAATCGCGCTTGGGAGATCGGCGCGGCGGCGGTGGTGTGGACCGGAATCATCAAACTCGCGGCGGCGCCTTTCGCCCAAGTCTTCCGCCGATTCATTCCCGCTCCGGCCGCGATGACGGTGTTCGGCGCGGCCATGTACAGCTATCTGGCGCTGGTTCTGTTGCAGCGCGTTTTCGATCAGCCGCTGGTCGGCCTGATCGCGCTCGCCATTATCTTCACCAGCGTCTTGGCCAACATTCCGATCACGCGCTGGCGCATTCCGCCGTTCATCGCCGCCTGGATCATCCCGCTGCTGGTCGCGCTTGGCAATTGGTTATGTGCATCCCATCTGGTCCGGACTCTCGTTCCAGCTTCCCTTCGCCGGCACGCCGGAACCTTTGCGCGCCATGACGCTCGCCCTGCCTTATCTTTCGGTGATCGCGCCCATCGCGATTTATCAAGTGCTGCAGGACATCGCCTCGGTGGCCGGAGCCGCCGCCGCCGGCGACGACTATGACGTTCGCGCGGTGCTGGCGTGCGACGGTCTGGGAACGCTGGTGTGCGGCCTGGCGGGAAGCGTGATCGCGCCGGTGATCTATGCCATGCACCCGCCGTACAAAGCCATGGGCGCGCGCATCAGCTTCGCCTTCTGGACGCCGCTGCTATTCCTCGCAGTGGTGATGAGCGGGCTCACCATTTTCGTCGCGCAATTGTTTCCCTGGCCGATCCTCGCGGCCATCATTGCCTACGTCTCCATCGGCGTTGGCATGGCGACGTTGCGGCGCGTGGATCCCAAATACCTGGCCGCCGTTCTGCTCGGCTTCGTGCTGCCGGCCGGCGCGGTGGTTGCCACCGCCATGAACTCGGCGCTGCCCGCGCTCGGGCTCTCCGCGGCGAACCCGGCGGTACAAGCCGCGCTCAACCGTTCCATTTACTGGTCCTCGGTCTTGGGACTGGGCAACGGATTTCTGTTTCTGGTGCTGGTGGTGGCTTCGGTGATCAGCGAACTGATCGATCGCCGCTTCCACCGCGCGGCTGCGTGGTGCCTGGTCGCGGCCGTGTTCTCCTGGTTTGGATTGATGCACTCCGCCCTCTTGCGCTGGGGCGCGCAACCGGATTACGCCCTAGGATGGCTGGCTGCGGCTGTTATTGTTTACTCGGCCCGCTGGTGGAGAGGCGACGCGGTGAGTTCCTGAAACACCGCGTCGAGATTCGTGAAGCCGCGCCGCTGGCCACCCGCCAGATTCGCCGCCAGCACTTTGGCTTGCTCCAATAGCGGAGGGAAACACTCGAAGGTCTGGCCGTTGTGCTCCGTGCATCCGCCGACGGCAAAAATGTGCCGATCGGAAGTCTCCAGCTGATCGTTCACCACGATTCCGCGATTCACCTCCAAGCCGGCGCTGCGCGCCAGCATCGTGTTCGGCCGGCAGATTGGTCGCGATCACCACCAGATCCGCTCCGAATTCTTCGCCGCTGGTGAAGCGCACCGCTTCCACCCGCCCATCCCCGAGCACGCTCTCGATCCGCAGGTCGGACGAGCTTTCACCCGATTCAACGATCACGACATCGCAGCCGCGTTTTCGCAGTGCCCGCGCAGCTTCCGCCGCCAGCCACCCGCCGATCACCACCGCCCGAACGCCCGGCCCCGCCGCCTCCGCGAGCTTCCGCGCATCATCCAAAGTGCCGAAAACGAAAACGCCGGCTTTATCCAGACCGCCGATCGGCGGAATCTCAGGGCTCGATCCGGTGGCCAGAATCAGTTTGTCGTAACTGGTCCAATCGCCGTCGCTGCTGCGAACCGCCCGATTCAGCCGGTCGATCTCCTCCACCCGGATGCCCAGGCGAGTCCGGATGCCGTGTTCCTGGTACCACTCGATGTCGTTTAAAATGATGCTGTCGACGTCTCGCTCGCCCGCCAGCACGCTCGAAAGCAAGGTCCGGTCATAATTGGCGTGGGGTTCGTCGCCAAAAATGGTGATGTCGAAAATCTGGCCGCTCTTGATAAGCTCTTCCACGCAGGCCACGCCGGACATCCCGTTGCCCGCGAAGACTAAGTGTTCAAAGCGCGGTTCGTTCATGCCAAATTGGTCGCCATTCAATACTCCTTGAAGCTGGTGAAGGTGCTCAACCCGATGAGCACGTCTTCGGAGGCAAACGGACTCCGTTGTTTTGACGAACTCCCCTCAACCGCAACAGCGGGAGAGGTCACATAGTATATTTGCGGCTGAATGGGCGTAAAGAAGAAATTTTCTATGACTCGCATTCATCACCTTGCATGACTCGCGCAGCCTAGCGTGACCTTCTGTTACTTTGAGGCTAGTAACCTAGTCGGTCATGACGGTTAGTACTGTCGGGCACTCCACCCATCCCATCGACGAATTCATCGGCATTTTGCAGGCCCATGGCATCCGCAGGCTGGTTGATGTCCGAACTATTCCGAGGTCGCGCCGCAATCCGCAGTTTAACCGGGAAAACCTACCTGGCAGCCTCCAGTCCGCGGGCATCGAATACCATCACATGCCGGGCTTGGGCGGTCTCCGGCACCCTCGCAAGGATTCGATGAATACCGGATGGCGCAATGCCTCGTTTCGAGGCTACGCGGACTACATGCAAACCCCGGAATTCGGCGAAAACCTGGATCGTCTGATCGACCTCGCCTCAGACACCGCCACCGCGATCATGTGTGCCGAGGCCGTTCCCTGGCGATGCCACCGTTCGCTGATCTCCGACGCCCTGGCCGCGCGCGATATCCCGGTTCTGATATTCTGAGCGCGGCAAAATCCCAGCCCCACGCCATGACGCCGTTCGCCAAAGTCGAGGGCCGCGGGTAACTTATCCCGCCCCGAATCCAAGGCCAGTTCGGTTGACTTGCCGCTTTTCAGCCAATTAGAATGAGTCCGCTACTCCGGGAGGTTCAAAGTGCGAAACCCTCTGCGCCACGCCAGGCTCATCATCGCAATCATTGTGCCGCTTTTTTCTGTTTCCGCCGCGGGTCCGATTCCCCGCACAGCCGACGGCAAGCCTGATTTGAGCGGTCTTTGGGATCATCCCTTCGTGATCGATATGAGCAAGGATGGGCGCAACGACGCTTGCGGCGCAGAGGTGAAGGGCTGCTCCCAGAAGTCCGACGGCCCGCTTCCGATGACGGATTTGGCGGCCGAGTGGATTAAGAACTACGACCCTACGCGCTACGACACCACGGGTCATTGTAATCCCATGGGCTACACCCGCTCCATGAACGCTCCCGTTCCCACTCAGATCGTGCAAACGCCCAAGGAGATCGTGTTTCTGCACGAGTCGATGTTCGCGTTCCATGTTGTTTATCTGGATGGCACGGCCCCATCCCACGGCCGATGAAGCCAAAGAGACTACGTGGTACGGGCATTCGGTAGGGCATTGGGAGGGAGACACGTTGGTGGTGGATACCGCTGGCCCGTTTTTCGCCACGCCGAAAATGCTGCTCGATACGGCCGGACATCCGGTCAGTGAGGACCTGCACGTTGTCGAGCGCTTCCATCGCATCGATGCCACCCATTTGGGTTACGAGGTCACGGTGAGCGATCCCAAGATGTACACCAAGCCCTTCACCAATGTCCGAACCTGGGTTTTGATGCCGAAGAGTGAAGAGATTTTAGAGTACGTGTGCACCGAAAACAATAAAGAAGTGGAAGACCATCACATCAAGTAACGGCGAATTTGAAGGCTGCGTCTATGTGCACGGCGGTGGTGTTGATATACAGCACGCCCCCGCGCTCAAAAGTCGACAGCATTTTCTGTTCCGGAAATGCGAGCGGAAGTTCCGTACACGCGAGACACACCGCTGGTGGCGTCTTGAACTGCCGTTCAAACGAAATTCGCGCGATTTTTCCCAGCCTCTCGGCCGCCCCAGCCAGCTTGCCGAGGCGTAATTCCGCGATCAAGTCTATCGTCCTGGCCTTGGCTTCCTCATCGTACGGGCCGGCCGCGTCCACGCCATGCTTCGCAAATTCCTCGCGAAATATGGAAGACCTCATGGTCGGCTCCGTGCCCAGTAACAGCACCTCCCTGGCTCCGATTCGAGCGCTTTCCTTGGCCGTTGCCGCAACAATGCTGAGGACGGGGATCCGAATACCGCGCACGATGGAAGCGAAACGATGGTGCGGCGTGTTGCTTGCGATGAGTGCGAATTGCGCACCGCTGGCTTCCAGGCGTTGCAGAGCCGAACGATGATAATCGTCGAATTGCCTCCAGGATTCTTCGTCGCCATCCACGCCCAGGTAGGAAACGGCCTTGTTCAGGTCCAGGGATTCGATCGAGATCTCCGGTGTCGACGGAACGGTGTGCGGGTGGCGGGCGCGATGCCAGCGTTCGCATCGGCGGCAAATCTCCGAATAGTAATCCGCCGTTGACAACCACGCGACACCGCCCACGATGCCTATTTTTTTCATTTCCCTAATAACATCGGCGGCAGTGCAAACGTTCCATCCACTACTTCCACGAAGTTTCGCTCCTCGTGGAGGATGATCCTGTTGCTTTGTGCCGCGGCGAAATTCTCACGTGCCTCCGGGTCCGATTTCAGGCGCTTCCGGTATGTCTCATAAGAGGCCAGGCTATCGAACGCGATCAGTCCCCAGGCAACGTAGTTGGTGCCTTCCTCCGGCAGAAAATACCCGATGAGATGCCCGCCGCATCGCGGAATGATGCGGCCCCAGTTTTCGGCATACTTCTTGAAGCCGTCCCGCTGGAACGGATCGATCTCGTAGCGGATGATGCAAGTAGTCATGAATTGGCAGTATGCCAGTTGCCGCACAAGGATACTTCGTTTAACATCAAAGTATGGATGTTGACCGTCGCGCGGATGCTGCCGTCTCCAGGATCGGCGTGGCCATCGGCGAGCCGGCGCGGACTCGCATGCTCTACTGTTTGCTGGATGGCCGTGCCCGAACCAGCACCGAGCTTGCGATGCTAGCCGGCGTCAGTCCGTCAACGGCGAGCGTGCATTTGAACCGGCTGAAGACTGTGCGTCTGGTCAAGGTGTTCGCCCAGGGGAAGCACCGCTACTACAGTCTGGAGGGGCCTGACGTGGCGAGAATGTTGGAGGGGTTGAGCGTTTTCGCGGGCGGCTCTGGCAGTAAGTTCGTGCCGAACACACCCGGCCGGTTGCGCGCCGCGCGGACTTGCTACGATCACCTGGCCGGAACTCTGGCAGTGTCGCTGCATGACCGGTTCTGGGCGCTGGGGTGGTTTTCAGATCCATACCTTCTCACTCCCGACGGTACCAAGGCCTTTACATCTCTTGGGATTGATCTGGATGCAACGCTTGCGCTGCGCCGCCGTTTCGCCTACGCATGCCTGGATTGGAGTGAGCGCCGGCCCCATCTCGGCGGGGCGCTGGGCGCAGCTCTTCTAAAAGTCGCATTGAAAAGAAAATGGGTGACGCAGGATCTCGACAGCAGGGCGCTCGAATTAACGACCCAAGGGCGACGCGACTTGTGGACTCGATTCGGCCTTCGCCTTTGCTCTTAGCACCCAATGCATGCCCACCATCACGAGGGCCGAGACCAGCGCCGGCACTGCGGCCACCAGGAACAGCTTTTGCGAAGGCAAATGCCGGCTCATCAGTACGCCGCCCACTACGGGGCCAATAATCGCTCCGATGCGTCCGATTCCCAGTCCCGCGCCGATTCCCGTGGCACGCAAATCGGTCGGGTAGTAAGTGGCGGACAAGGCATTGACCGCGGTTTGTCCTCCCACTACGCCGAATCCGGCAAGGAACACCACGGTAAACAACATCGCGAGCGATAGGCCGGGCTGCCCGATCAGCGCGATGTTGATGCAGCCCAGCGCGAAGCACGCAGTCAGCACGCGAACGAAGCCCCAGCGTTGCACGAACAAACCCGAGGCTGAACCCTCCGATCATTCCGGCCAGTTGCTCCATCGTCCCCACCAGAACGGATGTCCTGATGCCGTATCCGGCCTGATTGGCCACCGTCGGCAGCCAGCTCGCCAGGAAATAAAGGTTCAGCAGATTCATGAAATTGATGATCCACAGCAGGATGGTTCCAACGCCGCGGCCTTCGTGGAAAAGATGCACCCAGGGAACGCCTTTTCGCTTGGTCTCTTCCACGAAATATTGACTGGGATCGCTCGGACACGTTTGGATCGATCCGCTTCAGCCAACGCGCGGCCTGTTCCAGATGCTTGCGTGCAGCACCAGGAACTGCAGCGATTCCGGCAGCGCGAAAATCATGATGGCGGCGATCACCAGCGGAGCCGCCGAGCCGAAATAGAAGACCGAGCGCCATCCGAAGCGTGGGATCAGCCAGGCCGCGATGAAGCCGCCAAAAGCCGCGCCGGCCGTGAATCCGTTACCCACGATCATCATGATGGTGACGCGCAGCTTGCGCGGGCTGTATTCGCCGACCAGTGCGACCGCATTCGGCATGATAGCGCCCAGCGCCATGCCGGCGATGAAGCGGATCACCAGCATCTGTTGCACATTCGCCGCCAGAGCCGTGAGAAACGTCAGCACCGAAAAGCACAGCGTGACCGCGATCAGCACGGGGCGGCGTCCGATTTTGTCCGCGAGCATGCTGAAGAACAGCGAACCGACCAAAATGCCGAACAGCCCCGCGCCGAATACCGGTCCGAACTGCGCATTGGGGACGTGCCATTCTTTCAGAATCACGGGCGCGACGTAACCCATGGCCTGCACGTCGAAGCCGTCCATGATCAGGCACAGCCCGCACAGGATGCACAGGCCCAGTTGAAAGCCGCCGAAGCTGCTGTCAGAGACGACTTCCGATATGTTGACGCGCGCGGGACTTCTCACTTTGGGCACCATGCGAGTTCCAGTATATCTTCACTTTTCCGTAGCTACGTAGACTCCATTCCAATCTTCCGGCGGGGGAGCGCGCAGGAATTCGCGACACCTTTCCAGGAGGACGGCCGACGGTTTGTCTTCGGGGCGAAGGCGCAAGGCTGCCTTGTACTGTTCGGCGGCGCCGCGAAAGTCCCGCTCCAGGTAGCTCCCCAGGCCCTCGACGAAAAGCCGAGCTAACTCGCGGGCGACGGCATCGTCGTCCGAGGCGAGACACAGCGGCTCCCACACTTCCACGCCCAAGCGCTTGCCCTTCACCTGAGCCAGGCCGACCGGGCGCGCCACGATCCACTCGCGCAGCGCCTCGCCGGTTGGGTCGCTGATCAATATTTCCGTGCCGTACACCTTGTTCAATCCCTCCAGCCGCGAAGCCAGGTTCACTGTGTCTCCCATCACCGTGTAGTTGAACCGGTCGTGCGAACCGACGTTGCCGACCACAACGTCGCCGGTGGCGATGCCGATGCGGGCGCGAATGCTAGCCAGTCCCGGGACGTCGGGCGCGGTTCTTAGCTCGGCCAATTTGCGTTGCGATCGCAGCGCCGTCTCGCACGCCCGCGCCGCGTGATCGGCGGTGGGAACGGGAGCGCCCCAAAACGCCATAATGGCATCGCCGATAAACTTGTCCACTGTCCCGCGTTGCGCCTCGATCACCTGGGTCATCTCGTCGAAATAGCGGCTCAACAGTTGCACCAGCTGATCGGGCGTCATCCTCTCGGCGATCGATGTCATGCCCACGATGTCTGAGAAATAGACCGTCATCTCGCGCGTCTGTCCTTGCAGCGTAGCTTCCTGTCCGGACTCCAGCATGGCGCGCACCAGGTCCCGAGGCACGTAGTAGGAAAACGACCGGAGGCTGCCCTTCATGAGCAGCAGCGACTCGTCCATGGCGGCCACTTCTTTGAAGATGGTCTTCATGGGCGGGCGAACGCTCAGGTGAAAATCGCCAACCTCTTCCATTTCCGACGCCAGCCGCGTTAGCGGAACGGAGACGCGCCGCGCCAGGATCATGGTGAAGAGCAGGCCCAAACACAAAGCCGCCACCGCGACGGCGAACGCGGCCTGCTTGTTCTTAGCCAGTACTCCCGTGAAATCCGACTCGGGCGCGTAAGCGCCGAGAAACCAGGTGGGGCCGCCCGCCACCTTCAAGCGACGGTATCCAGCCACGTAGCTCTCATTTGCCTGCGTCACGGGAAATTGCTCTTCCGCCAGAGACTGCTTGCGCGCAATAAAGGCCTGGAATACGGGATCGGGCACTTCCGCTTCGGTTATCAGCTTGCCCGCCGCCCCTTGCCCGGCGTTCTCGATCAACCGCAGGCCGGGGAAGGCGATTACATGCCCCTCTTCGTCAAACATGAACACCTTCCCGTGTTTTCCGAAGTGCAACTGGCCGACGAAATCCGAAAGGATGTTGAGATTGAAGTCGACGGTTAGGACCCCGAGCAGGCTGCCATCCTTCGCGTAGCGGGGGTTCGCGCAGGTAATACCCGGAAGCCCTTCGTCATAAAAGATGACCGGACCCACCCAGACCAGTTTCCCGGCTCGCGTGGCTTTCTTGTAGAACTCTTCGTCGCGGGGATCATAGTCGTTCGCGGTCTGCTCATAATGCCGTTCCCAAGCGCCGCTTTCTCCGGCGGTATAGTCATGCAGCTCGCGGCTGCCCTTCAGGGTGGTTTGGCTCACGTGCAGCAAACCGTCGGGAGCACGATAAGCTCCCGTGAAATCGCCCATGGCATCGCTATAGCTGGCCCAGGCGAACGCGGGATTGGCGCGCAGCACTTCAGTAAAGTGGCGCGCAAGCACGTCCTGATCCTCCCGTAAGACCGCATTGCTCATCAGCTTCTCAGAAAGCTGGGCCGCGGCGACGGCGCCCTGCAAATGGTCTTGCACCCGCGCATCCAGGCGGGTGAGAAGGTCGCGGACCTGCGCGTTGGTGAGTTCGACAATCGCGGTGTGCGTATTGGCCAGACTGGCCCAGGCCACCAGCGCAATCGCGCCGGCTACCAGCAAGCTCACCGTAGCCCCAAGTCCCACGCGATACTGAACCCGTCGAGGTTGTCTTTTACCGGCCATCGCCATGTGGTTAGCATACGGCAGGCTCCAGTTCTGGTAAACCTGGAGCATGGCTACCCGCGCAGCGAAATCGGCCAAGAAAGCCGTTGCCAGGAAGAAGGCCGTGGCAAAAAAGACCGTCGCCAAAACTTGGAAACCCGCTCGGTTCCGGGTGAACCTGTCGGCGTTTCCACCAGAATCCGTCACATCGAGCGAGCGATGGCTCTGCGTCGCCTGCGTGTGGCAGATCTTTACGCGCGCCATGAGCCTGGCGCCCAAGACCGCGCTGGCTGAAATCAAGCGCTACACTCCGTCCTTTGAGGAACTAACTTCCGCCGAAGCCGGGCGGCCGTTTTTTTTGGCTCAGGGCGGGGCCGCTCAAGACAAGCAACCGTGTCCCTACTGTGGATCGTCCGCCAAATGGCACGCGCGCATCGAGACTCATCGTATCGAAGGCGGCAAAGCTACCGATACACTGAGGCGCAGCCTGGTGAAGACGCTGCCTACGTCCAACGATCAGTTCGTCGTGTTGGAGCAGAAGGCCACCCAACAGCACGCCTTCTTCGAATGGCTGGAAAAGATCAGCGCGAACCTGGACCTGGATGATCCAACGTGGCTGCGCGACGTGTCGCTGCATTACCTCGGCCGAAAGGAGCCCAAAGTGAACTGGCAGGTGGAATTTATGGGAGTTCACTCTATCCGGCGGTCGCGCCGGCTGGGAGCTGAGCAGGAGGAACCCACGAAATCATGGGAAGTGGAACGTGACCGGCTGTTCCTGGCACCCATGCTGTTTGACGAGTTGCTGCTGGTGCAATATCTGGTGAGCCGTTCCCAGCTAGCCGGAGGCTTGACGATGGAACGCCGCTATACGCTGCCCGAGTTGTGGCACCGCTTGCGCCACTCCGGGTACTTGCGCTCCATCGGCGTGCAGGCCGGCAACGCCAGCGACGCGCTGGAACAGATGCTGGCGCACTTGAGCGGCGGGGAGGCATCGGCGCGCTACTACTACATCGTGGACCGCCGCGAACTTCTTCAGAGGGTGAAGGCGCTACAAACGGAAAAGCCGCGCGCCCGCGCCGCGGGCCGCTGATGCGCGCAAATTCCGCGACGTAATTCCGCGACGTAATTCCGCGACGTAATTCCGCGACGTAATTCCGCGACGTAATTCCACGACGTGTTTGACGCTCCTACCTGCGTGCGTTAGAATCTAACTGCGGGGTGGAGCAGTCTGGTAGCTCGTTGGGCTCATAACCCAAAGGTCGGTGGTTCAAATCCATCCCCCGCAACCAACCAAATCAATCAGTTACAAGTAGCCAAGCGAAATCTCAAGACGCTCCTCTGATCGAGCCATGATCTGGATCCGACGGCAACCCATCTTCCCGTCATTGGCACCAACAAGGAGGCGCTCCTCTTCCGGCACGTCAAGAGTTCCGTTTCGTGGATCAAAAGGCGATTTTCGCGGAGACACGGATCACCATGCGTGATCTGAACAAGGCCGTGCCCGATGGCGTTTCCGATCACGCGCCGATCGCGGTAGACCCTGCGTCTCGTGATCGAGAAGAACAGGACACATGATATGACCGTGAGTCGTTGAGACTTGAAATCAGTGGCACCATCACAAAACGTACAAGATCGGATGCATTCCAGGCGCAGAGTTGCTACGAACCGGCTGGCCACTCTGCCAGCTTTTGTTAAACGCCGGCTTCCCTTACTTCTTCCGATTCCGCGTAAGATACGCCACTACGTCTTCCAGTTCGGCGTCGCTGACTTCGGTCTTGCGCGTAATGGGCATGCCGTACAAACCGTGCCGCACCACGCTCTTGATCATCACGGGGGTAAGATCCGTGCGTTGTTCCAGCACTGCCGGCAGTTTGCCTTTGTATTTCACGGCCAGCGCTGAAGTGCCTGCTAAAGCGCCGGTGCCAAACATGACATTCTTGGGCGCCACGGCGCCGTGGCAAGGAGCGCACCATTTATCGAAGACGATTTTCCCGTTGGTCTCCGAAGGCGTCTGGGCCAGAAGCGAATTGCCAAATCCAACAACCAGGAGTAGAAGGAACGTCTGTCTCATGCGCGGTTCTTCCTCATGCTTGCCGGCCAGATTCCGTAACGGCCCGGCGAGATGATTCCGTTGGGGTCGATGCCGTCTTTTAGTTTTTCCTGGAAGCGCAGCAGGGCGTGGTTGTTGAAAGAATATTTGCTGATCAAGAGATCCTGAAATGCGGGATTGGTGCGATAGCCCACCCAGCCGTGCTCCGCGCAGCGATTCATCACCTTCTCGAAGATTGCCCGGCTGCGTGCATTCTTTTCGGGGTCGCGCCAGGTGGGTACGGTGGTACCCGTCCAGAAACAGCGCGAATAGTAAGTAAACGGCGTGGGAAAAGGATTTCGCTGGGCCGGCAGGCCAAGTTCCTTGTAGGTTTCATATAGGACGCGCGCCGATTCGAACAGGGCTGAGGCTTTGCGCGGGATTGTGACAAAAAGGTCGGCGTGTCCGTCCGGCGGGTCGTTTGCGTTGCCCGCATTCCGCGCCACCATGTTGAAGACTTCCAGCGCCGGAATTCCCAGGCGAGGCTTGTCGGATTGGGTCGGCTCCTTTTCCTTGGGGATGGGCAGGGTCAGGAATTCGCCGTCCTGGAAAGTCGCACCGGCAATCGCCTTGCCGATACGCCGTTTGGCGGCCTGCCAGGTGCCGCGAACCGTTTCTTCTGGACCATAAAAATAAAGCTGCACAGACCATGCCGGAAGCTTCTGTGCCGCCACGAAGTTTTCCACCGCCTGGGCGGAAGGCCAGCCATTTTGCATCAAGCTCGCCATGGCGCCCGCGCCCGGACCAAACGCTGACCGTCCCACAGGGCTGGCATACTGAGGCATCCCTGTCAGTCCCAAATCTTCCAGGTAGCTCACCTCATGCACCAGCGCGTCCAGATCCTGGTGGCGCGGCGCGGTGACGTTACCAGTCAAGAAGGCTTCCGGCATGGGCATCAGCCAGAAACCCATCTTCGTGACGATTCCGAAGTTCGATTGCGCAAACAGGCCGTCCACGTTGGGGCCGGCGCCGTAGCGGAAGTCCTGCCAGCTATCCGAGTTGGGCACAGCGCCCATTCCCGTGCGGATCACCTCTCCATCCGGCGTCACCACTTCCATGCCGCAATGCGAGCCAAAGTGATCGCGAAAAGCAGCCATTGTGTAGCCCGCGCCATGATCCAGGCTGTTGCCCATGGGACTGCCCCATCCTGGGTCCGGCACATCCAGCATCAGCTTGAGGTTGCGCTCCTGGATGTAGTGGTAAAGATCGAAATACGAAACGCCCGGTTCCACCAAAGCGAACGCCCGCTTTTCGTCGACTTCCAGAATACGATTCATGCGCTTCAAATCGACCACCACGCTGCCGCGCATGGTGGGCGCCGATCCGCCGTAGGTGAGGTTGCGTCCCGTGGAGATCGGATACAGGGGGATTCGATAGCGATTGGCGGTGCGCACAATCTTTTGGACTTCCTCCACCTTGGCGGGAGCCACCGCGGCGGATGCCACCCGCTCTTCCGGCTCGCCCCATTGTATGGAGTAAGAATCGCGATAGAGCGCGACGTCTTCGTCCGAGCTGAACACCCAACTCCCACCCACGGCAGACCGAAACTCACCCAGTGCCGCACTGAAGTCCGCTTCGCTTACATTCGGAGGTAAAACCATTTGAATATTCCCCTTTTAAGCGATCAACCACGAAACCAGAGCCGTTTTGTTTTCCGGAGAAAATGGCCCGGTGCGTTTTTGCGCCGCAAGATCACGAGGTTCACTGATATCGAACTGGCTGAAGAGCGCAGCGATAGTGCGCCCGAATCCAGCTTCCGGCGGCATGTTGCGGGCAACGGCGACCAGCGATGCCAGCCCAACGGCAGTGTGCTGTGTATGCCCGTTTTGATCAAGCATGTGATCCGCTCGAAAGATCACGCGCATACCCACGTCACGCGCCAATTCTTCGAGGCAAAACAATGCGGCGCGATCCGTCAACCCGGCAACGGGCAAACGGTTCTCTCTCAGATGCACTCGCAGATCGTCATACCACAGCTTGCCAACCTCGCCGCGAATCGCGGAAGTGAAGACGCCTGCGCCGCGCAGTTCGGCCGCGAAGCCTCGGCACTCCGCGAAACGTTCGTCAAAAACCGCTCTGTGAAACGCGGGGTGCGCCCGCTTTAGCGACAGGCTGCGGTCAGAAACAGGCATTTTGACAAGCCCTCCGGCCACCGTTGCCACGCCGAGTTTCAGGACATTTCTGCGGTTGACCATTTCTCCTCCTGCGATGATCTTTGCCGCTAAGTTTAGCATCGACGCCGCTTGGACGTGTGGCGCGCTAGCCGCCGGACGGGGAAGTTCCCCCCAATTATCGGGGACAGAACGGGATCAACGGCGTAGCGTTCGGGCAGGCCATTCCAAAAGGCCAGCCAGTCAACAAAATAACTGGCGTGGACGGCGAATCGGCCCTTGCGCTCGTAGGTAACGGTATCGGAATATATGGCGCACACGAAGGGTAAAAGCCAAATCATGGCGGTGGACGATCAGCCGGCCAACCTCATACTCTTGGAAGAGATGCTGAGCCACCAGCGCCACCTGGTGCGATCGTTCCCGCGCGGGCGCCTGGCGCTGGAAGCGGCCGCACGAAATCCTCCGGATTTGATTTTGCTCGACATCAACATGCCCGAGATGAACGGTTTCAAGGTGTGCGAGCTGTTGAAGTCCGACGAAAAGCTGGCCGCGATTCCGGTGATTTTTCTGAGTGCGCTTAGCGACGTCAACGACAAGGTGCATGCCTTTCAGTGCGGCGGCGTCGACTACGTGACGAAACCCTTTCAGGTGGACGAGGTGCAGGCGCGTGTCGAGACGCATCTCAAAATCCACCAGTTGCAGAAAGAGTTACAGTTGCATGCGAACCATCTGGAGGACCTGGTGGCTTCTCGCACCCGCGAATTAGCCGAAACGCAAGCGCGGTTGAAGGTGCTCGACCGGGCGAAGAGCGATTTCTTGCGGCTAATCCATCATGAGTTGCGTTCGCCGTTGAACGGACTATTGGGGGTTGGAGAGCTAGTGTTAGAAGAGCTGGGCGCCACGGAAGACGGCGCGGAACTGCGTGAAATGTTCGAGTTGTCCCGTCAAAGGATGCTCGCGATTCTGGATGACGCACTGCTGCTGACGGAAATTGAGGTGGCAAGCGATAGCTTCTCATCCGAAGCCACCGATCTGGCTTCGACGCTTCACTGCGCCATCGAAGGCGCTGCCGGGTTCGCCCAATCGCGCGGAGTCGGCATTGAATTGGAGCCGGACGAGGCGGGCTGCGTTCTCGCCAAGCGGGACTTGCTCCAGAAAGCGATTCAATCGCTGCTCGAAACTGCGGTGAAGTTCTCAAAGACGGGGCAAGTGGTGCGGTTGAAGTGTCAGGCAGGTCTGGGCGGCGTTGAGGTCTTGATTCATAGTTGCGGCAAGATTCCCGAATCCGCGATCGCAAATTTCTTCCAAGTCTTCTCGATCGGCGATGCGATTACTCCGGGCGGGGATCTCGGGTTGGGACCTCCAGTGGCGCAGCGCATTCTTTCGCTGTTCGGCGGCTCGATCACCGTGCAGAATCTGGAGCCGTCCGGAATTCAGCTCACCGTTACTCTCCAGCCGGCTTAGGCGCCCGCGAATTGCTTGGCAAGAAGCTGAACCGGCCCAATCAAAACCGATTTCGGGCCCGCCGACCGCCCCGGCGTTCCAAGGAACGCTCAAGGCCTCCGAGCGAGTTATCGAGCGCCAACTATGGCAAGCCCTCGGCCAATATCGTGGCGACTGACCGCTTAGCCTAATGAAATCTCCACCGCTCCGATGGACCGCCCTTTGAAAAGCCCGACCCAACGGTTTGGGTAGTCTCAAGATCTTAAATGTGGCTCCAAAACGTGGGCCGGCAATCTACTTTTTAGCTGTCACCGTAATCTCGACATGCGCGCCCGCGCCGGCCAGTTTCGCGACGCCCACCGTAGTGCGTGTCGGGCGTGGCTCCTTGAACACCTGCAAGTAGACGGCGTTCATTCGCTGGAACATATCGATATCGGTCAGGTATACTTGCACCGAGACGACATGGGAGAAGTCCATGCCGCCTGCTTGCAGAATGGAGCCGACATTATTCAGGCACTGGCGAACCTCGTCGTCGAAGTTCTCCGGCGTCTTCCCCGTCTTGAAATCGGCTCCAGTCTGCCCCGAAACATAGAGTGTGTCTCCGGCCAGAATGCCGGCGCTAAAGGGTCTGCCTGCGGGAAAGTCCTTGGGCGTCACGATCTTCTTTTCGGCCGCGGTGGCGCATACCGCCAGCATCAGGGCGAATCCAAACACCTTTGACATGAGAGTAGGCATGCAGAGATGATAGCCTACAGAAGAGTAAACATGGCAAATACAAGCGGACGTCACTTCCTTCAGGTTCCCGGGCCCAGCAACGTGCCGGACCGGATTTTGCGCGCCATCGCGCGGCCCACCATCGACCACCGCGGGCCCGAGTTTAGCCGGCTCGCGCTGGGACTTCTCGAGGATCTCAAAACGGTTTTCAAGACCGCCGGAAAGGTCATGATTTTCCCATCGTCCGGAACCGGAGCCTGGGAAGCGGCCATCGTCAACACGCTTTCGCCCGGCGACAAAGTTCTGATGTTCGAGACCGGCCAGTTCGCCACCTTGTGGAAGGAAATGGCGGTCAGCCTTGGCCTGGACGTGCATTTTGTCGCCAGTGACTGGCGTCATGGCGCGGAGCAACATGAGGTGGAAGCGATTCTCCATGAGGATCGCGACCATCGAATCAAGGCCGTCATGGTGGTGCACAATGAAACGTCCAGCGCGGTTACTAACTCGATACCTTCGGTGCGCAAAGCCATGGATCGCGCCAAGCATCCCGCGCTTCTGATGGTGGACACCATTTCTTCGCTCGCCTCCATGGACTATCGCCACGACGAGTGGGGCGTGGACGTGGCCATCGCAGGTTCTCAGAAAGGACTGATGTTGCCGCCGGGGCTGGGCTTCAACGCGGTGAGTGAGAAAGCGCTGGCTGCATCGAAATCGGCGCGTTTACCCAAATCGTACTGGGATTGGCAGGCGATGTTCAACCAGAACAAGGTCGGATTCTTTCCCTATACGCCGGCCACGAACCTGCTGTACGGACTGCGCGAGTCGCTCCATATGCTCTCTGAGGAAGGTCTGGAGAATGTGTTCGAGCGGCACACCCGGCACGGAGAAGCTACGCGCCGCGCCGTGCGCGCTTGGGGATTAGAGACGGTGTGCGCCGATCCGGACCGCTACAGCAGTTCCGTGACCGCTGTCTTTGTGCCGCCGACCTCCAATGCGGACGAGTTTCGCAAAGTGGTGCTAGAGAACTTCAATATGTCGCTCGGCAGCGGACTCGGAAAACTCGCAGGCAAAGTATTCCGCATTGGCCACCTCGGTGACTTTAACGATCTGATGCTGGCGGGTACTCTTTCCGGCGTCGAAATGGGTCTCGCACTGGCGGGTGTTCCGCATTCCAGGGGAGGCGTGGCCGCGGCGCTCGAATACCTGACCCGCGCGGCAGAGGACATTCGCCAGCAGGCCCTGCAAGCGGTGCTTGAAACGGCCTCGCACGCAAGCTAGTTCAAGTCGGCATTCAGCTGCGTTCAGCGGGTGCGCCGGGCAAAGCCTCGAAAGGTCGAACCTGCGAGCCGCAGCGCAATCGACGCGATTATCTGCATAGTCGCCTGGTGTCCTAACTCTACCGGCCAGAGTATCTATTGACGCCTCTCAGTGCTTCGCGATCAGCAACAGCAATCCAAATATCACCACCGGAATCAGCGCCATCGCCACGTAGAACAGGATCTGTCTCGCGAGCGGGGTTCTCGCGCACTCTTCCAATCCCGCAGTTCCGCGCGATCGGCCACCCCTACCTGATCCAGATGCTCCAGGTCCCAGGCGAATTCGTTGGCCGTCGAATAGCGGTTCTGCGGCTCGCGCTCCAGCGCGCGATAGATCACTTCCTGCAGCTCCGGCGAAATCTCGGGATTCGACTTCGCGCGGCGGAATGGGATTGTTCATCAGCCGGTCGTTCATGATGGCGAACGGATTCGGCCCCTGAAACGGCGTTTTGCCGGTGAGCATTTCGTACAGCATCACGCCCAGCGCATAGATGTCGCTGCGCCCGTCGCCGCGCTTGCCCTTCACCTGCTCCGGCGAGATGTAGTCCGGCGTTCCCATCACCTGCGACAGCTTGGCGAACGTCAGCCGGCGCGCGCCGGCCTTGCCCGCGATGCCGAAATCGATCAGCTTGATGCTGTCGTCGCCGTCCACCATGATGTTCTCCGGCTTCAGATCGCGATGCACCACGCCGTTGCGATGGATGTAGTCGAGCGCGTCCGCGATATTGACGGCGATCTCGGATGGCGCGCTCCGGCGGGAGCTTGCGCGCTCCGTGCAGCACTTGCCGCAGCAGGCGGCCATCCACCCACTCCATCACCATGTACAGCTGGCTGCGCTCATCGCCGGCGAGCACCTTCATCACGCCGGGATGATCCAGCTTTTGGCCGATCTCGGCTTCGCGCTTGAAAGCGGTCGAACAGCACCGGATCGGCCTCCATTTCCGGATGCGGAATCTTGATGGCCACCTGCCGGCCGTTGCGGATGTCGGTGGCGCGAAAAATGGACGCCATGCCGCTGCGGGCGACTAATGCTTTCGATGCGGTAGTGGTCGAGTTGGTCGCCGGGATGGAGTGTCATGTGGTGCGCCGGGACGCGTTGGCAGGGCGGCAGCGTCTAGCGCAGCTTGTAAGGCCGGCCCCGATACATTCCCACGCGTTCCACGCTTCGAACTCGGATCAGTTGAACGCTTATATTATCACTGCCATCGCGCTCGTTCGCAATGTCCACCAGCCGCTGGGCCGCCGCATTCAGATCGCCGCCCTGGCCCGGCAACCGCCGCCATCTCCGGAGATTGCACGGAGTGATACAGCCCGTCGCAAGCACAGCAGCAGCACGTCGCCGGGATACACCTGGATGTCGCTGGTCTCGACGTTGACGAACAGTTCGGTGCCCGAGCGACCGGCTGAGGATGTGGCGCGTTGGGACGATTCCGCAGCCTCCTTGGCGGTGAGCAGCCCCAGGCGGACCTGTTCTTGCGCCACGGTGTGATCGCGCGTCAGCAGCCGGGCTTGGCCCTGCGGATCAGGTAGCAGCGCGAATCGCCGGCGTGCGCCACCACCACGCGATCGTAGCGCAAAGCGCAGGCCACCAGGGTGGTGGCCATGGAGGTTCCGCCCGGACTGTGCGCCGGCCGGTTTCATAAATCTGCACGTTGGCCTCCTGCGCCAGACGCATCAGCAGCGCGCTGAGCCCTTCCGATGGGGAAGCCTGCGAGAAAGCCCGCCGTGAGATACTCCACCGCGGCCCGCGACGCTACTTCGCCTTTTTCGCTGCCGCCCACTCCGTCGGCCAGCACAAAAAGCCAGCCATGCGAGCGAGCCCGCGTCGGGTGAGGCTGGGGCCACATGGCCCAGATAATCCTCATTGTGCTCGCGCTGCTTCCCCGGGTCGGAAAGCTGCGCGAACTCCAGATCCAACGCACGCTGGATGGCTGCATCCAGGCACGGCCGCTATCGTTGGGCAGAGCGCTCAGCTTACGCATGGGATTCGTTCACGGTACCCAAGAAACGACGGGCGGACTTACTTCGCCCGGCCGGGCCTCATGACGCTCACTCCTCCGACAGCTACTGCGCGGCTATGAACGGCTTGTTCACCAGTGTGGTTCGCCCCTGGTTTTGCTGGAGCGAATGAAATAGATGCCGCCGTAGATGGCCCAAACCGCCGCGACGCCCAAAGCGATCAGCGGCTCCATCTTGGTGCCGAAGCCCATGAACGGCCCGATCAGATAGAAGGCCATGCAGGCCAGGTTCGCCAGCAAGCCGAAGACCGGGATCAGCCAGATGTTTCACGAAGTTGAAATTGGGGTGGTTGTGGTAGGCCACCATGCAAACGACGCAGCTCAGCACGTAAAGCAGGAACGTTCCGAAGTTGGAGGCCAGCGTCAACGGTGAGCAGGCTGTTGGGCAGCGCCGCCATCGTGTCGTGGGAGATATAGCCGAAGCTGGACCAGAAGCCCTGCGGCAGCGCCTTGATGGTGGCGTCGGTCAGAGCGCCGGCATCGCCGAACAGCACCGCCACTCGCCATGCATCCGAGCACGGCCGAGATGATCGCCAGCGTCCAGATGGCGCGGTGCGGGGTCAGGTCTTCGGATGCAGCACGCCCAAGGCCGGCCGACAATTCTTCATCTTTGCCCATGGCGTAGGTGACGCGAGCGCCGGTGTTCATGCAGGAGAGCGTGGTGCCGATCAGCGCCAGGAACACGGTGAAGGCTTCAATCAACATGAAAATCCGGCCGTTGCCGGGACCGAAGATCGCATCGCCGACCATGATCATCATGTCGCCGATGGGCGCCGCCGATCCGGTGGCCGTCTGCATGGTATACCCGCTGTTCAAGAAGTAGTTCGCCGCGAAATACTCGAACAGGTAGCAGAAGCAGCCTGAACCAGCAGCGAAACGATGACCGCAATGGGAATGTCGCGTTTGGCGTTCCTGGCCTCGCCTCCCATGGAGGTCACCGATTCGAATCCCACCAGAATCAGGATGGCCACCGTGGCCTGCACGAACATCCATCCGAAGTTGTGGAGGCTGATGACCGATCCCGCGGAGGGATGCGTCAGGAAGTTGCCTTGGTCGTCGTGCTCGGGATAGGTGATGTTGATAGGGCACCGGCTTGCCGGCCGCGTCCAGCTGAGGCTTGGGGATGCCGTTGGCGTCGCGCACAATCACGTCGGTGGCTGGCGCCGTTGACGGTCTGCTTTTCAGTGGCGAACTGATAGGTGTAGGAATCGCCCGACATGCGAATCGAACTGCTGGGCGACGCTCCCGGCGGATGATTGATGCGGTAGCTCAGCGCCATTACCGAAAAAACCACCAGCGCGCTGATCTGAATCACGTTGATGGCGATGTTCACCGCCGTCGATCCGGTAACGCCGCGCGATAGCGATGTAGGCCACGGCGAACGCGAACACGATGGAGCAGCCATCATGAACATCGGACCGGGATTGGCGGCGCTCATGAAGCTGGGCCAGAGCGTTCCCGCCAGATAGCCGCAGATTTCGCCCGTGACGGCCACCATCACGCCGAGATAAATCCAGTAGTACAGGTGCGAGCCCCAACCCACGATGAACTTCGCCAGCCGCGCATAGGGCCAGGCCTTTTCGTGATTCAGGAACGACTGTTCGGCGAAATAATAGGAGCTGCCGGTGCCGGGGTACAGCTTCGCCATTTCCGCGTAGCAGACCGCCGTCGCCAGACACAGCAAAGTGGCAAGACGATGCCAATCCACATGGAGGGCGAAGTGTTGCCCTCTGCTCGCCTGCGTGATGAAAGTGAGCCAGAGGAAAGCGCCGGGAGCAATCAGCGCCATGGCGTTCATGGTCAGCCCGGTTAAGCCCAAGGTGGCTTGCATTTGAGGTGCTTCGTTTTCAGCCATTACTATCTATTCCTTCCAAGATATGTGAGTGGCTCAACCGGGAGCTGACTTTACTTTTAACTGACCTTACACTCTCCGGGAGCTTCCGTCCAATCGAAATAACTTATGCTCGTCGATAGAAGAATTTAGCGTCGCCGCTGGGATCCGGTCAATTCTGAACGGCGCCGGCAAGGTGGTCGCGATCCGCAGCCACTTGAAGCGAGATCCATATAGCCACTATCATTGAACTCTAGCGCGTCTTTTCGGGAAAACCAGATGAAAAAGAAGCCGCATGGCGCCGCGGTGCCGATGATCGCCGTGCACCGCAAGAGTGAAAAGCCGCTCCACCGCCAGATCTACGACGCGTTCCGCGCGATGATCCTGGAACGCAGATTGCAGCCGGGTCAACAGATTCCGTCCACGCGAGCTTTAGCCGATGAGCTCGGAATTTCGCGGATTCCCGTGCTCGGCGCCTATGCTCAACTCCTCGCCGAAGGGTACATCGAAAGCCGTTCCGGCGCGGGCACGTTTGTAACGAGTTCGCTTTCCGACCAGTTCCCCAGCGCGCGTCCCGCGGTGGCGAGCGTGGCGAATGATCCGGCGTCGGACGCCATTTCACGCGTCTCCAGGCTTCTGCCCGTGGAGGGAACGCCGTGGTTCCGGGGTTCGGGCGCTTTCAGCGTCGGGCAGATCGCTGTACGATCATTTTCCGTTTCGCGTCTGGTCCGACCTGGTAACGCACCATGCGCGAAGAGTGCGCGCCAGCTCGATGAACTATGCGGACCCCATGGGATCGGAGGAATTTCGCGAGGTCATCGCGGCCTATCTTCGAACGGCCCGGGCCGTTCATTGCGAGGCCTCGCAGATCATGGTGGTAAATGGTTCGCAGCACGCACTGGATCTGTCGGCCCGCGTTCTGCTCGACCCGGATAGCCCGGTTTGGATCGAAGAGCCCGGCTACGTATTTCTGCGGCACGCTCTGACGCTTTCCGGTTGCCGGCTGGTTCCCGTCCCGGTCGACAGCGAGGGGTTGGATGTGGCGGCCGGCATCAAGCTGTGCCGGAACGCGCGCGTGGCCTATGTCACGCCCTCGCATCAATATCCGCTGGGCGCCACCATGAGCGCCGCGCGCCGCCTGCAACTGCTCGAATGGGCGCATAGCGCCAGCGCCTGGATCGTCGAAGACGACTATGACAGCGAGTACCGCTATGAAAGCATGCCGGTGGCGTCCATGCAGGGACTGGATCCCGGCTCTCGCGTGATTTATATCGGAACCTTCAGTAAGACGCTGTTTCCTTCGCTTCGTCTCGGATACATCGTGATTCCCCCGGCTCTGGTGGATCGCTTTCTCGCGGTCCGGCAGGCCAACGATCTCTGCCCGTCGCACCTGTATCAGGCGGCGCTCGCCGATTTCATCAGCGCCGGCCATTTCACGCGGCACGTCCGGAAGACCCGGCAGTTGTACGCGGAGCGCCGCAATGCGCTCGCGCAGGCACTCCGGAAAGAGTTCGGCTCCGAGATAGAGCGGTCTGAGATGCAAATTCTCGGCGCCGAAGCCGGCATGCACCTGGTGGTCACGCTTCCGCCAGGGTTGTCCGACCAGAAGATTTCGGCCCGCGCCGCGCAGGAAGGTCTCTGGCTATGGCCCCTTTCCGCGGCTTACGCGGGCACCAATGTCCGCCAAGGCTTCATTCTCGGCTTTGGGGGCACCAAAGCGGATGAAATGCCGCATCAAGTGCGGCGCCTGCGCAAGGCCATGCGCAATGAAAGTGGCTATGAGGCGGACCGAGAGTGGTCATTGAGTCCGGCTACTCCCCACCTTACGATTGACAGATCAATAGGACTGTCGGCAACATTGTCCGGCATCAAGCCGGATCGGGGTTATCGCGCACATCCCATGCTTTAACGGGCGATTGAGCCGCACAGCTACGTAGCTCTCCATCTGGCTCCCTGGCCCTCTTAACTGACTCGCAAAGTCTGCGAATTCCGGACGTCACGATCAACGATCAATCGATCGAGGAGAAGGATTATGGCCCAATCGACAGACACGAGTTCTATCCGCGCGCTGCGCGTTTTTCGCGTACCTGCTTTTGCCGGTCATCTTTGCCGATACGAGCTACGCGCAATCCACTTTTGGCGACATCCGGGGAACCACCCGCGATCCGGCCAGGCCTCGCCGTGCCCCAGGCCGTGGTTACTCTCCACAATGTGGACGACAATACGACACGATCCGCGCTGACCGACGACAGCGGCGGCTACCTGTTCGAAAACCTCAAGCCCGGCAACTACGACCGTGACGGCCGCCAAAGACGGGATTTTCCGCATCTTCCACCGCCACCCTGGAACTCACTGCTCGTCAAAGCGCCCGGGTGGACCTCACGCTGTCGCATTGGCGCCGGTGCAGCAGACCGTCAACGTGGAGAGCTGCGGCGGAGCAGATCAATACCGAGAACGCTACGGTCGGCGACACCCGGGGCACGGACCAACTGGTCGAGATGCCGCTTAATTTCCGCGCCCAGACCACCAGTCCGCTGGCTGCGCTGGCCCTTTCCCCCAGCGTCATCACGGATAGCCAGGGCAACATACAAGTGGGCGGCGCCACCTATTCCATGACTGGTTATTCCGTCGACGGAATTTCCACGGCCAATGTCACCGCCAATGGCTCTCTACAGAACGCCTACCCGTCGTCCGAAGGGCTTGCCGAACTCAAAGTTACGGCCTTCAACAACAGCGCCGAATTTTCCCAGGTGGCCGACATCACATTCATCACCAAGAGCGGCACCAACCAGTTTCACGGCAGCCTGTTCGAATATCTGCAAAACGACGCGCTGGATGCGACCATTCTGAACTTCACCACCAAGGCGCCCAAGCGATTCAATACGTTTGGCGGCAGCTTGGGCGGTCCCGTGACCATCCCTCATCTCTATAGCGGCAGGGATAAGACATTTTTCTTCGTCGATTACGAAGGCAATCGCCGCAGAACGGCCACCCCGGAGCAATATCTTGTGCCGACCCTGGCGGAACGGAATCGGCAATCTGAACGGGCTCCCCATCATCAGTCCCACAACCGGTCAGCCGACCAATGTCGCGATCAATCCCTACAACGGCACGCCGTTTCCCAATAACACCATTCCGGTGTCGATGCTGAATCCGGTCTGCCCTGAAATTGCTCAATGGATATTACCCGCTGCCCAATGTCACTGGCTCGGGCAGCGGCTACAACTATGAAACGCTGCAGCCCACCCCTTCGAATACGAACGGCTTCGATGCCCGGCTGGATCACTACATCACTTCCAATCAGCAGATCTATGCCCGCTTCAGTTGGAAAAACCTGCTCTCGGACACAGGTCAGGCCGGCCCGGTGAATCCTTTGCTGCCGAACGACCTCGATACCGAGCATGATCGCAGTCTCATCGTTTCCTACAACTACACCATCACTCCCAAGATGGTGAACGAATTCCGCTTCGGTTTCACCAACAGTCTGATTTACCAGCACGTTCCCGATTCAGGGCGCCGTGGCCGACGACCAACTTGGCCTGACCGGCATCAGCTTCGCCAATCACCCCAACACGGGAGCGTTTCCGACCTTCAATTTCTCCGACGGCACCGGCTTTACTCCGATCGGCCGCGACAAGGACGGGCCGGGCCAATCAAAGACCATGCAGTTTACCGACAATCTCAGCCGTACCATGGGAAAACACACGCTCCGTTTCGGTATCGACGCCCGCCGGGTGTTTTATGAGACCGTGGTCCGCTGGGGCCAATCGGACGATTTTGGCGCATTTACGTTCAACCAGGGCGTCTTCACGGGCAGCTCATTTGGCGACTTCCTGCTGGGCGCACCCAATACGGATTTTATTGTCGGAAGCAGCCCCAATACGAACGAGCCGAGCGTTCAGTGGGGCAGTCTACGCGCAGGATCAATGGCAGGTGAACGATCGTCTTACCTTGAACTTCGGCTTGCGCTGGGAAGTGCTTCCAGAATTTACGGAAAACCAAGGCGACATCGCCAACTTCGACCCGCGCAACGGCGATATCGTGGTTCCTGACATTCTTTTGAACAAAACCGTTCCCTCCAGCCCCTTGCTGCAGGCCAACTACAACGCCTTTCTGGTCTCTTTCAATGCCTGCCAGCTGCCCACCAGAAATATGTCGCTGCCTTGCTCCAATGTAGTTACCGCCAGCCAGGATCACTTGTCTCAGAGCCTGCGGAACACCTATTGGGGCGATTACGATCCACGCATCGGCATCGCTTTCCGCCCGTTTCGCGATAACAAGACCGTCTTTCGCGCCGGGTTTGGCATTTTCACTCAGACCCCTTTGGGGCAGTTGGCTTACGATTTTCTCGGCATCCCGCTCGGAGCGCCCTACACCTACTCCAACAACAACGGCGGCGTGCCGCTGTTCACCTTTCCGCAAACGTCTCCTGCATCCACCACCGCGCAGTACGGAGGCACGGGGCTCTACGACGGCATGAGCCCGAATTTCAAAGATCCTCAAACCGCGCAATGGAACGTCACCATCGAGCGCCAGTTGACCTCCGCCCTGGCGGCGCGCATCACCTATTCCGGAATGAACTCCTACCGGATGAACGTGAAGGAGGATTACAACGCAATCCCCCCGAGCAAGCAACCCTACGTACCCAGTCCCTTCGTCGATCCACGCGCTCCTTATCAGAACTGGGATGAGATCAACTACAGCGCGAACGCGGGCTTTTCCAACTACCAGGGGCTGACCGCTGGAAGCTACCCAAAGGTTGTCTCACGGACTTTACTTTCAGGCGAATTACACCTGGGCGCATAACATCAGCGACGCTCAAGGCGACGCTCCGGGCGGCTTTACCTCGGAAAACCTCTTGTTTACGCCGTCCTACGATCAATTCGACCTCCGCGCAGCTCGCGGAAATGTGGCGGGCATGCCCCGGCAACGGTTCTTGCTGACGGGCACCTACCAGATACCGTATGGCGCTGGACGGAGCTGGCAAAGTAAGAATTGGTTCGTCAATGGGGCGCTGGGCGGCTGGAATATCAACACCGTCACGCTCATTCAGACCGGGCCTTGGCTCACCCCCACCATCAGCCCCACCGAGGATCAGTCCAACACCGGCATCATTGGACGCGGCGGCATAACCGCCCGGCCGGACGCAATCGGAAATCCGAACGTCCGAAGCGGCGACGTCCTGTGGAACCTCAACGCGTTTGCGCCAACACCCGCCGGCGCGGGAAGGATCGGAAATGCGGGCGTGGGTATACTGGAAGGTCCAGGAACGATCGCGGTGTCAGCGGGGCTGTCGAAGATCTTTCCAGTCCGGGAGCGCCTGCGATTTCGCTTCGAAGCGACCTTCACCAACGCTTTGAATCACACCAACTTCGCTCCGCCAGCCGCCGACATTAGCAGCCCTTCGACGTTCGGGGTTCTGCAATCGGCTCAGACCGCCGGACAGGGCGGCAACCGAACGGGGCAGTTGGCGCTGCGCATGGATTTTTGAGTCGATTTTACTTCTGACAGGGAAAAGGAGATTGGATGGGCATCTATCAGAGCATGCAAAGAGTACGATTCTCAAGCCCCGACGGCTACTTGAAGTTTATGTTGCTCTTCGGAGAAACGCGCAATCAGCTAAAGACATTACCGGGGTTCTTGCACCTCACTTGGTGGGTCCACCCCAAGGATCCCACCTGGTACAACGAGGTCAGCATGTGGACCAGCTTTGAAGCCCTCAAGGATTGGCACATGAACACCTACCACAAGGCAGCCAAGGAGTGGGCGGTTCGCAGTGGCGCCATCATGGAGGACATCATCACCAACTTCGAGCTGAAGAACACGCGCCTGATCCGCGTGTGCCCGTGTTGCGCCCTGATCACGGACAAGGCTTACGATCTGCACCACGAGCAGCAGGCGCTGGCCGAGCGCTGCCCCAAGTGCGGGTTCCAGTTCCCGGTGATGGCGGAGACAAGCGATAGCACGGCGGTGTTCAAGGACGTTGACGCGCCGGTGCCGGCTCCGTTGGCCACGACGCTGGGCGACTAAGCGGCGTCCGAGGGGCGTTTAACGATAATCCCCCGATCCCTAAATGCCCGTATCGCGTTGCATTTACAGCTGATAGATATTTTGGATTAGCCCCATAACCTGCCTTCCCCGTTGGGCTTGCTGCGTGATACTTGATCTTGAGCATTCTGATGGAACGAATGGCGGACGCGAGCGGGCGCAGCCTTGCCGAAACTGCACTCGAGCGGCCCATGGCGTCATGCCCAGGAGGAGTTTTTCAAAGCCGGACGCGCGGCGGACGTGCAGACCGCGCTGGCGCGCATGATCGACGCCATTGCAGTGGATGCTTACCGGGTCGACCATCGAGCCCGTTCTTCCGCAGGGCGCGGTGATGCTGGCCGCGGGCGGATACGGAAAGCGGGAATTGTTTCCCTACGCCACCGTGGACATCCTGGTTCTGCTGGAAGGCGAGTCGCCCTGGGTGTCGCTGCGCGAACCGTTGGCGGAGTGCGTGCGCTTGTTGTGGGATGCGGGATTGCGGCTGAACCACACGGTCCGCACGGTTTCCGAGTGCCTGGAGTTTCGCGAGCAGAATATCGATCTCGACATTAATCTTCTGGATCTGCGGTATCTGGCGGGCGACCACGCGCTGCTATTCGCGCTTCGAGAATAAGTGGCCGGCCTTCCTGGAGAAGAACGGCTTGAAGCTGAGCCAGCACCTGGCGCAGCACACGCGCGTGCGGCACGCCAAGTTTCAGAACACCGTGCACCACCGCGAGCCCGATATCAAGGAGGCTCCCGGCGGCCTGCGCGATTGGAATCTGATCGCATGGCTGTCGCGCCTGGGTCGCGGAAGGGCGCTTACTAACAGCGCTAAACTGCAGCAGGCCGGCGAATTCCTCTCCGCGCTGCGCTGCTTTCTGCATTATCAATCTCAAGGCGATCGCAATGTGTTGGACGTGGAAACGCAGGAACGAATCCTCGCGCAACCGTTCACAAGCGCCCAAACGATTGCGGAAGAAATGCGCGAATATTTCCGCCACGCCTGGCTAATCTTCAACGAAGCACGCCGGGCCTTGGCCGCGCTGGAAAAGGCCGAGAGCACGCTGGTGGGGAATTTTCGCGACTGGCGGTCGCGTCTCTCCAACAGCGAATTCACGGTTTCGCGCGAACGGATTTTTCTGCGCAGCCCCGCGCAGCTCGAAAGCGATCCGGCCGTGCTGCTGCGGCTGCTGGAGTTCATCGCCCGGCACGGCATTACGCCCGCGCCTGAAACCGAACGGCGATTGGAAGCGGCCCGCTCCGCGATTCGCCGAATACTGCGCTCAACCCCGGCCCCTGTGGGCCACGCTCGAAAGCATTCTTTCCCTGCCGCGCGCCGCTCTGGCAATCCGCACTCTGCAGCGCGCCGGGTTGCTTGCCGCGCTGTTTCCCGAATGGGCCGCCATGGTGGATCTGGTGGACACCGACCCCGAGCATCGCTACACCCCTGAGTATCGCTACACGGTCGACGAGCACACGTTGATGGCCATGGAGCGCGCCACCGAGCTCGGATCGAACGCCGATCCCACGCCGCCAGCGGTTCGCGCAGCTTCTTTCAGAAATCGAAAATCCCGCGGTGCTGGTGTTTGCCTTGTTATTTCACAGCGCTGGCAAGAGGCCGCTCCCGCCGACGATCCGCTACAGTTGTCGATCGCGCTGGCCCGCCAGGCCATGGAGCGCATCCGCGTGCCGGCTGAAGATCAGCGCGAAGTAAATTTTCTGATCGAGCATCAGTTGGATCTTGCGGAGGTAATGAGTGGCCGCGACGTGGACGACCCCGCCACTGCCCGCCAACTGGCCGAACGCGTTGGAACCATCGAGCGCCTGAAGCTGCTCACCGTCATGACCTATGGCGATCTGGCCGCGGTCAGTTCCGACGCCATGACGCAGTGGCGCCTGGAGCGTTTGTGGCGCGCTTACGAAGTGACGCGGCATGAGCTGACGCGCGAACTGGAAACGGATCGCATTCAAGACGTGCCCGACAGCGTTCCTGGCCGGCCCGCGTTTCTGAAGGGCTTTCCCACGCGCTACCTGCGCGCGCATTCGCCCAACGAGATCGAAGAGCATATGCGGCTCTATGAGGAGAGCCGTCCAACCGGCGTGGCGGTGCAACTGGATCGCATCGAAGGCGCTTACCGGCTCAGCGTGATCGCGCGCGACATGCCGGCGCTGTTCGCTTCCTTCGCCGGAGCCATTTCGAGCTTCGGCCTCGACATCTTGAAAGCCGAGGCGTTCTCCAACGCCCGGGGCATGATCCTGGACACCTTCGTTTTCGCCGACCCGCAGCGGACGCTCGAACTCAATCCCCCGGAATCCGAGCGGCTGCTGGATTTGATCCGCCGGGTGGCGCTCGGCAAAACGGACGGCCAGCGTTTGCTCCGCAGTCGCGCTCAAGGCGATAGCAGGAAGCGCAGTTCGCCCCCGCAGGTGAATTTCGACTCCGACGCCTGCGAAACCGCCACTCTGGTGGAGATCGTGGCCGAAGACCGGCCGGGTTTGCTATACAACCTGGCCACTGTCTTCTCCTCCTCGGCCTGCAATATCGATGTGGTGCTGATCGACACCAAGGGGCATCGCGCCATCGATGTTTTTTATGTCGCGCATGACGGGCAGAAATTATCGCCCGAACTGCAAGCCAGCCTGAAGGGAAAGCTCCTGGCGGTTTGCTAGCGGGACAATATAAAGCTTCTTCTTTGGATTCTACGGCCCGGCGACGGGCGTGCCATCCTCGTTCACCGCCACGCGGCGTCGAGGCACGGTGGGAGTGCTGGAATCTGTCGCCGCGCTGGATGGGACCGAATCGCGGTCGATAGGCGCGCGCGTAACTTGAGTGCGCCCGGCATCGCGGCCGTCGGTATTCGACATACTGGTCCGGCGATAGCGCACTTCAGCGTCGGAAAAACGGCGGCGCGCGTCCGCACTGAGATCCACCTGGATATTGCGTTCCTGGCCGGGCTGCACGCCGTCCGGAAGACTGAAATACAGCGTGTAGCGCTGCCGGATGCGCGCCAGTGTGTCCTCAAGGGCCGAGGAATCGTTGACGGACATGCTGTCGCCGCCCGAGTCGCGTGCAATCTCCGCGGTGCCGGCCGACGAGGTGCGTCCCGCCACCTCCTCCGCCCGGATATCGATTACCGCCGCCACCGCCACGGCCGAAGATGATGCCGCCCAGCGGTCCACCCAATCCTGGACTGCCGCCGCCCCAACCGCCCGGGCGTCCGCCACCCCGATTGCCTCGGTTCTGCATGGCATCGGGAGCGATCAGCGCGCACATCACGGCATCGGCGCGCCCCAAGGCCCGTCCCACGCCCGCATCGTCACGGTCGAATTCGGTCTGATCGTCGGTCAGGATGACGATCGCGCGGCGGGCGTCCCGGCGACCCTCGCGGCGAACATAATCGGCGGCATCCAGCATGGCGCGCGTGATATCGGTACCGCCGTTGAAGCGCTCGTCGCGCAGCAACCGGTCGAATTCATGCTGCACGTCCTGGCGGCTGCTGCTAAAGTTCAGGCGCACGCGCGTGTAGCGATCGAAGACCATGATGGCCATGCGGTCGTCTTTGCCAAGCTCGCCCAGCGCCGCTCCGGACGCATCCGCGATGCGCTGCACGTGCGGCCGCATGCTGCCGCTGACGTCCAGCAGGAAGAGCACATCCACGGGCATGTTTTCGGCGGCGAAATTACGAATGGGAACCTCGCGGCCATCCTCGCGCAGCACGAAGTCGCCGGCGTGCAGGTGAACGATGGCGCGATTGCTGGAATCCACTACTTGTGCGTCCACGCGCACCAGCGACACGTCGCTGCGGAAAACCACGTCGTCGTCGCCGGCACATAGCCCGGTACCCAGGGCACAAGCGAACAGGAGCAAATGGGTAGCTCGAAGCATGGCGCCTACTTGAATAGTAACGTATGGCAAGCCGGCATCGTTTCAGGCCGTTTCAAGCGTCAGCGGCGCCGGTTGTTTGCCGTCCACGTCTCGGACCCCTAGCTCGGATGCAACGGCCGCAGCCACAAGAACTTGCCCCGAGCGACCGAGCAATGCCGGATCGCTCCACAGCGCCGCGATAACGCGTCCGATAAACTCCGGGCTTTCGCTGTTCGACAAATCAAACCAGCCTCCTGCCGCCGCTGCCAGGACCGCTTCAGTCCGGACCAGTCCTGGATAGAGCGAAATGGCGGTAACTCCGTGCGGGCGCAGTTCCTCCGCCATGTCGGACGTCATTTTATCGGTGGCGGCTTTCGAGACGCCATAGATGACGTTTCCCACGCGTTTGCGCGCGGCCCAGGAACTGATATTCACGATCAGTCCCTGACGGCGCGCGATCATCCCTTTGGCCGCCAGCGACGAGGCCACGTAGGCGGCGCGCACTCCGGCGTCCAGCATGCTGGTCCAGCGATGCAGCGGCTGTTCCCAAAACGGCAGCGGCCACGTGAACTGCCCGTCCTCCGCCATGCGCTCGTACCCGCCCCATGCGGAGTTGACCAGAATATCCAGGCCGCCCGAGAGGCGTTCGAAGGCCGCTCTGGTCTCGGCATCATCCAGATGATCGCATTTGATTCTATGGACGGCGGGCGTAAGATCGGCGGAGGCGATGCTTCGTCCGGTGGCAAACACTTGAAAACCGGCTTCGGCCAGTGCGATTGCGACACCGCGCCCTACGCCTCGGCTCGCGCCGGTAACCATGGCGACTGGCATGTGTTTAGTTTAGTGCGACACTGAGAGCAGATGCTCGTGCTTGCACTCCTGAGCTCACTCCTGATGGCCCAACAGAAGCCCAAGGCTGAGATCACGGAAATGCGAGCCACTGGCTGTGTCCGCCGCGCCGCCGCCAGCCAGTGCCTGTTGCTTGAGACGCTGGACGGCAGCACTGTCTACAGTTTTATCGCAGCACCCAAGCCGGAGCTTGACACGGTGATCACCATCCAAGGCAAGTCGCACTCCGGACGAAGCGCCTGCAAACAAGGCATTCCGATTGACATCGTCGATTGGGAGCCTACCGGCGAGGTGTGCGCGCCGCCGCCGCCGAAAAAGTAACCGAGCCGCGATGTTACCGAGCCGCGATGTTACCGAGCCGCGATGTTACCGAGCCGCGACCGCGAGGGAGTGGTTACAGCAACCGGAAATTCACTTCGATCTGCGCCTACACCGGCACCGGCTTGCCGTCCTTCTTACCCGGGCTGAACTTCCACTTCTCGACCGCTTCGACGGCCTTCTCATCCAGCCCCAACCCCAGCCGGCCAGTGACCTTGATGTCGCGCGGATTGCCCTTCTCGTCCACCACCACAAAGAGCAGCACGGTGCCCTGGAACTTGGCTTTGCGTGCTTCTTCGGAATACTCCGGCTCTACCTTGTAGATAATGCTGGGAGGAGAAACGCCGCCGCCAATCCGGTAAGCGCCGCCGCCCATACCGCCGCCCGAACCCGGACCAAATCCTGGTCCCGAGCCGGGCCCCACGCCGCCGCCGCGTCCGCTGCCCATGCCGCCGCCCGCGCCAAAGCCATTGGTGGCCAGTCCGGACTTCGACAGCGGATCGCCCAGATCGGGCGAATTGATCTTCGGGATGTTGGCGTCCGGCTGAATGATCAGCGTTGGATCCATGACCAGCTTAGGATTGTCCGGCGGCTTCACCATGGGGGGCACGAACTGCCTCTTCGCCAATTTCGGCAGATTGCCCTTACTGACCGGCGTCGGGAGAACGGTCGCCGCCGCCACCGCCGCCATGCATGGCATCTTTCTTGATCGGTGGGTTTGTAGGGAGCGATATCGGGTGCGATCAGGTCGATCTGCTGCTTCACCACTTGCTGCACCACTTTGTTGGTTCCCAGCAAAAACAGCAGCGCGATGACGACGACGTGAACCAGGAACGACGTCATGCCGGCCCGTTTCCCTTGTCCGCCGTAAGACCCCCAGATTTCTTTGACTGCGACGGGCGTCGACGTTAGCACCAAAGGGGGCAGCTTGGGCGGGTTGATGAATTCCTTGATGTGACGAAAGATAGAGCGGAAGAAAGGCTCTTCAATCTCCGAGTTCAACAGAAGATGAATATCGTCCGGGTTGTTGGGAGGATTAGCACCCGGGTAAGCCTTTGGTTCCTCGTGAGCAGACATATCTTCTACTGCGCCTCGCCTCGTGCTCGAACTGCGGGCACGCTTCAGTTGGTAGACGTTTCCACGCTACACAAAAGTTGCACTTACACTCACTGTCAATTCTAGCACTTCCAACTTCTCAAGCGAGTATGTATGGAAAACTGTAAAGGAAGCCATATGCCTAGCGAACCATTGGTAATTTTCGACGGGCACTGCGGCTTTTGCCGGATCTGGATCGAGTATTGGAAGGCGCTTACCGGCGAACGGGTGGCTTACGCGGCCTCCCAGGATGTGGGAAGCCTCTATCCCCAGATTCCGGCGAAGAACTTCAGTGAATCCGTGCAGTTAGTCCTGCCGGGCGGGGAAGTGTTTAGCGGGGCCCGGGCCGTCTTCAGGATGCTAACCTATGCGCCGGGGATGGCCTGGCTGATCCGGGCCTACGACGGCGTACCAGGCTTTGCTGGGCTCACCGAGGCGGCCTACCGGCTGATCGCCGGTCATCGCACATTCTTTTACCATTTGACGCGACTGACATTCGGGAAACGCGTCCTGCCCTTGCAGTTCGCCAAGACCGAGTGGCTCTTCCTGCGCCTCCTGGCCGTTATTTATCTGATTGCCTTCGGGTCCCTTGCCGTCCAGATCACTGGATTGATCGGCGCTCAAGGCATTTTGCCGTTGGGCGGATATCTGGCGGCCGTTTCGAAGACTCTGGGCGCGCGCGGTTATTGGTCCATGCCCACCATCTTCTGGCTGGCGCACGGCGACTGGTTCTTGAAAGCAGCCTGCATCGCGGGAGTTGCGATGGCGGTCCTGCTGCTTACCGGAATCCTGAAGGGTATCCTGGGAAAGGCTGCTGCTGGCGGGATTGTATGTGCTGTATCTTTCGTTCAGCACCGCCGGCCAGGATTTCCTGTCGTTCCAGTGGGACTCGCTGCTGCTCGAAACCGGGTTCCTCGCCATCTTCCTCGGCAATTCAAGAGTTGTGGTGCTGCTGTTTCGATGGCTGCTGTTCCGGCTGATCTTTCTCTCCGGCATCGTGAAACTGACCAGCCACGATCCGGTGTGGCGCAATTGGACTGCGCTTGCGTTTCACTACATGACGCAGCCGCTGCCCACGCCGCATCGCCTGGTACATGTACCAATTGCCGCTGGGGTTCCAGCGCTTCTCCACGGCTTTCACGCTCGTTCGATCGAACTCGCGATTCCGTTTCTGTTTTTCGCCCCTCGTCCCTGGCGGTTCTTGGGGGCCGGAGCCGCGCTGTTCTTGCAAGTTTTGATTTTCCTGACCGGAAACTACACCTTCTTCAATTTGCTCACCATATCGCTGTGCGTTTTCCTGTTTGACGATCGGGCGCTGGAGCAGTTCCACCTGCGTGCGCGGCAATCGTGCACCAAAACGGCGGCCGTTGACGGTGGTGGCCATTGCTGATTTTGGTCTTGAGCGTTTCCGAACTTCACCAGATGTTCTTCGAAGCGCCATTCGATTCCGAGAATGCGCTGGTGCGATTCGCCGGGCCGTTTCAAATCGCGAACACCTACGGGCTCTTCGCCTCCATGACCACCACGCGGCCCGAGATCATCGTGCAGGGATCGAACGACGGCGTCACTTGGCTGGATTACGAATTTCCCTATAAAGCGGGCGATCCGCGGCAACCGCCGCACTGGGTGGCGCCCTATCAGCCGAGGCTGGACTGGCAGATGTGGTTCGCCGCGCTCTCCGAATATCGCGCCACGCCCTGGTTCATCAATTTCATGGTGCGTTTGCTCCAAGGCTCGCCGGATGTTTTAGCTTTGCTCGCGAAAAATCCATTTCCCGTCCCCCCGAAGTACGTGCGCGCCCAGCTATTCGATTATTCCTTTACGGATTTCGCCGATCGCCGCGCGACCGGGGACTGGTGGGCGCGCTCGCCGCGCGGATTGTATTTCCCGCAGATCTCGCTAGAGGATGTGCGGCCCCGGTGATTTTCTGAACCGCGCCCGTGGGTAATCATGGCCCGAGCGTCAACCAATTCGACACCATCCCGCTCTTGATTACGTAGTTCGGGGCCGCGCCTGGGAACTCGAAAACGCTGGTCTCGCGATCTTGTTTTGTATTGAGCAGTCCCAGATCTATCCTCTGCGTAAGGCGGCCCGTGCCTTTTGTAAACCTCCGGGCGCCGGAGTCTGGCGTGGCCGCGATGGGACGGGATATTCCTCCCAGCACCACAGATTCCAGCTTGACGGCGAGCGCGAAAGATCTGTTCTGCCCGTATAGATGCTCCGCTTTCACGATGCGGCACGAAACGATGGCGCCTTGAGGAACCAGCACTTCGTTCGAACGGGAGCGAATCGCCGCAGCCAGTTTGGCTCGGATAGGATCCCCGGCGGCCGCGGCTGCGGTGTCGATCGGCTCAGTAAACGCCAGCTTGACCGCCAGACCCGGAGGCACCGCAAATGCAGGAATTACGGGAGCCCCTTTATCGGAAACCGATCCGCTTGGCTCCGGCGGCGGCTCGAAAGTTAGGGTTGATTGACCGGTAAACTCGTGACAAGCCGAATAAGCCATGTGGTTTTCCATTTGGTCGGCGAGACTCAAAATATCGAGGCGAGCTTCCGTCGCTAACAGAAAGTCGCCACCACCCAGCCTCACTCGCCCGTAATCCAGAGTCTGGCTGGTCTCGCACGCGTCGGCTTCCGGCGGAAGAACGTGTCGCACCGTGAGTCGCACCAGATCGAAGGTCTTCGAATCGACCAGAAATGTACCCTCCACCGGGGCCCGCACGTGTTGGCTGCGATCTTTCCCAAAAAGATACAGATAGTTGCTCTTTTCGAGAGGAATCCGGAATCGGAATTCGGCGAGCGCACGGCCGTCAACAGTGAGATCGCCGTGGTAAGAAAAGCTCGCTCTTTCTTCTCCAAAGATCGAGACCAGCAATGTCGAAAATGTTCCCGTTGAAATGGCGCCCTGACGGACAAGGTCAAACAGGCCGCGGTCGTCAAAGCGGTTATCACCCACCCACGAGTACATTTCATTGCTCGTACCGAATTTCTCGTGGCTGACGCCGATGGCGACGTCCAGCCGCAGGCGGTCCGATGCAAATAGGCGACGCTTCAAGCGTCCGGCTCTTTGCTCTGCTGCGAGGTTGTCGCAGGCATGAGTTGGAATTAGGCTGTCGCTCTTATATTCAGCCCGATCGATGGTCAGGGTGCACACATATTTAGGCAGCCGGTTCACCGTGTCCATGGCTTTTTGACTGACACGCAGAAGCAAGTCTTTCGGGTCGTCCTGGGCTTTCGCCGCAACACAAATGCTGAGAAGCAGGGCCAGCCGGAGCCGCATGTTTAAAGAATACTCCTCAGCTAGAGTCGTTTAGACTGGCCACTCCGCTGTTATGGGGGATAATGAGGCAGTGCGCGCTCCAATCGGAAACGTCAATCAGACCGGAAGAGTGACCACAGCACTATTTGATCAACTTCAGCCTTACAATCGCTGGGGACTCCAGTCTTACTTCAACTTCACCTCGGATCGGTCGCATTTCCGCAGCCCCTGGATGTAGTCGATGGCGTTTGCTGAAGACCTGCTGAAGCAGGCTTTCCTTCTTCTCAATAAGGAGCCTAAAGCTCCCAGCCAGGCAAGCCTCCGAAGATCCGTCTCCACAGCTTATTACGCCCTTTTTCACCTTTGGTACAGGATGCTTCCGCCAATTGGAGCCGAGAGGACACGCGCGACTATCTGGCGCGGGCCTTCGAACACAAGACCATGAAGGAGGCATCGACGCGGGCGGAAAACGCCACATATGACCCATCCGTCCCTCCGCAGGTGGTAGCCAAGTTGCGCTCCGTGGCAAGGGCATTCAGACAGCTTCAGCTTGAACGCCATCTTGCGGACTACAGCAATGCGACGAAGTGGGACAGGACCAAAGCGTCATCTAAAGTCAACCAATCCAAAACCGCTTTTGGAGACTGGAAGGCGATCCGCAACGAGTATGTTGGTCAGCGATATCTCGTCTCTTTTCTGAGTAACTACCAAGACGGGTAACCTGTTCGACCGCCACGGAGCGTTACTGAATCACCAAAAATCCGCTTTCCACGCGGTCATTGGCAATCCGGTTCCACATCACGCGCGCTTTGCCGCCCGCGACGGCGTGCTGGAAGGCGACCACTTGCCCGGCGTGCAGGGCGGCATATTCGTGAACGGCGCGAAATCCGCTCTTGCTGTAATCCAGCAGGCGTCCCACAATCTCCTGCGGCGAGGGATCGTCGAACGAAAGCTTGAGGGGCCCTTGGCCGCGGTAACGGCGCTCGCTCCGGCGATCGTCGGCTTGACATCGTAATTAGGCGGCCAGTTCGGCTCCTCAGAGTTGCGTTCCTAAGAAGCGTAGGACTGCCGCACGGCCTCCCTTCCGTAGAGTTTCAGCTTGCGGCTCAGCGTGCGCCGGGAGATGCCGAGCAACTCCGCGGCTTTCTGCTGGTGGCCGTTGGTCTGAGCCAGCACCCGCAGGATGGTGGTCTTTTCCATACCGTCCAGATTTACCGAGGGGCCCAAGGGGACCGAAGATGGCGCTATCGGCATCGACGTGGCTAATGGCGCGGCATACGTGCGAGGCGGGGCGAGCAGTAAATCGCGTGCGCCGATTTCCGTTTCACGCGACAACAAGGCCGCTTTGGTCACCACATTGCGCAACTCGCGCACGTTCCCCGGCCAGCGATGGCCTTCCAGAATCTGGAGCGCTTCTCCCGAGAATGTCAGGCGGGAGTTGGTTTGCTTCAGAAAGTGCTCAGCCAGCGGTACGATGTCCTCCGGCCGCTCGCGCAGCGGGGGCACCCGCAGACAGATTTGGCCCAGCCGATGGTACAAATCACCCCGGAAGGCGCCTGTTTCCACCATTTCTTCCAGATCCTGATTGGTTGCTGCCACGATGCGTACGTCCACGGTTACTTTCCGCGTCCCTCCCAGCCGGTAGTATGCCACGCCGTCCAGTACACGCAGAAGCTTCACTTGCATGCGAGGTTCCAATTCGCCGATCTCGTCCAGGAACAGCGTCCCATGATGCGCCAGCTCGAACAATCCAGGTTTAGGAGAGTCGGCGCCGCTAAACGCGCCTTTTTCGTAGCCGAACAGCTCGCTTTCCACCAGATGTTCCGGCAGCGCCGCGCAGCTGACGTCTACCCAAGGTTTGGCGCACCTGAGCGAGTAATGATGGACGGCCCGCGCAATCAGCTCTTTGCCGGAGCCGCTTTCGCCGGTAATCAGAACGGCTGCATTGCTTTGCGCGATGCGTTCGGCCAGCTCGATGAGCTGCCGCATCCCCGGACTGGAAATGATGGCGGGCATACCTAGATAGTTCGTCAGCCTGGTGGGATAGAGACACTCTTTTGCAATTCGGCTCTTCCGGCTGCGCCCAGCATGGTACTTCCGGACTGAATCGCATCGGCTAAAACACTCAAATTCCTCGTGGAAACTACCGCCCAATGCAGACACAATGTCTCAAAAGCAGCCGAATGCGTAGCGACAATTTGGCGTTCGTTCCTATCGGTAAGGTTTGTTCTCGCCGATGTATCAAGTGGATAGCGCCGTTAGCTTTTGGCACTGGATCTGCACTTCCAGGACGGACATGGCCGTGCTGTCGAACCGGATCAGAATGTCCCAAATTGCAAAGCTTTACGTCTCAGCGGTCGTGCTGATAGGCGCCGCGGTGACCCTTGCTGTTTTGGTGCGTTGGGAATCGCAAGATGTTTTCCGCTTCCTCTGTTACCTGGCCTTAGCCATTTTCGCCTCCCGCCTGAAAGTTTCGCTCCCCGGAATCAGCGGAGCGCTGTCCGTTCTGTTCATCTTCATTCTGTTTGCCATTGTGGAGCTGTCCCTGCCCGAAGCGTTGTTCATCGGGTGCTCGGCGATTCTGATGCAGTGCCTGTGGAATTACCGGCAGCGGCCCAAGTGGCATCAAGTGCTGTTCAATCTCGGGAGCATGGCGATCACGGTGGCGGTTTCGGGCGCGGTTTTTCATTCCGGCCTCTTGATCCGCGGGCATCTGGAGCCGGCGCTGCGCCTGGTGGTGACGGCCACGGTGTTCTTCGTCATGAACACCTTTCCGGTGGCGGGCGCCATCGCGCTCACCGAGCACAAATCCCTGCGGCGGGTCTGGCGCGAATGCTATATCTGGTCGTTCCCCTACTATCTGCTGGGCGCCATGATCGCCGGCGCGGCCAGCGCCGTCAATCGGCATTTCGGCTGGCAAACTGCGTTGCTGGCCATCCCGGTGGTCTATCTGATCTACCGCTCCTATTACCTCTACCTGGGCCGCATGGAAGACGAGAAGAAGCACGCCGAAGAGATGGCTGCGCTGCACCTGAGAACCATTGAAGCTCTGGCGCTGGCCATTGAGGCCAAGGACCACACCACGCACGATCATCTGCAGCGCGTGCAGATCTACGCGGTGGAGGTCGGCAAGGAATTGGGTCTGGATGAATCGCAACTGGAGGCGCTGCGCGCGGCCGCGCTGCTGCACGACATCGGCAAGCTGGCGGTGCCGGAGCACATCATCTCGAAGCCTGGCAAGCTGACCCGCGAAGAGTTCGAGAAGATGAAGATTCACCCGGTGGTGGGCGCCGAAATTCTGGAACGCGTGCGCTTTCCCCACCCGGTAACTCCCATCGTGCGGTCGCATCATGAGCGCTGGGACGGCACCGGATATCCGGACGGGCTGCGTGGCCAGAGCATTCCCATCGGCGCGCGCATTCTGGCGGCGGTGGATTGTCTGGACGCGCTGGCCTCGCACCGCCAGTACCGCCGGGCGCTGCCGCTGGACGAAGCCATGAGCAAAGTGGCGGCCGAATCCGGAAAAGCTTCGATCCCCAGGTGGTGGAAGTGCTGCAGCGCGCTACATCGAGCTGGAGGCCATGGCGAAAGTCGCGCGAAGTGGAGCCGGCCAAGCTTTCCACCGACCTCAAGATCGAGCGCGGCCTGGAGCCCGCGGCGGGCTTCGAGAACGCCCAGCCGGCCCGCTACCCCGGAACCGGCCGAGAACTTCCTGACCTCCATCGCCGCCGCGCGCCAGGAAGTGCAGAACCTGTTTGAGCTGGCGCAGGATCTGGGCAATTCTCTGAGCCTGAACGAAACCCTGTCGCTGTTGGCGATGCGGCTGAAGCGCATGATCCCCTACGATTCGCTGGCGATCTATGTTCTGCGGGACGACCGGTTGCGCGCCGAATATGTGAACGGCGAGAACTTCCGCCTGTTCTCTTCGCTCGAGATTCCGCTGGGCCAGGGCTTGTCGGGATGGGTGGCGGAGAAGCGCAAGCCGATCCTCAACGGCAATCCGTCGGTGGAGCCCGGCTATCTGAACGACGAGACCAAGTTCACCACCATGCGCAGCGCGTTGGCGGTCCCGCTGATCGGCCTGAACGGCACGGTGAGCGTGCTGACGCTCTATCACACCGAGCGCGACGCCTTCACCAACGATCATCTGCGCATTCTGCTGGCGATTGTTCCCAAGCTCGCGCTGTCCATCGAGAACGCCCTGCGGTTCCAGCAGGCCGAAAGCTCCGCCTCCACCGACTACATGACCGGCCTGCCCAATGCCCGCTCGCTGTTCCTGCACCTGGACGGGGAGCTGGCGCGCTGCCGCCGCTTGAATTCGCCGCTGGTGGTGCTGGTCTGCGACATGAACGGCTTCAAACAGGTGAACGACCAGTACGGGCACCTGGAAGGCAACCGCCTGCTGCATTCGGTGGCGAAGAAGCTGAAGGAGTCCTGCCGCGAGTACGACTACGTGGCGCGCATGGGCGGCGATGAATTCGTGCTGGTTCTGCCGGGCCTGCAATCCGGATCAGCTGGCGACGAAAATCCAGCGCTTGAAAGCCATCACCGCGGACGCCGGCCGCGAAATTTTCGCTCAGGAGACGCTCTCGCTGAGCATCGGCCATGCCATGTTCCCCGAAGACGGCGTGGATGCCGATCGGCTGCTCAGCGAGGCGGACCGGCGCATGTACATCGCCAAGCAAAGAGAAAAGCTGAGCGTGGTGGCGCCGCGCGGATTCGCGTTCGAGCCCACCGGCGCCTGGTAGGCGGCGTATGTGGTCGTCATCTCAAGTGTTGATCCAAGTGCTCCGTCCGGCCCGCCGGATCCTGCTGACGGTTCTGCTGGGCGGTTTGCTGGGCGCCACGCTGGTGCGGCTGGGCCCGGGCTTCGGCGTCGATGAGCGGGAACTCGATAGCCGCTTGAGCGCCGCTAGCCATTGCAGGCCATTCGCGCCGAGCGCGCTCGCGACAACAATATCGCCTCGTTCTATCTGCGTTATCTGGCTGGGCTTGGTCCACGGCGACTTTGGATTTTCGCGCTCGCTCAACCGTCCCGTGTCTCAGCTTCTGAAGGAGCGCCTGCCGCTCACCTTGGCATCGCTCGGATACGGCGTCCTGGGCGGCGTTTCCCTGGGCCTGGCGCTTGCCCTGCTCACCGTGTGGTGGCGCGCTCCTGGCGCCGAGCCTGGTGCCTGCCCTGCTCAGCGGACTGTGCCTGGCGGCGCCGGCCGCGGTGATCGCGCTGGTATTTCTTTGGCTGGGAGCGGCCAGCCGCTGGGCGATCGCGCTGGTGGTATTTCCGCACGTCTATCGTTACGCCAAGAATCAACTGGTGGCCGTTTCGCAATCGCCGCATGTGGTGGCGGCGCAGGCCAAAGGATTGAGCAGTTGGCGAGTGCTGTGGGCGCACGTCTTCACTCCCGCGGCGCCGCAACTGGCGGCCTTGGCCGGGATCTCGGTGAGTCTGGCCTTTGGCGCGTCCATCCCCATCGAAGTGATCTGCGATACGCCGGGAGTGGGGCAGCTGGCATGGCGCGCCGCTCTGGATCGCGATCTGCCGTTGCTGGTCACCATCACGGTTCTGGTCGCGCTGATGACGCTGGTGGTCAACAGTCTGGCCGACCTCGCGCTCTTCGCCTGGAGGCCCGGTACCGCGGAATGACTCTCAAGCGGACAATCGCGCTGGCTGTCTTGGCCGCTGCCGTGGCGGCTTCGCTGGGAGCGGGGCTGTTTGTGCACCACTCCTACGCCGAGCAGTCGCGCGAGTTCATCAGCGCCCCTCCATCGGCTCAATTTTGGCTGGGCACCGATGAACTGGGTCGCGATCGTTTCGCCCGCCTGCTCTACGGCACCCGGGTATCGTTGCTGCTGGCCCCGGCCGCCGCGCTGCTTTCCACGCTGATCGCCGCGTTCATCGGAGGCGCTGCCGGTTACTTGGGCGGCCGCTGGGAGCGCGCCGTTACCGCCGGAGTCGATCTGTTCCTGTCGCTGCCGTGGCTCTTCCTGTTGCTGGCGGTGCGCGCTTTGCTGCCGCTCAACACGTCGCCCATCACGTCGGTCGTGATCACCTTCCTGTTGCTCGGGTGTTTGGGCTGGGCCGGCGCCCGCGCGCATCATCCGCGCCGGCACGCGGACGCTCAAGAACTCGGACTATCTGGTGCAGGCCGCGGCCAGCGGCGTTTCGCGCTGGCGTTTGTTCTGGCGTCACCTGTTGCCCAATCTGCGGCCCATCCTTTTAGCGCAGTTCTGGATTTCGGTGCCGCTGTTCATCTTGAGCGAAGCCAATCTCGGCCTGCTGGGGCTCGGGGTGTCGGAGCCGCTGCCTTCCTGGGGCGTCCTGCTGCGGGAGCTGGAGAATTACTCGGCCGTCCTGCGGAATCCCTGGATGCTTACCCCCGCCGTGTTGCTGGTGCTGGTGGTCTGTTGCCTGCAGCTCTTGCTTGGAACCGAAGAAAGCGCGTTCTCATGTTGATACGTCCCGCCATCCTGCTTTTGTTGGGCGCTGCTTTAGCGGCCAGCGCGGAAAATGAACTGCGCTTCTGCCTGCGCATCGATCCCAAAACGTTCAATCCGATTGCTGGTGGACGATGAGTCCGCGGAAACCGTTCGTTATTTGACCGGCGGCGTGCTGATCCGGCTGAATCGCTATACCCAGGAGCTGGAAGGCGAGCTGGCCACCAAATGGAAGGTGTCGGAAAACGGCCGGCGCATCGATTTTGAGCTGCGGCATGGAGTGCGCTTCTCCGATGGCACGCCGTTCACCTGCCAGGACGTGGCGTACACCATGCGCCAGTTGTTGGATCCTGCGGTGCATTCGCCGCAGGGCGATTCGTTCCGCTCGGCGCCCGGTGAAGTGGAGACTAAGTGCGCGGGGCCGTACTCGGCCACGGTGCGTTTCCCCGGACCGGTGGCCGCTCTCGCGGCGCAATTCGATCAAGCCGCCATCGTCTCGGCGGCCTCGCCTCGCAGAGAATCCGCCGTGCTGGGTCCAGCTGTGCTGGGTCCTTTCGACGTGGCCGAGTACAAACCCGGCGTCTCCGTTTTGCTGCGGCGCAATCCGAACTACTGGAAGCGCGACGCTAACGGGCATGCGCTGCCGTATCTGGATTCCATCCGGCTTGAGATCCAGCAGAATCGCGAACTGGAACTGCTGCGTTTCACGCGCGGCGAGCTGGACATCATCAATAAGCTGGACCCGGATATGTATGACCGGCTGTCTTCCCAGATGCCGCACGCAGTGGTTGACGCGGGGCCGTCGCTCGATTGGGAGCTGGTGTTCTTCAACCAGGTTCACAGCGCGCCCCTGCCCGATTACAAGCGGCGCTGGTTCCGTTCCGCCGATTTCCGGCGAGCGATTTCCGAAGCCATCCGCCGCGACGATATCGTGCGTATCGTTTATCACGGGCACGCGAGCGCGGCTGCTGGCCCGGTTTCGGTCGCGAACCATTTCTGGCTGAATCCCGCGGTGAAACCGGGCTCAGGCTCCGATGCCGCCGCCATGGCTCTGCTCGCAACGCGCCGGTTTCCGCCGTTCGGGCACCACGCTGGTCGACAGCGCCGGCAACAAGGTGGAGTTCTCCATGATCTCGAACGCAGGCAATAAGCTGCACGAACGGATGCTGGCCTTGATCCAGCAGGATCTGGCGCGCCTGGGCATCCAGCTCAATGTCGTCGCTTCTGGATTTCCCGTCGCTGGTCGAACGCATAAGCCGCACCTACAATTACGAGTCGGTGCTGATGGCCTTCACCAACATCGCTCTCGATCCGAGCGAGCAGATGAACATCTGGCTCAGTTCGGCCGCCAATCACCAATGGAATCCCAGCGAGAAGACGCCCCAGACGCGCCTGGGAAGCCGAGCTCGACAAATTGATGCAGGCGCAGAATGCGTCGCAGGATCCGAAACAGCGCAAAGCCTATTTCGACCAGGTGCAGCAGATCGTCGCCGACCAGGCGCCCATGCTGTTCCTGGTGAACCCCAACGCCCTGTCGGCCGTCGCGCCAAACGTGAAAAACGTGACGCCCGCCGTGCTGGACCCGCAGATTTTCTGGAATGCCGAGCGGTTGCAAGTGGACGGCGACGCTCCTGAGCCAGCCGATGATCCAACTGACCAGTCTTCTGCAAGCGCGCCTGTCGGTGGACTACCCCAACAAGCCGGGCGCGCTGCGCGATGTGCAATTCGAAATCGGCGAGGGCGAGATCCTCGGTCTGGTAGGCGAAAGCGGATCGGGCAAAAGCACCATTGCGCTGGCCCTGCTGCGGCTGCTCGAACACAAGGGCGCATCCATCGCGGGCGAAATTCTCTTCGGCGGCCGGGATTTGCTGCGCCTGCGGCCGAGCGAGATGCGCCGCATTCGCGGACGCGATATGGCTCTGGTGTTGCAAAGCCCGCTCGCGTCGCTCAATCCCGCGCTGCGCATCGGGACGCAAATGGCTGAGGCCTGGCGCGCGCATCAATCGGGCGCAGAAGCCAAGCTATGGAAGCCGCGCGCATTGGAGCTGTTCGAACGTGTCAGCCTGCCGGCCGAAGAATCGTTTCTGGATCGCTACCCGCGCCAGTTGAGCGTGGGCCAAGCCCAGCGCGTCCTGATCGCCATGGCCGTTCTGCACAAGCCCCGGCTGTTGATCGCCGACGAACCCACCAGCGCGCTCGACGCTATCACGCAAAGCGAAATCCTGGATCTGTTCCGCAGCTTGAATCGCGAGCTGAACATGGCGATGCTGTTTGTCTCGCACGATCTGCTGGCGGTGGCTTCGCTGTGCTCGCGCATCGCGATTTTGCAGCGCGGCCAGATCGTCGAAACCGGCGCTACCGAACAAATGTTTCGCGATCCCCGCACCGACGACACGCGCGCCTTGCTGCAAGCTGTGCTGCGAAACTCCAGCGCCGCAGCGGAATTCGCCACAAACCGCTGCCTGAGGGTCGCGGCTCGTAACGGCTGGTGTTAACCGTTAAATTTCACCGGACGGGCTATCTTCACGGCCGAATTCTTCAGCAGCTCCGTTAATACGCTCTCCGGAATCGGCTGGTCGGTCTGGATCACGGAGATCGCCTCGGTCCCGGCTTCCTTGCGGCCGAGCGAAAACGTCGCGATGTTCACGCCGTTCCTGCCGAATACGTCGCCGATATACCCGATCACGCCCGGCACATCCTCGCTCTTGACGAACGTGAGATTGCCTTCGAGCGTGGCCTCGCAATGCGTGCCGTCGATCTGCACCAGCCTGGGCTGATCCATTACTACCGCTCCTTCCACCGACGTGATTCCGGTATCGGTTTCCAGATCCAGGCGAACCGAGTCGATATGCGCGGCGCGTTTCTCGTGGCGCTCCGCTACCGTCAGGCCGCGGTCGCCCGCGATCTGCATGGCGTTGATCGAATTTGCCTTGCGCGCCAGCGAGCGCTGCAGCACGCCCGCCAGGCCGGCGTTGCGCACCAAATGCGTGTTGAACTCCGCGATCTTGCCGAAATAAACCAGCCGCACGGCCTTCGGATTTCCGGTTGAGATGTAGGATGCGAAACTGCCCAGCCGCTCCGCCAGCTTGCCGTATGGCCCCAGCGTTTTGTATTGTTCCGGCGTAAGCGCGGGCAGATTCACGGCGTGCAGCGCCGCCCCGTTTTGCAGATATTCGACAATCTGCTGCGCGATGCGCACGCCCACCGTCTCCTGCGCCTCTTCGGTGGATCCGCCGATGTGCGGCGTGGCCACCAGGGTCTCAATGGCGAGCAGCGGATCGTTGGGCGCCGGCGGTTCGCTTTCGAAAACATCCAGCGCCGCGCCGCCCAAGTGGCCCGATAGCCAGCGCCTCTCGCAACGCTTCCTGATCGATCAGCTCGCCGCGCGCGCAATTAACGATGCGCGCGCCCTTTTTCATTTTGGCGAAAGCGTCGCGCGACAGCAGCCGGACCGATTCGGGCGTCAACGCCGTGTGCAGCGTGATGTAGTCGCTCTCGGCGAAGAGCACCGGCAGATCCACCAGAGCCACGCCCACATCCTTGGCGGTTTGCGAATGGACGTAGGGATCGTGAGCGATGACGCGCATCTCAAAGGCCGCCGCGCGTTTCACCACTTCGCGCCCGATGCTCCCCAGTCCGATGACGCCCAGCGTTTTGGCGCGCAGCTCCGTCCCCAGGAACTTGCGCTTCTCCCACTTGCCCGATTTCACCGACGCGCTGGCGTTGGGGATGGAGCGCGCCAGTGACAGCATCAGCGCCACCGTGTGCTCGGCCACCGATACCGCGTTCCCGCCCGGGGTATTCATCACCAGCACGCCCGCCGCCGTGGCCGAAGGCAGGTCGACATTGTCCACGCCCACGCCCGCGCGTCCGATCACCCGCAGATTCGGCGCCGCGGCCAGCACGGCTTTATCCACCGTAACGGCGCTGCGCACGATCAGCGCATCGGCGCCGCCCAGGTGCTTCATATATTCTTTTGGATTGGAAACGACGACTTCCCATCCCGGCTGTTGCTGCAACAATTTCACCGCAGCCGGCGCCAGCGACTCGGCAATCAGGATTCGCATGTGGTGTGTAAGTATTAAGCTGTAACGATTAAGCATTCAGGATAACAAACGATGCCATTGCTCGACCGAATTCAAACCGACATGGTGGCCGCGATGCGCGCCAAAGAAGAGATGAAGCTTAACGCGATCCGCATGATCAAGGCCGCGCTCAAGAAGCACGAAGTGGATTCCATGAAGCCGCTGGATGAAGCCGCCGAATTGCAAATACTTGGCACGCTGATCAAGCAGCGGCGCGAAGCCGCGGACATGTTTCGCAAAGGCGATCGCGCGGAGCTGGCCGACAAGGAAGAAGCCGAGCTGAAGCTGATCGAGTCCTATATGCCCGCGGCCCCTAGCGACGAGGAGATCGACGAAGCCATTGCGGCAGCCATGTCGGAGACCGGCGTCACGTCCGTCAAGCAGATGGGCGTAGTGATGAAAGCCGCGCAGTCCAAGCTGGTGGGCAAGCGCGTGGACGGGAAAGCGCTCAGCGAAAAAGTTCGGGCCCGGCTATCCTGACCGGCTTGGCTTGATGGGCTAAGGATTGCCCGAGGGCGCGCCTTCCTCAATCTGGTAATGCGTGGCTTGACAAGTGATGTCGGTGCTGAAGGCGGCGGGAGCGATACCTGCGATCACGGCTTAGCAGATGGCGACTGAATCGTTAGCTGTGCCAAAGTCCGCCATGAATACGATGGTGTGTGTGGCCGATGCGGCTTCAACCGACAGGAAACGGCGCTGCCCGAATAGGAACGCGGACAGCGCCAAAACTGCGCATGCACTTACGATCCACCTGCGATGCAATCGAATCCAGGTCAGAAAATAACTTTACCGACGAGCTGCAGGTTGAACGGTTCGCCGGGCCCAATACCAGGAGCGCCGTTGAAGTCGCCGATGGTATCGCTTACCACGCCGGTTGAACCAACCGAGTACGCACCGGACGCAAGATTGATCCGATTGAATAAGTTATACATCTCGGCGCGCAGTTGTATCCGGAACCGCTCCCGGACCGTAAAGTTCTTGAAAACGGAGAGGTCCACGTCCACGAATCCGGGGCCCGTGAATAGGTTGCGTCCGACATCGCCATTGGGATCGGTGGTACCTGGACAGCCAACCGCACCAGGCACGCAGAAGGCGGCCGGATTGATCCACTGTTCACCTCCAATAGCGAGGTTGAAAGCGCGATTCACTCCGGCGAAAGGATTACCGATCAGATTCAACCCCGGGCGCTGCGTGCCGGAAGGATCGTTGCCAGTCAGCATGTTGAAGGGTTGGCCGGTGGAGGCTGTGATCAACGTGCTCAACTGCCAGCCGTTCGTCAGCCATCGGGGTCCATGGGAAGAGCCGGGGATGTCGTAGCTCAGGAGCATGGTGAATCTCTGCCGGGTATCGAAATCGCTATTGCCATAATCGGCTTTGATGTCGAAAGTGTCGTGGGGTATAGTCGCGCGGTATTCGGTCAGTTCGTCGAGAGCGTGCCCCCAGGTATAAGCGAACTGTCCGCCGAGCCCATGCCAGGCCCTGATTTTCAGGGTTGTTTGCAAAGCGTTGTAGTTGGAAGTACCCTCGCTATTCATCTGCAGGATGCTACCGAAGTTAGGGTATTCGGCGTCAAAAGCCCCATTTTGGTTGATATTCTCCATGACCGAGAGTTTACGCCCCTGGCTGCCGACGTAGCCTACCTGCCAGACCACCGCACTACCCAGACTCTTCTCCACGTTGAGGTTGTAGTTGAAGAAGTAGGCCGCGCGGAGGTTCGGGTTGATTCCGAACACGTTGAATACCTCTCCTTGACAGTTCGGGTCGGTAGCGTTATTTCCCAGGCACGTAGTCACGCCTGGAAAAATAGACGCGCCGCCGGCTTGCACCGCTTGCCAGTTGTAACCGTTCCTGCTGTAGCTATCGACCGGATGGGGACCGATCGGATTGTCCTCCAAGCCATCCGCCGCGCCGATGGGGGGACGGAAGTCCAGGAACGGATTAATGTTGATCTGGTCGTAGAACACGCCGAAACCGCCACGCACCACGAAGCCGCCGTACGGCGCATAGGCGAATCCAAACCGCGGCGCAAAGTTGTTCCGATCCGGTTGAAAGAGAGACTTTGGAATGACCAGGCCTTGCCCCGGAATAAACTCCCCGAGGTCATCGGGTCCACTGTTGTTGGCATGCAGCGGCCCGAAATACTCGTAGCGGAGGCCGAAGTTGAGGTTCAGCTTGGGGGTGACCTGCCAGTTGTCCTGGCCGAAGATATCGAATCCGTTCACCAGCACGAACCGTTCGGCGTCGCCTACCGCGATGGAAGATGTGCTGACGTCACCCGCCAGAAAATCCGCGAGCGCTGTGGTGTTCGGATCGCACCCGGGCACACTGGCGTTCGCCGTAACGCCGCAATAAGCGCTCCATGGCCCCTGGGTACCGTCGAAGTCAAACGCCCCCGTGCCCCGGCGGAAATAGAACTCGTTCACCCGCCCCTGACGGAACTCGCCCCCGAACCTAAACTGATGGTCGCCGGCAACGTAGGAGACAATGTCGGTCAAGTGGCCGGTAATATCTTTGCGGCCCTCCGGCGGCGTGACGCCGACTCTATCGAACTCTCCTATGACGATCTGGGAAGCGCCCATAATCGGTTGGCCGTCGATGGCAGCGTCCGGGCTCAAGTAAAGGCCCAGAGACTTCATGTTAAAACTGTTGTTGGCATCGTGGAAGATTTGATAAAAAGAACTGACTCCCGCGAGCAATTGGTTCGTTAACCTGGGCGTGAGAACCGAGTTCAATACAATGTCGTAATTCTGGACGTGCAAGGGAGCAACCTCGAAATAATCGCCCAGGTTGGAGCTGGCCGTACCCAATGCCAGGCTGGTTCCAGTGGGAGCCGTTTGGCTGCCCTGCCCAACAAAAAAGTGGGCCGACAGGCGCTCTTTGTCGCTAAAATTGTGGTCCACTTTCACTATGCCGTTATGGCTAAATCCGGTGGACGGATCGCTCGCGAAATAATTGTCGACCGTGGCCGGGAGGCCCGCAATGGTGCTTGGATACAGAGCTGACAAGAGATTGGCTGATAAGCTACTCACTGGGACCGCCGAATAAGCCCCATATTTGCCCCCCGGATTGGCGAGCAATTGTTTGGCCTGATTAATCCAGGCGGTGGACGGCTCTGTGCTTAAGCCGCTCAATCCGATAATATACTGCTGCTGTTCAAAACCGATAAAGAAGAAAGTCTTGTCTTTCTTCAGGGGTCCGCCGAGAGTCAATCCCGTATTGAAATTACGGATTCTAGGGGCCTTTGGATCCTCCGGCGTGGGCGCAAAGAACGGCGAAGCGGCGGCAAAGAATTCGTTGCGGTCGTAGTAGTAACCGCTGCCGTGCAGCTGGTTCGTTCCGCTCTTGAGGGTAAGGTTGACTGTGCCGCCTGCGCTGCGCCCCGTTTCTGCGTTGGACTGGGTCTGCGCGGAGAATTCGTCGACGGCGTCGATCGGCATAACCGTGCCCGCGATTCCCGAGACTCCACCCTGATTGACGGCGGGAATGTTATGCCAGAAGTCGTTGTTGTCCGTGCCGTCGATTTGCCAGTTCATCTGATTTGCGCGCGTACCGTTGAGCGAACCGTAGCCGCCCACCGAATAACCGCCGTATCCGGGCGAGGCAGCGATCATTTGGGTAAAATCGCGGCCGTTCAAGGGAAGGTCTTGTATGGTGGCGCTCGGGAGCGTGTCGGTCTGGGTGGAAGAGGTCATATCGACAACCACGGCCGCAGCGGCGACCTCCACCGCCGTCGCCTGCTGACCTACGACTAGTTGGGCGGGTACGGTGTAGACGTTGCCCGCGGTCACTGTCACGTTCGAGATCGTTGTGGTCTGAAAGCCGTTGGCGGCAACCTTCACCGAATAGGTGCCTGGCGGTAGGTCTTGAAATGAAAACTGGCCATCGCCGGTAGCGGCCATGCTGTGTGCGATATTGGTCGCGGTGTCGGTGGCTGTGACCATTGCACCGGCCACAACTGCGCCGGTCGGGTCAGTAACCGTGCCGTTAATAGCCCCACGGAAAGTCTGTCCGTAGGCTCCCCACACAAACAAACCTAACAAAATGAAAAACACGCTCAATGCACGTCGCATACTTCCTCCAATAGTGATCGCGATCAGGAAGGGGCTGGCACTGTGCTAACAAGGCGGAACCAGTTCCTTGAAACCGAAGAACAGCGTGGTTCGGATAGAGACTCAACATTATGGCTTGGTTACAGTGGCGTGTCAAGATGAAGATGGCGTAAGGGCGCTTACGCGATGGCCGCTATCCTCATTCTGAATTCGGTATTCTTGTCTACTATATTCTGTCTTCCTCCCATGGTCCCCATCCTCGAAACGGCGCGGCTCCTGCTTCGCGGTCATCGCCTAAACGATTTCGCCGCTTGCGCCGCCATGTGGGCCGATCCCGTCGTAACCAGGCACATCGGCGGCAAGCCCCTTACCGAAGAAGAGGCTTGGACAAAATTCCTGCGTTACGTCGGTCATTGGGATTTGCTCGGATTCGGCTACTGGGTAGTGGAGGAAAAGACTACGGGCAAATTCGTCGGAGAGATCGGTTTTGCCGACTACAAGCGGGACCTCCAAACCACGTTAGGCCACCTGCCGGAAATCGGCTGGGTCCTCGCCTCCCAATGCCACGGCAAAGGTTACGCCACCGAAGCCGTTCTCGCTGCCCTAGCATGGGGCGATCGGCATTTTCAAGATCCCCGGACTTGCTGTATTATCAATCCCGACAATCTTCCATCCATTCGCGTCGCCGAAAAATGCGGATTCCGGGAACGCCAACGCGCCACTTACAAACAACACCCCATCATCGTGTTGGTTCGTGAACGTCCTAGCGGCCCTGTCATCCCCACGCCTTGATCTTCCGCCAGAACTCGGGCCAAGGCTCCCGCAGCCCCCGGCATACCCACAGGTATTTGTCATCCTCGGTCTCTTCGTTGGCCACTCCGTAACGATTGGAGATCGTTCCTTCCGATTCGCAGGTTGCGAAGTTGGATCTGACAAAGTCGGGTGAATACCCCACCACGATCAGCGTCTGCGGTGGATGGTCTCCATAGCCCCGCAGCCAGAAGGAGTTCACTCTGCTCAACGCTTGCGGCAACCGATATGCGGGCCCATACAGATCGATGGCACCCGCTTCCCCGTAGTTACTGGAAAGGATGCCTACGCTGCCGCGCTCTTCCGCCGGCAGTGAATCGCGGATCTGGCCGATTCGATCCACCAGCTCCGGCCATCCGATCTCCTCGCGCAGGTCGCCGTTCAGCCGAATCGCCACGTTAAACAGCCGCGAATTCACCGGCGCAACCGGAAGCAGGATCACAATACCCATCGCCAGCGCGACCGCGAGTCCAGCCCAATTGAGACCTTTGGCCCAGCGCGGCCACTGCTCGAATAAAACCGCGCCGGCGGTCAGCAACATCGGATAGAGGGGCGCCGTGTAGTAATCGCGCGCCTGGGCTGCGACAAAGAGAATCAACGCCGCGACGAAGGTCCATCCCAGCGCGCGGTAGCGCTCTCCCGCGGGCTTTCGAAAGTAGAAGAACAAGCCAGCGATCCACAAAGGAACGGTGAAAAGATTCGCTGGCACTACGAACTGTTTCCACAAAAACCCATCGGTTCTGCCGATCCGAATATCCCGAGCATGAATGGAGCGCAGGAATTCGATCGAGATGAACCCGTGGTTCGCTTGCCAGATCATGTTCGGCAGCACAATCGCCAGCGCCACAACGATGCCTGCCAGCAACCACCAGCTCAATAACAGTTTTCGCGCGGGCGTCAGGAGAAACCCCACCGCCAGGCCCGCCACCAGTACCGCAATGGTGTACTTCGTCATCAGGCCCAGCCCAATCGCCGCGCCCACCGCGATCCACCAGCGTCCGTCATCCGATTCAAGCAACCGGATAACGAAATACACCGCCAGTACCCACCACAGCAAGTCGAACGATACGTATTGAAACAGATGCCCCGCCGAAAGGGACACCGGCGACACGGCGACGGCCAGCGCCGCGACGATCTGAGCCGTGCGGCCGCCGCCCAGTTCGCGCGCCATCAATCCCGCCACCACTATGACCACGCATTGCGCCGATGCCGTGAAGAATCGCACCGCGGCCGGCGCCGTCCCCAACAGAGCTAAAGCCACGCGCGCCACGAAAGGCGTCAGCGGCGGATAGGCCACGAATCCCCACGCCAGATGCCGTGCGTCGTCCAGCGTGGCAAGCTCGTCCCGATGGAAGCCGTACTGGCCGTTGGTGAGCGTGTGAAGCACCAGCAGCAGTGCGGCTAGAACCAGTAGGCGCCTGCAGCGCTGCACGCGGTTTCATTCTTCCTATTCGACCACACTCACCCAAACGGACTTTCATCCGCGCTGGGACCATAGATCACGGGAACCGGAACTTCCAGCAATCGCAGATAAACCGACAATTGACCGCGATGGTGATACCAGTGGTTCAGCATAAGTGATCGGAGCATCGCCGCGCGCGGCATGGCCATCACTTGTTTCCCGTTCAGCGTGGCACGCCAGTTGCCTATGACAGCCGGCTCGCTCACGCCGCCCAGATACTGTTGCGCGGTGTTGACGCTCTCATCGAGCGCGCTGAGAATCTCTTGCGGATCCTTGGGAACGGGCGGATTGAAATTCGCCGGGTTGATTTCGAAATCGTCCACCTGCGCCAGCTTCGAGATGCCCCCGGGAATCGTCGCGATATGCATCGCCAATTGGCCCAGCGACATCGATCTCGGATGAGGCTTCCATGCCAGTTTGTCCGCGGGTACGCGCTCCAGCATCCGTCTGGTGGTGGCCGCCTCTTGCTCGATTTCGCCGCTCATCGGTTCCAGCATCTTTATCATTTTGTATCTCCTTCTGTTGCCGCAATGCTCTTCGGTTGCGTGTACGTCTTCGCCAGATCCACCAACTCGCCATCCACGTATTTATCGTGGTGGCGAACCCACGCCATGGTAAACTTCAAGCCGTCCTCGTCCCGGCCCTTGGGTGTGAAATCCAGGAAGTTGTACGCGCCCAGCAGAATATCCAGTCCGCGCGCGTAGCTGGAATAGGTGTGGTAGATAGCGCCGGTCTTGTCCTTGTAGAACACGCTGGCGCCCGGCGCTTCCTCGCTTGGAAATTCGATCTCGCCGTAGTTGTAGTACACCTTGCCCGTCGCCAGTTCGTCCTTGGTAAATGACACGTGATAGTCGTAATTGAAGTCGCTTCCATACGACGATACCCAGGGGAAGCGCCAGCCCATCCGCTTCTTGAAAGCTTCGATCTGGGCCAAGGGCGCTCGTGATACCGCCGTCAGCATGACGTCGCGCTGCGCCAGATGCACCAGGCTGCCATCGAAATGATCGCCCAGGTACGAGCAGCTCGGGCAGCCCTCCTCCCACCCCGGACCGAACATGAAGTGGTACACGATCAATTGGCTTTTGCCGCTAAACAGGTCGGCGAGAGTCTTCTTTCCGCCCGCTGCATTGAAGACGTATTCCTTTTCCACTTTCACCCACGGCATCCTGCGGCGCTCCGCGCTGATCGCATCCCGCTGGCGCGTGAATTCCTTTTCTTTGGCCAACAGATCCTTGCGCGCGGCCAGCCACTCGTCTCGCGAAACGACCCTGTGCTCCGTCATGACCGATCCCCTTCGGCCCGCACGCGAATGCGCTCCTGAAGACTGCCCCAGCCCGTCGACACGTTCTTCCTGATTTCATCGGGAACCAGCCCGAGCGCCACATGCTGGAACTTGATCAGCGTTCCTCCGTCCGCCTCGCTCAGCCGGTACTGCACATTCGAGACGACCGGATAGGACATGAACAGCGGCCCGGTGATTTCCAGCAGTGCCGGACGCTTGATGGCTTGCACGTGTCCCCAGAAATGGCCGTTACCGTCGCCCAGATCGCGGTACCACCTGCCTCCCGGCCACGGCTCAATCTTCATCGGCATGGGCTTGCCGTCGGCCATTGCATTGTGCGGGCCAATCTCTTCCAGCAGCGCTGCGAATGTTGCGTCCAGCGATGCGCGGACGTGAATTTCCTGCGTGACGTTCAACGTCAAATTGTCAACGGCTTGTGCTGTTGCGCTCATGCTTCCTCCCTGCCTTTCTTTTCCGCTCGTTCCTTAATGCGATTCAACTGATTAGACCAGTAGCGTTCAAACGTGCCGGCCCACTCGTGCAGCGGCCGGATTGCCTCCGCGTTGGTTCGATACAACGCACGGCGTCCCTCGCGCCGGACGTGAACCAGTCCAACATCCTTGAGCACGCGCAGGTGTTTTGAGACCGAAGGCTGCTCCAGCCTCAACGTCTTCACGATGTCCCCCACCGCCCGCTCCTTCAGCGCGAGATAGCTCAGGATCTCTCGCCGCCGGGGTTCGGCCACCGCGTTGAAGGCGTCCGATGTAGTCGCCGCTCTAGGCACAAAGACATTATATTCCTATACGGGAATATGTCAAGCACGGCCAGTAGCGGACATAGAGGTACTGTGTGGCTTGCGGGTTCAGCTTCACCACCAGCACCGTGTTCTGCGCCGTAGACGGATCGACGATCGCGCTTCCGGTCATGTAGATATTTCCCGAGGGGTCCGTTGCAATAGCCGTTGGCGTGAAATTATCGCGCAAATAGGTGGAATATGTCAGCGCGGGGAACGTGGGCGCAGCAGCCGCGAAAGCGAAGCCTGAACATAGAAAGAGAGCGAGCGAACGAATAAACATGGGGGATCTCCAGCGGACGCGGAAACTCCAAGCGTATCAAATTGCGGCTTTATCGTAGTCCGTCGACGATCCACAACTCCGAAGGGGTATATGTGGCCGAGTAGGCCGAACCCTGACAATCCGCGCGCACCCTTACCTCGGGGATGCCGTTTAGTCCTGTTCTGTTGGCCGGCGCCAGCTCTCTCCATAAGGCTTGCTCGCCGGAATCAACGTTGACTCGAAGGATCTTCACGGGCACATCTCCTCCTTGATAGACCATCAGCGAGTTGCCCGGGCACCAGCGCAAGGGGACGAACCCATCCGCCAGCTTGGGAACGGTACGCGGCGCACCGTTATCCAATGGGTAAAGCACGATCTTCCCATCCAGACCAGCAACGGCCACAGACTTTCCGTCAGGAGAAATAGTGACCGGATCGTTGTTGTTAAAGCTCACATTCTCTGGCGTGATCGCCCGAGGCGGACCGCCATCCACGCTTTGCACGTAGTAGCGGATACGATGTCCCGGTTCATTTCCCACAAATACGATCCGCTTGCCATCGGGCGTCCAGGCAGCGCCCTGGTGATGGATTCCATCGTGGGTGAGTGGCCGCGCCTCCCCGGTTCCGGTGGGCAGCAATACCAATTGGGATGGCGAGCGCGTAGATCCCAATACCATCGCCCACTTGCCGTCGGGAGAGATCTCAAGCGGATACCCAGGGCCAAGCCGGACGGCTGCCGAGCCGTCGGTGCCACGCAGATAAGTTACATAATCCTCACCGCTGCGGGCCGCATCCGCGCCCTCGGAAAACAAGAGGGACTTTCCCATCGCGGGAAATATCGCTAAGCTGCAGAAAAATCGTGCCAATATAGATCGGTCTCTTTCGAATCTACGGTCGGCATGATAGAAAAGCGTGCTCGAAGCGACGGTACGCGACATCAGGAGCCGTCCGTCTGGCGGCGGCATCAAGTATGGAAAACCATCCCGGAAGGTGCGCAATGAGGCGCTGGCGCCCCGATCGGTTTACCGCGTACAAAGAAGTTGTGACGCCATACGCCGCCGCGGTGAATAGAATCTCATCGCTGGTGGGCGACCATGCGAGCCCATTAATGATGCCCAACCAAAACTGCGTAAGGGTCTTCTTGTTGCCCTTCGCGTCGACCGTGGCGAGGGAGCCAACGGCGCCACTCCCAAGCGGTAGCTCTAACAAGGCGATCAGATCGCCTTTGGGCGAAATGCGCGGAGCGCCAATAGCGCCTGTGGTCTGGTACAAGACGTTGCCAATGGGAAATTCGAGCTGCTGAAATCCCGGTCTGGCCCGCACCACCGCCAGGCGCTTGCCGTCGGAGGTCCAATCTGCAGCAGCAATGTCATTCGCCACTTCCCTCGGCGTTCCGCCCGAGAACGGGGCGCGAGCCAGCGTTCCGGGTACCCCGAAGCCCGCCATCGCCGGCGTAAGATCGAGCGCCATTTCGTCCGAAGGCGAGACTCCAAGCAAACGCGCATTCACCATTCCGAGATCGCGAGATTCCGGGCTCTCGGCCTGGGTGGAAAATACGTGGAACGGATTGCCATCCCAGGATGCCGAGTACGCGATTGTCCGGCCGCCATTAGCAAACCGGCCGTTGTCGATGCTGCCACGCCGGTAGGTGACCCGTTGGAAGGACGGCGAGAGAGTGCGCGGGGTCAAACGGCGTCCCAATACAACACCCACTGCCACCACAAGAACCGCGCCCGCAGCCAATCCGATCATCCACGCGTATCGCCGCTTCGGTTTTTCCGGAATACGATGGGTCCCTGATGGACGACCCTGAGATCGACTCCAGCGCAAACGCCAGATCGCGTGCCGATTCGAAGCGTTCCTCCGGTTTCTTCTCCAGACAGCGGCGGATCATCCGATCCAGCGCAGGAGGCAGCGCAGCGTCCAGTTCGGGCGGTTCCTGCTTCAGAATCGCGCTCATCACTTCAACGCTTGAGTCGCCGGGGAACGCGCGCTTTCCCGACACCATCTCGTAGAGCACCACGCCCAGGCTGAACAAATCCGAGCGCGCATCAGCCACTTGCCCGCGCACCTGCTCCGGCGACATGTAGCCCACCGTGCCCAGCACCTTGCCTGGATCGGTCTCGATCGGCTGCGTCGCAAGCTCCGTGGGATGGGAGCCGGTGGGTATCACTGCCGAATGTTTCGCCAGCCCGAAGTCGAGGATCTTCACCAGCCCGTCTTTGGTGAGGAACAGATTCTCCGGCTTCAGATCGCGATGAGTAATTCCTTTCGCGTGCGCCGCCGCCAAGCCGCGCGCAATCTGGATGGCATAATCGATGGCTTTGCGAACGGGCAGCGCGGAACCAGCCAGCCGCTCTCGCAGCGTCTCGCCCTCCAGCAACTCGGTGGCGACGTAAAACACGCCGTCTTGCGATCCGGCGTCATAAATGACCACGATGTTGGGATGATTCAGCGCCGCCGCCGCGCGCCCTTCCTGCTCGAATCGTCGGACCCGGTCAGGATCGTTGGCGAAAGCAGCCGGAAGAATCTTCAGCGCAACCTCGCGCCCCAGCCGCGAGTCGCGAGCGCGGTACACCTCGCCCATGCCGCCGGCGCCAATCGGCGCAAGAACCTCGTAGGGTCCTAAACGCGTGCCGGCGGATAGGGGCATAGTGGTTTGAACAATGTTACCCCATGCGCAATCCCTGACACGACATAAACTAAAGAAATGCGATCCGCCGTGCGTTCCCTCCGCCGCCGGCCGGCCTTCGCGCTAGCCGCGATTCTCACCGTCGCGCTGGGAGTGGGAGCCAACACCGCGCTCTTCAGCGTCATCTACGCGGTTCTGATTCAGCCGCTTCCATTTCGCGATCCCGGCAAGCTGGTCCGGATTTGGGAGACCCATCCCGCACTGCCGCAGTTGCAGGTGACGGCGCCCGATTTTCGCGACTGGCGCAGTCAAACTCGCAGCTTCGATGGCATGGCCGCGCACACGCTCTCAGCCATGAACACAGCCACGCTGCTGGGGCAAGGCGGTCCGGAGAGCGTGCATGGCGTCATGGCCACCAACGATCTTTTCCCAACCATGGGTATTCAGCCGATTGTAGGGCGTAATTTCAGCGAGGCCGAAGACCGCGCGAAACGGCAAGTGGCGGTCATCAGCGAGAGCCTGTGGCGGCGGAAGTTTGCGGCCGATCCCGACGATCGCGGGCAAGCAGATCCGCTTGGACAAAGAGTCGTTCACCGTCGTCGGAGTTGTATCGCGCCGGCAAGCGTTTCCCGAGTGGGCCGACTTCTGGATTCCGCTCTCGTTGCTCGAACCCGATCTTCAGGACCGCCGCAAATTTCATCCGCTCGAAGTGGTGGCGCGCTTGAAGCCGGGCGTCACCGTGGAGCAGGCGGAGAGCGAAATTCATTCCATCGCGCGCCATCTTGCGCAAGCGTATCCGGACACCAACGCAACCGTCGGCGCGTACGTGATTCCCTTGGCGCGCGAGATGACCCGCGACGTTCGTCCCGCTCTATTGCTGGCGTGGGCTGCGGTGGGGCTGGTGCTGCTGATGGCGTGCGCGAATCTTGCACATCTCTTTTTAGCGCGCATGATGGAACGCCGCGAAGAGATGGCGATTCGCGAGGCGTTGGGCGCTGGGTCCGGACACCTGATCGGCCAGGTGTTGACCGAAAGTCTGGTGCTGGCCGCTGTGGGCGGTGCCGTTGGTGTGGCGCTAGCGGTTTTGGCAAAGCGACTTCTGCCCACCGAGTCCACGTCGTGGCAAGCTCCCGTCTGGCTCTTTGCGATCGTGATTTCCGCTGTGGCCGGTGTGCTGTTCGGCCTGCCCGCGTGCTGGCACGTTTTGCGCGACCGTCGCCGCCTGACCGCTTCTACAAGATCTGTATTACGTGGCCGGTCCCGTTTGGGATTCGTGCTGCTGGCGGGCGAGGTTGCGATGGCGTTCCTGGTTCTGGCCGGCGCCGCGTTGCTCGCGCGGAACTTCGCTGCGTTGCTGGCCGAAGCACCGGGTTTCCAAGCCGAGCGCGTGCTCGAGATTCCGAATCTTCCGCTGCGCGGAGACTGGGATAAGTCGCTGCTTCCGGCATTGCGCCGAATTCCGGGCGTCCAAGATGTTGCCGCGGTAAACTCCGCTCCCATGAGCCTGGGACCAACGGAGCATAGCCGCTTCGCCACAAGATTTGGCATTGAAGGTAGAACTTTCGCATCCGGCAGTTTCCCGGTCGCGCAGAATCGCTGGCTTACGCCCGATTATTTTCGCGTGCTCCGGATTCCATTGCGGCGCGGGCGCTGGCTCACTGATTCAGAAGCCGATCAGAACCGCGTCTTGATCAATGAAACCCTGGCGCGGCGCTTCTTCGCCGGATCGAAATCCCGTGGGACAACGGCTGATCCTTGGGGTGATGGATCCGAAGCAGAGTTCGGTCGAAATCGCCGGTGTGGTGGGTGACGTGCGCGATTTGGGACTGGATCAGGAAGTGGAGCCGACGTTCTATGAGCATTTCTTCTGGCCCGGTGATGACTCTTTTGATCAAAACGCCAGCCGATCCGATTCAGTTCGCGTCCGCGGTTCGCGACGCGATTCAAATTGTCGATCCAGAGACTCCGATTTCCAAGATCCAGCCTCTTGCTCAGAATGTCGCCGAATCGCTGGCCCGGCGTCGTTTTGCGCTCACGCTGCTCGGCATCTTCGGCGCCATGGCGGCGTTGCTTACGGCGGCTGGCGTGTATGGTTTGCTGGCCTATTCGGTCAACGCGCGTGTCCGCGAGTTCGGTGTGCGGGGAGCGGTGGGCGCATCGCGCTGGGACCTGGTCACCATGATCCTGCGCGAAGCCGCCATGCTGATGGCCCCTGGACTGGCCGCCGGTCTGATTCTCGCGCTCGCCTTCTCCAGCGTGATGAAGAGCTTTGTCTACCGGCTCTCGCCGCTGGATCCTTTATCGCTCGCCGGCGCTGCGGGCTTTTTGGTTGTCCTGACGCTGATTTCCGCCTGGATACCGGCGCGCCGAGCTGCCGCGGTGGATCTTGCCACTGCGCTCCGGGCGAACAATTAGTACAATACCAGCCATGCGACGCAGAGAATTCGTTACCGCGGCCGCCCTGGTCGGCGCCGCTACCGTTGCCAGTTCGCAAACGAGCGCCTGCGAAGGGCCGCCTCAAACAATGCTGTCACGGGATTTCCGTTCGATCCCAAGATGCCCTTCGAAGACCGCTGCCGCGTGGCGGCGCAACTGGGCTGCGTGGGCTTCGATCTGATTGGCCCCAAGGACTGGCCGACGCTCAAAAAATACGGCCTCATCCCCACCATGGCGCCGGCTGGCGGCGTCACTATGGAAGACGGCATCATCCATAAAGAGGCGCACGAGAAATCCCTGGCATCGTTGGGCGCGGCCATCGATGAGTGCGCGGCCGGGGGGTGTCCCAACATCATTACTGTCGGCGGACAGCGCCGTGGGATGTCGAATGCGGAAGGCGCCGACAACGCGGTCGCGTTTCTGAATCGCATCAAAGGGCGGGCGGAGGACAAAGGCGTCAACATCTGCATGGAAGTGATGAACAGCAAACTCGAAGACCCGGGCCTCGGCCGAAAAGATCAGATGTGCGATCACCTTGCGTGGGGCGTGGATGTGGTCCAGCGCGTAAATTCGCCGCGCGTGAAAATCCTTTACGACATTTATCACGCGCAAATCATGGACGGCGATATCTGCCGCAACATCCAGCAGAATTTTCAGTGGATCGCGCATTTCCATACCGGCGGCGTGCCGGGGCGGCATGAGATCGACGATACCCAGGAACTCAATTATCGTTTCATTGCGAAGACGATTGCGGATTTGGGGTACACCGGTTACATCGCGCATGAATTCCGTCCCACGCCGGGCCGCGACCCGATCCAGAGTTTGAAACAAGCGATCGAGATCATGACTGTTTAGGGATTGCTCTGGCTAGTCGTTTTAAAGCGAGACCGGCTGCCCCGGATAATTGATGGTGGCTTGGGTGGGCACGGCTAGTTCCGTTCCCGCGGCTTCCACCGCGTCCATGAGCGACAGGAAGAGATCCTGCTGGATACGGTTGAACTCGTCGCCATCCAGCGTGAGGACATAAACAAAGATTTCGATATTCAGCGAGTAAGAGCCGATTCCCACGAAACGAACCGGCATGGGGCCATTTTCAAACTTGGGGTTAGCTTTGAGAAGTGCGGTGATGGACTGCAGCACCTTCCGCACCTGATCGGGCGTGGTATTTCGCCTCAGATTTAGAATGACATGGAACAGCGTCTTGTCGCGCCGGTCGAAGTTTTCAAGCGTCATGGTGGAGAACGAACCATTCGGCACCGTTACCAGAGTCCGGTCCGGGGTGCGAATACGAGTGGAACGCAGCCCGATGTCTTCCACCGTTCCCATGCGGTCGCCAAACTTGCAGAGGTCGCCCACTGAGACCGGCCGGTCGCTAATCACGGCTATGCTGCCGAACAGATTTTCGAGGGTCTTTTGAGATGCCAGGGCCAGAGCTATGCCACCGATGCCGAGTCCCGCGAGCAGCGTTGTAGTGTTGTAGCCCCACGCGCTAAGAACAGCGGCGACGATCAGAACCAGCGTCAGAATTTTTGCTACTCGGCCCGCCAGCGGCAGGACGGAATAGGAGAAGGACCGGTGCCTGGTTTCCAAACGCGTGCGAAGATGGCGGACGATCGCGTCTATGATGACAGAGCAGAGCCAAAATATTCCCCAGAAGAACAGCAACGCAAGAACGCGGCCCAAATAGAGACGTAACAAAGCCGAGGGTCCGAACCACTCCATTCCGGCGCGAAACAGCGACACCGAAAGCAGCAGCCGCAGCGGACCCAGGAAGGTCTGCAGCAGGCTAAGGTTCCAGCTGGGCGCCAGGCGCTGGACAGTCTGTTGCGTCACCCAGAGAGCAAAGCGCGAGAGCAGCTTGGAAAACGCGGCGAGTGCGAACGCCAAAAGGGCCAGGCCGATCCAGCGCCATAATGGAGTGCCGATCAATTGCGAGTTGACAAGGGGCAGAGGCAGGTTCCGTTCAATAACCGAGTTATCGGCCATCCGGGCAATCGCGGGGATTCTTGCGACGCTGTCGGAAGAAAACAGCCAGACAGGGAGTCCCGAATGTAGAGTCACTCGTTCGAGGTCCAGTTCGAGAGTGTGGCCGTTCACTTGAAATGTGTCGACTCGATCGCGGTTGGGCGCAAGGTTGTCCGATAAGTCACCTTGCGGATCGTGGCTCAGATTACCGACGTCGAATTGAGTGTCGCGGTCCAGGATTGTTTCCAGCTCACGAGCCAGTTCTGTGCCGTCGGAGAGCCGCTGGTCCTCCGGCATTTTGCGAAGGTCCAGGTATCGCCAGGCCTTGGCGTAGTTTTGGGCGTGCGCCGCTTCCAGAAATGACACCACGGAACTTTGCGGCGAATCGCGCCCCAACGGGTCGGTGCTCCGGGGAGGGGCGGCTGGCGCGGCGGTTGGTGGGATCTGCGCGGCCGCCGAAGAAAACGAACAACAGGAACCAAGGTACTTCAGGCGTGCGTTCTTCATGATCTGGGATAAAACGGTCGCGGAGGTGGTGAGCCGCCCGCCCGCTGCCGTGAAGTCGGACAACATTTCACGCGCATTTTGTTCATCCAGCGCTTTCACGGCATCGGTCACGATTTCCACCAGTTTGCCGGTCTTGAGCAGGCCGAAAGCGGCGCAGCGGACGCAGAGCTCGGTGACCACTCCATATACGATGTAGCGATCGGCGTTGAGCTGTGCCAGAATCGGCGCCAGATGGGGGCTGCTAAACAATCGAGCTGCTGCTTTTCGATAATGAATTGCCGGGGGTCATTGAGTATCGTGATGGCGGGCTTGTGCTGGCCAGCGGTTCCGACCACGCAATGATGAGGATATGATCTGAAATTCGGGATCGTCTTCCGAATGCGCATCCATGGTGGAGATGAGCACGGGTGCGCGGCGATTCAGCTCGCCAACGATCGGCAGAATACGCTCGGCGCCCGGCACGTAAAGAGCGCCGGCGGGATAAACGAAATCAATCTGCGTGTCGATGTCGAAGAAGACCGTTTTCATGCTGGACCTTTTCGTACAGCGTCAGCAACTCGTGGCTCTGGTCGACGCGATATTCCTGGCCGATATCGAAGAGGCTGCGGACGGCGGTGGGCAATCGCTTGACGGACTCGGCGGCGTGCTGGCGCGCTGCTTCGGCGGTGGGCAACGGCTCGATCAATTTGCCGCCTAGCATCACGGGACGAAGCAAGGCCTTGGCCTCCGGCTCATCGCAGCCGCAGCCCAGGCATTCCCAGGAGCAGGCGATGACATCGTGGGCGGCGAATCGAAACACCTGCTTCGCTCCTGGCAGCGTATGTTTATCCTCGCTGAACTTGGCGGTGAAGCGCCCGTTCAGTTCCACCAGCTTGTAGACCACGCCCAGATGGGGCGAATCGGCGGAGGTGGCAAGATCGGTGCCCACGCCAAATGCGTCGATGGGCGCGCCCGCGGCGGCGAACTCCAGAATCTTGTACTCGTTCAGATCGCTGGTGGCCATGATTTTGGCGCTCTTCAAACCAGCCTCGTCCAGGATCTTGCGCACCTCGCGCGAGAGTTCCACCAGATTGCCGCTGTCGAGCCGCACGCCCCACAGAGGCTGGCCGAGCGCGGCGGCGGACCGCGCGCCTTCGAGCGTGTCATAGGTGTCGATCAAATACGCGGTAGCGTCACCGAGCAAGTTCTGGAGCCGCTCAAACGCCTCCGTCTCCGTAGCGAAGGACTGCACCCAGGAGTGCGCGGCGGTTCCAAAGACGGGAATGCCATAGCGGAAGCCGGTTTCGGTGTTGCTGGTGCCGATGCAGCCGCCGATATACGATGCACGTCCGGCCAGAACGCCCGCTTCGGCGGAGTGCGCGCGGCGGGCGCCAAAATCCACCACCGCGCGGCCGCCGGCCACTTCCACGATGCGAGACGCCTTGGTGGCGACGAGCGACTGAAAGCCGATGGTGGCCAGCAGGTAGGTTTCGACGATCTGCGCCTCCATCAGCGGCGCGCGAACGGTCAGGAACGGTTCGTTGGCGAAGATGGGCGTGCCTTCCGGCATGGCGAAAAGATCGCCGGTGAAACGGAGCTGGCGCAACGCGTCGAAGAAGCCGCTCGAGACGCGCCGGAATTGGGGCAGTCCGCGGAGGTAATCGATTTCCTCATCGGAGAATTTCAGATTGACAGATAATCGACGGCCTGGGCCAGGCCGGCCGCCACGACGTAGTTGCGATAACGCGGCAGGCGGCGGAAAAACAGCTCGAACGTAGCGCTTTCGGCGGTCTTGCCGGCTTCGAAGTAACCGGCCGCCATGGTGAGCTGGTAAAGGTCGGTCAGGAGGCCGGTCACTAAAATATTCTATCAACCGCTTACTCACGTGCCACCCGTCCGGCGTTCTTCGAGTGGATGCTCTCCGGTGCACGACGGCCGGGGAATTTCCAAGTCGATGTTTGATCCCGTGGACAACTTGGAGTCGTCTTCGACCGGCGTGCGGGCACGACGGCCGGGGAATTTCCAAGTCGATGATTGATCCCGTGGACAACTTGGAGTCGTCTTCGACCGGCGTGCGGGCACGACGGCCGGGGAATTTCCAAGTCGATGTTGATCCCGTGGACAACTTGGAGTCGTCTTCGACCGGCGTGCGGGCACGACGGCCGGGGAATTTCCAAGTCGATGTTGATCCCGTGGACAACTTGGAGTCGTCTTCGACCGGCGTGCGGGCACGACGGCCGGGGAATTTCCAAGTCGATGTTGATCCCGTGGACAACTTGGAGTCGTCTTCGACCGGCGTGCGGGCACGACGGCCGGGGAATTTCCAAGTCGATGTTGATCCCGTGGACAACTTGGAGTCGTCTTCGACCGGCGTGCGGGCACGACGGCCGGGGAATTTCCAAGTCGATGTTGATCCCGTGGACAACTTGGAGTCGTCTTCGACCGGCGTGCGGGCACGACGGCCGGGGAATTTCCAAGTCGATGTTGATCCCGTGGACAACTTGGAGTCGTCTTCGACCGGCGTGCGGGCACGAACGGCCGGGGAATTTCCAAGTCGATGTTGATCCCGTGGACAACTTGGAGTCGTCTTCGACCGGCGTGCGGGCACGACGGCCGGGGAATTTCCAAGTCGATGTTGATCCCGTGGACAACTTGGAGTCGTCTTCGACCGGCGTGCGGGCACGACGGCCGGGCACCTCCGAGTGTGCTGCTGGTGCGTGCCTCAGTGACGGGTGCGCCTCAGTGACGGGTGCGGCTCAGAATAGGCGTTATTTCTTGGCTGGCGGCGCGGGCTTTACGTCGGAGGCCGCTTGCGAAAGATCATCGACGGTCTTGGCGTCCAGGCCGTAGAGCGCGGGTTCGTTCTCGCGCTGCGCGACGTAATCTGAACCCTGCTTGGCGATCAAGAGCTTCTCGGTGGTCTTCCGAGACAACAGTAATGTCGATGGTGGGAGCGCCGAGCGATCCGGTGTCGATGAACTTACTCGCCGATAAGTCACGCAATTTATCGAGGAAGGATTGCACGCTGGTGCTATCCATCTTCTTGCCGTTCGAAAACCAGTCGTCACCGCCTTTTTGAAATGCGTAGGCTTTGCCGTTGGCGTGCATGTCGATCTTGGTGGGATCGTTGAATCCGAAATCGAAAAGCTTCTTATTACGGAAATCATCCAGCGATTTGTCGACACCCGTTCCTAACTCGGGAGTCGACTTTGAAAACGCCAGGCACTACGCTCGATTTGGCGTAGTAGTCGTCTTTGACTTTTCGAATTTCGATTTGCTGCGTGCCGGAGGGATCGGTCAGCTTCACCGTTGCGACGGGCACGGCGGAGGCAAATGCGGCTGCGGCTTTCTTGGCATCGTCATCCGACAGCGTCAGGTCCATCTTCGCGTCCTTCAACTTCCGCAGCATCTCATCAACTTGCAGACCGTCGGCGCGCAGAGGCTTTGGTTTCACGATCTGCCACTGGTCTTTGTCGCGGCCAAATTCGATGTCCTGTTTTTTTGCGATCAGTTCGACGCGGCTAAGCTTGTCCTGGTCGAATGTGAGCAGGCGCTTATCGCGCAGATCGTTGACGGACTTATCCAGGCCGGTCTTTACGTAACTGGCCACGGTGAACACACGCGGATCGCCCTCCAGCATGGCGTAGGAGCCGCTGTTGGTGGGAGTGTCGTCGCCAAACTTGAGTTTGTTGACCTTGCCGCTCTTACCCGTGATGTCTACTTCGAGCGTGGGCGCGTTCAGTCCATAGCTGGACAGGTTGGTAGCCTTATCTTCCACCACGCGATCGGAGCTGACATTGGCGGCGGATGCGACTAATTGATTTGCCGGATCCTGATCGGCTGGATAGGGTTTGGGGGCGGTGATTCGCCATTTGCCGTTGGCTTTGTCGAGGTCGGTCTCGTCAGAGCCTTTCTTCTTGATGGCTACTTTTGTAATGTCACCCTCCGTGAGGGCGAGGATTTTGGGAGGTGCATCGGCGGGAGGTTTAGCAGCCTCCGTGGCTTTCTGTTTGTTCGAAAAATACAGGCCGACACCGAGCGCGGCTAACAGGACGATTGCGACTAACAGACCACGGAACCGCATGCGCGCCTATCTCCTCTTCAGCCAGACCATCACGCCGCCAAAAATTACGATCAACGGCAAAAAGAACTGGCTGGTGATCTGCACGGTTCGGAACTGCGCACGCGTTAAGGTGATGCGGCGATCTTCCGGCTCCTTGGGCCGAATGGAGATAAGATCCTCGTCCGACGATAGCCAGTTAACCATGTTCAGCAGCAGATTGGGGTTTCCACTGAAGCCCAGCGCCCCATTGGCTGCCCATCCGGAATTACCGACCACGACGAAGCGCCCGGAATCGCTGGGCTTGGCGCCCGCATAAGTGCCCGCGACAGCCAGCGTGAAAGGACCGTGCTTGTCCTTGGCCGGATTGATGCGAATTTCCGACGAAGCCAGATCGGAAGTAGCGTAGCTGTCGGCCGATGTTGAGAATAGTTTGGTGATAGTGGTTTTGTCGGTGTTCTTGGTTTCGAGCGAGCGGGAAAGCGGGAATTCGGTGAGCACTGCCGTTAAGATCGTTTACAATCGGGTGCGAATCGTACTGCAGCACTAAGGGCGCTCGCCGCCGACCCGCCTAACGCCTGCGATGCAACGCTCTCGTCCAGGAGCAAGTCCTTGTCGGCGGTAACGCCCCAGCTTGCGAGAAGATCGCTGAGGGCCTGGTTATCGCTGATCTGTTTGCGTCCCAGCTTCAACGGCGGGTCCAGCATGAAGAGCGCTCGGCCGCCACCTTCGACGTATTTCTTGATGGCGTCTACTTCAGGCTGGATATAATCGCCCGTGGGGCCGGCAACCACCAGCATGGTGCAGTCCATGGGCACTTCCGCCTTCTGCTGTAGGTTGATGCTTTGGACTTTGTAGTTGTCCTTGGTGACGATGGTTTGAAAGCCGGAGAATCCGTCGCTTTGCGAAGTATCGTCCAGACGATGCTCGCCGTGGCCGGAAACTACGCAGACTTCGCGCTCGCCACCCTTCAGTGCACGGATCAATGCGCCGGTGACGCCCTCTTCATTGAACGTTTTTGCGTCTTCGCGGCGGGATCCCAACGAGATTACGGCTTCGCCCTCGCGCGTCACGTTCTGGGCGCGGGCCAGCGTGGGATTTTTCAGCAGATCGACATATTGGATGTGCAGCTTCGGCGAGAGGTTCTGGTAGCGATCGAGAAGATCCTTGGCGCCCGCCATTCCGTTGGCGCGATCGAAGTAGCTAATGGTGACGTCCTGCTTCAGGTCGCCGACCACTTTCTTGGTTTGATCCGACAAGGTGAAGCGCTTATTCGCGGTTGCATCGAAGGATTTGTTGTAGCGGTCGGCGAAAAAATTCGCCAGCACCAGCACGGCCAAAATCACGAGGATGTAAACCGTCGCGTACGCGGCGTACTTGGTTTGTCTTGCTTGCATCCATCCACCAGCCATTTAGGACCTCCACCGGAGCGATTCCATGGAACGTGACGTTAAGAACAGCCCCAGGAAAATCAGCGAAACATAATAGACGGCGTCCTTAGTGTCGAGCACGCCTTTCGAAAACGAATCGTAATGCGTGATGACGGACATGTACGCAAGAACTTTAGCCCATGCTGCCACTATCGGAGCCCGAAGGCCATTCCAGTACCCACAGCAGCAGGCACACGCCGAAGGTGGCGGCGCCCGCGATAATCTGATTCTTGGTCAGTGTGGAAATGAATGTTCCAATAGCCAGCAGCCCACCGGCCTGCAACAACAGCCCCAGGTATCCGATGGCGAGCGGCTTCCAATCCGGATTGCCGTAGCGGAACAGGAACGCGAAGTTGACGGCGCTGAATAGCAGCAATACGCCGTAAAGAATCAGCGCCGACAGCCATTTTCCGATGATCACTTCAATGTCGCGGATGGGAGACGTAGCCAGCAGTTCGATGGTGCCGGTGCGCTTCTCTTCGGCAAACAGCCGCATGGTGATCATGGGAATGAAGAACAGCCCGACCACGCTGATGTTGCTCAACAGCGGCCGAATGACGTATTCGTTGACGCTCATCGGCATGGCCTGACCGCTCATTTGGGATTGCAGGCTGGCGGCGTTGAAATATCCAACCGAGTTCCAAAAGAAGAACCCGAAAATGACGGCGAACATCGTCAGCAGCAGATAGGCGATAGGCGAAACGAAATAACTGTGCAGCTCTTTCTGGCAAATAACCCAGATATTCCTCATTGGTTCTCTCCTTGCACAACCGCCTCGGCGGGGGCGGGCTCTTCGATTTTCTCTCCGCCAGTCCCTTCTCCACCAGTCAGTTGCAGGAAGATTTCTTCCAGGCTCATCGCGGAGGGGCGCAGCTCATTCAGATTCCACCCGGATTCCACGATGGCACGCGCCAGATCGCCGCGAATGAAGCGATCCTTCAAGCTTTCCACTTCAAACACGGATCGATTGTCGCGAGAATCCTTCAGCAGGACGCGGCTGACGCCGTTGACGGTTTCCAAACGATGCTGGATGGTCTGCGCGTCGATTGCGCCGGTGCGGCCCTCTACTTCCAGCATCACCGATTCGGCGCCGCGCGCGCGGGCCTGAAGATTGTGGACCGAATCCGTCGCCACCAGCTTGCCTTTGTTGATAATCAGCACCTGCTCGCAAGTCTGTTCTACTTCGGGCAGGATGTGGGTGCTCAAAATGATGGTGTGGTCGCCGGCCAGGCTGCGGATCAAATCGCGCGTTTCGTTGATCTGCTTGGGGTCGAGCCCCGCGGTGGGTTCGTCGAGAATGAGAACGTCGGGGTTGTGGATGATGGCCTGAGCCAATCCGACGCGCTGCCGGTAACCCTTGGATAGTTTGCCGATCAGCTTGCCGCGCACGTCGGCCACGGCGCAGCGATCGGCCACTTCGGTGACACGGTTCGCCAGGGTCTGGCCCGACATGCCCTTCAGCTTTCCTACAAAGGTGAGATATTCTTGCACCTCCATTTCGTGATACAGCGGCGGAGTTTCGGGCAAATACCCGATCCGCTTTTTCACTTCCATGGGCTGATCGAGCACGTCGAAGCCGGCCACGATGGCGGTGCCTTCCGATGGCGGAAGGAAACACGTCAGAATGCGCATGGTTGTGGTTTTCCCGGCGCCATTCGGTCCCAGGAAACCAACAATCTGGCCCTTCTGCACTTCAAACGAAATGTGATCCACCGCAAGCGTGTGGGCGTATCTCTTCGTGAGGCCTTGAACTGTAATCATAGTTAGACTCGGAGGAACTGCGATGACTGGCCGGAAAAGCCCTCTGGGAGGGCGGCTCCGATCAGTTTACTGCTTTCACATGATAAAAACCGCTGGAGGCGAATGTCAATTTCAATAAAGGCCTCGGATTGAATAAGAGCTTCGGGTTTACTAGCGGCGATCGGTACTCTCGATATGTTAGACGTAGATCCCATCATTTTGTCATGGCGTCAGGGGCCGTCAGGGCAAAGCCCATGATTTGCAGGCCTGCATCGACATAAATTATGTTGCCGGTGACGCCGCGGCCCAGATCGCTGGCTAGAAAAACAGCAGTATCAGCCACTTCCGCCGGATCTGTGTTGCGGCGGAGCGGGGCCAGTTTCGCGCCACCTTCCAGTATTTTTGAAAAATCCCGAACGCCGCGCGCGGACGTTGTTTTGACGGCTCCCGCCGAGATTGCGTTAACACGAATGTTGCATGGCCCCAGGCCGGCCGCCAGATACTTCACGGAAGCTTCCAGCGACGCCTTAGCCACTCCCATCACGTTATAATTTTCAACCACGCGCGTGGATCCCAAGTAAGTCAGCGTCATGATGGAGCCGCCGCCGGACATCAGCGGCGCTGTGGCGCGCGCTACCGCAACCAGCGAGTACGCGCTGACATCCTGCGCGAGCGCGAAGCCGGCACGCGAAGTATCGACGAACGGGCGGCTTAAGTCCTCACGGTTGGCAAAGGCGATACTGTGGACCACGGCGCTGAGCACCGTTCCGTCACTCCTCAAGCTCACTGGCTAAGGCGTCCAGCTGGGCGTCCTGGGTTACATCGCAAGGCAACACCTGCCGCGCCTTAAGTTCGGCGGCCAGTTCCTCGACGGTTTGCTTCTGGCGATCGCTCTGGTAAGTCAAGATCACCTGCGCGCCTTCGCGGATAAAGGCTTGGGCGATGGCGTAGGCGATGCTCCATTTATTGGCGACTCCGAGGACCAGGGCAACCTTGCCCTCCATCAGGTGAGGCATGCAACTAGCCATTATAGCTCTGGGGGCCCGATGTGGGTGCAGCTAGTCTTTGGAGAACGCCCGAATACAACGCTCCCTGTGGTCGCGGCTCGGTCGCGGTCGCGGTTCAGTTGTCGCGGATTTTCAGGATCTGGAAGAGATTGCTGTAGTCGTCGGTCCAGGGCCGCAGGTTCCCCCGGATGCGCGCGGGTTGGACACTGGACGACTTAAACGCCGGGGCGTGGAAGATGGCGGCATCGTTCGCTAGCAGCACCCAGTCACTGTTGGAGAAGTAGTCTTCCTCTTCGTCCGTATCGTCAACATCGACGGAGGCTTTGCCGAAGTCACGCGCGTTGCGCGATACCACCGGGACCAGGTCGAGATAGCGATTCGACACGTGTACGGCGAGAATTCCCGTGGGCTTAAGGTGCCGGAAGTACAGCGCGAACGCCTCGCGCGTGAGCAGATGAACCGGAATGGCGTCGCTGCTGAAGGCGTCGATAGCCATCAGATCGAATTGCTGGCTAGGCTGCGCTTCCAGCGTAAGGCGCGCGTCGCCGAGGAGCACTTCATGGTCTGCCTTGCAATCGCGGAGAAACGTGAACCAGGTGCTGGCGATGGAGAGCGCCAGAGGGTTTATTTCGTAGAAGCGGAATACATCGCCGGCGCGGCAGAAGCTGGCGGTGACGCCGGCGCCGAGTCCGATGACGGCCACGCGGACGGGCCCTTGGCGTTGCAGGTAACCCATGGCGCGTCCCATGCCGGAAAAGGGACCGTAATAGCTGGTGGGCTCATCGCGTCGTTTGGCGTCCAGGAGTTGGGTGCCGTGATTAATGGTGCCGTGGATCAAGCGACGGACGGCGGTGTTTTCCTCGTCCTGGGGAATATCGCGAACCCGCAGGACGCCGTAGAAGTTGCGAACCGACACGCGGAAGATTTTATCGGAGCGATACTTTTCATAACCGACGTGAATCGCCAGGCCAACAGTAAACGCGAGCATGGCGATGCGCACGGCGGCCACCGGAATCTTGCCCTTCCAATTTTCGGGTGAGATCCACAGGACCAGGGCCGCCAGCGCGCTACAGGCCACCATCGACAGCGGAAGTTCGAAATAGGTGTGAAAGACGCGGGGCGCAATAATGGCCACAAACACGCCGCCTAACGTCCCACCGAGCGAGATCATCATATAGAAGCTGGTGAGATGGCGGGGATCGGGCTTGAGGCGCGCAAGTTCGCCGTGGCAGACCATGCAGCCGACGAATAGCGCGGCGACAAAAGTCGGGATGGCCCAAGTGATGTCCGGATTGCCTTCATTGGCGTAAATCGCATAGGCGGCGCCGTCCAGCGCGATTACCAGCAACGGCAGGAAGACCGCGCGATTATAGACCTTGTCGCGCTCAAAGCACAGGATGAAGCTAAGCAGATAAACGGCCAGAGGCAGCACCCAGAGAAACGGAATGGGCGCGACGTTGGAACTGAGATGATTGCTGATGGCCAGCAGCAGCGTGGAGGCGCAGGCGGCGAGCGCGGTCCACGCCATGCGGATGGTCCAACTGGGAAGGGGAGCCGGTGATGCGGCGATGGTTTCCTGCGATTGCCGCGGAGCGGCTCTGAGCGCTCGCCAGGCGACCGCCGCGCAGATCAATACGAACGCAACATAGATGCCCGACCATCCGTAAGCTTGCCCGTGGGTGGTGAACAAGGGTTCGACGAACACTGGATAACTGAGCAGGGCGAGCAGCGAACCGAAATTCGATAACGCGAATAATCGATAAGGAACCGCGCCGGGCTTGGCGGCCACATACCAGGCTTGCAGCAGCGGGCTGGTGGTGGACAGAAGCAGATAGGGAAGGCCGATGGTGGCGGCGAGCAGCAGCAAAATCCGCAGGGATGGATCGCCAGGGTGCGATGGCTTCCAACTGGGGGAAGGCAGGATGGGAAGCAGAGCCAGGCTGAGCGCCATGAGGACGATGTGCAGCGCGGCTTGGTGTTTCGGCTTGAGAGACCGGGTGGAGCGATGCGCGTAGAGGTATCCGGTGAGTAACGCGGCTTGGAAAAACAGCAGGCAGGCGCTCCACACAGCCGCCGATCCGCCGAACCAGGGCAGGATGATTTTGCCGATCATCGGTTGGACGGCGAACAGCAGAAATGCGCTCAGGAAAATGGTACAGGCGTAGACTAACAAACCAGCAATGATCTCACAGGATGCACCAGCCCGCACATAAGCGATTTCACACTCGATACTTTGCCACCATCAGCGGCTCTGATATTTCTGGCTGCCGCATAAGGTTTCTTTTGGCACCCCATCAGAATTAAAAATAGGCGCTCCTGAAGTCCTTGTGTTAATCTCACTGACACAAAGCGTACCAGTAGTTCCATCGTGAAGGCCGCTACGTATCCTGCGGCTTGCGTTGCCTCGTCGGCATATCGATAAAAAAACACAACAGGGTGCGTCACGCGCCCGGAATAGAGGACTCATTATGCCTAGGCAATGCGTCGACGGAGGACGTGTGTTCATTGTCCGACCGTGTGCTCCGGTTTCGATTTTGATGTTGGGGCTTTTTATGTTGGCCGCGCCGTCATGGGCGCAACTCGTTACCCTGGGGCCGGTTACGATTGGCGCCGGATTGCAGACCGGCTACGACCATATCGATACGATTGGCGGCGGCGGGACCCAAGACCAGTTCGCGCTCGACCACGCCCGTATTTACGTCAACGGTTCCGCCACCGAAAACATTAAATTCATGTTCAACACCGACTATGAGAGCAGTACCAACCAAATTGAAGTGTTGGACGCGGTGGCGCAGTTTGATTTCGGGTCCGCGTTCAACATCTGGGCCGGCCGCTTCCTGGAGCCCAGCGACCGCGCTAATCTGTACGGCCCGTTCTACTCGCATGAATGGTTGACGTACACCGATGGCATCCAGGACGGTTATCCCTTCATCTTTCAAGGCCGCGACAACGGAGTGATGTATTGGGGGGACTTCTTCAAGCAGAGAATGAAGGTCTCGGCGGGCGCCTTCGACGGCAAGTCCGCCACCGGGCACGGAGAGGTCCTGGGAGCCGCTCGCGTCCAGATCGATTTCTGGGATAAGGAAGACGGCTACTACCTGAACGGAACCTACTACGGCGATAAGAACCTGCTGGCCATCGGCGGAGCCACCCAGTTTCAAGACGGGCGTACTGCGTCAACCATCGATTTCCTGCTCGAAAAGAAACTGCCCAACGGCGGTGTGTTTTCGATCGAAAGCGAGTACTCCGACTACAACCGGCTGGGCGGATACAACGGCGCTTACGCTAAGAGCCAGGGAGCGTATGGGACCTTAAGCTACCTCTTTCCGAAAGTAGTCGCCATTGGTAAGTTGCATGGCAAGTTCGAGCTCCTCGGCAAGTATGCCAAAGCGGACTTTACTCACGGGACCGGCGCGAACTACGATCAGAAAACCACGGAATTGAACTTCAACTACGTCATCAAGCAGTTCAATGCACGCGTGATGTCGTTCTATCAGCAGGAGGACTTCAACACGGTGAAGACCAATTTCTGGCAGGCGGGAATCGGCCTCCAGATCCAGATATGACTCAACGTCGGAATGACGGATTTCAGAATGAAGGAGTTATCTTATGAAACTTAAAGCAATGTTTATGGCCTCCTGGCTGTTGATCGCCGGAATCGGACTGTCCAACGTCGCGGCGGCCCAGGACACCATCAAGGTGGGCGTGCTGCATTCGCTTTCGGGCACCATGGCCATCAGCGAAACGACGCTGAAAGACACGGTCCTGATGATGATCGACGACCAGAACAAGAAGGGCGGATTGCTGGGCAAGAAGCTCGAGGCGGTGGTCGTCGATCCGGCGTCCGACTGGCCGCTGTTCGCCGAGAAGGCGGCAGGAGTTGCTGGAAAAAGACAAAGTCGCGGTGGTGTTCGGATGCTGGACGTCGGTTTCCAGAAAATCCGTGCTGCCGGTTTTCGAAAAGGATGACGGCTTGCTCTTTTACCCCGTTCAGTACGAAGGGGAAGAGTCGTCCAAGAACGTCATCTACACCGGCGCCGCGCCGAACCAGCAGGCCATTCCCGCGGTGGATTACCTGATGAAGGAAGTGGGCGTGAAGCGGTGGGTGCTCGAAGGAACGGACTACGTCTACCCGCGCACGACGAACAAGATTCTCGAGGCCTACCTGCTAGTCGAAAGGCGTGAAGCCCGAAGATATCTCCATCAACTACACGCCCTTCGGTTACTCCGACTGGCAGGCGCGCGTGGCCGCCATCAAGAAGTTCGGCTCGGCCGGCAAGAAGACCGCGGTGGTCTCCACCATCAACGGCGACGCCAACGTGCCGTTCTACAAAGAGCTTGGCAACCAGAAGATTTCGGCGGAAGATATTCCGGTCGTCGCCTTCTCGGTAGGCGAGGAGGAGCTTTCGGGCCTGGACGCCAAACCGCTGGTCGGCCAACTGGCGGCCTGGAACTATTTCGAAAGCATCAACACGCCGGCGAACAAAGCGTTCATCGCAGCAGTGGCACGCGTTCATCAAGAACCCCAAGCGGACCACCAACGATCCCGATGGAAGCGACCTACATCGGCTTCAATCTGTGGGTGAAGGCGGTGCAGAAGGCCGGAACGACGGACGCGGAGAAGGTGATCGCCGCGCTTCCCGGCATGGAAACGCCGAACCTCACCGGCGGCATCGCCAAGGTGCTGCCGAACCATCACATCACCAAGCCGGTCTACATCGGCGAGGTGAAAGCGGACGGCCAGTTTGACGTGGTTTGGAAATCCGCGGGCGAGGTTGCCGGGCGATGCCTGGTCCGACTATCTTGCCGGGCAGCAAGGACATCGAAGCGGATTGGGTGACGCTGAAGTGCGGGAACTACAATAAGGTCACCAAGAAGTGTTCCGGACAGAACTACAAATGAAGAAGCGTCTCTCCGGCTGGGCGGGCAGTGGCTGTATTGCGCTGCTGCTGCTCGCCAGCTGGCGAGTGCCGGTCCCTGCTACACGCCCAATCGCCGAGCGATGCGAGTTTTCTGGCGACGCTCGGCGAACTGCGGGAGGCGCCGTACGCCGACAAAGAGAAGATCGTCGAACGGCTGAGCCAGAGCGGCCATCCCAGCGTGCGCGCGGTTCTCACGGCGCTCCTGGAAGACCGGCTCTACTTCCGCAACAGCGATCAGAAAGTTTTTATCGTCAAGTCGGCCGACGCGGATCCCCTCGATTTGATCGATCCGCTCTCGCTGAAAGATGCCGGATCCGCCTCGGCGGATAGCATGTCACCAAAATCGGCACGAACAACCGTTTGCGGAGCGTTTTGAGGACCACCGTGGCGCGCTTCGCGTTGTCGAGCCCGGACGCGGCGGTGCGCCTGGACGCGGTGCGAGAGATGTCGACAGTCGCTGGACGAACCCAACGTGGCGCTGCTGCGCGAGCGACTGGCCGTGGAAACGAATTCCGGCGTCAAGAAGGAAATTGCCACGGCCTTGGCGCTCGCCGCGCTGGATGGCTCGGACGCGCAAGGCGCGTCTCGCCGCGATCGCCACGCTTCGCAACAAAGCCTCAGCCAGGATGTGCGGAACAGGCTGGCGCTCTTGCTCGAGAAATCTCCCGACGGCAGCTTCGCCGAAAGCGACGCCGCAGGTGCGGCAGGCCGCCGCGGCCGCGGTGAAGACCATCGACCGCTGGCGCACGTTCTATTCGGGCATCGAGACGTTGTTTTTTGGTCTGAGCCTGGGGTCGGTGCTGGTGCTGATCGCCATCGGACTGGCGATTACGTTCGGCGTCATGGGCGTCATCAACATGGCGCACGGCGAGTTGATGATGCTCGGCGCGTACACCACCTACGTCGTCCAGGTGGCGATGCCGGGACACATCGGGATCTCGATCCTGGTGGCGATTCCGGCGGCGTTTATGTTGCGGGGCTGACGGGCATCCTGATGGAGCGCACCATTATCCGCTTTCTTTACGGAAGACCGCTGGAGACGCTGCTCGCGACCTTCGGCGTCAGCCTCATCCTGCAGCAGTCGGTGCGGTCGATTTTTTCGGCGCTCAACCGATCGGTCGTGACGCCCGACTGGATGAGCGGCTCGCTGCGGTTGAACGACGCGCTCGCGATCACCTACAACCGGCTCTACATCGTGATCTTCACGCTGCTGGTCTTCTCGCTGATCCTGCTGGTGCTGAAGCGCACCCGGATCGGTCTCGAATCCGGGCCGTTTCGCAGAATCGGGCCATGGCCAAGGCGATGGGCATCCGCAGCGAGTGGGTGGATGCGATGACCTTCGGGCTCGGATCGGGTATCGCCGGTGTGGCGGGCGTGGCGCTGAGCCAGTTGACCAATGTCGGTCCGAACCTGGGGCAGTCCTACATCATCGATTCGTTCCTGGTGGTCGTTTTCGGCGGTGTCGGAAATCTCTGGGGATCGCTGATCGGCGGCATGTCGATGGGGATCGTCAATGAACTGCTGGAGCCCTATGCCGGAGCGGTGCTGGCAAAGATTTTCGTTCTCGTCGCGCTGATTCTCTTCATTCAGAGTCGCGGCCGCGCGGCCTGTTCCCGCCAACCGGCCGCGCGTGCGGAGAAACCAGTGAGCACATGCGCGCCGCTCTGATACACGCTTGTGGATCGAGCGCGCGCGGAAGGATTCGGGGAGCCGCATGGTTTCTGGCGGTGCTTGCCGTGGTCGCCGATCGCGGTGCCCATCCTCAATCAGGTTGTGCCCGCCTCGTCGCCGTTTCACCTCTCGGCCTACGGACTCACTCTGATCGGCAAGTACCTGTGCTACGCGCTGCTGGCGCTGGCGGTGGATCTGATCTGGGGGTACTGCGGCATCCTGAGCCTGGGGCACGCGGCTTTCTTTTCGCTCGGCGGCTACGCCATGGGCATGTATCTGATGCGGGAGATCGGCCCCCGGGGCGTGTACGGCGATCCCGATCTTGCCCGACTTCATGGTGTTTCTGAACTATAAGTCTCTGCCCTGGTTCTGGTACGGCTTCAACCACTTCGCGTTCGCGCTGCTCATGATGGTGCTGGTGCCGGGCTTGCTGGCGCTGGTGTTCGGATGGTTTGCATTCCGGTCGCGCGTCACCGGCGTGTATTTTTCGATCATCACCCAGGCGCTCACCTACGCCCTGATGCTCGCGTTCTTCCGCAACGACATGGGCTTTGGCGGCAACAACGGATTCACCGATTTCAAGGACATCCTGGGTTTCGATCTGCATTCCGACCGCACTCACGTCGTGCTGCTGGTGATTACCGCCATCGTGCTCGCGGCCAGCTACCTGGCTTGCCGCGCGATTGTCGAATCGCGGGCCGGGCGCGTGGTCCTGCGCGATCCGCGACGCGGAGAGCCGGACCCGTTTTCTCGGTTATCCCGTCGAATCCTTCAAGCTGTGGGTGTTCGTGTTTTCAGCGGATCTCGCCGGCATCGCCGGCGCGCTGTACGTTCCGCAAATCGGCATCATTAACCCCAGCGAGTTTTCGCCGATCAATTCGATCGAAGTCGTCATCTGGGTGGCGGTCGGAGGGCGGGGCACGCTCTACGGCGCGGTCGCGGGCGCGGTTCTGGTGAACTACGCGAAGACCTATCTCACCGAGCGCGTTTCCCGAAGTATGGTACTACGCGCTGGGCGCGTTGTTCGTGCTGGTGACGCTGTTTCTGCCGCGCGGGATTATCGGCCTGGTGTCGGGCAGGGCAAAGAAAATCGGCGGACCGACGAATGCAGCGCCCGTCGAATGCCAAGCCGATACGGCGGAGCCATTGAGAAAATGAGCGCTCGCGACAAGAGTCTCTATCTCGAGAACGTGACCGTCAGCTTCGACGGCTTCAAGGCGCTCAACGACCTCACGCTGCATATCGAGCCGGGGGAGCTGCGCTGCATCATCGGACCGAACGGCGCGGGCAAGACCACCATGATGGACGTCATCACGGGCAAAACGCGCCCGGATTCGGGAACGGCGCGGTTTGGCGACGACATCGAATCTGCTGCGAGTTGTCCGAGCCGGAAATCGTGGCAGGCCGGAATCGGGCGGAAATTTCAGAAGCCGACCGTGTTCGAGCAGTTGACGGTGTTCGAAAATCTCGAACTGGCGTTGGCCGGCAACCAGTCTTTCTTGAAAACGCTGCGCGCCCGCATGACGCCCGCGCAACAGAAGAGAATCGACGAGGTCCTCGACATCATCGGCCTCTCGCGAGCAGCGCGAGGCGCTGGGAAGAATACTCGCGCACGGCCAGAAGCAATGGCTCGAAATCGGCATGCTGCTGATGCAGAACCCGGAACTGCTGCTGGTGGACGAGCCGGTGGCCGGCATGACGCCGCAGGAGATCGAGCGCACCGCCGAGCTCCTGCAGTCGCTGGCGGGCGAGCACTCGGTGGTGGTGGTCGAGCACGATATGGATTTCGTTCGTTCCATCGCCAGGCGCGTCACGGTGTTGCACGAAGGGCACGTGATCGCCGAAGGCGACATGGATAAAGTGCAGAAGGATCCGCGCGTCATCGAAGTCTATCTGGGAGCGTGAAGCGTGCTGGACGATCAAAGCCCTCAACCAGTTCTACGGCGGCAGCCACACGTTGTGGGACGTGGATCTTGCCGTCCCCGCCGGCTCGCGCATGTGCCTGATGGGCCGCAACGGCATGGGCAAGACGACGCTCCTCAAATGCATCATGGGGCTGCAGCCGGCGAGCTCCGGCGGCATCACATTCGACGGCAGCGATTTGCTCAAGTGCCCCGCCGAGCAGCGGGCCAGGCTCGGCATCGGATACGTGCCGCAGGGGCGCGAGATTTTTTCGCATCTGACGGTGGAGGAAAATCTGCGCGTGGGCCTGGGCGTGCGCAAGAACGGCCCCCGGACGATTCCAAGCCGTATCTTCGACCTGTTTCCCGTGCTGAAGAAGATGCTGAACCGGCGTGGCGGCGACCTTTCCGGCGGGCAGCAGCAGCAGCTCGCGATCGGCCGCGCGCTGGTGCTCGAACCGAAGCTGCTGATTCTCGACGAGCCCACCGAAGGGATTCAGCCCAATATCGTCCACGAAATCGGCGACATCGTCCTGAGGCTGAACAAGGAAGAAGGGCTGACCGTGCTGCTGGTCGAGCAGAAGCTGCCGTTCGCGCGCCGCGTGGCGAGCGAGTTCTGCATTCTCGACAAGGGCCGCCGTGTCGCCGCCGGCGCGATCGGCGAACTGACCGACGAAGTGGTGCGCGCGCATCTGAGCGTGTAGGCTCCTATGCTAGACTTTATGCGGTTTGAGGCTTGCCCCCGTCGACTACCTGATACTGTCGCTGTACTTCGGCTTCGTCCTTGGCATCGGCTGGATCGTTAAACGCAAGGTCGCGACCAGCGCCGATTTCCTTACTTCTGGACGGTCCGTGCCGGTATGGATTACGAGCCTGGCGTTCATTGCCGCGAATCTGGGCGCGCAGGAAGTGATCGGCATGTGCGCCTCCGGCGCCAAGTACGGCATCATGACCGCGCATTTCTATTGGATCGGCGCGGTGCCGGCCATGTTGTTTGTGGGCGTGTTCATGATGCCCTTCTATTACGGAAGCCGCGCGCGCAGCGTGCCTGAGTACTTGAAACTGCGCTTCGATGAAAAGACGCGGGCGCTGAACGCGGTGACATTCGCCGTGATGACGATTTTCTCGTCGGGCATTTCGATGTACGCGCTGGGGCTTCTGTTTCAACTGGTGCTGCATTGGAGCTTTACGGCTTCGGTGCTGCTTTCAGCGGCCATTGTTCTGGTTTACACATTTCTCGGCGGACTTACCAGCGCGATTTACAACGAAGTATTGCAATTTTTCCTGATCGTGCTGGGTTTCGCGCCGCTCTCGATTTTCGTGGTGATGAAAACGGGCGGCTGGAGCGGCATGGCGGCGCGACTGCCCGCGGTAATGACGCACACCTGGGCGTACACCGCGAAGGCGTCCGAGAATCCGATGGGCGTGGAAGTATTCGGCCTGGTGGCGGGGCTAGGTTTCGTGCTGTCGTTCGGTTATTGGTGCACGGATTTCCTGGTGGTGCAGCGAGCCATGGCGGCGGACTCGATGTCGGCCGCGCGGCGCACGCCTTTGATCGCGGCGTTTCCGAAAATGGCCATGCCGTTTATTGTGATTGTTCCGGGCATCGCGGCGCTGGCGCTCTCGCACATGGCGTTGGGCTACTCACTTCCGCTGAAACCTGACGGCGGCCCCGACTACGACCAAACGTTGACCACGCTGATGGCGCAGTTTTATCCCTCGGGCATGCTGGGCCTGGGCCTGACAGCGCTGATGGCGTCGTTCATGTCCGGCATGGCGGGCAACGTTACGGCCTTCAACACTGTCTGGACCTACGATATTTATCAAGGCCACATCCGCAAGCACGCTCCCGATTCTCACTACCTGTGGGTGGGACGGGTGACCACCGTGGCAGGCGTCGCGCTATCCATCGGAACGGCGTACCTGGCGAACCGCTTCAACAACATCAATGACTTTCTGCAACTGGTGTTCGGGTTCGTCAATGCGCCGCTATTTGCGACATTTCTGCTGGGAATGTTCTGGAAGCGAGCCACTGGCCATGGCGCATTCGCCGGATTGCTGGCTGGGACGGGAGCCGCGGCCGCGACGCACGGGCTGACCTTGGCGGAAGGGAAGGGCGGCTGGCTAGGAACCGTTTTGCACACGTTCACATCGAGCATGGCGCAGAACTTCTGGGTCGCGATTTTCGCCTGGTCCACTTGCTTTCTGGTTACATTGGTCGTGAGCCTGATGTCAGCGCCCAAGGCGGAGGCAGAACTGCATAATCTGGTCTACGGTCTCACTGAGATCCCGCACGAAGAGGTACCGTGGTACAAGCGGCCGGCGCCTTTGGCGGTGATTGCGATCGTGGCGTTGGCGCTGCTGAATCTGCTGTTCTGGTGATATGAACGACCTGCGCATACCGATCGGAAGCTTCTTTGCGCTGGTGGGCGCGATCCTGTGCGCGGTCGGCCTGGCGGCGAATTATCAGGCCCCGCTGGGATCCGAGAACGCCAACGTCTATTGTGGCGTCTCCATGCTGATCTTTGGAGCGGTGATGCTGTGGCTGGCGTGGCGGAAGGCGCGGATGTAAGAGGGGACGACGCTCCCTCACTGTCGCGGTTCCGTTAGCGGCCGCGAATCGCCTCGCTCAGCGACACATGGTTGTCATCCAGGATGGTCCCTGTGGCGCGTTCCAAGGCCGCGCGAGCCTTTAGATAGGCGCTCTTGGCCACCACTACCGTGGACCGCGCTTGCGCCAGGAAGCTTTGGTACTGAATGATGAAGAAGCTGGTGGATGCGCCGACATCAAACTTGGCCTGCTCGGTATCGAGCGACTCCTGCTGCAATCTTCTGAGTCTCGACGGCTGCTTCATAAGATGCCTGGGCGCGCCGCATGGCGATCACGCGCGTCCTCCACTTCCAGTTGCGCCTGCTTATGCAGCTGCTGTTGCACCACCTGGCTCTGGCGCAGCAGGATCTCGTCGCGCGTGACGTCGGCCTGGGCGATCCGGTTGCGCAGTGGCAAAGTAACATTCAGGCCGATTCCATAGGTGGGGTATTTGCGCGTGGCAAGCTGCTCCAGGGCGTTGCCGTAACCGCCCACCACGGGCGTGTCGATGGTGGGCAGCAACGGATTCGGTTGAGCCGCCAGCGCGCTGTTTTGAGCCATGCCCACCAGATCCAACTCCGGCCGCAATCCGTTGCGAGAGCCCTGCAAACTGATCTGGGTATTTTCTATCTGGAAGCCGGCCTGCGCCAAATCGGGCCGATTGGCTGAACGCGAGCGCGACCAGATCCTGCAGGGGCCGGGTTTCGTCGGCGCCAGGAACCTCGATGGAGTCGGTGGGAATGATGCGGGCGTTCAGCACCTCGGGATCGTTGTCCGTGCGGCGCGTGATCACGTTCTTGACGATGGCTTCCTGTTCTTCCAGCAGCCCGCGCGAGTCGATGAGATCCTGGCGGATGGAAAACACCTGTGCGTTCGCGCGCGTCAGCTCGACCGGCGCTTGGGTGCCCTCATCCACTTCGGCCTTGGTATCGGTGTAGAGCTTCTCGGCCGAGGCCAGGGTCTCTTCTTTCACTTTCACGTCCTCATAGAGCGCCACCAGATCCGTATAGAGGCGCACCACGCCGTAAACGGTTGCGATGAGCTGCTGCTGCACCAGCAGACCCGCGATTTTCTGCTCGTTCTTCGAAATGCGAATGAAGCGGCGATTTACCGCCAGGCCGAATCCGCGCAGCAAGGGCTGCGTGACCGTGAATCCGAGGCTGGAAGCGGTGTAGGGGCTAAAGGCGCTCTGCAAAGAATTGGTTGTGTACCGGGCGTTGTCGAAGCTGGCATTCAGTTCCGTGCCCGGCCCGAATCCTTGTGTGTAGCCGGCGTTGGCGTTGGTGGTGTTGCCCGCAAGGGCGTTGGTGCCGTAGGCCGTTAGATCTGTATCGGGCGTGGTCTGATGCGTCCAATTGAGTTGTCCGGTCAGCGCGGGGTCGAATTGCGGAATGGCCGGACCCGTCGAGAGCGGAACGGTCTGCAGCAATGAGAGATTATCCAGCTGTTCGGACAGGGCGCCGAGTTCGGAAGGATTGGTCGGCACCGATCCTGCGGCGCCCACGGTGGGCGTGGCCGCCGACGTCACCAGTGGGCTGGACGGGCCGCCCACTCCCACCGGCACTTCAAACACGTTATACGTAAGCCCTCGCAGCAGCCCGCCGCCTTTGGCGCGCAGCACTTCCGTATCGGCCGCCGGCAAAGTGTAGCGCTCGAGCTGAATGTCGAGATTATTTTCGATAGCCAGCGCGATGGCGTCCGAGAGCGAAAGATAGATGTTGCCCGAGCGCAGCAGTTGCCGGATGCGCGGCGAATTGGACAGATCCACGGGCGCGATGGGATGCTCCACGTAGGGCTGCTTCAACCAGTCGAACACTTCGGCCGGGTAACCCTCCGGCGCGAGCAGGAGCAAACAGAGAAATACGACGCTAAGCTTTTTCATGATGGATTCGCTTCAGAGCACGCGGCGGCGATGGGGCACGCTGCGTGTTCTTTCAGAGTAGTGGCAGCGGCACGAGCTAGCGCGAGCGTTTCGCCGCGTTTCCGTCGCCCGCTACCATGACCGGATGAACCTTGACACCTTCCTGGACGGAATCGTTCGGATTGGCGATCACGCGCTGGCCGGCGCTCAGGCCCGAAAGAATTTCGATCTGCTCCCAAAGTCCCGGCCGATCACAACGCGCTGGAAATGGACGGCGTTGCCGGAGTCGAGCGCGGCCACCAGCGTCCCTTCCGGGCGCACCGTAAGGTGTCGCTCGGAAGCAACAGCGGCGGATCCTTGCGCGGAAGGTGCAAGTCCACTTCCACGTACATGCCGGGCAGCAGCTTGCCTTCCGGATTCGGCACCTGAACCTCCACCAGCAAAGTGCGGCTGGCGGGATCCAAAGCGTTGGCAGTGCGCGTGACGGCTCCCGAGAATTTGCGTTCCGGAAGCTCGGGCGTAGCGAGCGACGCCATCTGTCCCACATGCACATCCGATGCGCTGGATTGCGGCACGTTCAAATAAGTGCGCAGAAGATTGGTTTGCGCAATGCGAAATAGCATGGTGCTACCGGTGTTCACCAGTGTTCCGACGTCCACGTTGCGCAGCGTGACCACGCCGGCGAAGGGCGCGCGTACCTTCAGATATCCCTGCATGTCGGTCAAGCCGCCCGACGTTGGCCTGCATGGCGACGATGTTTCCCTTGGCGGCGTCCACGGCTCGTTCCAGCGCCCTGCACATTGGCGGCCTGGGCCTGATATTGCGCCTGATACTGATCGTTCTCCTGCTTGGAGACGGCGCCGCGCCGCACCAGATTGTCCCAGCGCGTAGCGGTCAACTTGGCGATGGACTCGTTGGCCTTGCCTTGTTCGAGAGCCGCGTTGGCGCGTTCCAAATCGGCCTGCGCCTGCACCACGGCGGCTTGCGCCTGCTGCACCTGTTGATCCAGATCGGGCGCCTCCACTTCCGCCAGAAGCTGGCCGGCGGTAACGCGATCGCCGATGTCCACGTAGCGGCGTTGCACGTAGCCTTCAGCGCGCGCCAGGATGGGCGCTTCTGTCACGGCCTGAATATTGCCCGGCAGCACCAGGTCGCCCATCACGGAGCCTTTCCTCGCCGTGACCACGGTGACATCCGGCAGCGCGTCAGTTTGCGCGCTGGCTTCGGCGGTGATCTGCAGACTCTCGCCGATGGTGCGGGATGTAGCCCACGAAAAACGCCAACAGAAAGAGAGTCGCGGCGAAGAGCAGCAGCAGCGCGATCTTGCCACCGGACGGCCGCTGGGGATGCTGCAGCGCCGAATGCGCTCCGTGCGAATTTTTTTGCTCCAGTTGCTGAGTCAGGCGCTCGATTTCGGCGCGCAACTCTTCCTCGGTGGCGGACGCCGCCCGATCGATTGGGTTATCTGGTTCGTCAATGGTCGATGATGTCATCTAGAAGTTCAATTAAATTAATACGATCGCAAAACATATTCGGAGTCGGGCAACCCTTCGCGCTCTTCTTCTTCGATCTGCCTGTCATGATCGATGGGCGGCTGCTTGCGCATATAGCTATAAACGATCGGCACAATCAGCAGCGTGGTGACGGTGGCCATGAGCAAGCCGCCGATCACGGCCCGGCCCAGCGGCGAGTTTTGTTCCGCGCCCTCGCCGATTCCCAGCGCCATCGGCAGCATGCCCAGAATCATGGCCAGTGCGGTCATCAGCACCGGCCGCAAGCGGGTGTAGCCGGCCGAAAGCGCGGCCGCCCGCGCGCCCTTCCCTTCCATTCTTTCGTCATTGGCGAAGACCACCATTAGAATACTGTTGGCGGTGGCCACTCCGATGCACATGATGGCGCCCATCAAGGACGGAACATTCAGGGTGGTTTGCGTTACGAACAGCATCCACAGGATACCCGCCAGCGCGCCGGGCAGGGCGCTCAGAATGATGAAGGGATCCACCCAGGATTGAAAATTGACTGCCATCAACAGGTATACCAGAACGATGGCCGCCAGAAGGCCCAGGCCGAGACGATAGAAAGAACTCTGCATGGTGGCCGCCTGCCCGCGCAAAAACATTTGGGTGGTGTTGGGGATCTTGGTGTCCGCGATTATTTTCTCCACTTGCGAAGCCACGCCGCCCAGATCGCGGCGGTCGATGTTGGCGTATACGTCAAAAACCGGCTGCACGTTGTAATGGTTGGCGATCTCGGGGCCGGTGCTGTGTTCGAGCGTGGCGAGATTCGACAGCAATTGCGTTTGATAAGGCAGCGCGCCCGGATTGCCGTAGGCCGCCGAGCTTTGGTTGGGCGCGGCTCCCGTGGAGCCATCACCCTGGTTGGCGACGCCCGCCATGGAGCCGGGAGTGTTGAACGCGACGGCCGCACCGGCGACGGAGACCGGCGTTCGCATCAGCTTGTCGAGGGAATCCAGCTTGTATTGCGGAGTCTGGATCAGCACGTTGTAGCTTACGCCGTTCTTCCAGTTGAGCCAGAAGCTGGGAGCGACCTGGCTGCTGCCACTCAGGGAAATCAGCAACGCGCTTGCGACGTCTTTCTGCGTCAGGCCCAGCTGCCCGGCCTTGATGCGATCCACGTTGATGCGCAGTTCGGGCGCGTCCACTACCTGATGCACGTGCACGTCGGCGGCCCCTGGAATCCGCGCAATCCGCTCGGACAAGCGCTTGGCAATTTCGTAATTTGGTCCGGCGTCGCGGCCGGTGACTTGCACGTCGATGGGAGCGGGCAGCCCGGAGTTGAGAATCTGGTTGGTGATATTGGCTGCTTCGAAGAAGAAGACCATGTTGGGAAATTTCTCGTGCAGCCGCTTGCGCAAGCGTTCGGTGGTGATCTCGGTGGGGGCGTGGTCCGGGGTCATCGAAATGAGAATGTCGCCGTCGTTGCTTCCGATCACCGCGCTGTCTCCGAACGCGAGATTGAACCCGCCCGGAGGCACGCCGATATTATCGAGAATGGTGTCCAGCTCGCCGTGCCGGAATCACGCTGCGAATCTCCTTCTCAATTTCAGCGAAGATCAGCTCCGTCTTCTCGATGCGCGTTCCGGCCGGCGCCTGGGCGTGCAAGCGAATTTGCCCGGAATCCACGGTAGGGAAGAAATCCCGTCCCACCAGGTAGACCAAACCCAGGGAGCCCAGTGAAAAAACCAGGAAGACGGTGAGAACGGCGGCGCGATGATCCAGCGCCCAGTCCAGCAATCCGGTATAGGCGGCGCGAAAACGCTCGAATTGGCGATTGAAAGCGAAATGGATGCGCCAAATCAGGGGATGGCCCTCGGCGGTTCCGCCCTCGCCGTGCTCGCCGGACCGATACATATCCACTTCCGGCTTCAACAGGTAGTGCACCATGGTGGGAATCAGCGTTCGCGACAACATGTAGGACGCCAGCATTGCGAATACCACGGCCAGCGCGAGCGGCGTGAACAGAAACTCGGCCGCGCCCGTCAAAAGCAGAACCGGGGCGAACACAATGCAGATGGAAAGCGTGGAAACAAAGGCCGGGATCGCGATCTGTTGCGCGCCATCCAGCACCGCGCGCACCAGCGGCTTCTTCATCGCCAGATTGCGGTGTGTATTCTCGATTTCGACAGTGGCGTCGTCCACCAGAATGCCGACCGCCAGCGCCAGGCCGCCCAGCGTCATCACGTTGATGGTATGGCCCATCAGCTTCAAGATGATCAGCGAGGTCAAGAATGGACAGCGGAATCGAGATGCAAACGATCACCGTGCTGCGCCAGCTTCCCAGAAACAGCAGGATCATCAAGCCGGTGAGCAGCGCGGCTATCGCGGCTTCCCGCACCACGCCGTTGATGGATGCGCGCACGAACAGCGATTGATCGAACAGTTGCCGGATCTTCAACTCCGGCGGCATGGCGGCCTCAATGCGGGGAAGCGCGGCCTTCACCTTGTTGACGATGTCGAGCGTGGAAGCCTGGCCATTGCGCAGGATGGTCAGCAGCGCGCCGCGCGTTCCATTGGTTCGCACAATGTTCTGTCTGGACCGAGAATCCGTCGCGCACGGTGGCCACGTCCTTCAGGTAAACCGTGGCGCCGTTCACCGTCTTGATCGGCAGATTGTTCAGGTCGCTCATGATTTCGGGACTGCTGTTCAGGCGGACTGCGTACTCGGTGTCGCCAACCTTGATGGTGCCCGCCGGCACGATCAGGTTTTGCAGGTTGAACGCGTTCGAGACGTCGATGGGCGATAACTGTTTGGCGTACAGCGCATTCGGATCGAGATCGACCACCACCTGGCGCTGTTTGCCGCCGTACGGGCCCGGCACGGAGGCGCCCTGAACCGTGGCCAGCGGAGTGCGGATGAAGTTCTGCGCCAAGTCTTAGATTTCCTGCTCGCTCAAGGTCTTGCTTTCCAGGCCCAATTGGAGGATGGGCACGCTGGATGCGTCGTACTTGAGGATGTTCGGCGGAAAAATTCCGGGCGGCATGGCGCGCGTGACGGAGTTCGCATGGCGCGGTGATCTGCGCCATCGCCATGTCGATCTTCACGTTGGGCTGAAAATAGACTGCGCACCACCGACACGCCGTAGTAGGATTGCGATTCGATGTGCTCGATGTCGTTGACCGTGGTGGTCATGCCACGTTCGAAGACCGTGAGAATGCGGCTTTCCATCTCCGCGGGCGACATTCCGGCGTAGTTCCAAACCACGCTGACGACGGGGATGTCGATGTAAGGAAAGATGTCGATCGGCATGGTGATGATCGAAGCTATTCCAAGCAGCAGAATGGCCACGGACATCACGACGAAGGTATAAGGGCGGCGAAGCGCTAATCGGACTATCCACATACACAGCTCAAGCTATATGGTAGTTAAGAGATGGTCGAGCGGCCCGCTAGGTTAGTGGCCCTTTTGAGCTACCAGTTGCCGCTTAGGAGACGCAACTATCACATACGAAGTTACTTAACGGCCCAGATTCGATGTGGTGCTACGCGCTCAACGGATTCAGCCAGCGCAGCTCCGGAAAGCGGCGGACCAGCGCATGCAGTGCAGGAATCCGCGCCTGTTCAGGCCGTCTTCATCCGCAATGCTTGCTACACCTGGCTGCGGCAGAATCGCGGCAAGCAGGTTGCGATCGAGGAGGAAAGTGCAATCGCCGATCGGTCTGGCGGTAAAGCCGGCTAGCAAACCCTGATCAATTCGGCCCTTCGGGAGTACGTTGAAGGGAAAACGCCCAAATGGGAAGAAACGCTCCGGCGTATCATTCGAGAGGAAGTAGGCGAGAGGAAATGAGCGGAAACAGCGCGGCCTACCCTCCTGTATAATCCGCTCATGCAACGCAGACATTTCGTCACCGGCCTGGCTGCCACTGCGGTAGTCTCGGGCGTCTCCGCGCAGACTCCGGCGCCAGTTTCGCGCAAGGGGAGATTGAACCAATGCGTGACGCGAGGCGTCTTCGATTCCAAGATGCCGTTCGAAGACACTTGCCGGGAAGCCGCGCGACTGGGATGCAAAGGCTTCGACCTGGTTCCAGCCCAAAACTGGCCGATCCTGAAGAAATACGGCCTTATCCCTACTGTGCGGTTGCCCAACGCCGGCGTCACGATTCCCGATGGCATCAATCGCAAGGAAGTTCAAGATGAGCTGGTGAAATCGATGGGTCCGGCGATCGACGAATGCGCCGCGGGCGGTTGTCCGAACCTGATCACCGTCTCCGGCAGCCGCCGTGGAATGTCGGACGCAGAGGGCGCCGACAATTCCGTCGCGTTTCTGAATCGCGTGAAGGCGCAGGCCGAAGACAAAGGCGTCACCATTTGTTTAGAGCTGCTCAACAGCAAGATCGATCACAAGGACCAGATGTGCGACCACACGGCCTGGGGCGTCGACGTGTGCCGCCGCGTAAATTCGCCGCGCGTGAAGCTGCTGTTCGACATTTATCACATGCAGATCATGGAGGGCGACATCTGCCGGACAATCCGCGACAATTTCCAGTGGATTGCGCACTTCCACACGGGCGGCGTGCCGGGCCGCCATGAGATCGACGGCACGCAGGAATTGAACTACCATTTCGTGGCGCAGACCATCGCCGAGCTGGGCTTCACCGGCTACATCGCGCACGAATACAAGCTGAGCCCGGGCAAAGATGGCGTGCAGACGCTGAACCAGGCGATGGAGATCATGGACGTCTGAATGTAGCGCACGCACTCTTGCGTGCCGCGTCCCCACTCTTGGGGACGCATGGTTGGCTTGGAAATCGGGGCAAGGAGCGACCCAGAAAAGGTGTCCGCAGGAGTGCGGACACGGCACGCAAGAGTGCGTGCGCCACGCTACAAATGGATGATCCCGCGTTGGATCGCGGCCGTTGCGGCCTGCGTCCGATCGTCCACGCTCAGCTTGCTCAGGATGCTCTTCACGTGGTTCTTCACGGTGTGCTCGGCGATGCCGAGCGCATAGGCGATCTGCTTATTGCCGTGGCCCTTGACGATCAGCGACAACACCTCCACTTCCCGCGCGCTCAAGGGCAGCGCGCCGGATTCGAGCGCGGCGGCAACTCCGGGCGGCAGATAATTTCCGCCGGAATGCACGGCGTGGATGGCGCGGATCAGCTCATCGTGCAGCACGTCTTTCGTCAGATAGGCCCGAGCACCGGCCTGCAACGCGCGCCGCACGTCTTCATCGCCACCATAGGTGCTGAGGGCGATAATGTGCGCGTCCGGAAATTGAGCGCGGATGGCTTGCGTGGCCTCCACGCCGCTCATCTCCGGCATGCGCACGTCCATCAGGCTGACGTCGGGACGGTGTTTGCGGAAGAGTTCCACGGCTTGCAGGCCGTTGGCGGCTTCGGCCACCACCTGCATGTCCGGTTGAGCGTTGATAATGGTCTTCACGCCCACGCGCGCGATCAGATGATCCTCCGCGATGAGAATGCGAATCGGGGTGCAGGGTCATCACGAAATCGGCACGGTGACTGCTACTTCGGTGCCTTGGCCGGGCTCGCTGTGCAACTGCAGTTCGCCGCCCAACCGCTCGGCGCGTTCGCGCATCCCGAGCAGACCGAAGTGGCCGCCCACTTCGGAGAACGCTTCAGCCTGCTCGAAACCACGGCCATCATCGGCCACCCGCAGGCTTAATTTCCGCCTGGCCATTTCGAGATGGATGCGCACGTGGCTGGCGCGCGCGTGCTTCACGGCATTGGTAACGGCCTCTTGCGCGATGCGCAGCAGATGTTGTTCGGTTTCTTCCGGCAGCGGCCGGCTTTCGCCTTCCACATCCACGCGGATCTGCACCGCGGAACCCGCGGTCCACTGGTGAGCGGCTTCCGACAGTGCCGCCGGCAGGTCGTGACCTTCCAGCGCCGAAGCGCGCAGATCCATCACGGACCGGCGGGCTTCCGTCAAACTATGCCGCACCATTTTGCGAGCCAGATCCAGATGCTTGCGCGCCAGGTCCACGTGGCCATTGAGGGTGAGGGCCACCGCGTCCAGTTGCGAGGAAATCCCCACGAAGCCCTGCGCCAGCGTGTCGTGAATCTCGCGCGCCAGGCGCCCGCGTTCGTCCAGCACCAGCGAGAATCGCTGGCGAATCTGACGGAGCCGCAAGTTGTACAGGCCCCAAATGCCCGCGGCGGCCAGCGCGGCGCATAAATAACGGAACCAGGCGGTATCGTAGAAATGCGGCAGCAGCTCAAAGGCAAACGAAGTCTCGCCCGCCGGTCCATTGGGAACCGCTGCGCGAACGGTGAACCGGTAGTGACCATGCGGCAGGCTGTTGTAATTGGTGACGCGCCGCGCAATGGAGCTGACCCACTCGCCATCCAGGCCCTGTAGCCGATACGAATAACGCACGCGCTCCGGAGCGCTGAGATAGATACCGGTGTAGCGGAACTGGAGGCGGCCATTACCGGGCGCAAGCCGGGCGCTCTCGGCGACGGAGATGGGACGCCCGTCCACAGTGACATCGATCAAATGAACCACGGGCGCCGCGACGGCAGCCGGACGATCGTTGGGATCAAGCACGGCCAAGCCTCGGCTGGTGGGAAACCACAGGCGTCCATCGCTGCTTCTGGCGCCACCGCCGCTGGTGGGATATCCTGGAGCGCACTGCGCGCTTCGCAGCCCATCCGCCACGCCGTAGTTCACCGGCTGAAGCGCTTTGATCTTGCCGTTCACCAGATCCCAGATATCTTGCTTGCGGACGCGGCAGATCCCGCGCGTGGTGCTCAACCACAGCGACCCGTGGCGGTCATCCTCAATGTGCGAAACGTTGTCGCTCAGCAGGCCGTCGCGCGCCGTCACGTGGTAGAACTGGCCGTCGCGCAACGCGTCCAGCCCGCCGCCGAACGTGCCGATCCATAGCGTGCCGTCGGAGTCTTCCTCCAGCGAGCGAATCTGGTTGCTCGAAAGGCCGTCGGCGACGGTGTAAAGCCTCGGTTGTCCGTTCTGCAGACGCCACAGGCCGTCGCCATAGGTGCCCGCCCATAGGCTTCCATCACGCGTATCGCACAACACTACGGCATCGTTATTGAGTTGCGATCCGCCCGGAATCGCGATCCGCGGCTTGCGGCCTTCCAGTTCCAGGACGCCGGCGGGAGTAGCCACCCACAGCTTGCCGCCGCGGTCCTGGAAGTAGTCGAAAGCCACACGCCGGTTTAGTGGATCGTTCCATACCGGGTTCACGAAGTAACCATTATGCAAGCGGCTGGGTCCGCCGCGAGCCGCGATCAACAGGTCGCCGTCGCTGCTTTCACGTATGGAGAAAATCTCGTTGCTCGGCAGGCCGTCCTTTTGGGTATACACGCGCGCCGGCTTTCCATCCACCAGTTGCACCAAACCGCGGTCATGAAAGCCGACCCAAATTCTCCCGCGGCGATCCTGATAAACCGTGGTAGGCTCATCGCTCGGCAGGCCTTCCGATTCGCCGTACATGCTGAACAGATCGTTGCGCAGCCGATTGAGGCCGCTGTTCATGCCCACCCAGAGATTGCCCTCGGTGTCTTCGTAGATGCAGCGCACCCATTCGCGCTCATGCGAGCTGGCCAATGGACTGCTGACAAAGCGCCCATTCTCCAGCCGGGCCAGCCCCCCGTCGGAACCCGCCCAGAGATTCCCGTCGCGATCTTCCCACATAGCGCGGGTAAAGTTATCCGGAAGTCCATCCTGAACGGTAAAATGACGCAGAACGCCCGAAGGGCTACGCGTCAGGATTCCGAAGCTGCCACCCACCCAAAGATTGCCATGACGGTCCTCAAGGAGCGAGACCACGATATCGCCCACCGGCCCAAGCACGGAGACGAAGCGGTCACCCTCAAGCCGGACCACGCCGCCGAAACCGGCCACGTAGATGCTTCCGTCGCGTCCACAATAAACCGTGCGCACACGCCTGGATGGGCAACCCCTGGCGCGGGCTGTAATTGGTGAATTTCCCATCCTGGAAGCGGTTGACGTAGACGCCGGCCACCACCCAAATGGCGCCGGATGGATCTTCCGTGATGGAACTGACCGAGGTGTCGCCCAGGCCGTCCTTCTTCGTGAAGGTGGTGAACTTTCCGTTGCGATAGCGCGTGAGGCCGCCCAGCGTTCCGATCCAGAGACTGCCGTCTTTGGCCGCCCAGAGCGCTCCGACGCTGTTGCTGGGCAGCGCGCCGTTCTCTTTGTTGAAGACCACGAAGTCGTAGCCGTCGAATTGCGCCAGGCCCTCGTCGGTGCCGATCCACAAATAGCCGTCTTTGGTTTGGGCGATGGCGCGGACGGTGTCCTGCGGCAGCCCGTGTTCCTGGGTCCAGACGGTTCGGGTGTATTGGGTGAGCGCGCGGCGCGGATTGAGGGCAGACGCCGGCTGGATCAGCGCGCACAGCGCCAATAAGGCGAAAAAAACCTTCGGCAACACTTTTGAGTTTAAATGATTGGTTGACCAGGCGTGCGGCGTAGGCTTCGCCATCCGGGGCCAACTTCAGTGTAGTCTGAAGTGTGCATTCGTTAGCCCGAAGGTTGCGCCTGATCGACTATTTCTCGCTCGCCTTCGGAACCATGATCGGAACGGGATGGCTGGTGGTCATGGACGATTGGCTCATCCGCGGCGGCCCGGCCGGGGCAATCCTGGGCTTTCTGATCGGCGGAGCGATGCTGTTTCCCATCGGCTATGTCTACGGGAAGCTGGTCATGGCCATGCCGGATGCGGGGGGCGAGGTGGCGTACACCGCCAAGGTGTTTCCTCGATCGGTCAGCTTTGCCGCCGGCTGGACCATGTTGTTGTCTTATTTTGTCGTCTGTCCCTACGAAGCGGTGGCGGCCGCCAAGATCGCCGGCTACATGTTTCCCTCCCTGAACTCAATGGAGTTGTATCGAGTGGGCGGCAAGCCGGTTTTCCTGCCGCACCTGCTGGTAGGCCTTCTGGTCGCGGCCCTGGTAACAGCCATGAATTATCGCGGCATTCGACTCAGCGCCAGTTTTCAGACCTGGACCACGCTGAGTGTGATTCTTCTGGGGATGGTGTTCGTTTCAGCCGGATTCGGCCATGGTTCCATCGCGAATATCGAGCCTCTCTTTCGAGGAGATGGGCAGGGAAGAGCGTTTGTTTCGATCCTGCTCATCGTTCAGATCGTCCCGTTTTTCATGGAGGGTTTCGAGTCCGTGGGCAAATCAGCCGAAGAAGCCGAGGCCGGATTTGCGGGACACCGTTTTTTTCTGGCGATTGGGCTGGCCATTGTCGTTGGGATTCTGTTCTACGTGATGGTAATCGGGGCAGTGGCGTATGCCGCGCCACGCCAGAGTCTCCTCAATGAAAGCTTCGCCACCGCCGTGGCGCTCGAAAAGGCCGTCGGTTCGCACTGGATTGGTAGTCTTATCATGGCCACCGCGTTGCTGTCGGTGCTGAAGTGTTTCAACGGGAACATGGTAGCGGCCAGCCGCATGTTTTTTGCGCTGGGACGGAGCGGCCTGGTGCATCCCGGCTTGGCGTACGTGCACCCCCAGAATCGGACGCCCTCCGTGGCGGTGGTCTGGGTGGGGCTCGCTACCGCGATCATCGTTTTGGGCGGCCAGTCGATCCTGGTGCCCGTCGCTGAAGTCGGTTCCGTCACCGCGGCCGTGGGATGGATGGCGGCCTGCGCATCCTTCGTTCGAATGAAGCCTCCCACTCTCGGACAAATCGCGGCTGTGGTGGGGCTGCTGGTGACCGCGGTATTGGTTTTGATGAAGTTAATCCCGACCATCCCGGGCCACTTCACCGTATACGAATGGATCGCTGTGGCAATCTGGGGCTGCCTCGGGCTGTTGCTCCACCGTCGTTCACAGCCTGAAACGCTCGCGAATGCGGCCTAGCAATGGGTTAACATTTATGCCACATGAGTAATCGCCTGGCCTGCCTGTTGGTGTTGCTCGGGGCCGGCGCGCACGCCCAATGGATCAACTACCCGGCGCCTGGAACTCCTCGCACGCGGGATGGCAAACCGAACCTCGCCGCCCCTGCTCCTCGTGCGGCCAATGGCAAACCGGACTTGTCCGGTGTTTGGCAGGTAGAACCAACGCCCGCTGGTGAAATGAAGCGCCTGTTCGGGGACTTAAGTGGCGAGAACGTGTTGGGCGACAGCTCGACTGCCTACCCAAAGTATCTCGTCAATATTCTGGTCGACTTCCAGCCGGACGATGCGCCCCTCCGGCCCGAGTTCGCCGACCTGGTTCGTCAAAGGGCGAAAGAGGTGTATCCACTGACTCGCTGCCTGCCGGTGGGAACGCCGGGTGACCTCTTGGTGCCGGGTCCTTTTAAGTTCCGCCGCAGACAGTGCATTGCCGGAAGTGCGACCGCGATGTCGTCGTAGCTCTCAATCTCGGCAAACCGGGTTAAGGTGATTCAAACGCCGGGGCTGATCCTGGTGCGCAACGAGTACGAAAACACGTATCGCCAGATCTACACCGATGGCCGGAAGGTTCCCGCCGATCCGGAGCCGCTATGGTTGGGATATTCAGTCGGAAAGTGGGAAGGCAATACGCTGGTGGTGGACACCGTGGGGTTCAACGATAAGGGCTGGTTGGATGGCATGGGTCACCCGCGCAGCGAAGCGCTGCATGTGGTGGAACGTTTCCACCGGCGCGATTTCGGCCACATGGATGTCGAAGTCACGATCGATGATCCCAAGGTGTACACCAGAGCATTTTCCATTAAATTCACTGAGCTCCTTCAGCCTGACAGCGACGTCACCGAATACTTCTGCAACGAAAACGAAAAAGATGGGCCGCATATCGGGAACAAGTAACGCTCGCGTCCTTCTAGTTTCGTGCCTTCTGATTTCAGGCTGTGCGCACCCCAATCGCGCTCCACTTCAGGACCTATCCGGCCACGAGGATTTGTCGGCGTTCAAGATCCAGTCTGTGCGCGGGGTGCGCGATGGCGATCGCTTGAACGCTCAAGTGTTGATCAGTGACAGCTCATCGATTCTGACGCTGGATCTGCACTTCGCGATTGGTTCGCCAACCACGCTCGAGTCAGGCAAATGGCAGTGGTCGAGGCCCGGCGGCTTGCTCGGCGGCATGGTCTCGGCGCGATCGGTAACTTTTCTCGGCGGTCAGGACGGCCCTCCCAGCATTGGAGGTACGTTCGAGTTGAGCGACGGGATTGGCTCGATGTATCGCGTTACTCTGCCGCTCACGGTGCTGCCGCGACAAATCCGTCAACTCCGCTAGTGGGTGCCTCCGGCTCTATTGGCACGGGGTGGAATTGAGGCCGTTGTGCCACGCGGTCTGCCATTCTTTCATGTACTGATCGATCCGCGTTGCCGAATCGTTCTTCGATGGCTTCCACTTACTTAGAATTAAGGGGAGGCAAAGATGTCGCCGGGTTGGTAGACGTTGCCTGAAGAGCCGACTAATTCAGATTTCAGCAGTGGATCAATCGCCGAAATAAGAGCGCCCCGGGGCCATTCCAGTCAGTGACAGCAGGTCTGCGCCGCTGACAACACCCCGATCCATAATTACTCGTAGAGCGGTTTTGCTCTCATCGCTCAGCTTGGTGACAAACATCTTGTTCGTTGCTGCCTCAAAGATAGCGGCGCAGCAGGGTCGGTGTCAAATTATGCTTGTTCCACCTGGAGCTTCAAGCCAGCAACACCGCTGACCCGAACGTGAGCGCCCGCTGGAATGTTGGAGGGCGCCACTGCGTCCCAATATTCGCCTCGGACCAGCACCTGCCCCTCCGGCTCCAGCGCCGTCTGTGCCACGCCCAGTTGGCCGATCATTCCCTCCGGACCGGTGAGCACCTTATTGCGCCGCGCTTTGATCGCCATCGAGACCAGAAACATAGTGATTGCCGCGAACGGAAGCGCCACGGCGAGCGCGGTGGACAAATGGATGCGCATGTCCGGTGGTCCGTTGACCAATAGCAACGCGCCCAGCACCATCGAGATGGTTCCGCCGATGCCCAGCATGCCGTGTGACGCGAATTTCGCCTCCAATACGAAGAGCGCGATGGAAAGCACCAGCAATCCCACGCCGGCCCAGTTGATGGGCAGAATCGAGAGCGACGAGAGGCCGAGCAGCGCCAGAATCGCGCCGGCAATTCCAGGGAAGATCAATCCCGGCGAAGTGAATTCGACATAGATTCCCAGAACGCCCAGCACCAGCAGGATAAACCCGATGTTGGGATCCGCGATGGCGACGATCACTCTTTCCCGCAGGGTTCGTTGGGTCTCCGTCACAGCTGGCGCCCGCCAGATGCAGCGTCAGCTTGCGCCCGTCCCAGCGCGTGATCTCGCGGCCGTCCAACTGCTGAAAGAGCTGCTGTTCGCTTGTGGCAATCAAGTCGATCAGTTTTTGATCCAGCGCTTCTTTTTCGGTGAACGACTTCGCGTCGCGGATGGTCTGCTCGCCCACCGCGCTGTTGCGCCCGCGCCGCGACATCATGCTGCGCAGCATGGCCGCCGCGTCGTTTTCCACCTTGTTGCGCATCACCTGATCCATCTGCCCCACCATCATGACCGGCGAGGACGCGCCCGTGTTGGTTCCCGGCGCCATGGCGGCGACATCGCCCGCTTCCAGCACGAAAAATCCAGCCGAAGCTCCACGCGCTCCGCTGGGTTCCACATAGGTCACCACGGGGATGGAGGATGCATCCAGCTTTTGAATGATCTCGCGCGTGGCATCGAGCAAGCCGCCCGGCGTGTTGATCCGCACCAGGATCATCGCCGCGCTTTCGGACTGTGCCTGCTCGATGGCGTGTTGGACGATTTCGACCGTGATGGGATGGATCTCGCCTGCGATGGATACCGCGACCACGCGTGGCGCGCTCCCTTGAGCGAGCGCGTACACGGCCAGGATCATCGCTAGCGCTGTTAAACCGCCAAGCATTCGCACGGCTATTTGACCTCGAAATCCGTCCGCGTCACCCGTTTAGCGGACGCGTCCACCGCCGTTATTTCCAGTTGATACGCTCCCGGGGGCAGTGAATTAATCGGAAGGTTTCCGCCCTGCTGCGGAACACTGAGCTTCGCCAGTCCTGAGTCCCACTTCGGCGCGCCGGCTGTCGCGATCCAGGATTCGCACCTGAGCGCTGACGGACCGAGGATTCGGGTCGTAAACTTCAAAATAAAAAAACGCCTGCTCCGATTCGCAGGAATTGATGGGAGCCGGCCGGAATCACTTGCATCCCTTGCGCCACCAGCGGAGTCCGATTTCCTGGGAGCGAGACGCCGCCGAGACTCAGGCCCAAATCGGCCGCCGGGTGGGCCTCCTTGCTCAGCACCACAGCGCTCAGGGCTAGTTCATCGGCCTTCCGCGGCTCCACGTCCAGTGGCGCTTCCAGCTTCCCGAAACTCTGGCCGCCGGAACTGAACGCCATAGTGAAGTGGTATTGGCCGGGAGCGATTTTGAACTCCTTTTCGTAATGCAGGGATTTCTCCTTCAGCTTTTCGACCTCGGCCGGAGTATCGAAATCGAACTTCACGGAGTCGCTAAAGCGCGCACCGACGCTGCCATCGGGCGTGGCCGCAATACCCAGCAGATCGATTTCCGCGTGCGCCTTGCCCTTTTGGTTCTGGAATTGCAGCGCGTCAGCGGGGATCTCCATCGCCAAGTTAACCCGGGCCACGCTCGGCGACAGATAAAAGTACGGAAGCTGGATGGATGCGGCGATACTGCCCGCCTGTGTGCCCGACGCGCGCTTCTCCAACTCGTTTGCGGCGGTGGTTCCCGCCAGCAGATCTAACGGCCTGGTGGTGCAATAGCTGGTCCGCGAACGCACCTTCGTCCCCTTGCGATCCACCTTCACCCGTAGCGCGTGGCAGGACTCCTCTTTCGATTCAGGCTTCGATTCAGGCGCCACATACGTGAGAGCGTAATACTGCTCCTGCTCCTGAGCGATGTTCTGCAATCCCGCCAGCAGATCGGAGGTGTTGCGCACCACGAACCCTCCGGTTTCGTTGGCCAGGTTGAACAGAACCTGCTGGCTGCCGGAGCCGGAATCCGAAATTGGCGAGCTGAGGCCGTCCGAATCGCCCTGAATTCCCCCGCCCGGCCCGCCTCCTCTTGTCATGTAACCGCCCCCTCGCGTTGCAGGAGTCGGCGAGGCGGAACCTGGATCGGTCTGAACGAAAACGGGACGGACGTCCACTGGGTAGAAAGCAACGCCGGATCTATTGGCAGCGTCAACGGCGTCCCGCACTTCCGCTTTCTGATCGCTGGAGGATGGAAGCGTGCCCATGAACACCACCACGATCTTCCGGCCGGGAAGCACGCCGAGACTCTTTCCCAAATCACCCAGGGAACGGAGCATATTGCGGACTCCCATGGAGGCAGCCGCTGTGTTGCCATTGGCACGGGCAGGTCCAGCGAGCCGATCTTCCATAGTCACGCTGGGGTCGTGCGATCGGTCGGAATCGGCGGCGCTGGGCGCCAGTCCGCGGAAGCTCGGCTGGTTCAAGGCGTCCTTTAGACGCCCGGCGTTGTCGGTGAAGCTTTGCGCAATGCGCATGGAGCCGTTGAAGGCGATGACGGCTATCCGATGGTTCGGCCCGGCTTCCGCGTCGATAAGACTAGCGGCAGCCTGCCGGACCGCGACCTGATCCCGCGCCTCCATGCTGGTCTCGTCGAAAAACAAGACCAGAGAGCGGGGCTGAGCGGCGGCGGATGCCGATTCCAGAGCGAAGCCCTTGATGACCTGCTCCTTGTTGTCTTCCCAGACTCGAAAGTCGCTTGGCATTGAGATCGCGGACATACGCGCCATTCTTGCCGGTCACGATCGCGTCCACCAGCACTTCGCGCGTCTCGGTCTGTATGACCTGGCTTTGCTGCGCTCCCAAAACGCCGGCAGCTAAGAGCAATACCGCCCGGAGCTTCATGGAATTTCCACGCCTCCATTGCGCGCGGTTATGGTCTTTCCTCCGGAGTCCCGCACCACCACGCGAACCAGGTAGCGGCCCGGCGCCACGTTGAAATTTTCCTTCACATTGATACCCGCGTTCTCAAAGGTCTCCAAGGTCTGGTCGCGAAGATGAAGCTCCACTACCTTCTCGACCCCGGCAATATAATTCCCGTTAGGGTCGAACAGGCCCGCCACTACCGTCAACGTATCGTCGTTGCGGTCCTGGGCCTTATTGAATCTTAAAGCTTTCACATCCAGTTGGGCGGTCACGGTCAGTTCGAACTTCTCGTCGCCAGACCTGAAGAACTCGGTTTGAACATCCAGCGGAATGCCCGAGACCTCCTCGCGCGAGAAGACGGTCTCCTCAATTTCCTCTTTGGCCGCCTCGGCCGAATCGACGGCATGCCTGGGAGCCCAGTAGCCGCGGCGAGCCTGGATAGTCAGGTTTGCTACATTCTTCACGGTCACCTTGAGGCCGTGGTAAGCGCCGTCATATTTCAGATCTTGCGGGGAGAATCCGAGCACGTAAAGGTACTCGGGCCGGGCCGCGATGAGGTTGAGACCTAGCTTCAGATCGTTGTCGTTGTGGAAGAATGTGCCGCCCGTCCCGTTGGCCAGCTCCGCCAGAATGCTATTCGCCTCGGTGGCCTCATCCATATCGAGCTGTTGCAGCTGGGGCGAAGAAGATGAGCGCTGATCGCCCGCCGAGCCGCCGGGTATGACCGTGAAAAGGCCTCGCATGTCGATAGTGTTGACAACGACGTTGGCGCGGATGGCGCGCTCCAGAACGTCGTACTCGTCCGTCCGATGATCCCGAGTCAGCAGAAAGCCCGGCGAAACCAGAACCAGGTTCCGGTTACCGGGCATGAGCGAGAGCTTGCGGACGACGTCGCGCAGCGCTCCCAGGCCGAGGGACGTCTCGTGATCGCCGTAGGTCAGGGTCTGCCGGGCCGCCGATCTCAGTTTGGTTAGCGCTTGGACCACGCACTGCGGTAATCCACTCAATTGGTCGATTGTCGCACCCGCGCACGCGTTGCAGTTAAACGCTTCGGTATAGGCGGCGGAAAGCGCCTGATCCGTGCCGCGAGAAATAACCTGAAACAGCAGCGGGTCCGGGAACAGCTGGCCGGACAAATACAGTTCCTTGTTCACCCACAAATCGGCCATGTAATAGCTGATGGAAGGACAATCCTGCTGCCGATCGATGCCGCTGGTATAGGGCTGGATTCTGTTGACGGCGTTGTGCAGCTGCTTGCGGTCGGCGGTAAAGTCTGACAGCACCCGGCCGGTGGTGGTGAAAATCGCCGCGCGGCTGGCGGGATCGGGCGCTTCATCCAGGTGGCGATGCATGGCCTGGCGCGTTTGCAACAGATCGCCGGGCTTCAGGTGGACGTCGTCGACCAGATAGGCGACGTAACGCTCCGGCAGGACAGGCTGCGAGGCAATCGGAGCCGGCGTCTGCTCGCGCGGGGCATTCGAGGTCCCGGCGTCGACCTCCACCACCCGCTCGCTCTTTTCGACCGAAAACTTCGTAATGACCTGCAGTTTGCCTTTGTCAAAAACCTGGAAATCTTCCTTTTGTAGCGTGCCGACCGCTCGCCCTTCTTTGTCGTGGACCACCACCGGCACCGAGATCAGATTTACGCGGCTGCTGAACGTAATCGGCTCTTCGTGAGACGCGACCTCAGGCTGGCTTTGTGGGAGCGCGTGGACGCAACAGAACGCTCCAAGGAGCACGGCCTGGATCGTTCGTCCGTGCAGACCCTCACCCACGCTAGACATCGTTCCTTTATTCTCGCCCTTTTTGATTCCTCACGATTCTGAACCAGCAAGTGTCGCGGCAGTTTTTCGAATATCCGGAAGGGTAAAGAATGAGATAATACCGGCTGACTTATGGACCTGTGCAAATCCTTACGTCTCCACGCAACGAACAACCCCCATCAGACCGCCCTGTTCTGCGGCGACGTGGCGGTCTCCTACCTCGCGCTGGACGAATCGTCTAGCGCCCTGGCACTGTGGTTTCTCGATCAGGGCTTGCGGCCGGGCGAGCGCGTGGCCTTGCACTGGTCGAATTCCGTCGAACTGGTGCAGCTCTTCTTCGCGGTGTTCAAGGCGGGACTGATCGCCGTAACGATCAATACCCGGCTTAAACCCGTGGAGATCCGTTATGTTCTCGATCACTCGCAGCCCCAGATGTGTTTCAGCGAACCGGCGCTGGCGCCGCTGGCCGAGCAAGCCGGCGCCGGATGTCCAATCCTTACCCAACTCCCGCCGCTGGGGCCTGCGGCGGCGCCCCGCGCAACGCTAACCGAAGTCGAGCCGGATCAACCGGCAGTCATCATCTACACCGCGGGTACTACGGCGCGTCCCAAGGGCGTTGTTCACACCCACAGTTCGCTCTTCCACATAGCCGCAAACACTGCATGGGTGGAACGGGACGTCCCCGGTCTACTCCGTCTCTGCGCACTTCCAATGATGCACGTGGGCGCGCTTCTCTACTTACTGGCGTCGGTTTACCAGGGAACGCCGCTGGTGGTGCTGCCGCGCTTTGACCCAGCAGCCGTTCTCGACGCTATCGAGCGCTTCGGCTGCACTGCTGCCCTCTTCCTGCCCGCACTGACGTTGTTCATGGTGGAAGAGCAGGCCCAGAAACCGCGCCGGATCTCTTCCCTTCGACATGTCATGGCTGGAGGCGACGCAGTGTCCCTCGCGCTTCAAAATCGCTTCGAGGCGCTGTTCGGGATTCCCCTGGTGGAAGGCTATGGCATGACGGAGGCCGTTCCCATCGCCATTAATCCGCGGGCCGCGCTCCGGCCGGGCTCCATTGGCTTGCCAGTAGAGGGAGTCGAACTGCGCATTGTGGACCTCGAAGACCGAGACGTATCCGAGGGCGAAACCGGCGAGGTGGTCGTGCGCGGCCCCTCCACCTGCATCGGTTATTGGAACGACCCGGAAGCTACCAGTGCCTTGCTCGGCGGCGGGTGGCTGCACACCGGCGACCTCGCTTCCCGCGACGCCGACGGCTATTACTGGTTTAAGGGCAGAAAGAAGGAGATCATCATCCGGGCAGGTTCCAATATCTCTCCACAGGAGGTAGAGGAGGCGCTGTACCGGCACCCAGCGGTGCTGGAGGCTGGAGTAGTCGGGGCTCCCGATCCGCTCTACGGCGAGCGCATTCTGGCTTTCATTGTGTTGCGAGAGGGCCATACGGTGGACCCGCGGGAGTTGCGCCGGTTCGCTCAACAATATCTCGCTGACTACAAGCTGCCTGAAGAGATTCGATTTCTGAAGGAACTGCCCAAGAGTCCCACGGGAAAGGTACACCGGCGCACACTGAAAGAGATGCTGCTCGCGCCGTAATGTAAGCGCTTTCCCTTACCACCCTAAGGTTCGAACTTAGGTCAAATTGACCAAACAGATGCATTTCTTTTGCGGCAACCCGTCTCTATAATGAGCTTGCCAGTCGCTATTCGAGCCTGGGAAAGGCTCACATGGATTTTCATGTAGGACAAACATTCCGCGACTACTCAATCACTGGCCTCCTCGGCGCCGGCGGTATGGAGCACGTATACAAGGTGGAACACCACCTCACCAAGCGAACCGAGAAGATGAAGTTACTGGCCGCGGAATTCGCAACCGAAATCCAAATCAAGAGGTTTGAGCGCGAGATGCAAGTCTTAGCCCGCTTAAACCATCAAAATATCGCGGTGCTTCATAATGCGCTTCATGCGGAAAAGCAACTGATCATTTTCACGGAGTTCATCGAGGGGCGTACGCTGGAAAGCATATTCAGCGACGGACGCCTCCCAATCGATACCGGGATTGGATACATAACGCAGATCCTGTCCGCGCTGCGGTACGCGCACCGGCAGGGCGTGGTGCATCGCGACGTCACTCCCGCCAACGTGACCGTCACCGAGGCCGGCGAGGTTAAGATAACCGATTTCGGACTCTCGAAGAGTTTCGGCGATCCTGTGCTAACCGATTGCGGAGAGATCCTGGGCTCTTTGCCATACCTGGCGCCGGAGCGGCTGAAAGGGACGACAGGGCCAGACAGGCGATCCGACCTTTACTCCGTTGGGGCCATTCTCTACGAGCATCTCACCGGACAAAAGCCTTTCGGAGCGGACCGCCGGCTAGCTCCAGTGCTCACCGACTCGGAGGCCGAGCCTCAGCCGCCCAGTCAGCTTGATCCGAGCCTTTCACCGCAATGGGATGAGATCGTCCGCCGTGCCCTTGCCAGAAATCCTAAGCACCGCTTTCAGTCTGCCGAGGAGTTCCTCAACGCGATTGCTCAGCTTGACCAGACACCCTGGGCCGAACGGCTACTGCCAGGCGTGCGCCCTTTGTCTGCCGGAATCGCGCTGGCATGTGGACTAGTCCTGGCGCTTGTCGCCTCGCCGGCGGTCAAATTCTTACGGCCTGTCGCGCCCGTAGCCGCGCCATTGCAGCGCCTGCATATCGCACCTCCGGACTTTGCTACCTCCACTGGGCCGCCACCACTCGCGAAGCCGAGTAACAAGCCCGTTATGCGCTCCGGGCAAAAGGCCGCAGATCTGGATGCCTCGCATCCTCCGAGGAAGAGGACATTCTGGAGCTTCTTCAACGTGTTCAAGAAGAAGAAAAGCAGCGACGCGAAAGAAGAGCAGTGACTTCGCGAGGCGGCGCCGCGGGGCGATTGTAGGCGGGCCAGGACTGCACCATACATCGCGCGAATAACGGGCCTGGAGCGCCGTCGGCACTTCCGTGTGTAGCCAACGAGATGCCCAGGTGAATTACTCGACCCAAGAAGCTATTTTCCCGTTGCGTGACCATCCATTCCCATCCTGCACAGGGCGGCCGTCAAGCTTCCGTGGCCAGATGGCTTCGAAGCCGTGCATTTGCAGAGCAGTATACTGACGATGGAAACCTAAGATCATGACTTCTGAAACGCCTCATGAACGTCCAAATGGTCACCTGGCCGAATCGATTGACACCTTTCTGGAGGTGCTTCAGAGGCGCCGTAGCATTCGCACCGGATTTCTGAGGGATCAGCCAGTCCCGGATGAACTTATTGAAAAGATCCTGGAAGCGGCGCGATGGGCTCCCTCGGCTGGAAACTCGCAGCCCTGGGAATTCCTGGTAGTACGAGACTTGAAGATTCGGGAAAAGATTGTGGAGATCTTCAAGACTCAAATGCGCGACAAGATCGAAATCGAGGAGGCGACGCGCGGACAGCGCCGCCGTGTGAATGCCGGTGTGGATTTCCGCCATGCTCCTGTCCACGTAATCGTGCTCGGCGATCCGCGCACCAACGACGCCTATCCAATGCGCACCAAGCTGGACAAGTGGGAAGCGCACTTTTACAGCAGTCTGGCGAACTGCGTCTTGCAGATGCTGCTGGCCGCCGAGGTGTTGGGGCTCAGTTCCATGTACATCAGCGATGTAGCGTCGCCTTATTTCAGTGTCATGCTCAAGTCTCTCCTCGGCATTCCGGAGCCGTTGCAGATTTATCATCTGCTTCCCATAGGTTTTGCGAACCGAAGTCCTACGATTCACCATCCACGCCGGGCGCTCCAAGAAATAGTTCACTATGAGCGATACGACCGTTCCAAGTTTCGCGGCGAGGTGGAGCTTCAGGACTTTATGAAGAAGATGTCCATCCGGGGCACCGAGTATCGCTTCTAACCGGTCTAGCCGGCGCCCTGGAGTGGCCGCCCTGGGGTTGGGAGAAGGGACTATGCATTGATATTTACGCAGCGCGAATCGGCGCCGGTGGTACGACGATCTCAATTAGTCCGGTCGCCACCTCATATACGAGGCCGGAGACAAGCCACTCGCCCGGCAATGCGGGAATAGCCCGGAGCGAAGCAACGTCTACGGCAACCGCCGCGCGAGGAGCGGTGACGGCTTTTGCCTTGAGTTCCTCTCCCTGTATTTGAAAATAGTGCGTCAGCATGGAGGGGTCGCCCGCAAGCCGGGTGATGCCGCAATCGGTATGCTTGAAGCACGATGATGTGAAACTCCCCGCCGCCCCCAGGAGTCTCTCCGGCAACCTCACCGATTCGCCCGAGCAGACCCAACTGCTCCAACAGCCCGGCGTGATTCGACCGCCGATGTTGCGGATCACAACGGCCTCGCCCGGTTTAGTTCCAAGTACATGAGCAGGATCCACACGCACATCGGCGCAACCGACGATGATCGCCTTTACATTCGGCATCGCCCGCGGAAGCGAAGGCATCAGTGTGCCCGCAGCAGACTGCGAGCCGCAAAGTCTTTGTTGCGTTCTAACATGCTGTCGAAATTGTTCATGTCGATTCTCCTCGAAAGATGTTGCGCGATACTTTTCTGAAACAGCCCTATCAAGCCGATCGCCAGTGGCCGGCTGACTCGTGCTAATCGTGCTTCGAAAACGCGTCGCGCAGCTTCCGCCAGGTGGTGGCCAAGATCTTCCGGCAAGACGCGCGTCTCGGCCACGGTGGTCATGAAATTGGTGTCGCCCGGCCAGCGCGGCAGCACATGCATGTGGATATGCTCGGCGATTCCGGCGCCCGCGCTTTCGCCCAGATTCATTCCGAGATTGAATCCCGGCGGCCGGTAGATCTCCTGCAAGATGGCGCTGGGAGCGCTGCACCAGCAGGATCATCTCTTCCAGCGTCTCGCGCGACGCGTCTGCAAGCGTGTCCACGTGCTCATAAGGCACCACCATCAGATGGCCGGTGCTGTAGGGATACAGATTCAGAATGATGAAGTTCTTGCGGGCCCGGTAAACCACCAGATTTTCTTCGTCCCGCTCGGAGCGCCGCGGCGATTGGCAGAATACGCATCCGCCACCAGTTTTCTCCTTTTGAACGTACTGGTAGCGCCACGGACTCCACAGGTGGTCCATAAATGGGGAAATGCGATTACGAGGTGTGGGAGTTTTCTCCGCCGGCGCGCGGGAGCGGCGCGGCGGCGGCTGGCCATCGCCGCTGGCGGAAGTATTTACCAGATCCTTGAGTTCTTTGCTGGGCTTGAAGTAAGGGATGCGCTTGGAGGGCACTTCCACGCGAGTGCCGGTTTTCGGATTGCGTCCCACGCGCGGTTGCCGCTGCCGTGTGCGAAAACTGCCGAACCCGCGGATTTCGATCTTATCTCCCCGCGCGCAGAGATTTTACGATGCTGTCGAAGATGGCTTCCACGATTACCTCGGAATCCTTACGGGTCATTTCCACAACCCGGGAGACTTCCTCGATCAATTCAGCCTTCGTCATGTGTGCTTTCTCTCCCTTTTTGAGTCCGGTTTCTACCGGCCTTCACCCTTCACTCTGATGTTCATTACTTCTTCGATGGTCATTGTAGCAGCGGCGGCGTGGCGCTGATAATCCTCGAGCCGCGTTCGTTCCTCGTCATCGGTCAGTGCGCGAACGCTCAGCCCGATCTTCTTCTCGGCTTCATTCAGCCGCACCACCTTGAAATCCATTTCCTCGCCAATCGGCAGGGGCGATTCGTCGTGCCGGTGCTCCGATGTGCCGGGAATCTCGGAACGGTGGCACAAGCCTTCCACTCCCGGAGCCAGTTCCACGAAGACCCCGAAATTCGCGGCCCGGCATACTCGCCCACGCACCACATCTCCCACCTGATGCGCGCGGAAGAAGCTCTCCCACGCATCCGGCTGCAATTGCTTCACCCCTAGCGACAACCGGCGGTTGGGAGCGTCAATTTGCAAGATCACGGCCTGCACCAACTGGCCCTTCTTCACCACTTCGGAAGGATGCTTCACGCGCTTGGTCCAGGACAGATCGGAAATGTGCACCAGCCCGTCGATGCCTTCTTCGATCTCGATGAACGCGCCAAAATCGGTGAGCTTGCGCACCCGCCCTTCCACCACCGACCCGGGCGAGTAACGGTCGGCCACCGTGGTCCACGGATCGGCTTCCAGTTGCTTGATGCCGAGCGATACGCGGCGGTCCCTGGGCTTCACGTCTAGCACCACGGATTCCACCTGATCGCCGACTTTCACCACTTTGCTCGGATGCTTCATCCGGCGGCTCCAGGTCATCTCGGAGATGTGGATCAATCCTTCCACGCCCGGCTCCAACTCGATGAAAGCGCCATAATCGGTGACGCTGACCACGCGCCCAATCACGCGCGCACCCTGCGGATATCGTTCCTGAATGGTTTCCCAAGGATCGGGAACCAGCTGCCGGAGCCCGAGCGAAATGCGTTCCTTCTCTTTGTCGAACTTCAGCACCTTGACGGTGATTTCGTCGCCGGCCGTCACCACCTCGGAGGGATGGTTCACGCGCCCGTAAGACATGTCGCTCACGTGCAGCAACCCGTCGATGCCGCCCAGATCGATGAACGCGCCGTAGTCCGTCAGATTCTTCACCACTCCCGTGACCACGCGCGCCTTCTTCGAGCACCTGCAGCGCCGCGCTCTTACGGGAGTGCTGCTCTTCTTCCACCGCCATCTTGCGCGACACCACCACGTTGCCGCGGCGGCGATTCAGCTTGACGATTTTAACCGGAATGTCCTGGCCGAGCAGCGAATCCAGATTATGCGTGGGGCGGATGTCGATCTGCGAGCCGGGCATGAACGCGGGAACGCCCACGTCCACCGACAGGCCGCCTTTGATGCGCCCCGTCACGCGGCCGGACACCACCAAACCGTCGCGATGCGCCTTCTCCAGGTTTTCCCAGGACCGCAGCCGGCTGGCCTTCTGGTGAGACAGCAGGATGTAACCTTCCGGTTGCACGCCCTGCCGGTCCACCATCACGTCGATCTGGTCGCCCACCTGGACGTGTGACGCTTCCATCCGGCTGTGCGAACTGCTCGATGGGCACTAATCCTTCGGACTTGTAGCCGAAATCGACGATGACGTCTTTATCGTGGAGTTTCACGACGCGGCCTTGCAGCAATTCGCCTTCGTGTGGCGGAGCAAAATGAGTGTAATCGTCGATGAGCTGCTCGTAATCCGCGTCTTCGGATACGAGCGGGTTCAGACTCTGCTCATCTGCTTTGCTGGCCATGGCCAAACTCCCGATTCAGACAACTACGACGGGCGTGAACCGATAGACGTAAGAATTCAAAACGACAGGGTTAAGCGACTTCGGACGTTCCCCAACCAGCTCTATCAGCCGACAAACCGTTGATACATCAGCACTTCAGCACTATAGCGGAGCCGTTGGCGGAAGTCAACCAAACAAGTAGCCGGGCGTCGGGGTGAGACGCTCCTGGCAGGCTGCTAATTCCGTCCGCAGAGATCCGGCGTCTGACACATTCCTCCAGCGCACGAGGGGAACTGGGCGTCCTGGGTCTTTCCGTTGGACGAATGGGCGGCGAAGGTTGAGAGAGCGGTCTTCAGGTGCGACTCGCCGCAACTGGGGCAAGCGATGGCATCTTGATTGCGTCGGACCAGCTTCTCGAATTTAGTTCCGCAGTCGTCACAGATATATTCGTAAATTGGCATCTTTCGTTGGGCTCCCGCTCCGTACGTTTTATTAATTCTAGCGCAAACGAACCCAGCCGAAGCGCCAGGGCGGCGCCCAGTGTGGTGGTGGACCTTATAGGCGCAATCGATCTAGCCGTGGTTTCTCATAGGTGTCATCTTCGCCGGGGTAACGAAGACGGCCCTCGAACCGGCCACTCTCTTTCGCCAAGGCCCAGATCAAGCTTTCGCCTGCCGGCACGGTGTCGGGCTCGCGATGGAAGACGGGATCGGAAAAGGCCTCTTCGGCGTCGACCACTTCCCATCGCTTGGATCGAAACATCGCCAGGAGATCCCCCAGAAACAAAGCGTTGAGCAAATTATAGTGGATGAGAAGTGTGTGTGATATGCCGCGCCCCAGCACCTCGCGGGCGAGAGAGTCGTAGTATTGCGCCCGGCCCCAGATGTGTTGGAGATACGGCTGCCGGTAGTTATTTACGTCAAAATTGGTTTCGGCCTGAATTCGTTCGAGGAGACGCTGATTGTAATACCAATCCGAAGTGTCAATTGTGACAGCGCCGTTGCGGTAACCATGCAGTGCGAGAAAAGCCCGCAAACGATCGCGAATCTCGCGGGTGTTCCCTTCCTTGAGCGCGGGGAACCGAAACCATCCTCTAAAGCCCGCGTGTCTCCGTAAAATCTGGCCGGTACGCAAGATCCCTGCCTCAAAATCTTCCGGCCTGGTGGCTCCCGACAATGGAATGTGGCTGTAGGTATGATTTCCGATGCGATGGCCAGCGGAGCTCCAGAGGTCTAAGATCCTGGCGCCATGTTCGTTGTCCACCGCTTGTCCTACGGCGAATAAAAACGCACGCGTCTTCGCCAGGGAACTCAATAGCCGTTCTTCCGATTCCGCTCGGCGATTTTCAGGGATTTTCTGCCACCATACGTCGTCCATCGTAATGGCGATTTTCGGCCGAACCTGCGCCAATGCCGGCGCGGCGCAGAGAATAAGGGCTTCGCGTCGGGTGATCGTCATCCTTATTGGAGCAGCGCCAGCGCCAGTTCGTCGATCGTTTTGGTCACGGCGGGGCCGGGCTCTTCGAAATTGTTTACCAGCAGTGAAAACGCAATGCGGCCGTTGGCCGTTGTGTCCGCGTAGCCGGACAACGTCTTCACATGATCCAGCGTGCCGGTCTTGGCGCGAATGGCGCGCGCTTCCGGATGCCCTGCGAACCGCGAGCCCAGAGTTCCGTCCTCGCCGCCGATCGGCAGCAGATTGAGCCACTCGTCGTGGTGTTGGGATTCGTTCATGTCAACCAGCAACTTCGTGATGGCCGTGGGCGAGACCAGGGTATCGCGCGAGAGGCCGGAGCCGTCGCTGAACTGGTACTCATCCTTGGAAATTCCGATGCCGGTGAGGAATTCGTCCATGGCAGCGAGCCCGGCTTCGCGACTACCCGGATGCCCCGCCGCAACCGCCGCCTCGCGCAAAAAGATCTCCGCGTGCAGGTTCTGGCTGACTTTATCCACCACTTGCAGAAGATCGAACAGTGGCGGCGAGCGATGTTCGGCTAGAACCACCTCCAGATTAGGAGCGGGCGTTATGGCTTCATCGGGGAAGCGATGCCGGGCGCGGGCGTCGCCAGAAATGGATACTCCGCGGCGCAGCAGGGCGTCGCGCAATACTTCGGCCGCATAGAGCGCTGGATCGCCAATGGCGAGTTCGGCTGTGTACCCAGTTGTATATCCAGAGCCGCCGGCTTTCGGAATCACTCCCCAGACGTGCAGCTCGTGGCCCGACGCACTGCGATAGAGCTCGATCTTTCGCTCTCCGCGTTCGGTGGTCACCACGCGATTGTCGATGACGAAGTTTTCGAACGCCGGCGCGAGCGTGATCCGCGCCAGGTCCCCCGCGCGCACCGCCGGATGCACGGTGAGCGCGAACGTATTGTCATCGAGAATGAGAGCGCTCACCGGCGCTCCGTATTCTCGCGTGGCGCTGTCGGAAGACCAGGGACCGGGCTGCGGCTCCCACACGTAGCGGGTGTCGTCTCCAACGATATCGCCGTCGATACGCTTCAAGCCGCGCGCTATCAGTTGATCCGCCAAGTCATTGATGGGGCCGAAGGAGTAGATGGCGGCCGGCGAACTGTGGCTGCGATAGGGATATTCGCGTCCGGACAAACTCGGGTCGCCTCCGCCCACCAGTTCCAGATCGCCGGGCAGCGTGCCTGAGGCGTCCATCGGAACCTGGGCTCCGATTTGCGTCGCCAGCCGATAGTCGGCGCCGAGCTCCGAAATGGCCAGCGCGGTAGTGAACAGTTTCATGTTCGACGCGGGCACAAACAGCCGCTCGGAATTGCGCGCGTAGAGCACGCGCCCGTCGCTGAGCCGCACCACGCGCATCCCTACGAAGGCGTGCGACAGGGCGGTGGTGGTGTCAATGATGTGATCGAGCCGCGACCCCAGATCAGACGCCGTGGCGAGCGGTGCGATTAATGCAAGGGCGAGAAGTCCGCGCACTTACTGTCATTGTAGAGGGATATTGCGAACCGTCGATTCCACAGGGCTGCCTCCGGTCTTCTTCTTCCCCTGGTCGTCGTATTCACCCCAGCCGGAGTTGGCGATGAAGTAAAACCTGTCGCCTACAATCGTTCCGTGCGTCGCGTCGCCAAGTTCCGGTGTGTTGGCTTCCAACACTTCCTGCTTCTGAAGGTCCGACGAGAATCGAATGATGCGGGCCGGCGTGGTGCCGTTCTGTACCGCCAGGAACGAGCCGCGATATACGTACAGTCCGTCGATGCCGCTGAGCGCGATATTGTCGGCCGGCTGGAGCCAGGTGACACGGCCGGTGGCGAGCGTGATGGCCGCAATACCGCGCACGTAGTCCGGTACGTACAGCGTCTTCTGGTCGGCGGAAAGCGCGGGCGTTTGCGGAGAAGGGAACTCCCCCGGAACATCCATCCGCTCCAGGCGATTGGCGCCCGGCGGCAGACGAAGAACTGATCCATGGATTCCTTCGGATACGTAAATCTCGCCCGCGCGGCTGATGGTCATGTCGCCCAGCAGGCCTTTGACCGGCGACTCGATGCGCCGCCGGAGCGCGCCCGAATCCAAATCGAACGCCAGTAGCGCGCTCCTGTCTTCATCGGCTTTATTGCAGCGCTCACAGTGCGGAAGCCAGCCGGTGGCGGCCCAAAGGATGCGGCGTCCGGCGTCCACGCGTAGCGCAAGAACCGGCCAGTCTGATTTCGCGAAGTCCCGGCTGTCCGTCGTGCCGGTCAACGCGATGATCTTGGACTGGCGAACGCTGCTGATGAAGAAGCGGCGCGTCGCGGGATCGAAGGCGATGTCCTCGGGAAGCAGATCGCGCTCGGCAAGCGTGAAAGATGCGCTCGAATGGCTGACTGGCTTTTTGTTGTCGCTAATGCGCTGGACGATGTCGGCAAACTCGCGCGATTTGAGAAGCGACGAGAAGTCCGCATCCGCCGCGAAATCATAAACCAGGCCCATGCCCGCAAGATTTCTCAACCCGGCTAACGCAGCCAGTGCATCTCCCAGCACGGCATTAGAGGCGGCCAAATTGTACGCGATGCGAGGATTTCCCGGCAGCAATGGTTTCAATTCGCGCAACGTCTCGCGAAGTCTGGGGTAGTCTTTCGCTTTCGCGGCCTGGGCGGCGGCATGATTCAAGACCAGCCAGCGGGGTTCTGTGTCAGCGGCGAGAAGAAACGCCGCGAGAACGAGACACGCCGGGCAAGTAAGACTCAACCACCGATGTCTCGATCTACCTTGCCGCCGGCTCATGCGTGAATATCTGCGGGAGAATGTATTCGCCGGACACGAATCTCCTTCTCTCGTTTGCGGGTCTGAGCGATGTCGTAGGAGGCCTGCATCCGCATGAGCGTGTCCATCTTCACGCCAAAGGCTTTTTCGATGCGCAGAGCCATCTCACCGGAGAGATTAGCGCTGCCGTTCAGGAGGTTGGATAATGCAGGCCGGGAGACACGAAGGGCTGCCGCGGCGGCCGTCACCGACAGGCTCGCCGGCTGGATAATCTCGGTCCGGATAAAGTCGCCAGGATGGGGCGGGTTTTTCATGGGCATGGCATTTCTCCTGCGGGGCTTAGTGATAGTCTTCCAGATCCACGTCGCAAATCTCTCGCTCCGCTGGGTCGATACGAAATGTGAGACGGCGGTTACGCGTGACACTGAGACTCCATGTTCCTTTGCGGTCGCCAGCCAGGGAGTGAGGCTTCCAGGCTTGAGCGACCGCAATTCCTCCGGCTGTTCCATGTCGTCGAGGTACGCCAGCATCTTGCGGAGTTTATCTGCCGCATCGGCGGGCACGCCCTTTTCGCTGTCTTCGGTGTACAACGTTTTCAGCCCCTTATGGGCGAAGTTCCGTATCTTCACGGGTGGACTGTAGTCTGTAGCTTAACACTTATCAGGGCTCTCTGGAAGCGAGGGGCGAGCAAGCACCTGGGTCGGCGAGGACGAGACGCTCTGGGCAACCCAACATGAATCCCAATGCTATAGCCGGCAACCGATCCAAGGAACCCGGCTGATTAGCGGTGGCTCCGCTCCGCGCGCGGCGGTTTCACGCGAATGATCGCCATCATGCCGTTGTCCTCGTGCCCCAGGATGTGGCAGTGATAGACGAAATCGCCGACCAGCGGGCCGCGAAAATCCATGCGCACCTTGACGCTCGGATAAGGCCCGGACCCGGACCAATAGGGCACCTGGATCATGTCGAGATACTGCCCGTTGTTCACCGCGAACGCCGTTCTGCTCCAGGAGCAGGAAATGAATCTGGTGGATGTGAAATTCGTGATTCTCCATCGCGCGGTTCTCGATGGTCCAGTCTTCCACCGATCCTTGCGTGGTGACGATGGCCGGCGGATTGTCCGGGCTGAACAGCGTGGGAGTCTGGCCATCCACGGTGATGAAGAAATTCGTCGGGCTGTTCGGATCGGTGGGGTCCGACAGTACCTCGGAAAAATACAGCGTTGCGCTCCGCCGTGGGCCTCTCGCCGATCCAATTCCGCGAAGCGCTGCTGGTGCGGCAGCTCGGATGCGATAGGGAATGCGTCAGCGGCGGCTCGGGCGCGTCGTTTGAAGCCTGGATGGCTGCGATCGGCCGCGTCGGATCGTTGTCGCCGTCCGGACCGGTATCGACATTCAGGGTCATCAGGGTCGCGTTCTTGAACGCTCGACGAAGGACCGGTCACGATGAACTCCGCGCGCGCGGCCGGCGCCAGCAGAATGTCCGTTTCAGTGATGCTCTTGCCTCGCGACGTGCCGTCCTGAGAGCCGGTGGGAACGCCGTCCAGAGCCACCACCTCCAGCGGCTGCGGCGTTCCGTCGTATTGCAGTTGCAGATCGATGATGGTATCCGCCGACGCGTTCAACACTCGCCAGAACTGCTTCTCCGACGGGCTTCATCTGAATGACGGCGGGCGTGAACGCCGGGCGACGGAACCGGAACGTAGTTCAGCGAGAGATCCCACGACGGGATGTTTCCTCCAGGCGTCTGGATTGCCCGGGCACCAGATTGTCCCGGATGATCAACACCTGCTGCGGCAGTCCGGCAACCTCGGGATTGATGTTTTGAATCCCTTCCACGATCAGCGCTCCGGAAGCGCCGCCCTGCACCGCCGCCTCGGAGATGCCGTGAATGTGCGGATGATACCAATAGAGTCCCGGCGGCTCGTCCAGCGGAAATTGCACGTCGTATTGAAACGTCTCGCCGGAGTTAATCATGGTGTGGATCACTTCATCCTGATGGCATGTCGGAGGCGTGTTCGTGCCGTGGTAGTGGATGTTGACGGAGGAGGCTGTCATCGTCACGGCGCCGCAGGTGCTCGACGGCCTTCCCGAAACGGTCATTCCCGGCATCGGCTGGCCATGCGCAGCCATCGCGATGCGATGCGCAGCCGGCACATTGTTCTTCAGGTTGATCAGCAGCCGGTCGCCGGGATGCACATGCAGGGTGGGCGACTGCGCGCCGCTTTCGGTCATGAAACAGAACAGAGTGTTGCCGTTCTGATCGACCGTGGTTTGGTAAGTGAAATTGACGCGCAAGACGCCGTGCTCGCTGAACAGATCCTGGGGCGCGGCTGATCGAGCTTCCCGCCGGAAAGCGCGGGCACGGGCTGGAACTCTGAGCAAAACCGCAGATCTCGTGTAATCGCGAACAGCGAGTATGGCAGGAGTGTTCAGTTTCATGAAGTTTGAAGTTCGCTTTAGAAAATGAACTTCGCGCCCACCTGAACCAGCCGGGGAGCCGCCGCGCTGACCACCTGGCCGAACGTTGCGCTGCTGATGTTGCCGTCGACGGCTTGCGGTCCGAAGAACTGAGCGTGGTTGAAGACGTTGAAGGCTTCCAGCCGGAACTGCAGCGATTTCGATTCGGTCAGGCGCAGGTTCTTGAGCAGCGCCATATCGAAGTTCTCCATTCCGGGGCCGTGGAAATAGCGCCGCGAGGCGTTGCCCGGAGTGCCCAGGGCGTTCTCGCTGAACAGCGCGGCATTGAAATACGGCTGCCCGTTGCGGGGATTGTGATTCAGATTGAGGGAGCCCGGCGCGACATCCGGTTCATCGACGCCATAGTTGTTGATCCCGTTTGGCTCCGCGCCCAACAGCGAGTTGTCGCCGTAGTTGATCAGCGTCACCGGAAGACCGCTGCTGAAGCGCGTGATCCCGGAGAATTCCCATCCCTGCGGTCCAGCGGTTCGCGGCGTGGAACAAACGTTCGAAGGGAAGCTGGTAGCTGTAGCTCACGACAAAGTTCTGCGTGATATCGAAAGCGGACAAGGCCCTGCTGAGCGAGGGATTGAGCGGGTTGACCTCTTCGCCCAGATTGGAAGATTGATCCAGCGACTTGCTGTACGTATACGCCGCCAGCAACTGCAGCGGTCCGCTGGTGTGGCGCAAAGTGACCTGCAGAGAGTTGTAGTTGGAGTTGCCGATGGTGGTCTCGAGCGGTGTCGCTTCCGAAATTCGGCCCCAGCGGCCCTCTGGTTCCATTGATCACCTGGCCCGATGCGGTGATGAAAACGTTGCTTTCGTTGAATGGACCGCAGGGAGTTTGGCCGGGCGCCAGGTTGGCCGGATTGCTGAGTTGCAGACAGAGCGCGGGATTGCCGGGATTGGCCTCCTCCAGCACCAGCAGGTGATGCGCCTGAGTGCCCACATAGCTGACGCTCGAGCACGGTGTTGTTTCCGAAGCCGCGCTCGATCGAGAGCATGTATTCCTCGGTGTAGGGAATCTTGTTGTTGGTCGCATAGTTCGGCATCCCGCTGATGGGTTCAAACTGCGACCAGTCGATACTCGCGTCCGGATGGCTGGCCGTGGTGTTCAAGGGCGCAAGCTGCACCGGGAAAATACTGGCCCACATTTTGACCGTTGGCCGCGGTGATGAACGGCGTGGCGAACAGCGGCGGAGCGGGGCTGGTGTAAGTGGTTCCATACGGCGCATTCGCGCTGCTGATGCCAATCGTCAGCGCTTCGATGGCGGTGTAGAACATGCCGTAGCTGGCCCGGATGCTGGTTTTGCCGGTGTCGGGCGAGTAGGCCAAACCGATGCGCGGCGCGAAATCCAGATTTCCGGGAGGCGCCAGCGTGCGCGGAACGCCGGGATCGGTTGGAAACAGGATGCCGGCGGGCGCGCCGGGGAAAACGACCGACTGCTGGCCCGGGCTCGAACGTGGCGATCTGATTGTATTTTTCGTACCAGGGCTCGATGCGGTCCCAGCGCAGGCCATAGTTCAACGTCAGGTTCTTCCTCATGCGCCAGCTATCCTGCGCGTAAAGGCCGGCATACTTGTTGCGGCCGTAGAAAGCCTGAAGCTGGCTTTGGTTGTACTGGCTCGGAATGCCCAGCAGGAAGTCCGCGAAGTCGACGCCGGTCTCGCTGCCGAAGAATAGGAAGTTGCCGTTCAACTGGGCGATCGGATTGGTATTGACCTGATCGTAGTGGAACTCGCCGCCCACCTTGATGGTGTGAGTTCCCGACGACTTTGGAGAAGTTATCGCGCCATTGAAAGGTGTTGTTGACCTGCTTCAGCTCGTTGGTGTTGGTCCCGATCGAGAAGTTATTGAAATCGACGCTTTCCACGCCTTCGGTTTTGGGCGACAACGGAACGATGCCGGGCGTGTTCGGGCCCACCACGAAGCCCTGGGACGCCAGGCTGACGCCCACGCCGCCAATCGGCTGGCCCAGTCGGTGGCGTCGCGCATGAAGCTGAAGTGGAATTCGTTGACGGCGGTCGAACCGAGCGTCTTGGTATCGCCCAGGGCGAGCAGTTGCGCGCGTCCGGAATTCAGAGCGTTGAAGCCGGGAACATTCGCGCCGCCTTGCGCCACCGGGTAGGGATTGTTCTGCGACCAGCCGTCCAGAAAATAGTAAGCCGACAGCATGCCCCAGCGCGTCGCTGCCATCCAGCCGGTAGGCGCCCTTGTCGTCCTGCAAGGTCTGGTTGTAGGACGAAGTGGAAAAAGTGCCGTTCGGATTGTTGGGCGCCGGAATGTATTTCAAAAGATTGGTGGCCGGAGCGGACCAGGCGCTTTGCGGAATCGCGGCGTTCGGGAGAACGCACTGCGCCGGAGCTGGTGCATCCCGGGAAGTAATAAGGCTCGCCGGCCGTCACGCCGTAACCGAGTTTTTGCGAAAGCTGGCTGGCCCAATAAGGGCCGCTCACGGTGGTGGGACCGAGTTCCATTCTGATCGACAGTCGAACGAACTCGCCACATCGCTGACAGATTGCCGGTGCGATCCTGCGAGCGAAGGAACCGGGATCTCGCCCGTATCGATTCCCTGCGTCGAGCGGGTGCCCTGATAGTCGGCGAAGAAGAAGACCTTGTTCTTCCGGATCGGGCCGCCGAGCGTTCCTCCGAACTGGTTTTGGTCGAACGCGCCGCGGGTGGGCGAAAAATAGTTGCGCGCGTCCAGATCCGTGTTGCGCAGGAATTCGAAGACATCGCCGTGGAATGCGTTGGTCCCGGACTTGGTGACCACGTTGATCTGGCCGCCGCTGAACTCGCCGTATTCCGCGTCGAAGTTGCTGGTGAGAATCCGGAACTCGGCGATGGAATCCAGGTTGGGAACGATCGCCGCGCCCATGTTGACGTCTTCTTCGACGTCGCTTCCATTCAGCACGAAGCTGTTGGCGAATTCCCGCTGGCCGTTGATCGAGATGGTGCCGGGATTCAAATCGCCGGAGGGAGAAAACGCGCTGACGCCCACATCCTGAGTCGTGTCGGATGTCAGCGAAGTGACGGGAACCACGCCGGATTGAAGCGCCAGCAGGTCCGTGTAGCTGCGGCCGTTGAGCGGCACGGCCGTCATCTGTTTGCCCGTGATGACCTCGCCCATTTGGGTATCGGCGGTTTCGACATGCGCGGCCGATTCGGAAACGGTTACCGTATCGGTCCTCTCTCCGATGGCGAGAGACGCGTCCACCACCACCTTGCTGTCGACATCGATCACGACGCCGGTGCGCCGGAGAGGCTTGAACCCGGAGGCGTCTACTTCGACGTCGTAGCGTCCAACCGGCAGACTCTGGAACGAATAGAAGCCCCGGGCGTCGGTCGTGATGGTCTGCTTCACGGCCGTGGCGGTTTCCGTCGCCGTGACTTTCGCTCCAGGGACAGCGGCGCCGCTGGGATCCGTGATGGTTCCCAACAAGCTTCCTCCGTCGCCCGCCCGGAGCGTCCCTCCCAGGAGGAAAAGCAAGGTAACCGTCCAACTTGCAACCAGATAGCATCTCAGCGCTGTACGGGGCGGCTGCGCAGAAGCATCAGGTCCAGCTTCTGAAACGTTGTTGTAAGATAACAAGGTGGAAATCAATATCGGACCTCTTCGGTCCAATATTACAAATGCGACGCTTTCAAGTCAACAAAAATCAGCAAGTGAGTTGCAACTATGGCTGGACGGCTTCGAACAAGGGCTGAATGGCGTGTGTTACGACGTTGGGGTAATCTGCGAGAGACTGCTCAGCTTTGCCTCCAGCATGATTAGGAGCACCAGCAGGAACACAATGAACGTACCGGCCAGCGGGAGAACCATGACGGCCTGGATTCCCCAGGCTTCCGCGAAGTAGCCGAGCAGCCACGGGGCCAGAAAGCCGCCGGTGATCGCCAGTGAAAACAGCCCGTTGTAGAAGCCAGGATGATAATACGGAAAGCGATGCGCGATCTTCTCCACCACCAGCGGATAAATGGAGGCAAAGCCGCCGCCCACAAATAGAATGCCCATCAGCGCGCCGAACAGATTGTTAGTAGATGCCAGAACCGTCATGCCGAGCAGCGCCGAGACGATGGACCCAATCAGTAGCCAAGCCTGGTTGACGCGCTTCAGGATAAATTGCGAGATGATGCGTCCCACGAGCAGCGATGCCCAATAGAGCGCCAGCAGCAGCAGGGAATCCTTGGGGCTGATGCCTAGCCTGCGAATCAGAAACAGCGGGAGCCATCCTGCCATCGACCATTCGTTGCCAAATTGAAAGAAGAGCAGCAGGCTGAACAGCACCGCCCCGGGGCTCCGAAAATCGCGCAGTACTTGCGTTAGGGGGAGAGTTGCGAGCGTAGGGCGCTGGGCAAAAGTCCCTCGGTAGCAAACCACGGCGTAGAGGCCGGGGAGCGCGGCGAACAAAACCAGAATGCTGGGAACCGTATAAACGTAATAAGTGCCGGCTACCAGTAGAGCCGTCAATAAACTGCCGGAGCCGAACAACAGGCCTGCGAAATTTACGGTGGCGGCGCGATCGATCTGATACATCGGAGAGATGGCGTGGAATACACCGGCGTTGAGCAAGCCCGTACTAAATCCGATGCAGAGCACGCCCCACAGTCGCCAGTCCGCCGAGGCAGGGGGCGATGAAAGGGCCAGGAAAAGAAACCCGCCGCAAGCCAGCAGGCTGGCCAGTACCAAAACGAATTTCAGCCCGCGCCGGGGCAGCAGAAAGTGAGCCGCGCCCACCGACAAAAGCAGCCCGATCGCCAGGCTCAGGAAATAGTCGCCGACTTCGGTGAAGCTCGGCCGCAGATGGTAGCCCCAGGCGGGCAAAATGGCCCCCAGGAACGACATCAGTATTCCCGAGACCAGGAACGCGGCCATGAAACGCCAGGCGTCGCGTGCCGCGGACTGCTCGCCGTCCGGGTCCAGCTGCAACTGAGCGACGCTCGACATCAGAGGTCATTGTACCGCCAGTCCTACCGATTCTCGTAGGGGAGAACAGCCGGGAGCTTCCGGAAATAGGATTTTTTCGCTGTTAATGCGGAGCGGACAGCCTTCTCCATCGTCGTGTCTATTTGTTGTGGCTGCTACGCTGCACAATTCTAGATGCAGTGTGCCTCTAGAAAGTGTTTGACAGATTTCAGCCTCGGTTTTATGATGGTTTCATCACTGAGAAAGGAGGTGGTCCAGTCTAACATGGGTATATGTAGTGACTGTAGATTCAATTCGCGCGAGGTGGCCGACTGTTAAAGTCGACCTGTTGAACGTTCAGGTTTCGTTCAGTGGACGAAGCCGCTGCTCCTGTGGACCGGCCGCTTCCCTGCGCGAAAAACAGTAACGTGCCCCCGCATCGCCTGTTCCGGTGGTGCGGGGGTTTGTACTTGGTGGCCGCTTGACGAGTGCGCTACACTGAAGTTTCGAAAGGATTCTGCTGCAATGAAAGCCGCCATTCACCCCGCCTACGAAGAAATCAACGTCGCCTGCGCCTGCGGGAGCACCTTTAAGACACGATCCACCCACAAGGGCGACATCCGCGTGGAAATCTGCTCCAGTTGCCATCCCTTCTTCACTGGCCGTCAAAAACTGGTTGATACGGAAGGCCGCGTCGACCGTTTCCAAAAGTTGATGGCGAAGTCCAAAGATTTGAAGGACAAGAAGGAATTGAAGGACAACAAGAAGCAGCCGGTTGGTACGCGCTAAACCCGCTATTGCTTTTTGGGGTTCTGCTGTCTGGCTTTTGCCTCGCGCTCCGCGTGCAGTTGCACATATTTGGGAAGCTGCTCCGGGCTCAGCATCTTTCTCACCTTGGCGATGTGCTCATCACGGATCTGACCAATCTCCTGGTTCTCTCGCTCCCGTGCTTCACGGAAACGCGCTTCGGTGTCATCCATGATCGCCTCTAGCGCTGTAACCTGATCGGCGGTAAGGTCCAGACGAGCTTTGCTCTCGTCCATGTACTGCTTTCGCCAATCACCCGGCGGAGGGGGTGTGCTGATGCTGCGCGCCGTTGGCGGATTGTAGGTCCTATAGCCGAGCGCCCCCACCACGGATCCGCTCACGAACACGAGCAGAAAATACAGTATGATCTTACGCGTCATCTTCCGTTCGGTTCAGTATAGTCCACCCGGATGCCAATGGCACTGAGGTTTTCCGTGGGACTGGCGTCGGCGAGTACGTCAACATAATTGCCGCCTACGGATTGCTGAACGGTGGAAACCGGCACTTGCAGAGTTATGCCCAGAAACAGGCAGATGGCAGCGGCGGCAGCGACGAAAACCTGAGTGAGCTTCTTCACGCGCACCAGGAAGAACTGCCGGGCTTCAACCTTCCGCCACAGTTCGGGCATGAAGTTGGCGCTGGCTTCAGGATCCGGCATTGCGGCGCGGTACCCAGCGAACAGTTGATCCAGCTCTTGATTTTGATCCATGCGCGTCTCCTCGCTATCCTCGACTATTCTAACCCGACTCTGGCACTATTGCTCTCCGGCGCCCTTGCCTTTTTTCGTGGCCTGATACGCGTTTAGTACCCTCTGACGCGCCCGGAAGAGCCGAACCTTGAGAGCATTTTCGTTCACCGAGTAAATCTTTTCAAGCTCTTTCAGCGACAGGCCTTCCATTTCCTTCAGCGTCAGAAGAATTCGATCCTGTTCGGAGACCGACTGTAACAGCGAATCCACTAATTCCTTGACTTGCTTTTGACGCTGTTCCTCGCCAGAGGCTTTTCCCCCGGCCGCCGCATCCGCCATCATCACTTGCTGCTCGCTCAGGTCCGACATCCGCGATTCGTTCCGCCGGCGCTGCTTTCGCAGATAGTCATACGAAGCGTTCACCGTAAGCCGGTACAGCCATGGCTCAAAAACTTCCGGCGTCCTGAGTTGGTCGAGCGAATAGTACAGCCTCAGAAAAACTTCCTGGGCCACGTCCTCCACATCTTCCGGCCGCCCGATTAAGCGGGCGATCGTGCCTAAAATTCTCTTCCTGTATGCAATCACCACTTGGTTGAATGCAGCATCATCGCCCTTTTGGGCTTTTTGAATCAGCTCAAATTCAACCAGCATGCAGGCCCTAGAATGCCAGCCGCCTGCTCATTACTAGAGGCGTACTAGCAAATTGTTAGGTTACAAGGGCTTGGGACGGAAAGCAAAGCATTTCTCGGTGCGGCCCGGTCCCTGGCGCGGGACGCAATTTCAGCAGGCTCAATCGCTTGGGATGACTATAACGGGGAAGGCCCGCCGGATTCGGGAAAATTGGCGGTCCTATGGCCCAACGGTCGGCTAGAATCAAATGTCGGTAGTTCCCCTGAACCAGGAGGTTACACCCGTGAAATGGCTTGGCGCCGCAGTGCTTCTGTTCTTGCTGATATCGCCCGAGGTCCGCACGGCGCCGCCCGAAACCCGGCTGCTCCGGCAGCCTGACATTTCAAAGGACGCGGTGGTCTTCGTCTACGCCGGGGATTTGTGGACGGCTCCGCGCTCGGGCGGCGAGGCCCGCCGGCTCACTTCCCATCCGGGCGACGAGCTTTACCCTAAGTTCTCCCCGGACGGCAAATGGATCGCCTTCACGGGAGAATATGACGGCAACGCGGACGTGTACATCATTCCGTCGGAAGGTGGGGAGCCGCGCCGGCTCACCTATCACCCTGCCAACGACCTGGTACTAGGCTGGACACCTGACAGCAAGAAGGTCCTGTTTCGCTCCAACCGCGCCAGCGCGCCCGCGGCCACCACGCGTCTGTTTTTGGTTTCGATAGCCGGCGGACTGGAAGAGATGCTTCCGGTACCGCGCGCCAGCTTGACCAGTTTTTCGCCCGACGGCGAGAAGATCGCCTACAATCCCACCTCGCAGGAATTTCGCACCTGGAAGCGGTATCGCGGCGGTTGGACCAATTACATCGGGATCTACGATCTGAAGCGCAACACCTACGACGAGATACCGCGCTCGGGCGCGCTGGATCAGTTCCCCATGTGGCGCGGAAACGCGGTCTATTTCATTTCCGATCGCGAAGGCGTCATGAATCTGTATCGTTACGACCTGGGCTCGAAGCAAACCAGGAAGCTCACCAGCTACACCGAATATGACATCAAGTGGCCGAGCGCCGGAGCCGATGCGATCGTCTATGAAAATGGGGGCTTGCTCTACTCCTATGATGTCGCGAGCGGCAAGGTGGCGCACATTCCGGTCACGGTTTCGAGCGACCTGGTTACCGCGCGGCCAGAGATCAAGAGCGTCTCCAACCTGATTCGCAGCTTTGAACTGTCTCCTACCGGCGTGCGTGCGCTGGTGGAGGCGCGCGGCGACATCTTCACCATTCCCAGCGAGCACGGCAGCGTTCGCAACTTGACGGACACCCCGGGAATCCATGAGCAAAACGCCACCTGGTCGCCGGACGGGAAATGGATCGCTTATCTATCGGACCGCAGCGGCGAATTCGAGCTGTACCTGCGTCCGCAGAAAGGCGGCGACGAAGTTCGCGTTACCAGCGACGGAGATTGCTACCGCTACGGCCCGGTATGGTCGCCCGACGGTAAGAAGCTGGCGTACTGGGACAAGAAACAGCGTCTGTACTACGTGGATACCGACGCCCAGCGTCCGGTGTTGATCGACCAAGCCGAAAACGGACTGGATGGGACGCCAGCCTGGGCGCCGGACAGCCGCTGGCTGGCTTATTCCAAGAACGAAGACAACCAGGCCACGGCAATCTATCTGTACTCGCTCGACAAAAGCCAGGCGACTCGTGTGACCGAGGATTTCTACAACAACGTCAATCCCGCCTTCGATCAGAATGGAAAGTATCTCTACTTCCTTTCGGACCGGTTCTTCTATCCGAGCACAGGCGATCTGGACCAGCGTTACAACTACTATGACACGCGCGGGATTTTCGCCCTGGTGCTGAAGTCCGACGAAGCCTCGCCGTTTGCGCCCCAGATCGACGACGAGAAGGACCCGAGCGACACCAAGAAGCCGGACGCGAAACCGGACGCGGAGGGAGGCTCCGAGAAAAAGAACGAATCGAAATCGTCGGATGAAAAGCCGGCCGAGGTCAAAGCTGACGTTAAGCCGATCACGATCGATCTCGCCGGGCTGGGCTCGCGCATCGTGCAGGTACCCGTGCCGTCCGGGATGTACAAAAGGTTGGAAGCGCGCAATAACACGATTTTCTATGTTTCGCGCGCCATCGAATCCACGGAAAACGGCCGGCCGGGCCAGGGACCGAACGCCACGCTGCACATGTATGACGTCGCGAAACGCGAGGACAAGGTCTTGCTCACTGAGATCGACGACTACGGCCTGGATCGGGAGGGAAAGAAAGTCATCTATCAGGCGGCTGCCAACTTTGGCATCATCGACGCCGCGCCGGGCAAGAAGGTAGGAGACGGCAAGCTGGAATTGGGCGCTTTGCAGGCACGCATCGATCCGCGCGAGGAATGGAAGGAGATTTTCCACGAGGCTTGGCGAGTGGAGCGCGATTTCTACTGGGACCCGGCCATGGAAGGCCTGGACTGGAAGGCGATCGGACAGCGCTATGAGGCGCTGCTGCCCTGGGTGGCGCATCGCAGCGATCTGAATTACGTCATCGGGGAAATGATTGCCGAGTTGAGCACCTCGCACACTTATGTCCAAGGCGGCGACCTTCCAGACCGGCCCCATATCGGTGTGGGGCTGCTGGGCGTGGACTTCGCGCTCGACAACGGCTACTACAAGCTGGCCAGGATTTATCGCGGCGAGAACTGGGGGCAGGCCACGCGCTCGCCGCTCACCGAGCCCGGACTCAAAGTGAAGGAGGGCGATTACCTGATCGCGGTGAATGGCGCCGTGGTTCGCGCACCGTCCAATCCGTATTCATTTTTCGAAAATCTCGCGGAGAAGATCGTCACGCTGAAGATCAATGACAAGCCCACCGAGCAAGGCGCGTGGGAGATTTCAGTGAAAACCATCGGGAATGAATCCGGACTGCGCTACTTCAGCTGGGTGGAAGCGCGCCGCAAGATCGTTTCCGACGCTACCGGCGGCCGCATCGCGTACATGCACGTACCCGACACCGCCTATTCAGGTCTGACGGCGTTCGACAAATATTTCACCGGACAGATCGGCAAACAGGGTTTGATCATCGACGAGCGCTACAACAGCGGCGGCTTCATTCCCGATTTCTACATCGAGAAATTGCAGCGGCAGCGGCTGTACATCATGTCGCCCCGGGAAGGGAAGGATGCCGACGTGCCGCAGGCCGCTATTTTCGGACCCAAGGTAATGATCGTGAATGAGCTGGCCGGCTCGGGCGGCGACTCCTTCCCGTGGTTCTTCCAGGCGCAGAAGCTGGGACCGGTTGTTGGAACGCGGACCTGGGGAGGTCTGGTTGGCATCTCGCGCAACATTCCGCTGCTGGACGGCGGCTCCGTCACCGCGCCCGAAGTGGCCTTCTGGACGCCCGACAAAGGCGGTCATTGGGTTGTCGAGAATCACGGCGTCGATCCGGATTATGTCGTCGACCAACGGCCCGATCTGGAAGTGGCCGGCCGCGATCCGCAACTCGAGAAGGCCATCGAACTAGCCAAACAAGCGCTCGACAAATCGCCCAAGCTACCCGCGCGGCCGAAGTACCCGCGCCAGACCACGTCCGCGGGAAAAACGACGGCGGGAAGCAACTAGCGGCATCCGCCTTTGCTAACATGTCTAGACTTCTCTGTGCCGATTGGGTAAACGAATAGAAAGGAAAAGTTCGCGACGCTGATCGCGATACGGAATAGACCGTTGAGTCTCTCATCTCGCCGAAAACTGTGCAGCTCGAAAAAGACCTCTAGATCGATTGCGCGTCTGGCTTTGTTCGAACTGAGCCTGGCCGCGCTCACATTCGCGCAAGTGAACGTGCTGAACGTGAATTACGACACCCACCAGACCGGCGCGAATATCCAGGAGACTAGCCTTACGCCGCAGATGAACTGGAGCACCTTTGGGAAGCTTGGAACTTTTCCGGTGGACGGGCAGGTTTATGCGCAGCCATTATATGTGACCGGCGTCGCCATGGGCGGAGCGAAGTACAACGTGGCTTATGTTGCGACCATGCACAACAGCGTATTCGCGTTCAATGCCGATGCTCCCCAAACCGCCACTCCGCTTTGGCAGGTGAACCTCGGCCCCGTGGTTCCCTCCGGCCTGTTCAACTTTACCGATATTCTGCCCGAGATTGGAATCCTGGGCACGCCCGCGATCGACCCTGCCGCGCAGGTGCTGTACGTGGTGGCCGATACCCTTCCACCCGGCGCCTTCAGCAATCCCGTGTTTCAGTTGCATGCTCTCTCGCTGGTGGACGGACATGAGATGTTCGGCGGACCGGTGCCGATTGCCGCCTCCGTTTCAGGCACGGGCGCCGGATCGAGCAACGGGACGCTCGCGTTTAACGCCTTTTGGCAATTGCAAAGGCCGGGCTTGGTGCTGGCGAACGGGGCGCTCTACATTGCCTTTGGATCGCACGCCGATACGGGCAACTATCAGGGATGGATGTTGGAATATAACCCTTCGACACTGCAACAGACGGCGGTTTTCAACAGCGCTCCCAACGGGCGGCAGTCGGCAATCTGGCAGTCGGGGCGAGCGCCCGCGGTGGACGGCAGCGGTGATATCTACGCCTCTACCGGGAATGGCGATTGGGACGGCGTAGCCAACTTCGGCGAATCCGTGCTGCATCTGGCGGGCGGCAATCTTTCCTTGCTCGACTGGTACACCCCGGCGGAATGGAGCAGCCTCAACGATCAGGACTGGGATGTTGGATCCAGCGGCACGATCCTGCTTCCAGGCGCCCATTATCTGCTCGCAGGCGGTAAGTCGGGGTTCCTGTACCTGGTGAATTACGATTCCATGGGACATTTGGGAGCGGAAACCACCGGCACAGTGCAAGGGGTGCAAGTGAATTCCTGGGGCCTGTTTACGATGGCTTTATGGGATAACGCTCCAAATGGCCCGGTGGTGTACGAATACGATCCCGGTGGGCCGCTGAAGGCATTTCAGATCGTCAATAATCAACTCAATTCCACCATCCTTTCCCAATACACGCCGGATGATTCTTCGTTCTTTGCGGGGCTTTCTATTTCGGCGAACGGCGGCCAGAGCGGCATCGTTTGGCTTACGACGGGCAACTCTTCCGTGGACGACGTGCCAGGCACGCTGCACGCGCTGGATGCCACCAATCTTGCCAGCGAGCTATGGAACAGCGATCAGAACAGCAGCCGGGATGCGCCCGGCGGGTTCACTAAGTTCGCCGCGCCCACCGTGGCCAATGGCCGCGTCTATCTTCCGATCTCTAATGCGGTGGTGGTTTATGGCACGCTGCCTCCGGGGGCAGTGACGGGGAGCCCGGCGATTTCCGCGGTGGTCAACGGCGCGAGTTACCTGGAGGGCGCGGTGTCGCCCGGCGAGTTAGTGACTATTTTCGGAGCGAACCTGGGGCCTCCCTTGAGTGCGTCAGGCGAGGTGGATGGCGACTTTTTAGAGGATTCAATTGAGGACACTAAGGTGATGATCGGCGGCGCAGCCTCGCCGATTTTGTACGCTTCATCTACCCAGATCAACACCGTGGTTCCATTTGGTGTAACGGGAACCAGCGCACAAATTCAGATCTTCTATCAGGGACAGCCCACCGCATCAGCGACGGTTCAAATTCAAGCCGCGTCGCCGGCTCTGTTTTCGGCGAATAGCAACGGCGGAGGGCAGGGAGCGATCCTGAACCAGGACGGCAGCGTGAACACCCACAGCAATCCAGCCGCGCCGGGTTCCGAGGTGGTTCTCTACGCCACCGGCGCCGGACTTATGACGCCCGCCAGTAAGGACGGTTTGGTAATCGCGCCCGGCCCGGTAGAATCCTACCCCAAGCCGTGCTCAGCCGGTTTCGGTGACCATTGACGGCCTGCCCGCTCAAGTAGTGTACGCGGGCGCCGCCCCCGGTTTGGTTGCCGGAGTGTTGCAGATTAACGTGGTGGTGCCCGAGGAAGCAGGTCCCTATACCACCGATCAAGTCATCGTCACGGTGGGTGACTTTGTCAGCCCAACCGCGGTGACTATGACGGTTCAATAGACTCCGACCACCTGCTATGATTGTGGGCCGACGACCGGATCAAAATGTCATCAACAGGTTCAACGGTTTACGGGCGTGCAATGCGGGGCCCGGGAGCTAATAGCCAGGATCTGGATTCGGGCTTGGATACGGTACCACTTGCCTTGCATCGATAAAACTCTTGCCCATCGCAACCCGCCGGAGCGAACATGCTTTTTGGGGGGGGTGCTGACAGGGTTCGCGATTCTGACGCGCGCGGGCTTGGGAGCCGGGTTCGGCGTCGCGACCTTCCTTCCGACCCCTAAGAAAAGGAAAGTGATCACCGATGACCAAAGATCCAAGGCTCAACTCAAACAGAGTATGCCACAACCATCGAAGTGAAGATCAGCGAAAGTACTGCTTACCTGAGCTGCCAGTCTTTCCGTACTCCAACGCGCCCGTGATCGCTGCGACGTTCTCCGGGAGGAATGCAACGAGCAAAACATCCAACTCTATATGAACGTGTGCATTCGGGCAGGCCACTTCCCCTGGCTGACTGACAGTTTGTCTCATATTATGGATGAATGCTGATTCTTGTGGTCTGCTCGAAATGAATGCCTCGGCAAAAAGGGGCAGAATGAACACTACGGTTTTCATTTGGCTTCGCTCGCTTCATTTTCTTATGAGCGCGATCAATGCAGCTGCTGATCCTTAGATTCGTCTTTTTTCGCTTTCTTCTCGGCTTTTATCCGTGCCTTCTCCTCAGCTTTAAGGTGCTTCGCCTCTTGCTTACGCACTTGAGCCTCGATTTCCGCTCTTCTTTGTAAGACAACGGGGTCCCAGGCTTTTTGCGGGTCTGTAACTGGGTGATCGTCCAAGCCTGTTCGAACGGAGACAGGCTTGGCATAAACAGGAGTAGCTACCATCGACCCCCAAACCAAGCAAGAGAATCGCCATCGTTCGCCGACTGGCAATACTTCCACAAAATCGGATGCTGTTCCAACCACCGTGTCATCGGCAGCGTACAGGTTGAAATTGACCGAAACACCTGATAGCGGTTTCCCGCTGTCGTTGACCAGGATTCCGGTAATGTATGGATACGATCCCCTGTAGACCCATTCCATCGGCGACTCGAAGTGAATCGTTTGGCCATAGAGGGACGTGGCTACGATTAGTAGCAGGTAACTACCACGCAGCCGTTGCACCCCGCAATCGTACCACCACGTAGTGGACCGTGAAAGGGGCCTTTCATTTTTTACGCCCCGCGCCCCCCCCGGCACGCCCTGCTAGCGAACTGCCGTACATGGCACACACAAGAGTGGGAAGGTAGGTTGCGGCGGGTCGGGCTCATGGAAGCTAACCAAAGAGTTCCTCAAAAAGCTCTCTGTTGAGATTCTTCAGGCGTTCAGCAAGTTCGTTGGAATAAAACATATCCGGAGAGAATCGTTGAGCGGGGACGCGGATCGAGAATTTCGGTTCGTACGTCTCCCTGGCGTCAAAGAGCACGAACCCGATTCCTAGAAGTACGGACAATGATGCTAGGCGGTCCTGATCGCCCGGCAGCAACGACGTCGGCATCACAATATAAGTTTTCGTCGAAAAGAGCCTGTAGGCGACCGCTTGACCAAAGGCGACTATCGGACTGGGACCCCGACCGTCGATTTTAATTTCGGCTGAGACGATTTCAGGCCAAAATTTAACAAAGTCACCTGCCAAAGGCTTATAGACTCCGATAACGTCCGGCGTCCCCCACTTCTTCTTCAACCCCGCCCCTCCAAGCACACCGACGGCTGTGACTTCGTCCTCGCTTTTCAGCCAATCGGCGAAAGCTTGATAGAAATCCGATTCTTTGATAGTGGTCTCGCGAATTTCGTCAGCGACACCAGCAACGATGACATCGTCGTCCGGCGCGGCCACGGGCTTAAATAGTCCCCGGCTCGGCTTGCTGATCTCTTTTGGAAAAATCGAGTTGAGATTCCACACCGCAAAACGTATTTGATCGACAGACGTTGTCGGATCTTCCAAGCCGATCTGCTTCACGAGGGTCATATATCTGATTCCGCCGGGATTCGATATTACAATCTCCTTCGCTCGTTTCTGAATAGCTTGGTCCTTCAATTTGCCCATCTGTGTGCTCCTGGTAGGCAGCCAATATAACAAGATTTAGCCGAGCCAACCAATATCGGTACTGAGGGGAGCATCGCTCACCCTGCCTCTTGTTCATCATTCAGCGCCCTCGCCCGCCGAAAACTTCTCCGCGCAACCCGCTAGCCTTGAATACCTTATGAGGCACATCGCCTGGCAAGCCCATACGGCTCGCGGTTACATCAGCCGACCCAAGGCCGGCTTTCCGATCAAGAGGTCCAATAGGCTCCGACCACCTGCTATCATTGTGAACCAATGAGCGAACAACCACGCTATCGCCCGTTTGTCCCGCAGAACATGCAAATGCGGGAGTTCACTCTCAGAGCGCATGCTGCTGGGGCTGATGATGACGGTGATCCTGGGCGCGGCGAACGCGTACCTGGGCTTGCGCGCCGGCATCACCATCGCCGCCACTTATCCGGCGGCGGTGATCGGCATGGCGGTGCTGCGGATCGTGAACGGATCGGTGCTGGAAGAGAACATCGCTCGAACCGCGGGATCGATCGGAGAATCCGTGGCGGCGGGCGCCATTTTCACGCTGCCCGCGTTCCTGATCTCCGGCGCGTGGCCTTCGTTCTCGCCGAAAGACGCGTATTGGAAATCGACGGCGCTGATGGTGGTGGGCAGCATTCTGGGCGTCTTGTTCGTGTCGCTGGTGCGGCGCGTGATGGTGGAAGATCCGGATCTGCCGTTTCCCGAATCGGTGGCGGCGTCGGAGATTCACAAGGCCGGACGGCGCGGCGCGGAAGCGGCGAAATATCTGTTCTACAACCTGGGCCTGGGAGCGCTGATTCAGTTTCTGGCCGAGATCCAGCTCTTCGCCAACGACAAGGATTTCTTCCTGCGAGTGGGGCAGCTCGGCAAAAGCGTCGTGCGGCTGGGATCGGCCGCAGCAGACGCTGAACGCGGGAGGCGTCACGCTGGCTTCCGGGCCCACCGTGAGTCCGGCGTACATCGGCGTCGGCTACATCATCGGGCCGGAGCTGGCGTCGTTGAACTTCGCCGGCGGCGTGCTGGCCTGGGGCTTTCTGATTCCGCTGTTGATCTTTTTCATGGGGCCGCAACTGCAGACTTTCTTGCCGGCCGGATCGTCGGATGCGATCCTGGGTCGGCTTGATCAACGCCGTGTGGCGCTACATCGTGCGGCCCATCGCGGTGGGCGGCATGATGGCGGGCGCGGCCTACACGCTGTTCCGCATGCGCAAAGGGCTTTTCGACGGCCTGAAGCGCGCTGTTTCCGATCTGGGCAGCCGGCGCCAAGCCGGAAGAAACCATCCGCACCGAGCAGTACATGAGTCCGAAAATCGTCTTCGCCTGATCGCCGTGATGTTCGCGTGCATGATCGCGCTGTACATCTATTTGTCGCATCAGGTGCTGGGCGGCATTGTGGCGGCGGCTGGTGATGCTGATCATCGCGTTTTTCTTCGCCACGGTATCGGGCTATCTGGTGGGCACCATCGGTTCCACCAACAATCCGATCTCCGGGCTTGACTCTCACCACGCTGATTATCGCGGCGCTGCTGATGGTGTCGCTGGGCGTTTCGGGACCCGGGCGGCGTGGCGGTGGTGCTGGGAGTGGCGGCGGTGGGCTGCGTATCGTCGGCGGTGGCGGGCGAGCTGCTGCAGGATTTCAAGGTCGGCTACATCCTGGGCGGCACGCCGCGCCGCATTCAGATGGCCGAACTGATCGCGGTGGTGGTGGCCAGCGCCGCCATGTACTGGCCGCTGTATATTCTGCAAGCGGCGAACATCAAGGGCGGCGGCATCGGATTTGGCGATCCGAAGCTTTCGGCGCCGCAGGCCGGACTGATGGCCACGCTCGCGCAGGGCATCGTGGGCGGCGACATGCCGTGGCCGCTGGTGGTGGTGGGCGTCATGTTCGGCATCGTGATGATCATGGGCCGGGTGAAGAGCCCCATGCTGGTGGCGGTCGGCATGTATCTTCCCATTAACACCACCTTCGCGATCTTTCGTGGGCGGCGTTTTTCGCTGGGTGACGGACTCCATGCGGAAGCGCGCGGGTTTCAACGAAGCGCAATCCGCGCGCGTGGAGAACGTGGGAATCCTGGTGGCTTCGGGGCTGATCGCGGGGGAAGCTTTGATGGGGCTGGTGATCGCCACGTTTCGTTTCTTTGAATGGCCGCTGCCGAAGATTTTCCCGGACCCCTCCTATATCGCCGGCTCCATCGTCATTCTTCTGCTGGGAACTTTGCTGGTCAGGCTGCCGCTTTCGAAGGCGGGCAGTCCGGACGAGCCGGCGCCCCCCGTGGCCATGATGTAGAGGCCTGAGCGCAACCGGCTCCAGCGCGCGCTCCGTCTGAAACTACAGGGAAGAAGGATCGGCCGCCAGGCGCCGCCGACGTTGCGCGCGCCTGTCGGCTGGTTTGTCTGGCGACTGCTCAGCATTCGATCCTTTACCATTAGATATTGCCTCGCGTTAGTTCGTCCACTGATTCCGGCAAGACCAAGTGGCCGCAGCTCTATCTGGGCGTGGCGTTTACCACGCTTGCCACGTTGATTCTGGAGCTGTCGCTCACGCGCATCTTTTCGGTGGTCTTCTACTATCATTTCGCGTTTCTCGCCATCTCCATCGCGCTGTTCGGGCTGGGCGCGGGCGGGTTGTTTTCCTACGTGGTCGCCGGCCGCGGCGGAAACATCTTCTACAAGCTGGGCGTCCTGGCGGTGGTGAACAGCGTGGCCGTGGTGGCCTCGCTGGTCTTCATCCTGACGCGGACCGGAGAACTCGGCAATCTGACGCTGGCCGGCGTCTATTTCGCGAGCGCGCTGCCGTTCTTTTTTTCGGGCGCGGTGGTCTCCATCGCCGTGGCGGAAGCCATCCAGCGCGTGGATCGCGTGTACTTTTTCGATCTGCTGGGCGCCGCCGGCGGTTGCCTGCTTCTGGTTCCGTTTCTGAATTATTTCGGCGGCCCGAATACGGTGATCGCGGCTTCGGTTCTGTTGGCCGTGTCGGCGGCCATCTGGTACAACCTGGCGGGCACCTTGCGCGGCCGCGCCGGCGCGGTTACATTGGCGCTGGTGTTTGTGGCGCTGATGGCTTTCAACGGGAAGAGCCACCTGATCGATATTCGCTACGCCAAGGGCCATCGGATCGGCGCAGGAATCGTTCGTGCGCTGGAACCCCATCTCGCGCATCGCGCTTCGTGAATCCCAAACTCGAGCGATCCGGAGATCGTCATCGATGCCGACGCGTCCACCGGCATTCCCACCTTCGATCTGCAGCATCTGACCGAGCAGGAGCGCGCGAATCTTTTGCACGAGGGGCCGGTTTTCCGTACATGCTGCGGCCCGGCGCCAAGACGCTGGTGATTGGTCCGGGCGGCGGCTGGGACGTGGCGCGCTCGCTCACCGGCGGCAGCAAAGACGTGACGGCGGTTGAGATCAATCCGATCATCGCGCACACCATCATGCAGCAGCGCTTTGCGGACCTGAGCCACCGGCTGTATTTCCGGCCGGAGGTGCACCTGTTCGTCGAAGACGGGCGCAGCTTTGTGCGGCGCAGTCCCGAGAAGTATCAGGTGTTGCAGGCCACGCTGGTGGACACCTGGGCGTCCACCGCCGCCGGAGCGTTCGCGCTTTCTGAAAACAATCTCTACACCACCGACGCATTTCGCGATTATCTGAATCATTTGACGGACGACGGATTGATGGTTTTCACGCGCTGGGGTTTCGATCCGCCGCGCGAGAGCTTGCGATTGCTTTCGCTCGCCATCGAGGCGCTGGGCGAAGTGGGTGAGCCGAACGCCTGGAGACATGTTGTAGTGCTGCGCGATCAGGCGCAGAACATCAATGCTTTTGGCGCGCTGGATACGGTGCTGATTTTCCGCAAACCGCTGAGCGATGCCGATGTCGCGCGCGTGAAGTCGGCTTTGAGCCAGACCAATCTGCAGGCGCTCTATATTCCCGGTGATGCGCCGTCCAACGAGTTCGGAGAGCTGTTGACGGAGCGCCGATCCGAAAACGTTTTGGCAAAACTATCGCTACAACGTCACGCCCGTGGACGACGACCGGCCATTTTTCTTTTACACCGTGCAGCCGCGCGACGTTTTGAATTTTCTGAAGCAGGGCGGCCTGTCGGCGGATTATAAAATCAATCGCGCGCTGCCGTTGTTGTTTGAAGTGCTGGGAATCAGCGTACTCGCCATCATCGTGGTGCTGGCGTTTCCCCCGCTATTATTGGGCGAGCGGCTTGCCGGCGGAAAAGGGCGTGCGCGGATTCCTTGCTGTACTTCGTGTGTATCGGCGCGGGTTACATTTTGATCCAGGTGGCGCTGATCCAAAAATTTGTACTCTTTCTGGGCCATCCTACGTATGCATTAACGGTGATCATTTTTTCGATGCTGATTTCGAGCGGCCTGGGCAGCTATTGCAGCCGCCGCCTGACCGGGGAATCGAGCAATACTTCCAGTGACACCGGACGGCTGAGCGCTGTGCTGATCGGCATGGCGGCGACGGTTTCCGCACTGGCTTATCTGGCGGCTCCGGTGAGCGAATTTGGAGTGGGATGGCCGTTGCCGTTGAAGGCGCTGGTGACGGTTGGCCTGATCGCCCCGGCCGGTTTCCTGATGGGCATTCCGTTTCCCACGGGTCTAACGCGATTGCAGAAGAGCTTACCCGCAAGCGGTGCGCTGGGCGTGGGCGTTGAACGCGGCCGCCAGCGTGCTTGGGGTCCGCCGCCGCCATCTGTCTTGCCATTTATATCGGTTTGCGCGCCACGGTGTTGACGGGAGCGCTGCTTTATTTATGCGCGCTCTCGGTGGTGCTGGCTGCGAACGCGGCGTACGGTTTCGACGCCGCGAAGCCGGTTCGTCGCGGAAGTCAGAAGTTCGCTCATGAAGTTTGGAAATCGCTTTCATCGCGATTTTCTGATTGTCTTCGTTCCGGCATTCTCCGCACCCTCCCTGGATCCGCCGAAACTGCGCCTGGACGGATCGGCCCAGCCCTCGCGTTACGCGGTGGATCTCACGCATTGTTCCGGATCGCGATACGTTTCACGGGAGCGTCGACATTAGCGTCGATGTTCGCACCCCCGCCGAAGTGATTTGGCTGAATTCGATCGGCCTGCAGATTCAGGAAGCGCGCGTTTCGTCCGGAATCAGGAGCGCGCGTCCAGCTCCGCGAGGACCGTGCCGGGCGGCGATCAGTTCATCGGCTTTGCTTTCGACCACGCGATTTCGGGCCAGGGCGTGCTGCACGTCGACTATCAGGGCAAGATCAGCCGCAACAGCAGCGCCGGTATTTTCCAGTTGAAGGAAGACCGCGAGTGGTATGTTTACAGCCAGTTCGAGCCCACCGACGCCCGCCGCGCATTTCCTTGTTTCGATGAGCCGAGCTTCAAAGTGCCGTGGCAGCTGACGCTGCATGTTCCGAAGCGACGATGTGGCGCTATCGAACACGCCGGTGCAAGCGGAATCGAGCGAACCCGACGGCATGAAGATGGTGCGATTCAAGCAGTCGCCGCCGTTGCCGAGCTATCTGGTGGCATTCGCGGTGGGGCGATTCGACGTGGTGGATGCGGGACGCGTGGGACCCACGCCGGTGCGAGTGATCGTTCCGCAGGGCAAGAGCGCCGAGGCAGCGTATGCCGCCACGGCGATTCCGCAACTGCTCAAGTTGCTGGAAGATTATTTCGGCATGCCCGTTTCCTTACGAAAAGCTGGATTCGGTGGTGATGCCGATCAGCGACTTCGCCATGGAGAACGCCGGGCCTGATTACTTACGCCGAGAGCTCGTTGCTGGCCGATCCTGCCAGCGAGACCATCGATCACAAGCGCGAGCTGGCGGGGATTTGCGCGCATGAAATGGCGCACCAATGGTTCGGCGATCTGGTGACCACCGCGTGGTGGAACGATACCTGGCTGAACGAGGCGTTCGCCACCTGGATGGAGCGCAAGATTCCCGGCGAGTGGCAGCCCGGATGGCATCTCGACGTGACGGCCGTGAACGCGCGCTTGGGCGCGATGCGCGACGATGAACTGGCGTCGGCGCGCGAGATCCGCCAGCCCATCCAGAACAACGACGACATCGCGAACGCGTTCGACGACATTACGTATGAGAAGGGCGCCGCGGTGATCGAGATGTTCGAGCACTGGATCGGCGAGGCGAAGTTTCGCGAAGGCGTCCAGCTTTACTTAAAGCAGCACGCGTGGGGAAACGCCACGGCGAGCGATTTTGAAGCGGCCATGAGTAGCGCGGCGGGGAAGAACGTGGCGCCGGCCTTCGACAGCTTTCTGGATCAGCCGGGCGTGCCGGAAATTTCGGTAGCGTTGAAGTGCGAGCGCGCAGCCGTCGCTCGCGGTGGCGCAGAAGCGCTCGCTGCCGGTCGGATCGCAAGCCAAACCGCAAACCTGGCAGATTCCCTTCTGTGTCGCGTTTGAAGCGGACGGTGCGGTGCATCACCAATGCAGCTTGTTGTCGGATCCCAAGGATGAGATTGCACTGGCGGGCGCTCAGACGTGTCCGGCGTGGATTCTGCCCAACGACGGCGAGGCAGGCTATTATCAGGTCGCCTACGAAGGCGATCTTTTGAAGAAGGTTCTGGCCGATCGTGGCAGCCATCTGAGCGCTGCCGAGCGCGTAGGTGTTTTGGGCGATGTGGATTCGCTGGCCGGCGAAGGAGAAGTTTCGGCGCAAGTGGCGCTGGAGTTGGTGCCGGAGTTCAGCAAAGATCCGGACTGGCACGTGGTGCAAGCGGCCGCCAACATTGCCGCGCTGCTGCAGGGGCGAGAGCGTTCCAGCCAACCTGCGCGAGAAAGGCGCTCGATTCATTCGACAGGAATTCGGCGAAAAAGCCATAGCACTGGGGTGGGTAGCGAAGCCGGGCGACAGCGACGACACGCGTTTGCTGCGCCAAAAGCTGGTTCCGTTCGTGGCCGAGCAACGGCGAAGAAAAAGTATTAGTGGAACAAGCGGAAACGCTGGCGCGCGAATGGCTCGAGACACGGCGCGGAATCGCTCCTGAGATGCTTGACGCCCGTGCTCCGAATCGCCGCTGAATTCGGGAACCGCGACCTTTTCAATTTGCTTCGGACGGCGGCCATTCAGGAGCGTCAGCATCACGTTCGCGAAGTATTGCTGGAAGCGCTCGGCTCGTTCCGCAGTCCTGAACTGGCGCGGGCATCGCTCGATTTGCTGTTGTCGAAGGATTTCGATCCGCGCGAATCGTTCTATCCGCTGCTGTTCGGTCCGTTGTCTTACGTGGATACCCGCGATGTTCCGTTTGAATTCGTGAAGCAGCACCTGGATGCGCTGTTGAAACGGCTCCCGCGCGAAGTGGGCGAAGACTACGCTGCCGTGCTTCCCTCGGTAGGCGGCAGTTTCTGCGATGCCAAGCGCCGCGACGAACTGGATTCGTTCTTTGCCGATCGCGTGAAGGATTACAACGGCGGGCCGAGGACTCTGGCGCAGACGCTGGAAGGAATCGACCTGTGCATCGCCGCCCGAAAGTCGCCTGACGCCGGAGTTGACCGCGTTTCTTAACGGCTACTGAACCACGACCGTGAGGGAGCCGGGGTGTTCTTACGCCAGCGCCAGCGGCCGCATCGGCGATCCGGTTCCGCCGCGAATCTTCAGCGGAGCAGCGATGAAGACAAACTCGTAGATCCGGTCGCGCGAAAGATCTTCCAGGTTCAACGCCTCAATAATGTGGATGCCGCTCTCCACCAGCAAGTGCACGTGCACCGGCATACTAGCGGCCGGTACTTTCTCGAACGCGATGGTGTCCGAACCCGCCGCGAAAACTCCACGCTCACTCAACCAGCGCGCGGCATCGATCTCGGGCCCTGGGCCGGTGACCGCATGTCCCTGGCCGCCGGTGAGGTATCGCGGGGTGTTGCTGAAATAGCGAGCCCAGCCGGTGCGCAGCAAAACCACATCACCGGGCTGAATGGTTGTTTTCGCAGCCTTCAGCGCGGCATCCAGATGCTCGGGCGTGATCGCGAAATCCGCGGGTAACGCGTCCAAATTCATCTGCCCTGCGATGTCCAGCAGCACGCCGCGGCGGAGGATGGGTGCGATGGTGTCGACACCGAGTTTGCTGAATCCGGAGGAATGGTTCTGGACCGTATTCGCCTCCACGCCGCCGTGCAGCATTCCATCGCAAGAAAAGTGGCACAGCGCGTCGATGTGAGTGCCGACGTGGCCGCCGAACGCGATGGAATCGGCCGATGAGCTGACGCCGCCCTCCAAAATCAGGTCGCCGTGCTGGCGCGTGAGCCCGAACACGAAGGGCGGATGCGTGGGGAAGTGCGGCATGCCGGCGAAATAGGAGTGCGCCAGATCGTAGAGCCGGCGTTCGCCGATCAGATCGAGCAGTTCGCTCAACTGGTTCATTTCAACGGCGGCGGCCCTCGGCTTGCTTTCGGGGAACGTGCCGCATGCGCGCTTTGGCCGGCGTTACAGGCGGGTCTTTGGAAGCCCAGCGGCCGAGGCGATAGACGCGTTGGTAGACGGCGGTGAGATTCGTGATGGTGATGGTGACCGTGCCGCTCGCGTCGATTGAATACTGCTCTTCGATCTGGTGCGACCGCGCCGCGGGGGAGTGCGCTACTTCCGTGCTGTCGGAGTCCCGCAGCGCGGGATCGAAGGGAAACTGAATATCGTCCCACACGCGTGACGTCGCCGCAGGGCTGTCCTTCCTGGTCCAGGTGCGTGCATTCCAGGTAGCGAAAGTGCCCGATGTTGTGGACCGGCGTATAGCGGCGCCGGATTTCGAGCGAGCGCTCGCCAGGCCCCGGCAGCGCGACGCCTTTCTCGAATAATGGATCGAAAACGATGCGGCGTCCCGCGTCGCCTTCGCGCCACACGCCGAAGTAGCGCGTGAACTTTTCGCGCAAAACATAACCGGCCAGGACGTCGGCCTGGATGGCGAGGCCCAACGCCGTCGCCGATCGCGCGTGCACCGAGCGCCGGATGCGTTTGCCGAAGTGCTCGCGCAGAACGCGGCTGACTATGGGCAGCTCGCTGCCTCCGCCGGTGACATAGAGCGCTTCAATCTCGGTGCCCCCCTGCGCTTCGAGCAAGTCTTCCACCACGTGCAGCGTCTCGTCCACCAGGGGCCGGCAGCGCTCATAATAATCGGCCACCGCAACCGCGACGGTTCCCCAGCCTTCGCGCACCGTGTCCAGATCGATCACGATTCGCCGGGTGTTGGGATTCAGCGCTTCCTTGCGCACGCGGCATTCTTCGAGCAAGCGAAAGTGCTCGGCCTGCGAAAGCCCGTGGCGTTCATCGCTCGTGGTGGCCAACTCCGCGAGAATCTCGTCGAAATCGTCACCGCCCAAAGTGGCGATGCCCTCGGTAGCGAGGGGGCGATGCGTTTTCTCTCCGACTTCAACCAGCGACGCATCGAACGTTCCACCGCCCAGATCGTACACCAGAATCACGCCGCTGATTTTCGTTTTGTGGCCGAATTCAATGCTCGCCGCGGACGGCTCGTTCAAAATCCCGATGACATCGCAGCCGGCGGAGCGGAACGCCTCCACCGTCAGGAAGCGCTGATTGGTATTCGCGTTGGCGGGCACGCCGAGCATCACTTCGAGATTTTCCTGCGGCAGCAGATCGCGCAGCGCTCGCGGCCATTTCACGCAAAACTTGGATGAGCGGCACCTGCTGATCGGCCAGCTCGAGGATGGTGTTGGGGCCGGCATCCTGCAGCACGCGCTTCAGCGACCGGATGATGGTCCACTCCGGATCTTGCTGGCACGCCCAAGCCTGCCATCCGTAAACGCGCTCGTCGCCGCGAACCGCAACCAGGGAAGGAAACCAGTCCACCGGCGCGCCTTCCGGGCCTTCGAACGAAAGCAGCGGATAATTTCCGCGATCCACAGCCGCCACAACAGTGCGCGTGGTGCCGAAATCAATTCCCAGTCTGAACCGGCTGACCAGATTTCAATGCCAAGAGTTCAAGCCTTCAATCGCGATTGTAACTCACCTGGAGCAGGATTCCGTGTGGGACACTGAAAGCTTGTCATTCGAAAATTTTCACGGTAACGCGAAAGTCGCGCAAACTCTGTTCGCGATGACGCAGCAGGAGCGCATCCCGCAAACCATTCTGCTGGACGGACCCCAGGGAGTGGGCAAAGCCACGCTGGCGCGCCGATTCGCGGCGGCCATGATGGGAGGAGCGGACAAAATCGAGCAGGACGATCTGAGCCTGGAAGCCAATGCGGAGATCATCGCCGAGCGCGAAAAATGGCCTGTCCGACAAGCGCAACGAAGATCCGCTTGCTGTTCGCCACGCATCCCGACTTCCTGACCTTTCCGCCGGACGGGCCGCTGCGGCAGATCACCATCGAGCAGATGCGCGCTGCTGAAGGAGCGCGCGCAGTTTAAGCCGCTGCACGGAGCGCGGCGTGTTTTCCTGATCGACCACATCGATCGCGCCAATGAGCAGGCCGCGAACTCGCTGCTGAAGACGCTGGAAGAGCCGCCCGAGCACTTGATCCTGTTGCTGGCCGCCGAAAACCCCTACGATTTGCTGCCCACCATCCGATCGCGCGCCGTGTCGTTCCATCTGGCGCCGTTGTCGAACGCGGAGATGCAGGCGTTCGTCGCGTCGCGCGGGCTTTCCGATGCCGAGCGGCGCATCGCACTCGCGGCGGGAAGTCCCGGCCTGGCGGTATCCATGGATCTGGAAGTGTACGACGAGCGCCGGACCGCGATGCTGAAGCTGCTGGAAGTGGCGGCCGGCCGCGCGCCCTTCGCCGAATGGGCCAAGTACGCCGAGGCCATGGCGCCGCGCAAAACGGAAAAGCTGGATGCGCTGCTGAGCATCCTCTACGTCTTGCTGGAGGACGTGCTGCTGCTGTCCGAGGGCGCGGGCGAAATCCGCAACGCCGACATCCGCCGCGAGTTGGAAGCGCTGGCGTCGCCGCGTTTCGTTCCGCTGGATTCGCGCGGCCGTGCGCCGGGCCGATGAGCTTTCGGCACTGGTGCGGCGCAATATTCAAAAGAGCATCGCGCTGGACGCGCTGGTGGTGGAATTGCGCGGATTGGCTGTGTAACCTCTGCACGTGTTGCGAAGCGTCTGCAACTTCATGCGACCGCGCTTGGCGTCTGGCGCTGCGATGCTGGCCGGTAGCTTCCTTGCGGAGGCCCTGGCAGTGTGGTTCAATGATTTTAGCTGAGCGTCTAGTAATCCTCCGAATGGCCCCGGCCGGTTTCTCTACGCGTTTCGGGCCTGATTGGATCATCTCGAATTGTGGAGCGTGCCGTGGAGTCCGGGAACCGTAAGCTAATCCGTCCGTCTTTGAACGAAGTGAAAGACCAAATGAACCGCCGTCCCCCAACAATCACCAGAAGAAAGCCGCCCCACCGGATCAAACCAACGCCGAGAATTTCTACTACATGAAACAAATGCAGGCCAAGACGCCCATGGTGTTCGTGATGAAAGATGGGGAAACGCTGGAGGGCGTGATCGAGTGGTACGACAAGACTTGCCTGAAGGTGAATCGCGACGGCCATCCGAACCTGCTGATTTTCAAGCCGAATATCAAGTACATGTACAAAGCCGGAAACGAATAAGCAGCGCGGCCGCTGGTCCTATTCGAGTTTTCGTAAAGCTTTGTCACGCATCGCAAGCCGATAGGACCGGCGTTCCTCAGCCTCCGCGTAGCGCCGCTTCTCTTCGTCAGTCTCCGGAATCACGGGCGCGATCGGAACGCGCCGTCCGCTCGCGTCCATGCGCGACGAACGTCAGGTAGGCGGACGAGGTGTGCTTGCTGTGACCGGTGAGCAGGTCCTCCACCTGCACGCGCACTCCCACTTCCATGGACGTTCGGAACACGCGGTTCACGCTGGATTGCAGCATGATCAACTGGCCGATGTGAACCGGATGCAGGAAGCTCATTTGATCCACCGAAGCCGTCACCACCGGGCAGCGCGCGTGGCGCACGGCGGCCAGCGCAGCCGCGAGATCCACCAGGTGCATCACTTTCCCGCCGAGCACATTGCCGAACGTATTGGCATCGGTGGGGAGCGCGAATTCGGAATACTCGGAAATGGACTCGCGAACGAAACGTCCGGCCGGCTCTGGACTGACTGTCCGGACTCATGCTTCGTTTCGTCTCCTCAGATAGCTTTCGAGGAACACCTGGGCCTGGCGGCGCAAGATTTCATTGGTGAGGCTGGCCGCATCTCCGTGCTCGCCGGGCCAGCAGTCCTTTTCGAAGACGTATTGGATGTTGATCAAGTTCGCCCGAGTCTTTGGCGACGTGGAAGCGAATCGGCGTCGGCCGCGGAGTTTCGGGAAATTGCTCGCAAGCCATGCCGGCCATAGCCCGAGGTTGCACACTTCGCGCATGCGCGTCTCATCGGGCTGGACGGAGGCTGGATGCTGCTTCCAGGCGCGCGGCAATCGCCGGAAAACGCGTCGCCCAAGGGCAAACGCGGCGGCACGCTCCACGGACTGGTTTCGAATCGCGCCACGGGGTAAAAATACGGGCACGCCATTGCCCGGTATAGTAGCACGTAGAGATATGTCGACAAATCGAACGGAAGTTCTGAAAGCGATGGTGGCGCAGAATCCCGCGGACGCCTTTGCGCGATATGGCCTGGCGATGGAGTTGGTGAAGAGCGGAGCAACTGGAGAGCGCGGTGGGCGAGTTCCGCGCGTTGCTGGAGCACAATCCCAATTACGCGGCCGCGTATTTTCATGGCGGGCAGGTGCTGGAGAAATTGGGCGATGTGGAACAGGCGCGCGCGTTCTACGAAAAGGGCGTGGAGGTGACGGGGCGCACGGGCGACCAGCACGCCAGAAGCGAGCTGCAAGCCGCGCTGGATATGCTGCCGATTTAGCGCTAGCATTCGGAGAGTGAAGAAATCTCTGCTCCTGATTCCTATGCTTGCCGCCACTGCCGCTATCCCCGACCTTGCGCAACTCCAGAAGATGATCGCGCGTTTCCAGCCCACCGAGCTGCGCGTGGATGTGTCCAAGCTCTCGCCGGGCGACCGGCAGGCGCTGGCGAAGCTGATTGAAGCCGCGCGCGTGTTGAACGACATTTTCCTCACGCAAATGTGGAGCGGCAACCAGGCGCTCTACGCCAAGCTGCGGCGCGACACGACGCCGCTGGGCAAGGCGCGGCTGGATTACTTCTGGCTGAACAAATCGCCCTGGTCCGAGATCGACGATCATGAGGCGTTTCTTCCCGATGTTCCGCCGAAGAAGCTGCCCGGCGCGAATTTCTATCCCGAGGACATGACGCGCGAGGAATTCGAGAGCTTGGGTGAAGACGCTTTCGAAGCCGGAGCGGGAACAAGCCGAGGGTTTCTTCACCGTGATTCGTCGCGATCGCAAACCGGCAAGCTGCACGCGGTCCCTTACAGCCAGGAATATCGCGCGGATCTCGAGAAATCGGCGAAGCTGCTGGAGGAAGCCGCCGCGCTGACCGACAACGCGACGCTCAAGAAGTTCCTGACCGACGCGCGCGGCGGCGTTTCGCTCCAACGACTATTACGAGAGCGACATCGCGTGGATGGATCTGGACGCGCCGCTCGACATCACGATCGGCCCCTATGAAACTTACAACGACGAGATCTTCGGATATAAGGCGGCGTTCGAAGCTTATGTCAATGTTCGCGACGACGCGGAGACGGCCAAGCTGAGGTTCTTCGCCGACCATTTGCAGGAGGTGGAGAACAACCTGCCGATCGATCCGAAGTATCGCAATCCGAAGCTGGGCGCCAGTTCGCCGATTCGCGTGGTGAACGAAGTTTTCGACGCGGGCGACGCGGCGCATGGCGTCCAGACCGCGGCCTACAATCTGCCGAACGACGAACGCGTGGTGACGCAAAAGGGCAGCAAGCGCGTGATGCTGAAGAACGTGCAGGAGGCCAAGTTTCATTCGACGCTGGAGCCGATCGCCAAGCGCGTGCTCTCGCCGGCCAGCCAGAAGGACCTGAGCTTCGATTCGTTCTTCACGCATATTCTGGCGCATGAGCTGAGCCACGGCATCGGGCCGCATCAGATCACGGTGGCCGGCCGCGCCACCACGCCGCGGCAGGAAATGAAGGAGCTTTATAGCGCCATCGAAGAAGCCAAGGCCGACGTGACCGGCCTGTTCATGCTGCAACATCTCTACGACCGGAAGCTGATTCCGGGCGGCCCGGACAAAGAGCGCCAGTTGTACACGACGTTTCTGGCGTCCACGTTCCGCACGCTGCGCTTCGGCTTAAACGACGCGCACGGGAAGGGGATGGCGATGCAGGTGAACTACATCACCGACAAAGGCGGATTCATCGCGCATCCGGATGGCACGTTCGAAGTGAACTTCGCAGAAGATTCAAGGCGCGGTTCGCGATCTGGATCACGATCTGCTGACGCTCGAAGCGACGGGCGACTATGCGCGCGCCAAGCAGATGCTGGATCAACTGGGCGTCATCCGGCCCGATATGCAGAAGGCGCTGAAGGGTCTGGATGGCATTCCGGTGGATATCCAGCCGGTGTTTGTACACGGCGAATGAGTTAGCGCCGAGAGCGCTAGCGCTCAGCCCGCCAGCTTCAGAGATGTCGTTGTAGAGCACGAACGCGACCACGGCCATCAAGAAAACGAAGCCCAGGCGGAACGCGGCTTCCTTCACGCGCAGGCTGAGATCGCGCCGCATGAACATCTCCACCAGCAGCATGAAGATGGTGGCGCCGTCCAGGATCGGGATGGGCAGCAGATTGACGATCGCCAGATTCAAGCTGAGCGCCGGCCATGAGCCCGAGGTAGGGGATGGGTCCCTCGCGAGCTTCCTCGCCCGATATCTGCACGATGCCGATGGGGCCCGTACACCGATTTCGGCGACATGCGCCGCTCGGCCATGCCGCGCAGAAATTGATAGATGAACGTCGCGCTCTTCGCGTTCTCGCGGACGGATTCGGCCAGCGCCTGCGGGAACGGCAGGCTGACGAACACGACTTTCGGCTGCAACTTACGCCGATCATCCACTCTTTCGCGCCGTCGTTCTCCGACAGAGCGGGCGTCAGGTGAGCGGTCATGAGCTTTCCATTGCGCGAGAATACGACGTCCACCGGCTTGCCGCCATTGCCGCTGATAATGTCGTGAACCTTGGGCGTGGAATGGATGGGCTGCGCCGTCCACGCTCACCATAATGTCGCCCGGCTTGAGTCCGGCCTTGGCGGCGGGCGAATCCACGAGCGGAGCTGGCGATTTCGATTTCGCTCTGCTCGCCCCAACCCGCGAATCCGGCGCCGGTTTTCGGATCCAGGACCGGCGTCACCGTGACCAGCTTGCGCTCTCCATCGCGAACGATCCAGACGCTCAAGGGATGGCCGGCGCTGGCCACTTCTTTCACGATAAATGTCTTCCCAGGTGGGATTCACGCTGTCGCCGATCTGCACGATGCGGTCGCCTTCCTGCAAGCCGGCTTTGGCGGCGGCGCTGTTGGGCACGATGTAGCCAATCTCGGGCGAAGGCGAGGAAGGAATCTTGGGGAAGCGGACCATGAAGAGCCCGGTGAGCACCGCCACGGCCAGGATGATGTTCATGGCGGGCCCGGCGAAGACGATGATCAAACGCTGCCAGCGAGGCTTGCTCAGAAAGCTGCGCGGATCGTTGGCGTGCTCGTCGCCGGGTTGCTCGCCCACCATCTTGACGTAGCCGCCGAGCAGGATGAGCGGAGAAACGAAAATCGGTTTCGCCCTTCTTGAAGCCGAACAGGCGCGGGCCAAATCCGAAGCTGAAGGTGTCCACCTTCACGTCGAAGAAGCGCGCCGCCCAATAATGGCCTAGCTCGTGGATCAGGATCATGATGCCGATCATGATCAGCGCCCACCAAATGTTCTGCAAAACGAGGAAGCTCATAAAGTCTAGGCCTCTACTGAATACTGCCGGCGCTTTTCGCCAGCGCTGCCATGGTGCGCACGAACCCCAACGCCATCGGCGTGTTCTTTAACTTCCTGGACAATGTTACGCGCCGCCGAGCGCGATTGTTCATCTATCTCCAGTATCTCCTGGACGGAGCCGGCTTCGCGATTGGGTACGCGCGCCAGCGTCTCCTCCACTACCGCGGCGATGGACGGAAAGGAGATTTGGCCGGCGAGAAAAGCTTCCACGGCAATTTCGTCGGCTGCGTTCAGCGTGCAGGCCGCCGATCCGCCCGCCCGGAATGCCTGATAGGCCAGCCGCAGCGCCGGAAATTTCTTAAGGTCGGGCGCCGAGAAAGTCCAGTTGCGCGATTCGGCCCAATCCAGACGCGGAACGGGCGCCGGATCGCGGGCCGGGATAAGTGAGCGCGTACTGGATAGGCATGCGCATATCGGTGGCTGAGATCTGCGCGATCACGCTGCCGTCGGTGTACTCAACCATGGCGTGCACCGAAGATTGAGGGTGGATCACCACATCCACTTCATCGGCAGAAAAGTCGAACAACCAGCAGGCTTCGATCACCTCAAAACCTTTGTTCATCAGCGTAGCCGAATCGATGGTAATGCGCCGGCCCATCTTCCAGGTGGGGTGATTCAGGGCGTCGGCCGGGGTCACGTCTGCTAACTTATCAGCGGGAGTTTCGCGAAATGGGCCGCCGGAAGCCGTCAGAATCAGCCGGGCCACTTCGCTCCGTTGGCCGGCCCTCAGGCATTGATGCGCGCCGTTATGTTCGCTATCCACTGGAATCAGCTCGGTTCCCGACTTTCTGGCGGCGTCGATCACCAGCTTGCCGCTGGCCACCAACACCTCTTTGTTGGCCAGTCCAATGCGTTTGCCGCAGCGGATGGCCTCATAGGTTGCCTCCAGGCCAGCCACACCGACAATGGCCGACATTACGAAATCGACCTCAGAAGCGATGGCGGCTTCCACGCGGGCCCTGGCGCCCCAGGATAGATCCGGCCATGACTGGCGAGGCAGGCCGGCATCGGTCAACCTGCCGATTAGATTCTTGCGGGACTCTTCGGTTGCGGTGACTGCGACTTCAGGCCGAAATCGTTCGATCTGCTGAACCAGCAGGTCCACGTTGGAGCCGGCCACCAGCGCATGCACGCGATATTTTTCGGGATGGCGTCCAACCACGTCTAAAGTGCTGACACCAATAGACCCGGTGGACCCGAGGAGGGTGAGCGTCTTCAATCGCCCCATTATAACGTCAAATGCCTTGAGAAACCTCTGTCCAGTGTTTGCGCTTCCGGTTGTCTGGTTTTGTTCAAAGACCCAAACCCTTTCGGGCGCCGGGGAGGATTGCTTCAGGGGTCTTTAATGAGGTTAGTCTCGCTTTGGTGGGAGTTGCCTCCCCGGCTTGATTCCAATACTAGTATATGATTTCTTGGAACGCAACAGTTTTCTGTATTTTTATTTTCCCTTGACCTCCACGCCCGCCCAATGCTCCATCACCCGAATGGTGGAGCACAGGTCATCTTCCCCGTAACCCTCTGCAATCGCAGCTTGAAATACCTGTTCGGTAAGGCTGGTCATGGGCATGGGCAGCCCCAGTTCCTGGGCCGAGCCAAGCGCCAAGCCGATGTCTTTGTGCATCCACTTTGTGGAAAAGTTGGTGGTGAAGTCCCTTCTAAAAACGAAAGGGGCCTTGAAGGAGATCAATCCGGACTTGGCGGCGCTATTGTCGAGGATATCGAGCATGAGTTCCGGCGAAATGCCGCCCTTGGTGCTCAACACCAGCCCTTCATTGAATGCTTGCATCAAGTTGGCAAGGATCAGGTTCTGAGTGAGCTTGGCCTGCAGGCCTAGCCCAGGGCCTCCGCAATAGTAGAACTGCTTACCCATCGCTTCCAGATATGGCTTCGTTTTTTCAAACACGGCTTCGTCGCCGCCGATCATGAAGGTCAAGGTGCCGTTAATTGCCCCGGGCGTGGAACCGGTGCAGGGCGCGTCGAGAAAATGGATGCCCCTGGCGCCCAGCTTTTCGCCAATGCCCCGGCTGGCAGAGGGTGAGATGGTGCTGGCATCGGCGGCCACCGTTCCGGGCTTGGCGCCTGCGATGACGCCGTTCGCGCCAGTGAACACTTCCTCCGACATGCGCGTGTCGCCCACGCAGGCGAAGATAAAGTCAGCCTGTTCGGCCACCTGCTTGGGCGTGGCGCAAGCGATTGCTTTTTCCTCCGACGCCAGTTGCTGCGCTTTGCTCCCGGTGAACGACCACACGGCCACCTGATGGCCGGCGCGCGCCAGATTCCGCGCCATCGGATAACCCATCAGCCCTAATCCAAGAAATCCAAGCTTTGCCATACCCAAGCATCTTAACAATACAAAGAAGGGCATTACAAAGAAGGTGGGTAGCAAGTGTCGCAGCAACTGAACCCGGACGCGGATGGTCGCATCTAGAGCGCGGATGGTTCATAATGGGTCATAAGTTACCCATTAATGGCCATTTTGGGGTATGATATGACTTGTTATGGCAAGACAAGTTCCTTCCACCCTCCCCCGGCTGGCCCGCACGATCTCGAGTGTTGGCGAGAACATTCGGAAAGCTCGCCTGCGGCGGGCCTATTCCTCGGCGACGGTGGCTCAGCGCGCCGGAATCACACGCAAGACGCTGTACCGCGTGGAGCGCGGAGATCCCGCGGTAGCGTTGGGCATCTATGCAAGAGTGTTACAAGCGCTGAGACTCGATAATGACCTTGCAGCAATCGCAGCCGATGATGCGCTAGGCCGCAAACTACAAGACGCTAGCCTGGAGCCGAAACGGCGCGCTCCCAAACAATCTAAGCTGGCAGCGAAAAAGCCCAAGGAACGGCCATGACACGCCCGCTGGAAACCGTCTCTGTCTACGCAGACTTGGAGCAGTTTGAAGCACCCGCGCAGATGGGGTGGTTGCGGCGCCAGAAGAGCCGGGGTGGAGACATCTTCTCCTTCGAATACGAGCCGACGTGGTTGCAGAAACCTGAGGCATTCTCGTTTGACCCGGATCTCGCATTGGTCAGCGGATCTCAGTATCCCGTGCCCGGCCGGCCGAACTTCGGTATTTTCCTCGACTCGTCTCCCGATCGATGGGGTCGCGTACTCATGCAGAGGCGGGAGAACATCCGCGCGCGCCACGAAGGGCGCAGGCCACGGTCACTCACGGAATGGGATTTCCTGCTGGGCGTGCATGACGAGACCCGTTTAGGCGCTTTGCGCTTTCGAGATCCGGATTCCGGGCGATTCATCGACAGCGATGAAAAGCTCGCCGCGCCACCCATCGCTTCGCTGCGCGACCTTCAGGCAGCCAGTCTTCAGTTCGAATCACACGCCGACGAGGAAGAGCACCCCGATTATGAGCGGTGGCTCGCGCGACTGTTCGCCCCCGGCGCGTCCCTGGGTGGCGCACGTCCGAAAGCGTCGGTGAGAGATGAAGAAGGCGTACTCTGCCTGGCCAAGTTTCCCAGCCAGCAGGACCGGCGCGATGTCGGCGCATGGGAGCTCGTCGCGCATCGGCTGGGAGCGAGGGCGGGAATCAATGTGCCTCACACGCGCGCGTTGCGGGTGCCTGACAGTGCTTACACCACGTTCCTGGCAAGGAGATTCGACCGCACCGCGGAGGGCCGGCGATTGGCGTTCGTATCGGCAATGACGCTCACCCAGCGGAATGATGGAGAGGCTGGCGCAAGCTATCTGGAACTGGTAGATCTGCTGCAATCCCAAGGGTCGAATACTCACGACGATTGCGTGGAACTCTTCCGGCGCGTGGTGTTCAGCATTCTCATCCACAACACGGACGATCACCTGCGAAATCATGGATTCTTTATCGGGGAGCGAGGCATCTCGCTGTCGCCCGCTTACGATATCAATCCTTCGAACGATTGCAACGAACTCTCGCTGGCGATCAATGAAGTGGATACAACCTGCGACCTCTCAATTGCCCTGGAAGCTCACGCCGATTACGGATTGTCGAAGATCGAAGCCGACGAAATTATCGAGAGGGCAACCGCCGCCGTCGCGTCGTGGAGGAGCGAAGCAACCCGGTGGGACATTCCGAAGGCCGACCAAGACCTCATGGCGCCGGCATTCGAGGCGGTAGCATGACAACTACTCGGCGGACTTGGTAAACGTCACGGTGCCGCCTTGGCCGGCGAGAAGCTTGAGGACCAGAAGATCGGAGGGGTGAAAGGTCGCGATGGCGATGTGGTTCAGGTCTTCATCGCTTTGCGCGATATGGTTGCGAATCAAGACGCGGAGTTGCTCCACCGTGACGCCCAACTCCTGAGCGGCCTCCAATTCGGAGTACTGGGTCTTGTTCTGCTTGGAGGGTAGAGTGCCTGCGTTCATGATCCTAATGCATTCTAAGACACAGGTTTGCGCACTCCCAATCAGGTGGAGAACCTATATGGATTCTTAGTATCCCTGATAGACTTTCGTACTAAGGCGGAACCGGACGGCTTCTCAGCCGATATCAGGAACGTTTAGTAAGGCGTCGTTGAAGCGATTGGTGAAGTTCGCGATGCAGGCGGCCAGCGTCAGTTCCACGATCTGGTCGTCACTGAAATACTGCTTCAACTCAGCGAGCGCCGGGGGACGGATGGCCGAAGCGCCGCGCGTCACTCGCTCGGAGTAGAGAATCACCGCCTTCTCCTGGGGATTGAACAGCGGGCTGCGATGGAAGAAGGCCAGCGCCTTGATCTGCTCATCGGTGACGCCGTTCTTCTTGCCGGAAGCCGAGTGGGCGCGGAAACAATATTCGCAGCCGTTGATGAGCGAAGCCTTCAGATAGGCCAGCTCCTTGTATTTCCGCTCCACGGTTCCATGTTCGATGACGGCGGTGTAGAACGGCATAAAACTCGCGAAGGCTGCCGGAACTCGCGCCATGGTGCCGAAGAAGGCCGGTACTTTGCCGAATCCCTGGGTCATCTTTTCGAGAATTGGCTGAACTTCGGACGCCGCCTCTTCCTTCGAAATCGGGCTGATTCCCGTGGTTGTTTCAGTTGCCGTGGGCATACCTTACTCCTGCGTTCGCTCTGGAATCCTACTGGGAGGATTGTAGCAGGGCTAAGGCCTGCGGCATGGGCTGGTAGTCACGATAGGTCTCGTCCTGGTTTGAGTTTTCGCTGAGAAATCCGAGAGCGGAGGCGTTCACGCGGACTCGGAACGCCTTGGGCAACCACACGCTGTCGTCCACCCGAGCCTGTTCCAGATCGAATTCAGTTCCGGGCCCCACTTTGGCGAGAAATCCGTAAAAACTAACGGGCGTGACCACTTCGGCATGGACCTTCACCCATTGATTGGTCGCCTTGTCGATCCACAATCGCCCCTTCATCCCTTTGAGAACCCGTCCCTCGCGGTTGCCCGGCTCGTATCCCGGCTTCGGCTGGGCATCCAGAACCCAGCAGGGGTGGCCATCCACCTGCGCCTCGCCCGCCAGGTGAAATTCAAACGCAGCGACCATTTCCTGGAGCATCTCATGATCGCGGTCGCTCTCCCTGGCGTAACGGGCAATGCGCTTTTCCCGCTCGCGTGCGGATTCCTTCTGCCGTTTTTCGATCTCTCTGCGAAGCTTCCGTTGCTCGACCGCTTTTTCCGCGGGCGAAAGGGGCTGATCGTTGACGGCTGTAACAAGGTTATAGGGAGAGCCGTCGAGCATGAGCACCCGATAGGTCTTGGCGATGGGCGGAGAGTGCCGTTTGCTCTCCACGTCGCGCTCCAGGTAGGAATATTTCGCGGTTTGCGCCCAGTCGGCCTTGATAGCGTCAACAGATTTACTGACAATCTCCTGGGCATTGGGAGCGGCGGAGAGCGTTGAGACAGCCACCGCCAGCAAGAAAACGCGAGAGTCCATAGGTCCTCTGGTTGTTAGACGCGTGGGCCGCTAAAGGCGCACATCGACATGAATCGGAAAATGATCCGATCCAGGCACCCTTAGCACCTGGCCGTGCTCGCATTCGATGGAACCCCGCACGAAAACCCAGTCCAGCGCGCCGACAAGGACATGGGTGCGCACGCGCTGGTCGCCGAACGCGCTTCGAAAGCCCGCCTGGCGCAGCCGGGGGATGAGGCTCGAATTAGCGGTAAAGCTGTTGAAGTCGCCGGCAATGATGATGGGAGTTTCCTTGGGATAGCGCTGCGCGTCGTCGAGAACCTCCTGGAGCTGCTCTAAGCGCAACTGGCCGGTGCCTTTGCTCTCCAGGTGCAGGTTATAAACCACCAGCGTCTTGCCACCGTTATCGAGCTCGGCGGTAAGCGCGACGCGTCCGCCTTCGCGCCGTTGGAGCAGCGGCACGCTGGAGGCGAGTAAGCGCCGAGGCTTCCAAAATCCCGATTGATGCTGGAAGCGGATCATGCGGGAAGAACGCACTGGAAGCGTGGTGAGCAGCGCTTGCCCGTGGTAGGCGGGTTCCTGGGCCGTACCTTGGCCCAACTCTTGAAACTCCGGGGCGAACACGTAATTCATGGCGAAGGCTTGCGCGAGTTCCTTGGCCACGTCCTCGCCGTGGGTGCGGCGCGCGCCGAGATCTACTTCTTGAAAGATGCACAGATCGGGCTTGAGCTGGCGGATTTGCTGTTTAATGTCGTCGAGATGCTTGCCGCGATCGATGTTCCAATTCAAGATGGAGGCGCGGGCGTGAAAGCCCGCCGGCGGCGCGTAGTTTCCGGATAAAAGCGTTTGCAAGGCTTGCGAGGGCGTGGCGGGAACGGGCGGTGCAGCCAAAGCGGCGGAAAGCGCGAGGAACGGGCAGCTCCTGCGAAGCACGGTCTTAGCTAGAAGCAGGGTCCTGGCGCCTGCAAATGCCATGCCTTTAGTTTATACTGGAGTGGAGTCGCGGCCGGTTTCAAATTCAACATCTAGAACACCGAACCGTTCGCAAGGATTCGCATGACAATTCTTTTTACGTTTATCCACGTCCTGGTTTGCCTGTTCTTGATCGTGGTGGTGCTGTTACAGAGCGGTAAGGCCGCGGACCTGGCGGGCGCCTTCGGGGGCATGGGATCGCAGACGGCATTCGGTCCGCGCGGGTCGACCACGCTGCTTTCCAAAGCGACCACGCTGGCGGCGGCCATTTTCATGATTACGTCGCTCACGCTGGCGATTCTGGCGACACGCGGGGCGGCTTCCTCGGGCAGCGTTTTAGAGCGTGTAAAAGCGCCGGCGAACTCGGCTCCGAAGAATACTCCGGCCAAGCCGGCCGCGCCCGTGATTCCGGCGGCGCCGCAGAGCAGGCCTCCGTTGACGGTGACGCCCTCGCAGGCACCGGCGCCGGCCAACAAGAAGTAAACTGGTTTCAGCTTTTCATTAATGCGGTCGTGGCGGAATTGGCAGACGCACT
>CAVUKY010000004.1:0-147420 GCA_963742155.1 Bryobacterales bacterium | reverse complement strand
TCTCTTCGTTCGCCAGCTCGGCGACGCGTTTCTGGGTCCAAGGCTTCGCGAGAACGCCCGGGTCGTCGACGGTAATCTCGATTTCAAGATGGCCGAGGTCGGGGCGATGGTAACGTTCGATGATGTGCAGTTTGTCGGAGTGCGGGTGTGACTCGATGTCGAGCCAAACTCGCGGGTCGAAGCCGACGCGATCCACCACCAGTGTGTCCCCGTCCCAACGGCCGATGGAATTCCCATACCACTGTGGATTCGGATCGGCGGGATGGCCGCGGCCATCAAGGTAGACCTGGTGGAAGCCGGGGCTTTCGTCGTCCGAAATGTAAACCAGGTAATCCTTGCTCTGGACGAACTCCCACAGCGGGCCGTTGCGCAGCGGGCCGGATGGCAGGCAATGCGCCTGCGGGCTATCCTTGCCGTTGGCGTCGCGGCGCTGCTTCTGGATCGCCAGGGCGGCCGGAAGAAACTCTGGCTTCCCGGGATCCACGGTGCGGGGCTGCCACCAGACGCCCGAAAGATCTGGCTTGCCGTCAACGGTGCGCGGTGTCGGACCGGATGGCGGCGCGTGGCGCTTCGTGTCGGCGCTTATTCGCAGGCGATCTTCCCCCAGTGTGTTGAGTTGCGTGGTGTCGCCCAGTCGAAGGTCGAGAGATGCGGTTTGAGATGCCTGGACGGCGACACCCTTCTTTTCAGCGGCCGTGAGACCGGGAGCGGATCCCGAAATGTCGTAGCTGCCGGGTGGCAGATCGGCCAGCGTGTATTTGCCCTTCACGGACGTGGTGGCCTTGAACACGGTACCGGACTCCGTATTCTTCGCCTGCACGGGTGCGCTGTCGACGGGGTCGCCGATGGAATCGAAGAGAGTGCCGGTGACGGAACCCGTGGGCGCTGCCGTGGTTTGCGCGCTGGCGGCCAGGGCAGCCCAGCAGAGAATCAGTGAGAGGCAGAGTGAATTTTTCATTTACGTTTCCTTTTGGAACGAACGCGCCGGTACGTCAGTGAGATCTGGCTTTGCGAGTAAGTCTTATTCTCCACCAAAGTGAAGTTGCGCTGTGGGAAGCCGGCGGGGAAGAAGGGAATGCCGCGTCCCAGCAGAATGGGGACGACACCGAGATACAGCTCGTCGATTAAGTCGGCCTGCAAGAAACTGCGAGCCAGTTCGCCGCCGCCCATGTGGAAGATATGTTTGCCGGGGCGCGCCCGAATTTTCCTTAGCCAAGCCGCGGGGGATTGTTTGGTGAAGATGACGCCATCGCGGTCGCCGGCAGGCTGGGTGCGCGAGAAGACGTGCGTGGGCGCTGCGACTGGAGATTTATAGGAGCCGCCGCCCAGGGCGATCGCCGCTTCCAAGGTTTTGCGGCCCATGACGATGGTGTCTATGGTGGTGAAGAAGTGCCCGAAATCCTTGGCGCCCTCTTTGGTCATGCGAAGGTAGTCGATGGCGCCGTCCGGCCGCGCGATGCAGCCATCGAGAGTAATGCCCGCGCCGAGGATAACTTTGCGCATGGAGCGATTGTATACGGTTTTTTAGTGCCCTTCGGCTTCCAGAAACCGCTCCACTTCGATGGCGGCCATGCATCCGGCGCCTGACGCTGTGATGGCTTGACGATAGGTCCGGTCCTGGACGTCGCCGGCGTGAAAAACGCCCGTGATGTTGGTGCGCGCGCCGCCATGGGAAATGATGTAGCCGTCGGGATCGAGATCGATTTGCCCCACGAAGGGCGCGGTGTTGGGGATATGGCCGATGGCGACGAAGAAGCCGTCCACGTCGCGCTCCCAGGTTTCGTCCGTTTAGCATGTTGCGCAGCTTCACGCCGGTGACCAGATGCTGGCCGGCGTCGTAGACGTCTTCGACGACGGTGTTGTTTAGGAACTTGATCTTGGGGTTGTTGCGAGCGCGCTCCAGCATGATCTTCGACGCGCGAAAATCTTCGCGGCGATGCACCAGCGCCACCTCTTCGCCGAAGCGGGTCAAAAAATTGGCTTCTTCCATAGCGGAGTCGCCGCCGCCCACCACCATAATCTTCTTGCCGCGATAAAAGAAGCCGTCGCAAGTGGCGCAACTCGAGACGCCGTGGCCGATCAGCTTTTGTTCGTTGGGCAGGTTCAACCAGCGCGCCGATGCGCCCGACGCGATGATCAGCGTTCGGGCCTCCAGCCATTCGTGATCTACTTTGACGCGGAACGGGCGCTTGGAAAGATCGGCTTCGATGACTGTGCCGTGCAGGTATTCGGCTCCGAAATGCTCGGCCTGCTTCTTGATGTTTTCCACCAGCAGGGGGCCGTCGATGCCCTCGGGAAAGCCCGGGAAGTTTTCCACCAGCGTGGTGAGCGACAGCTGGCCGCCCGGTTCGTGCCCGGCGACAACCAAAGGTTTCAGATTGGCTCGCGCTGTATAGATGGCGGCGGTGTTTCCGGCGCAGCCGGAGCCGACGATGATAACGTTGTGCATTTTCTTGGATGGCGAAATTTTATGCTACCAGACGATCGGAATTATCGATGGGCCGTCAGCGTGAACACACCAGAGCGGACCACTTCGTTGGCGATCAGCGCGCAGAAGTACGCGAGGAAAGTCATGTATGCGAACTGGATGGCGGGCCATTTCCAGCCGCCGGTTTCGCGGCGCACCACGGCCACGGTGGACATGCATTGCATGGCGAACGCGAAGAAGATCAGCAGCGCGATGGCGCCGCCGGGTGTCAGATCGCTTCGTAGAGCTTTGCGCAGGCCCATCGAATCCTCCGTGCCTTCCTTGCCGTAGATGGTGCCGAGCGTCCCGACGATGGTTTCCCGCGCGGCGATGGAACTGACCAGTCCGATGCCGATCTTCCAGTTGAAGCCGAGAGGCCGTATCACCGGTTCCACGGCATGGCCGATCATGCCGGCGAAGCTATCGGCGATCTCAGGCGGCTGGCCGTTCTTGACGCGGCAGATTTTCGAGAACCCAGAGCACCACGATCACCAGCAGAATCACGGTGCCCGCGCGTCGCAGGAAAACTTTGGAACGGTCGACCAGGCGCAGACCGAGCGATCGCAAAGTGGGCCAGCGATAGGGCGGCATCTCGAGCACGAACGGTACGCGTTCGCTCTTGAGGATGGAGGATTTCAGCAGGCGCGCCGTGGCGATGGCTGCCACGAAACCGAGAACATACAGCCCAAGCAAGCGCGCCAGCCTGCATTCCGAAGAAACGGCCGAGCAGGGGCCGATCGGCGATGAAGGCTCGCGATGATCAGCAGGTACACGGGCAGGCGGGCCGAACAGGTCATCAACGGGGCGATCAAAATAGTGGCCAGGCGATCGCGCTTGTTTTCGATGGTGCGCGTCGCCATGATCGCCGGCACCGCGCAAGCGTAAGCGGAGATCAGCGGGATGAACGACTTTCCTTGCAGGCCGAATTTGGCCATGGTGCGGTCCGCGATCAGGGCGGCGCGCGCCAGATATCCGGAGTCCTCCAGGATTCCGATAAACAGGAACAGCAACAGGATTTGCGGAAGGAAAACGATCACGGCGCCTACGCCGCTCAAAATGCCGTCCACTAATAGCGAGCGGAAAATGGAGGGCGGAAGGATGTGCTCAATCCCATGCCCGGATTTCAGAAAGAGGGCCTGCAGGCCGTCCATCAAAGGTTTCGCGCCACTGAAGATGGTCTGGAAAACTCCAGCGACAACGAGGAGGAAGATCAAAGGCCCCGCGATGGGATGCAGGAAGATCGAATCCAAGCGTCGCGTCCATATGGGTGGCGCCGGGGCACGATAGGCCGCGCCCGTTCCAATGTCGTGCGCCCATTGGCGGCAGCGCGGGATATCTTGCAAAACCGGCAGCTCAACGCGCGGAGGCGCGAGCGACGTGGTGCCGGCTGAAGTACCTTCCATAAACTGGAAGACTTTCTCGACGCCTTCGCCCTTGGACGCGCTGATGAGCGCAACTGGCGAACCCAACTCGCTGGCCAACTCGGCCGTATCCACGTGGCCGCCGCGGCTTTTCAGATCGTCCGCCATGTTGAGAATTACCAGCGTCGGCAGTTTCAGGCTGAGGATTGGCGCGGCCAGCACCAGGTGGCGGCCCAGATTGGTGCAATCCAGAATCAGGAGCAGGGCATCGGGCTTGGGGATGCCTGGCATGGTACCGGCCAGTACGTCGCGGGTCACCTGCTCGTCTTCCGAGCGCGGGTTCAGGCTGTAGACACCGGGGAGATCCACCAGCACCACGTCGTGATGCTGCTGCGTCTTGGCGTGCATTTTGGCTTTGCCGACGCGCTGTTCCACCGTGACGCCGGGGAAGTTCGCCACTTTTTGACGCAGGCCGGTGAGGCGGTTGAAGAGCGTCGATTTGCCCGAGTTGGGCGGGCCGATGATGGCGACGACGTGCTGGCGCGCACCCTTCTGCGATGAAGGCGGCGCTTCTGCGACCGCACATCCGGCGCAATCGTGGCAGTCGCTCATGGTTTGGGAGCCTTCCCGTCGGATGGCCGGAGGATCAGGCGCGATGCAGTTTCCCGGCGCAGCGCGACTTCTGAGCCATCCACACGATACACGCGCGGTTCGCCGCCGGGTGCGCTGCGAGCGGGAACAATAATGTGGCCTGGAAGAAAGCCCAGCTCCATCAAGCGGCGTGCGATGTCGTCGGGAAGGTCCAAGCGATCCAGGACGCCCGCTTCCCCTTCGGAGAGTTGGGCGAGTGTTCGCGCAGGTGCGCCACCTGGCGCAGGGCCTGCCCCGTTATTGACACTCATTTGCAGCATCAATCAGTATCCGCCTCTCGGCACAGCACGTCAAGAACCTGGATTTCAAGGGTTCCCACATCCCTCATTGAGTATAACGGACCATTTCGGTCGTAGTTACAAAAAAACGCAAATATTTTTGTCACGGGGCATATTGACAATATTACGCTAAGATTTTATACTGTTATCGTAGTTAGATACATGGAGGTAAATTGACATGCCGATTGTAAAATTCGCACCTTTTGCGGATACTGAAGATTTTCCGACTGGCCTGAGGCTCTTCCAGGACAGCATCAACCGCCTTTTCAGCGAAGACAGCCTGAAGGCCAGGCCCTGGGCTCCGGCGGTGGATATCGTGGAGACGGAGAACGAGTTAGTTCTTAAGGCCGACGTCCCGGGCGTGGAGCTCAAGGACATTGACATCCAGCTCGAAAACGGTACTCTGACGGTGAAGGGTGAGCGGAAGTTCGAGAAAGAAGAGAAGAATAAGGGCTTTCATCGCATGGAGCGAAGCCATGGCTCCTTTGTTCGTATCTTCACAGTGCCAGACTCGGTGGATTCCGAGCAGGTAAAGGCGGCCTACGAAGCCGGTGTCCTGACGATCACCCTTCCCAAAAAGGAAATCGCCAAGCCCAAAGCCATCAAAGTGCAAGTCAGTAACAACTAACTGGGCTTGGGGATCAGGGGTGGCTACGCCACCCCGTCCGCTTTTTGCGATCCTGGTAATCTATGAACGGTTTGAAGACGGTAGCGCTTCTCGGAGCCTTGAGCGGTCTGCTTCTGGCGGGCGGGGAGATGTTTGGGGGCCGGAATGGACTTGCCATCGCGCTTGTAATCGCGGTGGGGCTGAATTTTTTCAGTTACTTTTTTTCGGACAAGATGGCGCTGGCGATGTATTCGGCTCAGCCCGTGACGCCGCAAGAGAATCCCGATGTCTACGCGCGCGTGTTCCCGCTGGTGCAGAGCCTTACCCAGCGCATGGGCTTGCCCATGCCGAGGCTATGGCTGATTCAAGATCCGTCGCCCAATGCGTTTGCCACGGGGCGCAATCGGGAGCATGCATCCGTGGCGTTCACGGCGGGCGTCCTGCAGTTGATGAACAACCAGGAGCTGGAAGGCGTGGTGGCGCACGAACTGGGGCACGTGAAGAATCGCGACATTCTGACCAGTTCGGTGGCAGCCACTATTGCTGCGGCGATTACATTCCTGGCGCGCATGGCGTTTTGGTTTGGCGGCAGCCGCGACGACGAGGAACGCAGCAATCCCTGGGCGGGGTTGGTGATGCTGATCCTGGCGCCTTTCGCGGCGATGCTCATCCAGCTGGCCATTTCTCGCACCCGCGAATACGCGGCCGACGCAACGTCGGCGCAAGTAACGCACAACCCAAACGAACTGATCTCGGCATTGGGAAAACTGGACAGCTACTCGAAGCGTATCCCGATGCAGGACGTGAACCCGGCGACCGCGCACCTGTTCATCATCCAGCCGTTCACGGGCGGTGGAGTGACGAATCTGTTTTCCACCCATCCATCCACTGAAGATCGTATCGCGCGCCTGCAAGCGATGCGGCGCGGTTAGACTGGGATCTTGCACAGCGTGCGGATCAACCGGAAGGGCGCCAATCGAATTGCGTCCGGGCATCCTTGGATCTTTTCGAGCGACGTACTGGATCGCGGCCAGGCCACCGCGGGTGAAGCCGTTGTCGTGGTGGGTCCGAGCGGCGCAGCGCTCGGAACAGCGCACTACAGCGAATCCTCTCAGATATCGTTGCGCGTGCTCTCGGAGCGCGCGGACACGATCGACCGGGCTTTTTACCTGCGCCGCATCGCCACGGCTGAAGCTTATCGCAAGCGCGTGGTGGCGGATTCGGAGGCTTATCGTCTGGTTCATGGGGAAGGCGACCATTTGCCCGGCCTCGTGATCGACCGGTACGCCGACTACTTCACTCTTCAGACTCTCGATCAAGGCATGGATCGCGCCAAGCCTGAGATTGTGAGTTGTCTGGAGGAGCTTTTCGCGCCCAAGGGCATCGCGGAGCGCAACGACGTGGCAGTTCGCAAGCGGGAAGCGCTGCCTTTGCAAACGGGCGTGCTGGCGGGCGAAGTTCCAGAGACTGTCGCGGTGCGAATGAACGGGCTGAAGCTGCACGCCGACCTGTTGCACGGTCAGAAGACCGGGATTTTTCTGGACCAGCGGGAAAATTACATCGCTGCGGCCCGCTACGGACGCGGCCGGGCCCTCGACTGTTTCACATCAACCGGCGGCTTCGCCCTGCATCTGGCGCCGCGGTGCGAAAGCGTGGAGGCGGTGGACAGCTCGGAAACGGCCCTGCGCGCCGCACGCCTGAATTGCGAAGCGAACCCAATCGGCAACATCGATTTTCGTGAAGCGGACGTCTTTGAGCTGCTGGCCGGGTACGCGTCGGCGCATAAACGCTTTGATACCGTTGTCTTGGACCCGCCGGCCTTCGCCAAATCACGCCAAAATCTGGAAGCGGCCGTTCGCGGCTATCGGGAGATTAACCGGCGCGCGCTCGAGCTGCTCGGTTCCGGTGGCGTTCTGGTTACGTGCTCCTGCTCACACCATTTGAGCGAAGCTACGCTGCTGGAAATTGTGGCGGCGGCATCGCTCGATACCGGACGAAAGCTACGGGTACTGGAAAGGCGCATGCAGTCCCAGGACCATCCGGTTTTACTCACGGTACCGGAGACGCTTTATCTTAAGTGTCTGATTCTAGAGGTTGTCTGACCGAAACGCCGGCTTAGATTGTGCTATCGCTGTTGCGCCAATCCCCCCAGTGCGGTATGGTGATCGGAGGTATTTAAGGGATTCGTAATACCCGTCTGCTCGTCTCCCTTGCAGGGAGGCTTCCGAGATTTCATGGAGGAACTGATCGAATGCTGAATGTCTGCGTGCCTGCTCGTCGGCGCGCCACGTTAATTATCTTGCCGCTCCTGTTAGCGGCCTTGATTCTGATGAGCCTGCCGGCTCCAGCCTTCGCGCAATCGACGGCGGGTGGCGAAGCAAACCTGGTATTGCCCGATTTGGCGCAAGCCACATTTCTGGGCGGCACAAATGGCCGCACGTTATTGATGTGGGGACTGCTGGTGTGCGCCTTAGGACTTCTTTTCGGCCTGGCAACCTTCACGCAACTGCGGAACCTGCCGGTGCACCGCTCCATGCTCGAGATCTCTGAATTGATCTATGAGACGTGTAAGACGTATCTGATCACGCAAGGCAAGTTTCTGCTGATTCTGGAAGCCTTCATCGGCGTGATCATCGCTTTGTACTTCGGCCGCCTGGCGCATTATGACGCGAAGTAGGTTTTGACGCTCCCATCATCCTTCTTTTCAGCCTGGTGGGCATCGCGGGAAGTTACGGCGTGGCGTGGTTCGGAATCCGCGTGAACACGTTCGCCAATTCGCGCACGGCGTTCGCCAGCTTAACCGGCAAAGCGTATCCCTGCAACGCGATTCCGCTGAAGGCGGGCATGAGCATCGGAATGATGCTGATCAGCATTGAGTTGCTGCTGATGCTGTTCATTTTGCTGTTTATTCCGGGCGATTACGCCGGCCCCTGCTTCATCGGATTCGCGATTGGCGAGTCGCTGGGCGCGGCGGCCTTGCGCGTGGCGGGCGGCATCTTCACCAAGATCGCCGACATCGGCGCCGACCTGATGAAGATCGTGTTCAAGATTAAAGAAGACGACGCGCGCAACCCGGGCGTCATCGCGGATTGCACCGGCGACAACGCGGGCGATTCGGTTGGACCGAGCGCCGACGGATTCGAAACTTACGGCGTTACCGGCGTAGCGCTGATCACCTTCATCATTTTAGCCGTCAACGATCCGCTGGTTCAGGTGCAACTGCTGGTTTGGATCTTCGTGATGCGCGTCATGATGGTGGTTTCCTCGGCGATCTCGTATTTCATTAACGAGGCCATCGCCAAGAGCCGCTACGGCGACGTCGCCAAAATGAACTTCGAAGCGCCGCTGACCTCGCTGGTGTGGCTCACGTCTGTAATCTCCATTGGCGCTACCTATCTGGTATCCAGCCAAATTATTCCAAATCTGGGCGGCGACACAACGCTGTGGTGGAAGCTTTCTTCGGTAATCACGTGCGGCACGCTGGCGGGCGCGATCATTCCCGAACTGGTGAAAGTCTTCACCTCCGTTCACTCGCGGCACGTGCGTGAGGTGGTCATTTCGTCCGAAGAAGGCGGAGCTTCGCTCAATATCCTCTCCGGCTTAGTGGCCGGCAACTTCAGCGCCTTTTGGCTGGGCATGGCGATGCTGGCATTGATGGCAATTGGAGCCTGGATCAGCACTCAGGGCTTCGCGGCGCTGATGCTGGCGCCCGCCGTATTCGCATTCGGCCTGGTGGCGTTCGGGTTCCTGGGCATGGGGCCGGTGACAATCGCGGTGGATTCCTATGGCCCCGTCACCGACAACGCGCAATCCGTATTTGAGCTTTCCACCATCGAGACCATTCCCAATATTTCCGCGCGAGATCCAGAAGGACTTCGGATTCAAGCCCGACTTCGACAAAGGCAAAGAGAATCTGGAAGAGAACGACGGCGCGGGCAATACTTTCAAAGCCACCGCCAAGCCGGTGCTGATCGGAACCGCGGTGGTGGGCGCCACCACTATGATTTTTTCGATCATTGTGGCCCTGACCGACAAACTGCAGCCGGAAATGTTGACGAACCTTTCGATTCTATATGCGCCGTTCCTGCTGGGATTGATCGCCGGCGGCGCGGTGATCTATTGGTTCACGGGCGCGTCCATGCAAGCGGTAACCACCGGGCGCTTATCGCGCGGTGGAATTCATCAAAGCCAACATTAACCTGGAAAGCTCGGAGAAAGCCTCGGTCTCCGACAGCAAGAAGGTGGTGGAGATCTGCACGCAGTACGCGCAGAAGGGCATGTTCAACATCTTCCTCACGGTATTCTTCGCCACGCTGGCGTTTGCGTTCGTGGAGCCCTACTTCTTTATCGGGTACCTGATCTCCATCGCACTATTCGGCCTGTATCAAGCCATCTTCATGGCGAACGCGGGCGGCGCCTGGGATAACGCGAAAAAGATTGTCGAGACGGAGATGAAGCAGAAGGGAACTCCGCTGCACGATGCCACGGTGGTGGGCGACACGGTGGGCGATCCGTTCAAAGACACTTCTTCGGTGGCGCTGAACCCGATCATCAAGTTCACCACGCTGTTCGGCTTGCTGGCGGTGGAACTGGCCGTTTCGCTGACCAAGGATCAAGGCGCGGTGTTTACCGACGTGCTGGCGGCGGTATTTCTGCTGATCGCCGTGTTCTTTGTTTACCGGTCTTTCTACGGCATGCGCATAGAGCGCAAGTAACAGCGCGATCTTCTAAGACGCGATAACCTTAGATCCGCGAAGCATCTTCCTGGCCGGAACGTCATACTGGTGAGGAGGTGTTACATGAGAAGGTTTCTCTTCAACAGTGTAGCCGGCGCAAGCCTAATGGCGTTTTCGTTGATGGCGACGGCTCAGGACCCGTTTCATCATACGACCGCGACGCTTATTTCCACGGAGAACATTGGCACGGGCGCTTGTTTGAACAGGTGAAGAAAGATGTGGAGCATGTTCGCTCGACGGCCTGGCCGCGGGGTGGTGATAACTTCCGTCTCGATAAGACCATCGCGGAACTGGACGAACTTCAGGGCAACTTTGCGAAGCACGTTTATGACGACCGTGAGCTTGAACGTGTTATCAATACATTGGGCCGAGTGGCCAGCTACAACCGGATGCCGCCAGGCGAACGAGAAATCATCAACGACGATGTTAGCCGCTTACGGGAGTATCGCGAACACCACGCCGACTGGTTCCTCGAACACGAACGCTAACCAGGCCTTTTTAACAAGCACCGCCACAAACTCCGGATCGGAGGCGGCCAGCACATTTTTCGGAATATAGCAAAAACCCTGGTCGCCCCAGTCCGGTTCCCCAGGAATTCTTCAGCGTAAAGAAATTCCCCGTATAGCCAACGATCAAGCATCGCGTGCCGGCCGTGTCTGCCCGAGGCCCTCTCGGCTGCATTGAATACGCCATCGCGGCCCACATCGGAAAACGCCGCGCCGGTGTTCATGGAAACATGGACCGGGCATCCGCCGCTCAAGACCTTCTTGACATCGTCGATCGCGATGGGCAGCGGCGCCGCTTCCAGCCGATAACGTTGCGCGTCGGCTTCCAGCTGCTCCTCGCGCGTCACAGGGCTGGGGCGATCGTCCGGCCATAATTCCTGCCGGCAGGTACCGTATTGCGCCAGCACCTCGCCGGGGTCGGGACCGCTAACCGTGCCGTCGCCACCTTCGTAGGCGTATTCATAATCGCGAGCGTCGCCCTGCATCCGTTGGAATTCGAGCATGGTGAAGTTGGGCGACAGCCGGGGCGATTCTTCATTCAGGATATTGCGCGACATCTCCGCCGCGTGGGTCCACGCAAACGCGGAGCAGCGGCCAGTCTGGCCCTGATCGCCGACGGGCGTCGAGTACTTGCGCAGATCCACGGCGTCCTGTTCGGCAATGTTCGCAAAGGCGGGCGGCAGCGGCTGCGGGGGAACAGGGTCGCCCTTCTGAGGCAACCGCCACTTCCATATTGTTCCAATCGATGCCGGTGTAGCGCGCCATCAACATCTCGAGCACGGCTTGCGACACCACGCCGAACGCGAAGAGCCTTCCCTCGCGCTCAAACAACTGAACCGTCTCCGAAGTCCCGGGCGCAATCTGATCGAAGTTCCGATCGAAGCCCGTGTCCTCGTAAGGTTGGAAACCTTCGTCGATCTTCTGCTGGGCTAACGTGTCGCCGAAGTAGGGATGATCGCCGAAGAGGTTTTGGGCGGATTGCTGGTAGTCTTGCGCCGACCAATCGCCGGAATCGTCCTGGAAGTCGGACGCATCGGCATTGGGGAAATCGGACGCGCTGGCGAAGACGTCATCGTCCACGGGCGGCAGATCGTCGCTGGAGGCGAACATGTCGTCCAGGTTGTCATCGCCGTTGTCGCCGGCTTGTTCCGATCGTCTGTCGGCCGCTGGTCATCATCGTTCTGATCATCGTCATTCTGATCGTCATCGACCTTGTCATTTGGATCATCGTGCTGGCCCTGATCGCCGTCGTCGCCGTCGTCTCCAAAATCTCCAAAATCGCCGCCGTCGCCAAAATCGTCGCCCATGGAATCCTCGAACGATGGTTGCTTTGGAACCGGTCGCTTGTCAACCCGCTGTATGCTATCTAGGGAGGAAAGATGAATCCGCAGGAAGTTTTGGAGTTTGCGAAAAGCAAAGAAGTTCACCAAGTCGATTTGCGCTTCACGGATCTGCCCGGTTTGCAGCAACACGTCTCCTATCCCATCAGCCAGCTCACCCAAGACTCGTTTGAAGAGGGTTTCGGCATCGATGGATCCAGCATCCGCGGTTGGGCGGCCATCAACGAGAGCGACATGCTGCTCATCCCGGACGCGACCACCGCGTTCATCGATCCCTTTGGGGAAATCCGTACGCTGGTGATGACCAGCGATGTGATCGATCCCATCACGCGGCAGCACTACGAACGCGATCCGCGCTGGATCGCCCGCAAGGCCGAAAGCTATTTGAAGAACAGCGGGCTGGCGGATACGGCGTATTTCGGCGCGGAAGCCGAGTTCTTCATTTTCGATAACGTGCGGTTCGATCAGAACCAGCATTCGGGCTACTACTTTATCGACGCCGAAGAAGGTCGCTGGAATTCGGGGCGCGAGGGCCAGAACCTGGGCTACCGGCCGCGCTACAAGGAAGGCTATTTCCCGGTTCCGCCGACCGATCACTATCAAGACCTGCGCTCGGAGATGGTGGAGACCATGATCCACTGCGGGATCAACATTGAGTGCCATCACCACGAAGTGGCCACCGGCGGACAATGCGAGATCGATCAGCGCTTCGACACGCTCATCAAGTCGGCCGACAACATGATGCTGTACAAATATGTGATCCGCAACGTGGCGTATCAATACGGCAAATCGGTAACGTTCATGCCCAAGCCGCTGTTCGGCGACAACGGCAGCGGGATGCACACCCACCAGAGCTTGTGGAAGGATGGCAAGCCGCTATTCGCGGGCGATGGATATGCGGGCTTGAGCCAGATGGCGCTGCACTACATCGCGGGATTATTGAAGCACGCGCGGGCGCTTGTCGGCCATCATCGCGCCCACCACGAATAGCTACAAGCGGCTGGTGCCTGGCTATGAGGCGCCGGTGAATCTGGCGTATTCGCGGCGAAACCGGTCGGCCGCGGTTCGAATTCCCATGTATTCGGCGAGTCCAAAAGCCAAGCGCGTGGAGTTTCGTCCGCCCGATCCTTCGTCGAATCCGTATATGGCTTTTGCAGCGATGCTGATGGCGGGGATCGATGGGATTCTCACCAAGGCGGATCCGGGCGAACCGCTGGACAAAGATATTTACGATCTGTCGCCGGAGGAGATGAAGAAGGTGCCCTCCATGCCGTCGTCACTCGAAGAGGCGCTGGGATGCCTGGAGGACGACCACTCGTTCCTGCTCAAGGGCGACGTCTTCACCGAGGAGCTGATCGAGACGTTCATCAATTACAAACGCCGCAATGAGGCGGATGCCATCCGGCTGCGGCCGCACCCGTACGAGTTCGCGCTCTATTACGATATTTAAACCACGCCCTGAGGGCACGGTTCGCAAGAGGGCTCCCTGACTGTCGCCGGGGTTAGTGATTGGCTGCCAGGCACGCGCCAGAACACTATGGGCGGCGTAACCATGTCAACCTAGTAGTTGGCCGAATTGATGAAGCCGGGTTCCGGCTCGCTCGCGCGTGTCGCCTTCCGCTATCCAAACTTCCGCTTGTTCATGACGGCGCGTTTTCTGTCGATTGTGTCGTCGGAAATGATTTCGGTGGCGGTGGGCTGGCAGATTTATGCGCTGACGCATCGCCCGCTGGATCTAGGGCTAGTGGGCTTGGCGCAATTCGCGCCCGGCGTGGTGCTGTTCCTGGTTGCGGGACATACGGCGGACCGGCTGGCGCGGCAATCGATACTCCGGACCTGCTATGCTGCGTTCGCGGTTTGTTCCGCGGTTCTGCTTGCGCTGGCTTTGCGCGGACTCTCTTCGGCATGGCCGATATACGCGGTGCTGCTCGCCAATGGCGCAGTGCGAGCGTTCAATGGGCCGGCGGGCCAGGCCTTCCTGCCGCAACTGGTGAAGCCGGAACATTTTCGCTAACGCGGTGACGTGGGGCTCTTCCTTCTTCCAGACCGCGACCATCCTGGGTCCCATGGCGGGAGGCTTGATCTACGGCTTTGCGGGAAGCCCCGTGCCGGTTTACGCCTGCGCCACCGTCGCGTATTCGATCGCGGTGCTGTTGTTGTCGGCGGTTCGCGTCGGACATCGCGCCGCGGAAAAACTTGGCGGAGCCGGTCGGCATGATCCTGGACGGGCTCCGCTACATCTGGCGCAGCAAGTTGATTCTGGGCTGCATGTCGCTGGATCTTTTTGCGGTGCTGCTGGGAGGCGCGGTGGCGCTGCTGCCGGTTTATGCGCGGCGAGATCCTGCACACGGGTCCGTATGGACTGGGAGTGCTGCGCGCGGCGCCGGGCGTGGGCGCTGTTACGGTTGCGATTCTGCTGGCGCACTATCCGCTGCGGCGGCGGGCCGGCCTCGCCATGCTGTACTGCGTGTGCGGATTCGGCGTGTTCACCATTGTCTTCGGGCTGTCGCACAGTCATAGCGCTGTCGCTGATTGCGCTGATGCTGACGGGCGCGTTCGATATGGTGAGCGTGATTGTGCGCTCCACGCTGGTGCAGCTCACCACGCCCGACGAAATGCGCGGCCGCGTGAGCGCGGTGAACATGCTGTTCATCGGAGCGTCGAACGAAGTGGGCCAATTCGAATCGGGAATCACGGCGCAATGGTTCGGCGCGGTTCCGGCGGTGGTATTGGGCGGGGCGGGAACCATCGCGATTGTGCTGGCGTGGAACTGGCTGTTTCCGGCGCTGCGCCGGGTGGATAAGCTGACCAAAGTGGAATAGTTAGCCAAAATAGAATAGTAGTAATGACGGGTTCCATCGTTCAAATCAACATCTCGCCGGGAGGCGTTCCCAAACGCCCCGTTGCGGAGGCCGAGGTGACGCCGGAAGGAATCCGTGGCGATTCGTGGGCGCATCCGCAAATTCACGGCGGGCCGAACCAGGCTGTGCTGCTGATCACCAGCGAAGGCATCGGGCAACTGATCGCACAGGGCTATCCGGTCTTTCCCGGCGCGCTGGGTGAAAACCTCACCACCGTGGGGCTGGACCGGCGCCAGATGCGGATCGGCCAGCGCTATCGCGTCGGCGAAGTGCTGCTCGAGATCACGAAAATGCGCAGCGCCCTGCACCACGCTGGATGTTTACGGCCCGTCCATCAAGCAGGCGGTTTACGATGCGCCAAGGTGAACGCGAGCGATGCCTCGTCGCCGCGCTGGGGGCTGGCCGGATTCTATGCTCGCGTGGTGCACGGCGGCATCATCCATCCGAAGGATATAATCGAGTTAGTAGACCAAGTCGTCTAAGTACTGAATGCCCAGCTCTGCTCGACAGCCATGCCCCTCCGCAGGCCCGCTCTCGCGCGCGGAGAGGCGGCCCTCCTTTCGCTGGGTCTCCCGCCCGAAGAACAAGATCAGTTGAAAGTGTTGCTGGCATCGGCGGCGGATCCCGACGCGGCCATCCACTATCTGGTGAGTTTGAAACAACAGCAGCCGGATGCGTTTCAAAGCGCTGGTGCAGACGCACCGCGGTGTTGAAGTACCTGATCACGGTTGCTTCTTTCAGCCGCTTCCTTTCCGAAGAGATTTTGCAGAATCCGCAGTGGCTGGAAGAAGTCACTGGGATGAGCCGCGTGCTGACGGCGGGCGAATACAAGAAGCGCCTGGGAAAATTCCTCAAGCATGAGCCGCGGCAAATCCAGCCGGAGGCCAAGCCGCTGGCATTGTCGCTCGCGCTGTTCCGCCGCCAGCAGATTCTGCGCATCCTGCTGAGAGACGTGCTGGGGCTCGGCAGTTTGTCGGAGACCACGGAAGAACTTTCGAACCTGGCCGACGCCATTCTGCACGTCAGCTACAAGCGAATTCGCGCGGATCTGGTGGCGCGGCACGGCACGCCGCGCTACGTGGACGAGGACGGCGAAGTGCGGGAGTGCGGAATGTCGGTGATCGCGCTCGGCAAGCTGGGCGGGCGCGAGCTGAATTACAGCTCCGACATCGACCTGATGTTCGTGTACGCGGCGAACGGCGAGACCGACGGCGAGCATCCCATTTCGAACAAGGAATTTTACAAGAAGGTAGCCAACCAATACACCGAACTGCTTTCCACCTACACGGCCGAGGGCCTGTGCTACCGCATGGATCTGCGCCTGCGCCCGGATGGCAGCCTGGGTGAGGTCTGCATTTCGCTGGACGGCGCAAAGAGCTATTATCAAACCCGCGCGCGGGATTGGGAATTGCAGATGCTGATCAAGGCGCGCGTGGCGGCGGGCGATCCGGAAGCCGGACGTGAGCTGCTCAGCGACGGTAGAGCCGTTGATCTATTCCACCACGCTCGATTTTTCGGCGGTGGAAGAGGTATCGGCTACGCGCGAGCGCATCAGCGAAAAGCTGAGCAAGCGGAAGCTCGGCAAATCGGCATTTGACGTCAAGCTGGCTCCCGGCGGCATCCGGGACGTCGAGTTTCTGGTGCAGTGCCTGCAGCGTTTGCACGGCGGGCGTGTTCCCTGGCTGCGGCACGGCGGAACCATGCTGGCGCTTTCGCGTCTCAGCCAAAAGGATCTGCTTTCGGCCGCCGAGTTCGGGCGCCTGATCGCCGCCTATCGTTTTTTGCGCAACCTGGAACACCGGCTGCAATTCGCCGAGGACCGTCAGACCCATACCCTGCCGAGGTCGCCGCGCGAGCTGGATCTGCTGGCGAGAAAAATGCCGGCGCGCAATTCGGCAGCGCGCCTTCCGGCGAAAAGCTGCTGCAGGAGTTGAACGCGCATCTGGAAGCGGTGCAGGAAATTTACGAGCGCGTGATCCATGCCCAGCGGCCTATTTATTACAGCCTTCCGCCGGCCGCCGCTCGCATCAGCGCCCCGCAAATTGAAGCGCCGGACGTGGTGGAGCCCACGTCCAGCAATCTGATCCGGTTCTTGGATGAACGCGCGCCCGCGCTGGCTCAAGCGGTCTCCCTCATCGAATTGCGGCGTGGCGCGGGGGCCTTTGAACATTTTCTCGAAAAGCTGATGCCGGATTCCAGGTTGCTCGCGCTGCTCAACTCCGATCCCCAGGTGGCGCGCTTCACGCTCGACATCTTCGAACACAGCCCTTACTTTGCCGAGGAGCTGGTTCGCGTTCCGCATCTGATCGAAGAATTCTGCCAGCTTCCGAGTTCGGCGGATCCTGGTGAGACAAAAGTTGCGGCGACCTTCGATGACATCTCCGACCTGCGCCGCTATTTCCGGCGCGAGATGTTTCGCATCCAGGCCGCCAGCATGTGCCAGCGCGTGCCGGTGTTCGAAACGCTGCATCAGACCTCCCATCTGGCCGACACGGCCATAGCAGCCTGCTACCAGATGGCGGTGGAACACATCGTCCGATCGCATCCGCCCGCCACGCCTGGCTATCAACCGCGCCAGCAGCTGATGGTGATCGCGCTGGGCCGTTTGGGAATGCGCGAGTTCGACCTGGCTTCCGACGCCGACCTGGTATTCGTGTTGCCGGACGAGGATCATGACGAACACGTGTTCTGGACGCGGGTGGCCGAGCGCATCGTGGATTTGATCACCGCCTACACCGGCTCGGGCGTCATGTTCACCGTGGACACGCGGTTGCGGCCCAACGGGAGCGCGGGCGCGCTGCTGCAATCGGAAGCGGCTTATAAGGAATATTTCGCTAAGAGCGCCGAGGCTTGGGAAGGCATCGCGTACATGAAGTCGCGCGCCGTGGCGGGCGATACCGAGCGCGCCACGAACTTTCTCAACGAGTTGCAGAAAGTGGACTGGCGGCGGTACGGGCAGAGCGGCCGTTCCAAGAAGGACCTGCGGCAGATGCGCCTGCGGCTGGAGAAGGAGCAGGGTCCCGATCATCCGCTCAAAGCCGGCCACGGCGGATTCTACGATATCGATTTCTCGCTTTTGTTTCTGCGCTTGAAAGCCGGCGGCCTGTTCTACAAGGTTCTGAACACGCCGGAGCGCATCAATATCATCGAAGCCACCGGCCATCTGGAGCGCGCCGACGCGGAATTTCTGCTGGATGCGGCGACGTTCTATCGCGCCGTGGATCATGCCTTGCGCGTCTACTCCGGTCACGCCGAAGCCAGCCTGCCGAACTCGGAAGCGCACCTGCAGGTGCTCACTGAATTGGTGCATCGCTGGACGCCGGAGCATCGCAAGGGTCAGCCGCTAAAGGCCGAACTGGCGAAGATCCAGAACCGGACGCGCGAGATTTTCGACCGGCTATTTGCGAACTGAGGGACCGCTCCCTTTGGTGGCGGCTCGGTTAGGCGCGGTTCAGTTTCCTTGGTCCCGGCTACGCTGGGCGGATCATGTCGAAACGATCCATCGTGCGCGTGTAGCTATTGCCGGCCATGCGGCCAATGGCGCGCAGCTTGTCCTGATCGATCCGATAGTTGTTGAAATACGCGTCGTCAATGTGGAAGCGCACCACTTCGCCCAGCACGAGATTTCCCCCGTTCACCAGTCCGCTCATCGCGATGGTGTAGAGCAAGCGGCATTCCATGTTGACGTGGGACTCGGCGACGCGCGGCGCTTTCACCAGATCGCTTGGGATCGGCGTCAGGCCGGAGAGCTGAAATTCATCCACGTCCGGCGGATAATCGCCCGCGCAGATATTCATCTTCGCGCCGAATTTCTTCCGAAACAATGTTCACTACAAACTCGCGCGCGGTGGTGATGTTGCGCAATGTGTCTTTGCGAGGATCTGGAGTGGCGCGTTGCCCGACCGTGAAGACCAGCACCGGCGGATTCGAGCTGGCAACGGTGAAAAAACTGAAAGGCGCGACATTGAACGCGCCTTCTGGATTGATGGTGGAAACGAAAGCGATCGGGCGTGGAACCACCGATCCGATCAGAAGCTTGTAGACGCTGGAATGGTCCGTGGAACCGGGGTCAACTATCAATCAGCGGGTCTCCACAGGTTTCTTTTCCATCCAGCTCGCCCAATAGTCCTTCCATTCCACATCCTCGCCCGCGGGCAGAACGTGAATCGGATTCAGACCGTCCAGCATCACGGCGTACTCGTCGGTGTGCGTCTTCTTCTTCTGATTGGCCAGCGCCTTGGGATGCGGCCCGTGATGGATGCCGCGCGGATGCAGCGTCGCCATCCCGGCCTTGATGTTGTCCTTGCTGAAAAAATCGCCGTCGTGATAGAAGATGAACTCGTCGTAGTCGGTATTGCGATGGAAGAACGGGACCCGCAGCGCGTCTTCGTCCTCTTCCAGCGGCCGCGGCAGAAAACTGCACACCACCGCGCCTTCGGTGACGAATGTGGTATGCGCGCTGGGAGGCAGATGGGCGCGATGGCTCATCACCGGACGGATGTCGCGCATGTTGATCTTCCACACCGTCAGGTCGCCCTTCCAGCCGACCACGTCGAGGGGATTGAACGGATAGACCACTTTCGAAATCTCGTCCTCCGCCTTGATGCGGACTTCCCACTCGGCATTGTCGTTCAGGATGGGCGCGGGCTCGGGCGTGATGATGGCCGCCGGATCGTACAGCGCGTGCTGGCCCAGCAGCCCTTTCTCCGGCTGCTCGAACTCGTGCTTGGATTGAACGATCAGGAAGAAATTGTCGCGCGTCTCGGGAACAATCCGGTACGTGACGGCGCGCGGGATGTTGATGTAGTCGCCCGGCTCAAAATCGAGCGGTCCGAAATCGGTTTCGATCTTGCCGTGCCCGCGGTGGACGAAGTACAGCTCGTCGCCATCGGCATTGCGGAAGTAAAACGGCATCGGGTCGCTTCTGCGGGATACCGATAGCCGGATGTCGTCGTTTCCCAGGAACGCGGCGGGCAGCCCTTCGGCGTCGTTCAGATCGCCCGGCTTGAGCCGATTCAGATCGAAACAGTGCGGCCGCAGCTTGCCTTCAAAGCGAATCCATCCTGTGGGCGGATGCGCGTGGTAAAGATGCGCCGATTTGCCGTAAAAGCCCTTGCGGCCGTGCTCTTCCTCGAAAGTGCCCTCGGGCAGGCCGACGTGGGCCTGATTGGTGGTTTTGCCTTTTTTGAGCGGATACATGTTGCTCTCCACCTCCAGTATACGGCGCGTTTAGACGGGCTGCCCAAGTTGGCACCACTTGCGCGTGGTGCTGTTTAGAGCGATGATATGGACGGAGAGCGATTTATGAAAAGCTCATCTGTTAGTTCGTTTAGTCCGAGTATGACTACGAACGAGTCGCCGTTTATCGAGCAGGCCAAAGCGGCCGGCCAGCTCTACATCCAGCAGCCCTACGATCTTTACTCCGAAGAAAATCACGAGGCTTGGCGCAAGCTCTACGCGCGCATGCTGCCGCGCTGGGATCGCTACGCCAACCAGCATTTCCTGAAAGGCATCCATTCGCTGTGCCTGGATCCGGACCGCATCCCGCACCTGGAAGATGTCAATCGATTTCTGAAGCCTTTGACCGGATTTCAGACCAAGGCCGTGAGCGGCTATGTTCCGCGCCTTTGTCTTCTTCGATTGCCTCCGCAATCGCGCCTTTCCCTACCACCGTCACTATTCGCCGTTCCGACAAGTTGGATTACCTGCCGGAGCCGGATATTTTCCACGACGTAGCCGGCCACGTTCCCATGCACACCGACAAGACATTTCGCCGAGGCGCTGGTGCGCTTCGGGGAATGCGCGCATACGGCCGCGGAGATGGCGGCGGGGATTCGCGGGCCCGACACGCGGGCGCATTACCTCACCAGCGTCATCCGGGCCATGGCGCGATTCTTCTGGTTCACCATCGAATTTGGCCTGATGCGAGGGTCGGACGGCTTAAAGGTGTACGGCAGCGGGCTGCTCAGTTCCTATGGCGAGATTGCGCACGCCATCGAAGCGCCGGAAGTGCAGCGCTATCCGATCCAACTGGAATGGGCCATCAATCAGGGCTTTGAGATCAACCACTACCAGCCGCTGCTGTTCATCGTCGATTCCTTCGACCACCTGTTCAGCCTGGTGGATCAGCTGGAAAGCTGGATGAAGGCCGGGAAGCTGAGCAATGTAGCGCCCGGCGAGCCCGAGGTCAATGAGGAAGATCTGAAGAGCTTCCTCCACGCGGAGCTTTCGTAGGACTCGGCTGAAATTCGAGTCATAATAGAAGAATGCGACTCCGCATAGCTGTCCTCTGCCTTTGTCCACCCTCACGCTTGGGGCCCTGACGCTCGGCGCGCCTGCAGCACTGCGCCTCCGCGCCGACGCCTGGAAGACTTCCGAGACGCTCGGCAATGTCGATCTTTCCGAACTGACGCCGGTGCAGAAAAAGGCCGTGCTCAAGATCGTGCGCGAGCAGGATTGCTCCTGCCAGTGCGGGATGAAGACGGCCGAATGCATCATGAAGGACCAGAACTGCTCCTACAGCCGGGCGCTGGCGAAAATCGCGATCCAGGGCGTGAAGGACGGCAAGAGCCTGATCGAGATCAGCAAGCTGATGGACGCGTCGCCCAAGGCGCATCGGCCGAAGCTGCTGGAAGACCCGGTGACCATTGCCGTGGATGGCGCGCCGGTGCGGGGTCCAGCCGACGCGCGCATCACGCTGGTGGAGTTTTCCGATTTCGAATGCCCCTTCTGTTCCGCGGCGGTGAAGCAGGTGGACATCATGATGGCGGCCTATCCCAAGGACGTGAAGCTGATCTACAAGCAGTTCCCGCTTTCCATGCATCCCCATGCGGAGCTGGCGGCCGAAGCGTCGCTGGCGGCGCGCGAGCAGGGCAAGTTCTGGGAGATGTACGACGTCCTGTTCAAGAATTATCAGGCAGCTTTCGAGCGACAACATTCTGATTTGGGCCAAGGACATCGGCCTGGACATGGACAAGTTCAAGGCCGATCTGGTTTCCGGAAAGTACAAAGCCGTCGTCGAGAAGGACCTCGCCGACGGCGAAGCCGCGGGCGTTTACGGGACGCCGTCGTTCTACATCAACGGCAAGCAGTACAACGGAGAAGTGACGCTGGCCGCGCTGAAGCCCATTTTGGCGGCGGAGTTGAAGGGCGAGACCAAGGAAGCCAAAAGCGGCGGAAGCCGCGAAGTAAGCGCGCCCGTTACAAATTGCCGCGCGAGGCCTGCTCGCGCTCGATCGCCTCAAACAACGCCTTGAAATTTCCTTTGCCGAAGCTGCGGCTGCCCTTGCGCTGAATTACTTCGTAGAACAACGTCGGCCGGTCCTCCACAGGCTTGGTGAAGATCTGCAGCATGTAGCCTTCGTCGTCGCGATCCACCAGGATGCCTAAGTCGGCCAGTTCGCTCACCGGTTCGTCGATCTTGCCGCAGCGCTTCTCCAGATCGTCATAGTAAGTGGCTCGGGACGCGCAGAAATTCGATGCCCTGCGCCCGCATCTTCGACACGGTCTCAATGATGTTGCCGGTCGCCAGGGCGATATGTTGCACGCCGGGGCCGCCATAGAACTCCAGATACTCTTCGATCTGCGATTTCTTCTTGCCCACCGCCGGCTCGTTGATCGGAAACTTCACGCGGCCATTGCCGTTCGACATCACTTTCGACATCAGGGCCGAATACTCGGTGCTGATGTCCTTGTCGTCGAAGTGCTGGTAGAGCTGGAACCCCATGACGTCGCGATAGAAGCCGACCCAGGAGTCCATTTGTCCCCAGCCGACGTTGCCCACCATGTGGTCGATGTGCAGCAGGCCGGTGGGCCGGGCGATCGGATCGTCGCCGTCCTCCACCGCGCGGAAAGCCGGGAAAAAGACGCCCGCGATAATCCTTGCGCTCGACGAAAGCGTGGATTGTGTCGCCGTAAGCGGCGATGGACGGAAATGCGAACGCGGCCGTCTTTATCTTCGCGCACCGTGGGTTCCTGCACGCCGCGCGCGCCGCGCCGGGTAGTTTCGTTGATACGCCGATTCGGCATCATCCACCCAAAGCGCGATCTCGCGAACGCCATCGCCATGCCGTTTGATGTGGTCCGCGATGGCGCTGTCCGGCAAAAGCGGCGTGGTGAGAACGAAGCGAATTTTGCCCTGCTGGAGGACGTAGGAAACGCGGTCGCGCGTGCCGGTTTCCGGGCCGCGATACGCGACCAGCTTCATTCCGAAAGCCGCGCGATAGTAATAAGCCGCCTGCTTGGCGTTTCCGACATAGAACTCGCACATAGTCGGTGCCATTGAGCGGGAGAAAATCGACGGGGGCTTTCTCAGGGACGGGTTTTTCCACTAACTGTTGCATGATAAAGGTACCTCTAACTTCTTGTATGGCTTGCTACACAGCGCTGGTTGTCTTCGGCGGTTCCGGTGGAAATGCGAACGCAATTCGGAAGGCCAAAGCTGGCCAGCGGCCGGATGATGATGCCTTGCCGAAGTAACTCGCTGGTAAGTCGTGCAGCGTGCTCCGCGCTGGGCAGCACAAGCATCACGAAATTCGCTTCCGACGGCACAACGGTAAGGCCGATCTCGCCGGAGCGCCGTTGTAAGAAACCTCAGCCCGCGCGCATTCAGCTCCAGCGACCTATGCAGAAACTCCTTGTCGGCCAGCGCTCCGATGCCGGCGGCTTGCGCCAGCGTGCCGGGTTCAAACGGAAGCTTCACCTTGAGTAAGTTGGCGATCAGCCTTTCGTGCGCGAATCCATAGCCGATGCGAACGCCCGGCGAGTCCGTAAACCTTGGAAAACGTCCGCAAGGTAATGACGTTGTCGTAACGATAATGCATCGAATCGGGATAACGCGGCGTGTCCTTGGCGTACTCGAAGTAGGCTTCGTCCAGAATGATCAGGACGCGCTCGGGAACATGCCTGTAGAAGGCGTCGAACTCGTGCTTGGAAAAAATTGTGCCGGTGGGGTTGTTGGGATTCGCCAGATAGACGATCTTGGTGCGCTCGGTGATCGCGCCCGCAAGCGCCGTCAGGTCATAATGCCAGTCGCGATAAGGCACCGTGCGATACGCCACGCCGCGCGACTTCGCCAGCACGGAAACCCGAGGAACGCAGCCTCGGTGGTCAGCACTTCGTCCTCATCGCACAGGAAGGCGCGAATGATGTTGGACATGATGCCTTCCGACCCGCTGCCCGCGATCACGTTTTCGATCTTGGCCTCAAACTTCTCGGCCAGAACGCGGCGCAGATCCAGGCCGCTGTTGGGATAATAGTTCAGGCCGCTCATCACGCGGGCCATGGCTTCGATCGCCAGCGGCGAAGGGCCCAGCGGATTCTCGTTCGAAGCCAGCTTGCTGACGCGGCTTAAGCCATAGGCGCGCTGAACCTCTTCAATGCTGCGCCCGGCCTCATAAGGACGCAACGCTTCGATATACGGTGGAACCAGCGGCATCCACTTTTAGTGTGACACAGGCTCTGTCCAACCAGTCTTGGCCAACCGCCAATCCCCAACCCCGCGCGAGCTAACGCGAGCGCCCTCCGAGTCACGATTCTGTTCACCGGAGTGAGCTTCCTGCTAGCTCGTCGCGAGCCCGTCCGGTAGGGTGGATAAGAGCCATAATAGATCCACTACTGCCATGCACGCTGTCTCCAAGATCGACCCAGCCGCCGCCCGCACCCCCCAGCTCTACCGATCGCACAGCACCGGTTTCCGGTGCGTCACCTTCGTGGATCGGGCCATGGGCTCGGTTCATATGGGCGCCAGCATTTGTTTTCTGGATTCCGGCGGCGCCGTTCAGCCTCACCTGCACTCGTTTGAAGAGAGCTTCTACATTCTGGAAGGCAGCGTCGCGGTTCAGGTCGGGGACAAAACCCACGCGCTAGGTCCCGGCAACTTCGGCTTGATTCCAACCGGCGCGCCGCACTCCTGGAAAAACGCCGGCGCCGCCACGGCCCGGTGGCTCGAGATGCAGGCGCCGCAACCGCGTCCCGTTGAGTACGGCCAGGACACTTTTTTCACCAGCGAAGCCGCGGTTCCCGACGCCACTGCTCCCATCGGCCACTTCGATGAATCGCAACTGCCGCGCCCCGGCGGACCGTCGCAGATGGAAGGGTTCAATCCCACCACCGGCGTCGCCATCAAGATGTTTGTCGATCGCTCGTTCGGCGCCACGCATCAATCGTTGTTCTTGATTCAGTACTCGCCGGGCGCTAAGATCGATCCGCACGATCATACCTTCGAAGAGGCTTATTTCATCGTCGGTGGACGCGTGCACGCCGTCGCGGACGGCAAGAGCTATGACTTGGGTCCCGGCGATGTCATATGGACCGGCGTGGGATGCATCCATAGTTTTGCCAACCAGGGAGCGGAACCGGTCCGCTGGATTGAGACGCAAGCGCCGCTGCCGCCCGCCAAAGAAGTATTCCGATTTGAGCGCGATTGGACGAAATTCGCATAACGGAGAAGACCATGTCCACACAAGCCAAACCCACTTTCGGCGCTACGCGCACCAAGCCGTTCACTTCGGCGGAGTTTCTGGAGAGCCTGCGCGACGGGCGCGAAATTTGGATTTACGGCGAGCGGGTGAAGGATGTCACCACGCATCCGGCCTTCCGCAATACCAGCCGCATGCTGGCTCGTCTCTACGACGCGTTGCACGATGAGCGCAAATCCATCCTCTGCACCGAGACCGACACCGGCAGCGGCGGCTACACGCATCACTTTTTCAAAGCTCCGCATAACGTCGAGGAAATGGTGGCCTCGCGCGACGCTATCGCCGAATGGGCGCGGGTTACTTATGGCTGGATGGGCCGCAGTCCAGACTACAAGGCCGCGTTCCTGGCCACGCTGGGCGCGAACTCCGATTTCTATACGCCGTTTCAGGAGAATGCGCGCCGCTGGTACAAGAAGGTGCAGGAAGAAGTTACGTTCGTCAATCACGCGATCGTGAATCCGCCGGTGGATCGCAACAAGGAACTGTCGGAAGTTCGCGACGTGTACATGCACGTGGAGAAAGAAACCGACGCCGGCCTGGTGATCAGTGGCGCCAAAGTGGTGGCCACCACCTCCACGCTGACACACTACAATTTCATCGCGAACAACGGCGCGCTTCCCATCAAGACCAAGGATTTCGCGTTCGTCTGCATCGTGGCCACCGATTCGCCCGGCGTGAAGCTCTTCTGCCGGCCCATCCTATGAGATGACCGCGGCGGCCATGGGCAGCCCGTTCGATTACCCGCTATCCAGCCGGCTGGATGAAAACGATTCGATCATCGTCTTCGACAAAGTCCTGGTGCCCTGGGAGAACGTGTTCGCGTACGGCGACATCGACAAGGTCAACAACTTTTTCCCGCGCTCCGGCTTCCTGCCGCGGTTCATGTTCCATGGCTGCGTGCGGTTGTCAGTCAAGCTCGATTTCATCGCAGGCCTGCTGCTCAAGGGCGTGGAAGCTACCGGCTCCAAGGATTTCCGCGGCGTGCAGGCGCAGGTGGGTGAAGTGCTGGCGTGGCGCAATTTGTTCTGGGGTCTCACGGACGCCATGGCGCGCACCACCACGCCTTGGACACCGGGCTATGTGCTGCCCAATCTGGATTACGGTTTGGCGTATCGCGTCGCGTCCAATCTCATCTATCCGCGCCTCAAAGAGATCATCGAAAACGTGCTGGCGAGCGCGCTCATCTATCTGCCTTCTCACGCCAACGATTTCAAGGTGCCCGAAATTCGGAATTATCTCGAAACCTTCGTGCGCGGCTCAAACGGTTACTCGGCGCTGGATCGCGTGAAGCTAATGAAGCTGATGTGGGATGCGATCGGCACCGAATTTGGCGGCCGGCATGAGCTGTACGAGCGCAACTACTTCGGTAATCACGAAAGCATTCGTTTTGAAACGTTGATGGTGGCCGATCAGTTGGGGCAATCCGCCAAGTACAAGGGTTTCGCCGAACAGTGCATGGCCGAGTACGACCTGGATGGCTGGACGGTGCCGGATCTGATCAATCCCAACGACATTAGTGTTGTAATGAAGAACGGCCGAAAATAACCGTTCTCAGTGGCGAATCAGCAGATTGACACCAGACAATTCCGCAACGCATTAGGGCGCTTCGCGAGCGGCGTTACCGTTCTCACCGCCGAATACGAAGAACAGACGCACGGAATGACCGCCAATGCGTTCGTGTCCGTCTCGCTCGATCCGCCGCTGATTTTGGTTTCGCTCGACAATCGCTCGAACATGCACCGCATCCTGCCCCACGTGCGGCGCTTCGGAATCAGCGTGCTGGCCGAAGATCAGGATGCGCTGAGCAACCATTTCGCGGGACGCAAGTCGCCGGACCTGCACGTTCGCTTCGTGCATCGCAACGGCCTTCCGCTGATCGGAGGAGCGGTGGCGTACTTTGTTGTGGATGTCATCGATATTCACCCCGCGGGCGACCACACGCTCTACATCAGCCGCGTGGAACATTTCGAAGCGAGCGAAGGCAAGCCGCTACTTTTCTTCAGCGGCCGATACCATCACATGCGCGAGGAAAAAGGCCGGCCCACCCAATGGCCGGAAGATGAGTTTTCGCTGTTTTCGATCGGCAGCGTGGATCCGCCGGTCACTTAGGACCGCTCCCTCACGGTCGCGGCTCGGTAACGGAGCGGCAATGTAAGCGAGCGGTTCAGACCGCGGCCGAGGTCTTTGCGCCAGTTTCCACAGTGTGCTCGTTGAAGCTGTAGCCGAAGCCCCGAACCGCGCGGATAAACGAAGGGTTGGTCGGATCTGGCTCGATCTTCTGGCGCAGGCGCAGGATATATACGTCGACGGTTCGATCCGTCACGGCACGGTCATGTCCCCAGACGGCATCCAGAAGCTGCTCGCGGCTGTACACCACGCCCGGACGGCTCATGAGAAACTCGAGCAGCCGGAACTCGGTGGCGGTGAGCGCCACTTCGGCCCCTCGCAACGTAACCCGGCAGCTTGCCCGATCCAGCTCCAGATCCCCCGCCCTGACCGTGCGGGCCGGCGAGGTTTGGCCGTACGGAACTGGTTCTTGACGCGGGCGATCAGTTCACGGATGAAGAATGGCTTGACGATGTAATCGTTCGCTCCCAGCTCCAGACCCAGGATGCGGTCGGTCTCCGAAGCGCGGGCGGTCAGAAAAATGATCGGCACGTGCGCCAGTTCGGAATGATTGCGCAGGCCTTTGCAAATCTCCAGGCCGTCGGAATCCGGCAGCATGATGTCGAGGATGAGCAGATCCGGGCGCTCGCGACGGCACAGCTCGATAGCGCCGCGCCCCGTTTGCGCGCCGGCGACTGCGAACCCTTCCTTTTCCAGGTTGTACTTCAGCAGGGCGAAGAGGTCGGAATCATCTTCGATCAGGACGATTTTCTTCATGGGCCTTTCCTTGAAGGTAACCCGATTTGCGTTACAAGTGCATTACAGCTTGGTGAACGGTAGTTGAACAATGCGCTCTTAAAGCGCTGCTCCACCCGCCCCGGCGAGAGTTGGTATAGGCCGCGCTCGGCGATGTAACGGCCCACGGCCGGGGGCAACTCCGCGGGAATCTCGCCGGCAGCCAGTTTTCTCCTTATTTCTGAAGAAGATACGGGCAGCGCCACGGTTTCCAGCCGATGCACACGGGCTCCCGGCGGCGTCGCGTATTGATGGCCGGGCCGTGTTACGACGATGAACTCGGTGAGCCGGACCAAGTCCTGCCAGCGGTGCCAACTCGTGATTTCGGCGAACGCATCGGCGCCGATGATGAAGTAGGGCTGCTCGCCCAAAGCGCGCACGCGTTCCACGGTGTCCACCGAATAGCTCTTGCTCGTCTCCCGCTTCCAGATCGCGAAGCAACGAACCGCGGATCGTCCTGGCAGGCCAGCTCCGTCATGCGGAAGCGGTCCTCGTAAGTTGCGCCGGTGTGATCGGACTTATGCGGCGGATGCGCGGCCGGAATGAACCATACCTGGTCCAGGTGAAACTGGCCGGCGGCTTCGCGCGCCACAGTGAGATGGGCATTGTGGATGGGATCGAAGGTGCCGCCGAAAAGGGCCAGTCTCATGACTTGGTTTTTCCGGCAAATCCATTTCCACCGGGATTTGTTTAGTTTAGCGCACCGCCGGGGCCGAGCAACGCGGTCTGAGGACGCTAACGCAGTGGCGAGATGGTTCGTTGACCCAGGAACCACGCCTGGCAGTCCGCGCCCTGCCCGGCGCGATTTCGCCGAGTAGGAGCCATCCTTGGACATGTGCCGAGCGCCGATCTCATCGTGCAGGTAGGAATGCAGAATCTCATCCCGGATCCGCTTGATGCATTTCCGGCCGGTTCACCGGGAAACAGCACTTCCACGCGGCGATTGAGGTTGCGCGGCATCAAATCCGCGCTGCCCAGGTAGCATTCCTCGGCGCCGTTGTTGCGGAAGTAAAAGATGCGGCTGTGCTCCAGGAACCGCCCCAGCACGCTGCGGACGTGAATGTTTTCGCTGACGCCAGGCGTTTGGGGCCGCAGGCAGCACGCGCCGCGCACGATCAAGTCCGTCGCCACGCCGGCTTGCGAAGCCTGATACAGCAGCTTGATGATGGGGCCGTCCTCCAGCGCGTTCATCTTCAGAATCATCCGGCCCCGGCCCCCACGGCGCTGGATCTCGATCTCCCGCAGAATCATCTCTTCCATCCGCTGCCGCAGATTGAGCGGAGCCACCAGCAGTTTTCGAAAGGTCTTCTTGCGCGAATAGCCGGTCAGGTAATTGAACAGATCGGTTGCGTCCGCGCCGATCTCTTCATCGCAGGTGAACAAGCCGAGGTCGGTATAAAGGCGCGCGGTGGCGGGATTGTAGTTGCCCGTAGCCAGATGACAATATCGGCGGATGACATCGCCCTCGCGGCGAACCACCAGGATCACCTTGGAGTGCACTTTCAAGCCCAGCAGGCCGTACACCACGTGCACGCCTTCGCGTTCCAGCGCCCGGGCCCATTCGATGTTGCTCTCTTCATCGAAGCGGGCTTTTAGCTCCACCACCACCGCCACCTGCTTGCCGTTCTCCACCGCTTCGAGCAAGCGCCTCCACGATCGGCGAGTTGCGGCCCAGCCGATAGAGCGTCATCTTGATCGCCAGCACATCCGGATCTTTGGCGGCTTTGCGCAGAAATTCCACCACCGGCTGGAAGGATTCGTAGGGATGATGCAGCAACTGATCCTGCTGGCGGATCACGTCGAAAACATCGTCGTCTTTGGATGTAAAGCCGGGTGGGGTGTGCGCGAGAAAGGGCTTGTCTTTTAAATCCGGCCGGTCCAGCGCCAGCAGATGCCGCAACCGGCTGAGATCCAGCGGACCTTGCACGCGAAAGATGTTGGCGGCATCCAACTCCAGCTTGGCGGCCAGAAAATCGATCATCGCGCGCGGGCATGCGCGCGTCCACCTGCAGCCGCACGGCATCGCGAAAGCGCCGCTGCCAGACGGCTTCCTCGATGGTTTCGAGCAGATCGTCCGTTTCCAGTTCTTTGATGGCCACTTCGGCATCGCGCGTGAGATGGAAGACGTGCGCCCGCAGAATCTCCAGGCCGGGAAACAAGTGGTGCAGATTGGCGATGATGAGCTGTTCCAGCCAAACGAACCATAGCCGTGGACTGCGCGCGGACCGCTCGCCGGCATCGCCACCGGAAGCAGTTGGGGCAAGCTGTCGGGAACCTTGACGCGCGCAAAGTGCTCGGCGACCGCCGCCGGGTTCGCGCACCGCGACGGCGATATTCAAGCTCAGGTTGGAAATGTGGGGAAACGGCCGGCCGGGATCGAAGGCCAGCGGCGTCAGAACCGGGAAGACCTTTTCAGCGAAAAACGTATCCAATTGCGCGCGCTGGTCCCGGCTGAGCTCGTTGAGAGGCATCAGGCGGACGTGATTCTCATGCGAGCGCCGGGAGCAATTCCTCCCGGAGGAACTCATAAGCCCCATTGACCAGCCGCCAACTGACGCGCGGATCGCGTCCAGCGTTTCCGAAGGCCCCCGGCCATCCATGCCGGTTTCCTGCACGCCGTTCTCGATCTGCTGCATGACGCCGGCCACGCGCACCATGAAAAACTCGTCGATGTTGGAGCCGAAAATCGACAGAAACTTCACGCGCTCCAGCAGCGGATTGCGGCGATCGCGCGCCTCCTCCAGCACGCGCCGCTGGAACTCCAGATGGCTGAGCTCGCGATTGAGATAAAGCGTGGGATCGTTCAGTTCGGGGAGTTCTGCGACTTTGAGCGGCGCTCGGGCCGCTTCCGCGCACATGTTTATCCAGTGTATCGAACTGGCGGGAGTGAGACGTTACAAACAGCAAATGGCCGCCGGTCGGTCAAAACGGCGGCCACTCTCATGGATCGCGCAAAACGGAGTGCGACGCGGGTTAATGTTTTGCTGGTCGCGCCGCACCCTTTGCGCTCGGAGGAAATCGCGGTTAGCTCTTTTCGGCGACGCGCAAGTTGTTGGTCACCGAGAAAACGCCCGGAACCGTGTTGGCCCGAATATTCGCCATGTCTTTGTCCGCTTCGCGTATCCACCACGCCGATCAGCGTTACATGCCCGTTATCCACGATGATGTGAATCGACGGCTGCGTGCCCATCGCATAGCGATACAAGCCGCGCAGAGCCGAAAATCGCCCGGTATTCCGCCTGCCGGATGCGGTTATCGAAGGTCGACAGCGGAAGAACGCGGATATTGTCGATTACCTGCGTTACGCCTGGAAGGCGCTTCACGGACCGCGCGCGGCGTCGTCTTTCACCACCGGCTGCGTCACGTCTCCAGACAACGTTACAACACCGTGCCTATCTACGGAATAGTTCAAATCATCGAAAACGCTGTAATACGGAATCATCACAAGTTCGTGGCGCACCTGGCTTGGCCAAATCCTGGACCGGCGGGTTGCCACGGTGCCCGCAAACATGGGAAAAGCCCCAAGGGCGAGCACGGACGCAAAAGCAATGTTTTGGATTGTTCTTTTCATATGCCTCTCTCTATCCACTTAATCCGATGTAGGTGCCAAGCGGGTTGCGCCAATTACACAGATTTACGGCTGCAACTGCGACGAGGAGCCGGAGCTGGCTTACGCCACTTAGCGGCGCCTTCCCAAGGCACGGTATGATGAAGAAGAAAGCCCTCATTAATATTTTCATGTCAGACTCACGCGCACCAGAACTAGGTATAAACAGCTGGCTCGAAGACGAGCTGTATCAGCAGTATTTGAGCGATCGCAAGAACGTCGACGAAAGTTGGAAGGAAGTCTTCGAGACCAACGGCGGCAGTGCCTCGGAAGCCCCCGCCTCCAGGCACCGCGAACGGCTCGCACGCTCCGCAGCAACAAGCGGTAGCGCTGCAGAATGGCGGGTTGGATGCAGCTGGATCGACGCCGGCCCCCACCGTTCCCGAACATCAGCCCGTAGCCGGCGAGACGTTGGTGCCGCTGCGCGGCGCCGCCGCGCGCATCGCCGAGAACATGAACTGCCAGCCTCAGCATCCCGCTGGCCACTTCGCAGCGCGTGATGCCGGTGAAGGTGATCGACGAAAATCGCCGCATGATCAACGAGCACCGCGCGCTGCTCGGCAAGAGCAAAATCTCGTACACGCACATCATCGCCTGGGCCATCGTGAAGGCGCTGCGCAGCAACCCATCGTTGAATCACGCTTACGCCGAGACCAACGGCCAGCCGTTCCGCGTGGTGCGGGATCACGTCAACATCGGCATCGCGGTGGATGTGGCGGGCAAAGACGGCACGCGGTCGTTGAAGGTGCCCAACATCAAGGACGCCGGATCGCATGGATTTCGCGCAGTTCGTCACCGCCTTTGACGACATCATCTTTCGCGCCCGCAACAACAAGCTGACGGTGCAGGATTTTGAAGGCACCACCATTTCGCTGACCAATCCCGGCACGGTGGGCACGCTCGGCTCCGTGCCGCGCCTGATGCCGGGCCAGGGCGCGATCATCGCCACCGGCGCCATCGATTATCCGGCCGAGTATCACGGCGTCACCGATCAACTGCGCGCGCAGCTGGGCCTGAGCAAGGTGATGACGGTCACCTGCACCTACGATCATCGCGTGGTGCAGGGCGCCGAGTCCGGCACGTTCCTGGGCCGCCTGCAGGCGCTGCTCGAAGGCGAAGACGGATTCTACGAGAAGATCTTCAGCGACCTGAAGATTCCTCACAAGCCGGTTCACTGGGAGCCGGACCGGACGGTCTCTGTTCCTGGCCTGCGCGGCGCGCAGCAGGACGAAGTGGCCAAGGAAGCCGCGGTATTGCAGCTCATCAATGCCTACCGCGTGCGCGGCCATCTGATCGCCGATTTCGATCCGCTAGGCTCCGAGCCGGTCTATCATTCCGAACTGGATCCGGCCACCTATGGCCTCACCATCTGGGATCTCGATCGCGAATTCCTGACCGGCACCTTGATGTCGGAGGACGACCAGCCGCAGAAGATGGCCACGCTGCGCGAAATCCTGGAAACGCTGCGCCAGACCTACTGCGGAAAAATCGGCTGCGAGTACATGAACATCCAGATTCCGGAGCAGAAGCGCTGGCTGCAGCTCCGCATGGAGCCCACCGGCAATCGCTGGCCGCTGGATCCGCAGACCAAGCTGCGCGCGCTGCAGCGCGTTATCGAAGCCGAAGAGTTCGAGCATTTTCTGCACACGCGCTTCATCGGCCAGAAGCGTTTTTCGCTGGAAGGCGGCGAATCGGCCATCGCGATTCTGGACGAAATCCTGGACCGCGCCGCGGCCACCAACGTACACGAAGCGGTGATCGGCATGGCGCACCGCGGACGCCTGAACGTGCTGGCGAACATCGTCGGCAAATCGATGGTGCAGGTGTTCTCCGAGTTTGAAGGCATCGATCCCGACAGCACGCAGGGCTCGGGCGACGTGAAATATCACCTGGGCGCCAGCGGCGTGCGCAAGTCGTCATCGGGGCGCGAAATCGTGGTTTCGGTGGCGTTCAATCCCAGCCATCTGGAAGCCGTCGACCCGGTGGTGGAAGGCCTCGTGCGGCCCAAGCAGGACCGGCTGGGCGATACCGCCCGCGAGCGCGTGATTCCGATTCTGATTCACGGCGACGCGGCCTTCGCCGGACAGGGCGTGGTGGCGGAGACGCTGAATCTCTCGCAACTGGAAGGCTACACCACCGGCGGCACCATCCATCTGGTGATCAACAACCAGATCGGATTCACCACCAATCCCAACGAAGCGCGCTCCACGCCCTATTCCACCGATGTGGCGCGCATGGTGCAAGCGCCCATCTTCCACGTCAACGGCGACGATCCCGAAGCCTGCATTCGCGTGGCGCAGATGGCCTACGATTACCGCCAGACCTTCAAGAGCGATGTCGTGATCGACATGTTCTGCTATCGCCGGCACGGCCACAACGAAGGCGACGACCCCAGCTACACGCAGCCCATTCTGTATCGCAAGATTCGCAATCATCCTTCGGTGGCCACTTCGTATTCGGAGACCTTGGTTCGCGAGAGCTTGATCGACGAAGGAAGTGGCGCAGATTCGCAAGGGCATCAACCAGCGCCTGAACGAGATCTACGACGCGTCCAAGCAAAATCGCGAGCAGTATCAGGTTCAGGAGCTGAGCGCGGTAGATCCGGAAGAGATGATCGCGCCGCGTCCCAACACGGCCGTGGATCGAGCGGCGCTGGAGCGCGTGGTGCACGGCATCACCACGTTCCCCGACGAGTTCCACGTCCATCCCAAGCTGGAAGGTACGCTCAAAAAGCGGCAGGAGATCCTGCGGGGCGCGCCCATCGATTGGGCCACGGCGGAAACGCTGGCTTTCGGCACGCTGGTGCTGGAAGGCACGCCCGTGCGGCTCAGCGGCCAGGATAGCGGCCGCGGCACTTTCAGCCAGCGGCATCTGGTGTTGTACGACAGCGAAACCGGCGAACGCTATATTCCGCTGCAGCATCTGTCGCCCAACCAGGCGCGCTTCGATGTTTTCGACAGCTCGCTCAGCGAGTATGCGGTGATGGGCTTCGAATTCGGCTACAGCGTGGCCGATCCGCTGACGCTGGTGCTGTGGGAAGCGCAGTTCGGCGACTTCGCCAACGGCGCGCAGATCCTGATCGATCAGTTCATCGCCAGCGCCGAATCCAAGTGGGGCCAGCCCAGCGGCCTGGTGCTGCTGCTGCCGCACGGCTACGAAGGGCAGGGCCCGGAGCATTCCAGCGCGCGCATCGAGCGCTTCCTCATGCTGTGCGCCGAAGACAACATGCAAGTGGTGAACGCCAGCACGCCCGCGCAATATTTCCATCTGCTGCGCCGCCAGATGCACGGCGGGCTGGATCGCCGCGGCATGCGCAAACCGCTGATCGTGTTCACGCCCAAGCGCATGCTGCGCCATCCCAAGGCCGTTTCCAGCGTGAATGATCTGATGAGCGGTTCGTTCCGCGAAGTGCTCGACGACACCACGGGCATCGAGCTTCGCGCGTCAGCCGCGTGCTGATGTGCTCCGGCCAGGTTTACTATGACGTGCTGGCCGCGCGCGAAGAGCGCAAGATCCAGAACGTCGCGATCGTTCGCCTGGAGCAGATGTATCCGTTCCAGGCCGGACAAGTGCGCGATATTCTGGCGCGTTATCCCGACACCGCGGAAGTGGTGTGGGTGCAGGAAGAGCCGCGCAATATGGGCGCCTGGCGCTTTGTGCAGGAGCAGATGCAGCCGGTGCTGGAATCGACGCAGCGCGTGTTGCGCTACGCCGGCCGCGCTCCCAGCGCCAGTCCGGCATCGGGTTCGCTGAAGCGCCATCAGGAGGAGCTGGCGGAGTTGCTCGATCAAGCCTTCTCGGCCGAAGTCCAGCTGGTGGATACCAAGCGCAAGGTACCGTCGCGCCGCTGGCGCTAGGATTCAGCGAGACACAACCGGCGGCTTCAAGCGCAATTCCTGCACCCACAGACGCTGCTCGGAGGTCTAAGGATTTGGCTACCTTGAGATCCTTGCTCGACAAGTTTCCTGAGCTCTGAATTCCAGGTCTGCCTCGCAACCGCCATATTGCTGAGTTTACCACCCGAGTCCTAATGACAGTGCTGCGACTGCGATAGGGATCGGTGAGCGGCCGTCGCTAGGCAGTCCCGCCCACGGGCGCCATCCACCGCAGCAGGAAAAAATGCTTGCCGCACAGCGTGCAGCGATAGGGCCACAGAATCCAGTGGAGCGCCTTCTCCATGACGTTTCGAACGCCTACGCCTCTGAAATCAACGGATCTGCAATGCGGGCAGCGGGTGGAAAACATAACTTCTTGGCCTCATTCCTAACCATCGGTCTTTGCCGCACTCCCAGTACCCTGGACATTGCTGCGGAACGTGGGCGTCGAGTTCCGGACGTTGTTATCGCCGCTGCTGCCACTCCGGGTGGCGCGACTGGCGTCGCGGGCAGCTTTGATTTGCTCGGGCGTCCTCAGATCGGGCTCAGACAGTTTCACATGCTCTTTCGCGCGGGCAACCTGGCGCTTGTGTCGTTTTGCTAGTCTCTTGTCCATGATGCGCTCTGCATTCACTATTATCAGTTAAGTATTGGTTGCATGTCAACCGACTGCGTGCCAGAATGAGATCGTGGTTTACTGTTCGCGGTTAATAGGTTGACCCTTGGACGTCTCCCTAGTCATCAAGCAACGGCTTAGCGAGCTGGGTCTTGATCAGCGAGATCTGGCTGCCGCTACCCAAGTGACCGAATCCTACGTCTCCCAGCTTCTGACTCGAAAAAAGGCCCCTCCTGCGCCGGGACGCACCGACATCTACGACAAAATCGGCGACTTCCTGAAGCTGCCGGCCGGCGAACTTTCGAGACTCGCGGACCTTCAGCGTCAGGAGGAGCTGAAGAAGCGCGTCACCGAGCCGCCCATTGCGCTGTTCAAAGAATGCCGCGAGTTGATCCTGCGCAAATGCGAGCCCGATCAGCGAAAAAGAAGTACGCAGAATTTTTGAGAAAGAGCCTTTTGGTGAGTTGGAACGCCTGGTGACGCAAAAGCTTCTCGACGTCGCTCAGGGCGTCGCCAGAGACGAATTGAGAAGCGAGGAGTGGCTGCGCCTGATGGCTCAAGTGAGCGGCCGCAGCTATGAGCAAATGCGCGTGGCGATTCTGGAGTTCCTGGACACGGAGGTCTTCAATATTTCCGTGGAGAACTGCGTTTCGTTCCTCGATCCGATCATCGACTCCTGGGATATGGACCTGAAGACCTTCGGCATGGAGATTGTGCTGAATCCACCGGCTGGCGCCCGCGCACCGGCAAGCGCTTTGAGTTTGTAGAACAGGAGCCGCATCAATCGTTCGCCATAGAACCCGGCTTCGAACAGTTCCTCAACGACAAATCCCTGAGCGGCGACGCCACCGAGCAGGAGATCGAATTTCTCAAGACGCTAAAGTTCCAGGGCAGGCGTCCGGCTCCACTGTATTATTACCGGGAGCTGCAAAACCTGAGGGATCCGCTGCATTTCTCGCATGAAGATTAACGTTACGCATTCCACCGTTTACCGCTACGATTTTCCGGTGTACCTGGAGCCTCATATTTTCCGCCTGCGGCCGCGCGAGAACAGCGCGCAACGGCTGCTGGCGTTCGACCTTCAAATCTCGCCGACGCCCGCCGGAACCACCGAGTGCCTGGATCAGGATGGCACTCTCGCCCTGAACGCGTGGTTTAACGCCCCCACCAATGAGTTGCGCGTGGCGAGCCGCTTCACGGTGGAGATGCTTCGCGAGAACCCGTTTGATTACGTGCTGACCAGTCAATCGTTGAATCTTCCGCTGTGGTATGTCGATCCGTTGTGCGCGGCTCTCGCTGCTTACCGCAACGATGCGCACGTCGCCGAATCCGTGAAGCAGTATGCCAAATCCACAGCCGCCGACGGCCCAATGGAATACACTTTCGTTCTTGTCGGCGCTGAGCCGGCAAATCTTTGAAACCTGCCGCCAGGTGACGCGGCCGTATGGTCCTCCGTGGCCCTCCTATCAGACGCTGAGCTCGCAGCAGGGATCTTGCCGCGATCTGGCGGTCCTATTCTGCGACGCTTGCCGCGTGATGGGAATCGCCGCGCGGTTCGTCAGCGGGTACGAATGCGCGTCGGCCAGCAGCTCCCTAAATAATCAGGATTCATATATGCACGCCTGGGCCGAAGTCTATCTGCCGGGCATTGGATGGCGCGGGTACGATCCTTCGCGCGGCCTCGCCGTTTCGAACCGGCACATCGCCGTGGCTGCCGGATTTGATCACGATCTGGCGTCGCCGGTGGCGGGATGGTATTCCGGCGGATCGGGCTCGCGGATGGAGGCGTCCCTCAGCCTGCAGGTGTGCCCTAATTAATATAGCCATGAAAAAGATCAATCCCGACGACTATCGTGTTCGGCCTGGCAAGAACGTCTCGCTCGACAAGTGGCCCACCAAAGGGAAGCCAGTCTATAGCTCGAAAGACGAGTACGAAGAGCTGCTCCGCGAACATATCGAAAAACTGAGCGCCCAGCAAAACCTGTTGTATGCCACCAACAGCTATGCGCTGCTGCTGATTTTTCAAGCCATGGACGCGGCCGGCAAGGACAGCTCTATTAAGCACGTGATGTCCGGCGTCAATCCTCAAGGCTGCCAGGTTTTCAGTTTCAAACATCCCAGCACCGAGGAGCTGCAGCATGACTTCTTGTGGAACGCGGCCCGGCGCCTGCCCGAGCGCGGCAAGATCGGCATCTTCAATCGCTCTTATTACGAGGAGGTGCTGATCGTTCGCGTGCATCGCCGAGATCCTGAGCAACGAGGATCTTCCCGAGGAGTTGGTGGACCAGAAACATTTTTGGCGCGACCGGTATCGTTCCATCCAAAACCTGGAGGAGCATCTCCACCGCAATGGCACGCGCGTCATCAAGTTCTTCCTGCATCTTTCCAAGGACGAACAGAAGAAGCGCTTCCTCAAACGCATCGACGATCCGGGAAAGAACTGGAAATTCAGCGCCGACGATATCAAGGAACGGAAGTACTGGAAGCAGTATATGAAAGCGTACGAGGAGTGCCTCAGCGCCACCAGCACAGAGAACGCGCCTTGGTATATTGTTCCCGCCGATGACAAGCAGAATACCGGTCTGATCATTTCCCGGATCATGCTGGATGCCCTCCAGGGGCTCAAAATGGCTTACCCCAAGTCCACTCCGGAGCGCCGCAGGGATCTGGAGGCGATCCGCAAGCAGCTCATGAAGGAGAAGTAGCCATCCGGACCTACAATGGAATTGATGAAGCCCAGCGGAACAACTACCGTCCCGGCGCGTAAGACTCTCAGCGGCATCCCCGTTGAGCCGGTTTACACGGTCGCCGACACCGCTGGCTTGGAGGTTCCAGCGCCCGGCGAGTTTCCCTATACGCGCGGCATTCACGAAAGCATGTACCGCGGCAAGCTCTGGACCATGCGGCAATTCTCGGGGTTCGCAACTCCCGAGGAAACCAATCGCCGCTACCTCTATCTGCTGAGCCAGGGACAAACCGGGCTTTCGGTGGCGTTCGATCTGCCCACGCTGATGGGCTATGACGCCGACCATCCGGCTTCAGAAGGCGAAGTGGGCAAGTGCGGCGTGTCCATCAGCTCGCTGGAGGACATGGAGATCCTCTTCCGCGGCATTCCGCTCGCGGACGTCACGGTGTCCATGACCATCAACTCGCCCGCGCCCGTGATTTGGGCCATGTATCTGGCGGTAGCCGAAAAGCAGGGCGTCGATTGGAGCCAGCTTTCGGGCACGTTGCAGAACGACATCCTGAAGGAATACATCGCGCAGAAGGAGTACATTTATCCTCCGCGGCCTTCCATGCGGCTGGTGACGGATGTGATCGAATACTCGACGCAACACGTGCCGCGCTTCAATCCGATTTCGATCAGCGGGTACCACATTCGCGAGGCCGGATCGACAGCGGTGCAGGAACTGGCGTTCACGCTGCGCGATGGCATGGAGTATGTGGAGTGGGGCGTCGCGCGCGGACTGCCCGTGGATAGCTTCGCGCCGCGCCTCAGCTTCTTCTTCAATGCGCACAACGATTTCTTCGAAGAGATCGCGAAGTTTCGCGCCGCGCGGAAAATCTGGGCTGAAACCATGCGCGATCGCTATGGCGCCAAGGACGAGCGAAGTTGGAAGCTGCGCACGCACGCGCAGACCGCCGGGTGTTCGCTCACCTGGCAGCAGCCCTACAACAACATCGTGCGCACCACCCTGCAAGCGCTGGCCGCGGTGCTGGGCGGGGCACAGTCGCTGCACACCAATTCGCTGGATGAGGCTTACGCGCTTCCGAGCGAACACGCCGTCACCATCGCGCTGCGGACGCAACAGGTGATCGCGTACGAGAGCGGTGTGCCGGAGGAACCCGATCCGCTGGGCGGCAGCTATTTCGTGGAGAGCCTGACGGCCGAGATGGAAAAGCAGGCGCGCGAGTACATCCGCCGCATCGATGAAATGGGCGGCATGATTCCGGCCATCGAGCGCGGTTTCCCGCAGACCGAGATCGCCAACGCCAGCTACGAATATCAGCATGCCATCGAGACCGGCGAGCAGAAGATCGTGGGCGTGAATGCATTCGTCGAGCAGAACGAGGAGCCCATCGAAGTTCTGGAGATCGATGCATCGGCGCAGGGGCATCAGTTGGAAAAGCTGGCGCGGCTCAAGTCGCGGCGCGACAACGCAGAAGTCAGGCAAATGTTTAGACGCGCTGCGGCGCGCGGCCGAAGGTACGGAAAACACCATGCCCTACATCCTGGACGCCGTGCGCGCCTACGCCACGGTGGGCGAGATCTGCGACGCGTTCCGCGAGGTTTTCGGGGCGTATACGGAAACCAGCGTGCTGTAGCGCGATCCTGCTACCATCAAGGTGTATGGATCCCCGCATCCGGGTGCTGGTCGCCAAACCGGGTTTGGACGGCCATGACCGGGGAGCGAAGGTCATCGCGCGAGCTTTGCGCGACGCGGGCATGGAGGTGATTTACACCGGCCTGCGCCAGACTCCGGAAATGATCGTGAGCGCGGCTTTGCAGGAGGACGTGCAGGTAATTGGCCTGTCCATCCTGTCCGGCGCCCATAACGCGATCGTTCCGCGTATTATGGATTTGCTGCGCGAAAAGGGCATGGACGACGTCCTGGTCCTGGTCGGCGGTATAATTCCTGACGAGGACGCCGCCGAGCTAAAGAAGCTGGGCGTTGCGGCTGTATTCCAGCCAGGGGCGTCGCTCGAAGCGATCGTCGACTTCATACGGTCTTCTGTAAAGCAGACCGCGTGAAGCAACCGCGGGCCAGAGATGCCCGCATATTTTGAAAACAAAACACGGGCGCTGAGCGCCCATGTACTAACAAAACTAAATGCAAGAAAAACTGAACATCGCCGTGTTTGTCGATTACGACAATATTGAAATCGGCGTGAAATCGACTTTGCGGCGCGAATTTGATGTTTCGCTGCCGCTGGATGCGCTCAAGGAGCGCGGCGACCTGGTCGCGAAATTTGCTTACGCCAACTGGGGGCGCCAGGAAGGCGCGGCCCGGTCCATGGCGGAGAACGCCGTGCAAATGGTGCAGCGCCTGCCCTCCCCGCGCGGCGACAAGAACGGCGGCGATATCAATCTGGCGCTGGATGCGCTGGAGATGGCTTTCACCCATCCGCACGTGAACGCGTTCGCCATTGTCAGCGGCGACAGCGACTTCATCCCGCTGGTGAACAAGCTGAAAGAATACGGCAAGACCGTATTTGTGGTGGGAGGCAAGGCCTTCACCAGCACCATCCTGCAACAGAACTGTCACGAGTTCGTGAGCTACGAGTCGCTGCTCTCGGAGGATCGTGGCCAGAGCCGCGATCGCGCGCCGCGTCCGCAAGGGCAAGCCGGCGAGCAGCAGGCTGGCCGGGATCGCCCGCCGGGCGGACAGCGCATGCCGGCCGGCGCCGCTCGATCTGGCGCAGGCCATGCCGCTGGTGGAGCGCGCTCTGCAAGTGTTGGAGCGCCGCGCCGTGCAGCCGCAGCTTGGGCTGTTGAAGTCCACCATGCTGCAGCTGGATTCGGCCTTCACCGAAAAGGCGTACGGCGCCAACAGCTTCTCGGATTTTGTCGAGAAATTGAAGAAGGCCGATTACGTGAACGTCAGCGGCCAGGGTGGCCGCTACATCATCGAACGCAAGGGTGCTTCCCAGCCGGAGCGTCCGACGCCCAAGCCGGAAGAGGCGCTGCCGCCGCTGCGCGACGTGCTGGAAACTCATCGCCTGGAGATGGAGAACGGCGTTCTGCTGGACGATCTGGCAGGATGGGTGCAAACCGAGGTTCCCGAACTTCTCGGCCGCTGCGTACGGATTCCAGGAATTCTCCGAATTCCTCAACTACGCGCAGGACAAGCTGGTGGTGCGCGTGGAGCCGGACGAAGAGAAGGGGCCCATCGTGTACATGGGCGCCGAGTTCTATCCGCCCGCTGAGCCGGAGCGGGCGCCGGAACCGCACGTCGAAGAAGAGGAAGAGGACGAGAAGCAGCCCATCGTCGAAGGCCAGCCTTCGCTGCTGGAGCCGAATCCTCCGCCTGTTAAGCCCAAACCGGTGCGCCGCGCGCGCAAGCCCGCGGCTCGGGCAATAGCGCCGACCGGCCGCGCCGTGGGGGCGGAGGGACGCGCAAGAAACGTCCGCCAGAGCATCACGGACCAATGCAGTAGAACGTCGCCGTTCTACGGCGAGTTCCGGGAATACTTAGCCGCTTGCGGCTGGCTGGAATCCAAGGAATACGAGGAATGGTCGCGTATTCCTAGTATTCCTCGTATTCCCTGTATCCCTTTGTTAAGCGCCCGCCCCGGCGTCCTCGCTCGCGACGTAACCGAACGCCACCACCGCGAGAAACATCGTCAGCACTTCGCTGTCGCCGAGATTGTTCTCGGCGAAGCCCTCGGCCAGCATCGCAAGGATCACCGCGATGGCTCCGTGCAAAACGAATCGTGCATCTGGATCGGTGAGTTTTCGGCGCAGAGCCCGCGCGAAGTCCCACAGGATTTTCGCGATCAGCCAAAGAAATATCAGCAGCGTCGGAAGGCCGCGCTCGGCTGCATATTGCAAATAGACATTGTGCAGGTGCCCGTAATAGCCGACCGGTAACGGCAGCGCGGACGCCGGCACCCATCGATCGAATTGATACTTCACTTGCTCGGGCCCAATGCCCGAACCAGGGATGTGCGCGGATGATCAGCATGCCGGTTTCGCGCAGGATTGCCCGATGGCGGTTCGAATCCATTTCACCATGCGGCTCGACGACGGAATTGATCCGTTCCCTCAGAGCCTGCGGCCCGAGAAAGAAAACGACCAGAACGACTGCGGGCACTACCGCCACCAGCCATTTCTTCCAAAACCACAGCAGGTAGAGCAGGCCGAGCGGAAAGCCGAGCAGAAAAATGCTGCGCGTGAATCCGAGCACCATGGAGCAAAGCCAGAATCGCCGGCGCACAGCCAGCCCGCCCTTTCCAGCGGCGCTGGCGCGAGAAGAACAAGTACGACGCCAGCAGCAACAGCACGATCATCTCTTCGGCGCCGAACGTCATCCAATGGCTCATGAAGCCCGTGATCCGCGATCCCACGTAGAATTCGTAAAAGCCGAGTGCTGCTCCTGCGATTGCTGGTAGATTCGCCAGAATTGGAACAAGCTGCGCGCGGCCGAGAGCGTCGCGATTCCGGCCCACAGCAGCACCACGGCGCGAATCTGGGAGAGCTTGCGGAAAGTGCTGTAAGCCACCAGCAAAATGAAGAACACGTAAAACTTGCGGATCTGCGGCATGCCCTCCTGGATGTGGCCGGAGGCCAGCAGCGAGATCACCGTTCCGGCCAGAAAAAGCCCGAGCGGAAGTTTGACGGGCGGCAGCCGGATCTTGGTGGACGAAAACAACAGAGCCGCCAGTGCGAGAGCCAGAAGAATTTGCGAGACGGCAATCGAGAATAGAATGGAGAGGAGCGCGCCGCACGTGAGATAAAACGCGCTGCGGTCGAGATAGGGTTTCAAACCAGTAGGCTATCAGGAATGGAAATTTATATCCTCCGGCACGGAGTTGCCGAAGAACCGCAAACCGGTCAGCCGGATTCCGAGCGTGCGCTCACCCCCGATGGTCGCAAGAAGCTGCGCAATGTTCTGCGCACGGCGGCTTCGGCCGGCGTTGCGCCGTCGCTGATTTTGACCAGCCCTTACAAGCGCGCGCTGCAAACAGCTCAGCTCGCCGCCGAGATTTTGGAGTACAAGGGCGATCTGCTGCGCACCAAGGCGCTGGAGCCAGGCTCATCGCCCAAAACGGTTTGGGATGAGATCCGCGTACACAAAGACGAGGCGCGAATTCTGCTGGCCGGGCACGAGCCGCTGTTCAGCCGCTTGACGGCATATCTGCTCGGGTCGCCGAATCTTCAGGTGGATTTCAAGAAGGGCGCCATCGTGTGCATCGAACTGGAGCGGTTCCCGGCCGAGCCGCATGGCGTGCTGCGCTGGATGCTGACGTCGAAACTCGCTGCCGGGCAGTAGTGGCGCACGCACTCCTGCGTGCGCGTTCACACTCATGTGAACGCTGGGCCTGGTTCACACTTACACGTTGCTGTGCTTTTTCTCGTACGGCTGCTTGAGATACTTCGCGGCTTCTTCCTGCGCGCCCTTGCGTATCGTCCTTGGTGCGGATGGCCTGGTTGTATTCGTTGACGGCGCGATCCCGCTGGCCGGAGACATCGAAAATGTTGCCCAGCTTGATGTGCGCCCATACCTCCGTCCACTTCGGCTCCACGTCGCCATTCAGCGCCTCGCGATATTCGTTGGCGGCCGACTGGTAGTTGTTCTGCAGGAAGAAAACCTCGGCCACGCGATAGTGCGCCAGTGAGCTGCCGCGGTTCACTTCAATCGCCTTCTGATATTCCTTCAACGCGTCAGCGAACTCGCCGATCTCGGCGAACTGCTCGCCGCGCTTGATGGCCACCGCCACGCGCATCGCGGGACTCCAACGCAGCACCGCGCCCGCCGGATCGATGGTCACCGTCTTCGGCTTGCCGAACGTGTCCACGGTAAACTCCGACGACGTGCCCACCACGTCGATGCGCTTGGTCTCCGGATTGCCTTCCGTTTCGATCTTCAGATCCACGGGCATCTGGAAGGTGTCCAGATCCTGCGTGATCTTGCCCATCACGCGGAAGCCCTTCTGCGTGCGGAACACCGTGTATTCCATCTTGAATTCGGGCGCGCCGCTCGACTCCAGCCACTGCACGAAGAAGTACTGCAAGTTCTGGCCCGAAATCTGCTCGGCCAGCTTGCGGAAATCCACCGTGCTCACCGATTGCCAGCCGTACTTCTCCGTAAAGCTCGACATCAGCTTGTTGAAATTGTCGTTGCCCATCACGCTGCGCAGCATGTTCAACACCGCGGCGCCCTTGCCCGCCGTGAGCGCCCAATATTCAGGCGAATAATCATCCAGGCGGCCGGCTTGAATCATCGGCGGATTGTCCACCGTCAGCGCCTCGACGTAGGTATCGTGCAGGTCCTGCTCCATGGCCGCCGGACCGTTGGCGTGCTCATCCCACAGCAGCTCGGCATAGCGCGCGTTGCCGTTCTCCAGCCACAAATGATCGCGGTCCACCGGCGACACCAGCGTTTCCCACCATTGGCGCGCGAGTTGATTCGCCAGCAGCCGCGCAGCCACCTGGTTGCCGATGCCCCGGGGCGAAAGGAAAATGATTCCCGGCGCCGAGTATCCGTTGGGAGTACCGTCTTCGGTCTCCACCAGCGTCAGATTGGCTTGCGGCGCCAGGCCGTAGATGCTGGTCAAGAAAGCTCAGGATCTTGCCCGTCTCCTCGCCATAGGCGTTGGCCATGTTCTGCTTCTGCCGGAAATAAACGGTCGTGGTAACGCCCTCGGAATTTACTTTTACCGGATCGCCTTGCACCACCGCGATGCTTCCCGGAAAAGAGGGCTTGCTGTATTGAAAGCTGAAGACGGTCTTGCCCGCGCCGGCGGGCTGCGAACTTTCCAGGCCGCTCGCAATCACCTGGTATCCGCTGGGAACGGTGATGTGGAGATCCGAAGTGAATCGATCCACGCTGTAACCGTTCACCGGAAACCAGCGCGCCGGGTACATCAGGTACGCGATATCGTTCTGGATGGCGCCGAACTTGATGCCGTAGACGGGCGATTCTTCCTGGCCGGTCAAGCGGCCGTCGTAGGTGAACGTTACGCGTGGTGGCCTTGCCTTTCGCCAGCGGCGCGGGAAGCTGAGGCGAACGCCCATGTCCTGGCCGGAGCGCGAGGCGGGAATCTGGTGGCCGGTGTCGTCCACCACGCGCGAAACGTTGAACGCGCTGTTCAGCTCGAAGGAGGCCGTGGAGATGTCGTTGTCCAGAGCGACGAACCGGACCTTCACGTTGGCGGTCAGGGCTTGCGTGCGCGGATTGATCTCGGCGTCGATCGCGTAGTTCTCCACGTCGATGCGGCCCGACTTGCTCCCTCGGTCCTGCGCGGCCAGCAAGGACGCTAACGCGAGCGCCGCCACGCAGAGTTCTACGAAACATGAACCATTTCCTCTTTTGTTAAATGCTTCTCGGCCAGATGCTTTTCCACCAGCGCCGCCGCCACTTCCAGGGGATCCTCTGGGCCCGAGAGCTTCCGGGCCACTTCGGCCAGATTCCGGCGCATCTCTTCCCGCGCTACCTTATTTTCGAGCAGCGCCAGCGCCTCGCTGAGCCAGGTTTTCCGCCGTCATTTGATCCTGGATCAGCTCAGGCACGATGCGCCGCCCGGCCACCAGGTTGACCATCGAATAGAACGGCACGCGAACCAAAGCCTTTCCCATCCACCAACTTAAATTGTTTACCCGATAAAAGGTGACCATGGGGGTTCCCAGCAGGCACGCCTCAATGGTGACCGTTCCACTGGCGGCCAGCGCTACGTCCGCGCAGACGAGCACATCCCAGGTTTTTCCCTCTAGCGAGTTGGATGGACGCCGAGGAAATCCGTTCCCGGAAATTTGACCCTAGCGGTACAGTACCGGGCGGGACCGCCAGAATGAAGCGTGGCACGGTCTTAGCGGCGGCTCGCAGGCGTTCCACCGCGTCCAGCAAAATGGGCAGATGGCGCGCCGCCTCGCCGGTCCGGCTGCCGGGGAGCAAAGCCACCAGCGGCGTGCCTTCCGGGATTCCGAAGCGCCGGCGCAGTTCGGCGCGGCTGGCGGACGGCTTCACCAGGCGCGTAAGGGGATGGCCGATGTAAGTGGCGTCGATGCCGTGGCGCGCGAAAAATTCCGGCTCGAAGGGGAAGATGCACAGCAGTTTGTCGATGGTGCGCCGCATCAAGGGCAAGCGGCCCTTGCGCCACGCCCAGACTTGGGGCGCCACCAGGTAGAGCACCGGAATGCCCAGCTTCTTCAGCCGGCGGGCCACGCGCAGATGGAAATCCGGGCTATCGGTAAGGATGGCCACTTCCGGGCGTTCGGTGCGGGCGGCGTTCAGCAGCTTGCGGTACTCGCCGTAGATGCGCGGGATGTGCGTGATCACTTCCACCAGGCCCACCACGGCCAGGCTATGCGCATCCACCACCGGCGCGAACGCCGGCCTTTTGCATGCGCGGTCCCGCGCAGCCGAAGAACTCGAGATCGGGCCGACGGCGGCGCAGCGCTTCCACCAGACCGGCCGCGTACAGGTCCCCAGACGCTTCGCCAGCGGAGATTAGAACTTTCGGGCCCACTAGAATTAAGTCTAGCGCTAGGGGTCGGTGGGGCGCGGCCCGGTTTTTTTCCGCGAGGAGTAACTCGCTGCAAAAGGGAGTCCGGCGCGGTGCAAGATTTCTGATCCGTTTTGGCGGTGCTCGCCTCCACCCTTCTCGCGCTTCTGAATTACCAACGTGGACAACCACAGCAAGAGCGACGCTGGCCGTCAGAATCACGAAAAACGCCGTGGTGTTCAGAGTTATGGCGAAGGCCGCAACGCGATATGGCGAATCCCCAACACCAGAATTCCGCTTTGAAGCCTGCGGTCCAATTGGCTTGGCGCCCCGCGGAAGCTGTTCGGGCCGCAGGGCGGGCCACAGGCGCGGCACGGCTTTCGGTAGCGGTTGTATTGCTCGCCCTGGCTGGCCTCGCAAGCTCAGACTCTTCCCGGAAAATCAGCCGGTAGCAGAACGCCAGCATCGCTGCGATGGCCACGAAGAATCCCATCCGGCTCATCATGGCGCCCATGCCGATGGCCAGCAGAACATTGGCGAAATACAGCGGATTGCGGACGTGCCGGTAAGGCCCGTCGGCCACCAGCGACGCCGTCTTCACTTCGGCCGCGTACACCACGTTCGCCTTGCAGGTACGACGAGGCCCAGGTGCGGATGAGAGCGGCCACCACCAGCAAAACAGTGGCCAGCGCAAACAGGAGCCGGGCAACCAGATTTGCATCGATCCCGCGCGTGGCGCCCAGCCAGTTGGCCAGCGCGGCCGCTGAATTCTGAGGATCCATGGAGTAGACGCTAAATGACAGGCCAAAGACCAGTCCGAAGACCATCGCCCGGTTCTTGAACTCCCAATTTGTGGCTCGCATGGTCGAATCCAGATACACTATAATCGCAAGAGGTCCATAGCTTGACATCCGAAACGTAATGCACGTTACGATCAAGTGACCGGTCGATCCTGCCGCTATCGACTGATGAAGATGACGACCAGGTTGACGACGAACAGCGAAGTTGCGCGACGCGCGGCAAACTTGCCGCGCTGCTGGAGCAGCCATCGACGCACAAGGTCGAGGCGAAAGCTTGGCGTGACGGTCCGCGAAGGCGGATTTCCGTTTTGCCGCCACGACGTCCGAGTTGAAGCTGGACTACCACTGAAAAGCGATTAAGACCATGCCTATGAAAAATCCACCCCACCCCGGCGGTTTTGTATTGCGCCAGTGCATTGAGCCTTTGGGCTTGAGCATCACGCAAGCCGCAGCCGCCCTCGGTGTGACGCGCACCACCTTATCGGAACTGGTGAACGAAAAGCGCGGCATCTCGCCCGAAATGGCCGTGAGACTGTCCCAGGTTTTCGGCAGCAGCGCCGAAAGCTGGCTGGTGCAACAGGCCCAATACGACCTCGCACAGGTTCGCACGGACCGGCTGAAGCTCAAACGGTTGGAATTTGCTTAGACGGTCGTGCAAGGGAGTGTATCCCATGGCCCAGCGCAAGTCTTCCGGCGATGAGTTCGGATCGTTCACCACGCGCTGTGTCTCGGAATCGAGCTTGGCTCCATATTTCGGATTCAGTTTGCCCAACATTGCGAGTGCCTCCCTCCCAACTGACCACCAATTGCCGGGCGGAACTTCTTCATCTGCGAGCATCCCTTCCAGCGCCCCGATCACGCGCGGATCGGCCCTGCCCACGGGCCCATACGTTTGCCATTGCCCTATGCCTCCAAGTGCAAAGACTGCCCAGAATCGGATTCTGACGTCCGGCTCTCCAAGAACCGAAATGAGGGGCGGAATAGCCTGCGCATAATGCGAATAGGCGAGCGATTCGGCAGCCTCCTCCCGCACTGGCTGAGGCTGGGACGTGTCCAGCAGCGCCTGAACCAAGGCTTTCGCCGCTTGCCTGCCAATTGGCCAAATCCAGCCAAGAGCCCTTACCGCAGCGTGGCGGCGATGAGGATTCGCGTCGGAAAGCGCGGCAACAAGCCTAGGAACAGCAGCTGGATCCGAGACGTGCTCGATCGTCAGAGCTGTTTCCCACAGTTCGATCTTGTCTGTTTGGGTAAAGAATAGATCGAGTAAAGTCTCGACTGACGCACGGGCATCGGCTAGCTCTAAAATCTTGGCGGCAGCCCCCCTCCTGTACCAACCCGCCCTAGGATCGAGCATCAAAGTAAGCAACGCCGCATCGACCGGGACACCGGACCGTTCGTGTCGGTTCAATATGGCTACGAACTCCGGGTCTTGGTGCCGTCTGAACCGAAGCCGCTTATGGATTCTTCGCTCGATCCTTTGCCGCAAACATCAATAATCCCAAAAGATCGCGGGCTGCCACCAGCCCGGCTTAAATTCGAAGCACCCGGGCCGCCTCACCCCCCGTGTTAGAATGAAGACGATTTTGCCCCACCAGATGTCCGCGCAACCCGATCTTTCCAAGCTTAGCGTTGGCCAGTTCGCCGAGCGTTTCCGCGGCGAGATGATCCCGCTCAGCAACACCTTTTCTTACTTCTGCGCCTCCGTGCCGTTGAGCGAGGAGGACGTCAAGGAGTACCTGGAAGAGCCCATCGCCGCCCTGCCTCCCGCCATTTCGGCGCTGCTGCCGAAGGTGTCCATCATGCTGGTCCCGTATCTGGAGCGCGGGGATGGCAAAGAGAAAGAGGCAAGGAAAAGGCGCCGCGCGCGGGACGAGTTCGTCGTCACCGAAAAACCGCCCGACAGCCGCGCTTCCTGGGCCACCCAGGTCCGCTTCGACAAAGAAGAGGTGCTGGTCTTCGCGCTCAAGGATCAGGACGTTTCGGAATATCACTACCGCTTCTATCATGTGCTGGCTACTCTGGCCGCCGATCATGGCTCCGACGAGGCCTTGGCCCAGTACAGTTCGCTGCTGCGCGAGGAGTTGAACGCGCGCGTGCACGGCGAAGTGGACGAAGAGAGCTGGCACATGAAGCAGGCGCTGCTGCGGCGCGATACCAACATCCGCAAGGAAACTAAAGCATTTCGCGACTATGTCCGGCAATCGCTGATCGATACGCTGACGCTCTACCTGCACGGCATCTGCTGCGATATCGACGTCGAAACCGGTCCGCGCCAGTTGCCCAGCCGTCACATGCGCAAGCGGCTGAATCTGCTCTACAGCCTGTACCCTCCGCCGGAAGGCTACGCCGTTTTTCCCGAGCATCAGGAGCGCTCGCAGTAGTTTACGAATCGTTACAGCAAACCGCAACGGAGCGTAGGCCACGCGTTCAAAGATGCATGGTGTCTGAGTGGGCTCTCGATCCCGATGCGGCCTTAATGGTGAAGGTGTGCGGAGGGCACGAGCCTAGTTTTGAGGCACTGCTCGCGCGGCACCGCAGCCAGGTGGTGAATCACCTGTATCGCCTGGTGCATAACCGGGCCATCGCGGAGGAACTGGCGCAAGATGTCTTCCTGCGCGTCTATCGCTTCCGCAATCGCTATCAGCCGGAGGCTAAGTTCAGCACCTGGCTGTTCCGCATCACCACCAACGTCGCGCTGAACTGGCGCCGGGATACGCGGCGCGAAACCGCCCATCTGCGGCTGGACGCGGGTCCCTTCACGATGCGCGCCGGATCCAGGTGCCGGATCACACCCTGCGCGCCGACCAGCAGTTGCTGGCCGAGCATCACGCCAAGGAAATTCGCGACGCCATCGAAAGCCTGCCCGGCAAACAACTCGCCGCGGTTCTGATGCACAAGTACGAGGGCATGGACTACGCGACCATCGCGGAGGTTCTGGAGTGCTCCATTCCCGCGCTCAAGTCGCTGCTGTTCCGCGCCTATGAAACGCTGCGCCGGCGCCTGGCGCACTTCGCTCCACCCTCGGTGGCCTAAAAACCGTCCACAATAGTATCCATGCGAGCTATTGCGTTGCCTTTTTTGTTGCTCTGCGCGACTCTAGCGCAGCCTGCCGAGCAATTTTATGCTCGTCGCTCACAGCGGCGCGGGCGACTATTCGAAGATGACGCCGCAGGTGATCGCAGCGCGGCGCGAAGGCATGCTCAAGGCCATTCGAGCCGGCTACGCGATCCTGGCGCGCGGCGGCGCCAGCCTGGACGCCGTGGAAGCGACCATCCGGGTGATGGAGGACTCCGGCCTCTACGACGCGGGCCGTGGCGCTTACTACACCCAGGAAGGCGTTCCTGAAATGGACGCCGCCATCATGGACGGACGCACGTTGCAAGCTGGCTCTGTCGCGGCGCTGAAGCATATCGCCAATCCCATCCATCTGGCGCGGCTGGTGATGGAGAAAACGCCGCACGTTTTGCTGGTGGCCGATGGCGCGGAGGAGTTCGCGAAATCGCAGGGCATCGAATTGGTCTCACCCTATTACTTCTACACCGAGCGCGAATGGAAGCGGTTCCAGGATGCGGAAAAGAAGAAGAAAGCAGGTGACGGGCACGGCACCGTGGGCGTCGTCGCGCTGGATCAGGCGGGCAATCTGGCGGCCGGCACGTCCACCGGCGGCACCGTGCTGAAAATGCCGGGACGCGTCGGCGATTCGCCCATCATCGGCGCGGGCACCTACGCCAATAACGATAGCTGCGCCGTCTCCGCCACCGGCACCGGCGAGTATTTCATGCGCAACGTGGTGGCTTCCGACATCTGCGCGCGCGTGCGCTACCTGCATGTCTCGCTCGAGCAGGCCGCGAACGACGTGGTGATGAAGGAACTGGTGGCGCAGCACGGCGATGGCGGCGTGATCGCGCTGGATCGCGCAGGGCAATTTCGCGACGCCGTTCAACACCACCGGCATGATGACGGGCGCGGTGCACCGGCGCCGACAAAATAAATTCGGGCTGGAGCAAGATCGCGGAACCGGTAGTCGTCCCGGCGCAATGAACTGGGCAGGCTTACGCCGTCCTCTCGGCTTTCTTCGCCGCTCTGGTAGCGATCTTCGGCAAGATCGGCGTGCGCGATGTCGATAGCAATCTTGCCGTCGCGTTCCGCACGGCGATCATCGTTTTCTTCGCCTGGGGCATCGTCGCGGTGCAAGGCAATGCCTCCGACCTGTTCAAGATTTCGCGGCACTCGTTCCTGTTTCTCTTTCTCTCCGCGATCGCGACCGGCCTTTCGTGGCTGTTCTACTACAAAGCTCTGCAGCTGGGCGAAGCATCGCGCGTGGCGCCCATCGACAAGCTGAGCGTGGCGCTGGCAGTGGCCATGGCTTTCATCTTTCTGGGAGAGAAGCCGCACCTCGGCAACGTGCTCGGCGCCAGCCTGATTGTAACGGGCGTGCTCGTCACGGTCTTCGTGAAGTAGCCTTCAGCTCTCGCGCTCCTCGGATTCTTCCGATTCCAGCGCATCCAGCACCTCGGCCACTTCCGGCTGGCTCGCAAAGCGCTTCAACACGCGAATCGACTGCCCCGCGGAAAATCCCGCATAGCGCAGCCGGCGAAACGCCCCAGCCAGATTCTTCTCCTTACTCAGAAACGTGCCCAGCTGTTTCCCGCGATACTTGCGGCGCAGAAATTCCTCGATCAGATTGGTCTTCGTCGGTTTTCTCGTAAGTCTTCTCCGTCACTTGCTCGGCCAGTTTAGGCGCTACGCGGCGCTGGCGCAGGTCGCGTAACACGCGCATCTTTCCCAGGCCCTGATTCTGCAGACGAGCGGCCGCATAGCTTTCGGCGAACTGCCGGTCGTTCAGATACCCAGCCTCCTTCAGTTTCGCCAGCACCGCGTCCACGTCCTGATCGTTTTGCGCGCGGCGGCGAAGTTTCTCGCGCAGCTCTCCCGAAGAATGTGCGCGTCCACCCAGCGCGCGCAATGCAACGTTTAGGAGCTTATCGCGGTCTAACCGCTGTGGCGGTCGTTTCGCCATGACAAAGGAACACTAACAGATTCGAGGCTGCTATTGTAGAAGTGAGTCTGAACTTATTGGAAAGAAAGGACGGCTAACAATGGACGACGACAACAAGTTTTCGTACTTTTTTCTGGGGTTGGGACTAGGGGTCGCGGCGGGGTTGCTATTTGCTCCGAAATCCGGACCGGAGACCAGGGACCTGTTACGGTCCAAAGCTGACGAGGGTAAGGAATACCTGAAGCGGCGCACGCAACGAGATGCGGGACCAGGCGGCCGACGTGTTGGAACGGAGCAAGTCGACGGTCACGCGGCAGCGCGATAACCTGGTGGCGGCGGTGGAAGCCGGCAAGCAAGCTTATCGAGAGGCGGTACACCACGCCGAACGACGCGGAACACATTTAGTTTCCGCCGGAGGTTGATCATGAGCGAGACAACTCTGCTTTACGTGATGACGGCTTTCGTCATCATCTCCGCTATTGCGCTGTGTATCCAGGCCGGGATGCTGGCTGGGATTTATAAGACCATCAAATCGCTGCAGGAGTCCATCAATCCTCTGGTGCCCAAGGTGGAAAGTCTGGTCGCCAAGGCGACTTCGACCGTAGAGCAGAGTGGACGCCAGATCACGGAGATCACCGCGCGGGCCAACGATATTTTGGATTCCACCAAGAGGCAGTTGGCGATGGTGGAGGAAGTGGTGGGCGACGCCGCCGTGCGAGCCAAGGTGCAGATGGAGCGCGTGGAACTGGTGCTGGACGACACGTTGAGCCGCGCGCACGAGACGGTAGCGGTGTTCCACGATGGCATTATGCGGCCGCTGCGCGAAGTGAACGGGATCGCGGTCGGCATCCGGGCGGCTGTGGGCGCGTTGGCGCGCGGAGATCGTCCCACGGTGGATCGGGCCACCAGCGACGAAGAGATGTTTATTTGAGCGTGTCCCCCGCCTACTGCGGAGGCGGCGCTGTGGTCGGGGCTGCCGGCGCCGCCGGGCTCGGTGAGCTCGTCGGCGAGGAACTGAACGGACTCGAACTCGGCGAATTGCTCCCGAACCCCGAGTTTCCAAAAGGACTGTTAGTCCCGCTTTGGTTCTGCTGCATTTGCTGCTGCACGTTCTGTTGTGCGTTCACCGCCGCGGCGCCCACTACGGTCTTGTCCTTCTTCAAGTCGTAAACAAACTCCCACTCTTTGTACTTGGCATGGTCGTTGATCACGTGGATTCCCTTGCCTTCCGCCGTGCTTGCGACGCCGGCGATCCCTCCCGTATTTCCGGTGGTAAATCCGGCCACCGAGGATGGAGGCTGCCGCGGCGTGGTGAGGATCTGCTGGATCAGGTTAGCCGCGTTCTGTTGTTGCTGGCCCGCGGCTGGGGGTGGCCCAATGGGTGGTCCCGCAGCGAATTGCCCTGAAGCGAATCCTGGCGGTTGACCCGTGGTTGGCTGAAAGGGCGTCTGGCCCGGATTTACTCCCGGCGGCGGCAGACCGGGCGGATATGGCGACGGAGGTTGTGCCGGTTGTCCAGGCTGCGTCGGATCCTGGGGACCCACAGGCTGTCCTGGAATCGGCGGCTCGCCGGGGATCACAGGCAGTGAGGGATCTTGGGGCGGCTGGCCAGGTTGAAACGGCTGGTTAGGATCTCCCGGCAGCTGCACCGGCTGACCCGGCTGTTGCACCGGCTGACCCGGATATAGCGGCTGCACTGGCTGGCCCGGCTGACCCGGAAACTGCGGCTGAAACGGTTGCTGGGGCTGATTGGGATCCGGCTCTGGTGGCTGCTCGGGGCCGGGATCGCCCCCAGGTACACCGCCGACGAAGCCGCCAGGCGCTCCACCCCTTCCGATGATGCGGTCGCTCGGCCTTCGCAACGCCATGTTCAATGGATCGGGGGGCTGCGCGTTGGGATCATTGGGATCGGCCGGCTGGTTTGAATTAGACTGCGACGAATTAGATGACGAATTCGAGCTCTGCGATGAGTTGCCGGTCTGTGAAAAACCGCTGGCGGTCAGTGAAGAGCTGGAAGTCTGCGACGAGCCTTGCGCATTCAGACCGCTGCCGGTACTGCTGCCCGGAAGCGGAGCCGCAGGCTGGATCAGCGAATCGGTGAGTTGTCCGGCCGGCCCGACATGCAGCAAACGCCAATCTTTGCCGGTCAATGGATCCAGGAAGCGATGGCGCAGGAATCGTATGTTGCGCGATGGTCTCCAGATCGTCCAGCGTCTGCGGATAGGTGCGGTACTTCCGGTAGAAAAGCTGGATGGCGCGCTCATATTGCAAGCCGCGATCGATGGCCATCTGCTCCCGGGTGCGCTGCGATTCAAAGGCGATGCGCGGCACTTCGATGTACAGCGTGATCGCGATGGCCGCGGCCATCACGAATACCAGCAGCATCGCAAAACCGGACTCGCCGTGGCATTTCTTGAGGCTGCGGCGCTTCATCCGGCCATCTCCGCTTCCAGCGGCAATGTTTGCTGATTGTTGCTCTTAAACTCGGTGTCTTCCACCACCGCCGAATTCACGCCGATGCGAACAATCTTGTAGCGCTTCTTGATCGTGTCGCCTTCGGCCGCGATGACGATATCTTCGCCATCCAGAAAGAAGGCGCGCTTGTCCCCAACCTTGGTTTTGTTGACGAAGCCATAGAATTTGAGCGGGATGGGCGGCGCCTTGGGCTCGGGCGGCGGCTCCACGGGCTTGGGCATCACCGGACCGACTAACGTTCGGAGCGATCGCGATCTTATCCGGCTCCTTTACCGCGCTCTCCTCCGGCGGTGCGGCGCCGATCTCAAAGAGCGAGCGCGTGCCGCCTTCCACCGCCACAGTTCTTCACCTTCGCGAGCAGATCCAGCCGCAAGGTCGGATCGATACTCGCGGTATCGATATTCTTGGGCTTCAAGGACGGCCTGAATTCCCGAGCGCCTGCTGGCCGATTGCTGCACTGTCGCGGTACGTGGATCGGGCCGTCGACCCTGGCGCTGCTGCTGCGAAGAAGCGGCCACCGGGGTCGCGGCTGGCGACGGGTGCGGAACCAGAGCCTTCGCTCGAATTGCTGTTGTAAAAGTAGAAATACCCAGCGACCGCAACCAGACCCGCCAGTATGGCGATCTTCTTCGGGTCGGCCCCCACTTTGGACGGCATCACGTTCATTGCGCCGATCCGTCCTCCCGCACGAATGTGTCCAGCTTCAGCATCACGTTTAGCCGCCCGCCGGATTGTTGCGGCGTCGCGTTGAGGCTCTCAATGATCAGCAGCCGGTCCGACTTGTCCAGCAGATTGATGAAATGGATCAGATCCGGATACAGGCCCTCAAAATTAGCCGAGATCTGCATCATATCCAGGGTATCGCTCCCGTCCACCGCGTCCAGAGCCCAGGCGCTATCGCGCGAGAGTGATCTTAGCCTGGCCCGGCCAGATCGTTCAGTTCAGCCATGATTGTGGAGTAGGCGGTCCGGCGCGGCAGGAAATAAGTTGCTCATGAACTTGTCGCCTTCGCCGCGCCCGCTTTGAATCTTGCTCGCCAGCAGCCGCGTCCGGTCCAGCACGCCCTGCTGCTGCCGGATCGCCGAGCGCATGTCCAGCGCCTGCTGCGCCAGCTCCTGAGCCGAACCGCCAATGGGACGAATCACAAAATACAGCGCCACCAGATTGGCTGCCGCCAGAACGCCCAGCCCCAGGCGGATCAGCGCGCGCGGATTGTTGGGCGGCCACGCGTTAAAGCGTCTCCCCACGTTAGAGCCTCTCCCCACGTTAAAGCTTCTGGGCATAAGTCACCGTGACGTGATAGCGAAAGAACGGATCGGTTTGCGAAGGCGGCGCCGACGATTGCACGCTGGTGTTGCCAAACTGCGGCGACCCTTCCAGACGCTTACAACAGTTCCAGAATCGGCGGGACGTCTTTCGCGCCCACCACCATGTCGAGCAGAACCTGGTTGTTCGAATCCACCTCGGGCAGCCGCACCGAGACCAGCCGAACGTTGTACGGCATCACTTTCTCGAGATCGGCGAAGATCTTGGTCCAGCTGATGGCCTTGCGTTCGATCAGGGTGTTCAGAAAGAGACTGCGCTCCAGAACCTCGGCGTTTTCCGGCCTGCGGAGCGTGGCGTTCAGCTTGGCTTGCTGGGCCGCGATGGACCTGCAGCCGCGCGTTCTGGCGGTCTATCGCGATACGAATGTCGGCCGCTTGATGCCGCTCCGACACAATGTCGCGACCACCTGGTAGATCAGCAGCAAGCTCAGCACGACGGCCAGCGCTGCCGAGCCCACCAGCAGCGCCCGGTCCCGCCGGAACGGTTCGCTCGCAAGATTGATGGGTACTCGCAACGCCATTTTTATGCCGCCATAGCCTAACTCAATGACTCCAGGTATCCGAGCAGACCCGACGTTGCCCTTGTCCAGGCTGTCCAAACCGCGAGCGGATGCCCTGCACGGCCACTCCCCACTCGTTCTCCCAGCGTGGCGCCAGTTGCTCCATTCCCCGGTCCGAATCCAGCCAGCCAAATCTGCTTGGGACGCGCTTTCAACTCGTCTTCGATGTAGGCGATGGTGGGATGCAGGACGGACTCAATGTCCTCCAGCCGGCCGCCCTCCATTTCGATGCAGCGCGCCAGGTTCACCGCGCTCTCCTGGAGCACCAGCACCGAAAGAACCCGCCCGCTCAGTTTGACCAGCAAAGTGATGCCGTCCGGAGCCAGCAGATTGAGCGCCGCGAGCGACGACGTGGTTACCAGGCCCGGATGAAAGCCGGCCGCGCGAAAGGGCGCTTCATACTGGACGACGATATCGGACGACATCACCGCGGCCAGTATTTCCACTTTCGCGCCGGACGAGGCTGCTCGACGTAACTCACCACCGCGGTGTCCACTTCGAACGGCACGCTCTTCTTTCAGACGAAAACGGACCAGGGCCTGCTGCTCTTCCGGGTCGGACGGGAAACGTATCGAAATCGAGCACCGCCACGCGGGCGCAGTAATCCGGCAAAATCACGGCGGCGCGCCGTTTGCGATGGCCGTTCGCGGGCGCGAGCGACTGAATGTGATCCAGCAGAACCTGCGGCTGCTGGATATTGTCGTGCAGCGGCGAAACCAGCAGCACGCCAGGTTCGAAGCGCGCGAATTCCGCCAGCGCCGGCTGGGACACGGGCGCGAAGGCGAGGCCCTCCTCGGAAAGCTCGAAGGCGTGGGTGGGCGGCGGATCTTGCAACAGATTGGCGAGAGCGCTCATGCGTGCCTTAGCCTTCGATGAAGGTCACCTTGTTGATCTCCTTCAACGTGGTGACGCCCTCGCGCGCCTTGTCGATGGCGTGATCGCGCAGAAACGTCATGCCTTCCTCGCGCGCCGGCGCGCTTGATCTCCGACGCCGGGCGCTTGTCGAGAATCATCTCGCGGATGTGCTCGCTCAGATCCAGCAGTTCGTGAATCGCGGTGCGGCCGCGGAATCCGGTGCCGCCGCACTCAAAGCAGCCGGGGCCTTCGTACAGCGTCACATCGCGCCATTCCTCGGGATCGAGGCCGCTTTCGACCAGATACGAATCGGGATATTGCACCGGCGCTTTGCAGTGCGCGCAGATCACGCGCACCAGCCGCTGCGCCAGGATGCAGTTCAGCGCCGAGACGAAGTTGTACGGCTCCACGCCCATGTTCAGGAAGCGGCCCAGCACGTCCAGCACGTTGTTGGCGTGCACGGTGGTGAACACCAGGTGGCCGGTGAGCGCGGCGTTGATCGCGATCTGCGCGGTCTCCTGATCGCGGATTTCGCCCACCATGATCTTGTCCGGATCGTGGCGCAGAATGGAGCGCAGGCCGCGCGCGAAGGTCAGCCCCTTCTTCTCGTTCACCGGAATCTGCGTGATGCCTTTGATCTGGTATTCCACCGGGTCTTCGATGGTGATGATCTTGTCTTCGTCGTTCTTGATCTCGCTCACCGCGGCGTAGAGCGTGGTGGTCTTGCCGGAGCCGGTGGGCCCGGTCACCAGCACCATGCCGTACGGCTCCTTGATGTAGCGGCGGAACTTGACCAGATCGGCCTCCGAGAAGCCCACCACGTCGAGCGAAAGCTTGGCGAACTTCTCGCTCATCGATTCTTTGTCCAGCACGCGCAGCACGGCGTCTTCGCCATGAATGGTGGGCATGATGGAGACGCGGAAGTCGATCAGGCGGCCCTTGTAGCGCACCCGGAAACGGCCGTCCTGCGGCATGCGGCGCTCGGCGATATCCAGCTCGCTCATCACCTTGATGCGCGAAATGATGGTGGAGTGCCAGTCCTTGGAGATGGGCGGCATGGCGTAATGCAGCACGCCGTCGATGCGGTACTTGATGGCCACTTCCTGGTCGCGCGTTTCGATGTGAATATCGCTGGCGCGCCGTTCCAGGGCGTTGAAGATGGTGGTGTCCACCAGCTTGATCACCGGCGCGATGTCGCTGTCGGCGGTCAGCTTGTCGATGGAGAGCGTTTCGTCCTGGTTCTCTTCCTCGCCGACCACGTCCAGCGTGAAGCCCTCGGTCACTTCTTCCAGCACGCGCTGCGACTGCTCGGTCTTCTTGAGCAGATCGGAGATCTGCGAGAGCGTGGCCACCTTGACGTGCAGCTTCTTCTGCAGCAGCATGGCCAGCTCGTCGATCAGGTTGAGGTTGCGCGGATCGGCCAGCGCGATGTCCAGGTGCCCGTTCTGCGCGTTGATGGGCACGAAGTTGTAGCGGAACATCAGGTCCACCGGGACGGAGTGGAACAGATCGTGATCGATGCGGACTTCGCGCAGGTCGACGAACTCGCAGCGGTAGCGCGCCGCCAGCGTCTTGGCCTGCGCGATCTCGTCGGCCGGCTGAACGATCTTGAGGGTGTCTCTAGCGGCCATGGAAACCTCCAGAGAATTCAGAATTCAGAATTCGAGAATTAGAATCACGCCACGAGGTCTCTTCCCCATTCTGGATTCTGGATTCTGACTTCTGTATTCTTGTCTTTCTCATTTCAACGTATCCGCCAACGAGAAGATCGGCAGATAAAGCGCCACCAACACGAACGTCACGAAAGCAGCCCATGCAAATCATGATGGCCGGCTCGATCAGCGACAGCGCCGCCGTCATCCGGGTGTTGACGTCGTCCTCGTAAAATTCCGCCACGCTGGCCAGCATTTGCGGCAGCGCGCCGGTGGATTCCCCCACTTCGATCATGTCGATGGAAAGCCCGGGAAAGATGCCCGTTTTCTGCAGCGATCCCGACAGCGCCTGGCCCTCCCTCACCCTCTTGCCGGCCTCCGCCAGGCTGTTTTTCAGCAGCCGCGTGCCCAGCGAGCTGGACGCCGTGTCCAGGGCCTGCAGCAGCGGAATGCCGCCCACCAGCAGCGTGCCCAGCACGCGCGCGAATTGCGCCACCTGGTATTTGATCCAGATCTCGCCCACCACCGGCACCCTCAGCCGCCAGCGATCCACTCGCTCCTCGCCCTTCGGGCGTTTTCGCCCAAAAGCGGAACGCCATCGCCGCCAGCACCAGGCCCACAAACCCGAACAGAATGTAGCTGCGCGCCGTGGTGCCGATGGCGATCAGGATCTGCGTGGCCGCCGGCAGTTGCGCCGACATGCTGCTGTACAGCTCGGCGAAGTTCGGCACCACGAAAGTGATCAGGAACACCATCAGGCAGATCACCAGCACGATCAGCAGGCAGGGATACATCAGCGACACCATCAGCTTCTTGCGCACGCGCCAGCGCCAGCTTCTGGTAGGTGATAAAACGGTCCAGCACTTCGCCCAACGCGCCGCTCTTCTCGCCCGCCAGCACCGACGTGACGTAGATGGGCGGAAACACGCCCTGCCGCGCGAACGCGTCGGAGAGCAGCGAGCCGTTCTTCACCTCGTCGCGCACGGCTTTGATGTGCGGCGCCAGCTTGGGATCGGTGAGGCGCTCGGACAGCAGGTCCAGCGCCTTCAAAATCGGCAGCCCGGCGCGGATCAGCGTGACGAACTGCTGGTTGAAGATCAGGAACTTCTCCAGGTTGATCTTCTTCTTGCCGCCGCCGATGGCCATGCCCGCAATCTCGCGGCGCGGCTTGATGGAGTAGATCAGAAAGCCCTGCTGGGAATAACGGTCGCGCAGTTCCCTTTCCGAGCCGGCTTCGGCCACCTGCTGGTGCATTTCGCCGCGCGGGTCGGCGTATTTCAGAACGAATTCCGCCATTAGTCGCTCCCCTCCGGCGTCCACCAGAGTCGGCCCCGGCGGGCATCTGGAACTTGAACACGGCATCGTTGACCGGTGGATTCAGCTTCTCGCCGTCCAACTGGAACGTGAGCAGCGACATGTCCTGCATGTTGATGACCAGGCGCTGGATCTCGATAATCGGGCGTCACCAGCATCTGGACCTGCTCGTAGGGAAACTTATCGCTCTTGGCTTTGGCCGTGATCAAGTAGTTCGCACCCTCCGGCTTCACGTCGAAGTCGCGAAATTCCTTGGCGAAATCCAGCTTGCCCAGCAGGAACGCCAGCGGCGCGCGCATGTCTTCGCTGGCCTTGAGCTTGGTTTTCTCCACCCGGTGCGCTTCGGGCGTGTAAAGGTAGACGTCCTTGCCATCGGAGACGAAAAGCTTGCCCGAGGGGCCGGTGTAATCCCAACGCATGCGGCCCGGCTTGCGCAGAGTCAGTTCGCCCGATTCGCTCTTCCGCGCCCGGCCTTGCACCGTGTAGGACTCCACGAAATGCACTTCCAGCGTCTTGGCCCGGTTGTAGCGCTGCTCTACGCCCTTCAGAAGCGTGTTGAGATCCGCGGCCTGCAGGGGCGGGCAGGCGCCCATCGCCGCAGCCAATACCAAAGAAAGACACACCCAGGGCGCTATTCGGGTCACACTATCGTTGACGCGAAATCGTCTTCCACGTGCAGATTCAATTGGATACAAAGAAAGCTTTGTAAGCTATTGATTTAAAGGTCATAATTGCCTTGTGCCGAAAGCCCCACCTACCGAAGATGCCATGGCCGCTGTCCATGCCATCCGCCAGTCGCCGGAGAACTACGACCTGAAGCGCGATCTCGCGCCATTCTTGCGCCACAAAAGCAACCACGCGGTGGCTGCCGCGGCCGGCGCAGCCGAGCACCTGGAAGCCAGCGCACTGGCCCCGGACCTGGTGCAGGCCTTCGAGAGGCTCATGCACGACCCCGCCAAACTGGATCCAGGCTGCAAAGCCACAACGGCCATCGTCCAGGCGCTGATTCAATTGGAGGACGCCGCCGCAAAGGTCTATTTCGCCGGGATTCGCCACGTCCAGAGGGAGGGCAGCTTTGGACCGCCCGGTGGATGCAGCCGCGCCGCTCAGAGGTTTGTGCGCTCGAGGTCTGGCGCGGATGGGGCATCCCGATGCTTTGCTCGAATGCGTCACGCTGCTGGCCGATCCTGAGATCGCGGCGCGCACCGGCGCCATTCGCGCCATCGCCGACGCCGGGCGTCCGGAAGGCGTCTTGCTGCTGCGGCTGAAGACCTTGCTGGGCGACAAGGAAATTGAAGTCACCGGCGAGTGCTTCGCGTCCCTGTTGAGTCTGGATCCGGCGCGCTCGGTCGAGTTCGTCGCGCAAGTTCCTGAATTCCAGCGCGGAGGGAATCGGCGAACAGGCCGCGCTGGCGCTGGGCGAATCGCGGCAGGCGGCGGCGTTCGAGGTGTTGCGCGACGCTTGGGAACGGGGTGGCCCGGCGGAGCAGCGGCGGACGCTGCTGGTTGCGATCGCGATGCTCAGAATCGACGAAGCGCTGGAGTTCCTGTTGAGCCGTTTAGGGGACGAAAGCGGCCCCGTAGCCGCCGATGCGCTGGCCGGCCTGGCGTTCTATGCACGCGACGAAGCCGTGCTGGCACGCGTGGAAGGCATCATCCAAGAGCGCGGCGACGGCGCGCTGGAGGCCGTTTTCGCTCGAGAATTCGCCCGAGCGTAGTTACCGTACCTTTATTCCCCGATATCTCCGGTCAGGATATCCGGGCTCACGCGGGAGAGCCAGAGCGCGCCATACGGGAAGTTCGCGACTGGCTCTCCACGCCGTGTTCAGACGCGAATTTCTTATCCGCGTTAATCCGCGTTCATCTGTGGCCATTAAGGCTTCACCGAACAAATTGTTGGCCGCCGATCAACACGGATGAACGCCGATATTAATCCAGCAAATGCCCCATCTTCTGCTTCTTCGTCCTCAGGTACCCTTCCGTCGATTCGTGCGGCGCGATGATGCACGGAATGCGCTCCGCCACCCGGATCCCGGCGTTCTCCAGCGCCGCGATCTTGTCCGGATTGTTCGACAGCAGGCGCACGCTCTTGATCTTGAAATAGCGCAGAATGTCGGCGGGCATCCGATAGTCGCGCAGGTCGGCCTCAAAGCCCAGGCGCTCGTTGGCCTCCACGGTGTCGGCGCCGCCGTCCTGCAGTTCGTAGGCGCGCAGCTTGTTCAGCAGCCCGATGCCGCGGCCTTCCTGGTGCTCGTAAATCAGCAGCCCGCGGCCCTCTTCGGCGATCAGGTTCAGCGACAGTTCCAGTTGCGACCGGCAGTCGCAGCGCAGGCTATGGAACACGTCGCCGGTCAGGCATTGCGAATGGATGCGCACCAGCGGCGGCTCGCCAGAGGCAATATCGCCCATGCGCAGCACCACGCATTCTTCCACATCCTGGCCATACGAGCCTTCGAAGCCATAAATGCGGAAATGGCCGAATCGGCTGGGAAAATTCGCTTCGGCGACTTTACTGAGCATGGGTTCGGCAATCGAGGAGTCGAATTCTATTCATTATAATGACCCCAGGCGCCCCCATGGAACCCCAACAACTGTTGACCCTGCTGCTGCGGGTGGCGGTGGCGGCGTCGCTGGCCAGCATCCTTTCGCGCTTCAGCGCGTTCCAGAGGATGTTGATGCGCGAGGATCGGACTTTGGTGCAGCGCGTCAAGCTGGCCCTGATGTTCTGGGCGGTGTACGGCGCCAGCGTGCTGTTCCGCGTGCTGAATCCCGCCAAGTACGACGCCGTGGATCTGGGCCTGGAGGGCAGCCTGCTGTCCGGCATGGTGGGCGGCTACGTCACGGGCCTGCTTTCGGGCATCTTGATCTCGATTCCCGCCGTCTGTCCACGGACGAGCTGATGACCATGCTGCTGTTCGCCGGGGTGGGCGTGCTGGGCGGATTGCTGCGGGACCTGGCGCCGGAGAAGGAAGATGTCTGGCGCTTTTCGCCCATGTTGATCTTCAGCCTGCATCCCGCGCCGGCTGCGGCAGCGGCCCTATCAGCTTCGGCTTCTGTTTCAATTAGGCTGCCTGTTCAGCATCATCTTCAGCGGACTGCTGCGCAGTGGAAGTCAAGTCTCTGCCTCATAAGGGACGGCGTATTTCTCGCGCCTATCTGGAATGAAACCCACTGGGTTAGCATGTGGCGGTCTACGCCAGCACGGTGTTCGCCGTGATGATCCCGCTCAAGATCTGGAACAACACGCGCAACGAAAAGAAGCTGGAAGCGCAGCAACTGCGCTTGAACGAGGCGCGCCTGGCCGCGCTCACCAGCCAGATCAATCCGCACTTTCTGTTCAACACGCTCAATTCGGTCTCGTCGCTGATCCGCACCAATCCCGAGCAGGCGCGCAGCGTGGTCTATCGCCTTTCGAGTATTCTGCGCCGGCTGCTGCGCAAGACCGACAATCTCACGCCCCTGCGCGAGGAGCTGGCTTTCATCGACAATTACATGACCATCGAGATGGTGCGCTTCGGCGAGAAGCTGCGCTTCATCAAGGAAATCGATCCCCAGACGCTGGACCGGCTGGTGCCCAGCATGCTGCTGCAGCCGCTGATCGAGAACAGCATCCGGCACGGGCTGGCCACCAAAGTGGATGGCGGCATGATCCGCGTGCGCAGCTACCTGGCCGACGGCCGCCTGCACCTGGTGGTGGAGGACGATGGCGTCGGAATCCCGGAGGCTCGCCTGGCCACGCTATTCGAGCAGGGCATCGGAGTGAGTAACGTAAATGAGCGTATGAAAGTGCTGTACGGGCCCGATTACCGCATGTGGATCGACAGCAAGCCGGGCGAAGGTACCCGTACCGGCATCGAGATTCCCGACGTCCAGGTAAGTACCGACGTCGGACAGGAAGTCCCTGCGGCAGGATAAAATTCGAATGCCGCTGGATAGAGCTCCGGCCCCGCGCGTGCTTAGCACTTGAGTATGATGATTCGCCTCGTGATCTTCGCGATCCTTGCCGCCGCAGCCAGCGCGGATCCCAACCTTTCTGAGCCTACGCTCAATCCCGTCATCGACCGCGGCTACCGCCAGATGTACAATCTCAACTTCGACGAGGCGCACAAGACTTTCGCGCAATGGGAGCGCGAGCACCCCGCTGACCCAATGGGGCCGGTTTCGAACGCCGCCGCGTACCTGTTCGCTGAATTCGACCGCCTGAACATCCTTCACTCGGAATTCTTCGTCGACAGCGGAATGTTCCATCGACGCCCCAAGGTCACGGCCGACCCCACGGTGCGCCAGGCTTTCGATCGGGAGCTGGACAAATCCGCAAAGCTCTCCGATAAAATCCTGGAGGGCTCGCCCGACGATGCCGACGCGCTTTTCGCAAGAATCCTGACGCTGGGCCTGCGCGCCGACTATGAGGCGCTGATCGAACGGCGTGATTTCGACGCCATGCGAGTCATCAAAGACAGCCGCGCCACCGCCGAAAAGCTGCTCATGCTCCAGCCGAATTACTACGACGCGTATCTCGCGGTTGGAGTCGAAAACTACCTGTTCAGCTTGAAGCCCGCGCCGGTGCGTTGGATATTGCAGGCTGGTGGCGCCGAGACTGATCGCGACAAAGGCGTACAGAATTTGCGTTTAACCGCTGAGAAAGGCCGCTACTTGTCTCCCTACGCCCGGCTCCTGCTGGCCGTGGCGGCGCTGCGCAGTAAGGACATTCCCAAGGCGCGCGATCTGCTGGGCGCGTTGGCGCGCGAATTCCCTCACAACCGGCTTTACGCGCAAGAGCTGGCTCAACTCCATTGATCCCGAACCGCGCACCCTTCTGAACCGCGCACGTGAGTAAGCGGTTAGAATACCTCAAGGAGCCCAAGCCCCTTTATGACCATCGCCGGTGTTGCCAGCGCGTTGCCTGAGCACAAGTACGACCAGCGCGTGCTGCTGCAGGCGTTGCAAAAACATTGGGGACCCAAGGTGGATAACCCGGTGTTCCTGGAGCGCCTGCAGGCTCGCGTGGGCGTGGAGACGCGGCACCTGGCGTTGCCGCTCGAAGAATATTACGGGCTCACGCGCTGGGGCGCGGCCAACAACCATTGGATCGAAGTAGCGCAGGATCTCGGCCAGAAGGCGCTCTGCTGCGCGCTTGTCGCGCGTCGGGCTTTTCCACTCGAGGATCTGGGCGCGCTCTTCTTCGTTTCCGTCACCGGCATCTCCAGCCCTTCCATCGATGCGCGCCTGGTGAACCGCATGAACCTGCCGGTGAACATCAAGCGCGTGCCCATCTTCGGCCTGGGATGCGTGGCGGGAGCGGCCGGAATTTCACGCGCCGCCGATTACGTGCTGGCCTATCCCAAGCAAGTGGCTGCGGTGCTCTCGGTGGAGCTTTGCTCGCTCACCTTGCAGCAGGAAGACATCTCCATCGCGAACATTATTTCGTCGGGATTGTTCGGCGACGGCGCGGCCGCGGTGCTGGTGTCGGGCTCAGAGCGCAAGGCCGATGGCCCCGAGATCCTGGCCACGCGATCCGTGTTCTATCCCAATTCCGAGCACGTCATGGGCTGGGATATTTCGGAAAAAGGCTTCCGCATCGTGTCTATCGCGCGAAGTGCCGGAAGTGGTGGAAAACCATCTGGCCGTCCGATGTCGATGCTTTCCTCGAAGAGCAAGGCCTCTCGCGGCCGGACATCGGAACCTGGGTGCTGCACACCGGCGGTCCGCGTGTGTTGGAGGCTACGGCGGCGGCGCTCGAGTTGCCGGAAGGCGCGCTCTCGGCGTCCTGGGATTGCCTGCGCAGAACCGGCAACCTTTCGTCGGCATCGGTCCTGTTCGTGCTCGAAGAAGTGATGATGAAGCGGCGTCCAGCGCCCGGAACCTACAGCATTCTGGCCGCGATGGGTCCCGGCTTCTGTTCCGAACTGGTATTGCTGAGGTGGTGAACGGAACCGACGTCTTCGTCGTCGGAGGAGGACCCGCCGGTTTGGCGGCCGCCATTGCCGCGCAGGCTCAAGGGATTTGACGTCGTGGTCGCCGATGCCGCCGAGCCGCCCATCGACAAGGCGTGCGGCGAAGGACTGATGCCGGATTCGCTGGAAGCGCTGCGCCAGTTGGGCGTCGCGCTCGATCCCGAGCAATCGTTCTCGTTTCGCGGCATCCGTTTTATCGGCGACGGTGGCGCGGCTGCGGCGGATTTTCCGCGAGAACATGGCATCGCGGTGCGGCGCATCCGGCTGCACCAGGCTCTCATCGATCGCGCGCAAGAAGCTGGGTGTGAAGCTCTTGTGGCGAACTCACGTGACGGGGTTTCAACGACTTGCGCGCCCGCTGGATCATCGGCGCCGATGGCCAGAACTCGCGCGTTCGTCGGTGGGCCGATCTCGATGACGCACGCAGCGAATCGCTCTCGCTATGGATTCCGCCGGCACTATCGCGTTCGTCCCTGGACCGATTTCGTGGAGGTCTATTGGGGCCCGGGCTGCCAGATGTATGTCACCGGAGTTGCGCACGACGAAATGTTGATCGGGCTGCTGACGCGCGATCCGCACATGCGTTTGAACGATGCGCTGCCCCGCTTCCCCGATCTGGCGCGCAAGCTGGCGGGAGCGGCCACCTCAGCGAGGAGCGCGGGGCGATCACTGTCATGCGTCGTCTGCGCCGGATCCATCGCGGGCGCATCGCGCTGATCGGCGACGCCTCCGGTTCCGTGGACGCCATCACCGGCGAAGGCATGGGCCTGGCGTTTCGACAAGCTCTCGCGCTGGCGGATGCTCTCGTAGCGGACAACTTGGACCAGTATCAAGCCGCGCATCGCCGCCTGGCCCGCCGTCCGGCGTTGATGGCTCAACTGATGCTCACGCTCGATCGGTTTCCTCGCCTGCGTCCGCGCGTGTTGCAAGTGTTCGCCTTCCAGCCCGCTATTTTCGAGCGATTGTTGGCCGTTCATGTCGGCGCATGAGTTCAGACGAGACGTTCATGCGTGAAGCGCTGGCGCTCGCGCGTCAGGCTGAAGCGAATGGCGAAGTCCCGGTGGGCGCCGTCGTGGTTGTGAATGGCGAGATCGTGGGCGCGGCTTCAACTCGCCCATCGCAAATCCGATCCCACCGCCCACGCCGAGATTCTCGCGCTGCGCGAAGCCGCCGCCACGCTTGCGCAACTACCGTTTGGAAGCCGCCACGCTCTACGCTACGCTGGAACCTTGCGTGATGTGCGCCGGCGCGCTGGTTGCCGCGCGAGTGCAGCGACTGGTTTTTGGCGCGCGCGATCTGCGATTCGGCGGCGTGCGCAGCAAATTCCACTTGGCCGATTCCGAGCTCCTGAATCATCGCGTGGAGATTGTGGAAGGCGTGCTCGCGGCCGAGTGCGTGGAACTGATGAAGAAGTTCTTCGATAAGCGGAGGTAGCTTGCATGGAAATTACGGGAAAAGTGGCGGTGGTCACCGGCGGCGCGTCGGGCTTGGGCGCGGCCACGGCGAAGATGATCGTCGAAGAAGGCGGCCACGTCGTCATCGTCGATCTGAACGATGCAAGCCGGTCAGGCGCTCGCCAAGGACCTGGGCCCTCACGCGCGTTTCGTTCGCGCCGACGTCAGCGATCGCAGCCGAAGCCCAGGCCGCCGTCGAGACTGCTATGGATAGCCTTCGGCGCGCTCCACATCTCCATCCAATGCGCGGGCATCGCCGACGCCCAGCGCGTTATCGGCAAGACCGGTCCGGCGGATCTGGCGCGCTTCTCGAAAACCATCCGCGTCAATTTGATCGGAGCATTCAACGTCGCGCGGCTGGCGGCCTGGCTGATGGCGCCGAATGCGCCCAATGACGAAGGCGAGCGCGGCGTGATCATCAACACGGCGTCCGTGGCGGCCTTCGACGGACAGATCGGACAAGCGGCTTATTCAGCTTCGAAAGGCGGCATCGCGGCTATGACGCTGCCGCTGGCGCGCGATCTCTCCAGCGTCGGAATTCGCGTGATGGCCATCGCGCCCGGAATCTTCGACACTCCCATGCTGGCCGGCATGCCCGACGATGTGCGCGCCTCGCTCGGCGCCATGGTCCCGTTTCCGAAGCGCCTGGGACGGCCGTCCGAGTACGCGCAACTCGCGCGCGACATCATCGGCAATCCGATGCTGAACGGCGAAGTAATCCGGCTGGACGGCGCCATTCGCATGGCCCCGAAGTAAGTATTGATTGTGTGGCGCACGCACTCGTGCGTGCCGCGTCGGCAATCGTGCCGACGCTGGTTTGCTCCTTACTAAGCTTTAGCGAAACGTGGGCTGTTCTGGCAAACAACATAAGTCCTTTCAAATGTTCCCTGCAACAAAACAACGTGATATTGCACACTCGTGCGTGCCGTATTGCCACTCTCGGCAATACCGTGTTCAAACGTTCACACGAGTGTGAACGCTGCGCGCAGGAGTGCGCACGCCACATCAACCTCAGACCAATGGCTTACTTGATCCACACCGTCTTGATATTGCAAAACTCGCGAATCCCGAAACTCGCTCAGCTCGCGCCCATACCCCGAATTCTTCACGCCGCCAAAAGGCAGCCGCGGATCGGACGCCACCATGCCGTTGACGAACACCGCGCCCGCCTCGATCTCGCCGATGAAACGCGCCCGCTCCGCCTCGTCGTTGGTCCACACGCTCGACGCCAGGCCGAAATCGGAATCGTTGGCGATCTCGATGGCTTCCTCGATGCCGCTCGCGCGGAACAGCATCGCCACCGGGCCGAAAATCTCCTCGTAGTAAACCGGATTGCTCTTGGGAATGTCCGCCAGCACGGTCGGCTCATAGAAATTGCCCGGACCGTTCATCCGCTTGCCTCCGGTCAGCAATTTCGCGCCGCCGGCCACCGCCCGCTTCACCTGATCCTCCAACTCGCTCGCGACCTGCTGCCGTCGCAAGCGGCCCCACTTCGGTCGCCGGATCCATCGGATCGCCCACCTTCAACTTCTTCATGCCTTCCGTAAACCTCCGCTCGAATTCGGCATAGATGGAATCGTGCACGATGAAGCGCTTGGCCGCGATGCAGGTCTGCCCGTTATTGATGCAGCGCGCCTTCACCGCCGTCTGCCACCGCCTCCTCCAGATTGGCGCTGGGCATCACGATAAACGGATCGCTGCCGCCCAGTTCCAGCACCGTCTTCTTGATCTGCTTTCCGCACTGGCTGGCCACTTCACGCCCGGCCGGCTCGCTGCCGGTCAGCGTGGCCGCCACCACGCGCTTGTCGTCCAGCACGCGCGCCACTTGCGACGATCCGATCAGCAGCGTCTGAAACTCGCCGTCCGGAAAACCGGCGCGGCACAGAATCTCTTCGATCGCCAGCGCGCATTGCGGCACGTTCGATGCGTGCTTCAGCAATCCCGTATTGCCCGCCATCAGCGCGGGCGCGGCAAATCGGAACACCTGCCAGAACGGAAAATTCCAGGGCATCACCGCCAGCACCGCGCCCAGCGGCTGATACGCGACGAAGCTTTTCCCGGCGTTGGTCGCCACTTCTTCATCGGCCAGAAACTTCTCGGCGTTCTCGGCGTAATAGCGGCAAGCCCAGCGCGCACTTCAGCGCCTCGTCGCCCGCCGATTTCAGCGTCTTGCCCATCTCCGTGGTCATGATGCGAGCCCAGCGGTCCTTTTCCGATTCGAGAATCTCCGCCGCCTTGCGCATCTTGGCGGCGCGATCGGCGAACGACGTGCGGCGATGCGCATGAAACGCGTCGAAGCGCAGTTTGGATCTTGGCGTCCACTTCGGCGCTCGAAAGCGGCTCGAAAGTGCGGACGGTTTCGCCGGTGGCGGGGTTGATAGTCGCGATTGGCATACACATTGGTTTTGACACCATTGGAGGAAAAAATCAACACTGGGGTCATGAAGAAATTCGGATTGGTACTGCTGGTAACAGCCCTGGCTTGCGCGCAGACCGACATTTCGGGCGAACGGATGCGCGCGCACGTGAAGTTCCTGGCGAGCGATTTGCTGGAAGGGCGCGGCGTGGGAACTCGCGGCGGCGAGCTGGCCACCGAATACATCGCGTCGCAATTCGCTCTGGCTGGCGCCAAGCCGGCCGGCGAAAACGGCACCTATTTCCAGCGCGTGCCGATGGTCGGCGTCACCACCTCGGCCAACGCGACGCTTGCGGCCGTAGGAGCCGAATCAAACCGTCTCGTTCAAATGGCTGGACGATTTCGTCGGCGTCAGCGAATTGCAGCAGCCCGACCGATCAGTTCGACGCCGAAGCGGTCTTCGTCGGACACGGCATTGTCGCGCCCGAATTTCACTGGGACGATTTCAAGGGCGTGGACGTGAAGGGCAAAGTGCTGGTGCTGTTCACCAATGAGCCGCCTTCCGACCGATCCGAAATTCTTCGGCGGCCGCGCGCTCACCTACTACGGCCGCTGGACCTACAAGTACGAAGAGGCCGCGCGCATGGGCGCCAAAGGCGTGATCATCATCCACACCACGCCCACCGCCGGCTACGGCTACGACGTGGTGCGCAGTTCCTGGGGCAAGGAAGATCCGCAGTTGAAGCTGCCCCCGGGCCAACCGGCGCTGGCTTTCGCCGGCTGGGTGACCCAGGACGCGGGCGCGAAACTGCTGGCGCTTGTCCGGCAAGACCGTCGACCAGATGCTGACCGCCGCCAACTCGCGCGACTTCAAGCCCATTCCGCTCGGCATCCACATTCGCGCCAACATCCCGCGCGAGATCCGGCAGATTCAATCCAACAACGTGATCGCGAAGGTGGAGGGCAGCGATCCGCAGCTCAAGTCGGAAGCCGTGATCTTCACCGCGCATTGGGATCATTTGGGAATTGGCCCGGCGGTGAATGGCGACTCCATTTACAACGGCGCGGTGGATAACGCCACCGGCTGCGCCATGATCATCGAGATGGCGCGCGCCTGGGCCGCGCTGGAGCATAAGCCGAAGCGGTCGGCGGTGTTCATGGCGGTTACGGCCGAAGAAGCCGGGCTGCGCGGCACCGAATATTACGCCGAGCATCCGCGTGATTCCGCTCGCGAAAACGGCGCTCGATCTGAATTTCGACGCGTTCTATCCTTTCGGACGAACCAAAGATGTTTCCGTGACGGGCGCGGAGCGAACCACGGTGTGGCCGGTTGTGGAGGAAGCCGCGCATCGCATGGAACTCGCGATCAAGCCCGACGCGCAGCCCGAGCAAGGCTCACTATTACCGCTCCGACCATTTCTCGCTCGCGCACGCCGGCGTGCCGTCCTTTTCAATCGACCTGGGCACGGACTATTACGGCAAGCCCGCCGGTTACGGCGACAAGATTTTCGAAGAGTACAACGACAAGCACTACCATCAGCCGTCCGACGAATATCACGACGATTGGGATTTCGCGGGGATGGAAGAAGCCGCGAAGTTCGGCTTCCTGATCGGAATGACGGTGGCCAATGAGCCGCAAATGCCGACCTGGCACGCTGGCGACGAGTTTCTGCCCGCGCGGCCAAGCATGAGCCGCAGATAAACCGGATGAGCTAGATCGGGCCTCTGCGTCAATCAGTGGCTGACTTCGCGTCTCGCCAGTTTTCGCCGATCCCCACGTCCACGATCAGCGGCACATCCAGCTTGTGGACGTTCTCCATCTCGCGCTTCACCATCTTCGCAACCTGCTCGGCCTCCTCCGGCGGCGATTCGAACAGCAGCTCGTCGTGCACCTGCAGCAGCATCCTGGTTTCCAGCTTCTCGCGCCGCAGGATCTCATCGATGCGGATCATCGCCAGCTTGATCAGATCCGCCGCGGTTCCTTGCAGCGGCGTATTCACGGCGGTGCGCTCGGCGAAGGATCGCGCGTTCGGATTGCGGCTGTGCATGTCCGGGATGGGCCGCTTGCGGCCGAACAGCGTCGGCGCGAATCCGCTCTCGCGCACTTCCGCGATGGTCTTCTGGATGAATTTCTTCACGCCCGCGTGCAGCTCGAAATAAGTCTGGATGTACAGCTCCGCTTCCTTGCGATCGATCCCGAGCGATGCCGCCAGGCCAAACGGCGTCTGCCCGTACACGATGCCGAAATTCACCGCCTTGGCGTTGCGCCGCATCTCCGGCGTCACCATCAGCGGAGGCACGCGAAAAACTTCGGCCGCCGTGCGCGTGTGAATGTCTTCGCCGCTGCGGAACGCGTCCACCAAAACCGGATCGTGCGACATGTGCGCCAGCAGCCGCAGCTCGATCTGCGAATAATCCGCCACCACCAGCTTCCAGCCCTCGCGCGGCACGAACGCGGCGCGAATCTCGCGGCCCAGCTCGGTGCGGATCGGAATGTTCTGCAGATTCGGATTCGATGACGACAGCCGCCCGGTGGCCGCGCCGGTCTGATTGAAGGTGGTGTGAAGGCGGCCGGTCTTCGGATCGATCAGCTCCGGCAGCGCGTCGATGTAAGTGCCCTTCAGCTTCGAGAGCTGGCGATATTCCAGCACCTTGCGCGCGATCTCGTGCTCGGCCGCCAAGCCCTCCAGCACATCGGCCGCGGTCGAAATGGTTTTGCCTTTGCCGTACTTCACCGGCGCGGGCAGATTCAGCTCTTCAAACAGAATCTTGCCCAGTTGCTGCGGCGAACTGATGTTGAACGGCTTGCCCGCCAGCTCGTAGATCTCCGCCGACAGCCGCTGGATGTCCGTGTCCAGCTGCTCCGGACAGAACGCCGAAGCTGCGCCGGATCCACGCGGATGCCGAGCTGCTCCATGCGCGCCAGCACGCCCGCCAGCGGCAGATCGATGGTCTCGTAAATTTCGCGGAAGCCCTGCTCGATCGATCTCGGGCGCCAGGCGTTCGGCCAGCGTCACCGCCAGATCGGCATGCTGCTCGGCCGCCGCGCCCAGCTTGCGATCCAGATAGCGCTCCGCCAGCACGCGACGCCGAACAGCCGGACGGATCGGCGCACAGCAGGAACGCGTAGAGCATCACGTCGTGCCGGAAGCCCTTCGCCTCCACGCCATATTTCGCCAGTTCCAGCGTCACCGCCTTCACGTCGTGCGCGATCTTCGGCCGCTCGGCATCTTCGAGAATCGGTTTCAGCGCGTCGATATAATCCGATCGACAACGCGCGCGCCGACGCCCGGCTGATACGACACGCCGAGCATCGTCAGCGGCAGACCGCCATCCATGCGTGGATTCGATCGCGAACGCAATCGGCTTCGCCGGATCGAGCTTCGCCAAGCTCGCGCCATACTGCAACCGCTTCCTCGCGCGATCACAATGCTTGCGTAATCGCGCGTGTGCGAATCCTCGGTGGGCCCCACCTCTTTCAGCAGGCTGTAAAACTCCAGCTCCTTGTAAACCTTCTTCAGCTCGGCGATGTCCGGCTCCTGCGCCGCCAGATTCGCCATCTCGAACTCCACCGGCACGGTGGTATCGATGGTCGCGAGGCGCTTGCTCAGCAAAATCTGCTCGCGATTGTTCTGCAGGCTCTCGCGATACATCTTGCGCTCCACTTCGGCGGCGTGCTCGAGCGCCGCCTTCCACCGAACCGAAGCGCTGCGATCAGATCGCGCGCGCCTTTGTCGCCGATGCCCGGCGCGCCCGGAATATTGTCGATCGCATCGCCCTTCAGCGCCAGCAGATCGGCCACCTGAGCCGGCTTCACGCCCATGAATTCTTCGGTCGTGGCCGGATCGTACCAGTCGTCTTCCTTCACCGGATTGAACATGTGCACGCGCTCGTCCACGAGCTGCAGCATGTCCTTGTCGCTCGAGACGATCACCACGTCGAAGTTCTTCGCTGGCCCGCCGCGCCATGGCGCCGATCACGTCGTCGGCTTCGAATCCCGCGTACTGCAGCACCGGGATGCGCATGGCTTCCAGCAATCGCCGGATGTAGGGGATCTGCTCGCCCAGGTCCGGCGGCATTTCGGTGCGATTGGCCTTGTACTCGGCGTACTCCTCTTCGCGAAACGTCTTGCCCGATTCGAAAATCGCCGCGATGTACTCGGGCTTGTACGTCTGCCCGCAGCTTCCGCACCATGTTGTGGAAGATGAACACGGCCTCGGTGGGAATCCCGGTGGTGGTGCGCATGGGCGGCGCGCCGCTGCGCGCGCGAGCATGGTACGCGCGAAAGATAAACCCGTAGCTATCGATCAGAAAAAGCCTGGGTCGCTGCTTCGCGCCTTTCCCGGTGGTGGCTGGTGGCATCCACAATCAGGATAACGCCAAATGTGCGAACTGCCGATGTAAGCTGCTAGGTTCTGTGCCCGCGTTTGGGAGCGACGCCACGGGGGTTATCCATTCGACCTGCGATATCATCTACCGGTACCAGATCGAGCTTACGAAGTATGGAGGACATCGCCTGGAGAAACCGATTCGGTTCAAAGTTGGGGGCGACGCAATGTCCCCAAATCAGTGGCTTGATGAGTCAGGCATGGAATGCGGGGACGCCGATCCCTGTGCGGCGTACTTCAGCAGGATTCAGGTCCTTCACGTCTCTCACCGGGGGCAAATCCTTAGAATGTTGGGCGACGTTAAGATGATACTCGACGGCGGCAGGAAGGTGGAAGGCTCCTTCACCGCACAGTATGTGAAGCCGCCACAGCCACTCATTTGCGAATAGCCCCGAGCGAGACCTCTTACCGGCCAACCTTATCGCATTTCAATTCCCTTCACTATCCTCTCGGCCTGCCTCCGGGTGAAATTTCCGGCGATCCTTGCTGACGCGCTGGGCGACCGCAGCGTGCACCATAACCGCCTGGCCCAAGGTTTTCAGCCATTTCGTGAACGATCACGGCGATATCAGACGTTAACTAAACCAGTTCCAGTTTTTTGAGCTTCATTCGGTCCGCGCGAACGTGGGCAAGGTCGTAGTGCGCCTGCTGCACTAGCCAGCCTTCGGCGGTGCCGCCGAAAACCTTGGACAGTCTGACCGCCATTTCCGGCGATATGCCACGCTTAGCATTGACGAGTTCGGAAAGCGTGTTGCGCGTCACGCCAAGGGCGGCGGCGGCGTCCGTGATACTCAAGCCCGAAGGCTCGATGCACTGACGCAAAACGACGCCGCCGGGATGCGGTGGGTTTTTCATGGTCATGGCTTGGTTCCTTTCAGTGGTAATCGACATAGTCAACGTCCGTCGCGCCATCATCAAAACGGAAAATCACCCGCCAGTTGGCCCGAACAGTCACGGCCCAAAAGCCTTTCATCTGGCCTTTGAGCGGATGCAACCGAAACCCCGGCAGGTCCATATGAGTAACAGTAGGGCGGCGTGAAGCGTGGCCAGAATATCCCGCAGCTTCTCGACGTGCTCCGCGTTTACGCCCTTTGGGTCGTCCTGTTCAAACAGCCGTTTCAGCCCCTTGTGGCCGATTGTCTTTATCATCCCGGACCGTAACGCGCCACATGTCGCATGTCAAGAACAATGGTAGCAAGATTCTTGCTACGGGGCGGCCGCGCGCTCGCTCTGTCAGCGAGTGCAGATACGCCACGCGCGGGCAGGATGCGATAGTCGTCCCAGAAATCCGCGTTAGCGCGGTGGATCATTAGGCGGGCTGCTTAGAGGGGTTGTGTGTTTCCGGCTTTGTGGTCGGCCAAGGCGCGATTAATGCGGTCGTCGATGCGCCCGGCGTCAAGATCGGCCTTAAGCTGCGCGTCGGTAGGCTGCGGATGGCGCTGATCAAGCCATACGTATAGCTCTTCCATCTGCTGCGGAGTAAGCGCGTCTATCGCGCGTTCAATTTCTTGTACCGTGCTTAAAGTGCATTGGCCCGCTCATCATTTTAGCGGCGAGATTAGCATGGCAGGGCACAGGGTTCAAGAGTGGCGCAAAGCCGTGTCGCAAAACCGACGCTTCTTTGAGACCGGCGAACCTCACCGCATCTCAATTCCCTTGACGATCCTCTCGGCCTGACTCCGCGTGAAATTGCCGGTGATCCGCGCTGACGCGTCAATGGGCGACCGTAGCGTCGGCGCCATAGCCACCTGGCCATCCAAAAGAACGGCCAGCGGCTGCCCAATGTGATTCCCGGTAGCTGCCCGCATCTTCTCGGCCCCGGATGCATTGAACTCGATGCCAACGGCGTATTCCCACCGGCCAGGGCCTTGCATCACTCGAGCCACCGCGATGTCGCTATTGCTAACGATGACTTCGTCGTGAAGGTAAACCGATCGGTTCGAACCCACCACCTTTACCTCGCGCAAGCCAGGACCCGGCCTCTCTTCGGCCAACCGTACTTCAAAGCGGACCGCTGCCTGCAGGTCTCCAACGAACAGCGACCAAACGCGCGAGCCGAGGAACGACGCCGCGATCAACACGAACGCGGCCGCGGCCAAGACCGCCATCCGCCTCCGCGATCCCACCGCGCCTGGCGCACTGGCGCTCGAAGCCGCCACACTGATCGCCTGACGGTGCGAATCAAGCTGATCCAAAGGTGGCAAAGATTCGTGCCGAAGCGGGTCTGCCTCTCGCAAGAGTTCGCTAAGGGTTCTCATCACGGCCTCCCATGTAAGCCTTAAGTGCGCCGGTCAAATCGCGTCTGCCTCTCGATAGGTGCCAACGAACTGTGACCGCGTTGATGCCCAAAAGAGACGCAACCGCCGGAATACCCAACCCCTCGAGTTCAACCATCACCACGATGGCCCGGCGGCGCGGAGCCAGCGCGTCCAGGGCTTGCCAGATGGCGTTCCTCGCAATGAGCGCCGCTTCCGGGTCTCCACCGCTCTTCGCCACCCCGTCGCCTCCGCTCGCCGCTCTGTCGTGGCGATCGCGCATAGATGTCCGGCGCCATTGGTCGCGGCGGATGTTGATGAGCACCCGCACCAGCCATGCCTCCTCATTTGCGACGCCAAAAGGTATGGACTTCGGAAATTGGGCCGCCTTCAGAAACGTTTCCTGAACCAGGTCCAGGGCATCATCTTTGCTGGGCGCCAGCCGCCTTGCCAAGCGGTAGAGACGCGCGCGATGAACATCGAACAAGGATCCCAGTCGATCCACCGCGCTGCCAACTTCCACGCCCGGAAGAGCGCCGGCCACGTCCTGCCCGTTCATACCCTGTTAAACGATCTGCTACACGATTCTGTTGGTCCAGCAACGTAACCTATCCGCCAGAATCAACTCTTTCTTGACCTGTTTCAGACACATGTCAGTCCCGCGTCTGTGGCTTTTCTGCAACACACTAAACTTTACAAAGCTTTTTGAATCAAACAGCTAGCGGCCTGGGTTAGTCCCTTGTAAAATGAAACGTCCAGTTGAGATAGTAGCGTGCGAATCGAGCGAACCGAGTTACCTAAAGGAAGCCGCATTGCGGTTTGAGACCACCGTCCAGCGGCCCGTCGAGGCCAAAGGGGTCGGACTTCACAGCGGCGTCCCTGTCACCATTCGTATCCTTCCGGCGCCTCCTTCCACAGGCATCGTCTTCCTCCGCACCGACCTCGACAATTTTCCCATTCCCGCCAGTTGGCGCTACGTCGCGCGCGTCAGTTACGCCACCAGCCTGATGCGGCAGGGCGTGCTGATCTCCACCACCGAGCATCTGCTCAGCGTGTTCTACAGCATGGGCGTCGACAACGCCTATGTCGAGATCGACAACCTGGAAGTGCCCATCCTGGACGGCAGCGGGTCGCCTTTTGTCGACTTGTTGAATGCCGCCGGATTGAAATCCTACCGCCGGCGCAAGCGCTTCCTGCGATCCGCCGCCCGGTGACTGTGGAGGCCGGATCGAAACGCATCACCATTCTGCCGTCGGACCGGTTTCTTCTCACCTGCGACGTTTTCTACGATCACCCGCTGATCGGCAAGCAATCTCTCGACATGGAAGTGACGCCGGAGCGCTATGCGCGCGAGATCGCGCCGGCGCGAACCTTCGGCTTCGATGCATGAGCTGGATCAGATGCGCGACATGGGCCTGATTCGCGGCGCGGCGCTCGACAATGCCATCTGCTTCGATCGCCAGGGCGTGCAGAATCCCGAAGGCTTGCGCTTCCCGGACGAATGCTGCCGGCACAAGGCGCTGGATCTGATCGGCGATCTGGCGCTGATCGGCAAGCCGCTGCTGGGTCACGTGATCGCCGAACGCGCCGGACACGCCATGCACACCGCGCTGGTGGCTCGCATCATGTCCGATCCTTCGCTCTATGAGATCCTGACTTTCGATCAACTGGCCACCCGCGTCGCCCACGCTGTTAGTGACTGACCTGAGCTCTCCTTGTTCAATCTCCCCAACCTCTTCACCCTCGCCCGTCTCCTTCTCGCGCCATTCATCGCATCCGACATTCTGCACAATCGCTACGGCCGAGCCATCATTCTCCTTTTCGTCGCCGGGTTCACCGATGTCATCGACGGATTCCTCGCGCGGCGATTCCAATCCTCCACGCCCGCCGGCGCCTACTTCGATCCCATCGCCGACAAAATTCTCCTCAGCGTGATCTATATTTCCCTCGGCCTCGCGGGCGCCATGCCCTGGTGGATGGTGGCCGTGGTCTTCGGCCGCGACGTGCTGATCCTCGCTGATGGCGGCCTACGGATTGTTGTTCACTCCGGTACGAAAATTTCCCCCGTCGGTGTGGGGTAAGATCAGCACTTTCTTTCAGATTGCGGCCGCGCTAGTGGTCATGGGAGCGCGCGCGGGTATCCCGGCGCCAGTCACTCTGGCCCTTTGTTTAATGGTGCTTGGGACAATTGTCAGCGGCCTGCACTACATGTGGAGAGCCATAGTATTGTTGAGGCAAACCGCTCATTGACGTGCGCTGCGCGCCGGAGTAGTCTGAAAGAGTGCCAGCGCCAATCACGCTGTTATCGAGTGCCCGGCCACTTACTTTTGGGCCGGCTTGACGGCACTGGCGCTCACCGGCTTTTCTTTCTGGTTCGCATTGCTGTGGCCGTTGTGTTGGATCGCCACCGGGCTGTTCCTCGCCATCGCTGTCATCGTGCTTTACCTGGCATCGCGGCCTTCGGTTGAGATTTACGAAAGTCACGTGAAGATCGGCAACCATGCCATCCCCTGGCGGCACATCCGCCGTTTGGATCGCAGCGCGAATCTTCCTCTGATGGTGCGCCTCACCTTGGCCGACAAAACGCGCATCCTGGTGATCTACCCCGGCGATCCCAATTCCTCCAGCGGCTTGCTACGCAGCCTGCGCCGGCATGCTCGTGAAGCTTTGATCGACGGCGTGCCCTACCGGCAGTTCTGGGGCGAAGCTACCGTGGGCGCCATCGCGAAAAAGCAGTTGCCGCCGCCGCGCTATCCGCTCCTGCTCCCCGACGACGAAGCTGAAGTGGAGCGCATGTTCCAGAGGCTGAAGTCGGTGGGCCATCTGGATCAGAAGACCTCCTCTGAGGACAAGTAGCGCGCGCCCTTCGTACTCGCAAACCTCATCGTCTTTCGCGATGGCTGGCCGCCGTCGTAGTCATTGCCTCTTCTGCTGGCCGTCAACTTCTCACTTTTGGCTCGCCGCGCTCGGCCAATACCTGGTGCGCGCTGAGTCTCCCGCCCACGCCGACATGATTGTCGTGCTGGCGGGCGATTTCTCCGGCAACCGCATCCTCGCCGCCGGCGATCTGGTACGGCGCGGATTCGCTCCCAAGGCGTTGGTCAGCGGTCCCTCGGGCGAATATGGATTGCACGAGACCGACCTCGCCATTCCGTTCGCCGTCCGTCACGGCTATCCCGAGTCTTACTTTATCCCGCTGCCCAACGATGACCTATCCACCAAGGACGAAGCCGCCGACGTTCTCGCCGCTTTGACCAAACGGCACGCCCGCCGCATCGACATCGTCACCAGCGACTATCACACCCGCCGCGCCGGCAACATCTATCGCGCCTAGGTTCCCAAACTCGCCCCCGGTCTCGAAATCCACATGGTGGCCGCCCCCGACCTCTACTTCACGCCGGATGGATGGTGGAAGAATCGGGAAGGCCGCAAGACTTTTTTGCTGGAATGGATGAAGACCGTGGCCACCTGGCTCGGGATGTAGTTTCCAAATCTCGGGATGTAGTTTCCAAATGAAGACCAAAGCGATCGTAAAGTCGGTGTGGCCCTATCTCTGGAAGTACCGCCGCGATATGGCGCTCGGCATGGGCGCGCTTTTGTTGACCGACCTCATGAAGGCCGCGCTGCCACTCGCCATCCGCAGCGGCATCGATTCGCTGATGAAAGGCTTTCGCCTCTCGCTGGTCTTTGAATTCGCCGCTCTGGTGGTCCTGCTCTCGGTGGTCAAGGGGATTTTTCAATACTGGATGCGCGTCATCCTCATCGGCCTCTCGCGCGACATCGAGTTCGATCTGCGCAACGATCTGTTCTCCCATATCGTCACCCTCTCGCAGGACTTTTACGCGAAATACCGCACCGGCGATATCATGGCGCGCGCCACCAACGATCTGAACGCCGTTCGCATGATGCTCGGCCCCGGCATCATGTACTTCACCGAGACCTTCTTCACCGCCCTCTTCCTGATCGGCGTGATGTGGCGCGTGGATTGGCGGCTTACGCTGTTCTGTCTCATTCCCGCGCCGCTGGTCAGCGTGGCGGTGATCCTGTTCGGCCGCCGCATCCACGATCGTTTCGAAACCATCCAGAAGATGTTTTCCGACATCAGCAGCCGCGTTCAGGAGAATCTCTCCGGCGTGCGCGTGATTCGCGCTTATGCGCAGGAGCAGCCCGAGATCCGGAAGTTCGAGCTGCTCAATCAGGAATACGTCGCCCAAAACATCGGGCTCGCCAAGCTGTCGGCGTTCTTCATGCCGTTGCTGCAAGCCCTCATCGGCGTCGGATTCCTGATCGTGCTGCTGGCCGGCGGCTATCAGTTGCTCGCGCACCGCATTTCGCTCGGCAGTTTCGTCATGTTCAACACCTACATGGGCATGCTGGTCTGGCCCATGATCGCGCTCGGATGGGTGGTGAATCTGATGCAGCGCGGCACCGCCTCCTGGAGCCGGATCATGGAGCTGATGCATGAAAAGCCAAGCATCCGCCGCCGCAATTCCTCGTATTCCCCGTCTCCCTCGTATTCCATTCTTGGCGCTCTTCGTTTCGACAGCGTCGAGATGAAATACCCGGCAGGCTACGCGCTCAAGAACATCTCTCTCGAGATTCCCGCCGGCGCAACCGTCGCCATCGTCGGCCACACCGGCAGCGGCAAGAGCACGCTGGTGAGTCTGATCCCGCGTCTCATGGATCCCACGCGCGGCGCCGTCTTTCTGGATGGCGTCGACGTGCGCGATTTCGATCCGGAATGGCTCCGCCGCCAGATTGGCTTCGTCCCGCAGGAAACGTTCCTGTTCAGCGCCACGCTGGCCGAAAATATCGCCTGGGGCGTAGACAGGAGACGGTGGACAATGCCGCGGAAGACGACATCGCCCGCGCCGCCGAACTGGCTGGCCTCGCGCCCGACATCGCGAGCTTCCCCGAAGGTTACGACACCATCATCGGCGAACGCGGCATCACGCTATCGGGCGGCCAGAAGCAACGCGTCGCCATCGCGCGCGCCATCTTGCGCGATCCAAAGATCCTGATCCTCGACGACGCGCTCGCAAGCGTGGACACGCTCACCGAAGAGCGCATTCTCCAGGGACTCGCCGGACGTCATGCGCGGCCGCACCACCATCCTGATCTCGCACCGCGTCTCCACCGTCCAGAACGCCAGCCGGATCTTCGTCATCGAGCATGGTGAAGTGGCCGAGCAGGGCACCCACGCCCAACTGATCCGCAGCGGCGGCTATTACGCCGACCTGTATCAGAAGCAGTTGCTCGAAGAAGAACTCGAAGCGATCTAGCCCTTACTTAATTGCCACCGCATTCGGCGGCGACGCAATTCCGCCTTCCACATTCAGCGGTGCGGAAACCACCATGAACTCGTAGCGCCCGTCCCGCGCGCAATCTTCAGCCAGCGGCGCCAGCACGAAAAGCTCACCCAGCGGCAGCCCCAGCAACGGCAGCGCGCGATAATGCAGGATGCCTTCATCCGTGAAGTCGGAGGGAAACGCCTCCACCGACGGGCAATCCGTTCCAATCGCCGCCACGCGATTGTTCCACATCCACGCCACCATCTCACGGCTGGCTTCGATGCCGGCCGAGCGCATCTTCTCCATGGGCGCAATCGCGCGCTTCCCGTCGGCGAGTCAGCTTCTCATACGACTCCATCCAGCCCGTCCGCACCAGCAGGATCGTGCCCGGCTTGAGCGCGCTGCCTTGATGTTCCATCGCCGCCTTCAATTCCCCCAGCGTGTAGACCTCGCGCTCCAGCGCATTCACCGGAATCCCCTTCGCCTTCCGATACCCAAACGCGTCGATCAGCAACCCGCGCCCCACGAACTTGTTCGCCCAATGATGAATGCCCAGCTTGGCGTTCCCGCCCCGCACTTCGTCGATCGTCACATTGCTATAGAAGCGCTCGTGCCGGACGTGCCCCACGTGTCCCAGGCCGTCCCACTGGCTTCCTTCCTGCGTGTTGAAGTGCACGAAGTCGTCGTTGGCCATCGGCGCGAGAGGCGACACTCGATGCTCCGCCACGGCGCGCCCGAACAGTGGCGGCTTGGCGAAACCCATCTTCGCGTCCAGCCGGAACACTTTGCCCGATCTGCACCAGTCCCGCCGCCTCCACCACCCCCTCAGGCGTCAAAAAATTCAAGCACCCCAGCGCGTCGTCGTCGCCGAACACACCCCACGAACAATCGGCCGGCAAGTCTTTGCGTATCGGTAATTCTTCAAAGGTTGGAATTTTCATTTCTGAGCCAGTATATAAGTCGGCTGCGCCTCCCTGCCAGTGGCCCTTGGCCTTTGGCCCTTAGTTATCCACCGCTGACTGCCAAATGGCCAATAGCTAACAAACCAACAGCCAGTAGTCGGCTGCGCCTCCTTGCCAGTGGCCCTTGGCCATTAGCTCTTAGCTGTTGGCCCCCAAACAGCGAACACCGACCTGCCAATCGCCAACAGCCAATCGCCAACAGCCAATCGCCAACAGCCAATCGCCAACAGCCAATCGCCAACAGCCAACAACCAATTGCCTCGTCTGCTAGCCTAGTATCAGAGGGTCCTGATTCATGGAAACCGACGGCGCCCGCGGCTTCCGCGGCGTCAACCTCACCAAAACGTTCCGCTCCGGCGGAACCGATTTGGTGGTGTTTCAAGATCTTAGCTTCTCCATCGAGCCCGGCGAAAGCCTCGCGCTGATTGGCGAATCCGGCGCCGGCAAAAGTACCCTGATGTACTTGCTGGGAGGTCTGGACAGGCCTTCAGGCGGTACGATATACTTCGGACACCAGGACATTTCCAATTTCTCGGACACCGAGCTCGCCGAGTTTCGCAACCGGGAGATTGGGTTCGTTTGGCAGAATCACTCGCTGCTGCCGGAATTTACGGCGCTCGAGAACGTGATGATGCCGTTGCTGATACGGGGCGATCGTATCCAGGATGCGGAGCCTGTTTCAATGGCGAGGTTGGATGAAGTTGGATTACGAAACCGCGCCTCACACCGCGCGGGAGAATTGTCGGGAGGCGAGCAGCAGCGTGTTGCAGTCGCTAGAGCCTTGGCCGGTAACCCCTCTGTTTTGCTCGCCGACGAGCCTACCGGGAACCTGGACTTCCGGACCGGCGAAATGATCATTTCCCTGCTCCAGGATCTGCACCGCTCTCATAAGCTGACCTCCATCTACGTTACGCACAACCTCTCATTTGCCACCCGATGCGACCGGATTCTGCAGTTGGAAAAAGGGGATTTGACTCGTTGGTCTGGAGCCCACCAGTCTGGAGAAGACGTACCTGCTCTGTCGGCAGGCCCTGGAACATCCGATAATGTGTAAGGACGGCGGTTATTATGTTTGAACGTTATACCGAGAAGGCGCGCCGAGTTATCTTCTTTGCAAGATATGAGGCCAGCCAGTTTGGAAGTCCCTATATCGAGACGGAGCATCTCTTGCTCGGTCTTCTTAGGGAGGATAAAGCTTTAGCGAATCGCTTTCTGCGGTCCCATGCCGCCATCGAATCCATTCGCAAACAAATTGAGGCCCACACCACCATTCGTGAGAAGGTGTCCACTTCGGTGGATCTCCCGCTCAGCCACGAATGCAAGCGTGTGCTCGCCTATGGCGCCGAAGAAGCCGAGCGTTTGAATCACAAGCACATCGGGACCGAGCACCTGCTGCTGGGCCTGCTGCGCGAAGAGAAGTGTTTTGCCGCCGAGATCCTGCATGAGCGTGGCTTGCGCCTGTCGCAAGTGCGCGAAGAGATCCAGCGTTCGTCGTCCGAGAAAGTTGCCTCCAACCGTCCCAAGGAAAGCTCGTTGCTGGCCGAATTCAGTCGCGACCTGACGCAAGCCGCCATGGACGGCTCGCTCGATCCGCTGATCGGCCGCGATTATGAGCTGGAGCGCGTGGTGCAGATTCTTTGCCGCCGCACAAAGAACAACCCGGTGCTGATCGGCGAACCCGGCGTCGGCAAAACCGCTATCGTGGAAGGCCTGGCCCAGAAAATCGCGGATGGCGACGTTCCTTCGTTCCTCGCCGACAAGCGCATCCTGGCTCTCGACCTTTCGCTCATCGTGGCCGGTACCAAGTATCGCGGCCAGTTTGAAGAGCGCTTGAAGACCATCATGAAAGAGCTGATGGAGAATCAGAACGCCATCATCTTCATCGACGAGCTGCATACCCTGGTGGGCGCGGGCTCCGCCGAAGGTTCGCTGGATGCCGCCAATATTCTGAAGCCGGCCCTTTCGCGCGGCGAAATCCAGTGCATTGGCGCCACCACTCCGGGCGAATATCGCAAGTCCATCGAGAAGGACCGGTCGCTCGAGCGCCGCTTCCAAGCCGTAAAAGTTCCCCCGCCCAACGAAACGGATGCCATCCGTATTCTCTTCGGCATCAAGGAGCGCTACGAGAAATTCCACGCCGTCGCTTATACCGACGAAGCCATCGAAACCGCGGTGCACGCCTCCACGCGCTTTATTCCGGATCGTTTCTTGCCGGACAAGGCCATCGATCTGATCGACGAAGCGGGCGCGCGCGTGAAGCTGCGCCAGACCACGCTTCCCGGCGAAGTGGCCGACATCCAGAAGCGCATCAAGTTCATCGTGCATCGCATGGAGAACGCCATCGCGAATCACGAGTTCGAGAAGGCGCGCTTCTATTCGGACGAGGAGCGCAAGGAGCGCGAGAATCTGCGCCTGTTGCGTGAGAAATACAATCTGGACGACACCTCCACCGGCGTGGTCACCAAAGACGACATCGAAGACGTGGTCGCTCGTTGGACCGGCGTCCCGATGACCGCCATCCGCGAGGAAGAAATCTCCAAGCTCATTCGCATCGAAGAAGAGCTGCACAAGCGCGTTATCAGCCAGGAGAAAGCCATCTCCGCGCTGGCCCGCGCCATCCGCCGTTCCCGTGCCGGACTAAAATCTCCCAAGCGTCCCGCTGGATCGTTCCTGTTCCTCGGCCCCACCGGCGTTGGCAAAACCGAAGTGGCCCGTGCGCTGGCCGAATTCCTGTTCGGCAGCGAAAAATCGCTCATTCGCTTCGACATGTCGGAGTTCATGGAAAAGCACTCGGTCTCGAAGCTGATCGGCTCGCCTCCCGGCTATGTCGGGTATGAGGAGGGCGGCCAGCTCACCGAGCGCGTGAAGCGCGCCCCGTACTCCATCATCCTGCTCGACGAAATCGAGAAGGCTCATCCGGATGTCTACAACATCCTGCTCCAGGTTTTCGAGGACGGGCAACTCACCGATGGTCTCGGCAACACGGTGGACTTCAAGAACACCATCATCATCATGACGTCCAACCTGGGCGCGCGCTTCCTCGACAAGAAGGCGTCCATTGGATTCTCGGCGCCCTCGCTCAGCGGAGTTCCGTCCAAGGTGGAAGACCAGGTGATGGCCGAAGTGAAGAAGGCCTTCAATCCGGAGTTCTTGAACCGGCTGGACGAAGTAATCCTGTTTACCTCGCTCAGCGATGAAGACCTTCTGCAGATCATCAGTCTCCTGGTTGAGCAAATTAACATCAACCTCGTCGCCAAGCAGATCAAGATCCGCGTCAATGACGACGCCGCCAAATACATCCTCGAGAAGACGCTGGTGGATCGCAGCTACGGCGCGCGTCCATTGCGCCGGGCGCTCCAGAAGTTCATTGAGGATCCGCTGTCGGAAGCGCTCATCCAGGGCACCTTGCCTCGGCCCTCCGAGCTCGAAGTCTATCTGGGCGATTCCGGCATTTTCTGCCGCCCCATCGGTGGGGAGTTGCAAGAGCAGCCTGTCGGCGCGCCAGCCGACGAGACTGTTCAAGCTCCAGCGCACAGCATTTCGCTATATCCGTTCTAGTCTGTACAATCGTACAGATGAAAGTCTATGAAGTTCAAAAGGGCGCTACCACCCTCGATGGTTTGTGCCCTGCCGAACGTCCTGACCCGCAGCCCGGACCGCGCGAAATTCTGATCCGCGTCCGCGCTACCTCGTTAAATTATCGCGATCAGATGGTAGTCACCGGGAACTATTTCGGCGGTCCGGTTACCCGCAATCTGATTCCGCTGTCGGACGGCGCAGGCGTTGTGGCGGGCGTCGGTTCGGGAGTCACCCGATTCAAAACCGGCGATCGCGTGGCCGGCGCATTTTTTCAAGGCTGGATCTCCGGCCCCATGACCGAGCGGCATCCCTCCCTCGGCAGTCCACTCGACGGAACACTCGCCGAATACATCGTCCTCCACGAAGACGGCGTCGTTGCCATGCCGAAGACTTTGTCCTTTGAAGAAGCCGCCACGTTGCCCTGCGCCGCTGTCACGGCCTGGAACGCCCTCGTGGTCTCGGGCAAGCCCGTGAAACCCGGCGAAACCGTGCTCTGCCTCGGCACAGGTGGAGTTTCCATGGCCGCCCTGCTTTTCGCCCACGCAGCGGGAGCGCGCGTCATCGTCACTTCTTCCAGCGACGAGAAGATCAAGCGAGCTTGCGCGCTGGGAGCCTCCGATGGCGTCAATTACAAACGCTTCCCAGACTGGGAGAAGGAACTGATGCAACTTACCGGCGGTCACGGCGCCGATCATATCCTCGAGAACGGCGGCGCGGGTTCTCTCAACCGGTCCTTCGAAGCCGCTGCTGTCGGAGGAAAAGTTGCCTTGATCGGCTTCCTGGCCGGCATCAAAGGCGACATCAATCCGGCCATTCTCATGATGAAGAGCGGCTCCATGATCGGCATCGGAGTCGGCAGCCGCGCGATGTTCGAAGATATGAATCGCGCGATCGACGTGAACAAGATTAAGCCTGTGGTCGACAAGGTGTTTCCCTTCGACCAAGCGGCCGACGCGTACCGCTGCCAGGCCGCTGGCGATTTCGTCGGCAAGGTCGTGATTACCATTTGACGCTGGAAATCGTCGCACTGGTTTCATTCGCTGCCTGGGTCTATCTCTTCGCCGCGCGCGGTGGCTTTTGGCAAATCAAAGTTTCGCCCAAACCGGCGCAACCCGCGGCGGCGAAATCTGTCTGTGTCATCATCCCAGCCCGCAATGAAGAGGCGGTTGTCGGGCAGGCCATCGCGTCGCTCCGCCCCTGGCGCGTGATCCTGGTGGATGACCACAGCTCGGATCGAACGGCTGCGGTAGCAACGGAAGCGGGCGCTTTAGTGATTCAAGCTGGCCCGCTTCCCGCAGGCTGGTCCGGCAAGCTGTGGGCTATCTCGGAGGGCTTGAAACACGCAAGTTCGCCCGCGCCCGACTACCTGCTCTTCACCGACGCCGATATCGTCCACGCGCCAAATAACATCGCCGAATTAGTCGCTCGCGCTGAAGCCGGCCTACTCGATCTCGCGTCTTTGATGGTCAAGCTGCGCTGCCGGTCATTTGCAGAGACCTTGCTGATCCCCGCCTTCGTCTTTTTCTTCTTCATGCTCTATCCGCCCGCCTGGGTCTCCCAGCGTGATCGCAGGACCGCCGCGGCCGCAGGTGGTTGTATCTTGATCCGCCCCAGCGCCCTCCATCGGATCGGCGGCATTGCCGCCATTCGCAACGCAATTATCGACGACTGCGCACTCGCCCGCGCCGTGAAACGCACCGGCGGCAGCATCTGGCTCGGGGTCACTCACGACACCGTCAGCATTCGCGACTACAGCACCTTCACCGAAATCCGCGCCATGATCTCGCGCACCGCATTCGCCCAGCTTCATCACTCCGCTCTATTGCTGATCGGAACCATTCTCGGGATGGCTATTATCTATGTCGCCCCGCCTCTGCTGCTCTTCGCCCGAAATCCATTTGCGGCTATTCTTGGACTGGCAGCCTGGATCTTGATGAGCATTGCCTACTCACCCTCGCTCCGCTTCTACGGCCGATCCATCGTGTGGGCTCCACTGCTGCCCTTGGTCGCGTTATTCTACATGTCAGCCACCCTCGATTCCGCGCTTTCCTATTGGACCGGACGCGGCGGCGTCTGGAAGGACCGAGTGCAGGATGCCAGATAATCAGAACCTCGCCACCATCGCCCGCAATCACGGAATCGGATCGCTCTCCCGTCACATCTTTTTGTGCGCCGATCAAACCAAGCCCAAGTGCGCGGAGCGCGAAGTCACCAACGCGTCCTGGGATTATTTGAAAAAGCGCCTGGCCGAATGTGGTCTGATGGACGGCCCTGGCTGCCTCTATCGCACCAAGGCCAATTGCCTGCGCATCTGCGAGCGCGGCCCCATCGCGCTTGTCTATCCCGATGGCGTCTGGTATCACTCCGCGACGCCCGCGGTGCTGGAGCGCATCATCCAGGAGCACTTGATCGGAGGCAGGCCGGTCGAAGAATTCGTCCTGGCGGTCGATGCTCTTACTGCTCCAGTTTGTAAATCGTCAGACCGCTGAGCAGCTTCGGATAAAAATCGGTGGATTTCTGCGGCATCACGCCACCCGAAAACGCAACGTTCGCAACTTGTTCTATCGTTACCGGCTCCAATAGAAAGGCGATCTGTGCCCCGCCCTCGCGAACCTTGGCGTAGGCGGCATCCAATCCCCGCACGTATTCGATATGCTTCTGCTCGCGCACCGCTTCTTCGCCGATGCCGAGAGCGCCGCCGAGCAGTTCCTCGTGCAGCACCTTGACGTCCAGTTCCCTGGGCTTGCGCCCCCGCTCATACAAACGAACTTCGCCTGACGCGAACGCCAAACCGATGCGAATCCGGTCCGGCGCGGCGTTCCGAAAAATTCGCTTGAGTTCGTCGATGGAATCGAGCGGCCGGCTAGGGATATCATTTTCGAGGCTCGCTGGGATTCCACTTAGCACGCGATGCGTCGCCAGAATCTCCAGGCCGGGTGCATGCATGTTCACAAAAGTCATCATGACTCTCTCCGCATCCTTCATACCCGGATTCTCCCTGCGAAATGCCAACGCTGTCTCGTAGCGATGGTGCCCGTCCGCGATCAGCAGCTTCTTATCGGCCATCACCGTCTGAATTCGCCCGATCACTGCCAGGTCGGAGACCTTCCAAACTCGATGCGCCACGCCATATTCGTCTTCGAGCGACGTAACTGGCGCTCCAGCCGAGGCCTGATCGAGAATCCGGTCGATCGCCAACTCGGGATCCGGATACAGCATGAAAATCTGGCCGAAATGCGCTTGCGTGTGGCGCAGCAGTTCCATGCGATCCTTTTTCGGACCGGAGAGCGTCTGTTCATGGCGATGCACCACTCCCGCCGAATACTCTTCTACTTCCCCCAAAGCGATGAAACCTTTGCGCTCCAGAATCTGTCCACTATCGGGCGCGGTGAACTTCTGAAAATAGGCGTAAACGCTGGGTTCGCGCTCCCGCTCCAGAATGCCGCTGCCGATCCAATCGCCGAGCAGCCCGGCCGCGCGAGTATATACGTTGTCACTTGCGCTATCCGACGGAGTTCGTTGGCCCAGAATGATGCGAACCAGATTGTAAGGGCTCAGCGAAAGATAGCGCTCCTGCATCTCAGGCGAGATCTTGTCGTAAGGCTGCGTCAAAAGGTTTTCCACGCGGCCAGCCTTCGCGCTGTAGCGGTATGGTTGAAAAGAGAGCGTGCGTGCCAAGCCATCAGGATAACAAAGGGATCGAAGAACTAGAGTCGCGTTTACTTGCCGAGCAGAAGCGCCATCACGAAGAGTTCCGGCAGTTCACCTATGCCGTTGCTCACGACCTGCGCGAGCCGATTCGCATGATTGTCAGCTACGCACAGTTGCTGGATCGGCGCTATCAAGGCCAACTCGACGGGGACGGAGTCGAGTTCATGCGTCATATTATGGATGCCACCCAGCGAATGGATCGGCTCTTGGCTGACTTGCTCACATATTCGCATCAGTTTCGCTCCGTGGATCAGCCGCTGGAGCAGGTGCAACCCGAAGGCGCGCTCCAAGGCGCAGTCCTGATGTTGGATGCGGCAATCCGCGAGAGTGGCGCGCAAGTGACCAACGATCCCTTACCGTCCGTTCAATTCGATTTTGCCCAGTTAACGCAGCTCTTCCGGCAGTTGCTCTCGAACTCCATTTGCTTCCGTGCCGTGGACCCGCCCAAGATTCACGTTTCCGCCCTGGAAACCGGCGATGCCATACAATTCTCCGTTCGCGACAACGGCATTGGGATCGATCCGCGCTATCACGAGCAAATCTTTGGCGTATTCAAACGGCTGCACGGCCGCGAGTTCCCGGGCAGCGGCATGGGATTGGCCATCTCCAAACGCATCGTCGAGCAGCGCGGCGGACGCATCTGGGTGGAGTCAGAACCCGGTAGTGGTGCTACGTTTCATTTCACCGTCCCGAACTAACCCGTATTCCGAGCCATATAGTACGTTCGTACTATTCGTTCCAGGACTTTTGAGACATACTGTCCCGCCTCCAGACAAATTGTCGAAGGCAAACTGTCACATGCGATCGGATCCTACACATTTTACAGGTACTTCGTTTGGCTTCGGACCTGCCTTTAGCCACGCAGAGGTTGATCCCCTTTATGAAGCCAATAATTCGAGTTGCTTTGGTGGGCTTGGTTGGCTCTCTCGCATTCGCGGCATCCAAGGTGGCTACCGACATGCCCCATTCCACTGCTACGGGTACGGTGGATGTTATCGTTCAGTACAAGAGTTTCGCGGGCGCTCGAAGCGGGGATGCGGTGGGCCGTGTGGGTGTCATCCGGCGCCAATTTCGCAGCATCCCGGCAATTCATGCCACCGTGCCAGTATCGATGATTGAAAGTCTTGCATCAAACCCGCGCGTGGCGTACATCTCGCCTGACCGGACCACGTCGAGCCTGCTGGACATCACCACCCAGACCGTGAACGCGAATCGTCTCTGGAGTGAAGGCTGGAACGGCACTGGCGTCGGAGTGGCGGTGATCGACAGCGGCGTCGCGCTGAAGCAGGACCTGGCGGCGAGCGGCGGCTCGCAATCCCGCGTAGTCTTCAGCGAGAGCTTCGTAGCCGGCGCCGATGCTTCGGATCAATACGGACATGGCACGCACGTCGCGGGAATTGTGGCGGCCAACGGAGCGAAATCCACCGGACCGGATTTCACTCACACCTTCAAAGGCGTGGCGCCCAATGCGAACATCGTGAACCTGCGAGTGCTGGATGCCAAGGGCAACGGCCAGGAATCGGACGTCATCGCGGCCATTGATGAAGCCATCGCGCTGAAAGACCAATACAACATCCGCGTGATCAATCTGTCGCTGGGGCATCCGGTTTACGAAAGCTTCCAGCTTGATCCGCTGTGCCAGGCTGTGGAAGCCGCCTGGAAGGCTGGGATCACGGTGGTGGTGGCGGCCGGCAATATGGGCCGCGATAATTCGCTGGGCACGCTGGGCTACGCCACCATCAATTCGCCGGGTAACGATCCGTACGTGATCACCGTCGGCGCCATGAACGCCAACGGAACGCCCTGGCGGAACGACGATAAAATCGCAAGCTACAGCTCAAGGGGCCCATCGCTGGTAGATCACGTGGTGAAGCCTGATCTGGTGGCGCCCGGTAACAATGTGGTTTCCCTGCTTGCTTCGCCCGAATGCACCATCGCTAGCGAGCATCCCAATACGCGGATTGCCGTCTCCACTTACGAGAAATCCGGCAAGGGCTTGTCCACTGATTACTACAAGCTGAGCGGCACCAGCATGGCCACGCCGGTGGTGAGCGGCGCCGCGGCCCTGATGCTGCAGGAAGATCCTACGCTTACGCCGGATCAGATTAAAGCGCGGCTGATGAGGACCGCCACCAAGCAGTTTGCGCGCTACGCCAGCGCAACGCCAGTGCACGGTTCGGCTACTTTCGTCACCCAGCAGGACATCTTCGCGATGGGCGCCGGATATCTGGACATCGAGAGCGCACTCACCAATAGGACCCCGGTCGATTTTCCAGCTCTGTCGCCCATCGCCCAGTACAATGCGCAAACTCAAACCGTGACGCTGGTGTCGGCCGACGCCATCATCTGGGGCGATACCAGCGTTCAGCCCAATGCCATCATTTGGGGCGACTCCAGCGTCTGGAGCAACGCGATCATCTGGGGTGACGCTATCATTTGGGGCGATGCAATCATCTGGGGCGACGCCATTATCTGGGGCGATTCTACAATGCAGGGCTTCGCGATCATCTGGGGTGACGCTATTATCTGGGGCGATTCTACGCTGCAGGGCTCCGCGCTCACCTGGGGCAGCAAGACCCGCGCCGCATCCTCCGATGACGGCGACCTGTAGAGCCTATCTCGGCGCCGCGGCCTCTTCAAACACGTTTGCGAAGAACTCGCGCGAAGAGGGCGAGCAGCCGATGTGAACCGTGTCGCCGGTCACCTGAATGAAGCCCAGATAGCCGTCCCAGCCCATATCATCCAAAGTAAAATTCAGGCTCTCGCGCTCGCCTCGCGGCAGATTCGAACGATCGATATCGAACACCTGTCCAGTGGAATGTTCCGGGAACTCCGGATCCACCAGGAGCGTGCCCGCTTCGGCCGGACGATTCGTCGTGCCCACCAGTTCGGCTACCTGTAGCGGCACGAATCGCTCGCCCTTGGGCTTCAACTCCTCAAAGAGCCGGCGCGTTTCAAAGGCGATGTAAAGCAAAGTGCCGATGGCGGCCGGCGAGTCCTGCAGGTAAAGGTCCCGATCCGGCCCGTCTGCTATCTCGGGAAGCGAAAATCCGAAGTATTTTGGATCGTCCAATACTTTCGCCAAACCTTTTCCCGCCGCGCGCAAGTCGTCTGGCGACCGGTAGAAGATGTCGTGCGACTTTAGCCACACCATCAAACGGTCAACGGCGCGGCGCTCCGGATGGATTGGATTCTGGTACTCTTCGGCCAACTCACGGAAGGCTGCGGAATCTTCCTGATACAACGCGAGCAACTGCTCCGCTCGTTCGATACGGAACCAATAAGTAGGTGAGTAGTCGCGCTGCATTTCGCGTTGCACGGCTTCGTAGAGTTCCCGGTGATACGCTGGATTGGCGGCGAAGAACATCTCGGCTACCGTCGGCTGCCTGTGATGAACGGCGGCTTCGGTCAACGGGAGCAGATCCGACACGCAGCCCTCGCCGCAGTGATAGGCGAAGATGGCCCAGTCACGGCCTCCGAATTTGGTCTCCATGCGGGCCAGATATCGTGCGGCCGCGGGTGCGGCGCGTTGTGGATTTAAGCGGTCATCACGAACGGTAACGGTGTATGGTACTTTGTGCTGGACGGTCCGGTAAACGGATTTGCCGCTCTTCTTGCGCACCAGCTGGTGCGAGGTAGCGACCTGAAAGCGAGTCACGCGCACGATGCGCAGTCCGGCGGCCCGCGCCGTCGCCTCTGAGAATTGCATGATGCCGCGCGGACCCGCGGGGCTGGTGGCCTGGGCGTCGCCCCAGCTTTCCAGAAACGCGATCGCCGAGATCAACCGAGCGGGCCAGCCGCTTTCGTCAGCCGCCACGCGGAAAATCGGCGCCAGGCGGGGGCCGGTGATTCTCTCCGCGCCGGCCAAAGCCCGTGGATCCCGCATGATGGTGAAGGTTTGCGATTGAATCATCCGATCCGTGCGGGCGGCCAGTAGCTCGGGCGTCATTTCAGACCGGCCGGCGCCGATGCCCGGCAATTGGTGTTGCGGAGTGAAGTATTCGAAGGCCGCCACTAGCAGGCTGCCGGAACAGAGCGCCAGCAGGGCAATCGAACGGCGAAGAGATTGCACTCCTCATTTTAAAACAGATATGGACAGAAATGTTTTTCTAGCCCTCCCTCACGGTCGGGGTTCAGAAGTCCCACTCGAGGATGTTCGTCCGAATGCTGGGCCAAACCTTGCTGCGTGGATCGATCACGTCGAAATGCCCGGCGCCGGGCAAGGGAATCAGGTTGGCGTTCTTGGATGCCTTCGCGAAGCGCTGGCTCATCTCGAACGGAACCACATTGTCCGCCGTGCCATGTACCACGCGCTGTGGCACGGGAATGGGAAGCAATTCCATGGGAGATGCCGCCTCATAGCGTTGCGGCACCCGGTCGGGCGAGCCGCCGAGAAGCTCGCCAACTACCCCATTGTCGAGCTGTAATGCATAAGCGCGCCGCAAATCCGAGATGGCTGCCAAGGGAACCACGCCGCGCAAATCGGCCACCTGCTGCGCAGCCAGCCACAAAGCCAGTTGTCCGCCGGCGGAATGCCCGGCCGCCATCGCTCGCTTCAAGTCCAGGTTATAGCGGTTGGCGAGAGGCGCCAGATGCTCGGCGCCACGAACAATGTCGTCCGCCATGCCGGCCCAATTGAAACCCGGGTCGCCAATCCTGCGATATTCCAGGCTCCAAACCGCGGCCCCGGCGCGGGCCAACGCAGCGCACAAGTGACCGCAATGATCCAGGGTATAGGCGTTCCTCCAAAACCCACCGTGAATGAAGATGACGGCCGGATGCGACCCAGTTCCATGAGGCAGGAACAGATCCCCGAACTGTTGCGGCGACTTTCCGTAGGGTATGCGCGCGTTTGCTTTGGGCGGAGCAAGTGTCAGAATATCTTGCGCCAACGCCGGGAGCGATGCAGCGGCAAGAAACGAGCGACGCGTCACGCCTGGCTACCAAACCCGGCAGGCCGGCGCGTGCACCATGGGCTGCCCGCATGGCAAGCGAAGGCCTGGCGAAATTCGGGCATGTTTCCCAGCACGCCGTTCACGCGATCGCGGCCCGGGGAATGGGGATCGATCTGAGCGCGCATGCGGGCCGCTTCGGGCCGCACGTTCTGGCACCAGAGCTGGCCGTAACCCAGGAAAAAGCGCTGCTGCGGCGTGAACCCGTCGATCTTAGGGGGTTGCGGTTTGCCCTCCAGCGACTTCATCAGCGCCATGAACGCCAGGCGCATGCCGCCGTTGTCGGCCGTGTTTTCGCCGAGCGTCAGCTTGCCGTTGAGATGCACGTCGTCCACCGGAGTAAAGGCCGAGTACTCTTTGATGAAACATTCGGCGCGCTTCTCAAACTCCTTCGCGTCTTCCGGGGTCCACCAATTGCGCAAGTTGCCGTGGGCATCGAATTGGCGGCCCTGATCGTCGAAGCCATGCGTCAGCTCATGTCCCATCACCGACCCGATAGCGCCGTAGTTCACGGCCGCGTCCATGCGGTTGTCGAAAAATGGCGGCTGCAAAATGCCGGCGGGAAAATTGATGTTGTTCTCGCAGCGGACTGTAGTAGGCATTCACGGTGGGCGGCGTCATGCCCCATTCGCTGCGGTCCATGGGCTTGCCGATCTTGCCTAAGTCGCGGCGCACTTCGAACTCGGTGGCGCGTTCGTCGTTTCCGACGGCTTCTCCGCGCACGATCTTGACGCTGGAATAGTCGCGCCATTTGTCGGGATAGCCGATTTTATTCGCAACGGCGCGCAGTTTGACCAGGGCTTGCTGCTTGGTGGCGGGTGTCATCCAATCGCAGCGATTGAATATCCTGCGCCCAGCATTTTTTCGATCTCCTGAACCATGCCCAGAACGCGCGCCTTGGCCTCGGGCGGGAAAGCCTGCTCCACATACTTCTGGCCGAGCGCGAAGCCCAGGTCGGCATCGGTGGCTTCCACGCAGCGCTTCCAGCGGGGCTCCAGTTGCGTAGCTCCAGTCAGGATCTGGCTGTAGAAATGAAAGTTTTCGTCGAGAAAGGGCTTGGCGAGTAGAGGCGCCTCGGAGTGGAGCAGGTGCCAGCGAAGATAAGTCTTGAGATCGGCAAGGCTGGTGTTCTTGAGAACACGCATTGAGGTCTTTGAAAAAATCCGGAACCGAGACGTTCATTTCACGGAATGCGGGCGTGCCCAAGCCCGAAAAATATTTCGGCCAGTCGATGCCGGGAGACAAGGCCGCGAATTCTTTGACAGACATCTTGTGATACGTCTGGTTGGGATCGCGGCGCGACAACACGGTCGAGCGATCCTTTCGCCAACTCCGTTTCGATGCGCAACACGGCCTGGGCTTCCGCGGCGGCTCTGGCAGAGGCGGTTCGCCCGCCAGCTCCAGCATCTTTTGCACGTGCGCTACATATTGCTCGCGCAGCTTCACCGACTTGGGATCGTCCTTCAAATAGTAATCGCGATCCGGAAGGCCGAGGCCGCCCTGATCGGCGTCCGCGATCATCTGCGTGGAATTCTTGGCGTCCGGGGTCGGAAGAAAAGTTGAAGAGAACTCCCACGCCCAGCAGGTGAAGCCGGACCAACTCGTCGACGATCTGCGTCTTTCGACTTGATTGCGTCAATGCGCTTCAACTCCGGCTCGAGCGGCTTGAATGCCCAGCTTGTCGATGGCGGATTCGTCCATGCAGGAGGCGTAGAAGTCGCCGATCTTTTGTTCCACGGCGGAGCGCTTGGGATCGTTGACGCGAGGCCTTTTCCAGGATTCCGCGGAGGACCTCGCGATTGCGATCCGCCAGTTGGCTGCTAAGTGCCCCACGCGGACTGGTCGGCGGGAATCGGATTCTTGGCCATCCAAGTTCCGCAGGCGTATTGATAGAAATCGACGCAGGGATTGGCGGTCATGTCCATGTTGGCGGTAAGGGAGCCGGATTGGGCGGCGGCGCTCAGCGTGAACAGGAGCGTCAGTGATGCGAGGAGGAGGAAGATGAGTCTCACGTTTTAATTTTATCGCGCGAAAAAGACTATCATTTGATGCATGATGGGTGACCAGTGACAGGCGTGCGATTCCAATGCCAGCCCGGCTGCACCAACTGCTGCGAGCAGCAAGGCTTCGTTTATTTGACGGACGACGATCTGGATCGTATCGCGGAGTATGTGGGCATGACGGCGCGCGAGTTCGAGCGGCGCTACGTTTATCGCACCAAACATCTGCTTCGGCTGCGCGTTCCACGCCACCAGCAGTGCCATTTTCTGCGCGATGGGGGATGTTCCATTCATGCGGTGAAGCCGGTACAGTGCCGCATGTTTCCGTTCTGGCCGGAGCTGGTGGATGCCAAGGATGCCAAACGCGAGTGGAAGAAGACCGCCAAATGGTGCCCGGGGATTGGCAAGGGAGAACTGGTGCAGATTGAGACGGCGAAGGAATTGGCGCAGGGGATGAAGGCGGCGTATCCGACGCTTTACTAGCGTTCACAAGAGTGTGAACGCGGCACGGAGGAGTGCGTGCGCCACAGCTACTTGATGACGACTTTGTCGACGGCCTGGTTGTCGAATTCGTCGCTGACGCGGACGGCGATCGACCTGCTCGCCGGATGACGGACGATCGATCAGAAGATGATATTCTTCCTCGGGTGAATCCGAGAGGCGGCTGACGGGATCCGACCAGCACCCAATCGCCACCGTTCACCGAATACTCGGCGTGATCGATGGTGCTGCGCGCGTCGCGGGCGCTCCAGCGGATTTCGAGTTTGTTGCCGGAGGCAGCGGCGCCGGTGAGATTCGCGATCTGCGGCGGCGTGTTATCGATCAAGAACGGATCGCTGACCAGGGATGCAGTGAGCGCCTGGTCGGGCGGGTTGCTGGGCGAATCCGATGCCGTGACGCGCAAAACGTATTCGCCGTCGGGAAACGCCGCGGTATCCCAACTCAGATACTTTTCCTTGACGTTCTCTTTGAGTAGCTTCCAGCCAGACTCCTTCACGCCGCGAATTTCGACGCGATAAACCAGCGTGTCATTGTTTTCATCCGATGCCAGCCAGCGCGCGCCTTCGAAGCCTTTGGCGTAGTTCAAGGTTTGAGAACCGCCGCTGCCTTCCGAGGGCTGACGCCGGCTGCTCTTCTGCTGGCCGATGGGCGGAAGCGTGATGGACGTGGATGGCGTGATGGAGAGCAGCTGGGCGGGGAAGCGATAATTGGCGGGCGTGATATCGATGACCTCTACCGCAGGCGCAACGTTCTTGGGAAGGTACGCGACTTCGACGTAGGAAACCTCGGGTTCGGGCTGGCCGGCAGCAGGCGTCAGGTCGATTTTATATTGCAGGAATCGGGCAGAGGGAGAAACGGTCCGGCCGGCGCCGCAGGAATCGCAGGCCGTAGCGCTGGGCTCCGATTGCAGCGGTGGTCCAGGGACTCCAGTTGCTTTCCGGATGGCTTCTGTTTCCGCTGCGCGTGGAGACCGTGATTTTTCCCAAGCCGCGATAGCTGATCCGGCCCCAATAGGCGAAAGCGCCGGCGTCCAGCACGGGACTTTCAAACGATCCCTTCTTCTCGAAGCCGGGTCCGATGCGAAATACCTTGCCGATATTTCCGGTGACGGCGTAGAGGTCGCCGGCTTTGATCCGGCGCCCGGGCCGCGCCCAAAGCCGGTGACCTGGGTGGGCGCCGCATCCAGCAGCAGCGTGCTCACGGTGTCGGAATCCAGGCGATAGATTTTGCCGCGATTGCCCGTTCCCACCAGCGGCAGGCCGCCCGCATCGAATCCGATGGCGTAAACGATATCCTGCGCGCTCGACCAGACCTTGCGCGGCGAACCGTCGGGATTGATCCGGTAAACTTCCGAGCCACCGGCGATGGATGGTCCCGGGCCTCCGGTAACAGGAGTGATTCGCGCGTTGCCGACGCCGGGTATTGTGCATGACCGCGGAGGCAGCGGGAGCTGGCGGCGGCGCGGCTTGCGCGACGGCGGTTTTGTTGCCGACGCCGGAGGCGTAGATCGCGCCGTCCTGGCGTGACCGCGATCGACGTGATCTCGCGCTTGGGCGATTGATACAACACGAAACCCTGCCCCGCCGGCGAGATTCGCAGAATCAAGCCGCTCGGCTCGGTTCCGACGATCAGGTTGTCCTTGGCATCGATGGCGAGCGAGCGCGCGTGCGTCTCTTCGGTCTTAAAAAATACCGAGCCGGTTCCCGACGGCGTGACGCGATGAATCTCGCCCTGATCGCCGGTGGCGACGAACAGATCGCCTTTGCTGTTGAACGCCATGGCCCAAATGTATTTCTGGTGCGGATCGTAGAACAGCTTCGGCTTGCCGTCGGCGCCGATCTTGTAAATCTTGCCGTCGGGATCGGTGGCGGCGTAAACCTCGTCTTTCGAATCGAGCACGATGGCGTGGATCTCGAGGCCGTCCAGTTCGGCAAAGGCGCGGGACTTTGCCGTGTGCGATCGATGACGAAGACCTTGGCCGTTCCGCTGCCGGTGCCGCCGCCCGCGGTGTAGAGGTTGCCTTTAGAGTCGACTGCGAGAGTCCAGAGATAGGGCGTGGAGGAATCGAAGATCTCGGTGAACTCAGGAGAAAGAAAGATGCGGCCGTCGGCGCGCAGGGACAGATTCTTGAGCGTTCCGCTTTCAAAATCGGCGCGGTCGCCATGCTGCCAGAAGTGGGTGTCCACTGCAAAACCGGTGGCCAGCGCGCCGAGCGCCACCAAGAGGAGTCGAATTGTTTTCATTGGATGGTTATTACTTTACTGTGATTCTGAGCGAGTAGCTGCCATCGATCAGCATGTCGAAGGGAATGCTGCCTTGCTCCATCGCGCTTTCCGCGGAGGACTGCAGACGGCGGCTGGCGGTGCGATCCGTCTGCATGACGTTCATGATGGAGGCGGGCAAACTGGGCAGCGTCTTGTCTTCATAGAACACGGTGGGCCGCGGCTCTACGAGCGAAACGTAGAGCTTATTGTTGCTGCGCTCCTGATTCATCAGCGAAACGGTCTGCTTGATGTCGATGAAAGGCTCCGCCATGGCTGGCGACGCTCTGCATCCGGTTCAAGGTGTCGGCGTCGCTGAACAGCACGCGATGTTCGCCTTTGGCCAAACCGGCGGGAATCTTCAGCGTGAAGTCCTTTTCGATGCGATCGCCACGGTAGGGACGCACGAAGACTTTCACCGGGACTTCGGTGCCCGCTTCCACTTCGCTGGCCGGGACCCAGGCGTTTTCGATCATCGCTTCGCGGCGATCCGGCAGAATGTCGACCGTGGCATCCACGGACTTGAGTTTGGGAATCTGCACCGGATTCAGGAACAGGCGGTTAAACTTGTCGCCCCACCATCCGGCCAGTTGGTTGGGAACGGGCGCGGGACCTTCGTTGGAGGCCAGCATGGTGGAGAGTGAAATGCCGGGCTGTCCATCCAGTGCGACTTTTCCGCTCAAGCGGTAGGTGGTTTCTTCGGCGAATTCGTTCAAGCTGGAAATGGAATTGAAGAGCGTCATGGTCATCAGATAGGGCGTCCACTTTTGCTGGACGAAGACGCTGAAGTGCAGATCCTTCTCCTTGCGTATGGTGTTGTTGTCGCCGAAGGAGCGCACGTGGAGGGTGACGGGAACCATTTCGGCGGTTTCGCCAAGATCGCCCAGCACGCCCGAGTGGCGATCCTGCTTTAGCGCGCCGACGATCTCGGTGGCGTTTCCGAACTTGGTGGGCTGGTATTGCGAAGCCAGCGTGGTGATGACGTCGGCCTTGGCCATGGGCATATCCACGGGGCCGAGGTTGAAGAACGAATGGCCGCAAAACAGCACGTGCTTGAGATCGTTATAGGTGACGGTACACATGGCGCTGATGCTCATGTCGCCGGTGACGAGAACGCCAGCTGACGGCGTCGCCCGGCTGCAAGGATTGCTCCCATCCAGGAGCGGGCTTGGAGCTGGTCATGGTGCTGGCGCCGCCGCCGCCGGCCACGGTCATTCCCATGTGCTGAAACTCGGGCGCAAACGTGGGCAGAACGTTTTCGGCGAAACCCGCGAAATTCAGCGGAGTCTCGATGGGCACCATGCTGGAGATGGGAAACGGCGTAGATGAAACGGCCGGACCGCCTGGCGAAAGTGTCGGCGGAAGCAGCGTTGTGCGCCGCATTCTTGCCCGGCACGCGCGCGTTGGAAGGACGCGAATCGTCGAATTCGTTTACTTCGAGCATCAGCTCAATGGGCGTGATGCCGCACAAGGCGTCGGGCGAGAAAGTGCTGAAGCGCAGCGCGATGGCGCCCACCAGCTTGCCGTCGATATACACCGGGCTGCCGCTCATTCCCGCGGCCACGTTGGTGCGCTGGCCCTTGCCGCCGAGCTTGGCGAGAATCACGTCCTGCTTGGGTCCCCACTGATTCTTGTAAATGCCCAGGATCTCAATCGGAAGCGCCTCCGGCTCCGAACCTTGCAGCACGGTCCAGGCGTACCCCTTCATTCCGATCTTGAGGTCAGCCTCTTTGAAAATCTGGACCTTGCCGGCCCTGGGACGGACGGGCGCGGGCTCCTGACCGAACATCAGACAGGAACACGCGGCTGCCACCGCGATTGCGGCAAACTTCTGCATGGGAACCATCCTTCGTTACTGCGCTGCAGGCCTACTGTGTGCTTGCTTGTCTCTATTATCGTCCAGATTTTCAAAGAGTGGGAGGGCGGCGCAGCGGTGGATGGTTCCCGGGTCAGGCGCCGTCCGGGTTGGAGCCGTCCGCGTCATCCCGGCGGTGTTCCACGGGCTGGGGTGGATGGATGGGACCGCGCGGCGGCGGGGTGTCGTCATCGGTGGGCAGTTCGGGCGGCGAGCCTGCCTTCAATTCGTCGATGACCGGTTGAATGATGGAGGTTTCCTCTGTACTTGGCGTTTCCGTATGCTTCTTGCTCATGTTTGTCTCCTTAGGTCTGCGGAAAGACGCCATCCGGGTTGTAGCCGCCGCCCGGGTCCTGGTCGAGCTCGGCGGGCTGGGGCCCATCCGGGTTCGGTGGTGCGACTTCATCCTCGGCGGGGAAATGTGTAGCTCGGCTTCCTTTTCAAATCGTCGATGATGGGCTGAATGATCGATTCGCGCGGTTCGGGAATCGGAGGAAATTCGCCGGGTGTTTCGGTATGCTTTTTGCTCACGGTACAGCTCCTTTCTGCTTGCGATTCTAGGGAACGAAGCCGGGTCCGACGCCGCGGCGGGAGCGGAAGTGAATGAAAAGGGCGGGAATAGAGCGACGGGAGAGGAGTGAATGCGGTGATGCGTGCGATATACTGTTCTGAACATGTCCATTCAAAAATCCATGTTGGTTCGTATTGGCGGGATCGGCCTGGCAGTCGCCGGACTTTGTCTGGTTTGGCTTCAGGCGCAACAACCGCCGAAGCAGCCGCTCACCGTCCAAAAGGTGACCGATCATCCTGTGGGTGATCATGAACAACGCCAGCGGCAACGTGGCCGTGCTGCCAACCGACGAAGGCGTCCTGCTGGTGGACGACAAGTTCGAGCAGGACGGGCCGGAGATCCTGGCCAAGGTGAAGGGCGTCAGCGACAAGCCGATCAAATACATCCTGAACACGCACCAGCACGGCGATCATACCGGCGGCAACGCGTTCATGCTGAAGAATACGCCGGCCGAGATTCGTGATCCACAAGAATGCGCGCGCCAACATGGTGGCGGGCAAGCAGCCCGGGCTTCCGCAGATCACCTTCGCCGACGAAGCGCAGGTGTTCATCGGCGGCAAGGAAGTGAGCGCGCATCATCTGGGACGCGGGCATACCAATGGCGATGCGGTGATCCTGTTCCCGACGGAGCGCGTGCTGCACACCGGCGACCTGTTCGTGAATGGCAGCGCGCCGTTCATCGACTACAGCGCTAAGGGCAGCATCGTGGAGTGGGACAAGACGCTGGATCGGGTGTTGCAGCTGGACTTCGACATCGTGATCCCGGGGCACGGGCCGGTGGCGAAGAAGGCGGACCTGATGAAGTGGCGGGATTCGATCGCCGAGTTGCGGTCGACGCGCGAAGACGGCTTGCGCGGGCGGCGCGGCGGGTGCGGAGAAGCGGCTGAATCTATCGGGGCTGGGGATGGACGACAGCCTAGGATTCCTGGGCCGGAGCGTGCCGGGGATGTGCGCGGAGTTGGCGAATTAGCCGGATCTGACGGCCGCAACGGGAGCACTGGAGAATCGGCAGGTTGTTCAGAATCGGGATTGGGTTCGTTTGGTAATTTGGCCTCCTGGTGGCGAGCGGATTGCATCTGCATCAGCGCTTTCAAGATTCGCTGATACTCGTTATGAAGCCGAGCCTGGTAGCGATTGAGCAGCGCGAGCGAACTGTTGGCGCCGGAGATTGCGTTGAACGCCATGGCGATGCGGTGATGTTCGGGGATGCCATCGAGATCTTCACCGAAGCGCTCTTGCTGATCCTGCATGCGCTGTTCCAGGAGTCCCGATTCGACGCCCGCGTAGCGCGCGACCCGCCAATGGGCGGCGGCGAGCTGATGGACGAGATCGGCTTCGGGCTTGGTTTGCGGGCGGAAGTGATCCAGGTAGTCGCTGAGCTGGATCTGGTATTCGTCGGCGGACTCATTGTAGAGGACGACGGTGCGGGCGGTGAGTCCGTGGGCGAGGGCGTTGAGGGCGGACGAGTGCTTGCCGGGGGCAGTGGCGGGTCCTCGGGATTTGACGCCGTTGGCGCGGGCGGAGGCGATTTTGCGGGAGGAAGAAGGCACCGTGTTTCTCGGTCCCAGAGTAGCCGCGTGGCTGTCTGCTAGATACCGTCGGGATTCCTAAGTACCTGGTCTGAAACAAGACGAAGGATGGGGTAGATCGGTGAACGCAGCGCGGGTTAAGCCAAGCCGAGCTTCCTGGCGTGGCGAATCCCCAACGAGACGGGGTGGACGGAGCTGACGCCGGTGCGCTTCATTTCATCGATCGCATCCTCGATCGAGCCCGATCTCAAATGCAGATGCTTTGCCAAAAACAGCCGTAGGTCGTCGAGAGTCGAGAATCGGCGGGCAGGCAGAGCGCCGCCGGGACCTGCGATGGGAGCGAAAATCAAAGAGTATTGATCACCATTCTTCGAGTGCCCTTGCTTGAGAATGTGCACAAAGCCGTCTCGCGGTTCGCGAGCTTTCTGCCGCGGAGCCTTGACCATTGGGTCGTCAGGGTTTGTGACGCGGACTCTTCCGCATTGGTATCTTCTTGTAAATTCCGGCGCGTTCGAGTGCATCTATTACCGCGCCGGAGGTTTTAAGCGGACCTTTGGTGTCATACCAAGGGCTTGCAATGACCAGATGCCACTCTTCGAGCTCCGGAAAGTAGACCCACTTGAAAGGGTGATGGGGATCTTCGTGCGGCTGATCGCTTCCATGACCAAGGCTCCGGCGTTCAGATCACGATTCACCAATGTAGTTTGATCCATTGCAGCACTCCATCCGCCGAGTTGACGGCGAGAGTCAGATCTCTCTCCGCCCAGCTTGGATGTTTCGTATCGACTGTCCACTTTCCAGTCTCGCACAAGATCCCAGTTCTTGGCGAGCTCCGGCCGGATCTCCATGTCCTGATCAAGCTGAGCATCGAGGTGGGCCAGCTTGAGCAGTTGATCCAGATTGTGCGTGTAGACTTTGCCGGCGTAGTCCTTGTCGACGGGGAATTCATGACGCCGGGTCGTTTTGGCGATGCAAGCCTTCAAAGCGCACTCAACGGCAAATCCCGCGAGATAGTAGGCGCCTTGGTGGTTGCCTGTCTTGGCGAGGGTGGCAGCCTCTTTGGCACGGAGTTCCGCTAGACGTTGGAAATCCTTGCGCGTTTTTCGCGAGGGGACGGTGGCGGGAGCCATGGTTTTCGGGGGACATTTCTATTTGGGTTCGTGTTCTTTATGATACCGGGCTTTGCTAGCACCCGCCGACGAAGCCGCCTAAGCGGCTGGCTTTCTTGAATTCAGAATGCAGAATTCAGAATGTGGAGGCAGTCCTTATTCTGGATTCTGACTTCTGTATTCTGGATTCTGTCTTCTGTCTTCCGCCCTAACCCGCGATGCTCGCCGCTAGTCGGTTTGCGGCGGGCGTTCATCTGCTGCTCCCAGCCGTACGCCAGCTTGATCAGCGTGGGTTCGGTCCAGGCGGTGGAGAAGAACGACAGGCCGATGGGCAAGGCCGCGATAGAAGCCGGCGGGGACGGTGATGTGCGGGTAGCCGGCGACGGCCGCGGGCGTGGTGCAGCCGCCGGTGTCGGTATCGCCGTCGATGTGATCGATGAGGCAGGCGGGGCCGGAGGTGAGGGTGACGATGGCGTCCAGCTTGTACTTGGCCAGCAGCGCGTCGATGCCATCCTGGCGCGAGAGGCGCACGCAATCGGCGCGGGCTTTGAGATACGCGGGTCTCAGTCAGTGGTCCCTTGGCTTGCGGCTTGAATGAAAAGCTCCTGGGCGAAGAAGGGCATTTCGCGATCGCGATTCTTTTCGTTGAACGCGATCAGCTCCTCGAGCGTGCGTGCGGGGCTGGAGGAGGGAAGCCGCGAGAGATAGCGATTGATCCCGTCCTTGAATTCGTAGAGCAGGACCTCGCCTTCGGGGGCGTCCATTTGTCCATGGTAGCGAGGTCGGCGGGATCGATCACTTCTGCACCGGCTTTCTTCAGCGCGTCGATGCAGCCGTTCAGGAACGCATCCATCGGGGCATTGTTTTCGAAGAATTTGCGCGCGATGCCGAGGCGAGCGCCGCGCAGGCCGTTGGGATCGAGGAAACGCGTGTAATCCGGCGCGGCTTTGCTTTGCGACGCGGCGGTGGCCGGGTCCTGGGGATCGACGCCGGCCATGACGCTAAGCAAAATAGCGACGTCGCGAACGGTGCGCGCCATGGGCCCGGCGGTGTCCTGGCTGGCCGAGATGGGGATGATGCCCGAGCGGCTGACCAGTCCGACGGTGGGCTTGATGCCGACGAGGCCGTTGATGGAAGAAGGGCTGGTGACCGATCCATCGGTCTCGCTGCCGATGGCGCCGCGGCGCACAGACTGGCGGCGGTAGCAGCGCCAGAGCCGGAGCTGGAGCCGGAGGGATTGCGGTCCAGCGCGTAAGGACACTTGGTTTGGCCGCCGCGTCCGCTCCATGCGCTGGTGGAGTGGGTAGAGCGGAAGTTGGCCCACTCGCTGAGATTAGTTTTGCCGAGGATGATGGCGCCGGCGGCGCGCAGGCGGGCGGCGACGAACGCGTCCTGGGGCGCGCGCCAATCGGCCAGGGCAAGCGAACCGGCGGTGGTGGCTGATAGGGTCGCGCGTTTCGATGTTGTCCTTGAGCAGGATGGGGATGCCGTGCAGCGGTCCGCGCAGATGGCCGTTCTTGCGCTCCTGATCGAGCTGGCCGCCGCCATCGCGGAGGCGTCGGGATTCAGGGCGATTAATGAACCGAGCCGGGGGCCGTTGTCATCAATCGCCTGGATGCGCCCAAGATAAAGCTGCACCAGACGGGCGGAGGTCCACTTGCCTTGCTGTAGGCCGGAGGCGATATCGAAGAGGCTGACTTCGTCGAGTTCGAAATCGGCGGGGGTTGCGGAACTGGTGGCGGGTGTTGCGGGCACGTACTGGCAGGCTGTTTGCGATGCCGCCGCGCCGGCAATTGAGGTGGCGAGAAACGCGCGCCTTTTCATGGGGAGTATGGTAGCACCTGTGGTGACAAGGAGGACCTCGCATGTCTCTTTCAAAACGATGTTTCGCCGAGTTTATTGGAACGTTCTGGCTGGTTTTTGGTGGTTGCGGAGCCGCCGTGCTGGCAGCGGCTTTTCCGGGTCTGGGCATTGGATTCGCCGGCGTGGCGCTGGCGTTTGGACTGACCGTGCTTACCATGGCGTTTGCGATCGGCCACATCTCCGGATGCCATCTGAATCCTGCGGTTTCAGTCGGGTTGGTGGTGGCCCGGCGCTTTCCAGCCTCAGAGTTGCCCGCTTATGTAGCGCGTACAAGTGCTGGGAGGAATTGCGGGGTCGGCAGTGTTGTACCTGATCGCGAGCGGCAAGGAGGGGTTTAGCCTGGCGAACGGATTCGCCGCTAACGGCTATGGCGCGCACTCGCCGGGCGGATATGCGCTGCGCGCGTGCCTGGCCACAGAAGTGGTACTTACGTTTATGTTCCTGATGATCATTCTGGGGGCCACCGATAAACGCGCGCTGCCGGGATTCGCGCCAATCGCGATCGGACTGGGGCTTACGCTGATTCACCTGATCGGGATTCCGGTGACCAACCTCTCGGTGAACCCCGCCCGCAGCACGGCTCCGGCGATTTTCGTGGGTGGCTGGGCGATGGAACAGCTCTGGCTGTTTTGGGTGGCTCCCATCGTTGGGGCAGCTCTGGCGGGCGTGGTGTACAGCGTGTTTGAAACTAAGCCTGAGCCGATGGTGCGAGAAGCGATGTCGGGGCGCTGATTAAGCCGCGATATTCAACAACTGAAGAAACTCCAGGTCCTGGTTGGTCAGGTGCGATTTCGCCGTTACAGGTCAAGCGGGGTTCGGGCAGGGCATCGGGCTCGTGGCCCTCAGTGGGCGTGATGGTGACGGTGGTCTCCAGCATCAAACACAGGTCGAGGCCGGAGCGCTTCATCTCGCCGATGATCTCGCCGATGCGGCCAGATTCCGAAACAGCTTCGTCGATAGCTTCCTGGAGCTGGCTGAGTAAGAAGGACTTTCTTGCCGATGTCATGCCGGTTTTAGAGCAGGCAGGATTCCAAAAAGTATCTATTTTACTATCAATCAGTTACGAGCTGGATCGTGACAGAATGTCGCGTACGTGGGAGAGACATCACGTCAAACTGGCGTTAACTGGCGCAGCTTGGTCCAGTTGGGTGGCAGCACGGTTCAGTGGGCGGAGGAGGGCTGGCGTTGGCCAAACTTCGGACGCCGCATGATGAACGGCAGAGGGCTCAAACAGGCGATCATCACCGACATCACGAAGAAGGCATTCTTAAAGCTGAGCGCGCCGGCTTGGCTTTGCATCGTGAAATAAGCCATGGCCAGGGCCTTCTTGGCGGCGGTTGTGGCATCGAAGCCTTGGCCGACGAACAGCGCGGTGAAGCCCTTGAGCATTTGCGCGAAATTCCTGTCGCCCATGCTGGTATGGGAAGCGAAGGCCACCTGGTGGGTCTGATTCTGGCGCGTCAGAAAGACACTAAGTCCCGAGGTTCCGATGCTGCCGCCGATGTTGCGCATAAAGCTGGAAATGCCGGAGACCTGATTGTTCTTTTCGCGCGGCACGCCGACGTAGTTGAGTGTGCTGATGGGAATGAAGATCAGCGGCATGAAGATCACCTGGAACATACGGAGGAGAACAATGGTGGTGAATCCGATCTGAAGATAAATATTGGTCATCAGGCGCAGGGCGAAGGATGTGCCGAGGAAGCCAATACAGATGAGCAGACGCGGGTCGATTTTCGTGGCGGTCAAGCGGCCGGCCACCCCCATCATGAACATCAGCACAAAGCCGGCGGGCATAAGCGCGAGGCCGGCCTGTTCGGCGGTGTAGCCGAGGCTGCTTTGCAGAAACTCCGGAATCAAGACGGTGGAACCGAACAAGACCATTCCCAAGACGAACGAGAAACAGACGGCGGTGCCGAAATTCCGGTTCTTGAGCAGGCGCACGTCGACAATAGGGTTGGGGTGATACCACTCCCAGAGGAAGAAAGCGATGAGCGCCGGAACGGCGATGACAAAGAGCCCGGTAATGAGGCGCGAAGAGAACCAGTCGGATTCCTGGCCCTTGTCGAGCACGAACTGGAGGCAAGCCACGCCTAGGACAAGCAGTGAGAGCCCGAGGTAGTCGATCTTGATGCCGGCCCGCTTCTCTTGCTTCAGCCAGGGCGGATCTTCCACCAGGCGGCTGGTGAAGAAGAGCGACATCAGGCCCACCGGCAGGTTGATGAAGAAGATCCAGTGCCAGTTGAGGTTGTCGGTAATCCAGCCGCCCAGCGTGGGACCGATGGCGGGCGCGAACACCACGGCCATGCCATAGACCGCGAAAGCCTGGCCGCGCTTCTCGACCGGGAACGTGTCGGCGAGGATGGCCTGTTCGGAAGGTTGCAAGCCGCCGCCGCCCGCGCCTTGGAAGATACGCGCTACGATGAGCCACGGCAGCGTGGGGGCGATGCCGCATAGGAACGACGACACGGTGAAGAGCATCACGCAGGTCATGTAGAAGCGCTTGCGCCCGAAGATGGTGGAGAGCCAGCCGGAGGCGGGAAGCACGATAGCGGCGGAGACCAGATAGCTGGTGAGGATCCAGATGGCTTCGTCGTAGGTGGCGCCGAGCGAGCCGGCGATGTGGGGGAGCGAGACGTTGGCGATGGAAGTGTCGAGCACTTCCATGAAGGTGGCCATGGTGACGGTGAGGGCCACGGCCCAGGGGTTGTGGGAGGGTTTCCAATCCTGATGCGATCCGGCGGGGGTCATGTTAATCGTCCGATCTAACTCCCGATGCGCACGTCCGGCTCAACCGACATGCCGGGGCGCAAACGATCGAGCCCGCTTTGATTGGGCTTGAAGCGCAGGCGAACCGGGATGCGCTGGACGATTTTGATGTAGTTGCCGGTGGCGTTTTCGGGAGGCAAGACGCTGGAAATGGCGCCGGTGCTTCCGCCGATGGTCTCGATGTAGCCTTCAAAGTCCAGCCGCAGGGCATCGACGTGAATTCTCGTGGATTGACCGGGATGGATGTTGTGCATTTGGGTCTCTTTGAAATTGGCGGTCACCCAGATGTCGTCGATTTGGGCGATCATCAGCAGCTGCTGGCCGGCGTTGATGCGTTCACCGACTTCGGCGGACCGTTTCAGAACGATGCCCGCGGCCGGGGCGACAATTTTCGTATAGCTGAGTTTCAACTCGGCCTGTTCCAGCATGGCTTGCGCGGTTTGCTGGTTGGCTTGCTGGGACTGGACGTTGGCCTCCCGGATGGCGAGTTGCGCGGGTGCGTTGCTCTGGTACTGAGCCAGGCGGGATTTCACTTGCGCAACCTGGGCCTGCCGCTGTTGGACGGTGCGGGCCGCGGCTTCGACGTTGGCGCGGTTGGCGTCCACGGCGGCGTCCTGAGCCTTGGTGGTGGCGGCCACCTGATCGAATTCCTGCTGCGAAACCTCTTCGTTCTTGATGAGCAGCGTGTAGCGGGCCAAATCGGCCTTGGCCTTCGCGGCGTTGGCCTGCGCTTCGGCCAGGCGCGCCGCGGCGGATTCGCGATCGCGCTCGGCAACACCGACGGCCGCCTCCGCATTGGCGACATCGGCTTCGGCGCCGGTGATATTGGTGCTGCTCTCGATCTGGGTGATGGGAACGTTGGGCCGCTGCGCCGTCACCTGGCTGCGGGCCTGGGCGACTTGGGCGCGAGCTTGATCGATAGTCACCTGGAAATCGCGCGGATCGAGATCCACCAGAGGATCGCCCGCTTTCACGAACTGGTTGTCATCGACATAAACGCGCGTGACTGCGCCGTCCACGCGCGAGCTGATGGCGTTCAAGTGAGCTTCCACCTCGGCATCGTCTGTGGATTCGAACTGGCGCGATTGAAGCCAAAAGTAAATGCCGACCCCGGCGGCGATAAAAAGCAACAAGAAGAAGATGATGAATGCCCGGCCGCGGCCGCGAGTGACGGGCGGCGGGGCTGGCATTGGGCGAAGCGTTCGACAGAAGCGGCGGGCGACGTTGTTCTGCGAGCTCATTGGCTAACTCCGCTGAGCAAAGTGGGAAGGTCGGTTTCGGCCTGGCCGATGGCGCGGGATAGAGAGATGCGGGCCAGGTCGAAAGCAAATAGCCCGGAAATGTAGTCGCTTTCGGCGCTGGCCACTTGTTCCTGCGCTTGGACCACTTCCACGGTGGTTGCAACGCCGAGCGTTAAATCGATCCCGCGCCTCGCGCAGCGTTTCATTGGCGAAGCCGCGATTGTTCTCCGCGAGCCGGACCTCGCCGATGGCGGTTTCCAGCTCGATCAGCGCCGTGCGAACTTCCTGTTCGACGCGACCGCGTTGATCGGCGAGTTCGGCCTGTCGCTGATGGAGCGCGGCTTCCGCCTGCTCGATGTCAGCCTTTACGCGGCCCCCTTGGAAAACCGGCACGTTGATGGATCCCACCACCGAATAAATGCCGTGATTGGAAACGGGAGTGGGTCCCAGCACTCCGTAATCGGCGGTGAGGGAAGCGGAGGGAAGGCGCTCGGCGCGCGCGGCGGACACCACGATTTCAGCGGAGTGGACCTGGCTCTCGGCGGCTTGCAAACCCCAGCGCTTCTGGAACGCCTGTTGGACGGCGGACGGCGGCTTCGGGGACCGGGGGCGGATTGAACGCCAGCGGATCGCTCAGCATCAACTCGCGATCGAGCGGCAAGCCGATCAATCGAGCGAGAGCCAGCTTTTGCTTGCGCAGATCGGACTGGAGCGCATTCAGGCGCTGTTGCTGGCCCTGCAACTCCACCAGCGTGCGCGTGACATCGATGCGGGCGTTGGTGCCGGCCTCTTTACGAACTTCCGCCTGGTGATAGACGGCCTGCGCGTTATCCACCTGGGCGCGCTTGCGAACCGACGCGCGCGGCGGTAGCGATGGTTTGCAGATAGGCGCCGGCCACGCGCCAGGACCACCATTTCGCGGGCATCGCGGGCCGAGAGCTTCGAAGCGTGCTCGCTCTCCTGGCTGGCATGCCAGTTGCGGCGCGCCACCGGATCGTAGACCGATTGGCTCAGATTGCCGAGCAGTTGCGAGTATTGGAAGGGCCCTACGACGGTGGGAATGGAGAAGCCAATGCCGGGAGGGATGTTGAACTTGAATCCGAACGCGGCAAGATTGATCTGGGTGCTGGTTTCGCTAGCGTCGATGGAGACGTAAGGCAGCAGGTTGCTGAGAGCGCGCAGACGCTGGGCGTCGGAGGCGCGGGCGGTGTCGTCGGCGGTGAGCACTCCGAGATTGGCGGCCAGACCGAGCTTCACGGCGTCGGCGAGCGTAAGCGTGACGGGCCCGGCGGGGATCTTATCGCCTGGCACGCTGCCTTGAAAATCGCCGCCGATCTGGATAGAGCTGTTCACTACATTGGCGCCGGGGCTGGGGGCGGCTTGCTGCTGGGTTGAGACGGAGCCTGGCGACTGGCGTCCGGATTCGGGCAGTTGCATGGCGGGCGTGGATCGCTGCGCGCCGCCGCCTCCGAATTGGGCCCAAGCCAGGGAGCTGGCCAGCGATGCGGCTAGACAGCCTAAACGAATGGCACGAGTGTGACGAAACACATCTTCAATTTATCACACACTGCCCCCGACAATCATATACATACCTGCATGTATATAATGGAGGAGGCCATGGGCGTTGCAGCCGCCAGACACGCGAACAGACCAAGCACCAGCAAAGAACCGAGGCCACGCGGCACGCTCTGCTGGAAGCGGCCCTCCGGATTTTCGCCCGGGACGGATTCGAAGCATCGCGGATAGAGGACATTGCGGGCGCCACCGGCCACACGCGCGGAGCTTTTTACGCCCACTTCAATAGCAAAGAGGACCTGTTCTTCGCGCTGTTCGAGCAGCAAGCCGGCGACCGTCTGCGCGATTTGCGATCCATGCCTGGAGCGGTGCCCCGACTCCGAGGGCCGGCTGCGCGCGTTGCGCAGGTTTTATGTGGCGCGCGCATCGGATCGCCAATGGGCGATGTTGTCGCTGGAGTTCAAGCTGTTCGCATTGCGGCATCCCAAGTTGCGCGCGCGGCTGGCGCGGACACACCGGCGCATCCGGGAATCGCTGAAGCTGGAGACGATCAGTAAGCTGATTCCAGAGCTGATGAAGACCGGCCGCGAAATGCGCGAGGTGCGGCAGAGTGGCGCTGGAGGCGGTGCTCAACGGGCTGGTGCTGGAACACGCCTACGATCCAGAAACCATTTCGCAAGCGCAAGCCACCGCTGTATTGGGCCGCATGTTCGATGTGCTGATGGCGAGAGCTCACGCGGCGAATGGGTCGCTATAGGTTCCCGGTGCGGGCCACCTCATACCACGCCGTGCCGTCGGAAATGAATTGCAGCGTAGCGGATTTGCCAGGCGAACCCAGGAGCGGGCCGGCGCTTTTGAAGTTGTTACCAAAGCTGACCGTTTTCGCGCTGATCTGATCGTTCCCGATGATGACCCACATGTGCTGGCCCGGCAAGCCGGCGGTGACGGCATTGATGGTAGCGTTGCCCACCGCGTTACTGGTGGTGGTTTTGTGAACGTCGCCCGCGGTGGTTTCGAGCGACATGGCGCGCGCATAGGGGATGGTCTCCATGGCGGCGATGAAGCGGCGAGCCATGGAATCCCGCTCGCGATCATCTCCGCCGCGTGAGGCGCCGCCACCGCCGAGCAGTCGAAAAACCTGGCCATCGTAGAATGCCCATTGCGGCTGGCCGGCGGCGAGCGTGCCGCCAGGGTCGGTAACGCCGTCGGATCTCTTGATACCGATGGGTCCAAGGCCATCCACGTTCAAAGAACACGGGTTGTTGCAAGGGACATCCACCGCCAACACCAAGGTCATGCCGACGCTATAAGCCTGGAGCGTGCCATTGGAGATGCGGCAAGCGTAGGTAGTGGAACGGGTGGCGGAGGTGCAGTAGTTTTGGGCGCCATGGACGGCGTCGCGATTTGGGATGACCGCGGAATCGTAGGAAGGCGTGCAGGTGATGCGAGTAGCGCCGTCCGGATGGCAGGTCTGAATGATGCCGCTGCCGGACTCAAAGTTCAGAGTGGATCCAGAGCCAACGGGCCTGCCTCCGACTTGCACGTTGATGTTCTGCGCGCAAACTGTGGAGAGTGACAGACCAAGATACAGCGCTGTGAATTTCATGCAAGCCTCCTTGCCAAGCCGTCATTGTAGCGCTGGACAGGAGGAAGTTAATTGATGGCCGAGTACCCAAGATGGAGTGTGGTGGCAGCGGTAAGGAGGTGTGAATCCAGGGTCCATAAGCGACAGTTGCTCAAACGCGCCGAAGCGAGCAGATGAGCGTCAATCCAGGAGATCCCCGTGCCGAATAATTTATACCGGTCTAAGAAGCCGAGAACCTCTTCGTGATCCGCTGCCACCGCTGAAGGCAGGCGTTCCAGATCGCAGAGAACGCTTGGCCTGGAACGAAGATTGCCACAGGCGATCTCGCCGACTACGAACGGATGCATCAGGACGTGCCCGTCGACAAGTGCCTGGCTTAGCCGTGGGTTTTCCTGGCGGAAATGATTCACCCACACCGATGTGTCAACCAGCATCATCGCGTGGCGCGGTGTGCACGTTCGCGCGGAGCCGCGTCAAAACCCGGTTGCGTTCCTCCCAAAGCCGCCAATCGGCGCCCGATTTCACGGACAATCAGGGCTTCCAAACCCGCGCGTACCAGCGCCGTCTTTTCCTTGATTCCGGTCAGCCGCCTGGCTTCTTCCAGCAAGTGATCGTCGATATTGAGTGTGCTTCTCATATGCATACAAGTATGCTCCTTTCGTGCATGGATGTCAATAGAGGGATAGAGTGACTCCGGCTTGGCTGGCTGCGCCGTTGACGGATAGCAGGACTGTTTGGATGCCGGGCTGTAGAACGCCGCTGGGGATTTGCGCGTTGATCTGCATCAAGCCCGGATAGCCCGGCGCGGCTCCGGCGTACTGCAATGGCGCATTGTAGCCGGCGATGGTCACGGTGACATTGTTGGCCGTGCCAGTACCTTGCCCGGTGGCGTAGAGCGACACCACCGAACCACGGGCGGCCGGATTCGAGGCGGAGTTGAGACTGCCATCCTGATTGATGGCCGCGGCTTGGCCGTTGACTCCGGTAGTGGTGAAAATGCCAGGCGCGGAAGCGATCACCGCCACCGAAGAAGCGCCGATCGCAGCGCCATCCACAACGATGCTTAGCTCGGTGGCGGATTGCGGAGCCAGGCTGGCGGGCGCGAGTGCGTTGATCTGAGTTGAGTTGGTGTAGAACAACGTTGCGGCCTGCCCGTCGAACAGCAGTTGCGTGTTCGTGGGATCGAATCCAGCGCCGAAGACCGTAATGATTTCGCCGGGCGCGATGGGTCCCGAGGCGAAGCTCGCCGCATTGACCACGGTCAGTGTCGTGGTATCGGGCGCTACGGCGGTGGGTGTCAGAGTCCGGATGCGATTGTTGAGGGAATCGGCGACGAGCAGAGTTCCATTGGCCCCGATCGCAACGCCTGAGGGCGCGTTCAACTGCGCGGACAGAGCGGGACTGCCGTCGCCTGAGAATCCAGATGTGCCGGCGCCGGCAATGGTAGTCATGACACCGGATGTACTGAGCCGGCGAACAACGTTCGCGCCGGTGTCCGCAATAATCAGGCTACCGTCCGATGCAACTGCCAGGCCGCTGGGTGAAGTAAGTCCGATAATGAGGGAACTGGTTGCGCCATCGGACGTCACCATCCAGATCTGGGTAGCATCGGCGACTAGGACATCGCCCGATGCATCCACGGCAACGGCCAGTGGTGCATTGATGTTTGCGAGCGTGATCACCGTACCCGCGGGGGTCACCTCGACGACGCGGTTGTTGCCTGAGTCGGCGATGTAGACCGATCCCTGAGCGTCGACGGCTACCGAGACGGGATTGTTCAGTTGACTGATGATCGACGTTGTGGTGCCAGCGGGCGTGATCTCGCGCACTTCGTTGTTGCCGGTGTCGGCAATGTACAGATTGTTTGAGCCGTCGATGGCGAGGCCGCGCGGAGCGTTCGAGTTCGGCCGCGTCGCCCGTACCCGCGATGGTGGTGATGACACCGGCCGGCGTCACCATGCGGATGCGATTGTTGGACGTATCGGCGATATACCAATTGCCGCTCGAATCCACCGCGATACCCGAAGGCGAATACAATTGCGCCGCGGTAGCCGGCCCGCCATCGCCGCCGAAGTTCGGCGAGGTCCCGCTGCCAGCGATGGTGACGGACGCGCCGCCATTTGGGATCTCCATCACGAACACGCTGGAAGTGAAGTAGACGTTGCCGGAAAGATCCAGCGTGACATCTCTGCGCCGATGCAATGCTGGAAATTTGCCGGGACAATTGTGCCGAAATAACCGGCGGCGGCGACGTACAGAATGCCAGTGGAATCCACAGCCACGCCGGTGGGCGCGGGTGTGTTGAATATGCTAGTGATCACGCCGTTGGATACTTTTCGAACCAGGTTGTTGCCGCTGTCGGCGATGTAGAGCGCGCCAGTGGGGTCCATTGTCAGGCCCGCGGGAGAGTTCAACTGCGCGAGCCAGGCGGACGTGCCGACGCCGGAGAATCCCGCTGTGCCTGTCCCTGCCAGCAGCGAGAGGGTGCCGATGGCAGAGACGCAGTAAACCTGGTTGGCTCCGAAATCGGAAATGTACAGCGAACCCGCGGCATCCAGCGCCACATTGCGCGGCTGCATCAATTGCACGCTGGTGGCCGGGCCGCCTTGTCCGGTGCTGGAGGCGGGCAGGACGCCTCCACCGGCGACGGTCTGGATGACGCCATCGGCCGAGACTTTTCGGACGCGCGCGTTTCCGAGGTCGGCAATATAGAGATTGCCGGATTGATCGAGCGCCAGGCCGTACGGCTGGTTGAGCAGCGCGGCAACAGCCGGTCCGCCGTCGCCCGCGAAGCCGGGTACACCGGCGCCGGCGACAGTATGGATGGAACCGTCCGTGGCGATCTTGCGAACGCGATGAACGGCGGCATCGGCGATGTAGACGTTACCGGCGCGATCCACCGCGATTCCTTCGGGCTGGCTCAGCGCGGCGAGGAGCGCCTGGCCGCCATCGCCTGAGTTATCGCTTCCAGCGACCGTTTGAATGATGTAAGAAGCAGGCGCGGCTTCGGCCATTGGAAGCGAGGCGGCGCCTAACAGAGAGAGCAGAACGAGTCGATGACGGCTAACCACAGGTACTCCTGCCAGGAGTAGTGTGTCCACCCAATGGAAAACTCTCAGGGCACTTCCGATGGAAGTATCGTGAATAAGCTCACGCGAAAATTCTCCTGTCTTGCGGCGCTGGCGATGTGGGCCGGCGTCGCCGCTGCTCAGCCGGTTCTGCGGCTGAAAGGCTTCAAACCAGCAGACTCCAGGATTGCTGTTATGAGAGCTAGGACGCCCGGACGTTCGCATTTTCTGGTTCAGTTTGCGGCGGGGCCCGGCTCGGCACAAATAGAAGCCTTGGCCGCGCGCGGTGCGACGGTTCTTTCTTACGTTCCCGATTCCACGCTTTCCATCGCGATGGATGACGGCACCAGCCTCAGCGGGTTGGGCATTCAATGGATGGGGCGGCTACAGCCAGACGAGAAACTCAGCCCGGACCTGAATGGAAAGCTGCTGGCAGGCCGGGCGCTGCCGGTGCTGGTAGAATTTTACTCCGATGTTCCCGAAGGTGAAGCGCGCGCGATCGCGCTGGAGACCGGCGCGGCCATTAACGACAATCCGGACCTGCTGCCGCACCATCTGTTGATCGAAGGCACGGTGGATCAGGTACGGCAGTTGGCGGATTGGGACGAAGTGTCGTACATTTTTCCGGCATCGACGGATTTAATTCACGGGCTGCCGGTGCATGCTTGCGCCGGCGCGCTGACCACAGCCGGACCGGTGGGACAGGCCGTTCCGCTGGTGGGCGATGGCTGGGCGGGGCCGGAACACGGAAGCGCCAGCCTTAGCTATGCGTTCGTCAATGTGACCCAGCAAGATCCGGCGGATTCGGTGGAGTCCGAGATCGAACGCGCCTATGCGGAATGGGCCAAGGTTGTGCAAGTGACGTTCACTCAGACCACCGATGCCAATGGACCGCAGACCCTGGCTGTGCTGTTTGCGAGCGGCCCGCATGGGGACGGGTATCCTTTTACCGGCCCGGGCGGCGTGCTGGCGCACACTTTTTATCCGTATCCGCTGAATCCCGAACCGATTGCGGGCGACCAGCATTTCAACAACGATGAGAGCTGGAAAATCGGGACGGACGTGGATGTTTTCAGCGTCGCGCTGCATGAAACGGGGCACGCATTGGGCTTGGGACATTCCGATAGTCCTGGGGACGTAATGTACCCGTATTATCGGATGGTGTCCGCGCTGGGGCCGGGTGATATCGCGGCCGTACAGCAGCAGTATGCGGCGATAGGATCGAATAGCACGCTTGCTGCGACACCGCTAGCGCTGACAATTCAAGCACCGCTGGCAACAACCAGCGCGTCAACTACCGCGCTGAGCGGGACAACGTCGGGCGGATCGGGAGCGGTGCAAGTGAGCTGGTCGACAAATCAAGGCGCGGCGGGAATGGCGCAGGGGTCATCACTTTCACAAAGTCCGGCAACTTGGACGATCGCTGCGATTCCTCTGAGCGTGGGCGCGAACGTGATCACGGTGGCGGCTCATGATGCCAAGCAGGACCAAGCGACACAAAGCGTGACGGTGACAAATCAGCGCCAGCCCGGACAATCCAATTTCTGGGAGTCCGCCAACGAATCCACCCGCCAGCCCTGGCACTGACACAGCGCCGCCATCCATAACGATCCTGTCGCCCGCGATGACGACGGTGGCGACGTCGGCAAGTTCGATCATGGTCAGTGGCACCGCACAAGATAACGTGGGAGTGGCGCAAGTGACGTGGTCGAGTTCCACCGGAGGATCGGGCACCGCGACCGGCACCAGCAATTGGACAACGGGACCGATCCGGCTCTACGTTGGCACGACGACCATCCTGATTTATGCGACCGATGCCGCAGGAAACCAAGCCTGGAGGTCGATCACAGTCACCAGAACCTAACCACTACAACAAGCCGGACAGGCGCGAATTCTCGATGAGAATGGTCTCGTCGCGCTCCGGTCCGGTGGAGATGCAGCCCACTTCGACGCCAGTGCGATCGCTCAAGAAGCGGAGGTAATCGCGCGCTCGGGCGGAAGGTCACGCTCGCGAGAGAGGCCGCGGGTCTCGGATTTCCAACCGGGCAGCTTCTTGTAGACCGGTTCCACGGCTTCCAGACCTCGAAACGTCGCGGGCATGGCCTTGACGTTTTTGTACTCGGTGCAAACCGGAATCTCGTCGAATTGGTCCAGCACGTCCAGCTTGGTGATCACCAGGCTGGTGAAGCCGTTGATCATGGCGGTGTAGCGCAGCAGCGGCACATCGAACCAGCCGCAACGGCGCGGACGTCCGGTGACGGCGCCGAACTCGTTGCCCGCTTTGCGGATTCTTTCGCCATGCTCGCCGAGCAGCTCGGTGGGAAAGGGGCCGCTGCCCACGCGCGTGATGTAAGCCTTGGACACGCCGATCACGCCGTGAATCGCGGTGGGCGGAACGCCGGCGCCGGTACAAGCTCCGCCGGCGGTGGCGCTCGACGACGTCACAAACGGATACGTTCCGTGATCGACATCCAGCATGGTTCCCTGCGCTCCTTCGAACAGCATGCGCTTGCCCGCGCGCATCGCGTCGTTCAGAAGCTGGGCGGTATCGCAGACCATCGGCCGGATGCGTTCGGCGTAGCCCAGGTATTGATCGCGAATCGATTCGAAGTCGATGGTCTCCTGGATGTTGAAGGTCTGGGCCAGGAGCTGCTTGTCCTCGGCCAGCGCCGTGTACATTTCGCAGAAGCTGTCGTGCTCATACAGATCCGCGATGCGGATGCCGCGCCGTCCGATCTTGTCTTCGTAACAGGGGCCGATTCCGCGCGAAGTGGTTCCGATGGGCACGCGATCCTGCCGGCCCTCCGACATTTTCTCGACGATGCGATGGAACGGGAAGATCACGTGCGCGCGATTGCTGATGGCGAGCTGTTTCGGAACGTCGATGCCCGCCTGCTCCAGCTTGTCCATCTCCTCGATCAGCGCGGCGGGATCGATAACCACCCCATTGCCGATCACCGCTTGAACGCCGGGCCGCAAAATGCCGCTCGGAATCAGCTTGAGAACGAACTTCTTCGGACCGATGAACACGGTGTGCCCGGCGTTGTGGCCGCCCTGGTAGCGGGCCACCACTGAAAACTTCTCCGAGAACAGGTCGACGACTTTCCCCTTGCCCTCGTCACCCCATTGCGCACCCAGTACGACGATGTTTCCCATGTGAGGAGCCAAAACGTTCCCATTGTACCGTGTGCTCTAATAGCTTCGCGGGCAGTGTCCACGACGCCCCGCGAGTAATGAACAATCCAGCCCTTCCCTACAGCAAACGCGAGCAGCGCGGCTGGTACATGTACGATTTGGCGAACTCCACGTTCCAAAGCACCGTGGTGACGCTTTTCCTGGGCCCCTATCTGACGGCACTGGCGAAAGCCGCCGCGGGCGTGGACGGGCTGGTGCATCCGCTGGGCATTCCTGTGGATCCGCGATCATGGTGGGGCTATCTGATCTCGATTTCCGTCGTCACTCAGATCTTCACGCTGCCGATCGCGGGAACCATCGCCGATTTCAGCCCAAACAAGAAGCGGCTGATGGCGCTGTTCGCCTACACCGGCGCGCTGGCGACGGCCGCGATGTTTTTCCTGAAGGGCGGCGAGTATCTGTTTGGCGGCGCTCTATTCCTGGTCGCGAACCTAGCGTTCGGTGCATCCATCGTGGTCTACAACTCGTTCTTGGCCGACATCGCGCCTGCGGAACGGCGCGATGCGGTTTCGTCCACCGGCTGGGGCATCGGATATTTGGGTGGCGGGTTGCTGCTGGCGCTGAACCTGGCGCTATTCACAAGAGCCAACGCGCTCGGCATCTCGGAATCCCTGGCGGTGCGCATCAATCTTTCGTCGGCCGGTGTTTGGTGGGCGCTGTTCAGTTTGATTCCGCTGGCGGCCATCCGCAATCGTCCGCCGGGACAGACGCGCGGCCCCGGCGTTGGGCTCATGAAAACCCTTCGCGAATTCGCGGTGACTCTGCGCGACATGCGCCACTATCCGCAGACGCTGCGTTTTCTGGTGGCCTACTTGCTTTATAACGACGCCGTGCAGGCGGTGATCGCCCTGTCGGCGCAGTTCGGCAGCGATGAGCTGAAGATGCCGATGGCGGACCTGACTGAGGTGATTCTCATGGTCCAGTTCGTCGCGATCTTCGGATCGTTTCTGTTTGAGGGGATCGCCAGGTGGATCGGCGCGAAGCACGCGGTGATCGTGAGCCTGCTGATCTGGACCGGCGTGCTGGTGTCGATGTATGTTTCCGTGCGGAATGAAATGCAGTTCTTCGTGGTGGCCGCGATCGTTGGGATTGTGCTGGGGGGGACGCAAGCGCTGAGCCGATCGCTGTTCTCCGTGATGATTCCCGAAGGGGCGCGAGGCCGAGTACTTTGGCGTCTATGAGATCAGCGACAAGGGAACCAGCTGGATGTGCCCGCTGTTATTCGGACTGGCGCTGCAATTCACCGGCAGCTATCGGCTGGCGATTTTATCGCTCATCACGTTTTTCGCCGCGGGGCTGCTGGTGCTGCTGACGGTGAATGTGCGGCACGCGGCAGCCGAAGCCGCTAACTGAGTCCGGCCGCTTTCTTCTGCTTCGCAAGCACTTCCAGGAATGCGTGTTCCTGGATATCCAACTCGTGCTTGTAGCCTTCCGGATCGATGAACGGATTGGGACCTTTGCCCGAGCTTGGGATATTTTTCCGCCAGGTTGTACATGGCGGGATGGGACCCGAGCGGGACATCGCAGGGCAAGGACCGAAGCAGTTTGAAGCTGCGCTGATACTCGCCCGCCTGGTCGGGGACGTCCTTGTTGTTCACGAGAATGAAGCCGGGGTTCACGCCGAGGCTGCCGATAATAACAACGTCGTAGCTCTTGCCGCCTTCCTGCGCCTTGGTGGTCCAGGTGGTGCAGCCGCGCGTGTGACCGGCGGTGAGATGGGCCACCAGAGTTGTGCCGCCGAGCTTCACTTCATCGCCATCGTGCAGAGTTTTGTCGAGCGGATGAGGCTTGTCACCGGGCTTGATCTTCATCAGCGCCGGCACGTCCTGCTCCATGGCCATTACCTGCGCGCCGGTAAGCTGCTTTACCAGGGCATCGCCTTCCATGTGGTCGGCATGCGCGTGACTGCCAAGCAGGATCTTGCTGTCGGTGAATTTGAAACCCAATTGCTCCACGGAGGAGCGAATCACGGGGACCGTCGCCTCAAAACAACTGTTGAGCAGGATGTTCCCTTGCGGCGTGACGAACAAAAACGACGCCAGCGATTCGGAGCCTACGTAGTAGATGTTGCCGATCACTTTGTGCGGCGGGAACTGTTTGTTGAATTGATCGGGCGTGCCAATGTTGCGCTTGAACAATTCCTCAGCTGTTTGGCCGAAAAGCGGAGCAGAGAGCGGCGAGGCAGCCAGGGCCGCCAGTTTCATCAGGTACGCGCGGCGGGTTTCCATATGGGAGCCAGCATATCAGGCTTGCGCGAGCCATGCGCGTAGCGCGGCGCTGACTTCGGCGGGCCGCTCCATCATCGACATGTGGCCGCTGTCGGGAACGATCAGGAGTTGGCTGCCTGCGATTTTGGCGGCCATTGCCGCATGTTGGGCGGGCGTGCTCCAACCGTCCTCGCTGCCGGTGAGAACCAACGCAGGGCAGCGGATTTGTTCCAGCACCGCGGTCGCATCCGGCCGCGCCAGCAGCGCCCGCACCTGCGCGGCGAAAATCTCGGGAGTCTTGCGCGACATCATTTCAACGATCGCGTTCACGAGAACTGTGTCATTGATACGGCGCGGCGCGATCATCGGCGGCAGCCACTGCTTGAGCATCGCGCGCATGCCCTGCGATTGAGCCAGCTCTACCAGTTCACTGCGCTTGCGGGCTTCATCCTGACCCGCTTCGCCCCCCGCCAGCGGCAAGTATCCCGTATCGAGGAGCGCAATACGCGCCACACGATGGGGCGCCAGCCGGTAGACCTGAAGCGCGACACGGCCGCCCATTGAGTGTCCCGCCAGAGAGAACCGCTCGGGCGCAGTGCGAACCACCGTTTCCGCCATGGCCGGTAGCGAATCAAGCTCGCCGTAGTCCGCGCAAGTGCTGATCGCAACATCGGCTAGAGCGTCGATTTGCTGCTGCCAGGCGGTCTGATCACAGACTAATCCGGGAAGCAGGATAACGGCTTGACGATGCTCTTGCATTTACCAGATGGTTTCGACGGCGTATTTACGAACCTGGGGATCGCGAGTGACGATAGGCAACCGCTCCACCTGTCCTTGCGCCACCAGCATCCGATCGAAGGGATCGCGATGATGGGCGGGAAGAGCGCTGGCCGCGAGCACATGCTCCAACGTAACCGGAAGGGCTTCCATTCCGTAGTGGCTGAGGCGCGCCGGTATGTACACCGCGGTCGCGGCGGGCAAGCCTAATTTACCCGATTGGACTTTCAGCGTCATTTCCCAGGCGCTTACAACGCTCAAGTAGAGGCTGTTCTCCGGGTCCGAAAGCAAGCCGCGGACCCGCCGCGAGAGCCTCTGGTCTGCTTCGTTCCACCACAGGAAGACATGGGTGTCCAGCAAAAGCTTCATTTAGGAAGCAGGTTGGATCCGTACCAGTCGTCGAGTTCGGATTGGGACATCTTATCGAAGTCGCCCGCGATTTTGAGTTTACCTTTGTCGATGCCGGGAACCCTCTTAGCCGGGACGGCCGGACGCTCGGGAATTAGGCGGGCTACCGGTTTGCCGGCCTTCGCGATGACGATTTCCTCGCCCAGCATAACGCGCCCGAGCAGCTTGGAGAAATGAGTCTTCGCTTCATGGACATTCACCGGTTGGGCCATGGCCCAATGTTAGTCCACTCTTAGGACTAAGTCAACCGCCGCGGACTAAGCCAAATCCTCAGGACGAATCGGCAACTTGCGGAGCCGCTTACCCGTCGCGGCGAAGATTGCATTGGCCACGGCCGGAATTATGGTCGGCGTGCTGGCCTCGCCAATGCCGCCGGGTGCGGCCTGGCTAGGCACAATGTGCACCTCTACCACCGGCATTTCGTCGATGCGGAGCACATCGTAGTGGTTGAAGTTCCCCTGCACCACACGCCCGCGCTCGATGGTGATGGCGCCCTTCAACGCCGCGCTCAATCCATAGACGATGCCGCTCTGGATCTGCTGTTCCACGCCCGCCGGATTGATGACATGTCCGCAATCGACGGCGCAAACCACGCGATGGACGCGCAGCTTGCCTTTCTCCACCGATACCTCGGCCACTTGCGCGTTGTAGCTGCCGATATTGTTCACCACTGCGATGCCGCGAGCATGACCGGCCGGAAGCGGCTTGCCCCAGCCGGCTTTTTCGGCCGCCAGTTCCAGCACGCCGAGCAGGCGCGGAGATTTCGCGAGCAAGCGCCGGCGAAATTCGAGGGGGTCCTTGCCGCCGGCCATGGCCAGTTCGTCCAGGAAACTCTCGGAGAAGAAGGTATTCTGCGAGAATCCGACCGAACGCCAATACGTGGTGGGAATGTCGACATCGGGCGGATGATAATCGACATGGAAATTCGGGATGGCGTACTCGAGATCGATGATGCCTTCCACGCTGGTGCGATCCACGCCATTGCGCAATCCGCCAAAGGACGGGCAGACCACGCGCGTGCTCCAGGCAACGGGCCAGCCGTCTTTGTCCAAGGCTCCAGCGAACTTGGTGTAGGATGCGGGGCGATAGAGATCGTGCTGCATATCGTCCTCGCGGGTCCAGGTGAGCTTTACCGGCTTGCCGATGGCTTTCGAAATCTCCACCGCTTCACCGACGAAATCGTCTCCGCCGCGCCGGCCAAATCCGCCGCCGAGAAACATGGTGTGGATCTGGATCTTAGCGGGAGGAAGACCGGTGATCTTGGCCGTGGTCCCCATGGCGGCTGTCTGGATCTGGGTGCCTACCCAAACCTCGCAACTATCGGCGCGCACATCGGCGGTGCAATTCATTGGCTCCATGGGAGCGTGCGAGAGATAGGGAACCTCGTAGACGGCTTCCAGCTTTCTCGCGCCACTGGAGAGCGCCGAAGCCGCATCACCGTCATTGCGCGCCACAGCGCCGGGCTTGGCAGCCAGGTTCACGAACAACTCGCGAATGCTCGCGCTGCTGAGGTTGGCGTTCTTGCCTTCGTCATATTGCACCTGCAGCGCTTTACGACCTTCCATCGCGGACCAGGTGTTGTCGGCAACCACGGCGACGCCGCGCGAGATCTGAACCACTTGTAGGACGCCGGGAACAGCCTTGGTTTTGGTGTCGTCGAAGCTGGCAACTTTGCCGCCAAAGACGGGGCAGCGCGCCAATACCGCGTAAACCATTCCGGGACGCCGGGCATCCAGACCAAAGCCCGCAGTGCCGTTCACCTTGAGTGGCGTGTCCAACCGCTTGGGCGAAGTCCCAATCAGGTGAAACTGCTTCGGATCCTTCACCGCAACTTTGGCGGGCGCTGGCAGCTTGCCCGCGGCGTCCGCGAGACTGCCATAGCTCAAACGCGCGTTGCTGGCGGTGTTGATCACTTGTCCGTTTTCGGTGCGAAGCTGCGATTTCGCGACTCCCCACTTCTGCGCGGCGGCATCCAGCAGCATGTCGCGAGCCGATGCTCCGGCCTTGCGTACCGGATCCCAGCAGGTGCGTATGCTCATGCTGCCGAAGGTGCCTTGCAGCGGACCGTAGGCGGGATCTACCGGAGCGAACTCCGTGCGAACCTGTTTCCAATCGCAGTCCAGTTCTTCGGCCAGCAACTGCGAGAGCGATGTCACCGGCCCCTGGCCCATTTCGGATTTGTGGATCTCGAAGGTGACGATGTCGTCGCTGCCGATATGAATGAACGCGTTCAGCTTCGTCGCGGCCGTCGGGGCTGCATTCAGTTTTTGGCTGTCGGGCAGATGGAAGCCAATAAACAGGCCGCCCGCCGTGGCTACGCCGGCTTTCAAGAAACCGCGGCGATTTAGATTAGAGAGTGTGGTAGTCATGCCGCGTCTCCCTTGGCTACGTGCGCGTTCTCCGCAACCGCTCCATTGCGATTAGCTGCGGCCTGATACTGCGCGGCCAAGTGAACCGCGTGGCGGATGGCCTGATAGGTCCCGCAACGGCAGATGTTGCCGTGCATGGCCTCGTCGATATCGGCGTCGGTGGGGTGCGCGGTTTTCTTGAGCAGGCCCGCGGCGGTCATGATCTGGCCGGACTGGCAGTATCCGCACTGCGGAACATCCACCTCAATCCACGCCCGTTGCACGGGATGACTGTTGTCGGACGAAAGGCCTTCGATGGTGGTGACGGTCTTGCCGGCAACGGTCGAAATCGGCGTGACACAAGAGCGGATGGGTTGCCCGTTAACGTGCACGGTGCAGCAGCCGCACAGCGCCATGCCGCAGCCGAACTTAGTGCCCGTCATGCCGAGCGAATCGCGCAAAACCCATAGCAGGGGCATTTGCGGCGAGACGTCGACGGTCTGGGGCTTTCCATTCAGGGTAAAGGTGACTGCCATCGTGGGCCTCCTGGGAGCTAATAATACATCCTCTACTATATAACCAATGCTTCTCGCATGAAGGTTTGCGGGAACAGCCGGGATGTCCAGCCCGTGGCAAGTCGTACGAGCGATGGAACACAGCCGTACGTGCTAAGATGGCGGTAGGCGATCATGCGAATTACGGCTTCGAAGCTGCGCGAAAACATTTACCAGATCCTGGATGAGGCGATTAGCACGGGAACGCCTGTCGAAGTGATTCGTAAAGGCGCGGTGCTGCGAATCGTGCCAGAGAAGCGCGTCTCAAAACTCAGCCGATTGAAGAAGCGAAAGGGCTTCCACGGCGATCCGGACGACGTGATTGGGATGGATTGGTCGAAGGAGTGGTCCGAGCTGAAGTGACTTATCTCGATACGCACGTGCTGCTTCGACTGTACCTGGGGGACCTTGACAAATTAAGCGCTTCGGCACGCAAGCTCATTGAAGAAGAGGATCTCTTCGTTTCACCCGCGGCGGTTCTCGAACTCGAACTGCTGCACGAGATCGGCCGGCTTGATCCCTCTGCGTCCCACGTCGTCGCTGCCCTGGAGCAAAACATTGGTCTTCGCGTCTGCGACCTTCCGTTCCGCACCGTGGTTCAGCACGCCTTGAAGGAAAGCTGGGGTCGCGATCCTTTCGACCGTCTGATTGTGGCGAACGCTAAGGCGAATGGAGCGGCGCTGGTGACCAAGGATGAGAAAATCAGGAGACACTACGCGAGCGCGATTTGGTAGCGCCGGTAAGCCAGGGCTTGGCGCTGGGTGGTACGCTGGCAGTTTATGCAGTTGTCGGAAATCTTCCTGGGCCAGGGCGAGCAGTCGTTCGCCGAGCTGGTGCGCGCCATCTCGATTGGCAAGCTGAAGACCTATCAGCTGTATGACCGCATGAAGGTGCGCTTCCATCTAGCCAAGCTGAACTCGGAGAGCATGAAGAAGGCGCCGCCGCGTTTTTGGGTCCGGATCAAGGAAAAAGACGAGGACTTCGCCACCGATCTGGCGCAGGCGATTCTGGTTTCGCATCTGGACATGATCAAGGCGGTGATCGACGACCTGGGGATTCCCAATCAGGACGGCTTTTTCGACAAGGACATCGACGGGTCGAAATATTTGACCGACGGCTGGCAGCAGCGGACGTACGAGAAATTCAAGGGCACGTATCCCGCGGCGGTGCTGCTGTTTTACATCAACCATCTGGCCTGGGAACTGGCGAAGAGCGAGGAAGTATTCCTGGTTCCGGCATAATTTCGAATCGAGATCCGATGAGCCAACAATTCTTCGAGGCGATTCGCGCGGGCGATCGCGAAAGGGTGGACGCGCTGCTCAATGCCGACGCCACTTTGCTCGCGGCCAAGGACGAGAAAGGACTGGGCGCGTACATCGCCGCCAGGTACTCCGGCAGAAGCGATATCGCGACGATGTTGCTCGAAAAGGGCGTTGAGCTGGATGTCTACGCGGCTTCGATGGCGGGAGCGAAGGAACGGGTGCTGGAATTGATCCACGAGAATCCCGGGCTCGTGAGCGCTTATAGTCACGATGGTTGGATGCCGTTGCACCTGGCTTGCTTCTTCGGCCAGCCGGACGTGGTGGAAGTTCTGATCGCGCGGGGAGCGGATGTGCGGGCTCAATCTAAGAATCCGATGCAGAACACGCCACTTCACGCCGCCGCCGCGGGACGGAGCAAGGACGTGGTGCGGGCGCTGCTGGAGCACGGAGCGGATGTGAACGCGCGCCAGCATGGAGGATGGACGGCGCTGCACGCCGCGTCGCAAAATGGGGACGTGGAGATGGTGCGGCTGCTCATTGCAGGTGGCGCGGATGTGCAGGCTCGAGCCGAGAACCAGCAGAACGCGTTGGATCTGGCATTGACCAAGGCCCACCAGGCCGTGGTGGAAGTGTTGGAAGCGTACGCCCAATAATCAAACAAGAGTGGTCGAAGAACAAATTCAACAATTGAAAGCGGCCGCGCTCAAGCGCATCGAAGAGGCCGCGGATCGGGACGCGCTGGAACAGGTGCGCGTGGACGTGCTGGGGCGCAAGGGATCGCTGGCACAGTTCAACCTGGGTAAGCTGCCGCCCGAGGAGCGGAAGATCGCCGGCCAGGCGCTAAACGCTGCAAAACAAGAGCTCACAAGCGCGTTTGAAACAAAAAAGCAGTCGTTTGACGCTTCGGCGCTGAACGCCCGGCTGAAGCACGAATGGCTGGACCTGACGCTGCCCGCGCCGCGCGCCGCGGCCAGGCAGCCTGCATCCGGTGACGATCATCCAGAATGAAATCGAAGACCTGTTCACGTCGCTGGGATTCGCGGTGCTGGACGGGCCGGAAGTGGAGACCGAATATCACAACTTCGACGCGCTCAACATCCCGCCCGAGCATCCCGCGCGCGACATGCAGGACACGTTCTGGCTTTCGAACGGCCACCTGCTGCGCACGCACACCTCGCCGGTGCAGGTGCGCGGAATGGAGAAGCTGGGGCCGCCGCTGCGCATGATCGCGCCGGGCCGCGTATTTCCGCAACGAAGAAGTGGATGCGTCGCACGAGCACACCTTCTATCAGCTGGAAGGCATGATGATAGACCGCGATGTTTCGGTGGCGCACCTGATCTATTTCATGAAGACGCTGCTCAGCGCGATCTTCCATCGCGATGCCGTGGTGCGGCTGCGTCCGGGCTATTTTCCGTTCGTAGAGCCGGGCTTCGAGCTGGATATCCGCTGCCTGATTTGCGGCGGCCCCGGATGCCCGGTGTGCAAGCAGAGCGGCTGGGTGGAACTGCTGCCGTGCGGCCTGGTGCATCCCAATGTGCTGCGCATGAGCGGCATCGATCCCGACGAATGGGGCGGCTTCGCGTTCGGGCTGGGGCTGACGCGGCTGGCGATGATGCGCTACGGAATCGACGACATTCGCTTGTTTGCGAGCGGCGATCTGAGGTTCTTGCGCCAGTTCTAAGCGGCGATAAACAGCATGAAATTCTCCTATCACTGGATTCGTGAGCTGGTCCCGGGCCTGGAAACCGACCCGAGGGAACTGATGCGCCTGATCACGATGAAGACGGCGGAGTGCGAAGGGCTGGAGCAAATTGGGGCGGACACGATCATTGAGGTAGACAACAAGTCGCTGACGCATCGGCCGGATTTGTGGGGGCATTACGGGATGGCGCGCGAAGTGGCGGCGATTACGCACAAGACGCTGCACGATCCGGTGAAGCTCGAATTGCTACCCAAGGGTAAAGCGCCGGTGGAGATCGAGATCGATGACTTGGCTCTGTGCCCGCGATATAGTGCGCTGGTTTTTGAGAACGTCACCGTGCAGCCGTCGCCGGTTTGGCTGCAGCAACGCTTAGAAGCGATCGGGCTGAACGCGATCAACAACATCGTGGACGTGACCAATTACGTGATGGCCGAATTGGCGCAGCCCATGCACGCGTTCGACGCCGAGAAGCTGCACGGTCCGGCGATTTTCGTTCGCAGCGCGCGGGCGGGCCAGCAACTGGTCGCGTTGAACGAGGAGAGCTACAGTCTAAGCCCGTCGAATCTGGTGATCGCCGATGCGCAGGGTCCCATTGCGCTGGCGGGCGTGATCGGCGGATTGCATAGCGCGATCGGTCCGGCCACCAAGCGCATTGTGCTGGAGAGCGCAAATTTCCAGGCGGCCGGCGTTCGCAAAACATCGGTTGCGCTGAAGCTGCGCACGGACGCGTCCATGCGATTCGAGAAGTCGCAGGACCCGACGAACACGGTGCGCGGTCTGGCGCGCGCGCTGGAATTGCTGGAACAGGTTTCGCCCGGCATCCGGCTGGTGGGAGGCTTGGCGGACTCGCATGCTGAGTTGAAAAAGCCGGCGCCGATCGAAGTGACTGTCGATTGGTTGAAAGCCAAGCTGGGGCGCGATCTGGATGCGCACGAGGTGCGATCGATTCTGGAATCGCTGGAATTCGGCGTCGAAGAACCCGCGCCGGGCGTTTTCCGGGTCACGGTGCCGAGCTGGCGCGCGACCAAAGATATCTCGATCAAAGACGATCTGCTGGAAGAGGTCGGACGCATGGTGGGCTATGAGTCCATCACGCCGCGGGCGCCGTTGATCGAATCGGTGGTGCCGCCGGAGAGCGCTTCGCGCGTGTACCTGCGCGCCGTGAGAAACATGGCGGCGGCGCAGGGATTCACGGAAGTCTACAACTATTCGTTCGTGACGGAAGAGATGGTGCGCGCGTTCGGCATGGATGTCGCGGAGCACGTGGGTGTGACCAATCCCATCGCGTCCGATCAAACGCTGCTGCGAGCGAGCTTGCTGCCCGCCATTCGCAAAAACATTCTGGACAACAGCCGTCACTTTCAGGCTTTCCGGTTGTTCGAGATTGGCCGGGAGATTCACGTCCGAAATCGGGAGCTTCCCGGAAGAGATCCCGCACTTCGCGGCGGCGATCTACGCGCGCGAAGGAGACGGCAGCGCGTCGCTGTTTGAATTGAAGCGCCTGGCCGAATGCCTGATGGAGGGCTGCGAGGCGCGGCTGGCGAAGGCGCGCCCGTTCGAGCATCCCGAGCGCGCGGCGATCATTGCTTGGCGGGGCGAGGAGGTTGGGCGATTGTTTGAGCTGCATCCGTCGCTGGGAATAAAGGGCCGAGCTGCGATTCTCGATCTCGATTTGACCAAGATGGAAAAGCTGGACGGCACGCGAGCGGCGCTATGAGGCGCTGCGCCGTTTTCCCGTGAGTTCATTCGATATCACGGTGGACGTGCCGCGCCGGGTGACAGCGGGATTCATCGAGCGGGAGCTCACCAGGGCTGCGGGAAGCCATCTTGTGGAAATCGAGTTCCTCGCGTGTATATGCCGAGCCGCCGCTGCCGGAAAATCGCAAGACCATGACCTACCGGCTAACGGTAGGGGCACGGGACCGCACATTGTCGTCCGAGGAAACAACAGCCATTTACGAGGCGATCCGCTCGCACGTTCATTCTAATGCACGTGCATGGGATCGCCAAAGTACCCGATGATGCGCTCGGCGCACAGGCGGCAAGCCTCTATTTCGTCCGGGTCGCGCCCTTCACAATGCAAGATCTGCTCGTCGCGCACGGACATGCTGCGCCCACAAACCCAGTCCTCGCCGTCGCGCGAGTGAATATGGTTGAAATCGGTCAAGCGGGAACCCCTTGGGATAGATACGTTGTCAGAATATCAGATCGGTTGCGGGGGCAATCCGGAACTTGATAGACTTGAGGTTAACCCCAAGGAGCGACGATTATGGCGAAAGTATGTGAAGTGTGCGGGCGCGGGCCGCAGTTCGGCAACCGGATCAGCCACGCGCACAACGTATCCAAGCGCCGTTGGAACTTGAATCTGCAATCGGTGCGCGCGATGGTGAAGGGCGCTTCCAAGCGCATTCGCGTATGCACATCCTGCATCCGCAGCGGCAAAGTTCAAAAGGCTGGCACGAAGATTCACAAACCGGCGGCCGCTTAAGAATTCCCCTGCCCGGAAGGCCGCGCGGCCGTTAGGAATTTTTCGTCAATCTCCACCTGATAGCCGCTGGCGAGGCGATTGCTTTCGTTCGCCATGCCGACCACGGCCATCACTTCGGCCAGCATCGCGTCCGTCATTCCGGCCTTGCGAGCCGCGGCGGTGTGCGATGCGATGCAATAACCGCATTGATTGGTGGCGCTGACGGCGAGGTAGATCATTTCCTTGGTCAGCGCGTCCAGCGCGCCGGGCGCCATGATCTCCTTGACGCTTTGCCAGGTACGGCGCAGGGTAGCCGGATGGTGCGCCAGCGCTTTCCAAAAATTGTTGATCCAGTCGGTCTTGCGCGTGGCCATGATGTCGTCGTAGACCGCGCGCACTTCCGGGCTCGCGTCGCTGTATTCGATCAAACCTAGAGTCGCCAAAATTTCCTCCTCGCCATCTATCGTATCGGTTCGCGCAATAATGGAAGTACCCCTTCATGATCCAAGAAACGATTCTGGAAGGTCTCACCTTCGACGATATACTTCTCCAGCCGGCTCGCAGCGACGTGCTGCCGTCGGAAACCGACACGCGCACGTGCCTCACCCGGCACATCGCGATGAACATCCCCATCGTCAGCTCGGCCATGGATACGGTCACCGAGTCACACCTGGCGATTGCGCTGGCGCAGCAGGGCGGCATTGGAATCATTCATCGCAACATGTCGGTGGAGCGGCAGGCCGAAGAAGTGGACCGCGTAAAGCGCAGTGAAAGCGGCATGATCGTCGACCCCATCACCATTGAACCGGAGCTCAAGATATCGGACGCGCTGGCGTTGATGAAGCGCTATCGCATCTCCGGCGTGCCGGTAACCAAGAATGGGCGGCTGGTCGGAATCCTCACCAATCGCGATTTGCGATTCGAAACGCGCCACGATCTCCCGATCTCCGATGTGATGACCAAGGAGAATCTGATCACGGTAGCGGTGGGCACCACGCTGGAAGAGGCCGAGAAGATTCTGCACCATCACCGCGTGGAGAAACTGCTGGTGGTGGACGACCAGTACGCTCTCAAGGGCCTCATTACCGTCAAGGACATCCAGAAGAAGTTGAAGTATCCGAGCGCGGCGAAAGATCAGCAGGGGCGCTTGCGGGTTGGCGCGGCCGTGGGTTCCGGCGCCGACTTTCTGGAGCGGGCCGAGGAGCTGGTGGCGAGAAAAGTGGACGTGCTGGTTGTCGATTCCGCGCACGGGCACAGCGAACGAGTAATGGAAGCGGTGCGCACCATCAAGCACAAGTTCCCGGATGTGGACCTGATTGCCGGCAACGTGGCGACGTATGAAGGCGCGCGGGACTTGATTGGCCTGGGCGCCGACGGAATCAAGGTAGGGATCGGGCCGGGATCTATTTGCACCACGCGAGTGGTGAGCGGGGCGGGCGTGCCGCAGATCACGGCGATCGCGGAATGTTCGCGCGCCACGCGGGGCTCGGGCGTGCCGTTGATCTCCGACGGCGGCATCAAGTACTCGGGAGACATCAGCAAGGCGATCGCGGCCGGCGCCGACGCAGTGATGATCGGCAGTCTGCTGGCAGGCACCGAAGAAAGCCCCGGAGAAACGATTCTCTATCAGGGACGAACCTTCAAGAGTTATCGCGGCATGGGTTCGATGGGCGCGATGACCGCGGGATCGGACCGTTATCCGCAGGACACCAGCGGAAAGCTGGTGCCGGAAGGCATCGAAGGACGGGTGCCATATAAGGGGCCGTTGTCGGAGCTGGTGTATCAGCTGGTGGGTGGTTTGAAGGCGGGCATGGGTTACTGCGGCTGCGGCAACATTCGCGACTTGCAGGAGAACGCCAAGTTCCTACGCGTTACTTCCGCGGCGCTGCGGGAAGGGCACGTACACGACGTAATCATCACCAAGGAAGCGCCGAATTATAGATTGGAATAAAGCGCCGTCTCCCTCGGCCCTCCGAAGGGCTGACGGTCGCGGTTCAGTTACCTGTTAGATTCCATCCGCGCCGACTTGTTTTCCGTACAGAACATAGTTGACGCTTTGGATGGAGGAGTCCAAGTCGGATTGTTCCTGTTGCAACTGGGCGACTAAGGCATCGGCGGCTTCGGCTTGCGATGTCGCGCTGGCCTGGATTGCGGCGGCTTGCGCCTGTGCGGTGGTGATCTGGTTTGCCAGGTCGGTATTGGTGGTTTCGTAACCGCTGATCTGGGCCTGGATCATCCCGGTGATGGGATCGGTCAACTGGGAAAAATTGCTGGCCAAGGCCGCGAAACCAGTATTGGCGGACCCCAGGAACTGGAACGCGTCTGAGATCTGGGTATCTGAGAGGGCGTTGAAGGTGCTGGAGCTAAAGCTCATCTGGCCGGTGTCGTTGAAGGTGACGCCCAGATCGGAGAGGCTGCGGATGCTGCTAGTGCTGGTAGGGTCGTAGTAAGTGGCCAAATCCTGCATATCGCTGCTGATCTCATTGACGATCAGGTCGCCCTGGAGCGGTCCGGCGTTTTGTCCCTGTTGCGCTTCCACCGCGCTAACCAAGGTGTTGTAGTCGGTGACGAAAGTTTGGAGCGCGCTACTCAGTTGCGATGGGTCCGTGGCGAGCGACAAGGTGACCGATCCAGCCGGCAGGGTGTTCAGGAGCGTGAAGCTGACGCCGGGAATAACGTCGGTGATGTTGTTGGTGGACTCGATGATGGGAACGCCGTTCAGAGAAAAACTGGCGTTAGAGCCTTGGTTGGTGTCCGAGAGCAGGTCTGTCGGATTCTGGAGATCATTGAGCTGGATTGTGGTGGGGCCGGAAGCGGAAAGAGAAAGATAGTACGATCCAGCACTGCCAGTGATACCGGCTGTCACGCCGGCGCCGACGCCGTTGATGGCCGCCACCAGACCGTTGAGATTGTTGTTGGCGCTGACATCCAAGGTGTAATCGGCGGAACCCACTACCAACTGAACTTGTCCGTTGGCCGAAACTGCGGTGGACGTCTCATCCGGATAAGTCTGCAACGAGGTTTCCGTGCCAGAGCCGGTGGCGCTGACGAGGTCCGTGGGTGTGACACTATTCAGTTGCAGCGTGGTGGCTCCGGTGCTACTCGCGGAGACAACCAGGTAGTCGGTGGAGCCCGCGGTCAGGACCGTGGCGTTCACGCCAGCGCCGGCATTATTAATGGCCTGCGCCAGCCCACTGACGTTATTGTCACCCGATGCCGTGAGATTGAGCTGATAGGTGTTGGAGCCGACCACCAGATTCACGAGTCCGCTACTGGTAATGGACTGGCTTGAGGAGTAGCCTTCGAGCGAAGTTTCCGAGGCGGCCGACGCCAGCGTCAGGATATCGGAGACGGTGTAGGTGGCGGGCGAAGTGGCCCCGGTGTTCACCGCGGTAACGGTGCTGGAATCCGAGCTGGACGCCGACAGCCCCTGTGTGCTGGCCAGCGTACCCAAGTTGGCGACGTCTGTGCCGAGCGCGCTAACACTCGGCTCCAGGGCAGTCAACGCGTTCTCCTGGGCGGTGTTCGTCGCCTGCTGGTTCTGAAGATTCTGCACCGGAATATCGGCGATCTGAACGGCCCGCTGGATGATGCTCTGGAAGTCGCTCGAGAAACTGCTCAGCCCGGTGAAATAAATTGGAGCGGTAATGCTGGCCGCACTGGGTGTGCTGCTGGTGGTTCCCATACTGCCGTAATTATCGTCAGGAAAGGATGGTTTCTTGAATTTTTTGCGGCGCTAATTTGCAAACCTGCGCGGCCACTTCTGCAACCTGCGCCGCGCTCAGGTACGCATGCAGAGGTAAGCTCAGCACGGTGTTCGCGCAAGCCTCCGCTACCGGAAAATCGCCCGCCTTGTATCGCGGGTCGGCGTAAGCAGGCATAAGGTGAATCGGCAGGGGATAGTGAACCGCACTTTGGGTTCCCGCCGCCGCCAGCCCTTTTTGCAGTTGCATCGCGATCCGCCGCGCGAATGGTGTAGAGACAATACACGTGCCGCGAATGTGCCATGGCGTGCGGCCGTATGACGCCCGAGTCTACGAGCAAACGATCATATTCGGCCGCTCGAGCGCGCCGCGCTTCGGTCCATGCGTCCAAATGCGGTAACTTCACCCGCAAAATCGCGGCTTGAAGCGCTGGCAGGCGGTAGTTGAAACCCTTCAAACGCGGGCGATAGCGTTGCTCTTCACCCCAACTGCGCAGCAATGCCGCCGTGCGCGCGTACTCCGGATTGTTGGTGGTCAGCATGCCGCCTTCGCCGGCCGCTCCCAGGTTCTTGGTGGGATAAAAACTGAAGCATCCGATATCGCCCATGGCGCCCGCGCGCCGGCCGCGATATTCGGCGCCGTGGGACTGAGCGGCGTCCTCAATGACGACCAGCTTGTGGCGTCGCGCGATATCGAGAATAGGATCCATTTCGGCGCATTGCCCGTAGAGATGCACCAGCAAGATGGCGCGCGTGCGGCTGGTGATCGCAGCTTCGATTTTGGCGGCGTCGATGTTGCATGTCGCCGGGTGGATATCGACGAAAACCGGCGTGGCGCCGACGTACCCGATGGCGGCCACCGTGGCGTAAAAGGTGAATGGAACGGTGATTACTTCGTCGCCGGCTTGAATGCCGGCCGCCAGCAACGCCAAATGGAGCGCACTGGTTCCGGAGTTGACGGCCACCCCGTACCGCGCGCCGCAATAACCGGCGAATTCCTCTTCCAGCGCGGACACTTCTTGGCCGCCGACGAACTGCCCGCTTTCGAGTATGCGCCCAACCGCCGCGGTCAATTTCGGTTTTGAGTTCGTGATATTCGGCGGGAAGATCAAGGAAGCGGATCATGCCAGAAGGCGTTCGAAGTGGCTCGCCACCACTTGCCAAGAATAACATGTACTAACGGTCTCCAACGCGTTCGCCGCCATGCGCCGGCGCGCGTCCCGGTCATTGAGCAACGCCAGGCAGGCTTGAGCGAAGTCGGGCGGCGAATCGGCGATTGCGATGTTCTCGCCGTCGCGAATGTCGAGTCCCTCGGCGCCCACGGACGTGGAAACCACCGGAATCTTCGCGGCCATGGCTTCGTAGATTTTCAGGCGCGTGCCTCCGCCGATGCGCAGCGGCACAATGGACACCGCCGATTCCCACAGATAAGGCCGCACGTCGTCCACGGTGCCGGTGACATGAATGCGCCGGCCGCTCGCGGCCAATCCGCGGACTTCCGCATTTGGATTGCGGCCCACCACCGACAGCGTACACTGGGGACGGCCGGCGCGAATCAGCGGAAGAACGTGGGCGGTAAACCAGCTGAGACCGTCGATGTTCGGCCGCCAATCCATGGAACCGACGAACACCAGATCGCTATGGCACGAGACAGTAGCTGGCGGAGCGAAATACTCCAGATCCACGCCGGTAGGGACGGAACACACGCCGGTGGCGCCGTACAACGAATGCATAGCCTGGGCGTCGGAGCCAGAAACCGCGATGATCTTTTTCGCGGCACGGCAAACCTCGGCTTCATAGCGCAACATGCGTTCGAATTGCCCTTCCGAATACGCCCGATGCCAGCGAGTGGGGGCATGTTCGATGTGCCGCTTCCAGATGTTCGACTCCACGTTGTGCTGGAACAGCACCGCGTTTCCCAGCTCGGGAATGTTGGCCGCCGACGCCAGGAAATCGCAAACGATCGCGTCGAATTTCTCCAGCCGCGTCAGGATTTCGACCAAGCGCAGTAATGCGCGCGATCGGTAGCGCAGCATGGGAACGGGCATGCTGGTCCAGGGGCCCCGGGCGAGCTCGGCCCAGTAACGCGGTCCGCTCTTGCGCGGGATGGGATGGGGCACCGCATACGCTTTCGTCGAATATTCCGAGCTGCGTCGCAAACCGGCGCCGGGTTGCGGCAAATCGAGCGCGGCGAAGTGGATCTCGTGCCTCTGGTGCAGCTGCTTCAGGGTTTCGAGCGTGCGGATCTGACTGCCGCCGCCGGTGGGATGCAGAAATTCCGTTTTCACCCATAAGATCTTCATGCCCGGGCCGCGGCCTCCGTCCACACTGGCTCGCGCCGGCCGGTCAGAAAAAGGTCGCCCCAAAGCTGAAGGTTCAGCAGCCGCCAGATACGATCCGTAGCATCTTCCTGTCCCGAGCGATGCCGGTGAATCAGCGCGTCCACCTGGCGCATATCCATATGAGCCGCCAGCAGTCCGTCAGGCGAACGCAAGCGGGCGTAGAGCGGTTCAGCTCGCGGATCGCGCAGCCATTGTGCGAGCGGAGTAGGAAAGCCCATCTTCCTGCGATGGACGATGCCGCGCGGAAGCAAATCGCTCGACGGCGGCTTTGAGAATGTGCTTTTGCTTGCGGCCGCGAATCTTGAGCCGATCGGGCATTTGCGCGGCGAACTCGACTAGGGTGTGATCGAGAAACGGTACGCGGCTCTCGATGGAAGCAGCCATGCTCATTTGGTCCTGCTTCATGAGCAACTCGACGAGATAGGTTTTCTGGTCGGCATAGAGTGTGCGCGCGAGTGGCGAACATTCCGAACGCGCGTTCCAACAGGACATGTAGTCCTCGAAGGCGGGCGCCATCGAACGCGCAGTAGAAATTAGCGAGGAATAATTGACTCGAAACCGAGCTCGCGGCCGAGCACAGTATGGCCGAGCTTGCGGCGCAGTCCCGCGGCAAGCAGCGGGGATGCTGCAATCCACTGGCGGACCGCGCGGCGAATCCCAGGTGGAACGCGGGCATAATGTCCGGCCCAGCGTTGGTTCCTATCCAGCCATCGATAGCGCTCGTAACCAGCGAACAGTTCGTCGCTGCCTTCCCCGCTCAGCACCACTTTCACGTGTCGCGCGGCCAGCTTCGAAACGAAATAGAGCGGCACGCTGGATGGCCACGCCAGCGGCTCGTCTTCGTGCCAGATGAGCTTGGGTAATGCGCCAAAGAAGTCGTCGAAGCCGACCACCACCTCGCGATGATCGGCGCCAAGGGCGGCAGCAGCTTGCCGCGCGTAGCCCAATTCACTGAACTTGGCTTCCCAATAACCCACAGCGAAGGTCTGGAGCGGGCCGGAAGCCTCACGTTGCGCCAGAGCGGCACGTTGGGTCAGAGCCGCGATCGCGCTCGAATCCAACCCTCCGCTGAGGAACACGCCCAGTGGAACGTCGCTCATCAGGTGGAGTTGTAGTGACTCTTCCAACCGCCGCCGGGTCTCCGTCGATCCAGCCCCGCTCATCGAGATTCGGATCGCCGCCTTCAGCCGGTGGGATATCCCAATAGCGCTCGCATTTCAGCTGGGGCCGCGGGCCGCCCACATCCAGCAGCATCCGATGGCCGGGCATGCAGCTTGCGGATATTGCGGAAGAGCGTATGATCGTCGCTGGTATAGCCGAAGGCGAGCACATCCGGCAGCGAGGTTTCATCCAGCGCCGGTGAAATGGCCGGATGCTCCAGCAGCGCCTTGATTTCAGACGCGAATGCGAACAGGCGGCCGTCCCAGTAGTAGTAAAAGGGTTTGATGCCCAGCCGGTCCCGCGCGCAGAAGAGCCGTTGCCGCCCGGCGTCCCAGATGGCGAATGCGAACATGCCCCGCAATAGCGGCAGGCAATCCGCGCCGTGCTGTTCATAGGCGTGGAGGATGGTCTCGGTATCCGAGCGACGTCCGGTAGCGATGCCCGGCCTGTTCCAGCGCCGGCCGCAGCGCGGCATGGTTGTAGATCTCGCCGTTGAACGCGATCCAGAGCGCGCCGGTTTCGTTGGTTTTTGTCCGGTTATTCATGGGCTGATGGCCGCCCTGCGAGATCGATGATGCTGAGCCGCCGCTGGCCCAGATGCGCCCAGGGATCATGATAGAAACCGAAATCGTCCGGGCCGCGATGGCGAATTGCCTCGGCCATGCGGCCCAGGATCCCAACGCCGTCGCCGGCCGGCGCGACAGTGACGAATCCGGCAATCCCGCACATGACAAAGAGTGCGGAATAGCCCGGCTCGCTCTCAGGTGAGCGATAGAGCACGTTGCTATCGCTCATAATAGTGGGTTATTATGAGCGATAGGGTTTGGTTCTATCGCTCATGAAGTGGAACTGGCAACAGCCGGATTGGCCGAATTTCTCCTGGAATGAGGCCCGCCTGCGCAAGGCGGAAGAGCGCTTCCTGGTGGGCGCCGGTGTGTTCGTGGGAACAATTAAGCACCTCCCGCAGTCCGAGCAGGAACAGCTTACGATTGAGTCCATTAGCGCGGAGGCGGTAACCACCTCGGAAATCGAGGGGGAAATTCTTGACCGGGCGAGCGTCCAGTCCTCCATCCGCCGCCAGCTCGGCCTGGCCACGGATAACCGGCGGGTCAAACCCGCCGAGGAGGGGGTTTCCGAGATGATGGTCGATCTCTACCGCTCCTTCGCGGAACCACTCTCGGACGAAATGCTCTTCTCCTGGCATCGTATGCTGTTTAAGGAGCGCGGCAGGCTAATCGACGTCGGCCGCTACCGCACGGGCGCGGACGCTATGGAAATTGTTTCCGGCCGTGTCCATGCGCCGAAAGTGCACTTCGAAGCGCCGCCATCGGCGAAGATACCGAAAGAAATGGCGCGGTTCATCGCCTGGTTTAATCACACGTGGTTCAATCGCAGCGCCCCTCGGGGCAGTAAGCCGCTGCCTGCGCTCACGAGAGCCGGCCTGGCACATCTTTATTTCGAGTCCATTCATCCGTTCGAGGACGGCAACGGGCGCATCGGCCGGGCCATCGCCGAGAAGGTGCTGGCGCAATCTTTCGGGCAGCCGACCCTTACGGCGCTGGCGGCGACGATTCTCGTCAGGCGCAAGGGCTATTATGCCGCGCTCGAAGCCGCGAACAAAAGCAATGAAGTGACGCCCTGGCTGGTATGGTTCGCAGGCATCGCCATTGAAGCGCAGAGACGAACGACAGCGCAAGTGGAGTTCCTGATTGAAAAGACCCGCCTGCTGGATGGATTGCGCGGGCAGGTAAATGGGCGACAGCAGAAAGCTCTGCTGCGCATGCTCCGGGAAGGGCCGGAGGGATTCAAGGGTGGTTTAAGCGCTGGAAACTACGCCAGCGTCACCGGCGCATCAGCGGCGACAGCGACGCGCGATCTTGCCGATCTGGTGGAAAAGGGGGCGCTGCTCCGCGCCGGCGAACGGCGGCACGCGCGCTATCACATCGCCATCGCGGCGACGAAAGTATCGCCCGTCAGCATTGACGATCGCGGGAATTTAGATGAGCGCGGAAATTTATTACCTGGGGGACAACTGGCGACATAAGAATGGGACTTGAATCAGGTAGGATAGGAGTCGGAGGAATGGGTGAGTGGTTGAAACCGGCGGTCTTGAAAAGCGATCAGGCCCCGTCGGCAAGTTTCTCAAAATTCAACATAACCTCTGTCCAGCCAGCAGTTTACAGTCATTCCGATCTTCATTCCTGATTAGCTGATTTCATCCGTTTTGAGCGCTCTTTAGTGCCAATTTGGTGCCAGTCACCCGTTTTTTCTGACCTGAATCGATGACTGTCACTATGAATCTCCGCATCCCATTGTCTGACGCAAGACTTATGCTCAAGAATCTTGCATCGAGGTGCCCCAACTCTTGAGCGGCGTTTTGGGGTAAATTTGCATCTTCGGTCCTCGCAGGCATCTGAAGGCGCTCTAGTCGCTCCGCACGTTTTCTTTCGAAGTGCGTTGAGCTCCTTTTCAAGCTCCGCCAAGTTTTTCTATGATTTGTTCGAACGGTGGCGGCTCTCCGAAGATCATGACCGCCATCTCGCGATAGTCTCGCCGCAGAGTTTGGATTCTTGCTTCAGGTGGAGCGAGCTTAAATGTTCCTGGCACAGCAAGGGGATATTGGGCCCAGCCCGATGCGTAGAAGGTTTGCTTGTGCTTGACGACAGCAGCGAGAAGGTTAAGATCCGCGAAAGCTTCCTGCTTCACCGAACGTGCGGCCATCATAGCTACATCGTAATAGTGGCGCGAGTAGCGGCCGGGCAGGTTCTTTGCCGGCGGTCGATGAAACTCCGCGTGTAAAATCGTGGCCTTTTCCCAGAATGTTCGTTTCGCGAGAAGGCTAGTCACCGGTACTTCTGGCTGCTCAAAGAGCTTTGGAAACTCGGCGGCAGCGAAGGCGCGAATTGTGAACTCCCCGCGAGGGATGAATTCGGCGTGGGTTCCGAGTTCGAGAGTGACACGCGGCGCAATGTAGGCGACCGGCGCCTGGACGGCAGGCGGATAGAAGAAATGCACAATATTCGGGTCCTCCTCATCGACCGCGAGTCTCCAAGGTCCCTCTGGGCCCAGCACTTCGATGCAGCGTGTGCGCAGACGGTCCAAAAACTCACCAGCTATGTAGCTCTGGCATGCTCCAAGCATGTCGCTGAGAAGAGCCATTTGCTTCGTTCGAGATAAACCGGGCGCAAGAGGGTGACGCGCGCCGGTGAAACCAAGCATCGTGTAGTCCACGGCTAGATCGATATCTTCGGAGAAGCGTTCGATGACGCCGAAAACCTTGGATAGAGAGGTCCCACCCTTGAACAGGAGGCCCGCTTTGAGCTGCTCGATCGAGAAGATCTGCGCGAGGGTCCAGCACACCCAGAAATCCTTCTCGATGAGCGCCTCAGGCAACGCGCGACGATTCGCGGTTTCGACGAATATTTCGGCGCGGGCCGAAGCAGCGAGTTGAGCAATTCTGTTCAAGTCGGGTTACCAGCGACCTTCTTAGCGGTCTCGTAAATCCAATCGACACCGAACCGTGTTGCCTTGACCAGCCGGCGTTTCTCGGCTTCGGGTAACAGCGATCTTAGACGCTGGATGAAGGCATCATCCATCTCTTCTTTGCCAATGTAGCGTAGCGCCTGGATAGCGAGCGCGGTCATACCCTGCTCCTGTCCGAGGACATGCGGACGCGCGTGCTTGAAATGGATCGTCCGTCGGCCGATTTGAACCTTCTGGTTCGGTCCGTCGGAAAGGTAGACGATTTTTGCGGGCACTTGGGTTGAGAGTCCTAGGAGATTTGCGGCCCATGCGCCTTCAGGAACGATAGTCCAGCGATGACGCCGTGCGAGGGCGCGCGCAGTTTGATCGATATCGGGGCTGAGCGTGCCACCGAGATCCGGATTGACCTTGGGAGACATCGTAGAGGCCGCGGCGGACGCGGCGGATAACGCGGTCACGAAGAAGCGCCGAGAGGGTCATATCGACGGTCCCGCGAGCTAGCGATGTCGAGAAAATCTTTCGCCATGAACGCGTGGCCTGGTTCAAACCTGCGGATGCGGTCAACTATCCTGGTTTTCATCGTTTGCATTGCTTCACCGATCCCGCACGATTTAGAAAAACTATACCACTTTTTCTAAATGGCTACATGCAGGGCCAACCTTGTTGGACGAGCCCCGCTGCGTTAGCGCGCGCGGATGTGCGGACCGGCAACCAAGGAACAGCCGTGGATGTGGAAGGATGCCGAATTCGAAAGAACGGTGCGCGGTTTCGCCTGGTGTGGGTGCAGCGAGCGCGAATGCCAGGTTGAACGGTCGATCGGTTGGAATTAATGGGGACAATTCTCGTGGGTGGCAAGCACGTGCGTTACCTCTATTGGTCTTTCGCTTCGTGCCACCACGCTCCTAATAATTATTAGCTCAAACCGTAATCGGTCACTGAGACTTCCAATCAGTAGCTAACCTTGAACACTAAGTGAATCTGTTCCCGCCAAACGTGTGTGCGAGTTGTGTGCCGGCTCAATAAGGAAAATTGCTTGGCGAGGAACGGCGTCAACACGCCTGAGACAATGTTTCCAAGCAGGTCTAGGAAGCATCCAAGCACTTCTCAGATTGGCAAATTCCGGGTGCGTTCCGGTCATAAGTGAAGAGGGGCTTACCGAACCGAATAACGAGCCATGTCATGACGATCCAAAGCAACTGCCCATCAGCCGACAAACATTTGGTGCGTGAGTGCCCGTTCTTAACCATGGTTCCGGTGATGGCGGTCAGTGATTTGGTGGCAGGCGCTCTGAGCAATCAGCGGGCTCGACCCCGTTGGAGACATTTTCAAACCGATCGCAACCGGGCCGGGTCTCGTCCCATTTCCAAATGGATGAGGACTGACGATGGCGAAAATATCGAAAACGAAGAACCTCAGTGGACACCTGAAATCCGGCCATACGTGGACACTGAAAATCCGGCCATACGTGGACACTGAAAATCCGGCCAACGCACGCGAAGCATTTAGCGGCCTCTGTCGGATGCCCAGCCATCGGAATTCGCCGGGTCGCGCGAAGGCAGCCATTCTGGCGCCAAAGCGTTAAATCCCAGGGGCTTGGGGACGTGCGTCCGAGAGGACTGGATGGACTTGTTGATTGAAAGGAATCAACTCGGGTAATGACTCGTTCACCCGATAGCCTGATCCCTTCCGTCGCTGGGCAACCGGCGGCGGAAAAGCGGGATGACAAAGCCTTCACCTGTCGGCAGGAAGGCGAGGCGAATCTGCGGGCCGCAACAGAAGTGAACGCCGTTTCAGCATCGTTAACCCCACCAGTGAGTACGCCGATTCAACTGGAGTTATTCCCGGGGCGAGCCTGTGTCCTCAAGGCGAAGCCTGCCACGATTCGGAGTACAGCGAGAATGAATCCGAATCGCCGGGACGGTGTATCGGGCGGCAGCACGCAGAGACAGACCATTCAGTTAACCGGAGAGACCCTGTTCGGTCCGGCGGAGGAAGCTCCGTCCGGTAGGGAAGCGTATAAGGGCGAAACCCGAAAGCGCGGAACGAAGCCGGGCAGGGAGTCGGAGGTGGCCACAGTACCGAGGAACCTCGGGACAACCGGGGGGAGGGAAGGGCCGCTACTTTCATCAAGCGAACGAAACAGGGAAAGGCAGCCGGACTGCCCCCGCAAGGGAAGGCTCAACCCCGGCGCAAGCCAGCGGAGCGCAAAGCGCCCGCGACGGCTCGACTAATGCCCGCAAACTGCAACGGACGCTATACCGAGTGGCCAAGCAGCAACCCAGAAGGAGGTTCACGCTTCTCTACGATAAGGTCTGTCGGCAGGACATCCTGCAAGAGGCCTGGCAACGGGTGAAGTCCAACAAAGGGGCGGCGGGAGTGGATCAAGTCGACATCGAGGCGATCCGCGACTACGGCGAAGAGCGGTTTCTGAACGAACTTGAACAGGAACTGCGGAGCCGGCAGTTACCGGAGTGCGTTGGTGCGCCGGGTTCACATACCGAAGCCCGGACAGCCGGGGAAAACCCGGCCGTTGGGCATCCCGACGGTGAAGGACCGGGTGGTGCAGATGGCAGTGAAGTTGGTGATCGAACCGTTGTTCGAAGCCGACTTCCTGCCCTGTTCATTCGGATTCCGCCCGAAGAGGACACCGCGAATGGCGCTGAGCGCGATTGTGCAAAGCGTCAACGAGGGCTATTCTTCAAGTGGTGGACGTGGATTTGAAATCCTACTTCGACACGATCGATCACGAACTGCTTTTAGGGTTGGTGGAGCGGCGGGTCGGAGACGTTCAGATTCTGCGCCTGATCCGTGCCTGGCTGAAAGCAGGAGTCATGGAGGAAGGCAAGGTGACTCATCCCGACCGCGGTTCGCCGCAGGGCGGGGTGATCTCGCCGTTGCTGTCCAACATCTTTCTGCACGAGGTGGACCGCAATGGTGCCGGAGCGACGGTGTCGCCACCGGTAACGTTCGGCTGGTCCGTTATGCGGACGACATGGTATTGCTGGCGCGAACGGAACAACAGGCGCGGAAGGCGTGGGATCAACTGCAGGTGCAGTTTGCGGCTCTTCATCTGGTGGTGAACCAGGAGAAGAGCCGGCTGACGACGCTGGCAGAAGGTTTCGCGTTTCTGGGCTTTGAGTTTCGGAAAGCTCCGTGGCCGGATGCTGTTGATGTGGCCACGCGACAAGGCGTGCCGCAATATCCGGCAGCGGGTGCGCGAAGTGGTGCGGTCGTTTCCGAGGAACGGGCCCGTCACGGCGGTGATCCGGAAGCTGAACCCGGTTCTGAATGGGTGGTGTACCTATTTTCGAGTCGGCAACAGTAACCGGACGTTCCATAAAGTGGACTGGGCGGTTCGGAGCGAAATGCAGTTATGGCTCCGGCGCAAGCATCAGTGTCGCTTGGGGAACGGCTCGAGGAAGGTGGGACTATCACGTCCTTCATGAACGATGTCGGCTGTATCGAATGGTGGGGAAGGTGAGTCATCTGGAAGGGCTGCGGCGCAAGCCGCCGGAAGAAGATGATCGGAGAGCCGGATGCGGGAAATCCGCAAGTCCGGTTCGATGAGGGGAGGCAGGAAACGTGCGTTCGCGCGGCGCGCCTGTCTCCTACTC
>CAVUKY010000003.1:0-1083938 GCA_963742155.1 Bryobacterales bacterium | reverse complement strand
ACGCGCCTCGATCGCATGGTCGCGATCAAGGTTTCCAGGACAGAGTTCACCGAACGGTTCGAGCACGAAGCTCGTACTGTAGCGGCACTGGATAACGCAACATTTGTACCCTCCATGATGTTGGTCCGGAATTATTACTTGGTCATGAGGTACGTCGAAGGCTCTCAACTCAAGGGGCCCTTGCCTGTCGATCAGGCATTGAAATGCGCCGTCCAGATTTGCGATGCGCTGGATGCCGCGCATGCCAAAGGGATCACCCACCGGGATCTGAAGCCGGCCAATATTATGGTGACCAGGGAGGGTGTGAAGCTGCTCGACTTTGGACTGTCGAAGGTCTCCCAGGCAGGCCAGCCCTCCGTCACTCAGACCCTGTCTGGAGCCATTCTTGGCACCCCCCCATCCTGCTGTCCGCCGGAACAGGCCAAAGGCACAGCCAGCCGACGCACGCTCAGATATTTTCTCCGTTCGGGGCAGTGCTTTATGAGATGCTCAGCGGACGGCGGGCCTTCGAGGGAGAAAGTGCTATCTCGACGATGGCCGCAGTACTGCGTCCGGAACCACGCCGGTTGGAGGCCCCGCCCGCGCTCGAACGCGTCGTCGCGCGGTGTCTTGAGAAGCAAGCGGGACGCCGGTTTCAAACCATGCTGGAATTGCTTGAAGCGTTAGGAAAGGCGCAAGCGGCAGCGCCGGTACAACAGCAACCCTCCATCGCGGTTCTGCCGTTCGCCAATATGAGCGCGGACAAAGAGAACGAATACTTCAGCGACGGCTTGGCGGAAGAGATCCTGAATCTGCTTGCTAAAATTCCGGGCCTGAAAGTGATTGCCCGCACTTCTTCTTTTGCGTTCCGTGGAAAGGAGCAGGACATCCCAAGATAGCTGAAGCGCTGGGAGTGAGAACATTCTTGAAGGCAGCGTGCGCCGGGCCGGCAAGCCGCATTCGTGTGACCGCGCAGCTCATCCATGCCGCAGAACACCCATCCTGGTCCGAACGCTACGACCGCGACATGACCGACGTGTTTGCCATTCAGGATGAAATCGGGGAGGCGATCTCAGAGGCGCTCAAACTGCGGCTAATTTTCCGCGTACGGGCGGTGAATATTGAAGCCTACCAGGATTACTTGAAAGGACAGTATTACTCCTTTGCGCAACACGCCGGAGGGTCTGGCGAAAGCGAAAGAATGTTTTGAGCGGGCCCTGGAGATCGACCCGATTATGCTCGGCCTACGGCGGGCTGGCCGGCGTACTTTTTGGTCTGGCTGTGCTCGAAATAAATCCCACTCGCGACATGGCGCCCTTGGCGAAGAGGCAGCGGAGAACGCGCTGTCCATCGAATCAGGCAATAGCGAGGCCCACAGTGTATTAGCGATAATGGCGGGAATATTCGATTATGACTGGAAAATGGCCGAAACACATCACAGCACCGCCATGGCTGCCGAATCCGTCCTACCGGTGACGCGATTCCGCTACGCCGCATTCTATCTGCTCCCGCTGGGGCCACGTCTTTGACGCCATGGAACAATGCCGTTTGGGCCTGGATACCGACCCGCTTTCCATGATTCTCCACTACGCCATGGCTCGGTCGATGTACTATGCAAAGCAGTACCGGGAATCCGTTGAATACGCACGCAAAGCCCTGGAAATGGACCCGAATTACTATCTCTTGTGGTTCGCCATGGGGCTCTCTCAGCTTTACATTGGCCTCACCCTGCAGGCGGTTACCAGCTTGGAACGAGTTGTGGACCTTGCGCCTTGGTGGCGTCAAGGAGTTGGGTATCTGGCCGCGGCCTACAACCAGGCTCGCGACTCGAGCAAGGCCGGCCAATGCGCACGCGAGCTTGCTGAATCGCCCACCGGCAGCTTCGGGGCTGCGGCCTATTACGCCACCGCCGGTGAGGTCGATGCCATGTTCGATGCGCTCGAAATTGCCTACCGGCGGCGCGATCGATTTCTTGTCCACATCAAACACGAGCCTTTCTTCGACCCCTACCGTGCCGACCCTCGCCTTCACTCTCTTCTCACAAAAATGAATCTGGCGTGAGGGCCGCGCGGGTCAGCGCTTTTGCTCAACATCATCGGGCAAGAGGTTCTACCGCTCCGATGACCGTGATTCTCAAATGGCAAGCTGCCATGAATAAGGGAACGCTTGAACCGTGCCCAAGGTCGCCAGATTCTGTATCGTCCCGATACGGCAAGTGAGAATCTTTCGTCAGACCGGATGCTCAACGGAACGATACCGCGTATGCAGGAGTTGACCGCCAACGGCTGGCAGCAAGGTTCACATCAAGGGAATGCCGGCGATTATTTAAGAACTCGTCTGAGGTTGCTCAGCGCACCCGCAGGCAAGCCCGCTTCGCGCCGGATCGAATCGCGCTCGCCACCAGCAACAGTACGCCGGCCACGTAAGTTCCGGTAACGTCCGTAAGAAGGCCGATTGCGTACGGGCCGGCGAAACCGCCCAGGTTGGCGATCAGGTTGATGAATCCGTACGCCGCCGCGGCCACTCCGGCACTGAGCAGTTTCGTTGGCAGCGCCCAGTAAGGCGGGTAATAGCTCATAATGCCGATCGCCGCGATCGAAAAGCCCGCCATAGCCACCGGCGCGCTGATGCCGGGAACCTGGCTGATGACTAGGCCCGAGGCTGCCACAAGAGTGGCGATGATCGCATGCCATTTTCGCTCGCCGGTTCTGTCTGAATGCCAGCCCGCGATGAGCATCGCCGGGAGGGCTCGAAGGTACCAGATCGAGGCAACACGGCTCACCTGCCAAGTCGTCAATCCTGGGAATTTCTGGACCATCTTTGGCAGCCAGATGACCAGGCCGTAAGCGGCAACATTGAGACTAAAATACGAGAACGCAAGAGCGAGCACGATCGGCCTTCCGAACGTCTGCAGAATACTGATGCGCGGCTGGGGCTTCTCCTTTTCGTGGTTTTCCCTTTCGATTTCTTCGGTGATCCACTCCTGTTCGCCTTCACTGAACCAGCGGGCGTCCTTCGGCCAGTCCGCAAGATAAAAGAGTGTCACGATTCCGCCGATTAGCGGCGGGATGCCTTCCAGGATCAGAAGCCAGCGCCAGTTGGAGATTCCCAGCCAGTGCAAGTTCAGTAGCAGCCCGGCGACTAATCCACCGACGGCGTTCGACGCCGGGATCGCCGCCATGAGCGCGGCCACTGCCTTCGCGCGGTCCCCTGCCGGAACCAGTGTGTCAAATAGAGCATCACCGCCGGAAATAGGCCGCCCTCAGCCAGCCCGACCAGGAAGCGGATGATGTTGAACTGAGTGGAGGTTTGGATGAAGCCGGTGAGGGACGCCAGCAATCCCCATACGATCATGACGGCCGCGATCCACCTGCGCGCGCTCCAGCGCTGCGCGAGCACGGCTCCCGGTATCTGCAGCAGGCAGTATCCGAAAAAAAAGATTCCGGCTCCAAAACCAAACACTTCGTTGGAGAAGTGCAGCTCTCGTGTCATGTTAAGGCCGGCAAACGCGACGTTCGCGCGGTCAATTTGAGCCATCATATAGACCAGGAAAAGAAAGGGAAGCAACCGGCGTGTGATCTTACGCTGAGCTGTTGCGGGAAGGGTCGCCTGCGGAAGCGTCATCTGCCAGAACCTCCACGCATCACGCTTTGATGGAACCTAGTCAGCGTGAGAGGCATACTGAGTCTACACGAGGAGCGGACACGTCGGCTCGCCCGCGCGGCCAGCGAACCGTGGACAACCTGATGTTTCCCGTCTGGTCGGGCATCTCATTCGGAACTTACTTCCGACGAAGTCCGCGACCCACCGAAGTGCGGCTACTAAAATGGCATCGTATGCGTACCGACTCTCAAATCCTGGATAGTCCCCGAGACGGACAATGAGAATCTTTGGCCGCGCCCGATCCGCTGTACCCGGAGCTTCGTGACCCGTGTCCGGCGGCCGTCGCGAACTCTTGGAGACATTGTCCAAGGCGTGTTTGCTGTTTGAGCGCCTCATGAGCGCTCTCGATTCGAGGCATCCAGGTACACCTATACTTTTCCTCGATCTCGAGGAAGCTTACAATACCGAGCGGCACCTCCGTAATGTCGGTCGCACGCGCGCTCGGGATCACGTGTTGATATCGAGGCGTCGATCCCGCGTCAGAATGCCTGGACGACCTGGGACTCGATAACAAGCTGCGTTTCGGGTAAAATAGGAAGAGATGGCGGTTGCCACGCACCCAATTACGGCCACAGAGCGCGCTCGGCGTGTACGCGTCTACGAAGAGGCGCTTGCTTCCGTGCGCCTGGAAGGTTTTGAGCTCGACGAGCAAGTGAAAGCTCTGTACCAGCGATACATCCATGGACAGATGACGCTAGCTGAAGTGGGGAGCGCGATCGATGGGCTCAACGACCGAGAATTCGGACCCGTATCTCTATCCCGGCACAAGCGTCCTCAAGAACCTGCGCGGTCTCACTGACCCGGAACTACTCGCCCGCTTTGAAGCACGCCAAACGCACCGACGCATTGCAGAGCTGATCGACACGCCTGTTGAAGGCGGATTCGATGTCGCGCACCTGAAAGCGATCCATCGGCACATTTTCCAAGACGTGTACGAATGGGCGGGAGAGTTTCGGACCGTGAACATCTCTAAGGGAGGCCATCTCTTTGGGTTGGCTACTTTCCTCGAACCCGCGTTGCAGCAGATTATGGCGAAGCTCGCGGCCGAGAAGCATCTTGTTGGACTTGACGCCGAGAGTTTTGTCGACCGCGCCGCCTATTTCATCGGCGAGTTGAATGCCGCCCATCCGTTTCGTGAAGGCAATGGCAGGACGCAGCGCGAGTTCATTCGCGAGCTCGGACTGAAGGCCGGCCACTACATTGACTGGAGGGCGACGACTGCCGAAAAAATGATCGAGGCTTCGCGGTTGAGCCACCTGAGAGGTGAATCGTCCCTGTTCGCCAGCCTGATTCGGGAGTGCATCCGAAGCGGCTAAGCCCAGCGGCGCCTCTGAGGTGCGGAACAGATCGCACCTTTCCCATGATGATCTACCCTTCTGGTTTCTCTTTTCCCGGATCTATGAGGCGGAGCGGTTCGGTTGGGTCGTAAGTAGAAGCCGTTGTCAGATGGCGTCTGCGGCCGGCTTGCGAGCCTTCAGCGCCGCGATTCTTTGCCGGACCTCATCTTCGCTGGGTCCCTGGCTCCGGTATGAGACGTCGCAGATTTGGGAACAATCGGGGCCGGTATCGCTACGCGACGCGAAATTCGGCGCGCGGCATTTCTCCGCCTGCGGGCTCGCTCTCGCACGAAATCGTTGACTGTGCTTTTCGGAACTTGAAACTGCAATTCATCTGTGAGGATGTCCGAGATATCCCGATACGTCAGCCCACGGCTCGCGCAGCTCGTCTATCAATTCGCCGTACGGTTCCAAGCGGGAGCGCCCCGATTTCTTGGTCACCTTGCTCAGAATGTCCTGAAATTTGTCTTCCACATGCCTCCAAATTGCATCAACATGCACCGGACAGAGGCCGGACAAGTTCCGGACAAACGCCGGACAACGACCGGACAGAAAGCCCGCAACGCGGCGCCGCCCGAACCTAAGCCGCCAGGCTTAGGGATGGTGTCTTTCTGAAAACTACGCTCTCGAAGGAGAGCGAAAACATTCGCCAGCTCAAAACGCCACTCGGAAACCAACATCGCGCACACTAGCCTCATAACTCACTCTCGACCCTTCGCACGACGATTTCACTGATGAACCGCCCCGCTTGGGCGGAGAAACGCTCGGAACGAACGCTCTCGCGCAGCGAAACAACCCGATGGGCGGCGATTGCGGACAGTAGCGGATCGAGCCCGGCGCCACTGATGACCACATCATGGCTGGCGAAGGCCATTCGCACCTGTTCGCTGTCACCCTCCGCGTAAACAAATTGATGCCAGGAAAGCACCACGGTCTGCTTCTGAAGCACGATCTCCAGCGTTGCGACAGGATCGCCGGCGCTGATGACCCACGGGGCGTTACCGGCCGAGACCACGTTCACGTCGGCGCTCCTTTCTCTCGCGGAGCCGTGAGACCTCTTGCTGAACAACCTGCTTGGAAGCTGCGGTGAGCAATGCTGCTGCTCTCCGAACCATTTCGCGCGCCATTTCGATGCCTCGCGGAGCGCCGCGGCGAATGCACTTACTTCTGTCGCGCAGAAGCTCTGTGGCCGAAGTTCGCGCCATGGACCGGCCGACCGTCTGCTGCAGGCGCTCCTTGTCGCTCGTGATCACCGTTACGCTATGCCGGCCACGGGACGCTGCAACATAGAACAGCTCCTTTTGCATGCCGTCGCCGGAGAGTATGACTGAGTCCACCGTCTTGCCCTGGCTGCGATGCGCTGTAACGGCGTAGCCGTGGGTGAAGCTCCGGTAATCGGCGGGCAATTGGCGGCCATCTTCGAGTTGAATGCGGCCGAGGGCGTCGATGCCGGAAACAGTCACCAATTCGCCGTTTGTGACCCGCAGCCCGGCGTCTCGACGATTGGCAGTGAGCAGTAGCCGATCACCGGCCGAGACTTCAATCGGCTTCGCCTCCAGTACATCGAAGCTCCCGGCGTGCCTCTTAGAGATTGTCGATCGCTTTCCATCCGCATGAGCGAACCGCGATGCCATTCTGCGCTACACCCACAACCTCCACGGCCTCGTTCTTCGAAATGCCTTTGACGGGCCGGTGAAACCCCAGCATTTGTCCTGGCCGATAGTTCTGCAGGTCTGCCTTCTGCGCCTCTGTCCAGTTGAGCGAAACGTGGCGGGTGAGCGCTACGCCTTCGCCAAGTTGTCCGCTCGCCCTCCGACGATCACGGATAGCCTCCGTCACGCGATCGATCTCGTCGTGAGTTGCACAGACGACCAGCGTTTGCCCTTCCGAATCTGCATAGGCGTCGGCGATCGCAGCGGCGCGATCAGAAAAACCAACCTCACGAACCGCGCCCATCGCATCCAGCTTGGCGAATCCTCGTTCGGGATTCCGGCGAAGCTCCTCCATCGCGTCGCGGTACTCCTTCCGGGTCTGCCGCTGCACCTGAGTCAGAGCTACGGTCTTGAGCCGCGATTCCTTCTCCAGGATTCGCAGGGCGTCGCCTGCTTCCACGCTTTGGATCTGTTTGGTGTCGCCGCTGAATACCATTCGCAGGGAGCGCTCTTCTGCCAATCGGAGTAGTTCCGCCATCTGGCGCGCCGAAACCATGCCAGCTTCGTCGACAATGACCACCTTGCCTCGGATGTCGTCGCCAATGCGCGTGTCCTGCAACAGACGCTCTATCGTGATGGCGTCGGCAAAGCCGACCTTCTGCAACTCCTCGACGGCGCTCATCGTGGGAGCGACGGCGAGCACATCACGACCGGCCTCCTTCAACCCGCGCAGCAGCTCCCGCAGCGTTGCCGTCTTGCCTGTCCCCGCCGCGCCGCTGATGCTCACGGCCAGATCCCGCGATCGGAGCACAAACTCCACAGCATTCTTTCTGCTCAGGGCGCAAACTGTCCGAGGCGACAAAGGAACGTCCAGCACCGAGCGGCTCGAATTCGCCGACTCCGCGGTTGATGGCGGCGATCATGTTGCGCTCTCGCTCCAGGCTGGTTTCCGTCGCCACCTCGCGGCCTGACCGCAATATTCTGCCGGCGGATTCCTGGACGCCCAGTTCGCCCTTCAGGTGGCTCAGCCGAATTCGTCCACGGCCATGCCGTAGGGCTTCGGTGAGCAGCTCATGGTCCAGGGCAACCGATACGCGCTCGAAGATGTGATCCTTGGCGTGCTCCAAGGACAGGTGCGCTCGAATCCATAGGCGGTGGCAAGCGGGCGCGTTCGCCGCGCATCTGCGTCAGGATCTTCTCTTCGTCCCGGAGTCAGCCGCGCCCGCTGCTTCGCGCGCAGTTCTCGCGTCGAGATCTCGGTGAGCTTGTCAGCCCGCGATTCGCGAACCAGCACGGCGACCTCGTTGTCCGTCGGACTCCGCCCATGTTGCTCTACGAAAGCGTCGATTGCCTGATCGCGCTGAATGCTGCGCTGGCTGAACTTTGCGAGTAGCTCCTTGGGGACGCCACGGATCTCGAAGCCGGAATCTCGGCCCTTCGCGTCGCGCTGGTTTTCGATCTCGTAGCCCAGGGCCCGAACCTCGCGAGCAAGCGCGTTGCGATAGACCTCGGAAAGATAGGCGCGGCGTTCGTAAATCTCCGATGCTTGCAGCGCCTTCCAGCGGCCTTCCGTTCCGTCGTACGTCAGGTTGGCCGCGACCGCGTGCGTGTGCAACTGCGGATCGAGCTCGCGGCTGGTGTCGTGGTGATAAACGGCGAGCGCCAGGTTTGCCAGTCGGCCGGTCCTCGTTGGCGCCACGCTTGCCGTACGCGGCTGGCTGCATACGTCTCGGCTTCTTGCAGGGTCTCGCGACCGCGGTGCGATGTGCCTCGATCAACCGGTCATCGCCTCCAATAATTGCGAGTATCGAAACGGACTTCGGAGCGGAGATCGTGAAGTCGTAGAGGCTTCGGCCTTGTGCGAGCTTGGTACCGTCCACCGCCGTGCGGTCCGCGCTGTGGCGGACTCTCAAGAACTCGTTCGTTCCTGGATCTAGGCCCTGCCGCAGCGCCTCGAACTCTTCGGTCTTCACAGCCCCGCTTAGCCCCAGCAGTTCCGCGCCGCGCCCCTGCCACACACCAGTGACTCGCTCGCCCTCGGCATAATAGTCGCTGTGCTCCAGGTGCCGGGACGAGTATCCCTTGCCATCCGACATGGCGCGGATCGTCAGCATGGATGCCTATCGCGCCACGGCTCCGATCCAGCGCTCGTACCAGACACTTAGCCCGATGCCAATGAGTATGCAGAGGGCCGGAAGCGCAAACAGCAACCATCGATAATCCTGATGAACCACGGCCATGAGTTCTTCCGCCTGGCGCTTGTTGCCGGTGATGGCCTGGGACGAGGTAGATTCGAGCTCCTGAATCGCTCGACGAGCTTCGACTGCCGCACCGTCGTAAGCGTTGCCCAGTGTGTCGGCAGCAGAAACGAACTCATTCGTCGCCTTCTTTATCTGCGCGGCGTTCACCGCCAGCGCGTCTGCGGTTTCAGGGATTGTGGTCTTGATGAATTGCTGTCTCAGACTCTCGTTGATCTCAGCCGCTACTGCCTGTGGGTTTAAGGCCTTAGCGATGTCTGCCGACACCTGCGCAAGTCGCTGATCGATCTGCCTGGTCGCTTCGTCTACGAACTCGTGGACATCGTCTAAGAGTTTTTCGCACCTGGATACGATCTGCTCAAACCGTTCCCGCTCCATGGCCATTTGCTCAGGCAGTTTCACCATGATGAGGACCAAGAACTGCATCGCCCGGATGATCCGTAACATCTCATCGTTCTGGGGCAGCGAGCGGCAATGGCGGAGCTCTCGGTAAAAACCGGCGCGCGCCTCAGCCGGGAGCGAAGTTCGCGATCCGATCGATCGTATCGTCGTCAAACGGATGTTGGTCACGGTCTCTCGGTCGCTCATGGCAAAAGCAGCTCCTGCACCTTGTCGAATTCGGCGAAACATCCGTCTGCGATAGCTCTGCGCGCGCATCACCAGCGAGGACTTCCGCAACTCCGGCGCCGCGGTAAGTCTGGCAGCGACTGCACCCAGCGTGACGCCGTGATTCCTTGTGGCGTTTTCGAGCACCGGCAGGCGGAAGTCCATGCGCACGCACGGAGGGCGAGTACTTCTGCTGGAAAAAGAAGCGCCTGCTGCGCTCTCTCGCCAATACCGGAAGTCGGTATGTTCGGTGATCGAGTTCTCGACGATCAGGTATGCGGTTCGATCGCCCAAGCGCGACGCCCAGGCAAGAACGCTCTCCACGCTGGCAGGATCGGCCGTGATCACGCCGACCGAGGTGAACGCGATGCCGGCCTCGGCGACGTTCGAATACATCTTGTCGAACCATTCGTAAGTCACCTGCCCGGCGCCCGCGCCCATGTCCGCCAGGATCACGGGCGGACCATCGGTCAGCTCATCGACGAACGCGTCGAGCCCGGCTGGCGTGTGGATATTCACCTTGGGCACCTGACCGCCGAAGAAGTGCGTCAGCGACCCGCGCGCCTTGTTTTCGGTGTCCAGATCCAGCAGCTTGACCGGAATGCGAGTTCTCCTGGAACCACTCCGCCAAGCCAGTCATCACGCTCGTCTTGCCGACGCCGCCTTTTCCGCCCATCGAAAGAATCACCCGTTTTCGGGCGACAGGAACTCGCGCCGACGGTGAATCCGAAATACTGTTCTTGCCTTCCATTTTTGGCCCTCTACTAGTAAAGAGGTTTTGAGAAGGGCAAACCTCACCGCTTTTTTAGTACTGCTTTGTGGGTGAGGTTTCGAGGTCGTCGCGCCTCTTTATATTTAGAGGCTATTCGCCGTGTTGATGGACGACACCTTTGAAAAGCATTACCGAATTGGCGATCTGGCGCGCATGTGGGGTCTGGGCAGGGAGACGGTGCGCAAACTCGTTAAAGACGATCCAGGTGTGATCAAAATCAGAATGGGAAGGAAAAAAGCACACACGGTCTACAGTGTTCCGGAATCCGCAGCCCGACGCATACACACTCGCCTACTGAACGTCGCCTAACCGCGCCGGCTCGGAAGTGCAACCAATTTTGGTTTCGGCTTGTCGTCGAACGCTTCCTGGAGGATCTTTGATAATCTCGCCTGTCTCGCAGGCATCCACTTGGCATAGTGCTTTTTTAAGACCTGTTCGGTATCGCCTATCAGCTCGGCCACATCGGCAATCGGAACGCCTTTTTCGAGTAGTATGCGGACGAAGGTGTGCCGTAGGCGATGCGGAAATGGTCTTTCGGTAAAAGGCCCGGCAAGCTTGAACACCTTCCCCAGGTTTTCACGCCAGCGCTCGGACATTGCCCGCATGTCGGTTGCCTGGCCAGCTCGGAAGATCAACGTTCCGTTTTTCTTTTGGCGTTCGCGCAAACGGATAACAAGCCAATCCGGAATCCAAGTATAGAGTTCTTTTTGCGTCTTATGCATGCGAAGGAACACATCGTTGCCGTTGAGGCGTTCTGTGATGTCGAAAGTCGAAACGTCCGAGATTCGCAATCCGGTGTAGATCGAGAGATAAACGAAGTCCTTCACGTCCTCGCCTCCCCAAGGACGATGGCCGGGGCCGGGCGGCGTCGGTCCGCCGATGGCGTCACAGGCGGCATAGATGCGATCAAGCTCTTCATCTGTGAAGGGTGTCTTGTTGGCGGGAATGCTCGATCCTTCTGGCGCCTTCAGGTCTTTGGTGATGTCCTTGGCGATCCATTCGCGATTGATGGAGAACTTAACGAATGCTTTCAAGCGCTCTAGCTTCTTTGCCTTCGCCCGCTTGTCGTCCTTCCATGAGGCGTAGAACCTGTCCATGTCGCTGACTGTGAGCTGGTCGAGCATGAGGTAGCCGCGAATGTCGCAATATGCCTTGAGCTGCTTGACGAAGGTTTTGTATTTCTTCAGCGTTGGCACCGCAATGCTACGGTTCTGGCAGGCTGCAAGGAAGGACTCGGTTGCGTCGTGAATGCTAATTCGGTCGGATAGCGTCGTAGGTTCGGGGGCGGCGCGGGGAAGTTCGGGTTTCTTGCCATTCCAGGTTCCCAACTTTTCCCACCTGGCTGCCACCGTCTTGGCCGGTTCCCATTCCCACGCGCCCGTGTTTCTCCGCTGTGATTTTCCGGCCAGAGTGCCTGATGCGAAGATCGGGCAATCGCATCGCTTCCAGCCCTTTTTTCGCTCGTCGAATTCGCTCGTGCGGAGCTCTTCTTTATGCCCGGATTTGCACGTTCGCAGGTGGCGCCGGTACACGGTCAGCATGACCGTATTCTACACCTGGTTTGCCGAGTTTTGCCGAGAAAAAGACAGGTGTGGAGCTATCTTGTTGAGGAATCTATGGTGGCCGAGGTGGGGGTCGAACCCACACGAAGAGTGAACTTCGCCAGATTTTGAGTCTGGTGCGTCTGCCAGTTCCGCCACTCGGCCACTACTGGCTCGAATGCTAGTTTAACATCCAGCGTGCCCGCCGTAGCGTCCTGCCGTGGCTTATATAGATAAGTTGATGTCCTTCCTTGACCTGCTGCTCGGCAAGCCGCTCGCCAATTCGGCGGAAGACGGCGAACGCATCGGCCCCGCCGCGGGCATACCCATCTTCGGACTCGACGCGCTGAGCTCCGCTGCATATGGTCCGGAAGCGGCGCTCACCATCCTGATCCCGCTCGGCGCGCTGGGCGTGGCGTATATCGTGCCCATCAGCGGCGCCATCATTCTCCTGCTCACCATCGTTTATTTTTCCTATCGCCAGACCATCGACACGTACCCGGGCGGAGGCGGATCGTACACCGTTGCGCGCGAGAACATCGGCGAAGGCGCTGGTCTGTTGGCCGCGGCCGCGCTGCTGATCGACTACGTGCTGACGGCCGCCGTTGGAATCTCGGCCGGCGTAGGCGCGCTGGTGTCGGCCATTCCGTCGCTACTGCCGCACACGCTCGCGATGTGTCTCGGAATTCTGGTGCTGATCACCATCGTGAATCTGCGCGGTGTGAAAGAAGCCGGCGGCATCTTCATGATCCCGACCTATCTCTTTCTCGGCACCCTGCTGATCACGATTCTGATCGGCGCTGTTCAAAGCGCTGGCCGCGCACGGGCATCCCACTGCCGGTGGTTGCTCCTCCTCCCATGCCCGCGGCCACTGCGATGGTCGGCGCCTGGCTGCTGCTGAAAGCGTTCGCCAGCGGATGCACCGCGCTCACCGGTGTGGAAGCCGTCAGCAACGGTGTTCGGGCCTTTCGCGAGCCGACTTCGGCAAACGCCAAGAAGACGCTTACCGTGATCATCGGGCTGCTGATTATTTTGCTGGCGGGCATCGCCTGGCTGGTGAAGACGTATCACATCGCCGCTACCGATCCCGGCGCCGCCGGGTTATCAGAGCTCCTTTCGATGCTGGTCGCGGCGGTGGCCGGGAAGGGCGTGTTCTACTACGTCACCATCGGTTCCATTTTGCTGGTCCTCTCGCTCTCCGCCAACACAGCGTTCGCGGACCTGCCGCGCTTGTGCCGCATCATCGCGATCGACGGCTATTTGCCCAGGTCGCTTGCCAACCGCGGCCGCCGCTTGGTTTTTTCCGAGGGGATTTATGCGCTGGCCGTCATGACCGGCGCGCTCCTGGTCGTGTTTGGCGGCGTTACGGACCGCTTAATCCCGCTCTATGCGGTGGGAGCATTCCTGGCTTTCACGCTCTCGCAATTGGGCATGGTGTTTCATTGGAAGCGGGTGCGCGGCCCCCACGCCGGCCGCTACATGTTTATCAATGGACTGGGCGGGTTCGTCACCGGAATCACGGTCTTGGTGGTGCTGGTTGCGAAGTTCGTCGAGGGCGCCTGGATCACCGATGCTGCTGATCCCGGCGCTTCTGCTGCTGATGTACGCCGTTCATCGGCATTATCAACACGTGAGCCAGGAAGTTGCCGATTCCACGCCGCTCGATCTCACCCACTTTCGTCCGGCCATGGTGGTTGTTCCGCTCGAGCGCTGGAGCGCGGTGGCGAAGAAAGCGCTCGCGTTCGCGTTGTCCATGTCCACCGGACGTGATCGGACTGCACGTCGACTGCGAATGGACCGAGCAGCTAAAGAAAGAGTGGCAAGAGTTCGTGGAGAAGCCGGTGCAGGAGATTGGAATGGCCGCGCCAAGACTAGTCATTTTGGACATCTCCCTACCGCTATGTCAGCAGTCCCATCGTGGATTATGTGCTGGAGCTGCAGAAGAAGGATCCCGATCGTCAGCTTGCCGTGCTGATTCCGGAACTGGTGGAGAGGCACTGGTATTACTACTTCCTTCACAACCAGCGCGCGGCCGTGCTGAAGACTCTGCTCTATGTCAAGGGCAGCCAGAAGATCGCGGTGGTCAACGTGCCCTGGTATATCGAGTAGCGCGCCTTCGTTGTAAATTTTCCGATCGAGGATCTGCCTATGAAACAAAGGATATCTCGGCCAGCGTCCCCGAGACGCTTAAAAGGAACCTTGACTGGTATATCGCACATCAAGATGAACTTTCCAAAGACCACAACGGAAAGATTCTGCTGATTGTGGATCAAAAGCTCATACAAGCATTTGATTCCATGGACGAAGCCTACGCAATGGCGGTCAAAAACTATCAGCTAGGAAGCTTCACATTGCAGCCCTGTTCGCCGGATGCCGACAGCTACACTCTTACGCTTTACAATCCATCCTTCAACTTGGCGTAATGACGGTCGCGCCTTCTCCGCGTCCAGCAGCTTTCACATGTAAATATCAAGGAAGGTCTTTAACTCTAAACAGTGAAGTCGAAATTTTTCCGGCCTTTACTCCACCAGCGAAGCCGACAGACTCGAGGAAATACACTGCTCTCTACGATACTGGAGCGACGCACAGCGCGATCACGCCCAAGGTCGTTGCTGATCTCAAGCTACCTTCAATCGGTGCGATGAACGTAGGAGTTGGCGGAGGAACGCTTCCGACTACGGCATCTAGTCAATATCGGCCTTCCCAACGCAGTGATGTTCGGGATGGTCCGGGTTGCTAGCATGGTGCTTCACCGAGGAATTGATGTTCTAATCGGAATGGATATTCTTGGCCTAGGGGATTTCGCGGTCACACACCATCAAGGCAAGACGACGTTTTCCTTCCGCGTCCCATCCCGCCACGAAATTGACTTCGTAGCAGAAGAAAAGACAAATCTCAAAGCCGCCATGCCGAGAGCAGGTCGCAACGATCCATGCCCCTGTGGGAGCGGCAAGAAGTATAAGAAATGCCACGGGGCCTGAAGCACACAAGAAGAAGAATCTCCTAGGTATCGATAGAACGCAGACCTATCGAACCACCAGATCCTCAGCGTTTGAAAACCGTGACAGAATGAAGGTACCCGCCCGCGTCCCACCAGGAGTCCCTCAATCCATGATTCGAACATCCTTGCTGGCCCTTCTTAGCGCTGGCCTCAGCCCTCTTGGCGCCACTGCGCCCGACCATCCGTTGTATTTCGAAGAGCGGTCCAGCGGAATGTTTGAGACCCGGGCCGCCGGGCAATCCGTCACCCTTCGCGCCGATCGCATTGCGCTCGATGGTGTGACGCTGCGCTTCGTTCATCCGTCCAAGAGCGCTCGTCTGGAAGGTCTCGGCGCGCCCGCGCCCAGCACCTACATCACGCGCGGCCAGACCATCAGCTTTCCGGCATTTCCCAAAGCCGGCATCCGGCATCTCTATCCGGGAATCGATGTGGCGTTCTATGGTCATCCAGGACAACTGGAATACGATCTGGATCTCGCCCCAGGAGCTTCCGCCGATCGCATCAAAATCGACGTAAGCGGCGCGCGCGGCATCCGGCTGGACGAACAAGGCAACCTTATTGTGGAAACTCGATCGGGCCAGCTGCGGCAACTTGCGCCGCGCGTGTTTCAAACGGATCACGGCCTTCGCCGGGAAGTCCCGGCCCACTACGTCCTGCTTTCCCCCAATGAGGTCGGCTTTGAGCTTGGCCAGCACCTCCGAAGCCTGCCGCTGACCATCGATCCGGTGATCGTCTACACGAAATATTTCGGCGGAAGCGCCACCAATATCGGCGGCCCGGTGGCCACTGACGCAGAGGGCAACGTCTATGTCACTGGCGCCACCAACTCCCTCGATTTTCCATCCACCAATGGAACCAAGGCCAGGCTCCAGGCGCCTCTTCTCGCGTTTTCTAATGCCGGCCGGACGGTGAAAACGTTGCCGGTGGGGAACCAGACATCCGTCACTGCGATTGCTGGAACCCCCGATGGCAAAGTCCTCTATGTGGCCACGCCCGGCGGGATCTTCGTCAGCGGCAACGGCGGCGACAGCTTCACCCAGGCAGCGCCTTTGCTCAGTCCGTACGGGACCCCGACCGTCCAGGGAATTTCCGTGGATGCCATCGATCCCTCGCGCGCATTCGTCGCCACTACGGCCGGCTTGTTTTCGATGGGCAGCGCCGGCCAGAGTGCGGGCCTGGACGAGCCGGGGATGGCGGCAGGCGGCAACGGCGTGGTAAACGCGACGGCGGTGCAGATTAGCGCCGTAAATCACGCCGTGATGTATGCCACCACAGGATTTCCCAATAATTTCCTCTACACCAGCACGGACGCCGGCGCTTCCTGGCAGCAATTGTATCCCTCATATCCCGGCGAAACACCGGCTGGCCCATACACCGGCAATTCCATCACGTTCAACCTGGCGCCGGGCGGCAGCGATCTCTACGTCATCGACGGTAATGGCGTCCCTTTCAAGAGCACGGACGGTGGCACGACGTGGCAGAAATTGTCAGGGCACAATCTTCTGAATCCGAAATCGATCACCATCGATCCCAACCATCAGTCCGACATTTATGTAGTCGATGGCGCTGGCGTCGAGCTGAGCACCGACGGCGGCATGACCTTCACTACCATCACGCCCTCACAACCGCCGGGCACATATATCCAGGCTTTCGCGATCGATTCGTCCACCGGCGATCTTTACTTCTCCACTTACACCCAGATCGAAGTCAGCGTGGATCACGGAGCAACCTGGAAGACTCTGCCACCACGGCAGAACCCGTTGGCGTTGATCGGTTTGGGCAACAAAGTATTCGCGGGGGTGACTTCTCCGACGATTCCGTTCGTGGTGAAGTGGAGTCCCGACGGCTCCCAGATGCTGTATTCCACTTTCCTGGGCGGTAGTTTCTCGGACGGGATCAGCGGCATCGCCATCGACGCGCAAGGAGAGGCGATCATTGCCGGAGGCACGGCTTCCTCCGATTTTCCGGTTACCGAGAACATCTCCCAGGCTTCTCCCATCGGAGCGGACAGTGGCTTTGTGGCGAAAATAAGCAGGGACGGAACGAAAGCGATCTATTCCAGTATCATCGGCGCATCGCAAGGTGTGAACATCGACGCTGTCGCTATCGACGCCTCGGGCGCGCCTTACATTACCGGCGCTACGCCTTCGCCCGATTTCCCCACCACCACCAACGCTCCCCAGCCTAAGTTGCCCACTGCGATGTGCCAGCGCCCCAGCGGCGACCCCTTCGAGCCAAACGGAAACCTGGGGACTAACGCGTTCGTGAGCAAGCTCAGCACGAACGGCAGCAGCTTGGTCTATTCCACGTTTCTTACCGGCGCCTGCGGGAGCGTCGGGCAGGGTATTGCCGTCGATTCCGCGGGCGAAGCAGTGGTGGTAGGCACCACGTCAGCGCCTGATTTTCCCGTTACAGCGGATGCATATCAAACCACCTTTTCTGGCGGGGACGCGGCCAGCATTACCTATCCCAATCCGATTAATTTCGGATTCGTCAGTAAGCTGAGCGCCGCTGGGGACAAACTGATCGACAGTTCCTTTATCGGCGGAGGTTTTTTTACGACAGCGAACGCGCTGGCGCTGGATTCGTCGGGTGACCCTTACATCACCGGCTCCACCTGGGGCATCACTCCTGGCGCAACGCCCGGCGCGTATCAGACCGCGGTGAATACTGATTGCCCGCCGATCGTCAGCATTGGTCCGGGCCTGGAGTACCCCAGCGGCGGCTCGGATGTTTACGTGCTGAAGCTCGATCCCACACTTTCCAGCGCGCAATATCTAACTTACTTGGGTGGCATTTGCGACGACGCCGGAAACAGCATCGTGTTGGAACCCAATGGCAATGTGTGGGTGGCCGGTTCCCCTTCACAGGGCTTTCCCCTTGTTACGCCTTACGAACTAGGTGGAACGGGACTGGACTTTGTAAGTGAATTGAGCGCCGACTTCTCGCAGTTACTTTTCTCCAGCTTCAGCGACGGTGTCAATTTGGCCGTGGATCCCAGCGGCGACATCTATGTGTCGGGCAGCAGCGGGAGCATGGCATCCCTGGTGAAGATCGATCCCACCGCCACTCCGCCCGTGATCATCAGTTCGATTGGGCCGACGACAGATATCGCGCCAGGTGAGTTGATCAATATCGTGGGGCAAAATCTGGGACCCGCCACTACGGTGATGGCGCAACTCGACGCAACGGGCCAGCTTCCGTTCCAGGTGGGCGCCACCAGCGTTTCGTTCGGCAACTATTTCGCGCCGATCATCTCAATCCAAGAAGGCCTGATCGTTTGCGTCGCCCCATTTGAGATTACCGGCACCACCAGGTTGACCGTCAACGTCGATGGGCAAAGCTCGAACTCAGTGCTGGTTGGTGTTTCGCTCAGCGCGGCGTACGTCTTGTCCATCGTCAATCAAGATGGCACTATGAACTCGGCGAACCATCCCGCGCCGCAAGGTTCGGTGGTCGCTTTTTATGTCACTGGCCTGGGTGTCACTTCCCCTCTGAGCCAGGACGGCAGCGTCAACGTGCCACCGCTTCCCGTTCCGGCGGCGCCAGTATCGGTCTTCATTCCCGAACGGCGGGTCCGGTGCTGCCGCAGTTCGCCGGCGCGGCCTACGGAATGGTGGCCGGGCATCACGCAAGTAAATGTCCAGATACCGGTAGGGACCTATCCATCGAATCCGGTCAACGCATACATCGGTCAGGCGCCTGCGCAAATCTACATCGTCCAGTAGCCGAGCGCTGCTATGCTGGATCGTATGCAACTGGGCATGATCGGTTTGGGACGAATGGGCGCGAACATGGTGCGCCGGCTGATGAAGGGCGGCCATGAGTGCGTGGTTTTCGACAGGAATCCGGGCAATGTCGCGGATCTCGGTAAGGACGGCGCGGCTGGATCGAGTTCGCTGGATGAGTTTCTGAGCAAGTTGAAACCGCCGCGCGCCGTTTGGCTGATGGTGCCGGCCGCCGTGGTGGATCAGACGCTGGAGCAGCTGGCCTCGCGCATGGAAAAAGGCGACATCATCATCGATGGCGGCAACTCGTATTACATCGACGACATTCGCCGCGCCCAACATCTGCAGCCGCGCGGCATCCACTATTCGGACGTCGGCACCAGCGGTGGTGTATGGGGCCTGGAACGCGGTTACTGTTTGATGATCGGCGGCGAGCCCGACATCGTGAAACACCTGGATCCCATCTTCAAGACGCTGGCGCCGGGGCGCGGCAATATCGACCGCACTCCTGGCCGTGAAAAAGTCGGCGGCACAGCCGAAGACGGCTACCTGCATTGCGGACCCGTGGGCGGCGGCCACTTCGTGAAGATGGTTCACAACGGAATCGAGTACGGCATCATGGCCGCTTATGCCGAGGGCTTGAATATTTTGCATCACGCGAACGTAGGCAAGACGGCGCGCGAGTCCGACGCAGAAACCACGCCGCTGCGCAATCCGGAACACTATCAGTACGATTTCAACCTGGCGGATGTCACCGAAGTGTGGCGGCGCGGAAGCGTAGTGGCTTCCTGGCTGCTGGATCTCACCGCGATATCGTTGCTGGATCAGAAGTCGTTCGAGAAATTCTCCGGCCGCGTTTCCGATTCCGGCGAAGGACGCTGGACCATTAACGCCGCCATCGACGAAGGAGCCCCCGTTCCGGTGTTGAGCGCCGCGCTGTTTCAGCGCTTCGACTCGCGCGGCGAAAGCGATTTCGCCAACAAGCTGCTCTCGGCGATGCGCTTCCAATTTGGCGGACACATCGAACGCACCTCTTGATCTTTCCCGGGGCCGGCTATTTGTCGTCCGCAAATTCGCCGCCGAATTTGACGCTGGAATCCACGGTGTAGATCTTCACTCCGGTTGCGACCGGACGCAGCATTTGCAGCACAATTGCCTCGCCCATGGTCTTGATGCCGAAGTGCGTGCTGTCGTCGCGCTGTACCGGGAACTGGCGGGCGGCGAAAGGCGGAATCAGCACCTCGAATTGCTTGGAACAAACCAGTTTGAGCTCCGGCGCCGGACCGCGCTCGGCGGGTACCGAATACAGATTGCCGGCCGAGTAACATAGTGACGCTTGCGCGGCTCGCTCGGACGTATTCACCACCGAAATCATGTTCCCCTGCATCTCCTCCACGTCGCCTGAGAACCAGGGATTGCGCGTGGGATAGGAAAGCTGGCGCGGCGTGCTGCGCAACTGATTGGCTACTGTACATTCGCTCAAGCCCGACACGGCGATGACCGGCGAAAGCTTGGGGAGACGGAATCCGCTCGCGAACTTTTATCCAGCCGATACCCGACTCGTCGGTTACTTCCAAGCGGTGGGAGACGTGTTCGCCCGGATTCAAGTGCAGGACCGTTTGATTCAGACCGGCCAACCCAAGCAATCCGCCGCCCGCGCGATGCGCCTCGATTTCCACCGTTACCACGCGGTCGCCGAGATTCGCCAGCGTCACGCTGGACCAGCAGGAAGCGCCGTAGTCGAGCGAGGGAAGGATGCTGGTGATTACGTCTTTGGCTATTGGCATTGGCCTGGCCTGCGGCGCAGGCGCTTGTTAGCAGAAGAAGCAGTGGCAAGAAGCGGGCCATTAGTTTTCTTTTCGACTGTTTTCTTCAGAAACTCCAGTGATCTGGGCCAGAGCCGCTCGGATCGCGTCCTGTGCTTGCCGCATATGCTCGTCCCCAGGATGCGCCTGGCGCGGCCAGAAGAATCCTCGCAGGCCGTCCTTCTTACGGCGCGGCACAATGTGCACGTGCAAATGTGGAACGCTCTGGCTGACTCGATTGTTAATGGCGACGAACGATCCCTCGGCCTCCATCGCCTGCTCCACCGCGCGCGCCAGGAACTGCACGTTAGCGAAAAATGGCCCGACAAATTCGACTGGCAAATCGGCCAGCGTCTCATAGTGCGCTTTCGGAATGAGCAGCGTGTGGCCGAGGAACAGCGGCCGATAGTCCAAAAAGGCAATCGATAAATCGTCTTCGAACACCACGTAATTGGCGTGCGAGGCGATCTGGCAGAAGCGGCAACTCGCGGCCATTAGTTTTCGATCGGACTTTCGCCGCTGCTGAGGGCGCTGATGATCTGCTCGCGCCGATCGACCGCGACTTTCAGCGCCGACTGCATAGAGTAAGAGTAAATCAGCACGCCCACCACGCCGCTGAACAGCAACACCCCAAAAAACGCCCATTCGGTATCGAACGCGTAGCGCGCCATGTACGCCACCACCACCGGCGCCAGCGTTATCGGGAATGCCAGCATCAACAGCGCCTGCGATCGGCTCTGGGCGGACGTTTTCATGGCCTTTACCGGATTCACGGCGCGTGGATTGTAAAGCGAACTCAAATTCCCCACCGCCAGGATAAACAGAGTGATGACGCAGGTGACGGCGAACGCTTCCAGAATCTGGAGTCCGCTCAAAGGCAGCCTCAGCAAAGCGCACACCAGCGCAATGGCGGCGATCTCCATCAGAACCAGAAACGCCGCCGCCAGATTCTTGCCCGCCAGCACCGTTGACATTTTCACCGGCACTAGAAAATAGACCTGCGCGGCGCTGCGGTCAAACCCGAAGCAGTTCCAAAACAGCGCGTCACTCAACAGCAGCAGCGCGTAGATGCTGACCATGGTGAGATAGTTGTCGCTCAGAAAGCTGCGCTCGGTGCTGACGCGGCCGAATGCGATAGGCGCCCAGATCAGCAGCCCGAACGAGAATCCCATGAGAAAAACCAAGCGAAATCGCGGCGCACGGCTGAGGAATCGCAGCTCCTTTTCGATGAGCGCGGCCAGCGGATCGCGCAGCAAGGCATTGGGCAATTGATACCACCATTCGAGGCGGCTGGCGCGACGCTTCGAGGAGCCTCGGGCGGAGGCTTCGGCGGCATCGAACCGCAGCCCGCGCTCGAATTGCGTGCGTCCGAACACATAGGCTGCGAGCGTCCAAGCCAGCATTACACCGACGCTCTTCCACGAGAATTGGCCCAGCGACAGGCGCGCGGTGGCGGTCCACGGAAAGAAGGCTGAAGGTTCGCCGTTGAAAAACTCTCGTACCCGGCTCTGGGAGCCGCGAAACAGCATCAACTGCGGCAGCGCGGCGGAAATCACGACTAGGAACACCACGATTTCACGACCTCTTATGCGCTAACAGCCGGACCAGAAGATCCCGAACGCCGGTGGAGCAAAACAGGTTAAAGACCACGAACAGCGCGAGCGAAAACGGCGCCCACAAAGGGACGCTGGGATTCACCAGCAGGCCAATGAAGGCACCCGTCAGGATCAGCATCATTTCGACGCCGGTGGAGACGCGCAGGATCACTTCGATGGCGAACAGGGCGCGGTTCGGAATGGGGTAGACCAGCAGCTTGCGCAAATCGAGCGACGCTCCCATGGACGTGAGGAGCACCGGAATCACCTGCCAGTAGAGAAAGCAAAGCAGCAGAGCGGGCGGAAGGATTTTGTGGAACGCCTCCAGCTCGTTGGGCCGCGAGAGCAGGAATGCCGCCAGCAGCGCCAGATAGGTGAAGGCTCCGTACCAGATGGTGGTCAAAACGCCGGTGAATACCAGGCCGCCCCGGTTGGCGCGTGGAAAGCGATTACGCGTGCTGCGCCACTGCGCCCAGACGATCGCTCTGATTTGGTTCCACATTACTCTTTAGTCTGCACTCCTTAGTCTCGTCTGCCGCCAGAGCGCTTGGCAATGGGCGCGCGAAAAAGGCTATTTGGCCACAGATGAACACAGATGAACGCGGATAAGACAACCCAAGTTGATTGTTTTTCAAACTATGGCTTCCGGGGGCGGCGGGTCCGCTTGGAAATTGCGGAGGGTTGCGTAAAAGGCCGGTTTTTTGCGCACCAGCTGTCGTGCGTGGCGTGCGATCTGTTCTTTTGAAAAAACGAAGCCATGGTCGGAGGGTTGCCAGGGAAGTCCTTTGTGCTGATGGCGCAGGAAGAGTTCGGCTGCTTCGGTGAGCTGGCGGCGCTCCAAGTGGCGACGATCTTCCTGCATCTCGCGGAGTTGATCGAGGGCTTTTTGGAACTGGCGTGATAGGCGCGAGCCGTGGAGCGAGAGCGTGGCCAGCATCTTGATTAGAGTTTGGGGGATGGGGATTTGGGAGAGAAGCTCGGCTTCGAGGAATGGGATGCGGTTGAGGCGCCAGGCGGTGTTGGCGATTTCGTGGACGAGTTGAGTTTCGGTGGGTGTGGCGGGTTGGTACTCATCGAGAAATTGCTGGATGTGGCGCTGGTAGGCGTCGGGGTCCTCGGTGGGCAAGACGGCGGTTTGGGCGGTCAAGCCGTGGCGCAACGCGTTCTGCGAGGAGCGCTGTTTGCCGGCTTCGGTGCGAGGTCCGGTAGAGTGTTGGGAGTTGGCGCGGTTGGCTTTCGCCCGCAACGAAGGCGCGGGTGAGCCTATGTTTTCTGCCTCAGGCTGGGGGCATGCGCCTCTGCGGGCTAGCCAGCGTAGGACGGGGTCCGTTGTGGATGGGGCTGCTTGGGCTTGGGCTGCTATTGTCATTTGTGCACCTCGGTTTCTAAGGAACTCGCGCAAAACGGAGCGCGGCGCGAAGCGGTTTCTGGCTGGTCTTGTGGTGCGCGCCGCGCCCTTTGCGCTTCTGGGATAACACGGGCGGGGATGGAACGGGCTGGCGGGAGGGCGTAGTTTGTTGCAGGGGAGGGGGAAAGCGCGGGTCGAGGTGGGTGATTGTGGAATGTCCCGAAAGGGTGCTTTTGGGCGGTGGAACCGTTACACTCACGAAGAACTGGATGAGTGTGGACATTAAACCTCGAAAATTGCATGGCCCGAGGGATGATGGCTACGCGCTGGATATCCACACGCTCAGCAGTACTCCCATTGGCCATGACAGCTATGGGAACCTGCGTTTCGATACAATCCGTTCGGCGGTTGGCGAGCTCCTCTACCGGCTGAAATCGAAGGCGGACCCCTCTGTAGTCCCCGCTCTGGTTGATGCGATTGCGAAATTTTGGGCGATGTTCAAGCCGCCCTCGGTTGGTCTTATCGTGCCAGTACCGCCGACGAAGCAACGGAAGTATCCGCCTGTGATGCTGGTGGCGACCGAGCTGAGCGAACGCATGAAGGTTCCGCTTTGTACGAACTGCATTGTGAAGGTAAAGCAGACCGCGCAATTGAAAGATCTGGTTGAGTAGGATAAAAGAATGGCGGCTCTCAATGGCGCTTTCACTGTCGCCACTGTTCGGACGGAGGGGCAGGATATTTTGTTGTGCGACGATCTGTATCGCTCGGGAGCCACCGCCAGCGTGATCACGAACCTGCTGAAGAACGAGGGTAAAGCTAAGACTGTTCGGTTGCTCACCTTAACGCGCACGAGGAGCAAGTCATGAAGGTTTTCATCGGCGGGTCGCGGGCGGTTTCCAAGCTGAACGCGGTTATTCGCGGGCGTCTGGACGACCTGATGGAGCGCGGCTGTACCATTCTCATTGGTGATGCGAACGGCGCGGATAAGGCAGTGCAGACGTACCTCGCAAAGAAGCACTATGCCAAGGTTATTGTCTTTTGCATGGAACGCTGCCGCAATAACGTTGGGGTTTGGCCGACGCGCAGCATTGAGCCGCCAGCAGGCAGCAAGGGGTTCAGCTACTACGCGGCAAAAGATTTCGTCATGGCGGACGAGGCTCAGTGCGGCATGATGTTGTGGGATGCCAAGAGCAAGGGGACCTTGCAAAACATGTTGAACCTCGTCGGCGCTGGTAAGCGAGCGCTGGTTTACTTCGCCCCAACGAAGGATTTTCATGTTCTGGCAAGTCAGCAGGAGTTACGAGCCCTTCTTGCGCGGTGCGAGAAGCGGGATATTGACAGTGCTACTCGTGCGCTTGGGATTAAGATGCTGCTCGATCAAAGCAGCTTGCCTTTGACAATGCGCTAGCGCCCGCCGTGTTTCTTGGCACGGCGAAGCCGCGGAGGGATTTTTAATTCGCGCGGGAGGGCGCGAAGCCAGAGCTAACCAAGGAGTCTCGAAACGCACTTGCGATCGGCTTGGGCAATTCGGCCGAGTTAATTGATTGACGGGCGCGCACATAATGCGCGATATGATCATTAAACGAACCGTTTGCACCTGCTATAGCCACCGGCGGTGGAGTGCTAGCATCTCCGGAGTTCTAACCGTTAGAGGCTAGCTTAGAGAGCCATGAAGCGAGCGAAAGAACCCGAGAGCAGCCGCGCAAGGCCGATGTGCCTCGACGTTCGGTCGTGGCGCCTTCCCACAGGCCAGTAGTTAGCTGCCTTCTACGACAGGAAATCGGCTAAAAGCGCAAAGGACAAAGGCAAGCGAAGAGGCGGGTCGAGTCTCGCCGTTAGAGAGCAGCTCGCCCCCTTAGACGTGTTTTGCTATTTGAAGGCGAGATTTGGCGAGCCGAATGGATTCCAGAACTTTCTTCGCAAGGATGATAGCGATAACTGGATACATTGGGACTTCCAGCTCAAGGCGGGCGACGAGGATGTCTATATCTGTGGTATGTCCCGTGAAATCCATTTTGTAATGTCGGCCTGGTTAGCCGATATCGACTGGCGTGATCTGATCCTTGGCATAAAGTACGACTTTAGGCGGGTCAGCAAAGATAAGGGGTCAGTTCTAAAGTCGTTGGAGCAGTGGGTTGTCTTTCCAAACAGGTATATGGCAATCGCCTCGATATGCGCTGGCCTTCATTCCGACATCGTCGACAACGTCTGTGGCGCTCAAACTTACGAGACGCCCCGCGGCAGGGCGAAATTGCGAGCCGAGGAAGCTGTCTTTCGAAAGCGCCACGAGCGAGCAAGACTGGTGCACAAAAGTGCACTTGAGTTGTCCCTCCTAACGCCGGTTCTTGCGGAAGCGTTCATCAATATGGTCGTGTTGATGCTATGCAAGCCGGAGATTCGAGCTAACCGGCGTCAATTCGATGCGTTTATTCGCTCGCAAATAGATACCAAGTTGTTCGACCTTGCGTTTAAGTGCAACGGTTTCGCCCGTCCGATTGATCATAACTCTGGGGCTTTCAAGAACTTCAAACGTGTCATGGACAAGCGAAATAACGCGATTCACGGCAACTGCGATCCTGAGCGCGAACAGCTAGAGAAGGTGTACTTTGAAGGCACGCGTCCCCTATTCAAGGTGGGAGGAGACAATATCGGACGGTTCATCGAGAACCTGGAGAGGCAGTATGAACCGGAGATCGTAATTGCTGACTACGAGCACACACATCAGTTCTTGGCTTACTTGGTAAAATGTCTTGAACCCGGCCTCGAAGAGTCATTTAATCGAGTCATCGAGGACCCGTATTTTGGATACGATCTCACTCGCATGAAGATGGGCTCTCTCTTCCCGGAACATGTGATCGTCGGACGTCCACAAGGCATCAGATACGACGACGAGCTGAATGTCTGGGTTTAAGGCTCGACACATCGCGGTTTATCATATGCGCGGCGTTGTTGGGGCCTGCTGGAAAGTTCAGGGCGACAGATGTTAGGTGATTTGTGGTCGACGGCGGAATCGGAGTTTTCGTCTCGCCCGATGGCGGCATGGAGTTGTAGGCCCGGGTTGGGAATGATGCGTCGGCCAGTGTCCGGGAATCAAGGCAAACGATACATGAGATCGCCCCGGCAGGGCGTTTGCCCCTTATAGCCAATTCAGTGTTTCTGCGGAAGGCTCCGCGCCCACCTCGCGAACGAATACGCGTCTCCGATCCGGCCCGCAGCTCGGCCATGGTTCCCAATTTCGCCGGCCTGCCGTCGTGGGTGGATCGACATCATTTGTTCAAGGGGGAAATCGAAAGCGCGGGCCGAAGTTGGTGATTGTAGGAGTGACGGCGCCGGCGACTTCCTCATTTCGTGAGAAGCGTCTCGAAAAAGCGAAACTTGGCTGGACTTCCCGCTACGGTGATGGGCCCCGTCCTGTCGCCAACTTCCATGATTTCCGGATTCTTGTTGACGGGCGCCCAGCGAGCAAGACCCGCACCGTTCGGATCTGCTGTGCTGGCAAAATTCGCCCAGTAGCTCGACATCATGACGGCGATTTTCCGGTCCGCATCAGTGAACGGACGATCCGACATGTACAGCGTGTTCAAAACGTAAGGAACCTCCGAAGTATGGAACGCTCCAAAGCGCCCGGCGTCAGGCCCGGGCAGGGCATGGTCCCACAAATATTCGTACACCTTCGTCTTGGCCGTTCTAGACCGCTCCTTTGCCCATAGATACATCGAGACCAGCGCCTGATCACGGACACTCTGACTTTGCGCTAACTTCGCCTCTTCGTCGGTCGCCGCGGGATAGAGCTTTAGGAATTCCGCCTGCGCTCCATAACGCTGATGCTGGTCCCTGCGGTGGTCCAAATCCTCCGAGTTCTCCCGTATTCGCGCCAGTCAATGTCACGACGTCGTTTTGTTTTCCTTGCGCGAAAATCTCACGTACCGGAGCCGGCAACAAATACCCGTCCACAATCGGCGCGAAACGCAGAACAGACGCGAGTGGTGCGCCGGGCAAGGCTTCGGTCAGCTTCTGCCAGCTCATGGCGCGCAGCTCTTTGAGCGACTTGGCACCCTTGGAGTCGGCGAACTTCTGCCCGTCTGCTTCCGCTTCAGCGAGCTTGCGTGGGCCGGGAATTCCAACTTTATCGATATTGGAGCCGCCGCTCTCCACAATCGCGCGTTGAAACAAACCCTTGGCCAGCGGAGATGCTGTGAGGTCATGCACGGACATTCCGCCGGCAGACTGCCCGGCCAGGGTGACGCGGCCTGGGTCGCCGCCAAAGCGGGCGACGTTTTCGTGCACCCACTGGAGCGCGGCGATCTGATCCAACAAGCCATAGTTCCCCGAGGCACGATGGTCAGACTCGCTGGTTAATTCGGGAAGAGCCAAGAATCCCAATACTCCCACGCGATAGTTCATCGTCCCATCACGAGGCCCTTTTTCGCCAAGCCCTCGCCATCGTAGACTGGCACGGCCGCCGAGCCCTCCGAGAAACCACCTCCATAGAGGTACACGAAGACGGGCCGTTTTTCCGCCGACGATTTCGCGGCCGTCCACACATTGAGGTAAAGGCAGTCCTCGCTGATGCCGCCATGCGTCATGAATTCATAGGTCCACGGCTTGCGCTCCGCCACAACGTTTTGGATGCAGCTGGCCGAGAACTGGTCCGCCCGGCGAACTCCTTGCCAAGGCACCACCTGCTTGGGCGCGCGCCAGCGTAAGTCACCAACTGGCGGCGCAGCAAAAGGAATTCCTTTGAAGGCCGTGATGGATGGATCTCTGCCGGGAACGCCGGAAACGAGTCCGCCTTCGACTTTGAGTGGCTGCTGAATGGCTCCGGCGGCAGACACCGCGGCGAAAATAACGACGCCATAGATTTTGCGCATGGACGGCCTCTCGCCTATAGCTGGGAGCGATTTTACATCATTTGCGAAGGTTCTTTTCGTTTAGACATAGTAGCGCCCATTTACTTCATCCCCGATCACGGCGAAATCGGCGCGCGAAGTTTCGATGGGGTCCGACTTCCATGAAAAGCCAATCGAGGGCACTTCAACTTGCGCTTCTAGTTGACAATTAGCGCGAGTACCGTTGAATCGAAATTGCTGCGACGGACTGTTGTAGAGTACCGGCTCGCCGGTGGACTTCCAAACCATCTTGAAAGTCATCCGAGCCGGCGTGGCGATGGAATCCAGGGAGGGCCATCGTGGCTGATCGACAACGGGTACATCCTTCATCTCCAAGGTGATTGTCTTCCCATCCGCGCTGATTTTCAGCCCGTTCGATGGGATAGCGACAACCCAGTAGAGGCCGGAGGCTGAAATTGGGGGGTGGAGATCATGAATCTGATTGGCAGGGACCGCCGGCCCCTGGAAGAGCGTCAGTCATATGTGAGTAAATGCTCCGTGCTGCGCTGCGCGCGCAGCCCAGTATTCTCCTTGCATCACACCGTAGTCCGTGGTCGGAGATCCAAAGGATATTCGGTTTCCCTTGTTATCGGTGCCCATACCCGTAAACGTGCTGCACCGGGCGACGCGTCCGTTGAAGTGATAAATATGGGACGGTTCCAGGTTGGGCCCGGCGGGCTGATTGTGGCTCCCGTTTTTATCGAGCCACGGAATGGGATAGGGCTGTGTGCCGCCATTCGCTGTTGCGAAGGCCGGCTGCTGTGCGCGACTGCGCTGGGCGACTGCAAGTCCAGCCCCGGTTCCAGCAATCGACGCGAGGAACTTTCGGCGGCTTTGTGCCAGCCAAGTCTCAATAGATTTCATTGAGGCACTCTCCTCTAACATTCTCGCCTTTATTGCTGGCTCATCGCCTTTCGAAACGTCTCGTCCACCAATTGAAGTCGGATAGCGTAGATTGCCTTCGCGTCCGCGCCGAAGGCGTTACTTTCGCTCCAGCCTTCAAGCGCCACTACGTCGCGTGGTAGATCGAGTCGAAAGGGACCGTCATCAAGCCGCTGGAATGTTCAGGCTCCGGCCGTCGCAGCGGCTGTGATGAACTTCAGCAGGTCGGCGTTAATCGTGTCCGCTTCCGTGGTGGGCATACCGTGCGGGAAGTTCTTGTAGCTTATGAAAGTTCCGTTCTTCAGTAACTTAGCGGACCGCGGACCGGCGGCGACATAAGGCACGATCTGATCGTCCTCGCTATGCATGACCAAGACCGGGACGTTGATCTTCTTGAGATCTTCCGTAAAATCCGTTTGGGAAAAGGCCACGATACCGTCGTAATGCGCTTTGGCTCCGCCCATCATGCCCTGGCGCCACCAATTTTCAATGACCGCCTCGGAAGCTTTCGCGCCCGGCCGGTTGTAGCCGTAGAAAGGCCCGGCCGGCAGGTCGCGATAGAATTGCGAACGATTGGCGGCAAGCTGCGCCTGCAGACCATCGAACACTTCCTTGGGAAGGCCGAGCGGATTGGCGGCGGTCTTCACCATGAGAGGCGGCACCGCGCTGATCAGCGCTGCCTTGCTTACCCGGCTTTCGCCATGCCGCGCCAGATAGCGCGTCACCTCGCCGCCCCCGGTGGAATGGCCAACATGGATGGCATTTTTCAGGTCGAGATGCGCCGTAAGAGCCGCCAGGTCGTCGGCATAATGGTCCATATCGTGGCCGTCGGCGGTCTGAGTGGAGCGGCCGTGCCCACGGCGATCATGGGCGATCACCCGATAGCCGTGATGCAGGAAGAACAACATCTGGTTATCCCAATCGTCCGCGCTGAGCGGCCAACCATGGCTGAAAACTATAGGCTGTCCTGTACCCCAGTCCTTGTAGTAAATCTCTATACCGTCTTTGGTCGTGATAGTAGGCATGAAAGTCTTCTCCTAAGTATCTCCCGCTCGTAAGTGTACAGCATCGCGGAAATAGCCAGCGATGAACGGGATACTCGGTGGCAAAGGCGGGCCGATTTGATGTTCAAACTTGTAAAACCAAGCGCTTTTGTATTTATGCTGGCGTTCGCCGCCGGCGCCGTGGCTGCCACGATTCAGGGTGTGGTGCATGATCCCAGTGGAGCGGTGGTCGCAAAGGCCGAAGTCACTGTGTCTGGAGCGGGGCTCAGCGCTCCGAGAGCGGCGCAAACGGATACTCAAGGCCGCTTCTCCGTGGATGGGCTCGCGCCCGGCGACTATCAGGTCAGCGTGCGCGCCCCCGGTTTTGAACAGTTTCAGAATATCGTGACTATCGGCCAGCAGCCGTCTGTCGAGTTCAACATTCAGCTCACGATCCAGGCGCAGGAAGCAAGCCTGGAGGTGGCGGGTAAACGCTCCGCGCTGGCCAACTCCGATCCGAACTATCGCGCGCTGCGAGACTCCGGGTTGGCGAAAGCTTTCAGCGTGGAGAACGTGGTGCTCCGGCGCGATATTGGCGAACTGCGCCTGAAATCGGGCGTGGTCGCGTTCCTTCCGCCCGTTCTCGGCCGCGTGGCGATGGGGGTATTCGTGGGCCAGGGATCGCTGCATTTCGCGCCGGCCTTCAGTCTGGAGGCGGCCTATTTCAAAATGCTCACCGAGGAAGCCGCGATGGACGAAGAATTCGACGCCGCAGTGCTGTGTTTCACCGATGGCACCTACGAGGAGCTGAAGAGCGCCGGATTTGGGACACCGTCGAACAGCGGTGTTGAAGACGCGCTGCGCGCGTTCCGGAACCGTATGCGGCAGCGCGTCGAAAACCCGCAGAGCATGCTGCAGGCCATGCTGTTCAACGAAGACATCCCCAATGTGGAAGCCGAACTGGCGGCCGAGCTATACAACCCGCACAGCGCCGCTTCGTTCGCCGCCTACGTACACGGCCGCCGCTATCACGATCTTCGGTTCCTGATTGCGCCGCGCGGCGCGATGCGTCACATGCCTTCACCCGAGGAGGTGGGACTGATCAACATCGATCCCGGGGAAAAGCGCGATGCGATTCTTTACCTGAGCCACACCGACGCGGAGTTTAAGGCTAAAACCGCAAGCTCGAGCGAAGACAAGCGCATCGTGGCCACCAAGCATTACCGCATCGAAACCGCGATTGCCAGAAACGGACGCCTAACCGCCAACGCGGAGGTGACCTTCGAAGCGCTCCGCGACGGAGATCGCGTCATCGATTTCGGGCTGCTCCCCTCTTTGCGCGTTACCAGCGTGGCCACCGCGGACGGCAAAGACGCGTCCTACATACAGGAAGACCGCAAACAGGACGGTTCCTTCTACGCACTGCTGCCGCAAGCGGCAGTCAAAGGCCAGTCCTACACCTTGCGCATCCAGTATGAAGGCAACAAGGTTATCAGCGACGCCGGACAAGGCAACTACGCGGTAGGCGCCCGGACAAGCTGGTATCCAAGCCTGAACAGCTTCCAGGACCGCGCCACCTACGACCTGACGTTCAAGGTGCCCAAGCAATTTACTTTGGTGGGCGTGGGAAAACTGGTGAAGGAATGGCGCGAGGACGACTATGCAGCGTCGCAATGGGTTTCCGATACGCCGCTCGCGGTAGCCGGATTCAACTACGGCAACTACAAGAAGAAGGAGCGCCGCGACGATGTCACTCACTACGATCTGGAAGCCTACGCCACCAGCGAGGTGCCCGATTATCTTCGCGGCCGCGGCTTCGGCGTGATGTCGCCGTCGGCCATGGCCGACAACGCCGCCGTCGACGCCGAGAATTCGATTCGCGTCTACACGCATTATTTCGGAGAACTGCCCTACGGGAGAATCGCCATTACACAACAGCCTCAATTCAACTTCGGCCAATCCTGGCCGACGCTGGTCTATCTGCCGGTGAGCGCTTTTTTGGACAGCACGCAGCGTTGGTCGCTGATGGGCGGCAACGCGTTCCGTTTCGCCGACTTTATCCAGGAGGTGACGCCGCATGAAGTGGCGCACCAGTGGTGGGGACACCTTGTCGGCTGGGCCACCTATCACGACCAGTGGCTTTCGGAGGGGTTTGCCGATTTTTCCGCCGGCCTGTTCCTGGACGCCACGGAGAAGAAGCCGGATAAAGCCGAACAATTCTGGGAGCGCGGCCGCAAGACGATTCTGGAGAAGAACGAGTTCGGCCGGTCGGCCAACGATGCCGGACCGCTGTGGATGGGAATCCGGCTGGACACCTACAAAACCGGGAGCGCGTATCGAAAGCTGGTTTATCCAAAAGGCGGCTACATTTTGCATATGCTGCGCGGGCTGATGTGGGATCCGCAGACGCACGACGACGATTTCATTGCGCTAATGCACGATTTTGTGAAAACCAATAGCGGCCGCAACGCGTCCAGTGAGGATTTTGTGTCGGCGGTGAATCGGCACGTCAAAAAGTCGATGGATCTGGAAGGAAACGGGCGCGCCGATTGGTTTTTCCGCGATTGGGTCTACGGCGTGGAAATCCCCAGCTATCATTTGGATTATTCGCTGACGCCGGCAGAGCAGGGCAAAACGCTGCTCACCGGCAAGATCACTCAGAGCGGGGTGTCGGATAACTTTGCGATGCCAGTACCGGTTTACGTCGAGTTCGATGTTCAGCCGCAACGGATCGGATCGGCCACGCTGCGAGGAAACCGCACGTCGAGCGAATTTAAGGTGATGCTTCCGAAGAAACCGAAGCGGGTGTTAATCAACGCCAATCACGATGTCTTGGCGGCGGAGAGCACGGTGAGCGGCAAATAGCTTCCGCGTTTTTCCGTTCACCTCTTCGGGTATGCCGTGAAAATGTAGTCTTTAGCCGCCGCTAGCTTATGGCATGCGGCCCCGCACTTGGCGTCGTTGGTCTGCGGCGGCTTATCAGCCGAGGTGGCTGCCCTGAACGTATCGGATGCGGCGTCGCGGTAGAACATGGCATATCCCCATCCGTTGGTGTCCGAGAATCTCTTACTATCCTTCTGGATGAGCTCGACCCCAAACAGCTCACCAGGCACCGTGTCTGGAGCGCTTGCCGAAAAAGGGGCATCGGTTACCTTCTTCGGTCTCCACTCAATCTTCGCAATCTTGGAGCCATCCGGGAAGGGTTTCCCATTGCCGGGAACGCCTTTCTTGTAAGCGTCAATCATTACGGGATTCGCAACGATGAGTCTCATCGTGTTTGTGGAGTCGGTCAAACTCGGGGCAACAGCCTCCCAGTTTTCGTATCCCTTGAACTCGGAGAATGCGAGCCCGTTCGGAACTTTCACGGTGTATTTGTCCTGAGCAGCCATGGCCAATACCACTAGAACAGAAAGAAAGACCCCAACGTACAGGGTGAACCGGATAGCTTTGCCTTGCATGTGTGATCTCCTCCTATGCTTACTCTTGCAGGCTGACTGTGCCTTCATCGGATTTTACAAAATCGCGAGATTGAATGCATCGCCGAGCGGCACGCCGCACTCACGCGTCGAGCAGGTCCGCGAAACCCTCGCGATTGGTGGGCAAACTAAACAGGGACCACAGATTGGTGGCGATGTCCCAAATCGCGTCGCACTTGGAAATAGCCGCCACTGCGAGCCTTTGATCCGGGTTCAACGGCTTCTGCCAAGCCGGAGCTTTACCACTGACTTTCGCAAATTCGCAATACCTGCCCCGCAGCGCGTTCTCTGGCGGCTGCTGGCCTGAGCTCTTCAGCTGGTCAATCAGAGCCCGAACCTCCTGGACGGAGGGCAGTTGTTCCAACGTCTGTCTAAACGCCGTCTGCTCCTCGGCCCGGACATAGAAGGTAGAACCGACGGCGCTGAGCGAGACCCAGTGCTTCCCTTGGAAAAACAGGGTCTTCTGAGTTCCATAGCCGCCCCAAGCCGGACGCCGGTCCTCAAACGCCACCACCAGCAGCTCGCGTGCGAGCACCACCGCTTCGAGCGGTTCGGTGGTTTCCACCAGCAGCGCCGCGTAGAACTGCAATTGCTTCGCTCGCGGGAACGCCCTTCCGAGCACAATCATTTCGCCCGCATCCGACGCGTCACCTTCCAGCGCCACTCGCCAATTCGCGGCAAGTTGATCGAGGGTCTTATCGGATGTATTGGCTCGTTCGCGCCGTGCCGCCGCGCAGGCAGCGCGAAACTTCTCACGTGGCGATGCACTTCGCGATGGGGCGAAGTTTTTGTCCAGCGTCGCCAGAGACTCCGCCATTGCGGCGCGAGTCTCCTGGTCGCGCTCTTCATTGATCCCCTTGCGCAGAGCTTCAATCGCCTCGTCTTTGTGATCGGTCACCGCGCCCAATGCTCGCGCGGCGGACTCGCGTTCTTCCGGATCTTCGGAGGCCAGCAGTCTCGAGAGAACCCTCACTCCTTTGCCAAGTTCTACGCCGATGGATGCCTTTCCGGCCTCGGCAACCGAGCCCAGGAAGTGGACCAGCTCGGAACGCCGGCCGTCCCCGAGAATCTGAATCAGGAACGGAATCGCCGCCGATGTGGCCGAGTAAATTGAGCCTTGATGATTGAGGCTGCCAAACAGCTGGTCGAAGGCATGTGAGGCCTCAGCGTCGCCGGCGAGGTCGCGAAGCATCTCCGGAACATCGGTGGCTGGACCATAGGCATGTTCAAGACGTGCCCAATCGACCTGATCGAGACCGTCCAATGGGAATTCTGCCACGCCCGGAAGATCGGTCGAGCCTGCAGCTCGCTTTAGTCGCGCTATATCCCCTTATAACCAATCCAGCGTTTCCGCCGGATGGTCGGCGCCCACCACGCGAACAAAGACGTCTTCCAAGGTCTCTGAGCCGGTGCGCAGCTCGGCCATGGTGCCCGATTTCACTAGCTTTCCATCGTGGATGATGGCTACCCGATCGCACAGGCGCTCGACAACTTCCAGCACGTGCGATGTCAGGAACATGGTGGCGCCGCGGCGCACTTGATCGAGCAGGATGTCCTTCATGAGCCTGGCGCCAACGGCGTCCACGCCCTCAAACGGCTCGTCCAGCAGAAATAATTCGGGCCGGTGGATCAGCGCCGCCGCCATCGCCACGCGCTTGCGCATGCCCTTGGAATAATCGGCGATCAGTTTGCCTGGGTCGGCGTCGAGTTCGAAAAGCGCCAGAAGTTCCCGCGACCGTTCGCGCGCGACGCTTCGCTCCAGGCCGTACATTCTTCCCACGAACTCGGTAAACTCCAGGCCCGTGAGATGGTCGAACAGCAGAGTTTCGTCGGGAACCAGTCCGATCTTGCCCTTCACCTCCAGCGCGTGCTCGGGCATGGGCAGGCCCAAAAGCTCGATGGAGCCGGAAGTGGGGGGCGCCAGGCCCATAAGCATGCGGATGGTAGTAGTTTTGCCCGCCCCATTCGGCCCTAGAAAGCCGAAGAAGCAGCCGCGCGGCACTTCCAGGTCGAGGCCGTCCACAGCCGCCTTGTTTCCATACACCTTGCGGAGGTTGCGGACCGCGATAGCGGCGCTGAAGTCCATGGATTCCATGTTACTAGGCGGAGCACTCAAGCTTTTCGTCTGAAGTGACGATAATCCTAAGGTGATAGCTTCCGCCAGTACTCCCACGGACGGCAGACCCACGGTTCGCGAGCGATCCCTGATCGCCTTGGGGCAACTTCCGCCCTTTTCGCCGATCTTGAATCGCCTGATCGCAAGTTTGGCGAGTGAAGATGTGTCGTTCTCGAAGATTGCCGATCTCATCGAAAAAGATACGGTACTCGCGGGCAACATTCTCAAGTTGGTGAATTCAGCGCTGTACGGTTTGGCCGGGACTGTCAATTCCATCCGCCATGCAGTCGCGTTGCTCGGAATCAGCAAGCTTCGCAACGCCGCACTCAGCATGTCGGTGGCGCGGATGTGGAGCCAGGTGAAGACTCCGGCGGGATGGTCCACCCCGAATTTCAATCAGCATTCGGTGGGTGTCGGAATCCTCTCGGATCTGCTTGCTCAGCGTCTGAACGTCGCGTACGCGGAGGGCGCTTTTGCGGCCGGATTATTCCACGATTTGGGGTTGCTGCTGGTCGCCATCGGGATGCACGAGGAATACAAGCAGCTTTCATTGCTGGTCCAGCAAAGCAAGAAGTGGGACCCTGAATATGAGATCCAAGTGCTGGGCATGACGCACGCCGAACTTTCGGCCGAAGCGCTGGCGAAGTGGAACCTCCCGGAGGAAATCCAAACTGCGGTACGCTTTCACGGGTCGCCCGAGCTGGATACTACGCCGGTGGAAGCCGGGCAGATCACGCTCAGCCGCGTCTTGAACGCCGCCGATCGTTATGTGAAGGGAACGGGAGTGTTTGTCAGCCTTTTCGAAAGCCCCAGTGAGGACCCGCAGGCCGTATTGGAGCAACTCGGGCTTGGCGAACGCCTTAAAGTGATCCTGGGCGAATTCGACAACGAGTTTACGGCGATCAAAGCGTATTTCTAAGGGCGCTTGCTCACGCGCAGGTGTGAAAACGCGGGAAACCGCTCCCTCACGGTCACGCCTCAGTATCGACGGTCGTGCAGATTCAGTGACAGGTTCAAGCGCGCTTCTTACCTGCCTTGGAGTTCTTCTCCATTCGCAGCTTCCAGGCGGTTCTCAATGCGCCGGCCAATAAATCCTCATTCGCCTGCGCCAGCCGAATGTGAGTGGAGCCATTTTTTCCCCAGCCGCCGGCGATCGGCAAAAACACGTCAGGCTGCTCCGCGACGAAATCGGCCTGCAGTTCCGGCGTGAGCATCAGGTTGCCATAGCCTTTGCTTTCGGAAGCGAGCGTGGCGAAGATTCTTCCTCCAACCCGGAAATCGGCCGATCCCATGTGCGAGCCTTCCTCGGCCCCTTGCAGGCTGAGGGCAATGCGTCGAAAATCTGCCGCGGTCATTACTCGAAAGAGTATCCCAAAACATCCCTGAAAAGTAATGTGACTTTTGGTGCGTCCCGTCATCTAACGGGTGGATATGTAGCGAGCCTTCAACCATGAGTGAGGAGAAATGTAGTGAGTTCAGCACTTTGCAAGGTGGCGCTGCGCGCGTTCGCATGCGCAATGGCTCTTGTCGCGGTAACGGCGAGCGCCGCCACCCTCAAGACGGAGACGCTTTCAAGCTGGGAAGAGTACGTTAGGGCCGCGACGGCCCGAATGCAGGAGCGTCTGAACACGGATGTCCCTTTTCTGTGGATCGACGAAGAGCCGGATCGCGCCTCCCAGCTCAGGAGCGGTGAGATTCTGGTTTCACCCGCGGGTCCGCATGTTCCTGAAAGAGTCCCGTCCGGACTGATTCACCACTGGATTGGCGCGGTGTTTATCCCCAACGCGACACTGCATGATGTTCTACCGGTAGTCCGCGATTACGGACACTACAAAGAAATTTATCACCCCGCTGTAATCGACTCCAAAGCGGTAACCAAAAGCGAATCGGAAGATCGCTTCTCCATGCTGCTGATGAATAAGTCGATCATCTTGAGAACCGCGCTCGATAGCGATTATCGATCCACGTTTTTCCGCGTAAGCGATCACCGGATGTACAGCATCTCCGAAGCGACACGCATCCGCGAAATTGCGGGCTACGGCACGGATCGGCAGCGCACGCTGGCCGAAGACGAAGGTAGCGGCATGATCTGGCGAATCCATAGCATTACACGCTTCGAAGAGCGCGACGGCGGCGTTTATATCGAAGTGGAAGCGATGGCGCTGAGCCGGGACGTTCCGCTTTCGCTCCGCTGGATGGTGGACCCGATTGTCCGCCGGGTATCGCACGAATCGCTATTGATTTCCCTGCGACAGACTCAGGATGCTGTTCTCTCGTCGGCCCGACTTGCAGACCGCAACGCCGGCGGCGGGGTCGCTGTCAGAGGCATGAGCGCGTTCCACTAAGTCCGGAACGCGCTAACGCTCAAGCAAACCTGTTAGATTACGGCCAGCATGCGGCATCGCCTGTTGATCTCCACGCGATCGATCCTGCTCGGCTGGGCCGCGCTATTCGCAGTTACTTACTTAGTGGAACGTCCGCTGCTTGGCTTGATCGCGCGCCTGCTGGGCGCAAGCTGGCTTGCAACCGTACAATTAACGCTGATCTGCGCTGGCCTGGCGGCTACTGGTTGGATCATGGGCCGCTGGAATCGTTTCGACGTTTTGATATTCGCAGCGTTGTTGGCCGTGTGGAACTTCGGGCTGGTCCCCATCGACCTGCCCTGGTTGCTACGGTTACTGGCTGATTCATTCCAGAGCTCGCGCTATCTGGAAGCTTTTGTCACGTCCCTAGTCACCCACATTTTCTTGTTCGGGAGCCTGTTCGTGGGTGCATCACTGAGTGGCGCGCGTGAGCCAGCGGTGTTGCATATAAAATGAATGGCTGTGCAACGCCTGATTTTGCTCGCCGCCCTTTTCCCCACGTTCGTTTGGTGTCAAGCCAGCGTGTCACCGGGCGAATTCACCATCGACCCGCCGACTCTGGTGTCGCTCGGCTTCGCCTGGAAAATCGCCGGCGACGACAATCGCAATGCGCGCGTGGACGTCACCTATCGCAAGAAAGGCGAGCAGCAGTGGCGCCAGGGCCTACCGCTTTTGCGCCTGCAGCATGAACAGGTATTCGGCGGAGCGCCGCGCGACGGCGGCAAACACTTCTACAGTTACGTCGCGCCCAACATGTTCGCGGGCAGCGTTCTCAATCTCGAACCCGGCGCCGAATACGAATGCCGTTTCTTTCTTTCGGATCCCGACGGGGTCAAGGGCAAAGCGGAAAAGGCTGTGAGCGTGCGCACCCGCACCGAGCCCCAGCCCGCCGCCGGCGGCCATGTTTATCATGTTTACCCGTTCGGTTACAAAGGCGCGAAGCAGGAACCCGCGTTCACCGGGCTTCTTGCCGCGTATTATATGGGCTCCGATCAGTCCGATCATTCCAACGCACTGCCACCGCGCGTTCAACCGGGCGACATCATCCTGGTTCATGCCGGCGTGTATAAAGACAGCCGCTTTATGTATGGCGGCTTCGATCGCAACACGCCCGCTTATGGCACGCCGTTCGATGGCACTTACTATCTGACGCAGAGCGGCACTCCCGATAGACCCATCGTTATTAAAGGAGCGGGCGACGGCGAGGCGGTATTCGATGGCGACGGCTGTCAGAATCTGTTTAACCTCATGGGCGGGAATTACAACTACTTTGAGGGCATCACCGTTCGCAATACCAACGTGGCGTTTCTCCTTGGCATCAAAAACATCGCCGGCGCAAGCGGCTTCACTCTGAAACATTCCAGGCTTGAGAATATCGGCCGGGGCGTGGAAGACGATTGGTCGGGTTCGAAGAATTTCTACATCGCGGACAATGTGTTCATCGGCCGGCACGATCCCAACAAGCTGCAAAGCTGGACCGAAGCGCAAATCTGGTCCAAATTCCCCGGTTATCCGGCTCTCATCACTTCCGAGTATGCGGTTAAAGTCTATGGCCAAGGGCACGTCGTCGCTTACAACTATGCCGCCAACTGGCACGATGGCATCGATGTCGCGACTTACGGCGACCCCGACGGCACGCCCAACCCCATTCCGGATCGCTTGCCTGTGTCCATCGATTTTTACGGCAACGATTTCTCCAACATGGCGGACAACTGCATTGAAGCCGATGGCGGCGCGCGCAACATCCGGGTGTTTGGCAACCGATGCTTCAATTCAGCCCAAGGCGCGTTCAGCGCGCAGCCCATCTTCGGCGGCCCGGTGTACTTCTATCGCAACCTGGTTTACGATGCGATTACCGGAGGACCGCTGAAGTTTATCGACACGCCGGCCGGCGTTCTGGTCTATCAGAACACTTTCATCGGCCAGGGGCGACTGATGCGCCCGGCGTCCAACGTGCATTTTCTGAACAATTTGTTTTTAGGCGATGGTTACCTGGCTCCCGTATTCACTTTGAGCACCTACACCAATTACTCGACCTCCGATTACAATGGCTTTCATCCCAACCCCGGCGTCGCGAATGCGTTTGAGTGGGACTCGCCGGCGTTTGAAGTGGCGGCCGACTATGAGCACGATCCCGTGGTGCGGCACTTCAAATCGCTGAAAGAATATGGCGACGCGACGCATCAGGAGCAGCACAGTATTCTCATCGATTACGACGTTTTCGTAAACGTTCGGATCCCCGACAAATCCGACCCGCAGCGCCTCTACAAACCAGACGAATTCGATTTTCGGTTGAAACCCGGTTCGGCGGCGATCGATGCCGGTGTCCCGCTTCCTTCCATCACGGACGATTTCACCGGGCGCGCACCGGACCTGGGCGCGTATGAATTGGATCGCCCGCTGCCGCACTACGGGCCTAGGAATTAGTCTCCCTCACCTTATCCCAATCGTCGGCGCCCATTCTGCGGAAGAATTCCTTTGGCGCGACGTCCGCCAGTGGCCTGGGATGGCGCCTCTGGCGCTTGAGTTCATCCAACATCTGGTCGCATACTCCGACCACGGCATTGAACAACAGCACCGGCAGGATCGCCAGCTTGTATCCCATGGCCTGCGCGTCATCGATCGCGAGGTCCGGCGTCTTCCCTCGCCACACCATGTTGAGCAGGCACGGACCATGCACCAGGCGCGGCACCGCCGCCACTTCCTCCAGCGACTCCGGCGCCTCCACGAACGCCATGTCCGCGCCCGCATCCAGCGACGCATTCGCCCGGAGGATGGCCTCCTCGAAACCCAGCACTGCGCGTGCATCCGTCCGCGCAATAATCAGAAACTCCGGATCTCGTTTCGCCGATACCGCCGCGCGAATCTTTGCCACATAATCCTCCAGCGGAATGATCACCTTATTCTCCAAATGCCCGCACTTCTTCGGAAAGGCCTGATCCTCCAGGTGAATGCCCGCCACTCCCCGCTGTTCGTACTCCCGCACCGTGCGAACCACGTTCAGCTGGTTTCCGTATCCGGTATCGGCATCCGCGATCACCGGCGCCCGCACCGCCGCGGCGATCCGTCCGGCGTTCTCCACCATTTCCGACATCGTCACCAGCCCGTAATCGGGATAACCCAGCGCGGCCGCCGTGCCCGCTCCCGTCATGTAAACCGCGCTAAATCCCGCCTGCTCAATCATCCGCGCCGTTATGCAGTCGTACGCGCCTGGCGCGGTGAGGATGCCGTCCTGGCGCAGCAGTTGCCGAAGTTCGCTGGGTTTGCTCATTCCCACATTGTCGCGCGCCTTAGCATCCGGTCTGTTTCTTAGAATTAAAACTTAGATTACTGTATGCCATTTCAGTAATTGGCATAAAGAATGTTCACAAACAAGATGGTATCGCTATGTTTAAAGAGCGTAATTAGCCCTTGCGTTGCGAATTATAGCGTGATAATCTGGCCACGCAATTTGGAGGAAGGACCGCAAAAAGGAGGGTTCTCGTATGGCGAACGAAAAGCGAACAACTGTTCCGGGAAGTGACCGTAAGCCATTGCCCGGGGCCAAACGGATTTCAGCGCTCAAAGAGGATGAAATCGTTCATGCAACTGTGATTCTCCGTCACCGGCAGAAGCCAGCCTCGGCGTCGCCGGGCGGATTAAAACACGACAGCCGCGAGCAATATGAGGTAGTTCATGGCGCTTCTGCGACCGACTTAGCCGCGGTGGAGCGCTTCGCCCACGCGCATGGCCTCACGGTGTCGGAGCGCCACCCCGAGCGGCGATCGATTGTCGTCTCCGGAACGGCGGATGCCATACAGCTTGCCTTTGGCACGGAACTGGCAAACTATGAAACCGGCAGCGGCGTGCGTTTTCGCGGGCGTACCGGCTCGCTTTCGGTAACGGAAGCGCTTGGGCCCGCCGTCATGGCGGTGCTCGGCCTGGATAACCGGCCGGTTGCCAAGGCGCACTTCAGACCGCGATCAAAGAGTGGGACCACCGGCTCTTTTGAACCTACGCAGCTTGCTCAACTGTACAATTTTCCAACCGGAGTGAACGGCGCCGGCCAGACCATCGCCATCATTGAGCTTGGTGGCGGTTATAAGACGGCCGACCTGAGCAAGTACTTTAGCGAACTTCGCATCGCTGAGCCTAAGATTATCGCTGTCTCAGTGGACGGTGGCCAAAATGAGCCGGGCGGGGAAGCCGACGATGAAGTGATGCTGGATATCGAGGTAGCCGGCTCTATTGCGCCCGGAGCGAACATCGTGGTCTACTTCGCAGGCAACACGGATCGGGGTTTTCACGACGCCATTGCTACCGCGGCTCACGACCCGGTCAATAAGCCATCCATCATTTCCATCAGTTGGGGAGGGCCGGAGGACTCCTGGACGGCGCAAGCTCGTACCGCGATGGACGCAGCCTTGGAGGATGCGGCCCAAATGGGCATCACCGTCACCGTGGCGGCCGGCGACGACGGTTCCACCGACGGCGTCACCGACGGCAAACTGCATGTCGACTTTCCGGCGTCCGATCCCAATGTCCTGGCCTGCGGGGGAACCAAACTGGTTGCCGCTAGCGGGAAAATCACAAGCGAAGTTGTATGGAACGAGTTGGCGTCTGACGAAGGCGCCAGCGGTGGAGGCGTCAGCAATCTGTTCCCACAGCCGAGCTACCAGGCCGACGCAGGAGTTCCCAAGAACCCTGAAACCAACTTTCAGGGCCGGGGTGTTCCCGACGTTTCAGGCGATGCCGATCCCGAGACGGGATACAAGGTTCGCGTGGACGGAAAGAATACCGTGATTGGCGGCACCAGCGCCGTTGCCCCGTTGTGGGCCGGCTTGGTGGCGCTCATCAACCAGCAGCTGGGAAAGCCGCTCGGATTCGCGAATCCGTTGTTCTATCAAGTGCCGGAGACCGCATTCCGCGATATCACGCAAGGTGGAAACAACGCGGGAGGGGGAAAGACGCCCTACCAGGCCGGTAAGGAATGGGACGCTTGCACCGGACTTGGCAGTCCGAACGGCGCAGCTCTGGTGGATGCTCTGCTCGGCAAGTCGGCAGCGCAAACCGGAGCGTGAGCAAGGCGGATGACTGGCGGGCGCAGCGAGATCGCTGGAAGTGTCGTACCGCGATCTGAGGCTGTGCGCCGGGTGCGGCCGGCGGATCCGAATCAGATTGTCGAAATAACAATCGTGATTCGCCGGCCTGCCAGTCTGCCGTCCGGAAAAACGCGAGACGAAATCGAACAGAGCCTCTCCGCCAGCGCAGCCGACATCGCCGCTGTTACGGACTTCGCGCGGCGGTATGGGCTCACCCTTGAAGAAGTAAGTCCGGCGAAGCGGATCGTGCGAGTGGAAGGTCCGGCGCGGGCGATGAATGTCGCGTTCGGAATAGAGCTGGCATATTTCGACGGACCCAACGGAACTTTTCTCAGCTATGCAGGTCCACTCACCGTCGAATCGGAGGTTGCCCCCAGCATTGCGGCCGTCTTGGGATTGCATCAGGAGCCGGTCGCGAAATCGCACGGGGAATAATCGCCCGAATCAAGGCGCTGTAACGCAGTATAGCCTCCCGGATCTGATACGCTGGCCTTTTCGTGGCGATACCAACTTCGATCGAACGAATAGCCCCTCTTCCCCCTCTCGCCGTGGAAATTCTGAGCCTCATCCCTACGCTCGCGAACGCCGCGGATAGCGACGTGCATGTGCTTCTTGAACAGCAATCAGGTCTGCTGAGCGAGCTGGTGGCGATCGCAAATCGGCGCGGCATCGCGGCCGATTCCATTGAACCAATCCCAGCCACCGATCTTGCGGAGATGGCCCTCAGCGTGTTGGTTCGCCAATACATGCAGCGCGCGTTCGATGTCACCGAGGATCGCCGTTATTGGCGTTACACCTTGGCGTGCGCGTTCACCTGTCAGGAATTGATGAGCGTTGACAAGGTTACCCGCTTGCGCGCTTATGCCGCTGGATTGCTGCACGACATCGGGCGGCTCGCATTGATCGCCGCTTATCCGGACAAATACGCGAATCTTCTGACGCTCACCAATAGCATGTTCGAGTCTGGCCGGCCATTTAATATTTCCGAATATGAGCGCTTGCTTTTCGGGCTGGACCGTTTCGCCACTGGTGACTGGCTGGCCGCCACCTGGAAGCTGCCGGCCTGGTTGCTTCCGGTGGTGGGCAAATTCAACAACCAACCAACCGCTCCGGATCGCCTTCTCATCGCAGTGGTCCGTGCTGGAACCCAATTGGCGCACTCCCTGGGATTTGGATATCTCGAAGCCGCTCCCCGCATGAGCGTGCGAGAAATCTTAAGCAAGTTGCCCTCCGCCTTGCCTCATTGGGAGGCTCTCGATCTGTGGAATCTCGGCGAGGAAGCCTGGCGCGGCCAAATCGAGTCGCGGCTGAGTTGGTATTAATATCCCGGCTCTCCCCGGCTACGCCGCTTGACCGGATGCGGCCTGCAATCCGCCCAGCCGCCAGTAGAAGGCGCACGGATTTAGCTCACCGCGCAACAAGCCAAGGGCCTTTTGTGATGTGATAAGAAGCGGAAGAAGGCAGCGAAGGGTTAAAAATGCAACGCGCCTTTCTAACGATTGTTCTCATCTCGACGGTGACCGTTTCCGCGAGCGCCCAGGACGCCAACAAACAAGATCCCACGACCAGGTTGTGGCTCAAATTAAAAGAAAAACTCGCCGGCTCCGATGCTCAAAGATTCTTCGATGAAGCGCTAAAAGACGTAGCGCTGCCAACGCTGGTTGGGGAACTGGCTTCGGCGATACCGTCGGATCGGCCAACGATACTGACACTTCTGATGCCTGGCGGTAAAGACCCTGAGGTGACATTACACATAAAAGATGCGCGCGGAAGGTACGACAACTTTCCAGGTCCATTGAAACTTGGTTCTAGAATCTCGTTTGAGGCGGTCGCCGTCTCATTCGTGAAGCAGCCCTTTATCCTTGTCTTGGATTTTAGGATGTCACAGCGCGAAGATTACGCCTGTGATCCTTTGCGTCTGCGCCAAAAGAACATCCGCCCGCTGGCGTGCAACTTCCACGATAAAGATTCAGATCCAAGTAACTGAAACCGGCCCGTCACGCCGCTCGATTCAACGCAGTTTAGGACATGACCAAATGACACGCGGCCCCATTGTGCGTCAGAATCTACGTATGACTCGTTATCTCTTCGTCAGTCTGCTTGCCGTTGTTTCTCTGGGCGCACAGGAGCGCGGGGATCGCCCGGACCTGGGCCAGGTCGGCCGCATCAAAACTGAGGCGTTCGACAATTCTCAAGTCATGGAGACGCTCGGGTATCTCACCGATGTGTACGGGCCGCGTCTGACGGCCTCGCCGGAATTCCTTGAGGCGATCAACTGGGCAAAGAAGCGGCTGGAGAGCTACGGCATCGCAAATGTGAAGCTGGAAAAATGGGGGCCGTTCGGCCGGAGTTGGTCGTTGAAGCAGGCGTCGATCGAGATGCTGGAACCGCGCTACGCGGCCCTGGACGCGCAGGCGCTGGCCTGGTCGGACAACACCAGCGGTCCGGTGACGGGCGAAACCGTTCTGACGCCTTTCGGCAACGGCCGCCAGCAACAGGACCCCAAGAAGATGCAGGACGATCTCGACAAGTACATGGCGGCCTGGAAGGGCAAGCTGAAGGGCAAGATCGTGATGATCGCCGCGAAGCGGGACGTGGCGTCCGATACCGAAGCGTTCTTCACGCGCTACACCGATAAAGAGCTCAGCGAGATTGGTATCGCTCCCAAGCCCATCGCCAAGCTCTCGGAGGTGAAGGAGCTGAAGTTTCCGGACGATCCCACAGAAGAACGCCGCTTCGTCCAGAGCCTGCCCGGTTGGGTGCGGGACCAGCTGGCGGAGGAGCGCCGGAAGATCACGGCCAATCGTGTGAAGTTTTGGCGGGACCAGGGCGTGCTCGCGGTGCTGAACGCCAACGACCAGGGCCACGACGGCCTGGTGGTTACGCAGGCCGCCGGACCCTACAATGCCAATGACCCGCTGGCGCCGCCCAGTTTCCAGGTAACGCACGAACAGTACAACCGCATGCTGCGGCTGATGGAGAAGAACATTCCCGTGAAAGTGCGCTTGAACCTGAAGGCGGACACCTCCAGCGGCAACGTGGACTCGTACAACCTGACGGGCGAAATTCCCGGCGGCGCAAAGAAAGACGAATTGGTCATGCTGGGAGCGCACTTCGATTCCTGGCATTCGGGAACCGGCGCCACCGACAACGGCGCCGGCAGCGCGGTGATGATCGAAGTGATGCGCATCTTGAAAACGCTGAATCTGAAACTGGACCGCACCGTCCGCATCGCGTTATGGAGCGGGGAAGAGCAAGGACTGCTCGGTTCCAAGGCTTACATCAAGGAACACTTCGGCGATCCCGCAACCATGAAACTCACCGAAGAGCACGCCAAGCTTTCAGGCTACTTTAATATCGACAACGGCAGCGGCAAAGTCCGTGGAGTCTATCTGCAGGGCAACGACGCGATGCGGCCGATTTTCGAACAATGGCTGGCGCCGTTCCGCGATCAGGGCGTAACCACCATCAGTATCCGCAACACCGGTGGAACCGACCACCTTTCATTCGACGCCGTCGGCTTGCCGGGCTTCCAGTTTATTCAGGACGATCTCGACTATGAAACTGTCACGCATCACACCAATGTAGATACCGTGGATCACATCCAGGCCACGGACCTTATGCAAATTGCAGCGGTGGTGGCATCGGTGGTCTATGACGCGGCCAATCGCACCGAGATGCTGCCGAGGAAGGCTCTACCGAAACCGCTGCCGACGGCCAACGTGACGAATGGAGCCGGGGGCGGTTTGAAGTAACACGGAACAACGATTCGAGCGCTCACCACCTGCGCATCCATGTCAAGATCCATCGAAAGCCTGCTATTGGCGCTCGCGATTTTTCCCGCAGCGCTAGTGGCGCAATGGCCCGCGTACAAGACGGCATCGGCGCCCAGATTGCCGGATGGCCGCGTGAATATGGATGCGCCCGCGCCCAAAGCCGCCGATGGTCACCCCGATCTTTCCGGCATCTGGGGCCCCGGCACAGTTCCCGGCGGACCGCCGTTCGCTCCGGGAAACCAATTGGCCACAGCCCCTCCCGGCCCGCGTCCATTTCAAAATCTTACCTCGCTGTTTCCCGACGGCCTGCCGCTCCAGCCTTGGGCCGCGGAGCTTCGCAAGCAGCGATTGGCGGAGCATAGCAAGGATCATCCGGACGCGTACTGCCTGCCGGTAAACCCCATCCAGCTTGACAGCCATCCGCAACCTCGCAAGATCATCCAGGCGCCCGGGCTGGTTCTGATCCTGTTCGAAGCCAACGACGGCATTCGGCAAATTTTCACCGATGGCCGCCCGCTGCCCACCAACGACCCGGATCCCTGGTGGTACGGCTATTCGATCGGCAAGTGGGAAGGCGATACGCTGGTGGTTCAAACCACAGGCTTCAAGGAGCCAGGTTGGATCGACGAGGAGGGCACGCCCATCACCACCGCCGGGCGCCTGACCGAACGCTTCCGGCGCTTGAACTACGGGACGCTCGAGATCGAGATCACGGTGGACGATCCGAAAACTTTTACCCGGCCCTGGACTTACAAGCTGAACCAGCGCTTGATGCCGGATACCGAATTGATCGAGTTCGTCTGTTTAGAGAACAACACGGGCTTGCAACACCTGGTGGGCAAGTAAGACCTCGCCATCCTCAATCCGCGAATGCGATAGAGTATTCACGAAGAGAGGTGTTCATGCGCAAAATCGCCGGTTGTTTCCTTCTGTTCGCCGCTGGCATCGGAGTAGGAGCTTTTCTGATGCAGCCCTCGAACGCCCAGACCAGCCACGGCCCAGCGCTGCGGCTGAATCACGTTGGAATCTATGTGAAGGATTTCGACGAGTCCATGCGTTTCTACACGGAAAAAATGGGCTTTCACGAAGCCTTCACCATCAAGAACGCCGACGGCAAGCCCGTTCTCGCCTATCTTCAGATCACGCGGGATACGTTCCTGGAGTTGGCGCCGTCCACGGCCGAACGCCCGGTCGGCTTAAGCCACATCGGCATTTGGCCGGAAAATCAGAGCGCAGCCATCGCAACGTTGCGCGAGCGCGGCGTCAAAGTGGATGACCCTCGAGTCGGCTCGACGAAGACCAGCATCACCAACGTCATCGATCCCAACGGCGTCCGGCTGGAGTTAGTCGATTTTCTCGCCGGGTCGTTGCCGAGGAAAGCAATCGACGATTGGAAACCGTAGCGGCCCGTTAACCAATAGGACTCACCCCGGCGTCATACGGTAGAATCGGTCAAATCCGATGTCACTCTCCGCCGGGACTCGTCTGGGACCGTACGAGATCCTCGCGCCCATCGGCGCGGGCGGCATGGGTGAGGTGTACCGGGCGCGCGACACCAAGCTTGATCGCGACGTAGCGATTAAAGTTCTTCCCGCTTCGTTCGCTCAAGATCCCGAGCGTCTCGCACGCTTTGAGCGTGAGGCCAAGGTTCTGGCGTCGCTGAATCATCCCAACATCGCGCAGATCTACGGCATCGAGGATCGCGCGCTGGTGATGGAGCTGGTGCCGGGAGAGCCTCTCCACGGACCCCTCCCGCTTGACACCGCTCTGGACTACGCAAAGCAAATCGCGGACGCTCTGGAAGCGGCTCACGAAAAGAACATCATCCATCGCGATCTGAAACCGGCCAACATCATGATCACGCCGGCAGGTGTGGTGAAGGTTCTCGATTTCGGACTGGCCTTCGTTCTGAGCCGAGACCGTGAGGAAGCGGATCCGGTGAATTCGCCGACGCTCACTATATCGCCCACTCGCGCCGGGATGATCCTGGGGACAGCGGCGTATATGAGCCCCGAGCAGGCGCGCGGCAAGGCGGTGGACAAGCGCGCTGATATCTGGGCGTTCGGCGTGGTGTTGTACGAGATGCTGACAGGCAAGAGATTGTTTGAAGGCGAGACCGTTTCCGATACGCTGGCGCAGGTGCTCACCAAGGAACCGGATTGGAATCAGGCTCCCTCGAAGGTGCGGCGGCTGCTACGCAAGTGCCTCGAAAAGGATCCAAAAAAGCGCCTGCGCGATATCGGCGATGTGTGGGAGTTGTTGGACGAGCCAGCTGCAAACGCTCCCTCACGGTCGCGGTTCAGTTGGGTAGCCGCGGTACTCGCGGTGCTTTCGATTGGTTTGGGGGTGATGCTCTGGCGCGCCACGCGACCGGTCGATCAACCCCTCAAACCGCTGGTTCGCCTGGACGTCGATCTCGGCTCGGAAGTCTCGCTTGACTCGTCCATCGGTGCGGATGTCATTATCTCGCCCGATGGCACACGAATCGTTTATCTTTCGCAGAACCGCCTCTTCACCCGCCGTCTGGATCAGCCCACTGCTACCGAACTAGCCGGGACCGAGGGAGCCGTCTCGCCTTTTTTCTCGCCCGACGGCCAGTGGGTGGCATTTTTCGCGGCGGAGCACCTGAACAAGATTTCCGTGGACGGCGGCGGCGCCGTCACACTATGCGACGCTGTGTTGAGCGCTGGCGGCGGCAGTTGGGGTCCGGAAGGAAACATCATTGCTAACCTCTCGGCCATTGCCCCTTTTCTATCGTCAGTTGCGTCCTCCGGAGGCGCGCCAACGCCCGTAACGCAAATGGCGCGGAGAGAAATTTTTCATGTCTGGCCGCAGATCCTGCCCGGCGGCAAAGCGGTGCTATTCACTGCGAACATCTCCAGCAATTTCGACGGCGCAGACATAGAAGTCATGTCGCTCGCGGACCACCGCCGGAAAACTCTTGTAAGGGGGGGTACCTTTGGCCGCTACTCGCCGAGCGGCCATCTTCTCTACATCAACCGGGGAACGCTGTTTGCGGTGCCGTTCGATCTCGATAAGCTAGAGATCCGCGGCACGCCCATCCCGGTGCTCCAGGACGTCGCTTACAACACCTTGAACGGATCCGCGCAGCTCGATTTGTCGCGGAGTGGAACGCTCATATACCGTAGTGGCAAAGGAAGCGGATTGTTCACGGTGCAGTGGCTCGACGCCGCAGGACACGCGCAGCCGCTGTTAGCGAAACCAGGCGTGTATGGGCGTCCCAGCCTGTCACCGGACGGCCGTCGGCTGGCCCTGGAAGTCACTGGCAAAGACATCGGGGTTTACGACTTGGAGCGGGACACGATGACGCCTTTGACTTTCACGGGAACAGCCAATTTTCCGGTGTGGAGTCCGGATGGACTTTACATAGTGTTTGGGACACCGGAAGGCATGTCCTGGACTCGTGCCGACGGAGCGGGCCAGCCCCAGTCATTGACCCACAGCAAGAACACACTCCAAATTCCTTGGTCATTCTCGCCCGACGGAAAGCGGCTGGCGTTCATGGACACGACGATCGCCACGCTTGACCTCTGGACCGTTCCTCTGGAGAACAACACTTCGGGACTTCGAGCGGGAAAGCCGGAGACTTTCCTCGGAACCCCGGCCGACGAGCGATATCCCTCCTTTTCTCCTGACGGGCGGTGGATGGCTTATTCTTCCGATGAGTCCGGGACACCCGAGATTTATGTGCGAGCCTTTCCAGACCGAGGCGGCAAGTGGCAAATCTCGAGCGGCGGAGGCGCGTACCCGATGTGGTCTAGCAACGGGCGCGAGCTTTTCTTCGAGACTGTAGACAATCGCATCATGGTGGCAGCGTATAGCATGACGGGCGATTCATTCGTGCCCGGCAAGCCCCGGCTGTGGTCGACGAAGAAGCTGGTCGCAGGTCGCGCGAACTCCATCAAGAACGTCGATCTTGCGCCCGACGGCAAGCGCATCGTTGCTCTTATGCCCGTCGATACGCCGGAATCGCAGCAGTCTCAGAACCACGTGATCTTTCTCGAAAACTTCTTCGACGAACTGCGCCGCCGCGTGCCCGTGGGAAAATGATCGGGGGACCAAACGTATCTATCGCACCAGCGCTGAATGGAAGCATCCATGGAATCCTTTTTTCAAGACTTGCGCCATGCGCAGCGCCAATTGCGCAGATCGCCTGGATTCACCCTGACAGCGGTGCTCACGCTGGCCTTCGGGATCGGCGCCACAACCGCCATCTTTTCGATCGTGGAGGGCGTGCTATTGCGGCCTTTGCCATTTCCCGATCAGGCCCGGCTGGTCACACTCGGCGACATCCTGGAGGGCGTGAACTATGGCGGCGACGCGCCTGGTGTCACGGCGCCCGGGGTTCGCACTTATATGCGCGACACCCACGCATTCTCCAGCCTGGGTGGTTACACAACCTCCACCTATGAGTTCTCCGGCCTGGGCGATCCGGAGCAGATCAACGCTGCTCGCCTTACCGCAACTATGTTTCCCGTTCTGGGCGTCGCGCCTCTGCTGGGCCGCGCCTTTACCCAGCAGGAGGATGAGGGCAGCCAGTTGGTGGCCGTGCTCAGCTATCAGACCTGGCGCAGCCGCTTCCATGGCGATGCCCACATTTTGGGCCGGAAGATTCTTCTCGACCGCAAGCCGTACGAAGTGATCGGCGTCATGCCGCGCGAATTCGAGTTTCCGCTGACGCCTGGTCAGTTGAACCGCAGCGAGCTTTGGGTACCCATGAGCTTCACCCAGGCTGAACTACTTCAGGGCGCCGGAGCCTGGAGCTGCTACATGGTGGGGCGGCTGAAGCCTGGATTCACCCCAGCGCAAGCCAAGCACGACGCTTCCGCCGCCGCTCAGGAAATCATGCGCAACTTTCCACCGGCGCTCTCCAACCGTCGAATTCATCCAGCGGTCCAGCCGCTGGATGAGATCACGGTAGCGGGAGCCCGGCCGCTGGTCCGCACGCTCTTTCTGGCTGTCACGGTGGTTCTTTTTATCGCCTGCGCCAATCTCGCCGGGCTGTTGCTGCTGCGAGTGATTCGCCGCCGGCGCGAAATCTCCGTGCGCCTAGCCCTGGGCGCCAGCGGAACGGCCGTTCTTCGTCAATCACTGGTTGAGGCGCTGCTGCTCAGCATCTCAGGCGGATTGCTGGGGCTGGCGCTGGCATGGATTGCCCTGCGCGTGGGTGTCGGCTTTCTCCCTGAAACACTGCCGCGCGTCAGTTCCATCGGTCTCGACTGGGGGGTGCTAGCGTTCGCGTTCGGGCTGGCCGTATTCACTGGCCTGCTCTGCGGTCTGATCCCGGCCTTCGCCGCCGCACGCATCGAAGTGAATGAAGCTCTGAAAGAAGGTGGACGCACCGGCACTGCCGGCGGCGGCCATGCGCGGCTCCGCTCGGCCCTCGTGGTTGCCGAACTCGCAGTGGCTCTGGTGATGCTTTCTGCCTCCGGCCTGCTGCTCGGCAGCTTCGAGAAAATGCGCTCAGTCGGCCTCGGATTCCGCGCCGACCATACGCTGACTGCCGGGTTTAGCCTGCCTCGGCAGCAATATTCCAACCAAGCCGCAATAGACGCTTTCAACTTAAGCCTGCGCAGCAAGCTGGAGCAGTTACCGGGCGTTCAGGCGGTGGGCGTCACTTCTATGCTGCCCGCGGCCGGCGTAGACTCCCTGGGCACCTTCACTCCTGAAGGCTACGTTCCTCCCAAAGGAGCGGGATTAAATCTGGCATGGATACCCCAGGTGATGGGCAATTACTTCCAGGCTCAGGGAATTCCGATTATCGGCGGCCGCGACTTCACTCCGGCCGATCGCGACGGTGCTCCGCTGGTTGTCATCATCAACCGCACCCTGGCAGAGCACTACTGGCCTGGACAGGACCCCATCGGCAAACGCCTGCACCGCGGCCCAAGGGAGGGCGTTTTGCCGTGGCTGACCGTAGTGGGAGAAATCGGCGATGTAAAACAGGTGGCGGCCGATGTGGCTACATCCGAGCAGTTCTACATTCCTTTCAGCCAGGCCAAAGCCGACGCGGGGTCATTCGCGCCTCCCAGCATGCTGACTGGCAATGCTGGTTCCATCGTGCTGCGCGGCCAGCTGCCGCCCGGCCAAATGGCCGAATCCCTGCGCGTCATCGTCCACTCCATCGATCCGCAACTTCCGCTCACCCAGGTTGAATCCATGGACCGTGTGGTTGGGGAAGGCCAGGCGTCGCGCCGCTTCAACGCCACGCTGATCTCCGCGTTTGCAGGCGCGGCTGTGTTGCTGGCCGGGCTCGGAATCTACAGTGTGATCACCTTCTCCGCCGCGTTGCGCAGCCACGAGATGGCCATCCGGATGGCGCTCGGCTCCCAGCGTTCCGGCGTGGTGCGGTTGATTCTTGTTTCCGGCGCGAAGCTCGGCGCGGCTGGTTGCGGGATGGGAGTTATTGCAGCGCTCTTCGCCACACGTCTTTTGCGGTCGTTCCTGTTCCAGGTGGATTCGCTGGATCCGGTCATCCTGGCGCTGGCGGCTGTCTCCACCCTCTTGCTCGCATTCGCCGCGTCAGTCATTCCTGCCCGCCGCGCCGCTTCCATAGATCCATTGGAGGCGCTCCGAACGGAGTAGCCCGTTACCAGGAGCCCACCCGGCTTGCGCAACCTGCGCGCCCCTTGTTAGCATTCCCGTGTGAGCGATTCCGCTTGGGCCGCAACTTCCGCCGCAGCCGTCCCAGCCAGGACGGTTCCTTCGCGGCACTCTGTCCTGGTCCGCGTCACTCATTGGATCGCCGCCCTGGCCTTTCTTGCCCTGCTGGTTACCGGAATTGAAATTCTGATCTCTCACCCGCGCTTCTATTGGGGCGAGGCCGGCAACATAAACACTCCGCCGTTGTTCAAAATTCCGATCCCGTCCTCCCGATCGTCCGTACCCACCGGCTACGGCTATGTGCTGCCGGACCAGAACGGTTGGAGCCGGTATCTCCACTTTCAGTCCGCCTGGGTAGTCGTATTGACTGGCCTGCTGTACGTGATCTTCAGCTTTTTTAGCGGGCATTTACGGAAAAACCTGCTCCCGAATGGAGCCGATCTTTCGTGGCGGAACTTCTCAACTGCCATTGCGAACCACTTGCGATTCAAGCCGCCGGGTGAGGAAGAAGCGTGGTCGTATAACCTGCTTCAGCGGATCTCCTACCTATGCGTCATCTTCGTTCTCTTCCCGTTGATCATCTGGACGGGCCTGGCGATGTCGCCCGCCATCGCGTCCGTGTTTCCGTGGGCTGTCTCTGTTTTGGGCGGCCAGCAATCCGCCCGCACCATTCATTTCTTCGTCACCGTGCTGCTTGTCCTCTTCCTGGTGGTTCACATCGTGATGATTGGCCTGGCCGGATTTTGGAACCGCACGCGCCCAATGATCACGGGCCACTCTGGTTCAAATAAGGAGCGCGTATGAGCGATTTTTCACGCCGCAAAATGATCGTCGCCGGGATCACGGCAGCCGCGGGCGCATCGGGTCTGGCCGTCGCAGGCGGTCTTGCGAAGCGCTACGGACTAGTCCCACCCGATGCCGGCGGTCTCTATGGCGCAGGCGAAACGCTGACCTATGCGGCCCAGCGCATCCTCACCAACCACTCCATGGCCCGCGAGTTTTCTCCCAGCGAGATTTCGAACCCACCGTTCGCCAACCCAGTGGCTCCATTCAGCGAAGAGTTCAAGCGCCTTCAGCAAGGCGGCTTCGCCGACTGGCGGCTCGCGGTGGACGGCATGGTCGCCCGCCCGGCATCGTTTTCGGTTGCCGATCTCAAGAGCCATCCTTCGCGCAGCCAGATCACTCACCTGGCCTGTGAAGAAGGCTGGTCTTATATCGCTCAATGGACCGGCGTGCCGCTCTCCCACGTCTTGGACCAGGTGGGTGTTCTGCCCGCAGCCAAGTATGTTGTGTACTTCTCGATCGAGCGGGACTGGTGGGACAGCGTCGATATGGCCGATGCCTTGCATCCGCAGACCCTCATCGCCCACAGCCTGAATGGCGGCGATCTTCCAGTGGGCCTCGGCGGACCTCTCCGCATGCGTGTTCCGCGCCAGCTGGGCTACAAGAACGTAAAGTACATCACGCGCCTGACGCTAACCGACGATCTGAAACGGTTCGGCAAGGGCTTGGGCTCCTCGTCACCAGAGGAAGGTTACGCCTGGTACGCGGGCATCTGAAGGAGGATTCAATGCAGACCCCTTACAAGACTGCGATAGCAATGTCCGCCATGCTGCTGCTCGCGAGTGCAGCACTTGCCCAAGTGACGCTGAACTCGGTGCGAATCGGCGCTAAGGACTCTGTTGCGTTGGCGAAGTTCTATCAAGCCGCGTTCGGCATGCAGGAGGTCAATCGGATCGATGTGCCCGGAGGACCGGAAGTTTTTGTGAACTTCGGTGCGACGGTGGATGCCGCAAAAGCCAACAAGAGCGAACCCATTGTGATCATGCATCGCGATTCCGACGACCTGAAGGATCCGATCGCCCATGTGATCCTCAACGTGAAGGATATGACGGCGACCGTGGCCGCCCTCAAGGCCGCTGGCGGCTCAATGGCCGGCGATCCGCGTCCGTTCGGAAGCACAGGCATCGTCATAGGCATCGCGATCGATCCCGCGGGCAACCGCATTGAGCTGATTCAACGGCCATAAGCAGTTCCCATGCGGTGGAAGACCATCCCCGCCCTTGCCATCCCCTGCTGCATGTTGGCTCAGGCGCCCGTGGCGCGCAGTGACGAGAACTCGCTGATCGCTCACCGGCAACTACTCGCAAAGAGCAAGCAGGGCCGCATCGACGTCTATTTCGAAGGCGACTCCATTACAAGGCGCTGGGGAGCTACCGATTATCCCGAACTGCTAGCGAATTGGAAGCGCAATTTCTTGGGATGGAATGCCGCGGATTTCGGATGGGGCGCGGACAAAATCGAAAACATACTGTGGCGTTTGGAAAACGGCGAGCTCGATGGGGTGAATCCGAAGGTGATCGTCCTACTGGCCGGAACAAACAATGTCGGCAACCGCGAGCCTCCGGAAGGAATCACAAGAGGTTTAGAAGCCGTGGTGCGGCTGATACAATCGAAGGCTCCCGGCGCCACGATTATCGTGACGGCGATTTTTCCCCGCAATGACAATATGGCAGTGATGCCGGTGATCGAGAGGATCAACGCGAATCTTGCGCAGCTCGCCGATGGTGTGAAGATTCGTTACCTGAATATCAACCGCAAGCTAGCCGATGAGAACGGAAAAGTGTTTGACGGGATGATGAATCCGGACTTACTGCATCCAACGCTCCAGGGTTATCAGGTGTGGGCGGATGCCTTGAAGCCGGTTCTGCTGGAACTTCTCGGACCCCCTGCGCTGGAAGATCACGCGCCGCCGCCGACGGGCGACCCGAGCGCGCTGAAATGAGAAACAGACTGGCTTCAGTGCCGGATACAGCGAACGGTACACGGCGTGGCCCGCAGCATAAATTTTCGCTTCCTCGCTCCGAGGCTCGATGAGTATCCCGCTCCTCGTACGATCGCGCGACAGGCTTCTTCAACAGACGAGTATTCTCCGGTCGCGACCATCGCCAGGATCGCAGCGCCCAACGCGGAGCCTTCGTCAGAAGCCATCGTGACCACAGGCTTTCCAAAAACATCGGCCAGGATCTGACGCCACAGCCGGCTACGCGCGCCACCACCGGAAGCCCGAATCGACCGCGACGTTCACGCCCAGCGCCGCAACCAAATCCAAACCATCCTTCTGGCTGTAGGCGACCCCTTCGATCAACGCTCGAATCAAATCCGCGCGCGTATGTTTCGCCGTCAGGCCGATCCACCCGCCGCGCGCCGCGGCGTCCAAATGCGGAGTGCGTTCGCCCATCAGATAGGGAAGCCAGTACAATCCGCGCGCGCCGGCAGGCGATTCGGCGGCTTCGGTGAGCAATTCGTCATAAGACATGCCCGGCGCGAATTGATTCCGGAACCATTGCAAACTCAGACCGGCTCCTTGCGTCACACCCATGACGTGCCACTTGTCGGGAACCGCGTGACAGAAGGTATGCACGCGTCCCTCGGGATCGTACGCTACGTCTTCCATGTGCGCGAAGATGACGCCGGAAGTTCCCAGCGTGCAGGAGACCGCGCCCGGTTCCACAACGCCATTGCCCACCGCGCTAGCAGCCTGATCTCCACCGCCGCCGGCTACGGGAGTGCCAGGAGCCAAGCCCGTCAACGCCGCGGCGTGTTCAGAGATCGTTCCCGTGACATCGACGGACTCGTACGCGCGCGGAAGAATGGAACGGTCCAGGCCCAAACCATCCATCATTTCGAACGACCAGCGGCGGTGAACGACGTCGAACATCGCGGTTCCCGAAGCGTCGGAAACCTCGGTAGCGAGTTCGCCCGTGAGGCAAAAACGAACGTAGTCCTTGGGCAGCAGAACATGCCGGACACGCTCGAAATTTCGCGGCTCGTGATCGCGCACCCACAACAGTTTCGGCAGGGTAAATCCAGTCAGCACCGGATTGGCAGTATGCTCCAGCACCTTCGCGGCGCCAAGGCGTTGATTGATCCAATCCACCTGTGGCTGACTGCGCTGGTCGCACCAGATGAGCGCGGGACGGATGACTTGGTGGTCTGCGATCGAGAATCACCAGCCCGTGCATCTGCCCGGAAAGTCCGATGCCTCGGACCTGATCGCCCGTGATTCCGGCGGCAGCCAGCGCACCGCGAATCGCCTGGAATGCCGCATCGGCCCAGTTTTCCGGGCGCTGCTCAGCCCACAGCGGCTGCTCCATCACCATTTCTTCGTGAGCAACGGAGACCGCGGCAGCTTCCTTTCCGGTGGAGTCGAGCAGGATCGCCCGTGAACCGCCGGTTCCCACGTCCACCCCGAGCCAGTACGCCGTCACTGGATTACGCTCATCGGATTTCGATATAGTCCAAGGCCGCGGATTCTCCGCCGTCGGGCGACCCTTCGATGCGGATCTCGTCGCCGGGTTTGAGCGCAACTCCGGACACGATTCTGAGCGAAGAAGACGTGCCGTCGATCTTCTGCGCTGGGCAAGCGATCCGAAGCAACCCATTGATCGAGAAGTTCGCCGTTCAGCAGAATGCGGAAGCGGGCGGCGCCGTTGTTTTGGTCGAAATAGCGGATGCGAACGTCATGCCGGCCTGGCAGCTGCCTTGAAAGACGAAGCGCGCGGCGCACTGCGCAATCGCGCACGAGACCGCCATTCCGCCGGACGCCGCTTCCCAAGGAGTTGACTGGAACCGGGGTGTAGCCTTCCAGCTGCATGGATTCCGCCTCCATGCGGCCTGGATGTTTTCCCGCCCGGCCTTTTTCATCGGGGATGCCGGATGTTTTCAGAAACCAGTTCACCACTGCGTCGCGCCACACTTCGGCCTGGCCGGCCTGATACTCGAGTTGCGCCAGCACTTCCTGGTAACGCCGCTCGTCGATCAAGCCCTGCAGCTTTCGCCACTGCCGGACGTAGTTCCCGGCGGCCTCGGCGCCCTCATAATGCGAGTCATACAGGGATTGAATCACCGTCTTGCCGGAATGCAGCCGGTACGTGTAGGGCACGTGATGGAAGAAGAGCAGCAGCTCATCCGGGCGTGCTGGCCGGCGATTCGTAAATCTTCGCGACTTCGGCACGGTACTGGCCAGCGAAACCAGTTCCCGACTTTACGCTGCGATCCATGCCGACGCCTTGCGCTGTCGGCATTGTGCCATTGACCCCAGCCGTTTCTCTCGGATGCCTCAACATTGACGCCATAGTGGTTGCCGGTGATGTCGGTCAAGGTTTGCAATCCCAGCGGCCCGGTATAGTTTTCGTAAGTCTTCCACGAGCTGAGCTGAATGTCGTTGACCGTTGAATTGACTGTGCGGATCGGGCCCAAATGTAAGGCGCGTCCATTCCTCCGAGATTTCGCGCGCGCTCAAATCGGGATTCCATGCCAGGCGGCCGAACGCGTAGAGATTCGCCTGGGAGAGGTGATTCCCGAACCAGTTATCGCTCGAGGCCCACGTTCGAGACGCCAACGAAACCGCCCACCGGCCGGCCGAACAATCTCCCGGAAACCAGCGCCTTTACGGGCGTGGCCGTGGCGCCAGGCTTCGACGTGCATATCGAAATCCAAAACTTCTTTCCACATCGGCGCGAGAAACACAGTATGACGCGCCTGCCCGAAATACTCCTGCGTAATCTGAAGCTCGATCGCCTGATTGGTTTTTTCCAGAGTTCCGAACAAAGGCGAGGCTGGTTCGCGCACCTGAAAATCGATGGGGCCGTTCTTGATTTGCACCACCACGTTCGGTTCGAATTTTCCATCCAGCGGCCGGAAATTGTCGTCGGCGGCGCGAGCGCGGTCATTCTTCGGATTCCGCCAGTCCATGTGGTGGTCGTAAACGAAGCCCCGGTAGAAGAGCAGGCCGCCGTGAGGCTTGCAGCGCGCGAGCCACCACGTTCGCCGCATCCGCGTGCGTCCGCCCATAGGCCGAAGGTCCCACGCGCCCCTCCGAATCGGCTTTGATAATGATTCCCGCCAGGTCTGGAATGGCGCGATACAGCTCGTCAACCTTGGCGCTCCACCATCGGGCGACGCGCGCGTCGAGAGGATCGAAGGTGTCCAATCCGCCCAATGTTTTGGGGCTCGCAAAATCGACGGAAATCGCGACGCGAACGCCCCACGGGCGGAATGCCGCTGCGATGCGCGCGATCTCAGGCAGCATTTCGGCCGACAGAATCGCGGGATCGGCGTTGACGTTGTTGATGGAGCAAGCGTTAATGCCGATCGATGCCAGCAGGCGGCCGTAATCGGAGACGCGCGACAAATCGGCGCGTGCATGCCGGTTGTCCCAGAAGATGGAACGGCCTCCGTAACCACGTTCTATTGAGCCGTCCAGATTGTCCCAATGGTTCACCCAGCGGATGGGCGCGTAGGGAACCTCCGTTTCGTCCAGGGAGTCGATGGGCCGCCCCAAAGCGATCTTACGCAGAAGCGCAAAGACGCCATAAAGGACGCCGCGATCCGTTTCGCCGGCGACCACCGTGTAATGGGCTGATCCTTGCCGCACCGTCTTGATGCGGAAACCATCGCCGGCTGCGTTGGCCTCGCGAGCCCTTTCCGCGATCTCGATCCGGGGAACGCGGCCGAGCATTCCTCGCAGGCCTCGCGAGAGTTCGTCGCGCGCGGCGAGAAGAACTTCGGAGCTACCCAGTAACGTTATTGAATCGCCCAGCGCTTGAAGGTCAGCTTCGGCCACGCTGCGCCGGCAGGGCTTGATACCGCAGCCAGGCGTCGTGACCGCTCTCGGCGTGCAGACGAAACGCGGTAATGCACGCGAACAGCAAGCCGATCCATCTGCCTCGCATCACCAGCTCATGGTACAACGATAGACTGCATGAAGCCGATTCCGACTGAGCAACAACAATCTCTCGTCTCGCGGTTGATGAAGGCCTGCGGTGGCGCCTATAGCCCGGAAGTCCGGCGAAAATACTTCCTATCCGGTCCGCAATGGGCCGCCGCTTATGACGGCAGCGCCCTGTTTCATGCTCCTACCAGGCCACCGCTGGGATTTGAAGACGTAATCCGGCATTACGCGAAGATCGGCATCGGACATTGGTGCACGCATGATACCGATGTCATTCCCGCGGACGCTTTGGGCACTCCCAGGCAAGCGGAGATCCTGGAACGCATCAAATCAACACTGCTCAGACATGGGGTCCGATGTTCGATGGTGACCGCGGAGACCTTTCACCATGCGGTATGGGCGGCAGGGCCGGCCGCCGAATCGCCGCACGTACGCGAGTACGCGAAATTCCGGGTTCGGAACAATGTAGACATCGGTCACGAACTGGGCGCGAGCTTTGCCGTGTACTGGCCCGGTACGCTCGGCTACTACGTGCAAGGCGCGGTGGAAGAAACCGATACATTGCGCTGGTATGCCGAAGCGCTGAACGCGGCGTGCGAACGCGACATTCAAGTATCCGCTGAGCGGGGCCGCTCTCCACTAAAGCACTGCCTGGAGGCCAAACCGTTCGAGCCCCAAGCTGAAATTCTTCTCCCCACCAGCGACGCCATGCTCGCGTTTATCTCTTCCGGGCTTCTGACGCACGCGGAAATGGTAGGCCTGAATCCTGAGTATCTGCACGAACTCATGTGGGGCGCCGCTCCCCGGGCAGCGCTCGCGCGCGCTCTTGTGGCGGGCAAACTCTTCCACTTCGACATTAATGACGGCTACCGGCTGAAACACGATGTCGATATCGGAATCGGTCTGGTGAACCCGCTCGACTGGCTAAACGTCCTGGTCCTGCTGCGCAGCCACAACTACACTGGACCCTTCAACCTGGATTACAAGCCTCCGCGAACCACCAGCCAGTTCGGCGTGTTCGAAGTCAGCTTCCCTTCGGCCGTCGATCGCTTTATCACGCTTTGGGAAATGTCGGGCGAGGCGATCGCCGATCCGGTGATCAAGGAAGCCACCGATGCGCTCAAGGCGGGAGCCGAATACTCCGGCGATCCTCGAGATGCGCAGGCCATTACGGCAGCGCATCGTGAACTGCTCACGCTGCACGAGCTGATCGCTCACCGTCTGGTACAAATCCTGTGGGGAGCGCACCAGGGCCGGGTGTTTTCGATAACGTAGCCTGCCAATTCCCAATTGCCAATGCGCCAATAGCCAATTGCCAACTGGTACAACGGTAGGAGCTTATGATTTCACTCGACGGCTCCCGTCTCACCTTCGATGAGTTCCAGCGCGTCACCCAAGATGGTGAGCCGGTTCAGATCGATCCCGCCGCGCTACCCGCCATGCTTCGCTCGCGCGCGGTGGTCGAAAAACTCGCGCTTGGCGATGCCCCGGTCTACGCCGTCAACACCGGCGTTGGATTGCTCGCCGATGTTCGCGTCCCGCCCGAGGAGCTCGAACAGCTTCAGCGTAACGTCATCCGCTCGCACGCCTGCGGTGTGGGTACGCCGCTCGCCCGCGACGAAGTCCGCGGCATGATGCTCATTCGCGCCAACGTGCTGGCCAAGGGCTTTTCGGGAATCCGCCCGGTTGTTGCGGAACGCTTGTGCGATTTGTTGAATCGCGGCGTCACGCCGGTGGTTCCTTCACAAGGCAGCGTCGGCGCCAGCGGCGATCTCGCGCCGCTCGCTCACATCGCGCTGGTTCTCATCGGTGAAGGTGAAGCTGAGTTCGACGGCGCTCGTGTCCCTGGCGCCGAAGCCCTGCGCCGCGCCCATATCCAGCCCATCGTCCTGGCATCCAAGGAAGGCATTTCGTTGGTCAATGGCACCCAGGCCATGCTCTCGGTCGGCGGCCTGCAGCTGCTGGACTCGGAAGCGCTGGCTGAAGCGGCCGACCTGATTTGCGCTATGACCATCGACGGTCTGCGCGGCACCCCGCGCGCCTTCGATCCGCGCATTCACCAGACCCGCCCGTTCCCGGGCCAGCTCCAGAGCGCCGCGAATCTCAGCCGTTATCTTGAAGGCAGCGAGATTCGCCAATCGCACATCACCTGCCGCCGCGTGCAGGACGCTTACTCGCTGCGCTGCGCCCCGCAGGTTCACGGAGCCGTGCGCGACTCGCTGGCCACCGCGCGCCGCGCTTTCGAGATTGAATTGAACTCGGTCACCGACAACCCGCTGGTGATCGACGACGAGATTTTCTCCGGCGGCAATTTCCACGGCGAGCCGTTGGCGCTCCAGTTGGACGCCATGGCGGTGGCGCTCACCGTGCTCGCTGGTATTTCAGAACGTAGAATCGACCGGCTGGTGAATCCCTCGCTCAACGAAGAGCTGCCGCCGTTTCTCGCCAATCACGCCGGCCTGGAATCCGGATTCATGATGCTGCAAGTAACCGCCGCCGCGCTGGTGGCCGAAAACCGCGTGCTGTCTCATCCGGCTTCCACCGGCTCCATCACCACCAGCGGGAATAAAGAGGACTTCGTCAGCATGGGCATGACTTCGGCCCTGAAATTGAAACAAGTGGTGCGCAACACCCGCCACGTTCTGGCCATTGAGCTATTGACCGCCGCGCGAGCGCTCGATTGCCTGCGTCCGCTCGCTTCGAGCCCGATCATCGAACAAGTGAGAGCGGCGCTCGCTGGCATCAGCGCTCCCTGGACCGCCGATCGGTCACTCACCGCCGACATCGAAGACACGAGCGCCTGGATCGCATCTGGTGCACTGGCCGCCGTCAATCGCTGATGAACACATGGAAGCTGGTCACCGTCCGGTAGCCCATCGCTTCATATAAGGAGAGCCCCGACGAAGTTGCTTGCAGCACGGTTCGCGACACGCCCCTGGTTTGCTCGGCCTCCTGGACCACCTGTCGCATGATGGCTTCGGCGAATCCCAGCCGGCGGTGTTGCGGCAGCGTGGCCACCGAGTACAATCCAATGACATCGCCTGTAATGACGGCGGCCGTCGTGGTTACCGGGCGGCCGTTCGAATAGCCCACATAGCCTTGGAAGCTCCCCTTCCACGCTCGCTCGGCGCCGTACACCGACATGCTCACCGAATGCGGAATCTCAAACGCCGTGGACATCACTTCGGCGAAGGACGCCCGGGTGGGTTCGTCGGCTACTGGCCGCACGTCCAGGGTCGGCAGAGTTCGAACGGCGGGCGCCAGCCGGCCGGCGTACATCCCCGGCGCTTCGGTTAGGTGGCGAAGCCCATGGCGTTTGAAGACGCGCGGCGCTTCCCGGCGCAGCGGCTGTTCCAGAAAGTGGTCGCACAGCCAATAGGTCCAGCGCAGGCCGCGGGCATCGAAATGTTCGGCCGAAACATCGATCAGGCGGCCCAGTTCCTGCGTGTCGCTGTCGATCGGCCGCGACTGCAGCGCCGCATTGAACGCGGCATAGTTCAGCCCGCAATAGATCAACGAGACGCCCGGCAAGTCACGAATTTCGGCGTCGGCGCGCGCTTGCCCGAAGAATCGCAGGGCTTCCAACAGGTTTTCAGCCACCGCGCGCACGTGGTCTTCGAGCATTTGGCGATTAGAGCAGACTTCGGAGGTTGTCGTCAATGTTACCGCACGTTGTTGCCGCGACGTTACCGCGGCGTCACAATCTCAACGCAGTGGCGGAAAAATGACACCGCCCTACAAAAGTGTCTTGATTTGTTTTCAGTATTTTCCAGCAGTTTCAGGAGGCTCACGGCTGGCCCCCCGATTGCATATCTATCCGGCGGAACCGGATGGCACCGGTCCAAATGGGAGCCCACTTTCAAAATGCTGACGGCACTGATCTTCGGCACGGACCGCGAAACTACCGCGCAACTGCAGCAACTGTGCTCACTGACGCAAGATGTCTGTGTCTTTCGCACCCTGGAGCGTTATCCCCAGGCCCACGAAAGCATGCGTTTGCTGAATTCGTTCGCGCCGCAGCTGGTTTTTCTGGGCGCCGATGACGAGGCCGCCGCGCACGCCGTCGAACACGATATCCGTAGCATTCAACCTTCCACGGCCATCTTGGGCGTATCGGCCCGTTGCAAGCGCGCCGGACGTCTTTGAGACCGCTTTCGGTGGTTTTTCGGTGTGTCCCATTCCCTGCGAACCGGATGAATTTCGCACGGCCATCTTCCAGGCGCTCGATTCCGGCAGCAGCAAGAAGACTGCCGCGGTATTTGCTTTCCAGCCCGCGAAAGCCGGCAGCGGCGCCACCACTTCGGCTCTGTTCGTAGCGCATATCCTGGCTACGCTCGCCGAAAAAAGGGTCCTGATTCTCGAATGCGATTTGCACGCGGGCCCCATCTCGATGTTGTACAACCTGCGTCCCAATTATTCCATCATGGACGCTCTCGAAGACTCGCACCGGCTCACCGATGAGAGTTGGAACGAGATGGTTACGCACTTGGGCGGCATTGACGTACTCTCCTCCGTCAGCCGCCTGGGTGTGCGGCAGGTCTCGCCCTGGGGTTATCAACGGCTGCTGTCGTTCGTTCGCAGCCGCTACGACATCATAATCGGAGATTTGCCGGAGGTGATCAACGATGCCACCGAAGTGGTTGCGCGAGCCTCGCAGGCAGTTTTCGTCGTCACCGCGCCGTCTTCTCCTTCGCTTTATCTGGCCGCGCGCCGGCGCTATGATTTGGAAGCTCGGGGCGTGGCCTGCGCCAAGATAAAGTTCATTCTCAATCGCAAAGACTATCGATCAGGCCGTTCCGCGCGAAGCCGGCTGGGCCATTGACGCCGAGAAAATCGCGGCCATCCCCGTGGACCCCAGTTTGGTCGATGCTTCGGAGTTTAAAGTCGGCTTGGCCGATTCCTCTACCCTGGCCGAATTTACGAAGGTCGCCGAATTTTGCTGCGGAAGGTCGTTGCTTCCCAAGCGCTCCGGCTTCCGCCGGTTCTGGCTGGAGAGCTGGCTGCGCGGTTCCTCGCGCTCGCCCGAACTCTACTCCACAGCCGCGCGTTAATGGGTGGTGCGAACGGGGAGGGTCGAACTCCCATTCCCTTGCGGGAGCCAGATCCTAAGTCTGGTGCGCCGAGGATTTGGAACCATCCGCATTTGAGCCGGCGGACACCACCAGCGCAGGTGCCGCAGCCGGTAGCGAATTAATAGTGCCCGCTGGTCACACAAAAACTATTCTGATTTCTCGTTAGAGCTATCCGTACGGTGCCTCGATGCGGGCGCCGCGGCTAAGGGCGCTTAGCTACTTAGCTTTTGAGCCTCGGATCGAATTCAAGTGGCTCAGGCGCACTGAAACGAATTTTGCGAAAGTCCGGCTGAGCAGGGTTCATTATAAAGTTGCGTTCCTGGGGGACGACGACGGACGGAACCGAGAGAATTGTCGTCGTTTTCGCCAAAACCCAATTTGTGCCGATGTCTTTCGTCGAACGGGGGGCGGCTAGATCGTTCCAGTCAGGAGGAAGATCCGCGTCCCGGATTATAAGGACCGGCAAACTATCAGGGCCTTCAACCCTGATCAGCATCCTGTCCACGGGAAGCTTGGCGCTGTTTGCCAGAATTTCCAACTCGCACAAAGAAACCGTTGCTGCGCAATAAAGAACAGCGGTTCCCTTGTGATTCCAACGGCCACCATAGAGTCGAGAGCCTCCACCGTCATTTTCTGGATGCCTGGAAGTACAAACCCGGTAGATGGTCAATCGTCTACCAAATGCCGTGCTCCATCTGGCCAAGCACGTCGTTGACGCGTTCTACGCCTTCTTTCGATCCCAAGATGGATATTGGTGTGGCAAGATTGAGAGCGCGAACTGGAGTGCCGAGCCAGCGCATCGCCTCGTCGCGACTTCCCAGGACCTCTATCGCTCTGACTATCAGCTCTTCAGGAATCGCGGGCCCCTGAATTTCACGAGGCTTACTGACTTCCAAAACACTGCGGGAGATCTGCCAGTCGTTCCTGATCAACATTTCCGGCCCTGACGGCATCATCTGATCGGTCCGTAGCCGGCGGAAAAGCGCCCCTACGGCGGCTAGCGCGGCCAGTGGGACCACACCCATTACGACACAGAGCCACAATACTGTTGAGTCAGACAGCTTCCTAGTGAGCAAGCTTATGGCAGCGGTCACCTCAAAAATGAGAGTGGCGACACCTAAGATCGCCGAAGGTTGTGTTAGGGGCGTGTACCACCGGACGTCCAATGTCTTTTTTGTTTCTCGCATTGATGGACTCGGGTTCCGCGTGTGCTACACCCCTCGTCTTCATTATCCATCAACTCCCTAGAAACACGCGTCCGCCGGCTGCGGGTTCGTTTTGGTCGGAATCCTTAGTTTTATTGTGGTGCGAACGGGGAGGGTCGAACTCCCATTCCCTTGCGGGAGCCAGATCCTAAGTCTGGTGCGTCTGCCAATTCCGCCACGTTCGCGACGATTTAACCCTAGGATAGCAATCGGACGGCGGATCAGGCTAGAAGCCCGGCCAGTTCTTCGATTCTCGATCCGCGGGTCAAACGCGGCGCCGGATTGCCGCAAGCGACATACGCTCGTGTTCGAGAGGGAAGTCCTTCGCAGACGCCACACGACGTGCAGGCCCGAGTGCGCGTCGCACTCGGTGGCCAGCAGCTTGTTCCTGGGGCTTAGATATTGTTCAAACACAGGAACGCCGAAGGCTTTCCACAGCGACTCGCGATCCTGCTGGGAAATGCCGGGGCCGCCGGCGTAGGTGAAGACGATCACGGCTTGTTCGAAGCGTCCAGGTGTCGCGCGCCATCCGCCGCAGCAATGGCAGCGGGCCGGCGACGGAGGCCGGGTTGAATCTTCGGGCTCGTTCGCTCCAGCCTTCGGGGAAGGTTCGCACCATGGGGGTCTGGCAAAAGCCCGGCGCCAGGATCGCGGTCCGCGGCGCGGGATCGAACGGATGAACGAAGCGTGCGCCTTGGGAGGCGCGGCGAATTCTGACGACCATGGTTGGACCACCAATGGCTAAACATAAAGGTGCCGCGATGTCTTACTTCGATCTCAGGAAAATAAGCGGACCAGGTTGTCGTGGAAAACCCCGCGCGCCACTTCTTCGGTCACGCCGATTTCGTAGAGCGCCTTGGTTTGGGTTTCGAAGATGGAAGCATTCCAACCGCGTGGGAAGAAAGAAGAATCGGTGCCGAAGAGCAGGCGCTGCGGGCCTGCGACATCCAGCGCGCGACGGAACACGGTGCGGAGATCGAGATGTGCCTCTTCGTATCGCATCCAGCTATTGCTGCTCGAAGTATCCAGGTATACGTTCGGGCATAGGTCGCACAGCATAAGCGCCTCGCGGAGATATCCCGCGCCGAAGTGGGGCACTATGAACCGAACCTGCGGAGAAGCGCAGCGCAACGGCGTGAAGATCGATGGGGTTGGAGAACTTCATGTCGAACAGCGAAGGCAGTCCGAGCGCTTTGCGAACGCCGACGCTCAGCACGCCGCAGTGAACGAAGGCGGCGGTACGCGGCCGCGCGGCAAGCGAGTTCGAGCAGGGCACTGACGCGATCGTCCTGGATGGAATAGCGATGCATCGCCGGAAAAAAGCAGAGCGCTTGAATGTGGCCGCTGGCGAGCGCCGTCTTCCACCTGAGCGACGGCAGCCGGCGCCGTCGGGTTCACCATCATGTAGCCGTAAAATCGCTCGGGATGGCGGCGAACCGCGGCCATCACTGACTCGCCGTCACCGGGAACGCTCGCGATCAAGCGAGCTTTTGCGACGCCCTGCCGGTCCAGCTCCTGGGCCCAGGCATCGGCCAGCTGGCGGGGATCTTCGGCGGGCAATTGCCAGTTCAGAAGTGGCGCCAGAGCGGTCACCGGCAGGCCCTTCTGTTCGGCGAGCGAAGCGAAAAACCGGTGTGAGAAAAAGTGAACGTGGGCGTCGGCCACCGGCAGCAATCCCCAGGGCGTGTTGATCATGTAGCCTGTTCGCCTGCTCCGGCGGCGGAAACGGGAAAGCGCGTGATGCCGGCCGCCAGGGCCACTTGAGTGAGTCCCGCGACGTTGTTCACGCCCAGTTTTTTCATCATCGTTTTGCGATAGCTGCGGACGGTTTGCAAGCCGAGATCCAGCATGACCGCGATCTCCTTGCTGGTTTTGCCTTCGGCCACCAGGCGCAGCACTTGCAACTCGCGCGGCGAAAGATCGTCCAGCGCGGAAGACACGGGCTTCGATTCCAGGTCGCCCCGTTGAATGCGATGCAACAGCCGATCGGAAACTTGCGGGCTCAGATACGAGCCGCCCTTGGCCACGGCGCGAAGCGCGTCCAGCAGATCGCCATCGGAGGCTTTCTTGAGCACGAAGGCGCGCGCGCCAGAACGGATGGCGCTGACCACCGAATGCTCGTCGTCATACATGGACAAAATGATGATCTTGACCTCGGGGTAGTGGCGCAAAATTTCGGTGGTGGTTTCGATGCCGTTCAAACCGGGCAGGCCGATATCCATCAGGATGATGTCGGGCCGCTTCTTCTTGCAGATCTGCACGGCCTCGGTTCCGCTCTCGGCTTCTCCCTGCACCGCAAACTCGTCGCTGTGGCGCAGGATGGCCTTGATACCGTCCCGCATGATCTTGTGATCGTCCACCAGGAGCACTTGAAACGGCATGGTCTGTTAATTCCCACTCCCAGGCGCGCTCTCAGGCGCCGCGCCCTCAGGCACAACGACGGGCAACGGAAAGCTGGCGCGGACCACGCTGCCCTTACCCGCCACGCGCTCGGTTCTGAGCGTCACGTGGTTCTTGGAAGCATAATAATCCATCAGCAATTGTCCCAAAGGCGCGGGGGCCGTGCTATCCGCGGGGCCGTTGTCGGAGATTTCGAGAACGTATTCGCCTTGCGCGCGTTTCACGTGAATATCGATCAGCGAGCATCCCGGCGTGCGCCTTGGCAAGGTCCAGCGCGCACTCGGCGATTTTGTAAAAAGCTTTCGCCAGGATGGTGGGCACGCGCAGGGAAGCGTCAAAGTGCAAGCGCAACGTGCCGGGAAATCCGGCGCGCGCTTTTCCGATCAAACGATCCAGCGCGAATTGCAGGCCGGCGCGTTCCACGATGGAAGGGTTCAGCTCGTTGGTGATATCGCGTAACTGTTCGATGGCCTGTTCCAGGAGTTCCTGAATCTCGGTGGCGCGGCGTCCAAACCGGGAGCGCTGATCGCGAAAATCCATCCGCATGGCGTCCAGCTGCAGTCCCACGGCGCTCAAAACCTGGCTCACGTCGTCATGCAGAAGCCGCGAGACTCTCGACAGCACCGCCTCATGCTCGTTCATTGCGGCAAAAAGCATTTGTGCCAGAGCGGGTTGAGGCGCACTTGCCACGCTTTTATCTTTCGTAGGACGCTTATCGCTCATGATGCATGATTTCGGGCACGAACGCAACCATAAAGAATTGTTTTACGCAGAATCTATCGGCGGTTCGGGCGCTTCAGAAGAGGTTACCCCAGGGCTGCGGGAAGCGAAAAACGGCGTTCGATCTCCCGGCGGCGCCGGATGCATCCGTAAACAGGATGGCATGCAGGCCTAAGGTTTCAGCGGCGCGGACGTTGGGTTCGCGGTCGTCGAGGAACAGGACTTCGGAAGCTTTTGCGCCGAGCCGGGTTAGGCAGTCGTGATAGATTTCCGGCTCGGGCTTACAAACGCCGACATCGCAGGAAAATGTGCGCGACGTCGAACTCGGGCAGCCAGGAACAGCGCAGCACATAATCGCGGACCGGCGCCGGCATGTTGGAGAGCAGGCGGTTCGAAGGCCCGCGGCGCGGAGCTCGCGCGCCCATTGCGGGATGAGCGGCGCGGGATGCGACCAACTGCGGCTGTCGATCTCGATTAGCTCAGCGACCTGGTCAGGCGTGAGTTGGCGGGAGGCACTTTGCGCCACGGTACTCCAGTAAGCGATGGGGTCGAGAGCAGCGGCGTCGTATTCGATGCGGAATTGCCAATAGAGTTCGGTGAATCGCGGGAACCGGCAGATCGAGAATGGATGCCATGGCTTGGGTGTCGGCCACGGGCTGGGGCTGGCACAGCACGTTGCCGTAATCGAAGATGACGACTGAGGGAGAGACTCGCACAGTACGATGGTAACGGGCGGGTGCCCTTGGCGGCCCGTGGCAGAAAAACTTAAAACAACGCTTACTGACGTGCGCGGCTCAGTAAATTCCGCGCGTCACCGAACCGTGCGCTAGCAGCACACTCGAAGACTACCGGACGTCGTGGCCGGCAGGACGTTCGGAGATGCGAGGGGAGTCGTGCACCGGAGAACAACAACTCGAAGAAGACTGGTCGGGTGGCGCGTGAGCAAAGCGGTTCTAGCAAGCTCTAGGCGGCCTTGATTTCCGTCCACAGGCGATCGCGCAGGCGCTGCGTCACGGGATCCAGCGTGATGGCCCATTCGCCGCGCGCGACGATATCGGGGGCTGGATAGAGCGTCGGATTGTCGCGAAAATCAGGTGGCAGGATTTTACGGGCGCCCGCGTTGGTGGTGGTGGTGCGCGCGGTGAGCGCGTTGGCGGCGGCGATGTCGGGGCGCAGCAAGAAATTGATGAACTGATGCGCGAGCTCCTGTCGCTTGCTCTCGCGCAGGATCACGGACGCATCCGGATAGACGGCATAGCCTTCGGCCGGATAGACGAAGCCGACGTCTTTCGAAGAGTCCATGGCCTGCTGCGCGGTGGTGTTCCACATGTGCGCGGCCAGCACGTCGCCGCTGACTAACTGGTCGCGAGCTTCGGCGTTGAGATAGGCGCGCAGCAGAGGTTTCTGTCGAATGGACTCGGCGCGGGCGCGATCCAGCTGCGCGGGATCGGTGGCGTTCACCGAAAAGCCGAGTTTCTTGAGCGACGCGCCCATGGTGTCGAAAGGATCGTCGAGCATGGTCATGCGGCCGCGCAGACGCGGGTCCCACATGTCGGCCCAGGCTTTGGGCGGCGGGTCCAGCTTGCGGTTGTAGGCGATGCCGGCGGCGGTGACCATATAAGGGATGGACCAATTGAGATTGGGATCCCAGTCGGGCCGTTGGAAGCGCGGTTCCAGCTGGGAAAGATTGGGGAGCAGTTCGCGATGGATGGGCGCCACCAGCAGATTGGCGAGCAGCGGCTTCACGATGTAGCCGGTCGGAAAAACGATGTCCCAGCCGGAATTCCCACCCATCACGCGCGCCAGCATCTCCTCATTGCTTTCATAAATGCCGTAGCGCACACGGACACCGAATTCGGATTCGAATTTGGGCACCGTGTCCGGTGCAATGTAGGTCGACCAATTGAAGATATTCAGGCGCGGCCGGCGATCGCTCGAGCACGCGGAAAGGCCGCCAGCGCCAGCCGCGAGTGTCCCGAACAGAAAATAGCGGCGGTTCATGTTGTCCGCAGCCGTTCCGAGATCAGTACCAACGACCCGAATCCGATGACGATCAGCGCCGAGATGGCGTTGACAACCGGGTTCACGCCCCGGCGCGCAATGGCGTAAATCACCATGGGCAGCGTCTCGGAATCCACTCCGGCCACTAGGCTAGTGATGACATAGTCGTCGAAAGAAACGGTAAAGGCCAACAGCGCAGCTGCGACAACGCCGGGCAGAATCGCGGGGAGGGTGATGTAGCGAAACGCCTGCCACTCATTCGCGCCCAGATCGAGCGCAGCTTCTTCCAGCGTGGCGTCCACCGTGCGAAGACGCGCAATGACGACGATTACCACGTAGGCCATGCAAAACGAAACATGGGCGAGTATCACGGTGTGCATGCCGAGCTGCACGCGCATGAAGCGGAAGATCCATTGATAGAAGGCGAGCAGCGAAATGCCGGTGACGATTTCGGGAGTTACCAGAGACAGGTAAAGCGACCCTGCCAGAGGCCGCGAAGTGCGCTTCCACAGGCCATAAGCGCACAGCGTACCGAGAACCGTGGAGACTATCGTGGCAACGACGGCGATGATTAGGCTGTTCAAGGCCGATTCGGTCAATTGCGAGTCGTGCAGCGCGGCTGAATACCAGCGCAGCGAGAAGCCTTCCCACACGGTAAAGCGCGAAGAATTGAAGCTGAAGATGGCGAGGATCAGCAGGGGCAAGTGGAGAAACAGGTACGCGCCGACGGCGTAGATGGCAAGTCCGGCGGTGCGAGGTTTCACAATAAGCCCTCACCTTCGCCGCGCGCGATCACAAACAGCAACACCATCACGATGGCCATCAATACCAGCGAGACGGCGGAGCCGAACGGCCAGTCGCGCGCGGTGGTGAATTGATTTTGGATCAGATTGCCGATCATGACGGACTTTCCGCCACCCAACAGGTCAGGCGTGAGGTACGCGCCGAGGCAGGGAATGAAGACCAGGATCGCGCCGGCGCGAATGCCGGGAGCCGACAGCGGAATAGTGACGCGCATCAGAGCGGCCCAAGGCTTAGCGCCCAGGTCGGCCGCGGCTTCGAGCAACGTGCGGTCCAGGCGTTCGAGTGTAGCGTAGAGCGGCAAGACGGTGAAGGGCAGATACCCATAGACCAGGCCGAGGATCACGGCGCCATCGTTATAGAGCAGGGGCAGGGGAGAGTGGATGAGGCCGAGCTTCTGGAGGAAGGTGTTGAGCAGGCCGGTGTCGCGCAGCAGAAACATCCAGGCGTAGGTTCGCACCAGGAAGCTGGTCCAGAAGGGAAGCATCACGAGGCCGAGATAGAAGTTCTTGTGCCGGCCGGCGCGCGAGATGAACAGCGCGAGAGGGAAGCCGAGCAGCAGGCAGAGAGCGGTGGATGCGCCCGCCACCCAGAACGACCGCCAGAGAATGGCGAGATAGATGGGATCGATGAGGCGCCCGTAACTTTCCGCGGTCCAGGGTGAAGTGATGCCGCCGTAGACGCCGCGCGTGAGGAAGCTATAGCCGAGGATAATGGCGAGCGGCGCGAGAAACAGCGCGATGTTGACGGTCCAGGTGGGAGCGAGAAACCACGCGCGCAGGCGGTTCATTCGAAGCGCAGCTCGTCGGCCGGTTCCCACCAGAGGTGCACAGACTCGCCGGGCGCGAAGTTTTCGACCGAGGCGCGAAATCTCGACCACCGCGGGTTCGCCATCGGACAAGCGGGTATCCACGTGGACGCAGTTGCCGAGAAAGGTGGAGTGAACGATGGTGGCGGGGCGCGAGCGGTGCCCGTTGCTCGACGGTGCGCGCTCAATCCGCATGGCTTCGGGCCGCACACCGACGTCGCCGATCCAATTGACGGCGCCGAGGAACGACGCGACGAATTTCGTGGCGGGTTGCAGATAAATCTCTTCGGGCGTGCCAATCTGTTCCAGCCGGCCTTTGTTCATGACGCCCAGGCGGTCGGAAAGCGAAAGCGCTTCTTCCTGATCGTGGGTAACGAACAGGAACGTGATGCCGACGCGGCGCTGGATGGCCTTGAGCTCGGCGCGGACCTGTTTGCGGAGGTTGGGATCGAGCGCGGAGAGCGGCTCATCGAGCAGGAGAACGTCGGGTTCAAGCACTAATGACCGGGCGAGCGCGACACGCTGCCGTTCGCCGCCGGAGAGCTGGGCGGGGCGGCGCGATTCCTTGCCTGAGAGCTGAACCAGATCCAGCACGTCGCGAACTCGATCGCCAATATGATTGCCGGCGCGGCGGCGCAAGCCGAATTCGACGTTGTCGCGCACCGTCAGATGCGGGAAGAGCGCGTAGTTTTGAAAGACGGTGCTGACGTTGCGCTGGTAGGGTTTCAGGTGCTGGATGCTGGAACCGTTGAGGCGAATTTCGCCGGAGGTGGGCTCTTCAAATCCAGCGACCAGGCGTAGCGTCGTCGTCTTGCCGCAGCCGGAGGGACCGAGCAGGGAGAAGAACTCGCCGCGGGCGAGGTTCAGCGAAACGCCGTTGACGGCGTGGTGCGAGGGATAGTGCTTCGAAACGCCGCGAAGCTCTAATACACACTCCATGTGGAAATTGCATGTTACCGCAAGTTGAGCACGGATTTGTGCCCGGAGAAACGACACAGGGAGAGATGCCGGCCGGTTGGTAGACACGGCGGGCTTTTAGTCTTGACAGCATGATACCTTGTAATACAATATATGTGAAGCGATGAAGGAGCGTGACGGGGCCGATCGAGACGCCGCAGACAAGTGGGAAGTGCAACTCCGCAAGGGATGTCTCGAGTTGGCCATCCTGGCTGCGCTATGGGACGGAAAGCTCTACGGGCTCGAGATTCTGCGGCGTATGGAGAGCGATTCCGGCCTGCTCGTGTCGGAGGGAACCGTGTATCCGCTGCTTAGCCGGTTAAAGTCGCTCGGGCTGGTGAAGAGCGAATGGGTGGAATCTGAGTCCGGGCATCCGCGGAAATATTACGCGCTCACGCCGGCTGGGAAGCAGAGGGCCCGCGAGATGGCTGGGATTTGGGCGAAGTTTTCTTCGAGCATGAGCCGCTTGCTCGCGCCACTCGCGAAGGGGAAATAGAGGACCATGTCGGGCGAGGCGCAAAAAAAGATCGAAGTATATTTGGGCAGGCTGCGGCAACGGTTGCGCGGCATGAATGACGAGGACGCGCGCGAGATCGTCGAAGAACTGCGCAGCCACATCATGGACCGGGCGGCTGGGGACGGATCAGTGACGCCGGCCGGAGTGGATGAAGCGCTCGCTGCGCTGGGACGTCCGGAGGAGTTGGCCAGCCAATACATGACCGACAGCCTGCTGGCGCGGGCGGAGATCAGCCGGTCGCCGCTGCGGATCCTGGAAAGTTTGTTCCGCTGGGCAAGTTGGAGCGCTGCGGGTTTTGTTGTGCTGCTGGGCTCGATTTTGGGATATTTCTTCGGCGTCGTTTTCATTCTTGTCGCCGCGTTGAAGCCGTTTCATCCGGAGAGCGCGGGATTGTGGATTCTTCCCAGCGGTACAAGCGATTTCGAGATCTCCCTTCGCCTTGGGTTTGGAAACCCGCCGTTAGGCGGCAGAGAACTGTTCGGTTGGTGGATCATCCCGGCGGGATTTGCAGCCGGTTGCTGGCTGGTGATTTTGACCACGCGCCTGGCGCTTTGGTGCGCCCGCCGATATCGAAAATCGCGCGCGTTGCCGCCAGGCTAAGCATGTCAAAGAGCCAATCTTCGGCGCGGCGCTGGTTCTCCCTGGGCGAGTTCGCACTGGGCAGCGCCATCGTGATCGGCCACAACGTCTACCACGTTATTCCCAACGAAGTACCAATTCTGTTTGTGATCGGCCTGATTTCGGTGCGGCTGCGGGATGGGAGTTGGACCGCGATGGGCTTAAGCTGGCCTGGCTCGTGGCCCCGAACGGTTTTGCTCGCGCTGGCGGCTGCCGCGCTAAGAATCCTGCTGGGTCAGTTCGTGATCGATCCTCTCACTGCGCACTTCTGGCCTCCGGCGATAGGGCCGAGTGGTTCCGACGATATTACCGGGCACCTGATGGTGGCGCTGCGTTGGCTGTTGATCGTGTGGACCTTCGCAGCGTTTGGGGAAGAGATCGGCTACCGCGGCTACCTGCTCACGCGCGCGGCAGACGTAGGCGGCCGATCAAAAGCCGCGTATTGGATTGGTGTATTGGCGGTCTCCGTACTCTTTTGGATACGGCCACTATTACAAGGGTCCCTCGGGTATCATCGACTCCGGGATGGCCGGCCTGGTGCTTGGGGCCACTTACATCTTGTCGGGGAGCAACCTGTGGGCTTGCATTCTGGCACACGGGTTCATTGACACATTTGGAATTGCCGCCACGTTTTTCGGCTGGGGTTCCTAACGGGTTGGCTACTCGTAGCGGAGCGCGATCATCGGATCCACCAGCGCGGCTCTGCGGGCCGGCACATAGCAGGCGAACAAAGCGACTAGCGCGAGCAGCACCGGAGCAATTCCGAGCACTAACGGATCAAAGCCGCGAATGTCGAAGAGGAAGCCCGCCAGCACCCGCCCGAGCCCGATGGCCAGCAACAATCCCACGCCCAGACCCACCAGGGTGACTTTCAGCCCTTCGGCCAAAATCATTTGCAACGTCGATGAGGTATCCGCGCCCAGGGCCATGCGTATGCCGATCTCGCGCGTCCGCCGCGCCACCGTGTAGGAATTCAGGGCGTACAGGCCGATCACCGCCAGCAGCAGCGCCACGCCGCCGAATATCTCCAGCATATGCGCGCCGGTGCGAACGATCCAAATCTCATCGCTCGATTCCAGATGCCCGCGCATGGTTTGGAGCGTGAGAATTGGCAACCGCTGATCGGTAGCCACGATCTCGTGCCGGATGGCTTCCAGCATCCGGTTCTCCGCTTCCAGCCCGCCCCCGGCCACTCGAACGTGGAACTGCACGTTGGACTGATACTCCTGTCCAAAAGGAACGTAGACATGAGGCTGCATCTTTCCGCCCAGGATTTCCTCGCGGATATTGCCCACCACGCCCACCACCAATACGTCTCGCGCCTGTTTCGCGTCGCGCTTATCGGCGTCTAATCGGATGTGCTGGCCCACTGCATCGCCCGATGGCCAAAGTTTATCGGCCAGGCCCTGGTCGATCATCGCCGCGCTGCTTTTCGATCCCTGGGTGGTCTCCGAGGCGTTGAAGGTCCGCCCGCGCAGGAGAGGAATCCCGAGCGTCCGAAAATAATCCTCGCTGACGATGTTGTAGCGCGCATCCAGCGCCGGGTGCTCTTTGGTAACAGCGGCGCCGGAAGGCGTGACGTTCTTGCCGAGCTGCGTCATTCCAAACGGAACCGTGGCCGCGATGGCCACCGATTGAACGCCGGGCACGCTGCGCAGCCGGTCTATCAGCGTTTTGTAGAGTTGGCTGCCGCGCGCCTGGTCGTAGGCGATCAGGCTGGCGTCTACTTCGGCCAGCACTTCGTTGTCCAGCGAGAAGCCAGGCTGGATATTGGACGCCCGCACGGCGCTGTGTACGAACAGGCCGGTGGCGGTGAGCATGGCAAGCGACAGCGCCAGTTGCGCCATAACCAGCACGTTGCCTCGCGAAAACAAGCGGCGCGCGCGGCCTGCCACATCCTCGCCCGTATTTTCCTTGAGGTCCACCCACACGTCGGGTTTGGAAAGCTTCCAAGCCGGGAAAAGCGCGAAGACGACGGTGCTCAGTGCGCAGAACAAAAGCGTGAAGCCCAGGACGCGAGCGTCCGGCCGAGCGTCGTAGATAAAGTCCAACGGAACCAGCCTGGACATGGAATCCAGTAGCAGCGTTGTGCTCCAGGAAGCGACCAGAAGTCCCGCGGCGCCACCCAGCAGAGCCAGCAGGAAGCCTTCCGTGACCAGTTGACGCACGATGCGTCGTCGGTTTCCGCCAACAGCCAAACGGATCGCGATTTCCTTGCGCCGCGCCGTTCCCTTAGCCAGCATCATATTCGCAAGGTTCAAAGAGGCGATCAGCAGCACCACGCCGGCGAGCGAAAGCAGCATAATGGCGGGCACTCTGAGCGCGTTATCGGTACTGGGACTGGTGGAGAGACCCAGGCGCGAGAGCGGTTGCACCAGCAGCGTCTGGTCTTTGTTCTCGGCTGGATAGGCCTTCTCCATCCCGGAGGCAGTCACAGCCAGAGTGGCATCGGCAGCCTGTGGAGCGAGGCCCGGTTTCAAGCGGCCCATCACCATCAAGGAGTTGTTGTCGCGCGCGGCCAGCGGCTTCACCTGTCCATCAAAGTCGTTCATCACCATGCCATAGGAGCTCAGCGGCACAAAAACATCGGGGCTCAACAGCGCCATTGTTCCAGTGAATCCTTGGGGCGTGATGCCCACGATGGTGAACAGATGGCCATTGATGCGTACTGGCTTGCCCACCAGCTGCGGATCTTCTCCCTTTTTCTTCCAGAATGAATAGGTCACGATAGCGGTCAACTCTCCGCCTGGCTTTTCTTCCGCCGGCAGGAACGCCCGGCCTTTCAGCATCGTCACGCCCAACGTGGAAAAGTAGTTGGAGGAGACAACGGTGGCCATCGCCCGCCGCGTGCTGTCGCCTTCCTCAATGCCAACCAGCGCCATGTTCAGCGCCGCCAGGCTGGAGAAGGCCTGGTTGTTCTCGCGGATGTCGACGTAGTTGGGGTAGGAGAATGCCCGGTAAGCGTCGGGATGCTTGGTGTCGCGGCTATAAAGGCCGGTCAATTCTTCCGGCTTCTGCACCTGGAGCGGTTTTAGCAGAAAGGCATTGATCAGGCTGAAAACTGCGCTGTTGGCGCCGATCCCCAGAGCCAATACCAGCACCGCGGCGACTGTGAACCCCGGCTTGCTCGCAAGCGTCCGAATCCCATAGCGAAGGTCTTGCCAAAGTTGGTTCATTCTTATGTCCTGATTCTGCTACGAGTGAAACCGGATTTCAGTTCCGGGAAATGCGGTCGAGCGGAACGCCAGATTGGCCGATATGTAAGGCAAGGCGATGGCTGGCGTACAAATCCTGCTGGTAGAAGACAACGTAATGCAGTCGAAACTGGTGGGTTTCCTGCTGGAAGAAGCCGGCCACACGGTCCAAATCGCCGAGAGCGCGGAACGGGCGCAGGAACTCTTGCAATTGTTCCGCTCGGATCTGATGCTGATGGATCTTGAGCTGCCTGGCAAGGATGGGCTGGAATTGACGCGTGAACTGAGGTTGAATCCGGTCTACGAAAAGACGCCGATCATCGCGCTGACCGCCTACACGCATCCATCCGATCTGGCAAGAGCTCGCGAAGCCGGATGCAACGCCATTATCTCCAAGCCCATCGACACGGCGGCCTTCGCGCGCCAGGTGCGGAATTACCTGGGGAGCACTAACGGCGCGGATGCGGACGTTCCGTCCGACAGCGGCGATCTGCTGGCTGAGGTGAGAAACAATTTCCTGGCGGAAGGGCTGGAGCAATGCGGAACGATGCTGCAGGAGGTCAAATCGAACCCGGATAGCGGCGTCCAGGCAGCGCAGCGGGTTCTGCACCGCTGGGCGGGGATGGGAGGGACGTTGGGATTTCCCGGGATCTCCAATCAGGCGCGCAGGATGGAAGACCTGCTAACTGCAACGAGCCTGGACTACGATGCGGTTGAAAAAGGCATCGAAAGCGCGCGCCGGCGGTTTTGTGCGGCCACACGCCATGAGCCGGAGCTTCCGCTGGATCTCATCAAGGGCCTGATGGATGTGCGAATCGGGCTGGTCAATTTCTCCGGCGAGGAGGCCAATCGAATCTGCAGCGTGGCAAACCGGGCGAATATTAAGGCTGTGATTGAACCGATGAACGGCGAATTGATAGAACGTCAGAAGGGGTACGGCGCGGTGATCATTAACCAATGCGCCGCCACTTCCGAGGCTGCTCCGCAGCGCCCGCAGTGGTCCATTCCGGCGGTATTCATTGGCTCTCGCGCGTCGTTGGAATCGCTCTCCAAGCTGCCGTCGCGGGCGTATGATTTTCTGATCGCTCCCTGGGAAGCCGAAGAAGTTCTCCTGCGGGTGTACCGGCTCATCAGGAAAGCAGAGCCGCTCCCAGCGACGGGAGACTCGCTCCACATGCAAAAAAGGCGGCCTCGGGTTCTGGTCGCCGACGATGATCCCGATCTGGTTGCCCTGGTCTGCGAAACGTTGGGGCAATTCGGAATGGACTGCAAAATCGCCCGCAGCGGGCAGCAAGCGTTGAATACGGCCGGCCGGCATCAGCCGGACGCGATCATCCTGGATGTGAACATGCTTGATCTGGACGGCTTCGAGGTGCTGAAGAAGCTCCGCCACAATCTCGCCACCCAGGCAATACCCGTTATGCTGCTGACAGCCAGGAACCAGGAGAGCGACATCGCCCGGGGATTCGGATCGGGAGCGGACGATTACATGGTCAAGCCGTTTCAACCGTCGGATCTGGCGAAGCGCGTGGATAAGATCATTGCCGAATCCCGTAAGGCGCGTGAACGCGGATCGATTACTTCGCGGAGTTGAAGCGCTTCTCGATCTCCGGCCAGTTCACCACGCTCCACCAGGCCGCGATGTACTCCGGGCGCCGGTTCTGATACTTGAGATAGTAGGCGTGCTCCCAAACATCCAGGCCGAGGATCGGATAATGCCCCTCCATCATCGGGCTGTCCTGATTGGCGGTCGAAAAAATCTCCAGGCCTTTGCCGGTCTTGGCCAGCCAGGCCCAGCCGGAGCCGAAGCGCGTAGTAGCCGCCGCGCCGAATTTTTCCTTGAACGCGTCGAAGCCGCCGAACGCGGAGTTGATGGCTGCCGCGACATTGCCGCTGGGGCTGCCTCCGGCTTTAGGCGCGAGAATCGTCCAAAACATCGAATGGTTGATATGGCCGCCGCCATTGTTGCGGACCGCGGTCCGGATGTTCTCAGGCACGATAGCGCAGTTGTTGGCGAGCAACTCTTCCACGGTTTTGCTCTGCAGATCGGGCGCCGATTCCAGCGCCTTGTTCAGATTAGTGACGTAAGCGGCATGGTGTTTGTCGTGATGAATCTCCATGGTCTTCGCGTCGATATAAGGCTCCAGCGCGTCAAACGCGTAAGGAAGCGGGGGAACGGTAAATGCCACAGTATTTCTCCTCTCGATTTTTCAATTTGAGCCGGCGAAGCCGCCAGCCTTTTCAAAAGCGTCCGCCAGGCGGAACATGCCTGTTTCGTCGAAGTGCCTGGTGAGTATCTGCATGCCGACAGGCAGGCCCTCGGAAGTCTTGCCGCAGGGCACGCTCATGCAGGGGATGCCGGCCAGATCGCCGGTGATGGTGTAGATGTCGGATAAATACATTTCGAGCGGGTCGTCTATTTTCTCGCCGATCTTGAACGCGGGCGAGGGCGACACCGGCGCGACAATGGCATCCACTTCGCTGAAAGCTCTTCGAAAATCCTCCGCGATCAGCGCGCGCACTTTTTGCGCCTTCAGGTAATACGCGTCGTAATAGCCGTGGCTCAAGCACATAAGTGCCGAGCATGATGCGGCGCTTGCACTCGGCGCCGAAACCCTCCCCGCGCGTCGAGCGATACATGCCGCTGAGCGTCTCTTCGTTTGCGCGAGTGGTGTAGCGCACGCCGTCGTAGCGCGCGAGATTCGAACTGGCCTCGGCGGTAGCGATGATGTAGTAGCAAGGCACGGCATATTTGGTGGCGGGCAGGCTGATGTCGCGCACTTCGCAGCCCAGCTTCTTTAGCACCTCGATGGCTTGCTGGATGCGATCGCCCGATTCGCTCGCCAGTCCTTCGAAATATTCGCGCGGCAGACCGATCCTGGTGCCGGCCACTTCGCCATCGATCTGCGCGGTATAGCGGGGAACCGGGGCGAAGGCGGAGGTCGCATCGCACTCGTCGCGGCCGGCCATGGTTTCGAGCAACAGCGCCGCATCCCGCACGGTGCGTCCGAAAGGCCCGATGTGATCGAGCGAACTGGCGAAGGCGACCAACCCATAGCGCGAAACCCGTCCATAGGTCGGTGTGACGCCGACGACGCCGCAGAACGAGGCGGGCTGGCGGACCGATCCGCCGGTGTCGGAGCCCAAGCGCCACTACAGCCGTTCCCTGCGCAACCGCGGCAGCCGAGCCGCCGCTGGAACCACCCGGGACGCGATCCAGCGCGACGGGATTGCGCACCGGTCCGAACGCGGAATTTTCGTTCGACGAACCCATGGCGAACTCGTCGCAATTGGTTTTGCCGAGAATCACGGCGCCGGCCTGTTCCAGGCGCATAACGGCTGTTGCGTCATAGGGCGGGATGTAATGTTCCAGAAGCCGTGAGCCGCAAGTGGTCCGGACGCTCTTGGTGACGATCACGTCCTTCACCGCCAGCGGGACGCCTGCCAGCGGTCCGGCATCTTCGCCGGCGGCCAGTTTCTTGTCCACGCGTTCGGCCGCGGCCAGTGCGCGTTCCGGGCAGAAGTGAAGATAGGCGTTGGTCTTGGGATTTTCCGCCTGCGCGAACTGGAGCGCGGCCTGGGCCAGTTCCCTGGCGCTGAATTTACGGGCGGCGAGGCCGGCTTGCACCCGCTCTATGGTGAGTGAGGCGACGGAAGTCATCTGTCCTTTTTGATCACCTCTCAAGCACCTTGGGAACCTTGTAATAGCCGGCGCCGGCCAGAGGCGCATTGGCAAGAGCGGCTTCATTGCCGATGGGAGGAATTATTTCATCGGGACGCAGCGTAGCGGTCTCTTCGCTTTGGTACAGCACCTGAGCCATGGGTTCCACAGTGGACGTGTCGATCTCGTTGAGCGCGTCCATATGAGTGAGAATCTCGTCCATATCTATTGCCAGCCGCGCGATCTCTAAATCGCTCAGCTTCAGATTCGCGAGGTCGGCCACGTCGCGAACCTTGGACTCGGTGATCTTCACGCAGTAGCCTTCTTTGTCACAGCGCCTGGGGCGCGGGTCACAGCGCCTGAGGCGCGGCTTGCCCTGGTACGCGCCTGTTTGTATAGGATGCGCATTCCGGGGTCCTGGATGCTATCGGCCTCGTCCGTCGGGACGATATCACTGTGACTTTGCGCCGACTGCGGCGGACGGCGCGGCGTGCCCGGGGCGATGCGAAATTCCAGATCGGTAATGATACCGCCGCCAAGAACCTCGGTGAGTTTGGCCAGAATATCGAAACGCAGATGAAAGAGCTGCTTCTGCCAGATGGCGTCGTCGGCTTCCACCACCAGCGACCCGCGCACCAAAGCCAGGGGGCAAGCATGCACGGCGATGCGCTTGCCCACCGCGGCCGGCCAGGCGGCGAAGGCCAGCTGGTCGGGTGAGATAGCATCGGAAAGTTTGAGTTTGGCGAGGGCCTTACCGGCTCGTTCCATTCGGACCGAACTCAATTTTAGCATTCATGGCGTTTCAGTTGGGCTTATTGAATCGCTGCAGGGTCCGATGGAGAAGAACAGGCCGCCCGCGAGCAGGACGGTGGCCATGAGGAACATTACGCGCTGATGTGTTACCAATCAGAGAATGGACGCTAATCGCATTGTTGTAGTGGGCGCTGGAATCATCGGCGCGTCCATCGCCTATCACCTGGTGAAGCGCGGCGCGAGGGTGGTGATCGTGGAGGCGGTTCGCCCGGGCGCTGGAGCCACCGAAAAGTCTTTCGGATGGATCAATGCGACGTTTTCGAAACGCCCCCGGGCATACTTCGATCTGAATCAATTGGGTTTGGCGGGCTGGCGGCGTCTGGAGATCGAGCTGGGGAGCGAATTGAAGGTGCAGTGGGGCGGGAGCGTGGCTTGGTCCCCGGCGACGCCCGCGGACGGGACAACGGAAGATTTGGCAGACAGCGTGCGAAGGCACCAGGAGTGGGGCTATGCGACGCATCGGATCGATGAAGAGGAGTTCCGGCGGCTGTTGCCCAACGTCACGCCCGGTGAATTCGGCACGGCTTGCCATTCAGAGTTCGAGGGCGCGGTGGATCCGGTGGATGCGCTGAAAGCGCTGCTCCGCCAGGTTCGCGAGTTAGGCGGGGAAGTGCGCTATCCGTTCGCCGCCGATGGGTTGAAGCTGGACGGTGGCCGGGTGACGGCGATACGCGCCGGCGAGAGTTCGCTCAACGCCGACACGGTTGTGCTGGCATCCGGCGTCGCCACCCAGCGGCTGGCGGAGATGGCGGAGGTGAGCATTCCGCTGAAAGTATCGCAGGGCGTGCTGGTGCATACGCGGCCGCAGCCAAAGCTGATCGATCGCGTGGTGATCGCGCCGGGAGTGCATTGCAAGCAGAAGCTGGATGGGCGAGTGGTGGTGGGCGGGCAGATTGTCGCGGGCGTGGGGACGGCGAACATCGAGGCGCCCGATCCTGGAGACAATGGCCAGCGAATTCTGCGTGAGGCGGCGCGGGTGCTGCCGGGAATCCGCGGCGTGGCGGTGGAGCGAGTCACGGTGGGGCATCGTGTGATGCCGGTGGACGAATATCCTGTTATCGGCTTTTCGGACCGGTGCCCGAACCTTTATATCGCGGCCATGCACAGCGGGGTGACGCTGGCGCCGTTAATCGGGCAACTGGCGGCGCTTGAGATTTTAGACGGCGCGCGAGTCACCTCATTAGAGCCCTACCGGCCGGCGCGATTTACCGACTAATTCGAAACAGGCGACCTATTCCGAGACCGGCAGCAGTGTCGGGTTTGCGGCCACCCCGTTTTGCGTTACGACGACCTTCAGCTCGCCCGAAGACGCGTTGGGGGGCACCTGGAAGTCGATCTGATAGAGCCCCACGAAGCCGGGCGTGAGTCCTGCAAACAGGACTTTGGACGTCGCCGAGTCCACCGTGACCGTGGGCTGCACGGTGGCGTACGAAAGAGGCGCTGTTGGCGTCGCCATCCCGGAGGCAATTGACGGTTTGGTGGCGCCCATCCCGACCAGGTACATCACCAAATACTCGCCGGGTTTGGCCGGACTGGTGCTGGTGACCAGCGAACCGTTCGCGGAGTGCTGCGCGATGATGTGCGCTCCATTTTGGAGGCTGGGAGGCGTCGTGCCGTCGTTGTCCGACAACACTCCCGGCGTAGTAGGCACGATCGAGAGCGTTTGAGGCAGCGTAAGCGCATTGTTGACGCTGACAATGATGGGGATTTGCTGGGTGGCCGTAACTTCGTTGGGAACCTGAATATTGATCTGCCCGCTGCTTAAGGCATAGAGCGGAGCCGCGGTGGACCCAACCAGCGCGAAAGTGTTGTTGAAATTGGTGGGCAGCGGAGGCTCGCCGGTGGAGACGAGCGCGGTCGCGAGAGCGGAGCCATACACTTGGGCGATGGTCCCTGGCGCCAGCGGCGCGCCCACCACGGGATTGAGATTGTTGAGCGTTCCGCCGGGAGCGATGGTGGGCGGTGGAGTGTGGTTCGGCGCCACTCCGCCGTAGAGCTTGGCCGTGGCGGGCTGCAACGCGCCGGCGGTAGCGTTGAGGGTTACCACCAGACTGGTGTTCACCGCGCCGGGTTGCCAGGTAGCGGAGTAGTTCCCGAGCGAGTCGCCGGCCAGGTTGAGCGGCGCATCGCCGTTGGAGAAGCTGGCTACCACGCTGCCGTTGGTGACCGCTACGGCGCAGTCATCGTTCAGTTGGGCGATTAAAGTGGCGGGCCATCCGGCGGGAACGGCGAAGTTATTCACCAGGCCTGTTTCGGTAATCGCCATTTTGCTCGGGGTGCAACCGGCCGCCGCGGGTCTGACGCGCCCAATCGACGGTGAAAACGCGCTCGAAGAGCCGGTGTTCTGCACCACGAACGTGACGTTGACGGACTGGACCAGGGAGCCGATCGAAATGTTGACGTCGCCCGAGTAGATGCCCGCGGCGAGGCCCGAGGGGTTCACCGAAACCGCGACCGAGCCGGCGGTTTGTCCGCTGGTATTCCCCGAGGCGGGCGTTACGTTGAGCCACGTGCCGCCGCCGGATGTGGAGACCGCGGCGGCGAATGCAACGCCCCCTGCGCTGCTGGTGTTGATCTGGACTTGCTGAGCGGTGGGAGCGGTTCCGCCGGCAGCCGTAGTGAAGAACAGGCCGGGGGGAGCCACATAGGGCGCCGGAGCCGTGCCACTGGGCTGCAAGTTCAGGACCACCGCAACATATTGCGGCGAATTCAGCGAGTGGGAATCTGTAATCTGCACGATCGCGTAGTAGGGGCCGGCGGTCAGTTCGGTGGCGTTTGGAGCCAGGGCCAGAGTGAGTTCGCCCGGAGTGCTGGTGGTGGCTGTACCGCTGGAGGAAACCAGATTCAGCCAGTTGGAGCCGCCGACCAATTTGGCGTTCCAAACGACCGTGGAACTCGGATCGCCCAGGTTGAGTACCTTGACGATTCGGGTAGCCGTGGATCCGCCGCCTTGGACGGCCTGGAACAAGACACCGGTATTCTCCACGGCGAGGACAGACCCGCTGGCCGCGACAAATACCGACACAGGTATCTGTACGTTGCCGGCGGAGGAGGCGATGAGAATCGCATCGGTATTGGCGCCCACCTGCAGCTCGTCTGTGTTCACCTGAACCTGAAGGGTCACAGGCGCGTTCCGCGTGGTGACGCCGCTAACGGGCGTGATGCCGGAGATCCAGGGGCTGCTGTTCACCACCGAGGCGGTGAAGGCGAGCGACGGTGGGCCGCTATTCGATATCAACAGGTTTTCGATCAGGTTTCCGGGCGTCGCCGAGCGGGCCGCAAAATTCAGCATCGCCGGAGCCACCGTCAGTTGCGTCGTCACGCTGGCAACGTTGAGCGTTACAGAAACGTCGGTAGTAAATCCGTTGCCGTCCACAACCTGAATGCGCGCCGCATAGGCTCCTGCCGCCATGCTGCCTTGATCCACGCTCACCACCAGCCCGCCCGGCGCCACACCGCTGGTGAGATTGACTGTAATCCACGCAGGCGCAGCCGTATTGTTCTGCCCGGCATCAACCACCACGTAGAAGCTCACTGGCGGCGTGGCTCCGTTGGCGGGCGCGATGACCAGGGCTTGCGTAGGGGGGGGACCGCCGTTCAGACTCGCATTGAAGGTCAAACTCCCAGGTGTCACCAGAAGTTCAGAAATCGCCGCCGCGAACGTGACCTGGAAGGGTGAAACGGTCTGAGCACGCACGCTGTCTTGCACGCCGATGTTGAAGGAGAATGTTCCAGCCTGGGTGGGAGTGCCGCTCAGCAGACCGCTCTCAGTAATCGTGATCCCAGGGGGATTGCCACTCATGGAAAAAATATAGGGGGGTGTTCCACCGCTGGCGGCGATCTGTTGAGAGTAGGGGACGCCCACCGGTCCATTCGGTAGCGGCGAACTGGTGGTGAACGAAGGTACCGGATTGATGGTGATGCTGTACTGCAGCTGCGTTTGATATAGGTTTTGGTCCGTGAGTGTAAGCAGAAAGCTAAAGGTTCCTGTAACGCTAGGCGTCCCTTTCAGGATGCCCAAGCTAGTAAGGATAAGACCTTGAGGCAAGATACTCGGATTGAAAATGTTCGCCGACTGTGCCGTAAACGTGAATGTTGATCCGGGACAACCTGAAGTGGCGAATTGAACTTGGGGATAAGGGATGTTTACATCACCCTGAGGCAGGGAAGCAGGCGTAACGGTGGGCACGCAGGGGAGAACGACGCTGATAGAGAGCGACTTTGTGGTTTGCACCGGCGCGGAATCGTCGAACTCCGCCTGCACGGTGAAACCAAAATCGCCCGTGGTGGTGGGAGCGCCGGTGATGGCCCCGCTGCTTGAATCCAGGGTCAGCCCGGGCGCCGGGCTCCCCCCAGGGATGCAGTTGGCCGCGGGGGGACATGTGTACCACGTAACCGAGGACAGCGCGCCACTGGTCTGGAGTTGTGCGCTATAGGCTTCACCAACGATTCCCGTTGGCAGGGAATTGGTGGTGATGGTGAACTGCGCCGAGAGGCAACCGGCGGAAGCAAGAAATATCAGTGCGGCGATTCCGTGAGAACGCATCTTGTCCATTCTACGAGACTTTGTTGAGTGGAACCAGGGGGTGCTTGTGTGCGTCTTATTACATAGAGAAGCGTAAATCATCTACCTTCTCCTCCTCTGATTCTGGCGCGGTGCAGTAGAAACAGACCGCGCCACTTTGTCTGGTTCATTCCTGCCGCTCCGCTTGGCTCCAAGTACCTCAACATTCGCCTTCATACCTTCCCTACTTCGGCTGATTCCAATTGGGCGAATAGGTTTAGCAATCGATCGTTTTTCGGAATATCTCGGAATATCTAGGATGGAGGTATCAGTGATATACTCCTGAACGTTTTCGAGACCAAGCTACAAGACAATCGGGGGGTCCATGAAACACTGCATTCTGTTGCTGATTGCTTTCGCGCCACTTGTCAGCCGAGCCCAAACGCCCGTGATTGAGGACGCCACTGTCAACTTGGCCAAGAGCTACATTTCTCTGGCGGGTTCAAACTTCAGCCCGACCAGTGTCGCGCCTAGTGTCACCGTGGGTGGAACTTCCCGCACCGTGTTTTCGTTTACGAGCACGGCAATCGTGGTGGAGGTGCCATCCACTCTGGCGGCGGCCACATATCTGGTGACCGTCACCAACAGCGTGCCGCACTCCGGCTCAGCTTACATAGCGGTGGGGGCAGTGGGTCCACAGGGTCCAGCAGGACCCACAGGCGCACAAGGTCCAGCGGGTGCGACAGGTCCGGCTGGTCCGCAGGGTCCGGCGGGAACTCTTGCGTTGCCGTTTTTCGCGTCCGTGTCGGGCGGCGAATTCGCGCTGTTCAACCTCATCAATTCATCGCCGAATGAACCCGCGATTATTGGTAGGGGCGGGCCGGCGCTCTCTGGCCCCAACAGCGGAGGCACGGGAGTTGCCGGGTATGGCGGAGATTCCAATGGCGGCTCTTCTGGGGCCGGCACTGGCGGTTCGGGTGTCTATGCGCTTGGGGGGCAGGGCCAGTCCGAAAATGATAACGGGGGCCCTGGCGTCACAGCCTCTGGAGGCAATACCTTAGGCAATTACGGGGGGCCTGGCGTCACAGCCTCTGGAGGCAATTCCCCGTACGCTGGCGGATCCGGCGTGGTTGCTTTTGGTGGGAGCGGTGGGACGTCTGGAGTCCCCGGCATGAGTGGAGGCGACGGCATCGACGCGTACGCGGGCACGGGAGCTTCTCATGGCGATGGAATCTACGGCGTGGCCAGCGTCGCGCCCTCCAGTTTTGCTGGCGAATTCAGTGGCCCTGTAGAAGTGTTGGGCGCGCTCAGCAAATCCGGCGGCTCGTTCAAGATCGATCATCCGCTCGATCCCGCTAACAAGTATCTCTATCACTCCTTCGTTGAATCGCCCGACATGATGAACATTTACAACGGCAACGTCACCACAGATGGCAGCGGCACAGCCGTAATCAGCATGCCCGCATGGTTCGAGGCTCTGAATACCGATTTCCGTTATCAGCTCACCGTGATCGGCCAGTTCGCCCAAGCTATCGTGGCGGCGGAAATCGCCAACGGAAGCTTCACCGTCAAGACCAGCAAGTCGGGAGTAAAAGTTTCCTGGCAGGTGACCGGCATCCGTCAGGACGCCTGGGCTAACGCGCATCGCATTCAGGTGGAAGTGGACAAGGCGCAGCGGGACCAAGGCCACCACATCCATCCCGAGCTATTCGGGCACGAAGGTGAACCGAGCATTGCGGAGATGCACCATCCCCGGCCACCGACGCCCGGGCACTAACGCGCGCCGATTCGTATTGTTCCGGCCGAGGCCGCAGGATCGGGACAGCCGTCTCGGCAATCCAGCAGTCCCGCGTTTGCCTAGCGCCGAAATCGTGATAGACTTCTCCAACACTTGACGTGGTTTTGGCCCATCCTGTCGAACCCATCTTGCCTGTCTTGTATCGATGAGGCGGTTGACGTAGGGGCCGGATAGCGGTTCAGAAAGTGTGCGTCAACGATGGGAGGATTCCATGAAGCGTTGCAAAATCAATACGGCAGCAGCCGGGCAACTGTGCATCCTGTTGCTGATTGTTTCCGTGCCAGTTGTCAGCCAAGCTCAAACCCCTGTGATTGACCACGCCACGGTCGATTTGGCGAAAAGCTACATCTCGCTGGCGGGCTCGAATTTCAGTCCGACCGGCGTCGCACCCACGGTCACGGTGGGCGGAACATCCCGCACTGTGTTTTCGTTTACGAGCACGGCAATCGTGGTGGAGGTGCCGTCGACACTCGCTGCGGCCACGTATCTGGTGACCGTCACCAACAGCGTGCCGCACTCAGGATCAGCTTATGCGACGGTGGGAGCAGTTGGTCCACAGGGCCCGGCCGGTCCGCAGGGTCCGGCAGGAACTCTCGCGTTGCCGTTTTTCGCGTCCGTGCCGGGCGGCGTCTTTCCGCTATTCCAAATCACCAATTTATCGCCGTACGACCCCGCGATTATTGGTAGCGGCGGGCAGGCGGTCTCCGGCCCTAACCCCGGAGGTACGGGAGTTGCCGGGTATGGCGGAACCTCAAATGGCAACTCTTCTGAGGACGGGTATGGCGGTCCCGGCGTCTATGCGCTGGGCGGTCGGGGCCAGTCCGACTACGATTACGGGGGGCCTGGCGTCACAGCCTCTGGAGGCAATTCCATGTACATTGGCGGAGTCGGCGTCCTTGCTACGGGTGGGACCGGTGTTGGGATCGCTGGTGGAGGCGACGGCATCGATGCGGTCGGGGGACCGGGGGGCGATGGAATCTACGCCCGGAGCGGCGGCGGCGGTTCGTTTGCCGGCTTGTTCGGGGGCGATGTGGCCATTGAGGGCGCTCTCAGCAAATCCGGCGGCTCCTTCAAGATCGATCATCCGCTCGATCCCGCCAACAAGTATCTCTACCATTCGTTCGTCGAATCGCCCGACATGAAAAACATCTACGACGGCAACGTCACCACCGACGGCGGGGGCACAGCCATCGTGACGATGCCTGCGTGGTTCGAGGCTCTCAACACGGACTTCCGTTATCAGCTCACCGTGATCGGCCAGTTTGCACAGGCTATCGTAGCATCGGAAATCGCCAACGGCAGCTTCACCATCAAGACCAGCAAGCCGGGGGTGAAGGTCTCTTGGCAGGTCACAGGCATCCGTCAAGACGCATGGGCCAACGCCCATCGCATCCAGGTGGAAGTGGACAAAGCACAGCGAGATCAGGGCCACTACATCCATCCCGAGCTGTTCGGGCACGAGGGGGAACCGAGCATCGCGCAAATGCATCATCCCCGGCCGCAGGCGAAAGCCCCAGCGCCCGCACAATGATCGACGGCGCTGGCCGCGATGGCGAAGCATAATGGATGCATGGAGTCGATTTGACGGAAACCGCATTACCGCTTGAGATCACGCCGCAGGACGTCCAGCGGCGCTTGCAGGCGGGTGAGAAGCTCGCCCTGATCGATGTCCGTGAGCCGGGCGAATTTCAGCTCGCGCGTATTGGCGGCGCGGAGCTGATCCCGATGGGAACGGTGCCGGCCGAACTCTCGCGGCTGGACCTACAGGCCGACGATACGCCATTGATCGTGTTCTGCCATCACGGCGTCCGCAGCTTGAACGTGGTTCATTGGCTGCGCGAGCAAGGCGTCGATGCCTGCCAGAGCATGGCCGGAGGCATCGACCGCTGGAGCCTGGAGATCGACCCGCTCGTAGCTCGGTACTAATGCCGCACGTTATTAACGCGTCACGTTAATTAATCTAAGATGACTAGCAAGGGCCAATCCCGCAAGGGCGTTTGCAAATGATCGCGACACTGCAGCGAGCCACCGTTATTCTGGCGCTCTTGTTCGTTTCTTCCGCATTCGGAGAGGTAATCTTCAGCCGCCGCGTTTATAAAGAGCACGGCGCGAGCTACCAGCAGATCTTTCTTTGGAATCCGGCAGATGGTGTTCTGAAAGAGCTGACGCACTCGCCTCGTGATCACTACCATCCCGCATGCGACGGCCGGATCGTCAAATTCACATCGCCTTCGCGGGACATACCCGACGATGTGACGCTGTGGAGCGTGAGCCCAGCCACGGGCGAGGAAAGGGTCATCGGTCGCGCGCCGGAGCCGAAAGGAAGACCAGATTCGCAGTCGCGGAGTTGCGAACAGTATGCGAAAGTGGGAGAACTCGAAGCCTGCGGCAACGAAGAGACTCTGGTCATGTCGCGGTCGGGCAGGCAGATCGGCCGGTTCCAGATCCAGGTCAACATCTGCCCGATCGATAACCATGGCGCAATCGGCAGGTGCGAAACTCCGATCCGCTCTCTTGACTGGACTGAGGATGGCAAATGGCTGCTGATCGGGGAGGAAGGACTTAACGACGGCAGTGGCGAGCGGCAGGACGACTATTATCTGGTCAAGCTTGCCAATATGAAGCTCAGCACGGTCGCGAGCGCTTACACCGCGTTCTGGCTGCCGGGCCGCGATGAAATCGTATACGTCACCCCGGAAGGCCTCTCTCCCCTTCCTGGACAACAGCGGAAACACAACGTTTGGATACAGCAGCTCATGTTTTTCGATCCGGTGAAAGCGATGCCCACCGCTATCACTTCCGGCCTCACGAACAACGTGGATCCTTCCTGGTGCGAAGGCGCTCACTAACCGCTCCGGGGGGTGACGATCATTACCGCGATACCCCGCGATATTCCTGAGAGTTTCTGGCTGGGTCCTGAACTATTGTGGCAATGCCATTGGTTCGTTTCCCACTGGCCCTCTTCACTGTCTGGTGCTTACTGGGGGCCGAAAAACCCGCGCCGCTGGTAGCGCCTTATTACACCGCTAAAAGCATTGTTAACGCAGCCGACAATAAATCCGGCGCGCTTGCTCCCAACACCATTGGCACCATCTATGGAACGAATCTGGCGTACAGCACGGCGCAGGTCACAGTGAGCGGCATTGCCGGCGGCACCCTTCCAATCTGGCTCGGCTCTAGCGAGACCACGGTGCTTATCAACAATACTCCCGCCGCCTTGTACTACGCTTCGCCGGGGCAGGTTAATTTCCTGGTGCCACCGGATCTGCTGCCTGGTCCGGTCACACTCTACGTCGCCGTCGACGGCATTTACGCAGTGGACGGCGCGGTCAAAATGACGCTGGGCCGCGCCGCGCCCGGCCTCTTCCAGCTGGACGAGCGAAATGCGGTTGCCACGCTTCCCGATGGATCGGTGCTGACTCCGACATCGCCTGCCAAACCTGGCGATATTGTCCTGCTGTGGGCCACCGGCCTAGGCGAAACAACGCCTCCCGCGGACGGTTTCCAGATTCCCACCGCCGCGGCGCCCTTAATCGCCGGCGCGAACCTGTCCATCCTGCTGGATGGAACCGCGGTCGATCCCGGCGCCATTCAGTATGCGGGCGTCGCGCCGGGTTTCCCCGGCCTGTATCAAATCAACTTGAAGTTGCCCCTGTCCAGCGGGGCGAACCCCGAGATTCGTCTGCAGCTGGACGGGGCCATCAGCATTGCCAAGGTATACCTGCCGGTAATGGTACACTGATCGGCTTGGCGCGTTATAAATTCGCAGTCCTCTCGCTCGCGGCCATCGCGCTCATTTCCAGTTTTTGGTTTCTGCTGGACGTTTTGGGCGCCGCTACGCGCCGCACCAAATCCTTCGGTGTCGCGGCCTTCGAAGACCGCTTCAACAATCTGCGCCAGACGGTTCAACCGGGCGCGGTGTTTGGCTACGTTTCCGATACCCGGCCCAACGATCCCAGCGCGCTGGCCGAGTTTCATCTCACGCAATACACGCTGGCTCCGGCCATCATCAAGCCGACGGCGAACGAAAGCCTGGTGATTGTGAACTATCACGGCAAGCAACTGGATCCGAAGCTTCTGCAGGCCAATCATCTGCGGCCGCTCCAATCGTTTGGCGACGGCATCGAGCTGTGCCGGGGCGAGAAACGATGATGCTGTTGTTGTGCCTGGCCGGAATGTGGCTGGCCGGATTCGGCTTGGTTCGTTGGATGTTTCCGCAGCCGCTGCGCTGGTCGCAACACAACGTTCTCCTTTTTTCACTGGCCATCGGGACGGGCGCCGGCGTCGCGTCGTGTCTGTATTTTCTCACGCTGCTTGTGGCCGGACCGGGTGTCACCGTTCTCGCGTCGGCGATGGGCTTCTCGCTGGTGATCGCTTTGGCGCTGGGTTTCTTCACCGGCAGGCGAGGCACGCTGCTGGATTGGGCGGAAGGCCCGCCAGTTCCCTGGTATTTGACCGCTTTGTTCGCGCTGGCGGCGGCGCTGGCTGTGATTATGTTCGTGGGCGCGGTGGCCTACAGTCCGAACGGCGAGGAAGGCGCCTGGAGCGTCTGGAATTTGAGAGCTCGATTCCTGTTTCGCGCGGGGGCGTTCTGGCGGGATGCGTTTTCGAGCGGTCTAAGTTGGACCCATCCGGACTATCCACTGTTGCTTCCCGGACTGATTGCCCTGTGTTGGAAGCTAGGCCGCCAGGAATCGAGCGATGCGCCGATTGCAATCGCGTTTCTTTTTGCCCTGGGCACGGCGGGAGTGTTGGTGAGCACTCTCGGGGTCTTGCGCGGCAAGGCGCAGGCCTTGCTAGCGGGCGCTCTCTTGCTCGCTACGGCCAGCTTTGTCGCACTGAGCGCCGCGCTCTATGGTGACGTGCCACTGAGCTTCTACATCCTGGCTGCGCTTGCGATGTTGTGCCTGCAGGACCGGCATCCCGACGATCTGCGCTTCAGCGCGTTGGCGGGCCTGATGGCCGGATTCGCCGCCTGGACCAGGAACGAAGGGATCATCTTCCTGGCGGCCCTGGTGGTGGCGCGCGTGATTGCGCTGCTCAGGCTTCGCGAGACCAAGCTTCTTGGCCCCCAACTGCTTCGCTTCGTGCTTGGCCTGGCGGCCCCACTGGCGGTGGTGGTCTTGTTCAAGCTGCGCGTGGCACCGCCGAGTGAGTTGCTATCCGTCCCGGCCTCCACCATCCTGAAGCATCTGGCAGATCCCGCGCGTTGGATCCTTGCGGTAGAGGGGCTGCTGATTATGCTCGTCAATTTCGGCGGGTTTCTGATACCGATTGTTCTGGCTCTCGCGCTGTATTGGTACATCGTGCGCTTTAGGGTGGACACGCGCGACCGCGTGGCGCTGTCTACCGCCGGCCTTGCGCTCGGCCTGACGCTGGCCGCCGAGTTGTTGCTGGACATTCTTTATGTCGACAACCTGGCGGTAGAAATCAGCACCGCGTACGAGCGTATTCTGCTGCACCTGTGGCCCGCGGCGTTGCTGGTGTTCTTCGCGGCATCGGGTCCCCTGCAACTGGTTGCCTTGAAGCCTCGGGCGAAGGTGAGGGACAAGAAGGCTAGTAAGGGCGCCCGCGGATTGCGGAAACCCGTTAACTCCGGCTTCCGTTTAAACTGAAGAGAGGCATTCCCCATGTACCATCGCTCGGCCTTACTAGCGCTGGCAGGCTCGCTCGTTCTGGGCGCGCAGGATCCAGCGCCGGCTCCTGCTCCCGCTTCTTTGGGGACGCCACCGGCGCAGCGGACCGAACCAACCAACCCGGACGATTTCGTTGTCGCGGTGGGCACGCGCATCCCGTTGAGCATGATTAACAGCGTGAGCACAAAAACGGCTGTGAGCGGCGAGCGTGTCTATCTGGAGAGCGTGTTTCCGATTCTCGTCAATGGGCATGTTGTAATTCCTCCCGGCAGTTATGTGGCGGGAACGGTCACTGAGGTGAAGCGCCCGGGCCGGGTGAAAGGCCGCGGCGAACTGTACGTCCGATTTGATTCGCTCACCTTGCCGAATGGCGTGACGCGCGATTTCCGGGCTCGCATGGGCAGCCTGGATGGGCGCGCGCCGGAAACCTTGGACAAATCCGAGGGCAAGATCAAAGGGGAAGGCGACAAAGCGGGCGACGTCAAGACGGTGGGAGAGTCCGCCGGAGTGGGCGCAACCGTGGGCGGTTTGGCGGGCGCCGCGGCGGGACACGCGGGCCTGGGAGCTGGCCTGGGCGCTGCCGCCGGAGCCACCGCCGGATTAATGGGCGTGTTGCTGTCGCGCGGCCCCGACGCGATTCTCGCCAGAGGGACCACCATGGAGATGGTGCTCGACCGGCCATTGCAATTCAACACGGCGGAGATCGACTTCCACAACGCTATGCCGCGCGCGCAGTCGAGCGATGGGCCGGGCCCCCAGCCCAGCCGCAAGTTGCAGACTAAACACTGGCCGATTTTGTAGCGGGGCCGTACGGTTCGCTGAACCTCTTAGTACTCTCGATCCATCTGTTAACCCCTGACTCGTACCCTCCGAGTTTGAACCCGCCAGGCTATTTCGAGCGTTTCGGCGCGCCCTTACAATCGACTCGTCATGGATTTTACCGATTTCCAAATGACTTTCGTCGTGGTGGTCATCTTAACCGCGGCAGCCGTTGCAGTCGTCTTCGATATCCGTCGCAAGCAGTCGCAGCGCGTTTACATCCGTAATACTCCGGGTCAGCAGAGTTCCGCCGCGCTGATCTACCCTGGACCGCTCTTTTACGCTCCCGTAAAAAGGCTGGCAGCCGAACGCCCACTGGTAGAACTGGTTCCTGTCGCCACATCGTCCCGTCCGCCCGTCGAATCGCGCATAGAACGCGAAACCGTCACCGTCGAAATGGCGTCGCCCTCTCCCTCGGCGCCATCTAGCAAAGCGGAAACTCAACTTCCCGCGTTTACCATTGACGCCATGCTGTGGGAACGCCTGATCGCGAGCGTTCCCAGGCAGAGCCTGCTGCCGCCGGCCGACGACGCCTGGAATGGGGCTCCAAGCAAACAGCTGCGCGGAATGCTCCAGCCGCCCGCGCTCGAAGAACTACTCGCCGGCAAGCAGCCTTTTACCGGACTGGTTATTTCCATCGGCGTCAACGAAAGCGATAGCAGCATTTGGCACAGCCAGGGGTTGATGCAGTCGGTGGGGAGCCACATTGCAGGTTTGCTGAACGAAAACGATTTCTCGTGCCGCACCTCCTATGACGAATTCGTGATGGTGTGCCGGGGAGAAAAAGGTGCGCCGCTGCAGCGCCGGCTGAATCGCATCGCCGAGCGCCTATGGGACTACCAGCTGCGCGGACTGGGCGCCTGCTCCATTCTGTTCAGTTGGAACAGTGTGCAAGTTCAAGATCGACCGTTGGCTGAAGCGATTGCCACCGCCACGGAACGCATGCGTGAAACCAAGCGAAGCGGACGATCCGTCCGGCCGGCCCTCGCGCAGCGACAGGTTGTCTGACCCACTTCCTTCTTCGGGTTACTCCAGAAGCCGCCCTTCTTCTCCGGGGCTTCTGGAGTTTTTTTTGGTTTGCAAACCCTAGGTGCGCTTAACGAAGAGCGAAACCAGATATGCTTGGGCGATTTGCTGCGCGCTTATCGAGGGCCAAGTATTGAAGATGTCCTCAGCGGATTTGACTTGCGCCAATGCCTCCGCGGGACCCAAATCCTTTGTGAGATTATAATCTGCGAACTCTCGCGCTTCCTAAAGCTCGCTGAAGGTTCGACCGACGAAACGAAGGCTGTTCACGACGGTCTGATCTTCCCCAGCAAAAGGAAACTTCTTTGTGTCTACAACCCGGTTGGAGGCCGTCTTCATGACGCCGTGCTCATACGCTCGCCCGAGAGCTGTGCGCAAGGAATCATTTACCCAGTTGGATGTGGCCTCCGAAATGAGGAAATGGAAGACCGCATAATACGCGGCGGAGACAGCGCGCCGAAGGCTAAGTTGGGTCGGTGGGGATCTATGAACGAACTCTAACGCGTGGGCTAGCAGGTCGTCGTGGTATGCCATCTATTCAAAATCAGGATCCCTATGTCGATCCTGCTCGGATTTGCTTCTGTAGTTGAAGTAAGGACGCAAGCCCCAATCTTCTAACGGGCGTACAGCTCCGAGAAGGACTTCCGCGATGCGGCGAGTCACGCTTGCTATGGTGTCCTCGCGAACAGCAGAGTCCGCGAGCAGGATTCGAAAGAAGATCGAGGGCTCGTCCGTGGAATCGGGATCTATTCTGTAGGCCACATTCAACACCTCGGGCCCTAATAAGGCCGCCGCCTCCTTGACGATCGCATCGAGGTGGCCCCGGTGGATGTGTCCGGCAGGAACCATCGGCATATCTCATTATCGCTTGTCCTGGATGGGAAAATGCCTGAACACCTGCGAGCCGCTTGACGCATTTGGGATAATCAAACAAGCAGGCGGGGCAGCCCTCCTCTCCCGAAACATCCCTTGGAAGAATCCATACTCATCCGTGGAGCGCGAGTCCACAACTTAAAGAACGTGTCGCTCGCCATTCCGCACAATCTGTTGACCGTGGTCACCGGTGTCTCCGGGTCCGGCAAATCGTCGCTGGTGTTCGACACGGTGTACGCGGAGGGCCAGCGGCGCTATGTGGAATCGCTGTCGGCCTATGCGCGGCAGTTCCTGGAGCGCATGGAGAAGCCCGACGTGGACGAGATCTCCGGCATCGCGCCGCCCATCGCCATCCGCCAGAAGAACACCACGCGGAATCCGCGCTCCACGGTGGCGACGTCAACCGAGATCTATGACTACATGCGGTTGCTCTACGCGCGCGCGGGGCGAAGCTATTGCCCAAAGTGCGGCGACCAGGTGCAGCGCGACACGGTGGATTACGTCGCGAAGAGGATGCTGGAACAACCCCAAGGTTCGCGCTGGTACGCGCTATTTCCGGTGCGCGTAGGAGGCGGAACGGACGCGTTGCGCGACCATCTGTTCGAACTTCGCAAGAAGGGTTTCAACCGGCTGTACCAGCACGCTCAAGTATTCGAATTTTCCACGCCCGAGTCGCTGCTGGATATCGACTTCGCCCAGCCGTTGTTCATCTTAGTCGATCGTTTTGTCATCTCGCCTGATCTGCACCAGCGCATTGTCGACACCACGGAGATCTGTTATCGCGAAGCCGGCGAAGTGATCTTTGAAGAAGCCACGCCGCAAAATCCGCCGCCGGCCATCCTGCGCTTCAGCGAGAAGTTCGCCTGCAAGCGCTGCGGAATTGAACTGGTGACGCCGGAGCCGAGCCTTTTCAGCTTTAACAATCCGATGGGCGCCTGCCCGCGCTGCCAAGGTTTCGGAAACACCATCGACTACGACATGGACCTGGTGATCCCCAATCCCGGGCTGTCGCTCGACGAAGGCGCGGTGGACCCCTGGACCAAGCCGCAATATGAGCGATTCGGCTTGCAGTTCAAGAAGACTTCCCGTGGCAAGGTTCGACTCAATGTGCCTTACGGCGACCTGCGGGCGGAAGAGCAGGCCATAGTGGTGAAGGCGATTCACGACGCCTTCGCCGAAGTGGAGACCAAGAAGTATAAAGTCCACGTGCGCGTTTTCCTGAGCCGCTATCGGGGTTATGCCAACTGTCCGGATTGCCGGGGCTCGCGACTGCGCGCCGACGCGCTCAACGTCCGGATCGCGGGCCAGACCATCGCCGATGTAGTGAAGCTGAACATCGAGCAGGCGTACGAATTCTTTCAAACGCTCGAACTGTCGCCCGAAGAATTGGCCATCGCCGACAAGATCCTGGTGGAAATACGCCAGCGGTTGAAATTTCTGAACGACGTTGGTCTCGACTATCTGACGCTGGATCGCCTGTCGTCCACGCTGTCGGGCGGGGAAGCGCAGCGCATCCAACTGGCCACTTGCCTGGGGTCGCGCCTGGTGGGCGCCTGTTACGTTCTGGACGAGCCGTCCATCGGATTGCATAGCCGCGATACCGGCCGGCTGATCCGCATTCTCGAGGAACTGCGCGACCTGGGCAACACCATCGTGGTGGTGGAGCACGATGCCGACGTCATGCGCGCCGCCGATCACATCATCGACATGGGGCCGGGCGCGGGCGAACTCGGGGGCCAGATTGTTTTCGAGGGTTCGTACCGCAAGATCATGAGCAACGGCTCGGCGACGCTCACCTCGAAGTACCTGCGTGGCGATCTGCACGCCGAGAGCACTGGCGAGCGCCGGGAAGTTGATCCGCGCCGGACGGTGAAATTCTTTGGGGCTCGCGCCCACAATCTCAAGGGCATCGACGTCGAAATTCCGCTGGACATGATGGTTGCAGTGACGGGCGTTTCGGGGTCGGGTAAATCGACGCTGGTGCATGACGTGATCTTTCAATCGTTGACGCAGCGCCTGCGGCAATCCGCGCTGGACGGGTTTGATGAGGACCAAGAGTTGAAGGCCGAGAAGGTGACCTGCCGCCGCGTGGAACGCGCGGAGCTGGTTCGTGAGGTGGTGCTGGTAGATCAATCGCCGATCGGACGGACGCCTCGTTCGAATCCCGTGACGTACATCAAAGCCTTCGATCTGATCCGCGAAATCTTTGCGTCCACGCCAGCGGCGGCCAAGCGCGGCTACAACGGCGGGCACTTTTCATTCAACATCCCCGGCGGACGCTGCGAGAATTGCCAGGGAGACGGCACGGTGACGGTGGAGATGCAGTTCCTGGCCGACGTGGAGCTGCTGTGCGAGGAATGCAAAGGCACGCGTTTCAAGAGCGCCATTCTCGACATTCGATATAAGGGACTGAACATCCATGAAGTCCTGCAATTGACGGTGAAGGAGGCTTTGTCCTTCTTCTCCGAGTCGAAGCGATTGGTGAGCCGCTTGAAGGTTCTGGCCGACGTTGGCTTGGGTTACTTGCGGCTGGGACAATCGGCCACTACGCTTGAGCGGAGGCGAAGCCCAGCGCGTGAAACTGGCGGCGCATCTGGCGCAATCCACCTGCACCGGCACCCTCTTCATCTTCGATGAACCGACCACCGGCCTGCATTTCGACGACATCGCGAAGCTGCTGGCGGCCTTTCAGCGCTTGATCGAGAACGGCGGCAGCATTCTGATCATCGAGCATAATCTGGACGTGATCCGCAGCGCCGATTGGGTGATCGACCTGGGGCCCGAAGGCGGCGACCGCGGCGGCCAGATCGTGGCCCAAGGAACGCCCGAGCAGATTGCGGCGGCTCGAAATTCTTACACTGGGCGATACTTGAGCGCACAGGCCGCCGAGTGCGGCGCTCAATGAACGATAGACTCCTGCAAGTCGCCGCCCCAAGGCGAGTCCGTTGTGCGCGCGAGTATCCTAAGAGAGAATATGCCGCAAACGCCGCACGTTGAGTCGCACTTCACTGCTTCTGAATTCGTACGCGACATTGTAATTGGGATGGCGGACGGCCTCACCGTTCCTTTCGCGCTGGCCGCTGGATTATCGGGCGCGGACACCACCACGCGCATCATCGTAGTCGCGGGATTGGCGGAGATCGCCGCCGGCTCCATCGCCATGGGGCTGGGCGGATATCTCGCGGCCAGGAACGACGCCGATCACTACGCGAGTGAGTTGAAGCGCGAACAGCGCGAAGTGGAGGAGATCCCCGATGAAGAAGCGCGCGAGGTGCTGGAGGTTTTCGAAAATTACGGCCTGACGCACGCCGAGGCCGTTCCCATCGTCGACTCGCTGCGGCAACGTCCCAGGCAGTGGATCGACTTCATGATGCGCTTCGAGCTGGGCCTGGAAGAGCCGGATCCCAAGCGCGCCGTGCGCAGCGCCAGCACCATCGCGGGCGCGTACATCGCGGGCGGCCTGATTCCGCTGGCTCCGTATATGCTGATGGCGTCGGCTAGTTCGGCCCTGCTGGTTTCGGTAATCGCTACCATTCTGGCGCTGGCCGTCTTCGGCGCGGTGAAGGGCCACTACACTGGAATGCCGCTGGCATCGGGCGCGCTGCGCACCGCGTTCATCGGTGGGCTGGCGGCCGCGGCGGCGTTCGGGATCGCTCGGCTGGTTTCTGGGGGAAAATAGAAGAAGCTGTTTATGCGCCCGAGTATCATCTTCGCCCTGTGGCTCGCATTTCAAGCCGGTCTGGCAGGTCAAACCAATTTATCCGAACAGGGGCTGAGAGCGCTGGATGACAAGCGCTATCCCGACGCGGTGTCGAGCTTCACCCAAGCCATCGCGGCCGATCCCAAGGACTACAGCCTCCACTTCAATCTGGCGCTCGCCTACAGTCTGATGGGCAAGAATGCCGACGCGATTCCGGAATACAAAAAGACGCTGGAGCTGAAGCCGGATCTTTACGAGGCCGAGTTGAATCTCGGGATCTCTCTGCTGCGAGAACGACGTGCCGCCGATGCCGTCCTTTATTTGACGGCGGCCGTGGGCCAAAAGGCCACTGACTACCGGCCAAATTACTACCTCGCCACGGCGCTGCTTGGCGCGGGCGACTTCGGCAAAGCCGAACAGACCTACATCGCCGCGCTGGCCATCGATCCAAAATCGCCGGACGCTGAGCTGGGACTCGCGCACGCCCTAGCCGGCGAGAACGAAGCTGGAAGACGCGGCTACTCATTTCAAGAAGGCCGCCGAGATGAACGCCGGTTATCGCGACGACCTGTTGGAACTTGCCGGCATGTACGAGAAGGCCAAGCAGCCCGATCAGGCCATGTCCATCTACCAGCAGTTTCCCGATAATCCGGGCGCGCAGGAGCGGCTGGGCGATATGCTGCTCAAGGCCGGCCGTGCGGCCGACGCCATCCCCTGCTTTCTGGTTGCGGTCGCCAAATCGCCGACCGATGGCCAATCGCGCGGCGCTGGCCGAAGCGTACCTCAAGAACAATGAACCCGCCAAAGCGCAGCCCCTGGTGGAACAGATTCTCGCGGCCGATCCCGACAACTTCGAGATCCGCATGCTGCACGGGCGCCTGATTCGCGATCAGCGCAAATTTCCGGAGGCCGCCGAAGAGTTCGAGCGCGCCACCAAGTTGAAGCCCGACTCCCCGCAAGCCTGGAGCGAACTCGCCGGAGTGCTGGTGATGGCGGAGAACTATCCGCCTGCACTGGCGGCGCTGGACCGCATCGCTGCATTGCATGCCGAGAAACCGGGGCACGTTTTCCTGCGGGCCATCGTTTTGGATAAAATTCGGGATTTGAAGCCGGCACTCGAAAGTTATCAGCGCTTCCTGGAGTTGAGCCAGGGCGAAAATCCGAACCAGGAGTGGCAGGCCCGGCAACGGATCAAGACCCTGGAAAGGGAGATCAACAACAAGTGATCCCTGCGCTGCTGGTCTTGTTGGCGTTCGCCGATCATTGCCGCGCGTGAAGACGGAGCCCGATCTGAACCGCCGCTCGGAGCTGGCGTTGCTAAATGCAGACGAAAAGATCGATCAGGCGCGCCAGGCCTATCAGGACGGAAACGAAGCCGCTCGAAGAAGCAGCCATCCAGAGAGGTGGCCGAATCGGTGGCGGTTTGCTACCAGGCGCTGGAAAAAACCCACGGCGAGCCGCGCAAGAGCAAATATTACAAGCGTGCCGAATTGAAGGTAAGCGCGCTGATGCGCAGGCTGAGCCGGCTTCCGGGACGAAGTGAGTTTCGATTTTCGTCCGAACGTGGACGCGGCGCTGAAAAGACTTTCGGACATTCATGACGAATTGCTGTCCGACATTATGAGCAAGAAGAAGTAGAGGTAAGCCATGCGATTTTTGGCAATCTTGCTGGTTTGCGCCGCTTGCGGCTTCGCGCAAGAGCGCGACTTCTGACGGCGGACGAAGTGGATCAAATCCGGGAAGCGCAGGAACCGAACGCGCGTTTGAAGCTGTACGTTGTGTTCGCGCGGCAGCGGCTGGCCCTGTTGCAGCAGTTCCTGAGCAAGGAAAAGCCCGGGCGCTCCGCGCTGATTCACGACACGCTGGAGGATTACACGCACATCATCGAGTCCATTGATACCGTGGCGGACGACGCGCTTGGTTCGCAAATTGCCGCTGGATATCGGGATGAAGGAAGTGGCCACCGCCGAGGCCGAAATGCTGGCGACTCTGCAAAAGATCGAAGATGCGGCGCCCAAAGATCTGGCGCGTTTTGAATTCGTTTTGAAGAACGCCATCGATACCACGTCCGATAGCAAGGAGCTTTCTGAAGAAGACCTGCACACGCGGGCCGGCGAACTGACGGCCCAGGAGAAAAAAGAAAAGCAGGATCGAAAAGCCCTGGCGAGCGCCGAAGACAAGAAAGCGAAGAAGAGTCCCGAAGATAAGCCAGGCGTGATCAAGGCCGGCGATCAGAAGCCTCCCACGCTGTACAAACCCGGCGAGAAGCCCCCCGATCAGAACTGAACCGCGACCAAACCGAGCCGCGACCGCGAGGGAGTGGATTTACGCTGTTCGCATGGCTTCGGTTTTATCCCCGCCGGCGATGGCGGCTTGCGCCGCCGCCAGCCGCGCGATGGGCACGCGGTAAGGTGAGCAAGAAACGTAGTCCATGCCCACCCGATAGCAAAACTCCACCGAGCTGGGATCGCCGCCGTGTTCGCCGCAGATTCCGATTTCGAGATTGTGATTGGTCTTGCGGCCCAATTTCACGGCCTGCTCGATGAGCTTGCCGACGCCTTCCTGGTCGATGGTCTGGAACGGATCGGCCTTGAAGATCTTCAGCTCTTCGTACTTCTTCGAAAACTTCGTGTAATCGTCGCGCGACATTCCGAGCGTGGTCTGCGTCAGATCGTTGGTTCCGAAGCTGAAGAACTGAGCCACTTCGGCGATCTGATCGGCCGTGAGCGCGCCGCGCGGGATCTCGATCATGGTGCCGATCAGGTACTTCATGTTTTTCATGCCGGCCTTTTCGAGCACTTCTTTCGCCACGCGTTCGACGATTTCCTTCTGCAGTGAGAGCTCGAGCTTGAAGCCGACGAGCGGAATCATCACTTCCGGGATCACTTTGATGCCCTTCTTGGCCACCTGCACGGCGGCTTCGAAGATGGCGCGCGCCTGCATTTCGGTGATATCGGGATGGACGATGCCCAGCCGGCAGCCGCGGAAGCCGAGCATCGGATTAAATTCGTGCAAATCCTCGACGCGCTTGAGCAACGCCGGAAGCTTCTTCTTCAGCTCGCCTACCGGGATGCCGTAGCTCTCCGACATCTTCTTCTTTTCTTTGCCGCTCGCGTGCGGAAGCAGCGCCAGGTCCACCATCAGGTTCTCGCGCTTCGGCAGGAACTCGTGCAGCGGCGGATCCAGCGTGCGGATAATCACCGGGTATCCGTCCATGGCTTCGAACAGACCGGCGAAATCCTTGCGCTGCATCGGCAGCAGCTTTTGCAGCGCCTTGTCGCGCGTCTTTTCGTCTTCGGCCAGAATCATGGCCTGCATGTACGGAATGCGATCGGCCGCGAAGAACATGTGCTCGGTGCGGCACAGGCCGATGCCTTCGGCGCCGAACTCGCGCGCGGCTATGGCATCGCGGGGAATATCGGCATTGGCGCGAACGCCGAAATCACCGCGAAAGACGTCGGCCCACTTCATGAACTCGACGAACAAGGGCGACTTGGGATCCGGCTCCTTGGTCTTGGCCTGGCCGAGATAAACGTCGGCGGTGGTTCCGTCGAACGAAATCCAGTCGCCCTCTTTGACGACGATGTCCTTGGTCCCAACCTTTACAGTGAACTGCTTCTTGTGCTCTTCGATGTGCAGAGAGCCAGCTCCAACTACGCAAGGCAGACCCATCCCGCGTGCAACAACCGCCGCGTGGCTCGACTTGCCGCCCACCGCGGTGAGCACGCCCGCCGCCACTTCCATGCCGTGAATATCGTCGGGGGTGGTTTCCTTGCGGATCAGGATCACCGGCCCTTTCTTGCCAGCTTTCCACGGCTTCGTCAGCGTCAAAAACAGCACGGCCGACGGCTGCTCCCGGCGACGCATCGATGCCGTTGGCGATCTTGGTAAGGGTTTTGAGTGAGGCCTGATCAAACAGCGGATGCAGCAGCTGATCCAGCTGCGGCGGCGCGACGCGCAACACCGCTTCTTTCTTGTCGATCAAGCCTTCCTTCACCATTTCCACGGCGACCCGCAGCGCCGCGGCGCCGGTTCGCTTGCCATTGCGCGTTTGCAGCATGAACAGCTTGCCATTTTCGATAGTGAACTCGAAATCCTGCATGTCGCGATAATGCTTTTCGAGGCTGGTGGTAATATCGCGAAGCTGGCGATACGCGTCGGGCATGATCGCTTCCAGATCCGAGATCGGGCGCCCCGTACGAATGCCCGCAACCACGTCCTCACCTTGCGCGTTCACCAGGAATTCGCCCCAGAACACCCGTTCGCCGGTGGAGGGATTGCGCGTGAAACCCACGCCGGTCGCAGACGTATCGCCCAGATTGCCAAACACCATGGCCTGCACGTTCGCGGCGGTGCCGATTTCGTCGGGAATTTTCTCCATGCGACGGTAAGTCACTGCGTTCTTGCCCCACCAGGAGCGGAACACCGCGTCGCGCGACATGGCGAGCTGCTCGCGCGGGTCTTGAGGAAACGGCTTGCCGCTCTCCTTCTTCACCAGCTTCTGGTAGTCGGCGATGATGGCCTTCAGGTCTTCGGCCGAAAGATCCGTGTCCAGCTTGGCCTTCACCTTCTTCTTGCGCTCGTCGAAGATGTGATCGAACTTATGCATGTCGATATCGAGCGCCACTTCGCCGAACATCTGGATAAAGCGGCGGTAAGAGTCATAGGCGAAGCGTGGATTGCCGCTGGCTTTGGCCAGCCCCTCCACACTTTTGTCGTTCAATCCCAGATTGAGGATCGTGTTCATCATGCCGGGCATGGAAAACTTGGCGCCGGAGCGCACGCTCACCAGCAGCGGGTCGCGTGGCGTCGCCGAGCTTCTTTCCCATCTTCTTTTCGAGGCCGGCGAGCGCCTGCGCGATCTCCTCGCCGATCTCCTTCGGGACGCTGTTCTTGTTCTGGAAATAGATGTTGCAGACTTCGGTGGAGATGGTGAAGCCGGGAGGGACGGGCACGCCCGCGCGGCTCATCTCGGCCAGGCCAGCGCCTTTGCCGCCGAGGACGTCTTTCATCTTGCCATCGCCGTCGGCAGTGCCGCCGCCAAATGCGTAAACGTATTTTTTCATGATTGCCTTTCTGTGACGATTTCCGAAAAGTCAGCTACGTCCGAGAACTCCGTCAGGAGATTCTGAAGCAGCGCAAGCCGGTTGCGCCGGATGTTGGGGTCGGGTGCGTTGACGAGCACCTTGTCGAAGAATAGGTCGACTTTGGGCCGCAGCGGGCCGATGCGCGATTCCAGCGGTTGGCCGTTGGTGCTACGAATCGCGTCGTAAAGATCCAGCTCCGGGCCCGGTTCGAGAAGCTGGGCTTGAAACGTGGAATCGGTGAACTGCGCCTGCTTCAGGATATTCTTGATGCGTTTGAAGCTGGCGGCGATGGGCTCGAAATCGGGCGTCGCGCGGACTGCCTTGAACGCGCTTCAGCCGCGCTTCGAGATCGAGCAGATCGGTCCAGCCGGCGGCCATGCAGGCGCGGACTTCGTCGTAGGCGAAGCCGCGAACATCGCGGAAATAATATTCGACGCGGTCGCGCAGGAATTCGCCTTCGAGGCGGCGGCGCGTTGCTTGATCCGGCCCTCCACGATGATGCGGACGATGCCTTGGGCGGCGCGACGCAGTCCGAACGGATCTCGCGAGCCGGTGGGCGTCATGCCGACTTTGAGGCATTCCACCAGCGTGTCCCATTTGTCGGCCAGGCTCAGGATTCGGCCAGCGTGCGGTGGAGGGGATCTCGTCTTCCATGCTGAGCGGCTTGTAGTGATCGTAGATGGCTTGCGCGACTTCTTCGGGTTCACCTTGCGCGCGCGCGTAGAGGCCGCCGACGATGCCCTGCAGATCGGTGAACTCTTTCACCATGTCGGTGGTCAGATCGCATTTGCACAGCAGCGCCGCGCGTTCGTTCCCGCCGAGCTGTTTCACCAGCGCGACGACGCGCTGCGTCTTGTCGTAATACGAACCGAGCTTGGCCTGGAATGTGACGGTCTTCAGGTCTTCGAGCCGCGCGGCTTCAGCGTCTTCTTTTGATCCTGATCCCAGAAGAAACGGGCGTCGTTGAACCGCGCGCGCAGACCCTCTCGTTGCCCTGGCGAACCAAGCCGTCGGGATCGCGCATCGGTGTTCATCACCGCGATGAAGTGCGGCGCGAGCTTGCCGTCGGCGTCTTCTACCGATAAATATTTTTGGTGATGCCGCATCACGGTGACCAGCACTTCCTGCGGCAGGTCGAGATAACTGCGATCGAAGCTGCCGAGAATCGGGGTAGGGAACTCGGTGATGTAGGTGAGGGTGTGGAGCAGATCGGGATCGGGCTTGGCGCGCCACGCTTTGATGCCGGATTCGATTCTTTCGCGCCGCTCGTCGGCGGAAAGAATCACGCCATTGGCCTTTAGCTGTTGGCTGAAATTGGCAATCGTCACCGGAATGGACGGTTTTCCCAAAACCCGGTGACCGCGCGTCGTGTTGCCCGACTTCACGCCGCCAATCTCGAACGGCACGACCTCATCGCCCAGCAGCGCCACCAGCCAACGAATCGGACGGATGAAACGCTCGGTCCCTTTCCCGTTCCAAACCATGGTCTTAGGCCACTGAATCTTAAGAATCAGATTGGGCAGCTCGCGCGCCAGGAATCGCCGCCGTCGGCTGGCCTTGGGTTCGTTTTGTAAAGAGGTACTACTCACCTTTGGCAGTGGTCTGTGTGCCAAGCTGGTCGGGCGTGGTGCCCCATTTTCTTCGCGAAACCCGGCTGCGGCTCCCGCACCGGCCGATTTCGTCGGGCCCTGACCAGTTCTTCGAGATCATCTCGGCCTGCCGTTCCAGCAATTCCCGCCGCCCGCAACACGAGTCGCCGCGGCGTCGCATCTACAGTCATATCACCGTTCCAGCCGAGTGCCTGTTCTTCAGCAATCGCCTTGAAACATATCCTGCAAGTTGATTCAATGCAGGCACAATCATCCAATCGGGGATCTCTTCAGTTCCGATTTCAAGCAGAAATGGCAGGCTCACGCGACTGCCTCATTCTTCGGCGCCGATCTCCACCATCCAAGCCTCCGCCACGCCCAGCGCCAGCCTGCGCACTCGCCCGATCACGCCAACGCGCTCGGTGACGCTAATGGCGCCGCGCGAATCCAGCAGATTGAAGATGTGCGAACACTTGAGGACTTGATCGTAAGCCGGCAGAACCACGCCAGTTAGCTTGATCAGCCGCTGGCATTCCTTCTCGTGCAGGTCGAACAGCTGCCACAGCATGCCGACGTCGGCCAGCTCAAAATTGTACTTCGAAAACTGCTGCTCATCCTTGAGACGCACGTCGCTGTAGCGGAACCCTGGCGCCCACTCGATGTCGTACACGCTGTCGACATTCTGCAGGAACGCGACGATGCGCTCCAGGCCGTAGGTCAGCTCGGCCGGGATCAGATCCAGATCGAAACCGCCGCATTGCTGGAAATAAGTGAACTGCGAAATCTCCAGGCCGTCCAGCATCACTTGCCAGCCGATGCCCCAGGCGCCCAGCGTCGGCGCTTCCCAGTTGTCCTCCTCAAACTTGATGTCGTGCTTTGCGAAGGTCGATGCCGATCGCCTGTCAGGCTGCCGAGATACAGATCGATGACGTCGGCGGGCGCCGGCTTCAGGATCACCTGCAACTGCTGGTGCTTGTACAGGCGGTTCGGATTCTCGCCGTAGCGGCCATCGGCGGGACGGCGACTTGGTTGTACATAGGCCACGTTATAGGGACGTGGTCCAAGGACCCGCAGAAATGTTTCGGGCGCCATGGTGCCCGCGCCCACCTCCACATCGTACGGCTCCTGGATGATGCAGCCGCGATCGGACCAATATTGCTTGAGACGCAGCACCGTCTCCTGGAACGTAAGGCCGGTGCTCACAGAGCCTCCAGAATCGCCGTCGTTCGCAGCTTGCGCTCCACCTGTTCTTCGATCAGGCGATTCAGCGCGCGCCGCACGTCGGCCGCGGTTTCTTTGGCCCACGGACGCGCGGTCAGTTGCTGGATGGGTGTCACAAGCATCTCTTCGATGATGGCGCGTGAATCGGCGCTGATGCGCAACTCCGGCAAAAGCCCCGCCAGCCGCACGGCCCACAGCGCGAAGTACGTCACTGCGGCCCAAACGTTGCCGCCCGCGTGCAACGAATCGAGCACCGCGATCAGCAGGCGAAAATGGCGTTCGTTGGTTTCGTTGGGTGGCAGCAACTGCTCGGTAATTTCCGCCAGATAATCGAGCGCGACGCTCGATTCGTAGTTTGAGGCCAAGGCGAACTGCGATTGAGTCAGTTCACAGGAATTCAGGCTAACCAGCTCGCGATTCTCCTTCTGATAGTACGAGACCGTCGCATGCGACAGCCGTTCCAAACCGGACCCGAAGCTGCTTTTCGGCCGTCGCGCCCGCCGCGCCACGCCCCTCAGCTTGCCCTGATCGCGCGTGAAGAAGCTGACGACGAGGTCGGCTTCACGAAACGGATAAGTCTGCAGGATGAAGCTGTCGCTCATTCGAGCGGGCATTCGGGCGAAGGCACTTTAAGTGACTAGGTTAGCAGGTTTGACGGTGACTTGGGTCGCTTCGCGGCGAACTGAAGAGTTGTCCGGTTTCTTTGGAGAGGAGCACCCACAGGCCGTAGAAGTCCCAGCCTGAAACCCCATGAGAAAACGACCATCGCTCCGTAGGGAGCCGCGTCCCAGCCAGACGCACAGCAGAACCTTCGCAAGAAAGATGCCGGCGGCGGCGTATCGAGCCCACGGCTTTTGCTGGGCGAGTCCCCAGCCTACATGAAGTAGAGGCAGGAAAAGACAATCAGCGCCAGGGCCATGAACCAGACGACAGAACGATGATTCGCGGACATTTCCGGAAACCCCTGCGATGGCGGTTCGACCGGAGGCCGGAGGGCACCAGAAAATGGCCCAGCAGCATCGCCATTACGCCACAGACCGCCGCGCCGATCATGCCGGCCAAAGCGACTTTCTTCAGGCCTTGCACCAACAGGGTGAGGTGGCGGAGCGCATCTTCGGGATTTTGACAAAGAATGAGCCACTCGCCATCACACGGGAATATCGGCGTTCATGGCTTCGCACCTTTAGTGATGTAATAAGCCGGCTGCTAGACTCTTGGGCATGGCGGGAGGAGCCTCTAATTGCCGGGCTTTGTGCTACTTGCGGGCACATGCGGCGCGTGACCTCGGATCGGGGCTCGGTGTTTTACCTATGCGAACTTTCGAAGGTGGACCCGACGTTTCCGAAGTATCCGAGGCTGCCGGTGCTGGAATGCGGGGGATACGAGCCGGCGGCGGACCCCAAGTGATAGACTCTCGCGAGAGGAACCAATGAACATTCCACGAATTCTCGGATACGGATTTCTGGCCGGAATGCTCCTAGCGCCGGCGTTGGCGCAGGAGCACGCTGCCGACAAGTCGCTGGCGGCGCGCGTGCAGCGGCTGGAGGATCAGGAAGAGATCCGGATGCTGCTGGTGGATTACGGGCGATCGCTCGATGCGCGCGATTTCGTGAAATATTCCAGCCTGTTTGCCAAGGACGGCGAATGGTCGGGTGGTTTCGGCACGGCCAAAGGTCCGGCGGCGATCAAGGCGATGATGGACAAAGAAATCGGGTCGACGCCGGCGCCGCGGCCGAACTCGACTTATCACCTGCTGACCAATTTCGCGATCGACGTACACGGCGACACGGGGACTGTGTGGTCGCGCTGGGCGTTTGTGGTGACCACCAAGCAGAACACGCCTTCAATTCTATATGGAGGGCATTACGACGACATTGTGGTGCGCGAAGACGGCCACTGGAAGTTCAAGAAGCGCGCCGCGTCGAACGATATCCCGCACCTGGATAATCCGTCGTCGAAATAGATCAAGCGAACACGTCGTACAAGGAGTTGGGAGTGGTGGCAGACGGAGTGGCGCCAAAAAGCGTCTGCATTTCCTGGGTCTGCATATTGCCTTGATACGCCGCCAGCTGGTCGGACAGCGGGGATCCAGGATCGAGTGAGGATCCCGGAGTTGACGAGGCTAATGCCGAAAAGAGCGAGTCGGTCGGGGACGTGGTGGTGTTCGAAATCCCGAAAAGGGCATCGGCGGTTTGCAGCTGAATCGCCTGGTCGGAGATCTCGACGATGTCGCTGGCGGGCGCGTTTTCAAGCGCCGCTTCCACCGTCGGCGAAGACACCGTCGACAGCAGGGGCGAATTCTCGTTGGTCAGAGTCTGGAGCAGGTCGGACAGACCGGAGTTAGTGGAGGCGACGGATCCCATGAATGCCTTGCTTATTCATATCGACGCGGAAGTGGAATCCTTTAGCGGCGTGACAAATCATTACGGGAGCCGCACCGTCGCACCGCGAATGTGATATTCTCACACCTATCTTGATCTGACTCAGCTTTTATCTGACCCAGCTTTGGAAAGGAGCACATCATGATGTTAGGCATGTCGCTCGCGACATTCACTGTCGTACACGTTTTGATCAGCTTGATTGGAATCCTCTCTGGATTCGTCGTCGTATTCGGAATGCTGGGCGGAAAGCGCCTGAACGGTTGGACGGGGCTTTTCCTCGCTACCACCGTACTGACCAGCGTAACCGGCTTCGGCTTTCCGAACGAACACGTTACCCCCGGAATCAAACTCGGGATTATCTCGCTGGTAGTGCTAGCGATTACAATCGCGGCGCGCTACGCGTTTCACATGAGTGGCGCGTGGCGCAGCATCTACGCCGTGGGCGCGACGATGGCGCTCTATCTGAACGTCTTCGTGCTGGTGGCCCAGGCGTTCGAGCATGTACCGGCATTGCATGAGCTGGCGCCCACAGGGTCCGAGCCAGCGTTCTTTATCGCGCAGTTCGTGGTTCTCGCGGCATTCATCGTATTGGGGATTTTCGCGACCATCCGGTTTCGTCACGCGGCGCCCCGCGCGGCGGCCCACGCTGCCGGAGGCTAAAACAGTACGGCGAACTGTTAGCTTGGATATACTGACGCAGTGAACCAAGATCTTCGCCGCGCGATCTGTATTCTGGCTTTCGCATTCGCTGTTCCTATTGCCGCGCTGGCCGATCTGGACCAGACTACGACGCTTCCGTCGAATACCGCCCTGAACCTTGATACCGGCGCTACCGCGGCATCCGGCGGAGACATCCTGTGGGACGGCAGCACCATCACGCCCCAGGGCAAAGCCAGAGCCTACAACGTCGGCAATCTGGGGGCGACGGTTTTTGGCCTGGACGGCAAATCCAATTTTGTGAACTTCTCCATCCTGGCGACATCGGCCGCGCTTCCCGCCGGCCAACTAGTGGTTGGGGACATTTTTGCGGTGTTCACAAATGGAAGCAACGTTGCGGGAGTCCTGGTGACCGCGAACGGTGGCGGCTCGATCACGCTTCAGTTCAAAACCTTCATCACGGTGGCGCCAACCGGTCCCAACATCACCGCGATCCAGAACAACTCCAGCCGGATTGCGGCCGGCTTCCCCAATTACGGCATAGCGCCCAGCAGCATCTTCGTCGTGGTTGGAACGGGCTTAGCGGACCCCGGCACTCCGGTGCTCCAATCGAGCGCCTCGCCCGGAATTCCGCTCACCCTGAACGGCGCCAGCATCACGGTGGTGGTGAAGGGCGTCACCGTTCACCCCGCACTTTATTACACCAGCCCAACGCAGCTTGCCGCGGTTCTTCCGGCAGCCACTCCCATCGGGACCGGCACTCTTACGGTCACGTACAAGAGTGCCGTCAGCAATAGCGCGACGATCCAGGTGGTGCCTAGCGCACTGGGGATCAATATCTACAACACGAATACGGCCGTCGCCACCGACGCCTCTACCGGGGCGCTGCTCACTTACACCAATTCGGGCACGCCGGGCGAGACGCTGGTTCTCTGGACTACAGGATTGGGATCTGACCCCGCCGACAGCGATACGGTTTTCAGCCCCGCGCCGCACAGCGTGAACACTCCCTTGCAGATTTATGTCGGCGGGACTGCCGCTAAAATCCTTTATCAAGGCTCGTCCGGATACCCCGGCGTAAACCAGATCAATTTTACGATGCCGGCGTCGGTTCCGGACGGCTGCTGGATCTCGCTGGCGGCGGTGGCCGGAGGCGTGGTGAGCAATATCGCCACGCTTCCTATCAACAACGGGGGCGGGGTATGCCTGGATTCGCAAACCGGACTGAACGGCAATCAGATCGCTCCGTCCGGCGGACAGACACTGCGCACCGGCTTGGTAGGCGTGGTACAAACGAATACGCCGGGCAAGAACAGCACCCGGACTATCACCAGCACCGCGGACGCGGCCTTCGAGAAATACACCGGCATCTACACTCCCAGCAATTCCCTTTCGCCGGGCGGATGCATCGTGAATGATCTCACTCCCGTGCCCATTGGTACCATCACGGGCCTGGACCCGGGCAAGATCACTCTTGCCGGACCGTCCAATCTGGCAGTAACCCTGGCTTCGCAGTTCGGCATCAAGGGCGCGTTCTACTCGATCTTGCAGGCTGGCGCTATTCCAGAGTCCGGCGGTACATTTACGTTCAAAGGCAGCGGCGGCGCGGACGTGGGTTCGTTCACTTCCACCATTACCTTTACCAACCCGTTGCTCAGCTGGACGAATCAGAGCGTGGGCGCAACCATCGATCAATCCAAGGACTTGAAGCTGACGTGGACCGGCGGCAATCCCGGCACCTATCTTTTCATTGGCGGCACCTCCACCACGCCACCTCCACAAGTGATCGGCGCATTCACGTGTATGGCTAAGGTGGATGACGGGCAGTTTACAGTGCCGTCGTATATTCTCTCGGGCCTTCCAGCGGGTAAAGGGGGAACCATGATCCAGAACGCCATCTTCGAGCCGCTTTCAGCGAGCGGTCTGGATATTGGCTTGGCGGACGGTACCGTTAGCTTTTCAGTAGCGTCCACGTACCAATAGGGGCGGCAGCCGGGCCTTGAAGTACGCCAAGTCTCCAAGGTATCGCAGTTATTCCGGTAACGAATCGTCGCCGCCCAGATCGTTGGGCGAGCAGCATCAAGGCCGTCAGCGGCTTCATTCAACCTCGATTTTCTTCGGCGGACCAAGAGACGAAGGGAGGCGATTCGGGGACGCATTGGAAAACAACCCAAAAAATCATGCCTCGACCGGACGCAAGGTGTGCGACCGGAGGTTCAAGTCGTTGGTCCAAGTTACCGCGCGTAGACTTCGGTCCATTTGCCAGTTTGCAAAAAAACGCCAATGAGGGTTCCACCCACGAGGCCGCCCGTACCTCCGATACCGGCATCCACGCCTTTGTCGAATCCGCACCAATTCTCCGTCTGATTTTTGCAGCCTGCGTGCCCAATGCCGTACCCAATTAGAGCTCCGGCCGCCGTTCCCACTCCCAGGCCAATAAGCGCATTGCGTAAGCGGTGGCTCCTTTGTCTGGCTGAGACGCTGATGATTTGGGTCCGAGGGAAGGATTCAACGCTGGCGCCTCGCATCAGCGAAAGATCGCTATCCGTGACGCTCTTGAATGTCCCCTGAATCGGCTTAGGGGATGCACCCGAGACAACACGAAATTGAGTCCCCGGGGCAAGTGTTTTGAGATTCTCCCACTTCGCGGCCGGTTCTTGGGCGGCTACGGTGAGCGAGAGAAGCGAGCACAGAAGAAGGTTGAGAGACCGCATCATAATTCTTTCGTCCTATCTTGTGGCCGGACCACTTCAGACCGGTCCGATACAAGCACGTTGACCAACGCCCTGTGGCTTATTGGCATAGTATAGCCGTTAAACTTATTCCGGCACCGAGATCTTATTCCGGCAACGAATCGTCGCCGCCCAGATCGTTGGTGCGGTTTTCGAATTTCGTGAATTCCTTGAGGAACACCAGATTCACGCGGCCGGTGGGGCCGTTGCGTTGTTTGGCGAGCAGCAGCTCGGCCATGCCGCGCAGATCTTCGCGGTCGGGCTTGTAAACTTCTTCGCGGAAGATGAAGGCCACCAGATCGGCGTCCTGCTCGATGGATCCCGATTCGCGAAGATCGCTCAATTGCGGGCCGATGATCGCCGGGGCGCGTTTCCGGCGCGCGGCTCAACTGCGAGAGCACCAGCATCGGCACCTTCAATTCCTTGGCCAGCAGCTTCAACCCGCGCGAAATGGTGCTGATTTCCTGGTTGCGATTTTCGAAGCGCCCGCGCCCGCTCATCAATTGCAGATAGTCGACCACCACCAGCGACAGGCCGTGCTCGCTCTTCAAGCGGCGGAGTTTGGCGTGAATGTCCATCAGGTGCGTGCCGGACGTATCGTCGATGAACAGCGGCGCCTGCACCAGATCGGACGCGGTGCGCGCCAGACGCCGGCGCTCATCCTGATTCAAATAGCCGGCGCGGAACTTCTGCTGATCCACGCGCGCGCCGGCGCAGATCATGCGGGTGAGCAGCGATTCGCGCGACATTTCGAGCGAGAACACCGCGACTGTCTGCTTCTTTTCCGGGAACATGGCCACGTGCTGCGCGATGTTCAGCGCCAGCGCGGTCTTGCCCATGGACGGCCGCGCGGCCAGGATCAACAATTCGCCTTCGTGCAGGCCGCCGGTCATTTCATCCAGCTTCAGGAAGCCGGTGCTCAGGCCCTTGATGCGCTTGCTGGGATCGAGGAACGCGTTGATGCCGCCCTCGAAATTGTCCAGAATCTGCTTGGGATTCACCAGCGCGTCGGCGTCGCGCGTGTCGCCCAGCTTGAGCAGGCTCTCTTCGGCGCTGGCCAGGATCTGGTCGGGCTCTTCCTCGCCGATGATGCAGCGGTCGATCAGATTGCGCGACGTAAAGATGATGCGCCGCAGGATGGCCTTGTCTTTGACGATGCCGACGTAGCTTTCGAGATTCGCAAGCGTAGGCAGGCCTTCGTCGAGCGAGACCAGATAGGTGATGCCGTCCACCGATTCGAGCTGGTTCTGCTTCATCAGCTCGTTGGCGACGGTGACGCGATCGATACGGTCGCCGCGCTCGTAAAGCTCGCCCATGCGGAGGAAAATGCGGCGATGCTTCTCCAGGCTGAAGTCGTCGGCTTCGAGCGCGCCGGCTACCTGGATGTAGAGCGCGTCGTCCATGAGGATGGCGCCCAGGACGAAGCGTTCGGCGTCCAGATTGGCGGGGAGTCCACGTTCAAGCGCAATGTCGGGAGCTGAAGCTGCCATAAGCCAACCGTTCTACAGTAGAGGCGCGGTGTGCGGGAGCCAAGTCATTTATTTGCGCCATCCTATGAGCCAGATAGCTTGTGGATCATTCCGTGGAAAAGGTCCGGGCGAGTTGTTGAATCCAAGTGGTGCGCTGACACGGAGTTGGATGAGATATTCGAGGGGGCGCACAGGTTTTCCACAGCCAAACAAATTCGGCTCTGATTGTTTTATAGCATGAACGGGGAGTGAGTGAAACTAGAGATGCTATCGCGCGCCGGTCGCCCAGATCAATACCGGGCTGCATCGGTTCAAGTCCCTTTGCCCGGCCAGAACCACCGTGCGCCGCTGCTCGATGATCTTCTGCAACAGGAGGTCCGGGTGCTCCGATCCCGCGACGATGTCGCGCCCGTTCTCACCGTCCATCACTACAGTCGGCCAGTCGTAGCACATAGTTCCATCGGCCAGACGAATCCGATTGTGTCCAAGCTCCTCGCATGGGTCCTTCCAGCCGGCCGTTTGCAACCTACCATCGACCACAGGAGGGATATGGACGGGTCCACGACAGTCCTCCGAGGGTCTCAGTAGTGCTGCGACTTGGACGGGAAGCGGCCCGTGTTGGTCTCGTCGATTACCCTGATCCGGCCAATCGCCCGGGTTCGTTGGGAGCAGTCGGTCAACCCGCGGGCGAATTCGATGGTTCCGGCGAACCAGAGCGATATAAGGGTCCAAGTGAGCCGGCTTGATGAGGTCCCATTTCGCGTCTCTCGCCTCGTAGACGCCGGTGATGCTCCGGTCTTCTCCAAGCAGGGTCGGATCCCCGTAGGCGCAGTCCGTGACGACGAGCTCTGCACGGCCGCTGTGACTCAGGTCGGCGAAGATGGCGGGGACATGGAAGGAAGGTGCACGTGTTCGGATTACCCATGGCACCGGCCGACCACGGTTGTCGAAGAGGAGGAACGAGAGCATAATCTCGTCCAGACAGCGCCCGTTAACGAAAGAATGGGCTGCGATCAACAGATCTTGCCGTGAGTTGTGGTCGAAGTCAGCTTGCCAAACGTCGGTGTACGCGATCGCCCCTGTCGCGACGGGCAGAGCCGCCTCCCACCTTTTGCCGTCGTCGTCACGACCCTGAAAGCGAAAGCCGTTATCGGTCGCAAATACCCGAATCCGCCCGAACTGCACAAGCGTCTTGGAATCGCCGGGCATTCCCAGGTCGCCAATGTCGCCAAGATAGCGAAGACCTGGGAACGTAGCGCCGAGCAAGGTCGAGCAGAGACAGAAAAGAATGGGCAAGACGCGGTGCAGAGGTCGCATCATGGTTGCTTTTGATCATCGCACGATCCCGCCCGCGAACACTTTTATCCCATCGTCGCGAGCCAAAGGATTATGCCCGAACTTGCTCTTTTCTTTTATCAATAAGCGAATGCACGTAAACCGACAAGACGCGAGATAATGTCTTTGTGCCGATAGTTCCTCGCGGATTGGTCGATCAAGGCAAGATTCGAGCCGGTGTACAGAGGGCTGAACGCGCCTTGGCTCCCGATGTCATCAGGATCATGTATGCTTTCGCCGAGGACGTGCAGGGCAACGTCTCTCTGTTCTTTCGGATAGTCATTTCCGACGCCGCAAGCGCGCCTGCGAAATTACGGGAGACAACCCAGCGCATCATCGCAAGGGTGTTGACTGAGATCAAAGCCGAAGAACTCGGCCTTCAGGCCTATTTCAACTTTCGCAGCAGATCAGAGCAGGCCGTGCTCAGGGACCCGTCGTGGGAACGGCAGTAGATGCCGTTTCCGAACGACCTCCTCGAACAGGCGCGCCATCTCGCCAATCGAGAGCCAAAACGTCCCAAACAGGCAAGCCTCCGGCGAGCAGTATCGACAGCGTACTACGCCATCTTCCATCTGCTAAGCATGGAGACGGCGAAAAACTGGAAGCGTCCCGCAGAACGTTTCACCGTCGCGCGCATGCTTGACCATACGCCGATGGCCAAGGCATGTACAGCACAGCGCGATGAGTTGAACACATACTTTAAGACCAGACCGACACAGGGCCATGATCTTGACGTTCTCAAGCATCTTCACGCGATCGCGAATACCTTTGTGGATATGCTTCAGCAGCGCATCACAGCCGATTACAACGGGGCTATCAAATGGAGCCGCACGGATGTGCTGGAGAAGATCGAATCTGTGGAGGCAGCATTCCAAAGCTGGCGTGAGATCAGAGACGAACACGAAGCGCAGAATTTTCTCGTGACGCTCTTGCTCAAAGAACGGAAGAATTAGCAACTCGGATCGTAAGCCTTCATGGAAGGTGCTCGGACGCCGGTCCGTAGGGGACCAGGATTAATTCGGAACCTGCCCCTCCCGAATGTCGCTCACCAGCGATGCTTCACCGTTCCACGGGCCTTGGCCTTTAGTCCTTTTAGTAATCCCTTTCCGCGGGTTCTATCTGGTCGGTGTAAACCTCGTTCGACTTTCGGGGGTAAGCCATTCTTGGGCTAATGCTTGCCCTGGTTTGTTCGATAGAACGGAAAGACCGCTGGCTGTAGCTCAGCTGCGGGAATGTTCTTTAATTCGACCTATGGCTGCATCGTCGTCGGTGCCAACAGCTCGAACTGACCTGGAAGGCTCGCTGACCAGGGACCAACGCCTGAACGTAGGAGGTGTATATTCTGGCGTGGATCGTCACCACCTACCTTGGGATATTTGGGTTCGGAATCGGAATGGTCTTGCATCTTGCCCTTCCTTTGCTCGCATTGGCCGCCGCCCTCGCGTTTCCGCAGGATTTCACAGTATTGAAGAACTTCAGCGCATTGCCATATGGATTGGCAGGAATGTGGCTGATCGGGGGTACTTTGCTTTTCGGTTCACCTTATTTTGTCAGCTTTCTCGACGCCCAAGATCAGTTCAAACGGCCCGAGTACCTGATCGGAGGGATACTCGCGGGTGTCGCTGTAGTAGCCGCGCCGATTCCCAAGAGGAGAATCAGTCACCTGTTGCATTGTGTGCAATTCCTTTTAATGTCGTTACTGTACGGATATATCGCGGTTCGAGAGGCGGATACTCTTTTTGATAGGTCGCCAAAGACGGTCCATGAATCGAGAGTCGTGGGAGATCGGGGCCACACCCGCCACGGCCCGCACGTCTATTCGATAGAACCATGGGGCCCGGTGAAAGCTGGCGCTCAAGCCACGATCCCACAATTTGGCCATTACTTTAAAATAGGAGAGCCTGTTTGCATGGTCTTAAGAGAGGGCGCGCTCGGAGTACCTTGGTATATCGCACAGCGTTGCCGAGCGGAGAGATGAGGGCTGATGATCGCCGATGAAGGCCTTGGCCTTAATTCCTTTTAGTAATCTCTTTTCCGCAGGTTCTATTGGGTCTCTGTAGACTTCGTTCAGCCTCGGCAGCATCTGTTCGTGTCTCAGCGATCGCAGGAAATCGCCGACTGCCCGCAGACAACAGATTACCACCCAAATCTAACGGAATCATCCATTTCTGCCGATTATAGGAGCGTTAGGCGAATCGCCTTTATGCTCCATTCCCAACCTCAGAGCGATGGCACGCTCGACCCGGCGGATTGGCCGTCGTTTCGCGACCAGGGCCATCGCATGTTGGACGACATGTTCGACTATCTGGAGACCATCCGCGAGCGGCCCGTATGGCAGCCCATTCCAGACGCGGTGCGGGCGCGCTTTCGCGACCGGCTTCCGCTAGCGCCGGCGGAGCTGAGCGCGGTCCACCAGGAGTTCCTCGAAAACGTCCTGCCGTATTCGAACGGCAACGTGCATCCGGGCTTCATGGGCTGGGTGCATGGCGGCGGCAACGCGGCGGGGATGCTGGCGGAGATGCTCGCGGCCGGGCTGAACGCGAACCTGGGCGGCCGGGATCACGCGCCCATCGAAGTGGAGCGCCAGATCGTTCAATGGATGCGCGAGCTGTTCGGATTTCCCGCGACGGCCTCGGGCTTGTTCGTCACCGGGACTTCGATGGCGAACCTGATCGCGATTCTTGTCGCGCGCGATGCGGCGCTGGGTCTGGATATCCGGCGCTCGGGCGTGGCCGCGAGCCCGAAGCGGCTGACGGCTTATGCCTCGCATGGCCGCGCACGGATCGCTTGCGCCGAGCTTTCGATTTTTGCGGGCCTGGGAAGCGACGCGCTGCGGCTGGTTCCGGTGGATGCGCAGCATCGCATCAACCTGGCGGCGCTGCGCCACATGATCGAGTCCGACCGCAGCGCCGGGTTCACGCCGTTTCTGCTGGTCGGCACGGCGGGCACGGTGGATACGGGCGCCATCGACGATCTGGACGGTCTGGCGGTAATCGCGAGCGAGCAGCGAATGTGGCTGCACGTCGACGGCGCTTGCGGAGCGCTTGGAATCCTGGCGCCGGAGATTGCGCCGCGTCTGGCCGGCATCGAAGCCGCCGATTCCCTGGCGTTCGATTTTCACAAGTGGGGGCAAGTGCCGTATGACGCCGGGTTCGTACTGGTGCGCGATGGCGAGCTGCATCGCAAAGCCTTCGCGTCGCCCGCCGCGTATCTGGAACGCGAGACGCGCGGGCTGGCCGCCGGGTCGCCTTGGCCCTGCGATTTCGGGCCGGATCTTTCGCGCGGATTCCGGGCGCTCAAAACCTGGTTCACGCTGAAAGTTTATGGCCTGGAAGCGTCTGGGCCAGATGATCGCGCGCACCTGCGAACTGGCTCGCTATCTGGAACAGAGAATCGACGGAGTCGAACGAATTGGAGCTGCTGGCGCCGGTGTCGCTCAACATCGTGTGCTTCCGCTACCGCTGTCCGGAACGCGGACCGGGTGAACGCGCGCATCGTGGTCGATCTGCAGGAATCGGGCATTGCCGCGCCGTCCACCACCAGGATCAATGGTGAACTCGCGATTCGCGCGGCGATCACCAATCATCGAACGGGCCGCGCCGACATCGACGCGCTGGTGGACGCCACGCTCGCCATCGGACGCGCGCTGGCCGCCGGCTGTGGAAGACCCCGAACTGGAGGCTGCGTACCGTGACTAACTGGCGGCCCGCATTGGCGCGCAAGGAAGCTTTGTGCGAAGTGGAGGCGCGCATCAAGCTGGATCCCGACTCCATCGCATCTGCGTTTTGAGCGCGCCTGTCTGTTAAACGAAATGGGCCGGATCGAAGACGCCAAGCAGGCCTATCTCGACGTGCTCACCCGCTGCCCGGCGCACGTGGGCGCGCTGAACAATTTAGGCACGCTGCTGTACTTCACCGGATACCGCACGGCCGCGCGCAGCGCGTACACCGAAGCCATCCGCCTGCATCCCGATCAGCCCATGGCGCACGTGAATCTGGGCAATCTTTTTCTGGAGGCCGGCGAACTGGCGGCGGCGCGCGAACATTATGAAGCGGCGCTATCCATCGACGCTCAATTTGCCGAGGCGCACCAGGGGCTGGGCAATCTGCTCGCCGAGTTGGGACAGGAGGAGGCCGCGGCCGAGCACCAACGCCTGGGTCATTGGGATCGCCGTCCCACCGAGCTGCCCTATCGCGGAGAGGCTGAGCCGGTGTCGCTGCTGCTGCTGACTTCCGGCCGCCGCGGCGACGTTCCGATCCGCCATTTGTTGGACGACAAAATTTTCCGGACCTTCGTCGTGCTGCCGAACGTCTACGATCCCGACGCGCCGCTTCCGGAGCATCATGTGGTGTTCAACGCCATCGGCGACGCCGACCTTTGCAAGCAGGCGCTGGACCGGGCGGTCACGCTGATGGATCGTACATTTGCTCCCGTGATCAACGCGCCGGCGGCGGTGCTCCGGACCGGGCCGCGCCGCAAATGCCCGCAGGCTGGCCGGATGTGCCGGGCGTGGTAGCGCCCCACATTGCGAATTTCTCCCGGGAAGCTCTGGCTGGCGCGGAGGCCGGCGAGACTTTGGCGCGCAAAGGCTTTGAATTCCCGCTGCTGCTGCGCGCGCCTGGATTTCACAACGGCCAGCATTTTCTGTTGGTCGAAAACGCCGCTCAGCTTCGCAGCCGCTTTGCCTGGGCTTCCTGGCGACGAATTGACCGCGATCCAGTACCTGGACGCGCGCGGAGGCGATGGCGACTATCGCAAATACCGGGTGATGATGATCGGAGGCTGGCTGTATCCGCTGCACCTGGCGATTTCTCCGAGCTGGAAGATTCACTATGTCACCGCCGACATGGCGGAGAACGCCGCGACATCGCGCCGAGGAAGCCAGGTTCCTGGAAGACATGCCGGGCGTGCTGGGCCCACGCGCCATGGCGGCGCTGGCGGAAATCCAGAACGTGCTGGGGCTGGATTATGCGGGCATCGATTTCGGCTTGAATGCCTCTAGGCGATGTACTGCTGTTTGAAGCCAACGCCACCATGACCGTGCTCCCGCCCGAGCGGGACCGGCGCTGGGATTACCGGCGGGCCGCGGTCCAGCGGGTGGAAGACGCGGTGCGCACAGATGCTGGTGGACAAAGCGACGCTGCAGCAGCATGCCGCCATCAAGCGGTCTCGAGCCTACGATATACTGGCAGCCAGTTCAAGAAGAACTGGAGACCAGGAAATGCTCTACCGTTTAATTCCTTTCGCTATCGTCGGGGTTGCTTTCGCGCAACAGCCCGCCCTCAACAGTCCTCGCAACCGCTGCGCCCGCTGCGGCGCGGCCCGGAGAACGCACCGGCGCGCGAGCGCCGCTGTTCTTTCGGGAAACCTGGAAAACCGTGAAGGCCGAACATGGCGCTACCCAGGATCAGGTCTCCAGCGCCAACCTGGAACTGAAGCTATATGGTCCCTCAGCGAACGAAGTCCAGGCGGTAGGCAACGCCGACGATCCGAGCAATCCGCCGCACGTCTGGACCGGGCTCTGCACGTCGCCGGTTGCGGTCGCGCTGCGCGATAAAGACAATTACGTCGATCTCACCGGCCTGGCGCGCGTTCGCTGGGAGACGAAGGTCTCCGGATTTCACAAAGTACGCCCGGCCATCAAGCTTGCCGATGGAACCTGGCTGGTGGGCGATCAGGCCGACGGATCCCCGCTCGATTGGCACGATAACGAATTCTCGATCGCCGAAGTGCGCTGGCTGAAGTTGAAGATCGACAAAGTGTCACTACCGGCAATTTCGTGGATCATCCCGATCTCAGCAAGGTGGACGAAGTGGGATTTGCGGACCTGCTGCCCAGCAGCGGCCATGGCCCCGGCGGATGGTCCGATGTGGCTTTGTTTGAAGTCTACGGCAAGCCGGTGAAGCGCGAAGCCGGAGCGACATCGTCGTCGAAATAGGCAACCATTCAGTCAAAACCAGGCAGTCAACGCGGAGGAACTGTTCCTACCGGTTGCGATACTAGCCAGCTCAGCAGGACATCCCGCGCTTCGAAATCGCGCCGCAGATGAGCCAGCGGTTCTTCCACCAGGATGGTCACGTCGCGCACGATGGGCGGGGGTCCGGATGTGTAGGCCGATGCCCAGCGCGTCTCGATGGGATCGATGTTCAGGCCGGCGGGAAACGGCGAATACGAGACCACCTGCGTGAACGAATTGGCGTTGGTGTGGCCAAGTTTCACGTATACCAGGCGCGTCTGGCCATCGAAACGCCGAGCGGCAGTACACGTCCCACTCGGCCTTCACCACGTTGGTATAGCACTGCAAACCATCCAGCGCGTTGGTCGGCTGATCGGTGAGCGGAATAGCTTGCGATCGCGCGTTGCCGAATAGCGTGACGTACAAGGATGCTCGCAGGGTCACGGGCCGGCCGCCTGCTTGCTTGAGGAACGTGGGATCGGCAACGCAGGAGGCATAAAAGATAACGGCGCTCGCGGAGAGGGATCTCCGGATGAGGTTGGGACAGTCGGCCTCATCCAGGCGCCAGGCGCGGCCGTCTGGGCCTTGGAGCGAGACCCGGAGAGCGTCGGCCTGCACTTCGGTCCCCGCCGGAATGTCCTGAACGGAAATCGGAACGTGAAGCAAGACCTTCGGTCCCAGCTGGCTGCGCCCAGTACTGCCAACTGGAACTCGTATCGAACGCGATCCGCAGGGAGGACCCGAGCGAGGGCTGCTTGGAGAGCCGCGTCTCGATCGCCAACGCCAAGGGAAAGGGCACCGCGATATACGCCACAGCGGCCAGGGCCATTCCACCTATCGCGAACCAGCGGCTGAAAATCGTCCGGCGTTTTTTGTACTGGATGAGAAGGACTGGAATGGCAATCGCGAACAGCGCGACGAACGCAATGGAATCTCGCACCCAACCGACTCCGCCCAGGCTCATCGGTCTGGCGTCAACCAGCGCTTCCCAGATGCCGTACCCGGCGGCGACCACGATCAATTGAGCAAAAATGAAGGCCGCCATTCCGGAGCTGAGCGTGGCAAGCGCCGCGAAGGGTAGCGAGACAAGCGTGAACAACAGGACCTGAGACCAGAGCAGGCCAGGCAAGCTCCCGACGAGCGGGAAGCCGTCGACCATGAGGATGAACAGATGCGCCAGCAAAACCGGCACATTCACGAACGCGACGATGAACAGGAGTTTTGCGGCCAACAGGCTTCGCCAGCGGTAAGGGCGCGTGATCCAGAATTGCCGATCGCCCGGAATCGTCTCGGCCAGCACCAGACGGCCGATGAGAAATACCGCCGCGCCCACCAGGACAAATTGGATGACCCGGATGAAATCCGGACGGTGCAGCGCGGCCAGTAGCACGGCGACCAGCAACACCAGCGCGACCTCGTATCTCAGGTAGCGAGCGTCTTTCTTGAAGATATGCCACACCTGGTGCATCGCGATTTCTCCTTTAAGCCGCTTTCGACCGATCGCGCGCCAGCGTGACAAAGATGGCGCGCAGCGGCATGGGACTCGCGGAAATATTACGCACGTCGCCAAAGAGGCGGCGGATTTCCTCGGTGGTCCGTTCCGCGTCGAAGTGCGTCTCAACGAAACGCACCAGCGCCGGCGCCGTTTCCGGGCGCAGCCAGTGCGCCGGCCACGGGCGGTCCAGTGGAACCAGCGGCGGGGAATCCACCACCACCTCCACTTCGCGAAACCGCGCGGTGAGCGTAGTCATTTCCTCGGAAAGTTGCAGCCGGCCGCGGTCCAGGTAGCCAATGTGGCTGGCGAAACTCTCTATTTCGCCCAGATCGTGCGACGAAATCAGAATGGTGGTTTCCCCCGCGCTCTCAAGCAGCCCGTCGATCAGATCTTCGCGCACCAACGGGTCCAGCCCGCTGAACGGTTCGTCCATGATCAGCAGCCGTGGACGGTAGGCAAGTGAGCAGGCAAGCGCGGCTTTCATCCGCATCCCGCGCGAAAGATGGCGCAGCTCGCGATCGAGCGGAAGGTCGAACTGGCGCAGCAGTTGCGCCGCGCGGGCGTCGTCCCAAGCCGGGTAAAAAGGCTTGAGATACCGGAGCAGATACTCCACCGTCATCCATTCCGGCAACTCCTGGTTTTCCGAGACGTAGCCGATATTTGCCAGGGTTTCCGGACCGAGCACGCGTGAATCGACGCCCAGCACCTCGGCGCGTCCCGAGGTCGGCCGCAGGAGATTTAACAGGATCTTGATGGCGGTGGTCTTGCCCGCGCCATTGGGACCCGCCAGGCCGAACACGCTGCCTTCGGGCACCGATAGATTCAAGCCGTCCAGCACGTCTACGCTGCCAAACCGCTTGCCAAGACCGGTGGCCGCGATCATGTCGGTCATTCTCTCCTCCTGCTGGTTCCGAGCGGCATCGCGCCCTCCAGCCGGCTCCAATGCCGGGCGACGGCGTCGGTAACCGCGTCAAGATCCAGGCCCAGCCGCTTCGCTTCGACGACCAGCTCCTCCACCTCTTTCCTCAAGAGCGCGCCCCGCTCGGCCGCAGTGGAGGGCGGCAACTCGGCGACCACTGTACCCAGGCCGGGGCGTACTTCGATCAACCCCTCGGAAACCAGCTCCGTGACAACCTTGTGCGCCGTGTTGGGGTTGATCTTGAGGGCTTTGCTCAAAGCGCGAACGGAGGGAAACGGATCGCCCGGCCGCATCTGGCCGGAAATTACGGCCTTTTTCGCGGCATAGACTACTTGTTCGTAAAGCGAGGCGCCAGGTTCAAACGAGAGGCGGAACGGGATCACACGTGTACTATAACAGATAATACAGCACTGTCAAGACGTATCATTTAACGGTGAATACCTTCCTTATAATATCCATCGCGCTGATTCTGCCGGTGGCGGCGTTGGCGGCCGATAACTGCGCCGGCTCTCGCGATCTGCGCCTGGCCAACGGCAAGATCGTGACCATGGACGCGCGCGATTCGGTGCTTTCGTCGGTCACCATCCGGAATGGCCGCTTCGATTTCTCCGGCGGAAAGCCCAGCCCCTGCAGCAAGACCATCAACCTGCACGGCCGCACCGCGCTGCCCGGGCTGATCGACAATCACAATCACATCGTGCTGCTCGGCATCCGGCCCGGCTACGACACGCGGCTCGAAACGGCCGCTTCCGTTAAGGATGTGCAGGCAGCCATCGCCGCGCGCGCGAAATCGGTCCCGGCCGGGAAATTTATCACGGCCATGGGCGGCTGGAACCCGGCGCAATTCGCCGAGAAGCGCCTGCCGACGCTCGCTGAACTGGACGCCGCTTCGGCCGAGCATCCGGTGTTGTTGTTCCTGTCGTTCACCGGTCCCGCGGCAACCAACACTTTGGGCAAAACATTTTTCGCGGGGAAGGGAATTGAGGTGAGCGCAACGGGCGCCATCGCCGCGAACGCACCGTCCCTGGCCGCATTGAACGCGTTGCGCTCGATCCAGACTTTCGAGGATAAGAAACGCGGGACCCTGGACGCCCTTGCCTATTCTGCCAGCGTCGGCGTCACCACCAATGTCGACATGGGCGCATTCGTAATCCCCGGTCTCGCCGACATTCAGGATTCGTTCGTGTTCGACGGCCTGGCCAGCGCCGATCCGTTTCGCATGTACGACGCCTTCCTGGCGCTGCACCGCGAAGAGAAAATGGCCGCGCGGTTGCGCATTTTCTTCCTCAGCATGGATACCCAGGCAAATATTCCCCTCTTGAGCGAGCGCGTGCGCAATTCGTTCGACGGCTTGGGTGACGACATGCTGCGGATCTCCGGGATCGGCGAATTCGCCACCGTCTGGCCGTTATTCGGAAAAGTGACGCCGCCGCCCAACTATGAAGCGGCGCTGCAACTGGTGGCCAAGCAAGGTTGGCCCTTCCAGCAGCACAGCCTGTCGCTCGCCGAGGACCAACTCACCGCCGGCACGTTTGAAAAGGTGAACGCCACAACGCCCATCGCGAATTTGCGATGGTCCATCGCTCACGTGCCCCACATCGATCGGGAGACGGTAAATCGCTTCCAAGCGCTCGGCGCCGGCATCGCCGTTCATCCTTTTGAATATCTCGCCGGAACCGCCTCAGGGACACTGGGCGCCGGTCCGCCGCTGCGCATGATTGTCGATAGCGGAATTCATGTTGGCGCGGGCTCGGACGCGGCGCAAATCTCCACGCTCGATCCATGGCTGATGATTTACTACATGGTCACCGGAAAGAATGCCGCGGGCACTCCGATCAACGCGGGCCAAACCCTCACGCGAATGGAGGCGCTGCGGCTCTACACCGCGAACAACGGATGGTTCTTCCGTGAAGAGGATCGTCTCGGATCCATCGAGAGCGGAAAGCTCGGCGACGTCGTGGTCCTCAGCGACGACTTTCTCGATCCTGCGAAGGTGCCGGACGAAGCCATCAAACGCGTGAAGTCGGTTCTCACTGTGGTCGGCGGCCAGGTGGTCTACGACAAACTCGATACGGCAGCTTCCGGTCGGGAAAAAGTTACGCGCTAACGGCGTGGGGCTCTTCCTCAGCGGGAAACACTCGGTTAAGGAGCGCTGCGAAACGAGGATCCTCGCGCAAGTTGTCCACCCTGGGATCCACGCCGAGCGCGAACAGCCCGGCCGACTTTTCGTGGAAGGCGCGTTCCAATTCCTGAAAAGCCTGATCGCGATGGCCTAAGGCGTCCAAAAGGATGGCCAGGTAATAGGAATCGACATATTGTGGTGTCTGCCGAATTTGGTTCAGTTCGGCCAGTATATTGTTCGCTTCCTTGCGCCGGCCTTGTTTCGCCAGGCAGGCGCCTTCCACCGCGCGCAGCCAGGGCAAATCCGGCGACATCAGAACGGCCATCCGAAACTGCTCCAACGCCTGGCTTGACCTCCCGCTGTACTCCAGCGCCACGCCAAAGAAGAGGCGGCCCAAGTATAAATAGGGATGTAGCTCCAGCGCCTTCTTTCCGCACTCGACGGCGGACTCGTATTCACGGCGGAAAAAATGGACCAGGATCTCGTGCGCCGGTACTGTCGGCCAGAGCGAATGAGTGGAGCGCGCCCGCAGCAAGATATTCAAAGCATCGTCCAGCCGGCCCCGGCTGACATAGAGCATGGTCAGGCGGACATAGACTTCCGGCGATTCGGGACTCTCCTCCTGGGCCTGCAGCAGTTCGGTTTCAGCTTCCTCGATCTTGTGTTCAAACAGGTGCAGACCGTGGGCGCGATCGGCGCGGCGCTCGGGCGTCAGGCCGCATAGCTCCACCGCGCGCCGATGGGCTTGCAGAAAGCCGTTGTACATCTCTCGCGGCATGCGCATCCCATAGGTGCCCAGCAGCAGGTAGCACAGCGAAATGCCTTCAAATGCCCGGAAATCCGCGGGGTTTTCGATCGCCGCCTGTTGGAAGCAGTCCAGCGCCTTCTCGAATCCTTCGCGCGTACGCCGGCTCCAGAAATGCCAGCCCTGCTTAACCAGATCGTCTGAGTGAGGCACGTCCAGCCGATAGCCCAGTTTCGGCCGGTAGGTGATCCACAGGCCGAATTCACCCAGGATCTTTTTAACCTCGCCGATGGTTACGGCCACGGTATGCTTGGAGACCAGGTTGCCATCCCAGGCCTGGTTGATCATCTGCGCGTATCCGACGTAGCGGCCGCGGTTGTGGACGAGAGCTCTCAGGGCATGAAACGCCTGTGGCCGAAGCTCAAGCTCGCGCCCGTCTCTCAACAACGTCCTGACTGTAGTATCGAGCCGAAACGGCCCGAATGTAATTTGTTCCATCTAGCGCCTTCCCGTTACTCCCCAAAATAATGCGCTTCTTACTCGGTTGAGCGAATCATATCACAGACATCGGCCGGATGCCCGACAATTCGGCTGGGCCGGGGGCGGCGGGGGGATTCCGCAAGGGCGCCGGTACCGGCCGGTTCCTCCCAAACAATAGCATTCGATCATGTTTCCGCCTTGCCGGGCCGCGGGAGCTACTGTATCGTCCAAATTTGACGCTGTTTTGATCCTCATTCGTCATGGATCTGGCATACAATCCCTGTAACTGATGAAGTCTCCGGGGTTGCATGCAGGTGCGTGGTGTGATTGCTCATAGCTGCTCTCCGTTAGCATGGTTTGTTTGGTCCTTATTTACGCGTACGTAAAGGATTCGCCCCGTTGGCCCAGTATTTTGAGTAGCTGCAAACGAGAAGAAGAAGACTATGAGATCGAACCGGCTGCTCTGTTGGCAGCTCGCCAGTAAAAGCCACCCGACCGGGCCTCGCCCCGCTGCTGACACCGGAACGGACCACACCCGCGAGTTCTCCATCCACCAAACGCCCGCTCGTGCCGATTCCGCTGGTGCACGTCAGGGTTCTGGTCATCAAAGTGTGGATTCCAGCAAGCCGTCGGCGATAGCGTATGCTAACGTGTGGCGTCACTCAGGAAAAGGTCTGTAGAATAAAGTACTGCGCTGTGTAAGCGTCGGGAGCTTTTGAAGTTGCAAAAGGAGAAGAGGACTATGAGATCCAAAACGCTGCTTTGTTCGCAGCTCGCTATAGTAGCGCTTTTAACCCTGTTGTTCGCGATTGGCGCGCCGTCGCTGATGGCACAATCGGCCGGCACATCCAGCCTGACTGGGACCATCACTGATCCCTCCGGAGCCGCCATTCCCGGCGTTACCGTCACCCTGACCAGTAATGACACTGGCCAAACACGCAGCGGCGTCACCGGCGGCGATGGGCAGTACAAGTTTACCTTGGTCCCTCCTGGCAACTACAAGATTCGCTTTTCCGCGACAGGCTTCAAGACATCGGAGGTCGGGTCGGTGATCCTGAACGTGACCGAAACCCCAACGCTCGATCGAGCGCTGGAGGTCGGCGCGCAAACCGAACAAGTCACCGTCGAGGCCACGGCCGAAACTTTGCAGACCTCGAGTTCCACGCTGGGCCAGGTGGTCGGTGGAAGTACCGTGACGGCGCTGCCGCTGTCCAGCCGAAATTTCACGCAGATTATCGGCCTGTCATCGGGCGCCAGCGCCCCCGTGAATAATGCCACTTCCTTCGGCAAAGGCACCGGGGATATCAGCGTCAACGGGGCCACTCCGGGACAGAACAACTTTCAAATGGACGGCGTCGCCATTCAGAGCATGGCCAGCAACGGAAGCGCTAATGACGGCGGTATCTACGTCGGCATCGCCGTCCCTAGTCCGGACGCGATTCAAGAGTTCAAGGTTCAAACATCGACCTACGATGCCACTTATGGACGTAATCCTGGCGGAAACGTCAACGTGGTCACCAAGTCGGGAACTAATACCTGGCACGGCACCGGATTTGAGTTCGTGCGCAACGCGGTCTTCGACGCCAACGATTTCTTTTACAATCGCGACACTTGCCGTCTGAACTTTGCGGCGGGAATTTGCCCCAAGCAAGTACTGAACCAGAACCAATATGGCGGCGTCATCGGTGGACCTATCAAGAAAGACAAGCTGTTCATCTTCGGCAGTTACCAGGGAACGGGATCAAAGAACGGAGTGAACGCCGTCGGTAACTCCTCCATCGCGCTGTATCCGCTCATTCCCTCTGGCCCCCGCAACACCCCAGCGTTCGTGTCGCAGTTGATTAAGGAAAACTGCGAACTCCCCTCGTTCGGCCCTCCCGGACCTAACGGAGTTCTTCCTTGCTCGGCCACCACGGTCAGCCCGGTTGCGATGAACATCCTGAACGTGACGAACGCGAACGGAAGCTATTACTTCCCTTCGAATTCCGCGTTTGGCCCCGTAAGCTTCAATCAGCCGGCGTTCTTCTCGGAGAAGCAAACCTTGGTGAACGGCGACTACATTATCAATCAAAAGAACACGCTCGCCATGCGGTTCTTGTACAGCACCGATCCTAGAACTGCGGAGTTTAACACTCCCATCGGCGGAGCGCTGCCGGGGGCTCCGGAAGTACAACAATTCTCCAACACCAACGCGGTGCTGAAACTGACCACCCTGTTGTCGAATACTTTGGTCAATGAGCTTCGCGGATCCTTTCAGCGGCTGTTCTCGAAATTAGCCGACGATCTGCCTGCCGGATGGACGCCTCAGAATCTGGGAATCGCGCCCATCGTCCCTAGCCAGACCCAGGGACCGGCCCTTTCTTTCCTCATCAACGGGTTCGGTGCGGGCGGATTTCTGGAGCCAGCGTTCAGCCCCACCAACCAATATCAATTTCAGGATCAGATCTCCTGGTCGCATGGCAGGCACACCATCCGCGCCGGCGCTGAAGTGGAAAAGGCCGAGTGGAACCTCGATTTCGCCGGATTGGAGCGCGGCTGGCTGTTCATCGGAAGCTTCACCAACCTGCTGGCCGCCAACAACCCCGGCAATATCTACCAGTGCCTGTTCTGCGTGGCGAGCGGTCCTCCCGCTGCCGGCGGTATCATCCACGCTTATCGCGAAACAAATATGAATGCGTTCGTTCAGGACGACTGGAAGGTCAGTGCGAAACTGACGCTGAACATGGGAGTGCGCTGGGAATACGATGGCACATTCGGCGAAAAGTACGCCAACCTCACCAACACCTGGTTGAGCCAGTTGGCGCCTAATTCGCAAGTGCCAAATTCCGCGCAGGGCCTGCCGGCCAACTACGCGGGCTGGGTCACTGCGGGCAATTATTTGGCCCACTATCCGCAGCCTCCCGCCGGCGTGCTGGTTAATACCAGCGGCACGGGAGCTATTCAAGATCACCCGCCGCTCAGTAACTTCGGTCCACGCTTGGGATTTGCTTACCAGGTCAATAACAAACTAGTGATCCGGGGAGGCGCGGGGTTGTTCTATGATCGCATCGGCGCCGATCGCTTTGTGCATGCGGTGGAGCAAGGCAATCCGTACGCCTCCACGCTCGATTATAGCGGTTCGGGCGGCGGCGCCATACACCATTCAAAGTCCGTTCAATACGAGCATTGTGCTCGGAACCTATGCCCAACGCTACTCCAATCCCAGTGCGGCGCTGCCTGGCAAATTCGGGACTGGTAGGCTGCAGCTCGAGTTTGAGCGTGCCGTACCTCGCCCAATCTATCCACACGTCCGCTGGTCAGGCAGTATAACCTGAACTTCCAATACGAATTTGCTCCTCGCTGGGTTCTGGAAGTAGGCTACGTGGGGTCCAGCGGAATCAACTTGCTGGACTACAATCACAACGTCAACACAGCTCTGATCGCTAGCGCCGCCAATCCGATCAACGGGATCACGACCACAACCGGGGCCAGCTTCATTTGCGGTCCCGCCTGCGGTAGTGGGAACGTAGCCTTCCGCGTTCCTTACACGGGCTATGCTCCGGCTGGCTTGCAGGGCACGGACTTCGACGGTATTTCCAATTACAACAGCCTGCAGGTCACGGTCCGCAAGCAATTCTCACACGGCTTGACGATGCAGGGCTAATTACACCTGGAGCAAGTCGCTGACTGACCTGACTGTTGACTCGGCCAATAGCAACAACGCGAACAATCTCTGTCCAGCAATATGGCCCGTCGTATTTCAACCGTCCCGCAGCGATTCATCATCAACTATAGCTATGACCTTCCCTTCGGCAAGCACGAGGGAGCTCTGGGCAAATTGCTCGAAGGATGGAACGTGTCCGGTGTGACTACCATTCAGGAGGGCGCTCCCATGACCTTCGTGGATGGCGGCGCGGGTTCGGCATACGGGACAAACGGCACCGGAACCACTTCCGGATTCGGCCGCGCCGAGCTGTGCCCAGGAATGACGTATGGCAATATCGCAACTCCTGGAGGCATTGAATCGCGCTTGGGCGGATACAGCGGCGGTCCAGGGCTACTTCAACGTGAATGCTTTCTGCCCTGCGCCGGCCATCATGCCGAACGGTACGACCGTAACCACGCAAGCCGCCTGTCCCACCTGCGCCACGCTGTTTGGCAGTACCGGACTGGGCATTCTTCTGGGACCCGGGCCAGTTCAACTTTGATGCCTCGATAATCAAGACCACGCAGGATCACCGAAAAGGCCACGCTTTCAACTCCGCGGGGAGTTCTTCAACCTGCTGAATCATCCTCAGTTCCAAAATCTCGATCCTGGATCGGGAACCGGTGGGACGGTGTCGCAGCTGCCCAACGTTTTCGCAGCGGGCGCCGGGACGACCACCGCCACCAGCGTGAACCCGCGCATCATTCAGCTCGGCGCGAAGATCATATTCTAAATTGATCGGCGCATGAAGTGTGTGGATTGATATACTGCACACTTCATGCGTAGCTCTTGGATTTTGCTTATAGCCGCGTGCGTGCTTGCCCGCGTCCGCCCAAATCGCCCCAGGCGACTGGCCGAATTACACGCGCGATCTGGCCGGCACCAAGTATTCGCCGCTCGATCAAATCACTCCCGGCAACGTCACGCAAGCTGGTTCCAGCCTGGACTTTCACTCATGAAATCCGACCCGCCGCGCGCGGGCGGCGCGGCCGACCCTTTCGCCATGCCCGGCGCGCACGTGGCGGCTACATCCGCCGCAACGCCCGATCGTCGTCAACGGCGTCATGTACCTGCCCGTGGGCACGCGCGTGGTAGCGCTCGACCCAGTAACCGGCGCGGAAATTTGGAGCTATGCGCTGCCCTCGGGAGTCGCGTCCCAACGCGGCGTCGTCCTACTGGCCGGGCGACAAGCAAAATCCGCCGCGCATCTTATTTACTTCCGGCTCCAAGTTAATCGCGCTGAACGCGAAGACCGGCAAGATCGATCCTGGATTCGGCAACGAAGGCCAAGTGGACATGGTGGTGCCGTATTCAGGCGTCCCGACCATATACAAAAATGTCGCCATGATCGGCGCTACCGTCGGCGAAGTTCCCGTGGGTCCGGCGGGCGATTCACGCGCCTACGATGCGCGCACCGGCGCGAAGCTCTGGGATTTTCACTCGGTGCCGCGTCCCGGCGAACTAGGTCACGACACCTGGCTCGACGACGGCTGGAAGGGCCGCTCCGGCGTCAACGTCTGGGGCTGGTACATGACGGTGGATGAACAGCGCGGCATCGTATACATGACGTTCGGCGGCCCGGCCGCCAACTACTGGGGCGGCGATCGTCCGGGCAACAACCTGTTCGCCAATTCCGTGGTTGCCGTGGATGCCGTCACGGGCAAATACAAATGGCATTTCCAAACCATCCATCACGACCTGTGGGATTCCGACCTGCCGCCCGCGCCCAGCTTGATCGACATCGTGAAAGACGGCAAGAAAATTCCGGCGCTCGCGCAGATCGGGAAGGCCGGCTGGATGTTCATTCTCGATCGCACCAACGGAAAGCCGGTATTCGGCGTCGAAGAGCGTCCGGTTCCCAAGGGCGACGTGCCCGGCGAATGGTATTCTCCCACGCAGCCGTTTCCGTTGAAGCCTCCGCCGCTGGCGCGCGTCAGTTTCAAGCCCGAAGACATCGTCACCGCCGACGACACTACGCCCGAGCACGCCAAGGCCTGCCGCGAGGTCTACGCAGAAGAACGGCGGCTTCTACAATGCGGGTCCGTTCACCGCATGGCTGTTTCATGAGGACGGAACGCCGCCCAAGAGCAGCATCCAATTTCCCGGTGGAACCGGCGGCGTGAATTGGGGCGGCACGGCGGCCGATCCGAAAACCGGCTACGTGTTCTTGAACACGCACGACGGCGCGTTGAGCGGATGGATCGAGAAAAAGAAGCCCGGCGGAAACTACGGCCGCGGAACCGAAGGTTCCGACGCAGCCTTACGACCGCGCCAGCGTGGATGGACCCGGTCCGTATCACGGATTCAGCGCGACGGTGAAGGACGCCGACTGGGCACACCATTGGAACCTGGCCCTGCCAAAAACCACCCTGGGCGCGGCTGGTTGCGGTGAACGCGAACACCGGCGATATCGCGTGGCAAACGCCGCTGGGTTTAGTGGAAGGGCTGCCCGAAGGTAAGCAGAACGCCGGATCGAGCGGCAGCGCCGGGCCACTGGCAACCGGCGGAGGATTGGTGTTCATCGGCGCGACCAACGATCATCGCTTCCGCGCCTTCGACTCGAAAACCGGCGCAGGAGCTGTGGGCCGCGAACGTTGACCAAGACCGCGAACGCGAATCCGATGACGTATGCGGGCCAAGAACGGCAAGCAATACGTGGCGATTATGGCGACCGATTCCCTGGTCGTGTTTGCATTGCCGTAAATCGCCCGTACTCGGTCCCGCGAATGAAAGCGATTATTCGATCCGCCTATGGAGCATCCGATGTGGTCGAGTTAGTGGACGTGGACAAGCCCGCGCCCGCCGACGATCAACTCTTAATCAAAGTGCGCGCGGCGGCTGTGAACCCGTTGGACTGGCATCTCATGCGCGGAACGCCGTACCTGATGCGGGTTGCCCTGGGCCTGCCCAGACCGAAGTCTCCACGCCTCGGCGCTGATTTCGCGGGCACCGTCGAAGGCCTCGGCAACCGCGTGGCGCGCTTCAAACTGGGAGACCAGGTGTTTGGCGTCGCCCGCGGCTCATTCGCCGAATATGTGACCGTCCCTGAAACTCGTGGTGTGGCGTCGAAGCCGCCCGGCATCACCTTCGAGCAGGCTGCAGCCGTCCCCATTGCCGGGTTGACGGCGCTTCAGTCCCTCCGCGACAAGGGCCAGGTCCGGCCCGGCCAGCATGTTCTGATCCATGGCGCATCCGGTGGCGTCGGGACCTTCGCGGTGCAGATCGCGAACTCGCTCGGCGCTAAGGTCGCAGCCGTGTGCAGCTCACGAAACGTCGATCTGGTTCGCTCACTCGGCGCCAGCCATGTCTTCGACTACACCAAAGAGGATTTCGCCGCCGGCGGCCGGCAGTATGACGTCCTGCTCGATAACGTCGGCAACCGTTCCCTCTCCGAATGCCGTCGCGTCCTGAAGCCGCGCGGAGTCTACGTAGGTAACGGAGGCGGAGGCCCGGATGACCTTCTGTGGGGATTCAGCGTAATCGGAAGTATGATTCGTTCGCTCATCCTAACCCCGTTTGTGAGTCAGAAGCTCCGCAGCATCCTCGCCAACGTGAATCACAAAGACTTAACCGAGATGGGAAAACTGATCGAGACGGGCCAGATCACGCCGGTGATCGACCGCCGTTACGGCTTGAGCGGCGTCCCCGAGGCGATCCGTTATCTCGAAACCAGCCGCGCACGCGGCAAGGTGATCATCACCATGTAACCACCCGAGCCACCCAGTGGAATTGGGCCACCATGAACCTATCGGAAGACAACGCGCGCTTACGCAGCCTTGCCGAAACCTCACGTAAATCGCGCCGTAAATCGAAACGACTACCGCCACTCGTTCAGGCGCGCGGCAACGTCGAGCTTCCATTGCGCGGAGTCTGTCCCGAGCCGGGCGCGAGCGGCCTCCGGCAGCGGACCAGCGCCTCTTCGACCGAGGTACCCGGCGCGTCCGGCACAGACTCCGAACCCCAACGCGTCGGCTAGCCGATCCGCGCATTGCACCAGGTGCAGCATGCGAAAGGAATCGGGATCGAGCTGTTGATGATGCAGGGCGATGATTTCGGTCGAGCTCCGGCGGGAAGGGCAGTTGCTGCATCAGCCACGCACCGGCCTGGCAATGATCGATGTCGAACAGCTCGCGCTCCATCATCAACAGGTCGAACTGCTGCTCGCCGGAAACAGCCAGCAGGTTGGAGTACGGCTCGGGATACTTCACCAGCAGCGCCAGACGGCCGATATCGCGCACCAGACCGGCCACATAGGCGAAATCGGTGTCCATTCGCGCGGCGCGTGCCAGCTTTTCCGCCAGCAGCGCGGTGGCCAGGCAGTTCTGCCAGCAGGCTCGCAGAGCCTTGATCTTCAGCGCCGGCGTTACGAAGTCCTGCAGCGCGCGGGTGAAAGTGATGGCCTTCACGCGATCCAATCCGAGCAGGATGATGGCGTGCGATATGGTCCTCACCTGGCGCTGCAACGCGAACAGCGGTGAATTGGCCAGCTGCAATACGCGCGTTGCAAATACCGGCTCGGCGGCGATCAGTTTGCCCACTTCATGAATGTCGACGTCCTCTTTGGAAACCGTTGCCATCAATCGTTTGCCACCCAAGGAAACGGCGGCAACTCATCCAACGCCCAGGGCGTACTCTTGACGGGAGTTTCCTGCACGGGCTCGGTTTCAAGTTCGGTCATGCTGCTCCTTGCTGGCGGGAGCCATTTCTGTCCCGCAGCCTTGCTTATCGGCGAGACCAGGTTCGGCTTGAGAAACATTGAGACAACTTGCCGATGAGTGTATTCAATGGCAACTTCGATCGTCGATTCGCCCGCGGAGGCGGATGTGCGATTCCTGGGCTACCGCTTGGAGGTGGTCAGCCACTGGCCTGCTTCGCCACGCAAGTGTGCCGGCCGCCGAAGCCATCGCGCAACGCCTCACCAGCATCGCCCGCTCCGCGCTGGTGCGCCCCGATATCGCCGACCTACTTCACCTGAGTTGCCGCCTCTGGACGATTTCTTCGCGGCCGACGATGAACATACGCCGCATTAGTCGCGCGGATACTGTCTGAAATGTTTCAGACACCACCGTCGCGCGCTCGGCCACCTGGTCTGAGATAGAATCTATAGGATGCTAAAATCCGTCGCCGGATTATTTCTGGCATTAGCAACCGTCGCGCTCGGCCAGCAGCACGATCACGGCGCAGCAAGCGGGGACACCGGGCCTGCGCCGCTGATCATCGGCCTGGGCCATCTGCATCATCCCATCACCACTTCGAATCCGCTAGCGCAGCGCTATTTCGACCAGGGCCTCACGCTGGTGTACGCATTCAACCACGACGAAGCCGCGCGCTCTTTTGAATATGCCGCCAAGCTGGATCCGAACTGCGCCATGGCGTATTGGGGAATCGCGCTGGCGCGAGGACCGAATTACAACGAGTGGGAGATCGATGCGGGACGCGAGAAAATCGCGGCTGAAGCGATAAAGAAGGCGCAGGCTCTGGCCGGCCATGGCGCGGCGCGAGCGAACAGGCCTACATCGCGCCATGGGAAAGCGCGTTTCCGCCGATCCCAAGGCCGATCAGAAAAAACTGGCGGCGAATTATCGCGACGCGATGCGCGAAGTGATGAAGCGGTATCCCGACGATCTGGATGCCGCGGTGTTATTCGCCGACGCCGCCATGGATCTGCACGCCTGGAACCTTTGGAAGCGCGATGGCAAGCCCGAAGAGGGAACGCTGGAAGCCGTCGCGAGCGCTGGAATCGATGCTGAAGCGCGATCCGGACAACATCGGCGCGAACCACTTTTATATCCACGCGGTGGAAGGGTCGCCGCATCCGGAACAGGCCATGGCCAGCGCGCGGAAACTGGCGGATCTGGCGCCGGCCGCCGGCCACCTGGTTCACATGCCGGCTCACATCTACATTCGGACCGGCGACTATCATGCGGCATCGCTGTCCAATAAACAGGCCATGGGCGCCGATCAAGGCTACATCAACAAGTACAACGTACAAACCATGTACACGATGATGTACTACACGCACAACATGCATTTCCTGGCGGTGAGCAGCAGTATGGAGGGCGATTTCGCCGACGCGAATCGCGTAGCCGAAGCAGATCACTAAGGGACTCACGCCGCTCTTGAAAGGAACATCCGGAAGTGCAGTCGTTTCTTGCCAACCGCAGACGCTGGTCCTGGTGCGTTTCCGCCGTTGGGCGGAGATCGAACAGCTACCCGAGCCGGACAAGAGCCGGCGCCAAATGCACGCGATATGGCGCTTCGCGCGCGGCATGGCGTACAGCGCGGAAGGAAAGGCGGACCGCGCGGCCCCTGAACGAGAGGCGCTTACCGCCGAAGTGAAAGCGATCCCAGCCAAGGAAGGGTTTGGATATAACACCGCGGGCCAGATCTTTGAGATTGCCGCCGGGATGCTGGACGCCAGCATTGCGCGCGGCTCATCACGACTACCAGCAGGCGGCCGCGCTGCTGAACAAAGCCGCGCTGGCCGAGGATGCGTTGAACTACGACGAGCCGCCGGATTGGTACTTGCCGCCGCGCGAGTCGCTGGGCGCGGTGTTGTTTCTCGACGGCCATGCCAGCGACGCGGAAGCCGTGTTTCGCCAGGAGCTGAAACAGCACGCCAAGAATCCGCGCGCGCTCTTCGGGTTGGCGGAATGTCTGCGTGCCCGTGGTCAGGCGAGCGAGGAGCAGGCCGTCCGGAAGGAGTTTGAGGAAGGCTGGAAATACGCCGATATTCAGCTACGGATGGAAGACCTGTAGAAGTTGCGATGCAGCATGGCATGCCGTTTTGACAGAATGTATTGGGAGGGTTTCTGCATGAAGGTGAAGTCCGCGGTATTAAGTGCCGGCTTGGGGCTGTTTCTGGCCGCGCTGCCGGCCCTGGGACACCATTCGTTCGCGGCGGAGTTCGACGTGAACAAGCCCGTCACGCTCAAGGGCAAGTTCGTGAAGATGGATTGGGTGAATCCGCACTCCCAGATCCATATCGACGTCACCGATGCTGACGGCAAGGTAACCACCTGGTCCTGCGAAGCGCTGCCGCCCAATAGTTTGTATCGCCAGGGATGGCGCAAGGATTCGCTGAAGCCGGGCGACGAGATCGAAATTGAAGGTTTTCAGGCCAAGGATGGGACCACTAACATGTGGACACGGTCCGTAAAGACGGCTGAAGGACGGCGTATGTTCGCGGGCAACGCCGACGCCCTGCCACCAGGAGCTCCCGCGGCTCCGGCGCCTGCCAAGAACGAAGGCAAATAGCTAGGAGCATCGATGAGAATCTGGTTGGTAGATTCGATAGTGACTGGAGCCGCGGTACTGGCGCTGGCATGGGGATTGGCCCCGCCGGCGGCAGCGCAAACGGCGGGAGCGGCCTATAAGGTTCCCCGCACGGCGGACGGACTGCCGGATTTACAGGGCATCTGGCAGGTCCGCAGATACGACGGCCGCCTTTGACATACAGGATCACGCAGGCAGCGCTGGGCATTCCGCCGGGAAGAAGCATCATCGTGCAGCCGGCGGACGGGAAGATTCCCTACAAGCCGGAGGCGCTGGCTAAGCGCCAGGCAAATTTCAAGAATCGCGACGCGGCCGATACGCTGAATAAATGCTATATGCCAGGTGTTCCGCGCATTACCTATCTGGATTTTCCTTTTCAGATCTTTGAGACACCGAAATATACGCTGATCGCTTACGAATATATTCACAACTATCGCACCATTTTCACTAATGGCACCGGAGCATCTGGATGGCCTGGATTGGTGGAACGGAGACTCGCGCGGGCACTGGGAAGGCGATTCACTGGTGGTGGATGTAACGGATTTTAACGACCAGACCTGGTTCGACGCCGCGGGCGACTATCACAGCGACAAGCTTCACGTGGTGGAACGCTACACGCGCACCGGCCCGGACACGCTGCAATATGAAGCCACCATCGAAGATCCCGAGGTGTTTACGCAACCCTGGAAGATCAGCATTCCGCTGTATCGTCACACCGAGCCGAACTTCCGAATCTTGGAATACGAGTGCCAGGCTTACGCGGATGAAGCCGCCAAAGGTGGCCAATGACTAAAGGGCGCTTTCTAAGTTTAATATTCGCGATGACGCTGTCGGTATCGTCGTTCGCTCAGCCGCCGGCGCCCCCGCAAGGTGGTGCACCGCCTGCCAACGGTGGCGCGCCCGCCTTTTTCGGTGGACCGCCGCACAAACCCGGCGGACCGGTGCAACATCTCTCCGACGGCCATCCGGATATGCAAGGCTTCTGGAACGCCGGCAACAATGGCGGAGCAGTTTTTGAATTGCAGAATCATCCCAAGGGCCGCCCGCCGTTCTTTGGCCCGGGTAAAGGCGCCATTGTGGATCCCGCCGACGGATTCATTCCGTACACGCCGGCGGCGGCGGCCAAAGCCAAGGATATTTTTGAGCACAATCTGGCCGATGAACCGGAGCTGCACTGTTACGAATCGGGCGTGCCGAAACAGATGTACGTGCAGTTCGGATTTCAAATTTTCCAGCCGGCCAACTATGTCGTGCTCACCTGGGAATTCATGCACGCTTATCGCATCATCCCTACCGACGGGCGGCCGCATATACCAGCGAGGATAAAATTGTTTCAGGGCGATTCGGTGGGGCACTGGGAAGGCGACACCCTGGTAGTGGACACCACAAATCTGAGCGATCGCACGTGGTACGACACGGTGGGCAATTTCCATAGCGACGCCGAACACGTTGTGGAGCGCTTCACGCCAGTGGACACCAACACCATCAAGTACGAAGCGACGGTGGAAGATCCCATCGTCCTGACCAAGCCGTTCACGATCGAGATGGAGCTGTACAAGAGCAGCGATGCCAAGTACGAGCAGATGGAGTTCGGCTGCATCGAGGGCAACCAGGACGTGAAGCACTACACCAAGGACAAAGGCGGCGCCGCCGACGTGAAGGTGAATAGTGCATGGCCAGCTGAAGTAGGCGTGGCCTTGGCCGGATTCGCTGGACGCGGTGATCGCCGCGCCCCAATATCATCGTCTGGTGCTCGAGAACGAGCGCGTCCGCGTGCTGGATACGCGGATTCCCGCGGGCGACATCGTGCCTGTGCATACGCATCGCTGGCCGGCCATCTATTACACCATTGCGGCGGGTGATTTCGTTCGCCGGGACGGCGATGGCAAGGTTCTCTTCGATAGCCGCACCGTGCCTGGGATGCTGACCTCAGCGGCCGCGAACTTTGATCGAATGCCTTCCGCCGCATTCGGTGGAAAACGTCTCGCCTTCCGAAATTCATCTCATCAGCGTCGAGCTGAAGAACTCCTAGCAGGCACCAAAACTCGTCAGCCCGGCTCCCTTACGGTCGCGGTTCAGTAAGGCCCTTTAACGAGGCCAGGTAGCTGACCACATCGGCCAGCTCCTGCGCCGAAAGCTTATCCTTGTACGACGGCATCGTGGAGTTGGGGAGTACCACGGATTCGCGCAGCTCAGACCGCGAGAACGAACGGAGATTTTCGTTCGAATCCAGAAGCTGGATCGCGAACGTATCGATATTGAGGAGGCGTCCGGTGATGGTGGTTCCATCCTTGGTGACCACGCGGACGGAACGATTCTGCGGAGCGGCGTTGGCGTTCGGTTCCATCAGGGAATGCTCCAGTTCCACCGTGCGCCGATTCGCGCCGATGTCGGTGAGGTTCGGACCCAGGCGTGAGCCCGAGGTTCCCACTCGATGGCAGGCGACGCATCCGGCTTTGTTTTCGAACAGCTGCTTGCCGCGCGCGGGATCGCCCGCCAGAGCCGAGGAATGCGCGGGGTCCGCAGCGAGCGAATGCAAGTAAGCGACGACGGTGGCGGCCTGAAAATCGTTGATCGCCTCGTTGGGAGGCATGGCCGTGCCGGGAATGCCTTTCTCCATGATCTTGATCAGCTCGTCTTCGGTGCCCGAAGTCGCGCCCGCCGGAATGTACCTCGGCTCAGATCGGCGTTGGGCAGCGCATTGCCATCCGGGCCGTGGCACTTCGTGCAATTAGCGCGGTAAATCCGGCCGCCGTCCTCAATGTCCGCAGCGGTATAAGTGTGTTGCGCGAAGAGCGCGCCGGCTGCCAACAGCAATAACAAAGAAAGGCGCATGAAAATCCTGCTCACTTCCCGGCCAGGCCCTGCGTAAGCTCGATGCGAGTTCCGACGGGGTCGATGATGAAGGCGATCTTTAGGCCGATTGCCGGAACATCGCGGAAGGGCATATCGAATGTCATTCCGTCGGCGGTCAGTTTTTTGCAAAACGCATCCAGGTCTTTGATCTCGAATCCGATATGATCCAAGGTTCGGCCTTTGGTGGGCGCAGGCGCATCTTTGGCCTTCAGAAAATCGACTTCGCCGCCGGGGATTTTAGCGGCTGGCAGGTTGCGGCGCGTGGTGGCTTCCGCGCCAAAGGTTTTGACATACCAGGTTTGCAGCGCCGCCGGGTCCGTGGTGGTGAGATGGATGTGATGGAAGATCACCGGCGCGTCGATGGAAGCGTCCTCATTAAACTCCACGCGTACCTTGTCTGGGAAAGTCACCATGATCTGTTTGTTCTTTTCGATGTCGAACACGGTTGGGATGTTGGCCGCCGCCAGTTTGGCTTTCAGGCCGGCGTAATCCTTCACCAGGAATCCGATGTGGTTGGCCGTGGAACCGTCCGAACCTTCGGTCGCCGCTGCCTTGGTGACAATGATGAAGATGCCGGGCAACTTGACGAGGTTCAACGGACCGGATTTGGAGACCGTGGCGCCCAAAACATCCACCCAGACTTTGATCTGGGCGTCGGGATCGGGAACCGTGAGATGAATGTGTCCCATGGAGACGCCCGCGTCGTTCGGCCCCGCAAGCTGGGCAAATGACAGCGGAGCGAACATGGTGGCGGCACAGGCCGCTAGCAAACAGAGCCATCGCATGCGGGCTATCGTATCACGTCGCGATTAAAATGCGCGAGCGGTGTGATTTTTGCCCGCGCTGCCGCGAATAATAAGGTGAAGCATGACAACGCCGGCTCAGGAGCGGTTTCAGGCCTTGATGGAGGAGCACAGGAAGATCCTCTATAAGATCTGCCACGCCTATTGCAGGAATCCGGGCGACCGGGACGACCTGGCGCAGGAAATCATGATCCAGCTCTGGCGGTCGTTTGGCGCATTTGACCAGCGCGTGCGCTTTTCGACGTGGATGTACCGGATCGCATTGAATGTCGCGATCTCGTTTTATCGCCGCGAGCGCGTTCGGACGCGGCACGTTGTTTCAGGGGACGAGCATTTGCTGGAAGCGATCGACCAATCGGCCAACCCGTCCGAGGAGATACAGCTGCTCTACGATTGGATCGGAAAACTGGATCCACTCAACAAAGCGCTGGTGATTCTTTACCTGGACGGGAACAGCCATCAGGAGATGGCCGACGTATTGGGAATCAGCGAGACCAACGTCGCAACGAAGATCGGCAGATTAAAGCAGACCTTGCGGAAGGAAGCAGGAGTTAAACAAAATGGAACTCGATGAACTGAAAGCTCAGTGGGCCGAGCACGATCGAAAGCTCGATCAAAGCATTCGCCTGAACCGTCAGTTGCTGCGGGATACATACACGCGGCGGGCGAAGTTTGCGCTCTGGCGATTAGCCGCGATGCTGGCCGCGGGATCGATCTTCATGCTGGTGGTGATCGTTTTCCTAGGCGGTTTTATCGCCCGGAACTGGTTCGTGCAGCGCTTCGTGTGGCCCGCGGTTGCGCTAGATCTGGCTGCCATCGCCGCTTTGGTGGCGCTCAACGCGCAGATCGGACTTGCGCTGAGCATTAACTACAGTCAACCGGTTGCGCTGATTCAGAAGCGGCTGGAGACGCTGCGCAAGTTTCGCATCCGCTATACGCAGGCGATATGCTTTACCTCAGCGCTACTGTGGGCGCCCATTTTCATCGTCGTGATAAAGGTGTTCCTGGGAGCGGATGCATATCGCCTGTTCGGCATCACCTATATTTTAGTGAACGTGGCATTCGGGCTGTTGGTGCTGGGGATTGGGGTTTGGGCGGCCAGGCACTATGGGGACCGCATGAGCAATTCGGCGTTCGGTAAGCGCTTCTTGCGCGATCTCGCCGGATACAACCTGAACGCGGCGTCGGGATTTCTAGCGACGCTGGCGGAGTTTGAAAACGATCACTCGGCTCCTTACTCACCCCAGGAGCGTTCGAGCATCCGGGAATACTCACCCGACGAAAAAAGCTCGAAACTGAAACTCGCGGGAGGTGAGCGGAGCGAAGTCGCATTCGCTCTGCTTGCTCTGGAAAATATGATCGGCGAAGCGGAAATACGAGCGCACGAATTCGTCCGAAAGAATTTCGCGCGGCGGCGCGGCGGCGAACAGCGTATGCAGTCCAAGCGCGCGGCTGAAGATCGATTTGTAATCGGCGACGCCCCACTTGCGAAGCTTGGCTTGGACGCCGGTGGGCGGGTCCTGAATCAGCAATCCGGCGAAACTTTGGAAGCAGATGCCCTGCGGAAGAGCTACCTGATTGCGCTCGGCGAATTCCAGGCACTGCTCGATCCAGCGCGCCAGATCCTTTCCAACGTAGTAGAGCATGCGAAGCTCGGAATAGCGTCCGTCCAAGAATGCGCGGTCCAGGTCGTCGCGCGACGCTTCACCCTGAGGCAGCAGGCCCTGCAGCTTCAAGTTAGCGCGCGAGCTTTCCACCAGCTTGGTGGGTCCGCCGGCATCGGCGAAGGGATGAAGGATCAGAGGCGGCAGCGTCCGTACAGTGCTTGGCGCCAGGGCCGGCGCGGTTCCGAAGGATGATTCAGGTGCCATGACCAAAGTATGCGGAGTTACTTCCGCTCGGTCAGTAGTACCTTGGCTTCAATTGTTTGGGTACCCCGAAGCACCTTGACAAGTACTTCTTGGCCAGGATGACTAGCCCGAAGCGCGTAGGTAAAATCGTACAGGTTTTGGATGGGCTTCCCGTCAAATGCGGTCAAAATGTCGCCAGCTTTGAGTCCCGCTTTGGCGGCAGGCGAGCCGGGCCGGACGTCGGCGAACCTTACTCCGTTGGGAAGCTCGGTGAAATCGGGGATGCTGCCGAAATCCGGGCCGTAGCCCCCGCCGGATACCTTGCCGGAGTGCGGATTGGCGACCTCACCGCGGAGGCTGCGTCTCGGCCACGCGGACGAATTGGGGGCGCGGCGAGCTGTCCGATCAGCTGATCGGTGACGTCGGCGATCAGATCCAGCAGCCGCACGGCGTCCGGGGCGTCGATCTTGTCCCAGGTGTCGCTTGGCTTGTGATAATCGGCGTGCAGGCCGGAGAAGAAGAACAGCACGGGGACCTGCTTGGTGGTGAACGAGGTGTGGTCGCTCGATCCGTAGCCGGCCTTTTCGGTGAGATCGGCGTCGAAGTCGTGCTTGGGGACTAGTTGCTTGAGCAGCTCGGCGAAAGTGGTTCCGGTGCCGACGCCGCCCACGTAAATCTTGCGGTCGCGAATGCGGCCGATCATGTCCATATTGATCATGGCGACGTCGTCTTTGAGCGGCAGCAGGGGATGGTTGACGTAGTAGCTGGAGCCGAGCAGTCCCAGTTCTTCGCCGGCGAAGGTCAGGAACAGAATACCCCGCTGGTGTTTGGGCTGCTGCGAGAACCAGCGCGCCAGCTCGATGACGCCCGCGGTGCCGGAAGCGTTGTCGTCGGCGCCGGGATGCACGGTTCCAGTCAGCGAGGGCGCCATGGAGAACTGCCCGCCCAGGCCGAGATGATCGTAGTGCGCGCCGATGACGACGTACTCGCTGGTTTCTCCGGGAAGGTACGCGCCGACGTTGTGGACCGTTTTCACTTCTCGCGCGATGTCGACGTCCATGTCAAGGCGCAGTTTGTCGGGCAATGCGAACGATTCCGGATGCAGGTCCTTGTCGATGCCGCTCTCGATGGCTTCCAGATTCTTGCCGCTAAGCGCAAGCCATTTGTTCACGACGTTGGCCTTCACCTGAACGAACTCGATGACCGGCGTTGTCCGGGCCTTCCGCGGCTCCGAATTTTTCCAGATCGTCGGCATCGCCGGAATGCGTGCCGACATCGTTGACCAGCAGACACGGCCTTGGCGCCATGAAACTTGGCGTTGGCCGCCTTGCTGAAAATCTGCGAGTGGGCGGTGTAGACCTTGCCTTCGAAAACGCTCTTTTCGTCGAACTCCTGCGGCTCATGGCGCAGACAGCAACAACGATCTTGCCCTTGGCGTCGATGTCCAGCGTAATCGTCGTAATTGTATTCGGGCGCGGTGATGCCGAAGCCGGCGAACACCAGCGTTGCCGGAAACTTCGCCCGCGGCGGAAAGATTCAACGGGAATGAAATCCTGCTGGAAGCGCAATGTTTCCGGGTGGTCGCCGCCAGTGGCATACGTGAGGTCGTTCTTCTTGCCGAGGCGGGCGCTGGTGGTGACGTCGAAATCCTGATAGTAGCTGTCGCCCGAAACCGGCTTCAAGTTCATGCCACGAAACTGATCGCGAATGTAAGCCGCGGCCTTTTCCAGCTCCGGCGATCCAGTGGCCCGTCCGCGCATCTCAGGAGACGCCAGAAACTTGATGATGCCCAGGTATTCGTCGCTGCTGATGTCGGCGGCAAACAGCCCTGCTGCCAGCCCAATCAAAAGTCCGATGGGAAGTGCAATTCGCGGGCGCATTTACTTATCAAGCGGAGACGGGATTTTCACTTCGCAGCACTTGTCGTCAGACTTGGGAGCATTGTTCTGCGCGGTCTTCTGGTAGTTCAATTCGCCCGTGATGATCTGGTTGATGTTCGGCCAAGGATAGTTCCCGACTAAGCGGCGGCCGTTCAGAAACAAGCGTCGGCGTGGCGTCCACGTGGAGTGCGCGCCCCTCGGCGATGGAGGCATCCACTTCGGCTTCGGTAGCCTTGGTGTCGATGCAATGCCCGAGTTGCAGGGCGTCGATGTCCCGCGGCGTTCTTGGCGAAATCGAGTACCTGGGTCTTCAGATTGTCCGGAGTGATTTCGGTTTGATGCTCGTAAATCCAGTCATGATACCTCCAGAATGCCGGCCGGGCTTTGGCGGATAGACACAGCGTCCCGCGATGGCCGCGGCCTTGGCCCAAGGATGAATCTGCTCCAGCGGAAAATCCTTGAAGTAAACGCGAACCTGCGTGGGGAATTGCGCCGGCACGTTCTCCCGCAACGTTTTCGCTTCCTCTCTGCAATTGGGGCACTCAAAATCGCCAAACTCGATAGCCGTCACTGGCGCGCTGGCGGGGCCGAAGCTGGGAGCGCCGCCGGGCTTCAGTTTGTCGAGATCTTCCTTAAAGGGGTTCTGGCCGAGATTGTAAACCACGCCGCGAATAATGTGCTGCCCGTCTTTGGTGATGAAGAAGGTTTCGTCTTGCGAGCGGCCCTGGTAGTTGAAGTGAACATCCACTTGCTGGAGGTCGGGGGTACCGGAAGGCTTGGGGTCGTCGATCTTAACCTGCACCTCGGGAATCACGGCCAGCAGATGGCGGACATAAGCCTCCAGGTGGGGCTTGTCCAAGGCGGGCGCGGGCGTGGATTTGGGTTTTTCCTGCGCGGAAAGACCGGTCAGCAGGGACAAAAGCAGGGACGCAAAAACGGCAAAGCGCATGAATTGATTGTAGCGCGGGAGTTGCGTGGCTGGCCTAGAGGGATCAGGAGACAAATACCAGATTAGGCTAGCCTGCGATGTCGGCCTCAGTGGCAAACAAGGATCCAAAGACCTTGGGCTTAGAGATCGGAACGCCCGGTCCGTATTTCGACTTTGAAAGAGAGCCTGGAAGGACTATGGAAGCAGAACGATGCCCTTGAAGGCGTCGAGTATCTGTCAAGGTGGATCGATCAGTTGCCAGTTACCTGGTTGGGCGAGTTTTGATAGTACGCCAATATCTGAGACCAAGTTGCCCTGCTCGTCCTGTAGACCACCTGGTGGCGCGAGCCGGCCTGGCGTCCCTGAATTCGGCCGATCTTTTGAAATCCCAATTGCCTCCATTGGCCAGGATCGGCCATCACTACAATGTGGAAACTGCCGAGATCCTTGGGTGTCGGGTTCGGGAGATCGCGTTTTGGCAGCCGTTCCAGGAGATCTAAAGACGGCACGTCCGAACCGCTATATTCCAGTTGTTCGAGCACTGGCAACTCCTGAGCAAAGACCCGCTTGACCCGCACGACACGGAAGATTACGAGCCCATATGGAACCTCGAGCGCGAGAACGTCGCCTGCGACCAAATCGGAGAGCTTGGGATCGGGAGGGGACAAGTGCACCCGATGTGGCTGGGGCGCATCCAATCGTGCTCGCGCCTCAGACAGAACTGCCCGTCGCACGTCGACGAGATGTGGACTGTCTCTCTGCCAGCGTTGGAGGTCCCCACCATGATCGATAGTGGCGATCGCTTGATTACGGATCACGGGATCAAGGCGACCAAGTTCGGATTGTGTCACAGCGAAGCCGACGAGCGCGCCCACACCATCTTCTCGGTCAAACCACCGTTGGTACCGCTCAAGAATCCGTCGTAGCGCTTCTCCGTCGTCAACACCCTGTTCAATGTAAGACCGGTAGGTGCCTCGGACGTCAGCAGCGGTATCGTCGTCAAACAGTGCAGGACCGATAACTCCCATGCGGGCAATATAACATCGACGGCGCCGCCACCATTGTCCCGGCGACCCACCACAGCATGAACCAGATCCTAACCGGCTCAGCCGGCTTCGACATCACGGCTGCCGCCGTTCAATCGCTTGGCGAAAATGCGCCTCGAATTCATGGCGGCCACAAAGACGGAATTGGTCTCGTTCCGCCTCGCCGCGAACGATGGAAATTCGTGGCGGCCCGTTTCGGTGCGAACGTAGCGAGCCACGCCGGCATAGCGCCCGGCGATATCAGGCCTGGAGCGCTGCACGACAAGCTGGTGAAGATTGCGCACGTCAGTTTCTATCAGCCGGGTTTGGTTGTCTCGAGCCAGGGTGCGAACGTAGCGGATCGCGTCGTAATGATCGAGGGCTTCCAGATGGTCCTTCAGGGGTTTCCCGCCGATGGTGACGCCCTTCTCGATGACAAGCGTAGTCTCCACCGGGCTGAGCGTGTTACCTTCGATGGCGTTTGACGTGTAGGTGATCTCCAGGTCATAGTAATGCTCAAGATTGTTCAACGCTTCAGGCGGCAAGGGGCGCAGACGGTCAAGCCGGGCTTTTTTCTCCGCGATGGCGTCAAGCAGGGTCATTCACTCGCCACGTGCTTATTCGCCGCGCACCAGGTCGTCGTAATTCTCGCGCTGGCGGATCACGCGATAACGATCGCCTTCGACCAGAATCTCGGGCGGGCGGGGCCGCGAATTGTAATTCGACGCTGCGACGAAACCGTAGGCGCCGGCGGTGCAGACCGCGAGCAGATCGCCCGGCAGGACGTTGGGCATTTCGCGCGCGCGGGCCAGAAAATCACCCGATTCGCACACCGGGCCCACCACGTCGGCGGTGATGGAGCCGCCCGGGCTATTGCGCAGCGGAACAATCTCATGATGCGACTGATAGAGCGCCGGACGAATGAGGTCGTTCATGGCGGCGTCGACGATCACGAATTGCCGATTGCCGTTGCTCTTGCGATAAAGCACGCGAGTGAGCAGCAACCCGGCCTCGGCTACGATGGAGCGGCCCGGCTCAATCAGGATTTCGAGGCCATGCCCGGCGGTGCGTTGGCACATCGCTTGAACGAACTCGCAAATGGAAAGCGATTTGTCACCCGGTTTGTAAGCCACGCCAAGACCGCCGCCCAGATCGAGCGAACGGATGGGCAGACCGCGAGCGCGCAAACGTTCCACCAACGCGATCATTTTGTCGAACACTTCCAGCATCGGCGCGATCTCGGTGATTTGCGAACCGATGTGACAACTGACGCCTTCGAGCAGCAGATTGGGGAGCGCTCGCGCATGTTCGTAGATCGTCTCAGCGTCCTCGATGTCGATACCGAATTTGTGGTCGCGGAGTCCGGTGGAGATGTAGGGATGGGTGGCGGCATCGACGTCGGGGTTCACGCGCAAAGCAACGCGGGCTTGGGTGCCGCGCCGGGCAGCGAGCGAATCGATCAACGCCAGCTCGGGTTCAGATTCGCAATTGAAACTCTTGATGTGGTGCTCGAGCGCGTAGTCGATCTCCTGGGAAGTTTTGCCGACGCCGGAGAAAATGATGGCCTGGGGATCCGCACCAGCTTTCAACGCGCGAAATAACTCACCGCCCGAAACGATGTCGAAGCCCGCGCCGGCCTCGACGAGCAGCTTCAGAATGGACAGGTTGCTGTTGGCCTTCACCGCGTAACAGACTTTGTGCGGAACATCGCCGAAGGCGCGCTCATAAGCCTGGAAGCGATCGAGGATGGAGGCGCGCGAGTAAACGTAGCAGGGCGTGCCTTCGCGGCGCGCGATGTCGGCGAGGGGAAGGTCTTCGAGGTATAAAGTGTGATCGCGATATTCCATCAGCGAACTTTTAATATGACCAGCGTCTGGTCGTCGTGCGTGGGAGCATCGGACTTGTAATGATCCAGGTCGGCCAGAATTTGAGTGGCGATGATCTCCGGCGACTTCATGCAGATCTTTTGCAGCTTGCGCCCCAGGCGCGCGCTTCCGTATTCGACGCCCTTCGGGTTTGGTTGATCGGTGATTCCATCGGAGTGCAGAACGATGATGTCGCCGGGCTGGGTATCGAAGATCACTTCATCGTACTCGCGATTGTCGAGAAGGCCTGCCGGAACGCCTTCGACTTTGGGTTTGATGATGTTGCCGTCGCGGCAGATGATCGGTGGTTCCGCGCCCGCGTTGGCCATCACGAAGCGATGACGCGCGCTCTCCCAAACCAGCACCAGCAGCGCCACGTATTGCGTCCCGACGATGCGCTCGCGCAGCACACGGTTGAGCAGCTTCAGCAACTCGGCCGGCTCGCGCCGCCGGTGCGCCAGCGTGCGCAGCAGACCGCTGACCATGGCGCCGTAGAGAGCCGCGGCCGCGCCTTTCCCGCTGACGTCGCCGAAAAGGAACACGGTTTCGCCGGAGCTGTGCTCGAAGATATCGTAGACGTCGCCGGTGATTTCACGCGCGGGGCGGAGACGAATCGCGACTTCCAGCCCCTCGATTTCCGGCGCCTCGCGCGGCAACATGACCAGTTGCACGTTGCGGGCGGCCTTGAAATCGCGGTCCATCCACTGCTCGCGCTGAGCGATCTCTTCGTAAAGGCGCGCATTTTCGACCGAACTGGCGATCTGCGGGCGCGAGCAACGCCAGCAATCGCGAATGCTCTTCGGTGAAGTAGCCCATGCGCTCGCTCTCCAGATTCATCACGCCCACCACGCGATCCTGCACGATCAAGGGCACGGCGATTTCCGAGCGAATGTCGGGATGCGAAGCGATGTAGCGCTGGTCGGCCATGGTGTCGGCGACGCGCACGATTTCGCGCGATTCAGCGGCGGCGCCGGTGAGCCCTTTGCCGAGCGGGATGTTGTCGAGCATCCACGCGCTTGTCATATCGCTCGCTAAAGCGGTGGCGCAGCACCTTATTCTCGGCATCCAGCAACAGGATACTGAAGGCGTCGAAGGCGACGAGCGAATGCGTGGTAGCGGCGATCTTGCGCAGCAGTTCGTCCAAGTCGAGGATCGAACTGAACTCCTGCGACAGATGGGCCAGTGTCTTGAGCGTACGATTCTGGCGATCGAGGCGGCGATAAAGCCGCGCGTTGTCGATGGACACCGCGACGCGCGAAGCGATCAACTGAAGCAAGGCGCGATCCTGCTCGCGATAAGCGCTCAACCGCGTGGACTGCAGATCGATAACGCCCACCAGCTTGCCGCGCGCGAGCATGGGAACGGCGAGCTCAGACTGTACCGCGTCGAGAGCGGTAAGGTAGCGCGAATCGTTACGAACATCGGGTGACAAAATCGGCTGCCGGTTCGCGGCGGCGATGCCGGTGAGGCCTTCCCCAAGGGGGATCACCAGGTTTCGCACCACCTCCTCGCGATGGCCGATGGAATAGCGGATGCTCAGGCCGTGCTGGCGCTCGCTGTAAAGAAGAATGGCGAATAGATCGTAGGGAATAACGTCTTTGACGATGGCGGCGACGTTCGCCAGAATGCGATCGAGATCGAGCGTCTCCGACGTCGCGGCCGAAACGTCGAGTAGAAAATCGAGCAGCTCGGCGCGTTCCTGAAAACGAATCTTCGTTTTGACAGTGGGCGTTTTGCCGGTGGGCGGTTTGCCGATGGGCGCGGCCATGGTCAATATCCGGACTCCGCGGCTTGCCCGGACGCTTTCGACTGAGATCGGGCGGCCTGGATGATCTTGACGCCGGCGCTGGCTCCGATACGATTGGCTCCGGCGGCCAGCATCTTGAGCAGGTCATCGAGCGTGCGGATTCCCCCCGAAGCTTTCACGCCCATCGAGGGGCCAACAGCATGCCGCATCAGCTCGACATCGTGAACGGTCGCCCCGGAAGAGCCGAAGCCGGTGGAAGTTTTCACGAAATCCGCGCCGGCCATCTGCGCCAGCTTGCACGCGACGATTTTCTGATCGTCAGTGAGCAGCGAGGTTTCGAGAATCACTTTCACGATGGCGCCCGCGCGATGGGACGCCGCTGCCACCAGCGCGATTTCCTCTTCCACCGCACGGTCATCGTCCCCCCGCAGAGCGCCGATGTTCTGCACCATGTCGATCTCTTGCGCGCCCGCGCGCAATGCCGCTTCGGTCTCAAGAACTTTCGCTTCGGTGGACGTTGCGCCGAGCGGGAATCCGACCACTGTGCAGACCTTGACCTCAGAGCCGGCAAGCTGGGAGGCGGCGATGGGAACCCAATAAGCGTTCAAACAAACACTAGCGAAATTGTACTCGCGAGCTTCGCGGCAGAGCTGCAAAATATCCGCGCGCGTGGCATCGGGACGCAGCAGCGTGTGGTCAATCAGTCTGGCGATACTCGGCGCAGAGTACGACATAAGTGCAATAAAATGAGTGGCTTCCAAAATTATGGCCGGAAGCCTTATGATAACACGGCGAGTGCTCCGACACGTGCTACTGGAGTTTGTTGTACTCCTTCAATACCTCGCGCAGCCGCTGGTGAGGAAGCGCAATCACCCGATGATCGTTGACGCCGACCATGGTTTCCGCACCCACCATGGCGTTTACAATCGCCTCTTCAGTGGCTTGCACGGTGGCCTCAAAGATCGGGTTCATCTCGTCATTGGGCACCATCTTGAGATCGCGGAGGCCGGCAGATTTCACCGCACCGGCGTTGGCGGTGGAGAAGGCGACAAAAATATCTCCCGAGCCGTTTCCCGAGGTTGAGCCGGTTCGGGCCAGACCCATGGTGGCCCGGCGCGCAAGACGCTTCAATTGGTGAGGGAGCAGAGGCGCGTCGGTCGCAACCACGATGATGATGGAGCCCACGTCCTGTTGGATCCAGCTTGAACCTTTGGCATAGGGAGCGTCTTCGGGGATCTTCAACCCCACCGGTACGCCTGCGATCTGAAGTTGCGGACGGCGTCCGCAATTGCACTGAACAAAAACACCCAGCGTGTAGCCTTTCAAGGATCCATCCGACAACACTCGCGACGAGGTGCCCGATCCGCCTTTGAATCCGTAACAGACCATGCCCGTGCCTCCGCCGACATTGCCTTCAGCGATGGGACCGGAGGCCGCGGTATCCAAAGCATGAAAGACGTGATCGGGCTTCACATGAAACCCGTTAATGTCGTTGAGAAAGCCATCGAATGTCTCGGCCACCACCGGGAGCGAAAAGAACTCGTCGCCAAGATTGTTGGTGCTGGCGGGATGCTTGTTCCGCACCTGCCACTCGATATATGCATCGCGCGCGACGCCAACCGAGTGGGTGTTGGTGATGAGAACCGGACCGTCCAGGAAGCCCGACTCCTCCATCCACGTAGTCCCGGTCATTTCGCCATTTCCGTTTTGCGAGTACCAGCCGGCGAATGTGGAATCGACAGATTGCTTGCCGCGCGGCCAGATGACAGTGACGCCAGTGCGAACCGGACCTTGTCCCACGATCAGCTTGCCTTGTCCCGAAATGAGCGTACTGTAGCCCACTTCTACGCCGGGCACATCGGTAATCGCATTCCACTTGGCCGGAGTGCCGGAGAAGGGAACTCCCAGGCCACGCGCGCGGGGAGTCTGGGCTTGGAGCGACGAAATAAATACCAGGGCCGAAAGAGCGGCGGCCAGGAAAGACGCGGCAGGGTTGAAGTTCCAGCGAATTCGCATACTGCCTTATATCATGGCTTAATGGCTGGCGCTGTGGCCTAATAGTTGGAATGGAGCTACATGCGATCCGGATAGAGATTCCCACCGACGGCAACGTCATTGTCGGGCAAAGCCATTTCATCAAAACGGTGGAGGATATTTACGAAGCGATCGTCAACGCCGTTCCGCAGATGAAGTTCGGCATTGCGTTCAATGAAGCGTCCGGGCCGTGTCTCACGCGAGTGGATGGCAACGACGATGAGTTGAAGGCGATAGCGACCAAGAACGCAAGCGCGGTGGGGGCGGGCCATTTGTTTGTGGTGGCGCTGCGCGGCGGCTTTCCGATCAACGTGAAGAATCGGATTCTGGAGACGCCGGAAGTCTGCACGATTTTTTGCGCGACCGCAAATCCGGTGGAAGTGATCGTAGCCGAGACCGAGCAGGGCAGGGGAGTGCTGGGCGTGATCGATGGATCGTCACCCAAGGGCGAGGAGACGGTGGCGGACGCCGAATGGCGGCACGGGTTGCTGCGAAAGATTGGATATAAGAAGTGAAGCTCGCGCTCGCACCGCTGGCGCTTGCGCCGGTCTTGGCTTGTTGGCTATTGGCAGGCCAGGTCCGATTTGACGACTATGACCCCAATATACATACAGCGGTCATCAAGTCCGGTCACATTGTTTTGCAACGCGGCAGCATAACAGCTCGGGCGCCCGAGGAGCCTGTCATTGCCGAGCGCATCCCCAGAGCGCTGCTTGATACTCCCGCGCCAATTCCGCCCGGCGCGACCATCCGGCAAGTGCTCTCGAACACGGCAGATGGGACACCGGGCGAAGAGGTTCTTGATAATCGCTCGTTCTTCGACGCGCTGAAGCCGATTGTGGGCAATGTGCCGCTTCCGAGCGCCTTGAAATTTGCGATGGAGGAGCATGGGACGCTCGGCTGGTTGAGTCAGGAGTATCAGGGCGAGCGCTTACTTTGGTCTTACGGACCTTCTGTGTTAATCGTTCGGGTTCCGAGCAAGAGCATCACGCTGGTGGTTTCCGGCGATCTGAAAGCCGCGCGGCTCGAGGACGGAAACGTACTGCGTTCCAAAATGGCGGCGAATTTGTTGCGGGGCCACTTACTGGGTGGCGCAGGAGGAGCTGACTATCTCATTGACGCGGCGCTCGAGAATCTTCATGACGGCGACCGCGAAGAAAGCGCAGTACTGGCGCGCGAGGCCTTGAGTCTATACCCGGAACTGGAAACAACCCCGGACGTCACGCTCCTTTATTTATTCGCGCAACTCGGCCTTCCGGAAACCGAAGCTTCGGCAACGGCAGTGATCAAAGCTCACCCTTCACTGCCGACGGCCTGGTTTTACTACGGACAATATTTAGAAAACAGCAAGCGTTATAAAGAGGCTGCCGAGTGTTTTGAGAAAATCACGATGCATCAGCCGCCCTGGCACAACTGGACGGTTGCGGCGGCGAAGAAAGAACTCACCTACCTGAAGACCTACTGAATCGGCAGTTAGCGTTCGGGACGCCGAGGGCCGCGCTAAGTTGCCGCTGGCCTGTGTCAGCCACTTCGACAGCGCTTTGGACGCGCAGGACTCCGAACAGATGTGCTCGTAGCCTTCCAGATCCGCGAGCTGTTGGTCCCAGCGGAACAAGCGGAATTGCTCGGCATCCAAAGGCCGCAGCCACCAGTGATTCGTTTCGCCCTTCAGGTTCAGGCAGTAGTCGCAGCGATATGGGCACTGAACTTTCATACTTTTTATTTACATCCTCCGAGGCAGACTAAGTGCTTCCCCTTTCGCCGTCTAATGGTTAGATTGGTGAAGGTCACTAATGGTTACCCCTGATTATCACCTTAGTTCACCATTCGCTTACGTAACAAAGTACTGGAGGACTAGCACGTACTAGGCGCAGTTGCGGTGACTTGTGACTCGAGGACTGGGTCGGCGCCGGAATCATCCCGCACGAAGAGGTGCACAAGCAGGTAGCCGGTCAGCGGAAGCAGCGCGAAGGTAAAACATAACGGCCCGAATCCGTAGTCGTTCGATGACACCCGCCAAGGGGCGCGAAATGAAGGATTGCATCACGCCGTAGGCGAACACCAGCGCTGCGCCGCCGAACGCCGCGCGGCCCGCGCCGTAGATGTCGATAGGCAGCGTGTAATGATTGGTGCTCCAGGCGCAAACCCAGAAGAAGCTGAACGACATTCCGGCAGTGGCGAGCGCGGGGTTAGGCAGTAACGGTACGGCCATGGTGGACAGCAGAAAGACGGCGGAAATCAGGCAGGCGCGCTTGCGGGCCGCGACCGGCGTGTGGCCGGAGCGAACCAATCGCCAGGAGATCGCGCCGCCGAGCAGTGCGCCGAAGTAGCCGGTCAAGGGCACGATCCAGGTATAGTGCGAAGCTTCAGGCGGCGTGAGATGGTGGACGCGCACCAGATACGTGGGCGCCCAATTTGCCCAGAGACTGTAAACGCTCATGCCGAGCATATTGGCGATCATGAGCGCCCACAATTTCGGATCGCGCAGCAGACGAAACGAGTGCTTGGCCCGGCCGGCCGGGAGAGCAACGACAGGCGGGATTAAACGCGCGGTGGCGAGCCACAGTGGAATCCAAGCCAGGCTCAGCATTCCGGCGGCATAGAACGCCCAATGCCAGGAGTAGCGATAAGAAAAATAGACAGCGAATGCCGGAGCAATTCCCGCGCCCAGGCTCAAGCCGAGTTGGCTCATGGCCTGTCCCACTGCTCGCTCGCGCGGCAGCAGATACATCGCCACAGCTTTGGTCACGGCGGCGATGGCGCTGGCTTCTGAAATCCCGAGCAGCGCGCGCCACACCAGCAGTTCATGCACGCTGTGCGACGCGCCGGTTCCGAAGCTCGCGATGGCCCATACCGTAACGGCCAGGCCCGCGCCGCGATTCAGCCCCACGCGATCGATGAACCAGCCGACGAACAGCGCGCTCGCCGCGTAGCCGATGGAGAAGACCGAGAGCAGCAGGCCGTAATCGTCATAGGTGAACGGAAATTCGGCGCGCGTGCGCCAGATGTCGACCATGGTCGCCAGGATCTGCCGGTCGAGATAATTGAGGACCGAGCCGAAAATGAAAACGGTGATGGCAACCCAGCGGGCGGGGATGGGCGGTCGCACGAGGTGATTGTAGCAGTGGCTTGCAGTTCGCTAAAAGCCAGTGTGGTAGCGACAATTCGCGCTAATTGTTTCAGCCGGCACAGCTGAGTCGCGATCGTCAGGCAGTCGGTTGTGGCTCAAGCTGCTTCAATTGCCCTTCCAGGAGATCCAAAACTCTTGCGGCGTTGGAAGCGCCATCCAGGGGCAGGCGCAGCACGCCGGCGGGAGTGAACTGCGCGCCTTCGGTGCCGGTCACAAGGCTCATCAGGACGCTTGGGATCGATGTGCGCTTCCTTGTGGAACTTGACGTTGAGCACGCCCGCGCGCCGGTCGATGGCTTCGATGCCGAGCTTCTGCGCGGAGCCCTTGAGAGCCGAGAATTTCAGCAGGCTGCGCGACCGCGTCCGGCGCGGGACCGTAACGGTCTTCCAGTTCCGCCAGCGCTTCGGCCGCGGCTTCCGGCGTGCCGGCATCGGCGATGCGCTTGTACGCGCGCAGGCGCTGGTGCTCGTCGGAAATGTACTCGGACGGAATGCGGATGTCGAGGCCCAGATTGAGCGTGGAATGCACCTGCAGCGGCGCTTCTTCACCCTTCAGCTCATGCACGGTTTCTTCGAGCAGCTTGATGTACATGTCGAATCCGACCGCGCCGATGTGGCCGTGCTGCTCGCCGCCCAGGATGTTGCCCGCGCCGCGCAGTTCCAGATCGAGCGCCGCGATTTTGAATCCGGCGCCCAGGTCGCTGAATTCCTTGAGCGCGGCCAGCCGCTTGCGCGCGATCTCGCTCAGTTCGGTGTCGGCCGGAACCAGCAGATACGCATAGGCGCGCCGGTTCGATCGTCCCACGCGCCCGCGCAACTGATAGAGCTCGGATAACCCGTAGCGCTCGGCATTTTCGATAATCATCGTATTTGCGAGCGGAATATCCAGACCATTTTCGGCAATTGTGGTGCACACGAACACGTCGTACTCGTGCTGCATGAAGCCCAGAATCGCGGCCTCCAGCGCCGCTTCGCCCATCTGCCCGTGGCCCACGCCCACGCGGACGCCGGGCACCAAATCCTGAATGGCCGATGCGCGCATGTAGATGCTGTCCACGCGATTGTGGATGAAGTAAACCTGGCCGCCGCGCGCGATCTCCTGTTCGATGGCGGTGCGAATCAGATCGTTACCGTAATGCGCCACCACAGTGTGGATCGCCAGGCGATCCTTGGGCGGCGTTTCGATCACCGACATGTCGCGCAAGCCCGGCAACGACATGTGCAGCGTGCGCGGAATCGGCGTCGCGCTCATGGTGAGCACGTCCACGTTGTGCTTCAGCTGCTTGATGCGCTCTTTGTGGCGGACGCCGAAGCGCTGCTCTTCATCCACCACCAGCAGGCCCAGATCCTTGAACACCACATCCTGCGAAAGGATGCGATGCGTTCCGATGACGATGTCGACTTTGCCCTCGGCCAGGCCCTCCAGCACTTCGGCGATTTCCTTCTTGTCGCGAAAACGGCTGAGCATTTCGATGCGCACCGGGAAGGCCGCAAAACGGCGCTTGAATGTTTCGAAGTGCTGATAGGCGAGCACCGTGGTGGGCGCCAGCACCGCGGTCTGCTTGCCGTCGCCCAGCCCTTTGAACGCCGCGCGCATGGCCACTTCGGTCTTGCCGTAGCCCACGTCGCCGCACAGCAGCCGGTCCATGGGATGGGCGCTCTCCATGTCTTTCTTGATCTGCTTGATGGCCGCCAGCTGGTCTTTGGTCTCGGTGAATTCGAAGGCGTCTTCGAATTCGCGCTGCCAGTTGCTGTCGGGCGAATAAGCAGAAGCCTTCGGCCATGCGGCGCTGCGCGTAGAGCTTCAACAGCTCGTCGGCCATGTCGCGCATCTTGGCTTTGACGCGCGATTTGGTGCGTTCCCAAGTGACGCCGCCCAACCGGTCCAGCCCGGGCGCCGCGCCTTCACCCGCGCCGCGATATTTCTGGATCAGATCCATGCGCGCCAGCGGCACGTAGAGCTTGGCGTCGCCCGCGTATTCGAGCAGCATGAAGTCGCCCTTGTTGTCGCCTTGCGCGATCTCGCGCGTGCCCAGGAATCGGCCGATGCCGTGCGCTTCATGCACCACGTAATCGCCGGGCTTCAGGTCCGCCATGTCGGCGGTGAAGGCCGCCAGCTGCGATTTGCTGGGGCCGGGCTTGGCCACCAAGTCGGACGAATCGAAAAGATCTTCGGAACCGAAGACGGCGATCTGCGCTTCGGGAAAAACGACGCCGCGCCGGACCAGTCCTTTGACCAGGAACGTGCTGGCGGCGGTGCCCGCGACGTAGGAACGCTCGGCGAGATAAGGCCGCGTGGCGTCGGCGGGATCGAGGCCCAGCTGGAAGGGAACCGCGTACTCCTGGAAAATATCGGCCAGGCGTTCCAATTCGCCGGAAGATCGCGCGAAGAAGACCACGCGATAGCCGCGCTCCACCAGATTGCGCGCTTCGGCGATGGCGGCCTGGATGTTGCCGTGAAAAGCCATCGACGGCCGGGATGTTGTTCCGGCCTCGCTGGCGTCGGCTGATTAGGGATTGGCTGCTGGTAAAGACCTCTAGTTCGCGGAGGGCGAGTTCGGCGTTGCCTTCAAGAGCTGCACGCAGCTCGGGCCATGTGTAAAAATTCGCTTCCGGCGGGCAGGGAAACGGCACGATCGGGCTTGTCTTCTAAGACGCTTCCACAGGCGCTCGGAAGCGGCGGCGGCCTGCTCCGGCTCGTCGATAATGACCACCGGATTTTCGGTGAGCGAAAACAGCGAGTGCTTGCGCGGCCGGACCAGCGGCACCGCGAATTCCCAGCCTGGAAACGGATCGCCGGGGCTGGCGACGTCCATCTGATCGGCGAGCTCCAGAAACAACTCGCGCGATTTGGGATATTCGGCCAGCGGCAGGAGCGTGGCCTCCGAGACTTTCATCACGGAGCGCTGGGTCTCGACATCGAATCGCCGGATGGATTCGATCAGGTCGCCAAACAGCTCGATGCGGATGGGCTTGGACGCTTCGGCCGGGAAAATATCCAGGATGCCGCCGCGCAGCGAATATTCGCCGACCATTTCCACCGGCTCGCGCTTCTCATAGCCGATGCTTTCGCAGATGCGCGAGCAGATCTTCGAGCGGGATCTCCTCGCCCACGCGCAGCGTGAGCGCGAGCTGCCGGTAAAACTCGGCGGCTTCGGTGCGCAGCAGCGCCGAGGCCACGGGCGTGATGGTGATGCTGGTCTTGCGCGAGGCCAGTCGCCAAAGTCCGATGGCGCGCTGCTCGCTGATTTCGCTGTGCGGCGACATGCGCTGCGCGGGCAGCACGTCCATGGCGGGGATGGTTTGCGGGCGCGGCAGATCGGAAGTGACGAGAGCATCGAAGAACGTGTCCACCAGCTCGCCGAGCGTTTCGGCCTGCTTGTTGCCGTCCACCACCACGATGACGTTGCGCTCGGTGGCCTGCCACAGCAGCACGATGTAGAGCGCTTTGGCGGTGGTGGTGAGTCCGGAGAGCGACTGGCGCGCGTGCGGATCGCGCAGTCAGCCGGCTGACCACCTCCTGAAAGGCGGGGTCGCGACTGAGCGACTGAAACAGATCACGGATCGCTGGATGCGTCACAGACGACTGGTCAAGCGCGCACTCTATTTTAGCGTGCGGCGCGCGAGCACCTCTTCCAAAATGCCGGTCGTCGAATAGCCGGGCTCGAGCGGCAAGCGCCAGCACCTGGCCGCCGGCGGCTTCCACCTCTTCGCGTCCGGCGATGAAATGCGCCCAGTCGGCGCCCTTGATCAAAATATCCGGCAGCACGGCGGCGATCAATTCGCGCGGCGTGTCTTCATCGAAGAACGTCACGGCGTCGACGGCAGCCAGGGCCGCGGCGAGTTCGGCGCGCTGGTCCTGCGAGATGAGCGGGCGGGTGGGACCTTTCAGGCGCTGCACGCTGGCGTCGGTATTCAACGCCAGGATCAGGACGTCGCCGAGCGATCGTGCGGCTTCGAGCAGTCGGATGTGGCCGGGATGCAGAATATCGTAGCAGCCGTTGGTGAAGACCACCTTTTTGCCGGCGCGTTTCCATTCGGCGCGTTGCTCGATCAGTTGTTGTCGTGAGTAGATTTGGCCCAACGGCCTATTTTAGCGTGGGTGAGGGAGCATGGGTGATCAAGGTGTGTGGTACCGGCCGGCCATCAGCGTCGAGCATTTCTGGACGGCCGGGATTCTTCATTGCGTGAGCAGGATGGTTGCTGAGGCGATGGCTTTCTGATCTTCCACCGAGGTGCAGGGTGTGAGTGTGTACGTGCTCAGCTCGGCGGCTGGCGTGGCTTCGTACGGCGACTCCGTCAGGAAGCCGGTCCAATTGGGCGGCGTGGTGGTTTGATCAACGACGGCGTGTTCACCGCCGCTGAATCTGATGAGGTTTCTTGCCATGGCCTGAGTGTAGGGCTCGGCTGGCGGGATGCCGCGGGTGGATGGCGGGCGCGCAAGGGTGGTCAGAAGGGCAGGCGGGCGAGCAGGGAGAAGGATTTAGGGGGATTGGGCCGGGCGGCGAGGCGTTGAGATGGATCGTGTGACTGGGATGAAACGGGGTGAATGCCTTGCTTTGGGTAACTTCCGATAACAGGTATTATGTAAAGTTTCATGGTAGTGGGTCAGTTTGAGTTCTGTCCCCCACATATTCAGACTATTGGGAAATTGGGGTCGTTGCGGACTTGTTCGGCTTGCCAAAGGTGGCGGCGGTCGTGAGTGGTCACGTGCGCCAAGCGGGCGCCCAGGGATATTTTGGCCCACTTGAACCCGAATGGAGTCTTGGCTCGGGCCAGGTCGAGGCCGTCGGCTTTTTGAATGAGCTCGGTTAGGCGCGCGGTTCTGCCGAAGTAAACGGCTAGTGCTTTGGCACCATCGACGTCAGGCGACGGCGTGTAAATCTTGGCGGCCTTGAACTTGCGTTTCGGAGGTGGCTCCATGCTCTTCATAATCCAACTGCTCAGCCAGCCGTAACGGAAAGGGCCGTTGGCGATGATCCCTTTGACACGCGCGGCTGTGATGGAACTGGCGATGGGGTCGAGATCTTGGGGGTCGCCCATGGTCAGGTGAGCCAGGTTCTGTGCGATGGACCATTTCCCGGGTTGAGGCCGCCAATTCATCTGCGCACCGGAGAGACCCGCCGTTAGAGAGTTGGCTTTCTCGATATTGGCGGCGTTCTCGTCCAGGAGTTTGCTCACCATATTTTCAGGATAAATGGTAGTGCCTCCGAGAGAGATAGACACCGTGGCCCGAATCGAAGTTCCCAACGAGTTCGAAAAAGACCCGTCACGAACTGCCGAGGATCGTTCTTTTACCTTGGGGACTCTGTCCCCAAACCGCTGGGATTTTTCGCCTTTCCGCCAGGATCTTTGCTAAAGGGCGGCTTTCGCCGCCTGATATTCCCACCGCTGAGGGGCCGCTGACGTCGCAGGGCGATCCCTTGGTCCTAAGCGAAGTCGATAAACACGCTTGGCGAAATTCTAAACCGCTTTCCAAGCAAGCCTGCCTCCCGATTATTCACTTTTCTCTTGCCATTGAGCACTTCGGAGGTGTGGCTTTTGCCGCCGAGCAAAGTCCACATGTCTTTCTGCGATAGCCCGTTTTGTTCCATGAGAAAGCGAATTGTGTCCGCGGGAGTAGGATTGTAGCCCAGGCTCGGATACGTCCGATTTTCAAACTTCTCAATCTGGTCCACCAAGAGGCGCAGAAGTGCATTCTCTTCGGGAGTGCGCTTACGGCTCGTGAGTTCTCTAACGGTGGCCAGCGCGCGGAAGTTGTTTCCCACGATGTTGAATATCGTGCGGCCTTCAGGGAACGCGGTGTCAACCCGCGGGCTCGGATGTATCGATAGCAGGAGTCAAAGCCGGCTTAAATACCAAAAAAGAGGGCCCGAACTCGCTGGGAGGTGCTTGTCCGGGCCTGAGGGAAGAAATCGAAAAATCTTGTGCCGCAAATCTTGCGCTGCGAATTTCTAGCGGTGATGGCCTCCGCCGCTGGAATGTCCGCCGCCACTGGCGTGTCCGCCGCCGCTCGAGTGCGAGCCGCCGCCACCGCCGCCGCCACGGTTCGCTGGGGCGCTGGGCGCGGGCCGCGCGTTCGCCGAAACTGCGCGGCTGCGAATAATTGCCCGGCGACGAATATCCGCTCTGCTGAACGATCGGCGGGTTGATCCGTACCGCGCCGCCATATCCTTCGCGACTGGACGCCGCCGACGGGCTGTAGCCGCGATTGAACTGCGACGCTTCGCCGCTGACTGTTCCACTGGTGCCGTGAATCGGCTCGCCAAAGCGGTTCCATCCGTGCGCCGCGGACTCGCTCGTCCCGGAAGAAGCGCCGCCCATGCGCTGCCATCCGCCGGCCGCACCCGAGTTCCCTGCTCCACTCGAGTTCCCTGCTGGCGAGCTGAAATTCCCGCGCGACATCTGCTGCATTCCGCGCTGCTGCTGATCGAAGACTGGTGTGCTCCACGCTGCGGCGCCTGCATCCGGCTGGCGAAGCTTTGCGACCGCGCCTGCGGATATCTTCCGCTCACCGCGCGATCGGAAAATCGCAAGCTCGATCGATCCGGCGCCACCGGCAACACACCGTGCACCACGCCAGCCGACTGGAGCTGCGACCGATTCAGCGCCGCCGAACTGGCCGCCGCGCCCGAACGCCGGCCGCGTTCACGCCAATGGCGCCGCCCGCAATGCGAGCGTTGCGGAACGAATTGGAGATGTTCACATTGTTGACGATGGTGGTATGGTTCCCGAAGACCCCGCCACGGAATCCGCCGTAGAAGCCGCGTCCCCACCAGGGATGGAACACTTCAAACGGCGCCAGGGCCACCCAGCCCACTCCGCCGAATCCGAATCCCACGCCGAGCGCCCAAGCCGCCGCCGTAGCCGAAGAATCCCACATAGGCGGGCGCCCAGAAAGGCTGCGCAAAGACGGGTCCCGGATACCAGGCCCATCCGCCCGTGCCCCAGAACCAGCGGCCGTAATGATACGGCGCCCAGCCCCAGGGATCGGCGCTCACCCAGGTCCATCCATAGTAGTCTTCCCAAACCCACCGGCCGTTTTGATAGGGCGCCCAATCCGGGCCCACAGTGGGCTGCCACACCGAACCGTAATTCGGATCGTTCACCCACTGGCCGTTCTGATCCAGATCCTCGGCGCCGCTGATAGCCGGGCTCACGTGCCGGACGCTTTGCGAATTCTCGATATAACCGGTCGCGCTCGTCATTCCAACGGTCGAAGGCGTCGGGAGGAATGGCCTGCACCACCTGGAACTCGGCGTCCGTAGCGGGGCCGCGCGCTTCCATGGTCTGGCCGGCTTCCAGGTGCTCTCCGCCGCGCTGGCTGTCGATTTCAGCTTCGCCCGGATCGCACGGTGATTTCCGACGTGCCGTCCTCATGAACCGTCACGCGATAGGCGCCGGGCCGCAGAGGGCGAACGGCTACGCTCGGAGTGTCCACTTCCACTTGCGCCTGGCTGGCACGCAGAGTGCGGAACGTCACCGTTCCGGCGGCAACCTGTATCTCGAAACTTTTCACGTCCATGGCGGCGAATCGCACTTCCGAATTCGCACCGATGCGAATCATGTTGGAGGAATCCAACTGCACTTCCGCGCGCCCGGAGGAACCGGTGAGCAACCGGTCGTCCGCCATGAGCGGCGCGTTCAATGCCGCGGCCACCACGTCGCCCGAATCGCCGCGCCTCACCGAGACGTCGCCATTCAATACGCTGATGCGCGCTACGGCGCGTCCGGGTTCGTATTGGCCGTCGGGATCGGGGCCACCATTTGGATTGGCATTGGGGTCCTGCGCCCGCAGACCGATCAGGAGCGCCGATGCAACCAGGACCGGGAGAACGCGTTTGATAAGCCCGCCAAACATTCGGGCTCCGAAAGGGCAATCTCGGGGCCAAGTGCTTACTACTTGTGAATCAGTGATTTGAGCGACTTCACGCAGCCGGCCGCCTGGCCGAAAACCACCAGCGGTGCTTGGGAACAGCCGCGCTAGGCGTACCCGCACGCAGGAGTGCGCGCGCCACAATCCGCCTTGTGTCGCCCGCCCATCTCCAGTAAACTACAGTTAACTTGGCAGCCTCAACCACAGTCAATAGTTCCCTGCCCGAGGTGCATTCGAGCGTCCCCACGGCTCAGCCCGCGCTGTGGCGGCGCATGTTTGCGTTCGCCGGACCGGCCTATTTGGTGAGCGTCGGCTACATGGATCCCGGCAACTGGGCCACGGATCTGGAAGGCGGCGCGCGGTTCGGCTACCAGCTTGCTTTGGGTGTTGGTGCTGTCGAATCTGATGGCGATTCTGCTCCAGACCTTGAGCGCCCGCCTGGGGATCGTCAGCCAGCGCGACCTGGCCCAGGCCTGCCGGGAAACCTATCCGCGCCCGGTCTCCTATGCGCTGTGGGTGCTGTGCGAGATCGCGATCGCCGCCTGCGACCTGGCGGAAGTGCTGGGCGCGGCCATCGCTCTGAATCTGCTGTTCCACATTCCGCTGCTCACCGGCGTGCTTCTGACGGCGCTGACACGCTCTTATTGCTGTGGTTCACGCGGCTTGGGATTCGCGTGATCGAAGCGTTCGTGCTCTCGCTCATCGCGATCATCGCGGTCTGTTTTGCGATCGAGATCTTCTGGGCGGGAACGCCGATTCTCTCCGATGTCGCGCGCGGCGATTGTTCCGCATCTGTCGGCGCGCACTCTCTATATCGCCATCGGCATCCTGGGCGCCACGGTGATGCCGCACAACCTGTACCTTCATTCGGCGCTGGTACAAACACGGCGCATCGGCAAGAGCGAACAGGAGAAACGCATCGCCTGCCGCTTCAATCTGATCGACTCCACCATCGCGCTCAACGGCGCGTTGCTGGTGAACGCGGCCATCTGAGTCCTGGCCGCGATGGTGTTCTTTCGCCGCGGCATCGTGGTCACCGAAATCCAGCAGGCCAGCCATCTTCTGACGCCGCTGCTGGGAACAACTTTGGCCAGTATTTTCTTTGGGGTAGCTCTGCTATCCTCAGGACAATCTTCAACTTTGACAGGCACCATGGCGGGGCAAATCGTGATGGAGGGGTTCCTCAACATTCGCATGCGCCCTGGCTGCGCCGCCTGCTTACCCGGACGCTGGCCATCATTCCGGCCGCTTTCATGGTTTATCTGGCAGGTGAGAATGGAACCTATAAGCTGTTGCTTCTAAGCCAGGTTATCCTGAGCATGCAGTTGCCGTTTGCGGTCATCCCCCTCATCCATTTCACGAACGACAAACAGCGCATGGGAGCACTGGCCAATCGCCTTTGGGTCCGGGTGCTGGCGTGGCTGACTGCGGCTCTGATTGTGGTTCTGAATGTCTGGCTGGCTACGCTCTCGGTTCGGGATTGGCCGCACGATGCGGGAGCTGGCGCGGTGCGGCTGGAACTCGGCCTCGTACCTGTTCTTACTGGCCTGGCCTTACTTGCTGTTCTGGGTGACCTTTCATCCCATCCTTCCGCGCTGGAGCCGCGAAGTGGGCCGCGCACTCCATTCGAGACTTCCGGAAGTCGGTGCGCCGAGAACCTGCCCAGCCCCACCTACCGGAAAATCCTGGTTCCGCTCGATCACACCAGCCGCGATCGCGACGCCATCGCACACGCCGCCGCCATGGCGAAGCAGCAAAACGCCAAGCTCTACCTGCTGCACGTGGAAGAAGGCGTGACCAGCCAGCTCTACGGACCGCTTTCTTCCACCGCTGAGGTGGAGGCCGGCGATCAGTACCTGCACCAGATTGTCCGGGATCTGGAGAGCCAGCAGATTCCGGTGGAGATGGTGGTCCGGCATGCACGCACGCCCACCAAGGAGATCGTGCGCTACGCCGAAGAGCTGAAGCCGGATCTGGTGGTGATGGGCGCCCACGGGCATAAGGGCTTGAAAGACATTGTGTTCGGGACTACAATTAATGCAGTCCGTCATAAATTGAAGGTGCCCCTGCTGATCGTCCGCGGAACGAAGTAGCCGCCAGCCTGGAGCGAGCTAATATTCGGCAGGCAGGTTGTGTCGAAGGTATACACAGCGAGCCAGAGCGAACCTGGAACCCTATTGTTTTCAGACGCTCTGAATTGGCGGAAGAGTTGCCTATAGGATAGCTTACTGATGATGCGGAAACTGATCATCTTGGCCGTTGCGGCTGCCTGCCTATCTCTCTGCCCGCTTCTACCCTCCAGCGGCTCAGCCTGAACGATATGATCCAGAAGTCCACCATGATCGTTCGCGGCACCATACAGCCGGGAACTTCGGCCGGCATTGCGGGGCTCGATGATTTATACGCATTATCAATTGTCGGTTACAACGGCTTACAAGGGAGACGCCGGGGCGACCTAGCACTGATCGACGTCGCCGTTCCGGGGGCGTGCTGAACGGAATGCAGCAGCCGGTGGCGGGAGCGCCCACGCTCAGCGACTGGGACAGGACTACGTGCTCTTCCTGTGGACCAGCAAGAGCGGATTGACGCAGGTGATCGGGCTGTCGCAAGGCTTGTTCAACGTCACAACGAATGCTCAGGGCCAGGTGATGGTTTCGCGCGGCGCGGCCAGCGAGCCGATGGTGGATTCGACCGGGCAACCGCGTCACCGACTCCAATCTCCAGATGCCGTTGTCGCAGCTCGCCAGCACCATCCAGACTGTCGCTCGCCGGGGGCAGCGGGCAATGAGCTGAATCGATGGATGGGCGGTTCGTCTTGCGGCTTTGGTGGCGGGCAGCTTTTTGCTCGCGAACACCAGCTCGGCGTATTACTACTACACTTACTTCAACAGCACCGCGCCGCCTTATCACCCCGATCGTCGCCCGGTTCGATCTGAACACGCTCTCCAACAATACGGTTCCGTTCTTCGTCTCAGGAGCAGGCCCGTCCGCCATGTATCCGGGCGATAGTCTGGCGGCCATCATCAGCCAGCTGAGCGCCGCCGCCAATGTATGGAACGGCGTGAGCAGCTCCAGCATACAGCTGGCCTACGGAGGCTTTTACAGCCCGGGAACCACGGAATCGGCGCCCGGGATTCAAATCGAGTTCTCCGACGACATTCCGCCCGGTTTGCTGGCCTTGACCATTCCCACGGTGGTGGGCAGCTTCGACAACGGCCCCGAGCGGCACCTTCCTTCCCATCTATCTTTCGCTGATGGAGCTGCCGAGCGATCTGAGCCGACGTATTCAACGGGCCGAGCTACAGCGAGGAGTTTTTCGTAACGGTGGTGCACGAGTTCGGCCACACCCTGGGCCTGCAGCACACGCTGGCGTCGAGCGTGATGTCCACTCATGAATACCAGCGCGTCGTCCAAGGCCAGCCCGCTCGGAGCGGACGACATCGCGGGCATTTCCCTGCTCTATCCGGCCGGCAATTATTTGTCGACGGTGGGCAGCATCTCGGGCACCGTGAGCCTGAACGGGAGCGGCGTGAATCTGGCGTCGGTGGTTGCGATTTCGCCCAGCAATCCAGGCCATTGCCGCGCTCACCAACCCGGACGGCACCTATCAGATCAACGGCATGCCGCCGGGAGCAGTATTACGTTTACGTGCATCCCTTGCCGCCGCCGGTGGAAGGCGAAAGCAGCCCGGACAACGTCTTCCCTCCGAAAAATTCGAACGGGCACTTATCTTCTGCCCAACACCGGATTCGCCACGCAGTTTTATCCCGGCACGCTGCGATCACTCGCAAGCGCAGACCGATTAACGTGACGGCCGGCAAAGTGTACCCGTCAGCCGATCAATTTCAATGTCACCCCCGTGAGTTCGCCCGGCGTGGCTTCCGTGCGAACGTATAGCTACGTTCAAAACACGTACCTGTTCGGCGCGCCGGTCCTGTTTGGCGAAAAGACCACCATCGCCGCCGGCGGGGTGGGCCTGCGCGGAACTGATACATGCCGAATAACGTTCTCACGCCCGGCCTGAGTGTCGGCATGCTGGGCGCGGCCGCGCAAATCAATAATCTGAGAGCTTACCCGCCGGGCAATCCGCTACATCGCCGTGGATGTGATGCCGAACTTCACCGCTGGACCCGGACCCAAGCATCTGTTGTTCACTACTCCCGGCAATCTGTACGTGCTTCCGTCGGGATTTTCGGTCAGTGGACGCGCCCCCACCGCTGATCAGCGCGCTTGGTCCAGCGGGGGACGGGAGCGGCAATCTGGCAATCTCGGGCCAGCAGTTCACCGCCGAGCACGCAAATCCTGGTTTGACGGCTTGCCGGCGGCGATCAAGTCGCAGACCAGCACTATATTGATCGTTACGCCGCCGTCTGGCGCCAGCCGGGTACACGGCCGCGGTCACGGCCTTCAATGCCGACGGGCAGAGCTCGCTGTTCTTGAATTCCGACGGCTCCCACCTTATACCTACGCGGCGGGCGTGCCGTCGGCCTTGGCAGCCAATCCCAGCCTGGTGGTGAGCCCGAGCGTGATTCCGGCCGGCGGCCCGGTGACGGTGGATGTGCGAAGGCGCCGACACGAACTTTATCCAGGGTGTGACGACGGTCGGATTTGGAACCAGCGATGTTCAGGTGAACCAGATCAAAGTGATCAGCCGGAGCCACCTGACCGTCACTGTGACGCCCAACGTCAGCATCAGTTCGGCGAATATCACGATAACCACGGGCCTGGAAGTGATTTCACAAGCCGTGGGCTCCGAAATCACCGCCAACAATTCGCAGTAGCGAGCGATCAACTCCAACGCCCGCTGACGCCATGGAATCCTCATTGGGAACCACCGGATTTGCGCTCGTGACGTCGAAGTACCTGAGACGCTGGAAATACTGGATACTAAGACGCACAATCGGTGTGAATGGCTTTATGAGCGGGGACATTGCGCGTAATGCCCATGGGCCGGACCAGGGGGGTCCAGCCGCAGCGAACGCGGGGCGCGGACGCGGGCGTCCGCCCCACCCGCTAATTCTTGGCTTTGCTCAGCTTGCGGAAGTAATCCGCCACCGCGTCGGAGTAGCCCGGCGGCACGCTCTCGGAGCCCGCGCTGCGCACCTGATCGGAATTCTTGTCTTCCAGCTTGCGGCGTAGCTCCAGCTCCAGTCGCTCCATTTCCGGCAGCACCTCGTGGCTGAGCCGTTGCGATAATTCCGCGTCGTTCGTCGAATAGCCCGGATTCAGGGCTCGCGAAAGATTGGAATAGTCGCCCTGCACGTCCGGGTTTTGGCGGACGAAGTCGCGCATCTGGTTCAGATCGCGCAGCGATTCGCGATAAGCCTGTTCGATGGGCAGCGGTCCGTCGGCCGCAGAGCCGTTGTCCAGGCGTTACCGGCCCACCGCCGCCCAAGGGCGCGTACGCCGGAATTGGGGCCGGTCTGGTTGCCGTTACCGTTCTGGCCGGATTGTCCCTGCTGTCCGGATTGTCCCTGCTGCCCGTTCTGTCCTTGTTGCGACTGCCCGGGTTGCTGTCCAGCTTGCTGCCCCGGCTGTCCCTGCTGAGATTCGGCGCCATTACCGTCTTGATTGCCGCGCTGGAGCGGATTGGATTGACGGCCTTGACCCTGCTGGCCTTGGCCGGGCTGGCTGGCCTTTGCCCTGCTGACTTTCGGCGAGCTGCTGCATCCGACTCCGCATGGCTTCCACGCGCGCCAATGCTTTTTCAAGATCGCTCATTATTGCCGCCGGGGCCTTGTCCCGGTTTGCCGGCTTGCTGGTTGGCGGCCTGCGCCTGCTGCAGCTGATCGCGCAGATTGTTCAATCCCTGGCTGACGCTGTTTTCGCGCACCCAGGCCTGCGATCCGTAGCCTTGCCGGATGATACTGCGCGTTCTGCCGCATGTGCATCTCGAGCTCATTCTGCTGCGCCTCACCCAGCGCTTCGCGCAGTTTGTTGCCCGCCGGATTCTGCGCGCCGGCCATGCTGCGCGCGGTGTCCGAAATTCCCTGCTCCAGCTTCTTGAGCTTGTCGGCCAGTTGCGTTCTTTTCGCCGGCCAGGCGCTCGGCTTCCTGCTGATTCTGGATCCCCTGAGCGCCGAAGCGCGGATTCTCGCTGCCGGAACTGCCGATCATTTTCCGCAGACGATTCTGCGAATCGGCTTCCTGCTGCGCCAGCTGGTCGGCTTGTTGCGCCAGATCGTCCAGCTGCTGCGACGAGTTCTGATGCTGCATCCCGTTCAGGATGTCGCGAGCTTCCTGCAAACGGTCGGCCGCGCGGCGCTGTCCGGCGGCGGTCTGCTCGGGACTGCCGTTCTGCTGGCTCTCGGCGCCTCTGCATGTCCTCGGTGGCTTTTTTCAACCGGTCCAGGGCTTGTTGCAGCTGCGGCGAGGCGACGGAGCCAACCTGGCCCGCGCTGCCCGATTGTCCGGACTGTCCTGCCTGCTGGCCCGGCTTGCCTTGTTGTTGACCCGGCTGTCCCTGTTGCCCTTGCTGTCCCTGCTGCCCTTGCTGGCCCTGTTGTCCTTGCTGTCCTTGTTGTCCCTGCTGTCCTTGCTGTCCCTGTTGTTCGCCGCGCTGCAGCTGTTCCATTTGCTTCTGGAGTTGCTCGGCTTCGCGCCGCAACATTTCCTGCTCCCAGCGTTGCCGGAATGGCTGCTGTTGGTCCTTCTTATCCGCCAGCTCCTGTTGCCGGCGCGCCAGTTCGGCGAGCTTCTGCAGCGCCTTGTCGATTTCCTGCGCGCGGCTGTCGGAAGCGGACTGCTGCCCGGTTTCGTACTGATTCTTTTCGCGGTCCAGTTCCAGATCGGCCAGATTCTCGAGATCGCGACCAGCGCCGCCCGCGCCACCACCGCCCCCACCCTGCGTTCCGAAGGCAACCTGGATGTCGCGGAAGGTGGCTTCCGCGCGCAGCGCCGCTTGCAGCGCCTTCTGCTCCGGCGGGCATGGCGTCGTTCCACTTCTGGCCGTGAATTTTTTGCGCCGACCCGATCATGGCCTGTCGACGCCTCGGTCATTTCCTTGGTGAAAGTCTGGAACTGCGGATTGGCGTCGGCAAGTTCGCGCGCCTTCATGCGATCGGCCAGCGATTTGGCCTGCGCAGCCAGCTTTTCTTCCTGCTCGGCCAGGAATTTGGCGTCGTCAGCCGCGACGGACGGGTCTTTGGAACCGTTCTTGTACTCGTTCCAGGTGGCCGCGATGATATCCTTCTGCCGCTGCGATATCTGCTGATCGTCGCCGCCGCCGCCCGCGCCACCGCCACCGCCGCCGGATTGGGCTTGCGAATAGTTGCGTTCGAAGGGCTCCGCCTGGATGAAGTAAATATCGGTCTTGGTGGTATTGCGCGCGTCCTTGGCGTCGGCATAGATGCTGACCAGATCGCCGGGCGCCAGCTTGTAATCTTCCAGTGACAAAACATATTTGCCGCTGGCTGTTTTGACGCCTTTTTGCGGCAGCAATTGCACGGTTTTTTCCGCGCCGCCGTTGACGGAATAATGCAGCGCAACTTCGTTCAGCGCGAAATCGTCGTCGGCGTTGACGGTGATGGTGACTTCTTCGATCGGATTGACGCTGCGCGTCGCGACCCGGCCGGTCGATCTTCACGGTGGGCGGCGAATCCTTGCGCGCTTCGATAAAGAAGTCCTCGCTCAGGCGCACGTTCTCGCCGCGATCGATGGCGGCGATGTGATAGAGACCGTCTTTATCCAGCGTCACTTTAGCGGTGACCCAGTTCCCGGCATCCTGGCTGGAGCCGGGTTTCAATTCGATCTGCTTGTCGTCGCCCAGCATCAAAACGCCTTTGCTCAACGGGCGATCGGTGAGAATGGCGACTTCCGCTTCGGTGCCTTCCACGGCGCGCAAATCGCCGCCGGGATCCTCCACCGCATCCTTCATGCCGGTCCACGACGGGTAGTGATAAGTGACGCGGATCTTCTTGATGCCCGGAAGATCGACCACGCGCAGGTTGTAGTGCTTGGATTCAACCGCGCCTGCCGCGACGTAATACTCGACGTTGTCGGCGAGGCTGCTGAACAGGAATTCGTAAGTGGACGCGCCGGGCGACGGCTGCATATCCACCTGCTCCCATTTCGAAGCGCCGCGATACTGAGCGAAGAGCCGCACCTTGGTGGAATCGAATCCGAGGAGCTGGGCGGTGACCAATTGGTCGGCCTTGCGGCGCACGGTGCGATCGCCGGGGGTGACCGCGATGTCATAGAACGCGTGGTTACCGGACTTTGGCGCGCCGGCCCAGAGCAAAGAAGTTCCATAGCCCAGGTAACCCGGGCCAGCGTTGATCAACCACAGCAGCACCGCGACGGCCAGAGCGGCGGAGGTGAGGAATCCGATGATGGGGCCGTTCGAGGCTAGACGCTCGGGCTCGCTGGTCTCGGCGACGCGCATGGTGTCGGCGGCCAGCAGCTGAAGGAACGGGTCCTGAGCGTTGGGCTTCTCGGCCAGGGTGAGCAAGCGCTCCTGAAACTCGGGAAATTTTTGCTCGGCCTTGCGAGCGGCGTTGCGGCGATTCAGGTTGAGCAGCGGGATCACCAGGCCAAATGCGATAGCCACGGCGACGGAAAGAAACAGCAGAATGCGCGCCGTTAGCAGGCTGGCCGGCGAGAAGGCGTAACGGTTGATGATCCAGACGAGAAGGACCGTGATCACCAGGGCCGAGACTGTGACGAGCGAAGTTCCCTTCGACACCGCCAGGAAACGCAGGCGCTTTTCCAGCCGCTGAAGGTAACCATTCAGTTGGTCGAGAGCGTTCACGCGACCTCCTTCTCCACCGAAAGATATCTGCTGGCGAATACTGATTCAATTATCGCGATTATGAGGACCAGTAGCAAAGCGTAGCGCCACAGGCTCCAGGGCCGCGCCTGGGTATCGGCAGCCGAGCCGTCACCGGATGGCGTGTCGGGACCGAGGCCGGTGTTTTTCCACAAGGCCAGCGTCTCCGGCGGCATCGGCGTCAAGTCGGACTCGCGCCGGTCGGCGTGAACGGCTACCAAGCTCTTCTCGGCCGTTGGCGCGGTGAATTTCGTAGAAACCTTCCCGTGTCACTTGGAAGGTCTGTGTGGTGGTGGCATCTTTGAGCGACAGCGGATGCGTCCCATCCGGCTCCGTTACGTCGATGGCCGCGCCATGCTCCTTTGACCGATCGCAATTCGATGTAGGAATCCACCGCGACGTTGGTGGAACGATCCTGCTGCCCGCCCAGATAGCGCGCGGTCTCTTCGACGAACGGAACAAAGGAGGCGTGCAACGGCAGGTCGTTTCCGATCTTGTCGAAGGTGGAGGTGAATACCATCACGCGGCCTTCGCCAACCTGCTTTTCCAGCAGCAACGGCGCTGATTGGTGAGGCGCGCGATCACATGGCTCTGGCCGGGGTCAACCTTGATCACCTGATAGAACTTGACGCCGTCCAGCTTGTTGGCGCGGCGCAGCGCGGGATGCTCGGCATCGGCGGAGGCGACGGTTTCAAAGCGCGATCCACTGAGCGAGGCGTAACTGGATCCCTGGATTGTCTCATTCGAAACTGGAACGTGCGTGAGCGCGGCCGAGAGCGGCCCGAGAGCGATCAACAGCGAGCCTCCGCTCGATACGTAAGCCCGCAAGCTGTTTTCAAGCCCGGGCGGCATCATCCCAACATCGCACAGCACCACGAAGGCATATTTCGACAGCGATTGATTACCAGCCTGCTCAACCGCCAACGGTTCGAGAGTGAAGCCGGCTTCGGAGACGGATTCGAGGGCGGAACGGTAATACAACTCGTCGCCATCCTGGCCGGCAGGATGCAGAAATAGCACGGGGTGCGGGTCGGTTCGTTCAATCGCGAAATCGAACCGATCGTCTTCCCGTAGCAATCACCAGGGTGTAGAGAATCACCGGGTGCGATGCGAATCTCGCCTTTGTGGAAGCCGTGCGGCGAATCGAGCGAGAGAAATTCGACCGAGGCGCGGCCGTTGGCGGGCACGTCCACGGACTTGCTTTCCAGCACCTTGCCATCGAGCGCCAGCGAAACGGTTCGCCTGGCGGCTGGCGTGTTCGAGCCCGCAACCACGGCCTGAACGCGAACTTTTTTCGGATCGTAGATCTTGGCGGGCGCGGTGACGCTCTCCACCATCCAGTTGGGATCGCTGGAATCGGCCACCGAATGAAACACCAGCTTGGTATCGCTCGCCAGGCGCAGGTCGGCGAAGGCGGGCGGCATCGACGACTTCTGCATGTCGCTCGCGAAATGCACTTCGAGCGGAATGCGCGACGTCTGGGAGATGGTCCGCAGCGCGCGCGCCAGCTCGCCGAACGAACTCCGCTCGTCAGAAGGCTGGATGCCCTGGATGGCGGCCTTGAGCTGATCGGCATCTTCAACAGGCTGCGTCAGAAAATGCACACGCGATCCGACGGCCAGCACTTGCCCGCGCTCGCCCTGATTCAGTTGCGAAACAGCGTTCATAGCGGCTTGTTTGGCGCGGGCGAGATGATCGTCATAGCGCATGCTGAAGGAGTTGTCCACCGCGACGATGAGCATCTTGCGGCCACCGGTAGCCCCGCCGGTCCGGCTGACAAATGGATTGGCGAATGCCAGCGCGATCAACAGCAGCAGGGCGACGCGCAGTGAGAGCAGCAACAGATAACGCAGGCGGCGATGCTTGATGGAGCTTTGCGTTCGCCGCTCGAAGAACATCAGCGAGCTGAAGGGATGCGGCGTGCTGCGATACTGGCGCAGAAGGTGGATCCAAAATGGCAGGCCGATGGCTACCGCGCCGGCCAAGAACCAAGGGGCCAGGAAACCCACGGCTACTTTCTCTCCTTTTTTCACGGCTACAATCTCCCCTTGCGGATCAAGAAGTACTCGCGCATGGCGTCGTCCAGCGGCCGGTCAGTGGGGAGCAGCTGATAGTCGATGCCGGCGGCGGCGGCTTTGGTCTTGAGCGCGGCGATGTGCGCATCGATCTTGACGTTGTATTCTTCTTTGGCGTATTCGGGGGAAACTTCGATGGCGTCTTCGGTTTCCATGTCCACCAGCAACGACGGCTCTTTAAGCTTGGGCCGGATCTCCTGTGGATCTAGGACGTGAAACAGGATCAGATCGTTGCCGCGATACCTCAAAGGCTCCACGGTTCGGATGACGGTTTCCGGCTGCTCGTAGAAATCCGAGACCACGATTACGATGCCGCGACGCCTGAGGAACGATTGGAAATGGATAAAGGGCTTGGCGAAATCCGTGCGAGTTCCGATTTTCGCTTGCTCGATGGCGTGCGCCACGCGCATGAACTGGCCCTGGCGAGTAGAAGGCTGGACATAGTTTCGAACCTCGTCATCGAAAATGATGACGCCGGCTGCGTCGCGCTGCTGGTTGGCGAGATAAGCCAGCGACACGGTGAGATAGCGGCCGTAGTCGAGTTTGGTGATTCCGTGCGAGCTGTAGCCCATCGACGCGCTGGTGTCGAGCATCAGGGCGAGCTGAGAATTGGTCTCGCCGCGATAGCGCTTCAGGTACATTCGCTCGGTGCGCGCGAAGACGTTCCAATCCACGTGGCGCAGGTCGTCGCCGGGCGTGTAAGCGCGATATTCGGCGAATTCCTGGCTGAATCCAAAATCGGGCGAGCGATGCAAGCCCGCGACAAAACCATCGACCACTGTTTTGGCCACCAGATCCAAGTGCGAGATGCCGGCTAGCAGCGCTGGATCGATGAAGCGGGTTGGAGTGCGGGGTTGCATGGTTGATCCAGCCACAGATCAACACGGATAAACACGGATAAGAATCTTGTCAGGAATCAGTGTTCATCTGTGTTTATCTGTGGCTAATTTATTTTGGTTCGGGCTTCCACTCGAGCAGACGCTTCAAGATGGCGTCCGAATCCAGGCGCTCGGATTCCGCGTGGAAGTTCAGCAGAATGCGATGGCGCAGGATGGGAGCGGCCAGCGCGCGGATATCTTCATAGGCGACGTGATAGCGGTTGCGCAACAGGGCGCGGGCCTTGGCCGCCAGCACCACAAACTGCGCGGCGCGCACGCTGGCGCCGAAGTTCACATATTTCTTGACGAAATCGGGAGCGCTGACGTCGTTGGGACGGGTGGCGCGCACCAGCTCCACCGCATAACGCGCGACGGTATCGCCGATCGGCACCATGCGCACCAACTGCTGGAACGCGAGAATTTCCGTGGCATTGGTGACCGTGTCCGGCTGTGCCGAGCTAGTGGTTGTGGTCAGGTCCACCACCTTCACTTCGTCGTCGGCCGACAGATAATCGAGAACCGTGTTAAACAGGAAGCGGTCGAGCTGCGCTTCGGGCAACGGATAGGTGCCTTCCAGCTCGATGGGGTTCTGTGTGGCCAGCACGAAGAAAGGCGCTTCGATTTTGTATTGATGCCCGCGCACCGTGCAAGACAGCTCCTGCATGGCTTCGAGCAGCGCCGACTGCGTCTTGGGAGGCGTGCGGTTGATTTCGTCGGCCAGCAGGATGTTGGAAAAGATGGGTCCGGCCACGAAGGTCCAGGTGCGGCGTCCGGTGCCAGGCTCTTCCTCAATGATGTCGGTGCCGGTGATGTCGGACGGCATCAGATCGGGCGTGAACTGGATGCGCTTGAACACCAGGCCGAGCGTCTGCGCCAGCGTCCGCACCAGCAGGGTCTTGGCGGTTCCCGGGAGGCCGGTGATCAAGCAGTGGCCACCCACAAACAAAGAGATCATCACTTGTTCGATGACTTCTTCCTGTCCGACAATGATCTTGCGGACTTCGCGCACGATGCTGCGATGTACTGCCTGGAACCGCTCGATTCGTTCCTTCAGTTCCGCCGAATCGTTGATCGCTAAGGTTGGGGTGGTCATGTTTGATTATTTCGCAATCTCTAAGAGTAGTTTTTGGGCCGGTTTATACCCGGGCGCGGCCTCCAGAGCCAGCAATACTTCGTCGCGCGCCTGATCCAACCGGTTGGCCCGGCGCAAAGCCTCGGCCAGCTGGTAATGCGACGTAGCCTGATCCAGCGGTTTCAGCGCGAGCAGCGCCTGGTACTCGCGAATCGCACCGGACACGTTGTTTTGTGCGAGCCATAAATCGCCCAATCGTTTGTGCAGCTCCTGGTCCTCAGGATAAATGTAGTTTAGACGATCGAGAGCCGCGGCGGCTTTCTTGGGTTCGCCGGCTTCTTCTTGGAGCGTCGCCAGGCGCTCCACCAGCTTGGGGTCCCGCCCGCCCACCTCATTGTATTTTTCGAGCTGCCTGCGCGCATCGTCCTTGTCGCCTTTGGCGGTGTAGGCGTCGGCGAGCAGCTCATACACGCTGCCGGTCTCGACGTAATCGGGATACCAGTCGCGGATGGCGGCGCCGGCTTTGATCACGTCGTCGTATTTCATGGCGCGCTCGTCAGCCACCATGGTCTTCAGCTTTCCGCGCCACTCATCGAAATGATCGATGGTGACTTTGGTCTGGGCATCCAGCCACGCCAGGAATTGCTTGTCGAAATCGGTGGTGGAAATGCCCAGCACCTTTTGAAAAACATCGGGCGTCGATTCCAGCTTGGCGTAGGCGTGAATCATGTCCAGGAGCTTAGAATAGCCCCACTTCTCGGCGATGTAGCTGCAGATCTTGCCGCCCTGGAAATACGACACGATCACTTGCGACGGATAGCTGGGGCGGATGAATCCGCGATCGATTTCGGCCACCGGCAGCAGCAGCTTGTGCTGAATGGCGTGGATGGCTTCGGGATCCAGACGGTCGCCCCAGTCGGGCGCCGCGGCGGTTTCTTCGTACACCGCAAGACCTTCGGTGAACCAGCGCGGGACGCGGCTATTGGTGGCCTGCAGAACGTAGACGTGGCTCATCTCGTGGCGCAACGTGCTGGCCCAATGAAAACTTCCCGGCGGCCGGCCGGAGGGGCTGTCCATGGCGATGACGGTTTCAAACGTGACGCCCAAAATCCCGCCAATACCCGGCATGCCCATGGTACGGACTTCGAAGTCCGGGTGATCGGGATAGACTTCCACCTGCAAGGGCCCCTGCAGCTTCATCTGGTATTTCTTTTCATAGGCCGCCATGTTGCGCTCGATCTCGGACTCAACATACGGACGCAGCAGCTCGGCTTCCTTCTTATCCAAGCGAAGAACCACGCTGGGAGTTTTATAGGTGATGAAGTCTTTGTACTTGTCGAGCAGACGCAGGGTATTTACCGTCTCGTAGCTCTTATAGTTCGCGTTATAGCACTCTTCCAGCTGCTCGCGAGCTTCGGTGTCGTTGCCCAGTTGCATCAGGCTGACGCCCAACCGCGCTCGTGCTTCCCATAGCCGGGGATTCAATTCCAGAGCCCTACGGTACGCCCGAATCTCTTCGTCGTAGCGGCGATTGATGAAAAAGAAATGCCCGGCCGTGGAATAAGCTTCGCCATAGGCCGGATTGATTTTGAGAATGCGGTCGGCCCAGGGCGAGTCGTTCCTGTCATGCAGAAAGTCGATGGCGAGATGAATCGCCATGGCGTCCAGCGCTTCGCCGGAGATAGCCAATGCCAGGTCGGCCTGCTTGGCGGCCGTCTCCTCGTCGTTGTCTTCGAGCGCGAGAAAGGCGAGTTGCTCATGCGCCTGGTAAAGCTTCGGATCCAGATCGGCGGCCTTCTGGGCGGCTTCCACCGCGTGCTTGCTGAAGCCTTCCGATTCTACCTGCGCCAGGGCCAGGTACGCCTGCGCATTGTCTTTGTCGATCTTGAGCGCCTCTTCGAACAGATTGTGCGCTTCATCGCTGTTGAAGCGCTCGAAAAACAATTGACCCCAGCGGACGCGGTAATCGGCGTTCTTGGGATACTGCTTGATCAGATCGCGGAACTGATCGTTGGCTTCCTGAAAGCGTTCGGTGCCCCAGAATCCTTCGGCGCGAAGGTAGGGATTGGAGCCAGCGGCGAGGCGGCCAAAGCAAGTCTGCGCCTCGGCGAGTTTCCCGTGATGGCGGAGGACGCGGCATTCATCGAGGGTCTGCGCGGCGAGGGGAAGCGTGATTAGGATGCATGTGGCGCACGCACTCCTGCGTGCCGCGTTCACACTCGTGTGAACGCTTCCGGGACCCGGGCAAAGACGTGTTCGCATGAGTGCGAACACGGCACGCAGGAGCGCGTGCGCCACGAAGCCGACAGGCTTGGGAAAAAATCGGGCATGCGCGCTCATTTGTCCAGCTCCGCTTGTGTTTTCGCCAGATCGAGCAGTAGTCCCTGAAGCTGCTTCTTGTAGTCTTCGGCCGGCATTGCGGCCTTTTCGTATTTCAGTTTGTCGATCTTCTCTTCCAGGTCGTCGCGCTTTTCCAGCAGCGCCTTCTTTTCGGGCGTGTTGGCCGCCACTTGCGCGCTTCCGATCCGCAGCAATGCAAACTGCGCCGCTTTCAACCCTTCGCCATTCTCGGGCGATGGCTTGCGCTGGCCGTCGCCCTGGCCGGTGTCTTCGAGAATCGGATGCTCAGTGGCCAGGCGTTTTTGGGTTTCGTAAAACTGCGCGGTTTTGGTCTCGGCGTAAATGAATGCTTCGAGCGCCGAGACGGTTTCGTTCTTGTCGGTGTCGGCCGAGGGATCGCGCAGCGCCTCCACCCAGAAGCGCGCGAACACGGTGGCGTTCTTCTCGTTACCGGATTTTGTGGCCGTGATCACGACGCGGTTGGCTTTCTCAAGCGCCGCGCGCGAACCGCCGCTCGCGCTGGTCATGTTCACCACCAACTGGCGCGTGCATCCGATGCGATCGAGCATTGCGCCCAGTTCGACGCCCGACAGGTCGGGACCGGGTAAGTTGATCTTGTAATCGTAACCGTCGAAGCTGCCATGGCCGATGAGCATCAATACGAACGCGTCGTTCGGTTTGGCGTCGCGCGCCACCTGCGCCGAGCGCGTTCTGCAAGTTCGCCTTGGTAGCCTGCGGACCATACAGCGTGGTCACTTTGGCGTCGGAGTTGGATGCGTGCAGCAGCTTGTCGATTTCCTGCGCCTGCGCCGCGAAGCGCTGCTCGTAGTCAGGCTCGCCGCCTAATCCAGCGACGGTCACGTAGAATGTCGATGCATGAAGAGCGCCGGCAGCCAATAAGCCAACGGCTAACAAGCCAGGTTTCATACCACACCCCACCTTCGGCGCAACACCCACTCGGTGCAGCACAACAGCAAAACCAGGAAGAACACGATGGGCATGTCCCACAGGTCTCTGGTTTCGCGAACCGTAATGCCGGCGTCGGAATACGAAATGTCTTCGCCCAGCCGGCTCACTTCATTCGGATGATAATACTTGCCGCCGGTTTGCGAGGAAAGTTTTTCGAGCAGATCGCGATTTTGTTCCAGATGGAAATTCTCGGCCACTCCGTCTTCGCGCCGGAACGTGATCACGTCGCGCCCCAGCTCCTGCTGGCCGCGCGTGGCGGTTACTTCGGCCACGTAGGATCCCGCTTTGCCCGCATCCCAGTCGGCCGAATAAACACCTTGCTCCAGCGAATCGGGATGCAGGTCGACGCTTTGCGCGCTGCCGTCGGGGCCGACGATGCGCGCCTGGACCGTTGCGTCGCTGGTAGGCAAGTAGGTGGTGTCGCGGACCTCCGCGCGCAAGTGCACGCGGCCGTCATCGTACAACACGGGGCGCGCGATGGACGTTACTACGCGCGTGGGCGTGTCGCTCACCAGCCAGCGCATCAATTGCCGCCAGAACAGCTCGTGGCTCATGTCCTCCACCGGCTGCAGCATCTGCCAGCGCCAGTCGCCGCCGGTAGCGAAAACGGCGGTGCGTCCGCGGCCATAATTTTGCGTGATCAACAGCGGCAGCGTGGCCCCTCCCACGCTTCATGTTCGCCAGCACCAGAGCGCCTGGCTTGGGTTTGCCGGCGTCCTGAAAGTTCATCAGGTACGGCAGTTTCTTCCAGCGCTCCACGTTGGCGTCGGGATTATCCTCAATGCGCGTGATCAGGCTGTCGCGGCCGGCCGCCGTCAGTTCCGCCGTCGCGGGATCGCGATGAAAGGTGTTCTTGCTGTCCGGAAGATGAACCGGCAGCAGATCGGCAAACGGAGCTTTTTCGTAACCGCCGTCGGCCAGCGCCGTCCGGCCGCCCAGGAACAGCAGGCCGCCGCCGCGCCGATCGACAAACTGCTGGATCAAGTCCTGCTGCGCCGGTGTGAAATAATTGGCCTCCACGCTGCCCAGAATCAAGCCTTGGAAGCCGAACAGATCTTCCACCTTGGTGGGGAAACCGTGCTAAACAGCTCGGGGTGTTGTTTCTGTTCCGGACCCTTGCGTGTACATCTTGTTCTGCGTGGTGCGGACGATGGTGTAAAGCGTGATATTCTTGTCGTCTTCCACGGCGCGCCGGATGAACTTGAAGTCCCAGCGCGGCTCGCCTTCCATGTACAGAACGTGAGGCGTGGCATTGTCCACGTAAAGGACGCGCGTCAATGCGTTGTTGAGCTTGTTCTCTTCTTGCGGCAGGGCGTCGATGGAGAATTGCAGGTTCTTCACTCCGGCGTCTCCGGCGGTGAACAGCACGGTCTCGGTTTGCGCGGCGCCGTCCCCCTGCAGAACAATGTCGCGCGAGGTCAAAACCTTTCCCGCATCGCGCACCACCAGCCGCGCTTTCTCGCCCTTCAGCCCCCATTGATGAAAAGTCACCTGGGCCTCCAGGCGCGATTTTGCGAGCGAGCGCGCGGGCAACTGGACGTCGGTCATCTTCGACGTCGTGGGCCATGCGCTCGCGGCCGAATCCCACCGTGTGGATGGGAATGCGCTGCCGCTTGATGTCGGAGATGGTGTCCAGATCGATGCCGCCGCTGTTGTCGGCGCCGTCGCTCATCAGAACCACCGCGCCGATGGGCAGCGTGGCCGAATCGGCCAGCACTTCCTTCAGGCCGTCGCCGATATGCGTGGCGGGCGCCGAGGCGTTGAGCTTGTCCGACGCTTTCGATGCGTTCCAAATGATCGCCCAGGCGATAAAGCCGCACTTGAAACTTGCTCTTTAAGCTATTGAGAAGACCGCCGTTGAGCGTGGCGAGAACCTGATCCTTGCGGGAGTGGCCGTCTTCATCGGTGGACATGCTTTTGCTGTCATCGATCACCACCGCGACGATGTTCTGCTGGGGCCGCAGCGTGGCGATGCTCAACGCGGGCTGCCACAGCAGGAACAGGAGCAGGCAGACCAGCAAGCTTTGGAGAATCCAAACTACGGCGGTGCGTGGGCCGCGCATGGTGGGCGCGATCACGCGGCGGCGGCTCCAGATCACCCAGCCGAGCCCGGCCGCGGCGATCAGCAACAACGCGCGCGAGCGTCCACACCGGCCACTGGCTGAGAAGCACGAAGCTGCCTTTGGCAAAGACAGTGCGCGGATATTTAAAGAGAAACTCAAACATCGGACCGGGGCGCTACAGGTTTTCCAGCGATCTCAGCATAACATGCTACTTAAACGTTAGGTGTCCTGGAACGTCAGAATTCGGTTCACAAGCGAATTTGATGGCGCGGGCGCAATCCATCAGGTGCCGCTTCCGCGTCTGGTTGCCTGCGCTCAAAGCGCCAGTTGGGAACGGATGCCGCCCCGTTCGATCCGAAATCCATGCCATTGTTGCATGAGTATGATTCAATGGAGTTAACTCGTTCCATGGCGAATTGGCAGGTTCAAATTTCGCAGAGACCTCCGGGCGCTCAACCGCCGGGCGCGGGAATGGCGCATGATTGCGCGCGGAGTGGCGTCCACGGACCATCCCGTGATGGCGCACATCATTCCCATCCGCCGCTGCAATCTGTCCTGTACGTACTGCAATGAGTACGACGATTTCTCGAAGCCCGTGGCCGTTGGAAACCATGACCGAGCGGCTGGATCAACTGGCCGATCTGGGAACCACCATTGTGACCTTCAGCGGCGGCGAGCCGTTGCTGCATCCCGACCTGGACAAACTGATCGCGCACGTGCGCAGCCGGGGCATGCTCGCCGGGATGATCACCAACGGCTATCTGCTGACGCCGCAGCGCGTCAATCAATTGAACGACGCCGGCCTGGATCACATGCAGATCAGCATCGACAATGTGATGCCGGACGAGGTGTCGAAGAAGAGCCTGAAGGTGCTGGACAAGAAGCTGCAGATTCTGTCCGAGTACGCGCTGTTTCACGTGAACATCAACTCGGTGCTGGGCGGCGGCATTCACAATCCGGAAGACGCGCTGGTGGTGGGAAAGCGCGCGCTGGAACTGGGCTTCACCTCGACGGTCGGGATCATTCACGATTCGAGCGGGCAACTGCGGCCCATCGGCGAGCGCGAGCGCAAGGTGTTCCTGGCGATGAAGAACTTCGAGAAGAGGAACTTCTCGCAGATCAATTACTACCAGGACGACATCGCGAACGGCCGGCCCAGCCATTGGCGCTGCCGCGCGGGCTCGCGCTATCTGTACATTTGCGAAGACGGCCTGGTGCACTACTGCTCGCAGCAGCGCGGCTATCCGGCCAAGCCGCTGGCCGAATACACGGTGGACGACATTCGCCGCGAATACCTGACCGAGAAGAGCTGCGCGCCGATGTGCACCATTTCCTGCGTGCGGCAGATCTCGTATTTCGATTTCTGGCGCGATCCGCAGACCATCGCGAGCACGGCGCCGGACACCGAGCACGAGCCGCTGGTGCAGATTCAATCCAGCGGAAATTAGAGCTGGCGCACGATCGCGACGCGTCGCCACTCTGACGACGCAGGTCTGAAAGAGATGTCCGATGAGTGCGGACACGGCACGCAGCAGTGCGTGCATCAGCGTCAGCTTAACGCTTGGTCCAGGTCGGCGATGATATCTTCCACCGCCTCGATGCCGGCGCACAATCGCACCAGGCCGTCGCCGATGCCCATGCGCTGGCGCTGCTTCGGCGCGATCTCACGATGCGACGCGATGGCCGGATACAGCAGCAAGCTGTGAACGTCGCCGAGCGAGGTGCCGCGCACCACCAGCTTCAGCTTGTCCATGAAGCGGAACACGTCTTCCTTGGTCGCGTCCTTGATTTCGAACGGGACCAGCGCGCCGTACAGTCCTTCGGGCAGCAAGCGGCGGATGACGGCGGCGTCGGGATGATTCGGATCGGCCAGATAGTGCACGCGCGCGACGCGCGGATGCGATTGCAGCCAGGTGGCGATGCGGCAGGCGTTCGAGCATTGGCGCTCCACGCGTAGCGCGAAAGTCTTGATGCCGCGCATCGTCAGATAACTCTCGAAAGGTCCCAGCACCGGGCCCATGGTGCGCGAAAGCGTTCGCACCACGTCGGAGTGCGCTTCATCGGTGACCACCACGCCGCCCAGAACGTCGCCATGCCCGGCCAGGAACTTGGTCAAGCTGTGAACGGAAAAGTTCGCGCCGTGTTCGAGCGGACGGACCAGCAGCGGCGTGGCGAAGGTATTATCCACGATCAACGCCGCGCCCGCCTCTTGCGCCAGTTCCGCGATGAGATCCAGATCGCCCACGCGCAGCAGCGGATTTGAGATGGTCTCCATCACGATGCAGCCCGGGCTTGGTTTCGGCGATCTTTTGCTGCACCGCCGCCAGATCGCACATGTCGACGAAATCGACCGACACGCCCATCGGCTCGAGCACCTGCGTGAGCAGCGTTGTGGTGGCGCCATAGAGCGCGTTCGACGCCAGCACCGACTTTGCGCCGATCCGTCAGCGCCGCGAGCAAGGCCACATGAATCGCCATCATGCCCGACGAGCAAACCTGCGCGCTATGCCCCGATTCGAGTTCCGTCAGCAATTCTTCCAGGCCCGTGCGCGTGGGGTTGTCGTAACGGCCGTAGCAGAATCCCGGCTCTTCGCGGCCCAGCACGCGATCCAGCTTGGCGGTGTCTTCGTAGAGGTAGGTGGTGGCGGTATAGATCGGCGTCGACGAAGGAACAAAAGCTCCCGGCGCGTCGGGATTTCTTTTCCGGTCGCCCGCGTGTACGGCTTTAGTCTCGGTTTTCATGGCTACCTCACTTCCTTTTCCAGCGCGTTCCTTCTTTAGTGTCTTCCAAGACGATCCCGGCGTCGAGCAGCTCCTGCCGGATCTGATCGGACCGCGCGAAGTTGCGGGCTTTCTTGGCGGCGGCGCGTTCCGCGATCAGCTCCTCTACGCGCGCGTCGGACAAGCCCGCCTTCGGCCTGGGTCGGTTCCAGAACGGCGAAGATGCGATCGAAGCGGGCAAGAACATCCAGCGCCGGCGCCGTGTTGCCCGCGCGAAACTCGCCCGCGTCCATGGCGGTGTTGGCATCGCGCACGAATTCAAACAGCGCGGCCAGCGCTTCGGCGGTGTTCAGGTCGTCATCCAGGCTTTCTTCGAACTGGCGGCACGCCGCTTGAGTCCGCTCCAGAAGTTTTTCGTTCAGGCCCTCGGGATATTTGTCGGTCTCCAGGCGCAGCTTGAAATTGCGCAGCCGGTCGATGGCGGTGGCGGCCGCCTTCAATCCATCGAAGGTGAAGTTGAGCTTCTTGCGATACGGCACCGAAGCCAGCAGATATCGCACCACCTCCGGCTGATAGCCTTCGCTCTGCAGATCGCGCAGCGTATAGAAATTGCCCGCCGACTTCGCCATCTTCTGCGACTCGACGTTGAGAAATTCCGAATGCAGCCAAAAGCGCGCGAACGGCTTCGACGTGATCGCCTCCGACTGCGCGATTTCGTTTTCATGATGCGGAAAGATCAGATCGACGCCGCCCGCGTGGATGTCGAGCGTTTCGCCCAGATACTTCATGGCCATCGCGGAACATTCGATATGCCAGCCCGGACGCCCTGGACCGATCTCGCTTTCCCAAAACACTTCGCCATCCTTAGGCGCTTTCCACAAGACGAAATCGCGGGCGTTGGCTTTGTCGTATTCATCCACGTCCACGCGCGCGCCGGCGCGGATGCCGGTGAAATCGTTGTGCGAGAGCTTGCCGTATTCGGGAAACTTCGAAATGCGGTAGTAAACGGAGCCGTCGCTCTGGTAGGTGAAGCCGCGCTGGGCGAGTTTCTCGATGGCGCCCACCATTTCAGGAATGTGATCGGTGGCCTTCACCATGCGCTCGGGCCGTTGCAGGCGCAGCGCGGCGCAGTCTTCAAGAAACGCTTGGGTGTACTTCGCCGTGTATTCGGCCAGCGTCTTATTCTCGGCCGCGGCGTTGCGGATGATCTTGTCGTCCACGTCGGTAATGTTCATCACGTGGTCCATTTGGTAGCCGCGATAGAGCAGCCAGCGCCGCAAAATGTCCTCGAAAGTGAAGGTCCGCAAGTTGCCGATGTGGGCGTAATTGTAGACCGTGGGACCGCAAGTGTACATGCGCACGGTATTGCCTTCGAGGGGCTGAAAAGGCTCCACTTGCTGGGTGAGGGTGTTGTAGAAACGGAGGGCCATTAGAAGTTTAGGATGACGAGTTGAACTCTCATGGTACCCCGGACCAGGCAATTAACGACTTGGTCCAGCCAAGGAAGCGCTCTCGCACGATGGTGGCGCGGGGAAATAACGCACGCAACCCGGATGCCGATAGAAGTCGGATCGATTCCAGGTAATGATTCACGTAAAAGTCCCGCTGGGCAGCATCGTAGTTGGTGACCAGCTTCCACACCGAAAAGCGCTTGAGGATCGGGGCCTGCCAGGAGCGCGGCAGCCAATGGACAAAGGGAGTCCAGAGGTGCTGCTCGATCGGAAAATATCGGTTGGGCGTTTGCACCCAGTATTGCTTGCCCACGCGCGCGATCTCCGCGGCAAACCTGGCCTGCTCCGCACGGCTTCCCACGTGTTCGATCACCGAGTTGCTGAACACCAGATCGAAGGATTGATCGGCGAATGGAAGGCTGTCGCCATCGCCCAAGACCACCGCCTCCCCTGCCCCGATCTCATGTCGCGCCCTCGCCTGGTTCAACAAAACCAGGCGGGGCATCACCGGCGCGAGCTTCCAGATATCCACCGTCCCGCCCACGTCTAGGACGCGCGTGTCCCGCGTGAGCCCCACGGTTTTCGCCAGCAAAGCCATGCGCCGGGCGCGAAAACGCCGCTGGAGGGATTCGAAGGGCATCGCGAGGAACTCTCAGCGTAACGCAGCAGGTTACGCTACTCTGAGGCCATGGAAGTACATCTCACGCCCGAACTGCAAGCCAAGATTGACCAGTTGGTCACCGACAGCGGATGTCCGGTGGAGGCGCTCATTGAGGACGCCATGGAGGCGTACATCGCGGATCTTGCGCAAACGCGCGAAATACTCGACAGCCGCTATGACGACCTGAAAAGCGGAAAGGTGAAGCCCATCTCAGGCGACGAGGTTGAGGCCCACTTCCGCGAGAAGAGTGCCGCAGCTCGGCGCCCGGTTCATGACCGCGTATGAATTTCGCCCAGAAGCCCGACTTGACCTTGACGAGATCTGGGAATTCATTGGCGGCGATAATCTCGATGCCGCCGACCGCCTGATCGCCGCCATCCTCAGAGGCCGAGAATAAGCCACTTGATGCGTAGGCGGCGGCCCATCGATTTGCGGTATAAACCTCAGTAATGAGCCAAGCCGAACAATGGCTCCGTCGCCCCCAGAACGTATGGCTGCGCCGGGCTGTGTTCCAAGTCCACCTCTGGTCGGGAATTATCCTGGGCATTTATGTTTTCCTGGTCTGTCTCAGCGGAAGCGCGGTGGTTTTCCGCAACGACCTCTACGACCTGTTGTTCACGAAAACCAAAGTCGCGGTTTCCGGCAAGCCATTGACTCGCGATCAAATGACGCAGGCCGCTCAGCGCGCCTACCCGGGCTATGCCGTTCAAGCCATCCATCGTGGACGGTTCCAGACTGAAGCCACCGATATTTTGCTGGTCAAGGGTTGGAGGCACAAAGACCGCCTTTTCGATCCCTACCTGGGCCGGGACATCGGTCCGTCGGTCGATATTTATTACCGCATGTTGCATTTCGCCAGCGATCTCCACGGCAATCTCCTGTTCGGAGCGGCCGGGCTTCAGGCCAACGGCGTTGGCGGATTCCTGATCTCCATAATGTGCCTCACCGGGATGGTGGTGTGGTGGCCGGGCATCGCGACTTGGCGCCGCGGCATGACCCTGCGCCGCGATGTGGGATGGAAGCGCTTCAACTGGGATCTGCACAGCGCGATCGGGTTTTGGACCGTATCACTGATTCTTATGTGGGCGCTGACCGCCGCGTACTTCGTGTTCCCGGACCCGTTTCGAGCGGCCATCGAGTTATTCACCCCGATCAATCCTCCACGGATTGGCCCGGCCGTCGCGGGCGCGGTCTTGGGGCTGAGGCGGGGACCTCGCCCGCCCTTGACCACCGGTCAAAAAATTCTGCGCGGATTCTCATTCGCTCACTATGGAAATTTCGGTGGCTGGCCGGTGAAAGCTCTGTGGGTGATTCTTGGATTGGCGCCACCCGCCCTTTTCATGACGGGCATATTGATGTGGTGGAACCGCGTGCTGGGTCCGGCGGCTCGCAAGTTTCTGCGAGGTTCCGAGGCTGCGTCCATCGAGGGCGAGCTGGCCAAAAGCCGTCCGGCCGTTCGTTAATTGCTTACAGTGAAATAGTGCGTTTTGAACTGGAAGCCGAGTGTCCCGATACCGGCGCTCGCGCCGGCCGGATTCACACCGCGCACGGCGTTATCGAAACTCCCGTCTTTATGCCGGTGGGCACGCAGGCCACGGTCAAGGGCGTCATGCAGCGCGATCTGGCCGGCGAACTCGACGCGCAGATGATCCTGGCCAATACGTATCACTTGTTCCTGCGCCCCGGCCATGAGCTGATCCGCAAGTTGGGCGGGCTGCACACCTTCATGTCCTGGCCGCGCGCCATCCTGACCGACTCCGGCGGCTTCCAGGTCTTCAGCCTGAGCGACCTGCGCAAGATCTCAGAAGACGGCGTTCTTTTTCGCTCGCACTTGGACGGCGACGCGCATATGTTCACGCCCGAATCCACCGTCGAAGTCCAGTTCGCCCTCGGCAGCGACATCATGATGCCGCTCGACGAATGCCTGGAATATCCGTCCAGCCACGAAGCAGCCGACAAGGCCATGCGCCGCACCGTGCGATGGGCGCACTCGGCTTATCGTCATTTCGAGATGCAGAGAGATGAGATCGGTTCGGCTTCCGCCTTGTTCCCCATCGTCCAAGGCTCCATGTTCGCCGACCTTCGCCGCGACTGCGCCAGCGACCTTCTGGAGCTCAACGCGCCGGGCTACGCGATCGGCGGATTGTCCGTCGGCGAGCCGCGGTCCCTGAGCATGGAAATGACGGAGGTCACCACGCCGTTACTCCCCCGCGACCGCCCGCGCTATGTCATGGGCGTCGGCATGCCGGAGGAGCTTCCCGAGTATGTGGCGCGCGGCGTGGACATGATGGACTGCGTGCTGCCATCGCGCAACGCCCGCAACGGCTGCCTATTCACTTCGGAAGGACGCGTGCTCATTAAGCAAGCGCGTTACAAAGACGATGCTGCCCCGCTCGATGCCAACTGCCGGTGCATTACCTGCCGCACCTACTCGCGCGCCTACCTGCGGCATCTCTTTCAGGCGGGCGAAATGCTATTTTCCACGCTCGGGACCATCCACAATTTGAAGTACTACCTTGACATGATGCGCCAAATGAGGCAGGCTATACTGCTTGGGAGATTTCGGGCCTACTTGGACAGCGTCCGCGATTCGGCGGTAGAATCAAGTTAGATTGTTCCGCCGCTGTACTCCTTGAATTCATTTCCAAATCATGATTTGCTTGTGTGATACTCGGAATCGGAAAAGCCGTCCGTAACCATGACTTCATTCGCGCTTTTGATGCTGCAACAATCCACCGGGAGCAATCCCGTCATGGGCCTGCTTCTTCCGCTGGCTTTGGTGGCGATTTTCTATCTGCTGGTCTTCATGCCGATGCAGCGCCAGAAGAAACAGCAACAGCAGATGCTGAAGACGCTCGAGAACGGCAGCCAGGTACTGACCACGGGCGGAATCATAGGGACTATTGTCAGCGTGAACGCGGATGATACGCTGACATTGCGGGTAAAGCCCGACAACCTGAAACTCCAGGTGGCGCGCAGCGCGGTGGCCAGCCTGATCACCGAGGAAAAGAAGTGAACAGAGCCGCGACCGTGAGGAAGCGGTATTGACATATGACTAGCAACATCAAAATCAGAATCGGCATCATCATCGCGGTTATCCTGGTCTGCCTGTATGGCGTGATCGGCATTCCCAAGTCCAAGGACGAGCTGCTGGCGAACTGGAAGAAGAACATCCATCTGGGGCTCGATTTGAGCGGCGGCACGCAACTGGTGATGCAGGTGCAGCTCCAGGATGCCTTTAAGGCGGCCGCGGACAATACGATCGAGGCGCTAAGGCAAGAACTGCTCAAGGACGGCATCACTCCCTCGGGCGACATCACGCGCAACGATCCAAGCAACATCGAAGACGCGGACAAAATCGAGATCGACGTCAAGGGCATTCCAAGCAACAAAAGTGCGGACTTCCGGAACATCGTCAGCAATCAGTTCTCTACTTGGGTTGCTACGGCGCTCAATTCCAGCGACTACAAGCTCACCATGCAGCCGAGCGAGAGCCTGAAGCTGAAGGCGGACACGTTGAGCCAGACCATGGCCACCATCGAGCGCAAGATCAACGCTCTGGGCCTGGCTGAATCGTCGGTGCAACCCACCGGCCGCAGTGACGCGGAAGCGGAATTGCTGATCCAGCTGCCGGGCGTCGACGATCCCGCGCACGTGAAGCAGTTGCTGCAGACTCAGGCGAGTTCTGGAATGGGATGAAGTGAAGGATGGACCGTTTACCTCCCAGGAGGAAGCGCGCGCCAAAAAGGGCGGCATTCTGCCGCTGAACACCAAGCTAGTGCCCACGCCTACGGTGGGCGGGCAAGCTAGTTGGTATATGGTGGCGCCGCATTCCGGTGATCCGGGGCATCGATATCCGCGACGCCAGCGCCGCCGCGGGTGAACTGAACCGCTGGGAAACCAACTTTGTCCTCACGCAACAGGCGGCCAAGAAATTCGGCGCCTATACCGAAGCGAATATCAACCAGAAGGCCGCTATCGTCGTCGACGGGATTGCGATTGAAGTTGCCACGATTCAGTCTAAGATCACCGACACCGGCCGCATTACCGGCGCCAGCAGCCAGGAGCAGGCTGCCGACCTGGCGCTGAACCTGCGCGCCGGCTCGCTTCCGGCAGCGCTTAACCATTGAAGAAGAGCGGACCGTAGGTCCTTCGCTCGGCGCCGATTCCATCCGGGAGGGTTTCGCGGCTGGCATCGCGGGTGTGGTGGCGGTGGTGCTGTTCATGCTGGTCTATTACCGGCGTTCGGGGATCAACGCGACCCTGGCGCTGGTTCTGAACGCGGTGATTTTGATCGCCGCGCTGGCGTATTTCGACGCCACCTTGACTCTGCCCGGCATCGCGGGCATCATTCTTACCATTGGTATGGCGGTGGATAGCAACGTTCTGATCTTTGAGCGCATTCGCGAAGAGTTGCGCGCGGGCAAGGCTGTGGTGGCCGCCGTGGACGCGGGCTTTTCCAAAGCTTTCCTGACCATTATTGACACGCACGTTACGACCATGGTATCTTGTGCGTTTCTGTTCATCTTCGGGACCGGCCCCGTGAAGGGCTTTGCGGTAACCCTGGTGATCGGGCTCTTCGCGAACCTTTTTACAGCCGTCTTTGTTTCCCGGACCATCTTTGACGCGGAACTGTCCGGCAAGCGGCAGGTAGCGGCCCTGAGCATTTGAGAGACGAACATTTAGGAGATTTTTTACAACCGGGAACTGTTTCCCCCATGCTGGTGTCTAACTTTATCGGATGCTGGCGCTGCGACTGGTGACATGGAATTATTCAAGCACTCTGATTTTGACTTTCTCGGCAAAAAGTGGCCGTTCATCATCCTCTCCCTGGTCCTCACGGCGGCCGGGCTTTATCAGTTTGGGCGTTAAGGGCGGCCCGCGCTACGGCATTGACTTTCGAGGTGGGGCGCTGATCACCGTCAGTTTCGCCAATCGCCCGCCAGTGGACAAAGTCCGCGCCGCGCTTTCCGGCAAGCTTCCCGTGGAAGTGCAGGAAGTCTCCGGCCAGCCGGAGGACATCATCGGTATCGACGCGCTGCAGGATGCCGCGCTGCAGGCTTCGCGCCAGAAGGTGATCGACAGCCTGGATGCCGCGTTCGGACAGCCGGCCAACGGCAAGTACAATATCAACTCCGGTGGCGCGGCAGCGCTGGCCGATCATCTGCGCGATGGCCTTGGCGGCGGCGAGCGTGCCGCTGTCGGACCAGCAGCTCCAAACGCTGGCGGCCAGCATCATGGACTATCGGAAGCAGCATTCCGGGCTGGTGAAGAATCTCGATGATCTGGCTTCAGTACCAGGGGTCACCCCCCAGGTGCTGGCCGTAATGAAGCAGCAGGCATACCCCGATGCCGTCGCTGTGGTGGGCACTGAAGTAGTGGGTCCCAAGATCGGCGCGGAGTTGCAGCGCAAGGCGCTTCTGGCAGTGATGTACGCGCTGGGCGGAATGCTGGTCTACATCTGGTTCCGGTTCGAGTGGATCTATGGCGTGGCGGCGGTGATCGCGGTATTCCACGACACGCTCATTACCATCGGGCTATTCTCATTATTCAACAAAGAGATCACGCTGACGGTGGTGGCGGCGCTGCTGACCCTGGTCGGTTACTCGATGAACGACACCATCGTGACCTTCGACCGGATTCGCGAGAATCTCAAAATCCTGCGCCGTGAGGAATTGGAGCCTTTGATCAACAAGAGCGTGAACCAGACCCTGAGCCGCACGGTTCTTACTTCGGGCCTGACGTTGCTTACCGCTCTGGCGCTGTTGATTTTCGGCGGCCAAGTACTAAATGGTTTTGCGTTCGCGCTGGTCTGTGGCATTATCGTTGGTACTTATTCGTCGGTTTTTGTTGCTAGCCCGATCCTGATCTTCTGGCATAATTTCCTGGAGGGAAGGAAGCGGGGTGCGAGAGGCGGGGGCGTTACGCCTCGCAAGGGGCCGCCCGTGGCTCCAGTGCCCGCGCCGGCCAAGATAGCGGCGCCGGCCAAGGATCGCGCGCGGTCGCGGGACCGCGAAGGTGAAATAGACGGCCAGAGTTTGTATGATGATTTCTGCTGTTTGGCAGGACTAAGCTAACTTTGGGACGAGGTGAGGCATGTTTGAGCAAAGTTTTGTAGGAACCGCGAAAACGAATAAGTCTTGGTCGGTGTTCCTGTCCTTCGGTGTACAGATCCTGGTGATCGTACTCGTGATCCTGATCCCGCTGATTTACACCGATACGCTGCCACGCGCTCAGCTAACCAGTTTCCTGGTGGCGCCACCGCCGCCCCCTCCGCCGCCTCCTCCCCCGCCCCCAGCGCCGCCCAAAGTAGTGAAGATCATCCCGCGTCAGTTCGACGCCGGCAAGCTGATGGCTCCCAAGACCATTCCCAAAGAGATCGCGAACATTAAGGAAGAAGATCTGCCGCCACCGTCCAGCTCGGGTGTGGTGGGTGGCGTGGTGGGCGGAGTTCCCGGTGGAGCGCCCGGCGGCGTCCTCGGTGGCGTCCTCGGCGCCATCGGCAGCGCGGCCCCGCCTCCGCCTCCGGTCAAGGAAAAGCCGGCTGGGCCGCAGCGCATCCGCGTGGGCGGTAACGTGATCCAGGCCAACCTGATCCGCAAGGTTACTCCGTTGTATCCACCGCTGGCCAAGCAAGCCCGCATTCAAGGTGTCGTGCGTTTCACCGCCATCATCGGCAAGGACGGCACCATTCAGAATCTGCAATTAGTGAGCGGCCATCCGCTCCTGGTGGAAGCGGCTAAACAGGCTGTTTCGCAATGGCAGTACAAACCGACGCTCCTGAACGGGGACCCGGTGGAAGTCGTCACCACGATTGAAGTCAATTTTACGTTGAGCCAATAGAAGTCTAAATTCAACTCGCAGGAGAATCAGATGTTTCTACAATTACAAGTTTGGTCGTTCATGCTTTTGCAGGAAGCGGCTACCAGTTTCGACGTACGCGGGATGTGGGAAAGCATGGGATGGGCCGCCAAGCTGGTAGTCATCCTGCTGTTCTTCATGTCGGCATGGTCGATTGGTGTGATGATCGATCGCGCTATCGCGTACAACGGCGCGCGCAAGCAATCGCGCCAGTTCGCCCCCGCCGTGGCGGGAGCGCTGCGCGAAGGCAAACTGGATGAAGCCATCAAGATCGCCGACCGTTACAACAAGAGCCATCTGGCAAAGGTTGTCGTGGCTGGCCTGCAGGAATTCCGCGCGCATCAGCTGAGCACGGAAATCTCAGGTGAAGATATCGAAGCCTCCAAGCGCGCGCTGGAGCGCTCGGAAGCCATCGTTCACGCAGAACTGAAACGCGGCGTCAGCGGCTTGGCGACCATCGGTTCGACGGCCCCCTTCGTGGGCTTGTTCGGCACGGTGGTGGGCATCATTCACGCGTTCCAGGGCATTGCCACCCAAAAGGCTACGGGTCTCGGCGCGGTGGCCGGCGGTATTTCGGAAGCCTTGGTCACCACCGCTATCGGTCTGTTCGTGGCCGTCCCCGCGGTTTGGGCGTTCAACTACTTCACCAACCGCATCGACGCGTTTGACGTGGAGATGGGCAATTCCAGCTCCGAGCTTCTGGATTATTTCCTGAAGCGCGTATCCAGCGTGGAGCGGCAGCGGCCGAAGTAACGGTTGTAGCAGCCTGCTGCGAGTTGAATTCGGAAAGGGGCGCGGAGCTAGTTGATTGAACGCCGACGCGCCTCTTTATCGCAAGGAGTTTCGAAATGGAAAAGAAAAAAGCGCCCCCGCCCGTAGCCGACATCAATGTGACGCCCATGGTGGACGTCATGCTGGTGCTGCTCATCATTTTCATGGTCATCACGCCCATGCTCACCAAAGGCTCAGAGCGTGGATAAGGTAAAGACCAAGAATCCCGTCACTATGCAGGCGGCCGACAAAGAAGATGCGATCCTCATCTCGGTCACTCGGGATGGCGCGGTGTTCTTGAGTCCTGGCAATCTGAAGCTCTCGGGGGCGGATCAACTCCCCGAAAGGGTTCGCGATCTGCTCACCAACAAGATCGATAAGACGGTGTACATCGTGGCCGATGCCCGCGCCAGGTACTCGGTAGTGGAGGACGTGGTGGATAATTTGCGCGCGGCCGGCGTGAACGAAATCGGTCTCATCACCGAAGAGCCACACGAGAACAAGACGCCCAATCAAGCCGCGGCTAAGTAGGATTTGGAAGCGCACAGCGCGGGATGCGCTCAGAGTGAGTTGAAGAGAACAATCGCGGCCCGCTGCGTTGTGCGCGATGTTATAGGATTTGGAAGCGCACAGCGCGGGATGCGCTCAGAGTGAGTTGAAGAGAACAATCGCGGCCCGCTGCGTTGTGCGCGATGTTATAGGATTTGGAAGCGCACAGCGCGGGATGCGCTCAGAGTGAGTTGAAGAGAACAATCGCGGCCCGCTGCGTTGTGCGCGATGTTAAGAAAAACGAGGTAACGAATTATGGCAATGGCAGTGGGCGGTACCAAAGGTGGGCCGAGATGCGACATCAACATGACGCCCATGATCGACATTCTGCTGGTGCTGCTGATCATCTTCATGGTCATCACGCCGCTGACGCCGCACGGATTGGAAGCCCTGGCGCCGGAACCCCCGGACAAGAAAAATCAGCCGCCTCCCGATCAGGATCGTACGGTGGTGATTGTCATCGACAAAGACAAGAGCATGCACATTAACAACGAAGACACCGACATGGACAAGCTAGGTCCGCGGCTGGAGCAGATTTTCAAAACTCGCGCCGAGCGGGTGGTCTTCGTGAAGGGCGATCCCGATCTGGAGTATCAGACTGTGGCTCGGGCCATCGATGTCGCCAAAGGCGCGCAGATTGACAAGGTCGGTCTGATGACGCCCAAACTGGAAGCTGGTAATTAGAAGCCATTAGCTCTTGGCCGTTGGCGATTAGCCGACAGCGGGTAGCCAAGAGCCAAGAGCGAACAACCAAGGGCCAAAAGCATGAAGAGCACAATATTGACAGCGGGAATCGGATTGCTGATTCTCTTCGCAACGGGCTGCGACAAGCTACAGGTCGCGCGATGCCCTCAACCACGGCGTCCAGGCCTACAAGGGCGCGCATTACTCGGAAGCCGTGGATTACTTCAAGAACGCGGTGCAACTGGATCCGGAGAACACGATGCCGCGCTTGTACCTGGCCACCGCATATATGAGCCAGTACATTCCAGGCGCGATATCCCCGGAGAACGTGCAGCTCGCCAAGGAGGCCAAAGAAGAGTTCCAAAAGGTTCTGGAGAAGAACCCCTCAGACACCACCGCTCTCGCCTCGCTGGCGTCCCTGAGCTATCAGCAGGCCAAGGCATGCCGGACCTGGATGCGAAGCTCAAGAAGCTGGACGAAGCCAAGGAATGGTACCTCAAGCTGATCGCGGCCGATCCGCAGAACAAGGAAGGCTTCTATAGCCTGGCCGTCATCGATTGGGTGAAGTGGTACGCGGCGTGGATGAGGGCGCGCGCAGGACCTGGGCATGAAGCCCGAGGAGCCTGGTCCACTGAAGGACAAGAAGGTGAAGGCGGATCTGCAGGCGCAGTACAGCGCCGTCATCGACGACGGCATGAAGAATCTGCAGAAGGCGCTGGACATCGATCCTAACTACGACGATGCCATGGCGTACATGAACCTTCTGATCCGCGAAAAGGCGGATCTGGACGACACGCCCGAGCAGTACAAGGCCGATACCGACACCGCCGACAAGTGGGTGCAAAAAGCGCTGGACACCAAGAAGATGAAGGCCAAGAAAGCGGCGGATGCCGCGGCTGCGGCGGGCGGTGGTATTCAAGCCGAAGACGCTAAGTAGAGACGTAGAGAACGATCGGCTTATTCTGTCTTTGCGTCACCTGCCCGATGCGATATGCGTCGGGCAGTTTCATTTCAAGCAGCGCCGCATCGCGCTCCGGCGAGCGCAATGAGCAAGCCTCCCGATGTCTGGGGATCGTACAGCAATCGCTTCCAAATCCCGAGCTTCCCTGCACGCACGACGCCGCGAACTCGCGATTATTTTTCAAGCCCGCCGGGAATGGCGCCTTGCCTCGCGTATTCCACTGCTCCCGGCAGGAACTGAAGCTTGCGCGGATCGATCTCGAGCGTCACCTTACTCGCCAACGCCATCTCGCGCGCGTGGCCGATCAGGCCGAAGCCGGTGACATCGGTGCAGCCATGCACGTCGAACGCGAGCATCGCTTCGCAGGCTTCCCGATTGAGCTTCAGCATGGACCGCGTGGCCGCCTCCACATCGGACTCCTGGGCGATGCCCTGCTTCAAGGCCGTCGAGATCACGCCCGTTCCGATGCGTTTGGTGAAGACCAGCGCATCCCCGGGACGCGCGCCGGCATTGGTCTTGACAAGATCCGGATGAATTAAGCCCGTGACCGCATAGCCGAACTTCACCTCGTTGTCGCTGACGCTGTGCCCGCCCAGGATCGCGCAATCGGCTTCGTGGATCTTCTCCGCCCCGCCCTTCAGGATTTCGGCCAGATCGTCCAGATCGCCTTTGGCCGGCCACGCCAGAATGGAAAGCGCCGAGATCGGTTTGCCGCCCATGGCGTAGACGTCGCTCAAAGCGTTGGCGGCGGCGATCGCGCCGAAAGTGTAGGCGTCGTCGACGATGGGCGTGAAGAAATCGACGGTCTGCACCAGGGCGAGCTCCGCCGTCAGCTTGTACACGCCGGCATCGTCGGCGGTATCAAACCCGACCAGCACGTTTTCGTCCGCCCAGCGTGGGATCCGGGCCGAGCACCTGGTCCAAAACCTTTGGACTCAGCTTGGAGGCTCAACCGGCCGCGGAGGTTTGAGCGGTGAGGCGACCGGTCTCGGGCATGGTCTTAGAATACAAGGAATACGGGGGAGACAAGGAATACGAGGAATGCACTCACTTGCTTGCAAGCCCCGGCAAGGAATTTTCAAGACCTGTTCGTTTGGAAGAAGGCGCACGCATTGGTACTTGGCGTCTATCAGATGACGACCGCATTCCCTAAGCATGAAATGTTCGGCTTGAGTTCGCAGACGTGGGCGAGCGGACAAAGCGCGCTTCCTGAACATCGCTCAGGCGTCGCTGGAAGAATGCCGGTACTTTCTGATTCTATCGCAAGATCTCGGCTATGCCAACACTGCTTCCCTGTTGCAATTACTGGATGAAACCAGTCGCTTTCGCGGCAATTACTGCCATTCCTTGTCTTCTTCGTCTCCCTCGTATTCCTCGCCTCAGAATCGATAAAGCATCAAATACACCACCACCCCTGTAACACTCACATACATCCAGATCGGAAACGTCCAGCGCGCGATGGCGCGATGCCGCTCCACGTCCATGCGCAGTCCGCGCCGCAGCGTGATGATCGCCAGCACCGGAGTGATCACCGCCAGGGCCGTGTGCGTGTACAGGATGGTCAAATAGACCGTGTGCCGCACGCCAGTATGACGGTCGTACACGATGCCGGCCAGGACATGATGCAATAGATAGCAAGCCAGGAAAACGACGGATACCGAGAACGCCGTCAGCATCACGCGGCGATGCGCCTGGATGCGCTTCTTCCGGATCAGCGTGTAGCCAATAGCCAGCAGACACCGCCGCGATGCCGTTCAGAGTGGCATTAATCGCGGGTAAGAACGTTCATCCGGCGGCCGAGCGTCTCGAATATCGGCGATCACTTTCGCGATCGCGCCCGCTTCCGACGTATCGTAGTAGCCGCGGATGCGCCCCTGACGGTCCACCAGCACGAAGCGCGTGCTGTGCTGCATTGTCGCATCGATGTTGCCGAGCTTGAACGCATCGCGATCCAGCATTTGCAGCGTGGTCACCGAACCAGTAAGAAAATACCAAATGGAGGGAGCCGCGCCGTGCGTCTTCGCGTAAGCCGCCAGCACCGGCGGTGTGTCGTTCGCGGGATCGACGGTGAATGACACCAGGCGAACGTCGGGATTCTTCGACACCGCGTCCTGCACCTCGCGCATCTGGGACGTCATGCGCGGGCACGGCCCGGGGCAAGTGGTGTAGATGAAATCGGCCACCCAGATTTTGCCCGGCGAGTACTTGGCTGTGAAACGGCTGGCCGTCCTGCGCGATCAGTTCAAATTGCGGAATGTCGCCCAATACTTCTAGTGAGCGCGCTTGCCGCGAACACCCAGCCAGGGCGCAAACTAACGCGAGAACTGCCAACTGCTTCATGCGGGACGGTCGAACAACATCAGGCTGAACAGCGCCGGCAGGTAAACCACCGACGCCAGCAACACATGCCGCGCCTGCTGCCGAGTGCGATCCCAGCGGATGCGCAAGCCGTAATAGACGAACGCCAGGCCCAGCGCCAGCGCACCGTACAAATAAACATTGCCGGCCATGGCGAAGAACTTCGGCATCAGGCTGATGGGAATCAGCGCGATGGAGTACAGCAGAATGCGGCGCGCGGTGGACTTCCCGTCCGGCTCCACCACAGGCAACATCCGAATGCCAGCGCGCGCGTAGTCTTCCTTGTACATCCAGGCGATGGCGTAAAAATGCGGGAACTGCCATAGGAACAGAATCGCGAATAGAACCCACGCATCCCAGGTCAGCGTGCCGCTGGCTGCGGCGAATCCGATGAGTGGCGGCATGGCGCCAGGGATGGATCCAATGGTTGTCGAGTGCGGCGAGCGCTGCTTCAGCGGCGTGTAGACGAACAGATACGTGAGTAGCGTGAACAGCCCGAGCAATGCGGCCAGCGGATTCGCGCCGAACCATAGCTCCGCGAATCCGGCCACCGAAATCGCGATCGCGAATACCAGGGCCTTGCCAGGACTCAGACGGCCCGATGGCAGCGGGCGAGCCTGCGTGCGCCGCATCTTGCCATCGGCCACGCGTTCATACCACTGATTCAGAGCCGCGGTTCCAGAGGCGATCAGACCGGTCCCGATGATGGTGTGGAGCAGGGTGAACCAATGCCAGCTGTTCTTGGATCCGAAAAAGTATCCAACGCCCGTGCTCATCAGGATGAGCCAGGTGATTCGCGGCTTGGTTAACGCGATGTAGTCCTTCATCGAACAGGCGGGCTCGACCCACTAGATTACCACAAGATCGTAACAGTCAGACAATATATTTTACGGTCTTAGCGCAATCTTAGGACGAGCCGTTCCCGCTCCCGAAGCTGTGTTCCGCTTCGGCGACGGTTGGGTAATGCGGCAGGAGTTTGCTGACCCCGGTCATGTCCAGGAGCACGCGCACGCGCTCTGAAATCCCGACCGCAGCGAATTTCACGCCGATTCGCTGGGTGTGCGCCCAATGGCTGAGCACCAGGCCCAATCCCGCGGAATCGATGTAAGGCACGCCCGAAAAGTCGATAATGGTGCTCCTCAAATCGGGCTGGCGCACAGCGGTTTGAAAGTCGAACAACGTGGTGATGGTGAGCGGACCTTCAAGGCTCAGAATGGTAACGTCGCTAAGGGAGCCAGGCCTCCGCTGGATTCGGATTTCGTCCATGGGGAGCATTCTATACCCGACCCATTACAGACGCGTTACAGACCATCCGAACACGCTTACAAATCTCTTCGGCATTTTCAACCTGGCTCCCGGGCGCGGCGTCGAGCGCTCACCTTACGGCAGCACTTGAAAGGCCACGTTGCTTGTGAGCGTGCCGCCAGGTGTCGTCACCCGGACCGGGCCCGTGGTGGCGCTGGTCGGGATTGCCGCATAGATCAGGGTATCCGAGACGACGATGAATTTGGGGGAGGGCGTGCCATTGAAGGTCACACTGGTGGTGCCCGTCAGACCGTAACCCAGAATTTGGATGGCTGGTGAGCCTACCGCGGCAGCCTTGGGCACGAGTTTCACGAAGGGACCCAGCCCCATGGACAAGCGGAAGACCGTGCCATCGTTGCTGCAGCACCTTCCGCCAAAGGTGCCTGTCCCGTAGAAGTTCCCATCGGTGGCTTGCATCAGTCCCCGAGACGGATTAATGCCGTCAGTATAACTAAGGCTGCGCAGTGTCGTGAGCACGCCGCCTGGCGTGATTTGGAAGATCGTGCCATTCTTGTATGTGCCGCCGCGGTAGGTTGTTCCGTAGAAGTTACCGTCGGTCCCTTGCACCAGTCGCCCCTCAGGGTTAGCGCCGTCAGTGGAGTTGAAGCTGTGCAGGGTGGTCAGAGTGCCGCTCGGGCTGATTTTGAAAACAGTGCCACTGCCACAGCCGGGGGCGCACGTGCTGCTGGCCCCGCCGAGGGCAGTGGTCCCATAGAAGTAGCGGTCGGTGCCTTGCACTAATCCTTCGGGGCCGTAACCGTCGGTGCAATTGGGTGAGCTGCAGAAGGAATAGATCGTGGTCAACAGGCCGCCGGGCGTCATTTGGAAGACCGTGCCGCCGTTGACGTTCGCACCGCCTCCAGCGGTCACTCCGTAGAAGTTGCCGTCGGTCCCTTGCACCAGTCCGGCGGTAGGAGAAAAGCCGTCGCTACACCCAGCATCCGCGCAGAAGCTGTGGAGTGTCTCCATCTCGCCCCCGGCCCACCAACGATACCGGAAGACTGTGCCAAAGTTGCCGTCGGCGCCGCCATCCATAGCGGTCCCGTAAATATATGAGTTATTCCCTTCCACCAGATCGGACACGGGCTGCGCGCCGTCACTGCTGGTGACACCGAAGCTGTAGAGCGTTTTCAACCCGGGTTTGAACTGGAAGAGTGTTCCAACGCCGTTGGCGCCTTCAACCTGAGTCATACCGTACATGTTGCCGTTGGAGTGAAGCATCAAGCCGCTTGCGGGCGAGCTGCCGTCCGGGCAGCCAGCAGTAGCACAGAAGTCGTGGCGGACACTTAGCCCGCCGTCCAGACCGATCCTGAAGATCGTACCGTCCCCATACGTTCCCCCAGCGTAGGTTGTCCCGTAAAGAAATCCGTCGACGTTTTGGAGCAAACGTCCGAATGGCGCGGCGCCGTCCGTCAAATCGAACCGTGCGATCACCGTGAACGTTTGCGCCGGCGACACAGTTGGTGTTGCGGCGATGCAAAACGACAGCGCGGCGATCAGCACGGCTGTCTGCTTGCTGGTTCTAACTATAGTCACCGTCATATTCTCCTCCAATTGGCTGCAAGAAGTTTCCGGATCGGGCGGCTCGCAAACCATACAGCCGGAAACTCATGGTATGAACTTAAAGATCGTACCATGCGCTAAAGTCCCGCCGAAGCTGGTGGTGCCAAAGAAAACACCCGCTTGATTCTCAATCAGCGGGCTTTCCGGGTAGGCGCCATCGCTCGGGCCGCCGCTAAAGCTGTAAACCACGCTGTAAGACCACTCTTGCCGCAGCGCGTTGAGGCTAAGCTTGAAGATGGTCCCGAAATCCGCCCCACCAGAGCCGACGCCGCCAAACTGGGTGGTGCCCCAGTAAGCGTGCGATGCGTTTTCATAAAGCCCTGCGTAAGGGGTCGCTCCGTCCTGGCCGCCCGTAAAGTTATGGTGATTGATCAAGGTGTATAGTGGACTGCCTGCGATCTCCTGGCGGAGTTCGAACACCATACCGCAGCAGTTAATGCTGGCGCCCCCGCTCTGTGTGGTGCCCCAAAGGTCGCCAGTGCCGCCCACCAGGCCGCCGTTAGGAGTGGCGCCATCATTTGCATCTGTGGCATCGCCTTCGAAGCCGTGAACGTAGTTCATCGTCCACTCGGTCTGGCCCCCGGACGGCGGTGTCAGTTGGTATACAATACCGAGCCCCCAGACCCCTCCTGACACGGTAGTGCCAAAAACCGAACCGTTCGTCTTATCGATCAGCAGATCGCCATTAGGCGTAGACCCGTCGTCCCCGCCAGCGAACGTGTGCAGCACCGTAATCGGCCAGGTGGTTCCAGACTGCGGCCGGCTGAGCTTGAAGATGGTTCCGCAACCGCAAGCACCGCCCCCCAACTGAGTGGCTCCATAAAGCGCGCCGGTCGAATCCAACGCCAGGCCGCCATAGGGCCAGTTACCGTCACTGCCGCCGGTGAAACTGTAGATGATGGATTCCGTCCAATTGGTCTCGCCCTCGGCCGGAGGACTCACCTTGTAGACCACCCCGCAGCAAGCGGGGCCGTTGTTCACGGTGGTACCGTACAGGTTGCCGGCTTTGTCGGCGATCACCCGGCCCCACGGCGGGCCTCCGTCGTCGCCCGCGGAGCCCAGGAAGCTGTGCAGCAGCTCCTTCTGCCACAATATGTGGCCTGGCCAGGGAGTAAGCTGAAAGACCTGCCCAATTCCAGCGGTTCCTCCGTGAAAGGTAGTTCCGTACAGGTGGCCTTGGTGAGCCGCAAGCCCGAACAACGGCTCATCCCCATCCTGGCCCGCCCTGAAATTGTGAATCACGTCCTCGGTTTGCGCCCGGGCGGGGACGCCGGCCAGAATGGCCGCCAGGGCGGCAATCGCGCTGGCCATCCTTAGCAATGCGCCCGAGATACGCCATCCCCCAACCCTCTGCCCATGGAGCACTTTCTGGAATCGATCCCCGTTCGGCATAGGCCCTCCTACACTCTACCTGCGTGACGCGAAGGAGAAATTAGCGCTTCCATCGCGAATTATTTTTTGAGGGAGTCAGGGGCCCCTTTGTGCTCTAGGTCCGGGAGAGGCAATTGGACCCCTTCAAAATGTGATAATCCCCAGAGAGCGCCCTTTCTGACTTTATGCAGCGCGAGGTTGAGTCACTTTTCCACGAGCTTGCGGACCTCTCAGCCGATCAGCGGGAGGCCTACTTCCAGGACCGGAGCGTTCCCGCTGGCGTACGGGCTGAAGTGGAGGCCCTTTTGCACTTCGATGCGGCGGATGATGTGTTAACGAACCCTGTCGCTGCCACCGCCGAACAGCTCTTGGAATCGCGAGAGGGGATGGAAGACCTGCGTTGCGGGCCCTATCAACTGATTCGTGTTCTTGGGCGCGGAGGTATGGCGACCGTGTACCTGGCTCGCCGCGCCGACGGAGAGGTTGAGCAGCAGGTAGCCGTGAAGCTGATTCGATACGGAAGAGACGAGTCGGCGTTTCGCGTGCGCTTCCAGCAGGAGCGCCAGATTTTGGCGACCCTCGGCCATCCAGCCATCGCGCACTTGCTAGATGCCGGCCGAGCCAGCAACGGCCAGCCTTATCTGGCGATGGAGTATGTCGACGGTGTTCCGATTGACGTCTATGCAAACAAACTGGACCTACGAGGCAAGCTGACGTTGTTTCGGCAGGTTTGCGATGCCGTGTCGCATGCGCATCGGAACCTGGTGGTTCATCGCGATCTGAAGCCATCGAACATCATGGTGGATCGCGAGGGCCGGCCGAAGCTGCTGGATTTCGGGATCGCAAAGATTCTCGACTCCACCGGCAGTCCCGACGAAGAGCGCACCGCCACCATGTTCCAGCCGCTGACACCGCAATATGCCAGCCCGGAGCAAGTGCGAGGAGAGGCCATCACCACCACCACGGATGTTTACTCGCTCGGAGTGGTGCTGTATAAATTACTGACCAATCGCCTCCCTTACGAATTTCCAACCCTGACGGCGCGCGCCGTGGATCATACGATTTGCGAGGTGCAACCGGCGCCTCCGAAAGTTTCGAGCGATCTCGACAACATTATTCTGATGGCGCTGCGCAAAGAGCCGTCGCGCCGCTATCCGTCGGTGCAGCATCTGAGCGACGACATCCAGCGCTCGCTATCGAATCGTCCGGTGACGGCGCGGCCCGACACACTGGGCTATCGCGCGTCCAAGTTCATCCGGCGCAACCGCATCGGCCTGGCGGCGGCGGCTCTGGTGATCGCGGCGTTGGTTACAGGTTCGGCCATTGCCATCCAGCAGGCGCAAATCGCGCGGAAACGTTTTCAAGATGTCCGCAAGCTGGCGCATACTTTTGTCTTCGACCTGCACGATGAAATCGCCAAGCTGGAAGGCTCCACGAAGGCGCGCGAAATCATGGTCCGCACCGGCATCGAGTATCTCGATGGCCTGGCCAAGAACTCGGGTGGCGATCTGGAGCTGCAGAAAGAGATCGCCAGCGGTTACATCAAAATCGGCGATGCGCAAGGCTATCCGACCAAGCCCAACCTGGGGCGGACGGCGGATGCCGTGGCGAGTTATCGCAAAGCGGGGGAAATCTACAAGCGGATGGCCGATAAAGATAGCGCGTACTTGCCCGATCTCGCCGACTATTACCGCAGGTTCGCCGGATTGGTTCGATTTTCAAACGGCGCGAGTCAGGCCCGCGAAATTGCTGAAGACGGGGTGGAGACCTTGGATCGCATCCGGGCGGCCGGGCCAGTCGATTCCCAATTTGAGATGCAGTACGCGGGGGCACTCTGCACGCTGGGCGACATGGATGAAGATCTGGGCCGGTACAGCCAGGCGTTCCAGGAATTCTCACGCTGCGGCGATCTTTCGCGAGCTCAAGTCAAAGCGAAAGAATCGCGCCAGTCGCTGTCGGCGCTATCGCTCGCCGAGGAGCGGATCGGAACGGCGGCGCAGGAAGTTGGAATGCTCAGCACGGCGTTGCGGGCCATTGACGACGATGACGCTTTGCTCGCCCGGCTGGCAGCGCTAGAGCCGCGGAATCCCGATCTGCACCGGCGTCAAGCTCTGGTCTATCAATTCCGTTCCGCGATCTACTACGATGAGCGGTACCCGAATCTCGGCGACCCGGCACGCGCTCTCGACAATGCCCGGCGCTATCTGGCGATGGCGCGGGCCATGGTACGGAGCGATCCCAATAACACCGCGGCGCGATTCAGCCAGGCCATCGCGACATATAAGGTTTCTTATTCGCTGGCGGAGATCGATACGAATGCGGCCGTGGCAATGGCCCGCGAATCCGTGCGATTGTTTGATGAACTGATGGCCTCCCGTCGTTCGTACTTGATAGCTTCGCGTCGCGCGATCGCTTTGCACCGGCTGGCGGAGGCCGAGTTCAAGGCTGGCCGCATTGACGAGTCTTGGCGCTCGGCGCAATCGGCTCTCGACGCTCAACGATCCATATCGCCCCAAGGGGCGGAAAATATGGAAGACCAGATGCAATTCGTACAGGCGTTGATTCTGGCGGGCAAGATCAGCGCCAAAGCTCGGAAACCGGAACAAGCCGAGGCGCTCCTCCGCGAGGCTCGCGACCGCGCAGCCCCGATAGCCCGCGGCCAGGAACTCACTCAACTCATTCCCACTGCCGACGCCGAGGAAGCTTTGGGCGCTTTCTACGCCAGCCGGCGTCAGACCGACGAGGCGCGGGCCAGCTATCAAAAGTCCGCGGAGCTATGGCAGCGCTTTCCCGAGTCGAACGAGTATGCGGCTTTGCGGCGCGCGGCGGCAGGGAAGCTCTTAGCCTCGCTGCACTAAGTGGCTGGAGACGTGCCAGTGCTCGAAGCCGCCAGCTCTTTGCGGAGCCACGCCTTGGCCAAGCGCATTTCGCGGCGAACTATGTGGACCGACATCGATAAATGCTCGGCGCACTCTTCGGCTGTCATTCCGGCAAAATATCGCATCTCGACCAAGTTCACCTTCAATTGATCGGTCTTCGCCAATTGATGCAAGGCGTCGTCCATTGCGAGCAAGGTCCGATGGGGTTGAGCGCCGAGATCGGGGATATCGGCTAATGCCACCTCCATGGCCGCGCTCCGTTTTTCCGACGCCTGAGCCCGCGCCGCATCCACCAGAATCTGGCGCATCAATCGCGAAGCGATGCCGTAAAAGTGGGCCCGATTCTCGTAGGGAGGCTGCCGCGAACCGGACAGCCGCAGGAAAGCCTCATGGACCAATTCGGTGGTGTCGAAAGGCTCCGCCCGTCCCTCCCGATGCAGGTGAGCCGCGGCCAGCTTTTTCAGCTCGTTATAGACCAGCGGAATCACGGCGTTGAGGGCTTCAGGTTCCCCCGACTGGATACGTTGCAAGAGCTGGGTTACCTCTTTCACGGGCGTATCCTTACCTTCCACACGACACCTTCCACGCGACGATGGCGCCCATGCCCGCTACCGGTACTATTTGGGCATCCGGTCGAAAAGTCTCTTCACCAGCGCGCCAATTTGGGGATCGGATTACGCAGGTTGCAGTAGATAAGCTCGGAGCGAGAAACAGACTGAGAGCCATGGCCGAAACCGGATGTCGTCGGAGGTTCTCGGTTTGCGAAGCCCGTCGGTTCAACAATCGCCCAGTCTATCAGGGCCTCGATGCACTGGGCGTTGTGCATCAGCCGGTGGAGGATGCCGTCGGCCAGCGTTTGGATCGCCCATCGTTCGCGCCACCGCCTCCCAAAGCAACTGCGTGCCGTCGCTCGCAGCCCCGGGCCCAGCCCGCCCGGATCTGGAAGGCCGACCGGGGCCAAACAGTCCATGGACGACCAGCAAGCAGGAAACAGCCCAGCATGGCATCGGCCGACCTCGCTACAGTTAAAATGCGCGAAGAAATCGAGAGCACATTGACCAATCACCTGATCAGCGAGAAGAGTCCCTACCTGCAGCAGCACGCCCACAATCCGGTGGACTGGTATCGCGTGGGGCGAAGCGGCGTTCGAAAAATCGCGCGCCGAAGACAAGCCGATCTTTCTTGTCCGTCGGCTATTCCACGTGCCACTGGTGCCACGTCATGGAGCGCGAGTCGTTTGAGAACGAAGAGCTGGCGGCGATCCTGAATCGCTAGTTCGTGCCCGTGAAGGTGGATCGCGAGGAGCGGCCGGATGTCGACCGGATCTACATGACTTTCGTCCAGGCTTCCACGGGCGGCGGCGGCTGGCCCATGTCGGTGTTCCTGACGCCGGAACTGAAGCCGTTCTTCGGCGGCACGTATTTTCCGCCCGACAATCGCTATGGGCGTCCGGGCTTCGGCGCAATTTTGGAGCGCATCGCCGAAGCGTGGCGGAACGAGCGCGGCCGCATCGAGCAATCGAGCGGCGACGTGGTGGCGCAGCTCACGCAATATACCGGCGCGAACCGGGCCATCCACCGGCATACCGGATAAGACGGTGCTCGATTCCGCGTTCCAGCATTTCCGCCGCATGTTCGATTCCGCGCACGGCGGATTCGGCAGCGCGCCCAAGTTTCCGCGGCCGGTGGTTTTCAATTTCCTGCTGCGCTATTACGCGCGCTCACCCCAGCAGGAGACAGCCCAGGAAGCGCTGGAGATGGTGCTCGATACCTTGCGCGCCATGGCCAACGGCGGCATGCACGATCAACTGGGCGGCGGATTTCATCGCTATTCGGTGGACGAGCGCTGGTTTGTTCCGCATTTCGAGAAGATGCTGTACGATCAGGCGCAGCTTGCGATCTCCTATCTGGAGGCATTCCAGATCACGCACGACGCGTTTTACGCGCAAATCGCTCGGAGCACACTCGATTACGTGCTGCGCGACATGACGGATCGCCGATGGCGGTTTCTATTCGGCCGAAGATGCCGATAGCGTGATCGATCCGGCGAATCCGAAGGAAAAAGGCGAAGGCGCGTTCTACATCTGGAGCGCCGACGGAATTGGAGCAGTTCCCGAAGCTTGCGGCCATTTATGGCGTTGAGCCGAACGGCAATGTTGCCGACGATCCGCACGGCAGAGTTTACGGGCAAGAACATTCTGTATTTGCGCGAGCCACTCGACGACGCAACAGAAGCTGACCTCCAGCGGGCCAAATTGGCGCTGCTTGCCATCCGATCGAAGCGCGTGCGCCCGCACCTGGACGACAAGATCCTGACCGCCTGGAACGGTCTGATGATTTCGGCGTTCGCCAAGGGCGCGCAGGTTTTGGACGATGCCCGGTATCTGGCGGCGGCGCAAGCGGGCGGTGAGTTTTATTCTGACGCGGATGTATGACGCGAAGTCCGGCGTCCTGCTGCGACGCTATCGCGATGGCGATGCGGCGATCCCCGGTTTCCTGGACGACTACGCGTTCTTCATTGGCGCGCTGCTGGATCTTTACGAAGCCGATTTCGACCCCCGCCACGTAGAAACCGCGATCCAGCTCACCGGCAAAATGCGCGAGTTGTTCGAGGACACAACCGGTGGCGCGTTCTTCAGCACCGCAGCCGGCGACAGCAATCTGGTGCTCCGCATGAAGGACGATTACGACGGCGCCGAGCCGTCGGGAAACGCCGTGGCCCTGGTGGATCTGCTCAAGCTTGCGCACTTCACCGATCGCGCGGAGTACCGCCAGGCCGCGGAGCGAACCCTCGGCGCGCTCGGGTGGAAGATCACGCAGCAAGCTGTCGCGGCGCCGCAGATGCTCGTCGGGCTGGATTATTATCTGGGCGCTCGCCGGGAGATCGTAATAGCGGGCGAACCGCGCGAGTTTTTGGGCCACATCCGCGCTCGCTTCCTTCCCCACACTATCACGTTGCTCTCAGACGCCACATTTTTTCCGGGAGCAGCCACCATGCAGGCCGTCGATGGCAAGACCACTGCATATGTCTGCGAGAACTACACATGCCAACTGCCAACCGGCCAACTTGCCAAATTTGACGAGTTGCTACAATAGATCGAAATTCAGACAAACACACCTGAGGAGAATTCATGGCCGAAGAGTTGAAAGAAAGACCTGGAGCTACGACGATGAGAGGAAATCCGCTGACCCTGTTAGGGCCGGAGCTGAAGGCCGGTGACAAGGCGCCCGATTTCAACGCGGTGAATGACGGGCTCCAGCCCGTAAATCTGGCGGGCACCGGAAAGGTCGTTCGCATCTTCAGCGTGGTGCCGTCGCTCGATACGCCGGTGTGCGACGCGCAGACCAAGCGTTTCAACGAAGAGGCCGCTGCGTTGCCGGGCGTCGCGATCTTCACCATCAGCATGGACCTGCCGTTCGCGCAGAAGCGCTGGTGCGGCAATTTCGGAATCGACAAGATCAAGATGCTGTCCGATCATCGCTCGGGTTCGTTCGGCGAACATTACGGGACGCTGATCAAAGACATGCGGATCGAGAGCCGCGCCATTTTCGTGCTGGACAAAGACGACACCATCAAGCACGTGGAGTACGTCAAGGAAGTGGCCGATCATCCCAACTACGAAACGGCGCTGGCGGCGGCGCGGTCGCTCGCGAAATAGCGCTAGCCGCGCGGCTGCCAGAGCCTCAGCCAATTATTGTGCGGGCTTCTCGGCCTGCGAGCCGGCGAAAACGCTTGTTCCGTCGGCCAATGTCACCTTCTTCGCATTGGCCGATTTGGAACCGTCTTTGGCCGAATAGCCTTCCACCGTCACCTGGTCGCCAATCTTCAGCGAATCGTGGCGCCAGCCCAGGCGTTTCAGAATAACGGGCGGCCCGAGCTCGATATTCCAGCTGACGAGGTTGCCCTGGTCGTCCTTCACGTCAACGTAAAAGCGGGCGTGCGGATTCATCCACTCCACCTTCGTGACGGTCCCGGCGACTTGAACCGGCTTATCGGCATCGTACTCGGCTGAGAACGAGTGATGCGCCAGCGCCGGCCATGCCGATGCGAGGAACGCCAGAGACACGATCGCAATATTGCCTCGGAATCTCATCATTTGGCACTCACATGCTGGGTGTACTGATTGTTCTCGCAAAAAACCTCGTCGACTTCTTCGTCCGGAGCAAGTATGTCGACTGCAGTGGTGGTCACGGGTTTCTTGAAAGTCCCCGGATCGTCATACGTCGTTTCAATCTGCAGGTGCCCGAGGTCCGGCCGCCGCAAGCGTGTCGTGGCATGCAGCTTCTCGGTGTGCGGCACAACGACAAACAGCCACGTCTTGTCATTGAACCCGACGGTATCGATGACCAGCGTGTCGCCATCCCATTTGCCGATGGAGTGTCCCAGCCAGGCTGGTTCCAGGTCGCTTGGATGGCCGCGCCCATCCAGGAATACTTGATGAGCGGCGATCACATCTTCTATCAGCTCCACCAAAAGCGTGCGCGTCTGAACGATCTTGACTGGCAGAAGCCCGACGAATGGCTCACCGTCCGGCAAACAGTGCGCCGAGGGCTTATCTTTTACTTCGTTCAATAGCCGCTCCCTTACCAGGGCCTCCGCCCACGGCTGCAGGTCGGGCTGTTGCGAAAATAACGCGAGCAGAGCGGACGGAGGCGTCATCCATACGCCCGAGAGGTCCGGTTTCCCGTCTGGCATTCTGGGCGTCGGCCCTTGCGGTGGCGGCGGCCTCTTGGAAAACAGTTCAAAGAGCGCCGGAAGTTCTCCGAGCGTACTAGAGGTCAGGCTCTCCGAAAGCTGCACGTCCAAATGCGCGGACTGGCCCGCCGCTACCGCGAAATCTCTGCGAAGGAATGGACGATACAGGAGCATCAGTACGGACACCTCGTACGTTCCCGCGGGCAGTTGCGCGAACGTGTATTCGCCTTTTGGCGATGTAGCTGCCTTATAAATGATTCCGCTCGCAACGTTCTTGGCCTCTAGGGGAATGCCGGGGAGCGGAGTGTGATCCCCCGCCTTTGAGACCGAGCCGGTCAGCGAGCCGGATTCGGTTTGCCCGTACGTCGCAAGGGAAAACAAGCTTAGGCAGATCGCGATCGATAATGAGCGCATCCATTCCTCCAACGTTGCGGCGAAACTTCCAACAAGTTTACTCCAAAGCTGCACCCAGCATGAGCAGCAGATCTTCTTCAAACGGCCGTGCAATCATTTGCAGCCCGATGGGTAAGCCCTCTGGCGACTCGCCGCACGGAATGGACAGAGCCGGGAACCCAAGCACGTTGATGCCGCGCGCGAATCGCGTGGTGAGAAATCGTGTGTTGTGCTGGACGCCGTCGAGCGCGATTTCGTTCTGTCCAATACGCGGCGCGGTGATCGGCGTCGAGGGCGTGAACAGACAATCGATGTCTCGAAACAGCCGGTGAAACTCGGCGACAAATCGCTTGCGCTGCCGCTCCGCATTCACATAGTCCATTGCCGGAATCAGCGAGCCTTGGTCGAGCAATGCCAGCACGTCCGCTCCGAAATCGCCGCGGCGATGGAGTTTGGCCTGATGTACCGCGGCGGCTTCCGATAGCAGTATCACCAGGCCGGCGGTGTTGAGCGCTTCGATATCCGGAACGCGGACCGGAATCACCCGGACACCAAGCTTTTCGGCTTGCTGAGCCGCACGGTGAACAGCGGCCTTCACTTCCGGCATCACCGATTCGAAATAGAAGTTTTCCGGCAGTCCCACGCGGATCTCTTGCAATGACCCGGGCGGCGGTTTGCGGAGCACCGAGTCCGACATCGCGTCCAGCGCCGCGCGCAGGTCGCCAACCGTTCGCGCCAGCGGCCCCACGTGGTCCAGGCTCAGGCCGAGCGGCTGCACTCCGCTGCGGTCAATCAGTCCATAGGTTGGCTTCAATCCGGCCACGCCGCAGAACGACGCAGGCACGCGAATGGACCCGCCGGTATCGGTGCCCGTCGCAACGAACGACATGCCGGTTGCAACCGCCACGCCCGACCCGCCGCTCGATCCTCCCGGCGAATGCTCCGGATTGCGCGGGTTTCGAATCGTCCCGAAATGCGGGTTGTCGGATGTTATTCCGTATGCCAGCTCGTGCAATCCGGCTTTGCCGACCATCACCGCGCCAGCCTCGGCCAGCTTCCGAACGACAGCGGCATGGCGATCGGGAACAAAATCCGCGAAGATCTTCGATCCCGATGTGGTGCGCACACCCTTGGTCCACATCAGATCTTTGTGCGCGATCGGAATGCCATGCAGCGGGCCCCGGTCAATGCCCTGCCCCAGTTCGCGATCCAGCTCGCGCGCGCGAGCCAGCGCCGAATCATCCGTCACCGTGATGAAGGCGTTCAGAACGGGATTCAGCTTCGCGATCTGATCCAGGCATTGCATCGTCAGCTCTACGGAGGAGACCTGGCGCGATCGCAGCGCTTTCGCGGCTTCAGCGATGGTCATTCCGGCTGCTCCGCGTCGGGCCGGAACGTGAGCGCCGAATCGGCGTCAGCCGGCAGCCGCTCGGTCTCGCGGCGCAATGCATCCAGGAACTGGTCCACCCTGGCCTGGGCGGCGCCTAACTGATCGGCGGGAATGTCTGATTTCACTTTTCTAGCGTACGACGCCGCAAGATGTAGCGCGGGCACTCGTGCCTGCCGCGTCGAGACTCATCGCGACGCCCGGTCTGTGAGAATGGAGAGTAGCAGCGCATCGCGCGTCCGGTCCGAGAACGTCGAGCGGATCTCGGACGCTGATTGTATCCGATTGGAGTTCCTTGGCCGGCGTGAAGCTTGATTTCGCTCACGCTGATGTCGTGGGTCGCAGGACGGTATTCAATATTCATGGGAACGATTACAGGCTGGTCGCCCGGGTCAACTACAAAACGAAGCGTGTGTTTATCCTCTACATTCTCACCCACGCCGAGTACAGTAAGGGAGGCTGGAAACGATGAGCACAACGACCGCGATTAGGGATTCTGCATATGCCGAGTTGTTGGCCAACGCCCTCCCCCGGCCAATTCGCTCGGATGCCGAATATGCGCGGATCGCCCAAACGCTACTCGCGCTCGACGAACGCGCGGACCCGTCGCCAGAGGAGGAGGCGCTAGCCGAAATCCTGACGCTGCTGATTGAGGATTACGAAGAGAAGGTTCATCCCTTGCCCAGCGTTTCGCCCAACGAATCGCTGAACTCGCTGATGGAAGAGCGTGGACTAAAGCACAAAGACATTTGGCCAGTTCTTGGCAACAAGGGCGTCGCCACCGAAGTCCTGAGCGGCAGGCGCTCCATCAGCAAGGCACAGGCGAAGCGTCTGGCCGAATTCTTTCGCGTACCCATCGATCTGTTCATCTGAGGCCGCCAGCCGCAAAGGTAATAACCAGCGAAAACCGCGGCGCCATTGCCACTTATTCTCCGACGGCGCCGGCTCAAACCTATCGGAGTTAGCGCTTTGGCCGATAGAATGTGCGTCCGATGCCATCGCGCATGACAGATCAAATAAACGAGGACCTGCCGGCTCTCTTGCCACAGCCTCGCCTTCCGGTGGCCGCGCGGTGCAAGGGGCGAAATCGATCAGCAAGGCTGAGACGATCGCCGCTATCCTACTCCTAGTCTCGATCGGCTTCGGCTGGATGTGGGCGACATTGGCGCTGCAGGTCATAGTGCCGCTGGCCATGGTTGCCATCGTAGCGCGGCGGCCGGACTTGTTTTCGTTCGCCATGATAAACCGCGGGGGCGCTTCGGGGCCTCCTTGCTGGCTCGGATGCACCTACATAACCAACGCCTTCGTTCTCTATGCCTGGTTCCACTGCGTGCAAAAGATTGGATGGGCTCGGTTGATCGAGCTGCCGGTCGCTGCCGGTCTCGTCCTGTTTTCCGCGTCGATCTTCGCAGACGTGAGTATGCGCCGCAGACGAAATTGGGCGGGCATGGTGGTGCTGTTTCTGTTCAACGCATTCTACGGCTATATCGCGATATTCGAGCTGAATATCCTGTTGGACCACTCCCCGGATTTCACCGAACAATCCGTCATCGCAGACAAGCGATACATCTATGGCAAGGGCGGAGGCTTCGAATTGGACATCAGACCTTGGGGTCCCATAAAGAGGGTCAGCAGAGTTTGGGTTTCGGCGCCCGTGTATGCGTCGGTTCAGACCGGTGGTCCGGCTTGCATGGTGCTGCGCCAGGGCGCGCTGGGAGTTCCCTGGTACACAGCGCAGGGCTGCCCCTGGAATGGCGGGAGGGTGCTGCTCGGGGACTTCTTTACTTCCCCATGACCCCGCGTTAGATCTGGGGGATGCTCCGGCCTAACCTTCCCCCCTCATCCTGCCGATATCTTAACCGGCGAACGCCTTATGCCAGAAGTGTCCGAACGCCGCAAAAAACCTCGCCAGAAACCCGGACGCCCCGGCGAACCCGCTTGGGTGGTGTTGCATGAACGTCACTGGATCCGCCACCGAAGTGCGCGCCAAAGTAGTGGACACCAACGAGTTGGGCCTCGGGGTAGAGACCGACTGCCGCTTGGAACCCAACGCTGTCTTGACCGTGGACGGGCAGGTTGGCCACCCGGGGTCCAATGGAAAAGCGCGCGCCCGAGTGATCGACTGCAAACCGTTCCATGGCGTCTTTCGGACCGGGCTTATATTTGAAAGCGGCGCATTCGAGAACGGGAACGGCGCCGCCGCGCGTCCACCGAAGCGGTTCCCGACTATTACGAACTGCTGCAGATCAGTCCGAATGCCGATCCCGACATGATTCACCGTGTGTACCGGTTGCTGGCCCAGCGCTACCATCCCGACAACGGAACCACTGGAGACGAAAAGGCATTCCGCGCCATCACCGACGCATACAAAGTGCTGAGCGAGCCTGAAAAACGCGCCGGCTTACGACGTCAACCTGCACGCCTATCGCCAGATTCGCTGGCGGATTTTTGACCAGCGCCAGGCGGCCATTGGCAAGGTGGCGGAAAAATCCAAGCGAAAAGGCATTCTGGACCTGCTCTACACCAAGCGCTGCAACGAGCCCGAAAAGCCCTCGATGAACCTGCACGAGTTGGAGGATCTGCTGGGCTGCCCGCGCGAGCATCTGGAGTTCAGCCTCTGGTATCTGAAGGAAAACGGGCTGGTAACTCGCATGGATAACGGCCGTTTTGCGGTAACTGCCAAAGGCGTCGACTGGGCCGAACAGGAAGAAGCGGCCGAGCGATTGCGCGCAGATCGCCTGCTCCCGGCATCGCCCTTCGCCGACACGCGGGATCTAACGCATTCATTTTGTTCCCCTCGCGACGTGGTCTATGCCGGGCGGCACGGTACAATGGCAATAATGGTTGCGGCCCCGGTGACGCTTTCCAAGCTCAATGAGTTGGAGGTGTCGCTGAATTCGGCGATTCGCGGAAAACCGGAAGTGGTCCGGCTTTCGATGGTCTGCCTGCTGGCTCGCGGGCATCTGCTGATTGAGGATGTTCCCGGAGTCGGCAAAACCACGCTGGCGCAGGCTCTGGCGCGTTCCGTGCATTGCGGATTTCATCGCCTGCAGTTCACCAGCGACATGCTGCCCAGCGACGTTCTGGGCGTAACCATTTATAACGCGCAGACCCAGGAGTTCCAGTTCAAACCGGGCCCGGTTTTCACGAATTTCCTGCTGGCCGATGAAATCAACCGCGCGACGCCGAAAACGCAATCGGCGCTGCTCGAAGCGATGAATGAAGTGCAGGTCACTATCGAGGGCCATTCGCATGCGCTCGAGCAGCCGTTCATGGTGGTGGCCACGCAGAATCCAGTGGAGCATCATGGAACTTATCCGCTGCCGGAGAGCCAGCTCGATCGTTTCCTGATGCGCATCCGCATCGGCTATCCGGAGCGCGACGCGGAGCGCGAGATCGTGCGCGGGCCGGAAGGGGTTCGGTCGGAGAACCTGGGGCCGGTGCTGTCCTCCGCCGAGCTGCTGCGCTTGCAGGAGCAGGCCGGACAGGTGACCGTTGACGACAGCCTGGTGGATTATATGCTGGCGATCGTGGAGAAGACCCGCAACCACGAATCGTTGGCGTTGGGCGTCAGCCCGCGCGGATCGCAGGCGCTGTATCGCGCGGCGCAGGCGCTGGCGCTGGTGGAAGGCCGCGAGTACGTGATCCCGGACGACATCAAGCGCCTGGTGGTTCCGGTATTCGCGCACCGCATCGCGATCAACGCCCGCACCTCGCTCTCGCAGCGCAGCACCGAGCTGAGCGAACGGACGCTGCAGGAGATCATGACGCTGGTCGAGGTCCCGCTGTAGAGCCGCTCCGTGAGCAAGCGGACAATAAAAATTCATGAAAACTGCAATCATCGGCCTGCCCATGGTAGGCAAGACATCTTTGTTCACGATCCTCACCGGCGTGCATGAAGCCACGCGCGTCGGGACTGATGGAAGCGCGCGTGGGCATCACCAAGGTTCCGGACGCCCGGCTGGACGCGCTGGCGAAAATCTTCGAGCCGCCCAAAATCACGCACGCCACGGTGGAGTATCTCGACTTTCCCGCCGTCTCCAAAGAAGCGCTGCGCGACCCAAGTTATCTCGCCAGCATGCGTGTAGCCGACGCGCTGGCCCACGTCCTGCGCCTCTTTCAAAGCGATACCGTGCCGCACGAAAAAGGATCGGTGGATCCGGTGCGCGATCTGGAAGACGTGGAGATCGAGCTGATCCTGAGCGATCTGGTGGTGGTCGAAAAGCGCATGGAGCGCCTGGAGAAAGATCGCAAGAAGATCAAGAGCACGGAGCTGGATCGCGAATTCGCGCTGCTGGAGCGCTGCAAAGCGACGCTGGAGCAAAACGTCGCGCTGCGCACCTTGGAGCTGACGCCCGATGAAGAAAAGCTGATTCGCGGATTCCAGTTTCTTTCGCAAAAGCCGATGCTGTTCGTCCTGAATATCGGCGAAGAAGATGCCGGCCGGCTGCACGAAATCGAAGAAGAGTATCGCAAGGGCCCGCTGGCCGGCCGCACCAACACCGCCGTCACCGCCATCTGCGGCAAGATCGAAGCGGAGCTGGCCGAGCTTTCGCCGGAAGAAGCGCGCGAGTATCTGACCAGTTACGGACTCAAGGATTCAGCGCTCGACCGGCTGATTTCGGCGACCTATGCCCTGCTCGGACTCATGTCGTTTCTGACCGCCGGTGAGACCGAAGTCCGCGCCTGGACCATTCCGATGCACAGCCGCGCGCAAGAAGCCGCGGGCGCCATTCACAGCGATTTCGAGAAGAAGTTCATTCGCGCCGAAGTGGTGAACTGGCAGGCGCTGATCGATCACGGCGGCTATCCCGGGCGTGCGCGAGAAAGGCCTGCTGCGGCTGGAAGGCAAAGAATACATCGTCAAGGACGGCGACGTTCTTGTGATCCGGCACGGTTGACCTTGCTCCGGCGCGTAATTGCGGCCGTTGCGACCAAACCAGCGCGATCGCCGCCGCCATCAGGCAGCCCCAAGCGAACCAATCGCCGTAATTGGTGTAAAACGTAGTGCCGCTGCGAAAAGCGAAATGCATGTGTTCCACCAGCTCCTGATACGGCGGAAGCGCTCGTCAATGTGACCTGCTGGATCGATCACCGCGGTGATCCCGTCGTTGGTCGACCGGATCAGCCAGCGGCTGTTTTCCACCGCGCGCATCCGTGCGATTTCCAGGTGCTGCTCGCTGCGCCGCGCTATGGCCGAAGTAACCGTCGTTCGAAAGATTGACCAATAGATTCGCGCCGCCCTTCACGAACTGGCGCACTTCATCGGGAAACACGCTACTCGTAACAGATGAAGACCCCCAGCCGGTGCTCACCCATCGGAAAAACGACGATGCCGATTACCAGGAACGAAATCGCTGATCTCCTGCGTGATGCGATTCACGAAGCCGAAAAACGGCGGCACGTATTCGCCGAACGGAACCAGGTTGATCTTGTCGTAACGGTCGACCAATGCGCCGTCGGGCCGCAGCAACACGGCTGAATTGAGCGGAGCGCCTTCCTGAGTTTGGGCCACGGTTCCGAAAAGAAAATACGCATGCTCGGTTTGCGCCAGCTGCATCGCTTCGCGGTGAAAAGTTGGATCGCCATAGTAGTAAAGCGGACCGGGACTTTCCGGCCAAATGATTAGCTGCTCCGATCCCTGCAAGCGAGGCTTCGAGCGACTCCATGATCAGATGGTCTCTCTCGGCGCCCGCCGATGCGCGGGTCCATTCCTGGTCCGCCGGCAGGTTGGGCTGAACCACCAGCGCGGTCTCGGCCGGTGTTTCACGCGGGGGCAAATCGGGCAGCAGCAGCAAAGCGCGGGACGACGGCCAGCCAATAAAGATGTTTGCGCCCGCGCCGGAGAATGAGCACTGCGACCACCGCCGACATCAGCGCGAAGAGAAACGAAATGCCGTAGACGCCCACGAACGGTGCGACGCGCAATGGCAAGGGCATGTCGATCCCCGCGTTGCCCAGCGTCAGCCACGCGAAGCCGAACGTTCCGTGCGTGCGCTCGATTCCGGTCCACAGCGCGGCGATGGCGGGAACGGCATAACGGGTGTCAAGTAACACCGCGGCCAGCAGACTGAACAACGCCAGGTGCAGCGCCTTCAAAACACAGAACAGCGCGAATGTTCCCCAGCCGCCCCAGCGTCCCATGCCGCCGTGGACTTCGAGCACGAATTGGATCCAGTAACAGATGCCGAACCAGTAGACGATCCCGGTGAACTCGCCCAGCAGAAATCGCCACAGCGGCCGAGGTTCAAGCGCCAGCGCGATCAGCAGCGGCGCCAGCGCAATGGGAGCCAGCCACGGCAGTCCGAAGCCCGGAAAAATCAGATTTGGATAGAGCAGAACGAGCAGCATTGCCGAGAGCAATGCCAGAGTGAAATTGCGTAGGGGCCTCAATATCGATTAGAGGGCTCAATATTTCCGCATGATCGGATTCTTGAAGCCGGCCGATTCCAGGCCGGTGCGGGTCTGGGCCTGCGTGGACGCATCCGCCAGCGGCCCCACCAGAACGCGGAATATGCCGTCCTTTGGGCGCGGGCGCCAGCACCACGTGGAATCCTTTCTTGCCGAGCGCTTCGGCGATGATCTCGGCGTCGGGCCGCGACGTAGCCACTACCTGCCAATACTCGCCGCTGGATGGCTCACCAGCCGCGGCGGCGTGGACGGGCGCGCGAGCGGGCGCTGGCGAGCGGCGATGGTTTTTCCTGAGCGCGCGCCGGTTTAATGGGCGCAGGAGCGGGCGCCTGGGATTGCGCCGGCTTGGTGATCTCGGGAGGCGTGGAGGGCGCGGAGCTGGAATCGTTTGCGGTAGAAGAATCGGCTGCCGCTGGGGTTGCGTCCGACCGGCGCTGTCGGGCGTGGAGCCGCTGGAGGAATCGGCATCTGGGTCCGGCTTGGGCTTTTCGTTGCGGGCTGTGTCCGCCGTGCGGCGACGAGTTGCGGCCCACGATATAGCCCATGGAGAAGAACACTCCTAGCAAGACCACGACAATCAGAAACACGCTGATCAACTGGCGGTTTCCGAGGACTAACTCAAACTCTCCCTCATCGTTCTTCGGCAAAACGCTTTAGCCTTCCTCTTTCTTCCCGGCGAACTTATCGATCGCCCTACTTAATGATGAGAATATATCGATGGGCAACGGGAAGACAACCGTCGTGTTCTTGTCGGCGCCGATCTCCACCAGCGTTTGCAGGTAGCGGAGTGTAAGAGCGGCGGGCTGGCGCTGGATCAACTCGGCCGCCATGGCCAGTTTCTCGGCCGCCATGTATTCGCCTTCCGCATGAATAATTTTGGCGCGCCGGTCGCGTTCGGCCTCAGCTTGCCGGCCAATAGCCCGGATCATTTGCTCCGGCAGATCCACCTGCTTCACTTCCACCACGGTGACCTTCACGCCCCACGGTCCGGTATGCGCATCCAGCACCGATTGCAGGCGGAGATTCAATTTCTCGCGCTGGCTGAGCAACTCATCCAGCTCCACTTCGCCCAGCGCGCTGCGCAGAGTGGTTTGCGAAACCTGCGACGTGGCGTAGAGGAAATTGGAAACTTCGAGAACGGCCTTGGTGGGATCCAACACCCGGAAATAGACGACGGCGTTTACCTTGACCGTCACGTTGTCGCGCGTGATTACGTCCTGAGCGGGTACTTCCATGGCTTCAATCCGCAGCGAGATGCGCACGATGCGATCGATCGGCGCGAAGACCAGGATGACGCCCGGGCCCTTGGGTTGCGGGAGCACGCGGCCCAGCCGGAAGATCACCCCGCGCTCATACTCGGCCAGAATTTTGATGGACGACAGCAGATAGATCACGACAATCAGAACGGGGATCACGAGAGTGAGGTCAGGCATAGAGGTTTCTCGAAGGTCATTTCAATATACACCCGGCTTCAATGGTACGCCGTGTCCCCACTAGATAGCGCGTTGAATTTGGTTTAATCGGTGAGGAGACCGATCGGAATGACCAACGTTACTTTTCTGGAGACGATCTGGCAGGACACCCTTTATGCGCTGCGGACCATGCGCCGGAGACCGGCCTTCAGCGCGACGGCTGTGCTTACGCTGGCGCTCGCGATCGGCGGAAATACGGCGATGTTCGCGGTCATCCGCGCAGTACTGCTGAAGCCGCTTCAATACCGCGACCCCGATCGGCTGGTCAGCATCTCCGGAGGCGCCACGCCGACGCTGTTTGCCGATATGCAGGCCGGCGCCCACGCCTTCAGCGAACTGGGGGCTTTCACGGGCGAGGAAAACATCACGCTGTCCGGCGGAGCCGAGCCCGAGATTCTGAGAGGCGAACGCGTATCGGCCGCTTTCCTTCCCATGCTCGGCGTGGAACCGATACTGGGGCGCGGTTTTCGTTCAGACGAAGATGCGCCCGGCGGCGCTCCAGTCGCGATGATCAGCTCTGAACTATGGCGACGCCGGTTCTCGGGAGATTCCGGGATCGTCGGTAAAACCGCGACTCTCGGGTCCACGGCCTTCACCATCATTGGCGTTCTTCCGCCGCGCTTCCAGTTTCCAGTTCCGGGCGTCGACGTTTGGATGACAGCGCCCACCGAATGGCCGCTCATGTCCGCCAAGTCCAGAGTCGACAGTCCATTCCTGTCCGTATTCGGCCGTCTGAAGCCGGGATTCCAAATGGAACAGGGCAACGCGGAGATCAAGGTGATCCGACGTCAATTCAAAATGGCCAATCCGGATCTGCTGGCCGGCGAGCCGAAGGCAGCGAAAGAGGTGACCTCCATGAAGGACGACCTCGTCACCGACGTGCGCTCCGCGCTTTGGATGCTTTTTGGCGCGGTGGGGTTTGTGCTGCTGATCGCTTGCGCTAATATCGCCAGCCTGTTATTGGCGCGCGCCAGCGGCCGTGCGCGTGAATTCGCTCTGCGCTCTGCCCTCGGAGCCGCCCGCGCGCGCCTGATCGGGCAATTGCTGGTAGAGAGCATTCTGTTGTCGCTTGGCGGGGGCGCGCTCGGCGTCCTTCTCGCCGCTTGGATTCTACGCGCGATTCCCCTGATCACATCTTTCGACCTGCCGCGCGCCGCAGAGATTCATTTGGATTGGATGGTTCTCGGATTCGCCGCCGCGCTCTCGGCTGCAACCGGCATCCTGTTCGGACTGGCGCCGTCCCTGGGCGCGTCCCGGCCCGATCTGATCCAAGTATTGCGAGCCAGCGGCGAAGCCGGTAATCAAGGAGTCAAGCGAGGCGTCTTGACCGGGCTGAACGTGCGCGGGTTGTTGTTGATCGGACAAGTCGCGCTTTCAATTGTGTTGCTCATTGGCGCGGCGCTGCTGATCGAAAGCGTGAGTAATCTGCGCGGCGTCGACGTGGGATTCAACACCTCGCATCTGCTCACCATGCAGATCCCGCTGCCGCCGCTGCGCTATGACACCAACCAGAAACGAGCCTCGTTCTTTGAGGGCCTGCTGGGGCGAGTGGGATCGGTGCCAGGCGTCCAAGGCGCCGCCGCGGCCATGTTCCTCCCGATGATGGGCTATGCGGGAACTCCCGTGCAGGATGCCACGAAACCGCCGCTGCCGTTGAACCAGCGCCTTATCGCGACCCTCTGGACCGTAACTCCGGGATACCTTCGCACGCTCGAGATTCCGTTGCGGCGCGGCAGGGATTTTACAGAGCGGGACACCGCCGACGCAGCGCGTGTCGCCATTATCGACGAAGTTCTGGCACGCCGCTTTTGGCCGGCGTATCCCGCCGGTGAGGACCCCATCGGCCAGCGCATCTTGATCGGAGGCGTGAATAAGAAACCGGCGGAGATCATCGGAATCGTCGCGCATGTCCATGAAGCACTCGAGAACGGCAACTGGCCGGAGAGCGTGTACGTTTCCCTGGCGCAGAACGCTCCGCCGTTCGCGATGCTCGCCATACGCACCCCGGGCGACCCGCTGCGTTTCACGAAAGCCGTGCGCGAACAGGTCAACGCGCTCGATCGCGATCAGCCCATCGCGCTGGTCCGGACCATGGATGATCTGGTTGAGGAGCAGGTGGGCCAGCGGCGTTTGCTGGTGATTTTGTTGGGATCATTCTCCGGCGTTGCACTGCTGCTCGCGTTGATCGGAATTTACGGCGTCATAGCGTACTCGGTGGCGCAGCGCACGCAGGAAATGGGCATCCGCCGCGCATTGGGCGCGCAGCAAAGCGACATTCTCGGGCTAGTGGTGGGACAAGGCTTTCGCCTGGCTTTGGCGGGAGTGGCTATCGGCATCGCCGCGGCTCTCGGTTTAACCCGCTTGATGACGGCGCTCTTATTTCACGTCAGCGCCACCAATCCCGCTACCTTCCTGGCCGTCGCTGTGCTCTTCCTGTTGGTTGCGCTCGCGGCCAGCTACCTTCCGGCACGTCGCGCCACCAGGATCGATCCCATGGCGGCGCTGCGGATTTGATTTTACTTTGCCACCACGAAGTTTCCTACGTACAACGCGTCCACGCCCGAAGAATAGAAGCTGCGCACCGCGTCGCGCGGCGTACACACCAGCGGATCGCCGAAAAGGTTGAAGCTGGTGTTGTAGAGCACCGGAAGGCCGGTGGCTTTTCCCGCGGCATGGAGCAGCTTGTGAAATAGCGGATTGTCCTGTTGCCGCACCAGGTGAACTCGCACGGCGTCCTGGTCTAACAGCGCGGCTTCGAACGTTTTCCGATACGGCGCGCGCACGCGCCCCACTGTCGCCAGATAGCGCGCGTTCGGACCCGCCTCAAAATACTCGGATGCCGTTTCCTGGGGCACCGACGCCGCGAATTTGCGGAATGATTCGCGATGCTTGATGTACAGGTTCAGGTTCTCGGTGGAGTACGGATTCAGCGGCGACGCCAGAATGCTGCGGTTGCCCAGCGCGCGCGGCCCAAACTCCATCCGCCCTTGCATCCATGCAATGATCTTTTCGCTGTTCAGATCGCGTACCGCGCGCTCCAGCAGTTCCTCCGTCGTCATCAGGTAGTGAAATTTCAATTTGCAGTTTTCCAAAACCTGCTTCACTTGTTCGGCAGTGTAGCTCGGCCCGAAACAAAGATCGCCCAGCGACGCGCGCTTCTTTTGTCCGAAAACATTGTTCCAGGCGTAAAACACGGCCCCCAGCGCGGTCCCCGCATTGCCGGCCGCGGGTTGCACGAACACGGTCTTCGATTCTTCGAGCGCGCTGATGAGCAGCGCGTTCATTCCCAGGCCGCCGGCCATGCACAGGTTCTGCGCGGGACCGGCCATGCGCAGCACAACGTTTTCGATCGCGTGTTGCAGTCCCGCGGCCAAGGGCGCTCGCAGCGCGCCCGGGATCTCGGCGCCCGCGTCGATGCCAATGCGCGAGTAGAACTTCTCGCTGAAACCGCCTTGGCTCAAACGATCCGAGTCAAAGAAACTCCGATTGATGCAGGGCCAGTCGTTGGAGCCTAGTATCTCTTCGAACAGCGGCAGAAACTGCTCGCCCGAATCGGCTGTGGAAAGCCACTGAACCTTGTGCTCATCCGATCCCGCATTGAATCCCAACAAATCGGTCACCCGACTGTACAAATCGCCCAGCGAATCCGGATAATATAAATCCTTTTCCAAGTGCAGTTGGTTGCCGGAGGCGCGCCAACGCGCGGCAGAACGAAAATCGCCATCGCGATCGAGCGTCAGCACTGTCGCATCGTCAAAAGGCGATGGATAATACGCCGACGCCGCGTGCGCCGCGTGATGCTCCACCATAAGAGTCTGAGCGTTCGGAAACTGTGCGCGCAAGGTGAGATGAATCTCCTGCCCAAACGGACGCACCAGTGCCACCGAGTTCACATCCGCGGGCCTAAGCCGCGCCACTTCCAGCGCGTTGGTGATGGCGGCTTGCGGCAGCGCACCCGCCGTGGCCTGCCGGGTCACTTTGTGTTCTTCGACGGCCGCCACCAGCTCGCCATCCTTCAGCACGGCGCAGGCGGCATCTTTATTCAGGCCGCCCAATCCCAGGATGATCATTTGGACTTCTTCTCGGTCTTTGTTTCAGACTTCTTCTCGATTTTGGCCCACGTATCGCGCAGCGCCACAGTGCGGTTGAAGACCAGCTTCTCGGGCGTCGTGTCCGGGTCCACCGAGAAATAACCGAGCCGCTCGAATTGATAGCCCGTACCTGGTTTTGCTCCACGCATGCTCGGCTCCAGCTTCGCATCGCTCAACACCTCCAGCGACTGCGGATTCAGATTCGCCGTGAAATCCTGGCCTTCTTCCACTTCGTTCGGATCTTCGCGTGTGAACAACGTCTCGTACAGGCGAACTTCGGCGTCGATGGCGTGCCCGGCCGACACCCAGTGAATGGTCGATTTTACCTTTCGCCCATCCGGCGCATTGCCTCCGCGCGTGGCCGGATCGTAGGTGCAGTGGATCTCGGTCACCTGACCGCTTGCGTCCTTCACTACGCTTTTGCACGTCACGAAGTAGCCGTAGCGCAGCCGCACTTCGCGCCCAGGAGCCAGCCGGAAATATTGCTTGGGCGGGTCCTCCCGGAAATCGTCCTGCTCGATATAGAGCACCCGCGAAAATGGCACGGAGCGGCTGCCCATGCTCTCATCTTCCGGATTATTGACGGCCTCCATCTGCTCCACCTGACCCTCGGGATAGTTGTCGATCACCAGCCGCAGTGGCCGCAATACCGCCATCACCCGCGGCGCGCGCTTGTTCAAGTCTTCGCGCAGGTAGTATTCAAGCAGCCCCAGCTCGGTTGTTCCGTTGGTCTTCGACACTCCCACGCGCTTGCAGAAATTCCGGATCGCTTCCGGTGTGTAGCCGCGCCGCCGCAGGCCGGAAATAGTCGGCATGCGCGGATCGTCCCAGCCGCGTACCAGTTTGTTCTGCACCAGCGCCAGCAGCTTGCGCTTGCTCAGCAGCGTATACGTGATGTTTAACCGGTCGAATTCGAGCTGCTGCGGATGATAGATGCCGAGCTGCTCCACGTACCAGTCATAAAGCGGCCGGTGATCTTCAAACTCCAGCGTGCAAATGGAATGCGTGATCCGCTCGATGGAGTCCGACTCGCCGTGCGCGAAATCGTACATCGGATAAATGCACCACTGTTTGCCGGTGCGATGATGCTCCGCGTGCAGGATCCGATACATGATGGGATCGCGCAGATTCAGATTCGGCGACGCCATGTCGATCTTGGCGCTTAGCGTCCGTGCGCCATCGGGAAATTCGCCCGCCTTCATGCGAGCGAACAGATCCAGATTTTCCTCCACCGTTCGCCCGCGATAAGGGCTCTCCTGCCCCGGCTCTGTCAGCGTTCCGCGCTGCTTCCGAACCTCCTCCGACGGTAAATCGTCCACGTAAGCTTTGCCGGCCTTGATCAGTTGCACCGCCCATTCATAAAGCTGACCGAAATAATCGGACGCATAAAACATCCGCCCTTCCCAATCGCCGCCCAGCCAACGCACGTCTTCGATGATGGAATCGACGTATTCAGTCTCTTCTTTCGAAGGATTAGTGTCATCAAATCGCAGATTGCATTTCCCGCCGAACTCCTGGGCCAGGCCAAAGTTCAAGCTGATGGATTTCGCGTGTCCTATATGCAGATAGCCGTTCGGCTCCGGCGGGAACCGGGTGTGCACGCGGCCCCCGTATTTATTGGTCTTCAGATCGTCCAGGATGATCTCCCGGATGAAATTCGAAGGGGCTGCTTCGGATGGTTTGTCTTCAGCCTCGTTCGGTCTTGGATTCATGGTCTCTTTCATTCTTGGATCTAATCGCCGGTCCTACTGCAGCGCCTGAATCGCTTGTCCGATGCGTTTGAGGCAGGTCTCACGCCCCAGCACTTCCAGCGTTTCAAACAACGGAGGAGCATTCTTGCGCCCGCACACCGCCACGCGAATCGGCTGGAACATTTGCCCCGCCTTGATCTTGAGGCGCTCGGCCCCGCCACGCAGCGCGGATTCTAAACCGGCATGGCTGAAGCTTGCTCCCGCCAGAATCTCGCGCGCCTCAAGCAACACCGTCAGCGCCATCGCTTTGTCGCCCTTTTGCGGAATCAGTTCGGCGGGATCGTACGGCGGCTAATTCGTCGACAAAGAAAAAGTCTGCCATCGTTACCACGTCGCGCAAAGTTTTGACGCGTTCCTGCAACAGCGGAGTGATTCGCAGCATCTTCGCTGGATCGGCGCGTAATCCCGCCGCGCACGCAAACGGCAGCATCTTCGCCGCAAGCTCGTCCACTGGCAGCGTGCGGATCAGCTCGGCGTTCAGCCACATCGCCTTCGGATCAATGGGATCTTCATCCGTGAAATTCACCACCGCATTGTGGCGATGAATCCCCTCGAACGAAAACGCTTCCATCAGCTCCTGCCCGGGTCAACTGCTCCCGATTGTCTTTGGGCGACCAGCCGAGCAGGCACAAGAAATTAATGTAGGCGTACGGCAGGAATCCCGCATCCCGATACGTGGTGACGCTCACCACCGGCCCGTGGCGGCGCTTCGAGAGCTTCGATCCGTCCGGCGCAATCAGAAGCGGCAGGTGCGCGAACTGCGGCGGCTTCGCTCCCAGCGCTTCGAAAATAAGTACGTGCTTGAAGGTGTTGGTCAGATGATCCTGGCCGCGAATAATGTGGCTGATTCGCAGATCGACATCGTCGGCGCAGGACGCCAAGTGGTACGTCGGAACGCCGTTGCTGCGCAGCAGCGCGAAATCTTCGATGTCGGCCGCGAGTTTGGATTGCTCGCCGTAAACCGCGTCGTGAAACTCCACGGTGTGCGAGCCTTCGCGAGGGACGCGAAATCGCAGCACAAACGGCTCGCCGGCATCCGCGCGGCGTTGGCTTTCCTCGGGCGACAGCTCGCGCATGCCGGGGTTGAAGAGCCACGCTCCAACATGAGGTCCTTCGGTGATGTCGAAGGGTCCTCCTTCGATCCTCGCCGTGAAGGGCGTAAAATCGCGGTACGCCAGTCCCTTTTCGAAAATCGCCCAAGCCCCCGCGCGATGCAGTTCCCCTCGTTCGGACTGCGCGTATTGCTCGTCCCAATCCAGGTCCAGCCACTTCAGCCCGTCGAAAATGGAATCGAGCGACTTCTGTGTGTTGCGATCGACGTCGGTGTCGTCAATGCGCAGGATCATCGTGCCGTGGTTGCGGCGCGCATACAGCCAGTTGAAAATGAAGGTCCTGGCGCTTCCAATATGCAGATAACCCGTCGGCGACGGGGCGAAACGGACACGCAGCATGAAATTTCAGGATACAGGAGAGCCGCCGTTATTCACCACTCTGCGGAATAATTCAACCAACTGCTGAATAGACAACTGTTCCCCTCGCTGGGCTGTTTCAGGAATCGCAGCCAGCAACGCCCGGTCATAGCTTCCCAACAAATTGTTGCGAATTGTTTTGCGCTTGTGGCGAAAGCAGAGGCCAACAAAGTTAAGAAACTTCTCGCGGTCCAAGGCGGGAAACTCCGATTCCGGCTTCGGCGTCAAGAGCACCACGGCCGAGTCGACTTTCGGCGGCGGGCGAAACGCCCCGGCGGGCACGGTGAAGAGCAGTTCTGGCGCGCTCAGAAGCTGCGTCTGCACCGTCAGATATCCGTAATCCCGCGATCCTGGGGCAGCTGTCAATCGCTCGGCCACTTCCTTCTGCACCAGAAACACCGCGCGATTCAACTGCCCACCGAGCGCCAGCGTCTTGTCCAGAATCGGCGACGTAATGTAATACGGCAGGTTCCCAACCACGGTCACCGTTCCCCACTGCGCCAGGTCGGCCTTCAGAACGTCCGCCTCAACCAAAGTGATGCGAGGCTCATCGCGAAACTCGGCGCGCAGGTACTGCACCAGTACCGGATCGATTTCAATCGCGATCACGCGCTCCGCTCGCGCGAGAAGATGTGACGTAAGCGCCCCGCGCCCCGGTCCAATCTCCACGACTATCTCCGTCTTTTCCGGGCAAGCGGCCTCCGCGATTCGTTCCAGAATCGACTGCCGCACCAGAAAATGCTGCCCTAGCCGCCGCCCCAATCGACCATCTTGACACGGATGTTGACTGGCACAAATAACGTCAGTAAGCGGTGCTTTTGGATTTCTGGTTAGATCGATTCGGTAGCTCGTCGGATGATCGCGTCCAGCTGCAGCCGGGCGCCGTCGATGTGCGGAAAATCGGTGTTGCCTTCGTCGAACACCAGCGCTAGTTCCGTTCCGGCCAGAATCACCGCCTCCACGCGATCGCGCTCCATCAATCGGTGTGCCAGCCGGCTCAAACCGTCTCGCTGCGCAGCCAGCCCTGCTCCCGCGCTCACCAATTGCAGGTAGGTGGTGTGAATGTAATCCACCTCGTCAGGCTGCGGCGTGATAACTTCCACATCGCCCAACCGCCCAAAGAGTTGCGACTCGATGGCGAATCGTGTGCCGAACAACGCAAGGCGCCGCAGCTGGCGCGCCCCGATCTCACGCTTGATTTCGTCAATCAGATTCACGATCGGCAACGGCGAAAGTTGGATTAATTCGGCGCTTGCGATGTGCGGCGCCACCGCGGGAACCACGGCGAACTCCGCGCCCGCGGCCTTAAGGCGTCCGATCAAATCTGCCAGGTAGCTTGCGAGACGCTGCTTATCACCGGCCTGCACCGCGCTCATCACGCGGTCGACATCTGCGTGGGCCATCACCAGATTCAACACGCGCCCGCGCGTCGTGTGCGCTTTGGCCAACTCCCGATAGTAGTAAATGGATGCCCCGACGCCCAGTCCGCCGACGAGCCCGATACACCGGCCGCTAGATGGTTCCCTCATGCGTGCGTTCGTCTTCGGCCATCATCGGGAACGCCGGCGATCGGGGATACTAAAGGCCGGTGCAATCCCCGCAGATCGAAGTGATACCCGCCGCGCCGGAGCAGGAGCCGATCCTCGCCAACCTGCTTGAGTTGTACGCGTACGATTTTACCGAATTCCGAAGTTTGGAGATCGGTGAAGACGGCCGGTTCGGCTACCCGCCCCTTCCGCTCTATTGGTCTGAGCCTCACCGGCATCCGTTCCTCGTTAAAGTGGATGGCAAATTGGCGGGACTGGTCCTGGTGAAGAAAGGGTCGGAAGTCTCGGGCCATCCGGCGGTCTGGGATATGGCGGAGTTCTTTGTGATTCGAGGATGCCGGAGACGTGGCATTGGCACTCGAGTGGCGCACGAAGTGTGGGCGCAGTTCCCGGGGTCGTGGGAGGTTCGCGTGATGCCAGCGAATGTTGCGGCGCAGCGTTTCTGGGCGGGGGCCATCGCGACGTTTGTGGGTGAAATCATCCGCCCGGTTCGTATCGAAAAAGGCGCCACAGGCTGGACCCTTTTCTCGTTTGAATCCAAGCACGGCGGGACGTAAACCCGACTCCCAGCCAGGGGCTGCCAGCGCTCAGACGCTCCTTGGATCGCGTGTATAAGCTACAGTGCCTTCTATAAGATACATTTCGCCAACCCGCCCTTCCGAACGCTAACCACCTGGTCTCGGCACGCCCGGCAAAACAGGTATGATACGAGTTGCGAGACAACCTATAGGAGACTGCCGTCATGGCTTTCCAACTGACAGTGAATGGACGGTCCAGCACCGTCGATGTACCCGCGGACATGCCCCTGTTGTGGGTGATCCGCGACGTTCTGAAACTGAAAGGGACGAAGTACGGCTGCGGGATCGGCCAGTGTGGCGCCTGCACCGTGCACCTGAATGGCAAAGCCGTACGAAGCTGCCAGACGCCGGTTGCGGCGGCAGCCAAAGCGCCCATCACCACGCTGGAAGGGCTTTCGGCCGGCGGCACCCATCCAGTGCAACTTGCCTGGCTTGAGATCGACGTCCCACAGTGCGGCTATTGCCAGGCCGGACAGATGATGTCGGCCGCGGCGTTGCTGTCGAAGACGCCCAAGCCCACCGACCAGGACATTAACTCCGCCATGAACGGAAACCTGTGCCGCTGCGGCACCTACGTTCGCATTCGCCAGGCGATCCACAAGGCGTCCGAGATCTTGACGACGAGTAATTTGAAGAAGCCGTCGGAAGTTGCGGCGGGACAAACCGGCGCTCAGCAATAGGGAGGCATCGAAAATATCATGGTTGTCAATCGACGTTCATTCTTACGCGTGACTTCGCTCGCTTCGGGCGGCGTGCTGCTCGGCCTGGTTGTGAAACCGCCCAAGGCCTCGGCTCAATTTGGGCCGGCGGCGCCTCCTGTGCCGAACAATTACATCAAGATCGATCCGGATGGCACGGTCACTATCATGGCCAAGGATCCCGAAGTGGGCCAGGGCGTGAAGACCATGCTTCCCATGCTGATCGCCGAAGAGTTGGATGCCGACTGGAAGACGGGTAAAGATCCAGCAGACCGACTTCGATGACACGAAGTACGCCGCCCAGTTCGCCGGCGGCAGCCTGGCGACGCCGTTTAACTGGGACCCGATGCGGCGCGTGGGCGCGGCCGGACGCCAGTTGCTGGTTTCCGCGGCGGCCAAGACTTGGAACGTTCCGGAGGCGGAATGTTCGACGTCCGCGGGGCGCGTGCTTCACCCTGGATCGAACCGTTCCGTCGGCTATGGCGAGATCGCGAGCAAGGCGGCCGCCATGCCCCCGCCCGATCTGCAAAAGGTGAAGCTCAAAGATCCCAAAGACTACAAGATCATCGGCCACAGCCAGCGCGGCTACGATGTGCCCAAGATCGTCACCGGCCAGCCCGTCTTCGCTATCGACTTCACGCTGCCAAACATGCTGTTCGCCGTGTACCAGAAGTGCCCGGTTTTCGCGGGCAAAGTGGTGAGTGCGAATCTGGATGAGATCAAGGCCATGCCCGGCGTGCGCGACGCGTTTGTCGTGGAGGGCTTCGTCAAGCCCGGCACGGTGGTTGAAAACGATCCCGGCCTGGAGCCCGGAGTCGCCATTGTCGCCGATAGCTGGTGGCAGGCGCAGACGGCGCGTAAGAAGCTGGACGTGAAGTGGGACGAAGGGCACGGGGCCTCGCAATCGAGCGTTGCGTTCGCGCAGAAGGCCGACGAGCTGTCCAAGCAACCGCCCGCCAAAACGCTTCGTAAGGACGGCGATCCCGACGGCGCGCTCGCCAGCGCGGCGAAGGTGGTGGAGGCAGCATACGCCTATCCGTTCATCTCGCACGCTCCGCTTGAGCCGCAGAATTGCACCGCGCATTGGCAGGGCGACAAGATCGAAATCTGGTCCAACAGCCAAATTCCCGGTGGCGGCCGCACGCTGGTGGCGAAGACACTGGGCATTCCGGAAAAGGACGTCACGCTTCATATGCAGCGCGGCGGCGGCGGCTTCGGCCGGCGCTTGACCAACGACTATATGGTGGAGTCGGCCTGGATTTCAAAAAAAGTGAATGCGCCGGTGAAGCTGCTATGGTCGCGCGAGGATGACTTCGGGCACGATTATTATCGTCCCGGCGGGTTCCAATATCTGAAGGCCGGCCTGGATGGGTCCGGCAAGATCGTCGCTTGGCGCAATCACTTCATTAGCTGGGGCGATGGCGACCGGCCCGCGCCATCATCCACCATGGGCGCCACCGAATTTCCGGCGCGCTTCATTCCCAATTACGCGTTGCACAACACCAATCAGCCGCTTTGGTTGAAGACCGGGGCGTTGCGTGCGCCGGGCAGCAACGTCTACGCGTTCGTCATCCAATCGTTTATCGACGAACTGGCGCATGCCGCTGGTAAGGACCCTGTTGAGTTCCGCTTGGCCTTGCTTTCGGGCACGCAGCTGCCGGCTCCGGCTCCGCGGCCGGGCGGCGGAGGTTTCGGCGGTCCGGAGTTTAGCGCCGAACGCACCATGGGAGTGCTCAAGCTCGCTGCTGAAAAGTCGGGTTGGGGCAAGCGTCCAGCCGCGGCCGGGCGCGCCATGGGAGTCGCATTCCACTTCAGCCACATGGGCTACTTCGCCGAGATCGCCGACGTCAGCGTAAGCGGCGACAACAAGGTGAAGGTCCACAAGGTTTGGGTTGCAGCCGACATCGGCAGCCAGATCATCAATCCGAATTTCGCCGAGAACCTGGCGCAGGGCGCGGTGATCGATGGCCTGAGCGAACTCATGGGCCAGCAGATCACGCTGGAAGGCGGCGCGGTGATGCAGCACAACTACGACAAGCATCCCATGATGCGCATCGCGCAAGCGCCGGAGATCGAAGTGCATTGGTTGAAGAGCGACAATTCGCCGACGGGATTAGGCGAGCCGTCGCTGCCACCCATTCTTCCGGCCGTGTGCAACGCGATCTTCACCGCAACCGGCAAGCGCATCCGGGAAACACCGTTGTCCAAGAGCGGCTATAGCTGGGCATAGACCGCTCTTTATTTCGGGGCTGCTTTTCCAGTTTCGACAAAGCTTTTCAAACGAAAGAACTGCTGCGTGAGCACCGTATCCACGGGCGCAGCCAACTGGTTCAAGCCGGTCGGCGAATAGCCTGTCACGGCGTAAACCACAGCGACCCTGGTTCCGTCGTCGCGCACCGGGGCCAGTTGAATCGTCATGCTGCCGGTCACCGCCATGGACTGCAGCGGACCCAGGCCGCCCACTAAGACCAGCGCCTTGTCGGGATCCGCATTAACCACTTCCATGTGACGCGCGCCGCCGCCCTTCGGAAGTTTCTCGCAGAAGCATCCCATGGGCTTGTCGTCGATGCTCAGATTGTGCGCGTCGCCTGAGAAGGTGTGCGCCGGGTCCCACCAATCGCCGACGTTATTAACCAGACGGCTGTACACTTCCTGCGGAGTCGCTCGGATGGTGACAGCCAGCTTCACGGTGAATCCGTTGGCCGCCGAGTCGGCGACATCGGCGCGCGATACCGTCGGGACCGACAAAGCGATTACGAGGGCGCCCAAGAAAGCAGCGCTTTTCAAGATGGACATTTGCCTATAATACGACGGCGCCAGTCTCCCGAGTGTAGTGCCGCACTGTCGTCTCAAACCGTCGTGCCACACTAAAAGCGTGACCCCCACGGTACTCTCCGTTCGCGACCTGCGTAAGCAATATGGCGCCACGGTGGCCGTGGATGGCGTTTCGTTCGAGGTGAACCGCAACGAGATCGTTGGGCTTCTGGGCCCCAATGGCGCGGGCAAGACCACTACCATCAATATGCTTCTGGGCGTTCTGGAGCCCACTTCGGGCACCATCCGCGTGGAGGACCTCGACATCGCCACCAAGCGTTCCGCAAGTGCTGGCGCGGACCAATTTCGCGGCCGTCTACGCGCAACTGCCCGGCAATTTGACCGTGGCGCAGAATCTGCGCTTCTTCGGCCTGATCTACGGCGTGAAGGATCTTTCCGCCCGTATCGAATCGCTGCTGGAACAATTGACCTGCTCGCGTTCCGGGACGTGAAATGCGGCGTGCTCTCCTCGGGCGAGCAGACGCGCGTCAGCCTGGCCAAAGCGCTGCTGAACCGGCCCGCCTTGCTGCTCCTGGATGAGCCGACCGCGTCGCTCGACCCGGCCATCGCGCGCGAGATCCGCATTAAGATTCGCGATTACGCGGCCGTCGCCCACGCCGGCGTGCTGTGGACTTCGCACAACATGTACGAAGTGGAAGATGTTTGCGATCGGGTCCTGTTTCTTTCTCACGGCCGGATTCTGCTGCAGGGCGATCCTCGCACGCTGCCCGCCACGCACGGCAAAGAGACGCTCGAAGAACTGTTCATTACCGTTGCCAATGAGACCCTGACCAATCAGCCGGAGCGCGCGTAGAGCATGCTTTCGCTCCGTCGCACCTCGGCGATTGTCTTACGGCAGTTCTATCTGATGCAGGGCAGCCCGGCGCGCGTAGTGCCGCTCTTCGCCTGGGTTGCCATCGACATGGTCACCTGGGGATTTATCACCAAATACCTGAATTTGGTCAGCGGGTCCGGTTTCAACTTCGTGCCCTCCCTGCTGGGCGCGGTGCTGCTGTGGGATTTTTTCACCCGCGTGATGCAAGGCGTCACCACCACTTTTTTTGAAGACGTCTGGTCGCGCAATTTTCTAAACGTCTTCGCCACGCCCCTTTCCATCTGGGAATACGTCAGCGGCCTGGTGCTTTCGAGCATCGCTACCAGCTCCGTGGGCCTGGTGGTGATGTTGGTTCTCGCCGCCGCGGTTTTCGGCCTATCGTTCTTTTTCTACGGTGTGCTGCTGATCCCGTATTTGTTCCTGCTGTTCGTGTTCGGCATCGCCTTGGGCATTTTCGGCTGCGGCATCGTACTGCGCCTGGGGCCGGCGTCGGAATGGTTGATCTGGCCGATGCCCGCGCTGATTTCGCCCTTCGTCGGCGTGTTCTATCCCCTTTCCACTTTGCCTTCCTGGATGCGCTTTCTCGCGCGCCTGTTGCCGCCTTCCTATGTGTTCGAGAACATGCGCAGTATCGTCTTGAAGCGGCCCGTTGCCCCTTCCGCGCTCTTGTGGGCCGCCGCGTTGGACCTGATCTTTCTGCTGCTCGCAAGCTGGTTCTTCCATTCCATCTATCATCACGCGGTGCGTACCGGCCTGATCGCGCGCTATAGCGCCGAGAGTCTCAGCTAACCGGCGGCCTTCACGGAATCGAACAGCCAGTAGCGAAATCGAACACTTCCGCGCGGCGAAATCCGCGCAACAATCATCCCGCCCGCAGCCATAAATGGACTCGGGATTGCATCAGGACACCCGAACCGCAACCTGTTTTAGCACGCTGAGCTAGGATTTTTAATGACCATGCGCAATCTGTGGAATCTTTTCATTGTTATTGGCCTCGCAGCCTCCGGCTCTGTCGCCCAGGAGATCTCGATTCAAACGCCGCCTCCGCCCCCCGTGGTGGGACCCATTCTTCGGCCTTTTCATGTGGAGAGGCGCGTGATCTCCCCGGCCAAGCTGACCAACACGCCGCGCCTGGATTCGCTGATTCGCGCCGGCAACTTGTATCTGTCGGCCGAAGACGTGATCGCGCTGGCTCTCGAGAACAACGTCGATATCGCCATCCAACGCTACGGTCCTTATCTGGCGCGTGAAGTTGTGCGTCGCGCGCAGGGCGGCGGCTTCCTCCGCGACATCGGCCAGCCCGTCAGTCCAGGACCAACCAGCGTGAGTCTGGAGGGCGTCAGCGTGAACGCCGTGGGGCTTCAGGAGAGCGGCTCGGGTGTGGGCTCGGGCGGCGGCATCGTGATTCAAACCGGCACCCAGCCTCCGAATATGGACCCGGTTCTCGCGGTCTACGCGAATTTTCAGCACTCCACCACACCCGAGAGCAATATTCTGCTGAGCTTGACTCCTTCCTTGATCGCCGACTCTCAGACCGTCGCCATACAGTACATCCAATCGTTTGTAACCGGCACGTTCGCTCAGCTGACTTATGCCACCAACCGGGTTTCCTATAATAGCCCCGCCTTCGCCATCAACCCCAGCATCAGTGGCGACCTGGACCTGTATGTCACGCAGAACCTGCTTCAGGGTTTCGGCATCGCCGTAAACAATCGCAACATCCGCGTTGCCAAGAACAACTTGAAGGTCACCGATCTTCAGCTCAAGCGCCAGGTCATCACCACCGTCTCCGCCGTGTTGAACCTCTACTGGGATTTAGTCAGCTTCAACGAGGACCAGCGGATCAAACAGGAAGCGCTGGCTACCGCGCAGCAGCTTTACGACGGCAACCAACGCCAGGTGGAGCTGGGAACGCTGCCGGCCATTGAGGTCACCCGTGCCGCGGCGGAGGTGTCCTCGGCCAAGGAGAACCTGCTTATCGCACAGACCAACGTCGCGCAGCAGGAAAACGTGCTGAAGAACGCGCTGAGCAGAAACGGTATTGTCAGTCAGACTTTGGATGAGGTTCATGTCATCCCCCTGGACCACATCGTCGTTCCTGAGAAAGAGGATCTGAAGGCCACTGCGGAACTTGTGGATCTGGCCTTAAAGCAACGCCCGGAAATCGCGACCACCAAGATCAACCTTGAGAGCCGCATCATTAACCTGGGCGGCGCCAAAAACTATCTTCTGCCGACCTTGCAGGCGTTTTTCGAATTGACCAACAACGGCCTCATTGGCCAGGCCAATCCTTCCACTCAGTACATCAGCGGTGTCCCGCTGCCGGCCGTGGTGGGTGGCTACGGCAACTTACTGGGGCAGATCTTCAGCCGCGATTTTCCCAACTACTCGGCCGGATTCTCCTTGAACATTCCGTTTCGCAATCGCGTCGCTCAGGCCGATTATGTGGCCGATCAGCTCCTGTTGCGGCAAACCCAGCTGCAGTATCAAAAAGAAGTGAGTCAGGTCCGCGTCGACGTGAAGAACGCGGTCATTGAAGTGCAGCAGGCGCGCGCGCGGTACGCTACAGCGGTGGACACGCGCTCGCTCGCGCAACAGACGTTGGAGGCCGAGCAAAACCGCTTTCGCTTCGGTGAATCCACCATCGCCGCGGTGGTGCAGGCCCAGCGCGATCTGGCCGCCGATCAAAGCGCCGAGGTCCAGGCCATGGCGAACTATACGCACGCCAAGGTCGCCTTCGATGAAGCCGTGGGGCAGACGCTGGAGGTCAACGGCATCTCCATGGAGGAAGCCGCGACGGGCCACGTGGCCAGGGAATCGGCCATCCCCGCGTCAGCAGCCGCGCCGCGACCAACCGCGCCGCGACCAACCGACCCGCAACTAACAGAACCGCGACCGTAAGGGAGCGTTATTTGAAATGACACCACACCAAACACTTTCCGTCCTCTCTGTTCTGAGCCTTCTGGCCTCCCAATGCAGCGCCCAGCAGATCCCGCCGCAAACTGTCGAACGCCCGCACGGGCCGCTGCTGGTCCGCTCATACCTGCCGGCCTCCATTCCACCCGTGGATCTGCGTAACTCGGATCACCTGCACAGCCTGATCCGCGCCGGCCGACTGTACTTGACGGTCCAGGATGCAATCGCGCTCGCGGTCGAAAACAACCTCGATCTGGAGGTAGATCGCTACGGACCGCTGAGCGCCGAATGGGCGCTGGAGCGATTTCAGGGCGGTGGCGCTTTGCGTGGCGTCACCAACGGGAACAGCCTGGTCAATAAAGCGACCAGCGGCCAGGGCGTGGTGGGCAGCGAGGTCGCGGCCGGCCTTGCGTCCAACAATTCAGGATCCAGCGGCGGCGGGGGCGGCGCTGCCATTTCTCAGATCGGGCCCGTGACGCAAAACCTGGATCCGGTTCTTGAGAACGCCACCGAGTTCGCCCACACCACTACCCCGCAGCCCATCACCATTGTCAGCCAGACCCCCGCCCTCGTGAATACAGCTCACCTGATCAATTCGTTTGTCCAGGAGGGATTCTTGAGCGGCGGCTATGTCCAGGTCAGCGCCAATGAGTCTTACTTGAAACAAAATGCTCCCTCCGATTTTCTGAATCCGTCGGTGGCGCCCGTGGTGCAGATCTACGCCAGCCACAATTTTCTGAGAGGCTTCGGGACAGGCGTCAACGCCCGGTTCATCCGGGTGGCTCAGAAAAATCTTCAGGGCGCTCAAGAGACCTTTCGATCGCAACTCCTGAACGCTGTTTCAAACATTCTGAATCTGTATTGGGATCTGGTCACCGATGACGACGATTTGGCCGTGCGTCAACGCGCCGTGGATCAGGCGCAGAAGTTCTACGACGACACCAAGAAGCAGATCGAGGTGGGTGTGATCCCCAGATTCGAAGCAACCCGCGCGCAGTCCGTGCTCAGCACCAACCGCCAGCAGCTCGACATCGCGCGAGCGGCCGCACAGCTGCAGGAGAACCTGCTGAAGAATGCACTGAGCCGGAATGGCCTGGAGGATCCGCTGCTGGACGCCGCCCAGGTGGTGACGCTCGATCGCATCCAGGTTCCCGAGCGGGATAATTTGCCGGCCCTGCGCGTTTTGGTGGCGCAGGCGCTCGCCAACCGCCCGGACATAGCACTGGCCAGGATCAGTGACGAGACTGCGGAAATCTCAGCCGAGGGAACGGCCAATGGCGTTCTGCCCAGCCTGCAAGGGTTCGCGGCCGTTAGCGCGAGCGGGCTATCGGGCACCGCTGCGCCCGTTATTGTGCAGGGCAAAACTTATACCGCTGAGCCTTATTACGTTGGCGGACTCGGAAATGCTTTGGGCCAGGTGTTTCGCGACAACTTTCCAAGCCGCAGCGCGGGCGCTTTATTTCAGGGCTATCTGAAGAACCGCGTGGCGCAAGGCGACTACGGAGTGGATCAGCTGCAATTGCGCCAGGGCGATCTGATTGAGCGTCGCAACCAGAACCAATTAGTGGTGGACATTTCCACTCAGATGGTCGCGCTGCGGCAGGCGCGATCCAGGTATGCGCAGGCCGTGGACTCGCGCAAGCTGCTGGAAGAACTGCTGCAAAAATCGCAGCAGGCGTTTTCGTTCGGCGCGGCGACCATCAGCGACGTGGTGGCTGCCGAGAATACGCTGGTCGCCGCGCAGGAAACCGAGGTCGCAACATTGTCCGCCTATAGCCACGCGCGGATTGCGCTCGATCAGGTGCTGGGGCAAACACTGGAGACCAATCATGTTTCCGTGGAGCAGGCCCTAAAACGGACTAAGGCAGCGACGCCGTAAGGTTAACCAGCTTTTCGATGGACGGTGCGATAGCCAGCCGAAGCTCAGCCTGCGGCTTCCTCAAAGTTTCCAGGAACGCTCGTTGCTCAGCCAACCACGCATCCGGCGGGCGCGTGCCCCGGTCCAAGTAATCGAGAGCTTCCAGGCCAATCGCGGCCGACCGTCTCAGCGTTTCAGAAACCGCAACGTCTTCCTTCAGCAGCGCCGATTTCTCCAGCGTCGGATGAAGCAGCGCATCGTTGCCGCGCCAGCGCGTAAGCCAAATTCGTGATCGCCCTTTATCGACTTGTTCCACCAGCGCGGCGAAATCCCGGGCCGTGTCGCTCTCCGGCCTCGCCGCGTCCACCAACCGATTGAGCGGCGTCGGCTGCGTATATTTCTGGGTGCGGATGCGCTGTCCAAAAGTCGCGGGCTGCACCACGTCAGCCAGCGTCTTGAGCGGCCCCACCGGATCGCCCGCGGCCAGCCGTTCGAGCATAGGAAGATAGCTGGAACGATGCGTGAGACCCAGCCGATCGAGTTCGCTGCTCACTGCGTCCAGGCGCCGGTACATCGATGGAACATCTTTTACTTCTCGCGGCGACCACAGTCGCTCGGCAACCGCCGCCGCGCGCGGCCAAATGCGCGAGTCCACATTTTCCGGACTCACGAATTCGCCCCACATCGCCACCTCACCGCCCAGGATGCGAGCGCGCTCGTCGTCCACCAGCGCCGCGGCGTCGCCATCCAGCGGGTCCACCGCATAGAGCTTCGATGCCGGCTCCATGTGATCGAGATAATAACCCGCCGACAGGATGCTCGAAAAACCGTGACGCGCAGCTTCGGCCAGCGACTTCTGGCCACGCCAGGACTGAATCACGATGTCCTTCGGCAGATCCGGATCCAGAATCTCGTCCCAGCCTTCCATTCTCTTTCCATGTTTCGCTACTGCTTTTTGAAGCCTTCGATTGAAGTATGCTTGCAAGTCCTCCGTGCTTTTCAACCGATTCGTCCGCATGAACGCGCGGATGCGCGCGCTGCTCTTCCATTGCTTGCCCGTTACCTCGTCGCCGCCGATGTGAAAGAACGGATCCGGAAACAGCGCGGCCATCTCGCTCGATGAATGCGTCCAAAAATTGATAGGTGGATTCGCGCGTCGGGTCCATCGTGGCATCGAATACGCCCCAGCTCCGCTCGATCTGATACGGCCCCGGCGCGCTGGCAAGCTCCGGATACCCGGCTAGCCAGCTCGTTGCATGGCCCGGAATGTCGAACTCAGGCACTACGCGAATCCCGCGATCCCTCGCGTACGCGATCACCTCGCGAACCTGCTCCTGCGTGTAGTAAAGCCCATCGGATCCGAGCTGCTGCAGCTTCGGAAAACGCTTGCTCTCCACGCGAAAGCCCTGGTCGTCCGACAGATGCCAATGGAAGACGTTTAGCTTCACCGCCGCCATGCCGTCGAGATTGCGCTTCACCACTTCGATGGGCATCCAATGCCGCGAGACGTCCAGATGCAACCCGCGCCACGGGAATCGCGGATGGTCTTGAATGTCGACGGCCGGCGCTTCCAAACCTTGCGGCGTGAAACAATAAGCTGCCGAAATGTTTCCAGCCCGCGCAACACGCCCAGCGGATTCGGTGCCGACAGTATGCGCCTGCCTGTGGCGTGATCTGTAGGCGGTAACTCTCGTCTTCACCCAGCTGCTGAACCGGCTCCGACGCGTGCTCGCATTGGATGATCAGACGTCGCGGCCGAGCCATCGGAAGTTATCTCTCCCAGCCGCCGGGCCGCCTTCTCCAAACGCGGCTCCGAGTAGCCGCTGATGGCGATGCGCGGATGGTCGGACCCATCGCGAGGCTTCCCTGCCCCATCTCGATCTTCGCCGGCCACGGCATCAGCGCCGCTTGTGGCTGGGCGCTGAGCTACTGCTTGCGGCAGCTACCAGCAGACCAGCGCACCGCGTCATTATTTGCCTGAATTGCGCCGGCGCAAAAAACTCTATCGGCTTCAGGGCCACAATTTTCCAGCGCTTCTTCTCCTTGCGCAGCTCGCAATGAACCACTTCGCGCCGCCGCACCAGGGGCCCATCCTGTTCCAGACTCCGGACTTCGAGTAACCAATCCAAGTCGATCATCTGTACTCTGATCGTCGCCGTCCTCATTCAACGGCACAATCGAAGAAGAAACTTCGGCATTATTCACCAGCGCCGTCACATTGTTCTTGAGCGTGTCGTAGTCCGGCATGTCCTTGCTGAACGCAGCCATGAACTTGGACACGTTCCCGCGCCTTCACCGCCTCGCCAGTCCCGCTGACTTCGGTCAGCGCGCCCGCCATCGACGTGACGACTTCCATGACGTCGTCGTGCGCGTCGGCGCAGGCGAATGCAGCCGCGATGCACAGCAGAGCAGCGCTACGTACGATAGCTCGCATTAATCTCAATGTACTTCTCGGTGAGATCGCACGTCCAGAAACGCGCGCTGCCCCTGGCCTGTCCGTTGATCGCGAATCGAATCAGGCACTCGCGTTCGTCCAGCTTCTTCTTCAATTCAGCCTCCGAGAAATCCGCCGCAAGTCCGCCCTGGCACACCGGTACGCCTTGCAGATCGATGTCCACCTTCGAAGGATCCAGCGGCACGCCCGCGTTCCCCGCAGCCGAAAGGATGCGCCCCCAGTTCGGATCGGAGCCCGCGATCGCGGTCTTCACCAGCGGCGAATTCGCGATACTGCGCGCGATGCGCGTGGCGGCTCTCTTCGTTCGCTGCCCCGGTCACGTCGATGGTCACGAGCTTGCGCGCGCCCTCGCCGTCGCGCACGATCTGCCGCGCCAGATCCTCCATCACCTGCGCCAGCGCCTCTTCCACCTTCTTGCTTTCTTTCTGATTGGGCTGAATCCCCGATGCTCCGTTGGCCAGCACCAGCATCGTATCGTTCGTCGACGTATCGCCATCCACGCTGATGCGGTTGTAGCTGCGCTTCACCGCGGCGGCAAGCATGCGCGGCAAGCGCGGAGGGCGGAAGCGCCGCGTCCGTCATCACGAATCCCAGCGTGGTCGCCATGTTCGGATGAATCATGCCGGAGCCCTTGGTCATCCCGGCGATCTGGATGGAGCCTTTCTTGAAGCGCACTTGGCTGTGCGCGGTCTTCATCACCAGGTCGGTGGTCAGAATGGCGCGCGCCGCGTCCTCAAATCGGTCGGGCGCAAGCCCCGCGACCAAGTCCGGCAGCGCGTTCACGATTAAGTGCGCATCCAGTTCCACGCCGATCACGCCCGTGGACGCCGGAAACACTTGCGTCGGCGGCACGTGGAGCTGATTGGCGACAGCGTCGCAGCAAGCCAGCGCCACACGATCGCCCGTTCGCGTGGCGCAATTCGCGTTGCCCGCATTGATCAGCACCGCGCTCACCAACCCGCGCGCCTTCGTCAGGTTCCAGCGCGCGATGCGCACCGGCGCGGCCTGCACGCGATTCTGCGTGAACACCGCGGCGCCCGACGCCGGACACGTCGGGAACAATCAGCGCCAGGTCGTCCTTCTTCACCTTGCGGATTCCGGCATACACGGCCGAATATCGATAGCCCAGCGGTAGCTTCACGCCACCTTCTCTCCCAACATTTCGTCGTCCTTCAAATGCTGCCCATTCAGAAACGCTTCCGCCGGCATCCGCTTGCGGCCTTCCACCTGCACCTCGATGAGTTCCAGCGCAGTGCCTCGCCGCACGCCACCAGCAGGCGCTTCCTTTGCGGAATCATCTGACCAGGCTCTCCGCCCGGCCCATCCGTCGCCACGCGCGATTTCCAGATGTGAAACATCTGCCCGCGAAAAAAGCTGTACGCTCCGGGCCACGGCAGAAGCCCGCGCGATCGATTAAAGACCTTGGTCGCCGGCCAATTCCAATCGATCTCACCGTCTTCCTTCTTCAGGATCGGCGCATACGTGGCTTCGGCGGGATCCTGCTTCACCGGCGTCGGATTTTCGCGCAGCGTCTCTACCAGCAGCTCAGCGCCCGCGGCCTAGACGGCGGCCGAGATCCAGGGCGTCTTCCTCCGGTCCGATCTCCGTCTCCCACTTCAGCAGCATGTCGCCGGTATCCAGGCCCGCATCGATCCGCATGGTCGTCACGCCGGTGCGCGTTTCCCCATTGGCGACGGCCCACTGGATGGGCGCCGCGCCGCGATATTTCGGCAACAGCGACGCGTGCACATTAATGATGCCGAGCGGCGGAATATCGATGATCGCCTGCGGAATGATCTGCCCGTAGCCCACCACCACCATCGCGTCCGGGTTCATCTGTTTCAACTGCTCCACCACTTCCGGACGTCGAATCCGCTCCGGCTGATGCACCGGCAACCCCAGCCGCAGCGCGCTTCTTTCACCGGCGACGCGTTCAATTGTCCGCCGCGCCCTTTCGGCCGGTCGGGCTGCGTGAACACCGCCAGCACGCGATGCCCCGCCTCGACGATGCGTTCGAGCGTGGGAACCGCAAACGTCGGGAGTGCCCAGAAAAATCAGGTCCATTCGCCGGCTTTCACCAGCTTGCGCACCTTGCGCCGGATCAAGTCGCGCTTCAGGGCGCTCACATGGCTGATGTACAGCCGGCCATTCAGATGGTCGATCTCATGGCAAAACGCGCGCGCCAGCAGCTCTTCGCCGCTCATCTCGAACCATTCGCCCTTGGTGTTTTGCGCGCGCACCGTCACGCTCTTGGGGCGCGTCACCTGCTCCCGAAATCCGGGCAGGCTCAGGCAGCCTTCTTCGCCGGTCTGAAACTCTTCCTTGCGAATGATCTCCGGATTGATCAGCACGATCTTCTGCTGCGGATCTTCGGCCACCGACAGATCGATCACCGCGATGCGCTTGCGCGATGCCGATCTGCGGCGCGGCCAGGCCAACGCCCTTGGCGGCGTACATCGATTCGAACATGTCCTCGATCAGCTTGTTCAACTCCGGCGTATCGAATTCCGTTACCGCCGCGGCCTGCTTTTCGAGCACCGGCTCGCCGTACAAAACGATCGAATACATCATCAGAAGTTTCTAACCTGCTCCATGTAGCCTTCGAAATTGCGGCGCGTCTCCTCCAGCGAATCGCCGCCAAACTTCTCCAGGAATGCCTGCGCCAGAACGATGGCACCATCGCCTCGCCAATCACGCCCGCGGCCGGAACCACGCACACGTCGCTGCGCTCGTATGCCGCCAGCGCGGGCTCGCGCGTCGTCAGATCCACCGATTCCAGCGGACGCCGCAGCGTCGAAATCGGCTTCAGCATCCCGCGCACCAGCACGTCCTGGCCATTCGTCATGCCGCCTTCCAGGCCTCCGGCGCGATTCGCTCCGCGAGTGAAGTGCCGCTCTTCGCGATTGTAGTGAATGGTGTCCTGCACGCGCGATCCGAACGAAGCGGCCCCCTCGGCGGCGAATCCGATCTCCACGCCTTTCACCGCCTGCATCGACACGATGGCCTGCGCCAGCCGCCCGTCCAGCCGCGAATCCCAGGTGACGTGCGAGCCCAGCCCCGGAGGCACTCCGTGCGCCACCACTTCGAAGACGCCGCCCACCGTGTCGCCGGTGCGATACGCCTGGTCCACAACCTCCTTCATGCGCGCCTCGGCCTCCGGCGTCCACGCAGCCCAGCAGGACCTCTTCTTTCTTGCTGAGCGCGACTAACTCCTCCCACTCCGCCAAACGTCCCAAACACGCCTCGCCCACGCCGATTACGTGGCTCAATACCGTAATGCCAAATTGTCCAAGAATGCTTTGGCCAATGCGCCCACCGCGACGCGCGCCGTTGTTTCCCGCGCGCTGGCGCGTTCCAGAATGTATCGCGCATCGGGAAAATTGTACTTCAGGCTGCCGGCCAGATCGGCGTGTCCGGGACGCGGCCGCGACACCGGCTTGTGCTTTCTGCGGCTCGTCGTCCGAACCCTCCACCGGCAGCGCGTCGTCCAGTTCTTCCAATCTTTGTTTTGGATGATGATCGCGATGGGCGCGCCGATGGTCTTGGAGTGCCGCACGCCCGCAACAATTTCGGCGCGGTCTGTTTCAATCTTCATGCGCCCGCCGCGGCCGTAGCCTTGCTGCCGCCGCCATAGCTCATGATTGACCGCGTCCAAAGAAATCGGAATTCCCGCGGGCAGCCCCGTGAGCGTCGCTACCAGGCATTCTCCATGCGATTCACCGGCTGTCTCGAAACGGAACATGTTTGAAGGGGAAAACTTCATGTTACCGGAAACTTAGGCGCCGGTGGCATATGCGCCAAAGTGTACGAGGCGAGTTGGGTCCGGAATGGCAGAGTGCCATCAAGCCCCAATCCGAGCTGGTCGGTCCCCTGGCCGCGTCCCTCACACCCCCTGGAAAACCTTGCACTTGGCTGGCAAACGTCATGCTATACTAAACTCCAGTTTGATCGTCCCGCCCACGCTTGGCCGCAACGCATTGTGCTCCTCGCAAAGCCCGCAATCAAATGTATCCGCTAGTGAAGGATGAGTTCATGAAAAAAGTGTTCGTAGGAAATTTGGATTTTGGCGCTACCGAGGACAGTATTCGCAGCGCCTTTGAGGCCTATGGCGCGGTGGAGCGCGTCAGCTTGATGACGGACCGTGATACGGGCCGCTCGCGCGGCTTCGCCTTTGTTGAGATGAGCGATTCGGCGGAAGCCGATGCCGCCATCAACGGTCTGAACGGCACCAACCTGGGTGGCCGCGCCATCAACGTCAACGAAGCCCGTCCCAAGACCGATAGCCCCCGCCGCGGCGGTGGTGGCGGCGGCGACCGGCGTGAGCGTCGCTGGTAGGCACCCCTTTTCGTTCCCACGACGAGTATGGTCCAATGATCAAGGTCCTTTAGGACCACAATGCTTCTTAGGAGGATCTCATGGCTGGCCGGTCAGGCGACACATTTAAAAAACGACAGAAGGAAGTCGCCCGTGCTGAAAAGCACCGGGAAAAGTTGGCCAAGCGCCTTGAGCGCAAAACGCTTCCCAAAGAGTCTCCCGATAGTGAGGAAGGCACATTAGCCGAGCAACTATCCTCGGAGGACGCGGCGCAATCAGAGGAAAGCGGCGCGTCACAATCTATTTGAACGCCTTTCGCGTTTCAAATTAACATCAACAAAATAGCAACAAGGAGAGAATGTGAAAGAGACAGGTACAGTAAAGTGGTTTAACGCCGGAAAAGGTTTTGGCTTTATCCAGCGAGACAACGGCGAAGATGTGTTCGTGCATTTCTCGGCCATCGAAGCCAGTGGGTATCGCACCCTCGACGAAGGCGCTCGTGTGTCCTTCATCGTGAAGAAGGGTCCCAAAGGCCTGCAGGCCGAACAAGTCACCCTGGCGTAAACCGAGCAGCAAACAGTTTCGGATCTGGCCGTTCTTTTCTCCGCAACACGCCGGAGCCAAGCGGCCAGGTGCCATCTTTAATTTTTCTTTCGGACGTTCCCGGCGTCAGGTGCGTCCCGTCCTGCCGCTGGAAGGTGCGGCGTTCATGCAGCTCCTCTACAAAGGCTTCAACCAGCGGGCGAATATCCGCAGTTACCGATTTGACGGCGTCGTTCCGAGCGAGCGGCCCACCCGCATCGTCAAGAATCTCGAATTCCTGATGCGGCTGGACATGACCGTTTTGGCCGAGCATCGCATCCGGATTCAGGAAGCTCCCGCCTTGTGTCTCGGAATCCTGCAGACTGCTTTGGCCACGCCCGGCGCCGACACAATTCCCTTCCTCAGTTACACCATCACGCGCGCGGAAATCCTGGCCTTCGCCTCGGCCCGCGATGCGCTGGTGGAAGCCAAGGGCACCCGGCGCAAGCATCGGCCGCCTTTCAAACCCACCACGCCCGCGCAGTGGAAATGGCCCGGCCAATAAATACTGAACCACCGCAACCAAAATTGCCGCGAACCCAGCTGGACAGATACACTGGCATCGGGAGATCCAATGGGAGACTACGTAGAGCAACGCGGAGGCGGTTACTATATCTCTGGCACGCGGATCTCGTTGGATAGTGTTGTCCACTCGTTCAAGAACGGCTCCTCGCTGAGAGCATCCTGCGGTCCTTCCCTTTCATCGGATCGCTGGAAAACGCCTATGGCGCGATCACATTTTATCTGGCGAACAAGGAAGCCGTGGAACAGTATCTTTCCGCACAAGAGCGGCTGTCGCAACAGCTGGCCGCCAAACAATCGCCGCTTCCCGAGAGGCTGTCCAAGAAACTAACCCGGGCACGTGAACAAGCCCTGCCGGGGTAGGGTTGCGGGTCCGTTTCCTCGCCGACCGCGGCATTTCGGGAAATTCATCACCGGAAGCGACAGCCCCGGTCTGATTCTGATTTCCAGCTCCATGCCGATAAGGACGGCCATGGAAGAGATTCTCCTGATCTGGCATCTCACCGAAGCTGAGGAATGGATTAACCTCTTCCGCCGAATACCGCTTTGAGCCTTTTTTTGACGGCGCGCTGCCATTGTTTCACCGGCATTTTTCCACCACCACAAACGTAATGTCGTCAGTCTGCGGCATGCCCTGCGTGAAATCCTCGATGGCTTTCAGGAATCTCTGCTCCACGGCGCAACCTCCCAAGGGGCCCTCTTGCTGGATGATTTCCAGCAGTCTTTTCTCTCCGAACATTTCTTCCTGCGGATTTTCCGCGTCTGTGAGTCCGTCCGAGTACACCACCAGAATGTCTCCTTGGTCCAGATGGAGCGCCCTGGATTCGTAGCAGGCGAAATCGAACATCCCCAGGAAATAAGCGTCCGGGAGCAGCGCTTCGATCTTTCCTGTAGCTGAGCGGAACAGATAGGCGGCATTATGTCCAGCGCTGATGAATTGCCCGACGCCATCCTGGCTCAGTAAGAACAGAAACAGCGTGACGAACTGGAAAGGAAGAGATTTTTCACAAAGCAGCTGGTTTACCCGGCTCAAGACTTCCTGCGGTTGAGGCCTGGACCGGAATTCCATACTCAGAGCGCCCAGTACCATCGAACTTAACAGGGCCGCGGGCATCCCTTTGCCGGAGACATCCGCCAGCACACCCATCCAATCCCCCGAACTCAATTGCAGAAAATCGTAAAAATCTCCCCCCACGTAACGCGTGGGTTTGTTAAAGGCGTGGATGCGAAAATTCTCAAACCTGGGCAGGCATCGCGGGAGCAGGCTCTCCTGAGTCTCTTGCGCCAAGGCTAATTCCTGCTCGCTCTTCTTGCGTTCCTCCATTGTTTTAAGACGAATCACCTCGCGGCTCACCTCTAGTTCCCGTACCGTCCGCTCCAGCATTTGGCTGTAGTTCTTCGTTTCCTGGTGCAACAGGCGCACTTCCAGAATGTTGTGGACTCGCGCCCGCAGCTCGGCCATATCAAACGGTTTGCTAACGAAATCTTTTGCGCCGGCTTCGAGTGCGCGCAGCTTGTGACTCGGCTGCGCGGTGATCGCCAATACCGGAAGATAGCCGTCCCCTTCGATTTCCTTCAGGCCCTGCATCACCTGGAATCCGTCCATGCCGGGCATTTGGATATCCAGCAGGATGAGGCCGTAACGGTTCTCACGGTAGAGTTCCAAGACCGCGCTCGGATCCGTCGTAGACTGAACGCACGTATAACCGGCCACGCGCAGCATGCCCTCCAGAAGGCGGACATTGGCTTCCTGATCGTCCACCACCAGGATTCTAGCGTTGAGAATGTCGGCTGAGCTGACCATGCCCTTCGTTCTGATTCACTTGGCCTGACCAGCGCCTTGTCCCGCGAATTCTAATGCCACGTCCAAAGTATCCATAAACTCTTGGACTTTGATCGGCTTAGTCAGATAGCGGAAGAATCCAGCCTGCAGGCCCTTCTCGATGTCGCGAGGCATCGCATTGGCGCTGAGAGCCATCACGGGAATGTGCGCTGTCGCCGGGTCAGAGCGAAGGATTTTTAGGGCCTCGATGCCACTGATGCCCGGCAGATTGATATCCATAAGAATCACCTCCGGATGGTGGGCTTGTGCCAACTGGATGCCCAGATCTCCATCCCCGGCAACCAGCAGGCGCATATCCGGGCGGCGAGCGATGAGCTGCTCCACCAGCTTTAGATTGGCCGGGTTGTCCTCAACATAGAGCAGCGTGCGCAGCGGCGCGCCGTGCTGAACCGGCGAGTGGGCAATTGCCACGGGTGTGGCCAGGTCTGCCGCCAGATGCGGAGCGGAAACCGAGTTCAGTTCGAACCAGAAAACGCTTCCCGATCCCACCGTGCTTGCCACCCCGATGGTGCCTCCCATCAGCTCCACCAATCGCTTGCTCATCACTAGTCCGATGCCAGTGCCTTCCTCCCTGCTGCTCTCTCGTCCTAGACGGTTGAAGGGCTGAAAAAGCTGCGTCAGCATTTCCGGAGACAGCCCCGCGCCGCTGTCCCTGACACTGACGCGCAGGCGGCCCGGGGCGGTCGCGGTGTAATCCACCGTCACCGTTCCATTCGCTTGGTTGTATTTGATCGCGTTGGAGAGAAGATTGATGAGAACCTGCTTCAACCGCGTCCGGTCGGCATCCACAAAGTGAGGGATGCGGGACTCGGGAAAGGTCATTCGGATGCCGCGATGCAGCCCCTGCGGCTCGATCATGGCCTGGCATTCCAGCATCACCTCGGCCAGCGACGTCGGTTCCCTGGATAACGCCAGCTTGCCGGACTCGATCTGCGCCAGATCCAAAATCTCGTTGATCAGCTCCAGCAGATACCATCCCGCATGCAGAATCTGGTCGATACTGGCGGTCTGAGCGGGTGTAGGCGGCGGGGAATCGGAGTTGATGAGCTGGGCGAAACCCAGGATCGCATTCAGGGGCGAACGCAGCTCATGGCTCATGCTGGAAAGGAATTCCGATTTCGCCAGGTTGGCCTTTTCCGCCGCCGCTTTCGCTCTCTCCAGCTCGACGTTATTTTCCTGAAGCGTGCGTTCAAAACGTTTTCGTTCCGTGACGTCGCGCGCCGCGGCAAACACTCCCTGCAGCTTCCGGTCGCGATCGTGGAAGGTTGTCGCGTTGTACGACACCACGGTCTCCTTGCCATCCCGGGCGCGCGCGGTAAGTTCATAGTCGGTCACCTTACTACCGCTCAGCACCCGCTTGATGCCGGCCTCGGCCCGCTCCGGATCGGTAAAGTAGTTCTTGAACGGCGCGCCGATCAGCTCATCGCGCGTGCAGCCGGTCAGCGCCTCCATCTGCTTGTTGACGTCGGTGATGATACCGGCCGGATCGGTGGTCATCAGCGCGTCAATGTTGGATTCGATGAGCGAGCGCGTGTAGAACTGCTGTTCTCGCAGGCGCTGATCCAGTAGCCTCTGCTCGGCTTCCACCTGCTTGCGCGCGGTATTATCGGTGCCGATCAGCAGATAGCCGATGATTCCGCCCAGATCGTCGCGCAGCGCCGTAACCGACACCACCGCCGGAAAGCGGCTGCCGTCCTTGCGGATGTAAGTCAGCTCGTAAATGTCTTCGATGCCGCGCGAGGCCTTGAAGACCAGCGCCTCGAAGCCCGGCGTAATCGGCGTTGCCAATTCGATGCTCAATGCTTTGGCGCGCGCGATCACTTCCTGCGGATCGGAAATGTCGGCGGGCGTGATCTTATCCACCACCTCGATCGCCGTATAGCCCAGCATCCGCTCGGCGCCGACATTGAATAATTGAATGACGCCCTTCTCATCGGTGGCGATGCTTGAGAAGTTCTCGCTGTTGAAAATCGCGTTCTGCAGCGCCCCCGCCTTAAGCAGCGCCTCTTCCGCCTGCTTGCGCGCGGTATTATCGGTGCCGATCAGCAGATAGCCGATGATTCCGCCGCAGATCGGCGCGCAGCGCCGTAACCGACACCACCGCCGGAAAGCGGCTGCCGTCTTTACGGATGTAAGTCAGCTCGTAAATGTCTTCGATGCCGCGCGAAGCCTTGAAGACCAGCGCCTCGAAGCCCGGCGTGATCGGCGTTGCCAATTCGAGGCTCAATGCTTTGGCGCGCGCGATTACTTCCTGCGGATCGGAAATGTCGGCGGGCGTGATCTTATCCACCACCTCGATCGCCGCATAGCCCAGCATCCGCTCGGCGCCGACATTGAATAATTGAATCACGCCCTTCTCATCGGTGGCGATACTTGAGAAATTTGCGCTGTTAAAAATCGCGTTCTGCAGCGCTCCTGTCTTGAGCAGGGCCGCTTCCCGCCGCACCTCGGAAACCGCAGGATCGCGATATTGCGTTGACATGTCCTAACCTTTGTTGCACGACTCGCGCCAAGGTCGTTCCTGTGAGCCGACGCGCACCCTGGAGCGCGGCGGACCCTCGACAGTGACTATATGTGGTCATTTGTCCAGGGGTGGTCACACGTTCACCATCCGAACCTTGCACTTGAGCAAGCGGAGTTGGTTATCCAAGTGCTCATCAGGTTCCGTAATGGTAAACGGGTTTCCACTACAGATTCGCCCCATTGGGGATAAGGAGCAGAGATATGTTGCGTAAAGGATTGCTTGGGCTGGTATTTGCGAGTGCGCTTACGTTCAGTGCAGCCGCCGCGGAGGTTGTGGTTCGGGTTGCGCCGCCGGTTGCGGTAGTCGAGACTCGGGGCGTAGCGCCCGGTCCTGGTTATGTTTGGCAAGGCGGGTATCACCGGTGGGACGGTAATGCCTACGCCTGGACCCCCGGGGTCTGGGCAGCGCCTCCGCGGGTCGGCGCTCGCTGGGTTGACCATCGCTGGGTGCGCCGGCATGGCGGATATGTGTTCGTTGCGGGCCGTTGGCGCTAGGCTCCGTGTAGTTAAAGCCGAGTATCCGCCGCGACTGAGATCCTCGCGGCGGGGCTTTTTACCAGATCGCGTTGGGATACCGCTCGTGGATTCGGCGATCCGAGGTAACCAAAGGCGCCTCATTGTTGGCAATGGCGTTACCCACGATAATGCGATCTCCAGGTTCTCGGGTCCATTTCACTCGCAACGCGCTGCCCATGACTACCGCCATGGGAAACTGGCAGACGGACACGCCGATCTGCTGGTTGAGATCTGAAAGGATCTGCGACGCCGAATATTTGATCGTGCCTTTTTCAAAAAGCATTTCAAGTTCGAGCAGCACCATCGCGGATACCAGCAGGTCTGCCCTTTCGATCTGCTCCTTAGCTCGCTGGGTCAATTGGGCAACGTTGCCGGAGTGGAGAAAAATGGCGATGTCGGTATCTAGGTACGAGATCATGGTTTGCGAACCCATTTTTTCTCCCATGACGTCCGCATCTCGGCATCTAACTGCCTTTGACCGCGTTCAAGATCCTTAGGCGTCCCGTTGATTGTGTCCCTCGACATGAGGCGAGACATCTTGCTTGGCTGGTCTGCCGGCACCAGGCGAACGACGCGGCCTTTGTGGGCTACCTCGACAAATTCGCCTTGTAGCGCTCGCTCGACAATTTGGAACAGGTTCTTTCGAAACTCCGTGCTAGTGACCTTCATGACCGCAGTGTACTATATTAATGTACGCGATGCGCTCTCGTAGCGTACATCTTAACGGGCGCTCTAGGGCAGTGCGAACACGGTCAGCGTCATCCCTGAAACAATCGCCACGTATTGCTTGCCATCCTTGCCTTCATAAGTCATCGGATCTGCATTCGCCGTCGCGTCCAGTTTCGCCGACCACAGTTCCTTGCCAGTCTTCGAATCGATCGCTCGGAACCGATTGTCGTTGACGATGCCGGCGAACACCAGGCCTCCCGCGGTCGCCGTCGGTCCGGCAAACCCTCCCGATCGTCCGGTATTCAGCCTTTCCGGCCCCAGGTCTTCCGTGATCCCGAACGGAATCTGCCACGCAAACTCGCCCGTATTCGCGTTCACCGCCGTTAGCCGGCCCCATGGCGGTTTCTGGCAGGGCCAATTCGCCCTTGTGCCGTCGGCTTGTTTCACCGGCACGGTGAAGGTGTGAAACGGCCCCGGGCCATCCACACCCGCGCGGGTGTATTCAAGTGGTGAGCCGTTCTCATCGAACGAATACTGCACACCGGGCTTCTTCTTTTCCGTCCAGCCCACCTGTCCCTGGTCCTGTGTGTAGGCAAAGATGTATCCATCCGTAGGATCCACCGCCATACCGCCCCAATTCGTCCCACCTGTCGCACCGGGGAAAATGATGGTCGATTTCGGCGGCGTGCCATCGGCGTGGAACAGAAACGGCGTAAAAGGACCCGTGTTGTAAAACCCGCCGCTCTTCTCCACCAGCGCCTTGCAAGCAGCGGCGTGCTCGGGGGTCGTATCGTCGGCCGTCACCAGATCCTCCGGCTTAAAGTCCATACGCGCCAGCGGCGGCGGCTTCAGCGGGAACGGCTGCGTGGGCGAGTACCACTCGCCGGGCACGTCGCCCGCTGTCACTTTCCGCTCCTCCACGCCAAATACGGGCTTGCCTGTCTCGCGATTCAGAATGAACATCCAGCCGGTCTTGCCGATCTGCGCGAGCGCCGGAATCTTCTTGCCGTTCACCGTGATGTCCAGAAGCACCGGCGCAGGCGGCGTATCGTAGTCCCACAAATCGTGATGGACTGTCTGGAAATACCACTTGAGTTTCCCGGTCTCAGCATCCACCGCCACAACGCTATTGCCGAACAAATTGGCGCCCGGGCGGTCGCCGCCGTAGTAATTCGATGCCGGCCCGCCGATCGGCATGTATACGATGCCGCGCTTTTCGTCCGCCGTCAGCTGCCATGACCAGACATTCGTGCCCGAGCGGCCTTTCCAGCCGTCGTTCAGCCAAGTCTCGTGACCCACTTCGCCTGGCCCGGGAACGGTATGAAAATCCCACAGTTTCGCGCCGGTGCGCGCGTCGTAGGCTCGCGTATCGCCGGGATCTCCCACCGGTAGCTCCAGGACGCTCGCACCCACCATCACCAGGTTCCTGAAGACGGTCGGCACACCGCCGTAGCCCACCACCATGTCCACAACGCCCTCTTTGCCGAACCCAGGATCGATCTTGCCCGTGGTCGCATTCAGCGCTACCAGGTTGCGGCCCGCGGTGAAGATGATGCGCGGTGGATTTTGTTTGTCGCCCGGCCAATAGGCCACGCCGCGCGTCGATGGGCGGCCGTTGGTCATGGTGTAGTTCCACAGTTCTTTGCCCGTGGCTGCCTCCAGCGCCACTACACGAGCCGACGCAGGCAGGTACATGATGCCGTTCACCACAATCGGAGTGGCTTCCGATCCTCCGCCGCCGAAGCGCGGCGCCGGTCCTTCGCCCTTCAACGAAAATGTCCACGCTGCTGTCAACGTCGCGGCGTTCTTCACGTTGATTTGTTTCAGTGGCGAAAACCGCGTACTGGACAGGTCGTGGTCGTACGAAGGCCAGTCGCCTGGCGCCGCCTTCGCCTCCGCAGCCGTGCAACGGGCCGCGAAGCAACCGAGCAACGCGCATCCGCTCAGGACGGCCGCTAGAATCGTCTTTTGTGAAATTGTGCCCATCCGTTAGGCCATGCTATCACGTGGGTGAGCCCGTCCTCTTCCGGGGCAAGCGATCCTTTGCTACGCTGGAAACTTCGCAAATGACAACCAGGAGGTGGAGAATGCGCTTGTCTGTTCCGGTTGCCATGGCTTGGTCCGCCATCGCCCTACCGCTGCTGGCACAGGACTATTTGGATAACGTGGTGGAGCATGCCCGCAAGGAGTTCAACGTCCCGGGCATTGCCGTCGCCATTGTGAAGGACGGCAAAGTGGCCGTTTTGAAAGGCTATGGCGTGCGACGGCTCGGCGATCCGGCGCCCGTTACGCCTCACACTATTTTCGGAATTGCCTCCAATAGCAAGCTCTTTACGTCGGCAGCCCTCGCCATGCTGGTGGATGAGGGCAAGCTCGATTGGGACGATCGCGTGGTGGATCGCCTTCCGGGTTTTCAAATGTCCGATGCATACGTCACCCGCGAGATGCGCATCCGCGATCTTCTCTGCCATCGCAGCGGCTTGACCCTAGGCGCCGGCGACCTCATGTTCTGGCCTGCCAGCGATTTCACATCCAGCCAGATCAATTACCGGCTCCGCTTCGTCCCTCTCGGCACCAGCTTTCGCAGCGCCTACGCCTACGACAATGTGCTTTATAACGTGGCCGGCGCCGTCATCCAACAGATCTCCGGGAAAACATGGGCCGAATTCATTCGTGAGCGGTTCTTCGCGCCCCTGAACATGCGCGACAGCAAAACCAGTATTCGCGATATCGACGCCTCCACCGATGTGGTAGCTCCGCATGCACTCGACGACGGTAAGCTTCGGTCGCTGGAACACATGCCTCTGGATAACAACGCCCCGGCCGGCGCAATCGTCTCTTCGGTGGACGACATGAGCCGCTGGGTGATCGCCTTGCTCAACAAAGGCGCCCTCGAGAACGGCCAGCGGATGTTCAGCGAGCGGCAGGCCCGCATTCTTTGGAGCCCGCTGACCATTCTTCCTATTGCCGACGCATCCCCGGAACTGGCCGACGTGCTGCCTCATTTTTCCGACTACGCCATGGGCGAGGGATTGCGGGATTATCGCGGCCACCTGCTGGCTTCGCACACCGGCGGCTTGCAAGGGATGGTGAGTATCGTCGCCATGCTGCCTGAGTTGAATCTTGGTGTGATTGTTCTCACCAATCAAGAAGAAGGTGGCGCCTTTCAATCGATCGCCAACACGGTTCTCGATCACTATCTCAGCGCGCCGCCGAAAGACTGGGTAGCCGCCTTCGCCGCGGTCGCCAAACGCCAAAGGGAGAAAGCCGAAAAGACGGTCCGCGAGGCCGCCGGCAAGCGCGACCTCGCATTCGAAGCCTTCGCTTGCGCTCGAATCTTATGCAGGACGCTATCGCGACCCCTGGTACGGCGATATCGCCATCGAAACGAAAGGCGATGGACTGGGTATCCGTTTTACTCATACACCGGCGCTCACCGGCAAGCTGGAGCACTGGCAGCAGGACACTTTTGTGGCGCGCTGGAACGATCGCTCCTTGCTGGCCGATGCCTACATCACTTTTTCGCTCAATCCCGACGGAACAATCGAACGCGCCAGGATGAAAGCCGTCTCTCCGCTGACCGACTTCAGCTTCGATTTTCAAGACCTGGCGCTGAAGCCCGTCGCGAAAAACGCGCCGCCATACTGAACCTGCTTATCGCCGCCGTCTGTGGTAGGTTGTAAACTGAAATGCGTTTCAGCCTCTGTATTGAGTACCGGTCTCCTGATTACGGGAGTCTTGTTTTCCGCCGTCAGCCTGCCCGCGCAGGACCAGAAAAATCAGGAACCAAACACCAAGGAATTTCCCGGCAAGGGCATGCCTCCCCGAGCGGCCGCCAGCGAATATCAGGCGCAAGGAAAGGCCGGAACGGTAACGATTGGCGCCGAGTTCGCGGGACACTCGGTCCCCACTCCCGAGCATACCTTTTCCTCCGAAGATTACATTGTGGTCGAAGCCGGACTTTTTGGGCCTGCTGGCGCCCAAGTCAAGCTAGCGCGCGACGATTTTTCTCTGCGCATCAACGGCAAAAAGGCCGCTTTGCCCAGCGAACCTTACGAGCTGGTTTTCCATTCGCTCAAAGATCCTGAATGGCATACCGCCCGAAACGCGAGGAATCGAAGGAAGTCGAAAACCAGCCTCACCACCGGTGGCGGCGCGAATGGCGGTGCCGACAGCGCCCCTCCCTGCCGCCCAAAATGCCGTTCCCGCTGCGCCGCGCGATGGAGCAGCAAGTTCAAAAGGTCCGCCATGCAGGAAGGCGACCGTCCTCTTCCCCAGGCCGGACTGCTCTTCTTCCGCTACGGCGGCAAGGCCGAGGGCATTAAGTCGCTGGAGCTGATCTACAGCGGCGCCGCAGGCAGCGCGACGCTGACGCTGCAACCGTAAAGGCCTAGAGCGGATTTTGCGAACAGATTGCCCCGGTTGAGCAGCCACTGCGGATCCAAGCGCCGCTTCACCTCCCGCATGCTCTCGATCTGCTCCGGCGTATACTGCAGCGCGAGCAAATGCGCTTTGCGTTTGCCGAGCCCATGCTCGGCCGAGACTGTGCCGCCCAGGCTCACCGCGTGACGCGCGAAATCGCAGCATCAAACGCTGGCCAGCCTCGAACTCGGCCGGGCGACCTGGGCAGAATGTTGACGTGAACGTGCGCATCGCCGATATGGCCGAAGATGACATACTCGAGCGCGTGCTGCATTAGCTCCGCGTGATAATACGCCAGCATCTCGTGATTGCGCGCGAGCGGAACCGCATAGTCGGAACCCAGCTTCATGAATCCGCGGCGGCGCATGGTGTCATTTACCAGTTCGGGCAGCGCGTGGCGGAAGCGGCGAAAACGCTCGCGGTCCTGGTCGCTGGCAGCGAACCAACTATCCTCCGGCGCGTGATCGGCCCAGAAATCGATATCGCCGTCTTCCTGCTCGATCAGCAGCGCAGCCGCGGCGCGACCCGGGATTTCGGGATAGTGGGGGCGCAGAAAATCGAGCGAATTGGCATCGAAGTACTCGATCATGCGAAGGCCCGGGATGCGGCGCCAGGCGTCGACAACATCCAGAGCAGCGCCATCGCTGATTAAGAAAACGATGCCCGCGAGCACATCGGCGGGCGCGGGCAACAGTTGCAGCTCGGCCTCCGTCACGATTCCGAGCGTGCCTTCGCTGCCCGTGAACAGATCGATCCAATCCATCGCCGGCGCCAGCGGATATCCGGCGGTGTTCTTGGTGGTGTCGGGCAGCGGCAGCTCGGGGACATCGAAATCGACTTGGTCGCCCCGGCGCACTGGAAGAACGCGGCCATCCATCAGCGCGACTCGCAGTCCGCAGAATATGACGGCGCGTGCTGCCATAGCGAAAGCTGCGCGATCCGCTGGCGTTGGTGGCGATGGTCCCGCCGATGCTGGCGGTGCGCTCGGTTGGATCGGGCGCGTAGAACTGGCCGGTGCGCGCGGCCTCCGCTTGCAGCGCATCGAGCGACACGCCGGCGCCCACGATCGCGCGGCCCGGACAGATTTCGAGACGCCGGAATTTTTCGAGCGAAACCGCCCATCCGCCGCTTGCGGAACGCAGCCGCCGGTAAGCCCGGTGCGCGCGCCAACGATGGTGATGGGAACGCCATCGCGAGACGCAGCCGCGACAATTTCGATCAGCTCCGCTTCGGACGCTGGCGTTACTACGCGCTCCGCCTCACCCCGAAACCCCGAAGCATCTTCGATCGTGGCCATTCCTGCTGATTCCTCGTCTTCCGAAGCACCGCTTACTGACGTGCGCGGTTCTGCTGGCTGTGCGGTTCACACTTCTAAAATCACCGGCATGATCAACGGCCTGCGCTGACGTTTCTTTATTCAGGAAGCGCTTCAAATCCGCGCGGATCTTTTCCTGCATCACGCCCCAATCGGTCCGCTCTTCTTCGCTCGACGATTCCAGCGTCCGCGCCACCACTTGCCTGGCCTTCTGCATCAAGCTCGGAACCATCTTCAAACGACATGAAACCCCGGCTCACGATTTCGGGCAGCGTTTCGTTTCGTCCCGAGTTCTTGCTGATGGCGATGATCGGTATCACGAAGCCGTCTTCGGAAAGATGACGGCGGTCGCGAATCACGATGTCCTCCACCACTTCGTCGATGGTGCCCGAATCGATGCACACCCGGCCCACTTGCACCTTTTCGCCCCGGCGCGCGCCCGCCCGATCGATCTCCAGCGTCTCGCCGGTCTCGAGCGTGAACGTTTCTTCCAGCCCCGCGCCGCGCAGGTGGGACGCCAGAGCGGCGTGCTTGGCCATCTGCCGGTACTCGCCATGGATCGGCAAAAAATAGCGCGGCCGAAGCAGATTCAACACCAGGCGCAGCTCTTCGACACTGCCGTGCCCCGACACATGCACGGGCGGATTCATGCTGCCGTAGATCACGTCCGCGCCGCGTTTGGCGAAGTGGTTGATCATCCGGTAAATTCCCTTTTCGTTCCCGGGAATGATGCGCGCGCTCAGCACCACCGTGTCGCCGCGCTCCACCGACAGATTCTTGTGATTGTCCACGGCGATGCGCGACAGCGCCGACATCGGCTCGCCCTGGGTTCCGGACGCCACCACCACCACTTTGCTCGGCTCGGCCTGCATGATGTCTTGCGGGCGCAGCAAAATGCCGTCGGGCAGGCTCAGCAATCCGAGCGAATGCGCGATTTCGGTGACGTTGTTCATGCTGCGGCCGAGGAACGCCACTTTGCGGCCGTACTCGGCGGCCACGTCCAGGATCTGTTGCAGCCGGTGAATGGACGAGCTGAAGCAGGAGATCACCAGCCGCCGCTCGGCGCGATAGAAGATTTCGTCCAGGCGCGGGCGCACGGCGCGTTCGCTCTCGGTATAGCCGGGCCGATCCACATTGGTGGAATCGGACATCAGCAGCAGCACGCCGCGCTTGCCGTAATCGGCGAAGGTGTGCAGATCGAACGGCTCGTTGTCGGTGGGCGTGGGGTCCACTTTGAAATCGCCGGTGTGAATGATCACGCCGAGCGGCGTGGTGATGGCCAGCGCCATGGAACTGACGATGGAGTGCGTGACGTGAATGAACTCGATGGTGAACGGGCCGAGTTCGATCCGCGAGCCGGGCTTCACCTTGTGAAGCTTGGCATCGTCCAGCATCCCGTGTTCTTCCAGGCGCCGCTCCACCATCGCCAGCGTGAAGGGCGCGCTGTAAATCGGCACGTTGATCTCGCTCAGCAGGAACGGCACGGCGCCGATGTGATCTTCGTGGCCGTGCGTCAGGATCAAGCGCGCGGACCATGTCGCGGTTCTGCTCCAGATACGCGAAATCGGGTGTGACGATGTCGACGCCCAGCAGTTCCGCGTCGGGAAACATCATGCCGGCGTCGACGACGATGATGTCGTCCCCGTAGCGGATGGCCATCGAATTCATTCCGAACTCGCCCAAGCCGCCGAGCGGGATCAACTGTAGCTTGTGATCAGACATGTAAGTTTCAGGTTATCAGTTGGGTGGCGAGTGGAGTTGGCGATTGGCTATTTGGCTGAGCGGCTGGCTGGCGCGATTGTTTTTTCGCAAAAACGAAGCCAACTTAGCGGCGGAGGTTGGAGGGCAGCGTGGAGTGGGGCGCAAAAGAGCATCGGGATGAGAATAGCAGCGGGGCGGTGGGTGCGAGAGGCGCATGAGTTGGGAGTGGTTGATGAGAGCGGGAAAACAAATTGATATGTGTCGTGATCGGGCTTGGAGGTCGCTTTTACCTTTCCAGTTTTCGCTGCCGCGCGGCGTGGCGCACGCACTCCGCCGTGTCGAGACTCATCTCGACACGCTTTGATCAATATGGAATAACTGCCGTTCACACGAGTGTGAACGCGGCACGAGTAGGCGCATGCGCCACGTCAAAATGGCAAGGTTATGTCTTGACGAGCGCTTACTGAGTATCCACCGCAACGGCGGGCATCAGATGTCGTCCCTGGGGAAGTTCTTCCACATATCATTCTGATTCTGGTCGATCTCACCAGACGACAGCGAAATGCCCAAATCTGCCCAGAAGCCTCGGACGCTCTTGAACGGCCTCTTCTTGACGGATTCGTCCCGCAGCCGAGCGGCATGGCTCAGAACTTCTTGTTGCTTCTCCGCAGGTAGCGCCCGGACGGCATCGAGAATGGCCTGTTCGAGAGACATACCTACACTATTATCGTGATTGTTATCGTTCCGGCGATGGAGTGGGCTACTTGGATCATAAAATGGCTCTATGAAAAGGCCAAACATAGACCACGAATCCACCCACAACGGCAAACATTAGGGCGATTATAATCAGTGCCGCCTTCAACTGATTCGTAGGCTTGCCTTTGTATTCCATCCGTTCTCATCCTACCTTTTAAAATCCGTCACGCCGCTCTTTCTAACCCCCTTCAGAGGGTTCGGGTTCCGACGGTTCCGACATCCGATCTGTCACGCCAGACGACCGGGTCGGGCGTGGTTCAGGTAAAGAAGCTCACGGCAGCCCCTGTTGGCGGTGGCGAGCCGAGGCCCAGAGTAGATCTATTTTTGTGGCGCCAGTCGGCTGCCGGGTTTCCACTGTGGGCGGGCATCGGCGTTAGCGACGGCTTCCACCAGGCGGCGGAAGAACTCGTTGAATTTTGCCGCAGCCGCAGGGTCCCAGGGTTGTTTCAGATCGTCACTGGGGCTGTGATAGCGGTCGGCGTACCACCGCCGGTAGATGACTTCTTCGGGCGATCCTTTTTCATAGCCGAAGATGAAGCCGGTGGCGGGCACGCCGATCTGGATGAAATTGAAATGATCGGAGCGGCGCAGCAAATTGCGGTCGGGTTCGGGATCCGGTTGGATGAGGATGCCCATAGGCTCGGCGACGGCGCGGGCCGTGTCGCCCAGCGTGGAATCGTCGAGCGCGAGCATGGTGAGCAGCTTGAGCGGGAAGAGCGGGCGCAATTGATCGAGATTGAGGTCGGCAACCATGCGCTCTTTGGGAACGGTGGGATGTGCGGCAAAATACCGCGATCCGAGCAGGCCTTTCTCTTCTCCGGTGACGACGGCAAATAAAACGGAACGGCGCAGTTTTGTCGCGGAGGATTTCCACTGCGCCGCGAGATCGAGCAGCGTGGCGACGTAGGCGGCGTCGTCGAAAGCGCCGTTGTAGAGACGGTCGCCATGAATGGGTTCGCCGAAGCCGTAGCCATCCAGGTGGGCGGAGATCACGACGTATTCATCCTTGAGCAAGGGGTCGGAGCCGGGGAGAACGCCCAAAACATTGTCGGAAGCAATGTCTGAAGTATCGAAGCGCAGCGTGGCGCGCAGGCTCGCGGGGATCTCGAACCAGGGCAGCGGTTGACCGTTGTCGTAGAGTCTTCTTGAGTTCGGCGTAGGTGTGGCCGGAGCCTTGGAACAGTTCTTCGGCGACGGCGGGATTGAGGAACAGAGCCGGGATCGGGTTGGGTGTCGGGCGTGCCCGCCAGCGTAACGTTGACGGCATAAGCAGCGGGCCAGCGGCGGCGTTCGGGGCCGTCGAAATTGTCGATCCCGAGTGTGCCGATGGCGCCCGAAGGAAGCGGCGGGGCGGGAACATTGGCGGCGGGTGTGCCCACCGGAGGACTGAGGCGAACGATGATCTTGCCGTTCACGTCGAGGCCCGCCGGAGGGTCGGGCGCGGAGCCGCGGAAGACGAGTGGAGCATCGATCTGAGAGGGCAGGCCGGACGCGGCGGCCATGGTGATTTCGCGCAGCCAGGCCAATGGGCGTGAGCCAGTCTTGCGCTCGATCGCGACGTCGAGAATCAGCGACGTTCAGTTGCACCCGCCGCATGGGAACGGACTGGAAATAGCCTTGCTCTCCGGCAGGCTGAAGGCCGGCCCGTTCGAACTCCGCGGCGACATAGCGCGCGGCGCGCTGATAAGCGGGCGATCCGGTGTCGCGGCCTTCCATGCCGTCGTTCGCGAGCGCGGTGACGTAGTGCCACCAGTGGCGGGTTGCGTCATTTGGTTCGGTGGCGGCGAGTGAAAACGAGAGCAAGAGCAGCGCAGCGCCGGCGCGGATCTTCATACGGGGAAGTCTAACACGCGGAATTTGCGCAAGACTAAGGAAATTCGCTGTTCTTGCCGATGATCAGATCGTGGCAGTCTGTCGAATGCGAAGCAGCCAAACGCCAACAAGCCAACCCGCCAAGAGCCAGCGGGGCTTCGTCCTCATTGTCACCGCCATCTCGATGACGCTGCTGCTCGGTCTGGCGGGCTTGGGCATCGATATCGGGCGCATGTATGTGATCCGGGCCGAGCTGCAGTCGTTCACCGATGCCGCGGCTTTGAGCGCGGCAATGGAATTGAATGGAACGGACTTCGGGGCTGGCGCGCGCCCGCACTGGCGCCGGGCGATTGGCGGATGGGCCGCATGCCATGCGATGGGACATGGGGACGCAACCGATTACTAACATCACGACCAGTTCTCGTCCGACCAAACAATCTGGCAGGAGCAGCCCAAGCAAGCAGGCGGTCTCCGATTCGTGCGCGTGGTGGCGACTGAGCCTGCTCCGGTGATTTTCTTGAGAATCTTTCAGCCGCTGAGCTCAACGAACGTGATCGCCGCGAGCGTGGCGGCGAAGGCGGACAAATCCGTGAGGTTGGTGGAATGAATCGGCGCGGGCAAGCCGGCAGCGCGCTCATTGAATTTGCAGGATCGTTGATCCTGCTCACGGTGATGTTCGCCGGGATCTTCGAGCTCGGATATTCGTTCTACACCTATGGTCAGTTGGTCAGCGCGATTCGGGCCGGCGCGCGTTACGCTGCGTTGCAACCACGAGGGGTCGATGCGCGGATGCCGTACGCAATCTGGTGGTCTATGGCGATCCCGCTCCCACCGATGGCGCCAAACCGCTGGTTGCGGGGCTTACCACGGATCGCGTGGAGCTGATCAATAGCCCGGATGCCAGTACAGTCTCGCTGCGCGGTTTCGAAGTGGACGCGCTGTTCATGAAAGTAAAACTGGACGGACGGCCGACGGTCACGTTTCCCGTCACAGCGGGGGCGGCGCAATGAGACGCGGTCGGGCATTCAAGGGACAGTCTTTGATTGAATCGGCGCTGATCCTGACCGCTTTCATGGGGCTGCTGGTGGGGATGGCCGGCGTGGGCCAGATGCTGTTCGTCCGGCAAACGCTGGCCGATCGTGCGCGCATGGCCGCACGCTGGGGAGCAATGAACAGCTACGATCCGGCGGCGATTCGTCGCGTGGTCTTGTTCGGCACGGCCGAGCCCGCGCCGGGCGATAATCCATTTTTCGCGATGACGCCCGCGGAGGTTGAAGTTTCCAATCCCGGATGTCCCGGCCCGGAGTGCCGCGTCAGCGTCGCGATCCCAGAGCATGGAATCCGCAGCATTGAACCAATGGAGAAATCTACTCCAGGCCCAGTTGCTTCGAAGCCTTGACGAACGGCGCGGTTTTCGGATTCGCTTCGTTCCACTCGCACGGGCTGCTCGCTATCGGCCATCAGGAACATCGCCAGCGCAATCGCGCGATCCACTTTGGCCATATTGTCGTAGTCGATCTTTTGCCACTCATCGCCGACCGCGTGATAATCGGGATAATCGAACGCCACGCACAGCGTCTCGGCGGGCACGCCGGCTTCGGCAAACGAATAATTATCGCTCGGGAGAAGTAGTTGTCGCTGCCCCGAGCGTTCTTATAGATCGTTATTCCCGTGCTCTCTCCAGCGCGCTGCACGTAGCTGGTTAGATCGGAATAATCGAAACCGGTGAGCGAGGCGTTGGAGATTTGCGGACCCTCGCTGGAATCGGTTCGGCCCACCTGTTCCAGATTCAGATCGGCGACGGTCTTCGCGAGCGGGAACACCGGATGGTGGGCGTAATACTCGGAGCCGATCAAGCCCTTTTCCTCGCCGAAAAACGTCATGAAGACGATGCTGCGGCGCGGGTGCTTGGGAAGCTTGGCCAGAGCGCGCGCTACTTCCATTACCGAGACTGTGCCGCTGCCGTCATCGTTCGCGCCGTTGTAAATTCGATCGCCAGGGCCGTCCGGGCGCATACCCAGATGATCGTAATGCGCGGTGAGCAAGACGTAGGTATCGCGCAAGGCGGGATCGGAGCCGCGCAAAACACCGATGACGTTGCGCAGCGTGGCGGGCGTCCGCTGCGGCGCCGCGATATGTACCGATGCCGTCGCCATCGAACCAGGCTTCAAGGCGCCATAGAAACGCGTAGCTGCTTCGCCGGTAAGCGAAACGCGCGGGACTGGCGGCACCGCTGTCTGGCTCGCTCGGCATCCACCAGGCAGCCTGTGCGGCCGGGCATGGTTCGAGACGCCTCTCTTGTCGACAAGATCACCAGAGCCGCCTTGGCCGCGCGCAGGATCCGGTTCACCGATCGATACTGATTGCTCAGCCTGGGTTCCATCTGGGTGATCACCACCTTGCCGTCCACCTGGCTAGCCGTGAGATGTTTCACCAGGGCCTCGTCGCTCAAGTCCAGCTTGAAGACCGGCGCATCCTTCAGATCCACCGCCGCGGAGGAATGCAGGATGGAATCTTTGACGTGGCGGAAAACTGGCGATCGCCCGCTGAAAGCCTTAACTCGAAATTACTGTAGTTGGCCTCCTCCACTAGCATGGACGCTGTTCTGAAAATAGCTGTCGCCGACGCCCGGCTCCAGGCCCGCGCGGCGAAACTGAGCCGCGATATAGTCGGCTGCAAGATCCAAACCATGGGACGGCGAGTCGCGCCCTTCCAGCTGGTCGGAAGCGATGTAGGAAAGATCCGTTGCGCAGGGAGGCGGCGTGGATTCCGTCCAAAACCGTTTGAACTTCCGGCGCGATGGCAGCCTTCGGCGGGTCGGCTTGGGCCAGAACACAAATACCCGTAAGGAAGGCTACAATAGCACTGCGATGACGCATAAGGTGGGTCTAGCCTGATGTTAGCATCTTGAACTGCAAATCATTTTAGGGCAGAATTGTTCTAGAGCCGAAAGCACTGGACATGCCAAACCGAACCAGCAACATTCGCTCTTTTGCGGCAGCGCGTTATCGAGAGCTCTAAGCGAAGAGCAGCCCGCTTGGTGGGCGCCGATCTCACCGAGTCCGGCGTGCTGGATCGGGCGGTGCTGAATCGCCAGATCGACGAAATACTGGACGGCCTGGCCAGAAACCGAGCCTGGCGCCGCGCATGGAACAGTCCCTGGAAGCGTTTCTCGGCGCGTTGCTGGAGGGCGACGTGGCGCGGACGGCCGAACACGTTTGCACGCTCCTGAGCCTGGAGTTGGACGACCTTCGCAAGGCCGCGCTGCTGTCGCTGATGGTGCGCCTGGCCGGAAAGCGCAAATTCGACCCAATCGCCAGCTACATCCTTCAAAACCGGGAAGTTTTGGTGGCAGGCGGGGCAACCAGTCGGGGTTGACAACCGTTCCAAAGAAGAGCAGGATTTAATGTAAGGAGCTTTCGCAATGCGCTTCCTGGTGGCTGGCTGTTCGTTAGCGGTGTTCTGGCGGCGGGCTCGGCCTGCGCCCAAGTCCGTGATTTCCTCTCATTCGGGCGTGGTCCAATATGTGGAAGGGCGCGCCTTCCTGGGCGACAAGCCGATTGAGCCGAAATTCGGAACCTTTCCGGACATCAAAGAGAACCAGGAGTTTCGCACCGAAGACGGCCGCGCGGAAATCCTTTTGACGCCGGGCGTGTTCCTGCGTCTGGGCGAAAACAGCTCCATTCGCATGCTGTCCACCCGCCTAGTAGATACTCGCGTGGAAGTGCTTTCCGGATCGGCCATGATCGAGAGCACCGAAATGCCCAAGGACAATGCGGTGGAGCTGGTCTACAAGAAAGATTCAGTGCGTCTGGTGAAACAAGGCATCTATCGCTTGGACGCTGGGCGCGTAGACACAGAGCCGGCGCGCTTCCAGGTGTTCGAAGGCGAAGCGGTGGTCACCGATCCTTCCGGACAATTGACGCTGCATAACGGCAAGCAGACCAGTCTCGCCGGCGTTCTGATGGCGGAGAATTTCGACCGCAAAGCGGACAACCAGGATGCGCTGTATCGCTGGAGCGATCGGCGCGCCAGTTACGTGGCGCAAGCGAATGTGGCATCCGCGGCGTCGGCGAACGGCTATGGCGGATCCGGTTATGGCGGATACGGCAACTACGGCCTCGGCTACAGCGGGCTGGGGGGCTATGGCCTGTATGGCATGGGCTTCGGCGGGATGGGTTCTTATCCAGGGTTCTTGGGCGGATGGGCTTTTAATCCCCTGTTTGGAATGTACACCTACATGCCTTACTCGGGCTTCGGATACAGCCCGTTCGGCTACACCTACTACAGCCCAACGACGGTGGCTTACGCGCCTTCGTTCGGCGGCAGTGGATACGCGTATGGCGGCGGCGCCAGTCGCACCACTGGATTGAGTGGCGCCAGCCGGTTGGCCAATGTGGCGACGCACCGGGGCGCTACCAGCGGCAGCGCACTCATGGCCAGCGCTCGAGGGTCGAGAGGCGCATCGTTCTCTGCTGGCTCCTCTGGCGGCCACGCCTCGTCATTCGGCGGCGGCGGGCATTCCTCCGGCGGCGGACACCGGTAACAGCCCGCAAAACCACTCCCTCACGGTCGCGGCTCAGAAGACGGTCGCGGTTTAGTAAAAGCGGGTGGACGCGAATGCGGCGGTCCATGCTTCTTGCCATCCATGACTGTTCGGCGCGGGTTGATCCGGCACAACGTTGACGGGTGGAGCGATGGGCGGTATGGGCAGACCGTCAACCTTGAGATAATCCCCGTGGCCGAAATCCCAGCTGTCCGGGATCTCAAAAGGAGCCTGGAAGTTTCCGGGCCAGGGCGCAGCGGGACCCTCCCGTCCTAGAGCCGCGTGCCACCAGGGATGCCCGGCGTCCAGGATTCCCCCGAAGAAATTGCCCAGCGGGAAGGCCGCCGCGAGCACCATGTCCTTGTCGGATGCCAGAGCCGAGATTTCACCAATTTTGGCCGCGGCTGGCTGGAACTCCGTGGTCAGGCAATCGTCGTCCACCGCTCCGGCCATGACGATGGCTCGCCGGATCGGCCGCGTCATGGAAGAAACGGTAGACAGCAGAACCCGGACGCCCAGACTGTGCGAGGCGAACGAAATGCTGGCCGCGCCGCCGAAATTGGCATCCAGAAATGGCCCGATCAACTGGCCCGCGTCATCGGCGACCCGTGGCTCCTCTGGATACGCCAGAGCGTGGAGCCAGACGGAGTCGCCCGGCCATAGCAGCCCAACAAACGCATGCGGCTCCGGGAGATCCAGCAGCCCTTCCCAGGTTGACAAGCACGCGATGCCATCGGCGCGGCCGACATTGAATCCGTGCGTCGCGATCAAAACGTTCCGGCCCTGAATCGCGCTCAGCAATTGCGACAGGCTGATGCTCTGATAATTGGCGATGTTGGCGCCCTGGTTGATGGCCACGGTGGTGGCCAGATTGCCGCCCGACGCGTCGAGCCGAACGTCGAGAAATAGCGTCATTTTTTGACCAGCTGCATGGTGTTGACCGCGGTTGCCAATGCGGTGGAAAGGTCTTTCGCGATGGGGGCCAGCGGCGTGGCTAACAGGCCCACCAGCCCTGATAAGAGCCAGTCTACGGGAGGCTTCACCATCATTCCACCCGCGATCGCCAGCGCAACAGCTACCGCCCCCGCCAAAGCTCTCGTCCAATTGCGGTAGACCTGGTCGCTACGCTGGTAGGCTTCGTCGAGCAATGCGGTGACCATCAGATCGAAGCGGCTATAGACATCGGACTCGGCGGAGCTGAGCGAGGTTCCGGCCGCTATCTTGGTGGCGATGGCGGTGAGAACGGTAGGGTCCGCGCCGGTCGCCTTGGCCAGATCGGCGGCATTGCCCGGGTTGAGGTTGAGCTTGATGAGCGACTTGGCAATGGACTTCTGGCTGCCGAGATCGGTCCCGTTCATCCAGTTCGCCCGGAGCGTCGCGAGTATTTTCGGAGGCGGCAGCGCGTTGGCTGACTGGCCGGCAATCAATGGGGACACGGCGTGGCGGATGCCCGGGAAACCGATATGGTTGACGCCTCCCCAGAGGACTTTGCTGGCATCCACTACGCCAAAGGCCGCGGTGCCCAATCCTCCGATGGCGGTGACAATTTGCGGCAGATTCTGAAGCAGGGTCTGAGGTGTAGGCATGGAGCTTGTTTCCTCGCTTTCGCCCGGTAAATGGAAATGATTTTCAAATAAGTGTACACTATCTGCATCGGAAATCAAGCCCTTTTGCGGAGATAAAGGTAAAGCCGCGAGGCCTTAATGAGCCTGGCGTTCGAGGCGGTACAACTAGACCAACTATGGCAAAGATGTACATTGAGGAGCGCGCGGGCAACTACTACGTTACCGGCACGCGAATCTCGCTGGATTCCATCGTGCATGCTTTTCGCCGCGGTGATTCTCCCGAGGCGATCTGCCAGAGCTTCGAGCTCCTCCGGCTGGAAGAAGTTTACGGTGCAGTCGCCTACTACCTCGCCAATCAGGCCGGCGTGGATGCATACCTGATTCGCCAAAACGAGAAGTGGGCGGAAGGAAGGCATAACGCAGAGCCTTTGCCTGCCGACCTTCGCGAGAGGCTGGTGCGGGCTCGGGATGAGCTGAAAACGGCTCGCCCGCGGTGAAGGTTCGCTTTCTCGCGGACGCATGACCGGTTCCGAGGTGCTGGTGCTGGCGGCAGAACGCCAGCGAGTGCTGGTTTCGCACGATGCCGGAACGATGCCAACTCACTTCCGCGCATTCAGGGATGCCGGAGGCCAAAGCCCTGGCGTATTCCTGATCGCGCAAAGACTGGATGTTGGAACTGCAATTGATGAACTCGTTCTTGTGTGGACGGCATCGGATGCATCGGAATGGAAGAACCGGCTGGTGTGGCTGCCGCTGTGAAGCACGCCGGCGCGAGTTGGCCGTTTACTTATTTGATTAGGCTGGTTAGGTTGAGCAGCACCAACACGCCGCCAGACGTATCCGGGGCGACGATATCAGGCAAGCCGCTGTTTTCGATTGGCCGGCATATACGGTGACGTCGGTAGCTGCTTCGCCGGCCTTTATAGTCGAGCGGCCCACACCGGCAGGGGTGAGGATCGGTGGGTCGTCAGTGCCAGCGTTGGGCACTTTCAGTGGCGCTCAGTAAAAAGTGCGCTCATATTCGGCCTTGCTGACCCTTCCTTCGTGTGCCTCGTACGTTCCCAATCTCTGCGGCGTCTCACCGGGACGCAGGAGGTCGACGGTGACGGCGCTCTTTTCGGTTCCTTTCGCTACGTTCGTCACCAAAAGCCGGAACTTGCCTTCCACGCTCATTACGAGGCTGCTGCTTCGCGCCCCAAAAGAACGTCGTGACCAACCGCTTTCATCTCGCTCGAAATCTGCATCCGTGAGGCGGCTGATGCCATTCAAGCGTCGTCTTTCGTCTTCAGTGGCTTTCTCGAAATGATCGCCAGCCCACTTGCAGAGTCCATCACCAACGTCTTTCCCTACTAAATGTCCATCTTGAAGAAAAGTCCCGATCATCCACGGGCAAGATGCATACACGTGTTCTTCCATGGGCGTGAACCGATATGGGTCACTACCCGGACCTCCATCTAGTCGGTCTGCCAGTTTTACCGTGTGGCGTTCAACTCCTGAGGACGTGACTCGCATGACGAGTAAAAATGCACGCTGGTCAACAGGAGGTTCATAGGCCGCGAAACCGCCTATGACGTGCTGTCTAAACCAAACCCAAAGAACCCTAGCCCCCGTCGGATGAAACCCGAGATCACTAACTTCCATGAACAAATAGGCTTCGGTCGAATTCCACAACACACACCCGCTGCTGCCACCATCGAGGGCATAATAGCCACAGCCGCAGGCCGTGATTGTAGCCCAAAACATCGTGATCGAAACTACGACTCTTCGTGCTTCGTTGCGCATGTTTATGCGATTTCAAGTGGAGAGACCCATCATTGCTTCACCAGGTCCCGTGCATCCCGGGTAGTATTTAGCTTCTCAGGGCGGTCCGAGCTGCTGCGGCTATTTCAGATGGGTTTCGAAGAAATCGGCTAGCGTTTCCAGCAGTTGCCTGCGGACAGGCCCGGTGACGCCGTGGCTTTTCCCGGTATAAATCACCATGTCGAAGAGCTTGCCCGCCTGCTCCAGAGCATCCGTCATCTGCACGGTGTTCTGGAAAAGCACGTTGTCATCCTCGATATTGTGGACGATCAGGAGCTTGGCTTTTAGCTTGGATGCGTAATCCACGGGTGAGCTGGCGCGGTAGCCTTCCGCGATTTTCGGACGGCAAGCCCAAATAGCGCTCGGTATAAATGGTGTCGTAATTCCGCCAATTCGTTACCGGCGCGCCCGCGATGCCGGCGCGAAAAACATCCGGCGCGTTCAGCAGTGAATACAGCGTCATGAATCCGCCGTAACTCCAGCCGTAAATTCCCACGCGGGCCGGATCGACGAAGCCCTGCGCGATCAGATAGCGGACGCCTTCCAGCTGATCGGCCAGCTCGGTTTTCCCGAACCGGCGATAGAGCGGAGTCTCGAAAGCATGCCCGCGCCCGGCGGAGCCGCGATTGTCCAGCTGCCAAATCACGAAGCCACGCGCGGCCAGCGCCTGGGCCCAATCGGCGCCTTCCCAAGCATTCACGAACCGTCTGCTCGCCGGGGCCGCCGTACACCATCACCACCGCCGGATATTTTTCGCCGGCGCGGAAGTTTGCGGGCTTGATCAAGCGCCCGTAGAGCAGCTTTCCATCCTGCGACTTTGACCTGCACGATTTCCGCCGGCTGCAGCGCGTACTCGTCGAGCACCGCGCGCTTAGCCGGCGCGAAAGACGGACCATTCCTCCCCGGCGGTCGAATACACGTCGCTCGCGGCGTGGTTCTGTCGAAGAAGAGAAAGTATCCAGATAATACTCGGCGGTGGGGCCCATCGAGATCTCGTGCGTGCCCGGCTCATGGCTGATCCGAGTGCGATCTTTTCCATTCAGTTTGACCGAGTATAGCTCTCGATCCAAAGGACTTGCTTCCGTGGAGACAAAGTAAACCTTTTGCTGCGATTCGTCGACTCCGGCGACGTCGGTCACTTCCCAATTGCCCTTCGGTGAGGCGCTTGCGCTGCTGGCCTTCGAGCGAGTAAAGATACAAGTGGCAGAAAGCCGTCCCGCTCGCTGCCCCACAGGAACTCGTCTTTGCCGACGAAATGAAACAAGTCGTTGTGGTTGATCCAATAAGGGTCTGACTCCGAAAGGATCGAGTGAGCTGCGCCCGCAGCTGGCATCGGCCAATAGCAGATCCAGGTGGTTCTGAACGCGATTCAATCGCTCGATGGCCAGCCGCGTGGAATCGGGCGTCCAATGCACGCGCGCGATCAGAAAGCCGCGAGTCTCGCCCAGATCCATCCAGCGCGTGTGCGCCTCCCGAGGCTGGAACGACCCCGACGATGCACGTCCGCGTTGGCTGTGCCGGCCTGCGGATAGCGCTCCGGCTCGGCGACGGCGCGCAATCCGGTGAGCGATATCTGGGGATAAACGAACTCGCGCGCAATATCGAATTGCATATACGCGATGCGCTTGGAATCGGGCGACCACCAGTAAGCCGTGCTCAGATCCAGCTCTTCGGGATAGACCCAATCCAGCTCGCCATTCAGCAAGGTGGCGCTGCCGTCGTCGGTGAGCCGCGAAAGCTGATGCGTGGCGATTTCGAGCGTGTAAAGATCATGGCCGCGCCGGAAAGCCACGCGCGAGCCATCGGGGGAAAGCTTGGGATCGCGCTCAGCCTCGGCCGTGGCCGTCAGTTGTTCCCAGGTGCCGGTCGTCGAGCGAATAGAAAAACAGGTCGCCACGGACGCTCAGCAGCAACTGCTTGCCGGAATGGGTCCACTCCAGGCTGTCTTCGCTGACGCGGCGATTCTGCCAGTCGAAGCGGGGCGGCTCGGGAACCGGCACCGCGGCTTTTTCGAGTGGTGCGAGCGCTAGCAGCGTCTTCTCCGATTTCGAGGCCACGTCATAGAGCATCACCTCGCTGCCGTGAAAATAGCGCGAACTGCTTGCCATCCGGCGCCCACACCACGGGCGGCGTTTCGCTTTCATGGCTCTGCTGGATCACCGCATCGATGGTGATCGGCTTCTTTTGCGCGAAGAGCGAAAAGGCGAGAACGCAGAAGAGAAGAATCACGCGAACAGTCACTTGTTGTGATTGTACGCGATAAGCCGCGCACAGAATCGAGTTTGTAGACCGCAACGCCGCTGGTTCCGTAACAGCTTTTGGAAAGCATCGGACTGCATGGCTTCCGTCGAACCCGTGCGTGCCTTTGGCATCCAGATCGCGATAATAATCGTCGGGCGTCAGCAGCAAATACTCGAGCTGATAGCCGCGCGCGAAATCCGCCATGGAACCCATCAGTCTGTCGATGCCGCTGTCGTCGCCATGGTAAAGAAATTTCGGAGGAATCGGCAGACGGCAGGCTTTGTGCCCGGTATAGAGGAACAGCACTGGGTCCTGGTAGGCGTACAGATTCGCGTCGCGCGGAACATTGCGATCGATCCATTCATAAGCTTGCTCGCGCGCTTCGAAAATCGGCTCGATAAGACGCGAAAAGATCGGGTATTACGCTGCGACAGTCCGAAAACGGTGCAGAAAATCGCAAAGGCCGCGAGAGCCGGCCAGCAGTGCTCCGAAACCGGCTACGGCGATGCGATCCGCAACGCGCGGTTTCGCCCAGGCGACGCGCAACGCCCCGCAGATATTGCGAACCTCGGTGGCCAACCCCATCAACAGCAGCGGATACAGCGGAAAGACGAAGCGCTGATCCGGCGGAAAATGCCACACCAGCAGAATCGCCGACATCCCCAGCGCGGCCAGCGGATATTGCAGCGCCCGCTTGCGCATGGTCAGGCGAACGCATCCGGCGATGGCGGCGATGGCCACCACGCGCTCCAGATGTTTGGAGCCATAGGGCAGGTCGAAGATCAGCAGCTTCCCCGCCCCTTGGAGGAAGCCGTCCAGGTTGTACCAGATCACCAGCGGCAGATCGCTGCAGCGGAACGTTGTAGATTTGGAAACCGACGTAGTTGGTGTAGTACAGCGTCACCAGGTCCCAGGAATGCGCCAGGTGCCGCGCCATCCACCATTGCCATCCCGCCATGGCCGGCAGCATCGCGGCGAAGAACAGCGCGGCCTTTTCGGAACTGCTTGCGCAGCGCGAAGCACAACGGGACCGTGAGCAGCAGCGGCGCGGCGATCGATTTGGCCAGGTACGCGAGCGCGGCGCAAATGCCCGCCAGGCCAGCGCCAGCCAGCGCGGCGCATCCGGCTTCGTCGCACGCTCGGCCAGAATCAGGCTGGCCAATAGCAGCGCGGTGAACAACAGCTCCGGCATCAGTGAAAAGCTGAACACCACGGTCACCGGGCTCAACGCCGCCATCAGCAGCAAGACATATCGCTCGCGCAGGCTGAATCCGTATTCGCGCAGCAGGAACCACAGTGCGGCCAGGAACAGCGGCAACAGCAGCCAGGCGAAGAGCGTGGCCAGCGGAAGATTCGCGGGAAAGCTGCGGATCGAGTTTCCAAATGGCGGCCAGAAGCGCGGGATAAAGCGGCGGATATTTGGTTTGATAGGGCTGGCCGGGCAGGCTTTGGATGCGATATCCATCGCCCGTGGCCAGGCTGCGCGCCGAGACCCAATAGATGCTGTCGTCGTGATAGAAGCCCAGGTGCGGCATGGTGCGCAGCGTCCAGGCCAGGTACGCCGACGGGACCAGCGCGGCCAGGAACACACCGATAACGGTCAGCTTCCGAAGGGTGAGCATCCATCTTGAATTTATCAGTAAGGGAGCAGTACCAATCGGGGGTTCACCTTAGGGGGACCGCCTCCCTTACGGTCGGGGTTCAGCAAGGCCAAGTCTCGATTCTGAGCCGCGCGCGTGAGCAAGCGGAATCTCAAGGTATTCTTGAGAGGATGAAACTGACATTCTGGGGCGCGGCCCAAGTGGTTACCGGCTCCATGCATCAACTGGTGGTCGGCGACAATTGTTATCTGCTGGATTGCGGCGAGTATCAAGGCCGCAGAAAGGAAGCCGAAGATCGCAACCGGAACTTTCCGTTCCCTTGCAAAGACGTTTCCGCGGTGATGCTGTCGCACGCGCACATCGATCACAGCGGCAACCTTCCCTTGCTGGTGAAGAACGGATTTCGCGGACCTATTTACACCAGCCCGGCCACGGCGGATCTGTGCCGGCCCATGCTGGAGGATTCGGCATCGCTGCAGGAACATGACGCCGCGTTTCTGAACAAGCGGAACCTGCGGCGCAAATCGCTGAACGTGCCGGGCATCGCGATCAACGGGCCGGTCGAGCCGCTGTACACCACCGAAGACGCCGAGGCCACCTTTCCGCTCTTCCACCCAGTGTCGATGCACACGCCCACCGCAGGTGGGCCCGGGCGTGGTTTATCAATCGTTCGAAGCGGGGCATATTTTCGGATCCACAACCATGCTGCTGGAGCTGGAATCGGGCGGGAAAAAGGTCCGGCTGGGCTTCACGGGCGACTTGGGCCGTCCCGGATTGCCCATCATTCGCGATCCCGAGCCGCTGCCCCCGGCCGACTACCTGATCATGGAGAGCACCTACGGCAACCGGGTGCATGAACCCATCCAGTCGGTGGCGGCGAAGCTGGCGGAGATCGTGAACCGGACCTATCGGCGCGGCGGAAAAATGATCGTGCCGGCCTTCGCCGTGGGGCGAACCCAGCAACTGGTGCTGATGCTGCATGAGCTGATCCAGGCCAACGCCATCCCGAAGTTTCCGATTTTCGTCGACAGTCCGCTGGCGGTGAACGTCACCGAAGTTTTCCGCAAGCATCCCGAGCTATACGACGAAGAAACGGCCGCATTTCTCGCCAACGGCGGCGATCCGTTTGGATTCCAGCTGCTCACCTATGTGCGCGACGTGAACCAATCGAAAGCGCTGAACGATCTGCGCGGGCCGTTCATGGTCATCTCCGCTTCGGGGATGTGTGAAGGCGGCCGCGTGCTGCATCACTTGAAGAACAATATCGGCGATCCGCGCAACACGATTCTTCTCACCGGCTACCAGGCCGAGTATACGCTGGGACGGAAGATCGAAGAGCAGCGGGAGGAAGTGCCGATCTTCGGCGAGCTGATGCCGTTGCGCGCCGAAGTGGAAACGCTGGACGCTTTGAGCGGGCATGCGGACCGGGAGGAGATGCTGGCTTGGATGAAGCCGATCGCCGGTGGGCTGAAGAAGGTTTTCCTGGTCCATGGTGAGCCGGAGCAGCAGGCGGCGTTCGTGGCGGCCATCCGCGAGCGCTACGGGCTGGAAGTGGTAGCCCCTCAACGCGGACAGAGTTTTGATCTGTAATCCTTACGTACTGGTCCGAAAGTACTCTTCCGCTCTAAGGGTTTCTACTACTACTTTAAGGCGAATGACTGAGACGGATGCCGCCATCACGGAGTCGAAGCCCGCTGAGTCAGCTTCTGTGGCAGTATTTCTACCTGCAAGTGCTTGATTTCCTGACCACGATTGCCTTTCTAGTCAATGGAGTGCGGGAAGGCAACCCGTTGGTTCGGTTGGCCCTGAGCGTAGGATCCAACCCGATCGGGAGCCTGATGGCGGTGAAGTTCCTGGCCATCCTGCTGGGGTTCTATTGCTGGCGCGTGGGCAAGCGCCAACTGCTTGTCGCGCATCAACCTGCTCTTCGCCGTGCTGGTTGCCTGGAATCTGGTGGCCCTGATCCTCAGTAGCGTTCAAAAGGCGTCCGCGTTCAGTAAGGCGCCGCGGTCAGTAGCCGCCCTACTGAATCGGCAACATCACCGTGTTGCTGTCCACTCCGTTGATGGTCACGAGCACCGGCACGGATGTACCACTCTGGAGTCCGCTCGGCACTTCGAATTGCGTGGAAACCACGCCGGTAAACCCGGGGCCGCCGTGGACTTTGACGTCGGTTTTGCTCCACCGACCGACAGCACTACCGAATCCGCCACGGCGGGAGGCGGATTGGGCGGGAAGAACCCATCGAACATCGGGCTCTTGTAGGGGCCAAATCCGGTGCCGAGCAGCGAGATGGTTTCGCCGCCAGCCGCTGGACTGTTGGTGGTGACCAGGGAGCCGTCCGCGTGGAACGCCATGCATAGGCCGTTGACCCGATGGTTGAGAAGAACAGGCCGGGGGCGTCGCGCGCAACGGTCAAGGTTCCGGAAATTTCAGGTCTGCCCGGTGTTTTGGACCTCTAACGTATAGTTGCCATCCGCGAGACTGGAAGGAAGCTGCGCGTTGATCTGCGTCGGCGATACAAAGAGCAGCGGAAGTATGGAATTGTTAATGGTTACGGTGGTGCCGGCGATGGTTTGCGCCAACGGATTCACCGGGCCAACCTGAACCACCGACGCCAGGCTCTGACCGAAGATCGAAATGATCGATCCCGGGCGCCACCGCGTCGCTGGGCGTCTGCCCCACGCCGTTCATAATACCGGCGGGAGCGATATAGGGAACCGTAACCATCTCCGCCACGACGCTGTCGGGCGCCGACAACGTGACCACTCCGCGACGGGTAACTACCGGTCAGGTCTCCGTTCCAATGGCCGAACTTGAATCCGGGATTCGGCGACCGCGGTCACCGTCACCTGGGTGCCCTGCTTGTAGAACATGTCGCTGGAGGAAGGTGAGAACTTGAAAGCGGATCCGTTGCCAGGATTGGAGGTTGCGCTTAACTGGTACAACGTTTGGTAGCTGGCGGTGGCGACGGCATAGTTCTGGCTGACGGTGATGGCATGGTTGGAGGCTCCGCCGTCCGACCACGAACCGAAGTCCAGTCGAGCGTCCGTACCCCATTGCGATCTGCGTCGGCGCAGCTCACCATGAAATGTCGCGCCGGTTGGCCGGTCCACATTGCAGGGCGTAACGCAGTTGCTCCGTCCACTTGCAATGGTTAGACCAGAAGGCGAGCTTTGAACCACTACTCGGCTCAATTCATTATAGTTAGCAGTCAACCGATATCCGCTGGTGACCATGCTTGAGTTAACCGTGATGGTTTGCGATGCAGCAGCTTGGTTGGACCAGTTTTGGAAAGTGTAGGCTCGTCCGTTCGGCCCGGTCTGGCGTGGCTGCCGCCGACACCTGGTGAGTGGTTCCCACTCCCCACAAGAAGTTGTAAGAGTTGTAATTGGAACGCCCATCGACGGTGAGTTGCAGCTCCGAAGGCGATGTCACGAACGCCACTGCCGCTCCTTGCACGTAGTCCGCGATCAGCGTGGCCGACTGATTGACATTGTTGTCCACCTGGTAGATCGAATTCTGAAGCTGACCATTGCTCCAGCTGCACTGAAGACCCACCAGTTTCCATTGATGTCCCTTTGGGGCGTTACGCCGCTGACAAAATGGGTGGACCCAGGCGCAAAATAAAAATCGCCGAAACACATCGCCGGGAAACCGAGCTGAACGACGCCTACCGGCAGGGTCTCATTGTTTGGACAATTCGGCACATCATCCACGGTCCGTGTTGGGACTGGAGTGTGATCCACCAGCACTTGGAGGCCGAGCGGCGAGGTTAGAAAGGACACCAGCTTGGCAGGGACAAAGATGGGCGTGATGCTCACTGGGCCGTTCACTACCACAGATGTGAGGAACGGAGTGGGTGTGGTGCCATTGATGGACCAGCCAGTAAAGGCAAACCCAGGATAGGGATATGCATTCAAGATCTGAGTGCTGCCGGCTGGAACAAATACCTGAGCCGAAGACCAGAAGCACTGGGTGCCGATAGTATACGACGCCGGGGCGAGTCTGCCCGGCGGGGATGGCTCCCGGCGCGCCGCAGGTGGGCGGAACAATCGGATCGACGGGATCTTGGGCATTGTAATAGTTAAGACTGATGCGATAGGCAATTTGAACCTGTGCGGTGAAAGTGGTGATGGCAGGATTCGCCGTTACTACCTGAATTGGGGTTGAACTCGGCTGCACCAAGCCATTGTTATCCTCCCATCCTGTGAAAGTGTAGATGGTTCCACCATTCGTTGAGGTTTGAATCAGATGTGCTAACCCCTGGTTCGGGAGGATTGGTGACAAATGCGATCACGTGCTCGCTTCCCGTTGGCCAGATGAAGGTCACCGTTGCGTTGTACGTGGTGCCATCCACCTGAAACCGCGCACCGGGAGGGCTGGTGGAGACCGTAATGGAGCTCGAGCTGGAGCTGGAGGTTTGCCCCTGCAAGCACAACCCGCCTAGGGAAAGCAGCAATAGTAGAGATGACCGATTCATAGACAACACCGTTAATTACATCGGCACTGGTACGGGAAGGCTTTAGAGCCTATGCCAAAAAGCATGGGGTGGGCCTGGGGAGGGGTGGCGAATCAGTAAAGTGTTGGATTTACAGAGCCGCGCCCCCAACGTGATAAAATCCTTCCCGATATGCCATATCCTGGCTCCGCTACGCTGCCGAGTTCCCTGCTCCTGCTTTACACGGCTGGTTATGTTTCCGCGCAGGACGGCGCGGCCATCTACAAGCGAAGCTGCGCTCCCTGCCACGAAGGGGGAGCGGATCGCGCGCCCAGCCACGAAGCTCTGCACGCCATGTCGCCTGAGCGGGTGCTGGCGGCTATGGAATCCGGGCCCATGATCTCGATGGCCAACCGGCAGTCAGAAGCCGCCCGCCGCGCCATCGCCGAGTTCGTCACCGGCAAGTCGTTCGCGCATCCCATGGACACCGCGCCCTCGGCCGCCGCCATGTGTACGGCGCCGGCGCCAGAATTCGGCGATCCGGCAGCGTCCGGCAGCCCGCTATGGAACGGCTGGGGCCAGAACCTGCTCAACACGCGCTTTCAAACTGCGGCGCAGGCCGGACTCAGCGCCACCGACGTCCCCCATTTAAAGGTCAAATGGGCGTTCGGATTTCCCGCGACGCTGGACGCCAACGCGCACCCCACCATGGCAAACGGGCGCGTCTTCATCGGCAGCACCAGCGGCACGGTCTATTCACTGGACGCCGCGTCGGGCTGCATCCGCTGGTACTTCAATGCCGCCAGCGGCGTGCGAGCGGCCATCAGTATCGGGCGCGTCCAAACCGATTCCGGATCGCACTATGCCGCGTTTTTCGGCGACGGCAGTTCGTTCACCTACGCGCTGGACGCCGCGACCGGCAAGCTGTTTTGGAAGACCAAGGTGGAAACACTTTCCGGCGGCGCATATCACCGGTTCGCCGATCTTCTATAACAACCGCGTTCTACGTGCCGGTGGCATCGGGCGAGGAGGGCGCCGGCGCGTCGCCGGATTATGAGTGCTGCCGATTTCCGCGGGAAGCATGGTGGCGCTGGACGCATCCAACGGCAAGCAGATCTGGAAGACTTACACCATCCCCGAGGAAGCGCACAAAACCAAGAAGAACAAGATTGGCACGCAGCTCTGGGGACCCTCCGGCGCGCCCATTTGGAGCAGCCCGTCGATCGACGTGAAGCGCAACGTGCTCTATGCGACCACCGGCGACAATTACAGCGATCCCACCAGTCGCATGAGCGACGCGTTCATGGCCTTCGATCTCGATACCGGCAAGATTCTTTGGTCGCGGCAGATGACGGCTTCCGATGCTTACACATCAGCCTGCCGCATCGCCGATAAGACCAATTGCCCGGATTCCGACGGGCCCGATTTCGATTTCAGCTCCGGGCCGATTCTCGTGACGCTCGGGAACGGCAAGCGCGCGCTGGTGGCGGGGCAGAAGTCGGGGCTGGTGCACGCTGTGGATCCCGACAATCAAGGCGAACTGATCTGGAGCACGCGCGTCGGCCAGGGTGGAACTAACGGAGGGGTGCAATGGGGCTCGGCCACGGACGGGACCAACGTTTATGTCGCGCTGGCGGATCTCGGCCGCGTGGTTGTTCCGTTCAGTTTGAGCACCGATGTGGATCCGAAGCGCGGCGGCGGCATGTTCGCGCTGAATCTGGCGGATGGCAAACAGGTTTGGCATACACCGCCCGTGCCGTGCGCCGAAGGCCGCAAGCGTTGCAGCCCCGCGCAATCGGCGGCAGTGACTGCCATTCCCGGAGTGGCGTTCTCAGGCTCGGTGGACGGACACCTGCGCGGATATTCGACAAGCAACGGGTCCATCCTGTGGGACGTCGACACCACTGGAGCATACCAGACGGTCAACGGCCTGGATGGGCACGGCGGATCGATGGATGGGCCGGGTCCGGTGATTGGCGGCGGAATGCTGTTCGTGAATTCGGGATATGCGGCGGGCGGCGGGATGCCGGGGAATGTGCTGCTGGCGTTTTCGGTGGATGGGAAGTAGTTGCGGCTCTCCGATCGATGCTTCGCGGTTACCGGCCTCGGGTACTCGCCGCCCTGGTGCGTTAACGCGGGGTTCGTCATGGGCGATCGAAAGACATTGATCATGGACACCGGCGGCAACGAGCTCGCGGCCGCCACCATTCACGGATATGCCAGCGCGGCGCGCCCCGGGAACGAGTTGCTGGTCCTGAATCTGGAAAAGCATTTCGACCACATCGGCGGCAACAGCTACTTCCGCGAGCGCGGCATCGATGTTTACGGACACGCCAGTATCCAGCGGACGGCCGCTGAATTTCAGGCGGAGATCGACGAGTTTAATAGCTTGATCCCGAATGCTGCTCGGCGAGACAGGCGTGAAGCCGAGGTGTTCTTCTCGGGAACCAAGCTGACGAATCCGAACCGGCCGATTACGCAAGATATGCGGATGGATCTGGGCGCGTGCGAAGTGGAAATCCTGATGACGCCCGGCCACACGCTCAGCAACATCTCTGTCTACGCGCCGTCCGATGGTGTGCTGTTCTCGGCGGACACGCTCATCAACGGCTACATTCCGAATCTCGATGCCGGATCGGTGGACGATTGGCGCATGTGGCTGAAGTCTCTCGATCGCTTAGAGGCGCTCGTTCCACGCACCGTCGTTCCTGGTCATGGACCCATAATCAAGGGCGAAGAAGTGCCGCGTTTGACAGCGAATGTTCGGGAAGTTTTGGAGCGGGCTATCGCCAACGGCCAATCGCCAACAGCCAATCGCTAATCGCCAGTCGGAATAATCCCTGCGTTCTCGACCATCAGGATTATAGTGCGTTCTGTAGCACGCGTGCGATGCGTCACGCCCTTCGGCACCACGAAACCCTGTCTCGGTTGTAACGCCACCGTCTTGTCCTCAAGATCGATCAAGAGCTCGCCTTCCACCACGTAGAAAAATTCATCGTCGTTATCGTGCTTGTGCCAGTGGTACTCGCCCTGTATAGCTCCTACCCGCACCACCGATTCGTTCACCTTGCACAGCGTCTGGTTGAACCATTTGTGCGTCGCGGCGTCGGTGAGCGCCTTCTCGTCGATGACCTGCAGGGGCTTGCACAGAATATCGAGCCGCGTCTCGTAGGGATAGGTTTGCGTACTCATTCGATCGTTTCAGCCCTTGGCCAAAACAGTGCCGTAGCCCTTGGCCTGGCCGCTCAAGCCCAGCAGCCGAACGCTGGCCCACAGCGCGTGCGGGGTACTGGAAACCACCGGCCGCTTGCAGCGCGCCTCCAGGGGCACGATCAGTTCCAGCGTCTTCAAAGCGCCACAGGAGATGACCAGCGCTTCGGCTTTGGGCGCGCCCTCATAAACACCGGCGCTGAAGTTTAACAGCTCGTCCGGCGTCACCGGTCCGCGATCTTTGAAGCTCACAATGCCGAGCCCCTTTACCGATACGACTTCAAATCCCGACTCTTCGAGAAAGACCTTTAGCCGATGACTTACGTCTTCGTCGTACGCGGTTGCCACCGCGACCCGGCGCGCGTTCACCGCCTTCAGCCCTTCGATAATTCCCGTGCTCATGGTGGTGGATGGCAGGCCGGTGGCCTTGGTCACTTGCACCTTCAACTGATGCTCGTACTCGGCGCCTTTGTAGAACGTGAGCGATGTTCCCATCACGGAGATGGCGTTGGAGCCCTGCTTGGCCAGCTTTTCGGCGGCGGGCAAGATGCGGCCGAATACGCGGTCGTACTCTTCGGCCGTCATTTTCTCCAGGCCTACGCCTTCGGCCAGGAATCGGATGCCCGATGGATAGAGTAGCGTGGCCTCAGGAGGAACCGGATAGTTCGCCGGGGGAAAAATCATGCCCAGGGTAGGAATTTCCGCCCGGCCAACGGCCACCCCCAGCGCGCCGGCGGATGCACTCTGGAGGAACTGCCGTCGGGAAGTAGTCATGGACAACAGCTTAGCACTCCCTCACGGTCGTGGTTCAGTAAGAACTAGCCGGTTAACCGCGAACGTCGATGCGGCTGCTGCGGCTGCTGCGGAAGGAAATGCGAACCGTGCTGGCTACCCCGCGGCCGAACGTGGTGGCTGGGCGAAACTCGGTGAACAAAAGGTTGTTCTCGATGCTTCGGCGCAGCTTTTCGTTCTGCTGACCGGGCGCGCTCACGATCACAAAATCCATAACCCGGCCCTGGTCGTTTAGCTGCAAGTCGACCACCGCATCTTCCTCGGTGAAAGTGATGGGCCCGGTGTATTTCAGCAACGGCTCGGTGGCCAGCATAGTTGGAATGTCGCCAGACTCGCTCAACGCATAGGCCGACTTGAACATTGGGACCAGTGTGCTAAACAGGAACACGGCCGAACACAAGCCACCTGCCGCGGGCAGCGCCAGCGGACGCATTAGATTGCGCAGCGACAACTCCACGCGATCCAGCCAGCGGCGCCACGGGCTGGCTCCGCCGAAGGACTCCATCCGCACCTTGGAAGCAACCACCCGTAGACGCGTGGTCAAGTCCGCCGGTGGCGTGCCCTTGGGCAGCGACCGCAGCGTTTCACGCAACTGCGAGTATCGTTCCGATTCGAGCGCACACGCGCGGCAGCTATTCAAGTGACGCTTCAGCATGCGCCGCTCCTCGGCCGACACGGCATCGTCCAAATAAGCCGAAACTCGTTGTTTAACGCTGCTGCACTCCATACTATTCCGTCAGCGGCTGCGAAGACCAACGCACGCTGGTCTCCAGTTCCAACCGCTCCTCCAGAATCTTTCGCAATGCCTCGCGGCCGCGCAGGATGCGCGACTTCACGGTTCCGAGCGAAACGTCCAGAACCGCCGCGATGTCTTCGTAACTCAGATCCTCGATATCGCGCAAGACCACCGCGGCGCGAAACTTCGGATTCAACTTCTCGAGCGCCTGCTCCACCAGAGCGCGCGTTTCGTGATCGGCCGCTTGCTCGTAGGGCGACCGGCCAGGGTCCGTAATGCTCCCAGCATAGTTCGGCGTTCCTACTTCCGAGCTGAGCGCAAGCTCCTTGCGCTGATGCCGGCAGCACCAGCGCCGGTGATTGTAGGCTTCGTTCACCGCGATCCGGTAAATCCAGGTCTTCAGACTGCTGTTGCCGCGGAATGCGCCAATGTTGCGGAACACTTTCAGAAAGACCTCTTGGACGATGTCGGGAGCGTCGCCGGGATGGTTCATCAGGCGGCAGACCAGGCTATAGACCGGCTGCTGGTAGCGCTGAATGAGAATTTCGTATGCGTCTTCGGCCCCCTGGCTCAGCGCAGTGACAAGAGCGTCTTCCTCCGCGTGGGAGAACAGGCACCCCTCAATATGTAGACCAACAGCAGTATCGGCCACAGTCGCCTACTCAAAGTCTAGCCCAAACGTCAGGCTTCGTTGTAAAGGTAGACTCCGGGAGGGGGTGGAAAGTTCCCGGGGGGCAGGTCGGGACGTGGGAGTACCGGCACCGATCGTACTATAGGCGCTTTGACCTAAGGTTAGCCGGTGTTACACTAGACCCGATTTCCGTGGAATTTTGAAGAGATGGCGATAATGAGCCAGCGTTTCAAGAGGAATTGCGCGTATCTACTAATTTGCGCAGCTGCTGCGATCGTTTCGCCTGCGCAGACGTTCACGACTCTAGCGAATTTTGATGGAACCAACGGCCTTTACCCTGAGGGGTCCCTCGTCCAGGCCACCAACGGGCATCTCTACGGGACAACCTCTCAAGGCGGAGCCAACAACGATGGCACGATTTTCAAAATCACGCCAGCCGGGGTGCTAACGACCCTCTACAGCTTCAGCGGGAGTGACGGAGCCAATCCTAGTTCAGAGCTAGTGCAGGCTACCAATGGGTACTTGTATGGCACGGCGTATCAAGGCGGAGCCAACAACGACGGCACGATTTTCCGAATCACTCCGCAGGGCGCGTTGACAACCCTGTACAGCTTCAGCGGGATCGACGGATGGGGTCCAAGCGGCGGGCTGGTCCAAGCAGCCAACGGAGACCTCTACGGAACGACCGCCTATGGCGGAGCCTACGGCAATTGGGGGACGATTTTCAAAATTACTCCGGCCGGCGCGCTGACCACCCTTCACAGCTTCGACGGGACGGATGGAGGCGGTCCTCGCGCTGCGCTCGTACAGGCTGCCGATGGAGACCTCTACGGGACGACGTATCAAGGCGGCACCAGCGACGACGGCGCAATCTTCAAGATCACTCCGGGTGGCCAACTGACGACCCTGCACAGCTTCGATGGGACCGACGGAGCAGTTCTTACCACTGGGTTGGTACAAGCCACCAACGGAGACTTCTACGGGACAACTTATCGCGGCGCAACCAACGACAATGGCACGATTTTCAAAATTACCCCGGCCGGCGTCTTGACAACTCTGCACATCTTCAGCGGGTCCGACGGAGCGTATCCTGACGGTGGGCTGAGTCAGGCCACCAATGGGAATCTATACGGGACAACTGTGGGAGGCGGAGCCGGTAGCAACTGCGCGTGTGGCACCATTTTCGAAATCTCTCAAGCAGGGCTGACAATACTGCAAAGCTTCGACGGGAGTGGCGGAGTCTTTCCCTACGCTCGGCTGGTGCAGGACACCAATGGGAAACTCTACGGCACAACTCAGGCAGGCGAGACGCAGGCCACCTTGGATGGCACGGTCTTTAGCCTATCGCTCGACCTCGCTCCATTCGTGAAAACCCTACCCACCGTCGGCCTGGTGGGATCAGCCGTGAAAATACTGGGGTCCGATTTGACCGGCGCGACCAGCGTTACGTTCAACGGCGTGCCGGCTGCATTCACTGTCGTCTCGGTGCGTGAAATCTCGACCACCGTGCCGGCCGGCGCAACCACGGGCAAGGTTGAAGTGGTCACGCCCAGCGGCACTCTGGTAAGCAACGTGGGTTTCGCAGTGCCATAAGGCCGGACACAGCTCAGCCTGAGTGCCTCGCCTTCTCAAGGAGCCCCTTTTGCGCCGTAGCCACGGGTGTCCGCTTCGGAGCTAGGGAGACAACCGTCCAACCGCGCTCTCGCTCAAGTTTCTTGAGATCGTCGAAAATCGCGTCAACATCGAAATTGAGCCGTGCCGAACGTTCTTCACGTAGCTTACGGACCTCCTCGACGATTGGATCTTCCATATACTCAGTCTCCCATCAACTGCTCCGGCGTGCAAAGCGCTGGTAGTTCGTAGCCGGCCTCTGCGCACAATCTAACCAGTCCCCGAACGATCTCAGCGTTGGCGATGTGTCGGCAATTCCACGTAAGCAAGTAGTCCATGCCGTGCAGTGTTGCCAGCGCAACGTGAATAGCATCCCCGACGGCCTTAGTTGGTAGTAGCCCGCTATCCAGGAAACGCTTTGCCAGCGCCCTTGCGTCCTCATCCAACCCAAGTACCGGGATGCCGCGCAATTCCACCAGACGCCGCGCGGCCATTTCGGGATCTCCGCTGGCCGCCTCCTCAAGAACAAGGGCGGATACAAATACATCGAACCTATGCCGGTGCTGATTCCACCATTCGAGGGTCAACTCCTGGTGCGCCGCTACTACAAGGTTCCGGCTGGTGTGCGCCGTCAAATAACTGGCGATGGTTGTTTCCAAGTAGACCTTTGGCATGGTCGGTCGCTCAGATCCTGTCTTGAACCGCAGCTTTGGCGAGCAAAGACTTCTCTGCCGTCGCCAGGGGCAGGAACAATATCCGAGGCTGGCTGGCCAGAGTTCGGAAACCAAATTTCTGATAGAAAGCTACAGCCTGGTCGTTCTTGGCGTCCACCAAAAGCGTGTAGACCGCGGGCGGCGATTGGATACTGCGGCGGGCGGCATCCACTAAAAGAGCGCCGCCAAGGCCGCGGCCTTGGAACTTTTGATCGACCGCGAGACGTCCGATCCGGACGGCCGGTAACGTGGGATAGCGCGGCAAGCGCTTCGATTCTTCCGGCGCCAGATCTACGAAGGGAATGCTGGCCGCGGCGATGGTGTAATAGGCGGCAACCAGGCCAGTGGCGGCTTCCGCGGCTACAAAGCAATTGGCAATGCGGCGGCGGATGTCCTGAGTGGCCTGGGTCTTGAAATAACGATCCAGAGCTTCTTCTCCGCAGCAGAACGAGTCGCGGTTATGTTCGGCGCCGAGCGGCGCAAGCCGGAAAGGAGCCTCCGTCATTCCCCGCCGAACAGCTCACGATGGCGCTTGGCGGCTTTCCTCAAAGCCTTGTTCGGCGCAGGCGGATTCAGAATCGCATCAGCGATCTGCCGCTGATCTTGGACGGAAAGACGAATGATTTCGGTTTGCTCGATAGCGCGGCACGCGGCTTCGTCCGCCGCCGCCACCACGAAGTCCGTCAGCGTGCGCCCCTGAATTTCCGAGGCGCGCTTCAGCCGCACCAAAACCTCAATTGGGAGGCGAGCCTCCAAGCGGGCGGTGGTTGTGGCTAAGGTGTCGAACTTCATGGCTTCAGTATACGGCAATTTGCCGTACCGTGTCAAATAGAGCCTGTTGGAACGGCTCCGATCAGGGTAAACTTACAGATCAAACCTCTTATGCCTCTTTCCGCGGGCGACCGCCTGGGACCCTACGAGATCATCGAGCGCATCGGCGCGGGTGGGATGGGTGAAGTCTACAAGGCTCGCGACACGCGGCTGGAGCGAATTGTCGCGGTCAAAATCTCGAATGAGCGGTTCACGGAACGCTTCGAGCTGGAGGCGCGGGCGGTTGCCGCGCTGAATCATCCGAATATTTGCACGCTGCATGACGTGGGCCCGAATTACCTGGTCATGGAGTACATCGAGGGCGAATCGCCGAAGGGGCCGATGCCGCTGGAGGAAGCTCTGCGCATCGGCCATCAGATCGCGGACGCCCTTGAAGCGGCGCATGAAAGAGGCATCACGCATCGCGACCTCAAGCCGGCCAACATCAAGATCAAGCCCGACGGCACGGTGAAAGTGCTCGACTTCGGACTTGCCAAAGTGGCCGCGCCCGCCAGTGGCAGCGGCGAGCACTCGCCCACGTTTACTATTGGCATGACCGAGGCCGGCATGATCGTGGGCACGGCTTCCTACATGGCTCCGGAGCAGGCCCGCGGCAAGGCCATCGATAAGCGCGCGGATATCTTTTCCTTCGGCGTGGTGTTGCACGAACTGGCCACCGGGCGCCGGCTGTTCGGCGGCGAGGACGCGGGCGAGATGCTGGCCAAAGTGATTCGCGACGAACCCGATCTGAGCGATGCGCCGCCCAGTATCCACCGGCTTCTCGTCGAGTGCTTAAAGAAAGACCCGCGCAAACGGCTGCGCGACATCGGAGATGTTTGGAGGTTGTTGGATGCTGCGCCGCCGGCGGGAAGCCCACCCGAACAGGCCGCAGGGCCGAAGGAACGAAAGTGGCTGTGGCCGGGCGTCGCGGCGCTGTTGCTGCTGAGCACGGCGGCGGTGGCTTTCGTGCATTTTCGGGAGAAGCCGCGAGCGCTCGCGCCCATGCGGTTTGAAGTCGGGCTGCCGCCCAAAAGCTCGTTGATCGCTTTCACGGTTTCGCCAGACGGACGCAAGCTGGTGTTCAACGTGCGCGGCGCCGATGGGCGCTATTCGTTGTGGCTGCGAATGATGGACTCGCTCGACACGCGCGAGTTGCCGGGAACCGAAGGCGCCAGTCTGGACCCAGCGTGGTCGCCGGATAGTCAGTCGATTGCGTTTTTCGCCGGATCGAATCTCAAGAGACTCGACCTCGCGGGAGGCAGTCCGCAGGTGTTGGCGCCGATCACGAATCCGGCGACGGGAATTTCCTGGGGGCGCAACGATGTAATTTTGTACGGCAACATGGGCTTCATCTTCCGCATTGCAGCTTCGGGAGGAGAAACAATGCCTGTCACCGTGATCGATTCAAAGCGTGGCGAGCAGGGTGGCGCGCGGCCGTTTCTGTTGCCCGACGGAAAACACTTCCTTTATTACCGTCTAATGGGCAACATGAGTGGCGTTTACACAGGGTCGCTGGATGCCAAGCCCGCGGAGCAGGGTGCGAAGCGCTTGGTCGATAGCCCAGCGGGCGCCATTTATGCTGATTCGCCTGACGGCGGTGAATTGCTTTTTCTGCGCGGCACGGCTCTGATGGCGCAGCCGTTTGATGCACGCCGACTAGAACTGACCGGGCGAGCGGTGCAGATTGCCGACCAGATGAACGCTACTCTCTTTCTTGGTTCGTTCTCGGCTTCCAACACCGATGTGCTGGCGATGGCGGTCACGGGCGGGAACAAGCGACAGCTCACCTGGTTCGACCGGAGCGGGCGCGTGCTGGGACATCCCGGAGGGCCCGATGTGCGCGACGAACTGGCTCTCTCGCCGGACGGAACGCGGGTGGTCGAAGGCCGCTCCGACGACCAAGGAACGTGGACCGTGTGGATGCTGGATCTCAATCGCGGCTCAAACACGCGCCTAACGTTTGACGGCGGAGGCGGCGACGCGGTTTGGTCGCCGGATGGCCGCGAGATTATCTATTCGCCGAACGGCAGTCTTTCGCCGGACATCTATCGCAAGCCGGCTAATGGCGCGCAGCAGGGGGACCTGCTGCTACATTCCGACGAAACCAAGTCGACGATGGACTGGTCTCGGGACGGGCAATTCCTGCTGTATTCGCAGCGCAGCAAGGATCGCAACCAGGACCTGTGGTACCTTCCGCTCGCGGGCGACCGCAAGCCGGCGCCGTACATCGTTTCGCCCTTTTTGAAATCCCAGGCCAAATTTTCTCCCGACGCGCACTGGGTGGTTTACACTTCCAATGAATCGGGAACCAGGGAAGTGTACGTGCAGCCCTTTCCAATGGCGGCGGGCGGGAAATGGCCGGTTTCGAATGGCGGGGGCAGCCAGCCGCGCTGGAGCCGCGACGGGAAAGAACTCTTCTATTTCACGCCCAGCGAAACTCTGATGGCCGTGGACGTGAATACCTCCGGCGGGACTGTTCAGCTCGGAATTCCAAAGGCGCTCTTCCACGCTCCGGTGCTGGGCGGAACGGGAGGAGGCGCCGCAAACGCGTGGCGCTGGGACATCTCGCCGGACGGCCAGCGGTTCCTCATCGACACGACACTCGAAGACACGGCCGGATCTCCGGTGACCGTGCTTCTGAATTGGCAGAGCGCGCTGAAATAGGCTCGCTAGCGGCCTCGAGTGCAGTACCATTGATTTAAATAATTTCAGGTCAAAAGGATCAGACTGATGAATAGGCTTTGGGCCCAGTTGGTAATTGGTGCGGTCGTAGTTTGCTCGTGCACGATGTTGCGCGCCCAGGATCAGGATAAAGCGAAGACGGAAGCGAAAGTGATCGTGACCGGGACGGCCGTAACTCCGGCGCCGCCCGTTCTACCGGACTCCATCACCGAAGGCACGGTGACTGTTGGCGGCCAGGCGATCGCGTATCGCGCGGTGGCTGGAACGCTGACCGTGGGCGCGACGGACGCGCAGGACGCGATGATGGGACTGGACGGAAAGCTTCTGCCGGATACCGGCGAGAAGCCGCTGGACCCGGCCAAGCCCGAGGAAGCTCCGCCCACGGCGCGGATATTCTACACGGCATACTTTATGAAGGGCGCTCCCTCAGAGGCGCGGCCGGTGACGTTTCTGTACAACGGCGGGCCAGGGTCGTCCACCATGTGGCTCCACATGGGGTCCTTTGGGCCGCGGCGCGTGTCGACCACCGATACCCAGCATGATCCAGCGGCGCCATACAAAATTCTGAGCAACGAGTACAGTCTGCTGGATGCGAGCGACCTGGTGTTCATCGACGCTCCCGGAACCGGGTTTAGCCGCATCTTGGGCAAGGATAAAGAGAAGGCTTTTTGGGGAACGGATCAGGACGCGCACGCGTTCGAGCGATTTATCCGGCGATTTTTGACGAAATTCAATCGCTGGAATTCGCCCAAGTATCTGTTTGGCGAAAGCTATGGAACTCCGCGCAGCGCGGTGCTGAGCGCGATGCTTCACAATGTGGATCTGAACGGGATTGTGCTGTTGTCGGCGATCCTGAGCTTCGACAACGGCGTGGATGGACCGCGCTGGAATCCGGGCGTGGACCAGCCCTATGCGTTGGCGCTCCCCACCTATGCCGCCAGCGCCTTCTATCATCACAAGCTGCCTCAGCAGCCCGCTTCGCTGGAACCTTTTCTCAAAACGGTGGAGAAATTTGCATTGGGCGAGTATATGTCGGCGCTGCTGGAGGGGTCCGAACTCGCGGAGGCTCGCAAGCAGGCAGTGGCCGAGAAGCTTCACCAGTACACCGGCCTGCCCGTGGCGTACCTGCTGAAAGCGAACCTCCGCGTGAGCGGCGGTGCGTTTTCGAAAACACTTCAGGATGAGAACGGCCTCACCACGGGGCGGCTGGACACGCGCTATCAGGGACCCGATTACAATCGTTTGAGCGAAGAGGCGGAATACGATCCGCAAAGCAATGCCGTGTCGTCGGCATACACGACGGCGATCAATCAATACATGCGGACGGAGTTGAAGTACGGCGAAAATCAGACGTATAAGCCGTCGCTCTACTCAGACGGAGATCCGTTGGCGTTCCAATGGGACCTGCGGCATCAGGCTCCGGGAGGACCTCCGGCGCAGTTTTCAGAGAGCGGTGTGAACGTGATCCCCGATCTTGCTACCACGATGAAGGCCAACCCGAAGATGAAGGTGCTGTTAGCCGGCGGATATTACGACTTGGCGACGCCTTTCTTCGAGGGCCAATACGAGATGCACCATCTGCCGGTTCCCGATAGCCTGCAAGCCAACATTAGCTATCACTACTACGAGGCTGGTCACATGGTGTACGTGAATGAGGTTGTGCTGAAGCAGTTTCACGACGATGTGGCGGCGTTTATCCGGAGCACGGCGGGGGGGAAGTGATGCGCGTCGCAAGCAATGCACGGATTTGTTTCCAGGAACGTCCAAGAACGAGGCAATGGTGGTTGTGTTAACGTCAGGGCATGGATGCGCCTGCCGGGCTTGACAGCCTGTTGGAACCGTTGAGCCGGTGCCTGGACGCTGAATCGGCTCGGCGTCTGGTTGCCTTCCGTATCGACGAACCGGTACAGGCGCGGATCGCCACGCTCGGCGAACGGGCCAACGAGGGTTGTATTAGCGATTCCGAACGTTCTGAATACGAAGCGTTGATTAATGCGGCTGATTTTATCGCCATCCTGAAACTCAAAGCCCGACGGCATCTTGACCGGATTCCTCAGTAGCGATGGATGCCGGAACCCGGCGGTTCGTTCGTGATCGGGCTGCGGAGCGATGCGAGTATTGCCGACTTCATACTAAACGATGCCCGGCGTCTTGAGTTGAGGCAGGAACTTTTGGGTCTCGGCGAGTTGACTTGAACAACCCTACTCACGTCTAGCTGGTCACTTCCAGATGTACGAACCCCGGCAGGCTGGCCGGCTGATTGCCCAGGAACACGATGCGCCGCGTTTTCGGAAACGGCAGGCCCGATCTGGATGGCGCGCGCGTAGAAGCCCACTTGGCGCAGGATGCCGCGATAGGTCTCGTCCTGCGTGTTCAGTATCGCGACCTTCGAAAGAAAGCCCGCGCCCCAACCGAGCGGCAGCACGCAGCCTCGCTGGGCTTCCCGCACCGTCGTCAAGCCGCGCTTCCAGCTGCTCGACGGTCGACTTCAGCAGAGCCAGCCCGGTCCACTCGGCGTATTGCTTCTGGATGCGCAGCAGTTGCTCGGTGTAGGCGTTCACCAGCTCGAACAGTGCGCCGACGTTCAGCGGCGCGCGGCGGCGCAGCGCCTTGCCGATCTCCGGCTGCGAGAGAAACGCGTTCTGATGCCACTCGCCTTCGAACACGCTGCCGGGCGCGGCCATCTCGGCGAATACCGGCGTCGAGTCTTCGGCGCGCTTCACGCTGCCGCGCGGAATCTGTTTCCAAGCCAGTTCGAACTTGCTCGCGCCGCGCGATTCGAGCGTGGAAGTGCGGAGCAGATAAATCTTGAACGTGCTGGCCGGAACGGTTTTCGAATCGAAAGCGGAGAGCACGCGCAAGGGATCGGCGCCGGACGGTCCCAGCGCGGATTCTTCGACCGAGATCGCCGGACGGCGCGGCATTCTGCCTTCCGATTCGATGCGCGTAGCGAGATCGGTGACGAAGCGCTCGGTCAAGCGTCCGTGAACCACGCCCGTTCGAAACGCGCCCTTGATGGCGGTGCCGGGAAGATACGGGCCGCTGGGGCCGGTACTGAAAGTGGGAATAAACAGATGCTCGGCGTGCGTTCGCTCCCAATATTGCGTGGAGCTGGGGTGTTCAAACGGAATGCGGCGGCCGGCGTAGTTCTGCGCGAAGCCGCCCCAGGAGGCGAAGTCGAGCTTGTCGGCTTTCTTCAGTTGGGTGAGATAACTTTCCAGGCGCGGGCCTTTGGCGAGCAGACGGAAGATGCGCCATTGATCGAGAACGTTGACGTGATCTTTCCACACCATGTAGTCGATGGGAGAAAGCCTCTGGCCGTCGCCGACCAGCGTGGGGGTCAGGCAGGTGAGGCGATAGTTCATGCAACACGCTCATGCAGCTGCCCGCCAGGGGATGGGAACCGTGACCGCGAATCCGGCGCGATACACCGGGATGCGGAAAACCTTCGGGCGCCACGTTGCTGGCCGCGCCGCGCAGTTCGTTCGACGCCAGTAGCACGGACCCTTCGGCGATCATCGTGGTGGGCTGTTTCGGCTCGCCCCAACGCGCGCTGCTTTCGATGCGGCCGCTCCGCAAGACGGTGGCATAGTTGCCGCGCTTCCAATCCACGGCATCGTTTTCAGCCGGCGTATAGAGAGACAACAACCAGTGCGCTTGTTCAGACCGCGGCAGCTTGCGGCGGAGTCCACGGTCTGCCACTCGGGCGCTTCCGATCGGCCCCAGCCACGCGAGCGCTCGCCGCCTAAGTCCGGAATCGGCCAGCAGCAGCAGCGCGCTTCGAACCGGCGCTTGCCAGCGCGACGCGGCAGCTTCGTCGGCGAACTGAACGATGGTCCAGAGGCCGCCCGCGCGCGTGAATTCGAGACAGGCCGTAGAGTGGACCTCGACCGCGGCATTGTGCAGCCGGTCCACTCCGGCGCTGGATCGCAGCGCGACGCGAAACGGCCCGCGGCCCGGGTTCGCCAGCACCAGGCACTCGCTCTCGCCATCCACGGCCCAGCGGTCCTCGTCGATCGCTTTGTCGGACAGCAGCGATTCGATCACCGGCAGCGGAACGAAGTGCGCGCCCTTGTAGCGAATCTTGGTGGATTCGGGCGGCGGCCACAGGCTGCGCGGAGGAACCACTAGCAGGGTGTCGCCGATGAACGGAAAAAACGAGCTGAAACGCACGGCGGGCGCGTCTGCCGACGTCGCGGTGGCTTCGAGCCATTCTTCAGCCAGCCCAAGCTGCGACATTGCCGAGCAAACCGCGGAGAAGAGCGCGTCGCTGTGATAGATCAAATCCACGCGATCGCGCGCGCCCGAATCCGGGCCGAAGCGCCACGGACCCACGGGACGAAATCGAACCGCGAAGCTCAGGTTGGAAGATGTCCGGCGACATGCCTACTCGGCGAGTTTTTCCGCGAAATCGGACGCGGTGACCAGCGACTGCACGCCGGCCAGATCGGCGCCCGTGAGCAACTCCTGCTCAGGCGAGCCGGACGCGTAGAAACCGCGCCCGCGCCAGGTGAGTTTCAAACTGGAAAGCGCGACGCGTCCATTGCCGCGCGATCCTCCGCCGCCCAGGCTGTCGTCTTCGAGCAATCGCAAGCCTTCCACCAGGCGCGGCAGCAGCTCGCGATCTTCGGGGCAAAGCACATCCAGCACCACGCGGAAGTGGAAGCGCGCGCCGGCGGGAACGCGCTCCAGCGTGCGCGGATTGGCTTGCGAGGTAATGCGATCGATGGCGTTTTCGCTCTTCACTTCGGTGAGCTCGTCGTCCATGTTCTCGCGCATCTGCGGCGTGATGCTTTCGGCGATCAGCGGAGCATCGTAAACGGTGAGACGCGCAGGCGTGGCGGCGCTCGATTCCACCGAGTCACCCGACACGCGCTCCATGCGCCCGGGATTGCGCCCGAACAGGAGGCAAACTTCGTCGTCCGGCCGCTCGCTCTGATGAATGCGCACTTCCTGGCCCTTGCGCTTCGAAAGATAAACCAGCTCGGACGGCACGGCCAGGCCGGAGGATTGTTCCAGCAGCGAACGCAGCTTGCCTCGCAGCGAACTGCCGGGAATGTAGGGCAACCCGAAAGCATCTTTGACCACCGGATTATCGGCGCCGCCGATTTCGAGCGATCCTTTCCCTGCCCCGATGTGCAGCCCGGTCTGGCAGGCGATGTCGCCTTCCACGATCAATTTCCCAATCAGCTTCAATTCCGTTTGCGCGGTATGCGAACTCATGTCGGCGGGTTCCTGGATTCTCGTTAGTTATTCGTTGCCAAGTTTATTCGTTATAAGCCACGATGGCTTCGAACAGATCGCGGAAGCGTTCGTAGCCGCGGGCGTCGTTCTTGCGCGTCACCTGCAGCAGCAGCTTCTCGAGCGAATCGAGGCTGCGCAAGGAATGGCGCGCGATGGTGTAAGCCAGACGCGCCCGCAACATGACGAATTGCTGCTGCCGTTCGTTCTCCGGCGCGCGGACGGCGCGGCGAACGGCATTGTAGAGACGGCGCAATTGGCTCTTGGTGCCGGAGTCCATGTCGCGCATGCGGCTGACCACGCCGTGCGCCTGATTGTCGAGATACAACGGATCGGAGATCAGCTTTTCGATGTCGATTTCCGGCGGACCTTCGAAACGGCCACGATCGCCACCACGCCGGTCGTCACCCCGATCGCCTCGGCCACCTTCGCGGCCAGCCGTGCACGGCGCCTTGCGGCCTCGGCCTTGCGACGATTTCCGCCGGCCCGTCCGCCTTCGCGGCGCTGGTCCTTGCGGAGGCGGCCCGCGGCGTTCCCCTGTCGCTGACGGTCACCTTGGGGCGGACGGTCGCCTTGCGGCTCGCTTTCGGGCGGCGTCGGCTTGCGTTCCGGGCGCTCCGCGGGCGGGGCTTGCGCGGCTACCGTTTCGGCGGCCGGCGCGGCTTCGCCTTCGGGATTACGTGCTTCTTGCTCAGTCTGCTCGTATATCAGCCATCCAAACCTCTTATCGTATTGGTTTGTACGTTAATTTTCCGTCGAGCCCTCGGTGGACAGTCTGGCCCATTCTAGCGCTACGCGGCCCGGACGGCCGCAACTTTGATGTTGGCGGGATTCTTGCCTACCAGGTCGGCGATCAGGCTGGCGCGCGCTTTTTGGAAATCGCGGGCGCGCGATCCGCCCAGCGTGGCATAAGATCCGCAGCAGGCGGCGATGGAATCGCCAGGGACGCTCCACTCGCTTGGCGCCCGGCGCGCGCCGGGTCTCGCGATAAATGCCGCACAGATCGCGAATATATTGCGGCGCGACGCCGAACTCGCGCACCATCGCGGTGAGTTCGTCCTTCAGCTCGGCGGCGTCCGAGAGCTGTTTCCATTCGAGCGTCCGGCCCAGCAAATAGAAGCAATCTTTGTCGGCCGATTTCGCAATTTCCAGCCGATCGCGCGATCGCCCGTACACCGATCCCAGCGGCGTGTCCAGTTCGGGCGCCAGCGCCAGAGCCATGGTGATGGTCTTGCCTTCCGGCCCCGGAAATTCCTTGAGATGCTCTTCGGTGAAGCGCTGGAACAGGCGCTGCAATTCGCGCGCGAACCCGATCAAGGCATCCCAGGCGCCCACCACCGCGAAATCGTCGCCGCCGGTGTGCAGCAGATTCACTCTTGCGCCAGAACTCCGGCAGCGAGCAAAGCACTTCCACTTCGCCGGCGAAGAACTGCTTGTAGAGCACGGAAAGCTGCACGTATTCTTCGATGCTTTGCAGCCGGCGCATGCGGATGCCGAAGCCGTCCACGTCGCCTCGCAGGACGCCCCACACCGGGAGACCCTCAGCGCGGGCAGCCAGCACGGGAGCCGTCGCGGTTTCTCGGCCGTCATCGGTAAGCGCGGTGTGGCGCGCGAGCGGAACCGAATCGGGCGAAGTGCCGATGGTCCAGGAATGTTTACCGCCAGTTGTAACGATGGCCGCGGGCGATTCGGGTGACCAGCCGACGATGCGTTGCGTCGCGAAGGGTCTCGCCGAGATTTTCGAAATACGCCGGATCGGGCGCGGGCGCCTGGGATTTGCACCAGACCCGTGGACGCCAGCGGCGTTCCTTGCTTGCGCTGGAACTCGTCGTTCAAACGCTTGCGGACCACGGTCCAATCGCCGAGATTTTCGGTGATGGCCCAGAACAATTCCAGCCGATTTTGGCTGAGCTCGCGAATGCCCGCGCGCGCGGCGACCAGAAACTCTTCCGCTTGCGCCCGCACCTCTTCGGGAAGAACCACCAGAAACTGCTCGCCGCCGCTCGATCCCAGCAGCATTTTCGAAAGCCCCAGCTCGGCGATCAGAGCGCGCGGAAGAATCTCGCTCAGCAGGCTGACCCAGCGCAGGCGGCCCGTGAGGAGCGGTTCGGCGGGCTGGCCGGATGGCAAGAACTCCTCGACACCCAATAACTTACCCTGCAATAGGATCTGTACGGACATGCGGCTTCGTGCGACTTGGGCGAAAGCTCAAATGTACCACGAGACCGCGGGCTTTTATTTCGGCGGTTCGGGCTTCGCCGGTTCAGGCTTCGGCGGTTCAGGCTTCGGCGGTTCCGGCAACGTCGCGGCGCCGCCCAGCATGTACACTAGCAGTCTCGGTGGAGTCGCAGTGGCTGAGTTCTGCGGCCCGGCGTTGCCGATCACGGTGCCCACCCCGCCCAGCAGCGCGACGTATTGCTTGCCATCCAATTGATAAGTGATCGGGGGACCCATGCCGCTCTTCAGTCCCGTCTGCACCTCGAGCAGCTTCTCGCCCTTGTCGGCGCTGTAGGCCATGAGACGACCGTCGTTGATGGATTGAAACACGAGATTGCCCGCAGTGCTCAGCGTTCCGCCGCCGATCCCACCGCCGCCCGGCATGCGCCAACGAAACTTCCGCGCCACCGGATCCCACGCGATCAGTGCGCCCCGGCTTCCGGTCCCTGCAAGCGGCTCCGGGCCAATCACCGGAATCTTGTTCTCGCGCGGCGTTGGCATGGGACGCACCAGACCATTGTTCGATGTCCGGTCCGTCTTGGGCTCGAACTTGTCCACGCTCGCGAAGGTCCAACTGCTGCCCGTGTTCCCGGAAATGTACACCAGCCCGGTAGCCGGATTGAACGACATGGGCGACCAGTTGTGCGCCCCGCCCGCCGACGGAAAAATAGTCACCGGCTCGCGCGCGTAGCGCGCTTCGGGATTCACAATGGGCCGTCCCGGTCTTCGGATCCACGCCCTTCGCCCAGTTCACCTTGGCATACGGCTCAGCGGAGATGAACTCGCCGGTGACGCGGTCCAGCACGTAGAAGAAGCCGTTCTTGCTGGCCTGCATGATCACCTTGCGCTGCTTGCCGTTGATGGTGAGATTCGGCCAGCATCATCTGCTGGACGCTGTCGAAATCCCAGGTGTCGTCGGGCACCAACTGGTAATGCCATTTCAATTCGCCCGTGGAGGCTTGGACGGCGAGGATGGAGCAAGCGTACAGGCCGTCCTTGCCTTTGGCGCCGCGGAATTCCTCCGGCCACGGTTCGGCGTTGCCGGTGCCCGCGTAGACCAGATCGGTCTCCGGATCGTACGCGATGCCGTCCCACACCGCGCCGCCGCCGCCGAGCTTCCACGCATCGGGGTCCCAGGTTTCGGAAGCTTTGCGCATGGCGGAATTTTCGAACGGCTTGGACGGATCGCCGGGAATGGTGTAGAAGCGCCACAGGCGATGGCCGGTCATGGCGTCATAGGCGTCGAAGAAGCCGCGCTTGGGATGATCGCCGCCGCTGATGCCGACGATCACTTTGCCGCTTGGCGATGCGCGGCGCCATGGTGATGGTGTACTCGTCCTGCGAATACGCGACGCGCGCCTCCCAGACCGGCTTTCCGGTTTCCGCGTCCAGCGCCTGCAGCCGGCCGTCGATAATCGGCGCGATGATCATGCCTTGATAAATGCGCGATGCCGCGATTCACCACGCCGCAGCAGATGGCGGGCCGCACGGCGTTCTGATTCACCTCCGGATCCCAGCGCCAGCGCTCTTTGCCGGTGCGCGCGTCCACGGCGAAAACGACGCTCCAGTTGGTGATGCCGTAGATGGCGCCGTTCCAGACCAGCGGCGTCGCTTCCTGGCCGCCGCCGCCCGCGCCCAAGTCGTAGCACCACGCGAGTCCCAGCCGTTTGACGTTGCTGGGGTTGATCTGATCGAGCGGACTGTAGCGCGTTTCGCCGGGGGTGAAGCCATAAGTGAGCCAATCGTCACCGGATTTGCCCGCGTTTTTCAACGTGGCGTCGTCGACGCGGTGAACTGGTTGGGCCCCGGCGATAGAGAACACCAGGGCGACCGGCGCCAGGCAGCGGAATATTTTCGGAAGCATCATCGTGGCGCTCTCTCCTTGAACCTGACCACAATATCAAAACCCCCGGCCGGCGCGCCCGATAAACTGCCTGCGCCGCGGCCCAACAGAAAGCTATGGGGCATCCATTTCAATAGCCCATGACCTATTGACACGCGTTATTATGATAGCCTATACTATATTTGCAACGTCTATTACGATAGGCTATAACCTATGAATAAAGCCCGGCTCACCGCCCAATCCCGCCTGCATCTGGATCGACGCTTCCGGAAACTGCGCCCAGTAGCGCGGCCCGTACGGGGATGGATCAAAGCCATCCGTGAGGCTCTGGGCATGACCACGGCGCAATTGGCAACCCGGCTGGGCGTGAAGCAACCCTCCGTGGTTGCGATCGAGCAATCCGAGGCCAAGGGCGCCATAGAACTGGCGACCCTGCGGCGCGTGGCCGAAGCGCTCGACTGTACCCTGGCCTATGCGCTGGTTCCCAAGCGGCCCCTGGAAGACGCCGTTCGCGATCGGGCACGGGCATATTTGCGCGGGCGACGGGGGCCGGTGGAACATTCGATGCTGCTCGAAGACCAGAAAGTACCGCGACGGTACTCCAAAGCGCGGCTTGACGAAATCCTGCGCGAGACAAATCCGCGCCTCTTCTGGGACTAGCCTTGAGCGATCTCTTCGAGCAGCCGCACAATGCCACGCCGCTGACGCCGGAGGAAATGAGAGACATGATCCCAACGTATATCGCCTATCGGAGCGAGTTGAATGAAGCCGAGCAGGAGAACATCGCGCGCGCCCAGGATTGGGCGCTCGGCGCCGCCGCGATCTGCTGAGCGAGAAATTCATCAAGGATCTGCACCGGCACATGCTGGGCGAAGTATGGCGCTGGGCTGGGAAATTCCGGACCAGCGAGCGCAATCTTGGGATCGCCTATTATGAGATCCCCGTGGCGCTGCGCCAGTTGCTCGACGACGCCAAGGCGTGCATCGAATGCCAGAGCGATCCGCCGGACGAAATCGCGGTGCGCTTCCATCACCGCCTGGTGCAGATTCATCCCTTCCCGAACGGCAATGGGCGACATTCCCGCCTGATGGCGGATCTGCTGGTGATGCGGCTCGGGCGTGAGCGCTTCACCTGGGGCAGCGCCGGCTTGCGGGATGCCGGCCAGGCGCGCCGGCGCTACATCGCCGCCTTGCAGGCCGCCGACAACCACGACCGCGGCCCGTTACTCGCGTTCGCGCGCTCTTGATTGCTTGGTCCAAGGCCGGATAGTGCTAGGGACAACTAGCCGAGACTGGACCGTACCAGCAGCGCTCCCGCCCTATTGGAACAGCGTGGGGTCGAAGTAGTCCAGGTCTACCGTGGAGGAGCCGGTGAGCCCAAATAGATTGGTCTCACCGCCGCACGCCCTCACCGCCGCAGGCGCCAATCCCAGTTCATATTCATCCCACGACGGAGCAATTGGCGGACTGGATGGATGTAAGAATCCCCAAGCGTACTGGTTCCCCCGCCGCTCCTTCCAGGTGGTGGAGGAGTACGGGGTGAAACCGTACATTCCCGCGATGCCATCTCCGCAATGCTTCAGCCCGTCTCCGGCATAAAATCCACCCTTTTTGTGTTCGACGTCCCACAACGGCACATCGATCAGTATCGAGCAATTGTTCGTCGAGCCCCTGCCGCAGTTTCCCGTGATAGTCTGCCAGTTCCCATTTGGACCGTCAGTGTAGATCACCACCCCAAGGTCTAATGCTTGAATTGCTGAAACAGCCGCTGAGATCCTGGCGATGCGGGCCGCTTTGCCGATGACTACCTTACCAGTATCCTGCCACACCACCGTCCCATCAGGAGTAGTGCTGCCCGTATTATTCCAGGCAGGAGCCGTGGGTCCAGACGTGCCTGCCGTAATCACCTTCTGTATATGATTCGCTGGGTCCATGATCACGCTATTTTTAGCGGTAAGGGGTAGAAGCCTGCCAGCTCGTAAACTCGCCGCAACAGATCTCGACATCCACGGCTATGAACTTCAGATCCGTTATCGCCGTTCCGATGGCCGTGATGGCTTGGCCGACTTGATAAGCGGCGGATTCTTTTGAGAAGTAGTTGAGCAAGATGTAAGCACCGGTCTTCAGACTATTGGGGGGGACTCTGCGCACGGAGAAGCTGATTTTCCGCATACAGGTTTTGGGAACCTCCGCCCCACGCCTGAACAATAACGTTCGACACACCTGCTTGCTTCGCGTTTTGCCAGACGGAATCCGAGACCGCGCCTGTATATTTTGAAATATCGATGGTATTCGGCACTCTCCCAACGTAGCCGTGTTCAGTATTGGTTGCGTCGTCGTAGTATGACGCCGTAATGGCCCCGCTAGGATTGATGCTAAGGTAATCCGTGACAATACTCCCGGGTGGGTCGAATGAGGTGATGTTTCCTTGTGGATCGCGGACGTAGCCATGGCTGAGAGAAGCTGCGTCTGAATAACTCCCCGTGATGGCACCGCTGGCATTGATGCTGGAGGCGTAGGTTACGATACTCCCGGGTGGGTCGAATGAGGTGGGTGGGTCTCCTTGTGGATCGCGGACGAAGCCGTGGTACACACCGGTTGCGTCTTTGTAGTACCCCGTTGTGGTACCGCCAGCATTGATGCTCAAGGGAACGGTGTAAATACTCCCGGGTGGGTCGAATGAGGTGGGTGGGTCTCCTTGTGGATCGCGGACGAAGCCGTGGTCTACACCGGTCGCGTCGCGGTAGGACCCCGTTATGGCACCGCTAGCATTGATGCTGGAGGCGTAGGTTCCAGTACTCCCGGTCGGGTCGAAAGAGGTGATGTTACCTTGCGCCTCCCGGATGAAGCCGTGATAACCGGTTGAGTCTTCATACCCCCCTGTAATGGCACCGCTTGGATTGATGCTCTGGGAGGAGGTGGCAGTACTCCCGCTCTGGTCGAACGAGGTGATGTTGCCTTGCGCATCCCGGATGAAGCCATGATAACCGGTTGCGTCTTGGTAATACCCCGTAATGGCGCCGCTTGGATTGATGCTCTGGGAGAGGGTCCAAATACTCCCGCTAGGGTCGAACGAATAAAGTTGGGCACTCAACGGAATAGTTGCAACAAGCAAGAATGGTACAAGCCAACGAACACTCATAATATTCTCCTCCGCTACCCATCCCGGACATGGTATCAGCAAGCGATGCGGCGGATAGTGCTATCTTCGTTTTCTTGGCCCCTGTACTCGAAGGTATTCGCGTCCTCGACTTGAGCAGCATCGTCGCCGGCCCCACCGCCAGCATGATTCTGTCGGACCTGGGCGCCGACATCATCAAAGTGGAACGCATCGGCGGCGGTGAAGACGGCCGCGCCATGGGTCCGCATCGCGGCGAATGGGGCGCGTATTTCGTGGCGCTCAATCGCGGCAAGCGATCCATTACTCTGGACCTCGCCAAGCCCGAGGGACGCGAAGTGGTGCTGCGCCTGGCGTCGGGTTGCGATGTGTTTCTCGAAAACTTTCGCGGCGGCAAGGCGGCGGCATTGGGCCTGGATGAAGCGGCCATTCGCGCGCGCAAACCCGATATCATCTACGCTTCGCTTTCCGCCTATGGCCCAGCGAGGCCCGGATTACACCAAGCCGGGTTACGACGCCGTGCTGCAGGCGCGCACCGGCATCATGAGCGTCACCGGCACCGGCGCGGGACATCCGATGCGCACCGGCGTCTCCATCCTCGACGTGACCACCGGCACCTGGATGGCGCTTGGCATTCTGGCCGCGTTGCTGGAGCGCAAGAGCTCCGGGAAAGGCCAGCGCGTGGACGCGTCGCTCTTTCAAACCGGCATCCTGTTCATGGCCTACCATCTGGTCTACCGGCAATTCGCGGGCGTGGATCCTCAGCCGCAAGGCGCGCGGCACAAGGCGTTCGCTCCCTATGGCTCGCTGCCCACCGGCGACGGACAAATCATGCTGGGCATTTCGAGCGATCGCTCAGTTTCGACGCCTATGCGCGGCGCTCTGCCACGAAGAGTGGGCCACCGATCCGCGGTTTCGTACCAATCCCGATCGCGTGGCCAATGTCGACGAGCTGGAAAATCTGATTGGCACCGTGCTGCGCATCGCAGCCGACGTCGCATTGGGTGGCGCTCCTCGATGAGTACGACATCGCGAACGATCCGATCCAAAGCCCGGGGCAAGTTTTAGAAGATCCGCAGGCCGCGGCGCTGGATCTGTTCACTCAGATCAATCTGACTGGCGAGCAGCCCATCGTGTCTGCCGCGCTTGCCGATCGGCCTTTCGCTCACTCCGCCTGCTCCTCAGGGACCCCCGCCCAGCGTCGGCCAACACGGCCGCTCCATCCTGCACGAAGCCGGCTACAGCGACGCTGAAATCGACGAACTGATCCAAGCCGGGTGTAGTCTGGAGACCCGCGTGAAGAGCGCTCAACTGAGGAGCAAGAGCTGATCCTCCGGACGGTCCGGCAGTTTGTGGAGAAAGAAGTGATCCCGGTGGCGTCCGCCATGGAGCATCGCAACGAATATCCGCACGCGCTGGTCGCGCAGATGAAAGAGATGGGGCTGTTCGGCCTGAACATCCCGGAAGAGTACGGCGGCGCGGGCGTCGACACCACCACGTTCGCCATGATCTTCGAAGAGATTTCGCGCGGCTGGCTGGGCCTGGCGGGCGTGATCGGAAGCAACTCCGTGATGTGCGACGTGGTGGCGCACTTCGGAACCGAAGAGCAGAAGCGCCGCTTCCTGCCTGGCATGGCGACCGGCGAGAAGCGCGGCGGCATCTGCCTCACCGAATCGAACGCGGGCACGGATCTGCAAAACATCAGCACCACGGCCACGCGCGACGGCGACGTCTATCGCGTCAACGGCTCGAAGATGTGGATCACCAACGCGCGGCACGGGAATACATTCCTGCTGCTTGCCAAGACCGATCCCAGCGCGCAACCGGCCCATCGAGGCATGAGCGCCTTCGTGATCGAGAAGGGCGCGCCCGGCATGACCGTGAGCCGCGACATCGACAAGCTGGGGTACAAGGGCGTCGAAACGTGCGAGCTGCATTTCGCCGATTTTCCGGTGCCGGCCGAGAATCTCATCGGAGGCGTCGAGGGCCAAGGCTTCAAGCAAGTGATGACGGGCCTTGAAGCCGAACGGCTGAACGTGGCCGCGCGCGGCCTGGGCATTGCGCGCGCCGCGTTTGAAGAAGCCATTCGCTACGCGCAGCGCCGCACCACTTTCGGCAAGCCGATCGCCGAATACCAGACCATCCAGAACAAGCTGGCCGACATGGCCACGCACATCGAAGCGTCGCGGCTGTTGATTTATTCGGCCTGCGAGAAGCGCGATCGCGGCGAACGGTGCGACCTGGAAGCGGGCATGGCCAAGCTGTTCGCCACCGAAACCGCGGCGGAAGTTTCGTTCGAAGCGATGCGCATCCTGGGCGCCAATGGCTATTCGAAGGATTTTCCGGTGGAGCGCTACTATCGCGATGCGCCGCTGGTGGTGATCGGCGGCGGCACCAACGAACTGCAGCGGCTGATCATCGCGCGGAATCTGCTCAAGAAATATAAGGTGGATTCGTAGCCATGGAATTCGGCCGCTATTACGAAGAATTCGAAGTCGGCGCGATTTACAAGCACTGGCCGGGCCGCACCATCACCGAGTACGACAATACGCTTTTCGCGCTGCTCTCGATGAATCAGAACCCGCTGTTCATCGACGAGACACTACGCGCGCACGCAACCTCTGGGACGGCGGCCGGTGCTCGATACGCTGATCTTCAGCCTGACGGTGGGCATGAGCGTCGCCGACACCAGCGGCAAAACCATCGCCAATCTCGGCTATGAGAGCGTGGTCTTCGAGCGGCCCATGTTTCCGGGCGATTCGCTGTATGCTGAGTCAGAGGTTCTGGAAATGCGCGAATCGGCCAGCAAGCCCGACCGCGGCATCGTGGCCATTGAAACGCGCGGCTTCAACCAGAACAAGGAGCGCGTTATCGTACTTCGCCGCCGATATTCTGCGCCCGAAACGAGGCACCGCATGAGAAGTGAGCAGCCCGATTACACTCGCGAATTAGTCGGATTCCTGCATCCGCTCCAAGCCAGCGATCTTGCCCGCCGAGGTTCTGGATCGCGCGCGATATTTCCTGCTCGACTATCTGGCGTGCGCGATCCGCGGCTCGCGCGAAGAATCGTCGGCCGCCGTCCAGCGAATGATCCAACGCATGGGCGCCAACGGATGCTCCACCGTGATCGGCACTCGCATGCGCACCATTCCGGGTCTCGCGGCGATGGCCAACGGCGCGGCCGCGCACGGCATCGAAATGGACGACACGCACAGCGGCGGGTCCATTCATCTGGGCGCAACCATGTATTCCGCCGCGCTCGCGCTGGCCGAAACGTGCCCGAGACTTCGTCCGATGCTTTCTTCGCCGCTGTGGTCGCTGGGTTCGAGGCCGCGGCCCGCATCGCGATGGCGGTGCAGCCCAAGGAACATTACGCGCTCGGGTTTCATATGACGCCGACCTGCGGCGTTTTCGGCGCGGCCATCACGTCCGCGAAGCTGCTCGGTTTGACGGCGGATCAAACCCTCGCCGCTGTTGGGATCGCGGGCAGCATGGCCGCGGGATCGATGGAGTTTCTGGCCGACGGCGCATGGACCAAGCGAATCCATCCCGGCCTTGCGGCGCAGAACGGCATTCACGCGGCGCTGCTTGCGGCCGAGGGATTCACGGGTCCGCTCAGAATCCTGGAAGGGCGCGACGGTTTTCTGCACGGCTACTCGCGCAACCCGTTGCCGGACCGCCTCACGGCCGGTCTTGGCGAATCCTTCGAGATCCTGCACACCGCCGTCAAACCGCACGCCTGCTGCCGCTACATGCAGGGTCCGATCGATGCGCATGCTCGCCATCATGCGCGAACATAGCCTGGAACCGGCCAGATTGAACGCATCGAAGTTGCGGTGCTCGAAGCGGGCTGGGGCATCGTCGCCGAACCGCGCGCCAAGAAATACAATCCGGAGTCCGTGGTGGATGCGCAGTTCTCCATGCCCTTCGGGGCGGCGGTCGCGGCGATCGACGGCGCGGCCGGTCTGGATCAATTCACGACGGAAAAAGCGCGCTCGCCGAGGATCCGAGAGCTGATGAACAAGGTGGCGCTGGTGAAAGATCCTCGCATCGAAGAGACTTTCCCGCAGGAATGGCCGGCGCGCGTCGCCATCGAACTCGAAAACGGCCAGCGCTATGAGAAGTTCGTCCGCTATCCCAAGGGCGATCCCGAGAATCCGCTCACCTGGGACGAATTGGCGGCCAAGTTCCGAGCGCTTGCCGGCGCAGTTCTTCCACCCGAAAGCTGCGCTGAAATCATCGGCCTGATTTCGACGGCGAAGCCTGGAACCTTGCCTCCTTACACTGCGGTGATCTAACCCGCCACCCGCACCAGCACCTTGCCCATGGGCCCTTCGGCCAGCCGCGCGAACGCCTGCTTCACTTCGTCAAACGCGAACACGTGGTCCACCACCGGCTTCTGCCCGAGCGCGTTCAGCCTTGCCGTGATCTCCTTCCATGCCGCCTGCGCCTGCTCGGCGCTGAAATCCGACACCGCGACTCCACCGATCCGATTGCGCTTGAAAAAGAGCGCAGCGGTATTGAAGCTCGGCACTTCGCCGCCGCTTCTGCCCACCACGCTGATGCGCCCGCCGTATCCCAGCATCGCGAGCACCTGATTGAACAGCGCCCGCCCACGCTATCGACCACAATGTCCACTTTCTTCGGTGCGATCGCCGCCATTGCGGCTTTGCGCAGGTTCGGATCAGCCGGATCGAACACGAAGTCGGCTCCCATGCGCCCGCAATTTCGCGCCTTTCTCGGCGCTGCGCGATAACGCCACCACCGTCAGGCCCATCGATTTGCCGAGCTGCACCGACGCCGTGCCCACGCCGCCGGATGCGCCGGTCACCAGCAGTACCGATCCTGCGGGAAGCGGCGCGGGAGGATCGCTCCACTGCGTGAGCGCCTGCCACGCCGTCAAGTAAACCAGAGGAGCCCCGGCCGTCTGTTCCAAGGACCAGCCCGCGGGCGGCGGCGCGACGCTGGAAGCGGGAACCACCACCTTCTCGGCCAGCGTTCCCCACATCTCCACGCCGCAATCGCAGCGCAGGATGCCGACCGTGTCGCCGGTCTTCACGTTCGAAACGCCCGCGCCGACGAGCGACCACTTCACCCACACCGTCACGCCCCAGAATGTGTGGCAAAGCAGGCTTGGCGGGATACATGGCCTGCGCAAGGAATGCGTCCGCCGGATTCAGCGCCGCAAATCGCAAACGAAGTAAAACTTGATTGGGACCTGGCTGGGGATCGGGCACTTCGCCCAACCGCAAGCTTCTCAACACCGTCGAACGAATCCAGGAACCATGCGCGCATTTAAGTATTCTCGCGCACTCGGGCTCTGTATCCCTGGTATTCCTGGTCTTCCTCGTATTCCTCAAATTCTGACTTCTGTATTCTACTTGTCCTTCTCCGCCTTTATCCCCCGGCGCTCCGGTCCCCGCGATCCGATGAACAGCTTCCGGCCGTCCGGGTAAGTGATGTTGCTGCCGTTGGCGCGGGTGGATTCATCCTTGGCCTGCCAGCCTTCCACTACGATCTCGGTACCCGGCGGCAGCGAGCCTTGTTGAATCCGCGGCGCAGCAGCCCGTTCGGAGCGCCCGCTTCGATCATCCAACTGGTCACTGTGCCGTCGGGATTCTTCACGTCCAAGTGAATCCAGGCGTGCGGATTGATCCACTCCATCTTCGTGACGGTGCCCTTCAGCACCAGCGGCTTGTTCACGTCAAACTCCGCCGCGAACGCATGATGCGCCCATACCGGCGCGACGCCCAGCAGCAATCCGAGCCCCGCTGTCGCAATCAAAAGCTTGTTTTTCATGATTGATTCGTTCTCCTGATTCTACTTCTGTCGGCGGCCGCGGCGGCTTTCTTGTCTTCCATCCGCGCCGCGTTCAGCATGTTGTGCATGGCCATATTGCCTTCATGGCAGGCATACTCGAACAGCTGATAGCCGGGCTCCTGCGTGATTGGGAACGCCACTTTCCAAGTGGCCGTGTAGGTCTTCGGATCGTCCACGATCATCTCGTAATTGACCGTGTTCGGGCTCACCCGCGTGAAACGCTCGGTGAGCTTCATGTCCTCGCTATAGGGAGCGTCCGCCATCGCCGTTCACGCCCGACCGCCATCCGGTCGCCCAGAAAATTCGTGGTCTCCACCACCAGCGTCTTGCCTTCCCAATGGCCCACCGCATCGCCCATATAAGAGCGAATGTTGGAGCTCAGATGCGGACGGCCGTCGGTGGGAATGATGCGAACATCGTGGACCATCTCGTAACGAATGGCCACGTATCCAGGCGTCTGCACGATCTCCAGACCGTTGCCGTAGATCACCGGCAAAATGGATCCGGCCACGCCGCGCGTGATGCAGCGGTCATAGTAGCTCCAGTTCGTATAGGATGCCGGAATCGCCTCGCGCCGCAATTTGTTCTTGGCGTCCAGCTTGGCCTGCGCCTCGGGCGTCAATGCAGGAAGGCGGCCATCGGGCGGATCCACAATCTGCGAAGTCTGATGCGAAGGTCTGCGCGCAAACTCGCCCCAGTGTCCGGGAACGGGCGCGGCATCCACTCCGCGGCCGAAGCGTCCCGGCGGCGGTGCCGGCAGGCGCCTCGCCCTTTTCTTTCGCCTGCAACTGCGCCTTGGCGGGCGAATGAGTTGGCGCCGCCGGTGTCCACGAACTCCTCGGATTGCGACACGTTCTTCTGGCGATCCTTGAGTTCGTCCTCGGTCAGAGTCGCCCGCGTTCCGAAATTCTTCGGCCGCTCGAACGGCACGCCCCAGGTGTCGTCGCTGGTCCAGGTGCCCTGAATATCCGGGTCGCCCCACGGCGTCTTGGGATCTGTCGCAGTCTTGCTAGACTTCGGCGAGGCTTGGGGCGCGGTCTGCCCGGCAGCCGAACGCCAACGTCGCGGCAGCGATCATAGCCGTCAACCCGGCCATCCGCAGGAAAATTCGCTGATTCATGGAAATCTCCTTCCTTGTTGGGCGATTTCTTCGCCCCCCAGGTTACTCTGCTACTTACTCGGCTTTCTCACCAGGTCGCCATACAGCAGCTGCTCGGCAAACTCCACGCACTTGAACTCCAGCAGCCGGGCGTCCTTCTCGCGATGCCGGTACAGGATCAAGTTGATCTTCCAGGGCCGCGTAAACGTCGCCGGATCTTCGATGGTGGCCTCATAGTTCATGGTGTTGGCGTCCAGCAGCGAATAGCGCTCCACCACGTGCAGGCTGTCGCTGGCGAAATCGCCGGCGCGATCGAACCAGGCGTTGCCATTGAATCCGGTCACGTCCACCACCAGCGTGTCCTTCTCCCAATGGCCGTTCGAAGTTCCCATCCAGGTGTCGGTAGCGGCTTCCTCGGCTTGCCCATGTTGATCAGCCGGTTGGTGGTGGCGTACTCATAGGCGAACAGAATGTCCTTCTGCGATTGAATAATCTGGAACGGATACGGCAGATACGCCGCGCGCGGGACGCCGGGCATGTAGCACTTCACCTCGGGATCGTCCTTGAAACGGTTCGCCAAGTTTTTTTTCTTTTGTTCGAGCGCCGCCGGCTTATAGGGGATCTCGCCGCCTTCCACGATGCCCTGCCCCGGCGGGATCGCGCCGATGGCGCCCATTTGAAAGAACGGTCCAGCGGCCGCGCTGTGGTCCTCAATGTCCCAGTCCGCGGTGCCGAGCGCCTGCCAAAGCCCGGTCAAATTTGGCTTGCCGTCCGACATCCGGGGATGCGCGGCGCGGCAGTCTGGCCGGCGGCGGGAAGGATCGAAAGAAAGACGGCGGCGCAAACCGCCGCGAGGAATGGTAAGTTGAGTTTCGAAAGTGCATCGGAATCCGCCAAATCAGCATATCACCAGGAGCGGCCCTTTTTCGCAGTTGCATGTTGACATGCATGAATTGACACACTGGGAAGCTCTGGTACATGAATAAAGTCTTTCCTAATAGCGACGCGGCCGTCGCCGACATTCCCGACGGCGCCACCATCATGCTCGGCGGCTTCGGACTGGCCGGCATGCCCGAAAATCTGATTCGCGCTCTGGTCCGAAGAGGCGTCAAGGGACTGCACACCATCAGCAACAATCTGGGCATGGATGGCGTCGGCTCCGGCGTCATGCTGGAGAAAGGCATGATCGCTTCGCACCTGGGCAGTTATGCGGGCGAGAACAAGCTGCTCGAATCGCTGGTGCTGGCGGGCAAGCTCAAGCTCACGCTGATCCCGCAAGGCACGCTGGCCGAACGAATGCGCGCGGGCGGCGCGGGCATCCCCGCGTTTTATACGCCGGCCGGCGTGGGGACGGTGGTCGCGGAAGGCAAAGAAGTGCGCGAGTTCGACGGCCGCAGCTACCTGCTGGAACGCGCGCTCACGGCTGATTTCGCGCTGGTAAAAGCCTGGCGTGGCGACCGGCTGGGCAATCTGGTTTATCGAAAAACCGCTCAAAACTTCAATCCGATGATGGCGGCCGCGGCGAAAATCACCATCGCGGAAGTGGAAGAGCTGGTGGAACCGGGCGCTATCGATCCCGATCACGTCCGCACGCCGGGAATTTACGTGCAGCGCATCGTGCAGGCGAGAAAAGTACGACAAGAAAATCGAGCGCAGAACATCTGAGGAAACGTAATGGACCCGCGTGAGCGCATCGCCCGCCGCGTGGCGCAGGAACTTCGCGACGGCTACTACGTCAACCTCGGCATCGGAATTCCCACCATGGTCGCGAACTACGTGCCCGCCCGGCATCGAAGTCATTCTGCAATCGGAAAACGGCATGCTCGGCGTCGGCCCTTATCCTCTGCCGGGCGAAGAGGACCCCGACCTGATCAACGCAGGCAAAGAGACCGTCACCGAATTGCCCGGCAGCGCTTACTTTTCGAGCGCCGAATCGTTCGCCATGATTCGCGGCGGCCACATCAACCTCAGCATTCTGGGCGCGATGGAAGTGGATCGCGAAGGAAACCTGGCCAACTGGACGGTCCCCGGAAAAATGGTGAAAGGCATGGGCGGCGCCATGGACCTGGTGGCCAGCGCGCGCCGGGTGATCGTCGCCATGGAACACGCCACCAAAACCGGCGCCCCGAAAATTGTCGAGAAATGCACGCCTGCCGCTGACCGGAATTCGCGTGGTGGACACCATCATCACCGAACTGGCGGTGATTCGCGTGACGCCCGAGGGGTTGGTCCTGGAAGAACTTTCGCCCGGCGTTACGCTAGAGGATGTTCAGAAACTCACCGCGCCGAAGCTTATTTTGCGGTAGCGGCCGGCAGCCACCAGATCCTTCGGCAGCGCGGCTTTTCCATCCAGCGCATAAACCAGCAAATGCGACGGCGGCAACTTGACCTTGCTCTCCACCGGTTCCTCACCGAATGAAGGCGGCGGCGCGTTTCCAGGACCGCCCGCCACCGCGATGTACTGCTTGCCGTCGATCATGAAGGTCATCGGCGGACTCATCATCGTAAGGCCCGTCGTAATGTCGGCCAGCTTGTCGCCATTATCGGCGCGATAAACGATTAAGCGCTTATCGATACTCACGAACACCAGATCGCCGGCCGACATCGTGCCGCCCTGAGTTTGTCCAGCCGCGAGACCGCGCCAGCGCTCTTTTCCGGCGATTGGATCCCAGGCGATCAGAATGTTGCCATTCCCTTCCGGACCAATCTTCGGGAGGGCCGCATCGGGAGTCGGCGGAGTAAACGGATTATCTGGTTTGCATCTTTATTTGGGGCGCGGTTGTTCGGCATGAGCCTCGGCATTCGCGGGGCGTGGGCGCGCGAACGATATCCCCATGTTGTATTGCCCCTTGCCCTTCTCACCCAGGTCGGGTGCGCTCGGAACAAACTTGGGATCCGCCGCAAAACTGAAAGCCTGACCGATGAGGCTCGGAATGTAGACCAGACCGGTTGTCGGATTGTAGGACCATGGCGGCCAGACGTGCCCGCCGACGGGACCCGGCATCACGGCAACAGAATCGTTCTTGTAGTTGGCCTCCGGATTGATCACCGGACGGCCGGTTTTCAAATTCACGCCGGACGCCCAATTCACCGTTACCCAAGGCTCGGCCGAGAGCAGCTCGCCCGTCAGGCGATCGAGGACGTAGAAGAATCCATCCTTCGGCGCCTGCATGATCACTTTGCGCGTTTTGCCGTTGACCGGCAAGTCGCGCCAGCATGAGATCGGCAATGGAATCGAAGTCCCAATTGTCGCCGGGGACTTCCTGGTAATACCAAACCAATTTGCCGGTGGCGCCGCGCACCGCCAGGATGCAATCGGTGAACAGATTGTCGCCTTTGCCGCGCGCCTGATCGGACCACGGCCCCGGCTGCCCGGTTCCGACGTACACGATGTCCGCATCCGGATCGTACGCCATGCCGTTCCACACCGGCCCGCCACCGCCAATCTTCCACCACTCGCCGCTCCAGGTCTTGGCGGCTTCGGCCAGCTCCGGCTGCTCGAACGGCTTCGACGGATCGCCGGGCACGGTATAAAACGTCCAGGCAATCTTGCCGGTGGCGGCATCGACAGCCGCGAACATACCGCGCACCGCGTACTCGCCGCCGGACGCTCCGATGATCACCTTGCCGCCCTTGATCACGCGCGGCGCCATGGTGAACGTGTACGACATGTTGGCGGGCGTCACGCGCGTCTCCCAGATGGGCCGGCCGGTCTTCGCGTCGAGCGCACGCATCCGGCCGTCCACTACCGGCGCGATCACCATGTCCTTATAGAGCGCGATGCCGCGATTCACCACGCCGCAGCAGATGCGCGATTGCCAGATTTCCTGATTCACCTCGGGGTCCGACCGCCACAGCTCCTTGCCCGTGCGCGCGTCCACGGCATAAACGACGCTCCACGGCGCGATGCTGTAGAGCACGCCATCATGCACCAGCGGCGTTCCTTCCTGGTGCGTCTGCGGACGGCCCGGCGCGGCGGGAATGTCGATGTACCAGGCCAGGCCCAGCCGGCTGATGTTGCTCGCGTTGATTTGATCGAGCGGGCTATAGCGCTGCTCGGACCAGTTGACGTTGTAGCTGATCCATTCTTCGCCGGTACGGCCGGCCGCCTTCAGAGCGGCATCGTCGATGGGCCGTGGCTAGCTTGCGCAACGCCCAATTGATAGAAGATGGCGCCTAACAGCGCCACACGCGGCATCATCACTTTCGGTCTCCTTGCGCCTTTTCTTGCGCGCGGCCACCGGCGAGTATATTCTCTACCGCATGATTGCCTTCGTGGCAGGCGTACTCGTAGATTCGATACTTGTCATTGCGCGTCAACGGAAATGCTACCTTCCACGGCCGAGTGTACATGGGAGGGTCTTCGATAGTGACTTCGTAGCTGATGGTGTCTGGACTCGATGCGAGTGAATCGCTCCACAACATGCAACGCCTCGCTCTGTGGAATGCCCTTGATCCGATTCGTGGCGGCGCTGGTCCCGATGGAGCCCTTGTTGTTGTAGTTCGTCGTGTCCACCACCAGCGTGTTGCCTTCCCAATGGCCGCGCGAATCGCCGTTCCACAGAGCGGATATTCGACGAGACATGCGGACGGCCATCCAGGGGAATGACGCGCGTTTCGTGGATCATTTCGTAGAGAATGACGACGTAGCCGGGAATCTGCACAATTTGATAGGCGTTGTTGTAGCCGGCGGGAAACATGCCGGCGGGCATGCCGCGCGTGATGCAGCGGTCCCACACGCTCATGTATTCCCATGAATCGGAGTTGTGCGCGGCTTTATAATCGCGCTGCGCTTCGGCCGCCGGCTGTGAGGGGCACGCGGCCGTCCGGCGGATCGACGACTAATGAAGTTTGGAGGGTGGAGAGCGACTTTGGTTCCGGAGTCGGTCCAGACCTGGTTGTAGCTGCCGACATCGCCGGGTTTGGGAGGCGATCGACTCGATTCGCGGCCGCCAATTTTTCGGCCGCCGCGGCCTCTTCGGGAGTCAGCACCGGTTTGTCAGCCAGTTCGGCAGGGCGCTCGAAAGGCGTGATGGTCGCGTTCGTCCAAGTGCCTTCGAGGTCGGGCTGGCCATCGGGGGTTTTGGGCGCCACCCACGTGGCGGCCGTAACCAGGGACGGAAGTAACAACGTCAGTAATCGGTGATTCATGGAAGGCCTTTGGCCATTGGTTGTTGGCTATTTGCCGGAGAGGCCGCCGGCCATGCGCGAATCCAAATGATAGAAGCGGATCCCGGGCCGATCATCTCCACGCGGCGGATTTTGCCGTTTTCGATCAGAAACGCTTCGGTCACCAGGATGCTGGATGGCCGGTTGAAGAACCCGGAACGTGTACGGGCGGCCATCGGAAAGAACGCCCGAACTTCACCGTGCCTTGATCGAACACCACGTGCGACCAAACCACGCCGCGCTCGGCATCCACCAGCGGATACCGGCGGTCATGAATGGCCTGAACGACAAAATAGTAGCCCAGTTTGAACTGCGACATGCAATCCAGCGCGAAGCCGTTGATGGCGTCCTTGGGCTCGTTGGAGGCCGGGGAACGTTGGTGGTGTGGGATCCGTTTTCGATGCGGTCGCAATCATTGGTGAACGGATAGGTGCCGGTGCCGTTCACGCCTTTGCCGTCGTTCTTCTCCAGGCCGCTGAAATAAGCGTCGGCGATCGAAATCATTTCCTGGCGCGACAGCCGCTGGGCCGGAGGAATGGTCTTGAACCACATGTCTTCGGGCTTGTAGCCGGGCTTGTCCAGCTCAGCGATGTTGGCAGGGCCGCCGCCGCCCTGCCGGAAGTACATGCTCTCGATTTCGGTGATGCGGCCGAGTTGGATGCGCAGACGCAGGCTCATCAGCAGCGGCGCGCCGGCTTCATGCATGGTGCCCATGAAGGCCACCTGCCCGGCTCCGGGATCGGCGAAGATGTGCTTGTAATTGCCGACGCTCTCCACGGTTTTCCAGAAACCGTCGCCGAGCGTCCATCGGCTGATCGTTCTCGCGTGTACTTGGACGTCGGCGGAGAGCGGCAGGCGCTTGGGATCGTGCGCGACCAACGCCGCGAGATATTGGTCCATCACGCCTTCAAGGCACGCACGATCGCAATTGAGCGGGATGGGCCCGGTGGACGCGTTCGCGTTCGGGGCGAGTGTGAGAGCAACGGCCGACACAGCGGCGTAGAGTGCGAGGGAAACGCGCATGCAGAGATTCTATACCTACTTCAACAGTTCCGCGACTTTCGCCACGCCGGCCTTGGCGCACGCGTCGTCTTGCGTTTGACTGGAGCCCGAGCTGCCCACGCCGCCGATGATCTCGTTGCCCACCATGATTGGCACGCCTCCGCCCAGCGCCAGGATATCGGCGACGTCGCGCTGCGCCGCGTATGCCGGATCGGTTGTGCGTTTCTGAAACTCGAGCGTGGTGCTACGGAACACGCGCGCGGTATAAGCCTTGCGACGAGCCATTTCGGCCGTTTGCGCAGTGGCCTGTTCATCGCGCAGGATCACCAATACCTGGCCCGCCCGATCCACCACCACAGCCGCTGTGTTGAAGCCTTTCGCCTTGCATTCCGCGATGGTGGCTTCGGCGATGGTCTTGGCCATCCCCAGCGACAAATTGCGTTGCGTCACTAGACCCTGCGCACTCGCACTGCCGCATGCGCTCACTACCGCGCCAACCATCAGCATGAACTTCGCTGCAGACATGACACCTCCACTTCGCCGACAATTATACTCGTAGCAGGCAATTCGACGGAGCAGTCTGATGACGCGAACAATCATACGAGCCTGTCTGATGGCTTTCGCGTGCGTGCTCACTTTCGGGCAGTCCGCGCCGAGGCCGACGTTTGAAGTGGCGTCGGTCAAGTTGTCGCCGCCCCGTACGCCGGGCGCGCGACTCTACTTTGGACCAGCTCGCGGCGGCCCCGGAACACCGGACCCTGGCCAGATCACCTGGACCTATGCCACGTTGCGGGGCTTGCTCATCACCGCTTACGACGTGAACGAGTACCAGATCAACGGTCCAGCCTGGCTCAACTCCGAACGATACGACATCATTGTCAAGGTGCCGGAGGGCGCAACCAAAGAACAAGTCAGGCTGATGTGGCAGAACCTGCTGGCCGAGCGGTTCCGGCTGATGCTGCACCATGAGCCGAAGGAGTTCCAAGTGGAAGACCTGGTCATCGGAAAAGGCGGGAGCAAGCTGAAGGACACCACGGTGGATCCGGCCGAGGAGCTGGATCCAGGGCCCCCAAAGTTTAAGGACGGTGTGTTGAACGGACCGGGATACGTGACCACCATCATGGCGACCGGGCAAGCGCACCTGGTGGCCAAGGCGCAGCCGCTCTCCAAATTAACGGCCACGTTGGGGGGCGTGCTCCACCGACCCGTGATCGACAAGACCGGGCTGACCGGGAAATACGATTTCAGCATCGACTTCAAGCTGGATCTGCGTGCGCTCGGGGCCGCCCCGGCTACCGCTCCCAGCGATAACGAGCCAGACCCTGGACCGGATCTCGCCGCCGCCGTCGAGCAGCAGCTTGGTTTGCGGCTGGTACCAGGCAAGGCGAAGCTGGACGTGCTGGTGATCGACAAAGCCGAAAAAGTGCCCACAAGCAACTGATCTAGAGACGGGAGACACAGATGACGAAATGGAAATTCCTGACCGCGATCGCCTTTGGCGCATGCCTCGGCACGTGGGTGACGATGCTGATGGATCACAGAACAGCGGTGGTTTCGGCCAAAGAGCCATCGCTTAGCGCGCTCGATTACGACCAGATCATTCAACTCACCAACCGCTACGCGTATGGCATCGACACTTGTTCGAACAACGGCTACGACTACGCGGACGTGTTCACTCCCGATGGCGTTTTCATCGATAAGAATTCCGATGAGGGCTTCAAGCAGGGCGGGCGGGTGCTGGCGAAAGGCCGGGAGGCGCTGGCGACGCTGATCGGCGGGGGATCGCGCGGCTGCAAGACGCCGCTCGTCTGGACTGGCTGGAGCCACATCATGACCAATCACCTGATCGTGCCGTCGCCTGAGGGAGCCACGGGAAGAATTTATCTACTGCAGATGGGCATCAAGGGACCGGGCAGCATCGAGCGGCACGGCGGTTACGAAGACGTGTACGTGAAAACTGCGATGGGCTGGCGCATCAAGTCGCGCACGCACGTGCGGGATCGGGCGTGGTTTAATCCGCTATTGCAGACGCCGGATTTGAACTAGCGCTAGCCTTCCACTTCCCAGCGGAAGCGCGCCACCGCCAGGCCGCCGAACAGCACCGCGAACAGAAGCAATACGGCTATGGGAAGCAACGGCAGCCCCCAGGCCCAGACCGCGCCAAGTCATCGCTTCCAGGCCGTCCATGGCCCAGCGCGTGGGCATCACTACGGTGAACTTCTGCAACCATTGAGGAAAAAGAAACATCGGGACCCAGGCCCCGCCCAGCATCACCACAATCAGGACTACGAAAATAGAGAGCGCGCGCGTCGCTTCCGGCGTTTTCCCAAGCGCGGCGATCAACATCCCGAAGCCTGCCGTCATCAGCGCAAAAGCGGCGCTCACTCCCAGAAAGCCCAGCATGCTGCCTTCCACCCGCACACCGAAAACCAATCGAGCGAAGAGGAAGTTCACCTGCACCACCAGGAACGCAAGGATGGCCGCACTCACGGCGCGGCTGCCAAGCAAAACGCCACGCGACAACGGCGCCGCCCGAAATCGTTTCCACAAGCCGCGTTGACGTTGCTGCAGCAATCCGATGCCGACGTCGATTCCCAGAAACAGCACGAACTGCACCACCATCCCGGCGAAGGCATGTGAGTAGCCGTTGTATTGGGCGTTCTCGCGCGCGGTCACCGCTTCTTCGCGCGTGGTGTAGGGCATGGACAAGCCCCGCGAGAGATTGGCGCCCGGCGTCTGATCGGACTGCTGATTCAGGCGGTCCACACTCCGCAATAAGTCTTCCAGGGGCTTTTTGATCTCTGGCGTCATGCGCTGGCTTTGCTCCACATGGGCCAGCGAATTCTTCACGGTCTCGCGACCGGTCTGGCCGGTGAACATTTCTTTGCTCACCGCCTGCATCACATCGCCGCTGAGGATGCCTGTCACCATGGCGCGCTCGGCGGTATGGGAAGGATCAAAGAGCACGCCGATCTCGGGCTTCTGCGCCGGGCCGAAGAACGCGTTCCCAGCTTCCGGGCCGAAGTTCCGAGGAATGATCACGGCCACGGTGGCGCTTCCCTTACGCACGGCCGCGCGCGCATCCGTGGGAGTGGACGGCTTCACATCCAGCGCCTTTTCTCCGGACAACCGGCTGACGATCTCGCGCGAAATCGCGCTGTGGTCCTGATCCACTGCCAGCACGGAGATCTTGCTTGCGTTCGACTGATTGCCCGACCCTCCCATGACGTATCCGAAAAAGGAACCGATGGCGATGGGAACGGCGAAGCTCATCAGCAGAGCGCGCCGGTCCACGAAGAACAAGAGCAGGTCTTTGCGGACCAAGGCCCGAAACGAGATCATCATGAGTCGCGCAAGCTCCTTCCGGTGAGCGTCAGGAAAACGGTTTCCAGATTGGCGCGCTCGCTGGCCACGTTGCGGTAACGGTGCCCTCGCTCCACCAGCCACTCTAAGACGTGCGGAGTTTCGATGGCCAGATCCTGGACGCCCACCCGTAACGTCCCGCCTTCCAGTTTCGCGGATCGAACACCCGGCAGCGCCTGGAGCTCGTTCAGTTGGATGCCGTCCTGGCCGCTGTCGAACTCCACCGCCAGCAGGTTCGTTACCGGCAGCATGCGATACAGGCCCTGCAAGGTGTCATTCGCCACCACTTCGCCGTGGTCGATGATGATGACGCGATCGCAGAGGCGCTCGGCCTCTTCCATGTAATGCGTGGTGTAGACCAGCGTCTTGCCGCGGCTCTTCAAGACCTCGAGGTTATCGAAGATGGCGTTGCGGCTCTGCGGGTCGACGCCGACGGTGGGTTCGTCCAGAAGCAGGATCTGCGGGTCGTGCAGCAGCGCGGCGGCCAGATTGAGACGCCGCTTCATGCCGCCACTGTAATTCTTGACGCGCTCCTGGGCGCGATCGGCCAGCCCCACCAGCTCAAGCGCTTCGCCCATGGCGCGCTGGGCCGCTGCTCCATCCAGATCATAGAGCGCGGCGAAAAGTTGGAGGTTGGCGTGCGCGGTCAGTTCATCGAAAAGTGCGAGCTCCTGCGGCACCAGCCCGATGCGCCGCTTGTTCGGATCTTGGTCGCCGCTTAACGGGCGGCCGTCGATCCGCACCGAGCCGGAGTCCGGCGGAGTGAGGCCGGCGATTATGGACACGGTGGTCGTTTTGCCCGCGCCGTTAGGGCCCAGCAGCCCGACGATCTCCCCCACGCCGGCGCTCAGCGAAACGCCGTTCACCGCCAGCAGGTCGCCGTAGCTTTTCTTGAGATCGTCAACTTCGAGCATTGCTCATGACCGTGGATACCAATGTCTCAGGTCTATACGCTGTGGCGCAAAGAAATGTTCGACAATGTTCGGCGACCGCGTTTGTATAATCATTGCGTATGTCCATCCGGTCGCAAGCCGAGTTCGAGAAACTGCGGGTCATCGGAAGAATCGTGCGCCAGGCGCTCGACAAAACCGCTGCTGCGGTGCGGCCCGGCATCACAACGGCGGAGCTGAACGAGATTGGCGCCCAAGTATTGGCGCAGCATGGAGCTGATTCCGCGCCGCCCAAGGTGTATGGCTTTCCTGGCGCACTTTGCATCAGCGTCAATGAGGAAGCCATTCACGGAATTCCGGGTGAGCGCGTGATTCAATCGGGCGATCTGGTGAAGCTCGATTTAGTGGCCGAGAAGGACGGATTTTATGCCGACGCCGCAGTCACCGTTCGCGCGGGCGAAGTCAGCACGATAGCCGACGCGCTGGCACGCTGCGCGGAGAACGCCTTTTACAAAGCGCTGGGGCCGGCGCGCGCGGGCAACCGGGTGCACGAGATTGGCCGGGTGGTGGAGCGCGAGACGCGAGGGCGCGGCTTCCGAGTGATCCGCGACCTGTGCGGTCATGGCGTGGGGCGGACGATTCATGAGCCGCCGAGCGTCCCCAATTACCACGAACCTCGTCTTCGAGCGCGCCTGACGGAGGGATTAGTGATCACCATCGAGCCGATTATTTCCGCTGGAAGCGGGCAGGGCGTTTTGCAGCCGGACCGCTGGACGATTTGTACCGCTGACGGCAGCTTGTCGGCGCATTACGAACACACCATCGTCATTACCAAGCGCGAGCCGATCCTGTTGACCGCAGCGTAGCAGAAGCGCCGGTAAACGTATGGCCAACCGGTCTGGCTACTCACTCATCCGCGTAGCGAATGAAACGCCACTCGATGTAAGGGGCCAGTCCCGTCAGGTCGGGAAACATCGAGCCGCTGTGGATGTCCAGGCGGGCAAGCTGTTCGCGAATAGTCGCAAAGGTGCGTATCGGGATGTCGATTCTATAGATTTTGTCCTTATATAGCGTGTTAGATTCCAAGCGTATGAAATGCTTCTTTGGACAATTAACGCAGGCCGCCGCTTGGAACTTCGCAAGTTTGAGTCCGGGAACAAAACCAGGACAACATCACCGCGGCGGCAATTCATCGTATGCAGCCATTTCGGGCCGATCCCAATCCTCGGCGAACTGAGACAGGCGGCGGCGCAGGTCGGCCGCCCGAGGTTCGTCGATTCCCCGCTCGCGAAGATCGACCGGTTGAGCGGGATGGACCCAGGTGACGATGACGCGTGAATCCTCGGCCTCCACCAGAGGCTCCATTAGCTCCACCTTGCCGTTGCGATAAACTCCCTCGACCGACTTCACCATATATTCAGTATCTCGCAAGCCGCTCTTGTCGACCCAAGCGAAGGAGAGCGGCGGCGCCGTCGGTAAGCGTAGGCGTTTTAATCGAACGGAAGGTCTTTTTGCGCGCGCGCCGTAACGGCAGCCGACTTCGCCAGGTAGGGATACGGATTCACCGGCGTCCCTCCCATGCGCACTTCGTAATGCAGATGCGGTGAAGTAACGCGGCCGCTCGCGCCGGAGCGCGCAATCACGTCGCCGCGTCGGACTTCCTGGCCCGGCACCACACCAAAGGTCGAAAGGTGGCCGTAATAGGTCTGGACGCCATTGCCGTGATCGATGATGATGAGCCGCCCGTAGCCGCCTTCCCAATCGGCATGTACGATGATGCCGTCAGCCGCGGCGCGCACCGGCGTTCCCATGGCAGCCTCCAGATCGACGCCGGTGTGAATGGCGCCTTCACCCGAGAACGGGTCCGTGCGTCCGCCAAAGGGGCTCATCAGCCGGCCTTCCACAGGCCACAAGCTGGGCCGGACGTGGAGCTGGTATTGCCGCGGATAGTTATGATACAGCGCCGAAATGGTAGAAGTCTGCAGGAAGTTGTACTCGGTGAGCGATTCGTGGAAGGTTGGGGTTAGATTGGCGGTGTTCACGACGTCGGCGGAGGTACCCGGCTTGCGCTTGAGCCCGTAGGCCACCGATACTTCACCGGCGAAGTTCTCTAAGGTGGCTAACTGCTCGTTCTTTTGATTGGTCACCCGCTGCAACTCCTGGTACTTGGTTCGGAGCGAGTCCACTTCCTGCCGCAGCGAATTGTAATGCGCCACTTTCCAACTCATTCGCAAGTAGCTGGAAAAAAAGGCCAACATAACGACGAAGGAAAGCGCTGACAAAACGAAACCAGCATAGATCACTTTGTGCGGGATGTGTATACGGCGCAATCGCCCATGCAGCGAATGTGCGAGCACAACCACAAAGTATGGCTGATGTGGCATCGATCTCCTTAGATTGAATCGGCACGACCCGGAAGTTTCTACAGGGACGCGGGCGGGTCGTAGGCCGGAGAGTACCAACTAAAGTACTAGATCTAGTCTCGGGCGAAGGCTAAGGATAATTCATGTGAAGGACGAGTGTCAAGGTTAGAGAAAGTATTACATCTTACCATCAGCGCCCTTCATCGACTCTAAGATGTGCCCCCCTCGGATTGGTTCGAATTGCCGGGCCATATTCTCTAGCTTTGGTCTCATCGATCCCGGCGCGCGAGACGATACACTGGGGGCTACCGAGCAACGACGCAAAGGAGGAATACCATGAACAAGACGCTGGTTCCCGCTGTCGCGGCATTCTTGTTGGCAATTGGAACAGCTTCCGCGGTTGACGCACCGGACCTGAAGGAAGGACTTTGGTCGGTCCACACGCAGACTGTCGACAACCCCGGGAACAAAAAGAGCGATGGAACCTATACGCTCTGCCGCAGCCATGCCTTTGACCAATCGGTTCGGGCTTCCGCGAAAACCGTAAAAGGTTGCACGAACACCAGCGAGAGTTTTCAAGGCGGCAAGTTTTCCAGCGCCACGCATTGCGTGATGGCAGGTACTGTGATGGAGAGTAAGGGAACGACAGCCTTTCAAGGAGATACGTCCACCCACTCCGAGACCCACGCCACATATTCTCCCGCGATGTACGGCGTGAGTGAAACCACGATGATCATGGACCAGAAGTATGTGGGAAGTTGCCCGGCAGGAACCCAGCCCGGGGACCGGATTAGCGCGGACGGAAGCGTAATCCATTCAGGAAAACATTAAACAACGCGCTATAAGAGGAGGTCCCGCGCAGTGCCCGACCGGACCTCCTATGGGTCCACGAATTGAGCCGGCATTGTAAATCCTGTGCTACTTTCGGAGCATGGCGACGATCAAAGAAGCCGTTCAGAACGCCGTAGCCTTCGCAAAGGAAACCCTTGGCCCTGGGCGAACCGAAGGCCTTCAGCTTGAAGAGGTAGAGTCGACGACTGTGGGCGGCCACGATGCTTGGCTAATCACGCTGAGCATGGTAAACCCGTTAGACTTGCGCCATGCGGTGCTTGTCATCCCCCCGCACGCCAGGCGTGACTATAAGATTTTCGCGGTACTGAAGGGGACGGGCGAGGTCACGTCGATGAGAACCGGGAGCTCGCTACGACGTGATGCTCGATCCTCTAGCGCTTATCGAGAAGCATCGAGCGAAGGGTGTTTTGGTCGACACGAATCTGCTGGTCTTATTCCTGGTTGGCTTGGTCAACAAACGACGGGTTCCCGAGTTTAAGCGAACACAGAACTTTACGATCGAAGACTTCGATACGCTTTCACGACTTATCACATGGTTTGGCAGGCTAATCACGACGCCACACGTGCTCAGCCAATTCAGCGACTTGACGGATCTACCAGGCAAGGATTTGAAAACGATTCGGAGCCTATACAGCAAGCTGGTCGAGCAAATGGAAGAATCTTACGATCCAAGCCGGCTGCTCATTACTCATGACTTGTTCTCGCGCTTGGGCTTGACTGACGCGGCAATAGCGACGGTCTGCTCACGAGGAATTCTGGTCCTCATAACGGACTTGAACTTGCAACAAGCCCTTCAGCAGCGCGGCGCCGACGCCCTGAACTTCAACCACCTACGGCCCCTCGGGTGGACCTGACGAAAATGAAGCTACCGCCCTAGCCCGCGTCCGTGGGACAATAAAGCTATGGATAATGTAACATTCGAAACGCAGGACCTGCGCGTGCGCATCCAGGACAAGATCGCACGCATCGATCAGCGCAAACTGAACGGGGAGCCTTGGAAGGAAATTGACCAGAGCACGTTACCGATTCCGGAACAATGGTTTAGCAGCCCGATTCGAACTTCTCCGCTGAAAGTGGCTCTGTTGGCTTTTGAACGCGAAAATCCTGGCAATATGACTTTGCGGATCGCGTTGCGATCCTAACAAAAGTGTTGGGTGGGAAAGTTAATGAAGAGAGGCCACGCGTAGCGCGCAGCCCCTCGGTTTAGTTGGAATCGACTACCAGCGATTCTCGCCGCGTCCGCGTCCGCCGCCACCACCGCCGCCGAAGCCACGTTCCGTTTTCGGACGGGCTTCGTTGACGTTCAGCGCTCTGCCGTCGAGTTCTCTTCCGTTCAGTTCCGCGATGGCGCGATCCGCTTCCGCGTTGGCGCTCATCTCGACAAATCCGAACCCTCGCGGCTGGCCGGTATCCCGGTCCGTGATGATGTTGACGCGCTCGACGGTTCCGTACGCCTCGAACAGAGATCGGACCGCAGCTTCGGTAGCTCCGAAGTTGAGGTTTCCTACGAAAATATTCTTCATGCTTTTTCCTTTGACTTGCAAATTGGTTAATCGGGCAGGATCGGACGAGGGCGGTTGGACCGGACTAATGCGAAGATGCCAAAATAGTTGACCTTTCAACTGTACCACGGAATGGTAAGCTGAGACTGAACCGCGCACGTCAGTAAGCGGATTGTCTATCGGCGGATGCCTTGCGGAGTGGCGCGGATCGCCCGCTCGAACGCCCAGCCGCGAATGTGGTTGATCTGTTCCTTCATGGTGCGCGACAGCGGCACGGTCCTGACGGCGATGCCGATCAGATCCTGCTCGGTGAGCTCGCGGTCGGCCAGCCGCGCCTTGGTGATCGCCGATACCACGCATTGCTCGATCTCAGCGCCGGTCCAGCCGGCTGTGAATTGCGTCAGTTGCTCGACGCGGAACTCAGCCGGATCGATGCCGCGCCGCTTCAGGTGAATTTTGAAAATCTCGATCTGCTCCTCTTCGCTCGGCAGGTCGACGAAAAACACCTCGTCGAAACGTCCTTTGCGGATCATTTCAGCCGGCAGCAGGTCGATGCGGTTGGCCGTAGCGGCCACGAACAGCCCGCGCGTCTTCTCCTGCATCCAGGTCAGGAAAGAACGCGAAAATGCGGCCCTGCTCGCCGCCCGAATCGGTGGACGTGATGCCCATCTCGATTTCGTCGAACCACAGCACCGCGGGCGCCATGTCCTCCATCATCTTGCACGCCTCGACGAACGCGCCTTCGGGCTTGCCGTGGCGGCCGGAGAAAATCTCGATCATGTCCACGCGATACAGCGGAAGCTGGAATTGCGAAGCGATGGCCTTCACGCAGAGGCTCTTGCCGCAGCCGGGAATGCCCATCATGAGCAGGCCCTTGGGCACGATTTCGGCGTCCAGGCTGTCGCGCATTTCAAACAGCTTGCTGCGCTCCACCAGCCAGGTCTTCAGGCCTTCCAGTCCGCCGACGTCGCCCAGATCCGTGCCATCGGCGATGAACTCGATCACGCCGCTGCGATTCACCAGCAGGCGTTTTTCCTTCGAGCAGCGCGGACCATGACTCGGGACCCAGTCCGCGGCTCGCCGCCGATCGCGCGCCGCAACGCATAGCGCGCTTCATCGAGCGTCAGGCCCAGCAGCGCGCGCGCGATCTGTTGGAGCACTTCGTCGCCTGTGCCCGGCGTCTCTTCGCGCAAGAATTCCAGCAGCTCGACCACGTCGGGCGTCCGCAGCTCCAGAAACATGATGCTGCGCTCCACTTCTTCGGGAACGAAGCGCACCGGCGATGTGATGACCACGAACTTGTGCCGATCCAGGCAGCTCTCATAGACGTCGCGCAGGCGGCGGCGGATTTCGGACGATTCGCGCAGCGGCTCGTGAAAATCCTTGAGATGGAAGATGGCCGAGCCTTTATGCGCAATGATGAAATCGAGCACGCGCGCGCGGGCTGTCCGTCCCTGGGACCACCGCGCCGTCGATGCCGCGCATCCCGTCTGTCAGGCTCCAGGTCCAAACCGGCAGGCAATCGCAGCGTCTCTGGCCACTTCTTTCAACACCCGCGCGACGCGCTGCTCTTCCGATGAGAGGATGTAGGTCAGCGGCCGCCCGGATTCGAAAATCTCTCGAACCGTCTTAGCGGCGCGGCTCTCCACGCTCTTTCTCCCGGACCCGTTGGGCGTCATTATTAATTAAGACGATACCACCCCACAAAAAGACGCTTACCGCCAAGCGATCTGCTCGAAGATGGCCCGCAGGCGCTGCCCTTTCGCCGGATTGACGGACTCCACCCACCCGATCCGCCCCTCTAGATGCGCTCGAAAGCGGGGATGGGCCGCTCGATTCTGAGTGTCCGGACCCAGGCGGGCGCAGTTGTTTAGCGCGGCCTTGAGCCGGTCGAAATCGGCCCGCGGCACGTTCATGCGTTGGTTCGCCACCAGCCCTGCCAGGCGCTGCCGGACGCCCTGACGCATGATCCGCGTCTTACGGTGGTTCACGCTGAATCCTTCTTCCATCAGAACGGCCGCGACGTGCGTAGAAAACCGCTCCACGCCGCGCTCAAACTGGTCGCCGCCTGAGAAGGCCAGGTCGTCGGCGTAGCGCGTGTACTCGGCGCCGGCCGAGCGCGCCAGTCCGGTCAATCGGCAATCCACTCGATAGGCGCAAACATTGGCCAGCGCGGGCGAAGTGGGCGCGCCTTGGGGCAAATGCGGACGTGTATGGATCATGCGAGCCTCCTGAAGTTGCGCTTGATCGGCGTCGGCCGCGGCCGCGTTCCAGACATGGCGCGGGACGGCGTTGGTGCAAATGCCTCCGAGCAGATCGGCCACTGATTCGGGATAGCCAGCCGTTCGGAAGAACGTTTGAATCCTTACGCCGGTGATGGAGGGAAAGAAATCCTGCAAGTCCATCTTCAAGACCACGCGTTGGCGGAGATGCGGCAAAAGAAAAGTCTTAATCGATCGGCCTCGGATGAATCCGTGGGCGGAGAGATGGGGAGGACTTTTGTCGAGAATTTGCGCGAGTATCTGCCGTTGCAGCTCCTTCAGCCGCGGTTTGGGCGCTTCAATCAATCGAATGGCGCCGGATTTCTTCGCCAGCACGCGATAGTTATAATGTCCCAGTTGAGGGCGCTTGGTCTTGTACGCCAGGCCCATCAGATCGGCGAACCACAGCAGTTCGTCAGCAGTGATGTTGAGCCACTCGGCCAGCCCGCCGACAGATTCGATGACCGGAATATCCCAGGACGCGGCCGCCGCGACCGACTGCATTCGCTCCGGGAGGCCTAAACATTGCGCGACCGCCAACTCATCGAAGTATTTCGACCACGCGCGCCGGAAGCCAGGGTCCTGAAGAAAAAACTCAATTACGTCGCGCTGCCGGGGACGCGTCTGGCCTGCGACCCTCTCGACATAGCGCCGGGCAAGTGGCCGAAGCCATCGCCAATTCCTGCCGAGCGTCCGGCTGCCACGATCAACAATCGCTTCCACCGTCGTTTCGCCAGCCAGAAACGATCGAGCCAGCGCAGTCAAAACCGAAGGATCGGGCATAAGCAGGTCGGCGGAAGCTCCAACGAGTCTCACCCTGCGCGAGCGGTTCTGCGTGAAACGCAGTTGTAGCTCACGCGACGAAATCTCGGTTCTTCACGATCCCCTGGGGTAACCCCAGAGAGGCCTGACCGAACCCGAAGGCCCGGCGCCGCCAGCTTAGAGCGATCCGCCGCCCGAAGAAATGATAGCAGGGCAGACGTAGCCATGCGGCGGAATCTGACGCGGCCGAAAGCGAGAAGAGAATTAGCCACAGATTAACGGGGATGAACATGGATAAGAATGTGGTTCCATCAAAACAATGAGATTGGGTTTGGTCTTATCCGTGTTGATCGGCGTGCATCCGCGGCTAGGTTTCTTTACCCCGCTGCCCCGCCCTTGCGCTTGATCTCGATGCTCAATCGCTTGATCTTCTGATTCAGCGTCGACAGCGGAATGCGCAGCTTCTCGGCTGCGTCGGTCTGGCTCCAGTTCACCGCTTCCAGGGCGTCGATGATCTTGCGGCGCTCGAAATCCGCCAGGATTTCGGGCAGCGACGCGTCGGCCGGCAGCGCGCCCGCTCTCATCGCGCCGGATCTTTACTCCCCCCTCTTGCAAGATCGAGTCCGGCAGAACGTCGACGGGAACTAACGTTTGCGAGGCCAGCACCACCGCGCGCTCCACCGCGTTCTCGAGTTCGCGCACGTTGCCCGGCCAGTTGTAGTCCATCAGAGCTGCATGCGCGTCGGGGTCAAATCGCAGCAGGCTCTTGCCGTCGGGATCCAGAAATTTTTCGTTTTCGCGGCTGAATTTGGTCAGAAAATGCTCCACCAGCGGCGGAATGTCTTCCTTGCGCTCGCGCAGCGGCGGCAGCGCCAGATTGATCACGTTCAGCCGATAATACAGGTCTTCGCGAAACTTGCCTTCATCCACCAGCTTCTTCAGGTCGGCGTTGGTGGCCGCGATGATGCGCACGTCCACCTTGATGGTCTCGGCTGACCCCACCGGCATGAACTCGCGCTCCTGGATCACGCGCAGCAGCTTGGCCTGCGTCTCCCAACTGATGGTACCGATCTCGTCGAAGAAAATGGTGCCCTTGTTGGCGGTCTCGAAGTAGCCTTTACGCGACGTGATGGCGCCCGTAAATGCGCCCTTCACGTGCCCGAACAGCGCGGATTCGAGCAAATCCGCCGGAACCGATCCGCTATTCACCGGCACGAACGGCTGATCGGCCCGCGCCGAATTCGCGTGAATCCCTTTGGCGATCAGCTCCTTGCCGGTGCCTGTTTCGCCCGTGATCAGGATGGTCGCGCGGCTGGGCGCCACCTGCGTCACCAGATCCAGGATGCGCAGCATGCGGTCGTTCTTTCCGATGATGTTCGGAAAACTGTACTGCTGCTTCAGCGCCCGCTTGAGCTGCACGTTCTCGCGCGCCAGCCGGCTGTGCGCGATCATGCGATCGATCTCGATCAGCAGCTTCTCGTTGTCCCAGGGCTTGGAGAAATAATCGTTCGCGCCGTTCTTGAGCGCAGTCACCGCCACTTCCACCGACCCGTAGGCGGTGATCATGAAGACCGGCGTTTCCGCGTCGCGTTCGCGGATCTCGCGCAGCACTTCCATGCCGGAGCGGTCCGGCATCATCAGATCCAGCAGGATCATGTCGTAGTTGGCGGCCTCGGAGCGGCGCAGCCCTTCGCCGCCGTTCTGCGCCAGCTCCACGGTGTAGCCTTCCAGGCACAACAGCGTCTCCAGGCTTTCGCGGATGTCGGCTTCGTCGTCGATTACTAAAATTCGGCCTTTGGGGAGGGAGGCTGGTTCATCGGGCGGCAGTCTGATCAGGCATGCACCGGCTTTCTTGCTAAGGGAAGCTCCACGCGGAATCGCGAGCCGGCTCCCAGATCGGCTTTCCACTTCAATCGTACCGCCGTGCTCGCGCACGATTCCGTAGGTGACCGAAAGTCCCAGCCCGGTTCCCTTGAGCGCCGCCTTGGTGGTGAAGAACGGATCGTAGATGCGCTCCAGGTGCTCCGGCGCGATGCCCTGCCCGTTGTCCGACACATCGATGCGCGCGAATCCGCCTTCGCTCCAGGCGTGGACGGTCAGCGTGCCGCCCGCGTCCATGGCGTCGCGCGCGTTCAAGAACAGATTCAGGAACACTTGTTGCAGCTTGCCCGCGTTGCCTTTGACGGCCGGCAAAGCCGGCGGCGCATCCAGCTTCACTTCCACGCCCGACTTTTTCAGTTGATGCTCCACCAGATTCAGGGTCTCCTGGATCACCTTGCTCACGTCCACTTCCACGAACTCGGTGGGCGAGGTGCGCGAAAAACTCAGCAGCGAATTGACGATCTCGCTGGCGCGGAAGGTTTGCTTGGCGATCTTGTCCAGCAGTTTCGACTTCTGCTCGTCTTCGGAAATCTGCTTGGCCAGCATCTGCGCATAGGTGGAGATCACCGCCAGCGGCGTGTTCACTTCATGCGCCACGCCCGCGGCCAGCAGCCCGATGGAGCTCAGCTTGTCGGCCTGCACCAGGCGCCGCTCCAACTCATCGCGATCCGTGACGTCGTCGAAGATGATCAGGCGGCCGATCTGCTGCATGTCCTTGGACACCAGCGGCGCAATCGCGAGATTCAGGATGTGAACCGCCGGACCGGTCGGCTTTCCGTTGGCCTTGCCGTTGGCCGTTGCCATGGCCGCCGTTCCCGTTCGCCGACTGCCCTTGCGGCAACGCAGCCGGCGCGGGTAAAACAAACTTGTAGATATTGTGGACGCCGGTCTGACGGCGCGCCTGATCGAACAGTTCGCACAGCTCGGCCGGGAAAAGCTCGGCGAGCGGACGGCCCAGAGCCGCGTCGCGTGGGATGCCCGTCAGCCGCTCGATCTGCGTGTTCCAGCTCTCCACGCAATCGTTCAGATCCGCCGCCAATATCCCGACGTTGATGGACTCGACGATATTCTCGCTGAACTCCTTCAGCCGCTCGTATTCCTCTACCTTGCGCTGCAGCGAGCTGTACAGCCGCGCGTTCTCGACCGCGATGCTGACGTAGCCGGCCAGCGTAGTGAGCAACTCCACATCGTCGCTCGAAAGGAAGTCGCCCTTGTCGGTCCGGCTGAGCGCCAGATACGCGATGGTCCGGCCCCGCACGCGGCACGGGAAATAGTAGGTGAGATCCAGCTCGGCAATCGTTCGACGAACCGAGACCGGCCATTGATGCGACACCGCGTCCAGCAAATGCCGCGTGCGCTCGAAGAACAGGTAGGGCTTGCCGGTTTGATCGCCCAGCTGATTGCTCAAAAAGCTGAGGTCCAGTTCCTGCGGCTGCTTCTGGCTGCGCTCCTTCCGATTGCCCAGCGTCATGTGCAACTGGAACCGATCGTTGTCGCCCGCCGGTTCGCGCGACAAGAAAAACGCCACATGCTGGATGGACAGCGTGTGCAGCAGCCGGTCCGCCACCGAGCGCAGCATCTCGTCCAGATTCGTTTCCGATCCCAGCTCGCGCGCGAACTCGATCAGCGTGCGCCGGTAGTCGTAGCGATCCTTATAGAAGAAGTAACGGTCCAGCTGTTCCTGCAGCCAATCCCGAATCGGCTGGAAGATGAACGTCGCAAACAGAATCAGACCCACGATTGCGGCCGGGCTGAGATCTGTCCGGCCGCGTGAACGAAAAAATCAGGCCGTAGAAAATGCCCAGCACCACCAGCGTGGCGAGCGTATAAACGTAGCCTTGCTGGAAAATAATGTCGACGTCCATCAGGCGATAGCGCAGAATCGCGTACGCCCAGGTCAACGGCACCAGGATCAGCGAGAGCACCGCCATCTTCTGGTAATGGCCGGGCAGAGCCCCGAACAGATATGGCACCGCATAGATCAAAGTGAACGGCACAATGCCCAGCAGCGCGCCATTGCGCATATATTTCAACTGCCGGCGCACCAGCGGATCTTCGGCGTGCGGCGTTTTCATCGCCAGCACGACGGTGCCGGCCACGTAAAAGACGCTCAGCAACAGCAGCCCCACCCGGTCCAGGAACCAGTTCACTTCCACCGGAGACGCCGCCACCCGCAGCATCCCCTTCGCTACCAGGACATAAACCGCCACCAGCAAAACGGCAGGCAGGTAGAACAGCGCGCTCACTCCAGGGCGTTTCAACCAGGCCGGACGCTCCGGGAAAACCACGCAGAAGTGCAGGAAGATGGTTGGCGCCAGGACTTCAGCGGCGACGTTACCCCAGTAAATCGCTTCATCGAACGCATTCAGTTTTCCCGTGTAGTGGAAGCAGGACAAGACGAACGACGCCAGACACAGCACGTAAAAGTGTACCGACCGTGGCGCCCCTACCCGGCGGTAGTAGACAAACAGTCCAATCAGCAGATATGCGATGCCAACCGCGTACTGATAGTACAAAGACCGGTCCAGCACGCTCTCGCCGACGATAACTTGCGCCGGAACCGGGACATTATCACGCCGCACCATGTATTCGGTCTTGTTCCAGACCCCCACCTGCTGCAGCGCCTGCGGTACGTCAATGGTGTTCCTGATGGGCTTGCCGGCCACCTGGAGCAGAACGTCGCCCGGGCGGATGCCGGCATTGTAGCCCTGGCTGCCAGGGGTGACATGCAGCGCCTGCACTTGATTCTGGCCCTCGGCTGCGACCCGATCCACCCACGTAACTCCATCATCCGGAAGATGATACAAGCTTTGTTGGTGGAAGTTGATGACCGCGCAGCAGACCGCGCCACTGTGAGTATGAACAGTAGCGCACTGACGAATTGGGTCTTAAGATCTCTCAAGCAGCCGTCTCGCTTTAACCACCCGGAGCTGAATCACCCTGAAAAACGACTTCCCGGCTTCGGACACACTTCGCGCTCGAACTTTAGCGCACTATGTTAGCACTTCGTTTGCCACCCGGGTCAGATCAGGCTTCATCATGAGAATACAGGATTTGCTCCCAACTCATCAAAGGGATTATCATTAGGCCTCTCGTTTTCGGAATTGACACTACTGGAAAGTGTATGGCCTATAATATGCAAAGTCTCTGACGAGACACGAGATTGTAAAGTCTATTGACAAGCTACCCCGTTAGGTCTTAACATCTTCTTTCCGGTTGGTCAGTAGTTTGGCTAACAAACAACTACTGGCAACCAGGCCAAGGCGCAAGGGTGGTCAATGTATGACCTTATTTCAGATCGGCGAGAAGATCGTTTATCCCAATCATGGAATTGGAACGGTCGAGAATATAAGTACCCGTTCCTTCGGCGCGCAATTCGAGCGCTACTACCTGCTGCGCCTCACCTACAACAGCATGACGGTGATGGTACCCTTCTCGCACGTCGAGGAGATTGGGCTTCGCAAGGTCACCCGAAATGGGGAAATTGCGCGCGTGCTCGTGTTCCTGGCCGAGGGCAACGCCCATCGCAAGGCCGACTGGAAGGACCGCTACAAGGAAAATTCGGACAAGATGCGGCACGGCAGCTTGCTCGAGATCGCCGAAGTCCTGAAGACGCTGCTGATATTACAGTCGGAGAAGCCGCTGTCCTTCCGCGAGAAGAAAATGCTGGAACGCGCCCGGCACATGCTGGTGACCGAGCTTTCCATTTCGCGCGGCCTGGCCGAATTCGAAGCCATCGGCGTGCTGCAGAGCGCATTGGGGAAGTCGTCGTTGAGTTTGCCCGCGCCGGCGTAGTTTTCCCTCATTTTCGTCCTTCCTCGGTGTCAATTTTCGAGATGTGCTCGAATAAGTTGAGCCGTCCATCCTCAAAAACCAGGTACGATACGGTGGGAACGCGTACGCGGAATTTTCGCGGAGTAATTTCGTAAACAGATATTAGGACTCGTATGGCCCCACCAGGCCGTCCGCCATCCCATACCGACTCGACTTCTATTCGCGCGTTCGCATCAATCGGGTGAGCCATCAAAATGGGATCTTGTCCGATTAACGCAGTCCAGTACGCGTATTCCTTCGATCCGTATTCTCGCAATACGTAGTCACGCGCCTGTAGCAGCGAATCGTCCATATCGAGCCGAGGATCTAGCATAAATCGGCAGTTGGAGGGCCATCCCTGAGCACACTAATGAACGGGCTCGACGCGGGATCTAAGAACACAAAGCCCGAATAACGACGTGATCGGTCTGGCGCGGCGTAGTCGATGGCAGCCAGGATATCCTCGCGTTCCAGGAAGGGGTAATCGCGGAGGACTTCATCATAGGACGCGCCAGAGCCAAGAAGCTCCAGCACATCCCAGACTCGCGGACGTTGCCCGCGAATGCAGGGACGGCCCCCGCACTTCCCTTCTTCCACCGTAATTCGGTTCGGCGCGCCGATAAGCTAAAAGCGAACGTGCAGCGCGATCTGGACTACCCGTGGCCCGAGCGTCGTGGATACCTGCCCAAAGTTGGGGTCGAAGATATTGGTATCCGGATTGGCGAAGTTGGCATGGTTAAAGACGTTGAATGCGTCCATGCGAAGTTCCGCGTCCAGCCTGTCCTTGTCGAAGAACTTGAAATGCTTGGCCAGGGCAATATCCATGTTGATAGCGCCGGGACCGCGAATGGCGTTGCGGCCGAGCGTACCTTCGGTGAACATCCCCACCAACGAGGCGGCATTGTTTTGGGAAGCTTGATCCAGATTCACCAGACGGTCATAGGAGAATGCCGCCGGATTGAAGTAGTAATTGCCGGTGGCGTTGCCGCCGAGGTTGGGATTATAGATGGTCTGCTGATTTCGGGCGTTGTAAGTGGCTACGCTCGGCGATACCAGATCGGCGCGCACTAAATTGGGATCGCCGTCTCCAGCCGGACCCGGATCCGTCGGAGTGGCTTGCAGTCCAGCCAACACATCCAGCGGAAAGCCGGTCCGCCAAGTCAGGATCGGATACAAGCTCCAGCCTCTTGTGAGCAGTTTTGGCCCGCTCTGCCAGGCGCGATCGAAGGGCAGATCCCATCCACCGGAGAGCGAAATCACCTGACGCACATCGGTATCTCCGGAAGCCCAGAAGTAGTGCTCGTCGTAGTAAGGCACCTGGTAGTTCCGCTGACGGAAGCCCGACACGTTGTCGAGTTCGTGCGCCCAGGTATAGGCGAAGGTATAAAAGACGCTTCCCAGCTTGGAACTGGCATAGCGCCTGGTCAGATTGACTTGAAGCGCGTTGTAGTTCGCTATTCCAACATTCTGGAACTCCAGCATTTGCGAAAATACGGAATTCGAAGGATCCGTATTGTAGAGACGCGTGTTGGAGCCCAGCGGAAACGGATTCACATCCACCAGCGAAGTCAGTTTATGCGCCTCATAACCGACGTACCCAGTCTCGAGAACCATGCCACCCGGCAACTGCTGCTGGATGTTGAGATTGTATTGATAAACATACGGCGTGCGGAGATGCGGGTCCACCAGGAAGAGCCCGCCGGTACTTCCGAACGGCTCTGAGCCGGCAAAACTCGCCGTAGAGCTGGGGGTCGTCGACGGGAACGTGTTTGGAGTCCCTGAATAGTTGGTGCCGAACGGATTGGAGAGATAGCCGGTGGGGCCGGTCTCCGTCCCGTCCAAGGGGTTGAAGTAAAGGCTGGGCTCGTTGTAGAACGGCGGCGATCCATTGAATTGCAGATTGTCTTCGCCCTTGAGGATGTCGTAGAAAACGCCGAAGCCGCCGCGAACCGCAGTCTTGGCATTGCCGAAAACGTCCCAGGCGAAACCGAAGCGCGGCGCCCAATCGTTCTTGTCGGGGAAGTTCACACCTTTGGGCGCTCCCGGGTCGCCCGGAAAGACTACGCCGGGGGGCGCGTTCACAAAGCGTTGGCTCTGATCGCCGGGAATGAAGCTGAATTCTCTCCCCTGAGTATCGTATTTCGGCTCGGCATATTCGTAGCGGATCCCGATGTTGAGAGTTAGCCGCTTGGCTACGTGAAAGTCGTCTTGCGCGTAACCCGCGATTTGGTGCGTCCGGATATCACTGAGAGCGTTAGCAGCCTGATAGTAGTTATCCGGCAAACCGAAAAGAAAATCGGCCAGATCGGTGCCGGACCCGGTGCTGGTGCCCGGCCCGTAGAAAAAGAAGGCTCCGTTCCCAAAGTAGTCATACTGCGTATTGTTCTGATACGGAGAGAAGTAGACGCCGAACTTCATGTTGTGCCGGCCCTTGGTCCAGGTGAGGTTGTCGTAGTAAGCGTAGACCGTGTTGGCGAACGACGTCGGCCCGCCGGAGTCGAAACCGGTGTAGAGATCAGCGCCATAAAACCAAAGCTCCGGGGGACCGGTGACTATATCGGGCGTGATATTGATCCCGAGATCCGCGGGAGTCACTTTGCTCAACGCCGATGTCGGGGTGTCCTGGCTGGAACTGGCGCGTACGGCGGTGATCCGCGCCTCGTTGAGAAGACTGGGCGCGAAGACGTGAGTGTAATTGATATTTCCGGAATAGGTCTGCAGGAAATTCGCGGCCGTGTAGCCATTGACGTTGGCGAAGCTATAAGGGTTGGTGATTTCGCTATCGTGAGCGGTGAATGTCGCCGCCAGCGTGTCGCGGCTGGAAATCGACATAATCGAGCTTACCGAGATACTCGTTGTTATTGGCGATCGCCGAAGCAGTGGGGAAGAGAAAGCCGCTCGGCGAAGTGGGAATCAGACCGTTCTTAAAATACGCCTGCGCCACCGGATCGATGCTGGAAGGGTTGATGATACCCTGGCTCGCGAGCGTCGGCGTTGGACTGATAGTAGGGATTCGGCCTGCAGGAAGGCGACAACGTTGGATCGGGGCCGCCATTGTACGGCTTGCGAGAAATTCCCCTGCGCCTCGGCCGGCGTGTAGGTCGGCACCTTCCCCTCCAGTTGCACCTGTGTTTGCTTCTGGCCCTGATAGGAGAAGAAGAAGAAAAGCTTATTGCGGCCATTCACGATATGCGGAATCACGATGGGGCCGCCGAACGTGCCGCCGTACTGGTTGCGCTGCAAAATCGGCCGGGGCAGGCCCTGCTGGTTGTTGAAGAAGTCGTTCGCATCGAAGTCCGTATTGCGCACGTAATCGTAAATCGTGCCGTGCAGCTGGTTGGTCCCGCTCTTGCTCACCACGCTGACGATTCCGCCGGCGTTGCGGCCGTATTCGGCGGTGTAGGTGCTTTCCAGCACGCGGAATTCCGCGACTGCATCGGGATTGGGATTTATCACGACGCCGTTGTCGACAGCAGGTCGTTATTCAATCCGCCATCCAGCAGATAGGTCACCGAGTCTGTACGTCCGCCGCCGATGCTATAGTTGCCAGCGGCGCCGGAATCCGGATTGGTGGGCGTCACGCCTGGCAGCGTGGCCAGCAGATCCAGCGTGTTGCGTCCGTTGAGAGGGAGTTCGAAGATGGCTTGGCCGGTGACGGTGCCGCCGACGGTGGAGTTCTGGGTCTCGACATTGCGGGCGCTGATCTCTGCGACCGTGACGCTGGCTGTGGCGGCGCCCACCTCCAAGGTCACATCTACGCGCAGCGTTTGATTGATTTCGAGAGCGGTGGCCGGCCTAACGATGGCCTTGCTGAACCCCGCGGCCTCGGCGCTCACTTCGTAATTTCCGATCGGAAGCTGGAGTACCTGGTAGAAACCTCGGCTGTCCGTGACGGTTTGTTTAGTTGTTCTGGTGTCGAGGTTGGTTACCACGACAGTGGCGCCGGCGACCAGTGCGCCGCGTCGCATCGGTGATATTCCCGGCTATTTTGCCGGTGGCGTCCTGAGCCGAAGCGGCGGGCGCCAGGAGCAATAGTGCCAGAACCATCGATAGAAGCAGCTTTCCCGCGATGGTGGATAACAAGAATTTGTTCACTTCGACCTCTCCCTTGAAGGACTGCTTTAGCGCAGTGCCAATTTTCAAGAGCGTAGCACACTTGAGCGCCGCACGACGTTCCCCGCGCCCGCATCCTATAATGGATTCACCGCTCATGAAGAAGTTGTACCCCGTCGTCACGTCTTTGCGCTTTGCTCGCTCCTCCTCTCCGGCCAGTCCAAGACCAGCCAAGAACAACGGCAAGGTCGCCGCCGCCCGATTCCGGCGACAAGAACCGCATCACCCTCGACGTTTCGCGCGTCAACATGCTCTTCACGGTCTCCGACAAGAAGGGCCGCTTCGTCACCGATCTCACCAAGGACGATTTCGAGGTCTTCGAGAACAAAAAGCCGCAGACCATCATCGAATTCACCGCCGAAACCGATCTGCCGCTGCGCCTGGCCATCCTGATCGACACCAGCAACAGCATTCGCGATCGCTTCCATTTCCAGCAGGAAGCCGCCACCGCGTTCATCGACGGCACCGTGCGGCCCGAGCAGGACAAAGCCATGGTGGTGAGCTTTGACACCGCCGCCGAACTGGTGGCCGATCTGACCGACAACATCGACGACCTCGAGAAGGCCGTCGAGAACCTGCGGCCCGGCGGCGGCACATCGCTTTATGACGCCATCTTCTTCGCCTGCCGCGACAAGCTGATGCAGGACCAGCCGCTCTACAAATTCCGCCGCGCCATGGTGATTCTGAGCGATGGCGAGGACAACCAGAGCCGCTACACGCGCGATCAGGCGCTCGAGATGGCGCAAAAGGCCGACGTCACCATTTACACGATCTCGACCAACATCACGCGCATCGAAACGCGACGGCGACAAGGTGCTGCGCTACTTCGCCGACGAAACCGGCGGCCAGGCGTTCTTCCCGTTCAAGGCTTCGGATTTGAACCAGTCGTTCGAGAACATCGCCAACGAGCTGCGGCACCAGTACAACATCTTCTATCGCCCCGAGCCGCTGAAAGTGGACGGCCTGTATCATACGGTGGAGATCCGCGTGAAGGGGCACAAGGATCTGATCGTGCGCGCGCGCAAAGGATACTACGCGCCGAAACTCTAGTACAATAGAAGTTCTCCCCCCGAGACATTTTCGAAGGACTACGTTTTATGGACGAAAAAGAACGCGCCGGACCCTCGGACTCACCCTCGGCCAGATTGAAAAGCAATTTGGCAAAGGCTCCATCGTGCGGCTGGGCTCGAAGGAAGCGATCGTGCCGGTTGCGGCGATTTCCTCCGGCTCCATCTCGCTCGATTACGCGCTCGGCGTGGGCGGATTTCCGCGCGGCCGCATCTGTCGAAATCTTCGGACCGGAATCGTCGGGCAAAACCACAGTCGCGCTGCAGGTGGTCGCCGAAGCGCAGAAAGCGGGCGGCATGGCTGCCTTCATCGACGTCGAGCACGCGCTCGATCCGATCTACGCCCGCAAGCTCGGCGTCGATGTCGACAATCTGCTGGTCTCGCAGCCCGACTACGCCGAACAGGCGCTCGAAATCACCAGCGCGCTGATCACCTCCGGATCCATCGACGTGCTGGTCGTGGATTCGGTCGCCGCGCTGGTCCCCAAAGCCGAACTCGACGGCGAAATGGGCGATAGCCACATGGGCGTGCAGGCGCGCCTGATGTCGCAGGCCATGCGCAAGCTCACCGGCATCGTATCGAAATCGAATACCTGCCTGATCTTCATCAACCAGATTCGCGAAAAGATCGGCGTGATGTTCGGCAATCCGGAGACCACCACCGGCGGCCGCGCGCTGAAGTTCTATTCGTCGGTGCGCGCCGATATCCGCCGCATCGCCGCCATCAAGGAAGGCGACATCGTGGTGGGCAACCGCACCAAGGTGAAGATCGTCAAGAACAAAGTGGCGGCGCCGTTCCGCGAGGCCGAATTCGACATCATCTATGGCGAAGGAATCTCGCGCGAAGGCGACCTGATCGATCTGGGCGTGGCGCAAAACATCGTGGAAAAGAGCGGCTCCTGGTACAGCTACAAAGGCGAGCGCATCGGACAAGGCCGCGAGAACGCGCGCCAGTTTCTGAAGGACAATCCCGACATCCGCCAGCAGATCGATACCGAACTGCGAAAAGCGCTGGGCTTGGGCCGCAAGGAACCGGATGCGGTTGCCGTACCGGTACCGGCTCCAGTCGAAGCCACCAAGCCTGCGGCCGCTGCCGGCGCGCGGTCACGCTAACGAGCCTGCGCCGGCTCTGTAACGCGCTAGCGAACCTGCCTCTAAGCTAAAGCCGCTTTGCAGTAGTCGAAACACTTTTTCACTTCGGCGACGGTGTCCATCCCGGGCTTGCCGTATTCGTATTCGATCATGGCCGGGATCGGATACTTCTTGGTCTTCAAAACTTCGAGCACGCCTTTGACGTTGGTGTCGCCCTCGCCGAACGGCATGTTCGGGCCGTGATTCTTCTTGCGATCCTTGATGTGCAGCGTGACGATCTTGCGCGTGATGCTCTTCGAGGAAACTCACCGGATCGAAGCCGGCGGCGGTGAAGTGCCCGATGTCGAGATTGATGCCGGTGTATTTCGATCGGCCGGCCAGCGCCTGTTTCCAATCGTCCGGAGTCGAAAACTCGTTCGGCTTCATGCTGTCGTGATCGTGATAGCCGACATAGATCTTGTACTGCTCGGCGTACTTGTCGACGCGCGGCGAAATGTCCACGTTCGCCGAAGCGGTGATGCGCGTAACGCCCATGGCCTTCGCCATGAGAAAGCCTTGTTCGATCTGCTCGATCGGTGAATTCGTCGCGAAAGCTGTAGTTGAAGGCGTAAAGATCGATGCCCGCATCGTCGAACTTCTTGCGAATGCCGCGGATCTCGTCCATGGGCGGATTGGTGCGCCAGGCCGCGATCTGCGAGCGATCCTTGGGCACGATCTGGTTGTCCCAGAGCTCGGCGTAACCAAGGCCGATCTCCTTCATGGCGGCGATGCAATCGTCGAGCGAAGGCAGGGTGCGGAAGCTGTAGGTCTGAGCGCCAATCATGACACCGCTGAACTTCGAATCAATGGCGGCGAACGCCGGAACGCGACCAGGCCTGCCGCATTGCGCAAGCTGTGGCAAAATCTCGTCGGGTTCATGACGTCGATGATATCAATGACGAAGGCGCAAGGGAATCGGCGATGGCGTCGGCGATTTGCTTGCCGTGGAAGCGGCCGTTTTCGATGAAGATTTCGTTGGTGTGCATCCCGGCCACGATGACGCCGGCCAGGAAAATTCCCGGCCGGTCGCTTTCGAAAGTTTCCGGATTGATGCGCGGCTTCTGCGATGCGGGGTCCAGGCGGATGCCCAGGGACGCGAGAAATTCCGAGATCGGGCCGATAGCCGGTCATCGCAAAGACAAAATCGTTCGCGAGCTTCTTGGGACCTTCCGGAGTTTGGATCTCGACAGACTTGGGATGGATCGCGATCAGGTGCGAGTGGAAGTACGCCTTCACCTCGCCGCTCTTGATGCGATTTTCGATGTTGGGCTTGATCCAATACTTCACGCGATCGGAAATCCCAGCGCCGCGATGGATCATCGTGACGCGCGCGCCGGTCCAGAACAGTTCCAGCGCCGCGATGGCGGCGGAGTTCTTCGCGCCCACCACCAGCACGTCGTGATTGTAGTAAGGATGCGGCTCCTTGTAATAGTGGATCACTTTGTCCAGCTCTTCGCCGGGCACATTCAGCATGTTGGGAACGTCGTAATAGCCGGTGGCGAGAACGATCTTGCGCGCCCGATATTCGGTCTTGCTGGTTCGTGACGTGAAAATCGCCGTCCTCGCCATCGATAGAAAGCACGCGCTCGTACTGATGGATATTGAGGCAATAATATTCGGCGACGCGGCGATAATATTTCAGCGCCTCGGTGCGGCCGGGCTTTTCATTGAGCGAAGTCATCGGCAGGCCGCCGATTTCGAGCAGCTCCGGCGTGGTGAAGAACACCATGTGCGTCGGGTAGTTGTAGAGCGAATTGACGACGCAGCCCTTTTCGATCAGGACCGTGTTCAAGCCGCGCTGCTTCAGCTCAATGCCACAGGCCAGGCCGGTGGGGCCGGCGCCCACTACGACGACGTCGAATTGCTCCACGCTACAACATCCGGCTTCGCACACATCCCTTCCACAGTTTTGTATGCGGAGTCGAGCGCGCCAGCCAGCGCGGCAGGATCTTTGCCGCCGGCTTCGGCCATATCCGGACGGCCGCCGCCTTTTCCGCCGACGGCTTGCGCGACCGAGCCCGCGAGTTTGCCCGCGTGAACCTTCGATGTCAGGTCTTTGGTGACGCCCACCACGATGGCGACGTTCGAATCCTGAGAGGAGCCAAGGATCACGACGGCGGTCTTCCACTTGACGCGCAATGAATCGACCATGGTCCGCAACTGCTCGCGATCCATGCCGGCAACCTGCGCCGCCAGAACTTTCGCGCCCTTGATTTCGCGAACGCCGCTCTCGATGCCTGGCGACTTCGGAGCGCGCCAGCTTTTCTTTCATCTGTTCGATCTGCCGTTCGAGCGCGCGTTTTTCTTCGGCCAGCTTTTCCTGAGCCTGCCGCGCCGCAGGCGCCTTCCTCTTGGAACTTGCTCAGAACCGCCTCGCCAGTGATGGCTTCGATGCGGCGAACGCCGGCCGAAATGCTGGCTTCGTACGTGACGACGCACAGCCCGATGTCGCCGGTGCGATGGACGTGCGTGCCGCCGCACAGTTCCTTGCTGAAACCGTCGGGAAGCGAGACCACGCGAACGCGATCGCCGTATTTCTCGCCGAACAGCGCCATGGCGCCGGTGTTAAGCGCCTGGTCGAGATCCATGACGTCGGTGTGGACCTCGATGTTTTTCAGAATCTCTTCGTTGACCAGCTTTTGAATCTCAGCCAGCTCTTCGGGATCGGTATGGGCGTAATGCGTAAAGTCGAAGCGCAGGCGATTGGGATCCACGATGCTGCCGGCTTGCTTGACGTGCGGGCCGAGCACCTTGCGCAGCGCGGCGTGAAGCAGATGCGTCGCGGTGTGGTTGCGCATGGTGGCATGGCGCAGGCTTGCCATCGACGCGGCCGATCAGTTCATCGCCTTCGCGAATTGGCGCGAGAATCTCTACACGATGCACCGTCGCGCCGGGCGCGGTTTACAGCGTATCTGCGGACAAAGGCGACGCGTGTCGCCGGTCGCAGGTGAAACCAGAACGCCTGTGTCGCCCACCTGGCCGCCGGCTTCGGCGTAGAACGGCGTGCGATTGAAAACCAGCTCGGTGTTGCCGTCGTGCTCGATGACACGCAGAACTTTGACCGGCGATTCGAGCGTTTCGCGGCCGATGAATTCGGTGGGCGGAAGGTCCTTGTAGACGGGCGCGATCTGCGCCTTGTCGGCGCCCTTCCAACTGGCGCGAGCGCGCGTCCGCTGCTTCTCCATTTCGGCCTGGAAGCCTGTCTTTGTCGATGGTCAGGCCACGCTCGCGAGCCATCTCCTCCTGCTCGTCGAGCGCCAGGCCGAAAGTGTCGTAGAGCTTGAACGCAGCGGCGCCGGGCAACACACCGCCGGCGGCCGACTTCGCTTCATCCAAGAAACACTTTCTCGGCAACCTGGAACGTGGTCGCGTAGCGATGCTCTTCGTCCTTCACCACGCGCGCCACGCGCTGGATGCTTTCGAGCATCTCGGGATAGCCGGGCTTCATCAGATCGGCGACGAAGCCGGTGAGTTCGTATAAATAAGGATCTTCGCGGCCGATCATGCGGGCATTGCGAATGGCCCGGCGCATGATCTTGCGCAGCACGTAGCCGCGGCCTTCATTCGATGGCGTAACGCCGTCGTGAACCAGAAAGGCAGCGGCGCGAACATGATCGGCATTGATGCGCAGCGCAACATCGGTGCGCGGATCGTCACCGTATGCGACTCCAAACATTTCCGCCGCGCGATGGATGATGGGACGAAGAAGATCCGTGTCGTAATTCGAGAGCTTGCCTTGCAGAACGCAAGAGACGCGCTCCAGTCCCATGCCGGTATCGATGGACGGGCGCGGCAGCGGCGTCATCACGCCGTCGGCCGAGCGATCGAACTGCATGAAGACCAGATTCCAAATCTCGACAAAACGTTCGCCGGGATCGTTTGGAAACTCGCCGGGGCCGGCTTCGGGTCCGAAGTCGTAATAGATTTCCGAGCACGGGCCGCAGGGGCCGGTCTCGCCCATCTGCCAGAAGTTGTCCGCTGCATCCAAGCGAACGATGCGGGACTTCGGCACGCCGGCCACTTCCTGCCACAGGCGCTCGGCGTCGTCATCCTCGCGAAAGACGCTGATGTAAAGCTTGTCCTTGGGAATCGAAAAATCGCGCGTGAGCAGCTCCCAGGCCAGGGCGATGGCATCCTTCTTGAAATAGTCGCCGAAGGAAAAATTGCCGAGCATCTCGAAGAAGGTGTGATGGCGGCGCGTGTAGCCGACGTTGTCGAGATCGTTGTGCTTGCCGCCCGCGCGGACGCACTTCTGCGAGGAGGTGGCGCGCGAGTAGTCGCGCTTTTCCAGGCCGGTGAAAACGTCCTTGAACTGGTTCATGCCCGCGTTGGTGAAGAGCAACGTAGGGTCGTTGGCCGGGACCAGCGACGAGCTGCGAACGATGCGATGGTTGTTGGCCGCGAAGAAGTTGAGGAACGTCTCGCGGATCTCATTCCCTGTCATGTATCTCTATTGTGACAGGTGCGGCGCGAGTTTCGCCGGGAATCCCTACGCTAGGTCCTTCGCAGGGCAGGCGAATCAGACAGCGAATTCGCCCAATTGGCGTCGGCCTCGACCTGAGGTAAGCGCTCGCACGATTTCGCGCTTCACGGTTTCGGAAGGCTCCAAGTTGAAATACAATTGCCACCCACAGGCGCCGATGTCTTTTGCGGCGCTTTGTTCGATCTCACTCTCGCTGTGACGGTCGAGGAACTCGACGCTGAACACCTTCCTCGCGGAGCAGTTGTAGTAGATTTCGACTTCGTCGTCGCTCCGATATCCGATAGCGAGCAGAATATGCTGTTTAGTAGCCAGAGGTGTCAAGTAAACACTCCTTTCTTGGATGAATTGCTGCCAGCGCCGGGCGGAGCGGGCCGGTCGAGAAGTCACAGGTGTTTGATGCATCGAAGGAAAGGTAAATTTCGGGTAACTGCTGGAAATATTCTTCTCGCAGCCGATCCTCGACAGTGCGCTCGGCCTCAGCCAAGCACGCTCTCAATCTGTCGTTTCACCGACTCCGGAGGCTCCACATTGAAATAAAATATCCACTCACGTGCGTCCGTGTCCGCGAGGATGCGCTGTTCAATTTCACCCGGGCTATTGTCTTCCAGGAAGCGACGCTAAAGATTTTCTTAGCAGAACGGTTGAAATAAACTTCGCGGTCGAAATTGTAAATGTTCCCGGCAGAGTCCAAAAGCTGTTGTTTCGTAGCCAGGGATGTCATTCGCGAAAATCTCCTGTGCTCATCTTGTAGCCCGAGGCCGCATACTGGACTCCGATTGAGGGATCAGTGCGCCGCCCTCTCCAGCCACTTCAGTTCTTCGCGAACCTTGATCTTGCCGTGCCAGGGGTTCTTGTCCAACTCGTGCCCTTCGCCCGGAAAGATGAGCAGCTTGGACGGAACACCTTGGGTGTGCAGGGCGCGCTCCAGAAGATAGGCTTCGCCCACGTAGACTCGAATGTCTTCGGCGCCGGCGACGATATGAGTTGGCGTCTTCACTTTATCGATTTGCCATATTGCGGCTTCATCGTTGTAATTTTGTTTTGCGTCCCAGGGCAGGCCGCCCAAAAAATGCGCGTCGTCGAAAGTGGTGTCGTCGTTGCCCCAATTGGCGACGTGTTCCACGGCGCCCGCGCCGGTAACGGCGGCTTTGAAGCGCGTGGTTTGCGTGATCAGCCAGTTGGTCATGTAGCCACCGTAGCTATAACCACCGATAGCCAGGCGATCCGCGTCCGCGATGCCGTCCTTCACCAGCGCGTCAACGCCCTCCAGGATGTCGCGGCCGGGCCGGGAAACGATCTTGGGGCTGATGCCGAGCGTGAATTTGTCGCCATAGCCGACCGAGCCGCGATAGTTGGGCTGGAAGACCAGCCAGCCTTGAGAAGCGGCCAGGCCCGCCCAGCTGTACCAGTCGGCGCCGAACTGGTTGCCGTCGGCATCGGCGGGTCCGCCATGAATCAGCGTAAGCATCTTCAGATGTTTGGCGCCGAATTGTCCCGGTGGATAAATGAGCATGCCTTCGGCGGTAATGCCGTCGTCGGTGGTCCAGCGGTAGGGTTTGCCTTCGGGGAGAGCGTGTTCGGTGAAGGCGTGGTTGAAGGAGGTGACGGGCCGGGCGTGGGCGAGATCATTCGGATCGTCCGCCAGCCAGACTTCGGCCGGTTCCTGGAGCGAAGAGTGGACAAATGCGAGGCGCGAGGAGTGCGTGGCAGCAGAGAGCTTATCGTAAGTTCCGGGCGAACCCGGGCGTATCGCAAAATCGCCAGAGGGTTTTTCCGAGGTGTAGAGCTGCACTTCGGTTCCCAAGCGGCCTTCGGCGATCAGCCCGCCCCCTGCCAGCACGGAGAACCCGTTGATTGAGCCCTGAAATTGCGGCGCCCAGCGGGCCAGAACGGGAGCAGCGGCATCGCCTTGGGCACCCACCCAATAAACTCGCCCCTGGGCGTCCTGATATTTTCCTTCCACCGAACCATTCAGGAACGAGAAGAAAATCCGCCGGCTGTCGGGCGACCAATGCAAAACATCCAGCATCGCTTCGCGCTGCAGCAGCTTGCGCGGTTCGCCGCCAGCCACATCGATCAGATAAATTCCGTAAGCGTCGAGCGACTCCCAGCGTTGAGTGCGGGAGTCCGTGAGCATGGCGATCCGTTTGCCATCCGGAGACGCCTCCAGTTGTTTGACGCGCCACGCCGTGGCCGCTAGTTGCTTGGCGCGCATGGAAAGGTCGCAGCCCTTGGAGGGGCTTTCGGTAAGGCAGCTTCGCGCTTCTGAGAGTTCGATGCGGTGAATGGCGTCGCCGTGCTCCGATTCGCGAAACTCGACGACATCTTTCCAGTCCTTCTTATAGGCCTCCTGCTGGTCCTTCGTCCATTGGCGCGTAGCGAAATAAATCTGGCGCGAATCGGCGGACCAGGCGAAGGCGTGCACTTCTTCCTCGCCTTGGGTGATGGGAATCGGCTCGCCACCGCTCACTGAAATGACATAGACCTGGGCCGACTTTTCGGATTCCGACGCAGGCGCGCCGCGATCGGAGAGGAAAGCGATCCAGCGTCCGTCGGGCGAAAACTCCGGTTTGGTGTCGTGGCCGGATTGGGTGAGTTGCACCAGTGACCCGGCGCCGCCTGGCTCCTCGCGATACAGCCAAAGGTCGCTGCGGAAACGATTCCCGTCCCAATCGGCGCGGGTGGTCTCGATGGCAACGGCACGGCCATCGGGCGCGAGCCGCACGGTGGGGATGTCCACCGAATTGAAGAAATCGTCGAGGGTGAGGGGTGGTTTAGCGGATGGCCCTTGGGCGAGAGCGGCGGCGCAAAGCAGAGGCAGGATGAGGGCGCGCGGGAGCTGGAAAAGCATGGAGATCATGGTAGCTTACGCCCTTGCTGCGTTGGGGCTAATCGCCCGGCATCTTTCAACCGATATCTCAGATCGAGGAGTCCTATGTCCGAAAGGTTCGATGAGAAAGGACCGCAGTCTGAAATCTCGCCTGGTGGATCTGTCATCTACCGCTATCCGAAAAGTGAATGGAATTCCAGCAGAATTGGTTTTTCGGACGAATCCAGAGCGAAGTTCGCCGCACAGCGCAATGGGGTCTACGGACGGCTCTTTGGCGAAGTCCGTGACGCTTCGCCGGAACCCCTTCCTCTGGTTCCGCGCGTCGACGTTCACACCTACTTCCGGACGGGAGCGAACGGCGCGAAGGTTTGCACGCTAGCCACTTCGGGTATGAGCGATCTGGCTATGAATGCTCCTTCCGGCGCCGACGTCCCGCGCAGGGTTGAGTTGATTTTTTACTGCCAGGAACCGTCGGCGGATTATATCGAAACGCTGCGCTGGCTCGCTCATTTCCCTCACGATCAGAAGACCTGGATTGGCTCAGGGCACACGATTCCGAACGGGAACCCTCCCGCGCCATTATGGGGCAGTTCTGTTTTGGACACGATTCTATTTCTTCCCACCATCGTGAAGCTGGACCGCACCTTGCCGGATGAACTGATTCTGGATGGTGAACCGGTACATTTTCTCTGGGTGGTGCCATTGACAACGCCGGAATGCAATCTCAAACTCGCGAAAGGGACGGACGCGATACTGGGTCTGTTCGGTCGAAATCGCCATCCCCACGTGTTTGACCCGGGCAGAGCGAGCTACGTGTAAAGCTGATCCGGATGTTCGCGGGGCGAAGCATCGGAAGCGGTCGCAGGGGCGCGAGCCAAGATGAGTGACTTCTGACTGTCTTGACATTGTCTGGCATGCTCGATAATCTAGAGGCATAAGGTCTAATGATGTCACCACGTCCCACGCGAAGCGAAAAGCTCGACTTGAGGCTGACGCGCCAAGCGAAGGAGACTTTGCAAGCGGCTGCGGCCGCCTCAAAGCGCTCGGTGAGCGAGTTTGTTTTGGAGAGTGCGTTGGCACGCGCCGATGAAGCTCTGGCCAACCGGCGAACCTTTGTTCTGGATGCCGTTCAGTGGAAGGCATTCCTGGCGGCGCTCGATTCTCCTCCACGCTCCCTGCCTCGCCTGGAACGTCTCCTGAAAGAGCCGGGATTCTTTGAGGCCGGCGCGGATCGGTGAGCGAATCGCGGCGCGTCGAGAAGCTTCGGCGCGATCACACCTTGGAAGGCTTCGACTGTGGCGACGAGCAACTGAACAAATATCTGCTGCGCTTCGCCTGGCCGAATCAGCAAGCTGGCGCTGCCCAAACCTACGTCGGAGTTGTGGATAATACCATCGTCGGTTTTCATACTCTGGCAGTCGGACAAGTGATGTACGACGACGCGCCGCAGCGGCTAACCAAAGGACTGGCGAGACATCCAGTCCCGATCGTGCTGCTGGCGCGTCTGGCCGTGGATCGCCGCTGGCAAAATCAGGGCGTCGGCAAGGCGCTGCTGAAGGACGCGATGCTGCGCACTTTGCAAGCCGCCGAAATCGCCGGCGTGCGAGCCTTGGCGGTCCATGCAAAGGATGACGCGGCCAGACGTTTTTATGAGCATTTTGATTTTGTGCCGTCACCGAGCGATCCGATGCATCTGTTTGTGTTGCTGAAGGATGTGCGACGGATCGTTGCCGACGGGTAGCTGTTTGAGTCGAAGCGGATGTTCTCGGCGTTTCCTGGCTCACTTTGCCAGAAAGCTCAGGGGTTCTGGAATGAATGGGCCGTATCACGTCTTCATAAGCCGCATACCGGGTGCCCGAATTTGCCACGCGCCGCTGCCGTCCTCGCACCAATCGCTATACTTTGAATTAGCAATAAACATAGCCTGAAATAGAGTTTGTGGTCCTGATCGATACTGATTTGTTGGCTCTTTAGATCGACATGGCGCTGAAGCACAAAATTGGCGAGCTCGGGTGGTACAACTTCGAGCGACTAGTAAAGACGCTTCTAAAGAGGGTGATTGGTCCAGGAGTCACATCGTTTGGTGGCTCGAAAGATCAGGGCAGAGACGCAGCATTTTCAGGCAGCGCCTCGTACCCGAGCAGGGAATCTCCTTGGAGCGGGGAATGGGTGTTTCAGGTTAAGTACGTTGATTTCGAGGACCAGGGCGGAGGGAAGGCCGCAAGATCTTCTCTAAAGTCGAAGTTTAAGTCCGAGATTCAGTCGATCTGGAACCGCCGGCGATCCCCCCGAGATTGACAACTATCTTCTTATCACCGACGTCCCGCTCACGGCTGATAGCAGAGACGAGTTAAGGGAGCATCGCCCTAGACACCGGATTCATCGGAAATTTTGCAGCGGCGGACGGTCACGAAGTCTGCGAGTGGCTCGACATCCATCCGGAGCTGCGCCGGAGTTTTCCTCAGCTGCTGGGCCTCTCGGACCTCAGCCAGATCGTCCATTCCGCGGTCTACAGCCGAAGCAAGGCCTACTGTGAGCAGTGGGGACCTCGTCTTGCCGTCTTTGTGCAGACAGACGCGTACGTTAAGGCGCTCCAGATCTACTCAACAGGTATCGATTCCTGGTGTTGGATGGACCCCCTGAGACCGGAAAGAGCATGATCGCCGCTGCCGTGGCCATGGTGATGCCTCCGAGGGTTTCGAGGTTTATGATGCGCAGTCGCCCGAGGACGTTCACCGCGTCATCCGGGGCCTGGTAAAAAGATCCTCATGCTGATCACGCAATTGGATAATATCGCTTGAGTCGGACAAGAAAGACGCTTGGGCGCGTGATCTGCCGGGCATTCTTAGGTCCCTCGACGGGCACCGCCTCCTCGTTTGGACCGCCCGCCACTATATTTTGGAAGCCGCGCTTGCCGGGTCGACTTTAGGTGATTCCTTGGAAAAATTCCCGGGCCAGCATGAGGTCGTCGTCGAAGTTGGCGACCTACGCCCACTCGAGAAGGCTGAGATACTGTACAATCACGCAAATTATGCGGGTCTCAGATATTCCATCGCGAAGTGATTCTGAGAGCGGCGGTAGCGATCGTTGGTCACCCCAACTTCACTCCTATGCGTGTTGACAGCTTATTGAGATCTTCGGCACAGCCCTAACCTCGACGAGAAGCGGGCATCGGTCGAAATCCTCCAGTTCCTAACTAACCCGGGCGAACGTTGGGCCAAGGCCTACAGGGCGCTATCCTCGTCCGAACAGACTTTGCTGATCTCCTTGCTCGACCTCAATGAGTCGCCTGAGGAAGATGAATTGCGTGGCGCTTACGAAATAAGTATCGCTTATATTCACAGTTCGTTGGCGTTTGAAGACGCTCTTTCCAGACTGCGGCACAGCTTCGTTACCGTAGGCAGGACCTACCACGGTGTTGCGACCGTGAATTTTAAGCATCCTAGTTTGCGTGATCTCTCCTATTGAAGCAACTGCGAACCGATACGACCGCTCGGCGGAGGTATATGGAACTGACATCTCCGACCGGATTGGCGAAGCTCATCCAGGGATTTGCGACGAAGGAAATCGGTAACCATGCCTTGTCGCGAATGAACATTCGTTGTTTCCGGAGACGGCGGCCCAAGAGGCAGTATTGATAGATCGCCTGGAGGGCCTCGGCTGGGCATGTTATGAGTGTGAAGGAATGGAGGGGAATTCTTTCAGCGGCTTGGCAGGTGCTTCCACGATGTCAGAAACAGCTCGCGTCACCCGACGAAGTGGATCTCCGCTCCTTCTTGGGAACGACGGCGGGAAAGATCCTGACTGCCGTCCTAACCTCCTTCTCCGCACAGCAAACGTATTCAAGCAATCGGCGCTACCTGGTCAAGGACTGGATCAGTCTTGCGCGAGATTTTTACGACCTCGCGCCTTATGTTGTCCCTCCCAAAACGCTCGGCTTCGCGTATGACCTTCTGGAGCTAGCGCGCAAAACTGGCGATGACTCACTTATTGAAGCGCTGTCGATTGTCGTCCGGAGTGAGCCTATGTTAGTGCGACAGGTGGCCGCGGCAGCCGAGTTGGAACATGGCGTCGATCGTTAAGGGAGCTTGTGGACGCCTGCTATGCGACGGGCATGGACTATCGGGAGATGGCTCGCGCCCGTGAACTGGATTCCAGCGATTTCGACGAGTGGTACGGTGAAGCAGACGAGATAGTCGACTTAGCCAACGACTTTTTTCGTGCGTTCGGCTCCCCGCCAGACACGCTTGCAACTTTGGAACAGCTTAAGGAGGAAATTGAACGCCGCCCGAGGGCTATGACGATCCGGAGAATAGAACGCTAAAGGGCGTCCAGCGTCGAGCGGGAATACTGGACCATCGAGCGCATCTTCGAAGATCTCTAGTGGCCTCGGAACCGTGCGCCACGGAGCCCAAACCAAGTAACCTAGAAATAGAGTGTCCACCGACGTCGTCCCGGCCCCAGGTCTAGTCGATCAGCTCTATGCCGAGCTGGAACAGAAGATCCTCGCGCTGCGGCCGAAAGAAGACCTCACCCTGCTCGAAAAAGCCTTCCATCGGGCCGCCGACGCGCACAAGGACCAACTGCGCGACTCCGGCGAGCCCTACATGATTCATCCGCTGCACGTCACCATGATCCTGGCCGACATGCAGATGGACATGGTCTGCCTGAACACCGGCCTGCTGCACGACACCGTGGAAGATACCAGCCTCAGCCTGGAACAGATCAAGAAAGAGTTCGGCCACGAAGTGGCGGCGTGCGTGGACGGCGTCACCAAACTGAGCAAGCTGAAGCTGTATTCGCGCGAGGAGCGGCAGGCGGAGAGCGTGCGCAAGATGCTGCTCGCGATGGTGAACGATATTCGCGTCATCATCGTGAAGCTGGCGGACCGGCTGCACAACATGCGAACGCTGGACGCGCTGCCTCGCGAGCGGCAGCTGCGCATCGCGCAGGAGACGGCCGAGATTTACGCGCCCATCGCGCATCGCCTGGGAATGGGCAAAGTGCGCGGCGAGCTGGAGGATCTTTCGTTCCGCTATCTGGAGCCGGAGGCGTGGGCCGAGCTGATGCGCGAGATCGAATCGCAGCGCGGTGCAGAACGAAGAGTATCTCACCAAGATGCGGCACGATGTGGAAGTGAATCTGCGGCGCGAGAACATCCCGGCGCGCGTGGAGGCGCGCATCAAGCGGCCATACTCGGTGTTCCAGAAGATGAAGCGGCAGAAGATCGCGCTGGATCAGGTGTACGATCTGCTCGCCCTGCGCATCATCACCGATTCGGTGAAGAACTGCTACGCGGCGCTGGGCGTGATCCACAACGAATGGCATCCCGATTCCGGGACGCATCAAGGACTTCATCGCGATTCCCCGCCCCAATCTTTATCAATCGCTGCACACGTCGGTGATCGGGCCGGGCGGCCGGTCGTTTGAAGTGCAGATCCGCACCGACGAGATGCATCGGCTGGCGGAAGAAGGCATCGCGGCGCACTGGAAATACAAGGAAGGGCGCAAAGGGCCCGGCGCCGACGATCAGCGCATCAAGTGGCTGCGGCAGTTGGTGGAGTGGCAGCAGGAGATGCGCGATCCGGGCGAGTTTATTTCCACGCTCAAGGTGGATCTGTACCCGGAAGAAGTTTACACGTTCACGCCGCATGGGCAAGGTGATTGTGCTGCCGCGCGACGCAACGCCCATCGATTTCGCGTACGCGATCCACAGCGACGTGGGCAACACCTGCGTGGGCGCGAAGGTGAACGGCCGCATCGTGCAGCTGAAATACGACCTGAAGAACGGCGACGTGGTGGAGATTCTGACGCAGACCGGCCACCTGCCGAGCAAGGACTGGCTCGCGATGGTGAAGACGCCCCGGGCGCGCAACAAGATCAAGCACGTCATCAACACCACCGAGCGCGCCAAGGCGATCGAGATCGGGCAGAAATATCTGGAGCGCGAAGCGCGCCGGTTGGGCGTGCAGCTCTCGCGGATCACCAAGGCGGATCTGGAGCGCGTGGCCGGCGAGTACGGCTGCAGCAAGATGGAGGATCTGCACGCGGCGCTCGGATACGGCAAGTTTTCCGCGCGGCAGGTGCTGCAGAAGCTGGCGCCGGATGTAGTGCAGGAGCCGCGTGCGAAGCGCCCAAGCCGGCGCCAGCGCCCATCGGGCCGGGGCGCCGGGCGGCACCGGGTGACACCGGCGACCTGGTCATCAAGGTGAAAGGCGTCGACGATCTGCTGGTCTATCGCGCCAAATGCTGCAATCCGATTCGCGGCGAAGCCATCGTGGGATACGTGACGCGCGGCAAAGGCATCGCGGTGCATTCCACGAATTGCACCAACGTGCAGAACCTGATGTACGAAGTGGAGCGCAAGATCGACGTGGAATGGGCGCGGGCCGTCACCGAAACATTTCCGGTGCGCGTTGTCGTTCATACCGACGACCGGCCGGGGATGCTGAATCAGCTTACGTCGGTGCTGGTTGCCGAGCAGAGCAATATCCGCAGCCTGGAAGCGAGCTCGGACGACAAGCGCGGCGACGGCGCCATCATCGACATGACGGTGGAGATTCGCGACAAGAAGCAACTGGAGCGCGTGGCGGCGGCCATCCGGCGCATCTCCGGCGTGCGCGACGTGGAACGAACACAATAAAGCCAGGACACAATGATTGAGACCCAAGCGGAACCCGAACACATCGCCATTTCGAAATCGAAAGGCATTCAGATCGATTGGAAGGACGGGCATCGCAGCGAATACGCGCTGCCGTATTTGCGCGATGAATGTCCTTGCGCCAGCTGCACGGGCGCGCATGGAACCGAGCCGCAGAAGACCAATTATGCGACGCCGCCCGCGAGTCCGTTTCAGATGTTCAAGCCGACGCTGAAGATGCTGAACGTGGAAGCGGTGGGGCACTACGCGATCAAGATCGACTGGAGCGACGGGCACAATACCGGGATTTATTCGTTCGATCATCTGCGCAAGATCTGCGCGTGCGCGGAGTGCAAAGCCCAAGTGAAAACCGCGCGAAGTTGGATACTCGCGCTGCTGCTGGCTGTTTCGGCGCAGGCTGCGCCCCAGTTCAACAAAGCCCAAGCTGGTGGTCGCGATTATCGTCGATCAGTTCCGCTACGACTATATGACGCGCTTCGATGGCGACTATCACGAGGGGTCTGCGCAAGCTGCACGATTCGGGCGCGTTCTTCACGGATGGTCATGAGGCGCATTTTCCGACCGTGACCGCGGTGGGGCACGCCGCGTTCATGACTGGGTCCATTCCCGCGATTGACGGCATTGTCGGCAACGAATGGTTCGACCGCGAGACCGGCAAGACGGTGACCAGCGTGTCCGACGATGCGACGAAGACTGCTGGGCGGCAGTGGAGGCACCGGGTCGTCGCCCAGGCGCTTGATCGCGAGCACGCTGGGCGACGAGATCAAGGCTACGGGCCCCGCGGACACCGAAGTGATCGGCATTTCGCTGAAAGATCGCGCGGCTATTTTGCCGCCGGGGCACGCTGCCAACGCGGCTTACTGGTTCGAACAGCGAGTCCGGACAATTCGTCACCAGCACGTATTACATGAAGGAGCTGCCGGCGTGGGTGCAAGCGTTCAACAAGAGCGACGCGGCCGGCAAATATGCGTCGGCGAAGTGGGAGTGCATTTCGGACGCTTCCGGCGGTGCTGGGAAAGCCGTATTACGAAGCGATGATCGCTACGCCCTACGGGAACGACATGCTGGAGGCTTTCGCCGAGGAGGCGCTCGAAAGAAGAGCACCTGGGCCGGCATTCGGGAACGGATGTGCTGACGGTGAGCTTTTCGAGCAACGATCTGCTGGGGCATCAAGTGGGACCGGACGCGCCGGAAGTGCGCGACATGTGCATCCAGACGGATCGCGTGCTGGGGCGATTGTTGCGGGCGGTGGAGGCGGAAGCGGGCGCGGGAAATTACGTGGTGGTGTTCAGCTCCGATCATGGCGTGGCGCCGAAGCCCGAGGAATTGACGAAGCGTGGAATTCCGGCTGGGCGATTTTCACGCGGCCGAGGTGTATCAGGCCATCGAGGGCGCCGCTCACCGAGAAATATGGACCGGGCAAATGGATTCGTCGGAAGCGCCGAACTGGCGCCCTATCTGGATCACGACCTGCTGCGCGAAAAACACGCAGCGCTGGCGGAGGCCGAAGAGATAGCGGCGGAAGCGGTGAGAAAGCTGCCGTATATTTTCCGCGTGTACACGGGCGCGCAACTGGAGCATGAGAACCTGGCGGGCGATCCTATTGGAACGTTGATGCAGCGTGGATACTATCGCGGCCGCGCAGCCGATTTGTTCATCGTTCAGAAGCCGTATTGGCTGGCGTCGAAGGACGGCACGTCGCATGGGACGCCCTTCAGCTACGACACTCACGTGCCCATCATTTTCCTGGGGCGCGGAATTCGCGCGGGGCGTTACGACGAAAACGTCCGCACGGCCGATATCGCGCCGACGCTGGCCGCGTTGCTGGGAGTGAATACGCCCGAGCGGGTCGGTAGGGCGGGTGCTGCCGGTGATCGAAAAATAACTCGCGCGGACGTCTATTATCAGCGCTTGGTAATAGTAAGACGAAAAAAGCGCACAGCGTCAGTTGTTTCCTCAGGTGTTTCGCGCTGCATCCCGGACTAAGCTGGATGGCACGGATGACACAACGACGAAGTACCAGGCCGGTTGCTCGCATGCGCGTTTTGTTTTTGGCGGCCGCCATGATCGAGCGCCGCGCTGGGCCCAGGGCGCCGATAATCGGCTCCTGCCCGGTATTCCCGGAGAACAACATCTGGAATATGCCGGTGGATCAGCTGCCGGTGTCCAGCCAATCGTCCACCTATGTCAATACCATCGGCTCAGAGCACGACGCTGCATCCGGATTTCGGGACCGTCTACGACGGAGCGCCCGAACGGAATCCCGTACGTTACTGTGCCCGGCACTCAGACCAAATATCCCGCCACGTTCACCTACCCGAGCGAAAGCGACCCCGGGCCCTACGCCATTCCGTTGAACGCGCCCATTGAGGGCGGCAGCGCCAGCACGGGAGACCGGCACGTGATTGCGGTCGATACCACCAACTGCATTCTGTATGAAATGTGGTCGGCGTATCCGCAGACGGCAAGCTGGCAGGCGGGCTCCGGAGCCATTTTCGATCTGACGTCGAACGCGCTGCGCCCGGCGGGATGGACGTCGGCCGATGCCGCGGGTCTGCCGATTTTTCCCGGACTAGTGAAGTACGACGAAGTGCTGGCCGGGGCCATCACCACGCCATCCGGCTCACCGTGCCGCAGACCCAAGACGCTTATGTATGGCCGGCGCGGCATGATGCGTCCAGCCTGACGGGTACCGAGTATCCGCCCATGGGAGTCCGCTTTCGCCTGAACGCCAGTTACGACATTTCGAGCTTTTCGGCGCAGAATCAGATCATCTTGACGGCGCTGAAGAAGTACGGAATGATGATCGCCGACAATGGCAGCGCCTGGTATATCTCGGGCGCTCCGGATTCGCGCTGGAACGATGACGATCTTCACAATCTGGACCAGATCACCGGAGCGGACTTCGAAGCCGTGGATGTTTCGCCGATGATGGTCAATGCGAATTCTGGCCAGGCCGCCACCTGCGATTTGAATGACGACGGCGTCGTGAACGTCCTCGACGTCCAGATGGAGATCGATGCCAGCGCTCGGACTGCGCGCGTGCGGAGCTGGCGACTTGAATGGCGATGGCGTTTGCAATGCCACTGACATCCAGCGGGTCAAGCAAGCGGCGCTGGGCCAGGCTTGCCAGGTCGGCCCATGAGTCTGATTCCGTCGGGTATGCCGCGCGTATTACACGGAAGCCACGAGATCAAGCCACGACATCGCGCGGCTTCGTTCTCCGGATGTTACATTCAGTGACTTAGCAATGGAACTCCATTTGCACCTTCAGTGTTGCAAGGAGATCCATGTCAGTTAAGAAGATTCGGGTGCTGGTAGCGGAAGACGACGAAGTAAACGCAAAAGCGGCCCGCATGATGCTCGAGCAGCTCGGCTGCCTGGTGGACGTCGCAACCGATGGAACGCGAAGCCGTGGAGCACTTTCGCGACCGCGACTATGATTTGATTCTGATGGACTGGCAGATGCCGCTCATGAATGGCATCGAAGCCACCGCGCGCATTCGGGCCATGCCGGGCGGACTCACCATGCCCATCGTTGGAACCACCTCGGGAAAAGCGCATGCGGAGTGCTTGAAGGGCGGCATGAACGACGTGGTGCCAAAGCCTTTTCTTTTCGACAAAATGCGCTATGTCCTTTCGCGCTGGACCGATTGGACCGGGACCCGCCGAAACCCTGCCCCTGCGAAGCCTGATCCTCATAAGCCAGGCCTCGATTGCGGCGGACTCCCGGCTCGTCTACAATTAGCTAGCGCAAGCCTTTCCAAGCACCGCAGCCAATGGAGCGCCATGAGTCCCCTCGATTGAAGCGGATCGCTCCTTCGAACATATCGTTTTCGAGTATGCGGAGGCTGTGTCCGGCAAAACGGGCGAAGCACTTTTTCCGTTCGCTGGTGCGGTATCTGGCAAGCGCGCTGCACGCGGACTACGTGTTCGTGGGAGAGCTGCAGCCGGATGGCGAACGAATCGCGACGCTGGCCGCGCATGGTGGCGGCGGACGAAGCGGCGTCCACCGAATACAGCCTGGCCGGCACCCCTGCGCGCAGGTCGGTGCAAGAGCGAGTCTGCTCCTACCCGAGCGGCGTGCAGCAGCTCTTTCCACAAGACAAGATGCTGCGCGATGCTGGGCGCCGAAGGATTCGTCGGGAGCGCCCATGGTGGATCCGAGCGGGCGCTGCCTGGGCTTGATTTGCGCCATCACCACACGGCCCCTGGAAAGCCCCAGGCTGGCCGAAGCGCTGCTCAAGATCTTCGCCAGGCGCGCCGGCGACCGAATTGGAGCGCAAGAACTATGAAGACGCGCTGGCGCACGGCGAAGAGCGCTTTCGGACCTTCGTCGAGCACGCCAACGAAGGCGTGATGTGGTGCAAGCTGGAGCAGCCGCTTTCCATGGATCTGCCCGAAATGGAGCAGATCGAGCATTTTTACAAATACACCTATGTCGCGGACTGCAACGATCAAGCCGCGCGCATTTATGGTTTCGCCAAAGCGGAAGATCTGATCGGCGCGCGGCTGGAAGTGATCAGCTCGCGCTCCGATCCCGAATTTGGGGAGCGCTTGCGCGCGGGTATCCGTAGCGGCTGGGAGTCTTCTCAAGTGGAGCGAACGTTTCAGGGCCGCTATCTTCTGATGACTCGCACGTGGAGTGGTCGAAGACGGCAAGCTGCAATCGGTGTGGACCACGGCGCGCGACATCACGGCGCTTAAAGCAGGCCGAAGCCGAAGTGCTGCGCTTGAACGAAGAGCTGAAGAGTCCACCTGGAACAACTAACCGCGCTCAAAGCGCCGTCTGGAGCAGGATAACGCGTACCTGCTGGATGAAATACGATCCGAACACAACCTGGGCGACATGGTGGGCGCGACCCCCAAGTTTCGTGAACTTACCGAACGCATTCAACTGGTGGCGTCCACCACGGCCACGGTGTTGATCACCGGCGAAACGGGAACGGGAAAGGAGCTGGTAGCGCGGGCCATTCACAATCTCAGCCCGAGGAGCAACCGACCGCTGGTGAAGGTGAACTGCGCGGCCATTTCGGCGGGCCTGGTGGAAAGCGAACTGTTCGGACATGTGAAAGGAGCGTTCACCGGCGCCACTGACCGGCGCGTCGGCCGCTTCGAATACGCGGACGGCGGAACGTTGTTCCTGGATGAGGTGACCGAATTGCCACTCGAAACACAGGCCAAGCTGCTGCGAGTGCTACAGGAGCAGGAGTTCGAGCCGGTGGGATCGAATCGCACGCTAAAAGTGGATGTGCGGCTGCTTGCCGCCACCAATCGAAATCTGGCGGACCTGGTGCGTGAGGGCCACTTTCGCATGGATCTCTACTATCGGCTGCTGGTGGTGCCGGTGGATGTGCCGCCGCTACGCGAGCGTCGCGACGACATCCCGCTGCTGGCTGCACATTTTGTACGGCGCGTCTCGAGGCAGTTCGGCCGGCATGTGGAACGGATCTCCGAAGGCATGATGCGCGAGCTGGTGGCGTACGATTGGCCGGGCAACATCCGCGAACTGGAGAATTTTCTGGCGCGGGCCATCGTGCTGTGTCCCGGCGACACTCTGGACATGCGGCTGATGCCGGCAGAAACGGGTGCGCCGGCGGCACCCCCAATCGCGCAGCCTGGAGGCGGCCGAGCGGGAACATATCGAGCGGGTCCTAGGATCGACGGGCTGGGTGATCGAAGGGCCGAAAGGCGCGGCGGAAATTCTCAAAATGAATCCGAGCACACTGCGCAGCCGGATGCGGCGGCTGGGAATCCAACGTCCTCAAGCTTCCCTATAATTCCCTAATATTACCTATTGTCATCTAAACTGATCTATGTTATAGTCCGTTTAGAACATGTCTGAAGAACTATATTCCGTCGAGCAAGTAGCCGAACGCCTGGGTCTGCATGTGAGGACCGTGCGGAGCTATGTGCGGGAGGGGCGCCTGAAGGCGGTCCGGATCGGGAAGCAGTATCGGATCGGGCAGGCGGATTTGGAAGCGTTGACCGGGCGTCCCGCAGCCGCCGGAGGAGCCGGTTCGGCGTAGCCGCCACGTGGAGGTTTCGAGCATCGTGGAGATTGACGCCATCGGTCCGGAGACGGCGAACCGCCTGACGGTCACGCTGATGGCCGCCGCCGAGGGCGTCCGCGTAGAAGCCATCTATAACCGCGAGCGCGGACACATGAAGATCATTCTGGTGGGAAGCATGGAGCGAAACGCGGGGTACTTCAAACTGATCGCCGCCATTCTGGAGTCCGAAAAATGAAGAGCATCTATAAGTCCGCCGAGGGCGAGCGTGCGGTGCGCGAACGGTACCTTGAGATTCTGAAATACTGGCCCGTCCCGAATCAGCAGGTTCGCGTATCGACTCGCGAAGGCGAAACCTTCATCGTGGCATGCGGCGCCGAAAACGCTCCGCCGTTGTTGCTCCTGCATGGCAGCATGGCCAATTCGGCGATGTGGATGGGCGACGTCGCGTCGTGGGCGGCTCATTTTCGCGTCTATGCCGTTGACGTGATCGGGGACGCGGGCTTGAGCGCGCCATCGCGCCCGTCGTTGGCATCGGAAGCCCACGCGTTTTGGCTCGATGATGTGATGCAGGCCCTCTCGCTCACGCGGGCCTCGTTGGTCGGCGTGTCCTTCGGTGGATGGCTGGCGCTGGATTATGCGACGCGCAGGCCACAGCGCGTGGAAAGCCTGGTGGTGCTTTGTCCCGGCGGGGCGGGCCGCCAGAAGCTAAGCATCGTCTTCAAGACCATTCCTTTGCGGCTGTTGGGCGCCTGGGGGACGCGCAAAGCGGCGGAATTGGTGCTGGGACGCGCGCCGGCCAATCCGTCGCCGGCCGTTAAATATTTTGTGCAGTTCATGTCGCTCATCCACAGGAATTTTCGCCCGCGCATGGTGAAGATGCCCGTTTTCAGCGACGACGCGCTGAGACGTTTGAACATGCCAGCGATGGCGATTCTCGGGCGGCCAAGACGTGTTGCTGGATTCAGCCGAAACCAAGCGCCGGCTGGAGCGTAACGTCCCGCACGCAGAGATTCACTACTTCCCCGAGGCCGGCCACTTCATCCCTAGCCAGATGGCGCCCATCCTGGACTTCCTTTCCAGAAGCCTGCTAACGGTGCAGGCTAGCGGCTTGTTAATCCACGACCTTCGGCACAATCACTAGAATCAGCGCATCACCCGCGCTGTTCACGCTGGATTTACCCACCACCGTCTTTTGGCCTTCTTTCACGTCCAGGTCCGTAAAGATCTTGGCCGAAGTTTGCGTGTGAGAGGTGGACGTGTTCTTCGTTTTCTCCGTGGTGTAGACGGTTGGGCCGAGCAGGCTGAACCCAAGCGCATTGATGCGCACTGTTCTGGGATCTCCAGGAGAAACCTCCAGACTGTTGTAATTCAGGTGGTAGCTCAGGTTGGCTGCACCGGGAAGCACTCCTTCAGTTTCCGTATCTCTGCCGTTGAATGGCCTGCCGGTGCGTCCGCGAAGTACCAGGGTATCCGACAACTTATAGCTTTTGTATGCAAACAGCGCATGCAATTGCTTCACCGTCGAAGCAAGTTCCTGAGGCACTTCATCGGTTCCTGGTCCTTGCGCAACGCCGGAAATCAGATACACCGTCAACTCAACATCCGGCTCAGCGGATAGCGGCACATCCAGCTTCTGAATGGCGGCGCCGACCGCGGCCACGAGATCTGGCGGGCCGGAGACCCCAATGACATGTAGCGATGAGTCCGCTTTGATGTTGGCCCCAAACATCGGCTGGAGCAGGCTTGCCAGACGGTTCACGTCGGCGTGCTTCACCTCAATGATGGCTTGCGTACTCTTCGGTGGCTCCTGAGCCCAGCCGGCAGCCGTCATCAACACTAATCCAATGCAGAGCGTCGACTTCATTCTGATCTCTCCTTAATCGACTATCCAATACACCACGACGTCCGGATCGGGCGTCAGCATCTTAACCAGTAGCGGCTCCTCTAGCGGCGAACCTCGGGCAACAGGCTTCGCCTTACGGCGCGCAGGCGACGTGGGCGCGGGTTTGGGAGGCAGCTCAACGGTCACCGTTGCAGGCGCCGTCATCTGGCGGGGCCGCGAGTGCGTTTCTACAATGAGCCTTCGCTCGGATGCCTGGTGGGCGATCAGCGCCAACAGAAGCGCTGCCGCCGCGGCCGCTACCCAAGGTAGAGCGGGCCGAGGGGTAAAGGTCCGGCGCTCCGGCATCGTTACTCTCGGCAACTCGTCGTCTCTGAGCGAGCTCAGCGCCAGCGCGTTCGCCTGCAAGTCTTGCTGGAACACCCGGCACTTCGCGCATACACACAGGTGCTCATCGACGGATGCGCAGGCCTTGTCACCCCCCAACAGCAACTCACATTCCTGACACGTCATGCTTGACACCTCATAGCCGGCTCCTTACATATTTCGCCAACTTCACGCGCGCGGTCGAGATGTGGCTGCGTACCGTCCCCTCTTCCACACCCAGAATCGCGGCGGTCTCGGCCGTCGAAAGGCCTTCGATATCCCGCAATACCACACAGGTCCTCTCGCGTTCGGCCAGCGTGGCCAGCCCATCCATGAGCAACCGCTTTCGTTCTTCGAGCGTAACGGCACACTCCGGATCGGGTGCCGGGTCAGCCCGATGCTGATCCAGTTCAGATACCGGCATCCGCTTGCGGTAATGATCGTTACAAACGTTCACCGTCACCCGGTACAACCACGCCTTGGGATCGCCCTCGATCCGGCCCAGATTCCGGAACAGCCACAGAAAGACTTCCTGAGCCGCGTCCTGCGCGTCCTCCAAACGGCCCAGAAGACGGTACGCCGTCCGCACCACCGTGGGCTCATGAGCGGCCACCAACTCCTCGAAAACCCGTCCATCGGCGCGTTCTCTGGGGAAGGTCGGCAGTATTAACTCTCCGGCTGTCACTTCACAGGTATATACGCGCGGTGGGCCGGATTCGTTGAGTACCATTCTTGTCTTCCCTGAGTGCCAGTGACGCCGGGCCAGCCATCGGAGGCAGCGGGGTCCTGAAATTCCTCTCGAAGGAAGCGTTATTACGCGGCACGATACTACGTGGTACGTAATACCAATGTCTGATCCCACCCCTCTTAGTGCCGGCGAGCCTGGCGGTGGCGACAAGCACGGCGACGCGATCATGGAAGACATCCAGCGATTCGCGGGCGTGCCCCGGGGGCCGGCGGGGACGCTCTACGGCGCGATCACGCGGCTGGAACAGCGCGGCTGGATTCGAGCGGCGCTTCCTGACGACGGCTCTTACGGCAGGGCGAAGGCGTAAATTCCGTTGATCCCGCGCGGAGGATGCAGCTCCGGAGTTTCGCCGAGCAGCACGCCGTCCAGGAGCCCGTTGCCGGTCATGACGGCCACGTATTGTTTGCCATTGACCGCATAAGTGATGGTGCTCACCGAAATAGATCCGCCCAGAATCGATTCCCAAAGCCGCTGGCCGGTCTCGGCGTCATAAGCGCGGAAGCGGCGATTCAAATCGCCCTGGAAGAGCAGGCCGCCCGCGGTGGTGAGCGCCGCGCCATCGGACGGCGAGCGTCCGACGTTGATGCGCTGGATCTCGCCGGTGGAAAGATTGATCTTGCCGATGGCGGTAAGCGCGTTCGGGTCGGAGCCAGGGCGCGGCACGGGCTTGCGTTGCTCCCGTTGGTTAGGTTCAGTGCCAGCTGAGACCATGTCGAGGCAGTTATCGATATAGGGCACGTAGAGCGAGTGCGTATCGGGATCGTAGGCCGTGGGCCAAAAGCTTCGCGTGTTGTACGAGCAGATCACGTGCTCTTCGCCCGGCTTCTTGTTCACAAGATCGTAGTTGATGGTGACCTTGCCGGTTTTACCGTCGATGTTGGAGATCAGAAACAGCGGGTCATCGTAGGGAAAAGGCGTGGCCCACAGGAACTGGCCCGTCGAGCGGTCGAGCGCGAATACGCCGCCGCCTTCACCCACCATCACCGCGAGGTCGTGCTCTTCACCGCGCGGGATATCGGGATTGAACCACTTCACGAACTTCGGATCGGGATTGAACTTCTCGCGCACCAGGGTGCGCTCGTGCGTGTAGTCCATGTCCCAATCGTCGGCGGGAAGGTGCTGGTAATACCATTTGAGCTTGCCGGTTTCAGGATCGAGAGCGACGGTGGAGTTGCTGTAGAGATCGGATGGCGACGTGCGCGAAGTGCCGTCGGGATTGCCGCCATGGCGCTGCTGCCGCGTGTTGGGCATGGGATTCGCGATGCCCCAGTACAGCGTTTTGCGGACGGGATCGTAGGTGCCGGGCAGTCCCCAGGTGGATGCCAGATTGGTGTCCTTAAATTCCCCGCCCCAGGTTTCGGAGCCCGGTTCGCCGGGCGCGGGGACGTTGTAGAACTTCCAGACTTCCTTGCCGGTGATGGCATCCTGCGCGGCGATGAAGCAGGTGTCGCGGGTCTTTCCGCAGCCTCGGCCGGAGATGACTTTGCCTTCCACCACGATGGGGCCGGAGGTGTTCTGCCCTGGACCGGTGCTGGTTTCCCAGCGCTGCTCGCCGGTACGGGCGTCCAGGCCGACGACGAAGCCGTCGGGCGCGGTGTAAAGAATCACGTCCTGATAAATCGCGAGAGCTTTGGTGCGCGCGGTGCTGGCGGCGGCCGCGGGAACCTTGCGCTTGTACTCCCAGATGAGATCGCCATTGGTGGCGTCGAGCGCTTCCACCATGGCGCCGGGTTCAACCAGATACATCACGCCGTTGTGGACGATGGGGATGGTCTCGCTGGTGCCAGGGCCCAGGCCGCGCGTCCAGGCCATGCGGAGTTGGCCGACGTTGGTGCGATTGATCTGCTTCAGCGGGCTGAAGCGCTGGGCGTCGTAGGTGCGGCTGTACATCAGCCAGTCGTCCGGGCTGGGGTGCAGGAGCATGTCCTGCGTTACGGGGACGAAGTCCTTCACCACTTGCGCGGGCGCGGCTGCCGCTGCAATTACCAATAAAAAGACTCGAATCATGCTGGCCCTCATTTTATAGCATCCGAGATGATAGAATCACAGGCTTCGGGAGGTGTCGATGCGAGGTTTTGTCCTGTTCTTGATCGCTGGCGCAGCGGCTCTGGCGCAAGCGCCAACGACGTTTCAGCCGGTGGGCACCATGCGCCAGCTGATGATCGACATGATCTACCCGGCGTCCGATGCGATCTTCTATGTAGATCGCGATGCGCCCAAGAAGCCGCAGGATTGGGAACTGCTGCGAATGCAGGCGCTGACCCTGGCCGAATCGGGCAACCTGCTCATGATGGACGGCCGCGCGCGCGACCAGAAGAATTGGATGCTGGAGTCGAAGATGCTGATCGACATCGGCGGGAAAGCGTACAAAGCCGCGCAAGCCAAGGATATCGAGGGGATTCGCGCGCTGAATGATTCACTGAATGCGGCTTGCGTAGTGTGCCACTATCAGTACCGGCCCGGGTATCATCGGCGGCGGCCAGTGGTAGAAGTGAAGTAACTTTTCGGGAGATCGGCTTCGATTGTAGCAACCCGTGAAGATATCAACGATCGCCGTTGTGTTGGCTCTGTGCATACCACGCTTGTCCATCGCGCAAAGTGTGGAAGAGCAACTCAAGAAACTCGAAATGCAATGGGCCAACGCCGGAGTCAAAAAAGATTTGGCTGTAATCGACCGGCTGCTGGCTGACGATTTCATTACCACCGATCCCGAGGGGGAAGTCTTCACCAGGGCAGAAGAAATTGCTTTCTTGAAATCAGGCGAAGATATTGTTTCTTCGGCCGCGCTCAGCGACATCAAGGTGCGCGTCTATGGAGACGCTGCGGTAGTCACCTACGTGTATAAAGCGCGGGAGACGCTCAAAGGCCGGGACGTGAGCGGCACATCCCGCTGGACGGACACCTGGGTGAAGCGTGGAGGCGCCTGGCAGTGCGTGGCAAGCCATGGCTCCATGGTCGCCCATCCGTGACTTGATCAGGCATTACTGCTTCTCGAAAACCTCAGTCACCCTGGTCTTCGTGCCATTGGCATTAGTCACGGTGTCGGTGACCGTACGCGTCTTACCGTCAGCAGAGTAGACGACGCGACCAGTTTCGGCAATCTTACCCCCCTTCTTCGCGGTTATCGCCAGGGTATGGTCGTTGATAGGCTTGTACGCTCGCGTGTCGGTGTCTGGGTCACCGGTCACGGGGTAATCTTTGCCGTCGAACTTACCCGTCCATTCGTCGTGCCAGGGTTTGCCCTTATCGTCGACGCCGTCTTCTGAGACGTTCAAGCTGTCGCCCGCAGTCGCAATTACCATAATAAAGTTTTTCTCGTCGTGGACGTTCTTGGACCTGGCATCATTCAACTTCCAGGTACCTATGTTCACGTCGGCCGCGAAGCACACGGCAGCGAACAGCCCTGCTAGAGTCGGCAACATCGTTCTAATTTTCATGTGATCTCCTCTAAAGAATTTACTACTTGATTCCAAATCGGTTGTGTTTCTGATCCGGTTCGCAGCGCGTGAAACGACTGTGTTGAGACGAAACCCCTGCTAAACTGGCATTTGGCAGCTTCGATCAAATCCGTTGCCCTTCCGCCGGATCCGCCGCTTTCAAAAGTCGCGGGCGATTTGGCCGATTCCGCGCCGCTGCGCGACGCGCTGCAATGGTTCGTCCGGCAAAAGCAATGGATCAACGAGCAGCACCTGCAGCTGTGCCGCGTGCCGGCCTCCACATTCTTCGAACAGAAGCGCGCGGAGTGGATGCTGGCGCAGTTTCGCGCGCTCGGTTGCGTCGCGCGGATCGATCGGGGCGGCAACGTCATCGCGCATCCGGTGGAGAATCGTACCGGCCCCTACATCGCCCTCACCGCGCATCTCGATACCGTGCTTGCGCCGCGCAAAGACGAAGAGGTCTACGTCGCTCCCGATGGCCGATTGCATGGGCCAGGCACCGCCGATAACGGCGCGGGATTGACCGGCGTTGCTGGCCATCGCTCGCGCCATTCAATCGTTCCCCGAGCTGACCGACGAGTTTCGCAATCTGGTCTTCATCGCCAATGTCGGCGAAGAGGGCGAGGGCAACCTGAGCGGCATGCGCTATCTGTGCCGGCAATCGAGCACCGGAAGCCGCGATTCAATCGTTTCTCATTCTGGATGGCCCGAATATCGATCACGTCACTTCGCAAGCGCTGGCCAGCCGCCGCTTCGATGTCACCATCAGCGGCCCGGGCGGGCATAGCTGGAGCGATTATGGCTTCGCCAATCCGATCCATGCGCTGGCGCGCGCCATCACGTCCTTCACCGAGCAACGGCTGCCCACCAACGGCAGCCCGCGATCGTCCTACAACTTCGGAATCATCGAAGGCGGATCCAGCATCAACTCGATTCCCACGCACGCGCGCACCAAAGTGGATATTCGCTCGGAGAGCCCGGCCAAGCTGGATGAAATCGCCGCGCTGCTGACCAACGCCGTGGAGCGGGCGCTCGAGACCGAGAACGACCGCGCTACGGGCGCCAAGGTTACGGCCAAGATCAAGGAGATCGGATCGCGGCCCGGCGGCCAGCTGCGCGACGACGCGTACATCCTGCAAGCCATGCGCGCGGTGGATTCGCATCTGGGCATTCGCTCGCATCTGGACTGCGCCTCCACCGACGCCAACGTTCCGCTATCGATGGGCCTGCCGGCCATCTCCATCGGCGCGGGCGGGCATGGCGGAGGCGCGCACACCCCGCAGGAGTGGTTTCATCCCGAAGGCCGCGAGCTGGGTCTCAAACGGATTCTGCTGACATTGTTTTTGCTGCTTCGCGACCTGGACGGAGGATGACCGGCAGCTTGCCGCCGGCTCCGAGGTGGAGCGTCCCGCGGGCTGGAAGGTGGACGGCAGCCTGGTGGCGGTGGCGCTGGTCTGGGGCGCAACGTTCGTGCTGGTGAAGCAGGCGCTGGCCGATGTCTCCACGCTTCTCTTCCTCACGCTGCGATTCTCGGTCGCGGCCGTCGTGCTGGCTGCTCCTATTCCGCAACGAATTTCGCGCGCCCAACGCCCGGGCCAGCCTGCTGCGGGGAGCGTTCGCCGGCATATTCTTGTTCGGCGGATACGTCCTGCAAACCGCCGGCCTGAAGTTTACGTCGGCGTCCAAGGCCGGGTTCATCACGGGTCTCTATGTTCCGCTGGTCCCGATCATGGGCGGGCTGATCTATCGAAAGTTGCCTCAGATCTCCGAGCTGGTGGGAATCGCGATCGCCTGCGCGGGCATGTTTCTTCTGACCGTCCAAAAGGACATCCTGCATATCGCGCCGGGCGACTTGCTCGTCGCTGGATGCGCGGTAGCCTATGCGTTTCAGATGCTGATCCTCGGCCGGTTTGCGCCTGTCAGCAATATGGGTCTTCTCACCGTGGCGCAGATCTCGACTGGCGCGTTGTTGGGTGCGGCTACGTTCTGGTGGGTTGAGCCGGCGCGGATCGCATATCTTCGGGCAGTGTCTGGATCGCGCTGGCAGTCACCAGTTTGCTGGCTACGGCTTTGGCCTTTACCGTCCAAACCTGGGCGCAACGCTGGACCAGCCCCACGCGCACCGCTCTGATTTTCGCCACCGAGCCGGTGTTTGCCTGGGTGACGTCGTATCTTCTAATTGGCGAGGTGCTCTCCCGGCGCGCCGCCATCGGAGCCGCGCTGATCCTGGGAGGTATTTTGGTGGTTGAATTGAAGCCCTTCCGGGCGACATCTCTGCCGTGAGATACTGCACCGTATGAAGCGGTGCATCCTTTTTCTGTCAAGTTCGATGCTCTTCGCTGCGTCCGTTGCATTTGGCCAGCAAGCGCAAACCGCCACGCCTCCCGGCGCACCGAATCCGGGTGCCACGCCGAATCCGGCCCTCCTCGAAAGGCCGCTAACGCCCGTCCCGCCGGTGAAGCAATCCGTAACGGAGCACGAGATTACGCTGGGCGGAAAGTTGATCCGCTACCAGGCCACGGCCGGAAACCTTCTGATCAAAGGCGACGACGATCAGCCCAACGCGAGCGTCTTCTATGTGGCCTATACGCTGACCGGCGTCACCGACCCTCGAACCAGGCCGCTGACGTTCCTCTACAACGGCGGCCCCGGTTCGGCCAGCATGTGGCTCCACATGGGATCGGTGGGTCCGGTTCGGGTGGTGACGCAAAGCCCTGAATCGAGCGGTCCCGGCCCCTACCAGATCGTTCCCAATGAGTACAGCCTGCTGGACACGTCCGATCTCGTATTTGTAGACGCTGTGGGCGCCGGCTATTCCAGGCCCGTTGGCAAGGGGATCATCAAGGATTTTGCCGGCACCGACCAGGATGTGCGCGCGTTCCAGAAATTCATCTACGAATATGTGAGCGTCAATCATCGCTGGAACTCGCCCAAGTTTCTGTTCGGCGAATCTTATGGCACCACTCGCTCGGCGGCTTTGGTGGACGCGCTCGAAAACAGCGGCATGTACTTCAACGGCGTGATTCTCATGTCTTCGATCCTCAATTACTTCACGCTGGCGCCCGGATCGGACGCGCTTTTCATCGGCAACCTGCCTTCCTATGCCGCGATCGCGTGGCATTACGAAAAGATCTCGCACAAGGGCAAGGACGAAAAAGCGTTCCTGGACGAGGTGCGGGCCTTCGCTCGCGGCTCCTATGCCGAGGCGCTGGCGCAGGGACAAAACCTGCCACAGGCGCAGGTGGACGGGATCGCAGCCAAGCTATCCAGCTACACCGGGCTCAGCGCGTCCTATATTAAGGAAGCCAATCTGCGCGTGAGTCCGGCCCGATTCCGCAAAGAGCTGCTGCGTGACCGGCGCGCAATCGTAGGCCGCTACGACGCGCGCTTTGAAGGGACGGACGTGGACGCAGCCGGTGACACTCCGGGCTACGATCCGTCGGACGCAGGCATCACCGGCGCCTTTGTGTCGGCGCTTGCACGAGTATCTGGACCGCCAGCTGGAGTACACGTCGAACGAGACGTACTTGCCGAGCGGACCGGGAATCAATCAGGCTTGGGATCATTCTCATCGCCTGGGGTCGGCCGCTCCGATTGCGGGCGCCGGGGGAGGCCAGCCCATGCGGGATGCTTACGTCGCGGGTGATCTGGCGGACGCCATCCGGAAGAATCCGCGGCTCGAAGTGTTCTCCGTGAACGGGCTATTCGATCTTGCCACACCGTTCTTTATCACTGAATACGACCTGGCGCATATCGAACTGGAGCCGAAATTGCGAGGCAACATCGAATTCGCGTACTACCCGTCCGGCCACATGATCTACCTCAACGTGGACGCACTGAAGCAGTTGAAGAGCGATCTGGCGGGCTTCTACTCGCGTGCGGTAGAGAACGTGGAAGTGAAGTCCACGCGCTAGGAGCCGGCGCACGGGGCTATAGGAATTGAAACCGTTCCGGCGGTGGAGACATCCTTGGAACTAAGTACTCGACCCCTTTCTGCCGATTCATATATAGTGAGTACTAGGGTTCTCGGAAGTTTGGGAAGCGTTTTCCGAACTTAGGAAGCAAAGAAAGGCGATACCAAGGCCATGCGGTGGTTTAAGGTGATGCGACAGCAGAAACTGCTGTCTTTGAGTCTGCTGCTCGTCACACTCGCGATCGGGATCGTCATCGGAACGCTGGTCAACACCGGTGTCCATGCCGCGCGCGGGCAAGCCGGCTCGCCGGACGCTTCGCCGCTGGTGGTTCCGAGCGCCGTGCAACTTGGCAATGAGTTCACCAAACTCGCCAAGAAGCTGGAACCGTCGGTGGTCTACATTACGGCGGACTACACGCCGAAGGTTGCCGAGAATCCGCACTCCCGAGGGCAGGAAGAGGAAGCACAGCCGGGGGAAAGCGAACGGAACGGAGACGGCGACGGTCTGGATCTGTTCAAGAAATTCTTCCGCAATGGTCCTTCGGGCAGCGATCCCCAGCCCAAAGCATTCAAGCAGGAGCAGTCCGGAACCGGGTTCGTGGTGGATAAGAATGGATACATCATCACCAACCATCACGTGATCGCCAAAGTGGATCACATCAAGGTGAAGCTGCATGGCGACGACACCACCGAGTATCGCGCGCGGGTGGTGGGCATCGATCCCGAGACGGACCTGGCGGTGATCAAGATCGATCCCCGAAGCCCGCTGGTGCCGGTAAGCATCGGCAACTCGGACGCGGTGCAGGTGGGCGATTGGGCGGTTGCGATCGGCTCGCCGTTCGGCCTGGAAGCATCGGTGACGGCGGGGATCGTGAGCGCGCTCGGCCGCGATATCGGTGGCGCGCTCCAATTGCAGCGCTTCATTCAAACCGACGCCGCCATCAATCCGGGCAACAGCGGCGGACCGCTGCTCAACATTCGCGGCGAGGTGATCGGCGTCAACACCATGATCGCGACGCAGAGCGGAGGCTACCAGGGCATCGGGTTCGCGCTGCCCATCAACATGGTGGCGCGGGTTTATAACGATATTATTCGAACCGGCCGGGTGACGCGCGGGTCCATTGGAATCGAATGGTCCAAGGCCGATGACAAGCCCGAGTTGTTCAAGGCCCTGGGCACCAGCTCGGGAGTGTTGATCAGCAAAGTACAGAAGGGCGGGCCAGCCGATAAAGCCGGGCCTGAAGGCGGACGACATTATCATCGCGATGAACGCCAAGCCGGTCAAGAATGGCGAGGACCTGGTGTCGCGGGTGTCGGAGACTCCGGTGAATTCAACCATCGCCGTCACCGTGGATCGCGACAGCAAGCACATGGACTTCAATATCACGGTGCTGGACCGCGCTGAGGTGTTTAAGGATCGGCCGGAATTCGCGGAGTTGCGTGCACCGCAGGCCGAGGCGGAGCCGGTGAAGCCCGAGGAGGCCCGCCAGTACAAGTTCGGCATTAAGCTGCACGCGCTCACCGATAGCGAGCGAAGCTCCATGGACCTGGACGCCAAAGGCGGCCTGTTGGTCCAGAGCGTGGATTCCGATTCCTTCGCCGAAGACATTGGCCTGATGGAGAAGGACGTAATTCTATCCATCAACCGGCAGCCGGTGACCAGCGTGGATGACGTGAGGAGAATCCAGGGCACGCTGAAGTCGGGCGACGCGGTAGCGTTCCATATCATGCGTCCCAGCGCGGGTGGGCGCGGACATGCGCCGCAATGGACCACTTTCTTCGTGTCGGGTGCGCTGCCGAAAGACTAACGACTGGAACTAACCAGTACCTAAGGTTACGTACTACGCAACTTTCGGATGCTCTATAGTAGTTTCGCCTAATTTCCGATCTGACCCATAGTTATCAAAGTATAAACAGAGTGGTGATTTTCTATCGAATCCACTCGTGTACTTGGGACTATGAGACCATTCGGCGACAATATCAGGCCGTCCGCGGAAGCAGCCGCTCCGCCTCCAGCGGAGCCGTCGGAGCAGGCCAAGCGGGGGGAGCGCGGCCGTAGGCGAGCCCGGCAGCGCGGCAACGCGATCCTGGAAGGAGCGCTCATCTTCCTGCCGATGATGGCTTTCTTTCTGGGCATCGTCGACGTGTCGCTCGCCATCTTCATCCAGTCCACCATCACCACCTCGGCTCGTGAAGGAACCCGCTTCGCGATTACCTATGGTTCCACCTATAACGGAACTTCGTGCGCCTCCTCGCAGGCCACCTGTATTGAAAGTGTAGTGCAATACAATGCGGTGGGCTTACCGTCCGGGCTAGGCCTCAGCTACATCACGGTTAACTACTATACGGCGAATGACTTGAGTCACCCGGTGGAGGCCTGTAACTCCGGGGTTTGCTCCACCAGTGTCTGCACGGTGTCCACCTGCATGCTTCCGCAGACGCTTACCAACGGGACCGTGGTCAGCTATGCCAATCAGCCTGGCAACATCGTGCAAGTGGTGATCGCCGGATATCCCTGGAACTGGCTGGCGCCCATGCCCGGATTTTCGGCGGGGTCGGGAGTGACGCTGGGCGCTCAGTCGGTGGACGTGTTGGGTGGCCTGGCCCCCGGTACGACGGTGCCCCCCACTCCCTAAACGGACCAAATATGCAGAGCGAAGCTATGAAAAAACCGAGAGCGAGAAGGGCGGAAGCGGGCAACACCATTCTGGAGTTCGCCCTGGTGATGACATTTCTGGTACCCATGTTCGCCGGGGCGTTTACCATCGGCATGGCGCTAACGAAGGCGATCCAGGTATCCAATGTGACGCGCGACGCCGTGGTCCTGATGGTGCGCTCAAACTCGGATCCCGAATCCGGCCTGGATCTTTCTCTAACCCAGAACCAAAGGATCATTGTGAGCGCCGCCTCGGGGCTGGGCATGAATTCGGACGCTCAGGACGATCCCAATGCCAACGGCAGCGCTGTGGTGATTCTGTCCCAAGTGGTGATGGTGGGTCCTACCGAGTGTTCGCTCGGGATCACGCCCGCGCCGACCGGCGCGCCGCCATGGAACGCGAGTAATTGCCCGAACTTCGGCAGCTACGTGTTTGAATACCGGGTGGTGATAGGAAATGGGACGCGCTGGACCAGCACGCTCGGGAACCCGGGCGGGCCGGTGGCGTCGAACGGCACGATTTCGGCGGCCGATATCGCCTCGAACTCGAGCGACCGGGCGGCGAATTTTAATACGGTTACCGGCATGACACTCTCGGCGAGTACCTTTGCCCTGGTATCGGAAATGTATGCCGATGTCAGTTATCTCAATTTCTTTTCGGTTATGAGTAATCCCGTCATCTATGCACGCAGTACTTCATAAGACCAAAGTTTTTTTCGAGCGCGGAGATTTAGGAGGCTGAAACAATGGCGAGTCACACAAGGAGATCTGAAAGACGTTCGCGCGAGAGCGGATTTGCGATTATATTCTACGCCACGATGTTGTTCTTTGTAATCGGTTGCGTGGGGCTGGCGGTGGACGTCGGCACCATCTACATGATTAAGGCGCGGCTCAGCGCGGCGACGGACGCGGCGGCGCTGGCGGCCGGGCGCTCGGTGAATCTCGCGAACACTATTTCCGAAGCTCAGACCAATGCCATCGCCACGGCGAATCAGTTCTTCACCACGAATTTTCCAAACGGATACTTTAACACCATCGGATCGCCAACCGTCACACCGACCCTGACGCAGCTAACGGACGGTAATGGCAATCCCGACGGCGTACTGAACATCCAGGTGACGGCCAGCGTCTCCGCTCCCACCTACTTCATGAACATCTTTAACGTGGCCCACATCAACGTCGGCTCTACCGGCACCGCCAGCCGGCGCGGCCTGGTGATGATGCTGGTGCTGGACCAGTCAAGCTCCATGGGTTCGGGCGCTGGAAGCCCCTGCGAGGTGATGAAGACGGCCGCGGAAAACTTCATCACTCTGTTTAGCCCCTATGACCAGATCGGGCTGATCACTTTCGACCTTACGGCGCATCTGATGGACGCGCCCTCGGACTCCCGCGCGGCGGTCAACGCAAACATCGAGGCGATCGGTTGCGGATCCAACACCAACACCATCACTGCGCTCAATTTGGCTTATCAGCAGATCCAAGCCGCTGCACTGCCGCTGGCATTGAATAGCATCGTACTGTTCACCGATGGCTCTCCCAATGGGATCACGGCGAACTTCCCGACCATGCAACTGGCCGACAATCGCTGGGGGCCAGCGTTGAGCCCAAGTCCGGCTACTCCGGCTCAAACTGGCTCAACTTATGGGATCCCCAACAGTTGCGCCAACAATCCGCCGGGTTCCAACACCGATGCCAACGGAATAAATAGTGAGGCAATCTGCGTCAACATGCCAGCGGGATGTACAGGCGCCGGCGCCTCAGCGACCATTTTTGGAACCATCGCGCAGTGGGGAGACCAAAATTCCTACGGCGGCTCGACCTATGGATTCGCCGCGCCCACCGACAGCAGCAGCGTCACCGGCTCGTGCCCCGGCGGCTATTTTTCGAATAACGGCACCAATATGCGCCAGTTCGTCGCCTACATACCCAACACAGACTTTTACGGCAACAGCCTGCTGGGAGTTACCGCGACTTCCGCTACCGGCACTGCTTCGGGCGGATTAGTCTCGCGCAGCAACTGGATTTTTCAAGTGAATAACTTGTGCAGCCCAGATCCGACGGTTAGCCCCAATTGCAGAAACACGGGCGACTTTTGGGCCAACCACGCAGGTGTAGGTTCGGGTTCGAATTTCTTTCCCGCCGGGGATGCATATGCCGGCTTTTTCCGTCCCGACCAACCCAATACGGTGGTGGCGGCGGCGATGAACGGGACCATGGCGCAGGCCAACGCGATTCGCGCAGATACCACTTACCACCCTGTGATTAACACCATATATTTGACGGGAAATGCGACGGATGCGGTGGATCGGGAATTTCTGGCCGTTGTAGCAAACGCGACTCAAATTACGGCGCTGCCGTATGATCCAGTCAACTTTGTCCCGTATACTAATCCGGCCTACGTCGCGACCCAGGAAACCGGCAGATACCTGGTCACATCGAACAGGAACATGTTGACTTCGCTTTTCGCGCAGCTGGCGAGCGAAGCTTTGCGATTGAGCCAGTGATCCCGATGCATGCACTGGTTATGCTCGCGTTTTTGCAGGCGCCCTCCCTGGCGGAGCCGATGCGCGCCGGGTGTTCGCCGGATGACCCGGTAATCGCCACGCTCAGCGCTCAAGACCAGGTGCAGGTCCAAACGGCGAGGGCCGGCGAAAGCGATCAGACCTGTTACAAGGTGGCGCTGACCAGATCCGGCCAGCGGTCCACCGGGTATGTGCTGGGCGCGGCCCTGTCGGCGGTCACGGAGTTCATCCGTGCCCGCGAAAAAGAGTCCAGAGAGGCGGCGGAGGCGCTAGCTCGCTACGTGCCCCCTGCGCCTAAACCAGCCCCGGATAAGGACGGAATCAAGCCGCTGGACCCCAGTCTGCCCAGACACTTTGACAACTTCTCCGGAAAGGATTCCAAAGGGAAACCGTTCAGCCTTTCCGGCTTGGGCGGACGCGCCGTGGTGGTGACGTTTTGGTCGCCCCAGAATCGGGGAGCCCCGGGGCAACTGATGTCTATGATGCCGCTCTATAGTCAGCTTCACAAGAGCGGTCTGGTTGCGGTGGGCGTCAGCATGGACCCCAAGGCCAGCCGCATCAACGCCGCTCTGGACGACGTGACGCTCCCCTGGCCGCAGGTAGCCGATCAAGACGGGTTGGCCGCGCACTATCACGTGGATCCGCGAGCCGGAGAAACGTTCGTATTGGATGCTTCCCACCGGGTGGTGGCGGCGGGTCCGATGGGACCGGAGATCGAGAAGGCCGTCCGGCAGTTGCTGGCCGCGCCCTAAGCGACGGCCGGGGGGATCCCGTTTTCCCACGGAACTCCGCTCTGAGCAGCCACCTACCAACCCAATTTCCGTTTGCGACACACTTTTGCCGTCCTGATACAATTGATTCACTCCTGTCGGGGACCGGGTGTCCGTTACCGGTCGAGCGTGTCCTGGATAACGTGTCATGGATTTGGATCAACTCCATACGTTTCTCGAAATTGTCCGCTTGAAGAGCTTCTCCAAGGCGGCGCAGACGTGTTATCGCACGCAGCCAGCCATCAGCGCGCAAGTCCGCCAGCTGGAGCAGGAGCTGAATACCACGCTGTTCGAGCGGCTGGGCACCAAGATTTCGCTCACCACCGCGGGCAAGATTTTCGCCGAATTCGCCGAGCAGATCCTGGATCTGCGCCGCCGCGCCCAGGACACCATCAATGAGCTGGACCGCGTGCCGCGCGGTGAACTGGTGATTGCGGCCAATGAAGCCACCTGCATTTACGTGCTGCCCTCCGTGTTTTCCGAATACATCAAGAAGTTTCCTAATGTCCAGCTTTCGGTGGATCGAGCCTACGGTTCCCGAGTGGTGGAGGCGGTGCTGGAAAATCTGGCCGATTTCGGCATTACGCAACTGCCGGTGCAGGAAAAAAAGCTGCAAGTGGCGCGCATCCACTCCGATGAGATCATATTGCTATTGCCGGGAAGGCATCCTTGGGCCAGCAAGCGCTACGTAACGGCGCGCGACCTGATGGACCAGCCGCTGCTGCTGCCCAAGTCCGGAACCACCCGCATTCGCTTGAATTCATGGCTGGAACCGGTGGAAGATCAAATCCATATTTCCATGGAGCTGGACTCCACTGAAATGATCAAACGCTTCGTGATGGCCGGATTGGGCTATTCGTTTCTGGCGGCGTCCAATTGCCACGAAGAAGTGGCGTCCGGGAAATTGACGGCCGTCTCGCTGGGGCCGGAGCCTCTGATCCGCAAGGTTGGATTGATCTATCGAAAAGATAAAGCGCTTTCCAAGGCCGCGCTGGGGTTCATTCAGGTTATATTAGAACATGCAGGGAACGAGATTCCAGGCGCGGATCGGTCCAAGCTGCCCGAGGAAGTCTCGCCCTAAGCCGGAGAAACGCCGTATGTCCCGCGTCACGTTGAAGAGTTCGACGATTTTCATTTCCGTCGGAAACAAGACGGAAGTCTACCGGTCGGTGGCGGACGTGCCGCCTTCCTTGCGCAAGAAGCTGGAGCAGTCCACCAACGGCATCAATTCGGCCACCATCCTGATCGCCGATCGCAAAGGCAAGGAAGAGATCGTGCGAGCCATTCGCGGCTTGCCGTCGAACCTGCGGTCTAAGCTATCCACCTCGCTGCGCGAGGACACGCCGCGCGCCGAGCGGAAACCGATCGCATGGGCCAGCCTGGCGCAGGACTGGGCGGAATTTCTTCTGCCTGCCGCCATCGGCTTCGCGGTCTGGTGGCTCTTTAGCGCGAAGTAACGACAGACAGCGCCAAATAGCCCCGAAACGCTGCGCGCGCGCCGATAAGACCGGTATGGGCAGCGTACTGGAGACGGGGCAGGAGCGGTTTTCGATCCAGCCCTATCAATCGGCCCAAGTAACGCCTCTCGGCGATGCGAGCGTGCCGGTTACGGCGCACATGTTATCGCTTAGGGGCAACGACATGGAGCTGGTTCTGGATCGGAGCATCGCCGTGGGGACGGCAGTGCGAGTGGAGTCGGGGAACTGGTTGATGCTTGGCGAAGTTCTCTATTGCGTAACGGAACACTCGCGCCACAAAGCCCGTTTGCGGCTGGCGCATGCACTGCCGGGCGTGCGGGAGTTGACTGACATGAACCGGCACTTTTTCGGACAAGCGGATGGGGCGCGGCTCACCGAAAGGGACTGCTATTCCGGCTGGACGTAGGAAAGCAGCTTCGCCCGGAGCTTCCCCGCGGCGCTAGCGTCCGGGGCTACCACTAGGATGGTGTCGTCGCCCGCAATGGTCCCTACAATCTCCGGCCAATCTTCCTTATCGAGCGCGACTGCCAATGCATTGGCGTTTCCGGGTGACGTGCGGAGTACCAGCAAATTCTGCGCAACCCGCGCATCTCGCAGTAGCTCACCGGCCACAGTGACTAGATCGGGACCTGACGACGAAGCGTCCGCCGCTTGGCGATAGCCGTCGGGGGTTTTCAGCAACCCGAGTTCGCGAACGTCGCGCGACAGCGTCACCTGCGTGGTGTCGATGCCCTGGCTGAGTTTCAACTCGCGGGCCAGGTCGTCTTGCGTCAGGATTCGTTTGGCGCGGATCAACTTCAGGATTTGACCTTGTCGGAAGGCTTTATTCATGGCCGCCGGCTTATGGTTTCCAATCGCGAAGCCGCGCCTCGGCCTCATCCAGCGCTTTTGCGACGGCTGCCGGTCCGGCGCCGCCGGGAAGCTCGCGGGTCTTCATCCCTTCAACGGGATCCAGCAGGCGAGCCATGCCGGCGGTGAACTCGGGCGCGAAAGCGGTGAGCTGGTCCGCGGTCCAATCCCGCGGTTGTTTGCCCTGCTGAATGCTTTCCAGCACGAGTTTCCCTACAATTTGATGGGCGCGATGAAACGGCGTACCCGCGCGGGCCAGCGCCTCGGCCAGGTCGGTGGCCACCACCCAGCTCTCTTTAGCAGCTTCCAGCGGCGCGCTCGCGCGAAGGTCGGTAGTTTCGACCACGGTCGCCATCATCTCGAGAGCGGCAGAAAGGTGCGCTGCGGCATCGAACAGCGGCTCTTTGTCTTCCTGCATGTCGCGATTGTAGGTCATCGGAAGACCCTTCATCGTCACGAACAGCGAGGTGAAATCGCCGAAGACGCGGCCGCTCTTGCCACGAATCAATTCGAGCGAATCGGGATTCTTTTTCTGCGGCATCAGGCTGGATCCGCTGGTGACGCCGTCGCCCAATTCCAGCCATCCGAATTCCTCGCTCGAGTAAAGAATCCAGTCCTCGGCCAGGCGGCTCAAGTGCAGCATAGTGCCGGAGGCCGCATAGAGATAATCGAGGGCGAAATCGCGGTCGCCCGAAACGTCCATGCTGTTGCGCGTGATGGCGGCGAAGCCCAGGTCTCGCGCGATCTGCTCGCGATCGAAGGGAAAGCCGCTGCCGGCGAGCGCGCCCGATCCGAGCGGCATCACGTCCACGCGAGCGCGGGCCTGGCTGAGACGCTCGTGATCGCGCGCGAACATTTCAAAATACGCGAGCAGATAGTGCGCCCATGGCACGGCCTGCGCGCGGCGGAGATGCGTGTAGCCGGGGACGATCGCGTGCGGATACTTGCTGCGCCATCTGCGACCAGCGCGCTCATCAAACTCAAGAGCAGGTTCGAGATCGATGTCGATCTGCTCGCGCAGCCAAAGCCGGATGTCGAGCGATACCTGTTCGTTGCGGCTGCGGCCGGTGTGAATTTTGTCGGCCAGTCCGCCGACTCTGCTCCTTCAACTTGCGGATGACGAAGGTGTGGATGTCTTCGTCGGTGGCGCCTTCCAGAAACTTTGGATCGTGCGCCTCGGTTCGGATGTCCTCGAAAGCGCGCACCAATTGTCCGCGCTCGTCGGCGGTCAGGATGCCGGCGCGTTCCAGCGCGCGGGCGAAGGCCTGCGATCCGCGGCAATCGGCGTCCAGCAGCTTCTTATCGAAGTGGAGCGACCCTGAGAAGCGCTCGAAGACTTCCGATGGGCCCGCTCGCGAATCGCCCGCCCCAGAGTTTCTTTCGGCCACGCGCTTACCGCTCCCTCACGGTCGCGGTTCTGTTAGGGCTCACGGTCGCGGCTCGGTAGCGGCCTTCGATAGCCCCGCTGCTTGCGCGCGCACCTTGATCGGCAACCCGATCAAGTTGATGAAGCCGAGCGCGTCCTTCTGGTTGTACTCGGCGCCCATGGTGAAGCTCGCGATGTTGAGCGAATAAAGCGAATACGGCGACTTGCGGCTGACCGGTTCGATATTGCCTTTGTAGAGCCGCAGCGTCACTTCACCCGTCGTCGTCTCGCTGGTCTTTTCGAAGAATGCGTCCAGCGCCTCGCGCAGCGGCACGAACCACAGGCCGTTGTAAACCATTTCGGCGTAATCGAGCGCCAGCTTTTGCTTGTAGTGCAGCGTGCTTCTGTCGAGCGTGAGCGACTCCAGCTCCCGATGCGCGTACATGATCAGCGTGCCGCCGGGCGTCTCGTAGCAGCCGCGCGACTTCATGCCGACGAAGCGGTTCTCCACCAGATCGATGCGGCCGATGCCGTGCTCGCCGCCGATTTTGTTCAGCGTTTCAAGCAGGCTGACCGCCGATCCACGCTGGCCATTCACCGAAACCGGCCGGCCTTTATCAAAACCGATGGTCACTTCCACCGGCTTATCGGGCGCGTCCTTGGGACTGCGCGTCAGCATCCAGATTTCGTCGGGCGCTGCATTGGCGGGATCTTCCAGCGCGCCGCCTTCGTGCGAAATGTGCCAGATGTTGCGATCGCGGCTGTAGATTTTCGTGGTGGTCTGCGAGATGGGCACGTTGTGTTTAGCGGCGTATTCGATGGCGTCCTCGCGCGACACGATGTCCCATTCGCGCCACGGCGCGATCACGGTAAGCTGCGGCGCCAGCGCCTTATAGGTCAGCTCAAAACGGACCTGGTCGTTTCCCTTCCCCGTGCAGCCGTGCGCCAGGCCGTCGCAACCGGTGGCAAGCGCGACTTCCACTTGGCGTTTGGCTAGCAGGGGCCGAGCGATGGACGTGCCCAGCAAATACTTGTGCTCGTACACGCCGCCCGCGCGCACCATGCGCCACAAATACTCGGTGACGAACTCCTCGCGCATGTCGGCCACGTGGACTTCGGACGCGCCGGTCTTCAGCGCCTTCTCTTCCAGGCCTTTCAACTCGTCATCCCCTTGGCCGATGTCGCCGCACACCGCGACCACTTCGCACTGGTAATTCTCCTTGAGCCAGGGAATGATGATGGATGTATCGAGACCGCCGGAGTAGGCGAGAGCTACCTTCTTGGGTTTCATAGTTCGCAATTGGGCTGGTGGCTGATTGGTTGTTAGCCGAGCAAGCATCAACAGCAATGCTTTCTGAACGTGCAGGCGGTTTTCGGCTTGATCGAAGACGGCCGATTGCGAGGATTCGATGACTTCGTCGTCCACTTCTTCGCCGCGCTTGGCGGGCAAGCAATGCAGGAAGATTGCCTCCGGAGCGGCGTGGCGGAACAACGCCGCGTTCACCTGATAAGGCGCGAAATCGGCGAGCCGCTTTTCCTTCTCGTGCTCCTGGCCCATGCTGGCCCAAACGTCCGTGTAAACGGCCTGCGCGCCGTCACTGCTTCGACCGGATCGTTGGTAATCACGAGCTGTCCGCCTGCAACCGCGGCCAGCGCCTCGGCCTGCGCGACGATCTCAGCATCGGGTTCGTAGCCGGCCGGCGTCGCAAGCGCGAAGCTCATGCCCAGCCGCAGCGCGGAAAGCATCAGTGAATGCGCCACGTTGTTTCCATCGCCGACGAAGGCGAGCTTCAGCCCGCGCACGTCGCCGAATCGTTCCTGCAGCGTGAAGACGTCGGCCAGCGCCTGGCAGGGATGGAAGCGATCGCTGAGCGCGTTGATCACCGGCACGCTCGACCAGTGCGCCAGATCGTCGATGGTGTTTTGCGAAAAAGTGCGCGCCACGATCGCGTTGGTCCAGCGGTCCAGATTGCGCGCGACGTCCTTCAGCGGCTCACGGTCGCCGATGGGACCGACGCTGAGAACGGCGTCGCCACCCAGTTGCTTGATGGCCAGTTCGAAGGTCAGCCGGGTCCGCAGGGAGGGCTTTTCGAACAGCAAGGTGATATAGCGGCCGGCCAGAGCGCTTGGCAAAACGGCCGGGACTCGACTTCAACTGTTGAGTGAGGTCCAGAAGCGCAAGCAGCTCATCTTGAGAGATATCCAGATCGCGTGTGAAGTCGCTTGCGGCGATCTTTGGAAGCGTTTTTGGCGCCGGCATTCGCTTGACGGATTTGAGCGTTCCAACGGAAGACAGGGCCATTCGCTTCTCCTGGGCGGCTGAATGTTTATTCACTCTAATGAATAATTACACATTGAGGGGCGGTTGTCAACCGGCCCAGGAGTACTCCCCGGCGCACTAGCCTCACCATCAAGGGAGGACAGGTGATCGGCTTTTCCTGTCTCAGTAGCGACTGTTTCGTCCTGAGTAAGTAATCGAAGCCAGCGCCGCGGTCGACCTAGCTAGAACTGGCCAGGACGTGGAAATCACCGTCCGCACGATCTTTTCAAAAGCCCGTTGGACATTGCGCGGCGCGTCTGTCAAAGATCCTGGCGCAGGAATTTGATCGCGGAATCAGCTGTTTCAAATGGGCCATAAGTAGGGGCCCTTCGCGGCTCGCCTGAGTTGGGCATTGATGTTGATGATCCCGCCGGAGGAAATCAAGGTTGATGCTTGCAATGGAAGAATAGCACTCCTTCGGCGGCCCACGCAGGGAGCGCCGGCACTTCAGCGTGAGCCAGTCCGAACCCACGTTACACTATCATCAGCCCCTGAATGAAGATCTCGGCTGCGATCATTACCTACAATGAAGAACGCAATATTTCGCGAGCATTGGAAAGCCTGCGGTGCTGCGATGAAGTGGTGGTGGTGGACAGCGGATCGACGGATCGCACAGTGGAACTGGCCACCAAACTCGGGCGCGCGGGTGATCGACAGCAACTGGCGCGGCTACGCGGAACAAAAGAACTACGCCTCCAGCCAGTGCGAGCACGATTGGGTCCTGTCGCTGGACGCCGACGAAGCGCTGAGTGAAGCGCTGGAAGGCGAGATCTGGCAGATCAAGAAAAACGGCCCGGAGTTCGACGCCTACACCATGCCGCGCCTGGCGCAATATCTGGGCCGCTGGATTTTGCATTCGGGCTGGTATCCGGATCGCAAGGTTCGCCTCTTCGACCGCCGCAAAGCACATTGGGTGGGCGATTTCGTCCACGAGTCGGTGATGACAGAGGGCAACATCGGCCATCTGAAATCGAGCATCCTGCACTTCACGTGCAGTTCGCTGTCCGAGCATTTAAAAACCATGGACCGCTACACGACGCTCGCGGCCGAGCAGTTGGTGGAACAAAAGACGTCCGCTGGGCTGGACGCAGCTGGCGCTCAATCCGCCTTGGACGTTCTTCAAAACGTATGTTCTGCGGCGCGGGTTTCTGGATGGCATGGAAGGTCTGGCCATTGCGCACATGGCGGCGCTGTACAATTTCTTGAAGTATGCCAAAGCTAAGAATATGAGTCCCCGCCGATGATCGTAGCCCTATTGGCCGGATTGTTCGGCCTGCTCATCGGCAGTTTCCTGAACGTCTGTATTTATCGCCTGCCGCGCGACCTGTCGGTGGTGAAGCCGCGCTCTTATTGCCCGGAGTGCAATCACACCATCGCCTGGTTCGACAACATCCCGCTGCTGAGTTACGCGATCCTGGGGGGCCGCTGCCGCCGCTGCGGGCATCGCATCCCGCTGCGCTATCCGGTGGTGGAACTGCTGACCGGCGTCCTGTTTTTCTGCGCGTTCTGGTTCCTGGGGACAACAGTGGCCGCGGCCAAGTTCGCCGTTTATGCCGCAATCATGATCGAGCTGATATTCTCCGATCTCGAAGAGCGCATTTTGCCGGATGAATTCACCCTGGGCGGCACGGGGCTGGGCTTTATCTTCGCGGCGTTCGTGCCGGTGAGCGGCGGAATCCTGCTGCAGATCTTCTACTCCTCGAAGCAGCAGTGGCTGGTCTCGCTGTGTGACTCGCTGCTGGCGGCGGCGATTTGCGCGGGCGCATTATGGGGCGTGCGCGCGCTCTATGAGAAGGTCCGCAACCGCGAAGGCCTGGGATTGGGCGATGTGAAGATGGGCGCGCTGATCGGGGCGTTCCTCGGGATTCAAGGCGCGCTGCTGACGTTGCTGGTAGGCTCTCTGCTCGGCGTTGTGGTCGGGCTCGGTTACACCTGGTTCACCGGCAAGGATGCGTCCACCTATGAACTGCCGTTCGGCACGTTTCTGGGCGTGGCCGCGCTGGGCGTCGGTTTCTTCGGTGAAGTTATTTTCAACTGGTACAACCGCCTGGGCGCGTAGCTTGCCCGCCATTCTCATCTTCGCGATAACGTACCTGGTGCTGGCCATCGGACGGTTGCCTGGGTTTCGCATCGACCGGACGGGCGCGGCCATCATCGGCGCGAGTTTCATGGTGGGCGTGAACGCGCTGTCGCTCGACGAATCTTACCGCGCGATCAATTTCGACACCATCATCCTGTTGTTCGGCATGATGATCGTGGTGGCCAACCTGCAACTGTCGGGCTTCTTCGCACTGGTTTCGGAGCGCGTGGTGGAGCGCGCGCATAGCCCGCTGCTACTGCTCATCGCGATCGTGGGGGTGTCGGGCGTCTTCTCGGCGTTCTTCGTTAACGACACAATGTGCCTGGTACTGACGCCGTTGGTGATCGAGATTGCCGGGGCTCTGCGCCGGAATCCCGTGCCGTATTTGTTAGCAGTGGCGATGGCGGCCAACATCGGAAGCGTGGCCACCATCACCGGAAATCCGCAGAACATGATGATCGGAAGTTTTTCGGGCATCCCCTACCGGCGTTTTCTGGCGGCGCTGGGGCCGGTGGCGGCGGTTGGATTGGTGCTGGCTGTAGTGGTGATCTTCCTTAGCTATCGGCGCGAATTTATGACGGTGGAGAAGGTCGCCGTGGAGAAGCGGATGCTGGCCGTGGATCGCGGTTTGATGTGGAAGTCGATCGTGATTGCGCTGGCGATGATCGTTATGTTCTTCGTAGGCTGGCCGGTGCCCAAAGTGGCGATTGTGGCCGGGGCCGTGCTGCTGATCACGCGGCGCGTGCAGCCCGAGAAGGTTTATGAGCGGATCGATTGGCCGCTACTGGTGATGTTCTCCGGGCTGTTCATCGTGATCGCGGGCGTTGAGAAAACCTCGCTTGAAACGCAGCTGGCGGCGTTGGCCGGACATCTGCATCTGGACAATACATTCCTGCTCAGCGGAATTGCAGCCGTGCTGTCGAACCTGGTGAGCAACGTGCCCGCTGTATTAGTCTTTAAGCCGTTCATCGGCGCGCTGGCCGATCCAAAGCGGGCGTGGCTGGTGCTGGCGATGGCGTCGACGCTGGCCGGCAATTTGACGGTGGTCGGATCGGTGGCGAATCTGATCGTGATCCAGCAAGCGCGCGACAGAGTCCGGATCGGCTTCTGGGAATATGCTCGAGTAGGCGCGCCGCTGGCGGTGCTGACGATTTTTCTCGGCGCGGCCTGGATCGCCTGGCGCGGGTATTAAATCGCTCCAAACATTTCTTCATAAAAATGATCTATCCTGGTGGCGTGATGCACTGGTTGTCGTTTATTGCTGGCTTGACCTTCGGCGGCTTGATCGTCGGTCTATGGATGCGCGCAAAACTGGAGCGCCTAGAGGCAGCCAGGCAGTTCGCCGAGTCTGGCGCGACGAAGATGCAGGAGACTTTCCAGGCGCTGGCCGATGCCGCATTGCGATCGAATCAGAGCGCGTTTTTGGATGCCGCGCGTACCAGCCTGGAAACCACGCGCGTTGAAATGTCGGGCGACCTGGCGCACAAGCAGACCGCGATCGAAGGAGCCGTCGGAGGTATGGTGCAGCCACTGGCCGATTCGCTTGGACGCTTGGAAGTCCACGTCCGAGAACTTGAGCGTGCGCGCGAGAAAGCCTACGGCAGCCTGGGCGAGCAGGTGCAGACGCTGGCGCGCGAGACGGCCACGCTCTCCACTGCGTTGCGATCGCCGCAAACGCGCGGCCGTTGGGGCGAAGTGACGCTACGGCGCGTGGCGGAACTGGCCGGCATGGTCCACAACTGCGATTTTTCCGAACAAGAAACGCACGAAGGCGACGGCGTGCGCATTCGCCCCGACATGATCGTGCGGCTGCCTTCCGGCCGATCGTTGGTGGTGGATGCGAAGGTTCCACTCACCGCGTATCTGGATGCGATGGGCGCGCCGGATGAAGCATCGCGCAAGGCCGCGCTGCAGCGTCACGGCCAGCAGGTCTCCGAGCACGTCCGGCAGCTTTCGAGCAAACAATATTGGAGTCAGTTTCAGCCCGCGCCGGAGTTAGTGGTGCTGTTCTTGCCAGGCGATCATTTCTTCAGCGCGGCGCTGGAATGCCGGCCGGATTTGATCGAAGAGGCGCTGGCGAAGAAAGTTGTGATTGCGACGCCGGTGACGCTGATCTCGGTGCTGAAGGGCATCGCTTACGGCTGGAATCAGGAGCAGCTGGCGGAGAACGCCGAGGAGATCCGGCGCGTGGCTTCGGAGATGTACGAGCGCGTGCAATTGGTGGAGGAGCATTATTCGGACACGGGCAGGTTTCTGGAGAAAACGGTGGAAGCGTATAACCGGTCCGTAGGATCGTGGGATTCGCGGCTGGTGCCGGCGCTACGCAAGATGCGCGAGCTAGGGGTGTCGAGCGGTGAAGAACCGGAGGCGCCGGAGCAGATTGATTTGCTGGCGCGGCGGCCGAGGGCGGTAAACGGTTTCTAGCCGCTGGCTGACGCGCCACCCGTCCGGTCTTCTTCGAGTCGATGTTCTCCAGTGCACAACTTCCGGTCATCTCCGGGTGTGCTGCTGGCGCGCGGTTCAGAAGGCGCGCTAGCCGAGAGCGGCAAGCGATACTGAACCGCGACCGTGAGGGAGCGTTGTCCCCCTACGACATATCGATGATGTCGAAGCTGAAGCGCTCGGGCGGCAAGCAGGAAAGCGGCGCGGGGCTAAGATGCGACCAGGTGTCGAATGCGCTGGTGGCAAGGCTCGAATTCAGATAGAACAGGAATTGGTTCGAGAAGCAGGAGATGGGCGGCGGCTGGCGGAAGGTGAGCCGCATTCCGACGGCTTTTTCAAACTCAACGCCTTCGGATGGGACCGCTTTGTCTTCGAGCAGCATCACGAAACTGGAGCGTCCAGCGTGCGGCCAAACGTCGGGGCGCAGCAGGTTGCGGAGTTCCAGGCGCGCGCCAAAGGTGATCTCGCACTGGCGGATCCATTCGAGAATGCTGTCGCCCCACTGCCATTGCGTTACGAAGCGCAGATACTGGTCGGCCAGGTTGATGGCGAGATCCATTTTGCGGCGATCCACTTCGAAGTCCGGGACGGGACCATCGAAAGCGGGCGGCGCCATCATATCTTCTGAGTCGATCAGGGTGTTGGCCATGCCAACCACGCGATCCAGGCGCCTGACGTTGGGGCTGGTGCGGACCAAGAGCGGGGGTAGTTCGTGGGTTTTTTCACCCGGTACTTCTACGAACTTTCGGTCTCCAACAATATCCATGGTGACGACCTAATCTCCTTATCGACAACCAGGTCGCAGGCTTCCACTTATATTGACGCCAAATGTAACTAGCCCGTTACGAGGGGCCGACGAGACAGCAACACTACAAGTAAGAACAATTCTGCAAGATTTGTTGGCGGATGTAAAGAGGGTACTTAAGATAGTTGGACGCTGCGCTACAATTCGGCTTTCATGTACACAAGTTCATGATGTACTGCGACGTTAGCCTGCCGGTGCCGCTGGATCAGGCGTTTACCTACCGGTTGCCCGAGACGATGCAACCGCGGGTGCAGCCCGGCTGCCGGCTTCTGGTTCCGTTTGGACCCAGGAAGCTGACAGGCATGGTACTCGCGCTGCGATCGGATGCGCCGGAAGGGCCGATTAAGGAGGCCTTGCGCCTGGTGGACGAGGAGCCGGTTCTCGACGCCGAGCTGCTCTCGCTGGGCCGCTGGATCGCGCAGTACTACTGTGCGCCTCTGGGCGAAGTGCTGCGCAGCATGACGCCGCTCAGTGGCGAGGTTCGAAAGACCAAGCTTTATTCGCTCACCGACGCTGGGCGCGATACGGCGCGGCAACTGCTTCTGGGCGCCGACGACGAAGATCTCGACGCTGCAAATCCTCAGATTGCTGGAAGCCCGGCCGCTTTCGGCGGCGTATCTGCAAAAGAAATTGCCGAACGCGCTGAGGCGTGATTCGATCGCTTGAGAAGAAGGGCTTCGTCGCGATGGAGGATTTGGAAGCGCAGCGCGATCCGCTGCGGGCATCGGCCACCAGGCTGCGCGCGTCATTTCTTGCGTCAGCTCCCGATCGGCTCTGCACCAAAAGGCCTGAAGCTGACCAAGCGCGAGCGCGAGTTGCACGCGTTCCTGGAACTGCACCCGGGCACGCATAATCTGGAGCAGCTGGAGACATCGGTGAAGGGCGCAAGCCAAGCCGCGCGTTCGCTGGCGCGCCGGAACCTGATCACGCTGGAACCGGAGGCGCCCACGGGCGTCTTTGCGAGCGATGTTCCGCCGCGCACGCTCAATCCACATCAGCTGGAAGCTTACCAGCAGATTGAAGCCACGCTGCGCGGCGGTAAGTTTCACACCTTTCTGCTGGAGGGCGTCACGGGGTCGGGGAAAACCGAGGTGTACCTGAAGTCGATTGACGCCACGATAGCGCTGGGCCGCAGCGCGCTGCTGCTGGTGCCGGAGATCGCGCTGACGCCCGCGGTGGCCGGCCAGTTCTTCCAGCGCTTTGGCGATCGCGTGGCCATTCTGCACTCCGCCTTCCATGACGCCGAGCGCGCCGAGCAATGGCGGCGAATTCGCGCAGGCCTTGCGACGGTGGTGGTGGGCACGCGCTCGGGCGTGTTCGCGCCGGTGCAGAACCTGGGGCTGGTGGTGATCGACGAAGAGCACGACGCGAGCTACAAGCAGGAGGAAACGCCGCGCTATAACGGCCGCGATGTCGCCATCGTGCGCGCGCGCGAAGCCGGCGCGGTGGTGGTGCTGGGTTCGGCCACGCCGAGTCTCGAGAGCCGCTACAACGCCGAGCGCGGCAAGTACACCCTGATCAAGCTGCCGGAACGCATCGAGCAGCGGCCCATGCCGGACGTCGAAGTGATCGACATGCGGCAGGAGTTTCTGGAGACGCGCAAGCAGGCGACATTTTCGCGGCGGCTGGTGGAGACCATCGCCGAGCGTCTGAAGAGCGGCGAGCAGACCATGCTGCTGCTCAACCGCCGCGGATTTTCGAGCTTCGTTGCGTGCCGCGCCTGCGGCGAGCGGCTGGAGTGCGTCAATTGCGCCGTCACGCTGACCTATCACCGGCGCGACCGCCGCATGCTTTGCCACTACTGCAACTACGCCGCAGAAGGTCCCGTCGGTCTGCCCCAAGTGCGGCAGCGAGTATTTGAATTTCATCGGCACGGGTTCGGAGAAAGTGGAGGAAGAGCTGCATCGCGATTTTCCCGAGGCGCGGATCGCGCGCATGGATCGCGACACGGTGAGCGGCAAGCGGCACTTCGAGAGCATCCTGCATGGATTTCGCGAAGGCAATTTCGACATTCTGGTGGGCACGCAGATGATCGCGAAGGGGCACGATATTCCGAACGTGACGCTGGTGGGCATCGTGTCGGCGGACATCGGGCTCGGGCTGCCGGATTTTCGCGCGGCGGAGCGGACGTTCCAGTTGCTGACGCAGGCGGCGGGGCGCGCCGGGCGCGGCAACTTGCCGGGCATCGTGCTGATTCAGACCATCAATCCCGAGCATTACGCGGTGCGGCTGGCGGCGGAGCAGAATTACGAGGGTTTCTATCAGAAGGAGATTCAGTTCCGCAAGCTGATGCGCTATCCGCCGTTCGCGGCGCTGGCGAACGTGCTGGTGCGGAGCCAGAAGCAGGAGGACGCGCTCGCGATGAGCACCGAGCTGGGCCGGATGCTGGATCCGGCGCCAGAAGGAATCAAGGTGCTGGGACCGGCGGAGGCTCCGGTGCCGAAGCTGAAGAGCGAATTTCGCTATCAGCTTCTGTTGAAGGCGGCCGATCGCCGGATACTGAATGAGACGCTGCGGGATCTGCAGCGCTTCGCGCGGGAGCAAAAATGGCCGGCTACCGCGCTGGTGATCGATGTTGATCCGCTGACGCTGTTGTAGGCGCCCCCGTTTGTTCGGGTGGGTCAGCCTCTTCGTCGGCGCCTACGTCAACGGTCGACATATATTCCTGTGCTTCCTTCAGTGACTTCGTCCGCTGGTACAGGGTATAACCCGTGTACATGTACAGAGCCCACACGCACTCGTTGTTGAATCCCATCTTTTTCGCCTGAGCAAGTAGCCTTCTTCGCTCTGGCTCGCGTTTGCTGACGATGCTGACGAGATCCAGTTCCGGATGCGCCTCGGGCAGGATTGTGAGATCCGGATAGCGTACTGCGATTCGCCTGACGTACTCCTTTAGCGGTGGACGATACCCCAGCCAACGAACAGACACGCGTTCGTTCCACCACCCAGCGAACCATTCCCCGTAAGGCCCGTTCCCAGCGGCAACTGGGCAGAAGCCAGGCGCCGGCTGACCCAAACGTTCGAAGTGATCCGCAGCCGATGCCCACAATTCGCGCTTAGGCTCAATGACTAGCCACTCGTAAACCGTGGGCTTGGGTCCATGGATAAAGATGTCGGCAGTTCTGACTTGTATGCCATCCACTTCCGCCATATCGAGCGTCAACACGTTTGCTTCGGTGTCCTGGCCTGACCGTGAGCCCACGGAATTGAAGAGTCGAATATAAAATCGCCCCTCGCAAGCGGCAAGCAACCAGTGCCGACGGTTGAATGTCGCGCGCCAGAGTTGCACTCCATTCCAGATGAGTAGGAGAGCCCCCGCCAACTGCCCCGCGTAATCCCAGTGGGCTCCCCGGAGGCAGAGGAAGAGCAATCCGATGAGCATACTGCCTCCCAGCGCTCGCCCAACTTCACTCCGCGGGCTGTCAGCCCTAACGCAGTCCTGGGATGCGAGCGCCCGGATTACCTCCGGCGAATCAGATCGGAGCAGTCTCATGCTGTTTCCTCTTCCTGAAGTCATCGGCAGAATAGGGCTGACGCTGCACCGGATGGTACCTGGCCGAGCGGCGGATCCTAAATCAAACGATCTGAAGCGCTTGGGAAGGGAGCAGAAATGGCCGGCGACCGCGCTGGTGATCGATGTGGATCCACTGACGTTGTTGTAACCCTACCCAACCAGCGCAGACGCCCTTCAGTCCTTCGAGCTATAGACGATTGCGTCAATAGAAAGGGTTGATTTCGAATCGCCGGATGCCACCATGCCCGCGTACCGCATCCAGGGAGCCTGATTAGAAAAGCGGATCTTGTCGAGCACAGCTCTGCGCACAAACTCCGCTAGGGAAATGCCGAGCGCTTTCGCTTCTTTCTTTACGAGAGCGTGCTCCTCCGCATGGAGACGAATTGTTAGACGGGTCATGATTTCTTATCGGGCGTTCGCGACAGGCAACGCAACACTCGCAATCCGCAGCGTGCTGACTCGTGGGCCGGGCAGGATGATGCCCGCCAAGTTTAATGGGTCGGAATTGGCGACATCGAGATGTTCGTCTGATTCTGATGGCGAGCGGCGGATGGCCCGCAACAGGTCCAGCGCTTCGGGGCGCGCGAATTGCTCGCCGCTGAATCCGGAGACGAAGCGGCCGCCGCGAATCTCGCCTTGCGCTTCCTTGCGGCGCAGCACGGGCAGCAGTTCACGCCAGGGCGGCGCCAGAGCTTTCGCGTGCCAGCAGATCGCGGAAGAGCACGCCCCAACGCGCGAGCAGTTGATCGGCGAAGGCTAAAGCACGAGCGTCGTTCGAGACCGGCGTTCCCCGAATGCCGGACCAACGCCCATCGTCCAGCGGCATGCCGGGGACGAGCCAGCCTTCCCCGCCCTTCCCCGCGCCGGCGTTTGGGATCTACCAGCGATCGAAGATTTTCGAAACCATCGGCCGTCACAAGACCCGCGGCCACTAATTCCCAAAGTCCGTCTTCTACTTCGCTAGCTAACCGTCCCGTGGAGCGGACCAAATCGGCGAAGAAGGACGCGCCACGCTGCTCGATCTGCGCCAGCACTTCGCGAGCGGGATGCGAGAGCATGGGCGCTTTCGCCTCGGGATCGGGCGCAGCCAGCCAATCCGTGCTCTCACGCAGAAATATTGCGATGGGTGCGGTGCGCGTGGGCCGAACTCGGCGTGGCTCCGCTCGCTTCAAAGGCAGGATGGGGCGACAGCCGTGCCCACATCACTTCGCCGGAAAGGCACAACTGATCGAGGAATTCGGGCTCATAACGAGTAATTCGGCGGGATAGCACTTCGGATTCCCAGGCCGCCGCCGAGATCTCGTAGCCTTGCAGCTGCTTAACGATTTGCAGCGTGCCATCCACGCCGTGCAGGCGGCTGCGCGGATTCAAGTGCTGCCATTGAAACAGAAAGCGCTGAAATTGTGCGGCGGTGACCGGCTCGATTTCGCGGCGAAGCTGGCCCAGCGTCAAGCGATGAATCCGAGCCAGGACGCGACGGTTGCACCATTCGGTTTCGCCCTCCGGCAGATCGGGCGTGAAGCGGCCGCGCATCACTTGGCCTTCGGATTCGAGCTTCAAGAGCGCCGCTTCGATTTCGTCGAGCGGAAACGCGAGAGTCCCTGCCAACGACGCCGAAGTCACTGGCCCAAGCGATTCCATCCATCCGCGCACGGTCTGCACCACATCGTTGATGAGATGCACGCGTTCGGTGGCGACCCAGAAGCGCTTGGCAGGTTGGCTATAGGCGGTTGGCCCGCCAGGCACGTTCCACAACGCCTGCACGGCCCGTGACACTCAACTGCATGAAGAACTCCAGCCATTCCTCCACGGGAGGGAGCGTGATCAAACTCAGCAATGCGTCGTGCAACTCGTCGGCATCACGAACATCGGGCCAAGATTCCGCGGCGACGGTCGCGATGGCAGCCGCATCCAAAATGCCCGCGCCTCCTGAGAGATCCGTGCGCAAAGTGCGCCGCAACTGCACGGCTCGCGCGCGGCGCTCTTCCAGTGGTGCGTCGTCCAGATAAGCGTACGGATTGGCGTTCAGGATCTCGTGCGAAAAAGGCGACGGCTCGGCGTTGTCGATTGCAACTTTGCGAATGGCTCCCGATTCCATGTCTTCCAGCAGACGCGTCAGCCCGTCCAAATCCATCGCTTCGTGCAGACAATTGTCGATGGTCTCTTCCACCAGCGGATGATCGGGGATGCGAATCTCGCCCGTCAGGTTTTCCGCGCAGGCCACTTGATCCGGAAACACCGACGCGAGCAAATCCTCGGCGCGCATGCGCTGGATGGGCGGCGGAACCCTGCGGCCGCCTCGGAATCGCGGGATGGCCAGTGCACGAGAAGCGTTCCAACGCCAGCGCGCGGTGAACATCGGCGCATCCAGCATGGCCTGCGTGAGCACGTGCTCCACGGTCTGCGGCTTCAGGAATTCGAACACCAATTCGAGCGGAAACGCGTGCTGCTCGGTGAGCGATATGTTGATGCCGTTGTCGGTGGCCGCGGCCTGCAACTCGAAATTGAACGAGCGGCAGAAGCGCTTGCGCAGCGCCAAGCCCCAGGCCCGATTGATGCGCGATCCGAAAGGCGCGTGGATCACCAGTTGCATCCCGCCGCCTTCATCGAAGAAGCGCTCGGCCACCACGGTCTTCTGTGTGGGCAATGCATTGAGCGAAGCCACGCCTGCCAGCACGTAAGCGACGGCCTGCTTCGCGCCGCCTTCATCGAGGCCGCAGTCTTCGATCAGGAATCGCAGTGCGAGATCGATGGCTCCATCTGATCTTCTCGCGATCTCTTCGCGCACGTTGCCCACCGCTTCCGATAGCTCGAACGTCCGGCCGGGCGCTTCGCCATTCCAGAACGGAACCGACGGTGGAGCGCCGCGCGCATCGTCGACCCGCACGCGGCCGGGTTCCACGCGCTTGATGCGCCAGGAGCTGGTGCCGAGCAAAAACACATCGCCGGCCAGGCTCTCGACAGCGAAATCTTCGTCCACGGTCCCCACCACTTTGCCATCGGGTTCGGCCACCACCGAATAGTTCGCGGTATCGGGGATGGCGCCGCCGGAAGTGATGGCGGCCAGCCGGGCTCCCCTGCGGCCTCGTACACGGCCGTTCACCTGATCGCGATGCAGGTACGCGCCACTGCGGCCACGCTGCGTCGTGATGCCCTCGGACAGCATTTCGATGATCGCGTCGAAGTGCTGGCGATCGAGATCGCGGTAAGAATACGTGCTCGCGGACCAGCGCGTAAAGATCTTCTTCCTGCCAATCGCGAGCAGCCGTTTCGGCCACGATCTGCTGGGCAAGTATGTCCAGTGGCGCTTTAGGGATCTCCAACCGATCCAGCTGTCCGGAACGAATCGATCGAACCAAAGCGGCGCATTCGATCAGCTCATCGCGCGTGGTGGCAAAGAAGCGGCCGCTCGGCTTCGCGCCAACCCAGTGCCCGGACCGTCCTACGCGCTGCAGCGCGACGGCGATCGATCGGGGCGATCCGATCTGGCACACCAGATCCACCGAGCCGATGTCGATCCCCAGCTCGAGCGAGGCCGTCGCCACCACGGCGCGCAACTCGCCGCTCTTCAACCGCGCCTCGGCGTTCAGGCGCAAGGCTCGCGAGAGGCTGCCATGATGCGGCAGCACCATATTCTCGCCCAGACGCTCGGCCAGGGCGTGCGTCACCCGCTCCGACAAGCGGCGAGTATTCACAAACACCAGCGTGGTTCGATGGGTGAGAATCAGCGCGGCCAGGCGATCGTAGATCTCGGCCCACATTTCGTTGCTCGCCACGGGGCCCAGTTCGTCGCGCGGAACTTCCACCGCCAGTTCCATCTCACGGCGATGGCCGATGTTGATGATGCGGGCATTCGGAGAGAGAAATTCCGCCACCTGTTCGATTGGCTTCACCGTCGCCGAGAGCCCGATGCGTTGGGGCTTGGTCTCTGCCAGCGCGTCCAAACTGAGCCAGCGAGAGCGCCAGGTGCGATCCGCGCTTGTCATCGGCAACCGCGTGAATTTCGTCGACGATCACGGTGCGCGTGGTCTTCAGCATCGGCGCGCGACTTCTCCGCGGTCAGCAAAATATAGAGCGATTCCGGAGTGGTGACCAGGATGTGGGGACGTTGCCTGCCCATCTGCTGGCGCTCGGAAGCCGGCGTGTCGCCCGTCCGGACGGCTGTTCGAATGGGCGAAAAAGGAATGCCACGGCGGGCGGCCAACTCGGCAATCTCGGCCAAAGGGACTTCCAGGTTCTTATGAACGTCGTTGCTCAAAGCCTTGAGCGGAGAGACATAAACAACTTCGGTTTCGTTGGAGAGTTCTCCTGAGCGAGCCGCGCGTACCAAGCGATCGAGACAGATCAGAAAGGCGGCTAATGTCTTGCCGGAGCCGGTGGGTGCGGAGATGAGCACATCGTGCCCGGAGCGAATTTCGGGCCATCCCAGAATCTGCGGTTCGGTGGGAGTGCCGAACCGGGTGCTGAACCATTCGGCGACCAGGGGATCGAAATCCGCCTGTAACGCTGCTGTAACTCGTGATTGAGAGTCCACCTGCTATTATTAGACCTCAGGTTCGCAATCGCCTTGCTGGCATTTCGTACTATGCATTCAGGTACTCCTTAGCGTACTGAGCGATACGAAGGTCAGTAGAAGCTTAGATTGGTTCGAAAGTTTTCACACGCTAGTTCTAGTGATCGATTACGGTTGTATTCCAATGCTCGCGCTGCGGATCAAGTCTTTTCGTCCTTCCTCCAGTGGACATCAACGTTTCACTTACGAAAGATCGGGGCTAGCGCCTCAACGCTGCCTTGTGTGCCGTCGCCGGTTTTATCTTTTTCGCCCTGCCGTCCTTCGGTGGCTTCTGAGGGTTTTGGCTGTCTCCCCATTACAGGCCAAGGAAGGCGGTGTCTCTGCACTCGAAAATGCCTATAGGGCGAGCGCGCAGAAAAATGGGCGTGAGCAGATTGGCCGAGGGCGATTCGGAAGTGCCGCCTACGCGCAAGAATTTAGCAGGCTGAATTATTGCCGCTGCCTGCGGCGGCGGTATTCCTGCAATTGTTCCAGCCGGCCGCGCACCATGGCATCAGTCGGATCCAGTTCGAGCGACTTTTCCAGATTCGCTATGGCGGATGCGTCATCCACCTTGCGAGTGTATGCGAAGCCGAGCAGCGCGTAGGTCTTGGCCGACTGCGGATTGAATTCCAGATTCATACGGAGGAGCGCGATGGCATCGTCGGGCCTGGCCTGCACCACGCGCTGGACCATTTCGAGCAGCGCGTCTTCGCTGAAATCGTAGGTGGCACGGCTGTAATACTGCTTCCGCAGATCGCGGTACTGTTCCACTGCGGCCGCGCCGCCCTTCGCGGCAATAGTTCCCAGGATGATCGCGGAGAGAGGCTGGGGAATCGCGACGCCGCGATGGCAGGTGACGCATTCCACCCGCGCGGTTTCATTAGCTGGCTTGCCGGTTGCTTCCTGAACTTTGGAGTTGAGATCGCGAGTCATCGCCATCATCGCGAGCGCGATGTCTTTCTTCGGCTCCCTCTGACCGCTGCCGCGCGGCGCGGAATGGCAGTAATCGCAGCGCACCCCAAGCGCTTTCGAGACCTGGTCCATATTCATGGTTTGAGACTGCCCGACCGCGGCGGTGGCCATGAGCAGGAATGCTCCAGTCCATTTCATATGTCCATGTTCATACGACCCTGTTCGTACGACCCTGACGATTTCTATTTGATCTTCTTGATCCACGCCAGGATGGGACCGGAAACGGTCTTGTCCGGCGTGTCGATCGAAAACACTTCCGACATATGGCTCTCGCCCTTGAAATAAAGCAGGGTGGGGCAGTGAGCGGGACCTTCTTTGCACAACTCGTCGTGCAGGATCTGGTTGAACGGCATGATGCCGTTCGCGCCAACTCCTGGATCGAGCTCAGCGTTGGCCAGGATTATTCTTACCGACGTCTTCTCAAGCTCGGGAAGGCTGGATCGCGCCAAACGAGTAGCGGCATCCACGGGAGGACCGCCAAGACCCACCGGTGGGCCGCCAGCCGGTCGTCCGCCTGCGCCTCCAGGAGGCGGGCCACCAGCGGGTGGACCAAACGCCGCATCGGGACCACCGGGCTGTCCCGCGGTGCGGCCAGGCAGCGCGCCCTCCGATGAGAACGCTCCGCCCTTCACACCGCAGGTTTTGCCGGCGTCAGCCAGTGCCGCGAACGGATTCCCCCCAGCGGGAGGCGGCGGCACCTCGAGCGGCGCGATATCAAACGCCGCCGGAGACATAAAGATCACTCCCTTCACGCCTACTCCCTTCGGCCCGTACAGTTCCGGTCGGCCGATGTAAGTGCCAAGCGGATTGTTGCCGGCCGAATGCGCCCAGATGAACATACGATCCGCGTTGCCGTGATATTTGGAAATGTTCGCTTCCACCCACTGGATCATGCTCGAAATGTCTTTAGCGCCGGCATCCCAACCCGGGCCGCCATGCCGCTGCATGTTGACGAAGACCATGCCGTTCTTGTTCGCCCAGCGCCCGATGTTGTCGTAGAACGCGTTGGCTTCTTTATCTTGAAGCTCGAGCTTGTTGCCCGGGCCGCCCGCGACATAAATCAAGACGGGGCGCGAGGGCGGGCCTTTCTGCGCCGTGAAAATATCCACAACGTCTTTGGGATCAGGGCCGAAGGACGCGTCGCGCACCACGCTGATGCCGGGATATAAAGGAGTGGCGTCACTCCTGACGTCGTTGGCCGGCATCAGAGGGCGGTAGAGTTTCGCCGTGCACGGAGGATCTACGATATGCCCCATCTTTACTAATTGCGTTTCGATGTCGGCGGGCACCTGGGCCTGAGCCGTCACCGCCGCGAACGAAATCGCCAAACAAGCGCAAAAAACGATTGATCTGAGCTTCACTGCTTCTCCTTATCCCGAGAAAACCTGAGCGGCGAAAACGTGCCGCCGCGAATTCATGATACTCAAAGACAACGTTGTAGCCAAGCGAGCGAACCTCGGGGAGTGGCCTGCCCGGTGGCTAACCCCTAGTACTATCAATTTGCGATTGAGATAATATTCTGACAATCCCAGACGGCCCTAGTGTATAATTTTTCACATTGCTCATAGGTGACCTGTTGCGGAAGGAGGTCCGTTGCTTCCGCAATACGAACCAACCATTTTCGTTCAGAGGAGAAGAAAGAATGCGCTTTATACGTTTGGGAATAGTGGGAGCTCTTGCCTTCCTGCCTGCATTCGCGCAGGATTCGAATGGATCGCTCTCACAAGACACAATGGGGAAAATGCTCCCGCGGCATCTTGGGCTGATCCAGGACAAGACAGACCACGGCGACGGCACAGCAACCAGTACCAACTGGAGCGGCTACGCGGTGCTCGGCTCGTCCTTTACGTGGGCCAAAGGTTCCTGGATCGTGCCGACTGCCACTTGCACCGGCGTGACTCGCGACCAATACGCCGCATTTTGGGTGGGCCTGGATGGATACAGCTCCACCACCGTGGAGCAAACGGGAACCCTTTCCGATTGCGATGGGCCAACCCCCAACTACTACGCCTGGTATGAGTTTTACCCGCGCGCTTTGTTTGAAATCACGAACTTCCCCGTGAAGCCGGGCGATGTTATCTCGGCCCTCGTATTTTACAACAGCACCACTGAGAAATTCGAGATTAAGATCGTCAACGAAACCACGGGATTATCCTTCGCCAAAAGTGAGGCTGTGTCCGGCGCCGTCCGGTCGTCGGCCGAGTGGATTACCGAGGCGCCGTGCTGTACGGCTGGCGGAGGGATACTTCCTCTGGCCGATTTCGGCACGGTTTCCTTCGGTAAAGACAGCACGGGTATAGCCGCCACCAATTGGGCTTTGGACAGCTCGCATGAGGGCGCGATCGGAAGTTTTGCGGCCGTCAACGTAATAGAAATCAACAAAAGAGCCACCTCCAGCAGTCCAGAAACGTCAGACTGCTCGGCTCTTTCGAGCGATAAGACCAGCTTTACGTGCACCTGGGCGAAATAGCGCCCACCCGTTGTCGACCGCGGCCCTGCCCTGGCGGTACTTGCGCTGCCAGAGCGGGGCCGCAGTTGCACAGGGCGCCTTTGCCGAATCCATACTAATTCAATAGGCAATACTTGTTAATTCGGCACTTCGTCGAGCGTGGAATCTCAGGCAATCATGACGTCCCGGACGGTTGTCGCCCAATTCGATCCGCCGCTAGCAAATCTCGAATCGAACCTTGGGGAGGAAGCGCCCTTCGAGGGCCAGACATCACGGCGGGGCTAATTGAAAGCGTGCCCTTCGAACACCACATCATGTTCAATGTGTCCCAGCAAGTTGCGATCATGCTGAACATCTACGGAGGAGAGATGCCGGCGTGCAATTTGTTTTTCCCACGGGAACCGGGCCTTACATGCGCCAACGCCGCGCGTTAAGTTACAGTGACTGAGGGCAGCGAAAATGACCATCAGCAGGCGTGAACTGTTCGCCGGCGCAATCGCGGCCGCAATTCCGGGTGTTCTAGGCGCAGCCGATCAGGCGGATCCATCGCGCATGATCGTACTTTCGCCCCGGCCGGAAGATCTCGAGATGCCCTTGGACGAGTTCACGGAATGGATCACGCCCATCGATCGATTCTTTGTCCGCTGTCACACCTACACGCCCAAGGTAAACCTGAGCGAGTGGAGCCTGAAGATCGATGGCGTAGTGGAACATCCGATGACGCTGGCGATGGAGGATCTGAAGAAGCTACCGCGAGTGGAGCTGGTCGGCGTTCTGGAGTGTGCCGGCAATGGAAGAAAGTTCTATCAGCCGCGGCTTCCTGGCGCGCAGTGGGCCTTCGGTTCGGTGGGCAACGGGCGCTGGGCGGGAGTGCGCCTGCGGGACGTCCTCGAAAAAGCCGGCATCAAAAGCTCCGCCACGGAGATTCTGTTTGACGGCGCCGATGTCCCGCTCGGGAAGATGCCTGATTTTCAACGCACCATCACAACCGCCAAGGCGCTTCATCCCGATACCTTGCTGGCTTACGAAATGAACGGCCAAGCGCTTCCGGTGGAGCAGGGATTCCCGCTGCGGGTGATCGCGCCCGGATGGGCGGGCGATTCTTGGGTGAAATGGTTGCAGCACATTGAAGTGCTGGATCATGAATTCGAGGGCTTCTGGATGAAGTCGGCGTACCGCCATCCGACGCACCCGGTGGCGCCCGGCAGCGCCGTGGACGTATCGGAGATGGTGCCGGTCACCGATCTCAACGTGAAGTCCGTGATCGCAACTCCCGCTGCGTGGGCCAAGCCAGGTCCGGTGCGCGTGCAAGGCGCTGCGTGGTCCAATACTTCGCCCGTAAGCAAAGTGGAGGTTTCCACCAATGGCGGCCAGAGCTGGAAACCGGCCAAGCTGATCGGCCCGCGGACCAACTACGGTTGGCGCATTTGGCAGTATGCTTGGAAGCCTGCCGAGGGCACATACATACTCCTGTCCCGCGCGACAAATATGGCCGGGCAGACGCAGCCGCTCAATCAGGCATGGAATCCGAACGGCTACTTGTGGAATGTAGCCCAGCCAGAAACTGTTACGATCTCCGCGCAAAGCCCATCAAGCGCCGCCACCGAAACGACTCCGTCAGAAGCGGCTTATCCGGAGGGCTACAAGGCCGCCTGCTTCGGTTGCCATGACGAGCACATGATGCAACAACAGCGCCTTACCGGCGCACAGTGGGACCGCGAGCTGAACAAAATGACCGGATGGGGCGCGCCACTCAAAGCCCAGGATCGTGAAGCGATCCTAAATTATTTGTCCAATCGCTTTAAGCCGTAACGGTCCGGCGGATCATTCTCCGGCCGGGTGGACCAGGCGCTCGGCCCAGCCGGTTGATTCGAGATAAGCTTCTCCGATGGACGCGAGTGAAATTCCGCAACAATTCGACAGCCGTTCCAACTCCTCCCAGTCGCCCAGCTCGTAGCTGTAGATCAACCGATAAATGCCCGCCAGAATGTCGTTGTCCGGGGCGATTCCGAGAAGGGCTTGGGTAATTTCCTTCCCCAGGTCAATGCTGCGGAGAGCTTCCTCAAGAGGTTGATCGATCAACGCGTCGAGCAGCGAGAACATGCCCATGAGAAAGGCTTCATTGGGGCACCCGAAATGCCCCAACTCGGCGATACGCTCAGCAAAGCGCGCCCGAACCAGCGAGAGCTTCACCAGCTCGCTGGGCTTATCGGTCGCGAGCATGGGCAGTGTCGCCAGGGCGACCCAGCGGCGAACGATTCCCTCCCCCAGGAACGCCAGCGCGCGGCTGATGGACTGGATTTCACCGTTGCGCGCGAAGAGCGCCGAGTTGACGTAGCGGAGGAGTTGATAAGTGAGCGAGACGTCCTCTCGAATGAGCTCTTGAATACGGTCGAAATCCAAGTCGGCCTTCTGCATTTCGCGGAGCAGACGCAGGCAGGTGGACTTGATCGCCGGGATGTGCTGGCTCCGCACCATTTCAGGCCGCGCAAAGAAATAGCCCTGAAACAGGTCGTAGCCGGCGCGTAGAGCCCACTCGAACTCAGTGTAACTTTCGACCTTTTCGGCCAGCATCAGGACGCCCCGCGGTTTGTACTTGCGGAGCAGGCGTTCCTGCTCATCCTCGGAACTCACGCGCATATCCACTTTCATCACGTCGGTAATATGAGCCAGCGGCGCGAGATCGGGCTCACCGCTGAAATCGTCCAGAGCCAGGCAGTAGCCCTGTGCGTGAATGCTCTGGCACAACGCCACCAGATCCTTGGTGGGCACGACGGTTTCCAGAAGTTCTATGACAATGGACTCCCGCGGCAGAGTCAAGTGCATGTTTGCCACCAGCAGGCGGTGATCGAAATTGACAAACGCCTTCTTGCCGCCGAGCAGCTGTTCCACCCCGATCGACATCAAGGCGTTGGAGAGCACCTGCATGGTGGCCGCGGTAGCTTCGGTGCCATCGAATCGATTGCTTACTGCATCCGAGCGAAATAGCAATTCATAGCCATGGAGTTTCCGTTGACGATCGAAAATCGCTTGTCGCGCAACCAATACATCCACGCTGTTCGCTCCTGCCAGTGCCGTCAACGACGCTCAGGCGCCGTGCAATCGAGCCGCGGCGTTCGCTTGGACGACTCGGTGAATCACCCTAGGTCAAAAAGCTCCCTGCTCCCCAGGCGTAGCTTTTTCCTGGGCCATGAAATCCTTCAGCGCCGACGTGTCGGGTTTCGCCCAGAACCGCAGCAGAGAGTACTTGGTCCGCCTCGGTTTTCCCGGTATGGGCTCTCTGCACGTATAACACTCCAGGTCAGTCTTCGCTATGATGCCGTTGCAGGAAGTGCATCGTGTCATAGGCCCATTAGAAACGACCCGTACTAACAAGTCGATAGAGCGCGTGTACCGTTGTTGGACTGGCACCTTGGTTTTTTGGCATGAGTGTTTCACCCGAGGACCTACTGAGCCGAGCTCTGAGTACGGTATTCGGCTCTACCGCCGCGCTAAACGCGCCGGCTCCGCGTTTGGCAGGGTAAAAGCGATCGCCAGCGCGCTCCAGCTGGCCGCACCCGCAGAAATAAATTGATTGTTCCCGAACGGATAGCCGGTTTCAAAATAAGTTTGCGTGGGATACGAGCGGGTTCGCACCAGCCAGGAGCCGTCTTGATATTGATTCCGCTGAAGGAATCGAACGCCTTTGAGGTATGCGTCGCTGGTGGGGGGAATGCCGGCGGTGTGCAGCGCGTACAGTGAGATTCCTGTCGCGTACGCGTCCGGTTCCATTCCATCACGCTGCGCCCATCCGCCGCTGGTACCTTCCTGGCCGAGTACTTGCCGGACTGCCGCTTCCACATCGGACCGGGGAGCTTTCGTCCATACCAGAGCCATTAACTTCATCGCGCGGTCTTCCGCCGAGCGCGCATCAACGGCCAAGAGCCAGTGTCGCGCTAGCCGGACTTTCTCCTGTATCTGGTGCTTGCCGCCCGCCATGGGATAGAGCGTCAGGGCACGCGCTCCCATCGCGGTAGCCGTCACCAGAGTGTCTTCCATCGGGGGACGGGAAACGCCGTTGGGCGTCCAGGATCCGTCCGGCAATTGCAGGGCAGCCGAGGCGTGGATCAACTGAGCCACGATCTTATCGAAGCGATGCTGCTCGGCCGCGAGCGCCATCATTACGTATCCGATGGTGATGATGTTTCCCCCGGCTGGTCGCCCTGCATCGCCAGTTCCGCGACACTCTTATAGTTGGCTTCGATCTGCTTCAAATTCGTCTGGGCCAATTCCTCATTGATTGCAATTCCCTTTTTTCGCGCCTCCGCCGCGGCCATCGCAACTAACGCCTGGCTGTGACAACTGATGCAGGCGCGTTTCTGGTAGCCCACCGGGGCGGCGGGCAGAAGCAAATTGACAGCTCGCTCCACCGAAATTCGAGCGTCCGCAATTCCTCCGGCCGCCGGGTTTGGATATATCTTCTGGCGCGGTCCGTGGCCGCGGGTGGCTCCAAACTTTTCGAGCGCGGCGATCTTGTCACGGTCGGCGCGATATATCGCCCAATCGAGCGGACGTTCGCCGTCGATATCTTCAGCGTTCGGGTCCGCGCCTTGTTCGAGCAGCAGCTTGACGATGGCAACGCCCGATTGTTCTGAAGCGGTCGCGGTCATCAGCGCGGTCCTATTGTACGGGGCCGCCCGGGCATTCACGTCGGCGCCCCGTTCGATCCACTGTTCGATCAGCTTGGGGTCCTGCCAGTGAGCCGTCATCGCGAGCGCGTCCTTCTCCACGTTCGCGCCCTTTGAGAGCAAATACTCGAGCGTCGGCAAATAATGGCGGGCGTAGCGCACGCCAGGGCCGTACCCGGCCTCGTTGGGATCGCAGCCGTGTTCCACCAGGAAACGCACCACGTCCACATCGGCGGACAGCGCCGCCCTGCCCAGAGCGTGCATTCCCCGGCGGTCCTTGGCATGGATATTAGCGCCGTGATCCAACAGCAGCTGCAACACGGGCACCGATCCGGGAAAGCTGGCTGCGATCAGAAGGGGCGTACGCCCCAGGTTCTTCGATACCGCGTTCACGTCCGCCCCGGCTGTTACCAGCAACTTGACTTTGGCCAGATCGGGAACGGCCCACATCAGAGCCGTCGCGCCCGCTTTATCGGTGGCGTTGGGAGCGGCGCCGCGATCGAGCAGAAGCTTGACGCAGCGCACATCGGAATCGAGCACCGCGGCCATCAGCGCGGGCGTGTCGTCGGCATCTCGCGCATTGGCATCGAGACCACTGGCGAGCAAGCGCTGCATCGCCGGGACATCAGACTTCTGAATCGCTTGGAAGAGCGGCTCCACAGGCCGTGTGTCGGCCGCCAAGAGCCTCAATCCAAACACCACCGCTACTACCAGCGCACGTGTGGGCATGGGAAACTGCTGTAACCTCATTTTTGAGGCTGACTGATTTTATCGCAACGGGAAGCGCGGTGCAGTGGGGTAGTTTGAAAGTGTAGAGACTTAATATCCCCCCACGCAGTTTTTCCAACCATTCGGGCGGACATTGGCAAAACACCCGACTCGACGTGCATAGGTATTCAGGTTGGCCACCCCCCCGTGCGTTCCGCCGTAACCTTAGATAACATGATAAGCGCAGGAGATCAGTAACGAGAAGGAGCCCTGGATGAATCCTCGATCCCAGATCTGTACCATGCTACCCGCGGCGGCGGCTCTGTTGGCACTCGCGCCCGCTTCCATCTTCGCCCAGGCAGTCCCGGCGGCCGCCAAGGTTGTAGCCAGCGCCTCTGCCAACACCCAGACCTCTCATCGCACCCCAGACGGCCAGCCCGATCTGCAAGGAGTGTGGAGCACGGCGAGCGTGACACCCCTGGAACGGCCAAAAGATCTCGGCTCCAAGGAGTTCTTCACCAAGGAAGAAGCCGAAGCGTACGAGAAGAAGACGCTGGCGCAGCACGAAGTGGCCAAGCCGGGAACCTACGGCGACGTGCATTACAACATGAATCAGTTCGGCCTGGAAAAGGGGCAGGCGAAGGTGGCCTCCACTATCCGGACCTCGCTGATCGTCGGTCCAGAGGGTAGAATTCCTCCCATGCTCCCAGGGGCGCAGCAGAGGAACGCGGCACGCGCCGCGGCCAACAAGGGGCACGAATTCGACGGACCGGAGAATCGGACGCTCGGCGAGCAATGCATTATGTGGCCCAACGAAGGGCCGCCCATGCAGCCCGCCGGCTACAACAGCAATCTCCAGATTGTACAGGGCCCCGGCTACGTGGCCATCTTGCAAGAGATGATCCACGACGTGCGCATCATTCCCACCGACGGCAGTCCGCATCTGGCATCCAACATCCGCCAATGGTTCGGGGACTCGCGCGGACACTGGGAAGGCGACACGCTGGTAGTGGATACCACCAACTTCACGGCTCGCACCGCGTTCCGCGGCTCCAGCGAAAATCTGCACGTCGTGGAGCGTTTCAGGCGCACGGCGGACGATCAGATTCTCTATCAATTCACCGTGGAAGATCCGTCCACTTGGGACAAGTCATGGAGCGCCGAATTTCCCATGACCAAGATCGACGGACGGATCTTCGAATACGCCTGCCACGAAGGCAATTACGGAATGAGGAATAACCTGAGCGGGGCGCGCGCCGAGGAGAAAGCGGCTCAGGCGGCCGGGAAATAACCTGCCATGCGGACAAAAACACTGCTTGCGGTCGCTGCGTTCTGCGTCGTCGCTCCCTCCGTGTGGGCGCACCATTCCTTCGCCGCGGAGTTCGATCCCAACAAGCCGGTGAAACTCAAGGGCACGGTCACGCAGATGGAGTGGATCAACCCGCACTCGTGGATTCACATGGACGTGAAAGAGCCCGGACGGCACCGTCACCAGTTGGATGATTGAAGGCGGCAGCCCGAACGCACTGCTGCGGCGCGGATTCACCAAGAGCTCTCTTCCGGTGGGAAGCGAGATCGTGGTGGAGGGCTATCAGGCCAAGGACTCGTCGAATCGCGCCAACGGCCGCGATCTCACCTTCGCCGACGGGAAGAAGCTCTTTCTGGGTTCCGCGCCCAACGACGCGCCGGATGACAAGGCCGAGAAATAGGGCCGGAATAACCAAGCCCTGATTCGAGAGATCCCTTCATGACCGCCGCCTCGTTTTCCGTGGTGCTGTTCCTGCCGCTGCTGGCAAACGCGGCGCCGCTCCCGTGTGACGCCCTCGCCAAGTTCATGTTCAACGACGCTGCCATCACGCTGGCGCAGTCCGTGCCGGCGGGGGAATTCGCCGCTCCCCGAAGGCTTCCGGCCCGGACCTGGCGATCCTTCGGCCAAGGCGCTAACCGCGGCGCTCAAAGAACTCCCCGCGTTCTGCCGGGTCGCGGCAACTCTGAAGCCCACTCCGGATTCCGACATCAAAGTCGAGATCTGGATGCCCGAGATGAATTGGAATCGGAAATATGAGGCCGTAGGAAACGGCGGTTGGGCCGGCTCCATCAGTTATTCCGCCATGGCCGCGGCAGTGCTCAACGGCTACGCCACCAGTTCCACCGACACCGGCCACAGCAGCGCGGGCGGCAGTTTCGCCCTGGGGCATCCCGAAAAACTGATCGATTTCGCCTGGCGCTCGGAGCATGAGATGACGCTGAAGGCCAAGGCGGTGATCAAAGCATTTTATGGCGACGATCCCAGGCTCTCGTATTGGATCGGCTGCTCGTCCGGAGGCAAGCAGGGATTGAAGGAAGCGCAGAGATTTCCGGACGATTTCGACGGCATCGCCGCCGGCGCGCCCGTTCTGAACTGGACGCACCGCTCCATTGAGGCTCTGTGGGTAGCGCAGGCCGCGCTGAAAGACCCGGCCAGCTACATCCCGGCGGAGAAATATCCATTGATTCACCAGGCCGCCATCGCAGCATGCGACGCGCAGGACGGGCTCAAAGATGGCCTCATCAGCGATCCGCCTAGCTGCCATTTCGAACCTGGAACGCTCGAATGCAAGGACGGCGATGGCCCGCAGTGCCTGACGCACCCGCAGGTGGAAGCGGTCCGAAAGATTTACACTCCAGCGCAGAATCCGCGCACAGGTGAGCAGCTCTCACCGCGGTTCGAGCCCGGCAGCGAATTGGGATGGCGCGCGATCGCCGGCGGTCCGGACCCATTTTCCGCCGCCAACGATTATTTCAAATACGTGGTTTTCCGGGATCCCAGCTGGAATTGGCGGACATTCAACTTAGACCGTGACGCCGCTCTGGCCGACCGCGTGGATGACGGGACCATCAACGCCACCAGCGCCGATCTGAAACGCTTCACGGCGCACCAGGGAAAGCTGATTCTGTATCACGGCTGGACCGACACCAACATCACGCCCGCGGCCACCGTCGATTATTTCAAAAAAGCTGTGGAACAAATGGGAGGCGCCGCGCAAACCGCGCAATCGGTACGCCTGTTCATGGTTCCCGGCATGAATCACTGTGGCGGCGGCGAGGGACCAAACGTGTTCAATATGGTGAGCGCCCTGGAGCGATGGGTGGAAGACGGAAAGGCGCCCGATCAAGTGCTGGCTTCTCATCTCACCGGCGGAAAGGTGGACCGCACGCGGCCACTGTGCCCGTATCCGCAGATGGCTCAATATCAAGGAACCGGCGATCCCAACGATGCCGCGAATTTCACCTGCAAATAGGAGCGCCCGCGCTCTTACACGGCCCGCATTGTTTTTGGCGATCGCGCTTCTCGCCTGGCCGTCTGCGTCATTCGCGCAGCTGAAGGTCCTGATGTCCGGCGGCTTTTCGGCCGCCTATGAAGAGCTTCTGCCGGAGTTCCAGAAGACCACCGGCATCACGGTCACCACGGCCCGTGGACCGTCGCAGGGCAACGCACCCAATGCCATCGGCGCGCAGCTTCGCCGGAGCGTGCCCGCGGATGTGGTGATCCTGTCGAGAGAAGGGCTGGATCAACTGATCGCAGAGGGCAGAATCGTCGCCGGAACGAACGTTGACCTGGCTCGAACTCCCTTAGGGATAGCAGTGCGCGCCGGAGCGTCCAAGCCGGATATCAGCACGGTGGACGCGTTCAAACGGACCCTGCTACGCGCGAAATCTATCACGTTTCCGGATAGCACCACGGGTATCTACATGACGACCACGCTTTTTCCGCGGCTCGGAATCGCCGGCGAGATCGCGGGAAAGGTCACGCACACGGGCGTGGCCGCCGTAGCCAAGGGAGACGCGGAGATCGCGATTCAGCCGGTGAGCGAAATTCTGCACGCGCCGGGAAGCGATTTCGTTGGGACCATCCCGACGGAGATCCAGTACGTGTCAGTGTTCTCCGCCGCGATGGTGGCGGGCTCGAAGGAACCTGGATCGGCCAAAGCGCTGATCGCTTTTCTGGCGTCGGAAAAGGCCATGAAGGCGATCCAAGAAAGCGGAATGGAGCCGGTGAAATCGCGATAAGTGTGATGTCAAGCCAGCGGAAGAAGGCTGGTTGCTCGCGTCTGTTGATCGTGATATCGCACCAGTTCCTCAAAGCCCCAGGCCATGGAGCCGCTCCCGAAGCTTGCCGTGTAGCGGCATGTCGCGTAGCGCTCGATGACGGAAGTATAATTTGTTTCCCAATCTTGAAACCGGGACTTTTCTTCCGGAGTTTCGAAAGGGAACGTTCCTGGGGGACCATGCAAACCGCAACGCCAGGGCTTGGGCGTGAGCCGGGCGCGAAAGGATTCCTGCATGCGGCAAAGCCGGACATACAAAGGATCGGCGCCGAACTGACGAAGCAAATCCTCGGTCCGGTGATTTCCCGCCTGGAAGGCTGAATTGGTGATCAGCACTCGATATCCGGCAGCGGTGTTGTAAACACGCCCCGTAAGATTGTTGCGCTCCGCGACGCCCTGAATATCCGACAACACAGTGTGCGCGGATGCAGGCTTGCCAAAAAGGGAACGAACGCCCGAAATCAGGCCCGAAGTGATCGTGGAGAATTGCTTATCTTGATTATCGACATCCACGAACATCAGATCCCGAGTGTTCAGGACTACCGATCCATAAGCGTTGCGGGTGACGACGGCCGCCGGTCCGCCACGGTCGCCTTGAAACTCCTGCAGGACTGGTTCCGGAAGCGGCCGGTCGCCATAGCCATACTGCTGGCTTGGCGCGTGCTTGGAAACGATGGTTTCGGCGACCCTTTGTGCGTTGTCGCGGGCCACCGCGCGCGCTGCCTCAACGCTCTCGTTCGACCAGCCTCGAGAGGTAACACGAATGTTGCCGCTGCGGCCTGTCGCCTCGCCCGCTGCTCGCGCCCAATACCGTGCCAACTTCATCCAGATGAGTACAGATCATGTTGATCTCTTGGGTTCTGGAGTTCTAATCCCAGTACACGAAAGCCATCGCGTTTCCAGTGCCCGCTTCCGAACGGTAGCAGGGAACGTAGTCCACCAGATGGTAGCGGAGCTTGGCCTGGTTCACCGCCGAAATCACCGGATACCAGTTCTTGATCTCCGCAGTGCCCACCTTGAAGAGACTCTCCGGGATGGCCTCCAGCGCCCCTTCGTCGCCCTTCTCGGTGGCGGCAAGAATCTTGCGGTCCAGTTCTTCGTCGATCACGAAGTGCGTCAATCCGCCGGACGCCATCACCGCGACACGCTTGAACCCGTCAAAGCTCTTGATGGCGCGATGCAATGCATGGCCCAGATCCAGGCAGCGGCGGTTCTTCGGCACGTTATGCGGAAAGTGAACATTCAGAATTATGGGGACGCTGGGCGGAGGCGTGTCACCCAAAATCGAATGATAGAGAAAACCATAAGCGTGTGGAATGCCCCCGCGCGGCGCTGCCTTGGGCGTGGTGTCCGACTGCGCGAGGTCAAAGTTTTCGGCCGCGAGCGAATCCAGGATGTGATCGGCCAGCGCCGTCGACCCGGGATAAGTGGCGCCTTCCAGCGGTGAATTTCCAGGCTCGGCGATATTGATCCCCGGCGGGTTGTCCTTGGGCAAATGCTGCAAGTTCTTGATCTCGGCGCCGCGATACACCGTGATGGCCGGCGTGAGGCCCTCATCGAAAAACTCCCGCTGATCGTTCCCCACGATGACGACGGCTTCGGGAGCGGCTTCCTTGAATTTCTGAGTGAGCGCTTCCATGGCCCGGTGACACTGCAGAAACCGCTCACGCCTGGACTCCACCGTCACTTCGGCGGCGAATCCGGGGGCGCGCTCCCCCAACAGCGTTTCATAATCATAAGTTTTACCGCGATAAAAGTGCTTCTTGTTCTCGCGATCAGCCTGCGCTCGAAGATCCCATTGCTCGGGAGGGGTGGAGAGCAGCGGACCGTGCGACGATCCGATGCCCAGAACGATTTCAGCCATAGTCTTCCAGTTTACTTGAAAGCCGTCTTACTTAAATTCCAATCTGGCTTTGCTCGACTGCTCCGCCTTGATTTCAGGACCGAACAATTGCTCGAAGAAATGTTCCCGCACCAGGCGTTCCACGACGCTGTTGTCAATCACCTGGTGAAAATCGTAGGCCTTCATCTGCGCGGCGATTCGCGCATCCGCCTGATGATCGATGATGTATTGAACAGCCGGCGCCAGCACATACGGCACGCGCTCGTAGGTGTTGGCCTTGCGGTCATGGTCGTAGATCCGATCAATGTCGGCCGGGCTCTGCGTGTCGTAGACTCCATAAGCTTTCGTCGCCATGGCCTTGTCGTCGTAGTAGCGCTTGATGGCCTCGGCTTGCGCTTTGATCATCAATTCGGGCAGCTTTGGATTGGCCGCGATCTCGCTCTTCTTGAAGACGTAAGCCAGCGGAGCGTAGAGGTCCGCGTTATCGGCGAGATTCGCGATCTCCTTAAAGCCCTGTGGCTCGAGCTTGAAATAGGCAGGCGGGGGGACCATGGTGGCATCGATCCGTCCGCTCACCAGAGCCGCGACACGTCCATTTCCGTCGGTTCCCAAAGGGATCCACTCGACATCGCGCGGGCCGATCCCGTACTTGCCGAGAATTGCCAGCGCGAAGCTGTAGGGCGGGTCGCCGAGTTGGCTGACGCCGAATTTCTTGCCCTTCAGATCGCGAATGGTCTTGATGTCGTTGCGGGTCATCATCGCGAACAAGGCGCGGTTCAACGGGCTCCCCATGATCACCAGCGACCCATCGCGCATGGCGGCTTGCATGGCCTGGTCCATGGGGTAATTGGTCATCTGCGCTTCCCCGCTCACCAGCATCGCGATGCCGGCCGGATGCACCGCGAACACCAGCTTCGCGTCCAGCCCGTACTTCTGGTAATAACCGCCTTCCTTAGCCAGAAAGATGGGCCAGTTCGCGGGAGCCTTGGCCGGGTAATTGATGGTGATGCTCCGAAGCTGTGCGATGGCGGGCAGAGCCGAGAGTGCGAGGGCGCAGAGTAAAACCTTCATGACCGCATCACGCGTCGAGCTTGAACAGTTTCCTGGCGTTGTCTTCGAAGACCAGCTTCTTATCGGCGGCGCTGAGCCAGTCGAAGGCTTCGATCAAATAGCGGGTCTCATCCAGCCATTTCCCGGTGCGCGGGTCCTTGACGGTTCCTACGCCAGGCCGCTCCGTGCCAAACAGACATCGATCGGCGCCCACTGTCTTGATCAGAAGAGCCAGCGAGTCGCTCGAATACAATACCGTGTCGTAGTAAATGTTCCGCATGCGCTCAGAGAAGCGGGTGGCGCCGGGAGTGCGCAGCGAACTGGCTTCGAAGCGGGCCCAATGGTAAGGGATGGCTCCGCCGCCATGCGACAGGAGAATCTTCAAGGTGGGAAAATCCTTGAACACGTTCGAGTTCAACAACGACACCACGGCGATGCTTTCCTCGTTGATGAAATGCAGCGAATAAGGCAGCCGATCCGAGCGGCAGCCCGCGGAGTGCACATGGCCAACTACATCCAGCTCGACCAGCTTTTCGTAGAGGGGATACCAGAAGCGGTCTCCCAGCGGCGGCGTCTCAATGCCGCTGGCCTCACCGGGATCGGGATTGATGAGGCACCCCACAAAACCGAGTTCTTTGACGCATCGCTCCAGTTCCGGAATGCATTTGCTGGGGCTGACGCCAGGGCTCTGGGGCAACCCGCAGACGCCGCGGAACACTTTCGGGTACAGCTTGGTCTGACGCCCGATGATGTTGTTGGTCTCTTCCATGAACCAGTTCACGAGTTTGGGATGCTCGCTGTGCATCATCTGGTAAGGACGCGGCGAGACCAGCTGCATGTCGGTGCCCACTTCTTGAAGCTGCGCGAGGTGTGACGATCCGCCGAAGACCGGCTCGTTCAAGGCATGCTTGATGTCGTCGTCGGTGGCACCGGCGCTGCCGCGGCCGTGCGCTCCGCGGTGGGAGATAATTGCGGACTTGTACACGTAAAGCTTGTCCGGCGCGGTCACGTGTCCGTGGGCGTCGATGATCATATTTGTGTTGGTCTCATGAAGCGATTTCCGCGCGTTCGCGCAAAGAGGGATTATATCGACTTCGGGAAGGAAAGAGCAAAGGCAGTATCATGGCCCGCTTCTCGAGGACACGAAGGGAGACATGTCCCCAGGAGTTCGTCCATCGCATTGACCGCTCGGACGATGCGAATGCCGCGCTTGTGGAAGTACTAGCAACTGTCAAATTGTCATCGTCATGCGTTACATGAGTGGCTCCTAGCCCTGAAGCGGGCTAACCTTGCTGCTCTTTTCCATCGGCGGTACGCTTGCGTAATGCGACCCCTTCGGTATTCCATCAACGTCACATTGGACGGGTGCTGCGATCATCGCGCAATATTGCCGGACGAAGACTTGCATCGTCACGCAGTCGAGAACCTCAACCAGGCCGATGCCCTCCTCTTTGGCAGGGTGACTTACGAAATGATGGAGGCAGCGTTCCGGCCGCCGGCGCTGACAGGAGCGAGGCCTGATTGGATGGAACCCTTCGCCCGGACGATCGACGCGACAAAGAAGTACGTCGTGTCGAGCACCCTGGACCGGGTCGATTGGAACGCGGAACTGGTGCGCGGGGATCTAGGGAAGGCCGTTCAGCAGCTCAAGCTGGAGTCGGGTAAGGGACTGCTTGTGGGAGGCGTGAAGCTCCCGCTGGCGTTGGCGGAGCTGGGATTGATCGATGAGTACGAGTTCGTGGTGCACCCCAGGCTGGCGGGCCACGGGCCGACGTTGTTCGCGGGGCTGTCGAAGCGTGTCGACTTGAGGCTCGTGAGCCGGCTGGAGTTCGGCTCGGGGGCGGTGGCGACGCGGTATGAGCCGAGAAGGTAGCATTGGGCTTGTTAGCCTGAGTCGGCCGCATCACGCGCAACTCGGGCATGGCCTTCCGAAGTCTCGACCAACCGGATGAACCGCATCAGCCTGCGTGTGTACCTTTTGCCCATATCAAGCCTGCGTCGATCCGTTCCTATCAGAACTTCGGCATTCGCTCACACCGCTGCGTCGTCGAAGGAGCCGGTACGCAGAGGTCTGGCAGAAGTGTAAGTGTTGATGAGGACGCCAGAGGACACAGCGTTCGTGCTGGCCAGTGAGAGTCCGCTTGGCGGGTCCCGCCCGAAAAAAAACGCTTCCCTTTGCCCGACAGGATTGGATAGACGAACAGCAAGACCTCGTCCGCAAGCGGGTGTTCGAGCAGCATGGATGTCAGCGTCGAACTGCCCCAGAGGATCAGGCCTGGCCCGTCCATCGCCTTGATGGGTCGCGACCTATTTCGTGGCCGCGTTCAGGCTGTCCGCGAGCGGGCTGCTCGAGGCCGTCGGCCAGAAGCCCGACCAGATATCGTAGGTGCGTCGGCCAAGCAACAGATCGAAGGGCTCGCTATGCGCCGCGAGGACCGCCACAAGCGCGGCCGCCTGGATGCCTGCCCTTACGCGTCCGGCCACACCTTGCGCGCGGTTTGGACCACCAGTTCCAGCTTGCGCCACTGCTGGTCTTCGGTCAGCAGGTTGCCCTCCTCATTGCTTGCGAATCCGCACTGCGGGCTGAGCGCGAGCTGATCTAGGGGCACGTATTTGCTGGCTTCCTCAAGGCGGCGCAGCAACTGATCCGCGGTCTCCATCTCGGGCAGCTTGGTGCTCACCAATCCCAACACCACCATCTTTCCGGGAGGCACGAAGCGTAGCGGCTCGAAAGTGCCGGCGCGCTCGGACTCGTATTCCAGCAGAAACGCATCCACGTTCAGCCGGTTGAACAGCTTCTCGGCGATGGGATCGTAGCCGCCTTCGGCATACCACTGGCTGCGGTTGTTGCCGCGGCACAAGTGAATGGCCACCACCGCGCCGCTGTGCTGCGGCGTCAGCGCGAGCGCCTTCAATGCACGCGTTGTCCACGCGGATGGCTTCGTCCAGCGCCTGTTCCGGATCGACGCCCATCTGTTCCTGGACGTAGCGCCGCCACTTGGGATCGATGTAGTAGCTGTAGCGCGGCGCGTCGATCTGGATGTATTGGACGCCGTCGCGCGCCATGGCCTGAATCTCGGCCTTGAAGATGGGCACGATGTCCCACAGAAATTCCGAGTAGCTGCCGTAGGCCTGATCGCTCAGCCCTTTCTTGTACGCGATCGCCGGGAACTGGTTGGGCGTCGGCAAAGTCATTTTGATATCGCCGGGGCTGTGCTGCTTGAGGAAAGCGACCTCGTGTCCGGTGAGCCGCTTCTTCTGGCGGATCTTCGCGATCACCACTCCGGGCAGCCGGTTCTTCAGACCCGCGAGCGCGCCGGCGCCGCTGCCTTCGATTTTCCAGTCGCGCGCGATGGCTTCGGCGTCGTCGAGACCTTCCACCGAATCGTTGAAGTCGCTCATGAACCCGCCGCGGCGAAATTCGCCGTCGGTGAAAATCCGGAACCCGAGATCCTTCTGGCGCTGGAGCACGCATTTCGATATGGCGGTCTTCGATCTCCTTCAGTTGTTCAGGAGCTTATAGAGGGATTCTTGCGCGCCTCCAAAAGCTCGGACGGGCGAAGGAAGCTGCCGACGTGATCGGCACGATATTTGAAGTGCATCAGATTTGAAGCATTGTCTCACGTTCGGCGGTGATCCGCGTCAATTCGCGCGTCATCAGGGCGAAGAGAACTACCGAAGCGACAGCGGGGATGGATGTCCAAAAGTACATCACGATTGGTGAATTCGGCCAATTGTTGCTCTGCTCATAGTATGCTCTCAGCACCGTCACGGGAATCGGGTAGAGAAACGCCGCACTGGCAGTCGCTATTCCGAGAAGCCACCAAAGTCTGCGGCGCGCGGCATAAGTCAGTAGAAGGGCGACGCCCGGATACTCCATGATCTGGTAGTGAGTCCAGCACACCGGCGATGCGGCTAAGGCGAGCGCCAGCATTGCGGCGCTTGCGAGCGGTACCTGCTCGGCAGCCAGTCTGCCACGAACTCGGAACGCGAGTATGACGCATCCAACCGTCAGCGTAATGAGCGCCACGCCGAGCGAAACGAGCCGCTGCCCGGAAGAAAGGTGAAGCGTCTGCAATCCATTGCCGATGATCCAATCGATCGGCATTGGTTTGCCAAAATGAAAAGGCTCGTAGACCCTAAGCGCCACCGATGGAAGCGACCAGCTGATAACCGAGGGCGTGCCGGCGAGATAGTCTTTGTGCGCGGGTGCATCCGGCCCGGCTAAGCAACACACCACGAAAACCCAAGGAGCCACCGTAAAGACAAAGGCGATTGCCAGCGCAGTGAACAGCGCGCGGAAATTGCGGCGGAGCGCGAAAATCACCCAGAGCACGCCGGGGATCAGTTTCACAGCGAAGCCGGTTCCGACGCACTCTGCTGGCCCACGTCGCTTTAATGTGTAGGCTGCCGCCAGCAGCAGAGTCAACTCGGGTCCTACTTGGCCCAACGCAAGACTCTCGCCCGCCGCCCCTCCCAACGTCCACACGATTGCTATGACGCAACCCGCTAAACGGTCCGCGCCAAGCTCACGCCAGATAATCCAAGCGGCTGCCAGAAGGCAAGTGTGCGACACAAGAAACCAAACCCAACGCGCGGGAACATATTCCAAATACGCCAGCGGAGTTAATACAAATGCCAGAAATGGGGAATAAATGTAGCCTTCGGAAAGATAAGGCGAGTCGCCATCCAGCACGTGATCGGCTGCCAGGTAATACCAGCGGAAATCGCTGAGCGCGGAAGTAGGCATTTGCTTGAAAAAGCTGTCGTATGCATACCACCCTGCGCACGCCAGCATTACAGCGGGCGCTACGACAGATAAGAACAGTTTGCTCTTCAGAAGGAGCCTACTTCAGCGCCAGGCCGGCGACGCCCATGGCCGCCAGAAATGCTTCGCGAATTTCTTGCGGCTGTCCTTGCTGAAAAGGGTATCCCTCCGTTAATTGCCGCCCGTGAATGGGGTGCTTCACCAGTTCTTCGCGAGTCATTCCCTCCGTGAGGATCTTCCGCTCGGCCACCGGCAGGGCGACGCAGCGATTGGCCTCGGGATCGCGGATGACGGCTTTTGGATCCTCGCCTTTGGCCACGGCGTCCAGATCGCTCAGGAAGCGCTTCCGCAGCATCAGGACGCCGCGGTCGCTGGTCCCCAGGTGCTCCTGGGTCCGATCGGCAATGATTCCCTGCCCCACCCATGCGACGAAGTCCTGATTCATGACGTGGCTCGATATCAATTGGCCGGTGGCCGCATCGGTAACCGGGCCGTGCCACGCCGGGATCTGTTCCTGGACGTAGGGTTCGCTCTCTTTGGGTACGCGGCTGAATGCCCAGGTGACGCTCAGCGTATGCTGGTCGTCCACCGGAACGCGCCACTCGAAGTGATCGCCGGTGAACAGCGCGTTCGGCCATAGGCAGACGCGGCCCACGGTCCACATAGGATCGGACTCGCTCATGCCCTCGCGGATGCGCCGGTAGACGAAGCCGTAATCGAACTCCTCGAACTCCAGCTTCAGATGCCGCGGCGAATACGGCCCCTCTTTATCATCCAAGCGGACGCTCCAATTCATGTGCATCCACTCGAAGTGCAGCGGATCGATCGAATTCTCCTGGCATTGAAGCCAGTTGCAGGGAACGTCCGCGAAGACGATCTGCACGAAACCGTTCTTCCAGGTGAAGGGCTCCCAGTTGGGCACCAGCGGAGCCGGCTGCGGTCCCAGGTAGGCCCAAATCAGGCCGGCCCTGGTCTCAACCGGATAGGCCTTGATCCGAACCTTGTCCTTGAAGCGCGCCTCAGGCGCAGCCACGTCCTCGTAAGGTTGCTCGGTGCAACGGCCGTCCTGGTCGAACAGCCAGCCATGGTAGTTGCAGCGCAGCCCGCACTGTTCCACGAAGCCGTAGGATGTGTCGGCGCGGCGATGCGGGCACTGGCGGTCCACCAGCCCGAACGTGCCGCTCAGATCTTTGTAAAGAGTCAGATCCTCGCCCAGCAGGCGGACCGGTTTAACGGTGGTTGCTTCGAACTCGGTGACCGCGGCCACCGGCATCCAATAGCGGCGCAACAGATCGCCCATCGGAGTGCCGGGACCCACCTGGGTGAGAAGTTGGTTCTTAGACTTGTCGAGCATTTCGTAGACCGTCTTTTCGTAGACCGGCTTTTTGTAGACCGATCTCCACAGAAATTCATCGTAAGCTATAATGGCGCGTGTTTGTTCGATACGCTTTGTTCGACACACAATGAGAATACGCCTGATAGCCCGAATCTGGATTAGTTTGCTGCTGGCCGCGCTCTTCGCAATGAGCGCGTCGGCGCAGCAGAAGATCACCATCAATTATCCGAACCGCAGCGGGTCCAACTGGCCGCTGTTCCTGGCCAAGGACGGCGGCTATTACCAGAAGTACGGGCTGGATGTGACACTGACTTTTGGCGTGATGCCGGCCGGAATCGCGATGCTGGTGAGCGGCGAAGCGCAGATGGTGAACTCGTCGCTGGAGCAATTGATGCAGGCGGCGTCCAAGGACGGTTCGCTGGTGCTGGTCGGCAGTTCGCTCAATCGCGGCGTGTTCGCGCTGATGGCCGCGAAGAACATCGCGCAGCATCAAGGACCTGAAAGGCAAGCGCATCGCCGTCTGCCAGGTGGGCGACGCGCCTTACGGCTACCTGGTGGCCCTGCTGGCGAAATCGGGATTGTCGGCGCGCGACGTGCAATGGATTCCCGTGGGCACGGATGTAAACGGACGGGCCGCCGCTCTGATCAGCGGCCGCGCGGAGGCGACGCTGCTGACCGCGCCGGCGTACTTCAAGCTGGAGGAGCAGGGTTTCAAGACGCTGGCGAATCTCGCCGACCATGCCGACATCTTCGCATCCACGGCGTACTTGATGAAGAAGAGCGCGATTGCGGCCGATCCCAAGCTGCCCGAAAAGCTGATTCAAGCTCAGGCGGAAGGCATCAAGCGCTTCTACGAAGATAAGGCGTTCGCGGTGAAGACGTTCCTGCAATACGACAAAGCGGCGCAAGCGGACGAAGTGGAGCGCGTGTACGATCTGTACGCCAAGCCGCAGGCATTCGAGCGGGTCCCGTTCGTGCTGGCGGCGGCGGTCAAATCGGTGATGGACCAGCAGTCCGACCCGCAGATCGCGGCGCAGATGAAAGCCTACGACTTCCACAAAGTGATCGACAATAGTTACGTGGAGCGGTTGGTGAAGGATGGATTCTTCGAGAAGACGTTCGGAGCGGCAATCAAGGCCGAGGAGGACCGCAAAGCCAAAGCGGCCTTCCGGTAAGCACGTGAGCAATGGTGAAGCTGGAAGTCGACCACGTCTCGAAGCGATACTGGCTGGAACGCGAGGGCACGGAAGTGCCCGCGCTGATCGACGTTTCGTTGTCGGTCGCCGACGGCGAGTTCATGGCCATCGTGGGACCCAGCGGCTGCGGCAAAACCTCGCTGCTGAACATCATCGCCGGCCTGCTGCCGTATGACGAAGGCTCGGTGTCGATCGATGGACGCAAAATCCAGGGGCCGGGAATCGACCGCGCCGTGGTGTTCCAGCATTCCAGTCTTCTGCCGTGGCGGACCATCGCGGGCAACGTCCGCTACGGGATGGAATTGCAGCGGCGTTTCGATAAAGCCACCATGGCGGAGCGCACCGAATACTTCATCAAGCTGGTGGGGCTGAGCGGCTTCGAGCGGCACTATCCGTCGGAGCTTTCGGGCGGCATGCAGCAGCGCGTGAACCTGGCCCGGGCGCTGGCGGCGGATCCGGTGGTGCTGCTGATGGATGAGCCGTTCGCCGCGCTGGACGCGCAGACGCGCGAGTTCATGCAGGCCGAGCTGCTGAAGATCTGGGCCAAGGCCCGCAAGACGGTGGTGTTCATCACGCACCAGATCAATGAAGCGATTTACCTGGCGGATCGAGTGGCGGTGATGAGCTCCCGGCCCGGCCGCGTGAAGGATGTGTTCCAGGTTCCCTTCGGACGTCCGCGTACGCTGCACCTGAAGCGGGAGCCGCGAGTTCCTGGAGCTGGAAGACACCATCTGGCAGTTGATCGAGGAAGAGTCAAAGGCGTGGATGCTGCTGGCGCTGGTGCTGGCGCCGGATTAATCGCGATGAAACCGAAAAGAGTTTCTTTCGAACGGCACGAGGCCCTGATTCTGGGCGGCACGCGCGGTGGCGATCACCATGGGCGATCTGGCAGGCGCTGTGGTCGGCGGGCAAGATTTCGCCGCTGTTCTTGAGCGGACCGTCGGCCATCGCCAAACAGTTTGTGTTACGGGCTGCGCCACGGGACGCTGCTGTCCGACATGGCGTACAGCGGAACCAATTTCGCCATCGGATTCGCGCTGGCGCTGGTGGCGGGGGTGATCGTCGGGCGTGATCATCGGCTGGTACCGCAGAGTGCGGCTGCTCTTCGATCCGTTCCTGAACGCGCTGTACGCCACGCCGCGCATCGCCATGGTGCCGATGATCATCATCTGGTTCGGCATTGGCATCTGGTCGAAAATTTTCATCGTGTTCATCTCGGCGTTCTTCCCCATTCTGGTGAACACCGTGGGCGGCGTCAGAAATATCGACCGGGACCTGCTGCGCGCGGCGCGCGCATACTGCGCTTCGGACTGGCAGATCTTCACCACGCTGGCGCTGCCCGGATCGGTGCCGTTCATCTTGACCGGCGTACGCCAGGGAGTGGCGCTGGGATTGATCGGCGTGGTGGTGGGCGAGATGTTCGGCGGAAGCCAGGGGATCGGCTTCATGGTGGCCTATGGAGGACAAACCTTCGCCACCGATACGCTGTTCGTGGGCGTGCTGATCGTAGCGTTTTCGGGAATCGTGCTCACGTGGTTGGCGGAGCGCCTGGAACGGCGCTTCTCGCGCTGGAAGCCGGACAGATAGCTCAGAGAGGTGACATGGACGAATTGATATCGCGGCTGAGCCGGCTGGATTCCTGCGCGGTGTCCGACGCCCTGGACAAATTGGGATTGCAGGGCGCGGTCACGGGGATTCGACGCCTGTCATCGGAACGAAGGATCGCGGGACGAGTTTTGACGGTGACGCTGGACCGCGCCGAAGGACGCTCGAATACGCGCCATCTGTGCACCGCCGCGATTGAAGCAGCCTCGCCCGGCGACATCATCGTGGTAGAGCAACATACCGGCTTGGACGCCGCGTCGTGGGGCGGGAATCTTTCGATCGGCGCGCAGGTGAGGGGAGTGGCGGGAGTGATCGTGGATGGGCCCGTGCGCGATATCGACGATAGCCGCAAGCTGGATTTCCCGGTGTTCGCGCGAGATCACACGGCGCGCACGGCTCGCGGACGCATCGTGGAAGTGGCCACTGGCGAGCCGATCGACGTGGGCGGCGTGACGGTTTCTCCCGGCGACTACGCTGTGGCGGATGGGAGCGCGGCGGTGTTCGTCGCGCAGGCCGAAATCGAGCGGGTGCTGGAGGCGGCCGAAGCCATTGTCGCGCGCGAAGAAGCCATCGCTCAGGCGCTGCGCGAAGGCCATCCGATCAGCCAGGTGATGGGCTCGAACTACGAGCACATGCTGAAGAAGGCACCGACATGAAACGACGACATGAATAACGACGACAATATTCTCCGGGCGTCCAAACTCGACACCACGGCGCTGAGCGACGCGATGGACCGGTTGGGCATCGGCGGGCAATGTCTGGGAATCAAGCCGCTGAATCCAAGCTTCCGCTTAACGGGCCGCGCGTTCACCATCCTCTACGGACCGGCTGGGATGCCGCCGGGCACTGTGGGCGATTACATCGACGATGTAGAACCGGGAGGCGTGGTGGTGCTGGACAATGGCGGGCGCGAAAACGCCACGGTCTGGGGCGATATTCTCGACCATGGTGGCGCACACGCGCGGAATCGCCGGAACGGTGATCGACGGCGCCTGCCGGGACGTGGCGCTGGCGCTGCAACTGGGCTATCCGATCTTCAGCCGCAGCTACTCCATGCGCACCGGCAAGGATCGGGTGCAGGTGGAGGCGATGGGCGGGCCGGTAAACATCGGCGACGCGCGGGTGGAGGCGGGCGATATTCTTCGCGGCGACGCCGATGGGATCGTGGCGCTTCCACGCGCCCATGAGAACGCGATTCTAGCCGCGGCGGAAGAGATCGACGCCGTGGAGGAGCGGATTCGGCACGCCGTGCAAGCCGGCCTGAGCCTGCGCGAGGCTCGCGCGCAGCATGGCTATCACAAGCTGCAGACCAGGGCTCGATAGCGCGTGAGCTGACTAGGTTATTGGGCGATGAAACACGCCGGAGCGCTATCAGCGATAACGCCTACAAGTTAGGCCGCACCATGGTGTGGAGTAACACAGAGCGATTCTACATGAGCAGCTTCGAGATGGCGCACCAGCAGGGAACGGCGCCCCGCGAATCTGTCGCAGCGTTGAGCCGCCGGCGGTATGAAGCGCCGGACGAACAGTATTATCGCGCTCACGCTGGTTGATACCAACGCGGCACACTGATGTGCGGATTATGGGCAGGTCCAATGGTTGGGTAGTTTGCAAGGGACGGTAGTGTTTGAAAAAGGTCAGATCGTTGACGGCGGTTGCACAAAGCCGGACTATTTCCGCCGGACAACCGGTAGCTATCGAACGGTAACATCGTAATCCTGTCCTTCCCATCGATTGCTGTTTCGCCAAAAGAAAGTGAAGCGGATGCAGACATCGTTCGATGAGGACGCCGTCACGGGCAAATCGACGAAGTCAATCTCTAGAGCATTGGCGCTCGATTCGGTATCCGTCTGGGATTTCCAACCGTCGCTCGACCAGCGAAGACGGAATGGCTCAGTGCCGTGGATACGCAGGACCGAACCCTTTCGCATAAATCGCACATGACGATCCGGCTTCCAGACGTCCACCAGCTTGCGATTTTTGCGATCGCCGAGGTAGCGTTCACGCACTTCGGGGATTTCGTCATAAACCTTGCCATCGGAAGCGGAGCGGAGCAGCTTGACGTACTCGGCGTGCGCCCACATGAGCGGCATCGCGGAACCGGTCGGCTTGCCTAGAGACAAGAAAGCCTTCGGCTTATCCGCCTCATCCCAGACTTGTTCCGGTAGCAGGCCAGTCGGCGAAGCAAGCTGCTCCATTGCCCGGAGGTAACACTCAACACTTCGACCGGCAGCCAGTTCGTAGTGACCTCGCTCGCCGGTGAGCAGCGGCCACGCCCGGCCGACGCCGACGCTGGTAAAAGGGCCTCCATCTTCCTGCTGACCGTAGCCGTCGTGATTGTAGCGATGCCATACGGGACCAGCCTTGGTCTGCACTTTCAGCACGGCATCGATCACCTTGACGCTATCCACAATGATGGGATCGTTCGCGGAACGGATACCGTAGCGCACCAGTTCGAGAAACCCGCCATCCACCACGTCCTTGGCTGGGAATTCGCTTTGTCGACCGTAAGGAATATTCTTGATTTGAAGCGTCCGCTGCTCCGGATTCTCGGCCGGGTTCGCGTCTCCCACTTTCTCGGGAAGGATGCGAATGTAATACCGTTTGATTCCCGGGTGAAGGGACCCTTCGTGGGTTACGGTCCACTCCTCGATATGGGATTCGAGGAAATCCGCATATTCTTCGGTAAACCCGGCCGATGCTTCATCGCCTCTCTCGCGGAAAAGCAACGACGCGCAAATCAACGCGGCGATATTCGAAGCGAGCGTAGAGGGCGAATAGCCGCTTGCTTCTTCCCATCGCTCCTGCTGCGTGACAGGCCCGTTGCGAATCAGGTACGCGGCGCCTTTCCGCACCAGCGTGTCTGGATTAAAGTCTCCGAGTCCCTTCTCGCCAAACAGACGCCACGCCAGCATGATGGGAAACGCCACTTCATCCAATTGAATACCGGTCCAATACGCCTCGCCAGTGACCCAGAAGTTTTGCGCGAAACCGCCATCTTCGTGTTGCGAGACGGCGAGAAAGATCAAGGCGCGCAGAGGGGTGGCTGTGTCGCCGGCAGCCAGGAGTGCAGTCACACTGTTGACCATGTCGCGCGTCCATACCAGGTGATATCCGCCCTGATCCTGGTCACCTTTGGCTTCTCCCCAAGGAATGGCGAGGGACGCAATCAGGGCGCCGGGATACGATTTGTCCTCGTGCGCCAGCAGCAGGCTGACACTGCTCTTGAAGAGGTTGCCCTGGTCAAACGACGACTTCTCGAGCGGCCGGCAGTGGGGCGCCACGCCTTCCCATTGCTCTTTGTACCTTGCGAGATGCTTATCGAAAGGAGTTCCCAGAGATTGCAGAAGATTTGCAATCGCACGGTGTTCCGTTCCTCCGAATGCAGTTGCAAGCGTAAACTCCCGGGTCTTACTGAGATCCAGTTCGCCAGTGAGAGCGATATTGCCGTTCGCGGCACGATCGAATTCATAATCCATCTGGAAATTCTCATGCAGATCCGTCCAACCATCGCTCGTTCCCACGTAACCACAGGAGGTCCGGGCAAAAGGGACCGTGGCGGTCATCGCGAGCCACACGCCTTGCTTGCAGGCCATGAGTATCCGCCAGCCGTTCGCAGTGGTGACGTAGCCCGTGTTGCCGTATCCACCTACCTGAATGATGCGGGGCGCAGAGCGCGAACAGCTTCAGGGTGGTGAGAAACTTCTCGTTCGGGCCGGTCAGCCGCGTGCGTTGAAGAACGCAGGGCAGATGCGGATCTGTGATCACTTCTTTGCTGATCGAATAACGCCCATCCGGGTCCGAATTCGTGCAGTGAAAGCCTAGGGTATGACCGGAAATCCTTTCCACCGTGGTCTTCAGATCCCGTTTCTCTTCGTGGAAGAAGCTCTTCCCATCCGTGACCAGGTACTGAAGATCGCGCATCTGTGGGCGGTCGACCGTCGGGTAATATACTTCAGTGACGATGCCACCAAACAGAGTGAACCATATTCGGCTCGACGCCGCGTAGGCTGTCCCGACGCCATTTTTGTTGCCATGGGTCCACCGGGGTTCGATGCCTGGTGCTCCGAACGCTTCTTTGTTACCGTGTTGCGGCATTGCTTAAATCCTCCTCGGATCATCAGCCGGAGAACGAATTGGAAGGGAGTCCTCGCACATCGCAATCGATAGCGAACAGGCTTCCCGAAAGTGGCGCCGCTGCCAACTGTTCCGGCGACATCGTCTCGCGCGCACTCGTCACGTAAAGGGTTTTCAGATCTGGACCACCGAAAGTGCAATCTGTAGCACGAGGCACAGGCAGCTGAACGATTCGCTCCAGCTTGCCCTGAGGATCGTAGCGATGAATTCGTCCCAGGCCCACCACGTTGCTCCAGACGAAGCCGTCGGCATCCACCGTCATGCCATCAGGAAAACCGCCGCTGTTGCTGTCGAGCGTGGCGAATGGTAGCCGGTTCGAAATGGCGCCTGTGCACGGATCGAAATCGTAGACGAAAATCGTGTATCGAAAGCTTTCGGTGTAGTACATCTTGCGTCCGTTCGGGCTCCAGCCGCTGCCGTTGGAACAAATGACATTCGGCTGCATGCGGGTGATGGTTTTGTCGGGATCCAACCGGTATAGGTTGCCCGCTGGCGCGGACCAATGCACGGCATCCATCGTTCCGGCCCAAAAGCGGCCTTGCGGATCGCACTTCCCGTCATTGAAGCGATTGTTTGGCAGATTGGGTTCCACCTCTCCGAGCCGCTCCAGCGTCAACGCCGCCGGTTCAAAGCTGGCGAAGTCCTTCCTGAGTGTCAGGACCAATCCGCCGGCAGCCCGCGGCGCAATGCACGTAACGATTTCAGGCAGATCAAAAGTTTGATTGCTGCCCGTGGCTGGATGGAAGCGATGGATCTGTCTGCTCTGAATATCGACCCAGTAGAGGCTTTGATCTTCCGGATGCCAGACGGGAGATTCTCCAACGATCGCCTGCCACGGGAGCACGCATCGGATACTTTCGCCAGAGATGGTCCGTACGTTCATGCGGGTTGCTCCCGACGACGAAGATGATTCCAATAGCCCAGCCAACCCAGGTGGCCAGTGGAATTTGGACCACCGAACTTGGTGCTGAGTACACCGCCGGCTGTGACCAGTAGAACGCCGGCCAGCGACAGCAAATCAGGGGTGTTCTTCCAGACTACCCAGCCGATGAGTCCGGAGAAAATGACGACGGTGTAATTAAAAGGGGCGATCCTGCCGGCGGTAGCGTGTTGGTAGGCCAGGATGATCAACAACTGGCTTGCCGCCATCATCAATCCGATGCCGCCCAGGAACAGCCATTCTCGATCGGTCGGAGGTTTCCATTTGAACACTGCGAACGGCGCCGCCGCGGCGGAAGAGTAGAGGAAATAATAGAACAGGATTCGACGGGGAGGTTCGGTATTCGAAAGTTGATTGACAGCGACCAGGGCTAAGGCTGAGAAGACCGCCGCGCTGATGGCGATGAGCGCAATGGGATCGGATAGCAACGCCAAACCAGGCTTCAAGATCAGAATCACGCCCGCGAAACCGATGAGCAGACTCACCCATACCATCCCACCGATTCGTTCCTTCAGCCATACCCAGGTAACCAGAGGAATGAACAGGGGCGCAGAGTTACTGAGCAGCACCGCATTCACCAGCGGCATCCGCTTAACGGCCACAAACATCAAAACTTGCGAAAGCAGGCCCGCCGCGGCGCGCACAACATGCAGCCAGGTGCGCGATGTTCGCAGTTCAGAAACACCCTTTGCCAAGCGCCCAGGGCGTGAACAACAGCAGGCTGATGAAGTTCTGAAACAATACCAGGATGCCTGTGGGTACATCTTTCGCCGCCTTACCGAAGGCACTCATCACCGCTACGCAAGCGAACGCGAGCACAATCAGCAGGGCTCCCAGGGCAACTGAGCTTGTGGACCCGCCGCCGTTCTTTCAATGCAGTCTTTCGAGCAAATGGTCGCCTACACGGAGCGCGTTGGCGATGATCGTCAGTGAAGGGTTGACGGCGCCGCTGGACGCGAAGAACGAACCGTCGACAACATACAGGTTGTCGAGGTCATGAGTCCGGCAATTTATGTCCAGAACCGATTGCTTTGGATCGGTACCGAAGCGGCAGGTTCCGTTTTGATGCCCCACTCCTTCCAAAGGAATCCGCTGCTTGAAATAGGAGTGCAGGTGGAACCAGTGATCGGCATGGCCGGCCTGCTTCAAAACATCGATCCATTTGTTTCGCAGGCGTTCGAAGGACTCCACGTTATTTGGCGTGTAATCCAGGCGAACCCTCCCATTAACGATCTGTACCCGGTTGTTCGGATCCGGCAAATCTTCCGTTGTCAGCCACCATGGCACCGCGTGTGTGGTCATCAATTCCAGAATGAAGGTGGGCGTGAGAGGCGGCGCGTCCGCCTTCATCATTTCGTGATGAAAGGAGCCGATCGGCTGGATGTTTCCCATCGGATAGGGATAATCTTTGTCGCCGAAGTAGAAGTCGTTCAGGGTGAAAGTCTTCATATAGGAAGACCGGTTCGGTTCCTGGCCGATCGCGAGAATGGCGTCCGCCTGGTGGAACATGAAGTGGCGGCCCACCATGTCGGAGCTGTTGGCGAGGCCGTTGGGATGTTTGTCGTTGGCGCTCAGAAGCAACAGCGCCGCCGAGTTAATGGCCCCGCAACAAACGGCTATGATATCGCCGGAAAATGTGGTCTTCTTCCCTGAACCATCTAGCTCCACTTCCACGGCATCGACGGCAGTTCCCGTGGCGTTCGTTAGCACGCGCGTCACCTTCGCCTGCGTGATCAGGGTCACGTTCGGCAGGTGCATGATCTGGCGGATGCAGTTGATATCGGCATCCGATTTCGCGTGCACCAGGCACGGATATCCGTCACAAGTGTCACAGCGGATGCACTTGCTTTCCACCCGATCTTCTTCGTTCAACTTCAGCCCGAGGGGGCACGGGAACGGCCGCAGTCCCATGCGCTCAAGATCGTTCTGAATCTCCTGCATCCGGGGCTCATTCGAGATCGCTGGGTAGGGATATTCCGCGCTGCGTCGTGGTTCTGTCGGATCGATCCCCTGCTTTCCGTGCACACAAAATAGCTTTTCAGCCATTGTGTAGTACGGCTCGAAGACGTCATACTTCACCGGCCACGCGGGTGAGATGCCGCCTTTGTGATGAAGCACGCCAAAATCTTCTTCCCGCAAACGGAACAGAGCGGCGCCGTACACCTTGGTGTTGCCGCCCACCCAGTAGCCGGTACCGGGATGCAGATCGTGCCCTTCTTTGTCCGTCCAGACGTCTTTTGTGTGATAGCGGTTGTCGAGGAAGACGTCAGTGGTGTTCCAGTTCGGTTTTTCCTGCGGCAAGAACGGACCGCGCTCGAGAATGAGGACGCGCTTACCAGCATTGGCCAAGTGATACGCGAGCGTTCCACCGCCGGCGCCTGTGCCGACGATCACGGCTTCGTAGCGTTCACTGGATCGCATTTTTCCTCAATAAGGCGGGCGTACCCGGACCGAGTGAGACTGGATCGCGACCAAAGATCAAGTCGAGCACCCAGTCGCTTAGAATGCGCGCCTTTTGACCGCTGCCTGGCATCTTAGCCAGGTATGTTGCACGCCACATGGCCCAGGCCAGTGGGCCAGAAAAGTTATGTCGATAAATCCTGGCGACGCCCGCGCGCCTTCCCACCAGCGCCAATTCGCCAACAGGCGTGTACTGGAACGGAGCGGCTTTCATGCCGCGTAGCGCAGCAACAATGTTGCGCGCCACCAGCTTTCCTGCTGGAGTCGCATTCTGAGCAGTAGGGGCATACGATCCTTTTCCGTTGGAATGTGGAACGTCAGCGCAGTCTCCGAGCGCCCAGATTTCGTCGTGTCCAACCACCTGGCAACAGATGTTGACCTTGATTCCGCCATGCTTGCCCCTCTCACATTCAAGCTTTTCGACCAGAGGATTGGGCTTCACTCCGGCGGTCCAGATCAAAGTGCGAGCCGGTATGCGTTCGCCACCCTCCAGTTCGACATAGGTGTGGGTCGCGCCGGAGATCTTAGTCTTCATGCGGGTCTCTACTCCCCGCTTTTGGAGTTCGCGATGAGCATAGGCGGCCAGCTCCGGAGTGATTTCAGTAAGCAGCCGCTCGCCTGGATTGATGAGGATGGTTCGAATGTCTTCGCTAGTAAGTTTCGGATACTTGTGGAGATTGGCGCGAAGTAAGTCGTTCAAAGCCGCCATCGTCTCCACTCCACTAAAGCCGCCCCCAGCAACCACAAAAGTAAGCAGCTCTTGGCGATTGTTTGGATCCTCTTCCGTGGACGCTTGTTCCAGACACGCCAAAGCGCGGTCACAGACAGCGACGGCATCCTCCAGCTTCTTCATTGGAATGGCGATTTCCGCCAGACCGGGAATATTGTGGAAGTTTGTTACCGACCCAAGCGCAATGACGATGTGATCCGCCTGATATTGCTGGGGGGCCAGATCGCTTCCTTTTCTGCCCCGCTTCACGTCCACAGTCTTCTTTGTCAGGTCGATTCCAGTGACGGTCCCCTCGATGAATTGAATACGCGCTGAGACATGGTCCACAGGATGAACGATGTGGCGGCTATCCACCTCTCCTCCGGCTGCTTCGGCAAGCATAGGGGTGAAGAGAAGAAAGTTGTCCTCATCAATGAGAAGGATATCGCCGTTGTTCGGGTTCGGAAGCAATCGTGCCAGCTCGCTTGCCACGGCGAGTCCTGCAAATCCCGCGCCGACGATAAGAAAGGTTTTACCCTTCGCCCGCCCCTGGTCCCGCCCGATTTCCGAGCTGCCGGCCAAAGCTTTCCAGGCCAGATAGCCAAGCGCGACACCGCCGCTGGCATAAGCGAACGTTTTCAACGCGCTCATGTAAACTCAGTAACTACCGGACTGCCGCAACATCCCGCCGTCGATGAAATAGGTGGACCCCGTAATGTACGCCGCCTCGTCCGATGCCAGATACACCGCCAGCCCGGCAATCTCTTCCGGTTTGCCCCAGCGACCCAAGGGAATCTCGCTCATGAGCGCTTTCTCCATTTCCGGATTCGCTTCGACATCCGCATCGATCGGCGTGAACACGGCTCCAGGTCCGATGTTGTTCACAGTGATTTTGTGGTTGGCTAATTCCACGGCGATGGTTCTGGTGAACATCCGTAAACCTCCCTTACTCATGCAATAGGCCGCATTGGTTGGCATCGGAAGATCCTCATGAACCGATGAGATATTGATGAGACGGCCGCCATGCCCCTGTCGCATCATCTGACGAGCAGCCGCTTGCGAAACCAGAAAAGGCCCTACCAGGTTGATATCCAAAATTTTCTGCAGTTCTTCCAGCGGATAGTCCACAAACGCGAATTTCTTCTCCACCCCCGCATTGTTGACGACAATGTCCAGCTTGCCAAAGGCCTTCACCGCGCCATCGATCAAGTTCAGGACCTGGTCGGGCTTCGAGATGTCAGCCGCTATTGCAATGCTCTTCCCACCGAAGGCGGCGATCTGCTGCTCGGTCTTGCCGGCCACGTCCGGCTTACCGATGTAATCCACGACCACAGCCGCACCCTCCCGTGCAAAGCGAATAGCAATCGCTTGGCCAATGCCGGTAGCCGCGCCCGTCACGATTGCCACTTTGTCTTGTAAGCGCATGAGTCGGTCGTTTTCCTATCCTTTCCTGGCTCAGACACACCGCCCCCGCAATGAGCCTACATGTTCAAGGTAAGAGAATCTTTGTCAAAACGCCGTCAAAAAGGGATAGATCACCGGTGCCTACTCAAATAGTCTTAACCTGTAGAATCGAAGACGGAAAAGGCATGGACCTCGACTTTCAAACCGGAGCGTTCCTGCTCCTGATCGCGGCGGTGGTTGCAATGTTGACCCGGCGGCTGCGCCTTCCTTACAGCGTCGGCCTCGTTGCGGCGGGAATCATTCTGGCCGTGCTGCCGTTCGCGCCGAGCGTCAACCTGACCAAGGATCTCATTTTCACCGCGCTTCTCCCTCCGCTCCTTTTTGAAGCAGCGTTCTATATTCATTGGGACCAGTTGCGTCGCGATTTCACGGTGATTGTCGTCTTGGCCACCGTGGGTGTTGCGCTTTCGGCCTGTGTTACCGCGTTCGGAATGCACTATCTGGCTCGCTGGCAGTGGCTCGGCGCCCTGGTGTTCGGCGTTCTCATCGCCGCCACCGACCCGGTTTCGGTGATCGCCACTTTCAAAGAGGCCAAGGCCCAGGGGCGTTTGCTGGTGCTCATCGAGTGCGAGAGTCTCTTTAACGACGGCACCGCGGCGGTTGCATTCGGCGTTCTGGTGGCTCTAGCTTTAGGTCAGCAACTCACGCCGCTCGGGATCGCCGCCACCCTTCTGAAAACCGTCTGCGGCGGTATTTTGTGCGGCGCCGCCGTTGCTGTCGGGGCGCTCCTGCTGGCCGGGCAAACCGAAGATCACCTGGTCGAAATCACTTTCACCACCGTCGCCGCCTACGGGTCGTTCCTACTTGCGGACCATTTCGGGCTGTCTGGCGTATTGGCCACGATCACCGCTGGGCTTGTCATGAGCAATTTCACGTCGTTCGGTACGATCTCCGACCGGGGAAAGGAGGCTATCCAGGCCTTCTGGGAATACGCCGCTTTCGTGGCAAACTCGCTCGTTTTCCTTTTGATCGGAATGCATGAGGCGCATCAGAATTTTCGGGCGATTTGGCTTCCGGCAGTTATCGCGATCGTCCTTGTGACGTTGGGCCGGGCCGTCGCGATCTATCCCTGCTGCTTCCTGTTTTCACGCTCTTCGCGTCGCGTCACGATGAAGCATCAGCACGTCCTGCTGTGGGGCGGTTTGCGAGGAGCGGTAGCATTGGCACTGGCCCTGGGACTTCCGACCGAACTCCCACGGCGCGAGGAGATCGTTACAATTACCTTCGCAGTCGTCGCGTTTTCAGTCTTCGTTCAAAGCCTGACGATGACCTGGTTTCTGCGCGCGATGGGCGAGATTCCGCCAACCAGTCCTGTGACCGGTTGATTTTCGTTTTTCAAAATATACTGGAAGCACCACCATGTCTGAAGAGACCCATGCGGCCGGCGTCGACAGGTGGCGCCTTCAGGGGTGGCTTGGGGTAGATGCGAGTTCGAAGCCCAAAGTATATGAACAGGTTTTCGCAACCACTGAAATCGCCAGCCTGAGCTATTGGCTTGAGATCTTCTTCTCCGCCGGCATCGCCACCTTCGGCTTGGTGGAGAGCAGCCCGGCAGTAATTATTGGCGCTATGCTCATTTCTCCCTTAATGGGGCCGATCATGGCGACAGGCTTGGCACTGGCCGTGGGCGATCTTTACCTGGGAATCAAAGCCGTTATCAATCTGCTCGCCAGCGTCGCGGCATCGATCGGTTTTTCCGCTTTGTTGGTCTGGTTGTTGCCGTTTCATTCCGCGACGTCTGAGATCCTCTCTCGCACGAATCCCAACTTGCTCGACTTGGGTATAGCGCTGTTGTCCGGTTTAGCTGGTTCGGTCGTGGTCTGCCGCGGCGGGGGCGATGGAGTGACGGCCCTCCCCGGAGTGGCAATCGCCGTCGCGTTGATGCCACCGCTCTGCGCGATGGGTTTCGGCATGGGCAGCGGACTGAACATGGAAATCATGAGCGGCGCAGGGCTTCTTTTTGTGACCAACCTGGTGGCCATTGTGGCCAGCGCGTTCCTGGTCTTTCTCCTGGTAGGAATGGACACTGCGGACGTTCAGCAGGCGATGCTCGCAGCCCGTGGAGACGATTCGCCGACTCGAATGCATTCCCATGGGCTGGTGGCAAGGATGTTGGCGTCTGGAGGGCAACTTCGCTGGCGCATTCTGATGGTCGTGGTCCTGCTCGCGTCCATCGCGGTTCCGCTACGGAAAGCGCTGTTTCAGGTGGCGAGTGAAACGCGTGCCAGGGGAGCGGTGCAAAAGGCGCTGAAAGGCCTGGTGCCCGCGGACGCTATTGTGTCGCAGCAGGTGAGCATCGCCAATGGCGAAATCGTCATTCGCTTGATTTCCACTCGCTATATTCCTAATTCCAAAGTGGCCGAGGTACGTCAGGAGCTCACACGCCAGACTGGGCAGGAAGTTCAGATATCCATAGATGCCGTCGCCAGCAGGGGCGAATTAGCCGAGCTGAGGGCGCGTCTCGAACGGCCGGCTTCCATAATCCCAAGGGAAAACACCGTCGGCGAAACGCAAAAGGAGTTGTTAGACAAGGTCCGTCCAGTAATCCAGGAGCTTTGGCCTTCGGATGCTCCGATTCAGGATTTTGACGTGGTTCTCGGTACTGCTGGGTTTACAATCGATGTACGTTATCAGGCAACCAGCGATTTGGGCCAGGTCGCGATCAATATGGTCTTGCAAAGCTTGCGAGCCAAGCTCGGAATGCCGGATCTCATGTTGAATGCGGTAAGAATTCCGGCGGCGAATCCAACAAACCAAAAGTAGTTCGCATTTTCTTCGGATGATGCAGTATCCTGGCGGTCGAGGCCGCACTTAACACTTGGGACAGATTCGCATCCTGCTCGCTGACGATCACACCATCATTCGGTCGGGCTTGCGTCTCCTGCTCGAACAGCAGCCCGATTTCAAAGTGGTAGCGGAGGCTGGCGATGGACGGGAAGCGGTGGAGCTGGTCTCCAAGCATCATCCGGAGGTTGCCGTTCTCGATATCGGTATGCCACAACTCAACGGGATCGAGGCTACCCAGCAAATCGCCGATAAGACGCCCCAGACCCAAGTAGTGATTCTCAGCATGCACTCCGATGAAGGCTACGTCCTCAGGGCCCTGAAAGCCGGGCGCGCGCGCATACATTCTGAAGAACTCGGCGGAAGCGGATCTGATTCGAGCGGTGCGAACGGTTGCCGACGGAAAATCGTTCTTCAGTCCGGTGATCAGCAAGATGCTGCTGGAAGATTATGTCCGCCAGATACGCGACAAGCAGGTGGAGGACCGCTACGATCTTCTGACTCCGCGCGAACGCGAGATCCTGCAGCTTCTGGCGGAAGGCAGAACCAACAAGGAAGTTGCCAACCTTCTGCAGTTGAGCGTCCACACCGTGGATGCGCATCGCGGCAACATACTCCAAAAGCTGAACCTGCACGGGGTGCCTGAGCTGATTCTCTACGCCGTGAGGAAAGGGATCATTCAATAGCGACCGCCACCGGTATCGGCAACCTGACTTTCAGCACGGTACCTTTTCCGGGCGCGGACTGAACTTCGAACTGCCCTCCGAGTTGTCTGACCCGCTCTTCCATCCCCAGCATTCCGAGCCCCCGCGTCTTTTCGGGATCGAATCCGGATCCATCGTCTTCCACGCTCAGAAACAATGAGCCGTCGTCTTGGCGCACCGTGACCACGGCGCTCTTCGCCCCGGAGTGACGGAACACATTTTGAAGCGCCTCCTGCACCACCCGATAAATACAGGTGCGCATTTCGTCAGGCAGTGAATCCGAAACATTTTCGGCTGCAACCGTGATCTTGACGCCGCTACGCCGGGAGACTTCTCGCGCTTGCCATTCCAGCGCCGGTATCAGGCCCAGATCGTCCAGCATGGAGGGGCGCAGCAGGAGGGCGATATCGCGGATCGAATTGACGCTCGAATCGGCGAACTTTCGAATGTTGTCCAGGTATCGAAGACTGACTGCGTCATCCGCTTGGATCCGTTTTGCCAGATTGGCGGCCTCCACCAGCAGAGCGTTCAACGTTTGTCCCACTTGATCGTGAAGTTCCCGCGAAATAGTGCGACGCTCCATTTCCTGCGCATCCACCAGCCTGGCCGACAGTTGCTCCAGTGCTCCGCGCGCCTTGAGAACCTCCTGGTAGCGGCCGTTGTTCTGCCGCTCAATGCGGAAGATGTAGAGCAAACACCCGGCGGCAAGCAGAAGCGCCGCCCCCAACGCCAGGTTGAGCGCCCTACTCAGCCCGGCGCCCAGGTGCTCGAATTCGCTTTGAATCTGGACTTCCGTCGAAGCAGCCTGTTTAGCGTCGATACCTTGCAACTGGGTAGTGATCTCAACGATGGAGGTCCTCAGCGGAAGAATCTCGTCATGGTAGAAGGATGCGCCGCGGAGCGTTCCGGCGGGCGGCGAACTCATGGCGCGGCTGATGTACTGCCAATGCCGATTCAGCAAATCTCCCAGCCGTTTTACTTGAACCTGCTCATCCAGGGTGCTGGACCGATAGTTCGCCAAATCGGACGATAGAGCGCGACCACGCATCCTGGATTTCCGCAAGGTCGGCCTGCGAACTTTGTTGGTCCGAATCCAGGAGATAGTCTCCCAGGTACGTATGCGTGAGCAAGATGGAGGTGCGGATGGACGCCAGATGATTGCTGCGTTCCAGCGCCGCGTCCCGGAGAAGTTTGTTTTCGGTCCGCATCGCTCCCAGCAAATGCACTGCATCGATGGTGGCCAGGAGGAAGACCAGGCCATACCGCCAAAACCGATCATCAGAACCAAGCGCAGGCCGCCGAGCGGCATGATCCAGGCCTGCCGAAGTGGTTTGTGCCGTCTTCGCAAAAGACAAGATCTGCACCTCGGCCCTAGTCTATCGAAGCGAGGTTATCCCCGATACCCATCTCGTGCTTCTAACCGGTGTTGGGGACTCAATCTACCCAACGGAGGCTATGGGAAGTAAAACCCTTCGAATCTTAAGCTGGAACTGGAGGTAATAGACATGAAAATCGAGTTCCTCAAAGGCCGCCGGTGGTTAGCGGCGGTCTCCGTAGCGACAGCAGTTGCTGTAACTGGTTTTTACGGCTTGCGGGCAGCGGAATTGGGCAAGTTGCCCTTTGAGAATCCGGCGCCGACCATCAAACGGCCGCGCGCTCCGAGGCCGCTTCCGGGCGCGGGTACTCGGCCATGGTGAAGCGCGTCCTGCCAGCCGTGGTCAACATTTCATCCTCGAAAGTTGTGAAGCAAACGGCGCATGGAGTCGCCGGAGGGCGTGGATCCTTTCTTCCGCCAGTTTTTCGGAAACGACTTCGGGCAACAATTCAATGTTCCGCAGGAGCGCAGAGAGAAAGCTCTCGGATCGGGCGTCATCATCAGCCCCGAAGGCTACATCCTGACCAACAATCACGTGGTGGAAGGCGCCACGGAAGTTACCGTCACGCTGCATGACAAACGAGAGATGAAGGCCCGCGTAGTGGGCACCGATCCGCGTACCGACATCGCGGTGCTCAAGATCGATGGATCGAACTTTCCAGTGCTGACGCTGGCCGACTCCAGCAAGGTTGAGATCGGCGACATCGTATTGGCGATCGGCGATCCGTTCGGCGTGGGCCAGACGGTTACGTCCGGAATCGTGAGCGCCACCGGCCGCGGCGGACTCGGAATCGAACAGGTGGAAGACTTCATCCAGACCGACGCGCCGATTAACCCGGGCAACTCCGGCGGCGCGCTGGTGGATGACGAAGGCCATTTGATTGGCATCAATACCGCCATTCTCTCTGGCAACTCGGGCGGTAACCAGGGGATCGGATTCGCGGTTCCGGTCAACATGGCGCGCCATGACTTGGACGAGATTCTGGCCCACGGCAAAGTGGAGCATGGCTATCTCGGCATCCTTCCGCAGGATGTGACGCCGGCATTGGCCAAGGCCTTCAGCTCGAACGAAACGAACGGAGCGCTGGTGGGAGAGATTACCCCGAACAGCCCAGCCGCCCGCAGCAGCCTGAAACAGGGCGACATCATCGTCGCGGTGAATGGACAGCCGATCGCGGACGCCAATCAATTGCGCTCGAAGATCGGAATGATGGATCCGAATGCGACTGTCACGCTGAAGGTGCTGCGTGACGGCAAAACTGCAAGAAGTGGCGGTCACGCTGGGCGAATTTCCCTCCAAAGAGGAACGGGCCAGCGTCGATAACACAAAATCGAACCAGAGTCTCCAGGGTGTTGCCGTCGAGAACCTTACGCCGGAAACAGCTCAGGAATTGAAGCTTCCGGCCTCGACCAAAGGTGTGGTGGTGGACCAAGTGAGCCCCGCCAGCCGCGCCGCTGAAGCTGGTTTACAGCCCGGCGACGTGATCCAGCAGGTGAATCATCAGCCTGTAACCAGTGTGAAGGAGTACGACCAAGCGGTTGGCTCCTCAACGAAGGACCAGCCCGTCCTCTTACTGGTGGCCCGCCAGGGCAGCACGATGTTCCTAGCAGTGTAGTGTAGTTTTCTGCTGGGATTAACGGCCGGCTGTGAGCTCTTCCTCCGAGGGTTCCGGCCGGCCGAACTATTTGCCGGGGACGCGGGACCACGGGATCTTTGAGCAACTCGCGCAAAACGGAGTGCGGCGCGGGCAATTTCCTGGCTCATTTGGCGGTGCGCGCCGCACCCTTTGCGCTTCTAACGAGGCTCCTCGGTTTGCGGCAATTTATAATCTGAGAAAGCCATCACGCGATCAATCGAAAGACTCTTCACGAAAAAGATCTTAGCCACTGCTTGAACTTCAATACGTTCCGGCATCCAGATCCCACCATTGACGCGCGTCTGCTGCATGTTAATTTGCGAGCCGCGCAGCAAACGCACTAGAAATAATCCCATGGAGAACGGGTGAATCACCTGCCCTTCAACCTTGATCCAGCCCAGGTCTTGCTTGTCGACCCAAAGCTTACCCGTGACCTTCGGAAACATGCTGCCGTACTTGCCTTGGGCATGGTAGCCGGGGTGCGGCGTCGCCTGAAGCACAAAGGCCGGCCTGCCGTTGACTGCTTCTTCGCCGACCAGCTGGAAGTCGAAGGCCATGGGCACTTCCCGGACAATCGACGCGGTCTCCTCCTCCTGCTTGCGCAATCGCTCGGCCCGCTCTGCTGGGGTTTCGCGCTTCAACTTGTCGAGCTCTTCTTTCTGCTTCCGTTCCTCCCCAGCCGAGGGAGGCCGCCGCCCGTCGCGTTCCACGAACTGCTCAAAAGGAATCCCATTGACCAGAATCGTTCTCGATACATCCACATGCTCCGACGTCACGCGCCCATCCGGGTCCCTGCGGCGATCTTCGTCACGCTCAATGTAGGTGTAATGGAGCCGCGCTTGCCAGTGACGTTGGGTGGCCGCGAGCGATGACTCCACGATCATGTGGACGTCCGGTGCGCTGGAAAGATTCTGGGCTTTGAGGGAATCTGCGTCACCCTGATTGAAAAGTAAGGCGCAAGCGGCAAAAGCGATAATGACGTTTCGATACTCGCTGATCGGCATGGTCATGGCAGGTTCATTATCCAGATGCGGCCTTGGACATGGGATTGTGCCAACCTCCGTCTGAGGCTATGATCGTCTCAGCTTCCTTCGGCCCCCAACTGCCGCGTCTGTAAGGGTGAACCCGATGGTGTTTCTTCAGGACTGGATCCACCACGGCCCAGGCGGCCTCCACAGCATCCTCACGGGTGAAGAGCGCGCCATCGCCGGCCATGGCGTCGCCTAAAAGCCGTTCGTAAGGCGCTTCCTCTCCAGGCTGTTCTTCCAGCAAGTAGAGCTCTCGCTGCTCGCCGACGAATTCCTTTCCAGGGAGCTTGACGCGCGCGGCGAGCGCGATGGCCGAGTTGGGGGAGAGCCGGAAGCGCAGGTAGTTGGTCCGGCCGGTGTCTGGCGCTGAGTCCGCGAAAAGCCTCTGCGGCGGCGCTTTCAACTCCACCACGATCTCGGTAGCGGTATCGGCCAGGTATTTGCCGGAGCGCAGGTACCACGGCACCTCCGCCCAGCGCCACGAATCGATGAAGAGCCGCATGGCGCAGAAAGTCTCGACATCGGAGTTCGTGGCGACGCCCGGCTCCTTCCGGTAGCCCGCGTATTGGCCTCGCACCAAGTCATCCCGCGTCAACGGGCGCATAGCTCGAAAGACGTTGGCCTTCTCCCGGTGCACTGCTCCGAAGTCTCTATCGGAGGGCGGCTCCATGGCAAGCAGCGCGACCAGCTGGAAGAGGTGGTTCTCGATCACGTCCCGCAAACAGCCCGCGCTTTCATAAAAAGGGCCGCGGTCCTCCACTCCGAAATCTTCGGACAGGGTTATCTGGACGCTGGCAATGTAGTTGCGGTTCCAGATCGGTTCCAGGAACGAATTGGCGAAGCGGAAATAGAGGATGTTCATGATCGCCTCTTTCCCGAGGTAGTGATCGATTCGGAAGATGGAGTCTTCCGGGAATACCGACCGTGCCACTTCGTTGAGCTCCTTAGCAGAGGCCAGGTCGCGTCCGAACGGCTTTTCCACGATGACGCGGGCGTTTTCAGCCAATTTCGCGGCACCGAGTTCTTTGATCACCGTCTCAAATAGCGGCGGCGGAATCGCAAGGTAGTACGCTGGGCGCCGAGCCTTATCGAGCGCGGTCTTGATCCCAGCGAACGTGTTCGGGTCTTTATAATCCCCGCTCACATATTTGAACAGGGACAGAAGTTGCTGGAAAGCGCGCTTGTTATCGATGCCGCCCGATCGCTTGATGCTGTCCGTGATGCGCTTCTGCAGACGCTCCAAACTCCACTTGGGGAGCGCGACGCCGATCACGGGAACCTTTAGCTCGCCTCGCTTCACCATTGCATAGAGCGCCGGGAAGATCATCTTGTGGGCTAGATCGCCGGTCACACCGAAGAGCACCAGCGCGTCCGAATGGGAGGCGGCCATCAGACGTTGCCTTTTGTGGCGGCGTGAGCGGAGCTGTGCGCGGAGGTGCGCGGCGGTTGCTGTGTTGTCATGGGGATCTCAACTCGCGGCTGTAAGCGCGGCGTCCTTCGACTCGATGCAGTTGAGCAGATCCTTCCAGGATGCAACGAACGACGCAGCGCCTTCGTGCTGAAGCTCGGCTGCGAGTTTCTCATCGTCGACGCCGGCCTTGCCAAACGCGGCGATCACGCTCTCGGCGTCGCCTCCATCTTCCGGCAGGACATCACCCAGTGTGCCGTGATCTGCGAACGCCAGCAGTGTCTTCTCGGGAATCGTATCGATGGTGTCCGGTGCAGCCAGCGCCTTGATGTAAAGGACATCGGAGGCCTTGGGATCCTTGGTGCCGGTGCTGGCCCAAAGCAGACGCTGCGGCGCTGCGCCGGAACTGGCAGCTTTCTTCCAGCGTGGTGAAGCGAGCATCCCGCGGTACGCTTTGTAGGCTCGTTTTGCGACGGCAATACCCAGACGATCCTGAAGTTCCTGGGAAACTTTTCCCACCACGGCTTTGTCCCAGCGGCTAATGAACATCGATGCCACGGAATGTATCTTCGGGTCCAGCCCCGCGGCAATCCGGCGCTCGATTCCCCGCAAGTAAGCCTCAGCGGCGGCCATGTAATGTGCAGCTGAGAACAGGAGCGTTACGTTTACCGGCACCCCTCGAAAGATGGCTTCCTCAATGGCAACCTGCCCCTCCTTGGTCCCGGGAATCTTAATGAAGAGATTGGGCCGCTGCGCTTGCGCATGCAGACGGACCGCCTCTTTCACCGTGCCGGCAGAATCGTACGCCAGTGAGGGAGAAACTTCCAAAGACACCCAGCCATCCATGCCGGCGGTTGCGTCGTGAATGGGCCGAAAAAGATCGGCGGCCTGCCTCAGGTCCTCAATCGCGAGCTCGAAGAAGAGCGCTTCGCCGGACTTGCCTTCCTTCCTCTTCTGGCGGATGGCATCGTCGTAGAAGTTTGAGTTCTTGATCGCTAGGTCGAAGATCGAAGGATTCGAAGTGAGGCCCGTGACCGAGAGATCGTCGATGTAATGACGAAGGGTCCCACTCGACAGCAGGCCTCGCGTGATGTTGTCCAGCCAGAGGCTCTGGCCAAGGTCGTGGAGTTGTTGCGTTGGGTTCATAACTTTACTGTATGAGAAGCATGGTCAAAACGCCGTCAAAAACAGCGGAGATTCACATCTCAAATGTTCACGATGGCTGCAAAGCTGACAGGATCCAGGCTGGCGCCTCCTACCAGGAACCCGTCAATCTCAGGCTGCGCCATGAGACTCTTCGCGTTGTCGGGCTTGACGCTGCCGCCATATCGGATGCCGACGTCATTCGCCGCGTCCGCTCCGAAACTGTTCCATCAGCACCGCTTCGACGTTCTTTTTTTCACGCTTTCCAACGCAGACGATGAGGGCAAGACCGGCGTCGAGCGCGGCCACAATCTTCTTCAACACGCTCTCATTGGTTTCGCCGAAATACTGGCACCGCCCACTGTGCCCCACCATCACGTGCAAATCCCGATCTGACAATGGTCGGAGTGCTTGACCAGCGGTGGAAAACTCTCGAAGAAGGAGGTCCATTCAGATCGACGCCCAGCTTCAGGCAAGTTTCATTCAAATGCGGCTACATCTTCACAATAAGGGGATGCTTGTCAAAGCGGCGTCAAAAAGGTGCGCGGAACTTACCAGGCGGAGATGCACAAGGAGGAGACAGGAACCCCGCGCTGTTGCACCTTTTTGACACCGTTTTGACGACAATTCCCCTAATGTTGAACTTGTCGGCCAGCTTCGGAGGTCAGGAACGATGAGGGCATGGCCGGGCGGGAGGACGAAGTCTGAAGACCATGGCTGATCCCACCAGTATCGTCGGCCAGTTGCGGCGTAAGCTTGGCGATCATGCAATCAAGCTGCAGAACACAGCGGACGCAATCACGACCTGCTGGATCGCGCGGCAGAATTTCCACGATGCTCTCCGTTTCCTGAAGGAAGATGTCGCCCAGCCGTACCGCATGTTGTACGACCTCACCGCCATCGATGAGCGTACGCGGATGAACCGCGAGGGGCAGCCGGTAAGCGACTTCACCATCGTCTATCATCTCCTCTCGTTTGGCCGAAATGAATATCTCCGCGTCAAAGTGCCTCTCAAACAAGACCAGCCGCCCATTGACACGGCCACGGACCTTTGGCCCGCGGCGAACTGGTACGAACGGGAGGTGTGGGAGATGTTCGGAATCCGCTTCCAGGGCCACCCAAACCTGGAAATAATCCATCACCGCGGCGCCGAAAATATGGGCGAGCGGCAGTCGTGGCACTCCTACATCCCCTATACGGGCCGCATCGATTATCTCGGCGGCGTCATGAACAACATGGCGTATCTGATGGCCGTGGAGAAGCTGGCAGCGATTGAAGTGCCGCCGCGGGCCAAGGTTGTGCGGGTGATGCTCGCGGAGTTGTTTCGGATCGGTAGTCATCTGGTCTGGTGCGAAACTTTCGCCCGTGATCTGGGCCAGCTATCGCCGGTCTTCGATGCATTCGACGATCGCGAACGCGCGTTCACCATCATCGAGACAGTTTGCGGAGCGCGCTTGCCTCCAAACTGGTTCCGCATCGGCGGGGTGGCGGAGGATTTGCCCACCGGATGGGACACCCTGGTCCGGGATTTCGTGAAGTACTTACCGCCACGCTTGATCGAATACGACAAAGAGGTGATGCGGAACCGGATCTTCAAGGCACGCACTCAGGGAGTAGGCGCCTTCACTATGGAGGAGGCTATTGAGTGGGGCGTTACGGGTCCTGACCTGCGAGCCTGCGGCCTGGAGTGGGACTTTCGCAAGAAGCAACCCTATTCGTGTTATGAACAGTTCGAGTTCGACATTCCCACCGGCCGAAATGGAGACTGCTACGACCGCGGCATGGTGCGCATCGAGGAAATGCGGCAAAGCCTCCGTATCGTCGAACAGTGTGCGAACAACATGCCCGAGGGCCCCTATAAATTGGCCAAGCCCCTGGAAGACCGAGCGGTGATCCCGCCCGGCGAGGCGCTCGGGGCGATTGAGGGGACCGAAGGAAATGAGGGCTTTTACCTGGTGAGCGACGGCGGCGCCATGTCGCAGCGGACTCGCATCCGGACCCCGTCGTTTGCGCACATGCAGATGGCGCCACGGCTGTCCCGTGGCCGAATGAACAGATGTTGACTGCTGAAGACTAATCAACCGCGCGGCGGTTTGCTCAAGATGTGCTTCACTTCTTGGATCAGCTTCGCCGGGGCGTAGGGTTTTGGGAAGACCTCAAATCCTTGCAGCGCTTCCCGAGAATGTAGCCGCTCGTCGTCCAGAAGACCCCCGAGAATGAGAACTTTCATTTTCAGGCATTTCGTGCGCAGATAGATCGCTGCATCGTGCCCCGGCAAGCCGTCAACATAGGTGCGCGTTATCAACAGATCGGGTGGGCACTCCTTGATCCGGTCTACCGCATGCCCCAGATCGCCGGCACCCACCACGGTATATCCTTCGTGCTCCAACGTCTCCTTAATTACCGAACGTACAATCGGGTCGGAAACTAATAGCAGAATCGTCGTATTCATCAAGGAATGGTACGCCACAATTTCCTCAGACGCTCAGCACCGGGATTTGCGATGCCCGAATGATCCCATAGCCGTTGCCATTGTCCCCCAAATGGCTGCGCCCAGGAATGTGTCCGATCACCAGGACGTCAGCTTGCGTTTGCTCCGCCGCCCGGTTCAGCAGCTCCCCCACATTGCCGCTCTCGATGATAACCTCGGCCTTCGTGCCTGCGTCCAGCTGAAGCTTAGCGATCTCTTCAGCGGCGAAGCCCACGAGCTTCTCCTTCCACCCGGGGTCGACATGCGATCCGCCGGGGCCGTAGATCTCCACGCTACCCGTGATGTGGACCAGCGTAAGCGTCGCATTAACCGCCGTGGCCATCTCGGCGGCCAGCGATACAGTGTGGCGGCTATGCGCGTTCAATTCCACCGAGCAAAGGACGCGGCGGATCGAGAACTCGCGCGCCGGCGCCTCTTCCAGGTGGGCGCCGGTCCACACCGGGCACTGGATTTCGTGCAGTACCTTCGCTGTCACTGAGCCCAGCAGAAACCGGTAGAACGCTCCATAACCATGAGTCGACATCATGATCAGGTCGACGTTACGGTCACGAGCCATCTGCACGATTTCGTGGGCCGGGTCGCCCCTCAGCAGCACGCGTGTAACGGCAATGCCATCGAGTTCCGGCTGCAGCGCCTGATCCAGATCTTCCTGAGCCCGCTGGACGATGTGTGCGTGCAAATCTCGCGCAGTGATCTCGTGCCCGCCCTCCAGCAAGCCGGCGGGATAGCTGAGAGGCGTCACCACGTGCAGCAGGATGATCTCCGCGCGAAGGCGCCGCGCCAACCACGCAGCCTGTTGCACGACGTGCCGGGAAGTATCCGCTAACACAACTGGAACAAGAATTCTCCGAATGCTCAGCATCACCCTTACTTGAGCCGAAAGTTTCACCCGCCGATTGTAAGACTATCTGCCGCTGACCCCTGCGAGTTGCTCGCGTTGCGCCCCGTGAACTGCAACCTCCACTGCGTGGGTGGTCTGCAGGATGCCCCTGGCCTTGGCCACCTCGTCCGCGGTGCCATGAGCCAGAAGCAGGAACTTGTCGGACTTCAGCGCTATCCTAGGCGGCGTTTCCCGGATGACATTGTGACTTCCGTTGCCATTCGGCTTTCCGTCTGCGACCGGCTCTGACGGCTCGATGTGCGGTGGTTTTTCTATCGTGGTTCTGACACTCCGTTCCGCTCACTCGGCCATTGTTGGCAAACACCACGAAATACACAGCGGCTTTCTTCGCCGCCGCTCGCAACCAAGCCCAGTATAAGGCGAGAAATGTCAAAACGCCGTCAAAAGGACAATCCGGAAAGCGCGGAACCGTGCGGCATAAGTCTCATGAATTTACGCCATGCGCGTGGATGGCGCTTGCAAAAGGCTGAAGGTAATCCACGTCGCTGGGGCAAGGAAGGCGAACGAACCAACCACCCACATGATCACCGCTCCGAGAACCTGATCGGAGAGCGGCGAGACATGAAACGGATTTGGCTGGGTGAGGTAATAACTGTAAACGGGCCAGTCACAGAACGCGAGAAAGGCGGAGAGCGCCGTGTTCACCAGGTCCGCTGAAAGCAGGTACAACAACAGGCCCCAACTGTTCCCGCGGCTCTGGGTGGGCCAGGGCCGCGATGGCCAAGGTTGGATGACGCACCACCAAAATGCCAATGAGCTGGCGAGAAAACAGACATGCTCTAAGTCGTGCCAATATTCGTGTTGAAGGGCAAAATCATACGCTGCGGGAACGTGCCAAGCGAGGAAAGTCAGGTTCATTGCAATCCAGGCTACCGGCGGCGAAATCAGCCAGCGCCCCAGGTGGCGGAGCACGGCGAGACGCAGAAGCGGACCCAGCACCGGCCTTAATATCCATGCCGGCAGGCCTCTGAGGAGCGGAACAACCGGCCAGCCCAGCAGCAGAAGCGGCGGAACAACGGACATTAGAAGCAAATGCTGCACCATGTGAGCGCTCAGCAACGCGTCTGCAAAGCCATCCAGCGGAGACGCGACGGCCAGCCACAGAACCGCGAGCCCCAACAGAAAGGAACTCAGCCGCAGCCCGTTGAATTGTACTGCGCGAGTTCTTCGGATGGCGAACCAGCCCCGGAAATATATCGACGCGGTGAGAACGATCGCAATCGTAAGCATCTTGCGTGAGCTAATGCTGCGCCAGCCCCCGGGAAGCATCTACGGCCGGGGTAAGATCCTGCCCACGCAGCGTCAGAAGAAAGTGCACCAGCGCGGTGGTTTCGGAGGGATTGAGGGCGTTGCCGTAGGAGGGCATATTTCCGCCGCCCTGCAGCACCTGGCGTGTGATTTGGTCTTCCGTCATACGCGCCGCAATGGAGTCGAGCGCTGGGCCCCGCAGGCCGCCCAGCCCGCCGAGGGAATGGCAGTTACGGCATTGCTTCTCCTGAAGCACCAGCGCTCCCTGGCGTTCGAGCGGGGTTCGCGCGTGAAGATATTGCGTGGGCACCGGATCGCTGGTCCACGCGTCCATGATCGGACTCCATGGCGTATAGGTTCCAAGGCGAGTGAAGACGCCGAGCGTCACTGCAATGAGAGCAACCATGAGCACGGCGATGGGGCGACGCGACCAGTGCTTTTCGCCTTCGCCGGCGACGAGTGGCAACAACAGCAAAGCGCCGATGACGATTACCGGCACAATCAGCAGGAAGGGTGTTTCCAGACTGGGTGGCAGGAAGGCCAGGACTGCGTAGATGAAGAGGAAGGCGAAATCGGGTTTCGGAGCGGTTTGGATAATGGTGGGATCCGGCTGCCCACTGGGACCGAACGGGCCGAAAAAGAACGCACAGGCAATGACGGCGAGCAGGATGGCAGCCGCAAAGACGGCGTCTTTCCATACCGCGCCCGGCACAAAGGGCATGCCGTCCCTCTGGACCAGCTCGTGATATTCGCGCTCATAGGTGGATTTCCGCACCAAACGCCCCGGCATGGGCCACTCATTGATGCCCAGACGCAGCACCATCCAAACATGCAAAGCGACGCTCGCGAGCAGGATTCCAGGGATCACGAAGACGTGCAGTGCGAAGAACCGGGACAGCGTAGCGCCGCCGATGATGGGGCCGCCCAGAAGAGCGTGGACCAGTAAAGCGCCGACTCCCGGCACGCGGCTCGATATGGAAGCGCCGATCCCGAGGCCCCAATAAGCATCCTGATCGAAGCGCAGCACCTGACCGGTAAAGGCCATGCCCAGAGTAAGCAGCAGCAAGACAACGCCTACCATCCAGGTAAGCTCGCGAGGAAACTTGTAAGCTCCAAAGAGAAAGACCTGTGTCATGTGGATCAGCACAATCGCGATCATGAAGTTCGAGCCCCAGCCGTGCACTGCCCGCAGGAACCAGCCCAGCGTGATGTTGTGGTTCAGAAACTGAAGGCTGTTCCAGGCTTGGCTGGCGGAGGGAACGTAGACCAACGCGAGCAGAATACCAGTCACCACTTGCAGCACAACCAGCACCATGGCGGCGCTGCCGAAAACATACCACCAGCTTGCGCTGCTAGCGGGTATCGGATGCTCCGCTGCTTCGACGATGGGTTTGGCAAGGCCCAGCCGGTGCTCGATCCAATTGTAAAGTTCGATGCCGCCCTGCTTTAGCTTCGTCATGATGAGCGGTCAATTTGAATCAACGGTTTCTTATTACGGGCCTCGGTGGCAAGGGTCGGCATTTCGCCCGCGCTGATCATCAACTTGTTCCCGTCAATCTTGTGTTTGTACACAAACAGGCCGCGCGGGGGTGGCCCGGAAGCGCGCGATCCGTCCGCGTAATAAGCGCCCCCGTGGCACGGACACAGGAAAAGCTTCGATTGCGCGAACCAGCGCACCGGGCATCCGAGATGCGCACAGTTGATGGCGAAAACTTGAAACTGTTCCCCCGCTATGTGGCGCACCCAGCACGCTACTTTGCCGGTTTCCCCATCCCAGGGCGTCGTGACTGGGTTCCGATAATCAACCAAGCGTGTCTCCCCTTCAGGGAATTCGCTGACGGCGCCGAGCGCAACCCAGGAGTTATAGCTTGAGCCCTTTCTTAGCGCAGGACCCAGAATGTAGCCGAGGATAGGCACCGCGAGGACCGCTCCCACTGCACCATTCAAGAGTAAAGACAATTTAAACAGAAACGCGCGTCGTGATTTCGATGGGTTCATAAATAACTCCGCTTCAAGGCCCCGTGCGCTGCGCCGCAAGCCATGCGACGATGTCGGTGATTTCCTGGTCAGTCATCGCGCGCGCCCTGGAGCCCGATATATCAGAGCGCCAATCCGGCATGCCCTGGTCTGGCCGTCCAGCGAGGATCGTGCTCCGCAGGCTTTGATCGCTCGCGAGCGCCAGATAGGAACGATCGACAATGGAGCCTGGGGCGTCCTTGGCTCCCTTGCCATCGGCTCCGTGGCAATGCGCGCAAAACTCGGCAAATGCTTGCTGCCCTTGCGTTGGATCGCTCTTTGTAGCTACCGAATAAGATGGCGCAGATGAGGCGCCGAGTACGTTCGGGCGGCTCCAAGCTTGCAGGATGCCGCGGACCAGGCTATCGATCTGCTGATCGGTAAGCGTGCCTCCCGCGGATTTTGCGAAAGCCGGCATCAGTGTACCGTTAACCCCTTTCGCTGTCACTTGACGAACCGTGGCTCCGCCGGCTATCGCGAGATAAACGGAATTGTCCAACGAGATCGCTGCGCCGTTTTTTCCCTTGTCGCCGTGGCAGCCTGCACAGTTCTGTTTATAGAGGGCGGTAAACTCCAGCACTTGATCCGGACGCGGAACTTCTGGGCCAGGCGCTGGGTACCCTGGCGCATCAGTACATCCAATACACACCACGTTGAGAGCACAGAAAAGGACGACACAGAGACTGGACGCCACGCTCATTCGGGACTATCTTTCTTCTCAGGCCGTTCACTCAGATCGGTATGCAATCCCGCGCGGACCGCGAACGGCAGCGCGCGGAACTGGGGAGTACGCACCTTGGCGTCCAGATTAACTACGAAACCGGCCACCAGGCCGAATGCGCATTGCGAGATGGTGAACCAAAGCCAATCGATGCGCTGATCCAGGATTGGGCTGACGATGCCGAGGATACTGTAGACCAGTCCTGTCCACAAAAACGGCGCGATAAAGCCGCACGTGAGGATCGGCCATTTGGGAAACATAGGCAGTATCGCACTAAAGAGAAGTCCAACCAGCAGCGACGTGACGCCGTGGATTGCGAGCGCTGCCAGAAGCCCGCGCAGATGAAACTCCGCCAGAAACGCGTTGCTCTGGCCTGCCCAACTGACAAAGCCGCCGGCAGCTAGCAAGTTTATCGGGTACCAAATGCTGTGATACTTGATCAAGCCGTAGAGCATTGCGGGAATCGACATCGCGACGCCGCCTGCGATGCCGCCTTTGATCCCGGCCGTGATTTTGTAGGTCTCCACCGGTAACATTTTCCGGTGCATCGGACTGATCGATAGCCGCGCGACAGCCGCCCGCGCGCTGATGACTGGCGTAAGGTGGGGCTGCGCTGCAACTGATTCGTGATGCTCCACCGGCAGAACCTGTCGGAACCAGCCGACGCCGGCAAGCACCGTCAGCAGCAGCCCAAGCAGGCTAATGGCGCCGTTTGTCACCATACCCGCAATGATCAGGCTCAGGCCGAGGGCCAGCACCATCGGCCAGGCGGTGGGAGCGGGTAGTTCCACGTGTGCTTGCTGCTCCTCACGCTCTGTGTGCGATTCCATCACGATTTCCTTTCCCGGCGCCTACCTGCCGAGAATGTACACCACGCTGAAGACGACAACCCAAACCGCGTCCACAAAATGCCAATACAGCGACAATACATCGAGGCGCCCCGCGTTGGCCTCGCTCACGCGGCCGAGCAGCGCGAACACCAGAGCGAGCGTCAGCATGATCAGGCCGACGACAACGTGCGTGGCATGCAGACCCACCAGCGAGTAGAAGGTAGTGCCGAACAGATTCGTGCGAATGGTAAGACCGTGCTGGTAGATCAGCTGGTACCATTCGCGCGCCGTACCAGCCAGAAAGATGCTGCCCAGCAATACCGTCGCGGCCAGCCAAAGAGAGCACAGGCGAACCTTGTTCTTTCGCAGCGCGCCAACCGCGAGATAGACGGTGAGGCTGCTGGATAGCAGGCAGATAGTGCCAATGATAGGAACGTCGAGCACATCGTGCGGAGTAGGTCCGCTGATGCTCTTTCCCAGATAGAAAATGTAAGCTACGACAAAGATGATGAAGACGGCCGACTCCGCGACAATCAGGCAGATAATTCCCACTAGGCCGCGAGAAGGCAAGGTCCATGATGGCTCCGGCAATGTGGCTGATACTGTGCTCATGGCATCTCACATTTCGTAGTTTGAGTCGGGATCTTCCGGGTGCTTCAAGTCCCACAGGGGACGCCGGCTTTGCACCGTCGGAATGGCCGCAAAGTTATAGACAGGTGGTGGAGACTCGGTGGACCATTCCAGCGTCCATGCGTCCCAGGGATCCGGGCCCGCGATTCTGCCCTTGGAGTAGGATCGCAGCAGGTTGAAAACGAAGCAGCCGATGGCGACAGCCTGAAAGATTACGCCGCTGCTTACGATCAGGTTCCAGCCCCCCCAGCCGCGATCCAACTCGTAGGTATAAATCCGTCGAGGCATTCCGAGAACGCCAGGGATATGCATGAAATCGAAGGTGAGATGGAAACCGATCAGGAAAAGCCAAAAGTGCCACTTGCCCAGCGTCTCGCTCAGCATGCGGCCGGACATCTTGGGAAACCAATAGTAGAAGGCGGCGAAAATAGTGAAGAGAATGGCGCCCACCAGTACATAGTGGAAGTGCGCCACCACGAAATACGATCCGCTCAGCTGCCAGTCAAATGGCGAAGCGGACAGCATGATGCCGGTGAGACCAGCCACCAGAAATTGAAATAGAAACGCAACACAAAACATCATTGCTACCGTGAAGCGGATATTACCGCCCGAAAGTGTTGCGATCCAGTTGAAGATCTTGATTCCAGTAGGAACCGCGATGACCATCGTGGCAAGCGTGAAAAAAGTATTCGCACCAGGCCCCAAGCCGACAGTGAACATGTGGTGCGCCCATACGCTGAGGCTGATGAAACCGATCGCAACGGTGGCGGCCACCATGGCCGGGTAACCGAAAATCGCTTTGCGCGAGAAAACAGGGATGATCTCGTTGGCAAATCCAAAGGCAGGCAGCACGAGGATATAGACTTCCGGATGTCCGAAAATCCAGAAGAAATGCATCCAGAGGACTGCCGATCCGCCGGCCTGCGTGTCGAAGAAATGACCACCGAGATAGCGGTCGATGGAAAGCATGATCTGGGCGGCCGTGAGCGGGCCGACAGCTACGAACACCATGCAGCAGGTAATGAAATAAAGCCACACCAGCAGCGGCATCCGGCTCAGTTTCATACCTGGGCAACGCAGGGCGATGATGGTGGTCACAATATTGAGGGCAGTACCGATAGTGCCGACTCCGCTCAGCAGGATGCCCAGCGTCCAGTAGTCGGTGCTATGGCCGGGAGAGAAGACCTTCGCAGTCAATGGTGCATAGGCAAACCAGCCCACGTCCGGCGCGGTGCCAGCGCCGTAAAGCCCGTCGCCACCCAGAAAACTGAAGTACAGGAGCAGGCCGCCAAATGCCGCTATCCAAAAGCTGAAGGCGTTTAGCCGCGGAAACGCCATGTCGCGTGCTCCCAGCATCAACGGTATCAGATAATTCCCGAAGCCGAAGAGAATCGGCATGCCGACGAAGAAAACCATCGTCGTTCCATGCATCGTGAACATGCGGTTGAAGACCTGCGGAGAGACCAGGCTATTCTGCGGAACGGCGAGCTGAAGGCGCATCACGACCGCTTCCAGACCCGCGATTACAAGGAACACGAGTGCGTACCCGATATACATCAGACCGATCTTCTTGTGGTCCACTGTGGTGACCCAGGCGTGCAACACCTCAAGCGCCAGCGGACGTGCTTTCGGCGCCGATGTCAGATCGATCGCGCCGGTTAGCGGGAGGGAGTCGGCCATGCTAGTGGAGTGTTGTGAGGTACGCGGTCACAGCGCTGAGATCGTGATCGTTCAAATGCATCGCCGGCATCAAACAGCCTGGTTTCATCTGATCGGGGTTGTCGATCCACTTCCTTAGATTCTCCGGAGTATTTGGTATTGCACCGGATGCAATCGTGTCCCGGCTGGCAAAGTGAGTCAGATCGGGACCGAACCGTCCGGCCGCCACAGTTCCAGCGATCGTATGACAGTTGATACAAGCGTTGCGCAGAAACACCGACCGGCCTTCGGCGTCGGCAGCATCCTGGTTAGCCGGCTGCTGCTGTTGCACGACCCAGGCGTCAAAGTCGCCCTGCGACTGCCCATACACTCGCAGCAGCATTTTGGCGTGCTGGACGCCGCAGTATTGCGCGCACTGGCCCAGGTAGATACCGGGCCTTTCTGGATCGATCCACATGACATTCACGCGGTTGGGGATCACATCCGTCTTGCCGGCTAATTGGGGAACCCAAAAGCTATGGTCCGTGTCGGCCGACGACATTTCCAAATAGGTAGGCGTTGGATGCTTCGGATCGCTGACGGGAATGTGAAGTTCGTTCGCAGTGACGATGCCAAGCTTCGGATAGCGAAATTCCCACCAGAACTGATGGCCGATAACGACGACATCCAGAGCACTGGCTGGTTTGCTGGCGTACTCGGTATTGAAGATAACGCGCGCAGTGGTCAGGAAGAGGACCACCACGATGAGCACTGGAATTACCGTCCAGGAAAGCTCAATCTGATTGCTGCCGTAAATCTGCGCGGGTTCACGATCTGGATCGGTCGCGCGCCGGCGATAACGGATCAGGACGTAAGCCAGCACGCCTCCAGCGGCAAGGAAGATGGCCGCCGTAATGGCGAGTACAAACATCGACAGCCCAAAAATGAAATGTGCCGGAGTGCCCTTGGGAGAAAAAATACTGGTCGGTCCCTCCCTGAACCAGGACGGTACAAGAAGCAACCACCCAGGTACTTGGAAACTGGCTGGACTGTTCCGCAATGGCACCTTTCTCAAAGCTAGCCCAATGGAAGTCAAAAATCTATCAAAAAGGGGAGCCCGTGCAGTCACCAGTGTTCATATTGATACGGTTTTGAGATTTTCCGCCTTGCTTGAAGACCAGACCCTGGTTTGCGAGACTTGCTCGCGCACGAAACCCAAGATATTCGAGCGGCGGAAGCGGTGGCGCTGTTCTGTTATCAGGCGAAAAAGTGGATCGGCGCCTTCGCTGCGGCGCTCGGTGGAATGGACGCGCTGGTCTTCGCCGGAGGAATCGGCGAAAATGCGCCACTCATCCGCGCGCGCATCTGCGATGGTCTGGGCTTCCTGGGCATCGAAATTGACGAAAAGCGAAACGCGGAAACGGAGGGCGTGATTTCCACGGACGCCAGCCGGGTCGCGATTCGCGTCATTCGAACAGACGAGGATCTTATGATTGCCCGCTCGGTGAGGCGTATTCTCGAAACCAACGCGACCTTAGTCCCTCCTGTTGACCACCCTACGTCGTCTGACCATCCGCGGTCATCCAGTCTCGCCCTGACGGTGCTGGGCCAAGCTGATTTCTTGTAAGAGTGAGTGGCGCTATGTGTGCCTTCCTATATAAGGCGAACTTATTACTAAAGGAGATCTGAAATGTCTGAACAAAACGCGGTGGTCGCGGTTTATGGCACGCATACCGGGGCCGAAGAAGCGGTGAAGGAGCTTCAGCGCGCCGGAATCGACATGCACACCTTGTCCATCATCGGCAAGGATTCCCACACCGATGAACACGTGGTGGGTTATTACAATACCGGCGACCGGATGAAGTACTGGGGCAAAATCGGCGCCTTTTGGGGAGGCTTCTGGGGATTGCTGTTCGGCTCAGCCTTCTTTGCCATTCCCGGTATCGGTCCAGTGCTCGTGGCGGGCCCTGTGGTGGCATGGATCGTGGGGGCGTTGGAAGGCGCCGTCGTGGTTGGAGGATTGAGCGCCATCGGTGCGGGGCTCTACGGCATGGGTATTCCGAAGGATAGCGTCGTTAAGTACGAGCTGGCGCTCAAGACGGACAAATACCTGCTGCTGGTGCATGGCACGGCTTCGGAAGTCGAAAAAGCGCGAGAGATTCTCGCGAGCCACACAACCGATCAACCTGACAGTGCACTCGCCCGAAGCCGTGGGCGCGGGCGCACGGTAATTACCTTCCAAGAAGGAAGCGGGAGAACAACGATGTTGAGGAATGCTACACAGTTGGAGGGTTTCGTCGTCCAAGCTACCGACGGAGATCTTGGGACCGTATATCAGCTCTATTTCGACGATGAGACCTGGGCCATCCGCTATCTCACGGTAACAACCGGCTGGCTTGGCGGCCGGCGAGTGCTTATCTCGCCATTTTCCGTTACCCACGTGGACTGGCAAGCCAAGCGTTTGGACGTGGCGCTGACGAAAAAACAGGTGAAGAACAGCCCTAACATCGATACGGACAAGCCTGTCTCCCGGCAGCACGAGATCGCATATAGCGGTTATTACGGATATCCCTGTTATTGGGGTGGCCCTTTCCTGTGGGGCCCAGCGTACTACCCGAGCGGCGTAAGAACTGCTCCCAAGGATGCGGTGGCGAACGGGATTCCAAGCGACTCGACGGATTCACATCTGCGAAGTACCAAAGCCGTCACTGGCTATCACATTGAGGCAAGCGATGGGGAACTCGGCCATTTGGACGGATTTGTCGTCGACGATCAAGCCTGGGCTATCCGCTACATCGAGGTGGCAACGAAGAATTGGTGGCCGGGGAAGAAGGTGCTGGTTTCACCCGCGTGGATTCAACAGGTGAGTTGGGACGATTCCAAAGTTTACGTCGGCCTCTCCCGGGAAGCCATCCAGAGCGCCCCGGAGTTCGTCGACTTCACGCCGATCACGCGAGAGTACGAAAACCGGCTCTACGCTCACTACGGCCGGCCGCCATATTGGCTGCACGAAGCCGAACACGAGTCTTCTTTATCGCTGAGCGGCGTTTAAGTTCGGGCGTGGGCATCCGGCCAAACGGATGCCCATGATTTTCGCCGAATCTTCCGGCGCTGCAATGCCCCCATGACTCATTTACAGGTACAAAACATGAAAACACACATTGAGACACTCATTCCGGAACTGAACCAGACGCAACCCAACGTGGTGAACGACAGGGAGCTAACCACGAAAACCAACACACTCACTCCGGAACTGCTTCACAAAATCAATGCCTACTGGCGTGCCGCGAATTATCTTTCAGTCGGGCAGATTTATCTCTACGACAACCCTCTGCTGAAGGAGCCGCTGAAGCTATCGCACGTCAAGCCTCTGGTGGTTGGGCATTGGGGAACCACGCCGGGCCAGAACTTCATCTACGTTCATCTGAACCGGGTGATCAAGAAGTATGACCTGGACATGTTTTACATCGCCGGTCCCGGTCACGGCGGCCCGGCGATCGTTGGCAACGTTTACCTGGAAGGCACCTGGAGCGATGTTTATCCGAACGTCACCCAGGACGAAGCCGGGATGAAAGAGCTGTTCAAGCAGTTCTCGTTTCCCGGCGGAATTTCGAGCCATGTTGCGCCGACCACGCCGGGGTCGATTCACGAAGGTGGCGAGCTGGGATACTCGCTCAGCCATGCCTTCGGGGCCGCGTTCGACAATCCCGGTCTCATTGTTGCCTGCGTGATTGGGGACGGCGAAGCGGAGACCGGCCCGCTCGCAACGGCGTGGCAGTCCAACAAACTTCTCAACCCGATCACCGACGGAGCCGTGCTGCCGATCCTGCACCTCAACGGCTACAAGATCAGCAATCCAACCGTGCTCGCTCGCATTGAGCATGAGGAATTGGAGCAGTTCCTGCGAGGCTGCGGCTGGACGCCCCATTTTGTGGAAGGCGACGACCCGGAAACGATGCATCAACTCATGGCCGCCACCATGGAAACGGCCATCGAAGACATCCGGCAGATCCAGGAGAATGCCCGGAACAACAACGACACCACGCGGGCGCGCTGGCCAATGATCGTCCTGAGATCGCCCAAGGGCTGGACGGGACCGAAAGTAGTGGACGGCCTCCAAATCGAAGGCACCTTCCGGGCGCACCAGGTGCCGATGCTGGTGGATTCCGAGCATCCCGATCATGTGAAGCAGCTTGAAAGCTGGATGAAAAGCTACAAGGCCGAAGAGCTGTTCGATAAGAATGGCCGGCTTGAATCCGGAATTGGCCGAGCTGGCGCCGAAGGGCGACCGGCGCATGGGCGCCAATCCGCACGCCAACGGCGGAATTCTGCTGCGCGATTTGCGAATGCCGGACTTCTGCGTCCACGCGGTGAATGTGCCATCGCCCGGCGCCGTGAATGCCCAAGACACGCTCGTGCTGGGTAACTTCCTGCGCGACGTGGCCAAGCTGAATCAGGATCAGCGTAATTTCCGTATCTTCGGTCCCGATGAGACGCTCTCGAATCTCCTGGGCGCGGTTTTTGAAGTCACCAACCGCCAGTGGGACGCCCGCAAAGTAAAGAACGATGAATTTCTCGCGCCCGCCGGACGCGTGCTGGATTCGATGCTCAGCGAGCACCAGTGCGAAGGCTGGTTGGAAGGATATCTTCTCACCGGGCGGCACGGGCTGTTCAACAGCTATGAAGCCTTCATTCGCATTGTCGACTCCATGTTCAGCCAGCACGCCAAATGGCTGAAGGTATGTCTGGAACTGCCCTGGCGTCGGAAGATCTCGTCGCTGAACTATCTGCTCGCATCCCACGTCTGGCAGCAGGATCACAACGGCTTCACGCATCAGGATCCAGGTTTCCTCGACCACGTGATCAACAAGAAGGCCGATATCGTGCGCGTCTATCTGCCGCCCGACGCCAATTGTCTGCTGTCGGTTTTCGATCACTGCCTGCGCAGCCGGAATTACGTCAACGTGGTGGTGGCGGGCAAACACGCCCTTCCGCAATGGCTGACCATGGACGCCGCGGTGGTGCATTGCACGGAAGGAATCGGCATCTGGCAATGGGCCAGCAACGATCAGGACGCCGCCGAACCGGACGTTGTGATGGCCTGCTGCGGAGACACGCCCACGCTCGAGATTCTGGCCGCCGTTTCCATCCTTCGCGAGCATCTGCCCGATCTGAAAATCCGGGTGATCAATGTCGTCGATCTGATGAAGCTCCAATCCGCGAGTGAGCACCCGCACGGGCTCAGCGAATCGAATTACGACTCGCTATTCACCAAAGACAAGCACATCATCTTCGGTTTCCACGGATATCCGTGGCTGGTCCACCGGCTGACTTACCGCAGGACGAACCGTAATCTGCACGTCCGCGGCTACAAGGAAGAAGGCACCATCACGACGGCCTTCGACATGAGGGTGCAGAACGATCTGGACCGCTTCCACCTGGTGGAAGACGTGATCGATCGCGTGCCGAACTTAGGCTCGAAGGGCGCCTACCTGAAGCAGAAGATGCAGGACAAGCTCATCGAGCACAAGCATTACATCGACAAGCACGGCCAGGATTTGCCGGAGATTCGGAACTGGAAATGGAAGGCGCCCACTTCTGAAAAGGCAGAAACACAATGAGCGAAACGAACTACGGTCAGCACGGAAACGAAGGGCCGGAACACGACAAGAAGACCCACATTGCTCCTGAGAATGCGCGGCAGGCAGACGAACAAGCTGCCCGGGAAGGGGTTTCGCCTGCTTACTGGAGACGCATGCATCATGACTGGCGGATGTGGGTGGGCCTGGTACTCATGCTTGCGGCGATAACGATCTACATCCTCAGCGAGGACTTGGCGTGGCTGCCTCACGCTGTCGTAGCAGATGACAGATCATGAGCCAAGCGCCGCTATATCCGCTTCGATTCGAACCGATCTATCAGTATCGGCTGTGGGGCGGCCGGCGTTTGGCCAGCCTGCTCGCGGCGCCACTGCCGGGCGACGGCCCAATCGGCGAAGCTTGGGTGCTGAGCGACCGCGAAGACCATCCGAGCCGTGTTGCCGATGGACCGCTGAAAGGCCAGACCATCGGTCAACTGCTGCAGCAATTTCCAGAACAGGTAATGGGAAAATTCGCGGGCCGTTTCCGCCGATTCCCATTGCTGCTGAAGTTCCTCGACGTACGTGAAATGCTCTCGGTGCAGGTGCATCCAACGGATCCTGCGACCGCCAAGACCGAAGCATGGGTGGTGCTGGAAGCGGGCACGAAGAGCCGTATTTATGCGGGGCTGAAGCCAGGTACAACAGCGGATGGTCTGCGGCGGGCGCTCACGAACGGAACCGTAGCGGACCGCTTGGCATGCTTCCACCCGAAGCCCGGCGACGCTGTCTTCAACCCGGCAGGAATGGTTCACTCTCTGGGCGGCGGCGTCGTAGTGTTCGAGGTTCAGCAGAACAGCGACACGACGTTTCGCTTGTTCGACTGGAATCATGTCGACCCAAAGACGGGCCAGCCGCGAGCGCTCCAAGTGGATCAGGCGCTGGCGTGCATCAATTTTGGCCAATGCGCGGGCGGTCTGGTAGCGCCCGTGGTGGAAGAAACGACACCTGTGAACCGCGAGAGACTTTTCCACTGCGACTACTTCTGGTTGTCTCGCGTGCGCGGCGAATCGCCGTTTACCGTGGGAGCCTCAGGTGCGCCGCGCGTGCTGGTATGCATTGATGGCAAGGGGCAACTCCATCATGGCGGCGCGGCATATGAAATCGGAAAAGGCGACGTGCTTCTGTTGCCTGCGGTACTCGGAGCGTGTACCTTGCAGCCTCAAGGATCAGTGAACGTGTTGGAAATCGAGATACCGGAATGAAAAAACTGATCGTGTTCGATCTGGACGGCACCCTTGCCGAGAGCAAATCGTCGCTGGACGCCGAAATGTCGCGACTGCTGGACGACCTTCTCGGCATCCTCAAAGTAGCCGTTATCTCCGGAGGCGATTGGCCGCAGTTTGAAAAACAGGTCCTCTCCCATCTTGCCCATGACGGCAGCCTGGTGAACCTGTCCATTCTTCCCACGTGCGGAACAAAGTTCTACCAATACAAAGCGGATTGGAAGAAGCTTTATTCCGAAGATTTCACGCCGGAGGAAAAAGATAAGATTGTCAGCTCTCTCCACAAGGCCGTCGCGCAGGCGGGATTCAAGGTCGAAAAGGTCTGGGGCGAGGCCATTGAGGACCGGGGAAGCCAGATCACGTATTCCGCATTGGGCCAGGAGGCGCCATTAGAACAAAAAACGAAATGGGATCCCGATTTTGCAAAGCGGAAGAAGATCAAAGCGATTCTCGATCCGTTGATTCCCGGGTTCTCTGTCCGCATGGGCGGCGCGACATCTATCGATGTCACCAAGCCTGGCATTGACAAAGCTTACGGAATCGGAAAACTGAGAGACGTTCTTGGCATTTCACTGAAGGAAATGATTTTCGTTGGCGATGCGTTGTTCCCGGGCGGGAACGACTATCCGGCTGAACAAGCAGGCGTTATTTCCATCCCGGTGCGTGGACCTCATGAGACCAAGCGGGTGATCGAAACAGTGATCGCTTGTCTATCGGATCACAGTCAGGAAGCGCTGAAGTTATGAGTGGATTTAAGCTGCGGCGCCTGGGAATGCTGATGGAGCCAGAGCCGGGCAATCCACAAGAGATCGAAGGCGTCCTGAATCCAGCGGCCGTTCGCGGGCCCGATGGCGAACTCTACCTGTTCCCGCGGTTGGTTGCAAAAGGGAACTACTCGCGCATCGGCATTGCACGAGTGCGGTTCAATGCAGCCGGCGACCCCGCGGGCGTCGAGCGGCTTGGGATTGCGCTCGAGCCCGAAGCGGATTATGAACTGCGGCCCAATGGCGGTGGTGGCTGCGAGGATCCCCGGATCACGTTCGTGGAGCCATTGAAGCGCTACCTGATGACTTACGCGGCATTTTCGGCCCAGGGTCCGCGAATCGCGATGGCAATATCGGAGGATCTATTCCATTGGAGGCGCATCGGACTCGCGCGCTTCGGCCCGTATCAGGGCATTGAATTCGACGACGTGGACGACAAAGACGCCAGCCTCTTTCCCGTGGCCATTCCGAATCCATCCGGCCATCCGGAAATGGCCCTCCTCCACCGGCCGCTTTTCCCCGGCACCCGTCCGGAGGAAAGGCCAGCCACCCGGCAGCCCGCGACGTGGATCTGGAGCGGGAAAGTATCTGGATTTCCTACTGTCCGATGGTGCTCGATGGCTGCGAGCCGCATTGTTTCGGCAAGTTCACCTCTCATCACCGCCTGGCTACTCCGGTGTCGCCGTGGGAGCGGCTGAAAATTGGCGCGGGTACTCCACCGGTCCTGACCCGGCACGGCTGGCTGATCGTTTACCACGGGGTGAGCGAAATGGAGCAGGCTAGCAAAGGTACCCACCCGCTACGTTATTCCGCCGGGGTGATGGTGCTCTCGAAGGAGCATCCACAAATCATCCGCTATCGTTCGACGGAGCCGGTGTTGACGCCTTCGCTCCCGCAAGAACGCGATGGGACCGTGGCGAACGTGGTGTTTCCCACTGGCATCGACCGGCGGGACGATATCGGCTCGCCGGATCGTTTCGACATCTATTACGGGATGGCCGACAGCCGGATTGGCGTGGCACGGCTGGACGTGCCGGAATTATTGCCGCCTGGAGGAGTTGCAGACTCTCCGGAAGCAAAGGTTTAAGGATTCCAGGAATACAGAACAGGAGACGTCATCATGACACCAACTGCGGAAAAGCCCGAAGCAAGGCCGGAAGCAAAGCCCGAGGCTAAGGCCGAATCGAAGCCCGAAACAAAACCGGAAACGAAGCCGGCGGCGCCCGGAGCGAAGTCCGACGCGCAGAAAAACCTGAAATCGATTCCCATGGAGGAGCTCCAGAAAAAGCTGGGCTCCTCGCCGGACGGCCTGAGTGAAGCCGAGGCGAAAAAACGGCTGACTCAATATGGGCCCAACGAGATTGCGGAAAAGAAAGAAAATCCGTACCTGAAATTCCTGACCTATTTCTGGGGCCCGATTCCGTGGATGATCGAAGGCGCAGTGATTCTGTCGGCGGCGGTCCGGCACTGGCCGGATTTCTTCATCATCCTGCTCCTGCTGTTGTCCAACGCAGTCGTCGGATTTTGGGAAGAACATCAGGCGGGCAATGCGATCGCCGCGCTCAGGAAGCAGCTGGCAATCAAAGCCAAAGTCAAACGCGACGGGAAATGGACTGACCCTTCGGCGAAAGAACTGGTGCCGGGCGACGTCATCCGCCTGAAGCTGGGCGACATTGTTCCAGCCGACGCGCGTTTGCTGCCAGGCGACCCGGTAGAAGTGGACCAGTCCGCGCTGACCGGCGAATCTTTACCCGCCACAAAAAAGCCGGGCGAAGCGGTATTTTCCGGATCCATCATTCGCCAGGGGGAAAGCGAAGGAATGGTCTATGCAACCGGTACGGACACCTACTTCGGCAAGACCGCGCAAATGGTGCAAGGACCGGAATCGGTCAGCCATTTCCAGAAAGCTGTGCTGAAGATCGGCGATTACCTGATCGTTCTGGCGGTAGTCTCTGGTGGCGGTGATCGTCACCGTCGCGCTTTTCCGTCACGATCCCGTTATGGGCACGCTCGAGTTTGCCCTGGTCCTTCTGGTGGCCGCGATTCCAGTGGCGATGCCCACCGTCTTGTCGGTGACTATGGCAGTGGGCGCACGCCTTCTGGCGAAAAAACAAGCTATTATCACCAGGCTCTCGGCTATCGAAGAACTGGCCGGCGTGGACATCCTGTGCTCGGATAAGACCGGCACGCTGACCCAAAACAAGTTGACACTGGGCGATCCGTTCACTCTGAATGGCATTCCCGCCGACCAAGTCATTCTCTGGGCCGCGCTCGCTTCGCGCGCCGAAGACAAGGACACGATCGACCTTGCGGTGATCGGTGGAGTCAAGGATCCGAAAGACCCTGAAGGCTTGTCAGGTGCTCCATTTTCAGCCGTTCGATCCGGTGCATAAGCGCACCGAAGCCACGGTGAAAGGCGCGGACGGAAAGCAGTTCTATGTGGCCAAAGGCGCCCCACAGGTAATTCTCAAGATGGCCACCAATGCCGGCGAGGTAAAAGCCGGTGTCGAGAAAGCGGTCGACGAATTTGCTGGACGCGGCTTCCGTTCGCTGGGCGTGGCGCGGGCAGAGGAAGAAGGCAAGTGGCAGATCGTGGGCGTGTTGCCCATGTTTGATCCGCCTCGCGAGCAGGCCAAAGCAACCATCGCGAGCGCCCGCGAGATGGGCGTCAGCGTCAAGATGGTTACCGGCGATCAGATGGCGATCGCTAAGGAAACGGCCAAGCAACTGGGGATGGGCACGAATATTCTCGATGCCAGCGGATTGGGCGATATCAAGCATCACGAGACGGCGCAGGCCGCGGAAGCAATCGAAAAGGCGGACGGTTTCGCGCAGGTTTTCCCCGAACATAAATACCATATCGTGGATGTTTTGCAGCAACGCGGCCACATCGTCGGCATGACCGGCGACGGCGTAAACGACGCTCCGGCGCTGAAGAAAGCAGACTGCGGCATCGCCGTTTCGGGCGCGACAGACACGGCGCGCGCGGCCGCCTCCATCGTGCTGCTGGCGTCCGGCCTGTCGGTAATCATCGACGCAATCAAGGAGAGCCGGCGCATTTTCCAGCGCATGAACAGCTACGCCATCTACCGCATCGCGGAAACCCTGCGCGTACTGTTCTTCATGACGCTGGCGATCCTGGTGTTTAACTTCTATCCGGTGACCGCGGTGATGATCGTAATGCTGGCGTTGCTCAACGACGGAGCCATCCTGTCCATCGCTTACGACAACGTTCATTACAAAGACAAGCCGGAGGCCTGGAACATGCGCCTGGTGCTTGGGATCTCAACGGTGCTGGGCGTTATCGGAGTGGTGGCTGCGTTTGGCCTGTTTTATCTCGGCGAGCGGGTATTTCATCTTGATCGCGATCACATCCAGACGCTGATGTATTTGAAGCTATCCGTGGCCGGACATCTGACGATTTTCCTGACGCGCACGCGCGGTCCGTTCTGGTCCATACGCCCCGCGAAGATTCTATGGATGGCGGTACTCGGCACGCAAACGATTGCGACGCTGATCGCGGTCTATGGGCTGTTTATGACACCCCTCGGCTGGGGCTGGGCAGCATTCGTTTGGGGTTATGCGCTGGCTTGGGCTCTGGTGAACGACCGCGTGAAACTGCTCGCCTATCGGATTTTCGATCCTACGAAAGCTTCCTTGTTGTCCAAGAAGCCGGCCAAGAAACCAGTGGATCTGACACCTGACATCGCCACACGGGCTTACGAAATTTACGAAGACCGAGGCCACCACGATGGCCAGGCGGATCAAGACTGGATGGAGGCTGAAACCGAGATTCGGAGAGGACAGGCGGGCCCGGTGACTGCTCCGCAACTGGCGACGCCGAAGGCATGAAGATGAAATTCAAATCGAATCTACAGCAGGAGCATATGATGCAGATCCAAATCCATGCAGACCATAACATCGAAGGCCACCAGGCGCTGACCGATCACGTCATTGGCGTCGTGGAGAGAACGCTGAACCGGGTCAGCGAACATATCACCAGAGTAGAAGTACACCTGAGCGACGTGAACGGCGACAAGAGCGGACCGAACGACAAGCGCTGCGTGATGGAAGCCCGCCTGGAAGGCCGCCAACCCGTGGCGGTCACTCACCAGGCTGCCACCTTGGATCAAGCCGTAAACGACGCTGCAGATAAGTTGACCAGGCTGATCGAGAGCACTCTCGGGAGGCGGAGCGATCAAGCGAATCGCCGAACGGACCTGCATCTGCCGTGACTGGAAGGCGTCAAATGTCATTGAGGAACAGGCGCGGCAGGCACAGCCATTGAAGCGCGGGGAAAATCTTCTGCCAGTCGCTGCCGGCCCTCCTGCTTCTGAGAAACAGGCGAAGGCAAAACCCATAAGGGAAAAGGCTCGTGAAAGCGAAGGATCAAGATGAAGATCGATTCAAAGGATTTTCGGGTGACCGGGAAGAAGGTCAAACTCAGTAAATGGCCAACCCCTGTGAAGCCCGTTTACAAGTCGCAGGAGCAGTATCGGGAACTTCTGGCCTCGCACGTCGAAAAGCTCAGCTCGCTGCAGCACCTTCACTACGCGTCCCATCGCTATGCGTTGCTGCTGATTTTTCAAGGCATGGACGCCGGCGGCAAGGATGGCGCTATCCGGCACGTCATGTCCGGCGTGAATCCACAAGGCTGCGAGGTTTTTAGTTTCAAACAGCCGAGCGCCAACGAACTGGAACACGATTTTCTGTGGCGCACCACATGCGTGCTTCCGGAACGCGGGCGGATCGGTATATTCAATCGTTCCTATTATGAGGAAGTGCTGGTTGTCCGGGTGCATCCGGAGATTCTCCGTAGCCAGGGGCTTCCCGAAGAGTTGCGCGACGAGAAAACCATCTGGGAGGAGCGCTATCGTTCCATTGTGGATCTGGAGAGCCACCTCTATCGCAACGGAACGCGGATCATAAAATTCTTCCTCCACCTTTCGAAAGACGAACAACGGAAGCGCTTCCTTGCGCGCATTGATGCCCCGGACAAGAACTGGAAGTTAAGTCTTGCGGATATTCACGAGCGGAAATACTGGAAGGACTACATGCACGCTTATGAGGAGTGCCTGAACGCCACCAGCGCGCATCACGCGCCTTGGTACATCGTTCCGGCCGACGATAAGGACAACGCCAGGTTGATCGTTTCCCAAATCATCCTGGATACGTTCAACGACCTGAAGATGGCATATCCCAAGACCACCCCGAAACGCCGGGCCGAATTGAAATCCATCAGCAAGCTGCTGATGAAATAGGGCGACAACGCGGCAGCTCAGCCACGCTGATCGAAAGATAAGGCCAAGAATCGCTAAAAGATAAGCCGCGAGGTCCGGAAGGTAATGCGACAATCGTAGAAGCGCGTCCCATGCTTGCGACTTGAAGGCTGAGCAGCCCAAAGACATGGAAAGACATGGTCCACGAATACTGCTTGTGGACGACGAAGAGTCCATCCAACACACTCTGGCTACTGTGCTGCCTCCAGCAGGCTACACCGTCTATCAAGTCCGCAACGGAAAAGAGGCTCTGCGGAAAGTTCAGTCGATCCGGCCGGATTTGATTCTACTCGATCTCGGCCTGCCCGACATAGATGGCAAGGACGTCATACTTGGTTTACGAGACCAGGCAGTCGCGCCCATTATCGTCATCTCTGTTCGTGATGATGAAACCGAGAAAGTGGCTGCTCTCGATACCGGCGCTCACGACTATCTCACCAAGCCGTTTACCTTGCCAGAATTGCTGGCGCGTATGCGTGCCACCTTACGCAGCGTGAGCGCAACGCAGGATGATCTTTTTACGGTAGGTAATCTTAGAGTCGATTTGCGCCGGAGAGAGGTGTTTGTCGGCGAAATCGCGGTGAAACTGACGGCCACCGAATATGATCTCCTGAAGGTGCTGATCCATCACGCCGGCAACGTCAGGACGCATCATGAACTGATTCACGAACTCTGGGGTAGGACACAATATCAGGACCCGGTGCACCTTCTGCGCGTCACCATGAGCCATCTGCGCCGCAAATTGCAACCGAATCCCATGATGCCTCGCTACATTGTGACCGAGCCCGGCGTGGGATATCGGCTGAGGACGGAAAGCTCGGGCTACCCGGGAAAGGCACGGCGTGCTTGACGATTTCACCGCGGAGGATGAAGAAAACATATGGATGACAGTTCGGCCCACAAGGAGACGGAGCACGAACTCAGATCCCTCCTTCGCTTGAGCGACAAGTTGAACTCCGCAACGGATCTGGATGGTTTGCTGGATAGTCTTGTGGAACACCTGCTTGAGCTGACCGGGGCGGAGAGTGGCTGTGCCGGTCTGCGCACATCGCAAGGGATGTCATGTGGCCACTTTTTCCTGGGACCAACAGTTGTGCCTCTCACGTACCATTGCGCGCCCGGCGTGGGCTGGGCAGGTTGGCTCATTCAGCGTGGAACACACTATCTGACGAATGATGCGGCGCACGACGCCGTGATCGTGCCGGAAGTGCGTGAACGATTGGGCGTAAAATCCGGCATTGCCGTCCCGATTTTCGATAGCGAAAAAGACATGATCGCCTTTTTCGAGATCTACAACAGAAAAGGGGGCGACGGATTTACGGGTGCGGATCTCGATCACTGCCTCGCGGCCGCGCAGATCGCGTCGATCGCCATTCGCAATCGGCTGCTCAACCGGAACCTGTCGGCACTGGCCGCGTTTAGTCAGTCTCTCACTGTTACCACCGATTTCGATCAGATTTTGGAAGTCGTTGGCAGTCACATCGAAAAGAACTTCCAGCGGCGCTCCGTCATTCTCTTGCCCGTTAATGGAGGGCTGGTTCCGCGCTCTCGCGGCGCGGAATTTCTTTTTAACGAGTCGGAGCTAACCGCAGCCACTTGGTCGTGGAAACATGGCCAAGCCGCCGGACGCTCAACCGACATTCTGTCCGACGCGCAGGCTCAGTACCTTCCGCTGAAGGCGCGGGGAGAAGTCATTGGGGTGTTCGGCGTCGAAGTGACGGCGGGAGCCTGGCTCTCCAATATCCAGCGCCAGCTTTTCAAAGCTTTCATCAACCAGTCCGCACTCGCAATCGAACGGGGCCTTCTGGAACAGAAGCTCCGCCGTCTCCGATTCCTCGAGGAGTCGGATAAAGTCCAGAGCGCCGTGTTAAGTGCAGTCTCGCACGATGTCCGCGCGCCCCTTGCGGCCATCACCGTCTCGCTGAGCGGCTTGATGACTTCCAATGGGGCTCTGGATCAAGCCGCCCAGCGCCAACTCCTCGAAACCGCCGACCTAGAGGCAAGACGGCTGCATCGCCTGGTGAATAATCTGCTGAGCATGACGCGCCTCGAAACAGGCGTGTCGACCGTGAAAACCGAACCCCACGATCTTTTGGAACTGGTGAGCGCTGCGCTCGAAGAGTTAGGGGCATCAGCGAGTCAGCGACTGGTTTCGTTCGACATCTCGGAGAACCTGCCGCTCGTTCCCATGGACTTTGGATTGATTACACATGTATTCATCAACCTGTTTAGCAATGCTTTCAAGTTTTCTCCGCCCGACCAGCCGGTTGAGGTTCGGGGCCGCATTATCGATGACCAACTCGAGGTTCTGGTTGCCGATCGGGGCGTCGGTGTCCCTCCCGAAGACCTCGACCGGGTCTTCGATAAATTCTATCGGGTAGCGGAACTCGGCCCAACCAATGGCTTGGGCTTGGGATTGGCCATTTGCCGGGCGTTTATTGAGGCCCATAACGGCCGCATCAGCTTGGAGAACAATCCAATGGGTGGGACCGTTGTCAGGTTTGTCATTCCGTTCCACCAGGCAGCGATGCCTCAGCGGAGCACACGCGCAATGTAGGCAACGACTAAAACCAATAATATGGTGCCGAACCCGAAGCAAGTACCCCTGCCAAAGCCCCAGCGGCGATGGCCATAATACCCGGTGCCGACGCCCAAGACCACCAACAAACTGATGAGCAGTATCGACACTGCGGATCTTCCTTTCTCACCGCCGAGTGCAGATCAATGGCCGGCTTGGGACCGCAATCGTTCCGCGGCATGGAACCAGTCTTCTTGCGACGATCCGTCTGGACAGCCTCTTGCTTGCCACAACTCATAAGCGAGAGCTGCGATGTCGTCATGTCCGAATGCGACGATGCCATGTCCATTCGTAGCCACCTGGGTATGCCGATGAGCGTCTTGGGAGTGCTCGAGAGCTTGCCGTGAATGCTCGTGTCCCGTCAGATGGTCCTGGTTTCCCTGCTGCTCGGCCACACGATGAGCATGGGCGGCAGCGTCGTGTAATTCCGCAGCTCTTTGGTGGTTCTCGTAGTGTGATCCGTTGTTGTAACGAGTAGACATATTAGATACTCACGATCCGCCCCGACTTGCTGTGGGCTTCCATTGCCAGCTTGTGCGCATGGTCCGAGTACTCCAGAGCTCGCTGCGCATGCCAGTTTCCAGCTTCGTTATCCCCTTTTTCGTTATGTTCGGCGGCGGTCCGGTGGGCGTGCGCGGCAAGTTCATGCTGCTCGGCGGCTCTGCGGTGTGCTTCGTTTGCGTCGTGCATGGTGTCTTCTCCTGTGGAAAGGCCCGCTGGCCATGACTACTTACCTTTCTTACCACCAAGTATAGGGATAAGAACGTCAATATAGCGTCAAAAAGAACTTCTAAAGAACCGGGATGGCTCCTTCACGCCGCCTCGCTTACGCCGCGTTGAGGAGAGCCGCAGGGTGAGATTCGGTTCCTTCCTGGCGATCCCGGTCGGTAGCCTCCTGGCACTGGATACAGCGCGCTGCCCATGGGACGGCCGCCAGGCGTTTGGGGCTGATCGCCGATTCGCAGTCCAGACACGTTCCAAAGCTGCCCTCGTGTATCCGACGCAATGCCTCCTTCACGTCACGCCACAGGGTGGACTCACGGTCCACGTTTCGAATCGCCATGTCCCGTTCCGTCGCATACTGAATTTCATCCATTTGGTCCGCGCTCTTCTCAATTGCGATGCCGTCCCGCTTTCGCAATACTTGAGCCAGCTCTGCCTCTTTACATTCGAGACCCTTTCGGAACCCAGCCATCTCCCTACGTCCGGTCATCATTGTTATCCTTTCGCCCGTACGGGCCGAGTATCGTCCATTGCACGAGGCGGTCCACAATAAAACCCCAAGAATAATCGCAAATGATGTTCGGCAGGGCCTCGCGCCCGTGACCATACCCGGCCAAAATGACCACATATCGTTACCAGCGGGAGGGCCTCTCAGTCCGAGCATTGAAGGCTTCAGACGCCGCTTACTAACGTGCGCGGTTCAGTAGAATCACAAAACCGCACGCGTCAGCAAGCGGCTCTTGCCACAGGCTGCTAAAGATGTTCGGTCCTATTCATGCACTGAAAGCAATCGACCGCTGTCGTACCCAAAGGAGAACTATGAAAACGTTTAAACCGTACTTGTGCTTGCTGGCCCTGGCGCTCGCCGGCACTCTAATAGGGTGCTCAAGGACCGCAACGAAATCGCCCGATGTTTCTTCTCAGATCCGAGCGTCGCTGGATCAGGCCGGTTTCAAAGATGTCTCGGTAACCCAGGACCGTGACAATGGCGTTATAACCCTGGGCGGACGCGTATCAGCAGACGGTGACAAGTCACAAGCCGAATCCATCGCAAAGGCGAGCGCGGGGACCGAAGTTGTGTCAGACCAGATTGCAGTACGTCCGCGGGGCGATGAAAGTGCGGCTAAAACGGTGAACTCGGACCTGGACAGGGGGATCGAAAGAAACCTGGACGCGGCTCTCATCGAAGCGAAACTTCACGACAACGTAAGGTATGAAGTGAAGAATCACGACGTCACGCTGACGGGTAATGTCGATTCTCAGATCATGCGCTCGCAGGCAGAAACAGTTGCGTCGGCGGTTCCAAACGTCCAGCAAGTCGTGAACGAGCTACAAGTCAAAGGGCAAAAGGCCACTTCGTCGAACTAATACTCAGCCGGATCGATGCAGACTGGGCTGAAGTCCAATGCGGCCGCCCGCCAGTTGACGAGACGCTCACCTTCAATTGCGCAGAAGGTTGGTCGCGAAAATGCAATCTTGCCACTGCCCAGGAGGGCAAAAACATGTTAAGGAATTCTAAGCAGTGGAACGGTTTCGTGGTGCGAGCGACGGACGGCGAGCTTGGCACGGTAGATCAGCTCTATTTTGACGATGAGACTTGGGCTATCCGCTATCTCACCGTGGAACTCGACTGGCTGGGTGGCCGGCGAGTGCTGATCTCGCCAATTTCTGTCATTCATGTGGACTGGCAAACTACCCGATTGGATGTAGCGCTGACGAAAGATCAAGTGGAGAGGAGCCCCAACATCGACACGGATAAGCCAATCTCCCGGCAGCATGAGATCGCGTACAGCGGGTATTACGGTTATCCGTATTATTGGGGTGGCGCCTTCCTGGGGGGCCCAGCTAACTATCCGGGAGGTGTAGCTATGCCGTACAACGCTCCTACCTCAATCTCACCCATGCTGGGCGAGATCGCTGAAGACACTGACTCGCATCTGCGCAGTACCAAAGTCGTCACTGGCTATCACATTGAAGCGTTGGACGGCGAACTCGGCCACGTGGACGGATTTATCGTGGACGATGAATCCTGGGCTATCCGCTACATGGAGGTGGCGACACGGAATTGGTGGCCGGGCAAGAAGGTGCTGGTTTCACCCGCGTGGATTGACCGGATGAGCTGGGAAGATTCCAAAGTCTACGTCGGCCTCTCGCGGGAAGCCATCAAGAGCGCCCCGGAATTAGTCGACTTTACGCCCATCACTCGCGATTATGAAAGCCGGCTCCACGCTCACTATGGACGGCCGCCCTACTGGCTGCACGAAGCTGAGCACAAGCCTGCGTTATCCCTGAGCGGCGTTTAACGGCGCTCTTTGAAGTTGCGACGTAGTTTTGCCCGAACGCTTCTCACGTGTGAAGCCTGCAGCCCCACTTGACGCAGCGCCACGCAAAACTGGCAACGCTGGATCACTTGGCAAAACGAATTGTCAGGTCTACCTTCGCTTGCTCGCGCGAATCGAACTTGCTCAACTTTCGCACGTGGCTGCGGAGGCCGTCGTATTCAGCTGTGAGCTGGTAATTGTAGTCTCCATCCAGCCCGGCAAAGTGGTATTTGCCGTCCGCTTGAGTAATGTAGGAACGAATCTGGAACGTCCAATCGTTCTCGAGTTGGACCGCTGCATTCGCGACGGGATGAGAGTGTTGGTCCAGTACTACACCTTCAACCATGCGTGTCGACGGCTGCGCTCCCAGCAAACTGAGGGTTGCAAAGAGCAACAATACCAAGGCGATTGGAGCATTCTTCACGGCTTCTCCTTCACCCATCTCTAGTAGAATCCGATTGAAGGCGGTTTACAATCCCTTCGACACACTAGTCATCAGCATTTCTTCGCCTAGAAACGATAGTTACTTGTCCGCTTGGCAAGCGCTGTAGGCGACGCCGACAAGTGGATGAAGCTTAGAACCCGAAATTCCGGGTAGTGGATGCTGTGCCGGACGTTGCTGCAACGGCACTCCTGTTAGCCACAATAGAAATATGGCATCGACATCACCCTCCGCCGGCACGGACCCGTCGATGCCCGGGCGGTCCGCGTTGGGGCGCTGGTTGTTTCGGGACGAAGCCATCGATCCGGCCGCGCCCCTCAGCCGCGGCGTTCATCCCTGGTATCTGGTCATGTGGCTCACGGGTGTCGACTATTTTTCTACCCTCGGCTATCAGCCGGGGATCGCCCTGCTCGCAGCCGGCGCGCTCTCTCCGATCGCAACCGCTGTGCTTGTAGGAGTAACGCTAGTGTGCGCGCTTCCGGTTTATGTCCAGGTGGCCGGGCGCTCGTATGCGGGACAGGGTTCCATCGCCATGCTGGAAAACCTATTGCCCGGCTGGTGGAGCAAGCTGATGGTTCTGGTGCTGCTGGGATTTGCTTCGACGGATTTCGTCATCACCATGACGCTGTCCGCGTCAGATGCAGCCTTGCACGCCACCAAGAATCCGTATCTGCATCCGTTTCTCGGCGACGCGAACCTGCGGGTGACCATGGTTCTACTGGTCCTGCTGGCCGCTGTATTTCTCAAGGGCTTCAAGGAAGTAATCGGGCTGGCGACGGCCGTCTGCGTTCCTTACCTCCTGCTCAACGTGGTGGTGCTCCTCCGGGCATTTTTCGAGATCGCGTCCCATCCCATTGTGTTGCCCCGCTGGCGCGACGCCCTGCAGGCACAGGGTGATTGGCGGCAGATAACGCTCGCGGCTGTAATTTTATTCCCAAGGCTGGCGCTCGGCTTGAGCGGATTCGAAACCGGTGTTTCAGTGATGCCGCTGATTGCGGGCTCACCGCAGGATGGAACCGCGGACAGGCCGCTGGGGCGAATCCGCAATACGCGCAAGCTTCTGGCGACTGCCGCGCTGATCATGAGCGTCCTGCTGCTGGCTTCTAGTTTCGTTACGGTGCTGCTGATTCCACGGGAAGACTATCGGGAGGGCGGTCCGGCGAGCGGCCGTGCCATCGCCTATATGGCGCACGCCTATCTGGGAAATGTCTTTGGTACGGTCTACGACATCTCCACCATTCTGGTCCTTTGGTTCGCCGGCGCGTCGGCAATGGCTGGACTGCTGCATCTGGTGCCGCGGTACTTGCCGCGCGTTGGACTCGCGCCAGAATGGGTTGCCTATACGCGTCCGCTGGTGCTGCTGCTCTTCGGCTTCGACGTAGTGGTGACTTTGATCTTTGGGGCCAGCGTCGACGCTCAAGGTGGTGCGTACGCAACCGGCGTGCTGGTCTTGATGTTCTCCGCCGCCGGCGCAGCGGCCATCTCATTAGCAAAGGAACGCTCGTACGCGCTCAGCGGATATTGCTGGGGAGTAGTGCTGGTCTTTGCCTATACCACCTTGACCAATATCAAAGAACGTCCGGATGGCATCATCGTCGCGAGTTGCTTTATCGTGTTCATCCTGACCGTGAGCGGTGTTAGCCGATACTGGCGGGCAAGGGAACTGCGCGTGGGAGGATACCGTTTCTTCGATGCCGAATCGGAGCGGCTCTGGAAGATGATAGCCGATAAGAACGTGAACATGCTGCCTGTGCGCAGCCTCGATCGGGTATTCCGGGCCGGCAGGGCCGCCAAAGTTCGCAAATACTATAACGTCGAGGGTGTGCTGGTTTTCGTTCACGTGACCCTTCTCGACAATCGCAGCGAATTCCTGTCGCCACTACTGATTTCGGTGCGGCAGCGAAGACGGCCAGTTTCTGGTGGAAGCCTCCCAAGCGGTCGCCACGGCGAATGCAGTCGCCTATCTGAGCCAGGAGTTGCATCCGGCTGCGATCTATCTTGGGCTGAGCCGGCAAAACCTGATGCGGCAGTCGTTTCGCTATTTTCTGCTGGGAGAGGGTGAAACCGGCCTGATGGTGTACACCATCCTGCAACATCTTTGGCAGTTGGCGCACGCGCCCGCCGAGCGTCCGCGCCTCTTCCTGATGAGCGACTAACCTGTGCACCGACGGGTCACGTTCATCCCAGGTGTATCTCTAATCCGTCTCCAGGGAGCCTTTCCAGCTTCTCGTCCAAGCCTTGCAATGAAAATTGCGGGGTCCGGCAAAACTTCTTAAGCTCGCGCTCCTCGCTTAGTATTTGGGACGCCATCGAGACGGTACATGTGTCGAGCCTTCAGATTTGTTGGAAGTCGGAACTCGTAAAACGGGTTGGTCGCATGATCCGCGCCCTATGTTATCTGTTCCGGTCCAGAGGCGCGGCGCATTGCGACTTCAACATCGCCCAACTTATCCACGCATTTGGCGGTGGGCCTTCAGCGCGTTCAGCCCGGTTTACGCGGTCGACAGGCGCCCCAGATCTTTTGCCCGGCGATCGATGAGTTAGCCCGCGCCGGGCGACGCTGCAAATTTAATGGTCCAGGGCCATAAAGAAAGTCATACCATTATGTTAGTAGGTCTTGTTGCTACGCTGATTGGTCGTACACGCAAGGCATCTGCCACGAATATGAGGGCACTGCGGATCCCATCCGCTTTATTTGCGCTGTGCCTCCGGGCTCTGACAATCTCCGCCCTGGCGTTCGGGTCGTTGAGCGGAGCGGAAAAGCCCACAGAAGCTGTGTCACGCGCCACCCTTGAAAACGGCCTTCGCGTGGTCGTCATTCACAGCTCGCTGGCTCCCGTTGTTACAACAGTCATGAACTACCTGGCCGGATCGAACGAAGCCCCGCAGGGTTTTCCCGGCATGGCTCACGCTCTGGAACATATGATGTTCCGCGGTAGCCCCGGCTTGTCGGCCGATCAGCTGGCCAACGTCGCCGCGACCATGGGAGGCGATTTTAATGCCGACACCCAGCAAGTGGTCACACAATTTTTTTTCACCGTACCGAAGCAAGATTTGGACGTTGCCCTGCACATCGAATCCATCCGAATGAGCGAGACGTCCTTGCAACGGACGCCCTCTGGGACCATGAGCGCGGCGCCATCGAGCAGGAGGTAGCGCGGGATCTTTCGAATCCGCAGTACGTGTTTAATACCAAATTGCTGACCGCGATGTTCCAGGGAACGCCTTATGAGCACGATGCATTGGGCACCCGTCCATCTTTCGATGCCACCACCGGGGCGATGCTCAAGAACTTCCACGACACATGGTACGCGCCGAACGACGCTATCCTGGTGATCGCGGGTGACGTCGACCCGGCCAAAGCAATTTCCGCCGTGAAGGAGCTGTTCGGAGCCATACCCCGTGAAGACGCTGCCCGCGCAGCCTGAAGTGCGGCTCGCACCGGTAAAGCCAGAAACCCTGCACCTCAGCACCGACCTGCCTTATGGACTGTCCGTGGACGCATTCCGCTGGCCGGGGTCCGAACAGCCCGGACTTTGCCGCCGCCCAGGTTTTGGGGGATGTTTTGAGCAGTCAGCGCGGCAGCCTCTACGCACTCGTGCCCCAGGGCGACGCCTTGTACGCCGGCTTCTCTCTCGATGGTTTGCCGGAGGCGAGCCTCGGATACGCATTGGCGGCGTTTCCCGAAGGCGCTGACGGAAGTGCCCTCCTCAGCCGAATGGCCAGATCATCGCAGACGATGTGTCCAAAGGTGTTCCAGCGGATTTAGTCGACGCGGCCAAGCGCCACGAGGTGGCCAGCGCCGAGTTCCAGAAGAACTCCATCTCCGGCCTCGCCATGCTTTGGGCTAATGCTCTAGCGGTTGAGAGGCGGCAATCTCCCGACGACGACATTCAGGCAATCAAAACGGTCACAATCGCGGATGTGAACCGCGTGGCACGCCTTTACTTGAATCCGGATCAATCGATCTCGGCAGTTCTAACGCCACAACCCTCGGGTCAGCCGATCTCATCGGCTGCATTCGGCGGCACCGAATCGCTGGCGCCTGAAACGAGCGCGCCCGTTATCCTTCCTGAGTGGGCACAGAAGACAGCAAATCGGCTATCCATCCCAGTCTCGGCGGTTCATCCGGTGGTCATGACTTTACCCAACGGATTGAAGCTCATCGTACAGCCGGAAAGCGTCAGCGATACGATCAGCGTGGTGGGCCAAGTTCGGAACAATGCCAAGCTGGAAAGCCCAACGGGCAAAGACGGCGTCAATCAGGTGCTGGACCAATTGCTGTCTTATGGCACGGCGTCGCTGGATCGGTTGGCATTCCAGAAAGCTTTGGACGACATCGGCGCCAACGAATCGGCCGGAACGGATTTTTCCCTCGATGTGCTCGCTAACGATTTTGATCGCGGTGTCGGGTTGCTTGCCGACAACGAGCTTCGTCCGAGACTGCCAAAAGACGACTTCACCATTGTTCAGCGCCAACTTTCCGCTAGCGTGGCAGGCGAGCTCCATAGCCCTGGCTATTTGACCAACCACGCTCTGGAATCCGCCCTTTTACCCAAGGACGATCCGGAATTACGCCATGCCACGCCGGAATCGCTTTTGTCGCTTTCCATCGATGACGTGAGGGAGTACCACAAGAAGGTGTTTCGTCCTGACCTGACGACAATCGTGGTGATCGGCCAGGTTACACCCGAACGAGCCCGCTCTGTGATTGAACGCAACTTTGGCGGCTGGAAATCCGAAGGACCAAAACCCGACACGCTTCCACCGCCAGTGCCACCGAACAAACCCTCCACCGCCGTCGTTCCGAACGCCAGCCGCGTCCAGGACGAGGTCACGCTCGCCGAGACGCTGGCGTTGAACCGGTCCAATCCGGCCTATTACGCTTTGAGTCTCGCAAATCGCGTGCTCGGCGGAGCATTCTACGCAAGCTGGCTGTCCCGCGACTTGCGTGAGAATGCGGGCCTGGTATACACGGTGTCCTCGTCGCTAGACGCGGGCCCCACGCGGACGTTTTACTCCGTGACTTATGGCTGCGATCCTCCGAACGTATCCAAAGCGCGCGCCATCGTGGAGCGCGATCTAAGGGCCATGCAAAAGGAATTGGTCCCCGCCGATGGGCTCCGCCAAGCCAAGGTGCTGTTGCTCCAGCAGATTCCTCTATCTGAATCTAGTTTCGGCAGCATCGCTGCCGGGCTGCTCTCCCGCATTAGAAGCGAACTGCCGCTGGACGAGCCGACCGTGGCCGCCCATCGGTACGCACAACTGACCGCGCAGCAAGTGCAGGCGGCTTTCGCGAAGTGGATTCGCCCGGATGACCTGGTTCAAGTAACTCAGGGACCCAATCCAAACTGAGTGGACCGTATTTCCCCTTTGGCGCAACCCAAGCAATCGTGACGCAGACCAACGCGGAATTGATTGCGAAGCTGCAGTGGGCGCGTGTAATGCTTCAGCGTAGTTTTGGGGGTTGGTGTGAACGAGGTGGCCTTGTGGAGTGGTAGGGCTGTTTAGGTGATTTGCGGATGTAAGTTATTGGTGCTTATGGTGGGCGCGGCAGGACTCGAACCTGCGACCTCCTGCGTGTGAAGCAGGCGCTCTAACCAACTGAGCTACGCGCCCGGAGGGCGAAACTTTTTCCAGTTTACCAGCTTCTCCGTGCCGGCTCCCGAGGCCTGTCATCTAGTGCCAACACCGCAGACTCGGCCTAAAAACTACTGACCTCTCTAAGGTAGCCTGTAGAGGCTCTCCTTGCCGGTCGATCTTTGTTAGTAAGTGCAAGTACCAACGCGAGTCCTCGTGCGCCCGCGCCGTAGCGGCGCATCCGCTGTTCGGAAAGGCGCCGCTCCCATGAGTGGCTTAAGGCGATTCTGACATGAAGTCCATAGGCAAATATCAGGTAATCGAAGAGCTGGGCAGCAGTGCGACGGGGAAAACTTACCGGGTTCGCGATGCATTTCGCAATCGCGAGTTTGCGGCAAAAATTCTCGAAACGGTCCCCGGCCTCACTGCGGAGGCGAAAGAGCAGTTCTGCGGGCATCTGGCAGCCTGCGCGGAACTGACGCATCGCCAAATCGCCAAGATCAACGATCTGGGCGAAGTGGAAGAGGGGATCTTTGTCGCCACCGAGTGGCTCTCCGGGACGGATCTGCGGCAGTTCATGCACGAGAACCCCGACCTGCCGCTCGATCAAAAGCTGGGGGTGGTGGCGCAAGTGGCCGAAGGCCTGGCGTTCGCGCACTCGCGCGGAATCGCGCACGGAGATCTGAAGCCGAGCAACCTGTTTATCGACGCCGCGCGCGACGTCAGCATTCTGGACTTTGGCATTGCCAAGTGGCTGGCGGCGCTGCTGGCCGCCGGCAGCCGTCCGGAGGGGTTGGTGGCCAACTATCTTGCTCCCGAGCAAGTATTGGGGAAGCCCTTTGACGCCCGCTCGGACATCTTCGCGCTGGGCCTGATCCTGTACGAGTTCGCCTCGGGAAAGTATCCGTTTTCGGCCGATCCTGGTTTGATTCCCCGCGAGATTGTGCATGGTGAGCCGGAGCCGCTGGGCAAGCTGGACCCACAGGTTCCCGAAGAGCTGGAACAACTGGTGGCGCGCGCCCTGAAGAAGGATCCCGACCAGCGCATGAAGACCGCCGAAGAATTTGCGTCGGGCCTGTATCTGGCGGCGCAGCAAATTGCGGCGTGTCGCTACCGCCAACGCGGCTGCCAACCCGCCTTCGGCAGAGCAACTGGCCGTGGAGCCGATCGTCGAGCAGCTTCCGCCCGCGCTGACGCCACAGCCGGTGACTCCGCCAAACCACCAGCCACCGCGCGAACTGGAATCGGCCGCTTGGCAGGTACCGCAATCCTACCCCGCCAGTCCGCGAGCGGCCCCAAGACGCCGAACCCGAGGCGCAGTCCCTGGACCGCGCGCTCCTATGTCGCCGGCACACCGCTTCCGCCCAACGGAGCCGATCTTCCGAAGCCGCCCGTAGTTCCGGCGCCGGCGAATGAACCGTCAGCGCCCCCGGCGCCGCCCGAGTTTCAGCCGCCCCAGTCGTTTTCTGAAACCGGCCAATCCCCCGCCTGCACAAGTGCAGCCCAAGAAAAGCAGTTTTGCGAAGCGCGTGCTCATCGCGGCAGTGGGTCTCGTCCTGGCCGCTGTCGTTGTAGGCATGCTTGTGTCGCGGCAAAACCTGCGAGCGTCGCAGAACAAAGCCACGCGGCAACCGCGGTGACGGAACCAGTGGAGCCGGTCGCGAAACCTTCCAGCCCTCCCGCGCCCGCTCCCGAGGCGCGCGCCCCGAAACACGAAGAACCCGCTCCCGAAGAAGTGGTCAATCCCGAAGTTTCCGCCAAGCAGATCTTGAACGGCCCGGTCCGCACGCTCTGGGAGTCCGGCCGGTATGCCCAAGCACTGGCGCTGGTAAATCGAGGTTTTGGCCAAAGACCCAAGCGATGAAGATGCGCGCTCCTGGAAGAAAAAGATTCGTGAAGCGCAGGCAGCGGAAGCAGCTTTGAAATAGGACCCCCTTGTTATTAGGAGCCCCCATGAGACGCCTGATTCTCTCCACCGTTTGGGCCGCCGTACTTGGCGCGGCGCTGACTGCTGTTCCTGGACTTGCCGCGCCCACCGATCCAAAACCGGCGCACGGCAAGAAATCCTCGGACCCGTTCCTGACCGGCGACCCTTTCACGCTCGATCAAGTGCTCCTTCTGCTGAAACAAGATGCCATCCCGGTGCGGCGCCGCAAGGAAGCCATCGAGAGCCGTGGCGTCGGCTTCGCGCTTTCGTCCGACACCCTTGCCAAGCTCCAGTCAGCGGGAGCGTCCGACGACATTCTGGATGTCATCAAGAGCAAGGCAAAACCGGTCGCAGCTGGCCGCTGTCGCCCCCAAGCCGGCGGCCAAAGGGATGCTGAGCTCACCTGCGCCCCGGCCGAATGCCAGGTAAGCTTGAATGGCACCGCCATCGGGCCACCTCCGGCGGCAAGCTGGAAGTGGCGGGGCTGACGCCCGGCAATTGGGTCGTCGACTTTGCGAAGGAAGGCTTCGCCGGACACCAGAGCACGGTGGTGGTTGAGCCGGCCAAAAGCACCATGGCCAGCGCAACGCTCGATCCCGACCATGCCGCGCGCGAAGCTTTTGGAAAACAGTTGTTCCAGAAAATGATTCAGGCGCTGGGAGGGGACGACGGGCTGAAGACGCTGGGCTCCGTGCAAGCCATCGGCAGCACTACGCTGTGGGGCGCACGATGGCACCAGCGTCCGCTGGACGCTGCTGATGCGGAATCGCACGGATCGCGCGTTGTTTCAGGCTAAAGCCGGCCGCATCCTGCATGAAGTGATGTTTGAAGGAAGCGAGTTCAAGGCCAGTAAGAACCTGAAGGGCGACGAAGCGCTGCAACTGCCCACCGACTTCGGAATGATTCGCGACAACCAACTGCCGGCCTTGATCGCGCGCCTCGAAAGCCCCAACTACAAGCTGATGTCCAATCATCCCGACCCCGTGGCGGGCGAAGATTATTCGATCCTCGCCGAGTCCGGGACCGAGAAAATCTCCATCGGCTTAGACGCCGAATTTGCGCCCCCAGCGATCAGCATCGCGACCGACGCCGGCATCGGCTCGTCGCTGATCACCTACTCCGACTACGTCCAGAACGGCAACGCCTTCTATCCCCAAGACCATGCTGATCAAACCGGACGCCCAGCAACAAGGCATCGAAGTTCGTTTTGACAAGGTGGAGCTCAACCCCAACCTGAAGGATACCGACTACAAGACTCCGCGGCAAGGCGCTGGTGGAACTCGAAAACTGAGAGTCTCCGCCTCCCAGTACGGTGTTAAGAAACATTAGCCTCAGACAATTTCGAACCTTTTGATCGAGTTGTTTCGTCTAATCAGACATGGTGACCGTGGCGTTTCAGTCGAAGTTTGAGTATCGGTCCGCTTTTGAGGATTTCTCGCGCAAGGCGCAGCACGTGCAAGTCCTGACGGAACACCCCACCGGCGATCGAAAGGCGTTTGAAACCGCTCTGCTGGAGCTGGAGAAGGCGCACTTAGCGTACAACGAAGCGCGCGACGCGTTCGTGCGATCCATGCTGCCGGCTTCCGTGCGGACGCAGCCCGATGAGCGGCAAGACCACAACCAAGATGTGCATGCCATCGCGGAACTCCTGTGGGAGAGCGCTGGACGGCCAACCGGCACCGCCGAAGAGGACTGGCGGCGCGCCGAAGCTATCGTCAAGTGCGCCGTCGCGGCTACGTCCTGCGGCAACTAGCCTGTTCTAGCTCGCGCCCATCGATCTTCCAGCAATCGCTTCAACCTGCTTGATGTGATTCCGATCGTGTCCCGCCATGGTTTCAACAATGGTCTGAAATGTCATGGTTCCGCGCTCGGGATGCGTCACTGGTTTCGACAGATCGGCCGGCTTCACGGACTTGATCAACGCCAGATTCCAGGCGCGCACGGCCGACAAAGCCGCCAGCGCGAGCTGAGCGTCGCAAGCCGGATAGCTCTTCGCCCACAGATCCTGATCGAATGGCTGGATGACGTGATGATCCTGGGCCAAGGTCTGCTTCAGGCGGAAGCTAAACACGATTTCGGCGTCCGCTAAATGGGAAACGATATCGCGAGCGCTCCACTTGCCGGGCGCGGGAGGCGTTTCCAGACGCTCGGGCCCTATGGTTTCGAGCAATTGCGCCAGGCGGTGCGGCGTCTCTGCGATTACATCCAACGGCGCCCGGTCGCCTATGTGGGCTGCGTATGGGTTCATGGGATGAAAGTAACACGGCCGGCGCGCTGGAGTCTGGGAAGCAGTTAACGCTTATGGCTTCTCTTTAGTCTGATCGTCCGGCAGCGCGTCGGGTGTGTCGAACTTGATGGTGGACCCGGTTTCGAACTTTCGATATAGCCGGAACTCGATGTCGTTCTTAGTCATGAAACGCGTGAGTTTGGAAGTAAGAACGGCCTTAAGGGGCAGCATGTATTGCATGTCGCCGATTTTCTGGAAGTCGTAGTCGAGCGATTCGTGCGCCTCGTGGACCGGGAAGTCAGCGGGGATGTTGTACGGATTCAGCGTGAGCTTGGTCACGCCGTTGGTTGTCTCTGTCGATGTAAACCAGCCCGCGATAAGCCGGAACGATCTCCTTTCCGGTTTCCTGTTCTTTCATGCGGTAACGCGAATACTCCTGCTCGATGTCGTACGCGAACACGTAGGTGCGGCGGCCACGCAGTGTCGCCCAGTGATCCCAGGAGAAATGCGCCTGGCTTTGCGGCTCGAAGATCCCGCTCATCATGCTGCCAAATTCGCCGGCTGAGACTGTCCCGCCGAGTTGCTCCAACTTGACGTTGGTTACCGGCTGATCGTTTTTCAGTGATCACTTCATAATCTTCGTGCTGGCCGTTATAGCTCAGCCGCGCCGTGATGGTGTCCAGGCGATACCAGCTGGAACCGGTGCCGCCGCGATCCACGTCGCGCCGCGTAACCTGCACGCAGATGAAGTTCGGCAAGCTCTTGGTGTAATTCATCACGTATTCGCGCGCCTCGTCGATGATCCTGGCCTGTTCGATGGAATCCGGCGGGTCAAGCGGAACCACTACGGGTTTGGGTGGAGGCGGCGCGGCCTCCGGCAAGCTGGCCGATGCGTCGCCTAAATCCTTTAACGCCGCAACGGTTTTGGGGCCGGCTCCCAAACTTTGCAGTTCTTCGATGGTGCGGTCGTCCAGCTTCTCCGCCATTTTGAAATGGCGCAGCGTCTCGGCCACCTGTTTGTCCGGCGATTTCATTTGAACGGCGGAGCGGATGAACTCCGTCAGCTTTTCCACGGTCAGGGACATTTCCGCGGCGGCCGTGAGGGCGAGAGCTGTCACCAGAAGGAGCAGGCAACGCATAATCCTATTTTGCCTCAATGCGCGGCGGAAGAAAATCTTGCCGGCGCGCGGTTCAGTTGACCAAGCCGTGGCACTTCTTGTACTTCTTGCCGCTGCCGCAGGAGCACAGATCGTTGCGGCCGGGCTTCGGCGGCGCGATCACGGTGTTCCGATTCCTCTTCTTCTTGGTCTTCGTCCGGAAAAAATACAGGGCTCTTGCCGTGCAGCATCAGCCGCTGATCCAGCGCAATGCGGATGAGATCCTCTTCGTCGTCGCGGAATCCGCCGGCGGCCTCTTCCACCTTGGTCATCAGCGCGCGAATGCGGCCCGATGAGGTTTCGCCGGGAATCGAAAGGGCGTAAGCAAAGAGCGCATCGGTGCGAAATTCCTCGTCGTCGAAAAGCTCCGCCAGGCGCGGCGCTTCCGAAGCCAGACCCAGATATCCAATGCCCCAGATGGCTTGGGTCTTGATGGCGGGATCCGGGTCGTCCAGATGCTTGGGCGGATAAGCGGAAAATCGCTTGTCGAAAGAGCGCGCCATGGCTTTGAGCGCCTTGGCACGGCCGCGCGGGTCCTGATAGAGGTCCAGAATCGCCTGATAAACCGCAGCGTTGTCGGATTGTTCCGCCAGACCGATGGCCGCGCCGGACCGTTCTTCAATCGGCGCCTTCGGATCGGCCAGAACCTTGAGCATCGCATCGCGCAGTTCCGGCTCATCGCCGATCTCACCCAGCGCCTCCCAACATGCCCCACGTACTGCGGCGTCCGGATCCGTCTTGGCAAGCTGGATCAAACGCGCGCGCGCCGCGTCCGACAAATCCGTGCCCTGATAACTGAGGGCCACTTCGGCCCTCAGGCTCGGCCGATCCTTTCTGAAGCATCGCCAGCCGGTCTTCGTCTTCCAGCGCGCTGAAGTCCGTGGCGGCCTCTTCGGGATACAGCGCCCAGATGTCGAATGGTCTTCGATTCGGGCGAAGCTTCCGCGGGAGCCGAGAGGCTTTCGATGACCGCTTGAATGGGTGCGCGCGAACGCGGATCGTCGGCCGGTATTTGCGCCAGCGCGGCTTCGAGCGCGGGAATGGCCGCCGGATCGCCGTACATTTCCAGGCACAGCGCGGCGTCTTGGGGATCGTTCTCCAGGCGCCGCGTCAAAGCTTCCAGCACGCGACGGTCGCGGACCCGCAGCGCCGCCAGAACAAACGGAACGTCGCCCGCGTCCTTTCCGTCCAGCTCGCGCAGCAATTCGAGCACCGGCTCCACCGCCGCCGTCCCCCAACTCGACGATGCTCTCCACCAGATCGTCGGGAACATCGCTCGGTATTGTCGCGGATTACGCGCATGAAAAACGGCAACGCGGCGGGCGTGTGAAGCGCGTGAAACAGATCGATCAGCAACGGATCCAGATCCATCAGATCGTCCGAGTGATCTTGTGCGGCGAACCGCACGATATCGGGAAGCGAGTTTTCAGGAAAGTCGAGAATTGCATGCAGCAGCCGCTGGTCCACCGGGATGTACCCGATTCCCGCGGCTTCCAACAGTTGATAAGCCGGAACGCCTTCGTAGCGGCCCGGCTCCAGAATTAAATCGGGATGTGGCAAATCCGCGCTCGATTTAGACTGCCGCAGGAATTACTCTTCCTCTTTGACAACGTGCACGGTGATTTCGGCGGTCACTTCGCGATGCAGCCGGATGGGAACCTTGAACTCGCCCAGCGTTTTGATCGGCTCATCCAGGGCGATCTTGCGGCGCTCGATGGTGTAGCCCTGCTTTTCGAGCGCTTCGGCGATGTCCTTGGAGGTCACCGAACCAAAGAGCTGGTCGTTCTCTCCGGCCTTCTGCGAAATAGTGATTGCCACCGCGCCCAGCATTTTGCCGAGATCCTTGGCTTCGCCTTCCACCTTGGCCTCGCGGCGCAAGTGAGCCTGGCGCTCCTGCTCGACGATCTTTTTGTTCGATTCGGTAGCGGCGACGGCCATCTTGTTGGGCAGCAGAAAATTGCGCGCGTAGCCGGGCGCCACCTTCACCAACTGGCCGCGCGTACCCAGCTTGTCAATATCTTCTCTTAGAATCACATCCATGATGACGGTCTCCTTAAATCACCGTGGCGAACGGAATCAGCGCGATATTGCGCGCCTGTTTGATGGCTTCCGCCAGGCGCTTCTGATGCGGCGTGCAGACACCGGAGATGCGGCGCGGCACGATCTTCCCGCGCTCGGAAATAAAGGACGAGAGCATTCTCACGTCTTTATAGTTGATGTCGTCGATCTTTTCCACGCAGAACCGGCATACTTTCTTGCGCCGGAAATATTGCTTCTTGGTGGCCAGCGCTTTATCGCCGCCGGTGGGCCGCATGGACCCGCTAATGGGACGTCCGCCTCGTTGTTCGGCCATGTTACTCTCCCACCTTCTCGGCAACCGGAGCCGCGACTGCGGGGTGCTGGAGCCGCCACTGGTGCACCCGGCATGGGAGCGCCTGGCCTGGGACCGCTCAGGCTCGGCAGCGCCCGCCATGGCGTGTTCCAGCGGCACGCTTGGAGCGGCCGGTGGCGCCGGTTTGCGCGCGGCGCGCTTTTCGCGCTCTTTCTTGCGCTTTTCGATCTTCTTCAGCTTTTCGTCGATGCGGACATTCTGGAATTTCATTACCAGGTCCGACACGCGCAAGCGCCGCTCCACTTCCAGCACCGTTTCAGGCTTGGTGGTGAACTGCAGCAATACATAGAAGCCTTCGTTGCGCTTTTGCACGCGATAGGCCAGCTTGCGTATGCCCCATTTGTCGGACTTGTCGACGTTGCCTCCCTGGGAGGCGATTAAGGTGGTCAGTTGTTCGATCAGATGATCGATCTCTTCTTCCGGCGTATCCGGCCGGAGAATAAACAGCTCTTCGTAGATCCTCATTCTTCCTCGTTTAAGCCTGGGGCGCGACGATTATATTTCGCCATGGACTTTTCGACGCCTTCAGCGATGATGGACTCCACTGCTTGTGACGCATAGTCCAGCAGTTCATCCAACTCTTCTTTGTGCGCCCGCTTCAACTTCGCGAGCACAATTTGAGCGCCGTCCTTTTCGCGACGGCCCCCATGAACTCCCAGGCGAACCCGGGGGAAATCCTTGGTACCAACGCACTGGATTACCGAACCCACGCCGCGATGGCCGGCCGCCGAACCATTCGGCCTGATCCGTACCGACTGCCAGGGCAGATCCAGTTCGTCATAAACCAGAACCAGATCCTGCGGCGCAATCTCATTCTTCACCAGCAAACCCTGCACCGACTGGCCGCTGTCGTTCATGATACGTCTGCGGCTTGGCCAGCAGCACTTTCTTACCAGCCACCATTCCTTGGCCCACCAGCGCCATCGAGTCCTTGCGCGCCACTCGAATCCCGCTTCGTTCAGCAAGCCGGTCAACCACCAAAAATCCGAGATTGTGCGCTGTAAGTTCGTACTCCTCCCCAGGATTTCCCAGGCCAACCACCAGCTTGCTGAACTCAGACATGGGATTAGGGGCTAGGGGTTGGGGGCCAGGCACTCTTCACAAAGCATGTGCCAGTTCCCCAATCCCCAGTCCCGAGCCCCCAGTTCCCTACTTTTTCTTCCCCTTCTCGGCCTTCTCAGCCTCGGCCTCAGCTTCTTCTTCCTTCTTACCCTTCTTGATCACTTCCGGTTCGGCCGGCGTAGCAGCGACGGCGCCTTCAGCCGGCGTCTCCACAACCTCAGCCTTCAGCGCCACCACGTGCGCCACCACTTGCTCGGGAGCGCTCACCAGCTTCACCGCCCCGCCCAACGGGATCTCGCTCGCTCGCAGGTTCTGGCCGATCATCAATTCCGTCACGTCCACCGTGTAGGACTCTGGAATCTCATCCGGCAGACACTCGATCTCGACTTCGCGGGTGATCACTTCGAGCAAGCCGCCTTGCAGTTTCACGCCCTTCGGCTCGCCGGTGGTGTGCACGCGCACCTTCACCGCGATGCGCTTGGTAAGATCGATGCGCTTCAGATCCACATGCAGCAAGTTCTCTTTCACCGGATCGCTCTGCCAATCGACGATCATGGCCGGCGTATCTTCCCCGCCCTGCACGGACAGATTGAAGATGGTGTTGTGTCCGGTATTGCTGTGCAGAATCTTGTTGATTTCCTTCGGACTGATCGAAACGGCCACCGCGGGGCTGCCGGAACCATACAATACGGCCGGCGCCAGGCCCTTTACGCGCAGACGGCGCGCTTCGTTTTTGCCGCGCGAAGCAGCGCGGTTCGGCGGCGACTGTAATTTCTTTTCTCATTTTTTACTCCGGCAGGTCCTAAATAAATAGGGTGCTTACCGAACCATCCTCGTGAATGGATTGGATGGCCCGGGCTAACAAAGGCGCCACCGAAAGGACCTTGATTCGGCCACAGCGCATGGCGTCCTCGCGCAAGGGAATCGAATTGGTGACCACTACTTCCTGCAAGCACGATGCCTCAATTCGTTCCACGGCCGGCCCCGACAACACGGCATGCGTGGCGCAGGCGGTCACCGTCAGCGCGCCATGCTTCAGCAGCGCCTCAGCGGCTTTCACCAGCGTCCCGGCCGTGTCAATCAGATCGTCCACAATCAAACAATGCTTCTCTTCCACGTCGCCGATGATGTGCATCACTTCGGCGACGTTCACTTCCGTCCGGCGCTTATCGATAATCGCCAGCGGCGCGTTCAAATGCTTGGCGAAAGCGCGTGCGCGCTCCACACCCCCGGCATCCGGCGAAACCACGGTCATGTCCCTGCGTCCGATGGACTCGAAATATTCGAGCATCACCGGCGCGGCGAAAAGATGATCCACGGGAACATCGAAGAACCCCTGAATCTGAGCCGCGTGCAAGTCCAAAGTAAGCACACGATCCGCACCGGCCCTCTGAATCAGGTTCGCAATCAACCGGGCGGAGATGGGCATTCGCGGCTTGTCTTTCCGATCCTGCCGCGCATACCCATAATAGGGTAACACTGCCGTGATGCGCTCCGCAGAAGCGCGCTTCAGCGCGTCGATCATGAGCAGCAATTCCATCAAGTGCCGGTCCACCGGCGTGCAGGTGGGCTGCACCGCGAAAACATCGGCGCCGCGCACGTTTTCGAGGATCTGCAGACGAATTTCGCCGTCCGAGAACGGCTCCACTTCGGCCGCGCCCAGTGGGCAACCCAGGGCGGCGCAGATCTTGGCCGCCAGCGACGGGTTGGCGTTTCCGGTGAAGATCTTCAGTTGCTCGAATCTCATCGTGCGTACCGGTCTTGGGGCGGCCATGTCTTGCTTTCCGAGGAGACTGCCAATTGCCGCCACCAAAGCGCGCGGTAACGGCCACGGCTCACCATAGTAAATGGATAAACCTGATTGCTCGGGAACTCTTGCCGCAACACGCCCGGCGGCGCTATCCCTTAGCTCGCGGCTGGGAAACAATCCGAAAAGCGCTGAACCGCTCCCGGTCATCATGGCCCGCCAAGCTCCCAATTTCAGCAGCTTTCCCTTAATCGATTTTAGTTGAGGATGTTGGTGAAACACAACCGTTTCAAAATCATTAACGGCTAGGGCGTGGGGATTGGGGGTTGGGGAGCAGGCACTGAGTGCAAAAGCTTGGAAGTTGTTGAAGGATAGTCGGGGAAGTTTCACCCGAAGCTTCACGGTTCAGCGCGGCGTAGGCGGATGCGGTTGAGGAATGAATTCCGGACGTGATCAGCAGGCCGGGTCTGGGTGGGACATCAGGTAAAGGATAAAGTTCGGTTCCACGTCCCAGCCCGACCGCGGTGCCGCCGATCAGGAAGAACGGCACGTCGCTGCCCAGTTCGGCGGCCAATTCCATCAGCTTTTCGAGCGGTATCGTCTTCCCCAGAAGCTCCGGCAGCGCCAGCAGAACCGCGGCTGCGTTGCTGGATCCACCGCCGAGTCCGCCGCCCATGGGGATTCGCTTGGTCAAGCGAATTCGCAATTGGCCTTGCGCTCGCATGGCGCGCATCGACAATATCAGCAGCTTTTACAATAAGATTCGCCAGGGATATCAATGTTGGACTTTAAGTCGATTCTGGTCCGCCCGCGCTGGTATTCCACCTCAATCGTATCGGCCAGCGAAATGGTTTGGAAGATGGTACGCAGCTCGTGGAAACCATCCGGGCGCTTGTGCGAGAACCCGCAGGTCCAGGTTGATCTTGGCCAGCGAACGGAGCCGCACGCGCTCGGGCATTAGTAATGAATCAGCGAGTACACTTCGTGGCCATGCAGTTTTTCGCGCCCGTTCAGGAAGTCCAGTTCCAGGATGAATCCCAGACCCGCCACTTTTCCGTGCAGCGTTTCCACCAGCCGCGCCACCGCCGCGGCAGTTCCGCCCGTAGCCAGCACGTCGTCGATGATCAGCACGTTTTGCCCGGGCGAAATGGCGTCCTTGTGGATTTCGAGCACGTCGGTTCCGTATTCGAGCGCGTATTCGATGCGTTCCCGCTCGGCCGGCAGCTTCTTCTCCTTGCGCACCGGGATGAACCCGTATCCGAGCGCGTAGGCGACGGCGGGCGCGATGATGAATCCGCGCGCTTCGATGCCGAGAACCACATCGATCGGTTTGGAGCGATAGAACTGCGCCAGCGAGTCGATCACGCCCTTGAATCCGGCCGGGTCCTTGAGCAGCGTGGTGATGTCGTAGAAGTTGATGCCGGGCTTCGGAAAATCGGGGACTTCGCGGATGAGCGCTTTCAGTTGGTCCATTTAGAGAATTCGTATTGTAACATCGGACTCTGCGATACTGATTCCCATGTCACTCCTGACTTCCTCCAAAATCGCAGCGTTCAGCGCAACCACCGATCCCGATCGCGCCAAGGCGTTTTATCGCGACAAACTTGGACTGCGGTTGGTGAGCGACGAGCAATATGCGCTGGTGTTTGACGCTGCCGGAACCATGCTGCGCGTTCAAAAGGTCAAAGAGGTCCCCGAAGCGAAGTACACCACGCTGGGCTGGAATGTCCCTGACATCGAGGCGAAAGTGGACGAACTCGAACAAGCGGGCGTGAAGTTCGAGAACTACGGGATGCCCGGTCAGGATGAGAAAGGCATCTGGACCGTGCCAGGCGGCGCCGCGAAGGTGGCGTGGTTCAAAGACCCGGACGGGAACATCCTGAGCCTGGCGCAGTTTTGAAATGCCGCTCGCGCCCGAAGCATACGAAAGCGCGTGGAAAGTCGATCAATCGATTCGCGCAATGGCTGAATCTGTATTTCGTGAGTGGCGTGAGGAAATCGAGCAGGCGGAAACGGCATGGGAACTGACGCGCCTGATCGAGTCGGAATCGGATCCAGACAAGGCCCTTAGCGTTATTCTCGGGATCATGGCGCTCGATAGTAAAGACGAGGAGATCGATCTTCTCGGAGCTGGCCCGTTGGAGGACTTTCTGAATCATTTCGGCCCGCAATACATTGATGTCATTGAAACGCTAGCCGCTAAGAACCCGCGCTTCAAAACGGTTCTCAAGGGAGTTTGGCAAACTGCCGAAGTGGACCCGGAGGTCTGGAAGCGCGTTGAAAAAATCTGTAGCAATGCTGTGTGACTTGTATCCGCGTTGATCGGCGTTCATCGGCGGCAGTTAAACGACAGTAGCCCGGCTCGTTGTCTCTGGCTAACTCCGCCACACCGCCGGCCGCAAACTGAAAACCAGCCCGCCGGCTAGAGCCACTACCGAAGCCGAAAGCAGCGCCGCGTTGGCGATCCCGAAGAACGATGTCGCGACGCTCACCGGAAAATCGCCCAACGGCCGCACCCCCATCATGAGCAGCGTGTTCAGGCTCATGATCCGGCCGCGCATTTTGGCTTCTACGCTGCCCTGCATCAGTGTGATCACGAGCGTGGTGAAGACGCTCTGCGCCGCTGCCATCAGCAATAACATCGCGAAGGACGACGCAAAGCTGCGGCTGAGCGCGAAGAAGGCGAGAGCCAGCACCCACACCGCATTCGCCGACACTAAGAGGCGGCCTTTGCGCTGATAGTCGCCGAACGAGGCAACCAGGAGAGATCCCACCACGGTGCCGATGCCCGATGCGGCAAACAGAAAACCCAACTGCGCCGCGCCGCCGCGCAGAATGCTGGTGACGAATATGGGAACCAGCAGCCCCTGGGACGGAGCTACAAACAGCAGCACAGCGTAGACCAGGACGGCAGCGGAAACCGCCGGCTTCTTTTGGATCACTGCCAGCATTTCGCGCACCGCGGACCAGGTTCGCGAAGGGCCGGACGGCACGGCGTGCGGCGCTGTCAACTCACGGGGCAATAAGGCGAGCGAAATGATCACCGCCAGATAACTGCAACCGTTCAAGGCGAAATCGCCCGCCAAGCCAGCCACCGCCGCCACCGCGCCTCCCAACGGCGGACCCGCGATGGAAGCCGCATTAAAGGCCAGCGTCTGCAGAGATATTGCATTTGTCAGATCTTCGGGAGGCGCAAGCAGCGGCAACAACGACGCACGCGCCGGCTGATCGAAGCTCAAGAGCGCGCCCGACGTGAAGGCCAGCACGATCACCATCCACAACCGAATTGTGCCGCTGGCCGTCAGCGTCGCGAGCGTGAACGCCGACAGCATGAGCAAGGTCTGGGTGCGAAACAGGATCCGCCGCTTGTCGTGCCGGTCCGCGAACGTGCCGCCCAGGGGCGCGAAGAAAAAGAATGCAGACGCCTGCGCGAGCGATACCGTCCCCAAGGCCAAAGCGGAGTTTCCGGTGATCCGCAGCACCAGCAGACTCTGGGCCAGGATCTGCATCCAGGTACCCAGCGCGGAGGCCAGCATACCGATCCATAACCGGCGGTAATAAGGGTGCCGCAGCGCCCGAAAGGTTCCACCTCCGCGCGAACTGCCAGGGGAGGAATCAGGACGGTTGCGCTGCACTGGCACCTATGATAATCTGAATCCGACCGGTAACATTTAGTAAACACTCTAGAGGAGTTACGACACATGACTTGGCAGACACCGAAGATTGAAGAGATCTCCTGCAGCTGTGAGATCAATTCCTACAGCAACGGCGATTTCTAAGCCGTAAGTAAATGCTGGTGAAGGTTCTCGGCGCGGCCGCCGGCGGCGCATTTCCGCAGTGGAATTGTGCCTGTGCACAATGCCGGCGGTTGAGGTCGGGAACCTTCAAAGGCTCACCTCGCTCCCAAGCTCAAGTCGCTGTCAGCGAAGACGGCGTATCCTGGACGTTGCTGAACGCATCGCCTGACATCCGCTTCCAAATTGAAGCTGCTCCGCAATTGTGGCCCGTCGGCAATTCCCTCCATTCGCCCATTCAGTCTGTCGTTATCACAGCGGCCGAAGCCGATACAGTAGCGGGTCTGCTGTCGCTGCGGGAATTTCAGCCGCTGGACATCTACGCCACGCCTTCCGTGTTGCGAATACTGCGCGAGGACAACAGCCTGTTTGCGCTGCTAGACCGCGTACCGCGACAGGCTGTCTGGAAAGAGATCCGGCCTGATCTGGAGTTTGCCGTTGGACCACTCCGATTCCAGCCGTTTTCACTGGCCGGTGGTTTCCCTGGCTTTGTACGGGCGGATCGCCAAGCGGAACTGGACGTGCGCGAAGCTGTGCTGGGCTTATTGATTGATTCGCGATCCGGTGGAAGCATGGCCTACTTGCCCGGTGCGGCGAAAGTCGAAGACTCGTGGCGCGAGTTCCTGGACGAGTGCGACGTCCTGCTGTTCGACGGAACCTTCTGGACCGAGGATGAATTATGCCACGTGCGCGGCGGTGGCAAAGGAGCATCCGAGATGGGCCATCTTCCCTTGTCCGGCCCCTGCGGTTCCTTGGCAGCGTTGCGCGAAATCAGATGCCCGCGCAAGATTTTTTTCCACATCAACAATACAAATCCAATTTTGGACGAATCGAGCCAGGCCTATGCCGAGGTCCGGGATGCCGGATGGGAAGTGGCTCGTGACGGCATGGAGATCGAAGTATGACAGCAAGCGGAGATGTGTCCCAAAAAGAAGACGTCCTGCTGAGCCCCGCGATGCTGGAAGAACGGCTGCGCGCTGTCGGCGAGGAGCGCTATCACCACCAGCATCCATTCCATCGCCTGATGCATGAAGGGAAATTGACGCGCGGCCAGCTCCAGGCTTGGGCCTTCAACCGCTATTACTATCAGAAAACCATCCCCATTAAGGACGCGCTCATCCTGGCCCGCAGCGAGTCCCCGGAGTTCCGCCGCGCCTGGCGCAAACGCATCGTCGACCACGATGGCGAGCCGGGCACGCCCGGCGGAATCGAAAAGTGGATCAAGCTAGCCGAAGCCACCGGCGTTCCGCGCGATCTGGTTATTTCCGAGCGCGGCGTGCTGCCCGCCGTCCGCTACGCCGTGGATGCGTACCTCGCGCTAGTCACTAAGCACAGCTTTGTCGAAGCCGTGGCGTCGTCGCTAACCGAAATGTTTTCGAAGAACTTGATCAGCCTGCGCATGGACCGGATGATCGTGCATTATCCGTATCTTTCATCCAGCCTCGGCTATTTCGAATCGCGGCTGTCGCAGGCGCCCGAAGATGCCAACTTTGCGCTGAATTGGGTGAAGCAAAATGCGAAAACTCGCGCGGAACAGGATCTGGCCATTGGCGCCTTACGCGCGAAGTGCGATATTCTTTGGGCGCAGCTGGACGCGCTCTATTTCGCCTACGTGCAGCCGGGTTGGCCGCCGCCGGGCGCGTACCGGCCAGAAGTAGACTGAGGTTCCGTTGCCAGAACCCGCACTCACCAACGTTCCCCGGCTCGCGGCTGGCTGCCGCATGACGGAGTCGGCCGATCTCGGCCCCGTGCTTCTGTTGCCGGAGAGCATGCTGCGCTTGACCGGGCCCGGCCCGCGCATCATCGAGCTTTGCGATGGGACGCGTACACTCGAAGGTGTCATTGCCGCGCTGCAATTGGAGTTCAACGGCGCGGATCCGGAAATGATCCGCCGCGAAGTGCTGGCATTCCTCGCATCCTTGCAGGAAAGGCGGGCGCTCGACCTCGCATGAGCGACATCCTATGACTTTTGTGCCCCACGCCTTGATCGCCGAAGTCACCCATCGCTGCCCATTGCGCTGCGTGTACTGCTCTAATCCGCTGGAGATGCGTTCGCGCTCCGACGAATTGACCACCGCCGAGTGGCAGCGCGTGTTCGGTGAAGCGGCGGCATTGGGGGTGCTGCAACTGCATTTGACGGGCGGCGAGCCGCTGGCCCGGCCGGATGCGGTGGAGTTGGTGAAGTCGGGACGGGCGTCAGGTTTATACGTCAACCTGATCACTTCTGGAATTGGACTCGCCGACGCGCGTTTGGATGCGCTGGTGAGCGCCGGCCTGGATCATATCCAGCTCAGCTTCCAGGATTCCGAGCAGGCGCAGGCAGATGAGATCGCAGGCACCCGCGCGCACGCGGCGAAGCTCGAGCTGGCGCGGCGCATCCGGAAGCATCGCATCGCCTTCACTATGAATATCGTGGTCCATCGCCAGAATCTGGCGCGTTTGCCTGAGATGATTGCGCTCGCCGAAGAGCTCGGAGTCGACAAGCTGGAAGTGGCCAACGTTCAATACTACGGCTGGGCCTTCGAAAATCGCGGCCAACTTCTGCCCACGCGCGAGCAGGTAAAAGAGACGATCGCGATTGTGGACGCCGCGCGAGAGCGGTTGAAGGGCCGGATGCGCATCGATTGCGTGCTGCCCGATTATTACGCGCGCTTTCCCAAAGCTTGCATGGGCGGCTGGGGGCAAGCGCTGATGCTCATCGACCCGGCGGGTGTGGTGCTGCCGTGCCATGCCGCGCGCGTCATCCCCGGTTTGAGTTTCGACGACGTTCGATCGAAGCCGCTGCGTTGGATCTGGGAGGAATCGTCTTCATTTCAACGCTTCCGTGGCGATGAGTGGATGCAGGAACCGTGCCGCTCCTGCGAGCGCAAGACCCGCGATTTTGGTGGTTGCCGCTGCCAGGCGTTTCTTTACACCGGCGACCCAGACGCTACCGATCCAGTCTGCTCTCTCGCGCCCAAGCGCGGTTTGATCGACGCCGTAATCGCGAACGTCGCCACCGCAGAACGGGCAAAATGGGTGTATCGGATCAATCCATCCAATCAGAATTCAGAAGTCAAAATTCAGAATTCAGAATTTAGGTCAGTCGATTAATCCATTGCGGACCGCGAATCGCACCAATTCGCCGCTGGAATGTAGATTCAGCTTCTCCATGATTTTCCCGCGATGCGCATCCACCGTGTAGACGCTCAAGTTCAACGCGCCTGCGATTTCCTTGTTGGTTTTGCCTTCGGCGATCATCTGCAGCACTTCGCGCTCGCGGCTGGTAAGCAGGTCCAGCGGATCGGTGACGTGCTTGCGGTAATCGCTCAGCACGGCGTCGGAAACACCGGGGCTCAAGTAGCCTTCGCCCTTGGCCACGGCGCGCACGGCGTTCACCAGATCGCTGTCGATGGAGTCTTTCAGCAAATAGCCGCGGGCTCCGGCGCGCAGAATCTCGCGCACGTAAACGGAATCCTTGTGCATGCTCAGCGCCAGAACGCGCGTTCGTGGAGCCGAAGCGATCAGGCGGCGCGTGGCCTCAATGCCGTTCAACTCCGGCATGGCCACGTCCATCACCACCACGTCCGGATGAAGCTGCTCGGCCAGTTCCACGGCTTCGCGGCCATTGCCGGCCTCGCCGACGATCTCCATGTCGGGCTGCGTCTCCAGGATCAGCCGAAAGCCTTTGCCTCACCATGGCGTGATCGTCAGCCAGCAGTATCCGCAGCATGGTTAGTTTGTAGCACCGTCTGCAGCACCCTTTGTAGCCAAGGGCGCCCACAAGTCCACGGTGACGCCATTGTTCGAGCTGATCGCGAGCTCGCCGCCGACGCTTTGCGCGCGCGCCCGCATCCCAACCAATCCCAAGCCGGAGGCACCGTTACCCTGAAACCCGTGGCCGTTGTCTTTGACCGTCAGATGCACGCGATCGCCATTGCTGGCCAGCTCAATGTTCACGCGCGTCGCGCCCGAATGCCGCGCGACATTGGTCAGCGCCTCCTGCACGATGCGAAACAAGTGCGTCTCGGTTTCATCGGCCAGTCGCCCGTCAAAGCTGGATTTGTAGTCGACTTCGATGCCGGTGCGCTGCCCAAACCGCTCGGCCAGCCATCGGATACCCGCGTCCAGCCCGAAGTCGTCCAGTATGGTCGGCCGCAACAGGTGCGAAAGCTCGCGCACATTTTGAATCGCCTCATCGATCAGCCGCCGGCAGTCTTCCAGGCGCGCCGGATCGGGAGGCGTCGCAGGATCGAGCGCCGTCACGTTGGCTTTGATCGCGGTGAGCGACTGGCCCAGTTCATCATGCAACTCATGCGAGAAGCGCCGTGCCGCCGTTTCCTGGCTTTCCAGCATGTGCCAGGTGACGCGCGCCAGGTCGGACGATTGCTGCTCCATTCTTCGAAAAAGCTGCGTGGTGATTCGGACGGTGAAGATCGCGCACACCAACGCCAGCAGCACGCATCCGCCCAGCAGCCCGAGCGATTCCTTGACCAGTTGCCGCCGATCGCTGATCCAGGCGCGACTGCGCCGCCAGCGTCCGCGTGTAATTGTTCGCCACCATCTTGCGCCACAATCGCGGTCACTTCTTCGTGGTGGCGCAGCAGGTCGCGCGAGGTGTAAGTGGGAACGTTCTTGCGCACCAGCAGCCGCCGGGCCTCGGTCGAAAAGCCTTGCACCGCGACACTGAGTTGGCGCCACAGTTCGGCTTGCGGCGTCCCGGCAGCCTCGGTAACGATGCGCTCCACCGCCTGATCGGCGTCGTCCAATTGGGCGAGCAAGCGCTCGCGCTCGGAAAGTTCGGGGCCGCGTGAAAGCTTGTTGAACGCGGCATTTAGGGTGTCCTGCTCGCGCTGCAGCTCGTCGATCAACTGAGTTGTGACCAGAGCCGTTGTGAACGATCTCGGCCGAGTTTTCCTGAATCAGTTGCGCGCTCTTCAGGCCGATGAAGCCGGCCGCCATCAGCAGCACGATAACGGCCGAGAAGCCGATAACGAGAACGCGCAGGATCTTGCGAACCGTAACTGGATCGGAATACACGCCACCTCTAGCATCGCTCAGACGCGCGAGCCGATGAATCGCCCGCCCAGGCTATTTCGAGGCCGGAAAAGTGGGTAAAGTTTCATTCATTAAGATATCCGCTGCCTTCCCCCCGCATATTGGCGCCGGGAACTCCCCTACCCGGGCTATCGTTGATTCTGGCTTCGGCCGCAAGATGGTTACTGCGAGGCGGAAATGAACCCCTCGTAAAAGGAGAACCAAATGAACAAACTTATTTTCGCCTCTCTCTTGAGTGTAGGAGCCATCCTGGCAGCCCAGACACCGGCTGCGCCAGCTCCGGCGGCGCCCAGCGCCAAGCCACCACTGCCAAGTCCACCTCCAAGGTGAAGACCAGCAAGAAGCATCACAGCAAGAAAACCACGGCGGTGAACAGCACCAGCGCCAAACCCGCTGCCAAGTAAGTAGTCGTATTGCCGTGATTTCGCGCCCGGAACGGTCGGCCTGATGGCTTGCCGCGCCGGGCGTTGCTTTTTTCATTCTCCTGCCGCGAAGATTTAGGTGTGCCAGCCGCAGTCCTATTCCCTGCCCCCGGACAAACTCCAACGCGCCATCGAATACGCGCATGCCGGCTACTGCGCTGCATTTCGCGAGCGAGATTTACGCCATCGTCATCCTGGCCGTGATCCTCGCGTTCGGGACTCGCGGCGAAATTTCGCGACTGGGCCGAGGCCGCATCCAAGCGCCGCTTCCTCCAGGCTCTCGTCTTCGTCCCGCTGCTCCTGCTCACCAACGACCTGCTCTATCTTCCGGCGAATATCTACGGGCAGCATCTGGAGCTGAAATTCGACCAGTCCATCCAAAGCTGGCCCTCCTGGCTCTGGGACTGGACCAAAAGCGAACTGATCACTGCTGGTGTGCGCGGTTCCGCTCGCGTGCCTTTTGTACGCCGTGATCCGCCGCAGCCCGCGCCGCTGGTGGCTGTACTTCTGGCTCGCGACGCTTCCCATCATCGTTACCGTGATGTATCTGGAGCCGATGATCATCGAGCCGATGTTCTATCGCTTTGAGCCGCTGGCCGCCACACATCCCGCGCTGGTGGAGCAATTGGAAAAGCTGGTCGCGCGCGGCGGGCTCGCCATTCCGCCCGACCGCATGTTCGAAATGAAGGCCAGCGAAAAGCTCAATTCGCTGAACGCGTACGTCAGCGGATTCGGCGGATCGAAGCGCGTGGTGGTGTGGGATACCACGCTTCAGAAGCTCACGACGCCTGAGATGCTGTTCGTGTTCGGCCACGAGATGGGGCATTACGTTCTGGACCATATCCGGAATTCCCTGCTCTTGCTGGCTGTTGTTGCTGGTCCTGCTGTTCGCGGCTCGCATCTCGTTCGCTGGATGATCGCGCGCTGTGGCACTCGATGGCGATTCCCGACGTCGGCGGATTGGGCGTCGCTTCCGGTGTTGCTGTTGATAGTCGCTATCGCGAGCGCTATCTCCGAGCCGGTTGTTAACGCGTACAGCCGCTGGCAGGAGCATCAAGCGGATATCTACGGCCTGGAGATCACGCACGGCCTTGTGCCGGATTCCTCCGCTGCGGCCGCGCATTCATTTCAGGTGATGGGCGAGATCGGCCTGGATGAGCCGAACCCAAACCGCCTCATCGAATTCTGGCTCTTTTCGCATCCCTCGACATCGGATCGGCTGACCTTCGCCGAGACCTACAATCCCTGGGCCGGCGGCGAGCCGAAGTACGTGAAGTAGAGCTTTTGTTTCCGGTGCGGCGCTATCCAGCGATCCAGTGCGGCCGAATCCAGCCCAGCGAAACGCCGGTCATCACCACGCCCAGCAGCATCACCACGGCGGCGGATGCCACTGGCATCCAGACCGGAAAGAAAGGATTACCGCCGGCGCCGCTCGGCAGCAGGTTCTTCGCATAAATCACCAGAACGCCGATGGCCATCAGCACCAGCGCCAAACCCAGGCTAAACGAAACCAGCAAAAGCAGGCCCAGGCCCACGCGCCGTAGCGCAATCGCGGTGAGCAACAAAACCAGAGCCGATTCGCAGGGAACCAATCCGCCGCTCGCGCCCAAAGCCACCAGTCCCGACCACGAGATTTCATCCGGCATATGCGTGTGGCCGCCCGGGCCGTGAGAATGAGTGTGTCAGCGATGAGTAGTGCGTGATGCGCATGATCGTGGTGATGATGATCGTGGGTGTGACTGATGATGGCATGCGAATGATCGTGAACATGAGTCATGGTCGTGCGAGTGCGAATGTGCGCGCCTGGTGCTTCGCAAACGCTTGTAGAGCATCCAGCCGCCAATCGCGACGATGGACAAGCCCCGAAATCGCGCCTAACACTTGCGTCACCTTTTGCGGCACGACGTATTGAAATAGAAACAAAGTCGCCAGCCCAGCAGGAACACCGATACAGTGTGCGTAAACGTCACCATCGCGCCCAGAAACGCCGCGTGTTTGAGCGTTCCGCGCGAACCCACCAGATAAGCCGCGACGATGGTTTTGCCGTGTCCGGGCGTCAGCGCATGCGCCGCGCCCAGAACGAACGCGATCCCGATAGCCGCTGCGATCATCCACGGCGTGAGCTGCTGCTGGTGCAGCAATCTGCGTGAGCGCATCGGTCTGCGCGGCGGAGCTTTGCAAGAGGGCGAACAAGGAATCATCACCACTGCATTCACGCGGAAGGGGTTACCAAACGCGGCACGGTTGCGCGTGCACCATCGGCTGCCCCACCCGGCACGCGAAAGCTTTTCCAAACTCCGGCATATTGGATACCACGCCGTTGATCCGGTATTCATTCGGGTGAGTGCTCGTTGGTGATGGCGTTTGCCCGCTTGCTCTCCGGCGCGCTCGTCGCCGCAGGCCCATTGCGCCATTCCGATGAAGAAGCGCTGATCGGGAGTAAAACCGTCAATCGGGCTGCAAATCCTGATCCTTGGTCGCGCTCTTCCACGCCAGATACGCCAGCCACGTGCCGCCCAGATCCGCCAGATCCTCGCCCAGCGTCAGCTTGCCGTTGATCTTGATGTCGTCGATCACGGTGTATTGCGAGTATTGGTCGGACACGCAACTGGCGCGCTTCTCGAATTCGTCGGCGTCGCTCTTGGTCCACCAATCTTTCAGATCGCCCTTGGCATCGAACTGGCGGCCTTCGTCATCGAACCCGTGCGTCAGCTCGTGGCCGATGGTGGCGCCGGTGTTGCCGTAGTTGGGCGCGTCGTCCATCTTCGGATCGAACAGCGGCGGCTGCAGCACGCCGGCCGGAAAATTGATGTCGTTCATCTGCGGATCGTAATAGGCATTCACCGTGGGCGGCGTCATTCCCCACTCGTTGCGATCCACGGGCTTGCCGATTTTGGCCAGCTCGCGCTTGGACTCGAACACGGTGGCGCGCTCCACGTTGCCGAAATAATCGTCGCGCGCGATTTTAATGGAGCTGTAATCGCGCCATTTGTCCGGATATCCGATCTTGTTGACGATCCCGTGCAGTTTTTCGAGCGCGCGTTGCTTGGTTTCCTCTCCCATCCACGGCAATTGCTTGATCTCGCTCTCCATGGCCGCTTCAATTTCCTTGGTCATCGTGCAGCGCGCTTTGCTTGGTGGAAGGCGCGAACGTCTTGGCGACGAAATTCCTGGCCCAGCGCCTCGCCGATGTCGCCATCCACGCGCCGCACGCAGCGTTTCCAGCGCTGGCGGCATCTGTTCCACGCCGCGCAGATATTTGCTGTAGAAATCGAAATTCGCGTTGTCAAAGGCCGCGGGCAGCAAGGAAGCTTTGGAATGGACCAGATGCCAGCGAAGATAAGTCTTCCAGTCGTCCAGTTTGTGGGACTGCAGCAGCGTCTCGACTTCCTTGAAATACCCGGGCTCGGTGACGTTGATGACCGAGGCGTCCGGCGTCTGGCTGGTCTCGAAGTAGTCCGCCCAATGGAACGACGGCGTCAGAGCCTGCAACTGCGCCGGAGTCATCTTGTGGAACAGCTTGTAGGGATCGCGCTTCTCCACGCGAGTGAGCGACGCTTTCGCCAGCGCCGTCTCGATGTCCATCACGGTTTGAGCGTGAGCCTTCGCGACGCGCCGGCGTTTCACCCAACAGTTCGAACATGTGCTGCACGTGTTCCACATACTTCTGCCGCGTCTCTTGCGACTTCGCGTCGGTCTTGGTGTAATAATCGCGGTCCGGAAGACCCAGGCCGCCCGCGTCCGCAAACGCGATCACGCGGCTGGAATCCTCGAAATCCTGATTCGAGCCAAAGCCGAACAGCATGCCATCCCCCGCGATGTCCAGATGCTGGCGTCCCAGGTACGCAGGCAGATCGCGCAGAGAACGCAGAGCCGCGATGGCATCCAATTCCGGCTTCAGCGGTGCGATTCCCGCCTTCTCCACTGCGGGCTGATCCATGCAAGCGGCGAAGTAATCGCCGATCTCCGTCTCCACCAGGTTCCGGGTCGCGCTGGGCTTGGAAGCCTCCACCAGAATCCCCCACAGAAAACGCTCGTTGTCCTCGTTGAGCTTGGAATAAACGTCCCAGCGGGCCTGATCCGGCGGGATCGGATTCTTCTTGATCCAAGCGCCGCACGCGTAGTGATAAAAGTCGGTGCAAGGATCCACCGAACGGTCCATGGATGAAGTGTCCAGGCTGGGGCTGTAAGGCAGCGCGAAGAGCGGTGATTCGTTCGCTTGCGCGAAGAGAGCCGGAGCACAAAGGATGCCGGCGCCGCATGAAATCAAGAGAAGGACGAGCGTGGGTCTCACAGTGATATAGTAAAACACGAAGCGATTCAGGTCCGTCCAGGCACCCTGAGTAACCAGTCTGGAAGGGTTTCCAAGTGAAAAACCATTTCCACTCCTGTTTGATTTTGGCGGCAGCGTTAGCCGCGTTTTTGTTAGCATCCGCGCCGGATTTCGCGCAGTCTTCGGAGGCGCCTCCCGCCGTTGCGCCGGCTTCAGGACCAATTCCTCGCCTCCCGACGGCAAGCCCGATCTGACCGGCGTATGGGACATTCCCTATGTACAGGACATGTCCAAAGGCATCGGCCCGCTGCCCTTTACAGCTTGGGGCGAAGCGAATTTCAAGGCTTACGATCCGAGCAAATTCGACTACACGGCGCACTGCCTGCCGGCCGGACTGACGCGGCAGATGAACACGCCGATGCCGCTCGAGATCTTCCAGATGTCCCAGGCGCGTGGCGATTCTTTTCGAGGCCTGGAACACTTTCGTGATCATTCCCACCGACGGGCGCGATCATCCCAAGAATCCCGATCCAACCTGGATGGGCAACTCCGTCGGGCGCTGGGAAGGCGACACGCTGGTGGTGGATAGCATCGGATTCAACGATAAAACGCGCCTGGATACGATTGGCCATCCGCACAGCGATCAACTGCACGTGATCCAGCGCTTCAGCCGCGCCGACCCCATGCATCTGGCTTACGAGGTAACCGTGGACGATCCGATAGCGTACACCAAGCCGTTCGACCAACAAGCGCGTCTTCACGCTGAAGCCGAAGTGGGAGCTGATGGAGTATTCGTGCGAGGAAAACAACAAAGAGGTTACCGAGCATCACGTGAATTGATGGGGCACGGATTTGGCAATCGGCGAAGCCGATAATAAAGAGCGCATGAACGAGCCACTTATGGACCTGGCCCATCTGGGCCACCTGGAAATGTTGACGCCCAAGCCCGACGAAAGCCTGGCTTTCTTCGTGAACGTGTTGGGCATGACCGAGAGCGGGCGCCAAGGCGATTCGGTTTATCTGCGCGGCTGGGACGATTACGAGCGCCACACGCTGAAGCTGACCGCGTCGAAGCTGCCGGGCATGGGCCACGTGGCGTTTCGCACGCGCAGCCCGCAAGCGCTGGATCGGCGAGTGGCGGCTCTCAAAGGCTCCGGCTACGACATCGGATGGAACGACGGCGATCTGGCGCACGGGCCCGCGTTCGTCTGCCAGGATCCCGACGGGCACAAGATCGAGCTGTATTACGAGACCCAGTGGTATCAGGCGCCGCCCGAGCTGAAGCCCGCGCTGAAGAATCAGGCGCAGCGCTTTCCGGCCCGCGGGAGTCAACGTTCGCCGCCTGGATCATTTCAATGGCCTGGCCGTGGATATCGAAGCCAACCGCGAATTTTTTGAAAAATACCTCGGCTTCCGGCTTACCGAGCAGATCGTGCTGGACGACGGCTCGGAAGCCGCCATGTGGATGACGTGCACCAACAAGAGCTACGACTTTGCGTACACGCGCGATCACACCGGGACCAAGGGCCGCTTTCATCACGTGACCTACGCCGTGGATTCGCCGGGAAGATGTGCTGCGCGCCGCCGACATTTTCCTCGAAAACGGCGTCTACATCGAAACCGGGCCGCACAAGCATGCCATCCAGCAGACGTTTTTCCTGTACGTCTATGAGCCCGGCGGCAATCGCGTGGAGGTAGCTAACGCGGGGGCGCGCCTGATACTGGCGCCGGATTGGAAGCCCATCCGTTGGAGTGAAGCCGAGCGCAGGAAGGGGCAGGCCTGGGGACTGAAGACCATCGAATCGTTCCATACCTACGGAACGCCGCCCGTGGACGCGACGCACTAAGACGCTTGCTGACGCGCCACCCGTTCGGTGTCCTTCGAGTCGATGTTCTCCAGTGCATGACTTCCGGTCGTCTCCGAGTGTGCTGCTGGCGCGCGGTTCAGCCGACTCCGCGCTTAGGGAACCGCGACCGTGTGCCCTATTCGAGGGCCAAGGGAGCCGGAGCCTCAAAACGTCAGCGAAATATCGGCTTCTACCTGGTTCCGCTGGGTGTGCGTCGAGAGATTGTCAAAGACTTGATCAATCCAACGGGTGTAGCGGACCTCGGGCGTGACCTTGATGCCGAACTCATCCATTAACTGGATTCCCGCGCCCGCCACCATCCCGATCCCGGAACGATGATCCGGCACGGTTGGCGTATACGTACAACAAGTGTTCACGCCGGAAGCGTCCGTGGTGTCGATGGAAGTGCGGATATCGTTCGCCAGGCGCCACGATCCGCCCGCTTCCAGGAACCAGCGCGGACTGCGCGGGCGTTTGCCCGTTCCGTAATATCGCAGAACAAGTGGAACGTCGATCAAGCGGGAGCGCGTGTCTTCGTGGGTCTCGGTCGTGGTGGTTACCGGATAGCTGGTGCCGTTTAAAATAGCGGTGGTGGTGGTCGCAACGGTGGTAGTCAACTGGTAACCGATGCGCCGCACCAGTCCGCTAAGATCCACATAGAAATGATCGGTGATGCGCGCCTGGATGGTGAGTCCGTATCCGATTCGCTCGGATGCACCCTTGGTCTGGTATTGCGTGCTGATCTCGGAAGTATTATTGACCGTGGTGGTGGCTCCGGGGATGAGGCTGAGCCCCAGTACCGACAACGTAACGCCGCCGGAAAAGCGCCGCTCAGCTTTGGGCGCGGGCGCCGAGGATGAGGACGACGATCCAGAGCTTGGAGTGGAAGCCGGGGGCGGAGTCTGTGGCGCGTCTGGTTGCCCGCCGGCCTGCGCCGCGCCCTGTTGCTGCGTGCCTTGCTGAGCTTGCTGGCCCTCCGCGCAATAGACACCTAGAACAACCGACACACTCAGAGCTACCAGTGTCTTCAAACAATCCTCCCAGCAAATGTCTTAACAAACGAATTCAGTTTAACCCTTTTGTATGTTATACGATCCACACCCTTTCGCGGGTACATTGCCTTCGCGATTTACCAAAGTTTATCGCTAACCGTTCCAATAACCGCTCAAAAGGGCGCTTCTCCTGTATCTCTTGAGCTTCACCCGTATCCAAAGCTTCACTCGTATCACAAGGCGTCACTCGTATCTCAAGGCCTCGGTCGGATTCAGCTGCGAAGCGCGATTGGCGGGCAGCATTCCGAAAATCACGCCCACCGCTGCCGAGACACCAAAGGCCACCAGGATCGATGTAATCGAGATCGGAACGCGAATGGCGTCGGTGAAAAACCGCACGCTCAGAGGGATCGCGATTCCCACCAGAATGCCGATCATCCCGCCAGCCATGCTGATGACAACCGATTCGGTGAGGAATTGCTCCAGTACCGCGCGGCGCGAGGCGCCCACTGCCATGCGCAGGCCGATCTCGCGCGTGCGCTCCGTCACGGTCACCAGCATGATGTTCATGATGCCGATCCCCGAGATGATCAGTGCGATGGTCGATACCAGGATCAGCACGATGGTCATAACCAGCGCTATCTGCTGCGCCGCATCCAGAATCGCCGTCAGGTTGTCCACGTTGTAGCGCGCGCCGGGGCGATGGCGTCGCTCGATCAGATCCTTGATCGCTACCGTCAGCGGCCGCACGTCGGACGCCAGCCGCGCTTGCACATACATTGGGTCGATACGCTCGACGGGAATAAACAGCTTCATCACCGTGATGGGCGTCAGCACGGTTTCGTTCGTGATTTCCGTTTGCCCGAGCGTAGCCGTCCGCTCTTTAAACGTTCCCACTACCGCGAATTGCAAGCCGTACAGCTTGACGATCTGGCCAACCGCTTCTTGCACGTTGCCATAGAGTTTCACCGCCAGCTTTTCGCTAAGCATCACCACATGCTGGCGCGCCTTCACATCGTTTTCATCAATGAAACGCCCCGAAAGGAGCACCATGTTCCGGACCGTTGGATAGTATTCATCCGTGCCGACCACGGACACGTCCTGCTCTTTTCCGTTGATCAGCAGCCGGCCCTCGTTGCTCATAACGCCGGTGGCTGCAACGATGCGCGGGCCCAGTTGCTGGCGGACCGCTTCCACATCGGCTATTTTGACGAAATCGGCGTCAACCTTGGTGGCGTCATTGGTCCCAGCGGAGTATTGCGCGTAGATCAGGTTGGAACCCACGCCGCGAATCAAGTCCAAAATGTATTCGCGGCTGGTGATCGAAATGGTAACCACCAAAATAACCGAGGCGTTGCCAATCACCAATCCGAGGGCCGTCAAGAAGGTGCGGAACTTGTTGGCCCCCAGGGCCTGGAAGCTGAACCGAAGCGCTTCTCCAAAATACATCAGGCGTCCCGCCGCCACCAGTTGCGGCCCAGCCGGCGTGCGCGCTCGGAATGGGATGCTTCCCTGCTGTAAGCCCGTTCCAGAGCTCCGGCCGCCTTGTTGTATTCACCCAACATAAACATGATAACTTGCCAGTCGGCGGTTCTCCTGGCATCCTTCCCTGGACGGGTGGTGTCTGAAATGACGCGCCCGGCCGGACTTCGGATACACTATTGAAAGTCCGTAACCATGCGGACAGACATCGTAGTATGCTGGGATTGAAAGCTTAACTCCTGGGGAGGAAAAACTTATGCTCGCTCGGTTCCGCGGGTACATTTTAGGTGGTTTCTGTTTCACACTCTTCGCCGGCGCCTCGTGGGCGCAGATTGCGGCGATCGAGGGCGACGTTAAAGGCGCGGATGGCCAGTTGGTCAAAGGGGCTGTGATTCTTATTGAACGCCAGGACATGAAGGGCACTTACAAAGGAGCCAAGACCGACAAGAAAGGCCATTACATCTACAACGGCCTTCCCTTCCCCGGCACCTACACCGTCAGTGTCATCGTGGACGGGCAGAAGATGGATGAGACGAAGGGCGTGCGGACCCAATTGGGCGATCCGGTCAATGTCTCGTTCGATCTGAAGCAAAGCGCACAGCAGCAAAAACCGGCGCCAGGCGCGGTCGCGGCGGGCGCTGCCGCCGCCCCGGAGCAGGAACGCGGGATGAGCAAGGCAGATAAGGAGGCGCTCGAGAAGCAGAAAAAAGAGAACGACGCCGCCATGGCCAAGAACAAAGCTCTGAATGACGTCTTCAACGCCGGGAAGGACGCGCTGGCCGCCAAAAACTATGATGCCGCCATTGACGCCTTCCAAAAAGGTGTCGAAATGGATCCCAATCAGAACGTGATCTGGGCCAACCTGGCGGACGCCTACGTTGGTCAAGCCGGAACCAAGACTGGAGCCGATCAGCAGCCCTCGCTCGATAAAGCTCTCGAGGCCTACACCAAAGCTATCGCGTTGAAGCCCGAAAATCCCGCCTACCACAACAATTACGCGCTCACTCTTGCGAAAGCCAAGAAGTTCGACGAAGCGCAGGCGGAGTTGAATAAGGCCGCGCAATTGGATCCGCCGCAGGCCGGGCGCTACTACTACAATCTGGGCGCCGTGTTCGTGAACAATGGGCAGGCGGCCGCGGCCGAAGTGGCTTTCAAGAAGTCGATAGAGGCCAATCCCGATTATGCCGATGCGCAATTCCAGTATGCAACTGCCCTCTCCGCCAAGCTGGCTACCGGATCGGACGGTAAAGTGGTAGCGCCCGATGGAATGAAAGAGGCCCTGGACAAGTATCTTCAGCTTGAACCGATGGGGCAATTCGCGGACGCGGCCAAAGGCATGCTGCAAATGATCGGCGCAACCATCCAGACGAACTACGCAAACCCAGACGCCAAGAAAGCGCCACCAAAGAAGAAGCCAGCATCGAAAACTAGCGACGCCTAGGACGAGCGTCCCCCGAACGGCCTCGTATCGGCAGTCGCTGGCAAACGCAACCATGCTCGACACGACGAACCTGCTGTGGTACAGCTCCATCGGTGTGGAGTTTTTGTTTTGTCTGTATTTGATCTGGACCCGCCTGGCTAGGGCCTACCCAACCTTTACGGTCTATTTGGCTCTTTCAGTGGCTGCCTCGCTGGGCGCCATCTATTTCATGCGGGGCGCTGAGGTCCCCGTCTTCCTCTGGCCTATTCCTACTACTGGCTGTGGCTGAACCTATCGTGCTGCTGGCGCAGGTCGCGGTGCGCTGGAAGTGCATGCCGCAATGTGGAGGGGCCACGGATCGGTGGTTCGACAGACGCGGCCGTTGCTCCTTTTCTCGCTTTTGACAGCATTGGTCGCCGCGGGTATTCCGGTGAGAACGGAATTGGCGAGGGCTGGCACTCCGCACTTGATCGCCATGATGCAATTCGGGTTTCTTGTGACGCGCTATGTTTCGAGCGTTCTGGCCATTTTTCTGATGCTGTCTGCCGCCTTATTTCTGTCGTGTTCACAATGGAACAACACGAGTCAACCTTTTTCGGCATGAAGGCTGCTGGCCGCGTATTTCGGAATTTACGCGATTGTGACTCTCTTGCGGGCATGGGCTGGAGTTAGGACCACGCTTCGTGAACGGCTATCTAGCTTCTGGGCTAACCCTTTGCTTTATTTGCTGGTTTAGTGTTCTCAAGCCCCATTGCTCGCCGAGCGATGAAGCTAATATCCTGCGGCCAGGCGCGATCGAGGACATCTCGCCGCAGGCTTCGTAGGTTTACTTGCTGATTGGACACTCCGGCGGACACGTAGGAAGCGGCATATCCATCGCGACGCTGTGCTTAGACGGCATGGCTTGGATGGCGAAAATTCCGGCGGCGGCGAGTGCGAGCCAGAGTGATATAGTGAGCTTCTTCATGTTGATTCTCCTTGGTTTTAGTGGTCCCGCAGGCCTGCAATAGGCCGGCGGCCGGTCGAATTACGGCGAATTCGCGATCAACGATATCAGACGCCTTCTCACAGGACTGATAGAACTGAAAGTCATGGTACTGCCTATTAGTAACGGTAAGTCCTATTTGATGTGCACCTTTTCACTAATTTGACGTGTAATGTTTTGTAATTATATCCTAATTGTAATTTATGTTGTAACTTAAGAGAAATTCCCGTTTAGTGGGGCGACATTCTCTAAAACCCTACCGGCTATTCGTCTACAAAATCAACTAAGCAGCTACGCCTCCGTGCGGTAATCCTTTCCCCAACAAACCAGCCCGCAGGGAGACTCCCGCAATTTCCAAATGAACGTTGCCTTTCGACTGGTCTAACCTGGGGTGGAGGCTCTATGAGACTGATTCTTCTGTTGGCTACTTCACTGCTCCTTGCCGTTGTGGTTTTCCCGGCAGCTGCGCAAAGCGGGGCGTCCTCCAAAGGCGAGGACAGAATCGCGCGCGAGGTGCGCCACGAGCTGGTGACACTTCCCTACTACAGCGTTTTTGACAACCTCGCCTATAAAGTGGATGGCTACACGGTTACGTTGGTAGGTCAGGTAACCAGGCCGACATTGAAGAGCGACGCCGAGAAGGCTGTCAAAAGGATTGAGGGCGTGGGAAACGTCGTGAACAAAATCGAGGTGCTGCCGCCCTCGTCCATCGGACGATCAGATCCGCAGAGCGGTTTAACGTGCGATATACAGCCAACCCGGCTTGGAAGTGTACAGCCTGCGCGCCGGAATTGCCGCCAACGGAGTCCCGGGCGTTTTTTCCGTCACCAATGATCTGCTAGTAAGTCCCTGACCGGCTTTCGTGCCAACAGAGGACGGTTCAGGTATCCAAGCACCGGCGCCATGGCGCGAAAGCGCTCCACGATTGCGCCGTGCAGCTGTGGCGTTGTGGCGAGCTTGGCCTCGAGCGCAACGTCCAAAACCCAATCTTTCATCTTGATGAACTCCGCCGCCGGATGTGCCGGGTCGAAGCCTTTGGGCGACCGGCTCAGCGCGTCGCCTTTCAACTCCCCGGCCAACTTGCGCGACTTCTTGTCCGCCAGAAGCCGGCTCAGTTCTTCGTGCGTTTCCGCGATGTGGTTGCGCACCGTGAGCGTTACGTCGCGATCGGGATGCCAAATGCCGGCGGCAACTTCGATCACCTCGTGCGAGACGCTGAAATAGAATCCGCCGGCCCCCAGTCGCTCGCCGCCCCGCCGCGAAAATGACGCCGCAATGTGGGTCTTGTAGGGCGTTTTGTCCGCGCTGAAGCGCGTGTCCCGATAGATGCGGAAGATCGCGTTCTTGGGCTCCGTGACATATTCGGGCGCAAATTTCGCCAGCTCCGTGTTGATTGCGCCGATCAGCTCCAGCATCGGCGCTTTGATGTGCTGGTCGAAAAGATGCTTGCGTGGCTGAAACCATTCGCGCCGGTTGTTGCGCTTCAAGCTTCGAAAGAACTTAACCATCTCCGGCGGAAAACCGGCAAAAGCAGTTCGCACGAAGATGCTCCTCGTATAATTTGACAAGATGACCGTCCAGAAAGAGATTATCGATCAGCTCGCCAGTATTCCCAATGTATCCGTCTCGGAGGGAGTCTTGCTGAGCCGGCATACGCGCTTCGGAATCGGCGGCCCGGCCGACGTCTTGGTCCAGGCGGCGTCCCAACAGGCTTTCGCCGAAGCCTTACGAATCGCGCAGGCCAGCGGCGCCGCTTACAGCGTGATCGGCGATGGCACCAACCTGATCGTTTCCGATCGGGGCTTCGATGGCATCGTGCTGCGCCTTACCGCGAAGGGGATCGAGCGTGACGGCTCAACGGTGCGCGCCGAAGCTGGAGCCGAGTTGCAGGCGCTGGTGGATTATTCCATCCATCACGGCCTGCGCGGCCTGGAGACCATGACCGGCATTCCGGGTCGGTGGGCGCGGCCGTCTATGGGAACGCGGGCGCGTATGGCCATTCCATCGACGAGCGCGTGCGGCAGGTCGGTTTCTGGACGGCGGGGAGGTGCGGTTGTTCGGCCCGCAGGAGTGCCGATTTCGCTATCGCGAGAGCGTCTTCAAGGAGCACAAGGACTGGATCATTCTTGACGTCGAACTGGCCCTGACACCGGCGCCCGCCGGCCGAGTTGCGCGCAGACCGCCGACGAAATCTTCAAAATTCGCCTCGCGAAATATCCTGCCACCATGAAATGCGCAGGCAGCATCTTCAAGAACCTGATCCTGGCGGAGCTGCCGGAATCCGTGCGGCGGCAAATTCCCGAGCGGGTGGTCCGCGAAGGAAAGGCCCCCTCGGCATATTTCCTTGAACAAGTGGGCGCCAAGGGCATGCGAAGCGGCGGCATTCATGTGGCGGATTATCACGCCAACTTGATCTACAACGCCGGCGACGGGACGGCGCGTGAATTGTGCGAACTGATCGGCGAATTGAAATCGCGGGTGCGGACGCAGTTCGGTCTGGAACTCGAGGAAGAGGTGCAATACGTCGGATTCACCCCCGCCACGCAGCCGGCTTAATTGCGTAATATGCTATGAGCTATGCGGTATTTGAGCTTTCTTGCCTTTGCCATTGGCGCGCCCTTGGCCTTGGCGGCCGACCGGCCTGTCCCGGTCATCGTTGAACTATTCACCAGCGAAGGTTGCTCCAGCTGTCCCGCCGCGGACCGCCTGCTGGCCCGCCTGGAGCAGACCCAGCCCGTTGCGGGCGCGCAAGTCATCGCGATCGAGGAGCACGTCGATTATTGGAATCAGCTGGGCTGGACCGATCCGTTCTCGTCTCCCCAGTATCGCGCGCGGCAAAACGATTACGCCGTGGCGTTTAAAGCCAGCAATATTTACACGCCGCAAATGGTGGTGAACGGGCAGACCGCGTTCGTCGGCAGCGATATGAACCGCGCCTATCACGAAATCGCAGCCGCGGCCCAGACCGCTACCACGCTGGTGGGTCTCGGAGCCAATGCCAATTCGCGCGACCCGGACCTGCTGGATCTTTCCGTCCAGGTGACCAATGCCAAATCCGCCAAATGGCGCGACTCTAATGTTTATCTCGCCGTCACCGAAGGCGGCCTAACCACTTTTGTGCAGCGCGGCGAGAACAGCGGCCGCACCTTGCGGCACTCCTCGGTGGTCAGAAGCTTCGGCGTAATCGGCCGCATAAAACCGCAGGGAGCCAACGGCGGCCAGCTCGTATCCACGCTACGCCTGCCTCACGAGTGGAAGCGCGAAAACCTGCGCGCCGTGGTGTTCGTGCAGGAGCGTGACACGTTACCGCATCACCGGCGCCAGCTCGTCGATCTGCACTAACATCGACCGCCCCTAACTGAACCGCGACCACAAGGGACGTCGGTCAGCTAGAATCAAAACTATGTCCATTGTCGTAGTTGGTTCGGTGGCCTATGACGGAGTTGAAACTCCGCATGGCAAAGTCGATCGCATGCTGGGCGGCGCATGCACCTACATTTGTTTAGCCGCCAGTTATTTTGCCAAGACCAAGATAGTCGCCGTAGTGGGCGACGACTTCGCCGCTGAAGACGAGAAGCTGCTCTCCGATCGCGGAATCGATCTGGAAGGCTTGGAGCGCGTGAAGGGAGGCAAGACCTTCTTCTGGGCAGGCGTCTATTCGCAACGACATGAACGATCGCACCACGTTGCGCACCGATCTGAACGTGTTCGCCGATTTCAACCCGAAGCTGCCGGAAAGCTACAAGAAATCGCCCTACCTGTTGCTCGGCAACATTCAGCCCACCCTGCAGCGCAGCGTGCGCGAGCAGATGAACGGCCTTCGCCTGGCCGGCGGCGACACCATGAATTATTGGATCCAGGATTTTCGCGACGAACTGCTGAAGACCATCCACGATTGGGATTTTCTGCTCATCAACGACAGCGAAGCCCGCATGCTCTCGGGCGAAAACAACCTCAGGCGCGCCGCGGCCAAGATCATGGAGATGGGCCCCAAGACGCTGGTGATCAAGCGCGGCGAATACGGCGCCATTCTGTTCCATGGCGACTCGCACTTCATGGTTCCCGCCTACTTGCTCGAGGAAGTTTTCGATCCCACCGGCGCGGGCGATTGCTTCGCCGGCGGATTCATCGGCTATCTGGCCGAAAAAGGCATCGATCTCAAGGCCGGACACGTCGACGCCAAGGATATCAGCCGCGCCGTGATCTACGGCTCCGTCATGGGCAGCTTCTGCTGCGAGAAGTTCGGCGTGGATCGTTTCCGCACGCTCACCCGCAAAGACATCGACGCGCGCTTCCAGGAGTTCCGGGACTTCACGGAGTTTTGAAGCGAAACTTTGAAGAACACTCTGGCTTGAACTCGCGCTGGTCTTCGTCTCGTTGGCCGCGATCGGCGGCTTGGCCACTGCGTACGTAAATCATTCGGGCTGGACTCTGTATTATGGCGACGCGGAGGCGCATCTGGATATCGCGCGCCGCATTGTCGATTCGCGCAAGCCCGGCTACGATCAGATCGGGACGGTCTGGCTGCCGCTGCCGCATGTGCTGATGCTGCCGTTGGTGCGGAACGATCGCGCTGTGGCGCAGCGGCCTGGCGGGCGCCATCCCATCTTCGGCGTGTTTCGTTTGTGCCGGCGTGTTCCTGTACGCGGCATTGCGACGCGCGACGCATTCGTCCGCCGTTGCACTCGCGTCGCTGGGCCTGTTGGCGCTCAATCCGAATCTGCTGTATTTGCAAGCCACTCCGATGACCGAGACGGTAGTGCTGGCGGCGTTGATGGCTCTGCTGTACTTCACCGTCCTGTTTCGCGAAACGCAATCGTTCGCTGCCGTGGTTGGCGCGGGCGTTGCGAGCGTCGCCGCGTCGCTCGGCCCGCTACGAAGGCTGGTTCGTCATCCCGTTCGTTGCCCTCTATTTCTTGATTGTCGGACGAAAGCACAGGTTCGCCGCCGCCCTGCTCTTCTCCGCCTTCGCGGCGCTCGGCCCCGCTCTACTGGCTCGGCCACAATTGGTGGATCTATTCCAATCCGCTCGAATTCTACAATGGACCTTATTCGCCCATGAGCATCTACCGGCGGGCGCTGGCGCAAAACATGGCGCCTTATCCGGGCGATCACGATTGGCGAGCGGCTGCGTTCTACTATCTCACGGCAGTGCGTCTCTGCGCCGGTTGGGGCGCTGTGCTGCCATCGGGATCGCCGGTCTCGCGGGCGCGCTGGTGAAGCGTCTGTATTGGCCGCTGCTGCTCGCCGCCCTTCCGCCGCTGTTTTACATCTGGAGCATGCACTCCGGCGGAACGCCCGATCTACGTTCCGACGCTCTGGCCCTTTTCCTACTACAACACTCGTTACGCACTCACCGCGTTGCCGCTGCTCGCTATCGCGGGTGGCAGGCCTGGTGCTGCTGGCCCCGCAGCGCTTGGCGCTCATGGATCGCAGGCGACCATCGTGCATGGCTGCGCTTGCGCCCTGGCTCGTTACGGCCTCAGCCCGCGATTGGGTCACCTGGAAAGAATCGCAAGTCAACTCCATCACGCGCCGCGCCTGGACGAAAGCGGCCGCATCGTCACTCGCCGGCTCCTATCATCCCGGCGCCAGGCATCGTAACCAGCTTCGGCGATCTGACTGGAATCCTGCGCGAGGCTGGTATCCCGTTGCGCGAAGCCCTGTACGATGGCGATGAACCGGCGTGGATGGCGGCCACCACGCGGCCGGATCTGTTTTTGCACGAGGAGTGGGCGGTGGCTAATTGCGGGCGACACGGTGGCCACGGCGATCCAGAATGCGTCGCTCAAAACCGGCCCTCGCTATCATCTGGTACAAACGGTCAAGGTCAAAGGCGCTCCAGTGATCGAAATCTACAAGCGGGACTGATCCATTCCGACCATGCCTATCCCTTTCACCAAAGCGCACGGCGCGGGAAACGATTTTCTGCTCACTCCGGCGGACCAGGTTCCCGATGTCGATCTCCCCTCCACCGCGCGCGCCATCTGCGATCGTCACACCGGCATTGGCGCCGACGGCTGGATCTTAATCCGCGGCAACGCCATTCGGCTGTTTAACGCCGATGGCAGCGAGCCTGAGATCTCGGGCAACGGAACACGCTGCGCGGCTGCGTTGCTCGTCCACTTGGCGCAGACGGCAGGCCAGGCAGTGGATGAAGTGACCATCCAGACCGGCGCCGGACCCAAGCATCTGCGCTTGCTCCGCCGGGAGGGCCGCCGATTCTGGTTCGAAATGAACATGGGCTCGCCCATCTTCGAAAGCCGCCAGATCCGCTGCAACATTCCTCTCCAGGCCGGCGCGCAAGAGGTGACCATCCTGGATGTCGGCAATCCCCAATGCGTGGTTTTCGTCCGCGAGCTTTCCCGAGAATTGGGAGGCGCTGGGCGCGGAGATCGAGGGCCATGCGCGGTTTCCGAAACGGACTAATGTATCGTTCGTGCGGGTGATCGACGCCCATACTATCGAGACACGTTTCTACGAGCGCGGCGCGGGAGTAACGCTCAGTTCAGGCACCGGATCAACCGGCGCGGCCGTAGCCGCGATCTTGCGGAAGGTGGCGGCCAGCCCCGTTACAGTTCAGACGCCGGCCGGTGAGATCGCTGCAACTGCGATGGGATGACTCAGTTTATCTGGCCGGCCCAGCGGAAATTATCGGGACCGGCGAGTTTTACATTCGAATATGAGCCCGCGCGTGAAAGCACCTCGCAAAGCATTCAAGAAGCAGTCATCGAAAGAGCCGTTCTCATTCGTGCTGTTTCTCATCGGGTTATTCAAGCTCTTCAAAGCCTTGCTGCTGATCGCGGTGGGAATCGGCGCCATCAAGTTCCTGCATAAAGACCTTTCCGGCGCCGTCATGCACTGGGCCCAGGTGCTGCGCGTGGATACCGATAATCGCTACATTCATGGACTTCTGGCAAAGATTTTCCGCGTGACGCCGAAGCAATTGAAGGAGCTGAGCGTGGGCACCTTCATCTACGCCGGGCTGTTCCTGACCGAAGGCTTCGGGCTGCTGCTGCGCAAACATTGGGCGGAATATTTCACCATCATTACCACCGGCGCCTTCATCCCGCTCGAGATCTACGAGCTGGCGCGGCATTTCACGGTGGTGAAGCTGGTTGTCACCGTCGTCAACGTCCTGATTGTCTGGTACCTGGTGGCGCGCGTGCGATCGCGCACAAAAAGATTTTCCCGATAGTGTCGATTCCCCGCTGCGCCGTTCGACTATCGAGTGAAAGGCCAAGGAGGCATATGCAGTATCTACTATTGATCTACGATAACGAGGCGGACTTCGGCAAGATGAGCGAGGCCGAGTTGGCTGCCATGTATGCAGGACTACGGACGCTTTACCCAGAGCATCCAGCAATCGGGGAATCATCGCGCCGGGCACCAGTTGCAGCCCGTGGCAACCGCCAGCACGGTGCGCATGCGCGATGGCAAACGGTCAGGTGACGGATGGGCCGTTCGCGGAGACGCGGGAGCAGCTGGGAGGATTCTATTTGATTGAGGCCAAGGATCTGGATGAGGCTCTGGCGATTGCCGAGCGGGTGCCGTCGGCGCGCATTGGATCCATTGAGGTGAGACCGCTGGTGCCGCCGCGTATCTTAGGCAATTTGCCTTCGAGCAACCGGATGAATCTGGAATCGCTCTATCGCGAGGAGTGGAGGCGCGTGCTGGCCACCACCGTGCGCCTGACGGGCGATTTCGATTTATCCGAAGAAGCGGTGCAGGATGCGTTTGTGGCTGCGTTGCAACAATGGCCGCGCGATGGAACGCCTGCCAGTCCGTACGCGTGGCTGGTGTCCACGGCCCGCAATCGCGTGGTGGATCAGCTTCGACGGCGTGCGCGCTTTCAAGAAAAGCATGCGGAGATCGAACAGCTTGCCGTGCTGGAACAATCCGAGATCGATCTGTCGGACGCTGCCATGGTGGACGATCAATTGCGGCTGATTTTCACTTGCTGCCATCCGGCGCTGGCCGTGGAGGCGCAAGTGGCGCTGACGCTCCGGACGGTGTGCGGTCTTGACAACCGAAGAGATCGCGCGCGGTTTTCTGCTGCCGGTTGCCACCATGGCGCAACGCCTGGTGCGGGTGAAGCGCAAGATCCGGGATGCGCGACTTCCGTTCGCCATGCCGCCGCGAGAGACGACTGGCCGAGCGGCTGGACGGCGTCATGCTGGTGGTTTACCTGGTATTCACGGAAGGTTACGCCGCCACCTCGGGCAAGATCTGGATTCGGCGGCAACTTTGCGATGAGGCTATCCGGCTGGGGCGATTGCTCTGTGAATTGATTCCGCGGAATCCGGAGCTGCGGGCCTTGCTGGCCCTGATGCTGCTGCACGATTCGCGGCGCATGGCGCGCTCCGGGCCCGACGAGGAAATCGTCACGCTGGAAGAGCAAAATCGCGAGCTCTGGGATCGGCGAGAGATCGCCGAAGGCGTGCCGCTGCTCGAAGCCGCTTTGCGCGAGGGCGCCACCGGAGAATACGCGTTACAGGCGGCCATCGCGGCGCTGCACGCCCGGGCGCGAGCGCGCGGAATGATACCGACTGGGCGCAGATCGCGCGCTTGTATGACGCTTTACTCGAGAAGCAGCCATCGCCGGTTGTGGAACTGAATCGTGCGGCGGCGATTGCGATGGCCGAGGGTCCTTCGAAAGGGCTGGCGTTGATCGACGCGCTGGAGGCGAAGGGCGAGCTAGCCGGATATCATCTGCTGCCCGCCGCGCGAGCGGATCTGCTGCGGCGCGAGGGTCGCTGGAAAGAAGCGGCGGACGCCTACCGGCAGGCTTTGGCCCTGGTGACGAATGATCCGGAGCGGCGCTATCTGACTCGCCGTTTGGCGGAAGTGGAGGGGCTACAATCGGCAGATGGAGCGCAGGCAAGTCCCGGCATTATCCATTGAACCGATGCGGCCGCCAGATTGGCCGGCCGTGCGCGCAATCTACTCTGGAAGGCATCGCCACGGGAAACGCGACCTTCGAGCAGACCGCGCCCGAGTGGGAACAGTGGGACGCGGCTCACTTGACTGGCGCCAGAATTGTGGCGCGCTCAGAGGCCGGCGATGTTTTGGGATGGGCCGCTCTGAGCGCCGTTTCCAGCCGGTGCGTCTACGCGGGCGTGGCTGAGGTGAGCATCTACGTGGCGGAGTCCGCGCGAGGCCGCGGAGTCGGAAGCCCTGCTGGCGCGCCTGATAGCCGATTCGGAAGCCCAGGGCTTCTGGACGCTGCAGGCCGGCATCTTCCCCGAAAATGTCGCAGAGCATCGCGCTGCACGAGCGCGCGGGATTCCGCCGTGGTTGGCTAGCGCGAGCGGCTGGGACAGATGAACGGCCGCTGGCGCGATGTGGTGTTGATGGAACGCAGAAGCGCCGTCGCTGGAGAGTAGTTACACCGGCTTCATCGTGCGCTGCCTTCTGGTCTCCAGATTCGGCAGGAATCCGGTTAGTAAGCCGATGGCCGGCAGGAACGAGCACAACTTGATAGACGAAGGCGATGCTGGTGTGATCGGCCAGATTGCCAAGCAACGCCGCGCCAACCCCCGCCATGCCGAAAGCCAATCCGAAAAACAGGCCGGAGATCATTCCGATTCTTCCCGGCATCAATTCCTGCGCGTAGACCAGAATGGCGGAGAAGGCCGAGGCCAGAATCACGCCGATGACCACGCTGAGGACGCTGGTCCAGAACAGGTTCGCATAGGGCAGCAGCAAGGTAAACGGCAGCACGCCGAGAATGGAGCACCAGATGACGTATTTGCGCCCGATGCGATCGCCGATGGGTCCGCCGATGATGGTGCCCGCCGCGATCGCGCCCGCGAACATGAATAAGTGGATTTGAGCGCTGCGCACCGAGACGTGGAACTTACTGATCAGGAAGAATGTGTAGTAACTGTTCAGGCTCGACAGATAGAAGAACTTCGAGAACATCAGAGCGATCAGAACGCGTGAGCGATAAGTAGACCTTTCGCGGAGATAACAGCGGATGATATTCCGTTTTCTGCGGAGCGGGATTTTCGGCACCGGCGGCCGATTCTTCTTGGACCAGGAACCGACTCGCGCCAGCACGATGATACCGAGCAGAGCGACTGCCGAAAACCACGCCAGGCTGCTTTGGCCGTTGGGCAGCACGATGAAAGCCGCCAGCAGCGGGCCTAGCGACGATCCGGCGTTGCCGCCTACTTGAAACAGCGCTTGGGCGAAGCCGTGCTGTCCGCCGGAGACCATGCGCACCACGCGGGAGGATTCGGGATGGAACACCGCCGATCCGATGCCCACCAGCGCCGCGCCCATCAGAAGCGTCGGGTACGTGGTGACGCGCGAAAGCGTCACCAGGCCGACCAGCGTGAAGCCCATGCCGATGGCCAGCGAATAAGGCCGGGGGTGCCGATCGTTGAAATGGCCGATAAGGGGCTGCAGGAGCGACGCCGTGATCTGATAGGTCAGCGTGATCATCCCGATCTGGCTGAAATCGAGATGGAAAGACTTTTTGAGAATGGGATAGATCGCCGGAATCAGCGATTGCACCATGTCGTTCAGGAAGTGGCAGAAAGCGGCCGCGAGCAGGATGGAGAAAACCAGTTTCTCGGCCGTATGTTTCGGCGCCTCGGCTTGAGCCGGGCTGACGGTAGACTGCATGAATTACTAGGGTAACGTTTTTTGGATGGTTTCCGCTGGTTTGCGAACCGGCTAGATCCCCAAGCGCTCCTTCAGCACCCGCACGCGATCGCGCGACACCTTCAGCTCGGTGTGTCTTGGGATCCTTCAAGCGCACCATCATCCTCGCCGGCGAACCAGGCGTGCAGTTCCTGGACGTGCGCCACATTGACCAGCGTGGCGCGATGCACGCGCACGAATCTGCCCGGATCCAGCTTTTGCTCCAGCTCCTGGATGCGTATAGTCCACCGCGTAGTTCTTGGCCGCCGTGGCCGCGAAGGTGAGTTTGTCGGCGGCGAAGAAGTGCGTCACTTGTTCCAGATCGACAAACTCGATGCGCTCGCCAACCTTGGACGCAACGCGGTCCGGATAAGCGGGCGATCGCACGGCGCCGGCAGCCGCGGCCAGACGCTCGATCAGCTCGGTCATTCCGGGGGAGCGGCGGCGTCTCCGCGCAGGCGTTCGATCTTATCGAGTGCGCGATCCAGGTGCGCCGCTTCGATGGGCTTCAGCAAATAATCCACCGAGTTGACGCCGAAGGCTTCGAGCGCATAGCGATCATAGGCCGTCGTGAACACCACCCAGGGCTGCGGCTGAAGATGAGCCAGCATCTCAAAACCGGTCATGCCGGGCATTTCGATGTCCAGGAACAGGATGTCGGGCTTCGCTTCCAGGATGGCGGGCACGGCTGCCACCGGGTCGGTGCTCGTGCCAACGACCTGCACCCGCTTGGTGGCGGCCAGCATCCGCTGCAGGCGCTTCAACGCGAGCGCTTCGTCATCAACCAGGAATGCCCGCATGTCCATTGACAGTGAGCGGAACCGACAGAATCAGGTTATTGCGGCCGCCCACGCGCTGCAAAAGGAGCGCCGCCCGATCCCCGAACAGCGTCGACAATCGGCCCTTGAGATTGTCCAGTCCGTGGCCGGCGGGCGCCGATTCAAGCTGGAAAGCCGGGCCCGGATCCGAAACTTCGACGCGGAAAGCGCCATCCGATCGAGCCCCGGTAATGCGAATCTCACCACCCGCGCGATCGGGCGCGATGGCGTACTTTACGCTGTTCTCCACCAGCGTCTGGAGCGACAGCGGCGGAATTCGGGATTCGTTCAAGTCGGCGGGAACATCGATCTGATAGCGCAGGCGGTCGCCAAAGCGGGCGCGTTCGATTTCCAGATAATCGGCCGACGATCTTGAGTTCGCTCGAGAGCGGCACCAGGCCGGATTGGTTGGCATCCAGCGAGAAGCGCAGCAGCGCCGCCATTTGCTCCACCAGGCGTTCGGCGCGCGCCGGGTCCTCCGGAATCAGCGACGAAATGGAGTTCAGCGTGTTGAACAGGAAATGCGGATGAATCCGCGATTCAAGCGAAGCCAACTGCGCTTCGGTGGCCAGCTTGAGCGCGCGCTCGCGTTCCAATTCCTTGGTGCGGAGTTGCAGCGTGGTCTCATCCAGGCGCTCGCGCAGCGTGCTGTAGATGCCGATGGTGAGCCCGGCGCCGATGGTCAAAACGGCGGCGAACTTGAGCGATCCCAGAAACTGCGGCCAATAAAGGTTCATGGGCTGCCAGCGCAACGCGACGAACAACAAACCGGCGATCAAAGAGCCCGCCACGCATGCGGCAAACATGGTAGCCACGCGGGCGCTCCAACGAAACCATTGTGGTTGCTCGCATGTTGCGATCCACACCTTGGGAATCACGAAGAACGCAATGCCACCGATGCAGTTGGAATAGATCCAAGAGAAACGAAACTCTTCGAACAGTCCAGACCATGTTGTGTTCGTACTCATGGTGAAAAGCAGGATCGTCGGAATGAGGGCGAACGCCGAATCCCAAATCACGGCCTTCAGAATGCTCGTCCGATACGTTGGCGTGCTCATGAGTGAGCTTATCCTCTTATCTTACTTGCTCTGGTCCGTCGAACCGGTGTGGCAGCTCAGACAGCCGGCTTTTTGCGGCGCCAGCGTCTTTGTCTCCAGCCACGTGGCCGCGGAATTGGCGTAGGGCGTGCCAGGCAGGTCCTTTTGGATGCGCTCGAACCACTGCTGCGCCTTGTCCTGCTGGCCCAGCCGGGCGTAAGCATCGGCCATGCCGATCATCAGCTCGCCGCTCTTATGCGTACCCAAATGGCTGAGGTCGGGGCCTTGAACCGAATACGCTTTCTCGTAATCACTCAGGCCCTTTTCCATTAAAGGGTGTGCCGCCTCTTCGGGCAGGTATTGAGAGGCAATCAAGAGCACAGACGCCTCTAACAATGCGGACGCCCAGATCGTTGGGGGCCATGGCTTCGGCTTGATCCATCTCGTCCAACCCTCGCTGCCAGAAAGCCGCGCCGTTTTGCTCGTCGCCCTTTTTGAAATGCTTCGCGCGACTGGCTGACCAGGCCCATTCCGTGCCACACCAGCGCTTCAGGCTGCTTGGGATCGTTCGCGAGGATCTCTTCGCAGATCTTCATTCCCTTCTGGAGCGAAGCTGCGTCGCCCGCTAGCCCGGCGAAAAAGTAGTTGCGGACCTTGAAATCGAAACGGTCCTGGCTCAAAAGGACGCCGGCGGAAAGGATGATCACGGCGGCGATGGTTGTTTTTTGCAGTTTCATTGGGAACTCCTTGCGAATCCAGAATAAGCGGGGAACGGCGGATTCCGAGCGGGATTCCGATGAACGGCCTAAGAAGCGGATGAGCAGTAGGAAACCCGCGACGGCGGTTTTCGGGATAGAATCAATTCCCGGAGCAAAAACAGACTAGAGGAGAAAGTAGGGGCATTTGCTATGAAATACAGCCAGGGACCTTCGATACTGACGATCGCGCTAGCGCTCAGCAGCGCAGCTTTCAGCCAAACCATTACCCTTTCGCCCAAAGCGGGGCCTCCCACTGGATCGACAACTGTGTCGGGAAGCGGGTTTTCCGCGCATGCCGCCATCGACCTGTATTTCGATACTACCGATCAAGCGCTGGCCATTGCCAATGCCTCAGGAGCATTTTCCAACATCGCCATCGAAGTGCCGGCCTCGGCCTTACCTGGAACGCACTGGGTGAGCGCCGTCCAGAGATCGAATGATACCGGAGCGCAGGTGGCATTCACCGTCTTTTCTAACTGGACCCAATTCCACTTCGCGCCCAGTCACAAGGGGTTCGATGTCTATGAAAACTTATTAAGTCCCAGTACCGTCAGCGGCATAGATATCAAGTGGAGCTATCCGACGAAGGGCGCCGTATATTCAGCGCCCGCGATTGTGAATGGAATACTGTATGTGGGGTCGGCCGATAACAGCATCTACTCTCTGCAGGTCAGCACTGGCGCTCTACTATGGCAACTACCCACCGGCGGCAGCGTGTTGTCTTCGCCGACCGTGCTAAATGGAGTGGTTTATTTCGGGTCGAACGACAACAAGATTCACGCTCTGAACTCCAGCACCGGCGCCACGCTCTGGACCTACGCCACCGGCGGCTTCGTGCAATCGTCGCCGGCAGTCGTAAATGGAGTGCTCTATGTCGGGTCGTTCGATAACAACATTTACGCTATCAAGGCCAGTAATGGCTCCCTGCTGTGGTACGTCCCCACGGGAGGCTCGGTGTTTTCCTCGCCGGCTGTGGTGAACGGAGTAATTTATGTGGGTTCCAACGACGGCAAGGTTTACGCTCTGGGGCTGGATGGCACCAAGTTGTGGACCTATACCACCGGCGGCGAGGTGATGTCCTCGCCCGCGGTGGCGAATGGAGTAGTCTATGTGGGGTCGGCGGATGGCAATCTGTACGCTCTGAATGCGTCCACGGGCGCTCTCCTTTGGAGCTTCCAAATCGGCACTCTGGTGGTCAGCTCGCCTGCGGTGGCAAATGGGGTGGTTTACTTCGGAGGGTACAACAACAACGTTTACGCGCTGAACGGCCGCAACGGCAACGTGCTGTGGAGTTACACGACCGGCCGCGCTGTGGAGAGTTCGCCCGCCTATGCGAATGGAGTGCTCTACGTCGCGTCCCAGGACAACAACGTTTACGCCCTGGACGCAGCCAGCGGCACCCCGCTGTGGAGCTACTCCACCGGCCTCGTAGTGGAAGGCTCTCCGGCAGTGGCCAGTGGGGCGGTCTACATCGGCTCTGACGATAGCAAGATTTACGCCTTCGGCCTCACCAACGGGATGGGGACGATTCAGCCCTCTGCGCCTCCGGATATGAGGACATTGCATCCCAATCTCAGCCTGGCGCCCTCGCAGCCGGGTGCAGCGCTGCCGGCGAACGATGATCAGTGAAATTCGCCGGGCGGTAGGCGCCGAAACAGCAACAGATCCAGGCTGAACGTGACGCGCATCGCTTCGATGCGTCGCGATTGCATGGGCCGGTAGATGGAGAGCAGAACGTCGTGAACGCCGGCGGCGTCAAGATCGGCGGTCGTGCTGACGCGGCGCTGCTCCAGGAGCGTGAACCGGTTCGCGAACGTCTGAATGGTTCGCGCGGTCCGATCGTGGCCCGAGCCGCGCAGTTCGATGAGATCGTCGGCTGCCGGCAATGCAACCAGGAGGCGTCCGTCGTTGCGCAGCACGCGCCGGAATTCTTGGGCGTTCATGCGAGCGGTGATGGACATGACGATCGAGAACGATCGGTCGGCGTAGGGCACGAAGCGGTCGGCATTCGCCACGATCCACTCGCACTCCGGGTAGCGCCGCGCCGCGGCTTCGATGGCCGGAACCGAAATGTCGACGCCGTGCGCGCTGAAGCCGGCCTGGCGCGCCAAAGTGCCCAGGTAGAAGCCGTCACCGCAGCCGGCATCCAGAACGACATCGTCCTTCGACGCGCACAGAATCCCGGCAATACCATCCAACAGTGGCTTGGTGACGCCCCGATCGTGCAATCGCCGCCGCGCTCGAACTGCTGCCATCGTATCGCCCGGCTGGTTCGATCGCCGGTCCTGCGGTTGGAGCAGATTGATGTAGCCGCTGCGAGCCACGTCGAAGGAATGCCCCTGCGCGCAAAAGAGCCGACGGTCGTCGCGCGCAAGAGGCATGCGGCAATCGCGGACGGGGCAGAGCAGCATGCGCTGAAGCGCTACTTGAGCTCCATCATCATCGCGCTTCCCGTCCCCCGCTCCAGCAGTTCCGTATGCGTGCGGTCGCGCTTGTTGAAGCGAATATCGAAAGCCTTGTAGTCATTGAGCGTCTTCGCGCCGTCGGGTGTGGTCGACGTCAAAGCCGTGGGTTCCAGGTAAACCACAACCACATCCTTGTCGTGGAAATGCATCGGCGTCGGCTCGCCCGGATTCCAGCGGTAAGACCAAACGAGTACTCGATCGTTCTCCAGCAGCTTCTTGACGTGCGGGCGCGGGAACGCCAATGGATAACCCGTCTTGTTCTCGAGTCGGTGCAACCGGATGGTCCTTGAGCTCGATGATCAGCGATCGCGCGCCGTTGCCGCCTTGCTTGCGCTCGCTGCCTTTCGCGATAAAGCGGGCAGTTCGGGCGTGCGAGCCCGTCAACTCACATCACCACGGCATCGCGATCACTGCCCGCGCCGGATTGATCTGCCCTTTCGTCCACGTTACATCCCAAACCGTGACGCGCTCATTATCGATGACAGGCTTCGCCTCCTGACCGTATACAGCCGCGCCGATCACCGCAACGGCTATTAATTTACTGACCATTCCCGACCACCTCTTCATAGTATTTCTCGTATTGCGGAATAATCATCGAACTCGCGAACCGCTCCACCGCCGTCCGGCGCGCGGCCTCCGCCATCGTCCTGTGCAGCTCCTCATTCGTCAGCAGCTCGATCACTCGCCGCGATTGCGCGGCGATGTCGCCCACCGGCTCCAGAAACCCGTCCACGCCGTCCGTCACCAGCTCCGGCAATCCGCCCACGCGCGTCGCCACCGGCGGAACGCCGCACGCCATCGCCTTCCAGCGCGCCCAATCCGAACGACTCCATCTCGCTCGGCATCAGCAGCACGTGCATGCCGCGGAAACAGCCGCTCCACGTGATCCTGCTTGCCCAGGAACGTCACGTGCCGCTCCACGCCCAACTCGCGCGCCAGCCGATGCGCTTCCGGACGGTCCGGTCCATCCCCCACCATGTACAAATGCGCGGGCGTCTGCCTTCAGCACCTCCGCCAGGATGCGCACGCAATCGTTGACGCGCTTCACCGGCCGGAAGTTCGAAATGTGCATCAGGCGTTTTTCGTCGTTCGGCCGGTTCTCCATCGGCCGGTAAATCTCGGTGTTCACGAAATTGTAGATCACGCGGATTTCGTTCGGCACGCCGAACACTTCATAGGTGTCGCGGCGCACGTCCTGGCTGACGCTGGTGATCCCGTCCGACTTCTCGATGGAGAACTTGGTGATCGGGAAATAAGACCGGTCCATGCCGACGATCGTGATATCGGTGCCATGCAGCGTGGTGATGAAGGGCAGGCGGCGCCGCGCCGCCACCATCTGCTGGGCCAGCATCGCGGCGATGGAATGCGGAATCGCGTAATGGACGTGCAGCAAGTCCAGCTCGTAGTCTTCGGCCACTTCCGCCATGCGCGACGCCAGCGCCAGGCAATAGGGGGGATATTGGAACAGCGGATAGTTGGACACTTCCACTTCGTGATAGTAGATGCGCGGGGTACCCGGGTCCAGGCGGATGGGATTGGCGTAGGTGATGAAATGGACTTCGTGGCCGCGCGTGGCCAGTTCCAGGCCCAGCTCCGTGGCGACGATGCCGCTGCCGCCGTACGTGGGATAGCAGGTGATTCCGATTCGCATGCGTCTTGGATGAAGACCGCTTCCTCACGGTCGCGGTTCAGTAGGGTCAATTGCCCAAACCAATTTGACCATGAATGTTCTGATCGGGACTGCGCCACGTCGCCTCCGCCGAACCATACTGTAACGCGATCGCCGTTTGCGATCACCGTCGGGTCGCAGATCACTTTCGAATCCCAGGCTTGCTCGCCCGCAATCACCATCGGAAGCTTCTCCCATCGCACGCCGTCGCGCGAGCGCGCCAGGCCCAGCCGCCGCATTTCGTCGCGATCGCGCCCGGTGTACAGCATCCAGTAATATCCGCGCGCCGCCCACACCGCCGGCTCGCCCAATCCTTTCGAGTCGAACGCGCCGTATTCGCCCAGCTCCAGAATCGGATTGCGGCGCAGCTTGTACCAGCTCACGCCATCGTCGGACATCGCCACGCCCAGCCGCTGCCGCCGCGCGCGATCCATCCCCAGATAGAACATGTAATAGTTGCGCCCGGCGCGGATCACATACGGGTCGGCCACGCCGCGCTCATCCCAGCTTCCGTACGGACCCACCGGCAGCACCGGCGCTCCGTTGCGCTGCCATTGATGGCCGTTCCTGCGATCGCGCCAGGCCGATCTGCGACCGGATCGCCGGCCTGGTAGTAATACAGGATGCCGCTGTCATCGGCGATCGCCGAACCGTTGGCCGCAATCGCGTGCCCTCCCAGTGCCGGGTCCGGCGACAGGATCTTGCCCTCTTTGCGCCACGTGACGCCGTCGGCCGACACCGCGAGTCCGGTGTGCCAGGTCTTGCCGTCGTAGCCGGAGAAGAAGTTGTAGTAGGCGTCGCCCTGCCGGATGACGGAAGGATTCAGAACATCCACCGCGTCCCACTCGCCCTGGGCGCCGCGCGTCATCACCGGCTCCGCGCGCGCCTGCCATCGCCAGCTTACGGATGGTCCGCCAGCCTGCTCAGGCAACGTAAAATCCCGATAGCGTCCGCACCCAGCCAAGCAAGCCAATGCCCCAGCCACCAGCAGCCGAGAGCCGCGCAGCGACTCAAGTCGCGAGCCGTATCTTCAGCCCCGCCCCCTGCCCGGGCTTGGAATCCAGCACCATGTCGCCGCCCAGCGTGCGCACCCGGCGTTTGATGCTCATCGGCCCCAGCCGCAGCAGCTCCAATTCGTCCAGCGTGTAGCGGCCGCTAAACGGAAAGCCGTTGCCGTTGTCTTCCACCAGGATCTCGAGCACGGTGTCCGATTTCGCGATGCTCACCGCCACGCGCGAGGCGGCGGAATGCTTCTGCACGTTATAGAGCGCCTCGCGCACGATCTGCAACAGCTCGAGCGAAACCTCGGGTTCGGCCGGCTCCAGAAACTCGGCGCTGACAAACGTGGCTGGAATGCCGCTGTCCTTTTGAAATTGCTCCACCACGCGGCGCAGCGTCGCGTTCAGGCTGCCCTCCACGTCCACCGGCCGCATGCTGCGCACAAACGCCCGCAGCTCGTTCACCTGCGATTTGCACAAGTCCTGCAGCTGCAGCAGCTCTTCGGTGGCCGCCGTCAGATCGCGCGTCAGCAGCTTGCGGATGATCTCCAGGCGCATCTGGAAACTGATGAAGCTTTGCAGCGGACCATCGTGAAAATCGGCCGCGATGCGCTGCCGCTCCGATTCGCGCGCCTTCTCGGCGTCGTAGCGGTAAAGCACGGTCTGCCGCGAGCTGTTCGACAGCCGCTCTTCCAGATACTCGCGCTGGATGGCCAGCACGCTGCCCAAAATCCCCGCCGCGATGAACGCCGGGCGCAGCATCTCCGCCGAATGCAGCGTCGGCACCACGTACAACAGCGCGATGGCCGCCACCGCCACCACCACCGTCTTCCACCAGGGATGCAGCATCACCGCCACCAGCAACACGTAGGCGTAGAATACCGAGCTGATCCAGTATCCGTACGTCGCGCCGCTGATGGCCGCGATGAAAAAGAAGACGAAATCGACGATCAGCGCCAGGGTCGGATATCCGGAATCTTCCAGGCTCCTCCAGAACAGCGCCACGCAGCGCGTAGATGATGTAAACGGCGAACAGGATCGCGGTGTCGGTCCAGACCAGGCTGGACGATATGAGCTGCGTCGCCAGGCAGCTCATCGCCAGCAGAATGCGAATGAGACTGAGCAGCCGCCGCCAGGATGTCGGAAGCATTATGCACCGCTCTTCACGGAACCGCGCGCGTGAGCAAGCGGTAAAAACTCCGCCGCGCCTATTGCTCCACATACAACCGTACACGATTGCTCTGCTGCCCTTCGGCTTCCAGATACAGCTCCGACGCACCCGTGTTGGTAATCCGCGGGAGTTGGATCTCGATCAGATAAAACCCGATGTAGCCCGGCGCGAGCGACGCCTGCGTCACTTCCACCGGCGATCCGTCCAGATAAGCGTGCACCGTCGCGGCCACCCGCGGCGGGTCCTTCAACGGCGCCGCCAGGCCAGTGGGCCAATCCGGCTTCACTTGTCCGAAGCCGGTCGCCAGCACCTGGATGCGCGAATTGGCGCGCGCCGGTTTGCTCGGCGTCCAGCAATACGCCGCTGGCCGCATCCATGATCAACGGCGTTCCCTCGGGATCCACGAAAATCGCGGGCGAAACGCTCTGCAGCGGAACTTCGAAGGTAAGCGGGCCCGCCGCCGCGTCCAGCGACAGCGACACCGTATTTCCTTTGGCCGAAAACGGCACTTGAATCTGCGACGCGGTGTCGGACGCATCCAGCACCGGAGCCACCACGTCATCGCTCGAGGCCGATTCCACGCGCGCTCCCAGCACGCTCAGCAGCGCTCCAGGCGCCGCCGGCCTGGCGCTGTAGTCCGCCGCGCTTACCACCCGCGCATCGCGCAGCCGATGCGGAGCGATGGCCGTATACACTCCGTATCCATCCAGCGCCGCATAGATCTGGTTGCCGCCCGCGTCCAACTTCACGTCGGTGGCCGCGGCCGCCGGCAGGCTTGTCGCTCAGCGAGGTCCAATTGGTAGGCCGGCCCGCCGATCCAAGATCGGTGGCCGTGAAAAATACCCCGGCGTCGGTGGCGACATAAATCGCGCCGCTGGCCCGGTCCGCCGTCACTCCGTGGGCCGAGGCCGTATCCGGAAGATTGGCCGTGATGTCGTCCCAGAAGCCGCCGCCGTTCATGGTCCGAAGCACGTAAGAAGGCTTCGCCGCGGATTCGGCGCCGCGCTGTTTCGCGCGCTCAAAGCTGCAACGGCCACGCGAGGATCGTTCGGGTCCACCCAAATCGCCTCCACTTTGCCCGATTCGCCCAGCTTCGATACCGCTCCCCAGCTTACGCCCGCATCCGCCGACACTCGCAACCGCCCGTCGGAATCGCCCGCGTAGATGTAATCCTTCGCGGTTGCGATGGCGGTGACCGAATGCTTCAACACCTGCGACAGACGCGCTCTTCAGGTTCTGACTCGCGCTCCAGCTTCGGCGGCATCCACCGGCTTCCACGCCGTCTTCTCACCCGGCGCCCATTCGATCTCCACGCGCGCTATTTGCCACCGACAATCGAACGCCTCGCGTACCGCTCGGCAGGCCGAGCAGACGGCCCGAGGGCAAATTGGGCAGGAAATCGTTCAGCCCGGTCCAGGAAAGGCCCGCCGTCCACGGACCGCCAGACGCCGCTCGCCGACGCCACCGTCACTTCGTCCGGATCGCTCGGCGAAGCCGCCACCGACGCCAGACCAGCGCCCAGAATGACATCGCGCCCTTGTAAGCCGTCAAATTGATCCAGGACTCCCCGCCATCGTCGGAACGGTAGGCGTCCCGTCCCACCCCATAAAGCCGTCCCGCGCTGCCCCCGCTCGCCAGCTTGAGGCCAGCTTCGGGAATGGCAGGCCGCAGACGGGTTCGTCTCCGGCGGCGGGCTAACTCTTCGGGTCCGTCACTAATTGCCACTGTTCAAAATCCGCGGTTTCAAAAACGCGCCCGGAAGCCGTCTTGGCGTACAAGCTGGAGCCGTCCGCGGAATACCAGACCCGATCCACCGCGCCCGTGGCCAGCGACGGCAGCGCCAGCTCCATGGCCGAGTTTCCCACGTGCCGCCAGCCGACCGCTCCTGTCGGAACGGACTGCGCCCCAAGCGTGGCAGAAGTGCCAGGACACCAATCCCCAAGCCGCCAAGCACCGCTATCCGTACTGTGGCCCTCCGACACATCGATTCGAGTCCTATTGTATCCCTTCAGCCAGTTTCTCTTCCCTGGAAGGAGTTGAATCTATACAGGTTCGTAACAAAAAACCCGATAGGATACCGTCTTGCTAAGCACTTTTGATGGTAGACTGTGTTGTTAAGAGTTGGGTCAGTAATAAGCCACATAGTACTTGATTGTGAAATCGGCCAGGGTTCTCGTTAACTTTATGAGGCTGAGTGGCATCCACGGGTTAGTCGGCGGGCTGCTTGTCACGGCCGCCGCGCAGATCTGCTCTGCCCAATTGTTCCCGGCATCGCCAGACGCCGCCGCCAAAGTCCTCTCCATGACCGGACAGGTTTCGGTTCTTCGAGATTCCGAGCCGTGGGCGCTGAATGTCGGCGACCTGGTCCAAACCCAGCAAGTATATCCTCACCGGCCCCGACGGCTATGCGAAGTTTCAAACGTCCGACGGAAGCACTTTCGAGGTTTATCCCAGTTCCAACGTCATTTTCCGGAAAAATCCCGGCAGTCTGCATGATCTTTTAGATCTATTTGTCGGCCGCGTCAAAATACATATCCAACGCTGGGGCGGCCAGCCCAATCCGAACCGCGTCATGACTCCCACCGCCATAATTTCCGTGCGCGGCACCATTTTCGATGTCAGCACCAATGACGACGACGAGACCACTGTCGTTTCAGTGGAAGAAGGTTCGGTGGAAGTTCGGCACGCGCTGAAACCCGGCGCCCCCAAAATCGTGAATGCCGGCGAATCCCTGTACGTGTACAAAGACGAGCCGCTGGCGAAAAGCGTTATCGACAAGAACGAATTGTTCCATCGCATCGTGCGTGGCCTGGGCGACGCTGCTTATCGGGTGGCCATCAGCCCCGCCGCGTCACGGAGGCCTCTCCATTCCCGACGGCGGTGCCGGCAGCGGTGAGGGCAAGCCTCCAGCGCCGCCCACCCACGGCTCCTCCTCCGTAAGCCCACGCCGCTCCCGTTCCAAACCGCGATGAGCGACAGCCGTACGGATTAGCCCGCCGCGAACTGTGCCACACTAGCCTTAGGGAAGGTCACCATGAAGTTGCGCATTTGTACCTATTCGTCTTGCTTTCCGCCGCCTTCGCCCTAGGGCAAACATCCTGAGCTGCCACCCAGCCGCCTGCTAATGATCCGGGCGTCGCCTCCGAATGGGACGCCCGCAAGCTGATCGACGCTCTCAGCGCGCAAGCGCAACATCTGAAACCGTTATCGACCAGGTGCAGCCCGCCGCCTGGGTGTCCAAGGGGGCGCCTGACACCTATGTCGCTCAGTGGAACACGGCGCAGGCCCAGCTTAAGTATCTGATCTCTTCCAGTGACGCGTTTTCCAGGCAACCGGAGCGCCTGCCGCTCGGCCTGGATACCTACTTTCGCATGCAGGCTGTGGAATCGACGCTCGGCTCGCTCACCGAAGGCGTCCGCAAGTATCAGAACCCGGCGCTCGCCTCCCTGATGCAGTCCGTGATCGCCGAAAACAGCACCAATCGCGACCGCCTGCGGCAGTATCTGCAGGATCTGGCGACGCAAAAAGAACAAGAGTTCCAGGTGGCCGATCGGGAAGCCCAACGTTGCCGCGCTGCCCTGCTCCAGCAGCCCGCACCCAAGACCAAGAAGGTTTCTCAGCCCTAAATGGTCAACCTCCAATGATCGTAAACGCAGCCGTTTTCACTTGCAGCATCTGTGGCGAAGCATCCGTCAACATTTGCTCCTATTGCACCAAGGACGCTTGCTCCAATCACCGTTGCGAGCGCTGCAAGCGTTGTAGCGACTGTTGCGAGTGCGAGTATCCGCTTTCGGCCGAAGAACCGGCGGAAGTGGAACCCGCGGCAGTGGAAATGGTTACCGAGCCCGCGCCCGCAGCCTCAGTTGCCGACTTCCTCACACCCGAGGAATCCAGCGTATTCGCCGCGGAGGACGATCTCATCCTCCCGATTGAACCCGTCCACCCGATTGAACCCACCGACCCGATTGAACCCACCGACCCGATTGAACCCACCGACCCGATTGAACCCCGCGACCCCTACTGAACCCCGCGCGGCAGCAAGGGGCCCCCTCAATCCGGCGACCGGCCCTGGCTTCGCATAATTCCTGCGCCACACCGCTCCACCGTTTCACATTCGCAGCAGCTTTCAAGCTTCTTCAAAAGCCTGCGCATGCTGTGGATCTGTTCGATCCTGGCGTCCAGTTCCACCAGCTTCCGCTCGGCGATGTTCTTCCAGCGCTGTGAAATTGGAGTGGACTGCGAGAAGCCGAAAAACAACTGCCGGATTTCGTCCAAAGTAAACCCAGCGTCCTGCGCACGCCGCACCACCGCCAGCCGATAGAGCACCCGCTCGTCGTAACGCCGCTGGCCGCTCACGCGGCGCGCCCGCTCCAGGATCCCGATCTGCTCGTAGTACCGGATTGCGGACGCGCGCAACCCAACCTGCCGCCCGAGCTCGGAAATAGACCATTGCTTTTTGGCTTGATCGAGCATGGCTCGATTATCCACAAGAAAGTGCTTGCCTTCAAGTCGACTTGAAGTTGTAGCATCATCCCGGAGGCAATCCATGAAACTTCTGCTTTGCTTGATCATCGCGGCGATGGCCGCGCCGTCTTTCGCCGAGTCCCCTTTCGCCTGCAACCGCGCCGCTCTCAGCGCCCAGGCGCGCAGGCGTCACTTCGATGAGCTGAGTCCCGCATTGCGAGCCCGCAAGAAGAGCATCCGCGAGCTGCGCGATGGTTTCGAGTTCGAATTTCCATCCGACACCGCTACCTTTCAACTGGTCTCGGAATGGGCTATTGGCGAGCGCCTGTGCTGCCCCTTCTTCGACATCGAGGTGCACGCCGAGCGCGAAGGCGGCAGCCTCTGGTTGCGCCTGACTGGCCGGGAAGGCGTGAAACAATTCATCCGCTCCGATTTTGCCGCTTGGTTCCCGAGCTAATGGATCTCGGCTAGCCCCTTTTTGATCTCTGCGATCGACTCTTCGTTTTCGGGACCCGAGGGCCCCAAGGCCGCGAGCGCACGATTGTAGAGCAACTTGGCCTGTTCCGCGCGGTCTTGCGAAATCGCATCTTGCGCCTCGAGCGACAGACCGACGGCGAGGAAATGCGCCCGGATGGCAACCGAGCGGGCCAACGCCGCTCGCGCCTTCTCTGGCTCGCCCTCTCTGACGTAGAACACCACAAGTTTGTCCAGCGTCACCGCCACCATGGGGTGGTCTTTCCCAGCCGCCTTTTCCCAGAGCGCCAACAAGCGCAGATAGAGAGGTTCAGCGGCGATGAACATCCCTTCAGAGGAATAAACATTGGCGAGCCCTTCGACCGTCGAAATCAGTTCGGAACTATTTTCGCCGTACAGGATCTGGCGAATGATTAGCGCTTGGCGATAGGATGTCTCGTCACCGCGACCGGTGATTGCTGCGAAAGCTTCATTCGCCAGGTCCAGAACGGGAAGCAGACCTGGATCGAGTGAGCCATTGAGCCTGGTCCGGATGCCCTGCGCGTCAAACAAACCATGCCATGCCTCGTGCGGCTTGCCTTGCGCCAGATAAATTTGACCAATCCGCAGAAGATCGTCCGCAACCGGAATGCTCTCTGAGCCATACTTTGCGACATGCAGGGCTCGGACACGCTGCGCCGTCGAGAGAGCGTGATCGAACGCCTTCATTCGCATGTCCAGGTTCACGGAGAGCAGAAAGTCACCGTCGGAATGTCGCAATTCGATTGCTCGCTGAAGATAGCGTTGGGCGCCAGCGAATTCGCCCGAACCAACTCTCGATGACACTTGTCGCTTCAGCTCGTCGTATCGGTCTTCCTTGCCCGGCGGCTGCTGCGCTATCACCACGCAGCAAAAAACCGCGACAAATATCGAAAGCCGGCGGATCATAGTGGCCCCGTGTGTGCAAGCCCCTCGCCAATGCGCCTTGCCGCGGCTATCGTCGTGCTTACTTGCCCGTGCTGGGCGCAGTTCAAAAGTACGGTTCCTCTTGTAGTGGCGCCTACTACAGTCACCGACTCTAAAGGCCATTACGTGGACGGCCTCACGTCCGACGACCTGCTTCTTTACGACAACAATGTGCCGCAAAAGCTACAGCTGGATTGGATGACGTATCCAATCGACCTGGTGGTCGCGGTCGAGACCAGCGCCAATTCCGGAGCCGTGATCGACAAGCTGGGCGGCAGCGGCATTCTGTTTTCGCAACTGCTGGCGGCCGACGCCGGCGAAACCGCGGTGATCTCGTTCGCTGACGAAGTAAAGCTCCATCAGGATTTCACTAGTGACCCCGATCTGGTGACGCACTCGCTGCGCATGCTCCGAATGGAGGGCGATGACGCGCATATCATCGATGCCATGCGCCAAACGGTCCTGATGCTGGAGCACCGGCCGCCCAAACGGCGCCGCATCATTCTCATGATCGCTGAAAGACGCGATCGCTCCAGCAAAACGAAGCTGCCCGAAGTGCTGGAGCAAGTGGAGCGCCTCAATGCCGCCGTCTATTGGCTGACTTATTCGCCATTTCTTGAACCGTTCACCGTCAAGCCCAAGACCGCCGAGGATCTGAAGCCTGAAGACGAACGCATCAAGGTCCAGAAGTGCGCTCTCTGCCCGGCCCCCGACGACACTCCGGTTCCGCCCGATCTGGGACCCGGCGGTTATTTATATGGAATCGGCGAATTGATCCGCTTGCACAAGCCGGATCTTTCCAACCTCTTCACCAAAACTACCGGCGGGCGCGAGCTGAATTTCCTGAAGAAGAGCGCTTTGGAGCATGCCATTCAACTGGTCAGCGAAGAGGTGCATCGGCAATATGTTCTCAGTTTCGAACCAAAAGGTGGCAACCCCGGAACGTTTCATACAATCCGAGTCGACGTGAAAGGCAGGCCGGAGCTGCACGCCAAAACTCGGGACGGATACTGGACGCTCGAGTGACAGTCACTTCTTTTTCGCAGGCAGAAACTTCTTGTCGATCGACGCCACCACAACATAATTGGGGTCCACCATTTCATCCAGATGAATCTTCGCTACCTTGGATAGCAATTCGTACGCATCGAGACTCGAAAGCCCGTAGTCTTTGTGGATCCAATCCACCAGTTCGGTAAAAGCGATGCGCAGCGCGTCGTCTAGCGGCCGGTACGCGCCCACCGCCATGATGGAATCGTCGTTTTCAAAGCGCGGCCAGTTGATCTTCCTGCCCTTGATGACGTTGACCTGGATTCGCGCCAGCAGCGATACTTCAATCGCCGTCCCGGCCACTTCACCATCGCCCATCGCGGCGTGCCCGTCGCCCATATAGAGCAGCGCGCCGGGCACATTGACTGGAAGATACAACGTATTTCCCACGCTGACTTCGGGCGCGTCCATATTGCCGCCGAACTCCGCGGGCACAATCGAGCTGCGCACTTCGCCATTCGCCGGCGCCACTCCGATACAACCGAAGAAAGGGTGCAGGGGAATCTTTACTGAAAACTTCGAATCGAGCGCATTGAACGTCGCCGTGTTGCTGGCCTTATCGATGGGATAGAACCAGATCTTTTCCGGCAGCGGCGGATGCAACATGGGCGTGTAACTGGTTTCGTTCAGCGCTCCAAAACCCGGTGCGAACGCCCCCACGCCCTGATTGCCGTCCACTTGTAAATCGAGAATCTTCACCGCCAGCGTGTCGCCGGGCTGCGCGCCGTCGATGTAAAAAGGGCCGGTCAGCGGATTGTCTCCCTTCACCAGGGCCTGCGTGTCGCCCGGCTTCTTGAGAACGTTGCCGAATGCGTCCAGCGTGTTGGTTTCGACGATATCCCCGGACTTCACATGCGCCACGGGGGTCGCCGGTCCATACACATATTTCACATCGTTGATGGTTGCGTGATACTTGATCACGTTCTGAGCCGTCGCGGCGCAGGACAACGTTAGCAAAAGAAGGTAAGCTCGCATTAAACTACTTTAGCTGAGGCTCGCCCCAGGAGACTAAGTTCCCACGTTTCACCCACGAGCCGGTGCCCGAAGCTCTCATGCCGCTCCCGCTTCACCACACGAAACCCGGCTCTGCGATAGATATGCCGAGCCGCGTCCAAGATAGACTGCGTCCACAGCGTGATCTTGCGATACCCTGCTCGCCACGCGAAGCGAACGCATTCGTCAACCAACCGCCCGCCGATCCCCAGCCCCCGCGCCGACGGCTCCACCAGCAGCAGCCGCAGCTTCGCCACACGATCCGATTGCTTCACCAGAAACACCGAGCCCACGATCGCGCCATCTCGCTCGGCAATCCAACAGCGCTCGCGCCTGGCATCGAACTTCTGAATGAACTCGGCGGCAATCTGCGCCACCATTGCCTCAAAGCGTTCATCCCATCCGTATTCTTCCGCGTACAGCACGCCATGCCGGTGAATCACCCAGCCCATATCGCCTGGCTGATGCGCCCGCAGCAGGTACGATGTCTTTGGCGACGTTGACTGAGCAAGGTTCTCGTCCAGTAAACTTTCGATGGTCCCCATCGCGGCTGTCAGCCGATTCTGTTTCTCCAGCGATAAGCGCTCCATCATCTTCGCGACGCCGGCTTCCGACTTCGCCTCCAGCCCCCCAAACGCGGCTCGGCCCTTCTTGGTCAGCGAAAGATGACCCTGCCGCGCGTCCTTCTTCGACGCCCTGCGCCCGACGAACCCGCGTTTTCGAAAACTCAGCAGCATGCGGCTCAAATAGCCTGCATCCAACCCCAGCGCTTTCCCGATCTCAGCCGCGGTCGCCGTTTCCCGATGCGCCAGCTCATACAGCACGCGCACTTCGGCCAGCGAGAACGGGCTATCCAGGTATCCCTTGCCGAGCAATCCGATCTGCCGCGTGTAGAAACGATTGAAACGCCGTACAGCGTTCACCCGGTCCTTCGCCAGCGGCATATTGACAGTGTCAAAGAAATACTTGACCGCTGTCAACTATATGACAACCAGCCGGCTTAGGCCTTCTCGTCTTCCCACGGTTTGCCCGGACGCCGCATGATCTGCTCCAGGCTGGACGGCTTGAGCCGCCACTCCTTGCCGAAATGCTGGTCGACGTCTTCGCGGTAACTCATCCTCGGCCCCGGATATCCCACCAGCTGCCACCCGATCAGCCCCGCGTTCCCGCCATGCATGGGGTCTGAGAACATGCCCTCAATGGTGTGCGCGCGCAGCAATTGGAAGAAATGCGTCTTCTCCACGGATTGCAACTTCTGGATCTGCTGCTCTACGGGCAATTCATCAAAGTTCATGCCGAGTTGCGCGACACCTTGCCGGTACGTTTCTCGCGGATTTTCCTTTCCCTGATAGCCGTGCTCTGGAACAGACTCGGTGAATGGCCCTTTGGTGTAGCGATATTTGTCGGCCCCGTAAGGTCCGGCCAGTTGCCGGTCGACATAAATTACCACTCCGGCTTCCTTCGCGCCCGGCCCGGTGGAGTCGCTGGGAAAGATTCGCCCGCAGGCCGCGGCAATCACGCGCGCTTCGCCGGCGGTAAAAAACCGCAGCGGAACTTTCACGTTCCCTTCCTGCGCTTGTAGCCGAAAGGGTTCTCGCGCCAGCGTGTATAGCAGCGTGCCGCCCAGAGCGCTGGCCGGAATCGTGAGGAATTCGCGTCGTCTCATGGCGCGTTTCATGCCAGCCTCCCCGGATGCTTCAAATATTTATCGATCACCGCGTCCGCCGCCCAGTACGTCACCGCCAGCGCCGTGAGCGTTGGATTTCCCGACGCATTTTGCGGGAAAGACGAAGCGCCAACCACCCACAGATTCGGCACGTCCCAGTGCTGCAGATAAGGATTCACGACGCTAGTCTCAGGGGATGCGCCCATGATGGCTCCGCCCTGGATGTGCGTGCTCTGATAATTGATCACGTTGTACTTATTTCGCGCCGGGCGCCTGGTGTCCACCTTCGCTCCCATCACCGGCGCGATTTTCGCCGAAAGATCATAAGCGAATTCCATCTGCTTGAACTCGTGATCGGTGAAGTCCAGCGTGAAGCGCAGCAGCGGATCGCCGAATTTGTCGGTGTACGTTGGATCCAGATCCATATAGTGCTGGCGATACGACATGTGCTCGCCGGCCAGCGTCAGGTTCGCCACGCGGTCGCGCCACTCCAGCGAAGCAGCTTTCCATTCCGCGCCCCAATTGGATTTCGACGCGCCCGGCGGAAGAGCGCCAAAGGCCGTGATAGGCAGGTCGCCATTGCTGTTCAAGCTCATCATTCCGAAGCGCAGCAGCCCGTCCGCGCCAGAGAGCCCGTTGCCTCCGTCGTAATCGGAAATCCGCCTGCCGAGCGAACCCGCGCCCATAAACGCATTGAGCGGTTTGTCGAAAAAGATCCGCGCTCCACCCTGTATTTGATGCGTCAGGTTCTTGCCGAGCGTTCCTTTCCCCGCCGCCGGATCGTACGGCGTGCCGATCTTGGATAAATACAGCAGCCTGGCGTTGTTCAAGGTGAACGAAGCCAGAATCACGGTTTCGGCCGGCTGGAAAAACTCCTCGCCGTTCGCATCGGTGAACTGAACCCCGGTGGCGCGCCCGTTCTCATGCACGATGCGCCGCACCCAACTTCCCGTTCGCAGCTCGAAGCTCTTGTGCTTCTTTAAAACCGGCATCAGCGTATTAGTAGGCTGCGATTTCGCGCCGATCATGCAGCCGAAGCGCGTGCAATAGCCGCAGTAGGCGCAACCCGGCCGCGACACGCCGTCCGGATTGGTATACGTCTCGCTCAGATTCGCCGCGGGCGTCGGATAAGGATGATAGCCCAGCTTGCGCGTAGCCTCCTCAAACAAAAGCGACGCGTAGGAATGCTTCAGCGGAGGCGTGGGATACTCCTGTGCACGCGGCGATTCGAAAATGTTTCCGCCGTCAATCAGCTTGCCGCGCAGATTCCCGGCCTTGCCGCTCACCCCCATCATCCGCTCGGCGTACCAATAGTGCGGCTCCAGTTGATCGTACGTCACGCCCCAGTCCTGCACGGCCAGATCCGCGGGCAGGCGCGCCGCCCCATGCTTCTCGGTCAGATGGGATCGCATGGTGAAGACGTCCGGCATAAAGCGGAAACACATGCCGGTCCAGTGCTCGCCCGCGCCGCCCACGCCGGTTCCCGGATGAAAAGATCCGTATTGCCGCACAGGGACCGCCGAATCCCGCGCCGAGTGCCGGTGGGTGATGGTCTCTTCGGCGATGTTCTGCATCATGCGCAGGCGGATGGCGTAGTCCAACTCGTCCATGCCCATGGCATAGTCGGCCGTCGCCCGCGGGCCGCCGCGTTCCAGAGCCAGCACGCTGACTGAGGTGCGGCTAACGATTTCCTTCGCCATGGCAAGGCCGGTCCAGCCGCCGCCGATGATGGCGACATCCACAGGTTTGAGGTTGGTCATGATTTTGGGGCTCTACACCTAGTTATTGAGGCTATTGCGATTCGGGGCGCGCGTCAAGTGATTGGCGGTTGGTTAGTGGCGATTGGCACGGCAAGAGACATGGGAAGCGCTTCTCATTATATCGTGTTACGATATAAGTGATGAAGGACCTCTCGCCCGATGAATACCGCGCTTTGGCCGAGTTTCGCTGTCAGATCCGGCGATTCCTCGGCTTTAGCGAAGAGCTGGTGCGCGCCGCTGGAATGGAGCCGCAGCAGCACCAGCTGCTGCTCGCGATCAAAGGCCTGCCGGATGACGCGACGGCCACCATCGGCGAACTGGCCGAGCGTCTACAACTCAAGCATCACAGCACCGTGGAGCTGGTGAATCGGCTGGAAAACCTGGGATATGTGGCGCGGGAGGCCGACCGGCGGGATCGCCGTCAGGTGATCGTCCATCTGACGCACTCCGGCGCCGGTATTCTGCGGAGACTTTCGCTCGCGCATCACAGCGAACTGGAGATCGCGGGACCGCGCTTGTCTAAAGCTCTCCGTGACATCACCGGAAAGCGCCGGGCCAGCGCCGCATGAAGCGCGCCCACGATCTCGGCGACTTCACCACCACCTGGCGCGTGCTTCCGATTTCGCTGTTGGCTGTCGCCATTGGTTTGATTAGCACCGTAGTAGCTTGGGCGCTGCTTCGGCTGATCGGGCTGTTTACAAATTTGTTCTATTACCATCGCTGGAACACAGCGCTGGTCTCGCCGGCCGGAAATCCGCTGGGCGGATGGGCCGTGCTGGTACCGGTGGCTGGGGCGCTCGTCATCGGGCTGATGGCGCGCTATGGATCGGAGCGCATCCGCGGGCATGGCATTCCGGAGGCGCTGGAATCCATCCTGATTCACGGCAGCCGCGTCGCCCCGAGACTCGCCATTCTGAAGCCTCTCTCGTCGGCCATCTCCATCGGCAGCGGCGGACCGTTCGGCGCCGAAGGTCCCATTATCATGACGGGCGGCGCGTTTGGATCGATGATCGCGCAGTTCTTCCGGCTTACGAGCGTGGAGCGCAAGACCTTGCTGGTGGCGGGCGCGGCGGCGGGAATGTCCGCAACTTTCGCTTCGCCTATCGCCGCGGTTTTGTTGTCGGTTGAGCTGATGTTGTTTGAGTGGAAGCCGCGCAGCCTGGTTCCGGTTGCACTCGCCAGCGCAACGGCCGGAGCCGCCCGCCGATACATCCTGGGTGTCGGTCCGTTGTTTCCCGTACCGGCTCATCCCGTGTTCATCGGCCCCTGGGGATTGTTGGGATGCGTGGTCTGTGGCCTGCTGGCGGGCGCGCTTTCGGCCTTGTTAACCGGCGCTGTGTATGCGGCCGAAGACGCGTTCGCGAAGCTGCCCATGCATTGGATGTGGTGGCCTGCGATTGGTGGTGTAGTGGTTGGGGTGGGCGGGCTGATTTTCCCGCAAGCGCTGGGCGTCGGCTACGACACCATCGGCGCTCTGCTCAGTGGGGACGTCGCCCGCAACGTGATCCTGGGCGTGTTGCTGGTAAAGTCCGTCATTTGGGCGGTGTCGCTCGGATCAGGCACATCGGGCGGAGTGCTGGCGCCGTTATTGATGATGGGCGGAGCGCTGGGCGGCATTGAGGCGATGTTTCTTCCCAACGAAGGCGCGGGGTTCTGGCCACTGGTGGGCATGGGCGCGATTCTGGGCGGCACCATGCGATCGCCGCTTACCGGTATCGTCTTCGCTCTGGAGCTCACCCACGACATCAACGTACTGCTGCCGCTGCTGGTGGCCAGCATGATCGCGCATCTCTTCACAGTGCTGACGCTCAAGCGATCGATTCTGACTGAAAAGGTGGCGCGGCGGGGTTACCACTTGAGCCGCGAATATGCGGTGGATCCGCTCGAAATACTTTTCGTGCGAGATGCCATGCGCACCAACCTGGTGGCGTTTTCGTCCGACGGCACTTTGGACGAGGTGCGGTCCACCATGAGCGCGAATCACGGGCCGCGCGGTCAGTATCTTTACCCGGTAGTGGATGAACGGCAGCGGCTCTGTGGCGTCATTACCAGGAACGACCTGCGGAAATGGCTGGACGATCCGCATCCCGCCAATGAAACGCTGGCCGAAGTGGTGACAGATCCCGTGGTCGCTCATCCCGACGAGCCGTTGCGCGTGGTGGTTTACCGCATGGCTGAAACTGGATTGACACGCTTCCCGGTGGTGGATCGAAGCGCCGATCGTAAGCTCGTCGGCGTAATTGGGCTGCGGGATTTATTGTCGGCACGCACCCGCAATCTCGCCGAGGAGCGCGACCGCGAGCGGGTGCTGCGCATTCGGCTGCCGTCGCTCGAAAAAGCGCGCTAATCTCGAACTGTCGATCGAGGGTCTTAGCTAGCGGCACCTTGACGAGATGGGTCTTGACTAATTGACCAATCGCCGGGGGATGATGACCTCACACCGCTCCGCACCCTGTCGTATGACGATGAGCGCTCCCTCAAACCGGGCATCGCGCCGAAGAGTGGGCTCGATCGCGTCAAACATGGCTTGAGCATTCGAACCGTAGCAAAACAGGGTGGAAGATTCGGGGATGCGCGTATAGCCCTCCCACGCGCCGAGCTTCTGCTCTTTAAGGATTTCGGCGAGACGCAGGCTCATATCTAAAATCTCATCCGAAGTCGGTTCGCTCCGCATCCCGCGATCGAGTTCGATCAGGAGTGCTCCTTCGCTAAGCTGAACAGGCGCGGTGGCATCGTGATTTATGCCTGGCGTGTCTGCAACGGACTTGCGAAGCAATTGAATCCTTTCCTTCACCGCCAGAGCCTCGTCCGTGCGGTTCAGACGGGTGAGGGCCACTGCTTCGTGATCGAGTTCTTCAATCACATTCTCGACGTTGGGGCTGGGCTGTTTCTCGAATTCGGCGCAGGACCGGCGGAACCATTCGAGCGATTCCAAATCGCGACCTTCATCGCGCAAGATCATTCCCTTGGTTCCCACCGCCGCGGCCAACGAATTTCCGTCGTCAGGACCCAGCGCTCCCGGTTTGCTCAGAATACCGATGGACCGCTCGATGGCCAGGTGGGCATCCTCAAAGCGCGCCATTTTGCGGTAACAACCGGCCAGGTTGTTATAAAGGGCTCCGATCCTGACCACGGGCGTTCCAGGCGTTGCTTCCCGCACACGCCGCACTCGCTCATAGTAGTCGATCGCTTCCTGGAACCGCTCTTGATCGGAGCACAGCACCCCGAGATTCATCCAGGCGGGCGTCGCGGATTCCAGTTGGCCTTTTCTTTCCCAGATGGCGGCGGCTTCTTTGTAGAGTTGCTCTGCTTCCGGCGCCGCCGATTTTCGAATCGAATTACCCAGCGCAAGGAGCACTGCCGGAAGGCGCGGATCGTCCGGTTCGTTCCGAAAGACGCGGAGCGACGCCCGGTAGGCGACGGCCGCATGATCGCGCAGCCCAATCCGCGAATAACATTTGCCAATCTTCCAGGTCCAGTTGGCAATGTCGACGGATTGCTTCCTTTCCACCGCCATGGCCAGGCTGCGCTCTCCGAACGCGATGGCCCGCCGATATTCTCCGAACTCAGTCAGAATTTCGAACATCAATCCTTGGAATAACTCGAAAGAGTTCCAAGCGGCGCATTGGTCGAGCAGAATGCTCACCCGGGAGCGCACTTCCGGCGTCACGGTTTCAGGCGATATGCGGGATTGCACCAGCAGCGTGCAGTAGCACAGGGCTGCGCCGAAGTCGGTGCGGAACGCCTCTGGTAGTTTAGCCCCTTCCATGACGGCGACCGCGAGGATTCTTCTGGCCGAATCGAAGCGGCGGTTGCGGCATTCCATCAAAGCGCCGTATATCAACCCGAGACAATCCTGCGCGATTTCCGGCGCTATCGTCGGCATGACCGTCCATCGTCAAATAGAATGTGGCACTTTACCATTTGAGTCCGCCGGATCGGCCAGCTCCGGCTGCATCCCCAACCGAACCGCGAGTTGACCGCTTCGGCTGCTTGTTGTGCCCGGCTTCGAGTACGCTGGTATATGACTGCCTGATGGACGAAAAGAAGATACTGGAAAAACTGCGCGAAATCTGTTTAGCCTTGCCGAAAACCAGCCAAACCACCACTTTCGGCCACCCCACCTTTCAAGTGGGCACCAAGACCTTTACGGTGCTGGAGACCTACAAGGGCGTTTTGTCGATCTGCGTCAAAGTGGGTAAGAAGATGCAGCCCGTGTTCCTGGAAGACGCCCGATTCTATCGCACGCCCTATGTGGGCCAGCACGGCTGGGTCTCGCTACGCGCCAATACCAAACTGAACTGGACTGAGATCCGCGATCTCGTGGAAGGGAGTTACCAGTTGGTGCACGTCAAAAAGAGGCGCAGGTGACACCTGAGCTGGCGGGCCGCCGCATCGCCATTACCAGCATGCTGGTGAGCGCTGGACTGGCGGCCGCGAAAATCACCATCGGTCTCCACGCCTCCTCCACAGCCACGGTATCGGACGGTATTGAATCGGCCGGCGATGTTCTGGCCTCTGGACTCGTCCTGCTGGGCTTGATCATTGCCGCCAAGCCTCCCGATAGCGAGCATCCCTACGGCCATGGACGGCTGGAAACATTGAGCGCGCTCGGCGTCGGCATGCTGCTGGTGACCACGGGCGTTCTCATCGCGTTCGAATCGCTCCATCTGACGCGCGACTCCAGCGCTACGCCCGCCACCTACGCTGTCTGGCCGCTCATCGCCTCCATCCTGATCAAGTCCATTATGAGCGCCACCAAATGGCGCTATGGCCGCAAAATTCAAAGCTCCGGATTGGTCGCCGATGCCTGGAACGACACGGTGGACATTCTCTCCGGCGCCACGGCCTTGCTCGGGCTCGGCCTGACATTGCTGGCTCCCGAAAAATTCGCCGCCGCCGATCGCATTGGCGGTTCCGCTGTCGGGATCATCGTCATCTTCCTCGGCATCCGCGTGGTCCACGACACCGCGATGCAGCTCATGGACACGATGCCGGACCCGCAGGCCATGGACCGCATTCGCATGGCCGGCCTGGCCGTCCCGGGCGTTCTGGGCATTGAAAAATGTTTCGCCCGCAAGACCGGCCTGAAATGGCACGTGGACCTGCATCTGGAAGTGGACCCCGCCATGAGCGTCTACGAATCGCACGAAATCGCGACGCACGTCAAAGAGAAGATCCGCGCGGAAGTTGATTGGGTGGCCGACGTGCTGGTTCACGTGGAGCCGCACATGCTGGGTACAATTTCGGTCAGAACGAATGGATAATCGCGAATTCGCCCGCGTACTTTCTGAGACCGCGGACCTGATGGAGATTGCCGGCGAAGACGGATTTCGCATTCGCTCCTATCGCAACGCCGCATCCGCCATCGAAGGCTTTCCCGAGCGCGTTGACGACATCCTGGCTAACCCGGAGCGCAAGGTCACCGAGATCCCCGGCGTCGGCAAAGGCCTTGCCAGCGTGCTTGCGGAACTCGCCCAGCGCGGATCGTTTGAAAAGCGCGATGCGCTGCTCGCGCAATTCCCGCCCACGCTGCTGGAGCTGTTCAAGATCCAGGGCCTGGGTCCCAAGGGCATCGCGCTGGTCTACCAGCATCATCAGGTGGCCACCATCGACGAACTGGAGCGCCTCTGCAAGGAACAAAAGCTGCGCGAGCTGCCGCGCATGGGCGCCAAGCTGGAAGAGAAGGTGCTCAAGTCCATCGCGCAGTATCGCCAGCGAACCGGCCGGTTTTTGCTGAACTTCGGACAAAAAGTGGCCGCCGAACTAATCCCTTATCTTTCCGAAACCGGAGGCATCGAACAGATAGCCGCGGCTGGCAGCCTCCGGCGAGGCAAGGACACGATCGGCGATCTGGATCTTCTGGTCACGGGCCCTGGCGCGGCTGGCGCGCTGGAGCGATTCGTCCAGCATCCCAAGGCGCACAGCGTTCTCGGCAAGGGTCCCAACAAAGCCAGCATCCAATACGGACTCGACGGCCTCCAAGTGGATCTTCGCGCGCTCCCGCATGAAAGCTACGGCGCGGCCATGCAGTATTTCACCGGCAGCAAGGAGCACAATATCCTGATCCGCAGCCGAGCGTTAAAGCTGGGCCTCACGCTCAATGAATACGGTCTGTTCCGTTTGGAGAACGGAGAACGAGTGGCCGGAGAGACTGAAGAAGAAGTCTACGCCGCGCTCGGCCTCGCCTGGATTCCGCCCGAGCTGCGCGAAAATGGCGGCGAAATCGATGCGGCGGTCATTGATCAAGAGACGGCCGGGCGCCTGCCGAAGCTGATTCAACTTTCCGACATCCGTGGCGACCTGCACATGCACACCACCGAAACCGACGGCCGCGCCACGCTCCAGGAAATGGCCGAGGCCGCCCACGCACTGGGCTACCAGTACATCGCGATCACCGATCACTCCAAGGCGCTCGCCATGGCCAATGGGCTGGATGAAAAGCGCGCCGTCGCCTTCGCCCAGCAGGTTCGCGAGCTGAATCGCAGCGGCCTCCCGCTCCGCGTCTTCTCCGGCCTGGAGTGCGACATCCGCCGCGAAGGCGACATGGACCTGGCCGAGGACGCGCTGGCCGAGCTCGACATCGTTATCGGCAGCGTCCACAGCCACATGAATCTGGAAGGCGCGGAGATGACAGACCGTCTGATGCGCGCCCTGGAATCGCCCACGATGCGGGTGATGGGCCATCCCACCGGCCGCATTCTGCTGAATCGCGATCCGTTCCCGTTCGACTTCGAACGCGTGGCATCCCAGGCCGCGCGCCGCAACGTGTATCTGGAAATCAACGGCAGCCCCGAGCGCATGGACCTGGGCGGCGCCATGGTTCGAACCGCGAAAGCACTGGGCGCAAAGTTCGCCATCTCTACCGACGCACACCAGACCAAGCACCTCGGGATCAACATGCCCTTCGGCGTCCTGATGGCCCGCCGTGGCTGGCTGGAAGCGCGCGACGTCCTGAACGCGCAGCCGCTCGCCGAGTTCGAAAAAGTTATTCGCAAATCATGAAAATCATCTCTTCGGTTGAAAAACTCAAGAACCGGCTGTTCACTGTGTCGGAGGATCACGCTACCGAGCCCGGCGGCTTCGAAATCAAGCGCTTCATCGTGCACCATCGCGGCTCGGCCGTCATGATGCCGGTGGACGATCGCAAGCGCATCCTGCTGGTCCGCCAATATCGCCTGCCCGCCGGGCGCTTCTTATGGGAGCTGCCCGCCGGATCGGTGGACCAGGGCGAGAAGCCGCTCCAAACCGCCAAGCGCGAGCTGAAAGAGGAGACCGGCTATCACGCGAAGAACTGGAAAAAGCTGGTTTCCTTTTTTCCCAGCCCCGGCTTCCTCACCGAAAAGATGACCATCTTCCTCGCCACCGGCCTCACTGCGGGCGTAGCCACGCCCATGGACGACGAGCGCATCACCACTCGCTGGTTCAGCGCGAAGGAAATCGAAGCCGCCATCGACGCCGAGGAAATTGTGGACGCGAAAACCATGCTTGGATATTTCTTCTGGAAACGCTCCGTGCGGAGAGGCTGAAACTGCAACGCTCTAGTCATTTCGAAGCGCCATTGCTCCCGCATCCGGCGCCTTCTTCGAACCATAGAGCTGGGCTTCCAGGCGGGCGAACGCGCTTGCTCCCCAATTCTGGCTTGGGTGGGCGTCTGCCCGCATGCTCCCGCCAATGCTCTGGAAGGCTCATGCCCACCGGCGCGGGAGGTCATCGGGAAATCGCTGCAGCCTGCCGAGATCCAAGTGCTGCGCCACAGAACGGCCTGGGTAGCCCCGCTCTAGCTCTGCATACTCCCCCGCCATGATTGATTCCGGCGGAAGTAATGCGACTACTTGCGAATCAGGGGCTCTCCGAAGAGCCGCGTGAATGGCAGGCACGAGATCTACGTCGGCGGACACAACGTAAGCCCGGTCAAACAATCCGTCTATGGCGTCCTCCAGTAAGCGAATCGCGATATTCACATCCGTCATTTTCTCGACAAGCCGCTTGTTACACCCGCATTGGCACCGCGATTCTGATCTGCATTCCGGCTGCCTGATGCTTCGTTCTCGAACAGAGCCATAGATGATCTCAGCTCGCGCAACTTCCTTCATCGCCCGCAGATGAAGCTTCTGCCGCTCCACGCGCTCGCGATTGCCTCCCACATAAAGACTTGTGAAGTACCGAACTGCCACTTCGGCACCGGGGCAATACGCAGCGACGGTTTCGCTCCAATTGCACCACCCGGCCGGGTACCACCGTTTATCTTTGCTGGCCTCGTAGAAGTTCAATCCATCGATGTAGCCGATAACCTTCATAAAAGGGCCCTCCTTCCGAGAGCTGGTCAGATCTTGACGCGAAGGTAGTGGCTCAAGTGGAGTTTTGCCGCACCCGACTTGTTCTGGAAACGTTCCCAGCGCGGCGCCTCGACTGAACCAAGGCCTCGTTAGTCGCAGCGCAATGGCGTAGTATGGCCCTGCATGCCAATGAAGGTGCGCGAGGTGATTCGCTTATTGGAACAGAACGGATGGGTAGAGATGCGCTCAAAGGGCAGCCATCGTCATTTCAAACATCCGAAAGAGCCCCTCCTCGTCACGGTTCCCGGCAACCCAGGGAAGGAACTAGCCACCGGCACGCTGAACGCTATACTCAAGAAGGCAGGTCTGAAATGAACGTAAGACGTTATCCGGTAATCATTGAGCAAACCTGCACTGGCTACTCCGCCTATTCGCCGGACGTTCCCGGCTGCGCAGCGGTCGGCGATACTCCAGAAGAAACGCGGAGCAACTTCCAGGACGCCTTGGCCGCGCACTTTGAGGTGATGCGCGAAGTCGGCGAAGCGATTCCCCTGCCCCAATCCTCGGTCGACTACGTGGAAGTCGGCGCGTAGCCGCCAACCCCCTCAGTGCCCGTGACCGGCATCCGAATCGACAAGTGGCTCTGGGCCGCTCGATTTTATAAAACCCGCTCGCTCGCCTCACGCGCTTGTGAATTGGGCAGAGTTGAGTGCAATGGACAATCGGTCAAGCCCTCGCGCGATATCCGCGCCGGCGACATGCTGCAAATCAAAAACGACAGCGGCACTTTTCAAGTCGAAGTGCTCGCGCTCAGCGAAATGCGTGGACCTGCCCCGATCGCCCAGATGCTTTACCGCGAGACCGATGCCAGCCGCGAATTGCGCCTGAAACTGGCCGAAGAGCGCAAAGCGATGCCGCGTTTCGAAACGTCGCCCGACCACAAGCCATCCAAGCGCGATCGCCGTCAAATCGACCGGCTCCGCGGCAGAGCTCGCTAGGGCCTTCGCTCGAACTTCACCAGCCCATCGCGATAATCAATCGTCAGCGTAAACAGGTCCAGCACCGGCAGTCCCAGAAATCCCGAAATCTCCGTGCCCAGCCGATGGCTCAGTTCCCACGTATCGAACGCCGTCATCCCGAGGTTCTTTTGCTCGAATCCCGCGAACTCCAGAACCAGGTTGCCGGTCTGATACACATCGCCAACCTTGCCGCTCAATCCTCGCAACGCCGTCTTGTCGTCGCGATTCAGATTGCTCACCGACGCCGCGAGTTCGTAAGAGATGAGCGTGCTCGCCGCGCCCGTATCCAGCACGAACAGACGATTGCTCGCATTGCCCACCCGCGCCGGCACCAGCAGCAAATGGCCGAACCGAAACACGCGTGTCGCGCCTTCCATTTGCAGGATCACCGTACGATCCGCAAACTCCTCGCCCGGATGATAGCCCGGCAGTGGCTCCAGTCGCAGCTTCCCGCCCGCGAAATCCAGCGTGATCAAAAAGTCGCCCAGCACATTCGACCCGATCAGCCCGTCCTCAATCCCGACGAAGCTCTGGTCCGCCACGCTGATCACAGCATCGTGATATTCCAAGTCTCCAATTCGAAACCGCTCCGCGATCGCTCGATACCCGCCTGTCTGTTTCGCGTTGTCGCCGATTCCGCGAACCGTGCCATCGGTCACCCGCACCAGCCCCACCCGTTCCGCGCCCGAATGCGACAGCACGATGCCCGCCGCGCCGGTATCCAGCACCAAACGCGCCGGCTTGCCGTTCACCATCACTTCCAGTCCGAACGTGCGCATGTGCGTCGCTCCGCTGACAAACGCCCGCAGCGGAACTTCCACTGACTCGTATGAGCTCGCCAGCGCCATTGCCTCGCGGCCGTTCAACGCCTTGGCAAGCTCCCCGCGCTGCCGCAATTCTTCCAGCACCTTCGGATCGCCAGTTGTTGCAAAACGATTGAGCGCCTCAATACGTTCCCTCGGCCTTCCTCAGGCGCGAAATCCACGCCGCCACAATTCGTGGGTCTTTCGGGTTCAGTTCGTACGCGCGACGCAAATCCTCCACCGCCGTCTTGTTCATGGAGGCGCACTCGGCCACTCGCGCCAGCCCCCACCATGCCAGTGCGAAACGCGGGTCCCACTCGATGGCCGCTTTGAACTCCGCATCGGCTTCTGTGAACTCTCCGCGCCGGAATCGGACCTCTCCGGCGAATTCGTGCGCCGCTGCCGACTGGGGCGCATCCGCGATTGCTTTCTGCGCGATCTTCCAAGCCGTCGCCACGCCGTCGTTGGCCAGCGCTTTCCGTCCCGTGGCCAGCGAATCGTCGAGCGGTCCAGCGCACAACAGCGCCGTGCTTAGAAGCGATAGACATTGGAGTCTCATGACACGCCTGCAAGACCAGTTTATCGCGCCAACGCGTTTTGTGTCATACTTCCCCTAGTTGTCTTGGTGAGTCCGCGCGCGTGAGCAAGCGGGACGTTACAGGAGGCACTTATGGCCCGATCTTCCGACACGCTCCTCGGAGCGCTCGATCTCTTGGTTTTGAAGACGCTCGCCCGCGGCCCCAACCACGGCTTCGGTATCGCCCTACACATCCAGAGCGTTTCCGAGGGCCTACTGCGCGTGGAGGAGGGTTCGCTCTACCCCGCCCTGCATCGTTTGGAGCGCGACAAATTCGTCAAAGCCGCTTGGACCCAAACCGAAAACGGCCGCCGCGCCCGCATCTACAGACTCACCGCCGCCGGGCGCCAGCGCCTGGAAGAAGCCGAATCGAACTGGGATAACGTCTCGAAGGGTGTAACACGCGTCCTGAGGTTTGTATGAAACGCATCTGGCACACTTTGTTTCGGCGATCCCGCGTCGATGCCGACATCGCCGAAGAGATCGAGTCCCATCTGGCGATGCGCGCCGATCTCGAACGCCAGGCTGGCCTCACCGCCGCCGATGCCCACGCTTCCGCGCGCAGAAGATTCGGCAACGCCACGCTCGTCAGGGAAGACGCCCGTCGATTCCACCTGGTCCCCTTCCTCGAGAGCATTCTCCAGGATCTTGGCCACGCACTGCGACAACTTCGTCGGAACCCAAGTTTCTCTCTTACGGTTTTGTTCATCCTCGCACTGGGAATCGGCGCATCCACAGCCGTTTTTACTGTCGTCGACGGCGTGCTGTTCCGCCCCGTCCCTTACGCAAATTCCTCCCGCCTCGTCGCCTACGGCATCAAAGCTCCGCTCGAAACTCGCGAGTTCCTCTTCGGTTTCGACTATCTTTTTTGGCGCGACAAGATCCCCGCCTTCGAAGCCGTCACTTCCATGTTTCCCGGCGACCGGGACTGCGATTTGACGGAAGCCGATCCGGCACGCTTGGCCTGCGTCTACGTCGAGTCCACGCTCCTTTCATTCTTGGGGGTCCACCCTCTGTTCGGACGCGATTTCACGCCTGGCGAAGACCGCCCCCGCGCCCCTCACGTCACTTTACTTTCTTACAACCTTTGGCGAACGCGCTTCGGTGGACAGCCGAATATTCTCGGCCTTCCCATTTCGCTCGAGAATGTTCCCGCCAAGATCATCGGCGTGCTTCCGAAGGATTTCGTCGTGCCCACCCTCAGCCGATTCGACGTGCTTCTCCTCGAGCAACAGGACGATGCCGTACCGGCTTTCACTATCAATGACGCGACGCTCCGGACCTTCGCTCGGCTTCGTCCGGGCTGGACTCCAGCGCAGGCATCCGCCGCCCTCCAGCCCGTGTTGCAACGAACGATCTCGGAGGCGCCGCCTGCCTATCGCAAAGAAATCCACATGGGCGTCCGTACCCTCCGCGATTGGCAAAGCGGCGATCGCCGTCAAACCTCCTGGGTGCTGCTGCTCGCCGTTCTCGCCGTGCTGTTGCTCGCGTGCATGAACGTCGCCAGCCTGCTGCTCGCGCGCGCCACCACCCACCAGCGCGAACTCGCCATGCGACAAGCTCTCGGCGCCAGCCGCGGGCGTCTGGCCCGGCATGCGATTACTGAAAGCCTTCTTCTTAGCCTCTGCGGCGGAGTGCTCGGCTACGCGCTGTCGCTTTTCCTCCTGAAGATATTGCTCATCACCAGCCCCGACAGCGTCCCCGGACTCGCCGAAACCCACTTCTCCGCGCGCATCTTCGTGTTCGCCGCATTGCTCTCCCTCGCGAGCGGCTTTATCTTCGGAATACTGCCCGCTTTTCGGCAGTCGTCAATGGAAGTGTTCTCTGGATGGCGCTCCACGTCGCGCGGAAGAACCTCGATTCGCGACGCGCTGGTCACCTTCCAGATCGCCGGCTCGCTCATCATGCTGACCGCTGCGGGCCTGATGCTCCGCACGCTTTGGAAACTCGAGAGCGTCTCGCTCGGCCTTGATACCGAGCACGTCGTTACCGCGCAATTCACGCTCGGATCCAGCTACGACGCCACTCGCCTGCTGATCCTCTCCCAAACGCTCGAGCAACGTTTGCGCCATCAACCCGGAATCTCAAGCGTCACCTTCGCTGACTCCATCCCTCCCGGCGGACTAAGCCGCTCCATGCCATTCTTCGCCCTCCACGTTCCCGGACGGCCTCCCTCCGAGCAAGGCGTCGGAGGCATGGTGCTATGGCGGGCCGTCTCTTCCGACTATTTCCGTACCTTCCATGTGGACCTTTTTCAAGGCCGAGCTTTCGATGCTTTCAACATAGACACTGGCAACGCTCCTGCAATGGTGCTCAGTCAGTCGCTCGCACGCAAGTTCTTCCCGAATGAAGATCCTGTCGGCCAGCGCATCTCTCTCGGCGAGGGTGATTCTGATACCTTCACCGTCGTTGGGGTCGCCGCCGACGTCCGCAATAGCGGGCTCGCTGGATCTCCCGATCCCGAGTTCTATCTCGACCGCGATCAGTCCCCTGGAATTTGGCTGCACGGTCCCACCAGCCATCACATCGCCGTCGCCGTCCGCAGCGATCTGCGCTCGCAGTTCCTGGAATCCTGGCTACGCGATCAGATTCACGCGCTCGATCCATCCGTCCCCGTCGACGTGATGACCATGCAGGATCGTGTTCGCGACTTCGCCGTCCCGCAACGTTTTCACGCCCTATTGTTCAGCCTGTTCGCGGCCATCACTCTGCTCCTCGCCGTTAGCGGCCTCTATGGATTGGTCCGATTCCTGGTGGCCCGCCGCACGCAGGAGATTGGCGTTCGCATTGCCCTGGGCGCGTCGCAAGTCAGTATCGCCAGCCTGATCGTCCGGTCGGCTCTGCGGTTTACGATGATCGGAGCCGCTCTTGGAATCGCAGGCGCGCTTCTGGTAAGCCGCTGGTTCGACTCCATGCTGTACCAGACCTCGTCGCGCGATCCCCTCACCATCACCATCGTCGCCGCGCTTCTCGTCGCATGCGCCATCGCAGCCGCCCTCGCGCCATCGCTAACCGCCGCCCGCACCGACCCCATGACTGCCCTTCGCACCGACTGAACAGCGCACGTAAGTAAGGGGCTCTGACAATATAATTGTCTGTGGCCTCGCGCGCGCTCGTTCATTCCCGCTCCAACGCCACCCTGCTCCAACGCGCCGCCGCGTTCTTGGCCGAGCAGCCCGAGCACGCCGAAATCCTGGTCATCGCCCCCACGCGAGCCGCCGCCAATGAACTCGCCGCCCGCGCTTTCCCATTGGGCTGCCAAGGGGTTCACGCACTCACGCTCACGCAACTCGCCGCCCATCTCGCCGCACAGCCCATGGGCCGCCTCGCGCTGGCTCCCATCTCCCGGCTCGGCATCGAGGCGCTGGCCGCGCGCATTGTTCACACCGCCGCAACCGCGAAACAATTGCCCTACTTCGCTCCCGTCGCTCAAACACCCGGCTTCGCTCGTGCCCTGGCGAAAACGATCACGGAACTTCGTCTGCAAAGTGTGACCCCGCCAGGCGACCTGGCGCATCTTTTCACTCTGTACGAACGCGAGATCGAACAACGCGCCGTGGCTGATCTCCCGCTGATCCTGCGCCTGGCCACCCGAGAGGCCGCGCAAACCGATCATCGTTTCACGCGCCTCCCTCTTATCCTGCTGGGCCCGGCAATCGAATCCGCGGCTCACCAGCGGCTTCTCGCAGCAATGGTGCAGCATTCGCCTGAAGTTTTGGCCACAGCCACTTCAGATGACGACGCCATCCAATCGCTGGAGCGTATCCTCGGCGTGACGGCGGAGAACATCGACACCACGCCGCCCACTCGGACGCTCGATCGCGTCCGCACCTGGCTCTTCTCGTCCGATCCGCCGCCCTCCGCACCTGCGGATCCCGCGCTGCTCTTCTCTGCCCCTGGCGAAAGTTTCGAATGTGTCGAGATCGCACGCCGCATTCGCGCGCTTGCCGCACAGGGCACGCCATTCGATCGCATCGCTATCCTGCTTCGCAACGTCGATCCTTATCAGCCCCTGGTAGAAGAGGCGCTACGCCGCGCCGGCATTGGTCACTACTTTAGCCGAGGCGCCGCCCGTCCCGATCCTGCCGGCCGCGCCTTTCTCGCGCTGCTCGCTTGCGCCAGCGAAAGCTGCTCCGCATCGCGTTTCGCCGAATATCTTTCGCTGGGCCAGACGCCTACACTCCTTCCGGATGGCTCGCCGGAATCGCGCCCGCTACAATGGTCGCCCGCGGACGATGAGATCCTTGCGGCTTTTCAGGCATCCCTGGATTCGCCCGCGCCTATTCCGGAGCCACGGCCGCCCGCGCCGCTCGACGTACCCATCGGCTGGGAAAAGCTGCTGGTGGATGCCGCCGTAATCGGTGGCCGAGATCGTTGGGCTCGCCGCTTGCGAGGGCTTCGCGCCGAATTGCAAACGCAGTTGCGCGATTTGGAAGACGAAGACGACTCGCCTCGCTCCCACATCCTGAATCGCATTCAGCAGCTGGAACGTTTGGAACATTTTGCCCTTCCGCTGATTGAAGTGCTAGGCTCTCTTCCGTCGTCGGAAAGATGGGGTGTCTGGCTGGATCGCCTCACCGAGCTGGCCCAAATGGCCCTCCGCCGCCCAGAATCCGTGCTCAGCGTTCTTAGTGAACTTGAGCCGATGCGCGAGGTTGGCCCCGCTTCGCTCGACGAAGTCGCTGACGTGCTTTCCGAACGCCTGGGATTTCTCCGTTCCGAGCCACCCAAGCGCCGTTATGGCCGCGTCTTCGTCGGCTCCATCGAAGAAGCGCGCGGACGTAGCTTCGATGTCGTCTTCCTTCCCGGCCTCGCTGAAGGGCTTTTCCCGCGCCGTGCCCTGGAAGATCCACTATTGCTCGACGAACAGCGACTCACTCTGGCAGCCGGTCTCGACGTGGGTTTGGACACACAGGACATTCGCGTCGCCCGCGAGCGCATGCTGCTGCGTTCCGCCGCCGCGGCCGCCTCCGAAACTTTGGTTGTTTCTTATCCGCGCATGGACGTCGCGCAATCCCGCGCCCGGGTACCTTCGTTCTACGCGCTCGAAGTGGTGCGCGCCGCCGAAGGCCGCCTGCCTTCCTTGCGCGAGTTTCGTGACCGCGCCGCCGGGGCCGCTTCCTCGCGGCTGGATTGGCCCGCGCCCGCCAATGCCAGCAACGCCATCGACGACGCCGAATATGACTTGAGTTCGCTTCAGGCCGCGCTGAAGTTACGCGGCGCTCCGGCCAAAGGCAGCGCGCGATATCTGATGCAGGCGAATAAAGCTCTGGCCCGATCGCTGCGGACGCGCGGCCGGCGCTGGCGAAACTTCTGGTCCGGCGCCGACGGAATCGTCGATCCCGATCCCGGCGCCATTGAAGCGCTACGCCGTCACCGTCTTGCCAATCGCAGCTATTCGCCCTCGTCACTGCAGCATTTCGCCGCATGCCCTTATCGCTTCGCTTTACAAGCGGTCTTTCAGTTCCGCCCGCGACAGGAGCCTGCGCGTCTGGAACAAATGGACCCGCTAACCCGCGGCGCGCTTTTCCACTCGGTTCAGTTCGAACTTTTCCGCGCCTTAAACAACGCTCATCAGCTTCCCATCACCGCGGATCGCCTGCCGGATGCGCTGGATCTCGCCGATCGGGTGCTGGATCGCGTCGCCGCCCAGTACGAGGACGATTTAGCGCCCGCCATCCAACGGGTTTGGAGAAGTGAAATCGAAAATCTGCGTACCGACCTGCGCGGCTGGCTGCAGCAAGTAGCCGCGACACAGTCTGACTGGCTACCCGTGCATTTCGAATTCGGCTTCGGACTCGCGCCCGATCCGCATCGCGATCCCGCCAGCACGACCCGGGACGCCGTGATTTTCGATGGCATTCGCCTGCGTGGTTCCATCGATTTGATCGAGCGCCACGCGCTCACCGATGCTCTCCGCGTCACGGATCACAAAACCGGCAAGGCTCCCAAGGACCGCCCGCAATACGTGGGAGGCGGAGCCATCCTGCAGCCATTGCTTTACGCTCACGCCGCCGAAACATTGCTGAGCGGCTCCGTTGAATCGGGACGCCTCTTCTTCTGCACCCAGCGCGGCGACTTCTCGGCTATCGACATCCCGCTCAACGACGAATCGCGCGGCCGCCTGCGCCGCGTCCTGGAAACAATCGACCGATCCATCGAAGAAGGGTTTTTGCCCGCCGCTCCGCAAACCGGCGCCTGCGCTCTGTGCGATTACGGCGCAGTCTGCGGCCCCTACGAAGAAACGCGCGTGAAACGCAAACAGCAAGATCGTCTCGACCCGCTCATCGAGATCCGGCATTCACCATGATGTGGCTTGACAAAGAATGACCTCCATTCAGCCGCAGCTTGACGATCGGGCAGCGCGAGAGCGGATCCGAAATTCGCTTGCCGAAAGTCTTCTTGTCGAAGCGTCGGCCGGCACTGGTAAAACCACTGAACTGATAGCCCGCATCGTGGCCGTGCTGGCCGGCGGACTGACCACCATCAGTCACATCGTTGCCGTTACATTTACCAACAAAGCCGCCGGCGAATTGAAGCTTCGATTGCGCCAGGAGCTCGACCGCGCCCGCCTTACGGCCACAACTCCCGTCGAACGTTCGAACATCGAGCACGCTCTCGAACATTTGGAAGAAGCTTCCATCGGGACCATTCATTCGTTTTGCGCTCAGATCCTACGCGAGCGGCCCGTCGAAGCCGTCGTCGATCCGGCATTCGAGGAACTTTCCGAGCAACAGGCCGCGCGCATTTACGAGCGGGCCTTCCGCGCCTGGATGCAGCGCAAGTTAGGGGAAGGCGCTCCCGGGCTCCGTCGCGCGCTGGTCCGGATGGCTTGGCGCGACTCCTTTGATGGCGCGTCCCCGATTGAACAACTGCAATACGCGGCCTGGAAACTGATTGAGTGGCGCGACCATCCAGCGCCCTGGCGCAGAGTGGAATTCAACCGCGAAGAGCAAGTCGATCGCCTGGTGGGGCAGGTGCAATTAATCGCGGAAGCGGCTTCGCGCTGCCAAAAGCGTAACGACAATCTGGTGAAATCGCTGCGGCCCGCGCAGGCGCTGGTCACCTGGATCGAACGCGCGGAAGTGGCCCGCGCTCGCGATTATGATTCGCTCGAAAGCCTGCTCATCAAGCTGATCCGGGACATCAAGCAGCATCTTCAAAAAGGCTCCGGCTTCTTTGCCGACGGCGTTCCGCGCGAGCAAGTGGTGCAGGCCCGCCAGCATTTGCTCGACCAGCTGGAGGCTTTCCAGCACGCCGCCGATGCCGATCTCGCGGCAATTCTTCGGGGTGAAATGTGGGACCTGGTGGACCACTACGATCGGCTGAAACGCCGCGCCGGTAAACTTGACTTCGTGGATCTGCTGCTCCTGGCGCGCGATCTGGTGCGCGACAAACCCGATGTCCGCCGCTATTTGCAAAATCGTTTCACGCACATCTTCATCGACGAATTTCAAGACACCGATCCGCTCCAAGCCGAAATCCTGCTATTGCTTTCCGCGGACGACGCCGCGCAGTCCGATTGGATGAAGATTGCGCCCAAACCTGGGAAACTGTTCGTGGTTGGCGATCCCAAACAATCGGTCTATAAGTTTCGCCGCGCCGATGTTGTGCTGTACCGGGAGATTCGCGATGCATTGCAAGAGCGCGGCGTGGGAGTGGTGCAGCTGACCACCAGCTTCCGGGCTGTGCGCCCAATTCAACGATTGGTGAACGCCGCGTTTGAAACGGAAATGCAGGACGATGCCGCATCGGGCCAGGCCGCTTACGCGCCGCTCCAGGGAGATACGCCCGCCCTTCCCACGCAGCCCAGCATCATCGCACTTCCCGCGCCGCGGCCTTATGGCAGCATGCGCATTTCGCGCGCGGCCATCGATGCCTGCCTGCCCGAGACCATCGTTGCCTTTATCGAATGGCTGGTGCGCCATAGCGGCTGGAAAGTTCGCCATCCCGAGGATCCGTCGCAATTGCAGACCATTTCGCCCCGGCACATCTGCCTGCTGTTTCGCCGCTTCACGAACTTCGGTAAAGACATTACTCGCGACTATGTTCGGAGCCTGGAGGCCCGCGAAATTCCGCACCTGTTGGTCGGATCGAAGTCGTTTCATAGCCGCGAAGAAGTGGAGACGCTGCGCGCCGCGCTCACCGCCATCGAATGGCCCGAAGACGAACTGTCGGTTTTCGCGACTCTGAAAGGTTCGCTCTTTGCTATCCCGGACAATCTGCTGCTGCGTTACCGTCATGAAATCGGACGGCTGCACCCGTTTCGCGCGCTTCCGGCGAACCTCAGCCGGGACTTCAGCCCGATCGCCGAAGCGCTGGATTTGCTCGCCGATCTGAATCGCGGGCGCAATCGAAGACCGATTGCCGATACCGTTAATTCGCTGCTCGAAGCCACTCGGGCGCACGCCGGATTTGCGCTTGCGGCCCGCCGGACATCAAGTACTGGCCAATGTTTATCGGGTCGCCGATCTGGCCCGCAGTTTTGAGCTTTCGGGCGGAGTTTCGTTTCGCGGATTCGTCGAGGAGCTGGACGCGCAATCGGAAAAGGCCGAATCGGCGGAAGCGCCGGTGCTGGAGGAAGGCGCCGAGGGAGTCCGGCTGATGACCGTTCATGCGGCCAAAGGACTGGAATTCCCGATCGTGATTTTGGCCGACATGACCGCCAATATCGCGGCCGGCGATCCCGACCGTTACGTGGATGCCCGCGAAAGGCTGTGCGCAACCCGGCTGCTGCGCTGCGCCCCTTGGGAACTGCGCGAGCACGAAGCCGAAGAGCGATTGCGCGAACGGGCCGAAGGAGTCCGGGTGGCGTATGTAGCGGCGACTCGGGCGCGCGATCTGCTGGTGATTCCGAGCATAGGCGATGAAGAGCTGGATGGCTGGCTGGGACCGCTGAACAAAGCCATTTATCCGGCGAACGATCGTTATCGCAATGCGACGCGCGCGGAAGGCTGCCCGAAGTTTGGAGACGCATCGGTGGTGGACCGGCCGTTCTTCGCGCCATGAAGAACCATCGGTGCAACCGGGATTGCATTCACCGCAACTAGGGAACGCATGAAGTGGTTTGGTGGGATCCGAGAACATTGAAGCTGGCTCCGCCGGCGAATCTGGGATTGCGGCAGGAGGAGATCCTGAAGGACGATTCGAACGAGGAAGAATCGCCGAGTCTGATTGCTTATCGCGAATGGAAAGCGCAACGCGAGAAAGTGAACTGTCGCGGGACAGAAAAAAGAGTTTGATGTTTTCACGGCAACCGAAGCGGCGGAAGCGCCGGCGGATTTTGCCGTTGCGGTGAAGTTCGAAGCCGTAGACGAAAGCCGCTGGCCGATCGGCTGGTCCGCGATTTGGAACCTTGGTTCATACCGTCCTGCGCGATGTGCCGCTGGATGGCGACCGCAAGAAGATAGAGCCAACTGGCGAAAGTTCATGGCCGAGTTTTAGGAGCGACGGACCAGGAAATCGAACACGCCGACGGAAGCCGTAGCCGCGGCCTTGAAACATCCGCTGCTCGAGCGGGCGCGAAAGTCGAAACTCTGCCGGAGAGAACTGCCGATCCTGTTGAAGCTGGAAGCCAACCGGATTCTGGAAGGCGTCATCGATCTGGCGTTTGAAGAAAACGGAACCTGGCACGTCGTCGATTTTAAGACCGACGCGGAAATCGGACCCAGCCGGAAACGCTACGAAAATCAACTGCGCTGGTATTGTCTGGCGCTAGCGCGCTTAAACAACGCGCCGGTGGAAGCTCATTTGCTAAGCGTCTAATTATTTCTTCGGACGCGATTCCGGAGGCACCATTCCGTTGTTGCGGTAATAAACCACCAGCTGGCCATAATGTTCTCCGGCATGCTCGATCACCGCAAGCCACGGCTGTACGGTCTTGGCGAAGCGGTCCTCGGGAGTGGCTTTCAAAGTGGCGTTGGCGTCGGCGATTGTTTTTTCGAGCAGCGCGACGATGGCCGCCTTCGTGGTGTAGCCTTTGGGATCGATTTCATCCCAGTTGGCTTTTTCACCGCGGCCGGCTTTCGCGGCGTACGCGTTTCCCGAAGAAACGTGCACGATGATCTCGCCAAACGACCGGACATCTTTCGTGGCGCGGTAGCCGTACTTAGCTTCGGGAAAATCCTTGGCCATGTCGAGCAGGCGGCGATTGGTATCTTCAAACTGCGCCGTGAAAGACTTCGCAGGCGTGGAAGGCGACTGCGCGAAGGCGAACGAAGAGGCCAGTAAGAGCACTAACGCGGGTCGAGTCATTGAAACAATTCTCCGTTGGAATCGCCCAAGGAATCAACGTGGACGCCCATGCGATCGAGCAAAGCCAGATGCAGATTGTTCATGGGAGTCTCGGCGGGATAAGTGATATGCCGGCCGCCGGATTTGCCCGCGAGCAGGACCGGGAGATTATTGTGTTCGTGCCGGTTGCCGTCGCTGAGGCCGCTGCCGTAGACGATCTGGCGAATGATCCAGCAACGTGCCGTCGCCATCGGGCGTGGATTTCAGCTTGCCGAGGAAGTACGCGAATTGCTCCACGTGATAGGTGTTGATGCGAGCCACCTTTTCGATCAAATCCGGATTGCCGGAATGATGCGTGATGGGATGGTGGGCGTCGGAAATGCCGATTTCGCGGTAGGCGCGCAAGCTGCCTTCGCGGCCCAGCATGAAGGTTGAGACGCGCGTGGTGCCGGTTTGGAAAGCGACCAGCATGAGATCGAACATCAATCGGGCGTAGTCGGCGAAATCCGCCGGGACGCCGTTGGGCTTCTCGAAAGATGGCGGAGTTTGATCGTCGTCCTTTTCGGCGATCTGGATGCGCCGTTCGATTTCACGGACGGAGGTCAGGTACTCGTCGATTTTGCGATGGTCGGAGGAGCCAAGCTGGCCAGTAAGGCGGCGCGTGTCGTCGAAGACATAATCGAGAATGCTGGTTTCATTGCGCCGGCGCTTCCGGCGATCCGCGGGATTTTCGTCCAGGGAGCCGAACAAGCGCTCGAAGACCACGCGGGGATTTACTTCGGGCGGCAGAGGGCGTCGACGGAGTGCGCCAGGACAGCGTGTTGTTGTAGGCGCAGCTATAGCCGGAATCGCAGTTGCCGACCAGGCGGCCGTCTTCACACGCCAGTTCGAGCGAAGGCAATTTCGTAGCGGCGCCGACGTGGCTGGCGGCCACCTGATCGACGGAAATGCCCGCGCAAATTCCGGCGCCGTCGGTTTTCGTGGGATGGACGCCGGTCAAATAAGTTGCGGATGCGCGGGCATGATCGCCGGCGGTGTCGCCCAAGCGCGCGGCCGGTGTTTTGAGTGAGGCCGGAGAGGACCAGCACGTTGTCGCGATGCGGCGCGAGCGGGCGCCAGGATGCGGGGGAGTTCGAAATCTCGCGCCGTCGGAGGAGGGCGTCCACTGGTTCATCAGAATGCCGTTGGGAACGTAGATGAAGGCCAGGCGCAGCGGCGCGGCTCCCGGGACGCATCGCGTCAATTCCATGGCGTCCAGAAGCGGCAGCGAGATGGCTGCGCCGAGGCCACGAAGGAGAGTGCGCGGCGCGGAGAGGCTAGTCGGGCATCGGTTATGATCTCTTCGACGAGTTGCGAGAAGGTTTCGTTACCGTTAGCCGAGCGCAATGAGGCATTTGCGGCCCAGAGCGTAGGTCATCAACTTCGAGGCCAGGCAGCGCGCGAACCGTCCTGATCCTTTAACAGGATCTGCTTCAGGGCGTCGGGGCCGTCGCCCGCGTCGATGGGAAGATTGCCATCGTGAGTTCGCCACCGGCCGATAGCGTCGTAGTTTTCAAGGCCGAATCCCAGCGGATCCATGCGGGCGTGACAACCTTTGCAGGCCGGATTGGCGCGGTGCTGCTTCCAGCCGTTGGCGCATGGTGGCGGTAGACGCCGAGGGCCGTTTCATCGAGCTTCGGCACGTTGGGCGGCGGAGGAGGCGGCGCGGAATCGAGCAGGTTCTCCAAGATCCATTTTCCACGAAGGACGGGCGAAGTGCGCGCGGGATAGGACGAGACGGTGAGGACGCTGGCTTGGGTGAGAATGCCGCCGCGATGAGAATCGGGCGGGAGATCGACGCGGCGGAACTGCGAGCCTTGACGTTGGGGATGCCATAGAAGGCGGCCAGGCGCTGGTTCAAGAAGGTGTATTTGGCAGAGAGGAAATCGGCGATGGGACGGTCGTCGCGAATGATGGATTGAAAGAAGAGCTGGGTCTCCTGCTGCATGTCGCGGCGAAGTTCGTTGGTGAACTCGGGGAACTTCGTGGGATCGGGCTGGAGGCTGTCGAGATTGCGGATCTGGAGCCATTGGCCGCCGAAATTTTCGACCAACGCGCGCGATTTAGGATCGAGCAGCATGCGGTGGATTTGCGCGCGGAGCACTTCGGGATCGCGGAGACGGTGCTGCCCGGCGAGTTGGAAAAGATCATCGTCGGGCAGGCTGCTCCACAGGAAATAGGAGAGGCGCGAGGCGAACTGGAAATCGTCGAGATGGCCGGCTGGCTCGATGCGGAAGAGGAAGCGCGGGGAAACCAGGATGGCTTCGATGGCGAGCTGCATTCCTTCATCGATGGTGTCGGCCATTTTGACGAAGTGCATGAGGCCGTCGATTTCTTCATTCGTAACGGGCCTACGATATGCGCGGCGGGCGAGGCCGGCGAGATTGGTGCGGGCGCAAGCGAGAGTGTGATGGCCGGGCGCGTGACCGCAGCGGAAAACGCGGGCGTAGGTTTCTGAAGGCGGCGGGGCCAGCGGATTGTACGGGCCGCGCAGCTCGACGTAGCTGAGATGCGGGGTGTCCACCCCCAGCCGTGGATTGCCGCGGCCGAGGTTGATGCGAAATTCGGCGGCAGTTTCGACCGGAACGCCGTCGATCGAGAAAACAATTGGGGCCGGATCGGAGCCGCCATGGGAGCGATCAGGATATCGTAGTCGCCTTCGAAATCGACCTTGAAGTGGAAGTCGCTGGCGGCGAAGCGCTGGACGGAGGGCTGCGGAAGGGTGGGAGGGATGATGGCGGCCCTGGCGATTTTTTCCGCGGCGGCGAGATATTTCTCCATGAGCGCGGGAGAAAGCGAAAGCACGTCGGCGATGTTGTCGAAGCCGTAGCCGGAATCATCGACGGGGAAATCGGCGGCGGGCTGGAAAGGAGTGGCCAGGAGATCGCGCAGGGTGGCGTTGTATTCGTACCGGTTAAGGCGGCGGGCGCTTTGGCCGAGCAAGGGCAGCGTGAGCACGAGTAGGGCGATGAAACGCACGATCTGGTTTCAGTTTAGCGGCGGCTGGGGGTTAGGGGTTAGGGGTTGGGGACCAGGCACTTTTGGGGGTGACCTTGGCGATGGTCAGCATGCGGCCATCGCGTAAGACGGTGATGTTGGGAATGCGGGCAAGGGCTTGGGAAAGACCTTGGGGAGTGCCAGGAAGGCTGGCGAGTGGGGCGATGGCGCGGAGTTGAGTGAGCAGAGTGGAGGCGTCGCCGGACCACGTGGGGACGCGGCGCAGAAGAGTGTAAAGCGTGTCGCGAAGCGGATCGACGCCGAGCCATATGGATTCGGGATCGGACACCGCGTCGACGATGGCGCCAGGATCCAGGCCCAGGGCGGGCGCGGCCGCAGCGGCCCAGGCGACGGAATCGGGGAAGCGGCCGACGTGTCCAAGATCGATATCGCGCACATGACGGAGCGCGGAGGAGACGGCGGCGGCGAGAGCGGCCAGAGCGGGTGCGCGCAAAGCCTCAAAATCGGACCAGACTGCCGCTTCGGGCCGGGGGGCGGCAAGGGGCGCGAGGTGGATGGTGAGGCTGCGGCTGGAGAGCGAGCGCGTGGGGGTCCAGGCGGATTGGGTTTCGTCCAGAGGCGCGATCAAGATGATGGGGCGCGCGATTTCGGCCAGGGCGTTGTCCCGGTAATCGGGCTGCATGGTTTCGATGGCTTCGCCGGAAGAGATGGCGCAGAGAGCTTCGGAAATTTTGATCGGAATCCGATGAACGTGGTCGAAGACGAGAATCCAGTTGTGGAGGGCGAGCTGGAGGAGCTCGCGATCGCCGATGGGGAGGCGGCGGAGGGGCGCGGCGGAGGGATCAATCAAGGTTCGGAGGGCGCGGGCCAGGACGGATTTACCGCTGGCGGCCGGGCCACGGAGGACCAGGATGGGGTACGGGCCGGTGGCGCGGAGCGCGGCGGTCAGCCAGAGGAGGACGCGGGTGCGCGCCTGCGAAGTCAGGTGGAACAGTGTGGTAAGGGTGGACAGGATATTGGCTATTGGCGGTTGGCTGTTGGCGGGGGATGGGAGCGGGAGCATGCCCGGGGAGCGCTGGAACGAGTGGTGCAGGTTGTCGGTGAGGGTCCAGCCTTGGGAGGTGATTTCGAGGATTTCGCCGGCCTCGTTGGCCAGGTCAACGAGGATTTTGGAGGGGGCGAAGGGATCGCCTTCGAAACTGACCCGATGGTCGACCTTTTGGGCGGGCAAGTCGCCATATTGGGCGCGGGCTTCCAGCGTGCGGAGAGCGGCGCAGAGGGCGAGCGAAGAGGGGGCGGTTTCGAATTCGGAATAGTAATTGGCGGTGAGCCAGTCGCGGAAATCGGCAGAGCGGACGGGGAGGACGCGGCAGGAATCGACGCTAGCAGGGATGCTGGCGCAGGGCTGGCCGCCCTGGGAGAAGAAGGGCGTGGCGGCGCGGGCGTGGTAGAGGAGGGCGAGCGCCTGATCGGATTGGCTGAGACGCTTGGCCATGCCAGTTGGTTCGAGCGTAGCGCCGGAAAGCGTCGGCTGGGGGGGAGGGGTGGGGGAAGTGGTTGAGGGTGTGGGGAAAAAGTTGGGGGTGTGGTGGTTAATGGGGGGAGGGACACGAAGGGGGCAAACGCTAGTCGAGCCAGAAGCGTACCGCCAACATGGTACTGCCCTCTGTGGCTTCCTGTCGCAAATGCCTTGGGCGGCGCTGGATCGGGGCAGTGGTGGGTCCGAACGCACCCCAGCGTGGAAAAACGTGTATCCAGCGTACTAGGACCTATCAATCGGCCCGAATCGACTAGGGCGATTCTAGTGCCTTTATCATGGGTTAACCTAATTTCGTGTACTCCCTTTACGGGATAGGCTGGAAACATGATGAAGACGGTACATGAGCTAAGGTCTACGTACCTGAGCGTGATTTGCCGCCTGGCGATTTGGCGAGATGATCACGGGCAGGACTTAATCGAATACGCCTTGATGGCAGGTTTTGTGGCGGTTGCGGCGGGGGCAATTATGCCCGGCGTGTCCAGCAGTATCAGCAAGATCTTCAGCAAGGTGGCGAGCGTGATGACAGCGGCGGCAAGCTAGAGCCAAGTACTGGGGCTCGCTACGTACGCCACTGCTCCAACCTCTAGCCCAATTACGCTCGTCGATTGCGGGCTGGTTGACCCAGTGTTGAAGCTGAGCCTGCAGAACGAACGGATTGGCCTGCGAGAAGCCCCTCACCAACCATCCATTGTTCGAGGAGAGCTGAGGCGGCTCGCTGTTTCACGTACGGATCCACTCTCGTAACGTATTGGTTGGCTCCCTGAAACCCGCCTCCAAAGCGGGGAGGGTCACAGTCGGTGAAAACCGGCAACCTGTTCTGATAATCCCACCCAACCTGAGTGTACTGACTTCGCTCCCTTACGCCGTGTCCGGCGTTTGGGCCACAACCACGTTTAGGCCACAACCAGAAGCTGGGCGCTGGAAAGCCGGGCCACCGCTCTCAGCGGCCTGCAAACGTGCCTCAGTTGAACGGAGCGCAAACAAATCTCGCAAAAAATGTTAGCTTGGAGGTAAGCAGTTCTGTATGCCTCCATCGCCGGATAAGATCGAAGGTCAGCTTCCGGCGCCCGAGCATAACCAAGCTAGCGCTGAGAGTCGGCTTGCGCGCGGCCTTCAAATGGAAGCGCGAGTGACCGCTCACACCTGGGAGATCGGCCTTTCGGCGCTGGTGCATGACTTCACGCCGGGCGAAGTGATTCTCCTGGTGGACGATCAAATCGCCGCGGGCACCCACGTCACCATTGAAATGAATACCTGCTCATTCGCCGGCGTCATCCTGTTCTGCTCCCCGAGCGAAGGCCGTTGGGAAGCGCATGTATCCTTCGACGACGTGGACGCAACCGGACTGCGCAGGACGCCTCGATTTCCGGTCAACATTCCGGCCCGGGTGTTCTCGAACTCGAGCGAGGTTCCGCTCGATGGCACGATCGTTGACGTTTCCGGCGAAGGTTTGGGGATCGAGCTGGCGGCGGCGTTGCCGATGCAAAGCAATATTGCGGTGCAAAGCGAGGAGAACATCGCGCTCGGAGTGGTGCGCCACTGCCGGGAAACCTCTTCCGGGGTTTTTCGGGCCGGCGTTCAGCTGCACCATATCGTCAGGAAGGACCGGGACCTGGAAAAGGCTTCAGCCGAATCCAGCTGGATGAATAAATTGGGCGCGCGATTTGGCCGCAAGAAAACGGAGCGTCCGAAGGGCTGGAGCTGACGCCCCCGGACCGCTTGCTAACGCGCCACCCCTGCGGGAGTTTTCGACCGGATGTTCCCAGGGTGCACAACCTCCTGTCGTTTTCGAGTGTGCTGCTGGCCTTCCGGTCGTCTTCGAGTGTCCGGCTGGCGTGCGGCCCGGAAGCGGCTTTGTTCAGGCATTGGTAAGATAAGTTTCTGTGAACATTACGGAACTGTTCATACGCCGCCCGGTGATGACCGCTCTGGTCATGATGGGCATTTTGCTGTTCGGCGTGGTCGGCTACCGCTCGCTGCCGGTGAGCGATCTTCCAAACATCGACTTCCCGACGCTGCAGGTGCAGGCCCAACTGCCGGGAGCCAGCCCGGAGACCATGGCCGCTTCCGTGGCCACCATACTGGAGCGGCAGTTTTCAACCGTGCCGGGCCTGGATTCCATGTCCTCGTCGAGCGTCCGCGGCAACGTGGGCATCACCATGCAGTTTGTGCTGGACCGCAATATCGACGCCGCGGCGCAGGATACATCAGGCTGCCATTTCGGCGGTGGTCCGCCGGCTGCCGCCCAACATGCCCGCGCCGCCTAGCGTGCAAAAGGTAAACCCGGCCGATCAGCCCATCCTCTTCATGGGCCTCAACTCGAGGACCATTTCGCCGCGGGTGGTGGATGAGTACGCCGAGACGCTGATCGCTCCGGCGATTTCGAGCATCAACGGCGTGTCGCAAGTGAACGTTTTCGGGACGGCAAAATTCGCCGTGCACGTGCAGATGGACCCCAACAAGCTGGCCTCGCGAGGCATCGGCATCGACGAAGTGGAGAGCTCCATCGAGAGCCACAACGTCAATCTGCCCTCGGGCACGTTGTGGGGACCGCGCCAGGCTTTCACGGTTGAAGCGAACGGGCAAGTGATGAACGCCGCCGCCTACCGGCCCCTGGTGGTCACCTATCGCAACGGATCGCCGGTGCGGCTGGAAGACCTGGGCGAAGTGATTGACGGCGTGCAGAACGACAAAGTGATCACGTGGCTCAACAACACGCCATCCATCATGTTCCAGGTGATGAAGCAGCCGGGCACCAACACGGTGGAAGTGGTGGACAAAGTACGCGCGCTGTTTCCGCAATTTCGCGCACAGCTTCCGCCGGCCATCAACATGGACACGTTGTACGACCGGTCGGATTCGATTCGCAAATCCGTGGACGACGTGAAGTTTTCGCTCGAACTGGCGGTGGTGCTGGTGGTCATCGTGATTTTCCTGTTCCTGCGAAATGTTTCAGCCACCCTGATCCCGAGCCTGGCGCTGCCGCTTTCGGTGATCGGGACGTTCGCGGCGATGTCGCTGCTGGGCTACACGCTGGACAATCTTTCGCTGATGGCGCTGACGCTGGCGGTGGGATTCGTGGTGGACGATGCCATCGTGGTGCTGGAAAATATCGTGCGCCATATGGAGATGGGCAAGTCCCGGCTGATGGCGGCGCTGGATGGCGGCACGCGAGATCGGCTTCACCATTCTTTCCATGACGCTGTCGCTGGCGGCGGTTTTTATTCCGGTGTTCTTCATGGGCGGCATTCTGGGGCGGCTGTTCCACGAATTCGCCGCGGTGATCATGGTCGCGATCTTGATCTCGGGCTTTGTCTCGCTCAGTCTGACGCCGATGCTGTGCAGCCGCTTCCTAAAGCCGCCGAGCGAGAAGCACAACGCGCTGTATCGAGCGTCCGAGCGATTTTTCGACGGGATGCGCGATCTTGTACGAATGGACGCTGCGCGGTGGTCATGCGGCATCGCTTCGTGATGCTGATGGTGGCGGCGGGAACGTGTGGTTGCCACGGTGTTGCTGTATGAGGTATCGCCCAAAGGCTTCATTCCGAACCAGGACACCGATCAGCTGGGCGGCGTCACCGAAATGCCGCAGGACGCCTCGTTCGAATCGATGGTGCGGCTGCAGTTAAAGGCCGCGGCGGTGATCGGCGCCGATCCCAACGTGGACGCGTATTTTTCGCTGGTCAACGCTCAGGGCGGTCCGCAGGGCGCGGGCAATTCCGGCCGATTGCATTGCGCTTGAAGCCGCGGGCGGAGCGCAAGCTGACGCCCGAGCAGATTATCGAGGAGCTGCGTCCCAAGCTCGAACATGATTCCCGGTATCCGGACGTATCTCCAGAATCCGCCGCTGATCCGCGTGGGCGGGCAGCAGACCCGAACCGTGTATCAATACACTCTGCAGGCGCAGGATCTGGATGAGCTGTATCGCGTCGGCGGGCTATTCGAGAAGCGCATGAAGGAAGTGCCCGGGCTGTTCGACGTGAACAGCGACCTGCAGATTGCCAGTCCCACGGTGAAGGTGGATATCGATCGCGACCGCGCGTCCACCATGGGCGTGACGGCCGACAAGATCGAGAACGCGCTGTACGATGCCTTCGGGCAGCGCGCAGGTGTCCGACATTTATACGCCGACCAACGACTATCAGGTCTTGCTGGAGCTGCTGCCGCGCTACCAGCTGGATCCCGCGGCGCTGCATCTGCTGTACGTTCGATCGGACGCGGGAAAACTGGTGCCGCTGGACGCGGTGACCAAGCCGCACGACACGGTGGGTCCGCTGTCGGTGGCGCACCTGGGCCAATTGCCATCGGTGACGATGTCCTTCAATCTTGCGCCGGGCGTTTCGCTGGGCGATGCGGTGGGACGGATTGAAACGGCCGCGCGCGACACGCTTCCCGCCGACATTCAGACCTCATTTCAAGGCGTGGCGGCGGCGTTCCAATCGTCATTGCAGGGCATGGGGCTGCTGCTGGTGATGGCGATCCTGGTGATCTACATGGTGCTGGGGATTCTGTATGAGAGCTTCATTCATCCGCTTACCATTCTGTCGGGACTGCCGTCGGCCGGTTTGGGCGCGCTGGCCACGCTGCTGATCTTCCACGACGAGCTGAACATTTACTCGTTTGTCGGGATCATCATGCTGATCGGCATCGTGAAGAAGAACGCGATCATGATGATCGACTTCGCGCTGGAAGCGCAGCGCACACAGAGTATGCCGCCCGCGGAGGCCATCGCGGAAGCCTGCCTGGTGCGCTTCCGGCCGATCATGATGACCACCATGGCCGCGCTGGTGGGAACCCTGCCGATCGCGCTGGGGTTGGGCGCGGGCTCGGAAGCGCGGCGTCCGCTGGGACTGGCGGTGGTGGGCGGACTGGTGGTTTCGCAATTGCTGACGCTGTACATCACGCCGGTGGTCTACATCTACATGGAGCGCTTCCGGGGTTCGTTCGGGAACATGCGGAGAAAGAAGACAGTTCGAGGCGACGCCAGAGCCGGCCCTGACGGCGGGCGATTGAGCGGTTCACCCCACCATCTGCGTTAATGGGCGGCCAGTATCGTTTTCGCCGACTTGATAAACGCGGGTCATTCCCGAGGCGTAAAATCGGAGTAGTGGAACTCGTCGTCAACCAAACGCATTACCGGCTGCTTGTTGATCCTTCGCGCATGCTGCTCTGGGTGCTTCGCGATGAACTGGAGCTGACGGGCACGAAATACGGCTGCGGCGAAGGCCAGTGCGGCGCTTGTACCGTCTTGCTTGAGGGCGCGCCCGTGCGATCGTGCATGACGCGAGTGTCGGCCGTGGCGGGCAAAGAAATCACGACGATCGAGGGTCTGGAGCAAAATGGCAAACTGCATCCGGTGCAACAAGCCTTTATCCAAGCCGGCGCACTGCAGTGTGGTTATTGCACGCCGGGCATGATTCTTTCGAGTATCGGACTGCTGAAGAAGACGCCGCAGCCCAAGCGAGCCCGAAATCCGGCGCGCGCTCGAAGGTAATGTTTGCAGGTGCGGAACCTATCCGCATATCGTGCAGTGATTGTCGCAAAATGCCGCTGTACAGATTGCGACTCTGGAGCCCCACGTGCCTGAAGTCGAATTGGAGCGCCGCGACTTTTTCAAGTTCGCCGGAGGAGGACTGCTGCTATTGCTGGCGCTGGATGGCAAGGCCAGCGCGCAAGCGCGTGGTTCCAGGCGACGCGCGGCCTCCGGAGTTGGCCGCCTGGCTGCACATCGGCGCAGATGGCACATCACCGTCTACACGGGCAAGACCGAAGTCGGCCAAAATATCCGCACTTCGCTGGCGCAGGCTGTGGCCGAGGAGTTGCGTGCGCCCATCATCGAAGTGCAGTTGGTGATGGCCGATACTGACTTGACGCCCTTACGACACGGGAACATTCGGCAGCCGGACCACACCGTTGATGGCGCCGCAAATGAGAAAGGTGGGCGCGGCGGCGCGTGAGGCGTTGATCGATCTGGCAGTAGACAAATGGAAGGTGGATCGCGCGTCCATTACTGTGGCCGGCGGCAAGGTCAAGAATAGTGTGAGCGGCGAGTCCGTGGGATTCGGTGAGCTGACGCGCGGACAGAGGCTGATAAAGACTGTCGACGGCGCAACGGTGACGCCGCCGAGCGCCTGGACGCTGGAGGGCACGTCTGCGCCGAAGGTCAACGCCCGCGACATGGTTACCGGCGCGCATCGCTACACGTCCGACCTGGTGCGGCCCGGAATGCTTGCAGGGGCGCGTGCTGCGGCCGCCGGCCTTCCATGCGAAGCTTACGTCGTTTGATGCCAAGGACGCCGCTGAGATTCAAGATGCCGTGATCGCTACGGGACGGCGACTTCGTGGGAGCGGCAGCGCCGGACGAGGCCACGGTCAGCAAGGCTCTCCGTGCGATCAAGGCCGAATGGAGCGCGGATCCTCAGCCGTCGAGCGCGGACCTGTTCGATTCCTTGAAGAAGAACGCCGCCGCCAGCCACACTAGGCGCTTTTGCGGCCGATCACAAGCTCGAGGCGACTTACACGATGGCGTACATCGCGCATGTGCCGCTGGAGCCGCGCGCGGCCGTCGCCGAATGGAACGAGGACAAGCTTACCGTTTGGACCGGCACGCAGCGCCCTTGGGGCGTCAAAGTACGAACTGGCGGAGGCGTTCAAGATTCCCGAGGATCGCGTGCGCGTAATCGTTCCCGACACCGGCTCGGCTTTCGGCGGCAAACACACCGGCGAAGCCGCCATCGAAGCGGCACGGCTGGCGAAGAGCGGCGAACAAACCCGTGAAGTTGATTTGGTCGCGCGAAGAAGAATTCACCTGGGGCTATTTTCGGCCGGCGGGCGTGATCGATATTCGAAGCGGCGTGAGGAAGGACGGCCTGATCACGGCGTGGGAACTTCACAACTACAATTCCGGTCCGGCAGGCGCTTGAAAGCCCGTATGAGATCGCGAATCGTATAGCAGCAGTTTCACGCAATGGAATCGCCGTTGCGGCAAGGATCCTATCGCGGATTGGCCGCCACCGCCAATCATTTCGCGAGGGAATCGCACATGGACGATCTGGCGGCGGCGATAGGCATGGATCCGCTGGAATTTCGTCTGAAGAATTTGAAGAACGACCGGCTGCGAGAGGTGTTGCGAGCGGCGGCGGAACAATTCGCGTGGGGCAATTCGAAAAGTGAGCCAAATCACGGCTACGGCCTGGCCTGCGGCGTCGAGAATGGCGGGTACGTGGCGACGTGCACTGAAATTTCCATCGTGCCGAGTGAATTTCTTGGCGCCGAAGTAACGCCCGGGCCCCCCAGAGTGAGAATCGACCGCGTGCTGATGGCTTTTGAATGCGGCGCGGTGGTAAACCCGGAGCATCTGAGAAACCAAATTGAGGGCTCGGTGATGATGGCGCTTGGCGGCGCGTTGTTCGAAGCCGTGGATTTTGCAAACGGCCGCATCTTGAATCCGCATCTTGCGACTTATCGCGTGCCTCGCTTCAGCGATCTGCCGGTGATTCGAGACGGTCCTCATTCATCGAAAAGATCTCCCGTCGGCCGGAGCGGGCGGAACGCCGATTATCGGCCCGGCGCCGGCGATTGGAAACGCCATTTTCCAGGCCACCGGTACACGCCTCCGATCGCTGCCGATGGCACCCAAGGGATTCGTCAAGTCCCTGTGACGGACGCCAATATTCTCGATCATGTCGCGCGCCTCCAGCACGCGCGAGCGACATTCAAGCAATTGGTTCGCGAGCTCGGCGCCAAGCTTTCATCGCGCGATGAACTGGAGAGCGCGCTGGATCGTTTGATCGAGCGCGGTGAGCTGGTGGAAGTTCGGTCGGGGCATTTTGTAGTCACGCGACTCAGCCGCGAATACGCGGTGGGCCGATTGAACATGCACCGCGACGGCTATGGGTTCCTGATTCCCGACCATCCCATCGAAGGCCTGCGGGGCGACGTCTATATCCCGCGTGAATCGGCGCAGGCAGCCATGCATGGCGACCGCGTGGTGGTTCGCATTGCGCGCATCGAGCGGGATGGGCGCGCGGATGGCGAGATCGTCAAGGTGCTGCGCCGCGCGCACCAGACGGTGGTCGGCGAATTTCGCATTCGCAAGCGCGGGAACTTTGTGGCGCCGCATGACGAGCGCATCCGGCAGTGGATCGAGATTCCAGCAGGGCATGGAGCTGCCCTCGGCCGCGCTGAGCCGCGACCGCGTGGGCGTCGACGCCGGTGGACGTGAAGTCGGCCGAAGATCTGGACGGCATGGTGGTCAACGTCGAGATTCTCGAATTTCCCGAAGATGGCGACAGCGCGGTGGGGCGTGTAATCGAGATCCTGGGACGGCCGGACGATTTCGGCGTGGACGTCGAGATCATGATCCGGAAGCATCATATCCCGCATCATTTTCCGCCAGAGGTCTTGGAGCAGGCGCAAAGCTTTGCCAATATCATTCGCGAGGATGAGCTGGCCGGGCGCAGGATTATCGGGCGCTGGATATCGTAACCATCGACGGCGAAACGGCGCGCGATTTCGACGACGCGGTCTGGGTGGATCGGTTGCCGAACGGCAATTATGCGCTGCAGGTGCACATTGCCGATGTCGGCCACTATGTGAAGCCGGGCAGCCCGATCGATGAAGAGGCTTTCCTGCGCGGCACCAGCGTCTATTTTCCCGATCGCGCGGTTCCCATGCTGCCGCTCGAGCTTTCCACCGAGATTTGCTCGCTCAAGCCGGGCGTCGATCGCTTGGTGCTTTCGGTGGAACTGGAGATCGACCGGCGCGGCGACATCCTCGCGCAGCGCTTTGGCCGGGGCGTAATTCGCAGCGTGGAACGCATGACCTACACCGGCGTGCATGCGCTGCTGGAAGGCGATGCAGAGCTGCGGGAGACGCTACGCGCGGCTGATCCCGCGTTTCGAATTGATGCGCGAACTGGCCCTGGTGCTGAATCAGAAACGCATCCGGCGCGGAGCCATCGACTTCGATATGCCGGAGCCGCTGATCGAATTCGACGAATTTGGCGAGATGGCCGGCGTGACGCGCAGCCCGCGCAACATCGCCCACCGGCTGATCGAGGAATTCATGCTGTCGGCGAATGAAGCCGTGGCGTCGCACCTGGAACAGGCGGACATCGCCTCGATATTCCGCATTCACGAGAAGCCCGATCCCAAGCGAGTGCTGGAGTTCGAAGAGATCGCGACGCATTTCGGATATTCGCTCGGGATCGGCGCGGTTCCGGTGAAGCGGTTTCGGACGCAGCCGATGCGCAGGCGCGATGGGAAGATGGTGCGGAAGGAGATCGTGATCGCCGACGACAGCCTGTCGATCTCGTCGCGCAATTATCAGAAGCTAATCGCGCAGATCGAGGGGAAACCGGAGGAGCGCATCTTGAGCTATCTGATGCTGCGCTCGCTCAAGCAGGCGCGCTACAGCGCCGAAAACAAGGGCCACTTCGCGCTGGCCGCAACAAGCTACACGCATTTCACGTCGCCCATCCGGCGTTATCCGGATTTGATCGTCCATCGGCTCCTGGAGGCGTCGTTCGAAGGAAAGCGCGATCTCATTGCGACCGGAGCAGCCTGGAGTTGATCGCGCACGATTGCTCGGAGACCGAGCGGCGCGCTGCCGATGCCGAGCGGGAATTGGTGGAGTGGAAGAAGGCGCGATTCATGGAGAGCCGCGTGGGCGAGGAATTCGGCGGGCTGATCACCAGCACCACCAGGTTTGGATTTTTCGTGGAGCTGGAGAACCTGTTTGTCGAAGGGCTTGGTGCCCATCGATACGCTGCCGGGCGACAGATATATGTTTCAGGAGAACACGCGCAAGATCGTCGGGCAGCGAACCAGGCGCGAATTCAGCATCGGCGATACGGTGAACGTTTTGTTGGAGCGCGTGGATCCGGTGGAACACAAGCTGCAATTTTCGCTCGTGGAGCGAGAGCGAGCGCAGGAAAAGAAAAAAGAATTAGTTCGACGCGACGGAGGCTGCCCGCAGCGGGAATTGCTGGGACGCCAGCGATTCGAGCAATTGTTCGTGAATTCCCTGCTCCAGCATGTAGTATTGGCGGCCGTCTTCTTCCACCACGACGGCAAGTTTCCTGGCAGCCCAAAGCAGGCAAAGTTGCTGTTCGCCGGGCGTCAAGGCGGATGCTTCCACGCGCGCCATGCCGCGCGGGCCGGGAGTCAGTTTGCGGAGAAAATCGCGAGTGAAGATCTGGTGATCCAGACCTTCGAGCGCCGCGCCGGCCGAAATCCAGCGATGTTCCATGGATCCGAAGAAATAGGGACCGGTGGCGAATGCCAGCAGAAACACCACCACGTCGATGAAGGCCGCCAGCATCAAGGCGAAAACGTGGCGCGCGGTGGGCGCGGTGAAGAGTTCCTGGAACGCGACGAGAAGATCTTCCTGGCCGGAGACGGTGCGGTCGACGAAATCGCTGTAGGCCGGCACGGGCGGCTTGGCGAGTTGGCCGGAGTGCAGCGTTTGCTCGATGTCGTTCCAGGGCACATTATCGTAGACCTGCCGATAAGCCTGGAGTTGCTTTTCGGTGGAATCCAGTGGCTTAGTGTTTGAAACAAAAGCGAGTCAACTCTGTTTGGCTGAGCGCTGCATCCGCTGCGAGCGATTGTTCGGCAAGCTTGGTGTAACGATCGAAGGCCGAGTAGCGGACGCCGGCGCCCGCGCCTTCCTTGTAATTATCGGCATAGGTCTGCGCTTCGCGCGCTACGGCGGCCCGGATGTTCGCGAGATACGGATCGGCATCCTGGGCGCGAGAAATCAGCCCGTGCGTCTTTCTCGGCTTCGGTCATCTCCTGAAGCGCGAGCACGTGCTTCTGCTGTTCGTCGATGGCGGAGGTGAGCAGTTTGCCGGTTTGGCCGGCGGAATCGTTCAACGCGTCATAGAGCTTGCGCTCGATGGTGGCGGGGCGCTCGCGCGCGCTGAACCAGGTGTAAAGACTGGTGTAGGAAAAAGCGATCGAGACGATGGCTGTAACAATGTAGACACCGATCAAAAGAGCGCGCCGGCCCAGTTGACGCGTTCCCGAAGAACTGGATCCAAGTGACGAACTAAAGCCGATGAGCCAGGCAACCAGCACCAGCGCGGTCTGCAGACCGATGGACGCGAGCACCGAAAACCAGACGGACAGATACAGGCGCATTCCTTCGAACGTGGTGTACCAGGAAACAATGGAGAGCAGGCAGCTTGCCACGAAGAGTCCTTGGACGATGGGGCGATTGAAGGCCGCCGAATTCGAAGACGCGAATGCCATGCGCAGTACTCCTTGAGAACATTTACGCGAGATACGTGCTGGCGGTTCCAGAAACTTATTCGGAACGTAAGTTAGCTACCGGATCACCGCGCACGGCGCGTCGCGCGGGGATGTAACTGGCGAATAACGCGATAGATCCAAGGACAAGAACAGCAACCAGCAGCGACCAGCCGTCGCTCGCGCCGGCGCCATACAGCAAGCTTGCGAGAACGCGCGCAAGTGCGAAGTAACCGAGCAAACCGAGCGCCAGTCCGGCAGCCACCAGCACCAGGGATTGCGCCGAGAATCCAGCGAACGATATCGCGCGAAGTTGCGCCCAACGCCATGCGGATTCCGATCTCCTGGGCGCGCTGCGAAGTGGAGTAAGAGACCACGCCGTAGATCCCGACGCCGGCCAGCAGCAAGGCGATGGCCGCGAACAGCGCGGCAAGAAGCGAGTTGAGACGCGGCTTGTCGTTCAGAGCGGAGATTCGTTGCTGCATGGTGGTCAGCTCGGCGATAGACTGGCGGTTCCAGGCGGGATCGCGCAGCGCAGCGCGCAACCCGGGAGCGAGGCCGGCCGGGTCGCCGGTGGTGCGGGCCATCACATAAATGTTGGGCCAGGTGGTTTGGACATAGGGCAGATAAATTTCGAGCGAGTCCTCGCCGAGGCCTGTTAGGTAACGAATATCGCCAGCGACGCCGACGATTTCACGCGTGATTTCGATGGCGCCCTTCCCGGGAGTGGCGACGATGAGTTTGCGGCCGATGGGATTTTCGCCCGGAAAATAACGGCGGGCGAGCGAACTGCTCACCATTACCACCGGAGGACTGTCGTTGCGATCGCGCGTGTCGAATTCCCTGCCCTGCACCAATGGAATCCCGAGCGCGCGAAGGTAACCTCCACTGATCAGATTGCAAGCGGCCGTAGGGCTCTCCGATGGCGAGGGCGGCAGCGCGACGCCCGGAATGCGAAAACGCTGGCCGGTGAGCACGAAGCCGTCTAACGGCAGATTGGTGTTGGCGGCGACGGAGCGGACGCCGGGAAGTGCGGCGATCCGATCGAGCAAGGATCGATAATAAGCGGCCATCGAGGAGGCATTGGGAAAATCCGAGGCCAGGAAGGAGGCTTGGAACGTCAGAAGGTGATCGGAAGCAAATCCTCGATTTTCGTTTTGAAGCCAAAGCAGGCTGCGCGCCATCAATCCCGCTCCCACCAGGAGGATCAAGGAAAGGGCGATTTCTGAAATCACAAGAATGTTGCGAGAGCCGCGGCTGCGCCGGGTATTGATGGAGCTGCGGCCCGATTCGCGGACGGCCTGATTCAGATCGCCGCCGAGGACCTGGCGCGAGGGGAGCAAGCCGAACAGCAAGCCGGTGAACCCAGTGACGACAACCGTAAACGCGAGCACGCGGCCGTTCAATCCCGCGTTGCCGAGGCCCGCCAGTTCCACGGACTTCAGCGCGATGAGCAAGCGCAATCCCCCATAGGCGAGCGCCAATCCGGCCAGGCTTCCAGCGAATGCCAGCAGTGTGGTTTCGGCGAGCAACTGGCGCAATAATCGGGCGCGGCTGGCGCCCAGGGCGGCGCGAATGGCAGCCTCCTTATGACGGGCCTCCGAGCGCGCCAAAAGCAAATTAGCGACGTTCACGCAGGCGATCAGCAGGATCATTCCGACAGCGATGAGCAAAGCCGCGACGGTGGCCCGAAGTTTGCCGGTTCCGTAATCTTCGAGCGGGGTCACACTGGCGGACCACCCCCGGTAGAGCTCGGGAAACTCAGATTCCAGGCGCGCCGCGATGACCTGCATTTCGCGGTTCGCTGCTTCGATGCTTACGAAAGGCTTCAGGCGGCCGATCACGGCCAGGTTGTTCGATCGCAAGCCGGCGGTCTGATCGAAAGAGACCGGAATCCATACTTCGACGCCCCGCAGGGCGAGCGATTCGTCGAAATTCGGCGGGGCGACGCCGATGAGAGTATACAGATCGCCGTTCAAGTTTAACGAGCTTCCGAGAGCATGAGGGTCCGCGCCGAACTCGCGTTGCCACAGGCCATAGCTTACGATGGCGACGTGATTGTGGTCCGCCTGTTCTTCGCCGGGGCGAAATTCGCGGCCGAGCGTCGGTGAAAGGCCGAGCGCCGAGAAGAATCCGCGAGAGACTTGTCCGCCGAGCAATTGATGCGAATCGTTGGCGGTCCGAAGAGTAAAATAAAGGTTGCGCATCGCGAGCAACGGCTCGAAAGAGCGGGCCTGCTTAGACCATTCGATGTAGCTGACGCCGGAAACTGGATTCTCTGCGCGGTTGGGAAGCGTTTGCCAGACCAGGACCAGCCGGCTGGGATCGCGATACGGCAGCGGATGCAGGATCACCGCGTCGAACACGCTGAACATGGCGGTGTTGGCGCCGATGCCGAGCGCCAAGGTTAGAATCGCAGAGACACAAAAGCCCGGCTGCTTAGAAAGCGAACGCAGGGCGTAGCGAAGGTCGGACACTTAGGAAATTGGATCTATTCCTCTTCTTCTTCTTCGCCGGTCTTAGCGGCCTTGGCGGCAGCGATGATTTTGTCGGCCTGGAGCTGCGGCACGTAATCGTAGTGATCGAACTCCATTTGATAGGAGGCGCGGCCCTGGGTCATCGAGATGAGGTCGTTCTGATACGTGAGCATTTCGGACATGGGGACTTGGGCGCGAATGATTTGCGTGCCGCCCTTGGTGTCCATGCCCTGAATGCGGCCGCGGCGGCTGTTCAGATCGCCCATCAGATCGCCCGCGTACTCAACGGGAGCCTGAATGTTCACGGTCATGATGGGTTCCAGGATCGCGGGCTTGGCTGCCTGCATCCCGGCCTTGAACGCTTTGCGCGCGGCAAGCTTAAACGCCATTTCGGACGAATCAACATCGTGATAAGAGCCGTCGTAAACGGTGCACTTGAAATCGACGACAGGATAGCCCGCGAGATAGCCGACCGGCGGCCGCTTCCACGATTCCCTTTTCAACCGCGGGAATGAAATTGCGCTAGGAATGGCGCCGCCGAAAACTTCATTGGCGAATTCGAACTTGCCGCCGCGCGGCAGTGGCTCCAGCCGAATCCAACAATCGCCGAACTGGCCGTGGCCGCCGGTTTGCTTTTTGTGCCGGCCCTGCACCTCGGCCCTTCCACGAATGGTTTCACGATAGGGAATTTTCGGCGCGTGTAATTCGACGTCTACGCCGTAGCGCTTTTTCAGACGGCTTACGATGACTTCGACGTGCTGCTGGCCGCTGCCCGCGAGCAGGAATTCCTTGGTCTGCGGATCGCGATAAAAACGCAGCGATTGATCTTCTTCGAGGATACGCTGCACCGCATTGCCGAGGCGGTCTTCATCCTGGCGGCTTTTGGCGGAAATGGCGAACGCGATGGACGGCTCGGGCAGATGCACCGCGTGATAAGCAATGATGGAAGGCTTGTCGCAAAGGGTGTCGCCGGTCACGGTCTCTTTGAGTTTTGCTACAGCGCCGATGTCGCCGGCCTTGAGGTCGGTGACCGGCTCGATGGTCTTGCCTTCCAGACAGCCGACGTGCGCCAGACGCTCGGTGGCGCCGCTGCGGGCGTTGACGAGATTGGCGTCGTTCTTGATCACGCCCGAAATCACTTTGAAGTAAGTGACGCGGCCGGCAAACGGGTCGGCGACAGTTTTGAAGACGAAGGCTGAGGCTGGCTGGTCGTTCTTAATGGCGCGCTGAACCTCGCTGCCGCCGTTCATGGTTCCAGAAATCGGCTCGTGCTCGGTAGGCGCCGGAAAATTCTCGACGATGAAGTTCATCAGCAAGTCCGAGCCGACGTTGTGGAGCGCGGAGCCACAGAGCACGGGATAAATGCGGCGCTCGCGAATGGCCTGCCGCAGACCGTCGATGATGTGCTCCACCGGAAGAGTTCCCTTTTCGAAGAACTCTTCCATCAGCTCGTCATTTCCTTCGGCGACCATTTCGACCAGCGCTTCGTGGGCTTTTTGCGCGGCCTCAGCGAGATCGTCTGGAATGGGCAGCTTCCTTGCCCTTGCCGTCGCCATCCAGGGCGTAGGTGTAGGCTTTCATGCGGATGAGATCGACGACACCCTTGAAATCTTTTTCGAGCGCCGATGGGAAGCTGGACGGGAACCGCGAGGCGGCCGAAGACAGCTCTGAACGCTGGCAAGAGCGCGGTCAAACGAGGAACGCTCGCGATCCAGCTTGTTGATGAAGACGGCGCGGGGCAGATTGAATTCGTCGGCAAAACTCCAGACCTTTTCGGTTTGGACTTCGACGCCCGCGACGCCATCGACGATGACCAATGCGGCGTCGGCAGCGATGAGCGAAGCTTTGGTGTCATTCAGAAAAATATTAAAGCCGGGGGTATCGAGCAGATTGATTTTCTTTTTGGCCCATTCGGCGAAAGCGACGCCGGTGGAAATTGTGATTTTGCGCTGGACTTCCTCGTCGTCGAAGTCGGTGACGGCGTTGCCTTCGTCGACGCGGGTAAGGCGGTTGGTGGCGCCGGCGGTGTAAAGAAAGCCTGAGGTCAGGGTCGTCTTGCCGCTATGACCGTGACCGATAAGGGCAATGTTGCGGATGTCAGAACCTTCGTAAACTTTCACTGGCTGTGTCTCCTACCGTTACGTGATTGTCAAGATCGGATCTTATCACAGCACTGGGGATTGGCGATTGGGGGTTGGCGCACCAGGCACGCGGGGCCCGGTTTGGGGGGATCGCGATGAGCGAGCAAGGTGAGAATCCGAGAGGCGGCAGAGATTGATATGATCGGAGCTTCGCATCATTGTGTTGCGCGGAGATAGATATATGGCGAAATCACAGAAAACTTCCTTAGGCCGTCGTGGCTTCTTGAAAAACGCAGCGGCGGGAGCAGCCGGGGCAGCCGCGCTGGTGACCTCGGCGCCGCTGGTGGAAGCGCAGACTGGCAGCGCGAAAGGCACAACGCCCGCAGCTACCGCGCCAGCTCCGACGGACGCGCAACTGGAGCGCGAAGCGGGGAATATTCGGCCGCCGCTAGCGGTGCGCACCATCACGCGGCCGGGCTCGGATCTGATGGTCCAAACGGTTCGCGACCTCGGGATCGAATTTGCGGCCGCGAATCCGGGATCGAGTTTCGAAGGTCTGCAAGAATCGTTCATCAATTACGGCAATCCGCCGAATGTGATGCCGGAGTGGATCACTGCGCTGCATGAAGAGTCGGCGGTGACCATGGCGCACGGTTACGCCAAGGCGGAAGGCAAGCCGATGCTGGCGCTGCTGCACGGCACCATCGGGATCCAGCACGCCGCGATGTCCATTTACCAGGCCTACTATGACCGCGTGCCGGTGGTGATGATCGCGGGCAATGATCCGGATTTCATTCCGGCGCACACCGCGCACGATATGGCGGGGATGGTCCGGAGCTTTACGAAATGGGACGCGGAGCCGAAAACCGTCGATGAAGCTCTGGTGGCGATTCAGCGCGCATACAACGAAGCCATTACGCCGCCGATGGCGCCGACGCTGGTGGTGATCGGATCCGAGATTCAAAAGGAAAACGTCCCGAATGCCAGGGTTCCGGCTTACAAGCCGCCGCAGTTCCCGACCATCGACTCGACGAGCGCGAAGGAGATCGCCAAAGGTCTGCTGGCGGCGCAAAATCCCAGGATCGCGGTTGGCCGCTTCGAACGCCGGAAGGCGTGAAGCGGGCGGTAGAGCTGGCCGAACTGGTGGGCGCGTCCACCAGCACCGCAGCGACGCACGGGTCCGATGAGTTTTCCGCAACGGCATCCGCTGTGCGGGCCGGGCGCGGACACCACTTACGACTACACGCTGGGTCTCGAAACCGGCGGCGCGCAGGCTTCCATCACCGGTCCGGGGCTGGCGAAAATCGCCGGCCCGCGCGACAGCACTAACATCGGCTTCGGGGCATCCTGCACAGCGCGGGTAGGGCGATCGGCGAGGTGGCGGGCGCGAGAAGTCTGCGCCTCCCATTGAGGCCGATGCCGAGGCCAGCCTTCCGCTTCATCATCGAAGAAGTGAAGCGCCAGTTGACCCCGGACCAGAAGGCGCGGATTCAAGAGCGCATCGCCAAGCACGCGCGGGCCAATCACGAAGCTCACGTCGCTGCCATCGAGCAGGCGGTGGAGAGCAAGAGGGCCGGGTGGAACGGTATTCCGATCAGCACGGCGCGAATTTATGCGGAGCTGTGGCCGCTGATCATGAATGAAGACTGGTGCCTTGCGTCGCCAAGCAATTTTTCCGGCGGCCACAACGCGCAGCTTTGGGATCACAACAAACCTTATAGCTACCTGGGAGGCCAGGGCGCGGGCGGCATGGGCTACGGGGCGCCGGCGTCGGTGGGCGCGGCGCTGGCGGCGAAGGCGCGCAATCGAATCGTCGTCAACGTCCAGACCGATGGCGATCTCAACTATGCTCCGGGCGTTCTGTGGACGGCCGTGCACCACAAGCTGCCGATGCTGACGGTGATGCACAACAATCGCGCGTGGCACCAGGAATATATGTTCGTCGAGTATATGGCGGGCGTGCGCGGGCGCGGCGCGGACCACGCCGAGATCGGCAAGCACGCTGCGAGATCCCTTCATCGATTACGCAAAGATGGCAGCCGGTTACGGGATGGCCGGTGAGGGACCGATTAGCGATCCCACGAAATTGTCGGCGGCGCTGAAGCGCGGCGTGGCCTCGGCGAAGCGCGGCGAGCCTTATATGATCGACGTGATCACGCAGCCGCGGTGAGGTATTGGCATGAACAAGAATGCAATTGGCTATTGGCTGGTGGCGGCAGCGGTCGCGCTGCCCTTGGCCGTGTTGAACGGGCAGCAACGAAGCAGCGTGCCTGCGCCTACCAGCCCGGTCAGCGGGAACGCGGTGAATGGGAAGGCGCTCTATTACTCCTACGGCTGCTACGCCTGCCACGGCTACAACGGCGAGACCGGAGCGCGGCCTTTCGTAGGACGGTGGGGGAACCTTGCGACCGAGCAGGTCTTCATCACGTTCCTGCGCGGCCGCGCGAACGTGGCGCCGCTGGTTCCATCGACGTCGATGCCGAATTTCGGCGAGGAGTCGCTGCCCGACAAAAAGGCGAAGGACATTTATGCCTATATCCGGACGTTCAAGAGCTCGGCGCCGGATTTGAAAGATATTCCGACGCTGAACGCGATTGTGGAGGGGGCGAAGGAAGAGAAGAGGTAGATGTCTCTGAGAGTGCTACCATGTAGCCACGGATGTAGCCACGAATATGAAGACCGCCCAAGTGCGAGAACTGAAGAACAAGACCTCGGAACTGCTTCGGCAGGCTGCCACTGAAGACGTCATCATCACGTCCCGAGGTAAGCCCGTAGCTTGCCTAATCGGTATCCGCCCCGAGGACATTAGTATTCGTCCCCGCAAGCGCAACGTGGGCGACTACTCCGACGAACAGTACCGAAAAGAGGCGCTCCGAACCTTGGCTTCGATCAAGAAGGGGAAACCGGATAAGGGCAAGAAGTGGATCACCCATGAGGAGCACGATCGCGTGCTTTACGGTGAATTGCAGGAGTGACTTTCGTCGACTCGGGCGCATGGGTTGCCTTGTTCGTCGAGGTAGATGTGCATTACGCGTCGGCGCAACGATGGCTCGGTTCCAATAGCGATCATCTGGTGACCAGCGACTACGTTGTGGACGAGGTCCTGACGCTGATCAGGGCGCGCTACAAAAAGCAGACAGCGCTTGAGGTGGGAGAGGCATTGTTTGGCGAGCGCCTCGCGGAATTGATCTTCCTAACAGAGGAAGACATTGGCCGAGGTTGGGCGATCTTCCGATCGCACAGCGATAAAAGATGGAGCTTCACGGATTGCACGAGTTTCGCGTTAATGCAGCGGCTGGGAATAACGAGCGCGTTTGCGTTCGATCGGCACTTTTCGCAGGTGCGGGGGATTCGGCGGGTTCCGAACTAAACTGAACCCCGTGTATGCTGAAGGAGATCCGATGTCGAGGCTCCTTGTGCCTTGCGGTATCGTAGCCACGCTCTCAGCGCTGGCAACTCAGTCGCTTATCGGTTGCTTCTGCTTTGAGCCTCCGGTCTGCGATGCTTTCTCCCATGCCAATGCCGTGTTCGTTGGGAAAGTGGAGTCTCAGGACCCGAGCTTTGACTTTTGGGATCCGATCGTAAGCAAGCACGTCGAGGATGTAATTGCGAACCTTCCTGGGGCGATGGTGGAGTTTAAGAAGCTATACTCCAACGAGTTTTCGGAGCCGGCACGCGCGGCCGTCCTTCAAGCCTCCAATTGGAAAGAACTTCAAGCAGCTTTTGAGTTGATGGCTAAGGGGAAGAAGCGCGTGACATTCGCCTTGCAGCAAACTTATAAAGGGGTCGGGCGAAAGACCAGGGGGATTGATGTTTGGACGGACTTTTCTGATTGTGGCAAACGATTCACCAATGGAGAGACCTACATCGTGTACGCCTCCACTGGAAACGAGGGGCTGAACACGGCAGCCTGCTCACGTACCAACCGACTATCGGAAGCCGGCGACGATATGGTTTACCTGGATTTCATCCAAAACGGCGGTTCGGACGTCGGCCGGATCTGGGGTTATGTGTCGCATGATCGCCGAGAGATCGCGGGACCTCACACCGGGGATCCGGCGAAAGCTCCATGGCCTGGGCTTCCCGTCGAATTGAGTTCTAATTGGGGGACATTACGAGCGCGAACAAATCAAGATGGCGGATACGTATTTGATGGCTTGCCGGCGGGTGACTACGAAATTCAGCTTCCCACAGAGACGCGTAAAGTTCACCTCGAACCCAAAGCTTGCAAGAGCGAGTGGTTCTACGTTCCCAAGGACAAGCCCCGTAAGTGAGAACCAGGCGTTCACACGAGTGTGAACGCGGCACGCTGAAGCGTGCGCCACAAGGGAGCCAGAAAAGCCAATAGCGAAAGGCCAAAAACCAATTACTTCCCCAACCACCGCAGCGGCGCGGTGGTCAGCCACGGGACGTAGGTAATCAGGAGCACGGTGCCTGCGAGGATCAAAAGGAACGGCAGCGTGGCCCAGATGATCGTCCCCATCGGTTTCTTGAAGCGATAGGCGGAGAGAAACAGGTTGATGCCCACCGGCGGGTGCAGGTAGCCGAGCTCCAGGTTCGCGATGAAGATGACGCCCATCTGCACCGGGTCGATATGATAGGCGGCGGCGAGCGGTTTGAGCAGCGGCACCACCACCAGGATGGCGGCGAAAATGTCCATCAGCGCGCCCACCACCAGCAGCGCGATGTTGAGCAGCAGCAGGAACAGATATTTCGACTGCACGTGCATCTGCACCCAGTCGATCAGGCGGGAGGGGACTTCGGCGTCGACCAAATAATTGGTGAAGCCGAGGGCGACGCCCAGGATAAGCAGAATCCCGCCGACGATGGTGGCGCATTCGACAAAGACTTCGCGATAGTCGCGCGATAGCTTAAGGTCGCGATAGATGAAAACTTCGACGAAGAAGGCGCAGAAAGCCGTGAGCGCCGCGGCTTCGGTGAGCGTGCCGAAGCCGCCGAACAAGCCGACGATCATGATGGCGGGCAGCGCGAGCTCCCACTTGGCGTTCCACACGGCGGCAGCGGCTTCGCGCAGCGAAAACGGCTCGCACACGGCGCCGCTTTTGATGCCCATGCGAACGCCGACGAAGGCGATGGCCGAGATCATCACCAGTTCTGGGAGAATCGCACCGGTGAACAGTCGATCGAGCGGCGTCTGCGAGTAGACGCAGTAAAGGATAGCGGGGATGCTGGTGGGAAACAGCAGGCCCAGGGAGCCTGAGGATGTCAGCAGTCCGATGGAAAAGTTCTCGGGATAGCGCGTCTTGATGAGCATTGGGACGAGTAGCCCGCCAAGCGAAAGAATGGTGAGGCCGGAGCCGGCGAAGGTGAAAACGGTGCAGATCGCGACGGTGGCGATGGCGAGACCGCCAGGAATCCAGCTAAAGAGCGCGGTGAATACGCGCAGCAACCGCTTGGTTGCGCCGCCTTGCAACCATGAAATATCCGGCCAGCGTGAAGAGCGGGATGGAAGGGAGCAAAGGCGAAGCGACCAGCCGATACATTTCCACGGGGACGGATGCGACCGGCGTGCCGCTCGACCAGAAGAGCAAGAGCGCAAGGCCGCCGAAGACCGCGAAGATCGGAAGGCCAACCACGGTGGCAACGGCGAGCAGCGCGAAAGAAAGCGGAAGGAAGCCGGGCGCGCCGAGCGGGATGACGTAACCGAATAGCGCGGGGATGAAGAGACCGAGGGCGGCCAGAGCGCGGCCGGCCCAGCGATCGCTCGCGTTCCAAACAGCGCGCAGGGCGATGACGGCGAAGCCGACCAGCATGATGGCGAGCGCGGTCCATTTGGGAAGGCCGGGGAGAAGATAGCTGCCGGCTTCGCGTTCGCTTTGGACGAAGACCCAGCTCGCGTAGGCCAGGCACGTGGAGACGGCGGCGAGCGCGGCGCTCCAGAACACTTTCGCGGGCGCGATCCAGGATTCGGGGAGGAAGCTGGAGGAGGAAAGCCCGAGGAGGCGGCCGGATCGCGAGGCCAGCATTCCACCCAGCATTCCGATCCACAGCGTGAGTTGCTGGACGATCACGGCGGAGCCGGGGATGCCAGACCAGCGGAATTGGCGCGAGATCATTTCGATGACCGGGAGGGCGGTCATCAGCGAGAGCGCGAGAATGGAGAACGAGTCCTCGAAAAGTTGAAGAGGCGTCGCGGGGCCGGACGTTTCTGCTGGAAGAGTAGCGCTCAATGGGCTTGAGCCACAGTAGCACCGTGATGCGTCTTCCGGTACTCGTCGCGCAGACGCTTCACTTCATCGAACAGGTCGGGTGGGATTGCGGCGCCGCGCAGGTTGGGCCAGATGCTTTCGGCCAGCTGACGCCATTCGGCGACGGCTTTAGGGTCGGCATGAACCACGTTGAGCCCGAACTGCTGCATGAGCGGAATGGAGCTGGCTTCCGATTTGCGGATTTCATCGCGCAGGGCCACGCCCGCGGTACGCGCGGACTTCATCATCTCTTTCTGCACAGGCGCTGGAATCTTATCCCAGACGTCTTTTGAGATGACGGTTGCGCCCACCAGCTGCGCGAATTGAAGGTCGAGCATGTTCTTCGCGCCGCCGAACCATTGGTTGCTGAGAGCCACCAGCGGTGGGGCTTGAAAAGAGTCGATGAGTCCGGTTTGCAGGCCGGTGAGGATGTCGGTGGCGGCCAGGGAAACGGGAAGAAAGCCGTTGACCTTATAGAGCTGGAACGTGGCGGTGTCGCCTTCGAGGACGCAGAGTTTCATGCGGCGAATGTCGTCGGGGTGCATGGCGGGCTGCTTAGTGAAGAAATGGATCCAGCCGGCATCGCCCCAATTCAGAACGATGAAGCCGCGCTGGGCGAGGCCTTTTTCCAGGCGATCGGAGATGTGGTCGCGAACGTAGTCCAGCTCTTCATACGAGGAGAGCATCATGGGGATTTGCAAAGCCGCGACGTCGGCATCGATGCCGCTGAGACCGGCGCCGGAGAGCGCGACGGCTTGCAGCTTCTTGATGCGAAGCTTCTGGACCATTTCCGGTTCGTCGCCCTGCTCGCCGCCGGGATAAATCTTCAGCTCGATTTTCCCGCCGGAAGCTTTCTTCCACTCGTCGCCCATGTTCTGGAGAATTTGATCCCAGCGTGAACCTTTGGGAACCAGGGTGCCCAGGCGAATGATAGTAGTTTGAGCGGGGAGGGAGAACGAGAGAAGAAGGCAGAGAAAGAGAGAGCGCACCATCAGATGAATGGTAACCCAAGGCGCTCACACGAGTGTGAACGCGGCATACACTGAAGCGTACGCCACAAATACTAGCGAGTGGGGTGCGTGGCCACGTGCATTTCAAAGCTGACCGGCGGATTGTAGTAGAGGATGCGGCCGCAGCTTTCGCAGAACATCATTTCCCCGCTGTTGCGCAGGTCCTGGAAGAATTGGGGGCGAAGCAAAATCTGACACGAGGAACAGCGCCCGTCGGTGACCTCGGCGACGGCCGAGCCTCCGTGCCACTTTTTCCGGATGCGTTCATAGGCGGAGTAAGTGGGCTTCTTGAGCCCGGCCACCAGTTGCTGGCGTTCGGCTCTTAGCTCATCCAACTGCTTTTGATCGACGGCGGTGCGCTCGCGGGCCTGCGCCTTTTCGGATTCCACCTGCTGCTTTTCTTCCTTGAGCGAAGCTTCCGCCTTCTTGACGTTGGCGTCCAGGGGCTCCGATTCCGACATCAGATCGAGCGTGCGATCCTCGGCCTTGCGTATGGCGGTTTCGCAGAAGCTGATCTCGTGCTGGAAGGCGCGATATTGCTCGTTGGTTTTGGCGCCCAGCATCTGGTCGCGAAGTTTGGAGATTTTCTGATTCTCCACCTTCACGTCGTCTTCCAGTTGTTTGCGTTCCTTTTGGTTGGCGACCAGGGCAGCGCGGTCGGCCTCCAGCCGGCGGAGGTGCGAATCCAGCGCCTTTTCAATTTGGGCGATGTGTTTTGGTAAGGTGGCAACTTCCCGCTCCAACTCCGCAATCCTCAGATCCAGGGATTGCAAGCGGGTGACCTGCGCGATCTCATCGGTCATCTGTGTTCGATATTAACATTTTCGGCGAGGGGATCTGTTTTGGGTTACTTGGATCCCATCTCCCGGCCCAGCCAAGCTTTCGCAAGCTTCCAATCCCGCATGACGCTTTGGGGAGAAATTTTCAAGACCTCGGCGGTTTCTTCCACGCTTAACCCGCCGAAGAAGCGCAGTTCGATGACACGAGTTTTGCGGGGATCGATCTGTGCTAATGCATTCAGCGAATCATCCAAGGCGATTAACTCCCGAGCGCGCTGCGGGGAAGCGTCCAAGTCTTCGTCCAAGTTAAGGCGCGGAGCCGGCCCTCCTCTTCGAGCGGAAACTCGCGATCGCGCCGCGTCCACCAGGATGCGTCGCATGATCTGGGCCGAGACCGCAAAGAAATGGACGCGATCCTGCCAGGCGATATTCGTGACGCCCACCAGGCGAAGATAAGCCTCGTTGACCAAGGCAGTGGTCTGCAGGGTGCCACCGGGGTTCTCCGCCCGCATACGTCGCCGAGCCAAACGGCGGAGTTCACCGTAGACCAAAGGGACAAGCTGCTCCAAAGCGGCTGGATCGCCACTCCCCCAAGCCCTCAAAAGGCGTGTGATGTCAGCAGTTTGCGTTGTGGCCACGATCCCCAAATTATACCTGCCAAATTAATTCGATCGCGATTGTAGTTCTTTCCTCCCACCCTCGCTTAGCTCGGCGAAGACAGGAGGAAAGAATGAAGATCACAACGATAGCGGCGATGGCGGTAGCGGTGGCGATGAGCGCTCGGGCCGATGAGGTGATGGTCTACGTGCAGGGCTTGTCGGTGGTTCCCGCGCCGACGTTGAATCGGGCACGGGCGCTGGCCAGCGAGATGTTCGCTACCGTCGACGTCAAAATCAACTGGCGCGGAGGCGAACCATCCCGCTCCCAGTTGTATCCAGAGAGGGCGATCGTGGTCGAAGTCGTTACCGATACACCCAGGGAGCTTAAGCCTGGCGCTCTGGCTTTCGCCCTTCCTTTCGAGGGAGTTCACATCAAGGTATTTTACGACCGGGTGCAAGCCGCGACCGAGCCTGAGCTGACGGGGAACGTTTTGGCCCACGTGCTGGTTCATGAGATCACGCACATCCTGCAAGGTACCTGCCGGCACTCCGATACCGGGGTCATGAAGGCGCGCTGGGCTCACGCTGACTATATGGAGATGGGACAAAAACCGCTTTCATTTACTGACGAAGACGCTCGGTTGATCAAGGCCGGATTGGTCGCGCGCGCTACCCCCGGCACACTGGTGGCCACGGCTGGCACCCGTTAATGCGACATCGACGATCCGCATTTGAGCTAACATTATCCTGGTATTCGGCGTAAATGACCTCTGAACGCTGGCGGCAAGTGGAAGAACTGTACCACTCGGCTACTGAAAGGGAGCCGAGCGGGCGCAGTGCGTTTCTGGATGAGGCCTGCCACGGTGACGAAGAGTTGCGGCGCGAGGTTGAGTCATTACTGGAGCAGGAGAACTCGGCGGAAATCTTACTCGATTGGCCGGTTTGGGAGCCTGCGGCCAACTCCTCGGCGTCCGTCGCGGCCGGAACCCAGCTTGGCGCGTACCGGATCGAGAGCATTCTAGGCGAAGGCGGCATGGGCGTTGTGTACCGGGCAACGGATACAAAGCTCAACCGGTCCGTCGCCGTGAAAGTACTTTCCGGCGAATGGGCGGATGCCGCGGCGCGCCGCCGATTCCAGCGCGAAGCGCAGACGGCTTCCTCGCTCAATCATCCGCACATTCTGACCGTCTACGACGCCGGGGAGCTGGACGGCCGCCAATACCTGGTCACTGAGTTTGTAGACGGCGGCACGCTGCGGGATTGGGCGCGAACGGAGCCGCGGGGGTGGCGGCAGGTCGTCGAACTGTTGGTGGGCGTGGCCGATGGATTGTCCACCGCTCACGATTCCGGCATCCTGCATCGCGACATTAAACCGGAGAACATTCTGGTTGCCAAGAACGGCTATGCCAAGCTCGCCGACTTCGGACTGGCGAAACTCGCCGATGGAAGCGACGGGAACGTCACCCGCACGCTCACCGGACAGGGAACGCGGCCCGGACTTGCGATTGGCACCATCGCTTACATGTCGCCGGAGCAAGCTGCGGGAAAGACACTCGACGCACGCAGCGATATTTTCTCGTTCGGCGTGCTGCTCTACGAAATGCTGGCGGGCCGGAGGCCGTTTTCGGGCGCGAACGATCTGGAAACGATGCAAGACATCGTCCGCGGAATGCCCCAGGCGCTCCCACAGGAGATTCCGATCGCCCTGCGCGGCCTGGTTGAGAAGGCGCTTGAAAAAGATCCGGCTCATCGCTATCAGTCCATGCGTGACATGGTGGTGGATCTGCGGCGGCTGACCCGCCAAAGCGGGGAGACCTCCGCGCCGGTCGCGCCGGCTGGCCGGCCGATCCGTTGGGCATTGGTGGCGGCGACGGCTCTGGTGCTGATCGCGGCGATGGCGGCCTGGAAATTCTGGCCACGCACGAGCTCGCATCAGGTTCGCTCAATCGCCGTTCTGCCGCTTCGGAACGTCTCGCGCGATCCGGACCAACAATACTTCGCCGACGGCATGACCGACGCGCTGACCACTGGCCTGTCGCAAGTCAGCGCTCTGAGCGTGATCGCACGCACCTCCGCGATGCGTTATCAAGGAACACAAAAGACCACTCCCGAGATCGCCCGCGAGTTGCATGTGGATGCCGTGGTGGAAGGCTCGGTGCAGCGCTCCGGCAACCGCGTGCTCATCACCGCTGAATTAGTCGACGGATCGAACGACCACAATCTCTGGGCCAAGAGCTACGAACGCGATGCTGCCGATGCCCTGAGTTTGCAGAACGAAGTGGCGCAAGCCATCGCCAACGAAATCCAGGTAAAGCTGACGCCGCAGGAACAAGCTCGCCTGGCGCCTCCGCGGCCTGTCAATCCCGAAGCACAGGAGGCCTATCTTCGAGGGGTTTACTGGGACGACAAGGGCGATGAGGCAAAAGCTCTCGACTATTTCCTGGAGGCCACGAAGAAGGATCCCAACTATGCGGCCGCCTATGCTGCGCTGTCCGGCTCCTACGCATTGATGATCAACGCTGGCCTTATCACCGCCAAAGAAGGCTACCCAAAATGGAGAGCCGTTGTCACCAAGGCCATGGAGCTGGACGATACGCTGGCGGACGCTCATGTTTCTCTCGGTGTTCTCCTGCTATATCACGATTGGAACTGGCGAGACTCCGAAAAGGAATTGCAGCGAGCCATTCAACTGAATCCCAGCCTCGCGATCACTCATATTTGCTATGGCGATGTCTTATCCATGACGGGGCGGCTGGATCAAGCGATTGCCGAACTAACGCGAGCACGCCAACTTGATCCGTACTCGCTCGCCGCGAACTTGATACTGGGAGGCATTCTCCGGTTCGCAAGGCGGAACGACCAAGCCATCGAACTGGGCAGGAAGATGCTCGACTTGGACGCCAGCTCCGCGCACGCGACCATGGGCCTTGCCTACGAGCAGGAGGGAAACTCGGAGCAGGCCATCTCCGAGCTGCGGCAAGCAGTGACACTCGGCAAGGACGAGCTACTGCTTCCACAAATCGTGGCAGATCTGGCGCATGCTTATGCGGTCTTTGGCAAGAAACAGCAAGCGCTTCAGTTGCTTTCAGAGTTGAAGGAGATGTCGAAGCGGCGGTTTGTTCAATCGTGGTCCTTCGCAATTATCTATGTGGGGTTGGGCGATAAAGATCAGGCCTTCGCATGGTTGGATAAAGCCTATGATGAACGACCCTCTGACATCGAGAGCATTAAGGTGGACCCACGGATGCAACCTTTGCGCTCCGATCCGCGTTATCGGGAACTGTTGCTGCGAATGGGCCTGCCGCAGTGATTCTCTGCTTAGCCGTTGGCTTGGACATTACCGCGCCCGCAGCCGCCCCAGGGGATTTGCCAGGGCGCGCGTAGCAAGCTCCAATTCACTGACGCGCAGGATGCGGCACGCGGCATAGAAGACCAACAGTCCGAGCGGGATGGATACCGCCAGATCCAATAAACGCGGGAGACGGCCAACGCCGAGCCAGGTTTCGATGCCGTGGCTCGAAAGAAAGACGGCGCGCCCATGACGGCGGACGCACCCGCTATTTTCCAAACGCTTTCGATCAGATTACGGCCATAGATACCGCCTATTCGATTGCGGAGAATCACAAACAGCGCGATGCCGCCGAAAGTTGCCACCGCCGCGGTAGACAGCGCCAGCCCCGCGTGGCCCAGGCTGCTGTGACGAAATAGCAAGCTGGCGGTGAAATAATTTACCGCGATCGAAAGCAGACTGACGATCATCGGCGTGCGGGAATCGTGCAGCGCGTAGAAGGCGGGATTCAGCACTTTCAACGCCGAGTATCCGGCCAGGCCCACGGCGTAGCAAGAGAGCGCGAGAGCGGTTTGCTGGGTGTCGAAGGAGCTGAACTTGCCGCCCTGATAGATGGCGCCAATCATGGTGCGGCCCAAAACGATCAGGCCCACCGAAGAGGGCAGCGTGAGGAGAAAAACCATGCCGAGCGATTTGGAGAGCGTGCGGCGGAATTCGTCGAAATCGCCGATTCCGGCGCTGCGCGAGATGGAAGGCAGCGTGGCGGATGCAATTGCCACGCCGAAGAGTCCGAGCGGAAGCTGCAGGAAGCGGAACGAATAGCCCAGCCAGCTCACCGGACCGTTGCCGGGAATGCGCGAGGCGAAGTTGGTGATGACCAGCACGTTGATTTGAACGGCGGCGTTGCCGACGATGGCGGGTCCCATGAGGCTGAAGATTTTGCGCAACAGGGGATGGTTCCAGTCGATAGCTGGACGGAAACGGAATCCTTCAGCTCGCAGCGCGGGCATCTGCCAAACCAGTTGCAACGCGCCGCCCAGTACGACGCCTATCGCCATGCCGGTGATTGGTTCCAGCCCCAAGTGCGGTCCCAGAACGTAGCCGAGAATTAAGCCGAATGCGACCGATCCGATGTTGAAGAACGTGGAGGCGAGGGCGGGAACGGCGAAACGGTTGCAGGCGTTGAGCACGCCCATGGCCTGCGCGGCAAGGGCCACCAGCAGCAGGAAGGCGAACATGATGCGCGTCAACTTCACCGCCAGTTCGAATTTGCCGGGGACCTGGTGGAAGCCGGAAGCGAGCAGATCGACCCAGACGGGCGTGAAGATGATTCCGAGCAGACAGAACATACCGACGACGATGATGAGAGCCGTTGCCACCAGGTTCGACAACAGCGCGGCTTCCTTTCGACCCTTGTGCGCCAGCGTCTGCGTGAAGATGGGGACGAAGGCGGAGGACAGCGCGCCCTCCGCGAAAAGATCGCGCGTCAGATTGGGAATGCGAAAACCGAGCAGAAAGGCATCGTAGACGAAGCCCGCGCCGAACAGGCGAGCCATAACGATTTCGCGCAGCAGTCCCGTGACGCGGGACATGGCCATCGCCACCGAGACCATCCCGGCCGACCGGACCACGCTCTCGGCCGGCGCCGGATTGTCAATCTTGGTCGCCAAATGACGCCGAGTTTCCCTTACGCTTCCTTTGGTCGCGGTTCAGTAAGCTGCTTCGCGCCGTATTGTTCGAAGAAGTGCGCGATGGTCATGATGCCGGTGTAGTAATTGCCGAGTCGATACTTCTCGTTCGGCGAGTGTAAGCCGTCGTCAGGGAGGCCGAAACCCATCAGGATGGTTGGGACGCGCAGGTGCCTGGCAAAATCGCCGACCACCGGAATAGAGCCGCCGTTGCGCGTTAGCACGGTGGGCTTGCCGAGCATGTCGCTAAAAGCCGCGGCGGCGATGCGAATGGCGGGATGATCGGGATCGACCATCACCGCTGGAGCGGCGCTCAAAACCCGCAGCTCAAGGCGGATGCCTCGCGGCGCGTTCAATTGCAGAAAATCGCGGAATGACTTGCAGGACTTTCTCGGGATCCTGATTGGGCACCAGCCGAAAGCTCACTTTGGCTACTGCCTTGGACGGGATCACGGTTTTCGATCCGGCGCCGGTGAATCCGCCGGCGATGCCGTGAACTTCCATGGTGGGGCGCGCCCAGACGCGTTCCAGCACGGAGTAGCCCGCTTCACCGGTCAGCTGGGTGGCGCCCACTTCCCTGCGCAGGAATTCCGCTTCGTCGAACGGAAGCCGCTGCCAGCTTTCCCGTTCCACGGGAGCCGGGGGCGCGACGTCGTCGTACATACCGGGAATTCGGATGGAACCCTTCGCGTCTTTACACTTGCCCAGTACTTCAATGAGGCCATGGATGGGGTTTGGCGCCACGCCGCCGTAGAGACCGGAGTGCAGATCGCGATCCGGGCCGGTGGCTTCCAGCTCCATATAGACCAGGCCACGCAGCCCGATGCACAAGGTGGGAAGGCCCTCCGCGTAGAGCTGCGTGTCGGAAACCAGCGCGACGTCGGCCTTGAGCTTAGCGGGATTTTCCGCGACGAACTTGCTGATGGAAGCGCCGCCGATCTCTTCCTCGCCTTCGATCAGGAACTTGAGATTGATGGGCAGCTTGCCCGAGTGCACGGCGCGCAGCGCTTCGACGGCCTTGATGTGCATGTACATCTGCCCCTTGTCGTCGGAGGAGCCGCGGGCGTAGATGTTGCCATCGTGAACGGCTGGCTCGAAAGGCGGCGAATGCCAAAGCTCCAGCGGATCGGGCGGCTGGACGTCGTAATGTCCGTAGCAAAGGACGGTGGGCTTGCCGGCGGCGTGCAGCCAATCGCCGTAGATGAGCGGATTACCCGCGGTGGGAATGATCTCGACGTTTTCCAGGCCCGCGCGGCCGAGACTTTCGGCCACGAATCGGGCGGCGGCAGCGATGTCGGGCTGGTGCTCGGGAAGCGTGCTAATGCTGGGGATGCGCAGGAAGTCCTTTAGTTCTTCGAGCAGGCGGCCCTGGTTCTGGTCGACAAAAACATCGGCAGGGCGGTGCATGGGCGCGGGTAGGACCATTATCGCAGACGGACTAGAGAGCGATGAAAAGCAGTCGACAAAGCCCTAGGAATCAACGGGGGATTATTACCGAGCGCAAGTTTTTCACGTTTCCGCCGATATGTCCTATAAGACCATGTCAGCCCCACTCGCCGGTAAGTTTCAGGATCACTATGTCGTTTTAGGGATCGAGCCGAAAGCCGACTCCGAGACCATTCAGCGGGCGTACACCAACTCGCTGCAGAAATATCATGCCGAGCAACACGTCCACAGGCAACGCCGAGATGTTCGATGCCATCAATATGGCCTACGAGACGCTGTCCGATCCGGAACTGCGCGGCATTTTTGACAAGCTGAAGGGCATAGGCCAGGACGAAGGCGGCCCCAAATTCAGCGGCGTCGGGTTCTTTGACGCGCTGGGGCGGGAGGCGGTGCGGCGGGCGGCGGTTCTTTGTGTTCTGTACGATCGCCGGCTTACGAAACCGGCCACGCCGAGTCTGTCGATGCGGCACCTGGAACTGATTATGGACGCGACGCCGGCTGAGTTGACTTCGGCGCTGTGGTACTTGAAGCAGCGGGGTTTGGCGGCGAGCGACGACAAGAGCAGCCTGCAAATCACGGTGGATGGCATGGATTTTCTGGAGACCAAGCGGCCGCCGCCTGAAGATGTGATGGCTTTCATCAAACCAATCAGCGGGTCTGGCCGTGCGTTCAGGCGCTGCCGAAGCGCGGAGAGGAATCGGCGCTGATGACGCTGAATCGGGCGCTGGAGAAGACGCCGGCCTAGCGGCGTCGGCCAAATTGAGCGCAGCTTCGCGCGTTCCGGCCGATATGCCATTCAGACATGGCAATCGCACTCGACGCTACATTGCAAGACCACTATGCAGTTCTGGAAGTAGACGCCCAATCGGTCTCTGAGACGATTCAGCGCGCGTACTCCAAGTTGGCGCAAAAGTATCATTCCAGGAACACCGCCACCGGCGATGCCAGGATGTTTGAGGCCATCAACCTGGCCTATGAAGTCCTGTCCGATCCGGCGCGGCGCAAAGAATTCGACAAGCTGCAGGGTATCAGCCAGGAAGGAGCCAATCCCAAGTTCAGCGGCCTCGAGTTCTTTGACGCACTGGGACCCGAAGCGGGTTTGCGCACGGCGATTCTTTGCCTGCTCTACGATCGCCGGCGCACCCGGCCGTCGGCACCGGGTCTGACGATGCGGCAGGTCGAAATCATGGTGGAGGCCACGGCCGTGGAGTTGACCGCCGCGCTGTGGTACTTGAAGCAGCGAGCCCTGGTATCGAGCGACGACAAGAGCAACATGCACATCACAGTAGACGGCATGGACTTCCTGGTAAGCCAGAGGCCGGTGCCCGAGGACGTGATGGCGTTTATCAAACCTTCGGCATCGCGGTCAGCCAAGCGCAGCCTCAACGCGAGGAGGAGAGGGCGCTGAGTACGCTGAATCGGGCGCTGGTGGGGACGCCGGCGTAGGCGCGTAGACTGCGTTTATTCTGGCCAGATGACCAGATTGGTACTATTGACAGATGAGCAGTCGAGTCGTGAGTGCTACCGAGTTCAAGGCGAAGTGCCTGGCTATGCTCGATGAGATCGAGCAGCGCGGTGGGCCCATCACTATCACCCGTCGAGGGCGGCCTGTGGCGGTTCTGGGTCCGGCGAAGAAGAAGGCCTGGAAATCACCGAAAGATCTTTTTGCCGGGAGGGCGCGAATTGTCGGTGATATCAACGACGACATGTCGGACCTCTGGGATGTGAATCGCACGGAATAGGAGCGCCGGTTGCTGCCTCGGCTCCTACTCGACACCCACATAGTGATCCGCTGGGTCACAGAGTCGAAGAAGCTCTCGCGCGAGCAGGCGCGAGTGTTGGACGGTGCCGTGCGGCGCCAGGAAATCCTGGCTTTGAGCGCCATTAGCTTGATTGAGACCGCGGTTCTTGCAAGCCAGGGAAAACTTCGGTTGAAGATGAGCCTAACTGACTCTTTCAGAGAATTGCAGGATAACCCTTTTCTCTCCGTTCTACCGCTGACCTACGAAATTGCTTCCGAGGCCGCTCTACTCGGCAATTTGCGAAATCCGGCCGATCGGGCGATCGTTGCGACGACACGGATCCATCGCTTGAGCCTAGCGACGTCGGATCAGCGGATCATCGAATCGAAGCTCGTTCCCGTCATCACGTGACGAGAAAGCCATAGGCGACGCCCTGCGAATGTGCAGTCCAAACAGAAAGGCCAGCCGTTCTAATTCTGAGCATTTGTCCATCGCCAGTGGCCGTCCGACCGGTTCTCCTTCCTCACGATGTGAATGTCGTAGCCCGTCGGCCACCCCTTAGTACGATTTTGCGATCACCACGCGGCGGTCCACCGGCTCGCCGGTGACGATGCATTTCCCCGGGCCGTCGAATTCGTCGACCAGCGGGATGTTGCGGACCGTGGCTTTGAACTCCTTCAGGCGCGCGTCGCAGGCGGGATCGTCCTTCAGGTGCGCCATCACGAATTTGCCGCCGCCCTTTTCGGCCGTGACGTCGGCCAGAATCGCTTCCACTTCGTCGATCGAATTCGCCAGCACGGTATTGGCTTTCAGCCGCTGCTTGGCGGCGGCGTAGAGATCGGTCTGCATCTGCGCGAGCGTCGCGGGGATGCGCGCGGCGACGTCCGGCTTGCGGAATCACTTCCTTCGTGCCCGTATCGCGGCGCTTGAGCACGATGTTGCCGGAGGCCACATCGCGCGGACCGAGTTCCAACACCACCGGCACGCCGCGGCGCTCCCAGTGGAAGAACTTCGCGCCGGGGCTGAGGCCTTCGCGATCGTCGACTTGTGCGCGCCGATATCCTTGGCGATGCGTTGCGCCGCTTCGATCACCGGCGCGCTTCTCTTCGTCCTTGCGATAAATCGGCACCAGCACGGCTTTGACGCGGCGCGACTTTCGGAGGCAGCACCAGGCCTTTGTCGTCGGAATGGGTCATGATCAGGCCGCCGATCAGCCGCGTGCTGACGCCCCAACTGGTCTGCCAGACGTAATCGAGCTGGCCTTCCTTGGTCTGGAACTTCACGTCGAAAGCGCTTGCCGAAATTCTGGCCCAGGTCGTGGCTGGTGCCGGCCTGCAGCGCCAGGCCGTTCTGCATCATGGCTTCGATGGAGTAAGGTCCGAACGGCGCCCGCGAATTTCTCGGCGCTGCGTTTTTGCGCCCTTGATCACCGGCATGGCCATGACGTTTTCGGCCACGTCGGCGTAGACATCCAGCATGCGCAGCACTTCTTCCAGCGCCTCTTCATGGGAGGAGTGCGCGGTGTGGCCCTCCTGCCAGAGAAACTCCGTGGTGCGCAGGAACATGCGCGTGCGCAGCTCCCAGCGGATGATGTTGGCCCACTGGTTGATCAGCATGGGCAGGTCGCGATAGCTCTGAATCCATTTCGCGAAGAAATGGCCGATGATGGTCTCCGACGTCGGGCGGATGACGTAGGGCTCTTCCAGCTTCTTGCCGCCCGCGATGGTGACCACCGCCAGCTCGGGCGCAAAGCCTTCCACGTGCTCGGCCTCCTTTTGCGAGAAAGCTCTGCGGGATCAGCAGCGGAAAATAGACGTTCTGATGGCCGGTGGCCTTGAAGCGATCGTCCAGCTCGCGCTGCAGCACTTCCCAGACGGCATAGCCGTTGGGCTTGATGACCATGCAGCCTTTGACGATTTCGGCCGGCTCGGCCATATCGCCATGGAGCACGACGTCCTGGTACCAGGCGGCGAAGTCTTGGCTGCGGGGAGTGATGGGAGATTCGGCCATGATGAGGGGAAACTATTATTGTAGGTCAGCTCGCCACCTCGACATGGTTTTCCAGTTCCCGCGCCGCCTGGTTTCCGGCGCAACCCTGTGGGTCGATATCGCGAGCGGCTTCCCAGTGCTGCCGAGCACTAACCGGGCGATTGAGCGCTCGCAATGCGAACCCCAGGCGCAGATTGACCGCGGCTAGGACCGGCTTATTGCGGCCGGCGAGCCGGATGGCTTTATCGAGACTGTCCTGAAGCGCTTCCGGCTGGTTCATCACGGCTACGGACCAGGCGTGGCTGGCATGGAGTTCAGCCTCGAAGCCGAGGCGCTTCCAATGCGGGAGATCGAAGCGAAATGAATCGGCGAGGGCGCCTGTGAGCAGTTGGTGAGCCCTTGCTACCTCGGTATTTTGCCATAGCAGCAAGTCTCCGAAAGCGTAACGAGCCAGCGCCGACCCGGGAAATCGTGCATAAAGGCGAGCGAAATGGTGATGCGCGCGATCCAGGTCGCCTTGGGCCAGCGCGGCGCGTCCGGCGGCGAAATTGAGATCGTAGCTGGGTTCTTCCATATCGGTGGGCGGGAGCGTTGAATTGGCGGCAACGGCGTAAGCTTGATCGGCAAGGTTCGCGCTGGTCAACAGAAACGATCTGAAGGGAGCGCGGCGGCCGGCCCACGAGAAGAGCCACACGCGCCGGAGCGCCGATTGGTAGTCCGCCTTCTGCCAGGCGCTTGCGGCCCAAGCCACCGCCGGATCCAACTTGCCGACGTAGCTCAAAACGAGGTACGCGTAGGCAAAAACCGCCAGCGCGAGAAGGTATACGAGATCTAGGTAGTACAGGGAAGAGACGCCGATCCAGCGGCGAAATGCGCGGTCGAAGAAAAGAACGGCAACGCCCGCGGCCAGCCAGGATAGGGTTTTCGCCAATCGGATGCTACGCACGATTTCGGTCTCATAGATATAGTCGGCCGATTGAAGGCGCCTCAGTATATTGGTGGACAGGAAGCCTCGGGACGGCGACCTCAGGGTTGGCGGCCCACTCGCTGGAGAAGGCGCTGAAACAGTACGGGCAGTTGCTGGTTCCACTGCGTCCAATCGTGGCCGCCACGCACGACGTGAAATTCGTACGGCAGATGTTGCTTGGCGAGGACCGCCACAAACTCCCGGTTCGGCGGAAGGAGGCTCTCGCTTTCGCCGCAGGACAGAAACACGTAAGGCGCGTTGGACGGAGCCAGTGACCGTGCAATGAGAAACGGATCGCGGCGACGTCGCTCGTCGCTTCCCTATGGCCCGAAGATCGACCGCATGGCCCGGGATTGCTGGATCCTCCTTGCGGAGAACGCGCGGCCAGGAACATCGATCGCGGGACTTAACGCACCCACGAAAACGAATAGGTCGGGGTGACTGAGCGCAATCTTGATCGCACCGAAGCCACCCATGGAGACTCCGGCGATAGCGCGATTTGCACGGCCCTCGGCGATTGGGAACCGGGTTTCGATGTCAGAAAGCAGGTCTTTCACAATGTAGTCTTCGTAGCGGTCCGAGGGGGGGTCTACCGCGTTGACGTAATACGAGTAGTCGCCTTGGGCATGACGAGAACCAAGTTGGCTTCGCTAAACCACGCGACATCGGAATAGTTTGACCAGTCGCGGAAATCGCCTCCGCCGCCATGAAGCAAAAGGACCACCGGCAGCCTATGATGCGGCGGGACGACGGAGGGGAGTATCACGCGATACTCCATTTTGCGACCAAGGGCTGCGCTGTGAAAAAAGATATCGCGCATGACCACATTGGAGCTAAGCAGCGGATGATCGGACCGCTGTGCTGCCCTATTGGTGCAACTCGTGAAAAGGATTAGAGCAAAACCGAGGAAGCGGATCGTAGATGGTTGGCGTCCGGCGGGGTTCGCAACCACGTGCCGCCTAACGGGTCTTTGGGTTCAGCATGCGACTTACAAGCTCGGGATCGCGAGCGATCAGCGTCAAATAGGCTCGCGTCGGCTGATCCGGTTCCGCGCGGCCCTGCTCCCAGTCGCGTAGCGTACCGAGCGGAATGTGATAGCGTTCGGCGAATTCTTCCTGCGTCAAGTCCAGCGCGCGGCGGATGATCTGGACCCGCGGCCTCGCCTTCATACGCTTGAAATCGGCCTCGGTAAGCGGTTGCGCGTCAGGATCGGCGAGCGCAGCCTTCTCGATTGCCTCAGTGGACATCGGTCGAAGCATTTTGCTCGAAACAGAAATCTTGCTCATGTTTCGTTACCCTTCGCGCCGAGATGATACGTATACGCCCTTGACGCTCTGTATAAGCTACGAACAATAGGACCTGCGTCTCGGTCATCCCGATGAAGACAAAGCGCTCCTCCCCATAGACCTCCCGATTCGTCGATGCGATCGACAGAGAACGCGTCATCGAATACTGTTTTGGCCAGCTCAAAGCTCACACCGTGAACTTTGAGATTCGACCTAGCCTTGGCCTCGTCCCATTCAAACTTCAATCCTATAATACTACGGGAAACCCGTAGTTAGGTAGGCGGCCCCTACCTTCGCCCCCGCTTCAGCGCCGGCTTCAGGTTCATGGTCCGGATCAGCTTGTGCAGGTAGTTGGGATGCAGTCCCAGGATCTTGGCGGCGGCTTCGTGATCGTGATTCACCTGTTCGAAAGCTTGCAGCACCACCTGGCGTTTGGCGGCTTCCACCGCCTCCTCGTACATACTGGCCGAGACGGCTTCAGTGCGCGCCTCTCGGATATGTTCGGGCAGATCCTCGGCCAGTACCATCTCGGCCGAGCCCAGCACTACGGCGCGTTCGATGGCATTCTCCAGCTCGCGAACGTTGCCGGGCCAGGAGTAGCTTTGCAGATAGGCGCGCGCATCGGGCGCCAGGCCGACGATCTTGCGGCCGCACTCGGCGGCGTACTTCTTGGCGAAGTGCTCGGCCAGCGGCAGGGTGTCTTCGGGACGCTCGCGCAGGGCGGGCGCCTTGAGCGACACCACGTTCAAGCGATAAAAAAGATCGCGGCGGAAATCGCCTTTTTGCACGGCCTGTTCCAGATCGCGATTGGTGGCGGCCACCAGCCGTATGTTCAGTGCAATGGTCTTGGTGCCGCCCACGCGCTCCATCTCGCGCTCTTGCAGGACGCGCAGCAGCTTGGCTTGCAAGAGCGGTGAAAGCTCTCCGATTTCATCCAGGAACACCGTGCCGCCCTCGGCGACTTCGAGCTTACCCTTCTTCTGCGTAATGGCGCCGGTGAATGCACCGCGCTCATGCCCGAACAGTTCGCTCTCAAGCAACGTCTCGGTCAAGGCCGCGCAGTTAATGGCCACAAAAGGTCCGGCGGCGCGCAGGCTGTTGCGATGCAGGGCGCGGGCCACCAGCTCCTTGCCGGTTCCGCTTTCGCCCAGGATGAGCACGTTGGAATTGGACGGGGCCACTTTGGCGATCTGACGCTGCAGGTCGCGCAACTTGTCGCTCACGCCCACCATGCCGTGCTCGATCTTCAGTTCCGATTGCAGGCGCTCGTTTTCTTCCTGCAGCCAGCCCAGAATGGTGGCATTTTCCCAGGCCACGGCCGCCATACCGGCGATAGCGGTGAGGAGTTGGAGATGTCCTTCGTCAAAGCGGGGTTCGGCGCCCATAGATTCGAGATAAACCACGGCCGCCACCTCGCCGCGAACAATGAGCGGGGCCGCCAGGAAGGAAGGGGCGTTGGGCTCAGCGCCATCCTGCCAGGCTCCATCCAGCCAGACCACCACTCGCTCCTGCAGCGCGCGGTCCAACACCTGCCGATTAGGCGCAGTATCACCCGAAGAAGCGGCAACCTCGGCGCCAGGAATGAAGATGGACGCATGGGACGCGGGAATCAGGTCCAGCAGCAAAGAAGTCAGGTGGCTGCGCAGGATTTCCGCCGCCGGAGCGGACGTGGTGTCGTGCAGCCCTCGAAAGGAATGCAACATGGTGCTGACCCGGAGCAGCGTGCGCAGGTCGTGCAGCGCCCGGGCCGAGGGCGGCAGAATGGTATATTCGTCCGAGGAAAGATAGAGCGACTGATCGAATCGAAGCTCGCGAGTGCTCTGAATGGACAGCTGTTTCGCGGCGGGCAGGTCGCCCGAGTCCACCATATAGCAAAATACGGAGGCGCCAATCCGAATCTCGTCGCCCGGCTCCAGTTGCTGTTCGGTGACGGGCGTCCCGGTGACGAAAGTTCCGTTGCGGCTGTCGAGATCCTTCAGCGTGCAGGCGTCGCTCGATCGAATAAAAAGGCAATGGCGGCGCGAAACCGCGTTGTCTTCCAGCTGCAGGTCGTTGGTGGCATGCCTTCCGACCCAATACTCACCCTCCGGCAGTGGGATCACATGACCCTTTAAAGGCCCCCGCACCGCCAGCAGCCTGGGTTCGACACCGGTCTTCAATTTCAGCACCATCTTCTGCTCATTAACCAAGAGATTCTCAATCGAAGCCATTCGATTCTTACGCGCCGCCTGCAAGTTCTGTCCCCCTTTCCCGGGACCGGCGCTAAACGCGCAAGGGCAATCACCTATCGTACAATCTCTAGCCCTGCGTCGGGGAGAACCTGACTGGCTATCCAGTTGCAAGTGCAAGAGCACGATGCAACTGACAGTTCGGCGCAATATAACTTACGCTTTTGTGATTCTGGCCGTTGGATTAATGGTCACGGACTTTTGCAGGCTCCTGCGATCGCCGTCCGACGCGCCATTATCCGCCGCCAACGGTACGCATCAGGTCCACAAATTCTGATTTGAGCTGTTAACGGGGAGTGACCTGTTAAGGAGGAGTGAGGGAGCCCAGTACTCACCGGTACCGGGCTCCTTCTCGATGGCGATCCTATACTCGCCGCGACATGTGAGTGATCAACGAGACGAGGAAGAGTACGATGAAAACGAAGAATAGAATCTTCGCGATCCCCGCCGACACAATGGCGACTCCTCCGAACCCGAATACCGCCGCTAGAATCGCAATCAACAGAAAAACCAAAGCATAATACAGCATTTTGTTCTCCTTTCAGCCGGTTCCACCCGCACTGTAGAGCAGCTCGGCTACCAACTCCCGATGTTCTTGAAAACCAACGTTATTGTCGCTTTTGATCTGGAGGCGTAAAGGAAAAATTTGCAGCCCGTACCGGTACGAAGCTTGTTACCCAGGTGTCAGGCGTCCAGTACATCCACTTGAGCTCGCCCCATTGCACGGCATCTTACTTTCGAGTGATAATGCGCGCAGGCCCCCACGGTCAGGTACAAACAACCCATGGAATCCATTGTCGGCCAGACCGTTTCCCACTACGCGTTCCTGGAAAAGCTAGGCGCGGGCGGCATGGGTGAAATTTACAAGGCGCGCGATTCTCGGCTGAACCGGATTGTCGCGGTAAAAGTTCTGGCGCCGGGTAGGACGCGCGACCCGGAGCGGCGGCGTCGATTCATCCAGGAGGCGCAAGCCGCTTCCGGGCTGAATCACCCCAACATCATCACCATCCACGACATCCTGTCGGAAGGCGACGTGCAATACATGGTGATGGAGCATGTCTCCGGCCAGACCTTGCAGGCGCTGATCGCGGCCGGCCGGCTACCGCTGTTGCAAGCTGCTGCAGATTTCGTCGCAAATGGCGAACGCCCTGGCGGTAGCGCACGCAGCGGGCATCATCCACCGCGACCTGAAGCCAGCCAATGTGATGGTCACCAGTTACGGGCTGGTGAAGATTCTGGACTTCGGGTTAGCGAAGCTGATGGATCCCACGGCTCGCATGCGATCGGCGAGCGACTCCAGCTTGAGCAACGACCCGGCCACTATGACCGCGGCGCCTCTCACCGTGGAAGGCGCCATTATGGGCACGGTGAACTACATGTCGCCAGAGCAGGCCGAGGGGTTGAAAGTGGACGCTCGCTCGGATATCTTTTCGTTCGGCGCGGTGCTTTACGAGATGGCTACCGGACAGCGCGCCTTTGACGGCGATTCGGCGATCTCGACGCTCTCGGCGGTGCTGCGCGACGAGGTGAAGCCGGTTTACGAATTCGCGCCCGACGTTCCCGCGGAATTGAGCGACCTGATCTGGCGATGCCTGCGGAAGAATCCTGGCGAGCGCTGGCAATGGATGGCCGAAGTGGCGGCGGGTCTTACTAGCATGCGAGCGCGATTGGAATCGGGAGTCATGCTACAGCCGGTTGCGGTGCCAGCCCGGCCGCCCGGAGTGTCCGTTTCGAAAGCCGCTGCACCTCCAAAAAACAGGACGAATAAGCTGCTTTCGCTGGGCAGCGTGTCGGTGGCCGTGCTTGCCTTGTCGGCAGCCGGCGCATGGTGGCAGACGCGTCAGCAGAAGCCCAAGCCATCTCCTCCGGTGGCGGTAGTAGCGCCCACCGTCTCGCCCGCACCGCAAGAGGTACCGCCCGCGCCTCCGCCAGATGCTGCGACTGACGCGGCCCCTCAGGATCAGGCGCCGGCTCCGATTGAGGCAACACCCGCGCCGCCACCGCCTACGCCCACGGTTGCTCTCTCCAACAAATTAAAAACGCCGGTGCCCTCTCCGGTGACGGTGATGAAAGCACGTCCGGCTCCTGTGGCGGCCGCCGTGCCCGCCACGCCGGTTGTGGTTGCGCCGGTTGCTAAAGCTCCCGCTCCGCCGGAAACTGTGCCGGTGAAGCTGAATGACGGCCTGCCCTTCCGGATCGCGTTGCTCGAAGATGTCCCCAGTGACATCGACGTCGGCCATGCTCTTCGCTTCCGCGTGCTGGATGACGTGAAGTCGGACGATATGGTGGTGATTGCCAAGGGCGCCATTGTTACCGGCTCCGTGGTAGCGCTGGGCGGGAAGAGAAACTTCTTCGGCGAGCGCAGTAAGGTGAGGTTCCGGCTAAGCACGGCCGCATCCGTGGATGACAGAAAGATCAATGTACGCGCAACGCCCGCGTCAAAGAGCGATGGCTCGGAAAACCGCTCATTTGAGACGCCCAAGGGTTCCAAAGATAAGACTCTGATCGAGGCCAGCGGCGCCGAATACGTGGCTTATGTGGCCGGCGAGCAAACTGTGCGCGTCCGAAAATAACAACGCTCCCTCGGCCCTGAACAGGGCGTTTGGTCGCGGCTCGGTCAGGTCAGCGAAAACAGACGCGCGGCGTTTTCCTTCAAAATGAGCGGCCGCACTTCATCGCGAATGGCGATGCCGGCGAAATCGGTCATCCAGCGATCCGGCGTGATCAGCGGATAATCGGAGCCGAACAGCATCTTCTTCTTCAGCAGCGTATTCGCGTATTGAATCAAGATGGGCGAAAAATACTTGGGCGACCATCCGGAGAGATCGATGTAGACTTGCGGCTTGTGCAGGCAGACCGAAATCGCTTCGTCCTGCCAGGGGAACGAGGGATGCGCCATGATGATCGGCATGTCGGGAAAATCCACCGCGACATCGTCGATATCCATGGGATTGCCGTATTTCAACCGCACTCCGCCGCCGCCCGGCATGCCGGTGCCGATGCCGCTATGGCCGGTGTGGAAAATCACCGGCAGCTTGGCCTCGGCCACCACTTCATAGAACGGATACGCGGCTTTGTCGTTGGCGTGGAACTGCTGCAGCGGAGGATGCAGCTTGAATCCGCGAATGCCGCCCGTCGCGATCAGGCGGCGCGCTTCCTTCACGGCATCGGGGCCGCGCATGGGATCGACGCTGGCGAAAGCCATCACGATATCGCTGTTCTCGGCGGCGAACGCGGCTACTTCGTCGTTGGAGACCTGCGGGCCGTCCGGTGAGGCGCTCGTCCACCGAAAAGACCACGCAGCCGATTTTCCGCGAACGGTAGTAGTCGGCCAATTCCTTGCGGCCGTAACTTACGCCGGTGTTGCCGAAGTATTTGCGGGCGGCCTCTTCGGCGGCATTGCCGGTCGGGTCCGGCTCAATGTGGACGTGCGTGTCGATGGCGACGAGATTTTCTAGTTTCATATTTTCTAGCGCTCCCTCACGGTCGCGGTTCAGTAATTACGATTGTACGTGCGGAGGCTCGGGCGCGTACAGCTCTTCCACCAACGCGGCGCGATTCGTCAGCACCGCGCGCTGATTGAACGATCCTTTATCGGTGACCTCATGCTTGTCGATGGAGGGCGGATCTTCCATCAGCATGGCGCGCAGCACGCGGTTGGAGCTGCCGGTGCTGGCGGTCGCGAGTTCCTGCAGCAGCTTGTGGAATTTCGCGCGCACCCGCTCGCTGCGCACCACCTCCGCATCGGACCCGCCCGGTACCAGCGCCCGGCAGGCCTCCACATTCGGAAAAATCAACGCCGCCACGTACGGGCCATCGTGGCCGGCGAACACGATATCGCGCAAGTAAGGCGCGCAATGGCCGAGGAACTTGGCGCGCATCGGTCCCACGCTGACCCAGGTGCCGGTGGCGAGCTTGAAGTCCTCCGCGATGCGTCCGTCGAAGATGAAACCTTTGCCCGGATCGCTGGGATCGACGAACAGCAGCGCGTCGCCCAGACAATAGAAGCCTTCCTCATCGAACACCGCGCGCGTCAGTTCGGGCTGGCGCCAATAGCCGGGAGTGATGCTGGGACCGCGCAGGCGCGCTTCAGTTTTCTGGCCGGCCTTCACCAGCTTCAGCTCGACGCCGGGAGCGGGCAAGCCGACGTGTCCGGCGCGATCTTCTTCCCAATACGGGAACATCGCCGACGGGCCCGTTTCGGTGGAGCCCAGGCCGGTGTACATCAAGATCCGCTCGCCGCAGGATTCGACCGCCAGCTCCTGCAGCTCGTCCCAAACCGGCTGCGAAAGCCCCGCGCCCGCATAATACATGAGGCGCAACTTCTTGAAAGAAGCGATCGCGAAACTCGCGGCGGTCGCGCAGAAATGGCAGAACCATTTCGAAGCCGCGCGGAACATTCAGATAAATAGTCGGCTGGACGTCGTCGAGATTGCGAATGGTGGCCTCAATCGCGCCGCGCGGCCGGACGCCCGTCGTCGATGTAATACGATCCGCCGTTGTACAGCACCAATCCGAAATCGTGATTGCCCGCGAAGGTGTGGTTCCACGGCAGCCAATCGCACAGCACCGGCGGATCGTCCACGACGAACGGCAGCATGGTTCGCACCATTTCCTGATTGCTGCACAGCATGCGCTGCGTGTTGATGACGCCTTTGGGCGTGCCGGTGGATCCGGAGGTGAAGAGAAACTTCGCGATGGTGTCGGGACCAACGGCCGCGTGAGCGCGATCGACGGCCGACGTTGCGGCGGTGGTTTCAAGCATCGGAGAATGGCGTGGCGTCGAGACCGCGGTAACCCAGCGGATCGCCGCTGATCACCAGTTCGGCATCGGGCGGCAAGCACCGCTTCGATCGCTTTGCGGAACGGCGCACCGGCCGAAACAAAAACCAGGCCCGGTGTCAGAATGTCGAAGATCAGGCGCAGCTTGCCGAAATCGGAAGAGACCAGCGAATAGGCCGGCGAGATGGGCGCAAAAGGAATGCCCGCGTACATCGCGCCGAGCGCGAGCGCAGCGTGCTCGATATCGTTGCCGGAAAGAATCGCGATGGGGCGTTCGGCGGATAGCGGCCGATCGAGCAACGCTTGCGCCACGTTGCGAGCCGACGCGCGCATCTGAGCGTAAGTCGCCGTGCGCCATTCGCCATTGCGCGTCTCACTTCGATTCGCCGAGAAACACGCGATCCGGGCGTGCGCGGCCCAGTGATCCAGCCGTTCGGTCAGCTTATCGGGATAAGGACCCAGCGGATGTTTCGGCCGCACCACCAGCGGAACCGTCGGGCCCCGTGGAACGACTCCACGTCCGCGGGCGGAAAGCGCACTTGACGCACCGGAGCCGAGAGATATCGTTTGCTGATGGGAGCCGAGGTCATCTATACAGCGGCCAGAGCATGTTCCCGCGTTGCATCGTAAGCCGCGAACGTCTCGCCTGCATCCGCCAGCTTCGTGAGCAGCGGCGCGGGCTCCCAGAATTCGCCATGCTTTTCGTGGAACTCGGCGATCCGGTCGCGAACCTTCTTCAAACCGACCGTGTCAGCATACCACATGGGTCCGCCGCGATAGCCCGGAAAACCGTAGCCGGTGAGGTAGATCACGTCGATGTCGGCGGCGCGCAAAGCGTAGCCTTCTTCCAGGATCTTGGCGCCCTCGTTGATCATGATGTAGATCGCAGCGCTCGATGATCTCTTCGTCGGTGATGTGCCGGCGCTCAATGCCGCCTTCGGCCGCGGTCTTCTCGATAAGCGCGTGAACTTCGGGATCCGCGATAGGCTTGCGATTTTCGTCGTAGCGATACCAGCCCGCGCCCGGTTTTCTGGCCGTAGCGTCCCAGATGAAAGAGCTTTTCGAGCACGATGGGCATGCGCACTCCGGGCTTTTCCAAATGCTTGTACTCCTGGCGCACGCGCCACGCGAGATCGATGCCACCCATGTCGTCGACGGCGAAGATGCCCATCGCCATTCCGAAATTGGTGAGCGCGCGATCCACCTGCTCGGGCGTTGCGCCCTCTTCCACCAGGAACTGGGCCTCGCGCATGTAGGGCAGCATCATCCGATTGCCGACGAAGCCCCGGCAGTTGCCCACCACCACGCCGACCTTGCCGAGCTTCTTGGCAAGCGCGAGCGCCGTCGCCACCACTTCCTTGCTGGTGGCTTTGCCACGGACGATTTCCACCAGCCGCATCACATTCGCGGGACTGAAGAAATGCAGGCCGATGACCATGCGCGGCCGCGCCGTCACCGAAGCGATCTCATCGATATCGAGCGTGGAAGTGTTGGACGCCAGCACGCAATCGGGCTTGGCGATCCTATCGATCTCGCCGAAGATCCGTTTCTTCAGCTCCATGCTTTCGAAGGCGGCTTCGATGATCAGATCCGCCTGGTCGAAGCCGTCGTAGGTGAGCTGTGGATGGATGAGCGCCATGCGCTGGTCCATCACTTCTTGCGAAAAGCGGCCCTTTTTAACCGAATTCTCGTAGTTCTTGCGAATTGTCGCCAAGCCGCGGTCGAGCGCCGCCTGCTCCACTTCTTTCAGCAGCACGGAAATACCGGCGTTGGCGCACGCCATGGCGATGCCGCCGCCCATGGTCCCGGCGCCGATGATGGCCGCCTGACGGATATTGTAGACGGCGGTTTCCTTCGGAATATCGGGGATCTTCGAAACCGCGCGTTCGGCGAAAAACGCATGAATCAGCGCGCGCGCTTGATCGGAAGCGATGCATTCCTCGAAGATCTCGCGCTCTTTCTTGCAGCCTTCGTCAAACGGCAAGTTGACGGCGGCTTCGATGGCGTCCACGGCTTTCAGCGGAGCCAGCATGTTACGGCGGGTCTTGCGCGCCTGATCGCGTCCGGCGGCGAAAATCGACGCATCCACGAACTCGGAACCCAGCTTGTCGTGCAGCTCGCGAGGTCTTGCGCAGGGCGCCGCCTTTATCTGCGATTTCGCGAGCGAACGCTACGGCGCCGGTGAGCAGGTCGCCTTCAATGATGCGATCGATCAAACCCAGCTTCAATGCCTCAGCCGCCCGGATCGGTTTGCCGGAAACGCATAGATCGACAGCCGCGGCCACTCCCACCAGGCGCGGCAATCGCTGCGTGCCCTCCGCTCCAGGGATGATCCCTAGATTCACTTCCGGCTGGCCAATCTGCGCGTCGGGAACTGCCACGCGATAATGCCCTGCCATGGCGACCTCGTTGCCGCCGCCGAGCGCGGTGCCGTGGATGGCCATCACCACCGGCTTGCTGGTATCTTCAATGCTCGCCAGGGTGGCGTGAAACTCGGGCGGACCGCTTCCCCGCCCCGACGCCGCCAGTTCCAGCTCCTTGATATCGGCGCCGGCGATGAATGTTCTTCCGCCGCCGATGATTACGATGGCGCGAATTGAGGGATCTTCCTCCGCGCGGTCCAAAGCGGCCAACAGACCTTCCGGCACTCCCGGGCTCAACGCATTCACGGGCGGATTGTTGATGGTGATGACAGCGACGCCATCCTGCGTCGTCAGGTTTACGAGGTTGTTCATATATTGGGCCGCTTGCTTACGCGTGCGGTTCTGAACCGCTACTGTGACCGCATCGATTATACTGCGGCGGGTATCCGGATCAGCGACGCTCCGGGCACGCCGCTCAGGATGCTGGTATCAGAGAGGGCGAATTCAACATTATTCCTGGTCATGCGGGAATGTTCGCGAGCCAGGGCTTCGGCGCGGGCGCCTTGCCGGTGTTCGATGGCCTCCACGATGGAACGATGGTGCTCGTGAGAAACGGCGAACATCTGGGGCGCGCGGGGAAGCTTCGAGCGCACGTACACCAGCGCGCTGGGCGACGTAAATGGAACTGACATCACTTGCTGTAAGGCTCGCCGCAGCATGGAACTTTTGGACAACTTCACGATCTCGGAGTGAAAGGCTTCGTTGAGATCCAGATAGCGCGCGTAAGAGTCGATGTCGGGTTCCACGAATTCGTCCGGGTCGCCCTTGAGCTGGATCATGGCGTCCATTTCGTCGCGATATTCGCGCAACTGGGACAGCTCACTGTCGTGCTGCAAGCGCTCCGCGGCCAGCCGGGCAGCCGCGCCTTCCAGCACCCCGCGCGTTTCAATCGCGTCCCAAATGTCTTCCAGGGTGAATGCGCGCACCACAAAGCCGCCGGTGGGCGACGCTTCGAGCAAGCCCTCGTGCGCCAGCCGATCCAGCGCCAGCCGGATGGGCGTTCGCGATACACCCAAGCGAGCCACCAAAGGCAGCTCCGAGAGTCGTTCGCCGGCTTGAAAATCGCCGCGCAGCAACATTCCGCGCAGGTTCAATAGCGTACGGCCCGTCTGGGAATCGTCGGAAGCACTGGCTTTGGACTTGCTTTCGGTACTCTGCACTGCCTAAATCCTCCTGGCCAATCCGATATTGCACCATATTAGCACTCGGGGAATTCTGCATGCAAAGAAGTAGGCCAGAGCGAGGCGCGCCACGAAGTATCTTGAGCTGAGAACATAGCTACTCCTGAAATGATCCTGCTATACTCACTTCATGAGCAAGCGCCTTCAAGTCCTGCTTCCAGATCAGGAAATGTCGGACATCCAGCGTTTGGCTAAACGCGAACATCTCACCGTCGGCGAGTGGGTTCGGCGGGTGCTCCGCGAGGCGCGCGCTGCACGGCCAACAGCGGAGCCTGAGACTAAGTTAAAAGCGGTTCGGCGCGCCGCGAAGTACTCATTCCCCACTTCTGACGTTCGACAGATGCTGAACGAAATTGAGCGGGGATATGAGGGTTGATCTTCGTAGATTCCAATATTCCGATGTACCTGATTGGCGCCGCGCACCCGCACAAGTCCGAAGCGCAAGTGATCTTAGAACGTCTAATTGCAGCGGGGCAGCGTCTCGTCACGGACGCTGAAGTACTGCAAGAGATTCTCCACCGCTACACCGCTATCGATCGGCGCGATGCGATTGGACCAGCGCTTCAGGTTACTTTGGAAATGGTTGACGACGTGATCTCCATCGAGAAGGCCGACGTCTTGCGCGCTGCTGAAATCACTTTGAATCCTGCCCTGATGTCGGCCCGCGATGCTGTCCACATAGCCGTGATGGAGCGTCACGGTATTCGGTCGATACTGAGCTTTGATGGTGATTTCGATCGCTGGCAGGGCCTGCGGAGGATCCACCGGATTTAGGGGAAACCAGCGAGCCCAGGGTAGATTATCGGCTCCCAGCTTTGTTGTTGCGAGCGATATACGCGGCCAGCGCGTCCAAATCCGCGTCGCTGATTTCGGTCTTGCGGAAGAACGGCATAATGGAGACGCCCTTGCGTACAAATGTTTTCGTCACGGCGGGAAGCAAGTCTGTGCGTTCGCTGAGCAGGGCTGGTTTCGCGCCTTTGTACTTGGTCTCTAAGGCGACCGTGCCCGGGAGCGCGCCCGGTCCGTGGCAGGTAGCGCACCAATAGTCGAAGACCTTTTCGCCTTTTTGGATGGTGGCGTCATCGGCGCCGAACGCGCACCCGGCCAGCGCTAGAAAAATGAGCGCCTTCATGCCTTGGTCCCCCGCAGATGCTTGGGCCAGATTCCGTAACGCCCGGCTGAAATGATTCCGTTGGGATCCACGGCATCCTTCACCGTCTCATGGAAGCGCCGCAGCGCATGATTGTTGAACGAGTATGTGTTCATCACCTCGTCCTGGAACGCCGGCGCGGTTCGATATTCGCCCCATCCGTGTTCGGCGGCGACACGAACCACTTGCTTGAACGATTCGCGATTCTTCTTGTTGGTGGCCACGTCGTGCGTGATGGGAAAACCGAACAGGAAGATAAAGGCTCGCATCCAGTAAGTTGTGGGGAGACTGAAGGAAAGCAGCGGCAAGCCGAAGTCTTTCGCGGCCTTGGCGAAAACCTTGTTCGCCTCCAGCACCGCTTCGCCGGTCCGGGGAATGATGGGCGAGAACCAGATGTGGCCGTTGCCGGGTGTGGGATTGTACGGCGATCGAGCGCCAATGGAAAACATTTCCAGGCTGGGGATTCCGAACTCCGGCTTGTGGACCTTACTGAATTGTTCGGGCGTTAGCGGAAGTTTATAAAATTCGTCATCCTTGAATTTGGCGCCGGGAATTGCCGAAAATTTCTCCTGCGCGTACTCCCATTGCGCGCGGATGGCCTTGGCCGGTCCGTAGAACTTGACGGTGCAGCTCCAAAACGGAATGCCTTTGTCCTGTGCATATTTGTGCAGGCTGGCCGACTCCACGCCGTCTTTCTGCAGCATTGCCGTTACCTCGGGCGAGGGTGGCGGCATCATGAAGCCACCCAGTATTGGGCTTCCAAGGCCCGGCATTCCGTTCGACACGCCGGAGTTCTCAAGGAACGTCAGAATGTCGATCATGGGGATGAGGTCTTCGTACTTTGGAACCGTCACCGTGCCAGTGAGGTAAGCGTCCGGTTCAGGCATGAGCCAGAATCCCATCTTGGTGACGACGCCAAAGTTGGACTGCGAGAACATCCCGTCGATCCAGGGCCCATATCCGAATTTATATTGCTGCCAGGTATTGGCTCCCGGCATTGCGCCCATGCCAGTGCGCATCAGGTCGCCATTGGCGAGCACCACTTCCATCCCGCAATGCGAATCGAAATGATTGCGATACATCGGCTGCAAGTACCCGCCGCCATGATCCACCGCGTTGCCGATCGGACTGCCCCACCCAGGATCGGGAACGTCCACCCAGAGCTTCAGCTTTCGTTCCTGAATGTAGCGGTAAAGATCGAAGTAGCTGACGCCCGGCTCCACCAACGCGGAATGGTTGCGTTCGCTCACGTCCAGGATGCGGTTCATCCGCTTGAGATCCAACACCACGCTGCCTGAAAGATTGGGAGCCGATCCGCCGTATCCGAGATTCTTTCCGGTGGAAATGGGATAGACCGGAATCTTGTATTGGTTAGCGGCCTTCATCACCGCTTGCACTTGCTCCACGGTGTAGGGCGCCACGGCGGCCGATGCCACGCGCTCCTCCGGCTCGCCCCAAAAAGGCGAGTAAGCGTCGCGATAGAGCGCCACATCCTCGTCGCTGGTGAAGACCCATTCCTTGCCGACGGCTTCTTCAAACTGCCTGATTGCGTCGGAAAAATCTTTTGCGTTGATGCCAGGAGGTGTCATTTTACGCGGCGCTCCTTTGGCGCGATCACCCAGGAAATCAGGGGCTCTCCGTCTCCGTCATGGCTCTTTTGTTCGACCCGTGAAACCACTCGCATCCCGTGATCCCAGGCCAATCGCTCCAGACAGAACAGCGGACCGTGAGCGGTCAGCCCCGCGATCGGCAGAGGCTGCTTCTTCCACTGAAGATCGAGATCGTGAAACCAGAGATCTGTGATGTCGCCGCGGATGGCGTGGACCGCCGCGCCGCGCGCCTGCCACTCAGCGCCGTAAGCGACGCTGGACGGGAATCGTTCGTCGAAAACTACTTTGTAATACAGCAACCTGTAATTATCGGGTGCTCCCGTTGCCGATGCCGCTGCCGGTAATAGCGATGCCGCAATGCCTGCTTGAAGGAACTCTCTTCTACTGGCCATGGGTGCTTTCTCCTGGAACACTTCGCAGCGTTAGTTTATCGCGTTCACGGCGACGGTGGCGAAGCGGCAATTGACGTCTGATAGCTCAACGTCTCCATCCAGCTTCCATTTCGCTTTACCCACACGCGCGTAACGTGCAGCGGCTTGCCACGGTCGGGCCGGTGCTCCGAAATCATTAACACTGCGTCGCCGAAATCGAACATGCGGGCTGACAGCAGCGGCGTGGGAGCAACCCCGCCGTTTTTTGCGTGGTCGAAATCTTCCATCCGGCCGCGCTTGTCGGCTACCTTATTGCTATTGGAACTGACGGCCACGAATTCTTCGGCCACCATCGGCGCGAACGCCGCTGAATTGCGGGCCACGGCCGCTGTTTCCAGCTTCGAGTACGCAGCCGCAACCTGACGTTCGGTCTCATTCTTCGGTTGGTATGGAATCGTTTTGCACGGGTTTTCACAATCCTTCCCCGTGCCGGGCGCAAAAGAAGGCGGCGCATCCAGCGATAACACTTCCTGATAGACGATGGCCTTCCAGCCTGCAGGCCGCTTCACCCACACCCGCAATACGTGGGATCTTCCCGAATTCTCCTGGACGTCGCCGAGATCGCCGTAGTTGTACTGCTTTAGTTCCGCTTGCTCACGCGAGCTGTTCAGTTCCGACGGAAGATGCTGCAGGACTTCGGCTTTGTTTTGAGTCTTGCCATCGAAATTTGTCCAGGTGAAATCGGCGTCGAGAAGTTTTTCAAGGGCCGGCTTATCCGACGCAGCCACGGCTTGAACAAAAGCTCGATCCGCGTCGATCATCGCCTCAGCTCGAACCGTTCCAGCAAAGAGAAGGCAGCTTAGGATATAGTACGCGGTGACACTTCGCATGCGACCTTTATTATGACCCCTGCCTCAGCACCCAGCACGCAGGCCAACCGAACCGGCGCCAGCCTGCGCTACGCCTGGTACGTGGTCATCGTCCTGACCGCCCTCTACATGCTGTCGTTCGTGGACCGCACCATCTTGAGTCTGCTTGTTGGATCCATCAAGCGCGACCTCGGCATCAGCGACACGCGCATCGGCTTGCTGCAAGGCTTGTCGTTCGCCCTGTTCTACACCATCATGGGGTTGCCGCTCGGACGCTTAGCGGACACGCGCAGCCGGCGCAATCTGATCGCGGCGGGCGTGGTGGTCTGGAGCCTTTTCACCAGCGCCTGTAGCATCGCCAAGAGTTTCTGGTCATTGTTCTTTACGCGCATCGGCGTGGGAGTGGGTGAAGCGGGTCTCTCGCCCGCGGCGTACTCGCTGATCGCCGACTATTTTCCGCCGGACAAGCTGGGCGTCGCCATCAGCGTCTATTACATGGGCGTCTTTCTAGGATCCAGCCTGGCGCTTCTCGTCGGCGGAGTTGTGGTGGACACGATGTCTCGCATTCCCACCGTGACGCTGCCCCTGCTCGGCACTATCGCGTCCTGGCGCGTTACGTTCCTGGTGGTCGGACTCCCGGGTTTGCTATTCGCGCTGCTGGTGTACACCATCAAGGAACCGCTGCGCCGCAACATGCTGAAGAACGCGCAGGGCGAGACTGCGCAGGTAAGTTTCGGGCAGGCATTCGGACAGATGGCGATTCGTTGGCAGTCGGTGGCCGGCATTTCAATCGGAATGGTTTTTCAATCGATGGCCAACTATGCGCTGGTATCGTGGGGACCAACCTATTTCACGCGCGTGCATGGCTGGACTCCCGGCCAATCCGGCAAGGCTCTGGCGGTGATTCTGCTCTTCGCCGGTTGCGGCGGCATGTACAGCGGCGGCCGGCTCAGTGACCGTTGGCAAAGGCGCGGCCTGGACGAAGCTCCCATGCGCGTGATGGTGATCGGCGCAATCGGAACCATCCTGCTGTTGCCGGTCGGCACCTTGCTGAGTGACGTGCGCTGGACGCTCGCGCTGCTGTTTCTGGGAGTGTTCTTCCTCGCCCTGCCGATGGGCATTTCGGCATCCGCCTTGCAGCGCATCTTCCCCAATCAGGTACGCGGCATGGTGTCGGCGTTGTACCTGTTTGTACTCAATATCGGCGGCTTGAGCCTGGGCCCGCTGCTGCCGGGCGTTTTCAACGATTATTTGTTCCACAACGGAAAAATGATCGGATATTCACTGTCAATTACCATGGGTGGCGCGGCGGTTCTTATGCTGCTCACGTTCCTAGCGGCGTACCGCCACTATCGCGCGCATTATCAGATGATGCTGGCGGCCACGGCCGCCGCGTAAGCAACTAGCTATTGTAGCGTCACGAGCACCTGGATAACGCCACTGTCGCCGTTGAGCGGCTCGAGCGCCTTCCCAACCACCGCGCCCAGCATGCGCTGGCGATCCGCGCCGCGCATGGCGAAGCCCGCGCGCGACGACGTAACCAATAGATCGCCGGGCTTAATTGCGCCGCCCTCGGCCGTAACCTTGCAAGGCACGATTCCAACCACCGCCAGCGGCACCTCGATCTCAAGCGACTGGTCACCCAGCTTGTGCGTGGTGGCGAGGACGCCCGGTTTCGTCGAATAGATGCCGGCCACCAGCGTGGAGTAAGGCTCGCTCGACAAAGCCATGCGTCTTTGTCCCGCGGGATCGATCACCAGCAGATCGCCGGGCTCGTATTGCGAGCGATTACCGGCGACCGAAATCGATTCCGCAAAATCGGCGCCTCCGGTCTGAGTGCCTCCGTCGAAGTAGCCCTTGCCGGTGACGTCCACGCGAAACACATTCACGTTATCGTTCTGGCCGACGAGAATGTTGCCGCCTCCCAGACTGTCGAACACGCCCGCGGTTCCATTCGGGGAGTAAACGACGGAATAAACACCCATCGTAGAGCCGGTGGTCGCCTCCGCATAGGCTCCCAGCCCGACGCCCCCGACGCTGAAACTTGTCCCGACCAAACCAAAGTTGAACCCCGTGGTGCCCAGCGCGTCTCCCCTTACCCCGACACCGGCCGAGCTATCCGCAACCCCGTACACCCCGAGCGTAGCGGAGCCATCGGCCGCGGTCACGTCGCCTCTCACTCCAACGCCTCCGGTGGTCGAGGTCTGGCCGTGGATCGCCAGCGGACTGTCCACCACCTCCAAAGTCGCATCCGGAGCTGTGGTGCGGATCCCAATCCTATCGGTGGTGGCGTGCTGATAAATTACCGAGTTGCCGAGGGTTGACGGCCCGGTCCATGACGGAACATAGTGAGTGGCTCCAGAGCCCGTTACTTGAGCCGATCCACTGGTTGCAAGTGTGACGATTAGAAAACAGATATATGGTAAATGTTTCACGATGGTGCTCCTTTTTGGTCTCCGAGACCGATAGCTTAGATTGGGAGCTGGATTTTGGTCTCCAGATCGATCCCAATTATATATCCAGCCATTGTTCAGAGCGAGAACAAAGTGCGGATAATCTCGCGATCACTTTCTGGCAGCGCCCGGTTGCAGCCGTACCAGTACTCATCAAAAGTGCTCGCGCGGGTCATTCAGTAGGGACACTAATGCATGGGCGGGGCTCCCGCGCGGGGCTTAATGGGTTTCATGAAAAACATCAGCGGAATAAGCGCCACGCACAGCCAGGCTAGAAGCCGGAACACGTCCACGTAAGCCACCATCGCGGACTGCCGCAGCAGGTCGCCATAAAGAATAGCCTGCGCCTGATGGGTTGCCTGCACCGGATCGGATCCCGACGCTTGTAGCGCGCGCTGGAGATTGTGCAGCCTATTGGCGTAGACGGGCGAAGTCATATTGCCGGCCAAAGTGTTCTGCGAGACTTGCGCAAAACGGCTCTGCGCGGCGGCCACCAGCGAAATTCCCACGCTGCCTCCCAGATTGCGCGTCAAATTGATTAGTCCGGTCGCATTATTGGTTTTTTCGCGCGGCACATATGCGAAGGCCATCACGTTAATTGGGCACGAACAAAAACGGCATCCCCGCGCGCGAGACAGTCCAGGTGGTGACGAAGGTCCAGAAGCCGGCTTGGAGACTCAGCTCAGAAAGCCGGAACATTCCCGCGCCCAAGATGATGAAGCCGCAGACCACCAGCCAGCGGGGTTGAACAACGCCCAGCAGCCGGCCGACCAGAGGCATGACGAAGAGAGTGACCAATCCGCCTGGCGAGAGCACCAGTCCCGCCCATTCGGCCGTGTAACCCATTTGCGTTTGGAGCAAAATCGGCAGCAGAACCGTGGTGCCATACATGACTACTCCCATGGCGAACATCATGAAAGTGGCCATGCTGTAGTTGCGTTGCGTGAACAGGCGGAGATCCACCAAGGGCTCGGCCTGACGCAGTTCCCAAACGATCATGCCGGTCAAACCGAGAATTCCGATAACGGCGCACGCCACGATGAAGCGTGACTCAAACCAATCCTCCGTCTGGCCTTTGTCGAGCATCACCTGAATGAAGCCCAGCCCGACGCTGAGCAGGCCCAATCCGATGAAGTCGATCTTCAGACCCTGCTGGAATGTTTTGCGGACCAGATAGGGCGGGTCCTGCACAATAGCGATCGTCATCAGAATAGCCACCACCCCCACCGGCACGTTGATGAAGAAGATCCAGCGCCAGGAGAAACTGTCGGTGATCCAACCGCCGAGCGTGGGCCCGATGATGGGCGCAACCACCACGCCCATGCCATAGACGGCCATCGCCATCCCTTGCTTCTTGCGCGAAAAACTCTCGACCAGAATGGCTTGCGAAATCGGTTGCAGCCCGCCGCCGCCGGCGCCTTGCAGGACGCGAAAAAAAATCAGCAGGAAAAGGTTGGGCGCCAGTCCGCAAAGAAACGAGCTGATAGTGAAGATGACGACGCAGCCGATGAACAGGCGTTTGCGTCCGAACATCATCGACAACCAGCCGGTGAGCGGCAGAACGATGGCGTTCGAGATCAGGTAGGAAGTGAGAACCCAGGTGCTCTCGTCAACGGTGGCCGAGAGGCTGCCCGCGATGTGCGGCAGCGAGACGTTGGCGATGCTGGTGTCCAGCACCTCCATGAAAGTGGCCAGCATCACCGTGGCCGCGATGAGCCAGGGGCTGACACTGGGAGTCCAGGGGACGGCAGGGGTCGCGACCGGCGCTTCGACGGAAGCCACGCGAACCGGTTAGTTCCTTCCCTGCTTGGCCAACCCTGATGGCACGGTGAGACGGTGGATCATGCGGAACCATTGTAGCTGGCGATTACTCGGTCCGCAGTGCGATCATCGGTTCTACTCCAGCCGCACGCCAGGCTGGAATCACCGCTGCCAGCAGCGCCGCCAGCGCGAGCACCATTATTGCGAGCGCCAGCATCACTGGATCCCATGGCTTAACGCCGAATAACTGATTGCTCATCAGCCTGCCGGCCCCAATGGCTACCGGAATGCCCAGCACCAGCCCGACGCCTACCTGCCAGAATGCGCCGCCGAGCACCATCCCTATGACACGTCCCCGATCCGCGCCCAGCGCCATCCGCACACCTATTTCACTGGTTCGCCGCTCCACCATGTACGCCAGAACTCCGTACAATCCCACGGCGGCCAGCACCAGCCCAAGCGCGCCGAAGAGCATGGTCAGGGTCGCGATCATGTTTTCCTGTTGGAAATCCGCGCTCAAGACTTGGGCGTAGGGGTCCACCGCGTAGAGCACCAAATTTCGATCGACGCCGGCCAATGCCTTCCGCACGCGCTCTTCGATAGCGGGCGGGTTGCCAGGCGCCCAAATCACGATGTTGTATAGATAGTGCGACCAGATTTCACCGCTCCCGAAGGCCGGGTCGTCGTATTGCACGGTTTGTGCTTCCGGCACCCAAAACATGGGCCCCACCGGCTTCTTGTACTGATAAGTCAAATACCGGATATCGTTCGTGACTCCGATAATTTCGAAAGTTGCGGAATACTTCATTCTGTCGATCCCGAAGTGCTGCCCTATGGGGTTCTGGTCCTTGAAGAATCTCCTCACAAAAGCTTGATTGACTACCGCCACCTTGCGCGTCGCCGCCGTGTCCGCATCCGTAATGGGCCGGCCAAGTGTGATCTTCGCGCCAATAGTCCCAAAGAAATTTGGCATCACACGCACCCACGAGGCACCCGTGTCTTCTTTAGCTGGGGGTTCCGGCCGGCCCTCGATGCGAATACCCTCATTCCAACTATCACCCGTCATTGGCGCATAGAGCGCCGGCGCCACCATCCGCGTACCGGGAATCTGAAGCAGGCTCTCGTCGATTCGCCGGAACATCGGCTCCATTTGCTCCAGCTTGTAGTTGCCTAGCATCGGATTGATCCAAGCGATATATCGGCCCTTGGTCTCGAATCCGAAATTCTGGTGCTCAAGGTTTCGCAGGCTCTGGCCCAGCAGGGCCGCCGCGGACAACAATACCAACGACACCGCCACCTGCGAGATCACCAGCGACTTTTGCACCCAGGATCGCCCGGCGCCGACCGAACGGTTGGCTGCCCGCAGCGCGTCCGCCGGGTCGGCATGCGCAGTCATCCACGCCGGTACGATCCCAAAGACTACTCCGGTAAGCACCGAGACGCCCAGTGTGAACAGCAGGATCGACCAGGAGGGCGTCGCCTGAATGGGGACGTAGTTCTGAGGGCCGCCAATCTGGAAGGCCAGATATAAAATCAGCCTGGTCCCGGCATATGCGACGCCGACGCCCAGAACTCCTCCAATGATCGCCAGCAGCATCGACTCCACCAGAACCTTACGGACCAGGCGTCCTCGCGACGCACCCAGCGCCACCCGTATGGATGTTTGCGCGCGTTCCTTGAACCCGCGCGCCAGCATCAGATTCGCCAGATTCGCGCAGGCCACCAGCAGCACGCATGCCGCCGCTATCAGCAGCAACTTTAATCCATCCTGATATTGATCCCGCATGGCCGCCACGCCCGCGCCGCCGGGAATCAGGTGCAGCGTCTGCTGGCGCCAGAGTTGTTTCTCGCCCGGCTCCATATCGGGAACGTGGCTCGCCAGCCAGTCATGGAATTCCACCTTCAGTTTTGCTTCGAGCGACTTCGGCTGAACCCCCACACGCACTCGTCCCACCAGGTCCAGGAAATTGCCGTTGGGCCTCTTCAACCGCGCCGTCTCTCCGTCGATCAATAGTTCCGTCGTCAGCGGCAGCCAAAAATCCGGCATGCCCCAGCCTGCCAGCTTTGCACCATAAAAGCCCGGCGCCGCCACACCGATTACCGTGAACGGATGACCGTTAATCTGGTAAGCAGCGCCCACCACGGAAGGATCAGAGGCGTACTTCTCCTGCCAGACGTGGTAGCTCATTACCGCGATGGATGGCGCACCCTCCTGGTCGTCCGCGTCGGTCATCAGCCGGCCGATCCAGGGCTGCACGCCAAAGGTCCTGAAGAAATTGCCGGACACGTACTCACCATTGCGCGTATCCGCTTGCGCCCGCGACCCGGCTCTACGGACTCCGAGCGGTGCATTGCCGGCCTGTAGCGCCGCCAGGTCCGTGAACTCGGGCGTCTGCGCGCGAAAGCTCTTGTACGCCTCCCACGAAAACAGCGAAAAATCGCCGTCCTCACCCTGGGTATATCCTCCCCAGTTACAACAGCGAACGCTATCTCCGATCCTCCACAACTCTTCCGGCTTCGTCACCGGCAGCGACTTCAGCATTACCTGGTGCACCAGCGTAAAAATCGCCGTGGTCGCTCCGATTCCCAGCGCCAGTGTGATCACCGCCGTCGCAATGACCCCCGGCTCCTTCCGAAGTTGCCGCAGCGCCTCCCGCAAATCAGCCAGCAAAGGTCACCACCTCCTAATGACCAATACGCGCCACGTCGCAATCAGTTTGCAAAATTATTGCCGGCCGGGCACTCAATCATTTGGCTTGGCCGCGATGCTCATGATATGAGCGCTCGCTCCGATTAACGTGTTTTCGCTCTCCAGCGCCCGCATAGTCGCCATTAATTGCTCCTGCTGCTCGGCAGTCGCCGATTCCGGCACGGCCCAGAGCGGGCCTTCAATCGCACACAACGTCGGGTTGGGAAATCCTCCTTCGCTCAACTCCCTCTTCAACTCGTCGGGATGGTGAAAGAAGGCGGTGGTGAAATAGTCGAGATTTCCGGTTTCATTGCGGTGTTGCCCGGTCTTCAGATCCTGTTCCACAATTCGAACAAAATCGGGGTCGCGGATGAATCCACGCGCGATCCCATCCAGCGCTGAGGCGAAACGCGAGATGGCCACCGCCAGCAGAACGCCTCCGGCGCGCAACACGCGGCGCGCTTCACGAATCGCTTTGAGCCGATCGTTGGAATCGGTCAGATGGTAGAGCGGCCCAAAGAAGAGCACTGCATCAGCGGCACTGTCTTCACAGAGGATTGCGCGGGCGTCCCCAACTTGAATGTTTCGCGGTACGCGGCCGCCCCTTGCGGCTCTCTGTTTCGCTTGCTCGATATGCAAAGGAACCGGATCGACGAGATCAACCAGATAACCCTTTTCCGCTAAGGGAAAAGCGTAGGCGCCGGCGGCGCCGCCAACGTCCAGAATCCGTGCCGGCGCGGGTGGCAGAAAGCGATCCAAAAGATCCAAAGTCCGAACTTTTTCCCAGCCAGAGAATGGACTCTCCAACCGTTCGGCCTCTTGGCCGCTTTCGTAGTAGTGGAGAATATGTTGTTCGAGCGGAGAAGGCGGAGCGGGCATGCGAATTGCTTTATCGAATTGCGCCGGTGCGGACGTGAATGACGCCGGCGTCGGGCTGCTCGACGGATTGAAGAAAGTAGATACGCGAGCCGTCGCGGTTAACGGCAAGAGGTCGTGAGCCGCTAAGGATACCCATCGGCCGCGCTACGGAGAATAGCTGCTCTGAATCAGAGAACCGCAATTGTTCGCCGCTGCCTTGAACACCTACCGACCAGATCTTTCCTGGATCGTAGTAGAGAATCTCCTTACCGTCGCCTCTCCACTCCGGGAAATAGCCGCTCCTCGCGATTTGCCTGCGCAAGCTCTTGCCGGAAAGCGGCTGCACATAAATCCCCGGCTCCGTATAAGGGTGATAGACAACCCAAGCCCCATCCGGGGACATTGCCGCCTGGTCCACTCGCTGGGCCGCCAGCTCGGTGGTTTGATTATCTGCGAGGGACAACAAATAAAGGCCCGATCCATCGCTATATACGGTTCGGCGGCTGTCCGGCGAAATGCCGACCAGCAGGATTCTTCGACCGGCGCTGCCGGAAGTCTCACCCAATTCGCGCAGCACTCGCGAGCCATTCAATGACACTTCCACCAATCTTGTCCCCACAGGCTGAATAAGCCGAGAGCCGTCGGACGACCAAAGGGTCGTTATGATGGAGCCGTTACCAACGCTCACTCGACCGGAACCGTTGGTTTCCATGATCCAGGAACCCGCTTCGCCCCTGGCGAGAAAGTGCGCTTCATCGGGCGAAAGGTTGACAGAAGCGATCGGGGCGGGCGCGCCCGCCACTCCGGTTCGATTCCCCTTGCGATCAAACGCGATCAATTGCGACACGATGGCTGTCCCGCTGCGCCATACCAGCGTGCCGGATTGAGAAATGGAAAAGATTGCGTTGCGAACTCCCGGGTCGGACACTATGTGTTCCTGGACCAATTGAGGTTCGCCAAGCAACTTGCGGGCGCCCAGATCCAGCTTTTGCGAATACAGATTGTCGTCTCGGACGAATACAATGCGTCCGCCACCCGCCGGCGTAAACGTCACCGACGTGTCGTTGTTAAACAAGAATTTCGCATCCGTAGCTTTCCCATCGCGCAGTGTGGCGAGATAGATTTGGGTGCCCTCAGAATCGTTGGGAGAGAACGCGAAGAGAAAATCGCGCCTTCCCGGGAGAAATTCGGGATTAAAGTACCGGCCATCCTTCAAGCCCTGCACCCCTACCGGAACCACATGGCCTCCTGCTGCTGAGACAGCATACAAACCAACGCTTGCCTGTGACGAGTCGAACTTCGTGCACAGAATGGTGCCGTCTTCGCTCCATGTGCCGCCGCGCTCGGCGGTCAAATCTTGGGTCACTAGTTCCAGAGCACCTCCCGGCAAGTGCATCTTGAACAGACCCTTGAGGGTCGAGAGCGCAATGGATTGGGAATCGGGGGTCCAGAACGTCGTGCCGCCAAGGTCAACGGCGGGCACACGCTCCGTCTCGAGCGAATCTAAGCGGCGTATATGAAGACGATTGTCGCTGGTGCGAAACAGAACGGCCGTGCCGTCCGGCGATATCTTCTCGGTGATGATGCCGCCGGGATTCGTCAGCTCTGTGCCTCTGGGAGGAACAATGCTCAATGCCACGCTAGGCAACGCCGTGGCGGCGGGTCGCGATGCTCGCGCCATCCACCCGATAGCCGCTGCGGCGATGGCCAAGACGGCGGCGGCAATCCAGGGCAGCCATATCGCGCCGCGCGGCGGGGCTGGCTCCGGGCGTGGGTCATCGAGTAATTTCCATACGTCGCCGATGTCGCGCAGGCGGTTCACCTGATCCTTTTCCAGGCAGCTTTCGAGCAGGCGTCGCACCTGCCGCGGCGCTGCGTCCAGCTTAGGCTCCTCTTTGATCACGGCGGCAAGGACCTCGCTCACATCGTCTCCGGTAAACAGTCGCTTACCGGTAATGAGCTCATAAAGGACCACGCCGAAGGCCCAGATGTCGGCGCGCTTGTCGACCGTTTTCCCCCGCGCCTGCTCGGGCGACATGTAAGCCGCGGTGCCGATGATCATGCCGGCTTCGGTCATGCCGATGGTAAGAGTGGGCGAACTAGCCGGGTCCGCGCCCGGCGTACTCGAGACCTGCCCCACCTTGGCCAAGCCGAAATCCAGCACCTTCACCGTTCCATCGGGCTTGATCTTGATGTTTCCCGGCTTCAGGTCTCGGTGAATGATGTTCTTCTGATGCGCGGCGTCCAGTGCATCGGCGATTTGACGAGCAATTCGCAGCGCATCCCCAAGGGGCATCGGACCTTTGGGCGACTCGCCATCGATGTACTCCATCACCAGGTAGTTGGGGCCGACGTCGTAAACCTGGCAAATGTTGGGATGGTTCAAAGCGGCGATGGCGCGCGCTTCGTACTCCACGCGTTCGGAGAAGTTTTCATGCAGGATCTTTATCGCCACCAGCCGGTTGAGCCGCGTGTCACGGGCGCGAAAAACCTCTCCCATGCCGCCAGCCCCGATGGGCGCGAGAATTTCGTAAGGTCCCAACTGGGTTCCGGCGGCAACGGACATTTGGAGATATTGACCGATTCTACCTTAGCGTGGGAGGGGGTTCGCTCGGTCGTGCGCCAAATCCAAGGGGATTTTCTGCGCTTCTACGCTGTGGACTTCGTTCAATATCGCCTCAATCACAGCCTCGTCGCCCACCTTGGAGTTGATCATCATGTGATAAAGCTCGCGCGTGGGCCATTCCATGCCGAAATACTTGCGCACGAAAATCACGCGCTGCCGGTCCACGGCGGCGATCTCGCAGAGCGCGTCGTCCTCGCTCTTGCCGGCCGCGCGGAGACGGCGAATCTTTTCTTCCAGCGCAGCGTAGATGAAGACGTGGAAAGTGTCGGGACGCGCGCGCAGAAGAAACGGCGCGCCGCGTCCTACGATCACCGAGTTGCCTTCCGAGGCCGCGCCCGATATGACGCGCTGCATGAACTCCACCATGCTGTCGGCATCGAAATGATCCATGTCGCGGATGGGAAGGCTTTGTTCCATGCTGCCGCGCATGAACACTTTCATGAGCCGGTAGAACAACGAGTCGCAGCGCTCGTCCATGCGCTCCACTACGGCCTGGTCCACTCGGGCCATCCGCGCGATCTCACAGGTGAGCTCTTGATCCCACAGCTTCCAGCCCAGGCGGTCCGCCAGCTTTTTCGCGATGGCGCCACCGCCCGCGCCGTATTCGCGCTCGACGGTGATGGTTCGGATCACTGGGTCGACCTCCGCGTTTTATTCTACGCCAGCGGCAGCAACGCCTGGAAGGTGTCCGAATCCTGCCCGATGATCTCGAGCGTGGCGTTACCGGAGGCCAGGCCGGAGGGGATGGTGAAGTTGATTTGATATAAGCCCGCGAATCCCGGAGCGAGGCCGGAGAAGACGAGCGGCGCCTGTAAGTAATGGCCCGAGGTGTCCAGCAGATAGACCAGCGGCGTGGATGTCGTGTAGCTCAGCGGCTGCTCGGACGCGGGCGTTCCGTCCGCCACCCGCGGACTCACCGCGCCCATCCCCGCCAGATACACAGCCACGGTCTCGCCGATCTTGCGCCGGGCTGGCTTGCGATATCACCGAATAGTCGGGATGCAGCGCGGCCGCGTAGCCTAGGCCGCCCACCGGATTGTTGGTAAAGACCCCAACGAGCGGTCAATCCGGTGAACTGGGTAACGAGATTTGAATTCGTTCCGTTGTTGGCCACATAAATATGCGCCACAGAGTTAGCAGTCGTGCCGTAAGGAACGATCACCGAGATTTGTGTCGGGCTCAGATAGTAGATGGGCGCGGCAACGCTATTGATCAACACCTGCACACCGTTGAACAAGCTGGGGAACGGCAAGCTGGCGGTGGCCGTGGTGGGAGCCAGTCCCGAGCCATACAACGTAAGAAATTCTCCGGGCGACACCTGCGCGGTGAAAGGCGCGGAACTGGCCGCGTTCACCACGCCCACGGGATTCAGATACACGCCGGAATCGCTGAGGTAGCGCCCTGAGGCGCCTGAATCGCTACGTTGAGGGAAAGGTAAGGGCCGATGCCATATCCGATGCGAATGGTTCCATCGGTGCTGAACAAATAGTGCTGGCTGAAGTCGTCGTCGTTGGAACTGCCGTCGCTGTTCAAGGTATAGGAGTCGGAATATGTGAAATCGGCGGCTCCGCCGTAAACGAGCAGCGCACTCTGGCTTTGGTAGTTCATGGGCGAGACGCTGCTCATTTTCTTGTGCCCGATCATTTTTCCCGAGAGCGCTTGGAACGACCCGTAGTAGCTGTTCAAGCGAGACAAATCCGTTGAAGGTTGCCGATTCGTTCATGTCCAGACCAGCCTGGTAGTAGAGGCCGGCGAAATTGGTGGGCGGGCTGGTGGCCGCGCGAACTCCCACGAACATGTCGTAACCGGAGTAATTGCCTCCGAAAATGAAATTGCCGTCCGGCGAGATATACAGCAATTCGTCGCCGGCCACCAGAGTGGAGCTGTTGCGCGTGCCTCCCAGCTTGAGCGCCGCAGCGCCGTTGGTGAATGTGTAAGTCGCTCCGCTGAGGCTTTGGGTGACCGCTGTGGCATTGGATCCGGTATAGGCGGTCACGCTGACGTTTCCGATGTTTCCCTGCCCGTCGGCCGTCATAGTGAAGAGCGCATCGCCGGGGAACGTGGGATCGATGTAGCCAACAGAGTAGGAACCGGTGAGCGTCGCATTAGTGGCCATGGGGTTGGCAGCGGACGCAATCGGCGCGGCCATGAACAAAGTCGCTATAGGCCATTGCCGCCGCCTGTATTGCCGATGAAAATGCCCTGCGAAACCAGTCCGACGATTCGGTTGCCGGATAGTGTGTGATCCACTGAGCTGATGTAGCCTTCGCCGCTGGCGGAGATTACGTAGCTGCCGGTGCTGGTGAAGGTCGCCGGCTTGGGTGGATTGTCGGTGCTCACCAGGGTGGACCCGGTGAAAGTGTAACTACCGCCGCCGCTGAAGGTGATGGTGCCCTGGATGTTGACGGTTTCGCGTCAGGGTGCCGGTCTCAACGGAGTAATAATAGAGAACCTGCCGCATATAATAGGCTCCGTTCAGCAACTGGTCGCCGCTGGATTCAAGAGCAGGTTGAGCGGAAGCCCGCCAGGCGCACGCGCCAAGGAGAAGTACAAGAAGGGTGGTTTTCGATTTCATGGGTCGTATTCAGGATGGTCTGGAGCAATAATGGCGTGCGGACGCAGCAATCCAGTTTACTGCGGATCAGCATCGTTCCGTGGGACAGACCTCACGGGGTATAACACGAGAAACCGAATTACGATGTGGTATGGCTGTAAAGTTTTGTCTGTGAATGGCAGGCGGCGGCAATGATATTCTGGAACGCGTAGGCGGGAGGACTTTATGCAATCGACAGGAATGCTTGCGGTGCTGTTGGGAGGGCTGGGTGCGATGGCGGTGTTGGGCCAGAGTCCTTTGCCTGCTGGCAAGACGACGGGCCCTGGAGTGCAAGCGCCCCGGGACTCCAAAGAGCCTGAGCTATTGAAGACCTGCAAGGTCCCGCCTCAGGCCAGCGGTCGTCCGCCAGGGCGGGGTCCGGCGTCCGCGCGGCTGCGCCGGGTCCCAGGGAATACACGGTGACGGAAATCCCAGGCGTGGTGGCGGCGGGTAAGCAATGGAAAGAGATCTGGGAAGTGGACGGCAACAATGCCGACGGGATCATCGCCACCAAGGACGGCGGCATTCTGCTTGCGCAGAACGATAACAGCGCCGTAGTGAAGTTGGATAAGGACGGCAAAACATCAGTCGCTTACAGGGACACCAATACCGGCGGCGCGCTAGCGATCAACTCGAAGGGCGTGCTGTTCCTGAACAATCGCGGGTTGAACGCATCCATCGAGGAACTCGCCCCGCAGCGCAAAACGCTGGCCAACAAATACAATGGCGATCCGCTGGATTGCATCGGCGGCGTTCTCAACGATATGACTGCCAACAGCAAAGGCGGCGTGTACTTCACCATGGGCGGGCTGTTTTACTCCGACCCGCAAGGCAAGATCACGAAGTACGGGGAGAATCTTTTCACCAACGGCATCGTCCTGAGCGCCGACGAAAAACATCTTTGTGTCACCAATGGGCCGGCGGTTGCGGAGTTTGACGTACAGAAGGACAGCTCGCTCACCAATCAACGCGAGTTCACGAAGCTGAGGGCGGCGGAGGCGGCGATGGCAGTACGTTCGACGCCACCGGGCGGCTCTATGTGACCACCAATGGCGGAGTGAACGTGATCGGAACCGATGGCAAGAATCTGGGGCTGATCCCCACGCCGCGCGACGTCATCAGCGTGGCCTTCAGCGGGCCGGATCGAAAAACGCTGTACGCCGTGTCCCGGGACAACGCGCAGAATAAGGACTGGATCATCGCGATCCAGATGATCGCGCAGGGCCCGAAGGGGCGCGGCAAATAGCCATTATCAACCGCGCCCCAGTTACCTAGCGCTTCGCTACGTGCCCGCGTCCGTCGCGCATTTCGTTTCCTTTGAAGTGCGCGGCATCCACACGCTTGGCCTCGTCCGGCTTCTCACCGCGTTCCGGGAACGGGCCTTTGTAGCCGTGCTCTGGATGGAAATGGTTATTTACGTGGCCCCGGAAGTCGGCCGCGCCATGAAACCAGGGGCCCACTCCAATAAAGACGCCCGCATTGAACCATTCCGGGCCGTAGTAGCCGGCGGGAGCGCAGTTGTAAGGAGCGACATCGTAGTATCCATAAGGACAATCGGGGGCGACTCCGATGTCGACCGCGACTTGAGCCTGTGCCTGGGGGGCGCTGGCAGTGATCCCGATTCCAACAACAGCCGCTAACATCACTATTGAAGATCCGAATATCGAAAATCCGCGCATGAATTCACCTCACTTGTTAGAGCGAAGTTGCACGGAAGGTGTTTCGGTTTTCACCTGCTGTAACCTTGCGACGACACTGGTCACAACCAATGAACCGCGTCTTTTTTGTTGGGCTGTGTTTGAAATTTGAACTCAACCCTTTGCCCGTCGGGATCCTTCAGCTCCGAATTTGCCAGCGGATTCTGCGCTGTCTGGCCGAGCAGCGGTAATGACGAGAAAACGAGCGATAGCACATTGCATCGGAGCATAGTTACCAACTAGTGTGTGATGGCAGAGATCACCGAGAGTATTCATGCCGAGACTACTCCAGCCTATAGGAACGCCAAGAATGCGGGCGTACGAATAATCGCGAGAATTTTCACCGCCATTGAGGCACTTGAAGTCTTCATGAAAACTTTACTTCAGGTAATTTCACTTGGGCTGCTTGCTCACGCAGCTCTGGTTTACGCTGGAACCAGCGCGGCAACGATCACGCTTTCCGACAACTCCGGCCGCCGTCAACTGTGGCGCGTCGAATTGGGTCAACAGGGTCATTGTATCCGTGGTCCCGGGTGGAGAAGGAAAGGTCTACGTCGGCCAATCGTCGCAAAATGCATCCACTGGCGCGGGCATCGCGCAGATTCTATTTCCGAACGCCGGCGCGCACAGCGAACAATTCGCGTTGTCCGATCCCTCCGGAAACGACACCATTAACCTGTGCAATCTCTACGTGGCCGGCGAGATCCCGGGCGAGATCGCGTTGGCCAGTTGGAATTACAAGAACGGAACATCCACTGGAAACGAAATGGTGCTGGTTCAGGCGCAAGCCTACATGGGTCCCATTCCAAGCAGCGCGCCGATTGGATGCTCGGGCGTGACAGGCCCGTTCGTTCCATTCGGTCCGGCTGGCTTGTTGCAGGACCCGGCGCTCACGGACACCGATCCCTCGTACTACTTCAGCAAGATTCGCGTGCAGGTGATCCCTGGGCAGGAGGGCAAAATTCAACTGGCATGGTGCAATGGAGTGACCGACGATTATTTTCACGTTCTATATCCGAACAGCGGAATCCTTTCGCAGCACAGCGCATGGTCGGAGGGTTGGGATTTGCAGGACCCCTCCGGCCAAAACGGTCTTTCCATGTATGACGGCGCGCTCAGCGGCCAGCCTTTCCACGGGTGGGGCTTTGTGCCGGAAATCAGCTCGGAAGGATTGCAGGTGGCGCTGTGGCAGCTCCAGTCCAACGGCAGTGTGGTAGATCCGTCCAGCGTCTATTCGTTCTCGGCAACCAATGGCACGCCGCCGGCCACCATGAGCAGCACTGCATCGCGATTGCGCTTTCGCGTGGAGCCGGGTTACTGCGGGAAGTTTTATTTCGGCAACAGCTCGCTCAATCCGGCGGCGGGAGTTGGGCTCTATAAGACCCTGTTTCCCAATTGCGCTGGGAGGGTGGAGCGAAGAATTCATCGCTGTCCCGGATTCCAGCGTAAATGTTCCGGTCACGCTCAACATCGCCGAGGAGTTTTCCACCGATGCGGTTAGCTCGGAAGCATTATACGTGTCGCCTTACGGAGGGTCGGGCTCCACCAGTTCGCAAACCGTGGGCGGCGGCACCACGGTGCTTTCCACTTCGCCCACCGCGATGGGGAGCGGCTTCGTTCATCGAATCACTATTTCAGTGACGCCGGGGCAGGAAGGGCAGGTCTTCATTGGCACTTCGTCCATGAGCACGGACCTGGACGGAACGGTTGCCATGCTTTATCCCAACACCATCGGGCGCTGGTCCGAGCAATTCGACCTCATCGATCCGCAGGGCGACGGAATAGATCTGAGCGCGCTCTATATTATGGGCGAAATTGCCGGCGAATACGTCCAGGTGGTGACCCAGACCACGGGGATCACGCCCGCAACGCCGCTGAGCGTTTATTTGGGCAATGCGATCTCCTTTCCCGGATCCTGCACCGGCAGCACGTACACCTTTGCGGTTCCGCTCAGTGGTTGTCCAGGAAGTACGCCGGTTTCCGTAGTTCGCATTCAAGTGATTCCTGGGCTGGACCCGGCTGTGTTTGTGGGGACGTCGGCGATGTTGTCCGATACAGAGCCGGATGCAACGTTGAGCGATACGGCAAAGATTCTGTACCCGAACTGGGGCGATTACGATGTTCATGAGGGATTCTCGGAGACGTACACGCTGGCCTGCCAGGATGGGACAAACTGTCTGACGAGCGATGCATTTTCGCTGTGGCCGGAGTACGCGTATTATCCGGTGCTGGTGGCGCTTTGGCAGCATTGAGGGGCGACATATCCGGAAACGCGGTATCGTGGAATTGATGGTGCCATGATACAGACCGACGAGGAAATGCTACTGGCTCAGCAATGCGTGGCCAATTTCAGAATGGTCCTCCTGGAGGCTCGCAAGGTTCATTCGCCACAAGACTACCAGTGTCTCGCCGAGCCAATACTCCTCGAAGTACAGCAACGCGAACAGGAACTTCTCGAATATTTGAGCGGCGGGGTGGAACAGCGCGTGGCCAGCTAGGGATGGCGAGGTACACGGTTATCTACGAGCAGGGGTCGACCTCTTGGGGCGCATACGTTCCCGATCTTCCTGGCGTGATTGCGGTCGGTGACTCGCGTGACGAGGTGGAGCGCCTGATCCAGGAAGCCGTCGAATTTCATCTTGAGGGCATGCGCGAGGAAGGTATTTCGATTCCGTCTCCGTCGAGTTTTGCAGGGGTGGTAGAGATTAATTCCGCCCTCTGATACCCCTGGCTATGAGAGCTCGGTTCTTGGAAAGCGTTCTCCGATAGAATTAAAGACGCAATGGCTTTTCGCGTGTTCCTGAGCTACAGTCTCGATCCCACTGAAATGGCGTTGGCGTGGCGGTTGCAGACTCTTGCCGCGGCGCACGGCATCGAAATGTACGTGCCCCAGCATGGACCGGGCAACGGTTCAGCGGGAGCCGTAACTGTCCAACAAGCGGTTGATCGCGCCGACTGCGTGCTGGCGATCATCACCACTGCGGCAAGCGAAATGGTTCAAAATGAGCTACGCTACGCGCTGGAGCGCAAGAAGCTCGTCATTCCGATCGTGCGCACGGATCTTGCCGGGAATGCCCTCCTGGCTGGTTTTCCACAAGTCTTTACATTCTCTCCGTGGGACAATCCCGGCGCGGTAGAAACCGAGATTGTGGACTTTCTCAAAAAGCAGCAGTTGACCAAGGACAAGCAACAGACGATTGGCGCGTTGGCCGCACTCGGGCTGGGCCTTTTGGTGCTTTTCTCGCTGAACAAGGAATAGTCGTCTGCGAATCGCCGTGGTTGATGCGTCTCCCCTCATCAATCTTGCTTACCTGGACCTCGCCCAAGAACTGCCGCTCTTTTTCGACAGGGTTTACGTGCCCCGCGCTGTTCAGGAAGAGGTAAACAAAAAGGGACGGTTTCGCTATCGCCTGAACAAGCTCTACAAGACGGGATTCTTCGTGAAATGCCTGGCCGCCGACGCATTTAACGTGCGGCTGCTCCAAGACCAATTACACAAAGGCGAGGCAGAAGCTTTAATCCAGGCGCAGGAAAAGCACGCACCGTACTTCATTGGAGATGAAAGACGGGCTCGTGCGGTCGCGGAGTTGATGGGCAGGAAGTCGGTTGGCACGCTGCGTTTGCTGGCACGCCTCAACCTGGAGAGCAGGGCTCGGGAATTGCCAGTTCTCGTAAAGATATTACGGCGGGACCTAGACTTTCGCGTTTCGGATGAGATTGTGCAGCAGGCAATTGATCTCGCGGGTGAGCCGATCTGATTGTCGAGGCGCCTAACCCCGAATCGGTGCCTTGTTTGGTCCGATCAAGGGAGCTTCCATGGTTCCAACGAATCCATGGTGTGCCGGGCCTCACGTGCCGCATTGAAGACTGCAGAATGTCCGGTGACTGCAGCGGTGAGCTCCAGTGCGACAACCACCTCATGGAGTTTCAGAAACACGGCCTCGACGAACTCGGACCGCTTCGCGAGTTCCGGATGACCACCGATCATGAAGGTGCCCGTAAGCGGATTGCATAGCTCCATGGTTGTTTCGTAGGCACCGTGTACGTAAGCGTCAAGAGCCATGTTGAGAAACCGACGAACGACCCGAAGTTGTTCTCCGTCTACGTTCGCGCCCTTCGCCAGGCGTACTTCTGCCTTCATTAGCTCCTCGCGCTGAATGTAACGAATGCGCTCCCGCGCGGCGAGCTCTTCAGGCGTACGCGCCTTACGGGCAAAATATTGCTCGATGAACGCTAGAACCGAAACCGGAAGCTCGCCACCAGCATTCAGCGCTTCGCCAACAGCGGTGACCTCGATACAGAAGTCGGAGACCATTCTCAGAAGCGCGCCACACTCGGTCAGATAACCCAAATCGGCCAGGATAAGTGCCGCCCTGATCCCGCTCACAGCACGAACCGATTTTCCGATCATGACGGCGTGCGGAATGTGTTGGCGAAACTCGAGTCGAATGTGATCGTCGCCATCGGTGACAATCCGCGGTGGCATCAGAGGCGTCGCGAGGTCGTTCACCCAGCCGAGCTGTTCGAACAGACTTCTTCCGAAGCTGCTGTCGGCCATTGAGTCTATCGAGCTACCATTTTCTCAAAATACAACCAATTCATCGGCAGCGCTGAGTTCCGTTTCACCTCCCGCGGCGATTGCTAATCACCGCGCGAACACTTAACTACAGCCAAGCCTCACAGGATGCTAACCAAACCCAAGCCCGCTTGCTGACGCGCGCGACTCGGAAACGAGGCGACAGAGTTTTTGGCCGAACACTAGTGCGTCATGGCGTAAACGATATAGTTCACGCCAATGCGAATCCCGAGCGCGGAGTATTTCTCGGGATACTTGGGATTGTCGGCGTGCTCCCAGGAATCGCCCAGATCCATGTCGTGGCAGATGGCCACCATCAGCCGGCCCTTGTCATCGTAGATGCCGCGCCAATGCGGCTCATAGCCGTCCTTTTCAGGTATGCGGTGCGTGTAAATGAACTGCTCGCCGGGCACCTGGTAGCGATCGTCCAGATCGAAAATCGTATGAAAGATGGCGCTGCCGTTTTCAATATCCACGATGGGCCGGTCGGGAAATACGCGGTTCATCCCGGAGATGAAGATATTCCATTCGTCGGTGCCGTGGAAATCGTCGCACATGAAGAACCCGCCGCGCAGCAGGAAATCGCGCAGCTTGGCGCACTGAGCGTCGGTCATATCCCAGTGCCCCACTTCGACGCCATATAGCCAGGGCCAGTTGTAGACTTCGTCGCCATCCCGTAAATCCACCGGCTCTTCCACAGACCGCGTCTGGATGCGCGTGAGCCGCCGCACGGCTTCGGAGAGATGGCGGTCCGAACGCGGATAGTCGATGGTCCAATCCGTTCGGCCATCCCACCAGTCGGCATGGTAGGGCCGCGGATATTCGCCGGCATAAAAGCGGTGCTGGGAGGGGTACATCAGGCGCGCGAAGGTCCATTCGCCGGGAACCCGCCAGTCGGACGGAAGCGGAAAGTCTTCGTATTCGTAGCCGGGATACGCGCGGAAGGGGCGCTGGCCGAAGGCGGCGCAGACCAAAATGGAAGCGGCGGCGCAGCCTGCGAGAAAACGCGAGCGGACGAAGTTGAACATCAATGCGGTTAGTTCCAGGATGCCACATCAGATGAGCCGCAGGCGCTGGACGATCCGCGAGCCCTCAGTTGCTTTAGGAACTTTTCGCCCACTGCTCCGTCTAAGTCTCCAATAGCACGGAGGTGCGCTTTGACAGGACTGCTGCAAGACCTGCGCTACGGCGTACGAACGTTGAGCAGGAGCCCCAGCTTCACCATCGTGTCGCTCGCCACGCTGGCGCTTGGGATCGGCGCGAACACTGCGATCTTCAGCTTCGTCGATGGCGTGTTGTTGAAGCCGCTGCCTTACGCGGATGCCGATCGAATCGTCCAGGTGCTCGAGAAGCCGCCGCTGGGCGACCGAAACGGGATTTCAACCTTGAACTACCTGGACTGGCGCAATCAGAGCACGGTGTTCGAGTACATGACCCCGTGGACCGGCCGTGCGGTAACTCTTACGGGAGCGGGCGACCCCATTCAGCTGCGAGGCGGGGAAGTTTCCACGCAATACTTCGGCATCTTTGGAGTTCACGCCGTACTGGGCAGAACTTTCGCGGCGGACGAAGATGAGCACGGCAAGGAACACGTGGTGGTGTTGAGCCACGCGTTGTGGGAATCGCAGTTCGGAGGGGATCCGAAATTACTGGGACAAACGATCCGGTTGGACGGCGAGTCATACACTGTCATCGGCGTGCTGCCCCAGGGGGGGTCGTTCGACCGCTTGTATGCGCAGCTCTACATGCCGCTGGTTTTCAAACCCGAGAACATGACGCGTAATTTCCATTGGCTCATCTCGTTCGCGAAACTTAAGCCGGGGGTGACGCTGAAGGCTGCGCGCCAGCAAATGGATACTATTGGCAAGCGGATCGCGCACGATTATCCGGACTCCAACAAAGGCTGGGGCGTAGTTGTGGACAGTTATTCGGATATTCTTGTCGACCAGGATTTAAAGCGGTCGTTGTACGTTTTGCTGGCGGCCGTGGGCATGCTCTTGTTGATCAGTTGCGCGAACATCGCAAACCTCACGCTGGCTCGCGGATCGGCGCGCGACCGGGAGATCGCGATTCGCTCGGCGCTGGGCGGTGAACGCAAGAGAATCATCCAACAGTTTGTGACGGAAAGCCTGCTGCTGTCGGTGGCCGGGGGACTTATAGGCCTCGCGCTGGGGTATGCGGGCATGGCTGCGTTAAAAGCGGCCGTCCCGCCGTTTACGCTTCCGGCGGAGGCCAACGTTGCCCTGGATGTGCGCGTATTGATCTTCACCTTGGCTCTCTCGCTGCTGACCGGGATCGTTTTCGGATTAGCGCCGGCGATTGTGACCACGCGGAGCAATCTCGCGGGCATCATGAAGGACCGCGCGCGCAATACATCCGGAGGCGCCGGACGCGGAACGTTGCGCGGAGCATTGGTGATTACCCAGGTAGCGCTCGCCTTCATATTGCTGACGGGCGCCGGCTTGCTGATCCGCAGTTTCTTCCGAATGCAAAAGGCCGACATGGGATTCGATTCCACCAACGTGGTGACTGCCCAACTGCCCATCCCCAATGAGCGCTACCCCGATCCCCGGCAACTGAATGGATATCTGCGATCGATTGTTGCCAGTCTCGGCGCTCTGCCTGGCGTTCGCGACGTGGCGCTCACGTCCGCGCTGCCGCTGCAGGGCTGGGGTTACGGGATGCCGTTTCAGATCGCTGGCCAACCCCAGGTGGACCGAGCAAACCGGCAGGTTTGTTTCTTCAAAATGGTTACTCCCTCTTATTTCAGGACACTGGGAATGAATGTACGCCGGGGACGCGCTCTGAACGATCATGATGTGGCCGGAGCGCCGCTCGCCACCGTCATCAATGAGACCATGGCCAGAAAATATCTGCCCAAACAGGACCCCATCGGCAAGCGCATCCTGATCCAGCAAATCGTTCCCGGAAAAACGCAGCTCGGGCCGGAAATCGCCTGGGAAGTGGTGGGCGTGGTGGCCGATGAGCGGGTCACCAATCTGGATGCAAAGCGCGATAGCCCCGGCATTTATGTAACGAACGATCAGAGTCCGGTGTACTTTGGAGGCTTGGTAGTGCGGGCGTCCATGAAGCCGTCGTTTTTGGAGAAGGCGATTCGCAAGGCGGTGTACGACGTCAATAAAGAGCAGGCATTGACGGACATGAAGACCTTGGATCAGCTGAAATCGGAATCCATGGAGGACGATCGACTGCGATCCATCCTGCTGGGCGTATTCGCGTCCATCGCATTGGCGCTTTCGGCGGTGGGAATTTACGGCGTGGTGTCCTATACCGTAGCGCAGCGAACGAACGAGATCGGCATTCGCGCGGCGTTAGGCGCAAGTCGCGGCAATCTGCTGGGGCTGGCGTTGCGCGACGGGATGTGGATGATGCTGGCGGGCCTGGCGCTCGGATTCGCGGGATCGCTGGGGTTTGCGCGATTGCTTTCGACGCTCTTGTTTGGAGTGGGCGCTTGGGACGCGGTGACCATCGCTACCGTGGCGGCATTGTTGGCTTGGGTTGGCCTGATGGCCTGTTACATTCCCGCTCGCCGAGCCGCGCGAGTAGATCCGATGGTAGCGTTGAGGTATGAGTGATGTAAAAAGGAGCCAAGTGGATCAGCCCAAACCGGAAAAGGGGAGAACGGCCGATTCCACAGAGCCGGAAGAGCCCGAAGACGAAGTAGACGAAGCGGGCGAAGAGTCGTTCCCGGCGAGCGATGCTCCGCCCTGGACCGGAACTCATCTAAGATGACGGGCTGAACCTCAAGCTCGCGTGGCGATCACTTCCAGATACTCGGCGCGCACCGCGGTATGCCCGTCCACTCCCCGGTTGTGTTCGCGCCACTGGCTCTCTAGTTCGGCCGCATAAGCAGCCTGAGCATCGGCGGGCAGCCTGGAAAACGCCACTTGAGTAGGCCCGAAATATTGACGGAAGAACTCTACGACACCCGCGGGTGGAAGCGGAAAATCGAAATCCACCGTTCGCCGCGCGGTCCGAATCTCGGATGCATACTCGCCTAGCCTCTGCCGGACCACTTGTTCATCGCCCCACAAGACAGGCGCTGGGATTCCCTCTGGCGGCGGAACATAACGGTTGCCCATCGCAAACTGCTTGCCCACGAATGAATCGGGCGTCCAGTTGGCCATCGCGATCATGCCACCGGGCCGGCAAACTCGGGCAAGCTCCTCGGCAACGCGCTCTGGACGCGGGCCGAACATCGCGCCAAACATGCTCATCACCACATCGAACCGAGCATCGGGATAAGGCAATTGTTCGGCGTCGCCTTCGTCAAACGTCGCCTGCAGATGTTCAGCGGCAGCCCTCTCACGCGCCTGCTCCAGCAAATTGGGAGCGATGTCGATGCCCCACACCTGTGCACCCGCTCGTGCCGCCGGGATCGCTAAATTGCCCGTGCCACAGGCCACGTCGAGCACTCGCGCGCCGGATTGAATGTGCAACCGGTCGACGAACGCTTCGGCTGCCGGCGCGCTATAGCGCGCAATCTGTCCGAAATCGCCGGCCATCCAGGCGCCGCGCATCCCCTGCTTGAGCTGATCCATCATTTGTCCGCCACAAACATGTACCGGTTCAGGCTAAAGAAAAAAACGCCTTCTTTGTTCAGCGACGCGAACTCGGCAAACCAGTCATCGGCCTCACTCTGAGACACGCCGTTACGCCCAACGGCGAACGATGCCACCATTTCCAGCATGCCTTTTCCGTAGGTATTGTCCTCAAATTCCGGGTTGAACATGGGGATCGCCATCCGCTCGCGCAAGCTGAAACCTGCGTCCCGCAACTGCCGGGACAAGGTGCGCGGAAGGTTTGCGTGAATAAAGTGTTGGTCCCATGCGGACAGCACACGAGCCATACGCGCGGGGTCCTCCGTGTGAAGCACCAACGACCCGTAATCCGTATCCAAGATGACCGCTCGGCCGCCCGGCCGCAGCACCCGATGCAGCTCCGCAAGAGCCGCCGGAATATCGGAAAGAAATTCGTAGACCTGCGTGGAAACAGCCGCATCGAAGCTGTTATCGGGATACGGTAGTTGCGACGCGTCCGCCGTCCGAAACTCAGCCCACGGTTGTTCCGCGCAACGTCTGGCTGACATCGCGGCCATGGCCGAGCTCATATCGATGCCGCAAACTCGCCCCTTTGGTCCGACCGCCGCCGCCATATCATAGGCCAACAGTCCTGGCCCGCAGCCGATATCCAGCGCATGCTCGCCGGCCACCAGGTTCAGAGCCCGTAGCACCTCGCTGCGTTGCGCCACCACTTCGGGCGTCTTGTAGACAGCCTCGATCTTCCGGCTCGTCTTTTCATCAAACGTTGTTCCACCAACCATGCTCTTCCCACTCTACTAGCCGGAAGGACGAATTGCCTATCGGAGAAGGCCAACGGTGTATTGGAGCGCGGAATACTGAGTCTGGTAATCGTACTTCGCGCTGAGATTTTCAATCTCCGCCTGCGTAACGTTTAATTGCGACTGCGTCAGTTCGACAATAGAAGATAATCCCAAGTCATATCGCCCTTGCGCGAGTTGCAGCGCCAGCGCTGCCTGACGCAGGAATTGCGCCGTGACATCGATCCGCTGGTAGGCATCGTTGGCGCTGGCCCAAGCCAGACGAACATCGCGGCTGATCTGCTGCTGTTGATCCCGCAGGCGCTGATCGGATTCCAACGCGCGTTGATAAGCGGCTTCGCGGCGCGCCGAGAAAAGATGTCCGTTGAAGATGGGAATGCTCACGTTGGCGGCCAGCCCCTCATATTCCGATGGCACGTTTGCAGTATTGATGTAGGGCATGTAGCCACCCACCGCGATCGCGCTGACGGTGGGGCGCGACAAATCTTTTTCGGCGTCCGCGAATTTGTACGCAGCGTCGCGCGACGCGCGCAATGACGCAAGCTCAGGCCGGTTGTCGATGGCTTGGGTAACCAGGCCGTCGGGCGAGGCGTTCGGCGACGGCGGCAATGGTTCATCGGCCAGCTGATAATTTGCGGGCTGATCGGACCCCAAGGCGCGGCCCAAGCCGGCCAGCGCCGCCTGCACATTATCCTGCGCGCGCAACAGCAGCAGCTTGGCTTCCGAAACATTCACGTCGGCGAAACTCGCGTCGAGCTCAGACCGAAGTTTGTTTCTTGCCAGCTCCGTGACTTGATTATCCAGAAGCTGGCGCGCGGCCACGGTCTGTTCGGCGACTCTGATTACCGCCTGCGCGTGCAGCACGTCAAAATAGGCGCGATTCACGTCCAGCAAAACGGTATATCGGGTGGCTTGCGAATTCTGCGCCGCGGCTTGCGCTTGCAGACGCGCGCTGGCGACTAAGTTGGAGGTTCGGCCGGAGTCGGTGATCAACTGCCGGATGGTGACGCCTTGGCCCTCCCGATCAAAGAGACGGGATGCGGCTAGATCTCCGGCCCCGATTCTGGAAAGATCGTTGCCTTGCGATCCGGTAACATCGGCGCTCACAGCCGGATAGTAAGTGGCGCGATTGATCACGATCTGCTCATTCGCGTAGTTCACCTCGTTTAGGGCCGCCTGCACCTGCGGATGATTTTTGACGGCCATCGCTTCCGCCTGTTGCAACGTGAGCGTAGGCGGAGTCTGCGCGAATAACGCCATCTGAACCGCGCTGAACATCGCAACTACAGAACCGCAACCGTGAGTGAGCCGGCTGATTACAGAACCGCGACCGTAAGGGAGCCGGCTCATGTTAATTTTCGGAAACATTTCTTTGCTTCCTCCCATAGACCAAAAGATAGGCGGACGGCACGATGAACACAGTAAGCAGCACCGAGGAAGTGAGGCCGCCGATGATGGCGCGCGCCATCGGCGTGTACTGTTCCCCGCCCTCGCCCAGCTTCATCGCCATCGGAAGCATGCCGATGATGGTGGCGAGCGAAGTCATCAGAATGGGCCGCAGGCGCACGCGACAGGCGGTAACTACGGCGTCCTGAACGGACAATCCCTGCTCTTCGAGTTTGTGCGCGAAATCCACAATCAGAATGCTGTTCGAATCGGCGATGCCGATCAGCATCAGGACCCCCATGAGCGACATGACGTTGAGCGTGGTGTGGGTCAGCGGCAAAATGATCAGCACGCCCACGAATCCCATCGGAATCGCAAGCATGATCAGGACAGGATCGACCCAGGACTTGAATTGCGCCACCAAGATGAGGAACAGAAGAATGAACGATATTCCGAAGCCGAGCCCAAAGCTCTTGAATGACTGATCCATGCTATTGACCATGCCCCGTAACGTCACGCGAATCTCGGAGGGGAGTTTCGCATCCGCGATGGTCTTCAGGATTCCCGTGCGAAGCCGGCCCAGATCCTCACCGGAGGGCGTGACGTACACATCCACCACGCGCTGAATCTGATAATGATCCACTTCGGTCGGCGATTGAACGTGCACCAGTTTCACCACCGAATCGAGAGTGGTGGGACTCTTCGCATTCGGCGCGCGCAGAGGAATCTGTTTCAAGTCAACCAGGTTGTGGATGGCGGTTTTGCCATGCTCGGCGTATTGCACGCTCAGGAAATAGTCGTTACCAGTCTTGTAGTCCACCCAATAATTGGGTGCGATCATAATATTCGAATTGAGCGCCGTGATCACATTATTCACCACGTCTTTCTGCGTCAGACCCAATTCCCCGGCATGCACGCGATCGATATCCATTCGAATAGAAGGATAATTCATGTCCTGCGGAATATAAATCTCGCCCACGCCCGGAAGCCGGCGGATGCGGGCAGCCAAATCCTGCGCGGTGTCGTAGGTTAAGCCCAGATCGCGCGTGTTGACCTGGACGTCGATGGGAGCCGGCTGCCCTTGATTGAGGATGGCATCCTGCATCGATCCACTCTGCACGAACGTCCGCACTTCCGGAAATTTCGCGGCCATCTCAGTTTTGACGCGATCCATGTAGTCGAAGCTGCTGACCGCGTGCCCGGCGTTGAGCTCCACTTGTATGGTGGCCGTGTACATGCCGGCATTGGTGGTGTAAAGAGCGGAGATATCGTTCACCACGCCGATATTGGAAAGGATCATCTTGAAATCCCGTGGAGTGACGATATGCCGGATCAGATCTTCGATCCTGGCGACGTAATCGTTCGTCACTTCAATACGCGTTCCGGTGGGAACCTTCATGTTCACCGTGAACTGCCCGGCATCGGTTCGAGGAAAAAACGCTAAGCCGAGGAACGGATAAATGCCGAGACTTGCGACGAAGATTCCCAGCAGCAGAGCCAGGGTCAAAGCCGGACGCTTCAGAGCGCGGCGGACCCATCGCTCATAAAAATCGAGTAGCCCGTTGAATCGCCGATTGAACCAGGCATTGAAGCGCCCGCTCCAGGCGCCATCCTCCGGTTCTTCGAAGGCTTGTTCGGAGCCGTGCTTTCCGTGACCGCCCGGCACAGCCTTTAGAAAGCGGGAGCAGAACAGCGGAATCACCGTCATGGCGACGACAAACGAAGCCAACAGCGCCAAACAGAAAGCCAGGGCCAGCGCGGAAAATAGAAACTTGCTGACGCCGAACAACAGCGTCACCGGGAAAAAAGTCGACCACATCCACCAGCGTCGCGGCCAGCACCGCCAGGTTTACTTCGGCGCCGCCTTGTTCTGCGGCAATAGCCGCCGCCGATCCCATTTCCAGATGGCGGTAAATGTTTTCGAGCGAGATCACCGAGTTGTCGATCACGCGCGAGAAGGCCAACGCCAGTCCGCCCAGGATCATCGTATTGATGGTGCTGCCCAGCATGTAGAGAATCACAAAGGTGGCGAGCGCAGAGATCGGAATGGATAGCAACACCGCGCCGGTGGCCCGCATGCTTCCCAGGAACAGCAAAATCATGAGGCTGGTTAGAGCCAATCCGATAAGGCCTTCACGCAGAACCGTGTTTAATGCCTCTTTGACGAAGACGGATTGATCGAATACGATGCTGGTGACCAATTGTTTCGGAATATCGAATAAATGTTGGACCAGACCGCGCACGTCGTTCACCACCTGAATGGTATTGCTGTCCCCACCCGACTTCATGATCGGAATGTAGGCGGATTTCTGGCCGTCGATGCGAACGATGTTGTATTGGAGCTGGCTGGCGTCTTTGGCTTCTCCGACGTCGCCCACCGAAACCCAGCGAGTGCCGACGGTTTTTATGGGCACGCTATCTAAATCCTGGACCTTCTCGACCAGGCTGTTGGAATAAACGTAATAGTCGGTGGGCCCGATCTTGACATCCCCCGCCGGCAGGATGAGATTGCTGTTGTTCACCGCGTCCACCACGTCCATGGGGCTCATCTGCCGCGAGAGCAGTTTGTACGGATCCACATAGATCATGGCCTGCCGATACTTGCCGCCAAAAACAGCCGGGATCTCCGCCCCTTTTACTACCGCGATTTGATTGCGGATCTGGAATTGGGCCAAATCGTGGAGCTGGGTTTCGTTCAGGCCTTCGCCTTTCACCGTGACTAAGCACACCGGGAGGCTGGAGGCATCGAACTTCAGCACCAGCGGCGGCAGCGTTCCGGGCGGCAGGCGTTTCAGATCGGCAAGGGCCAGATTCGATAACTGCGTTACGTCCGAATCGGCGTTGGTGCCCGGCTGGAAATAAACCTTGATAATGCTGACGCCGAGCAGCGAGCGTGACTCCATGTGATCGATACCGCTGGCCTGCGTGAAAAAGCGTTCGAGTGGATTGGTGATGTCCACTTCGATGTCTTGCGGAGGCATGCCGCTATAAAAGGTCGCCACCACCACTTCCGGCAAATTAATGGGCGGGAAAAGATCCACGGGCATGCGGGAAAGAGCGTTGATGCCGATGACAGCCAGGGCCAGGCAGACCACCACAATAAAATAGGGGTTGCGAATGGCAAAACGTGGCATAGAAGCGGGTCCAGCGGGCTAGTGCTGTTCTTCGGCGCTCCGATATTGCAGCAGATCAACCGGCTTGGGTTGCACTGGCTGGCCGGCCTTCAGGCCGCTACGGTCGCTGACAACCACCAGCTCGCCTTCCCGCAATCCCGAGACGACTTCCGCGTCGGTGGCGGTCTGGATGCCCAGAACGATGGGCCGGATCTCGATCTTGTTGGATGCATCGAGTACGTCAACCGTAGTCTTGCCATTGGCCTGATCAACAGCCTGCAGCGGCGCCGAGATAGCGTCGTCTTTCTTTTCGAGCGTGATGGTGGCTTCCGCGTAAAGGCCCGGAAGCAGGACCCGGCCCGGATTCTGCACGTCCACTTCGGTATGCATGGTGCGCGTGTCTTCGCGAACATCCACGGAGAAGCGCGCTACTTTTCCTGGAAACGTTCGGTTGAGCGACGGGACGTTCACGCTGACCGGATCGCCGAGATGGATAAAATGAACGTAGGACTCGGGCACCGGAATCACCAGGCGAAACAGATCGTCCTGGGAGAGCCTTACCAGCGGCAGCGCCTGCGTGCTGGAATTGGTCCCAGCTTGCATCAGCGTTCCGAGATTGGCATAGCGCTGGGTGACCACGCCGGCGAAGGGCGCTGTGATCTTTGCATAGTCGAAGAGCGCCTGATCGTGTTCGCGTTTCGCTTGCGCGGCCGCGAGCAGGCTTTCGGCGGATTGCAGATTGGACTTCGCCGCTTCCACCTGCGCCGACGAGGCTAAAGCCTTGCCCTGCGAATCGTCCACTTCCTGCTGCGCCACCAGACCGGGCTTCGATTGGGCGACGCTGTTCAGCCTCTCATATTGAAGCTGGAGCACTTTCTGCTGGGCCTCCACGCGGTTCAACTCCTCCTGCGCGTGCGGGATTTGAGCCGCGGCATTCTTCACCGTGGCATCGTCCTCTTTCACTTGCAATTGCAGCTCGGGAATTTCCAGAGTCGCCAGCACCTGGTTGGCTTGGACGCGAGATCCGTAATCGACATTCAGTTCCTTGACGAAACCGGATTCCTTGGCGTACACGTCGATTTCCTGGAATGGGACCAGCTCGGAGGAGACGGTCAAAGTCCGTCCCAGATTTTTCCTGATCACCTTTACCACGCCGACCGATACTTCAGCGGAACCGTTGCCTGACCCTGATTCGCCGGGATCTTTGGCCTGAACCTTACCGGAACCGCCGCAAGAGGCCAAAACGCTAACCGCCGCAGCGATCCCGCTGAGTATCAATATCACGCGGGTCTTTGACCTCATAAGCCTATTTAGCGCCTCGCCAGGGTAAATCGCAACTGAGATTCATGTCTTGAATTCGTTCCGACAACTCGCGCAGCGAGAAGCGTGGGGAGCGGCAGAAGTCCACCAGCTCCTGCTCCTGCCTGCGAATTTGAGACGCTGTTTCAACAATCTCAGCGGCTTTGGTTTGTGGAATATTCACCACTCCGTGGAGGTCGCCATGCAGCAAATCCCCCGCCGAAATCTGCAGGCCGTCCACCTCCACCGGTTCGCCAAATTCTATGATGTGGGCATAGGCATGGGATACCGAGGTGCGGCGTGCGAAGAGTTGAAAACCCATGGCTTCCACGGCGGGCAGGTCGCGAACCGCACCGTTGGTGACGCAACCAACGCAGTTCAAGGCAACACTGATGGCCGCATGAATTTCGCCCACGAATGCTCCGAAGCCAGGCTGGTGATCGGAATCCTGCAACACCAGGACCCGCGGTTCGGGCAGCGAGGCCACGTAATTCCACCAATCCATGCGGTCGTAATAACAACGGTGGCTCATCGGTGGCGACGAAGTTCGAATTCGTCCGGTGGCTGCGTAGCCCACCATGGGAGGAAATTTGGGAAACCGGCAGCGCGCCACGCCGGAGAGGAAGCCCTCATTCCGCAACCGCACGTTGAGACGCTCGATCGCGTTCGAAATCGTGCAGCTATCGATACCTTTGAGACGTTCCAGGTCCGCAGGCGAAACAACGATTGGGTGGGTCATCTGCCCTTGTCTTATATGATAGGACGCGCAGGCCCGCCGCACGATACCGACCGTCCGGTATTTTTCAACGAAATTGTGTGGCGGACGATTGGGCTCGACCCTCAACCCCATCAGCGCTCGGGATTTCCGGCCCAGAATAGGTTCCGGTCTGGAAGCCGTATGGCAATAGAGGCGGAGTTTTCATTACGTGGGGAAAGATGCCATTTACCGAACCACCCAATAGGCTCGCTGTAGGCCGGATTGAGCTTCGCCATCGCTTGGCCTAGGCAGGGAAAGCCGGATTCAAGGCGGGGCTGTGGCAGAAGCGGCCGCGTCGGGGCCCGCGCGGTTTGGTTGTAGACACCGGCTACGCCCAAAAGCGCGCCGGCCGCAAGCCGCTCCAGCAATATGTGGCGACCCACGTCTTCTTCGTTTTGCACTGCTACCGCCTCACTGGTTTAATCCGATGCTACCGTCGGAATAACGGCAGTCTGCCAGAATAGAACAACCGTGATCTCCGCGTCGCGTAGTGCGGCGAAATAGGAAGTGGTTTAGGATCAAATAATGAGTCTTCTGTGGGCGCGTAGCTCAGGTGGATAGAGCACCTGCCTTCTAATTAGAACCGGGCTGATTTGCAAGTACCTTTAAAATGAGAGCAACCCTTGCAATATCAGGGTTATAGACCGCTTCTTGTTTTGACGTTGCTTGCCCTTTCTTTCGCCTCGATTCTTGCGCTGGTCGCTAAAGTTTCCGCTAAAGTCGCTTCGCTTTAGTAGAGTTCTTTACATCGCCAAGCCAAAAACATTCCTTGCGGGTTTCGTTTTATTGCGCTATGCTCCGTTGTGACAGTAGCGTTGTTCTTCGACGCCTCTGCTTCCCTTTCTTTCTATCTTTACCCAACACGCACTTGCTTACTTGCGCGTTGCTGGCCTAAATCACAAATCTCAGCGAGGTCAAAGATGGAGAAAATCAATCTTTCAGAAAAAGAAGTTGCGGCTACCCGTGGCATCGGGCTCCGTCAACTGCGCTTGATGCGCATGCGTGGTGTTGGTCCGAGATACATCAAGATTTCCGGCCGCATTGGTGAAACCGGAGGCCGCGTCCTATATCCCGTCGCGGATTTAGATGCGTGGCTGCAAAGCTGTCCGAGTGGTGGCGAACAGACCGCAGCCGCGCCATCTGCTAAAGCAGAGCGAGCGCGGGCGTGAGATGCTTCGCTTCCCGTTCTTTTCAAATCCGCGCCTGCCACTGGCGCGCTATCCGGTTTCGTTCGTGCGCAGATTTCGGAACGAGCTTCCTCCACCGGAAGCCGCAGCCTTCCTCGAACGATGGGACTACAACGAGCTGAAATGGGTCGTGCGGCGATGCCCGCTGTGCCGAAGGCAGCACGTTCACGGAGCTGGCCTCGTTGGCGACGATCCTCGAAAAGCTCTCGGCCATCGGGTTCGTCACTGCTTTGATCGCGATCTCCGAGGCAGCGATCGCCTTCGCTCGGAGATTCCTTCCGGTTATATCGTGATCGATTCCGATCCTGACCGCACGCTTCGAATGATGCGCGGGGCGACGTGACCCAGGCGCGGCCCATGCTCGACTGGGCCTTGCGCTACATCGATCTCGGCTGGCCCGTTTTCCCCCTTGGCGTCCGCAGTAAGATGCCGATGATCCCTAAATCCAAGGGAGGCCGTGGCTGCTTGGATGCGACGACAGATGAAGCCCAGGTTTTGGAGTGGTGGAAGAAATGGCCCAACGCCAATATCGGCTTGGTGACTGGCGTTCATTTCTTCGCGGTTGACGTGGATGCGCATCGCGGCGGCGAGGACACTTGGGATAATCTGAGAACGAAACATCCACGATTGCCAGAGACCCCTGAACAGACCACGGGGCGCGGCGGCAAGCAGATTCTGTATGGCCTGCCCGCAAATTTCAGAGTTCAAAACAGCCAAGACTTTATTGGACCGGGAATCGACGTGCGCGGGCATGGCGGATACATCGTGGCGCCGCCAAGCGTTCACCCTGACACCGGGCGCGCTTACGAGTGGGACGGCGCGGCGGAACTGGAGAGCCAGCAAATAACCGAGGCTCCGCAATGGCTCTTGAACATCCTGCGTGGCCAGGGATCGGGCCGAAAGAAGTCGAAATCCACGCCCGCTAAGATTGGCGAGGGCGGCCGCAACGACACGCTCTTCCGCGAAGGATGCCGACTCCGGCGCATGGGCTGGCGTGAAGAGGAACTTTTTGCGGCGCTTAAAATTCTCAACAAAGAACGGTGCGAACCGCCATTGCTCGATCCCGAGCTGCGTACCATCGCAAATTCGGCGGCGAAGTACACGCCGGCACCCGTCGCCGAAAATGGCAGCCCGCCGCCGGCATCATCGCCGCAGACGGCGCTGGCAATCGCCGCCGCGCCTGCGTCCGAAATCCCGGTGATCGACTTCAGGGCGCGGATGAAAGTTTTCTCCATTGATCGTGGGCGCAATCCGGCATGCTGGCCAGATGATCCAATCGGAAGTCCACCGTCGCTGCCAGTGGGCAATCTGGTAGGGCCGCGCGCATTGCTTCCGCGTGGGACTGCATTTGATCTCAACGATAGCGGCAACGCCGAACGCCTGCGTCTGGTGTATGGAAACGATCTGCTCTGGTGCGGCGATTTCAAAGAGTGGTTGGTATTCCGCAACGGCGTTTGGGCACGCGACAACGACCTGGCCAACATGATGGCGAGCCGCGTGATCGCCATGACGAAGTACCAAGCGGAGTGCGTGGGCAACGCGAGGGTAGCGAAGTTTTCCGCCGATTCTGGCGACGTGCGGCGCATACGCGGGATGCTCTTCCTAAGTCAATCAGCGCTGGGAATCGCCGTTGATGAATTGGATCAACGCCCCGATCTGTTGGCCTTCCAGAATGCCACGGTCGATTTACGAACGGGCCAAATGCGCGATGGCTTGCGCGAGGATCTCATCACCAAACAGGTTCCCTTCGATTACGACCCTGAGGCCACTTGTCCGCGCTTCTCGCAGTTCTTGGAGGAGATCATGGGCGGCGGGCCGGATGTCGGCTCCGAGGAAGCGCAGGAGCGCGCCGCGCGGATGGTGGACGCGTTGCAAGTTTTCTTGGGCTACTCGATTACCGGAACTACCAGCGCGAAAACCGTGTTCCTCCACATCGGCGAAAAAGGCAACAACGGGAAAACCACGTTGTTGGAGTTGATGCGCACTGTCTTGGGCGATGGCCATTCTACGACGTTGAACATCGAAACCTTGATGCAACAGGATCGCGAGACCAGCGCTGCTACGGCGTCGCTAGCCAATCTGCGAGGTGCGCGGTTCGCCAATACCAGCGAAGTGCAGGAAGGCAAGCGTCTGTCGGGTGCCAAGCTGAAAAGAATTACGCAGGGAACCGGCAAAGTGGAAGCGTGCCGAAAATACGAAAATCCGATCAGCTTTCCAGAGACTCACAAACTCCACATCGACAGCAACGATTGGCCGGTGATCGATGCGGCGGATGAAGCGTTGTGGAATCGGCTTTGCTGCATTCCCTACCTGTGCAAGTTCGAGGGCGACACCGATGACAAGGACCTGGGGCAAAAGCTGAAGTCGGAAGCCAAAGGCATTCTCGCCTGGCTGGTGCGCGGAGCGAGGCGCTTCTATGCGGACGGCCAGCGGCTTCCGCGCCCGCCAGAGGTTACCAGGGCCGTCCAAGAGTATCGGGCGGAGATGGATAAATTGGCGGCCTTCTTCGAGGAGTACTGCGAATTCGGGGCGGCGCTGTCTGTGAGCATCGCCGCGATTTATGCCGCGTACCACGCTTGGGCCGTGGCGAACGGCGAGCGGATTCTGAGCAGCAGGGGCCTCGTTCGCCATCTGCTCAAGAGGGGCGTTACCAAGGGCCGCATCAGTGAAGCCCGACTCCTCAATGGCGTCGCTCTGACGACTCCGCCAGATCAGTTAGGGCTGCAATGACCGAATGACGATACTGACTCACGATTCCGAGAACTCTCTACACGTGTGCGCGTGTAGAGATAGCTGGGACACTCAGTCAGTTCTGTCATTCAGTCATTTTCAAGTTCGTTCCTTTACTCCGATTTATCACGCTTTGCCTTATTTATTCAGCCGTCTTTTTTCGCTCTGTTTGCAAACATTTCCTGATAAACTTGTTTTGTGGATTTGAGGTCCAATGCGAATGCCCGCCGTTAGCAGTTTCGAATATCGCCGGGTGATCGATCTGGAATGGGCGCGTGAGATCCTCAGCGAGGTATCCGCGAGTTCTCAGCGCTTGATGCGCACCAATCCGTTTCTGTGTCTCACGCGAGACGGTGGACGAGGGCGCGATGCTTTCGGAGGCTACGGATTTCATCCAACGGAGCAAGAGGCCATGGAAGCGGCATCCGGCGCATCCCTGGTGCTGCTGGTGCGCTTTGATCTAACTGGTGAGGCCAGCGGCTTCGATGTCGTCAAGGAGCGATGTAGCTACCCCGAGTACCTGCGCATGATGCGCGCCAGAAAGAAGGGGCGCAACAGGGGGATAGGGCGGGCAGAATCCTCAGACCCCAGGGCGCGCCGTGACCGCAAACGCTCGAATTTTCACGTTAGCGGGAATATACTTCACCGAATTGTTGGAATGAAGAGCGAAGAACATTAAACCCATGGCTGCCGAAGCTCAAGCGATCAACTCCGCCTACGGCCAATCCGTGCGAGCACGCGCGTTCGTCACCGAGATGCACGAGAAGTGCAAGCTTGACGATCCGGCTTCGCGCCACATGGCCGAGCGCATGGCTGAGATCCTCGACGAGCTGGAGGAGTGCAAGTCCATCATGCGCGCCACGGGTGGGCCGTTCTACAAAGACAGATTCGGCAAGCCGCGATTGCATCCAGCGGCGCTGCGCGAGGTCGCACTGACGAATGAATTTGGAAAGATGTATCGGCTGCTCGGCCTCGATCAGCCCCTACCCGAGCAAGGAAGCTTCTTCTAATGGCAAGCCGGTTGCGTCCTGAGCGCAGTTTGCTCCGCGCCGTGGAAACGAGTGTAAGCCTGGGGTCAAGCCGACCTGGGCCGTTGTGTGGTGCCGCTAAGAAGGGGCGCTAGCGCAACCGAAAAGCCGCCGTGCGCTCCTGGCCCAAGCCAGACGCACGATGAAGCGCGGCATAGCCGGAGCGACCGTGGCCTAAGCCACGGCTGGCGAGGCAGCAACCGACACACATAGGAGATCTATCTATGAGCATCAGGAATGCTGCGGGCCGGGTGGCCCTCGATAAAATCGCAGTACAAATTCGGAGCATCGTCAATGGCGCGGAAGGGCGCGGCTCCAAGCACCTCAATTCGTCCGAGAGAGAGCGCTACGACCGCTTGGTCGCACAATGGGACCGACAGTCCGCCGCGCTGGAGGCATCTGAAGGTCGCGCCTTGACCGATCCGTCGCCTGGTGCGCGGATCTCTGATTTCACCCTTGAGGAGCTTCGTGACACGCTAACGATGCGCCCTGGCGCGCGCCGCGACGTGACGCCGGAAGGCCGTGCGTTCACGAACTATTTGCGTCGTGGCATGGAGGGCCTGGACGCCGACGATCGCCAGATCATGAGGGCTCGCTTCCAGGATGTCGGCGGCATCCGTAACGCGCAAACCACCACGCCGGGATCGGGCGGTGGATACTTGGTTCCCACCGGATTTTCGGAAAAGCTCGCGATCGCAATGAAGTGGTACGGCGGCATCGACGGCGTCGTCGGCGAATTCACGACGGAATCCGGAAATCCGATGCCTTACCCGACCGTGGATGACGTGTCCAACATGGGGCGCATCATCGGCCAAAACGTTCAGGTCACGGAAACTGACTTCGTCTTCAATCAGGTGACTTTTAATGCCTACATCCTCTCCAGCGACTTGGTTTTGATCCCACTGTCCTTGGTTGAGGACTCATTCTTCGATATAGACGCCCTGGCCGCGCGGCTATTGGGCACCCGCCTGGGCCGTCTGTTGAACAACATGTGCACCATCGGCACGGGCACGGCCCAGCCTACCGGCATCGTCACCGCGGCCGTGGCCGCGGGCAACGTGACTACGCTGGCCACCGGCAACACGGCTAGCATCGCGTACGCCAATTTGGTGGCCATGCAGCATGCCGTCGATCCCAGCTATCGCTACAATCCATCGACCCGCTGGATGTTCAGCGATTTCATGCTGAAGCTGGTCAAGCTGCTAGTCGATGGCAACAATCGTCCGCTGTGGCAACCGGGCCTGACCGCGTCCTTCGAGAACGGGGCGGCCGTTAATTTGTTAGCCAGCAAGCCCAAGATATTGGACACTCCCTATATCATCAATCAGGACATGGCCGCACCAGCCGCCAACGCCTACAGTTTGCTGTACGGCGATGTCTCGAATTATATGTTGCGAAAAGTCGGACAACCCACCGTGATGCGATTGGTCGAACGTTATGCCGATTATTTGCAAATCGGGCTGATTTCCTTCTTTAGGGTGGATGGCCAGCTCGTCGATGCCGGCCAGCATCCGATAGCGGTCATGCAGCAATCGGCGACCTGATAATACAAAGTTCCTTAAGGGGAAACGCGTTGCGCCGGTTTTTGCGAAGCGTCCGGCGCGCGTTGTTCGGGGAAGGCCGCACTTAGGAAGGCGTCCTTCCCCCTTTTTTCAAACAATAAAGGAGACATTTCATCATGCCCATGAAACAACGCCGGGGAGATTCAGGCAAACAGAAACCATTTTTCAAGGCCGCGCTGCAAGGCGATGGCACCTTGGAGTTACTTGTTTATGAGGACATCGGCGTGAATTGGTGGGACGGCGCGGGAATCACCGCGAAGACGGTCAAGCAAGCCATCGATGACGCGGGGGCCTTCGATCAAATCCTCGTTCGCATCAATTCGCCTGGCGGCGATGCGAGTGAGGGCATTGCGATTTACAATCTGCTGCGTTCGACGCGCACGCCCGTTGCGGTTTGCGTCGATGGCATCGCTGCTAGCAGCGCGTCCATCGTCGCGATGGCCGGTGACACCATTACGATGGGTCCGAATGCCCTGATGATGATCCACAATGCATGGGCCGACGGCGCGGGCTACGCCAGTGACCATCGAAAATTGGCCGACACGTTGGACACGGTGAGCGACGCGCTAGCACAAACCTACATCCGACGCACAGGCCTGAGCAAGGATGAAGTAATGGCCTTGATGGACGCGGAAACATGGCTTACCGCGCAGGATTGCCTGGATCAGGGTTTCGCGACCGCGATCACCCAAGAAGCGGACCAAATCGAAGAGGGCGCGCTGGCTCTGGCTCGCCAGTTCAAACTGCTCGGCAGGATGAAACGCGTTCCGGCTGCGCTCAAGCGGACGCCCGCGCGAAATGATGACCTGGACAACCGTGAACAATGCGAGTGCGACTGCCAGAATTGTGAGGACGGCAATTGCGACGAATGCACCAACGTCGATTGCGATGATTCAGGCTGTCTCGATTGCCCCATGCAGGTGGATGCCGGCGCAAGCGCCGTCTCGATTGCCGATGCGCGCGCGGCGCTGGAGGATATGGAGGCGGGCACGGACGCGTTGCCGATCGAGGCTGCGCGTGAGCATGTCGAATCCATCGAGGCGATTCTCTCCACGCCGGAGGATGGTAGCACCCTGGACCCGCATTACGCGGCATTCATCGGCGCGGGCAGCCGCTCCAACGCGGGGCGCTGGTGAGGCTCGGGGAAGGTCGCCCGCGTGCCCTGCCCTGCGATGCGCGGAAAATCCGCGCGCTTCGTGGGGCAAGGCCGCGAACTGAAATCGCAAAGCTGGCCCAAGTGTCGCTCGCAGTGGTGGTGATTGCGGAATCGGAGGGCGCTCGCGTCAGTGACAGAATTCTAGAACGCCTCGCGGCCGTCCTTGGCGTTTGTGCAGACGAGATCCGCATCCGCGTACCAGTCAGTACGCCGCCGCGCCGCCTTGAGCGCGGAATCCCGCTAGAAGAGTACACGTCGCTGGGTTTGGGAAGTAGTCTCTCTGCTGCCGTTGTCAATGACTCTGCTGGTTTCGACGACCTCTAAGAGAGAGCCATCAAAGGAAGGCTCAAAACTTGGACCTCGGGTGTAAACTGTGGCCAAGCACGCGCGTCGCCGCGTGCGTCATGCTGAGGGCCGCGCGGCCTGCTATGCCCGCTACACGCCTCGCACGGCAGAAAGAGAAACCAGATGAGCGACGATCCAACGAGGGATACCGAAGCGCGCGGACGTGCGGACGCGCTGAAAACGGTGAAACAAGCGTATGATGCCCTTACCGGCGCATTGGAACTTAGCCCCGAAAGACGCGCGGGCCTAAGTTCTGAAGACAAGCGGAAGTACCTGGTAGTCGTGCTCCTGGCTCTGTCGGGTTTAGTCGGCACGTTGCCCGCCGTCCAAGATGCTCTCGTGTTTGTTCACGGGCCGGATCCCAAGCGCAATTACCTGCGAGTGGCGATCGCTATCGCAGGTTTATTGGGGATCGATGAAAAGACCGCGTCCGACTTGGTCGAGAAACAATTCGAGGCCTCGAAGCTGCGGTTTCCTCCGTCTGCTGATCCCAAACTGAACTGACTGAGAGCGGTGATCCCCTTCGCAAAAATCGAGGGTGATTGTCCTTGTCCGTTGCGCGGCGCTAGATTTGATCCAGCGACTCAGGGACGAAAGGAGTGCGAGAGATGAACGTCGAAATTAAACTGCTCTACAAGCTTCTGGATGAAGCCTCCGAGGCGGAGGGATCGATAGAATCCGCCCAATCGAGTTTGCACGCGGGTGAACATGATCTGACCCTTTCCCACCTTGACGAAATCAAGCACAACATTGGAAACATCAGCGGTCAACTCGGAGAACTGATCGACCGCGCGAGGGCGGCGGGCGAAGAGCCGCCGGGGAGCGACCTATGAGCGTGTACCGTCCGAAATACCGTGATCGCAAAGGCAAGCTGAAGGAGTCCCAGGTTTGGTGGTTCCACTTCACATTCGCCGGACGCCATATCCAGGAGTCAAGCAAATCGACTCGGAAGACGCTAGCAATGGAAGCTGAGAAGAACCGTCGCTTGGAACTGGAGAGAGCGAGCGTCGGCCTCCCTTCCCAACCGGCGGGGGAACGCGTTCGCAGGCTCTCAGACGTGTTAGACGACTACACCCAAGCCTATGCCGTCAACCATCGCAAGAAATCCATAGCCACGGTGAAAGAACGTCTGGCTCATGTTCGGCGTTTGCTCGGCAATCTACTCCTGTCCGATATCACGGCGACTCGCATCGTCGAATACATGGAGACGCGGCTATCGGAGCTAACGCGCTTCAAACATGCGCCATCTGGCCGCACAATCAATCTCGAGATCCAGAAGCTTGCGGAAGCCATAGGGTACACCTGGAAAACGCTCTGGCCACGGGTAAAAAAGCTCCCTGAGAACCACGATGTAGGCCAAGCTCTCACGCCGGACCAAGAGGTGGCCGTGCTCGAAGCGGCGGCGCGAAATCGCTCGCCACTGATCTACCCATTCCTTTTCACGCTCGCATGGACCGGCCTAAGAAGCGACGAAGCGCGGACGCTCCAATGGTGGCAGGTGAGCTTTGCTGGTACCGGAGAGATCATCGTGGGTGACTCGAAAACGGAAGCAGGCAAGGGACGCCACATCCCCATGACGGCCAATCTGAAGGCTGTTCTCGATCAACACCAGGTGTGGTACACAAGCAAGCTCGGGAAGCTCGACCCTGATTGGTATATCTTCCCCCTCTGCAATCGTATTAAGCCCGTCGATCCCACGCGGCCTATTACTTCGTTCAAGACGGCATGGAACACAGTAAGGAAAGTCGCCAAGGTGGATTGCAGGCTGCACGATCTGAGGCACTCGTTCTGCACGAAAATGGGTGAGGCTGGAGCTAGTGAGCGAGCCATGCTTGATATGATGGGACACATGAGTGCGGCGATGCTACAGCGGTATTCTCACTTCCGAGCGCAGGCCAGACGTGAGGCGATGGATGCGGTGGAAGCACGTCACAATTCAAATCAAGCCGCTAAAGAATCCGCTAAAGACGCTAAATCCGAGAGCAAGAAACAGTCCGTAACTCATTGAATGGGCGCGTAGCTCAGGTGGATAGAGCACCTGCCTTCTAAGCAGGTGGTCGCTGGTTCGAGTCCAGCCGCGCCTACCACAACACTTCCTGATTCCGAAAGAGTTGTTTGCTGCTGCTCCATCGTCTTCGTATCCCATTTGACTCTACTGTGTCCTAAACTGTGCCAAAACCTTTTCAGTTTGGGTGGGACTTGCCGAAGCTAACGGAAGGCGCCTTCTCGCAGTCTGTTGTCCCTTTAACTGAATCGACGTTACACGGCCTGGGTCAATTCCCGCTTGAAAGTGATCCTGACGCTTTCCCTTTTGGTAGTTCACTACTACCTGAAACGAATGTCCTTCCGTTTGTTGGCGGAGGTGCTGGCCATGCAGCGGGGCCACCGAGGGGCAGCGCGAATCGGCCGAAGCCATACGCGCCAAAAAGGGCGAACAAACCAAGGCAATCGAAGACCAATTGCAGCAGGCTCGCGAACCAATCTATCCGGAGCAGGAAGAAGCGGGCCGAGTCTGGATCGGCGCCGATCAGATCGCGAGTACATTTGGTCGAAAAAACTTCCGCCTGATGGATAATTTCGCGATCCTCAGGAAGAACGTGCTACTTCGTAAGCAGTCCAGCGAAATCCACAACACAACGGCCGAGGCCGCCAAGGTGGCGAAAAAGCGAGCACGCTGGCAGGCGCTATCCGAGCCATCCGCAAACTGCGGAAGAAGTAAAAAACGAGTCGAATCGGGTCACTTGAAGTGCATGCCCGACCGGCCTTCAACGTAACCGATATATCTTCCCGCGCACAAAATACCGAGCCATAGAAAAAGAGACAGGGCAGCGGCTAGCTTCGCGCGCGACGGCAACTCTGGTGCGCGGTCCAGTTCAGCCGGATCACCGTACACGCTCCTCCGAAACACCAGTGCATGAACTGCGACGAGGACGAGCAGCACAAGCTTGGTGCGGAAGAAAACGTTGTAATAATATTCTTCGGCTTTCGAAGAGAAGAGCAAGAACCCGCAGGTTGCGGCGAGAAGGAAACCGATTCGTTTGGGCCAGCGCAACCGGCTGATCACGTCTGCGATCGACCCATCCCGCAAGGCCCATCCGAGCAAACGCAGATCGGTGGCGACAATCATCGCGCCAAACAGAGAAATTGCGGAAAGATGGAGCGCCAGTACAACCGGATAAACGTACGCCGAGCTGCGCAGATCGGAGAAGGGCTCCAGATTCTGTAGCCAGATCAGAAAGGAAATGAGCATTGAACTCACGTGAGGCCGGGGCGGACAACGGCGATGAAAATCCCTCCAAAGATGACCGAAACCCAAAGCGCCAGTGAAACACAAGCCACCAGCCGGGCTGCCCTAGGCGATAGGCCCGGAGAGATCGCTCGTCTGTGGATTGTGTAATTGAACGCAATGGCCAGCACCAGACATGCCATCTTGATCAGAAAGGACCAGTTCAGATAATACATATCGGCGTCCGTGGAAAATATCAGCAGTCCGGAAAACACGGCCACAATCAGACCGCCAAGGGCCCACCATTCAAAGGCCCGGGCGATCTGCGCCGGGGTCTGCTTTTGCAATCCAAAGCCAAGGAGACGGAAATCGACGAGCGCGGTGGTTCCGATCAAAAGGGCGAAGCCCGCGATATGGAGACACTCCAGTATCGGAAATGCCGACGGCGAAGTGCTGAGCGGATTCTCAATCCACATGGGCTGGGTTAGTGAATCACACCGCCCGCTGGATCCCGAATTCTCTTATTAAAGAATTCGACATCGTCGGCCGGTGCGCAGATGTCTTCCATCAACCCAGACCAACCTTCCACGGTCTTAATGCCCTCTTTGGATAACTTGCGGAATTTCTTGGTCTCGCTCTTCCAGGGAGCAGTGTAGACCTTGCGATCCGTGATGGTCATATTCAGCTCCAGAACGTCGTAAGAAATCCGGCGGTACCGCTCCTCTAGAAGCATGTCTGCGGTGTGCGGATAGCCATATTGATCCACCCAGGTTCGTTCGTCCACTCCGATTGTGGTTACAACGAAAGTGTCCCCATCCCACTTGCCGACTGCGTACCCCCACCATCTCGCGATGTCTGGATCTTTGGGAAGTTCGCGGCCGTCGGTCCATATGGTGCGAACGCCGTTTCCCCACTCGAACTGTTGCAGAATCTTGTTGGAGAGGACATTCATCTCGAGAGGGTCGGGATATATAAGCGCGCGGGAGGGCCCCATGGGATTGCAGGTTTGATATGGGTCTGACCCACTAGCGGGCGGGACTGCCCTGCGCCGCCCGATGGCTTCTTCCGGATGCGCGGCGGCCTCCGCGCTGCCAAGGTTGCGCCCGTAGGAAGGCTTATTCAAATCAAACATTTTCTGGCCGAGTGGCGTGAAGGCAGGAACAGCGTTGGCGTAGCCGCGATCTCCGCAGTCCCGGCACGTACCGCCCCCGCCGTATCCGCCCAGTGAGCCGTTGCGGCTCCAGATTCCGGAGATATCGTGTTTGTCGTAAGGGCGGTCGGCATTTTTTGGATCGGCAGCCAATATGCCTCGGCCACCCTGCGCGAAAGCGTTGGATGAACACAACAGATAAGCGCCCAGTAAAACGCTGAAGTTTGCCGGAGTAATCCTCATCATCGGGGAGCTCACTTTTGTTCGGGCTGCTTCTGTTCGCCTGTTTGGGGCGCCGGTTCTGGCGGAGGAGCGCCCGGAACGCCACCAGCCACACCCATCACCACCTCGCCCTGGTCATTTAAGAGCTTGAGAATAGCGCCCACCGGCGTCCCGGCTCTGGAAGGTGACACTGTAATCGTGATATGCATTCCAACCGGTAGGGCAGCTTCAGAGCGCCTCTTGCCCCAGCCGCCTTGGATCAACTGGGCTGGATTGGGATAGAACTCGCCACCCCAATGCACCACGTTGCCTTTGTCGTCCGTTACGTCAAAATACAGTTGGGGATGCGGGTTGGCATAGTGGAACTCCGTGACAACGCCCTTCATGGTGACGGGGTGGCTGGCGTCATAAGAAACACCCGTGCCATGATGCGCGTAAACAGGAACCACCATCGCAATGACACCCGCTGCCAATACGGCAAAACAAGACTGTTTGATATTTTGGTGCATTTGTCTCAGTAAGATTCTATCCCGGCAGTGCTGAACTCAATTGGAACAATCGTAAAGATATGTTAAGGGCGGAGCACTGTGGCTTCCGACTATAGGATCATCTCTGATTGAGAACGAACATGAAGGCCGGAGCGCGTCAGGTAAGGGCAATTGCGGTCGTCTACTTAATGGGCGCCGCCATGGCGAGCAGCCAGCAGGCGACGGCGGAGAAACCGCTCATGGCGGAACAAGTTTTCAAAAATGTCCAGGTGCTGAAGGGAATTCCGATCGGCGAATTCATGGACACAATGGGCTTTTTTGCTGCTTCGCTGGGATTAAATTGTGTCTATTGCCATGTTGCAGAGAGCATGGAAAACTGGGATAAATTCGCCGAGGACGTGCCTCGCAAACGGACGGCACGGGCGATGATTCTGATGGTGAACGCCATTAATATGGGCAGCTTCGGAGGGCGGCGCGCCTTGACCTGCTACTCGTGCCACCGCGGCGCCGAACACCCCAAGGTTGTTCCCAGCCTCACGGACCAATACACCGTTCCCCTGGAAGATCCCAACGAAATCGAGATCGTCAAAGACGCCCCAGCGGGACCTTCCGCTGATCAGATTCTGGATAAATATATCCAGGCGCTGGGGGGAGCACAGCGATTGGCTGGCCTCAGCAGCTTTGCGGGCAAAGGGACTTACGAAGGCTACGACACATATCACGAAAAAGTGCCACTGGAGATATATGCCAAGGCTCCCGGGCAGCGCACCATGATCGCGCATACCCAAAACGGAGATAGCACCACGACGTTTGACGGCCGCGCGGGATGGATCGCGGCGGTGGACAAACCGGTGCACTTGCTGCCGCTGCTTCCCGGATCGGAGCTGGACGGGGCAAAACTGGACGCCGATCTGTGTTTTCCCGCAGGTATAAGACAGGCCCTCGCCCAATGGCGCAATGGTTTCCCGGTTGCCACCATCGAGGATCGCGAAGTGCAGGTCATCCAGGGAATCGCAGGTGGGGGATCTCGCGTGAAGTTATACTTTGACAGCAAGACGGGGCTGCTGGTACGGCAGTTGCGCTATACCAACACAGTTGTCGGTACCATTCCGATCCAGATTGACTACTCCGATTATCGTGAGGTGGCTGGCGTCAAGATGCCTTTTCACTGGATTGTGACCTGGACCGGCGGGCAGTCGATTATGGAGCTCAGCGACGTACAGCCAAACGTGCCGATCGAGGCCGCGAAATTGTCCAAGCCGGCTCCGGCTGTGGTGACGAAGGCCGTGGCCCGGTAAGATCTGAATAGCGAACCCCTGACTCAGCGTCCACATCTAATGGTGTCGCCTCCGCTCGGGAACTAACCTACCGGAACTCCTGCATCATGCCAGGGATGTTGCCGGCGGAAGGTCCCGAACCCCAGTTGAACTCTTTAACGAGTGTCTGCGTGATCTCTTCCTGCGACTTGCGCTCCCGATTCATGGCGCGAACGCGTTCCATGATAGCGACCATCTTATTGCGGCGATTCACGACTTCCTGCTTAGCGACCATGGGGCCGTGGCCGGGAATTGCCTCGTCGAAATCCCATTTGAGGAGTTCATCCATCGACCTTTTCCAGTCCATCCAATTGCCGCCGTCTGCGTACATGACTATGCCCGGGATTTGGTCGGATGTCGTCAATAAATCGCCGACAGAAACCACCCGATCCGCTGGAAAGTACACTGCGGTATCGCCCCTGGTGTGGCCCCGTAGTTCGTGTAATTCCACGTCTTTTCCCCCAAGCAGAAGTTGCATTTGGCCGATATAGCCTACCGCGGGCAGCCAGCCGGCTTTAGGATCCCGCGCCAGATTGTCGCGATCGTCGACGGAGATGATCACAGTCGCGCCCATCGCTTCCATTTTTTCGGCGCCGTCTGCATGGTCGCCGTGATTGTGTGTGAGAATCACGTATTTGATTGGCTTGTCCGTGAGGGACTTCACTTTCGCCACGATGTCATCATGGGCCCGCTCGAACTTGCAATCAACCAGAATGACGCCGGCATCGGTGATTAGCACCGTAACATTGCCGCCCCAATAGCCAAGATCATTCATGGTGGCGTTGGTGTTCTCGATCATGTAAAGGTCATCTTTGATTTTGTGGAGCCGCGGAGGAGGGGGCGGAGGCTGATTCGCCTGACCCGGCTGGGCCACAGCGGCAGAACGGAGCGTGAACACAATCGCGGCGGCAAGCAACGGCATTGCGATGAATGCAACAAGTTGTCTCATATCTTTCTCAGTACTTCGCGGATTGCTTCAGACTCGTATAAACCGCTTCCACGAACATGTCTGTCGTCCAGGGACCCGTGTTTGCTCCGTACCGGGTGTCGTAGTCGGCAGTGACTCTCGCCGCCTTGACCTGTTCGAGTGTAGCGCTGCTCTTCAGCATGGCCCGGACCCGGTCCCGCACGATAACAACCATGTCGCGATATTCCACCACTTCATGTTCATCGGACAAATAACCATGACCTGGAACGATCAGCGTGCCACCCTGTCCTTCGTGCAAGAAAACGGTCCGATTGAGGATGTCATTGAGCGCTTTGATCTCGCCCTGAACGCTGCCGCCGGCTTTAATGTCGATGAATGGAAACTGAGTGGTGTTGAAGATATCGCCTGCGACGATCACGTCGGCCTGACGAAAGTGAAGGATGCTGTCGCCATCGGTGATCGCATTCGGCTCGTGAAATATCTCGATGGCATTGCCGTTGTGGTATTTGCGCCGGCGATCGTCGAGAAAAGTATCTGTGGGCAGGCCTGGGCCGGGGAGTTTCGCCTCCACCATGCGGGTCTCTACGTTCTGCTGGGCCATGATAGTCGCGCCCTGGCCCGCATCTCTGAACTGGTTCGAGAAGAAGGAACCCACCAGGCTGGAATCGTGACCGGAGGCGCGAAGTTTCACGTTGCCGCCAGTGCGATCGGGAAGGAAGCTGGTGTTGGCGATGAACTGAATCGGCTTGTCGCTCAACTTGTGAATTGCCTCGATCACTTTGCCGGTGAGCTGGCCGGATCCGCTGTCGACGACAAACGGCCCTTGATCCCCTGTCTCAACCACGATGTTCCCGCCATCGCCTAGCAACATGTAGACGTTGCCGGAAACCGGAAAAACATGAATCTCGCCGTCGTGCGGTTCCGGATCGACGGCGCGGCTGACCGGCGATGGACCCGGCGCGGGTTGGAGCAATGGCGCAGCGTCGGCATCGGTCGCGGTAGCAAGCTTGGAAACAAACTCCGGATAAATGGACGGCGCACCCGCAATGCCGGATAGCAGAGGGATTTTGTATCTTTTCGAATATTCTCGGGCGAAGGGCTGTGCGCCGAGTGGATAATTTGGCACCACATCCGGCGCGCGGCCGACAATCTCCTCGCCATCGTCGCAAGCGTACAGCCAGGAACCATGGTCGGAAGGTTGACGGAAAAAGTCGTTGCTGCGGACTTCCGGTTCGGTCAGAAAAACGGGGTCCGTGACAACCGTGGTATCCACCAGATGATCGCCATGACGGACGATAAATTCCACCATACTGGCCTGGTCGCTCTCCGGGAGCCCATTGCGCCGTAGCCAGCCTTGCTTCAGATGAGTTGTGCTCACCATCAGCGCATCTCCTACAAACCGGCCCGTCGAGAATCCTTGATAAGTATGCGGGGCGTAAGCGGGCGGATGCGAACGTCCATCCATCCAGACGGTGCGAAAACCCTCGGTGGTCTGCGCCCAGATGTGAATGGCGATCAGTTGCATGGTGTGCGGGTCGCGGTCTTCCCAGATGCGAAAGTTTCCTACCGCGCGCATTTGATAAGGCGCGACATAGCCGTCGCACTGATGGTGCTTCAGGGTTAGACGCGAGGCATCGTAGGAGAGGGCCCAGAGACGCCCCGCCTCGTTGATGGCGAATCCGGCGTAGTCTCCAATTTCCGAACCCGCTCCGCGCTCCAGCCCATCCTCGTTGATCGCCGGCGACCAGTAGCCAGAAAGATCGATAGCCGGCGACGGGCGGCCTTGCGCTGACGCCGGGGATGCCGCTTGTCCAAAAAGGTTGATCTGCGTCAATAACGCCACCGCGAAGAGAACGATGTATGAGTTGTTTTTGAGCGCTTTCATTTTCGTTCCCTCTATTTGGCCGAGCAGGACGACGGATTCCAACCCGCCGCGTCGTTCTGCTTCTTGAAATGCGTACTGGTCCAGAAAGGCGCCGTGAGATACATCGGATCAGTGACCTCGGTAGTCACCAGCAGCAAAGAATCGCCGTTGGGTACGTCGAAGCGGTCGTAGTATTCGGTCATGACTGTGTTTTCGCTGTACGGAATTCCATTCTTTCGCAAGTATCCGGCCTTCATTTTGGTGGTCACCACCTTCAACGCGCCGCCTCTGTCCAAACCACCGCCCGCCCCAAGTGAGAATCCGCCTCGCGTCATGATCGTGCCGGGCACGTCCCAACTGGCCACTGAAATCCCCTGCCAGTCTCCACCTCGTCCCTTAGGTGCGTCGAAGTAAAAGGTCCTGGTCTGAGTACCTGCGTCGAACTCGGCTCTTAGCGTGTTATCGTCCTGCCAAATTATGTGCATTCTGCCGGGCCGGCGCACAATCGCGGCCGCGCCATATGCTTTGCACTGCTCGCTTGAGGACTCGTCCTTGGCCGGGTCCCATGCCTGCGCGGCTTTCCGGCCCTCCGGGTTGAGTGGGACAGATTCAGCATCGCCTTTAGGCGGCATGGTCATTCGGGAACGCCAATCTTCCGTTACCAGCGAAACCCAATAGCCGGTAAGGTCGACGGGGGCGGCTGCTCGAGGGGTAGCAGGCGGCCCGGGTGGTGGTCCGAAACCCGCAGGCTGCCCCAGCGCGGAGACAATTACGGAGGTGGCGATTAACAACAGGCGCACCAACCAGAGCGCCGCCATCCTGCTAAAACGCATAACTCAAGTATCGATTCAGAGCATGACAGATCCGCAGGGTCTTAACATATCTTTACGATTACGATGGCTGGCGTTCTATTGCCGATCGACATAAACACTTGTGACGAAGCCCGCGGCGTTGGAAACGGTGTAATCTTCATATTCTAATGTCTCTCATTCGTCGTCAGGTGCTCTTGCTCAGTTTCGCGGCAGGGATAGTCCTCGCTGGCATGCCCACCTGCCTTGCCGAGCAGCAGCGTCCGGGGCCGCGCGACGAAAATTTTCGCCATCAGCGCGGGGTCCTCTACGGTCACCTCATACTTGAGCGTGTTGCCTTTGCGCGTGAACCGTTCTACGACGTGCATGTTTTCAGTGTGGAAGGAACCGTCTCCATCCAGCCACGTATCCTCGGTGAAGTTGGTCACGTCCACCACGAGTGTATCGCCCTCCCAGCGGCCGATGGAATCGCCCATGGCCATGCGGTCGGCATCGCGATTGTGCGGACGCCCGTCGGTAGGGATCACGCGAAATACGTTGCGATTGTCGTAGAGGAAGTAAGTGGCCTTGGGCGTTTGTACGATTTCCGTTGGCGGCCCCAGGCGTGGCACGCCCACGGGCATGCATTTATAGGACGGATCCAAAAACGCCGCCCGCTCGAAGTTATCGTTGGCTTTCGCCGCGAATTCCGGCTTGTACACAGGCCGCGAAGCCGTATCCGCCTTGCGCTGGGCCACACCGGCCACATTGAACTTCTGTTCCACGGACTCAGCCGCTACTACCGCCACCTTGCCGTCCAGCGTCACCTTCCCGCCGCCTAGTACATTGGCCGCTGCCGCCATGGCATCGAATCCCCAATAGCCGGAGAGATCCGGATTACCATCCGCGGCTTTAGGCGTCGGCAGCTCCGCGGCTTTCTTCATCGCCTCCATCTGCGCCGGACTGGGAGGGCCAAATTGAGCCAACATCAGTCCCGGAGCCAGTAACAGAGCAAGCGCTTGTGCTGAGAGTCTCATGCCGTGTCTCCTATTTGCTCTCGTCTGCTTCGGCGGTCATCTGCAATACGCGCCCGTCAGCATACTGAATTTTCTTGATCCAGCCAAGGCTCTTGGTTCCGTCCTTGGCGCCAAAGCCGGAGATCGTCACCGTCTGACCGACCGGGAACAGATCGCGGCTCACGCCCCGGGCCCGCATCATCGACGGTGGCAGCGTCTGGAACGACCAGTGCACCGTCGCTCCGTCCGGGTCCTTGGCATCCAGATACACGTAGGCGTGCGGATTCACCCAATCCAACTTCGTGATCACGCCCGTGATGCTGATGGGCTTCCTGGCGTCGAATTCGGCCGCGAACGAATGGTGCCCCCAAGTCGTCCCGGCCAGCAACAATACGCCCGCGATCAAGATGGCCACGCGGATTCTTAGCCTCTGCAACATAAATCCTCCACTCCCTTCATTGCCCACTTTCATTGGTCAAGCACAACACGCCGCAAGCGCGATGACACAACCAGACCCGGAAAACCTGGAAAGCTACCGCGCGTGGTCATCAGCGCCGCACGCCCGTCTCGCGTTAAAATGATCACCCTTACCCGGCCGGGAGTCAAGTTCCGGGCGAGGTTGTTGGAGCGGCTGTCAGAACCGTCCGCCGCGGTAACGGGTTTGTCCCTCGCGGACAAAAAGACGTTGCGCCGAATTGTGAAGCAGATGCTCCAAACGGCGGGACTGCGGACATCTCGGTCCGCATGATTCGCGATTTAACACAAGTTTACAATTGCCCGCTTGATCCCGGTCCTTTGCCGGCGATAGACTTTGGAGAGCGAAATCGCGCTGAGACTGCAATGAGCGAGAGGGCGCCCTATCTTCTGAGCATCTTGCGAATCGTCGCAGGATTGCTATTCATGCAGCACGGAGGCGAGAAACTGTGGGGCTTTGCCGGGGGCAGAATCGACCACAATTTCCCGCAGCTTCACGCTCTCGCGGGACCCATTGAACTGATCGGCGGCATGCTGTTGGTAATGGGTCTGTTTACGCGAACCACCGCTTTCATTCTGTGCGGAGAAATGGCGGTAGCCTATTTCCGAACGTGGGCGCCGCGAGGCTTCTTTCCTATCAGTAACGGCGGTGAGGAAGCGGTGCTTTTTTGCTACGTGTTTCTGTGGCTGGTTACCACCGGAGCAGGCCCGTGGAGCGTGGACGCTCTGATCGAAAAGCGGGCCAGGCCTTTGAAACAGACCCTCAATTCCTGGGAACCGTACGCGCGCTCCATGATGCGCGTTATTCTTGCCTTTGTTTTTTCCTTGCACGGGTATCGCCTGGTGTACGGCATGTTTCCCCAACTGGCCAGGCGCGGAGGGGCGGGCCGGATGCCCCTGGATCAGCTTCCCGCGTTCACAGGCTACATCGCAATTGTCGGCGGCGCCTTCTTGTTGCTCGGACTGCTGACGAAAGTGGCGTCCCTCGTATTGGCGCTCCAATCGCTGATGGCGTTTCTACTCATCGCCGCACCGCGTTCGCCTGTTCCGCTCCGGGCCGGTGGCAACGAAGTGCTGCTGTACTTCCTCGTCTTTCTCTATCTTGCCGCGGTGGGAGGCGGGATCTGGAGTCTTGATTTCATGATCCAGAAGTGGCGCGCCGCCGCACCGGCTTCGCAAATGAACCGAGCCGTCTAAGACGCGGCCTGCTATCTACATCCTCGGCGCTTGCGGTAGCGGTGTGAAGAAGATGCCGGAGCGTTTTGAATGCCTCGTCGGAGGTGGCCACATCAAAGAAGGCTTGAGCCACGGGAGACACTGGCTCACGATGGGGAATCGCAATCGCAACCGAAGCGGGTTTGCCGGCCTTTGGCAACGGGATGGCTTCTAATTCGCGGTCGCCGGAAATCATGATTCTGACTGGCCTGGGAAGAACGGAGGCCCACTTTCCCGTTTGTACGTGATCCATTACCATCCAAACCGCGCTGGTGATGATATGTGGCGTCTTGCTGAGCGCTTCGTTCAATAGCGCTGCTTCGCGCGCGCCAAAAATTTGGCTTTCGGGAGGAAGCAGGCAGAGAGGTAACTGCCCCAGTTCCTCCCAGGAAACTGACTTTCGGCCGGAAAACGCGGCGCCCTTCCGGACCAGAAGCTCATATTCTTCCGTGTACAGGACGCGCGTGCGGTTGTAGCGCCGCAGAGCTTTGTCTAAATAGGTGATGGCAATGTCCATCGAAGACTCTTCGAAGGCTTGCCGCACATCGAAAGAGTTCAAGATCGCAACTCTGAGATTCACGTCCGGATAGCGCCGGTGGAAGGGGATGGTGAAAGTCTTCAAGAGCGGGATCACTGACCCTAACACTCCAATGCGCAACATCCCGGAGAAGTCATTATTTCGGTCTCTGAGGTTCTGGCGCAGACGAGCGCACTCCAGCGCCATTCGTTGCGCGGCCGCGAGCACCAGTTCACCCTGCTCGGTGAATCCTTGAAAGCGCTGCCCGCGCTTGACGATCTGGACGCCCAGTTCGGCCTCGAGTTGCTGAATGGCCGCCGAAAGCGTCGGTTGCGATACCAGACACGCACTGGCCGCCCGAGCGAAGTGGCCCTCTTTGGCCAGCGCGACTAAGTATTCCAGTTTTCTTTCCAGCACAGGGTTGGCGAGATGGGGAAAGGCTACGCACCGCCCGGTCTCGGCCCCTGGCCCGAGAGAATCTTCTGAGGATCGACGTCTTTGTCCACCACCACGCCAAAGAATGGGAACATCATCTCTTCCCACGTCATTTCGCCATAGTAGACTGTCCTGTTCGGATTGGGATTGAACTTGTTGTTGGGCGAATTGTCGAAGTGAGCGTCGACGTGCAATTTGGTTCCCTTCGGCACCTTCACCGACGTGCTGTACCCCAGTTGCCAGTTGAAGTCGTAGTGCGGCACGCTCAGGACCACTTCTTTTCTTCCGTCCGGGTATACCAGAGTGTAGGTCATGTCCTTGCCTCGGAAATGCATGTGAGGCATCATGTACACCAGTTCGACGTCCTGATTGAAGGTGACATCCGCGGGCGGACTTTGCCAGTTACCGTCGTTGGGCGGAATCGCGAAATGCGCGGAATCCATCGGCGCTGTGGTGCTCAACGAAACATAGCGGCGTTGCGGTGGCTCCTTGGCGATCGTAAATCCCACTTGAACGTGGTCGGTGACAGCGGTCCCGTTGGGCGTGTAGTGCAGATTCAGAGTGATATCGCTTCCAGCCAAAACTAGCTTCGCCGCCTGAAACTCACGGTAATCCGCGACCGGATTACCTGGCAAATAGCAGTCCTCTGCCATACTTGTGAAGCGGCCACCTGGCGTAGCGGGACCAAACGTCGGGCCCTTGGCCGGAATCGCGCTGCCCTCGGTGTCGCGCTCCTTGTCTTGCCATACCGGATCGAAATACTTCACGTCGGGGGTGTGAGCATTGAATCCAAGGCAGATGTGATGGGCCACCGCTGGGTGCTCTGGCTTGATTTGCACGGACGTCACCCAGGTATCCTTTACGAAGCCGGTAGGCACGGTCACCGACATCCATTCGATCACATCGTTCTTCGGATGCGCCGGAATCTCAACCACCGGCCCTTTGACGATCACGTCGGGCTGAACCTGCCAGCCGTCCGGCCAATTCACCGCCGGCGGCATGTCCTTTAGATCGCCCTCCAACGCACCGGTGCTGGCCCATTTCGAGATCGTCTCGATTTCACTTGGCTTCAAGGAGTGGTCGTTCAAGAAGTGACCGACTTGCGGATCTGCGAACCACGGCGGCATTTTGCGCGAAGCGACGGCAACCTTCATCGCCTTGGCCCACGGGCGCGTTTCGTTGTAGGTCAAGAAAGACATCGGCGCGATCTGGCCGGGACGATGGCAGGTCTGACAGTTCCTCTGCAAAATCGGCAGAACGTCCTTGTTGAAGGTCACCGCAGAAGCATGATCGTCGGCCGCGATCGCGGCGCCGCCCAAGACCAACGTCACTAAGAAGCACTTCGCAAACATTGGAATCCTCCCGTTCGTGGTCTGTAGTGAAACCGACATAAGTATAGGAGCTAGTCTCCCGGCAGTCAAATAGGTATCTCCGACTGGCCAATAGAATGCCCCTATCGAGGTTCCCTAACTAAAATACGTATTTCATGGCGAGCTGGACGATTCTTCCACCGGAGCCTGTTGGCGACGACGAGCCAGTTGTGGAATAGTCGGTAGTAATTGTCCCGAACGTGCCACCCAGAACGTTGTTGGGAATAGGGTCTAGCCGCACGGAGTTGGTGACGTTAAAGGCCTCGACTCGGAACTCTAAGTGCGTCCGCTCCGTGACGGGGAACGCTCTGGAAACGGTTTGATCCCACTCCCAGAATGCCGGAGCCCTCAGATCGCCGATGCCCATATTCCCATAGGTGCCAGCGGTCGGCACACCGAACGCAGCGGGATTGAGATAACTTACGCAGGGGGCGGGAGAACAAGACTGTCCCTGATTGGTTGCGTACACATTCGGCAGCAGCTGATTCGGCCGTTGGGGAACCGGATTATTTCCGGCCGGATTGAAGCCATTCAAAGCATTATCTGTGCCCAATTCCGCTTCGAACGGCACTCCGGTGCGCACGGTGTAGATTGTTGAAAGAGTCCATCCAGTGCCCAGACGGCGCGCCCAAGTACCCGAGAACGTCGGCGTGTTCACCACCAGGGTCACGTTCACGATGTGCCTGATATCCAGCGACCCTACTGTGCAATTACCCATGGCCAGGTGCCGGTCTACAGGTCCGTTGTTCTGATAAGGGGTGTTCAGATAAGTGGCTCCCGCATTGACCAACTCGGTGACCGGAAGACCGATGCAGTGGGACCAGGTCCAATTCCCCGCCAGGTTCACGTTCTGGCCGAGTCGCAAGCGGGCGTTGGTGAGAAGACCGTCGTAGTGTTGAGTCCCGCTCGAATCCAAACTGGTTAAGGACCCGTACACGTTGCCGGCCGATGGATTGGTTAGCTCCAGCAGGCGACGCTGGTTCTCATTGGAGGTGGTAGAGCAAGGGCCCGGCTTCGTAAGACCATATTGTCCCGCGAGACAATTTCCAGGAATAAGCTGCGGGGGATTCAAGTCGACGCCCGTCCATAGGTGAGCCAGTTCGGTTCCCACGTAGGTGGCTGATAGGAAGAAGCTCTTGGTGATCTGCCGTTGAATCCCAAGGTTCCATGAGTATTGGGTAGTCGTTTTCACATCCGCGGGGATAGGCAGAAATGACTGATAAGGAAAGTCGGGGAAGACGGGGTTCTTGGGGCTGTAGTTATAGGGGAATGGATTTCCACCCGGAATGTTCGCGTAGGGGTTATCCAGACTAACCGGGAAGCTTCCGAGAACCGTGGTACGGAAAGGCAGCACCGAGGAGGTGTTTTCATTTAGATCCTGCCGCATGAAGTCATAGGCGATTCCCGCGCCCGCGCGGATGGCGGTTTTTCCATCCCCGAACGGGTCCCACGCCAAGCCGAGCCGGGGCTCAAAGTGCCCCCAGGCATTGTTCATGCCGGCTCGGCCGTTGAAGCCAGGGTCGCCGGCATAGAGAAATCCCGGCGGCGCGGTGGGAATCACCGTGCTGCGAACGTTGTGGTAAAAATTGCTCAAGCTGAAATCGTAACTATCGGACTGCTTAAACTGCATGGGGACGAACGGATTCCAGCGAAGCCCATAATTCAGAGTCAAACGGTGGCTCACCTTCCAGGTGTCCGCGGCATACAAGCCCACGAAGTTCTGGGTCAGATTTTCGGGATTCGGATTAGCTTGATGAAACAAGGCCGCGTCTCCGGCTACAAAGTCCACCATAGGGGAACCGAAGATGCCGGCAAACACGAAGAAGCCTTCCGACCAGGCGTAAGAGTGTGCGTTCAGCAAGGCGCGCATCGTATTTACGCCAAAGCTGAATTGGTGCGACCCATGGACTATACTCAGATCGTCATTGAGCCCGAAATTCGTGGTGGTGTCCGAACCGATAAAGAAATTGGCACCGAAGTTCGTCGAGAATCCGTTCGCGACCAGAAAGATCGGGAGGAAGTTGCCGTAGTAATCGTACATATTGTTGATCCCCACTTGCTGCGGACCAAAAGTCTGCGCGCCCGGCGTGGTAGCACCCACCCTGTTTCCAAAGACGCGGAAGGAGTTGACGATGGTGGTGCTGAACAAATAGGTATCACCCAGAGCGAGGGAATTCGACATGTCGTTGGCGCCGGCGCCGTCGGTGGATAATACATTCTTGCTTATGTCATAAGGCTGAGCAATGTTGATTTTAGTGACGATGTAGCGCGCAAAAAGCATGTTCTTATTGCTCAGGTTGTAATCGAGCCGTACGGGCACCTGCCATTCGTTCTGGTGCAGAGGAATCCCACTGAAAACCTGTCCGCAGGCGTTGTTCGACTGGGGAAGATAGGATGCTATCTTTACGGCTGCCGGACTTATGGGCAGCACCAGATGACCGCCATGGATTACTGGCGAGTTGGCAATTCCCCCAGCTCCAGGACAGCCGGCTGAAATGTACGGCCCGAAGTTCCCGGTGAGTTCCGCGGCGGTGGGAACGTAAGAGATGGTGGACTGAGTGTACTGGCGTATGAGTGTGCCCTCATAGCCTGCGAAGAAAAAGAACTTGTCCTTTTTGACGGGGCCGCCGATTACGCCGCCAAACTGATTGCGTTTCAGCCCATCGCCCACGGGCGCGAAGAAGTCCCGCCCGTTCAGGTCGGTGTTACGGAAGAATTCGAAAGCGTCGCCATGGAAAGCGTTGGAGCCGGATTTGGTGACGGCGTCTACCGTTGCCCCCGAATGCCCGCCACCCTGGTTGGCATCCTGCGAGCTGGTTACCAGCCGAAATTCCTGCAGAGCGTCGGGGAAAGGAAGAGGCATGTTGGTGCCAACGTACGTGTCGAGGTGCGATGCTCCGTCCAGATTGTACTGAACACTGTAGTCGGTTCCGCCGGCCACGCTGATGTTTACGCCCGTGCTCATGGTGTATTGCGGCGACGAGGCAGTCTGGACCGCCAGACCACTTAGAGTGATGAGATCGGTTGGCTGTCTCCCGTTCAGCGGCAGATCCAGGATTCGTTGAGTCTCAACCACGGTGCCAACACCCATATCTCGCGTTTCAATCGCCGTGGTGGCGGCTTCCACCTGGATCTGTTCGTTGACGTCACCGACTCTTAACGTGACCGGTAACGTAGGGCTACTGCCCACTTCCAACACGATTCCGGTTTGAACGTAAATCTCAAATCCCATTTTGCTCGCTCGCAGCCGATAGGGACCAAGCGGCAAGTTGGGAATGATGTAGGAGCCGCCTGCATCGGTAGTAGCGGTTCGCTGGGTAGCAGTATCGGTTTGAGTTACTGTTATCTCAACGCCCTGCACAAGGGCGCCTGATGGATCCGAAACCGTGCCAGAAATTGTTGCGGTGTTTTGGGCCCTCAACGCCACGACACTCAGCGACAGCACTAATATACCGATGCTCACGTCAACGAGACGCGCACTTATAGATGACCTCAAACGTTGGGCCATATTCCTCACCCCTTCGCGAAACTTAGATTCGGACCAGAATCGCCTTATGGAGTCTTATCCAGAAACATTTGGGAAGCAACTGATCAATTGTTAAGTTATGTAATCGGCGAACCGGCGTCTAAGGGGCGAAGCGGCGTCTAAGGAATGTGATCAAACCGTTCGCGGGCCACAACACGGCTTAATGCGGCTCTGCCTCTTGGCAAGTTGGGCAAAAGCGATATGCCTGGTGGCAACCAAAGCACGCTTGATACAGCGGCTCGCAGGCAATGAAAACAGCATCGGCATCTTTCTTAAGCGCTGCCTGATGTGCGCCCTTCGCCGCCTCCACCAGCGCCTGGACGTGTCTCCTGAAGTCCGCGCTCTTCGGCACAGGCTGGCCATTCTCCTTCAGGCGGCCTTGGGTCAGGATTAGATTTCCGGCTTCCTCCAGAACCGCACTGTCCGTTTGAACGGCGGTCCACTCCATGTCGTTCTTGGGAGAGTGTTTGGTCACGTCAAAAACAGCATTCGATTTTGGAAACAAGATACCCGCCATGATCTCCGCCAGAGAGGCATACGGTTTGTATGAGGATGGTGCTTGGGCCCCTGCCGCACCCGCGAGCAAGAGTAACAAGAGAATGCGCATCGCCTCTATTTACCCTCACAACGGGAGGCCATGGCGAAACATCATCGTAAAGTTATGTTAATCGCGCTTTACACCCCCAGTCGCAGCATGTAAGCTTAACCGCGGCGTGCAGGGGCGCCTGCGCGGGTTTGGCGAAGGAGTGTGTCCAATGAAAATGCGTTCGCTGGCATTTGCGGCCGCTGCGGTTGGAACGGTCGCGGTGGGTGTTTGGCTGACCAAGCTGGCGCCCGCCAACAGGGCCGGCACGCCGCCCGGGGTTCACTCTACTTTACCGACGGCGCGTGCGGCAAAAACTATTCTGAACACCACCCTCCGGCATCGCGAATGGGTGAATCTGCACTTCGGAACGGCCGTCATCCGCGCGTTTCTGGTCTATCCGCAGCGCTCAGACAAAGCTCCCGTAGTGATCGTCACCGGGACCGATGAAGGCGCGAGCGATTGGGTTCGCGCGGCTGCCGACCAGCTTGCAGCCGACGGATTTATTGCCGCCGTGCCGGATGTTTTGTCTGGCATGGGTCCATATGGCGGCGACACCGAGTCATTTCCCAACGCTGAAGCGGTTGCCTCCGCGACCCGCAGGATGAGCGCAGTTGAGATTGCCCGCAGAACCGCAGTGGTCCGCGACTACGTGGTTGCGCTTCCGGCCTCGAACGGCCAGAGCGCTAACCTGGAACTTTCACCGCGCGACGGCCGAATCCAGGCTCGCTTCGAGAAACACTTCGCCAGTTTCAGCCTCAATAGCGAGTCCTGGCGGGACGCGCTTTCTTTCCTTTCGAAGCAGACCGGCAATCGGCCGATGGTTGCCCCTCAGTCTGGCGAGCAGTCGGCTCAAATGGCGGGTATGTCCGCCGAAGATCATTCCGCTCACATTATGATGGCGATGGCGCAGCAGCCACCTGGCGCTCGCGGAGGACCGCCCGGTTATCCGGTGGGAAAACTACCCGACCTTCCTGCTGGCACGTTCAGCGCTACATCGACACTAAAACATTCGACACTCCGCAAGGAGTTCGTCGATCTCCCGGTCGGCGACATCAAGATGCACACCTGGGTCGAATATCCCGCGGGCGCCAGCCAGGCGCCGGTCGTCATCGTCATGCAGCACGGACCCGGAATGGACGATTGGCAGCGCGCGCTGGCAGACCAGTTGGCACTCCAGGGTTTCATCGCCGTCGCTGCCGATCTCTATTCGGGGTTGGGACCGAATGGCGGCAACTGGGATTCCTTTGAAGGTGTCGATGCCGCCATGCGCGCGGCCGCGAAGCTGTCCCCCGAGCAGGCAATCCAGCGATACAAAGCGGCGTATGATTACGGCATGAAACTATCGAGAGCAAGCGGTAAGGTGGCGAGCGTGGGATTCTGCGCGGGCGGCACTTACAGTTTCCGCTTCGCGGGCGAGGTGCCTGAAATTAATGCCGCGGTTGTTTTCTATGGCACCCAGCCGGGCGCGGATATCATGGCCAAAATCAAGGCTCCGGTTCTGGGCTTCTACGGCGAAGACGATGCCCGCGTCACCAGCACCGTGGAGCCCACCGTATCGGCTATGAAGCAGCAGGGGAAATCCTTCGAGCCGCACATCTACCCGCGCGCCACGCACGGGTTTCTGGAATTCCAGGACTTGGCCGGCAACCCGGCAGCCACCGCGGATTCCTGGGCGCGGACGATTGCATTTCTAAATCAGCACCTGAAGTAAAGCGTGGGGAGATGAAATGACCTGCTATATGCGAATGGTTGGCTGGTGCTCGATGCTGGCGCTCACCGCTGTGCGCCTCTTGGCGCAGGGGTTTGGGCCGGGAGGTCCGCCCCCGAGTCCTAAAGCCGGCGCGCCAGTGGATATGACCGGATATTGGGTGTCGGTGGTGGTGGAGGACTGGAAGTACCGAATGCTTCCGCCCATCAAAGTAAAGGCCCCGCCACCCGGCATTTTCGGCGGCGGCATCGGGGTTCCCGTTAACCCAGCAGCGTTGAAGATCGCGATGGCTTGGGATCCCGCGAAAGACGAAGCAGCCGGCGAGCAATGCAGGAGCTATGGCGCCGCAAACATCATGCGAGTGCCCGGCCGCATTCACATAACGTGGCCGGACGAGCAGACGCTCAAAATCGAAACAGACGCCGGAATGCAGACCCGGCTATTTCACTTTGGCGCAGCCCCAGGTGGAGGAGGAGATTGGCAGGGCGTTTCGCAGGCCTCTTGGGAGGCTCTGGAAGGCTTCGAGGTCCCCGGCCTAGGGCGGCTCTCCGGACTCGCATCTGAGAAGACCGGTTCGCTGAAAGTGGTGACGGCCAAGCTCAAAGCCGGGTACTTGCGAAAGAATGGGATTCCCTATAGCTCTAACGCCGTTCTCACCGAGTACTACGATGTGGCGACTGAACCAGACGGCGATACGTATCTACTGATCACCACCTCCTTGGAGGATCCGGTCTATCTCCTTCAGCCCTATCTGACAACCACCCACTTTAAGAAACAATCCGACGCTTCGGGGTGGAATCCATCTCCCTGCACGGCTCGATAGCCACATGGAAGGAGATAATGACATGAAAAAGATCACCGGGATTGTGATGTCGGCTCTATTGATGAGTGCCGCGGCATACGGTCAGGGTTTCGGATTTGGAGCACCCATCTCTTCAAATTCGGGTATCGACATCTCGGGGAGCTGGTCGTACGGAGGCGATCAAGACGCCGATTACGGCACTGCGGCAGGCTCGGTGGCGGACTACGGCGGCATCCCGCTCAATGAAGCGGGGCGCTTATACGCGCTGGCCTGGGACGCCTCGCGGATGACTGTGCGGCAGCAGCAATGCGCCGGATACGGGATTCCGTACGCGTATTTCTCTCCCGGAAATTTCCGGTTTTGGGAGGAACGCGATCCCTACACTCAACAGCTGATCGCGATCCATATGTGGTTCCAGACGTCCGAAGTGCGAAGAACCATCTGGATGGATGGCCGCCCGCATCCGCCCGCCTACGCCGCGCATACTTTCGCCGGATTCTCGACGGGCAAGTGGGACAGGAATGTGCTGACCATCACCACCACGCATCTTAAGCGGGCCTGGCTCCGCGGAAATGGCATACCCTCCAGCGATGAAGCCACCGTTGTCGAGAAACTTGTCCGGCACGGGGATCGTCTCACGATTTTCACCGTGACCAAGGACCCGGTCTTCCTGGACGAGCCGTTACAGCAAGACCATGATCAATCTGCGCAACATCAAGGATCCAACCGCCTGGCTCTACGCCTGCGAGGACGGCGAGGAAATCGTGGGCAGATCGGAAGGAAAAATACCGAACCGGCTGTTTGGGAAGAATCCCTACCTGCGGGAATACGCGGACAAAAATGGCGTGCCACTGCTCGGGACGCTCGGCGGCGGCCAGACCACCCATCCGGAGTTTGCGGCGAAGCTCAAAAACCCGGCAGCGGCCGAAGCGGAAGCGATGACGGAAATCGTGCCGTCGCACGGTCCGCAGCAGGCCAGCCACGCTGTGAACCCGGATCCTAATGACGGCGAGATCCACGTTTTGAAAGTGCAGGGCAACGTCTATATGCTGGTTGGCGACGGTGGCAATATCGCGGTCCAGGTGGGCGATCAAGGCGCTTTGCTGGTCGATACCGGTGCGGGCAAACTGTCCGACAAGGTAGTGGCCGCGGTGAGCGGACTCAGCCCCAACCCGATTCAATTCGTCGTGAACACCAGTTTCCGCCCGGACCACACCGGCGGAAATGCCAAGCTTGGGGCGGCCGGCCAGGATCCTAGCCTTCCGGGCTCCTTCTTTGGCGGCCAGGCTCCCACGGGAGCCACCGGTTTCTTCCAGGATCCTGGTCATCACGCCACCCTGATCGCGCAGAACAACGTGCTGATCCGAATGGAAGCGGCGAAACTACCGAACGAGATGATCCCCGCCGATACTTATCTCGAAAAACGTCGGCGAAAGTATCACAACGGTGAACTGGTGGAAATGTTCTATCAGCCGAATGCCATCACGGATGGCGATAGCATCGTGCAGTTTCGGCGGTCGGATGTGATCGCAACTGGAGACATTTACGATACCACCCGCTATCCGGTGATTGATCTCAAAAGCGGCGGTACGATCCAGGGAGAGATCGGCGCTCTCAACAACATTCTCGAGAAGACCGGTTATGAGCATGACGAGGACGGCGGGACCATGATTATTCCTGGGCGCGGACGTCTATCCGATGAATACGATGTCGCCGAATACCGGGATATGATCAGCATCATTCGCGACCGCGTGCAAGCCATGCTTGACGCAGGCGCTACGCTGGACCAAGTGAAGGCCGCGCGGCTAACCGCGGATTACGACACCCGCTATGGAGCGACCTCCGGCCCCTGGACCACGGACATGTTCGTCGAAGCGGTGTATACCAGCCTGAGGCAGACCGCGCCGTCGCAGGTTCGGCAAAAGTAAGCCGTTTACGCCGGGGCCGTTCTCACTTTGAATCGCTGGAACAACCTTCGGCATTCCCGCTCAATGGCTTGCATGAGGCCGGTCGAAAGTCCCGATGTGGTGAGCTTGCGATCAATCCGCGGTTTCAATGCTCCGTGGTTCGCGGCTCCAGTGCATAGGTCGTCCCTGGGGCATGGGCGCCGCCGTGGACGCTCGGAGCGTGGATTACGCCGGGTGTCCAGCGACTCTTCACCGAGAGATGGTCCAGCGGAAGTTCGACCGAAACCCGCAACCCTGGCTCGGCATTCTCGGCCCAAACATGACCGTGATGTACATTAATGGCGCGCTGTGTAATGGTCAAACCCAAGCCAACGCCACCGCTGTTCGCGTTGCGAGAACTGTCCACGCGAAAGAACGGCTTGAAGATTTGGGCGAGTGCCTCCGCTGGAACGCCAGGACCATAATCGCGAACCGTAAGGGAGGCATTCCCCTCGGAGGTCGACAGCGCGACTTCCACCACGCTTCCAGGTGGCGCGTGCCAAATGGCGTTTCGAACAACGTTCTCAACGGCGCGGCGTAGCAGTACGGGATCAGCCAGTAGCTCGACATGATTCGATCCCGTGAAAACCAGGCGACAATCCCTGGCAGCGGCCTCGATTTCGCAATCCTCGATAAGTTGGTTCACCAGACTATCGAGCGCCACCGGTTCCAACTTACGGGTACTCAGATCGCCTTCTTCGCGAGTTACGTGGAGCAAACTCTGGACCAAATCAGTAAGCTGATCGATCTCTTTATTTACTCGCATCACCGCCGCTTCGCGATCCGGAGAAGTGCGCGCCAACTCGGCCGCAAAACTCAGTCGCGCCAACGGAGAACGTAGCTCGTGGGAAATATCCTGCAACAGCCGCCGCTCGGCGGTGACGAGCTTCTCCGTCCGGTCCGCCATCTGATCGAACGCCCGGGCCACATCGCCAATGCCGTCGTGCCGGCTGGAATACACTCGTGCCGACAGATCGCCCACTCCAAAGCGCCGTACGGTTTCCGCGAGCTGATTCAGCGGCGAGGCAAATTGGATAGCCAGCCCCCAACAGAGGATCGTAATCGCACCCAGCAAGAGCAAGTAATAATCCAAATAGAACATCACATTTTCGGGTGGAACCTCAATGATGAATGCATCCACACTTTTCGATGACGGAACGGCGACGATAATCGGACTGGTCACCGCGAGGAAGCTCCACCTCGATTGCGCCACGCTCAACAGTCTCGAGCGGTCTGCGCCCGTAACCAGATCGCGCCCTTTTCTGGTGAAGTAGAAGTGAAGTCGCGGATAGAATGAGCGCTGCCAGTCGAGGTAAGACGAAAGGGCCTTTGGACCGCCGTTTTCATATTCCAGGCTGCCTTCCTCGAATTGCATGGCCGCATTTCGGCCAATGGGGGTTCCGTTACCGAAGCTCCGGTAGGTCATGGTTCTGGAGATGACCAGAAATCCCGCCAAGGCGAAGATGAGGATTCCAAACGACAACAGCAGCGCTTTGATATAAACGGATCTCATCTCTCGTCCTCCTCCGCGGTGATGAACTGGTATCCGACTCCGCGAACAGTTCGGATCAGCGTGCCACTGCCCGTCTCCAGCTTTCTTCTCAGGTGGCTAATATGAACGTCGATCGAACGCTCATACGGCGTCGCCTCCCTGTGATAAAGGACCGCCGCAAGTTCATCGCGCGATACCACTCGTCCCGCCATGCGCATGAGGACGTCGAGAATATCAAATTCGAAAGATGTCATCTCGATCAGGACCCCATCCATCCAGACCTCGCGAGTATGCGGCTTCAACTCGATGTCGCCAACAGCGATCACGGACTCCATCGCCACGGGCCGCTTGGCAGTTCGCCGCAAGACGGCCCGCACTCTTGCAAGTAGTTCATGCGGCCGCAAGGGCTTCGCAATGTAGTCATCCGCGCCCCCGTCCAGGCCGGCTATCCGGTCGGACTCATCGTTGCGGGCCGTCAGCATAATCACCGGTACCATCGTCCGCTGGCGGAGCCGCTGCAGAACATGAAATCCATCCAGAACCGGAAGCATCACGTCCAACAGAACCAGATCGTACGCGCCCTCGATGGCACTGGCCAGGCCGCGCGGTCCGGTGTGGACGGTGTCCACGTGGAATTCTTGCGCCGACAGGAACTCCGCGATCAGGGTACACAACGGGATATCGTCATCGATCAGGAGGATCGATCGGGGATGCTCCTTCGCACATGCGCTCTCGTACTTCAGAAAGAAACCTGGTCAGACCATTCTGACGCAGTTCCCAGCCTACCGCACCCCCACCGGCCACAGATACCGTCACAAAACCGCTTCCAGCACCGGCCGCTTAACGAAACTTTACAAATCTCGCCGCGGGCGCAGCGTTAACCGAAGAACCCGATCGATCGCCCCGACGCCCCGACGCCGAACCATAAGAACAAAGCTCCGAAAGCAGCCAGCCTGCCGCGCAGGCGAGAGTTTTGAGAATCCGGCGAGCGGAGCACTTTCTTGAAGTAGGTGAAGTGAAACACGAGAGCTGTGGCTAGGAAGCACATCTTTACCCAAAATGAAGTGTTGCCGTAGCATCGGACCGCCGTCGCTATGAACATGAGCGCACCGGAAGGCAGCATAATCGCGAGTCCCAATGCGGTATAACGCCTGAGTGCCCGGGCCAGTTCCGGTATGGGCTGGTGCGGCATCAAGAGTCCGAGCAGACGCAAGCTGAGGATCAATATGGTTCCCAGCAAAAACACCAGTCCGAATAGATGAATCGTCTCCAGCGCCGGAAAAAATGATTCATGGACAGTGATCTCTTTGCATACCCAGGTACGTTCGCACCACGCGAAGAAGGGATAGATTGAAGCCACCATCACCTGAACTTCCCCGTAACTTAGAACGTGTACGCCATGATGCGTCCCATGGTGATGACTCCCGCCCACAGGATCAAAGACGTCCAGCCCGCCAGCCGGGCCTGTATGGGTGGAGTCTGCGAAGTGTCCCACTGGTCCATCTTGCGATAGATAGTGAGGTGATATACCGCCGCGTTCAGGCCCGAAAGGATCAGCAGCAAAAGCTTCACCCGGAACGCGGTGCTGTTGTAGGCCGACAGGGCATGCGACCAAAAAAGAAGAGCGCCGGTGAGAAACATGACTCCAAAACCCGACATCATCCAAGGGGAGAATTGCGACCAAATCTCAGAAGTCGCTCGATTGCGCATTACCACACCCATGAGGCGCAGGTCGGTGATAAGAATGAGACCCACCGACAACGACAGTGCCAGGACGTGAATACCTTCAATGATCGGAAACAACAGCGACGACTCGCGGATATCCCGGCCAATGGCGCTACGATCCAGCAGCCGGCAAACTTCCAGGAGAGACATCATGGAGAACGTCCTATGGAGCAAACTCAAATGCGTCGGCGGATGGCGTCGAAACCATTACGCCCGTTCCGGATGACTGTACATCACCGCTGATCGCATAGAAGCGATTCCCAACCACGCCACCAGCCACGCCATGGCGGCCGATGGCCATCGGCGGAAGAATGCTCCAGGTGTTTGTGGCCGGGTCGTACGCTTCAAACGCGTGATAGGCGGTGTGCGCAAAGAAGTCCTGATTCTCTCCACCCGCGACATAAATCCGTCCTTTGTAAACGCCCACATCCAAACCGCTGCGCGCGGTAGGCATCTTGGCGAGCGGGCGGCCCCAGGAATCGGTAGCCGGATCGTAGGCCTCGACGTTTGCAAGATCGGACGAGGCCGCAATGAACGCCGCGCCAATCCGCCCGCCGATCACATAAATCTTTCCGTCCACCACTCCCGCCGCCGTGTGGTTGCGCGGAGTCGGCATGGGGGCGCGTGCGCGCCAGGTGTTGCTCTCGGGGTCGTATTCCTCCACCGTGCTCAGCACGCGCTGCGCCACCGTCGGATGGATGGCCGGGTTCGTTGCGCCGGGCGCCGTAGCGGCGCCGCCAATCACGTACATCTTGCCGCCTACCATCGCCGCAACAGCGGCTCCACGCTTGGTTGGCATGGGCGCCAGGGCTTTCCACGAGTCCTTGACCGGATCATATTCGAAGGCATTGTTGATTGGTGTCCACGCCGCCAGGTTTCCGATTTTCCCTTCGGTGAACCCGCCGAACACATAGATTTTGCCGTTCAATTCAGTCAGTGCCAGGTGGTGCGCGGGCAGAGCCATGGGCTTCTTCTTGGTCCACTTGTTAGCGGGCGGATCGTATTCATACACCATGCCGACGGGCAGCCAGATGGGCGCGGAAACCAATCCCGCGAAGACGTACATCTTGCCGTTCGCGCCTTGCCCGATGACTTCTTCATGCGGCTCGGGGAACGGCGCCAGATTCACCCATTGGCCTCCTTGAGCATTGGCCGTGGGCGCCCACATCGCAAGGTTGACTGCTAACGGAGCGAGCCACAACCAAATCCGACTTCTCTCGCATCTACCGTCCTCCAGATCGTGGTTCCACCACCGATCGCTCCGGATCAATCAGAAATGTCCAGATCAACGCGCCGATCAGCATCACGCCGGCCGAGACGAAGAACGGAGCGATCCAGTAACCTCTGTCAAAAAGGCCGCCATACACGATCGCGGTCAGCGATGCGGCCAATGCGCCCGCCATGTTCATAATGCCCGTCACAGTGCCGCTGAACTGGCCGCCTACGTCCATGGGAACGGCCCACGCGGGACCAATGACGAACTCCAGAAAGAAAAACGAAACGGCCAGTAACAGAACCGAGGTCAAAGCGTTTTGTGTCATCGCCGCCGGAATGAGGAAGACTCCAGCCAGCAGGAAGCCTGGCGCGGCGACGATACGGCGCGCGAATCTTGCGTTTCCGCTCCGTTTGAAGAAAAAGTCACTCAGAGAGCCGCCGGTTACGTCTCCCAGCATGCCCGCGAATAAAGGCAACGAGCCGATCAAACCCAGGGCTTGCAGCGTGAGATGGCGATGTTCCCGCAGATACGTGGGGTACCAGGTCAGATAAAAATTAGTCCCGAAGAAGAAACAACTGTAGCCGAGTGAGATGTACCACATGTTGGGCGAGCCAAAGATTCTCTTCCACGGAGCGGACTGCCGCGTGGTGTTCGGGGCGCGTACGCTACCATCCGCGTTCAAGCCCCGGATCTGAACGAGTTCCGCGCGGTTCACACTCTTGTGCTCCTCGGGAAGGTTCCGGTAGAAGAAAGAAAAAGCGGTGGCCCAAACTACGCCCAGCGATCCGAAAATGTAGAAAATGGCTCGCCACCCAAAAGCGAGCATGATACTTCCCGCGACGAACGGCGTCACGGCCACAGCGAACCGGCTGAAGAAATGCGTGGTGCCTTGAATGCGGCCGCGTTCGGACCTGGGGAACCAAAGCTGCATGCCCCGGCTGGCCACCGGGAAGGCGCCGGCTTCGCCCAGGCCCAGAAGAAAGCGGGCGCTAAAGAGCGAATACTGACCGATAGCGGCGCCGGTCATGGCCGCCGCGATGGCCCACCACGACATGATCACCACCAGAACTTTTCTAGGTCCGAAGCGGTCTCCCAGCCACCCTGCCGGGATTTGGCCTAATGCGTAGGCCCACGTAAAGGCCGCCAGAACCAGTCCCATCGCGGTTTTGCTCAGTCCAAATTGCTTCGCGATTTCTGGCTGGGCCACCGAAATGTTGCTGCGATCCATGTACGCAATCAGGTACATCAGGCTGATCAGAAAAAGGATCCACCAGCGAGTTTTTGTCGCCTTCGAGGTAACCTGCTCCGCAACGGCGGCAAGTTCCGTCACATCCCTGCGATGAGTATCCACGTTCCCCCTGGGAGCTAAGTCTATTGGTCGCCGAACTCAGACTAGAGACGGCTCCAGCCTCGGCGTCGCTTGGCTGGCCAACTCAACCGGTTGTCCCGTTTCAGCCGATAGGTCCGCGGCCTGGTACACCTGCATCACCAGCCTGGCCTGTTCCCCAGTCACCAACGGTTGCTTGCCCAGCGCAACGCACTCGAGGAAATGCAGGGTTTCCGCTTCCATCGGCCCCGCGTACACATGGTTCACTTTTTCTCCGGGCATGGACGAGATCGGGAATTGAATGCCCTTCTGCAACGTGGTAGTGTACACATCGCGATGAGTGTCATCCACCATCACCGCGCCTTCGGTGCCGACGAACTCGATCCAAGTGGAAGCGAAATTCGGATATGCGGGAGGAAGCACCCAGCCGGCTCCAATGGTGAACGCTGTGCCGTCATCCATAGTCACCACCATCCAGACGCAGTCCGGCACGTTGTATTGGCCCTTCATGATCTTGCGAACTTCCTGCGCGTAGACGCGGACCGGCTTGCGTGGAGCCAGGCACCACAGGACGAAGTCGATATCATGGGTGGCTTCCATAGCGGCAGGAGAAAGTTTCACTCGGCCGCCGATTTTCTTGCCGAGATTCCGTGTAATGTGCCGGCTAACTAAAGCGCTGCACGGCTCGCCGATAGTGCCGTCTTCAATAGAGCGTTTTACGTACGCAAACTTCGGATTAAACCGCTGCGAATATCCGATGGTGAACGCCAGCTTCTTCGAAGCTGCCAACGCGATCAACTCATCGGCTTCCGAAAGTTCCAGGGCAATCGGCTTTTCAAGAAACACATGCTTGCCCGCCAGGAGGCTTTCCTTCGCGATGGGGTAGTGTGTCGGCTCTGGCGTCGTCGAAATCATGACCGCATCGAGGGACGGATTTTCAATCAGTTTCCGGTAATCCGCCGTGGCGGTAGCTGGCTTGGTGAGCTCGGCGATTTCTTTGAGCCGTTCTTCCTTAATTTCCGCGATATGCAGTTCATGGACCCACGGGCTCGCCGCCGCAGCTACAGCACGTATGCCTCCGCACCACCCGGTGCCAATAATGCCGAGGTTAATTTGTTTCATATCCGATCGCCTTACCTGACCTGGAAGTTTAAGACCGGGGGCCCGGAGGAGTCAAGGCAGAAGCCCACATGATTACAAGTCTTAACAATCCGGAAGGCGTCGTTGGAGTTAAAATCGAATCCCTCTAGGCGCGGACCGCCCCTTGCTGATATGATCGGCCCGATCGCAGGACCTAGAGAGATGAGAGGAAATGACATGTTCAAGAAGAACCGCTATATTCTGCCGTGCTGCCTGCTCTCCGCGGCGCTCCTGGAAGCACAGCCACCACCAGCTGCACCAGCTCAACCAGACTCGGATGCGGTGAAGGCCCTGATCGAAAAGGCCAAGAAGACCGCTGGCGCGGAATGGGCCGGAGAGGCGCACTTTTTCTGCGAAGCGCCACGCCCCAACAGCCCAACCGATCCTCCCATCGAGCCCACAAAGATTTTTGACAATGTGTACGCCATCGGCAACCAGGGCACGGTTGCGTATGTGATCAGCACATCCGCCGGGTTGATGATGATCGATTCCTTGGGCGCCAATCAGGTGGATACTCAGCTCCTCCCTGGATTCCAGAAGCTCGGCTTGGATCCCACTACTATCAAGACCGTGATCATTGCCCACGGTCATGCCGACCATTTTGGCGGATCGTTCTATCTACAGGAGCATTACAATGCTCACATCTATGTGTCGGCGGCGGATTGGGATCTGATGGCGCATCCCCCGGCGCCGCCCGCCGGTGGAAACCAGAACAAGGGTCCCGCGGGTCCGCCCGTGACGCCACCTCGAAAAGATATGGTCATCGCAGAAGGCCAGCCCATTGTGCTTGGCGATGAGAAGGTGATGCCGTTCGCCATCCCTGGACACACGCCAGGCTCCATGGGATTCATTTTCCCGGTGAAAGACCAGGGGAAGACGCACATGGCCGCACTCTTCGGAGGAACCGTGCTCCTGGTCGGGATGATTCCGGATCAAGGCCTGCAGCAATATCTAAAGTCTGTCGCTCATTTCAAGGAAGAGACCAAGAAGGCCAAAGTGGATGTCGAACTTCAGAATCATCCGCTCATGGATGGCCTTCCTGAGAAGCTTGAAAAGCTCAAGACGCGCAGCAAGGGAGAGCCGAATCCTTTCGTCGTCGGGCAGGCCAATTACGGGAAGTTCCTGGACGTAATCTCTCAGTGTATGGATGTCCAGATCGCCCGCCGCAAAGAGCAGCAACACTAAATGAAAGGAAGAAATATGTCAAAGACACTTTTCCCTGCGTGGGTGGCCGTAAGTGCGCTGCTCATCTCCAGCGCTTCCATGGCGCGCTCCGAACAAGGACTCATTGTCCATAAAGCGTTGTCGCTCGACATGGCGATGGCCATGACTCAAGGCTCTCTTGCAAAATGCAGGGAGCTGCACTACAAATGCGCCGTCACTGTGCTCGACGCCACGGGCCGCACCATCATCGCTCTCCAGGATGACGGAGCCAATCTGCATCGTTTCGACGTAGCCCGCAAGAAGGCATACACGGCGCTGGTGTATCGGCGTCCCTCCAAGGAGGTGGTGGAGGGATGGTCGAAGAAGACCGCCGAGCCTGTGCCGCTGCTCGAAGGCACCATGCCGAATCCACCGATCGAAGGCACCATCGACATGGGCGGTGGCATTCCGATCATCGTAGATCAGGACACCATTGGCGCGATAGCCGTGAGCGGAGCTCCCGGATGGGAGATGGATGAGGCCTGCGCGAAAGCGGGGTTGGCGAAAGTCGCCGACAAATTGAAGTAGCGCTCGCAGGATGACCAGACATTTCTTGCAACTGTTTGCTTGCCTTCTTCTGGCGTGTGGCTCAGGGCTGGTGTTGGAGGACAAATGAAGTCACGTGTGACTCAAACCATAATCCGCGGTGGATGCCTCGCCGCGTTCTTCGTTTCTGTGCTTGCTCAGCCGCCGGGCAACCGGCCTCCCGATAAACCAGCCTCACCAGCCAGCCTTCCCGGCGACACGCTGCCGCCTTTCGGCATGCTGGACAGTAGCGGGAAGTTCACGCCACCACCACAAAGGCCGGCCGGAGGAAACGCTCGAGCAACCCGCCGTCCACCCGTATCGATTCGCGGACCTGCTCTCGACCTTGCCATCGAGGCGGCTCGTGCGGCTGTTGATACTTGCGCCGCTGGTGGCTTCTATATCGGTGCAACTGTCATAGACACTTCCGGCCAGCCGCGCGCCGCAGTGGAGGCCGAGGGGTCCGACGGCGGACATGTCTACGTCGCCGTGCGAAAGGCGCTCGTAGCGCTCGCTTTTAAGATGCCCAGCTCCAAAGCGTCTATGTCTGTGCAGACGGACAAAGCTTTGCTCGCCCGGGTTACTCCGAACATGTTCGTAATGGAGGGTGCGGTCCCAATAATGGTGGGAAACGAGCTCGTCGGCGCAATCGGCGCCAGCGGCGCGGCGGGCGGGGATCAGGACGAAGTCTGCGCCATAGCCGGCCTCAACAAGATCAAGGACCGCGTCAAATAGGGCGAGCAAGTGTAAATATATGTTAACTACGCTTTACAGCCCGAACGGCAAGCGGTAGAGTCGATTGGGATTTCCGATTCGGGAGGATTCAGGCATGGGAAAGCAACTGATCAACTATTTGTTCTTGGGCGTTATTAGCGGCGCACCAATCTTTGCGCACCACGGAACTTCAGTGACTTACCAGACGGACAAGACCATCACTATGACGGGAACGGTCACCGAGTTCTCGTTCTCCTACCCGCATCCCCAACTCTATTTCGATGTAAAAGACGCCGAAGGAAACGTCCAGCACTGGGGTTCCGAATTTGCGCCCACTCCATTGATGATGAAGAATATGAATGTCGGATGGAGCAGAGATACCATCAAACCTGGAGATTCAGTGACAATAACCTGCAATCCTCACAGAGTAGCAGGTTCGACGGCTTGCCTTACCAAGGAACTCATCATCAACGGCAAGAAGCTCACGATGGGCGGTGGCGGAAGGCCGCCAGAACCAGGGAAAGAACCGACAGGAAAAGAATAGCTCAGGGCCCAGGCGAGCATTCACCCTTCAGCGTCCGGCTGGGTGTGAAGTTCAGGGTTCTGCAGGCGAGTTCAGCGGCGACTGGATGTGCTGCTAAAAGGACCAACATGATGCGACAGCGCTTAGCAATATCACTCATTTCAACTGGCGTCTTTTTTTCGCCTCTGGTGTTGGCGCAAACAGCTTCGAAAGAGAAAACGGCAAAGGACCAGACCGGGGCCTTCGATCCCCACGATCTCTCCGGCAAGTGGAATCGAGTGAGCCCCTTCCAAACCTACAGCAACGTGCCTGGCGGTGCGAATGAACTGCAGGCATACATTCTGGGGCAAGCCCCCGCTCCGCAAAAGCTGAACGTGGAAACAGCCGAAGCTCCGTTCACGGCAGAGGGGAAGGCAAAATTTGACAAGAACATCCCCTCCTATGGGCGACGGATCACAGCTCCCATGTTGGGGAACGACCCCCAGGCGATGTGCGATCCGTGGGGTGTGCCGCGCATGCTGAATGGCCAGGTTGCAGGACCTCACGCCACGATCGAAATGGTTCAGCTTCCCGACAGAACGTTCACCTTTTCCCAGTGGCATCACGATTACCGGGTGGTTTGGACGGACGGGCGGCAGCTCCCCAAGGCGGACGAGGTCGAGCCTAAGTGGAACGGATATTCGGTGGGCAAGTGGGAAGGAAATACCTTCGTGGTGAACTCCCTCGGGTTTGACGAAAGAACGTGGCTGGATCATAACGGCTATCCCCACACCGAGCAGATGCGTCTGGAAGAGCGTTACCGCCGGCTGGATGCGGATACACTGGAGCTAGTTGAGACCATCACCGATCCCCAATACTATTCAAAACCATTCCGCAGCGACACCAAAATCTGGAAGCTGGATCGGGAAGGCGGCAAAGCCTGGGACGAGCAGATTTATTGCGTGCCGTCCGAAGAGTTTAAGTTTAACAAACTCATCCGGGATGGCAACGTCGGCAAATAGCCGTCGGCAGTTGAATTCTAGGGGATCGACATCAATGGAGGCCCAAACTATTTCGAATCGTTTGGACGACAAAGGGCTATGTGCGCGAAAGGGGCATTTATGATACGTTATGTTTCACCGCGAACGGCTGTCGGATTTCTTGCATTGGCGATGGCGTGCAGCGCGCTAGCGCAGCAGGCCCCCCGGGAAGAGGGAACGGCCGCCGGAGGAGAAGCGCCGCCACGCGCGATGGTAGCGCCGCTTGCATTTAAGGTCGATTGGGTGCGGCCGGCGAGCCAAGACAATACCAAAGTCCGGTATGCGCCAGTCCAGGAAAATGTGGCCGATCCGAACGTGGAGATTAAATATTACGGAGCGGCCAAGCAGATACTGACAACCGGTGCTCCCGGGAGCCCGCTCACGCCCTATGGCGTGTGGTCGGGAACGGCCCCGGCGCCGTTTGCTATGACGTTTCGACTCAAGGACAGTTATGTTGATCTGACGGGACTCGCCACCATACGGTGGTTCACGAAGACCTCGGGTTTCCATGTGGTTCGTCCGGTAGTAAAACTGGCAAACGGCAATATGCTAGTGGGGGATGCCGAATTCTCCTCGATTACGATGCTCACGCAGAGCCAATTCTCGCTGGCGAGCGTACATTGGATCAAGCTGGATCCGGAGAAAGTGGTCACGCTGAATAGCGGTCGCGCCGCGGCCAATCCGAATGGCGAAATCTGGGCTCCCAATCCGGATCTGAGTAAGGTCGATGAAATTGGCTTTGCGGACCTGATGCCAGGCAGCGGCCACGGCACCGGCGGCTGGATTCAACTCGGTGGGATCGAAGTTTACGGAAAACCAGTCCCGCGTAACTAGTGCAACCAGTGGCTTGGTCGCAGCTCGATTTCAATCGTCTCTTTAGCAGGCCCGTTCAAATGACCCAACCCGAAAACTTTTTAGAGTGAACCCTTAAGAAGTGAGACACTCGCAATTGACACACTTTGCCGCCGTGGCTGACGAGCTATTCGGCTGCGCTCAGCTTACCGCGGTCGAAGTCTCTTAGGTCCTCACGAGCCGCTTGTAATTCCTCGTCGCACAGGTCCCATGCGTCCCTCAATTGCTTCCATTGTTCGAACTCTTCCGGCTTGGCCGGATAAGAGAACCGAAAGATCTTCAGAGCGGCGTCGGCGCGAATGAACCTCTCTTTGGCTTCATCCAGCACCCCGGCCACGTCCTCGCGGGTTATTTCAATCAGTGCGCTCACACTCGATTTGACGCTTCGTGCCACTGCCCGGATTCTTTTGCCCGATGAATCTTCCTCAATATCGTGGACCGACGCTCAAAGACGCGCTGGTGGTTCCATCTCACCGTTGTGGTGCTTTTCAACGTGCCGTGTTTTCCAACTATCCAACGCTTTCAGGCTCTTAGCACTGGCCTTCCGCATGTCTTTAGAAAGGATGTTGGAGGTCGTCATGAAAAAAGGATTTTTGAACTTGGTTGGAAAGGTACTCGCTCCGGCCGCTCTCATCGTTGCGATGGCGCTAAGCCCGGTAGGGGCGCTCGCGGCTGGTCGCGGAGGAGGCGGACATGGCGGAGGCGGACATGAGGCAGGACACGCGGGCGGATTTGGCGGAGGACACTCCTTTTCCGCACCGAGCCGCGGAAACCTCGGAGGCCGTGGAAACTTTAGTTGCCGGCGCGCGGAAACTTCGGCGGAAACTACTATCGCGGGAACGCGTATGGCGGCGGTCGTGCTATCGCGGGAACGCGTATGGCGGCGGTCGTGCCTATTACGGCGGCCGAGGATATTACGGCCCCGGCTTTGGATTCGGTGTCGGCGTCTACCCGCCTTACGGATATGCCGCTCCGGCCTGCAATCCCACGGGGTTCTATGATGCGAACGGCGTGTGGCAATACTATCCGGGTTGCGCCGTTCCGTACGGATATTAAAGTTCCGTACGGATATAGCTAGACCGGCCGGTCGCGCCTATTTCCAGACGGGAGCGACCGGCTTGGCAACCACGAATTCCGGATTCGCGCCCGGCTTCGGACGGAACTTCTGCACGCGCCCGGCGTCCACTTCGGCGACGTACAGATTCCCGTCCTGATCCACGCTCATGCCCGTGCACGCCCCACAACCCGCCGGGAAATCGCCCATGCTGCCCCAGGAATAAAGCAGGTGGCCTTGCAAATCCCACTCGACCATTTTGTTGGTGGTGCGGTCATAGGTCCAAATCGTCTTGCCCGATCCGATATAGAGCAGATGCAGGCTGGAAGGATCGGCGTCGATCTTCCATTCGTAGAGATACTTGCCGTTTTCGTCGAACACCTGAATGCGGTGGTTGTTCCGATCGTTCACGAAAACGTGGCGAGTGGCCGGGTCCACGGCCACGCCGTGCACGTTGCTGAAGTAGCCGGGACGCGTGTCGATCGGGCCGCGCGGCGGGCCGCCGAGCTTGCCCCAATCCATGAGGAACTTTCCGTTCTTATCGAATTTCGCCACGCGCGTTCCGGTGTAGCCGTCGGAGACGAAGAAAGTGCCGTCGGGCAGCCAGTCGATGTACGTCGGGCGGTTGAAGTGCGTGGCGTCCGCGCCGGCCACCTCCGGCGTGCCGATGGTCTGCAGCAGCTTGCTGCCATCGTGCGTGAATTTGTAGATGACCTGCATGTTGTCGTCGACGATCCAGACGTTCTTTTCCGGATCGTAGGGGCTGATGTAGATGGAGTGCGGACGCCGGAACAGCTTGTCCCACTGCTTCCAGGTCTCGATGATCTTGCCGTTGCCATCCACCACGACGACGCAGTTCTCCCATTTCGCGTCCACGCCCAGTTGGCGATAGGGCGGGCCCTTGATCCCGAGGTCGGGCGCCCTCCCTTCCCAGGACGTCAGCCATTCGCTCATGTCGTTGTCCGTTCCGCCCGTCCCCGGCAGCGATGCCACGGTCGCGTCGCGCCAAAAGCCCGCGACCGGAAATCTGAGGCTGGGTCCCACTTGCGGCAGCAGGATCGCCTTGGGCGGCGCCATCTTCGGCAGTTCGCCGCGGAACAGCATGTAAATGCGATTCGGGCTCTCCGCAAAAACGCCTTCACCCGCGCCGTAGGTCCACTTTTCATTCCCCGGCAGCGTGCTGATGTCCTGCGGCCAGTTCTTCACCACTTCGTAGGCGCCGGTGAGGTCCTCCGATCCCAAGCTTCCCGGAACGGCGGCAAATCCGGCGCCGGGTTTCGATTTAGCCTGGACCAATGCCAGCCTGGCCGAGATGGTCAAACCGATTCCGATGCCCAGCGCGAGCATCGCTAACATGAGCCAAATTTTTCGCATTGAATGAACTCCTCGCGGACTCCAGAGATCATACTACGCGAAATGAGAGCCAAGTGGGGCTCTTTAGGGCTAATCGCCCATCACTTCAGATATGCTGGGCGGAGTGGAGTTTTTCTTCGCGTGCCCCTATTGCTCCGAACGGATATCGATGGTGCTGGATACGTCGGTGAAGAGACAGACCTACATCGAAGACTGCGAGGTCTGCTGCCATCCAATAGAAGTGCGCTACGTCCTTAAGGATGATGAAGTGCGCCAGTTTGAAGCTAGGGCGATCTAACGCCCGCCCTAGGACGGACTGCGCTCCGGCTCGCTGTCTCTGGTGCGCTTCTTGCGCGCCCGTTTCCGTGCCAGGGCTTGCTTCACTCGCTTCTTCTGGCCCGGCTTCAAATAGAAAGCGTGCCGCTTGATGTCCTTGATAATGTCCTCTTGCAGGACTTTTCGCTTAAAGCGCTTCAGCGCGCTTTCCAGGCTTTCGCCATCATGAAGTTGAACTTCAGCCAACGGAACTCTCCTCGGTATGCTCGAATCTCTCTAACCCTTAGGGTAGCAGCTTTTAGCCTGCTTCCGGATCGGTGATCCAGGCGAACCGGCCGTAATTATAATCCTCGCCCTTGGGATCGATCCCAACCCCTTCGGCCCGCCGCCCACGCGGTCAAGCTGCGACGCTCCGGGTTCCCGTCCTCGCGCCAATAGAGCGCCGCGCCTGGCCATGTGGCGCGCGTTTGATCCCTAAGTGTTTTTCCGACCAGTTATAGAGGCATTCAGGGTTGTCCGCCTTAAAGAAGATGCCGCCAATTCCCGTGACGCGCTTCACCGAGAACCTCCTGAGTGCTGAACTCGTAGGATAATATGGAATCACCGTCATGTTGTCCATCGTCATCCCAATTCACAACGAGGAACCGTCCATACTGCCGCTCTACGATCGGCTGACGGCCGTGTTGGAATCGCTTCAGAAGCCGTACGAAATCATTGCCGTGGATGACGCGTCCACGGATCGCAGCTTCGACCTGCTGGCCAATCTCGTGGAAACCGACGGCCGCCTGAAAGTGATCCGTCTGCGCCGGAATTTCGGACAGACCGCCGCGCTCTCCGCGGGATTCGATGAGGCGCAGGGGAACGTGATCATTTCGCTCGATGGCGACCTGCAGCACGCACCGGAGGACATCCCGGCGCTGCTCGCCAAAATCGAAGAAGGCTACGACATCGCGAGCGGCTGGCGCAAGGAACGCGTCGACAACGCCATTACGCGCAAACTTCCGTCGCGCGTCGCCAATTGGCTGATGGCGAAATCGTCGGGCGTGGCGCTGCGCGATTTCGGGACTACGTTCAAGGCTTACCGCGCCGAAGTGCTCAAGGACATCAATCTTTACGGCGAGCTGCATCGCTTCATTCCCGCGCTGGCGAGTTTCTACGGCGCGCGTATCGCCGAAGTCCCCATCCGCAACACGCCGCGCGTGTCGGGCGATTCGCACTATGGGCTGGGCCGGACGTTCAACGTGATGTTCGACATCCTGACCATCAAGTTTTTGCTGAAGTACTTTACCCGGCCGATGCATTTCTTTGGCCGCTTGGGCTTGGCCGCCTTCAGCCTTGGGTTCTTCATCCTGGGCGCGGTGTCCCTCCCGAAACTATGGGGGCAGGACATCATGGTGGATCACGGCCCGCTCATCATCCTGGGAGGGCTGCTGCTGCTGGGCGGTCTGATGATGTTCAGCACCGGCCTGCTGGGCGAAGTGTTGATGCGCACCTATTTCGAAAGCCAGGGACGCCGCATCTACGCCGTGCGCGAGGTGCGTTGCCGCCGCGAGCCCGTCGCCCCGGCGTAGGAACCGGCTCCCTCACGGTCGGCTCTGTAACGCAGCGACCGCCATTCTGAGCCGCGGAGTGGCCCGGCTCAGACTTCTCCCACTGCCGGCTTCGGCGCAAACTCGATCACCGTCCGGCTTAACCTGCGCCGCCAGTAATTTTCGAACAGCCCCTTCATCGCTTCCCCCATGCCGGCGTGCTCGAACACAATCGCGGTCCAGGTGGGCCGCGTGATCACGGGATCCAGCAGCGCCAGCAATCCGCGCGCGCCGTCAAACACCGCCAGCTTCATGGGCAGCGAATCGGTCTGCGCCACTTCCACGCCTGCCGACGCGTACTCCTCCAGCCGCTGCCGATGAGCCGCGTCCAGCGTACCCGCTTCAATCAGCAGCCGGCACGTTACCCCGCGCAGGCGCGCCTGCTTCACCCATTGTTCGTCGAGCGGATCCACCGCGTACGGCGGCCGTGAAAATTCCAGGTACTCATGCCGCACGTCGGAAAGCATGCGCCGGTATTGCTGCGCGATCTGCTCGGGATCGCTCACGATCCGCAAATATTCCAGCGTGCCGCGCTCGCCTTGCCCCTCCGAATAGGACGCCGCCAGATCCACCACCAGACTGTCGGCCATGCGAGTCTGGTCCGTCAGCTCGCGCTGCAGCATCTGCGCGTGGCGCGCCAGGTAACTCGGGACGGCCAGGCTCGGCTCCACGGCCGAAAAAAGCTTGGTCTTTTCCTGCACCACCTGCGCGAACCCCTTCTCCACCAGGCTGTCCAGCACTTCGTAGATCTTCTGGCGAGGCACATGCGCGCGAGCCGCCAACTCGATGGCCTTGAAGCGTGGATGCCCGATCAAAACCAGGTAAGATCGCGCCTCATAGGCGTTCAGGCCCAATTGCTGCAGCCTGCGCCAGAAGCGTTGAAAATCCAACTCGGGCAGTTCCGTCGTCATTTCCCAGAGGCTCTAACCCAAAGAGAGCCTAAACGAAGTTAGAGCATATCAAATGGCAGTGACACGCGCGGGCGGCGCGGCTCAAGGGTGATATCATGCCTTATCCCAGCGCGATGAACCCACAGTCCACGATTGCGCACTACCGCATCGCTTCCAGAATCGGCGCGGGCGGGATGGGCGAGGTCTACCGCGCCACCGACACCAGGCTCGGCCGCGATGTGGCCCTCAAAATTCTGCCGGCCGAAATGGCCAACGACCCCGAGCGCCTGGCAAGATTCCGGCGCGAAGCTCGGGCTGTAGCGACGCTCAATCATCCACACATCGTCACCATTTTTTCAGTGGAGGAAGCGGACGGCATTCATTTCCTCACCATGGAGCTGGTGGATGGCCAATCGCTCGAGCGCCTGATCGGAGAGAGCGCTCTTCCAGTGGAACGAATTGTGGAGATCGCAAGCGCACTGGCCGATGCTCTGGCAGCCGCGCATGAGAAAGGCATCGTGCATCGCGACCTGAAGCCCGCCAATGTGATGTTGACCGGCGACGGCCGCGTCAAAGTGTTGGACTTCGGCCTGGCGAAGGAGATGCGCCCGTCCGATCCCGACGGCGCGACCATGACCTCCGCCGGCCTCACCGCGCTGGGCGTTGTGATGGGGACGCCCGCGTACATGTCGCCCGAGCAGATCGCGGGGCGCGCGCTCGATCACCGCACCGATATCTTCTCCCTCGGCATCATCCTTTATGAGATGGCCAGCGGCCGCCGCCCTTTCAACGGCGCCTCTTCGGCTGAACTGGCTTCCGCGATTCTGCGCGATGCGCCGCATCCACTGAGCGAGGTTCGCGCTGGCATTCCCGGCGCGCTGAGCATGGTGATTCAGCGCTGCCTGGAGAAGACCGCCGAGAATCGCTTCCCGTCGGCGCGAGACGTTCGAGATGCGTTGCAGGCTCTCCGGCACTCCTCCGGGTCGGGCTCGCGCCGGATCACGCCCTCCAACCCGGCGCCATCCATTGCCGTCCTGCCCTTCGTCAACATGAGCGGCGATGCCGACAATGAGTACTTCAGCGATGGCCTCTCGGAAGACCTGATCAACGCGCTCAGCCGGCTGCCCGGATTGCAGGTGGCTTCCCGCACATCGGCGTTTCGCTTTCGCGGCAGCGATCTGGATATCCGGCAGATCGGCCGGCAGCTGGATGTAGCCACCGTCGTCGAGGGCAGCGTAAGGCGGGCCGGAACGCGGCTGCGCATCACCGCGCAACTGGTCAGCGTAGACAACGGTTACCACCTATGGTCCGAGCGCTATGACCGGCAGATGGCGGACGTGTTTGAGATTCAGGACGAAATCGTCGCGGCGATCGTAAAGGCCGTTGTGCCCGCGCTGCTGGGCGATGCCAGTCACGTTGTCGAGCGATCGACGAACAATACCGAGGCCTACGAGCTGTACCTCAAAGGACGGCATTACTGGCATCAGCGATCGCCGGCCACGGTGCGCCTGGCCATCCAAAGCTTCGACCAGGCCATAAAGATCGATCCGGAATATGCAATCGCCCATGCGGGCCTCGCCGACTCCTACGCTATCCTGCGCGTGTACGGCTGGATTTCAGCCGAAGAGGGCCGGCCGAAAGCGTATGCTGCAATGGCCAGGGCCATGGCGCTGGCACCTGCGTCGTGGGAAGCGAACTTTTCGCGCGGCTTCTACTTCTTCTACTTCGAGCGGGACTGGCGCCAGGGCGAGCCGCACTTCCAGAAGGCCGTCGAGATCAATCCTCGCTCCTCGCTCGCGCAGGCGTATTACGCGATCTTCTTATCTATGGCTCGACGCGCCCAGGAGGCGATCCATCATTCCGCGCTCGCGTGCCAGTTGGATCCGCTGTCGCCTTTCATCCACGGCGCGGCCGCAACCATGTTCTATGCGTTGGGGAACTTCGCGGACGCGGAGCGCGCCGCCCGGCAGGCGCTGGAGCTGCAATCCGACTATCTTTTCGCGCTGTGGAATCTTGGCGTCGCTCTCTCCAGTCTCGGGAAGCATGAAGAGGCGGTCCAGACACTGGATCGCGCCGCGGCGCTTTCGCGCGCTCCCATGTTCGTAGGCCTGCTTGGACTCGCCTATGCGCGTGCCGGCCGTCGCGACGATGCCACCCGCCTGCTGCAGGAGCTGGAGGATCGCGGCAGCCGGGGAGAATATGTTCCGGCCTTCGCGCGGTTGACGATACTCATTGGGCTTGGCGATGTCCCGCTGATGCGGCAAGCCCTCCAGGCAGCCATGGATGAGCCGACGCCTCCCTTATCGCTGCGCGCCAACGGCGGCGGTCAGTTACTAGAGGAATTCCGGACCGATCCCGAAATCGACAGGATGCTCTTCGAACTGTACGGCAACTAGGGCCTGGCGGAACCACGCGGCGTGAGGTCCCGATGGAACATGTACGAGATCTCGATCGGCATGCTGTCCATGGACTGGACGCGCAAAACCATTTGATAGAAGCGCGGCACGCTGCCATCCGGCGCTCTTAGCTTCGAGACCAGCTCGCGCGCCAGCGTCGGATCGGTAAGAGCCCGCACCGCCGCCATGGTGCTCGCAATCTGATTCCCCGACAAGTATAAGATGTCGCCTTTGCCGTACAGTCCCGGAACGTGGCTGATGAGCGCGTGCGTTTCGTCAGTACCTTGGGATCCCGCAGGCTGGTCCGGGATGAAAGCCGGCTCGCCGGCCCGGGGGCTCACGTTGCGGATGCCATTTGGCTCCAGCACCAGAGGCTGCCCCTTGGAAAGGGCTTCGATCTGGCGGTTTCCCGAGATAGGTCCAAGGAAAACTACGTTGTCCATCAGAACTTCCGGCATCGCCAGCTGATTGCTGCGCGTGATCAGTACGTTGTCCTTGCGCTGCGACAAAAACTCGCCCAGCAGAAAGGCTCCACTCGCCGTTCCCTCCCCCGCCAGAGAAATCATCAAAGGGCGGTTCGCTCTTGAGGATCGGCCCCCACAGTTGTTGCAGCTCCGGCGTCCCGAGATCGGTAGCCGCGCCCGCCCGATCCGCGCGCGCCGTGTTCCCGCGCCATAACGCTACACCAAATGCCGATGCACACAGGACCGCCACTACCAGCAACCCGATCAGGATATGTTCTTTGCGGCGGCTGGCTTCCGGAGATGGCGCCTCCTCCACTGCCGCGCTGGCAACTGGCTCAGGCGCGGTCTCGCGGGTCTCAAATGTAACTCGAAAACCGCCCTTGGGAACGTCCACAATCACCGCATCGCCCACGCCTTCGGTGCGATAATACTCCGCCAGCTTTTGCCGCAACCGCGCGACATGCATCCGCACCACGGATTCCTGGCGGGGATCATAGGAGGCCGGCTTCGCGAAAACATCCAGGCCCACCGTGTACTCCTTCAGGCTGTCGGCCGTCCCGGAGAGTGACTTCTCCGCGAGATAATTCAAAAGGTTACGGTGGACTTCCGAGGTGCGAAACGCTTTGCTCTGGATGATCCGCTGGACCTGCGTTTGGTTCAATTCCAGCTCGAGCACCATCGCTATCTATCATAAGACATACCCGCGGGCGCCATGTTAGCCGGTTGGTAGTATCCATTTAGCTGGAGGTGGATCGTGATTGAGTTGCTGTTAGGGTTTTGCCATCGCCAGCGATACCATCCCGAGGATTGCGCGACGAAGGCGCCCCGACCTTTTTCCGCACTCACTGGAATTTGATCCGCGAACCGGCAGGAAACCGTGCCGTGGTTGGCCGACCAGGAATAGACCAAGGTCGCGCCAGCCTGCATCGCGATACGGTACTCCACCTCCCCATTTGCGGGCAGCGGCAAATCGAGTCCATCCCGCTGGGTAGGCGGGAGTAGCAGACGCGCGCTGGCGGGCAGTTTGGCCGCGGAAGGCGCCGGCGGCAGCGGCACCCGGCCGCCCCAGTAATAGAGACCCGTTGCGCCGGCAACGGCGAAACACGCCCCTACGAGTGCAATCGATCTAGGACTTAGGCTTCTCAATCTTGGAGGACTGCTCCGCTACACATTGCCACGAGTCGCCCTTCTTTATCCAGGTATCGGTGAACCGAAACGTTCCGCTGTCGTCCTTGCCCTTCAACGTGGAGACAAAACTTTGCACCCCGGTCACTATCGCCGCGTTCCCATAGACCCGGACCTTCAGGTCGGCGTACTTGTAGGAAGTCGTTACCGACTCACCGGATTTGATAGACGATATTAGCTGGGCTTTAGTCACGACGGAGCCGTCGGGATCGCCGGACACCGTGAAATCGTCCGCCATCACCCGGTCAAGTACCGCGTAATCCTTCGCAATCATGGCCTTCACCCAGTCGTTTTCGAGTTTAGTCACTTGCTGTTCCACACTTTGCGCGATGGCCACGCTACACACGGCTGACGCGATCATTACCGCTTTCGACAGAAATCTCATGATTTCTCCTTCCGGTTCGCTCGAGCAGGGTTGGAACTTACCGGCGCGCCGGACGGAAAAACGTGTTCGGTCGAGAAGGCCGGCAAAAATGAGGCGCGCTGAGGCTAAAGTATACGCTCGTACTTAACGAAAAACAATGCCTTGCTCTGAACGTGTTCACCCGGCGCGCCAGCGGCTGCGAACGCGCCCGCTGGGTTCCCGGCGCGCCCGATCTCAGGCGAAAGCACTAGATTTTTTTCGGTAGGTGTCCGCCAACCCTGTAGCATCCCACGGCATGCGCCGATAGAGAACACAGGAGCAGGCATGGCAACATTGCCTCTGAATAGCTGGAGCGTTGCGTCCATCCGCCAGACCAGCGGAATCAGTCTGGAAGAGATCGCCCGGAACACCAAACTTAAGGTCACAACACTCAAGGCCATCGAAGATGCTAACTTTGATGTTTTGCCGGGCGGAATTTACAACATCAGCTACATCCGGCAATATGCCCGGGCGATAGGCGTGGACGAAGGGTCTCTGGTGAAAATGTACCAGGCGCTTGCGTCCGGATGATAATCAAAGTCAGGCCGACGGGCGTTAGCCGGGTCAAAGATCCCCAAGCCCCAGAAAGCAGGAGCAACATGGCGGCTGCCGCTTCATTCCAAACGGAAACATTAGCGTCCCAGGCCGTTCTTGGCAAGGACGTCACGGTCACAGGTGAAATTCGCAGCCACGAACCTCTCATCATCGAGGGCGAGGTAGAGGGCACCATCGACGTGGCCGGCCACCTTCTCACCATCGCCCCCAACGGAAAAGTGCGCGCCAGCGTCAAGGCCAAAGAAATTGATGTCCTTGGTTCGCTGCAAGGAAACGTCGAAGGCGCCGACAAGATCTACATCCGCAATGGCGCGCGATTCGTGGGCGATATTCACGCCCGCGGCATTGTGATCGAGGACGGCGGATTCATTCGCGGGAAAGTGGATCTTTCGCGACAAGTCCGGCGCCACCGCCTGACTCGTCCCACTTTAGTGAAACGCCTGGTCCATGGCGTGGAACGTGGTGACGAACTGGACTCCCAGAACATTGGTCTGCGTTCCCGGAAGCGTGCTCGATCCTCAGCCACTCGTAGCTCGCCTTGAGCAACTGATGCCGGTTGAGCCACCAGCCGCCGCCCAGTTCATAGGACGCAATCCAGGGTGAGAACTGACTGGTGGATGCTCCGGTCGCATCCGTCGCCCCGCCCGGCTTGAGCCAGCCCACGCGGCCCGCCAGGTAAAGCCGCGGCGTCAGAATCCGCTTTGCCTCGCCGTAGGTAGAGATCACCGACGGCGCCTGAGTGAAGCCCGGCAAGATCGTACTGGAAGCGCTGCCATTCGCCGCTGGCGCTCCAATGTCCGCGCGCCCACTGGACCTCCAGCCCCAGGCCGCTGGCCGGGAAAGCTGCGCACCGACGTTCCCACCGGCAGCAGCGGCGCGAGCGTCGGGCGACAGATAGGGTCCCCGGAATCCCGAAATGCCAACGCGCAATCCCTGCCGGATGGTGTAGCCGCCGCCCACCACCCACTGCGCATATTGCGGAGCATGGCTCAAGCTCAGCGGATTCGATGGCGAGCCGCTGGTCACCTGAATGCGCCCATCCAGGCGATGGCTGGAAACTTCCGCCTGAATGCCGGGCAATCCGTAAAGGGTCACCGGCGTCAATCCCTCTCCCCAGCCCGGCTGTCCCGCCACAAGCGTTGGAGACCTAGCCGTAGTTTTGCCAGAGCAGGTCCGCCACCCCGCAAGGAAGCTGATCGTTGCGCAGCGTCAGTGTCTGGATATAGCTGAGCGGCTGATCGAGCAGCGACGTTGTCGGCGTCGTCGTAGTGCAGCGGGAACGCCCCGAACGCGGACGACCAGACGGCCCGCTTTGAACACCACCGTCGTTTTCTCCTTGCGAATCTGGTACCCCAGGAAGGCTTGTATGGTTTGGATATACCATTCATGATCCGGATCGTAGGCGTCGTAGTAATAGTAAGGCGCGAAGCGAATCTGCTCGGCGGCATAAGCAAACCAATGCGGGCCCAGCGTGAGGGTGGGGTACAACATGGACTGAAATCCGCCCGTGACCGGAGAACTGCCCGGGTCCGCGAACTGCACCGGCCGGTGTACATGGCGCCGCCGCTCAACGTTACCGGAAGGCTGAAGCCATAGTTGGAATCCTGGGCCACGGAATCCTGCGTTTGCGCGGACAGCGCCAGCGGCTCCGCAGACAGCACTGCCCACAGTGCCAACGTTCCTCTCAACATACTTCGAGCCTCCTTGCCAACTAGACTGCTCTCCTTCGAATTGCTCCGCGGCGCCGGCCAGCGGCAACCGCAGCGCGACGGTGAATGTCGTTCCAGCGCCCACGCGGCTTTCCACGCCCACGGTGCCGCCCATCACCTCCACCAGTTGTCTTACGATGGTCAGCCCCAGCCCCGTTCCCCCGTAGCGGCGCGTCATGGAACCATCCGCCTGAGTAAACTTTTCGAAGACCAGTTCCAGCTTGTCGGCCGGGATCCCTATGCCGGTATCGCGCACCGCCAGCATCAGGGATGCGTCTTCTTGCGTTCTACCCAGTCGTGTTTCATGCAGGCAGCGGACCAGTCACCGTGATCCCGCCGCGTTCGGTGAACTTGATCGCGTTTCCGATCAGGTTGATCAGCACCTGGCGGATGCGAATGGCATCGCCCACCAGCTTCACCGGCGCGTCGCCCGCGTATTCCAGCTCGGATTTCCAAGCCCTTGGCGGAGGCCTGCGGCTCCAGCAGGTTGTTGACGTCCTGAATCGTCTCGCGTAGATTGAACGGCGCCGCGTTCAGCGTCATCTTGCCCGCGTCCAGCCGCGAGAAATCGAGAATGTCGTTGATGATGGTGAGCAGCGAATTGGCCGAGTCGCGCACCGTGGAAGCGAAGTCGGTCTGTTCTTCGTCCAGCGGCGTATCCAGTAACAGTTCGGTCAGGCCGATGACGCCGTTCATGGGCGTCCGCAGTTCGTGGCTCATGTTGGCAAGAAATTCGCTCTTGGCGCGGTTCGCGGATTCCGCCGCCACTTTCGCTTTTTCCAGTTCCGCGCGCGTCCGGCGTTCGGCGGCCGCCACGCGATTGAATGACTCCGCCAGCACGTGCAGCTCTCCCGCCGCTGAACCCGCGCTAATTTGATCCGGAAAATGCTGGTCGCGCTCGCCGCGCTCCAGCTGCGCCGCCAGTTCGCGCAGGGGCTTGCTCACCGACCTCGACGTCGCCAGCGTGAACAGAAGCGCCAGCACCACGCCGCAGGCGCCCACCTCCACCAGGATGCGCACCCAACCGGCCGTGAATTCGCGCACCGCGGCATCCAGCGATCGCAGAACCACCAGCTGAAACCCGGAGCCCAGCCGCGCGTCTTGGACCGGCAATACCAGAAAGGTCTCACCTTTGCGATGGATCTCGCATTCGGCCAGAGGTTCGCGGCATCCGGAGCGCAGCTCGTTTTCAAGCGATGCCCACGTCGGCGCGCGGCACGCTGGCTTCGAGAATACGCCCCTCCTGCAGCAGGACCGTTTCGCCGCCCAAATGATAGAGGCTCAAATCGAACTTAGCTCCGAGTTTCAAGGTCGCCAATCTGCTCGCCATCGATGATGATCGGCGTGGAGGTCAATTCATACAGCCCGCCCTCGCTCTGCATCACTCGCAGCGTTTGGGAGGGAATGTTGAGAAGCTGCGCGCGCGAGTCCGATGCCCCGGTGCCGAATTCCACCGCGGCCAGCGTTCGTCCCTTCCAATCCGTCACCGCCAAAAGTTCATAACCCACCACGCCGTGCATCTCGCGCAGTTGGGCCTCGATGGTGCGCCGGATCTCCGCTGCCGTCTCCGGCGTGGAGGGCGCCTCGTGCGTCAGGCCGATGGCAGCTTTCAACCCCGCGCTGTCGGCCAGCACCGCCACGAATTGGCCGATGCCGCCGCGAATAGTCCGCATTGGCGCGATCCAGCAATTCCTCCGATTTCTGCAAGGAATCGCGCAAGCCATCCTTCACATGCTGCTGCACCAGCGTGTTCAGCGCCACGAAGCTTGCCGCCAGCACCACGCAAACGGGCAGGAAGGAAAACAGGAACGCCCGGGTAGTAAGTGAGGTCCGCGCCAGCAAGTCTACGGCTCCATGTCTACGGGAACGCGGATGGACACGTCCACACTGCCGGTTTCGGGTACCTCGATCTCCACCTTATGCAGGCCCGCGATCTTGTGCCAGGCGGTTAGCCGGTAGCGCCCCGCCGGCACGTTCGAAAACGAGAAGCTGCCGTCCGCTGCGGGCTTCTGAAACCACGGGCTGGCGGTCACCACGATGGCGGCATACATGTTCGCGTGGATGTGGCAGTAGACCTGAACCACCCCCGGATTATTGAACTTCACCGTCCGGCTTTGGCCTTGCGGATAGTAGCCCAGGTCGAAAGGCTGTGCCTTGGAAAGCGAGAACACGTTGTGGAAAATCGGGTCCGAATTCGGAAACTCAACCGTGGAGCCGACGGGTACTACAATCAGGTCCGGTTCAAACCGTGCTCCCTGCTGGTTGAGCGTTTCGGTGACCGGCGGCTTGGGCGAGAGTTTGGGGCCGTCTTTCTCGGGTTCCAGGATCACCACCATGCGATCGAATTCGTCCACAGGCTCCGCTTCGCGCGGCGCTGCGGGCGCAGCCGTGCCCCGTAAGTTATAGACAATAGGGGACAAAGCCTTCTTGCTCAGCCGTTTAGTGATAAGCGCGTGCCCATGCACATCGGCCGCCAGAGCATGGAAAGCGAGCAAGAGCAGCCCTGTAGCAGGGTACACGAGTTTCATCCCATTTCCTCTACCAAATAGAATCGACCGCCGGACGCCCCGGCAATAGGGGATCCTAACCGGCGCGCCGACAAACTTTTACAGCGATCCGCCACGCCCCGCCGCACTATTTCGTGTTGTAATCGGTGAGGAGCCGTCTTCGTTGAAAAACCCAGTCAGCCTGTTCGAAAGCTGAATGGGCCGTTAACCAGGTTGCCGTCTCGCGCGTCAACCTTTCAAGAGCGCTAAATCCGGCGTCGCGTGCGAAATCAATGAAAACAAAAATCACTCTTCTTGTTCTTTTCCTGGGCGCATGCGCCTGGCAGTCTTCCGCTCAGCCCGCTTTTGACTCCAGCGGCAGCGGCCAATTGAACGGCGCTTACTATATGCGGCAGGTCTTCTACTTCGTGCAGGACGATGCCGGCGATATAGGTGACATGATGAACATCCAGGGCACCATTACCTTCGACGGCAACGGAAGCTATTCGTTTAGCGGATCGTTCCTGGACGCTGCCGCTTCCACCTACCCCACGCCGCAGACCTTCACCGGAAGCGGCTCCTACGTCATCTCCGCCAGCGGCGAGGGCTTCATCAGCGGAGTCAATCCCAACTTTCCCGACGATCAGATCATTGGACTGGTATCGCACGGCGTTTTCATCGGCAGCACCACTGAGAACGGAAATGGCTATAACGATATGTTCATCGCCGCGCCAATCGCAACAAACCCCGCTGCCACCAATGGGACGCTCAACGGTTCCTACGCGGTGGCATACTTCGACCCTACGTTTGGCTCCCTGGCCGCGGGCGGAGGTGGCGACGCGCTTCTCACCATGGCCGCTGACGGGCAAGGGAACATCGGTACCGTCAACGTGACTGGTTACGTTGGAACCAATTCGACGGCCAGCACCGAAACCCTGAACGGCGTGACGTATGCTTTCAGCAATGGCGCGGCGCAGCTCAAATTCGGAGGCGCCGCCGGTTCGGGTTTGATTGCCGGAACGGAATTGTTGTACATCACGCCGGACGGCAATTTCATCTTTGGCGGCTCTTACAACGGCTTCGACATGTTCGCCGGCGTTCGCGCGGCCTCGAGCAATCCGTCCAATTACGATGGTCTTTATTACCAGGCCGGCCTGGACCTGGATAATTCGACGCTCGGCAGCGGCTACAGTTTGCTGGACAGCTATTACGGATCGCTGCAAGCCTTTTCGCAAAATATTATCGGCCACCAGAGAGTGAATTCACTGTTGATCTATGACGGCTCCAGCGATTTCACTTACTATGACTCCTACAACCTGAACGGCGACGGCACTTCCGGCGACGCAACCTTTGCTCAGGATTATGTGAGCAGCACCGACGGAACCATTCGCATCGGATACGGCCTCGGCCCCTATCTGGGACTGAATGTCGCGTTTCAGGCGCCATCGCTGAGCGGCTCGGGCGTATATTTGAGTCCCGTGGGCGTAGTGAACGCAGCCAGCTCCGCGCCTTTCACCGCCTTCCTGTCGCCGGGCGAATTCATCACACTATACGGCACCGGCCTGGCCCCCACCACCAACAGCGCCAGCCTGCCGTTTCCCAACAAGCTCAACGGAGTGCAAGTGTTGATCAACCAGGTTCCAGCGCCCATCTACTACGTCAGTCCCGGCCAAATAAACGTGATCGTTCCCTACATCACCACTCCGGCGTCGGTGGCGCAGGTTCAGGTAATCAATAACAATTCAAATTCCAACGTGGTGACGCTGTTCACTGGATTGACTTCGGTTGGGGTCTTTACTAATACGCCGCCGGGCGGAATTGGAATTGCGGCTTCGGAACGTCCGGATGGTTCCGTGATTTCAGGAACGAACCCCGCCCAGATTGGCGAGACCGAGGCAATCTATCTGGCGGGAATGGGCGCGGTGAGCCCACCAGTCTCCGACGGTACGGCCGCACCCACCAGTTCACTGAACTACACGACGGCGACTCCTACGGTTTATCTGACGGACTCTGCAGATAATTTCGCAACGATTACGCCCGCCTTCTCCGGACTCGCTCCCGGATTCGCAGGCTTGTATCAGGTCAACGCCACCATTCCCAGCGTTGCGAGCGATGGGACTACTCCATTGGTTAGCGGTCCCGGGTACCTGGAGGTACAAGGCCCGGATTCGGATTCATTCGAGGCGATACTCCCGTTGACCACTACCACTTCAGCGGCTCGCGCCAAATCGGGAACCCACCGGCGCTTGCTCCACCGCCATCGCGCGACCATGTCACGACCATCATCCGCGCGCTTAAAGATCCAGTAACGACGATCTTAACCGCGCCGTCTAAAGTTACAGCAGCCTCGCGTCGATCTCAGTGCAAGGTGAGAGAGATGATGTTTCAAGGACGTTCCGTGATTTCCGCCGTGTGGGGCGTCGTTCCCGCTTCGGCTTCTCGCCAACCGGTAAGCCCACCCGTCTGGTCTGTGCTTCGCCTGTTCCGCCGTCTGGCTCACGCGCGGCCAGCGGGGTCGCCCCGCCTGCCGGTTGCCAGCCCATCCAAGGCACCAACAGAACCGCGCGCCTAAGCAAGCGGCCGTCGCAGGCGAATGAAGGCGATCATAGCCAGACCTGCGCCCAGTAGCAGAAGCTCGCTTGGCTCCGGAACCGCCGCGATCCCCACCGAACCAGCCGGTGGATCCGTCAAAACGAACGCACTGAGCTGCCCATCATACATGCCAACTCCCGTGATCTGGCCCGAATCGTTGATTCCATAAGCGTCAAGCAGGTCCCAGCCCGAGTTGCCCGGAAGCAGCGAGTTCAAATCGAGCATCGTGCCGTCAGCATAGAGAAACGCACTCTGGCCGCCATCGGCCAGCCAGCTATAGCCCACGATCTCGCCGCTGTTGTTGACTCCATAGGCGTAGCTGCTTCCCCCGCCCAGCGTCCCCAGATCGAGCATGGCGCCGCCTTGCTCCGAAAAAGCATTCTGGTAGCCCGACGCCAGGCTCGCAAATCCCACCGCTTCGCCGCTGTTGTTGACACCCGTCGCCTGGCTGCTCGCACCCCCAAAAGTGCCCAGCACGGTGGCGCTGCCATTCGGGTTCCAAATGATCGCCGCGAAAGCTTCCATTGGCCAATTGGCCATCGCCCACCACCGTTCCGGCGTTATTAATCCCGTAAGCCGGCGCTCCAATTTACGCCCGGCACCGTGGCAAGATTTTGCAATTGGCCGTTCACCACCACGAATGCGTTGCCATTGCCGCCCGCTACTTCGCCCGAGCTGTTGATGGCCATCGCGTAGGTGCCCGCTCCCAGATCGGTGCTGCCGGACCCGCTCCAGATGGTTCCGTGCGCCTGCCCGCTCGCGTCGTACGTCGTCCCCACCACGGTGCCTGAGTTATTGATCCCATAGGCGTAGGATTCGAAAGCTCCCGGAGGAAAGGGCTTGCAGACCGTTAAGTGTCGAAATAAACGCCTGCTGGCCGCCCGAAGGATTCTGGCCCCACCCCGCGATTGTGCCCGAGCTATTGATGGCATAGCCGGTGGCCGAGCCATTCAGGCCCCCCAGGTCGGCCACGGTATAAATCGGATTCGCCGCAGCGGCCGCTGCGAATATCAGTAGAAAACCAACGGTTTTCACGGAAAGCACCTCGCTTAATTCTGGAGACGAAGCGATTATCCCATGGGGGACCACGGTTCCGGCATCACCAAAACGGCTCGATTCGAAGCATACACGGTCCGGTACAAATCCGCTATACCCCAGGTTTTAGAAGGGGTAGTGGTAGGCAGTGATAGCCTGATACAACTATGCCAATTGATGCGTCGATCCTCAACGAAGTGGAGCACCTGCGCGAGCTGAACCTGGAAGAAAAAGCCGCCCTGGCGGAAAAGATCGACCTGCTGCGCTATTCCGCCGGCCAGGCCGTCTTCAACTATGGCGACCCTGGGGATGCCTTGTACATTGTCCGCTCGGGAGAGGTTGAAATCTATGTAAGGAACGACCAGGGCGAAAAGATCGCGCTCGAAACCTCGCAGCCCGGCGACATCTTCGGCGAGATCGCGCTTCTTGACAGCGGCCCGCGCACCGCCTGGGTGGCCGCGCTGGGCGACGTCGAGCTGCTGCGCCTGGACCGCGCTCATTTTGAAGCCTACGTTCGCCAATACCCGCCTGCGGCGCTGAATCTTTTGAGTGTCGCCGCGCGCCGTCTGCGCCACAGCGATGAAGTGATCCGCCGCACCGTCACGCGCAACGTCAACGATGTCGCGGCCGAGCAAGGGACCATTCTCACCCGGCTGGCCGACGCCGTCCCTGCATTCACCGGAAGCATCGCGTCGCTGGCCTTCCACGCCGTGTTTCTGGGCGGCTGGATCGCGATCAATCTCAGCTTGATCGGAAACCGAAAGGCCTTCGATCCCTACCCCTTCGAGTTCCTCTCGGTAGTTGTGTCGCTGGAGGCGATCTTCCTGACGCTGTTCGTTCTTACCAGCCAGAACCGGCAGCGCACGTTCGATCGCATCCGCTCCGACATCGAATTTGAAACCAGCATCAATACCGAAACCAAGATCGCCTACCTGCACGAAAAAATCGACAAGCTCACCGAAGGCCAGTACGCGCTGCTGGTGAACACGCAAAAACTTCTGGAAAAGAGCGACTGAGCCACGCCTGCCAAAAGCCAATCGCCAACAGCGCGCGAGCGAACGCGAGCGCCACAACCAGCCGCGAGCCAGCGCTCGCGGGCTATCATCAACATCATGGACCTGAAAACCTACACCACGTTAGGCCGCACCGGCCTCCGCGTCAGCCCGCTCTGCCTGGGCGCGATGACCTTTGGAACTGAATGGGGCTGGGGCGCCGATGAAGCCGTCTCGCGCTCGATCTTCGACCGCTATGTCGACGCCGGCGGCAACTTCGTCGACACCGCCGACGGCTATCAAAAGGGCCAGAGCGAACAGATGTGCGGGAAGTTCATCAACGAACGCAAGCTGCGCGATCAGATTGTCTTGGCCACCAAATTCACGTTCAACGGATCGCCCGGCAATCCCAATTCGGGCGGCAACGGCCGCAAGAATATCTATCGCGCCCTCGACGCGTCTCTGCACCGCTTGAACACGGACTTTATCGATCTCTACTGGCTGCACGCTTGGGACACGGTGACGCCGGTGGAAGAAGTGGTCGATACGCTCACCGATCTGGTGCGCGCCGGCAAGATTCGCCACTACGGTTTCTCCGACACTCCCGCCTGGTATGTGGCGCGCGCCAAGACGCTGGCCGAGCAGCAAGGCAAGGAAGGCGTCGCGGCGCTGCAACTGGAGTACTCGCTCATCGAGCGCAACATCGAGCGCGAACACATCCCCGCCGCGCAGGAGCTGGGCATCGGAATCTGTCCCTGGAGCCCGCTCGGTGGCGGCTTTCTCACCGGCAAATACAAGCGCCAGGGCGACACCGGCGCCGGCGACGGGCGGCTCACCAAGGGAAGCCCATTCAACAAATTCACCGAGAACAACTGGCGCATGCTGGAGGTGCTGCTGGGCGCGAGCGAAGAGCTTGGAAAACCGGCGGCGCAAGTGGCCATTCAATGGGTGGTCTCGCAACCCGGCATCACGTCCACCATCCTGGGCGCCAGCAGCCTGGCGCAGCTCAACGACAACCTGGCTTCGCTTGAATTCGCCATCCCCGACGATCTTCGCAAGCGCTTAGACCAGGCCAGCGCGCTTGAACCCGTGCATCCCTATGTATTTTTCGGCGGCATGATCCAAAGCATGATCCACGGCGGCGTGGAAGTGAAAGCCTGGAAAGCCGCGGCCGGTAACTGAGCCGCGCCCGTGAGGAAGCGGTTTCGGGAACTTACGCCGGCCGCCGCACCGAATGCTCCAGCTGCAGCACGACATTGCGGCTGGCGCGCCGCGCTTCCTTGGCGCGAGCCAGATCTTGCTCGGCGAATGCCATCAGGCTATCGGCATCGGCGCCGTTATCGGGGAAGCAGGCCACGCCTACCGCCAGCCCGGAATTTTCTTCTCCACACAGGTCGCGGCAGGCCGCGGTAACCAGGCGGTCTAGCGATTCTATCTTGCCGGTCAATTCTTCCGGGCCGCGCCGCCAGCAGCAGGACAAACTCGTCTGCCCCCACCCGCGCCATGTAGTCCGCGCTGCGTGAGTTATTGCGCAGAATGTTGCTCCCCAGCTTCAGCAACTCATCCCCCGTCGAGCGCCCGAACAACTCGTTCACCCGGCGGAATTCGTCGATATCGCACAGCAGAACGGTCACCGGCTTATGTTGCGCGGCAAATTCATCTTGCAGGTACGCCAGCAGCGCGGCCTTGTTCGGCAAACCGGTCAGTTCGTCGGCGCCAGTTCCCAGGCGCGCATCCTGGAACCGGCTGGCCCCGTCCACCGCTCGCGCGATGTCGCCTTTGATGGCCAGCAAAACCCGCAGGTGCTCCACGCTATAAGCGTCTTTCTCCGTGCGATACAAGGTGAGCGCGCCGCTCATTTGACCCACGCCGTCACCCAGGGGAATCGACAACGCGGAGTTCAACGCGTCCAGCTGGCCGGCCACCGCGGCGTAGCCCGGTTCCACGGCCGGATTGCCATTGATGATCGCTTTTCCGTTTTCCACCACCCACCCGGAAAGGCCTTGGCCCATGGGAATCTGGAGCGACGCAAAGATTTGACTCGTCAGACCGCTGGTGTACCGCGCCTTCAATACGGATTTTTCCCGAATATAGAGCGCCAGGCAGTCGTAGGGCACCAGTTGCTTCAATCTGGCTGCCAGGATGGAGAGAACGTCTTCCATGCGCAACGATTTGCTGAGGTCCAGCGCCAGATCGACGATGACTCGCATCTCCTGGCGCGCGGTGGCGATGGAGTCCGCATGAGTTGCTTCGCTGGCGCCGCCGGCTCCCGAGGCGCTCTTCTCATACCCGGCGTCGGGAGCCTCGCCCCGGCTCACGATCAGATCCTTGCTCAGCCGGTGATTGCGCAGCGGCGTGGCTTGAGCCAGGCGTTCAAATTCGCGGTAGTTGGTTTTCAGGATGTCCACCACCTGCGGATCGAAGCTGCGCGCGGAGAGCCCGGCGACATACTCCATCGCTTCGTCCAGTGGCAGCGCGCGGCGATACTGGCGGTCGCTCGCCAGCGCGTCCAGACAATCCACGGCGGACAAAATGCGCGCGCCGATGGGAATATCCTGAGCCTTCAGCCCATCGGGATAACCGCTGCCGTCCCATTTTTCATGATGCGAGCGCACAATCGGCGCCACCGGATAAGGAAACGCCACCTGCTCCAGGATTTCGGCGCCCACCACGGTGTGGACTTTCATCTTCTCGAATTCGTCGGGCGTCAGCTTGCCCGGTTTGGAGATGATGTAGTCCGGCACCGCCAGTTTGCCGATGTCGTGCAGGATGGAGGCGGCCTGCAGAGCGTACACCTCATCGGAGGAAAGCCCCAGGTGCTTGGCCAATTCCAGCGAATAGACCTGCACCCGCCGCAGATGGTCTCCCGTGCATTCGTCCTTGGCTTCGATGGCCGTGGCCAGCGCTTCGATGGTCCGCAGATGCAGCGACGCCATGCTCTCGGCATGGGCTCTCTCTTGCTCCATCTTGCCGAAGTACAGCCGGATGGAGCGATAGACCAGATACAGCGGCGGCAGCAACGCGAGAGTGAAGGTCCATCCCAGCCGCGCGATGGCGCGATGCACGATCTCCGCGACGGAAACGCCCACCAGATAAAAAAAGAACAACCAATCGCAGAAGCTTCGAACTACCGCCACGATGCTTTGTCCCTCGGTGAGAGCGATCACAATCGCCAGGGGTACGTGGTTCGCGACAAAATACGCGCACTCCCGCCAAAGTAAGCCGCAACAGTTCGCCTTCGGGAACATTGGTAAGCCATGGCCGGTGGAACACCCAAGCTGGCGGCCAGGACCGCCAGCGCGATGCAGGTGGTGTTGAAGAAGATTTGTACGAGTTTGACTTTGCCCTTGGCATGCCAAAAAGTTTGCGAGGCCGCGCTTGCAACTGCCAGGAACAGCGTCTCCGGCGGAGTGAGCTCGAGCAACCCCAGCATGGTGAACACAAAGTGCATCGACGATGGCGCCCTGCACTCCGGGAAACCGGACTTTCATTCCGGACGAAAGAAGGGCCAGCGCCAGGTAAACCAGGAATCGCGGCTCCGGCTGGGGAGCCCAGCCTCGAAACGTAACGGCCATTCCCGCCAGACCGGCGAGTCCGATCACAGCGATAAAGAGTCTCGCAGCAATCGGGATTCCCTTAGACCGTGCTTGTTCCACTTCCGATTTCCTTATACGGCGCCGAAAAAGACCCTAAGCCGATACCGCAACTATACGTCCTTAAGTTCAAGAACAATAAGAACTTCTTTCCCCAACCCTCCACTTGACTATGCTCTCAAGTCACACACCGTCTGCCATGCGGATAAGATCGGCACCCTAGGGGGTGAACTTTATCGAGATCAAAGGGTTAGGCGGTGCAGACGATCCCGTTGGACCGGGGCAGGGTCGAAATATTGGACTTCTCACTCCGCGCGCAGCGCGATGGCAGGATCCACTCTCGGCAGCCCGCAGAGCGGGAAACAAACTGGCCGCTACGGCTACCAGCAGAATGATCAGACAAGTGGCGGCGAGAGTGATGGGATCGTCTGGTCCGATACCAAACAAAAATCGCGACATAACCCGGCTCCCGGCCAGAGCTGGCGGCTATACCAATCGCCAGGCCGATCGCCGCTAGCCCGGCGGCGCGGAAAACCACGAGTTGCAAAATGCTCGACGGCTGGGCGCCGAGCGCTACTCGAATGGCCAGCTCCGTGGTGCGCTGCGACACCGAGTACGCCACCACGCCGTACAACCCCAGCGCCGCCAGCACCAGCGCCAACCCCGCGAACATGCTGAGCAGAAAAGTGCGAAACCGCGGCTGCGCCACCGACCCGTTCAACACATCCTGCATGCTCTGTACGTTGAAGATCGGCAGGCCGGGATCGAGCTTCCGAAGCTGCTGCCGTACTGAGGAGGTCATCGCTTCCGGATCGGAGCTGGTCCGAATCACCAGCGCCACGGTCGCCCTCGGCGAGATTCATCTGTCTCCGGTGGAATCTGCAGATAGTGATAGTACGTTTCCGGCTCGGTTCCGGCGTCCAAACCGAGCATGTTTGACGTCGCCCACCACTCCGATGATGGTGGACCATTGGTCCTCATCCAATCCGGAAAGAATGCGCCTGCCAATTGGATTCTCGCCGTGCCAGTAGCGCCGCGCCGCGGTTTCGTTGATGATCACCACTTTGGGGCGTTTGCCGGGTATCGCGTTCATCGAACAAGCGGCCGCGGATCAAAGGAATACCCAGAGCCGCAAAGTACCCGCCGCTGGCCGCTCGAAAGTAGGCGCGCGGTTGATCCGCATCGCTCAGGCGCGGCTGTCCTTCGATCTGAAAATTCAGGCTGATGTCGTGCCCGCTCAAGGGCAGAAACCGGCAAATTCCAGCGTCTTGCACTCCCGGCAGCCCCGCCACTTGACGGCAGAAGCTGCTCGTAGAACAGCCCCACTTTCAGGCCGGGATAACGGGCCGGCGGGAGGGAAAGCTGCATGGTCAGCACGTGATCGGTTCGAATGCCGGGATTCACGGCCTGCAAAAGGACCAGGCTGCGAATTAATAATCCGGCGCCGATCAGCAATGCGGCGCTGGATGCCACCTCGCACACCAGCAAAGCATCCCGCATGCGGGTTCGAGTCCGGCCCACGGTTCCAGCGCGGCCTCCGCTGCGCAGCACCAGATTCAGATTCGATCGCGCGCTGGATAACGCCGGCACCATGCCAAATGCCAGCCCAGTGAGGATCGACACCAGCAGGGTGAAGGCCAGCACCCGCCAATCGATGGTGATTTCTTCGGTTGGCAGCAGGGCCGCCGGCGCCTGCTTCGCCAGGATCCAAGTGCCCCAGTAAGCGAGAAGAAGCCCAAGAAGTCCCGCGATCACCGCCAGTAAAACGCTTTCGGTCAGAAGCTGGCGCACCAGCCTGCCGGGATTCGCGCCCAGCGCCGTCCTCACCGCGATCTCTTTCTCACGCGCACCCGCGCGGGCCAGAAGCAAGTGGGCCACGTTGACGCAGGCAATCAGCAACACCGCCACCACGGCGGCCATCAGCATCCACAGAGTGGGACGAATGTCGCCGATGAGTTGCTCTCGAAGGGGCACCAGATCCACGCTGAAGCCCGCATTGTAATTTGGATATTCCCGCGCCAGCCGGTCCGCGATGATCCGCATTTCACTTTGCGCCCGCTCTCTGGAAACTCCCCGGCTTCAGGCGCGCCAGGACATGCAGGAAGATGAAGGCCTCGGTTGCTTGGCAGGAAATCCTTGGGTTCGGGCGTGTAGGGAATCCAAAGCTCGGACTGGCTTGCCGGAAGTCGAAACTGGGGCGGCGCGACGCCGACGATCGTATACGAGCCCCCATCCAGCAACAGCGTCTTACCCAGGATGTTGGGATCCCCGCCAAAGCGGCGTTGCCATAGACCGGCGCTCAGAATCGCGACGTGGCTTTTGTCCGGCTGGTCCTCATCGGAAGCAAAGGAGCGTCCCAGCGCCGGCATTCATTCCCAGGATCTCGAAACACGCTGGGCGAAACAGCGGCGGTTTCGATCCGCTCAGGCAGTCTCGCCTACCGTCAGCGCCGAGGATTCGAAGCAGCATGGCCCCCATCCGATCCAAGACTTGATTTTGGGATCGAAAGTCTCTGAAATCCGCCGCCGAGAGCCGCCATTGCCCGGCATGGCTTTGGACAACGTTGCTCTCCCACACGAAGACCAGACTTGCCGGATCTTTGTAAGGGAGCGGACGAAACAGGACGGCGCTGGTGACGCTGAAGATCGCGGCGTTGGCGCCGATTCCTAAGCTAAGAACAACGATGGCAACTGCGGTCGAACCTGGAGTTTTCGAGAACGTACGCAGAGCGTACCGTAAGTCTTGAGTCAGCGCGCTCATTTCCCGAACTCTGAATTGTACCCAATCGTTGCAAGCGAAGCGGGTTGGCGGCCTGGCAACCATCGAAGATGGCCGTTCGTTTCGGGCCGCGCGCACCAGCCGAAACAGGCCCAGCAAATACAAACCGCGGCTGGGTGTGGTTCCCAGCCGCGGGTATTTACTTCCGGGTTCTTTTTCTAGCTTCCCCAGATCGATGCCGCCGGCTTTAACTTTCGTCTTGGTCCTCATTGGTGCTGCCTCCTTCTTGGCTTTGATTTGCAAATCTGCTTACTTACGCCCCTTAGGAGTGCAACTCGGATGCCAACGAGTACCATAACCAAAGTTCTAACGTACTAGTCGACTGTAGGCCAATGAACCAAAAGGATAAATCCCTCCAAAAATTTCAAGGCTCAAAACGAGATCTAAGGCTCTGACGAAGATTTCACTATCTACTCGGATAGTCACCCTATCCAGTCGGATAGGTTATTCCCCTTAGAAGCGCCTAGCGAATACACCCGTCCCCCCTTGCAGGCCTGGCTTCCACCTGGCTCGCCCATCTTTCAATGACCCCACGCCATCGCAATCCGTTATACTTACGCGTGAGCATGCCCGACATTTCCGCTGAACTCGAGGCGGTAGCTGGCCCACTCAAGGGAAGCTCCATCCCGCTTTCGGAGGAGGAAATGTCGATCGGACGGGAACCGTCCAACCGGATTTCGCTGCTGGATGCCGCGGTGTCACGCCGGCATTGCGTGATCACCGGCACTGCCGGGCAATTTAAGATCCAGGATCTGAACAGCCGCAATAGTACGTTCGTCAACGGCGTCCCAGTTACCGAGCGCGCACTCGCGTCCGGCGACGAAATCAAGATCGGAAACTCGCTCTTCATCTTCGTGCTGCCCGAAACGGAAGAGGCCAAGAACGTTTCCACGTCGGTGGCTTTCGACAAGCTCCGATCCCGGCGGCGGCTCCACCATTGTCTTGCGCAAGCAGGATGCTCGTTATTTGTACGATGTCGAAAATGCCCAGCTCAAGAACATCCGTACCGCCAGCCGGACCGTCGCCGATCTGAACGCTCTGCTCCGCATCAGCAAAATAGTGAACTCGGTGCGCGGGCTGGAAGCCTTGGAAAAACAAGTGCTCGACTCCATCTTCGAAGTGGCGCCGGCCGATCGGGCCGCCATTCTGCTTATGCGAGCACGGCACCGAGGAATGGACCTCCGTGTTCGGATGGGATCGGCGCACCGGGCCGAACCAGGCGGTGCAAGTCAGCCGGACCATCGTTTCGCAAGTGCTCTCCGATGGCGTGGCGGTGGTCTGCAACGACCTGCCGGCCACCGAAACGTTCTCCGAGACCGCGAGCATTGTGGAGCGGCGCATCCACAGCGTGATGGCGGTGCCGCTGGAGGTCTTCGACCGGATCCTGGGAGTCATCTACCTGGATGCCACCAACCCCGAGGCTCGCTTCGACGAGAATCACCTGCAATTGCTGACTGCCATCGGCAGCATCGCCGCGGCGGCGCTGGACAACGCGCGCCGCATGGAATCGCTGGAGCAGGAAAATCGCCGTTTACAGGACGAGATCAGCCTGGAGCACAACATGGTGGGCGACGGCCCGCGCATGCGCGATGTCTATCAGTTCATCGCGCGCGTGGCGCCCCGCGACATCACCGTGCTGATCTTCGGTGAAAGCGGAACCGGCAAGGAGCTGGTGGCGCGCGCCATCCATCGAACCAGCGGCCGGGCCAGCAAGCCTTGTGTCGCCATCAACTGCGCCGCGCTGGCCGAAACCCTGCTCGAAAGCGAGCTGTTCGGGCACGAGAAAGGCTCCTTCACCGGCGCCATCGCGCAGAAGAAAGGCAAGCTCGAAATCGCCGAGGGGGGCACGGTTTTCCTGGACGAAATCGGCGAGCTGGCGCCGCTGCTGCAAGCCAAACTCCTGCGCGTGCTGCAGGAGCGCGAATTCGAGCGCGTGGGCGGCACGCGCACCATCAAGCTGGACGTGCGCCTGGTGACCGCCACCAATCGCGATCTGGAAGAAGAAGTCAAGAGGGGCCGTTTCCGCGAGGATCTTTTCTATCGCCTCAACGTGGTCTCGCTGCGGATGCCGCCTTTGCGCGAGCGCCGCGAGGATATTCCTCTGCTGGCCAGCTACTTTGCCGCAAAGTTTTCGCAAAGATCCAACCGGCTGGTGCTGGGCGTCTCGCCGCAGGCGCGCGCTTGTTTGATGAACTATGATTGGCCGGGCAACGTGCGCGAGCTCGAAAACGCGATCGAACGCGCCGTGGTGCTGGGATCCACCGACATGATTCTTCCCGAGGACCTGCCCGAAGCCGTGCTGGAAAAGGCGGAATCGGCCGGCGCCAGCGTGACTGCATTTCACGATTCCCTCAGAGAAGCCAAAACGCAGCTCATCTTGAACGCCTTTGAGGCCGCGCAAGGCAGTTACACCGAAGCCGCCAAGCTGCTCGGACTGCATCCCAATTACTTGCACCGGCTGATCCGCAACTTGAATATGAAGCCGCTGCTGAAGCAGGCCGCCGCGGAATAGCTGCGGTACGATATCCAGGTGCTTCCTCTGTTTACCGACCTGTTCGAGCATCAAGCCTGGGCCGACGCGACCATGCTAGCCGCCGTTCGCGCCTGTCCGGCCGCGGTGGATGACGAGAAGCTGCGCCAAACCTTGCACCACATGATCACCGTGCAACGCGCGTTCCTGGCGCTGTTCGTGAAATGGCCGCTCGATATGGCCGCCGAGTTGAAGGCGCCCGAGACGTTCGATGCTTTGGTGGCCCGCTTCCGCGATACCCATCCCGCCGAAATCGCGTTCGCGAAGGACCTCGCCGACACGTCTCTGACGCGCGTGATTGAGCCACCGTGGTTTCCTGGCGTGAAATTGACCCTCCCGCAGGCCATGCTGCAAGTGTTGATGCACAGCCAGGCGCATCGCGGCCAGTGCGCGACACGGTTGCGCTCCGCAGGCGGCCAGCCACCCACACTGGATTTCATCCTCTGGCTCAAGGACCGCCCCGCGCCCGCGTGGACATGAAGGGACGAGCCACAGAACCAGGGAGCAACAATGAGGAAATACGCGATTGTCATCGAGCAAGGCGCAAACAATCTTTCCGCCTACGTTCCCGATTTGCCCGGCTGCATTACCACCGGCCGCACCATCGAGGAAATCGAGCGCAACATCGGTGCGGCGATTGAGCTACAGAAGTCGGCTGAGCCGTTCACAACACACGGCGCTAGCTAAGTCCGCAGAAAATCTCGGGGCTTCGAATCCGCATCGCTTGACCGCACGATACACTCATTAGAAGTGCGTGGCCCACGGCGAAAGCCTCAAATAGCGAGCGGATAGCGAATTGCGAAACGAACCCAATCCCACAAACGAACGATATGGCGCTTGCCGCCAATCCCCAACCCCCAAGCCCGCGCGAGCGAATGCGAGCGCCCAGCCATGAACCAGGGAATCGCGTTCGCCCGAACCCTGCGCGCCCTCGACGCCGACGATTTTCGCAGCTCGAATCTCGGGCTGCTGGTAGCCGCGATCGTGCTCATCGCCTGGACCTGGTGGATGCTCGCCGCGCGCGTGCCGCAATACGAATCCACCACGAATGTGCAGTTCGAATCCGGACGCGCCATCGCGTACTTCCCACCCGACGTTCTCAGCCGCATCCACGTTGGCCAACCCGCGCTCCTGCACGTCGGCGGCAGCGCCTTTTCTTGTCGGGTTCAATCGATCTCCTCTGACCACATCGAGCTCGCCTTGCCAGCCAATAGCCAATCGCCAACAGCCACTTCGTCATCGTCTTCCGCCGAGATCGAAGTCTCCCGCGTGTCCCCAGCGGCCATCGCGTTTCGAACTCTGACGCGCGGCGCTCGATGACGAAGCGCTCGCCGATGACGAAGCGCGATGCGGCTCCTGGTCCCCGAGGTGGTCCAGACCTCCAACATGGACTGCGGCCCGGCGGCGCTCAAGTCGCTGCTCGAAGGCTTTGGTATCCCCGTCAATTACGGCCGCCTGCGCGAAGCCTGCCAGACCGGCGTGGACGGCACGTCGATCGACACCATCGAAGAAGTTGCGAATCAGCTCGGATTGCAAGCCGAGCAGATCATGCTGCCGTCCGATCACGTCCTGATGGAGGAAGCGCGCGCGCTGCCGGCCATCGCCGTCGTCGTTCTGCCCTCTGGCGTCACCCATTTCGTCATCGTTTGGCGCCGGTTCGGCCGATTCGTTGAATTGATGGACCCCGCGGTGGGGCGGCGCTGGGTGAGTGGCGCGAGCTTTCTCCGAGATCTCTACGTCCATGAGCAGCAGGTCGCAACAGATGATTGGCGCGAGTATGCGGGCTCCCGGGATTTTCTCGCGCCCTTGCGACGCCGCCTGCAATCGCTCGGCATCGATAACCAGCACGCGGTCACTGAAGCCGTCAACGATCCTGGCTGGCGATCGCTCGCAGCGTTGGACGCTGGGGTTCGCATGCTTTCGTCCCTGGTGGATTCCGGCGCCATCCATCGCGGTCCCGAGAGCGAGCGCGTGCTGGACGAATTTCTCCGCCAGGACGACACCATCCCGGAACACTATTGGTCAGTTCGTTCCAGCGGCGATGGCTTGGTCATGCGCGGCGCAGTTTTAGTTCGCGCGTTGGGTCTTGGAGGCGCTACGCCTTCTTCGGCCGAACTATCGGCGGCGCTCGGCCAACCCTCAGCCCGCCCGGGCGTCGAGTTGCTGCGATTGCTCCGCGCCGATGGAGTCTTCACCCCAGCCATGATCGTCATCGCGCTCGCGTTGGCCGCAGCCGCGGTGATCGTCGAAGCAATTTTATTTCGCGGATTGATCGGTTTTGGTCGCAGTCTTTTCGCGGTTACTATTGCGTTCTCGGCCGCCCTCCTGCTGCTCGAAATCCCCATCGCTTCCAGCCTGCTGCGATTGGGCCGCCGCCTGGAAATTCGTCTGCGCCTCGCATTCCTGGAAAAGCTCCCACGGCTCGGCGACCGCTATTTTCAAAGCCGCCTCAAGTCCGACATGGCCGAGCGCAGCCACAGCATTCACCTGATCCGGCGCCTGCCCGAGCTCGGCGGCCAGCTTCTGCGCTACGGCTTTGAAATTGTTTTCACCGCCGCGGGCATCATTTGGATCGATCCCGCCGCCGCGCCCCTAGCGCTCGCGGCCGCCTTCGCCTCCCTTGCAATTCCACTCGCATCGCAGCCCTGGCTGATGGAGCGCGATCTGCGTTTGCGCACGCATGCGGGCGCGCTCACGCATTTCTATCTGGATGCGCTGCTCGGTTTGGTCGCCATCCACGCGCACGGCGGACAACCGGCTGTGCGCCGCGAGCACGAGAGCCTGCTCACGGAGTGGGCGCGGGCCGGCTTGAATCTGCAGCGCGCCGTCCTTTCGCTTGAAACGCTCCAGTTTCTGGCAGGCTTCGGCCTCGCCATCTGGCTGCTGGCGTCGCACCTGGGGCGCACAGGCGATGCTGGCGCGGTGTTGCTGCTGGTCTACTGGGCGCTCAATCTGCCGGCGCTCGGCCAGGAGGTCGCGATCATTGCCTGGCAGTATCCTTCGTATCGCAACGTCACACTGCGATTGCTCGAGCCGTTGGGCGCATTGGAACAGCGGACCGCCGGCGTTGTCACCGCAGTCCAAACCGGCGCGGCCGTCTCCATCGAATTCGAAAACGTCAATGTCGTCGCGGCGGGGCATCAGGTTCTGCGCGACATCAACCTGAAGATTCCGGCCGCATCCCACGTGGCGATCGTCGGCGCTTCAGGAGCCGGAAAATCGAGCCTGGTTGGATTGCTGCTGGGCTGGCATCGCGCCGCTTCCGGCAGCGTCTTCGTGGATGGCGTCGCAATGGACGATTCGCTCCTCGATCAGCTGCGCCCGCATATCGCGTGGGTGGATCCGGCGGTGCAGCTCTGGAATCGCCCGCTGGCTCGAAAACCTGCGCTATGGAAACGCCTCCGTCGCACGTCGGCGAGCGCCATCGACGCCGCGGAATTGTGCTTCTGTTATCGAGCGACTTCCGAACGGTCTCGACACTCCGCTCGGCGAGGGTGGCGGATTAGTCTCGGGCGGCGAAGGCCAGCGCGTGCGCCTGGGCCGCGCGCTTCTTCGCACCGGCGTGCGCCTGGCGATTCTTGACGAGCCTTTTCGCGGCCTCGATTTTGAGCAGCGGCACAAGTTGCTGGCCCGGTCGCGCGAAGTCTGGCGCGACGCCACGCTGCTGGCCATCTCGCATGACATCGCGGAGGCCATGACATTCGAGCGCGTGCTGGTGATGGAAGACGGGCAGAATCGTCGAGGATGGCGATCCGCGCCAGTTACCTCGCCTTCACGCCATGCTCGAAGCCGAGAACGCGATCCGCGACGAAATTTGGAATGGCCCCGAGTGGCGTCACCTGAGTCTGAAGAATGGCCAACTTACCTGATTCGTGGCTCTGGCCTCCTCTCGTCTTGGGCGAAGCCCTCAGCCTCTTGCGTGCCGCGTGCCACTCTGGCGCCGCCAATCCCCAACCCCCAATCCCTGGACTCTTGCCATTGGATCGAAAGTGCCGCGCTCACCATGGGCTTCGAAGCCCAACCCGCCGAAACCACCTACGCCGACTTCGAGCGCCAACTCGCCCACATGGGGCCGGCACTCTAATCCCCACCGGCCCACGCTGTTTCTCGCGCTCCTGCCCGGCTCCATCCTGCTTACGCCCGAACTCAAGAAAGTCCGCGTCGATCCCGCCATCATCCGCTCCGCACTTTGCGCCGCCATCGAAGCGCCCATCCTGCGCGAGATTCAAGAGATGCTCGATCGCGCAAAAATCCCCGCCGCCAAACAAGCTCGGGCGCGCGAGGCCATTCTGCGCGAACGCCTCAGCTCCAAACGTATCCGCGGCATCTGGCTTTTGCGATTGCCGCCCGGCGCCAGCTTCTGGCGGCAACTGCGGCACGCGCGGAGTTCCCGGCCGCCTGCTCGCGCTCGCCATCGCTCACGCGCTGCAATACGGGCTGTGGATTCTGGCATGGTACCTTGTTGGCTCGCACGTCCTCAGCGGCGGAACCGATCGCGGATGGCTGATTCCCTGGGCGCTCTTGCTGCTGACGCTGGTCCCGCTGCGCGTGCTGATCACGCGATTGCAAGGCTGGGCCGCCATCGGGGCGGGCGCACTCATGAAGCAGCGCCTGTTCTTCGGATCGCTGCGCTTGGATCCCGACAGCCTCCGCCATCAAGGCGCGGGGCAGCTCCTGGGACGCGTGCTCGAATCGGAAGCCGTGGAGGCGCTGGCGCTTGAGCGGAGGCTTTCTCGCCCTGCTGGCGCTCATCGAAATTATCGTCGCGACCTTCGTGCTGGCGGCAGGCGCGGGCGGCCTGCTGCAATCGGCGCTGCTCTTCCTTTGGCTCCTGGTCGCGGCTGCCATCGCGTGGAAGTATTTTCGAGCGCAATCGCGACTGGACTGAAGTTCGCCTGGCGATGACGCACGATCTGGTGGAGAGCATGGCCGGGCACCGCACGCGCCTGGCGCAGCTTTCTTCAGATCGCTGGCACGACGGGGAAGACGAAGCGCTGGAAAATTATTTGAAGCGTTCCAAAGTCATGGATCGGATCGACCGCCAGATTGATCGCCCTGGTTCCTCGCGGCTGGCTGGTACTCGGCCTGGCTCGGTCTGGCGCCCGCGTTCGTGTACGGGAACGCTTCGCCCGCGCGAATCGCGATCGCCGTCGGCGGCACGCTGCTCGCATACCGTGCCTGGAGGCGGCTGGCAGCCGGCGCGTGGCAGTTGGCGGGCGCGGCAGTGGCCTGGCAGCGGACATCCGTTCTGTTCCGCGCCGCTGAGCGCCAGGAGATTGCCCGGACGCTCTCGACGTTGTCGCCTCCGGGAATTCACCGCTACGTAGTGGACGCTCGCGACCTGGTCTTCCGCTACAGCGACCGTGCTGAACCGGTGCTGCGCGGCGCAAATCTCGAAATCGCGAGGGGCGAGCGCGTGGTTCTGGAAGGTCCATCGGGCGGCGGAAAATCCACGCTGGTCTCCCTGCTGACCGGCTTCGCGAACCAAACTCCGGCCGCATCTTCATGGACGGTTTCGATCGCCCGACGCTGGGCGCCGCCGAATGGCGCAGACGCCTGGCCGCCGCGCCCCAGTTCCATGAGAATCACGTGCTGGCCGAAACATTCGCCTTCAATTTGTTCTTGGGACATCCGGCCATTCTTACGCCCGCCGATTTCGAAGAAGCGCGCGCCATTTGCGATGAACTTGGCCTGGGCGATCTGCTGGACCGCATGCCCGCCGGCATGCTGCAAATGGTGGGCGAAACCGGCTGGCAGCTTTCGCACGGCGAACGCAGCCGCTTGTACATCGCTCGCGCGCTGTTGCAGGACGCCGAACTGGTGGTGCTGGACGAAAGCTTCGCCGCGCTGGACCCGGAGAATCTAAAACGCGCCGTCGAGTGCGTTGTCAAACGCGCGCGATCGTTGCTGGTGATCGCCCACCGATGATCGGGCTTACCGAGCCGCAACCCCAGGGAGTCGGACTATTTCAGCCCGTCCGCCAAATATAGCGTGCAGATGTCGCGCTGGAACGAATACGCGTAAGCGTTCCCATCCGGCGTCATGACAACTTCGCCGAATCTGCACACCCACCGGATCGGCCGGCTTCAGCTCCTTCCACGGCTCCTCACGGCGGCTGGCCAAATCCAGCCGGCTGATCTTCACAGCCGTGAGACCTTCGTCCTGGCGCAAAAACAGGTAGCGGCCATCCGCGCTCCAGCGGACTACCGACTCCCCGGCGTTGCACGTCGACCGGCTGGCCTGGACGCCGCCCCCGCGATCGGAATCAGGTTCAGCTTGCCTGCCACCACGGCCGTCACGTATTGCCCGTCGGGCGAAACGTGCGACGCCGATATTCCTTCCGGTGTCAGCGGCACGGCGCGCCGCCGCGAATATCCTGCAAGTAACTGCGCATGGGCCGGTTCCGCTCATTGCCGGTGAACAGCAGTTTCTGGCCGTCGGGGAACCACTCCACGCGCTCATAGTGCATGCCAGGCGTACTGAAAACGCGCGCCTCGCCGGGGCCCGTGGGCAGCAGGCTCAGCTCCGTCTTTGGACCGTTATTCAAGATGCACGCCACAAACTTTCCGTCCGGCGACAGCGCGGGCAGGTTGCCATCGCCCAGGCGCACCGCCTGGGAGCCGTCCGTTTTGCGGAGATAGATGGCGGGATTGCGCGCCTGGCCATAAGACAGCTCCGCGAACAGGAGTGTCTTGCCGTCCGCAGAAATATCATAGACCCGGCTGGCGTCGAACCACGAAAGATCGCTTTCCTGTTTGGCGCCCGGCGCCAAAGCCGAAATCCCCACGCGCGAATCCACCACCGTGAACAGGACCTTCTTGTCGCGCGCGATATCGTCCACCAGCATGGACGCGGGAGTCTGCACCACCAGCCGCTCTTTTCCGCTGAGGGTCACCGCGCGCAACGCCGGTTCCCCGCCCGCCCTCGCTCCGCCGAACCAGATCTCGTCGCCTTGGGGCGACCACGCGAGGCCTCCCACAGCCTGCCAGCCGCCCGAGAGAGCACGCTTCTGCCCCTTCATGTCCAGCACCGTCACGGTATAGTCGCCGACATCGTTGTCAGGCTCGAAGAACGCGATCGATTCGCCATTGGGCGAAACGCGCAGCAGCACCGGCGAACGCCCCTCGTTTTCGTAACGCACCGTACCGATGGGATACTCGATGCGATTCTTGCCACCCACGGTGCGCGAAACCGCGAGCGTGGAACCATCCGGGCGACCAATCGGCGTCATTGACGTTTTCCAGAATCTCGCGCGGCGCTCCGCCCGACAACGGCACGCGCGCCAGCGTTCCGGTGGTTCCATTGGTAGTGGGACCGAGCAAAATGGCCATTTCACCCTGCGAGCTGATGGCCAGGATCCGGCCTTCCGGCAAATCGAGCGGCCGGTACTCGCGGCTGCCGGGGCGCATGGAAAAGATATTGGTCGGCTCATTGGCCCATTGCGCGCTGAACACCACGGTCTGGCCATCGGGCGAAAACTTCGCCGCTGGGATCTCGCCGCGCCGGTAAGTCAAGCGCTGGAAGGTCGGCTGATCGGGCTTCAGAAATCTCCAACTGGCGTAGAAGCCCGGAAGCAAAGCGATGACGATGGCCGCCGGCCACAGCAAAGTCCGAGCGCTGTGCCTGGGCTGGACAGCCACCACCCGGCCATCCACCAGCCCCAGCTTGCCGGATTCCAATTCATCGAGAAGGTCTTCGAGCGCGACCTTAATATCGGCCATGCTCTGCCAGCGGCGCTGCGGATCCTTGCGCAAGCAGCGGCTGATGATGCGCTCCACGTCGCGCGGAATAGCCGGACCCAGTTGACTCAGGGGCACGGGCTCGGAATGCAGCACCGACGCCAGCGTGGAAAGCTTCGAGTCGCCGGAAAACGCGCGTTTGCCCGTTACCATCTCGTACAACACCGCACCGAACGAGAAAATATCCGATCGTGCGTCCACTGGATGCCCGTCCGCTTGCTCCGGCGACATGTACGCTACGGTGCCGATGATGGTTCCGGCTTCGGTCCGCAGCGCGGCATCGATGTGCACGCTCTGCGTCACGGCGAAAACGTCGGGCTCTTCGATCTCGGTCAGCTTGGCCAGGCCAAAGTCGAGAATCTTGACCTCGCCATTCTCGTTCACGATGACGTTGGCGGGTTTCAGATCGCGATGCACGATACCGGCGGCGTGCGCCGCGGCCAGCCCATCGGCCATCTGGATGGCATAACGCAGCGCCTGATTCAACGGGATGCCCTTGCGGCCGATCATGCGGTCCAGCGTCTTGCCGGCCACGTACTCCATCACGATGAAATCCACCGGCTGCCCATCCACCTGCCCGGTGTCGATATCGAAAATGGTGACGATGTGGCGATTGTTCAAGGCCGACGCGGATTTGGCCTCTTGCGAGAAACGGGCCCGGCGGTCGGCGTTGGTGACGGCCGACGAAGGCAGCACTTTCACGGCGACGGAGCGGTCCAGATGGGTGTCCAGCGCGCGATAGACAACACCCATCCCTCCCGCGCCCAGCTTGGCTTCGATGCGATAGTGCCGAAGAGTCTCGCCGATCATTGCCCGAATTTACGATCTGAGCGTCCATCTTACCACCTGGCGTGTGGGAACGTTTGGCGTGCTGTTTGTTTGGCGCAGCCCCGGCCTGACGCTCCCAGCTCATACCGAGCCGCGCCCGCAGGTTGTGCAGGCTTAACTCACCATCGAAACCAATCCGCGCTCCTTCAGGCCGCTGATGGCCAGGCCGTAACGGCCCCGCACCCCGGTCTTCTCGAAGATATGCTTCAGATGGATCTTGACGGTTCCCGGCCGGATGCCCAATTCGAGCGCGATTTCTTTGTTCTTGAACCCCTGCTCCACCATTTCGAGCACCTGGTGCTCGCGCGGGGTCAGTTCAGATCGGGGGTAGCGCTCCTGCCGCGCCGAATCGCGGAACACGCAATCCTCCATCCAGCTTCGTCCCGAGGCCACGGTTCGAATGCAGCTCAGGATGCTTTCCACATCCGCGGTCTTGCGGACAATGCCCTTGGCGCCGGCCTGCAGCAGGCGCAGCGCTTCGGCTTCGGTCATCGAAACGCCCCAGACGATGACGGCCGGCGCGGCGTCCGCCATTTTCAAATCGTGAATCCAATCCAGCACGATTCGCATGCCGAATCCCTTGTCCACGATCACAACATCGGGTGGCCGGGCGGTCACCAGCTGCGTGGCTGCTTCCAGCGAATTCAAAGAGGCCAGGAACTCCAGGTCTCCGGCCGCGGTCAGCAAGGTTCGCAATCCTTCCGCCGTTATCGGTTGGGTGTCGCACACGACGACAGTTTTCTTCGAGTGGTCTTCGCTCATGTTTGGTCTCTTACCCGTTCTTTTACCAGCGGTCTCTTACCTGCCGGCACGCCTTTCGCATGCGGGCCTCAGTTTGATTCGTGAATCAAACTAAGCCTTATCGGCGAGTGCGTTCGAATGTTTAGTTGATCGGGTGAGCGAAGGCTCTCATGTTATCATCAACACTAGCCGATTTGATCGGTTAGGACTCTCACGATGGAAAGTCCGCAGTGCGCCGATGCCCCAGCCTGACGCCCCGAAATTCAGTGGTACGTGGAAAGCGCTGTTCATTTGCCCTAACCAAAAGATAATACGGGATTTAGCGCCGCTTCTCCGCAAGCATCTGCCCACTTTTTCGGGTCACGACCTGAACTCCTACCCGATGCGCCACCAACTGGCCGAGGTGCTGAGCGCGGAGACTCCCAATCTTTGCCTGCTCGAGATCGGCGAACCCAGCGAACCCGGGACTGGCCCTGATACCGGACTTGCTGCGCCTGGATGCCAAGTTGCCGATCATCGTGGTTCTTGCGAACAACGACCCCGAACTGGTGCTGCGCTGCCTGCGCCAGGGCGCCAGCGATTTCCTGATTCCGCCGTTTACCTCCGAACAAGTGGAAGGGGCGCTGCAAAAGATTGCCCGGCTCCAGCCCAACCAGGCCAGCGAACTCAGGCAAAGTGTATTGCATTATGCCCGCCAAAGGCGGCTGCGGCGCCAGCACCATCGCCAGCAATCTGGCGTATCAGATGAAGCGCGGCGACAAGCGCATTCTGCTGGCGGACCTGGATCCGCTGGCCGGAACGCTGTCGTTCCTGCTGAAAATCAAATCCAACTACAGTTTCATGGACGCGCTGGCGCGCTCGCACGATATCGACGCCGACTTGTGGAAATCAGTCGTCACCAGCCGGCAAGGAGTAGACGTACTGCTTTCACCCGAAGTGATGACGGAAGGAATGAGCGAGCTGAAGGACGCCAGCAGCATCATTGAATACGCGCGCGGCACGTACGACATCGTGGTGCTGGATACCGGCGGCGTGTACGGAGATTGGAACCTCAGCCAGGCTCAACTGGCCGACGAGATTCTGCTGGTGACCACCAACGAGCTCACCGCTTTGCAAGCGGTGCAGCGCGCGCTGAGCTACCTGGATGCCAACAATGTCGGCCGCTTCAAGCTCCGTCTGATCGTGAACCGCTATGACCGTCACACCGGTCTGAGCAAAGATGTCATCGGCACCGCGCTGCACACCGACATTTTTCACATCATGCCCAGCGATTACGAAGCCATCCAGAAGTCGCTGATGGAGGGCAAGCCGCTGGGGCCCGCCACCAGCTTCGGCAAAAGCGTGATCGGGCTGGCGGATCGCCTGGCCGGGAGCGCGGAAGCGCCGAACAAGAAAAACAGTTCGCTCTCCGGCCTGCTGTCGCTATTCTCGCGCACATCGTAACCGAACCGCGACCGTGAGGAGCGGCGATTTAGACTCGCGCGGTGATGCTAACACTAAAAGACGGAGGCACGTTATGAGCGATCAGCAGGACCTCCGCCCGCCCACACAGGTTCTCACCCGCGGTTTCGATCCCAGCCTTTCGGTCGGATCGGCGCGGCCCGCGGTGTTCCGCAGTTCCACCTACGTCTTCCCCAGCCCGGAAGCCGCCGAGCGCGCCTTCGATCTGGTGGCCGGACGCGCCCAGCCCGACGCCGGCGAGCAGCCCGACCTGATTTACTCGCGCTTCAATCATCCCAACGCCGAAATTCTGGAAGAGCGTCTGGTGCCGCTTGAAACCGGCGCGCACGCGGCATTGGTGTTCAACTCCGGGATGGCCGCCATCATGACCGCGCTGTTCGCGTTCGCGCGGCCCGGCCAGAACATCGTCTACACGGTCCCCATTTACGGCGGCACGCAGCATTTGATCGAGGATTTTCTCAGCACTCTGGGTATCGGCGGCATTCCCGTCGAGGCCGGGCATACCGGCGAGATGGACGAAGCCATTCGCTCGGCCAAGAACCTGGCCATCGTGCTGATTGAGACGCCGGCCAATCCGACCATCGTGATGACCGACATCCGGCACGCCGCCGAGGCGAGTGGCGCACCTCAATCCCAAGCCGCTGGTGATGGTGGACAACACGCTGCTCGGCCCGACGTTCCAGCATCCTCTGATGCTGGGCGCCGACCTGAGCCTGTACTCCGCCACCAAGTATCTTTCAGGCCTCAGCGATTTGATCGCCGGCGTCGCCATTGCGAGCGATCCGAAGCTGATTCGCCAGATGCGCTCCAAGCGCAACTTGTTCGGCAACATCCTGCAACCCGACGAATGCTGGATGCTGGAAGGCCGCTTGCCCACCGTCACGCTGCGCATGAACCGCTCGAGCAAAAACGCCGAGCGCATCGCGATCCGCCTGGCGAAGCACCCCAAGATCGACCGCGTTTTGTATCCGACGCTATTCACCGATCCCGAGCAAGTGGAGATCGCGCGCAATCAGTGCGATTTCCCCGGCGGCATGTTGTCCATCGATCTGCGCGGCGGCAAGAGGGCCGCGTTCGAATTTCTTGCGCAACCTGCGCATCGCGCGCAACGCCGTATCGCTGGGCGGCGTGGAAACGCTGGTGTGCCATCCGAAGACCACCACCCATTCGGGCTTCACCGAAGAAGAGTTCGCCGCGGCGGGAGTCACCGACGGCCTGGTGCGCATCTCCATCGGCATCGAAGACTGGCGCGATCTGATGGCCGATTTCGAGCAGGCGCTCGACCTGGTCTGAGTTCGGGGCTAGCTCCAGCGCTGTTCGCTTAGGCGCTCTCGCGACGACCGCACACGATCTTCGGAATCGCGCTCTTCCAATCGGAGAATCGCCGGACGTGAACCCGGCGTCGAACCGGTTGCCCTTCGGCGGCATTTCGGCGGTTCAAATTCCGGTGCAAGTTCGCCAGCGGCTCCGAGTGCGCCGCTGCGCGAAACTCGCCGCTTCCCTGGCTACTGTTGGGCCGGCTTCTGGTTTTGGCCGGTTGACTGCGCGAAATGTTCTACAAATTCGAGCCGGGTACCCCAGGGATCGGTCAGAAAAGCCAGCGCCATCTGGGGCGACCTGCGATACGGAGTATCGAGCTTCAGGCCATTCGCCTCCAAGGTCTTGCAGAAATCTTCGAGGCCCTTTACTTCAAAGCCGACATGATCAAGCACGCGCCCCTTGGTTCCAACAACGGGGCTATCGGTGGGACTAAACAGCAGCATGGTCCCGGGCAGGTTTATAACTTTCACTTTTCCGAGCGCCTGGCCTGTACCGCCAAGATTCGTGAGGTACCACTTCTGCATGCCGTCGACGTCCGGCGTAAAAAAGTGGACCTGGTGGTTTTCCGCTATAGCCGTTATGTTAGGGCCAGCGAGCAATTCGACGCGAAGATCGTCCGGGCCGAGCAAGAACGCCTGGTTGGGTTTGTCTTTATTCGGATTTACTACTTGAATGGTGTAGTGCTCGGCAGCGGCCTTATCCAAAATGTCTTTGATATCGCGAACCCGGAATCCCACGTGATTAACGATCGACCCCTCGCTTCCGGCGGCAGGGTCACCTTTATTGACCATGACGCGCATGGTCGGCAGCGTGTACACATCGAGACCGCTGCCTATCTTACCAGCCGTCGCACCCATAATGTCTACCCAAAAATGCCTCTGGGCCTCGGGGTTTTTGCTGAGCAGGTAAATATGGCTGTAGGATACCCGCCCACCTGCCACGGCGCCGGCGGCGGGAGTCGCGTTTGGCGGCGCCGCGGACGGAGTGGACTGGGCGAAGCTACCTGAAGCGAGGGCCAGTATGCCGGCCGCGATAGAAAGAGTTTTCATCTTTTTCCTTTTAGTCGCAGTTTGGCTTTTGCGTTCATAGCCGGGCAGCCAAAAAACACTGTACCATCTCCAGATCTTTGCCGGTGAGTCTGATTGGCTCAATCGTCGTCGCTGGCTGCGGCCGGCTGTGACTCCACTGAAAGTACTTAACCTAGTTCACTTGACCTGAAACTTGAGGACTGCTTTCCCTAAGTGAATCTCGTCCGCGGGAAGCAAGCGCGTTCCGCGGGTGTCGCGATGGACTTCCTGGCCCATGCCGTCACGGACGATCCACAGGCCGCAGTTGTTCTCGGCTTTGTTGCCGCGCTTGTACCAGCGATCGTTGAACAGTCGATACTCGCCGGTTTTCTTGTCGTGCAGGATGTGCGCGTGCTCACGCGATACGGTCCGATTGATGGCATTGTCCTCGGCGAACGCCAGATCGTTGCGGCGCGAAAGCCCTTCCGATTTGTAGACGTCGGTCAAACGGCCGATATTGGTGCGAGTCTTCTGGAGCGGGATCTCGGATTTGTTGGCGGTTCCGGCGGCCACGACTAACTTGGCTGTGCGGCGCGCAGGCGGCGCTGCATCGGACGGCGGCGCGCTTTCTTCGGCCAGCATTTCGACGCGCAGCCACTTTCCTTCCTCATTGGTGGCCCGAACCTCTACGCGCAGGTCGTCGGGAAAGCGGCAAGCTTCTTTCGACAAACCCTTGCGCACTTCTTCGTCGAAGAACCGGCGGAAAAAGTCGCGTTCGAAGACCGCTCCTTCGTCAGCCGCGGCGCGGATGTGGATGCGTACAATGTTGTACGGGAATAGTGCATGGCCGCCCGCGCGCTGAATTTTCTTCTTTACCTCATCCAGCACCGCGATGCGAATCTCTGCCACTTCGGGCGAGTCGCCCATCACTTGCGCGGTTGCGCCGAAGGGTGCTTCGAACACGGTCCGCCCGAGCCGCTCAATCAGCTCCGAGATTTTCATTTCAGCAGCCCCAACTCCGCCGCGGCGTCCACGATCTGACGCGCGATCGGCGCGGCTGTCGTTCCACCGTAGCCGCCATGTTCCACGACCACCGCGAATGCGATGCTTTTGCTGCGATCACCATCATACGGGGCAAATCCGGCGAACCAGGAATGCGGCATGCCCTGGTCCAATTGCGCCGTACCGGTTTTTCCGGCGACGCTTACGGCTTCGCCTTTCATCGCGCGCCGCCCTGTTCCTTCGACCACGACGGATCGCATCGCGCTGCCGAGAAACGCCGCAAGATCGGACGCCAGAATCTGCTTCGGCGGCGCCGTGCGGGCATTGCTCGGATCGATCACCCAGCGGCCTTCCGGCATAGGCCATTGGCGGCGATAGTCGCTGCCACTCGCGCCATCTTAAATGGTGTGACCAACACCGGACCTTGTCCATACGATGCAAACGGCATCGCGGCTTGAATATCTGGAATGCTTCCGGCCGGGATGTCGAGCAGATTGGCCGTGTCGCTCAACTGCTTCGCGCCCACGGAGAAAACGCCGAGCTGCGCGAAGTACGCGTTGCAGGAAACGGCGATGGCCCGATGCATGGTTAAGCGTTCCGTGCGCGGAATCGCCCACGTCGTCGCGGATGGGCTTGCGCCACCCGGGAATGATCGCGCCCACGCGGCCATCGGGAAGACGCCGGCAACTGAAGCTTTTGTTCTCGAGCGCCGGGTCCAGCCGCAGCGCGGCCATGGCGGTGACCAGCTTGAAAGTGGAACCCGGCGGATACTGGCCGTAGCGCGCGCGATCGAACAGCTCTTCGGGCGTGGCCGGCGATTGGGCTCCCAATGTGACAACCGGCGCCGGTGCGCTCACCAGCGCCAGCACATCGCCACTGTTCGGATCCATCACCACGATCGCGCCCTTGTCCTTGTGGGATTTCACCAGCTGATCATCCAACACCTTCGCCGCGCGCATCTGCAAGCGAATATCGATGGACGCCATCACGTTGCGATCACGCGCCAGCAACTTCGCGATCTCGGGATTGCCCGGCTGATGGCGATAACGGATCAACGGCGCCAGTTCGCGATAATCAGCGAAGCCCTGCAACTTCATGTTGGAGTCATGCTCGATCAGCGATGCATTGGTCGCGTGGAAATTCTCGCCGGTGCGCAGATCGCCTAAAAGGTGCGCAGTCAGCGGCCCGAAAGGATAATGCCGGTTGTCGAGCCGCGAACAAGCCGCGTCGATGGAAACACCCAGCTTCGAGTATTGATCGCGATGCCGCTCCAGTTCGTTCCAATCGCTGGTGGCGAGCAAAACACCATTTCGATCGAAAATGTTTCCGCGCCGGATTTCGCGCGCCAGCGAATTGAGCCGCGGATTGCGCTGCGGCCGTTTGACGCCGTCGTCTTCAAAGACCTTGGCCTCGCGCGCCAGAAAGTCCTGATCGTGCGCCACCTGATAATACGCGGCGAATCCGAGCAGCGTGGCCGCGGCGGCTCCCAGGACCCATTCCAGCCGTAGCGACCGGCTTGCGGAACGGTTCATCGATAACCGCTTCCCTTGCCCTGATTCGAAATCGCCACCAGAATCCCGAAGATCAGGAAATTCGCCAGCATCGCAGTGTTGCCGAAACTCAGGAACGGCGACACTACGCCCGACAACGGAATCGCGCCCAGCACGCCGCCCGAAATCAGCAGCATCTCGAAAGCGATGAGCGCGGACAACCCCAGCGCAAGAAACATCCCGTACTCATTCGGCGCTCGCAAGCCGATCCGCATTCCTCGCCACACCAGAAATCCGAGCAGCAGCAGCACGGTCGCCACGCCGCAAAATCCCCACTCTTCGCCGATCGCGGGCAGCACCAGATCGGTGTGCCCTGCCGGAATCATTTCCGGATCGCCCCAACCGGGCCCCGATCCCAACGCGCCGCCGGTGGAAAACGCCCACAGCGAATGCGCCAGTTGATTGCCGCCGTGCACGTCGTTGTCCCAGGGCGACAGCCACATGTCGATGCGATCCACCACGGTTGCCGGCTTGCCCAAATGATATCCCACCACCACGCCGCCAACCAACAGAACCATGCCGAGCACAGCCAGACCCGCGCGCCCGCGCGCCACCGCAGAACATCGCGAGGAACAGGAATCCGGTGACCAGCGCCGGACCAAGATCCTTCAACAAGAAGAAGAATCCGAGCGCAATGCAACGGCGCACATCACCGGCAGCACATGCGAAAGGCGCGGCAGTCCGATCCAGCGCAAGGATCGCGGAAGCAGGCGCTTCTCGCGCAGATCGCGCAGCCGCTCCCAATTGCGCGCGAAATATCCGGCCAGGAAAAACACCAGCAGGATCTTGATGGCTTCCACTGGCTGGAACGGGCCCGAGATTCACCTTTGCGTCATTGCCGCCGGGGCCCGAACCGAATCGCATCAGCAAAACGAAAAAGCGCGAGCGCGCCGAATAGCGGCGTGTAGCACCAGGCCGAGAAGCGCTGGTAATGGAAGGCGCGCAACGACGGCAGCAGCAACACCAGGCAGCCCAGCGCCACGCCCCAAGCGAATTTGCTGAATTCGAGCGTGTCGCGCAAAGGATCGCGCAGGCTCACCGCGAGAATCAGGCCGATGCCGGTCAGCAGATGGATGGCGGGCAGGATGGCGAAGTCGCCACGCAAGCGCGCTCCATCGCCAGATGAGAAACACGGCGTGGAAAGCAGCCAGGTAAAGCGCGATCCAGATCAGGAATTGCCGTTGAAATTCGGCGGGCGTGCGCACCACGAACGCAGGCTTCAGTTTCGCGAGCGGCAATAGCGGTACATGCGGCGCGGAACGCAAGCGCGCTAACGCCCCGACGTTCGGCAGCGGCCGATGGGTCGAGAGATAATCGAACATTCTTATTCGCCACCGCTGCGCGCTCGCGCTCATCCTGGAAAACCTGCAAGAACGGAAGCAATTGCTCCGGCTTGCTCACCTGATTCAAGTCCAGCAACTCCCCGCGCGCCAACGCCGCCGACGCTTCGGGAAAGCCCTGCGTCTTCGCGGAATAGACCATCAACAATCCGGCAGCCACCAGCACGCGACGACAACGCCAGCCACAAAAACTCGCGCCAGGCAATTCTTCCGGGCGCTGCCGCGCCTTTTGCGCCCGTGGAAATGACTTTCGATTCCCAGCTCTTGGTTACTGCCAATGCGTCCTCCGGGTGGCATAGCGCGGCCGCTTCACCGGCTTGGTCTTCTTGCTCAGCGCATCGGCCATAGCTCTGGCGCGCGCGATCGTCATCATCCACTTGCCGCAGCGCGACGCTGACGTTCGAAAAGCCTTCGATGGGCTCGTACAATTGGCGCGCGCGATCGAAATCGCGCTGCGCCAGCCGCAAATAGCGCTGCTTCCGCCGCACGGTTATCTCGGCCGCTTCTGCGCGCCTGGTTCAACTCCGCCGTCGCTCGAAATCGATAGCCGTCCGCCTCTTCTTCCATTTCGCGCGGACCCGGCTCGAAATCCCAAGCGCTGCGCTTCCTGCAGCTCCGCCATCGCCTTACCGATGTTCTTCAGCGAATAGACATCGATGCGCGCGAGCCCCAGGTGCGGATCGGGCGAACGCGGCATGAGCGAAACGGCGCTTTCGAAATCGGTCTGCGCGGCGTGTTCGGACGTGCTCCAGATTCTCATATCCGTGACACAAGCGCCAGCTTGCCTTGCGCGGCGCGATCGTTGCGGTCCATCTCGATCAGGTGCGTGAAGCATACCTCGGCCTTCGGCCAGTCGAAATCCTGAATGCGCGGATCGGAGTTGTTGCGATAGCCTTCGATCACTTCATTGCCGGCCTGGAGCAGGGCCGCGCGCACGTTGGACGCAAGATGAATGGCCGGCGACATCCCGCCCAGGAACGCGTTCTGCCTTTGGACGCGCTGCAGCAAATCCCAATCCCGGTTGATCTCGCCGATGCTCGCGTGCGTGTAATCCAGGTTGCCGCGCAAGGCGCTGCTCTCGCGCGAGAATCGATAGTAGTAGCCCAGCGGCACGCACACCACCAAGCCGGCCAGCAATCCCCACGACAGCGCGACCAAAATGCTCATCACGGAAGCGAGCTGTTGGGCGCGCGGCGGCTTCAGCTTGAGCACGCTGCGCCGCACCGTTTCGGCCATGCTGGCCACGCGCTGCGGGTATGTGCGGCAGGCGCTGCTTCTCCACCGTCGGATTGCTCTTCCACGAAACGCGCCGCTCCATTTCCGCCACCGTCGGCCGACTCTTGCAGAAACAGCGTCACGTCGTTTTCAAACGCCGACGCCGAAACATAACGCTGGTGCAGATCGCCCGCCAGCGCCTTGTGCAGAATCGCGGTCATGGCATCCGGGCAGCTCTCCGGCAGCGCGCGCGGCGGCCGGCGCGATTGGATCAACGCCTCCAGTTTGCGCGTGTCCTGCGCCTGATAGGGCGGAACGCCCGCCACCATTTCATACAACGTCACGCCGACGGCCCAGAGATCCGCGTGCCGGTCCACTTGCCCGCGGCTCAAACGTTCCGGCGAGCAATAGCTGGGGCTGCCCAATCCCAGATGCGTGCGGCTATGCGTGAACGTCAGCGCCTTGGCGATGCCAAAATCCAGCAGCCGGACTTCGTCGTTAGCTCCCGATCTGAATGTTGGACGGCTTGATGTCGCCATGCACCACCGATCGCCGCTGCCCATCGATGGTGGCCTGAAACGAATGCAGCTTGTCGAGCTGGCTCAGGATCTCGCAGCGCAAATCGCGCCGCGCGCGCAGGTTCGATGCGGCCCTCCTGCTTCAGAATCTCCGCCACCGTCCGTCCCTCGATGTACTGCATCGAGACGAAGAAGAATCCGTCCAAGTGCCCGTACTCGTAGACTTCGATCACGCGCGAATCGGCGTCGTGCAGTTGCTTCTGCAAATCGGCGCCGCGCCGCTCCGCTTCGAGGATCAATTGCGTCAGCGGGTCGGGCGATTCCTCAACGATTTTTAATACGGCGTGGCGGTTGGCGCTGGTATCGAAGGCCAGATACACGTCGGTCATGCCGCGCGCAAGCTTGCGGATCACCTCGTAGGCGCCGAATTGCCTGGTCCGAAGCACAGAGATGCAGACCCGATTGTATAGCCTGATCGTACACATTGACGCGCTGGCGCGTCTTACGGTTTCGGCCAACGCAGGGCCAGCGCCAGCATGACGCCCAGCACAAACCCGTAAATCAGGAAGGCCACCCGGGTGGTGAGGGCCCGCCCCACCTTGGCCGAACGCCCCGGACCGGCGGGCGCCGGTTCCGACGGCGCTTCATCGCGCGCTTTGGTGACCGCATTTCGCGCCCGAGCCTCCGCCGCCGCGGGCGACGCATTGCCCAGGAATTCGCTGCCTGCCACGAAGATAGCGGTGATATTGTCGTTCCCGCCGGCCACGTTCGCGGCCTCCACCAGCTCGTGCGCCACCTGTGCCGGATCGCCATTGTAGCGCTCGATCACGTCCAGCATTTCGGCGGAAGTCAGCAGGTCGCTCAAGCCGTCGCTGCACAAAAGAATGGCGGCATCGGGCTTGAATAAAAACTCCTTCACCTCGATGAAATCCTCTTCATCCGGCTCGCGCCGGCGCGATCCCACGTCCCGAAACACCTCGTGACGCCGGGGATGCGCCATGGCCTCGGCTTCGGTCAGCTCGCCCGCGTCTTCGCGCTCGCCCACCGGCGAATGATCCGACGTCAGCTTTCGGATGGCTCCGTTCCAGGTTAGGTAAAGGCGAGAATCGCCGACGTGGCCGACGATCACCTTGTCGTCCGCAATCGACGGCCAGCGTCAGCACGCAGGCCATGCCGCGCCAGGTTTCGTTGCTCGGCGCCTCTTCGAAGATTCGATTGTTGGCCGCCGTGATGGCCCGGCGGATTCGATCCGCGCGGGTCGCCTGCGCCTTCGCCATCTCCTCGCGAATGGCTTCGACGGCGGTTTCGGCGGCCTTCTCACCCGCCGCGTGGCCGCCCAGCCCGTCCACCACGAGAAAAATGCCGAGCTCGTCATCGGCGTACGCTCGATCCTGATTCTCCGCGCGCATGCGCCCCGGATCGCTGCGCCGCCGCCGATCGCCACTCGAGAGTTTTCGCCATCGTTAGCGCCGCCGCGACACCGCCTGCGTCACGACGAAAGCACAGCGCGAATCCCAGGAACAGCAGCACAAACGGAATATGCGCGATGTAGGGAATGCGGATCATGATCGCTCAAACTGCTGCCTCAAATTGCAACGTGATCACTTCCGCCACGCTGATCTGCGCTTTGGCGGCAGCGTCTCCTCCACGCCGCGCGCCAGCCGCTTGCCGTTGAGCCAGGTGCCGTTCATGCTCTTGTCGACGATCACGAAACGCTTCTGCGCCGCATCGCGCCGCACGCGCAGATGCTCGCGCGAGACTTCATCGTTGGTATAAAGCGCCAGGCTGACCTGCGCGCCATCGCCGCCCCGGCCCACGCTGATCTCGTCCTGCGTCATCAGGTAAAGCTGCGGCCCCGAGTCGTCTTCATAGCGGATCTCGGCGTATACTCGATCGCCCGCCGATCTGCGATTGCCGGGTCTCAGGCCTGACGACTCGCCGCGCCCGGCCCGGTGATCGCGCCCACGCTCGGCTCGCGATCGAGCAGCGTGGTCTTGGTCCCGTGATAGCCGGGCTGCGGCGTCTCGTTCAGCTCCGAGTGAATCTCCACGTCGCCCAACGGCACCGCGCCCTCGGAATCGGGGAAGAACTCGAAGGCCCAATCCTTGCAGGCGATTTTGTAGGGCTTGCGATCCTTGGCGCCGCGCAAGCGCCGCCAATCCCGAGCGGCTTGGCGTTCAGTTGCGCCAGCCGGCCAGCCAGCGCTTTCTTCGCATCTTCGCGGATCAGGTCGAACACGCCGGTTAGCCGCGTGTAGTCGTCCGGGTGCAAATAGAGGCTGAAAATGCAGGGCGCCAGGATGCTGTAGCCCATCTCGAACTGCCCCAGCTCCATGTTGCGGATGAGCTGCTCGATGATGATCCGGCCGCTGATCTTGCCTTGCGCTTCCCCCACCGCCTTGGGCATGTTCACCTGGACCTCCGCTCATGGATTCGACGCGGCGGAGGCGGGTTCCGGTTTCGCTTTAGATCACATCAGCGAAGCTTTTCTGCAGGCGGTAAAACCACAGGTGCCCCAGAAAGAACAATGCCAGCGCGATGGCCCATAGCTTCAGCAGCGGCAAAAACTCCGGGGCGTGGCCTTCCAGGAAGACGGCGCGATAGCCGCGCACCAGCATGTAGAGCGGATTCTGGCGCATTACGGCCGAGATGGCGGGCGATAGCTCGGTCGACTCCGGGTAACAAATGGGCGTGATGAAAAACCACAGCGTCAGAACCAAGGCCATGATCTGGCCGAGGTCGCGCATATACACTCCCAGCGCCGCGAGAAACCAGCAGATGCCGAGTGTGAACAGCAACTGCGGAATCAGCAGCACGGGCAGCCAAAGCACCGCTGCCGGGACGCGTATGGCGAATGATGAGCAATCCCGCGACGAAGACGCCGGCGCCGAAAAGTTCGGTTACCAACCCGGAGACCACCTGATTCACCGGCAACGTGTCGAGCGGAAACACCAGTTTCTTGACGAAATTGCGGTGCTCCAGAATCACGGACGCCGCGCGGCCCACGGGCTCGGAGAATGCGAGCCAAGGCAGCATCCCGGCGAGAAAATAGAGCGCGAAACCGGTGCGGCTCTGGTCGGCGCCGAAGCGCGTGCGCAGCACGATGCCGAAGACGAAGAAGTACGTCGCCATCAGCAGCAGCGGATTGAGGACCGTCCAGAAGACGTCTCCAAAAGACCCGCGATAGCGCGCCAGAATATCGCGACGCGCCATGGATCGGATCAGGCGATGGTTCCGGACGACGGTCCGCAGCGGGCTTGCGAACAGTCTGGGAAGCGCAGCCCAGATTCGCCGCCAGCGCAGCGAGCGTACCGTGGTGATCTCTTGCGCCAGGATCCGAATCTGGCCGTCGGCGGCGTTCACCAGAATCCTCAGGAACGCGCTCGCCGCGCGCGTAGGCCCAACCACCGGACGGCTGAATGTGCGAAACATAGATTTCGTAGGCGCCGGCTTCCGGGCGGAAACGGGATCGAGATTTCAAATTTCGCGGTCGCACCCGGCGGAACATCGCGGCCACCGGCGTCCACGCGCCTTCTTCGATGAACAGGTTCGATTGCGGATCGAAGAACTGCCAGCCGAGCGACAAACTTTCGGGCGTCCAGGTCTCGCGAGATTTGTTCTCGATGGATAGCGAGACTTCCAGCACGGAGCCTTGCGCACGCGAACCGTTACATCCCGGTACTGGCTTCTCATTGATACAACCACGCCGGATAACGCTCGCGCACCGGACCGCATTTTGCGGCCCACCGCGTAGATCCCGTCGCCGCGCAGGTCCGCGGGCATGCTCGTAACGCGCCAGCAAATGCTTCACCCACTCGTGCTCCGGCTTGGGCTCATCGCGGAAAGGCCCGGTCTCGAGCAGCGTCATTTCGAACCCGGCGTAATGGAACAGCTGCACGATCTCGCGGGCCGTGTACTCGCGATTGTGCCGCGCCTCCGGTTCCTCGCCTGCCACGCGGCGGGCGAATGTAGGCGGGAAAAAATCCGGGATGATAGCCTGCCAAAATCGCCGCGATCGCGCGCAGCGAACCGATGTTGGGGGTGGTCAGCACCAGGTGCCCGCCCGGCCGCAAGATGCGGTTGATCTCGGCCATCATGTGCATGGGATCTTCGGTGAGATGCTCCACCAGCTCGCAGCACAGGACCGTGGAGAAATAGCCGTCGTCGTAGGGAAAGCGGTCCTTTTCGGCGTCGAAAAGTTCCAGCGTGCAATCAGAACTGCTCGCCGTCGATGGACTGCACGCTGCGCTGGTCCATCTTTCCCGCCGGGCCGTAATAGCAGCCGCGCACTTCACCATAACCGAGACGAGTTTCGAGCGCGGGCGTGATTTGCAGATACGAGCCCATTTCGAGAATGCGGTCGTCCGGGTCCGCCCGGCGGCGTGATCGCGAGGGTCTTTTCGAAACGGGTGAGGTGCGTTTCGATGTAGCCCTTGGCTGCTTCGTCGGGCGCCCAGGAGAGAATATATTCCGGCTCGACATGGACGTCGGCACCGCGGTGTTGGCAGGCTCCGAGCTTGATCGCTGCAGCGCTGCGGCGGCCGCACCGTTGCCAGCGATTCGTTCCAGAAACTCCGCATAGCGCCGGGCCACCTTGGGCCAAGTGCACTCGGTCTCCACCCATTCGCGCGCCCGCGCGCCCAGCGCCTTGCGCATCTTCGGGCCGGCTGACCAGCAGATTCAGATATTCGAAAAGATGATCCTCTTCGGTGGCGTCCACCGGCGCCTTCAGGCAGATGGTTTCCGGCAGTTCGCTGAAAGATCCGACGTCTGAAACCACCACCGCTTTGCCCAGGCCCAGCGCGCGCATCAACGTGCCCGAGTTTTCGCCGACCGTGGGATAGCGCAGATTGAGCACGATATCGCAGGCCGCCAGATAGCCGACGAACTCCTCGATCGGCCGAAAGCCCAGCACGCGCACGTGCAGGCCGAGATCGAGCGATCGGATCAGCGACTCCAGTTGCAGCTCGGGATGCGGCTCGCCCACCAGAATCATCTTGGCGGATGGTTGAACGCGCACCAGCCGGCGGAAAGCCCGCAACGATTCGGCAATGCGCTTGTAGGGCTTCAGGAAACCGAAGATGCCGATGAGCGGCGTGGTCTCGTCCAGCCCCAAGCGTTCGCGAAAATCCGAGCGGTTGGCGTCGGGAATCCACGCGCCATGCGGGATGCGAGCCACCGCGCCCGAGAATCCCGCGCCGCGCAATTCAGACTCCACGCAGCCGCTGTGCACGATGGCCGCTTTGGATCGGCTGAGCAACTGGCGCAGCATGGGCACGCCCTCGTAATCGGGTCCAACTTCGAGCCTTCGCACGCGCTCCGGCGTATGCCAGCTCCGCGGGACCGCCTTCCTGCTCCACGGCGCGCATGTAAGCGTCCCAATCGCCGCGCTTGATGGTGATGTCGGCGATCAGGTGATGCAGATTGGCTTCGTGCACCACCACGACGCCGGGATGATCCAGGGCCGCTTCATAACAGAAATCGTGATAGGACGTTGTTGCCCACCTGGTACAGCGCGACATCGAAATTCTTCGGATTGAAAGAAAGCGGCTTGGACGCGAACACCTCCACGTCCACCAGCTTTTTCAATTCGTCGAGCAGCGCGGCGGAATAATCGGCGATGCCACTGCGCGCGGGCGGAAGAGGGGAGAAGAAGGCGACCTTGATTGCCACGAGTCCGTCGGGGACTATTTCGCCAGTTCCATCGAGAACGTGCCCAGCGCGAGCGGAACGCGCACCAGCGCGAGCGTGCGCGCCTGTCCTGCAGGAAAAACATTTCGAATTTGATACTGGATGAGGGCCCGTCGACGGACACCTTCACGTGATCGGTATCCACCGGCTTGTCTCCGATCTTGACGCTCTCCGTTCCGGCAGACTCCAGCCGAATCTCGTAAGGCGCGCCGAAAAACACGGTCTGATGCGGAGGCATGCGGCCCTGGCTCAACTCCTGGCGGACGTAGTATAGAAATGCCAGCGCGTCCTTGCCGCAGGTGTTGGCGTTCATTTGAGTCTGCCCGTCGCCCGATCCGCGCGTGACCGTGCCGGTTTTGGGATCGAATGTTTCCTTGTCGTCCACTTTCTTGGAACCATGCGAGGTGTTTTTCTGAAACTCCGACGAGCAAAATCTTCCGAACGCATCGGAGCGAAATCTGTCGCTCACCGCGAATCCGGGCACGCCGGCGTCCAGGTCGAATTGAAAATGCATACCGGGCTCCGGCTGCCCGTTGACAACTTCTCGGAGCTGGAAGCGCTCAGCGTAGCTTCGCCCAAACTCAAGCCGCTGGGCCAGTTGATGCTGTAGTGCAAGGTCTCATTGGGAAGCGTGGATTCGGCTACCGGCGCCGCGAATAGCACCAGCGCCGAGAGCAGCAACAGAGGAGTGATTCTTACGAATGGGCACTTCATACGATCATCGGCGAACAACCGAACCCGATTTCTGGACGGCAGCGGGGGCTTTCGAAGCGCCCCCGGCCACGGCGTAATACACATCCAGCGTCTTGGCCGCGCTTCTGGTCCAACTAAACATCGCCGCCCGCTGCACTCCCAGGCGCTCCATGCGATGGCGCAGTTCGGGATTCAGCAACAAATCGCGCATGGCAAACACCAGATCCCGCTGAGAGTAAGGATCGAAAAGCAGCGCCGCTGAATCGGCCACTTCCGGCATGGCCGAGGTATTGGAGCAAGCCACCGCGCGCCCGCACGCCATGGCCTCCAGAATCGGCAATCCGAAGCCTTCATAGAACGACGGATAAACGAACAAGTCGCACGCGCCATAGAGGCGCCGCAACTCTTCGTCGTCCACGAAACCAGTGAAGTGGATGCGATCGGCGACTTGCGATTTCTTGGCGGCCGCGTGCACGGTTGGCGCGTACCAGGTTTCCTCTTTGCCGACGATCAACAGGTGATGCGGCAACTGCGGATGGGCGCCGCATCAAATCCTCGAAGGCGCGGATCAGCCCCAGGTGGTTCTTGCGCGGCTGAAGATCGCCCACGGTCAAGATAAAAGGGACGGAGCCGTTGGCCGTCACTGCCGACCGCATGCTGCGCTGCGCCGCTTCGCGAGCCACGGGGTGAAACACGGAGCTGACGCCGTTCGGCAACACCACAACCTTGTCGTCTGAAAGTTGGTAAGCATCCAGAATTCGCCGCTTGGAAAACTCGCTGGGCGTCAGGACGCAGGAAGCGGACTTTACGGTACGGCGAACGGTCAAACGCAATTGCATCGCACGGAAAGAAGTGAAATACTCGGGATGTTCCAGAAAGCTGACATCATGCACGCTGACGACGATGGGCGCCGAGCAAGTGAGTGGGCGCGGTGTACTGCACGTGCAGCAGGCTGGGCCGATCCTGCGCCACGCGGCGCGGCAGATCGATAACCAAGCCGCACAAAAGGGTTGACCGAGACCGGCTTCTTTTGAAATCGCTCGGGCACATCGGCGATGGCCTCTTGGCGCGAAATGTAGGCTACAAAATCCGCTTCGCGATCCAGCACGTCGAAACAATTCAAAAGATTTCTGATGTATGTTTCGTTACCCGTTAAGTGCTGTCCGATCGCATGAGCGTCTACCGAAAAACGCATGACCTTCTCCAGTATAGAGGGTTTCCCGTTCCGAACGGGCCGTTCACAAAACGTTTACAGGACGCATAGTTTCATGTTACATGTATTTCGGACTCCCGTTGCTGCCGATTTCGGGTTGAAGCCTTTTGGGCGCGATATTCCATCGAGTTAGACGGCGCGTACGCGCTCGCGTTACCGGTTGCATCATTCACCCAACACGTCAGCGTCGAGCGCCGCAGCCAGTTCCTTCCACGCAGTTTGCCAAGTATATCGCTCCTCATAAAGCCGACGGCCGGCCGCGCCGATGCGTTCGCGATTCACGGGCAAGGCCAGCAGCTCGGACACGGCGGCGGTGAAGCTGTCCGGCGTCATCGGCCAGCACCAGATGCTCGCGATCGTGGAATTCCAGACCCTCGGCGCCAAGCGTGGTGGACACCACCGGCGTACCGGCAGCCCAGGCCTCCAGAATTTTGATGCGCGTTCCGCTACCCGCGAGAAGGGGAACGACGGCCACTTGCGCCTGCGCGATGACGGCCACTGCGTCTTCCACAAAGCCGGTGATCTCGATGCTGCGGATCAGCGTCGGCCAAATCACGGATCGATCGTACCGGATTCTTGCCCAAAATCTTCCACCTCAGCTCGGGCCAGCGCGACTGCAGCGCGGGCCACACGTTGCGATGAAAGAAGTGGACCGCCGGAATGTTAGGCGCATATTCCAGATTGCCGCTGAAGATGATCTCCGGGCGGTCAGAGCGGGGCGGCGGAACCATCAGCGGAAGCGCGTTGGGATAAACCGCCACCCGAGCGCCGGCGGACAATTGCCTGCACCAATTTTGCGTCGTTGCACGAAGTGGTCAAGAATGCCATCGAACCTGGGCAGCCAGTGGCGCTCCAGTTCGAGCGCGGCGCGAGCGAATCGGCCGATGGCCCCAGCGAGCAAACCGCTCTCGGATGAAGCCATGCTACGGTGCCACGCCGACTCGATATTGTAGAGATCCACAATCACGCGCCTGGCACGGGGACGCACCTGCTCGACATAGGGAGCGCACCAGAAATGCTCGATGAATGCGGCTTCGTATCGCTGGCCGGAGAGACAACGCTCGATTTGAGCTTCGAAGCCGGAGAAGCGATCCATCAACGGCGGGCGATTGCGAAGCCAGACGCGGCAGCATTGCGCAGGACGCGCGCGAGCGGACGCTTGGAATGAAACGGCAGATCGATAACGTCCACGCGATCCGACCGACCGGCAGGAATGGCGGCCGCGGGATCGGGCGCTCCCGGCTCGCGGAAAAAGATTCCATGCACGGAAAATCGCCGCGGCCAGATATTCGAGCACGGAGGCGGCGCGAATGGGACCTCCTCCGATAATGGGATAGGGCGCCTCGGCCGCCAGGAATAAAGCTTCGGCTTGGCTTCCGACGGCTACTTCCGGAATCGCTGGATGGCGTGCTCATACACGGCTTTGGTGAGTCGTGGCTGTTTTGGTCCAAGAAAATTCTCCGGCTCTGGCCAGAGCCCTGTCCCGCGAATCCGCGCATTGCTTCCGGCTGCTTCACGGCCAATCGCAAGGCCTCCATCCAGAGCGCGCGGTCGCCGAACGTCCAGCAGAATGGCGCCGTCGGCAGCCACTTCGACGATCGCAGGATCGCGCGATGCAATCACCAACGCCCCACACTGCATGGCTTCGAGCACCGGCAGACCGAACCCTTCATAGTAAGACGGATAAAGACAAGCGATGGCGCCCGAGTACAAGGCGGGCAGATCCTCTTCGGCCGTGAGCCCCGCTACTCGCAAGCCGGGCTCGGGAGGAATTTCGGGAAAATCGGCGCGGCGGCGGCCCGCCAGAACCAGATCGACGGGATGTTCGCGGCGAAGCTCACGCCACAGATCGAGAATCAAGCCGATATTTTTTCTCGGCTCCAGCGTGCCGACATACAACAGGTACGGCGGAGTGCGTTCAGCGGCGCGGCGTGGGACGAAAAGCATGCGGCCGCGGCGTGCGGCACCGCAACCACGCGATCGCGCTGCAGATGAAAACGTTCGATGGCCGCGCGGCGGATGGCGTCGGAAGGCGTGATCACCATGGTGGCCAGATCCCAGGCGCAGCAACATGGGAGTGCGATTGCGAACGCGATCGGATTCGGCGTGCCAGTCCGGATTCAGCCACGGAGAAAGATCGTGCAGCGTCATCACGCTCGGCCGCAGCGGCAGATAGGGCACCGCGAAATCGGTTCCATGAAAGACGTCGATCCCCAGGCGCGAGATCTCGCCCTGCAATCCCCAGGACCACCAGCGCCGTTCCAGCATGTTGCGCGGTCCTTGGCCGGCATTCAGGTTGGCGCGTGCAAACGGCAGCGCGATTTTTTGATCGGACAGCAGCCAGAACTGATCGCCGGGAAAGCTATCGCAGAGCGCGCGGGTTAGCTCCTCGGTGTAGCGGCGCACGCCGCCGCTGGGAACGGTCAAAGGAGTCGCGTCCAGCGCGATCTTCATCATCCGATGATAGTGTGTACCCCAGTGATAGTGTGTACTAGGATAGGATCGGAACAATTCATGGACGAACGAGCGTTTTACAAAGAATCCGAGACGAAGAAGTCTGCAACCTTGCACTGCCCCTACTGCCGGGGCTCGGAGACGTACGATCTGCGCTGGCTGCTGCGGAGCAAAGTGGAGCGGCTGCCGGGCCACGCCGACGAGCGCGACCGCGCCAAATTCAAGAAGGCCGCCAGCTACATGGTGCTGCTGGACGACAAGGTGATGTGCAAGAACATGCGATGCCGGAAGCAGTTTGAGATTTCGGGCATCAAGACCACCGCTTTCGTTTAGACGGTGGGCTCAGGACCTAAGGTAAGACGCGGAACGACACGTTGCTCGAAAGCGTGCCGCTGGGCGTCACCACCTCAACCGTGCCGGTGGTCGCACCGGCGGGAACAGTGGTAGTAATTTCGGCGCCTGAAGCTACCGTGAACTCGGCTACGGTGCCGTTGAAGCTGACGCTGGTGGCGCCGGTCAGATCAGTTCCCAGAATCTTGACAGTTTCGCCCACAACACCTGCGGTGGGCAGTGTTTTCACAAACGGGCCAAGGCCTGTCGACAGGCGGAAAACCGTGCCGCAGGCTAACATGCCCGGGCAATTGAAGTCGGACCCACCGCCGGCTGTTGTCCCATAGAAGTCCCCGTTGGTGGCCTGCATCAGCGCTCCGTAGGGGTATTCGCCATCGGTGCACTGGCTTTGGAAACAGAAGCTGTAGAGTGTCGTCAGTTTGCCTCCTGGCGTGATCTTGAAGAGGGTGCCGCCGGAGTCGATCCCGCCATGGGCCCCGCCGTAGAGCGTTGTCCCATACAAATCCCCATCGGTGCCCTCGATGAGCCCTGCGTAAGGAAATTCGCCATCCGCGCCACTGAAAGTATGCAGCAAGGTCAGCGTTCCGCCCTGGGTGATTTTGAATACCGTGCCATAGAGCCCTATCGATGAATCACCATACGTTGTACCGTAAAAATCTCCGTTGGTACCCTGCACCAGCCCCGCGTAAGGGTAGATGCCGTCCGTGCACGGGTTCGGTGAGCAAAAGTTGTACAGCGTCGTCAGCGCGCCGCTCGGGGTGATTTTGAAGACCGTGCCGCAGCCTCCCGCGCATGCAGTCCCGGTCCCGCCCTCGGAGGTTGTCCCATAGAGGTCGCCGTTAGCGGCCTGGACTAGGCTCCCGTAGGGGTAGGCGCCGTCGGTGCAACCCTGGGACTGGCCCTGGGGGCAGAAGGTGTGGAGCGGCGTCAGCGTGCCGCTCGGCGTCATCTTGATGACCGCGCCATAAGAATACGGTACACCCGCATCGTTGACGCCCCCGTGCGTTGTCCCGTAGAGGTACCCATTGGCGGCCTGCACCAGCCCGTCGACGGGGTCGTCGCCGTCCAGGCACTCGCCCTGGCAGAAGCTGTAAACCGCCGTCAGCGTGCCACTCGGGGTGGTCTTGAAGACCGTGCCAGCCACAGAGACCGTGCCAGGTTGGCCGGCCCCGCCATTCGACGCTGTGCCGTAGAGGTACCCATTGGTGGCCTGGATCAGCCCAGCGGCGGAACTGTAGCCGGTTGACGGGCTGAACTCAGATAGCTTTGTCAGCGTGCCACTCGGGGTGATCTTGAAGACCGTCCCCGCGAAGTCGCCCCACTCGGTCGTCCCGTAAAAGTACCCATTGGTGGCCTGAACCAGCCCACCGGAGGGATTGGCGCCGTCCGCACATGGAAGGCCTTTTGAGCAAAAGCTGTAAAGCGTGGTGAAGGTCTGCGCGGGTAAGGCAATCGCCGCCGATACGCAGAGAACAAGAACAGTAAATGCCTGCTTGCCCGGCTTCCTGCTGCCGAGCACGTTGAACTTCATGGTTTCCTCCGATCTGACTCTTCACTTCCTAAAGCGAGAACCGCACGAGAAAGGCGCACCGATTCGACGAGAATTCGGATTTCGTCGGATGAGCCGTCTTGGCGCCCCCCGCGCGCTTTGAACTTTTTCGCTAGAATCGGGTGATTCGAGGTCATCCCAATCCCCACCATGTCGCCGGCACAGTGGAGCACGGTTGAGAAACTGTTTCAGACAGCGCTGGATCTCGGTCCCGAGCAGCGCGCGGAATTCGTGCGAGCGGCCTGTTCCGATCCCGAAATCCAGCGCGAAGTACAAGGCTTATTGCAAAGAGTAAAAGAGGACGATTTCCTCAATAGTCCGGCAATTCAGACCGCGCGAGAGGCAATCGAGACGGCTGTACAATCCCAGGCGGCCACCGATCCGCAAAGCCCCTCCGACGCCGGTCTCGCGTTCATCGGCGCCCTGGCCGGAAATCGCTATCGCCTGGTACAGATGCTGGCGCGCGGCGCACACGGACTGGTGTTCGTCGCCACGGATTCGCGGCTTGCCGAACGCAAGGTGGTGGTGAAGATATTGGACGGCGCGGCGGAGCACCAGCGCTGGTTGCAGCGGCGCTTCCAGCAGGAAATTGCGATTCTCGGCAAGATTTCGCACCCGGCGGTGGCTGGCATTCGCGATTGCGGAGAGCTCCAGGGCCGGCCCTATCTGGTGATGGATTTCATCGAAGGTGTAACTCTGCGCGAGCGCATGAAATCCGGGCTGACCCCACGAAGTGCGGCCGCCGTCGTCGCCCAGATCGGATCGGCGCTGCGCGCTGCTCACATTCAGGGCATTGTGCATCGCGATCTTAAGCCCGAAAATGTCATGGTGCAGCCGGCCGCCGAAGACGGCCCGCTTGACGTTGCCGTAAAGTTGATCGATTTCGGGATCGCACACATGCAGCGCGCCGAAATCGGCGGAACCACCACCGTTCTCATAATTGCCGGGACGCCCCGATATATGGCGCCCGAGCAGTTCCTGGGGCATGCCGATAGCGCGTGCGATATTTACGCCCTGGCCGTCGTCTGTTTCGAAATGCTGGCGGGCGCCACTCCCTACGTCTCATCCGATGCCTTAACTCTGGCCAGCGCCCAACGCAGCACGCCTCCGGAATTCGTCCTGGATCACAATGACAAAATACCGGTTTATGTCCGGCCATTACTGGTTTCCGGTCTGGCAGTGGATCCCCAACGGCGTCCTTTGGATGCCGAAGCCTTCGGCAATGCTCTGCGCGACGCCCTGCTCCGGCCGGCTCCCGGCTGGATTTCGCGGATGCGGCTGCGGTTCTCTCGCGACGTACACAGCCGGATACTGGCGATATCGCTGCTGATTCTTCTCGCTGCCTCGATACTGGCGGGTATGGCGTGGGTGCAGAGCGTCACTCACATTCAACGCTCCGTGGCGGCAAGCGGCTTGAACGATCCGCTGGCTGAAGGATTCTCTGCCCATCTCGACGTGTCCGGGCGCGTGGAACTGACCCGCGACGGCAGAGGTATCGGGGCTTGGTCGCTGTTCACCCGTTCCCAGGGATTCTACTTTCACGGACTCACCTGGCAGCAAAAACGAGCCGCAATGAATCGCGGATGGAGGTTGGTCGGTTCTGCACGCCTTGTGGAGGGTGGGCTATATCTAGGTGTCGATTTCTTGAGTGCGGGACCAAGATTCGCCACAGGCGCCACTCTAGACGGCAATACGCTTGTCCTGAGAGCGTGGACCGATCAGGCGTCTTCGGAATGGCAAAGCCTGAGTGTGCAAATCCCGGGCGACCCGCACGCGTATCACACCTACGAGCTCTTATTCGATCCTAAGCCAAGGACGCTCGCCATAAAGGTGGATGGAATCGAACGAATTCGTGGCTACGCCGGACTCCGTCAATTTCAAGAGAGGCTTGGACTGGCATTTGGCGGGCATCGTTGGAAAAGCGCGGCGGCGCGGGCCGACTTTCGGTCCGTGCGTTTGGACATTCTGCCCTAATCGCGCGCTGCCTCCGGGTTCAACCTGCGCCGCAGCCACGCACGCGCCAGCGCCCAGTCTTTATCGGCCAGGCGCGCCGAAATTCCCAAAACTTCCGCCGCCTCCTCCAGCGTTAAGCCTCCAAAGAATCGCAGCTCCACCAGCCGGGCTTGTCTGGGGGCGATTTGCGCGAACTCTTCGAGCGCGGTGTTGACGTCGATCACATCCAGGCTCACGCCATCTCGCCCAACCTCCTCCAATTCGAGAGGCACCGTGATCGCGCGGCGCTTCTCGGCTTGCTTAGCTCGGGCATGGTCCAACAGAATGCGCCGCATGGCCTGTGAAGCGGCTGCCAGGAAGTGTTGGCGGTGGTTCCAATGGGAGTCGCGGGCGGCGTCCTTTCCGAATAGGCGCAAGAACGCTTCGTTCACTACAGCCGTGGTTTGAAGCGTGTGTCCGTCCCGTTCCCGCCGCATATGGACGGACGCCAGTTGGCGCAGCTCCCGCTCAATCGCGTTCATCAGGCCGTCGGTGGCCACCGGATCGCCTTCAGAAGCTCGCCGCAACAACTCCGTTACTTGTCCCGGCTGTCCCGGAGCGCTGTTCTCAGGCACTAATTAACTTTATAACCATCTGCTCATACGCACTTCTGGCCGCAGCTTCCGGGAACGGGAAGAAGCGCTGCGCGACGGCTACTTCTTCGGCGCCGCTTCCGGCGTGACATCCGCCGCGCCAAAGCTGACGCTCGAATCCGCGGTGAACTTGCGATACTGGTCGTAATCCACGTCGTTCTTGATGCGCACGTTGCCCTCCCGCGAGCGAAGCTCGAAGGTCAGCGGAAGAAGATAATCGGCGTCGCCGATGCGGGTGTACTCGTAGTCCAGCATCAGGCTGATGTCTTGAATCGGAAACGCGGGCGGGATTCCGTCGGCATGCAGCGTGATGCGGTGTATGAAATGCTTACGGTCGTCGATGAAGATCAGACCGTGATATGCCGTCACCAGATCTTTCTTCTCTTCCGGCACGACGACATGGTAGTCCGACTTGCCGACCGCGACATGGTACGCGTAGACATGCATCTTGCGCCCGCGCAGCGTAAACCAGGTTTGCCAGGTGAAATCCGCCGCGGTATCCGGCGCGAAAATGCCTTTCATGACGGAGCCGAATTCGCCCGAAGACGAGGCTCCGCCCAACTCGCCGTGCGCGATGCTGGAAGGAACGCCGTTGATCTCGATGACTTTGTAGTCTTCGTGGTGTTCGAAATAAGCCAGCCGCTCTACGATTACATCCAGCGGCCGCCATTCGTCATTACCTTGAAAGTCCTGGAAACGCCGGGTAGTTTGGACGCAGAGGAAGTTGGGCAAGCTGTGCTCGTGATTGAAGCGTAATCGGTGGCGTCCGCCAGAATCTTCTTCTGCTCGGCTGGATCAGGCGCGGGTTTGCGCCAGGGCACACTGTAAGGTAATCGCGGCCAGGATAACGATAATGGTGGAGCGGCCCAAATAATGCTTCCCCAAACAACGACTATAGAGATTCGCACCCTGGGCGCGCAAGATGCCGAAGCCTTCTGGCGCCTGCGCCTGGAGGCGCTCGAACAGGAGCCGCGCGCGTTTGGCTAGTCCGCGGAAGAGCATCGCGCGATACCGCTGGAAGTCGTTAGCAAACGCTTATCCGCCGCAAGCGAAGACAACTACGTGCTGGGCGCTTTCGATGGCGGCAAGCTGATTGGGACCGTGGGTTTCGGACGCAACACGCGCCACAAGCAACGGCACAAGGCCAGAATCTGGGGAGTGTTCGTGGACCGGGAGCATCGCGGACAAGGGATCTCGCGGCGCTTGATGACCGAAGTGTTGCGGCGCGCAGCAGCGCTGACGGGCTGGAACAAATCATCCTCACGGTGGGCGATGATCAGGCGGCGGCTAAGCGTCTCTATTCTTCTCTTGGCTTCACCGTGTTCGGACATGAGCGGGCCGCGCTCAAGGTGGGCGAAGGCTCCCTGGGCGAATATGTCGACGAAGACTATATGGTCTTCGTTGTGCGCTAACAGGTTTCAGGAAAATTTTGCTCGTTCAGAAAATTCTTGCGCGGTGCCGACTAGCCAATACCTGTTCGGTTTCTCCCGCAAGCCTCTGGTTCCAGATAACTTAGAGAGCCGCACCCATCCCCATCCTGCGCGGTCCTGAAACTGCTTTCTGAAACGCACGCGGAAGGCAATGGATTCAAACAAGGGAGCTTACGGCCAATGACACGAGAAGAAGAATGTACGGCGCCGCATACAAAAAGGGCTACAACCTGACGGTGCGTTTCTTGGTATCGCGCGGCCTATCGTACGATTCCGCACAAGAGACGGCGCAAGCCGCATGGGTAAAGGGATGGGAACGCCGCGCCAGTTGCGCGACCAGAACATGGTGCTCACCTGGATGAACAGCATCGCTCTGAACATTCATCGGAGCTGCATGCGCCGTGAACCGCTCTTGCAGACACTTCCTGAACTGCCGACGCCGCCTAGGGTGAACCTGGCTGCCATCGACGTCCGCCGGATTCTAAAGACCTGCAAGAAGAACGATCGCATGGTACTGACGCGCCACTACATTGAAGGGTATAAGGTGCAGGAAATCGCCCGCGCTAATGGATGGACCGACACGGCTGTTCGCATCCGTTTACTGAGAGCACGCCGGGCAGTGAACAAACGCTTCGCCGCGTGACGCACCGATTGCTGACACGCCCGGTTCGGTAAGGTGAACCACGACCGTCAGGGAGTGCGCTAAGGTATTACAGATTACATTCAAACTCGTCCCATAATATTTTTTGCAATTCTAGCGCAATCTGATTTACCATAGTGGGTCATAACAGGACGAACTGGATGGCCCAGCTTTTCCACCGAAGCGCTAATAGCATCTCAAAAATAAGCATTGTCGTGCGCTGTACTCGCAGCCGGCGGATTGATCACCTTCGCCTACATGATGGACCGTGGTAGTTACATCACGGACGTCAAGGTGGTGAAAGATCAGCCCGTCCCTTTCAGCCACAAACACCATGTCGGCGATGACGGTATCGACTGCCGTTATTGCCACACGTCGGTAGAGACGTCGTCGTTCGCAGGCATTCCAGCTACCGAGATCTGCATGAGCTGTCATTCGCAGATCTGGTCGAACGCGGAGATTCTGGAGCCGGTGCGCGCCAGTTACCGCACGGGCGAGTCGATCCAATGGACCCGTATACACGACCTGCCCGATTTTGTATACTTCAACCACAGCATCCATATCAATAAGGGCGTCGGATGCGCCACCTGCCATGGCCGCGTGGACCAGATGCCCCTGATGTACAAAGAAAACACCCTTTACATGAACTGGTGCGTGAACTGTCACCGCAATCCCGAGAAGTATGTTCGCCCGCGCGATCAGGTGTTCAACATGGCTTACGAGGCGCCGGCCAATCAGGAAGAACTGGGCCGCAAGCTGGTTCAGGAAAACCACATCCAAAGTTTGACGGACTGTTACACTTGCCACCGATGATGATTTGCCACTTACATGGACAAACCCGCTCTTGATTTAGACAAGATTCGGGCTCGGCTGGAATCAGCCCAGGGACCTCTGTACTGGAAGAGCCTGGAAGAGCTGGCGGAGACCAAAGAGTTTCAGGCCTTTCTCGACGATGAACTCGCCGACCGAACGCCGAATTGGCTGGACCCAGCCCACCGCCGCAATTTCTCTGAAGCTGGCAGCCGCATCGCTGGCATTTGCCGGCATTACGGCCTGCACCAAGCAACCCAAAGAAGTCGATCGTCCCTTATGTTCGCCAACCGGAAGAGTTCGTTCCCGGCGTTCCACTCTATTACGCGACGGCGATGCAGATGGGCGGCGTAGGCACCGGCTTGCTTGTCACCAGCCACCTGGGACGGCCCACCAAAATTGAAGGAAATCCCGACCATCCCGGCAGCCTGGGCGCTTCGGACTACTTCCAGCAGGCGTCTATCCTGACGATGTACGATCCGGATCGCGCGCAGGCCGTGACCAAGCAGGGCTTCATCGACTCCTGGGTTGCGTTCCAGGGCGCGGTTGCGGCCCGGCGCGAAGCAGCAGCGTTGAACAATGGCGACGGCCTTCGCATCCTCACAGAGACGGTGACATCACCGACGCTGACGGCCGGGATCAACGCGATCCTGAAAGAATTTCCGGGCGCCAAGTGGCATCAGTATGAAGTGGCCGGCCGCCACAGCGCCTACCAGGGCGCGATGCTGGCGTTCGGCCGTCCGGTCAATACGATTTACGACTTTAGCCAGGCGGATGTGATTGTTTCGCATCGACGCGGATTTTCTGGCCTGCGGTCCCGGCAATCTTCGTCATGCGCGGCACTTCGCGGATAAACGCCGCGTGCAGAGCAACGTGACGCACACGCCGCAACCCAAGGAAGATTGGCAGGAAGGCTACCAGGAAGGTCCCTTCGGCGCCTCGGGCGAATCAATCCGCGGCAATATGCGACGGATAATCGCGGACCGGTGGTTTTGCCGGCTCAGGTGCAGGCGGAAGGAAAGCCGCCGAGCGAAACAGTGCTGAATCGGCTGTACGTCGTCGAGCCTGTCTCCTTCGCCCACCGCCAGCATGGCGGATCACCATTTTGTACTTCCGGCGAGCGAAATAGAAAGCTGGGCTTGGGATCTGGCCGCGGCTCTTGGTTTGGGCGGGCAGTCCAGCGGAAAGAACAAAGAAATAGCGGCGATCGCGAAAGATCTGCAAGCTCACAAGGGCGCTTGCCTGGTGGTGGCGGGCGATTATCAGACGCCTGCCGTTCACGCCTTGGCGCACGCCATGAACCAGGCGCTGGGGAATGTCGGCAAAACGGTCAGCTACACGGATTCCATCGAAGGCAATCCGACCGATCAGCAGGATTCGCTGCGGCAGCTGGTGGGAGACATGAACGCCGGCAAAGTGGAAACGCTGATGATCCTAGGCGGCAACCCGGTTTACAGCGCTCCCGCGGATCTGGACTTCGCCGGAGCGCTGAAAAAAGTCTATTGGAAAGCTTATCTGGGCCTTTATGCCGATGAGACCGCGCGGCAGTGCATCTGGCAGGTGCCCGAAGCGCACTATCTGGAGTCCTGGGGCGACGTTCGCGCGTTCGATGGCACGGTGAGCTTTGTCCAGCCTCTGATTGCCCCGCTCTATGGCGGCAAGACGGCGCTGGAAGTGATCGCGACGTTCGGCGGCCAGCCCGATAAATCGGATCACGATCTGGTGCAGGAGTATTGGCAGGGTCAGGCCAAAGTTCCGAACTTCGATATTTTCTGGCAAAAGGCGCTGCACGATGGCGTGGTGCCTAACACCGCAGCTTGCCGGCGGTAAACGTGATGGCGAAAATGCCGCCCGCATCGCAGCCCAAAACGGCGCAGGGTATGGAGATTATGTTCCGCCCCGACCCGACCATCTGGGACGGATCGTTCTCGAACAACGGCTGGCTGCAAGAGCTGCCCAAGCCACAGAATAAGATGACCTGGGACAACGCCGTCTGGATCAGCCCCACCACCTCGCAGCAGAAAAATCTCAATATCGGCGACGTGGTCGAGCTGAAGTATCAAGGGCGAACCGTTACGGGGCCCGTTTGGATCCATGCCCGGCCATGCCAATAACAGCGCGACGGTTCATCTGGGCTTTGGCAGAACGTTCGCCGGACACGTCGGCAACGAAGTGGGTTTCAACGCGTATCTGCTGCGCACTTCGTCGGCGCCCTGGAACGACTATGGCCTGGAGATGAACAAAGTGGGCGGAGGCCACGAGTTCGCAACCACGCAGCACACGCAGACCATGGAAGAGGGCGAGCCGATTCGCATCGCCACTCTCGACGAGTACAAGAAGACCCCGCAGTGGGTGGATCAAAAGGAAGACGACAGAAGCCCTTCCCGCCAAACTCACTTTGTATCCCGATTATCGCTATCAAGGCTACAAGTGGGGCATGACCATCGACCTGAACTCCTGCGTCGGGCTGCGGCTCATGCATGATGGCCTGCCAGTCCGAGAACAATATCGCGGTGGTCGGCAAGATCGAGGTTACTCGCGGACGCCACATGAACTGGCTGCGCGTGGATCGATATTTCAAAGGCAATTGGGACAATCCCGAGCTTTATTACCAGCCGGTGCCGTGCATGCAGTGCGAGAACGCGCCGTGCGAACTGGTTTGTCCGGTGGCCGCGACGGTGCATAGCGGCGACGGCATCAATCAGATGGTTTACAACCGCTGCGTGGGCACGCGCTACTGTTCCAACAACTGCCCCTACAAGGTGCGGCGCTTCAATTTCCTGCTGTACTCCGATTGGGGCACGCCCAGCCTGTACGGCCTGCGCAATCCGAACGTGACGGTTCGCAGCCGCGGCGTGATGGAGAAGTGCACCTATTGCATCCAGCGCATCAACGCAGCCAAGATCGAATCCGAGAAGCAGAACCGGCGCATCGCCGACGGCGAAATCACGCCGGCCTGCGCTCAGGCTTGTCCCACGCAGGCCATCGTTTTCGGCGACATCAACGATCCCAAGAGCCGCGTGGCGCAGATCAAAGCGCAAGCGCGCAACTACAGCTTGCTCGAAGACCTGAACGTGCGGCCCCGAACCACCTACCTGGGACGCCTGCGCAACCCCAACCCGGAGATCGGCAATGCCTAGCCTGAACACCGACGAACTAGAGCCGAAAGTAATCGACCCCGGCCCGGACAAGATCATTGCTCCGGGATTCAACTACGCTACCGTCACCGACAAGATCGCCGGCGTCGTCCTGAAGCCGATCCAGACCACTCCGAAACAATGGTGGATCAGCCTGTTTTTGGCTTTTGTCGCCATGCAGGGCCTGCTGGCGGGCGCTTTCTGGCTGTTCTACAAGGGCGTCGGAGTTTGGGGCATCGTGATCCCGGTGGCGTGGGGCTTTGCGATCGTCAATTTCGTGTGGTGGATCGGTATCGGCCACGCCGGAACGCTGATCTCGGCGATTCTGCTGCTGCTGAAACAGGACTGGCGCACTTCCATCAATCGATTTTCGGAAGCCATGACGCTGTTCGCCGTCGCGCAGGCCGGCATGTTCCCGATTCTGCACCTGGGCCGCCCGTGGCTGGCGCTATTGGCTGATTCCCTACCCCAATTCCATGTGGCTGTGGCCGCAATCCGCGCAGCCCGCTGATCTGGGACGTATTCGCGGTTTCCACTTACCTGACCGTGTCGCTGATTTTCTGGTTCATCGGCCTGGTGCCTGACCTGGCGACCATGCGCGATCGCGCCAAGCAACACTGGCAGAAGTTCATCTTCGGCACGCTGGGCATGGGCTGGCGCGGATCGGCGAAACATTGGGCGCGCTATCAAATGGCCTACCTGTTGTTGGGCGGCCTGGCGACGCCGCTGGTGGTTTCGGTTCACACGGTGGTCAGCTTCGACTTTGCGATCAGCTTGCTGCCCGGCTGGCACACCACGATTTTCCCGCCTTACTTCGTCGCCGGCGCCATTTATTCCGGCTTCGCGATGGTGGTGACGCTGGCGATCCCGGCGAGAAAGTGGTTCCACCTGGAAGATCTGATCACCATGCGCCACCTGGATTGCATGGGCAAGCTGATGCTCGGCACCGGCCTGATTGTCGGCTACGGCTACATGATGGAAGCGTTCATGTCGTGGTACAGCGGCAATCCGCACGAAATGTTCATGTACACAACCGCGCCACGGGGCCTTATCGCTTTCTTCTTCTGGAGCTTGATTCTCTGCAATATTCTCGATTCCCCAATCGCTGTGGTCGGCGCAAGGTCCGGCAAAATATCCCGCGCCTGTTCTTCGTGTTCGATCGTGGTGAACATCGGCATGTGGCTGGAGCGCTTCATCATCGTCATCACCAGCCTGGCTCGCGACTTTCTGCCCTCTTCCTGGGGCATGTATTATCCGACGCAGTGGGATTGGGCGGTGTACGTCGGAACTCTCGGATTCTTCCTGGTGCTGATGATTCTGTTCGTTCGCGTGCTTCCGTCGATCTCGATCTTCGAGGTGCGCGAAGTGCTGCATCATCTGGCGCCGAATGTCACCGACGATGGTCCCAGCGCCGGCGCCGGTGCACGGAGACTAGTGAATGACCGAAACTTTCGCAGATCGACACGGAACATACGGGGTCATGGCGCAGTTTGAAACCCCCGAGCAGCTGCTGGAAGCCGCGAACCGCGCCTACGCCGCGGGCTATCGCAACATGGACGCTTATACGCCGATGCCCATCGAAGGCTTGGCCGAAGCGGTCGGTTTCCGCCGCAACTGGGTGGCGCCCATCGTGCTGTTCTGCGGCCTGTGCGGCGCCGCGGGAGGCTTTGGGCTGTTGTGGTGGATCTCGGTGATCGCCTATCCGCACAATGTCGCGGGACGGCCGTTCAATAGCTGGCCGGCGTATATTCCGATCACGTTTGAGTGCACGGTTCTGCTGGCCGCGCTAAGCGCCGTGATCGGGATGCTGGCGCTGAACAAACTGCCGATGCCCTATCATCCGGTGTTCAACGTGGAGAGCTTTTCCCAGCGCGCCTCCGTCGACCGATTTTTCCTGTGCATCGAGGCTTCCGATCCGAAGTTCGACATGGCGAAGACCAAGGCGTTCCTGGAACAACTCAACCCCGAAGAGGTGGCCGAAGTTGAGAAATAGACAATCCGGAATGCGCACGCACCCTGCGTGCCGCTCGGCATCGTGCCGACGCCGCGACCATAGGGAGTGGTTCGTCATGGCACGCTGCTGCACGCTGTCGTATGCTCGCTACCGCCTGCCGCCAGGACATGCAGAATGAGCCGCGCTACAAGCCGCTGGCCGCGAGCGATTTCTTTGCCGATCATCGCTCCGCCCGGCCGATGGTGGAAGGCACCGTGGCGCGGGGCCACCTGCGCATCGACGAAGCACGCTACACCGGCAAGATCGACGGCGAGGACATCGACCAATTTCCGATTCCCATCGCCAAGGCGGATATCGAACGCGGCCAGACCCGCTTCAACATCTATTGCACGCCCTGCCATGGCCGCCTGGGCGACGGCAACGGCATGGTGGTTCTGCGCGGCTTTCGCCAGCCTCCGTCGTATTACTCGGACCGGCTGGTGAATGCTCCGGTGGGACATTTCTTCGACGTGATCACCAACGGATTCGGCGCCATGCCGAGCTACGCATCGCGCGTTGAGTCGGATGACCGCTGGCGCGTGATCGCCTACATTCGCGCGTTGCAATTGAGTGAATCCGCGAGCGCAGACCGACGTGCCTGCCGGATCAGCGTCCAGACTCTGACGGTGGAGCCGCCGCCGCGCACCGCCGGAAACTCGGGCGTGCGCCGCAGGTCCGCAAGGAGTAAATCAGTGACGCCCAGCGATACTCTCCGCCCTCAAATGGATCGCGTGCAGCGGAACGCCTTATTCGTGGGCTTGGTGGCGCTGGTGATCAGCCTGATCGGGCTCTTCATGGATGCCGCGCATTTCTGGCAATCCTATCTGTTCGCGTTCATTTTCTGGGCCGGCCTCACGCTGGGCTGCCTGGGTATCTTTTTCCTGCACAACGTGGTGGGCGGGAACTGGGGCGTGGCGGTACGCCGTTTGGTGGAATCCGGCCTCAAAACCCTGCCGCTGGTCGCGCTATTTGTTCATCCCGCTTGTTCTTCGCGCTCGGCTCGCTGTACAAATGGACGGACGCGGGCTATCGGGCCGAACATTTCGCGGTCGGCCACAAGGCCGCCTATCTGAACCCCACCTGGTTCATCATCCGAACCATGCTGTATTTTGCGATCTGGTTCTTCTCCGGCTTCCGCATCCTGAAAATGGCCAACGAGCACGATCGCACGGGCGATCCGGCGCTGTTTAAACGAATCAAGGCGCGCAGCGCTCCGGCCTTGCTGGTCTTCGTGGTCACCACCACGCTCGCGTTCATCGACTGGATCATGTCGCTGGAACCCGACTGGTACTCGACCATTTATGGCTGGATGTTCACGGTGGGCGAAGTGCTGCTGACGTTTTCGTTCCTGGTGGCTGTGCTGGTGCTGCTATCGAAACGCGAGCCGTTCGCCAGTTTCCTGACGCGGCAGCATTACCACGATCTCGGCAACCTCATGCTGGCCTTCACCATGCTGTGGGCCTACATGTCGTTCGCGCAGTTCCTGATCATCTGGGCCGAAAATCTGCCGGACGAAATTCCCTGGTACGTGCGCCGCTTCAGCGGTGGATGGGGCTATATCGCGTGGACCATCGCGATCTTCCATTTCTTCGTGCCCTTCTTCCTGCTGCTGCTGCGCTTCGTCAAGAAGAATCCCACCCGGCTGCGCACGCTGGCCGTCTGGATCATCATCATGAAGGTCCTGGATGTATTCTGGATTGTGGAACCGGCATTTCGGCAACGGGGACTGGAAGTTTACTGGACCGACGTGGCGGCGCTGATCGGCTCTGGGCGGCATCTGGCTGGCCTACTTCATCATGAACCTGAAGGCACGGCCGCTGCTGGCGTCGCATGATCCCCGGGACACTTATTCCCTGCTCGCCAAAGCGCACGGACACTGACGCTATCAATACGAACATGGAACACACGGTACATCACAGCCCGAACGGAGCCGGCCACGAGCAGAGCGAGGTCAGCGTACGGCTGATCGTGGTGTCGCTGGCATTTCTGGCGGTCGCAACGGCTTTCGTTTTTGTGCTGGTGGTCGGAATCTTCCGCTATTTTTACGACACCTATAGCACCGCGGAAGCCACGCGGCTGTCGCAGCCGGTGATCCCGCCCGAGCCGCGCATCGAAGTGGCGCCCTACGAGCAATTGCAGCAATTGCGCGCCAAGGAAGATCACGTTCTGAATAGTTACGCCTGGGTGGACAAGGAGGCCGGCGTAGTCCGCGTGCCGATCGACCACGCCATCGATCTTCTGGCCGCCAAGGGCCTGCCCTCGCACAATTATCTGGACGACATTCTGGCGGGGCGCAAAGCCCCGCGCGGCCGGCCAAGGCGCCGGAGCCTGCGAAACAAGGAACTAGCAATGCGAAGTAACGGATTTTTGATCGCCGGCATGGTGGCAGCGGCATTCTCGGGCGTTGCCGCGGCGCAGCAGATGGGCATTCCGGCCGCTAGCCTGCCCATGATGGTGCAAGGCGTCGGCATCGACCAGAACCTGAACGCTCAGATCCCTCTGGAGCTGAAGTTCAAAGACGAGACCGGACAAGACTGTTCGCCTGGGCCAGTATTTCCGCGAGAAGCCCGTGGTGCTGGCGCTGGTTTATTACGATTGCCCCGGCCTGTGCGATTTGATCCTGAACGGCCTCAGCCACGCCATGGAGCAGATCTCCTTAAACGTGGGCACGGATTACGAGGTAGTGACGGTGAGCTTCAATCCCAAAGAGAGCTGGCAACTGGCCACCGCGAAAAAAGCCAACTACATCGAAAAGTATCAGCGCACGGGCGCCCGGGGGGACGAAAGCCGGCTGGCATTTCCTGACCGGCGACGAGCCCTCCATCAAGAGCCTGGCCGACACCGTTGGATTCCACTACAAGTACGACCCGATCAACAATCAATTCGCGCACGCCAGCGCCATCTATATCCTTACGCCGGAAGGCAAGATCGCGCGCTATTTCTACGGAATCCAATACAAGCCGCGCGATTTCCGCCTGGGCCTGGTGGAAGCTTCGGCCAACAAAATTGGTTCAGCCGCCGACCAGGTGCTGTTGTTCTGCTATCACTACGATCCGACGACCGGAAAATACGGAATGGCGATCACGCAGGTCACGCGAGTGCTTGGCACGGCGACGGTCCTGGCGCTGGGAGGCTTCGTGTTCATCATGCTCCGGCGAGACCGGCACTCGCACCTGGACGCCCGGAGGTCGGCTTAGCCTATGCAGCTTCCACTTTGGCCTGAAGCCGCTTCCGCGGTCGCCGTCGACATCGATCACCTGTATATCTACTTGACGCTGGTGAGCGTGGTGATGTCGGTGCTCATCTTCGGCGTGATCTTCGTCTTTGCGATCAAGTACCGGCGCCGCGGCGATGAAGTTCCGCAGCCCATCCACGGCTCTTTGCGGCTGGAAATCGCCTGGTCCATCATCCCCTTCCTGGTGATGCTCACCTTCTTCTGGTGGGGCGCCAAGATCTTCTTTCTGAACGCCGTTCCCCCGCCCAACGCGATGGATGTTTACGTGGTGGGCAAGCAATGGATGTGGAAGCTCCAGTATCCGGGCGGCCAGCGCGAGATCAACGAACTGCACGTTCCCATAGGCCGGCCAGTGAAGATCACGCTGGCGTCCGAAGACGTGATCCACAGCTTCTTCATCCCCGCGCTGCGCATCAAGCACGATGTGGTGCCGGGCCATTACGACACCATGTGGTTCACCGCCGACAAGCCCGGCCGCTATCATATTTTCTGCGCCGAGTATTGCGGAACCGAACACTCCGGCATGGTGGGATGGGTCACCATGATGGAGCCGGCGGACTATGAGAACTGGCTGGCCGGCGGCGGGTCCAGCGGCACCATGGCGCAGCAGGGCGAGCGCCTGTTCGAGCAGCTGGGTTGCTCCGGCTGCCATCTGTCTGGACCGCCAGGGCCGCGGCCCGAGTCTGCGCGGCGTGTATGGATCGCGCGTGCAACTGGCCGGCGGACAAACCGTGCTGGCCGACGACGCTTACATTCGCGAATCGATTTTGAATCCCAATGCGAAGATCGTGGCCGGCTACAAACCCAACGTGATGCCGAGTTTCCAGGGCCAGATCACCGAAGAAGGAATTCTGCAGTTAGTGGTCTACATCAAATCTCTGGCGCTTCCAACGCGCCGGGCGCACCCAGACACTGCAACCGGCAATCATCGCGCAACCCGCAACCGTGGCCGGCGCTCACCCGCCAGATGGCGGTAAACAATGAGCACAGCTTTACAAGAACCTCAAACTACCGAAACTCCGAATTACCTGAACGCCGAGTACGGCTGGAAGTCGTGGCTGTTCACCACCGACCACAAACGTATCGCCGTGCTCTATCTGATCTCGATCAGCGTCATGTTCGCCCTGGGCGGCGTCTTCGCCATGCTGATCCGCCTGGAACTGCTGACGCCCGCAGGGCGATCTGTTCAATTCCGACACCTACAACAAGATCTTCACCATGCACGGCGTGATGATGATCTTCTTTTTCCTGATCCCGTCCATCCCGGCGACGTTCGGCAATTTCCTGGTGCCGATGATGATCGGCGCCAAGGATCTGGCGTTCCCGCGCATCAACCTGCTGAGCTGGTACATCTACATCGCCGGCGCGCTGTTCGCGCTGGCCGCCATCGTCATGGGCGGCGTGGATACCGGCTGGACCTTCTACACTCCGTTCAGCACCACCTATTCGAATACCTTCGTCATCACAGCCGCGGTCGGCGTGTTCATCGCGGGTTTTTCGTCCATTCTGACGGGGCTGAATTTCATCGTGACGGTCCACAAGATGCGCGCGCCCGGCATGACCTGGGGCCGCCTGCCGCTATTCGTTTGGGCCAACTACGCAACCGCGCTGATCCAGGTGCTGGGCACGCCGGTGGTGGCCATCACGCTCGCGCTGGTCGGCCTGGAGCGGGCTTTCCACATCGGCATTTTCGATCCGGCCATCGGCGGCGATCCCATTCTGTTCCAGCACATGTTCTGGTTCTACTCGCATCCGGCGGTCTACATCATGATTCTGCCTGGGATGGGCGTCATCAGCGAACTGGTTACCTGCTTCTCGCGCAAGGGCATTTTCGGATATTCGTTCATCGCCGGATCCAGCCTGGGCATCGCGATCATCGGCTTCCTGGTGTGGGGCCATCACATGTTCGTGACCGGCATGTCGATGTACGCCGGACTGTACTTCTCGTTCTTGACGATGCTTGTCGCGGTTCCTTCCGCCATCAAGGTTTTCAACTGGACCGCGACCATGTTCCGCGGCTCCATCAGCTACGAAACGCCGATGCTGTACGCCTTCGGCTTCATCGGCCTGTTCACCATCGGCGGCCTGACGGGGCTGTTCCTGGGCACCCTGGGCATGGACGTCCATCTCACCGACACCTATTTCGTGGTGGCGCATTTCCACTACGTGATGGTGGGCGGCATGGTGGTGGCCTACCTGGGCGGGCTGCATTTCTGGTGGCCCAAGATCACCGGCAAAATGTATCCGGAGGGCTGGGGCAAGTTCTCCGCCCTGCTGGTGTTCGTCGGATTTAACCTGACGTTCTTCCCGCAGTTCATTCTCGGCTATCTCGGGCAGCCGCGCCGCTACCATGCTTATGCGCCGGAGTTCCAGGTGCTGAACGTGATGTCGACCGCGGGCGCTTCGGTGCTGGGTCGTCGGGTTCCTGATTCCGCTGATCTATTTCCTGTGGTCGCTGAAGTATGGCAAAGCCGGCCGGCAACAATCCCTGGGGCGCCAAGGGACTGGAGTGGACCACGCAGTCGCCGCCCACGACATTCAATTTCGATGTGACGCCGATCGTGACCGAAGAAGCCTACGCATACGCAAAACACGAGGAGGCGCACGTTGGCTGACACGCACGCGTAGCGACCGACATTCGAGCCAACACCCGCCGCAATTACGTCATCACTTCGATGACATGGGCCAGCAGTTCGATTCGGCCACCTTCGGAATGTGGGTGTTCCTGCTGACGGAAATCATGTTCTTCGGCGGGATGTTTGGCGCCTACACGGTGTACCGCAGCATGTACCCGGAAGCCTTCGCCGCCACCAGCAACTTCATGAACCCGGCGTTCGGCGCGGCGAATACGGCCGTTCTGATCGTCAGCAGCTTGACATGGCGCTGGCCGTTCGAGCGGCGCATCTGGGCCAGCAGAAGGTCCTGCAACTGATGCTGGTCTTCACGATGATTTTCGGCGCCGCCTTCCTGGTGATCAAGGGCTTCGAATATCACGAGCACTGGGTGGACATGCAAAGTTCCGCTGTTCGCCGGCCATTGGGTCTGGGACGGGCCGCTCGCTCCACCGCAGTTCGCCCATCAGGCGCAAATTCTGTTTTGCTTTTACTTCTTCATGACCGGGTTCCACGCCATCCACATGCTGGTGGGCCTGGGGATCATGACCACGATTTTCGTGATGGCGCGCAAGGGAGCCTTCGGTCCCAGCTATTACACGCCGGTCGAAGTATCGGGACTCTACTGGCACTTCGTCGACATCGTCTGGATTTTCCTGTTCCCGTTGCTCTACCTGATCGGACACACCAAGAACCTTATCTGATATGCATCCAGTCACTCCCGTTCGCACCTACGTTCTGATCTGGCTCACGCTGACGATCCTGACCTTCGTCACGTTTTACGTGTCGCACGATCAACCTGGGGCCGCTCAATATCGTGGTCGCTCTCGGGATCGCCGCCTTCAAGATGACGCTGGTGATCTGGTTCTTCATGCACGTCAGAACCGACAATCCGCTGACCAAGCTGTTTGTCTTCGCCGGGTTCTTCTGGATGGCGATCCTGCTGGTGTTCACCCTGGGCGACTACTTCTCGCGCACCTGGATGCCGGGCGGCAAGTTCTGGTAGACCTCTGAAACTGGCGCTGCGTGCCGCAACGCGGCTCTGGACGATGCGCTTACGGCTTCGCCTCGTAGACCAAATTGAACGGCGTCTCAGTCGCGCGGCGGAACTGGGTAAACCCTCCGTCCATCACCACTTTGCGCATGCGCGCCTCGCCCGCCTGCGCGCCCAGGCACAACCCCACCTCCTGCGCCCGCGAAGCCGGCGTGCAAATCATCGTGGACGCCGCATAGAACAGGCGTCCCGCCGGATTGAGGTTGTCTTCCAGCTTGTCGTTGGCGAATGGCTCCACGATCATCCAGGCTCCCTCCGGATTCAGCATCTCGCGCACGTGACTGGCGGCGCCCACCGGATCGCCCATGTCGTGCAGGCAATCGAAGAAGGCCACCAGATCGTACTTCGCGCCGTGGAAGTCCTTGGCCGCGGCCACCTCGAACGTCGCATTCTTCGCCCCCGCTTTAGCTGCCGCGCGGCGCGCCCAGCCCACCGAGGGCCGTGATAATCGAATCCGACGAACTGCGAATTCGGATACGCCTTCGCCATCAGGATGGTGGAAGCGCCATGGCCGCATCCGACGTCTGCCACTCGCGCCCCGCGCTTGAGCTTCTCTTCGACGCCGGCCAGCGACGGGATCCAGGAGCTGACCAGATTGGCGGCGTAGTTGGGCCGGAAGAACTTTTCCGTCCCCTCGAAAAGCGATACATCGTGCTCGTCCCATCCCACGCCGTCGCCGGTGCGGAACGCCTCCACCAGCTTCGGCTCGTCCTTGAGCATCGAGCTGACGATGTGGAAAGCTCCCGGAAGATACGCTGGACTGTCTTCCATCGGCCAGCGCGAAGGCCTGTTCGTCAGGCAGTTCGAATTTCTGCTTGGCAGGATCGTAGGTCACATAGCCTCCCGCCGCCTGCGCAGAAAGCCATTCTCGGACGTAGCGCTCGTCGGTGCTCGTCTTCTTGGCGAGTTCGGCGGGCGTCATCGGCCCGGCCCCGGCCATCGCTTTATACAGCCCCAGTTTTTCGCCGATCAGCACCAGGGCGGCGTTCATCGCCGCGCCCAGTTCACCCACTACTTGTCCTAGAAACTGCTCCAGTTTCGCTTGATCAATTTGCATGTGTGCTCCCCGTTGGGTGTATGTTTTGTGACTCCGCGGTTAGCGGATTCGGGGTTAGTATACACCGTGCCGGAAACCGTAATGCTAGACCTGACCCATTCCGCCGTCGACGAACAGCTCAGCTCCGGTGACGAAGCTGCTGTCGTCCGAACCCAGAAACAGAGCGGCCTTCGCGATCTCGTCCGCTTGGCCCATCCGCCCCATTGGAACGAAGGACGCGAACCGCGCCTTGGTGGTGGCAACTTCCTCTTTGCTCTCGCCAGTAGCCTCGAAGATGGGCGTGTCGATCGGGCCAGGGCTGACAACATTGACGCGGATCTTGCGGTCCTTCAGATCGAGGGTCCAGGAACGTGCAAACGATCGCACGGCCGCCTTGGAGGCACTATAGACGCTGAAGGCGGGCACTCCCTTGCGCGAAACCACGGATGCGTTCAGAATGATGGAACCCCCATCTTGAAATAACGGGAGCGCCTTTTGCACCGTAAAGAGAAGGCCTCTGACGTTGACACGGAATATCTTGTCGAAATGCTCTTCGGTGATGGCTCCCAATGGTGCGTATCCTCCGACTCCGGCGTTGGCGAACAGAACGTTAATGTGGCCTTTCTGTTCCTTCACTACAGCGTAAAAGCCGGTCCAGATCCGCGAGATTCGACGCGTCACCCTGGATGCCAGTCGCATTCTTGCCAATCTGTTTTACAGCCGCGTCCAGCTCGCTCTGACGTCGTCCGGTTATGAAGACATGCGCGCCTTCGGCCGCGAACAGTTGCGCCGTCGCAAGCCCGATGCCGCTGCTGCCTCCGGTGATGACTGCTACCTTACCTTCTAATTTCCGCATGGCATTTTGGATGCCGCCGCAAGTTCGAAGATGCAGCCTTTTATTTCGAAGACGCGTTTATAGTGGAAGAGTGATGGTCATTCGCTACCTGTCGCTCATGGTTTTCATTGCCCGCGCCCTGCCGGCGGCGGAGCTTAAGCCCGAAACCAGCGCCGCCTTCGATCGGTACGTGAAGCTGACCGAAGACGGCTTCGCTAAGAATCAGGGCTTTGAAAACTTCCTGTGGCTGGATCATCATTCCAGAGAAAAGTCGCTGGTATGGCTCGGGCAGAGCATCGTCTCACCCCTGCAGACGCTCGATCAAGGCCGCCAGATTGAGGTTCCCGACGGCGTGATCCAGCATTGGCTGGGCGTGGTCTATCTGGAAGGAACTACGCTCGATAAGGTGCGCGACGTGGCGCTGAACTTTGCCGACTACAAGACTTTTTTCAAACAGCAGGTCATCGATTCCAAGCTCATCAAGCGCGACGGCGAGCAGTTCGATGCGCTGATCCGCTTCTACAAAAGCAGATCAGCACGGTGGTATTGAACGTGAACATGACCGCGAAATACACGCTGCATGACCCTTCACGGCTCTCCATCGCCTGCCGTTCCACGCACATTGGCGAGGTGGAGCATCCCAAGGACAAAAAGAAATACGACCAGGAGCGTTCAGCCGAAGACGCAGCCGGCTATTTGTGGCGCCTCAATATGTATTGGCGGCTGCAGCAGTCCGACAACGGCATGTACGTGGAACTGGAAGTGATATCGCTGGCGCGCGAAGCGGGCGGCCTGATTAATCGCGTCCCGCTACTTGAAGGGCTTTCAAAGCTTTCCACGGGAATTGACCCAAGGCATCATCGACAGCCTGCCGCAGCTGTTCCCGCACCACCGCTGAACCGCGGCGGCTACTCGGCTTTGGCGGTCTCTTTGATCTCTTGCCCAGGCTCCCCGCCAGCCTGGCGAAGGATGGCGGCGATGTCGTCATGCACCGGGCCGAGCGCGCCATTATAGCCGCCCTTGCCCATGGCGAGATCGAGCGGCGTGAATCCGCGCTTGTTGTGCGCGTTCACATTGGCGCCCTTTTCGACCAGGTACTTCGCGATGGAATCGGCGCCACGATGCGCGGCTCCGTGCAGCGCCGTCTCGCCCTTGTCGGTAGCGGCGTTGACATCCAGGCCGAGCGAGACGCACAGCTTCACCGCTTCCAGCGCCTCGGTTTCGGAGCCTTTAATATGATCGTTCCAGGCGACGCCGGCGGCCACCATCAGCGCGGTCTGGTTATCCTTGCCCACCAGCTTGGGATCGGCGCCTTTGTCGATCAGCAGCTGCATTAACTCCACATCGGCGCTGCGGGCGGCTCGCGTAAAAGGCGTGGCGCCCGCGCCCATGGTCTTGTCGCCCATGTCCTGCGCGTGTTTCTCGATGGGCGCCGGAGCAGTGAGCTGCGCATTCAGGTTGGCCTTGTGATCTAAGAGCGCGTGAATGATGTCCATGCTGGTAGTCTTGTCGATTTCCTTATGAGCCGGACGCGGCGACCAATCCACATCGTGCATTTCGACGGCGCTGTAGAGCGCGGTGCGCCCGTTCTTGGCCGCGATGTTGACGTCCGCGCCCCGGTCGATCAGCAACTGCGTAAGGTCGTAGTGGGTGTTCAAGATCGCCAATGTCAGCGCATTGTTTCCATCCGAATCCAACGCATTGATGTCGGCCTTGGCGTCCAGCAGCGCCTTCACCGCATCGATTTCGCCCTGACGGGCCGCAAATAAGAGCGCAGTCAGGCCGCCGCGTGCGATGGGCGCAGCGGGAGTGCCTGCCGCCATTTTCGGCAAGCTGGTGTCGCGATCATAGGAGCGAACGTTCAACTCCGCGCCGTGGGTGGCCAGCAGGCTGACGATATCCGCATGGCCCTCGGCCGCCGCCCACATGAGGGCGGTCTGTCCCCGGAAATTTTCCTTGGCGTTCACATCGGCGTCGTGGGCCAGCAGGACTTTCACTGCTTCAAGGTTGCCTTCGCGCGATGCTTTCATGAGCACGGTCTCAGCCTGCGCGGTAGTAAAGGTATTCGGGTCCGCGCCGGCTTTGAGCAATTTCTCGATCAGCGCCCCGCTGCCAATGTGCACGGCTTCCGACAACGGCGTGGCTCCGTAACGGTTCAGCGCGGTGGCGTTGGCGCCTTCGCGCAGCAATGCATCGACAGTATCCAGATCGCCCCAGTGCGCGGCCCAATGCAGCGCCGTAGTGCCATCGGCTTCCGGAGCGTTCACATCCACGTGCTGTTTCAGAAGAACGCGGACGGCTTCGGCGTCTTGATTCTTCACGGCGTCCACCAGCGCGGTGTTGCCGTTGGTGGCGGCGAATGCGGCGACCGACAACAGCCCCGCCAGCGAACACTTCAATGAGCTATGGATCAGACGTTCGATTCGCATGTTAGTCTCCTTAGACCTCCGTCAGAATGCCAGTGCTGTCGCCGATGTGGTCCTCACTGATACCGGCTTTCACCAGCGTGGTGGCCAGCAGGTTGGCCATGGGCGTGTCTTCGGGATACTTGATGTGGCGGCCACCCTTCAAGCGTCCGCAAGCGCCACCGGCCACAAACACCGGGAGCGGCGAGTGATTGTGCATGTTGCTGTTGCTCATGGAGCTGCCATACAGAATGAGAGAATGATCCAGCAGCGTTCCGTCGCCGTCCTGAATAGACTTCAACTTGTCCATCAAATAGGCGACCAGGCTGACGTGATAGGTGTTGATCTTGGTCAGCTTCTCCAGTTTTTCCGGATTGTCCTGGTGGTGCGACGTGGCGTGGAACGGATCGGGCACGCCGATCTGCGGGAAGGTGCGGTAACTGACCTCGCGCGCCATCATGAAGCTGGAAACGCGAGTGATGTCGGCCTGGAATGCCAGCGCCATCAGTTCCATCATGAGCTTGGAATGCACCACGTGATCGTCCGGGATTCCGATGGGCGTGGCCGGTACGTTAATGCTCACACTCTGGCTGTTCTTGGCTTCGATGAGCTGGATGCGGCGCTCGATCTCGCGCACGTTGTCCAGATATTCGGCGACGCGGTTGCGATCGTTGGCGCCCAGGCCGCGCTGCAGATGGCTGACCTGCGCGGTGACGGCGTCCAGGATGCTGTGCTCGCGCGAGATGCGGGCCAACCGGTCGGCTGCGTTGGAGCCGTCGCCAAACAGGCGATCGAACACCACGCGGGGGTTGATTTCCATGGGGAGCGGCGTAGTAGGGGTGCGCCAGGAGATGGTATTGGTGTAGGTGCAGCTGAAGCCTACGTCGCAGGCGCCGATCAGGCCAGTCATGTCTTCGGTGGCCATCTCGAGCGAAGGCAGCGGCGTATCCTGGCCGATGTGCATAGCGGCAATCTGATCCACTGTGGTGCCCGCGCGAACATCCTCGCCTTCGGTGCGCTTGGGATGGACGCCATTCAAGAAGACGGAGGGGGATCGCCCATGATCGCCACCGCTATCGCCGGGACCGAACGGGCCAGCCAGCTTATGCGCGAGATTGCTGACCACCACCACCTGGTCGCGGAAAGGCTGGAGCGGCATCAAGGTGCGCGAAAGCTCGAAGCCGGAGCCTTCGGCCGCGGGAGTCCAGTTGCTCATCACGCCGCCATGCGGAATGTAGCAATAGCCCAGGCGGACCTTGGGATTCGCAGCGGTTTTAGAAAGCAGTGTCTGTGCCGGGACCATCGAGTCGAGGAAAGGCAGTGCCAGGGTGACGCCCACGCCACGCAAAAACAGGCGGCGCGGAAGATGCTTCTTCGTGATGATCATGCTCTCAATCTCCTATTTACAACTGCGCTAAAAATTTCCAAACTACCGCCGAACGCTAGCGCTCACGGTGGGGTTCTCGCCCTCCGTGGCCTTCACTTTCATCTGGAACGGCGTGCTCTTCACAATTCCTAAAACGATCGACGACAGCCGGTAGTCACTCCGGCCTGCGTCGCGGACAATCGCTCGCACCGTCGGCATGTCGTAATACTGGACTCCTCGGCCCAGCGCGTAGATCATCAGCTTCTCGGTGAATACGCCCGCGAAGATCTCGGGCTTGGCCATCAGGATCTGGCGCAAAGCCACCGGCCCGTCTATCTTCGCGCCGTTGAACATAACGCCCGCCGGGTCAATCGGTGCGCCTTCGTCGCTGGTTCTCCACTGCCCGACGGCATCGAAGTTCTCAAGCGAGAAGCCGATGGGGTCCATTACTTTATGGCAGCCGGCGCAGGCCGGATTCTTGCGATGCTCTTCCATCCGCTCGCGCAACGACGTGACCTTGCCGGCGTCGGCGTGCGCCTTCAACTCCGGGACATTGGGCGGCGGCGGATCGGGCGGCATGCCGATCAGATTCGTCAATATCCACTTGCCGCGCTGCACTGGCGAGGTGCGGGTCGCATACGACGTAATGGTCAAAATACTGGCTTGCCCCAACAAACCCCGGCGCCGTTCGTCGGTGATGGGCACGCGGCGGAAGTCGGTTCCATAGACATTGGGAATGCCGTAATGCCGAGCCAGCCGCTCGTCGATGAAGGTGTAATTCGCGTTCAGAAGATCGAAAACGCTGCGGTCTTCCCGGATCAGGTTGCCAAAGAAGAGCTCCGTCTCGCGCCGCATGGCTTGGCGCAAGTTGTCGTCGAAGTCCGGAAAAGTTTCGAAATCGGGATTGATGTTCTTGAGGTTCCGCAAGTACAGCCACTGGTCGGCGAAATTGTCCACCAAAGCCTTCGATTTCGGATCGGCCAGCATGCGCTTCACCTGCCCGTCGAGAACCGCGGGATCTTTCAATTTACCGAGTGCGGCCAGGTTCAACAGTTGATCGTCCGGCCCGGTGCTCCACAAGAAGAACGAAAGGCGTGAAGCCAGCTCCAGATCGCTGATGCGATATACGGCGCCGGCCGCCAGCGCGGGAGGATCGGGCTCAAAACGGAACAGAAATTCGGGACTTGCGAGGATCAGCTGGATGGCGGCCTCGATGCCGGAATCAAACGTGCCGCCTTCGTTGCGGCCCTTCTGATAAAAGCCGAGCAGAGTTTCGAGATCGTTATCCGATACCGGCCTGCGATAGGCCTTGCGCGCCAGTTGGCTGACAATTTTCCTGGCGCAAGGCAGCTCTTCCACGTGGCTGGTGGGACGGCAAACGAAGATCAGCTTGCGGCTGGGCGTGTCACCGGGGCCGGTGGAATTGAGCGGCCCGGTGATGCTCACCCGGTCTACCGCCGGGAGGCCGCGGAAATCCAGGGGATCGAGGTTGGCGCGTTCGAACGGCTGCAGAATGTTGTCATCCTGCGACTCGCCCTCCGACATGAAAGTGGCCACCACCGTACGCGGCCCGGCCTTCACCGGAACATGAACCGTAAGGCGAGCGTCGATTTCAAGGGCCGATTTTCCGGAGTTGGTATAGCTCAGCTCGGCTTCGTCCTTGCCGCCGATGGTAGCCAGCTTCACCCGTTGACCATCCACGCTGATTTCCACCTGGTGCACCTCTTCCAGACCCTTGATGGCGTCGGCGGTGGCTCTCCACAGCCGCACTCGAATGATGTATTCGCCATCCAGGGGGAAATAGTGGCGTAGAGACAATCCGCCGCGCGTTCCGAGCGGCAGGCCCTCCATGTGGCCATTCTGCGAAAGGTCTGGTTTGGCGCGATAGGTCGCCGTGTCGGCTCCCAGGTTGGGGTCGCCCACCGCCAGGCGGCTCAGATTCCACGACGCCGACATGTAGCGCTCCAGCAGCGACGGCGAAGTTCGCAGCACGTCAGCGATGTCATCGAAGCCGTAGCTCTCATCGTCGGCGGGGAGCAGCGGCGCGGGATCTACGTCCAGGGCAAGAACATCATGCACCGCGTTGGCGTATTCCGTGCGATTCAGCCGGTGCAGCGTCGCGCGCCCGGGGTTCGGATTGGTGGATGCCGCCCGATCGATGGAAGTTTCGAGCCACGAAACCAAGCTATTGACGCTGGCTTGATCGGGCCTCGGCATGCCCTGCGGAGGCATCGCGCCAAGGCTCAGTTTGTGGATCACCTTCTCCCAGGTTTCAGCGCCTGCTGGAATATTGGTCAGGTCCGCCGACTGCAGCGAAAGACCGCCGGTTTTCAGCTTATCGCTGTGGCAGGTGACGCAATACTTGTCCACCAAGGCGCGCTCCGTGGTAACGGACGGGGGGTTGGAAGGTGTCTGGGGCGGAGGTGCGGCCTGGATACAAGCGGAAATGGCAACAGCGAAAGCTACAAGACAAACAATGTCTTTCCCGGACAAGTCAACCTCCCACCGCCGCCATAGCGGTGTGTATAAATAATGTCAGAAAAGAGCCTTGCATGCAAGGGGGTGGGCTGAGCGACATGGCCTGCATGCAACAACCTGATATCGCAGAATGCGCCGCTGGATTTTGTTTACACTAAGTCTGGAGCGGTTATGCCAGACAAGTCGCCCATGCAATCAAGCATTTTGCTTCTCATCTCCGAGCCGCTGGTGCGGCTGGTGATCCAGGAACTGCTGGAGCGAGCTGGATACCTGGTAATTGCGACCGGCGACCTTGGAGCCGCGGTGGACCGCATGGGAGAGGTTACGCCCGACCTGTTGATCATCTCGCCTTACGTGGAGACTATCACGGGCAATCAGGCGGCCAAGTACCTACAGGCGCGCTGCCCGGGCATGCGCATCCTGATGGTGGCGGGTTTTTTGGACGACGAACGGCTGCAGTATCGCGCCGAATTGGAAAAGGTGGTGATTTTCCCGGAGCCGTTCACCGGGCCCCAGCTACTCAAAAAGGTGCAGGAAATACTGAGCGAGGCGAAGCACAGCGCAAGCGAGGCCTAGAACCATGCCAACTACGGGTCCTTTCCGGCGGATTTTTTTCGCGGCTATCGCACTCATGGCCGGCGATGCCGCGCTTCTGGTTATTTTGTGACCTGGGGCGTCGAATCTGTTTCCGCTGTATGCCTTTTTTTCAATCTTGGGCTGGTTGTTGGTTGGCGTGCCATTCGTCCTCGCGTTCCCTGCCCGCCTCCTCTACCGTGTCCCTTGGCCGTTCTGTCCGCTCATCGGAACCGCTTTAGGACCGCTCACATTGTTCGTGTTTTTCGCATTTCAAGGCAGGCTGAGGGACTTCAGCCTAGCCCACACTGAAACCCTCTGGCCGTTCTCGATTCTAGTCTCCGCGGTTTCGTTTCTTGTGTATGCCGCCCTGCTGCGAAGGCGATTACTGAAGAGCGAGCCGGTGGGACAATACAATTAGTGTTCGAAACACTCCAAGTCGAAAACATTAAGGCTGCGTTCACCCGGCGGCGAGCCCTGCTGATCGCGCCGTTTGCGTTGGCCGGCGTCGCTGTCCTGGCGATGCGCAAAGGCCGCGATTCCGACGGGAGCGGTTCCACAGCCGAGTCGAATGAAGAAGTCAACATCGTGCAGTTTGACGATATGGGTAGGAAACTTGGGGTCGCCCAAATCAAAAAGGTAGTCCGCTCCAACGGCGAATGGCACAAGCAGCTCAGCGCCGAGCAATACTACGTCACGCGCCAGCAAGGAACCGATGCAGCATTCAGCGGGACGTATTATCAGATCCACCAGAACGGACTTTTTCGCTGCATCTGCTGCGATACTGCCGTGTTCAGTTCGGACACCAAGTTTGATTCCGGCACCGGCTGGCCCAGTTTTTGGGCGCCCATCGCCGAGGATAACGTCCGCACGCACTCCGACTTCAGCCTGTTGGTGAAGCGCACCGAGGTGCATTGCGCGCGCTGCGACGCGCATCTCGGCCACTTGTTTAATGACGGGCCTGAGCCGACGAATCTGCGTTACTGCATCAACGAATCGTCTCTCAAGTTCATACCCCACGCTTGATGCCAGGAGTTTTTGGCTCTTGAGTTTGGAATTTCACAGACTGGTTGTAATTGGCGCTGGACCTGGAGGTTTGGTGCTCGCTCGTGTGCTGCAAAAGGCGGGATTGGGTGTTGTTGTATTTGAGCGCGAGGCGTCGCGCGACGGCAGAACACAGGGCGGCACTCTGGACCTTCATATGGAGTCCGGCCAATGGGCTCTTGAGCAGGCCGGATTGCTGAACGAGTTTCGGGCAATGGCCCGGCCGGAAGGGCAGGATCTTCGCATCGCCAACAAGCATGGGAAGCTGCTGTGGGACGAAATTAGCGAACCAGATGACGGGAGCCGGCCCGAAATCGACAGGCCGCGCCTTCGAGAGCTGCTCCTGGATTCGTTGGCCCCGGAAACCGTCCGGTGGGGCTACAACCTGCGTTCCGTGGAGGCGACAGGTGAGCGTGGCCGCCACTTGCTGCACTTTGAGGATGGCCAGTCGGTAACAGCTGGCGTGCTGGTGGGGGCAGACGGTACCTGGTCGCGTGTGCGCCCGCTTGTCTCTGACGCCAAACCCGAATATACCGGTGTCAGCTTTATCGAAAGCGCCATTTCTGACGTCCAAACGAGGCACCCTGACGTCTCGGCTACGGTTGGACGGGGTAGCTTCTTTGCAATGGAAGACAATAAAGGCCTCATAGCTCAGAAGAACGGCGATGGAAGCGTTCGAATCTATGTCGCGCTTAGAATGCCTGAGCGCGAGTTCGAAGCGCTACGAATTAGCTTCACGGATCCAGCTGCGACGGTTTCGGCTATCCTGGCCCGTTTTCAAGATTGGAATCCTGAGATCACGAATTTGGTTCGGGCTTGTGATGACAACTTCGTTCCGCGGCCCATTACCGCTCTTCCGCTGGGTATCCGTTGGCCGAGTCAGCCGAGCGTCACGCTGATTGGCGATGCCGCGCACCAAATGTCGCCGTTCGCCGGCGCGGGAGCGAACCTGGCGATGCAGGATGGCGCTGCGTTGGCGCTCGAGATCGGGGAGGCGCCTGACCCGTCTGTCGCCATTGCGGCATACGAAAAGACGATGTTCGAACGGGCACAAGAAGAGGCGCAGCGTTCCGCGGACGGGCTTGCGATGTGCATTTCGCCGGATGGGTCCGAGCGATTTGCGAAGTGGATGGAACGAGTCCAGACTCTACGAGCGGCTCCGCATGCGACATAATGATGCACATGGCCACTCGGCTACCGATTACCTTGTTGCTGCTGCTGCTGTGCGCGAAGGCGATGTTCGCGCAGACGGAGAGCCCTGCTGTCGTTGGGGTGGGACCGTTCCTGCACATCGTTGCGGATCTGGACCAATCGCTGCTGTTCTATCGTGACAAGTTGGGCCTGGAAATCGCTGGCCCGCCAGGAGAGCACAAGTTCACGGATAATCCGGCGGTCGCGAATTTGTACGGCGTGCCGGGCAAGCAATTTCGCGCGGCTGTCTTGAAGATTCCTGGATCTGCCATGGGGATCGAACTGGTGCAGTGGAGCGATTCCGGGCCGCTTAGCGGCGATGGCTACGCCATGTTGATCCTCCGTCCCAACGCCGAATCGCGTTACGCGATTTTGCATGATCCAGACGGACTCCCCGTGGAGATTACGCGCGCCGAGACGCTGGCAGCAAGTCTGGCGGTGACCGCCGACAACGTACCCAAGACAATCGCGCTCTATGAGAAGGTTCTAGGCTTCAAAGCTGAAGGTAATTGGCTTTCAATACCGGGCACGTCCTTACGGATACACCTGGGTGACACGAGGGCAAGCGACACTAATACCCAACCTGCCCGTGCGATGCTGCGGCTTCAAGTGCGGGGTATCGACGCACTGACAGCGTCGCTAAAAGACGCGGGATTTTCCGTGGTCACCACCGGCGGCGCGCCCGTGACGCTGCCGCAAGGCCAGCGCGTGATCATCGTGCGCGATCCCAACAACTTTTACGTGCAGCTCATGGAAACGCGCTAACGTGGATCGCAGAACCTTCCTTCAGGCCGCCAGCGCAGGACTCGCGAACATGGCTCAGGCGCAATCAACCACTCGATCGATTCAAACCCCGGTTCTCAACATCGCGTACGAAGAGAGCGGCAATCCGCAGGGCTTTCCTATCGTCCTGCTCCACGGCTTTCCCGATGATGCTCACGCCTTCGACCTTGTCGCGCCACCGCTCGCGAAGGCTGGACATCGTGTGCTGGTGCCGTACCTGCGCGGCTATGGGCCTACCCGATTCCGCGATGCCTCCGCGCCTCGCATGGCGGAGCAGGCGGCCATCGGACAGGATTTGATCGATTTCGCCGACGCTCTCGGCCTAAAGCAAATGGCGCTGGCAGGCTACGATTGGGGCGGACGCGCGGCAGCCATCGCGGCGGCCTTGCATCCGGAGCGCGTGCGCGCCACGGTGATGATCGGCGGCTACACCATCCAGAATGTTTTCGCTCCGCCGCAGCCCGCGCCGCCAGAAGCCGAACGCGAGCTTTGGTATCAGTGGTATTTCAATACGGAGCGCGGACGAGTGGGACTCGCGGCCAATCGGCGCAGCTTGTGCAAGTTTTTGTGGCAGACCTGGTCGCCCGGTTGGCACTTCAGCGACGAGGAGTACAATCGCACCGCGCCGTCGTTCGACAATCCCGATTTTGTGGACGTGGTGATTCACTCTTATCGCCACCGGAATGGAAACGCTCCGGGCGAAGAGCGTTTTTTGCAAATGGAGCGCGATCTCGCAAAGCGGCCGCCGATTGCGGCGCCATCGATACTGCTCTATGGCGCCACCGATCCGCTGGCGCGACCATCCCCCGAGGTAACGCCCGGCGAGCGCAAGGTCTTCCCTGCCCTGGTGGCGCGCCGCGTCATCCCAGGCGCCGGACATTTTCTGCCGCGCGAGAAGCCGGAGGCAGTTTCGTCAGCGCTGTTGGAATTACTGCAGCGCTAATTGTGGCACAAGCACTCGTGCTTGCAGCGTTCACACTCGTGTGAACGTTTGAACCGGGTGTCGCCAAGAGTGGCAACACGGCACGCACGAGTGCGTACGCCACAGGCTTTGAAAGCTATTGTTTAGGCTAGGCGCGCTGGAACATGTCGAACGGCTGGAACTCGCCGTTGAGTAATTCGCGCGTGTCTTTCAGTCCCAGCCATCCCGCGATCATCGTCGCGTAGACTCTGCGGAAATCGGTGGTGTAGATCAGATTGTCGCCGGGGTCCAGCTTGGTCAGGCTCGGGATCGTCCCGTATTGGCCGCCCTTCACCTGTTTTCCCGCCACGAACATCAGGTTGGCGGCGCCGTGATCGGTTCCCAGATTGACGTTTTCGGGAACGCGCCGGCCGAACTCCGAGAAGACCATCACCACTACGTCGTCGGCGCGGCCGATCCGCTCCAGGTCCTGCAGAAACGCCGACACGGCATCGGAGGCGTAAGTCAGCAGCCGCTTGTGCGTATCGTTCTGGAAGACATGCGTGTCGAACGCGTTGTTGCGATAGGACGTGTAATAAAGGCGCGTGGGCATGCCCGCATCGATCAGCGCCGCCACCTTGGGCAGATCGAGTCCGACGACGCCGTAATCGACCGGCGAATGATATTTCGACCACGCTTCGCGCACCAGCGCCGAGGCTTCCTTGGCGCTCTGGGCGGTATCCAGAAGGAAACGGTCGCGACGGATTCGAGATCTGCTGGTCGACGCTGGCGGATGGCAGCGCCTCGCGCTCGTCGTAGAACATTTCTTGCGAAAATTTGTTGGGATCGTCGAAGACCACCGGCACATGCCGGCGGCTGCGAACCGCGAGCGATTGCCGCGTGTCGATATTCACCAGGAAATTGGGCGGCGCGTCGGGCGCCATCGCATCCGCCAGGCGGCCCACCCAACCGTACTGCTCGCCGCTGTTGGGAGCGGCGGTGTGCCAGTAAGCCATCGAAGTGAAGTGCGAGAACGACGGATTCTCGTAGCCGCAGCCGTGCACGATGGCCAGCTTGCCGCCCTTGTACAGGCGTTCGAAGCCGGCCATGCCGCGGCTGAATCCGAAATGATCGTCGATGGGGCGCACGTCCTTGCGCGGGATGCCGAGGTTCGGGCGGTGATGATAATACGCGTCGTCGCCATAAGGAACCAGCGTGTTGAGCCCGTCGTTGCCGCCGGAGAGTTCGAGCACCACCAGTATCTTTCCGTTCGCTTTGGCCTGCGCCGGCGAGCTGCGCGGCGGCCTGTGCGAACAACGGCATGGGAAGCGCAGCCGCGCTCACGCCGACGCCATACATGCCGGCGCGCAGCAGATCGCGCCGGCTGGATTTGGAAAACGAAAAACGATTCTTCATCGACTGTGCTCCTCGGCCGTTAACCCAGCTGATACTCGGGCTGGCTCATGATCAGGTGCAGCACCAGCCGCAGCGGATCCTCCAGATAGGTTTGCGCGGCGGCAATATCCGTCGTGCCCAGTTCCTTATTGAGAAACGCGATCAGCTTCTGCGCGCTTCTTCGCCCGGCGGTACGCGCATGAAGCGGTGAATCAGGTAATCCACCACCTGCGTCGTGTCCTTGCAGGTGCTGGTCCAGCACCATGCGCGACAGATTGATCTGCGCCGTGTCGCGCGGAATCGGCTTGACCCGTTCGATGGCCATCTGCGAGCCGCGGAAACTGCCGTAGCGCGTGTTGAAATCCTCGTCGCGGTCGGCGTCCTTGTTCGATTCCGCCAGGTCGCCGCTCTTGCCATCCGGCTTGGTGGCGGCGCTGATGTCCATGCCTTGCGCGGATGCGCTCGGCCACGCGGCGCACCTCGCGCCGCCGGTGTACCGGTCGGGCGGAAGAAAGCTGATATCGGGGAACAGAACGTCGCGGGCGAAATTGGCGCGCTCCAGCAGCAGCCCGGGCGTGATCCAGCTTTTGCCGCCGGCCCAACCCGCCACCGTCGGAGGCGCAGAACAACTGCTGGCCCAGCGCGCCCGTGGCCAGGTTGAAATCCGGAACGCCGGGAACGTTCTCCAGACCGAGCTTCCGATAAGTGGATACGGCCAGTTCCACCGGGCCCTTGATCTGCGTGCCCACCGAAGCCGGGCTGTAAAAATCGCGCGACAGGAAGATTGTTTCGAGCAGCGGCGCGATCTCATAATGGTGATCGCGCAGCACCGCGCCCAGTTGCTTCTGAAGCTCCGGCGAAAGATCCTCGCGGACGAAGTAGCGATAGATCTTGCCGGCGATGTAATCGGCCGTGGCCGGCTGCTGCATGATGATGTCGATCACATTGACGCCGTCGAAGTGGCCGGTCTTGCCGAGAAACGTCTTTTCGCCGTCGTCGTGCTGGTCTTTGTTCACGACGAATTTGAGGTCCACGTAATTCCAGCCGGTGAAGGCGCGCGCGGCTTCGCGAATATCCTTCTCCGTGTAGTGGCCCACGCCCATGGTGAACAGCTCCATGATTTCGCGCGCGAAATTTTCGTTGGAAGCGCCCTTGACGTTGACGCCCGCATCCAGGAACGAGAGCATCGCCGGGATCCTCGGCCACGGCCACCGTCAGGTCTCGGAAATTGCCGGTCCCTTGATTCTGGAAGAGCTCCAACTGATCCAGAAGCTTGCGATAGTCGCGAACCTTGGCTTCGTTGGACGCGAAATGGCCGTGCCAGAACAGCGCCATTTTCTCCTGCAGCGGCCGCGGGCTGGTCAGCATCCGGTTCGCCCACCAATAGGCGACGCGGTTGGTTTCGAGCGCGCTCGCGCGCAGCCAGTAGAAGAATTCGTCGACCATCGGTTGCAGCCGCCGGTTGCCGTCGGGCTTCACTTTGATGCCGAGCGCTTCGCCTTTCTCCTTGGCCATGTCGGTGACGGCGGGACGGCTGGGAGGAAACGGTTCGAGGCCGGGGTCGTGGATGCCGGAGTGATCGAAGGGAGGCAGGTGGCTGGCATCGGTGCCTTCGAAACGAACCAGGCGCGCGACCGCCTGCGCGGGCGTCAGTTTCGCCAGCGCCTGGATTTCGTCCGGAGTTCCACCGAATCCGGCGCGCTCCAGCAGATGAGCGGCAAAATCGTAGTTCCAGTCCGCGGGCGCGATGGGCGTGAGATCGTTCTGCCAGGCAGCGGGTCCGGCGGTCTGGGCGAGGGCCGCGTGCGGAAGCGCCGCTATCGCAGCGGTGGCCGCGATGAGTACAGCCTCAATGCGTCGAAGCATGAGCGAACTCCTTCCAATGCTCAAAGACGATGTTCCCACGAATGCGGGAGGGATGCCAGCGTCGCAACAATCATCCCCTCTGTCTGCTCCCGCGCTTCACATTAGCGCGAAGAAAAGCGATGTACCCTTTCTCGTCGACGTTTCCCGCCGCAAGCTCCAGCACGGCCTGCGCCGCGTCTTCCTCGCTGGCAGTGAACCGAAAGGCGTTGAGTTCGAGAAACAAGATGCCCACGACAAAGCCCGTGCGCTTGTTTCCATCCACAAAGGGATGGTTGCGCACGATGCCGGCGGTATTGACGCCGGCCATGTCGATAATATCGGGAGACCCGTAAGCGAAGTGCGGTTGGGGCCGAGCCAGCGCAGATTTCAGCAACGCGTCATCGCGCAGGCCTCCTGCGCCGCCGTGCAGCGCGAGCAGACGATCGTGCAGCGCCAGCGCATCGCGGTCGTCGATCCAAACCAGTTCCTTCACTTGGCAAGAACGTGCAGGGTATTGCGGTAGCGGCTGATAATGCTATCCGCTTTCGCCATCTTCTTTTCGAAGCCGGGATCGTAGGGCGTGAGCCGGTAACTGCCGTCCGGAGATTCTAGCAGGAACAGCGGTTTACCGTCGCCAGTGTGCAGCCGATTGACAACCTCCTTCGGCAGGACAACCCCGAGTGAATTCCCGAATTTGCGGACTTTGAGTTGGAGCATAGTTATGCGTCCAGTATGTTATTACCATTGTAATAACATCGCAAAGTCTTTGGCAAGGTGTAAGTGCTCGAAAATTCTGTCTCGGCGCTGCTGATAGAATGTTCCGCATGTACTCCGATCCAGTACAACCTCCCGCAGAGCCGCATCCCGCAAGCCTGGCACAACATCCTTCCGGATCTTCCCGAAGCCTTTGGCGCCGGTTCTGCACCCGGGCACCTTGAAACCCATCGGGCCGGACGACCTGGCTCCGCTGTTTCCGATGAGCCTGATTCTTCAGGAAGTGAGCACCGAACGCGAGATCGAGATCCCCGAAGAGGTGCGGCAGGTGTATGCGCAGTGGCGTCCCACGCCGCTGTTTCGAGCGCGCCGTCTGGAAAAGGCTCTGGATACACCCGCGAAGATTTACTACAAATACGAAGGCGTAAGCCCGGCGGGCTCGCATAAGCCGAACACCGCCGTCCCGCAGGCCTATTACAACAAGCAGGAAGGCACGAAGCGCCTTTCGACGGAAACGGGAGCGGGACAGTGGGGCTCGGCTCTGGCGATGGCCTGCGCGTTCTTCGGCCTGGAATGCAAGGTCTATATGGTGCGGGTCAGCTACGACCAGAAGCCCTACCGCCGCGCTCTGATGGAAGCTTTCGGCGCATCCGTCACCGCCAGCCCGAGCGATGAAACCGAATCGGGCCGCGCGATTCTGGCGCACGATCCGCAATCCAACGGTTCGCTGGGCATCGCCATTTCCGAGGCCGTTGAAGTGGCCGCGAAGGACCCGCACACCAAGTACGCGCTGGGCAGCGTTTTGAATCACGTCCTGCTGCACCAGACCGTGATCGGGCTGGAGGCGATGGAGCAGATGAGCCTGGCCGGCGACGAACCGGACGTGATTGTCGGTTGCACGGGCGGCGGATCAAATTTCGCGGGTCTGGTGATGCCCTACCTGAGCCGCAAGATCAAGGGCCAAAGCAGCGCGCGCGTGATTGCCGTCGAACCCGCCGCTTGCCCCAGCCTGACCAAGGGCAAATTCACTTACGACTTTGGCGATACGGGGCACCTGACGCCGCTGGTCAAGATGTACACGCTGGGCAGCACCTTCATTCCTCCGGGAATTCACGCCGGCGGCTTGCGCTACCACGGCATGGCTCCGCTGGTGTCGCACGTGATGGATCTCGGATTGGTGGAAGCCATCGCGGTGCAGCAACTGGACGCGTTCGCCGCCGGGATTCAATTTGCCCGCGCCGAGGGTATCCTTCCGGCGCCGGAAGCGAACCACGCCGTTGCCGGAGCCATCCGCGAAGCGTTGCGCGCCAAGGAAGAGGGAACGGCGCGGACCATCCTCTTCAATCTGTGCGGGCACGGGCATTTCGACATGCAATCCTACATCGACTATCAGGCGGGAAAGTTGCAAAACTACGACTATCCGGCGGAAGAAGTCGCGATGGCGCTGGCCGGCCTGCCCGCGGTGGGCTGAGAAGCACCCGATGGCCGCCATCAAGCCCTACACCGCGGTGGGACTGATCCCTACCGTGCGTGGAATACGCAAGCGCGCCGATATTCGCATCAACCTGGAGCACCTGAAGCACCTGGTGAAGGCGGCGGCGTGGCTATCCAGCCTGGATTTGCCGGTGCGGCTGATCGCCATTCCCGAAGGAGCTCTGCAAGGATTCAACGACGAAGTTCTGGATCTGGATCATGCACAGTTTGCTCGCGAAGGGGCCATCGATATTCCTGGCGAGGAGACCGAGTTTCTGGGCCGGCTGGCGCGCGAATACGATACCTACATCATTGCCCAGGCCAAGGCCCGGCATCCCGACTGGAAGGATCGATTCTTCAATGTGGGTTTCATCCTCGACCCCAAGGGCGAAGTGATCCTGCAGCACTATAAGGTGTCGCCGCTGTTTCCCGTGGAGCATTCAGTGTGCCCGCACGACATCTATGACTGGTGGGTGGAGAAGTACGGACGCACGCTTCAGGCGTTCTGGCCGGTGGTGGACACCGAGATCGGACGTTTGGGAATCATGATGGCCAACGAAGGTTCCTATCCCGAAAATGCGCGCGCTCTGGCCCTGAACGGCGCCGAGGTGATTTACCGAGCGTCCTACCCTCATCCCGCCACCGGGAACGATTATTTCGAAATTCAAAGCCGGGCTCGGGCGCTGGACAATAATGTTTACGTAGTTGCTCCCAATATGGGCACCTATTACTTGTTCGCGGAACAGGACACGCCGATCGATACCTTTGGAGGGCGTTCCTTCATCATCAATTACCGGGGACAGATCGTCGGCAGGCAAGACTACGGGGCCGGCTCAACCTATGTGGGCGGGGTGATCGATATCGAGGCGTTACGCGATCACCGGGCGCGCGCGCAATGGGATAACTGGTTAAAGGACCTGCGCACCGAGTTGTACCAGATTCTTTACGAGGCGCCCATCTATCCGAAGAATCTCTATCTGGATCGGCCGCCCATGAAGCACGCGGAGTACCGGGAAGAGGTGATCTTGAAACAAATCGCGCTGCTGCACAGCCGCGACATTTGGGTAAAGCCAGGGCGCTAGAGGCAACAGTTTTTAGCGAGCACGTTGTATACTGAATCCGTCAAGAATTGCGCATGGAATCTGGAGGTCGAATGAAGGGAAGAGTTTCGGCTGTTGTCGTTTCAGTTTTGATTTCGCTCGGCACGGGGGTGCAGGCGTGGGCGCATCATTCGTTTGCCGCTGAGTACGATATGAAACATCCGATCACGGTTCACGGCGTGATCGCCCAGGTGCGGCTTGAAAACCCGCATTCGTGGTTCGTGGTGGATGTGAAGGACACAACCACAGGCAAAGTGGATCGATGGTCTTTCGAGGCCGGGACGCCCAGTGGAATGCTTCGCAACGGCTATAGGCCGGGCGTCATCAAGCCGGGCGACGAGGTGACCATCAAGGGCTTTCAGTCCAAGGATTCCGATGTGAGGGGCATGTTAAGAGAGCTGGTCACCGCGGATGGAAAAGTGTACGGCCTGTTCGGGCCCCAGGAGAATCGGCCCCAGTAAAGTAGGAGAGGTCTGAAATATGAAGCACTCCATGATGACTGCGGTAATTGCGGGCGCGCTGGTCTGGTCCGCGGCGGCCCCGTTCCATCTCGCGGCGCAGGCGACGGGCTCCGCTACGGCTAGCGCCGAGACCGGTACTCCCAAACCGGCGCCACGGTTGGACGGCCATCCGGACCTGTCGGGCGTCTGGTGGCGCGGCGGCGATGTCGGTGGGCGTGGTTTTGGGGGAGGAGCGCCGCGCGGCGCGCCGGGGGCTGCACCGCAGCGTCCAATCACTTTCTCAGACTTATATCAGCCGTGGGCCCAAGCTCACGCCAAGATGCTGGCCGATAAGAACGACCCGACGGTGCATTGCATTCCAACCGCGTTCGGCACGTTGAACGTGAGCATGTTCGACGTGGGCGCGGTCGCACAGATCATCCAAAGTCCGAAGTTCGTTGTGATGCTGTCGGAAACCTATCACGGATTTCAAATCATCCCCTTCGACGGAAGGCCGCATCGCGACGACGTGCCCCCTTCTTACCGCGGAGATGCGGTGGGCCATTGGGAGGGCGATACTTTCGTTGTCGACAAGACGAACTTTACCGATGACACCTGGATCTCGGCGGAAGGCCGCGTATCGTTCCATTCCGATGCCCTGCATATCGTGGAGCGCTATCGCCGCGTGGACGCTAACACGCTCGAGATCGAGGCTACGCTCGAGGATCCCAAAGTGCTGACCAAGCCGTGGGTGGTGCCGAAACAAACTCTGACACTGGCTCCGTTTGATCAAATCATCCAGCTGGCTTGCTCGGACGACGACATCCAGTCGTTCAAGGCCGCCGCCCCGCCGCAACCTGCGGGGAAAAACTGAGCCAGATTTCGCTCTCCACTACGCCAACACCGACTCCCTGACGGTCGCGGCTCGGCTTAAAATCTGGGCAGCCATACGTCCAGCACGGCGCAGCGCTGCTCTTCGCGAACCACGCGGAAAGCCTCGCTCAACGCTTGGTCCAGTTCACCAGGCTGGCGGACAATGGCCGCGAACGCTCCGCCGGCCGCCGCGGCGATCCCCGAGTAATCCGGAGGTGGATCGAAGGCTGCTGCAATATCGTTCGACTTGCTCACAAATCCATCGGGGTGAAGGGCAAGCGTCGACATTTTGGGCGCCTTCCAGCCTCGATTGTTGTACACCACTTGCACGAAAGGCGTTTTGTATCGCCCGGCGATCCAGTGCGCAACCGAAGGGATGGAGGCCATGTAACTACCGTCGCCGTTCAGAACCACCACGGTCTTATCCGGATTGGCGAGCTTGATTCCTACCGCGGCGCCCGTATTCCATCCGATGGAGCCGCCGGCGCAGGTGAAAAAACTACCGGGCCGGTTGGCGCGGATGTGGTCGGCGATGGTGTTGTGACTGGTGATCCCCTCATTCAGAATCAGCACATCCGGCGGCAGGTGCTCGCGCACGCGGGCCGTCAGATACTCGGGCGTAATGACGTCCGGGCGAGGAGCCTCGCGCACCGCGAGTTCCTTCATCCGCGCGTCATGGATCGCGGTATAGTGCGCTCGCCGTTCGGCGGCCAGCGCTTGGTTGATCTTGCCAGTCTCTTTGGCAGTGTGGACGTAGGCGTTGATTTGCTGGAGAGCGGTGGCTGCGTCTGCGCGATATGAGTGTTGCATTGGAAAATACCACAGGGGCATTTGCTGCTTCAGCGGATCGACGTCGATGTGGTAAATTTTCGCGGAGGCGCTCGGTTTGGTGATGGTAGGAATCCATGGCACATCGCTATCCAGCACCAGAACCACGTCGGCTTCTTCGAGGGCGGCGTTCTTTACGGGCGCGTTTACCTGATTGCCCAGATACAGGGGATGGTCCGCCGGAAAATCCAGATAGGTGGGAACGGAGGTCCACGCGCCGATACCCAGCGTTTCGCATAAAGTCACCAGTTCCCCGACGGCCGCGGGATTTCTTCCCAGATAGCTGCTGATTACCAAAGGACGGCGCGACGCCATCAGATCCTCGGCAATGAGCGCCGCGGCCGACGGCTCAATCGCGCCCGGCGCCAGGGGTCGCCACAGTTTCGGATCGATCGCGGGGACCGGGGGGACTTCTTCTTCGAGCACCTCGCGCCCCGCCGTCAAGTAAACCGGACCCTTGGGATCGCTTTGGGCGATCTGCATCGCGCGATGAACGATCTGTTTGATATTTCTGCCAGTCCGGATTTCGTTTTCGTACTTAACGTAACCGCGCACGATGCCCCGCTGATCCAGTACATCCTGCACCCAGTGAACCCACTCGTTACGGCTGCCGCGCAGTTCGCCTTCCTGCGTGAACGGAGAGATGCCCGCGAACAACAGGACCGGCACGCGCCCCTTGGCGGCATTGTGGACCGCGCCTCCGAGCGACTGGGTGCCGCAATCGACGTGCACCAGAACCACTTGCGCCCGGCCGGTGGCTTGCGCGTAACCATGGGCAGCGCTCAACGCGACCATTTCGTGCGGACAGGTGATCACTTGGGGGACGGGCTGTCCGGTTGAATGAGCCTCTGCCAGGCTTTCAATAATGGGAGGATGATCCGTTCCGAGGTTCGCAAAAATGTAGGAAACCCCGGCTTCCTGCAGGGCGTTCAGGAATGCGGTGGCGGCAGTGGGCATAAAGGACTGTTCAAGGCCAGTCTAGCGCGGCCCGTCCACGCACTGTTCGTTTCCGAACGGCTAAGTTCAAGTTCGGGACGTTTTGACAGCGTCGGGCTCAACGGGAGGGACCGGAAGCAATAGAAAACTCCGCGAAACTGCTCCTGTATCGTTTGGCAACAAAGGTGTGACGCTGAATTCACACCTGGAGGTATTGGATGCGGACTCTGCTCTACGACTTACGCTATACCCTGCGTCAACTTTGGAAGACTCCGGGAGTGGCGGCGCTGGCCATTTTGACCTTGGCGCTGGGGGTGGGCGCGAACACGGCCATCTTCACGGTGATCGAAAACGTGTTGTTGCGGCCGCTGCCATACGCGCATTCGAACCGCTTGATTTTTATCGGCCCGCCAGACCAGCAGAGTTTCGGCGCCACGTCCTGGCTCAATTATCGCGATATTCGCGATCAGTCGCGGGAATTCAGCGCGGTGGCGGCCTATTCGGAGGACGTCGGCGTGGTGGAAGGTCAGGATGGATCGCAAAGCATAATGGCCCCGCGCGTGACGCCCAATCTATTTTCCATGCTGGGCGTGCGGCCTTTGATAGGCCGGACGTTTACCACGGCGGAAGGCGAAAGTGGCGGCTCTGAAACCGTGCTCCTCTCCGAAGGCCTATGGCGGCAGACCTTCCACGCCGATCCACGCATCCTTGGACAGGCGGTAAAGATCAGCGGCAAACTTCACACCGTAGTCGGCGTTCTGCCGGACGCGTTTCGTTTCCCGGAACAAATTGGCCCGGACATTCGCAAAGCGGTGTGGCTTCCCATGCAACCCACGGGAGAGATGTTAAAGGACCGGGGTTATCATTTCCTTTATGTCGTGGGCGAGCTGCGCGCTGGTGTCAGCAGCCTGCAGGCGCAACACGAGTTAGACGCCATCGCCGCGCACATCCCTCGAGGCCATAGCGGCGACGCCGTCGCATTTCAGCGCGTCTCCCTATCAGGAAGTGCTGACCGGACCGGTGCGCCCGGTGCTCTACGCTCTGTTCGGAGCGCTAGCGCTGGTGCTGTTGATCGCCTGCACCAACGTTTCGAACCTGCTGATCGCGCGCTGCCTGGGACGCCAGCATGAGTTCGCGGTTCGGGCCGCGCTCGGCGCCGGACGATGGCGGCTGATCCGGCAGATGCTTTCCGAGGGGCTGACCTTGAGTGTGTTCGGTTGCGCCGTGGGAGTGCTGCTGGCGCAATGGGTGATGCTGGCGGTACAGAAGCTGCCGGATGGAACCATCCCCCGCGCCGATTCCATCGCGATTCATTGGACCATCGTGCTGGTGCTGGCCGCCATCGCCATCGTCACCACCGCGCTTTCGTCGCTGCTGCCTGCGCTTCTGGTGGCGCGCGCCAATCCTCAAGCGGCATTGCAGGCCGGCTCCCGAGGAATGGTTCCCCGTTCGGTAAGTGGAAAGCTGAGCGCCTGGCTGGTGGCGGGCGAGGTGGCTCTCTCCACCCTGCTGCTCATCGGAACCGGCCTTCTGTTCCACACGCTTTGGAATCTGGAACGAGCGCGCTTGGGATTCAATACCACGCGAGTGACCGCCTTCACCGCCATGCCCGCGGACGCGGCGGGCTTTTCCGGAATGGCCGTTTCAGAAGATACCCGGAATGCGCCGGTTTCCGTCGCCACACTGATCTACCGGCCGGTTCTGGACCGCATTCGGCAGTTGCCGGAGGTGCAGAGCGCGGCATTGACCACCGCGCCGCCACTCTCGGGCATGGATATGCACAGCAGCTTCGAGATTCTGGGCCAACCGAAGAATCCGGCCAACAAAGCGGAAGCTCGCGTCACCGCCGTAAGTGGCGACTACGCCCGAACCATGAGCACCCCAGTGGTGCGTGGCCGCATGATTGACGATGGAGACGTCGCGAGCATGCCATTTGTCGCTGTGGTCAACGAAACCCTCGCCAAGAAATATTTCGCGGGCCAGGACCCCTTGGGAAAGCAGCTCGATCTGGGCGGCAAAGACACTGGCATGCTCCAGCGCTACACCATCGCGGGCGTTCTGGCCGACCAGGTGGACAGCCAGGTGGGCGGCGCCGTGCAGCCCTTCATCCTGCTGCCGCAGCAGCAGATTCCTACGACGTCACTTTTCTATCAAGCGCTTTTGAAAACCGTGGTCAGTTTTGTGGTGAAGACTCGCGGCGACGTGCCCGTTGCGGCCACCATGCGCTCCATCTTCCACAACGCGGCTCCAGGATTTGCGCTGGATAATTTTCAGACCATGCAGCAGGCGGTTGAGAAGAGCACCTTCAGCCAGAGGCTGGGATTGTATCTGGTAGGCCTGTTTGCGGGCCTCGCCGTCGCCATGGTGTTCGCCGGATTGTACGGAGTGTTGTCTCAAGTGGTGAGCCAGCGGCGTCGCGAAATCGGTCTTCGCATGGCGCTGGGCGCAACCCGGCAAAACATTGCGGGGATGGTGCTCAGGCGCGGCTCGATGGTCATCGGGTGGGGCCTGGGTGTCGGCCTGGTGCTCGCGATTGCAACTGGACGCCTGGTGGAGAGCTTCTTATATCAAGTGCGCCCGCTGGACATTTTGACTTATGTGGCGGTAGCCGTGGTGTTGTCGGCAATCGGATTGCTCGCGGCTCTGCTTCCCGCGCGCAAAGCCGTCTCCATCGACCCGATGCAGGCCTTGCGAGAGGATTGAAAAAGGAAAGCAACTGTTCGAGATCCTGAGCGGGCGGCGCCTTTCGCACGAACCTGAGAATCGTGCTAACCTTCCAAGGGACAGGCCAAGCGTCAGCCTGCTCTTTATCGGTTATGCACATTCCCGATGGCTACCTGAGTCCATCCACTTGCGTCTGCATGTTTGGCGCAGCCGCGCCTTTCTGGTTCGTGGGTCTGAACCGCGTGAAACGAATGCTGAACACGCGCATGATCCCGCTCCTCGCGCTGTTCGCCGCGTTCGCTTTCGTCATCATGATGTTTAATTTGCCCCTGCCGGGCGGCACCACCGGACACGCCGTAGGGATGGGCGTGGCCAGCATTGTGCTCGGCCCGTGGGCATCTATGCTGGCAATTTCCGTCGCCTTGGTGATTCAGGCGGTTTTTTTTGGAGATGGCGGAATCACTACGATCGGCGCGAACTGTTTCAACATGGCTATTGCCGGATCGCTGGTTGCGTATGGTGCATATCGCCTCCTGGGCCGCGGAGCATTCATCGGCTCCCGGAGACGGGTGTTGGCTGCCGGCATCGCCGGTTACGCCGCCATCAACGTGGCGGCTCTTTGCGCGGCGATTGAATTCGGGATTCAGCCTCTCTTCTTTCACGATGCTTCCGGCGCGCCGCTCTATGCGCCCTATGGTCTGAGCATTTCAATTCCCGCGATGCTGATCGGCCACCTTAGCTTGGCGGGTGTCGCCGAGTTAGTGATTTCGTCGGGGCTGGTAGCCTGGCTGCAAAAGGTGGATCCGGCCTTGCTCCGCCTCACGGCTGCCGACGCTCCGGATTTCGATAATCCGGCCCCTCCGCGGGAGGATCGCCTGCTGTGGCCGGCTGCGTGGAAGCTGTGGCTCGGTCTTAGCGTTCTTCTGGTGCTGACCCCTCTCGGCATCCTGGCCGTCGGCGCGGCCTGGGGCGAGTGGCGCCCGGCGGACTTTTCACCGGGACTGGCTCCTCGCGGTCTGGAACGCCTGTCTTCGCTATGGACGGCCCCGCTCTCGCGATACGCGCCACCGTTTATCCGCAGCACATCAGTGGGATATCTGGTTTCCGCGATGGTCGGCGTCGGACTGATTATTTTTCTGAGCTTGCTGGTGTGGTGGTTCACGAAGGATCGCAGGGCTGCGGCCGCAAGCAAGCTACTTCCGATACCCGGCCACCGCCGCCGCGAGAACTTCGTCGAAAAGACCATTCGCAGTTTGTTGCAAGTCCTGCGACAAGCGTTGTTCGCCGAAGAAACGGCCCAATTGCCGGGCTTGTTGCAGCGCCTGGATGCCCGCGTGAAGGTGGCCGGAATCTTGCTGCTGATATTTGCAGCCGTCGGTTTGCATCGCCTGTCCGTGCTGGCCGGATTACTGGCCGCGTGTGTTGTCCTGGCATGGCTCTCCCGGATTCCCATCCGAAGTCTGGCCGCCAAGGTTTGGATCGCTGTGTTAGCGTTTACTGGCGTGATCGCGATACCGGCAATTTTCCTGACATCCGGAGATGTCCTATTTCGCGTTCCTGTTCTAGACTGGCCAGCATCGTCTCAAGGGCTTCGTAGCGCGGCTTTCCTGATTCTGCGCGCGGAAACCGCCGCCACTCTGGCCGCTCTCCTGGTTCTTTGCACGCTTTGGCCGCAACTGCTGCGAGCGCTGCGATGGTTTCGTATTCCGGCGGTGCTGGTCACAATCGTCGGAATGACTTACCGCTATCTGTTTCTGCTCGCGCAGACCGCCGAAGAGATGTTTGAAGCGCGCGAGGCCCGTCTGATCGGCGTCCTGGAGCCAGCGGACCGCCGCCGTCTGGCCGCCGCCAGCGCCGGACTATTGCTCGCAAGAGCATTCAATTGAGCGGCGAAGTACACTTGGCCATGCAAGCGCGCGGCTTTCGTGGCGATGTTCGTCTGCTGGACGATCCAATCCTGCGACTGAAGGACTGGGTGGGCTCTCGCCGCCTTCGCCGGTGCGGCTCTGCGCGGCAATTTGGTTCGGCCGATGAGCGGCGCCGCCGAAACAGCATTCTGCGTTCGCGATGTAGTCTTATCGCTACCATCAGGTGCCCGCTCTGAACGGCCTGTCGATGCATGTGGCGCGGGGCGAGCGCGTCGCGTTGCTCGGCGCTAATGGTTCCGGCAAATCCACCTGCTGCGTTTGCTCGCCGGCCTGTCGTTTCCCGGATGCGGCGACATCTCATTCTTTGGCCAACCCGTCACAGAACGGAGCTTGCAAGATGAGGCGTTCTTCTACAGCTTCCGGCGCCGAGTGCGGATTTGTCTTCCAGAATCCCGATGTCCAGCTGTTCAATCCCAGTGTTTTCGATGAAGTGGCCTTTGGGCCGCTACAGCTTCGCTGGCCGAAGCGCAGAAATTCGCGATCGGGTGGACGCCATGCTGGACTCCATGGGTATCGGCCACCTGCGAGATCGCGCGCCGCACCGGCTTTCGGGCGGAGAAAAGAAGCGCGTTGCGCTGGCTTCGGTATTGGTCACGCGATCCGGAGGTGCTCCTTCTGGACGAGCCGAGCGCGGCGCTGGATCCGCTGAGCCAAGCTCAGATTATCGCTCTGCTGCGATCCTGGAGAAACGGTGCGAAGACCGTCATAACGGCCACGCACGACCTGGATACTTTGGAAGACGTTGCCGATCGCTGCTACGTGTTCCAGGGCGGCCGAATTGCCGGTGAGGGAACGCCCCTCCAGGTGCTGCACGATGTTGCGCTTCTGGAGCGTACCGGCCTGGTGCGGGTTCACGAGCACGTCCATGACGCGGATCGATTCTCCTCATCCACATCCGCACTTGCATCGGCACGATCGGCACTAGCGGATTTAACGATGGCGGCCCGAATCCGCCACCGCGACAATCAAACGGCCGTGCGTGACGCCTTTGGTGGCGATCAGTGAATCGGCGATATGTTGCACATCCCTCGCCTTGCCCCGCAACACGATCACCTCCAGACAGTGGTCGTGATCCAGATGGACGTGCAGCGCCGATACGACGCATTTGTGGTGTTGGTGCTGCAGTTCGGTCAACTTTTCGCTCAGGAGCCGGACATGGTGATCGTAAACAATGGTCACCGTCCCCACTACGGTCGCGTTGGGTTTTTGTGCACTCTCCCTAACCAACTCCGCTCTCGCCAGATCGCGGAACGCCTCCGACCTGTTGGTGTAGCCCTTTCTTCGCCATCAATTCATCAAACTGGTCCAGAAGTTCGCCTTCAATGGCCACGCCAAAACGCCGCAAATCAGACATAAGACTGATTGTATAGGACTCTTTCTTGTTAACGGCGATAGAGCATTGATGGTAGTGTCACGAACGCATCAGTAGTAGCACGATGAGGCGTCCGCCCCGCCCGGCAGGTCTGTTCGGACAATTTTACCCGCACCGCGTGGGCGAAAAAGGCTGAACAAAATGGCATCGAAAGGAATATCTGGGTAGCAGCCCAAGAAACCGGGAAACGCCATTGACAGACTTCCCTACCGAATCCGAGGCGCTCGTGGTTCGAGCCACAACCGATAGGCGCCATTCCTCTGAGTCCCTGATCGAGGAAAAGGTGATGGGGCTCTTTGACGAGCTAAGAATCCCGTTGCTTCGCTATCTGGCAGGCTTCCCGCTGACGCTTCAGGATTCCGAAGACGTTATCCAGGAAGTGTTTCTGGCGTTATTCCAGTACTTGCGGAACGGTAAGTCACATCAGAATGTACGCGGCTGGTTGTTCCGGGTAGCCCACAATCTGGCGTTAAAGAAGCACCTGCGCTCCCGGAAGGATATCGAGAATGCCGGATCCCTGATGGCTGTGGAGGAACTGGTGGCCGATCCCGCTCCGAGCCCCGAAGCTCAGTTCGCTTTCCACCAGACGCAAAAGCGTCTTATGTCGGTGGTCCGTGCCATGCCGGAACAGAACCGGTGGTGCCTTTACCTGCGCGCCGAGGGGCTGCGCTATCGGGAAATCGCCGAGGTTTTGGATATCTCCCTCGGTTCGGTTTCTCTTTATCTGGAACGATCTTTGGCGCACATCGCGCGTGCCGCCGAACGGTGAAACTATGCTGTCAGAAGAATCTCATCTCTCCGATCAAGAACTGCTCCTGGCCGTCGATGGCGAGCTTACGCCGCGTGAGGCGGAGCGGGTTGAATCGCATTTGGCGGCCTGTTGGGCCTGCCGTGTGCGAAAACAGGAAATCGAAACCGCAATTGGCGAGTTTGTTCGATTCCAACGGCAGAGCTTCGACTCGCGGATTCCTCCCTCGGACGGTCCCCGCGCCTTGCTGAAGGCACACCTTGCGCAGCAAGCTGAGGCGGAGCGGGCGTCCCGGCTGCGATGGCCCCGGTCGATTTCGTGGCGATTCGGTTGGGCTCTTCTAGCTGCGATCTTGGCGGCGGCAACAGTCACATCGCTTGTGTTCCGCGGTTACCTGGAGCGACAGTCCGCGAGCTCCATGGCTCTAACCATGGTAGCTGTGACCGTTCCCAATCCCAGCCTCACCCCCGGCGCCACCGTTCTTCTGAGCCAAAGGGAGCTCTGCAGGGAGACAAGCGCCAATAACAAGGCGGTCCCGGTGGCGCTTCAGCGAAGGGTGTTTGACGAATATGGAATTCATGCCGCGGAACCCAGAGCGTACGAGGTGGACTACCTGATCACGCCCGCGTTGGGCGGCGCGGACGATATCCATAATTTGTGGCCCCAGTCCAACTCGGCCACAGTTTGGAACGCCCAAGTCAAGGACGCGCTGGAAGCTCATCTGCGGAATTTGGTCTGCGAGGGAGATCTTGATTTGGCTACCGCTCAACGCGAAATTGCGACGAACTGGATCGACGCTTACAAGAAGTACTTTCACACGGATCGCCCGGTGGCAGGCCTTCGCTACTAAACTGCCTCTACAAAAACATTGAACAAAAGGGCCGCAACCAGAACTTCTATATATATGCAGACTCTGGAACTCTGTCGTCCGCGGAATGTCGCGCGCTATCTGGTCGCAGTCCTGGTGTTCGTTACGGCGACCCTCTGGGCCAGCGCCCAGGATCCAACCCGAGGGCGAAATCCGCCTGCAGGTAAAGGATCCTTCCGGCGCACCGATGCAAGCTTCGGGGAGATTGGAAAGCCTCGCGGGAGGAGTAGCGCGTGATTTTCAAACGGACGCGCAGGGCATGGTCGTTCTCGGAAGCCTGCCGTTCGGCCGATACCGGCTGCAGGTTTCCAAATCCGGATTCACGACTCAGTCGGTCACAATCGATGTCCAGTCCGCGACACCTGTGACTCGCACCATTTCCATGGAACTTGGCGCCCAGGCCGCCAAGGTGGATGTAGTCTCCGAGACGCCGCTTGCCGGAACGGATCTTCAGATTAACCAAATCGCAGCGCCCGTTCAGACCGCGACGGCGGCCGATATCGAAAACAGCGGCGCGCTCGATCTGAGCCGATTTCATGAACCGGCCAGCTGAACGGCGTTTACATCAACGAAATGGCGGGCAACCCGTTCCAGCCCGACGTGAATTTTCGCGGCTACACCGCGTCGCCTCTGCTCGGCACGCCGGAAGGGATTTCGGTGTATGTGGACGGCGTGCGCCAGAATCAGCCGTTCGGCGACGTGGTGAGCTGGGATCTGATTCCCAAGGACGCCATCTCGGAGATGGCGCTGATCCCGGGATCGGATCCGCTGTACGGGCTGAACACGCTGGGCGGAGCGCTCTCGGTTACCGACGAAGAGCGGACTCACCAATCCCGGCTGGGGCGGGCACGTGTCTGTATGGCAGCAGCGGACGCAAAGAAGTGGAAGGCGAGTGGGGCGGCGGCAAAGCCACCGGCTTCAACTGGTTTCTTTCCGGGCTCGGATTTCACGAATCGGGTTGGCGTTATCGCTTCGCCCTCCGATGTCCGCCAGGGATTTCGCGCGGCTGGGCTGGCGCACCAGCAAAACGGATCTCGCGCTCACCATGTCGTACGCCTACAACACGCTGCTCGGCAACGGCGTCCAGGATTACCGGCTGCTCGACGCGAACTACACCAGCGGCTATTCGGTATCCGACAGCACCGCCAATCGTTCCCCTTCGTTCAATTTCATTGCCCGGCATTCCTTCAGCGACAACCTGACGTTCACCGGCAATGCCTGGTATCGCAACATTCGCACGGAAACCATCAATCCCAACTTTAACGGCGATGTGGTGGGCAATGACATCTATCAGCCGACGCCCGATGAGCAAGCGGTTCTCGCCGCGGCCGGATATACGGGCTTCCCGACCAGCGGCGCAAACATCACCAACACGCCCTTTCCCAACTGGGCCTGCCTTGCCGAAGCACTCACGCCGGGAGGCAGCCCGGACAGCACTTGCGACGGCGTCAACGTCTACTCGAAGGAAGTGCAGAACGAATACGGGTTTTCCGGGCAATTCACCTGGATCACCAATCCGAGGCATCGGACGCAACCAATTCGCCGCCGGAGCGCACGTCGACCGCAACAACATTACGTACACGCAGACCACCGATTTCGCCTATGTTCTTCCGAACTACGCCTTTGATCAGCGTTCCGGCCTGGCAGGATGGATCGACCGTGGACGGCGACGGCAATCCGATCAACACGCAAGTAGGGTTCAAGGGTCACGCTCCCGAACTGGAGCCTTTACTTCGCCGACACGCTCACGCTTTGGAAGAAAGTGAACGTGACGGTTTCCGGCCGTTACAACTACGATCGCGTCAACAATCTACGATCTGCTGAACCCGATCGCCGGGCCCCGGCTCTCTGACCGGCGACTACACCTTTCAGCGCTTCAACCCAGCGGTCGGAATCACCTGGAGCCCGATCTCGAGCGTGAATGCCTACGCGAGATTCGCCCAAGGCAGCCGCGCGCCAACGTCCATCGAACTGGGCTGCGCCGATGCGAGCGCGCCTTGCAGCCTGCCAAATTCGCTGTCCTCCGATCCGCCGCTGCAGCAAGTGGTCACCGACACCTGGGAAGTGGGGCTGCGCGGCAAGCCGGAGATTCCGGGATTTCGCAATCTAAGTTGGAATGTCGGTGCGTTCCGTGACGAGAATCACAACGACATTCTGTTCATCGCCGCGCCTGAAATCGGTACGGGCTATTTTCAGAACTTCGCCAAGACGCTTCGCGAGGGTTTCGATGCCGATCTGGACGGGCGCATCGGGCCAGTCACCTGGGGCTTCGATTGGACGTTCCTCTCCGCCACCTACCAGAGCACCGAAACCCTGGATGGCTCGGCCAACAACACCAACAGTGTTGCATTGCAGGGATATCCGGGGCTCGGACGGCAATATCACGGTGCATCCGGGGAACCGAATTCCGCTCATTCCGAAACAGACCGGGAAAGCCTTTGCAATCTGGCAAGCGACGCCGAAATTGATGTTCGAAATGAACGAAGTGATTGCATCGAGTTCCTATGCGCGCGGCAACGAGAACAATGCTTACACTGCCGACGGCGTCTATTACCTCGGCCCCGGCGTCTCACCTGGCTATGCCATCACCAATTTCCGCGCCCATTACGATCTCACGCGCCATCTTCAACTGGCGCTGCAGATCGACAATCTTTTCAACCACGAATACTACACAGCGGCGTGGCTCTCGGGTACGGTATTGACTGCACAGGGCGCATTTCAGTCCCTGCCGTTCCCGCCATACGCCAGTGGTCCCTATGCTGGAAACGCTCCCTCCGAAAGCGTGACATTTTTCGCGCCGGGCGCCCCGCGCAGGGCCTGGGTCGAGTTAAGGCTAAGGTTCTGATAGTTTGTGAACAGAGATGTCCCGTGCTGTTTTAGCGCTTTGTCTCCTTTTGTCCGTCTTGTGTTTCTGGACAGCAAGCGCGTGCGAATGCGAGGCCTCGTTCGGCGCCTGCAAAGAGGTGAGGGCCAGTGATCTGGTTTTCATTGGTACGGTGGAATCCATTGAACCGATCTTTCTGAATCGCTGGTATGGGACGAATCAGTCCGCCATGCGGTCGTTGAATGACGCCTTTATCCACGCCCAGGAGCACCCTTCGGCCGAATCGTTACGAGAGGTCAAAGATACCTATCTCGCGATGTTTCCAGATACGGATGAAAGAGAAAAGAAGCAGGTACAAACAGCCGGGACACGATTCAACAGGTGACGTCGCTATTTGATTCGTCGCTCGATCGTGGAATGCGAGTCCACCTGTAGGTGAAAAATCTCTTTAAGCAGGGAGACGACGACCACGCCGCGGACAAACCCAAGAAAGATGCCGATTTCCTAGATGTGTTCACCACGGCCGGCGATTGTGGTTATGACTTCCAGATTGGTGAAACCTATCTCGTCTATGCGAACGACGAAGAGGGCGCGGATTATTTCTTCACCAGTACCTGCATGCGGACAAAGCGGATATCGGATGCGGGCGACGATCTGGCCTATCTGTATTTCTACAAGAACCAACCCGACGGAATCGTCCAGGCTCGAAGGATTCGCCACCAGCGATCGGAAGAGCCAGCTTGCCGATTGACCCGCTGCACGAGCCGGCCGTGATTGGCTCGCCACTTGCCGGAGTCATTCTGCAACTAAAATCGGATCAGCTGACCCGCTACGCAGAGTCGGAGAGCACCGGCAGGTTTCTGTTCGACGGTCTGCCGGAGGGCAACTATGAACTATCGGCTTTTGCGAGCGGATATCCCAAGACCAACCAATTGCTGGCTGGTCCGCGCCGCTTGCACATTAAAGAGAAGAGCTGCGCTCGTCAAATCTTTGTCTTGCCGAAGACTGGCGGCTGATGCCCCGCGCGTAAATGCGTAGCTCAATTGGCACGATTGGCCCTCCAAGCGTTCGCAACCTCAGCGATTCGTGACGGTTTGACGGGCCTTCCCCGCGTCGGGCTCGTAGTATCCGATCAGCCGGCCGCAAACCGGTATACTCACCCACAGTATCAGCGAAAGGGCGGCGGCGGCTTTCGCGCGTGTGGGTAACACTGGAGACTTGTCCAACTCCTCGGGGTGATCATACACGATAGGCTTGAAAATTAAAGCATGAACTCCGACCAGCAACAGCAGCGTCATCTTGGTCCAGAAATAGGGATTGGGATAATACGTCGGCGCCTCCGAGCCGGCCATGAGCAGCCCGCAGGCGACCATAATCACGAAACCGATACGCTTAAAGGGGCGCAGACCTCCTACAACGTCCGCTATGCTCTGATCGCGCAAGGCTAAGCCGAGCAAGCGCAGATCGGTCATCAGGATCATGCCACCGAACACCGCGATGCAGCTCAAATGCGTGGCCATGATGATGGGATAGACCCACGGCGTCTGCTGAACGGCGGTCATCAAGCCGGTGTTCTGAATCGATTCGCAGATCGAATAGAGCGACAACACAGCCTCCCAAAGAAGTTAGATGTCACGCCAGAAGGCCTACGAAGAGCCCGCCCGTGACCACCGAGACCCACAGCAATACCGAAATGGCTCCCACCACCACTCCCACGCCTGAAGACGGGGACGACGAAGCCACCTTGTAGTGGACGGTGTAGTTATAGAGGATCGCCACAAGCAATGCAATTGCTTTGAACTGGAACCAGCCGCTCAGGGAATACATGCGCGGGGCCGACAAAAAAAGCGCCATCCCCGCAAGCACCGTCACCGTGAGCCCGATCAACGTGTACACCCAAGTGTCTTGGTGTAGTTGGGCGGAAGTTGTGCGTGGAAACGCCCAACCTAGAAGACGCAGATCCACGATCATGATCGTCCCGATGGCCACGCCGAAAAAAACAATATGAAAACACTCCACCACCGCAAAGCCCCATTCGGTATTGTTCAGCAGGTCGGCAATTGCGTTCGCTTGCAGAAAAGCCAGAGATGACATCACTTTGCATCACCTTACTTTGCATCTTGGATCGTAAGTTCATCGGGCTTATCGCCGGCGTACATCTTGGCGCTGTCGTAGAAGCCGGCCGTCGTCAAATGGATGTCCACCTGTTTCTTGCCCTTGTTCTCCCAAAACCAGCCGTGAATACCGGTGGTGGGCGCGGTGAACGAGCCGTAGGAGTGCTCCTTGCCCACTTGGTCGTCGAGTTCGTAGCTCTCGAAATAGTCTTTGTTGGGCTTATTGTCTGGCTCGCCGTGGAACTCAAATGCTACGGGGCCGTTCGCTTTCCATGAGTAAACCATGCCCGCGCCCTTCCGCATGTGGTATTTGATCTCCACTCCCTCGCCAGGGCCGAGGGAGAGATCCTCGCTATCCATCTTGTAGGAATTCGATTGAGCGGTATAAATGCCAGCAGGCGCGGCCGTCGGTCGAGCCCCGAGGGCTGCTTTCGGCTCGGGCTTCGCAGCCGCCTTACTTTCGGAGGCTTTCGCAAGGTCGGTCAAGTGGAGGAGCGCGCCTGTTTTCAGCGGATCGATTCCATATTCGGCGGGCAGCACGGCGGTGAAGAGAATCACCAATGCGACGGCCAGTGCGATCCCGGTCGCTTTCGCAATCGCCTTCTTGGACGGCGCCTGCACTTGCTCTAAATCTCGTTGTTCGATCATATGTTCTACTTACGACGCTACAAAATACCCGGCCACCTGGTATCCAACCAAAATGAATCCAACCGTCATCAGCACTGCGTTCGCCGTAAACGCCTGTCGCAGGAAGCCACTCTGTGTCCGCCAAACACTGAGAGCGATCAGTACGGCGGTGAGCGCCAGCACCTGGCCAATTTCCACGCCGACATTGAAGGAGACGATATTTGTGATCAGCCCGTTTTTTGACAAGTCCAACTCCTGGAGCTTGGTGGCCAGCCCGAATCCGTGGAACAGGCCAAAGATCAACACAGCCACTTTTGTGTTGGGCTCAAATCCGAAGAATCTTCTGAAGCCGTCCATATTATCAAAAGCTTTGTAGACCACTGAGAACCCAATGATGGCGTCGATGACATACGGGTTCGCGTGGAATCCACCCAGAACGCCGGCCAGTAACGTGATGCTGTGCCCGAGCGTGAAGAGACTGACGTACAGAACGATGTCTTTCAGCCGGTACAAGAAAAAGACGACACCCACCAGGAACGCGATGTGATCGTACCCGGTCACCATGTGTTTCGCGCCCAGGTAAACAAAGGCTGCGACCGCGGTACCCTTATTCGATTGGACGAATGAAGCATCCCGCTTGGAAACGTTATGGGCGGACGCAGTGGTTGGAAACGCGATCATTGACAGAACTACAAGAATGGCCGCCAGCGCCGCGACTCGAATCAGAAGCGCTCTTACTTGCACCGGTCCGCCAGATCCGCCTTCTCGCGCCACTTCTCGTGGCAATTGGAGCAAGCTGTGCTCAGGTCGCCTGCCGCCATCAAGATATTGTCCATATTCTTGGACTGCGCGGCCTTATACGTTTCCAGGCTAGCTTCCCGCAGGCCTTGCACGAATTTCGGCCAATCCGGATTGTTGATCGGAACTGGCAGCCCGTTCGCGCATTTGCGCCCGGGCAGAATCAGAAGATTCGCGGCTTCCGAAAGAGCCTTGGCGCTGTTTTCCACAGCCGCCCAGCCACCGTAGGTGCTGGCGAGCGGATTCGGCGATAGCGAGGGATCCTTCGCCGGCGTTACCTTGGCAGGATCATCCTCTTGGGCGAAAAAGATCACATTGGAGTTAGGGAAGAGGATACCGCGCATAAGCTGGCGCAAGTCCGCAGCGACCTCGGGCTTCATGGCAGCAGCCGATGAGGGAGCCTTGGCCGCTTTGGCTCCGGCCGGTGCCGGGGATTGCGCCTGGCAGAAGCCCACCAATGCAAGAAAGAGTATCACTTTCGGAATTCGAGACATTTTGCGATTCACCTTTTTCGCCGATCCCCTCAGTGTATCGATTCACCTGCGTCCATCATGGATGGACAGACCGCACAAGCGTATCACCCGGTTACTGAAAATCCATGAGGATGATAGTCATAAGACGGTCAGTGACCGGTCACTCACCATTGGAAATCGATGATTCTGCAACCGCTTAGATTTGATGGTACTCAGTTGTGCTTTCGGCCGAACTCGAACTCGATCCGCGACTTGAGGATCACCCGACTGCCGGTGTCGGTGGCGCCCAGCCCTACGCCGAAGCTCCAGGTTAGACGCTCGCCGATCTTCCAGTCGGCGCCTGGAAATATCAAGTGGATCTGCTCACCCCGCGGGAGCAAGTTTCCGACCGGCCCCGTGTAGCCGTAATACTCGATGCTGGGCGTTAGGGTAGGCCAAGCCTGCCAGGCAAGCCTGCCGGACGGCTCGAAGTCCCAGCCATTGCGCGTGCCGGGGCCGTGAAGCGCTCGCTCGAAAACGATGTTTCCGTCCATCTGCAAACGGCCGATGTGTTTCTCGATGATGCTCCGCAACTCCACTGGGCGAGTGTCCCGGTCGAAGAGTGGGCGTTCGAAAGAGAACTCTGCCACGAATCCCATATTTACAGGCAGCCCCCAGGACTTCGGCGCGTAATAATGCGGAAGCATTCGAACGCCGGCGTATTGTATTCCCAGGCCGGGCACCACCGCTGTCAACGCCACGAAACCAGCCCGGATTTGATCGGTGATGCCCACGGTCCATTCCGAGCTGACGTGCAGTTGGTCCTGCTCCGGTGCAACCGGACCGTCAAACTACTCGAACACTTGTATCTCAAAGGGGTCCTGCGCGTACACCACGACGGGCAGGCCTAACAGTAGCCATCGCCAAACAAACATAGAAATCTCCTAAACCTGCGAACTCAAAATTGTGAGTGGCGGTTTAGGAGCGGGGAGGTTGATCGAGGCGGGGACGTGGCTCTTCGGTCAGATGGGGGACAGGCGCTGAGGCGACGCGTTCGATGAGGGTGATTACGAAGGTCTGCGCGCGCGGCGGAAACCCAACATGCAACGAGCAGCAGCCGCAGTCATGACAGGAACAGTCGGAATCCGCGGGCGCGGTAGAATTCGCAGACGCGCCGCGATAGTCCTCCGCCATGCACACGGCCATCTGGGTGCAGATGGCCATGAGCACGACGAGCGCTAGACAGCGAACGAATAACTTCATCGGAGCAGTCTTCTACCCTTCAGTTAGCTAGAAACTGAGCTTGAGCGCGAGTTGCACCAAGCGCGGCGGCTGCGCCTTGATCACATAGCCGAAGTTGGAATCGAGAATCTCCCCCTGCACCGAGGCGGGGCCGAAGAACTGCGCATGGTTGAAGGTGTTAAACGCCTCGAAGCGAAACTGGAGCTGCCCCCTCTCCCTGATCTTGAAGTTACGCAGCAGGGCCAGATCGAAGTTCATCTCGCCCGGCCCGAAGAACGAACGCCGCGAGGCAGTCCCGGGCTCTCCGAGCGCGTTTTGGGTGAACGCCGCGATATTGAAGTACGGCTGCCCATTGCGCGGGTTGGAATTGATTTGAAGCGGCAGCCCGTTATAGTCCGGCGTATCGAGATAGTGGTTGTTGACGCCGTTGGGGCTGCTTCCCTGCAGAGAGTTGTCGCCGTCTTCGTGCAATGTCACCGGGAAGCCCGAGGTGATGCGGGTGATTCCGCTAAGCTGCCAGCCGCCGGTTACAGACCGCCAGTGGCTGGAGAAACGATCGAAAGGAAGGTTCACCGTATAGCTGGCGACAAAATTATGCGTGAGGTCGAAGGCCGAGAGAGCACGTGTGCTGGAGAGGTCGAACGGATTGCCGGTATCGGAGATGCTCGATGCCTGATCGATCGACTTGCTCCAGGTGTAGTTGACAGAGAAGTTATAGCTCTTGCCCGAGTGACGAAGGACAACCTGAAGGGCATTGTAGTTCGAGTTGCCGACGGTGGAGTCGTAATCGTCGTTTCCGTAGTTCGGCCCCAGAGGCCCGCGTGTTCCATTCAGCGTCTGGCCGTTGGCCAAAAGGAACGTGTTGTTCTCGAGGCCAGGGCCGCAGGGCTGCGTGCCCTGCGCAAGAATCGATCCCTTTTGGCCATATGGAACGCTGAGCTGCAGGCAGAGCGCCGGGTTACCGGGATTGGCGGAATAAACCAGCAGCAGGTGATGGGCCTGCGAACCCACATAGCTGACGCTGAACAGCGTGTTATCGGTGACCTGGCGCTGGATCGACAGGAAGTAATTTTCGTTATACGGATACGTGTTAAATGGTTCCGGCGATGTCTGGCCGTTTTGCGGAAGGAACGCCCCGAATTGCTGGCTGGTATTGGGATGGCTGGCTGTCGCATTCAGAGGAGGAAACGCGAACGGATACGGATTGCCGAGGAACGTGCCGTTCCCAGCCGCCACGAACGGCTGATCGAAGAGCGGCGGCGCCGGGCTGGTGTAGCTCAGGCCATAAGGAGGCTGTGGCTCGTCGATCGCCATGATGTTGCCCTCGATCACGGATTCGAAGATGCCGTAGCCCGCGCGAATGCTGGTTTTTCCGGCTCCGCCGGTAATTTTGTTGAGGAAGCCGGGCAGGTTGCCGGGCGACCAGGCGAGGCCGGCGCGCGGCGAAAAGCGGTTTTTCGACGGCACGAGCGTGTCGGGAACGCCGGGATCGCCGGGATAGACGAGGCCCAGCGGCGCGTTCGGATAAACAACCGACTGCTCGCCTACCAGGTACGTGGGAATCTGGTTGTATTTTTCCGACCAGAATTCCATGTGGTCATAACGCACGCCGTAGTTAAAAGTCAGATTTGGTCGCAGGCGCCAGCTATCCTGCAGGTAAGCCCCTTGGTATCTGTGCCGTATATAGTAAGACTGCGAATCCTGCTGATTGTAGAAGAAAGGCGTTCCGATCAGGAAATCCGCGAAGTCCGAACCGGTTTCCTGTCCCTGGAATTGGAACGAGCCGTTGAAGATCGGATTCGGAGTGACGTTCACCTGTTCATAGGTCGCCTCAAAACCGGCTTTGAGCGAATGGTCGCCGATGACTCGGGAAAAATTGTCGTTCAAGCCGTAAGTATTGTTGAACTGCTTCAGATTTGTTGTCGGCACCCCCATCGTGAATGCATTGAATGCGACGGTCTCGATACCTTCGATGGAGGGGTCGAGCGGGAAAATCCCAGTCGAGTGCGCGCCGGTAACGAAACCCTGCGATGCCAGGCTGGGGCCAACCCCCCCTTGAGGTTGCCCGACATTGTTGGCGTCACGCATAAAGCTCAGGTGAAACTCGTTGACGGAGGTTGCGCCAATGGTCTTCGTGTGAGCGAAATTGATGAGTTGCCCACGGCCGAGATTGAGGGCGTTGAACCCGGGTACTGTGGCGCCGCCCTGGCCGGACGGATAGGGATTGTTTACCGTGAAGTCGTCAAAGAAATAGTAGGCCGAAAACATTCCGTAACGGTCCGTATTGGCGTCGAAGCGAAAGCTTCCTTTGTCGTCGCGCGTGGTCTCTCCTACCGCCCCGGTCGAGAATGTATCGGAACCGACATTCGGCTGAGGGATGTACTGCAGCAGATGCTGGGCCGGAGCTGACCAGGCGCTCGGCGGTATGATGGCGTCCGGAAAAACGCACGATGCTCGAACCGCAACCCGGCGTGTAATAAGGTTCGCCCGCGGTAACGCCATAGCCAAGCTTTCCGGTTAAGAATATTGGCGATATAGGGTCCACTGACGCTGCCCGTGAGCTGGCTGGCGATGCCGCTCAAGTCACCGGTGCGTTCCGCAAGCGAGGGTACGGCGATCAGACCGGTGTCGATTCCCTGGTTGCTGCGGGTTCCCTGGTAATCGCCGAAGTAGAAAATCCTGTTTTTCCGGATCGGGCCTCCGAATGTGCCGCCAAACTGGTTCTGGCGGTAGAAACTGCGCTCCGGGGAGAAGAAGTTGCGGGCGTCGAGAGCTGTATTGCGCAGAAATTCGAAGCCGCTGCCGTGTATTTGGTTCGCTCCGGATTTGGTGATCACATTGACGATGCCGCCGCTGTAATTTCCGAACTCGGCGTCGAAGTTATTGGTGAGAACCCGGAATTCGGCGATCGAGTCGAGATCGGGAATAATTGTGGTACCGCCGTTCATCAACTCTTTGACGTCCCCGCCATTGACGAGGTAGCCGTTGGCGTCTTCGCGCTGGCCGCTGATCGACTGGTTGCCGGCGTTCAGCCCGCCGGACGGCGCTATCTGAACCGAGGCGCCAGCCATGATGACCGAATCGCCAGTCTGGGTGGACATGGGGACAATGCCGGGCTGGAGAGCCAGAAGATCGGTGAAGCTGCGGCCGTTGAGCGCGACCTCGGTCATCGTTTTCCCGGCCACCACGTCGCCCATCTGGGTGCTGGCCGTCTCAACGTGGACTTCGACATCGGCTGCCGTGTCGCTGACGGTAAGCTCCTGCGTTTGCTGCGCCACCTGAAGCGTCATGTTTTGCTGGATATCGGCATTCGTATCCACCACGAGAGAGGTTCGTTTCTCCGAGCGGAATCCTTTCGCTTCGAAAAGGATGTCGTATGTGCCCACTGGAACGCTGGGGAAAATGAAGTCGCCATGTTCGTCGGCTGTAACCTTCATCTCGAGCCCCTGAGCTGTATTCGTCATCTTGATCGACACCGTGGGTATGCTGGCCCCTGACGGGTCCGTGACTGTTCCAGCGACTTTGCCGGTCACAGCACCCCAAACCATCGCACCGGCGATCAGGAAAATTACCGCCGCTTGAGCGGCGATCCTTGCTGTTGTCATACGAACTAGTTTTTGAAGCAACTCTTTCCCTCTCGGCAATTCTGGCTTTGTCTTGAATGTGCTCACTGGACTTCGCTTATTGCCGCGGGCTTTGGTCCGGCGGCATGCCAGCGAGTACCTTCCGGCCGTTGGCTAACTTAACTTCTCGTGCAGAGGCCACCGCGGCTCCATCCCGTGCTGGAAAGGCGACAACCGTGACGCGATCACCCACCTTCAGCGAGTCCCGCATCCACCCGAGCCTGGACAAAGTATTTGGCCCGGCGCCTTCGAACGCCCAATTGGTCACCTTCTCACTGGCGTCCTTGACGTCTACATAGAAGTAGATATGCGGGTTGCTCCATTCCACTCTGGTAACCACACCGGCGTACGTGAGCTGCCGATTCACGTCAAACTCGGCCGAAACCGAGTGGTGGCCAAAAATCGGGGCCGCCGCCAACAGCAACAGCCCCCCGGGAACCAAGATCGCAAGTTTGCATGCCATGAGGAAACCAGTCTTTGCCGATCCGGAATCGAGCCTAGCACGCGAACGCGGTGATTCACGACGAATAAACGGTCAACTGTCGGTCATTGACGCTTGGGCCATGGTCACTGACCGCCGAACATCATTGTTTTCAATTGGCGCTGAGCTGTGATGCTGTCCAGACCCAAACTGGTCGTGGTCGTCCCTATTCGCCATTCAGGTGTTATTGCGGGCGGCTTTCCTTAAGAGCGGGGCCGGACTTCAGTTACTCGCCGGTCAGTGACCGGCACCTGACCATCGGTTAGGTCGAATTTGAACCGGTTCATGTTAGGCTTGTCCATTCCGGTCACCGATGCGGCAAGCGGGCGTGAATCTTCCGGGTGTGTATCTCGATCGCCACCAGCAGCACCCATTGCCTGCGCCTTTCGTTCGTTTGAACGATGCGAGTGGTTCTACCTTCTATATTGATCCGAAGACGGCGCGGCTAGTTGAAGCGTACGGCGTGCGATCGCGCTTGAACCGATGGCTGTATCACGGCCTCCATTCGTGGATTTCCCCCGGGCGCCAACATTTCGCGCAACCTTTGATGATGTAGAAGCGCCCTCACATTGATTAAGAAAAGGAGCAACCTTCGTGAATATCCAGTCAATACTCTTTGCCGCCTTGTTGGCGCTGCCGGCATTCGGCCAAACTTTTAGTGCGACGCCGCTTCCCAACCCCTCGGGTGCTGGGAGCCTGCAACCGAATTGGTCCGTCGCGCCGGACGGCTCAGCCGTGTTTAGCTGGATCGAGCCGTCGCAAGGTGGTTCCTTTGCGCTCCGCTATGCGGTCCGGCACGGAGCTACTTGGTCGCCGACAATGACCATCGCGGCGAATCGACATTTCTTCCATCATCCCGCCGAAATGCCGGAGGTGCTTGCGCTACCGGGCGGGCATTGGTTCGCTCACTGGGTGGAGTCGCCGGGCGGCGATAGCGACGCGGAGTACGTCTACGTCTCTTCATCCACCGACGGCACGCATTGGACCATGCCGCTCGAAGCGCATCATGACCACAGCGCGGTGCAGCACGGCTTGGCTTCGATGATCGCGAATCCTGATGGAGGGGGATCGATATTCTGGCTGGAGGCGCTCAAGGGCGAAGATAACCCTGTAGCATTGAAGCGCACTATTGTGGACCCCACGGGTAAGGAAGTTCGCGAAGAAGTGATCGAGAGCGATGTTTGCGGGTGCTGCCCGACGGCGGTAGCCAAAACTTCCAAGGGATTGCTTCTGGCATTTCGGGCGCACAGCAAGGACAACATTCGCGATATCGCAGTAACTCGGTTGGAGAACGGGAAGTGGTCCACTCCGAGGATCGTGAACGCCGATGGCTGGCAAATTGAAGGCTGTCCAACCAATGCTGCGGCAGTGCAAGCGAAAGGCGATCATGTGGCTGTCGCCTGGTTCACTGGCGCTCAAGATAAGCCCCGCGAGCTGATGGCGTTTTCAAGCGACAGCGGTTCCACCTTCACCAAGCCGGTTACGCTCAGCACCGGTCACGCATTCGGCTACACCGCGATGGCTCTGGATGAAGATGGCGGCGCGATCGTTTCGTGGCTGGAGCAGAGTCCGGAAGGCGCGAAGGTGCTGGTCCGCCGCGTCACCGCCGCCGGCGCTGCCGGTCCGGTTGTCGAAGTAGCCAAGGGCGGGAAGATGGCTTTGGGATATCCGAAGCTCTATCACAACGGAAGCGAAACGTTCATCGCTTGGGGCGCCACCAAGCACGTTGAGACCGCCAGTCTGGCGAAGAAGGACTGAGCGTCCTACTTACTGTCTGCACCGACCGAAACGACGTGGCCCTTTTGTTGTGGCGGCTCGTAGTAGCCGATGAGACGTCCGTTGCAAAGGACGACAGTCCATATTACGAGCGAAAGCGCCCCGGCCACCTTGGCCCGCGTGGGAATAACCGGCGACGCGTCCAATTCCTCGGGATGATTGTAAACGGTGGGCCGAAAAATAATCGCATGGATCAAAACCAGCACCAAGAATGACATCTTAATCCAGAAATAGGGATTCGGATAGTAATCCGCGGCCTTCGAACCGAAAAGCGTGAACCCCATCGAGAACATAATGATGAAGCCGACACGCTTCCACCAGCGCAGCCCGTTGACGACGTCCGCGATGGACTTATCTTTGAAAGCCACCCCGAGCAAGCGCAGGTCAGTGATCACGATCAGGCCGCCGAAGATCGCGATACAGGTAAGGTGCGTGCTCATGACGATCGGATATTCCAAGCCGGACTCCCGGATGAACATCATGAAACTCAAGCTTTGAAGCCATTGAAACAGTTCGAGAACCACATTTGCCTCCCGGCGTTACGCGAACGCTATAAACAACCCACCGAAAACGACGCTGATCCACAGGGCAAGAGAAACGACGGCCACCACTGCTCGGACGCCAGGGGACGAACTGTCCGACTGCGCCACCTTACGATGAATCGTGTAGTTAAAGATAATTGCCAGCACCAACGCGACAATCTTGAATCGGAACGAGGGGTTGTAGAGGTACATCCGCGCGTCGGAAAGGAACAGAAGCGGGCCCGACAGCAGCACCACAGCCAGCCCCAGCAACGTCCAGGGCGCTGTGTCGCGCAGAACTTCGGACGGCTTGGCATGCTGGATTCCAAAACCCAAGAGCCTGTAATCCACCGCGGCGATCATGCCGATCGAAAACGCGAACGCCGCAATGTGAAAGCACTCGGCGATCGGAAAAACCCACTCGGAGCTATTCAGCGCGTCCGCTATGGACTCAATTTGCAGAAGCAACATCTTGGTGGTCCTGTCCTTTCAGAGAATATGGACCGCGCAGAGCGAGCAGCGCGGCGGCCAGCTTCGCATGGGCTGGGATGCCAGGCGCACGATCCAGTGCGGTGGGATCGGAGTAAGCGCGATAGAACACCATCTCCTGGACAATGACGAGCGCAAACAGAATCAGCTTGGTCCGAAAAAATGCGTTGTAGTAATACTCTTCTGCCTTGGAACCCGCCAGCAAGATGCCGGACGTAGCGGTGAGCAATAAACCCCAGCGCTTGGGGACGCGGAACTTATTTACTACATCTGCGTTCGATCGCTTAGTCATCGCCCAACCGAGCAGCCGCAGGTCGGTCAGCAAGATCATACCTCCGAACAGGGCGACGCCAAGCAGGAAAAATCTACGATTGCAATGCTTCCTATCGAGAAGGCGAACCCGACGATGTGGAAGCATTCAAGAATCGGAAAGGCGAGCGCAGACGAGTTTAGCGGATTGTTGATCAGCACTTTTGGATACGGACTGTTTGACGGTCCTGCGCTCATCCACCACTTCCGGGTGGAGATGAACAGGCGCTTTGCATCGGTCCCAAGTCTACCAGAGCTTTGCGCAACTGGATCGTTTCAGCCGGTCACATCCCGGTCACTGACCGGTAAGTGACCGAACATCGACGGCGTTGCGGCAAATCTCCGTAGCCAGCGAGATGTTTCCAGCCAAAGTCAAAGCTCCCGTGGCGACACGGGCCACGCTCACAACGATCACGGCGGGACTGCTCTCGGGAAACAGGAGCGGCATCACGAAGGTGGTGAAGCCAAGAAAAACCTGCGGCGATTCCACCCAGCGCGGTTGCCGCGGGCCGCAGGGATTGATGCTTGGGGAACTGCCGGACCAGGAAGATGCAAACGAACAGAATCGAAAGCAGCACGATCACGGCGTTCAGGATGTGCCAGATCACGCACCAGGAACGATCCAATAAACGGGGCTGTTTTGGGGCGGTCCAAAGCGGCCAAGAGGCACTCTTTCGGGACCCGAGCGGCCCCTGGTCAATCGCTCTAAGTTATTGAAGAATTAGCGAAATTGTTGGAGGCGCGGGGCGGGATCGAACCGCCGAATAAAGGTTTTGCAGACCTCTGCCTTACCACTTGGCTACCGCGCCGAATTCGGGAGGGGCTTGGCTGACAACACAGTACTTCTCTTCGCACCATAGCGCGCCGCGCTCGCCGAAGTCAATATGGAGGCCGGCCGGCGAGCCTCGTTCTCGGCCGCTGGAATCACCGGCAGCAGCACGCGCGACGGATATTGCCGCGAATGATAGACCATCTGTTGCGCCTTCTTGAGCGTGGTCTCGTCGGCGAACGCGCGGCCGGTATTCGGATTGCGGTCGAAGCGCGGGAAATTGCTGCTCGAAATCTCCACGCGGATGGAATGCCCGGCGAGAAACACGTTGCTCGTGACACCGGCGTCAATCGCCAGAGGATAAATCTTCCCCGGCTCGGCCAACTCCGCCTTTTCCAAACCGTTCCGGTAACGCACGCGCAGGATGCCGTCCGTCAAGTTGCGCGGCTCGCCATTCGGAAACACATCCACCAGCTTGGCGGTGAAGTCGGTATCCAGCGCCGACGTGGACGCGTACAGCATGACGCGAATTGGTCCGGTCACTTCCAGATCCTGCTTCAACGGAGCGCTGGTGTACACCAGCACATCCTGGCGCTTCTCCACGGGCCGCTGGTCGATGGGCCCCCACGGTAGAATTTTCGGATCGCAGCACACCGCGCCGCCCAGGGTGGGCGCAGGATCGCGCGGGTCGTAGATAAACGAATCGGCGGCGATCGACTCGGCGGACGGCTTCCCCTCCAAGACGCCGTCGCCCGACAAACTGTTCGCCGCGCGCTCGCTCGCAAGATACAGCGCCGTGGTCTTGAGCCCGAGCCAGCGGCCAATCTGGCTCGTCGCGCCAGCGATTCACGCCCATCACAAAGATATGGACCGGCGCCTCATCCACTTCCGCCCGCACCGCGTGCCACTTCTCCGGCGAAAAGCGCATAGCGTCTTCAGGCACGCCTTTTAACCAATGATCGAACCATTCGATCTGATAGCTGCGGATGGGCGACGACGAGTCGTCACCATAACTCACGCCCGGAAAAGGCGTCGACATGTTGTGCGCCCAGGGACCAATCATGATGCGGTGCCTGTCATCCAGCCGGCCATACAGTTTGTGCAACGCGGCGAAAGCCTGCAAATCGCTTTCGGCGAAATTGTCGTACCATCCGCCCACCGCGAACACGGGCACATGGACGCGGCTCGATATTCTCGCGAACGCTCAGATTTTTCCAGAAAGAATCGTAGGACGGATGATTCAGAATGGTCTGGTAAAAACCCTGCGTCCGGCGCGTTGCGGAGCGGTCGACGGTGCGCAGCGGAAGGTGGTAAATGTAATCCGAGAACTTCGGCTTCGCGCTCCCAGCAGGCGTGAGGTTCTCCGACATCCACAACAAACGATGGCCCAGCTTCATTGCTCCGCCCTCTGAATAATAGCGGTCGAAATAGTCGTCCGATCCTGAAACCACCGGAAAAATCGCCTTGAGATGAGGATTGTTCAGCAGCGCCACGCGCCACTGCGCGATCCCGACGTACGAGCCGCCGATCATTCCCACTTTGCCGTCCGACCAGGGCTGCGCCGCAATCCAGTTCAGCGTGTCGTAGCCGTCCGGGCCTTCCTGGTTCAACAACATCAAACACGCCGCCCGATCCGTAGCGCCCGCGCACGTCCTGCATCACCACCGCGTAGCCGTGATTGATAAAGGACTGGTAGCCCAGCGGAAGGTCGGGACCTTTGCCGTAGGGAGTCCGCACCAGAACCGTCGGGAATCGGCCGATTTCCAGAGGGGTAAAAGACGTTGGCGTCCAGCCGAACGTTGTCGCGCATCGGGACGCGCAGATGGAGCCGTTTGGCGTAAGGCGCCGGCGCGGATGCCGCGCTCAATAGCCCTGCGCAGAGCAACAACGGCCCGGCAGCTTTAAGCACTAGATATAGCCTGATGACGCTTCCTTACGGTCGCGGTTCTGCAACTAGTGATTTAGCTTCTATGGTAGCAGTCCGTCAGCGCGCGCCAGTAGAGCCCGGCCACGCGGGCGGGCGCGTGATGCTCGCGGATGTAGCTCGGCCGCGCGTTGGCCGATGGCGCGCGCAGTCGTCTGGGGCAGCGCGCCAGCCACACCAGATATTCGGCCAGCATTTCTTCTTCGGCTTGCCCCGGATCCACGCGCACGCAGGCCGCTTCCGGAAAACGCGAGGTCTCTTCGCCCGCGCTCACCAGGACGGTCTTGCCCAGGCCCATCAGCCGAATCGCGATCCCCGAGGTTTCGCCCGGCCATGGGATAACGCAGGTTGATGCAAGCATCCACCGCGGAGGCGCACAGCCAGAATTCGCGTTCGTCGAGATAGCCAATCCGCAGGATGCCGGCTCGTTGCGCAGCAGCGGCTCGGCGGCGCGAGCCAGGTCGGCCGAAACGAAATCGCCCGCCACCAGCAGCGTCATGTCGGCCGCGCGGCGCGCGCGACGGAAAGCTCTGAGCAGCGCCAGCAGGCGCTTCGATTCACGCAGGTGTCCGAAGACGCCGACCAGGAACGTATGCGACGCAACCCCCAGCCCGGCGCGCCAGCGAATTACTTCGGATTGCGGCGGAAGATCGGCGGGCAGCGCGAACAGATGCGGAATTTCGTGGACCTTCGCGCCCCGCACGTGCTCATCCACCAGCGCAGCGGCGCGCGGGTTGTGAACAATCACCGCCCGCGACCGCTCCGCCACGCGCTTGATCATCGGATAGCGGAAGTATTCCGGATCCGCGGCCGAACGCGAGCGCCTGCCGCCACAGCTCGCGCGCCAGATCTTCGCTCCAGTGGCCGTAGTTATAGACGAACTCGGCGACATATTCGCGTTCGTTCCCGCTGCCCAGGAAGAAATGATGCAGTACCGCGTCGTGCAGCACGGCAACGCCGGGCGTCTTGAGCGCCTGTCCATAGATTTCGCCGTGCAATGGGTTATTGCCCAGATGATAGAGCGGAACATCGATTCCAGAAGCGGCCGCGCGGGCGTTCACTTTCACCGAACCCAGCGGAACCTCTGGATGACCCTCCAGCGCGCGCAGCAGTTCAGCGGAATAATCGGCGACGCCGGAGCGCGCCGGTGGCAGAGGCGAAAAGAATCCGACCGTCACTTTTTCTTAGCGGCTTCGGACCGAATAATGCCGTGCCCACCCGCACTATCGTCGCGCCCTCCTCAATGGCCACTTCAAGGTCGTGCGACATTCCCATGGAGAGATGTTGCAGGCCGTTTTGGACGGCCAGTTCGCGCAAGCGCGCGAAATACGGCCGCGATCGTTCCGCTTCATCGGACCATGGCGGCATTGTCATCAACCCCAACAACCGCAAATGCGGGCACCCTCGAATCGCCTCCACCAGCGCCGGCACCTCCCCAGGCGCAGCGCCGGCTTTAGCTGGCTCGGTGGACAATTTTACTTCAATTAGCACTGAATCAAGAGAAGCCCCTCCGCGATTCGGTCGTCCAGGCGCCGCGCGATTTTGGCCGAATCCACGGTGTGAATGACGTCGAAAATCTCCGCGGCTTTCTTGGTTTTGTTGGACTGCAGATGGCCGATGAAATGGTAGCGGGCGCCGGGGCAATCGGCCAATTCCTGCCGCTTGGTCTCGAACTCCTGCACGTAGTTTTCGCCGAAGTCGCGCAGGCCGAGCGCGTAGGCCTCGCGAATCGCCGCGGCGGGGAATTTCTTGGTGACCGCGACCAGCTGGATGTCGGAACGCTTGCGCCCGGCACGCGCCGCCGCCTGCGCGATGCGGGATTCCACTTGGTCTAATTTTTGTTTCAGCAAGGGACGATACTAGGTTAGCAATGGATGACTAGCGCAGGGTAACTAGTGACGGAAGTCCCCAGTACGGAAATCCTCCAGGCGGAAATCTTGCGGGTTGTAGGCCGCTTTCTCGAATCCAGCCAGGACCCCGTGCTGTGCGAGCCGGGTGAGGAGTGGCTCGCGATTACCCCAGAAAATTTCGTGCTGGAAGTGCGCGGCGCATGCGTCCAGTTGCAGGCCTGGGACCAGCGGCGCAACCTGGTGCGGCATGTCGCCGCCATCGAGCGTGAAACGCGCGGCAAGCTGGTGCTGAAGGTCGCGCGCTTCGGAAAGCTCCAAGGCACGTTGGAATTGATGGATCGCAAGAAAGGCCTTGCGCGACAACGTGCCTCTGCGCAGCGCCCGGCTTGAATTCCGCGAACAGTTCCGGCGATTTCTGCGCCGTCAGTTCCCCGCCTACAAACTTGCCGAGCTGACCACCGAAGCCGATCTGGAACACACCCTTTCTCCGGCTTATCCGCGCGCTTTGCTGCGGCAAGGCGCGGCGGCATGGGCGGCCATCGGAGCTGCACTCGATGCCAGTCATCCGGATGGCGTTCTCACTTTCGGGCTGATCTGGCTCGATTATCTGCGCCAGCGCGAGCCGTCGCTCGCGATCCAGGGCTTGGTTCTCTATCTTCCGGCAGCCCGGGCAAAGACCACCTGCCTGCGCTTGTTGTTCCTGGATCCGGCGGCCGCGCAATATTCGCGCTTTCGTGCATGACGACTGACGGACTCGAAGAACCCGTCGATCTGCGCGATTACGGAAATCTCGACACGCAGTTGGAGGCACATCGGAGGCGATCTCATGTTCCCCCGGCGGTGGAGTTTCCCGATGTCGAGACCATAGAGCGCTCCGACGGTGAACTAAGCTTTCGTGTACATGGACTGGAATTCGCCCGCACCGATGGCCCCGGATTGCTGACCGCGCTCAGCAGAAAGCGGGCGGCCGAGCTGTCACGGGTGCGATCTCCCGATGCAGCCGACCGCAAAAATCCTCTCTATCGCCAGAACCCCGAGGCCTGGCTCGAATCGCAGGTACGGCAGCACATCCAGGAGATCGACGCCAGCCTGTTGCCGGCGCCCGTCTATGGCCAGGTGCCCGCGTTCGCCGCCGCCGACCGGGGCGTGTTGGATCTGCTGGCCGTCGACGTCGCGGGCGGCTGGCGGTGATCGAGCTGAAAGCTTCCGAAGATGTTCATCTTCCCTTGCAGGCGCTGGATTATTGGATGCGCGTACAGTGGCACGTGGAGCGCCGCGAGTTCCAGGCCAACGGCTATTTCCCCGAGCACGCGAATTGCTGCGCGAGCCCCCGCGGCTGCTCCTGGTTTCACCGGCGCTCGACTTTCATCCCTCCAATGAGCGGGTCTTACGTTACCTTTCGCCCCAGATTCCAGTCGAACGTGTCGGGGTAGGATTAGAATGGCGGAAGGAGCTGAAGGTGATGTACCGCTCCGGAACGCCGTAGACCAACCGGAAGTCACATGTCAATCCAAGTTTTCCAGCACGTGAAGGATGCGATCCGCAATCTGGATCCCGAAGATATCCGCAAGCACACCGAACGGCCGCTGCGTCTGTTGCTCTACGCCGACAGCGAGCGGCAATACCGGGACATGGAAGACTACCTGCTCCCGCGCGATCTTTCCGCGGCCAAGCGCGCCCAGGTTCGCCGCCTAATCTATCGCGGATCGGAAAGCGCCGGACCCCGGGCCAATGGCGACCTGGAAATCTACTTTGACCCGTCGCGCGAACTCGATACCGGGGAAGTCGGATGTATTTGGATTCGACCCGGCGCAGCCCCACGCTACAGTCCATCAAATACTCCTATCAGCCGGCCAGACCTGGCGGTTCCGCTGGCTTTGCATGTTCTTCCCTTTCGCGAGGAAGTGTCGCGGCGCATGGTGAAGAAGATCGCCAAGGAAAACGCTCTCTTCTCGCTGGCAACGGCGTTGCCGGACATCGTTCCCTTCATTTCCCTGCCCTGGGCCATGGGAGAATTCGCGTCCGACACCGCGTTTCTCACCGCCAACCAGATCCGCATGGCTTTCCTGTTGGCGGCCGCCAACGACCGCGACATCGGCTATCACGAACAGCGCGGCGAGATCGCGTCCATTATCCTGGGCGCGTTCGGATGGCGCGCGCTGGCTCGCGAACTGGTGGGCAAAATCCCCTGGGGCGGCGGTCTGATGCCCAAAGCTGCCATCGCCTATGCCGGCACTCGCGTGGTCGGGCTCTCGCTGGAACGTTACTATCGGCTGGGCAAAGCCTACACGCGCGCCGAGCGCCGCCTGGCCTATCAGGACGCGCTGGAGCGCGGCAAGCAGCATCGTGGGCGGCCTGATCGAAGGCTTTCAGCAGCGCGGCTCGCACCGCAACGCGGCTCATGCGTCAACCGGCGTAACACCGAGGTACGTCTAGCTGAAGTGTTCTATATTGGTGCGGGAGGATCTATGTTGTTTCGTCTGACTACGATTTGGTGTGTTGCTGATCAGCCTCTGTTCCGCCGACACGCTCACCCTTCGCAGCGGAAGAGTGATCACGGGCCAGTATCTGGGCGGCGACGCCCGTCACATCCGCATGGCGATCGGCGATCACGTGGATACGTTCAATGTGGAGGACGTAGGAGACATCGAATTCGGCGGAAATGCGCCTCCGCCGCCCGGCCCAACCGCCAGCCCAACCTCCAGTACCACCGCCACCTCCCGACCAAGGCCAATACCAGGCAGAAACCCAGGGTTCGCGCAACAGCCGCCCCCTCCTCCGATGCCCGTGGCCGGCATTCAGATTCCGACCGGAACCCCGATTACCGTTCGCATGATCGACGCCGTCGATTCCAAGGTTGCCCATCTGGGACAAACGTTTCGCGCCAGCGTGGATGAACCGGTCGTGGTGAACGGTCAAACGGTCATTCCTCGCGGCGCCGACGCGCTCGCGAAGCTGGTGGAGGACCAGCAATCGGGCAAGTTTGAAGGAAAAACCGTCCTGACCCTCGCCCTGACCGACATCACCATCAATGGACAAATGATCGATACCACCACCGGCGACGTTTCGCAGGCCAGCAGTTCACGCGGCGCGCGCACGGCCAAGGTGGTGGGCGGCGCCACCGCGCTCGGAGCCATCATTGGCGCACTCGCCGGGGGAGGGAGAGGCGCGGCCATCGGGGCAGCTTCGGGAGCGGCCGTTGGCGGGGGGGCCGAGGTCCTGACCAAAGGCCAGCAGGTGAAAATCCCCTCCGAGACCCGCCTGACCTTCACGCTCCAGCAGCCCATTCAATTTTAAGCGAGTTGCGGGCTTCAACCAGCCGGTGCGGAATTGACTTAGGGATCGTTTCGTAAAACTTCCGATTCAACAGCTTTTGGAGGCATCCTGAGCGTTGCGGGAGGAATCTACAGCGACAGAGGGGGAGTTGTGTTAAGGAATCGTAACTGGTACATTAGAAACATAAGTCTTATTAGTGCTAGGTGTACTACCTTGGGAGTTCAGAGGAGTGATTTTGAAGCCACTTCTCACGGCTGTTCTTGCTGCAACTATTGGTTCTTCCGTCGCTTTTCGCGAACCCAAAGCGCCGCCCATGCCGGAGGAACAGATGGTGAGCCGCTACCTGCAAGCCACAAAGGCGCAACAAAGCGCCTTGCGCGGCGGAACCGAAGAAATCGACATCGATGCCGCAGTTCCTAAGTTCAAGAAGCAAGGAAAGTTGCATGCGCTTGCGCAGCATCTCCAAGCTGGGCAAGATCACCTACAAAGCGCTGGGGTTCAGCGGCGACAATGTGGTGAAAACCGAGGTGATCGCGAACTATCTGAAGGCCGAAGTGGAAGCCGCCAAAGGTCCTTCCGACGTCGCCCTCACGCCTCAGAACTACAAGTTCAAATACAAGGGCACGCAGGATTGGAACGGCCGCCAGGTCTATGTTTTGCATGTGAATCCGCGCGAGAAGAAGGTCGGCTTGTTCAAAGGCGAATTGTGGCTGGACGCCGAGACCTATATGCCGGTGCGGGAATCGGGCTCGTTTGTGAAATCTCCCTCCTTCATGTTGAAGAAAATGCAGTTCGTGCGGACTTATGAGCTCCAGAACGGGGTCTCCGTCCCGCAGCGCACCGAAAGCCGCGTGGAGACGCGCTTCTTCGGCCAAGTGGAGCTGAACATCAACTACCTGACCTTCTCCAAAGACACCGCGCAGAATGGCCAGGCGCCGACGATGCCGAGGCGGTGGCGGACAGTGGCGCGGGCGAACAGCAATAGTGAGTAGCGCACGGCGTAGTGACGCGTTCAGCCGGGGAAAATGACATTTGCGGCCCGGTGTGTTGTGCGCAAGCGTTGTTGTTCAGGGCGTGCGACAACCGAGTGAGCGCGCGTAAACTGAAAGGGCTCATGAGAACGCTATTTCTAAATCCACCTTCCTTTGAAGGCTTCGACGGCGGCGCAGGTTCGCGCTGGCCGGCTTCGCGCGAGATCGAGTCCTATTGGTATCCGGTGTGGCTGGCCTATCCTGCCGGGATGCTGCGAAGACAGCAAGTTGGTGGACGGCCCGCCGCACAAGTTCAGCATCGAGCAGACGGTGGCCATGGCGAACGATTTCGAGCTGCTGGTGCTGTTCACCTCCAGCCCCGGATTCGACGTGGACGTGCGGATCGCCGAAATGATGAAGGACGTAAACCCGAAGATGAAGGTGGGTTTCGTCGGACCGCCCGTGACCATCGAGCCGGAGAAATCGCTGCGAGCTTCCAAGGCCATCGATTTTGTGGTGCGCCGCGAGTTCGATCATCAGATCGTACAGTACGCCAAGGGCACGCCGCTTTCCGATCTTCCCGGCGTCAGCTATTGGAAAGATGGCGACGTGGTGCACAATCCCGAAGGCGGCGTCATCGAAAATCTGGACGAGCTGCCCTGGGTGACCAAAGTCTACAAGCGCGACCTGGATTTCAAGCGCTATAACGTTCCGTTTCTGCTGAATCCCTTCATTTCGTTTTACACCACGCGCGGTTGTCCGGCCATGTGCACGTTCTGCCTGTGGCCGCAGACGCATTCCGGGCATCGCTGGCGTTTGCGATCGTCGGACGATGTCGCGGCCGAGTGCAAGTACACGCTCGAAAATTTCCCCGGCCTCAAAGAGATCTTCTTCGACGACGACACGTTCAATTATCGCAAGGCGCGCGCCATTGAGCTGTCGAATAAGCTGGGGCCGCTGAACTTCACCTGGAGCTGCACCTCGCGCGTCACCACCGACTACGACACGCTGAAGGCGATGAAGGACGCCGGCTGCCGGCTGCTGATCGTGGGCTACGAATCGGGCGACGAGCAGATCCTGAAGAACATCAAGAAGGGCGCCACCATCGATATGGCGCAGCGCTTCACCGAGAACTGCCACAAGCTCGGGCTTGACGATTCACGGCGACTTCATCGTGGGACTTCCCGGTGAAACGCGCGCAAACGCTGCGCAAGACCATCGAATTCGCCAAGAAGCTGGACGTCGAGACCATCCAGGTTTCGCTCGGCCATGCCTTCCCGGGCACCGAATTCTACGAGCACGCCAAAGCAGAACGGTCTGGTCAGCATCGAGGGCATGACCGACACGGGCGGCCACCAGCTTCCCAACGCCGTTTATCCCGGATTCGATCGCGGCGAACTGGTGGAATGGGTGGAGCGCTTTTACTCGGAATATTACTTCCGCCCCAAGGCTGTCTGGCGCGTGGTGACGAGCGCCATTCGCAACAACGATGTCCCGCGCCTCTACAAAGAAGCGCGCGAATATCTCTTCGTCAGCAAAGGGCGCAAGAAGTTCGTCAAAGAACAGAAGGAAGCCTCCGCGGCGCTGCGGGGGGCCGAGGGCGGCGCATCGTAAAATGGCTAGCGGCCAAGCCGTGGTGGATCTGCCAATCCCCAATCCCCAATTCCCCACCCGACGAATTGACCTGAAAACCAAGCTTTTGACGGCGTTCGTGGTGTGCACGAATGTGCTCGGGAACTTCTCCATGTCCTGGGGCATGAAGCACCAAAGCGTCGATCTGGGGCTTTCGCCACTGGCCTACATCCGGTTGATCTTCACGCCTTGGGTGTTGCTGGGAACCGTCCTGCTGATTCTGTGGCTGCTGTCGCGGATGACGCTGCTCGGTTGGGCCGACCTGAGCTACGTGCTGCCGGTAACTTCCATCGCTTATGTGCTAGCGCCGTGTTGGGCAAGGTGTTTTTCGGCGAGCAGGTCACCTGGCAACGCTGGCTGGGAACGGCATTCATCGTGGTCGGAATTATTTTCGTTGGACTGACAGCGGCCAACACCACCAAACAGGAGCCGGCGCAATGAAGTGGCTCATGGTGGGAATTATTGTCGGATCTACTGTACTGGCCGATCTGCTGCAAAGTTTCGAGATGAAGCGGCACGTGGTTGCAGCCGAAGATCTGCGTCCTGGACGGCTGGCCGGGATGCTCGGCGGCCTGGCGCAGCGCGGACCCCTGGTGCTGGCTGTGTTCTTCATGGCGATCTCATTCTTCGCCTTCATGAAGCTGCTGTCGGTGGCCGATCTGAGTTTCGCGGTCCCCGTCACGGCCGCGAGCGTAGCGCTGGAGACAGTTCTCGCCCGGCTGGTGCTCCACGAAAACGTCACGGCTCTGCGCTGGGCCGGCGCGCTCTCGGTGGCTTGCGGAGTGGCGCTGCTGGCAATGTGACCGTTGCGATCATCGTCATTGCCAGCTGCGGCTGGCTTGTATCAATTGCTGGCGATCATCGCGGTTCTGTGCCGCCAGCCGCCAACCGCCAACCGCCAACAGCCAACAGCCAGCCGTCTCCATCCTGAAACCGGTCTACGGAAAAGACGCGGGCTTCTACGAAGCCATTCGCACGCACGCGCTCCAGCAATATCCCGAGTTCGAAATCTTGTTCGGAATCCGGCGAGCGGACGGCCCGGCCGGCTTCGAAGTGGAGCGCCCGGAAATCGAACGATTGATGCGCGAATTCCCGGCCCTGGCCGATCCGTCTTGTGATGTGCACCACGTCCGCTCCTAATTTGAAAGTCGGATCGCTCATCGATCTCGCGCGCGAAGCGCGTCATCCGATTCTGATCGTCAACGACAGCGACATCAGCGTGCCGGCCGGCTATATCGGCGATGTCACTGCTCCACTTTCCGACTCCGGCGTGGGACTGGTCACGTGTCTGTATCGAGCCGAGTCACACGATTGGCCCAGCCGCTTCGAAGCGCTCGCCATCGCGACTGACTTTGCGCCCAGCACGCTGGTCGCACGGTTGTTCGGCGTTTCCGATTTCGGGCTCGGCTCCACCCTGGCTTTTCGGAGAAGCGATCTCGAGCGGATCGGTGGATTTGCGGCCATTGCCGATTACATCGCCGACGACTATCAACTCGGGCACAAATTGCACGCTTTGGGCCTGCGAAACATAATTTCCGATGTTGTGGTCGGCACGCGGCTCTCTTCAGGATCGTGGCTCGGCGCGTGGCGGCATCAAGTACGCTGGGCGAGAACGATTCGACTATCCGGAGGCGCGGGCTACATTGGCTTGCCCATTACGTACGCTAGCCTGTGGGTCGTGATCGCCGCGCTCTTCGGGCTGTGGTGGATCGCCCTGCCGTTGCTGGCCCTGCGGATCGCCATGGCCTTCGCATCTGGTCTCGCTACTAGGAAGCGCGGACGTGTGGAAATATTTCTACGCGATCCCAGTGCGCGACCTGTGCGGCGTCGCGGTGTGGGCCGCGGGCCTGTTTGGACATACCGTCATATGGCGCGATCAGCGGCTGGCGCTCGACGCGCAAGGAAAGATCGTTTCGAAGACGCACTTGCTATAATAGAGTTCGCGCGCCCGTAGCTCAGTTGGATAGAGCGTCTGGCTACGAACCAGAAGGTCGGGTGTTCGAATCACTCCGGGCGCACCACTCAAACTCCATCTAATCAATTCAATACAGCCTTTGGCGATATTCATGTCACGGGGCCTGCGAGATATGCCAGCGTCCAAGGGTCCGGGCGCGGCGCCCACCGAGTAAGGCAAGTGTGCCTCAGAGCGTCTGGAACCCGCGCGCGGGGAACTCCTCGCGTAGGCTTCCCGATCACCTCATCGAAGCCGTATGGCCGATTCAAATAGGCGAGCAGTACATTTCGGCCGGGAGCAGCCGCCTCAGCAGAGTTGTACTTTCCTCACTTTGTACTTTTGTGTACTTTCGCTCGAGTACCCGCAGGCGCTTTCCTCTTCAATTTGCTCTGATTGTAAGCAACGGCGGCACGGACGAGAGTTTTTAGAGCACGCGCATTAATCTTATCGCGCTCGAACAAATCGATCGCTCGCCACGCATTGCCTCCGAGGCCCGCGTTGAAGAGCTTGTCGGGATCTGGGAGGTTCGCGCCGTGGGCAAAGGTAAGCTTCACCTTATCTTTGTGGGCGTTGGCGACCGCGATCATTCCGTCGCGAGACCACACGGGGCTTCCCATCCACTTCCATTCCTCAATTATCTCCGGGTCGGCCTCAAGGATGCTCTTGCGTATGCTGGCCAGCGTTTTGCCACGCCAGTCTGTGAGTCCAGCGATCAGCCCGTCAATGCGTTCCGATGGATTCATTGGATCTCATGCCTCGAATTCTTGACCCGTTGGAAACAAGCCGTCGAAGGACATGGCCTTTCCACATCCACAATCCCGAGAGGAGCATCACAGGAACGACGAAAAACCGAACACGGGCGGCGTACTTTGGAATTTCCTCGAAAGGACTATAAATATAGCCCAGTATCGGAATGCTAAAGACGACGTGAATCCAGCGAAGAATAGAACGTGTAGTGGCATCTTTCATGATGATTGTGTCCTCCATTCACAACTTTTGAGCCGCTTGAGGCGGCCGGTTGGGCGTTTCAATACCGAACTGCTGGGCGTACTCCACGTTCAGCCGCTGCCAGCCGAACTTCATCGCGTCGGGGCCAACGGCGCGGCCGAGGGGAGTTCCGCTGAGCTGGTGATCCAGAACATCGAAACAAATGTGCCACCCGGCAGCACCCATTGCGATGAAGCGGCGATCGATGTTGTGCCACAGCGTCAGGCGCGTGCCGCCACCGAAGGCTTCGAGTTGCCACCGGATATCCTGGGCACCCCAATTGTACTCAAGCACCTTGGGAGCGTCGGCTCGCGTCACTGTTGTTTCGGAAACGTGCGGCGCGGGCGCTCTCACCGTGGTGAGCTTGACCGTGGTTCCAACCGTACCCAGGTTGCCATCGGCATCGAAGGGAGCCCACTCGCGCAGATGCGCCGGGTCGGTTAGCGCCTGCCAGACTTTTTCCGGCGAGTGGCGCAGTTCTCTAACCAGAATGAGGGTCCACTTCTCTCCGTCCTTTCGTATCTGCGCTCCGCTGGCCGGACCCGGTGTGAACTGCTCGCGATCGGTCATCTTCTTCTCCTTAGCGTCACCAGCGCGCCAGCTGGGTGAGCTGAATGAGGTTGCCGCAGGTGTCGTTCAGCATCGCAATGGTCGAGGCGGTGACGTCGGTGGGCGGCATTGTGAACTCGGCGCCGCGGGCCTTAATCCGCTCATAGTCACCCTTGACGTCGTCCGTGAAAAACATGGCCGCGGGCTGGCGCTGTTGAAATATCGCCTGCTGATACGCTTTGGCTGCTGGGTTGTTGTTCAGCGCCAACTGCAGCTCGGTGCCGTCCGGTTCCTCGGGCGAGGCCACGGTCAGCCAGCGAAACGGGCCCTGACTGAAATCAGACTTCTTGGCAAAGCCCAGTACCTCCGTATAGAAGCGCAGGGCCTTGTCCTGGTCGTCCACGTATAAGCTGGTCACTTTGATTTTCATTTCGTTTTCCTTGTCTTCCTTTTGGTTGGTGTTGAGTTCGTGAGTGTCGAGCGATCCATGCGGTCGAGGTGGCGTTCGAGAGCATCTACGTGAGCGGACCAGAACCGGCGGAACGGAGCCAACCAGGCATCCACCTCCTGAAGTGGTTCAGGCTTCAGCCGGTAGACACGGCGCTGTGCGTCCACCGTGGATTCTACGAAACCGGCCTCGCGCAGCACTCGCAAGTGCTTTGACACGGTCGGCTGCGGCATGCGAAGTTGACGCTCGATCGCTCCAACCGACTGTTGTGACGAGACCAGGAGGCTCAGTATCGCGCGGCGGTTCGGCTCCGCGATGATTTCGAACACAGATTCCACTCTCTTAATATACTCCACAGAGCATATGCTTGTCAAGGCATGTAAAGGCGTGAGACCTTGACCTCTCGATCGTGTTCACCGGCGCTGGGCAAAGCCTGGCCAGCTGGGCGAGGTTGATAGATGGCGCGCGCAGAGCCGTCTCACTTCTTTGGCAGCGCGAAGACCACGTATGCATTAGGCGGCGGACCGCTCGGCGTGTCTCGCCTGCCTCCCAGGTTTAGGCCATCTCCAGCTGCCACACAAAACGCGATGTACTCGCGCCCGTCAATCTCGTAGACTGCCGGAACGCCATCGGAACCGGTGGGCAGCTCATACTCCCACAGCACCTTGCCTGTGTCCTCGTCGTAAGCCCGGACCTTGTGATCTGACGCGGTGGCGGCGAAGATCAGACCGCCCGCCGTCACCACCGGTCCTCCGCGCGGAGCCCGGGCGCCAGTGCCGTTGTGACCCTCCTTCTCCAGCGCCAGCACTCCGCCATTGGGAACCTGCCAGCGGATGGTTCCGGAGTTGAGATCGTAGGCGGTGAGATTCGACCATGGCGGGCCCATCGCGGAAAGGCCGCCGCTCTGCGTTATGAAGTTCACCGGTGAGGCATATCGAATGAAACCATCTGCCGGTACCGCGGGAGGGGCCGCCGGAGCTGCGGGAGGCGCTACCGATACGGGCGCGGCGGGCGGTCCGCCATTCCCTCTCCCTCCTGGCCCGCGGCCCTGTCCTGGCAGTTGCAACTTGTCGAGCGTGGGATGTTCTTTGGAGATGACGTACAAGAATCCCTTGGTGGGATTCACGGCGACCATGCCCCAGTTGGCGCCGCCATTGTGACCGGGCGCTGAAATCGAGCCGCGAAAGCTGGGCGGCGTGAACAACCCTTCGTTGCGCGAAGTCATCAACACTTCGCGAATCGCCGCCTGCTCGGCTTCCGTTGCGAAAGGATTGATGTCCTTTTCGGTGAACGACTGGCGGGCGAACGGCGGGGGTTTTGTGGGGAAAGGTTGAGTGGGCGAACTCCACTCACCGGGAACGTCGGATTGCGGCACCGGCACGCTCCTCGATAGGCCACAATGGCTCGCCTGTCACCCGATCGAAGACATAACAGGAAACCAAACTTGGTGGCCTGCGCCACCGCGTCCACATTTTTTCCATTGTGCTTGACGGTGAGCAGTTTCGGCGCGACCGGAAGATCGTAATCCCACAGATCATGATGGACCAACTGAAAGTGCCACAGCCGCTTGCCAGTGCGCGCGTCCAGCGCAAGCAGCGAATTCCCGAACAGGTCGTTACCCTTGCGATTCGCGCCATAAAAATCATACCGAGCGGTACCCAGCGGGAAATAGGCGATGCCGCGCTTCTCATCGACGGTCATCTCATTCCAGTTGTGAACGCCGCCCACCGTTTTCCAGGCATCCGGAGGCCATGTGTCGTATCCAAATTCACCGGGACGCGGGACCACATGGAACACCCACACCAGCTTCCCGGTGACGACGTCGTAGGCGTGAATATCGGCAGGCGTCGAATCGTAACTGGCGTTACCGGCAGGCAGCGGGGTGATGATCAGATTTTCGAAGATGCGCCCAGGATTGCTGGTTTGCAGAGCACGGCCTGGATCGCGGTCGAGCCCGATTCGCAGATCCGTGCGGCCGTTGTCGCCGAAACTCGCGATGGTCTGGCCAGTGCGGGCGTCGATGGCGGTGAGGAATCCGGCATTGATAAAGAAGAGGCGACGGTCGGACCTGTCTTTGTTTTCCCAATAGTTCATTCCTCGAGCGCCCACCGCACCCATGTTGGGATGAACCCACAACTGCTTTCCAGTGGCGGCGTCCAGCGCGACCACGGAATTACTCTGCGCCAACACATACATCACACCCTCGACGACAACAGGATTGAAGGTGTATGTTCCCGGACCCGTTTCGTACGTCCAGGCAACCTCGAGCTGTTTGACGTTCGACTTGTTGATCTGCTTGAGGGACGAGTACTGCGAAGAATCCGCACCGCCCAGGTATTGGCCCCAGGTAGCGAAAGACCGCTCGGCGGCCGATAGCAGCGCTCCACACAGCAACAGGAATATCGGGAACATGAAGTTCCGCGCTGATCTGCGCATCATCGGGCATCCTCCAATGGGTAAGTTTACACCGAGACGGAGACTATCAGCTCAATCGTGCCTGCGATAAAATCATTCGGACAGGAGATGGAATGCTATTTAAGATGTGTTTGGGTCTTTTGGCGGCGCTCGCGCTTGCGTGTGTCGCCGCGGCACAGCAGAAAGGCTCTCAGCCCACCGCGCCGCCGCTCGCGGCCTGCGGCGTCCATGGCGACATCGAAGTGCTTTGCGGGACGCGCTCGCCGGAAGATCTCGAACTCACGCCGGATGGCAAGCATTTAATCGCGACTCAGTTTGTCAATCAAGGCCGCAGCGGTTCCGCGGGCGCCGGCATGGCGCTCTACGATCTGGCGAAGAAGACGTTCACGAAAATGGCCGTAAGCGATGAACCGGACAAATCCTGGGGCGATCGCCGCCTGCCCCGGTCCGATTGGCGACGCGCTGGTCTCGCACGGCGAGTCGCTGGCGAAACGGCGCAACGGCGCGTGGGCGCTTTACGTGGTCAACCATGGCGGGCGGCAGTCCATCGAGATGTTCGAACTGAAGCCGGCGGCCGGCAGTTGGGCGCTGGTGTGGCGCGGTTGCGAGGTTGCAGCGCATGACTATAACGACGTTGCCATTCTTCCCGATGGCGGCTTTGTCGGCACGTATCCGACCGCATTGTCATCGGGAGGCGCCGGCGGGCCGTTCGGCGGCGCGGTCACCGGCTACGTCGCGCGTTGGACCCGCGGCAAGGGCGAGTCCGAAATCATGAACACGCGGATCCGCTATCCGAATGGAGTGGTGGTGAGCGCCGATGGCCGCTTCATGTATCTGAACGAGTTCTCCGGCGGGCACGGTGTACAAGTACGACCTCAAGAATGAGAAGGTTCTCGCCTCAGTGAAGGTCGATTTCCTGCCCGATAACCTGACCTGGACGAAAGAAGGCCGCCTGTTGGCGGCGGGCGTGAAGGGCGCGCGCGGCGATTGTCCCGAAGGCAGTGGCAGACCCTGTATCCAGGGCTTCGGAGTCGCCGAGATCGATCCCGCGAAAATGCAAGCCCGCGCCATCTTCGATTCCGCCAGCCACGATCCGCTGATTAGCGGCGTTTCGGTGGCGTTGGAAGTTGGCGATACTATCTATCTGGGTGCATTCCAGGGCGATCGCCTGGTGAAAATTCCCTACCCGAAGTAGTCCCCGCGATCGGCGACTGGTCGTGCTATTTTTGAGCCGTGGGAAACTTAGCTTCAACACGCGAGCGCATCCTGGACCAGGGGCTGGCCTTGATGAGCCAGGCGGGTTTGGACGGCGTGACGCTCGGCGTCCTGGCCGATCAAGTGGGGATGTCCAAAAGCGGGCTGTTCGCGCACTTTCGATCGAAAGAGGAAGTGCAAATTAGCCTGCTGGAGCATACGGCGGAAGTGGGGGCGGCGCACATCATCGCGCCTGCGATGAAGAAGCCTGAGGGACTGCCTCGCCTGAAAGCGTTGGTCGGCAAGTGGTTTGGCTGGGCCCCACGCGCGGGCCTGCCGGGCGGGTGCCCGGTGGCGGCTGGGCTATTTGAGTATGACGACATGGAAGGCCCGGTGAGAGACAAGCTCCTGAAGATGGAAGCGGAGTGGCGCGGTCTGCTCAGGAAACTCGTGCTAGACGCAATTTCCTTAGGACACCTCCGGCGCGGCCTGGACGCGGATCAGTTTGTGTGGGAGCTGAGCGGAATCTATTTGAGCCATCATGCAGCGCAGCGCTTTCTGAAATCCCCTGATGCCGACCGCCGGGCCGCACGCGCGTTTGAGTCCCTTTTGGCGAGATCGCTCCCGGTAAAGAAGGCGCGCAAGGCCAACGGGCGTTATGGCAGCGCGAAGGTATAAATTGCGTTGTTGCCGGAGGTGGCTCGCAATTCGGGAACTTCCTTCGATAACTCCGGCACCTTCAGATTGTCACCCGTCATCACACAGATGTATTGCTTGCCTTTCGCCGAGTAAGTGATTGTGCTCACCGAAACGTTGCCGCCGACGATTATTTCCCACAGCTTCTTTCCATCGCGGGCGTCGAAGGCGCGGAACCGGCGGCTCATGTCGCCGTGAAAGATCAAACCGCCCGCGGTGGCCAGCATGGCGCCATTGCCGGGAGCGCGCCCCACGTCGAAGCGCAATATTTCGCCGGTGGCCAGATTGATCTTCGCCAAACCGGTCAGCGCATTGGGGTCGGAACCGGGGCGCGGAATCACGGTCCAGCTTCCCCGCCCCGCCGGTCCATCCAAGGTGAGATCGCGGCAGTTATCGATATAGGAAACATACAGCGAGTTGGTGTCCGGATCGTAAGCAGTGGGCCAGTAGCTACGCGTGTTCCAGTAGCAGACTATGTGCCGCTCGCCAGGTTTCTGAAAGACCACATCCCAGTTGATGGAAGTTTTTCCGGTCTTCACGTCGATGTCGGAAATGACGAACTTGGGATCGTCATAGGGAAATGGTGTGGCCCAGATAAATTGGCCCGTCGTCCGGTCCAGTTCAAACACGCCGCCGGCCTCACCCACTGTCACGGCCACATCGCGCTCCTGACCACGCGGAACGTTGGGATTAATCCACTTCACGTACTTAGGATCGGGATTGATCTGAGTTCGCAACAGCGTCCGCTCGTGCGTGTAGTCGGAATCCCAATCGTCACCGGGCAAGTGCTGGTAATACCAGGCGAGCTTTCCGGTGTTCGGATCAAGCGCCACCGTCGAGTTGCTGTATAGATCAGAGGGAGCGGTGCGCGACACGGCGTCCGGATTGCCGTTGTGCCGCGACATCCGCTGGTCCGGCATCGGATTTGCAACGCCCCAATAGGTGAGCTTCCGCACCGGATCATAAGTTCCCGGCAGCCCCCAAGTGGACGCTTGCCGCTTGTCGAGCGCCGCGCCGCCCCAGCTTTCATCTCCCGGGTCGCCAGGCGCTGGAGTAGTATAGAAACGCCAAAGCTCTTTCCCGGTGAGGGCGTCGTGAGCAGCGATGTAGCAGTTCGCGCGGTTCCCGGCGCAGGCGCCGCCAGAGATCACTTTCCCTTCCACCACAATCGGACCTGACGTGTGCCCGCGCCCGTCGGTCTTCGTCTCCCAACGCAGTTCGCCGGTGCGCGCATCCAAGCCAACCACATAACTGTCCGGCGCCGTGTACAAGATGACGTCCTGAAAGATCGCCAGATTCTTGGTGCGCGCCATTGCCGCCACGCCCGCCGGCACCTTTCGCTTGTACTCCCAAAGCAAATCTCCCGTAGCCGCGTCCAGCGCCTGCACCATGGCGCCGGGCGCCACCAGATACATCACGCCGTCATGAACCATGGGAATGGTTTCGGTCTGTCCGGATGGCAGCCCCCGGCTCCACGCCATCCGAAGCTGGCCGACATTGTCCCGCGTGATCTGCTTGAGCGGGCTGAAGCGCTGCGCATCGTAAGTCCGGCTGTACATCAACCAATCGTCAGGACTAGGGTTCTCGAGCATTTGCTGCGTCACGGGCTTGAAGTTTTGCACCTGTGCGAACAGCGGGGGAAGCAACCCCAGGACAAAAACCGCAAGAAATCTCACCCTGTTCCTCTGTCTCACCTTATTTCTTGGCATCCTTCCCGATGTAGTGAACGGCGTCTCTCTCCTGGCAAACGAACTCCATGAGTTGGGTGTCGGGCATAAGCTGATGGTTCACCCTCACTGTGAAAGGCTTGCTGTAGGCCTTGGGGTCTTCGATTGTGATGTCGATCTGCATCAGGCCGAACTTCGGTCGCCGCCAACGCTCTGTCATCTTGCCGGAATTGGTCAGTGGGCTGCCCTCCACGTCCAGCCAGACGTCGTCCCGAAATCCGGTGGTTTCCACCACCAGTGTGTCACCATCCCAATGTCCGACCGAATAACCGTACCACCAGGGTGTTGGATCATTGTTCGGCAATGGCCGACCGTCGGTGAGAATCCGCCGGACATTGCCGTTCGCCTCATAAAGGATCACGATCTCGCGCGGAGTCTGCACGATCTCCCGTGGCTGCGGGTGCATGTGAAGCTGGGTCAAGCCGAGCGGCAGGCATAGCGCGTCAGGATTGTCCTTGTTGTCATTCCCCTTTCTTTGTGCGCGCAGCTGTGCGGCCCAAGGGGTGAAGGGGAGAAGGTGGTCCTTGAAGCCCGCGCCGATGTTGAAGAACTGTGCGACTGGGGGATCGTCCGGCGAAGAAGGAATCGCAAACGGCAAAGGAGCCGTGCCGTTCATGTTCAGACCAGGGCCTTTCGCAACGTGCGCCGGTTCCCACAACCCGGAGAAGTCGGGCTTGCCATCAGCCGTCCGCGGAGGCGGCGCTGCAAAATCGATTTTGCCCTCTGTCCTGGGGCCAGGCGTTGGATAACCGGGCCACTGCGCGAGTACCGGTATCGCGCCGGTTGTCAGAACGGTCACCAGGAAAGTTGGGATCTTTGGAATTCGCATGGTCGTCTTCAATTCGCTCCCTCGATGCGGGCCGTGGCCGCATTCTTCGGCCACCTTCAGAAAGTTCAGGACCTTGGCATTCCCCACGATGTATGGATTCGGACTGCCGGGCGCGCGTTTGGCCAGCATCGGCAGGTTGATCTTGGACCGGTCCCAATCGGTGTGGTTGGCCAGGATGATATCCGCTCCCGCCTGCTTCACGATGCCGCTGAATCGCTGCGCCGACTGGATGTAGAGCTGAACGCGTTCCCGGTCCGGATTGAGCCCCACCCCGCCCCAGAGAGCCGCCAGGTGCGGCGTCCCATTGTCCTTTACCGGAAACAAAGTGGAGATGGTGCCCGGCGTATGACCGGGCGTGATGTAGAGCGTCAGTGTGGTGTCGCCGAGCGTGAGCTTCTGGCCGTCGGTGGCCTCGATGTCCCGCTTGGGCTTGGTGCCGATGGTTCTCTTATCGAGCACGTCCCAGTCCGCCGGCGACATGATGACTCGCGTGCCGTAATGATCCTGCAGGAACCTCGCGCCACCGTCGTGATCGGGGTGAGCATGGCTGACGACGGCGTATTTGATATTGGCCGGATCCAGGCCCAGCTTCTTCATCCCGCCGGCAACCTCGTCTTCCACTGAATAGTCGAAGATGGTGTCGAGGACGATGATGCCTTGCGACGTCGTGATCGCCCACACGGCGTACTCGGACTGGCCGAAAAAATAGAGGTTGTCAAAGACCTTCACCGGTTCGGCGTACCACGTGGACCGGTCCGGCGGACCCGGCGGCCTGTCCGGACCCGGGCCATGGCCGCCGCGCTGCGCTCCCGCCCCAGCCGGTGCACGTGGGCCTCCAGGGCCGGGCCCGTAGCATTGAAACTTGAACAGGTTCTGAAAATCTTCGCCCGCCGCGGCTTTCGCGGCAGCGATGTGTGCATCGGCGTATGTGTCTTGAGCCGATAGAGTTGAGACGGCCAGCAGCAAGCCAAGCGCGATCCTCATAAATCTCCTTGTGATTGGGCCGGGTAAAAGACTGAGATTACCATGATATGATCGCCCTTCGGGTTGTGAGGAATGTTCGGATGATCAGACGAATTCTGGCATTGGGCGGGATCTGCATCGGCTTGACGCTGCTACCCGGTCGCCGCTCAACAATCGAACTGGACGCCGCCCAAAACTCCCTGGGGCGAGCCTGACCTGCAAGGTATCTGGCCCCTCAACCATCTGATCGCCACGCCACTCCAGCGGCCGGAGAAGTACGGCGACCGCCGGTTGCTGACCGACGAGGAATTCGCCGCCGCGCAGAAGAGCGCGAAGGCCCGCAACAAACGGTTCGAGTCCGGAGCGATCCCGCAGGCCGACTCCGGCACCCAGGTGATGCGGCTGACGTCTTTGATGAGCGAGCCGCCGAATGGGCGCTTCCCCGCGCTCACGCCCAAGGGCAAGGAGCTATACGAGAAGATGCACGGCAGCTACAAGCCGGGCCAAACCGTATTCGATAGCCCCGACGACTTCGATAGCTGGGACCGCTGCATCACGCGCGGCATGCCTGTTTCCATGTTGCCGCGCAACTACAACAACGGCATCCGGATCATGCAGTCTCCGGGCTATGTTCTGATTGTGCTCGAAATGGCGCACGAGGTCCGCATCATTCCCACCGACGGACGCCCGGCGCTCGATCAAGTCCATCAAAGAGTGGTTAGGTGAATCGCGCGGACATTGGGAAGGCAATACGCTGGTGGTGGAAACCACGAACTTCAACGGCAAGACGGACATGACCAATGCCGGCGTTCCCGGTTCTCCGCCGCTCAACCCGACCACGGAAAACCTGCGGATCACCGAGCGCTTCACGCGAACCGCCGACGATACGATTGAGTTTCAAATGCGGATGGAGGACCCGGACGTGGTGGTCAGTCCGTGGGCGGTCGCGTTTCCATTGAAGCTGGATAACAAGTATCAGATGTTCGAATACGCCTGCCACGAAGGGAATACGGCCATTCGCGGTTACATCGAGAATTCGCGTTTCGAGCGGGCGCATCCAAAGGCGAAGTAGGCATTGCACCGGAAGTCGAGAGCCTAGAGGCGCGCCTTTTCAGGTTGCTTTTCGTTTATCTTTTCGAGGCCGCTTCGGAACGAACGCGAGAAACCGGCGCGGGTTATCCACCATAATGTGGCGCAGCACCTCGTCGGACGCGCCCGCTGCCTTCAGCTTCGGCAGAAACACGGTTATCGTCTTCGCATAGCCGCTGGATGCGTCGGCTGAAAACATCAGGTGATCGGCGAAACCTGCCTCGATGAGCGCCATTACCATCGGCACCTGCTGCGCATCGTTGTTCCCTCCCTGCCGGTCAAAACCGACAAACGCGCCGCGCCTGCAGATCTGTTTCTGCACGTACACGTTCGGGTCCACAAGATTTCCCAGGTGGCCGATGACAACGCGATCGGGCTTGACGCCGGCATCTTCGAGAATATCCAGCTGCTCCAGCGCCGACTTCCCGGGAATTCCGGTGTGAGTGAAGATCGGAATGTTCGTCGCGACGTGCGCCCTGCCGACGGCGCGGAACACCTTTCGTTCGTCCGCGGTAATCTCGTCCCACGATCCGATTTCGCCGAACGCGCCCACCACGTCGTCGTCAGCCTGCTTGATGAGCGCGCTGGAAGATCTGATCTTCGCTCATGGTCGAGATCTCTTTCGGATAAAACGGCTGCGAGTAGAACCCGCCGCCCGCGACGATCGGCACGCCGGACTTCATCGCCACCTGGCGCAGAAAATTGATGTCACGTCCCATTTCCTGCTGTCCGGCCTCGACGATGCAGGCGATGTTGCCTTCGCGTCGGCCTTGGAGACTTCAGCGGACATCAGGTCCACGTCGTGCATGATGTCCGGGCCAGGAGGCGTTGTCGCCGCCTCCAGGTCCGGCAGGAATCGGCGGCAATCCATTCGCGGCGCGTGCTGCCGCGGCCGCTGCGACGAACCGCGCCATGAAATCCGGCGCAAGTTGCATGTGCTCGTGAAACAGCGTGGCGCCGCCCGCCAACTCCTCGGGCGCGTAGTCCTTGAGGATCGTCCGGATGATCGCGCCCTTCGGAAAGACAGGCTCCTGCGCGAAGACGCCGTTCGGGACCACAGCGGCCGCGGCGCCCGCTCCCAACAATTCCAGAGCCTGGCGGCGGGTCAAGCCTTGCGTGAAGAACTTTGACATGGTGGGATTATTCTACATCCACCAAGTTGCCCATGCCTGAGTGGGACAACCGACAATTCGTCGGCCAGGAATACGGGCTTACCCATTCCATCTGGACAGGCGGCTCAGAAATCGGAGCTGGCGCCTCCGCCTCCCGAATCTCCCCCACCGAAGTGGACGTCGGGACTGGCTGGTTGCGGGCTTGGCGTTATTATGTTCGGCGATACGAGGCCGAATGCGGCGGACCCGGCGTTCATCCAGTGCTTTGTCCTTTCCCGAGAGGCGCTGGGCGGTAAAGCCGTGGCGAATTCCGCCCGGCCCATCGGCAAGCCAGCGTCGGATGAAGAGCGCGACGCCGATCAACAATGCGCCCAGGAGCATCGGGTCCCAGGTATGCCGCGGCCAGCCGAGATAAGGCTTATTGGTGACCAGGGTCAGGATGGCGGCGATCGCGCCCACTGCGATGACGAATCGGTCTTTCAGGCGCAGGCCGCGCGCGAGCACGGCGGGCGGCAGGCACCAGATCAGCACCCAGGTGGCCCAGTAGAACGGCCTTGAGAATTCGGTGGTGGCCCGGAGAGCCCTCCCACCACTGCGCGAGCAGGTTCACCGACGAAAGCTGGAGGTTGATCGCCAGGTAGATGCCGAGCCAGAGGAGCGCTTCGGCGATCGAATACCCGTCGTTGAGGTACGTGAAGCGATGGCGGGAGCGTACTGCGACCACGGTTATCAGGCCGGCTGCGTAGATCGCCGCGACGATCAGATGCTGCGCCGAATGGGACGAGGTCCAGTAGCCCGGCAGCCAGACGACGAAGATCATCGCGGCGAGAAATGCATAGGGGAGCCCGAAGCGATGCCATATCCAGAGCGAAGCGATGGCGCCGGCGGCGGGAACCAGGAATTCCGCTCCGTCCGCGAATAAGGTCGACCGCTGAACAAAGCGACCTGCATCCCCACGCAGAGAAAGCCAACCGAGCAGACGGCGAGGGCTTCCTCGATCCCGTAGCGATAGAGCCGGGCCTGGGAAACGGCGAATTCGGCGGCCGCATAGGAGATGGCGGCGAAGATCAGCAGGAAAATGCCGGTGGTTTGCGCCGGCGGTTGCGAGAGAAAAACCACGAAGAACAGCCCGACGGCGGCGCCCACGATGATCAGGGTGAAGAGGAACAAGACGAGCCGCAGGAAAATGTTGGTGCGGCGGAGATCACAGACGGTTTCCTGTTCCATGCGCTGGTACTGCGCTGCGGTGAGAAAACCTTCGCCGGCCCAGTCCTTCAGCAGATTGCGGGCGCGCAGAGCTTCTTCGCTGGATGCGCTGTAGGCTCTCACGCTGTCCCTCCCGAAGCGGCGCGCGATCAGGACCAGCAGGACGAGCATGGCGATGCCGGTAACGACGAAATAGCTCAGGATCGCGGTCTCGCCGTGCATGTCGCGGATGAGGATCGAACTGACGCCCACGTAGCCGTAGACGGCGGCATAAGCGACGAAGGAAAACTGCCGGCGCGCGAGGCCCCAGGCGAGAGATGCGCCACAGGCGGCCAGGAGAGCGAGAAACCATACGACGTAGCCCTGCCGATTGAAGACCCCGGAGAGCAGCGCCCAAAAGAGAACGTTGGCCGCGATATTCAGATAAGTGCCGAAGAAATGCGGTTTCAGGCCGCGGCGCTGAAGTACGGCTCCGGCGGCGCCGACCGATCAGGCTGTAGAGAATCGCATATTGCCGGTACGCTGCGTCCTGATGCGACGGCCAGTGCGAGATGGTGAGCCCGAACCATCCGGCGAGCGAGGACAACGCGAGCGACAGCACGAAGCGGTTGTCGAAACGATAGGCGAGGAAGAAGAAGAGGCCGGCGGTCGCCAACAGATAGAGATCCCATTGTCCGGAGAGCAGATGAAACCGGTTCTCGATGTAAGCGAGTTCCACGGACCAGATGAGGCTGCCGAGGTAAAGCACGTAGTCGAATATCAGACTGGGCGAGGAGTTTCCGCAGGGGACCAGGCGGGCGCGCGGGAGAAGCAGTACCAAAAACAGGCGGCGAGCATTGCGGAGAGGACGGTCAGCACGAGGACGTCACCCAGTTGCTGCGACCAGGTGCTGACGGTCCAGCCGAGGCCGGCGACGAACGCCAGAACACCAGCGTAGAGGAGAATGTTCAGCTCGAGAAAAAGGGAGAAGGGTTCTCCACGCGAGAGGCCTGCCAGGAGTGTGTGCTGTTCCGGCGATATAACGCCGCGCTCCTTCCATTGCTCCAATCGGGTGAGTATGGTCATGAGGTTTTCGTTCTCCGGAAGTGGGGCAGCGCGTCCGGAGCCGGGCACTCGATTAGGGAGCCATTTACTCGTCCATGAATTTACCTATCGTACATTGCAATTGGCTCGCCGCGCGGAAATACGGTCGAAAACATCAGGCTGGTGCGCCGGTCACAACCACAATATTTCGTCCACAGGCCGAATGTTTGCGCCATCCGGGATCGTTTGGCTTGAGTTTTGGCGGCGGTTATTGGCAACCGCAGCTCAATGGAGGCAGGCTCTCGCGCCACGTTATGACAATTGCCATCCCGCCCCCGGTAGGGACGCCTGTCGATTACTTATCCTGCTTGTCCTGGCCGTCCTTCGTCGCCGAGCCGCCGAGATTCATTTTCCTGCCGTCCGGAAACTCGATCTCTCGCGTACTCCCGCGGAGATCGCCATCCTTCGCCTGGAAGGCGGTGACTTTGATCCTTGTCCCGGCGGGGAGCGAATTTCTGTTCCAGCCCAGGCGCAGCAAAACCGAAGGCGATCCGCCTTCAAGACGCCACCGCTCCACAGTGCCGTCCGCCTTGGTCACGTCGATCGTCAGCCAGGAATGCGGATTCACCCATTCCATCTGGACGACCTTACCTTCCAGCGTGATCGGCTTGGAGGAGTCGAACTCCGCAGAAAAAGAATGATGCGCCGCCACCGGCAATCCCGCCGCCATCAGCATGCCGGCGCTCACTGACAATTTTCAGCAATGTGCTGTACATATTCTGACTCCTAATGATCCATTGTATTCGTCGATCATTGTTTCGGCTGAAGCAGGTCATGATACAGCAGCATATCAGCGAACGGAACGCACTTGTGCTCCAGCAATTGCGCATGGTTGTCGATCAGGCGATATAGCGGCATCTCGATTGTCCACGCCTTGGAAAACGTCTGCGGATCTTCCAGCGTAGCCTCATACCAGATGTGGTTGATGTCTAGAAGCTTGAAGCGCTCGGTGACCTTCAACTGGTTGCGTGGCGAAGTTTCCGGCGCGATCGAACCACGACTGGCCGTTTTGCGAGGTGGTTGTGACAACCAGAACGTCGCCTTCCCAAGTTCCGTTGGACCTGCCCATCCACGAATCCACCGGCAGATCGGAATGATCCTTCATATAAATGATCCTGTTCGTAGCGGCGAACGGGTAAACCATTAAAAGATCGCCGTCACCCTGGAAAATCTGGAACGGAAAATTCTGGTAGGTGACCCGCGGAACGCCCAAGCATATAACACTTCGCTTCCGGGTCGGCCGCGGGCCATTTGGACCGGTTTTCGTCGCGCTTCTTGAGCGCTTCCGGCAGATACGGGATCGTACCCCCTCCGTGCAGAACGCTCTGCCCCGCCGGAATGACACCGATCGCGCCGAGTTGCCAAAAATCCTTGCTCAAGCCTTCCACCGGATGGCCTTCCAGATTCCAATAGGCCGTGTTCAGCGCCTGCCAGATGCCGTTGAAGTTCGGATGCCCCGAAATGGTTGCCGGGCGATCCAGTTGCTGCGCTTGAGCCGCGCTCCCACGGAACAATATCGTTGCTGCCATCACGGCCGTGAGGATGAATCGATTGCGCAATTATAGCTCCCTAGTTAAGTATATTCGCGCGGCCGCCTGTAAAGCCCAGTGGTTGAAGCCCCGACTGCCTGCCACTCCGTCCGGCGTCGGTTGATCGTTCTCAAGCGCTGGGTGGTTTGTCCTCAGTCCGCACTACCACGATGGTGAACTTGGCAACCAATGCAGAAATCGCGCCCAGCGCCGCTAGGACCGGGGCTAATACCGCGCTCACCGCGGCTACCGTGACGGGAATCTCGATGAACGTGTTGCCGTGTTCATCCCTTACGATGATCCGGCGCACGTTGCCTTCGTGGACCAGGGACTTGACCTTATCCACCAGGTCCCGTCCAAGCACCTGCACTTCCTCTACAAAATCCTGAAACGCCATATGCCCCCCAACCTTAGGGTACGTCAACGGCCCTGAATTAGTTCGCCATGACAAGTTCGCCGGGAGCCTGCTCCACTAACTTACTGGTTCAGCAACCCGAAGGCCGCCACTCCATTCGGCGTCCCCACGTACACTTTGCCGTTGGCAATGGTTGGCACCATATACTTGTTGCCTCCGCCGAAATTGTCGCGTCCGCCCGTCGCTTGATTGGTGTTGTACAGTTCCGTTGCCAGATTGTTGGCCCGGTAAGCGTGCAGCACGGCATTTGAGTTGCTTTCCACCGCCCAAAGAATTCCATCGGTCGAGCCGTTCGCCGAAATACTGGGCGTAGCGCCGGGATACGGATAGGAAGTGGGCGTCATCGAAGTGGGAGTTGAAGGAAGCCTCGCATTGCTGAACTGAAACTCCCGTATCGGACCGCCCACCGCGCCGAAATATACACGGCCGTAGTAATAAGCCGGCATCGACCAGATTCCACCGGGCAGCGCGCCGTCCAGCTCCTGGTAGATGGCATTGTCATCCTGCGAATTGAACTTACCCATGTTGTAGCGATTCACTAAATAGATATTGCTATCTTTGCCAGCGCCGATCGCCAGATAGTGCACCTTACCCTTCGAGTCGGTTATGTCCGGCAACACCAGTGCGCCGCCCGAGCCCAAGTCGACATCGCCGTTGGATTCGTTCGTCGTATTGTCCATAGTGAAATAGTCGGCGACGCTCAAAGCGCCGCTTGCAGTCGAGAGCTTGATGAACGCATTGCCGTAGTCACCGTTAGTGGGAAAGCCCTGCGCATTGAGAGTGTTGTCAAACGTGCCGTTGGCATCCAGGAAATAAATGTCGCCGCTAGAATCGGCCGCAAAACCGCCGCCTGCTCCCCATATGGCCCCTTCCGCGCCGTTGGGAGTCACGTTGAGCACGCTGGTTTGCGCGAGGGTCGTGGCATTGTATCCCATGATCCAACCGGTGTACGGATTATCATCGCAATGCGACGCCCATCCCAGGTACACCACTCCGTCCAGAAATAATAGTCCGGATCGTTCCTTATACTGTGCGGGATCGAAAATAACGTTGCCGCCGCTGCTGTTCTCGCCGGTCCCCGGATACGTTCCAGTCACTTCCACGCCGAACGCCAGCCGCGTGCCTGTGGCCAAGTTTATTTTTTGCAGCCGTTGATGATAATTGCCCGATGAGTCCTTACTCATAGCGACGGCGAAAATGGCGCCTTCCGTTGTGCCGGGCTTGAGATAGATTACCGGCGTTGACGTAATCCCGATGGTGGGAGTTACCTGACCGCAGCCTCGATCGTCGGAAGCCGTTTCGCCCGGGCGAAGCAGCGCCACCTTCCACAACTGCGCGCCGCTATCCGCATCCAGCGCGTACAGGCTGTCGTTCTCCGTGGCCACGACCAGCACGTTGTGCGTTCCTTGGTTCGCGATGGCGACCCCGGCCACGTAAAGCGGTTGCGCGTCCACCACGCCGTCCAGCGTAACCTGAAACAGTTTGCCGAACGTGGCCGAATTCACGTTGCTCGGCGTCAGCGTGGTCTCTCCCAGATTCTGACCCGTGCGTGCCACGTCGTTGTGATAGGTCAGCACGTTGGTTTGCGCCGCCATCGGCAGTAGCGGAGCCGCAAGCAATATAAATAAGTCCGATCGTAAACGCACATATCCTCCCGCATATTCTTCTACCCGCACACGTTCACCGCATCTACCGCGCACGGCTCATATCATCGACGCGCACCGCTCTCCAGTGTTTCGGAAATTCAGCCTTACGCCTCGCGTCCTAGTGGGGGCGAGCCCTCGTATGCCCACCTTAGGAAGGCCGCCAACGCGGCATTGCGGCGATTGACATAATAGAACGGATATTCAATTCGAAGGAGAACCCATGCGACGACTGCTCTTGACCAGCTTCTTTCTGAGCGCTTCCATCGCTGCTTTTGTTAGCGCACCCGCCCTGGGCGCCGAGTCTGGAGCCGCTCCCAACGGCGTCCGCCTGACCAAGTACATCATGGGCGTGGCGGATCTGGATAAAAGCTACGCTTTCTACCACGCGTTAGGCGCTGAATTGGACGGCGCCACGGCGCTGAAGCCGGCTGCGCCTCTCCCGGATATGCTTCTCAAGCTGGTGGACGTGCCGCCGGGAACCAAATTCCGCAACGCGATGCTCAAAATTCCGGGCGCCGATTTCGCTGTGGAGATGACGGAATTCACGAATCTGGATTTGCACCCGGGCAGGCCGCGCGTGTTTGATCCCGGCGCTGCTGTGTTGATCCTGACTGTCCGCGACATCAATGCGGCGCTTGCGACGGCCAAGAAGGCGGGCGGCGAAGTGCTGACATCGGGCGGCGCGCCAGTGAACATTGGTGCGGACAACACTACGCGCGCGATTTTCGTCAAGGATCCCGACAGCTATTACGTCGAGCTCGCCCAGCCTAGCCCGCTGCCCGCGACCACTGCGCCGGCGGGTTCCAACGTGATTGCCGCGCGTTTCGCATCGGTAGTTCCGGACGCCGAAAAAGCCGCCCAGTTCTACCGCGATCACTTCGGGCTGGAGGCCAAGGTGAACTCGTGGAGGTCGACCGATAATCTATTGAAGCTGACCGGTCTCCCGAGCGGCCAGTTGCGCAGTGCCACGGTGAAAGTTCCCGGAAGCGCGCTGGCGTGGGCGTTCTTCGAGTTCAAGACCAGCGGTGCGCATCCTTATAAGTTGCGCATTCCCGATCCCGGCGCGCCGGCGGTGGGCTTGGAGATCCGTGATCTGGACGCCGCGGCCGCTGCCATGAAAGCTGCCGGTGGCTCGGTAATCACAATCGGCGGGCCGATGAAGACTCCCGGCGGTGGTGTCGCCTTTACGCGGGACCCCAACGGAATACTTGTCGAACTCGCGCAGAGTGCGGGCAAAAAATAGCGGGCTGAACGCCGCGCGCAGTGGACACGATCAGTTACCCCTGGGTACACTGATTCCCATGGCGACCGATTTGCGAATGCAGATGGAGACGCAGTTCGTTTCGGCGCGTGATGAATACGTGGCCGCGATTCAATCTCATTCCGACGCCTTGGCCGCCGCGCTAAAGGACGAATCGTCCGAAGTCAATGCGGAGTTCGAGAGAGTCTCCGCCGAACTTCAACGCAGACAGGACGCGTATCGCCGGGCGACTGAAAATCTGCGGGCTGTAACGCAACCACGCCAGTAGCTGCCGCCCCACCGATCGGACCAATTAGGCTATCGCGCGGTGCACGGCTGCGGATCCCAGCCGGAAGCATCGGCGATTTTCTTGAAGTGACTCGTCGTAACGAAGGGGATGGCCAGATACGTGGGGTCTTCCACCACGGTTGTCACCATGAGCCAGGTGTCGGCATTCGGCTCGCTGAACAGGTCGTAGTATTCTTTGAGTACGGTCTTGTCGCTGTACGGAACACCGTTCTTGCGCAAGTAGCCGGCGCGCAATTGCGTGGTAGTCACTTCTAAGGTACGGGACCGCGAGCCAAGCCGGTTAGCCAGGCCCAAACCGAATATAACCGGCGGATTGACGGTCGGCAAAGCCCCCTCCCATTTTGCGGCCGAATATCCCTGCCACGACGCTGCGCCTGAGCGCGGAGCTTCGCCTGAAAAATGAAGCAAGCGAGTCTGCTGCCCGGCGTCGGTCTCAATCTTGAGTGTTGTGTCGTCTTGCCAGGTGATATGCAGCCTGCCAGGGACGCGCATGATGGCGGGTGCGCCGTAGGACTTGCATTGAAGACCCGCAGCTTCGTCTTTGGCCGGATCCCACTGGTCGAGCACCCTCCGGCCTTCTGCGTTGGTGGGAACGCTAGCGGCGTCTCCCTTGAGCGGGGTAACCATGCGCCAACGCCAGTCTTCAGTGACGTAAGCGACCCAGTAGCCGGTGAAATCGACGGGCGCTCCCGGTTTTCCAGGCGCCGGTGGCGGAGGGGCGGGAGGACCGAACTGCGCCGAGAGTCCGCCCGCCGTCGTTAGTGCGAGGGCGAGCATCAGAATGAACGATTGCAATTTCACCGTGAAGATCTCCCGGCCTCAGTGGCGTGCGAAAGGCTTTTGTAAACCGCGTCGACAAACCGGTCCGCGGTGACGAAGCTATTGGCCGTTACATACTCGGTGTCATAATCGCGCGTCGGTTTTGCGGCTTTCACCTGTTCGAGCGTCATATTGTTCTGGATCATGCTTCTAATCCGGTCGCGCACGATGACCACCATGTCGCGAAATTCCACCACGTCGGCATCGTCGCAAATTCTCCCGTGTCCCGGCACTATGTAGGTGCCGCCTTCCTGCGTCTTGGTCGGCACCGCCAGCTGCAAGATGTGGTTCAACGCCAGAATCTCTCCCTGCACGCTTCCTCCGTGTTCGATGTCGAGGAAAGGATAACCGTCGGGCGTGAAAATATCTCCCGTGCTGATTACATCCGAGCCGCGAAAGAGCACCACACTGTCGCCGTCGGTGTGCGCGTTCGGCTCGTGGTAGATGATGATGGCCTCGCCGTTGAAGTGCAGGTTCTTGGTCGGCGTTCCGTATTCGTCGAGGGGCAAGCCCTGTTCCGGAAAGGGCGGCTGGCCAGGCGCCGTCACGGTCAATCGGTTGAGCACGTTTTCCTGGGCGATGATCTTCAGCGGCAGAGCTGGATCGGAACCGGCCAGTTTCGCAATGGCCGCATTTCCGCCGACATGATCGGGATGCATGTGCGTGTTGATGATGTAACGCAAAGGGCCGGGCGAGAGTTTGCGGATCTCGGCCATCAGTTTCGGCGCCAAGGGAGCAAACTGCGTGTCCACCATCAACACTCCCTCGCTGCCCACCTGCACCGTGGTGTTGCCGCCGGCGCCAACCAGCATGTAGATGCTGTGCTGCACAGGCTCCACGTGGATTTGCACGTTGTCGAAATTTTGCTGTTGGCTATTGGCCGAAATCGCACATGCCGCTAGTAGACCGGCGTACAGAAAAGCCCGGATCATGGGCGCTTCCCCGGCGGAGCCGCTGTGGGACTTAGGCAAACTTGCCCTTCCGCGCCGCAGGAACAATATCGCTCGCACTTTTCGCGAGGGTGTTCTGGCTTTTCCATCTTCTTGCGATATTCGGGATACAACGTCTCGGCTCCTCCGCGCGTAGCCTCGTAGGGCAATCCGTACCAATCGGCGACCTCATGCAGAAAAGGGTTTGTTCCGGGCAAATGATTGGGCACGTAATCGGGAGCCTTGGGCACCTCGGCGACAGTTTCGCAGATGTCTCTGGCGATCACCTGCGCGGGATCCAAGATCCAGGTTTGAGTTCGCACCAGCGGTTCGGTCATAAAGACCGGATCCGTCACCACGGTGGCAACGGTCAGATAATTCCCGTGCCGCACCCAATGTTCGGTGAACGTAGCTTTGTCGCTGCGCGGAACGCCATTGCGTTTCAGGTAACTTTCCTTCAGATGCGTGGTGTAAATGTCCAGCATGTTGTCGTCCCACGTGCCGGTGGAAAAGCCTTGCCAGGTATGCGCGGCATATTCGGAAGGGTGCGGCCGGCCGTCCAGCCAGATGGTCCGCTCCATCTCCTGAAAGTTCATGCGGGTGTGGAACGCGACGACGCGTTGCGTGACGGGATCTCGAATCACGTCGACGCGCATGTTCGCCAGCCCGCGCATGGAATAATCGGCGGAGTGCGGCCGGCACTCATACTCGGGAACCACCGAGATTCGATCCGCGTCGTAGCTGTCGGCACGCAGCCGGGCGGCATCGTTGAGAGGGAGCCCGAGGTAATCGCCCAGCTCGGGTCCGGGAATGCGATCCGGCAGATCCTCGTGGTACAAAGGCGCCCAGCTTCCCGAGAAATCTATTTGCGCGAATGCGGGCGCTGAGATTAGCAGCGCGGCCGCGAGAAATCGAATCATAAAATTAATGCGTTCCCTTCTCGCCGAGACTTTTGTAAACGGCCTCGACGAACATGTCCGTGGTCCAACGGCCGGCGGTAGCGCCCCGAAGCCGGGCTGCGTCCGTGATGGGCAAGCCAAGATAGTCGCCAAGTTCCGGGCCTGGAATCCGCTCGGCCTGGTCCTCGTGATAGCGCGCTCCCCACTCGCCGGTGAGATCGTACTGGCCGAACAAGGGAAAGCTGAACAAGACGACTGCGATTGCGAAGCGGGACGCTGTCATGGTTTCGCAGCGGACCCGGCTGCTTTTTTCTCTTGGGCTCTGGCGCCCGAAAGGATGCCGACCATGCCGTAGTTCCCTTCGTGGCACGCGTATTCGAAAATACGATCCGTGCGTTTTGCCATCGAAATCTCGACCGTCCAGGGCTTGGTATAAACCGTCGGATCGTTCACCGTGGCCCGGTAAATGATCGTGTCGGGATCGGTGCGCCGCAAGCGTTCCACCACGTGCAGATTTTCGTCCGTCATCCCGTCCAGGTAGCCGACCCCGAAGCGGCTTTGGTCGTTGAATCTGAAATTCGTCGTGTCGACAACCAATGTGTCGCCCTCCCAATGGCCGCGCGAGTCGCCGGTCCACTGGCGGATTTCCGGCGGTAGATGCGGACTGCCGTCGAGCGGAATGATCCGCGTCTCGTGATTCATTTCCACCGCGATGGCCACCATTCCGCGGCTTTGCACAATCTCGTAGTTGTTGTTGTACGGCTCCGGAAGCATGGGCGGACCGGCCGCGCCAAACAAAATGCAGCGCTCGCTCAAGAAACGGTCTTCGGGACTGTCGGCGGGATGTTTCGCCAACTCAGCGTGAACCGCGTCAAATCTTTTCTGCGCTTCGGGCGTGAAGGGCGGAACCTTGCCGTCCGGCGGATCCACCACCAGGGACGTGTGCATGGTCTTCGAGACGCGAGTTCCACGATCCGTCCAGAAATTGTTGTACGCACGCCGCGCCAGGTCCGACGCGCCGCGTTCCCCTTCAATGCGATCTACATTCCCCTGTTCCACGCGCTGCTTTTCGAACGCCGCCGCTTCTTCCGCGGTAAAGAATTGCTGGTTGCCCAGTTGCGCGGGGCGCTGGAAGGGAGTAACGGTCGCGTTGGTCCAGATCCCCTGTAGATCGGGCTGGCCATCGGGCGTGCGCGGCGGAGTCCAAGTCTGGCCGAGTGAGGAATCGAGCGCCACGACCAGGAAAACGCTAACTAGAACGACAGACCTGCATCGCATCGAAACCTCCAGCCCTACTGAACGACGCCCTTCCAGTTCCAGCCGTCGGACGGGCGCGTGATGCTTTGCATGCGGATGCGGTGGTCATCCGGGTTGCGGCCCGGGTTGCCCTTGATTTCGACGATGTCGCCCGGCTTCAGCGATTCGCGGGTCACGCCGTCGCGGCTCAACTGGCCGCCTGCGCCCCATTCCACTGCCCAAACCTGGGTCTCGCCCTTGTCGTCGGGAGCTTCCACGTGCACAAACGAATGAGGATTCCGATACAGGAACTGTACCAGTTTGCCTTTGATCGTTACGGTCTGATCCTCAAAATAGGTGGCCGCAAACGAGTGGTGCGCATACACATTTACTTGGGTGCTCAACACGGATGCCGCGGCGACAACCAAGAACAACAGTGTTCGTTTCATGTTTTCCTTCGCGTTTCGTTTCGCTTCACTTCGACCCCGAGAAGAGTTTACATATGAACTCTATGGGTATACATATATGCCACTGGCTGCTGAAAGTCAAGCTACCGGCTGCTGTTTTGCATTCGCCCGTAAGTGGCCCGCTAACAGCAGGGAGCTTTCTGGAGACGTGGTCCGCTGACCCTCCTCAAGTTGCTTGAGCAGCACCCGCAATTCTCGCAATTTCTTAGCGCTCAGCCGCTGCATCATGGCCTTTACGAAACGCGAGTGATCCGGCAGCGCGGCGGTTACCAGATTCCTGCCCGCGGCAGTGAGGCGTATCAGATTCGCGCGCCGTCCGGTCTGCGCAGGAACTCGCTTTACGAAACCGCGCCGGCTGAGACGGTTGACCAGACCGACCATATTTCCCTTGGTAACGGCCAGCTGATTCGCCAGTTCCTGTTGATTCATGTTGTCTCCCAGGCCGAACAGCATCGCGAGCAGGTCGAATTGAGCCAGCGTCAAATGGTGCGTCTTGAGTGACTCTTCCACCCTGGATTGCAGCGTCCAGAAGGTGCGAATCATCTGCAGCCACGTTTCCAGTTCCGCCGATACCGGCTTGAGCTTTCTACTTGGTTCGCGAATTCGCACTAGCCTATTTATAGCGCAGCAACGCGCTATTACGGCCCGCGTGAGAAGCTCTTGCGACCCTGAGGGCCGCTTGTGCATCCTATTCAAAGTGACCTCAGAACTGAAAGTGAACCGTAGCATTGCGGCGTTGTTCCGGCCGTTTTCGATCAAGAGCCTGAAGCTGGCCAATCGAATTGTGATGGCGCCGATGACGCGCTCCAAGTCGCCTGGTGGTGTCCCAGCCCCTGACGTGGCGGCCTATTATCGCCGGCGGGCCGAAGGCGGGGTTGGCCTCATTGTTACCGAAGGAACCTACGTGGCTCACTCCAGCGCGGGTTTCGATCCGAATGTTCCGCGCTTCCACGGCGAGGCGGCGCTGGCTGGATGGCGCCGAGTGGCCGACGAAGTCCATCAAGCCGGCGGCAAAATCATTCCGCAGCTCTGGCATGTGGGTGTGACTTCGCGGCCCGGGGAGAAGCCCAGCCCGCATTCCGTGGGGCCATCCGGTCTCGGCCAGTCCGGCGAAAGAGTGGTCGAGCCGATGACCCAGCGCGATATCGACGACATCGTTCGAGCGTACGGCGACAGCGCCGAATCGGCCCAGCGTCTGGGTTTTGATGGGTTGGAGATTCACGCCGCGCACGGCTATCTGCTCGATCAGTTTTTCTGGGACGTCACCAACCGCAGGACGGATCGCTATGGCGGCGACCTTGTGGCGCGCACTCAATTCGCAGTGGAAGTGATTCAGCAGATCCGCCGGCGAGTGAGTGCGGATTTTCCGGTGATCCTGCGTTTCTCTCAATGGAAGCTGCTCGATTATTCGGTGAAGTTGGCGCACACACCGGCGGAGCTGGAGCGTTTTCTCGAGCCGCTGGCCGCCGCTGGCGTGGACGCCTTTCATTGTTCCACGCGCCGGTTCTGGGACCCGGAGTTTGAAGGAAGCAGCCTGAACCTGGCCGGCTGGACCAAGAAAATCAGCGGCAAGCCAACCATCACGGTCGGCTCAGTCACCCTCAACGATGAATTCATGACTTCGTTCAGGTCGTCGGAAAGCACTGCCGTGACCGGGATCGACGAGTTGTTGGACCGCTTGGAACGCGACGAATTCGATCTGGTGGCCATTGGGCGATCGCTCATCGTGAATCCCGCGTGGCCAGCACAGGTCCAGCGCGGAGCGCTCCACGAGCTGCTCCCTTTTCAGCGCGATGTGCTGGCTCAACTTGTGTAGTTTCGCCGCCTGTGGTTTCGTCTTTTTCCTGTCGTTTTGTCTTTTAGAGATGCGCCTTGAGAAACTGGAGCAAGCGCTGCTTGGCGTCGGCCGCGGTGTCCGGCTGATATCCGGCGCCCATCGCGCCTCCCAGCAAGCGAACAAACCAATTGGCGGGATGATTCATGAAACTGTGACCTGCCTCAGGGTAGATCTTCAGGTCATACGGGATCCCCAGGGCCGGCAGGTCTTGCTCCAGGCGCTGCGCATCCTTGACAAGCATTTTATCCAGGCCGCCATAACTGGCGACAACCGGGCACATTCCGTCTAGCTTTTCCGGCACCTGGCCGTAGAACGGCGCGCTCACTTGAAACAGACCCGTCTTGCCGAGCAGGAGCGCAAACCCGCCTCCCATGCAGAGTCCCATTACCGCGATTTTTCCAGCGTCCACATAGTGCTGCTGAGCCAGCCAGTTTCGGGCTTGGATCAGGTCCTGCACTCCCTGTCCGCTGCCGGCTTTCAACTCCTTCATGATTTGCCGGATGCAGGAAAACCAAGATCCGCGGTCGAAGAGATCCGGCAACAGCACGGCATAGCCCTCGGCGGCAAGTTCGTCGGCAATCCGGGTCATTTCGTCATTCATCCCGAAAGCCTCATATATAAACAGGATTCCGGGAACTCTCGCCACCGCTTTCGGGCGGCACAGGTAAGCGCTCATCGGGAAACCATCCGCGCAAGGGAATGTTTCCCGGGATCGGATCAATTCCATGCTGTTACTTCCGGCGCTCATAACCAACCCGCTTCATGCCCGCGCAGCCAGAGCGGCTTTGACGCGCTCCGCAGTGAACGGAATCTGGCGAAGACGAGCGCCCGTGGCGTCGAACACCGCGTTGCCGATGGCGGCGGCAATCACCGTGATGGAGGTCTCGCCTGCGCCGGTGGCTTCTTCCTCCGGCCGGTTCAACAATACGCAGTCCACTTTAGGAACGTTGAAGCCGAGCGGCAAAGTGTGATAGGTTCGCCAGTCGACGGAAGTCACCTTCTGTTCGTCCCACGTTACCTCTTCCAGCAGAGCGCGGCTCATGCCCTGCAGCGCTCCACCCTCGGCCTGATTCTTCAAACCGTCCGGATTCGAGATCGGGCCGGCGTCGATCGCGACGAAGATGCGCTTCACCGCGATCTTTCCCGTGTCCTGATCCACTTCCACCTCGGTGACGATCGCCGTATATCCGTTGTCTCCCTCGTAAGCGACGCAAGCTACACCGCGTCCGGTGGCGAGGCCCGTCTTGCGCATTGCCGATGATCGCGGTGACGGACGCGCGTCCCATTTCGCCGCTTTCGCCGCAGCCTTGAGCACGTCGATCACCCGCGCGTTGCTCAAATGGCGCAGGCGATACTCCACCGGGTCTGCCTGGGCGTGCGACGCCAGTTCGTCCATGAAGCTTTCGTGCGCGAACGTGTTCTGGAAGCGAGCGGGAGATCGCAGCGGGCCGGTAAAGAAGGGCGACGGAATATTGTGAACCAGCACGCGCGCGCTTCGCACCGTGCCCGCGCCTTTGGGAACGCCGTCGAACAAAGCAGCGGCATAAGAGGGAATTCCGTTGCTGTTGTTGTTAAAGCCACGCGGTTCGGGCGCGGGCGATCTGGGGCGTGAACGCTTCCGGCTGAAAACCCACCAGCAACCCGGTGATGACATTTCCCGGAGTGCCCGGCCCGGCCGATTGCCGAGCGTCGGAGACCAGGCTTCGTGATCCCAGGCGATGATGTTGCCCTGCGCATCCAGTCCGGCGCGCTCGTCCATCAGGAACGCGTTGCCGTAATTCTCCGACGCCATTTCGTCCTTGCGGGTGAGCTGCACGCGCACCGGTTTGCCCGGCCGCTTGCGAAAGCAGCGCGGCGTCGTAGGTCACCGTATCGGCGGCGTTCAGCCCGTAGCAGCCGGAGCCTCGGCGAAAGATCACGCGTACGTTTTCCGGTTTCAGACCCAGCACCATGGCGGCCGTGCTGCGCTGATACCAGACGCCCTGCGTGGGCGACCAGATGGTTGCCTTGTCGCCCTGCACGTCCGCCACCGCGCAGGAGCTGCCCATCGATCCGTGCGCTTGATAAGGATGAAGGTACGTGGCCTTCACCACCGCGGCGGCTTCGCGCCAGCTTCTGTTCCACGTCCTTCGACTCCACCAGCAAAGTGTCGCGCGTGGGCTTCTGGTTGCGCAGCTGCTCGTAAAAGTTCGCCGCTTTGCCAACCCGCTGCCTGAGCTCCACGTGACCTTCAGCTTCTCGGCGGCCTGCAGCGCCTGCCATGGCTTTTCCGCCACCACGCCGACGAAGTTCTTCTTCACCACCACCTTCACCAGGCCAGGCATGCCTTCCACCGAGCTTTCGTCGACGCTCATCACCGTGGCGCCGGCGGCCGGCGGGCGCACCACGCGGCCGTGCAGCATGCCGGGCACGCGCACGTTATGCACGAACTCGAATTGTCCGGTGACGATCTCCGGCATATCGGGACGCTGCACCGGCGTTCCCAGCACCGTCCATTCGCTGGGCGGTTTGCGCTTGGCTTGCGGATCGAGCGCAAGGCGAAACTTCTTACCGCCCACCAGTTGGCCGTAAGTCACTTTCTTGGAGGGATCGCTCTTGGCGCTGATCGCTCCTGCGGCGGCCGTCAGCTCATCCACCGGAACGCCCAGCTTCTGCGATGCCATCTTGATTAACGCTTCGCGAGCCGTGGCTCCAGCCTGCGCCAGATTGCCGTGGTTGAAATTAGCGGGATGCGATTGGCTGCCGGATGTGTAAGCCTGATCCGGCGTCAGCGCAGTGTCGCAGTAAATCAGTTTCACGCGATGGAAGGGCACCGACAACTCTTCGGCTACCAACTGGGCTTGGGCCGTCGAAATGCCTTGGCCCAGTTCCTCCTTGCCGCTATAGGCGGTCACGCTGCCGTCGGCGGCGATGGCGATCCAGGAATCAAGCTGATTGATCGGCGGCGAACCGGGCGATGGCCCTCCAGGCCCTTGTGCTTTGGTTTGCCAGTCCACAATCTGAAAGCCGACGATCAGCGCACCCGAGGTTTTCAAGAAGCCGCGGCGTGAAAACCCGCTGCGCGCAAGCGCGGCGAAGCATCCAGCGTCATGGACGTCTTCACCGCGCGGCCTCCTTGGCATGGTTCCCCTTCGCATATTTCTGGATGGCCTGAAACATCCGGACATGCGTGAAGCAGCGGCACAGCACGCCCGAAAGCGCCTGCTGAATTTCTTCTTCGGTGGCTTTGGGGTGTCTGTCCAGGAACGCCTTGGCGGTCAGGATCACGCCGTTCACGCAAAACCCGCACTGCGCGGCCTGTTCATCGATGAACGCTTGTTGGATGGGATGCGGCTTCTCCGGTGTTCCCAACCCTTCCAGAGTGGTGATCTCCAATCCCTCCGCGCTCTTCACGGGCGTGATGCAAGAGCGGATAGCCGCGCCTTTCAGGATCACCGTGCAAGCTCCACATTGGCCCAAGCCACAGCCGAATTTCGGCCCGCGCAATTCCAGGTCGTCGCTCAGCACGTACAGCAGCGGCGTAGCCGGGTCAACGTCCACGGTGTGCGTCCGGCCGTTTACCTTTAGAGTGATTACGCTCATTTCGCCTCTATCGGTTATGGTACGCCACTAATACTGCGGCGATTTTTGGACGCGGCCTCGTCCTTGCACGACCTCAAAGAGGGAAGGTGCGCCCGCGAAGCACCAGGCAGCGATTACCGGGTCGCAGATGGCGCAGCCCAACGAAGACGTGGCGTCAAACGGCAGCAGTGGGTTTCCGTACATATGATGCAGGATGTCCCAGGCAGTGTGCAGCAGCCAGCCGATACCAATAAATCGATAAGACCTCAGGCCGTTGTAAGCGCAGATCGCCACTACCGTGCAGAAGGCCATTTCCCACAGTCCTAATCCGCCACCACTCAAGTACGCGGCGCCGGCCCCGGCAATCAAAATCGCCATAAATTTCTGGCGAGCCGGCTCTTTGATCACCGAACATAGCAGGATAAACACAATCGCGATCGCCACGGGGATGATCCACTGGATGGTTGTGTCGAAAGCAGCGGTCGTCATTCGCCGACAATAGCACGACCGGTCGGTAGCAGTCAAACAACCGGACGATGGTCTGCTTACGCGCCCAGCCGGGGCCACTCCTCAATCTTGATCCGTGCGATCAAAATCGAGCCGCCCTTGCCGTCGGAACCAAATATCAGCGCCTCACCATCCGCCAGGCCCGCTGTCCACTGAGGAAAAGCACGGGTCATATTCGGGAAGTGGGTTACGACGATGGTATTGGCCCCCGTTGGAAATTGCGTTACCCTCTTCTGCAGCCATGCGGCTTGAGCTTCCGTAGCGCCTTGCATGCTTTGGCCGACATCGCCCAGTTCGGCGACCGTCCGTGGCGCGGGAAACTGAGCCAGGCGGACCGTTTCGAGCGCCCTGTAGGTCGGGCTGGTCAGCACTTCACCGATCGGAATCTTTAATTGACCGAGCGCTCGACCCATGGCGATCGCGCTGGCCCGCCCCTCTTCGTCCAATTGACGCTCGCGATTCACGTTGTCCGCGTTGGCAGCTTGCTGATCGGGGGTTTCGCGCGGTGAACTCGCATGGCGCATGACAATTACATAGCCACCCTGTCGCAATGCTTTTACCAGCGCGGCGCCAGATAAGGTTTGTCCTTGCGCCGTTCCCGTGACCGGCGATAGGCTGGCCGCGCCCGACAGCAACACCGCCAACACCCAAGCTTGAGGCTGCACGAAACCTCCTCGTCTTCTGTAGCCTACTGCAGCAGGCACCTTGGCTGGTCGCACCTGGCTTTGCAGAAGCTTACATCGAGTTTATCGATTTTCGCGCCACCGTTGGCGTCGCGTGGATCAGTCGCGCCGAAGACAGAAGGCGACCATTAACCTGGGCGTAACCACGCGATTAGCTACTACGCTGTTTAGCGTTTCGGAGGCCAAATGGAAATTCTCGTTCCCAGCAGACGGTACGCGCTCACTTTCGCTCTCGGGGTGTGCATGGCGCTCACTTCTGCGAACGGCATGCTTGCGCAAGTTTCCTCGGGTGCAACCAACTTTCCAATGCTGGGGATTACTGGATCTCAGACCTTGAAGATCAACGTGATCGCCTATCCTCCCGACCCTTGCAGCATGGTGCAGCTCGGGTTTAAGAACCACAACGGCGTCGCCGTCGGCCCCAGCAAGACCGTGACTCTCCAGGAGGGCCAATCGGCGGCCTTGGCCTTGGCCGGCAGTCCCCTGGTCGGCGCGGACCAAAGAGTGGAGCTACTGGCAACCGTGGCAGGTATAAACGGGACGTCAACTGGCCCCGGTTGCCTTGCTTCGGTCGAAGTGATCGATAACGCTAACGGCGCGACCACAGTTCTGGCGCCGGGCGCTGTTGGTTACCCGCCGAGTCCCGCTTTTGGCTTGTTGGGCGTCACTTCATTTCAGACAGCGCGTTTGAACGTGGTGGCGTTTCCTCCCGATCCGTGCATCGGAACCATCAGCTGGGACAACACGCGGGAAGCCAGATAGGAGCGTCCCTGGCTGTTCAACTTAACGCGGGCGATGCCACGCACCTGGACTTGCCGGGGGGCGGCGCTTTAGGTCAACGCGCCGAGGTGCGTCCGGTGGTGGAGGTCACCGGCGGCGCCTGCATTGCTTCGGCCGAAGTGTACACCAATACGACCGGAGCAACCAGCGCAGTGTACTTTCCGCCTAATCCCTGTCCCTCGAGCACGAGCTGTCTTGTATTTAGTAGAACAGTTCAACGCTGTCGCTAATTGATCGAGCTGTAGCTTGCGTAGCCTACTGCAGCAGGCACCCTGTCTGGTCGCACCTGGCTTTGCAGAAGCTCACATCGTGCTTATCTATTTTCCCGTCACCGTTGGCGTCGCGTGGATCAGTGGCGCCGAAGACCGGCGTGCCGAAAGATTCGGTGATCAAGTCGATATCGTTGGAATCCACATAGCCGTCGCCATTGATGTCGCAGTCCAGGGTCTCCATGGGCGCCGACTTCGAGGGACCTGACGCGATGTTCGAGGGATCGGACAGGTTACCGTTCGCGTCCACGGCCCGCACATAGTAAAGCGACGAGAGCGAGGTGGGCGCCTGCTCGCTATAGGTTGGCACACTAGTCTGGCCAACCAAGGCGTAGGGTGACGGGAAGGATGCCGGGCTATCGAGAAAACCGCTGCTCGAGAGCGCTTCCGCCAAATTGCAAATTCCTGCCGCCGATGTGCCAACCACCGACTTGCAAAGGGAATTGAATTGACCGCTTTCGATTTCCTGCATGGTCACTTTGACGGATTTGCCGTTAGGCAAGGGCACGGTAATCGTTCCCAGGGCCAAGGCCATGGTAGCGATTGGCGTGACTGTGGAGCGATAAACGTTGAATGAAACCGCGTTCGGCGGCGGATCCCACGTCAGATTGACGGTTTGACCCGCCGTTACGAAACTCTCCGCCCGCAATCTTCTCGGCGCCAGAAGCGGGTTGGTGGAGCCGGAGGTGCGCAGCAAAACCTCAGCGCCGAAGCGCTGGCGCGCGGTACCAAGAAACAGGCCCACGGGAGTGGCTTCCAGGCTCCGTGTGCCGGAGTTATTTGGATCGCCGAATCCGGCCTGAGTGATAACAGACCAGTGGCTTCCATCCTCGGTGCGATAGACATCGGTTCCATACTGGTGCGTAAACATGTTATCCAGGGCGCTGAGGGTCTGGAATTGCTGCAGGCCGACGCTCCAGTCCCAGGTACCGAGAAAGAGGTTCTGCCCGGAAGCAGCCTGGTCCGGCTCTCCCATTCCGGTTATGGATCCCATGCGCCAGAAGTGTCCGTTCATCCAATTGCCGAATCCGTTTCCGAAACCGGAGAGAGGCATGATTTGGCCGCTGTCGCCGCTGGTTCCGATGTTGACACCGGGCGGAAGTGGACGGGGCTCCCCAACTACCAGATCCCAACTGTCGTCGGCGCGAATCTTGATCAACTCCGTTGGCCGGTTTGTCGACACGTACAGTTCGTTTCTGTAGATGTGCATGTAGAGGCCATTGGGCGCCATCAAGCTCGCATTGGTCTGATAGCCGCCGTTGATCACGATCGGCGCATAGTCATAGGGTGCCGGCCCGGTGGCCGCTGTCTTATACACCGCGTAGCCGGCCTCGTTGGGATTCTCTTGCCGCGTAAAACCGGTGGTGGCGTACAGATAGTTATTGAAAACCTCTACGTCCCAGGTCGGCATTACGGACCAGTCTGGGCTCACCTGCTGAAAGGTATTATTACCGGCGGATGGATTCGGCGACGCAATAATGATCCCCGACCCCTCGTAGGTCGCGGCCGTCACAAACAATTGGCCGTTGTATTGCGTGAGAGAACGGAATGATCGGACCTTGCTGGTCGGGTTCAGATAGTAGTTACCGATATTACCGAAGAAAGTTCCGGACGCCTGCGGAAGCGGGGTCCAGGTTTGCCCGTCTGTTGTTCGAAGGATGCGCGGCGGCGGCCAACCGTTGGGCTGGAACGGCGCCGGTTCGTACGCGCCGCCCGAAGTCACGGACCCGACATACAGCGCTTGCGTGCCGTCGCTCTCGGTATAAATTTCCATGCCGCGGTAGCCGACGTCTAGCGCGGTCATCACAGGCGTACCATCCACGGTTATGGGAATTGTAGAAGGCGACTGATAAGCCATTCTCCACGTATTGGTGGACGGAGTATATTCCCAGATCTCGGCTGCCAACGATTGCGCCAGAGTCACTTCGTCGGGACACTGGTCTCCCTTCACGGCCGCCGGGTATGATTTGGTTCCCGCGCGGACATCGGAAGTGATCAGGGTGAGGCACAACTCTTCAGTGCCCGTTCCAATATAGAGCTTATTGTTAAACCATTTCGCCGACCAAATCCACGTATTGTGGGGGTTTCCGCCGAATCTGGTCAAGCCGTTTACCGCGACCCTCTGAAATACGTCTGTGTCAGTTTCCAGCGCTTCTATCCGGCCGCGAATCTTGAAGAAAGATTTGTCTCCCTGATTCATCTTGAAGTGGTCCGTGCCGATAACTCCGAGCTGATTCGAATATTCAGGAGAAAGCTGCGATTCGCCTACAGTCACAAGTCCGTCGTTCTGCGAATTCTGATCGGTCCCCGGAACCAGTTTACGGAGCAGGGAGCCGGTAACAAGAGTGACCGCGCTATCCTGATAGCCGTCTGCTGAGAAATAATAAAACGGCTTGTTCGGCAACTGCGTGAACGCGGGGTCTGCGGCGGCGCGGAACGGAGTCATGTTGGCAACTTCCAAGTCCGCGACGGCGTTGCTTTCCAGATCGAGATTGTACTTCTTCATGAGCCCCTCCACAATTGTCTGGTTGGATGGCTCGAAGGCCCAGTCCGCCAGTTTGGTCCCCTGATTGGGAGTTGCAATGGTGAAGAGCGCTTTGACGTAAGGGAGAATATTCCCATCCAGGATGGCTTGCTGGAGATCCAGACCACCCTTGGAATGGCCGATGAAATACATCTGCGGCACGTTGTAATAACTGGCCACTCTCGGGATCACAGTTTGGAGCACTGAGCCGTCGGACTGGATACTTCCGGAGGCTGAAGTGTTGGTGGTGTTGGGAGTGATGAACGCGGTTCGGTAGCCCCACTGGTAAGCGTAGGCGTACATGTCGTTGTTGGTGTACCAGTCGGACGCCACACCGCCTAATCCGGGCACAAATACCAGAACAGGAGTGTTGAAGTTCGCAAACCCTGGATTTACGGCGCCATAGAATACGTTGGCGTAAACCGGGTCGGGAGTCGGCGCCGGTGGCGTCGGCGGAGGCGTGGATGCTGCAAAAACTGGTGGGACCGAAAGAAAGCCACACGCCAACAGCAGCAGCAGCAGCAACAAGATAAGAGCGGACCAATGACTTCTCTTGCTAACGTAGTTCACGAATCCTCCCGGCATTCACCGTGAACTCAGCCTAACGGATGGCTATTTTTAGGTCAGTAGAGTCAAAGTACCGTAGGGTACTGCTACTACATTCAGTACCGCTGCCCGGCGTTGGGGCTGGGCAGTTTCTCAAGCCAATGGGCCGCCAGATCGGTGCCCGAGTACTCTCGAAAGCCGTCGTGAATGCGCGCGGCATTGTCGCGAAACTGTTGCTCCGCCAATACCTTAGCGACTGCGGCGCGCAGCCTTTGGGGCGAACATCTCCAACTCGCAATGCGGAGCCCCGCACCGGCGCGGGAGACCCGCCAGGAAACTTGAGGCTGATCCAGAATCATGGGCACTAATACCATGGGGACCATCCGTTCCAGCGAGGCCATCACGGTTTCTGAGTCTCCGCCGGCTACCAGGACATCTGCGATGGGCAAAACATCGCTGAGCGGAGTCCAGGTCTCCAGACGAACGTTCGACGCCAGCGATCCAAGATTCAGGCTCTCCACGTTCCGGCCTTGGCCCGCGATGAGAACCGCGCTCAACGGCTGGTTAGCCAAAGCCCGGGCTGCCATCCACAGCAACCGTGGCTTTTCCGGATAGATGCTCCCTTCGGCAACAACCACACAGGGCCGATCTCGCGGCACCTTGCCGATCCATTCGGGCGGCGCCTCATCGCGATCTTTGTCCCAAAGGCAGGGACCCACATAATGCACGGATGGCGGAAGATCGCCCCGGTTGCCGTCGAACTCTGGCGTGCTTGGAATCAGGTACAGGGGTAGCGTTCCCGTAAATTCCGTTACCGTGCCAGCCAACGGCACGAGGCCCCATGCTTGGCGCAACTTGTTCGCGCCGCGCGGAATTCCGGCCGATGCCGCGCGCACAATCCAGGCGATGGCCGGCGCCAGTTTCCGCAGGGGCGCGCCGTGCAGCAGCCAGTTCGTTCCCGGCAGCGGGTTCTGGGCGCCCGGCAGAATACAACTGGCCACGTGCGACAAAAGCGCGACTGGTAAGCCCTTCAACTCGTGCATTACCAGGATCGGCCCCCACATCGCGATATCGCAAACCACCACATCCGGTTTCCACGATTTCCAAACGTCCTCCAGATCCCGTAACTGCTCCGGGACGGTGCCCAGCATAAGTTCGCGCCATCGGCCCGGCCGCCAGCTGCGTGATGTGAGTCCGCGAACGGCTCGATCCACCCGCGCCTCGTCGACAGCTTGAAAGGGAAAGCAGCGAAAGCCTTGCTTCCCCACGGAATCAAGTGCCGCTGCACCGGTGTAGAAAGCCACTTCATGCCCGCGTTGTCGCAAAGCGTGGGCTACCGACAGGAAGGGATTCAGGTGGGTTCCGAGCGGCCACAAGGTTAGGAGAAATCTAGACAATCGACCAGTCTAGTACCAAACACGGCGCGGCTAGTTCCGATGGATGTCCAAATCGTCCAAGATCTATCGATAGGCTGGATTCAGGGCACTAAGAGCCGCGCGCCTGAGCAGGCGTTTCGCACGGTCGTCGCTGGTTGATCCTGTTAGGATAGTTTCAAGCAATCTTACCAAGCAATCTCAAAAGATGAGTGCCGCCGCCACACCTTCCGTCCGTGCTCCCGTGCGTGTTAGCGCGTTGCCAGTGAAATTGCTCTATGGGGTTGGCGAAATGCCCGTCACCATCAGCATGGTGATTTTTGGGCTTTTCACCCTCTTTTTTTACAACACGGTGATGGGTTTGCCTGCATCGCTGGTGGGATTCGCCATCGCCGGCGGTCTCGTCCTGGATGCGTTCCTGGACCCCTATATCGGCTATCGTTCCGATTGCAGCCGTCATAGGCTGGGGCGCAGGCACTCCTATATGCTCCCCGGCGCGATTGCGCTTGGTCCGTGCTTCTTCCTGTTATTCAGCCCTCCCCGCAGCCTCAGCCACGCCGGCCTTTTCCTATGGCTTTTAGTTTTCTGGGTTGCCGTACGCGTCACCGGCGCCATTTACCGCATCCCTTACCTGAGTCTGGGAGCGGAACTCAGCTCGGATTATGATGAGCGCACCACCATCTTCGCCATTCGCGCTCTCTTTGGGCTGGTGGGCGCGCTCGCGGCCGCCGGGTTCTCATTTCTAGTCTTCACCAAGACCAGCGGCCTCGATCCCAAATTGAATTACGCCAGCTATCCGCGCATGGGCCTTCTATTCGGCTTGCTGATGTCTGGGAGCGCCGTGCTCAGCACACTCGGGACTCTCAGCCATCGAAGCTCCGCAGAGCCCGATCGTAAATCCCGTACGGCAGCGGATTTTTTCCAGGGATTCGTGCTGTCCATGCGCAATGCCGACTTCCGCTCGGTGTGGTTCTATTTCGTGGTGTTCTTCCTGGCCGTAGTATTGAACGCCAGCCTTGCGATTCAATATTTCACCTGGTACGCGCGCATCCATACCGGCACATCATTGAGCGCGATCCAGGTTGGCTTTTACCTGGGCGCTTTGGCCGGCGTCTTTTTCTGGATGGCTCTTGCGAAACGGACTGAGAAACGCACGCTCTCGATCGCGGCCACCATCGGTACGGCAATATTGCTCTGCTCAGCCACATTGCTGATCGGCGATGGCCATCTGTTCGGCACTGGAAACGCGCTTCCCCTGATCCTGGGCCATTTTGTCGCGGGCGTCATCGCCAGTTCGGTATGGGTGATTCCGGCTTCGATGGTGGCTGATGTGGCCGACGAAGATGAATTTCATACCGGTCTCAGGCGCGAAGGAATGTATTTCGGGATTCTCAATCTGGGAGAAAAGGTGGCGTCCGGCGGAGCGCTTATTTTGGCCGGACTGTTACTCAGCTTTTTTGGACGGCTCGCGCCGGCAGCATCGCCTCAAGCGCCCGCCGCGGCTTCTTACATCGGATTGTCCTATGGGTTGGTTCCCGGTGTCCTGCTGGTGGCCGCCACGCTGATGATCCTGCCCTATAAATTAAATCGCAGTTCCCTGCGCGCTATTCAAAGCCAACTTGCTGAGCGCCGCTCCGTAGCGAGCCGCTCCGTACCGAGCCGCGACCGGGAGGGAGCGGATATTGGTGAAGCTTCAACATGACTAAAGGCGCGGTGCTGGTTACCGGCGCGTCTTCGGGTATCGGGCTCGAGATCGCAGTTTTTCTCGCGCGGCATGGCTACCCTGTTTACGCCACCATGCGAAACCTGGACCGGCGCGGCGAACTGGACGCCGCAGCTGCCCGCCACAACGTCCAACTGGACGTCCTTCAGCTCGATATTACAGACGCTGCCAGTATCCGCGAAGCTGTTTGCACTATAGCCAGCCGTTCGGGCGAACTTTATGGCCTGATCAACAACGCCGGCGCAATTCTCAGAGGTTATTTCGAGGATGTATCCGACCAGGAAGTGCGCGGCGTTTTCGAATCCAATGTGTTCGGCACCATGGCTTTGACGCGCGCCGTCCTGCCCCTGATGCGTAAAGCCCGCCGGGGACGCATCGTGATTATGAGTTCAACCGGCGGCAGGCTGGGCTCGCCCGGCAATAGCGCCTACTGCGCGAGCAAATTCGCGTTGGAAGGATTCGCGGAGTGCCTGAAGCAGGAGATGGTTCTGTTCGACGTTCAGGTCAGCTTGGTAGAGCCGGGGTTTGTGAGCACGGAGCTTTTCGGAAGAAATCGTCATGTCGCCGGCCGCGCTCTGGCAGCCGACAGTCCGTACCATGATTGGTTTCAGAAGCTGGAAAAGCTGACAGATGATGAAGTAAAATCCGCCGTGGTTACTCCCACCGACGTGGCCCAAGTTGTCTTCGAAATTTTGGAAGCGAAGCGCCCTCGCCTCCGCTATCTGGTCGGGCGGCGTGGGCGATTCCTGATTAACCTGCGGCGTTATCTTCCGGGCGAAATATTCGACCGCTTCTGGATTCGCGAGATGACCAGGCGCGTCACCGGCGCCAAGGGTTGAGGATCGGACCATTCCTACCGCGAGAATGGGAAGCAGCTAGCCCGCATTCTCAAAGGTCTCAACGGACCGCAAAAAGCCGCGGAATTGATTGAGGAGAAATTCCCCCACCCGGTACCTCAGTACTAAAGAGGGCGTCTTCCTCTGATTCATCTTGATTAGAACCACTGGCTCATGCACCCGGAAGGCTGCCATGCCATGCTATAGCTCGATGGAAACGGTGATTTGCAACAACTGCGGTTGCCCAGATACATCGCCGTTGCATAAGCTCAGGCTCGAACCAGAGGGTGAGGATTCCTGGGTAGTGCGGTGTCTTGGCTGCAGTCTTGTTTACTTGAATCCGCGGCCGTCCCCAGACAGAATCGGGATCTATTATCCGCCCAATTATCAAGCCAATATGCTGAACCTGCTCGCCAGGGGTGAAACGAACCTGATAGCGCGGTTGGGATTCGGCATGGTCCGCCGCCGCCGTACGCCATCGGCGAAAGGTGTCCGGCTCCTCGACGTGGGATGTTCCAATGGCGCATACCTTGCTGCCATGAGAGAAAAGGGATGGGACGTCGAAGGAGTGGAGTCCGATAGCGACGCCGTCCAGTATGCCCGCAATTCGCGCCACCTGAAAGTTACCCAGGGAGATGTGGAAGACGCCTTGAGCGAACTGCCGCCGAACAAGTTTGACGTCGTCACCATGTGGCACGTTCTGGAGCATGCATTCGATCCGGCAGCGGCGCTGAAGCAGATTCACAGAGTTCTGAAACCTGGAGGAGTGCTGATGCTGGAAGTGCCCAACTATGCTTCGCCTCTGGTGTCGCTGTTTAAAGGGTACTGGTTTCCGATGGATATCCCACGCCACTTATATCAGTTCACTCCCGCAACCTTGAAAACAATGTTGAGCAAAGCGGGCTTTCATCGCACGCGTGTAAAAGGAGTGCCGTCTCCAGAGGCGATGGTGTGGAGCGCAGCGGCGGCCAGGCGAGCAGCCCCGATCGATTTTAATGGCGACATGCTCAAGTTAAACCCCGTCGCAATGTGCCTGGCATTTCCCGTGAGCTGGATCATGGCGCAATTCGTTATGAGCGATAACATGGCGGCCGTCGCTAGGAAGATCAACGGAACCGCGACCGTAAGGGAGCCGGTATCGACATGAACCAGCGCCCCAATATCCTTCTTATTAGCATTGATTCCCTGCGTGCCGATCGCCTGGGCTGTTACGGCTACCCGAAGCCCACCAGTCCTTTTATAGATGAACTGGCTGCCGAGGGCGTTGTCGCCGAGAACCTGCTCTGCCCAGGTTTGCCGACGTACCCTTCCTACACCACCCTGTACACTGGCCAGCACCCGCTCACCCACGGTATTCTCGCGCACGGCGGCGATGCCAAACTGGATCGCGATGCGCCGTTTTTGCCTCAAGCTCTGGTGGAAGCGGGATACACCACTTGCGCGATCGATAACTTGATGCACGGACGAATATGGTTCGGACGCGGCTACGAATACTACATTGACCCCAGCGTTCGGCTCGCTCTGTTAACCATGAACGTCAGCTGCGACCAATTGAATAAACGGGCCATTCCATGGATGCGGGAACACAAGGACGAACATTTTTTCCTGTTTATCCATTACTGGGACGTGCATTGGCCTTTCATTCCCCCGCCCGCCTACAACAATCTGTTCTACGAGGGTGGAAATCCCACGGACCCGAAAAACGCTTCGCTTGAGACCTTCTGGAAACATCCGCTGGGCGCGATGGCTAAGGAGACCTGGCTACGCACTGCTAAGGGCCCGATCACCGACGCCGAGTATGTGGCGGCGTTGTATGATCGCGAGCTCCGTTATCTGGACGATGGCATTGCACGCTTAATCCAATCCCTGGATGATTTGGGACTGGCCGAGAACACGCTGGTGCTCTTTACCGCCGACCACGGCGAAAGCATGACCGAGCACGGCATTTTCTTCGACCATCATGGGCTGTACGATTGCACGCTGCATGTGCCGTTCATCGCCCGCTGGCCGGAGCGTCTGCCCGCGGGCGCGCGGTTGCCTCAGATGGTCCAGGTGAGCGATATTGCGCCCACCATCCTGGAGGCTGCCGGACTGGAGGCGCCCGAAACCATGGAGGGGCGAAGCTTCTGGAAATCATTGACCGGTGAAGATCCAAATTCGGGCGGTCACTCGCGAGTCATCAGCGCCGAGAACACCTGGCAATCCAGTTGGAGCTTGCGGACCGATTCGCATAAATTAATTCTTTCACGCGATGGGGATTATTCGGATCGCCCAGCCCGGGAATTATACGATCTGGCGCTGGACCCTAACGAGGAGCATGATATTGCGCCAGAGCACCCTGCGGTTGCGTGCGCGATGCAGGCGGAACTCGAGTCCTGGATTGGTGAACGGCTGCAAGCCCTGGGAAAAATCGCCGACCCGCTTTCGGTGCAGCTGCCGAGTATGAGAACGACGTTGCTGCAGAATCCCGACGCCTAGCTGAACCGCGACCGGGAGGGAGCGTTTGTTGCTACCGAGCCGCGACCGTGAGGGAGCGGTCGTCGGGTGAAAAAGTAAGGAGAAGTAGTCATGGAAGACACGACAACTCGCGAGTTGATTGAGACCTATCTAAACGTCTTTGAGCGCGGAGAGTTGGAGCAATGCATGGACTGCTTCCATTCCGATGCCACGCTCGAATGGCTGATGGGCGAGTACCGCGGCAAACCGTCCATCGAGGAATGGCATAAGGACCGGTTCGCCGCCGGCCTCAAAATCCTGCGAGTGGATGGAATGAGCATCGCCGGCGACGTCGCCACGGTTCGCGTCACAGTCACATCGAAGCGGCTGACGGCCTGGCGTATGCCGTCGCTCGCGGGAATCGTAACGGTGACCTTCCAAGGCGGGAAAATCCACACCACGAAATTCGCGGCGAAATCGATCAATCCCCAACAGAACTGGTCCTGAGAACGGGTCGCTGACGATGCTGGAAACCATCAAACTGCTCCGCTTGTTTGGCCCGATGCACATGCTCAAGTTGGCTCGTGCCTATCGCCAAGGCTGGGACCATCTGCTCCGGGGCGCGCTCGAGACCCGCGCCATGCAAACCTTGCTGAACGTCGGCTTCCTCGACGAATTGGTCGCCAGCGGCAGCGTAGAATCCGCCCCATTCGCGCGGCTCCACAACCTGGACGAGACCATTCTTCGCGGCTTGTGCGAAGCTCTCTTTGCGGTGGGCATGTTTGGCAGAAAGGGCGATAGTTTCTTCTTAGAGCCCAAGGGCAAGCTGCTCATGGATAAGTTCCGAGGCTGGCTGGAACTCAGTTACGGCTACGAAGAAGTCTTCCACTGTCTGGAGCCCCTGCTCAGAAAACAGATCGTCTACGGAAAGGACATTCATCGCCGGCCGGATTTCGTCGCCAAGGGCAGCGGCGAAATGGAGAATCATTTCTACTTCCCGATAGCCAACCAGATCATCCTCGAGAAAGAATTCCGCAACGTGCTGGATCTGGGATGCGGCGACGGCACATTCCTGCGCCGGCTATGCCAGCTGAACGATCGGGTAATGTGCTTTGGGATAGATTTAGCGCCACAGGCCATCGAAGACGGTAAGCGCCTGGCCGCTCAGGAAGGATTCGAGGATCGGGTCAACTTATTCGCTGCGGATATTTCGGAAATCGACGAGCTCTCGGAACCCCTGAAGCGTGTCGACGCGGCTACCATATTCTTTGTCCTCCATGAACTCATGTACCATGGCGAAGACCGGGTGATCGACTTTCTCAAGGATTTCCGCCGGATCTTTCCCAAGGTTCCCTTGATTGTGTTCGAGCCCATCCGGCCCACTCCCGAAGAAGCCCGCTCGCGCCCCGGCGTCGGGATCTATTATTTTCTGTTCCATGATCTGTCGCATCAGAAAACAGCCGGCCGGGAGCAGTGGATGAAGGTGTTCCGCGCAGCCGGGTTCACGTCCATCCAGGAGCGCTACCTCGGCGTGGCTCGGACCGCCATTTTCCAGTTGCAGTAGATCCGGATGCTTTACAGAAGTGGCTCTAAAGACACTCCCTCACGGTCATGGTTCAGCAGAACCGCGCGCGTAAGGAAGCGGCCAGCAGAACCGCGCGCGTAAGCAAGCGGACAGCAGAACCCCGCGCGTAAGCAAGCGTCTTCTTCGGACTGAAAAGTTCCACTAGTACTACCCAACTAAGTAAGGCTACTGAAAGCTGGAAAAATTCCGCGAAATGGGTTACTATCTGGCACTGGGCAAAAATAACCCACGTGTGACCTCGTAGTTGCCGAAGCTGATCGACCCTGGAAACCGGCGCTCAAAAGGGTCCGTTCTGCAGCACAAATTGTAAGGCCTGTTTGGTCCAAGCGCTTCGTTGGCGATCCGTTACAGGTACGTCCGGTTCAGGTTTCGAGATAACTCGTGGTACCTAAAGTACTTGACAGTTTAGCGTTGTTCGAGCAAACAAATAGTATGCACCAGTTGGCAGGCACGGCCCAGGAAGTGAAACCAGAAGCGGAGATAACAGCGTGAAGCCGACTCGCGAGGAAATTCAAGATTACGTGCTCCGAACGCTGCAGGAACTCTGCCAGGACTGGGATTACTCGCGGCCGGTGGGTCCCGAGTCGCTTCTTTTCACTGAATTGGGTTTAGAATCTCTCGATGCGGTAGTGCTGGGAACCACCATCCAGGAGCATTTTCAATGCCCCTTGCCCTTCTCGGAACTTCTCGCCGAGATCGGCCGCGAGCAACGCGACCTTTCGATCATGGAGCTGGTTGATTTCGTGGACAAGAATTTGAAACAGGTCTCGTTGGAAGCTGAGCCGACGAGTAGGGTTCAATGACGAGTGCAACGCGGAAAGTCCGGACGCTCCTGATTGGCCTCGACGGCGCCACGTTCGATGTCCTGGACCCGATGATGCAGATCGGGCGCCATGCCGTTTTTGAAATCGTTTTTCGACCAGGGCGTGCGTGCCAATCTGCGAACCATCGTGCCGGCGCTCACCCCACCCGCCTGGACGTCTCTAGTCACCGGCAGAAAACCCGGGCAGCATGGCGTCTTCGATTTCTTCCGCATGGAGTCTGAGGAAAGCCGTCACATTCAGATTCTTCACGTCGCATGACGTGCACTGCGACACCATCTGGTCTCTCGGTTCCGCCCATGGCCTGCGCGTTACCTCGCTGAACTTTCCCGCCATGTTCCCGCCCCCGCGCATCTGCGGCAACGTGGTGCCGGGTTGGGTGCCCTGGAAGCAGTTGCGCCTGGCCTGCTGGCCGCAGGATCTCTTTGACCGGCTCAAGACGATCTCCGGCTTCAATCCGCGCGAGCTTGCCATGGACATTAAGCTCGAAGAAAAGGCGACCGAAGGTTCTTCGAATTACGAAGAATATCTTCCGTGGATCCAGATGCACATCCGGCGCGAGCAAAACTGGTTCGAAATTTTTCGCCATCTTACTGCCGAAGATCCATCCGAATTGACCGCCGTTCTGTTCGACGGAGTCGACAAGCTGCAACACCTATGCTGGCGCTTTATCCGGCCCGAAGATGCCACGCCGCTGAAAGAGGAGTGGGAAGTGCAGATCCGGGAGCTATGCATCGAATATTTCCGCAGCCTGGACCAAATCATGGAGCGCATGTGCGCCACCGTGGGTCCGGAAACAACCGTGTTGCTGGCCTCCGATCATGGCTTCGGTCCCACTTACAAAGTTTTCCACGTAAATGCGTGGCTTGAGCAGCACGGGTATCTGGCCTGGTCCGATGCCGCGCGCTCTCAAACGCCGAACGGTGCATTGTTGGGTGTCGGCCAAGTAGCGCGCCACACCTGGATGCTCGATTGGGACTAAAACGCAGCGCGTATGCCGCCACGCCCACCGCCAACGGCATCTTCATTCCCGTAAATCGCGACGGTCAATTCGGCCGGCGTGTCTCCGGCGGAATATCCAGCGTTCCGCGAACGGCTCATTGCCGATCTGCGCGCATTTCGCGATCCGGAAACGGGCCAGCCGGTGGTGAAGGAGATTTGGACGCGTGAGGAATGCTTTGAGGGTCCGCAAGGAAGCGTGGCGCCCGATCTGACACTGGTTTTTGAGGATGGTGGGTTAGTTGGAATCCTGCCTTCTGACCACATGCTGTCGCGCCGCCCCATTACCGGCGGTGCGCACCGTCCGGTCGGAATATTCGGAGCCAAGGGTCCCGGCCTCCTGAGTGGCGCTTTGGCCCAGGAGATGTCGATTCTGGACGTGGCTCCCATCGTTATGCACAGTCTTGGCCTGCCCGTGCTCGAAGAGATGCAGGGTCATGTGCCCCCAGATTTGTATGAAGCGGCGGTATTGAAGTCGCGCCCGGTAACGAGAGTCGGATCTGCCAATGGGAATGGACACCAGCCGGCCGACGACGCTCTGCCGCAGGTAATGAGCCGCGAGGATGAACAAGCTGTCTTGGAACGTCTGCGTGAACTCGGCTATATCGAATAAGAAAACCGCATGCCAAAAATCAACGTTAACGGAGTGAATCTCCACTACATCACGGTGGGCTCGGGTCCCGACATCGTGATGCTGCACGGCTTCCTCGGGAATCTCGCCGTGTGGCACTTGAATATCATTCCGCAACTGAGGAAACATTTTCGCGTCACCACGCCCGATCTGCGCGGCCATGGTTATAGCGACGTCACTCCCACTGGTTACACTTGCAAGGATCTGGCGGAAGACCTGCGCGGAACGTTGGACAAACTGGGCATCGAGAAGCCGATATTGGTAGGCCACAGTTACGGCGCCGATATCTGCATGTATTTCGCCCTGCTCTATCCCGAACGCGTCTCCCAGTTGATTGCGTTGGAACCGGGCCTAGCCGCGTTGGTGCATCAGCGTAAGGATCATGCCTGGCCAGGCTGGGACACCTGGGCCGCCAAGCTGGAGGAAGTTGGTTTGGTGGTGCCGCCGGACAAGCGAACCGATCTCGAATTCTTGCTCCAGCTCAGCCTGGAGACTCCAAAATTCTACGGACCGGCGCGCGGCCTTCCCCGCAATCGCGAGCCGCTAATCAATCTGATCCGCAACACCACGTTGATCCAGGATTACGAATTTGTCGGCGATTTGACCCTCGACGCCGTCCGCCGCATTCGCACGCGCACGCTGCTCATGTATGGCGATCAGTCCCATTTCATGTCGTCCTACAACTACCTGCATACGGAACTTCCGAACTGTAAGCCGGTCCTGCTCCCGGGCGGCGAACATTTCGGTCCCCTGGAGCAACCCGAGTTGCTCACGCAGAACATGTTGGAGTTCCTCGGAGCGGAAACCGCCGTGTCGAGCTTGGCCGAACCGGGCGACGCCTTCGAGGCCTGCGCCGGCTGATAGTACGTTCGATCTATCCGTTAACCCAGCCCCGTACCTCCGAGTTTGATCCTCCCAGCCTATTCCGCACACTTAGGCGGCCCTTTACAATCGAGCCGTCATGGATTTTACGGAACCGCTGGTTCGCTCTGCCATTGCTTCCCTGCCCTCTCCCGCGGCGGCATCGCCGGCCACCGAGCTCCAAGTTCCCCAGTTCCGGTTGCGGCCCGCGCCCCGTATCCGCATGGCCAAAACGGGAGGCCGGAAATCGAGCCTCGGCAATTTGTGGATTACCGGCGCGGGGTCCGGTCTCGGGATGGAGTCCGCCCTCTACCTTGCCTCGCGCGGTTTCCGCGTTTTCGGTTCGGTTCTAACCGACGCTGAAGCAGACGACCTGCACACCGCCGCCGAGGAACGCCAGGTATCCGTGGATGTCCTGCATGCCGACGTGACGCGCCCGGATGAAATCGAGTGCGCCGTACAGCACATCGTGGAGGAAGCCGGAACCATCGATGGTCTGGTTCAGTTCGCCGGCATGGGCTTGCGTGGCTTCTTCGAGGACCTGACCGACGACGAGATCCGGCAGGTTTTCGATGTGAATCTTTTCGGCATGATGGCCGTCACCAGAGCCGTGCTGCCTATCATGCGTGAAGGCCGCCACGGGCGCATCATCCTGACCAGTTCCGTGGGTGGTCGGATGGCCTCCATGAGCATCGGGGGTTACGCTTCCAGCAAATTCGCCGTAGAGGGCTTCGGCGAATGCCTGCGGCAGGAGATGGCGCCCTTCAACGTGCATGTCTCGCTCCTCGAACCCGGTTTGATTCTCACGCCGCATTTCACCGTAAACCGGAATCTGGCCCGGAACGCCGCGGATCCGGCAAGTCCCTATTATTCCTGGTTCTGCCGTCACGAGCACATTGTCGACGGTCTGCTGGCCCGCAACACCTTCGGCGCCCCGGACGTCGCGAGCACCGTCTTCCGGATACTCACTTCCCGCCGGCCCCGTCTCCGCTATCTGGTTGGAGCCAAAGCGAAACTGGTCGTAAACCTGCGCCGCTATCTGCCCGGCGAATACTTTGAGCGCATTTACTGGGCTATGGTCCGGCGAATGGTTACGCGGCCGCGTTAGCTAAACCAGTAACCTCCGTAAGTACTAGAACAGCCTGTACTATTCAGGGTTGACGGAGATTCAATCAAGCGTATAATCATAACATTCGTTTAGATCCCTTGGCACACCACGTCATAGCACCGCCCACCAAAGAACGTATCCTGGATACCGCCGAGCGGCTATTCGCGGAACGCGGCTACTCCGCTACCTCCCTGCGCTCCATCATCGCGGCGGCCGATGTGAACCTGGCTTCCGTCCACTATCACTTTCATTCTAAAGAAGCTTTGCTTGAAGCAGTTTTTCTGCGGCGAGCTTTGCCGGCCAATCAGGAAAGGCTGCGACTGTTGGAATACTGCGAACGAGAGGCTGGCGATGGCCCGCCGGAACTGTCGAAGGTGATTGAAGCGTTTGTCATGCCGGCATTTCTGGCGGCAAAGGACCCGGCCCGGGGCGGTCCACTGTTCCGCCGCTTAATGGGGCGTTTGTATGCCGAAGGCGACATGATGCCCCACATGATATCGAAGCATTTCGTCCCGCTGCTGGCCCGCTTCGCTGCTGCATTGGCGCGTGCCTTACCGGAATTGCCTCAGGAGGAACTATACTGGCGCGTACATTTTGCCATGGGATCCATCAGCCTCGCGCTGCGAGGGACCGGTGACTGGGATGTCTTTCAGGGACCGTTACAGGACCCCGGCGACAGCGAACTGATACTGCGACGCTTAGTGAATTTCTTAGAGGCCGCGTTCCGCGCCCCGGTTGCGCGGGCCCAGGCGTCCGCCGCGGTTGGAGAGGAGAGATGATGCACCGAACGATGCTGCCCGTTTTATTACTTATGACTCCGCTCCTGAGGAGTGCCGACCCGGATTTGACGCCTCGCCAAACCCTGTCGCTCAGCCTGAAGCGCGCGGTCGAACTCGCCACCTCGCCGGAAGGCAATACCAATATCCAGTTGGAGCAGGAGGAGGTGCGCCAGTCGAAAGCGCGAGCTGCGGAGTCGCGGGCGTCGCTGTTGCCGAATGTGGAGTCCTACGCGCAGCAATCCAGTCTCATTCGCAGTCTTTCCGCGCTGGGGTCGGAAAGCGTGAAGCTGCCGTTCAATATTCACCTTCCGAGCGCCGCCGGGCCGTACGAAGTCACCGATGTTCGTGCCACGGCCACACAGAGCGTTTTCGATTTCAGCGCGCTGCGGCGCTGGCAATCCGCGCGGAAAGCGGTTGTCGCCACAAAATCCGAGCAAGAACACGCCACCAATGAAGTTTCCGCCCTGGTAGCCAAAGCTTATGTGTCGGCGGTGCGCGCCGACGCGGACGTGGAGGCGTCGAACGCCGACGTCGCGTTAGCTCAGGCGCTGTTGACGCAATCGCAGCGGCAAAAGGACGCCGGGACCGGTCTGGGTATCGAGGTCACGCGCCAAAAGGTGAAGCTGGCCGATCAAACGCAACATCTGCTGCTGGCGCAGAATGAGCGCACCAAATCGCATCTGCAACTATTGCGAGTCATCGGTCTGCGGCTGGATACCGACATCGAACTAACAGACAAGCTGGCCTACCTGCGGGAAGAGCCCCAGACGATTGAACAGGCCAAAGAGCAAGCTTTCAAAAACCGCCAGGATTTCCTGGCGCAGCAGGAGCGCGAAAACAGCGCCCGGTTGTTTTCCAGCGCGGCCAAGTGGGAGCGGCTGCCCACCCTCCAGACCTGGGGCGACTACGGAACCATCGGCCAAACCGACATCCACATCGCGCCCACGCGCGACTACGGCATCACGCTGAAGTTTCCGATCTTCGATGGAGGCCGCATTGACGCACAGCGCGCCGAGCAAGGTTCGCGCTACCGCGAGGAAAAAATAAAGACCAATGATCTGAAGCAGCAGATCGAGCTGGACGTGCGAACGGCGCTGGACAGTCTGCATTCGGCCCAGGAACAGGTCGGCATAGCTCAGGAAGGCCTGGATCTGGCGGGTACCCAACTAACCCAGGCGCGCAGGCGCTATGAGGCCGGAGTCGCCAACGGCCTGGAAGTCACGGATGCGCAGACGCAACTGGAGCATGCCCGCGACAACCAGATCGCCGCTCTGTTCAATTACAACGTCGCGCGAGTGGACCTGGGTGAAGCCATGGGAACCATTCGCCGGCTCATCCAATAATTTAGGGAGATCCCACGTCTTATGAAAAAAGTCATTCTAGCGATCATCCTCATCGGTGGGGTAGCCACGGCCGGCGTGTTGGTCTACAGGAACCTTCACCCCACGGTCTTGAACCGCATTCTGGTCTCGGGCAACATCGAGCTGACCGAGGTGGACATCGCTTTCAAGACCGCCGGACGGCTGATCGAGCGGACCGTGGATGAGGGTGATGCGGTGAAAAAAGGCATGGTTGTGGCGCGCCTGGATCGCGATCAGCTGCAGCAGCAGCGCGCGGCACAAGTAGCCGCTCTCCAAACCGCGGAGGCCCAGTTGGCGGAGTCCCGCAGCGCGGCCGAGTGGCAGCGGAGCACCATGGCGGCTGACCTGGACGTCCGGCGGAGCGACCTCAGTTCGGCCCAATCGCATTTGCTCGAGATGAGAAACGGGTCCAGGCCGGAAGAAATTCAGCAAGCCTCGGCCTCGGTGGAAGTGGCGCAGGCCGAGTACGACAGCGCCAAAAAAGATTGGGACCGCGCACAGACGCTGTACAAAAGCGATGACATTTCCACGGCTCAATACGATCAATACCGCAAGGCCATGGATGCCGCCACGGCGAACCTGAAACAAGCGAGCGAACACTCCGCATTGGTGAAGGCTGGAAACCGAAGCGAAGAAATTGAAAGCGCCAGCGCTCAGGAAGCCAAGGCGCGCGCCTCCTTGAAAATGGGCGAGGCAAACTCTCTGGAGTTGCAACGACGCGAACAAGACATTGTAGCGCGGCAGGGCGATATTGCTCGCACCCAGGCGCAGATCGTGCTCATCGATTCTCAGCTTTCCGATACCATCGCGATCGCACCCATCTCCGGCATCGTGCTGGTGAAGGCCGCCGACGTAGGTGAGGTTCTGGCGCCCGGAACGTCGGTGCTTACGGTGGGCGATATCGATCACCCCTGGCTCCGGGCCTACATCGCCGAGACTGCCTTGGGAAGGGTGAAGCTGGGCTCCAGGGTCAAAGTGACCACGGACTCCTACCCGGGCAAAATCTACGACGGCCGCGTCTCCTTCATTTCGTCGGAAGCCGAGTTCACGCCCAAGCAGATTCAAAGCACCGACGAGCGTGTCAAATTGGTTTACCGGATCAAAATCGATATCGATAATCCGCTGCATGAGCTGAAATCGAACATGCCGGCGGACGCGGAAATAGAGGCCAACTGATGGATGCCATGATCCGCATCCACAACCTCACCAAGCGCTTCGGCGCTCTGACGGCGGTGGATCATTTGAATCTCGAGATCGGGCGTGGCGAGATTTTTGGGCTGGTGGGTCCCGACGGCGCGGGCAAGACCACCACGCTGCGGATGTTATCCGGACTCATGGATCCGAGCGAGGGCGAGGCCTGGGTGGCGGGCGAGAACGTGCAAAAAAACCCGCGCGGCGTGAAGGATCGCATCGGCTATATGGCCCAGCGCTTCGGTCTCTACACGGACCTGACCGTGGACGAGAACATGGCGTTTTACAGCGACCTGTTCGGAATCCCGCGCGCCGAACGAGAGCGGCTATTGCCGGAGCTGCTGCGCATGACCCGCATGGCGCCTTTCCGCAAGCGCCAGGCAGGTAAGCTTTCCGGCGGCATGAAACAGAAACTGGGCCTGATGTGCACCCTGCTGCACCGTCCCCAGATCCTGTTTCTCGACGAGCCCACCAACGGCGTGGATCCGGTGTCGCGTCGCGATTTCTGGGCCATCCTTTATCAACTGGTGAAAGACGGCATCACGATTCTCGTCACCACGGCCTATCTGGACGAGGCGGAGCGCTGCAACCGCGTGGGCCTGATGTACAAAGGACGCTTGATCCGCTGTGAATCGCCGGATCTGATGCGGTCTCACGAAGTTTGCTACGCGATTGAAGCGCCCAACCTGCGCGCTCTGCGCGATCAGTTGCGGAAGTGCGATGGTGTATTGAGCGTGGAATCCTCCGGCGACTCGCTCCACGTGCTCATTTCGCCCGGCAAAACTTCCCCCCAGCTGCTGCAGGAGACCATCGGGCCCGCGACATTCCGGCCGATTATCCCGTCGCTCGAAGACGTCTTCATTGCCACGATACGCAAGGAAGAAAGGCAGGACGCAGCGTGACCGAGCCGGTAGACAACCGCCCCTGGGCGGTGGAGATCGACGATATCGTGAAGAAGTTCGGGAATTTCACGGCCGTGGATCACGTCTCCATCCGGGTGCACGTTGGCGAGGTGTTCGGCTTCCTGGGTCCCAATGGCGCCGGCAAGTCCACCGTGATCCGCATCTTGTGCGGGCTCTTGCGCCCCACCTCCGGCCGGGCGACGGTGGGCGGCTTCGACGTCGCCACGCATCCGGAGGAGATACGCCGGCACATCGGCTACATGTCGCAGAAGTTCTCTCTGTACGACGATCTGACCGTCTCGCAGAACATCGATTTTTTCAGCGGCATTTACGGCGTACCCAAGGCGCGGCGCGCCGAGCGCAAGGAATACGTGCTGCGGATGGCGGACCTCGAAGAGCGCAGCGATACCACCACGCGCCTGCTGCCTGGAGGCTGGAAGCAGCGCCTGGCGCTGGGCTGCGCCATTTTGCACGAGCCGCCCATCCTGTTCCTGGACGAACCCACATCGGGCGTGGACCCCATCGCGCGCCGAGCTTTCTGGGACCTGATTTACGACCTCTCCGAAGCGGGCCAGACCGTCTTCGTCACCACGCACTATATGGATGAGGCTGAGTATTGCCACCGCCTGGCTCTGATCAACGGCGGCCGCATCATCGCCGCCGGCACTCCTGCTTCGCTAAAGGAGGAACTGAGCTCCCGCACGCTGCTGCAACTGGACAGCTCAGATCCGCTCGAAAGCATGCGCGCCTTGGAGAACCAGCCTGAGATAGACGACGTGGCCGTCTTCGGCGGCGGGCTGCACATCGCCGTACAACACCCGGAGATCGCCACCGTGCGCATCCGCGAAATACTGGCTGCGAACAAGATCGACATCCGCCGGCTGGAGCGCATCCCGCCCACCATGGAAGACGTTTTCGTAGCGCTGATTGAACAACAGGCAGCGCTGAGCTGTCCGGGAGCGCGGCATGAGCTGGCAGCGCATCGGCGCAATATTCAGAAAGGAACTGCGTCACATCGCGCGCGACCCGCGCAGCCTGGGCCTCGCGCTGGTGCAGCCGCTGGTGATGCTGTTGCTGTTCGGCTCCGCGCTCAGCCTGGATGTGGACCGCATCGCGACTCTGGTGTACGACGCGGACCAGACCTCCGCCAGCCGCGAACTCATCCGGCAATTTCAGGGCTCGCGTTACTTTCGAGGTGCAAGGCTTCGTGGACAGTAACCGGGCCGTGGAGCGCGGTATCGACCGGAATCGGATTCTGGTGGGTCTGATCGTGCCCAGGGATTACGCCAAACACGTGGCCGCGGGACAAAGCGCGGCGTTTCAAATCCTGCTGGACGGCAGCGATTCCAACACCGCTTCCATTGCGCTCTCTTACGTGAACGCGCTGGTGGAAGGCTATAGCAACCGCCTGCGCGCGGTGGCTCTCAGCCGCCATGCCGGCAGGACTCTGGCAGTACCCATCGATTTCCAGGTCCGCATCTGGTACAACAGCTCGCTCGAATCGAAGAACTTCGTGGTTCCCGGATTGGTGGCGGTGATCCTGGTGGTGATCGCCGGAATGCTGGCCTCCCTGACCATTGCGCGGGAGTGGGAGATGGGCACCATGGAACAGCTTCTCTCCACGCCCGTGCGGCCCTCCGAACTGGTGCTGGCGAAGATGCTGGGCTTCTTCACCGTGGGCGTGGTGGATACCGTGATCGCCGTGCTGGTGGGAGTCTTTGTGTTCGATGTGCCATTCCGGGGCAGCGTGATGGCTGCTGGCGCTGACCAGCTGTCTCTTCCTGTGCGGCGTGTTTTTCTGGGGAATCCTGGTGTCCGCCTATGGCCAAGACGCAACTGGTGGCTTATCAGGTGGGCGTCGCCACTACGTTTTTGCCGTCCTTCCTGCTGTCTGGATTTATTTACTCCATCGACAGCATGCCGCCGGTGGTGCAAGCCATTACGCACATCGTGCCGGCGCGCTATTTCGTCACCATCCTGCGCGGAATTTTCCTGAAGGGCGTGGGTGCGTCCGTGTTGTGGGGGAATATGCTGTTGCTGGCGTGTTTTATGGTCGGCGTGTTTTTTCTCGCCACCTGGAGACTCAGTCAAAAACTGACATAAGACCATGTGGGAACGCATCGCGCAAATCGTTCGCAAAGAATTCGTCCAGCTGCTCCGCAGCCGGCGCAGGCGCTTGGCCGCATTCATCCCGCCGCTGTTGCAGTTGTTCGTGTTCGGCTACGCGGTCAACCTGGACGTCGACAACATCCGTCTGGGCTGGATGGATGAAGACCACACCCCGGCCAGCCGCAACCTGCTGGCGGGATTTCAAGGATCCACCCGGTTCCACATCGTAGCTCTTCCGGCGAACGACGAGCAGGCGCAGGGCCTGCTGGAACGCGGTGACGCGCATGCCGTGCTGCGCGTGCTGCCTGGCTTTGCGGAATCGCTCGAACGCGGCCGTCAAGCCGGCGTGCAATTGCTGGTGGACGGCACCAACTCCAACACCGCCTCCCTGATCTCGGGCTACTCGCAGCAAATCACCGCGGCCTTTGCAACGCCGGTGGTGCGCAAGCAACAGCAGAACGCGTTTATGACGCTGGCCGCCTCCGGTAATACCGGAAGCACAAGTATGAAAACGCCTCGCTTGAACGTCCAGACGCGGGTGTGGTTTAACGCCGATCTCCTCAGCCGCAACTATTTCGTCCCCGGCGTGATCGTCAACATCATCATGCTGGTGACCGTGATGTTGACAGCCATGGCCGTGGTGCGCGAGCGGGAGCTGGGCACCATGGAACAGTTGATGGTGACGCCCATCCGGCCCATCGAATTCATTCTGGGCAAGACGCTGCCCGCCGCGTTCATCGGTCTGGTCGACACGGGGCTGGTCGTCACCGGGGCGCTCGTGGTTTTCCATATCCCGTTCCGGGGCAACCCTTTTCTTCTACTTTTGTGCGTGATCCTGTTCCTGTTCACCACGCTGGGCGCGGGACTGCTCATGTCGACCATATCGAACACCCAGCAGCAGGCCATGATGACCTCCTTCATGTTTGCCACACCAGCCTTTATGCTGAGCGGGTTCGCTTTTCCGATTCGCAATATGCCCATTGCCGTCCAGTACTTTACCTATCTGAATCCCCAGCGTTACTTTATAGAAATCGCACGAACCCTGTTCCTGAAAGGCACGGGGGTGGCTGTGCTCTGGCCGCAGATGCTGGCGATGCTGGCTTTCGGCGTATCCATGATCCTTCTCAGCACCTCGCGTTTCCGGAAGAGCCTGGACTAACATGACTCAGCCAGCACCGCTCGCCTCCACCCCGACGCTCGAAGCTTCTATGATCCTCAGGATGAAGGCCGAAATCGTTTACAACAGCCCCATGATTGACTACGACTGCGAGAAGCAATTCAAATGAGCTCCCGCACCATCGTGGCGCGGACCGCCGCACCCTAGCTGAAAGGAGCCCAGATGGACACGCCAGAAACAGCAACCGATCTGGAAACACGAGCCAGAGCTTACTTAAGAGCTTTCGAGGCCAGAGATGTCGCCGAGTGCATGACCTATTACGACGACGATTCCTGCCTGAGCTTTGTGCAAAGCGACTACAAGGGCAAAGAGCAGATCGAAGAATGGCACAAGGCGCGCTTTGCCGCCGACCTTCGGATCGTACGATTGGAAAAACTGACGGTGGAGGGAAACACCGTCATATTGTCCGCAGTAGTCACATCCAAGCGGCTGAAGGCCTGGAAACTCAATACAGTGCCGGGGACCGTAACGACGCGGTTCGAAGGTTCTAAGATCAAAGACTTGAAATTTGGAATGCGACTGATATGAGCACCGCCACGAACTCATCCATTGACACGCTCAGCGACGAAACCTACCTCACCCAGATTCGAGGGCTGGATTTCCGGCCCGTCTTCATCATCGGGCCGCATCGATCCGGGACCACGCTGCTGTATCGCGTGCTGACTGAAACCGGCAGCTTCAATACCACCAGCACGTATCATGTTGTAAATCGCCATCGGCTGCTGGCTCTGCGCGCCACCGGCCAGGAGCAGGCCGCGCGCGACGAACTGTACCGCTGGTTCGCCGAAAAAGGCCTGCGCGGTAAGGAACACAACTCCGCGCCCATCACGCCCGATCTTCCAGAAGAATATTGCTTCGCACTCGAGCACCAGGGCAAGCGCATCATCGTGGACCGAGATAATCTATCGAGCTTCAACCTGTTTTGCCGCAAGGTCCAGCTGGTGCAGGATCCCAGCCGGCCGCTGCTTCTCAAAAATCCTTACGACACCCTGAATTTTCTTTACCTGCGCGATCACGTTCCCAACGCACGCTTCATTTTTATTTACCGCCATCCGGTGGACGTGGTGAATTCGCAGATTCGTCAGCTGCGCCAGATGATCCACGAGAAGAGCGAATATCACGCGCTGATGTTTCAGCGCCTGCGCGCGCTATACAAAAATCCGGTGAAGCTGGCGCTGGCGCGCATGGTGTACTCCAAACACCTGCCGCTGATGCTGATCGAGACCTCCCGTCACGTTTCGCGCAACTGCGACTACATACTGGAGAACGTCGACAAGCTGGGGGACGCGGCCATGGGCCTGAGCTATCCGGATCTGTGCGGCGACACCAATCGCCAGATCATCCGCATTTTGAATTTCCTGAATTTGGACGAAAGAACCCCGCGCGACTATTCGCCGATCATCCGCACCCGGGAGCCCGCCGTACTGCCGGAGTTGAGAAGCCGCCGCGAGTGGCTCAACAAGCGCAACGAAGCTTACTGCAAACGGTTTGGATTATAATGCCGCGCCCACCCAACGTCGCCTTACTAACCGTGGATACCTTGCGGGCCGACCATCTTGGCTGCTAGGGCTACCACCGGGAAACCAGTCCGTACATCGACGCTTTTGCCCAGGAATGCGTGATTTGCGAGGGCATGTTCTGAGAACGGCTCAACTTAACCGGGAAATCCGATCCACAGGGCACTTCTCATAAGTACTGGTACACTTGTAAGGCCTGAGGTGAAAAAATTCGTCGCGATCCGGTATGATCGATGTTACGATTCGTTTTTGGGTGTTATTAGGAGGATTCTAAGATGATGAAGAGAGCCCTGATCTCGACGGTCTCATTGTGCTGTCTTTCCGCCAGTGTACTGCTCGGCTCTTCCGTCACCATCGGTAACGACAACGCCGCTAACGCCTTCCCTTTTTCAGGACCCTTCTCCGGATATGCCGGCACAGACTATCAAGAGGCGTATGCCAGCTCCGACTTCACGGGGCCGACTGAGATCACGGGCATCGACTTTTTCCTGGGGGACGGTTTCACCGGGAGCCTATACTCCGGCACCTATACCTTGAGCCTTTCCGTGATTAGCTCCGACATCGGCAGCCTGAGCAGCACCAACCTTTCCAGCAATCTCGGCTCGGATAATACGGTATTTGAGACCGTGGCCCTTTCCGGCAAGGCGCCCAACACCTTGACTTTTACGGGCACTCCGTTTTTATATAACCCCGCCCAAGGAAACCTGCTGCTGGATATCTCTGTGGCGGGCGGATCCGGCGGCGGCACTGCCGCGTATAAGGACAACAACGGGGTTGGCGACGCCATCGCACGGTATCAGAATTTTGGTTTGGGTAACGGCGATGGATTGGGCTTGGTGACCGAGTTCGACTCCAACGTGGGCCTGGCCACCACTCCGGAACCGGCCTCGCTCTCCTTGCTGTTGGCTTGCGGGCTGGTTGGCCTTTTGATTCTGCGCTCACGCCGCCGGACCTCCAAGCCCTAGCGCCTTGCCATTGGTACCGGTACCAAATTAACCCCGGCAAACCTTTTCGTCGCCGAGTTCCGTTGTATACTGAGCGGGTCCTGCTACTAAATTCCTGCTTGGTTGGTCAGAGGGTAAAAAACTATCATGAACCGTTTCAATCTACTTTTGTCAAAAGTTGCGTTCGCCGCAATCTTGCTATTTCTGGTTTCTTCGTCGGCTTTCGCTCAAGTCACTTACTCCATCACGGGGACTTTGAGCTTAACCAGCGGAACCGATCCGCTTGGTCTGAACGGGAAGACGGTGACCGCGACGGCAACCCTAAGCCAATCAACCACGCCCACCAGCTCCACGACGACAGCTACTTCCTCGAGCAATAGCTACAGCGGCGTGAACGTAGCATTGAGCATAGGTAAACTTCAGACGTCCTGCTCGGCTTCGTCCGAGGGGCCGGTGACTGTAATCCTGACCGACAATCTCGGCGCAGCCGCGCAAGATACTCTCGGCATCGAGAACTGCAGCCTCTTGGGAACGGCCACTATTAGCGCCACCGTCACCATCGCTAATGGGAACATGATCACGGCGGTGCCGTCGGCCATCACCACCGTCAGCCTTATCTCCGGAAATATTACCTTCAGCTTGTCGGGGACCCCGCCGACCAATGGAAGCTTCGCTCTCACGAGCGCAACCCTAGGGGCCACGGGCACTGCAGCGCCAACCGTAACTCCCAGCCTGACATCCTGGACGCCCGCAACGGTTCCCGTGGGATCCACCACTTCCGAATCGACGCAGGTTACATTTACAACGGTGCCGTCGAATTCCTACGATGCCGTGTCTTTCACAGCCAGCAGTTCGGCCACTTGGCTAACGGTGACTCCGGCCGCCGCAAATACGTTTTCCGGGATAACGCTCACCGCAAATCCTACCGGCCTTACCCAGACCGTGAATACTGCTACCGTGACATTGAGCTATGGAACGGGGTATCCAACCCTCCAGATTCCGGTGACGTTCAACCTTTCCGCGGTCGCTCCCCCAACGTTGACGGTGCCGATCACGCCATTGACGTTCAATTACACCTCGGGCGGAACCGTACCAGCAGCCCAAGCCGTGAGCATTTCAGGCACGTCGGGAATCAGCTTCACCGCCAGCGCCGCTACCACTTCAGGAGGCTCGTGGCTCTCAGTCACGCCGGCCAGCGGCACGGTCTCGACGACATCGTCGGCAAGCATTTCGGTAAATACCACTGGTCTGGCCGCCGGCAGTTACACCGGCACGGTGACGGTAAGTTCGACTGGCGCGACGGGAAGCCCCGCCGCCATTCCGGTTACCCTGAATGTGACGGCAGTGTCGCTAACGGCCACTCCCTCGCAGCTTAATTTCACCTACTCGATCGGCGGAACGCAGCCGGGTTCGCAGTCCATCAGCGTGGGCGATTCGTCCAATGCCAGCTTCACCGCAACGGCCGCCACTACCTCAGGCGGTTCGTGGCTCTCGGTAACTCCCGGTTCGGGCGCCGCATCCGCGTCCCTCAGCGTTTCCGTGAATACCACGGGCCTGACTGCGAACACTTACAACGGAACCATCACCATCGCCGCCACCGGCGCCACCTCGCAGGTGGTCAATGTCAGCCTGTCGGTCTCTTCGGCCGCCGGCCCCACCATCTCCACGATTGTCAGCGGCGCCAGCTATTCCACCTCCGGATTTTCACCGGGGACCATCGCGACCATCTTCGGCAATCTCCTAGGACCGGTAGAAGGAGAGGTTTTCAGCGTCAATTCAAAGGGAACCCTCGACAGCACTCTGGGCGGGGTAACCGTAACCGTGCAAGGCGCACCTGCGATTCCTCTCTACGTCTCGGCCACCCAAATCAATCTGATTTTGCCGTTCGGATTAAGCACCAGCGGGGAAGCAGCCGTTCAAGTAAACTACAACAAACTTACTTCCGTCCAATTCAACATTCCTCTGGTGCCGGCCGACGTTCAGCTCTTTACCGTTAGCCAGACTGGCAGCGGTCCCGGCGCGCTGTTGAACCAGGACTTCTCGGTCAATACCAAGTCGAACCCGGCTGCCCCCGGCTCGGTGGTGCAGCTTTACGGCACTGGCGGAGGGGTACTCGGCGGCACAACTAAGCTCGGCCCAACCGTAACCGCGGGGGGCGTGGGGGGAGACACCCTCTCGTGGATCGCTTTGCCCTATTCGGCTACCGTCAATGGCGAAAACGCTACAGTGGACTATGCCGGTGACGCGCCCTTCCTGGTCTACGGCGTGTACCAGTTCAACGTTACGCTGCCCACGGATACTCCGTCGGGCGCGCAGACCATCATCCTGACGGTAGGCGATAGCACCAGCCAATCGGATGTTACGGTATTCGTGGGTAAGTAGCAGGGCGCGACGCGACCGTTTTTTGCTGAGCCGCGACCGTGAGGAAGCGGTTTTCGAAACCCAGCTATGAAGATTCCATCTTTGGCCTGTCTCTTCGTCGTTCTGGCAGCGAGCGCCGCGGGGCCTCCCGGCGAAGCAGCCTTCGACGAGGGCATGAAGCAACTTGCCGCCAAGGACTGGGACAAAGCGCTCGACCTGATGGAAACGGCGCTGACAGCCGACCCGGATAATATACGATACGGCAGCGAATACCGCCGCGCGGCCATCCTGCGGGCTCAGGCTACGCACGGCAAAGAAGGCAAGGGGGAGGATTTCGACCGTCCCATCAAATTCTTTGAGCGGCTGGTGGCAGCGAACCCAACCGCCGCCAACGCCTATTTGAATTACGGCCTGGCTTACGTCGACAAAATCCCGGTTGTGGATGCGCTCACCCGGGTGGGCGTCGCCAACGCCGCGCTAGCCCAGCTTAGCAAGTCACTGGAACTGCGGCCCAGCTATGTCGGCTATTACTCGCGTGGCATCAACTATCTTTTCTGGCCCCGATTCTTCGACCGCGCGAAACTGGGCGTCGCGGATCTGGAGACCGCCGTCAAGCTGCAAAAGGCCGGCCCCAAGAAGCCTTACTATGTTCATGCCTGGGTAGCGTTGGGCGACGGCTATTGGAAAATGGATCAGCTGGAGAAGGCCCGCTCCACCTGGAGCGAGGGGCTCAAAGAATATCCAGACACGCCCGCGCTTGAGGAGCGGCTATCCAAACAAGGCGGCGATCTGAAAGCTTTAATTCAGAACGAGCTCGATTTCAAGAAACGCGTCGACACCGATCTGAAGAATCTCTGGCTGTACCCCTGAGCTCCGTTAACTTCGGGTGCGCGCCAGCAGGCTTTTTCCCTGCATCGCCGGCCCGGGCGGGACATCCATCAGATCCAGGAGCGTGGGCGCGATATCCAGCAGATGCATTCCCTGCACCTCGCCCTGAATGTCGTTTCCCGGCGCCGCCAGAAGGAAAGAGCCGAACTGCGCATGATTGCAATCGTCCGGTCCAGTATCGTTTTCTGCGACGTACAGCGTGTCATATCCGAGCCCGCCGATGGAACGCCAATAAAGGGCTCCAAAATGCACCAGGAGGTCCGGCGGAACATTACGCAGATTCTTGTAAATTTCCTGCGGTCGGAAGACGAGATTCCCCATTGGATTGCCGAGATCGTCGGGAAGAGCCAGGAAACGCTCCCTCATTTCGCACAGGAACGACTCATATTCCGACGGCGCGATAATTCCCTGCGGCTCGCGCCCTTGAACGTTAAAAAAGACTCGGGCGTAATATCCGCCCTCGCTCCAGACTTTCGTTTTGCTCCAATCTACCAGGCTGGGAGAAAACGGCGTGACCTTGGTAGGCGGCTCTTTCAGCGCCAATAGCCCTTCGCGATACAACCATTCGTTCACGCAGAATCCGCCGTCCAGCCGTTGGGCGCCGTGATCGGAGACCACCAACACAGCCGTATCGTCCTCGATTAACTCCAGCGTCTTGCCGATTTCTTCGTCCAGGTACTTGTAATAATCCCAAACGACGGATTTGAATTCGCTGTTCGGGTCGTGGTAACGATGCTTCACATCATGATGCTTCCAGAAGCCGTGATGAATCCGGTCGAGTCCGATTTCAACGAACTGGAAATAGTCCCAATCCACCGTGGCCATCAGGTAGCGGATCACTTCGAAATGCTTGCGAGTCATCTCGTAGGTCTGGTCGCGGAGCCAGGCCTTGTTTTCGGTGCGGAAGCCCTTCACGTCCACCGGATATTCGCCCACCAGCCGCTCGATATCCACCTTCACGGATGCCGGGTAGGTGTATTCGTTGTGAACCGTGTCAGGTGTCAAAAAACAGCCCACTCGCACTCCCTGTAGCGGACGAGGCGGGTAAGAGGGGGGAACGCCCACCACCACGCAATTCAGCCCATGGCTGTTCAGAACGTCCCAGATGGCGGGTTCTGTGATATTGGCGGAATTGACCACACCCAGCCCGCTATACGAATAGTCTGTCCGGTTCCGGAATCCGTATACGCCCAGGGAACCAGGATCCTGGCTGGTGGCCATGCACATCCATGCGGGTACGGTGATCGGCGGAATAACGCTTTCCAGCCGCCCATAGCAGCCGCGGGCCATTAACGCCTTGATGTTGGGCAACTCCGGGTGCTCAAACAGAATCTCCGGCGCCGCGCAATCCAATCCTATGACGAGAATCTTCACTTGGTAGGTGTCCTTACAATTGTGGTCCTGTGATTATGCCATAAGACCTTGGCAACGACACCTTACAAAAGGCTCTATGAGTTATGCACTTGGTGCTGGGGGTTCCAGTACTACAGCATCGCATATTCGGCGCACCGCTAGGGGATTTGACGTAAGCTTAGTAAGAATTCGAAATAGGAATTTTAACCGCTCTGGAGACCGCAATCACCGGGAGATCGCGGAGATTGAATTCCAGATATCCCATCTGAATACTGGGATGTATTCGTGGGCGTAAGGGTTTGTTATTACTTCGACATACGGACCATCCTGATTTCCGCGCTAAGCCAAGGGTAGTACTGTTACTTACGACTATTGACAATATTAACCTTGGTCCTTAGAATCAGTCAGTTCCTCCTTTCGGAGAAGACCCTGGATGTCGCGGTCGCCGTGTTGCGGTCTGCCTCGTAGAATCAGATGGCGTGGCCGTGCCGACGAGCTGAGGCGGAGCTCTCTTATGACGGTTTTACAGCTGCTCTTCGTCCCCTTCCCGGCTGTGTGGTCCGTCACCGGGGCCTGGTCGACCCGTGTGCTAACACCTCTTGTCCGCTGCCGGAGTTCTCAGCATGGGCTAAGTTTTCCGCATGTATCAAAATCGCTTGGGGAGGACCGCGATCGTCCTGTTGGTTTTGTGGAATCGCTGAAATAAATTCGGGAGGGAAGAGATTGAATGCGCCATTCGGAGGAACGCCCGTGAATTTGTCACCGGTGGAACGGCGTGTGGAAGTCCCGCCACCTGCGGAACAGCCCAGGTTGACGCCATTGTCCGGCAGAAGGGTTTTATCAAGCTGAAAACAATGGCGCAAAGGGTCATGATCACCGGGCTCGGCTGGAACACTTCTCTCGGTTCCAATGTGGAAACGTGCTGGCGGAAGCTGGTAGCGGGGGAATCGGGCATACGTCCGATCAGTTTCTGGGACCCCACTTCCTATTCAGCTAAGCTTGCAGCCGAGGTACGCGACATTCCCCGAGATACTGGACTGCCATCCGTGCCGCCCAACTGGTGCCGGCGCAGCGCGCGGCTCTTCCTGCCCGTGGTTCGGGAAGCGTTTGGCGATGCGGGCCTGGATGTCACCCCCATTCCCTCGGACGACATCGGGATTGCCGCCGGTTCCAGCGTGAACTATATCGATCACCGGCTGATCCGGGAGTACTTCTCCCGCTGGGACACCGCTACGCGCAAACTGGCTCTCGATGGTCTGGGGCTAGGCCAGGCGCGTCCGGAAGTCTTCGCTCGCCGCGCGGGCGACATGATGGCCAGCCTTCCGGCACGCGTGCTGCATCTGGGCGGCCCGACCTTCGCCGTCGACACGGCTTGTGCCGCAAGTTCGCACGCCATCGGCGAGGCATATCGTCTGGTACGCCGTGGCAGGGTTTCAGCGATGATCGCAGGAGGAAGCGCGGCGCTGGTTTCGCCCCTTGGAATCATTGCGTTTTCGTTGCTCGGAGCGCTGAGCCGCTCCAGCGAGCCTTCGGAAGCTTCGCGCCCCTTCGATCGCCTGCGAGACGGCTTCGTTATGGGCGAGGGAGCGGGAGCAATCGTTCTGGAAAGCCTCCCGAGCGCACTACGGCGCGGCGCCCGGATCTATGGGGAGCTGGTGGGTTACGGATCCACTTCGAACGCCGGCAGCCTGACCGATCCCTCCTTAGACGGCTGCCCGGAAGCGCGCGCCATGGCCAGCGCCCTTTCCGAAGGAGGAATGGCTCCCGAGGAAGTGGACTACATCGCCGCACATGGCACCTCGACGCTCAAGAACGATGCCACCGAGACGCTCGCCATCAAGCGGGTCTTTGGGGATCACGCGCGCCGGCTGCTGGTCTCGTCCAATAAAGGCCAGATCGGCCATACCATCTCCGCGGCCGGCGTATCGAACGTGATCTGCGCCGTCAAGGCGATCAACGAAGGAGTAGCGCCGCCGACCATGAATCTGCGAAATCCCGACTCGGAGTGCGACCTCGACTATGTTCCGAACCAAAGCCGTGCCAGGCCGATGCGTGGCGCTATAGCCAATGCGTTCGCGTTCGGCGGCCAAAACACGGCGCTGGCGATCCGGGCTTGGAGCGCCGCCTAGAAAGCAGGAGAGGAATGCCGATGAACTCTAAACTGACGGAAGCCGAGATCTTCGATAAATTCGCGGACATCGTCGCCCAAAGCCTGCGTATCGAGCGAGCGAAAGTTAGCATGGACGCCCATATCATGGACGACCTCGGCGCGGAATCGCTGGATCTGATCGAAATCACCATGGAAACTGAATCGGCATTTGATGTTTGGCTTCCCGAAAAAAGCATCCTAGACACAGCGGCCGAAGTCTTTGGGCCGGACGTTCTTGTGAAGGACGGATTACTGACCGAGGCCGGTAAGGAGATGCTGCGACGCCGCATGCCAATCGAGAGCGCGCAGCTCTTTGAAGGTGAGGTAACTACCAAGGATCTCCAGTCATACTTCCTCTCGGTGCGGAGCTGGGTTGCGCTGATTGAACGGCTCATGGAATATACACCGGTGACTTGCGACTCGTGTGGTGGGGCGCTCAAGGCCGAGACCGCCTTTCGCTTGCAGTGCATGCAATGTAACAAGCAGGTAACGCTTCAGTCCGGTGAAGAACTCAATCGACAATGGGTTAAGCAGTATTACGACCAGGAGTACCTTCCTTCCAATACCGCGGCCACACAAGGAGAGCCGATGGGCGCTGCGTCGGTCTGACGCTAGCGTAAATGAGGCTTCGCAATGACAGGCGCACAACCATTTACGATTGCTGTTTCCAATGTTTCCGGGTGGGCCGATGCCGGTCCGGCGGTCGCTGCCGCGCGGGCGGGCGCAGCCGGCATCCTGAATCTCGAAAATATCGGCAGCGCTGAAGTTGCAGCCGCTACCGTGACCCGCGCGGTTTCGCTCACGCGCCGCGCCAAGGGAGAGCTGGGCGTCCGCATCGCCGCGGGCGTGAACTGGGCTGAAGACTTTTTGCGATCCCTCCCGGATGAGATCGCGTTTGTGGTCATCGCTGCCGGCGAGTCTGCGAACTATTCCAAACTCAAGGCCGCGAGCGGACATAAACGGCGCCTGTTGGAAGTGACGTCCAGCACTCAAGCCGCGGGCGCTCGCAAGGCTGGGTTCTCGGCTTTGATCGCGAAGGGTCATGAAGCCGCCGGATACGTCGGCGAAGAGAGCACCTTTGTTCTCCTGCAGCGGCTGCTGGCCGAACACGATCTGCCGGTATGGGCCATGGGCGGTATCGGAATACACTCCGCCGCGGCTTGTTTCGCCGGTGGAGCGGCAGGCGTGGTGCTGGATTCACAGGTTCTGCTGGCTCCGGAATCGAGCATCCCGGCGCCGGTACGCGTTGCGCTTTCGAGACCCGACGGCGGCGAAACCGTTTGCCTGGGTCAGGAAATCGGTCCGCTGTTCCGCGTCTATAAACAGCCGGGCGGCAAAGCAATCCGCGATCTGGAAGCGCTGGAGCATCGCTTGCATGGGCCGCAGGCGCGTGAACAATATCGACAAGCGATTCAGTCCGCTGTGGGTTGGGGATCTCACGAAACTAACGTATGGCCGCTCGGCCAGGATGCGGCGTTCGCCCGATCTTTCGCGGAGCGCTATGACAACGTGTCCGGCATTGTGGATGCCTTGCTCGAATCGGTTCGGGAACATGCGAGCCTTGCGGCCCAGAAGCAGCCGCTCGCCCCAGGCGCCCCGCTAGCCGTTTCGCACGGCACGCAATATCCCATCCTGCAAGGGCCCATGACGCGGGTGAGCGACAAAGCGGCGTTCGCACACGCCGTTGCGAAGGAGGGCGGTCTGCCTTTCCTGGCGCTGGCGCTGATGCGTGGTCCGCAGGTGCGGGATCTGCTCGAAGAAACGTCCAAGCTGCTTGGCAAATTGCCGTGGGGCGTTGGCATTCTCGGCTTTGTTCCAGCGGACCTGCGCGAAGAGCAGCTTACGGTAGTCCGCGAGTATCGTCCCCCCTTCGCCATCATTGCGGGCGGCAGGCCGGATCAGGCGCACAGCCTGGAGCAGCTTGGGATTCGAAGTTATCTGCATGTCCCCACGCCCACTCTGCTGCGCGGCTTTGTGGAAGACGGGTCCCGCATGTTTATTTTCGAAGGGCGCGAGTGCGGCGGCCACGTTGGTCCGAAAACCAGTTTCGTTTTGTGGGACTCCATGCTCGACGAGTTGCTGGCGCTCACCGAGCGCGGCGTACCGGCGCAGGAACTGCACATCGTTTTCGCCGGTGGAATTCACGATGCGCGATCGGCCGCGATGGTTGCGGCGCTGGCTGCGCCGCTTGCGGCGAAAGGCGCGAAGATCGGTGTGCTGATGGGCACCGCTTACCTCTTCACCGAGGAAGCCGTTCAATCGGGCGCGATCGTCGAAGAGTTTCAGAAGCAGGCGGTCGACTGCCGGCAGACGGTTCTTCTCCACTCCGGACCCGGCCATTCAACGCGTTGCGCCGAGACTCCCTTTTTCGAGGCGTTCCGTACGAGCAGGCGCGAACTGCTGGCCGCCGGAAAATCCGTCGAAGAGGTGAAAAGCGCGCTCGAGGATCTGAACCTGGGAAGGTTGCGCGTCGCGAGCAAAGGCCTGGTGCGTCAGGGCGATTCGCTGGTGGAAGTCGCGCGCAAAGAGCAGTTGGAACAGGGCATGTACATGATCGGCCAGGTGGCCGCGCTGCGCAGCGGAGTGTCCAAAATTCGCGCTGTACATGAGGACGTGTCCGCCGGAAGTGTCCAGGTGCTGGAGGACCTCCCGATTGCCGAAGAAGCGCGGGATCGATCCAGCCGAGCCGTGCCCCGTCCCTGCGATGTCGCCATTGTCGGCATGAGTTGCCTGCTGCCCGGCGCGCCCAATATCGAGGCATTCTGGTCGAACGTTTTATCCGGACTGGACGCCATTACGGATGTGCCCGGGGACCGCTTCGATCTCGATACGTACTATAGCCAGGACACCAAAGCGCGCGATTCCGTTTACTCGCGCAAGGGCGGATTTGTTGCCGACGTCCCGTTCGATCCCATGCGCTACGGGATTCCACCGAACTCGCTGGCGTCCATCGATCCTTTGCAGTTGCTCATGCTGGTGACGGTGGATGAAGCGCTGCGCGACGCGGGCTATCATCGCCGAAAATTCGCGCGCGAGCGAACATCGGTGATGCTCGGCTTCAGCGGCGGCCTGGGCGAACTGGGCGTCAACTACGCCGTGCGATCCAGCCTGGCTCAGTTTGCGAATGTGCCGCCGGAATTGATGGAGCGGATGCCGGAATGGACGGAGGATTCGTTCCCTGGCATCCTGCCCAACGTTGCCGCCGGCCGCGTGGCGAATCGATTCAATCTGTCGGGCGTCAATTTCAATGTCGACGCCGCCTGCGCGTCTTCGCTGGCCGCGATCTACGTAGCGGTCAGAGAGCTGGCCTACGGTGACAGCGACATGGTGATCACCGGCGGCATCGACAGCGGGCAGAATCCGTTTGGTTATTTGTGCTTCTCGCGCGTGACCGCGCTCTCCAGCCGCGGCCATTGCAGCACCTTCGACCAGAGCGCCGACGGCATCGCCATCAGCGAAGGCGTGAGCGTGGTTGTTTTGAAACGCCTGGAAGATGCCGAGCGAGATGGCGACCGCATCTACGCCGTGATTCGCGGCGTGGCTGGTTCGAGTGACGGCCGCGGCCGCAGCATGACCGCGCCTCGCCCGGAAGGACAGATTGTGGCGCTTCGCCGCGCCTACGAACAGGCCGGATTTTCGCCTGCGAGCGTTGGACTGATTGAAGCTCACGGCACCGGCACTGTGGCCGGCGATGCTTCCGAATTGGCATCGCTGATGGAGCTTTTCAAAGGAGCAGGCGCGGCAGCCAGAACCTGCGCGGTCGGCTCCGTGAAGTCGATGATTGGGCACACCAAGGCCGCGGCCGGCGTCACGGGTTTGATCAAAGCGGCTCTCGCGCTGCATCAACGCGTTCTGCCGCCCACCTTGAACGTTACCGATCCAAACCCGAAACTTCTTGAGTCCGGCTCTCCGTTTTACCTCAACACCGAAGCGCAGCCCTGGTCTGGAAATGGCTTGCCGCGCCGCGCGGGAGTGAGCGCTTTTGGGTTTGGCGGAAGCAACTTCCATGCGGTGTTGGAAGAATACGGCGACGACGTTCGCCGGTCGGCTCAAAGCGAAGTGTCGCGGCAATGGCCCGCGGAATTATTTTTCTGGACCGCTCCGGACAAAACTGCGCTGGCATCGGCACTAGAGATAACCGCGCGACAATTATCCGGCGCAACTTGCGATTTCACCAGCCTTGCGAACGCCGTCTGCGCCGCTGCTGCGAGCGCGTCTCGTTCGTCCGGCATGCGCCTTGCGATCGTGGCATCTTCGCAAGCGGAGCTGCTGGATCGAATGGGCGCGGCCAAAGCGGCGCTGCTTGAAAACTCAGATTCTCCGCGCGATTCGAAGAAGGGCATTTATTTCGGCTCGGGCCCGCTCCCGGGCAAGGTCGCCTTTCTCTTCCCCGGACAAGGTTCGCAATATCCCGGCATGCTGCGCGAGCTGGCCGTTCGGATGCCGGAGTTCCGCGGCATGTTCGCCACGGCAGACAAAGTGCTTCCGGAAATCAATGGATTTCCGTTCAGCCGGACCATCTATCCGGGAAGCACGTTCACCGACGACGAGAAAAATCGGTTGATGGCCGCGCTGACGGAAACGAACGTGGCGCAGCCCGCGCTGGGCGTCGTCGACACCGCGACTTACAAATTGCTCGACCGGCTGGGCATTCACCCCGACATGGCGGCGGGACACAGCTACGGCGAATATGTCGCCCTGCACGCCGCCGGCGTACTGACTGAAGAAGCAATGTTGCTGGTGTCACGCGCTCGTGGCCAGGCGATCAAAGAATCCATCTCGGGAGACGCCGGAGCAATGGCGGCTATTGCCGCGGTGCCGGAAAAGGTGGCTGAGGCACTGGCGAAGTTCCCGGACGTCACCATCGCAAACTACAACGGTCCGCTGCAAACCATCATCGCCGGACCCACCGCCGCCGTGCTGGAAGCAGTTCGACATTTCGAAAGCATCGGCCTGGATGCCCGGCGCGTTCCCGTCGCCTGCGCCTTCCACACGCCGTTGATGGAAAACGCAGCGAAGCAATTCAACGAGTCCCTGGCGGCCACCGAATTCCGGCGGGCGAAACTTCCCGTGTTTTCGAATACCCTTGGGCAGGCCTATCCAAAGGAGACTGCTCAGGTTCGGGAACTGCTCGCGCAGCATATGGTGAATCCGGTCCGCTTCTCGGCCCAGATCGAAGCCATGTACGACAGCGGCGCGCGCGTGTTTGTCGAGTCGGGTCCCAAAACTGTCCTGTCTGGATTGGTAAAGCAAGTTCTAAAAGGCAAGCCGGTGCATGTGCTGCCGATGGATGGCGGCGCGAAGAGCGGCTTCCCGCATTTCGTTCATGCGCTGGCGCAAATGGCGGCGCTCGGGATGGATCTGGATCTGCCCGAAGTTTTTGCCGGGCGCGTTCGCGAACGGCTGGACTTGCAGCGCTTGAATATTGAGCAGGCGCGTCCGGCATGGATGCTGAATCCATCTCGTGTATATAGTTCCGCGCATCCGCCGGTTCATCAGCCTCCGTTGAAGCTGGTGCTCGAAGGAACCGTGGTCAGCCAGCCGGTTGTTCGTGTCGAAGCGCCCGCGCCAGCGCCGGTAGCGGTTCCGCAACAACTAACCGTAGCCGCCAGCGGCGCAGCCGACTCAGCCATCCTTCAATTTCAGAACCTGATGGGCCAGTTCCTGGAAACGCAGTCGGCCGTCATGACCGCATACTTGCAAGCGACTTCGGGCGCGCCGGTACCGGTTGTAACGATCGCTCCCCCTGCGCCTCCACCAGCCCCAACCTATTCCGCCCCCGCCACGCAGCCGCCGGTGGTGAAAGCGGCCACCGCACCCGCTCCGGCACCCGTCGCGATTCCCGTCGCGATCAAAGTTGAGCAGCGCGATCTGCGCGGAGACCTGCTGCGTATCGTCGCGGCCCGCACCGGCTACCCGGTCGAAATGTTGGCGCTCGACGCGGCCATGGAAGCCGATCTCGGTATCGATTCCATCAAGAAGGTCGAAATCCTGGCCGAGTTCCGCCGCCAGTTTTCCGCTTCCGAGCAGGATGGCATTCGCGCCGTCATGGAGACGCTGACCAGCGCGGGCACGCTGGGACAGATTATCGATCGCGTAACTGCAGCCATCGGCGAACCGGTGCGTGAGGCAAGTCCGGCTCCCGTCGCGGCTATTTCGGCGTCTACAACCACCCGGGATTTCGCCTCAGATCTCTTGCGTATCGTCGCGGCCCGCACTGGTTATCCCATCGAAATGCTGGCTCTCGATTCGGCCATCGAAGCCGATCTTGGCATCGACTCCATTAAGAAAGTCGAAATTCTTGCTGAGTTTCGCCGGCAATTTTCCGCTTCCGAGCAGGAGTCCCTGCGCGCCGTGATGGACAAGCTGACCAGCGCTCAGACCTTCCACCAGATCTTGGAGCAAGTGAGAATTGCCTTCGGTACGCACGCAACAGGCGCAATGTCACAGGCCGCGCCCGCGGCCCAGCCCGTTGCCGCAGCGCCTTCTTTCGACATCGCGGGAGCGTTGCTGCGGATCGCGAGCGCTCGTACCGGCTACCCCGCCGACATGCTGTCCCTGGATGCCGACCTCGAAGCGGACCTGGGGATTGATTCCATCAAGCGTGTTGAGATCATCGGCGAACTGCGACGTTCCCTGCCGGAAGCGGACCAGGAATTGGTCCGCGCGGTGATCGATCAACTCACGACGTCCCGAACGCTGCAACAGATTCTGGACAAGGTCAGCGCGGCGCTCCAGCCCGCCACTTCAGCGCCTGTTCCGCCGTCTGCCGCACAACCCGCTCAAAAAGCCGTCCCTCAATTTCGCCTCAGCACCATCGAATGCCCACCACCGCATTCAAACGCGACGACGCACGCCGGCCGAGTCACCATCATCACCGACGATGAAACCGGACTCGCCGCGGATCTCGCGGCCGAGTTACAGCAACGCAACGAGCGTCCGGTATTGTTGCGGCACGGCGTGGGAGCCGCACTGGCGGCCGAAGGAGTTTACTGTACCGACCTGTCCGACGCGGCTTTGGTTGCCGATGCCGTCCGGCAGATTGGCACTGCTTACGGAACGGTGGGCGCGGTGGTTCATCTTCTTCCGCTGCGTGAAAAGCGCGAATGGAGAGGCGTCCCGCTCGACGCCTGGCGCAAGCACGTTCAACTGGATGTCAAGAGTCTGTATGCCCTGGTGCAGGCGGCCGAAGGCGATCTCAGAAAGCGCGGAAAATCGAACGGCGCGTTGGTTGCCGCAGTCACCGGCCGAGGCGGGCACTTCGGAATCGAAACGTCCACTGTTCTAGATCCCGGACACTTCGCCGTCGCGGACTTCGTGAAAACGCTCTCCCTGGAGCTGGACGGCGTACGCTGCCGCGTGGTGGATGTGGATCCCTCGGACGGCCGTGCGATTCTACGCCGCAAAATCATGGATGAGCTGGCGGCCGATGAAGACGCGTTGCAGATCGGCCTTCCCGGCGATCGCCGATTGACCGTTACTCCGCGATTCCTCGCAAGCGAAGGCCGCACGCGAGTGAACACGCCGGATTCGTCGTGGGTTTTCCTGCTCACCGGTGGCGCGCGCGGGATCACCGCTGAAATCGCCCGAACCATCGCGCAGCAGTATAAATCGCGGCTGATACTGGCCGGTGCGAGTGAGATGCCGCAGGAAGAATCCGCCGACACTGCCGGCCTCACCGATGCCGCGGCCATTCGCGCGGTCCTGCTGGAACGTCTTCGCAGCGGCGGCAAGCCAGTGAAACCGGCCCAAGTGGAAGCGGCCTACCAGCGGCTTTCCAGGGATCGCGAGATTCGCCGGAACCTGGCAGAGATTTCTCAATCCGGCGCTCAGGTGGAATACCACTCGGTGGATGTTCGCGATGAGGCGGCGTTCTCCGCGCTCATCGATCGGGTCTACGCGCGGCACGGCAGAATCGACGTAGTCATCCATGGCGCCGGCATCATCGAAGACAAATTGATTCGCGACAAAACTCCCGCTTCGTTCGATCGCGTGGTTCACACTAAGGCGGACAGCTCCTTCATACTGCTCCAGAAGCTGCGCTTCGCGGATTTGAAATGCCTGGTGCTCATGTCGTCCATATCGGCGGCGCTGGGCAATCGCGGTCAAGCCGATTATGCCGCCGCCAACGGCATCATGAACGGGATCGCGTCTATTCTGGCGGCCGAAAATCCGGGACAAGCAGTGGCGCTGAATTGGGGACCCTGGGACCGCGCCGGCATGGTGTCGCAAAGCGTTCGCGATCAATTCCTGGTGAGCGGCGTCCAGATGATCGACTGCGAGGCGGGTGTCCGCGTGGTTCTGGATGCCATCGAAACCGGCGAGACCTGTCCGCTCGTGATCGTCGGCGATGGTCCGTGGTCGGCAACCGCGCTCCAGCCAGATCGGGTTTCGGCGGTGGGGAGCACTTCGTGAGCCTTCCCGGGAATGAGATCGCGATCATTGGTTTGTCGTGTGTCTTTCCCGGCTCGGGCGATGCTCGCCGTTATTGGCAGAACATTCTGGACAAGGTAGATTCTGTTTCGGACGCACCGGCGGACTGGGAAGCGGAGCGCTTCTTCGACGCTGGAGCGCAGTCCGATGACCGCACGTATTGCAAACGCGGCGGATTTCTGGGGGAGCTGTCCGCGTTCGATCCTTCGCTCTATGGTGTGATGCCGGCTGCGGTGGATGGCGCAGAGCCGGATCATTTCCTCGCCCTGCGCAATGCGTCGGATGCGCTGCGCGATGCCGGATACAGCGACATCGGCAAATTCAGCGAACGCACCGAAGTGATCATCGGGCGCGGCACCTACGTGAATCGCGGCAACGCTACCGCCATGCAGCATTCCATGGTGCTCGATAGCGTGTTGGGCGTCTTGCGCCAGTTGCATCCCGAGTATACCGACGACGAACTCGCAACCATCCGAACGGCGCTCAAAGGCACTCTGCCGCCGTTCCACGCCGACACCGCACCCGGCTTAGTTCCGAACATCATCAGCGGCCGCATTGCGAATCGCCTGGATCTGATGGGCGCGAATTATATTGTCGACGCGGCCTGCGCATCCTCTCTGGTTGCCGTCGACCTCGCCATCCGCGATCTTCAGTCCGGACGCTGCGACATGGCGCTGGCGGGAGGCGTGAATGCCTCCGTTCCGCCGGTGATCATGATCATTTTTTCCCAGCTCAACGCGCTCTCGCGCAGCGGGCAGATCCGGCCCTTCGATGCGGAGGCCAGTGGAACTCTGCTCGGCGAGGGCGGCGGGATGGTGGTGTTGAAGCGGCTGGCCGATGCGGAGCGCGACGGCGACAAAATCTACGCGGTGCTGAAAGGCGTTGGCGTCGCGAGCGATGGCCGCGCCAAAGGACTGCTGGCGCCCAGGCTGGAAGGCGAGCTGCTCGCGCTGCGGCGCGCTTACGAAACCTCGGGCGTGGATCCTTCCAGCATCGGACTCATCGAGGCCCACGGCACTGCAACTCTAGTTGGCGACGCCACAGAAATGGAAGCTCTTTCCCAGGTTTTTGGCGGAGACGCACCGGGCATCGCGCGCTGCGCTCTTGGTTCGGTGAAGAGCATGATCAGCCACACCATGCCGGCTTCGGGCATCGCCGGTCTCATAAAAGTCGCTCTCGCCCTGCATCACAAGGTGCTTCCGCCGACGCTGCATTGCGAAACGCCGAACCCGAAACTGCATCTTGAAAAATCGAATTTCTACCTGAACAGCGAGACCCGGCCGTGGATTCACGATGCTTCCGCCGGTCCGCGCCGCGCCGGCGTAAACGCGTTCGGATTCGGTGGCATCAACGCGCATGCGGTAGTGGAAGAATACGCGGGGCTCAGCCGCGCACCGTGGATGCAGCATGAGTGGAACGAGGAATGCTTCATCGTTTCCGCCGATTCGGACGCGCAGCTTCCGGCGGCCATAACATCGGTGCTCGGCACGCTGGAGCGCCTGCCCGCCGATACTCCGCTGCGAAATATCGCGTTCACTCTGAATTGCGAATACCCGCTCGGCGCCTCTCGCCTCAGCGTGGTGGCGAGCAACCGGCAGGAACTGGCTGAGAAGCTGACCCGCGCGTCCACCAGAATTGCGGACAGCCGCACGCGCCGCATCCGGGAAATGGAGGGCATCTATTTCTGCCGCGAACCACTCGGGGCGCCGGCCGTCTGGCATTGATGTTCCCCGGCGAAGGCGCGCAATACGCGGGGATGCTATCGGACCTCTGCATTCACTTCCCCGAAGTTCGCCAATGGTTCGACTTCATGGATGAGGCGTTCGCCAATCGCGGATATCGCCTCAGCGACAGCGTTTTTCCTCCTCCCGGTGTCGCGGCCGAGGCGCGGCTCTTCTCCATGGATGTCGGCGCAGAAGCCGTTTTTTGCGGGAATCAGGCCGTCCACGCGCTGCTCACGCATCTCGGCATCTCGCCCAATGCCGTGGTTGGCCACAGCACGGGCGAACATTCGGCGCTGCTGGCCAGCGGCATCGTCCGAACGGATACCAAGCCCGCGCTGCTGCATCATGTGCGCGGCGTCAATCAAGTCTTCCTGGAACTTCAGGACTCGGCCGCCATCGAGACCGGCGTGTTGCTGGCCGTGGCGGGCGTCGCTCCCTCGGCGATTGAATCGCTGGTCCGCAATAGCGGCGGTACGCTATTCGTCGCTCTCGACAACTGTCCCAATCAAGTGGTGCTGTTCGGCAGCGAGGAGTCCGTACGCAAGGCGCGCGAATCTCTCGCTAAAACAGCCGCGATCTGTCAGGAGCTTCCGTTCGGCCGCGCGTATCACACTCCCCTGTTCTCGGCGTTTGCGAAGCGGCTGCGCGAGCATTTCGAGACGGTAACCATCGGAGCGCCGCGCATCGCAACTTATTCTTGTGTGACGTCTGAAGTTTTTCCTTCCGATCCGGATCAGATCCGCGAACTCGCCTCCGTTCAATGGTCGTCCGCGGTGCGCTTCCGCGAGACCATCGAGAACATGCATCGCGACGGCATACGGCTGTTTGTCGAAGCCGGCCCGCGCTCCGGTCTCACTGGTTTTGTTGGCGATATTCTCCGCCGAAAATTGCACGTCTCCATTCCCGCGAACGTCCAGCACAGAACCGGCATTCATCAGCTTCAGCATCTGGTGGCCGAACTGGTAGCGCATCACGTGCCGGTGAACCTGGAGCGTTTGTATGAGCGCCGCAACCCGGAATCGATTTCGGGCGTTCACCCGACAGCGCGTCCCTTGATGCGCATCAAGATGGGATTGCAGCCGGTGCGCCTGCCGGCCGATTTCAAGCCGCTGCTAAAGGCCCACGCGGAGCCTCCCGCTCAGATTGCGAATGTAGCGGCGCCAACCCAAGCTGCTGAACCGTTGCCAGCCTCAGTAGCTCTGGCCGCGCACATGAAAACGATGTCGCAGTTTTTGGAGACGCAGCAGCGCGTCCTCAATTCGTATTTCGCCGCGCGTAACGCACCTGCGCCGATTCCAGCGCCGGCAATTCCTGCGCAACCCGCGGCGCTGCCCTTCATTTCAGATGTCAAAGAGTTGGTTGCGGGCGTCAAGGCCAGAGTGCTTCTGCGTTTGTCCCCGGCCGTTCAGCCGCTGCTGGTGGATCATACTCTGGGACGCAACGTCTCGACAGACGATCCCTCGCTGCTCGCTCTGCCGGTGTTTCCGCTCACTTTTACCATGGAGGTCCTGGCTGAGGCCGGCGCGGTGCTCGCTCCAGGCCGCAAACTGGTTGGTATGCGCGACGTTCGTGCCAGCCGCTGGATCGCGCTGGAGCGCGGCGAAAAGGTTCTCGAAATCACGACGGAACAGACCGCCGAAGCGGGCGCTGTCATGGTGAGGGTCCGTGAATTCAGCGAAGGCGCTCCGCGGCCAGTGTGTGCCGAAGGGCTGATGATCTTCGCGGACAATTATCCGCCACAGCCCGTCCCGATGGCGCATTCGCTCGCGAACCGGAAGCCTTCTGACTGGACATCCGAGCGTCTCTATGCCGAAGGAATGTTTCACGGTCCTTCGCTGCGCGCCGTCCGCTCCATGGACGAGACTGGATCCAACGGAACTTCGGCAACGCTCGAAGTGCTGCCGCGAAATACTCTTCTAAAGGATCATCCGGAGCCTGGTTTCTTGACAGACCCGGTGGTCTTGGATGCCGCTGGTCAGGTTGTAGCTTTCTGGTCGCAGGAGTGCTTGCAAAAGGCCGGCGACATTTTCCCCTATCGCCTGGGTGCGCTTCACTGCTACGGACCGTTGCGAGCACCAGGTTCCCGGCTGCGCTGCGACGTCGCTGTGACGCACGTCGGCGACAAAGACATCCACTCCGACATTGAAATTCGCGACGCTCAGGGCGTGCTCTACAAGCTGGAGAGTTGGGAAGACCGCCGGTTCCTGCTGCCGCGCAGCTTGTGGGATCTCCGCCTCGCCCCGCGGACCACGCGCACCGGCATCGCCTGGCTGGATCCGATTCGGCACCTCACTGGCAACCCAGTGTTTTGCGCTCGTGTGGATCTGGCGGCGGAGCTGCTCGAAGCCTCGCACGGAATCTGGACCCAGGTGCTGGCAAATTTGATTTTGTCGCGGGCGGAGAGGCAACAGTGGGATCGCATGGCGGGAGCCGCCGCGCAGCAATGGCTGGCCGGGCGCTCGGCCGCGAAAGACGCGGTACGGCTGCTCTTGAAGGAAACCGCGGGACTGGACGTTTGCGCCGCCGACGTCGAGATCCAAGCGGACGCCGACCACCGGCTGTTCGCTCGTGGCCGGTGGGTACAACGTCTGGGCGCTGCGCCCTCCGTTTCCCTCTCGTCTACCATGGGAACGGCCGTCGCCATTGCCGCGCTCACCGGCGACCGTTTGCTCGGCGTGGATGTTAAGCATCTCGCCGAACTGGCCGAGCAGCGCGCTACGGAGGCTCTCACGAGTGCGGAGCGCCGCGTTCTTCAGGACAGCGCGGGATCGGCTGCCGACGAGTGGTATGTGCGCGCCTGCTGCGCCAAGCAAAGCCTGAAGAATGCGCTGGGCAACGGATTCCTGCATGATCCGTCTCACTCGCTTTTGGTGACGGGTCTAAGGCTGGAAACTGGAACCATTGATATGGAATTGACAAATGGCGCCCTGGATCGTTTCCCCGAACTCAAAGGAAAACGCATCCGGGTGCAAACCGTGCGAGACCGCGAATTGGTTTGCTCCACCACGTTTCTGGAACGCGTTTCGCCGAAAGGAGAATCCTAATGAACGTCCAAGTTCGCCCTCAATCCCCCGATGGTGTCGTGACAAGCCGACCCGAGGTTTTCGACGTCGCGATAACCGGGATCGGAATCGTGACCCCCCTCGGCGTGGGCTGTTCCGTGAATCTGGACCGCCTGCTGGCTGGCGATTCGGCGGTCAAGAGCGACATCCCGGCCGGTGTGGATTCCTGCGACGCCATCGCTTCCGCGCGTTGTCCGGACTTCGACCTGGCCGGTATGCTGCGCTTTCCCAAAGCGACCAAATATATGTCGCGGCCGGTGCAGCTGGCTATGCGCGCGGCGATGGAAGCTTTCGAATCGAGCGGGCTCGAGCGCGGACAGATTGATCCTTATCGGCTGGCGATCTATACCGCCTCCGGCCAGACCGGTCTCGATTATGTTGATTTCTCCCGGGCCATCGACTTCGCCTGGGGTTCCGATAAGGAACCCGATTTTGGTCTTCTCGGCGGCCTGCCCACCAAATTGATCGATCCTTATTTCTCGCTGCGGACTTTGGGGAACGGCGGCATGGCTCTGCTGTCCACCGAATTTGGCGCAAAAGGGCCGAGTGGAAACTTTGTGCACAGTGAAACCGCGCCAGCGCTAGCTCTTCAAGCCGCGTGCGCGGACCTGGCCGAAGGTCGTTGCGATGCCGCCATGGTCGGCGGATTCGATTCCCTGCTGCATCCCACGTCCCTGTTTGCGCTCACTGAGGCGGGCGTCTTTTCGGGCGACGCCGCGCATTTCCCTCAGATGGTTCCGGCCGAGGGTGCGGCCTTCTTCATCATTGAGAGGCGTGCCGAAGCTCTCGAACGCGGAGCCAATATACTGGGCGAAATCCTGGGAATCGAATGCTCGCTGGAAGCTCCCGTGCGCAACGAAGAGCAGTCTTCCGGGCGTGGCATCCGCCGGCTGGTTCGGCGGCTTCCCGTGGAATGCCAGTCATTTCAATTTGCAATCTCGCCCGGGAATACACCGTGCGGCAGCGTAGAACATGCGCTAGGCGAAATGCCGCTGGTTAGTTCTCCGCTGGTTAGTTCGATGACCCGGGCCACCGGTTATCTGGGCGCAGCTACCGCAGCGGTGGAATTAGCTCTTGGTCTGCTCTCGGCCCGCCAGGGATTTGTGCCCTCCGTCGTGGCGATGGAGGAAGCCGGCGCCGGCGGGCTCGCGATCTACGATGAACCCAGTGCGGCTGTCGAGACGCCCGATCCTACCGGCATCTTTTTCTCGCGATCCTGGAGCGGCCAGATGGCCGCCATCGTGGCCCGCGCTTACTCTACAGAAGGAAAGGCTCTTGGGGCGTGCGCACCCTAGTTGACCTGTTCCTCCAGATAACCGATGCTACCCCGCGGAACGATCTGCTGGTTTTCCAGCGCAAGGACGGGACGCCTGTCTCCTGCTCCACGCGCCGAATTCGTAGCGGGCGTGCTGGCGGTTCGACGTTATCTGCTGGAACTCGGACTCAAAGAGGGAGACCGCGTTGCGATCTGGGCTGCCAACTGTCCCGAATGGCACATCGCGGATTTCGGCTGCCTCACCGCCGGCCTGGTAGTCACTCCTCTGTATGCGACGGCGCCCCTGGCCCAGGTGGAATTTATCCTCGGCCACTCAGAAACGCGGGCCGTGCTCTTTGCGGGAGACACCCAGAACGCTTTGCTCGAAGATCTACGCAATAGATTGCCCGCTGTGCGCGGCTGGATGGCTCTCGACAACCGGACCGCGCCCTGGCACGAGCGCCTGTCCGATCGAGTAGCCGCTAATCCGGCGCTGCCGGAACTGGATGGCCTCGAATTCGTGCGCGATCTCGCGCAATCCCTCAATGAGGAATCGGTGGCCAGCATTGTCTACACCTCCGGCACCACCGGCACACCCAAAGGTGTCATGCTTACGCATGCCAATATCTGCTTCGATCTCGCGCAGTGTCTCAAGCGGCTGGAGTTTCGCAGCGTAGCCCGCGCACTCTCCGTTCTTCCGCTGGCCCACGTTTTCGAGAGAATCCTCTGCTACGGTTATTTTGTTTCCGGCATTTCTATCGCGTACGGCGACCCGCACGACCTGAAAGAGCTGCTGCGCGTCCATCGTCCCGCCGCGATGGGCTGCGTGCCGCGCATCATGGAAAAGATACTGGAATCCGTCCATGCCGAGATCGATCATCTGTCGGCGCGCAGGCGCGGCATCGCGCTCTGGATGCTGAACTCGAGCGTTCATCGCGTAATGCAGAATGGCGCCGGTGGTTTCTCCACTTTGCCGGGATCCATCTTAGCCAAGGGGTTGCTCTATCGCCGCGTAAGAAACAAACTGGCCGGGCTGCAGTTTCTTATTTGCGGCGGCGCGCATCTGGATCCCGCGGTGGAGGCGTTCTTTCGGGCCGCGGGCTTTTCCGTGCTGCAAGGCTATGGTTTGACGGAAACATCGCCGGTGATCGCGCTCAACGGCTTCGGACCTAAGGGCCTCGGAACGGTCGGCCCTCCGCTCGCTGGCGTCGAGGTCCGCATCGACGAGGACGGCCAGATCCTGACCCGCGGGCCGCATGTTATGAAAGGGTATTACAAAGACCCGGACGCTACTGCGGAATGCATGCGCGACGGTTGGCTCAGAACCGGCGATCTTGGCTCGCTCGACGCCACGGGCCGGCTCCGCGTTACGGGACGGGCGAAAGACACAGTGGTGCTTTCCACCGGCAAGAAGGTTTCCTCCAGTCAGGTTGAACAGGCGCTGAGCCGCAGCGCGGTAATTGAATCCGCGGTGGTGCTTGGCAATCACCGCAAGTTCTTGGGAGCCGTGATCGTTCTGCGCTGGGACCAGGTCCGGCAGCACGCTGCCGCGCGCAACGTTCCGCCGCCGGACCCTGATTCGCCCGAAGTTCATCCGGAAATAGCCGCCTGGATCGCGGCCGAAATCGCAGAATGCAGTTCCGAACTGGCGGAACACGAACGTATCAAGCGGTTCTGTTTACTGCCCGAGGAAGCGCTTTTAGATCCTGAAATCGTGACGCCTACTCAGAAACTGCGCCGCAACGCCTTTGAGGCCCGGTATCGCCATTGGATTGATCGCATGTACGCCGATCCGGTTCCCTTCTTGATCACGGGACCAGCGATCGGCGTCGCCAGTGAGCAAGGTTCGCAAGGTTTTGTGGAAAGCCGCAAATGACACAAAAATGCGAAGGGGTTTTTCTTGATTTAATTGTTTTATAAGTAACCTGGCTTCTGGAGGAGTTCGCCATGTCACCGTCGGATGCTTACCGTTCAACCATCGCCATTGTGGGAGGAGGTTGTAGCGGATTATTGGTCGCGGTTAATCTGTTCCGGCAAGGATTTCAGGGCCGCGTTACCGTAATTGAGCCGCGCTCCCGATTGGGCGCCGGACTGGCTTACTCCACTTCCGTCATTCAACACCTGCTGAACGTTCCAGCGGGAAAGATGAGCGCTCTCCCGGAGCAGCCCGGGCATTTTCTGGAGTGGCTGCGTGCCAATCATTGGCCCGACGCCAAGCCCGACTCGTTGGCCCCCAGGAAATTGTACGGCCAGTATTTGCAGGAAGTTCTCAAGCAAGCGCTCCGCGCCGAGGGTGGACGTCACTTCCGTCATATCCGCGCCGAGGTAATTGATGCCGGCGTGGATCCGAGCGGCGCACGCCTGGCGCTCAGCGACGGGATGACGGTTCACACCGAATGTGTGGTGCTGGCTCTGGGCAATCCCGCTTCGTGCCCCACCCCCAGCCTGTTAAGGCGCGGACTGGAAGATCGCTGGCATCTCTCCCCCTGGTTGGGGGACGCGCTGCGCGTGCGTTTCCCTGGCGAGCGTATCCTGCTTTTGGGCACCGGCCTCACCGCCGTGGATGCCGTACTGGCTCTGCACAGTCAGGAAGCGGCCTGTCACGTGACCATGCTCTCGCGCCGGGGGATTCTGCCGAAAGTCCACGATCCCCGGGCGCCAGTTGGCGCGCCGACGGTTTTACACAATCGCGGCAATCTTCGGCTGCTGGTTCAAGAAGTGCGCGGCCACATCGAAACTGCGCGCCAGGCGGATCTTGGCTGGCGGGCGATTGTGGATAGCTTGCGTCCGATCTCGAACGACGTGTGGCAGGAGCTTCCCGCGGCCGACCAACAGCGCTTTGTGCGCCACCTGAAGAAATATTGGGAGCCGCATCGGCATCGCATGGCGCCCGAGATTTCCGAGCGCCTGGATGGATATCAGGCACGCGGTAAATTGCAGCTCATTGCCGGACGGCTGCAGGAGTGTTCGCGCGGGCCGGCTACCCAACTTCGGATCTCGCTGAAGGGCGGCGGGGAGCGGGAATTGGACGTGGACCGCATTATCAGTTGCACGGGCATCCAAGAGAACTACAAAAATAGTCCGCGGCCTTTGATCCGTTCCCTGGTGGAGAGCGGGCTGGCCCGGGCGAACGACCTGGGCATGGGCTTCCAAACCGACGGTGAGGGAGCATTGCTCGATGCGAACATGAGCCCGTCCTCCGTTTTCTTCACGCTCGGTCCGCCGCGCCGCGGAGAGCTTTTCGAAACGACCGCCGTGCCGGAGATCCGGGCACAGGCCGAAGCGCTCGCACATCGTCTGGCGCAGAGCAGCAAGCCGGACATGTTCAGCGCTTCTCTTGCATCGGCTGGCCTTTAGTTGAAATCTCGCCACGAGGCCCGATTAGCAACACGCCACCGTCAAGAACTTGGCTAAACGTCGGAAACTTGACGGTGGAGAAACGTCTCCAGCGTGGTTTTTCAATCACTTGAAATTGTTTTCAAAACGGAGGCAAACGTGCCGATAACGGCAGGAGAAAGGCAATACGATGAGTATCATCAACTCAGTTAACTCAGTGCCCTACACTCCGCCTCTTGCAACTTCTTCAACGGTAACTTCTTTTTCATCCGTCCCCGACCAGCCACAGGGACAGGACGCAGTGGAACTGAGCATCGCCGGCCGCATCGCGCTCGGTGTCAACGACGGTAAGTTGACCAGTGCGCAGGGCCAGACACTCGATTCTCAGCTCCAGACCATCAATCAGAGCATCCAGAGCGGAGCATCGGGCATTAGCCAGTTGCAAAGCCAACTCAGCCAACAGATCTATGGCGATACCCACAATGGAGCAACCATTCCCAAGGGTCTTACGGTCTCCCCTTCTGAGCATCGGGACTTCTACCAGGCTGGGCGTGTCGCGGTTCAGGAGGATGCCGGTCATCTCACCAGCACCCAAGGCTCGCAGTTCTTGTCGCAAATTTCGCAGATTTATCAACAGTCGCAGAACGGCGCTTCCCCGTTAGTCACTTCCCAGGACCAGAACCAGTTAAGCACCGAAATTTTCGACACGGCGCATAACTTCACGCCGAAGGCGCAACCGTCGTAGAGCCGTCTGCACTTGGGCCAACCTAACGCGCCCGGCTCAGATTCGTGCCGGCGTGGTTGATGAACTTATCGGCCCAGGCGACAAAGTATTTCCAATTTGGGCCGTCGGTGTGACCACCGTCGTGCTGGCGCCAGGCAAGTTCACCTTCCAGTTGCCCAGTGTTCACGGGCGGCATTTTCGCGGCGCGGTAGTCCTGGGATGTTCCCAGATCCTTCGCGCCCAGCAGCCTGAACACCGGCCCCGCCGCAACTGCCGCCATGTAGCTGCCTTGCTGATCCAGCCATTTTGCGTCGCCCTTTTCCGGCACGCCGTAGCTGATGAACGTGGGGCGCGGCGCGCACAACGCGATCAGCTCATGAGCGTCCACCGGTAAGTCGCCCGCGTTCTTGCTTCCAAAAGCGGCGTCAGCCGCGCCATACTTCAGGAAGTTGCCAGCCATCCAATGATATTCGCCGGACCCCGTTAGATTTTCTACCGCCTCTCCCCAATTGCGCCGATGCAGTTTAGCGCCACCTTCGCCAGAAGAACCGACCAGCACCACAGCAAAGCGTGTATCGAACGCCATCGTTACCAGCGCGGCTTTGCCATAGCGAGACACGCCTTCGATTCCTACATGCCTGGCATCCACTGCTTTGTCCGTCTCCAGATAATCCAGGCCGCGCGAAGCGCCCCAGGCCCAGGCTCGCAATGCTCCCCAATCATCCGGCTTGCGCGGCTGGCCCTGGTTCGTCAGCCCGATGATGCCTTTGGTTAAGCCGGCTCCGTTGTCCGCCTGGATGCTCACGGGAACGACGGTTGCGTAACCCCAGCCATCGGCGATGAGCTGCTCGGTAGCAGGCGGATCGACCGCTGCGGGCGCGGTCCCGGGACGCGGTGGCGGCAGGCTTCCGCGCGCGTACGTCAGCATCATCATCACGGGAACAGGACCCACCGCTCCGGCAGGCGTCACCACGGTCATTTGAATATCAACGTCGAACAGCGGGTACGACGAGTTATCCACGTGCCCCACCAGCTGCTTGGTGATCACCGGATAAGCACCCACCATCGCATTGACCGTGCTACCGACCGTCCAGGTCACTTTGGGCACGTTATTGGGAACGCGGCCCAACACTTCGCGCTCAAACTCCTCGATGATCTCGGGGCGGCGCTGCTTCCACCACATCTGGGCGGTGGTCACCTTCTTGCCGTTCTCGATCGTCAAGACATCGGGCAGGTTGGGAAAAGGATTTGCCTTAGACTCGTCGTAATTGGCATGGTTCGGCGCGTTCTCATTGCCGCTGGGACCGGGGCGCAGTGCCTTTATACCGAGCTGGTCCAGCATGTTCTGATGGTCCTGCTCCGCCGTCCAATTCATCGGCTGCGGGTATTGCTGGCCGAAAAGCTCTACGCAGAAACAAGCCGACGCGCCAAGTAGCAGCCAACATGCCATGGACTTCATATTTAGTGAGTAGACAAGCTTTGCTGCAAGAAGTCAATCACCTTCCCGATCGCGTCGAGAGATGACTCCGCGTTTCCCTTCGGCGTTCCGCCCATTTCTACATCGCGGCCGCTCGTCGGATTCTTGGTCGGTCCCTGCCAGGCGGGAACAATCTCAGGCCGGCCCGCGGCATGTCCGGCATGAGGGTACTTCAACTCTTCGACGTTGTAGGCAAAGTTAGCCCGCCTAAGGCGCGCCACAATTGCATCCGACATGTCGGAGGAATCCCAGACGCGATCGTCTTTACCGGCGATCAGAAGAACGGGGCCGGGAATCCGCTCCACCTCGATCACCGCTCGCATCGCCAGCCCCTGTTGATCGAGGTTGGGGCGCAACGGACGAAACGCCATCCCGATTCCGTTCCAGGCCCACGCATAAGGTACCGTCGTGAATCCGCAGCAGGCCGGATAGCGCACGTCAGCTGGAGAATACGCGACCACGGCTTTGACGCCGGCGAAGATATAACCCACTTGAAGTGCGAGCTCGGCGCCGCGTGAGGTCCCCATTAGCGCCATGTGGTCAAAGTCGATTTCCGGCCGATGCGCCATCCAGCTCAAAGCTTTTCCGAAATACTCGAGCGGAATCCCAGCCAGCTGGTTCGGAAGATCGTCATAACGAAAATACGCCAGGGCGAGAGCTGCGAACCCATGCGATGCGAGCCACGCCGCGCGGCGCGCCGGCAAGCCTCCTTCCGATCCACCCAGAACCAGGACCGCGGGATGCCGATCCTTTCCCGGCGGCAGGAACAGCGTGCCACGCAGCGCGCCATCGTGCAGGACGACTCGCTCCACGCCTGCGGCCGTCGTTATCTGTTCCAGGATGGCGGAGGCCAGTTGAGTGCCGCCGCGCATCAAGCGAAAGTCGATAGTTTGAACATCGAACTTCCGTGGCGGCTGATACCGTGTAGTCCGCGCGGAAGACGGCCTCATGGACCAGATCAACCCCATCGAGAACACTTCCTTGTACGAACCGGAGACCGGCGGCTGCTTGGATGCATCAATGACGCCTTGCGCGTCGGCGACAAAATCGGCTTGCGACGTCCAGCGCGCGTCATCTCCATCCACTAGCTGGGCACGAATGGCCAGACGCTCGTTGGGTTGGCAGCCGGTGACCCGGATGGTGGCAGATTCGTCGATCAGGACGCGCTTCGGAGTGACTTCGATGGTTTGGGCGCGAAGAACGGCAAACGGGAGAAGTAATAGAAGAACTGGGAGCCGCGACGAACCCGGCATAACGTTTTCTACGACGATTATGCCAGATCCCGCACCAGCCAGAGTTGTAGGCTTATTGCTTCACCGCCGGCTTCAGCAGGATGCGCGTCACAGTCGCCTTCTCCACTGCGTCACGAGAATAGAGCAAAGGAAAATATCCGCCCGTCAACCACATCTCCGTTAGATCGCGATAGTGAATATCGTCGGGATTGCCCGACTGGCCGGGATAATTCACGGCGCGCGAGTTGTCCCAGTTACCGACGTCCAGCACCATGCGAAACGACGGGCCAAGCGTCAACTGGAAATCGTTCGCGCGATATCCCGACGCATTGGGCGTGTAGGGACCGCCGGGCGTCGGGAATGGTCCGGGTTGCAGGCGCGCCCGCATTTCTGCATCGACGGCGTCGAACAAGGGATGCTCCGGCAACGAGCGGTGCAGCTTGCCCCATTGCCAGGCCTTGGGATCGGCGCCTTCGAGCCTTTCCATTTCGGCGTAAGCCGCCGCCAGCGTCGAAAGCAGTAAATGATCTCGCCGGTCAGGCGTCAGGTGCTTCACTGGATTTTCGAGCGTGTCCAGCATCACGGCCATATCCGGCGCATCGAGCGCGCGCGCTGCGTTCGGCGGAAGCACCGCGTCGGTGAATGCTCTGCCCAGGTGTCGCGAGATCCAAACCTCCATCAGCGCCGCCTGCACCGATTCGGGATGCTCGCGTGCGTCCCAGCCGCGAAGCAGATCGAGCGCCGCTTTGGTCTTCGGATCGGCCGAGTTAAGTGGAGCGAGCAACGCCACCAGCCTGCGCGCCGGAATCGACGTGACGTCGTTCTGCAATTTCATCGAATCTTCGACCGACACTTTTGGCAGCGACTTCAGCACCTCGTCAATGCGCGCGTGCCGCGAACCGTTGGTCCATTCGAAGCCGAGTTTCCGTTCTTTGTACGGATAATCGGCCGGGAGATTCATTTCGTTCGATGTGGTGACGTAACCGCTCGCAGGATTGTAGGACGATGGCAGTTTATCGCCAGGCCAGAATCCCGCCCACTCGTAGCGGCCGTCGCCGGGCACCGGCATCAGTCCGTCCCAGTTGGGGCGAATGGGAGCGAGCCCGCCCGGAACCCAGCCGATGTTGCCGTGCACGTCGGCATAGACCTGATTCTCCGTGGGCGCGCCCCAGTGCAGCATGGCCCGCTTGAAATCGGCGAAATTGGCGGCGCGCATGTACGAGATGCTGCCAAAATAAGGAGCCATGCCTGGTTCCAGCCAGCAGGTGCGAACGGCGTATGCGCGATGGTTGGACGCATCGTCGTAGATTACCGGCCCGTGCCGCGTGAATACCAGGTCGGCGGAAACTGGCGCCGCACCCTTTACATCAATGATCTCGCGCACTACGCGCATGGGCTCCCACGCACCCTGGTAGCGATATTCGCGCGGATTCGCCGGGTTCACATCATAAACGTACAAGTCTTCCTGATCGACATTAAATATCGTGAGGCCGAACGCGATGGCGCCGTTGTGGCCGATCGAGATCCCAGGCAGCGCAGGTTCGCCGGCGCCAATCACGCTCATGCCCGGAGCGTTGACGTGAACGATGTAGCGCAGACTAGGTGTGCTGTAGGCGCGATGCGGATCGTTGGCAAGAATCGGCCGGCCGGTGGCGGACTTCGACGGCGCGATCACCCAGTTGTTGCTGCCCTCGGCGTTATCGGGTCCCGACTCTCTCACGGTCGCGGCTCGGTTCGTCGCGGCACGGTTCACACTTTCCTTAGTGATGTGAACTTCTTCCGTCGCCAGCGTGAATACCCGCAGCACATCTTGCGGCAGGCAAGGGTCCAGGCCTTCGGGGACCTTGGTCTCCCAGGGCGGTTGCAGACCGAAGCGGATTTGATCGTACTGAAGTCCATTCTGCGCGTCGCTATTGCAAACCGTATGTGCGCGCGCCACCTCGCTGGTGAGGTTGCGCGTCAGTCCATGGCTGCGGATGCGTACTACGTCGCTGACTTCCCATTTCGACGGCTGGTAGCGGAGAAGTTTGAACTCGAGCGGCATGTGATCGGGGTGTGCGGTGACCCAATCGACATAAGCGTTGACTCCGGCGACGAATGCCGTGGCGATGGATTGTGCGTCGGGCCCGTACGCAGCCCACTCCTTGCCCATGTCGCCGCGATACAGAAACAGCCGCGCCGCCCGGTCGTGTTCGACGTAGGCCGGTCCCAGAACCTCCGCCAGACGGCCCAATCCACGCCTGCGCCAGAGGTCGATCTGGAAAAGCCGGTCGCGCCCGGCGTTGAAGCCTTGCACGAAAAACGCGTCAGCGGCGCTCTCGGCATAGATATGCGGCACGCCCCAGCGATCGACCAGAATTTCGGCGGGCTGTTGCAGCCCCGCGACGTGCAGAATCATCGGCGACTGATTCACAGCGGGCGTTTCCCCAAAGGCGCAGTCATGACAGACGACGCAGGAAGCGAGCAAAACAGCCGGGATCGAGAACGGGCGGATGCTCATTGCGTTTGGAATAATGATAACTCGGAACAACTATGACACGAATTATTTCGATCCTGCTCGCCATGGCGGCGATTGCGTTCGGCCAGTCCGCCGGCATGAAAGCGGTCAACAGCGCGGCCGAAGCGCTGGGCGGGAAGGACCGGCTCATCGCCATCCGGACGCTCTCGATCGAAGGCTCCGGCACGGCCCCGAACATCGGACAGAATCCGCATCCGGAGGGTCCCTTGCCAACCTGGTGGGTTGCCGAGTTCAAGCGCAGCATCGACTTAACGCATAACCGCGCGCGCACCGAGCAGCATCGCATCGGGATGTTCCCGTTCGCCCTTCCCACCGACGTACGGCAGAGCCAAGGTCTGGACGGCGACGTGGCATTTAATATCAACGCCGAAGGCCGCGCGCAGCGTGCTCCAGACGCCGCTGTGACGGATCGCCGGATCGAGATGCTTGCGACGCCGGTCACCATCGTGCGGGCCGCGCTGGATCCCAAGGCGAACGTCAGCTCCGTTCGAGGCAAAATCGCCATTACCACCGCACAAGGCGACAAGCTCACGCTCGCGTTGGATGGAACCACGCACCTGCCCGCCTCGGTGAGTTGGATGACGTCGAGCGAAAACTTGGGCGACGTGGTTAATACAACTTCGTTTGAAGACTACGAAACAGTGAGTGGCATCCGGCTTCCCAAGCGCTACGTCACGAAGATCGATTTCAGAGATTGGACCTCTGGAGATTTCAGCGTCGCGAAAAATATCGTGGATGGCGGCGTAGGCGACCTCGCCGCACCCGTCGCGGTGAAGAACGCCACCGCACCGACGCCAGCGCCCATCTCCGTGGATGTGCAGCAAGTCGCCAAACACGTGTGGTGGCTCGCGGGCAGCGGCAACGCGTTCAGCATCCTATTTGAGTTTGACGATCATCTGACGTTGTTTGAGGCGCCCACCAGCGAAGCTCGCACCAAAGCCGTTATCGACAAAGCCCGCGCCACCGTGCCCAACAAACCGCTGACGGAAGTGATCGTGACCCATCATCATTTCGATCACACCGGAGGCTTGCGTACCGCTGTGGCGGAAGGCCTCACCGTGATTTCTCACCAGGGCAATGAGGGCATCTTCAAAGAAATGACTTCACGCAAAGCGACCCTGAAGCCCGATCGGTTGACGAAATCCGGCAAGACGCTGAAGTTTCGCGGCATGGACGACACGCTGGTCCTGAAAGATAGCTCGCTGGAGGTGGACCTCTTCCGCCTGCACGACAATACGCACTCGCCTTACCTGATTGCCGCGTTTGTCCCCGGTGACAACCTGCTGGTGGAAGGGGATCTGATCGACATGGGCTGGGTGCAGCACCCCTGGGCGGAAAACTATCGCCAGAATTTGGCCATGCGAAAGATTCATTTCTCGAAAGACATCCCGGTGCACGGCCGTATCGCGACCTTCGACGAGGAGATGGCCGCGCTGGCGGAGATGGAGACACGGAACAAATAGCGCAGCTATTCATCGAACGACCAGGTGGAATCTTTCCAGCCGTCCAGGTCGTACTCCGCCATGCACGAGTCGGCCATGGCGGTAAATTGCTCAACCAGTTTATTGCGCTGGGAAAACTTCACGACGTCCATTCTCACTTGCTCGTGGCTTCCGGAGTAATTGATCTCATACAGTTCGTGGCGCGCGCCAAACTCGGTTCCAATGGCATCCCAAATCAGCTTGAACAATTTCACGCGCTCTTCGGCCGACCCCGATGATCCTCGATAATATTTGTCGATCAGCGGACGCAGCTCCTCGTTTTTCAGATCCTTGTAACTGGAGGGAGCCACCAGCAGGCTGCCCGCAAGCTGCTTCTCGAAGGTACGGCGTACATTGGTCCAACATTCGGAGGCTACCAACCTGCTTGTAACGGCGAATTCGGCCTTGGGAACCACGCTGCCGCCTGGCGCGGGTTCCGGATCGAGACACATTGCCGTCGTGATGGCCAGCATCAGATGCCTCCAAGCCAGGATCTCGCCGAACGCCGCCTGAACGCCGCGGAACGAATCCGTCCCGTTGGTCGCAACCGCTTTCGCGAACAGGCCGGCCATCAGTTCCAGCTTGACGGTAAGCCGGGCCGCGGCTTGCAGTGTGAAGCGATTCATAAATCTCGATTCGGGATAGAACGCGTTCACTTTTTCCGGATCCCGATACACCAGCAGATTTTCCCAAGGCACAAAAACATCGTCGAAAATCATCACGGCATCGTTTTCATCGAAGCGGCTGGACAGCGGATGGTCAAACGGGCTGTGCGCGTTCATCTCATAGGACGGCCTGCAAATCAGCTTGGCGCCGGGCGAGTCCATCGGCGCGATAAATACGATGGCGAAATCCTTGGCCTTGTCCTTGTCCAGCGTGACGGCGCTGTTTTGAGCCACGAAAGTAGCATGGGTCAGCGCGGAACCGGTGGCCAGCATCTTCGCCCCCGACACCACGATGCCGTCATCCCGCTCTTTCACCACATGCACGAAGACGTCCTCAACCTCGTGCACCGGCCGGTTGCGATCCACCGGCGGATTGATCAGTACATGATTCAGGAACAGACACTGCGACGAATATTTCCGGTACCAGGCCGTGGCGCTGCCGTCGAAAGGAGCATAGAACTCGGGGTTCGCCGCCATGCTCGCCATGAACGCGGCTTTGTAGTCCGGAGTTCGGCCCATAAAACCGTAGCTCAGCCGGGCCCAGATATTGATGGCTTCGCGGGCTTCGAGAAGCTCCTGCGCGCTGTAACTCGGTTTGAAGAATTTGTGCGTGCATTGTCCGAATGCGTCCGTAGCGGTGAGCGTCTCCCGCTGTTTCGGATCGTGGAGCGCGTCATAGAGGCGAGCCACGGACCGGCCGGCGTTGCGGAATGCCGGATGCGTCGTTACATCCGGAACGCGTTCCCCGTAAATGTAAACTGCGCGGGCATCGCGGAGGCTTTCGAGATACGCTGGTCCGTCCAGCAACCTTTCCGCCGTTTCGCTCATCGATTTTTCGCCGCTTCCCCGGCCAGCACCATACAAGTTGAAGTTGCGCTCGCGATCAAGCGGCTTTTCTCGTCTGTGATTCTGCAACTCGCCAGACCCACCGTGCGGCCTCGCGACACCACTTGACCCTCAGCCCTCAGCAACCCCGTCCAGACGGGACGAAGGTAGTTGATCTTCAATTCCAGCGTGGTGAAACTTTCGTTCGCCCCAAGCGTGGTCCCGAATGCGATTCCCATGACGGTGTCGGCAAGGTAGCACAAAATTCCACCATGCAGAGTGCCCATCGGGTTGGCGTGCCGGGCCTGGGCTTCGAATTCCGCGATCGCAGTGCCCTTGGATTCACTGCTGACGGTAATCCCAAGAAAATCAACTTCCGGGGCGTTTCCGGCGTGCTTCCAGGGGAGATCCTTACTCTCGCTCATGACAATGATGGTACAAAAACGCGTTTTCGATGGGTGCTGTCTTTTTTTGATGAGTGCTATCTTGGGGAAGTCGGACGGGACTTGCCATGGCGGAAAATGTCGAAATCACGGAGGGGATGTTCCCCATATTGGATGAGGCGCAAGTTGCGCGGCTGATCCCACTCGGCCAGGAGCGGCGCGTGGCCGCCGGTGAAATCATCTACGACCAGGGCGATTCTGCACACGGCGTTTTCGTTGTACTGAGCGGCAGCATTGAACTTGTCAACTTGGTGAACGGTGAAGAGACGGTCCTCATGGTTCATGGGGCTGGGAAGTTCACCGGCGAAGTGAACCAGCTTTCGGGTCGCCGCAGTCTGGTCCGATGCCGGGCGCATGAGGCCAGCCGGCTGCTCGAAATCAGCCGTGCCAATCTGCAGCGCCTCATGCAAAACGACGCCGCCCTGGGTGAGGTGTTTCTGCGCGCGTTCATACTCCGGCGCGTGTATCTCATCAGCAATAAGATAGGCGACGCGGTGCTGATCGGATCCAGCAATTCCGCCGACACGTTACGGCTGAAAGGATTTCTTTCCCGCAACGGCCATCCCTTCACCTATGTCGACGTGGAGAAAGATTCCGACGTCCAGAGCTTGCTGGATCACTTCCAAGTCCTGGTGACCGAGATCCCCGTCCTGATCTGCCGGAACGAGTTGGTGCTCCGCAATCCCAGCAATGCAGAGGCGGCCGCGTGCTTCGGCTTGAACACTGGGATCGATGAAAGCAGCGTGTACGATCTGATTGTCGTCGGCGCTGGACCGAGCGGTCTGGCCGCGGCCGTCTATGGAGCGTCCGAAGGGTTGAACGTGCTGGTGGTGGAAAGCAATGCGCCGGGCGGCCAGGCTGGATCCAGTTCGCGAATCGAAAACTATCTCGGATTCCCGATGGGGATTTCCGGTCTGGATCTCGCTAACCGCGCCTTCGTTCAAGCCGAAAAATTCGGGGCCCACATCGCAGTGGCTCGATCCGCCGCGGCATTGAAGTGCGCTCGCGTGCCGTATGTGCTCCATTTGGACGATGGCGGGTTCGTGCAAAGCCGCAGCCTCATCGTGGCTACGGGCGCGCAATATCGAAAGCTCAATCTCGATAACCTCGCGCAATTCGAAGGTCTCGGCGTTTACTACGGCGCCACATCGGTAGAGGCGCAGATCTGCAGCAATCAAGAGGTAGCGATTGTTGGCGGGGGAAATTCCGCCGGCCAGGCAGCGATATTCCTATCTAGCGTGGCCAAACACGTGTACCTGTTGGTTCGCGGGCCCGGGTTGTCGGAAACCATGTCGCGATATTTGATCTCCCGGATTGAGGCGTGCTCCGAGATTACGCTCAAGACGTTCACCGAGATCGAGGCACTGGAAGGCAACGGCCACCTGGAGCGGACGCACTGGCGGAATACCCAAACGGGAGAGCGCTACACGTGCGACGTCCAGCATCTGTTTCTGATGACCGGAGCATGTCCCAACACGGAGTGGCTGGGGGGATGCGTGGCGCTGGATGCCAAGCAGTTCATCAAGACGGGCGCGGATGCGGGAACCGATTGGCCCTTGCGCCGCGCCCCTTACATGCTCGAGACCAGCCAGCCCGGCATCTTCGCGGTGGGCGACGTCCGTGCGGGAAGCATGAAGCGCGTCGCGGCGGCGGTGGGTGAAGGATCGATGGCGGTGCAATTCGTACACAGAGTCCTGGCGGAGTAGTCAGTTTCGGCAAGCGCGATCTTCTCTCGTGTGCGAAGCTGCCTGCAGCACCTCTCGACATCGCCGCTGCTAAGCGCGACTACTCGATCGGCAACTCCTCGAAAGACGCCCATAGTCGCGTTTGCCTGGCCTTTCGGCGCTACTGTTTTGTGGTCCCATCGTCGGCCGAAGTTCCGGCGGACACGGTGTGGCCATCGGCAAACTTGATTGATCGAGCGTTGGCGTGAAACGAACCATCCGATAGCGGCCGCGGGTCTTTGGCCGCATAGGCGCTGACAGTGACCTGGTCGCCCTTTTTCAAAGCATCCCTGGTCCAGCCTTTATGTACCAGCGTATTGACGCTATTGCATTCCAAAGCATAGGTCACCAGCTTCCCGCTTTCGTCCTTGGCATCCACGTAAACGTAAACGTGCGGGTTCTGCCAGGCGACTTTGGAGACCACGCCCGTTACCGTGAAGGGTTTGTTGATGTCGAATTCAGCCGCGAACGAGTGATGCGCGAAAGTGGGCCGCGCGCCCGCGGCCAGCAATAGCACTCCGGCGATCAGGGAACCCAAGGCCTTAGACTTCACGGCTAACCTCCAAATAAAATAGTCTCACTTGCGCGTCAAATCGAGCACCAGATCATTACAGACGTACTCGTGAATTTCCCACGCTTGATCCAAAGTGTGCTGGCGTTTAAAAGTATGCGCCTTGGTCAACGCGCCTGGATCTTCGAGCGTGATCTCCACTTCTACGTGCCCCAGATCGGGACGCCGGTAGCGCTCGATCACGTGAAGTTTGTCGGTATGCGGCGCCGCCGATCCACTGCTCAGCCATGTCCGGTCGTTAAAATTGACCGTATCCACCACCAACGTGTCTCCGTCCCAATGGGCGACCGAGTCTCCCATGAAGCTAGGATCCAGACTTTTGTCGTGTGCGCGGCCATCCAGGAAGAATTGGCGATAGGAATGTACGTTGCCTTCAAAGAGCATCACAACCAGATCGGGAGTTTGCACGATCTTCATCGGATAGGGCGATATCCGGGGACGCCGCCGGGCAGGCACTTGGCTTCCGGATCGTCGATCTCGCCGTTCTTCTTTCGTTCGTCGGCCAGTTTCTGCGCCCACGGCTGCAAAGGCAGCGGCCCTCCCAGGCTTCCAAAATCCGGCGAGTTCCAAACCCCGGAAAAGTTCGGCTTTCCGTCCGGCATGCGCGGCGTGGGGCCCTTTGGAATTGGAGTCGGCGGCTTGGGAGTTCCTTCCAGAAAGCCCCGTTGGCCCAGTGCCGCGTCCGGTCCGAAAGTCAATAACATCATCAGCGCCGCGGCGGCTGTCGCCGGGCGAAGAAAGCGCGCTCTCAATCCAGACTCCCGACGCAAATCACCGAAAGTCTATCGTAGATTCCGATCACGCACAATGCCTAACTGCGCGACATCATCGGTGCCCTATACCAGCTTGATCGTCACTCGTCGGCCGACCATCGCAGCCGCACGTTGCAGGCTGCCGAGCGTAATGTCGTTTTTAGGATCGAGGATGCGATCCACCTGAGTGCGGCTGGTCTTCAGCAGCGTCGCCATCTTATTTTTGGAGATTTTCTTTTTCTTCATGGCCTCGGCGAGCTGCCACGCGACCACCTCTTTGACCGCCTGCGCTTGCGCCTCCTCGAAAATGCCCTCCTCCTTGAGGAGGTCATCAATGCTGGAACCCATATGCTTCTTGCTCATTTTCCTACCTGCCGACGATAACAAACATGTCGCATCAAGATTTCCCAGCCTTCTCCAACGCCGCCTCAATTGTCGCGAGGGGCATCATCAACGATAACGGCGCGTCCGCGAGCGGCACCGCGCCATAACTGGCATACCATCCCGCGACCCTTTCATTCTTGGCGTCGATGACCAGCACCACGCCGCCCACCTCCGCCGCGGCCAACAGGCAGCGCCGTCCCGCCGCGAGCAGAAGTTGTCCGCCCAGCCCCTGCCCTTGCTGCCTGCGATCCACCGCCAGGCGCGCCAGGCGGAAGCCGGGAACGTCATGGCGTGCCAGGCCGCGGCGCACGATCTCCGGCGTCTTAGCATAGTCAACCGAGGCCGGGCTCAGGCTATAGAAGCCGAGAATGGTTTTGCCGCCGGCGTCGTCCATCGCAAGGAAAGTTTTCGCGCCGCCCAGCTCGTGGCTCTTGCGGGCGTAGCGGCGGAGAAACTCATTCAGCGCTTCTTCGCCGCAATCGAAGGCTTCGCGATCATGCTGCTTGGTGATCGCCTCCTCGTGCCATGCGGTCACAATTTACGAGGGTTTTGGCAATGCCCGAGCCGCTGCCAGCAGTTTTTCGTTCGGCGCCGGCGGATTCTCCAGCAGATCCAGAACGCGCAAACTATCCCGCCCGGAAAGTTGCACATGATCCGCCTCTTCAATGACTGCTTTGGCGGCGCGCAGGGCGTGACGCAGGACAAAGTCCGTCAGATCGGTGCGGCTGAGCGCCACAGCGCGCAACAGCAGCGTTTTTTCCTCGGCCCGAATCCGGAGGGACATCCGGCTATTGTCTTCAACCGCTAGTCTCGGCATGACAATTGGCTCCTTTAGATTGTACACATTCAAATAGTACATCGAAACATAACGCGCGTCAATGTACGTATTGATTGCGTACCGCGCAAAGGCCTCTGTTAGATTAACATAATTTATACAAACACCCTCTTGCATTTGCCCTGACGGTGGGATAACCTAAATCCAATGATCGCTTCGAAAGGACAAGCCAGCGTGACTCGCGCTTTACCAGGCGCGGTTGTTGCCTCTGTCTTTTCAAGCGGTCAAGTTCCGAAGCTTCGGCCCATTATTATTGAGGTCGTAGTACCCAGCCCCGCTTGAGGGCTTCGGACACAAGTTTCCGAAAGGCCATCGGGTGGGGAAAGAAAACCACCCGGTGGCCTTTTGAATTTTGGAGGCCTGTTTTGCGGGCCTGATTTGGAGGAAAGATGTCGACCACCCCTGCGCATCGAACAAGCGGCGTGACGGAATCGAAGCTCATGTCCGGCTCCCAGATTCTGCTGGAGTGCCTGGTTCGCGAGAACGTAGATTGCATTTTCGGCTACCCCGGCGGCGTTACGCTGCCGCTGTACGACGCTCTTTACGACCATCCCATCCGCCACATCCTGGTGCGGCACGAGCAAAATGCCGCGTTCGCGGCGGAAGGTTATGCGCGATCCACGGGACGCGTGGGCGTTTGTTGCGCCACCTCCGGCCCCGGCGCCACCAATCTGGTAACCGGGCTGGTGGATTCGATGATGGATTCCATTCCCGTGGTCGCCATCACCGGGCAGGTTTCCACCAAGCTGATCGGCAGCGACGCGTTTCAGGAAGCCGACACGTTCGGCATCACGCGCTCCTGCACCAAGCACAATTTCCTGGTGAAGACCATCGCGGAATTGCCGCAGGTGGTGCATGAGGCGTTCTACATCGCGTCATCTGGACGGCCGGGTCCGGTGCTGGTGGACATTCCCAAGGACGTGTTTCAGGCCCAGGCGCATTACACGCCGGTTTCGTCGATCCATCTTCCGGGCTACAAAGTTTTCACCGAAGGCCACACCGGCCAGATCCGGCGCGCGGCGCAGATGATCTGGGAATCGCAGCGCCCGTTTGTTTATGCGGGCGGCGGCATTATCGCGGCCAACGCATCCGAGGAGCTGCGCGAATTTGTGGAGTTGACGGACGCGCCGGCGGTCACCACGCTGATGGGGTTGGGCGGATTGCCGGCCGAGCATCCGAACTACATCAGCATGCCGGGCATGCACGGCAGCTACGCCGCGAACATGGGCATGACGCATGCCGATCTGCTGATCGCGCTGGGCGTGCGCTTCGACGATCGCGTTACCGGACGCCTGGCGGCCTTCGCCCCGCATGCCAAAGTGATTCACGTGGATATCGATCCGGCCGAAATCGGCAAGAACCGCGCGGCCGACCTGCCCATCGTCGGCGACGTGAAGCGCGTGCTGGAGAAGCTCACCAAAGTCCTGCGGGAAACCGCGCCCGAGAGTCGCGAACAAAACTCCGGCGCACGCGCCGCGTGGTGGCGCCAGATTCGAGAATGGAAGGCCGAGCATCCGCTGACGCCGGAAGTGTCCACCAGCGAGATCAAGCCGCAGCACGTGATGCGCGAAATCGACCGGCTGTCCGGCGGCCGCGCCATCGTCACCTCCGACGTGGGCCAGCATCAGATGTGGGCGGCGCAGTTCATCCGCTTCAATTCGCCGCGGCTGTGGATCAACTCGGGCGGCTTGGGCTCCATGGGCTTTGGCTTGCCGGCGGCCATCGGCGCGCAGTTCGCGCGGCCCGACAAGCTGGTGTTCTCCATCGTCGGCGACGGCGGTTTCCAGATGTCGATTCCCGAACTTGCCACCATCGCCAATCACGCGCTGCCGATCAAGATCATCGTGGTGAACAACGGATATCTGGGCATGGTCCGGCAATGGCAGGAGCTGTTCTATAACAACCGGCTTTGCTCAGGTGGAACTGAACTCGTTCCCCGATGCCGAGAAGCTGGCCGGCGCTTACGGGTTCAAAGGCCGGACTATCGACGCGCGTGCATCAGCTTGCGCCCGCGCTCGAAGAAGCGGTGCGCGAGCCGGGCCCGTATCTGTTGAACGTGCGCGTGTCGCCGTTTGAGAACGTATACCCCATGGTGCCCGCCGGCGGCGCAATCAACGAAATGGTCCTCGGGGCTCCGCAACCGGTGGAAGCTTAAGGCGGGAACGATGCTGCAACTGATTTCACTATTGGTGGAGAACAAGCCGGGCTCGCTGATGCGCATCACCGGCGTCTTGAGCGCGCGCGGCTATAACATCGAGAGCCTGACAGTCGCGCGAACGCTCGACCCGACGCTGTCGCGCATGACCATTGTGGTCGATATCGAGCCGCAACTGCGTTCGCAGGTGATCAAGCAAATGAACAAGCTGGTGAACGTGCTGCAGGCGTCGGACCTCACCGATTCTCCGGCCGTCAAACGCGAAATGGCGCTGCTGCGCGTGCGCGCGCCCATCGCCAGCCGCACCGCGATCTTGAAGGAAGCGGAAATCTTCGGCGCGCGCGTGGTGGATTCCTCCACCGAGGGTTTTGCGCTGGAAGCCACGGGCGATTCCGAAAAGCTGGACGAATTCATCGACGTCATGCGCAGCTATGGCGAGATCGAAGTGACGCGCTCGGGCGCGATCGCGGTGTCGCTCGAAGCCAAGAAACTGCGCCTGGCGCCGCCCATTCCGCGCAACGCGGCGGTGAATGAAACCGAAGCAGACGAAAAACTGGAAACGAGACTCTAGACAACATGGCAAAACGATATTACGAAAAAGACGGCGATCTGAGCCGGTTGCAAGGCAAGACGGTGACCATTATCGGTTACGGCAGCCAAGGCCACGCGCACGCTCTGAACCTGCGCGACAGCGGAGTGAACGTAACCGTCGGGCTCCATCCGGGCAGCAAGAGCGCGGCCAAGGCAGCCGCCGTAGGACTCAAGGTCCTGAGCGTTGCGGACGCCATCAAGGGCGCCGACATCGCGATGATCCTGGTGCCGGATCATATTCAGGGCGATTTGTATAACAACGAAATCGCACCGAACCTGGCGCCGGGCAAGACGCTGATGTTCGCGCACGGGTTCGCCATTCACTTCGGACAAATCAAGCCGCCCGCGAACGTGGATGTTTCGATGATCGCTCCCAAGGCGCCCGGCCATCGCGTGCGCGAGCTTTACACCGAAGGCGTGGGCGTACCGGCGCTGGTGGCCATCCATCAGGATCCTTCCATGAACGCGCTCCAAAACGCGCTGGCCTACGCTCTGGCGCTGGGATGTCTGAAGGCGGGCGTCATCGAGACCAGCTTCAAGGAAGAGACCGAAAGCGATCTGTTCGGCGAGCAGTCCGTGCTGTGCGGCGGCGTGAGCGAGCTGATCCGCGCCGGCTTCGAGACGCTGGTGGAAGCTGGCTATGCGCCTGAAATCGCCTATTTCGAGTGCCTGCACGAAGTGAAGCTGATTGTCGATCTCATCTATGAGGGCGGCCTCGGCTATATGCGTTACTCGGTCTCTGACACAGCCGAGTATGGCGATTACACGCGCGGTCCGCGCATCGTCACCGCCGAGACTCGCAAAGAAATGAAGAAGATCCTGTCTGAGATTCAATCCGGCCAGTTCGCCAAAGAATGGATCGACGAAAACAAGTCCGGCCGTCACAAATTCCTCGCGCATGCGGCAGGCAGGCCATGAGCAGCCGGTCGAGCGCGTGGGCAAAGAACTCCGGCAGATGATGACGTTCTTAAGCAAGAAGAAGAAGGAGGAAGGCGTACCGCAAGAGCAAGAAGCCGCGGCGGTCAAGTAGCGCACGCACTCCTGCGTGCGAGTGAAGAAACACTATGCGCATTCAAACATTCGATACAACGCTCCGGGACGGCACGCAAGGCGAAGCCGTCTCATTCTCCGTCGACGACAAACTGATCATCGCGCAGAAGCTGGATGAGCTGGGTATCGATTATATTGAGGGCGGATGGCCGAACTCTAATCCCAAGGACAAGGAGTTCTTCAAGCGCGCGAAGAGCTTGAAGCTGAAGCACGCCCGGCTGACCGCCTTCGGATCCACGCGCTTCGCCAAAAACGCCGTGGATCAGGATCCCAACGTGCGCGCGTTGCTCGACGCCGAGACGCCGACCGTGTCCATTTTCGGCAAGAGCTGGGACTTGCACGTGCACCGGGCGCTCGGCATCGATGAAGAGCAAAATCTGCTCCTGATCGGCGAAACGGTAAAGTATCTCAAAGACCACGGCCGCGAAGTGGTGTACGACGCCGAGCACTTCTTCGATGGCTATAACGCCAACCCCGAGTTCGCCATGCGTACACTCGAAGCCGCCAAGAAGGCCGGCGCCGACGTGCTGTGCCTGTGCGACACCAACGGCGGTAATTTAACGCATCGCATCATTGAAGTGGTCTCGGAAGTTCGCAAGCGGTTCGACGGCGTCATCGGCATCCACACGCATAACGATTGCGAAGTCGCCGTGGCCAATACCATCGCGGCCGTGGAAGCCGGATGCACGCACGTGCAAGGCTGCATCAACGGCTATGGCGAGCGCTGCGGCAACGCCAACATCGTGTCCATCATCGCGAATCTGGAGTTGAAGCTCGGCCACACCACCATCGGCCGCGAGAATCTGCAAACCTTGACCACCGTCGCGCGCTACATCGCCGAGCTGGCGAACCTGCCGATGCGCAACGATCAAGCGTATGTGGGCCACAGCGCGTTCGCGCACAAGGGCGGCGTGCATGTGAGCGCCGTTTTGAAGGATTCATCCACCTATGAGCACGTGAAGCCGGAAATGGTCGGCAACCGGCAACGCGTATTGCTGAGCGATCTCTCGGGCCGCGGCAATGTACTGTACAAGCTGAAGCAGCATGGCCTGGCCGAGCGCCTGGATTCGGAAGCGCGCCGGCAATTGCTCGAGCGCATCAAGGATCTGGAACATCAGGGCTACGAATTGGAGGCCGCCGAAGGCACCTTCGAGTTGCTGGTTCGCGAGGCGCTGCATCCGGGCTGGAGCGTGTTCGAAGTGGTGAACTACGACGTCACCACGCGGCTGGTCGGCGGAACCACGGCCACCGTTACGCTGCGCATCCAGGACAGCGTTCACACCGCCAGCGCCACCGGCCAAGGTCCCATGAACGCGCTCGATCTGTGCCTGCGCCAGTGCCTTTCCAATGTCTATCCGCAGGTGAAAAATGTCCGCCTGACGGACTACAAGGTCCGCGTGCTGGAGCCGAAGAAAGGCACCGCCGCCAAGGTTCGCGTGTTGGTGGAATGGTCCGATCATCGCCGCAGCTGGGCCACCGTCGGCGTCTCCGACAACGTGATCGAAGCCAGCTGGGGCGCGCTGGTGGACGCCATCCGCCTGGAGCTGATGCGCCTGACCGAGCAAGACGAAAACGTCGACAAGGTTGTGGAAGACTACTGCTGGGGCGTTTAGGCACGACAGTTCAACCCTGGCGCTAGAATAGTAGCGATGGCGGCGACTACCCTCCTCACGTCCGATCAGTTCCTGGCGTTGCCCGAGGAATTACGACCAGTACGGCAACCCCCTTCATCGGGAACTCATCAACGGCGACGTGGTCTCAATGCCCCACGCAGCGCAACGGCACGACATTATCCGAGGCAACATCCTGCACGCACTGCACGTTTACCTTCACACAAACACAGGCCTCGGGCTCATTGCTCTTCCTGATACCGAGTTCGTGATTGACGCCAATGATACGTTTATTCCCGACTCTTGCCTCATTGCGATCAACCGTTTGAGCCCTGACAAGCACAAATACATCCAGGGTGCGCCCGAGCTCGCGATCGAGGTCGTGTCTCCCAGCGAAAGTGCGGCCTATCTCAGAATCAAAACTGCCGCGTATCTGGCCAATGGCTCTCAGCTCAGTCTGGATCGTTTTTCCTGAAGTCCGATCGGTGATGGTTTATACCTTTGACTCGCTTCGCGAACTAAAGGGCGATCAAACTATCGACGACCCCCTTCTTCCCGGCTTCGCTTCCCCCGTCGCAGCTTTCTTCGAGCTCACCTAAACGGGTCGATGCGCCACTTCTTCACTCGCCCCGTCCCGAAGTTCTCGGGCGTACTCCTTGTTGAGAGAGCCAGTCCGATATGAGGGAACCACCCGCGATAGCTACGGCGTGACCGTCAAGTTCGCCGTCTTGGATGTTCCTCCGAAACTGGCCGTGATCGGAACAACCGTACTCGTCGTCACCGCCTTGGTAGTGATCTTGAAGGTGGCGTAAGTGGCGCCGGCTGCCACCGTCACCGGGGTGGGCGGCGTGGCCACCGACGGGTCGCCGCTGGTCAGTGTTACAATTGCGCCTCCCGCTGGCGCCGGGCCGTCCAGCGCCACTACGTTGCCCGTCGTTGAGCTGCCACCCGTCACGCTCGCCGACGACAGCTTCAGCAACGCCACCCGTGGCGAGAGTACGGTCAGAGTACCGCTCTTGGTCACGCCGTTGTAAGTCGCCGAGATCGTTGCGGAAGTCTGAGCTGCGACTGCGGTTGTCGTGATGGTAAAGACAGGTGAAACCGTAGCGCCGGCCGGGACCGTCACGGAGTCGGGCACGGAAGCCACCGCGGGATCGCTGCTCAGCAAGGTGACGACCGCACCCGCCGACGGCGCCTCGCCGTTCAGCGTCACGGTATTCCCAGTGGTAGATTTGCCGCCTACTGCGTACTTAGGCGACAGTTCCACCGCGGTTAGCACGGCGGGTCTTAGAGTGAGCGTGGCGGCCCTCTGGTGGACGCTGTCGCTGGCAGTGATGGTCACCTGAGTCACAGCGGCGACCGGGGTGGTGGTGATGGTGAATGGAGGCGAGATCGTCGAACCTTCACTCACAGTTACGGAAGCGGGTACTACGGCTAGCGCGGGATTGGAACTGGTCAGCGTGATAGTCGCGCCATCCGGCGGAGCGGAGGAGGTGAGCGTGACCGTACTGGCAGTCGTCGAGGTGCCGCCCAAGACGGAAGCGGGCGATAGCGCCACGCTTTCGACAGCGACGTTCGTCAAAGAGAAAGTCGCGGAAAGGCCGTATACTGTGGCCGTGACCATGTAAGAGCCGGCATAGTCGTTCGCATCGGCGGTAACGCTCGCCGTTCCGTCAGCCGCGGTAACGGCGCTCCTGGCGGACAGTTTGGCGGTGGCTCCGGAAGTGGGCGCTGCGAAGTGGACGGTCACGCCGCGGATGGGCCTGCCATAGGGATTAGTCAGCGTAACGGTCAGCGGACTCCCAAATTGGTTGGCGACGATCGCCGACTGCGGATTTCCGGAAGTGGCCGTCAGCGCGCCTGGAGAGAATCCTTGCAGCGCATACGCGTTATTGTCGTCGTAGTTGTAGAAGAGCATGTCGCCAGTCAGCGGATCGAAGGCCGCGCCGTACGGGTAGAAGGTGCCCCCCACGATGGGGGTGCCGCTACCGGTCGGGTTGCCGTGCGCGTCTGTGGCATAAGCCCAGATAGGACCGGTATAACCCTGGTTCACCAGCACCGAAGGGGAACTGAACTGAGAGCTGCCCAACGGCACATAGAAGATGCCAAATGGGTAGACATTCGCAGTCACGGTCGGCCCCGTCACTTTGGTCACATCGTACGTCCCCGAGCCGTTTACTGCCAGCGTGACGTCATACCAATTGCCGCTTCTGAAGTCGGGGGCTTTCAGAACGCCCGCCCCCGGAAAGCCCGGGGGGACGAACTGTATCGTTCCGAAATCGCCCGGATACCCGTCGAACGTCGTCAAATTGACGCTCGAATCCGGGCTGGTACTGCCGGGCTTAAACTCATATAGGACCGATGAGTAGCTTCGGGCGAAGAGCACACCGCCGGGACCAAAAGCGAGCCCTGCGTCCAGCCCAGAAGCCCCGCTTGCGAACACGACTGGGGTCCCAAGACCAGTAACATGACCGTTTGCCGCCCGTGTCACGGGAGCCGCGTAGATGGTCGAGCTGCCCTCGCCTTCTGTAATCAGGAGCGTTGAGGGGTTTCGAAAGGCGAGGGCGCCCACGAGGAGAGAGCCTGGGAGCCCCCCAAGCGAAACCACTGTGTAGTTCGACGAATAAGGCGGCTGAACGGTGGGTTGGCACCATGCGGCCTGAATGCCGGCGAGAGCCAGCGTGATGAGAGCGATTTTACGAAGCACTTGGGATCCTTTCTCCCTCTGAGCTGAGATCCGCCGCCATTAAAACAAAGAGAGCAGGTTTTGCCCATATCATCGCGTGGCATGCGGCATTCCTGGCGCCCGTATTTTATCGTTTTCGCCAGTTTGTGGATTATACACCTGACTTGGGTGGCTCCGCAGCGGCGTTGACACGGCGTTGACACTGTGTCGTTAGCTTATGATGTGTCCGGTCCAATTAGCAGTTGATTTATCCGCCTTGACCACTGCGGAGGAGCCTGGAAGCGTGTATCCCCAACCTGCTGCCGATTCGGTAGTGAGGCAACACTTCCGACAAACCGAAGCACCGGTAGTAGCAGGTTCACATCAACGACCCAGTCCCTTGACCCAAAAGTGACCAGTCGATCAAAGGTTCGCTCGGTCCCGGCTTTCTTCCCCCGTCCGGCTTCTTTACGTAAATCCGCGTCGAATCCAGCACTGCTGGGGCATTTGAGGCGCGCGCGCTAGAATAGTAGCGATGGCGGCGACTACCCTCCTCACGTCCGATCAGTTCCTGGCGTTGCCCATGGAATACGATCAGTGGGGCAATCGGATTCGAGATGAGTTGATCGCGGGCCAAGTAGTAGTTAGGCCAGTCCCCTATCTACGTCACAGTCTTATCCAGGCCCAAATCGCGGCACGATTGATGGAGTTTTTGAGCGAAAATCCCCAATTGCCGCTCAAGTGTTTGGTTGGTTTGGGAGCCCGGGTCGGCAAATTCGACGCGTTCGCCGCTGACGTTTGCGTCACGAGCCGCGCTCGACTCAGTGAACAAGCGGAGTTCTTCCAGGGATCGCCGGAGCTCGCGATCGAAGTTGTCGATGATACCGAAACGGCGCGGCACTTGAAGCACAAGGCCGACGCATATTTGCAAGGGGGATCCAAATCGGTCTGGATCGTCTACCCCGAAGCTCGTTCCGTGATGCTTCACACTGCCGATTCTGTTCGCGAACTGAAAACGACCCAATCCATCACCGATCCCCTCCTGCCCGGCTTCTCTTCCCCCGTCTCCGCCTTCTTCGAGCTCACCTAAACGGGTCGATGCGCCATTTCTTCACTCAATCCATCCCGCCTTTCTCGCGCGTTCTTCTCGTCGAGAGCGGCAGCCGCCAGCTGTTTGAGAACCTGCTTCCGGTCCTCTATCAAAACCATTCGGAAATGATTTGCGACCTAGTCACCTGTTACGCCGGCGTACCCCGGAACTTTCGCCAGGATCAGGGCGCCGTCTACCGCGTCACCGACTATCCGGCCGGCCCCGCCCGGCAGCGCCTTTACAAAGAACTCGGCGCCAACAGCTACAGCATCGTCGGGATCATCTGCTCGGCTGAACCCATCATGACCAAATGGAAATGGATGCTGGCGGCGCGTCTTCCCGGCAAGGTTTTCGCACTCAATGAAAACGGCGACTACTTTTGGGTGGACCACGCGAACCTGGCTACCATCCGCTATTTCATCCTTTTTCGCGCCGGCCTTACCGGCTCCGGCGCCGTCCGCACCCTGGCGCGAGTGGTATTGTTCCCGTTCAGCCTGCTATACCTGATCTTGTACGCAATTACCGTTCATACCCGGAGGATACTGCGAACACTATGAAAGCTGTCTTTGTCGAACAGACCGGCGGCGTCGAGAACCTGAAATTCGCGGACCTTCCAACGCCGTCGCCCGGCCCCGGTCAGGCGCTGGTCAAGATTGTAGCCTCGGGCGTCAATTTCATCGATATCTATTTCCGCAAGGGCGTGTTTGCCGCTCCTCCGCCCATCGTGCTGGGCAGCGAGGGCGCCGGGACCGTCGAATCCATCGGACCCGATGTGAAGAATGTCGCGCCGGGCGATCGAGTGGCTTATGCCATGGCGCGCGGGTCCTACGCCGAATATGCCGTGGTTCCAGCCTGGCAATTGGTCAAGATTCCCGCAGCGGTGGACTTTGAAGCCGCGGCTGGCGCGCTGCTGCAAGGCATGACCGCGCACTATCTCACGCACTCCACGTATCCGCTCAAGCCCGGCGATTCTTGTCTGATCCACGCGGCGGCCGGTGGTACCGGGCGATTGATCGTTCAAATGGCGAAGATGCTGGGTGCGCACGTGATCGCAACTGTGGGCGACGAGGAGAAAGCCAAGCAGGCCCGAGAAATCGGCGCCGACGAAGTGATCATTTACACCAAGGAAGATTTCACCGCGAAAGCCAAGGGCATGCACGTGGTTTATGATTCGGTGGGCCAGTCCACCTTTATGAAAAGCCTCGATTGCCTGCGCCCGCGCGGCATGCTGGTGATCTTCGGAAACGCCAGCGGGCCGGTCACGGATTTTGCGCCGCTCATTTTGAGCCAAAAAGGTTCGCTGTTCTTGACGCGTCCAACGTTGGGCAATTACACTGCTACGCCCGAGGAATTGGATTGGCGCGCCAGCGACGTTTTGAATTGGATCGGACAAGGCAAGCTGAAGCTGCACATCCACAAGGTTTATCCGCTTTCCGATGCCGCCCAGGCGCAGAGCGATCTCGAAGGCCGTAAGACGACCGGAAAGCTTCTACTGCGTGTCGGCTGATCGATCCCCTATTCCGTTCGGCGAGCTGAAAATCGATGCGTTACTGGTTTCCGCGCCACCCAACATCCGTTACCTCAGCGGCTTCACCGGCGACAATGGGCTGCTGCTGATCACCCCAAGTGAGACCCCGGGTGACACGCCGCATTCGCTAACCCTGTTCACCGATCCGCGCTTCACCATTCAGGCTGCCGAAGAATGCACTTGCGAGGTGCAGACCGTCACCAAGACGCCCCTCGATCAAGCGGCCCTCCAGGCCATTCGCAAGCGCCGGATCAAGCGCGTCGGATTTGAAGCCTCGCGCATGCTGTACGAGGTTCATCAGCGAATCGCGAAATCGCTGCCGCGCGGGGTTACGCTCAAGCCGGTCGGACCGGTGGTGGACCGCCTGCGGATGGTGAAGTCGGACGACGAAATCGCGCGAATTCGCCGCAGCGTGCTGACCAATTCGGAGGCCTTCGAAAAGGCCACGCGATCGATCCGGCCGGGGGCGCGGGAATCCGCGATCGCAGCCGAGCTCGAATACCAGATGCGGCGGCTGGGCGCCGAAAAAGCGGCCTTTGAAACCATCGTTGCCATGGGACCACGATCCGCCCTGCCCCACGCCCAGCCCACGTCACGTAAGCTGGCCAACAATGAACTACTATTGATAGATATGGGCGCGTGCCAGGATGGCTACATGAGCGACATGACCCGGGTGCTTTTCCTGGGCCAGCCCAGCCGCCGCGTGCGCAGCATGTACAATGCGGTCTTGAAGGCTCAACTGGCGGCCATCGACGCGGTCCGGCCGGGGGTCACCGCGGCGCACGTGGATCGCGCGGCTCGCCACGTGCTTGAAACCGAAGGCCTGGGAAAAGAGTTCGTACATTCCACCGGCCATGGCCTGGGTCTTGAGATTCATGAAGGGCCGCGCCTGGGCCGCCGCGACAAAACCAAACTCGCGCCCGGCATGGCGATTACAATTGAGCCTGGCGCTTACGTTCGCGATTTCGGGGGAATTCGCATCGAAGATACCGTGCTGGTAACCAGAAACGGCTGCGAAGTTCTCACCCCCACATCCAAGGAGTTAAGACTTCTCTAGAATGACCAATGACGAAATTAAAGAGCTGATCCGGCTGGTGGTTGATAGCGGTATCGCCGAGTTGGAGCTGCAGCGCGGCGAGGATCGTGTGCGCATCCGCCGCACGCTGGATCGGCAAGAAATGGCGATGCCGGTAGCCATGGCCCCATCGGCGCCTGTCAGTGTAGTGGACGCCGCACCTAGCGGCGCTCCACAACCGCCGCAGCCCCCGCGAGTGAACGAGCACATCGTCCCGTCCCCCATCGTCGGCACGTATTACGATTCGCCCAAGCCCGGCGATCCGGCCTTCGTTAAAGTAGGCGACGCCGTTGAAACGGGCCAGATTCTTTGCATTATCGAATCGATGAAGCTGATGAACGAAATCGAATCGGACGTCGCCGGAACGGTGGTGGCCAAGCTGACGGAAAACGGCCGGCCCGTGGAATACGGAGAAGCTCTTTTCGCCATCCGCCCGCGTTAACCCGGAGTTGGTGTTTCCAAATTGCCATGTTCCAGAAAATTCTGATCGCCAATCGCGGCGAAATCGCCGTTCGCGTTATCTGCGCCTGCAAGGATCTGGGCATCAAGACCGTCGCGGTGTATTCGGAGGCCGACCGCCACAGCCTGCATGTCCGATTTGCCGACGAGGCCATCTGCATCGGACCCGCCAAGAGCGCCCGCAGCTATCTCGACATTCCGTCCGTCATCAGCGCCGCCGAAATCACCAACGCCGACGCCATTCACCCGGGCTACGGATTCTTGAGCGAGAACGCCGATTTCGCCGAAGTGTGCGAGACGTCTGAGATCAAGTTCATCGGTCCCAAGCCTGCCGTCACGCGCGCCATGGGTCTGAAGCAGCATGCCCGCGCCGCCATGGCCGAATGCGGCGTGCCCATACTGCCGGGCTCCCAAGGAATTCTCCAGAGCGCGGAGGAGGGCCTGGAAACGGCCGCAAAGATCGGATACCCGGTGATGCTAAAGGCCTCGGCCGGCGGCGGCGGACGGGGCATGCGGATGGTTCACGCCGCCTCCGAGTTACCGTCCTTGCTGACGCAGGCGCAGCAGGAAGCCGGGGCTGCGTTCTCATCGCAGGACGTTTACATGGAGAAGCTGGTGGAATCGCCCCGGCACATCGAGTTCCAGGTGCTGGCCGACGAGCATGGCAACGTCGAGATTTTGGGCGAGCGCGATTGCTCCATCCAGCGGCGTCATCAGAAACTTCTCGAGGAAGGTCCTTCACCGGCCATGACGCCCGACCTTCGCGAGAAGATGCGCGGACGGCTGTGCGCCGCCATGACGAAGATCGGCTACACCAACGCCGGCACAGTCGAATTCCTGATGGATCGCAACGGCAATCTGTACTTCATCGAAGTGAACGCGCGCATTCAGGTGGAGCACCCGGTCACTGAATCCATCACCGGGATCGATCTGGTGAAGAGCCAGATCCTGATCGCGGCGGGCTACAAACTGCCCGAGATCATCCAGCAGCCGGTGACCATCAAAGGCCACGCCATCGAGTGCCGCATCAACGCCGAAAATCCGGAAACATTCGCGCCCTCGCCTGGGCGAATCACCGCGCTCAACCTGCCGGGCGACGTTGGCATTCGCGTGGATACCGCGGCTTACACCGACTACGTGATTCCGCCCTTCTACGATTCCCTGGTCGCGAAGCTGATCGCTTACGGACGCGACCGGACTGAGGCTATCGCCCGCATGCGCCGCGCCCTGGATATGTTCGTGGTCGAAGGCATCTACACCACCATCCCGCTGCACCAACGGATCATGCAAGACCCCGATTTTATCGCGGGAAAATTCGACACATCATTCCTCACCAAGAAACCCAAAAACTGAACCACGACCCTTACCGAGCCGCGACCACAGGGAGCGTTCTTACTCCGCCAATTCTCCCTCGCCCACTTCGATTTCCATCCGCAGCAGCGCTGCACCCAAAGTCTTGCCTTGTGCGTCGACGCGCAAGGACAACGTCCCGCCGCCGCCCAGCGCCTCATGCAGCAGAAAATTCAGAGCGCCCAGATTCGCCAATTCGAAGCGCTCGACATTTCCTTTTACCAGTTCGCCGAAGAAATGCTTTACGCTTTCGGGCGTGACTTCGCGAACCAACACCGGGTAATACCGCGCATCGAACGCAATAATGCCGATGTTGGACGTATCGCCTTTGTCGCCGGAGCGGGCATGGGCGATGCGCGCGAGCGGAATCTTCATTCCACCACCTCCACCGAAGTTTGAATCAGTTCGCGCGGAATCAGCGCCGGCCAGTAGGCCACCACCTCACGCACCGGCGGACGCCCTTCTCCGAAGCCGGTGCCCGTCGGGGGACCGCTCAGCACCAGCGGGATCAGCTCGCGCGTGAATCGATCGACGGCCTTGCGATCCTGCCCGCGCACGCCGATGCGCAGTTGCACCTCGGGCGGATCGGGATTCGGAACAGCCACCGGCCCGTGGCACGCATTTACGCCGAAAAATTCCGTGTAGATCTCTTCGAACTGCAGCCCCAGTTGCTGCAGCCGCTCGCGCACGATCCGGTCGGCGGCTTTGGCTTTCTCCAGCGCCTGCGGAGCGCTGTACACCAGCGTGCCAATCGCCTTCCAGCCATACGAATAGGCGATCGACAGCTTTAGCATTTCCGGCCGCGCGGCTCCGCGAATGCCCGAAACTTGCACCCGATCCGGTCCCGCGTCCTTCAACTGAATGCTGGTGAAATCGGCCACGCAATCGGGCGCAATGTAGTTTTTCGGATCGCCCAGCTCGTAGAGCAGCTGCTCTTTGATTACGTCTACCGAGACGCGGCCGCCCGTGCCTTCGTGTTTCGTGATGCTGAACCGCCCGTCGTTGTCGGCCTCGATAATCGGGTAGCCGATGTTCGCCATATCCGGAATGCTTTGCCAATCCACCTGGCAATTGCCGCCCGTACACTGCGCGCCGCATTCGACAATATGCCCCGCAATTGTTCCAGCGGCAAGTTTGTCCCACTCGTCCGCCTTCCACCCAAAGCGATGGATCATGGGCGCGAGCGACAGCGCCGTATCGGTGCAGCGGCCCGCGATGACGACATCGGCGCCCGCGGCCAAAGCTTCCGCCAGCGGAAACGCGCCGATATAAGCATTCGCGCTCAGGATGCGGTCGCGAATCGTGCTCAGCGGCTCGCCGGTGTCCATGTTTTTCATCGCGTGCCCGCCCGCGACGAATTCGTCCAAGCGCCCGAACACGTCGTCGCCGAGCACCACCGCGACCTTTAACGAAGGCGCCACGCGCCGCACCTCGCGCGCGCAGGCCACCGGATTCACGCCGCCGGCATTGGCAATCACCTTAACTTCCCGCTCGATGAGAAGCCGCTGAATCCGCGCAATCAATGGCGGAAAATCGCGCGCATAGCCCAGATTCGGATCGGCCTCCTTCTGCTTCTGGAGAATCGACATGGTGATTTCGGCCAGATAATCGAGCGCCAGATAGTCGATAGGGCCCTGCTCCACCAGCCGCACCGGAGCTTCCAGCCAATCGCCCCAAAAGCCCTGCCCATTCGCGATTCGAATCATCGGCTACAGCGTCTCCAATACCAAATGCTCGCGATGCCCATGCGCCGTCGCGATCTCCAGCGCGAACGCCAGCACGCGCCGCGTTTGCAACGGATCGATCAGCGCGTCGACATGCCCACGTGCCGCAGCGTAGCGCGCGTCCAGCCAGCGATCGTAATCCGCGCGCGTCCGTTCGATGCGCGTCTTGCAGTTCCTCCGGCACCGGCTTGCCCTCCGCCTTCAACCTCTCGAGCTCCGGCCCGTGAATCGCCTGCACCGCCGAATCGCCCTCCATCACTCCGATGCGCGCCGTCGGCCAGCCAAAAGTGAAGTTCGGATCGAAGCCCTGGCCCGCCATCGCGTAATATCCCGCGCCGCTCGCGTGATTCAGCGTCAGCACGATCTTCGGCACCGTGGCGCACGCCATGGTCTCCACCATCTCCGCGCCGGCGCGAATGATTCCATCGCGCTCCGCCTCCACGCCCACCATGAAGCCCGGAGACATCCTGCAGATAGATCAGCGGCACGCCGTTCCGCTCCGCGTTCTCGACGAAGTACGCCACCTTGCGCGCCGACTCGGCGTACACGATGCCGCCGATGCGCGGCCCGCTCTCGGTCTTGAGGAACCCGCGCCGATTCGCAACCAGCGCCACCGGGCGCCCGAACAGCTTCGCATCGGCGCACAACATTTCCGGCGCATATTCGGGCTGGAACTCGAGATAATCGCCGCCATCGAATATGCGCTCGATCGCGTCTTCGATGTTGTAGGGCAGCCGGTGATCGGCGGGCATCAGATCGTAGAGACCTTCGGCGGGCTTTCGCGGGCGATGATCCTTCAAGCGTCCGCGGCCGCGGGAGCCAGCGCGCGAAATCTCTCGCGGATCAATTGCAAGACACGCTGCATCGTCCTTCGCCATGTAATGCGCCACGCCGCTGGCTATCGTATGCATGCGCGCGCCGCCCAGCGATTCCGCGTCGACCACTTGCCCTACCGCGCCCTTCACCAGATTCGGCCCGCCCAGCCCCATGAAGCTGGTTCCTTCCACCATGATGATCACGTCGCTCAGAGCCGGCAGATACGCGCCGCCCGCGATGCACGGCCCCATCACCGCCGCGATCTGCGGAACATGCAGTCGCCGCCGCATCAGCGAATTGTAATAGAAGATGCGCGCCGCGCCGTATTGGCCCGGAAAAATGCCGTCCTGAAAGGGCAGATTCACGCCCGCCGAATCCACCAGGTAGACGATCGGCACGCGATTGCGCATCGCGATTTCCTGCGCGCGCAGAATTTTCGTGATGGTCTCCGGCCACCACGCGCCGGCCTTCACCGTGGCGTCGTTGGCGACGATAATCGCCGGCCGTCCTTCGATCTTTCCGACGCCCGTGACCACTCCCGCCGCGGGAGCCTGGCCGTCGTATTGGTCGTAAGCGATCAGCAGGCCGATCTCGAGAAACATCGCGCCGGGATCCAGCAGCTTCGCGATCCGCTCGCGCGCCGTCAGCTTGCCGTCGCGATGCTGCTTCTCGATTCGCTTGGGTCCGCCGCCTTGCCGCAGCCGGTCTTCGAGCGTCTGCAGATCTTCGACCAGCTGACGCATCTGACCCGTACTGGTGGTGGACACCATTCTCAGAATACGATACTCAATGAGGCTCCTTAGACAGTGCTTCGATCCCCTCGGCGGTCAAACACGACGCCTTCGCTAGCATTCACCAGCCAGCCCGCACCATCTGGGCAGCCGCCGTTTCCCGTCAAACTACCAAGTGCTCGTGTCCGCGGTCGCGAGCCGAATCGGGAATGGCTGAACGCATACGAGCGCGGATTGGGTGAACAGTACTCATTGCATGCGAGCGATCCTCACATGGGGTGGGATGATCGCGGAACGAAGGCCCTAGTCGGCTCACAATTCGTCCTTGCTCGTGACGTGGAATTTTCGTGTGCCGCCTCGTTAACCTTCGTCAGTTGGAATGGGTCGGCGAGAGGGTCCCTTTGACGAGGACTCGGATCCAGGCGGCTCACGGAACGGTTCCACCGAAATTCGCTCGTAACACACTTCCAGCACGTCCAGGTATTCTGTACCGCCCGGCGCTTGGAGTACAACGCTGTCGCCTGGCTGCCGACTTCAGCAACGCGCGCCCCAGAGGCGACACCCAACTGATGTGGTTACGGTCGAGATCGACTTCGTCGGTGCCCACGATGCTCACCACTCGCTCCACTCCCACGGCGTTGGCATAGCGCACGGTCGCGCCGAAGAATGCTCTCGTGGCCGCTTGCCCCGTTCTCGGAGTTTCCGGGTCCACCACTTCCGCAGCTTCGATCCGCTTCCTGAGAAAGCGAATCCGCCCATCGATCTGCCGCAGCCGCCGCTTGCCGTACTGATAGTCGGCGTTTTCACTGCGATCGCCGTTACTGGCAGCCCACGCCACCACCTCCGTCACGGCCGGGCGTTCCCTGGTGAGCAGAAACCGGTGCTCATCTTGGAGACGCTGCAGCCCGCTCGGAGTTATGTAGTTCTTGCCTGGCGTCGCGGGCTCGTCCGCTTTCGGTTTTCTCGTAAACCCTTTTCGCATCTCGTTGTCCTTCCAGCGCAAATCCAGTGGGTGCCACCACGCTCTCAGGGAATCCAGACGGCAAAGCTGCCTCAAGATTGATTTGTTCTCCGGTGATGGGGTGGTGGAATTTCAGATATTGGGCGTGCAGGAAATATCCTCCATCGCCGGGGAGGCCGGGGAGATTTTGAAGAGGCTGGCCGGTTAAGCCGTACAGAGGATCGCCTACCAGGGGATGGCCGATGGATGCCAGATGGATTCTGATTTGATGAGGGCGGCCCGAATTTAGGCTTACCTCAAATGTTGTGGTGCTGGTGGTGCGTGAGATCACCTTTGCCAATGACTTTGATGGTTTGCCACTTGGGTTGGCGGCCCACACGGAGCCGATGAGCGGGTGCGGTACGAGGCCGATGGGTGTGAGGATTTCGTAGGCGTCGTGCTGTGCGATGTTTTGACCCAGCGCCCGGTAGATTTTTTGAATTTTGGGTGTGTTCCAGTTTGTGAATAGATTAGAGGCCGCCTGCGGTGTTTTGGCGAAGAGGACGATGCCGGTGGTGGCTCGGCCCAACCGGTGGACAGGGTTTGCGTTGGGGGATCGCCTTTGCACGCAGCGCAGCAGGGTGTTTTCCATGAAGCCGCCGCCGGGGAGGGTGGGGAGTCCGCTGGGTTTGTTTACGGCCAACAGATGGGGGTCTTCAAACAGCACTTCGAAGTGCTGAGGGGAGTCTGGTTCGATCCAGGGTGGACGGTTCCAGACAAGGGTTTGGCCTAAAGTGACGGATTCGCTTCCGGTGGCGGTGACGCCGTTGAGGGTGACTTCGCCGTTGTTTAGTTTTTGTTGCCAGGCTTGTGGGGTTGAGTGGGAGTAAAGGCTTGCCAAGTGGGAGAGCAGGGTTTGTCCATAATATTTCCTGTTGATGATTGTGGTGTATGTATAGCCCCGGTTGAGCATGTAGTTTGAGTGTAAGCTATGGCATCTGCGGCGCGTATGCACTGTACGGCGGCGTCTGGCGCTTGTTCAAGGTTGATGCCTTGATGGGCGCTCTTCGTCTGGCTGTCCCGGATCTTCGCCCCCGGGCCCTCGTGCGCCGAGGCGTTTCCGATCAAGGCTAGCGACAATTTGGACAAATGGATTCTGAACTTCACCCGCGCCTCCCCGAGTAACACCGAGGCGTCCGGCCCGGCGTGGTAGACTGACATCTCCGTTTCGAAGAGGAATTAGGATGAGACTGGTTTGCTTCGCGATATTAATAACCGTGCAGGTCGCCACGGCGCAGGACAAGAAGGGTTGCCAGGATTCCCCGCTTATCAGCCGCTTCCCCGGCAGCGTAATCAGCGACTGTAAGGACAGCGCTGACGATACCTTTGCCTTCAGCATGCCCGGCGCGGGTTCTCAGAAGGTGGAGGGTGAGTTCCATTATCTCGAATACCGGTCGCCCAAGACCGCGAGCAACGCTCAGCTGGCGCGCAATTTGGGCACCGCTCTGCGGACCGCCGGGTACACGATGGTCTTCGAAAGCCAATTCCACGATAAGTTCGTGGGGCACATGGGCAAAACCTGGATTCAACTCGAGGTCCGCAGCAATGGAGAAATTTGGGAACACATCGTCAAGGAGATCGCGCTGACACAGGATATAGTAGCTAACGCTGCCGAAATGTCCAACGGCTTGACCAACTCCGGCCATTCCGTGGTGAATGGCATCCTGTTTGATACCGGCAAGGCGGATATAAAGCCCGAGTCCGCGCCCGCCATGGAGGAAGTGGTGAAGTTACTAAAACAGAACGCGGCGATGAAAGTATACGTAGTAGGGCACACGGACAATGTGGGAGCCCTGGCGGGCAACCTGGATCTTTCCAAGCGCCGCGCGGCCGCCGTAGTGCAGATGCTGGTCACGAAATATGGAGTGGCTGCCGGCAGGCTTCAATCCTTCGGCAACGGCCCTGATGCGCCCTTAGCGTCCAACGACGACGAAGCCGGCCGCACTCTGAACCGCCGCGTGGAACTGGTCAAGCAATAGAGGACACCGCTGACCGCAGTGTTTTCATTCGCACAGACGTAGCCGCTTCGTCGATTTGAGTGGCCAGCCGACAGCTTCGGGAGGCAACTGACCGGGACGAAGGTTTCCGCCTGATGTCGCGCATTTATCGGCTGCTTCTTTGTGCCGACCATCTGGACTCGTCGATAAAGAAATTATGCTACGATCGGCCAATTATGCGGAAGCAGCTGCTTTTTTTCGCTATGGTGGCGGTCGCGGTCAGTGGCCAAGACGTCCGTAAGAGCGGGATTCATCCCGAAGACATGGACCAGACGTGCAAACCATGCACGGATTTCTGGCGATACGTGAACGGGACTTGGATCGACAAGAATCCAATACCCTCGAATCGCTCGTCCTGGGGCACGATGTCGGTGCTTGACGAGGCGAATCGGGAACGGATGCGAACGATCCTCGAAGCTTCGGAAACTGCGGAAAGCGGATCTGTGAATTACCGGAAGATGGGCGATTTCTACGCGAGCTGCATGGATACTGCGACCATCGATAAGCTTGCGCTGGAGCCGGTCAAGGCCGATTTGGATCGCATTATGGCGATTCAAACGAAAGCCGATTTGGTGGCGACGCTGATCGCGTTTCAGGCGGGGCCGCGGCCCAGCACGGGAAACTCGCAGGTGGTCGGCTTGTTCCGCTTCTCGGCAGCGCGCGATGCGAAAACTCCTTCGCGAATCCTGCCGATCATTGCAGAACGCGATGGCTCTGGGCGCCCTCCCAGCTCGATTTTTTCCCTGCCGGACCGCGATTATTACCTGAAGCAGGATGCGCGCTCGCGCGAGTTACGCGATCAGTTTGTCAAACATGCGGTGCGGGTGCTCGAATTGGCGGGTAAGTCCCAAGAGGACGCTACGGCAGAAGCGAAGATGATTCTGGCATTCGAGAGCGACTATGCGTCCGCCGTTATGACGATTGCGGACCGGCGAGATCCGGACAGGACGTATCACCTGATGGACATCAAGGAGGTGGATGGACTCGCGCCCGATTTTGCATGGGCGCAGTTGCTGAAGGCATATGATGTGCCGGCAACGACACCGATTCTCGTGACGGAACCTACGATGCTGCGGAAATTCAACACGCTCCTGCGCGACACCCCGCTTGGAACATGGAAGGCATGGCTACGATGGCGAACCCTGCAACTGGCCTCGCCGTACTTGTCGAAGCCGTTCGCCGACGAGGATTTTGAATTTGAGGAGACGGTTCTCTCTGGCGTTCAGGGGCGATTGCCGAGATGGGAAACCTGCGCGAACATTGTTGAAATTCAGCTTAGCGACGCAATGGGCCAGGCCTATGCGGAAAAGTATTTTCCGGCTGAATCGAAGCAGCGCGTGCGGCTCATCGTCGAGAATCTTAGGACCGCGATGAAGGGCGAGATTGAGAGCGCGACCTGGATGACCGCATCTACTAAGCAGAGCGCTCTCAAAAAGCTGGCTGCAGTCGAGATTCAAGTGGGGTATCCAGATCGTTGGCACAATTATGCTTCAATCGCCACGAATCGCGCCCGGTTTTTTGATAATGCACGCGCGGCATGGAAATACCGACAGAGTTATGCACTCTCGAAAATTGGCAAGCCAACGGACCGCGTCGACTGGAACATGACGGTGACGGCTGTGAATGCGTATTCGGCAGCGATCGAATCGAAGGTGGTTTTTCCAGCAGGCATTCTTCAGCCGCCGTTCTTCGATCCCGATGCGGACGATGCCGCCAATTATGCTGCGATCGGCGCTGTGATCGGTCATGAGATGGGGCACCAGTTCGACGACACGGGATCGAAATACGACGATACGGGAAGACTGCGGAACTGGTGGACGGACCAGGACCGCATGAACTTCGAAACCCGCGCGGGCTGTGTGGCGAATCAGTTCGACATGATCGATGTTGGTGGAGGTCAGCACCACAACGGGCGACAGGTGCTGGGCGAAGCGTTGGGAGATTTAGGCGGCCTCGAAACCGCATATCTGGCGTGGAAAAAATCACTTGGAGGCAAACCAGCGCCGGATTCGGACGGGTATACTGGCGAACAGCGCTTTTTCATTTCTTACGCGCACATCTGGGGAACTCAAATGCGCGCCGAAGCCGAGCGGCTGCGGCTCGCGACCAACAATCACCCCATCGCGAAGTGGCGTGCCAACGCGACCCTGATGAACATGCCGGAATTTCAAGCGGCATTTCACTGCCAGTCGAGCGAGCTGATGACGCGTCCTGCGGCACAGCGTTGCGCGGTCTGGTAGACACTCGGGGCCGCCTGCAACAAAACTGCTGACGATATGGGACGTTGAACTAAGCTGCGGGCGAGCCGTACTGCATGGGTTTTACTCCACGACTTTATAAAGACGTTCGTCCAGAGGGCTGCCAGAGATCGGCGCAAGGCTGTTCCGGTATTCCTTCGTATGAGTGGCAGCCGCATGCGCCTCGATTGTTTTCGCGGTCTGCCATTCTTCGATAACCGTGAAATGATTCGCCCGCATCGTGTGCTGTAAGACATCGAACCGGAGATTGCCTTCTTCTTTCCGGCTGTCTTCGGCCAGCTTGCGAAGCAGGTCCGCGGCGTTTGTGCCCTGGCCGCCGATATCCACGTGCGTGATTACGAATATGCCGCGGCTGCTTCTGTCATTGTGAGCGGCGCCCAACGACAGAGTCTTGTAAGGCCGCTGGTCGTAATCGCTCAGCCTCATCGAGTCGATCTTATTTCGGAAGTCCTTGGCATTTGCCGATGCGGCATGGGTATCCAGGTCTCTGCTGTTGGCCCACGTTTCAATGATGCAGAAGTGTGCGGGCCGTCCGGCCTGCTCGAAGAACTCGATCCGCTGGAATCCGTCGTCTTTTCGGCTTGCATCCCTGTACTGCTTGATAGCAGTGATCGCCGCGGTTCTGGATGCCGGCAGGATATCGACATAGGCGACAGAATAGGCGGTACTATCCGGCGGCGCCTGCGCGCCGAGAAGTACCGTGCTGATCAGTAATAGAAGCAGTCGTTGCATTTGCGCATCTCCTTGCGGATGAGACTTGAGAATCGGGAAGCCAGAATTGATCGGATCAGAAACCCAATTCTGACCAGTTCTCAATTCTCTTCCGAACCGGATAGTCTCCTACGATAGTGTTTCTTTCAACATTTAGCATAAACAAAGGTACGATCGGCAACGACGTAGTCAATACCCTGGCGACATCGACATTAGTCCAGTCTGGCCTGGAGTATGTTGGAGGCGCTCCTTGTCGACCTCGCGCAGATCGGCGAGCCGCTTGACCATACCGGTCGGATCAGGCGGAGCGGATTACGGACCACTCGGACGCCTAATGCGCCTCAACGAGCGCACGGCGCGGGACGCGCTCGCCAGGTGAAGAAAACCATGGCGGCCCGCTGCGTTGTGCGCGACGTTTAGAGAGAGTCCCGCCCCATCGAACATGTGCTTTTCCACATGCCGCGGACTTTGAGTTCGTCTCGTCCGGGTTGATCGGCGTTCATCTGTGGCCATTCCGGCGTTCCCTCTTCACGCCCGCTCGTCACGTTATGCTAAGGGCTTGTTAGGCGTCGATCCCAAGGCCGCGCGCGTTGCATGGACCGTGTTCCTGGTGGCATTGCTGCTGGCCACCGCCTACGCGGTCCGCGAGACGCTGGCGGTATTCGTGATTGCCCTGCTGTTCGCCTATCTGCTGATGCCGCTGGTGGGTTTCGTGGAGCGCATCACGCCGCATCAAGTTTCACCGCGCATCGCACTGGCCATCGTCTACCTGGCGTTGGTCGGCGCCTGATCGTTTCCCTGGCATTCACGCTGGGCTCGCGGCTGGCCGACGAAGCGAACACTCTGGCGATGCGATTGCCCGATCTGGTAAAGAATCCGGAATGGATGCAGAAGATTCCCGTTGCCGTCCTGGCTGGAGCCGGCGCGCGCCAGCCTGATTCAAAAGCTGGAAGACGAACTGAGCAGCGGAGGACAGACAGATCCTGCCCTATATCAAGGGCCTGGGCGGCCAACTGGTGTCCGGCGCCAAGTACGCGCTCTACCTGATTCTGATTCCCATTCTGGCGTTCTTCTTCTTGAAAGACGGCAGCAGCCATTCGGGATGAATTTGTCGCGGCTTTCGTGGAGGAGCGCCGCCGCGCCCGTGGTGGACAATATTCTCGAAGATATCAATCTCCTGCTTGGCGAATACATCCGCGCTCTGGTCCTGTTGTCCGCTGGCCAGTTTCGCCGCGCAACGGCCTCTTTCCTGGCTTCAGCGGAGCACCCTACGCGGTCCTGCTGGCCGGCGTGGCCGCGCTCGGCGAGTTCGTGCCCGTGGTTGGGCCGGCGGCCGCGGGCCTGATCATCGTGCTGGTCACCAGCCTCAGCGGCTATAGCCACGTTCTGTTGTACCTGCTCTTTTGGATCGCTTTTCCGGATGGCGCAGGATTACGCTTTGTCGCCGTACCTCATGGGCAAAGGCGTGCAGCTCAATCCCATGCTGGTGCTGTTTGGCGTGCTGGCGGGCGATCAGATCGCGGGCGTGCTGGGCATGTTTCTGTCGGTCCCGGTGCTGGCAATTCTGCGCGTGATCTTTGTACGCCTGCGGCGCGTGCGCAGCGCTCGATCTGGTATCGCTCCCAGCGGTGAGCTGTGAAGCGATTCTGCGTTCTGCTTTTGTGCCCCTGCCACTCTGGGCGCCCGCTGCTCGGCCACATGGTCAGCATGAGCACCGGGCGATCTGAAAGTGGACGGCGCGCGCGCCAGCTACGAATTGCGCATGCCGATGTACGAAGTGGCGCACGTGCATGATCCGGAACACACGCTGCTGGATCATGTCCGCTTTCAAAGCGGCGGTGTGTGGGCTAAGCCTTCCGGTCAGGCCTGCCGGCAAGAGCAGGACACCTACGTGTGCACCGCGGAGTATCAATTCCCTGCCCCGGTGGAGACGGTGCAGGTGGAATGCACTCTCGCCTCCGTCACCGTTCCCAATCACGTGCACTCTGTTGCGCGCCTATCGCGGCGACAAAACAGACCAGGCGGTCTTCGATCTTTCGTACACCCAAGCCGAACTCCGCTTCCGCCCGCCCACGGCATTCGAGACGGCCACGCGCGAGATCTTCGGTGGATTCATGCGCGCGGCCGGCGGACTTGCCCCGCTGCTGTTTCTTGTGAGCCTGGTATTGGCCGCCCGCACCCGCCGCGAGTTGCTGGCGCTCACCGCCTCGTTCATTGCGGCCGAGACATTGGCCTGCGCCATCGCGCCGCGCATCACCGTTTCGTTGTCACCGCGCTTCATTGAAGCCGCCGCCGCGCTCACCATCGCTTATCTGGCATTCGAGATTATTCTGCTGCCGCAATCCGGCATGCCGCTGGCTGGTGGTGGCGGTGCTGGGCCTGTTCCACGGCACGTACTTCGCCGCGTTCCTCACTGAAAGCGGGTATCACATCGCGACATTTCTTGACAGGCGTTGTAATCGTGCGAGTTGCTTCTCATCGCCTTGTTCGCTTTCCTTCTGGACCGGCTGGTGCGCCTGTCGTTCTTGCGCCGCGCCGTACCAGTGGCCGCGTCGCTGCTGCTGGCCGTCGGAGTCGGCTGGTTCCTTCTCCGCCTGCGCGCTTGAGACTGCCGCCTGAGATTATGGAGGCATGCGCAATTTCGACAGCCTTTCCGAACGTGAAATCCTGGCCCTGGCCATTTCGCTCGAAGAGGAAGACGAGCGCGTCTACGCCGAGTACGCCGAAGGCCTGCGCCAGAACTTTCCCGCCTCCGCCGAGGTCTTTGACGGAATGCGCGAAGAGGAATCCGGCCATCGCCGCCGCCTGATCGAGTTATTCCGCCAGAAGTTCGGCGAACACATCCCGTTGATCCGCCGCCAGGACGTGCGCGGCTTCGTGCATCGCAATCCAGTCTGGCTGATGCAGCCGCTCGGCCTGGATACCGTGCGCAATCAAGCCAGCGCCATGGAAGTGGAGAGCCGCCGCTTCTACGAGAAGGCCGCGGCGCGCGCGCAGGACGCCGGCGTTCGCCAATTGCTGGACGATCTGGCGCAGGAAGAGCGCACGCACGAAGATCGCGCCGAGGAACTGGAGAAGACCAAGCTGCAGCCCGACGTCAAGCGCAGGGAGGACGAAGCCAACCGGCGTCTGTTCGTGTTGCAGATCGTGCAGCCCGGATTGGCCGGGCTGATGGATGGCTCCGTCTCCACGCTGGCGCCGGTGTTCGCCGCGGCGCTGGCCACGCAGAGCAGCTTCGATGCGTTCAAGGTGGGGCTGGCGGCATCGCTCGGCGCGGGCATCAGCATGGGCTTTGCGGAAGCTCTCTCCGACGATGGCAGCCTCACCGGCCGCGGCCATCCGTGGGCGCGCGGCATCGGTGTGCGGGCTCATGACCGCGCTCGGCGGAATCGGGCACACGCTGCCGTTCCTGATCCCCAGCTTTCGCCTGGCGATGATCGTCGCGGCGCTGGTTGTGGTGGTGGAACTCGGAGTCATTTCGTGGATCCGGCACCGTTATATGGATACGCCTCCGGTATCCGCGGTGCTGCAAGTGGGGCTGGGCGGCGTGCTGGTGTTCCTGACCGGCGTGCTGATCGGCAGTTCTTAAAACACTCCCTAACGGTCGTGGTTCAGTAACCTGCTTACAGAACCGCGCGCGTGAGCAAGCGCCCTAGCGCGCCGGACTCAACACCAGCGAATTGAAAAACAACTTGAACGCTTGGTAGCTTTGCGCGCGATATTGCGGGCGCATGCCGAACAGCACGGCGTCGCCTTGTCCGATGGGCACTTCAACCAGCGCCGCCCGGCCTTTGATATAAGACTCGCCGAGCAGCCATCCCGATGCCAGCAGGTGATCGTCGGGGTAGCGGGCGATGATGGTGTCTTTGCTATTCGCCGGAACCTCCCATGCCGGACTCTCTTCGCTCCAGATCGCGATGTTCTTCGGCAGCCCGAGTGTGATGGCATTCCGCGTGTCGAGCGTTGCATTGAGCAAAGATCCCGGCGAATAGAAATCACGGTTCCCAACTCCAGCCACCACATTCTTGACGTCCAGATGCAGGTGCTCCACGGCAAAATTCGCCGACCGATTCAGGAACACCAGCGTGCCGCCCTGCTCGGCGAAAGTTTTCAAGTTGGCCGCGGCTTTCGCATTCAGTCCGCCCGTGTACTCTTGCGGCATCGTTCCCGTGGCGAAGCCGGCGCTGATCTGCGAAGACGGCTGATCGGGAAACACAATCACATCGAAGCGCTGGCGCAGGTTGCCTGCGTCGATGTCGGGGTTCCCGACATTCTGATAAGCGAAGCCAAAGTCCTCCAGCAGCCAGCGCGTCCAGCCTTCGTCGATGGCCGGCACGTAGCTCTTGTACAGCGCGATGCGCGGCCGCGGGATTTTCACCGACTCGACGCCTTCAGGATGTTGTGCGAAGAAACTGCCCGTCACCACCGCGCGAAAAACAGGCGCGCCGCCGTTCCAGATTTTATTGACCGCGCGCCAGGTGTCGGAGTCCGATGCCGCAAGCGTGCGCTCCGTCCCAAAGCTGAACGATTTCGCGGGCTTCGACGCCACGCTGAACGGCGCGTCGACCGTATCCGTCGCAACGCCCATCAGCAGAGGCAGCGTCTGCGCCGTTACGTCATACGGCCGCTGCGGCGGACCGCCGGGATACTGTCGCAGATCGGGATAGTGCTGCCGTTCCAGCAATGTCTTCGCGTAGCTGCCGTAAGGCTGCTGCATGCGAATGATGTAGCTGCCTTCGGCGTAATGTTTTCCGCCGGCGGCGAAGCTATCGCTGGCACGCTCGATCTCAACTTCTCCGAAGCTCAGCAGCTCCAGCATCTTTCGAGCCGCCCCCGGATCCGCTTGCTCGCGCGGAATGACGAACGCGTAGGGCGACGTGCGCGCCACCGCTCGCTCGCCCACTTCGTAGAAGTTTCGCAACAGATCCGCGCGCCGCAGCGCGGCCTGGTACAGCAAGCTCTCAAAGGCGATCAGTTGATAATCGACGATGTCACCGATCTTCCAGGCCCCGCCCTCCCACGGCTCCAGATAATTCCAGCTTCGCTCGCGCGGGTTGATAGCCCAGGGCGGTGGTTTGAATCTCATCCGGCCGCACGGTCAGCGGAGTGGCGAGTGAGGCGCTGGCGGCTTCGCTCAAGATGCGAATGCCCCCGTGATAGGCCATGTATTGGCGCGCCGGCGCCCAAAAATCGTAGAGCGCGTTCGTGACGACACCCTTCTTTCCAGCTGCGGTCAAATCCGCCGCCATGGCCAGCCCCAGATAGTTGCCCTCCTGCGCCAGGGTCGCGTCGACGTTTGGATCAATGGGATTCAGCCACGGCGGAACGAACATTCGCGAAGCGTAGGAGCCTTGCTGGTGAACGTCGTAGACGATTTGCGGATGCCAGGCATTTTGCAGCGACGCCGGTGAGCCGCGTTTCCGGCTGGGAGAAGATGTACCAGTCGCGATTGTTATCGTGTCCCACGTATTTCTGATACAACTCCGGCGGCGAAGTGCCTTCGTAAGGCGTGCCCAGCGTCTTGCGATACCAGCGCGTCACGATATCCAAACCGTCGGGGTTCTGCGACGGCACCAGCACGATGATCACGTTGTCCAGGATGGCGCGAAACTTCGGCGTATCCTGCGTCAGCAGGTTATAGACGAACTGAATGGCGGAATGCGTGGACGCCACTTCGGTGGCGTGTATGGAGCAGGTGATCAGCACCACCGTCTTGCCTTCGCTAATCAGCCTGGCCGCTTCGGCGAGCGTGGTGCTCCGTGGATCGGCCAGCTTCGCCTGGATTTCGCGATAGTGGTCCAGATTTCGCAGCGTTGCCGCTGAGCTGATGGTGGCCGCGATGAACGGCCGGCCTTCCGCGGTCTTCCCCAGTTCCTCGAAACGGATCTTGTCGCTAGTCTTCGAAAGCGTCCTGGAAATAGGAAACCACTTTGTCCCAATCGAGCAATTCGCGGTCGACGCCGATCGGATGTCCGAAGTGGCTGGCGGGCGTGGGGACTTGCGCCCAGACGCTCGCCGATAATAGCACCGCGCCTGCAAAGAAGATTTTCATGCGAGACCGTTAATACAAGCTACACCGCGCGCAGCGTGCTCGTCCAGCATGAGTCACCGAGCCACTGATACGGATTATCGCGCGTGCTTCGCCAGCGGCTCCTGGATAACTTCCCGAGCCACGTCCCGCAGCCGTTTGCGCGACTTCCGGCTCACCAGCCGTAGATGCACGTGAGCCTGGTCCTCAGACATTCCGTAGCGGCTTTGCAAAATGGCTTTCGCCTGATTGGCCAGCTCGCGCTCGGAAAGTTCCTGCTCAATCTCCTGAGTAAACTCATCCAGAACCGTTCGCAGTTGTCCGGGGCGCAGCACGCTCTCCACGTGCCGCACCATGGTATCGATGACATCCCGGGGCGCCGTGGCGCTGGCCAACATTCCGCGCGCCCGATCGGCAATCTTCGAATCCGCGAGTTCGATCTCCAACTCACCGATGCGAGCCGCGTTCCGGGCGTAAGTGGCCGGCAGCGGCGACAAGCTCCAAACGTCTTCGATGGTTCCGGCGATTCGCTCCAATAGAGACTGCGCGGCAGGCGAGATGGCAGCCCCGCGAAACACGAAGGTAAGGATGCCGGTCACCTCATCTCCCGCGTGCAAGGGGAACGACGTTGCCGTGAGGCCTGTTTCGCCGGTCTCGGGAGCCGCCACTCCCCAACTGAACGTCACTTCGCGCCGCCCGTCGGCCGGATCGACTTGATGGATCACGAAGCCAACCGCTCCCGCTTCCCACGCGGCAAGCATCGTTAGCGGGTGGAGACTTCGCAGGATCTTCTGGCTCATTTGGTTCCATCGTGCCGGGCTTCCCTCTCGGGCCCGACATTACTATATTATATTGATATACTATAGGGGTATTCGCTGGCCGTCAAGTCCAGATCGACGGTAACACTCACTCAATGCCTCATGGTTCCTATGTTTTAGTACTGTACTACCCAGCTTCCAATCTTGCCCGCGCCGCTTGCGGCGTAACACACACAGGATCGCGCGACATCGCGTAAACTCGACCGGTCGGGAATCGCTTGTCCTAGCAAAATGCCTTTAGTTTCAATTTCTTGTACTTTGGCCCGTCTCGTGCCTTTATTCCCGCGAGGACACTCAAATGGCACTAAAAGTTACCCGCCGGGAGCAAGACGGAATCTCGATTCTCCAGTTGCAGGGCCGCCTGACGTTCGGGCCGGAAGACATTGTGCTGAACGATGAGATCCGCCACGTGCTGGCGGCGCGAAGACGTAGCCTGGTGATTGATCTGGGCGGCGTAGATAAGATCGACAGCGCCGGACTAGGTACCTTGTTGTACGCCCGCGCGGAGCTGCGAAGGGCCGGCGGCGGGCTGGCGCTGGCCAATCTGCATCCCGCTCACATGCAGACGTTGTTGGTCGGCAGGCTGGAGACAGTATTCGATGTCTTCGCCAATCAGCTGGACGCCGTCAACAGCTTCTTTCCCGAACGGAAAGTGCCGCATTACGATCTGCTGGCGCTGGTCGCGTCGCTCCGCCAGCCGCGCACACGCGTTGCTGAGCCACGACCGTGAGGAAGTGGTCTAGATCTAAGGTCAAACGCCTACCGTACCAGCGGTTGTAGGCCGAATTGCGTAGGTCCCTTAAGCATTTCACTGCGTAGCAATTCCCTTCCCTCGGACCTAAGATGGTATCGGGTCAAACCTGATGAGGTGCCTCTACTGCAATATTGCGCTCACGTCCAGCAGTCTCGACGATGAGTTCTGTTGCGACGATCATCGGCAAGCGTTTGAAGCGGAAAGCGCCTCCGCCATTCAGCATGCCGAACACGAGACGCAACCCGTTCCGGGCGTTCTGGAGAGGCTGCGCCTACGATTCGCGAAGCGCGCTCCAGAGCTGAGTGCCGAGACCAGCGTAGCAGAACTAGGGACCAACACCATTACAGACGACGAGCAGGCATCCGAAGCTCCGGCCCATCCGGCGCGCGAAACAGCCGCGTCCTGGCGCTGGCTGACGGCTGCCTGGAAGAGTGCGCCGCGCGATCTGAAACTGGTCAGCTTGCTGCTTCCAGTCCTGCTGGTGGTCGCCATCACCGGGTCCATTCCCAAGGTGCCGATCAAAGACCTGGCGCCGCAAAATCTGGATCGCGTCCAGAGCCAGGTGGAGAAGCTGGTGGACGATCAATGGAAGACCGTGAACCAGACCATATCGGAGCGCGCCGCCATTGAGTACGCCGACGATTTTCGCTCCGGGCTGGACGCCTGGGAGAGCCGCTCCAACCTGACCAGAAGCTGGTCCTATGATGCGGCGGGCTTTGTCCGGCCAGGCCCGTTGGCGGTTTTCAAGCCGACCGTCGATCTTACCGACTACCGCTTCGAGTTTTTGGCTGAAATCGATCAAAAAGCCATGGGATGGGCCTTCCGCGCGCAGGATCTGAACAACTACTACGCCATGAAGTTTGTCGTAGTGAAGCCGGGAGCCGCTGCCGCTGGTCCACATCGTCCGCTACGCGGTCATCAATGGGAAGGAAGGGCCGCACGTCGACAAGCCCTTGCCGATGACCGTCCGCTCCGATATGCTGTATCGCATTCAGGTGAACGCGCGGGGCGGCGACTTCACCATCATGGCGCAGGGACAGGTGGTGGACTTCTGGTCCGACAACCGGCTGCGGCACGGCGGTGTCGGGTTCTTTTGCAATCGCGGCGAGCGCGCCCGCCTTCGCTGGGTGGAGGTTTCACATCAATACGATGCATTGGGCAGATTGTGTGCCTATCTTGCGCCCTACGGCATTGAGGGCAGAAACGGAAGTATCAACTGACTATGAGCCAACCGAATTCCAGAACCACGTCTCCCGACATCGCCAAGGCGGCCAGCCTGGCCAAAGCGGTCTCCCTGCACATGGAAGGCAAGCTCGACGAAGCGCTCGCGGAGATCAACCGCGTTCTAGAGACCTCCGAGGGCACGCTTGAGGTCTTCTCGGCCAAGGCCCAGATCCAGTTCGAGCTGGAGATGTATGAGGAAGCGGCGCAGAGCTACGCCAAGCTGCTCAGCATGCATCCCAAGCATGCCAACGCGAACCTGAATCTGGCGGTTTGCCTGGAACGGCTGGGGCGCTGGCAGGAAGCGGCCGATTTCTTCGAGAAGGCGGCCGAAGCTCAACCGGACCGCGTGGATGCGCGGCTGGGCCTCGGCATCGCGCTGCTACATTTGGAAAAATCGGACGCCGCTGCGGAAAACTTCGAAAAGGTGCTGGAGCAGCAACCCGATAACGCCACCGCGCAGTTCGGCAAAGCCGTGACGCTGCAGTTGCAGTGGAACTTCGACGAGGCCGCGCGGATTTACCAAACCATCCTGGCCGGCAAAACCCGATTTCGAAGAGTGCCTCATCAACCTGGTCACCATTGGCATGGCTCGCAAGGACCAGGCCATGATCTCGGACTATTCCGAAAAGCTGCTCAAGCTGCGGCCCAATTCGCAGACCGCGCTCGAAGGCCTGGCCACTTGCGCTTTCGGCTCCGATGACTATGAAGCCGCCCTGCGCTATTGCACCAAGCTCACCGAGTACACGCCCGAAAGCTTCGATCGCTGGTTCAACCTGGGTGTCGCCCAGCAGAAGACCGGAAATCTGGAAGCCGCCGCCAAGGCTTATTCGGAAGCCGTCCGCATCCGCCCGGATGCCAGCCAGGCCTACGTGAATCTGGGCGTCATCCATCAGGAATCGGGCGACGCTGTCGCAAGCGCGCGCCGCTTATGAAAAGGCGCTTGAGATTTCCCCGGACTTGTTCGAAGTCCTGCACAATCTCGCGGCCGTGCTGGACAAGCAGGGCTCCAAGGAAGAAGCCGAGCGCATCTACACGCGCATGCTGGCCAAGAACCCGGATCTGGAAGACGTCTGGTTCCGGCTGGGCTACCTGCGCCTGGAGCGCAACGATTATCGCGGCGGCGCCGAAGCCTTCCACGCCGCGTCGCAAAGCGGCCGGACTGGACCGAGGCTCAGTTGAACCTGGGCATCTGCTGCTGGAATATGGGCGATCATGAGGGCGCCTCTAAGGCGTTCGAAGCAGTGCTGGCGGCCAATCCCGATTCGCTCGACGCGCTGCGCGGCCTGGCGGCCCTGGCGGTGGAGCACAACGATTTCGACCAGGCCCTGGACCATCAGGCCCGCCTCATCGAAAAAGGCGAGCGGAGTCCGGAGCTGTTCTACAACACCGGGCTTCTATTACAAAAATCGGGTCAATTGAACGACGCTGAAAAGCTGTACCGCGAAGCCTTGCAGGAGCGCGATCAGTTCCCCGAAGCTCTGCTGAACCTGGGCCACGTGCTCAAGGGGCTGGGCCAGCAGGAACGAGGCGCGCGACTGTTGGAAGCGGGCGCTGGAGCAAAAGCCCGATCTCGCCGAGAGCTACTTCGGCAGCGCCAACTAAAGCGTAAGTCGCCTTAACGCGAACTTCACCAGACTTACGCTAGTCTGGAATGCGTGAGTCCTCTTACTCTCTTCGGATTGTTCGCCGTCTCGGCGATGCTGATTTGCTACGCGCTCGAAAGCCGCAGCCCCTGGTTCATCTTCGGTTTTTCGATATCCTGCGCCCTGGGCTCCACCTACGGGTTCCTGCAGGGCGCCTGGCCCTTCGGCCTGGTGGAGGCGGTTTGGACCCTGGTGGCGGCGCGTCGCTGGTGGCTCGCACGCTGAACGTTCGCCAATTCGAGCGTCGCAACCTGAATCGCATTGTCGAAATCGAGCAAGCTTCGTTCGGGAAAGACGCTTGGCCGGCCGAAGCTTTTATCGAGTATTGGCGCGAGAGCCCGCAGTTGTTTCTGATCGCGCGGCACGGCCGCCGCATCGCGGGCTATAGCATCACGCGGGCGAACTGGCGGGGCGCCGAGCTGGAATCCATAGCCGTGGATCCGCTTTATCGCGGGCGGGGCGTCGCTCGCGCGCTGCTGGATGCGACAGTCGCCCGGTTGCGTTCGGTCCGCCCTCAGGTTGATGGTGAGCACCAGCAACGCGCCGGCATTGCGCTTCTACCGGCAATACGGGTTCGTACGAATGCGCCTGGTGAAACGCTATTACGGGGCGGATCGCGATGCCTGGCGCATGCGCCTGAGCCGGAGCTGAACCACCACCGTGAGGGAGTGGCCGCCGCTCACGGCCAAAACAACAAGCACACGAACAGGCATAGCCAAATCCCAGCGAGAAAGTGCCAGTACAAGGCCGCCGTCGCGGTGCGGCTGCTCTGACGCCGGAAATGGAACAGCACCACCTCAGGCCGCCGGGAAGCCGTGATCAGCAAAACGCACAGCGCGATCATGCCCCCCAGCAGATGGATGCCGTGCGCGCCGGTCAGCACGTAAAATAACGAGCTGTGCGGGTTGTTCCTCAGATAGATTCCCTCGCTTGCCAGCTCCCGCAGCGCGAACAATTGCGACGCGAGAAACGCGGCTCCCATCGCGACCGTACCCCCAGCCAATGCGCGTATCGCGCGCTGTTCTTGCGCTCGAATGCCGACCGCGCGATTTCGAGCGTCCAGGTGCTCGCAAGGATCAGGCCGGTGCTCAGCCACAGCAGAGGAGGCACGTGGATGCGCTGCCAATGCACGGGCGACTGCGCGCGTTCGTGGTACGCCACGCCGATGGTGACGAACAGCATGCTGATCGAGACCAGCAGGAAGCGCATGGCGAGCAGGCCGGCGCCGGGAACGCCGCGCCCGTCGTTGCCGTCGCCGTCTCCCCCGCCCCCTCCGCCGCGGATCATAAGGATCGTGATCGCGCGGACCACCGCCATCGGGGCCGCCGAGCCTGACTTCCGGAGCGTCCAGAACGGAAGGCATACTCCATAAGATAACGCCGTGAAAGCCGGACAACTGTCGCATTCGTGGTATCACAGAGGAATGCCTGAAATCAGCCGAAGACACTTCAGCGCCGCGCTGCTCGTTTGGGCGCGCAGCCGCGCAGCGTTTGGGGCGCGAATACCGCGGGAATCGACCAGACTCTGCGCGCGTCGCTGCAGCAGCACAAAATCCCGCATGGCCGTCGCCATGGCATGCACTTCCAGCAAGACCACTTATTCGGGAGCCTTCGGCAAACGCGACTTGGCGTCCGGAGTCGACGTCAACGCTCGATTCCATCTTCGGAATCGCGTCCATGACCAAGCCGATCACCTCGGTAGCGGCCATGCAATTGGTGGAGCAGGGCAAGCTGAAGCTGGATGAGCCGGCGTCGACCTACATCAAGGAACTCGGCTCATTGCAGGTGCTGCAAGGCTTCGATCCGAAGACCGGCAAGCCGATCCTGAAGCCGGCCACCAAACCGGTAACGCTGCGAACGCTGCTGACGCATACCTCCGGCTTCGCCTACGACACCTGGTTCGCCGGATATGGTGCGCTGGGAAAAGGAAACCGGAAACGCAGTCTTCCGCTCGGCACCGTGGCGCCGCTGACTCCGCTGATGTTCGAGCCAGGATCGCGCTGGCAGTACGGAACCAGCGCCGATTGGAGCGGCCGATTGGTGGAAACGGTGAGCGGGTTGACGCTGGAAGCAATACTTCCAGAAAAACATTCTGGAACCGCTGGGCATGCACGACACCAGCTTCCTGCTGCCGGCCGCGAAATTCGACCGGCTGGTGGCCGATATCCGACCGGCAACCAGACGGGACGCTCAAGGAAAATCCGCGCACGCAGCCCGCAGCCTCCCAAAGCCTTCAACGGCGGCGGCGGACTTTACTCCACGGCGCCCGACTATGTGCGCTTCATGCAAATGATCCTGCGGCGCGGCAAGGGCGCGGATGGCGCGGTGATCCTGCAGCCGAAAACGGTGGACATGATGGCCACCATCCAGACCGGCGATTTGAGCGCGGGAAAACTGAAGACCGCGCGGCCCGGCTATTTCGAGCGACGTCGATTTTCATCCCGGCTTCAAAGATGGATTCGGGTTCGGCTTCCTGATCAATTCGGTGGCGTACGAAGGCGGGCGCTCGGCCGGCAGCCTGGCGTGGGCCGGAATATGGAACACTTACTTCTGGATCGATCCGAAGAAAGACGTGGCCGGCGTGATCATGATGCAGTTTCTGCCATTCGCCGACAAAGAAGCGGCTGGCGGTGCTGGGCGATTTCGAGCGGGCGCGTTTACGCGGCTCGTAATTACCAACCCATTCGTTCGCGCAACGACGTGATGTGCGCCACGTGATGGCGGCCGTGCCAGGCGTAGAGCGCGGCATTCTGTTCCAGGCTCACCGGCCCCAGTTCCGGATGGCGGAAGCTTCGCTTCCATTCGGCGTCCGAGAGCGATCGCAACAAAGGCACCCAGCGCGCGTGCAGCGATTCCAGCAACGCGAGCGACGGTTCCACCGGCATGCTGCGGGCATCGGAAAGCTCCGCCCAGCGCGCTTCTTCATAAGGTTTGATCACCGGTTCGTCTTCGGTCAAGAGCCAGACGAAATCGCACATAGCTGTTCATGTGGCTGTCGGGAACGTGATGCGCGAGCTGGCGGACGGTCCATCCGCCGGGGCGGTAAGGCGTATCGAGCTGGAATCCGACAGACCAGCGATTGCGGCGCGCAGCCGAGCCGGAGTCTCGGCAATCTGATCGATGAACACGGCGAGTTCTTGACGCGCTGACCGAATCCGGGAAGCGAAACTCGCCGACGGGATAACGAAGATCGGGGGTGTTCATCCCTCTACGATAGCTGAGCGCTGGAGTAGATGCCCGCCGCCCGAGACAGCCAGGCCATCGGAGCGCCCGGCGAAGTAGCGCGCGTTGATCTGGTCGCAGTTTAAATCTTCGATGTTTCCGAACCCGGGCGCACCAGATCGCTGACCAGCGCGGCGGGGTCGAAGAACAGCTGAAACGGTTCACCGGCGCGAGCCACTCGCTCGGACAGCGCATCGAGCGCCAGTTGCTGCGTCGGACTGAGAAGCGATCGTTCCACCGCGAAGTCAAATACCACGCCGCTGCCCGCAGGCATGCTGGCGATGAACTGGATGGTCGCATCGAAGGCGGGCCGCGAAAGATACGGCGTTACGCCGAGCCAGGAAAAGAATGCCGGCTTTCGTTTCTCGAAACCCGCCTGGAGCAAGCCTTCCTCGAGCGACTGCCGTTCAAAATCGACCGGCGCGAATGTCATCTCCTGTGGGATTGCGATGCCGGCCTTGCGAAGTTGCTCGCGCTTCCACTCCTGCGTCGCGGGATGATCCACTTCGAAGACCTGCAGAACCCGGGAACCGAAAGGATTCCGGTAAGCGAACGTGTCGAGCCCCGCGCCCAGCACGACGAATTGTCGAACGCCGCGTTCCACCGCGCGAGCAAGCTGATCTTCCGCATAGCGGCTGCGCACGGCGATGAAGGCGCGCAACGCTCGCGAGTAGGGCTGCTGAGCATCAGGCGGCCGCTCGGACTCGCCGTCCGCGATGGCCACAGCCAGCGGATCGTCGAACACTTTCGGATCATCCAATAGCTGGTGAGCGGCACGGCGTATGGCCACGCGCTGGGCAGTCCGGCTGGGTTTAGCGTCGCGCATGAACCCAATTTACCGCGGCTGTTTACGCGGCTGGCGAGCGCATTTGCGGGTAGTACGCTCGGGTGCGTACCCGGCTGCATGACCGTAGGATGGAAGCATGAACGAAACCTTTCTCAACGGAAGAACCGCGCTGGTGACTGGAGCGACACGCGGGATTGGCTTTGCAATCGCGCATGCCCTGGCTGACGCCGGCGCCACGGTGGCGATATGCGGACGCAGCCAGAACAGCGTGGATCGAGGCTGTAAGCCGCCTCACCAACCACACCGCAGCGTAAAGTGGTGGGAAAAGTTGCCGATGTAAGAGCAAGCACAGACGTTGCAAGTATTGTTTGAATGGGTAGACGGTGAAACGGGAGGTCCCGACATCCTGGTCAACAATGCGGGCGTGGGAATCATGAAAAGCACGGCGGAACTTACGGTGGAAGATTGGCAGACAGACGATCGAGACGAATCTGTCGGGGGCGTTTTATTGCTCGCGCGAAGCGCTCGGCGCGCATGAAGAAGCGTGGGGGCGGCTACATCATCAATATCGGCAGCCTGGCGGGGAAGAATGCATTTGCAGGCGGAGCCGCCTACAACGCTTCCAAGTTTGGATTGAACGGATTTCACGGAAGCCATGATGTTGGATCATCGCTATGACAACGTGCGGGTCACTCACATTATGCCGGGAAGCGTCGATACAGAGTTCAGTGGCGAGAGTCGGCGAAAGTGCCGAGTCGGCCGAGGCCGATTGGAAGATAGCGCCAGAGGACATTGGGGAGATTGTACTGATGTTGTTGAGAATGCCGGAAAGGACCCTGGTAAGCCAGGTTGAAGTGCAGACCAGCAAAGCCACGGAAGTAAGGCCTTTTACGGTGGTCCCAAAGTATGGCATCCAATTTGCTCTCGGAAAGTCTGGAATGGTTGTGAAAGGGGCCCAGAAGAAAATGCTACGGGTTAATGTTCCTTTAGATCCGACGCGAACAGGGCGAGACGCAGAAGCCCTGGAGGGTAGCTTACGACGGATGATCGTCGGCCAGGATGAAGCTATCCAGCAGATCGTCAATATTTATCAAATGAACCTCACGGGATGACGCCTTCGGGCCGTCCCATCGGGAACTTCCTTTTTCTGGGGCCAACGGGATCCGGCAAAACGCGCATCGTGGAAGCAACGGCCGAGGCGCTGGTGCGCAATCCTCGCGCGGTGATCAAGATCGATTGCGCGGAATTCCAGCACAGCCACGAGATTGCGAAGTTGATCGGCTCGCCTCCCGGATACCTGGGGCATCGCGAAACGCATCCGCTGCTGAGCCAGGAAGTGCTGAACCAATATCACACCGACGCTTGCAAGCTGAGCTTCGTGCTGTTTGACGAGATCGAAAAGGCCAGTGACGCGCTTTGGAATCTGCTGCTGGGCATTCTCGACAAGGGAACGCTCACCTTGGGCGACAACCGCAAGGTGGATTTCTCGCGCGCCCTGATCTTCATGACCAGCAACCTGGGCGCCACCGAAATGAGCGCGCTCATCAATCCCAAGCTGGGCTTCAATGCCGGCGAATGCGCCACGGCAATCCCAAAACGGAACCGTGGACGAGAAGCTCAACGGAAAGATCGATGCGCACCGGCGCCGAAGCGGCACGGCGCAAATTCACGCCCGAATTCATCAATCGCCTGGATAAGATCGTCACGTTCAAGCCGCTCGGCACTAACGAACTGCGCAAGATCCTGGACATCGAGTTGAACATGGTGCAGCAGCGGATCTTCAACACTTCGCCCGAGAAGTCCTTCGTCTTCAAGACTACCGAGGACGCCACGGGACTTCCTGCTGAAGGAAGGGACGGACCTGAAGTACGGAGCCCGTCATTTGAAGCGCGCCATTGAGCGCCTTCTCGTCCAGCCCATGTCCAACTTGATCGCTACCGATCAGGTGCGCGGCGGAGACTGCGTCAATGTGGATTTCGACGCCGAAGCCTGCTGTCTTGACCTTCATCAAGGAAGCCGAGGGGCTGGCAGTTCACGCCATGGCGGATCTGGTGGATCGCTCCATCTCCATGCCGGCCTTTGCTTCGGCTAACGGCGCCTTCTATCGAATCCGCCAAGTCGCAGAGCGCCCGGTCGTCCAAACGCGCCTAGCGCACGTTGCTGAACCGCGCACGTTAGTAAGCGGAGCCAAAAACACGCGGAACCGGAAATGTTTTGGCGACGGGATCACACGCAGTGTGTGGCGCTAGTACACACCAGCTAACTCGCGCACTCACCGCGACCCAATTGCAGCGAGTATTCCATATCGTCGCCCCAATCCCGGTACATCTCCGGAGCCAGCTCCGGCGGTTTCACCAGATCGTTCGTCATCCCGCGGAACGTCTCCACCTTGTGCCGCAGCACATAGTCGCGGAAGCTTTCGCCGTTCTGCCGGTTCGCCGTATAGTGCGTCGAGCACCCTTCGGACAGCTTCCGGCGCCAGCCGGGCCGGAATGCTCTGAACCGCAACCCCGAACCGCATTACCCCGCCGTCATCATAACCGCCGCCCAGCAGCATCAAATAATACGGGACTTCCTTGCCGTCGATCTTGCGCGCGTTGCCGTAGAAGCCGATATCTCCGATCCAATGCTGCCCGCAGGAGTTAGGGCACCCGCTGATCTTGATGCTCAGCTGGCGGACCTGCGGGTCCGTGTAATCTTTCACCACTGCCGCCAGGGCCGCACCCAGGTTCATGGACTTGGTCAGGGCAAGATTACAACTGTAAGCTCCCGGACATGTGATGATGTCCTCGATCTCATGCGCTCCCCCATCCGCCAGGTCCACCTGATCCAGGGCGTTGTAGACCTGAGGCAAGGCTCGCAACGGTATGAAAGCTAACACCAGGTTTTGATCTACCGTCACGCGCAATATCCCATCGCCAGCGCTGCGGGCTATATGCGCCAGCTGGTGCATCTGCGTACCCGTCAGGTTCCCCTGGGGCACCTTTACGGTGACCATGGCGTAGCCGGTCTGCTTCTGTTCCCGAATGTTGGTCTCTAGCCAGCGTTCGTAGGCCGGGACGATGCCCGTTCGCCCCGCCGTTCGTTCCCAAGAACTGGAGGCAGGTCCGCGCCGGTTCCCAGCGGTGGTGGCGATGATTGAAAACCACCAAAGCCGTCCGGAACCACTTCCGGTGTCGCAATACCGCCATTGGCCAGGATGTCCTGATAGTTCTTTTCGATCTCTTCCCTCACCCACTCCCAGCCGCGCTCGCGAACCACAAACTTCAATCGCGCCTTGTTCTTGTTCTTGCGGTTGCCGTGCGTATTGAACAGCCGCAGCACGGCTTCGCATTCGGCTCACGAGATTTTCCACCGGCACGAACTCGTCCAGAACGTGCGCTTCCACCGGCAGCGGACCCAATCCGCCCCCCACCAGCATGCGGAAGCCGCGCCGGCCGTCGCGAATCACGGCGCGCAGCCCGATATCGTGGATCGCGCCGAGCATGCAATCTTCCTTGCAGCCTGAAAATGCGATCTTGAACTTGCGCGGCATGCTGTCGGTCAGTTCCTTATGCAGGAACGCGAACGCCACTTTCTGCGCGTAGGGATGCACGTCGAAAACTTCGTCGGCCAGCAGACCGCTGAGCGGGCAGGCCGTCACGTTGCGGACCGTGTTGTAGCAGGCTTCCCGCGTGGTGAGGCGGAAATCCGCCAATTTTTGCAACAGATCGGACACCTGCGGCAGCGGAACAAAATGATACTGAATGTTTTGGCGGGTGGTCAGGTGCCCCTTGCCGCGCGCAGAACTCATCGGCGATGTTGGCCAGCTGATCCATCTGCGCCGCAGTCATCGATCCGCCCGGGACTCTTGGTGCGGATCATGTGTACGCCAGCCTGGCGCTGGCTGTAAACGCCCCGCCGCAGCCTTTGGGCGCGGAATTCGTCGTCGGTGAGGCCGCCGGCCATGTACTTTTCGGCGTACGAGCGGAACAGCTCGATATCGGCTCGAACCGTAGCGTCGTATTGGGCTTCCGTCTCGGCTTGGAGCTTAGGAGATTGGCGGGTACTTCAGCGATCATAATTACCCTTATCTCTATAGAGATTACTATGTTTGGGCGTCATTGACAATCCGGCAAATCCCGGCCTGCATAATAGTCGATGCTGTAGCGCTGGGAACGATTGGTTGGGGGCAGGCAAGTCATTGACGTGGCGCCTCTACCCGACAGTTGCCGGTCGAGTTCGGGATAAACCCGCCAAACCAGGCCGGCGACCGATACCGTGGTGAGTACTGCCACGATCGCCACCGCCAAACCGCGATTTGCGATCACGCAGGACGTGGCGACGGCCAGCCCCGCGACGACCCAGGGCCACGCCAAATGAAACGACGTGTGCGAGATGCCCGATTCGAGGGCCTGCGGCAGCATCGTGGCCAGAGCAGGCGTCAGGCATGGTAGTAAGCCGCAAGCGGCCAACAAAATTCTGACTCGCACGCCTTCTGAGAGCGCAATCCCGATCAGCGCAGCTAGCGGAGGCAACACGGGTAACAAATAGCCCGGCAGCTTGTTGCGCGAAGCGGAAAAAAAGATAAAACCCCACGCGAACCACGCCAGCAGAAACTGCGCGCGGCGATCCTCAAAAAGGCGCGCGCTGAACAACAGCGCAAGGAGCGGCGTCCAGGGAAAGAAGCCCATCAGCAACACCGGCACATAAAACCAAAAAGGCTGGCCATGCTGCAGCGCGCTGTTCAGAAATCGCCCGAAATGATGCTTCCAGAAAAACTCTTCGAGAAACGGCGCGCCGTTGCGCATCGTGACCAGCACATACCAGGGCGCTGCGACCAACGCCGCCGCCGCGAAAACCAACGCGAGATTGCGAACGCGATGGCGCAAGAACCAAAGCGCAGGGATAAAGAGAACCAGTGGGACCAGGCCTTTCGCCAGCATCGCGATTCCGAGCAAAGCACCGCTAAGGAACCGCGAACGTGAGGGAGCCGGCTCCCGGAACAATCCCAACATCGCCGCGGCCAACGCCGCCGACATCGGCAGATCCGTGATGGCCACGTGGCTGTACGCGAGCCATCCCGCCGAAGTCGCCAGAATGGTCGCCGAATACCACGCCGCGCTATGCCCAAATTCCCGACGCAGCACGACGAAAAAATACACCAGGAACGCGACGCTCGCTATCGCCACCGGAAGCCTGGGCGCTAATTCAGCTCCGAGCCCCGCTTTGAAGCCTGCGGCCATCATCCAATACAGCAACGCCGGCTTCTCAAACCACGGCGCGCCCCACAAACGCGGCGTCACCCAATCGCCGGTCGCAGCCATGGCCCGTCCAATGGCCGCGTAGCGTGGTTCGTCCGGCCCGATCAGACCGGTGCGCGTGAGTCCAAAAAAGTAGAGCAAAAACAGTCCAGCCGCCACCAGCAGCAGAAAGGCCGCGCGCCGGACGGCTGAGCTGGAAATCATTCGTGGTCGGCCAGGGCCACCAACTCCGCCGGTTCGTTCCGGGGAATCTTCCGTGTCAACGAGAATCCTTTCAGCCAAATTATACCTGCTGCGGCCGAGCCCTTCGATTCGCGTCGCGCCGAATTCTGATGGTTTCAGTTGAAGGCCGAGGTATCAAAGAACTCGACGCGAAGGCCCGCAGCATTTGGATCGCCAGTGGAGGGGCTGTTTACGACGAGAACATACAAGAATAGAACCGAGTCAGGGGTAATTGTAATTGGGCTCGTGAAGCTAAAGTTCGTCCACTGGCCGAATTGGTCAGTTGGGTTTACTGGCACCGGCAAACCCTCCACAAAGCCGCACGAGCCGCCATCCGCAAAGCTCGCCAGGACGAATCCATAAGTCTCATTATCGGAGGCGAGACGTCCATTTATTGTCACGCGCGATGGTATGGTCCCCCCAGGTAGGACAGCCGGGACATAGAACCCTGTTAGATAAATAAACCAGCCTTGGGGTTGGTTGCCTTCTCCATCATAGGGCGTAATCCACTCCGACGCTGTGCTGGCGCTGTTTGGAAGCCACAAGAAGGGTGGATCGTAAAGCGGAGTGTCCACCCAGGCCCTAGTAAATTCCTTGAGAGCACATGGCCCCCGGGTCGGCGAAAGAGTCGTTGGATACGGATAAGCCAATCCCCAATTACCATCCCGGTTAGGGCCTCCACCTGTTGGATTCGGCGTCACCAGGACGCCAGTGCATCCCGCTAGTGTGTGAGGAGCTTGGCCCGTATTGCAAAGACCTTTAATCTGCGCGGCGGCCATGGGAGCGAACAACAGCATCGCTGCGAAAGCAGGCAAAATCAAGAGGGACCGTCTTCCAGTAGGAAACATGCCTTTCCTCCATTGGAGCATTGGACGATAGCTGCGATTATCTCCCCCCCGGCGGCTTGTCAAGCGAATTCGGAAACTCACGCACGTGTTCGTGACTCCAGTTCATCCCTGGGGGCAAAAGCAGGGCCGCCGATTCATTGCCCGCAGTCACTGCGTTGAGATGGGCTTTCGGCGTCCATGCCAGATGTGGAGTATATAAACCACTTCGTTTTCCACCCTGAATATCAGCCGGTAAACGTGCGGCCTGCGTCCATAGAGCAAATGACGTACCTCGAAAGGGAAGGCCTCATTCTCGGGCGCTATTGGGCATCGACCAGGGAAACCGGCAAGCGAGGCAATGGCTTTTTCTAAGCCTTGAAACCAGCGCAGGCCAGCTTCTCCTGCCTGCTGCGAAATTAGCCACTCCAGAATGCCGAGGGCGTCGCGCTCGGCTTCCTTCGGTTATCTCAACGCGGAAAACCATGCTTCTCGCGAAGCTCTTCGAGGAATTCGGCGGCGGGACGGGTGCGCCCGGCCTTCACGTCCTCGTGGCCCCGGCGAATTGCCGCCACTGATTTCTCGTGGTCCTCACGTTCCCATTCCAGATATTCCGCCAAAACTGCGTCCAGTGCAGAGGCGGTGTCCTGGCCGTGACGTTGCGCGTACTCTTCCAGTTGGGCCTTACGTTCCGGCTTGATGGGTATCGCGTCCATGCGCCTTCAGGGTAGATGCTGGCTCGCTTGGTGTCAACGGCTCGGGCCAGCGCACACTCGAATGGCGAACTTCAGTGCCGGCGCCCCAATCCTCCCGCCGATTGACCGCGCTAACCCGGCCGGAATAAGATACCCTGCTAAAGGCTGTTCTTGACGCGAAAGGTGGCATGACCATGTTGTGTCTGCGGTTGAGCCCGCGGTTTTGTTTGTTAGTTGTGATGGCCGGCGCCTTGTGCGCGCAGCAGGGCTACAGTCCCGCCGACGTCCAAACCGGCAAGCAGCTCTACGGCGTCAATTGCACCAACTGTCACGGGCCGAAGGGCGACTTCGTGTCGGGCGTCGATCTTGGCCACGGAATTTTTCGAAGAGCATCCACGGACAATGAACTGGTCGCCATCATGGTGCAAGGCATCCAGGGAACGCCCATGCCGCCGGCGAATCTGAGCGACCAGCAGGCGCACCAGATCGTGGCCTACTTGCGATCGCTGGCTGCAGCGAGCGGCGCTCCGGGCGCGAACAAGGCGGATCTGGCGCACGGCAGGTCGCTGTTCGAGAGCAAAGGCTGCATGAATTGTCATCGCGTGCGCGACCATGGCTCGCGCGTGGGCCCGGACCTCACTGGTATCGGCGCGCTGCGCAAGCGGGACGAAATTGAGCGCTCCCTCCTCGAGCCCGACGCCGAGGTGCTCCCGGAAAACCGCTACGTGCGGGTGGTAACTCGCGATGGCGTCACCCTCAGCGGAAGAATCCTCAACGAGGACACTTTTTCGCTGCAGTTCATGGACAGCAAAGAAAAGCTGATCTCGCTGCAGAAAGCGGATCTAAGCAAGTTCGAGTACATGAAAAACTCTGCGATGCCTTCGTTTCGCGACAAATTGAGCGGCGACGAACTGTCGGACCTGGTCGGTTATCTGGTTTCCCTGAAAGGACTGTAAACTTCCATGCTTCGTCCCACGTTTGTGCTGCTGACCGCGGCCTTATTGGCCCAAGTTTCATGGGCGCAAGTTTCCTTCGACCGCCTGGTGCACGCCGCCGACACTCCGCAGGACTGGCTTAATTATTCGGGAGGCTATCTCAGCCAGCGCTACAGCCCGCTGGATCAGATCACGCCCGGCAACGTCGGGAACCTGGAGCAGAAGTGGATTTTCCAGGCACGCTCGCTCGAAAAGTTCGAAGCTACGCCGCTAGTGGTGGATGGCGTGATGTACACCGTGCAGGCGCCCAACGATATCGTGGCGCTGGACGCCGTGACCGGCCGCATTTTTTGGATCTACTCGTATAGTCCTGCGCCGCAAGCGCGCCTGTGCTGCGGGCGTGTGAACCGCGGCCTGGCGATACTCGGCGACACGCTGTTCATGGGAACCATCGACGCGCACATCGTCGCGGTGGACGCCAAAAACGGGCATCTGCTTTGGAACTCCAAGGTCGCGAGCCCGGAAGCCGGCTACGCCATCACGCACGCGCCGCTGGTGGTGAAGGACAAAGTGATCGTCGGCACGGCGGGCGGCGAGTATGGCATCCGCGGATTTCTGGCCGCCTATGACGTGCACAGCGGAAAAGAAGTTTGGCGCTTCAACAATATTCCCGGGCCGGGCGAAAAGGGGCACGAAACCTGGGCGGGCGATTCCTGGAAACATGGCGGGGCTTCGGTGTGGGTGACTGGCTCGTACGATCCGGACTCGAACCTCACTTACTGGGGCATCGGGAATCCCGGTCCCGATTGGAACGCGGACATGCGCCTGGGCGACAACTTATACACCGATTGCGCGGTGGCGCTGGACGCCGACACCGGCAAGCTCAAATGGTATTTTCAATTCACTCCGCACGATGATTTTGATTTCGATTCCGTGCAGGTCCCGGTGCTCGCCGATATCGACTGGAAAGGCGCGCGGCGCAGAGTGATGCTGTGGGCCAATCGCAACGGCTATTTTTATGTCCTGGATCGTGCAACGGGCGAGTTCCTGCAAGGCGCGCCTTTCACCAAGGTCACCTGGGCCAAGGGTCTGGATGAAAAAGGGCGTCCCATGCGAGCGGTGAATATGGTGCCGACGGCGGAAGGCCAGCTCATTTACCCGGGAAATCAAGGCGGCACGAATTGGTACTCGCCGTCCTACAGTCCGCACACGGGTCTGTTCTATATTCCGACCTGGGACAATTATTATTCGGTTTACGTGAAGGAGAAAGTGGAATTTGCCGAAGGGCGTCTTTTTACCGGGCCGTTGCCCAAGTCGCCGGTGCCGTTGATACGCCCGCCCCAGATTGTGAATCGCAAGGAAGAGGACGGTTACGGCGCCATTCGCGCCTTCGATCCGCAAACGGGACAACGCAAGTGGGAGTATAAGCTGACGGATGTCACCGACAGCGGCATCCTGACCACCGCCAGCGATCTGCTATTTACGGGCGGGCGCGAAGGTTATTTCATGGCGCTGGATGCCCGCGGCGGCGAGTTACGGTGGAAGGCGGCGGTGGGTGGCCAGGTATCGGCGGGGCCGATGAGCTATTCGGTAAATGGAAAGCAATATGTCGCCATATCCGCGGGAAATTCCTTGTTCGTATATGGGCTGCGGGAGTGAAACAGGAGTGACGCAAATAAATGCTAGTCAGAATCTCCATCATCTTTGCCTTATCGCTGGTGCCAGGGGCGCTGCCGGCGCAGAACGGCAAGCATGACCTGTCGGGCGTCTGGACGCCGGAAGCGCGTCCCGCGGCCAGCCACCCCAACAACGACCCCGATGCGGATTGCACGCTGTCGGGCGTTCCCAGAATCGACCTGGGACCGAAACCGTTCAAGATCCTTCAATCGCCCGACGAGGTGGTGATTCTGTACGAAGCCTTCACCACTTTTCGGCAGGTGTTCACCGACGGCCGCCCGCTTCCGGCAGATCCGCAGCCGTCCTGGATGGGATACTCGATCGGAAAGTGGGACGGCGACACACTGATCGTGGAAACTACGGGCTTCAACGACAAGACCTGGCTCGACAATGACGGCACCCGTCATAGCGAAGCCTTGCACGTGACGGAGCGCTTTCACCGGCGCGATAAAGAGCATCTGGATATTCAGGTTACCGCGGACGATGCCAAAGCTTTTCCGCGCCCCATCACTTTCACCGAACACCTGCAGCTGGTAGCCGGCACGGAATTGCACGAATTCATTTGTCTTGAGAATCGTAAATGAGAAAACTCCTGAGCGCCTTCGTCATTTTGTTCGCCTTCGCGCTCGCTCCCTTGCAGGCTCAGTGGCTCAACTATCCCACCAAAAACGCGCCCCGAACGAAGGACGGCAAGCCGGACATGTCGGCGCCCTTGCCGCGCACCAAGGACGGAAAACCCGACATCACGGGAATCTGGATGCCGAACGGTTTGAAGTATTTGATCAGTATCGCGGCCGACTTGAAACCCGACGAGGTTCCCTTCCAGCCCTGGGCGGCGGCGCTATACAAGGAACGCCGCAGGAACCTGGGCCGGGACGATCCCAACAATCTGTGCTTGCCCTCCGGTGTTCCGGAGAAAGACGCCGTCACGTCGCCATTCAAGATCATGCAGTTTCCGGGCGAGACGGTGATTCTTTACGAATCGCGCACCATTTTCCGCGAGATCTTCACCGATGGGCGACCGCTTCCCAAAGATCCGAGGCCGACATGGCAGGGATACTCGATCGGGCGCTGGGACGGTGACGATTTCGTGGTAGATACCATTGGCCTCAGCGACAAAATTTGGATGGATACCAACGGCCATCCCCTCACCGAAGCCGCGCACATCACCGAGCGCTTTCGCCGCCGCGACTACGGCCACATGGACATTCAGATCACCATCGACGATCCGAAAGCTTACACCAAGCCCTGGACCGTTACCGAGAATCCAAGTTTGCTCGCTGACACCGAGTTGCTGGAATCGGTGTGCGAAGAAAACAACAAAGACGCGCACCACATTGTGGGTAAATAGCCGGACTATTTCAACCGGATATTTCGCTCCGCCAGAATAGTCCCCGTGGCGAGCTGAAATTGAGCGATGGCTTCGCTCAGGTCGGCTTCCGAGCGCCGCTCCTGGCTGCGCGCGGTGATCATGTTAGACTGGCGCTGCTGCACCAGGAAGAGCGTTGACGTTCCGGCTCGAAACTGGCGCTGCTCGCTCTGATATTGCTCTTCGGCCGATTCGCGCGCCACCTGCGCCGCCTGCAGCCGAAGCTGCGCCATTTGCTCATTTTCCATGGCGGTGCGCACTTCAGCTTGAACGTTCTGCTCGGTCTGCTGCATTTGATTGTGGTTGCGCCGGGTCTCGGCGAGCGACTTTCCGAGATTCGCATCGGCGGTCCGATTTCGGATCGGCAAAGAAATGCTCAGTTGCACTTCGGTGGTGGGAAAATCTCCGGCCCAAATCCCCGCCAGCGAATGCCCGTAGTTTCCCACCAGCACCGGAGGAATCGTCGAGCCTCCAAACGACACGCCCGAAAGCGGAGGCAGTCCGGCCAGCGCCGACAGTTCGTTCAACTGTGTGGTTAGCGGACCGAATGCGGCGGTAAACGGATTCGGTCCCGGCGGAAGCAGCGTGCCGGCCAAGCCCGCGCGGGTATAAAGCGCGGTTAGATTAACCTGCGGTTTCGTCTGATTGCGATAATAGCGAACGTCTTTCTCATTAATTTCACCGTTGATTTTTACCTCGGCAATCTCCGGACGGTTGGCCATGGCTTCGGCGATGGCGTCCGACAACGGAGTCAGCGGCGTGTTGACGTCTCTCGGGAGTGACCGGGATCAGGGCAGCGGACCACTGCGGATCGGCGCGATCCGGCAGCACCAGGTCCTTCAAAACATTCTCGGCGCTGGTTAACGCCGATTGCGCCGCATAGGCACCCACTTCGAAATTTGCGAGCTGCGTCTGCGCCGCCACAACGTCGATGGGCGCGAGCAGCCCCTGCTGCTTCCTGCCGCCGGTTGCTCTCGTCCTGCTGGATGCCGATTCGCACAGCGTCCAACTGCACCTGGAGATTGTTGTAGGCGTACGACAGCTCCCAATAGGCCTGCTCCGCTTGCTGCACGATGGTCATCACGCGCTGGCGGAACTGCTCGTCAGTCAACGAAATGCTCTTCTTCGCGACGTCGATCTGGTGGCGGTTGCCGTCATACAGTAAATTGCGCCAAAGAGGTTGCGTGTAGGAGAAATTCAGCGACGTCTCATACTGCGGATTCAGTGAGAGGAAAGTGTTGTTGGAATACGCATCCGCAGACGACAAATCCGTCTTGAATGTTCCTCCGTACCAGGGCAAGGGCTGAGTTACCGCGGGGTCCGCCTGCCAGGTTTTGTTCAACAGGCTTCCCGTGGCCGATCCGCCCAGAGAGGAAGCAATCGGTGTGATCTGCTGCTCCCAGTAACTGGTGACGCTGAGTTGCGGATCGAATGCTCCGAGCGCCGCGGTGAGCGAGTAGTCCGATTCCAGCTGATCGATGCGGGCCGACTCGATGTCTTTGTTGTTGGCCAGCGCCATGGCCAGCGTCTGGTCCAGCGATAACTTCCATTCTGCGTTTCGATTCCAGTGCGCGGCGGCAAAAGGAAGGGGCGCACCGGCGGCACCAGCGTGCTGTCGTTGGGCGCGGCGACGACATGGTCTGGCTGCGGAGCGTGGCGCAGTCGAGCAAGCGCCTGTTGCCAGCCGAGCGAAAGCCAGCAGAAGCAGCGCACGCAAGAAACGCGATTCGTTCGCATCAGGCGCGTTCTCCTCCCTCGAAATGCATGGGCTGAGGCGCCACGTCCAAACCGGAAACCGACGGGCGTGTTTTTTCGCGCTTGCGAGAGAACCTTCGAAACATCGGTAACTGCTTCATATCGTCAAAGAGCGAATAAAATACCGGCACGGCGAGCAGCGTCAGCAACAGACACAGCGTCTGCCCGCCGACTACCAGCACGCCGATGGACCGGTTGCTGGCTGCGCCTTCGCCGTTCGAAAGCACCAGCGGCAGCATGCCGGCCACCAGCGCGGTGGTGGTCATCAGGATGGGACGCAGCCGGTCGCGATTGGCCTGGATGATCGCCTCATAGCGGTCCATGCCAGCCGCGCGCAATCCGTTGGTGTGATCGATCTGCAGAATCGCGTTCTTCTTCACGATTCCGAACAGCAGCAGCAAACCGAGCCCCGACATGATGTTTACGCGTCTGGCCGAACATGCAACAGCGACAGGATGCCGAACGGCACCGCGATAGGCAGCGTCAACAGAATCGTGAAGGGGTGCAGGAACGATTCAAACTGCGCGGCCAGCACGATGTACATGAAGATGAACGTCAGCGCGATGGCGAGCGATGAAATAGTATGCCGGTGCGGCCCAGTTCCTTCGAAGTGCCGAGGAGTTCGGTGCGATAGCCAGGCGCCCATGTGAAGATCGTCCGCGTCTTGATTCAAGTCGGAAATTATTTTCTGCTGCGACCCGCCCGGCAGCACGTTGGCGCTCAGCGTCACCTCACGCTGCCGGTCCAGACGCCCGATGCTGGAAGGCGCCTCGCCGCTCTTGATGCGGACCACTTGATCCAGCGGCACCCAGCCCCGCGTGTTGGTCGAAAAAACCGTGAGCTGGCGCAGCCCTTCGGCGCTGGTGCGGATACTGCATGTCGGCGCGCAGGCGCACGTCGTACTCTTCGCCGCCGGAAGGGAACGACGAAACCACCTGGCCGGCCACCATGGTATTCAAGGCCTGCGCGATATCGTTGACCCGCACTCCCAGGTCCGCGGCGCGCTGCCGGTCGATCTCCACGCGCAACTCGGGCTTGCCGTATACCAGCGATGTGTCGGCGTCGGCCACTTTGGGCATTTGCTTCAGCTTGGCGAGGATGGTCTGCGAATAGGTGTTGAGCTTGTCCAGATCCGGCCCGGTGAGCGTGAACTGCACATCGGCCTGGCCGCCGCCGGGCCCGTCGGCCGCCTGCCCGACGCTGGTGCGCAGATCCTTGGGATAGTGGGTGAGAATCTCGCGCGCTTTCGCCATCATTTGATCCTGCGTTTCCTTGCGCTCGTCGCGCGGGACCAGCTTCACGTAAATGGAAGCGCTGTTCGACTCGCCTGCGGTGGAGCCGGTAAATGACGCGGACCCAACGCCCACCGACGTCAAGGTAGCGGTCACTCCCGGCAGCGCGCGGATATCGCGGGCGATGCGCTCGGCGATGGTTACCGTCGCGGCGAACGAAGTTCCCTCCGGCGCGCGAACGCTGGCTTGAAATTCCGACCGGTCGTCGGCCGGAATAAAGTTCTTGCCCACCAGCATGAAAAGAGGAACGCGTGCTCAGAACCACGGCCGACGCTGATCGCCACCATGGTCTTGCGATGCGCCATCGACCACTCCAGCATGCTGGTGTAGTGGGTGTCCAGGAAACGGAAGAAGCGCGAATCCTTGGAACTCCGACTTCTTTTCGCCCTCGTGCATGGGAAGCACCTTGACGAAGCGCGAGGTCAGCATGGGAGTCAAAGTGAAAGAAACCAGCAGCGAGACCGCGATGGCGAACGACGCCGTGAATCCGAACGACGACATGAACCTGCCGACGATGCCGCCCATGAATCCGATGGGCAGGAACACGGCCAGCAGCGAAAAAGTGGTGGCCATCACGGCCAAGCCGATATCTTTGGTGCCTTCGATGGCCGCCTGATACGGCGACATGCCCTTTTCTTCCATGAACCGGTAGATATTTTCGAGCACAATAATGGCGTCGTCGATCACGATACCCACCATGAGCGTCAGCGCCAGCATGGTGATCTGATTCAGGTCGAAGCCGATGGCGGCCATCAACGCGAAGGTCGAGATGATGGAAGTGGGAATGGCCAGCGCCGAGATCAAAGTGGTGCGGATGTTGGCGAGAAAGGCGAAGACGATGGCCGCGGCCAGGATGCTTCCTTCGATCAAATGCTCTTCGAGCGAATGCACCGTCGCCTTGATGAAGATGGACTGATCGTTGATGATCTGAATGTGGATGTCTTTCGGGCAGCGCCGCCTCCATCTGCTTGATCCGCTCCTTCAGCGCGTCGGCGGCCGCCACGGTGTTCTGGCCGGATTGTTTGGACACCACCATGGTCACCGCGGGCTCGCCATTCAGCCGCGCAGCCGTGGTGGGTTCTTCCTGCGAGTCCTCCGCGTAGCCGATGTCGCGCAACTTCACCACGTACGATCCGCGCGTAGCAATTGCGATTTCGTTGAACTGCGCCGGATCCACCAGCCGTCCCAGCGTGCGCACGGCCAGCTCGCGCGCTCCCGCGTTCACGTTGCCGGCCGGCATTTCCATGTTCTGCTGCCGCAGCGCGTTGGCGACGTCGGAGATGGCCAGGTTGTAGGCGCGCATCTTATCCGGATCCACCCACACGCGAATTTCGCGCTTCAGCCCGCCCACCAACTGGATTTGTCCGATGCCGCTGATGTTTTCCAGCTGCGGCTTGATCTGCTTGTCGGCAATTTCGGTGACCTCGCGCAAAGGGCGCGGCGACGACAGGGCAATCTGCATGATCGGCGTGGCGTCGGGATCGAACTTCTGCACCACCGGCGCCTTGGCCGTGTCCGGCAGATCGTTGACGATCAGGTTTACCTTGTCGCGGATCTCTTGCGCGCCCACATCGCCGTTCTTATCGAGTTCGAAGCTGGATGATGACCGTGGAGGCGCCTTCCACCGAGGTCGAGTTGATCCCCTCGATGCCGCTAATGGTGTTGACGGAGTCTTCGACGCGCTTGGTGATGTCGGTTTCCACCTCCTCGGCCGAGGCTCCGGGATTGCTGACCGAGACCGACACCGTCGGCAAGTCGATCTTGGGCAACAGATCCACCCCCAGGGTGAAGAACGAGAAGCCGCCCACCGCCATGAGCGCCACGATCAGCATGGTGGCGAAAACGGGCCGTTTGACGCAAAGTTCGGCGAGTTTATGCATGGACCGACTCTCCTTGCGGCATGAGCCGCAGCACGGTCGCGGCTCGGTAAGGAACACCGAACCGTGCGATCGCGATTCTGAGCCGCTGTCTTTGGTATGGCGCCAGTGGCGGCCGGTCCTCCGGTATCCACGGGCTCGCCATCGAACAAATCCTGAAGATGGTTGGTGGCGACCACGAAATCCTCTGTGATGCCCGACAGAATCTGGATCATGTCGCCGTCCACCGCGCCCAGCTGCACCACGGCCACCCGCGCCTTGCCGTCGCGAATGAAGAAAACCTGAGACGAGTTGGTGCTGGGATCGGTGAGAATGCTGGCGCGTGGCAAAAAGATTCCCATGCTGCTGCCGTTCAACAGAATGCGCGCCGTGGCGAACATGCCGGGCTTCAGCGCCAGGTCCTGGTTCGCGAACTCTGGCTTCCACCGATACGGTGCGCGAGTTCGAGTCGACCGTTGGATTGATCGACGTGACCGTGCCGTGGAACGTACGGCCGGGATAACCCGGGACGCTGGCTTCGACATCGGCGCCGATCTTCAACTGCGGGGCGTTCGATTCCTGTACCTGCAGCTCTAGCTTGAGCGGCGTGACGCGTACCAGCGTCGCGATCTTCGCCGTAAGCGCGACATATTGGCCCACCGCGACGGGGCGCGAGCTGATATAGCCGGTGAAGGGCGCCTTGATGATAGTGTCTTCCACCGCTTTGCGCGCGATCGCGGTTTGGGCGCGCGCGCCGGCCAGCGACGCCTGAGCGTTGATCACTCCCTGGAAACTCTGGCGCGCCGAATTGAGCGACGCCTCATACAGCTGCCGCGCGGAATTGGTCTGTTCCTTGGCCGTGTCCGCCTGGGTTCGCGCCTTATCGTAGGCGCTTTGCGAGACATCGCCGGTTTTGATCAAGGCGTCGTAGCGCTGCGCGTCGGCTTCCGACATCTTGGCTTGCGCCACGGCGGAATCATAAGATGCTTTCGCGGAAAGCACCTCGGGCACGTTGTTCGCGTCGAATTTGCCGCCCTGCACCAATCCGATGTGCGACTCGGCCTGACGGAGGCTCGCCTCTGCCTGCTGCTCGGAGGCCAGCGCCGCCTGCAGTCGAAGCTGCGCGTCGCGGTCTTCGAGTTTGGCCAGGAGCTGGCCCTCCTGAACGAACGCGCCCGCATCCACGGGAGTCTGCGATCACTCTCCCCGCGGCGGGCGGCGCCACGTCCGAAGATTCCTCGGCCAGAAAACTTCCGGTTACTTGCACCGAAGAGGAAACCTGCCGCGTGACCGCGCGCACGGTGGCCACCTTCAGCACCTTGGCCGGGCCAGTGGAGGCTTCGGTGAGGGAGATACTCTTGCTGGCGTTGCCGCAGCCGGCGGCGGCAAGTAGCGCGATTCCCGCCAGGCTCAGCAACATGGATTGCGATGTTGTTAGGCTTGCCATGAGATTACTTCTGCTTTCCTTTTGCAATTCGGCCGGCCGCCATGACAGGGCTGGGCCGCTGTTCCAGGCCGCCGAGAATCAAGTCCACGAACTGCTCTACGATCACTTCGTCGGTGGGCGAGGAAATTCTTGGCGCCCAGAACGTGCCGGGCCATGGCGTACTGGATGGTCGATCCGATGACAAACATCACGGCGACACTCGGGTCGCACTCCTGAAACGCGCCTTCCTTCTGGCGCAGGGCGATGTAGCGGGAAAGAAAATCGCCCATTGGCAGCCCGAATCGCTCGTGGAAGAGATCCGCCAGCAAGTGCCCTTCGAGCGAAGCGTACAGCAACAAACGATGAAAGGCCGCGTCTTCGCGAAAGGAGCGAATCAACTGCCGGGCCACCATGCTAGAACAGGCCACGGTCGTCCCGCCGTTCAGCGAGCTCGTTCATTTCCACAAACCATCGCTCGCCACCCATGGTGGCTTCCTTTTCGTCCAGAATCGCGTGATAAAGATCTTCCTTGCTGGCGAAGTGGCGGAAGAGGATGGCTTCGCTGACGCCGGCGGCGGCGGCAATGTCCTTGGTTTTCGTGCCGCTGAAGCCGTTCTGGGCGAAGCTCTCGACAGCTACCCGCAGGAGTTGCCGGCGGCGGTCCTCGCCGGGCATGCGGGGAGTGCGGGCGGACGGCTCGGTGGGCTTGGGCGGGACGGCGGGTATCGGGACGGCTTCCATAAGTAAGTACTCACTCCGCCGGCGAAACCATAAGACGTCGCTCCTGGCTGGCCAAGGTTACTCGATCTAATGTGATATGCTTTTCCTCCATGTGGTCAGTCATTTACCACATGGTTTTGTGTTTCGGTCCGGTGCGCTGCTCACCCGCTCCGCCGATTCCACCGCGGGAGGAATGTTATGCTGGGGGCCTTGTTTGAGCGGGTTGGCAGCGAAGGTTCGGGCATGTCTCGGTCCAGCGTGTTTTTGCCAAGACTCATCTCTTTTGCAACGCTGATCGGGGCGCTGTGTGGCGCGTTTGCAATTCTGCTGGGGTCCGTTGGTGCTGCTGGGATGGGCGGTTCACTCTGCCTTTCTGGTTCAAGTTCGATCCGATCTGCCAGCCATGGAGCGCATCACCGCTGTCAGTTTGGCCCTAAGCGGCGTGGGGCTGCTTGGGATCGTCACGGGCAGACAGCCGATTCACATTCATCGGCTCGGCAATCAGCGGCAAGTTTCGCAGCCGCCTCGCTTCTTGGAAGCTGGTTCCCGCCAGTTCGCCGGACAGATGCCGCCGGCTACCGCACTCTGTTTCATCCTGCTGGCCGCCGTCTTCGTGCTGAGCCACGTGACTCCGATGCCGGCGAAATCTTCCCTGCTGGGCGTCGCCGGCCTGTTGGTCGCAGCTGTAGCGCAGCCTTGCGCCATCAGCGTTTTCTGGGGGCGAGCGGGACGCTTTTGGTTTGGGCATCATGACCCGCATGTCCTTTTCACAGCGGGCGGTTGCTACGCTAGGGAGCGGCGCCGTGGCTGCGGCTTTGGGCATGAGTCAAGCCGAGCTTCGACAGCCCGTCTGGGCGCCATCGGCGCGGCCGTTTTTCTGGCGACGATCCGGATCGGATTGTTGCAGGCATTTTCGCCCAAGAATCGAGACCGAGGTGTCGTCCACCCTTACTTTGCTGGGAGCGCTGTTTGGACCGGTTGTCTTTGGCGTGTTCGTACATCTTGCCCTGAAGGCCCATCTGCAACGCGAACTCCTACGAATCGGAAACCGAAGGCTGGAGGAGGAGATGATGGAACGCGGGCGAGCCGAGCAGGCCGTACACGCTTCAAACGAACGGCTGGAACAGCGGGTGGAGGAACGAACCAGGGCGCTGGAGGCGGCCAATGAAGAATTGCGCAAGGAGATCGCCCGGCGCGAGCGCGTGGAAGAGGACCTGCGGCGGCAGAAAGAGATTCTCCAAGCCATCTTCGACTATGTCCCTGTGATGCTCAATTTCTTTGACCGAGAGGGCGGCCTTCAAATGGTGAATCGCGAATGGGAGCGCGTGCTCGGCTGGACAATGGACGAAATCGTGGACCAGGGCCTGGACATTTTTGAGGAAGCTAATCCCGATCCGCTGGATCGCCAGCGAGCGGTGGACTTCGTCGCGAACTCCACCTCGGAGTGGGCGGACTTCAAAACCAGGATCAAGGACGGGCGGGTTATCGACACCAGGTGGGCCGTTGTGCGCCTTTCGGACGGAGCCACGATTTGCATCGGGCAAGACATCAGCGAGCGCAAACAGGCGGAGCGGGAACTGAGGAAACAGAAGGAGATTCTGGAATCCATCTTCGATCACATTCCGGTGATGATCAATTTCGGCGACGGCAACGCGAGTTCAAGCTGGTGAATCGGGAGTGGGAACGAACGCTTGGCTGGTCGCTCGAAGAGATACGCAGCCGGGACAACGTGGACATCCTGGCGGAAAACTACCCCGACCCCGAGTATCGCGAGCAAGTCCGCGATTTTGTTGCGAACTCCAACGCGGAATGGGCCGACTTCAAAACCACCGTGCGAGACGGCCGGGTGATCGACACGTCCTGGGCCATGCTCCATCTGCCGGACGGCACCGGCATCGGCATTGGCCAGGACATCACCAAGCGCAAGCGCGCCGAAGAGGCGCTGAGAGAGAGCGAGGAGCGATTCCGCGCAGCTGGCGGAAAACATACACGACCTGTTCTGGATCAAGACGCCGGATTTCAAGCGCGTGCTTTACCTGAGCCCCGCGTATCGGGAGCATTACGGGGCGCTCTCCGGAAGAGCGTTATCGGCGACTAAGGTTATCAACCGTTCCTGGACAGGATTGTTCCCGAAGATCGCGAGAGAGTGGCGGCGATCATGCGGCGGGGAGCGGACGCCGAGTTTGATATCGAGTTCCGGATCCGGCGCGCCGGATGGATCGGTGCGCTGGATTCGCGACCGCGGTTTCCCCATCCGGGATCAGTCCGGGCAGGTCTATCGTATCGCCGGTATCGCCACACGATATTACGGAACGCAAGCTAGCCGAAGACGCGCTGCGCGAAAGCGAAGAACGGTTCCGCCAGCTTACCGAGAACATACGTGAAGTGTTCTGGCTGAGGTCGCCGGACTTGAAGCAACTGCTGTATGTGAGCCCCATGTATGAGAAGATCTGCGGCAGGACTTGCGAAGTCTCTATGCAGCCGGGCCGGAATCTGGTGGGTCCATCCCGAAGACCGTTCCCGAGTGATGGAAACGATGCAGAGCATCTGCGGACAGCGAGTTTGAAATCGAATACCGCATCGTCACCAAGGACGGAGACGTGCGCTGGCTGCGCGACCGGGGCTTTCCCATTCGAAACCAATCCGGGCAAATCTATCGCATGGGCGGCGTGGCCGAAGACATTACCGAACGCAAGGAAGCCGAGGACCGTCTCAAGGCCAGCAGCGAACAGTTGCGCGCCCTGTCCGCCAGCCTTCAATCGGCGCGCGAGCAGGAGGCCACGCGGATCGCTCGCCAGATCCACGACGAACTGGGCGGCATTCTCACGGGCTTGCGATGGGAGCTGGAGGCGCTGGAAAAGATGATTCACCAGCCGGCCGATGCCGGCCACTGAAAGCGATGCAGCAGAAACTGGCGAGCATGGTTGGCCTCACCGACACCACCATCAACGTGGTGCGCCGCATCGCCTGCGAACTGCGCCCCAGCATTCTGGACGATCTGGGTTTAGTGGAAGCCATCGAATGGCAGACCGAGCAGTTCCAGGCGCGAACCGGAATCCAGTGCCGCTTGCGACTGTGCTTTGCAAAGTATCCCGCTGGGCGATCAGCAATCCACCGCCGTCTTCCGCATCGTTCAGGAAGCCTTGACCAATATCATCCGTCATGCGCAAGCCACCCAGGTCAGCGTTGCCATGAGGGTAGAGGACGGCATGCTGGTTCTGACGGTGACCGACAATGGCCGTGGAATCACGGAAGCCGAAAGGCTCAGCAGAAGATCCCTGGGGCTGTTGGGAATGCAGGAGCGCGCCCATCTCATTGGCGGCCGGGTGGAGATGGCCGGGTTAAAGGGAGCGGGCACCTCGCTGCACGTTCGCGTGCCCCTGGCGAGGACAGAGCACGCGGGAGCGATATGATGCGAAAAGTTCTCATCGTCGACGATCACGAAGTGGTTCGGGATGGCGTCAAGAGACTGCTCGAAGAGCAGCCCGGCGGACATCTCTTGCGGCGAAGCCGGCACGCCCGGATGAGGCCGTTCCGCATGCGCGCTGGGCCACGATTGGGACGCGGTGGTCCTGGATTTGTCCTTCGCCGGCAAGAGCGGGCTGGAGGTTCTGAAGGAGCTGAAGCAGATTCGCCCCCGCCTTCCCGTGCTGGTGCTCACCATGCATTCCGAGGAGCAATACGCGCGCCGCGCATTCAAAGCGGGCGCCGCTGGATTTATCACCAAAGACAGCCCGCGCGCTGAGCTCCTCAAGGCCATTCATAAGGTGATGGAAGGCGGGAAGTACTTGAGCCCGGCGCTGGCTGAGAGGCTGATCATCAGACCTGGAGCGCGGCCCCGATCGCCCGCCGGATGAGACTCTGTCGGATCGTGAATTTCAAGTCATGCGCCTGATCGCCTCCGGCAAGACGCTCAGCGAGATCGCGGCGCTTTTGTCGCTGAGTGACAAGACCATCAGCACTTATCGGGCGCGCCTGATGGAAAAGATGGGCATGCGGACCAACGCGGAACTCACTCACTACGCGATTCAGAACAAGCTGGTGGATTAGCATCCCGGAGCTTGTTGCGTAGGGCAAAGAACTACATGTCGTGTAGTCCTAACATCGGACAAGAAAATCAAAGACACCCTGATAGTCACGTGGGGAGTTGCTCCTAACTGGTATCTCAGGTTACTTTTGCCGACGAGGGGACTCATTGATGAACACGAAGGTGGATTTTTAGCCTTGGGAACGACGGGCGTGCTGAGTATGCGCTTGAAGAAGCTGCGCCGCGAGCGTCATCTGGTACAGAGAGCGATCATTGCGCTGACGAAGATCTCTCGGGCCCGGGAGATCGCGGGAAAGACGAGCGCGGCGGAAGTGAGAACAAAGAAGTCAGAATGTCAGAATGATCAGCTAATCGAGCTATCATAAGCATTACAGTCGCCGTGTTGTCAGCCCAGCCCAGTCAGCGCAGGCCGCCAAGTCGGCAAAAAGCTCCAGTAGTCCCACAAATGCTATGTTGAAAGTGACCCCGAAATCTAAACCCATGCTTGCAACAAAACTCGTAACCAGCGAGGATCCGAACGCACAAGAAACCAGCGAATGGCTGGAAGCCCTGGACGGCGTCGTGGAGGAGGGAGGGGCGGAACGCATCGCCTACCTGCTCGACCGCCTCACCGAGCGCGCCGCTCTTTACGGCGTTCAGACGCCCAGCGGCCTGAAGACTCCTTATATCAACACGATCCCGGTGGATGAAGAGGTTCCGTACCCCGGCGACCGGGCCATCGAGCGGCGGATCAAGAGCCTCATCCGCTGGAACGCGATGGCCATGGTGGTGCGCGCCAACAAGCACGACCCCGGCATCGGCGGCCATATCTCCACCTACGCGTCGCTCGCCACGCTGGCGGAAGTGGGCCACAACCATTTCTTCCACGGCCGGCATGGCGATCAGCCGGGGGATTTTGTCTACTTCCAGGGCCACGCCTCGCCGGGCGAGTACGCCCGGGCCTATCTGGAAGGCCGCTTGAACGAGAAGCATCTGGAGAACTTCCGGCACGAACTGCGTGAGCATCCCGGGCTGTCCTCCTATCCGCATCCCTGGCTGATGCCGGACTTCTGGCAGTTTCCCACGGTTTCGATGGGCATCGGCCCGATCAACGCGATCTATCAGGCCCGCTTCATGCGCTACCTGGAGAATCGCGGCATCATACCCGTGACGGCGCGCAAGATCTGGGCCTTTTTGGGCGACGGCGAAACCGACGAGCCGGAATCCCTGGGCGCGATCGCGCTGGCCGCGCGCGAGCAGTTGGACAACCTGATCTTCGTGGTCAACTGCAATCTGCAGAGGCTGGACGGGCCGGTTCGCGGCAACGGGCAGATCATCACGGAGCTGGAAACTCACTTCCGCGGCGCCGGATGGAATGTGATCAAAGTGGTGTGGGGCAGCAACTGGGACGATTTGCTGGCGCGCGATACTACCGGACTGCTCATCAAGCGGATGGGCGAGGCAGTGGACGGCGAGTATCAAAATTTCAAAGCCAAGGGCGGCGCTTACACCCGCAAAGAGTTTTTCGGCAAGTATCCCGAGCTGCTGAAGCTGGTGGAGCACATGTCCGACGAAGAAGTGGGCGCATTGCGGCGCGGCGGGCACGATCCGCTGAAGGTCTACAACGCCTACAAGCGCGCGCATGGATCAATACCGGCTCGCCCACCGTGATCCTGGCCAAGACCATCAAAGGATATGGGCTGGGCGAAGCGGGCGAAGGCCGCAACGTCACGCATCAGCAGAAAAAGCTGAACGAAGACGAGATGATCTATTTCCGCCGGCGCTTCGACATCCCCATTTCGGAAGAGACCGTCCACACGGCTTCGTTTTATCGGCCGCCGGAGGACAGCCCGGAAATTCGCTATATCAAGGAACGGCGGGAGGCGCTGGGCGGCAGTCTGCCGGCGCGTTCGGTGCCTAAGATCGACATCCAAGCCCCGCCGCTCGAGACTCTTCGCCGAATCGCTGGCCGGATCGGGGGGCCGCGAAGTTTCCACCACCATGGCCTTCGTGCGGATTGCTGACGCTGCTGCTCAAGGACAAGGACGCTGAGCCAGTACATTGTCCCGATCATTCCGGACGAAGCGCGGACCTTCGGCATGGAGAGCCTGTTCCGGCAGTATGGCATCTACGCCAGCCGCGGCCAGCTCTACAAGCCGGTGGACAGCGAGAATTTCCTGTTCTACAAAGAAGCCAAGAACGGCCAGATCCTGGAAGAAGGGATCAACGAAGCCGGATCGATGGCGTCGTTCACCGCCGCGGGGACTTCCTACGCCAACTACGGCGTGCCGATGATCCCGTTCTTCACCTACTACTCGATGTTCGGGTTCCAGCGCATCGGCGATTTGATCTGGGCTTTCGCCGATTCGCGCGGCAAGGGCTTCCTGATGGGCGGCACGGCCGGCAGAACCACGTTGTCGGGCGAGGGTCTGCAACATCAGGATGGGCATAGCCTGGTTCTGGCCTCGACCGTCCCCACCTGCCGCAGCTACGATCCGGCGTACGCTTATGAAATCGCGGTGATCATCCAGGACGGCATCCGGCGGATGTATCAGGAGATGGAAAATCGCTTCTACTACCTGACCATCTACAACGAGAACTACGCTCAGCCGGCCATGCCGGAGGGCGTGTGCGGACGGAATCCTGCGCGGCATGTACCGCTTTAAGACGGCCGAAAACGGCAGCGCAGCGGAACCCAAAGGTCCAGCTTTTCGGAAGCGGTCCCATTCTGAACGAGGCTTTGCGCGCGCAGAAGATGCTGGCGGAGAAATATCAGGTTGCCTCCGACGTTTGGAGCATCACCAGCTACAACGAACTGCGCCGCGATGCGCTGGAGGTGGAGCGCTGGAACCGGCTGCATCCGACCGAACCGGAGCGCAAGCCCTACCTGCTGCAAACGCTGGAGGGCGTGGAAGGCCCGATTATCGCGTCCACCGATTACATGAAAGTGGTGGCGGATCAGATTGCGCCGTGGCTGCCCGGCCGCCTGGTCACTCTGGGTACCGACGGCTTCGGACGCAGCGAAAATCGCGAGCACTTGCGGAAGCATTTCGAGAACGGCGCGGAAGCCATCGCGGCGGCGACGCTGGCGCGGCTGGCGCGGGACGGTAAGTTCGACAAGGAGCGCGCGAAGGCCGCCATTGTGGATCTTGGGACTCGATCCGGAGAGTCCGACCCGGTGACGAAGTACCGCATTCGCTCGACACCGCTCGCATGTGTTTTACCGAGCTGCGACCGTGCTTCGGCTGGCCGCTAGGGAGTCGGTTATGCTCTACCTCTCCGAAGAGGACGTCAAAGAACTGTTGCCGATGCAGGAAGCCATCGGCCTGATGCGCGGCGCCTTCGAAGCGCTGGCCCAGGGCCGGGCCATCAACCAGCCCCGGCGGCGTCTCATTCTGGACACCGGCTCCATGCTGCACAGCATGGCCGGTTCTTACGGGAACTATTTCGGGACAAAGTTCTATTCCACTCATCCCAAATACGGAGCGCACTTTTTCTTCGTGCTGTACGATGCGCCAACGGCCGAACCCGCTGGCCCGGATGGAGGCAAATCATCTGGGGCAGATTCGCACCGGCGCCGCGAGCGGGTACGCGACCGATCTATTGGCCAATCCGCAAGCCGATACGCTCGGCGTGATTGGATCGGGCTTCCAGGCGCGAACGCAGGTAGAAGCGATTCGCGCGGTCCGGCCCATCCAGACGGTGCGCGTCTGGAGCAGGAACGAGGAGAAGCGGCGGAAGTTTGCCGAGGAATGCTCCGGCAGAGGCGGTGGATTCGGCGGAGGAAGCCGTTCGCGGCGCTGAAATCGTCGTCACCGCTACCAACGCAGCAGGATCCGGTTTTGGAAGATGCCTGGATCGCGCCGGGAACCATGATCAACGCCATGGGCTCCAACGTCGGCCAAGCGGCGCGAACTGCCGGGCGAGTTGGTTCGCCGCGCGGCGTTAGTCGCGGTGGATTCGCTCGATCAGGCCAAGCTCGAAGCAGGCGATCTGATCCTGAACCGATAGTTGGGCCAATGTCGTGGAGTTGAAAGACGTAAAGCGGCACTTTGATCCCGAATGAGATCACGATCTTCAAATCGCTTGGAATCGGCGTGGAAGACGTGGCGGCGGGAGCCTTCGTCTACGAGCGGGCGCTGCGCCCAGGAGTTACTCCTGAACGGTTTGCTGATCGGAATCGCGCCAGGCGCTGATCTTCAGCCGGCGGCAAACCCAGCACAAACCTTCCGAGGAATTGGGAGCGCAAACCGCGCCGCAAACGGTACACTTCTCCGCTCGCTTCGGTTGATCGGGCATCACCGACCGCTTCGCCTCGTCCAGAAGCTTCTGGTCAATGACCGGATCTGCGGGCGCCTGTGGCAGGCGCCGTTGGTTTGCGTTTCATTTACTGAAGACTACAGTACCATGTCTCTGCGGTATGTGCTTCGGCGATAAGTTATGCCGCGCGATCCATGCGCATGATGTACGCCGGATCGAGAGCCGCCGAGCATCGCGAGCATTTTTGACCGGGTTTCACCTTGGCTGTCTTCCCCGTGGCGACCACGATCCCTCCACAGTGTGCGTGCAGATGGGACAGTAAACAAACGCCTTGGTCTCGTATTGGGGCACTGGTTGCTGCGCTTGGGGGCGAGTCTGAATGTTCATGCCTCCTCCTTCCTCACTGCATAAGACGCAAGTGAGGGGCCAAAGGATCGAAAAATTGTGAGGCAAGCATGACACTGAAATGTTCGTTCATTATGAAGACAGCGTTTGTTTTCCCCGGGCAGGGCTCGCAATATGTCGGCATGGGCAAGAGCCTTGCGGAAAAATTTGCAGCCGCCCGCGCAATTTTCGACCAGGCAGACCAGGCTTTGGGATTTTCGCTTACCCAACTCTGCTTCGAAGGTCCCGGCCGAAACTCTGCAGCTCACCGAGAACATGCAGCCCGCCCTGCTGACCGTTTCCGTCGCGGCCTGGCGCGTGCTGGACGAGCAGAACGTCCGGCCCGATTTTGTTGCCGGTCACAGCCTGGGCGAATACAGCGCGCTGGTGGCCGCGAGGTCGCTGGACTTTGCCGACGCGGTGCGCCTGGTGCGCAAGCGCGGCCAGTATATGCAGGAGGCCGTGCCGGTGGGCGTGGGCGCGATGGCTGCGCTGCTGAGGCTGCCGGCGGAAAGCTGGATGCCATCCTGGCCGAAGCGTCGCAAGGCGAAGTGGTGAGCGGCGGCCAACTACAATTCGCCGGATCAGGTGGTGATTGCCGGCCACGCCGCCGCCGTGGCCCGAGCGGTGGAACTGGCCAAAGCAGCCGGAGCCAGGCGAGCGATCATGCTTCCGGTGAGCGCGCCGTTCCACTGCCCGCTGATGGAGCCCGCGCAGCAACGCCTGAAGGCGGATCTGGACGCCACCGAATTTCGCGATCTGGCCGTGCCGCTGGTGAACGGCTGGCAAGCGCGAGCTGATTCGCACGGGAGCCGAAGCGCGCGAAGGTTTGTATCAGCAGGTGCCCAACCCGGTCCGATGGACCGACGTAATCCAGAAGCTGGCTTCGCTGGGCGTCAGCCGATTTATCGAAGTAGGCGCGGGCGGAGTGCTCACCGGATTGCTCCGCAATATCGGCGGGGAGTCTGGAAGGTTCCAAATTTGGAGAAGCGGAAGATCTGGAGAAAGTACATGCGGCAATTGCTTAACGTAGTTCTGGTTCTCGCGGCTGTATCGGTGGTATGTTTGACGAGTTGCAAACAGGCCGCGGCGCCAGCCAAGCCGGATCTTGCGAGCCTGACCGACGACTTCGTTTATGGATCGCTGGCGCTTTCGCCGGTGTCGGCCACGTCCGCCGGTTATCACGAGCACAAGGGCGTGAATCTGGATGAACAGATCGATGACTTCAGCGCGGCCGGCATCGACCAGCAGCACAAGTTCTATTCGGATTTTCACAATCGACTGGCCGCCATCCAACAGGACTCGCTTTCGGCCGAAGACCGCGCCGATTATCAGATCATCGATAACCAGCGTGAACCTGTCGCTGCTCGAGCTGGACCAGATCCAAAGCTATCGCCACAATCCGACGGTCTATGTGGAGTTGGTCGGCAACGCGCTGTTCAATCCCTTTGTGCTCGAATATGCGCCGCTCGATCAGCGTTATCGCGCGATCATCCAGCGGCTCCAAAAGATTCCGGCGCTGATGCAGCAGGGCCAGGCGAACCTGCTGGACGCGCCGGAAGTCTGGAATCGCGTGGCGCGGGAAGAGAACGACGGCAACCTGGATCTGATCGACAAGACCCTGCGCGCCAAAGCGCCGGAAGCCTTGAAGGCGGACTACGATCGCGCCGCGGGACCGGCTCTGGACGCTCTGCGCGGGTTCACGAAGTTCTTGAAGGACGATCTGTCGAAGAAGACCAGCGATTGGCGGCTGGGAAAAGAGAAGTACGACCAGAAGTTCGCCTACACGCTGGTTTCCGGAAAGAAGCCGGAGCAAGTGCTGGCGGAAGCCGAAGCCGCGCTGAAAGACGTGCGCGACCAGATGGCCAAGCTGGCGGCGCCGCAATCCGTGAAGGCCGCGCTGGACAAAATCGCGCAGCAGCACGCCACGCCCGCCGGCTACATGGACGAAGCCAAGAAGGACCTGGCCGAAGCCACCGATTTCGTCCGCGAGAAGCACCTGGTCACGCTTCGGCGCACCGGCAATCTGCAGGTGATCCCGACGCCCGAGTTCATGCGCGGCATCTATTCGGTGGCCGGATTCAACGCGGCGCCGGCGCTGGAACCGCAACTGGGCGCGTTTTATTGGGTGACGCCGATTCCAGCCGATTGGCCCAAGGCGCGCGTCGAATCGAAACTGCGCGAATACAATCGCTACGGCATGATGGAGATCACCATTCATGAAGCCATGCCCGGCCATTACGTGCAGTTCGAGTTCGCCAACGCGCTGGAGCCGAAATCGCGCCGCGTGCTCCGCAGCATTTACGGCAACGGCCCGTACGTGGAAGGCTGGGCTCTCTATACGCACAGCAAATGATGTCGGAGGAAGGCTTCATGAACAACAGCCCGGAGCTGCGCCTGACGCATGATGAAACAACGCTGCGGTCGATCGCCAACGCGATTCTCGACATCCGGCTGCAAACCATGGGCATGACCGAGCAGCAGGCGCTGGATTTGATGATCAACGACACGTTCCAGGAGAAGGAAGAGGCCACCGGCAAATTCCAGCGCGCGCAATTGTCGTCCTGCCAGTTGCCGATGTATTTCATCGGCTGGCGCGGCTGGCTGGACACGCGCGAGGAATACAAGAAGCGCAAAGGCGCGGCCTTTCAGCTCGAGCAATTCCACGACGCGGCGTTGAAGGAAAGCGCCGTGCCGCTGCCGGCGCTGGGTCCGTTGCTGCAATAGTCTTATTGCGTGGTAGCATGGTGGAAGACTGTTCCACCTAGGTACCTAATGTCTTTGAATATTAAGAGCACCGAGGCCCACCGCATGGCCCGAGAGCTCGCACAACTGCGAGGAGTCTCTCACGTCCGCCGTCACCGAGGCGCTACGTGAAAAACTGGACCAAGAGAGGCATCGGCGCCGCCACAAGCCATTGAGCGTCGAGCTATTGGAGATCGGAAAGCGCTGCGCCGCTCACATGAAAAGGCCCGTCAAGTCCAGCGACCACGCTGCTATGCTCTATGACAAGAGCGGACTGCCGCGCTGAGCAGCGATGATTATTGACGCGTCGGCGGTCTTAGCAATTCTATTGGGCGAAAAAGACGCAGCAAAATTTGCCAGGGCCATCGAGGATGCCAGGGACCGGCGGATGTCGGCGGCGAGCTATTTGGAAGCTGCTTTGGTGATCGACAATCGCGGCGACGCCGTGGCGCAGCGCGAGTTTGACCGCTTCTTTCAACGATCCGGCATCACCATCGAGCCGGTGACTCTCGATCAGGCACGGATGGCGCGAGAGGCCTATCGCGACTTCGGCAAGGGTCATCACCGCGCAGGCTTGAACTTCGGTGATTGCTTTGCCTATGCTTTAGCTCGAGCGCACGACCAGCCATTGCTGTACAAAGGTCGCGACTTCAGCCACACCGATCTTCATTCTGCGCTCGGAGAATAAATCAGAAAGTTAGCACGTGCCACAGGCTAGCGAAATCGTCGGTCCAGAGGATGGGCGCGCGGCTGCTCCAGTTCGATGTTCGATAGAGTAGATCCTGCTTCGACGTTAGCAAGACCCAGGTCGAGCTGCTTTCGCCGGTCTTAGGATCGTCTTTTGAAATAATCTTTTCCGCCGACCATCCCAGGTAGCTCGCCATCCCTCGCGCTACCGGATCGAGATTGAGCGTGCGATTAGATATGTGCAGCGCGAGCACGCCATCCGGCGCCAGACGCCGCCGGTAGATATCGGCGCACTCGGCCGTCAGCAGATGCATGGGGATGGAATCGCTCGAAAACGCGTCCACCGCGATCAAGTCGAAATCCTGGGAGCGTCCCAACGCCAGTTCGCGTTCCAATTGGACACGCGCGTCGCCCAATACGACTTCGGTGTGGGCCTTGGAGTCGCTGAGGAACGAAAACCAGGTCCGCGCGATCTGCTCCACATCCGGATTGATTTCGTAGAAGCGAAACGTATCGCCCGCGCGTCCCCACGCAGCCAGCGTGCCGGCGCCCAAGCCAACTACCGCGATCCGCCGGTTGGGTTTATCCAGAGCGTTGAGCGCCGTCGCGATGCCGCTATTCGGCCCATAGTAAGACGTGGGCCAATCCCTGCGAGCAGCTTCGAGGTATTCGAATCCGTGCCGCGTGCGGCCGTGTTGCAGCTCGCGAAAAGGCCCGTTGCCATCTTCGCGCGCCATCACGCGCAGGATGCCATAGAAGTTTCGGGCGCTCACAATAGCGCCTTGCTTACCGGTGGTCACGGTAGCCGTAAGCGCGGTGATTCCTCCAATCAACAGCGCCATCAAGGGCAGGCGCACGGCGAAATTCCGGCTGGTCCATTGAGCGAGCGCGCCCGTTCGCAGCCATCCCAGGAAGCCGAGAAAACAAGCGGCTGCCAGGCCGATCTGATATTCACTGAATTCGGTGAAGATCCGCGGCGCGACGACGGCGACGAAAACTCCACCCAGGGCGCCGCCCGCGGCGATAGTCAAATAGAACGTGGTCAGATAGCGGGGCGACGGACGGGATCGAGCCAGCTCGCCCTGACAAATCATGCACGTGACGAACAGCGCAATCAGATAGACCACCAGTTGCCAGCGTAAGGAGAGCCCAATGGACACGCTGGGAAGCGCGCACGCAACGGGGGCGAAAAGTCCGGCAGCGATGGCGAAAGTGGTTCGCCGGTAGAACCGGTCGCTTTCGAACGCGAGCACAAAGGTGAGCAAGTAGATCCCAAGCGCGGCCACCCACAGGAAGGGACTGACGGCGATGTCCTGCGAGATTTGATTGGTGGTGGCAACCAGAAGCGTGGAACCGCAGGCGGAAAGTCCGAGCCAGAACAGGATGGTTCCGGAGGTAGGGCGTGCAGCGGGTTCGAGATCGCCGCTCGCTGGAGCCGCGGCGGGTGTAACCGATCGCAAGCGCCAGGCTGCGAATCCACACAGCAGCGCGAACGACAGGTACAAGCCGGACCAAATTGAACCTTGTGTCCGCAGCCGCAATAACGGCTCGAAGATAAACGGATAGCTCAACAAAGCCAGGAACGATCCGAAATTCGACAAAGCATACAACCGCCAAGGGGATTTTCCGGGCGCTTCGAGCGTGAACCAACGTTGCACCAGCGGCGCCGTCGCCGACAACAACAGGTATGGCCCGCCCACTGTCACTGTTAGTAAGAGGAAGATCCGGCCGGACGGATCGGCGGCTGAGACGGGCTTCCAAAACGCCGCGTTCGGATGAACGGGCAAAAACGCGAGCGACGTCAGCAACAATCCGATATGAATCCCCGCCTGAAGACGCAGGTTCGCGAGCGATCCCAGCCAGTGCGCGTACGCGTAGCCAGCCAGCAGACAGGCCTGGAAGAACAGCAGGCAACTGGTCCAGACAGCAGGCCCGCCGCCAAACCAGGGCAGGATGTAACGTCCGATCATGGGCTGCACCTGGAACAGAAGAAAAGCGCCCAAAAATATCGTGACGGGAAAGAGAACATGATACGTTGGGAAGTGAAATGAATCCAAGCGAAGTATCGAAGGGTTCGAAGCACCGACGGCGGAGGAACTGTCTTGCCGGATGCTGGTGAGCGCGCCGGCGAAGGCGTCTGGCTTCGTCTAAATCCATCCTGGTTGCGCCTGGCCTACGCTTTGGAGTTCCTAATCGCATTGATTGCCATTATCAGTCTCTGGAGCGAAATTGGCGGAGAAGGTCATCTCGATCTCATGCCTTGGTACACCAAACTGGTATGTATCCTGGGCCTGGACTGGTGTTGCGTGCGCTTTACGGCGGGCTTGTGGAACAGCAAAAAGTTTGGACGCGGCGCACGGTATGCTGGTTCGCGGGCATCTTGCTGTTTTGCTATCGCCATGGGTGGGATCACGTATTATTATCACCTGCATGAAGAGCTGGACGACGGAGACGACGACACCACCGCGCCGCGGTGAACAGTAATAATCTGAGGGACTTTCTTCCCATCATGCCAGTACAAGGACTAGGCCCTCCATTCCAATTTGCTTCGTGGCGCGTTCCGCAGTTCGCGCGGGCGATTGAATACCCGTGGGAAGTGATGGAGGAGATCCGCGCCTTCGCCTGTGACGAGCTGTTACGACTTTCCCACGCCGGCCAGGAAGTGGGGGGCGTGCTCTTCGGAACGCGGCGCGACGACCTGATCCGCATCCTGACCTGGCGGCCGATTGCCTGCGAGCACACCGAAGGCGAGGGCCTGACGTTGTCGCTACAACGATCGCATGAACCTGGCCGTGCAGTTGGAGGTGGCCAGACAGAATCCGGATTTGAAGGATCTCAGGCCGGTAGGCTGGTTCGTGTCGCATCCGCGCGCTGGAGTTTCGTTGTCCCCTTCCGATTTAGAGATCTACAACGGCTTCTTTCCGGAAGCCTGGCAGGTGTCGCTGGTGATCTGTCCCCAAGGGGGTGGGCGCGCGCAGGCAGGTTTTTTCTTCCGCGAAGCCGAGGACAAGTTGCACTCCGAGAGCAGCTACCAGTGCTTTGACCTGGAGCCTCTGAATCATGTGGAGCCGCTGCAAGCGACGCCGAGAGCCGCAATCGTGGCTACGCCTGAGCCTAAGGCAGCATCCCTGGAGTACGTGAAGCATCCGCCGTCCCGGGAAATTGCAGCTCCCAGCTTTCAGTTGGACGAAAGAGTTCCGACGCACGAGCGCTGGCTGTGGGCCCTGTGCATCGTTCTGGCGCTCGGTATCGCCGCGTTTCTGCTGTATCAGCGGCGCGCCGCCTCACCCGGCGTAGCCATCGCCCTTCGCGCTATGAGTGAAGCCCGGACCGTGGAACTCACCTGGGACGCGAATTCCCGCGCGGTTCGCGATTCCGATCACGCTGCGATGGAAATTACCGACGGCGGCAAGAACTCGCAAATTTCGTTATCCAGCGATCAACTGCACGCGGGCAAAATGTCTTATCGGCCGCAATCCGGCGACATCAGCTTTGCCATGACCGTTTATCCGGCAAGCGGCGAGCCGATTCATGACTCGACCAGACTGATTGCGCCGGTATTGAACGAACCCACCCAACCGCCTCAACTGCTTCACGCGGACCCGCCTGCGGCAACAGCGACTCCTGCGAACCCAGCGGTTCCCCCGGCCGCCGAGCACGACGCATTGGAGCGGCAGAACCAGCAACTGAAAGAAGATCTGGGCAAGGAACGGGCGCGCGCCGATGAATTGCAGAACCTGGTTCGGATTCTGGAAGATCGCTTGGGCATTCCAGCCGAAGAGCGCAAGGCGCCGCGCCACTAACGCCAGGATGGGACAGCCATCCCGGAGCCTGATCCTTAATCTAGCCCTTGGCTTTTTTGACTTCTTCAGTCAATGCCGGCACCACTTCGAACAGATCGCCGACAATGCCGTAGTCGGCCACTTCGAAGATGGGAGCGTTCGGCATCTTTGTTGATGGCGACGATGGTTTTCGCGCCCTTCATGCCCACCAGATGCTGGATCGCTCCCGAAATGCCCACTGCCAGATACATCTTGGGCGAGACCGTTTGGCCGGAACTGCCCACCTGGCGCTCCATGGGAAGCCAGCCGCTATCGCAGATGGGCCGGGATGCCGCGAGCTCCGCTCCGAGCGCTTTCGCCAGCTCTTCGACGATCGGAATGTTGTCTTTCTCTTTGATCCCGCGGCCGACGGAAACGATAATGTCGGCCGAAGTTAGATCCACCGCGCGTGCCGACTCGCGGAACGGCTCCTCGGGTTTCGCTCGAATGTTGTCCGCGCTCAACTGCGGCGCGAACCGCTCCGCCTGCGACGTACCGGCTTCCACTTGATCCGCTCGAAACGCGCCGGCCTGGATGGAAGCGAAGTGCGGTTCGGCGCCGCCGAGTTTCACGTCGGCGTTCAATTTGCCCTGAAAAAGCTGGCGAACGAAAACGGGCGCGCCGGACTCAACGCGGAAGCCGACCGTGTCACTCACCAATACCTGATTGAAACGCGTGGCGAGCTTGGGCGCGAAGTCGCGAACCTGATAGGTGTGGGGAAAGAGCACGATAGACGGGGTTGATCTTGCGAATCAGTTGTTCCAACGCGGCTGTGAAACCATCCGCAGTGTAGGTTGCGAGCAAAGGATGTTCGACGGCATAGATGCGATCGAGCTTTTTGCCGACGAGCTCCCCCGCGTTCACCAACAACGGCTGCCGATACAGTTTGCCCGATTTGCGCCGCGAGTTGCTGCGCGGCAGCCAGAGTCTCCCAGGACATGCGATGCCACTCACCGCCATTTCGCTGCATCACGACAAGAACGCCGCTCATATTACGCGAGCCTCGAACCGCAGCTTCTCCACCAGCTTCGCGGCCGCTTCCTTGGGGCTGCCTTCGAATCAACTGCGTCTGCTTGGTGCGCTGCGGCAGATAGACCCGCTCGATGGAAGCTGTGGGCGACGCAGCAACGCCCAATTCGGCCGCGGTGAGCCGCTTCACCTCTTTGGTCTTGGCCTTCTTGATGCCCATCAGCGTGGCGTAGCGCAGCTTGTTGATGCCGGATTGAATGGTGAGCAGCGCCGGCAGCGGCATCTCGACATGCTGAAACCAGCCGTCTTCCAGCTCGCGCTTCACGCGAATGCCGCTGTCGCTTTTTTCCACCTCCATGATGATGGTCGCCATGCGGCAGCCCTAGAATTCGGCCAGCACCACGCCGGTCTGCCCGTAACCCAGGTCGTCGGACTGCAGGCCGGTCAGCATCAAGATCGGGCTTTTCGGCTTCCGGCCGCTTTGGCCAGCAGTCTGGCCACGCCCAGCGTGTCGAACGCCGGCAGATTCTCTTCCTCGATATGGATGGCGCGGTCGGCGCCTTTGGCCAGCGCCTCGCGAATGGTTTGCGACGCGCGCGCGGGTCCGGCGCAAAGCACCACCACTTCGCCGCCGTGCTTTTCCTTCAGCTGCAGGCCTCTTCCAGCGCGTAGGCATCGGGCTCGTTGATCTCGTAGGTGAGATCGTTCTCCTGAATCCAGCGGCCGCCGGCATCGATGCGCAGCTGGGAGTCGCGCGAGGGGACTTGCTTGATGGAGACCATGATTTTCATGGGAGGCGCGGCCATCAGCCGGTATATCGTTTGAAGATCAGGCAGCCGTTGGTGCCGCCAAATCCGAACGAGTTCGACAGCGCGTAATCGATCTTCATCGGACGGGCTGTTGTGCGGCACGTAATCCAGGTCGCACTCGGCGTCGGGATCATCCAGATTGATGGTGGGCGGCGCGATCTGATCGCGCATTGCGAGCACGGTGATGCCAGCCTCCAACCCGCCCGCGCCGCCCAGCAGATGGCCGGTCATGGATTTGGTGGAGCTGACGGCGAGCTTGTATGCGTGATCGCAAAAGACGCGCTTCAGGGCCGTGGTTTCGATGCGGTCGCCCACTTCGGTGGAGGTGCCGTGCGCGTTGATGTAATCGATCTTTTCGGGCTCAATGCCCGCGTCTTTAATCGCCAGTGCGCATCACGCGGAACGCTCCGTCGCCGTCTTCCGACGGGCTGGTGATGTGATAGGCGTCGCCGCTCATGCCATAGCCCACGATCTCGGCCAGGATGTTGCGCTCCGCGCCGTTTGGCATGCTCGATCTCTTCCAGGACCAGAATGCCGGAGCCCTCGCCGACCACGAATCCATCGCGCTCCCGGTCCCAGGGACGCGAGGCCTTCTCGGGCTCGTCATTGCGCTGCGAGAGCGCGCGCATGGCGGCAAATCCGCCGATCCCCATGGGAGTGATGCAAGCCTCCGCCCCGCCGCAAATCATCGCGTCGGCGTCGTCGCGCTGGATGATCTTGAATGAATCGCCGATGGAATGGGCGCTGGTGGTGCAGGCCGTGGCGGTGGCTGAATTCGGGCCCTTTCGCGCCGGTGCGGATGGAAACGTAGCCCGCGGCCAGGTTGATGATGGTAGCCGGAATGAAAAACGGCGAGATGCGGCGGGGGCCTTTTTCGAGCAGATTCCGGTGCTCGCGCTCGATGACTTCGAATCCGCCGATGCCGCTGCCGATGACCACGCCGACGCGTTCGGCGTTCTGCGCATCGATCTTGAGGCCGGATTGCGCCAGCGCAAAATCCGAGGCCGCGATACCGAACTGGATAAAGCGGCCCATTTTCTTGATTTCTTTGCGTTCGATGAACTGGGCGGGATCGAAATTCTTCACCTCTCCGGCGATGCGGCAGCTGAACGCCGTGGCGTCAAACTGCTCGATCCGTGAGATGCCATTCCGCCCTTCGCAAATGGCTTGCCAGCTCTGGTCGGTGCCAATGCCGAGCGGGCTCAGCAAGCCGACTCCTGTAACTACTACTCTGCGCGACAACAATAGCTCCCGGCGGCTTACTTCTTCTTCTTGTTCTCGATGTAGTCGATAGCGTCTTTGACCGTTGCGATTTTTTCGGCGTCTTCGTCGGGAATGTCAATATCGAAGGCCTCTTCGAACGCCATCACCAAGCTCTACGATATCGAGCGAATCCGCGCCAAGATCGTCGACGAACGAGGCGCTGTTGTCCACTTGGCCTTCATCCACGCCCAACTGCTCGACGATGATCTGCTTCACTCTTTGTTCAACCGACATGAATCCTCCCCACGATGCCTAAAAAAGATGTCTGCAAACTCATTGATTCTAGCGATGGTGGCGGCTAGCCGCAACTACGCCGCCCGTAACCACGCCGATGAGGGGCTCGGGTACGCTCCGCTATCTCCGCTTACGACTAGATCAAAAAAACCGGTTTCTTGTCAAACCAATTGTAGCGCGAGTCCGCTGGTGTCCCAGCATACAGTCGAATAGCCCCGGCCGGCTTGCCAGAGGAAGCGGCGGCGCGCGAGACTGAATCATATGTCGATCGCCGCAGGCTCTATGTCAGTCTCCGAGGGACTGGCGGCTCTGTTTTCTCGGGACCTGACCAGGCTCATTCAGGAACTGCAGGCGTTTCCGAGCGACGAGATCCTGTGGCAGCGCGCGCCGGGAGTCAAGAATTCGGCCGGCAATCTGGTGCTCCACCTGGAAGGCAATCTGCGCGAGTTCATCGGGCGGCAGTTGGGACAGGTGGCTTACAGCCGAACGCGGGACCAGGAATTTGCGCTGACCGGCATTTCACGCGACGAATTGGTCCTGCGGATGGAGCAAGCGAAGGAACTGGTTGCGAAGGTGGTGTGGCAGCTCTCCGATAGCGAGCTCGCGGCGACTCATCCGGAGCGCGTTCTTGAAGTCGACGTATCGTCCCATGATCTTCTGGTTCACTTGCATGGACACCTGAATTTTCATCTAGGGCAGATCGATTACTTGCGCCGGATATTGACGGAAGGCTCGGCGGTGGCTTTCGCCGGCCTCTAGCGGGAGCGCTACTTAACAATGAGCCGGTTCGTCTATCTGCACGGCTTCGCGAGTAGCCCCAGCTCTCGCAAGGCTCGATTTTTTGGAGAGCGCTTCCGCGAACTGGGAATCGGCCTGGAAATTCCCGATCTGGCGGAAGGCGATTTCAGGAGCCTGACGCTGACGGCGCAGCTCAACGTGATCGCGCGCGCGTCGCGCGATGAGCCGGTCTCGCTGATTGGGTCGAGCATGGGCGGATATTTGGCAGCTCTATACGCCGCGCGACACCCCGAAGTCAGAAAGCTCGTCTTGCTCGCGCCCGCTTTTTCTTTCGCCTCGCGCTGGCCGGAAACGCTGGGCGAGCCGGCGATGGAGCAATGGAAGCGAACGAACACGCTGGAAGTCTTTCACTACAGTGAGGGTCGTCCGGTGGAACTGGGCTATCAGCTCATTGAAGACGCGCAGCAATACGAGGCCTATCCCAACTTCACGCAACCGGCTCTGATCTTTCAGGGCCGGAAGGATACAGTGGTGCCGCCAGAATACGCCCAGACGTTCGCCGCGGGGCATTCGAACGCGCGCTTGCAGTTAATGGATTCGGATCACGATCTGGTGAACGTGCTGGATGAGATGTGGAGGGCGACGGAGAAGTTTCTATTCGGGAGATGATGCGACTGTTGTTAGCCCGCGAGACGCGGACGAAAGACCGTGAGCACTCCTTTGGGTCCACCAATCCCAAAGATAACGGCTCCGATCGGAACTTCGCGATAGAGTCCGCAACGGCATTCCATCAGCCATGGGCTTGAATCGTCTGCGTCCCTGGCCACGCCGAACGTCCTCTTACAGTTTGGGCGCTGCATTTCTTCCACCTGAGTGAGGTCGGATATTTCCATCTGCAGCTCATCCTGCCATGCAACTCCTGGAAACGAATTCAACACACCACCCAGCCGCGCTGCTTCGAGCTTTCCGCCACTTTCTCCAGTAGCTTCATCCCCAGCAGACCATCCTCAAAAGTCGGATATTCCACCGGCGCCGACGGGTCCGCCACACGTGCGTAGAAACGCTTGAACACCTGCTTATGCGTATCGTCATACCCTTCGCTGTGGCCGCCCGGAAGATCGGCGTAAGCGGCGGCCCGGGGATAGAGCAGCGCGGGATCCTTCACGATGATCTGGTTGGGACTGTTGCGCTGGCCGATCCACAATTCGTCGGGGCGCTCCTGGTTCCATGAGACGCCCGCTTTGGTCCCGTAAATCTCGATGGTGAACATATTTTTCCGGCCGGCGGACATCTGGCTGACGGTGAACGCACCGCGCGCGCGGTCGCCCAGGCGCAGCAGCACAGAGCCGAAATCGTCCGTATCGATGGGAACAGTTTCGTAATCCTGAACGCTGCAGCTGCTTACCCGCGAATGTCTCTACCGATCCTTTGGGGCTTGCGCCGCGTGCATATGAAACGTCGCCAGATCGGCGCAAAGCTCGGTGATCCGGAGGCCGGTGACGTGCTGGATCATATCCATCCAATGCGATCCGATGTCGCCCATGGCGCGCAGCGCACCGTTGTCCTTCGCGTCGACGCGCCAATTCCAATCGGTGTCGTAAAGCAGCCAATCCTGCGAATAAGTGCCCTGCACGATCAGGATCTCGCCCAAATCGCCCGCTTCGATCATGCGGCGAATCTGTTGGACTACCGGGTAATAACGCAGATTGTGCTGGATGCAATTGGCGAGTCCGGTTTCGGCCGCAAGATCGACAAGCTCGCGCGCTTGGCCAGCGAAACGGTAAACGGCTTCTCGCACAGGACATGTTTCCCCGCCTGGAGAGCCGCGCGGCAGATTGGCGAGTGCAGCGCGTTGGGCGTCAGAACATGGACGGCGTCGATGCTGGAATCTTCCAGCAGCTCCTGATAATTTCCGGTGGTCCGGTTGACACCAATGCTCTTACCGAACTCGCGCGCCCGTTCAGCGCTCGAACCGGCCACCGACGCAATTTCGACAGTGCCCAGCCGGCGCAGATTCTCGGCGTGCACCTTTCCCATGAAACCGGTTCCGATGAGAGCTGTCTTCAGTATTTGCATAACGTGATTGGTTGGCAGTGACGATATGTTTGGAGTGGGAATTGGTAAACTGAGATTCTAACCGAATGGTTGTCAGGATACGACTTAGTTCCGGACCCAAAGTAAGGCAGAAGCGGCGCAAGAACCAGCACGTCGCTCTGGCGACGGCGTCGTTGCTCACGCCCGCGGCAGTTATGGCTTGCGTGCTCGCGTTTTGGCGGCTGGCGGCGGATCTCAACGCCACTGGACAGTTTCCCATTCCCAACGGTCTCTTCTCGCACTGGCAAGTTTGGCTGACGCTGGCGGCTTCGCTTCAATTCTGCGCCACTCTTCTGAACCGCTATGGGAAACCACAGGCGATTCTTCCGGAATCGGTAGACGAACCCGAACGCAAGCTAGCCGACTCGCCATACTGAACTGACCACTCCCTCACGGTGACCACTCCCTCATGGTGACCACTCCCTCACGGTGACCACTCCCTCATGGTCGTGGTTCTGTAAGGGTGACGGGAGGCCTTAGTACCTCTAGCCTGTGGCGGCACGCCACACCCGTTGCATCGCCTGCGCGCATTTTTAGCGTCTCATCGAATCGAAATCAGGGCAGCTAAGCTCGCGATCAACTCACACCGCGCGGCGCCATCTGATTTCGCGAAACTTTGGAGGGTCTCGTGCATCAATTCCAAGTAGAGGTTCGGAGGAAGATGGCAGTTCTCAAAATTGTACTCACGCCGCAGCCGGCAGTGGCACGGGCTAGATCCGGCGTCGTTGCAAGCACTTCGGAGGGTACACATCAAGTCGCAGTTTTGGTTTGAGAGTGCGCTTGCGACTGACGTTCAGAGCTTCGGCCTTCAGACCTCAGTCAACTGGCGAACGTTCTGGTCGCCCTGTTGACACCAGCCGCCGTGGTGGCGTTGGTGATGGCCATGTGGCGAGTCTGCGCGGACCTCGGATGGGCGGCTGCATTCGTGATCAGCGGCGGCTTCTTCTCCCACTGGCAGGTGTGGATCGCTTTGTCTATTGGCCTGAAGACGCTTTCTTCCACGCTGATCGCCTGGGGCTCGCGAACCGCCAAGTTTTCTGAGGAAAACTGAGCTCCGTTCTGATATTCTGAGTTTTAGGCGGGTCTTCGGTTCATGTCCTTCCGCAGCAGAACGCGATCCATCGGCGCATTCTATATTCCCGGGCTTTCCGAAGGGCGTCAAGTGGCTGCTGATCAGCAACGTCGCCATCTTCATCGTTGGCTACTTTGCCGGGCTGGCCAGGCTGGACGGGCCGCTCGCTTACCTGGCGCTCAATCCAGTCGACATCGTAAAATACTTCGCGGTCTGGCAACTGGTCACGTATGCCTTTCTGCACGGCGGCTTCGGTCACATCATCTGGAACATGCTGGCGCTCTGGATGTTTGGCGCCGAGCTGGAACAGATCTGGGGAACGCGCCGCTTTATGCGGTTCTATTTCTTCTGCGCCGCGGGCGCGGGCATCTGCGTCGTCATCGCGAATTACGTTCTGCCTTGGGGCAACCCGAACATCGCCACCATCGGAAGCTCCGGCGCTATTTTTGGCATTCTGCTGGTTTACGCCATGATGTTCCCGGATCGCGAGATTCTGTGGGGCTTCCTGATTCCTATCAAGGTGAAGTATTTCGTGATGATCGTTGGCGCCATGGCTTTCCTCAGCTCCTTCCAGGTGAATACCGGAGTCAGCGAGTTCGCGCATCTGGGTGGATTGCTGTTCGGCTATCTTTTCCTCAAGACGCCGAATATGCAGTTCGATCCGGTGGCGCCCATCCGCCGGCAGTATCGGGACTGGAAGCTGCAGCGCGCCAAGAAGAAGTTTCAAGTGTACCTGCGCAAGACCGGGTTCGGGCCGCGGACCCAAAGTCAATTAACAGCCCGGCAGCACGTTACCGATAACAGCCTGGCAGCACGTTACCGAGCCACGACCGTGAGGGAGTGGTCTAAAATAGAGGCGAGGGCGGCTCGGCGAGCCGACCGTGGTGATTGTATGAAATACTTCAAAGCCGGTTTAGCCGCGGCAATAATAATCGCACTCGGCGCGACTTTCGTTCCGCGCCGCCCGGGCCCAACAGGGGCCGCAACCCGGATTCTTCATCGGAAACCGTCGCCAAGCCGAGAAAGAAGAACCCGCCGCCGGATGCGGCCACAGAGCCGGCGAACGTTGACCCCAGCCCCGCGCCGGCGTCCAGCGTTAACCCTCCGGCTGCCAATCCAACCCCTCCGGCAGCCAATCGAAGCAATGACGAGCCGGCCGTCGACGAGCCGAAGATTCCTTCCAAGTTCAACAGGAAAGATAAAGAAGCTCCCGAAGACACGCCCACCTTCAGCAGCGACGTCAACACCGTGGAACTGGATGTGGCGGTGCTCGACAACAAGGGCCATTTCCTCCCGAACATTCCCAAGAACCAACTTTCGCGTGCTGGAGGACAACGTCCCGCAACAGATCGCGAGCTTCAACGTCAATAGCGATGCGCCCATGACCATCGCGATGGTGATCGAGTTCAGCAACCTGTTCCAGAGTATTATTCGCAAGGCTGGTATGAGACGCTGGTGGCTTCTTATGGCTTCGTCCAAACGCTTAAGCCGGAAGATTATGTGGCCGTCATCGCTTACGATCTGCGCACGGAGATTCTGTGCGATTTCACCACGGACCGGGGCAAGGTTCAAGAAGCGATGCAACGGTTGCGCATCCCCGGATTCTCGGAAGCCAACCTGTTCGACGCCTTGGCGGATACCGAGCAGCGCATGAGCAACATCGAAGGCCGCAAGGCGATTCTGCTGATCGCTTCCGGACGCGATACCTTCAGCAAGCTGACTTTCGACAAGGCGCGCAAGGCGATGCAGGAAGCGGGCGTGCCGATTTACGCCGTCAGCATGCTGCAAGCCATGCGGATCATGGCCGAGCAGTACATGAGCGACAGTCAACGAATGGATTTTCTGCAGGCCGACAACGAAATGAACACCTTCGCGCGCGAGAGCTGGCGGCCAGGCGTTCTTCCCGCGCTTCTTCGGCGAGTTCCCCAGCATCTTTCAAAGCGTCTCAGCGGCGCTGCGGAATCAATACTCGCTGACCTACAGCCGTCCAATCAGGCCAAGGACGGCCAATTCCGCAAGATCAAAGTGGAATTGGTGGATCCTGCAAACCGGCGCCGCGTTGAGAATCAATGGAGGGCGGAAAGCCGGTGAAGTACACCGTGGTTGCAAAAGCCGGATACACCGCGCCGCGCGCAGTGGAATAGCTTTTCGCAGCTCGCGCGTCGCGCGGTCTAGATCCAACGCAGTTCGCCGATCTCAAGTCAAGCTCTCGATCTTTCGACTTTCCAAGCTGATAGAAATTCATTGACAGTGCCATTACAGCTCTGTTAAGTTCGTTTGGTCCTTTCGATGGCGAACTCACCTTCTCAGAATCCGTGCGGGCGGATTCTCTTAGTCGACGACAACCTTTGGGATTAGCGGCGCGGCGCAGCGTGCTGGAGGAGCTGGGTCATCAGGTGCTGACTCCGGCACCGCGGCCGAAGCGCTCGAATTGTGCGGCAAACATAACTTCGACGTCGTGGTGACCGATTACAAGATGCCGAAGATGAATGGCGTCGAACTGATCGGCCGCTTGACGAAAACTGCATCCGGCAACTGCGGTGATCCTGATCTCCGGCTTCACCGATACGCTGGGCCTGGATGAGGCCAGCACGGGCGCCGACATTGTGCTACAGAAGAGCAACAATGAAGTCGCCGCAGTTGATTCGGGCCGTGAACCGCCTGTTGCGCAAGCAGCAGCAACCGCCCGAAGAAGCAGGCGGCTCGCAAGCGGGTTCGAAAACTGAGAAGCGCAAAGCGCGCTAACGCGCCCTAGGGCGCGGCTCGAAATCAGCAAACATGTACAGGTCCAGCTGATTGCCGTTCGCGGTAAAGTAGAAGCAGATGCTGCTGCGCACGTGGATCGCCCTCGTACTCTGCATCCCCTTCTCAATCTCAGTTTCCAGCGCCGCCACGCAAGCCAAGGCCTCGAAAAAAGCCTCCGACAAGACCGTAATCCATCGGTCCGGCAATGGACGCGGTCCATGAGCTTGCGCGACAAGGTGGCGCAGCTCATCATCGTGCCCATTTACGGCGAGCCCGCCAACACGCGCTCGGCGGAGTTTCGGAAGTATCAGCACCTGATCCGCGATCTGCACGTGGGCGGCGTCATCGTGACCGGACATTCGCTCAACGGCGGCGTGCGGAATGCCGAGCCTTACGCCATGGCCGCCCTGCTGAACCGGCTGCAGAAGCTGGCGAGAACGCCGCTGTTCGTCGCCGCCGATTTTGAACGCGGCGCTTCCATGCGCGTGAACTCCACCACGGCGTGGCCGTACAGCATGGCGTTCGGCGCCGCCGAGGATCTGGCCGGCGTCACCGAGGAAGGCGCCGACACCGCTCGCGACGCGCGCGCCATGGGCGTCAACTGGGTGTTTGCGCCGGTGGCCGACGTCAACAATAACCCGGACAATCCGATCATCAACATCCGCTCGTTCGGCGAAAACCCGCAGCAGGTGGCAAGCTTTGTGGAAGCCTACATCAACGGCGCGCATTCGGATCGCAAGAATCCGGTGCTGGTGACCGCCAAGCATTTCCCCGGGCATGGCGACACGACCGAAGACAGCCATCTGGCGCTGCCGCGATTGGACGCCGATCGCGATCGAATCGAAGCGGTGGAATTGCCGCCCTTCCGCAGCGCGATCGCGGCCGGAGTGGACGCGGTGATGACCGCGCACCTGAACGTACCGGCGCTGGAGCCGGACAACTGCCGGCCACGGTTTCGAGCAAAATCGTCACCGGCGTTCTGCGCGAGGAACTCGGCTTTCATGGCCTGGTGGTCACCGACGCCATGGACATGCAGGGCCTCTCGGCGATGTTCGATTCAGGCGAAGCATCGGTGCGGGCGATCGAAGCCGGGGCCGATGTGCTGCTGATGCCCAAGCGGCCTGAAGAAGCGATTCGCGGCGTGGTGGCGGCGGTAGAAAAGGGCAGAATCAGCCGCAAACGCCTGGATGAAAGCGTCAACCGCGTGCTGGCGGCCAAAGCGCGTCTGGGCCTGAGGGCCAAAAAGCTGGTGGATCTGGAGGCGATTGCCGACGTGGTGGATTCGCCCGAATCCGGTGAGCGCGCCCAGGAAGTTGCCGATCACGCCGTAACGCTGGTGAAGGATTCCAAGGACTCGCTGCCGATTCGTCATCCGGAAAACGTCTGCCTGATCGCCCTCACGGAAGGGCGGCGCAGCCAGCAGGGAATCCGGTTGATCGATGAAGTGAAGAAACGCGCGCCGGGCGTGACCACTACGGTTCTCGATCCCAGCATGAGCAAGGACGATCTGGATCAGGTGAGCGAGAAGAACGTCGAGCTGCACTGAGATTATCGCGGCGGCATACGTTACCGTCGCCGCTTATCGCGGCAATGTCGCTCTGGCGGGCGGTTATCCGGATTTTCTGAACGGGCTGATCGCGGGCAAGATCCCCGTGACGCTGGTGGCGCTCGGCAATCCGTATCTGGTGCGCAGCTTTCCCAATGTGAGCGCGTATCTCACCACCTATAGTCCGACGCCCACTTCAGAGACCGCGCTCGCCAAGGCGCTGTTCGGCGAAATCGCGATCACGGGCCACTTGCCGGTCACCATTCCCGGCGTGGCGAAGTACGGCGATGGCATTCAGGTTCCCATGGCAAGTCCTGCGGCGAAGGAATGTACAAGAATGATTGAGATCACATGGCTCGGTCACGCCACCGTTCAATTTCGTCTGGAGTCCGGCGAAGTGATTTTGATGGACCCCTGGATCGATGGCAATCCCATGTACCCCAAAGGCCATCAGATCGACCGTCTGGACGCCATTCTGATTTCGCACGGCCATTTCGATCACATTCATGACGCCGTGCCGTTGGCCAAGAAGTTCAAGCCGAAGAGTAGTCGCGATCTTGAAACTTGCGTCTGGTTGACTTCGAAGGGCGTGGAGAACTTGCAGCGGCATGAACAAGGGCGGCACTCAGGAGGTGGGCCCGCTTAAGGCGACAATGACGCATGCCATCCACAGTTGCGGCATTCAGGACGGCGAGCAGATCATCTATGGCGGCGAAGCGGCGGGCTACGTTCTTCATCTGCCTGACAAGCGCGCGATCTATTTCGCAGGCGACACGGCCGTGTTCTCCGACATGCAGCTCATCGAGCAATTGTACAAGCCCGAGCTGGCATTCCTGCCGATTGGCGATTTCTACACCATGGGCCCGCGCGAAGCGGCGCTCGCCTGTCAGCTGTTGAACGTGAAGAAAGTGATCCCGATGCATTTCGGCACGTTCCCCGCCCTGGTCGGCACCCCGGCCGAGTTGGCGCGCGAGCTGAAGGATTTTCCGCGCACCGAAGTTTGGCCGCTTGAAATCGGCAATCCGGTGAAGTGGTAGCCTCACCTCAAAGCGTCTTCACCATGTGAACGATGGGGAGGGCCTCTCCGTTTGGAAGCGGAATGGCCACCGTTTCGCGCGGCTCATAACCTTTCAGTGAGTAAAGAGGAACGCCCGTCAGCGTGGAACCCATCTCCAGGCTGCGGAACCCGGCTCGCTGCGCCGCATCCTCGCAATGTTTCAGGATCAGAGTCCCCAGGCCTTGGCGAGCCCATTCAGGATGGACGAAAATCGCTCGAATCTTAGCCGGCTCCGTGGCGGGATCGAGCAAGCCTATCTCTCGATGCGGGCCATGATCGCTGCCGAAAAGAGTCTTGCGATAGCTCCATCCTCCACAACCGACAATTAAATCGGGCTTCGAGATCGGGACCGCCGCAAAGTACGTTCCATCCTGGATGAGCTGCGTATCCAGTCCAAGGGCATGCCCCAGCGCTCCCTCGATCTGGGCAGGCGTGTAATCGTTACGCTGAAGAAGGCGAACGGAACGCTCGATCAGATCGCGCAGTTCGTCCACATCGGCGCTATTGGCCTGACGGATCTGGAATTGCCGGCCGGTCATTCTCCAGCCAAGTATCGCGCCTGGTCCGTGAGCCGGTCAATGTGCATTAGTAGTTCGCTAAGTCTGTGCGCATGGAGTTGAAAGCATTCGTCTCTCTGCTAACGCAGGGCTATAAGCTTCGGCACTAAGGTGTTTATCCGATTTGAAGGGGCGAGGATGCCTGGTACTGTGGCTTCAAATGCGCTCGTGGTTGCTACTCATTACGGTTGCCGCCGGAACCACGCTTTTGGGACAAGCGCCTGAGGCCGAGAAAACGTACAGAGTCGGCGGGTCCGTAAGTCGCCCACGGATAGTATATTCAGTAAATCCCGAATACACACAGAAGGCGCTCGATGCGCACCGCGAGGGCGACGTGTATCTTCAACTGGTTGTGACCCGCGATGGGATGCCCAGTGAAATTCACGAGATTCTCCAGCCAGTGGGATTCGGTCTAGACGAAAAAGCTATTGAGGCTGTTCAACAATGGCGATTCGAGCCCGGCAAAAAGGGAGATCTGCCAGTGCCGGTCCTTTGGCAGGTCTCCGTTACCTTCCGTCTGCCACGTTAGCAACGACACGCATCACGTGTGCGTTTGTGGGCCGTCCCTTACGCTGCGCTAAAATAAAGTAGAATGAGTCTGCTAATCGTCGACGACGATGCTGAGCTCTGCTCCCTGCTCAAGGAGTTCCTGGAGCGCGAGAGCTTCACGGTGCAGTGCATCCATGAAGGCCACGCGGCGCTGGAGGCTTTGCAACAGAAGGCAGGTGCTCAGCAGAGCGGCTATGACCTGGTGGTCCTGGATGTCATGCTGCCCGGCCTGGACGGTTTTGAAATCCTCAAGCGGCTGCGGCTCACCAGCCGGGTACCGGTGCTGATGCTGACCGCGCGCGGCGAGGACGTGGATCGTATCGTCGGCCTGGAACTGGGGGCCGACGATTATCTTCCCAAGCCGTTCAACCCGCGCGAGCTGGCGGCGCGCGTCAAGGCCATTCTGCGGCGCACCGAAGCGCGCGTGAATCGCGGCAAAGTGGAGATCAACGGAGTGGCGCTGGATCCCGGCACGCGCGAAGTAACCTGCGACGGCAAGCCGGTGGAAGTCACCACTCTGGAATTCGATATCCTGGAACAACTGATGCGGAATGCCGGCCGGGTGGTCTCGCGGGACGGTTTGATGGAGAGCCTCTACAACCGCAAAGCCACGCCGTTCGACCGCTCCATCGACATGCACGTGAGCCATCTGCGCCGCAAGCTGGAGAGCAGCCGGCCGGTGATCAAAACCATTCGCGGCGTGGGCTATCAGTTTTGCCAAAGCCCGGAGGATGCCCTGACGGGATGAAGGGAGCCGGATGAGATCTCTTTTCGCAAAAACGCTGCTCTGGTTCCTGGCGACAACCGCCGTCGCCATCGCCGGCATCATCATCACCACGGCGGCCACTTTCAGCTCCACCGAGGGCCGCGGCCCGTTGGGCATGCTGCTGAGCGTGCAAACCGAGCAGGCCAAGCGCGCGTACGAGACCGGCGGGCGGGAGGCCTTGGCCACGGCGCTGGCAAAATTCCAGCAAATCACGCAATTTCAGGTGGTGTTCACCGATGCCAAGGGTACGGACCTGCTCACCGGCAAAGCCCATCCGGAGTTGATGAGCCTGCCGAAGCGGCGCGGCCGTTGGCGCATTCCGTTCCCGTTCGGAGGAAGGCCGCCCATCATCGCGCGCCAGGATTCCACGCACCAGTACCGGCTCTTCCTGATCGACCAGCGCCGCGACTTGACGTTCTTTTTCCTGCAGCCGCAGCATCTGTGGATTATCGGACTGGTGGTGCTGTTGTGCTACGCCTTCGCCTACCATCTCACTTCGCCCGTGCGCCGGCTGCGCGCCGTGGTGGATTGCTTCGGACGCGGCGATTTCTCGGCTCGCGCACCCGCCAATCGCAAGGATGAGCTGGGCGAACTGGCGCGCAGCTTCAATCAAATGGCCGGCCGCATCCAGACGCTGCTGGCGGCCGAGCGCCGCTTGCTGCTCGACATTTCGCACGAATTGCGCAGTCCGCTGGCGCGGCTGGGCGTGGCCGTGGAGCTGGCGCGATCCGGCGAAGACCGCGAGCACATGCTGGACCGCATTCAAAAAGAGGCCGACCGGCTGAATGAACTGGTGGGCGAGCTGCTTCAGGTGACGCGCGTGGAAGCGGATCCATCCATGCAAAAGACGCGACACCGTTCACCTGGATGAACTGCTGGCCGATCTGGTCTACGATTCGCTGCTCGAAGCCAAGGCCAAGGATTGCACGCTGTTACTGAAGGCGCCCGCTGGCGGCCATTGTCAGCGGGCGACGAAGAACTGATCCGGCGCGCGCTTGAAAATGTGATTCGCAACGCCATCCGCTATGCGCCGCGCGGCACGTCCGTCGACATCGAGCTTGCCAAGTTCTAGCAGATGCCGCGATTGTCGACTGTCCGCGACTACGGCCCCGGAGTTCCCGACGAGGCGCTGACCAGGATCTTCGATCCGTTCTACCGCGTGGATTCGGACCGCAATCGCGCGAGCGGCGGCCTTGGCCTGGGCCTCGCCATCGCACGGCGTTCGGTGCAATTGCACAAGGGCAAACTCACCGCGCAGAACGCGCATCCGGGCTTGCTGGTGACCATGGAATTCCCCATCGGCCCGGCCGATGGCAACGCGCCGTCCTCCAAGCCGGATTGCGGCTGCTACTCCGGTTTCAGCAGCTTGATGGTGGAAGGCAACATGAATAAATCGTCCGAGGCCTTTTTATCGTTGACCTCCACCGAGGTCGAGAAAATCTCGTAGATCTTCTCGCCGTTGCGGTCGCGCTCGATCGGCGAAGGGCCACTGGACGCCGTCGCCGGCATCGCGGTACTTCGTAAAATGCGTGACCTCTTCGTTCCTCTCCTTGGTGACGGGATCGCGCCGGAAAAAAACCTGCCGCACCGGAAGCTTGGTGATCTGATCGAAGTAAACGGTGGTGGTGACATTGTCGGCGTCGGTTAAATCGACGATCTCAACCGGCTGGTTCTCGATCACGTCGGCGCCTTTGGATTCGATGATCCAGCCCGGCTCGTGCAACCGCACGCGCATGATGTAGAAAATGTCGCGCAGGGTGGTTTCCTTGTAGCGCGCGAAGCGGTCCGCCGGCAGCGGCCGCGCGCCGCGATAGGTGATGTCCCAAGCCTCTTTGTCGGTGAAAAGAGCGCCGTAGTCTTCCTTCTTGCCGTAGTTGTCGCGCTCGTGCTGCGCCAGGTTATGAGTGGTATCGGTGACGCCGGAATCGTAGCGCGTGTAGATTTTCGCGATGCTCAATCCGGTGAGTCTCTCGCGATAGAAGGAGTATGCGCGGCCCGATTCCACGCGGGTTTGCATGTTCAGGTAGCGATCGCCGCCCAGCGCCTGCACACACTCGTCCACCACGCGCTTGCCGCGTTGCTCAGGGAGTTTCGGCGCGCAGCAGAGAGCGGCAGCCGCGAGCACCGCACAAGCAATCCGTGTCATTTTGCTGGCGCTGGCGCTGGCGGTTCCCTGGCACAGGGATCTTCGGGACGGCGTCGGCGCCGGCTTCTTCCCGAGCGTCTCCGCCGTGAGGCCCGAGTTGATCTTGTAGTCCTGCACCGTGACGCCCGCGAACTTCTTGCCGCCTTGCATCATCGACCATTGGAACGGAAGATGAAGACCGTCCACATCGCGCCAGTCCGAGAAAATTTCTTCCACCGCGGTTCCGCCTTCGGCGGGCGACTGCTGATAGGCCAGCTTGGCGGGAAGACCGGTCTTCTCATCCACGGTGATCCGGACGCTTTCGCCATCCTTGGACGAAATTTCAAGCACCCCATCGGCAGCCAGGTTCACCGTACGATCCGGCGTCGCGGTCGCTCAGCGCCAGGCTCGCCATCTGCCGGAACGCTTCACCATGGATTTGTTTCAGCACCGGCGGCGGCAGGTTTTGCACGCCTTGCATCCCGGAGAGCCAGCCCGAGTTTCCATCCGAATAAACGGACTGCTTCATAAACGGAAGCTCGTTGTCCTGCCGGACGGTGGAAGGCGCGATGAAGGAGTTGGTTTGCTTCACCTTCATGGATGCCCCGGGAGTGAACACTTCGACTCGGCGTGAAATTGCAGATCTTTCACCGCAGCCAGCTTGTCCGCGCCGCCCAAAGCCTGCTGCACTCGCGCCAAGAGCGCTTTGCCCTTCGCGAGCGATGCCGGGTCGGCCTTTGCGGACTCCTTCTTCGGTTCAGGAATGGTCAGGTCGATCGGCTGCACCTTCATGCCCAGGCTGGCCAGCGGCGTCCCAAAGTCCTTCGGATTGCCAACCGCGACATAGCTCAAATTCTTCGGCTGAAAATATTTCTGAGCCACCCGCAGAACGTCGGCCTTGGTGACGGCCGCAATGGCCTTCTGATATTGGAAGATGAAATCCTTGGGATAGCCGTAATATTCGTAAATCATCAGCCGGTTGAGGGTCTTGCTGGGACGGTCGAAATTGAAGACGAAACCGTTCAGCACCGTGTCCTTGGCGGTCTGCAATTCCTCGTCGGTGACTTCGGCGGTGCGGATCTTCTCCAGTTCCTCGCCGATGGCCTTCAGCGTATCCACGGTGTGCGCCGATTGCGTGCTGCCGGAGATCTCAAAGGTTCCGGGATGATCGTAATTGGCCGCCCAATTCGCCGAGATATTGTAGGCCCAGCCGTGTTTGGTGCGTACGCTCTGAAATAGGCGGCTGGGAAACCCCCCGCCCAAAATCTCGGCCGCCACTTCGAGCGCGGGATAATCTTTGTCGCGCAATTCGCCGCCCAGTTCCCCGACGTGAAAGAAGGTCTGCGTGGTGTCGTCTTTGGATGCCAGAAACACGCCTGGCGCGGGCTTCTCTTCCACTTTGGGAAACGCGGGAACCGCCGGCTGCGTGTACTTCCAGCTACCCAAAACCTGCTCCAGTTTGGCCTTCATCTCGGCGGTTGAAAAGTCGCCGATGACTTCCAGCGTGATATTGGCCGGAAAATAGTAGCGCTGGTAGAAATCGATCATATCCTGGCGTTGGATATTATCGATATCGGCGTACTCGATGGACCAGCCATAGGGCGTGTTGCGGCCGTAAACGATGTCGCTGAACTCGCGTTCCGCAATGCCGTCCGGCATCGTCGTTGCGGCGCGAGATTTCGCTGCGCGATTGGGTTTTCGCCAGATCCACTTTGTCCTGGCGGAACTCGGGCGAAGTGAGCAGATCGCGAAACAGCGCCAGCACCTGGTCGGTGTTTTCTTTCAGGCAGGAGAACGACAGCGTCCCGTTCGTTTCGCCGATCTGGCTCTCGATGGACGCAGCCACATTCTCCAGATCCTGATCCAGCTGATCGCCGGTGCGCGCCTTCGTGCCGCCGGACCGCAGCACTTCGCCGGTGAGTCCAGCCAGCCCCCTCTTGTTGGGTGGATCGAATAAATTGCCCGTGCGGATCAACGCCGCGCCGCTGACGAGCGGCAGCTCGTGATCCTCCAGCAGCAGCACCTTCATCCGTTCGAGAGCGTGATCTCGGCGGGATCGGGAACCTTGAGCGGAGGAAGCGGCGGGTACTTCAGATCTTTGTAGGAAGGCAGCACGATGGCGCGGCGCACTTCGGTTTGCGCAGTTGCCGCCACGCAAAGCAGCAGCGATAAGAACCAGCGTCTTCATTTCGCCGCTCCTTCCGGATTAGACGCCGGTTTCGGCGCTCCGGGCGCCGTGCTCGCAGGTGGAGACACCGTATACACTACGGTGCGTGTTTCCGGCACCAGATATTCCTTGGCCACTCGCATCACGTCGTCGGCCGTCACCTTGTCGGTATCGTCAATGCTGGTGAACAGCTTGCGCCAATCGCCGTAATTGGCGTAATAGAAAGTCAGCGCGTCCGCCATGCCGGAGTTGCTGTCCAGCCGCCGGATCAGCGCCGCGCGAACTTTGGTTTTGATGCGCTGCAGCGTCTCCTCGCTCACCTTCTGCGTCTTCAAGCGCTCGATGATCTGGTAGCAAGCCTTCTCGTTTTCCTCCACGGTGTGGCCTTGATTCGGCACCAGGAAGAATAGAAACAGATTCGGATATTTGCCGCCGGGGAACGATGCCTCGGCCGCGGCGCCCAGCGCGATCTTCTTGTCGCGAACCAGGTCTGTGTACAGCAGGCCGGTGCGTTCGCCCGCCAGGATCTCGCCCAGAACGTCGAACACCGAGTCGTCTTTATCCAGCTGATTGGGCCGCTTGTAGGCGATCGCCATAAAGGGCTGCGCGGGCGATTCCACCTCCACGCGCTTTTCACCCTTCTGCACCGGCTCAATGGTGCGCGGACCGCTCGGCAGCGGCCCCGATGGCAGGATCGAGAAATACTTGTCCGCCAGGCGCCGGCATTCCTTCGGATCCACATCGCCCGCGATGGCGATGCGTGATATTGGCCGGCACATAGTATTTCTTATAGAACGCAATGGCTTCGGTGAGCCGGAAATTCTCGATATCGCTGGCCCACCCGCCGGGCATGTTGCGATAAGGATGCGCCGCGAATGCGGTGGCCAGCAGCGCCTCCGCGAGCTGCCCTTGCGGACTCGATTCCACGCGCATGCGGCGCTCTTCGCGCACCACGTCGCGCTCTTTGTAGAATTCGCGAAACACCGGATCGTAGAAGCGCTGCGATTCCAGCAGAAACCACAGCTCCAGACGGTTGCGCGGGAAATTGTAGAAATAATTGGTGGAGTCTTCGCCGGTTCCCGCGTTCATTCCCACGCCGCCGTTGGCTTCGATCAGCTCGGGATACGCGTTCGGGAATGACATAGCTGTCGGCCTTTTCCATGGCGGCCTTGAGCTGCTGTTGAAGATCCTCCAATCTTCTTCGATCGGCCTTCAGCCCCTTATTGCGCTCGGCGTCGTACTGGTCGTAGACGTGCTCCACTTCGTCCATGGCCTTGCGCTCGAGCGGATAATTCTTGGTGCCGATGGTCTCGGTCCCCTTGAACGCCATGTGCTCGAACATGTGCGCGATCCCGGTCTCGCCGCCCGGATCGTCCACCGAGCCGGCGTTGACGTAGGAGTGGAACGAGACCACCGGGCGCCTCATGCCGCTCGAAAATAATGAAATGCAGTCCGTTGCCGAGCGTAAACTCGGTGACGCGCTTTTCAAAATCCTTCAGCGATTGTGCCGCCAGCAACAGCGGGCACAGCAATAAAAGGAGGAACCGGAGCGTGGGTGATTTCATGCGGAAGATAACCTACTTAACTATTGTAACGGGCGGGGGCGCCATTAAGTTTCAACTGCTTAGTCTTGGTGGGGCGGAACCCTGGTCCGCAGCCGACCCCCTGGCCGGCTTTTTTCTGAGATTTCCGTGTGCCGCCAAATCGGGTCTTCTCCGCGGACGCGCTTAATTCCGGGTTAGCGTTTGCTGTAATGGATCGCTTGCTGGACAGCGCTTGTGATGGGGCATTCTACCTCGGTCAACCCTGTATCGCGGACATGGTGGTGGGGGCCATCGAGTACAACGCGCAGGTCCTCAGGCACTATTTGCTGCACGCCTTTGTGGTAATGCCAAACCATGTTTATTTGCTGGCTTTACTCCCGCTGTGGAATTGCCCAAATTGACAAAGTCGTTAAAGGGCATCACAGCCAGGCGAGCGAATGCAATGTTGGCGTCGATCGGGAAAGCATTTTGGCAGCCTGAAAGTTATGACCACTTCGTGCGACATGAGCGCGAATTCGAGAGGATCAGGAACTATATCGAAAGCAACCCGGTGCGGGCCGGGTTAGTGAGGGAAGCCAGTGACTATCCTTGGTCAAGCGCCGGGTGGCCGACCAGGGGGTCCGCCCCACTAGCTAGCGACCGGCGACCAGATGGACGCCAGCGCGCGCTGGAAATTCCCACCCAGAATCAGCTCGATATTTTCGGCCGAATACTGCCGGCGAATCAATCCTTCGGTAAGATCGAAGATCTTCCGGCAGTAGTCGATCCCATCCAGGTCAAATCGTTTCTTGGGATGAATCCGCGCATCGCGCCCGTCCAGATCGACGTCGCTGCCGATGCCGACGTGTTCCACGCCCACCAGCTTAACGACGTGATCGATGTGATCCAGAACATCTTCGATGGTGGCTGGACCGGATGCTTGCACGAAGCTGCGAACCATGGTGATTCCCATCACGCCGCCTTTGGCCGCCAGCAACCGGATGGCTTCATCGGTCTTGCAGCGCGCGCTGGCCGGCACCAACGCCCGGCAGTTGGAATGCGTAACGAGTACTGGCTTCCGCGACGCATGCAGGGCATCCAGCGTGGTGCGATCGCTGCAATGCGAAATATCCACCGCCATGCCCACCGTGTTCATCCGGTCGATAATCTGCGCTCCGTAGGGCGTTAAGCCGACGTCGCGGGGATCGGTGGAACCTCCGCCGATAGCGTTGTCATCGTAGGTGAGCTGGGAAACGCGCTGGCCAAGGCTGTAGAAGCAGTCGACGTCTTCCACGGTGCGGAAATGCCGCGAGTTTTGCTGGCCGATGACGATGCCGATCCGGCCGCTGGCTTTGGCGCGTTCCAGATCCGCGGGACAATCGATTCGCAGAAATTCGCTGCCATGCGAGGCGATGAATTCATTCCAGCCGGTGATGTCGCGTAGCGAGCTGGCATAAACATCGCCGTCCGTGAAGCCGACCGCGGGATGAAAAATCGTGATGCCGGAGGCGCGCAGCTTCTCGAGATCGCCGCGGCGAAAAGCAGGCCGGCCGCGCCTCCCACGACTGACAGCTTGGAGTAGTCGAGCGTCAGTAGGCCGAGCATGTCGATGACAGTGCTGCGGCGAACCAGATCGATAGCCAGCGTGGAATACGCGGCTTCGTTTGGGCGCAGAAGGGCCGTGAGCAAAGAGGCAGAAACGCCCTCGTTGAATCGCCGGCATGGCGATAGCGAGCGCAGCGCCTTTCAGCAACGCACGTCGGGTAACCACAGTGAGTACAGCGGTGCTACAGACTTTCGGAAGGATGAGTGTAGCATAGTTCGCGGCGTGACTTGTCAAGGAGCATGACGAAGCAGTATCCTTTGGGCGGTAATCCGATCCATGGGATCAAGTCTTCTGAAGGCCCGGCTCCACCAAGAGTCTGGACCAGGCTCCCGGCTCGCGCGAAGAGATCCTGCGAAAGCTGCGCGAAAGGATCGTCGGCTTCGCGGCATCTAGAATGCAGAGGGACGCCGCCGAGGATCTGGCGCAGGAAGTGCTGATCCTGCTGCATGAGAAGTACGGGGACCTGGACCGGTTGGAAGATCTTCTCCCGCTTTCGCTCAAAATCGTCCGCTTCAAAATGCTGGCGCACCGCAGGAAAGCGCGGAGGCATGGGGAATTCACGCAGGTTTCCGCGGATGAGACGCAAATGCCCGACGGACGCATCGACGCGCTCACGGCCCTGGAGCAGCGCGAGGCGCGCGAGCGGCTGCTAGCGGCGATCTCAGGGCTGGGCGAGCGCTGCCGGAAACTGCTGGCGATGAAGCTGGAAGGCAAGAGTTTCGCCGAGATCCAGGCCAGCTTTGGAGCGGGTTCCATCAACACCATTTACACCTGGGATTTCGGTGCCGCCAGCAAGCTGATGGAGAGCATGCGAGATCGGGAAAAGAATCCATGACGCAAGACGAGATCCGCAAACTGCTGGGAGGCTACGCCACCAACGCGCTCACCGCAGACGAGCGCCGGATGCTGTTCGAAGCGGCGCTCGAAGATCAGGAGTTGTTCAACGCGCTTGCAGAATGAAGATGCGCTGCGGGAATTGCTGGACGATCCGGTTTCGCGCGAGCAAGTGCGCAGGGCGCTTGAAACCCCGCGGAGTAGACGCGCGCCGGGCGGCCTTCTGGTCGCGACGCTGGCTGCTCGGCGTGGCGATACCGGCTGTGGCCGCTGTGATCGTGATCGTCATCATGAACCGCGCGAACGCGCCTCGGCTGATCGCGCCACCGGCGCAGGTCGCGTCAGACCAAGTTGCTTTGAGTCACCGTGCATCAACTCAAGAAGCCGCGCCGCTCGAAGCCAAGCAGGTGGCGAAAAAACAAGCGATCGCCAAGGCCAAGACTTTGGACCAGGTGGCGCGCGCGATACCGCCGCTTGCGCCGCAGTTACCGATTCCGGCTCACGGCTCAACTCGAGTCCCCACGCGCCGCCAGCGCCAGGGTTAGCTTCCGTGCCGCGGCGCCGGCGCCGATTCCCGATGCCATTCGGCAACAGTTCTCTGCCGGGTTTGCAGCGGCTGCGCAACGCTCCGCTCTACCAAGGGCCGCTGGTGCGGTATTCGCTGGTGCGCAGCGGTCCGGCTGGGGACGACATCCGCGTTGAAGTTACCACTGGCATCGCAGGCTACCTGGCGTTGTATCAAGTGGACACGCGGCGGAACCGCGAGCGCGTTTATCCCGGCCAATGAACCCGCGGTGCGGGTGTTGGCGGACCTGGCGATTCAGATTCCGGATAGTCCGCTCAAGCTGGCCGATGCCGGCGAGAAGCTGCGGCTGGTGGTGGTACCCGCCAGTCCACCCGGTGCCATCGGCCAATTAGCGGCGGGCAAGGCGGATGATTGGGGGCGCCGTGAACGGCGCGGCGACGCTGGGAACGGGCAACGCACCCCTCCAGGCGCCAACCCGCTCCGATGGTGATCGACATTCCGCTGGCTCCCAACTAACGCGCGGTTTCCAATTGCTCCAGCAGCACGAAGATCCGTCCGGCCGCTTCCGAGTTCCTCCCGAAGCGCAGCTCGTTATAGGCGCTGGTGAAATCCTCCACCAGCAGTGCCAGCTCTGGCTCCTGCAACACGCGCGCAAATTCGCAGGGCGTCAGCCAGGCTGGTTTTTCGATGCCGCGCCGGTGCAGCGCCTTCAGCATGCGTTGATAGAGCAGCGTGGCGTCGGACGCCTGGCCTTCGCCGCGCTGGACCTTGAGCATTCGCTGCCGCGTGGTCCACCAGCGCCATCCGTCGCGCCGCAGAAACTTGCCGAGGAACGCCAGAGCCAGCACGCCGAGCAGCACAAAACCGAAATCCCGCAGACCGCTCCAATTACGCCGGCTCCAAAAGCGCGGACCCTCGCTCCAATTCAACCCGATGTGCCGCCCGGATTCGCCCACGCGCGACGCCAGTTGCAGCTGGCGCTCCAGGTTGTAGTTCAAAACCCAGTCCTGCCAGAAGACATCCACCGCGTCGGCGTAGAAGCTCAGCCGGGTCCAAGCCGAAAGCCCGCGCGCATTTGGATCGGGCGGCGTGGGATCGAACGTGGTCCAGCCGCGATCCGGCAGCCAGGCCTCCACCCAACTGTGCGCGTCCGATGTCCGGATCAATTGCGAGCCGCTGATCGGATTGTAGACCCCGCTTTGAAAGCCGGTGATCACGCGCGACGGAATTTTCGCCACGCGCAGCATCACCGCCAGCGCGGATGCGAAATATTCGCAGTGACCCATTTTACGATGGAACAGGAAGAAAGCCAGCGGATCTTCCGGCTCTACTTTCGGAAGTTCCAGCGTATAGCCATAGTTACTGCGCAGATGCTTCTCCAGCATGATCGCCTGGAGAGCGGGCGACGTTTCGCCACCAATAATGTTCTGGGTCAGCTCGCCGATGCGCGGGTCCAGCCGAGGCAATTGCAGGTAGGCTTCGCGCTCGTACGCTGTGAGCGGAGCGACCAACGCCGGATCGGCCGCGGGCGAATCCAAATGGCTGTAAACCTGGTAGGCCACGGTGCGTGAATCGCTGAACTGGGCGCTGAAGTTGCCGAAGGGACGCCGTACCACCAGCGAATCGATGCGCATGTATTGCGGCGTCCCGGCGAAGAACAGAGCATCCTGCGCCAGATCGCTCAAGTAAACGGCATAGGAGATGAACCGGCCGTTGCGATGCGGCGGGCCGTCGTCCAGGCGCAGCAACCCCGTGCGATCGGGCTGCAGAATCTGCCCTGGCGTTGGACGATTGAACCACGCGCGTCCGTTAAATTCCGACAACGCCGCGCCGCGCCACTTCAGCGCCAGCAAGCGATCCTCCGGACGATCCATCTTCACGTGCATTACCGGAACGCTCTCCTGCTTGATCTCGCCAATCTCGCCGAGGTTGACGTGGTTCGAGAAGCCCACCAGATGATAGCGATGCGACACCAGGTGCTGGAAAGCGGCGCGCGCGGTGCGCGGCAGGAAGAAGAACAGACCGGCGGTGATCACCAGGATCGCGAACGAAACGGACAGCACCACGCCGGTTAATCGCGCCGTCACGCCAGCGCCTGAGATCCGGGCCGGCGAAAATCCGCGCTTCCGCGATTGGCGGATCTCGCTGCTGGCAAACGTCGCCACGCCCAGCACCAGAAAGAGCAGCAGGAAAACGAAAAAGTTGAAGCTCGCCGAAACGATGCAGGCGGCCAGCAACTCAAGAAACGCGATCACTTTCAGCAGCAGGTAGTCACGATCCGTGTGGCCGGTCAGGATTTTCACCACCGCCACGAAGAACACCAGATGGATCGCGGCCGGAATAAAAGATCGGGAGATCAGGAAATAGTCGGCCGCATAAAACGCGATATATGCCAGGGTCACGAGCGTGATCACGATCGGCGGCAGCTCAAAACGGATCAGCCCGGCCACCATCAACGCGCGCGTCAGCAGCGCGGCCGCGGTGAGGACGATGGTGGGAGCATCCAGGTAGCCGGAGCCGGCCACGGCCAGGAAACCACTGGCAAGCAAGCCCAGCAGCGACAGCTCAAAGAACCGGTCCACGTGGTTTGCGACCGGTGACGCGGCTGGTAGCGCGCCACCACGTGCAGCGCCAGCGGTGCCTTGAGCCATAATCTTATTCTACGTCTGACTCTGGCACCCAAGCCGACTTACCCGGTCCCAAAACTCTAGTCAAGCCCGACGCGGCGGACTAGATCCGCAAATCGAGGATCGGCGCGGATGGGGTCGAAGTAGGGATGCACTTTGAGGAATTGCAGAATATTCGACTGCTCCTTATAGGCCTGCTCCAGCCAAGCGAAGGCCTGGTCGTTTTCGCCCAGCCCCAGATAAGCGTTCACAAAAGCAGCCGCGGGAACGTAACCTGCCTCTTGGCGTTTTTGCAGTTCCGCGAGAAGCCGGACAGCATCGCTGCGCCGCCCGGCGTGGGAATACGCCCTGATCAGCACGCCGGTTGCTGCGGGGCTGCCGTGCGAGACAGAGATCGCTTTCTCTAGAACAGGGATCGCATCCCCGGGTTGATTGTTGGCGACCAGCGCGAATCCGAGGTACGAAAGGGCACCTCCGTCGTCCGCTTGCACCGCTAGCGCGCTCCGCAATTCCCGTATGGCCTCATCGTAGCGATGAGATTGAAACAGAATCCACGCTATGTTATCGCCCGAGACCGCAAGAGGGTCGAGATCCCGGCCACGTTGCGCCCACGCCACAGCCTCGTCCGTGCGTCCCTGGCATAGCAACCACAAAGCAAATCCAGAATGAGCTGCAGCGTCGTTGGGGTTCACTTCCAGGGCGCGTCTGTATTCAGCCTCGGCGTCGGCCCAGTGCCATTGTTCCTGCTCAACGCTTGCAAGCAGGACATGCGCTTCAGCAAGGTCGGGGTCGAGCTCCAGGGCTTTTCGGGCTGCGCTAATTGCTTTTGGTCGCGTCCGGCTGGGAGGAGCGCCGACAAAAACTGTGCCAAGTCCGCCAAAAGCAACTGCCTGGCCGAGGTAAGCCGGCGCGAACGTCGGGTCCATCTTTATCGCGCGATCGAAATAAGAGATGCTTTCCTCAATGTCAGCCCGGCTGTTGCTTTTGTCGAAAGCAGTCCGGCCTTGCAGATAGTTTTCATAAACTTCAGGCGCGACAGGACGCGCTGCCATAAGCCTGGCGTGTTCTTCCCCGGTGGCCGTGACTTGGACCTTTTCGGCAATCGATTGCGCCAACTCGCTCTGGACAGTAAACACATCACGCAGCTCGCGATCATAGGTTTCCGACCAGAAGTGCTCGTCGGTGGCGCCGCGAATCAACTGAGCCGTGACGCGAATCCGGTTGCCCTCCCGCATTACGGATCCTTCCACAATGGCATCCACCCGCAGCATTTTGGCGATCTCCGGCACGGAAAGCTGCGGATTCTTGAATCGCATCACTGAGGTGCGGGAGATAACGCGCAGATTGCGAATTCTCGACAGGCGGTCGATGAGCGCGTCGGTCATCCCGTCGGCCAGGTATTCCTCGGTTGGATCTCCGGACAAGTTCTTCAAAGGCAGTACCGCCAACGACCCGATTTTTGGTTGTGCCGCATTCCCCGGGCGGACTCGAGACGTGACGTACACGGCAGCCAGCAGGCCGAGTACAGCAACCCCGGCCAAAGTGAGCCAGCCGCGGACCCGCAGTGTCGCTGTACGTCGGTCGGCGCCTTCCGCTTCCACCGGCGCCTCAGGTTTAAGCTCTTTCTCTCTCTCGTCCGGTTCGTCGCCCAGATGCTGCCGGCGGCCTTCGAGCCACGCATCCAGCTCGGGAGCCAGAGCGTAAACCGAGCCACGCTTGTCGTGCACGTGACGGTGGACCGGCATGCTCTCCCGCTTCTCCCAGCGCTGGACGGTGGTCACGTCGCGGCCGAGGTATGTCGCGATTGCCTTCCAGGAATCCAGCCGGTCTTCGGACGGTTTCTCGGAAGTAGGCGTCCCTGGCGATGGTTGGCCCATCGCGTCCGATTGTAACGCCGCAGCCGGGTAACTGCAAAAGACGGCATTTGACGGCAAATAGGCGGTTCCGCGCATTGCTGTTTGACGCAAGCGTCCTGGCAGGTCGATTCTGTGTCTGCGTTTCAGCGTCTGTCGACGACCCGAGGCACGATTCTCAAATTTGGAGGTTTGTTATGAACATGAAGACTTGTGGGTGTACGGTACTCATTCTGGCCGTAGCTACCGGCCTGGTGGCTCAAACTTCGACGCCCACGCAATTCAGCGGCGTAATCGATGACTATTCGCCCGCAACGACTGTTACCCCGGTGGGTCCGTGGGAAATGCACGGGTCCTGGACCCTAACGTTGGACGGAACCGGCAAGGGCGATTTCTCGGCGGCCCTAACGATGGAACTGTCAGACTACACGCGAAACTCTTCGAATGTCGATTCCACGTCGGGCGCGGACTCCCGAATGCAGCACACCCACAACATCACCATCCAGGGTGGCGCTGTCGCGCAAGTTGCCACGGGAGGGTTCGAACTCACCGGCCCGGCCAGCATTACCAAAGATGGGGGCCCAGTGCCCTTCCCGGCGTCTACATTATCGGTCACCATCACCGGAGGAAAGAACGTCGAGTTTTCGAACATCACGTTGCAATTCCAAGGTGGTGCACCGGTTCATTTCGGGCCGCAGCTGATCCACGGCGTCGTTAGCAGCCCGGCCGGTTGTGCGCAGGATACAGCTCCCGTTCTGACTGCAGTGACGAACAGCAGTTACGGCGCCACGCTTTCGGGCAATAGTACGATCTCGATCTGGGGTCAAGGATTTACACAATCGGGCGGGAATACGCTCGTCTTTCAGAGGTCCGGATCCCAGAACGTCGTGTTCAGCGAAACCGACGGCCTTTACTTCTGGGACTTCGCCATTGGTCAGATCAATGCCTCGCTGGGTGGACAGCTCGCCTCCGGCAGCTGGACATTGACGGTGCAGAGCGCTTGCTCTACGACGCCCTCAAACAGTCTTTCAGTAACGATAAATTGAGCCGGTCCGCTGATTGCGCTCCTTACGGGACCGCGACCACCGCGCCTTTCAGAACGGCGACCCTGAGGGAGCGTTGATCACCTCCGACTGACCGATTGTTATCATGAGACCTGAGAGCCTGAGGGATTATTGATTCCAGCCGAATCCGCGCCCGAAGTGCACGTTCCCGATCCCGCGAAACGGAAGCTGGCCATTATTATCGTGCTAGTCTGCACGCTGCTGGTGGCCATTGCGCAATATCTGATCAAGCTGGGCGCCAATCGCCTGTCCCATGCGGGCCTGTTGGCGACGGTGATTGGGATTTTCACCATACCGCAGTTGTTTGCCGGCTATTGCCTGTACGGCGTCTTCACAGTCATGTTCGTGTATGCTCTGCGTCACGGTGAGCTTTCCGTCCTCTATCCGCTGATTGCACTGGGCTACGTCTGGGTAACCATCACGGCTGTCGTGGCCTTCCATGAGCACATGAATCCGTTCAAAATCGTCGGTCTCCTCGTAATCATTGCCGGCGTCGCGGTACTGGGTTTTGGAGGGAGTGCGGGCGCGGAATGACAACTCCAGTCTCTTCCATGGTTCTGGTTCTGGTGGGGTCGGTAATCGGTTCGGTGGGCGCGATATTTCTGAAGTCGGGCGCGCACGCGGTGAACCGCCATTGGACCAGCATCGCATTCAACTGGCGGCTGGCGGTGGGTGTCGGCACTTACCTCGCGTCCTCGGTACTATTCGTGAAAGGCATGTCGAACGGTGAGCTGTCGGTGCTGTTTCCGTTGGTTTCGCTCGGCTATGTATGCACGCTCATTTGGTCGCGTCTGTTCTTCCATGAAGTGATCACCAAGGTTAAACTGGCAGGCGTGGGACTGATCCTGGCCGGAATTACTTTCCTGAGTCTCGGCAGCCGCTAGGGTCTGGGCTGTTACTTCGCGACTTCATGTTGGGCGTCCTTCTCGTTCTCACAGATGCTTTCGATCAATTCAGTGTCGGGAAGCAGGCGTAAGTGAATGGTCGCCGTCCAGGGACTGGTGTAAGCCTTCGGATCGTCAATTGTGACCTGAAGATCCATGTGGCCGAAGTCCTGGCGGTGGAAACGCTCGATGGTGTGCAGCGCTTCGGTATGTGGATGACCATGATCATCCAGCCACGTCCGGTCATTAAAGCCCACGGTGTCGATTGCGAAAACGTCACCGTCCCATTTCCCAATGGAATACCCAAACCATGCTGGATTCGGATCATGGGGCTGTGGCCGCCCATCCGTGAAGACCTGCCGAAAATGGTTGAACTCCTCGTAAAGGATGATCGTCACGCCCGGATTCTGAACAATTTTGAAGTCGGCGGGAATTAACATGGCGTCCGGAATTCCGTGGGGCAAACATCTCCCGGACGGCTTTTGGGCTCCAAGCCCTTGCATCCGTTCTCGGAAGAGTGCCGCCGCCTCAGGCCTCAGAGGGATTCGAGCCCCATCGGGCATGAAGTTTTCCAGATCAAAAACGTTCAGGTCGTTTGTTGAATTATCGCCAAGACCCTCGCCGCCAGTTCTGCCCTTCTCCGGCGGGATACTCTCCCAAATTCCGGACAGATCCGATTTGCCATCCCGGCTCTTGGGAGCGCGTGCGGTTAGGTCCGGCTTGCCACTCTTCGTCCGAGGAGTGCCTGGAACAGGATAGTAGATCCACTGGCCCCAGCAGTTGGCGGAAAACACAATTAGAGCGAGCAGCTTAACAAACGCGTCGATTGGCCGAAACGCGATCAGCGGTTTATTTTTTGCACCATCCAAGGCTCAAAGAGAGTATAGTCCGATGCATAAAAGTTGGCAATAGCTAACCAGGCCTCGACCCGAGCAGTACCTGATAGGGTGAATATATAACCGTTCACGCGCAGACGTGGGCGGTTTTTGTTTTTGGACGAAACAAATAAACGTCAGGAGGCTTCAAATGGCAACTGAAGAGGGGCCGGGGAGGCTCGCAACCCTCAACGGCGTCCAAATTTACTTCGAAGTCCATGGAGCTGCCGGGGGAACCGGCGAGCCCTTGCTGCTGCTCCACGGCTTCTCTGGATCGAGCCAGGATTGGAAACAATTGACAACGAATACTTGGGATCAGGACGACGCCGCCGATATCCTTGCGCTGTTCGATGATCTGCTGCATATGGCGACCAGGCAGCCGGAGCGAGTGAAGGCCATGGTGCTGGCGAGCGCGACGCCTTACTTCCCGCGCAAGCGCGCCCTATCATGCGCGAGTGCGCCGACAACCTTCCCGCCACGGAGTGGAAACGCCTGCGCCGCAGTCATCCCGGGGGTAGGCTCAGGTGAATGCCATCTTTGCAAGCACCCGGGCGTTCGCGAACAGCTACGACGACATGAATTTCACTCCGCCTCTCCTTTCAACGGTTCAGGCGCGGACAGTGATCGTGCAGGGATTCCTGCAAACGGCTGCCGGGTTCCCCGCGCAGTTAAATCGCGAATCCGGACGCCGGCAAGTAGTGTGACCCAGTAAGCGCCTTTCACGTCAACCGAGCCAGCGCAGCGGTCCAATATTTCCTGGAACAGGCGACTTCTTCGCCCGAATGCAGCGTCAGTACGTAATTATGATCTTCGCCGAGACGTACTTCGCGAATCGCTCCCACGCGCACGATCGCACTGCGGCTAACGCGCGCGAACTCGGCCGGATCGAGCCGTTTTTCGATCGAGTCCATGGTGGCCCGCAACGCAAACTCGCCTAGATCGCTGTGCAGCAGCGCGTAGTTGCGATCGGCGGCAATGTGGCGGATTGAATCGACTGGCAAAAAATAGGCCGCTTTCCGGCGCTCCACCAGGAATCGGCGCGCGTATTTAGTTTCAGCGGGCCTCACCGGCGCGGCAATGCGTTCGCGAACGCGGCCGATCGCTTCGGAGAAACGCTCCTGTGACACCGGCTTTAACAAATAATCGATCGCCGCCACGCCGAACGCCTGAACCGCGTATTCGTCGTAGGCAGTGAGAAAAATCACCTGGAGATCGCGAGGCTCTTCCAGCGCCTGGAGGATTTCGAATCCCGTTCCGTCAGGAAGGCGGATGTCGAGGATCGCGAGTTGCGGGTTGGAGGCACCCATGCCCGATATCGCATCGGCGCAGGTGGAAGCGATTCCACAGATCTCGAGATCGGGCTCGGCGCCCGTCATACGCTCCAGTTTGCGCAGTGCCGGCGGCTCGTCCTCAACCAGAAAAACCTTGATCATACGGGGATCTGAACTTCAACCACCGCTCCGCCTTCGGGGTGTCCCCGGAGCCGCAGCGTCGCACCGGCGCCATAGACCGTTTTCAAGCGCCGCTCGGCGTTGGACAAGCCGTGGCCGTTCGAATGGTTTGAAGAAATGCCCCGGCCATGATCGCGTACCGTGATGCCAATCGATTTGCCGTTGTGGCGGACCTGAATGCCGATGTCGAGGCAGCCTGACGCGGAATCCTGGCCGTGCTCCACCGCGTTTTCCACCAGCGGCTGCAGCAGCAAGGCGGGCATCGGAAAAGATTCCGCTGCCGGATCGCACAAAATCTCGAAGCGCAGACGGTCTTCCAGACGCGCCTTCATCACCTCCAGATACTGACGCGCCAGCGCAAGCTCCGTGGAAACGGGAACCATGGGCGAATCGGGCAGGCGCAATGTGGCGCGCAGAAAATCGCAAATGCGCTCCAGCATGCGATCCGCACGGCCAAGATCTTCATACATTGTGGCGGAAACGGCGTTGAGCGCGTTGAACAGGAAATGCGGCTGCAATTGATGGCTGAGATTTTCAAGGCGCGCAGAGACCAGTTGTGTTTCAAGATCCTTGATGCGCAGCCAGTTTTGATAAATATTGAATGCCGCAACCCACATCGCGTAGAAAATCACGTCGGAAGGGAACTCCATCAAGTAGCGCACAGGCATCGCGCCGTAGTCATAGGCGCCGAGGCCGAGCAGTGGAAATAGAATAGATCGCGAGCCCCAGAGCAAAGACGTGTGCACGATGGAAAAGCAAACCAGCGCGGCCAGATAAACGCCGATTGTTGTCACCGACCAGCGAAGGCGCCAGCGGCGCGCCACCCAGAATACGGCCGGCAGTAGAACCATCGCGCCGTAATACCCGGTGGCTTGCTCAATCAGAACCTCCGGCCAGTGACCGGGAAACCCTCGCGTGACGCGATCCAGCGAGCGATAGACTACATCCAGCGCCATCGCCGAAGTAAAGTACAGAAAGATGTAGAGGCGAACGTTCTTCACTTAACCCACTTTATTTATCGGCCAGCGCGAACACCACCAGCTTGGTATCCAGTTTAGACAAGGCGTCATCATGCCCGCCGGCGGCGATCGCCACCATCTGCCGGCCGCTGGCGCTGGTGAAGATCAGCGGCGTGGCGCGGGCGCTGGTGGGAAGCTCGCCGGTCCAGACCACGCGGCCTTGGGCCGTGTCAAACGCTCGAATATGATTGTCGATCGAAGCGCCGATAAACACCAGTCCGGTATTGGTGGCCGCCGGCCCTCCCAGATTTGGCAGACCCAAAACAGTGTGTCCTTTCACTTGTATTTCGCCGAGCGGAACATGCCACTCGATTTTTCCGGCATCCGGGCTCACTGCAACCAACTCGCCGTAGGGCGGCGCCGTGCACGGTATGCCCGATGGGGCCTTAAAGAATTCACGCGACATCGAGAACGGCGTTCCCTCCTGCTCCGTGATTTCGGTGTCAGGATGAAGTTTTCGCTCCTTCCAGAACTCGTCTCGCGGAATCAAACGAATCATCGCCGGGAGGCGGTTTATGGGAGCGATCAGAAGACGATGGACCGGGTCCCAGGCAACTCCACCCCAATGCAGGCCGCCAATATTACCCGGCACATGTAAACTTCCTTGCAAGCTCGGCGGGGTAAAGATCCCGTCGTTACGCAGCTTGTGGAACAGATCCAGGCAAGCTTTGAGGTCTTCCGGCGTCGCGCCGAAAATGTCTTTTTCGCTGATCTGCTGGGGCGCTAGCGCGGGCGGCAGTGTTGGAAACGGCTGCGTAGGGGACGCTTTCTCGCCAGGCGCATCGCTCAGCGGAACCGGGCGTTCTTCGATCGGGAAAAGGGGCTTGCCCGTCAGTCGATCGAACAGAAACAAATGTCCCGTCTTCGATCCGACGGCGACCGCGGGGCCGTTCTTTCCGGGAAAAAGCAGCGGAGGGGAAGCCACGTCGTAATCCCAAAGATCGTGATGCACGGTCTGGAAGGACCAGACCTTTTCGCCGGTCGCGGCTTTCAACGCCACGATCGAATTCGCGTCGCGATTGTCGCCGGGACGAACGCCGCCGTAATAGTCGGGACTGGCGCTGCCCGTGGGAAGAAAAACCAGGCCGTTGGGTTCGTCCACCACGATCCGCGACCAGGTGTTGGCTGCGCCGGCGGGTGAATCTTCGGGCAAAGGATGGAAGGTCCAGCGGAGCGCTCCGGTTTTCGCGTCGAACGCGCGCACCTCGCCCGACGACATTCGAGCGCGGCTGTTATCGGCGACGAAGGAACCAACGATGATCAGGTCATGATAGAACGCGGGCGGTGAGCTGACTCCGTATTCGCCGCCGTATTGGGGCTTGCGCCGCAAGCCTTCCGTTAGCTCCACCTGCCCCTCGTTCCCGAATCCAGGCCGGAGCTTTCCGGTGGATCGATCGATACTAACCAAGCGCGCATCCGCGGTGCTGACGAAAATGGTGTCGCCTGCCAGCGTGACGCCGCGATTGGCGAAATCGCTGTAGTTGCGATCGCGGGAGACGTGCAGGTCCGTTTTCCAAATTTCACGGCCGGTGTCGGCATTGAGCGCGACCACGAATCCGCCCGGGGTTGAAACGTAAAGATTGCCGCCGGCGTAGACCGGCGTGGCCTCGAATCTCGGATCTTTCCGAAACAGCTCGATGGGCTCGCCCGTGTCGTAGGTCCAGGCCATTTTGAGCCGGGCGACGTTATCGGGAGTGATCGGCTCAGAAGGCGAACTGCACCAGATGGGTGTCATCACGAGAATTGCAATCGCGAATTTCATGAATTTAGTTTGCACCTGGGCGACGCGCCGAAGAAAGGAGTTTGGGACGAACACGGCAGATGGCGGGACGACCCCGGCGTTTTAATCCACCGGAACCAGCCGGCCATCCCGGATGTGATAATCTGCGCCACGCCAGCGAATGCTATTGCGGCCGAAACTGGTGAGCCAGATGGCGAACGCCACCGCATCCCAAACCGGAATGAGGGGCATTTGTTTCCACAAGCCACGTTGATGCAGGCCGTGGATCCCGATGATCCAGGTCATCGCAATACGCAACGCGAGATAGCCGCCCAGGTACGCGACGGCTACCGCTACCGACGGATGCACGAGCACCGCCGCGATCGACCACGGCAATCCCTGCGTCAGGAGCAGCCCCAGATGGCCCCACGGCCGCATGTGGCGCATCACCACGATCCATCGCAGACGCTTATGCAGCAGATCGCGGAGGGACCCGTAATCGCAAACGGTCTCGATGGAGTAGCGGAGCAGCACTACCTCGTAGCCTTGCTCGGCGATCAGGCGGCCCACCAGCAAGTCGTCGGCGGGCCGATTCTCCAGCGCCGCATAACCGCCAAATCCGGCCAGGCGCGCGCGCGTGGTGGCGATGGTTGGTCCCAGCGCGAACTTCACCCCGTCCAACTGCCAGGCCACTAAAACGCCGACGTAGAAATCGGACATCATTCCGACGCTTTGCAAATGATCGGTCAAGGTACTGAGCTCGGTTGGAACGTAGAAAGGTGTTACGGCTCCAACTTTTGGATCGCGCAGCGGAGCTACCACGCGTCGAAGATAATCGGGACGCACCCGCACGTCGCTATCGCTGATCACTACTACTTCGTGCGCGGCGTCGCTCACCAGTCGGGCGAGTTTTGCAACCTTGTCGTTAGTGGCCACACGCTGCGAACCGTACAGGACGCGGATGCGGCGCTGCGGAAAATCGGCCGTGAGTTTTCGAAGAACCGCCAGCACCGCTTCGTCGTCCGGATCGACGCAGAAAACCATTTCGTACTCGGGATAATCCAGGCGGCAGAAACTGGCCAGGTTTTCGGCGGCATCCGGATCGAGTCCGCGAATCGGCTTCAGGATGCTGACCGGCGGAGTAAACGAATCATCGGGCGCACCAACTCGCTGCTGAAAATACCGCCACGAACTATAGATCGCAATGAGGTAGTAAATGAACGGAATGGCCGCGATCGCGAGAAAGACATCGCTCCAGTGGGCCATATTTACAGGCTACTCGACCGCATGGTTCGTGAGCAGCAGCTTGCCTCCGCTTTGGGCGACCACGGTGAGCAGTGCGGGATCCACCAGTTTCTTCACACGCTCAGCAGCCGGTTCGGAAATGACCAGATAGCACCGGTCCGGCAGCAGCCAGAGCATTTTCCATTGCGCGTCGTCGATAAAAACATTCGGTGCGCCTGGCGCATAGGAGCCGTACACCAAATTATTAAATCGGCCATTGAGCAGCAGCGCATCGCGATTCGTGTAAAAGAACACTGATGAAAACGAATAGTAGTGGTGATCCACGATCAGCTTTCCCGAAGGTGAATGGAGCAAGGCTTCCGCCAGCGGCCGCGACGAGAGAAACGGGTCGAACGCTGCCATGGCGATGCGCGCCGCCTGAAAAAACAGAATGGCCATCAGGGCAATCGCCAGGAACGCGCGCTGGCCTTTCGCTCGAAAGGCGCCGGCCGCTCCCACAAGAAACGCGATCGCGGCCACCAGAAGCGGAAGTCGTAGGTAGGCGAACGAAGCGATGGTGAGGTCTTCCATATGACCCAGCGAAAGCTTATAAGCGCCTGGATTCGAGCTGAGCGCCGCGGAAATGTCGCCGGGCGTTGGGAGATTCCAGGCTAGAAAATACAACGTGAGCACCGCGGCCGCGGCAGCGATGAATATGCCGCACAGCACGCGTGTCCCGTAACCGATCCAGTTGCCGCCCGCCGCCATCGCCGATCCCAGCAGCAATGCCAGCGCGGGATAACAGGGCATCGAGTAGTATTCCTGCGTGGTGGAAAAAGTGAAAAATACGAGAATAAAGCCGATCCAGCACAAAGCCAGCAGGCGCACCTTGCCGGCACGGTCGAGCGCCTTGTAGCTCAGCTTGAACACAGCGGGAAGGTAAACGCTCCATGGAAACAGCCACAGCAGATGGAATCCCCAAAAATAGAGGCGAGGGACGGTGTCGTAATCGCGCGGGTAACGCATGTTCAAAAATCGGAGCAATTGTTCATTGATGAAATAAAACCACAGGAAGCCGTGATATTCGCCCGGAGCGCTGCGCATGGTGAAGTCGAAATGGGGAGGATTGCGCAACGCAGCGAGGATGTGCCAGGGCGCGGCGATCAACAGCACCACCACCAGTCCGCTTAGCGGATGAAGCGCCCTCCAGATTTTCGCCTGAAATAATTGCCCGGTGACGCCGAGATAAATCAGCGCCGCGGCTATCGGGAAAACCACGCCCACCAAACTTTTGAACAACAAGCTGGTTCCCAAGCTCGCCGCCAGGACGAACGCCCACCAACGCGGGCGGGCCTCATCTTCATCGATGGCGCGCAGGAATGCCCACATGGAAAGCGCGACGCTCGCGGTCAGCATCACGTCAGGAATTAAAATTCGAGTGAAAAGAAAAAGGCCGAAGCACGTGGATATGCACAGGCCGGCGTAGAAACCAGCCCGGCGGCCGAAGGCCCACATGCCAAATGCGGTGGTCAGCCACGCCAGGGCAATGGCCGCCAGCACCATGGGAATGCGCGCCGCCCAGTCCGACGCTCCGAAGATTTTGAACGACCCGGCGATCAGCCAGTAAATCAACGGCGCTTTTTCGAGATACGGAATCCCATCCAGCCGCGCAGTCACAAAATCGCCCGACGCCAGCATATTGCGCGCGATCTGCGCCTGCACCGCGTCCACATCGTCCATCAAGGATGGAGGTGAAAGCATGCAGCCGGCATACACCGCGGCGGCGACCATCAAAACTATCAGGTAGAAATGTAGACGTTTTCCATCGCTGGGCGCGCCGGTGTGGCCGGTGTCCTGGTCTGGATTCCCCATTTTTTCATCCAAAAGAACAGCGTCATCAACCCCCACAGATGATAGCCCAGGTTGGCGCGCCGGTCTAGGTGAGCTCGAACGTCCGCTTCAATTTTTGCGAGCTGAAAAAAGTCGCCATGTTCGGCGGATGCGAATGCCACGGCCTCCTCGAGCAAAGGCCGAAGCGGCCCGCGGAACCAGTGGTGCGTGGGGATGTCAAACCCGATTTTCTTTCGGTTGAGGATGGCCGGAGGGAGTTTGCCGCGCATCAGGTTTCTCAAAATCACCTTTTGGCGCGAGCCTTGGATTTTCATACTCGCCGGGAGCGAGCTTGCGAATTCCACAATCCGATGGTCCAGGAACGGCGGCCGCACTTCGATGGAGTGGGCCATGCTAGTGTGGTCCACTTTGGTTAGGATATTGTCCGGAAGAAAATAGTTTTGATCAAACTGGAGATAATTCTGTAAATCTTCCCCCGTCAACTCGTTCAATACTGACTCCAGCGCCGGCGGCAGCGCCTGTTGAACCAGAGATCGCTTCTCCTGGTCGTCGAACGTTCCACTCCAATACACGTGGGCGCGCGCGGCAGGCATCCGGCAGCCTTCCAAAAACCTTTTCAGCTTGTACTCGAACCCGATCTTATCGTTAGACACCGGCCAGCGCTGAGCCAGCGCCAACATCGCACGGATCGCAGGAGGAGGCAGCCGGCGAACGGCACGCGCCAGCAAACTCGCGCGCTGCATCAGGTATCCACCGAACAATTCATCCGCGCCTTCCCCGCTCAGCGCTACCGTCACATTCGCCTTGGTCAGCTTGGAGAGAAACCATACCGGCAGCGCGCCCGAATCCGCGTTCGGCTCATCGCAATAATAAGCGAGTTCGGCAATCGCTCCCGGCAAATCCTGTTCAGGATTACAATCCAGCTCGGTGTGTTCGGTCCCGTAGCAGTCTGCCACCTGGCGCGCGTAGCTGGCCTCGTCAAAGCTGCGGCCGCGAAACGTAATGGAAAACGTTTTGAGACGTGAGGTGGATGCCTCGGCCGCGTAATGAACCACGCTGGACGAATCGAGACCTCCGCTCAGCCAAACACCCAACGGCACGTCGGACAACAAATGTTCTCGCACGGACTGCTTCAGCAGACGATCCAGCTCAGCTTCAGCCGCCTCGGGCGTCCAGTTTTCTTGCTTCCCGTCAGGCAGCCGCCAATAACAATCCGTTCGAACTGCACCGCGCCGCCACTCCATCCAATGGCCGGGAAGCAATTTCTCAATGCCTTCCACCAAGGTCCATGGCGCAGGCACATAGTTCAACGACAAATAGCAGTCCAGACCATCCAGGCTCAACCAGCGCTCGATCTCGGGATGCACCAGGATCGCCTTCAGCTCGGAGCCGAAATACAGATCCTCACCGCGACGCGCGATGTACAGCGGCTTGATCCCCATACGGTCGCGAGCCAGAACCAGGCGGCGGTCGCTCTCACGCCACAGCGCCACCGCGAACATCCCGCGCAACCGCGAGAAACACTCGGTGTCCCATTCCAGGAACGCATTCAGAACCGTTTCGGTGTCGCTGCGGGAATGGAAAAGATATCCGCGCTGTTCCAGTTCCCGGCGCAATTCCAGGTGATTGTAGATTTCGCCGTTAAAGACGATGACGGTGCCGCCATCCTGCGACAGGATGGGCTGATCTCCGCCTACAATATCGATGATCTTGAGCCGCGCAGCACCCAGCGACACGGCGTCGGACTCAAAGACGCCTTGCTGGTTTGGACCGCGATGGAAGATGCTCGAAACCGCGTCCTGGATTCGGCCGGGCGCGGGACGAGTGCGGTGAGTAAAGCCCGCTATGCCGCACAATTCAGCAGCGTCCTCCCATCAGTAGCTTACATCGCATTTAATATGCCGCTTCGGTAGCCGTGACACTCTTCTGCCGGGCGCGCTGATTGTTTGCACTGCGCCACTGGACCTGCGGCATAAACAGCGAAGTGTCGATGCGATCCTGGTAGCGGATCGCGATGTTCATGAGCGAATCGAGCAGCGAGTCAGAGAGAAAATGCGGCTGCAGGCCCAGGTCGATCAGCTTGGAGTGTTTGGCATTGTAATAGTGCTCTTCCGATTCGACGCGCGGTCCCGGAATATGCTCGATGCTGGCGCGCATGCCCAGCTTCCACGCCGCGGCCTGCACCATTTCCGCCAGCTCGAGCACCGAAAACTGTTCAGTGAATTGATTGAACACCCGGCACTCGCCCGCATTCGCCGGATTCAAGCACGCGATCTCGATGCAGCGAACCGTGTCGCGGATATCCAGGAACCCGCGCGTCTGGCCGCCCTTTCCATAAACCGTCAAAGGGTGTCCCGCCGCGGCCTGGATGCAGAAACGATTTAGCACCGTTCCAAAAACGTCGTCGTAATCGAAACGGTTGATCAGCGCTTCGTCCAACACCACTTCGTCCGTCACGGTGCCGTAAACTACGCCCTGATTCAGATCGGTGGCGCGCAGCCCCCAGATCCGGCAGGCGAACATCATGTTGTGGCTGTCATGGACCTTGGAGAGGTGATAGAACGAACCCGGCTGTTTCGGAAAAGGCAGCAAGTCCGACCGCCCGTTGTGCTCGATGCGAATGTAGCCTTCTTCGATATCGATATTCGGCGTGCCGTACTCGCCCATGGTGCCCAGCTTCACCAGGTGGCAATCGGGCTTGAGTTCCTTGAGCGCAAAGAGCAGGTTCAGCGTTCCGACCACATTGTTGACTTGAGTGAACACCGCATGTTTGCGGTCGATCATGGAATAGGGAGCGGAGCGCTGCTCGGCAAAATGAACCACCGCTTCAGGCTGGAAGCTCTCGATCACACCGGACAGAAACTCGTAGTCGTTCACGTCGCCGACAAACAGCTCGATGGATTTTCCGGTCAGCTCCTGCCAGACGCGCAAGCGGTCCGCGAGCGGCTGGATCGGCGTCAGGCTCTGCGCGCCTAATTCGAAATCCCACTGCCGCCTGAGGAAATTATCAACCACGGCCACCGCGTGTCCCTTGCCGGACAGATAGAGCGCCGTGGCCCATCCACAGTAACCATCACCGCCTAAAACACAGATTTTCATTTGGTTGGGTCCAAACGATTATCCTAGCAGGATCGAGGCGCATGTTACTAAACCACGACAGCGTCCCACCGTCCCTTAGTCGGGCAGGACAATCGAACTGTAAAGGGCGAGTTTGTTCCACTCCGCACGACCGGCTAGTCCCCAAGCGTTCCCGAGCGCCGCCTCCGCCATTCTGCCCGAGCTTCTGCAAGCTGGAGCTTCAACATCGTTCGTGGTTTCCAGCTGTGATTCATCTGGACTTGCTATGTATCGTGCTGCACGTCGGAACCGCTCCAGACCGGGCTAGCGTTCAGCGCAGATTTCACACGACCTCCCTTTGCAACAGAAGCAGCTTCGCGGTATTCTCCTTAAATGCATTTACTTTTAAGTAGAGTCACTTGCTGATTCACTGGGTCAGGTCTCATTTTCATCAGACTCTATCCACTGTGCCGCTAATCGCGCTTCGCTGGCGGAAGGAGCATCGGTTGAAGATCGGCGCAATTGCAACCAATTTAGCCGTGTTTCTTCTGGCGCAATCCTTGGCGACCGCTACACCGATCCCGACCTACGGAACGTATTTCGGCGGCTCAGGCGACACAAACGCGGCTGTTGCGGTGGCCCTGGACCCCTCTGGCAACGTCATCATGGCGGGATACACTACGTCCCAAACGCTACCCGGAACTGCGAATGCATTTCAGCCTACGAAGGCTACTGGCTTCCCAGACAACAAGGACGTTTTCATCGCTAAGTTCGATCCAACCGGACGAACTCTCATTTGGGCAACATTCTTGGGTGGCAATGGCGACGATATTCCGGTGGCGCTTGCGGTCGATCCGGCTGGAAACATCTATGTGACAGGAACCACCCATTCATCAAATTACCCGGCTCAGACTGCAATCTCTTGTGTGCCCGCGGCAGGTTTCAGTTCGTTCGACTCCTCCCCCCCATTCAACCAGAACTGCTCAGTAGCAACCGCCAGCTCAGATTCATCTATAGTGTCCTTTGTTTCCGAGATTAGCGCGGATGGAACGAGCCTGCTCTATTCCATGACTATTTCCAATTTCCAATCGACTGCGCTCACTGTGAACAATCAGGGTGAAGCCTATGTTGCCACTGTGGGTCCCGGATTAAGCGGGGGCGTATTTCTCTTCCGACTCAACGCGGCGGGGATGGGTCTCATCTATGGGACATACCTTGGTGGTGCTGACTTTTCTGCGGCGAAGATTACTTCCCTTCTTTCCGACGCAGCCGGGAACTGCTACGTCGCCGGCGAAGCAGTGACCAACATCCCGACGACCGCGAATGCCTTTCAGGCTTCGTATTCGAACACAGGTCTCATGCCCAACTATGCAAATGGTTTTGTGCTGGAGGTAAATGCTGTGGGAGCGGAACTCATATACGGAACATGGTTCGGTCCGCAGTACTCTGCGACGAGTATAACTGCCATCGCTTTGAACCCAGATGGATCGATCTATTTTTCTGGGATAACCACTGCAACAACCATCAAAGCTACTGCGGGAGCCTACCAGAGCACGCCGGCGTCGGGATACATTGCAAAGCTGACGCCCGGACGAGCTACATTAGATTCTTTCTCTTACCTCCCAGGAGTGCCCTATCCTTCTACTTTTCAGTACAACGCTCCAGTTGGCTTGACCCACATTGCTGCGGCTGGGCAGGTGGTTTATGTATCCTTCGGCCCCGAGCTGATCGACGGTTTCGATTTGGCGAGTTCATCTGGCCTGATCGAATTGACACCGACGCTGGCATACATTGGTTCGTTTACAACGTCAACCCCAAGCGTGACGGGCTTCAGCGTTAGCGCCGGTGCCATATGGCTTACTGGATTCTGTACAGATTGTGGTGGTTCTCTCAACGGTACAATCTCATCTGACGCGTTCCAAAGTGCTCCAGCGAGCATTTACAGTGCAGTGTTATTTCAATTGACGAACATTTCGCCCTCCGTCTCGATTGCGGCTAGTTCAGCGACTGGTACCTCGCCATTTGCAGCTGGCCAGTTAGTCTCGATATACGGCAACAGTTTGGGGCCGCCAGCAGGTTCAACTCTACAACTCGGGCCAGGCGGCGTAGTGACGACCTCCAACGCTGGCACCCAGGTGCTGTTCGACGGAACGGCGGCTCCGATCATATACACCAGCGCCGGGCAGGTGAATGCTGTGATTCCCTGCGCCTTGGCTGGTTACACTTCGACGCAAATGGTCGTAGACTTCATGGTGCCGGAGCCAACAGGCAGTAGCGAGCATGTTCTATCGGCTCCGTTAACGGTGCCTCTAAGTCCCGCTGCTCCAGGGATCTTCACTGCTGATGGAAGCGGTAAGGGTCAAGCCGCTGCTCTCAATCAGGACAATTCTTTCAATACCCCGTCGAACCCTGCGGCGCGCGGATCGATTCTGACCTTCTACGCTACTGGAGTTGGAGCCACCTCGCCTTGTGTCGATGGACAGATTTACCAAAGCGACTTTCCGACGATTGCCTTACCAGTCGTGGTTGGAGTTGGCGGTAGCGAGGCGCATGTGGACTACGCCGGGCAAGCACCTGATCTGGTGTCAGGCGTGGCGCAGTTCAACATCGTCATTCCAATTGACGCCACCACCGGCGTTGTTCCTTTGACGCTTAAGGTGGGAGGCATTTTCAGCAAAGAAGGCGTCACGGTTGCGGTGAAGTAAGCTCTTCTTGAATCCGCTGAACGTCGCTGCACTGCCTTTCGCACCGGTAACTGTTCTTGTGTTTTGTATCCGCCTCAAATTGACTGGCGAAGGATCTGTCCTAAGGATTCATTGATACAATGCCCGACAGTGCTCTTCATGCGCTAAACTGCTATGGTGCACTTGGCGTTTCCCTTTTTTTTCTGCCTGGTGTCCGCGTCAGTCGTATTTGCCCAGCCGGCCCTCCCAGCAGAAGGCATCCCCGTCACCGATCCGCTGGTGATCGCAAAATGCGGAACCTGCCATACTCGCGACCCGCAGGGAAACATGCAGCGTATTTCCTGGGAACGGACCACGCCCGAAGGCTGGCAGGAAGCGTTGAAGCGCATGATCCTGGTGGACGGCGTCTCGCTGACGCCCGCGGAAGCGCGGTCCATCGTCAAATATCTCAGCGCCGATCACGGCCTTTCGCCTGAGGAGGCCAAGCCGGTAATGTACGATGCCGAGCGGCGCATTCACCAGGAAACCAATATTCCGAACGAACATGTGAAACATGCCTGCGCGCGCTGTCACGCCTTTGCTCATGCGCTAGCCTGGCGCCGATCGCCCCAGGATTGGAAGGAGCTCGACGAAATGCATGCGGCGCGCTTCAAGCTTCCACCGGACGACGAATCCATCGCTTTTCTCTCCAAGACAGCTCCGCTCCACACTCCCGAATGGGATGCCTGGAGCGCCCGGAAGCCCGCGACGAATCTGGAGGGTCGCTGGCTGGTGACTGCTTTTCTGCGCGGCCACGGCAAGTATTACGGCGAGATGCAGGTGGATCGGACACCCGATGGCGATTTCACCACCAGCGTGCGTTTAACGTCGGTCAGCGATGGCTCACGTTTCATCCGGTCCGGCCGCAGCGTCGTCTTCGGAGGGTATGCGTGGCGCGGACGTTCTCAAGGCCCCCAGATCGAAGGCTTAGCGCCGGACGACGCCTTGAGCGAAGCGCGCGAAGTCCTATGGTTCGCGCCCGATCAGTCAACTGCCGAGGGCCGCTGGTTCTGGGGACAATATCAGGAATTCGGCTTCGATGTGCGGCTGCGCCGGCCGTCGTCCGATGCGGCACTGATGATGGTGGATCGAACTTCGCTGAAGGCGGGCTCGCAATCCAATCGCATCCGCTTGATGGGCGATCATTTTCCCGACGGCGTAATGCCGGCCGATCTCGCCTTCGGACCAGGCGTCACAGTGCGGCGCATTGTTTCCAGCACCGCGAGCGAGGTGATCGCTGAAGTGGACGTGGCGTCCGATGCCGCGCTCGGCAAGCGCGACGTTGCCTTCCGCCATTCCGTGCTTTCAAGCGCCGTTGCAATTTACGATCGCGTGGACTATATCAAAGTTGCGCCGGACTCGGCTATGGCGGCGTTTGGCGATCAAGCGCACAACCGCGGCTATCAGGATTTTGAAGCAATCGGATATCAAAGAGGCCCGGACGGTAAACTGCATACCGCTGACGACGTGGAGCTCGGGCCCATCGATCCGAAGGAGATCACTTGGTCGCTGGAGGTGTTTTATTCCAGCCCCGGTAGCAACACGGATTTCGTCGGCAAGATCGGCCCCTCCGGTTTCTTTACGCCCAACGCTACCAACCCTAACGGGAACTTCGATGTGTGGGTGGTAGCGACTGCTCAAAGCGAAAAAGATAAGAATGGCAAGCCGCTGGTTGGCAAGTCTTATATGGTGGTGACGGTTCCGATGTATACGTTAAATGGCCGCCGGTATGTGCGCGATCTCGATCGATGGATTGACGACGGACCCGCGCAATGAAGAATATTTTGTTGACCCTTCTCGCGCTGGCAGCCGGTTCGCTCGCGGTGCCGCGTTCGGCCGCCGGACACCATGGGTATGCGGCCTTCGACACGACGTCGGAAGTGACGTTGAAGGGTACGGTGACGGATTTCCATTTCACCAATCCGCACTGCGTCATTGAATTCGACGTGAAGGACGAAAAAGGCCAAGTGCAAAACTGGAAAGCGGAGCTGACCAGCGCGAATCATTTGGCTCCGAAAGGCTGGACCGAATCAACCGTGCAAGCCGGCGACGAACTGGCGATCACCGGTTATCGCGCCAAGAACGGCGCGCCTTCGCTGTGGGTGAACAAGATCCGCTTGGCCAACGGGCAAGAGCTTAAAGTCGATACCAGCAACTAACCGGGCGCACCTTCGTCATCGAAGGGCCACCACGTGTCATCGGAGAGGTAGAATTCCATTCCCTTCTCCGTGATATAGAAGTAAGTTTTGAAATCCTCCTCGACCACATCCATGGGAGGCATGCCATGGAGTGCCCCCGAAAACGGGTTCCTGTCTGGGCCGGGTAAGTGGTAGGCCTTGGCCAAACCATCGGCGATCAGGCTCGCCAATGCGTTCACCACTTCCGAACGTTCGATTGTCAATCCACATCTGGCGCCGTCTTTCGAAACGTCTCGTAGGATTACCTGATCAACGTTCTCAAAATCATCGGAGATCGAACGGAGGACCAAGCGCCTGACGAACTCGCCGCGGACCATAGGTCTATTCCAGCATTTCCGCGACCACCTGCGCGTGATAGGCTCATGCAGATGGACCGCGCTCCGTTCGCCCTCTGCGTTTCTCTGCTCGCCCCGATGATTGCCGCCCATGCTCAGACGCCGTCGGGCGAGGCCATCTACAAACAACGCTGCTCCGCTTGTCACGATCAGCCCGGGTCGCGCATCCCGCTGCGCGAGGCGCTGCAGAAAATGCCCGCGCTGCGAATCCTCCGCGCGATGAATTCGGGCGCCATGATGACCGTCGCGTATCCGCTCCGCCGCGATGAGCGCGAGGCCGTCGCCCGGTACCTGGGCACGCCTGGCTCGGAACCCGGCCCCAAACCCGAGGCGTTCTGCAGAGAGCGCGCCATCAGCCTGAAACAAATCCCCCGATTTGCGTGGTCCGGTTGGAGCCCCACGCCCGACAACGCGCGCTTCCAATCCGCCGACATCGCTCGCCTCTCTCTCAGCCAGGTGCGCAAGCTCAAACTCAAATGGGCTTTCGGCCTGGACGGCGACATCTCCGCTTACTCGCAGCCGACGGTGCTTGACGGCCACATCTTCATGGGCAGCGCGGCCGGCCTGGTGTACGCTCTTCGCTCCGACAGCGGATGCATCGAGTGGACCTACCAAGCCGGCGCACCCGTGCGCGAAGCAGTGGCCACAGCGCCGCTCGACGATCATCACGCTGTGCTCTTCGGCGATCTCACCGGAACGTTCTATGCGCTCGAAGCCGAGACCGGCCGGCCGCTCTGGAAGAAGCGCATTGAGGAGCACGAAGCGGCCTTGCTCACCGGCTCGCCGACCGTCTATCAGGGCAACGTTTATGTGGGAGTGGCGTCCTGGGAGGAGACTCGCGCCATCAACCCCGCGTACCCTTGCTGCAGTTTTCGCGGCAGCGTGGTTGCTCTGCGCGTGCGCGACGGAGCGCAAGTCTGGAAGACTTATACCATCAGCGACACGCCGCATCCCACCGGCAAAACTTCCACTGGAACATTGCGGCAAGGTCCGTCGGGCGCGGGCATCTGGTCGGCGCCCACCGTCGATCCCAAACGCAACATGCTCTACGTCACCACCGGCGATAACTACTCGGCGCCCACCACCACCACCAGCGATGCGGTGCTGGGTCTCGATCTCGCCACCGGCCGGATGCTCTGGTCCCACCAGGTTACGCCCGGCGACGTATTTAATTCGGGCTGCGTCGCCGGTGTGAACGGCCCGAATTGTCCGGAAGAAGGCGCGCGCGGACCGGATTACGATTTCGGCTCGTCGGCGATCCTGGTCAAGGCCGCGAATCGCGATTTACTTCTCGCGGGACAAAAATCCGGCATGATTTATGCGCTCGATCCCGATCGCAAAGGCGAGATCGTTTGGACCCAGCGCGTCGCGAAAGGCGGCACCATCGGCGGCGTGCAGTGGGGCATGGCCAGCGACGGACAGAACGTGTATGCGGCCGCGTCCGACGCGTATTTTTTCACCAAAGACCAGGTGCGCATTCTCTCTCCCGATCAAGGCGGCGGACTAACGGCGTTGCGCGTAGCCAATGGCACGAAAGCCTGGTACGCGGCGCCTCAGCCCTGCGGATCGCGGCCCGGATGTAGTCCGGCGCAATCGGCGGCATTGACCGCGATCCCTGGCGTTGTGTTCTCCGGCTCCATGGATGGCCACATGCGCGCCTTCGCCGCCGAAGACGGTAAAGTCCTGTGGGATTTTGATACAGTGCGCCCGTTCCACACGGTCAACGGCGTCGCCGCGAAGGGCGGCGCGATCGACGGACCCGGTCCGGTGGTGGTGAATGGAATGTTGTTTATGAATTCAGGTTATGGCCGCTTCGGTGGCGCTCCGGGAAACGTATTGCTGGCATTTGCGCCAGAAGAATAGAGAAGAGTTATGAAGAAAATAGTCAAGAATGTTTTCGTCCTGGGCGCTCTGTGTGGAGTGTCCGCGCTACCTGTCGTCTGTGCGGATGATCCGGTGGCAACCACCGACAAGGCCTTCGTGCAAGCCTACGAGAAGGGCGATATGGCCGCGGTGAAGAAATTGCTCGACGCGGATTTTACCTGGATCGACACCGACGGCGTCTACTATTCCAAGGACGATGCTCTTGCGCTGGGCTTGAAACCACTGGTGCCAAGCGGCGCCGACGTGAAGATCGTTGAGCATAAGTACGGCAAGGTGGTCTGGATCCAGGAGAATCAGGGAAACAAGTACGCCGCGCACTTCTGGGTGGAACGGCCCAATGGCTGGAAGCTGCTGCACAACTCGGAGATTGCCACGCGCCCGGCATCGGAGAATCCCGACGGACGGTCGCCCTATGCCATACCCTGCGTCAACCCTTGCCAAGTGATGCCGTATGTGGCCGTGACGGCCAATGAAAAGGCGGCCATCAAAGGCTGGCAAGAGCAGGAAGACGGCACGCCCGAACACTGGCGGATGCACATAGGCGATGACCAGGTGGTGATCGGTTCCTATGGGGTGTCAACTAAAATGGATCGCTGGAACGGAATCAGCAAACGCAATCCGAACGCTCCCAAAGTTGGAGTGTCGCCGGTGCTGTTCGCGCGCATGTGGGACCTGGGGACCGCGGTGGTGGCGATTATGATCCAGCCCACCTATGGCGGCAAAGCGTATTGGTCCAGCCGCGTCTTCGCGCCCAACAAGGACGGCCTGTGGATAATGATGGAAAGCTATCACACCACCATTCAGGCTTCGGGCGTCATGAACGAGGTAGAGGGAAAATAACCGGCCGGAACATGGGTTATGAAGCACGCCGGTGAAGCTGCGTTGGGCGCCATTCAGCCGATGCTGACCGAGCTTCGTCAGCTCGAAGGGCTCCGTGAACCAAGGCCGGGCGTCTTCTACCAGAAGTCTTCGGCGTTCATTCACTTTCACGAAGATCCAGCCGGCATTTTTGCGGACGTGCGCAGAAATCGCGAGTGGCTCCGATTGCCGGTGAATTCGAGCTCCGAGCGTCGTCAGTTGGTGCGGCTGGTACGGAAGATCCTGGGGACCAAATAGAAATCGATTCGTTACTTTGCGTCTCCGGGCGCTTCCAGCTGCGCGATGGCTCGCTTCACCTGATCGGCGTCGGGCGCTTTCGGCAAGATCTCCAGGTATTTTCGAAAGTGCTGCAGAGCGCCCGTGCGATCGCCTTTGGCCGCCAGCACCGATGCCAGCAACAGCTCCGACCGCGGGATCTCGTGGGCATGGTCGAGATCGGTAGCGCGGCGCGCATACGTCTCGGCCACGTCGAAGTGCTTCAAATTGAAATTCGCCGCCGCATAGTAGAAATAAAGCTCGGGAAATTCGAGAGGATTCATGGCCACCGCCCGGCCGCCAATCGCGATCGCGTCTTCCGGGTGCTTTTCCTGAAGATCGAGCATGGTCAGCTGGATGTAAGGCTTGATGTATTTCGGATCGGCCTGCACGGCCTTCTCAAAAGCCGCTCGGGCCTCGGCAGGTTTGGCCTGCTTTTGGAGAACCTCGCCCAGATCGCTCCACGCCGACGCGTAATCCGGATCGATTTGCACGGCCTTCTCGAAATCCTTTTGCGCCGCAGCCCATTTTCCGTCATCCATGGCGTTCACGCCCTTCCCGAACGCCTTCTTGGCCGGTTCCGGCGCGTTGAGCGCAGTGGCCGAAACAGTGGACCCTTCGTGCAGCCCGACGTGTTTCAGCACAATGGTTGCGTCATTGCGCAAGGTGGCATTCATGCTCTGAAAGCCCTTCATCCGGATGGTGACCGAGCACATATCAGCCGTCGACGGATCATACGGCCGCGAGCGATAGTTCACCACGTACTGTATGCTGCCGTTCCCGAAAATATTAACAATCGCGCATTCCTGCACCAGCCTCTCGGAAACGTCGGGAATGATCTGCGGAGAATTGGGAAGGGGCGAGCCGTCTTCGGTGACGATGGTGGCGTGGTAGCTTTGGGCAGATGCGGTGGCCACGGCCGCAAACGCCACGGTCAGCGCCAGGGTGCCAACTCGCAGCGCTGGATTTGTTCTCATGTTGTTTCCTACGTGCCATTATACGCGCCGGTTTCAAAACTCCGCTTACTGACGTGCGCGGCTCAGTAAGATCGAGACGGCCGAGGCCAATAGCCAATAGCCATCCGCTATCACTGTTAAACTGATAAATGAAGTGCGGCGTTTCTACTTTGACCACAATGCGACCACCCCGGTATCTCAATCGGTACTAGAGGTCCTGGTTGCGGCTCTACTTGAAGTGCCCGGCAACGCTTCCAGCATCCACCAGGACGGTCAATTGGCGAAACAACGTTTGGAATCCGCGCGCCGGGAGGTAGCGGCTTTGCTCGGATGCGACCCCAAGGAACTGGTGATCACGAGCGGCGGCACGGAGGCCGACAATCTCGCGATTTTGGGCTCCGTTTTGGCCAATACCGCGCCCGATCAGCACGTCATTACCACTTCGCTCGAGCACCCCGCCGTATTGAATCCCTGCCGCGAACTGGAGCGCTTGGGCGTCTCGGTTACCTACATCCGGCCCGGGGCGGATGGCTTGATCGACCCCGAGGACATTCGCCGCGCGATGCGGCCGGAGACGGTGCTGGTATCCGTAATGCACGCTAACAACGAAACGGGCGCGCTGCAACCGATTGCGGAGATCGCAGAAATTGCTCACGAAGCCGGCGCGCTGATGCATTCCGACGGCGTGCAAGCAGCCGGCAAAATCTCTGTCGACGTCGGAGCGCTCGGCGTCGATCTCTATTCCATCAGCGGCCACAAGTTTTATGCGACCAAGGGCATCGGCGCGCTGTACGTGAAGAACGGCACGAAGCTGCGGCCCATCCAATTCGGCGGCAAGCACGAGCGCGAGCGCCGCCCCGGCACGGAAAACGTTCCGAGCGCCGTGGCAATGGGAAAAGCTGCGGCCATCGCTCGCGGCACGCTGCCTATTGAGACGCATCGTTTAAGCGACCTGCGCGATCGCCTTGAAACAGGAATCCTGGCGCGTGTTCCGGACACCGGCGTCAATGGCGGAAGACGCGCGCGCACGCCCAACACGACCAACATCTATTTCGACGGCCTGGAGGGCGAGGCTCTGGTAATCTCGCTCGACCTCAAAGGCTTCGCCGTATCCAGCGGTTCGGCCTGCTCCAGCGGAGCCGTGGAACCATCGCACGTGCTGCTCGCCATGGGTCTCTCGCCCGAACGAGCGCGCGCCAGCTTGCGATTCTCGCTGGGACATTCGAATAATGAAGAGCAAGTGGACGCGCTGATTGACGCTGTGGTTGGCTCCGTCGCGCAACTACGCAAGCTTTCGCCCACCTATACCAGTGCCTGATCAAGTTATCTCCGAAAGTCCGGTCGCCGTGGCAATGTCGGGAGGAGTCGACAGCTCCGTCGTCGCGGGATTATTGCAACGCCAGGGACAGCGCATCGTCGGACTCACCATGCAGTTGTGGAACCAGCGCCGCTTGCCGGAGCTGGCGCCTGAAGGAGGCGCAACGGGCCGATGCTGCTCGCTTGACGACGTGTACGATGCGCGCCACGTCGCGCAGCATCTGGGCATCCCCTATTACGTGGTCAACTTCGAGTCGGGCTTTGAAGAACAGGTCATCAAGCCGTTTATCGATGATTATTTGTCTGGCCGCACACCCATCCCCTGCACGCTCTGCAACAACTTCATCAAATTCGATCAGTTCCTGGATCTGGCCGAGGGCGTGGGCGCATCGCGCATCGCCACTGGCCATTACGCGCGCATCGGCTTCGACGATTCAACCGGCCGCTATCAGATGAGCCGTGGCGCGGACCGTTCGAAAGATCAAACCTATTTTCTCTTCGGCCTGAAGCAGGAGCAGCTGGCGCGAACGGATTTTCCGCTCGGCGGCTACACCAAGCCTGAGGTGCGCGAGCTGGCGCGTGAGCTGGGGTTGCCGGTGGCCGCCAAGCCCGATAGCCAGGAGATCTGCTTCGTCCCCAACGGCGACTACGCGGCGTTCATTGATGCCTATTTCCGCGAGCGCGGCATCACGCCGGAGAAGACGCAGGGCGAGATTCGCGATCGCGAGGGCCGCGTCCTGGGCGAGCACGCGGGCGTGCATCATTTCACCGTTGGACAACGGCGAGGACTGGGCATCGCCGCGGCCGAGCCGCTGTACGTTATCGCCACCGAGCCAGCGTCCCAGCGCGTGATCGTCGGCCGCAATGAGGACCTGCTGCGTGCCACCCTCACCGCCAAGGACATGAACTGGATTTCGATCGCGCCCATTTTGTCGCCCATTCGCGCGCAAGTCAAGATTCGTAATAAGCACCTGGCCGCCGATGCGATGATCTCGCCCACCTCCGATCCCGGGCGCGTCTCCATCCGCTTCGATGAGCCGCAGCGCGCGGTCACGCCCGGCCAGGCCGCGGTGCTCTACGATGCCGAGCTCGTATTAGGCGGGGGCTGGATAGAATAAGCCTTTTGTGAAAATGAAGCGCGCGATCGCAGCGTTCGGATGGTTGGCGGCGCAGTTGCTAGCGAGCGCTCCGCCGCCCAAACTGCTCCGAGAGATCAACCTGAACCAGATCATCCGCGAGCGCCCCGGGCTTCTGCCTTCCACCCATTCTGTGCGCGATCTGGTCTTCTCCCCGGACGAAAAGTGGATCGCGATCGGCGTGGGACGGCATCGGCGAGAGGGCAAGTTGAAGCCGGGCGATTTTCCTTATGAGAGCCACCTGCTGATTCTGCCGCTCCAGGGGCCATCGGATCCGGCCGTCCAGGTGGATCCGGGCGCGCTCCTCTTCCAAGGAAGCCTGGCGTGGTCGCCAAACTCGGACGCCGTGCTGGTGGATGAGCTCGCAGGATTCAAGCGGGGAATCGCGAAACTCTACAGCATTGGCGGAGAGCAACTTTGGGAACGCGATGGCCCGGGAGCGGGGCCTCTGGAGCGCGGGCCGGTAGGAGGGATATTCGGCTTCGTCGACCCCGGGCATCTGCTGGCGCGCCATATGGCGGATAAGGGAAAGGTCACCGCATTCGACGCGCTCGATCTTCAGGGCCGCGTGATTGACACCTGGCCCGTCCAGAAACAGTGGGGAGTGGCGGCAATCAGCCCGGATTGCCATCTCCTCGCGGTTTTCTCCGACCCCAACCAATCGAAGACGCTCATTGTTGACTATCCATCTAAGCGCGTCATTCAAAGCAAGAGTAATCCGAGATGGCTATACGAAAATGGAGGTCTCAGTGAGGGCAGTCGGGTGTATTTCGCGGAGGCGGGCAAGACGGTGTGTTCAGTCGGAAACGCCGGAAACCACGCTGGCAACGCCGAATGCTGGGATGTCGCGAGCGGAGAGAAAATCGCCGAGTTTCAGCGCTTCCAGGGCGGCGCGCCGGCTGCAGCAAGCGCCCACGCCTCGCGCCTGGTGCTGACGCAAGTCACGCCATTTCCAAGCAAGCGGCGCGGGGAGATCCTTGCTGATGGAGAGCGGGTGGTGTGGGATTTTCGCGCTGGCGCGGAGGTCTCGGATTGGGAGGTTCGGGGGCAGTCCGCGGAGACGAACAGTATCATCCAACCCGCGCCGGTCGCCATCTCACCTTCCGGACGCAGTCTGGCCGAGGGCGCCGACGGAGTTCTCCGCATTTACGAACTTCCTTGACGGCCCAAAACGACGGTGCAAACTCAATATTGAGCTTTCAATACCTGGCCGCTAAACTTCTGCTGTGGTCCCTGGCCCACGCACCGCTCGGGCTAGCCCGCTTCTACACGACTCTTCTCGATCTCGCCGTTCCCCGCTTGCGCCGTACCGCCATGCGCAATCTTGAACTCGCCTACCCTGACAAATCTCCAGCGGAGCGCTGCGCCATCGCCGACGAAGTCTTTCGCTCCATCGCCCGATTGATCTGGGTCTTCGCGCGCTTCCCCCAAATCAATGCTCAAAACATTAACAACTGGATCCGTTACGAAGGCCTGGAGCATTTTCTCGAAGCGAAAAAGGCCGGCCGAGGCATCCTCTTCGCCACCGCCCACTTCGGCAATTGGGAGCTGAGCGCCTTCGCTCACGCCCTGATGACGGAGCCGATGCACATCATGATCCGCCCGCTGGATAATCCCGGGATCGACCGCCTGGTGGAGGATCGCCGCCGGCTCTCCGGCAATCAGCTCATCGTCAAATGGGATGGCGCCCGTGCGGTGCTGCGCGCTCTGCATCAAAACGAGGCGGTAGGGGTTCTAATCGATCAGAACACTTCGTTGCAGGAAGGTGTTTTTGTCGACTTCTTTGGCACTCCGGCGTGCGCCAACACAGCCTTCGCGAAAATCGCCGCCAAGACCGGTGCGGCCGTCATCCCCGGTTTCGCAGTATGGTCTGAGGAGGAAGGAAAGTACGTGCTAAGATTTCATCCTCCACTTGAGATTTCTGGCGATGCCGCTGAAGACACCCGCCGGCTCCACGCCGTCCTCGAGCGAGTCATCCGCGAGCATCCCGGCCAGTGGCTCTGGATTCACCGGCGCTGGAAAACGCGTCCGCAGGGCGAATCCAGTCTCTACTAGTATGCTTAACATATCGATGGCTAAGCGCTTTATTTTAAGGATGTTGTGCGTTGTCTCGTGCTTGCATGCAATTGCTTTCGCCAAGTGCACTCCGCCGCATTATCGGGAGGGCGCAGGATTCGCAGATTCAGACTCTGTTTTCGTACAGAGCATCAGTATGCGTTTGCAGGATTTCACTCCAAGTAAGCTCGTATGCCTGGCGGCTAGTTTGAGACAACGCCACCGAGATTACCGTAACATCGGGATCAATATCTTCAGTTTGCACGAGGCCGCCCAGTCAGAGATCTACGTGCAAGAATCCAACCGCGAGGACATCGAGATGTTATCGCACATGCATGCCCAGTACAGTTATGATGCGGACAAACACCAGGACTACGTTGAGATCATGCCCACGGGCGCGGTCACACTGGCCGCGACGATTACTCGCTCTGGCAAGGTTGACCACGTTCGAGTGGTGAAGGCCGAATCTATCCCGGCAAGCGCGGCCATTCAAAACCTTTCAAGCTGGCGCCTGGAACCTGCCCCACGCGAGGAGACAATCCAGATCACTTATTCCTACGCGATCGACAATTCCCTGCGTCGGATGGACGGGATGCAGGTCCAGTGGGCCTTGCCCAATGCGGTCTCAATAAGAATTCCGCCCGAGTAGCAATCCTGATGTCGATTTCCAAGACATTGTTTGCATCTGGTTTGCTGGCAACTGGCTGCCTGCGCCCAGGACGGCTCAACCAAATTCTCCACCGACGTCCGCGTAGTCAATCTCTTCGCCACCGTTCGCGACGATCAAGGCCGCGTGGTTCACAACCTCACCAAGGACGATTTCACCCTCGAAGAAGACGGCCGCCCGCAAACCATCCGCTATTTCTCCCAGGAATCCGGCCTGCCCCTGACCCTCGGCCTCCTGGTGGATACCAGCATCAGCCAGCGCCGTCTTTTGGCGCGAGGAACGCACAGCCAGCTATCGTTTCCTCACCCAGGTGCTCCGTCCGGACCAGGATCGCGCGTTCATCATTCACTTCGATCGCGATGTGGAGCTGTTGCAGGATCTCACTTCGTCGCGTGAGGAGCTGGGGGAGGCCTTGGCGCGGCTTCAGACTCCGAAGTCCCCGTCAACCGGGCAAGCCCAGTTGGTCCTGGGCACTAGGCGGTACCGCGCTCTACGACTCGATACTGCTGGCGTCCGAGGACGTGATGCGAAAACAATCTGGTCGAAAGGCGCTCATCCTGCTGACCGATGGCGTGGACAACGGCAGCAAAATCGACTTATGGCGCGCCATCGAATCCGCACAGCGCGCCGACACGCTGGTCTATTCCATCCTGTTTTCCGATCGCGACGCCTACGAGGGTATCTACGCCAGCGCAAACGGCAAGAAAGCTCTGCAGCGCATTTCGCGGGAAACCGGCGCCGCCTTTTTCGAAGTTCTCCGCACCAACCCGATCGCGACCATTTACGGGCAGCTGGAGGAAGAGCTGCGCAACCAGTACAGCATCGGCTACACTTCGGATGAAGTCGCCGCCGGGGCGGGATATCGCAAAGTCCACTTGTCGACCGAGACAGGCTGGTCTGGTAGTGCAGACCCGCGACGGTTACTACAACAGGCGCTAAACAAATGACCAATAGCCAATGGTCAACCGCCAAGAGTGGCCGAAATGCACCAGCCTGGTTTTCCTCGGCCAAAGCCCTTCCAGGCAAGCCTCGTGCTTACAGCCACTTAGCATCTGGCAACTGAGATGCTACTAAGATTCGACTTGAGAGGCACGACGATCATGAAAACAAACCCTCGATTTGCACTAACCGCAGCTTCGGTTTTCATTCTTTCGCTGGTAGCACTTTGCCCGGCGTGGCTCAGGACGTGAACCAACCCGCCCGCCGGCCCCGCGGCACCAACGGCTCCTTCCGGTGGATGGCGCAAGTTCCAGCCACCAGCTGGCGATCAGGCTCAAGCTCAAGACCAAGGCGCGCCCGACCCAGGTACCCCTGACGGAGCTCCCCGCGCCCGATCCGCAGCAGGGTCCGCCCCCGCAAGCTCAGCCCCCACAACGCTATGCGCCAACCACCATCACGCTGCCCGCAGGCACCTGGGTTACGGTTCGCGTGAATGAGCCGCTGTCGAGCGATCGCAACCAAACCGGCGATGCGTTCACCGGCACGTTGCTGGAACCGATCATCGCGAATGGATTGCTGATCGCGCGCCGGGGCGAGACCGTGACCGGCATCGTTACCGAAGCACAGAAGGCTGGACGGGTGTCGGGTGTTTCGCACCTGAAATTGGAACTCTCCGGAATCCAGCTTGCCGACGGCCGACAGATTCAAGTGAAGACGAAATTGATCGACCGGCAGAGGCAACACCTCCTACGGACGTGACGCCTTTGCTATCGGCGCCACTACCGCAACCGGCGCGGCGATCGGCGCGGGCGTGAACGGTGGCGTAGGAGCGGGAGTCGGCGCAGCAGCGGGCCTGGTGGTATCCACCATCGGCGTGCTGCTCACGCGCGGCCGTCCGACGATCGTCGGTCCGGAAACTCCGCTGACGTTCGGCATGGAGACTCCGCTCGCTCTCGACAATTCGCAGCAAGCGTTCCAATACGCCGCGCAGCAGGATTACAACGCGGGCGTACGGCCTCCGATGGGGCCGCGTCCCGGCTATGGATCGGCTTACGGACCGGGTTATCCTCCGCCCGCGCCCTACTACGGCGGTTACTACGCAGCGCCATATCCGTACCGTACGGTTATCCCTACTGGGGACCGTCCGTCTACTTCGGATTCGGCGGACGCTGGGGTTACGGGCGCCGCTGGTAAGCAAGATCTAATTAGGTGTCGAATTGGCCTCGCGGACACCATCCGCGGGGCCTTTGTTTTTGGGCTGCGCTACTTCGCGTCCGCGATTCCTTCGGCGCACGCGAACTCCCGCAGTTCGTCGGTTCCCGATCCCGGCTTCGCCTTGCGATAAGTTTTCACCGTCTCCCACGGCTTCGTCAGCGCCTTGGGATCGTTCACCGTAATGCCGATCCTCCAGCAGCCCCGGCTCCTTAAACCGGATGCGCTCGCTGACCGTCATCGCATCGCTATGCGGCGTGATTCCCTCAATGAACGTATCGCCGCGGATCGCGACCGTATCCACCACCAGCGTGTCGCCTTCCCAGTGGCCCGTCGAATAACCCGCGTAGGTGGGATCGTCCAGAACTTTTTGTGAAGGCTTGCGACCATCCAGATAAACGCGGCGCATGGCGTCGTTCAGTTCGCTGAAGAAGGTGATCTTGTCTTTGTTCTGCATCACCTCCATGCCGTAAAACATGCTCATCACCGCGGGCATTCCCGGAGGCAGGCACTTGGCGATCGAAGTCGTATTCCGACGAACCGGCGACCAGCGTTTTGCTGATCATTTGCCATTTCGCCATGATACTCGGGCGTGAGCGACGGCTCATCCGGCCTCCTGCCAGTGGACCCATCCGCCAGCGGCGCCGATGCCGTTGGTTTGGGCGGAGGTCCCTGGCGTCGCGTGGCGCCGGCGGCCGGACCGCCTCGAAATTGCCCAAACGGATTCACGGGATAATAAACGCCCGAAAAATCCGGCGGCGTCTGCGCACACAGCGCTGCCGCGGTGGCCAACCCCAGACGCAAAAGCCGTGGCGCTTCACTTGGCTTCTCCCAGTCCTTCGGCGCAGGCGAACTCCCGCAACTCGTCGTTCCCCTTCTCCCGCGTCGCCCGGCGATAAGTCTTCACCGTCTCCCAAGGCTTCGTCAGCGCTTTCGGATCGGTGACCGTGATGGTATCTTCCAGCAATCCCGGCTCTTTGAACCGGATGCGCTCATGGACCGTCATCGCATCGCTGTGCGGCGTGAACCCTTCGATGAAAGTGTTGTCGCGCAGCGCCACCGTATCCACCACCAGCGTGTCGCCTTCCCAATGGCCGGTGGAATAACCGGCGTACGTGGGATCATCCAGAACTTTCTGCGAAGGCTTGCGCCCGTCCAGATAGACGCGCCGCAAAGCGTCGTTCAGCTCGCTGAAGAAGGTGATCTTGTCCTTGTTCTGCATCACCTCCATGCCGTAAGCCATGGACATCATCGCGGGCATTCCAGGCGGCAGGCACTTGGCCGTCAGGTCGTATTCCGCCGATGCCGGCGATGCGCGTTTTGCTGATCATTTCCCATTTCGCCATGTATTCGGGCGTGAGCGACGGCTCATCCGGCGTGCGTCCGCGCGATCCATCGGACAGCGGGGCCGATGCGGTTGGACGCGGCGGTGGTCCCTTTGGTGCGCGCGCTGCGCCGGCGGCCGGCCCGCCAATGAACCGTCCGAACGGGTTCAGTGGATAATAAACGCCCGAAAAATCCGGTGGCGTGGTTTGCGCGCAGAGCCCCACCACGCCGGCCATCATGCTGAGTAGCGTCGTCTGAAGCTTCATACCGGTCCTCTATTCCGTCGGCGGCGGCGCATTGGCGAGAATGGTGCCGTCGGCCTTGGTCACGCGCGCAATCAGCCCGGACGCCGTGTCGTCCTTGGCCGGGCTCAAGTCGATTGTCACCTCGTCGCCGGGCTGCAGCGACCTTGGGCGTCCAACCGGCCCGCGCCAGGATTCCGGGCGGCCGGCCCTCCACCTTCCAATCCACTTTGTTGCCCTTCCCGTCATCCACCGTCAGGATCACCCAGACATGCGGGATTGCTCCATTTGAATTCCTTGACGACGCCCTTGATGGTGATCACCTTGGTGACATAGAACGCCGAGTTGCTGTGGTGAGCCTCGGCCAGTGGCGCGAGAAAAAGCGCCGCTCCAATCACGGCGCAACTTATGATCGCCGGTACCTTCATCGTTTCGAACCTCCAGAAATCTCTCTTGGGAAGCATATCAAGTTGGAGAGAAGAAGTCAGGAGTCAGAAGGTAGAGGGCAGAATCGAGAATTCAGAAGTCAGAATTCGGTAGTGTATCAGTTTGAATTTTTGGTCTGGCTTTTAAACACCCAATAGGCGCTGAATCCGAGAAACATTCCAGCGAATGGCCAGGGCCACGTGTGACTGGTAAAGGTGCCAATTGCCGCAATGAGTGCAAGCGCCGCCATTCCAAGATACGCCCGACGTTGAGCCGTGCCGCCGAAATCGTAAGCTGTCCAATTTGCCTTTCCTGTTCCATGGCAACGCGGACAGAGACCATCTCCATGGCAAAATCTGCAAACCGATTCTGTGGAGTTCAGGTGTGGATTTGTCCCAGAGCCAAAGCATTCGCGACATTGACCATTTCTGACAGGCCATCCCTCGCAGTTAGGGCACAGATTGTTTCTCGGCGGCATCTCGGTGCCATAATCCTACCATGCCTACTCGTTCAAGCACGCCCAAGGATCACGACTTCATGACCGTGGGCCGCAAGGCGGTCGAGCGCATTATCGGAGAGAAGTGATTTGTAGACAAAATAACGACAGCCAATGTCCTGCTTTCAAAATTCTGTTGATACTGGACATTTTGGTCGCAAGTCTGTATTCGATCAATGGCGCGGGCGTGTTGGTGTCGAACAGAATCTTCACACAACTGCCGCGGGCTGCTCAAGGGAACTCTTAGCAAAGGCCAGCACCTCGTGGACCTGTCCCCGACTTACAGAGGGGAACCACTCCAGGAATTCATCAACGGTTGAGCCTTGGTCGAGGTGTTCGAAGAGCGATGCTACCGGAAGTCGCGTGCCTCGGAAGCACCATGCCCCGCCAAGCCTGGCAGGATTCCGATCGACGGAGGTGCAGCGACTCCAGTCCACATCGTTATTTTAACGCCTATTTCTTTGTCGGGGACACCGGCCCCGGAACATCCGAATTGAAAATGTCAGCTACCGTTTTCCACTTGCCGTCCGCTTGCTTTTTCCACACCTCCACCATTTTGCCGTGATCCTCCTGGGACATGCCTTGCGGATTTTTCGCGGCGATCTGATAAGTTCCCATCACGTAGGCCAGTTCGCCGGATCGCGCCACGTCGGCCTTGTTTACCTGCCATGAAACCGTAACGTCGGGATTGAGCATGGTGGCCCATACTGCACGAATCGCCTGCTTTCCGGTGGCAATGGGAGCGTTGGGAGGCAGCAGAGAAGCGTCATCGGTGTAAAACGAGACCGTGCCATCCAGATCGTTAGCCATCGCGGTCTTCGACCATTGAACGTCCGCGTCTCTCACCGCGCTCTCATCCGCGGCACGCGTGTCCGCCGCCGGCTGCTGACTGCAGCCCGACGTAAACAGAAGCAGCGCAATAGAGCAGCAGCAAAGAAATTTACCCATTCGAGAATCCTAACACCTTGCTTCCCCGTCTTGGCTCCGCTAGCATTGGGAGACCCGGGGACTAGATGGCACAGCGATTACTTTTCCTATTCGCGCTCCTCTGCTCATGCGCGCCGGCCCAGTGGTTGAACTATCCCACGCCAGGAACTCCTCGCACGCGTGACGGCAAGGCTAACCTCACGGCGCCGGCCCCTCGCGTGGCCGACGGCAAGCCCGACCTCTCCGGCGTCTGGCCTGCTCAATCCACTTCCGTCGAGGAGTTCAAGCGCCTTTTTGGCAGCGGCCCGATCGACAACGCCCTCACGCTGAGCGTGCCCGGGATGGAGCTGGATACCGTGTCCAAGTACGCCGTCAATATACTCGTGGATTTTAAGCCCGACGAATCGCCGATGCGGCCCGCCGCCGCTGACATTCTCCGCGGCCACCTGGCAAGCCCCGACCCTGGGGGCTCCTGCCTGCCGCTCGGCATCCCCGTCGCCGGTCTCGTCTCCGAAGCCACTAGAATCGTTCAGTCACCCCGGATGACCGTAATTATGTACGAGTCCGACGGCACGCATCGCCAAATCTACACCGACGGCCGCGCGCTGCCCAAAGAAATTGTGCAACCGGCCTGGCTGGGCTATTCGGCCGGCCAGTGGGTGGGTGACACCCTGGTGGTGGAAACGGCCGGATTCAACGACAAAACCCGGCTGGATGTTCTCGGACATCCCCATAGCGAAGCCCTGCGCGTCACAGAACGCTACCATCGCCGCGACTTCGGACACATCGATGTGGAAATGACTTTCGACGATCCCCAGATGTACACCAAGCCTTTTACCATCAAGTACACCGATGAGCTTCTGGCGGACTCTGACATCTTCGAAAACTTCTGCAACGAGAATGAGAAGGATCGCGCCCACGTGGCGCCAAAGTAAAATGACCTCAAGATGAATCCGAACCGGCGGCTGTTCCTTCTATTCGCGCTCGTCGCCAGCAGCGCGCATGCTCAGTGGTTGAACTTTCCTACGCCGGGAACGCCCCGTACGCGCGACGGCAAACCCAACCTCACCGCCCCCGCGCCGCGCGCCCTTGATGGCAAGCCGGATCTTTCGGGCACGTGGCACGTTCAAACCTTATCCCTGGCAGAGATGAAGCGTCTCTTCGGCGACAACGTCGGTGTCACCAGCGTGCCCGGCATGGAGCCGGATACCATCTCCAAGTACGCCGTCAATGTCCTTCTGGACTTCAAGCCGGATGAATCGCCCATACGGCCCGAAGCCGCGGAGATTTTCCGCCGGCGTATCACTGGCGTCGAGAACCGGGAAGTCTGCCTACCCCTCGGCATCCCGCTCGCCGGCATCGTCTCGGAGGCTACCAAGATCGCTCAGTCACCCCGCCTGACCGTCATCCTGTACGAATCCGACGGCACGCACCGCCAAATCTACACCGACGGCCGCTCGCTTCCCAAGGAAATTGTGCAACCGGCCTGGCTCGGCTACTCGGTTGGGCATTGGTATCGCGACACGCTGGTGGTGGAATCGGCCGGCTTCAACGACAAAACCTGGCTGGATGTCACCGGCCATCCCCATAGCGAAGCGATGCGCCTGGTGGAGCGCTATCACCGCCGCGACTTTGGACACATGGATATCGAAGTGACCTTCGACGACCCCCAGATGTACTCCAAACCCTTTACCATCAAGTTCACCTACGAGCTTCTTGCCGACTCCGACGTCTTCGAAAATATCTGCGAAAACGAAAAGGACCGCGCCCACACCGGAAAGAATTGAGTTCTAAAATCACATTCAGGAGGTTGTATGGAAGCGATAATTTCAGATCTGTTGGGCCGCTTTGAGAAAGGCGCGCTTTCGCGCCGGGGCTTAATTCAGGGACTGGCGATGCTGACCGCCGCAAGCGCCGCTCCATCTCTGGGGCAGGCTGAGGACACCGGTCTCAAAGGCGTGAAGATCGACCACATCAGTATTCAAGTTAGCGATCTGCCGCGCTCGATCGCCTTTTACGAAAAGGTTTTCGGACTGGCGATCATGAGCGAGGACAAGCCGAACGAGATCTCGCGCCTGGGCGCGGGGAAAATCATCGTATCGCTCCACCACAAGAGCCCCACGGCCATCGTGGATCACTTCGCTATCGGCGTCGAAAACTTCAACAAGGAGCGCGTAACGCAGCAACTCAAAGCGCTCGGCATAACTCCGGAAGAAAACCTGGATGCGGGTTTTCATATCAAAGATCCGGAAGGGATGAACGTCCAGATCGTCGGCGCCTGAGACTTCACCGCCGCAATAAGCACTAGAATTGTTGTATGCGCTGTCTGCTTGGCGTCTCTTTACTCGCGGCGGCTCTTCTCGGCCCCCTCTTCGCTCAGGACGCACCGTCGCCGGCTCCGCTGCCTCAAGCGATGCAGAACGCGATCGACCGCATCGCCAAGGGCGCGGCTGCCGCGGACCGCCGGGTCAATTTCCGCGGCACGCCGCCTATTCAACTCTTGTCCCCAGCTCCCGTTTGTTCGGTTCCCTTGCTGGAAATGCACGTCGATCATCCAGAGTGGTTCTCCATCCAAACAGTCACTCCTCCCGCGATCGACAGCAGGATGCCGCGCACCACCGGGCCTGCTCCGCCGTGCGGCTACTGATCGCGTTTCTGCTGCCGGCGTTGCTCAAGGCTCTTCACGAACGCGAGCATCGCAGTCCGTTCGCCGGAGTCGAGCTTACCATCGCCGTTCTTGTCGAATGCCTTGAAAAGTTGCTCAAGCTGCCTGGTGGCATTTTCCGGAAGCCATTCATCGGACAAGTCCTGCACCGTTTCCACCTGGTTCAAGATTTGTTCCACGATCTGGCGCCGCGCATCGCCCTGTAGTTCGGTGATATCGGCTCGCGTAGGAACAACCACGTTCAGAAAGACCAGAGCCATTTCGTCCTTGGTCTGTTCGCCCCAGTGAATCCGCACGGGAGGATGCGACGGGTTGTGCGGATTGTTTTCTGAGTTATCGTACGTATATTCCATGTCGATCCGCGTGTCCTTCGGCAGTTCCAGCGGAGTTTTGTAGCGATAAGCGTTCTGCCAGTTGAAATCCCAGTCTTTGATCCAGATCAGCGGCTTGCTGGATCCATCCGGCAACGTCGCCGTCACTTTCATGTCCTTGCAGAGATAATGCGCATGCGGCGTCAGGCCGATGAGTTGGACGTCGCGCGGCAGAGTGAGCGATGCCTTGGCAACGTAGTGCGAATCTCCAGGCGCCATATCCAGGTGGTGCTGGAACAACATCAACGAAGTGCGGCCTCTCGCCGGAGGACCTGAGTAGCTCAGCCCCAGCGAAGACTGATCCGTCTCCGGCTTTCCCGAAGGATGATAGTGGATCTGAATGACGACGTCGGCGCCTTTCGGAAGCGGCAACGAAAGCTCGGGGTCGCGCGGCGGCGGAGTCAGGCCGGGCGCCCATCCGCCCAAGCCACCAAGCGGGGCGAATCCCGGGCCGCCGAAACAGGGATAACTTCCATCCGTGCTCTTCGCGGCCATTTGCCTGGCCTTTCCGCTCGCGTCCAGATACACCAGCGCGTGGTGCACGATCTGGCGATTGCCTGGCCGGAATTCCACCCCGTCGACATACACGTCGTGATCTTGCCCGGTTGGAAGCACGAAGCATCGATACTGATCGGGGCCATCGGCGGGCAGCGAATATTTCAGCGGAATGCTCAGAACTTGATCCGGCTCGCCGCCCTGCCATCCGTCGACGAACTTAGGAGGCTGCGGCTTCACGCTCGGATCGCCTTCGGGCGCGCCCGCTTTTGCCCAATCTTTTATCAGCGCGATCTGCGCATCGGTGAGGCGGCGTTCTCCCAAGAAATCGCCGTAACCAGGCTCAGCCTTCCACGGCGGCATGAATCGGCCACCCACCGCGCCCGCGATCAAGGCAGCTCGTTTCGCGGCGTCCTGATAGGTGAGCAAGGGAAACGGCGCTACTTCGCCCGGTCGATGGCAGGTGGAGCAGTTGGCGTACAGGATGGGCGCGATGTCTTTATTGAAGGTGGGAGTACCGGATGCCGTTGCGGCGGACATCACTATGGGCCACAACAATATAGCAGCAAATTGTTTCATGACACTTTACCTCTAGTTTACCCGATTGACCTTCACCGGAGGGATCGCGCAACCGAACGCACTGGTCCGTGGATGCGGCACGGGCTTGCCCTCCAGCGCAGCGTCCAGCGCTTCCCGCACATCGAACCTGGTCGGCTCCTGCCGCCGTATGTTGAAGTCCTCCACGCGATTGTCGATGCGTCCCAGGTAAAGCAGCGTCCCATCGGGCGTCAGCACAGCCGCCGATGGAATGGTAGTGGCCCCGGTCATCTTCACCAGGATCTGGTGAGGATCGAACAGCACCGGAAAGGAAAACTGGTAGTCCTTGGTGTGCGACAGCACGTCGGCATCGGCGATGGTGGTGTCGGCTTGCACCGCGTAGAACGCCACGCCGCGGGCTTCGTAGTCGTGCCGGGTACGGTTCATTTCTGGAACTTCATTGTTGCTCAAGGGGCAATCCGTGGTCGTAAAGAATACGACGATCGCCTTCTTGCCGTTCCATTCTTCGGGCGAGTGAAGCACGCCGCGCGTATCGCGCAATGAGAACTGGGGACGCTGGGCGCCAAGCGCAGCCAGGCACAGCATCGCACCGGCCAGCAAAAATCGGAGCATTACTACTTCAGTTTAGTTGGTTTTCAGCTCCGCGTACAATTGGCGGACAAAGCGCTCGGATGTAGTGGACGCGTTGGGAATGCTGTCGTAATTGGAGGTGGGCTTGGCCGCCAGCACTTCCTCGACAGTCTTGCCTTCGAGCACCAGCGCAGCCACCTTCTCGCGGATGGCAAGAATCATATCGCGATGGGCGATCAGCGCCGCTCGATCCACGGTTGGCCCGTGACCTGGAATGATCTTCGTGTTGGGACCGGCCATGCCGATGGTGACACCGAGGCCTTCGATCATCCCGCTCAGCGATCCGCCGTTGGCGCGATCGATATTCGGAAATTGGACCGAGCGGAAATAGTCGCCAGTCATGAGAACGTCGTTGTTCTGGAAATACACCAGCGTATCGCCGTCGGTGTGCGCGCGGAGAATCGGGACCAGATGCACTTCTTCGCCGTCCATGTGGATGGTCACCGGGCCTTCGTACGTCACTACGGGAAGCGCGATCGCGGGAGCGGCCACGCCGGGCGCGCCGTTGGCTCCGGGCGCTGGATGAGCCAGCCGAAGGCGCAGTTCATCGCGCGCGAAAATTGTGGTGCCCATCTTCGCGAAATTCTCGTTACCGCCGGTGTGATCGCCGTGCACGTGAGTGTTCACCATGAAGCGAATCGGCTTGTCGGAAATCTGGTGGATGGCCGCGGCAATCTTCTGCGAGAGCGGCGCGAACTGCGAGTCCACCATGAAGGTTCCCTCCGGCCCTACCAGCACGCCGATGGTGCCGCCCTGGCCGTCGAGCGTGTAGAAGTTGTTGCTGACCTTGTTGGTCTTGATCTCAACTTTGCTGAAATCGGGTTGCGGAGCTTGCCCATAAACGGTGGTGGCGAGCACCGCGAAGGAAAGTGCAAATAGGGAGGTTTTCATTGGTTATTAGTCTATATCAAAGCTGCCTGCCCCAGCGCCGGCGGCAGACAGAGGCCGCTAAAATCAACTTGCCTCTCACGGCGCCGCTACAGGTCCCGGTCGCGGATGGCTGGTCACTGTCGCCGGATCGGCGTTGGGTGGAACCAGCACGCCCACAAACGGCACCAGCATCTCATCCCAGCTTTGATCGCCCCAACGCACGGTCTTGGTCGGATCGGGATTCAGCGGATTGTTCGCCGAGTTGTCCCAATGCGCGATCACATCCACCTTGGTTCCCTTCGGTACTTCGAGCGGCTGCTGCTCGTAGTAAATGGTCTGCCACAGATAGCTATAGTGCGGAACGTTCAGCATGGTCTGCGATTCGCCGGTGGGATACTCGAAGCGAATCTCCATGTCCTTGCCGCGCGTGTGCATGTGGGGCTGGAGATAGATGACGGTGACCGGTTCATTGAACGTCGCGCTGGCGTGGCCTTCGTAGTTGGGATCGCCTGGCGGAATCGCGAAGTCGGCATTGGCGACGCCGATGGTTAACAAGCGATACTTCGGCGGCTCCTTCGCCAGCACGAATCCGACCTTGGTCTGATCCACGCCTTCCTCTTTTCCGTTGGCGGTGTAGTGCAACTCAAACACGATGTCCGAACCTGCGGGAATCAGCTTGGCGGCCCCGGTCTCCGGCGCGAAATAGCGCTGCGGCTGGATGCCCGGCACGTAGCCAACGAACCATTCGTTCTCCATCTTCGCCTGACGTCCGGCGATTTCCGATGGCGGATGCGTGCCCAGCGGTCCGCGCGCGGGCGGAACGTAGGCCTCACCGATGGGCGCGTCCTTGAGCCACGCTGAACCGGGCGGGCGGATGTACACGCTGGCATGATGGACCACGCTGCGATTGCCGGCGCGAACTTCGGCGTCGGTCACCCAGGTGTCCTTGGTGAGACCGCTCGGCACGATGAAATAGGTGTACTGGATGGTGCCGGTCTTGGGAACGGTGTAAGGCTTGGGCAGTTGGAACGTGAGGTCGGGCTTGATGTTCCAGCCTTCGGTCCAAACGATGGGCGGCGGCATGTCTTTGGCGTTGCCTTCGGGCGCGCCCGCGTCCACCCATGCGACCATGGTCTTGATGTCGGCGTCGCTGAGCTTGCGCTCATTGGCGAAATGCCCGTAGCGCGGATCGGCGAACCACGGCGGCATCTTCTTGGTGAGCACAGCCTGCCGGATGGACTTGGCCCAGGGCCGCGTGCCTTCGTAATTCAGAAACGCCATGGGGCCGATTTCGCCGGGCCGGTGACAAGTCTGGCAATTCTTCTGAAGGATGGGGAGAACGTCCTTATTGAAGGTGACGTTGGATGCGCCGGTGGTGGTGCCGGCCATCGCGGCTCCGGCAAACATTACTCCCGCGGTTAGAAAACGCAGCATAGGGTCTCCAGGGCCAGGGCACGCTAAGACAGCGGCGTGGGCCTGAGACTATTGTATGCAAACGAGGAAGGGTCTGCATGCAGGAGATGAAGAAGGCGAAATCTCTATTCCCTGAGCCACGCCATTCTTGACGCTGGATTCCGTCGCCCTATGAGATCCTCCTACGCATTTCTTCTGCTAGCGCTCCGCCCGGGTCTGATTGGACGATGCCTACGATCATCGTGCAGTACGCTTGGCTCTTCAAACCCAGAGCTGTCGCGACGAAACTGGTGATGCCTTTACAATTGTAATAGCGGAGCGCAGAGTCATAGTCACCGCTAGCAAGAATTCCATCGAAAAGATCGCTGGCCTTTTTGAAAGTTGCTGCCACATCTATCGTGGCCACGTACTGCGCCACTGCCGTCTGTATCATCGTGGCGCCTGCGCTTCCGGCTTTGGGGCCAAAGCCGCCGAGCCTGAACTGAATCTCGGCAATCGCCCTAGCCGCGACCTGAGCATCAATGCCTTCTTTTAATTGCCGGAGGACATACTCGCCAGCAGCCTTGACGGTCGCCTGCGGGTTACTGTTTTTTAGTTGCGTAGCAGCGGCTTCCACGGCATCGGGGATGCAAAGCAAGTTCTCGACTTCAGCAACATCCGCTACTCTCAGCCCGGAGCTTCTTAGCGCAGCGATCTCGTCGTCGCTACGGTGGTCTCGGTCTACCAATCCAGCGGGTTCCAGGTGATGCAAGCTGCCGAGTTGGCGCATCGCATTGTACGCCTGGATGACCTGGTGGCAGCTGTTCAACGGAATGACGAGGTTGTCCAGGTACAGCGCACGATATAGCGCGGCATCGTAGCTATTTTGATCCCCTTCGACGAACAGCACAGGCCGTCGGCTTCCTAGCACATGGAGAAGTAGCTGCTCGGGCAGCTCCGGGTGCGCTTCGATCTCGTCCCACTCCCAATGCGTACCGTCAAAATTCTTCATCCAAACCTTGCGCGCGCCGCTCCGCGTTCCCGCGAAATCCAGGTCGTGAGTAATGTAGACGAAGACGCAGTCGCTACGCTTACTTTCGATCTGATCCCAAAGAGCGGCCTGGATCGCCCGGTGCAGGTGAATCTCAGGTTCGTCGATCACGATAATCGCGTTCTTCGGCGCGCAGAGGACTTGGCCGATCAGGTAGAAGGCAACCCGCTCCCCGTCGCTCATCATCTTCCCAGCGTATTCTTGGGTGCTTGTAGGCGCACGTGCCGCTATCTTGTCCTGATGAACTATGAGCTCCCTCTGCGGAAACACGACAGCCCAGATTTGCTGCAGCACGTCGAGGTTGCAGTCTGGCAGTCTGGCGGTTTGGCGGTCGGTATTGAGGCGCTCGCCGCCCTCGAATACTCCCGGTCGCGCTTGGCTTCTTCTGCGAAAAGTGCGGACACAACAAACTCATAGTCGGTTAGCATGTGGCCGACGGGGTCGTTTCCCCACCGATGGCCAACTTTGTTACTCCTGCGCTGATCCTCACTCCAGCTAGGCTGGTAGGATCCGTAGTGCAGTTGAGAGGTAGCCCGCTCATAAGGCATCGGATTGACGAGATCCGGCATCGACAACGCGCGCTGAGCGGACACCCGGTGAACGGGAGACGACGGGTTGTGCTGTTCGATCCAAGCCCCGACTTGGCTCTTCCCGGACCCGTTCGCGCCAACAACGACGACTGATTTAACTTCGGTCCAATCTTCGTTGGTCTTTCCAGGTTGTTTGGGAGGGAGTAGGAGTCTGCCCACGGCTATGTTTCATTACAGCCCACCCCCTGGCGTCCGTCAACCCGTTCAGAAGAAACTGAGCGAGGCGTTGCTCGGGAAGGTATAGAATAAACCAAGTTGCACTAAGTTATACTCAACATAGATGGGTAGGACAACCAAAACCCTCGGCTTCTCGGTACCACCGACCGTAGTGAAAGAGGTTGAGTCCCTCGCCAGAAAAGAACGCCGCACCAAGAGCGAACTCTTCCGCGAGATGGTGCGCGTGTATCAACGATTCCGGCTCCAACGGGATCGAGATGAAGAGCTTTGGGTGGCGAATCTCATCCAGGAAGCGAAGGCGGAGGAAGCCGAGAATCCGATGACCACCGAGGCGATGATTGCCGAAGATGAGCGGCTCTTGCGCTACGGGGCTCAAAGGGCCAAGCGGCTCGGAATCAAAGCCGATCTCGCCAACGCAACCCGCATCATCCATGAGCGACGCAAAACGCGGAGGACCACTTAGAGTCGTTCTAGACACAAACGTATACTTTTCGGCGTTCACGACGCGTGGTATTTCGTTTGGTATCTGGCGCGCAGCGGTCAACCGCCGCTACGCTCTTATCGTCTCACCGGCCATTATCCGGGAGATCGCTGGTGTGCTCCGCGCCGATAGTGATTGGGACGAGTCGCGCATAGTACGCCGGCTGAAACTTCTCACGAGGCTTGCGGAAGTCGTGAGTCCCACTGCCACCCTCCGCGTCGTGATCGCCGATCCTGACGACGATCGGATTGTTGAATGCGCCGTGGCTGGAAACGCTCACCTGATCGTTTCCGGCGATCGTCACCTCACCAAGCTCAAGGAATTCGAAGGAATCAGAGTCGTGCGCCCTGCCGATTTTCTGAGGACTTTGGGGTGATGCAGATGACGCCGAAGATTCACTGCAGCTTCAAAAATCGCGGAAGACTCTCCGCTGAGCCCCCCGCCGCTCGCGCGAGACTCAGTTTCGCGACGTTGTGCGCGAACACGCTGTTGATGTAGTCCAGCTCCGCGGATGCGACGGAGGACTGCGCTTGCGAGACTTCCACCGAATCCGTGATGCCCGCATCGAAACGCTGCCGTGTCAGCGTGAGGGTCTCGCGGGTGACGTCCAGGTTCTGGCGGGCCACTTCAACCTGGCTGGTGGCCGTTTGCAGATCCAGAAACGCGTTGCGCACTTCGCTTTCCACGCGGCTTCTCAGATCTTCCAGCTCGGCCCGGCGTTGGGCCAGCGCGGCATGGGCCTGTTCGATATCGCCCGCGATGCGGCCGCCCGGCCAGATGGGGACGCTCAGAGTTCCGCCGGCCGAGAACGTTCCGTGCGAGTGTCGCGGGATTCTCTCCAATCACTCCGTAGTCGGCGTTCACCGATAAAGAAGGCAGGCGCTCGGCGCGGGCGGCAGCCACGGAGCGCTCGGCGGCGCGAATCTGCGCCTGCGCCGCTTTGACATCGGGGCGCTGCAGCAACGCCTGCATCACGGCATCGTCCTCATTGGCGACGGGCGCCGCGGCGAAGGGCACATCGTCGGTCAGATCGTAGCGACTGTTCGGCGGCAGTCCGGTGAGCCGGGCCAGATTGATTTTCTGTTTCGCGAGATCGTTCTGCAAGCGAAGCCAGACGCTGCTTTTCGGTCAGCATCTGAACCTGGCTCTTGTTGACATCGATCTGAGCCAGCAGCCCGACACTGCGTTGCTGAGCGGTCTGCTGATAGAGCGCGTTGGCCGTCTCCAGTTGCGCCTTGGCCGATTCCACACGAGCACGCGCGGCAATCACCTGAAGATAAGCGCCGCCCACGGCGAGGACCACGAGATCCTTCGAATCCTGCGCGAAGAATTCGTCGGCGTGCAGAGTCTCTTTAGCGGACCGGTAATTGTTCAACGCGGTGAGATCGGCCACCGTCTGAGTCAGGCGCGCGCGCAGGTCGAAATAGTTGAACGGGCCGACAATCGTCGGAATGCCGAAGCCCGGAATCGGGGATGAGAAACGCAAGCCGTCCGCCCTCAGGTTGATCTGCTCCACGGTTTCCGACAGGCTGCCGTTGACATTGGGCATCAGGGCGCTCCGAACTGACACGGTTTGCCCGTGCGCCTGCCGCATGGCGAGACTCAGGCCGACCGCGCCGAGGTTGTATTCGAGGCCGCGCGCGACAGCGTCCCGCAAGCGAGAGTTTCCCGGAGAACGGCATCTTCGACGTGCTGAGCGCGCTGCCGGTGTAAGGTCCCGCCGCCTGGATGGAGGGATTGATGGTGTTGACGCTGTTGGTGGTGCCGGCGATGGGCGACTGAGTCGCGGTGACCGCACCCGACTCGCCCGTTCTTCCCGAGAGCGGAAGCTGGTTTGCCTGCGCGCCACCCGACTGGCCGCCCGGAGGGCCGAACTGTCCGAAAGCCGTCGTGTCAAGCAGAGCCGACAACAGAAAAGCTCCGGCGCATGTCAGGAAAAATTGGATTCTTCTTGTCATTTTTGCTAGCTGAGTTGTTTCCGGAAGCGCCAGACGCTGGCCGAAACCATGATGAGCGTGAAGATGGAGAGCACCAGAAAGTTGGGCCAGAGCGTTTCCATTCCGCTGCCTTTGATCATGCTGGAGCGCGCGATCACGCTGAAGTGCCGGATCGGATTGATCCGTGACCAGCGGCTGCAGCCAGCCCGGAATGGCCTCCGCCGGAGTGATGGCGCCCGAAGCGGTGGTGAGCAGCGGATTGACGAAGAAGCTGGTCAATTGCGCCTGAAAAGCCGAATGCGTGAAGGTGGCGATCACGGTCCCGATGCCGATGCCGGAAAGCACGCACAATGCCGCGCCGCTCAGCAGGACCACGATACTCCCGTGGAACGGCACATCGAACACCACCTTGATCAGGGCCGTCGCGAACAGCACCATCAGGAAAAGCAGCAGAAACAACGGGGCGATTTTCGCGACGATGATTTCATAAGTGCCGGCCGGCGACATCAGCAGTTGTTCGATGGTGCCGGCCTCGCGCTCCTTCACCATCGAAGTGGCCGCCACGATGGACCCATTCAGGATCAGCAGCAGACCGAATATTCCGGTCACGACGAACCACGAGCCGACCAGGCCGGGATTGTAGAGATAAGCCCCGGTCAGCCGCGCCACGCCGCGGTGGCTGACGTCGGATACCGACGACCTGCATGAACTTCGCGTGCAGCCCTCCGTTCGGGAGATCGGCGTTGTAGGTCTGGATCACGCCTTCCGCGTAGCCCTGCGCGATGGCGGCGGTGTTGGCGTTCATCGCGTTCAGCAGAAGCTGCACCGTGACCGGACGCCCGCGCTGCAGGTCTTTGGCGTAGCTGAAGGGAATCATGACGCCGGCGTCGACATCGCCCCGGCTGATCGCATCGCCCAGCTTGTCGACGGAATAGTAATAGCCGGCCAGCTTGAAGCTCTTGCTCTCGGTCAGCGTCGACGTCAGTTCCCGGCTCTCCGGCGTCCGGCTGTCGTCGATGATTCCCAGCTTGAGGTTCGACACCGTTGCATTGAGCACGAAGCTGAAGAGCAGCAACTGCAAAGTGGGCGGAATAATCAGCGACATGGCCAGCCGCCGGTCGCGGCGGATCTGCGCGAATTCTTTGCGCAACAAGGCGCGCAGGCGGTAACCGAAAAAGAATTGAAGCAAGTTTCTTCATATGCGACTACGCTTTCAACTGCATGCGGCGCATGTTGCGCCAGGCCAATGGTATAGAAGACCGATCCGGTGAAGCCGATGATCAGGACCTTCCACCACTGCGCGGGCCAGCCGCCGCCTTCGAGCAGCGCGTCGCGCACGATATCGATGTAATACCGGCCCCAGATGAAATTCGAGAGCCAGCGGATCTGAACCGGAATGTTCTGGATGCGGAAAGATCAACCCGGAGAGCATGAAGACCAGCAGAAAACCGCCCAGCGCCACCGCCTGCATGGCCGCCGCCTGGTTGGGGATGGCCGAGCCGATCAGTGTTCCGAACGCCGACACGCAGAACGCGTAGAGAATGGTGGCGACGATGAACGGCGTCGGGTCGCCCGCGAAATTGAGGCCGAAATAAGTGAACAGCAGCGTGAGCAGCAGCAGGCATTCGCAGAAAGCGACGATCATGAAAGTGAGAATCTTGCCGAGCAGAAACTCATGCGCCGAAATGCTGGAGACGTAGACCTGCAGGATGGTCTTCTGCTCGCCTTCCTTGGCCGAGGCGAGCGAGGCCAGCAGCGGCGGGAACAGCGAGAGCCCCAGCACGAAGATTCCGGGCCCGTAGAATTTTTTCGACGATCGGCCGGGGTTGTACCAGAAGCGGATCGCGGCCTGCACCGGGCGCGACCTGCGCGCGCCGCCGCCGTTATTGGCATTCCATGCGCGCGGTAATCTCGCTCGCGTAGCCCGACATCAGTCTGGCGGTGTTGGAATCGGAAGCGTCGATCAGCATCTGCACCGGCGAACTCACGCCGCGCGCGATGTCGCGCCCGAAGTGGGCGGGGATGATCAGCGCGGCGCGGGCCATGTTGGACGTGAACGCGGTTTCCGGCTGCCGGTCGACCGGGAACGGCACGATGTGGAATGTGTTCGACGCGCGGAAGGCGTCGATCAGAGTGCGCGAAGCGGGCGAATCGTCGAGATCCTGCACCACGATGGGCAGATCCGCCACGGTGAGCGAGATCGCGGTTCCCATCAGGATGAGCTGCATCAAGGGCAGCACCAGCGCCAGGCCGAGGGCCATCTTGTCCCGAATGATCTGGGTCAGTTCTTTGCGCGTCTGGGCCAGGATTCGTCTCATGAGATTCTCCTATCAGTCCTCCGACCGCCACTTTGCCTTCCTGCCGCGCCTTTTCCACCACGCTGATGAAAACGTCTTCCAGCGAGAACCGCCCTTCGCTGCACGCTGATGACGTGAACGCCGTTCGCTTCCAGTCTGTTGCCGGTTCGTGCGCTCGCGCGGTCGCGGCATCGTCTTCGGTGATGATGTGCAGGCGGTCGCCGAACAGCGAAACGCGCCAGCGTTCGGCGTCGCTCTTCAGCAGATCCATGGCGCGCTGCGGCTGGTCGACGATGAACTCCAGCAGATGGCCGCTCTGTGCGGCTCTTGATCGCCGCTGGGGCTGCCTTCGGTAACCAGTTCGCCGGCCACCATGAAGCCCAGCCGGTTGCACTGCTCGGCTTCTTCCAGATAGTGCGTGGTCACCAGAATGGCGGTGCCCGCGTCGGCCAGCCGGTTGATCATGGTCCAGAAAGCGCGGCGCGCCAGCGGATCCACGCCGGAGGTCGGCTCGTCCAGAAACAGGACGCTCGGCTCGTGCATGATGGCCGCGCCGAAAGCCACGCGCTGTTTCCATCCCGCGGCAGGCTGCCGGTGATCTGATCCTCTTTGCCTTCCAGCCCGGAGAACGACAGCACCCAGCGCATCTTCTCTTCGCGCTCGCTCTTCGGGCACGCCGTAAACGCCGGCGAAAAATTCGAGGTTTTCGCGGATCGACAGGTCGTCGTAGAGCGAAAACTTCTGCGACATGTAGCCGATCTGCTGGCGCACCTCGCCGCGAACGAAGCTGCCGCGCTCGCCCGCCAGTTGCATGTCGCCGCTGGTGGGCGGCGAGCAAGCCGCAGAGCATCTTGATGGTGGTGGTCTTGCCGGCGCCGTTCGCGCCCAGCAGCCCGTAGATCTCGCCGTAGTGCACCTGCGAGGTGACATTCTTCACAGCGGTGAACGAGCCGAACTGCTTGGTCAGATTCGTCGCGCCGATCGCGATCTGGCCGCGCAGTGCCGCGTGATCGTGGCGGCCGGGAAACGGCTCGTCGTGAACTCTTCTGCCCCAGGCTCCGCAGTGTCGCGACGAACGTGTTTTCGAGCGTCGGTTCATCGATGCGCATGTCGTCGATCGCGAGGCCCTGCGGCGCTCAGTGCCTGGTCGGCGATCGCGCTGGCTTCCTCCGGATCGTGCGACCAGCAGGTCCAGCCGGTCGCCGAATCGCTGCACGTCGATGATCTCTTTGTCCGGGCCCGCGATGCTCGGAGAGCACGCTGTTCGGCCAAGCCCAGGTTCGAGGTGCGCAATCTCCATGCGCCTGGCGTGCAGGCTGGCGCGCAGTTCCGCCGGCGTGCCGATCTGCTGAATCTCGCCCTGATGCATCAACGCCACGCGGTGGCAGCGCTCGGCTTCATCCAGATAGGGCGTTGCCAGCACGATCGTCAGGCCGTCGGCGGCCAGGTGCGCCAGCGTATCCCAGAACTCGCGGCGCGATACCGGATCGACGCCGGTGGTCGGCTCGTCCAGCAACAGCACGCGCGGCTCGGGCACCAGCGCGCAGGCCAGCGCCAGCTTCTGTTTCATGCCGCCGCTCAGTTGCCCGGCCAGCCGATCTCGAAGCGGTCCATATCGAACATGCGCAGATAGCGGCGTCCGCGCTCTGTCGATCTCATCCGGCGGCACGCGGCGCAGATCGCCGATGTAGCGGATGTTTTCCGCGACGCGTGAGATCCGGATACAGGCTGAACGCCTGCGTGAGATAGCCGGTGTGCGAGCGCGCTTCCCGCGCCGGGACGCCGAAGACTTCCGCCGTGCCGGAGGTCGCCTCCATCACGCCGGCCAGGATCTGAAACGTGGAGGTCTTGCCCGCGCCGTCGGGGCCGATCAAGCCGAAGATCTCGCCGTCGCCGATTTCGAGATTGATGCCGCGCACGGCTTCCGACGTGCCGTAGCGCTTCCAGAGATCGCGAACGCGGATCGGCCGGCTGCGCCGGTGCGTGCTCGCGGAGGCGCGCGAGACCGCTCCGATCCGCGAGTATGGAATCGGCGACCGTCATTTGTTGAACCGGCCTGCCGGCCAGACTTCGCCCTGGACCAGGATCTCGCCATCGGCCGGCATGCCGGGTTTGGCGAATCCGATGCGCGCCTTTGAGCTGCAGCTTCACGCCCACCACCTGCTTCACGCGGTCGTCGCGGAAGTAAGTATTCTCCGGCGTGAACGTGGCCTGCGGATCGATGCGCTGCACATAAGCGTCGATCGGTTTGTCGGGCGCCGAATCGAGATAGACGCGCGCGGGCTGGCCGATCTTCACCTTGCCGATCTGCCCTTCCGGCACGAATCCGCGCAGATAGACCTTGCTCAGATCGAGCAGCGTGACGATGGCGGTGCCGGCCTGCGACCACTTCGCCCGGCTCGGCGGCGCGCGTCATCACGGTGCCGTCGAAGGGCGCGGTGACGATCAGATCCTGGCGGTTGTCCTCGGCTTCCGCAAGTTGGAACCGGGCCTGTTGAGCGGCCGCCTTCGCGGTCGCGATCTCCGCCTGCTGCTGATCGATTTGCTTGCGCACCGTCATCGGCCTGGAAGCTGCGAATGCCCGGATTGGAGAGATTGGCCTGGGCGGTGGTCAGCGCGCCGCGCGCCGCTTCCAGACGGCGCGCGGCGCGGCGGCCACGGCGGCGCCTGCTGATCGGCGGTGGTCGCTGCCTGCTTGCCCTGGCGCTCGGAGACCGCGCCGGTTTTCACCAGCTTCTGATAAGCGTCGTTATCGAACTGCGCCAGACTGTAAGGATGCTTCCTGCTGGGCGAGATCGGATTCGGCGGCGGCCACGATCGGCCTCGGCCTGCCGCACGCGCCCCGCGGCGTCCACCTTGGACTGCTCGGTCTTCAATTCGTTCTGCTGCAACTGCTGTTCGTAAACCGCAATCTGGTCGCTGGCCGATTTCGCTCTGGCCTCGGCGCCCGTCGAGCGCGGCGCGGGCCTGCTCTTCGCGCGCGCGCATCTGCGCGTCATCCAGAGATGGCGATCGTGTCGCCGGCTTTCACGGTGTCGCCTTCGCGCACGCGGATTTCAAGGATGCGCCCGGCCGTTTTCGGCGAGACCGCCGAATCGTCGCCTTCGATGCGGCCGCTCACAGTGACGATGCTGTCCGGAACCTCGCGGGTTCGCGAAATAACCTCTCCAGATGAAGAAAGCGGCGACGCCCAGCACGACCATGATCAGGGGAAACATCTTTCGGCGCGAGCGCGGCGGCCGGCGGACGGACTGCGGGAGGATGGCGCGCCGGGCGTCTGGCCGTGTGGAGCGGCGGTCGTCTTGGGTGCTGTTTCCTGTTCCGTCATTTCGTTCGTCCCTTCCTTCTCCTTATCTGGATGGCGCGCTTCGAGCGGCCGCTGGCTTGAGGCAGCTGAAGTCCCGCCAGGGAAAAATCCGCGATGTGCGTTGCGATCTGCGCGATCCGCTCGGGATTCAATTCCAATTCCGGCCAGAGCCGCGAGATCACGTGGCGCGCATGCGCGTAGTGGACCACCTGAGCGATGACGCTGTGCGTCGCAAAGCCGGACCTGGTCGTGGTCCGGACGGCAAATCGAGCATGCGACCGATCAACTCGCGGAAACGATCGTAAACCGGCCGCATGGTCTCGTCGATCACGCTCGCCATGGCGGGAGTGGGCTGCGCGAATTCGTGCATCATCAGGCGGAAATGCCATCCAGGACGATCCGCCCGGCAAACTCTTAGGAGCATGGCGTGGATCAGTTCGCGAAAAGCCTCTTCGGGAGGGGCCGCGCTGCGAGTCGCCTGCTTGATGATTCCGTTTCCCGGCGCGCCGACCGAATGCCGGAGCACTTCGGTGTACAGCTCCAGCTTGTCGCCGAAATGGTAGTTCACCAGAGCGATGTTGACGCCGGCGCGGGCGCAGATCTCGCGCACCGTCGCGGCCTGGAAGCCGGATTCGGCAAAAACCTGTCCGGCGGCGTCGAGCAGCTTGGTGCGCGTGTCTTCGGGTAGATACGGGGGGCTTCGTCTTCTCCGACCGGGCTCGCCATCTAAACAGAAGTTTAAAATGAATGTTTAATTCTGTCAAGGGCGCGACCGGGCGGACTTACCGCGCGAGACCGTTCTTATGCCGTCTCCACCGTCTGACTGCCCAGATTCAACGCCTCGATCTCCATTTGACGGATGCGAAATTTCTGCACCTTGCCGGTGACCGTCATCGGGAAGGACTCCACCATCCGGATATGCTGCGGGATCTTGAAATGCGCGATCTTCCCGGAGCAGAACTGGCGGATTCCCTCCGGCGTCTCCACCTCGCCGGGCAGCAGACGGACCCACGCGGCGACAATCTCCCCGAGTTTCAGATCCGGCAGCCCCACTACCTGCACTTCCGCGATTTTTGGATGACCGTAGAGAAAATTCTCGATCTCCGCCGGATAAATGTTCTCCCCGCCTCGGATAATCATCTCCTTGGCGCGCCCGCGGATGTGGCAGTGCCCGTCGTCGCGCATCATGGCCAGGTCGCCGGTATGGAGCCAGCCGTCCGCGTCGATGGCCTGCGCGGTGGCTTCGGGTTCTTGATCATAGCCCTGCATGACCATGTACCCCCGCGCGCACAACTCGCCCAACTCTCCCCGCGGCAGCATCGCTCCAGTAACGGGATCGATGATTTTCACCTCGACATTCTGCGCGGCCCCGCCCACGGTCGTAGTGCGCTGCTCCAACGTATCGCCCGGCGCGTGCATGGTGATCACCGGCGACGCTTCCGTCTGCCCGTAGACCACGCACAGATCCCGGCAAAACATTTCGCTATTTATCCGTTTCAGCAGTTCCACCGGGCACGGCGAGCCTCCGATCACGGCGCCCCGCAGCGAGCGTAGATCGAAGCGCGAAAAATCCGGAAGCTGGAACTGGGCGATAAACATCGTTGGCACTCCGGCCGTCACCGTCACCCGTTCTTCCTCGATCGCCGTCAATACCGCCCGCGCGTCGAACGTCGCCGACGGCAGGATGATGGCCGCGCCGCGGGTCACGCAGTTGGTGACGCCGCAAACACAACCGGCGCAGTGATAGAGCGGGAACGGAACGCACATGCGGTCCTGCTCCGTCATTTCAAGCCAGGCCCCGGTGAATCGGGCGTTGTTCAGCACGTTACGGTGCGTCAGCAGGACGCCCTTGGGGCTCCCCGTGGTACCCGAGGTGTACTGGATGTTGGCGGGATCACCCGGCAGCACCGGCTCGTCTGGAAGGTCCCGGCCGTTCGCGAGCATCCCATCCCACTCGCTGGTCCCCAGATGAACCATATGCTCCAGCCGCTGCTCCGGCGAACGCGCCGCGCTCAAGATTTCCCGGTAGTTGGCGCGCTCGTCTTTCTCCCGCAGAAACAGCGCGCGCACGCCGGACCGGCTCAGCACGAACGCCAGCTCATGTGACCGGTACGCTGGATTGACGTTCACCAGCACATAGCCCGCCCGAGCGCAGGCGTATTGCAGCAGGATCCATTCAGCACAATTCGAGGACCACACGCCTACCCGGTCCTTGGGTCGCAGCCCCAGAGCGGAGAGCCCGCGCGCCACGCGCGTCACCATCTGGTCGAACTCGCGCCAGGTGTAGCGCAGATTCTGATGCCGCGCCACCAGAGCCGGTCGGTCCGGGAAACGCGCCGCCGTCCGCGCCAGGGCGTCGGCCAGCGTCATTTCGAGCAGCGGGACCTGGGGACCCTTCGTATAACTGAGGCCGGTCATTAGGCGATCAGTATACTTCAGAACGCCAGAGAACGAAGCGAATCAGGTGAGCCTAGCGGCCCGCGACTGCCGCAACTGGGATCCCCTTGGCCTTCATCAAGGATTCCAGCAGCGCCACGGTTTTCGGGAACGCATCCGCGCCGCCGCGAACACCACCGGCGCCGCGGGCGACGTCCAGGGGCGTGCGGCCGCTGGCGTCTTTGGCGGTCAGGTCGGCGCCATTGGCGACCAGGAATTCGATGAACTTGTCGAAGCCGTGTTCGGCGGCGCCGTGCAGAGCGGTTTGGTTCGGGACGGCGTTCGCGCTCGGCATTTGACTGCCGCGACGGACGTTCTGTTGCGCGATGCGCGCGCCCACGCTCTCACCTGCGCCGAAAGCCGCCGGCGCCTCCGGCGGCCGCCGAAGCCCAGATTGCGGTCCACCACGCGAGCGGGCGTTCACGTTCGCGCCGGCCTTGACCAGCAGATCCATGGTGGCGAGCACGCCTTCGTCGGTACGGTTACGTCCGCGCGTGACGCGCGCGCCGTAATCGACGCCGGCGGCGGCCATCAACGGCGTGATGCCTTCCTTGCTCGGCAAATCGACCAGCGCCTTGTACTCGAGCAGCAGCGCGACGAACTTGTCGTCGCCGCCACGCGCCGCACGCAACAGCGGCGTGGCGCCCTGGGCCAGCATGGTGTCGCCGCCGCGATCCTGCGGGACGTCGCGATACGGCGGACGCCGCTTCAACTGAATGTTCGGATTCGCGCCTTTTTCGAGCATCATGCGGCCGACATCGACGGCAGTGAGCTTGTCCGGACTCGGCAGGACGGCCACCGCGCCGTTCCCTTTCATCGGCAGCGTGCTGACGTCGGCCGCCATGTAGACCGGCGAGCGGCCGAACAGATCCCACTTGTCGAGATCGCGCCGCCGCGCCTTTAAAAGTGACCAGCACGGCGGCCGTGTCGAAATGCATGTTCTCGAGCGCCAGAAGCAGCGGCGTCTCGCGGTCCGGATCTTCGGAATCGGGATCGGCGCCGGCGGCGAGCAGGTTCTGAACGCAGGCCGCGCAACCTTCCCGCGCGGCATAGTGCAGCGGCGTAAAGCCGCCCTTGTTCATGTCCTTCGGGCGAGGCTCCTGGATGACCTTGCGCTCCCACTGATTGACCTTGCCGTGATCGTTCAGGTTCGCGCCCTTCGACGCCAGGAACTTCACCATGTCGGCCTGGCTTTGCGCGGCGGCCCACATGAGCGCGGATTGTCCGCCCCAGGTTTCCTTGGCGTTGATGTCGGCTCCCGCGGCCAGCAGCGCCTTGGCCGCGTCAACCTTGCCGCTGCGCGCGGCGGCCATCAGCGGAGTTTCGCCGTTGGGAGTTTTGAAATTGGGATCGGCGCCGGCCTTGAGCAGCGCTTCAATGATCGGCGCGGAGCCGATGATCGCGGCTTCGGTGAGGGCCGACGTGCCAAACTGGTTCGCCAGTTTGACATTCGCGCCGGCTTTGATCAGCGCGCGGACCAGTTCCAGATCGCCGTTCGCCGCGGCGTACATGATGGCGGTGGCTGCCATCGGCGCCGGTGGCGTTCACGTTGGCGCCCTTTGTGCTCAGCAGGCGCATGGCCGCGGCGTGGTCGCCGGATTCGCGCCGCGTCAAGCAGCGCGTATCGGCGCGCCGACCAGCAGCCACTGGACGCGCCGGCCAGCAGGACGCGCGAATTGGCAGCTCAGCGAACCTGCGCATGCCTTAGACCTCCGAGAGACCGTCGACGCCGTCGCCGATGGACTTCACCGGGATCTCATTGCGCTGGAGCAGCGTAAGCAGCAGTTCGCCGTGACGCGAATCCTGGGGATACTTCAGGTGCTGGCCGCCCTTGATCTTTCCGTTGGCGTGTCCCAGGATCGCGGACGGCAGCGGATCGTTGTTGTGGCGATCGCTGTTGCTCATGTCGCTGCCAAACAGAATCGTGGAATGATCGAGCACGGTGCCGTCGGCTTCTTTCGTGGCCTCGATCTTCTTGATGAATCCGGCGAACACCTGCGTGTGGTAGTTCTGAATCTTCACCAGCTTGTCCATCTTCTCCGGGTTGTTGCCGTGATGGGACAGCGGATGGAACCCCTCGGCAATGCCAGGTTCGTGTAGGTGCGCATGCTGGCTTCGTGATCCATGGAGAGCGTGATCACGCGCGTGATGTCGGCCTGGAACGCCAGCGCCATCAGGTCGAACATCAGCTTGAAATACTCCGTGATATCGTTGGGCGTGCCGATGGGCGCATCCGGAATCACCAACTCGGTGTTGTGCGCCTTCTCAGCCATCTGCACGCGGCGCTCAATCTCGCGAACGGAGTCCAGATAGTCGCCGACGACGTTGCGGTCCTTCACGCCGAGGCTGGCTTGCAGGCGCTTGCGCCTGTGCCTTGCACGCGATCGAGGATACTGCCGGTTTCCGCCAGGATCTGGGCGCGTTCCTGATCGGTGTCGCCCTGTCCGAAGAGCTTCTGGAAGACCGCGCGCGGGTTGCTTTCCTGCGGCAAAGGCTGGGTGGGCGTGCGCCAGGCGATGCGGGCGCTGCCCTGGCCGACGCTGAGTTCGAGCGACGGGAGACGCGTGTCTTGTCCCACGTAGCGGACGGCGATCTGGTCGGCGCTGACGCCGGAGTCCGGACCGTCCTTGCCGAAGTCCCAGGGCTTCACGGCGGTCAACCAGCCTTGCTCGATGTAGGCGTGGGGCTCGGGCGTTTCCGCGGGCTTGTTGCGCAGGCCGGAGACGATGGTCAGATGCTTGCGGAACGGCTCCAGCGGCTTCAGGATCGGCGACATGGTGAAGTCCGTGCCGGTTTCCTTCGGCGACCAGCGATCCATGATCGCGCCGTGCGGGAAGCCGACAAAGGCAAAGCGCTTCGGGCGTCTTCCCGGCGGGAGTGTCCGCCGCACGCGGTGGCGGCGGGAATCATGGCTTCCAGCAGCGGCAGTGCGAGGGTGGCTCCGACTCCCTTCAAGACTGCACGGCGTGGAATGTGCTTCTTGGATATGAACATGTGGCGTCTCCTTATTATCGCTCGCGCTCAATTTACTTGCGCTCTGCACCGGCTCCGGCTGCGGTACGCGGCGCATCTTGAACTGGTCGCGTCTTGACCACCGCCTCAACGATGGCCGAAAACTTGTAATCCTTGGCCGCGCGTGTCGCGCACGATCTTGCGGACGGTCGGCATGTCGTAGTACTCGCGCGTGCGGCCCATCGAATAGGTCAAAAGGTCTTCCACGAACGTTTGCACGAATTGTTCGGGACGGCGCAGCAGCGCATTGCGCAGATCGTCGGGTCCGTTGATCTTGGTGCCGTCGGGCAACTCGCCGGCGGAATCGATCGACCGTGTTGGCAAAGCGGTCCTTGTCTCTCCACATTCCAGTCGCGTCGAAGTTTTCGAGCGCGAAGCCGAGCGGATCCATGATCGAGTGGCAGGACGAGCAGGTCGGGCTGGCGCGGTGCTTCGCCATCAACTCGCGGACGGTGAGCGCTTTGGTGGTGCCGATGTCCTTGTCGTTCAAGGTGGGGACGTTGGGCGGCGGGTTGGCGCGGCGGGACGCCCTCGATGTAGCTCAGGATGAACTTTCCACGCAGCACGGGGGACGTGCGGTTCGGATAGGCGGCCGCCATCAGGATGGCGCCCTTGCCCAGCAAGCCCCAGCGCGCGGAGTCTTTCAGCTCCACCCGGCGGAACTCATCGCCTTTCACGTCGGTGATGCCGTATTGCAGCGCGAGGCGCTCATTCACGTAGGTATGGCTGGCGCGCAGCAAATCCACCACGCTGCGGTCTTCGCGGAAGATGCTGTCGGAAAACAGCGTGAGCTCGGTGCGGAAATCCTGGCGCGGGTCCATACGGCCGGAGGCGTACGGGAACACGTCGTCGATCCGGAACGATCTGCGTCGAGCCGCTCCATATCCAGCCACTGGAACACGAAATCGCTCGCCAGCGTCTTCGATCGCGGATCGGCCAGCATGCGCTGGACCTGCATGTCGAGCGTGGCCGGATCGCTGAGTTTGTTCTTGGCGGCGAGATCGAGCAGCTGATCGTCGGGAATCGAGTTCCACAGGAAGAACGAAAGCTTCGACGCCAGTTCGAGATCGGTGATCGCGTACTTCTCGCCCGGCTTCAATCCCGCGGGGACGCGCTCGCCGCGATACAGGAAGAACGGGCTCGCCAGCATTCCCGTGATCCCGGCGCGAATGCCCGATTCGAAACCACCGTCCTTCGACGCCATCGGCGTAATACTGCATGAGTTCCGCGATGTCGTCATTGGTTACCGGACGGCGATAAGCCCGCTTGGCCAGCGTCGAGAAAATCTCCTTGGCGCAGGCTTCGGGCGTCTTGCTTTTGTCCTTGGCCGGGTTGCAAGTGAAGATGCGGTCGCGGCTGGGCGTGGAACTGAGGCCCTTCACATCGAAGGGGCCCAGAAGCTGGAACGAACTTACGCGGTAGGAACGATCCTGCCCGCCGCCGGGCGCAAACATCTGCAACTGATCGTCGGATTCGGCGAAACTCTGGCGCCGGAAAGTGACGCCGATCTTGTGCGGTCCGGCCGTGGCCTCGAACTTGATGTTCTTCAGGCGGGCATTGACGCGATCGAGCGCGCCGCTCTGCACCTGATCGTAAAGCTTCATGTCTTCTTCGCCGCCGATCACGGTTTGATAGACGATTTTGTTGTCGACCGTCACCACCAGTGGATTCTCGTACTCCATGCCGTTGCCCCAGATGTGGTTGGCCATGTCGGCGATGTTGATGTGGTATTCGCCGTCGGCGGGGAGATCCACTTTCGCGAGAATGCCGCCGCGCGTCCCCAGAGGCAATCCGGGAACGTGCGTGAGCTGATTGCCGGGAGCCGCGCGGAACGTCCAGCCCTGCGGGCGAGTATCGCGCTTGCCGAGCGCCGTGAGCAGCGACGTTATGGGCGGCATGGACGTATTGCTCAATGAAGGAAGGCGAAACCTGCAAGGCGGAGGCGATGTTGTCGAAGCCCTGCGCGGTGTCGTCCGGCGGCAGCAATTCGGCGCCGTTGACGTCGACCAAAAGCAGATCGTGGACCGCGTTTTCGTACTCCTTGCGATTCAACCGATGCAGCACCGACCTGTCGGTGACGTGCGCCTGGTTGGGAAGCTTGTCGAGCGAATCTTCGAGCCACGCCACCAGCGAGTCGACAGCCTTGCCGTCCGGCTGCTTCGCGCCCGGAGGCGGCATGACGCGGCCGCGCAGCTTGCGCACTGCCTTCTCGAAAAGTTCGGGATCTTTGGCGATGCTCGCGGCCGTGATGCCTTCGAAGCTGATGCCGCCGATCTTGGCTTTGTCGTTGTGGCAGCCCGCGCAGTATTGCTTGACGGTGGCCAGCTGCGCGTCGGCCGGAATCCGGCGCCTGGCTCGCGGGCGCGGCGGTCAAGACGCCAGCCAGGCCGACGACGGCGATCAGGGAATCGAGTTCTTAATATGTCGCATCGTTGTCATGAGTCCTTAAGCATCCGGTGAAAGATAGGCCCACAGGCTCTCGAAAGAGCGGCGAATGAATTCATCGGGGTTGCCCATCTTGGCTTCGTATTCCTTGGCCGGCTTGGCCTCGACGCCTTCCGACGGGCTGTGCCCTTTGTTCAGCATCTGATTCAGACGATCGTAGATCGTGCCGTACATTTCGAGCTGCGCGGCGATGTCGGCAAAGCTGAGCACCGGGCCTTGCGCGGGAACGATCTTCGTATCCTTGTTCGCGACGCTCTGGATGCGTTGCAGGCCGCCGACAATGCCGCCAATCCAGCCTCCGGTCCACCAATCCACCACCGGCCAGCCTTGGCCGTAGGCGGCGTCGCCCACCGCAAGGATGTTCTGCTGCGGGAAGTAGACGTAGAGATCGCCGTCGGTGTGCGCCGCGTCGGAGATGTATCCGTAGCGGATTCCGGAATCGAGCGTGCCCTTGTCGTAGAAGGTTTTGTTGGGCTGGGCGATCTTGGGAAGCTTCTTGAATTTCTGTCCGTTCCAGGGCCACGTGATGTTTTGCTGTCAGCCAGAGCCGCGTGTTCTCCTGGGCGATAATCGTGGCGCCGGCCGTGCCGAGCTTCTGGTTGGAGCCGGTCTGCTCGGGATGCCAGTGCGTGTTGAAGAGCGTCCGCACCGGGCCGCCATTGGGCAGCGCGGCCACCGCCTGCGCCAGCGCGGCGGCGTTCTGCGCGAGTCCGCCGTCCACCATCACGACGCCGTCGGCGCCGGTGCGCGCGACCACGTTGCAGCCCGCGCCGCTGAGCAGAAAGAGATTGTCGCCCAAGTGGCGTGGTCGCGATCTTCGCGGAGTGCTCTGCGCGGAAACGCGTAGGGAGCCACCGCTAAGCCCGCCGTGGCGGCTTTCAGGAACGTCCTACGCGTTGGAGACAACACAGTTCCCCCACTTAAAGTATACTTCCGCAAGCCTTTGGTTACACTGCACGACCTAAGGTTCTTTCTCTGGCGCAGCCACTGGGGGCCGTGGCGGCGGTGGCGGGGCCGGTTTGGGCATCTCGGCCGTGCCGTCCAGCGCGAACACGAACATCATGGGCGGGTTGTCCACCTTCGCGTCGTTCGGACCCACGGTCGTCGCGGGACGGCCCAGGCCGCCCTGGAACGCCACGTATTGCTTTCCGTCCACCTCATAAGTGATGGGAGGCGCCATGCCGGTGCGCCCGGTCTTGATCTCATACAGGATTTCGCCCTTGTCGGCCGTCACCGCGCGGAAACGGCCGTCGTTGATCACCTGGAACACCAGGTTGCCCGCCGTGGCCACGGTTCCGCCGCCGATGCCGCCGCCGCCCTCGATGCGCCACACCAGCTTCTGATTCACCGGATCCCACGCCTGCAGCGCTCCGCGCATGCCTTCGGCTGTGGGCGGCCCAATGGCCGGGCTGTCGATCAGCTTGGGGTCGCCGTTGCCGCGCGCTATAACCGTTGGTGCCCGGCTTGAGTTCCGCGGTGGCCGCATAGGTGAACGGCTGCAGGAAAACCGGAATGTACACCCAGCCCGTGGCTGGGACTGTAGGACATCGGCGACCAGTTGTGCGCGCCGCCGCCAGTGGGAAACAGCGAGATCGGGTCGGTATCGTAGTAGGCCGCGGGATTCACGATCGGGCGGCCCTTGGCGTCCAGCCCGAGCGCCCACGTCGTCTTCACATAAGGGGCTCCGGAGATGAACTCGCCCGTGATGCGATCCAGCACCCAGAAGAAGCCGTTCTTCGAGGCCTGCGTGATCACCTTACGCGTCTTGCCGTTGATGTTCAGGTCGAGCAGCATCAACTGCTGCACGCTGTCGTAATCCCAGTTGTCGTTGGGCGTGGTCTGGAAGTGCCACTTGAGCTGGCCGGTGGTGAGGTCCACGGCCAGGATGGAGCAGGTATAAAGGTTGTCCACGTTCTGCGCGCCGCGGAACTTCTGGTGCCACGGCTCGGCGTTGCCGGTGCCGACGTAGACCAGGTTCGCTTCGGGATCGTAAGCGAATGCCGTCCCAGACCGCGCCGCCGCCGCCCTTGGTCCAGAAGTCGCCACCCCAGGTCTTGAGCGCGGCCTTCATCGCGTCGTTCTCCGGCGGCAATTCGGGATTGCCGGGAACCGTGTAGAACTTCCAGGCGGAATGCCCGGTCTTGGCGTCAAACGCCGCGAAGAAACCGCGCGTCGGCTTGTCGCCGCCCGACGCGCCGATGATCACCTTGTCGCCGGCGATCCGCGGCGCCATGGTGAAGCGTGTACAAATCCTGCGGATACGCCACGCGCGATTCCCAGACCGGCTTGCCCGTCAGCGCGTCCAGCGCCTGCAGGCGGCCGTCGTTGATCGGCGCGATGATCAGTGCCGTTGTAGAGCGCCACGCCGCGGTTCACGATGCCGCAGCAGATCTTCGGCCGCACGGCGGTCTGGTTCACTTCCGGATCCCAGCGCCACAACTCCTTGCCGGTGCGGGCGTCGAGCGCATAGACCACGCTCCAGGTGGTGATGCCGTAGAGGGTGTTGTTCCACACGAGCGGCGTACCTTCCTGATTGCCGCCGCCCGCGCCCACCACGTAGGTCCAGGCCAGGCCCAGGCGCTTCGCGTTGGTGTCGTTGATCTGCTTCAGCGTGCTGTAGCGCGTCTCGCTCTGATTGCGTCCGTAGCTCAGCCAGGAGCCGGGAAAGGCATCGTTAGCCACGCTTCCGGCGTTGCGCAGCACCTTGCCGTCTACATTCACCGGTCTGGCTGCTGGCTGGGCGTGCAACGACTCGGAAACCCCGCAGAGTCCCCCGAAAAGTCCAAGGATGCCGAACGCTAGCGCGGCCTGTGGCCGCCCGAAAGTAAGCATGGAATTTCCCTCGCGGATAATCCGACTAACGTATCACACACAAATCTCCGTTTCACTTCGCCAGATGAAGACGCTTGTCGAATCGAATCCGGACCCGTGCCAAACCCTTGCTTTTGGCAGGTTGTCAGTGTGGGATAACTGGGGCGAGTTTTAATAGGTTGAAGTTTGGTGGAGGCGGCATGAGAGTCGCCGTCTACACGCGCGTTTCAAGCGCAGACATGAGACAAGAGACGGCGAACCAAATTCGCCAACTTCGTGAATTTTGCGCGGCGCAAGACGGGACCATCGTCGGTGAGGGCGAGGATCACGCTTCGGCGCCTTCGCCGGTGTCGCCACGGCGCATCTGATGTTCGGGCCGCCAATTTAAGCGAATTCGTCGCGACTTTCGGCCTCCTGTCAGTGATCTGGGTATGCGTACGGCACCGCCCGGCGGCGGTTCTTATGCGGTGGGGCCTCTTCGTAATTCCGGCCGCCTGGTTCGTATACACCACGTATGCTGGACGATGAGGTGACGGCGGGGGCGTCAATGGAGAGCGATACGCAACAAATCGCGCTTGGGTTGCGCCAGGGAGATATCGTTGTCCTTGAGGCGCTCGTCGAGCAATACCAATATCGGCTTGTTCGCTATCTCGTTTATCTGTTGGGCAGAAGCGACGGGGTTGACGAGCTGGTGCAGGAGACGTGGCTGCGGGTTCTTGAGCGAGGTTCCTCCTACGACGGGCACTCGCGCTTTGAGCCCTGGCTCTTCAGGGTGGCACGCAATATTGCTGTCGATGCCATGCGTAAGCGGCGGACTTTGAGTCTGGATTCAGACGATGATGACGGTCGTATTCGGCCATCACCCGCTTCCAATGAGCCTTCGCCATTCACGCTTGCGGCGCGGACAGAAGATGCCGAGCGGCTTGCTCACTCGCTGCGAACTCTGGAGCCCGTCTATCGCGAAGCCCTCGTCCTACGTTTTCAAGAAGATTTATCTCTACAGGAGATATCCGTGGTTGTGGGAGCGCCGGTCTCTACCGTCGCTTCAAGAATTTATCGAGGGCTGGCAACGCTGCGGCCGCAATTCGAGGGAGAAATAGCATGAACCTTGACCACCACGAAAGTTTCCAGCACATGATCGACGAGAGTCTGGCGGGCGGCATCTCGGCTGAGAGGGAACAATCTCTTCGCCAGCATCTCGACACTTGCGCTCCATGCCAGGAGTATCTCAGCGCCTGCAACAGGGTTATCGCGGGCCTCGGCGGTTTTTCCTTCGAGGTGGATCCAGCCCTCAATGCCAGGGTTCTCACCTCCCTTAGGCGACGCGCGCAGCAGGTCCAGGCCGGGCAGCCAGGCCGCCGCCGATGGGCGTTGATCACTGTTACCGCCGCCGTGCTCACAATGGGCGGCTCGTTCGTTGATCTGCAATTCGGTGGTCTGATCGCTTCTGTTTTCGATATACAGCGTACGCAGGTACGGCAGGAGCTGCTTGCTTTCTGGATTGTGCCCGCGCTGTTTATCTTACTGCTGTTTCCGCTATTGCCTTTGTTATCGAAAGCCGGCACTCACCGGGAAGAAAGGACTCTATGAGACTCCGTCGATTTTTGAGTATCGTTCCGAAGGCACTTCAGCTCTGGGCTTCGGTCCTGGTGGGCTGCGCGTTCCTCATTGGGTTGGTGGCGGGATACAAAACCGCTGACCAGGGCGCTGTGGTGCGGACAATGTTCACTTATGGCAGCGCTGCCTTAGTGCTCGGCATCGTGCTCGCTATCTGGCTTTTGTGTCTCGGGTTCGTGTTTGCGGACGCCCGGCGGCGCGATATGCGTTCAATCCTCTGGGTTCTGGTCGCACTGTTGTTTCCTCACTTGCTCGGATTCCTTCTCTACTTTGTCATGCGCCATCCGATCGCCGCGGCCTGCACCCACTGCGGCCTGACTGTTTCAAACCATCAGCGATTCTGCCCCTGGTGCGGCACTTCGCTGGTCCCGCCTGACTCAACCAGCGGACCACTTACCGCAAACCGGTTGCAAGGAGCCAGCCAATGAAGCCGGTATCCGCCGCAAAATCCTCCCATGGCGTTAGCTTGCGTCAGGCGGCGCTGGTCGCTTCACTCTTTGGCTCTGGATCAGGGGCTGGCCTCCAATTCCGGCAAGCCGACACCGCAGCGCTCATTGGACGAAAACCGCGTATATTCTGTTCTGCTGAAAGACCCGGCGTCGCAGCCGCAGGTCGGCGCATCGGCCGACGCACTGGCAGAAAGAGTATTGAACATCACCCGTAAGGCGAGCGTAGCTCTCGGACTGCTGGCAGCGCAGCGAGAAGTATACTAGTCGAAGCGGAGGCACGATGAGCACTGCAACTATCTCCTCTCCCATCCACCGTGAACCGGAGCTCCTTGCGCAGACCGTTGTTGTAATCGGCGGTAGCGCTGGCATCGGATTCGAAACGGCACGTCGTGCACGTGCAGAAGGGGCCAAGGTGATCCTCACGGGCCGGGATACCGAGCGCCTACAGCGCGCTGCCAGCGAGGTTGATGCCGTTAGTACGGCGGCCTTCGACGCCGCGGATCCTGTTGCTATTGAGCGGTTCTTCCGTGACCTCCCGGCAATCGACCACGTGATGGTGACAGCCGGTCGGCCTTACTACGGACGCCTGGCCGATATGGACTTCGCGAAGATTCGCGGTCTTATCGGCGAGCATCTCTTGCTGGCACTTTACGTCGCGCGCTACGCGGCCAACAAAGTGCGACCCGGGGGTACACTGATCTTCATGGGCGGCACTGGTGGTCGACGCCCAGCGCTCGGCATGAGCATCGCTGGCGCAGTCACCGCCGCGCTCCCCGCCCTCATCGCTAACCTGGCGCTTGAAATCGCGCCCGTGCGAGTAAACCTCATCGCCCCGGGATTCGTGGACACGGGTTTGTCCGCGGAACTGCTGGGCGATCAGCTAGAACAACGTCCCAACCAGCTGCGCACCACGCTTCCCATCAGACGCGTGGTGGGACCGGCGGACGTGGCCGCGCTCGCCGTACACATTATGACCAACACCGCCCTCACGGGCGCAACCTATGACATCGAGAGGCGGACAGCAGTTCGTCACCGCCTAGTCCAAGTCTTCAAAGACAATGTCAACCTTAAGTGCAACTAACAATGAACCGCTCAGCGGCCCGAGTGCCGCGAAAGTGGGTACGCTCCTGGTGATTACCTCAAGGTGGAATTTCGTGATGACGATGGTGTTATGGACCGAAGGGTCAATCTCCTGAGATCGATTCCAAAGCGCCATCTCGATGCAGGTGATGGACCAATAGGCGGAGACGGCGGAAAGGTCGTAAGAGAAACCAGCGTCATCTCCACGGCGCGAAACATCCGATCGAACTCCGCGACATCCGGCATGAAGTCTCCATGCGGCGTGCCGAATTGATCGAGCATGCGTGGCCCCGGCGAAGTTGGGTTCATGGTCTGATCTTATCGCTATCGATTTGGGCATCCAGCCAACCCAGACCTGTACCTTCCGCTTGGCATCGGTGGAGGCTTGCTGTATACGTACTCGCCTGCGGGCATGGCGGAACCCGGCACCAAAACTCGGCGATGCAGCCCCTCCAGCCTCATTCCATCTCAACGTCGCGAAAGATCGATTTTGAACGGACTATCCGCCGCACAAAAAAGCCCCCGGCTCGCGCCGGGGGCTTTGTTCAGTTCGCGAATAAGGTGCTTATCGCCTTACCGTAATGCTGGTTTGAGTAACCGACGGGCCAAACTGATCCATGCCAATGCCCTTGGGGGCGGTCGGGATTACCAGTTTCACCCAGACGGCATCCGGACCCTTGAAATACGAAGTCTCGGTCGCCTTGCGCAGGGCGTCGATGCTGTCCTGCTGCTTCCCGGAGGTCGCGTTGGCGAAACCCGGCAGCTCGAACACGACCCATGAGTCTTTGGCCATTTCGCTCAAGCTGATAGAAACTTCCGGTCTTTCGGTCTTCACACGGATTTCGGTACCGGCGCGCACAGTGCTCTGATTGGCCGTGATCTTGAAGTCCTTGCCATTGCGGCTCAGGGTAATTGGTTCTTGAGGAGCAGCCGCCCGCGCAGGACCAGCAGCCACCCGCGCGGGACCAGCTGACCGCAAAGCAACATCTTTCAGCGCAAGACCAGCACCGCTTGTGGCTCCGGCCCTCCTGATGCTGAACTGAATGCGTCCGATATCACCCTTGCACACGGAGGCGTTCCAGGTGGGATGAATCTCGCAGGTGTCGTCCGTGGCGACGCTGTCGTTCTCGCCGTCGTGGAGCAGAACATAGGAGTCAGGGATGCCGGTCGTCGATCCGTCCAGATCGTGGATCGCCGCGGTCCGGTAGGCCGCACCACCCCGGTTGTCACTGTCGAACCTGGAGTCGATCTTCGGGAAATACACGGGCTTGGCATTGATGTATTTCGCACTCTTGACTGTGTTTTCGGTGGTAACCCCGGCGCCCGTAAACAACAGCCAGGAAAGCGCGCCTGATCCGCGCTGGTTGTTGTCCTGGAAATTCACGAATGTCGTGTTGACCACGTCATGGCGATAGTCGTAGTACTCGTAGGCGCGGATCGGGAAATCCGGAATCAGGCGTTTCGGCAGGCTGCGGCCGTAGGCCTTTTCTTCCGGCGTTACGGGGTTGCCGATGTTGTCGGTTTCGCCCACGAACAGCGAATCAACCACCAGTGAGGTAAATGTGTCAGCGCCGAAGGAACCCGTTGAACTCGTGAACCCGATGGCATTGTCCGCCGCCTTCAGATTCCGGAAGATGTGCAGCTCGCCGCGGCTCCAGACGCCGCCATTGCGGTTCTTGTAAGCGGTGAGATCCGCGAGGAGCGATTCCACGCTCTTGCTGTTTTCGTCAGCGGGATTTTCCTTGGCGATGTGCGAGGGGCCGGCCAACCCGAAGACGTTTTCCCGATTGATGTTCCGGTCCAGCATGAACCCGTCGAAGTTGGAGTGGGCAACGTTGCCCCTGAATTCCGCCATCCTGGTTCGACGCGGCCAGGTGGCCTTGCTGATCTCCGTACCTTCGAACTTCCCTTGCGGGTGTTCCGGCAACGACCACCAGAAGCCATTCTCATCGGAACCCGCTGCCACGTTGTCGATGAAGACATTGTCCGGATTGGTGATCCAGTAAGCCGTAACCGTGTTGTCCGAAGGCAGCAGGGTGTCCTTGCCGGACATGCTGGCCGCCCTGTAGGTCGCGCGATTCAGCGGATTACTTCCCATGTTCTCTCCGTTTGCGCCGAGATTGGTCGGCGCGCAGGCCTTGGAGGTATGGCACTTGATCTGGATGGCCAGGTTGTGCACGAACTGGTTACCGTGCTCCGCGCCGTCTTCGAGGAAGAAGCAGTGACCGACGGTGTTGTAGGTCACGTTGTTCTCCACGTGCAGGAAGTTCGTGCCATGCACGGTCACGCAGCGGTTGTAGGTGTCGTGAATGGCGGAGTTCTTGATGTACTGCCCCTGCCCCCCATCGCCGACCAGATGCCAATGGATCGGATACCGCGCCAGATGCATGTTCTGACCCATGCGATTGAGCTCGACGCCATCGACATACATCTTGCTCCCGAGCATCGCCATGACGTGGCCGCCAAACAGCGTCTGGTCTGCGTCAGGCGAAGCCTGGACGACGATATTGCGCGACAGCATGCCGACTTCGCCGCGTTCATCCACGTCGAAGGTGA
>CAVUKY010000002.1:0-1463042 GCA_963742155.1 Bryobacterales bacterium | reverse complement strand
GATATGTCTGTTCGCAATTAGTTGGGAGAAAGATTTTCTAACTTGCATATACCAGAAACTTGGGAGTGGAATAGAAATCTTTGGCAACAAACTGTTGCAAAAAGCAGTGACATTGTTGCGATCCTTCACAAATTCCTTGAGAGAACTAATATTAGATTTGCCATAGAACTCCTCCATTGCTGCTGGACCCAAAATAACAACTTCCATATTTCAGGAACCTTTGCAACTTCAGCTGACATTGGGTTTTCTTCGGGTTGAATGCTGAAGTTTTCCATCTAAATAATACCTAAAAATCAAAACTCTCAGACAAAAAATTCTGAGGCTCTTCGTACCATATTCCTGGCTTTAGACGTTTGTACGAGATACCTTCATTTGAAAGTGCTTCAAGCACTTGTTCTCCAAAATGAAGAGCAGCAATCACTAGACATACAGGTTTAATAGCACAAAATGGATTCTGCTTTCTGTATCTCATCAAATGGATACCCATGTTATTCGGGAGGATTCACTGTTCAGTTTGTTTGCCCAACAGATGATTACATTTGGAGTGTTGAAGAATATATCAGAACACCAAGACTTTGGAGCAGGATGTCCAATAGTATTCACGGGAAATAATTCCTCTAAAATGAATATCCAATCTGAAAGCAGAGCAACAGTCTTCCAAATTTTGTTTGGAGTGGCCTTGAGGTTCTGGATTGACAGCATACCAAGAGGATGTCTGCTCTTTTTTAATTTGTGGAAGGTAGGAGATTGGAGAAGACTTGTCAATAGTGAGAAGCACTTTTTCTAACTTTGATCCTTTGAAAAAACTGAAACTCTTTCCCCATGTTTGTTCCTGGCCAGTTAGTTGCCCTACTGCAAATGATAGTGTCGTCTTGGTGAGCCATTCTAGAGATTCTCCACTCATTCCCATTATGTCAGGAGATTGGATAAGTGGATCAATCACAGGTAATCTAATATCCAATTTTCCAGTTCCCTTTAGGAAAGAAAGTTCGGTTAATTAAAAGAAGTTGAGGAGTTTCTATGAAATTTAACTTGCCTTTTGTTTCTCTAAGAAGTGGCGAATGACCTATTTTGAGAATTGTAACTTGATATTTGACTCCATTTTCAACAGGTTGAATAAATATGTCCAATCGCTGTATGACATCTAAGAGAAACAAATCTTTGTTCTCCCACTCTCATAGTAGTTGTTTTTGGAACTTCCAGCCCAAGGAGAGAAACAACGAAGTAAAGAAACATAGGCATTGTACCAAGCAGGTTGAAGAACTGCTTCTTTAACAAAGATTTCTTCTCCACGTAAACTTGTAATGTACTCATATGCAGTTACATCAAGAGCATGGATGATCTCCTCCTTAGTTGTGAGAGCAGGTTTCTTATTACAGAGTCCTAATCGTATAGTTTAATCAAATTTGGAACAATAAAATGAAATACAAACTACCTTCAAGTGCTTTATGAACTAAACGAGGTAATCCACCGGAACTATCGTACAATTCTGCACAAAAGAAATCGCATGGAGTTCCTTTGGAAGTGCCAAATACTCTGTGATAGGTATGTCCTTCCATTGCTTCTGTCTCATTCATCGTCAATTTGATGGAATCAGCAGAAAGACCCCCAAGAACAATGTGCTTGTGGTCTGTAGGTGAGGCAAGGGTATCAGATGATACTCAAATGAAATCTTTAAGAAAGTGATATTGTAGATAGAAAGTAAAATACCTTTAAACCAATGAGAGAAAATGCTGGAGATTTTGAGGTACAGAAAGAATAAGCGTAAGAAATGCCAAGGATAGTGTGTATGATTTTCCAAAAATCATAGTAACGAGTAAGTCTTCCTTTCAACTCATATCCTTCTTCAAATTTGGGAATTTTTGGCCATGTTACCCCTTCAAAAGAGCATATTCATCTCCTTCAATCGCACCTATCTACGTAAACAAATTAAACTCACACAAAATACAAATGAGACACAAGAACGAATGATTAATTGACTAGTTGATTTACCTCGTCCCAATGAAGGAACAAGATTTGTTCCTCCATTTCTTTCTTTCTGAAAATGAATAAGAACCATTTCAAGAGTGTATATCTTCATCTGGATACAAATTGTTCAGCTGTATTTCTGTTGTTTTCAAGTGTTTTCAAAATACTGTTGAAAAGTAAGAAATGTAAGGCAGGTATGAAAAGTCTGGAATTCTTTTGATGGAGGAGGAAGTTCGGTCAGATCAATGAGAACGTAAAGAGAATTAATGTATTGCTGTACTTTCTCCTTGAGAATACGTTCTTTCGAGTTTTTTTCTTTGTTCATCGTAAACTTGAAGAACTTTGGTTGCATTCTTTCCCATCTCGGTTTTTCCTGAACCATACATTTGCCCAGATGTTACTAATACAATATTTTCCAGAAACTCCTTTTGTTGAATTGAAGAGAAGATAGTGAGCAATATCATAGGCTTCATTTTCTCTGTCCACAAATGCAAGAAATGGTATGGTTATTGTTGGAGTCTTTTCTGATGACTAAAAAAAAAATAGGTGAAATCAATTCACTCCTTTGAGAGAAGCAAACCTCAATGAGAATTTCTCCAAAGGTTTTATTGGAGACGGCGAGGGAGCCACAACTTTTAGTTTCTTGCTCACAGGAGTTGATGGGGAAGATTCATTCTAAAGAAATAATTTATTGAAAATTCGAAACCAATTAAATTAGAAAAAAATTGCATAAATAAATTTAGAATAATCGATAACAAAGCAAAATACTTCATTTGTGGTTTGTTCGGTGGCTTCTTAGACAGTTTTCCTTTGAATGTCCTTTCTTTCCACACTGATCACAATACTTCTTGTTCTTAGGCATGAGAACGAGATTTTATCAAATGATTAAAATATTCACTGCTCCATGTTTGATTTCAAAATTGAATGATATGTAAATTGCCTTCAAGAGGATGAAGAAAGATACAAAACTGTTTCAAAAAAACTGTTCAAAATTTCCCGCCAAAAGCTGGCTGTACTTGGGATGAAACGAAGCCTCTTTCTGACACAAAAAGGATTCACCTGAACTTTAACATGATATTTTGAAGTCTTGCTACTCACTGCCAAGATACTGCAGGGAAAAGTTATCCTTCGCTGTTCTGTTTTTTCCCTCCTTTCTCTGCCCATCAATACTTCTCCATCTTTCCTTGTAACTGCAGGTGCAACAGTGAAATCATATTCTCTAATCAGGAAGGTTCCTATTGGCTACAGCAATTGTGAATTGCAAAAAATAATATCTTCTGCACTTTGTTCCAGTAGCTGTGTAGCTTCTTCTCGATACTTCAAAGGAAATTGGAGTCACAATAGAGTAGGATTTGATGGAATGTTTGAATAATCCTTTGCTAACTAAATATTGCCATGAAAAGAAGAGCATTGAGTTGATTTTGTACCAGTGTTGTTCAGACAAATAATTCAGTACAAGATCTATTATCCATGAAGATGAGAATAATGTACCTGTACATCCATCAAGATCAAATCGAAGTTTTGTCTTTGGACAGCAGCAACAGCTTTCAGTCCATTTTCAGCCAATGTGACGTGATATTTAACCGCTTTGGTGATGTACTCCTTGCTGACGTGTTCCAAACGCAGAGCCGCCATATCCTCAGTCTCCCAGAGCGAGGACTGGTTCTGCTGAGCGGCGAAACAGAATGCAGGCAGGACGTTTGGCACTGAAATCTACTTTCGGCTCTACAGCTTTGGTCTCAAAGAGTCGAAGGCAAGTAATGATCTGCCCGACCTGCATTTTCGCGGGCTGATAGTCCGCTTTTGCATGAACATACCGTCTTCAGAGCCGGTTTGGAGCAGGGTTCTGCGATCTGTATCCCGGAGCGAGCCAACGCCGGGGGGTGACGGGTCCAATTTTGAGGATTCTTTCGTTCGCAAACTCCCCTACCTGCCGGTAGCCGCGGCGCTTTTCGCGATCCATTTGGGAGCGGTGCGGCTGGGCTATTTTCTTCTCGGCAACGGCGGACATGTCACGCCGGTGTGGACGGCGGCGGCGCTGGGCTTGGTATCTTTGCTGGTGTTCGGGACCAGATATTGGCCTGCTTTGTTCCTCGCCTATCTGACTGGCGGTATCCAAATGCATCTTCCTTGGCTGCCCTGCGCGGGCGTGGCCTTGGGCGGGGTGGCGCGGGCATTGGCCGGAGTGTGGATTTTCCGGCTGTTTGCCAAATTCAAGAAGCAACCGGGTCCCTTCGACGATCTGGTCACCATTGTAACGGCCGGGTTTGTTTCGCCGCTGTTTTCCTCGATTATCGGCACTGCCAGTGAGACGCTGGGCGGCGTGGCTCCCCTCGGCCGCTGGGCTACCGACCTAAGCAACTGGTGGATCGGGGACACCCTTGGGATACTCACCGTCACCCCGCTGCTGCTCATGATTGCGCGCCTGGCATCCAGCCCCGGCCGGCGTTGGAACGCGAGCCTCGCGGTCCAGACGCTTGGGTTGATCATCCTGGTGGCCAGCGGATGCTACATCGTCTTCTTCTTGCCGGAAGCTTCGCGTGTGCTTTTTTCCGTATTCTTTCTGATTCTGATCGCGGCTGTCTGGCTGGGACCATGGGGGACCCGGTTGGCGGCGCTGGTGATTGCCGGATCGGCGATTTGGGCCACCCGCGCCGGAATCGGCGCATTCGCTGGCGGAACGCTCAGCGAAAACCTCCAGAATCTGGAGCTGTTCCTGGCGGCTGTCTCGATAGCCGGCATGGCGGTTGGTGCATTCCGCATTTCCGGCAATCTGCTGGTCCCCGGAGGTGTCCTGCTGGCGGGTTTGGCGTTGAGCGGATGGCTGTATGCCTCGCTCGATCACGACAGAATGCACGACGATGACGCTCACCTGGACCGGCTGGTGGCGTCGACCGAGAGTGAGATCAACAGTTACCTGACGGTCTACCGGAACGCGCTTCGTGGAGCCGCCGGTTTTGTGTCCACCTCGGATCGTGTCAACGCAGAGTCTTGGCATCAATACCTGGCTTCGGTGGATCTGTTCGCTCAATATCCGGGAACTCGAGCCATGATGGTGGTGGAACCGGTGCCGGATGCGCGGTTGAAAAGTTTCGTGGCGGAGCGGCGGCAGGATCACGCCCAGGATTTTGACGTGCGCCCCATCCTGGGGACGGAGAAGCCCGTACCCTTTCTGGCCGAACATTTTGTGGTAACTTACGCCGAGCCGCCCAGGACTGCGGTACACGTGTTGGGGATGGATCTGGCGGCAGAGGCGCGGCGTCAAGCGGCGGCCCAGCGGGCCCGGGATACCGGGCAACCCACCTTAACCAGAAATTTGGTCTTGCATGGAAAGGAAGGCGCGGCGCCCATGAATTCAAACGGGCTGCTGCTGATTCTTCCGGTGTACCGTGCTGGAGCGCCCAGCCAGACATTGGCCCAGCGCCAGGCGGCCTTCGTGGCCTGGGTGGTGGTTTCGTTTAGCGCCAGAGCCTTCTTTCAATCCGCTCTCAGTCCGGTTCAGGGGTCGCTGACCTTGTCGGCGTTCGATGGCGAGGTGGAATCCGAAAACTTGATGTTCTCCTCCGATCCGGGCGCGCGGCGGTTCGCCCGAACCACCCGCTTGCAGCTGGCCGATAACATCTGGACTCTGGGCTGGAACAGAGCGCCCGATATCGCTTACGCCAGCAAGACTCCCTCGGCGTTGCTGGCCGGGTGCACGGCCCTGTTATCGTTGCTGCTGGCAGGCTTGGTCACGAGCCTGCAGTCCTTCGGCGATCGGGCGTCGGCATTGGCTGCCGAGCGTACCAAGGAACTGGCGCAAGCCCTGCATCAAGCCGATGCCGCGAATCGGGCCAAGTCGGAGTTCCTGGCCAACATGAGCCACGAGATCCGCACGCCCATGAACGGGGTGATAGGAATGACTGCCCTGCTGCTGGACAGCCCTTTGAGCGAAGAACAAAGGGAATTGGCAGAGACCGCGCAGACTTCGGCGGAATCGCTACTGACCATTCTTAATGATATTCTCGATTTCTCGAGAATCGAGGCGGGGAAGCTGCAAATCGAAGCGGAGCCATTGGACTTGGAGGCCGTGGTGGCCGGGGTTGCGGAATTGCTGGCGCCGCGCGCCGCCGAGAAGGGAATCGAGTTGGCGGTGAGCTGGTCGTCCAACGTTCCGCGAGTTGTGACGGGCGACGGCGGCCGCATCCGTCAGGTGCTGCTGAACCTGGCCGGGAATGCGGTGAAGTTCACTTCTCAAGGGCACGTGAGCATCCGGGTGGAATGCGGAGACCGCCACGCGGATTCCGCTCTAGTCCGCATCAGCGTGGAGGACTCTGGAATCGGAATTCCGGAGGACATGCAAACCAGCGTGTTCGGCAAGTTTACGCAGGCCGACACATCCATCACGCGACAATTCGGAGGCACGGGACTGGGCTTGGCCATCAGCAAGGAACTGGTCCATCTGATGGGAGGGCAGGTGGGGTTGAAGAGCGCGCTGGGCAAGGGCTCCACGTTCTGGTTCAGCTTGCGGTTTCCCGTGAAAACCGGCCCGGAAGATGCCGAGCGCTGGCAAATACCGGCCGAGGCGCGGCTGCTGATCGCCGATCCGCAACCAATGAGCCGCGGCAGCCTGAGCGAGATGTTGGGGAGCCAGCATGAGACCGCGGCCACGCCTGGTGAAATGCTGGGCGCGCTGCGGAGAACTCGCCGCCCCTTCGACGTTCTGATAGTAGATCAATTATTCTGGCAAACGTCGCGAACCGAGCTGGAACAGCTGCTTGGAAACGAAACCAAGCTCGTAATCCTCGCGCCGCTCGGGATGCGCGGAGATCCCAGTTTGCACTTTGGCGGAGGACAGGGCGGTTGGGTAACCAAGCCGGTGCGCCGTTCGCAACTGGCGAAAGCTCTGAAGACGGTCTGCGATCCGGTTCTGACCAGCTAGCGCGTGGCCGCTGTCAACTCGCGCCAGGCCGCGGACAGAACAAAGCCTGCGTAGCCTTTTTCGGCCACCTCATTTACCAGGTACCGCCGACGCCGCCCGCCGCTTACTTCGGCGTGAGCCGCACCAGCCCCGCGCTCGAGAGCAGGTAGATGGCGCCATCCGGGCCTTGGCGGATATCGCGGACACGCATCTTACGATCCAAGAGCAGCCTCTCCTCCGCGACGATGCGGTCGCCCTTCAACACCAGACGCACCAGCGCCTGGCCTTCTAATGCGCCCACGAACAAGTTTCCTTTCCATTCCGGGAACCTGTCGCCCGTGTAAAAAAGCATCCCGGACGGCGCGATATCCGGCGCCCAGAAATAGGCTGGTTCCTCGACGCCTGGCATGGACGTTGCTCCGTTCCCTACGGGCACGTTCTTGCGCCCATCGGTCCGTTGAAAATCATACTGCACGCCGTAAGAGACATCCGGCCAGCCATAGTTTCGTCCCGGCCGTATGATGTCGATCTCGTCGCCGCCCTGCGGCCCGTGATCGGTGACCCAAAGTTCTCCGGTCGTGGGATTGATGGCGGCGCCTTCGGGATCGCGAAGTCCGTGAGCAAAGGTCTCCGGCGGTACGGTTGCCCGGCTGAGCCAGGGATTGTCTTTAGGAATGGAGCCGTCTCGATTGATACGCAGCACGCGTCCCGAAAAATTACGGCCGATATCGGGATTATCGGTAAAATCGTGTTCGACGCCGTCGTATTTGGAGTCGTAGAGCCGGAAGCGGTCGGCGCCGGTGACGTAGAGCGTTCCATCCGGAGCGAGGACGATGCGGCGCTCCGCACCCTCCACCAGAACCTCGACATCCTCCAGGCTCTTGTTGTCTTTGCTAAGGCGGGCGCGGGCCGTGCGTTCCACACCGATCGCCATGGTACGGCGCTCGGCGAGCGACTTGGTCCAGACCCGCTGATAGAAGAACTCGGTGGGCCAGATGGCAGGTTCCTCGCCCCGCGGAGGCGCGAAATAGCAAAAGTAAATGAGGCGATTTTGGGCGAATCCAGGGTCCAGCACCACGTCATGCAAGCCTTGCGCCGCAACCACCTTGACGCCGGGCACTCCGGCCAGGGGCGCCGAGACCACGCCGTCCGGCCTGACGATTCGCATGCTGCCGATGCTCTCGGTAACCAGAAAATTGCCGTCCGGCAGCAAGGCCATGGACCACGGACTGGTGAGTCTTGCGGTGACGATCTCGACGTTGACTTGCGGTGACGGTTTGGGTGGCGGTGGGGCGTCCGTCTGACCGGGAAATGCCGGCTTGGGCTTCCTCACGACAGCGCCCGCATAGCGACCTGCGGCCGCCGGGGCTTGCGCTTCCGCCGACGGCAAAATGATCGAGGTGGACGCGATTACGAGCGTCTTGATGAGTCTTTTCATTGGACTGGTTCCTTGTTTACGGGTGCTTCGCTACCAGAGAGATTCTACGACAAAAGTTGAGACCGGTCAGCGATTTCCCTTAGACCGGCTCTAAGGTTAACGACATAATGGCCGGCGCACTAGGGCGTCTTGCCCTGCTGGACAAGCCTGATTCTGCCGAAGAGTAAGGTGGGCGGATCGCTCTCTAGAAGATGCATTGCCAATACTGCAAGAAACGCTTAGGGATCTTCCAACTGTTGAAAGGGCAGTCATTTTGCTCCCCGGAGCATCAGGAACTGCACTTCGGTCTATCCTTTGAGCGCCTTCGCGAGTCGGTAGCCGAATTCACTCCTAGCAAGCCCAAGCTGGAGCTATCGAAAGCTAAGCCGGAACCGGCGCCGGCGCCAGCTGAGTTGGAACCGGTACAGGCGAAAGCAGAACAGGCTCCCGCTGAGCTCCAGCCGGCACTGGCTCAAGCGAGGTTGGAACAAGCACCGACTACTTCGGTGGCGGAACTTCACGCCAGGCTGGTGGCCCAGCAAGCTTCGCAAGCAGTGGAAGCCCTTAAGCCCGTGGAAGCCCTTAAGCCGGTGGAAGCCGTTAAGCTGGTGGAAGCCGTTAAGAAAACCACCGGGAGTGAAGTGCCTGAAGCGCCTTTTCTTCATGAGCTGCCCACTCGTCAGGAACAGCCCGCGCCTCCGCTGAAAAGCTGCGCCATTGAGCCCATGATATCGGCCACTGTCCAGTTGCCGGTCAGTGCCACACTGCCGGCCAGCCCCACAAAGGAGCTACCGCTCCCGACCTTGCCCTCGCTGGTTCTGGGTGTCTCACCGGCCCAATCTCCCGTTGAAGTAACGCCAGCCGCAAGCAAAACCACCTGGCTCTTTGTCCCTCAAGGGTATCCGCCGGTGGTTGTCTCCGCCTCGGCCACGCTGGTGCTCGATTCCAACGGAGCGGCGCTGATCCCATTACCATTGGGCGAGCCGTGTTCCGGCGAGCGGCCGTCTCCAGCTCCTCAGACCGATGCGATTGAGATCCCGATGCAGCAGCCGCGGCTGCCTTCTTGGCAAACCGATCACCGCGCAGCGCCGCTACCCGCCTTATTTGCTCCCCCGCCACTGGCCCCCGCTTGCGACCCTTTGTGGAAAGCGCGCCTGGGGCTCGGGCCGGCGTTTCCCGCGCTGGCCGGCATATTGCGTCCGCAGAGGGATCTGGAGCGATTGGTTCCGCCCGTCCAGTCCGAGAATTACTGGGCGTTGGCCAGTTACCCGTTCTTCGCGCCAGTGTTAGATATCCCGCTATTGCCGAAGGAACTCCTGATCGCTCCAGCCGCGCATCTCCCGGCGCCTATAACGCCTCTACGGACACCGCGCGCCGGGCAGGCGCTGGCGACGTCCGGCGTATTCGCGTTGGACAAGGCCATCAGTCTGCTAGCGATGGAATCGACGGCCCCTTTGCGCTCGGACCCTTCCTCCGCCGAGGCCAATTTTGAGTGGCTGCGGACTACAGTCGGCAGCCTCCTTCCGCAAGGCGCCAGCTTTCCACCGTCGTCGCCAATCGGGTTGAGCATGGCCCAGTATACGGCGCCGCTAGCGTGTTCCAGCGCTCGGAACTCCGCTCCCCCCGTTGCGACTGCGGCGGCAGTCACCGGTGGGGTTCCGTTTCTCTTTCCGTCCACGCGCTTGTCGATCTCCTCGCCGGCCCTGCCGTTGTGGTCCAGCACCCGGCCCTTGTGGCGCGAGGCACGCCGGCTGCCGGTTACTGTCAGCGAAAGGCAGTCCGCGCTGGACGCGGCGTACTTACACCCGTCGAGTCCCAGCCCCTGGTCGCTGGTTACCTGGTCACGGTCACTCTCCATCTCAATTCCGGCTTGTAACCCTTCGAATCTGGGCAGGCCCGCCACGATTGGAATAAGTGCGATTCAGGGCCGCCCCCAAGCGCTTCGCCCGTGGACCCCCAGCCGGCGCGTGTACCGGCTCACACCATTGATGCCGCAGCCCGGCGGAGTCACCTGGACGCCCGTCGCGCCGATGCAAGCTTCCCTGCGCCCCCCGGCCATTCACGCCATTCCTCCGGGGCGCGCGGGAACGGCTCCGCCTTATCTTGCCGGGGTTCGCTCACAACCGGCCTCCATGCCCGTACTTCCACTGGCTCCCGCGCCTTTCGGAGTCGAACCGGTGACTGGCGCCGTGGGTTTGGGCCTTTGCGCGAGTTCTTTAGGAGGCTCGCTCAAGATGGCCTGCATCGACGGTGCCCACGGTATTCCGCGGGCGTCCTGCGAACTTCGCGTGGAGTCCAGCACCGTGCTGCCGTCGTTGTCAGCCGGGCCGCCTGCCCCAGCGATTGGTTTGGCGCCTGGCAGCCATAGAGTCTGGTGGCGTCCAGCGCCTCCCTCCCAAACCGTCGGCACGGTACAGCCCTTTCCAGATTTCCGGCCTTTGGCTTGGTCCGTAACGGCCGGCCTGCCCGGCGCCGGCCCAACCGCGGCTGGGCTAACCAGCGTCGGGGCCTGACACAGCCTCGGGGCCTGACACCCGTATTGAAATCACCCTCCCTAAGGCCCATCTTGATTTCGTGCCTGAGAATGGCGCGGCACCTATAAAGAAAACGCCTTAGAAAGCCGATCAAATGGCTTCAGTACCTATACCGGCTAAACCCGGCCAGAAACTGCTCGATTCAGTTCTGGGAATTTGTTCAAGGTTCGAGGACACGAGGTGGATTGATGGAACAAATAGTCAAGACAGATCAAAACGCGGTCGCCGAAGCTCAAGTTCCGAGCGCGGTCCAAGCCGCTTTTCAGCCGGACCCTTCCTCGCGCAATCTGGCGCGCGCCGTCTCCCATTACATACAGGGTGATAGCGAACGGGCTCTGCATGCTCTCGCGGGCGCAGAGGCGGGAGCCAACGAAAGCAGCTTGACGGAGATCACCGCTGCTCGGGCGCACCTCCAGTTCGAGCTCCAGCGTTACGAGGAAGCTGCCGCCAGTTACACGCGCCTGGCCGCGCTTCGCACCCAGGATGCGGACGTTCGATCGAGTCTTGGTCTTTGCTTGCAGAACCTGGGCCGCCATGCGGAGGCTGTGGAAAGCTTCCGGCAGGCGCTGGCGCTGGGCGCTAAAGCGTTGGAGATGCAGTTGGCGATCGGCGCCGGCCTGCTGCATCTCAATGAGCCCCAGGAGGCACGGGAGGCGTTCGATGCCGCCCTGGCCCGCGTTCCAGAGAGTGAAGCCGCGATGTTCGGCAAGGCGGTGGCGCTGCAAATGGGTTGGGAATTCGAAGAAGCCGCGGTGCTGTATCAGCGGATTCTGGAGCGCAATCCCAAGGCGGAAGACTCGCTGGTCAACATGATCAGCCTGTCCTTGCAGCGCAAGGATTACCAGATGGTCCGCAGCTATGCCGAGCGCTTGCTGATGATTCATCCGGATGCGCCCGCCGCGCTGGAGGGCCTGACCGTCGCGGCGTTCGCCCGCGATGACTTTGAGTCGGCGGCGCAGCACGCCGCGCGGCTCACCGAACTGTCACCGTCGGTCTATAATGACTGGTTCAACCTGGGCGTCGCTTATCAAAGACTGGGACGTCTGCCGGAGGCGGTTCAGGCCTACCAGCGGGCGCGCGAGATACGCGAGGAAGCCATCTACGCGCATGTGAATCTGGGCGTGGCTTACCAGGAACTGGAAGACTTGAGCCAGGCGCGCGCGTGCTTTGAGCGCGCCATTCAGATCGCGCCCGACCGCGATGACCTGCGCTTTCAAGTGGCCTGGATGGCGGAGCGTCAGGGACAACTGGACACGGCGGAAGCCATGTACGCGAAACTAGTGGAGAAAAATCCGGGCCTTGAGAACGCTTGGTTCCGGCTGGGCTACCTGCAGCTGCAGCGCGGCAATAACGCCGGAAGCATTGCGGCCTTTGAAGCCTGCCTGGCCAAGCAGCCGGATTGGCCGGAGGCGGAAATCAACCTGGGCATGGCCCATTCCAACGCCGGCCATGACGACCTGGCCGATGCCGTTCTGCGGAAGCTCTTGACGCGCCACCCGAACTCGGTGGAAGCGTTGAAAGGCCTGGCCGCGATCGCGCTCAAGCGCGACGATCGCGAGAAAGGCCTGAAGTACCACCTGCGCTTGATCGACGCCGGCGTGTCCACCTCGGAGGTCCTGTACAACACCGGGCTGCTGTCGCAGCAACTCAACAACCCGGAGGATGCAGCGCGGTTCTACCGCCTGGCGCTCGAAGCTCGGCCGGATTTCGCGGAAGCCAAATTGAATCTCGGCCATGTTCTGGAGTCACTGGGCCAAAAGGAAGAAGCGCGAACGTGCTGGGTGCAAGCTTTAGAAGTGAAACCGGAGCTGGCGCGCGGCTACTTCCGCCGAACCGTTCAATAGCGCAAGGCGCTGCCCGCTTGGGAACCTAGGTCCAAGGCGGCAGGTTTGGCCGGCCGAAGCTGTTCGATCCTCTCCACAAGGTGGGCGAGCGGCTCCTCAGGGAGCCGTTCAATCACCGTCACCGATACTCGAACGGGGATGGTGGAAACGACGTCGTCCACTACGACGGAGTAACCGCCAGTGAGCCATTCCGCTATGCTGCCCGCACGCCCGCTGGCCTCCGCGCCAAGACACTCGAAGATCACTGTGAACTGACTTGGCCCCCAGCGGCCCACGATATCGCGAGGACGCACCAGGTCCGCCAGCCGATCCCCAAGCTGCTTGGCGATGGCAGTGGCCCCGCTCTCCGGCGGCGCCGGAACGGCCTCTTTCCACTCGAAGACGAGAACCGAAATCGGTTTATCGGTGTGCCAGCAAGCTTCGATCTGCCGCTCGGTTTCCGCACGGTTCGGCAACCCGGTTACCGGGTCAGTGCTAGTGGATGGATCCGCGCGGGCGAGCCACTTGGCTAGCTGGTCGGCGCGATTCTGCAGGTCCTCCAGAGAAGACCGGCTCTCCAGGTGCCGGCGCTGCAAGTAAGAACGGAGACCGAGGGCGTAACGCTTCAGCGAGGCGCGCAGGTTGGAATCTGTCTCCACCTCCGCGGATTCGGCCATCTGCTGCGCCAGGCCATCCAGCATCGCGGCATGCAAATTCTGGCTCTCATCGGCGCACCGATCGAGCCCCGCGACGATGGTTACCATCTCCCTGGCCAGGTTGGAACCGGCGTCCAGCCAGGCGCTGGTGGCTTCGGTGTATTCGGCCAGATCCGCCTCCAGTACTTCCCGGCTCTCTTCGAGCGCCTCCGGCGTAGCCTCGAAGCCCAGCCTGCGCGGCAACCTGGTCAGCCGATCGCCATAAATGAGACCCGCGCGCGAGCAAACGGCACGCATTGACTTGGCCATCGCCAGCATGACGCTCAAGTAGCAGGTGAGCGCGACCTCTTGCCGACTGCTGACACTGGCCGGACTAGGGGCTTCGGGGACCATCAGTTAACCTTTTTCGTCTATCGTCAATCTGGATGGTCATCAATATGGAACCTGATCGGTGTTAGTGCATAAACCCTAGGCCTTGCCGGGCTACTCGCCGTCGTGTAGACATCTGGTCTCTTGGGCGATGGAAGCGTTTGGAAAGGGCGCGGATGCCACAAGTCGTTAAAAAAGAAGGGCGGCGTTATTCCCGCAAGAGCGATCAGAACCAGGATCTGCAAAAACCTGGCCGCTAGCCTGGGCCGGGCCAACCAAGCCGTGACGATGGCGGCTCAGCACAGTTTCGACATCGTCCTTAACCGGCCTGGTCATGCCTGAGTGGGAGGGAATCGAGCGCCTGCCGCTATTCCAGCGAGAAGACCATCAACGTTCCGCCGAGGTTCGTGTAGTCGGCGAGCGAGGCGGTGAGGCCGACGGCGCCCAGCCCTTCGCTCCCCTTGGTGAGGCCTTCGGCGAGACCGATGGCCGCCCATCCTCCCACTCCGGTGAGCACCGCAACATATTGCTTGCCCTTGTGCGTGTAAGTGATGGGATTGCCGATGATGCCGGAAGGCGCGTGGAATTGATACAGAATCTTTCCTGTGGCCTGATCGGCGGCTTTGAACCAGCCATCCAGCGTGCCGTAGAAGAGTACGCCTCCGTCGGTGGTCAGCGGCCCGCTGTAGACCTGGAACATCTCATTCACCGACCACTTGGTCTGGCCGGTGACCTGGTCAAACGCGATGAGCCTGCCGCGGACATCGCCGTGGTCGGCTGGGAACATGCTCAGCGTGGCGCCCACATACGGAAAGCCGCCGCGGTATTTGACGCTGAATGCCTGGTAGTCCATGCAGATGTGATTGGTGCCGAGATAGAACAGCTTGCTCTTGGGATCGTAGGAAGCCGGCTGATGGTTCTTGGCGCCCTGCGCGGCCGGACAAATGTCCTTGACGTTGACGTCTTCCTTGGTCATCTTGGCTTCGTTGAGCACCGGCCGGCCGGTCTGCAAGTCGATCTTCTCGGCCCAGTTGGTGGAGGGATCGAATTTGTTGGCGCGGAGAAGCTTGCCATTGCGGCGGTCCAGCACGTAGGCAAAGCCATTGCGATCGAAATGCGTCATGGTGGGGATGGTCTGGCCGTCGATCACGCTGTCGGTGAGAATGCTTTCGTTGATGCCGTCGTAATCCCAGGCGTCGTGCGGAGTCATCTGGTAGACCCACGCCGCCACTCCCGTATCCGGATTGCGCGCGAACAAACTGGTGGACCATTTGTTGTCGCCAGGCCGCTGTCCAGGATTCCACGTTCCCGGATTTCCGCTGCCGTAGTACACCAGATTGAGCTGGGGATCGTAGGTATACCAGCCCCAGGTGGTGCCGCCGCCTAGTTTCCAACCGTCCTGGGCCCACGTTTTGAGACTGGAATCCTTGCCCACCGGTTGTTGCGTGGCTGCATCGATGGTCTTGGCGGGATCGAAAAGAATTTCCTGAATCGGGCCCGACGCTGTTGGCGCGCCACACCAGCTTTCCGGTATTGAGATCGTAAGCGGTGAGATGCCCGCGCACACCGTACTCTCCGCCCGAAATCCCCACGATCACTTTGTCGTGCACCACCAGCGGAGCGATGGTCATGGTTTGGCCCAGTTGCGGATCCCCGTTCTGAGCGTTCCACAGCACCTTGCCGGTCTTCGCGTCCAGCGCGTAGACATGCGTGTCCAAGGTGGAAATGAGAATCTTTCCGTCGGCGTAGGCCACGCCCTTGTTCACCAGATCGCAGCAGGCCACCGACGGCGAGAACTTATCCTGCTCCGGAGCGAATTTCCAAACGATTTGCCCAACGTTGTCGAGGTCGATGGCGTACACGAAGTTGGGGTATGAACTCTCGAAGTACATCATGTTGCCGATCACCAGCGGCTGGCCTTCTTGCCCGCGCAGCGTGCCGGTGGACATGGTCCAGGCAACCTTCAGCTTCCCGGCGTTCTTGCTGGTGATCTGGCTCAGCTTGCTGTGCCGGATCCCGCTGTAGCTGCCCAATGGAATTACCCACTGGTTCGCGTCCTCGGAATCCTTTTGGAGCGGTTCATTGGCGACAGTAACCACGGGAGCAAGCAAGGCGCAGGTCCCGAATGCGATTGTAAGGCGACAGAGCTGCTTCATCGGGTTCATTCCAAAAGCTCCTTTTATTTAGTCTTGCGCGGACGGTGGCCTGCCGGAAGATACCAGATCGAGGCTTCGTCCTTTTACATACCTGAAAATGTGAACAACATCGTCCTCGCTGAGGAAGCCGGCCCAGGCGGGCATTCCCTGTTCCTTTTTCCCAGTCATCGCGATGGACAGAAAATCCCGCTGCTTCATCCCAGCTGTGAGCGAGTGGCGCAGATCGGGCGCCAGTTGGCTACCGGCTGCATCCGTGCCATGACAACGGTAGCAGTACGAATTAAAGAGCTGATAGCCATGGAAGACATCCTTCGTCACTTTGGGCGCCTGGCCTTCCAGAAACAGAGGAAAGTCCAGGCTGACGGTGGCGCCGTCCTTCAGCGTGTAAGGATACGATTTCATTTCGCTCTGGACCGGGAGCGGCAGATCCCGTTTGCGAGAGGATCCACTTCGCCATGGCTGTGCGCTGAGCGTCCGTCAAATCCGGATGCGGCGTCATGCCGTTGCCGCCGTCACGAATTTTCGCGGCCAGCTTGTCCCCGTGCATCCGCTTGACTATCGTGGCTCTTGGCGATCGACTGATAAGCCGGTCCCACCACCTGTCGATCCAAGGCGTGACACGAAGAACAATCGTTCTCCTTGATCAATTTCTCGCCGTCCTGCGCGGGCGCCGCCATCGCGATGACGAAGGTCATCATTGCAAGGATCAGGGCGAGTTTCAACGTTGATCGTCTCCGTGGCGCGGCGCATACGACATCACGCCATTCTCGGCCAGGATCGCGGTCAGTTCCGTCTGATGATTTGCGATCACATCGTCGAGCCGTTTCTTCAACGCTTCATCGCCGGCCCGAACGCCCATCGACATCGGGAAGGCGTATTGCTCCGGTGGTCCCAAGGCTCGTTCATTGGGGACCGGAACCACGTCCAGATTCGGAGCGGTGCGCAGGAAGGCGCCGATGGCCGGCTGCCAGGTGATCAGGACGTCGATCATTCCGTTCTTCAGCGCGTCCAGCATCAGGGCCGGCGACTCGCCGTCGTCAGTGGCTACGTCGAAAGCCATCGCCGCCGGGATCATCCCGCGCATTTTCAAAGCGTCCTCGGCCGGCGTCTCGCGTTCGAAACCGACTTTCACCCGCTTCAGCACCGGCGAATCCATACTCGTAATGTCGTACTTCTTGCTCTTCTCGAAAACAAAAACGTAGGACGAGATGTAGTAGGGCCGCGTGGTAAGCTCTTCCCGGCTGCCGTAGGGAATGCTCATCACCACGTCGCACTTCTTCGCGTCGAGCGTAGACGACAGGAATTGGGGAAATCCGCCATGCCCACGGTGGCTCGCAAATGTATATTCCACTGTTTCACCCAGCGACCTGGCGACCGCTTCGGCGATTTTGTTTTCAAACCCGGCGCCGGCTCGATTGGAATACGGCAGGTAATCGGGATCGGCGCAGACGCTCAACGCTAGGGCGGGAACCGAAAGCAGAACCGGCCACAGGCCTGCGAGAATCAACGGGCTGACGATGGCGCTTAATCTCATCTGGCAACGGCCGCTTCACATCATATACTCCTTTTGAGCGGCGCGCGCGGCGCACACAACGGTCAAGGGAGGACGTCAGCAGACATCCACGGGACGTTCCTTGAGGTCCGGACCGGGACCCGGTACCGTCTCCTTGCCGATTTCCAGCTGGACCGTCGCCGGTTTGGACTCCAGCGCGTACAGCGTCACACCGGCCATCATGGCCAGGCCGCTGTACAGAAAATAAAGCAAATGCAATGGCACAGCGCGGGCGGCAAACCACCAGCCGTGCCGAGCGGCAAAAAATCGGTAGAGCGGCAGATTCAACGCCATCGTCAATAAAACTGACAGGAACGCAAGTATCGGAAATCGAGCGGCGAGTACAGGGGCCAGGCACACCAAGGCAACGCAGAACCGCTGGTCGATCCGCAGATTAAGATCGTTCGGCATGGCGCCGCTGCGCAGCATCAGCCTGGTCCAAGGGATGGCGCGATCGAAGATGTCGGTTCGCAGCAGTCCGGCCAGATCCCAGCGCTTGAGATGTTTGACCTCCAGATCCGGGTCGAGCCGGATGCGGCCGCCCAGTCGGCGAATCGCCGCGCCGAACTCGATGTCCTCCACCGACGGCCTGGTCCAGTGTTCCGGGAAACCTCCGGTCGCCAGAAAAACGCTGCGCCGGATGGCCCCGCAGCCGGTCCAGAAAGTGCTGGCGTCGCGGCGCCCGTGATGATGGACGAAGGAGTGGAACAGATTCTTGTACTGCGACAGAAAGTTCGGCGCTCCCGGTTCAAAATCGTAGGACCCGATCAGCGCATCGATGGAGTTGTCCCCGGCCAAGGCCGCCACGGCCCTGCCCAGCGTGTTCTGGTGCAGGCATACATCGGCATCGATGAACAGCAGAATACCGCCCAATGCCGCGCGCGCACCCAGATTTCGGGCGTGTGCCGGACCGTGGCGCGAAGGCAATTGAATCACCCGCGCACCGGCGAGTCGCGCGATCTCCGCCGAATCGTCGGTAGAACCGTCGTCGACAACAATGCATTCACAGGACGAGTCCGCGCTTTGAAATACCGAGTGGAGACAGTCTCGCAGAGTAGCTGCGCCATTGTAAACGGGGATGACCACCGTTATAGAATTGGCCACGTTTAAGTTAACAATCATAGCAGTGCACGGTACAGCATGTCCCGCGATCGCTATCTGCCGCGAAACCGAGCGCTGGCCATCATATGGGACCTGATATCCTCGGCTTGCGATGTTGTCAGAAAGCGAATCGAATATCTGTGGTGTGCTGTGTTGACGGCCATGAATGAATTGCCCCGCGTGGCGGTCCTCGGATTGGGTTATGTCGGATGTGTCACGGCTGCATGTCTGGCTGCCACGGGACACAACGTTTGCGGTACAGACCGCGACGAGCATAAGGTTGCAAGTGTGCGGCGGGGCGAGGCGCCGTTCTACGAGCCTGGCCTGGCAGCGCTGGTGAAGGAGAACGTTGCCGCAGGCCGGCTCGCCGCATCCACGTCTACAGCCGAGGCGATCGCGGATGCCGACATCGCTCTCCTGTGCGTCGGGACGCCCTCGGAACTGAATGGCAACCTTAGCGTGGATCAACTGCAACGCGCGAGCCAGGACCTGGCTGCGACGTGCGTCCTGCGGCAGCGGCCGCTAGTGGTCGGGGTGCGCAGCACCGTGTTTCCGGGTACTTGTGAACAGGTGGTCATGCCCGCTTTCGCCAAGCTACGCGGCCTCAGCGTGGTCGCTAATCCCGAGTTTCTGCGCGAAGGGTGCGGCTGTGGCGGATTTCATGAAGCCCGCGCTGATCGTGGTGGGCGGCAATGATCCGGCGGCGATCCGTTCCGTCGCGTCGTTATATGCAACTGGGGGCGTGGAGCCTTGCCTGACGACTCTGCGAACGGCGGAAATGATTAAGTACGCCTGCAACGCGTTTCACGCGGTCAAGATCACTTCGCCAATGAGATCGGTACGCTCGCGGAGGCGCTGCAAGTTGCGCCTCAGGAGGTTCTGGATACGTTGTGCCGCGATCGCCAAATTGAATATCTCCGCCGCTTATCTCAAACCAGGCTTCGCGTTCGGAGGATCTTGCCTGCCCAAGGATTTGCGGGCCATGCGCTATCGCGCGGCGCGACTGGACCTGAAGCTGCCGATGCTCGAGTCGATTCTTCCCAGCAATGAGGAGCATCTGCGGCGCGCTATTGAAGCGCGCTCGATCTGGGCCCGGTTCGGCTGGGCGTGGTCGGTCTCGCGTTTAAAGAGAACACAGACGACCTGCGCGAAAGTCCGGTAGTATCGCTGCTCGAGACATTTGATTGGTAAGGGACGGGAGATTCGCGTCTATGATGCGCACATTCAGATGGATCGGATTTATGGTCCAATCGCGACTACATCCTGAAGGCAATCCCGCATATCGGCAAACTGCTGACCAACTGTTTTGAGGACCTCACGGATTGGGCGGAACGCCTGGTGATCACCCAGCGGCCGTCGAATGAACTGGCGCGAAAGATCCAGGAGAGCGGACTGCCGGCGTTCGACCTGGCGCGCGGTCTAAACGGATAGCCAAGGCCACGCTCAGGCGTTGCGTGCAAGCAGCGACTCGGCTAGCGCTTCAATACGGTCCTCAAACGCAGTGCGGTGGAAGCGCGCGACGGATGCGACTGCCCGCGCGCCGAGCCGCTGGAGCAGAGCCGGGTCTGTCGCGAGAAGCGCAGTGTACTGTTGCAATTCATCCAAATTGTTCCAAAGGAATCCGGAGACTTCATTCTGCACGGTCTCCCGAGGACCGCCCGTGTTCCGCGCTACGGGCACCGCACCCGCCGACATCGCTTCGACGATGGTCATTCCGAAATGTTCCTGCCTTCGCGGATGCTGTTCGGGAGAAGAGCCGTAGCCGGTGGCGTGCCAGTAGATGGAAGCGCGGCGATAGAGGTTGCGCAGCTCATCGAAACCCACGCTGGGATGAAACTTCACAGGCAAGCCCTGCGCGGCGCGCGCCAGTTCCGCAAGACGGCGTTCGCCGGCAATTCCAGGCTGCAGCGTCCCCGCAAAATGCAACTGCCAGCCTTGCTGGTGGAGCGCGGTCATGCCACGGTAGACGTCAAGAAGCGTCCCCTGGTGCTTGTAGTCGTTGCGCCAGGCGGGCAGGATGCGGCCAACATGGAGAATGATTTTCTCCTTGGTGGCCGGTGGTCCCATGTCCTCGCAGGAAGAGTAGACTACGGTGGATTTGCGCCGCCACATGCGCCCGATCCATTCGGCGGTGAAACTGGAATTGGCGGCGATGACTTGATAGGAATCCAGCACGTCCTCGGTCATCCCAGCCACGCGGTTTCCTAAAGCGGCATAGGCGCGCTCGAAGAGTCCGCTGGTTGGATCGGGGCGCAGCTGGCCTTTCATGTCGCGGGGAAACATGCACAGATACACGCCGCGCGGCGACGGGCACGGCAGTATGCTACGAGGATTCTTGTTGATGAGCAAATCAAGTCCGAGCGCCTGAATCTGGCTGCCGTACCTCGGTTCCAGCACGTCCCGGAGCCTGGCGCGGATCAAATCCAGGCGCGCGCGGGCGGCCTGCGGGGCATACGCGGACCGGGACCATCGGCGCAGAATAGTCTCAACTGGTAATTGCAGGGGGACCAGACGCACGCGGGAGAAGTCAACGGCGAAGTAGGACTCCAATTGCGATGCCGGGTAAGGCTCGCCTACGATCAGCGACACATCGTGATCCCGGCTGAGGCGCTCCGCGATAACCCCGCAGGATTTTCCCGCGCCTCCGCTTCCAGCCGCGAGGCAGTATATACCGATCCGTTTGCGCACTACGTCACCAGTTTGCCAATGATAGCAGCGAGTCTACCGATTTCACGCGGCTGTTAGAATCCTGAAGAGTACCTGGAAGAGCATGGACGCACCTATCTTCATTGTGGGCGGGCCGCGGAGTGGCACAACATTGTTGCGGAACATGCTGAACCGTCATCCGGCGATCGCCATCTGCCGCGAAACGGAGTTCTTTCACTGGGTCTATGCGCGGCGGCGAACCTTCGGCAGCCTGAGCGACATGCGCAACCGAGAGCGCGTGGTGAAAGCATACCTGGCCACGCGGCGCATGCACAGAATGAAGGTGGATCTGCAAGCTCTGGAAGAAACGCTGCTGCGGGAAGGCGCCAGCTACCAGGAGCTGTTCCTCTCATTGCTGCGTTTCTTCGCGCGAGCGCATGGGCGGAAGCGCTGCGGCGAAAAAACTCCCCATAATGCTCTAGTCGCCGAAATGCTGTGCCAATGGTATCCCGGGGCCAGCGTGATTCATCTGCTGCGAGATCCGCGGGATGCGGTGGCGTCGATGCTGCGTATGCCCTGGGCGCCCGGGAATGTGCGTTCGAACGCGCGCTCGTGGCAGCAGTTCAACCTGGCCGCGTGGCGTACGCGGAGCAGCCCGCAGTACCTGCTGGTACGTTACGAGCAACTGGTAGCGCAGCCCGAACAGGAGCTCAGGCGCATCTGCGCATTCGTCGGAGAAGACTATTCTCCCGCCATGCTGACACCCAATTGGGATCCCACGGCCGACCTGCCCTGGTTCCGGCGCGCCGAAGAGCCGGTGACCACCGAACGGCTTGGCAAATGGCGCGAGGAACTCACGGCGGATCAGGTCGCGCTGGTGGAATGGTACGTGGGGCCTCACATGCGGACGTTCGGATACCAGGCCGTCGGACTCCGCCCTCCGGTCCCGGCCATCGTCTGGGACCTGCTATCGTCTGCCTGCGATGCAGTTAGCAAGCGAGTGAGGCAGTTTCCAGCTGTCTTGTATTACCTAACGCGGTCTTCAAAACTGGTAAGTGAAGAAGCCGCCCGCGAGCGGTATCTGAAGTCCGTTCCAACGGAGGAGACCTGAGCGATGCGCCTGGTGTCGCCGATCTTTATTGTCGGTTCGCCACGCAGCGGTAGTACGCTGCTGCGAAACATGCTGAACCGGCACCCGGCGATGGCTATTTGCCTGGAGACGCAGTTCCGCCGCCTTATCTACGCGCGCCGGCGGGCGTTTGGCGATTTGAGCGATTTCGGAAACCGCCGCCGTCTGGCGAAGGAATATCTTTCCACCGAGCGCGTCAAGAGGATGCAAATGGATTTGCCGGCTCTGGAAGAGACGCTGCTGCGGGAAGGCGCCAACTACGAAGCGTTTTTCACATCGTTCCTGCGCTTCTACGCGGAAGCCAACAGCAAGAGACGTTGCGGCGAAAAGTCGCCCGGGCATGCACTGTTCACCGAAACGCTTTGCGAATGGTACCCCGATGCGTTCATCGTCCACATCCTGCGCGATCCACGCGACGTAGTGGCGTCCCTGGTGCGCATGCCCCGGCAGCCCAATAGCGTGCTGGCCAACGCGAACACCTGGGTGCGCTTGAATCTTGGCGCCTGGGGGGCGCGGCAGTACCCGCGGTATTTGCCGGTGCGTTACGAAGAATTGGTCACGCATCCGCAAGAGGAGCTTCGGCGAATCTGTGCGTTCATCGGCGAAGAGTACTCTTCCGCCATGCTGGTGGAGAGCCCGGATTGTCAAAGCCCCAGCGGGTGGCTTCGGCGCGCCCAGGAACCCGTGACCACGACACGGATAGGAAAATGGCGGGAGGAATTAACGGCGGACCAGGTTGCGCTGATCGAGTGGAAGGTGGGACCACACATGCAAGGGTTTGGGTACGAACCACTGGGACGAGTTCCGTCAAGCCTCTCTGTCAGCCGCGAGTTGATTAAAGGCGCTGTCGATTCCTTGACACGACACATCGGAGAGTTTCCAGCCGGCTGGTACTCCCTGATGCGGTCACCAAATATCGGTAGAGAAGAAGCTGCCAGACTTCGGTTCCGGCGTCATCTGGTTTCCCCGGCGAAACCCTGACAAGCGGGCGTGGCCGGAACATACAGACCGGTCCGCTTGTTTACCCGGCTGGCCGCTCCCGCGAAGAATCCTCGGCAGAACGCACTGAGCTTGCGAAACCTTTCCGGCCGGCTGCCCAGGCTGGCACTTACCAGGGAACGTCCGAACGCCCAGCGAGCGCCGAGGCGAAGGAGCAGCGGGATGATCCGCCAGTGGCCGGTCCTGACCGGTTTAGCCAGCATGGCGCCGGTTCCAAACCAATAGCTTTCGATAAGGTTCGGCAATTGCTCCCATTCCCGAAGCCCGTGGTGTGTCACGTGGACGGCAGGCGTTTCGTAGATCCAGTGGCCCGCCAAGAGGGCGCGCACGACCAGATCTCCGTCCTCCCCGGCCCTGAATCGCGCACCGGAACCCAGCATCTCATCAAAGCCGCCCAGCGACTGCCAGACATTTCGCCGCACTGCCATGCAGGCGCCGATACCTTCCACCCGGTACTTGTCTCGAATGCCGCGGGCGAGAAACGGGCTTGGGCGAACATAGGCTGGAATGCAGCCCCGGGCAGGATCGTGCGGAGCCGGGAGAACGTTCCCAAACACGATCCCGATCCGGTGGTCGGTCGCGAAGGCCACTTCGAATTCCCGCAGCCAGTTGGGTGGAACGGTGCAATCGTCGTCGGTCATAACCACCAGAGCGCCGCGCGCTTCGCGAATTGCGGCATTCTGTCCGGCCGAGCGGCCTCTGCTTGCGCTCGGAAGGTAACGCACGCGCGGATCGCTCAGAAATGGTCCGAGAGCTTCCTGGGTGAGGGCGTCGTCGCTTTGGTCGAGGACGATCACTTCAAAGTCCGGATGGTCGTTTTGGAGGATGGTGCGGACTGCTCCCGCCACCGCCCCACCGCGGTTGCGCGTGGACAACACGGCGCTGATGCGTTTACCGTCCGGCGCCATTTGTGGATCGCTTCCCGGCGCGAATTAGATGGTTTGAGCGGCCGCCGAGGAAGACCGACACGGCGTTCCGAACGTTGCTAGGAACCAGCCAGATGATCAGGTGGGCCAGAAGATCGGCGGTGCGGGGGTTGCCGAGCGCGAAAGCCTCCCTGGGCAGAATCCAGAAGGCCTTCCAATGCCGGCCGCGCGCCGCCGTGGAACTGGCCCAGATCAGCACAAATGACGCATACGCGCGGGGCGTCACCATGGCGCGGTTGCGCCGGATCCAGTCCAGAGAGTACCGCCAGTCGGCCGTGTTGCTGATCCTGGGGCGGTTGGTCTCGATGTGCCAGACGGCCAGCGGATCGGATTCGGGCACAAACTTCACCTGCGCGCCTGCAACGGCGCTGGCGCGCAACAACCAGTCGACATCGTTGTGCCTGGGAAGCTCGGCCCGGAAAGGAACTCGCGTCAGCAGCTCTCGCGCTGTAAGGATCGCGGAAGGCAGGATGAGGCCTTCGCCGCCGCGCAGGCCGCTCTGGCAGAACAGGTAGTCGCTGATGGGTTCGTCGAGCGTGGGAGTGCGCAGCGGCCAAACCAGGTCGCCCCGCTCGCTGCGCGCAATCAGGCGGCACGCAACAATGGGGAACGTAGCGCGAGATTGCCGGGCTGTTTGAATCTGGATTTCGAGCTTGCGCGGAAACCACTCGTCATCGTCGTCGAGAAATGCAACCCAGTCTCCCCGGGCCTGGCTGACGCCGGCGTTGCGAGCGCCCGCGCATCCCACAGGTTGCGGCAAGACGATGGTTCGCAGCCGGAGATCGACGATCGAATCGAGAGCCTGCGCGGTCTCGGGATTAACGCCATCCAGCACCACAATGGCTTCGATCTCGCGCAGCGTTTGATTCAAAACGCTCGCTACCGCGCGCAGCAGCAGACGCGGCCGATGGAAGGTGGGGATAATGACGGAGACCAGCGGCGCCGGGGCTGTGATGTCGCCCGGCAATTCAGTCCCGCGCCGGCAAAGAGATCTCCGCGATCCGATTCCCGATCTCGCGGCGGACGCCACGGATTCGGACGAGCGCCTGGTCGAATACGTTCGGCGCGTTGCGGCGCGCGTAATCCGCCGGAGCCTGGTCGGTGAAGCGGGAATAGCGCAGGCACCAATAGGGACAGTAGTCATCGTCACAGGGCCGGTCTTCGACAAACAGGTTGAGCCGCTTTTCGAAAATATTGCCGAGCACGGTCTTCGACCCGCAGCGGAAAATCCTTCCGTCATAGCCGATGGAAACGGAAAGCCTGCCCGCCGAACATGAAATGCCGCTGAAATCGGGAAATCCGTGGAGATAGTCGCGATCGAGAAATGGATTGACCGTCGGAGCGTGGCGAGAGAGCTGCCACTTACTAGCGCCCGCGATGGCCTGCGACTGCTCGGACAGGAAACGGAACTGAGCGCGCTCGGCCTCAGTGTAGGCTTGCGGATACCAGCGGCCTTCGAAGCCGCCTCGCAGCACCTTCGGGATCAACGGAACTCCGAGGGACGTGAACGGCTCCGCCACCCGCGAGTATTCGGCAAAGGCGGAAGGAGTCATGACCAGCGAGGCAAAGAGCGGAAATCCGCGCTCGAGCAGCAACTCGATATTGGCCAAGAGATGACGCCAGCCTTTCAGCCGGTCCCGCTCTTCCACGTGAACGCCGCAGTGGATGTATTGGACGCGCGACGGGTGGACGACGTCCGCGAAATCGCGCACGCGGCGGGATGACAGATTGGTATTCAGGGAGATGTAATGGTGCGACGCGAGCGCCTGGCACAACGCCACAAAGTCCCGGTGAACGAACGGTTCGCCGCCGGTCAGGTGCAGCAGCCAGGTTTTCCCGGTGGAGTCAAAAAAATTCAGATATTGTTCGGGAGAAAGCCTTCCCACCAGCGGGTGCTCTTTCGGAGCGCGCGAAATACAATACGTGCAATCGTAATTGCACAACAGGTTCAGCGTCCAGTCGGCTTCGATGTCGAAGGTCATATCGAAGAACACGGGCGACAACCGCTCCCTGACGGCCGCGCCCAGGCGCTCGCAAGCGCAGGGTACAATCGGCTCATTGTAACTCAGCACAAGCACTGGAAGCGGCCGAAGCACTTGCCGGGATCGCGTTTTCGTCTCTCATGACCGAAGAGCTTGCCATGGGCGTGGCAGTAAATCGAGTGAGAGCGTCGGTCTGGCTGGCCTGGCTCATCCTTGCCACGGTGGTAACGGCGCGGTACTTCCGCTGGGAAGTGGATTACTTTAGCAGCCCCGGACCCATTTTCCGTACGCTGCTGCTGGCCGCTCTGCCGCTTGCCGCCGCTGCCTGCACCGCGTATCTGTGGCTTCGCCGGGAGCGGCTGTGGCGATACGAAATCCCCGCACTGTCGGCCTTCTGCGCCCTCTGCCTGCTGCTGTACCAACCCGTTGCAGCGCTGGTGGTTGCGGTGTTATTTCTCGCCTGCCTGGCGTCCGGGTGCCGCTTCGCCCGCCTCCTCCGCGTTCCTATGGCGACCCCTGCCGACGTGCTGACTCTGGGCTTCGGGCTGGGCGCCGCCCTGCTGATTCCGATCTTGTTTGTGCTCGGGTTGTCGCGACTTTATTACGCACCGGTTTTCATTCTGCTGCTCGCGGTTCCGTGTCTGGTTTTCAGAACGGAAGTCGTTGTTGGCGTCCAGGCTGTCCGGCAAATTGTGACCGCCACAGCCGGCAGTGCCCACCCGATGGCCGGAATCGCATTTGTATTCGCGGTATTCGCGGCCGCCTCCGCGGTGGCCGAGTCGCTCGCGCCGAGCATCGCTTACGATCCGCTGGCCATGCACCTGGCCCTGGCCCGCTTTTACGCCGGGCAACATGTTCTCGCGGTGATGCCCTCGGCGGATTACAGCTACTATCCCCAGGGAGGCGAGGTGCTGATGGCGCTGGCATGGTCGCTCGGAGGGCAACCTGCCGCGCAGTTGATCTCGCCGCTTTTCTGGGTTCTCTCTCTGGCGCTTTTGTTCCTGATCGCGCGCGCGTGCGGCTTAAACAAGGTGGCGGCATTCGTGGGCGTAGTGGCGGCGGCCATGCTGCCCTTCGCTCATTGGTCCGGCGTCAACGCCAAGAACGATTCGGCGATGGTGTTCTTCCAGGCGGCCGCGCTGCTGGCCTTCATTCGCTGGCTGGAAACTCACAACCGGGTGTGGATTCCCATCGGCGCGCTCTTCCTGGGCTCGACGCTCGCCATCAAGCACGTGGCGTTGTTCGGCGCGATTCCCTTAGTGTGCTTCTTCCTGTACGCGTCCTATCACACCTCTTCTCAAACAACCCGGCGGTTGCGCGTCGCGCTGCTCTTCTGTGCGATTCTGGCCGCTTCGGCTCTCTACTGGCATGTGCGAACCGCATATCTCACCGGGAATCCCGTTTATCCGGCGACTCTGAGCCAAAGCTGGAACCAGGGCGCTCGGAAGGGGCCGGGGCAGAGCCGGTGGGCGCGGTTTTGGCGAGTCCCCTGGCGGGCGCAGTTCGACGGCGTGCGAGTCTTCGAATCTCCGCTGCCCAACCCAATGGGATTCGCCTTGCTCGTTTTCCTGCCGCTCGCCGTCCTCGTAGGCGGTACGCGCACAAGGGCGACGCGCGCCTGCCTACTTTTCTGCGGCATCTACCTGGCATACTGGCTAGCCACGATTGGGATAGTGCGCTACGCGATCCTGCCGATCAGTTTGCTGGTTGTGCTACTGGTCGGCAAAGCCACGACGTTTTACGACGGGCTGGGAACGCGCGTCCTGCGCGCATCCGTCGCCGCCGCTTTGGCCGGCGTTCTCTTGTTCGCCGTGCTGGGCATCGCCATTATCGAAGTGAACGCTCCCATGCTAATGCTTTTCGCGCGCCGTATCGGAAGGGACCAATACCTGGACCTGGCGCTTCGAACGCACAAGTCTCTTGCCTGGCTCAGCGCGACGCATCCGCAGTCGAGGATCGACGGTATCGGCAACTGTTCGCGTGCCTACGCTCCCGATCCCGCGAAGTATTATTGCTCATCGGGCCAATGGGAAAAGGCAGAACTAGTTCTAGCGACCTGTCGCTGCGAATATGTTGTGATGCTGAGAGAGCGGAAACCCGGCCGTGACGCGGTGCCGGTGTTTAGCGATGCCTTTTACACTGTGTGGCAGTTCAAGTAAGCGGTAGGCCACGCAATCCCGCCACTCCCGCGTAAAGCCTGCGCTTGTTTCGAGCTTGTACCATTGTTGTAAAATCTGGGCTTTTCGCGACTTTACCTCTTGGCATTCGCTGCTTTCATCGCTACTCTGACAACGAAGCGAGCCGCATGTCCGAACTTTTATCCATGGAAAAGGTGAGTCCCGATCCCGTTCTTTCCGCCTTCGAATTGCCCTTGCGCCGCACGTTTTTTCCGTTCGGGTTTCCGCTCGAACTCGAAACGAATTCGTCGGACGTAATCGCCGCGGCAGCCGAGGGCTGGGGCGCGTTCCAGCAGATGTTCGATGAGAAGCCGGTGCGCTTGTGCCTGGGTGTCCTGGAGGAGGCCGGCGGCGCGCTTGCTGTGGAGACCGTAATCCGATCGCGCGAGCACATGATGTCGATCGTCGGGGATCAAGAGAACTTCGTGGTTTGCGATTTCAAGAACGGTTTTGCGTTCGGCTGGGTAACTCGGGACACGGCTGCCGATCATCCGATGCTGCGTTATCGTTTCCTGATCGCGGGAGCCGCTACCCTCATCGAGCAGCGAGCCTTTGCAGCGCTGCATGGCGCTTTAGTGGTGCGAAACGGGAAGGGAGTGATGCTGGCGGGCGATTCCTTCGCCGGCAAAAGCACGCTCGCCTATGCCTGCGCGCGAGCGGGCTGGACGTATGTGAGCGACGATGCCCTGTTTTTGGTGCGCGGACGGAACGACCGTTATGCGCTCGGCGATCCATACAGCATCCGCTTTCGTCCCGATGCGCCACAACTGTTCCCCGAGCTTGCCGATCGTGTGGTAACGATTCGCCCGAACGGCAAAGTCGCCATCGAGGTCCTCACTCGTGAATTGGCGGTGGATACTGCGCCGGGTTGCAACATCGACCATGTCGTTTATCTGAATCGCGATGGAGTTGGGCCAGCCCGCCTGCGTCACCTCTCGAAAGAATGGGTGCTGGAGGATTGGGCGCGATATGCGGTCTTTGGAACGAAAGTAGTCCGCGAAGCGCAGCGGCATTGTTACCAGGGCATCGTAAGCGCGCAGCTCCGGGAAATGCGGTACTCGGATCTGGACCAGGCAGTGGCGCGCCTCAAGCAACTCGTGGACAACGGAGCCTAATCATGCCCCGCCCGCTCTTAGCATTCCTTGTCTTGCTGGTATTCCTTGTCTTGCCCGTCTTCCAGATCCCCGCCTTTTCCCAGGTTTCTTCCGGCAGCCTGCTGGGCGACGCTCGTGACGAAAAGGGCGCGTCGGTGGGAGCGGTGCTCGTCGTGGCGCGCAATAACGACACAGGTTTCACGCGATCGGCAGCCAGCAACGAGTTCGGCAGCTATCGCATCGACGATCTTCTTCCCGGGGCTTACACGGTCACCGCGCAACACAACGACTTTCAGGCTGTGACCGTGTCCCCTATTTTTGTGGAGGTCAATCAAAAGCTTCGTCTGGATTTCGACCTTAAGCTCGGCTCTGTGCACGAGACCGCGACAGTAACCGCGCACGCTTCCCCGCTGCAGACCGATGAAGCGTCGGAGGGCTACACGCTCGGATCAAATTTCTTCGAGGAGCTGCCGTTGCTGGGCCGCGAGATCGTGGATCTGGTCACGCTGGGTCCGGGCGCGATCCCACGGCAACTTGGCGGATTCACGCACGACATCATCAACGACCTGCAGGGCAATCGCGGCGCCGTGGCATTCAATGCGCCCGTTAATGGCGCGCGCTCCACCGAGAACAGCTACATCCTGGATGGCGCCGATAACACGGATCGGAACACCTCCTCCATCGCTGTCATGCCCCTGATGGAGTCGGTGGCCGAGTTCCGGATACAGAGCTCGCTTGCTCCCGCCGAGTTTGCGCAAAATGGCGGCGGTGTGATCGATGTCGTCACCAAGTCCGGAAGCCAGGCGTTTCACGGAAATGTATTCGAGTTTTTTCGTAATGAAGCTACCGACGCGTCGGGTTTCTTCGCGGTAGCCGGGCTACCCAACGCTATCTTCCGCCAAAATCAGTTTGGCGGAACTTTGAGCGGCCCACTGGCCAAATCCACGTACTTCTTTGTGAGCTACGAAGGATTGCGCTCGCTTTCGTCCAACTCCACGCAGCACCTGGTTCCGGATGCGGCCGTGCGCGGCGGCAATTTTTCCGGCGGCGCGACTATCTACGATCCGCTTAGTCTGGATGCCAACGGCAACCGAACTCCGTTTGCGAATAATATTATTCCCGCCAGCCTGATCGATCCTGCGGTGGCAAAATATCTCGCGCTCTACGAGCCGCTGCCCAATGCTCCACTGAACAATGGATCCGACTACGTCGATTCCACGCCCAATCGCGATAACAGCGACAACGGTTCGGCGAGGATCGACCGCGCCTGGGGCGAACGTAGCCGTCTGTTCGGGCGCTACACCATCAATGACGAGCGCTCGCTATTGGCCGGCTCGTTCCCCGCGCTTCCTACGGCGGAGAATTTACGAGCCCAGCAAATCGCTTTTGGACAAACTTTTTCGGGCGCCTCGTGGGTGAATGAAACTCACTTCGCGTTCACCCGGCTCCGGGTATTCGACTTGCCCACCAATGCATTTGGAGCGAACGTGCTCGCGAACCTGGGCATCACCGGCCTGGCGAACAATCCGTCTACGTTCGGTTTGCCAGCTCTCACCGTTACCGATTACGAAACCGTTCAGGACTCGGACAATCTCCCGCAGACCCAACGCGATAACACCTGGAGTTTCGGCAACGGCATCTCGCGCACCGTCGGACGCCACACCTGGAAAGCTGGTTTCGAGTTCACACATTTCACCATGGCGTATCTGCAAAGTCTGTTTGCGCGGGGCAATTTCATCTTTAACGGATCCTATACCGACGATCCGAACAATCCCAACACAACGGGCGATGCGTTCGCCGACTTTCTGCTCGGCTACCCGGCCGAGACGCAGCGCAGCGTCGGCAATGCGCAAGCTTACCTCCGCCAAAATACTTACGCGGCGTACGTTCAGGATGACTGGCGGATCACGCCACGCATCACCATTTCCGCCGGGCTGCGCTATGAATACATGGCGCCCTTTAGCGAAGATCGCGGAAACCTGCTCAATCTGAACTATGCAACGCTTCCAAAACCGCCAACTCTGCAACCGGTAAATACCGTCAGCGACCCACAGCGCTTGAACTTCGCCCCACGGCTCGGCGTCGCCATACGGCTGCCGCATTGGCTCCCTGGCTCGCGCGACACCGTGTTTCGCGCCGGCTACGGGATCTATTACGCGCCGCCGCTCGCGGTTGAAGCGTACGATTTAGTGAATAATAACGTAATTAACCAAACTAATGAGCCAGGAGGCCTGCTGCCCCTACTGACAATCCAGAATGGATTTCCGCAAACCAGCTCCACTGGATTCCCGAGCTACTACGGCGTCGATCGGAACGCGCCCACTACCTACACGCAGCAGTGGGCCGCCAGCATCCAGCAGGAGCTGCCCGGCAACACCCTTCTGGAAATCGGCTACGTGGGCAGTAAAGGAACAGATCTTTCGCTGTTTCGCCGCTTCAATACTCCCGCGCAGGTGGAGATAGGAGCCGACTTGCCGCCGCGGCCGGGCGACCTACAATCCTTGCGGACATTCCCCGAATTGGGCACGCTTTATCAGATCCAGCACATCGGAAATTCGATCTATAATTCGCTTCAGATCAAATCGGAAAAGCGCCTCTCCAGGCGGCTGTCGTTCCTTGCAAGCTTCGTGTGGGCCAAATCCATCGACGACGCGGACTCACCCGTAGTTGGAAACTACGATAGTTTCGGCGCGCAGGACGAGCGCAATTTGCATTTGGAGCGCGGCCTCTCCTTCTTCGATGTCCGTTACCGTTTGAGCGGCGGCTATGTTTATTCCATTCCATCCGCGCCAGTGTGGAAGCCCGTGTTTGGCAACTGGCAGGTGAGCGGAAACTTTACGTTCCAGACGGGGACGCCGCTGAACCCCGTCTACTTTGCCACCGACATCGCCAATTCGGGTACGCCCAACCGCCCCAATGTGGTGCTGGGGCAATCGATCAGTTTGCCGATTAGCGAACGCAACGCGAATCATCTATTCAACACCAATGCGTTCTCCACGCCCGCGCCGTACACTTTCGGCGATGCCGGCCGCGACATCATTCCCGGCCCTGGCAACGAAGTTATCGACGTCGCGCTGCATCGCCGCTTCACTGTGGCGGAAGGCAAAACGGTGGAGTTCCGTTGGGAAACATTCAACGCGCTCAACCACCCCAACCTCGGAATTCCCGGGCCCTATCCGGATTTCGGCCCATTCTTCGGCAAGGCATTCTCGTCCGGTGAGCCGCGACGCATGCAATTCGCTTTGAGATTTGATTTCTAACCATGCCAGCTTTACACCGCACTTACGACAATTCACTGCCAGAAACTTTTCGAGCGAAGTTGGATGTTCTCGCCGACGTGGAAGAAGTTCACCACCAGGCGCGGGCTTGCACACTCCCCGTTGCCATCACTCTGTTGTATGTGTTCGAACCGGTGGCAGCCGCGCTGTGCCTGATTTGCCTGGCGCCGTTTCTGGCGATTCTGGCGCTAGCGATCCGCGCGGTGTCGGGAGCTTCACCGCTGGTGGCTCACCGGCGCGTGGGCCGTTACGGAAAGACGCTGTGGGTTTACAAATTTCGGACTATGTGGCCCAGCGCCGCGCCCGCGTGCGGATCCGCCTTTTTCATCGAGAAGGTGGTGGACGAAAAACCCGAGCTTAAGCTGACGCCGGACCCGCGAGTCACCAGCGCTTTCGCGTCGTTCTGCCGGCGGCATTCCATCGACGAACTTCCTCAATTGGCGCTGGTTGCCGCTGGCCGGATGTCGCTCGTCGGGCCCCGGCCCATCACGCGATTTGAGCTCAATGAATACTACGATCTGGACGCAATGGAAGTGCTGTCGGTCAAACCGGGACTCACCGGCCTATGGCAAATTCGCGGACGCAGCCGGCTTACGTATCGCCAGCGAAAGCGCTTCGATCTGTTCCTGGTGCGTCGTCTATCCGCCGGATTGTATTTCCGGATTGTTGCGCTCACCATTCCGGACGTGTTGTTCGCCAAGAACGCCTGGTAATTATGAGATATCGGAATTCCATTACGCTAATTATTCTTTTTCTTGCGCTCAGCGCAACCGAACTGTTTGCCGGAGGCCCGGACGATCTCGCGCAACTTACGAATCCACTTGGCATCTCATTTCCAAGCGGCGCGGGCTCCACACTGATTCTGGAGCGCGACGGAAAGCGCTATCTGATCGATGTAGCCGCGAAGACGGTGCAAGAAGTCGCGCCCGGAGCGAGTGAGCCGGCCGCGGCTCTGTTCCAGCAGAACTGCGCGGCGTGTCACGGCCCTAACGGGAAAGGCGTAGCCAGCGTGCACACGCCGGATTTCACCAACCTCGCGTTCGAGCGCAGTCTCAGTGACCAGGACATCACTGCCGCCATTCGCAATGGCAAGGCCGGTGGCCGGATGCCTGCCTGGTCCGGTAAGTTAACCGAGGCGGAGATCGACAGTCTCTCCAGCTACATCCGGTCCTTCGCTAATTCCGGCGGCGCTGACGGCGCCGGCGCGTCCAGTAGCCAGACGCAGGAAGCCGCGAATAAACCCGGCACGATCTATGGAGCCGGCGACGACGTGCTTTTCAGCCTGCCTACCGGCCGCCCCGTCGACGAGCATGGAGTCTACGTCAACTTCGCGCATCGTTTTCCATACGATGCCGCGTTTACGGGCCAGGGCCGCGGCGGTGAGCTGTTCGGCTTGGACAACTTCGCGCTTTCGTCCTTGGGTCTTCGCTATGGCGTTACGGACAAGCTGTCGGTCAGTATGTTCCGGTCACCAACGCTGATCGGGCGGCCCATCCAGCTCATGGCGGCGTACAGCATCCTGGATGAGCATCACGAAGCTCCGCTGAACATGACGGTACGCGTCTCCATCGAAGGTCAGAACAACTTCCGCAAGAACTATACGCAGAATATCGAAGGGATTTTTTCACGCAGCATAACTTCGCGGGCCCAGTTCTATGCCGTTCCCACCCTCTCTTTCGATGCCCGGCCGCTGGTGCAGGCCACGGGCTTTCTCTCGTCCGATATTCCGGACCTGCCCGGCGTAAACACTTTCTCCATCGGACTGGGCGCCGCTTACGATATCCGGCCCACGGTGGCATTGATCGCAGAGGTGATTCCCACGTTATGGAACGCGAGCGAGCTCGGTATTCATCGGCCGGCGTATTCATTCGGCATTCAGAAACGGCTATTTCGTCACGCCTTCACGCTCGGGCTGACAACCAGCCCCGGCGTAACGGTCTCACAGCGTGCGGGGACCCGCGCGGAATTTCTGGGGGAGCCATCGGCGGACACGCCCGGCGGCCTATTCTTCGGCTTCGATCTGATGCGCCAGATTCATTGACGGCCCGCGCTCAGCGATACCCGGCCGCTTCGCCAGCAGCAAGCGGACCAATATGCCCGCGATCGCGCACAGTGCCGCCGCCAGCATTAAGACGGGCGGATAACCGAAGCGCCGCAACAATACTCCCGACAGGACGGCCGCAATCGCCTGCGTGCCGGAGGCTACTAGAAAGTTCAGGGCCGAGACGCCGCTGCGCTCGGACTCGGGCACGCAGTCCATCAGGTAATTGAGCATGCCGGGCTCGCTCATGTTCTGAACGGCCATGTATGCACCGTAGGCCAGCGCCGCGGTTCCTGGCCCTCCGGACGCGGCGATGCAGGCAAGCGCGGCCGCGGACAACAGCTGCATCCTGGATATTCCGCGGATCAAGCCAGTTGCGCGGAAAACCAGGGGAGCCGCGAGAATCGCGAGCGCCTGGGCGAGTTGCGACAACGAAAACACCAGGCCTATCCGCTCCACCGGCATGTGCAAGCGCTCGAAAAAGGCGCTGAAGAACGGGTTGAAAACTCCGGTGCCCAGATTCCAAACGGCCGCGGCGGCCAGGAAATAAATAACCTGCGGCGGCGGGCGGCGAACTCGCCAACGCTCGCGCACGGGTGAAAGCACGGCGAGCGAGCGAAGTTTGGAGGAAGGCACCAGTCCCAACAGGACGATGGCGCAACCGATCCATAACGCCGCGCGATACTGAGCGACTACGGAAGTACCAGGAGCCAGCCGCGCCATCCAACCCGGCAGGCGTCCGCCCAGTGCGCCGCCCAGGATTCCGATCGCGATGCCGGAGGCACAGACAATGCTGAAGCCGGCGCCTCGATTGCGGGCGTTGGTCAGCCCAGCTACGGCGGGAGACAACAGGACGGCCCACATCACGGAAACGAAGCCGTACACGAAGGCGAAGCCGAGGATCAGCGGCGAGGGCAATCCCGCGGCCAGAATCGCCGCCAGGCAGGGAATGATCGAGAAGCAGGCGAGCATGGAACCACGGACGCCTAACCGCTGGATCGCGATTCCCGCCGGCACCGAGCCCACTACGCTGCCCGCGAGCATGCATCCGCTGACCAGGCCGAGGAACGGCTCGTTATAGCCCAGCTTCAGCAGATAAAGGTTAAAGAGTAGGAAAAAAATGAACAGTCCGAAATCGAAAAATGCCGAGGCCGCGAAGAAAGACCAGAACTGGCTGCCCAACTCCAAGCGGCTTCCTGCCCAGCGCGCTCCGCTCCACAACGTGGGAACCAAGGTTCGCGAGTGGCGCCAAGTTCTCGAGCCTACAAACACTGCGTAGCGCCATCCGCGGCGCAAACGAATCCGCCAGCCGACAGCGACGTTGGGCAGATGCACCGCGTCTACCGGCCCCGGCAATTGCAGCGGCAGCAACCGCCGACGCAGGACCCGAAGCCGCGATTGCCCGGGATCCAGCAGGCTGAGGTGAAGCCACAACTCGTCCTTATTGGGGTGAAAGAGGTTTGCTACCGGCGCATGCCCATACGTGGCGAGCCAGGCGTGCACCGCTTCCGGCAATTGCTCCGCCTCTTCTTGAGCGATCGCGGGCAGGCGACAGCCAAACCACTGGTGGGCGATAGCGTAGCAGATAGCCTCCACTCGTCGCAGGGGCTGATCGTGCAAATCGCGCCAGACGCTCCAGAACCCGGCATCGGAATTGTGTTCCAGAAAATATGCGATTTCGTAAATGTGCGACGGCCGCGAATCTCCGCGCAGCAGGTGGCGCAGCGCGTGCGCTGAAGCATAGCCTGGCAGATCGATGGCTGTAAGCGATGTGAAGTCCACGTGCGCCAGGGTTCGCCGTTCGCGGCGCTCCCAAAAATCTTCCAAGCCCGGGATCGCGAAGCACTCCGTGTCCGCATCCCACAAGCGAAAGTGCAACTCCAGCGCCGTAGGCAGCTCGGGATCGAAATAGTCGCCGCGCCATTCCCATCCGGTTTTGCGGATCAGCGTGGGCAGGTGATCCACCGGATGCCGATCCCCTCCGTCCAAAGGTTCATATCCAAGATCGAGGGCGACGTCGAAGGCCCGATGGACCTGGTCTGGCCGGAACAGCAAATCCAGATCGTACTGCGCGCGCAGGCGCGGATCGGCCACGAATCCGGGAACGTGCGTGAACCCCTTGAGCGTAACGAACTCAAGCCCAGCGGCTTCGAACGGGCCCCTTGCTTCCTGATACGCGAGTTTCGTCCTCCGCCAGCGTTCCTCGTTGTTCAAAAGGTCCTGATCGAAACGGTCCGCAACCCAGCACGGCAAACTATTGTGGCAACGAAGCGCGAACGGAATCGCCAGCTGCGTGCGGTGGCAGAAGTCGACCAGTTGGCCCCACTCGAGGTCTGACAGACGGCTCAGCGCGTCAAAACGCGGAGTTTCGAAATGCAGCGCATCGAAGACCGCTTGCGCGTGGACGGGGATGCGTGGGGAGGGTGTCATAAGGCGCGCCCCACTACATTCAAGACTTCCGAGCGGTAGCGTTCGAGTGAAAAGCGGGCCGCAAAAGCCGCCTGCGCCCGGGCGGAAATGCAATCCAGCAGCGCGCCGTCGCGGGAGAAGAGCTCTAATAATTTTGCAGCCAGATCCCGGGAAGCGGGCGCCGACAACACTCCGGTAACGCCGTCCTCGATGATCTCCGGTATCCCGCCGGATGGAAACGCCACCACCGGGATTCCGGCCGAGAAGGCTTCGGGGATCACACGCGTGGTAGCCTCTACCGCCGCCGAAGGAACCACAACCAGATCGAGCGTTGACAGCACCTCACGGATGTTGTTCCGCCATCCGGTGAACTCGACTGGCAATCCTTCCGCTTCCGCGCGCACGCGCCGGCTGTATTGGGGATTCGAGAACAGCGCGTCCCCGCACACCACGAACTCACAGCGCTGTTGCGGCAGGAGCAGACGCGCCGCCTGAACGAATTCCAACTGGCCCTTTTCCGGCGCGATCCGTCCGATCACTCCCACCCGCCAGGGATCGTTATCCTTGCGCCGCCGACGCACGCACTCCACCGGCGCAACTCCGTTGTAGATTACGCATGAGCGTCCAGTGCCCAGCACCGCCGCCAGAGGCTCAAGCACAAATCGGCACGCCGCAATCACACTGGCATTCGACGATCGCAGAGCCCAGCGCGTTAATCGCGCGGCGCGCTCCCCGGTGACGAGGCTATGGGCGTGGAAAACCACCGGCACCCCCCGCGCGGCCAGAGCGGCCGCCGGCAACAAGCGTGGACCATTCACGTAGATCAGATTGATTCGGTGCTTCGACACCAGAGACGCGATGCGTAAAACTTGTCGCGGAAGATCGATGCCGAATCGAGCAACATCCATCCAGGTCTTCTCTCCTGATGCGTAGGCGCCGCATGGGATGGGATGTACCATGGCTCCCCGGCTTCGCGCGCCATCGGCCAACGGCCCGTCGCCCGGAACTGCCAGGTGTGTTTTGTAACCTGCCTCCAGAAAAGCCGGCAGCAGATCCAGCAGGCACCGTTGAGCGCCGCCCAGTTGATTAAATTGGTCCAGGATCAGCAGGCTCCCGCTCATGAAGCTGCCATCGCGAGAACCCAAAAGTACAACGGAAGCACTCGCCAATACGTCAACAGGTCGCCGGAAAGCATCTGGAAAAGCTGTCCGATCCAGAAACAGAAGATCCACGTTCCGAAGAATGAGGATCGCGAGTCGCCGCACCGGGCGGCCCTCCAAGCCGCGCGAAGAATGGCGAAATTGAGCAGGAAGAAAGCGGCCAGTCCAACTATTCCAGTCTCAACGAGGAGGCTGAGATACATATTGTCTGCGACGATGGTTTGCCCGATGAAATTGGAATAGGGCAGCGTCTTATAACCGATTCCGAGGATGGCGTGCCAGGGGTGGGCCGCGAGAAAGGCCGCGATCGTTTGCCAGCTCGCCAAGCGGCCGGAGAGCACGCTTTCCGGTTGCGTGAAGAAAAACTGCGAGTGCGCCAGGCGAAGCCAATAGTTCCACGCCGCCTCCGGGAAAAATTGCCAGGCAGCCAGCGAACCTGCCACCAGGCAACTGGCGGCGATGGCCAACAGCCGGCCAATCCGAATTCGCGCGCGCTCCAGGCAAAGCAGCGCCCCGAGCGCCACCAACAGATTCAGCAACGAGGCGCGCGAGTAGGACAGCACCAGAGCCGCGAAAAGAACGGGCGCTCCAAACCACAAGGCCCATCTCGACACCAGGCGCCGGCTGCCGTCGCGCAACAGGGTCACGGCGATCATGACCAGGAAAAATGCGCAGACATTTCCCAGCGTGCTGGCTTCATAGAAGAAGCCTTGAGCGCGGCGATAGATCCCTGAGTCCAACCAGATGAACTGAGGTCCGTAGCCGGCCGGCGCGGGAAACTGGTAGTAGAAATCGACGCATGCGAACAGCGCGGAAAGCACGCCAAACCAATAGAGCCGCCGGGCGCCCACGAACTGGTCTTCGTGCATTGCCGGCCTGGGTCCGTGCGCGCAGTAAAAGAACACATACACCGGAATTCCGAACAGCAGCACGCGCATCAGACTGCCGGCGGCCACGTCCAGGCCGGAATAAAACACCGCCAGCGAGGAGCTCGCGAGCAATAGCAGAAAGAACACCGCCATCGCAAACGCCAGCAGGTCGCGCTTGGGGCGCCATTCCCGCAGGCGTACTGTACCGCAGACGAAACCGAGTCCAGCCAAGGCCACGCCCACGTGAGGGCCGGAATTGCCTAAGGCGAACGGAAGGGGCGGCAGCAGGAGCGCCGCGAAAAAGAAGCACCACAGCCAGCGGCTGGCGCTTTGGAGAATCCACAGAACCGCTGGGATCGCTACCAGAGGCGCGCTCCACGCGGCGGCCGCTACCGGCCTGGGCGATGCCGCGATGGCGCAGGCATAAGCTCCCAGCAATCCCGCGATCCAATAATTGCGCGGCAGCTCGCGCGCGCGAACGTCAGTCGGCGCCATGGCTGGCCATGCGCAGCGGTGGGTTGTAGCGCCTGCTTCCTCCCGTCCAGCTGAACGAAATCGTGAGGTACAACCAAGATCCGAAGAGCGCCAGCGACGCCGCGCCCAGGAGGATCAACGGCCGGTTCGGCGAACTGGGCCGCTCCGGAATAATGCCGGGATCCACCACCCGCAGCCACTCCGCTCGCGACCCCCGGCTGATCCGCAAATCGGCCAGCCTTCGCGAGGCTGACTCATAAGACGCGCGTGCCTCGGTCAGCACCGCCTGCAAGTCCTCTTCGCGAGCGGTCTGCCGGGCCAGCGCCGCGCTTTTTTCGTCCATGGCCCGAGAAAGTTCGGCGATCCGCCGCTCAAGGAGTCCCACGCCGGCCTGCGATGCGCCGCTGTCGCGCTGAGCTTGGCCGCTGCTCCCGGCCAGATCCGCCTGCTCGTCGAGAAGCTGCTCTTCAAGATGCGATTTCAGATAGCGATCCTCGGACACCTCCGACCGCAGCTCTTCGGCGGAGTGTGCGCCGGAGGCCTTTTGCCAAGCGGTCTCGGCGTCATTCATGCGGGCTTGCGCGGTCTCGGCCGCCTGGGCTGCGTCCGCGATCATCGCCTCATCCGCTTCCTTGCCTCCGGACCGGCTGAGTTCTACCGCACCCTCGGCAATAAACTGCGCGACGGCCTGGGCAGCCTTTGGGTCGGGAAGCGTAACGCTGATCTCGAGCGCCCGCGTGTCGCGCAGCTTATCCACCTTCAGCACGCGCCCCTTCAGCGATTCGATGGGCGCCTGCTCGCGAAGATGGAACCGCCCGGCGGCGCGCAGGAAGAGCTGGTCGTTGGTAGCCAGGAGTTCATAAGTCTTCAAGGACTCCAGATACACCGTACTCACGGCAGTGGCGATACGCGGGTCGCCTCCTGCCGGAGGGTCGATCAGGACGGTCGCGGTTGCCGTGTACCGCTTGGGAAGCAGAAGGCCGGTTGCGAGCGCCAGCAGGATCGCAAAGCCGCAGGCGAAGGCCGGAAATCTCCAGCGCGCGCGCAGAAAATCGATATATTCGAAAACATCAAAGGAGTCTTGCATTCAGACCGCGTGCGCTTCGAGATCCTTCCCGCGGCAGACGTGCGTCCCTATTGGATCGCGACCACCACTGTGTTTGCGCTGGTGAAGCTCTTTACCTTTATCTGCAGCGGCACGGCGCTGCCTGGCGTCACGCCCTCGGGGACTTGCACGTTCAACTGATTCACGCCCACAAACTGCGGCGCCAGGCCGGAGAATTGCACGTCGCCCGCGACGCCGCCAAACAGGACGGTGGGCGTAGCGATGGTATGCGCAAGTTCGCTGGGTAAGCCGCCGTCGACAGGCGTGTGGTCCACCGCGCCGAGTCCGGTGGCATAAATTATCAGTACATCCCCAGCTTTCGCCGGATGCGAAGCTCCGGCCAGGCCCTGTGGCCACACCAGCGAAGAATCGGCGCTGTTGACCGCGATTGCGTACGATTGCCCGCCCGCGACTGACGAGAAGATTCCCGGCATCGACGGCGCGAAGTTGATGGCGATAGGCACGGACGTACCCTTGGAAGTGCTTACCGTCACGTTCACCACGCCCGTTCCGGATCCGACTTCCCAGGGTAGTTGGGCGTTGATCTGATCGTCGGATTGGCCGGGTACGCCGGGGATTACGGCCAGCAGTGGCGCCGGCGGCAGATCGGCAAACGTCACCGTCACGCCGCCCAGGCTGTTCGACAACGGGATGGTGTCGGCCTGTGCGAGTTTGCTCGCCAGTCCAGTGCCAAAGATCGAGACAAGCCCACCGGGCGAGACCGGCTGCCCTTTCGCGAAACTAGCGCCGTTCAGGACGCCGCCGTCAGCCACCGCAGGGGTCTGCGCCGAGCAGACCGCCGCGCCAACCAGCGCAATCAACAGGAGCGATAAATTTTTCATAAGCGATTCGTTGCCTCGTACGCCTCTATTCTGCGTCGGGTGAGAGCGAGTGATGGTGAATACTTTGTAAAAACTTTGCGATTTCCGGATCGTGGCCGCCATCCAGATCGGCCGCGCGAACCGCCTCTGCCAGCGCTTCCGTGGGCCGTCCCGAAAGCTGGAGCGCTTGCGCCAGGGCCCAGTGGGATTTGAACCAGTTCGGAGAGGCTCCCACGGAACGACGTAAGCAGGCTTCCACAGCAGCGGGGTGGTTCTGGGTGGCGTAGAACGCCGCCAGGTTGTACCAGGCATTTTGCCGTTCCTCCGAGGTTTGCGTCGCACGCCGCGCGGCAGTGAACGCCTGCTGCCACAACGTCCCTGCGTGGGCCGGGTTTGAGGCGGTTCGCGAGGCGGCCAACAGAGCGCGCGAGAAGTAGAGATCGTCGCTGGAGCCAGCCGGATGCCAGCGTTGCGACGATGCATAGGCCGCCAACGCGTCTTCGATGCGCCCGGTGTCCAGATCGCTCTTCGCTCGCCTGAGCGCCAGATCGGCCGTTGTCAACCGAATGGTGAAGTACAGAAACATCGCGACAGCCGTCAGAGAGAAAGCGAGCGCTAGGACCCGCGACCCGCGTGACGGTTGCGGCAGGGTCAAGCCAGGCCCTTGCGGAATCGCCAGGCGCGCTAACATCGCGACGGTAGCGTAGAAGTAAAGAGCGTTGCTTAGAGTGAAACATACGAAAAGACCGGCGGTTAGCCCCGCTGCGAGCGCGGAAACCAGATAGGGTGCGACGCGTTGCCCGTTCGTGACGGCGCGTCGAGCGACGAACCACGCCAGCGCCACGAATCCGGCCAGGGTCGCCAACCCAGGGATGCCTTCCGACACCAATGCGTCCAGAAAAATGTTGTGCGGCGACTCGTGATAAAAATCTGGATACGCCCGCGAGAGCTCCACAGATTGGTAGCGGGGGAATTCCAGCCCGAAGGTCTCGGGGCCAAAGCCGATGAGCCAGTGCTGGTTGGCCATGCGCAGCGAGTCGCGCCAGAGCCCCAGCCTCGCGCCTCCGCGCAGGTCTTCGAGCGCCCATTGGGAGCGCGCGCGAAGCTTTAACCCGGCTGGAGAGAGATAGAAGAGGAGACCCACGGCGCACAGTCCGGCCGCGATCGCCGCGTGCCGCCGCGTAAGCCTAGGACGGTTCCAAATCCAGAGCGAGACTGCGCCAGCAGCAAGCCCGAGCAGAGCGCCGCGCGTTCCGCTGAGCACGACAGCGGCCGTCGCGGCCACGACGGCTGCGGCTCCAAGAGCCTTCCATGGGAGGGTTGCCTCAGTCGCTATGAGAGCTAAGCCAATAAAAACCACGTAGAGCAAATATCCAGCGAAGTAATCCGCGTGCCCCAGGGCAGACGGCGGTCGAACGATGGCCGCCACTCCTTCGCCAATGTGATAGCCGTCGGAGGGCAAGAACGGATCGACGCCAAAGTACTGCAAAATCCCGTAGAGCGCGGCCGCCGTGCCGGCTGCGGTGGCTGCACGAAGCAAAATACGCAACCCATGCTCCGAGCATGCGGCGGCTATAAGAAATCCCAGCGCAATAACGGCGGATTGCGAAACCAAGCCAAGCCGGCGCCAGTTCCCTCCGTTCCACGAAAGCGCTGGGTGGCTGGAGAAGAGAGTGGAAAGCAGCAGCAAAAGGAGTTGCGCCGCGGCCAGGATACAAAACCAACGGCCTGCCGGATCCGCCCATAACCGGTGCACTTCAGCGAACGTTGAGTCGCGCCACAACAGCAAGAGTCCAATCGCGGCTCCGATCACCACAACCGCAACCTTCGGCGTTACGTCGTAGTAGAAAAAATAGCCCGGCAGGATCAGCAGCGGCGTAAGCGCCAGGACGGCCGCGATTGTGCGTTGCGCACTCAACCAAATACCTGCGCCGGTGCTCGGCGATCGTGGTAGGAGCTGGTTTCAAACAGGAGAGGCTTCATTTGTCTTGCGAACTCGGTCTCTGAGAACTGAGCCGCGTACGCCTGCAGGGCGCGCGGGTCCACTTCGGGTTCGAAGCGATCCCATTGCAAGACAGCCTGCCGCAGCCCCTCCGGCTCCGGGTAGAGGATCCCTCCGAATTCAGGTACGATTTCGAGCGCTCCGCCCCGGGCCAGCGCAATCACCGGCTTGCCACTCGCGAGCGCTTCCACCGCGGTGATGCCGAAGTCCTCCTCGCCTGGCACAAGGAACGCGCGGCAACGGGCGTAGAGGTCGCGCAAGTCCTCATCCGTGACGCGGCCGCAGAACTCGACATTCGCCGCCGCGGCCCATCTCAGCGCTTTGTATTCCGGCCCGTCGCCCACCACGCGGAGCTTGCGTCCATTTTGGTTGAAGGCTCGCACCGCTCGATCCACGCGCTTGTAGGGAACCAGCTCGCCAACGATCAGATAATAGTCCTCGGGCGGCCTCCAATAAAATGTATCCACGCTTACGGGGGGCCGCACCACGTGGGACTCGCGCCGGTAGGTCTTCCAAATCCGGCGCCGAACGTTCTCACTGTTGGCGACAAACTGGTCCACGCGGGCTGCCGAGGCGAAATCCCATAGGCGCAGATAGTTCGCCATCGGCGTCATCAATGCGCGCTTCCAGCGCCCTCGGGTCCATTCATTGCGATACGCCGGATACATGTCCCACAGATATCGCATGGGCGTGTGGCAGTAACATACATGCCGCGTGCTCGACGATGTGATCACGCCCTTGGCCGGGCCCGATTCGCTGCTGACGATCAAATCGTAGGCGCGCAAATCGAAGTTCTCGAGCGCCAGCGGCATCAGAGGGAGCAGCGATTGATACCCTCTGCGAAACGGCTGCAGGAACGAGCTCTCCACCTGATGGCGGCGAATGGTTTCCGATACGCGCTCCGGGTCGTAAAACAGGGTGAAGACGTCCGCGTCCGGCAGCAGGCGGCATAGCGCTTCCACCACCTTCTCGCCGCCGCGCATGTTCAGCAGCCAGTAATGGACAATGGCAGAGCGCATTCCGAAGGGTCGTTAACAGCAGTATGTCGCGCCCGATTCCGTTGCTTGTGTGTGGTTTGTACCTTTCTTGTAAAATCTGCGGTTTGCGCGCTTTTTAGCTTGTTAACCCGTTGCAAAGTTAAGGCATCACAAAAGAGGTTAACGTCCTACAACGGGGGGCCTGCCAGAGGCGCGCCACTGCGGCGCTCCCTCCAGTTTTCAGTAGAAGCCGATCCCATTTCCTGGCAAAAAATGGTTGAGAGATTCCTCTGGGCCGAACGTAAGTTGATGGTATATAATTAACGAGTTTGTTATTGGCGCCTGGCTAACGATTGGTCACGAGAGTGCTACATACTCCGCTCTAGAGGTTAGAGAGATTAGTTGTTTGGGGATTTTGAAACGCCACGTCTGCTATCCGGGGTCGTGATGTGCCCCTGTCGTTTTGCGGCTTCCCATAACAGGGGTTGACCGCCGATCAGAGACTACGAGCTCGCCGAATTGGCGCGCCGCCACAATTGAGGAGAAGACGAGATGAGGTATTTCAGTACGGAAAGTTACAGTCGTGAGGTTGCGAAGCCGCCGGCCGTCGCTACTCAAACAAAGCTGCATTGGGTGCGGGCGCTTACTACTTTCGCCCTGATTTTTGCGCTGCTGACGTTTGGCGCTATCACTGCCTTCCCTCAAGCGGAAACTGGCCAGCTTCTTGGAACGGTGACCGACCCTTCCGGGGCGGCCATTCCGGGCGCGACGCTGACGGTGAGGTCGGTTGCAACGGGCGCTGTGCGTACAGGGACAAGCGACGGCTTAGGAAGCTTTACTTTCCCGAATCTGCTGCCCGACGCCTATGAAATAACTGCCGCAGCGCCAGGTTTTAGCACCCTCCGGCAACGCGCTACGGTCCAGGTCGGCACCAAGGTGGGTTTGGACCTCAGGCTCGAGGTTGGCAAAGCCGAGACGGTAGTGGAGGTGTCCGGGGTCGGAGCCTCCGTCTCGGTCAACACCGAGACCCAGACCATCAGTCAGGTGCTCAGCACGCAGCAGATCCTCGAACTTCCAACCTTGACGCGGAACCCTTATGCATTGGTCGTTACGTCTGGAAACGTGAGCGAGGACGATCCCACGGGACGGGGCGCCGGCGTGGCCATGAATGGCTTGCGCGCGTCCGGAACCAACATTCTGCTGGATGGCGTCGCGAATAACGACGAATTCAACGCGGCGATGGGCCAGACCACGCCCCTCGACTCAGTACAAGAGGTTGGTATCATCACCAACAATTTCACGGCTGAATTCGGCCGCGCCGATGCCGGCATCATCAACGTTACCACCAAGTCCGGAACGAACCAGTTTCACGGTAGTGCGTACGAGTTCAACCGGGTTTCCGATCTGGCTTCCAACACTTTCAACAACAACGCCTATGGTATAGACAAACCCATCTTCGTGCGCAACCAGTTCGGGTTTTCGGCTGGCGGGCCGGTCAAGAAAAACAAGCTGTTCTTTTTCAGTAACACCGAGTGGACTCGCGTCCGAAGCGCGGCCAACCTTACGGCAATAGTGCCGGACCCGGCTTTCATCGCCGCCGCTGCGCCGAACGTTCAAGGTATATTTTCCGCTTACGGAAAGCTCGCCCCTACCACGTCCATCATTGGAACCTACAGCCGGAACCAGTTAGCGGGTCTTGGCTCAGATCCATGCACCGGCGCCTCAGCCACCGGAGGATGCCAGGCTTTTAACCCCAACTCACCCATGTTCGATCTGGTCAGCTACAACGTGCCCGCCAACTCCGGCGCGGGATTGCCGCAAAACGCCTGGTCCAACGTAAATCGGGTGGATTACAATCTCAGTGACAGAACGACGATTTATACCCGCTACGCGGTCCAGAGCGAGCAAGATCAAGCGGGCAGCGTGGCCAACAGCCCTTACATTGGCTACAACGTCAGCAACGTGAGTTTCAACAACAGCTTGATCGTGTCTATGACGCACACTTTCACACCGCGCTTCGTCTCGCAAACCAAGCTCGATTTCAACCGGTTTAACAGCGAGCAGCCTGTGCCATCGGGGGGCGTGATTCCCACCTATTACCTCGGAAGTTATGAGTCCGTTACCGCCATTGGACCTTATAACGTGGCGCTGCCTGGGCAGAACCCGTTTTCCCCGGGCGATGGTGGAACCCCCTTTGGCGGTCCGCAAAACTTTGGCGAGGCTTACCAGGACTTCAGCTATACGATGGGCAAGCACGAACTCCGCTTTGGAGGAGACATCGAATATTTGCGGGACAATCGTAGTTACGGGGCGTACAATTCGGGGCTCCAGATCTTCGGCAGTACGGTGGGCTCGGGTATCGACAATTTCCTGGCGGGCAATCTCTATGAATACGAGGCGGCCATCGACCCGCAAGGTAAATTCCCGTGCGTAAACGGAGTGCAGACCGCGGCTTGCACCGTCACTCTTCCGGTGGGTCCACCAGATTTTGAGCGCAGCAATCGTTATCACGAGGGCGCTCTCTACTTCCAGGACTCCTGGAAATTTAGCCGCCGGCTGACCTTCAATCTTGGCCTTCGCTGGGAGTACTTTGGAGTGCAGCACAACGTTAACGCGAGCCTGGACTCTAACTTCTATCCCGCTACGAATGCTCCCAATCAGTTTGTAGGCATTGAGAACGGCCAGGTCGACATCACTCCCAACAGTCCGATCGGTGAGCTATGGCAGCCGAGCAAGAAGAACTTCGCGCCCCGCGTCGGCTTTGCCTGGGATGTCTTCGGCGACGGCAAAACGGCCTTCCGCGGCGGCTACGGCATCGGTTACGAGCGTAATTTCGGCAACGTGACTTACAACGTGCTCTTCAATCCCCCTAACTTCCAGATCGTGGACTGCATTCAGACCTGTGGTACGGGGAACATTGCCGCCTCGACTAACAACGCCGGACCAATGGCTGGTGCCAACGGATCGATAGCGCTTCCCCCAGCCGAACTCCGTTACATCCAACCGAACATTCCGCAAGCCTATGCGCACTTGATCAGCGCCTCGCTCGAGCATCAGTTTGGCAATAGCATGCATCTCGAGTTGGACTACTCGGCTTCGATCGGTGAAAACCTGTATGACATCGCGTACGTGAACTTCCCCGGATCGGCCAACTACTATCTGGGAGTTCCCTGCACGCCCGGCGACACCCTGACCGGCGGCCCGAATCCCTGCGATGCCACTCTTAACAACCAGTACGCCGGCATCAATCGGCGCGGCGCCGCCGGCTACTCTACGTACAACGCCTTGAATGTCCGCTACGACATCGCGAACATCAAAAACAGCGGGCTCACGTTGCGCCTAAATTACACCTGGAGCCACACCTTGGATGATTTGAGCGACACATTTAGCAGTTCGTTCAATCAATTCAACCTGGGTTACACGGATTTCGTCCATCCAATGGTGGATTACGGCAATTCCGAGTTCGACAACCGGCACCGCATTGCCCTCAGCGCGATTTACGCACCACCCTTCGCGCACGGTCTGAAGGGCCCGGCCAAGTACCTTTTGGACGGTTGGGAATTTGCTCCGGTCTTCACTGCACGCACCGGCAATCCCTACAACATCTACGACCTGACGAACACGAACTATATCTACACTCGCGTCGCGGCGAATGAAAAGATTCCTGTGAATGGAAATGAAAATGTGTACGCCGGACCCAACACTTACAACATCTTCGACTTCAGCAAAATCCCCGTCTCCGAGTATGTGAACCCCACAACCGGGGATTCGGACTTCGGTCCATTTCCGGCTAACATGACAGGACGGGATTATTTCCACACCCCTGGCATCTATAATCTGGACTTAGGCATTTACAAAAGCGTCAGGTTTACGGAGCGGATGTCCTTTCAGCTCCGCCTGGAAGCCTACAACGCGTTCAACCACTCCAATTTGTACGTGAACACCGGCTCCGCATATATCGCCGGAGGCGCTGGCAACATAACCACCAGCTATGGCGTTCTGGAAAATAACGCCGGGTTCGAAAATCGGAATATTCAGATAGGCGCCAAGTTCATATTCTGATTCCTGGCCAGAACTGATTCCAACATCAGATCCGGACCGGTGTCCTGAAATTGGCGCCGGCCCGGATCGCTTTTTTGCGTCCACGGATGTATAGTAAAGGCAAACCGGGAGCCAAAATGGAGATCCCGGCTGGGGTACCACTATGAAGAGAGTGATTTCCGTCTTTTCTCTTGCCGCATGCTTGGCCGCCGCTGCGTGGGGCGATAACGCAAAAACGGCCGCGGTTCCCGTGCTGGTGGAGCTGTTCACTGCGGAAGGCTGTTCCAGCTGCCCGCCGGCCGATGAGTGGCTGCTGCAAATGGATAAGGTTCAACCCTTGGCCGGAGCCCAGTTGATTGTGCTCAGCGAGCACGTGGATTACTGGGACCACGACGGTTGGAAGGATCCATATTCGTCTTCTCTGGTGACGGCGCGGCAGGCCGATTACGCGCGCGGCTTTCGGATCGATAGCCCCTACACACCGCAAGTGGTCGTGAACGGGACTGTCAACCTAAAGCTTAGTGACTCAAAGCAAGTCCGCCAAACGTTTCAGCAGGCTGCCACGGCTAAGACCCTCCCCGTGACCATCACTTCGGTTACAGTTGATCCCGCCAATCCGGCGATCCTTCATGCGCATGTGGAGGTTGACGGCGCTTCAGCGGAACGCAGTGCCGATATCTACGAAGCGGTTGCCCTCGATCATGCGGAGTCTCAGGTGCTGCGCGGCGAAAACGGCGGAAAACACCTGACGCACGTAGCCGTAGTGCAGCAGTTGACGAAGATCGGAAAAATCGAGAAAGGCAAAACATTCAGCCGGGAGATCGAGCTCAAGCTGAAGCCCGGCACCGATCCCAAGAATACCCGGTTGATTATTTTTGTGCAGGAGGGCGGCCCCGGCAAGGTGCTGGGAGCGGCGCTGCAGGATCCGATCAGCTGACGCGCGTTGAGAATTGATGGAGCGGATCAGCCTCCTTCATCGCCGCGCTTTAAGCCGGGAACGGATCTGCAGGTCATGAGCCGTCTCCCGCTCCAACCATGACGCCCCGGGCTGGCGACGGGTCGAATCCCCGCCTCCTGCCAAAAAATGTGTGCACGATTCCCCTATCCCAAAGTATGTTGATGGTATATAATTAACCAGTTTGTTACTGCCACAACGTTAACGATTGGTTACGGAGCGTACTTGCTCCAACCAGAAAGTGTGGTGGGTTGGGTTGTTCGGGGATTTGAAACGCCACGTCTGCTTTCCGGGGTCGGTTGCCCCTGTCTTTTTGCGGCTTCCCATAACAGTGGGTTGCCCGCCGATCAGAGACTACGTGCTCGCCGAATTGGCGCGCCGCCACATTGAGGAGAAGACACGATGAGGTATTTCTGTACGGGATGTTACAGTCGCGAGGTTGCCAAACGGCAAGCCGTTGCAGGTAAAACCAGGGCGGGCGCGCAGGTTGAACTGAACGTCCCTGCGACCAACGACCTTAAATTGCAGGTAGTGGGAAAGGGGAACATATGAGGACGATTGTGCTGCGGCTGCTGTGCATTTTCTGCCTAGGCTTTGCTTTTTGTTCAGGGACCGCGCTCGCCCAAGCGATCAGCGGCGACTTGACCGGAACGGTTGTTGACCCGAGCGGTGGGGCCATCCCCAACTCGACCGTGGTGGCGACGAATGACGAGACCGGCGTGAAGACCAGCGCGCAAACCGATGCGGGCGGCGTATACCGGTTCACCAACCTGCCGGTCGGCCGTTACACGGTAAATGCATCGGCGACCGGTTTTACCACCGATACACTGAAGAACGTCGATTTGACGCTCAACACCGTGGTGACCGCCAATCTGACGCTGTCCGTCGGAACGGTAGGTGCGACGGTAGAGGTCAGCGCCAGCGCAGTCCCAATCGATACTACAACGGCCCAACTGCAGACTACCTACACCACCTTACAAATGGTGGAACTGCCGACGAGCGGGCAGGCGGGCTCGGGCGTTTACAACCTGGCTCTGCTGGGCGCCGGTGTATCTACGTCGGGCGGCGTCGGTCAAGGGTTTGGTCCGGCCATCGCCGGCCAGCGGCCTGACAACAATTCCTTTTTCCTGGACGGCCAGAGCAACAACAACTACTACAATCCGGCGCCGTTGGTGTATGTCTCCACAGAGGCCATCTCCGAATTTACGCTGCTGCAGAATCAATTCGCGCCGGAGTTTGGTGGCGGATCGGGCGGCATCTTTAGCGCAATCGTTAAGAGCGGCACCAACCAGGTTCACGGGACGATTTACGAATACAATCAGAACCGGGACTTGAATGCCTTAACCTCGCAGCAGTTTCTGGGAGGTTATAATTCACCTCCGCGCTATGACAACAACAAGTTAGGGGCGACCATCGGCGGACCGATCATCAAGAACAAGTTGTTTTATTTCGGGAACTTCGAGTACAACCCCATCGGGCAGGCGGCGGTGCCTGGCTCGGCGCTCTTCTCTCCAACCGCGGCGGGTTATTCGACGTTAGCCGGCATTCCTGGAATCAGCGCAACCAACCTGTCTCAAATGCAAAAGTACATTCCCGCGGCGCCCGCCAACGATCAGGGCATCATCCCGATCGTTAACCCGGCGACTCCTAACGCCGCTCCAATTAATATTCCGATCGGCACCATCTCATTCCCCAATCCCATCTTTGCCAACAACTACGACGCGCTGGTGTCGATCGATTACAACATCAGCGATAAAGACCAGCTCCGTGGACGCTGGATCTACAACAAGAATTCGTCGATCATTACGGCAGAAGTACCGGCGTTCAACGCGAGCCAGCCGAATAACAATTACATGCTTACGCTGTCGGAATTCCACAACTTTACGCCGACGCTGCAAAATGAGATTCGTTTCTCGTACAGCCGCAACGTGAACGAGCTTCCGGGCACTTCGTTGACGTTCCCCGGTCTGGATGCGTACCCTGTGATCACCCTCGACGATCTGAACAGCATAACCTGGGGGCCGGTTGGCCCCTCCGGTTCCACCCAGGGCCTCTTTCAAGTAACCGACAACGTGACAAAGACTTGGGGCAGGCACACCTTCAAATTCGGTGGCAGCCTTATCGATCAGATTGCCACCAACTACTTCATCCAGCGAGTAACGGGGAATTACGAATATTCATCCACCGCTCTGTACCTGTTCGATGCCGCGCCGGACGTGCTCGGAGAACGCAGCGCCGGGGCCACCAGCTATCCGGTTGGGTTCCTGCAATGGTCGGGGTACGCCAACGACGATATTCGTATTCGGCACAATCTGACAATCAATCTCGGTGTGCGCTACGAATACGTGACGGTTCCCGTTGCTTCCCGCTATCAGGATGCCAGCGCGCCGGCCAGCGTCCCCGGAGGCATCACGTTCGGCAGGCCGTCCTACAATCCAACGGATTTTGCCCCGAAAATCGGGTTTGCGTACTCGCCCGGCAAGGACGGCACCTGGTCTATCCGAGGGGGCTTCAGCCAGGCTTATGATTTGGTGTATTCGAATTTGACTGCAAATTCCGCCCCAGCCTATTATCAACAGACCAATGACTGCCCGGGCGTCAATTGCGCGCCCACCGGCTTCCTTGCCAGTGGCGGCTTGCCGGGATCGTCCGTCCCACTGCCGACCACACAGGCGGCGGCGCTCGGGACAGTGAGTTCGTATATTTATAGCGGAAAACGCCCCTACGGCCTGGATTGGACCCTGGGCGTGCAGCACGTATTCAAGCAGAATTACACGTTTGAATCGCGCTATGTCGGCACCAGAGGCGTACACCTGTGGAATCAGACGCGCCAGAACATCTTCCCGCTGGTGTCGGCCAGTAACTACATTCCAACCTTCTTCACGATGCCGGGCGCGGGCGCCTTTGCTTCGCTGACGAAGACTTTGGCGGACGTAGAGTCGTACATCGTGCCTGGCGGAACTCCGGACAACCCCAGAAATGACCTTGCCGTCTACGGCTCGGACGCGAACATTGTTGGCTATTCTCCGCAGGCGAGTTCTACCTATCACGGACTCGCTAACCAGTTGAACCGGCGCTTCTCGAACGGGCTGACTTTCATCGCAGCCTACACCTGGAGCCACCTGGAGGACGACGCGACTGCGACGAATTTCTCAACCTACCTGACACCGCGCCGCGCTCAGGATTTCCAGGATCTCAAGGCGGATTGGTCGAATTCCGCGCTTGACCACCGCCAGCGCTTTACGTTCTCACCCATTTATGAATTCCGGCCTTTCAAAGACGGTAACTGGATGATGAAGAACATCGTTGGGAACTGGAATATTGCCGGAACGTACACCTACGAGACGCCGGAATATGCCACCGTACAGAGCAATGTGGACTCGAATCTGAACGGCGATAGCGCGGGCGACCGGGCAATCATCAACACTGCTGGCGCGGCCACGGTCGGCTCAGATGTAACCGGCTACAGCTCGGCGGGCCAGCCCACCAGCGATCCGTCACAAATCGTCGCCTATGTGGCTAACAATTCGAACGCCCGTTACGTCGTCGCCGGTAAAGGGGCCATCGCCAATGGCGGACGGAATACGCTTGCGCTCAACCCGGTCAATAACATCGACCTCTCTCTGAAGAAGCGGTTCACTTTCCGCGAGCGGGTCTCGCTCGAACTCGGCGCGCAAGCATACAACATCTTCAATCACCCGCAGTTTACCGGCGGTTACAACGACGACGTTCTACAAAATAGCTATATCAACGCACGCAACGAGCTGGTCCCCAGCGATCCGTTGTTTGGGCAATTCAATCAGTTTTACCCCAGCAATTCCCGATACGTTCAGGTGTTCGGTCGCATCACGTTCTAGGCAGATTTAGACCCACCAATCCCCGGGGCGCGCAGAGACCGCTCCGGGGAATTTGCCTTCGCGCGGCGCCGTCCCTTGTGCAGGCCAGCGACGCGGTGCACAGCGCTAATTGTGCCCCCAGACCGGTTGAGCTGACCCATCGCGCGGCGAGTGGCTGACGGTCTTCTTAGGTACCTTCCAAGCGGGAACTAAGCTCTAAGCTTGATTGGCGTACCGGCTTCCGGGTATGAAAATAAGATTAGCAATGGGAGCGAAGCAAATGAAGGCAATCATCAATTTGATTTGGAAACTGAGGATTTGGAAGGACACTCACGGCCAGGACCTCATCGAATATGCTCTCATGGCGGGTTTTGTCGCCATTGCTGCCGGGTCAATCATGCCCGGAGTATCCAGCAGCATCAGTAAGATCTTCAGCAAGGTATCTAGCGTCATGACAGCAGCCGCTAGCTAGAGCCAGCGGCGCGGGCATGCCGAGCGTATCCACTTACTTAGGTTGGCTCGCCTTATTAGCTTCTTCGGCCTGGTCTTCACGGCGGGCGCCCGCGAGGATACTCTCCAATCCGTAGTTCCCCTCATGGCAGGCGTACTCGAAGACCGCCTTCTTTGAGGGCCGCAGAGGGATCATCGCGGTCCACGGTTTGGTCCAGGCTCCAGGATCATCGATCGTGAGTTGCCACTGAAGGGTATCAGGGGCGCTGCGGGTAAATCTCTCGACGACATGCAGCTTCTCGGTTGAAACGTTCCGGAACACGCCGGGCTTAAAGTTGGTTGTATCCACGACCAGAGTGTCGCCTTCCCAATGCCCACGCGCGTCACCCAGCCAGGTCTGGATGTTGGCCGGCAGATGCGGACGCCCATCCAACGGAATCACACGGGCGTCGTGAATCATCTCCGTCAAGATGACCACCGAGCCGGCGAGTTTGTACGATCTGGTAGTAGCTCTGGTATCCGGCGACCAACTGCGGCGAGCCGTAGGTAATACAGCGCTCCTGCAGGGATCGGTCCTCCGGGCCAGACGGCCGGCCTCGCACCGCCACAGCCGTGGCGCGCTGCTTCTCGGCGGCCTGTGGCGTCAGGGGCGGAATCCGACCGTCGGGTGGGTCGGTAATCAACGAGGTTCGATTATCCCAATCCCTGGCGACCGTCCAAACCGAGCTGTAGTCGCCGGTCCCGCCGTCGGTGCTCTTGAATCCCGATTTCGTTCCGTTGACATTCGCCAGCACGCTCTGGAAAACAGTGTCGCCGAACGCGGCGTCCGAATTGCCGTTGTCGAAAAGCTCAGCGGCCTTTTTCTTGAGCGCCGCTACTTCCTGCTCGGTCAAAAACGCACGCCCCGCCAATTCCTTGGGCCGCTCGAGCGGCGTGGCGTTGTTGTTGTCCCAGACTCCCTGAAGATCCGGCTGGCCGTCCACCGTCCGGGGCGCCGTCCAGGTCTCGGTCGCGGTCTTGGCGGGTTTCGCGTTGAGCGACTGAGCGATGGCTGGTTGTCCTTGGCCCAGCCATAGAACAACTGCTAACGCAGCTACGAAAGTGAGATTTCGAAAACGCATCTCGGCCTCCCTGTCGGTACCAAGTATATGCGCTCCCAGAGGTGATGGCTAGGCCCCGAATCGCTAGGAGGCTGCCAGGACAATCCTGGGGTCATGTTTAGTCAGAGTTGGTAGCGCTAAAGGGAATCGAACCCTTATTTAAGCCTTGAGAGGGCTCCGTCCTAACCGTTAGACGATAGCGCCACTAGCGTGGAACTCGAACCATTATACTCGGCGGGCCAGCCTCCCCTTCCAGCCTGTTAAACTGAAGTTTCGCTCGCGACCCCGCTCGGGCGTCGTCCGAGCCAACGGAAGGTAAACGACTCAACATGATTTCCGCAACACAGCTACGTCCGGGCATGGTGATCAAGTTCAACAACGAACTGTACTCCATCTTCAAAATGGAGCACCGCACGCCCGGCAATCTGCGCGGCTTCGTCCAAGTCAAGATGCGCAGCCTGCGCAGCGGCACCATGACCGAACACCGCTTCTCTTCCGAAGACCGCGTGGACCGCGCCGCGCTCGAAGAGATCGAAATGGAGTATCTGTACGACGACGGCGAATACTACTACTTCATGAACACCGAGAACTTCGAGCAGATGCATCTGACGCGCGACATTCTGGGCGACGCGGTGGAGTACCTGGTCCCGCAACTCAAGGTCAACGTCGAGTTCTATGAAGGAAAGCCGATGAGCGTGGAACTGCCGCCGACCGTGGATCTCACGGTGGTGGAAACCGAGCCCGGGCTCAAAGGCGCCTCGGTGTCGAACGTCACCAAGGCGGCCAAGCTCGAAACCGGACTGGTGGTGCAGGTCCCGCCCTTCATCAACGAAGGCGAAAAGGTCCGCATCAGCACGGCGGAAGGCACTTACCAGGAACGCGCGTAGAATTCAGGCTCCGCCGATCTCGCCCAGCGCGTAGCTGGTGCTTCGCCCGCCGCTGTCGCCGCGCACCAGTATTCCGCGCTCCCCCAAACTGAGAATGTCCCGCAGCGCGGTATCCTGCGAGCACTTGGTCAGCTTGGCGTATTTCGATGTCGTCAGCTTCCCTTCGAATCCGTCGAGCAGCCGGTTCACCACCTTGCGTTGGCGCTCGTTCAACGGCGTGGCGGCGAACGTGTCCCAGAAGCGGGCTTTGGCGAGGACCCCCTTGAGCGCTATCTGCGCGCCGTCAATCGCGCGGCCCATGCATCCGAGAAACCACTCCATCCAGGGCGTGATGTCCAGGCGCCTCGCGCTGGGTCTGCTCCAGAATGTCGTAGTAGGCCTTGCGCTCCTGCCGGATCTGCGCCGACATGCTGTAGAAGCGCTGCGGACTGTCCTTCCGATCGCGCCAGCGCCATATCGGCGATCGCGCGCGCCATCCGCCCGTTGCCGTCGTCAAAGGGATGCAGGGTCACAAACCACAGATGCGCGAGCGCAGCCTTCATCACCGCGTCCCCGTGGGTGCGCGCGTTGAACCACTTGAGAAATGCTTTCATTTCCTCTGGAAGCCGCGCGGCGGCCGGCGCTTCAAAGTGAACCTTCTCGCGTTGCATGCGGACCCGATACCACCTGCATGGGCCCGCCGCTGTCGTCGCGCCAGCGGCCGGGTTTGATCTTGCGCAGGCCGCTGCAGCCGGTTGGAAAAAGCGATGCCTGCCAGCGCGAACAACCGCGTCGCCGTCAGCGGCTCGTCATATTGGCGCGTTGCGTCCAGCATCATTTCCACCACGCCTTCCACGTTTCGGTCCGCCGGTTTCAGCGCTCCGATATCCACGCCGAGCTTACGCGCGATCGAGGACCGGACCTGCTCGGCATCCAGCCGCTCGCCTTCGATCTCGCTGCTCTTGATCACATCAGAGGTAAGGGTCTGCAGCACCGCCTCCCTGCGCAGAGGAAACCCCAGCGCCTCCATGTGCCCGATCAGCCGGCCCTGCCGGAGACGCACTGCGGCCAAAGGCTCCGCCAGCCGTTCGCGATCCCACTCGAAGCGGGGCCAGTCCGGAAGATCGTGGATGTATATTCGCCGCATGTTCTGCGTTGATTATAGCGCCTATTCGCCGCATGCGAGCAACGGTATATTCACCGCACTATACGCGGCGAATAGGCAGCGCTAATCTCCGCATCGACCTTGCTGTGGTCCCGTCTTTTCAGCCAGCTTAGCTGGATTCTCACGAAACCTGCTATTCTTGAATTTGTCCTCGTAGAGGCGCGGAGACCATCAGTAGCCAGTGCGCAGTTCCGGGAGTTCGGAGCGCGGGCGAAAGGGGTCGGCATTATTCATCCGCCGAAATCGGCCGCGGCAGCTACCGCCCGGCACGGTTGGGGGGCCAGGCTAATACCTGCCCACTGTCATCCGGATCTGGAATCGAGATCGGATGGAGCGCTACCGGGAAGCACGCCAGCCTTCCGCGTGTCCTTCCTTCCTCCATCCCTCTCTAGCTGATTGTCGCAGGAGGCGTGATTGGAATGAATGAACGTTTTCGAACTCACGCGCGACGCTGGTGGATATCGAATCCATCACCGAGAACGAAGAGCAGATGGGCCAGGTGCTCTTCGCTCACCTGTCGGAGCTGGCCGCGCAGTATGGCGGGCATGCCGAACTGATTCCGGTGGAGCCGCGCCGCAACAATGTTCTGGCCTGGTGGGGCGAGCCAACGGTCACGCTTTCCACGCACATGGACACCGTGCCGCCGTTCTTCCCTTCGCGCGAAGATGACGAGCACATCTGGGGACGCGGCGCCTGCGATACCAAAGGCATCATCGCGTCCATGATTTTCGCCGTGCGCGAACTGCTGGAAGCTGGCCAGACGAATCTCGCGCTGCTGTTCGTGGTCGGCGAGGAGCGCAACAGCGCGGGCGCGCTGGCCGCCGCAAAATCGCCGCGCGGCTCGAAATTCCTCATCAACGGCGAGCCTACGGAAAACAAGCTGGCGCTCGGCTCCAAAGGCGCGCTGCGTCTGGAACTGGTCGCGAGCGGCCGCATGGCGCACTCGGCTTATCCCGGAGCTGGGCGAGTCGGCGATCGAAAAACTGCTGGACGCTCTTCAGGAAGCGCGCCGCGTGCCCCTGCCGGTGGATAAAATCCTCGGAGCCAGCACGCTCAACATCGGCACCATCTCCGGCGGCCGCGCGCCCAACGTCATTCCCGATCAGGCGCACGCCGAACTTTTCATCCGCCTGGTGGACAGCGGCGACCGAACGCTCGCGGCGCATGAAACAGGCCGTGAACGGCAAAGCCGAGATTCGCGAAGTCCTTGCCATTCCGGCGCTGCTGCTGGGATCGCTGCCCGGCTTTGAAACCACCGTGGTCTCCTTCACCACCGATATTCCCGCGCTCGGCGAATCCTGGGGCAAGCCGTACCTGATCGGCCCGGGCTCCATTCACGTGGCGCACACCGCTGGAAGAACGCATCCCCAAAGCGCAGATTTTTGAAGCAGTACAAATTTACAAGCGAATGGTCCAGCAACTTTTATGAACGACAACAGAATCCCCGTAGGAATCCTGGGCGCCACCGGCATGGTGGGCCAGCAGTTCATCAAGTTTCTTCAGAACCATCCCTGGTTTGAGATCGCGTGGCTGGGAGCGAGCGATCGCTCGGCCGGCAAGCCTTATCGCGAGGCCACGAGCTGGCGTCTGGATGGCGCGATGCCCTCCGCGCGTGCAGCATCTGGAAGTGCAGGAGTGCAAGCCAGGCAACGCGCCGCGCCTGGTGTTCTCCTCGATGGACGCCTCCGTCGCCACCGAAATCGAGCGGGAATTTGCGAAGGCCGGCCACGTCGTCGTCTCCAATTCGCGCAACCATCGCATGGAGCCGGATGTCCCGCTGCTGATTCCCGAAGTGAATCCCGATCATTTGAAGATCATTCCGCACCAGCAGCGCCTGCGCGGCTGGAAGGGCCAGATCGCCACCAATCCCAATTGCTCCACGATGGTGCTGGCCATGGCGCTCGCGCCGCTGAAGCAGTTCGGCATCAGCCGCGTGATCGCCACCACGATGCAAGCGATTTCCGGCGCCGGTTATCCCGGCGTGGCTTCCATGGACATCAACGCCAACGTGATTCCGTTCATCGGCGGCGAAGAGGAAAAGATGCAGCAGGAGACGCAGAAAATCCTCGGCGATTTCGCGGGAGACAGCCTGCGTCCCTTGAATGCAAGAGTGAGCGCGCACTGCAATCGCGTGCCGGTCGTGGACGGCCACACCGTAACGGTGAGCGTGGAGTTCGAACGCAAGCCCAGCCGAGACGAGATCATCCGCGCGCTGGTGAATTTTCGCAGCGTTCCGCAGGAGCGCAAGCTGCCGAGCGCACCCCCGCAGCCCGTGATTTATATGGAAGAGAACGACCGGCCGCAGCCTCGCCGCGATGTGGAGCGCGAGCGCGGAATGGCCGTGTTCGTTGGCCGCATGCGAGAATGCCCGGTGCTGGACTACAAATTTGTCGCGCTGGGACACAACACCATTCGGGGCGCCGCCGGCGCGGCCGTCTTGAATGCCGAGCTGATGTACTCGGAGGGGCTGCTCGACTAATGATCGTCATGAAGTTTGGCGGCACCTCCGTCGAATCCGCCGAAGCCATCCAGCGCGTCACCGGAATCGTCAAATCGCGGCTCGACCGGAAGCCCATCGTGGTGGTTTCCGCCATGGGCAAGACCACCAATCGACTGCTCAAGATCGCCGACCTCGCGGTCTCCGGCCAGCGCGACGAAGCTCTGCGCGAATTGATCGCGCTGCGCGATTTTCATCTTCGCGAATCCGGCATGGAGCGCACCGTCGACGAACATTTTCAGGAACTCTCGGAGTTGGTGAAGGGCCTGGCCGTGCTCGGCGAGTTGACCCCGCGCTCCATCGACGCGATCTCCAGCTTCGGCGAACGGCTGTCCAGCCTCATCGTCACGAACTATTTTCAGCATCACGGCCTGAATGCCGTGCATGTCGATTCGCGCAAGGTGATCGTTACCGATCATCGCCACACACAGGCCATTCCGCTGTTGGACCAAACCTACGCCAAGCTGGCGGCCGCCATTCCGCCGCTGGCGAAGCAGCAGGTGGTGGTGATGGGCGGCTTCATCGCATCCACCGAGAACGGCGTCACCACCACGCTCGGCCGCGGCGGGTCGGACTTCACGGCTTCCATCGTCGGCGCCGGCGTTGGCGCCGAGGAAATCCAAATTTGGACCGACGTGGACGGCATGCTCACCGCGGATCCGACCGTTATTCCCGGCGCGCATCGCGTCAAAGTGATCTCGTTCACCGAAGCCGCCGAGCTGGCCTATTTCGGCGCCAAAGTGCTGCATCCGGCGACGGTCATGCCGGCGATCGACCGCAATATCCCCGTCATGATCCTGAACTCGCGCCGGCCGGAAGTGGAAGGCACGCGCATCCAGTCCGCGGCCGTTCCGAGCAACAATGTTGTGAAGTCGATCGCCTGCAAAGGCAAAGTGATGGTGCTGAACATCCGATCCACGCGCATGTTCATGGCGCATGGATTCATGCGGCGCATCTTCGAGGTTTTCGACCGCAATCAGACTTCGGTGGACATGGTGGCCACGTCCGAAGTCAGCGTTTCGCTGACCATCGATCAGCCGGAACGCGTGGACGCGATCGCTCACCGAACTGCGCGAGTTCGCCGAAGTCTCGGTGGACGAGAATCAGGCTATCATCTGCATTGTGGGTGAAAACATCCGCCACACTCCGGGCGTTGCGGCGCGCGTGTTCAACGCGCTGGGCGGCATCAATGTCCGCATGCTTTCGCAAGGCGCATCGTCGTTGAATCTTGGATTTGTGGTCGCCGGCGCCGATCTCGCGGCCGCCGTTCAGGCGCTTGCACACCGAGTTTTTTACCGATCTCGATCCGGCGGTCTTTGAATTGAGTAAACCAGATGCCTAATCTGGCCATCGTCGGTTACGGCAAGATGGGGCGCTTGATCGATCAGCTGGCGCCCGAGTACGGCTTCACGGTCAGCGCGCGCGTGGATGTCGATCGCGACGAATCGCTCGATGGCGCGGACGTCGCGGTCGAATTCTCGGTGCCAGCGGCGGTGCTCGGCAACATCCAGAAGGTCTCGGCGCTCGGCATTCCGATCGTGATCGGCACCACGGCCTGGCTGGAGCATCTGGCGGAAGCCAAGGCGCTCATCGAAGCAAACAACAGCGCTCTGGTTTGGAGCCCGAATTTCTCGGTTGGCGTCAACGTCTTCTCGCGCCTGGTGGTCGAAGCCGCGCGGCTGCTCGCGAATGAAAAGGAATATGGCGCCTGGGCCTGGGAGATCCATCACATCACCAAGAAAGACGCGCCTTCCGGCACTCTGATCCAACTGGTGGATCGGATGAAGGCCGCGGGCTACGGCCGCAATATCGACGTCGAGTTCCAGCCGCGCCGGCGCGCATCCGGGCACGCATGAGATTGGCTTCGATTCCGCCGCCGACACCATCACGCTGCGCCACACCGCGCGGAGCAGGGAAGGCTTCGCCCGGGGCGCTCTGAAAGCGGCACAATGGATTATCGGGCGCAAAGGATTTTACGAATTCAGCGACGTTCTCTTTGGAGCCTGAGGGTTTTTTGGAGGTTGACATGTTGTTTCAAGGTTGCGGCACCGCGATGGTCACCCCGTTCCGCAAGGACGGCTCTCTCGATGAGCACACGCTGCGGTCGCTGGTGAAGCGGCAGATCGAAGAAGGCATCAACTTCCTGGTGCCGTGCGGAACGTCGGGCGAAAGCCCCACGCTCACGCACAAGGAACATCTGCGCGTGGTGGAGATCACGCTCGAAGAAGCCAAGGGCCGCGTGCCGGTGCTGGCGGGCGCGGGCGGCTACAACACGGCCGAAGTGATCGAACTCGCCACGGAAATCAAGGCCATGGGCGCCGACGGCATTCTCTCCGTCACGCCGTATTACAACAAGCCCACGCAGGAAGGCCTGTACCAGCACTACAAAGCGATCGCAGTCGGCGGTGAAGCTGCCCATCATTGTGTATAGCGTGCAAGGACGCACGGGCGTGAACGTGGAGCCGGCCACGCTGAAGCGCCTTTCGGAAATCGACTACATCATCGGAGTGAAAGAAGCCTCCGGCAACATCAGCCAGATGGCGCAAGTGGTGCATCAAGTTCCATCCGGCTTCGCCGTGCTGTGCGGCGACGATTCCATCAGCATTCCTCTGATCGCGCTGGGCGGCCACGGCGTGGTCTCGGTGGTCTCGAACGAAATCCCGCGCGAGTTCACCAAGCTCATCGCAGCGCGCTCTTGCGCAACGATTTCGCGGGCGCACGCGAATTGCAGCGCCAATACCTGCCGCTCATGGAAGTGAACTTCGTGGAATCGAATCCGATTCCGGTGAAGGCGGCCATGGCGCTGATGGGATTGCTGGAGCCGGTGTGGCGGCTGCCGTTGTGCCCGCCGAATCCCGCCAATCTCGCGAAGATCGAAAAGGTGGTGGAAGCCCTGGGTCTGCTGGCCGGCCGGAGCGTGCATGCAGGCTGAGATCGAGAAGCTATTCGACGAAAATCCCGCAGCCTATACCGACGATCATTTCCACCTTTTCCAGCGCTTCAAGCAAGCGCTGAACTCGGGCGAGATTCGCGCGGCCGAGCCCGACGGCTCCACCAAAACCGGATGGCGCGTGAACGCCTGGGTGAAAAAGGGAATCCTGCTCGGGTTTCGCATGGGCGCCGTGGTGGACATGTCGATCAACCCCACGCGGCAGCCCTGGTTCGATAAGGCCACATTTCCCGGTGCAGCGCTTCACGGCCGATCGCGGCATTCGCATCGTTCCCGGCGGATCCAGCATTCGCGATGGCTGCTACATCGGCAGAGGCGTGACGTGCATGCCGCCGATGTACATCAACACGGGGAGCTGGGTGGGCGATGGCTCCATGATCGATTCGCACGCGCTGGTGGGAAGCTGCGCGCAGGTGGGAACGAATTGCCATATTTCGGCGGCGGCGCAGATCGGCGGCGTGCTGGAGCCGGTGGGCGCGCTGCCGGTGATCATCGAAGACGAAGTGCTGATGGGCGGCAACACCGGAGTCTACGAAGGCACGGTGGTGAAGCGGCGCGCGGTGCTGGGCTCGGGCGTCATCTTGAATCGCTCCACGCCGGTATACGATGTGGCGCGCGGCGCAGATCCATCGCGCCACCGACGAAGATCCGCTGGTGATTCCCGAAGACGCGGTTGTGGTTGCGGGCTCGCGCGCCATCACATCCGGGCCCGGTCACGATTGGGGCTTGTCGCTGTACACGCCGGTGATCGTCAAGTATCGCGATTCGAAGACCGACACCAAGATTCAACTGGAACACTTGCTGAGATAGTCGAGCGTCGCGCGAGCCGTTTTCTCCCAAGTGAACTGAGCGGCGCGGCGTTGCGCGGCCTCGGTGCGAGATTTTGCCGGAAGCGAGCAGCAGCAAGCGCGTCCCGAATCTCGCGGTCGCTTGCGGGATCGAAGAAGTGAACAGTCGATCGCGCGATCTCGCGCAGCGGCGGAATATCGGAGCACGCCACCGGCACTCCGGCGGCCATCGCTTCCAGCACCGGCATGCCGAAGCCTTCGAAAGTGGATGGATAGATGAATCCCAGCGCGCCGCGATAGAGCTCGTAAAGCTGCTCGCGCGGAACCCAGCCGGTGATTTCCACGGAGCTCGCCCGCCAGGCTCTCGATCTCTTCGGCGGCGAATCCGCGCACGCCGGTCAAGATCAATTTCGGCGCGTTCTTCATTTGAGCGTGCACGCGCAACAGCCGCTCCAGATTTTTGTGCGGATGCGTGGTGGAAACGCACAGCAAATAATCCTTGGGTTCGCGGCGCTGGGCGATTTCGCAAGAACTCGCGCTCCACGCCGTGATGGATCACTTGGACGGACGGCCGTAGTAACGTTGCAGATCGTCGTGCAGTCGCCTGCGAGACCGCGATCGCACCGCGCGACCGCCGCGCCGATGCCCACAGCAAAAAATTCCAGAACGGCAGATCGAACCAGCGAAAATATTCCGGATGCCGCTTGTGCTGCAGATCGTGGAACACGGTGACCATCGGGCAACCGCACAGCAGCGGCGCGGTGAATCCGGGGTTGAACATAACGTTCAACCGATGTTTGCGCGCCGCGAAGGGCAGCGCGAGCTGCTCCCAGAAGATGCGCGCCGGACGGAAACTGGCGCGGACGGGCTGCGGCGCATGCGACGAAATTCGGCCGATCCGGAACCAGATCGGCGTCCGGTCTCGCGATTGGTGAAGACGATGTATTGGTTCTCGGAATCGATCTCGGCCAGCGCACGCAGCAGGTTTCGGAGATAAATCTCGGTGCCGCCCACGCCTCCCGGAATGAGGTACAGGGCGTTCACGCCGATGCGAATCATTTGTCGTTGAGAAATCTATCGGCCCATACGAGCCAAAGCTTCGCGCGCCGGTGCGTTGTGCGGATCGAGCGCCAGCACGTGCTGATAATCTGCGACGGCCTGCGCCTGGTTGCCTTGGATGGCATGAATGTTGCCGAGATAGTCATAGGTCATGGCGAAGCTGGGATCCAGCCGCTGGGCTGTCGCGAGAGCCTCCAAGGCCTCCGGATACTTGCCGATCTTTCCGTATTCCATGCCGATCTGCGAATACGTGTAGCCGTTGGGATGCTGCGCCGCCGCCTGCTGAAACTTCGCGATGGCCTGCTGCGAATTCCCGGCGCAATCGTAGGCCAGCGCCCAATCGAGCAGCAAGTCCCAATGTCGGCGGCTCGAGCGCCGCGGCTCTTCCGAATTCGTCCACCGAGTCGGCGCAGGCCGCCGCTTGAAATTCGGCGTGCGCCAGTTGGAAGCGCGGCCGCAGTTTCCGGGGAGATTTGGAGACGGTGTCTTTCCAGATGTCGATCGCGCTGCCCCACAGCAGATTTCGTTGATATGTGAGCGCGCCTTCCACCACCAAAACCAGCGCGAGCGCGCCGACCAGCACGTTTCTGCGACGCTTTCCAGCGCCGCAGAAATTCCACGGTGATCGAACAGCAGGCCGATGAACGGCAGATACATGCGGCGCTCCGCCATGGGATCGCGGATCGGCACGAAGGACGAGGTTGGCGCCAGCAGAATCAGGAACACGAACCATCCGTAGGAAGCGAGCGGAAAGCGGCGGCGGTAGATCCAAGCCAGCACGCTGACCGCCAGCAATCCAGCCAGGCCGAAGATCGCGCCGTGAGCGATGACGCTTCGCGAGATGGCGATATCCGGGTCCAGGTTCTGGCCGAACGGGAACAACGAACAGGCGAATGTAATCCCAGATCACGCGGCACTCGGTGAAGAAATATTGATACCAGGTGAGGCCCTGATCTGGAAGCCGGCGGTCTGGTTCCCGCGCAGAATGCGCAAGATGATCACCAGCGCGAATGCCGGCGCCGGCCGCGATGGGAACGTACAGTTTCCAATTCCGCCAGATGACGGACGGGGAGAATTCGAAGTTCCAGTAGTAATCGGTGAGAATGAACAGCGCTGGAAGAACAGCGGTGTGCTCCTTGGACAGAGCCGGCCGCGGCGAACAGCGCCAGCAGCGCCAGGATTCGCGGGATCGACACGACAGCAGCTCTGGCGATACAGGAAAACGACCAGCGCCGCCAGAACAAAGAACACGCTCAGTGTTTCCGACCGGCTGGCGATGTAGCTGACCGATTCGGTCTGCAGCGGGTGCAGCAGGAACAATCCCGCGGCGAAGAACGACGAGGATGCGGGCGCGCGATTCTTCCACGCCGGCCCAGCTCAGCACCTTGCGAACGGCCAGGAATATGAAAATCGTGTTGAACAAATGCAGCAGCACATTGACCGCGTGATAACCGAATGTGTCCTGCGCGCCGGACTGCTGGTAATTCAGCCAGAAGCTGAACATCAGCAGCGGACGCATCTGGCGCAGCCAATCGCGTGAGAGGAATGTCGGCCGCGTTGGGCAGCATGTAGGTGAGGTGCGTATCGTCCAGCAGAAATGGGCCGTGGATGGCCGGCCAATAAACTTCAAACGCCGCGAACAGCGCGATCACCAGGCTCGCGGCGTAGATCCAGATCCAGGGATTCGGCTGCGATGGCTCCGCTGCCAGCACGACCGGCGCGGCATGTTTCGACTTCTTGGCTCTTGCTATTCTTCATTGACATTCGCATGCCGGTTTTGCAATTGAAACTCGACAATCGCGAGCCGCTGGGCCATCGCGATGTTGGCGTCCTTCAAGTCGGAAATGACCACCGAAAGACGATAGATCACGATCACGAACACGCAGAAAACCAGCAGCAGCAGGGCCAGCGGAGGATCGGCGAGACCCAGTTGGCGGGCGATCCAGTTGAGCGCGGAGGAAGACCGCGAGAGCACCAGCAGAATCACCGCGGCGGCCAGCCAGCTTACCGAATACTCGACGCGGATGTGCGAGCGGCGGACGGAGAACAGCACCATCGCCATCAGCAGAATGCTGAGAACGGTGGTGACATTCAGTAGACGCTCCATGCTTTATTCCTATTCCTTGCGGGGAATCCTTCCTTCGGCGGCCTTCAAATTTCAGGACGTTGATAAACACACCCAGCAGAACGTGGAAGATGTAATACAGCGATTTTACCGCGGTGATGGTGCTGCGGCCAGTCTTGCGCGGGCGCATCCGGCAGGGCACTTCCTGGAACTGGAAGCGCTTGCGCTGCAAAACCACCAGCGCCTCGATTTCCGGATATTCCAACGGAAAACTGCCGGTGAAGACTTGCAGCGCCTGGCGGTTCACGCCGACGAATCCGGAAGTAGGATCGCGCACCGGTTTTCCCAGAATGGGCCGCAGCACCAGGCGGAAAAACCAAATACCGATGGCGCGAACGGAGCTGGTGTAGCCGCCGTTGCCATTCTGAAATCGCGAGCCGATCACCATGTGGCATCCGGTTTCGCGCAGTGTCTCGAGCAAAGCCGGGATGTACTTGGGATCGTGCTGGCCGTCGCCATCCACGCGAATCACATACTCGTAGCCGAGCTCGTAGGCCAGTTTGTATCCGGCCTGGACGCCGCCGCCCAGGCCCAAGTGATAAGGCAGGCGGAGGACGTCGGCGCCCGCCGATCGCGCGCTTTGGTCGGTGCCGTCGGTGGACGCGTCATCCACAACCAGAATGGGGACGTCCGGGCATCACGCCGCGGACTTCCCGGATCACGCCGGCGATCGCGCCGACCTCATTGAAGGCCGGGATCAGAATCAAAAGCTGATTGGGTCCACGGGCCGGCTTCACAGCGCGGCCACCTGACGCGGACTGATGGAGTAGACGCCGGATCAGGCGGCGGAATTGTTTGGCGGTAAGCCGGCGCTTCATCCCGCGGCGCTGGCGCCAAACCTCTGGGAAATCGCGCAAGCAATTCCAGATGGCCGCGAACCACATACCAAGGCAGACGAAGCAAGCTGCCGCCCTGCGCGCTGGAACTCGGCGGCCTTGCCGCGTCCGCGCAGCGCGTAGACGAAATGCCAGAAGTAGCGCGACATGGCATAGAACGGCACCAGCAGCAGATCGAGCAGCGGAAAGTTCTTGAAGATCACGAACAGGCGATTGCGCTCCACGTAGTACGCTTTGAGCGCGGAGGCCTTGCCCGAGGAATGCGAATAGCGATGTTCCACCACCGCCTCGGGAACGTACAGGCATTCCCAGCCGGCCCAGCGCGCGCGAAGCCCGAGATCGGTATCCTCGCAATATAAGAAGAAGCTCTCATCGAAGAGACCGATTTCTTCCAGCATTTCGCGGCGATATAAAGCCGCGGAGCCGCTGGGCAGGAGCGCTTCTTCTTTGCGCGCATAGGCCGCCGGCGATTCCAGGTGGCCGCGCTGCTTGCTGCTTCCGTCCAGGCAAAGGAGCATGCCCGCCGAATCCAGAGCGCCTGTCGCCCGCAATGCCGGACTTGCGAGGCGCACATCCCGATGTCGGGCCGCGGCTCCATCGCCGGAAGCAGAGCTTCCAGCCAGCCGGGTTGCGCGGTGGCGTCGTCGTTCAGCACGGCAAGATACGGAGCTTTGCGATTCGACGAAAAGCTTGATTGACGGCTGCTCCGAAGCCGACATTGCGATCGTTCGCGATCACTCGTGACCCGGCCATTCGGCTTGCGCCGCGCGCCGTCCGCTATTATCCACCACGATCACTTCAAAATCGGAAAACGTCTGCCGCTCCAGAGAGGCCAGGCATTCGTCCAGGGTTTCGTCCGCCGCCAGCGTAGGAACAACCACGGTCACAGTTGGGTGGAGTTGGCTGGGCCGGGGTTCTGGTGCCATCTCAGGTTCTGCCTAGCCTCCAAGCCGCGGGCCAAAACATAGGGTAGGATAGTGGCTTGCATAGACACTTACTATACATTCTCTTTGCGGGTGGGCGTTCTGGCGCAAACGCCCGCCCATCTCGGCGAAATCCGGCAGCTCACCAACGGGGGAGAGAATGCCGAGGCGTATTGGTCGCCGGACGGGCAGCGGATCATTTTTCAATCGACGCGCGACAAGCTGCAGTGCGATCAGATTTTCATCATGAATCGCGACGGTTCGAACCAGCACATGGTTTCCACCGGCAAGGGCCGCACCACCTGCGGATATTTTCTGCCGGACAACAAGCACATTCTGTACGCGTCGACGCATGAGGCTGGGGATGCGTGCCCGCCCGCTGCCGATCGCAGCAAGGGCTATGTGTGGGCGGTATATCCCACCTACAAGGTTTATCTGGCCACCGATGACGGCAAAATTCTGAAGACGCTGGCCGGAGCGCCGGGCTACAACGCCGAAGGCACCGTGAATTTCAAGACCGGCCGCATCGTGTACACATCCATGGAGTCGGGCGATCTGGATCTGTGGACCATGAAGCCGGATGGGTCCGACAAGAAGCAACTCACCAAGACCGACGGGTATGACGGAGGCCCGGTGTTTTCGCGCGATGGCAAGCAGTTGGTGTGGCGCGCGAATCATCCGCAGACGCCCGAAACCGAGAAACGCTATCACGACCTGCTGAGCGAAAACCTGACATCGCCGATGAAGATGGAGCTGTTCGTGGCGGACGGCGACGGAAAGAGACGCCAAGCAGATCACGAATTTCGGATGCGCCAGTTTTGCTCCAACTTTCACGCCGGACGGGAAGAAGATTTTGTTCGCGTCCAACAAACACAATTGCGATGGACGAAAGTTTGAGCTGTACCTGATCAATACCGACGGCACGGGCCTGGAGCAGGTGACGGATTTCGGTGGGTTCACGGCGTTCCCTGAGTTCGCGCCGGATGGAAAAACGATCGTGTTCGCGTCCGATAAAGGCGCGAAGACGCCCTACGAGTTCAATATCTTCACCGCCGAATGGAAGTAGGCAGCCCACAACCTCTTCGGCACGGTAAAGCTTTGGTCCGAGACAGGATATGCGTTTCCTTGCAATTTTCTGGTGCATTGCGGCGGCCTTCGCGCAAAGTGGCGGAACGATCACCGGCACTATTTCCGACGTGGATGGCATGGCGGTTCCGAACGCGCCGGTTCAAGTCACGAACAAAAGCACCAGCCAGGTTCTGAAGGCGATCAGTTCGCAGACCGGCGCTTACACGCTCGCGCAATTGCCGCCCGGTACTTATGACCTGTCGGTTGCCGCGCTTGGCTTCAACGCGTACGCTCAGCAGAACGTAACCTTAGGGACGGCCCAGACCGTGCACCTGAATATCCGCCTGGTGGAATACCAGTTCGGTACGCTGGGAGACGGCCGGGAATTCCGCACGGACCTGCTAAGCCCCCATCCCACGCCATCCGGGCCCACGCCGCGGACTCAAAATGGCAAACCGGACTTTTCCGGTGTCTGGTACGCACAAAGGCCGGTGGACCCCGGCAAACCGGAGCCTCTGCCTTGGGCTCAAGCGCTGCTCCGTGAGAGGGCCGCGAACAACGCGAAAGAGGCTCCCGGGGCACACTGCCTGCCTCGAGGCATAACCAACGCCGGAGCTCTCTTCCCTTACAAGCTGGTTCAGACTCCGACCCTTCTGGTGATGCTCTTCGAGGACGACAATCCCAGCCATCGCCAGGTTTTTCTGGACGGGCGCGGCCATCCCACGGATATGGACCCCAAATGGATGGGACATTCGGTGGGGCATTGGGAGGGAGACACGCTGGTGGTGGACACGGTCGGTTTTGACGACCGGTCCTGGCTCACGGCCCAAGGCCATCCGCACACCGAAAAGATGCACGTCGTGGAACGTTTTCGCCGCCCCGACATGGGGCATCTGGAAATTGAATTGACCATCGACGACCCGGGGACCTATGCGAAGCCCTGGATTATCAAGAGAGTTTCCGATCTCGACACGAAAGATGACGTTGGAGAGTACGTCTGCGTAGAGAACAACAAAGACGTGGATCACCTGGTAGGGAAGTAAGCCCACACGCGATCAGGGCTTGGCGTAATCGCGCAGGAATTGAACCAGCAACGCGCTCACTAGTTCCGGCTGCTCCTGCTGCACCCAATGTCCGGCGCCATCGAGAAGATGGAATCCCACCATGTGCGTGCAGGCGCTATTGCGCATCTTGTCCACCGCGCCCGGCGTTTGATAGACGCCCCAATCGCTTTTCCCCGCGATGTACTGAGAGGGCACGTCTATGGTGCGGCCCGAAAAGGTGTGCATTTCGGCGATACTTCTGGGATCGGAGCCCCGCCGCACGCGATAGCCTTGCAGCGCGCCGGTGAAACCAGTCCTGCCGTATTCGGTGGCGTACACATCCACTTCGGCTTCGGTCAGCCATTTGCAATTCGCGATGTAATCCGCCGGCGGCATGAACGGCGCAACGGTCGCCGCCATGCCTTTGTCCTTCTCCATCACGTAATAGGTCGGGATTTGCGCCATCTCCCCGGCGGTGCGCGCCTTCAGGGGATGGGGATGGTTCCCTTTGTAGTCGGCGCTCTTGTAGAAATAATAGGCGCGGAAGAAGGCGTGCAGGCCTTGCGGCGCATGCAGCATGTCGTCATTAGCGCCGCGGGTGCGCTGATAGTTCTGATAGTATTTGCGCGGCGGATTGAGCTTCGCGAGCTCGGCGTCCAGTTCGTCGTCCGTGATGGCCGGACGCGGCATGGGAGCGCCGTTTGCTGTGTCGAAGGGCAACGACGGCGCGCCTTCAAACGGCGAGCTCATGATGGTGAGCGAACGGAAAATATCGGGCCGGATGAGCGCGGACCAGGAGGCCACCGGCGCGCCGGCGTCGTGTCCCACCACCATCGCTACCGAGCGGTGGCCCAGCGCGTAGACCAGCCCGATGGCGTCGCGCGTCATGTTAAGAATGCGGAACGGATCCGGATCGGCGTCGTAGGAATCGTCCCAGCCGATGGTGCGGCCGTAGCCGCGCTGATCGGGCGCGATCACGTGATAGCCGGCGGCCGCCAGCGACGGCATCACCTTGCGCCAGCTATAGGCGAGTTCCGGGAAGCCATGCAGGAGCAGGACTGCCGGCCGGCCCGGCGTTTCGTAACCTGCCTCCAAAATATGCACGGTCATGCCGTTCACGTTGGCGATCTGGCGCGAGCGGATGCCGGCGGGGAGCGTGCCGTTACCGTAAGGCGGAAGCGTCGAAAAATCGGTATGCACGATGGCGGCACGCGCGGGCGCGATCGCCAATCCGCCGATCCCCGCAGCCGTCGCCAGGAAAGCGCGCCGCGATAGCTGGTTGGTGATGGTCTCGACGCTTGCGTGTTGGGTCATGGCACACTCCCGAGGTGAAGGATGTGTCGTCATAATCGCTAAGCGTGCGGTCTGTGTCAAGGGCGCAAAGCAAGACAGGGCGGAGCAAAACGCCTTGCGCCTCAAGCAAATGCGAAAAATTGCCGATCGGTAATCGTGGGGCCGTACACCCATTTTCGCGTTCGCGGCTGGAAGTCCTATACCCTCCTCTGGCTTGTCCTCGCGGTTTTTTTGGCCTGGGGCGGGTGGTGGTTGGTTTCCGTCCGCCTGGGGGATCCGGCGCGCGCTTCGAAGCCTTTTCGCGTCGGCTACGTGGACACGCCTCCTTACAATACCGTTGCGCCCGACGGCTCTCCGAAAGGTCCGTACATCGATATCTTCGTCGAAGCCTGCCGGCGGCTGGGAATCCCCATCCAATGGGTTTACGCCCCGGAGGGCCCGGAGGTGAGTCTGCAAAGCGGGAAGGTGGACCTGTGGACCTCGCTGGGCGACATTCCAGAGAGGCGGAAGATTCTCTACATCACGGAGCCATGGTCAACTTTCAGTAGCTGGATGGCGACGCTCGACTCCAGCAAGATTCACACCGTGGAGGACGCCGCCGGGCGTTCCGTCGCCCACTCGAACATTAGCCTTTATGCGCGCTTAGCGCGTTCAAACTTTCCGCGATCCCGGCTGATTACGCTCGGTTCGTCGAGTGCCAGCGTGCTGGAGGCGGTCTGTCTTGGCGCCGCCGACGTAGGGGTCATGGTAGCGGGGAGCAGCGAGATCGCGGATTTGCGGCATTTGGGAGCCTGCCAGAATATCCCCTTGAGGTTCATTGCACTCGAGCGCGGGGACATAGGATTTGGGGTCGGCGCCTCGCGAATGCGACCGGGCGCTCAGCGGGCGGCCGATGAGATCCGCTCGGCCATCGTTGGTATGGCGAAAGACGGCACTCTCTCGGCAATCTGTTTGAGGTGGTATCTGTACCCGGACACTCAAGTCCTTACCACCTACTACCTTGGCGAAGCACAGCGGAGAAATCGATACCTGGCCGGCGGAATGTTTCTCCTGGTGAGCTTGCTGGGGCTGCTCGCCTGGCAAACCCGCCTGCTGCGCGCCTCCCGGCGCCAAGCCGAAAGCGCCACTGTGGCCAAGAGTGAATTTCTAGCTAACATGAGCCACGAAATCCGCACCCCGATGAATGGCGTCATCGGTATGACCGACGTGCTCCTGGACACAGAACTTACGCCCGAGCAACGGGAATACGCCGAGACCATACGCAATTCGAGCGACGCGTTGCTCACCGTTATTAACGACATTCTGGACTTCTCGAAAATCGAAGCGGGCAAATTGTTGCTCGAATCCCACCCGCTGGATCTATGTTTGTTGATCGAAGAGGTGGCCGCCATGCTGGCGCCCAAGGCGGAGGAGAAGGAGCTTGACCTTCTCGTTCAATACCCTCCGGGACTGCCGCGGCACTTCACAGGAGATGGCGGCCGGCTTCGCCAGGTGATCACGAATCTGGTTGGCAACGCCGTGAAATTCACTCCTAGCGGAGAAGTCCTCATTGCGGTGAAGTGCGTGGGGGAAGATCTCCAAAATCCTTTGCTGCAGATTTCCGTGAGCGACACAGGCATCGGAATCCCTCCGGAGAAGATCGAATCGCTTTTTGGGAAATTTTCGCAGGCGGATAGCTCCACGACGCGAAAATACGGCGGCACGGGGCTCGGCCTGGCGATTTCAAGGCAACTGGCTGAGCTAATGGGCGGTTCGATACAAGTGGAAAGCGCGGTCGGGCACGGGTCAACCTTTTTGTTCGCGCTGCCCCTTCCGCTTTATGCGGGCCCATCCACGGAGCCCGTGCCAGCGGCTGATCTAAGGGACCTGAGAGTTCTGATTGTGGACGACAACGAAGTGAATCGGCGCGTCATTCACGAACAGATCTCCAGCTGGGGGATGCGGAATGGGAGCTTCGCCTCGGGCGAACAAGCGCTCCAGGCCATCCGGGAGGCGCAGGCCGACGGAGACCCTTATCATTTCGTGATTGCCGACTATCACATGCCCGGCCTGGACGGAGCCGCTCTGGCGATGGCCATCGACACCGACTCCACCCTGGACAAACCAGTGATCGTGATATTGACATCGGTGGGGTACTTAAGCGAAGCGAAAGGACTGCAATCGAGCGCCGTTCATGCGTGCCTGCCTAAGCCGGTGCGGCCGGCGCAATTGCTGAATGCGCTTGCCACGGCGTGGTCGAAAAAGAAAGCGACAGTTCTGGCCAGCCCGGATAAAATTTCCGTAAGAAACTCGAAGGGAAGCGCTCCGTCCAGTGTGGCGGGACGATTTGCGGGGTCCGCGCTGCGGGTGCTCATCGTCGAAGACAACGTCGTCAACCAAAGGGTCGCGTTTAGAATGCTGGAAAGATTGGGATTGATCGCGGATGTGGCGGGAAACGGCCGGGAAGCACTCGAAATGTTGGGCCTGCTGAAGTACGACGTGATCTTCATGGACTGTCAAATGCCTGAAGTAGATGGCTACCAGGCTGCCGCCGAGATTCGGCGCCGCGAAGGGCCGAACCAGCATGTGACCATCATTGCCATGACGGCCGATGTCCTGAAGGGTTCCCGGGAACGTTGCCTGGACGCCGGCATGAACTCTTTTATCTCCAAGCCCGTCAAACTCGACGACCTGATTAAGGCCCTGCAAAACAAAATGACTTCCATGGAAATCCAGGCGAGCTGAACAAGGCTGCTCGGTCCGGCGCCTTTCGATCCAGTAAACTAGGCTGAATCGCTCATTATGCCGCTTTCAGCGCGAGACAAACTGGGACCCTACGAAATCCTGGCTCCCATCGGCGCGGGCGGAATGGGCGAGGTGTATAAGGCCCGCGACACGCGCCTCAATCGCATCGTCGCGATCAAGGTTTCGAAAGAACAGTTCTCCGAGCGTTTCGAGCAGGAAGCCCGAGCGGTGGCGGCCCTGAACCATCCCCACATCTGCCAGCTTTACGATGTCGGGCCGGATTATCTGGTGATGGAGTTCGTCGAGGGCGCGCCGCTGAAAGGTCCTCTGCCGATCGAGAAGACGGTCGAATACGCAGCGCAAATTCTGGATGCTCTGGACGCCGCGCATCAGAAAGGCATCACGCATCGCGATCTGAAGCCGGCCAACATATCTGGTTACCAAGCAAGGGATCAAGCTGCTCGACTTCGGGCTGGCGAAGCAGGCGGTTCGCCTCAGCGAGGAGGACGCCACCAAGGCGCTCACGGACCAAGGGCAGATCGTGGGCACGTTGCAATACATGTCGCCGGAGCAGTTGCAGGGCAAAGAGGCCGACGCGCGCAGCGATCTGTTCAGCTTCGGCTGCGTGCTGTACGAACTGCTCACCGGCAAACGAGCTTTCGACGGCACAAGCGCGGCGAGCGTGATCGCAGCGATCCTGGAGCGGGAGCCCGCGCCGCTGGAGATCGCTCAGCCGCTCGACCGGGTAGTGAGACGATCTCTCGCAAAAGACCCCGACCAGCGGTTCCAAACTGCCCGCGATCTCAAAGCCGCGCTCACATGGGCGCTGGAACAACCGCCGGCGCAGCAACCGCGCACTTAGCCCTGAAGGAGTCACGGTCTGCTCGGTTGGGTGGTTGCGGGAGTGCTTGCGGTGGCGTTGGCCGGTCTCGGCGGCCTTTACTGGCGCGCAGCGCGGCCCCTCGATCGCCCGCTTATGCGGCTGAGCGTCGATCTCGGGCCGGACGCGGTGGCGGGTCAATTCACTACTACCGCGATTTCACCCGATGGATCGCGGCTGGTATTTCCTATCCAAGAGTGCGGACGGCACGCAAATACTCGCCACGCGATTGCTGGACGAGACCAAGCCGGCGTTGCTCTCTGGGAACCGAGAACGGAAGAGACCCGTTCTTTTCGCCGGATGGGAAATGGATCGGGTTTTTCGCCGATGGAAAACTGAAAAAGATCTCGGCCCAGGGTGGTGCACCCATCGTGTTGTGCGAGGCGCCCGACGCGCGCGGCGGGAGCTGGGGAGAGGATGGCAACATCATCGCGGCATTGAACGCCACGGGCGCGACTTTCGCGCGTGCCCGCCGAAGGAGGAACGCCGCAGCCCGCCACCAAGCTGCAGGCGGGCGTCGGCACTTCACCGCTGGCCCCAACTCTTGCCTGGAAATGAGGCTGTTCTGATTCACCGCGTCCGCTTCTATAGTTGCTTTCGAGGATGCCAGCATCGCAGCGGCATCTTTGAAGACCGGGGAGATCAAGATCCTGGTGCGCGGCGGGTACTTCGGCCGCTACCTGCCAACCGGCGATTCAACGGGCCACCTGGTGTACGTTCATGAGGGCGTGCTCTTCGCTATTCCGTTCGATCCCGCACGGCTGGAACTTCGCGGCGCCGCGGTACCGATCTTGGAGGACGTGGCGGGCGATCCGAATTCGGGCGCGGGCCAATTCAGTTTCTCCCGGAGCGGAACCTTGGTTTATCGAACCGGCAAGGTGTCGGAGCAAAGTTGGCCAGTGTCATGGCTGGACAACTCGGGAATACCCGGCCGCTGATCTCCACGCCAGGCTTCTACTTGCAACCCCGCTTTTCTCCCGACGGCCAGCGGCTGGCGCTGTCGAAAATTGCGCGCACCGACCGGGACCTCTTCGTCTATGACTTGCAGCGCGATACGATGACGCGCCTCACCGTCGACACTCAAGCCGCCAATCCGATATGGAGCCCTGACGGCAAGCACATCGCGTTCGGGTTCAACGCCAGCGCTACTCCCGGACTCGGCTGGGTTCGCGCCGACGGGGCCGGAGAGATCCAGCGCCTGCTGGACAACTAAGAACATCGTGGGCCCCTCCTCATTCTTCCCCGATGGCCGGCGGCTGGCGTACTATGGGTTGGACGCCAACGGCCGTCTCAAGATTTGGACCGTGACGCTCGACGTGAGCGATCCGGATCATCCCAAACCTGGCAAGCCAGAGCTTTTCCTAGACACCCAAAACAATGAGAGGTACCCAGCCGTCTCACCTGACGGCCGCTGGATCGCTTACGAGTCTGATGAGTCGGGCATATATGAGGTATATGTACGGCCGTTTCCTCCTCCACTAGGGGGTGCAGGTGGTAAGTGGCAAATCTCCACCACCGGAGGAACGCTTCCGATCTGGTCGCGCAACGGCCGTGAGCTGTTTTTCGAGAATCCGGACAACCGTATCATGGTGACGGATTATGAAGTAAAGAACGAATCTTTCGACGCCGGCAAGCCGCGTTTGTGGTCCGATCAGCGACTTCAGGACGTCGGCGGGCTCCAGAACTACGACTTGGCGCCGGACGGCAAGCGCTTTGCAATACTCCCTGAGTTTGAGTCGCCGGCGGAAGGAAAGGGAAACATCCATTTGACTTTCCTGCTGAACTTCTTCGACGAGCTCCGCCGGCGCGCGCCCGCGAGCAAATAACTGCAGCAGCAATTTCCGATGGGTTGGCGTGTTTGCGCTATTTCCTAGTTTTTCGTGACGCTCAAACCGGTGACCAGGACATCGGTGTTGTGCGCGGACCGAATCCCATAAATGCCGTCGGTGGATTTCAGCTTCCCAGCGGTGACCAGCGCGGCCTTGTCGTAACCGGCCACGACGGTGCCATTGATCGCGCACTCCACGCGGTTGCCCTTCACCGACATTGCGATCTCCTGAGTAACAGGCTCGCCCCGGCCTGCCGCCTTATGCACCGCGGCATTCTCTTCGCCCGGCCCGTTCATCTGAAACGCCGCGGGACCGAATCCCCGCACGATGAAATTACCATTGCCGTATGCCGCGCAGTACAGGTAGCTCTGCTGGGCCGTCCCCATATCGTTGCCGGCGATGACAATGCCATACGGATGAGGGTGATTGTTCAGGTTCATGTACTTCGGCTCTTTGAACGTGGCCTTCACGGTATAGTTGCCAGTCGCCTTATTCGCGGGATTCCAATAGGTGACGGCGGGACCAGTGATCACGCGCAGTGCGTTGCCTTCCTGGGAAAGCTTCGCGTTATTGAGCGTCTGTCCGAACCGCTCCTCGTTGGCATCGATTTTTCCCGTCCAGCCCGGGACCGAAATTCCGCCGCCTGCCACGGAGCGGGAAGCCTCCGATTGATCCTGCGCGAGGCCCGTCGCCGGCATAAGCATGGCGATCGCAACTGCGAGTGTGGAACCGTGAATGAGACGCATGGTGTGTCCTTTCATAATGACGTTACCTCCACATTGTAAGTATCGCCCAGCCGGATTTTAAACCCGGCGTCGTATCGCTTCGTATCGCTTGAATACAATCCAGCCGAGCATCGCGAAAAACACGCTTCCACCCACCACCTTGGCCTCGAATAAGACGGCGGATGCGGCTTCCTGCGGGGGAAACGCCGCCAATACAATGGCGATCAACGTCACGGCCATTCCAGACACGGCTGCAATTCGGCTGGCGAATCGGAATCCCGCGCCGAAAATGTACACGAATGGAATGAAGGTCACGATTACCGTCATGTCCACCATAATTTGGTAGGCGGCCCGAACCGTCTCGCCTAGTTGGGCCATCAACAGGAAGGCGGTCGCCGCCACTGCCTGCACAAGTAACGACACGTAAGGGCTGCCCCAGCGCGGATGAATGCGGCTAAACGCAGCCGGCAAGTAGCGATCCAGCCCAACGGCGTAGGGCAAGCGCGTATTTCCGGCGATCCATGTGTCAAGCTGGCCGACTAAAGCGATTCCAATCAGCGTTGCCAGCAGAATGGAAATTATGGGCGCTCCCAGTTTCTGTGCGCCGGCCGCTCCGGCTTGGGCCAGACCCGTCATGGGGCTGATCTGGTCCGGCTTTAGCAGCACAAGAAGCGCCGCGGTGACGCCGATATAGAGGGCTGCCGATAAAATGCCGCTGATGACGGCGGCTCGTGGGAGATCGCGGCCCGGGTTGCGAATCTCACCGCTGACGATGGGCGCAAGCTCCAGCCCGACAAACGCGAATGCGATCTGCGACCAAAAATTCACGGTGTCGAGATTGGCCTTGGGCAACAGGTTAAATCTGGTTGCAAGGCCGTAATGTACGCCGACCACGATGGCCAATACCGCCAGCACCGCGCCGATGATGAATGTAGAGATGCCGCCGAACGCTGAGATCCACTTGGCCACCTTCATCCCAAAAAAGTTAGCGGCGAAAGCGGCCCATAGCACGGCGAGCGTGATGGGCAGCGCGAATACCCGGTCCTCAGCCACGCGCTGGCCAATCCCTCCGAATGCGAAGGCCGTCATGCTGATGCCTGCCAGCAGGAGGGACGGAAGATAAAGAACGTTAGAGATGAAGTAAAACCACCCGCACAGGAAGGCGTGCTGGTCGCCAAAGGCGCGCTTGGTCCATATGTATAAGCCGCCTTCTTCCGGAAACCGCCGCGACAGGCTGGACACGGTGATCGCCGAAGGCAGAAAGAAAAAGAGCGCGGCAACAATCCACAGGACAAACGAACCCGATCCAGCGTGCGCGGCCGCTGCAACCCACCGGAGGCTCACGATGGCGCAGATGTCGAAAAAGACCAGGTCTCTCAGCCGCAGCTCGCGGCGCAGAGCCGGTGCCTGCGGGTCGCTCGAAATCATTTGCTTTCCGCCGCCGCGTCGCGCTGGACGACCACCCGATCGAACGCAGCGAGCAGTTCCTCACGGCTGGAATAAGGGCCGGGCGTGTAAGCTCGCGATTGAATGCCGGCCTGCGAGAGTTCGACGATGTGCCAGTCCTGGCGGTTGGTAAGATCCCAGAACTCGATGGCGTCAGCGGCGGCGAAATCCGGCTTCGCAAGTTCGGCCGGGTGGAAATACCATTCGCAGACAATTTCAGTGCGGTCCACCGCTCGCGGCCAGAGGGTGTGAGTCATCATGTAATCCGGATGCAGGCTCAGCAGCAGATTGGGATAAACGACGTAGTAACAGACTCTATGGCGCTGGTTCTCGCTCAGGCCGGGCAAGTAATCGCGCCGCCGCTTCCCGTCCATGCTCATAGTTTCAGCGCCCGCGCGAAAGCCCATTGAGCCGCCGATGTAGGTGGGCTGAGGCGCTTCATTATCCGACCCCATGTAATCGGTCAGCCGATTCAGGGCTGGGTGCAACAACGGGCAATGCAAGCACTCATTGTAGTTTGCAACGATGAGCTTCCAATTGGCGTGGACGTCATAAGTGATCCGCTGGTGCAACCGCAGTTCCGCCATGCGCCAGGGAGCGAAGCGTGCGGGTAAATCGGCAAGCTGAACGGCCAGCGGATTAGGATGCGGCCGGGCATTGATGAAAATGTGACCGTCCCAAAGATCGGTTTGAAGCTTGTGGAGCGGGTAGTCCTGACGCTGGAAGACTTCAGAATCCATATGGGGCGCGCCCAGCAGGCGGCCATCCAGCCCGTAGGTCCAGCCGTGATACGGACATTGAATCCTTCCGGCGAAACTGCCCTCCGCGGCGGAACACAAACGCGTGCCCCGGTGCCGGCAAACGTTATAAAAAGCTTCTACCAGGCCCGAATCGGCGCGAACGACGATAATACTTTCGCCGGCGATCTCGCGCAGGAAGTAATCGCCCGGGTTGGGAATGTTATCCGCGCGTCCCGCGCAGATCCAATCTTCGAAAAAGAAACTCTCCATCTCCTGACGGAAAAGCGCGGGGTCCGTATAGTAGCGCGCCGGCAGTGTTTTAGGGACAGTGCTCAACGGTCTCTCCTGCTCGCGTGGAATCACGTTGCCTTAAATCTTAAGCCACCAGGGGCCGGGCGTGCCCAGCATTGAATCCGCGGACCGCTCCCGTGCTATTCTCCCAGGAGAATGAGAACCGTCCTGCTTTGCCTTTCCGCGTTCGCTGCATCCGCCGCCTTTGCTCAAATTCCCGAGCGGCAGGTTGCAGCCGTGCTCGATGACTGGCATCAGGCCGCCTCGGTCGCCGACGAAGCCCGCTATTTCGGCCATTTCGCGCCGAACGGCGTCTTTATGGGCACGGACTCCACCGAGCGCTGGACCGTTGCTGAATTTCGGGAGTGGGCGAAGCCGCGATTCCAGCGCAAGTCGACGTGGACCTTTAAGGCGCGCGGCCGGCACGTCGATTTTTCCGCCGATCGCAAAACCGCCTGGTTCGACGAGATGCTGAATACGTCCGATTTGGGTGTGTGCCGCGGATCGGGCGTCCTGGTTTTGCTGGGCGGTAAATGGAAGATCGCGCAGTACAATCTTTCGGTTCCGATCCCGAATGCCATGGTGGACGGGATCGTCAAGCAGATCGGCGCGCATTAACGGCTGCTAAAATTCGTATACTCCAGTATGCGCGCTTTTTCTTCGATACTCCCCCTGGTGGCCGCCGGAACCTTATGGCTCGCGGTCGCCTCCGCTCAAACCATCACGGTGTCCTTTCCGGCCGCTCGCTCTGACAAACCCCTGGACGGCCGCGTGCTCCTGTTGCTCTCGAACGATCCGAAGGAAGAGCCACGCATGCAGATCGACGACACGGCGAAGTCGCAGATGGTCTTCGGCGTGACGGTGGATGGATGGAAGCCCGGCGTGCCGCTCACCATCGGAGACAATGCGAAGGGTTATCCGCGGGCGAGCCTACACGATATACCGGCCGGAGACTATACCATCCAGGCCGTGCTCAACGTTTACGAGACCTTTCACCGCTCGGACGGCAAGACCGTGAAACTGGCGCCGGATCGCGGCGAAGGACAACACTGGAACCTCGCGCCGGGCAATCTGCTTTCCAAGCCCCGGCTGGTTCGCATCGGCCCCGGAGCGCCGCCGATTGAAGTGACGCTCACCGACGTGATCCCGCCCATCAAGCCCGAACTGGATACCAAATACATTCGCCACATCCGCATCGAGTCCAAGCTCCTGACCAAGTTCTGGGGACGGCCGGTTTACATCTCAGCCATTGTTCTGGTACCGGAGGGTTTTGACGCGCATCCGGAGGCGCATTATCCGCTGATTGTTTTCCACGACCACTTCGTTTCCACTTTCAACGACTTCCGTGAAACTCCGCCGGACCCGAATCTGAAGCCCGATTATTCCGACCGCTTTCACCTCGCCGGCTACAACCGCATCCAGCAGGAAGAGGCTTATAAGAATTACCAGGCGTGGATCGCGCCGGGCAGGCCTCGCATGTTGATTGTGAAGCTGCAACATGCCAATCCTTACTACGACGACTCGTACGCGGTGAACTCAGCCAACCTGGGTCCCTACGGCGACGCGCTGGAGACCGAGCTGATCCCCGCCATCGAGCGCCAATTTCGCGGCATCGGACAGGGCTGGGCTCGCTTCCTCTACGGAGGCTCCACCGGGGGCTGGGAATCACTGGCCGTGCAGATGTCTTATCCCGAAGACTACAACGGCGCCTTCGTCGCCTGCCCGGATCCGGTCGACTTTCACGCTTACATGACGGTGGATCTCTATAAGCAGGACAATATGTCCTTCCTCCAGGGCGCGAACAAGCGGATAGAGCAGCCGTCGATGCGCAATTATCTCGGCCAAACGCTGATGTTGATGCGTGACAATATCGCCTATGAAGCTGCGCTCGGCGATCGCGGCCGATCGGGCGAGCAGTTCGACATCTGGCAGGCGGTGTATTCGCCGACGGCGGAGGACGGCTATCCGCGGCCTATTTTCGATAAGCAAACTGGTGTGATCGATCACGAGACGGCCGAGTATTGGCGTGAGCATTATGATCTGGACGCTATTCTGCAGCGCGATTGGACGACGCTGGGGCCGAAGTTGCAAGGGAAGTTGCACCTCTACGTCGGCTCGGACGACACCTATTTCCTGAACGATGCGGTTTACCTGATGGAGGATTTTCTAAAGCAGACCGGGACCCCAGGACACGGCGTGCCTTACCAAGGGGAGGTGCGCTACGGACCGCGCGCCGAGCACTGCTGGAATGGCGATCCGGACAAGCCGAACTGGTACTCGCGGCTGCACTACGATCAGATGTATGTTCCGCAGATTATGGAGCGCATCCAGAAGACTGCACCGCCCGGTGCGGACCTGACAAGCTGGCGATACTGATCGGTGAGCGCGCCCCGAGCTCTTCAACGCCGGTTCACCGTCTTCTTCACGAAAGGCGCCCAACCCCACATCTGGGGAAAGCTTCAGAAGAATCGCTTCAGAAACGCCTCCTGACGCTGGCGCGCCAGATCCATTACTGCGGAATACTCGGGCTCCTTGCGTACCGGCTCCAGCAGCGGGTCATGCAGAAAATACGAATATGGATAGAAATTCAGCTCAATGCTTCTCCGCAGCAACCGCAGCGAAGATCGCTTATCTTCGAGCTGCGCATAGACTTGTGCCATCTTATACACCATCTCACCGTCGACACTATCCGCACGCTCCACCTTCCTCATGAGGTCGAGCCCCTGCGCCTGCCGATGTGCCATCGCATCGGTGAGCGCCCGCCCCATTTGCGCGTGCAGCAAGTCGGGATTGAGCGCAAATGCCCGGTCAAACTCGGACGACGCCCGGCGTAGATCCTTCAAGTAGTAATAGGCCAGCCCGCGATAGAAAACGTTCCGCGCATTCGCCTCACCCCGCGGAAGACTTTGTAGAAATTTCTGATATTGACCCACATAAATGTAAGCCAGCAGCAGATTTTGGCCCACGTTCGGGTTTAGTTTTAGGGCGAGTTCTCCCTTGGTCACGGACTGATCGAGCGCGCCGCCGTAACGGTAAGCTTCGCTCAAATACAGATGCGCAAAAGAATCGTGCGGATTTTGGCCGAGCGATTCCCGCAATGCCGCAATGGCCTCGCCGGCCCTGTTATTTTCGATCAGTTGAAGCGCCATCAGGTCCACTATGAGTGGATTGCCCGGATCCAGCGCGATCGCCCGTCGAAATGCCTCCCATCCTTTGTCCGCGTAGCCTGCGCCGCCGCCCTGAACTCTCGCATAGGCGAGGTACACGTCGGCGAGCGCCGCCCATGCCATCGCGTTTCCGGGTTCGAGTGCAACCGATTTCTCCAACAGCTTCATCGCTCCCGCGAAATCGGAATGGAACGACGCGTCAAAACCCCGCAGATAATATTCATATGCGACCGGATCGGCGGGCAAGCCTTTTCGGAGACGGTCGAGTTCCTCCGGTCGCAGTTCCAGCCCCATCGAGTGGATCACGCTCGTGGCTACGCGATCCTGCACCGCCATCAGCCTTTCGTACTTCAGCTGAATGCTGTCCCGCGAAGGATTCCCGCCTTTGCCCGCGCTGATCAGTTCCGTCGTAATGCGCATCGCGTCGCCTTCCTTCACGTAGCTTCCCGTCAGGACGCTTTGCACGTTTAGTTCTCGCGCAATCTGTGCCGGATCGGCATCCGCGTTTCGGTACTTGACCACCGACAACAGGGGCTCGACTGTCAATTCATTCACGGATCCCAGGCGATTGATAATCGCATCCGTCAAGGCCATTCCCAGGAAATCAGTCTCCGGGTCCGGCTTGAGGTTGCGCAACGGCAGCACAGCCAATGTTCGCGTTGTAGCGGACACCGCCGGGTTCGCCCAATGCCAACGGTAGATCTCTGCCGTGACCAGCAAGACCGAGATTACCCCGAAAACGATGACGGAAGGTGCCGCCCACCGCTTACGGTCGTTCAAGAGCGCGTGGTTTGGGAGATCCGCAGCGGAAGCGTCAGTTCCCTTTATCTGGCCGGATGCCCGACCAGCGACCGATTTCACTTCTTCCGCACCAATCTCATTGACCTCGGCCACGAACCGGTATCCCAGGCGCGGAATCGTCTCGATGTATTTCGGCCCGCTCCCGCTGTCGCACAGCGCCTTCCGGAGCATCGAGATGTACTGATTCAGATTGTTTTCTTCGACATACGAATCGGGCCACACCGCCTTCAGCAGTTCGTCCTTAGCGAGAAGATTTCCGCGCTGCCGCACCAATACCAGCAGCGTGTCAAACGCCTTGGGTGGCAGTGGGACTGCCTTTCCGGCCCGCAGCAGCACGTGGGCTGCCGGGTCCAAGCGAAAGGGCCCGAACTCGTAGGCGCTCTTAACCTCTGGTGGCATGGCGTATTCAAGGTCTCTTCATAACTTCTTCAGGGAACCCTAAGGACGAAACCTGGCATTGGGGGCGATCATTCGTCCAGAGGCCCAGAGTTGGACTTTCATTTTAGCTTGTTTCGACCCGATTTCAATTGTCATCCCAACGGTCGTTTACGTGTCTCTCGTCCAGGGTACCGACAGTACCTACTCGGCGTTTCGAGGCCAAGATGGAAATTTCCGGGTGACCGAAATCCCGGATAACTAACGACTTGTAGTGTCCTTCGGAGGTGCAAAATGATCAAGTCGTCAACGGTGCGCGGCGCGCGCCAAGGCGCTCAGCGGCCTATTGCTGGTTACGGCGGCGGTGTGCGCCGGGCAGGGGCCTGCCTCTTTTACCCTGTCGGTAGGGTCTCTCACGAGTAACCTTCTTGCCACGGTCACCGCTACTGCACACGGGTGCAACTTTGCGGCAAATGGCTTTGTTTTCGTCCTTCCAGCGGGGTTCACTGCGCCAACGATATTCATCAACATTACCCAGGTGGCGGTGCGGATTCCGGTTCCTTCCGGCGCAACCGCCGCGATGACATACTATTCTTCTCTCGACACATGCAATGGGACAACCGTAAACCTTCCGCTGACAACTGACAATCCCAACTTGGGCGTGCCTCTGACTGCGTTTATGGACCAGGTGTGCACGAGCGACAGCTCGGGGTGTGGTGGCGGGGGCGCCGGCTCTTGCACGGCCGAACCCGGCTCTTGCCCCAAGTGTGGTGGCGGGGGCGACGGCTCTTGCACGGCCGGACCCGGTCCGCCCGAACTCTTGCAGTGGGGGGGGCGCGGCCGCCTGCTCAAGCCCTACAAGCGCAGAGAACGCCGCATTGTGCCCAGACGCCGCAGTTTGCAGTGCCTCCGGCGCCGAGTGTTGCGCTGTAACCCCCGTGTTGCGCTTTGCCTCTTCCTCCGCTCCCTCATTTACGGCGCCGCTGGTGCTCGTGAACGGAATCACTTCCGGCCTGTTTACGAATGCCTTGCTCCCGAGCCAGTTCGGCGTCGTGCCCACCGCCGGCGCGGAGGTCCTCAATTGGGATGGCATCCAGGTCACCGGCCCCGGGTCCAACACTCCTGCCACTTTGAGTTTGACCACGACTCTGAGCACTCTGGCTTCGACTGTTACCTCGGATTCGCCAGTTCCCGAGATCACGCCCGGGTTTAATCCACATTTCTTCATAGATGTTCCCGACGCCTGTCACCGGAAGTTAGATCCGGAAGAGGACGAGGTTAAGCAGGAAGAGGAGTCGGCTAAGCGGTTACACGATTATCGAGACCCTGTTCAATGTCTCACCAGCGAGTTCGTGCGGGATTACCTTGTCCAACATTTCTTCCCGGACAAGGTCAATACGAACCCGAATGCAGGCGAATTTAAACATGATCCCGGCCTGATTTTGCCGGGCCGCAAGCTTCTGCTGGATTTCAGAGCGTCCTATAACAGCGCGGATGCCTACACCGGGCCGCTGGGCATCGGTTGGACGCATACCTATAACATCCTGCTCATCCCGAATGGCGGCGATGCCGTTGTGAAGGAAGGCGATGGACAGGAGATCCCGTTCATCGGTTCCGGCGGCCCGGCGCCTTCACGCCAGGGATTCCCGGCGTGCTAGATACCCTGCAAGCACAACCCGGACAGCACTTACACGCTCGCGCGCCGCAATCACGTCCAGTTACAGTTCTCCCCCGACGGGCCAGCTAACCTCGATCACCGAGCCGAACGGAAATACCCAGACCTTAACTTATACTTCCGGGAAACCTCACGACAGTCACCGACAACTCGGGCCGGACATTGGTCTTCACTTACAACGCGAACAATCAAATCACCACCGTAGCCGATCCGCTAGCTCGCACATTGAATTTCGCTATACGACACCTTCGGCCGGCTCATCAGCTACACCGACGCTTTGGGCGGCATCACTGAGTATGCGTACAACGCGAATAACCAGATGACGCAGAAAACCGACCCGCGAGGGAACGCTGCGATCCAATTGGCGTACGATTCGCAGAACCGGGTGATCTCGCGCACCGATGCCCTGGGCTATGTAACCACGTATGCCTATAACATCCCGTCTGCCGGAATCACCACCAAGACCGACCCGCTGGGCAACGTTACCCAATTCGCGTTTGATGCCGAAGGGCGCATCAGCTCGATCACCAATGCCCTCGGCGGCGTCAGCAGCGTCACCTATGACGCCAACAACATGATCCTCAGCAGCACCGATGCGCTGGGCCGCATCTGGCAGTTCGCCTACGACCCCAGCTCGAATCTGATCCAGGCCACCGATCCTCTTGGCGACATCTCCAAGTTTACTTACGACTCCAATTATGACCTTCTGAGCGCGACCGATCCGCTGTCACATACTGCGAGCTACACCTATGACACCCGGCACAACCTGACCCAAGTGCGGAACGCCGCGGCCGGAATCACGAGTTTGACCTACGACCCGACCGGACTGCCTTTGACGCTAACGAATCCGAACGGCGCTATCACTTCGTTTACTTACGATTCAGCAGGGGACCCGATCCAGATCGCCGACGCACTGGGCCACATCTGGAAAAGCGCCTACGACGCCGCCGGGCGGCCGATCTCGTTCACCGATCCGCTCTCCCACACGACTACCGTCGCCTACGACAATCTCAACGACGTTACCAAGATCACTGACCCGTTGATCCATTCCACCGTTTACACCTACGATGCCAACACTAACCTGACTTCAGTCACCGACGCCAACGGCAACTTCACCAAATACAGCTACGACGCTCGGAATGAACTCTCCAGCACCACCGATGCGCTAGGCAACGTCGCCAGCAACACGTATGATGCCGATGGCGATCAGCTCTCGTATACCGATCCGGCGGGTCACACCATGACCTATGCTTACGACGGCCTGAACCGGCGGATCAAGACCACCGATCCCCTGGGTAATTCAAATCAATTCGCTTATGATGCCGGCAGTAATCTGACCGGTCTCACCGACGGCAATGGCAAGACGAACGACCTTCACCTACGATGCGGACAACCGGCAGACGGCAGCGAACCTGTTTGATGGCACCAGTATCGTCTACACCTATGATGCGGATAGCAACCTGCTGACCATGACCGATTCCAACGGGCTGAGCACCTATACCTACGATGTGCTGAACCGGCTGACGAGCGCCGCAACGCCGGGCCCGGCGACGGTCAGTCTGGCCTATGACAAGCTGTGGGCAACCGCACGTCACTGACTTACCCGAACCTGACGGTGGGCAAGTACACGTACGATAAACTGAACCGCATGACGCAAGCGGTGGATGGCTTGGGAGCGAAGACCACATACGGCTACAATGCCGACAGCCAGCTGACCGGCCTCAAGCTCGGCAACGGCGCCACTTCGGGGTACGAATACGATGCCGCCGGGAGGCAAACGGTGGTGGTGAACAAAGCGGGCGGAACGACAATTTCGGAATTTGTCTATACCCTGGACCCAGTGGGGAACAAACTGAAAGCGAAGGCTGGAACGGCGGTGACGAATTACGCTTACGATGCGCTGAACCGGCTGATCTCCTCCACTCCGCCCGGTGGCAATCCTACCACTTACACTTATGATGCGGCTGCGAACCGGCTGGCAGTGGACGCGCCGGCCGGCACGACGCATTTCACGTATGACGCGGCCAACCGGATGTTGACTTGGGGCGCCGAGGCTCTGAGCTTCGACCATAACGGGAACCTGCTGAACGATGGCACGTTCACATACGCGTATGATGCGCTGAACCGGTTGATCTCGGTAACTGGCGGAGGCGTGAATGCGCAATATAAATACGACGCGTTCGCGCGGCGCGTGGAGCAGCAGATTGGAACGGAAACCATTCAGTACGTCAACGATCCGGTGAGCAATCAGGCGCTGACGGAAACCAGCGCGGGCGTGACTCATACAGATTTCTTCGGACTGGAGCGTATTTCGTACCGAGGCGGCGGTTCGGAAAAGTATTTTCAGTACGACGGCTTGGGCAACGTGGTCAGCGTGACCGGTTCTACGGGCGGTCTTGATACGAACTACAGTTACGCGCCCTTTGGGCAGGATAAAGCGTCCGTAGCCGGGGTAAAGAACGAGTATCAATTTGCGGGAGATGCGGTTGATCCGGGTACCGGCTTCATCTATATGAACGGAAATTACTACCGGCCTGCGTGGGGGCGTTTCTTCAGTGGCGGCACTCTTGCGGGTAGCCCAAACCCGTACCCGTATCTGGGCTCAAACCCACTGCCGTAGGCTCTCGGGGCCGGCCTCACTTTGCAGTCAAATGCGGCGCGTCCACTTCGTTTTCCTGGCAAACGAACTCGATTAATTCGGTATCCACCATAATGCGCTGGTGCACCGTGACGGTCCAGGGCTTGGTGTAGGCTTTGGGGTCGTCGATGGTGACCTCGATATCCAGGTGCCCGAAGTCGGGGCGGCGATAGCGCTCGGTGATGTGCGCGGCATCGGTCAACGGGCTGCCCTCCACATCCAGCCATCCCAGATCGCGGAATCCAGCGGATTGGACCACCAGCGTGTCGCCCTCCCATCGCCCCGTCGAGTAGCCGTACCACCACGGATCCGCATCCTTGCCGGGCAAGGGCCGTCCATCGGTGAAAATCTGCCGGATGCCCGCATTGGCTTCGTAAAGGATCACGATCACCTGCGGAGTCTGGATCATCTTGCGAGGTTGCCCGTGGTTGTGAAACTGCATGATCCCCATCGGCAGGCAGTGCGCATCCGGATTATCCTTGTTGTTGTCGGCCACGCGTTGCTGGTGCAGTTCCGCGGCCCAGGGCTGAAATGGCAGACCATCTTTGAAAGCAGAACCGATATTCCAGAACGCGCTTCGCTTGGCGAAAGCCAGGAAATCGTCGTTGGTCTTAAGGCCGCTGAAGATATCTTCGTTGGTCGCCGGGCCCTTCGCATTTGATGCCGCGGTTGGCGCTGTTGCGGCTGGGCGTGGTGTCCGGCCGATTTCCCAGATGCCGGTAAGATCCGGCTTGCCGTCGGGGGTCTTGGGAGCTGGAGCGCTCAGGTTTGGCTTGCCATCGGGAGTCCTGGGGACGCCCGGCGTCGGGTAAGAGGGCCACTGCGCGAAAAGTCCCGCGGGCACAGCGGCCATCAGAAGGGCTGCTGCGAAAAAACAACGGCGCCAATGGAGCGGAGTCGGCATACGCGACTCCCAAAATACGTCGGGGCGACGATGCATGTCAATGCCGCAAAAGTCCGCATCGGGCCGAATCCGGGTTCGAACCGGCGCTCACCTTGACAGACGATGTGCGCAAAGCACTAAGATCTAAGAGATACCTGAGGAGGAAGACAGGCTCATGCCAAGTCGATCGTGGCTGCACCATGCGGCGGTAGCGTTGATTATAGCCGCGGGGCCACCAGCCCTGTTCGCCCAGTGGCTGGGTTACCCGACGGCGGGGGTACCGAGCGCCGACGGCAAGCCAAACCTCTCGGCGCCCACGCCGCGCACTGCCGACGGGAAGCCGGATCTCTCGGGAATGTGGGGATGGACAACCATCGGTCCAGCCTGTGGCGCGCGCTGCACAGACGTACAACTCGGGTGGGAGTTTCTGAACATTGCCCGCAACTTAAAAGGTGGGTTGCCCTATCAGCCCTGGGCGGCTGAGCTGGTAAAGAAACGAAAAGCAGACAACGCGAAGGACGATCCCAACGTCCGTTGTATGCCGCGAGGGGCTCTCAGAATCTGGACGGACGACTATTACAAGAGGATCTACCAAGTTCCCGATCGCGTGATCATCCTGACCGAACGCAACATGCAGTATCGCCAGATCCTTACCGATGGGCGGCCGCTTCCGGCAGATCCGAACCCCACCTGGAACGGCTACTCGACGGCGAAGTGGGAAGGAGACACCCTGGTGGTCCACACCATCGGTTTCCGCGACGATCTGTGGCTGGACTCCGACGGGAACCCTCTGACCAACGCCGGCAAAGTGACCGAGAAAATCCGGCGGCCGAATTACGGAACTCTGGAAATCGAGATCACGGTGGACGATCCCAAGGCCTACACCGCGCCTTGGACCATAAAGATGATTCAGCCCATCGTGCTGGATAGCGAGTTGCTGGATTATTACTGCCTGGAGAACGAGAAGGACTTCGCCCACATGGTGGGGAAGTAAGCCCGGCCCTCACGAAGGCTGCGCGTAGAGGAACGGCCGGTCTCCGGCGCTTTTCCAGAAGTAGGCCAGGATGATCAGACTGGCGATGGCCGCGTAGGCGCACCACAACGAAGTGAACGCGTACCGCTTGATCTCCATGACAACCAGGAGAATCGCAAGGTTGGCAGCGCCGAAGACTACCATCGCCCTGACCTTCGAGAAAAACAGCGAACCGCAGGTTGCAATGACATACAGTACCGCAACCGCTGTGTTGTTGGTTGCTTGATTGATGTACACGATACTATTTCCCCTGACGTACACTTGCAATGGATACGCCGTCAGCGCCCACAATATATAAAGCGCCGTTGCTCCTCCCAGCGCAAGGAACGGCAGCATGCGCCTGCGGCTCTTCGCATCAGCCTCAAACAGCAGCACGCTGAGCGGTAGCAGGAAAGGGAGCAGCCCCTGTGCATAAAGCATGTAGGCCGCGCCCATGTCGTGCGTCACCACGGGCGAGAGGACCCCGTCCAATCCCAGCCAGACGAATCCCTCGATGAACTGATGCACGGCGAATAGCGCGGGCAGGGCGGCGAAAAGCAATTCGCGCCGGTGCTTCACTTTTGTCAATGTGACGACGCCGAGGGCGCCCAGAGCCCCACTGCCAATAAAGTTCGCTGTGGCTGAAAAACACACGCCTGGTCTGCTCCTTTAAGAGGGTTACATTTATCATCGCAGAACCCGATATTTTTCCGTGCCGCGGCGCTCCGGCCCTGCACGGTTTTCACCAAACCGCCGATTACCTCCCTATGACGTGCGAAAACTGTGGAGCTCCCACGCGCCTGGCTCGTGACCAGGGTTTGATGATCTGCGACTATTGCGGCAGCCAGGCGACGCCGCATGCCGATGAGGACGGCGTGGTGGTGCTGGAACCCACCGCGCACAATTGCCCGGTGTGCGAAAGTCCCTTGGCGAACGCCTCCCTCGACTCACGCGAACTGCTCTACTGCACCCGCTGCCACGGCATGCTGATCGAGATGGAGAAGTTCCTGCCGCTGCTCGATGTTCTGCGCGAGTACCGTTACTGGTCCAGAAGCTCGCAGGCGCCGCGCGACGTTGACGCCGGCAGAGTCCTGCGCTGTCCGCTGTGCAAGCAGGAGATGGACAAGCATCTTTACGGCGGAGGCGGCAACGTGGATATTGATTCCTGCGAGGCTTGCTGCATGCTTTGGCTCGACCGCGGGGAGTTGAGCAGGATCGTGGCGGCGCCGGATCGCGATCCTCATCAGGCGGTTTACCAGAGCCATGGCGTTTCTGAGAATTCTGACGAAAGCCCGATTTTTCAGCGCGATTGAAACTACTACAAGGGCGTCGGCTTAACGTCGCAGGCTGCCAGGGCGGACGGCGCGAAACCGAGGGGCTTCATGAGACGCCCGAGTCGATCGTACACATGCTGCCAGGATCTATCATCCGACGCATCATCCACGATATGGAGCGCCTTCGGTTCACCGCACACCGCGATGTCTTCCAGTGGCGCTTTTGGTAACAAGCGTCGCATAAGAGTACGGTCGCCGTATACGGGGATGCCTCCAATCGCGACGAGAAGCACGTCGCCGGGGCTTCCCAAGAGCAAGGCCTGGTAGGCTGTCTTGCCCTTGCGCCGCATCACCACCAGATCGGCTAGTTTGCCAGGCTCGATGGAACCAAGTTGCCCATCAAGTTTAGCCAGCCGTGCTGGATTCAACGTAGCCATCTGCACCAAAGCCGATTCAGCGATAGCGCCGTTGAGCGTGCCCAGCGAATACCTGTAGGCCACTCCGAGTTCTTCAACCATTCCCGCGCTGCCAGTGGGACTCCAGTCTGGCGCGATGGCCACCGTCATTCCCGCATCGATGGCAGTCAAAACGTCGGCCGTTTTGCCATAAAGAGCAAAGTTGCTGTGCGGGGACCACACCAAGCCAACCCCTCCTCGCGCGAGCTCCCGAATCTGGTCCGGCGCGAGTGCAACACCGTGAATCACCGTCACTCCTTTGCGGATATATTGATGCGCCTTAAACATACGAAATTCACGCCGGGCAGCGCTGTCGGTGCCTTCGGCCAGGTGAACAACCGCGGCGTGCATGACCGCCGGATCGTTCGAGTCTGGGTCCACTGTTCGCACTAATTGTTCGTCAGCCGGGCCCAATTCAAATGGAAATACGAAGTTGCGATAAGGCTCTTGGTTCAGGGGCATGGCCGCGCTTAAGTCGGCTGAATAATCGACATTCCGCGCAAGCCCCTGAATACATCGATTTCGGTTCTGGTCGTCCCGAGTTGGACCAAAGCTTCCAACCGTCGTGGTGCCGCCATTCACGATAGACTTGACCTCGCCAAACCAATTCATATCGCAGCCCCCGCCGGCAGCGATCATGGCATTGTAAGGACCGCTGAGGTTGAGCGCGTACTCGGGCGCCTCCTGCCATTCGTAACGACTGGAATAGAGCCGGGGCGGCTGCCAATTCGGTAAAACGTTCCAGGTAAGATGATTATGAATATCGATCAGACCGGGAAACATTACGCCATCAATGGCGATGGCGTTCGGGCTGCCGGCGCCGTCGGTAACCGCGGCGATCCGATTTCCCTTAATCGCGACGGCAGCGGAATCGATTACCTTCCTGGGAGTAACAACCGTGACTCTAAACTCCAAATCCTGAGCCGCGGCCGTCAGCGCGAGCGCGACCAAGATGTAGAGCACCAGGAAGTGCAGATGGATGGCAGGCGTGCGACACGACTTCATCAAGGAAGATTCTATTACAACGTGGCGGACGCCGACCTACTTCTGCGCGTAGACGCGGATCGTCCAAGGCCCGGAATAGTTGCCCATCCGCCAGCTCCCGCTCACGGCGTTCGAGATAGCGGCTTCGAGGAGGGCGGGCAAGGGCGAAGCCACGGGAAGTTCGATTTGGGCTCGCCAGGCGCCGTTGTAAACCTGGCCGGAGGTACGGCGGGCCTGCCAGGTTCCTTTCCAAACCTTGCCGTCTTTGCCGGCGGCCCAGGTGCCCGTTGCCACCTCCACGCCATTCTGATCTCGAAGTGACCAGGCCCCGCCCACCGTATCTGGTGCATCGCCTGGAGCCGCATTCCATGTTCCCGCGAACGCGCTGCCGCTGCCGGCGTTTGCAGCCCAGGTACCTTGCCACTTCGGCTGGTCAGCGGCTCTTGCCGGCAGAAAACTCGATAGCAAAATCACAGTCCACGGCAAGTGCTTCACATCGACCCGGGAAACGCTTCGTGGTCAAACAGCCGTAGGATCTGGGCGCGGTGACGGTCCAGGTGAAACCGGAGGAATTCCAACCGCTGCCGGGCGTCGAGTGGCCCGGAGAGGAAATGTGGAAAGATCACTTGCTCAAGATCCAATCCGTGGAGCGCGGTCCCCAGTCGATCGAGCACCGTTTGGCAGGATTCCGAATAGGTAATCCAATATTGCAACGGTCCGCCGATATGTGGCGTGGCGATCGGTGGCGCCACCTCTTTCGGTTTCCAGGTTCGAGCGACAACCTCGTCGATGGATAGTCCGTGGTTGGTGTGCTCGCCGGTGAACACCGGGGCGCCTTCTCGAAAGCTGTCCGCGGCCTGCCAGATCTTCGAGACCCCGCTGATTTCAGCCAGCACAACGTGCTCAATATTTTCGAGGACTGACCACTCCTCGGGAGCCGGTTTGAAGGTGGCCTGCGCTGTGGTGAGGTTCGCAACTGTCGAGAGCAGTCTTTGCCGGGCTTGAGCGACTTCGTCAATCAATACTTGAACAGTTTGCATGCTCGCAGCCGAAGTCGGTAAGGAGCTCTCGGCTAGCGGCGGATCTCCCTGCGCTTCGTCATCTTGCTGTGCTTCCGCAAACGTCTTTTTCACACCTTCCCAAAAATTCTTCTTGAAAACTTCCTTCATATCGTTTTAATAGATCGACCAGACGCCCGGGGTCGCAATCTCGACCAGATGCCGGTCTGGATCGCGGAAATAAATACTTTGGCCGCCCAACTCCCAGGTTCGTTTCTCTTCCACTGCGATTCCGTTTCCCGCGAGCCAGTCTTCCCAGGCGGCCAGTTCTTCCGCCCGGATGGCAAACGCGACATGCAGTTCGCCATCGCCATCGTGCGGCGTCGGCATGACGCGCGAGCCACCCTTCGTGAATAACAACAATACCTGGCGGGTACCCGCTTCCAGGGCGCAGCCGCGCCCGCCGAAATCGCTGATAACCCGAAACCCGAAGATCTTCTCGTAGAACCTGGCGGCCCGGGCCGCATCATCCACGTAGAGCGAGGTCTCCAGGATTCCCTCCGTCTTGGGATGCATCTCGCCCAATATTACCGCGCGGCGGCCCTTCGTTCTTGTCCTTTCCGGTTTATACTGATCGAGAAATGCAGAGACCGTGCGGGAGGTGATTTTCGATGACGGTTCAATCTCCACTATTGGTGCTACCGATGTTCTTCGCCGCGCTCTTCCCGGCCACAGCCCAGCAGCAGCCCATCGGCGTCCCGGCGCCTGCCTTGGGCGCTGGTCCGTTCGTGCTGGATACAGCGGAGCAACATAAGATTCGAGTCACCGTCGTGACCAAAGGGCTTGTGCACCCTTGGAGCCTGGTATTTCTTCCGGATGGGAGCATGCTTGTCACCGAGCGGCCCGGCCGGATTCGCGTGGTGCGCGATGGAGTGCTAGAGGGGAAGCCGATCGGCGGCGTGCCGGAAGCGAGAACGAAGGGAAACGGCGGCCTGATGGATATCGCGCTGCATCCCCAGTTCGCCCAAAATCATCTCGTCTACTTCACCTACGACAAGCCGGTGGAGAACGACAAAGGCGCACCAACGGTTGCACGCGGAAGGCTGGAAGGCGGCGTGCTCGCGGATCTGCGCGATATTCTGGTCACCGACGCTTGGGAAGGTAATTCAGGACTCAGCCTGCGCATCGCGTTTGGGCGCGACGGGATGCTCTACATGGCCACTGGCGGGAACATCGGGTGGGTGGCGCAACAGCCGACCAGTCTGCGCGGCAAGATTCTGCGCGTACGCGATGATGGCTCGGCGCCGCCCGATAATCCCTTCGTGGGCCGTGCCGGGTACCGGCCCGAGATCTATTCATTGGGGCACCGCAATTCATTGGGTCTCATCGTCCATCCGGAGACCGGCGCGTTGTGGAATAACGAAAATGGCCCCAACGGTGGCGACGAGATCAACATCATTCTCCCCGGCCGCAACTACGGCTGGCCCGTTGTTAGCTACGGTCGCGACTACGCTGGCCCACGGATTTCGGATAACCCGACGCGGGAAGGCATGGAAAATCCGCTGGTAGTGTGGATACCCTCCATCGCCGTTGCTGGAATGACGGTGTATACCGGAGACCGTTTTCCCAAGTGGAAGAACAATGTCTTTGTTGGTTCCATGCGCACTGGCGAGATCCCTGGCACTGGTCATCTGGAGCGCATCGTGTTCAATGAGAGTACTGAGGAGTTGCGGCGCGAATCGCTGCTGGGCGAGTTAAGGCAAAGGATTCGCGAGGTACGGCAAGGTCCGGATGGGTACCTTTATCTGCTGACCGACGAAGATGACGGCGCGCTTCTGCGAATTGAACCGGCGCACTAGAAGGATCGCCCGTCGGCTTGCTTCTCCGGGGCGGCTGTGACAACATGTGCGTCAGTGGAGGAATTTATGGGGAATCACGTGATTAAGGTAGCTGCCGGCTGTGCGATTGCAATTCTTTGTCTGGCGCGCGTCGCCAGCTCACAGGCTCCGGCGCCGGTCAGCACCGTGGTCGCAAATCCGACGTACATCTCGATTCCTCTGGAAATCAGCGTGAACCGTCCCGCCGCTGAAGTGTGGAAGCGGGTGGGCAAGTATTGCGATATCGGCGAGTGGCTGCAAGTCCCGTGCACCATCCTGTCGGGGAAGGACGGTGAATTCGGCGCCGTCCGGTCCGTCGGCAGCGAGATTCTGGTGGGGAAGACGGAGCTTTCCTACACCTACACGCAGCCGGTGAGGGAAGGCCGCGCGTACAATCTCTATCACGGAACGCTGGAGGCAAGGCCGGTATCGGCAACCACATCGAAGCTGGTCTACACTCTCATCTTTGATAATTCCATGTTGGCCGACGACGCTGCGCGCGAGAAAGACCGGGCGCAAAGGGCCGCACGTTTCACGCAGGCGCTGGAAAATATGAAAATCCTCGCCGAAGGCGGCACGCTGCCTCCTCCCCCGGCGCGCGGCCGGTAAGCGAGGAATGACGCCCGTGGCTTCGTCGCTGGACTGTGTTCAACGGCCCTCCGCGCGCCACACGAACTCGCCGATGCGCTCCGCTACATGGGACAGGTCGTCGGGGAGCGCCGCGGGCAGGTCGTGGCTTTCTGGTCCATGATCGAAGCATCGAACCCATTCACTAGCTCCGACATGCCGATCCCCCTTTTTCACTGTTGCGTACCGGCTCCGCCTCCGGGAAGCAGATTTCACAATTACGAAATGATGCTTCGTTCGTTGCTATACTAACCCACAAATCTCTCTTTCGAGGTGCCCCATGAAGACCCGGCTTGTCGCGTTGGCGGCTTTTCTATTGTTGGCGGCTTTCACCGCCGTCTCACAGGAGACTCCTTCCGCCACGCGTTTGACGAACGATCACTACTTTGACTTCGAGCGCGTCAGCAATGCGCAGATTTCGCCGGATGGCGCGCGCATTGTCTACACCCGCCAACAGGCCAACAAGATTGAGGACCGCTGGGAATCCTCGCTTTGGATCATGAACGCGGATGGCAGCCAGCATCGCTTCCTGAGCAAGGGTTCAGATCCCCGCTGGTCGTCCGACGGGAAACGCATCCTCTATATCGCCGATGGAGAACCGCGCGGCCCGCAGATCTTTGTCCGCTGGATCGACGCCGATGGCCCTGCCACGCAAGTGACTCACGCCACCGACAAGGTTGCCGACGCGCGCTGGTCGCCGGACGGCAAATCCATCGCGTTCTCCATGTTCGTGCCGGCCAAGGACACTTGGAATATCAGCCTGCCGTCCGCGCCCGAAGGCGCCAAGTGGACAGCCGCGCCGCGGGTGGTGGAAACCTTGCATTACCGCCAGGATCAGGTTGGTTTCCTCGAAGACGGGCACATTCATTTGTTCGTCGTCTCAGCCGATGGCGGCGCGCCCCGCCGGATCACGAATGGCCAGTGGACCGCGGGAGCCGGCGAATTGCGCGGCGCCGTACCGTTGGATTGGACGCCCGATAGCAAAGCGATCGTATTCGAAGCTGCCAGAACCGCGGAAGTAGACAGCCGGTATCAAACCTCTCAGCTGTTGGTGGCCGAGATAGCCTCGGGCGCCATTCGCGAGCTCGTCGCGAAACCCGGCTCCTGGAGTCGCCCAGCCATTTCGCCGGACGGCAAAACCGTTGCTTTCACCGGCTACCCGGAATCGAAGCGCACGCATACGGTGTCCGATCTTTATGTGATCCCGTTCACCGGCGGAGACATGCGCAAGATCAGTGGCGACTATGACCGCGATCCGGTGAATCTGCGCTGGTCGCCGGATTCCGCCTCCATTTACTTCGACGCCGAAGATCACGGTTCCCGCAACATCCAGCTCGTGGCTATTGCCGGGGGCGGAGTGAAGCCGATCACCATTGGCACGCATGTCCTGACTATGGATTCGGCGTCCAGCGACCTGGTGGCGGTAGGTACCGAGTCCGATCCCGAAAACCCACCCGACGTGGTGCGCTACAACCTGCGCCGGCCCGGAGAAATAACCAAGCTCACCAGCGTCAACGCGGGATTGTTGAGCGGCAAGCACCTGGCGAAGACGGAGGAAATCGACTTTACTTCCAGCAGCAACGCCAAAGTGCAGGGCTGGGTGGTGAAGCCGCCTGATTTCGATGCGACAAAGAAGTATCCGTTGATTCTCGAGATCCACGGCGGTCCGTTCTCCATGTACAGCGTGGCATTCAACTATATGTTTCAGAATTTCGCCGCCAACGATTTCGTGGTTCTATTCCTCAATCCGCGCGGCAGCACCGGATATGGCACGGCTTTCTCCGGCGGGATCGATCACAATTATCCGGGGCCGGATTACGACGACCTGATGGCCGGCGTGGACGCCACGGTCGCCAAAGGCTTCGTCGACACCACGCACATGTATGTCTCCGGCTGCAGCGGAGGCGGTGTACTTTCGAGCTGGGTGATCGGCCACACGGATCGCTTTGCGGCGGCTGCCGTGCGCTGCCCGGTGATCGACTGGCTGAGCATGTCCGGGAACACCGACATTCCGCTCTTTACGTATAGCTTCTTCCAGAAACCGTTCTGGGAAGACCCGAGCGACTGGCTGGCTCATTCTTCGGTTATGACGGTGGGCAAAGTGACGACGCCGACGCTTTTGATGACTGGTGTGCTCGACCGCCGCACGCCCATGCCGCAAACCGAGGAATATTACGCGGCTCTGAAGGTTCGCGGCGTGCCCGTGAAACTCCTGCAATTCGAGGGCGAATACCACGGGACTGGCTCGAAGCCGTCGAATTTTATCCGCACTCAGCTCTACATGATGAGCTGGTTCAAGAAGTACGCACGCACGCCCGACGGAAAGTCAGCGCCGGTATCGGCTGCCGGCGGCCCTGGCGAATCTGCGCGGCCGGGTAACGCCGCCCTTCGCTGAAATGTACTAGCAAGCCGTTTAGTGCCACGCGAGACTGAATGGGTGGACCGTCGTCACAAACTGAACCATGGCGATCGGGTTGAGGTGTCCCGAGTTGCCATCGCGCTGAACCTGGTAGCCAAACTTGACCAATTCATGCACACCGGGACGAAAGCCAGCGGCCATTTCGTAGACTTGCTGGCAATCCCCATTCGTACACAGGTACCCGTCACGCATTGCCAGGTACCATCGGGGGCTCAGAACGCGCTTGGCTTCAATATAGGCGCCCTCCCGGCGGGTAAACGGAATCACGTGGTAAGGCATAAGCATCCAGTCCCATTCCGCGTCGACATTCCAGTGACCGCGGGCAAACTGGAGTTCCGTACCGACGTTGCTGCCCGGCAGACGATTGGGATTCGCCTCACCTGGAAAGAAATTGGGCCATTGCCGGTTAAGATACGGACCTCGTGAGCCGGAAACGCCGACGCGTAAACCCTGGAAAATGGTGTACCCGGCGCCCCCCGCCCAGTTTCCGTACTGGTCCCGGTCGAAGATGCTGCGAGGGTCCATCATCGAGGAATTTACAAACTGGACGCGGGCATCCAACTTGCGCAGCGTGAGATCGGTCTCGACTCCGGCCACCCCCATGGTGGTTATTTTGGTCCAATAACCATACAGGACCGGCACATCGATCAGAGGGTTCACGGCGTCGTCATAACGCAAATTGAACGATCCAATGGCTGACCCCAGTTGACCTGCATGGATACTGATTGACGCCGATTTCCAGGATCGTGCGTAGCCCAGGTTGGCGCGGAGTATTCTGACTCTGACTCCGTGTCCCGGCGTAGTGAAGTCCTCTGTGAAATACGGATTGGAGCTAACCTGCACGGCGCCCTCGACGGTCCAGTGTTCGTCGAGCCTTATGAGGGGATAAACGACGGCACGGAATGCCGCGTCCAGCGCCGTCCCGTCTCTCGGACTTTCGGTAAGTTGATTCGCGTAGATCGCTTCGCCGCTGATTGTGGCGCGCAGGTCGATCCCCGCACCTGCGTCCTGCCCGGCGAGAGGGACCAGAGGTAGGAAGAAGATGAATAAGCGACCAAGCCGTAATGGCGTGTCCGTCAGCATTGAGGGAATCGGGATCTCGGCATTCGTCCACTGACCTGGAATTACTTATCGGCATTTCTGGTCAACTTCTCTAGGAGTTTTGAAAAACGATTGGCCGGCGCCCTGAACCTGTGCCCCGAACCTTGATCGTTGAGGAGGATCACGATACACTATCTCCATCCAGGGAGGCCTGATGTCGGAAGTGGTGTATCGGTCCAACGTTCGCATCGAACGTGTGAAAGGCCCAATCCGCAGAGCTTACCTGCCCGCCGAGCCGGAGCCGGTGATCTTCGGGGTGCATGGCGCAGTGGCTGAACATTATAAGGTTCCACCGAACGTGCTGGAACCCCACGCCACCACCCTGGACTACGTTGTCGCGGCAACGGCCGGTTGACTTACGGGAACCTTTGGAGGCGCGCTGGAGGCGCGTCAAATAGGCGCATCCAACGAGCGCCTGATCTCTGACGCCGTGGGCGAGGTCGAGCTGGAGGACAATGTCCTGGTCATCAAACGAATTCACGTCCGGCTGCGGCTCAAATCGGAAGAGTCGCATCGCGAAACCGCGCAGCGTGTGCATGGCTTCTTTGCCGATCATTGTCCGATATACCGCAGCCTGAAGGCGGCAATTCAAATCAGCACTGAACTGATTTTTGAGCCGCTGCCCAGTGCCGGGTAAGGCGGTCTTGCGCGGGCCAGCGTTACCGATGGCGGATATTTTCCGGCGCTCTTTGCCGATCGAGCGGCAAGACCTGGAGTTGCCACTGGACCGCAACCGAGGCCGGCAAGAAGCAGACCTTACTATCGCAAGCCTGGTAGCTGAGCTTTCCCGTGATCGCCAGGGTTTTGCCGTCGGTTCCCAACGAACTGCTGAACTCCGCCGTAGAGCTCACCTTCACATCCTGACGGATGCGAAAGGTCCCTTGGAAAACCGGTAGCCGCTCCTGGATCGCCGGCATGTAAAGCACCTCGGCCCGCGGATAAACGGGCGGTAGGTTCTCCAGTCCGGGCACGGAGTCAATCACCAGGCTGACCGGCTTATACCCTTTGGCGCCCGGCGCGTAAACGTGGACGTCCGGGGGCAACTGCACTTCGGTAGTTACGGTAATGCGACTGCCGGGAACACCGATGCGATCGGATTGTTCCAGGGCAACTTTCAGATGCGGCGCCGCAACAGTGCTGGTAACTTCTTCCCCCAGCTCCGGGAAAAGTTTCGCGATCACGCTATTTCCGGAGCGTCGTTCCCGGTATTTTGCATCGAAGAACTTCTCGCGAATCACTCCCTGAGCGTCGATAAAGAGATACCCCGGCCTCGCCATGCCTTGGAACTGTCCTACCGCCTCAGTGTTCAGTACTTGATAAGCCTGGATCGTCTTGGAGTCGGCGTCGGCAAGCAAAGGAAAGTCAATCTTGCGGCGGTCGGCGAAATACTTGAGTATTTCTACGCTGTCGTAGCTGATCGCCGCCAGCTTGATCCCCTGCCTCTCGAATCGCGTTCTAGCATTTTGCAGCTCGACCAGCTGGCCCTTGCAGTATGGTCACCAGTCGGCTGAACGGAAGAACAGAAGCACCGTGCCGTTCTTCCCTCTCAGGGTTTCCAGACTTTGCCGATGTCCGAATTGGTCGGATACCGAAAAATCCGGCGCCTTCTGACCTACGGGCAGTCCGATGCCGGTCAGCAATTTGATGGACTCCACCTCAATGGCATTGCCCTGCAGGGCGCCCTTAACCGTCACGCTGTCGCCCAAGTGGCCAGCTGCCCGATTCTGGGGCTCCAGGGTGTAAATCTGGCGCGTCGTATCGTCATACAATGCCAGCTTGGCGTTGGGGCCGCGGTTCTCCGTACACTTTGCTGCCTCTGCGAACGCCTCGTCGGCGCTGCAGTCGCTATTGATGATGATGCCGGACCACGTGCCGGAATTTGCCATACTATTTTGCGCGAGCGTCCACCAGCTTAAACAGGAAAACGAGATAACTGCCCGCGCCAACCAACGCGTCGCCACGTCCACCTCAAATGCCGACTATAACATGGGACCTGGCCGGCTCGGCGTCGTTATTGAATAGCTTCCGTCGTGATACTGTTGGCTTTGAATATGCGTCGACTCGGATTGTTTGTTCTCCTTCTCCCCGGCGTGGCAGGGCTGTTTGCAGCGGGCGACCCACGCGCGGCGTCGCTGCTCAAGGCCATCCCGCTGCGTTTCGACGCCATCTCGGGCCGGCACTATTTGTCCCGCACCCCCGGTTGCGATCTGACGCTCGATGCCGCCGGCGTGGACCTCAAGTGGGCAGGGGGCCATGCGCGAATACAACTGGCCGGACTTCGCAGATCCGCCAGGATCGACGGCGAACTCCCGTTCAGCGCCCGCGTGAACTATCTGCTCGGATCCAATGCCACAACCTGGCGTACAGACGTACCCTCTTTCGGCCAGGTCCGGTATCGCGGCGTCTACCCGGGAGTGGATTTGCTTTTTCATGGCTCCGGCCACAGGGTGGAATTCGATTTCGTTCTGCAGCCCGGGGCCGATCCGCGCGCAATACAACTGCGAATTACAGGAACCAAGGCCGCGGTGTCCGCTTCGGGCGATCTCATACTCGGCGACGCTCCCTACCAACTGACCTGGAAACAGCCGCGGATTTACCAGATCATCGGGGGCCGCCGCATTGCCGTGGCGGGCAGTTTTCGCGCGCACGGCTCCAAAGTCGATTTTGTGGTTGGCGTCTATAATCGCAAGGAAGCGTTGATCCTGGATCCAGTGCTGGCCTATTCGAGTTATCTGGGAGGAACGGGCGATGAAGGCGCCCGTGCTGTGGGCGTGGACGGCGCGGGCAACGTTTACATCGCCGGGGTCACCACGTCCACGGACCTTCCTACCTCCCGTACCGGCCTTCAGCCGGCGTTCGCAGGCCTTACTACAAACGGCCTGACGGGTGATGCTTTTGTTGCCAAATTCAGCCCCACCGGAGCGTTATTGTACTTGACTTATTTAGGAGGCAGCCGCGACGATGCGGCAGGCGGCATAGCCGTGGACAGCGCCGGAAATGCCTACGTCACCGGCTTCACGAATTCCACCAATTTTCCCGTCTCGCCGAATGCGGCTCAGGCCTCGTTTCATGGCTATGGTGGAAACCCGCTCTTCAATCTGGGCGACGCGTTCATTACCAAGATCAATCCAAGCGGCAATCAGATTCTCTACTCCACCTACCTGGGAGGCTCCGCAAACGAAGCCGCTTCGGGAATTGCGATCGATTCAGCGGGCAACGCATATATCACTGGGAGCACGCTTTCCACCGACCTGCCAGTAACGCCAGGCGCCTTTCAGCCCCACTACGCGGGCGCCGGCGGGCAACCGACCACCGATCTCGGCGCACCCTTTTTTGTGGCCGGTGACGGGTTCGTCGCCAAACTGAATCCTTCAGGAACGCAGTTTCTCCTGGTGACCTATTTGGGGGGATCGCTGGACGATCTGCCGGCATGCATCGCGCTGGATCCAGCCGGCAACATCGTGGTCGGAGGAATGACCATTTCGAATAATTTCCCGGTAACCGCGAATGCTTTTCAGCCGGTATATCATGGCGAGAACACCGCCCAAAACCCGTTTTTTTACTATGGCGACGGTTTTATCACCAAGCTGAATCCTGCCGGCACCGCGCTGGTTTATTCGACCTACCTGGGAGGAACTGGCGACGACAGGGTAGCCGCGTTGACCACCGATTCCACAGGCGCGGTTTACGCCACCGGGCCGACGTCATCCCCGAATTTCCCGATTACGTCCAATGCCTATCAAAGAGGAAACGCCGGACCGACGCTTACTCAAGTAGCCGAACGAGTGGTCGGCGATGCCTTCCTCGTCAAGCTGGATCCCACCGGTTCCACGCTCCTGTACGGTACGTATTTTGGCGGCCGTGGCGACGATGCCGGAAATGCCATCGCGCTCGACCCCACCGGAGCGATCTACATCGCAGGTCAGACAACGTCCACCGATTTCCCGGCCATCACTCCCGACGCCTTTCAAACGAGCATGGCAGGCGCCGGAGGCGAGACCATGAATGGAGATAACTGGGGTGACGCTTTCCTGGCTATTTTCAGCTCGGATGGGACGAAGGTCACTTACGGGACTTATCTCGGAGGCTCCGAGGACGATAGCGGGGATGCTATCGCGCTTGACTCCTCCGGAAACGTGTACGTAGTAGGCACCACCCTGTCATCGGATTTTCCGGTGACTAAGAACGCGCTTCAGCCGCAGTTCGGCGGCTTTATTCCGGGACGACATATCAAAGGGGATTCCTTCCTGGCAAAGTTCTCGGCTCCGATTCCTGCCCTGACGATCTCCACGCTTGCCAACGCCGCCAGCGGAGTTAGCGGTGTCGTTTCCCCGGGCATGTACTTTTCTCTATATGGGACAGGGCTCGGTCCCATCACCCCTGGCTACGGTCTGCTGGACTCTTCAGGCAAGCTGGCTACTCTCAACTCAGGCACCCAGATCATGATCAATGGAGTGGCAGCGCCCTTGGGCTACGTGAGTTCCGCCCAGGTAAATGCCCTGGTGCCCTATGAAGTGCAAGGCAGCAGCACCGCGCAGGTGATTGCCAGCTACCAGGGCCAAAATTCCGCTCCACTGACGGTGAACGTTGCCGACGCAGCGCCGGGGCTATTCTCGGCCAACAGCAGCGGCCATGGGCAGGGCGCAATTCTCAATTCCGATAGCTCCTACAACTCGGCGTCGAATCCTGCCGCGCCCGGTTCCGAAATCGTCCTCTTCGGGACAGGCGAAGGGCAGACCACCCCAGCCGGACTAGACGGATTGATCGCTACTGGCACGCCTCCGAAGCCGGCTTTGCCCGTTTCGGTCACGATTGGCGGACAAAACGCGCAGATCGTTTATAAGGGTGGAATTCCCGGCGTAGTGGCCGGAGCGCTTCAGCTGAACGTCATAATACCCAAAGGACTCTCGGCCGGTCCCCAGGCCGTGTTCGTCACCGTAGGACAAATCCCAAGCCAGGTCAATCTAACGGTCGCGGTGGGACCCTAACGGAAATCCACAACGCGAGCCTGTGCGGCGGTTACCAACGCGCGGATCTCGAGGCCGGGCGCGCGAAAAGTTTGAAGTTCATCCAGCGGAATGAGAGCGAGCAAGCTCATTGGGATCGCGGGCCGGTCCTGTTCGGGTGTCTTCGGAAGGTTCGCCAGCATCCTGGACGGTATCGAAAAAGCGGTGGCCTTCCTGGGCGCCAAACAGAAGCAGGCTGCCAGGGCGGTGGTATTGGGATCTACGTTGAGCGCCAAAATTGCCAATCTCTGTGGGGTTCCGCCCGGCCGCCATTTCAAAGTCAGGTCTGCGTTCCGATTTACTACGGCGATCTTTGACGCGTTGGTCCAGGAAAATGGTGTGGGCATCGATAATTGAATTTTGGAAGCCGGCACTTCCGTCCCACCGCGCCATGAAACGGTGTAGTCTCCCGGCGAAAGGAACGGAGGGCGCGAGGTGGTGGCCAGGAAACGGCCGAACCCAATGATTTGTCCGTAAATTCCGCGTTGCTTGTGTTCTTGAATGTCCCTGGCGCCGTTTGGGCCGGAGATGGAAAGCTGGTTACCAGCTTCCATTCCCGCTTTCATCAGCGGCCCGGACATCGGAGGCAGCAAAGTCGAAGCCAGATCCCCCGAATATCGGCCCGTATAAGTTATGCAGGTACCCTCGGGAGGCAAAAGCCGGTAAATGCTGAGGACTTTTTGCAGGGTGTCGACCGGCGCGAAAATCGCAGCGCCAAAATCTTCGGTACGATCCGTTGCAATGTTGGAGCCGGATCGCACATGCAACCGGGCCAGCAGGACGAGTGCGCCGGCCTGGTTAGCGGGCGTGCCCGCGAACGGATCCTGCCGGCTTGGGTCGCAGACTCCCACTGGAACCGTCACGGCATTACTCACCAGGCCGTCGGGTAGACGGACCAGGACCGGCACATGACAACCCGGAGGCGCGTTCGCCGGAATCTCGAATTCCAGCCGTTCGACACCAGGCTCTCGCTCATCCGGGTGAAAGCTCGCTAGACGAGCGCGCTTGCCTCCGACAAAGATCTGGATCACTCGCGCGCGGTCGCCGCAACCCGTGCCCAGAATTGCGATTCGATTCCCGTGGGAGGCGACAATCTTCGCGGATCCCGAGCCCGCTCCGTTCGCCGAGTAAATCCCGAAAGAGCAGGGGACCATGCGGATGGGGAACGGCTTGGAAAGCCCATCGTCGTTCGAGACCGTAAGTTCGGCCGAACCCGTTGGAAAGTCATCCGGCAGCAGCGCTTCAATCTCCCGGGGTCCCGACGACAGCACCCGCAACTCAGCGCTTTTCCGGTCAGAAGTTAGATGCACGCGAGTAGTGGCCGCAAAGCGAAATCCTTGAATCACAATACGCGTTCCAGGCGCCAGCGCCCCTCCTGGCAGAGATGACCCCATGCGGCTGGCTTCGTTCATTACGGATTCCTGGTTGATGGCGGGCGGTTGTGCGAGAACACGATTCGAAGAAAGAAGGGACGCCAGCAGCAGCGCCCAGCCTACCAAGGCGGATCGGTTTTTGGCACGGCTCCCAAGAGACAGTTGAAGCATCGGCGAGCGACGAGAATGGAACACAAGGAACGAACTCTTTTTGAAATATCCGGGCACTGGCACGAAGCGTCAAACGTGCCGATGCCGTTCTGAGGCACGCCACAGGTCGCCCCTTCTAAAAGGTGCGCCCAGAAACAGCTTTGACTTTCTTTGCAAATCCAACACTCGATCCATCCCTGGCTGGATAGGCGTCTACGCTGACGTGGTCACCACGCCTGTAGGTGTCAATCTTCCAGCCATTCATGATTTGCTGGTTCGGACTCGCCATGTACAGCTCCCAAGTTACCCTCTTGCTCTGGTCTTTGACTTCAAGATAGAGACGCACATGGGGATTGCTCCAGTCCATCTTTGTGACTGCACCTGTTAGGGTGATCGTCCGGTTCATGTCGAACTGCGCCTGCAACGCATGATGCGCGAGCACTGTCGATGGCACGAGCAGCAAAATCACGCCGGTAATCAAAATAGCTTTCTTGGACTTCATCGCGAGACCTCCGGTTGGACACGCCATTGCACCGCTCAGTCGTAGCTGCCTAGCACTGTACCCGACTGGTTCAACCGGGTCAAGCACCATGTTCGAGTTTTTGTCGGCGCTGATTTTGTAATTGTGGCGTTCCGCTGCGCGGTATGGTGGGCGGTCGCGGGCTCGAACCGCGGACCTCCTGCTTGTAAGGCAGGCGCTCTAACCGGCTGAGCTAACCGCCCGGCTGCTACTCTCCTTGATTCTAAAACACTTCAAAACCAGCCGTACTTCGTTAGAATCAAATGGAGATCTCCGTGCCTCAGCCAATAGGACGAAACGATAATGAATCACCGCAGTAGCCGTAGAGAATTCCTGAACCTGACCGGTGCCGGCATCGCCGCTCTGGCCGGCGCCACGTGGCCACGCATCGCATCGGCTGACCAAAGCACGGACGCCGATCTCGTGGTTTTCAACGCCAAGGTCTACACGGTCGATTCGCGCGCGCCGAAGGCGGAGGCGTTCGCGGTCAAGGCCGGCCGCTTCACCGCCGTGGGAAGCAGCGCGGAGATCAAGAGTCTGATCGGCAAAGGGACCCAGACTTTCGACGCCAAGCAGATGACCGTCGTGCCCGGATTCATCGACTGCCACAATCATGCGCCCGGCGACGTATTGCTCTACGAGGTCCTGGTCGGCAATCCCTACGTGGTCGAGTTCGTGACCATCGACAGTATCATCGACAAACTCCGCGCGAAAGCTGCCCAGACGCCGCCGGGCACCTGGGTGGAAGGCTATTTCTTCGACGACACCAAGGTGAAGGACAATCGCCTGCTCAACGTTCACGACCTGGACAAGGTGTCGAAGGACCATCCGGTTGTCGTGCATCATCGCGGCGGCCATACCGGCGTTCTACAACAGCAAGGCGCTGGAAATGGCGGACATCAACAAGAACACGCCCAATCCGCCCGGCGGAACCTTCGACCGCGACGCGAACGGCGATCTCAACGGCCGCGTTACCGACCGCGCGATGTACGCGCTCAACAAAGTGGGCAAGCGCCCGGCCTTTACCGCCGAGCAGACGCTGCAGCGCAACCGCGACGGGCTGGCATACATCTCCAAACAGTTTGTCCGTTACGGCGTGACGAGCGTACACCATGAGGGCGGCGATCTGTTCGCCCTGCAGCAGGTGCGGGCGCGCGGAGACCTTCTGCACCGGGTGAGCTATGAGGCCGAGCGGCAAAGTGCTGGAGTCCATGATCGCGGGCGGCATCGAGACCGGCTTCGGCGACGAGTGGATCCGGTTGGGAGCCACCTCCGAGCACACCGTCGACGGGTCGTTCTCCGAGCGCACGATGGCGCTGAGCACGCCCTATCCTGGCGTCACGCCGCCGTACAAAGGCAACGTCACCGAGACCCAGGACGACCTCAACGCCTGGATCGAGCGCGTGCATCGGGCGGGTATCCAGGTCAACTGCCACGCGAACGGGGATGTCGCCATCGATATGGTGCTGACGGCGGTCGAGCGGGCGCAGAAGCTGTTCCCGCGCGCCGACGCGCGTCCCAAGATCACCCATTGCACGCTGATTAACGACGATCTGGTGCGGCGGATCAAGGCGGCCGGCGCCGTGCCCGCTCCGTTCACATCGTATGCCTATTACAACTCCGACAAATTCAAATATTATGGCGAAGAGATGATGAAGCACTGCATGGCCTATCGCTCTTTCCTCGATGCCGGGATTGTGGCGGCGGCAGGTTCGGACTTCGAGTCCTGGACCGTTCGACCCGCGGATGGCCATTCAGGGAATGGTCACGCGCACCGGCTGGGATGGAAAGACCTGGGGAGCCAACCAGCGGATCAGCGTGGAAGAGGCGCTGCGGGTCAACACCATCAACGGCGCCTACAACTCACATGAGGAAGCGATCAAAGGATCCATCACGCCGGGCAAACTGGCGGATTTCGTCGTTCTGTCGGACGATCTCTTCACGGTGGACAAGGAGAAAATCAAGGACCTTCAGATCGTCCGCACGGTGGTGGGCGGCACTACGGTCTACCAGGCGTGACGTCCGGCACGCGCGACACTATGTACTGCGCAAACTTTCCGTCCGGCGTCAAGTAAGTGGAAAGCCGCAACGACGCAGTAGCGGTTTTCACGGAAAAATCTCTGACGGCCATCCCGCCCCGGTCTTCGTGGGGGCCGGCAGTGAAACTCTGTGGCGCGCCGAGAGGCTTGAGTGACGCGGCGAAGTCGGCAATCGCCTTAGCGGTGAAATATGCGCTCAGATCTCTGCTGATGAGACTGCGGTCCAGATCGCCCTTCTGCAGTCCGGCAAACAGCTTCTTCGCGTGTTCCAGCGCCGGAGCGGCGGCGGGATCGGCCGTGGCCGCGAAGAGCAGATCCTCGATCCCTTGCGCGATCGCGCCGGATGCCCGTCCTTCGCCGTTGGTCAGGACCGTGATGGAGACCTTGTCATCGGGAAAGATGGAGTTCCTGGAAAAGTAGCCGGCCGCGCCGCCACTATGCGCCCAGCGGCGATTCCCCTTGGCGGTGGTGTTCACCTCAAGCCCCAGCGCGTATCGCGTGCCGCTTCCGCCATTCAGAAGAACCTCCGTCGTCAGAGCCTTCAGGGATTCGGGTTTGAGAATCCTGCCTTCGATGAGCGAAGTGTCCCAGAGCGACAGATCGCGCGCCGTCATGGCCAGTTCGCCGGCTGCGTACATCCAGCCGTCGCCTTCGATGGTGGCCTCATGGGCCGGCGCGATGGCGAACTGCGCATAGCCGACCGGGCCGGACGCGCTCCAATGGTCGCGGGTCACGTCGATAACCGATTTCATGCCGAGAGGTGCAAAAATCCGCGCGCGCAGAAACTCGATGAGCGGCTTGCCGGTTACCTTTTCGATGATCTGGCCGATAATAACGTAGTTCGTATTGCTGTACTGCCACCTTGCACCGGGGTCGAAATCGAGTGGCTTCTTCGCCCATTGCTCGAGAATCTGCGAGGCGGTGGTGTCGCGCGCCATGAAGGGCGCAACGTAATCGAGCGGGTAATAATCCTGATAACCGGACGTGTGGGAAAGCAGCTGGCGGAGGGTCACCTCGTTCGCCCGTGTCAGTGAAGGAAAGAAGCGTGCAACCTTGTCGTCGAGCGAAAGCTTGCCATCCTGCGCCAGAAGCAAGATGGCCGTGGCGGCGATCTGTTTGCTGTTGGATGCGATCTTATAGCGCATCTCGGGCGAAGCCGGCATCTTCGGATTCACTCGCGCGTCGCCGTAGGCTTTTGCGTAAACGCTCTTGTCTTTGACCACGGCGATGGAGGCGCTGGGTACGCCGGTTTCCGCGAGGACCCTTTGAACCAGCTGATCGATCGCAGATTCCGGGAGGAGCGGTTCAGCGGAGCAGGGAAGGAAGGTTGCGAGAAGGGCCAGAGCAACGCACAGGCGCATTTTATTAATGTAGCCGAAACCAGAAGCGCCCGAAGCGGATTGTTACTGCTTCGATCGCATTTCTCGGCTCACGCGCTCGGCCTGCTCCATGACGCGTAGAGTATTCTCGCCGAGAATTTTCCGGATGTCGGCTTCCGAATAGCCTTTGCGCAGCAGCGCCTCGGTGATTTTCGGCAGCTTGGAGCAATCTTCCATGCCATCCGGCATATCGGCGCCGTCAAAATCGGAACCCAGGCCGACATGGTCGGCGCCCACTAGTTTTACGGCGTGATCGATGTGGTCGATGATTCTCTCCCAACTGACGTGCGGCAGTTTTCCCTCGGCCGTCAGCTTCTTTTGCAGCTTAGACGACTCGCGCGAGATGCAAGCCTCATCGTTGTTGCAGCTCTTCGCGATTTCACTCAAGTGCCCCACTACGCCGCCGAGTTTCTCTGTCGTCGGCGTCTTTATAAGCCTGGTCGATGAAGCTCTTTTCGTAGTTAATCTGAATGACGCCACCCTTGGCGGCCAGCGCCTTGATCATGTCGTCGGTCATGTTGCGGACGTGATTGCAAAGCGCGCGGCACGACGAGTGAGAGGCGATAAGCGGCGCTTTGCTCACCTCCAGGGCGTCGTAGAAAGTCTTATCGCTAACATGGGAAATGTCCACCATAATGCCCTGACGGTTCATTTCGCGGACTACATCTTTGCCGAACTCGGTTAGTCCGTTGTGAGCGGGCTTGTCGGTGGATGAGTCCGACCACTCGTCATTGTAGAAGTGCGAAAGCGTCATGTAGCGCACGCCCAGATCGGCGAAGATCCGCACCATGCGGATGTCGTTGCCGATCATGTGGCCGCCTTCCACGCCCATCAGCGCGGCGATTTTGCCCTGCGCGTGAGCGCGGCGCACGTCGTCGGCGGTGCGCGCCAGCACCATGTCGTTCGAGTATTTCCTGACGTTTTCGCGGACCGCGTCTATCTGGTCGAGGGCTTTTTGCACGGCCGGCGGGCCCATAATGCGTCCGTCGATCCAGATGGAGAAGAAGATGGCGTTCATGCCGCCTTCCCGCATGCGAGGAATGTCGACGTGACCGTCGGGATTGCTGCTTGCCGAGATCGTAGTCCTTGGAGAAGAAACGCTGCGTGGTGTCGTCGTGCGTGTCCAGCACGATGGAAGAGAAGTGCAGCTTATGCGCGCGCTCGGAAATTTCGTCGGCGCGGGCAGCTCGGGTCAGGATCGCCGCGGCGATCAGCCCAACCGCAGCGCACAAAACGACACCACGGGTACGGCGCATTGTTCTCATTCAAGTTATTCTACACGGTCGCGATCACCGCGCTAGCGGCGCTCAAGCACCGCGGATGTCCACAATGCGGGAAGTGAGGATGACCTGGTGCACGGGGTGCTCGAATTCAAGGTGCATGCCGCGGCCCAGATACCTGCTCATGATCATCGAACCGCCCCACGTTGAACCGTGGATTTGCACTTCAACCGGAGTGGGGCAGTACTCCGGGTGGCCGGAGATCAGCGCTTGGCCCCACGCCTTATGAACGATGGTGTAGACATGATTCTTGGTCTCGACCTCGATTACGGTTTCCGGTGGTATGTCGTTCAAGTGCAGGCCGCCTTCGATTTCCGACTGCACCACGTTGCGGTTGACCGCGTCACTAAAGTTGGGGTGCGGAAAGGTCAAGTCGGCGGTGTCCGCAATCGCTCTCATACAACGATGATATTCCAACACGCTACCGCGCCGAGCACAGAGCCGTTCATGAAAATGGATGGCATGCTCCTGGCGCCGCTACTTCTTCTGCGGACGAGGCTCGGATGCGGGCGGAACGATGTTCTTCATTCGTAAATAGACCACCATGCTTCCGTAAATCTCGTTGTTGTGGCCGTAATTCAGGGTCAACAGCCCCATGCGCAGGTTGCGCGTCTGGCGGCCGCTCTCCTGCGTGATATCGATCACCTCGGCGCCGGAGGCGTCGGTCAGCGCGCTGTAGGCGGTGTCGCAGTAAGCAAACGCGTCGTTCAGCACTTTGATGATGTCAGCTTTGGACGTCAGCTTGTCGAGATTACCCGGGTTGGGATTTTTTTCACCCTTGGCCTGCGAGCACCACAAGAAGTTGAAATTGGCCACGTGCGTCACCTGCTGGCCGAACGTGCGCACTTCCGGCTGGTCGCCGGGGCGCATCCCATAATTCTCTTCCGGCATTTTCTCCGCCATTCGCACAATGTTGTTGCGATTCCGGGTGTAGGCGTCGCGCAGCCAGGTTGACATCGGATTGGAGGAGGCATTAGACGGCTCTGGGGCCGCGGGTTGGGCCAAAAGGGAAGCGCTTAATAGCGGAAGCAGCAGGATGAGCTTGGTCATGGTTGTCTCCCGGGGTGTCTCCTGGTAAGCCGGGGTGAATTCACTCCCTATAGCTTAACCTCTATAGTTTAACCCCTATAGCTTAACCCCAAGACCATCCCGGCGGGCTATGGAAGTCCCAGTACAAAATGCCCGCCGCAACAGTACGCTTTTCCCCTCCGGCGTATTCCTTTACCGGCCGAATAGTGCCATGATCGGTCCCAGCATCCACTATGAGCCGCGCGGAGTAACCACCTAACCGAGGGACGCAGTCAAACCTCCCCCGCCTCTTCGCGGCTCTCCAACCCTCGCGATAAGCTCGCATCCCTTCCGATAACGGCATATCATCGAGAAAGGCGCAGCATCGAGCAATCGATCCGCCGAAGGGGAGGTTCCATGCGACTAATTTGTCGTCTCGTTTCCACCATACTGCTGCTTGCGGCCGTGGGGAGCGCAGCTTCACAAGAGGGTCCGAAGGTTAAGAAATTCCTGACCAAGCCGCTGGTCATCGAAGACCAGGGCAGCTTCTTCATCGGTGGCGTGCCAAAGGTCACTTACCACGCCACGGCGCCCGCTCCGGGCGCTCCCACTCAGGCTCTGGTTCCCGATCAGATCACGATCGGTCAGATGTATGTGCAATTCCAGATACCGCAAAACAAGAAGCGAAACATGCCTCCAGTGATTATGGTGCACGGGTCCAGTCATACGGCTGCTTGCTTGGAGTCGACGCCCGACGGGCGGGAAGGCTGGTACCCCTATTTTGTGCGCAAAGGCATCTCCACCTACCTGGTGGATCAGGCGGGACGCGGCCGCTCCGGGTTCGACGAATCCGTCATCCTGGAAGCCGCGGCGCTGATTAAGAATGGAGACGTCGAGCACGGCCTGCCGACCATTCCTGCGTTTGCCAGGATTACCGATAATGGCGCATGGACCAGGTGGTTCGGCCAACTGTCGCCGCCGGGCTCCACCATTCTCAACGGCAAGCTCATACGGCACGGCGATCCATCGGCCGACGACCCTCGGCACGCCGATGGCTACTTTCCGGCATACCCTCTGGGCGCCGTGGATGAGAGCGTAGCCGCGCGAACGGGAGCCATCGCTGAGGCGCCCGCGGGCCCCGCCAATTACTATGCTCTGGAGTATTACAAGCAATTGGTCCCCAATGCGGAGGTGACGCTACCGGGCTCTACGTGCGCCACTTGCGATCCCAAAGAGATCGCTCCCGCCAACACCTGGACGCCCGAGGATCTCGCGCTGCTGGTGGAAAAGCTCGGCGGCGCCATCGTGGCAACGCACTCGCAGTCGGGAATCATGGGGCATCACATGGCCCGCATTCTGAAAGAACGGGGGCATCTGGATCTGTTGAAAGGCTTGATTACGATCGAGGGGTCCTGCTCCTTGCCCAACAGCGGGCTCAAGGCGGAGGATTTCGACAACATTCCCTACCTGGCATTGAAGGGCGACTACACGGCCACCAGCGAAGTGTGCCAGACCTCGGTGAACGAGATCAACGCCCGGCGCGCAAGTGGGCACGGAACGGCGAAGGCGGACTACATCAAGCTGGGTGAACTGGGAAACCCGGTGTTCAAGGGCACCACCCACATGATGATGCTGGGCACCAACAACCTGGAAGTGGCGGACGTGATTCTGAATTGGGCCGATGCAAACATCCCGCCCAAGAACGGCCAGCGCAGGAAGTAGGTGTCCGGTAGCTCACGCCGGCGGCCGTTTGCCGCCAACCACCACGGCGTAGGGGAAGAGCTTCCGGTGGCCGGTCCGCTTGGTGTCCGCGTTATCGACGAACTCGAAATCTCCTTCTTTAAGTTCGAGCACGGCAACGTCCGCAACCGCGCCGGTGCGGAGCGATCCATAGGCCTTGAATTCGGGAATGGCGCGCGCCGCGTTCCCTGTCACTCGCGCGATCACCTGTTCCAATGGCATGCCGAGCATTAGGAATTTCGACATGACATTGGGAAGATTGAACACCTGATAGGTTCGCCCCACGGCCGTCATATCGGAGGAGATGGTGTCCGGCAGAAAGTCCTGCTGCATGGCGCGTTCGGCCACTTCCCAGGTGATGTGTCCGCTGCGGCCGTTTCCGACGTCGAACAGAATTCCGCGTTGTCTGGCTTCGCGGACCTCCGGCAGCACGCGCCCTTTGTCGTCCAGGATGCCGTGCGGCGGCGGCGAATACAGGTGCGTTACGATGTCGCCTGGCCTGAGGAGCGCCAAGATCTCGGGAAGAGGCGACGCGGTTTGGCCGATGTGCACCATGATGGGCACCTTCAGTGGGTCGGCCACTTCACGCGCGCGGCGCACAGCTTCCAAATCGTGCTCGCCCGCCACGCTGCGCGAGAGCCGCGCCTTGATGCCGACGATCCACTGACGATTCCGTTCGATAACCTGCCGGGTCGCAGCGACGTTGGCATTCTCGATATCGTGCAGCTCGCCTTCCGGCAAAACTCCAAGATGTCCGATGTTCAGAAGAATCCGCACGCGGTTGGGCGCGTTTTGGGCGATGGCGAGCAAGTCATCCGGATTGTCGGAGCCGCGCGAGCCTGCGTCCAGCAGCGTGGTCACGCCATCCGCCAGGCAGGCGGCCGGCGGCAGCAGTTTGTCCGCCAAATGAGTGTGAATGTCGATGAGGCCGGGCATCACCAACTTGCCGGTTGCATCGAGCACTTCCTTCGCCGCCGTGGGTGCGATATTCGGCCGGATCGCCGAGATACGGCCGTCGCGAATCGCTACATCCGCCACGCGATCCAGGCGCTGTTCGGGGTCCAGAACCCGGCCCCCTCGAATCACCAGATCGTATTCAGCGGCGAACAGACGCGCGGGCTGCGCGAGAATTACCGGGGCGAGAGCGCTCGCGCGAAGAAACTGGCGGCGAAGCATGCAGTTTATGCGCATTACGGGCTGCGCATGGGCAGTGGTGAACCCGATCGTCGGCGCAGCCGAAAGCTTACTTGACGCTGTCGATGGTCAGCGTGTCGCCGGCTAGTTTGCCGGTCACGGTGACATTCTCGCCCGCGCTAGCCACGATCTTGTCCTGATTGGAGATCTTGTAAATCTTTCCGTCGGGCGTCACCAGGACCGCCGGTGAACCACCTTTGATGCACTTCTTCGCGCAGTCCGCATCGCCTTTCATTGCCGGCACGGTGGAGCACTTCGTATCCTCGACAAAACCTTTGAATTGCGCAGCCATTCCGCTGGCGGCTAGTCCCATGGTCATCAAAGCTACTGCTGTGATCGTCTTCATGTCATCTCCTGTGAGCGCTTGTCTTGGCAACTCAAGACAACTATACACCAATCCCGTCGCCAGCGTGTTTGGCGATCGGAGATCGGGACCTCGTCAGGCCTGATATTGATCGTCGCTGACGTGCTCCATCCAGTCGACCGCTTTGCCGTCAAGCTGTTCCTGAATCGCGATATGGGTCATCGCCGCGGTTGGCGCTGCGCCGTGCCAATGCTTCTCGCCAGGCGGAATCCAGACGACGTCACCCGGCCGAATTTCCTCGATCGGGCCTCCCCAGCGCTGTGTCCGGCCGCAACCAGCGGTCACAATCAAGGTCTGGCCGAGTGGGTGCGTGTGCCACGCAGTCCGAGCCCCGGGTTCGAACTTGACACTGGCGCCGACAACACGCGCCGGAGCGGGCGGACTGAACAGCGGGTCAACCCGCACGGTTCCGGTAAAATACTCCGCCGGTCCCTTGCCGGAAGGCTGCGAACCGCTTCGTTTGATTTCCATTTCTTGAATCCTTCGCGCGGCTAGCCTCAGCGGCCGGTCATTTGCTCCAGCCTTTCGGGGTAGCGAGCGCCCTGCACCGTGATTTCAGAAGCGGCGACATCAATGCCGCTTAGATCGTCGGAAGTTAGTTCCACCGAAAGCGCCCCTATGTTCTCATCCAAGCGATCGAGCTTCGTGGTGCCGGGGATTGGAACCATCCACGGCTTCTGGGCCAGCAGCCACGCGAGCGCGATCTGCGCCGGTGTCGCCTGCTTCCGTTCCGCGATGCGGCCCAGTAAATCGATCAGCGCCTGATTCGCCTTGAGAGCCTCCGGCGTGAAGCGAGGCAGAGTGCTGCGAAAATCGGTGCTCTCGAACTTCGCGTTTTCGTCGATCTTGCCCGTGAGAAAACCCTTCCCGAGCGGGCTGTAGGGGACAAACCCGATTCCGAGCTCCTCCAGCGTCGGAATCACTTCGGCTTCAGGGCGTCGCCACCACAGCGAGTATTCGCTTTGCAGAGCGGCGAGAGGCTGCACCGCGTGCGCGCGGCGAATGGTCCGGACGCCCGCTTCCGAGAGGCCGAAATGCTTAACCTTGCCCTGGTGAATCAGGTTCTTCACCGCTCCCGCTACGTCTTCGATCGGCACGTCCGGGTCAACGCGATGCTGATAGAGCAAGTCGATGACATCGACATTGAGCCGCTTGAGCGAGCCTTCGACAGCCTGCTGGATGTGCTCAGGCCGGCTGTTCAGGCCCGCCGCTCCCGGCCGATGATCGCTGCCACTCAGATCGAACCCGAACTTGGTGGCGATCACCACCTGCTTGCGGAAGGGAGCGAGAGCCTCGCCCACCAGCTCTTCGTTCAAGAACGGTCCGTAGACCTCGGCGGTATCGAAGAACGTGATGCCGCGTTCTATGGCTGCGTGGAGAAGAGACGTCATCTCCTGCTTGTCTTTGGGGGGACCGTAGGAAAAACTCATCCCCATGCAGCCGAGCCCAAGAGCCGAAACTTCCAGGCCGCTATTCCCCAGTTTGCGCTTTTTCATACTCTTGCTCCTTCGCGAATCGTTTCTCTTGGATAGTGTAGCTTCCGAGCGCGGAGGGCACACTCCCGCGAGCGATTGCAACGCTAGGAGATCAGAGCCAGAGGCCAGCGGAATTAATTCTTGCGCTCCTCATCCGGCAGCCTGAACGCGATCAATTCGGCCGGGAATCCCCCTGCCGCGATCGCGAGTGCGATGTATTGCTTCCCGTTGAGCGTGTAGGTCATCGGGGTACCCGTCTGTCCGGCGGGCATTGGGACGGCTCCCACCTCCTTGCCCGTCGCTTTGTCGTAGGCTCGCAGCATCGTGGCCGACTTGCCGGCGCTTCGTTCGCCACAGATCACCAGGGTCTTGGTCACCAGTACGCCGAAAACTCCAGGCCTTCCCGTGCGAGGAATGTTCAGGCCTTTGAGCGCTGGATTATCGCGGATATTGTCCGGAGTGTCTGCGTTCGCGATGTGCCACAGGATCTCGCCCTTGTTCAAATCGATCGCGCTGATGCTACCGTACGGCGGTTTTACCAGCGGCAAGCCCTGCACGGTGAGACCGGGGCCGGCGCCTTCGCCACCTCCACCGCTGCCGGTTCTGGGCGCGGCGCTCCCGGACATATACATCATGTCTGTCCGGCTCGGATCGCCAGGAATGAGACCAATCGCGGTCGGGCTTCGCTGCGAAGGGATATACGCGATGTGAGTCTCCGGATCGTAGGAACCGCCCGCCCAATTGGTGCCGCCACCCGCGGTCGCCATCGCCAGCGTGGCGTATGGACCCTCCGGCTTGCTCACCACTCCAGGCGTAAATACCGGGCCCAGATGATATTTCGAAACTATCTTCAACGCATCCGCTTTCAGCTCAGGCGTAAAATCGATCAACGTCGTCAACCGAGAAACCTTGCAGATCGTAAGCAGGGCGGCTTGGTGGGGAACGGTTGTGTAGGGCTAGTCTTTTCGCCTGGAACTGTGGACTGCTCCACCGGCCGCTCCTCGATCGGCCAAATCGGCTTACCGGTAATCCGATCGAAGACATACAGGAAAGCTTGCTTGGTCGGCTGGGCGACCGCCTTAACGGTCTGGCCGTTCACGGTGATGTCCACCAGCATCGGCGCGCACGGAATATCCATGTCCCAGATTCCGTGGTGCACTAATTGGTAATACCATTTTCGCTTGCCGGTTTTCAGATCGACGGCGAGCACAGTTTCACCAAACAGACCATTTCCCGGGCGATGGCCGCCATAGTAATCGCCAGTCGGCAGCTCTACCGGGATGAAGGCCATCCCCAATTGCTCGTCTACACTGACCTGGCCCCACACGCCGGTGTTGCCGGTGTAGGACGCGGAATCCTTTTCCCAGGTGTCGTATCCGAATTCGTCCGATCGCGGGATAGTGTGAAAGATCCAGAGCCGCTTGCCGGTCCGCACGTCGAACCCGCGGACGAAGCCTTTTACGTTGGTCTTGCTCTTCACCACGCCGCCGGGACGGTGCGCCGCTCCCACAATCACGACGTCGTTTGCCACCACGGGCGTCGCGTGCAAGCCCACCTCTCCGGTCACCAGGTCGATTTCCTGATCGTCCTGGAGCTTCAGATCCACCAGGCCGCCGGTGCCGAATCGCAGGCACGAGATTGCCGGTCTTGGCATCCAGAGCCACCAGCCGGTAGCCGGGGGTCACGTATAGGATTCGCTCCTCGCGGCCGTCGGTCCAGTAAGCTAATCCGCGGCCCGAAAGCTGGCGAGGAGCGGCCGTGCCGCGCGCGCCTTCATGTTCGCCATGCACCCACAGCAGCTCGCCCGTCGCCGCATCCAGGGCCACCACGGCCCGGCGCGTTCCGGCTGTCGAATAAATCACGCCGTTGGCCATCAGCGGCGTTCCCTCGAAGTTGAATTCCGGCCGCGGCCCAAGGTTGTCCGTCTTGAAGCGCCAGGCCACCTGGAGCTTGCTGAAATTACCGGCGTTGATCTGGTCGAGTGGCGAGTAGTGCGTGTTCCCCAAGTCTCCGCCGTAGGCCCGCCACTCTCCGTTCTTCGCTCCTTCCTGCGCGCTGACAGGGAGCGCGCACGCGAGTACACAAATCGCGGGGACCACAACAGAAAACATCCGCTTCATGCTTTTCTCCTTAACCAATCGGGAATGACCGTAAGATTATATCCGTACTACGAGGCAAACTCATCCCCTGGCATTTGTTCCGGAAATGGGTACTTCGAAATTCTTTAGTTTGAACCGCCCAAGCAGCCCTGTAGCGCAAACTCTGAAGCGCTATGATCATCGGTATGCGGACTCTCGCGCTAGTAGCAATTTCAGTGTGCGCCGCCTACGGCTGTAGTTGTAGCGAGCCCACTGTAGAAGCGGCGAGGGACCGCGCTGAAATAATCTTTCGTGGAACAATTACAGCGTTTCGCCTTGCAGATAAACCATCAGAGCTCGGGAACATGGTTCAAGACACGAAGAGGATAGCCGTATTTCGAGTAACACGCGTTTGGAAAGGTGAAGTCGGGCAGACCTTTGAAATGCATGCGGTCGAAGAAACCACAGTGTGCTGGGGATTTTGGCCCTCGTTTCTAAGAGTCGGGGCCGATCTCCTGGTCTATGCTTTCCGATTCAACGGAGGCACAGAATTCGTTACGAGTGTTTGCAGCCGCACGCAGTTGGCTAAGAATGCTAAAGACTTCAAGGAACTTGGGCCTGGTCGGGAACCGAAAAGGCCTAGATCGGTCAGAGTGGTTTCAAAGTAGCCCATCACCGGGTTCCTGAAATTCTGGTACGATCAGTACAATGATAAGTATTCGTTTCCACTTCGGCGGAACAGCTTCCCATACCGCCCCCGCCTTTCAATGATTCCATCCAGAAACTACCCGCCCCGCCGTCCCAGGGTTCGGGAAAATGTGAATGAGGCTATCCGCGTGCGCGAAGTTCGCGCCGTATTTCCGGACGGATCCGTCGAGATCATGCCGACGCTGGCAGCCGTGCGTAAAGCGCAGGACATGGGCCTGGATCTGATCCTGATCGCGCCCACCGCCGAGCCGCCGGTCGCCAAGGCCATGGATTATGGCCAGTGGCAATACGAGAACAAGAAGAAGCAGCACGAGGCCAAGAAAAAGCAGCACGTGATCCAGGTGAAGGAGCTGAAGTTCCGCCCCAACACCGACGATCACGACTACGAGTTCAAGAAGAACCACGCCATCCGGTTCCTGGGCGAAGGCAACCGCGTGAAAGCGGTGGTGCAATTCCGCGGCCGGGAGATCGCGCACGTCGATCTGGGCAAGAAGCTGCTGCTGCGTTTTGCGCAGGATCTCTCAGCGCACGGAATGGTGGAAGGCCAGCCGCGGCTGGAAGGCCGCAACGCGCACGTCATCATCAGTCCGGTGAAGGCCACCACGCCCCCCAAGGAAAAGCCCAAGGAACCGGGACAAGCGCCCACCGCGCACTAATTCCTGGTATTCCTTGTCTCCCTCGTATTCCTAATCTGGCCGGATTCCAGAATTCTGAATTCAAGAATTCGGAATTCCTCAGTAGAACAGATACTTCCGCCACTGATCGTCGCTCTTGGCGAGCAGGCGCATCAGGTGACGGCTGGTGTGCAAACTGAACGGCCGCGGCGCGCGCGCCAGCTTCATGCCCGCTTCTTCGGGAGTGCGGCTGCCCTTGCGATTATTGCAAGGATGGCAGCAGGCCACCAGATTTTCCCAGGTGGTCTCGCCGGCGCGCGAGCGCGGAACCACGTGATCCAGCGTCAGCTCGCCGGAGGGCATGGTGCGATGGCAATACTGGCAGGTATAGCGGTCGCGCATCAAAATGTTCTTGCGCGAAAGCGCCCGCGTCTGATGCGGAATGCGGCGGTATTCGAGCAGCCGGATCACGGACGGCACGCGAATGGAATGGCGCGGCGAATGGACGTGCGCCTGCGACTCCTCCTCGGCCGACGCCACGCCCTTCAGCACCAGCACCAGCGCCCGGCGCGCGGCGCAGATGTTGATGGGCTCGTAGCTGGCGTTCAGCACCAGGACCGGTCTATGCAATCGATCAAGACTGGGCATCTTCGGATCTCCCGGAGAAATTCGAATCGTTCAGAAGCAGCGGGTCGAACATCAATCGCCGGTCGGCCCGCGCCAGGGTCAGCAAGGTCACTTGTCGCGCGCCGGCCCGCTTCAAAGCACGCGCGCAGGACGCCGCGGTGGCGCCGGTGGTCATCACATCGTCGATGAGCAGGACGCTCCGGCCATCCAGCGCCTTGCGCGGTCCTCGGCGCGAAACGCGCCTGAAACATTTTCGCGCCGTTTGGCGCTGGTCAATCCGGCTTGCGATGCGGTACTGCGCACCCGGCGCAGAGCGCTTCGCACCGGCGTATGCGTGCGCCGGCCGATCTCGCCCGCCAGCAGTTCCGCCTGATTGAATCCGCGCTGCCATCGCTTTCGCCAATGCAACGGCATGGGGACGATGACATCGAAACTCTGCTCGCGCGGCAGCGCACGCGCCAGCAGCCGGCCCAGCGGCGCCGACAACGTCTGGATTCGGCCGTACTTGAACAGATGAATCAGCTTGCGCAGTTCGTCTTCATAAAATCCGAACGAATAGGCCGCGTCGAACCCGCGCACTCCTCGCCGGCACAACGCGCAGCGGCCTTGATCGTCCAGCGGGAAGCGGCTCGCGAACGGCGCGCGGCATTGCACGCAAGAGTACTCCGCCGCCAGCGGCTCAGGCTTGCCCAGGCAAGCGCGGCATACCGGTACGCGCGAAAAGTCTACCAGCGGCTGATCGCAGATCCGGCATTCGTCGGGGAAGAGGAAGGAGAAAAGGGCAGCGGGTATCTTTCGAGCAGGAGTGAACGCTCGCTCACGAGATGTGCTTCGTGCGAGCCAACTACTGCTGAAGACGCACCCCCTTCAAACAACCAGTCTACACGATGTAGGGGCAGGCTTTCCGGACGCCGATGCTTCTCGTGGTTCCCTGGGGTGGGCGTGCGTGACAATGCGGCAAGTAAGACGGTATCTTACGCGGATGAAGACCACCGTCTCTTCCAAGGGCCAAATCGTTCTGCCCGCGGAGTTCCGGCGAATGGATCGTGTCGAACCGGGGCAGGAGTTCGACGTCGAGCGTGTCGATCCGGGGGGACTATCGCCTGGTCCGGCTCGGCGAACTCCGATTCGGGATTCTCGTCCTCCCCAGGGGCAGGAAGCGGGCCGCCCTGGTACGCTGGTTCGACGCGGGGGTCCAGCCGGACAGCATGTTCAGGCTTCGGCGATCGAAAAAAACTCCGCTGGAAAACTGGAGATAATCCGGATGTCGGCGCCTCCAATGTCTACGGCGGCGCTTGGGTGAACGACTCGGCGTTCACATGAGTGTGAACACAGCAAGCACGAGTGCTTGCGCCACGAACACGAGTACAATGGAATCGAACGCCGAGGCATGCAGACTTTCTATATCGAGACCTTCGGGTGCCAGATGAACGCGCACGATTCCGAAAAGGTCATCGGCACGCTGCTCTCGCAAGGCTACACACAAGTAGCCAAGCCGGACCAGGCCGACCTGGTGCTCTATAACACCTGCAGCATCCGCGACAAGGCCGAGCAGAAGGTGTTTCATCGCCTGGATCAGTTCAAGCGAAACGGCAAGGGCAAAGTGTTCGGAGTTCTGGGATGCGTGGCGCAACAGGAAGGCGAGCGTATCTTCGAGCGGGCGCCGCACGTCAGCCTGGTCGCCGGATCGGCCAGCTACGCCAAGCTGCCGGAAATGCTGGTGCAGCTGGAAGCCGGAAACCGCCGCGTCACCGGCTTGAGCCTGGATAACGATCAAGCTTTCGAAACGCCGTTCACCCGCCGCGACAATCCGCACCGCGCTTACATCACCATCATCGAAGGCTGCGACAAATCGTGCGCCTATTGCGTGGTTCCGTTCACGCGCGGGCCGGAGCGCAGCCGCACCAGCGAAAGCGTGCTGAACGAAGCGCGCGAGCTGGCGCGCATGGGCTACATCGAAATCCAGTTGCTGGGCCAGAACGTCAACAGCTATCGCGATCCGTCGCCGGCCGGTTGGGATTTTGCGCGCTTGCTGCGCGCCATGGGCGAAGTGGATGGCATCCGCCGCGTGCGCTTCACCACTTCGCACCCGCGCGATTTCGTCAAAGACATCATCGACGCCATCGACGACAATCCGGTGCTCTGCAATCACGTCCATCTTCCGGTGCAGTCCGGATCTTCCGACGTGCTGGCTCGCATGCAGCGGCTCTACACGCGCGACGAATACATGCGCCGCATCGATTGGATGAAGCAGGCGCGCCGCAACATCTCCATCACCACCGACATCATCGTCGGCTTCCCGGGCGAGACCGAAGCCGACTTCGAACAAACGCTCGCGCTGCTGGACGAAGTGGAATACGATTCGCTGTTCGGCTTCAAGTACTCGCGCCGCCCGAACACCGCCGCGCTCGACCTGGACGATCACATCAGCGAGGAGGAAAAGACCCGCCGCCTGGCGATCGTCCAGGAAAAGCAGCGCGCCATCCAGATCCGGCGCAACTCCGAATTGGTGGGCGACCATCGAAGAGGCCTTCGTGGAGGGTTATAATCAGGCCACGGGTCAATGGATCGGACGCACTTCGCAAAATCGCACGCTCAACTTTGTTCATCCCCAGCATGCCGGCGCCGCGTGAAGATGCGAAGCCGGTGCAAACCTGGCCGGCACATCGTGGAACGTTCGGGTCACGCGCGCGGGTCCGAATTCGTTGGCGGGCGAGGCGGTGATTTGAGTCATGCAAGGCAAAGGGGGGCCGAATGGAAGTCGAAATGAAAATCCGCGGATTGATGATGGATCCCGTCACCAACATGCCGATCGTGGTGCTGAAGGATCTGAATGGGAATACCATCTTGCCAATCTGGGTCGGCATCTACGAGGCCAATGCCATTGCCCTCGAGATCGAAAAAGTTTCGACGCCGCGGCCCATGACGCACGATCTGATCAAGACCCTGCTGCTCGGCCTGGGAACCGGCATTCGCAAAGTGGTGGTGAGCGAGCTGAAGGACGACACCTTCTATGCCGTGATCTGGCTCGACAAAGACGGCGATCTGATCAGCGTGGATTCGCGGCCCAGCGATGCGCTGGCGCTGGCGCTGCGCCTGGATTGCCCCATCTACGTCGATGAGACCGTGCTGAAAAACTCCAAGCGTTCCAGCGCCGCCGCCGACAAGGTCAGCGACGAGGAACAGCGGCGCTGGCTGGAGAGCCTGAACGACGAGGATCTCGGCCGCTACAAGATGTGATCCGAAAAGCTTCGAGAAGCTGGCTAGCCGCCGGGATTCAGATTATCCCGGCCGAGATCACTTCCCATTTCATCCTGGAACGCGACGGCTTTGTCGCATTTGTGGAACGCCGCGAGCAAGCCTTCGGTAATATCGGCGCGCCCGGTCTGATGACCGAACGGGGATTTGCGGCGCTGATCTGGCGCGGCGATCAAGCGTTCTTCGTCGGCAAAGGCTTCGAGCAACCAGCCTCGCCCGAGCAAGTACAAAGCATCCGATCGTTTGCCTCGGATTTAGCCAACGCACTCCGGTGATTAATTATGGGCCGTCGTTTTCTTGCGAACGGGCGCCCGGGGCGCGTTCTTGCCGGTCCAGCCATGCAGCTTGTCGGGTTCCACCTGAAGACCACCATGTAGGGGCTGGCGGTGTAGCTCTGCGGCACTCCTTCAAACGTCAATTCCGTGCCCGGATCCACTTTGCCGGCCAGAGGCATTTCGAACTTCAACGTCGCATCCGGCGTGGCGCCGTCTTCCAGAGCCAGCACAACGGTCTTGGGCTTTAGCTCGGGTTCCAGCTTCACCACTTTTCCCTTCAGCGTGGGTAAAAGCGCGTCCTTCATGTTGGAGCTGAAGTAGCTAGCGCCGTCAGCTCCGGTAAGCTGCGTCTTGATGTTTTTCCAAAGCACAAGCTCGGGATGGCTGGCCGCCTCGGCTTCGTCCTTCTTTTGTTGTTCCTGCTGCTTGGCCTGTGCGATTTCCCCGGCCGTCGGGATGTGATAACCAGCCGCCGGCACGGCCCCGGCCTTCGCGGCCGCCACCAGATCGTTGAAGCCTTCGTCGCTTCCGTGATAGCCCTTGTAAGCGCGCTGGACGTAGCTCAGAGCCTGCTGGCGTCCCGCGGGCGCCAAGCCCCCGGTTCCTTCAAACGTTGCGGCCCGCGCGAAGTAGAACAGGCCCGCCGACATCTTTTGTGGATTTTTCTGGGACACGATCACCGTTCCCATGAAGAAGTCCACTTCACCGTTATTTGGATCCAGTTGCAACGACTTTTGGAATTCTCCCTCGGCGGCATCCCAGTTTTTGCGTTGCATCGCGATCCATCCGAGCGTCGTGTGGCCCAGCGCCTCCATCGGTGGGCGCGCGCCTTTCCACTGCTCCGGTGTCACGTTGGGCGGAGGTGTGTCGATGTTCGCCAACAGTGCGGTAGCGGCTTTTTCGCCCTGGTCCAGCACCTCCGGCGTAGGATCGTTGCCCGCCAGCGCGCGCGTAAAGTACATGGTGTAGTACAGCGACGTAAAGTCTTTGGGATCGTCGGCCAGGATCAGCTTTGCCTCCGCTACTGCTTCCTTCGGCTGGTTCAGCTTGACGTAGGTATCCAGGAACAGCGCTTACGCTGCTTCTCGAATGCGGTGGTGGCGTATTTGGTCTGCCACTCCTGCAGCTTGTCCAGCTTGGTTTTGGGAGTTGTATCTTTGAGGATCGAATCGTAGAGGGTGATATTCCGCTTGATCCTTATACTGCGGTTGCTTGCCGCTGCCGCGGCTTATCTTGTCCGGTCACCCATGCCGGCACGAGCATCCCGAGGACGGCAACAGCCATCCACAAATGCTTTGAGGGTTGGTTCCACATTTCGGGCCTCCAGTGCTCTATCACCGTTGATTCTAATCCGGCAACAAGAGCCTATTCCGACGACGTTCCATCTTACATCGAGAAACGTCTTTGTTGGAATATTACCAGAGTCCGAAAACGAACGCAGCCTAGTTCGCGGGCTTGGGCCGCGTATGATGCACCGGAGCGGGTTCGTTCTTCCCCGTCCAGCCATGCAAATTGTCTTTGTCGACGTTCATCACAACCATGAACGGATTTTGCGTGAAGCTCTCGCCGACGCCTTCAAATGTCAGCTCCGTGCCCACGTCCACTTTGCCGGCGAGCGGCATCTCGAACTTCAACGTTGCATCGGCGGTGGTTCCATCGGACTTGCCGTCTTCTAACGCCACCAGGACCGTCTTCGGCTTTACGGCCGGTTCGAGCTTGACCACTTTGCCCTTCAGCGTCGGCAACATCGCGCCCTTCATTCCCATGTCGAAGTACATGGCGCCATCCGGCGCTGAAAGGGCCGTTTTCAAGCCTTTCCAGGTTGCTTCCAGGGGATGGGCCTTATTCCATGCTTCTTCATCGGCTGCCGAGGCTTGAGCGATCTCGTTGGCGTTCTTGATAGTGAAACCAGCCGGCGGCGTGGGGTTAGCCTTCGCGGCGGCTATCAGATCGTTAAACCCTTCGTCGCTGCCATGGAAATTCTTGTACTGCTTCTGAACATAGGTCATGGCAGTCTTCTGGCCGTCCGGGGTGAGAGCGCCTTGGCCCTGAATATGTGGCCGCGCGCGCGAAATAGAACATCGCAGCCGGCATCCGTCCACTTTCTTCTCCGATGCGATCGACTGTGCCCATCCAGTAATCCACCGGGCGTTGTTGGGAGTCTGCATCAAGACCTTCTGGAACTCAGCCTCCGCTGCGTCCCAGTTCTTGCGCTGCATGGCGATAAAGCCGAGATTGTTGTGCGCCATCAGCTCCACCGGCCGGCCGCAAGTTTGGCCCATTGGTCCGCCGTCCACGCCGGGCGGAGGCGTGTCGATACTTGCCAGGATCGCCTTGGCCGCCTTTTCACCTTCATCCAGAATATCCGTCGACTGGTTCTGCCCGTACAACGGCTGGGTGAAGAGCATTTTGTAATAATGCGCCGTGAAATCGTTCGGATTCTCCGCCAGGATCTTCTTGGCTTCCGTCGAAGACGTCCTTCCCGTCGTTCAGCGCGGCGTAGGTGGTGAGGAACGCATTCCGGCGCTGCTTGACTGAACTCCGTCATGGGATACTGCTTCTCCCATTGCTGCAGCTTCTCCAGCCTGGTCTTGGGATTGGTATCCTGTGCTGATCGCGAGTCGTACAGATCGTACTCAGCCCGATCCTTCCAGTTCTTCTGCGGCTGCCGCGGACGATGGCGCGGCCGCCTGTCCGAACATCCGCGCGGGCACCGGCCCCAGCATTCCAGTCAATGCAACTGCTAACAAGAATTTAGATGATTGAACCGACACTCCCCGCCTCCCAGTGATCTGAATTTCACGGGTGTTGGCCCCACATACCGGCCCTCCACCCTGGCACAATCCTTTAATATCTGAGTCCGTGCAATTGCGGAGTATACCGAATCGCAACCGTGGTCGCAACCTACGTAACACTCCAGCGAAAGGTTAGATGCGTTCCAGCGCCGTCGTGTTCCTTTTTTGCTATTTTTTGAAGAAGCCGACTTTCAGCTCATAAGTTCATGAGTACCAAACGAACCATGCCGGGCGGTTGGGCCGACCGAGAGCGCCCTTCCCAAGGGTCCCAATGGCCGCAATCTGTGCCGCTGGTGCAATCTGGAAGTTCCCAAGGGCCGCTCGACGTTTTGCTCGGCGTGGTGCGTGGAAGAATGGCGCTTGCGCAGCGATCCTGGCTATATTCGCGAAAAAGTGCTGGAACGCGACCGCGGCGTCTGCGCCGGTTGCGGCGTCGATTGCTTGCATGCAGAGCGGCAACTGAAGCGCCTGCGGGGCGCGGCGCGGCTGAAAGCTTCTCTCGATTGGGGACTGCGCGCCGGTTCCAGAAAGACCCTTTGGGACGCCGATCATATTGTTCCCGTGGTGGAAGGCGGCGGCGAGTGCGATCTCGAAAACATCCGCACCTTGTGCCTGAAATGCCATCGCGTGGTCACCTCGGAATTACGCAAGCGGCGACTGAACCGCGACCGTGCGGGAGCCGTTCCTACTAACGCAGCAGCGGCTTCAAATAGCGCATAACCGTCTTGCGCCACGATCTCATTGCCTTGCGCCGTCGGGTGGATGCCATCCTGCTGCATCAGACCGGGACGCAATAGCAACATCGGAGAGCAGAAAGGGAATCCGCGTGCAGCTTGTACTTCGCCGCCAGATCGACATAGATCTGCCCGAACGCTTGATGTAATCGGCTCCGTAGTTGGGCGGCAGCGTCATTCCCGCGAGAAGCACTTTCGAACCCGGCGCGCTTGCAGCATCTGGATGATTTGCTCCAGGTTGCGTTCGCGTCGTTTCCAGCGGAAGGCCCCGCAAACCGTCATTGCCGCCGAATTCGACGATGGTAACGCGAGGCTTGTATGCAAGCACCTCGCTCATGCGGTCCAGCCCGTCAGTCGTGGTGTTGCCGCTGACGCCCGCATTCACAACGCGCCAGTGCAGTCCGGCGGCGTCCAAATCTTTCTGCAGGAAATCCGGGAAGCTCTTGCCTGGCTCGGCGCCGAAACCTGCGCTCAGACTATCGCCGAACGCAACGATCACCGGACGCGTATCTATAGGTGCGGGGGGTGGCGATGCACCCGCCAGTTGCGCTAAACCCAACGCCGCCGCGAGGCATCCAACAAAACGAGACCGATAGAACGAGATGAACATCACCCAATGCCATAATAAAGAATTGCAGGCAGATTCCGTTCGAACTTCGATTCAAGCCCCCGCCATTCAGGTCTCGGCTCTCACCAAAAGCATTCCCACCGCCACTCACCGCGTGGATATCCTGCGCGGCATCGATCTGGAAATCGAGCGCGGCGAATTTGTCGCCATCATGGGGCCTTCGGGCAGCGGCAAGAGCACGCTGCTGGGCCTTTTGGCGGGTCTCGACACGCCCACTTCCGGCCGGATCATTCTGGATGGCGAGGACATCACGGGCCTGAACGAAGACCGCATGGCGCTGCTGCGCGGCCGCAAAGTCGGGCTTCGTGTTTCAGTCCTACCATCTGCTGCCCACCCTGACGGCGGAAGAAAATGTCCTGCTGCCGTATGAACTTACCGGCGGCAACGGCCGGAGTGCCACAAGTGACGGTCCTAAGCGCGCCCGCGAGCTTGCTCGAAAGCGTCGGCCTGCTGGACCGCCGCGATCATTACCCGATCCAGCTTTCGGGCGGCGAGCAACAGCGCGTGGCGCTAGCTCGTGCCTTCATGGTGCGGCCGCCCATTCTGCTGGCCGACGAGCCCACTGGCAATCTCGACACCCAGAACGGCCAGCATGTGCTGGAACTGCTGATCTCGCTCAACCAGCGCGAAGGAACCACGCTGGTGCTGGTGACGCATGACTCGCTGCGCTGTCGGCGCGAGCGTCGCGGCGAATCACGCTGCGCGACGGCCGCATCGTGAGTGACGAGCGAGCGGGATAAGATTCTATGCGGTTCTCCTGGAAGACAGCCTGCAAAATCGCCTGGCGCGAATCGCGCTCGTCTTCGTTCAAATTTTTGTTCGTGATTCTCGCGGTCGCGGTCGGCGTTGGATCGCTCACCGGCGTCCGCGGATTCAGCCGCGCCTTTCACGAGATGCTGTTGAGCCAGGCCCGCACGCTGATGGCCGCCGACCTTTCGCTGCGTGTCTTCGAACTGCCCACGCCCCAGCAGACGGCCGAAATGGATGCCCTGGCGAAATCCGGCGTCGACCGGACCTGGATCACCGAAACGGTGACCATGGCGTCCACAGGCCCGGACAAACCGCCCATGCTGGTGTCGGTGAAAGCCGTGGATCCCAAGAAATATCCGTTCTATGGCGAGATTCGCTTGTCGCCGCCCGCGCCGCTGTCCCAGGCGCTGACCGCGGACACCGTGGCCGTTTCCGACGACGTGCTGCTGCGCTTGAACCTGAAAGTCGGCGACACGCATTCGTCTGGGCGGACAATCGTTCCGCATCGCCGGCCAGGTGACCTATGAGCCGGATCGCATGCTGGGCACCCTCAACGTCGGCCCGCGCGTGATGATCACCCGCGACGGTCTGGAGCGCACCGGACTTATGCTGCCCGGCAGCCGCGCGGCCGAGCGCTTCCTGTTCCGGCTCTCGCCACCTGGCACTCGGGGATCACCCGACATCGAGCAAACGCGAGCCTCGCTGAAAGCCGCGTTCCCGGATGCCCTGATTGCCGACTTTCGCGAGTCCCATCCCATCGTCACGCAAGGCCTGAACCGCGCCACTACGTTTCTGAGCCTGGTCAGTCTGATCACGCTCATCATCGGCGCCATCGGCGTCGGCACCGCCATGCGAGCGCACATCCAGCAGCGTATGGATTCCATCGCGATCATGAAATGCATCGGCGCGCGCTCCAGCCACGTCATGCGGATCTATTTGCTCCAGACCATCGCCCTGGGGCTCGCGGGCGGCCTGTTGGGCGTGGCGTTCGGACTCGTCGTTCAGCGCGCCTTCCCCTCGTTTCTCGCGCGCTATTTCGAGCTTGTAGCCCACCGCGCATTGGGATTTCGTCACCGCCGCGCAAGGCATCGGCATCGCGATCCTGGCGTCGCTGCTTTTCACGCTGCCGCCCTTGATCGGCATCCGGCACATCCGTCCCAGCCTGATTCTGCGCCGTGAAATGGAGGAAACGAAACCGGGCTGGCGGACGCGGCTGGCCGAAGCGCGCGCTTCCATCTGGCGGCGGGCGCAATCATTCTCGTCGGATTCGCCGGCATCGCCATGTCCTTCGCCACCGGCACGCCCAGAGACATTTGGAGAACCGGCGAATACTTCGCGGGCGCGCTGGCCATCAGCTTCACCGCGCTGTCCGCGGTCGCCTGGCTGATGCTGCGCGGGTTGAAGATCTTGAGCCGCCGCAAGCTGCCCTCCAGCGTGCGCCACGGCATCGCGAATCTGTATCGCCCCGGCGCTCACGCGCAATCGGTGCTGGTGGCGCTCGGCGTCGGCGTGATGTTCACGCTGACGGTTTATCTGGTGCAGCACGGCATGATCGCCGAGATGAATCGCACCTCGCCGCCCGGCATGCCCAACGTGTTTCTGATCGACATCGCGCCCAAGGATCGCGACGCGGTTCTCGATCTGGTGAAGCAGCAGCGCGGCGTGGAAGGAACGCCGGAGCTGATCGGCACCGTGGCCGCCAAGCTGGTGAACATTGACGGCCAGGACGTCGCCACGATGGACCTGAAGGGCTTTGGCCGCCGCTATCGCTCGCCCCGCTCGGTGACCTCCGCGGGCGCTATGCCGGACTACGTGAATCTGGAGCGCGGCGCTTGGTGGACTTCTCCCACCGGCAGCCCGCAAGTTTGCGTAGATGAAGACGCGGCGCGAATCCTGCATATCCAGCCGGGATCCGAACTGCGCTGGACCATCTCGGGCAGGGAAGCTGCAAACGCGCGTGGCCTGCATCCAGAGCATCGATTCCATCCATCTTTCCAGCCGCGTCGAATTCATCTTCAACAGCCAGCGCGCTGGACGGTTTCCCGATCATTTACTACAGCAGCCTGCGCGCTCAGCCGTCCGCCGTTCCCGCGCTTCAGGAGGCGCTCTACAAGCGCTTCCCAACCGTTACCGTGGTCAACATGGCCGACGTGCTCCAGATCGTCCAAGGCGTGGTGGATCGCATCTCGCAGGTGGTCCGCTTCATTTCGATGTTCGCCATTCTGGCGGGCGCGGTGATTCTGTCCTCCAGCGTAGCCGGCACCCGCTTCCGCCGCATGCGTGAAGTGGTGATTCTCAAAACGCTCGGCGCCACGCGCTGGCGCGTCAGCCGCATCTTTTCGGTCGAATTCCTGGTGCTGGGCGCCGTCGCCGGGCTGATGGGCAGCTTGCTGGCCGGCGGCTTCGCAAACTTCTTGCTGAAGCGCATGCTGGACGCGCCGACCTCCATTCCCGGTGATTCCGATCCTGCTATCGGTGATCGCTACCGCTCTGATCGCCAACGCCGCCGGCTGGATGGCCAGCTTTCCGATCCTGGGTCAAAAGCCGCTCGAAATCCTGCGCGAAGAATAGCTTACTGCCTCTGCACCGTAATGAATGCGCTCGCAGGCGACGCCACCCCGCCCACCGTGATCGCCAGCGGCTGATTCCCAGTCTGGCACGCCAGCGGGCACCTGAATGTTCACCTGATAGAGGCCCGGCGAATTGTGAAAGGCCCACGTACAAGATCTCGCGATGGGGTCAAGGTCACGCCACCGAACGTGATGGAGACCGGCGCGGTCACTTTGCGCATCGCCGCTCGGAAGCACTCCCGGAGCGAACGCTGGATTCGTAGCGCCGAAGCCCGTCGCAAACAGCGTGAGATAGTCGCCCGGCTTGGCTGGAGTGAACGTCGCGCCGCCGATCAATCCCGGAGCGCCAATATACCCGCCGGTGACCGCATTGATCGCGGCAATCGGGTTCGCGCCGCTTGAATTGTGCGTGAAATAGAAGAACTCGGGCGCCGTGGCTTGCGCCGCGACGCTCACCGGCGGGCTGGCCACAGCCTGCGGCGTATCGCAATCCGTGATCACTTGCACGGGAACGTTCCCGGGCGTTACCGCGGGAACCTGCACGTTGATCTGGCTCGGATAGACCGCGAAAATCGGCGCGCGCACCGTTGCGAACTCCACGCACACTCCCGCCAGGTTGGTCGGAAGCTGTCCGTTCACCAGACCCGCCTGCTTGCGCCGTTCCGGCTGGAGCGAAATTCGTTGCCAAAGATGGTCACGATCGCATTCGGCGACAGCGCATTCGACCGGCGGAGTGCTGAGCCCGGCGCTGGCGATCCCGCCCGCCGAGATGGATGGGGAGTTTGACGCGAGCGCGGTGACGGTGAATGTAACGTTGGCAAGCGCGTAGGACGAAGCCGTAATCGTCATCGGCGCCAGGATTGCTGCCCAGCGTGACCGTGGCGGTAACCGTGCCATCGTTCAACGTGATGCGCCGGCGATGGCGTGACAGTTGCCGCGCCCTCCGGGCTGACAGTGAAAGTGACCACCACTCCGGGAACGCCCGCCCCCGTGCTGTCGGTGATCTTCAGCACCAAAGGCGCCGCCAAACCGGTCTCCACCGTCGCGCTCTGGCCGTTGCCGCTCACGATGCTCATACTGGCCGGCTTTACTGTTTGCGGCGTCAGCACCCGCACATGGTCATTGAAGGAGTCCGTTACGTACACGTTGCCAGCCGCATCCACCGCGACGCTGAAAGGATCCAGCTGCGCCGCCGTTGCCGGACCGCCATCGCCCGTGCTGGGTGTCAACGTGCCGTTGCCGGCGATGGTTGTGATCAACCCGCCGGCGGTCACTCGGCGCACCACCGCGTTGCCCTGATCGGCGATGTACATGTTTCCGGAACCGTCCAACGCGATGCCCGTCGGCAAGTTGAGGATGAGCTTCCGCTGCCGGACCGCCATCGCCCGCAGTAGCCCGGCAAGCCTGTTCCCACCACCGTCGTGATCGTATTGTTTGGCGCGATCTTGCGGATGCGATTGTTGAACTGATCCACCACCAGAATGTCTCCCGCGCTATCCAATGCGAGATCGAAGGGATCCATTCCAGCAGCGGTCGCCGGTCCGTTGTCGCCGGAAAACTGACCATTGCCGTTCCCCGCGATTGTGTTGATGTTCCCGCTCGTGTCGATCTTACGCACCCGGTGGTTACCGTAATCGGCGACATAGATATTGCCCGCCGCGTCCACCGACCAGGCCCTGCGGCGTGTTCAGAACGGCCAGGTTTGCCGGCCCGTCGTCGCCGGAGAACCCGTCCGGTCCATTGCCCGCGATGACCGTCGTGGTCCCACCCGGCGCCAATTTCAGAATGTGCGGCATCTGGCTCGGAAAGCTTGGTTCCTCGTCGGTGACATAAAAGTTTCCGGCGTGATCCACAGCCACGCCATGGGGCACGCCTCCTTGCAATTGCCCAACGCTGCTGATATTGCCGCCCGCCTTGAATTGCCGCGCCTCCGCGTTCCCGGTGTCGGCCACCAGAATGTCCCCGCTGCCGTCAATTGCCATGCCCTCGGGGAAGTTGAGAAAGGCGTTGGTCGCCGGTCCGTTGTCACGGATGCCGGTACCCGCCACCGTAGTGATGATGTTGTTCGCAACCTTGCGAACGCGAAGGTTGGCTGTGTCCGCAAAATAGACTACGCCGCCGCTGACCGCCAGCCCTGCCGGATCGTTGATCTCCGCGGCCAACGCTCGCGCCGCCGTCGCCGGTAAAGCCGATTGCGCCCGTGCCCGCCACGTTGTAAATCAATCCCGAGGACAGGTCCACCCGGCGGACCACCATGTTGTATTCGTTTTCGTCGGAAATGTACAAATTGCCGGAAGGGTCAAACGCCACGCTATACGGAATCATTACAGCCATGGTTGCGGGTATGCCATCTTCATCAGTAGGTGCCGGACTGCACGCCTCCGGCGAAGTCCGTCATCATGCCCGTCGTATCTATTTTCCTGACTTCGTAGTTGATATAGTCGGCCACATAGACATTTCCAGCGTTGTCGACAGCCAGACTCGGTAACGTAATCGATCTCCGCGATACGTGGCCGGTCCATTGTCGCCAGCGTACCCCTCCATTCCTGTGCCAGCGATGGTCGTGATGATGCCGTTCGCATCTACCTTGCGGATGCGATAGTTGAAGCCATCCGCGATGTACAGGTTGCCCTGGCTGTCCACGGCCACAGCCGACGGGATCAATTTGAGCGGAGATCGCCGGGCCATTGTCTCCGGCGAAAGTCGGATTTCCAGTGCCCGCGATGGTATTGATGGTGCCATCCGCCGCGATACGGCGGATCACGGCATTGCCCTGGTCGGCGATGTACATGTTTCCCTTCGAGTCCAGCGCGATGCCTGCGGGGAAGTTGAGTTCCGCGCCGGCCGCGGGAGCCCGATCGCCGCTATATCCGGGAATACCCGTGCCCGCGTAGGTGCTGATAATTCCCGAAGTATCTACCTTTCGAATTCGATTGTCGCTTTCATCGGCGATATACAGATTCCCGCTGGCGTCCACCGCAACCGCGACTGGCGTCCGCAGAGGAGCAACAGTGGCCTGGCCTCCATCCAATAGCCGAGGAGTCCCCGCGAGCGTGCTGATCAGATAAGGTTGCGACCAGGCATTTGCCGGAAAGAAAGAACACGCCAGGAGCACTAACGCAGTTGTTCGCATGAAAATAGGAAAGATTCTATCACATGTCAACAACCACCTGACAAATTGGAGAGATTATGCGCGCATTACGCTTTCCAGGTCCCCAGCAATCGCCGCAACAGCACCATTTGCCCCAAATGATACGAGTTGTGATCGGCCACTAACAGCGCTTCGCGCAGAATGGTCTGGCCAGTGCCGTGCGGAATTGGAGCGAACAGGTCGGTCTTCTTGTCTGCGACTAATTTGGCCATGGCCTTCAAATCCGCGCGAAAACTGCGCAGGCTGTTATTCCAGGATGCCGCGGTGGGAGGCGCTTCGGTCTTGGGCCAGTAGCCTTCCGGCCAGGCCGGCGACTTATGCTTCGCGCCGCGGCTGAACTCCAGAATGTCCCATTGCGCGATGCGCATGTGCTCCAGCAATTGCCAGGCGGTGTGCGGCGCGCCCGCTGGTTTCACTCCGCGGAGCCGGGAGGGGAGATCCGCCACGGTAGTATCGAAGTCCGCGTGCGCGTTGCGTCCCCGTAAAAGGTCCAGAAGATGTTGGCGTAAACCGTCGGATTCTGCCATGACTTAGGGAAGCACAAGCCCCGCTGAATTTCAAGACGCGCCTTTTGCGGACTTCTGCTGCTTACTTGGAAGCGGTCTTCCCGCTGCTCTTGGCATTTGTCTTGGCGGGCGCTTTCGTGGTCTTCACCGGCTTCGGTCCCCAGAAGGCCGGATCAGCGGTGATCCATTCCTTCGGGACGTAGCTCATCTGCGGGCTGACCGCGAACAAAATCGATTCCGAGCTCGCGATGGATGCCGCCATGTTGCGCTCCGGATCCCCCGACGCCAGCGCTTGACGCAACGCCCTCCGCCGTCGCGGCTCTTCGTCCAAGGACTTCAGAGATGACATTGGCTCCATCAGCAGATAGGTGCCGTTGGGCGCGCCGGACACCACTTGGTACACCGCTACCGGCTGGTTGTCGCCCGATTTCTCGGCCCCTGCCACCAACGCTTTTGCAGCTTCTTCGAACTTCTGGTCCGGGCCTTCGCGAACTCGAATGGTCTCGACGCTGAAAAACCGCATCTTGGACAGGTTGGCTTTATCCGCCGCATAGCTCAGATCCGGGCGATACACGGCGATCATCGACAGTCTGCCGGTGCGCAACTCCGCGTCGGCGGCATCCAGTACGGCGAATTCCGGCTTATCGAGCGCGGCCTCCGACTCCGGGATGGTCGCGATTTTGGCGTGCCCTACCAGGAACCATGCCTGGGTTGTTCCTGTCATGGCGGTCAGCCCGAGGATGTGGAAAGGATAGTTTGCCTGGGCCGCAGCCTGCATAAACGCCGCTTCCGATTGTTCGTGCGCGGCGCCTTTGCCTTCCTTGATGTCTTCGCGGAAAATGTGAAGCACCGCGGGAGGTGCGGATGGCTGTTGAGCACTAAGCGGCCAAACAGCGAGCAGAATCAAAAAAGCGCTTTTCATCCAGCTTCCTCCGATTCGTAGCTTTATCCTACTGCAAAATACTTCGCTGAACGAGAATCATGTTTGAATTAAAATCAAGCTGCATGGCAAGATCGGCGGACGTGGTCATCATCGGCGCTGGAATCGTGGGATCCAGCATCGCGTTTCATCTCACCGAAGCAGGCTGTAAGAATGTGCTGGTTATTGAACGCGAGACTCGGCAGGGTCTGGGTTCCACCGGCAAGAGCATGGGCGGCGTGCGGGCGCAATTTGCAACTGACGTGAACATTCGCATGTCCCTTTACTCCATTCCATTCCTCGCGCGATTTGAAGAAGCCACCGGCCATCCCTCCGGCTACAAGCCCCACGGCTACCTGTTTATGGCAACGAATGACTGGCACATGAACTATCTGCGCACCAACAGCGCCCGGCAGAAGAAGCTTGGCTTAAAGAACGTGGAACTGCTTGCGCCGGACGATATTCGCAAAATCTTGCCGCAGCTTCGCTCGGACGACATCGTCGGAGGAAGCCTCTGCTCCACCGACGGTTTTGTCGATCCCGAACAGCGTCATGACCGGCTTTATGGCGCGCGCCATCGAGCGCGGCGCGGAACTGTGGCGCGGCACCGAAGTCACCGGCATTTATACCGACCACGACACCGTTTCCGGCGTGCTCACCACCCAGGGCGGCGTCTCGTCCCCGGTTGTGGTGAACGCAGCGGGACCGTGGGCGGCGGGCGTCGCCCGCATGGCTGGGGCCGACTTACCGGTTCAACCGTTGCGCCGCATGCTGGTTCCCACTGAGCCCTTTCCCGGCCTGCCCGAACGGCTGCCGATGATGATCGATATGTCCACTGGCTGGCACTTCCGCCAGGAGGGTCTGGGGCTGCTCATGGCCTGGGCCCATCCGGACGAGCAACCCGGTTTCCGCACGGATTTCGATCCCGATTACATCGAAAAGAGTCTCACGCATGCCGCCTCGCGGGTACCGGACTTCGCCAACCTGGCGGTAAATCCCAAGCGCTGCTGGGCGGGGATGTATGAAATGTCCCCGGATCATCACGCCATTCTGGGGCCCTCGCCCCAGGTTCGCGGATTCTACTTCGCCAACGGCTTCAGCGGCCACGGCGTGATGCATTCTCCCGCCACCGGTCGCATTCTCGCGGACCTGATCCTCCATGGCGAGACCCACGTAATCGACGCCCACGATTTGAGCGTCCAGCGTTTCGCCGAGGGCCGGGCCATCGAGGAAACCGCCATTCTGTAGTAAAAATTCCGGAACAAATCCGGAATTCCTTCGTCTATCACCCCATGAAACTTCTGATCCTTGGTTTGTTGGCTGTAGCGCTGGTCGCCGCCGGGAGCAGTCGCGATTGTTTCGGTGAGTGGCGTAGCCAGGCGCGCGAGAGGGCCATGGAAGCACGCGAACAAGCCCGTGCCGCCCGTGAACAAGCTCGTGAAGCGCGCGAACAAGTAAGGGAATTGCAAAAGACCCAGCGCCAGCAGATGCGCGCCCTGCAGGAGGAGCTACGGGCGGAGCGCGATCGCATTCGCCGGGAGGTGCGCGAAGACCTGCGCGACCTTCGCCAGGATTGGCGCACTACGTATTAGCCGGTTGCCCTCAGTGATCGGCGGCTTGGCCGGATCTCCCGTTGGTACAATGTCGCATGCGAATCAACGGCCGCCGGCTGCTTCCGCTACTGCTTCTTACCCCAGTTTTTGCCCAGGATTCCACCGTCACATTGAAAGTGGATGCCACCGATGCGCCGCGCCGCCTGTTTCACGTGCAAATGAAGATGCCGGCCCAACCCGGGCCCCTGACGCTGGTCTACCCCAAATGGATTCCCGGCGAGCACGCGCCGGTGGGACCCATTAGCAACCTGGTTGGCCTCAAAGTTACGGCTGCCGGCCAGCCCGTTGCCTGGCGGCGCGACAGCGTCGATATGTACGCTTTCCACGTGGATGTGCCGCAGGGCGTCGCTTCTCTCGACATCGCTTTCGATTACATTTCAGCGTTAGAGGATACATCCGGTTCCACCAGCGGCAGTTCCGTCACCAGCGAATTGGCGGTACTCAATTGGAACCAGACGGTGCTGTATCCGCAGGGCTCCCAAGCGGACCGCATCCGCTATCAAGCCACGCTCCAGGTTCCCTCCGGCTGGCGCTATGGAACGGCCTTGCCCATTGCGCGTGAATCCGGCAACGTGATCGAGTTTCAACCCGCGTCCCTCACCACTCTCATCGATTCGCCCGTCTCCGCCGGAACCCACTATCGAACCGTCGATTTGGGCAGCGATGGCGGCGCGCCACATTACGTCCACATCGCCGCCGATAGCGACCGTGCTCTGGATGCCGGCCCGGACACGGTTCAACACTGGAAGAATCTGGTGGCCGAGACCGGCGCGCTGTTTGGCTCGCGGCATTATCGCAGCTATCATTTTCTGCTCACCCTCAGCGATCACACCATCCACGATGGCATTGAACACCACGAGTCGAGCGACGATCGCGTCCCCGAGCGTACTTTGATCGACCCCGACCTGATGAGGTCCGAGGCCAGCTTGCTCCCGCACGAAATGACGCATTCCTGGAACGGCAAATACCGCCGTCCCGAAGGTCTTGCCACCGGCGGTTACGATGCGCCCATGCGGGGCGATCTGCTCTGGGTTTACGAGGGGCTAACCAACTACCTGGGCGAGGTGCTTACAGCGCGTAGTGGGCTTTGGAGCGCGGCCGATTATCGTGACTCGCTTGCGATGACGTCAGCGCAACTGGATCGCGAGGCTGGCCGCACCTGGCGTCCGCTGGAAGACACGGCGGTGGCCGCGCAGCTCCTCTATACGGCGGGCGATGAATATACAAACTACCGACGGTCTGTTGACTACTATCCCGAGGGCTCGTTGATCTGGCTCGAAGCCGACGTCCTGATCCGGGGCCTCAGCCAGGGCGCAAAATCCCTGAACGATTTTTGCCGCTCATTTGAGGGTGGCCCGGGCGGCGTACCCGCGCTCAAGTCCTATAACTTCGACGACCTGGTGGCGGCTCTCAATGCGGTGCAGCCCTACGACTGGGCCGGCTTTTTCCGGAAGCGCCTGCGTTCCACCGATGCCCATGCGCCGCTCGGCGGCATCACCGGCGGGGGTTGGAAGCTGGTCTATAACGGCACTCCGTCCAGGATGTGGAAGGCGGACGAGCATCGACACAAACAAATCAATCTTAGTTTTTCCATTGGTTTGAAAGCGAAAGACGACGGCACCATCATTGACGTAGATTTGAATGGACCCTCAGCCCAGGCCGGCATAGCGCCGGGCATGACGTTGATCGCCGTAAACGGCCGTCAATTTGATCCGATAATACTGCGGGAGGCGGTGCAACAGACCGCAACATCCACCACGCCGCTTGAGCTGCTGCTCAAGACCGGCGAATACTACAAAGCCTACCGGGTGGATTATCACGGCGGCGAACAATACCCGCATTTGGAGCGCGACGCCGCCACGCCCGATTTAATTTCTGCCATCTCGGCGCCGCTGGCGAAAAAATGATCGATCGTTACCGCGCGGACCTCGCGTACAGCACCTTCCCGCCCACGATCGTGTAATCTACCTTCGCCGACGGAATTTGGTCTTCCGGCATCGTCAAAATATCGCCCGACAACACGGTCACGTCCGCCAGCTTCCCCACTCTTCAGCGATCCCTTGCTCCCCTCCTCAAACGCCGCGTAAGCGTTATTGATGGTGTAACTCCGCAGCGCCTCCATCCGGCTCATCCTCTGGTCCGGAAAAAATACCGTGCCATCTTTCAACCGGCGGCTCACCGACGCGTAGTAGCACTGGATCGGATCCACGTCCTCCACCGGCGTATCCGTCCCATTCCCCACCACCGCGCCCGACTTCATCAGCTTCTGCCAGACGTAGGCGCCGGCTTCCGCGCGCTCGCGCCCCAATCGTGCGATCACAAACGGCCCGTCCGAGGTGCAATGAATCCCCTGCATCGCCGCGATCACGCCCAGCTCACCGAAGCGCGGGATGTCCGCCGGATCCAGATGTTGCGCGTGCTCAATCCTCCAGCGCAGGTTCATCTTGTCCGGATGCTCGCGAAAAACGGCCTGGTATATATTCAGCACCTCGCGATTCGCCCGGTCCCCGATCGCGTGCGTGCAAAGCTGAAAGCCGTTTGTCGATGGCAAACTCCGCGGATTCTCGGATATAGGCCACCGGCTCCACGTTGATCCCCGTTCGATTCGGCGCGTCTTCCGGCAGATCCGAATAGGGCTGGAGCAGCCACGCTCCGCGCGATCCCAACGCTCCGTCCATATACTCCTTGATCGCCCGCACCGTCAGATGTTCGCCACCCATGCCGACCACGTAATATCGGCGCGCCTTCGCGAACAGCTCGTCCCGTGGCGCGCGCAGCATCACCCACATCCGCAGCCCTAGCTCGCCTTGCTCCGCCATCTTCCGAAATAGATCCACGGTGGCGAACGGAGAACCCGCATCCTCAAAAGTTGTGATTCCCTTGGATAGAGATTCCCGCTCCGCCAGCTTGATCTGCTGCCGTGTCTCGGCTTCTGCTTCCGCCGCCGGCCGGCGAGCGCGATACAAGTCCAGTACGTGCTCGATCAAATCCTGCGCGCCTTCGTTCAGCAAGCCCGTTGGATTGCCGTGAGCGTCTCGCAGGATCTCGCCACCCGCCGGATCGGGCGTATTTTTATCGATGCCCGCCTGTCGCAACGCCTCCGCATTCGCGAACCCCGCGTGACCGCTGGCGTGCGTTAGCCAAACTGGATTGCGCGGTGAAACGCGGCTCAAACTTTCGTGCAGGGGAAATCCGCGCACGTTGGGCTCCGGCGGGCGATCCCATTTCGCTTGATGGAAGCCGCTCCCTAGGATCCAGGTCCCGGGTTTGGCTTCCCGCGCCGCGGCGGACACCATCGCGACAATCTGGTCCCAGTTCTTCGCGCCCCGCAGATCCAGCATCATCTTCGACGCGCCCAGTGCGGTGAGATGTCCGTGGCCTTCAATGAAGCCTGGAATCGCGAGGCGTCCTCTTAGATCGATTACCCGCGTCGACGGACCCACCAGCGCATCCACGGTCTTGTTCGAACCAACCGCGACGATCTTTCCCCCTCGCGCCGCCAAGCCCTGCGCCTGCGGTGCGCTTTGCTCCAGCGTGACCACTTTGCCTCCGCGCAGTACTAGATCGGCTGGTTGTGCCAGTGCCGTCGCCACGCTGACACCCAGCGCCAGCCACATCAATTTCATCTCAAATGCCACTACAATCATTAGGTACGGCCTTCCCTCGAGATCGCTCGTCATGCCGCGTATTCCAAGTGTCGCTCAAACGGAACCGTCCTTCCGTCCGTTGGCAACCGCCGCTCGCAAACTGGCGGTGACGGGACGTTCCTGCGCCAACTGTGGATCGCTGGAAATACGTCCCTCCAACCGCCGCAACGCGCTGGATGTTGTGCTGGCCTGTGTGTTTCTCGCGCCCTTCCGCTGCCGCGTCTGCCGCGGGCGCTTTTATCGGATGTGGCGCCCCAGTTTGCAGCGCGCCACCGATCCACCCGGTGCGCCCCTGCTGGTAATGCCCGCGCGGCGCACGGTTTTAGCGCTGGACGCCATCGAGCCACGCCGTTTGGAACCGGAACCTGCCCGTGCTTTCATGGAAACTCCAGCCGCGGGTCCAAATCCTGCGCAGCCGATTGCCTCCACCACTCCGGCTTCCATATTGATTCTCGAAAGCGACCTCTCCATCCGCAAACTGCTTCGCCGATTGCTTGAGCGCCGCGGTTACAACGCCGTGGAAGTTGCACAAGCGGAAGATCTCGCCGGCGAATTGCTGGACCGCAATGTCGACCTGCTCATTGTGGATGTCTCCACGGTGGAAGCGGGCGTGGAAGCCGTGGTGGCATTTGCGCGCGCTCTTCCCAGCTTAAAGATTCTCGCGCTATCGGCTGAGCCTCTGCTGGCCAACGAAATCCCAGAACGCTTGCAGGTGCTTCCCAAGCCATTTCCTTTGGACAGCTTCGTCGATTGCGTGGACCGCCTTCTGGAGCGATTGAGCCCGCCGAATAAGTCGCTGTGAATATCCTCCGCCGAGCTCTGCCCTACCTTGGCATAGCCGTGATCCTGGCCATCGCTTACGACGGCGGGATCTTTTACTCCCGTTGGAACTACGCTCGCGAAGCGGAAAAAGCGGCGCTGCAACAACAGGCCCGGGAAGCGCGCCACGCTCTGGATTTATTGGGAGGCGACCGGCTCAAGATTCTGAACTTTTACGCAAGCCCAGGAGCCATCCGCCGCGGCCAGCGCGCCCTCATCTGCTACGGCGTCAATCAGGCCGAGCGCGTGCGCATGGAGCCTCCGGTGGAGCAACTTCACCCCGCTCTCAGCCATTGCCTTGAGGTTTCTCCACTTCGAGACACAGCGTACAAACTGATCGCCGAGGATCGCGACGGCCACGTGGTGACTGAAACTCTCTCCATCAAAGTCGCACCCTACTGAACCGCGCACGTCAGTAAGCGGCCTTAAACGCTCAGCTAAATCCATGTTTGATCCGATTCGCCCGCTGCACCCGGCAGTTCAAGCACAGGTCGATCGTCACCGTTCCATCGGGATTCTCAACTCCCGGCGCACCCAGCGCCTTCGCCTCCTCTTTCGACACCACCTGCAGCGATAGCCTGGATCCCGGCGGCAGCTTCTGCCCGCAGCCGTCGCAATATCGTCCGTCGTTCTTGAGCACTGCCTACTAAAATAGAACTTGATCTCCCCCGCGCGCCAGATCGCCTTCGACGTTCTCCGCAAAGTCCACCAGGGTGGCTATGCTTCCGACCTGTTGCTCCAGCGTTCCGCCCAGCTCGATTCGCGCGATGCCGGCCTCGCCTCTGAGATCGTCTTTGGATGCCTCCGCTATCAAGCCCAGCTCGATTATCTGATCGCTCGCCGCGTCCCGCGCCCGCCCGACCCCGAAGTCCAGATCGCTCTGCGCATGGGCATTTATCAGCTCCGCTATCTCGATCGCATCCCGCCGCACGCCGCCGTAGGCGAAAGCGTGGAGCTGGTGAAGCGCGTTCACAAAGCGTCTGCCGCCGGACTGGTCAACGCAATCTTAAGAAAAACAGACCGGACGCCGGTGCCTTGGCCGGACCGCGCCACCGATCTCTCCATGCCCGCGTGGCTGCTTGAAAAGTGGGATCGCCAATTCGGCCGCAAAACAGCGAATACCAATCGCAGCCGCGTTCCTTCAGCCGGCCGAGACCCACATCGCGAGCACTGGCCGCATCCAGGACATCGGAGCGCAGTCCATCGTGCCGTTCCTCGAGCTGCAACCCGGCCAGACTTTTCTCGATCTGTGCGCCGCGCCGGGCAACAAGACCGCGCAAGCCATCGAGTGCGGTGTCCGGGCCATAGCGTGCGATATCCACCTGCATCGCCTGCAGCAGATGCGCGACCTCAATTGCCCGCTGGTTGTGCTCGACGGCACGCAGCCTCTACCCTTTCGCACCAAATTCGATCGAATTCTGGTGGACGCTCCGTGCTCGGGCACGGGAACGCTCGGGCGCAACCCCGAGATCAAGTGGCGGCTCAAACCCTCCGATTTAATCGATCTGCACGCCAAGCAGGTGGCCCTTGTTCGCCGCGCGCTGGAACATCTGTGCTCCGGCGGCCGCCTGGTCTATTCCACGTGCTCGCTCGAGAAAGAAGAGAACGAAGAGGTGATTCAGGAAATCGGCGGCGCCTGGCAAACCACCGAGCGCCTGCCCGGGGTCAACGCCGGCGACGGTTTCTTCGTAGCCGTCTGCTCGCGCTAGTGCCGATGCCGCTCGCTCACGCGCCACCCGTCCGGTGTTCTTCGAGTCGATGTTCTCCAGTGCACGGCCACCCCGGCGGGAGTCTTCGACCGGATGTTCCCAGGGTGCACGACCTCCTGTCGTCTTCGAATGTGCTGCTGGCCTTCCGGTCGTCTCCGGGCATGCTGCTGGCGCGCGGTTCTGAACCACGACCGTCGGGGAGTGCCTCCCTACGTTACCCGAACATCGAACACCGCCAGCCAATATTGCAGCGATTGCAGCGCGAAACCGCAAAACATCAGCGCCACGCCCAACACTCCCATGCGCCGCTGCGGCAGATTGATCGGCGTAGTATTCGACATGCGGACTGAACGCCATCCCCACGCCCGTTACCAGTCCTGTCACCACTCCCAATCGCGTCGCGAATAGCCAGGGATGCTCCACGTGCCGCACCAACGCGCTGCACACGAGCGCCGCCGCGATATAGCCCACGGTTCGCACGAGTGTCGACAAAACCAACACGCGCGAGAAGCGTGGCCCGCGGGGTGCTGATACGTCAGCGACGGGCGCACTCCGCGGGAGTATGCGACACACTTGTCCGCCTGTCAGCAGAGCGCCGTAGAGCAGTCGCGAAACGCAAGCCCACTTGAGGGTACAGCGCGGCGCTGAAGGCCGCTGCGCGGATCGCGCTGAACAATGCTTCCCAGCGGCAGCGAGTAATGGTCCTGGCGCTTCGACGTTCGATTGAGCTCAATCGCGATGGTCACTCCGATCGCCAGGCCGGAGGCCACGCCGAAGAGCAACCCCAGCCCGAGACCGTAACCCAGGCCAAACAGAATCGAATAGGTGACCGCCCTAGTCAGCAGCCGCAACGGGCCATGCGGGCCGCCCAGCAGGTCGTACGCAAGATACAGGCTGCCGAGCACATCCAGACAACTGCCCGCGATGGCGATGGCTGCAACCGTGTGGTGGTCCATCCAACGATTGTAGAGCGTATACGACCGCCCTCCGCATCGCCCACCCCTGTTCCCGGTATAAACAGGTACCGAAACCGGCGGCTAGGACGAAAAAGTAGCTCACCCCAGAGGCTGATGGCGCCCGCCCACGCGTGCTAACATCGTTGTTTAAGTTCGCGGCATGATCGAAGTACTCCCCTCCATCCTCTCGGCCGATTTTGCGCGCCTGGGCGAAGAAATCGCCCGGGTGGAACGCGCCGGAGCCTCGTTCCTGCACGTGGATGTCATGGACGGCCACTTCGTCCCCAACATCAGCATTGGAATCCCGGTAGTGGAGTCGATTCGTAAGGCTACGCGCCTCAAGCTCGACGTTCACCTCATGATTTCGGACCCCGACAAATACGCGCCCGAGTTCATCCGCGCCGGCGCCGACTATGTGCTGGTCCACCAGGAAGCCTGCACGCATCTGGATCGCACGCTTCGCCTTATCCGGTCCGAGGGCGGACGTCCCGGAGTGGTGCTGAATCCTGCCACGCCGATCGGCATGCTTAGCGAGGTGCTGGATCTGGTGGATCACGTGCTCATCATGAGCGTTAATCCGGGATTTGGAGGCCAGGCTTTCATCCCCAACGCTCTCAAGAAAATCCAGGCGCTCGCGTGGCGCCGCAAAGAGTTAGGCTTAAATTTCGCCATTGAGATCGATGGCGGGGTGTCGCCGGAGAATGCCGCCGAGATCACTCGCGCCGGGTGTGACTGGCTGGTAGCAGGGTCGTCGATTTTTCACACCCCCGATCCCGGCCAGGCGTTCATCGATTTGCAGCGCGCGGCCCGCGAGGCCGTGCTCCAAAAGGTTTAATCTATAAGGTCGGACATATGGCATGGGTTGATATGGTAAGAAACTTTCTGGTTGCAATCATGCTGGCGGGTCTTTTGACCTCTTGCGGTTTCAAAGCGAAGAAGTACGACGACCCGATCACCAAGGACACCAAACAGCCTGACAAGGTTTTGTTTGATCGCGCCATTAACGACATCGAACATGGCCGTTACGAAATCGCGCGCATCACCCTCAACACCCTGATCAATACCTACGATCAGAGCGAGTTCCTGGCCAAGGCCAAGCTCGCCATCGCCGACAGTTGGTTCCGCGAAGGCGGCGCCGCCAGTCTGGCTCAGGCCGAAGCCGAGTACAAGGACTTCATCCTGTTCTATCCCACCATGGAAGAGGCCGCCGAATCCCAGCAGAAGATCTGCATGATCCACTACAAGCAGATGGACAAGTCGGATCGCGACCAAAGCCAGGCCATTCGCGCCGAAGACGAATGCCGCCAGCTGATCGTCCAGTTTCCCAACAGCAAGTACGTCGACGAGACCAAACAGCTGCTGCGCAATATTCAGGAGTCCATTGCCGAAGGCGAGTATCTGGTGGGCAACTTCTATTATCAAGCGCGGCGACAATTCCGCGGCCGCCAACCGCATGAGCCACCTGGTGGATCAGTATCCTCTGTATAGCAAGGCCGATCTCGCGCTGTGGGACATGGGCCAAGCTTATGGACGCCTGGGCAACCGCTTTCGCAAGCAGGAAGGCGAAGCCTACGCGAAAATCGTCCGCGATTATCCTTTGAGCCCTTATGCGGACGATGCCACCGGAAAGCTGAAGGAACTGGAACTGCCGGTTCCGGAGGCCGACAAAGCCGCCGTTGCCCGCATGGAGTATGAGAAGGACCACCGCGTAAAGCCGGGCATTGTCGCGCGCGACACGCTTGCCCTCATGCGTGGTCCGGATATGAGCACGGCCGCGCGTTCGGGCGATCCCGCCATGACCACCATGCGGCCTTCGGTTCCGCCATTGGTTCCGCAAGCCCGCCGGCGCCGGAGGCGGATTCAACGGCGATGTGACCGCGACCACGGTGGGCGATTCAACGGCGCTCGATACCAAGCCCGATGCTCGCGCGAATCCGCCCGCGCAGGATGGCGCGGCCGCCGCCAGCCCAGCCAGCGCCGCTCCGGCCGTGACTGCGAGTCAGACTCCCGCAGCTACGGATTCCGCGCAGCCGGCGTCGCAACAAGCGTCGCCACAAACCGCCGCCGATCCGAAAGCGAAGAAGAAGAAAAGCAAGAAGCAGCAACAGCAGGCCGCCCCAACTACCGATCAGCCCGCTACTGCTGCGCCGGCTGCGGCCCAGCCCGCGTCTCCGCCCACCGCTCCATCGAATTGAGACGCTCGTTCAAAAGTGATGAGCCGAATCCTGCTGGCTGACGATAGCCCTCATGCGCAACGCATGGGCGAACGAATCCTGCGCGAAGAGGGCTTCGAAGTGGTCAGCCTCACCGACGGCAACGCCGCCATGCTTCGGCTGGCCGACGTCGATCCCGACCTGATCCTGGCCGACGTTTTCCTGCCCGGCAAATCGGGCTTCGAGCTTTGCCGCCACGTGAAAAGCGAGCCGCGTTTCAAGCACGTTCGCGTGGTGCTCACCGCCGGCCTGCTGGAACCGTTCGATGAGGACGAGGCCAAGCGCGCCGGTTGCGATGCGATTCTCAAGAAGCCCTTCGAGGCTTCGAAAGTAGTCAGCACCATCGATCCGCTGGTGAAGGAAGCCCAGCTGGCCCGCGGCTTGTTCGCCGAGCAGATCGCCTCGGCTCCGCCCGCCGCGCCTTCGATCGAGCACGCGCCTGAACCACCCAAGGTAGCCGAACACGCAACTCCGGAGGCGCTTCCGCCCGCTCCGGAAATCGACCCCGAGCGGGTTCGCGCCGCCGTCACGCTCGCCCTCGACGCCGCTTTGCCCGCCATGATCCAGGAAATTACCGAGCGAGTCTTGATAGCATTGGGTCATTAGCACATGCCCGAAAATACATTCGACATCGTGTCCAAGATCGACTTGGCGGAAGTGAACAACGCCGTCCAGCAGGCGCTGAAGGAAATCCACCAGCGCTTCGATCTGAAGGACTCCAAATCCGATATCCAGCTCAACGAAAAAGACAACAAGCTGGTGCTCGCCAGCCTGGACGATTACAAGCTGAAGGCCGTCAACGACGTGCTGCAACAGAAACTGGTGAAGCGCAACGTATCGCTGAAAGGCCTGACTTACGGCCCGATTATTCCCGCCGCGGGCTCCAGCGTCCGCCAGGAGGTCACGCTGCAGCAGGGCATCTCCACCGAAAAGGCGCGCGAGATCGTGAAAGTGGTCAAAGATAGCAAGAAGAAAGTGCAGGCGTCCATCCAGGGCGACGTGGTGCGCATCTCCGGCAAAGATCGCGACTCATTGCAGGAAGTGATCGCCCTGCTGCGCGGCAAAGATTTCGGCATCGACATGCAGTTCACCAACTATCGCTCCAATTAAGCCGACCCCAAATAATGCCGCGCCGGATCGAGAGCCTGTTCATTGACGGGCCGGCGGGAAAACTGGAAGCGCTGCTGGAAGAGCCCGAAGATCGGGACCCCAACCACGCCGTTTTGGTTTGCCATCCGCATCCGCAATACGGCGGAACCATGCACAACAAAGTGGTCTATCGGATCGCGCGCGGGCTGCGCCGCGCCGGAGCCGTGGTGCTGCGATTCAACTATCGCGGCGTCAATCTGAGCCAAGGCGAATACGACCACGGCATCGGCGAAATGGAAGACGCCCGCGCCGCGCTGGCTTTGCTGCGGTCGCGCTATCCCAGCCTTCCGTTTTCGCTGGCCGGTTTTTCGTTCGGCTCGCGGATCATTCTGAAGCTGGGCTGCGAAATTTCGGGCGCCACCCAGTTGATCGCTGTCGGATTCCCCGCCAACTTGTCCGACAGCCAGTCGCTGGGCGATTGTCCGGTTCCGAAAGTTTTCATCGTGAGCACGAATGACCAATTCTGCGCCGTTCCGGCCATGGAAGCGTACTTCGCCACCATACCGGAACCCAAGGAATTGATCTGGATTGAGGCCGCGGACCACTTCTTCAGCGGCGCTCTTGAACGAATTTGAAGCCGAGGTTTACCGCGCAGGCACGCGCTAGCTGGTAGCGTGGCGCATTTCGCGCTGGACTTTGCGGGCGGCCCGCTCGCTGATCAGATTGGCGACTTTGGCCAGCAGTCCCGGAACATCTTCCGGCTTGATCAGCATCCGGACCTGTTTCTGGGTGGTGGTGTGCGGAGACTTGGCGTTCTGGTAGGTGGTTACAATCGCCGTAGCGGGTTTGTAAGTCATCATACGCGCATGCGCCAGGACCTTAAGACCGGCTTCAGGAGACTCCATTTGCAGGTCGCTCAGCACCAACTGATATTCCTGCTCATCCAGTTTGCCGACGGCCTCTGCGGCGGAAGCTGCTGAATCTACATGATATCCGCTTGCTTCCAGGACGGTTTGTAACGTTAAGCGGGAGGTAGGATCATCGTCTACCAACAGGACTCGAGCGAGTTCAAAATCCATGCACCGATCAGTTTCGCTCATTATTTTCATTCGGCGTCCCGCGCTGTGCGCTCCTAGGTATTAGTTTAATGCATCCCTGCGAAAATGAAAGCACAGATTTAGCGTACCGTAGCTGCTAGTTGGGAAACACGCGCTGAAAGATCTGGTCGATGTTCTGTAACTGTCTGGAAACAGAGAATGTATCTCTCCAGCGCATCGGGCGTCAGATGTTTGCGGACGATGGGATCGGATTCTATCGCCGAGCGGAAATCGCCGTCCTTCTCCCAGGCGTCCATGGCATATCCCTGGACTAGTTTGTAAGCTTCCTCACGTAACATCCCGGCTGCCGAGAGGTCCAGCAAGAGCTGTCCGGAGAACACCAAGCCCCGCGTTAGGTCCAGGTTACGTTTCATTCGTTCGGCCGAGACCCGCAGCCCGGATATCAGCCAGATGGTTCGGGCCAGCATGTAATCCACGAGCTGTAGTCGTATCCGGAAGAATGATCCGCTCCACCGACGAGTGGGAAATGTCGCGCTCGTGCCACAGCGCGATGTTCTCAAAAGCGGGCTGCACGTTGCCGCGAACCACGCGAGCCAGTCCGCAGATCTGCTCGCAGGTTACCGGGTTCCGCTTGTGGGGCATGGCGGACGAGCCCTTCTGCCCCTGCGCAAAAGGCTCCTCTGCTTCGCGAACCTCGGTGCGCTGCAAGTGGCGGATCTCGAGCGCGATCTTTTCGAGCGTCGCGGCCACCAGCGCCAGCGTCGCGACGTAGTTGGCATGCCGGTCGCGCGAGATCACCTGCGAAGCGATGGCCGCCGGCCGCAATCCCAGCCGCTGGCAGATGCGCTCTTCGGCTTGCGGACCGATGTGCCCGAAAGTTCCGACGGCGCCCGAAATCTTTCCCACGCGCATGTCTTCCGCAGCAGCGGAAAAACGCGCGAGATTGCGCTGCACTTCGTCATACCAGAGAGCAAGCTTGAGGCCGAAAGTGATGGGCTCGGCGTGGATGCCGTGCGTTCTTCCGATCTGAACCGTATCCTTGAACTCGAACGCGCGCGCCTTCAAGACCTCGGCAAGTTCGGTGGATGCCCTTGAGAATCAGGTCCGAGGCGCTGCGCACCATCAGCGCCTGCGCGGTATCTACCACGTCATTCGACGTCAGGCCGTAATGCAGCCAGCGCGACGCGCCCGCCTCGCCGGCCGCGGCCAGGCTCTCTGAAACCGCGGTGGTGAATGCGATGACATCGTGCTTCACCTCGCGCTCGATTATCGTGGATGCGTTTGAGATCGAAGCTGGCATGTTTGCGGAGCGCGCGGGCGGCCTCCGGCGGAACATCGTTGGTTTCGGCCAGCGCCTCGGATGCGGCCAGCTCCACTTCCAGCCACTGGCGGTATTTGTTCTCCTCGCTCCAGATGTGGGCCATCTCAGGCCGTGTGTAGCGTTCGATCATCTAATACGTAAAGACCTCGGATTGTTGTTTCGGCTCGGCCACCACCAGCCGGGTGAAGAGCGCGCGGCGAGCGCCATCCAGCGCGCGAATGGCCTGGTTCCGCACGATCTCGGGATGATTGTTGTGTTCGCTCAAATGGCCCAGCACCAGAGTATTGATGGACGAATCCAGATCCGCGCGGATGAAATCGCAGACCACATCGTTCGACAGATGCCCCTTGCGTCCCATCACGCGCTGCTTGACGGACCAGGGGTACGGCCCCACCTTCAGCATTTCGAGATCGTGATTCGATTCGAGCACCAGCAAGTGAGCGCCGCGCAGGTGGAACTTGATGGAATCGGTGACGTAGCCGAGGTCGGTGACCAGGCCCACTTTGATGCCTTGCGCGCGAAAACAGAAGCCCACGGGATCGATGGCGTCATGCGGAATGGTAAAGCTATCGATCTCGATATCGCCGACTGAAAATGTGGTGCCGGCCTGGAAGCAATCCAGCCGTGGCGTGTACTCGCCCCAGGGGATGGCGGGGGCGGTCAGGCGGGTGATGAAGATCGGCACATTGAGCAGGCGCGCCAGAGCCACCAGGCCGCTGACATGATCGGAATGCTCGTGCGTGATCAGGATCGCGTCCAGCTTTTCGGCGTCTTCACTGATGGCGGCCAGGCGGGCGAGAACGTCGCGCTTGCTCAGGCCGGCGTCGACCAGGATGCGCGTTTTTTCAGTGCGGATGAAAGTGGAATTTCCCGAGCTACTGCTGGCGAGCACGCAGACTTGAACTATGACAGGCCTCCATTACTATCCGTGGCGCACGCACTCGTGCGTGCCGTGTTGGCACTCCTGCCAACACCTCTGCGGGAATCCCGCGAACCGTTCGCACGAGTGCGAACACAGCACGCATGAGTGCGTGCGCCACAGCGGCGCGTTACTCAAGCGCTTCCGGGTCACGCTGGATGTTGTGTTCACCGGCGGTCTTCTTCTCCCAATACTTTCGCAGCCAGGCTTCCCAACTCTTGCCGGCGGCAGTGTCGCGGCCGGTGAACGCCAGCGCCTGGATTTCGGAGTAGGGAATCGAGATCTTGGAGTCGAAGTTCTTCGGAAACACCCGGACGTGTGAATCGGCCAGCGTCGGCGCGTTTTGCCGGTCGAAAATGTAGCCCTCTACCTGCGTGCCGTTCTTCAGCGTGATGGTGACGTCGCCGCGATAATCGAACGCTTTTTCGAGCGCGCCGCGAATCTCGTCGTCAGTGGCGAGCGGCGGAATCCAGCCTTCCAGCTGATCGTGCGAGAAGCCGGGAACCACCTCAAGAATTTCAGGATTCTCGATCTTCGCTCATGCCTGCTAAGTTTCGCTCGCGGGAGTATCGAGCTGAATGTTCACAAAAGGATTGTGCGCGTGAACCGGGCGCACCGGCTCTTGGAGCAATCGCTCGGCGTCTTGATCGGGATAAGCCGTGAACAGATACGAACGCGCCATGGCCGCGAAGCCGCGCACCGAAGAGAAGCCATCATGCACCGCCGACGGCTCGAATCCGCAATGCACCATGCAATTGGCGCACTTCGGATTGCCCGACTCGGTGCCGTACTGCTCCCACGCCGTGCTCTCCATCAACTCGGCGAACGTGTCGGCGTAACCATCCTGCAGCAGGTAGCAGGGTTTCTGCCAGCCGAAAAGATTATAAGTCGGCATGCCCCAGGGCGTGCAGTTGTAGTGGCGCTTGCCCATGAGGAATTCGAGATACAGCGGCGATTGATTGAATTGCCAGCTCTTCTTGCGATTCGAAAGGATCGCTTTGAAGGTGCGGCGCGTGCGCGCGCGGCCCAGGAAATGCTGCTGATCGGGCGCTTTGTCGTAGGAATAGCCGGGCGCCACCATGATCCCTTCGACGCCCAGATCCATCATCTCGTCGAAGAATGCCCGGACGCTCTGCGGATCCACGCCATCGAACAGCGTGCTGTTGGTGGTGACGCGGAAGCCGGCCTGAACGGCCTGCGCGAACGGCGTCGACGGCGATCTCATATCCGCCTTCGCGGCAGACCGAAAAATCGTGATGCTCGCGCTGGCCGTCGAGATGGACGGAGAACGTAAGATACTTGCTCGGCTTGAACAGCGACAGCTTTTCTTTGAGCAGCAGCGCGTTGGTGCACAGGTAAATGTACTTCTTGCGCGCCACCAAACCCTCGACGATTTTGTCGATTTCCGGATGCATCAGCGGTTCGCCGCCGGGGATGGAGACCATGGGCGCGCCGCACTCATCCACGGCCTTGAAACATTCCTCGGGCGAAAGGTTCTTCTTCAGAATGTGCGCCGGATACTGGATCTTGCCGCATCCCGCGCAAGCCAGATTGCAGCGGAACAAGCGGCTCCAGCATGAGGACCAGCGGGTAGCGCTGGCGGCGCTTGAGACGCTGCTTGAGGACGTAGGTTGCTACGGTCCACATTTGCGAGACTGGGACGGGCATAAGTGAGCGGACCTAAAGGACTATTGTAGCCGTCCGGGAGCGGAAAGCGATAGGGGAGGGGTGCATGTTGTGTTCGCGGTGTGGCACGGCTGCGCCTCGAAGCATCCGCGAAATACTGTGTCTCGTGCAAGACCTTACCGTTCGGGAACCGCCCAATTGAGGCGCGATTGGAGGTCCGCGACAACGCTGATTCGGACAACAGAGCGGGAACGACGAATAACGCTACACTAAAATCTTCTCTGCTCCGCGTACCGTAGACTTATCTTGCATGAAGAAAATTGGCTTTCTGTCATTCGGCCATTGGACCCCTAATCCGCAGTCACGAACGCAATCGGCGACTGACGCGCTTCTGCAGTCTATTGACCTCGCCGTGGAGGCCGAGCGCCTGGGAATAGACGGAGCGTACTTTCGCGTTCATCACTTTGCGCGGCAATTAGCGTCACCGTTCCCGCTCCTTGCCGCGGTCGGTGCTAAGACGCGAAACATTGAAATTGGCACCGCTGTGATTGACATGCGGTATGAGAATCCTCACTATATGCTGGAGGATGCCGGCGCCGCTGATCTCATCGCTGGCGGTCGCCTGCAGTTGGGGATCAGCCGCGGTTCTCCCGAGCAGGTAATCGATGGGTGGCGCTATTTCGGCCACCGCCCGATTGAAGGCGAGGACGATGCAGCCATGGGCAGGCGGCACGCAGAAGAATTTCTCGAGCTACTGGGCGGCCAGGGCTTCGCTCAGCCGAACCCACATCCGATGTTTCCCAATCCGCCAGGGCTGTTGCGTCTTGAACCGCACGCCGAAGGACTGCGCAACCGTATCTGGTGGGGGGCGGCTTCCAATGCGACAGCCGTTTGGGCCGCCAAGCTCGGAATGAATTTGCAATCCTCAACCCTCAAATTCGACGAGACCGGTGAGCCGTTCCACATTCAACAAGCCGCACAGATTCGCGCCTTTCTTGCAGCCTGGAAGGAGGCTGGCCATGTCCGCACACCGCGCATTTCCGTGAGCCGCAGTATCTTTGCTTTAATCGACGATCGCGATCGTGCCTATTTTGGACGAGGAGTTCAGGAACAGGACCAGATCGGTTTTCTTGACCAAACCACACGAGCGATTTTCGGCCGTGGCTACGCAGCCGAACCGGATGTTTTGATCGAACAGCTTAGGAAAGACGAGGCGATCGCAGCAGCAGACACGCTATTGTTAACAGTCCCAAACCAATTAGGGGTTGCCTACAATGCTCATGTGATAGAGGCAATTCTTACTACTGTCGCCCCCGCTCTCGGTTGGCGCTAAATCTCCGCTACTTTGGGTATCGCGTAGCTCCACGTTGAGGCGTGGCCACCCGTTGTTCAGCCAATCCGTCCGTGACATCATGTTCATTTGATCAGCTTTGTTTGATCAACGAGGGAAACAGGAGGTCGCCGATGAAAAAGTTGACGTTGTGGATGATGGCTCTCGCGGCGTTGCAGGGAAGCGCGGTCGAAGCCCAGAATATAACCGGCAATTGGCAGGGCACATTGCAGGCCGGCCCGCAAAAAGTGCGCATCGTGTTTAAGATCGCGCTGGAAAATGACAAGCTGCAGGCGACGCTGCGAACCGTCGACCAACCATCGCCGCCGATCGCGACCACGATCACACGGGACGGTTCGACCGTGAAAATGACGATCCCCGCCGCAAACGTCAACTATGAAGGAAAGCTGAGCGGGGACGGAAACTCGATCGCGGGCACGTGGACCCAAGGCGCGCCGGTGGCCTTGAACCTGGCACGCGCCACTCCCGAGACCGCCTGGGCGATTCCGGAACCTCCACCTCCGCCCGTACGGATGGCGCCGAATGCGAATCCCGCATTCGAAGTGGCCACCATCAGACCGAGCGATCCTGCCAGGCGGGAACAGATAATTACGTTGCGAGGCGCCGAGGTGATCACAACGAACGTGACGCTGCACGATCTGATCAACCTGGCTTACTGGCTCCATCCCAAGCAGCTTACCGGCGGACCTGCCTGGACGGAATCGGACAAGTTCGACATGACGGGAAAGCCCGATGCGCCGGGCCAGCCAAACGTCGACCAGATGAAGATGATGATTCAGAAGCTGCTGGCCGATCGCTTCCAGCTCAAATTCCATTCCGAAAAGAGAGAGCTGCCGGTATACGCGGTCAGGATCGCAAAAACTGAAGCGAAAATTACCAGGAGCCAGGACGATCCGAAAGGCCTACCCGGATTTTATTTCGGAAGAACTGCAGCGGGGACGACACTCACCTTCAGGAACTCGCCAATGTCGCAAGTCACCGCCGTACTGCAAAACTTCTTGGATAAACCTGTGGTGGACCAGTCGGGCCTTTCCGAAAGGTACGATTTCACGTTGACATTCACACTCGATCCGGCTCAGGCGGCTCGTCTTGGCGGCGCTTCACCTCCCGCGGCCGACAATCCCGATGCCGCTCCGGATGTGTTCACCGCCTTCCAGCAGCTGCTGGGATTGAAGCTGGAGTCAACCAAAGCGCCCGTCGACGTCATGGTCATCGACAAGGTGGAAAAGCCTTCTGAGAATTAGGCACGGCAGAGTAGGTTCCACATGTCGGCAAGAGGAAGCCCTGGCCCTCGTGCACCAGGAATCGTCAGGCATTCACGGAATTGGAACGAACCGGCCGGCGAGCGGCTGCCAGGCGCGGGCCCAGCACGCGGTTCCACCACAGGATCGCGCCGGTAACAAACATCGCCGCGGGGGCCAGCCCGAATAGCGCCCAAATCGCCTTCGTCGTCTGGTCGCAGAGCCCGGGGCCGCTACAAGGAATCCCGATGCCTTTAATGCGGCCGAAATGCAAGTAGGCGAGCCAATAAATGACCTGGTCGCCGATGCGTAATCCGGCATTGGCGGCAGTGGGAGGCTCAATCCGGTCGGCGAGATCCTGAATCGGCTCGGGAAAGCTGAGGTAAATCCCGCTTAGGCCAAACACCAACACGAATGCCAGGCTCCAGAAGCCGATCATGCTGTGCAAGTGCCAGGTCAGGCGCTTCCATCCCACGCCGCGATGCAGTGTCAGGCTGCGGCGCCATGTCTTGGCGCCCGGCCACCAGATCACCAGACCCGTCACAGCCAGCGCCGAGCACCGCGAACGCGCCAACGCCGTTCACTTTTCGGCCGGTTGGTCCGGCGAGCAGATTGTCGTGCAGATCAATCAGCTTCTGACACGAGCCAGAAACCGGTTGGGACCGACTCGCCAAGATCGCTGCCACTGCGAGGATCGAACAGCCGCCGCTTCGTCTCGTCGCCGCGACGCAGCCAGACATCCACCGCCTGATCGAGATTCCGCGTCCGGTTGATCTTCACCACCCGGATAGCCTGGATACAGGCGCCGGGCGGCCGCCGCAAGCTGGTCGTCCGTCAATCGTGGCCCTGAACCCTTCGAAATGATTGGTTCGGGCGTCGCTGCCCGGTAAAGCTCGTTCCAATAGACCAGCACGCTGCCGGTTACGCTGATCATGAGGATGTAGAGCCCGACGGCGATGCCGCTCCACAAATGGACCTGAAAGAGCGCCCTGCGCAACCAGATCTTCTGCGGCTGCCGAACCCAGCGCTGCCACACGGTCAGCTGATTGTTCGCACTCACTAGCGACAGGCTATAACACGGGGTGGATCGCGTCAACACGTCGGTGCTGGTTTGTCCACGTTCCCCTTTACCGCCTGCCACAATGTAAATTGATGGCTCTAGTAACGCTTTCTTTGAAGAACCAGATTGTTATTCCGCGAGAGGCTCGCGAAGCTTTGCACGTGAAAGCCGGCGATAAACTTCTGATTGTCGTGCGGGGCGAGCAGGTGATCGTCCTGAAGAAGCCGAAGGCGCATCATGCCGCAGCACGCGGACTGGGCGCGGGTGTGTACTCCGCCCGCCATGTTGCGATGGAGCGGAGCAGTTGGGATTGACGGCCTTGCGCGCGTTCGTGCGGTCACATCCACGATCATGACGACGGAGTTGCTGATGCTGGAGAGCCTGCTGTGAGCCAGGAATCTAACAAGGAAACCACAACCCGCACCCCAGCCTGGAAGACATTGCTGGCTTTCGCGATTATTTATTTCGTGTGGGGATCTACATTTCTGGCGATTCGCGTCGGCGTGGCCGAAGTTCCGCCGTTCCTTCTCGCGGCGATGCGATTCCTGATTGCGGGACTGGTTCTTTACGGCTGGATGATCGCGCGGGGCGAGCGCTCACCGAGCGGCCGTCAATGGATGTCGGCATTCTCACTCGCGCTCCTGATCTTTGTCGGCGATTACGGGCTGGTGTTCTGGGCCGAGCAGCGCGTGCCCTCCGGCATTACGGCTGTCATGCTGGCCACCATCCCGGCGTTCATGGCGCTGTCGGAAATCGTTTTCCTCAGGACGCAGAAGCTCACCGCTCGCTTGGCCCTAGCGCTCTTGATCGGGATAGGCGGAGTGGCGGCACTGACCATCCATTCGTTGAGCCTGGGCGGCGCGCCGATCAATACGGCGGGCGCAGTAGCGCTCCTGATTGCGTCCATGAGTTGGTCCGTTGCGTCCGCGCTGACGCGCAAGCTAGAGCTTCCGCCTTCCAAGGTGATGAGCTCGGGCGCGCAGATGCTGGCCGGAGGAGTGCTGCTGGCACTCACGTCGACCGCGCTGGGAGAATTTCGAAATTTCCGTCCGTCCGCCGTCTCGCGCGGAGCGTGGCTCGCATTGCTCTATTTGATAGTCGCCGGCTCCATCGTGGCGTTTACGGTTTACACTTGGCTGATTCATCATGAGTCGCCGACCAAAGTGGGCACCTACGCCTACGTGAATCCGGTGGTCGCGGTGCTGCTTGGATATTTCCTGGGTGGTGAAACGCTTGGCCCGCGAACCATCCTGGGGACTCTGTTTGTCCTGATCAGCGTGGTGGTGATTACGACGACGCGAGCGAAGAAGCCGGCAGCGGCGCTCGCCCCTGGGTCCGCAATGGCGCGCGCATCCCGGTAATTTGCAACTGCCGCTAATGGCTTGGAGCGCCGGCCGAGGCCGCCCAGTTGGTTCGTCTGACGTCGCTTCCCTCAGCCGTTCGTAGAAGGGGTCTCCCTCGACGTGATCTCGTACTTGAAGCTGTCCGGATCGAGGCTGTCGAGCCGACCATCGGTCGTTTCAGCCTGCGGATACATGAGGAAGCCGACTGGCGCACCGGCCGATGTTGGCAACGCAACATCGTGCGCGAAGTTATACGCCATCCAATTCATCTCCCAGGACCCGAATAGCCGGGCGCGAGCCTTCTTTACCATCTCGTCGTCAAGCGGTCGATTTCCGGGTGGTTCTTCCAGCACAACCTTCCGCACGTCCGCGGGATCGACAGGCACCCAGCCGTAGCCACCGATGTACACTTCGGCGCGGCAGTGCTGTGCTTTTGTGATGTTTTCCGACGAGGTACCGAGGCTCTTGTATCCCAGTTCCGATTTGGCGATGCGGATGCCATACACGTCGCGCGCCGGGAGTCCCGCGGCACGGGCCAGGCCGACATAGAGCGCGTTGAGGTCGGCGCATTTCCCGCCCAGATCCTTAGACTCCAGCATGAAGCGGATGTCGCCGAGGCCGCAGCCGCGTGTTTTCGGATCCCGAAACGTGTTATCGACGATCCACTCGTAAATTGCGCGCGCCTTCTCGATGTCGGTCTTCGCACCGCGCGTGATTTCGGTTGCCGTCGCTTTCACGATGCCGTCGGTCGGCAGAAGCTTGGTGGGCCGAAGAAAATGCTCCAACTCCGCGCGGTCTCCGCCTTCGAGCGCTTCGCCGGGCGGAGAGATCGACCGCATAGTTCCTTGTCGCCACCCGGCTTGTGAGCGTGAGGACCGGCTTCACGCCGGCCGGGAATTCCGCGGCGACGATTCCGAGCCCGTCGGCCCTGCCTTCCACGATCCGTCCGGTGCCTCCCTCGGCTCTAAACTCGTTAGAGAGCGTCTTCTGGAAAGGCGTCTTAGTGCTGAGCGCCGCCGGCAGCCACACGCGCGTTGCCCCTGAAGATTGGAGGATTTCGACGCGCGTTTTCACTTCGAACGTGCGCCAGGCGTCAGACATTGCGCTCTCAGCAAGCAGGCACTCCGGTTTCGAGAACGCGAGGCTGGCGGACGCAGCGCCCGCGGATCGCACAAAATCGCGACGGTTCATGGACGGACTCTTTCGATCAAATATTTTTCATTGTACGCTCTGCCGGCCCGAAGCGCCGGCCTGGCCCACGATTTTCAGAAACTCATCATTGGTTCCGACGCGTCCGTGAATGGGCACGTGCTGCGCTACGTCCAGCTTCTGCTTGCGCATATTCTGATAGAGCGTCCGCATCCCAGGCCGTTGGAGCGGGCAGTCGGAGCGCCCTGCGCCGGCGGCGAGTAGAGGTCCGCATTGATCAAGATCTTTTCTTTCGGCAGGTAAACCATCAGCATATCGGCGCTGTGGTTGCCTTGCGCGTAGGATTGATCTTCCAACTCGTAGGCCATATCCTGCACGTGAAAGATCTCCAGTATGCGCTCGCCATCCGTGATGGCGTATCGGTCAGCGCCGCCGCCGGGGCCGCCCAGCTGGCTCGAAACCGTCTCAATGGGAGCGGGGCGACGGCTGATCATGTACATCGGGCTGTAAAAGGACATGCGGTCCGGCTGCAATTCGCGCGCCGCCGGGTAGAACATGATGTCCAGGTAATACTGCTTGTTCGATTCATGCGTGATCACGGTAGTGCCCTGGGAAAGATACGTCCGAAGGCCTCCGGCATGATCGAAATGATGGTGCGTATTGACGACATATTTGATCAGCTTATTGGGAGCCAGCCGATTTGCTTCCTCGATGACGGCCAGCGACCGGGCTTCGTTCTGGGGCGCCTCCACCACCGCGACGAAGTCCTTGAATTCCACCAGCACGCTGTTGTGAGTGCCTCCGCCGAGCAGCCACAAGCCCTCGGCGAGTTTCTGGCTCTCCACTTTCACCGGCGGCACGGTCGCCGTGCGCACCACATCGGGGACGGGTAGCGTGGCTACCGGCACATTGGCCTTCACGTCTGGTCACGTTGTACTCGTAGTAGTTGTGCGCGGGGTTCAATCTGGGATCGCCCTGATGCACATGCAGCAATGTGGGGAACTCGACGCCGTCGAAATTCTTGTACTTCGTGTAGCGCATCTCGTAATCCATGTCGCCGTAAACGGGATTGGGAAACCAGGTGTCGGTCAGCTCCACCAGATTCTGGTCGTTGATGGTTCCGTTGACCCGGTACTTCCCGATGGTGAAGGACACGATCGTCACTTTGCGGCCATTCTGCGAGAGGCCGGCGTCCGACGCCCCGACGATCGGCAGCGTAATGGCCGTTGCGTCTTTAGCCGCCAGCGCCGCTTTGAGGAATCCGTGGGGCGTAATCGCGAGCTCCAGCTGCCGCAGGTCGGCGTACGGCACGCCATCCAGATACAGGCTGGTGAGGGGCACTGGCTTGTCGCCCTGCATGTCCCAGGCGTAGTTGCCGCTGAGAATCGACGTGACGTGCTGCTCTGGCATCGGCGGCCTGCCGAGAAGCGGATACTTGCCCTGCCTGCGCGTATAGTCCTCGCGCGACCACTTGGCGTCGTAGTCGATGGCGCGCGTGTAGTCGGCAACTTCGTAGCGCGGCCAATCTTCGGCGAGCCCGTAGGTCTGGCCGATTCGCGAGGACCAGCCGCTGCCGGAATATCGGATGGTCTTCAGATTGGCGCCCCCCATCGCCTTGAGAGAAGCTTCCAAAACAGAGCGGACATCCTTTACCGTCTGCGCCGATGCGGTTCCCGCCATCAGGCCGAGCAAAGCTGAAAGAACAGCGACCTTGCGCTTCATGTGTGTTCTCCTGTGCGTTCCGTTAGGTGATTCTATCTTAAAGAGCGCATAGAATATCTGTTGGAACCAGGAGATCGCATTGAAAACTCAATTAACACTGGGGATGGCGGCCATCGCCGCGTGTGGCGTGATGCTTGTCTCTCAACAAGGCAGAGCCCAACAGCGTCCGCCGGGGCCGTATACGCCGAGCAGGCCGCGGCGGGACGCGCGGCTTACCAGACCAACTGCGCCTCCTGCCATGCGCCGGATCTCTCCGGACGCGAAGGGCCGCAACTGGCCGGCGCGAACTTCATGGCTCAGTGGGGCGACCGAACCGCGGGCGAGTTGATCAGCTTCATGCAATCCACCATGCCTCCCGGCGGAGCGGCTCGCTTCCGGACCAGACCTACATCAATCTCGCGGCGTTCATTCTGGACGCCAATAGCGCACGGGCCGGGCGATCGGCCGCTCACTGCGGAATCGACGCGTTTCCATCCGCAGCGTCGCGTCCGGGCAGCGCGCGGCGTACTTGCAGCCGGGCGCGGCGGCGCCTCCTGCCGCTCAAGCAGCGCAACCAGGAAAACCAGGCCAAGCAGGCGCCCCGCGGAATCACCGTGGCGGGTGAAGTGAAGAACTACGTTCCGGTCACCGACGCCATGCTGCGCAATCCCGATCCGGCCGACTGGCTCATGATCCGCCACGACTACAAGGCCACCTACTACAGCCCGCTGAACCAGATCACCGCGCAGAACGTCAACGACCTGCGTCTGGTGTGGAGTTGGGCCATGCAGGAGGGCGCGAGCAACGGCAACCAGCCCGCGCCCATCGTGCACAACGGCGTGCTGTACGTGAACAACGCCGGCATGGTGCTGCAGGCCCTGGACGCGAAGACCGGCGATCTGATCTGGGAGAATCGCTACGGCACCAATCCCACCGCGCCCGGCCATGCGCGGCATCGCGATCTACGACGACAAGATTTTCGTGACCACCGGCGACGCGCATCTGATGGCCTTCGACGCCCGCAACGGCAAGGTGGTTTGGGACACCACCATCGGCGACCGCTCCAAGGGCGAGTACGCCAACACCAGCGGACCGCTTGCGGTGAAGGGCAAGCTGATTCAAGGGCTGGGCCGCGATTCCTGCGCGACGTATCGGCGAAGAGAAATGCTTCATCAGCGCCTATGACGCCAAGACCGGCAAAGAAGCCTGGCGCTTTCGAACCGTGGCGCTGGAAGGCGAACCGGGAGGCGACACCTGGGGAGGGCTCCCGAACACCTTCCGCGCGGGCGTGGAAACGTGGATCACCGGCAGCTACGATCCGGACCTGAACCTGACCTACTGGGGCACGGCGCAAGCCAAGCCTTGGATGCGCGTGAGCCGCGGTTCCGGCAACGGCGCGACGCTGTATGCCAACTCCACCCTGGCGCTCAACGCCGATACCGGAAAGCTGGCCTGGTATCACGCTCACGCGCCGGGCGAGACGCTGGATCTGGACGAAGTTTTCGAGCGGGTGCTGGTGGACGATCAGGGCCAGAATTACGTCTTCAGCGCGGGCAAGACGGGCATTCTGTGGAAGCTGGACCGCAAGACCGGAAAATATCTGGGTCACAAGGAAATGGTGTTCCAGAACGTGTACGATTCCATCGATCCGCAGCACGGGCGAGCCGCACTATCGCAACGATATCGTGGAGCAGCGCGTGGGCGAGTGGGTGCCGGCGTGTCCTTCGACCGAGGGCGGCAAGAACTGGCCGTCGATGACGTACTATCCGCCCGGCAACCGGCTGATCGTTCCGCTGAGCCAGAGCTGCCTGGAAATGAACGGGCAGGCGGTCGAAAAAATCGCGGGCGGCGGCAGCGGCAACGGCGCTCTGCGGCGCTTCTTTGAGATGCCGGGGATCGAACGGCAACGTCGGCAAGCTGGCGGCGTACGATGTGCGGACGCATGCGCGAGATCTGGAAATACGAACAGCGCGCGCCGTTCCTTACCGGCGTGGTTTCGACGGCCGGCGGCGTGGCGTTCGCGGGCGACCTGGATCGCATGTTCCGCGCCTTCGACGCCAACACCGGCCGCATTCTGTGGGAGACGCGGCTTCCGGCCGCCGTGCAAGGCTTCCCGCTGACGTTCACCGCGGGCGGCAAGCAATACCTCGCGGTGACCACCAGCAACGGCGGAGGCAGCCCGCGCGACGTGCCGGCCGTGGTCGCGCCCGAACTGCATTATCCGGCGACGGGCAATGCCCTGTATGTGTTCGCGCTTCCCGAGCGAAAATAGCCTGCGTGATTCGCTTTGGGAGACATGATATATTCTCCGGGAAAGGAGTCAACCAATGGAGCCAACGAGACCCAAACTGCCGAGCGAGGCCATAGAACTCTATAACCTCTTTATTCACGGCGAGATCAGCCGCCGCGCTTTTATGGACGGCGTGCAGCGATTTGCGATAGGCGGTCTGGCGGCGGCCACGATTATCGAGGCGTTGATGCCGAACTACGCGCTGGGGCAGCAGGTGTCCAAGACCGATGACCGGATCAAGGCCACCTACGAGACCGTCCCGTCGCCGCAAGGCAACGGAAGCATCAAAGGATATCTGGTCCGGCCGGTCAGCGCCGATACACGAGCCGCGACGCCGTCGAAATTGCCCGGCATTATCGTGGTCCACGAAAATCGAGGTCTGAATCCGCATATCGAGGACATCGCGCGGCGGCTCGCGCTCGCGAACTTCATGGCGTTTGCGCCGGACGGGCTCACCTCTCTGGGCGGCTTTCCCGGCGACGACTACAAAGGCGGCCAGCTGTTCAGCAAAGTCGATGGCAAGAAGATGGCCGAAGATTTCGTGGCCTCCGCGATGTGGCTGAAATCGCGCGCCGACTGCACGGGCAAGATCGGCGCCACCGGATTCTGCTACGGCGGCGGCATCGCCAATACCCTGGCCGTTCGGCTGGGAGCCGATATTGGGGCCGCGGTGCCGTTCTACGGCGCCGTTCCCCCCGACGGCGGACATTCCGAAGATCAAGGCGGCGATTCTGGTCCATCACGGGGAACTCGACACGCGACTGGCAGCGACGTGGCCGGCGTACGACATGGCCTTGAAGGCAGCCAACGTTCCGCACGAAGGCTATATCTACCCTGGCGCCGTTCACGGCTTCAATTGCGATGCGACGCCGGAACGCTACAACAAAGCCGCGGCCGACCTGGCCTGGCAGCGCACGATTGACTGGTTCAACAAATACGTGCGCGTCTGATTTCGTCCAGCCTATTGGATCGTGGCGGTTTGAAGCGTCGCGAGATACGGCGCCAAGGTCCCGAAATCCGCCTGCCCACCCGCCACCAGGCCGGGTGTCAACGACGTTCCAACGAAAGAAGCGGCTGCCAAACCGGCCGTAACCGATATCTGGCCGGATTTGGCGGCAGGCAGATACGCGAGCGCGGCTGGCGGAATCGAGTAGGTTCCCAAACTTGCGTCCACCGTGCAGCTGAGGGCGACGGGCGGGCTCTGAATATAGATCTGGATCTGGTCGAATCCAGAACCGGTCCAGCTGACGGTGAGGGGCTGCGTGCGATTTATCAAATCCAGCGAATTCCAGTTGGTTACCGTGAAGCTGGAGGGTACGGTCGCTGAGGCAGTGAAGGGGTCCACCTGGGTGCCACCGGGACTTTTCAGCGTATACATGCCGCCGGGGACCATGGTGTTGGATGGAGGATTGTACTGATAGTCCAGGCCGTTGGGGAAGGTGAAAGTTCCCACGCTGGTATTCGTAGGAATACCCGGGCCGTTGAAGGTGAAGCTCGGGCCGGCGTTGAGATAGAAATCCGGGTTTTCCGGATGGGTCGCGACGCACGGTCCAACCGCGACTCCGGAAAAATTCGATTCCCACTCGGCAGCGGAAAACTGCGCCACGTTTCCGCCGACACCCTCAAACGCAATGGACGTTGTCGGGAAAGTGCCGCCTTCGGTAGTCAGGCCCACGGAGAACTGCGCTTCGATGATATTGCCGCCAACGTCTAGCTTGGAGAGGGTCGACTGGCTCAGCGGGGGAGTGGTGCACGAACTCTTCCCTGGGGGTGCAATCGGGATCGACGCCACGTTGCCGGCTTGCCCGCCCGCGCTGACCTGCAGGTAGGCGAAGCAATTCGGCGTAATGTTCATGGGCAGTGTGAAGTTGATCTGCCACAGTCCCGGATAGCCCGATGCCGCGCCGGCGTAGATCGGCACGATCTCGGTGCCTCCGACATTGACCATAAAATCGCCGGCCTTGGTCTGATCTCCCGAAGTGCCGCCGGTATCGTTCAATGGATCGGCTCCTCCGCCGGTGCCCCACAGCACGAGCGTGTCGCCGGGATGGGCGGGCTGGAGTGGCCAAGTCAGCCCGTCGTAATTCAGTGTGCTGGTGGTGAGGCGCGTCAGGCTAACTCCTCCGTTGACATTGCCGATGGTGGCTTGCGCCGCTCCTGTGCCGCCGCTGTTGGCCGTCGCAATCCCGAAGCTGCGCGGTACCACGGCGACATTCTGCGGCTTGCTGGTTTGGTTGCTATACGTCACTGTCACCGCGTACGTGCCGGGCGCAATGGAGGAGGGAAGCAGCCCCGCAATCTGCCCGGCGACCGAATAAACCATCTTCGCGTCGATGGCTGTTCCTCCCGCCGCGGGTGTGAAGCTAACCGAGGTTCCGCCCAGGGCCGCGGGGTATTTGGGGGCTGAGGCGGTCACAATCGCGGCCGGACCCAATCCCTTCCCGAAGATCACAAAAACAGTATCCGGCGCGAGCTGGTTCTGGTATCCGCTCGCGTTCAGGACGCTGGTGGCGTCCAGCACCGGCTGGGCGCACAACGGCAGCATCGAGACGGTTAGAAACGCGGCAAAACCAGCGATCGCTCGACTCATGCAGTGAGCCTAGCACATGCGCCTGGCCGCATTGACCCCGCTTCCCCGCGGCGATACTATTGGCGGGGTACCGGCATGTTCAGGGTCTCACTGCTACTTTTCGTTTGCACGTCAATCACGCTCCAAGCGCAGCACTCCTATACGCCAGCCGATATCGCCGAGGGCGGGCGTTTGTTCCGCGTCAACTGCGTGCTGTGCCATGGGCCGGAGGGCGACCAGGTACCCGGCATCGACTTAGGGCATGGCAAGTTTCGCCAGACGTATTCGGAAGAGGCTTTGATCAAGATTATTGAGAACGGCATTCCTGGCACGGCGATGCCGCCGCACAACCTTCAGGATTTCCAGGCGGGAACCATTGTGGGGTACCTTCGCACAGTGGCAACGGCGGGCCGCACGGTATCGGGCAACGGCAACGTCGCGCGGGGTAAAGCGGTGTTTGAAGGAAAAAGCGGATGCACCGGCTGCCATCGCGTGGGCGCGACAGGTTCGCGCACGGGCCCCGATCTCAGCGACGTCGGATCGCAAAGGCGCGCTGTCGAAATTGAACAATCCGTGCTCGACCCGGATGCGGAAGTCCTTCCGCAAAACCGCTCCTATCGCGTGACGACGAAGTCGGGAGAAACGATCACCGGGCGGCTGCTCAACGTCGATACGTTCACGGTGCAGATTCTCGACTCCAGGGAGCGCTTGCTTTCGTTCCCCAAGGCGAGCCTGAAGGAGTGGGTCTTCATCGACAAATCGCCCATGCCTTCCTATCGGGATAAGTTGAGTTCCCAGGAACTGGCCGATCTCATCGCGTATCTGGTGTCGCTGAAAGGTGTCTGACATGAACCGAACCCTGGTGTTATTGATGTGGGTGTTGCTGATGGCGGCCGCGTCGCTGCCCGGTCAGGTTACGTTCAACCGTATGTTGAACGCCGGCCAGGAACCCCAGAACTGGCTGACCTACTCGGGCGCCTACATGAGCCAGCGGCATAGCCCGCTGGTGCAAATTACGCCCCAGAACGTGAAAAACCTGGAGCAGCAATGGGTGTTCCAGGCGCGCTCGCTCGAAAAGTTTGAGGCCACGCCTCTGGTGGTGGATGGCATCCTGTACACAGTGCAGGCGCCCAACGATATCGTTGCACTCGATCCGGTCAGCGGGCGTGTGTTCTGGACATATTCGTACTCGCCCTCGCCGCTTTCGCGTCCCTGCTGCGGCCGGGTGAATCGCGGCGTCGCTATCGCCGGCGACACGCTGTTCATGGGGACCATTGACGCGCACCTGGTAGCCGTCGACGCCAAGTCCGGCCGGCCGCTATGGAACACAGTAGTAGCCCAGCCCGAAGCGGGTTATGCGATCACGCACGCGCCGCTGGTCGTCAAAGACAAGGTCATCGTGGGCGTGGCCGGCGGCGAGTACGGTATCCGCGGCTTCATCTCGGCTTACGACGTGAAGACCGGCAAGGAAGCGTGGCGCTTCAACACGATTCCAGGCCCCGGCGAAAAGGGTCACGAGACGTGGAAGGGCGATTCGTGGAAGACGGGTGGCGCTTCAGTGTGGGTGACCGGATCTTACGATGCGGATCTGAATCTCACGTATTGGGGAATCGGAAACGCCGGCCCCGATTATAACGGCGACGTCCGCCAGGGCGACAATCTTTACAGCAGCTCCGTGGTCGCGCTGGACGCCGACACGGGAAAGATCAAATGGCACTACCAGTTTTCACCGCACGACGAATTCGACTACGACGCCGTTCAGGTGCCCGTGCTGGCGGATATCGTCTGGCAAGGCGTCCCGCGCAGGGTGATGCTGTGGGCCAATCGCAACGGATTCTTCTACGTGCTGGACCGGGCTACGGGCCAGTTCCTGCTCGGCAAGCCGTTTGTGGAGGTGAATTGGGCCAGTGGTTTCGACGAAAAGGGCCGGCCGATGCGCGTCGCCGGAAAAGTTCCCACCGCCGAAGGGACGGTGATCTTCCCCGGCAATCAGGGCGGAACGAACTGGTATTCGCCCTCCTACAGTCCCCACACCGGGCTGTTTTACATTCCCACGTGGGCCAACTATTCGTCGCTTTACATCAAGGCCGAGGCGGAATATGAGGAGGGGCGAAGATTCATGGGAACATCGCCGAGATCGCTGATCGGCGGAGCCAACGGAGGCGCCGCCAAGATCAATACCCGCAAGGAAGGTGAAGGCTACGGCGCGGTGCGGGCCATCGATCCCGCCACTGGCGAACGCAAGTGGGAGTTCAAGATGAACGATGTCACCGACGCCGGCATACTGACCACCGCCTCCGATCTGCTTTTCTCCGGCGGCCGCGAAGGATATTTCTATGCGCTGGACGCACGCAGCGGCGAATTGCTGTGGCGCGCGAACCTGGGCGGCGCCATCGCCTCCGGACCGATGTCTTACGCCATAAACGGACGCCAGTACGTGGCCATCTCGGCGGGGAACTCGCTGTTTGTCTTCGCGCTCAAGGAATAGTAGGGGCCTACGTCATCAAAGACAGGACTCCAAGTTTGACATCCGCGCGAAGCGTGTGATAGATGTTAACGACGACCTTGTAAAGAGCAGTTGGGAACAGTCGAGATTTTTGATCGGGCAGTTCCCTGTCTCGCAACGATTGCGAAACTAACTCCTACGTCGCATTTTCCCTGTCGATCCGATCTTTGAGTTTCTTGGCGCGCTATGAACGCGTTGCCAGTGTCAGTGATAACGCTCGTTCGTCGGTATCGAAGGAGGGAACATGAGATCCGCTCTATTGGTTGGTTTTCTTGCGGTCATGATTGCCGCGATCAGTTCGGCACAGACATTCCGCGGCGGCATCAGCGGAATTATAACGGACCAGACCGGCGCCATCGTGCCGGAGGCCACGGTCAAGGCTACCAACGACGCGACGGGCCTGGTTTACACCACCACCGCTTCCAGCGCCGGTGAATTCAATTTCGCCGATTTGCCGCTGGGAGCTTACACAGTGGTTGTTTCACGACCGGGATTTTCCGTGCTTACGATCAACGCCGTCCGCGTGTCGGCCGGCTCCATGTATAACCTGCCCGTCAAGCTGGATGTCGCGCAGGTGGCGTCAACGGTAGAGGTCTCGGCAGCGGCCTTGACGGTGGAATCAACCGAGACCACTCTCAACACCACGATCACCACGCAAACCGTGGAGGATCTTCCGATCAATGGACGGGACTTCGTCCAGATGGTCGGATTGTCCTCCGGCTTCTCTGGATACGCCGCCGGCGCCAACGGATCGGTGGACGGTGCCCGGGCCAATCAGATGAACTGGCAGATAGAGGGAACCGACAACAACGACCAGTGGTGGAATATCATGGCCGTGAACCAGGGTGGAATCCAAAGTATCCCAGGCGTCTTGCTGCCGTTGGATTCGGTGGAGGAATTCTCGATGCAAACGCAAGGCGGCCCGGAATCCGGACGCAACCCGGGCGGCACCATCAACCTGATCATCAAATCGGGAACCAATCAACTGCACGGCAGCGCCTACTATTACAATCGCAACGAAGCTCTCGCCGCGCAGGCGCCCTTTGCCCCTCCCGATTCGCCGAAAAAAGAGCTGCGAAACCAACACTACGGTTTTTCATTCGGCGGTCCCATCATCAAGGACAAGACCTTTTACTTCGCCACGTTCGAAGAGCAGAGATTCGTGATCGGTACCCAGGCGCTGGCCACCACCCCTAACGCCGCTTATCAGCAAGAGGCACTGCAGTTACTCAGTCAATACAATGTCCCCGTTAATCCGATTGCGGCGCCCTTGCTCAACGCGCTGTACCCGGCGAACGCGCTCACCGGATCCGGGACGCCGAACAATTTCTTTAGTCCGGTTCCTGAGACCGGCTTCAGTCATAACGGGCTGGTGAAGCTGGATCATAGCTTCAATAGCAACAATCGGCTGTCGTTCCGCTGGTTCGTGGGCCAGGGTATCCAGGTGGCGCCGGTAGGTTCCTACGTCCCGTACTACTACCAAGTGGGACCCATGCACGTACAGAATTATTCGGTGATTTATAACACCATTCTGACGCCGACTATATCCAATCAGCTGCTGTTCGGAGTCAGCTACTTCAAACAGGTCTTCTCCGACGCGAATACCGCGATCGATCCGATCGCTCTCGGGCTCAACACGGGCGTCTCCGCATCGAACCTGGTGGGAGCGCCCTTTGTTTCGATCGGCAATTTCGCTTTGACTGGACTTACTCCAGACTCAGGGCGTCAAGATATCACAGGTCACGTTTCGGATGCCTTGTCGATGACAAAAGGAGCGCATCAACTGCGCTTTGGAGGCGAATTACGGAGAGCGCAGATCGATTCTTTTTACACTACCGGCGGGCGCGGCGCCTTCTTCTTCAATGGAGCGCAAGGCCCCTGGAGCGGTCTGCTGAACAATCCCAATTTCGATTCGAATATCGCGGCGCTGGCCGATTACATGGCCGGCTATGTTTACCAGTCCATCATCATGGAAGGCAACCAGGAGCGCCTGGTCAAGATGAACAGCTTCAATCTGTTCGCGCAGGACTCGTGGCAGGCAACGCGTAAGCTGAATGTGAATCTTGGCCTGCGCTACGAATATGAAGGGCCCCTGCACGACGGGAAAAACGATCTTTCGGTTTTCAACCCGGCGCTGGGCGGTCTGGCTGTGGTCGGCCAGCAGGCTGGTAATCTGTATCCGCAGTATTGGAAGGCCGTAAGCCCGCGCCTGGGCCTGGCGTATCAGCCTGGCAAAGACGACCTGGTGATTCGCGCCGGCTTCGGCATCTTCTTCGACACCCCGGCGATAGTCCCGTTTCTCGATAACTCCTTCAGCCTGGCGACGCCCTCGACAAAGAACAATGGGCCAATCGGAGTGGAAGGAAATCCGGCCGGCGCGAATCCCGTTTACCTTATCCAGGAGAACGGCTACACCATCGCTCCCGGCCAGCTTTTGTTCCCGTCCACGCTTGCTCTCACCGGGAATAACGTCGTGAATCTATTCTCTGTAAGTCCCAATTTCCGGCCCGCCTATGACATGAGTTACAACTTGAATATTCAAAAAGGCCTGGGGAAAAATGCGGTTCTTCAGGTGGGTTATGTGGGTATGGAGGCGAGACGGCTGCTGGTGGTAACGGACATCAACGAAGCGGCGGTCGGCAGCGGCTTCCTTTCCGGGACAACTCCGGAAGGCTTCACACTTCAGCAGGCCAGCCGGCCCTACTTTTCGCAATACCCCAATTTCGGGGTCATCAATCAAATTTCGAGCTCGGGGACGTCGAACTACAATTCGCTTCAAGTGACGCTGCGGACCAGAGTTTGGCACGGAGTGTCGACGCAGTTCAATTACACCTGGGCGCACAGCCTGGACGAGATCACCGCGTACGTCGGCGCCATCCCGCAGGACAGCACTAACTTCAAGAACGATTACGGAAACTCGGATTTCGACATCCGTCACAACTTCGGCGGGTACGTTGTTTACGATATTCCGGGAGCGCATTGGGGGCCGCAGTGGCTGACGCACGGCTGGGAGGCGACAACCAAGTTTCAATTCCATACCGGCGAGCCGTTCAGCGTTTTCGCCAGCTACGATACCAGCGGCACTGGCGAAAATACGACGCGCGGCGTGGAAGTGGGCAATCCCTACGCAGGCGTGAATCATAACCAGGTTCAAGGCCAGCCGGTGCAGTGGATCAATCCGGCTGCGTTCGTGGATCCGGCGCAGGGCAGCTTCGGATCGGTGGGTCGCAACACGCTGAAAGGACCGGGCTACGGCGACGTCGATCTCGCGTTTCTTAAGAACATACCCATTAAGGAGCGGCTTCACGCCCAGCTTCGCATCGAGCTGTTCAACGTTTTCAATCGCGTCAATTTAGCGCCACCCAGCGGCTACATCGGTGGCGGGTTCGGACAATCTTCCGACACGGTCGGCGACTACAACGGATCTCCGGGCATTGGCCCCGGCGAGCCATTCAACACGCAAATCGCGCTGAAGTTTCTTTTCTGATTCATGCGAGTTAGCCTCGGCGTTCTCCTGGTGGCGCTTGCCGCCATAGGGTTCGACTGTTCGCGCGCGCCCGCCACTAGTTCACAAGAAGCCATGGATCGTGACCTGATGGAGATCACGATTCCCCAGTTGGAACAGCTTTACAGCGACCATAAATACACCGTTACGGACGTCGTGCGCTGGAACACGGCGCGCATCGAGAAATACAACGGGATTTATCGCGCAGTGCAGAACCTGAACCCTGGAGCTCTCGCCACCGCGGCGCGCGAGGACGCGGACGCAAAAGCGGGCGGCGCCGGGTTTGTGCGCGGCCCCCTGTGGGGCGTTCCGATTGTTACCAAGGCCAACACCAGCGTCAAGGGCCTGGTCACTACCGATGGATGGAAAGGCTACACGATTCCTGGCCATGAATTGATCGCGCCCAAGGATGCGACGATCGTCGCAAAGCTGCGCGCCGCGGGAGCGGTCATCATCGGGCAGACCAACATGCCGGATTTTGCGGCTAGCGATACCAATCGCAGCACTGCTTTCGGACGCACCGGCAACGCCTACGATGTGCGCTTCAGCCCCGGTGGTTCGTCTGGAGGCACGGTAACCGCCGTCACCTCAAACTTCGCATTGCTTGGCAACGGAACCGACACCGGCAACTCGATCCGGATGCCGGCCGCCACCAGTTCCGTGGTCGGTGTGTTCCCCACGCGCGGCCTGGTCAGTATCGCGGGCATCGCGCCGCTGGACTGGCTGCTCGATAACACGGGACCAATTGCGCGCGACGTCACCGATGCCGCCATTGCGCTGGGCGTCATGGCCGGAGAAGATCCCTTGGATCCCCGGACCATCGGTTCCGCCGCCAAGGCCCAACCCGGCCCCTATACGCAGTACCTGAAAGCGGATGCGCTGAAAGGGAAGCGCTTCGGCGTTCCCGTCATCGTTCTGGACGGAGCAGGCATTCCGTTTCAGGGCATGCCCGCGTCCGAATCGGCGGCTGACGTCAAGAAAGACACGGCCGCTGCCCGCCTCCCGCTTAGGCCGGATACGCGCGAGGCCTTTATGAAAGCGCTGGACGGGCTGCGCGCCGCTGGCGCCACCGTGGTCTTCGGCGATTCAATCCTGCCCGATAGTTTTGCGGTCACGGTGGCTCGCGTCGGCACCGTTCCTTATATCCGCGACGGAACGGAAAAGTTCTTGGCCCAGTTTGGTCCGGCGCAATACCACTCGGCCGCCCAGTATCAGAAGGCCGTTGGCTCGCCTTTGCCGGCGACCATCATCGGCGGCAAGGATCCCAACGCGCCGAAAGACAAACGAACGGTAACGCAAGCGGTATTCGAGACCGATCCGATGGCCGGCGCGAACGTTCTATGCCCAGGAAAATGGCCCTCGACATCTACAACGAAACCTTGGATCGGCTGCATCTGGACGGCTACGTTTATCCGGCGACACAGATGCCTCCGCCCGACGAGACCATGGCGCAGGACGGGAAGCTCAGTGAAGGTCCGCACAGCGCCACTGGATGGGTGAACATGATCGGGGTTCCCGCGGTCGTGGTTCCCGGCGGGTTCTACCCGGATGGTCTCCCGTTCGGCTTGGAGATCTCGGCCCGGCCGTGGAAAGACGGCGACCTACTTAGTTGGGCGTACGCGTATGAGCAGGCCACTCATCATCGCAGGCCGCCGGTACTGGTCGAAAAAGGCCTGCTCCCCAATGCGAGATGATCTGAGGAGGGCTCAGAATTATGGCGCACACCAGACGTGACTTTCTGACTAGGCTGGGGCTGGCCGGCGGTTACGGCGCTACGTTTACGGCCATGCAATCGCTGGGGCTGCTATCGAGCGTGGGCTCCGCGGCTTCGGTGGTCGAGCTGCCGGTGAACGCGGGCAAGGGCGTGAAGATCGTCATCCTGGGCGGAGGGATTGCCGGACTGGTGTCGGCGTACGAGCTGGGCAAAGCCGGATTCCACTGCACGGTGCTGGAGGCCAGGGAACGCCCCGGCGGCCGTAATTGGACGGTGCGCAACGCTACCACAGTCGAGTTCATCGACGGGACGAAACAGACCGCGATGTATTCCAGCCCGGACAGCTACTTTAACGCCGGGCCGGCCCGCCTGCCCTCCATTCACAAGACCATGCTGGGCTACTGCAAGCAATTGGACGTCGCTCTGGAGGTTTTCGTCAATACCAATCGCAGCACGCTGATGGTGAGCGACCAAGCCTTTGGCGGGAAGCCGGTGGAGCAGCGGCAGGTGATCAACGATACGCGGGGCCACATCGCGGAGCTGCTTGCCAAGTGCGTAAACCAGGGCGCGTTGGATCAGGAGCTGACCAAAGAAGACCGGGAGCGGTTGCTGGATCTGTTGCGGTCGTTCGGCGACTTGCGGCCTGGTTACGACTATCCAGGGTCGGAGCGGGCCGGTGTGGCGCGTCTGCCCGGGGCGGGGGACGTGACCGAGACTGAGCGTCCCTGTCTGGATCTGCACTCGCTGCTGGACGCTAACTTATGGATCGACACAACGCACGAAGAAACTCTGGATATGCAAGCGACCATGTTTCAGCCCGTCGGCGGCATGGATCACATCCCTTACGCCTTTGCCAAAAAGCTGGGCAAAGCGATCCAGTTCAAGTCCGTGGTGAAGGAAATCCGGAAATCGGACAACGGGGTGAAGGTGGTCTACACGCAGCATGGCGCGGAGAAGAGCATCGTGGCGGATTATTGCATCTGCGCGTTGCCCGTCAATCTGCTCAAATCGATCGCCAACGATTTCTCTCCGCAGGTGAAGCAAGCCATCGCTAACACGCATTACAACGATTCGTACAAGATCGCGTGGGAAGCGAAGCGCTTTTGGGAAACCGAAAACAACATCTACGGCGGGATCTCCTGGCTGCAGGGCGGACCCATAAACATGGTGTGGTACCCCAGCGGAAAGATGCACAGCGACGTGGGTGTCCTGCTCTCGGGTTACGGGTTGCAGAGCCTGCCCGCGTTCAATCGGCTCCCCAACATGGAAGCGAAGCTCGCCGCGTCACGGGCGGCCGTGGAGACGCTCCATCCCGGCCACGGCAAGGATCTGAGCAGTCCGATGTACGTAGTCTGGGAGAAGATACCTTACAATCAAGGCGCCTGGATTTCGTCGTTCGGAGACTATTACAGCGGCCCCTATCGGGCCTTTCTGGAGCCTGACGAGCGCATCTATTTCGCGGGAGACCACTGCACCCATGTCGTAGCCTGGCAGGAAGGCGCGGCGCTTTCCGCGCACCGCGCCATAAGGATGATCGGCGATCGGGTGCGTTCGGTAAGAGCGTAAAACGAAACGCCTACTGCTTGTCCCAGACGCTGACGCGTTTTGTCGGCTGACCTTTCGCGTCAACGCCGTTTGCCGTGACGGTTGTGACCTTCCCGTCTTTAGAGACCACGGTCCTGGTGGTCATAACGATATTCGCCGATTTCTTCAATGCGCCGGCGTAAACATTCGAGCCGGAGCGTCTGAGAGCGATGGTTTCGGCGCCGCTGAGCATATCTTCCCGCCAGTTTGACGCTCCCGATCCGCTAATCGGATAGTCCTTGCCATCATCGAAACTGGCTGTGTAACCGTACTTAATGGTGCTTCCGTCGGCCTCGACATATTCGTAGCTGACAGTCATGCCGTTCTCGTGTTCTTCAACCGTCCGCGTCGCGCTCTTTGGCGCTGATCCGGAGCTGTATTTCGAGTCGGCGACATTCAGCTTCCATGTGCCAACCGCGGAACTGTCCGCGCGTGCCAACAGCAGACCTGTGGCGACTGCAAAACAAAGTCCAATCTGAAAAAGCTCTACGAGGCGCTTCATCACATCATTCCCCCTGGGTAAGATTCATGGGCGGGATCTCTCTGCTACCGCCGCCGGTGCACTCGTCCTACATCGTAGGGAGTCTAGCGGGGGAAGGCTATCCTGCTTTAGTAGGAGACGGCTCGTCACTTTGGGGCAATCGGTTGTGGCAACCGGTGGTGGCAACCGGCTCAGCGTCCAAGTACTGATTCAATAGCCTGGAACAAAGTTTCCCGGCGAACAGGTTTGCTCAGAAAAGCTATCGCGCCGCATTGCAACGCACGCTGCCGCGAGCTTTCATCCGCGTGGGCGGTGATGAAGATGATCGGAATGCCACGCCGCTCGAAATTCATGTACTTCTGAAGCTCAAAGCCACTCATACCAGGCAAGTAGACGTCCAGGATCAGGCACGCCGCATCATTAACACGCTCGGAAGCCAGGAATTCCTCCGCCGATGCGAAGGCGTCCACACTGAATTGAACCGCCCGCATGAGGCTCTTCAGGGCCTCGCGTATCGACGCATCGTCATCCACGATCGAAATGCGGGGCGGGATCTCCTCTTTTACCGCTGCGCCACGCTCTTCGACGATCATCATCTGGCTCACATGGTAAACCGTCTCCCGGGCTGCGGCTATCCAACTTTGGTAGCAGACGGCTAGTTATTTTGTCTGGCTGGCTTTAGTTTTTCTGACATCTTGACCAGGTCAGCCAGGGACTCCGCCCCCATTTTTTTCATGACGTGTCCCCGGTGAGTCTTGACTGTTAACTCGCTCGTGCCCAGCTCGGCGGCGATCTGCTTATTAAGCAACCCGGAGACAACCTGTTGCAACACTTCTTTCTCACGGACCGTCAGGGAGTCGTAACGGGCGCGCAGTTCCTTCATCTGCGCTCGCTCACTCCACGCCACACGGTCCTTCGCAATGGCCTGCTGAATTGCCTCAAGCAGCTCCTGAGCCCGGAAAGGTTTGGTGAGGAACTCAACCGCCCCCGCCTTCATGGCGCGCACGGTCACGGGGACATCCGCATGGCCGGTAATGAAAATGATCGGGATGTGGACGTTGGCCTTGGCCAAGTCACGCTGCAATTCCAGCCCGCTCAAGTCCGGCAGCCGCACATCCAGCACCAGGCAGGACGGCGCCTCAGGGAGCTTGCCGCTCAGAAACTCGCGCGCGGACTCGAATGTCTGGACGCGCAGGCCCACCGAAGCAATCAGCTTCTGAACAGCGTCCCTTACCGACGCATCGTCATCAACCACAAATACAATCGGCTCGTGACCCGTCATGACGCGTGTTCGCGGTCGGCCGGCAGCGTGAATTGAAACGTCACGCCGTGGTCGCTGTTGGCGCTGGCCCACAAACGGCCGCCGTGGGCCTCGATGATGGAATGGCTGATGGACAAGCCCATGCCCATTCCGCGGGCCTTGGAGGTGAAGAATGTGTCGAAAATTCGCCTCTCATCCTTGGGGTCGATTCCGATGCCGGAGTCTCGCACCGCTACCAGCACCTGATCCGCCTCGTGCCTCTGGGACCGGATCAGGAGACGCCTTGGGCGATCCGCGACGGTGCTCATGGCTTCAATGCCGTTCACGATCAGATTCACCAGCACTTGTTGCAACTGGACCCGATCGCTCATTATGGCGGGGAGATCCGTGGCCAGATTAGTCTGGATTACAACCTGGTTCCTGGCCGCTTCCACTTGCACGAGAGCGCCAACTTCGCGAATGAGTTCGTTTACCTGCACTCTTGCTCTTTCAGGGGTGGCCTTCATGAACAGGGCGCGAATACGCCGGATTACGTCGCTGGCGCGCGTCCCTTCTCGAGCGATGCAGTCCACCGCCGCCCGCGCTTCTTCCACGTGCGGCGGTTTGCTGGAGAGCCACATCATACAGGCATCTGCGTTGGCGACAACGGCGGTCAGGGGTTGGTTTACTTCGTGCGAAATGGATGCCGCCAGTGCGCCCATCGCGCTCATCCGCGTCACGCGGGCCAGGTCGGCCTGCGCTGCGTAATACGCGTCTTCGGCCCGCTTGCGCTCCACCATTTCCGCCAACAACTGCTCATTGCTCTGCTTGAGTTCGGCGGTCCGCTCCTCCACTCTCATTTGAAGTTCATCGCGGGCCCGCTTCAGCGCGGTCTCTGCTTGTTTTCGCCACGAACTGATCCAACTCACCACCAATGAGGACGCTGCAAACTCAACGAATAACGGCAACGCCTGTCGATCGATTCCAAAGGAATAAACCGGAGGTATAAAGACGTAGTCAACTACTAGTGTGCTGAGGATCACCGCCAGCCAGCCGGGCCATTTTCCACCGAACCAGGCACTTGCCACTACGGCCGCATAGAAAAGGAAATAGCCTGTGGTGGAAACAACGTCCTGCAGAAAGAGCGTTAGAATCAGTGCGGCTGTTACCAACGCTACAGCCAGTCCATAGCGGAGAAGAGTGGATGATGGCTGGCGCGCGGCGAGAATGCTTTCCATGTGGAACATTTCTTAGAACTTAAAGATTACATCCATCGCCAACTGAAACTGGCTCTGGCGGGTTCCATCATCATACGCGGGACGATCGAAAGCGCGATCGAACCTGATTTCGGGACGCAACAAAATGGTGCTACCCACCCAGTATCCCCACATGAGAGTCGCCTCAGCGTAGCGGTTCTTGTATCCGGTTCGCTGGCCCTTCATGTCGTCCAGGAAGTCGGACCGCATCGAAATGTAACTCTTCGCGGAAAGATCCTTTTCAACGTAGTTGACCATGGCCCATTCCGGCGCCGTGCAGCGGATCTGGCCCGCGGAACAGAACGTGCCGTTCGTGCCTTTTTCCGGCAGCAAAGGGCCCGATACGCTGGGGACGTCGTGCTGATACATGTACCAAGCCTCGGTAGCCATGTGCCATGAAGCACTGAACTTGTGGTACCAGGTGGTATCAAACATCTGGAGGTTATTGTAGGCGTACCTGCCGTTGTTGAGACCGTTCACGCAAGGATACACGTTGTCATTGCCCTGATGGAAGGTGTAGCTGATGCAGGCCGTGCCGGATGGCCGCGCGTCCGGTGTCCAGGGAGCTACGTCATGGCTGGCGGTGAGCCCCAACTGCAGCAGCCAGCTGTTATTGAGCTTGATGGTCGCGAGCATACCGGTGTCTGTAAACGGGTCAATCGCATACAGCAGCGAGTGGGTGTAGACGTAGTTATTGGGAGCTAATTGCGCTTCGATACCGGGGATTGAGATGAAGCGGCCGACACGGATGTTGAGTCCCTGGGCGACCTGGGGGACATAAAGGTCCACGTATTCGAGCACCGGATCAAAACCGTATTCGCGGTGGTCGTCGAGCAATTGCCCGCTGAAATAACCCAGGTTGCTGGTGAAGCGATAGCTGGTGCCGAACAATCCGCTGAGGTGGAATCCCCAATCGAAGTGATCGGTTTGAACTGAGTCGGGAATGCGCTCGACATAGAGCACCGCCTGGTCGAATTCGATCCGATTGGCTTCGATGTCATAAGCGGTCGGATAATTCGAATTGTGCGACGTGCTCAGGTTGAAGCTGCCTTCCAGCCAGCCGTACACCTTCACTCTGCTTTGCTCCCAGGCCTCGCCATTCGAGCCGCCGTAGAGAGCTTGCATGAGCGGGGGGAGATTGGTGTCGGGTGCACCGATTTCGGGCGATCCGCCGAAGGACCAGTCGGAGTTCGGGAAAGGCGGCGAGTTCAAGGGCGAGGGTAAGGCGCGGCGAGGAGGTTCGGGTCCGCCATCGACGGCGCCATGCCAGTCCTTGGCATAGGCCTGAGAGAGTCTTTTCAGAAACCCTTCGTGCGGGCCGAGCGTGAGATTCAGGGTCAGGTCCTCGCCCGCGGTCAGGTCGCGTTCCTCCAAAGGTGAATCGGCAAACCCGAGCTTGCTCGCTTGGAACTGGTAATGACCAGGCTTAAGGGCGGCCATTTCGAAAGATCCGTCCGCGGCGCTCACGAATGCCCGATGGATTTTTTCGCCGGGGTTATCGGCGGCAACTTGAGCGCCTGCCACCGGTGCTCCGCCCGCGTCCTGAATTAAGCCATGCACTTGTCCGGGGGCGCGAACGGCGAGCCAAAGGATCAAGACAGCCACCTCGATCGGCCGCGCACGAGCCAAGGCGCAAGTGATCATCAAATTAACTCATGATCCTAACGCGGCGGTCCCAGGTAACGCTTGCGCATCTTCGCCACGATCGTGAACTCCGGATCCACAACATTTGAGATCTCGTATTCCATCGCCTGGCCAAGCAGCACGCTTGCGCCTCGCTCGTCGAACCCGTAACTTTCCATCAGCCAGCGCATCAACTCGGTGGTGGCGTGTTGCAAGGCTTCGTTGAGGGCCCGCGAACTGCCCAGCACCATAATGAATTCCTCGTTTTCCAGGCGCGGCCAGTTGATCTTCTTCCGTTTGATGAGGTCCACCGAGAACTCAACGTCGAGAGAAGTCTCGATGGCGCTGCCCACCACTTCGCCATCGCCTTGCCGGGCGTGGCCGTCGCCCAGAAAGAAAAGCGCCCCAGGCTCGAAGACGGGCAACATCAGGGTGGCGCCTGCGCCCATGCCGTTATAGTCCATGTTGCCTCCGAAGTTGTCCGGGTAGCTGGTGGCGATGGCGGCCTTGTTCGGTGGCGCAGTGGCGACACAGCCCAGCATGGGGCGCAGCGGCAACTCGATGCGTGGCCCTTTATAATCGGCCGGGTCGAGCCATGCGACGCCTTTTTGTTTATCGATGTGCCAATTCGCGGTCTTCGGTTCTCGTAGCGCTTCCAGGCGCAGGAAGCCTGGATCGGCAGTGTAGGGAGCCAGCAGCGACGCGGAGTAGCCGGTGGCGCGGTTGGTCTCCAGGCGCAACAAATGAACCACCAGGGTATCGCCCGGTTCGGCGCCTTCAATGTAGAAGGGGCCAGTTTCGGGATTGGGCCCCTGCCCGCGCTTCACGCCCGCCGAATCAGTGCCGCCCGCGTCGATGGTGAATGTGATGACGTGGTCGCCCGGCTGGATCCGAAGCGCCGGCTTAGCGGCGCCGGAAAACGTGTTGTAGAACTCCGTTGGCTGGAACCGATAGGTCTCGGCGAAAGCGGCAGTCGCGAGCACCAGGACAAAGAGCAGCTTCATAATAAACCTCCAGGATTTAGCACGGAGCCTCACAATCAGATTTACCTGCGCGGCGTTCCGCTGAGTGGCTGGATCGTAGTATTCTTCAGCATTCCGCCAAATTCCGTCATTTCTCCGACCTTCTTTCCGGGAGATGGCAGCAATCGCGCGGCCAGGGGCTTGTTCCACTTGTAGGCCAGAGTGGCCACGTCTCCAAGAATCTGCGCGATGCGTTCCTCGCTGATGTCTCCCGGCAGCGGCACCGTGTCCACACCTCCCGCGCACACGGCCGAATAAGCCAGAATCGAATCCAGCGTATAGGTGCCTTCGCCCCATCGCTTGGTGAGGGTGGCATCTTCCAGGACGGGAATCATCAGTCCCGAGTAGCCTACGCGTTTTACGGGCACCGACTGTACGGCCCGAGTGATGATGGCGGAGGCTGTCTCGGTTCCGGAGGACCCGAATGGGCCTCCAATGAAAGATTCGATGGCGCTGCCGATGGAATCATCGCCCAGTGGCGCGGGCGTGGGATCGATTCCCGCATAGGTCCAGCCGCCGCTCCCGGCCGCGATCTTCGTGGCTATTGCCTCCACGTCCACCATATGACGGGAAAGCGCGGCGGACAGAGCCTTTTCAGCGGCGCGCGGATCACGTTCCTTCGCGAATACCTGGGCCACGACGTTCGCCCCTTCCAGGCCGATCGAGAAATTGCGCCCTCCGCCCGAATACGATCCCGGGTAGAACGGCCCGTAGGGCTTCATCATTGCGATAGCGCCAAAGTTGAAGTTGCCCTGTCCATGCGGGCTGTGCGCGGAAACGTATTTGATCAGGTGCGCGGCCTGCCGGATGGCCTTCCAGTGAATCCCGTCGTCCGCGGCGGTAATGAGATTGGCATTGAAAAGGACGTCGGCGGAGAGCGCCTCGGCCAGCAAGTCCACCGGTTTCGCGCTGTCGTCATCTTTCACCATGGCCGGGCCGATATTCATGCCCACCTGGAGTTTTCCGGCGAGATCGGACAGGTTGCGCAGCAGCGCCATGGCTTCGGCGTGGCTGAGGCCGTTGGTGTACTGGGGAAAAGGTTGCGTCGTGATGCGGACGCCTGTGACTTCCCACCCGGCGCGCTGGTAGGCCTCGCGCGCCCGATTCAGAAACGTGGCCGTTTCCTGAATTTGGGTGGCATAGTTCTTTGCGTCAATATCGACGAAACCGGTGATCGCGCGAATCTTGGGCCGGGTAGTAGTGTCGGCGGCGAAAGCATCGCCTGCGAAAACCAGCGAGGCGAGGCCCAGTGCCAGCAATGTCGTGTGCATGTTTCATAAAGGTCGCACATTTTGAGGGAGCCGGTGTCGCGGAATGAACATCGAGCCAATTTGCAAAACGGCTGCTCCGTGCGGCAGGATGGTATCCTGCGCGGTAATTTGCAAGCAGTGCAACCGTTGAACTAATCCTGCTATCGGAATCCCATGGGCAAGAGCGTGGAGAAAACCCGACGAAAGCGTCCGCCCCCCTCGGGGCTTATGGCGCTTCTCAAGCCGTATCGGTTGCTGATCGCCACGCTGGCCACATTGACCATCGTCGGCAACGCCTTGAACCTGGTGGTGCCGAAGCTGATCTCCCACGCCATCGATGCGTACACGCAGGGCCGTTTCGTTCTCAGCACCGTGGTTGTCCAGTTCGTGGTGGTGGGACTCCTCGTGTTTGTTTTTGCCTACGCGCAGAGCAGCGTACAGATCTGGGCCTCCGAGCGCGTGGCGAAGGATCTGCGGACGCGCCTGGCGGCGAAGATCTCCGTGCAGTCGTTCGCTTGGGTGGAACAGATCACGCCGGCCAAACTCCTGACGAATCTCACGTCCGATGTGGATGCGGTGAAGATGTTTGTGTCGCTGGCCATCGCCTCGATCATTTCTTCGCTTTTCCTGATCGTCGGCGCGAGCGTGCTGCTGCTTTCCATCAACTGGCGGCTGGCGCTCGGAATCCTGGGCGTTGTTCCGTTCATCTCCATCACGTTTCAACTGGTGCTGCGCAAAGTCCGCACGCTTTTCAAGAAGGCGCAGGAAGCCGATCGACTGGCTGAACCGCGTGATCAACGAAAGCATTCTGGGCGCCTCGCTGATCCGGCTGCTCAACACGCAGCAGATCGAATACCAGAAATTCCTGGCGGCCAACACCGAGGCGCGAGACCTCGGGTTGAGCATTCTGCGCCTGTTCGCCAGCCTGATCCCGTCCATCACGCTCGCCACCAATGTCGCGACCGTCATCATCCTGCTGCTGGGCGGCCATTTCGTGATCGCCGGCAGCATGAGTCTGGGCGATTTCACGGCCTTCAATTCTTACCTTGCGATCCTGATCTTCCCCATCATTCTCATCGGATTCATGAGCAACGTCATCGCGCAGGCATCCGCCTCTTACATGCGGATCGGCGCCATCCTGAATACTCCCGAAGAGGAGAAAGCCGGCCAGATCGTCACCGATTTGCGCGGTGACGTGGGCATGGACAATGTTTCTCTCTCCTTCGGCGACAAGATGGTGCTGAAAAACGTTTCGTTCACCGTGCCATGCCGGAACGAAAACCGCCATCATCGGACCCACCGCCGCCGGGAAGACGCAACTGCTTTATCTGCTGATCGGACTTCTGAAGCCGGCCTCTGGCACCGTCACCTACGACGGCGAGCCGATCGACGCTTATCGACAAGGAAGCCCTGCACCGGCACGTGGGCTTTGTCTTCCAGGACAGCGTCATCTTCAATCTGACGCTGCGGGAGAATATCGCCTTCAGCACCACCGTCGGCGAGCAGGATATCGACAAAGCCATCGCCACCGCGGAACTCGACGACTTCATCGCGGCACTGCCCCAGGGACTCGAAACCGTGGTCTCCGAGCGCGGAACCAGTCTTTCCGGCGGACAGAAGCAGCGGGTCATGCTGGCCCGCGCGCTGGCGCTGAATCCGCAGGTGCTGCTGCTCGACGACTTCACGGCGCGCGTCGATGCCACCACCGAGCGCGCCATTCTGGAGAACGTGCACAGGAATTATCCCGGCATCACGCTGATCTCGGTGACGCAGAAGATCGCGTCCGTGGCCGATTACGACCAGATCATCCTCCTGATGGAAGGCGAAGTTCTGGCCATGGGAACGCACCAGGAACTGATGGAGACATCGCCGGAATATGTCCAACTCTACGACTCCCAGCGCAGCACGAGCCACTATGAAGTACACGCTTGAGACGTCAGCCGGGCCCCGCGGCCCAAGCGGTCGCTGCGGGAATCGGGCAGGAAATTTCTTCCGCTGTTCGCCACCGAGAAGAGACCGTTCATCGCCGCGCGTGGTGGCCATCGTGCTCAGTTCGCTCGCTACGCTGGTCGCGCCCGTCCTGATTGTCCGGGCCATCGATACCGACATCCGGCTGAAGAATATGCATGGCCTGCTGATTTCGGTCGGCTTCGTATTTGGCCATCTACGTCACGGGCGCCATCGCGAGCTACGTGCAGGTCATCACCATGGGCGGCGTCGGCCGCCGAGTCCTGTTTCACCTGCGAAACGCGCTGTTCCTGAAACTGCAGGATCTTCCCGTCGCCTTCTTCAACCAGAACAAAGCCGGCGATCTGATTTCGCGCCTGAACAACGATACCGACAAGCTGAATCAATTCGTCGCCCAGTCGCTGATGCAGTTTGTGGGCAGCGTATTCCTGATCACGGGCGCGGCGATCTTCCTGGTCACGCTTGAATTTCAAACTCGGCCTCGCCGCTCTGATGCCCGCCTTCGGTGTGCTGCTGCTGACGCGCGGGACGTTCCGCCTGGATCAAGCGCATGAATCTGGGAAGCCTGCAGGCGCTGGGCGGGATGAGTTCGGAAGTGCAGGAGAGCCTGAATAACTTCAAGGTGATCGTGGCGTTCAACCGGGTCGATTATTTTCGCTGGAAATTCAAATCCGCCAACGAGAAGAACTTCGCCGCATCCACCAGGGCCGGTATCGCCAACAACATCTTCATGCCCTTGTATGGGCTGGCTTCCCATCTGGCGCAGCTCATCGTGGTCGCCTACGGGATTTACCTGATTCAGGCCGGACAGGTCACGGTCGGTTTGCTGATCGGGTTTCTGCTGTATGTGAACAACTTCTACGGCCCCATGCGGCAGCTGGCTACCGTGTGGTCGTCGTTCCAACTGGCTCTGGCCGCGTTGGATCGCATCTCGGAAGTGCTGGCGCTGGAATCCAATCTGCCGGTGATCGAGGCCGCGGCGGCGCAGTCCGAATGCAGTTCTCTCCTTCCGCCAAGTCTGGTTCCAGTATCCCGATGGAAAAGAAGTTCTGCGCGACGTCAGCTTTGAGATGGAACGGGGCAAGGCCTATGCGCTGGTGGGTCCGACCGGCGGCGGCAAAACCACCACGGCCAATCTGATGGCGCGCCTTTACGATCCCACGCAGGGATCGGTCCTGCTGCATGGGCGCGACATCCGCTCCTATACGCCGGATGAGCGCGCGCAAAAGATCGGCTTCATCCTGCAGGACCCGTTCCTGTTCAGCGGCACGGTGCGCGACAACATCGTCTACGGCAATGAGTCGTACAAGGACTATCTCAAGCAAGCAACTGGCCGAGGTTCTGGAGGAGGCCAATCTTTCCAATCTGATTTCCCGCTTCCCGGAAGGTCTCGATACGGTAGTCACCACCAGCGGCAACAGCATCAGTCTGGGCCAGAAGCAGCTCATCGCATTCATGCGCGCGGCGCTGCGAAAGCCGGAACTGCTGATCCTCGACGAAGCGACCGCCAACATCGATACCGTGACCGAAGAGCTGCTCGAGGAGATCCTCAACAAACTGCCGGCCACCACCACCCGGGTGATCATCGCTCACCGCCTGAACACGATCGATAACGTGGACCAGATCTTCTTCGTGAACTCCGGAGAGATCACGCTGGCCGGCTCCATGGAGCACGCCGTCGATATGCTGCTGCACGAGAAACGGGCCAGCTAACAAGGCGCGCGGGCCGGACAAGTGTGCGGCTGGGGCGGCTGGTGGGATTTGAACCCACGACATCCAGAACCACAATCTGGCGCTACTACCAACTGAGCTACAGCCGCCGTGCGTTTACTAGTTTAACATCCAGCTAGCCGCTAACCCAATCCGGCCTTCTTCCAAAGCTGATTCACACGCTGTTTCACCTCATCGGGCATGCGGATCACGTCCGGCCAGGGGCGCACGAAACCTTCTTCCTTCCACTTGCGCGTAGCGTCAATCCCCATCTTCGATCCGTAGTTGGGCAAGCGGCTGGAATGATCCAGCGAATCCACCGGCCCCAGCACAAACTGGATGTCGCGCTCCGGATCGATGTTGTTGAGCGCCTTCCACGCCACTTCGCGCACGTCCTGCACGTCCACGTCTTCATCCACCACCACGATGCATTTGCTGAACATGGCTTGGCCCAGACCCCAAATCGCGTGCATCACCTTGCGCGCGTGCAACGGATACGATTTGCGGATCGAAACCAGAATCAGGTTATGGAACACTCCCTCGGCCGGCATCGAAATGTCGCGGATCTCGGGCAGTTGCAAGCGCATCAGCGGCAGAAAGATGCGCTCGATGGCCTTGCCCATGTAGAAGTCCTCCATCGGCGGCGGTCCCACGATGGTGGTCGCATAGATCGGATGCTTGCGATGCGTGACGCACGTGACGTGAAACACTGGGTATTCGTCTTCCAACGAATAAAATCCGGTGTGATCGCCGAATGGGCCCTCGACACGCTTTTCGCCGATCTCGACGTAGCCTTCCAGCACGATCTCGGCGTTGGCGGGAACCTCCAGATCCGACATCTCGCACTTCACCATTTCCACCGGCTTGCCGCGCAGGAATCCGGCCATCATCATTTCATCCAGATCGGGCGGCAGCGGCAGAATAGCGGAGTACATCGTCGCCGGATCCGAGCCGATGGCCAGCGGCGACGTCCATTCTCGCGGTTTTGCCTTCCTTCAACAGGCGCCGGTAATGTTCGGCTCCATGCTTGTGCGTCTGCCAGTGCATGCCTGTGGTGCGCTCGTCGTACACCTGCATCCGGTAGCAGCCGCAGTTGCGCTTGCCGGTGTCGGGATTGCGCGAGAACACCATCGGAAGCGTGATGAACCGGCCCCCGTCCTGCGGCCAGCAGTGCAGGATCGGAAAGTAGTTCAGTGAAAAATCGTCGCGGCGGATGATGTCCTTTGCAGGGGCCGCTCGAAACCATCTTGGGAAAGAATGCGCCCACTTCGGCCAGTTTCGGCAGCATCTTCAACTTGCCGATCAATCCCTCCGGCATGCGCATCTCAAGAAACTCGTAGATGCGTTGCGCGATGGATTCCACTGAGTCCACTTCGAGCGCCAGTTCCATACGCCGCATGCTGGCAAAGCCATTGATAAGCACCGGAACGCGGCTGCCCTTGGGCTTCTCGAACAGCAGCGCGGGGCCGTTGTTCTTGACGGACCGGTCGGCGAATTCGGTGATCTCGAGAAACGGATCCACTTCAAACGAGATGCGCTTCAGTTCCTTCTTCTTTTCCAGCGTGTCGATAAAGTCGCGCAGGTCGCTATATGCCATAGAGGATTCTTGCAAAGTCCAGGTTTTACTATGATGGAAATTCACTCTCATGACAAATCGAACCGCTTTCATCACCGGCGCCAGCCGGGGCATCGGACGGGCGTGTGCTGTTGCGATGTCCGAGGCGGGCGCGCGGGTGGCGCTCGCGTCGCGCAATACCGCTCAATTGGAAGAGCTGGCGGCCGAGATTCGCGCGCAGGGGCGCGAAGCGTTTGCCGTGACCATCGACATGGCCAGCGCCGAGTCCATTCAGGAGGCCTTCGCCAAAACCGCTAAGGAGTTCGGTCCGGTTACAATTCTGGTGAATAACGCCGGCATCACCAAGGACGGCCTCGCGCTGCGGATGAAGAAGGACGATTGGGACAGCGTGCTGGCCACCAATCTGACGGGTTCCTTTCTCGCCACCCAGCAAGTGCTGCAACACATGATGAAGGAACGCTGGGGACGCATCATCAACATCTCGTCGGTGGTGGGAGAGATGGGCAATCCCGGGCCAGGCCAACTACGTCGCGTCGAAGGCTGGTCTCATCGGATTAACCAAGGCGCTGGCGCAGGAGATGGGCAGCCGCAACATTACTGTCAACGCCGTCGCGCCGGGTTTCATCGAGACCGACATGACGCGGAAACTTTCGCCGGAGCTGAAGGACAACCTGGTGGGTCACATTGCGCTTGAAGCGCATCGGACAGCCCGGAAGACGTCGCCGCGGCGGTTCGTTTCCTGGCCAGCGAAGACGCTCGCTACATTACCGGACACGTGCTGAACGTGAACGGCGGCTTGTATATGTAGTGGGCCTCCATAGCTCACAACGGCCTCCATAGCTCACAACGGCCTCCATAGCTCACAACGGCCTCCATAGCTCACAACGGCCTCCATAGCTCACAGCGCCCTCCATAGCTCACAATGGAAACATGCCTTCTATGAACACGGAGAAGTTCCGTGTGGGCCTGGTGCAGATGAGCTGTGCGCTGGACCCGAACGAGAACCTGGAGAAAGCGATTTGGCGGATTCGCGAAGCGGCCGGACGGGGCGCGCAGATCGTGTGTCTGCAGGAGCTGTTCCGCTCGCAGTATTTCTGCCGGGAGGAAAACGCGGAGCTGTTTGCTTTGGCCGAGCCGATTCCAGGGCCGACCACCGAGACGCTTGGCCGCTTGGCGCGCGAGCTTGGGATCGTGATCATCGCATCGCTCTTCGAGCGGCGCAGCGCGGGTTTGTATCACAACACGGCCGCGGTGATCGGCGCCGATGGCGAGATCGAAGGCATCTATCGCAAGATGCATATCCCCGACGATCCGCTGTATTTCGAAAAGTTCTATTTCACGCCCGGCGATCTCGGCTTCGTGAATTTCGACACGCGCTTCGGACGCCTGGGCGTGCTGGTGTGCTGGGATCAGTGGTATCCGGAGGCTGCGCGCCTGTCGAGCATCGCGGGCGCGAACATTCTTTTTTATCCCACCGCCATCGGCTGGCATCCGTCGGAAAAAGCGCAATATGGCGCGGCACAGTTGGATGCGTGGAAAACCATCCAGCGGGCGCACGCAATCGCGAACGGCATTTACGTCGCGGCAGTGAATCGCGTCGGCTTCGAAGGCCCGCCCGAGCATGGTCTGGAATTTTGGGGCTCTTCTTTTGTGGCCGATCCTTTTGGGCAGATGATCGCCGAGGCGTCCACTTCCAATGAAGAGATTCTTGTGGTGGAGTGCGATCCGCACCGCATGGAAGAGGTTCGCCGAGGCTGGCCCTTCCTGCGCGACCGCCGCATCGATGCTTATGGTCCGATTGTGAAGCGGTGGCTAGACTAGCGTGGAAGGAATGACGTGGCGGATGCCGGCCGAATGGGAGCCGCACGAAGCTACCTGGCTCGCATGGCCCCACGAGCGCTCGGATTGGCCGGGGAAATTCGCGCCGATTCCGTGGGTGTATGGCGACATTGTCCGGCGGCTGGCTCGCGTAGAACGGGTCCGTATTCTGGTGCAAGATGCCGCGCTCGAAAAAAGCGCCCGGCGTGTTCTCGCGAAATGCGCGGCCGACATGAGCGCGGTGGAATTTTTCCATTGGCCTACAAACAGAAGCTGGACGCGCGACTACTGTCCCGATCTTCGTTCGAAACCAAAAGGGCGAAGTCGCCATCACGAACTGGCTGTTTAATGGCTGGGCAAAGTACGATAATTGGCGCGACGACAACCGCATCCCGAGCCGAATAGCCAAGCGCTTCAAGGTGACTCGCGAGTTTGAGCCCGGCATCGTGCTCGAAGGCGGCAGCATCGACGTCAACGGCGCGGGACTGTTGCTCACCACCGAAGAGTGCCTGCTGAGCGAATCCGTGCAGGTGCGCAATCCGGGACTCGGCCGCGCCGACCTGGAACGATACTTCGCGGATTTTCTCGGAATCCGCCAGACCATCTGGCTGAAGCGGGGAATTGAGGGAGACGACACGCACGGGCATATCGACGACGTGGCGCGTTTCGTGGACGAGAACACGATCGTGACAGTCGTGGATCCATCCGCTGCGCGAAAACTTGAAGGTGCTGAAGCGAACTGGACTGCGTGTGGTCACGCTCCCCATGCCCGCGCCGGTCTATTTCGATGGCCAACGGCTGCCGGCCAGCTACGCGAATTTTTATATTGCGAATGGCCTGGTGCTGGTTCCTACTTTCAACGATCCGAATGATCGCATCGCACTCAACACGCTCGCGAAGCTGTTTCCCTCGCGCGAAGTGATCGGCATTTATTGCGGCGACCTGATTCTCGGTCTTGGTACTCTTCACTGTATGACGATGCAGCATCCTTTACAACAACCGGCGCAGCCGCCCGCGTCTTTGTAAACCATGCACTATCTGGACTTGGCCACGATTGCGGTTTACCTGATCGCAATCACCTGGTTCGGAGCGCATTTTCGCAAGAGCCAGCGCAATTTGAAGGACTATTTCCTGGGCGGCCGCAATGCGCCGTGGTGGGCCATCGCGTTGTCCATCGTCTCGGCTGAAACCAGCACGCTCACCGTGATCGGCACGCCAGCGCTCTCCTTTTTCGGCAATTTCCAGTTTCTGCAACTTGTACTCGGGTATTTGCTGGCGCGCATCGTGATCTGCGCATTGTTCCTGCCCCAGTATTTTCGCGGCGAAATGTTTACCGCTTACGAATTGATGCGGCGCCGCTTCGGCGAGCGCACGCGGCGGCTCACGGCTGGAACATTCCTGGTGCTGCGCGCTTTGGCCGAAGGTGTGCGTGTGTTCGCCCTCTCCATCGTTATTTCGATTGTTCTGGGCACCGGCGAAATCGTCTCCATTCTGGTCATCGTATGCCTGACTTTGTTTTATACCTTCGAAGGCGGAATGACCGCGGTGATTTGGACGGACGCCGTCCAGATGTTCCTGTATGTGGGTGGCGCGATCCTGAGCTTTTGGGTCATACTGCAGCAAATCCCTGGTGGCTGGCCGCATGTGAGCGCACTCGCGGGCGCCGCGCACAAGTTCCAGCTGTTCGATTTCCGTTTCGCTTCGACGCCCGAGTTCTTCTCGCGCAGCTATAGTTTTTGGGCGGGCGTGATCGGCGGCTGCTTCCTGACCACGGCCAGTCACGGAACCGAGCAATTGTTGGTGCAGCGGCTGTTGGCGGCCAAGAACGAGCAACAGAGCCGCGCGGCCTTGCTATCGAGTTGGTTTGTGATCTTCTTTCAGTTCGCGCTTTTTCTTTTCATTGGCGTTCTCCTGTTCGTTCACTATTCCGACGCCCGCTTGCCCGCTCCGCAGCCGCCCGATTCCATCTATCCGAAGTTTGTCTGGAATAGCTTGCCCGCTGGCGCCGCGGGACTGGTGATCGCCGCGATTCTGGCCGCCGGCATGTCCAATCTAAGCGCCGCATTAAACGCATTGGCCTCCACCACGGTGATGGATTTCTATAAACCCTTAGTAGCGCGCCGCCATCCGGGGCGCTCAAGTGACGCGCATTATCTTAGAGTGGCTCGCTGGGCCACGGTAGCCTGGGGCGTGATTCTGTTTCTCGTGGGATTAGTCGCGCGGCATGTGGGATCGGTGCTGGAAGCTGGCTTGACCATCGCATCCATATTGTATGGCTCGCTCCTGGGAGTCTTTTTGCTGGGGCTCCTCACCAAACGGGTGCAACAGAATTCGGCCATGATCGCGATGATCGCGGGCTTGGCGCTCATGATCTACATTCGCTTGGGGACCAGCATCGCTTTCACCTGGTATGTCGTGATCGGAACCGCCGCAACATTTTCGACTGGTTACGTTATGTCGCTATTCTTGAGAGAGCCATCCCATGACGGAACAACCGGCGGAACAACCAACGAACGATAAGAGCGGTCTCAAACGCGAACTGGGTATCTGGAGCGCCGCCGCCATCGTGGTGGGCACGGTCATCGGTAGCGGCATCTTTCTGGTGCCAAGCACCATGGCGCGCAATGTCGGCTCGCCTCTGAAGATTTTTGCCGTCTGGATCGCCGGTGGATTGCTTTCGCTGTTTGGCGCCTTGAGCTATGCAGAACTTGCGGCTGCGCTGCCGGAGGCGGGAGGCGAGTACGTCTATCTGCGCGAAGCCTACGGCCCAATGTGGGGCTTTCTTTATGGCTGGACGCAGATGTGGGTGGCCAAGAGCGGGTCCATCGCCACGCTGGCCACGGGGTTTTACATCTATCTGGCCAATTTTCGTCCGGAGCTGGGACAAATTTGGGTGGTAACGCCCCTGCCGCTCGGAGAAGGCGGATCTCCGCTTCCCATCCGCTATGGCCAATTGCTTGCCATCGCAGTGATTGCGCTGTTGGCGCTGATCAATTACTTCGGCGTGCGGGTGGGCGGAAATGTCCAGGTAGCAACCACCCTCCTAAAGGTGGGTCTTATCGGCGCGATTATTGTGATCGGATCTGGGGTCGGGGCTAGGGAGCGTCGCGAATTATCACTCGTCCACGCCGGCGATTGGCGGAATTCTGGGCTTCTTCGCAGCGCTGGTGGGCGCTTTGTGGGCCTACGATGGCTGGAATAACGTCACCATGGTGGCGTCGGAGGTGCGCAAACCTCAGCGCAACCTGCCCCTCGCACTCATTGTGGGTACGCTCGCGGTCATCGCGATTTATCTGCTGACCAATCTTGCTTATTTCTACGTCCTGCCCGCCGGCACAGTGGCCTCTACCGACCGCGTGGCTGCCGAGATGATGCGTAGAATCCTAGGGGCGCCCGGCGCGGCAGCGGTCAGTTTGGCGGCCATGATCTCGATTTTCGCGGCGCTCAACGGCTCTATCCTCTCTGGATCGCGCGTGCCTTTTGCGATGGCTCGGGACGGGCTATTCTTCCATGCGCGTGGACCGGATTCACCCCATTCATCGAACCCCCAGCGTTTCCATCCTGCTCTTAAGCGCCTGGGCCTGCCTGCTGGTGCTCAGCGGCCGCTATGACCAGCTCTATACTTACGTGATTTTTGCCAGCGCCATCCTTTATGGGATGGCTACGGCCTCGGTAATCGTGCTGCGTTTTCGACGTCCTGATATGCCACGCCCTTACCGCACAATAGGTTACCCTTTCGTACCAATTGCCTTCGTGCTCGGGATCGCCTGCTTGATCGCCTCAACGCTCCGCAGTTCCCCCCGCGAATCGATGCTAGGGCTGCTGCTGATTTCGCTCGGGCTGCCTTTCTATTTTTACTGGAAGAAGCGGCCCGCGGCCTAGACTCGTCCGATTTTGGCGGTACCAGTCCCCGCCCGGGATAGTACAAGACGTGTCTTCGGAAGGATCATTTGTTCGGTTTTCCGAACAAGAAGCTTGAAAAGTAACCAAGAATGCGGTACAAAGTTTATTGCAGTTCAAAGAGATGACATGTTCTTGTTCGTTTTTCCGAACGAGACATGCTCTAAGAGGCCTAAATTTCTTGGGAGAGGGATGAATGGACATTAACAAGATGCTGGCCGATTTGAGGATGGAGCGGGAACAGATCGAAGAAGCGATCATGACCTTGGAACGGCTGGCTCGTGGCCGCGGGAGACGTCGTGGACGTCCGCCAGCCTGGATGTCGCAAATCAAGCGGCGCGGCCGTCCTCCGGGCAGCAAGAATCGTCCGAAAAACGAACCCAAGGGCTCAGCGAAAGTCGCTGCGGCCTAGGTGGCAAGGTACCGAGTCAATTGTTATTGGCCTCATGCCATCTCTCGGGTGCCATGTCCTCGGGCTGCCGCCTAACGATACAACAGATATCGCTCCCTTTGCTGGATGAAACCGGCCAGGGAGTTTTCCATTTCCTGAAGGATGGTTCTGGGATCGACGCCATCCTTCAAATCCTTCAACACCTCGTGATTCCCAACCAGGAACCGATTCTCCTGCCAGGCAATTTTCCCTGGATATAGCTTGTTCAAGGCGTAACCCAACTTCCAGACCGAGCCTCGTGCTGTCGAATGTGTCGCGGTTCGTGATAACGAATCGCACGCCGTCGATGGTCTTTCCGCGAGAAATTGGACGAAGTGGGCCGGAAGCGCGCCGGATACACGCGAACTCCGGGGATATAGCGGCCGTTTAAGAAGCTGGCCAGCTCGCGGCCGTGGATCCAATCGGCGCCTATTAGCTCAAAAGGGCTATCGGTTCCCCGTCCGACCGAATAATTCGGCGACGCTTCCAGCAGCGCGATTCCCGGGTACAAGAGCGCCGCGTTGAGGCTGCGCATGTTGGGCGACGGATCCACCCATGGCAGGCCGGTGGCGTCGAACCAATCGCCTCGGTCCCAGCCCCGCATCGGAATCACGTGCAGATCCAGGCCGAGCTTCCGCTCGCCATTCGCCATGGCCGCTAACTCGCCCAGCGTCATGCCATGCCGGACCGGAATCTCGAAGCATCCGGTGAACGATTGCAGATCCGGATCGAGCATGTGGGCCTTCGGCATGAACCCCTGTGATCGGGTTGGGCCGGTCCAACACGAAAAATGGCAAATGTCTCTTGGCGGCCTCCTCCATGCTGTAGAGCATGGTGCAGGAGTAGGTGTAAAAGCGGGCGCCGACGTCCTGAATATCGAAGACCAGGGCATCCACGTTGTCCAGCATGCCGGGCTGAATCCGGCGCGAGGAACCCTGATAGAGGCTGAAAACCGGCAAACCAGAAGCCGGATCTTTTGTATCAGAGATATCGGAGCGATCCTCCACGCCCGCCAGACCATGTTCGGGAGAAAAAAGCGCCGTCACGTGGATTCCAGCGGCCAGCATGAGATCGACATTCCGCCGTCCGTCGCGGCTGACGCCGGTCTGGTTCGTGATGAGACCGATCCGTTTGCCGCGCAATGCCGCGAAATTGTCTTCCGCCAGGACGTCCAGGCCGGTGAGCACCTCGGCCTTCGGTTCCACCTCGCGGTGCAGGCCGGGACCAACGATGGTCTCGTTGTAGCCGGTGAGTTTCACGCTCGGAGCCGTAATCCCGAACGACGCGGCGACGATGGTAGCCACGCGGCTGCGCAGCGAAACGACGCGAATGGCCGCGATGAGGATGCACTGCATTGGTCAAAATGATCACGTAGGAACGGCTGAACGGGTCAATCCACATCGAAGTGCCGGTGAATCCGGTGTGGCCGTAGGAGCCGATCGGAAACAATTCGCCGCGATTGCTCGAATAAGGCGAATCGATATCCCAGCCCAGGCCGCGCAAAATCGGCTGGTCGGGTGGGGATTGCGGTGAAGTGAACTTCTGAACCGTCGCGGCGCTGAAGAGCCGGACGCCGTTGCCTTGGCCGTCCGTCCAGCATCATTTGCGCGAACTTGGCGAGATCGCGCAGCGGTGGTAAACACGCCCGCATTGCCCGCGACGCCGCCCATGTAGCGCGCGGTATCGTCATGCACTTCGCCGCGCAAGGGCTGGCCGGTGGCCGGATCGATTTCGGTGGGAGCAATGCGCGGGCGCAAGCGATGCCGGCGGCAAGAACATCGTTTCGTGCATGCCGAGCGGCTGGTAAAAGTTTTCGCGCGCGTATTCGTTCAGCATCTTTCCAGTAAGCCGATGCACGATTTCGCCGAGCAAAATGAAATTGATGTCGCTGTAAACGAAACGAACGCCGGGAGGGCCGGCGGGTTTGTCGGTGAGGGCGCGTTGAATGCCGGTCTGGTAGCCGCTCCAGGCCGGCTTCAGATCCAGATCCGGCCGAAGTCCCGAGAAATGCGTCATCAGGTTGCGGATGGTGATGTCGCTGTGTCCGCCCTGAAATTCGGGGAGGTATTTCGTCACCGGATCGTTGAGGCGGATCTGGCCCTTGCTCGAAGAGCCGCATGATGGCGGGCGTGGTCGCGATCACCTTGGTGAGCGATGCGGCGTCGAAGATGGTGTCGAGCGTCATCGGCTCGCGCTGCGGGACCAGCGCCCGGCTGCCATAAGCTTTTTGATAGACCACGTGCCCGTTGTGCCCGATCAGCACCACCGCCGCCCGGGATGAGACCCTCTTGGACGGCGCGCTCCATCTGCTGATCCACCGCCGCGGCGCCGGAGAAGAGTTCCTGGGCATTTAAACCGAGCGCGGACAAGCAGCACGAGCAGAATCTCTCATTGCAGTTTGCCGGCGATTTCGTCGAGCAGCTTTGCGAGCTCGGCGTCTTTCGACGTAATTCCCTGGGCGTCGTGCGTGGTCAGGTCCACCGTGACGCGGTTGTAGACGTTGAACCACTCTGGATGATGTCCCATCTTCTCGATGCCGAGCGCCGCCGTCGCCATGAATCCGAAGGCGTGGATGAAGTCGGCGAATTTGTATTCCTTGTGCAGTTTTCCGTCAACGACGGTCCAGCCGGCGAGGCTGGAGAGGGCTTCGGCGAGCTCCGGCCCGGAGAATCTTCGCATGCTTTTATTATCGTTTGCTCCGAGGTTGGCCGCGCCCGGCAAAGCTGCAAGCACACGCGAGCCTCTCCGGCAATTAATTCAAAAGTGAATTTTCCCGGCTTGCTGATCGACCTGGGTTTGCCTCACAGAATCGCGGCGCGCAAGCTCGCCTCAAAACCATCGGCCTTACCGGGACGCGTTCCGTAGGCAAAGTGCCATGCCCAACGCACGTCCTTTCGAACCTCCGGCACGTGCTCCAGCAGAAGCTGCTCGGCCAATCGACCAAGAGCAACAATCCTATCCGGTCGGACTATCTCGATTTCGCGTCGCAGAATCTCGATATGGAGCCGAAAATCCTCTGGCAATGCTTTGCGAGACTCGCTGCGCGTGCCTCGCCTCTTGATCACGTCTGTGAGGTGAGCATCAGGCACTCCGAGCTTTACTAATGTCTCGTACAACAAGATGCGGCTCGGGTGCGTTTCGGGCCAAGGGGCCGTTGATGGCTGATCGCCGACCATCATCAAGCCGCGCACACCAAAGAAGCCCATAACGGCGCCCTGCCCCGGAAAGGTCCACCATCGTTGTTGTGGATGCCGTTCCTTCGGGCCAATCTCCTTTTCCCACAGCAACTTTAGCCTTGCGCTCTTTTCAATGGATTCAAATCCAGGCATGCCTTTGTCCTTAATCGAGTTGGGACGAGCGATGGACGCTACTCATCACTCGTCCGCTTGGCGCGTTAGGGAGCGCAACGGTACCGCGCCCCTCCATTTGCAAATTGAAAGTGTCGGCCTTTGGGTAAAACTCTCTCTGATCTATAAAGTGCCGCACGTGAGAACCATCCGCTTGGATACCGAGAGATCCCATCGGCATGCTTATTAGAGGCGCATTACCAACGAGGCTGTCACGCTGAAATACACGCTAAAATGTTGGATGCCACACCGCCCGCGTCCTAATCGAAGAGCCCTGCTGGGAGTGAGTATAATCGCTGCACTCTGCGCCATCGCGGCGCTCTCAGCCGCCGACAGCGATATTCCCAAAACTTTCACCGCCCCAACCGCCGACCAGGATTACATCAAGCGCGAAGCGATGATCCCCATGCGCGACGGAGTGAAGCTGTACACCGTCATCGTGGTGCCGAAAGGAGCCAAGAACGCGCCGATTCTGCTGACCCGCACGCCCTATAACGCCACCGATCGCACGGCGCGCAACAACAGCGAGCACATGCTGGCGATCCTGCCGCAGGGAGACGAGGTATTCGTCGAAGGCGGGTATATCCGTGTCTTTCAGGACGTGCGCGGCAAATACAAATCCGAGGGCGACTACGTCATGACCCGGCCAGTGCGCGGCCCGCTTAACGCCACTGCGACCGACCACACCACCGACGCCTACGACACCATCGACTGGCTGGTGAAGAACACGCCCGAATCGAACGGACGCGTCGGCATGATCGGCTCCTCCTATGAGGGTTTCACGGTGGTGATGGCGTTGCTCAATCCGCATCCGGCCTTGAAAGTGGCCGCTCCGGAGAGTCCCATGGTGGACGGATGGATGGGCGACGACTGGTTTCACTACGGGGCATTTCGTCAGACTAATTTCGATTACGTGTCGGACCAGACAACCGAGAAGGGCGAAGGCAAAGACGTGCCTCGCGACGCCTACGACGACTATGAAGCATTCCGCCGGGCGGGGTCGGCGGGCGCATATGCCCGGCTGCATGGCCTGGATCAGCTGCCATGGGACGAGAAGATGATCGAGCATCCGGCTTACGATGCGTTCTGGCAGGGGCAGGCGCTCGACAAGTTGGTAGCGCAGCATCCCTCGCAAGTTCCAACCATGTGGATTCAGGGCCTGTGGGACCAGGAGGACATGTGGGGCGCGATTCATTGCTTATCTGGCCCTCAAGGCCGCGGGGCAGGTGAAGACCAATTTCCTGGTGATGGGACCCTGGAGGCACAGCCAGGTGAATTACGACGGCTACAATCTGGGGCCGCTGAAGTGGAACGGCGATACGGCGCTTGAGTTCCGGCGCGACGTGCTCCGGCCTTTCTTCGACACCTACTTGAAAACGGATGCGCCGAAGGCGGGCACGCCGCTGGTATTCATCTACAACACCGGCGAGAACCACTGGGATCGGCTTAAGGAACTGGCCGCTGGCTTGCGAACAGGGCTGCGCAACTCCGTTGAAGCCGCTGTATCTGGAGGCGAACTTCGGATTGGGATTCGACAAACCAACTGGATCGACGCGTCGGATTCCTTTGTCTCCGATCCTGCGAAGCCGGTCCCGTATCTCCCGCGCCCGGTTCGCTTTGCCGACTCCGACCGTTGGAAGCAGTGGCTGGTCACCGATCAGCGATTCGTGGCCGACCGGCCCGACGTATTGACGTATGAAGGGCCGGTGCTCACCACGCCGCGTGCAGATTGGCGGCGCGCCCATTGCCGATCTTCATGCCGCCACCAGCGGCACGGATGCGGATTGGGTGGTGAAACTGATCGACGTTTATCCGGACGAAGTTCCGAGCCAGCCGGAGCTGGGCGGATATGAGCTGGCGATTTCCATGGATATTTTTCGCGGCCGTTACCGCGAGAGCTTTGAGCATCCGTCGGCCATCCCCGCGGGCAAGCCGGAGCAATATCGCTTCGCCCTGCCGACCACCAATCATGTGTTCCTGCCGGGGCATCGAATCATGGTGCAGATCCAGTCCACCTGGTTCCCGCTCTACGACCGGAACCCGCAGACCTTCGTGCCGAATATTTTCTTCGCGAAGCCGTCGGATTATTTGAAAGCGACCGAGACCGTGTTCCGCTCCGCCGATCAGGCCAGCGCGGTATGGTTGCCGGTGGTGGAGTAGCCCCCCCCTTCAGTTTGCACATATTTATGTGCTACACTGAATTGTGTGAAGGAACAAACTAACGTGACCTTAAGCTTGCCCGACAAATTGCTGCGGCGCTTTCGGGTGTTTGCTGCCACGCGGAATCAATCGATGAGCAGCCTCATTACAGTTGCCATCAGCGAAATGATCGAGCAGGAATCTCAAACGCAAAAGGCTAGGCGGCGGTTCCTGGAACGGATACGCAACGCGCCCGATCGAGGGACGAAGGGCCAGATCCAGTGGACGCGCGACGAGTTGCATGAGCGTTGAGTTTGTGGATACGAACATTTTCGTCTATGCGCACGAAGGTGGGGCGGGCCACAAACACGACGCAGCGGTGGAACTGATCACGCGCCTCTTTGACGAACAAGCCGGGGCGGTCAGCATCCAGGTGCTTTCGGAATTCTACGTTACCGCGACGAAAAAGCTGGGGATGAAAAGCGAGGAAGCCGAAGAAGCCATCGCCGACCTGGGAAGCTGGACCATTCATCGCCCCAGTCACGGCGACGTGTTGCGTGCTTGCAAAATTCAGAGGCAGCACAAGGTCAGCTGGTGGGACGCCCTCATCATCAATAGCGCTGTCGAACTCGGGTGCGATTTGGTGTGGAGTGAGGATCTTGCCGCCGGGCAGCACTACGGCGCGGTGACGGTTCAAAATCCTTTCGCGTAAACCGCGCCATGCGATAGTGGTGATGTGCCAGGTCCGCTTCCCCGTCTTCGATTGGGACTCGATTTCATTCCATCCTCCGATCCCGAGCATCCCGGCCTATTGATTCGCGATCCGTTGAAATTTTCCGACGCCATGCTGCTCATTCCGCCTCAATTGGTGGAGTGCCTGGCTTGCTTCGACGGCGAGCAGACCAGCTGGATCTGCGCGCGAACCTGGTTCGGATCACGGGCGAGATCCAGATCGGCGAGCTGGAAAAACATCTGTGCGATACGCTCAGCCAAGCCGGGTTTCTGGAAGACGAAGCCTTCGAAGCGCAGCGCCTGGCGCGCGTCAACGAATTCGTCGCGGCGCCCAAGCGCGAGGCCGTCGCACGCCGGCTCGGCTTATCCGGACAACGCCGACGAAGCGCGCAAGACGATTTCTGAATTCATGCAAGGCGCGCCGCCTGCCGACTGTAGCCCAGAAGACTCGCTCATTGGCATCGCGGCGCCGCACGTCAGCCCCTTTGGCGGCTGGGAATCCTACCGCGACGCTTATTCCGCGCTGCCTGCCTTCGTATCAGGACCGAACGTTCGTCGTGCTCGGCACTTCGCATTATGGCGAGCCGGACCGCTTCGGCCTGACGCGCAAACCGTTCGTGACGCCGTTCGGCGAGACGGTTACCGACACCAGGTTGGTGGACGAACTGGCGCAAGCCGCGCCGGATTCGATTCGCATGGAGGATTACTGCCACGCCATCGAGCACTCCATCGAATTTCAGGTGCTGTTTCTGCAATATCTTTACGGCCCGAACATTCGCATTCTTCCGATTCTGTGCGGGTCCTTCCTGCGCAGCATTTATCAAGGCGGCAAGCCGGAAGGGAACGAGCACGTGCAACGCTTCTTCGATGGTCTGGGCAATCTCTCCGCGCGGGAAGGGAACAAGCTGTTCTGGGTGCTGGGCGTAGATATGGCGCATATGGGCCGCCGCTACGGGGACCAGATGATCGCCCGCGCCGAGGAAGGCGAAATGGCCGCCGTCGCCGAACGGGACAAGCGCCGGATCGAGCGGCTCACCGAGGCCGACGCGCCTGGATTCTGGGATCTGGTGCAGGAGAATCAGGACGATCTGAAATGGTGCGGCTCGGCGCCCATCTATACGTTCCTGAAGGTGGTTCCGCAAGCTCGCGGGACGTTGAGGCGCTACCAGCAGTGGAACATCGACGAGCAGAGCGTGGTTAGTTTCGCGGCGATCGGCTTTCGGGGATAGTCCGTACTACAACTAGCCCGTACTATATTTCCATAGCGCCGAACATCTTTCGCCGCCTAACATTGATTCATGCCAAGAGAAGCCTACGCCGTGACCTGGGGCAGTTAACCGGAATCCCTAAGGCTATCTTCTTTGGGGGCCGGCTACTCGGGGCGCCCAGCCACCCAATAGCCAGGACGCGTGCGGACTTCCAGATTGGGGCGATTTACAATCACCTTGATCTCGTGGAATCCGCCTTCCGTCTGATTGTTGGCGAATAGCTTAATAGATACTGGCTGTGCAGCTCGTCGCTAATCCCTGAGATCGCCTTTTCCAAGCTTTTCTCACCGACGAACGAATATTCCCGGCCGCCCGTGAAGCGGGTGAAAACGTCCAGCGTATCGTCCACGAAAATGCTCTTCGCCGCTTTGAAAATGTCGACGAACACCGGGATGTAGTTGCCCAGGTAGTAATTCTGGTCCACCGTGGTGGGAGTGGCGGAATAACCGCCAGGCAGGTGCTGCGCCTCGGGAGGAATCGAAGGCGGACGCGGCGGCATGCCTTTGTCGGTAAGGGCAGCCACGATGGTCGAAATATCCAAAGAGTAAATCGATACATTGGCGAACTGAGCTTCAGTGAGACGCTTCGCGCAACCGCAGTTCGCTGCCGCGGTCCCGCTTTTCGGCAATCAGCAGCAACACGCGCCGCCGGTCCGGCGGGCGATTCTTCAGCATGCGGATGCTTTGATTCACCGCGTCGATCACCGCGTGGTTGGAGCTGCCCGGCGTCATCTTCTTCATCGCTTCGGAGATCTTGGTGCCCTCGCTGGTGAAATCCTGCATCACCTGAATGCGATGATCGAATCCCACCACGGCCACTTCTCCGTTCTGGCCCGCGACCAGCTGGTTGAGCATGCTTCCGATGTTTTGAATCTTGGGCAGGAAGTCGTTCAGGTTGGAACTGCGCTGCACCGCTACCACCAGCGAAAGCGGCTCATCCCGGACGTCGGCGTTGACCTTCTGCAGTTTGCCGTTGTCGTAAAGCTCGAAATCCTGCAGTTGCAGGCCATTCACGAATTCGCCATTGCGATCGCGCACCGTGGTGGGCGCCATTACGACGGTAGTCGCCGTAACTGAACGTGGGATCGCCAGAGTCCCGGGTCGAGACCGGCGGTGGCAAAAGCGCTGCCGGCGCCTGTTTAGCACCGGGCACCCTGGCCGGATCGAGTGTCCCGGGTGCCTGAGCAAATCCAGCGGCGCAAATGAGGAATATCAGCGCGGTGCGCATAACTCTAGTTTGGCACATGCGTCGTGGCCAGTCCTCCCCTCCAAAAGATCCAGCACGTGAGGGACCAATTTCGCGATTGCATCGAGCGACTCCACCGCGCCCTTCGGCGACCCCGGCAGGTTCACGATGAGCGTGCGTCCCCGGAGCTCCGGCCAACCCTCGCGACAACACGGCCTCAGGTGTAAATTTGCGCCCTTCGGACCGCATCAATTCGCCCAGCCCCGGAATTTCCCGATCGATTACGCCGCGCATGGCTTCCGGTGTGACGTCTCGCAACGCCACGCCGGTTCCACCCGTGGTAAGGACCACCGAAACGTCGCCCGAGTTGGCCAGGCGGCGCACGGCGTCGGCGATTTGCAGGGATTCATCGGGCACCAGCTCGAGCGCGCTCACCGTCCATCCGAGGGATTCGGCGCGTTCACGAACCGCGGGGCCGGAACGATCCTCGCGCGTTCCCGCCACCGCCGAGTCGCTCACCGTAATCACCGCTACGCGGATCATCTAAGCGGTGCTGTCGGGCGCCTGAAGTCCCCGCTCTTGCCGCCGGTCTTTTCCAGCAGGTACAGATCCTGAATCTCGATGCCTTTGTCGAGCGCCTTGGTCATGTCGTAAACCGTCAGAGCGGCCACCGACGCCGCCGTAAGCGCCTCCATCTCCACGCCGGTGGCGGCCATGGTGGCGACGCTGGACAGAATTCGCACGCCGTCGCTTTCGAGCGTCACCTCCACGTCCACGTGGGACAGCATGAGCGGATGGCAAAGCGGAATCAGATCCGAGGTTCTTCTTGGCGGCCGAAATGCCCGCCACGCGCGCGATTTCGAGCGGATTGCCCTTGGGATTGCTGGGCAATTGCGCGATCACCGACGGCTGCATCTTCACGAAGGCATGCGCGCGCGCCGTGCGCTTGGTGGGCGACTTGGCGGAAACATCCACCATCCGCGCCACGCCCGCGTCATCGTAGTGGCTGAGCTTCCTCTTGGTCGTCATATTGCTATCAGGCTGGCTATTTCAGCAGCACCCGAATCCAATCGCCGGCCGTCCAGCTCTCACGGTCCGGATTCCGTCACCAGAAACGCGTTGGCGCGCGCCAGCGACGGCACATCGCCGGAGCCTTGCCAGGACAGGGGAGTAACTTGGGCGCCATCCGCGCTCAAGACGTGCGGGCAGGAAGCGCGTCAGCCCGGTTTTCTGCCGGAAATCCTGCGACAACTTGCTCCAGACCAGCGGGAGGCTCGCTTCCTTTTGGCCTCCGAGGAGCTCCACGGCCGCGCGGCGCGAAGATTTCGAAAGTCACCATGGTGGACGCCGGGTTGCCCGGCAGGCCGAAGAAAAACTTGCCGCGCGCCTTGCCGAACACCAGCGGCTGTCCGGGCATGATCAGGACGCGATCGAAATAGAACTCGGCGCCCAAGTCCGCCAGCACGCGTCTCCACGATGTCGTACTTGCCGGCCGAGACGCCGCCGGAGAGCAGCAGCATGTCGAAGCGCAGCCCGTGTTCGATCAACTCGCGCGTAGCCTGGTACAGGTCCCGCGCAATCGGCAGAATGGTGGGGCATCCTCCGGCGCGCTTCACTTGAACCGCCAGGGACTCCACGTTCGAATTGCGGATCTGGTAATCCAGCGGGGTTTCGTTCGACTTCGACGATCTCGTCGCCGGTGGCGAGGATCGCGACTTGCGGACGCGCGTACACCGGAACGCTGGTTGAGCCGACCATGGCGAGCAGCGCGATTTCGGCGAAGCCCAAGCGCTGGCCCGCTTCCAGCAACACTTCGTTCTCGCGCGCCTGGGATGCCTGGGGGCTGACATTTTCGCCCGGAGCCAGGGTCCGCGGCACAGTGACGCGCTCGCCGGCCACGGTGCAATGCTCCACCATTACCACGGAATCGGCGCCGCGCGGCAACGGAGCGCCGGTCATGATTTCGAGCGCCTGGCCCGGCTGAACCTCGCCCGCGAACGATTCGCCGGCGCGAACTTCGCCGATCACGAACAAGTCCCCGGGCAGATCCGCCGCGCGGACGGCAAATCCATCGCGCACCGAGCGCGCGAGCGCGGGATAATCGCGGTCCGCGGCGACGGGTTCGGCCAGCACCCGGCCGGCCGCTTCGGACAGACTGACCAGCTCGATCTTCGGTTCGGGCTGGGACGCGCGCAGCTCCTTCAGAACACACTGGCGGGCCTGTTCGAAGGTGAGTGTGGCCACATCCGCTATTGTACCTTTGGATGTATGCCAAGAATGCTCCATGAAAGACGCAGCTGGCACGAGCTTGATAACCGGCAAGTGCATTTGTGGATGGTGCGGCTGGAGGCATCGGAAGACAATTTCGCGCGATGCCTGTCCTGGTTGTCGCCCGAGGAAACCGCCCGCGCCGAACGATTTTACTTCGACCGGCATCGCCGCGCGTTTGTGCTAGGACGCGCCGCATCTGCGGGCGCTGCTGGGCAGTTACCTTGGGACACGGGCCGCCGAAGTCGATTTCGTATACGGGCCGCAGGGCAAGCCCGCGCTTGAAAATAGATGAGGCGTGCTCCCTGCGATTCAATGTGTCCAATTCCGGCAATCTGGCGGCCTATGCCTTCACCACCGGCTGTGAGATCGGCGTGGATGTCGAACAGCATCGCGCGCTCCACGATCTGGAACACATCGCTGCACCGGTTCTTCTCGCCCGAAGAGACGGCCGAGCTGCTGGAGCTTTCAGACAGCCGAAAAGATCCCTGCCTTTTTCCACTGCTGGACCCGCAAAGAAGCCTATATCAAAGCGCTGGGTGGCGGCCTCTCCATTCCGCTGGACAGCTTTCGGGTTACGCTTCGGCCGGGTGTTGCCGCTCGCATGGTATCGCTCGGGGGGAGCGAGGAGCGAGCGCGCGGCTGGACGCTGCATGACTTCGATCCAGCGCCGGACTATGCGGGCGCTATCGCCTATCCCGGCCAGCCGCGGTCTATCCACTTTGGTCACCCCGCCGGTCACCCAGCCGGTCACCCAGCAGATCCCATCGTTTCGGTAGATGACCTGCTGGATGAACTGCGCGCAGCGGTTTAGTAATCCATGCCCCCGCCGTGTCCCATGGAGCTCATCGGCGGGGCGGCATTGCGTTCGGGGATCTCGCTGATCATTGCTTCGGTTGTCAGCATCAGCGATGCGATGGACGCCGCGTTCTGCAGCGCAGTACGGGTCACCTTGGTAGGATCGATCACGCCGGCGGCGATCAGGTCCTCGTACGTGCCGGTGGCAGCGTTAAAGCCGAAGTGCGGGTCGTTGCTTACGCGGACCTTTTCCACCACCACGGCGCCTTCCAAACCTGAATTGAGCACGATCTGCCGCAGCGGCTCTTCACAAGCGCGAGCGATGATATTCAAGCCAATTTGCTCGTCGCCTTCCAGTTTGTGATCCCGGAGAGTTTTAGCGGCGAAAAGCAGCGCCACTCCGCCGCCGGCAACGATGCCTTCATCCACGGCAGCGCGGGTGGCGTGCATGGCGTCCTCCACGCGGGCCTTCTTCTCCTTCATTTCGGTTTCGGTGGCCGCACCCACCTTGATGATGGCCACTCCGCCGGCCAGCTTGGCCAGGCGCTCCTGCAATTTCTCCTTGTCGTAATCGGAGCTGGTCTCTTCGATCTGCGCGCGCAGCTGCTTAATCCTGCCTTGAATCGCTTTGGATTCGCCCGCACCGTCGATGATGGTGGTAATTTCCTTGTCTACTGTGACTCGCTTGGCCCGGCCGAGATCCTCCAGTTTCACACTTTCCAGCTTCACGCCGGTCTCCTCCGCCAGCGACTTGCCCGCGGTGAGGATGGCGATATCTTCCAGCAAGGATTTGCGGCGATCGCCGAAGCCGGGCGCTTTTACGGCGCAAACGGCCAGCGTGCCGCGCAGTTTGTTCACCACCAGGGTTGCCAACGCTTCGCCTTCCACTTCTTCGGCGACAATCAGCAGCGGATGGCCGGAGCGCGCGATCTGCTCGAGCAACGGCAAAATGTCTTTCATGCTGCCGATCTTTTTCTCGTGGATCAGAATGTAGGGATCGTCGAGCACCACTTCCATGCGCTCGGAGTCTGTGACGAAATAGGGAGACAGATAGCCGCGGTCGAACTGCATGCCTTCCACCGTTACCAGTTCCGTCACCATGGTCTTGGACTCTTCCACCGTGATGACGCCGTCTTTGCCCACCTTCTTCATGGCGTCGGCAATGATGCCTCCGATGGTTTCATCGCTGTTGGCTGAAATGCTGCCCACCTGCGCGATCATGTCGCCGGAAACGGGCTTCGACATCTTCTGAACCGCTTCCACCGCGATCTTGACGGCTTTGTCGATGCCGCGCTTCATGGCCATCGGATTCACGCCCGACGTTACGGCTTTAACGCCCTCCCGGAAAATGATCTGCGCCAGGACCGTAGCGGTAGTGGTGCCGTCGCCGGCCACGTCGGAGGTTTTCGAAGCCACCTCGCGCACCATTTGCGCGCCCATGTTTTCCAGTGGATCGGCGAGCTCAATCTCCTTGGCGACCGTCACTCCGTCTTTGGTTATGGTGGGACCGCCATACTTTTTCTCGAGCACCACATTGCGGCCCTTGGGGCCGAGCGTGACCTTCACCGCGTCAGCCAATTGATTCACCCCGCGCAGGATGGCCTGCCGCGAATGGTCCGCGTAAATAATCTGTTTTGCCATTGGTTAGCTCGCTTTCTTGGCAGCCACCGGCTGCTTGTCCAATTGCTTCGCAGCGGTAGGCTGCTGATCCAGTACCGCGAGGATCTCATCCTCGCGCATGATCATGCATTCGGTCCCTTCAATGGTGATTTCGCTGCCGGAATATTTCCCGAACAGGATGCGGTCGCCGACTTGAACGTCCAGCGCCACAATCGTGCCATCCTCCAGGCGCTTGCCCTTCCCGATGGCCATCACTTCACCTTCCTGGGGCTTTTCTTTGGCTGAATCGGGAATATACAGGCCGCCGCGCAGGGCGTCTCCCTTTTCTTCGACTCGCTTGATCACAACGCGGTCATACAACGGGCGAATTTTCATGGGTTCAGGCCTCCCGGCCCTGAGGGTGTTGCAGAGATTCTCAAACCGCCTGAATCTGGCGATATTCCGGTTCCCACATCGCGTCTCCCACTTGTTGCACGATGTCCTTGAAGGTCACGCTGGCCAGGCCGTCCTCGACGGCGGCTTCGGCGACGGCTACGGCTACCGTCAACGATACGATGCGCAGATCGTCGACGTGCGGCAGCAAAGAGGCGCCGGGCAGGCGCACGGCAACCAGGCTGGATACCGCGTTGGCCGCCGCCGCGAACATACTATCGCTGATGCGGCGCGCGCGCGAAACAATCGCTCCCAGGCATAGGCCGGGGTACAGCATGGCGTTGTTCACCTGGCCGATGACATAAGTCACTCCCCGAAAGGTCACCGGTTGGAACGGGCTGCCAGTGGCGATCAGAGCCCGGCCTTCGGTCCAGGCGATCAGGTCGGCCGGCGTGGCTTCCGTCAAGGGCGCGGGATTGGAAAGCGGAAAGATGATCGGCCGCTCGCAATGCTTGGCCATTTCCCGGACTACCGCTTCGGTGAAGGCGCCCGCGGATGTCGAAACACCGATCAGCATGGTTGGCCGCACTTGACGAACCACTTCGGCCAGGTCGATGCCTCTATCGGAGCCGCTGCGCTTCCAGCGCTTCACCTCGGCCGCTGGACGGGCATAAGGCGCCTGATAGTCGTGCAACCGCTCACCCATGTCGTCGGTCAGCAGGCCAGCGGCGTCCACCAGCCAGAACCGTGCGGAGGCGTCCTCACTCGACAGGCCTTCCCGCATCATGGCATCGCGGATTTGATCGGCGATTCCCAAGCCCGCGGTTCCAGCCCCCAGGATCACCACGCGCTGGTTCCGTATGGGGGATCCGCAAACCCGCACCGCTGAAACCGCCGCCGCCAGTGTAATCGCGCCGGTGCCCTGCATGTCGTCATTAAACGTGCTGATCCGGTTGCGGTATTTTTCTAGGATGCGGCGTCCGTTGCCGGGCGCAAAGTCTTCCCATTGCAGCAGTGCGTTCGGGAACAGCCGGGTCACGGTCTTGACGTAAGCATCAATGAAAGCGTCATATCGCTCGCCACGGATGCGGGCATGCCGGTTTCCGATGTACATCGGATCCTTGAGCAGGCTTTCGCGGTTGGTGCCGACATCCAGCATTACGGGAATCACACGCGTAGGATCGATACCGCCCGCGGCGGTGTAGATGGCGAGCTTGCCGATGGAGATCTCGATGCCGCCCACGCCCCAATCGCCCAGCCCCAGGATCTGCTCGGCGTCGGTGGCCAGGATCAAGTCGACGTCTTCGGGTCCCACGCCCAGGTTCGCAAAAGACGCTTCCATCCCGTCAAGGTGATCGATCGAGAGGTACACGCCTCGCGGGCGCCGGCACTCATGGTGATACTGCTGCATCGCCATGCCGACGGTCAGGTCGTTAACGATCGGTATCATTTCGCGCAAGTGTCCCGACAACAACCGATAAAACAACACCTCGTTGCGGTCATGCAGCGCGGTCAGATAAATGTTCTTGTTCAGCGCATCGGAAAGGCGCTGGTACTGTGCATAGGCCGCCTTCACCTGCGCCTCCAGTGTGCTGATCGCGGGCGGGAGCAGACCAGTGAGCCCCAGCTCTTTTCGTTCTTCCGCGGTGAAGGCCGTTCCCTTGTTCAGCAGAGGCGTGGTGAGCACTGCCAGGCCCCGCGCCTTGGTTTGGTAGCAGCAGCCTTCGCTATCCAGCCGGGAACCAAGCATCCGCGCCTCCAGTATCGGGGTGATTCTTTGTCGCATGTTGTTAGCTGTGACCCCTCTATGCTCGTTCTCACCTAGCACGCCCCGGGCCAACGCGCCGGGGAAGCAACCAAAGGTCGTCTACTACACGCGCGCGCGGTTACGAGCAACCTGGAGGCCGAGAGCTGCGCCCAGCGCGAGCAATCCGAACAGACCGATCAGCGGCATCGAACTAGCGGTGCTCGGCAGCTCAGCAGCCGCTGGAGGAGCGTCATTCGTCGCTACCAGCGCCGCTGCGGGCGGCGCGGTGACCACTTCCGCTACGGCAACGTCTTCGCCGGTAGGTTTCACTGCCAGGACCGGCACCTGTTTCAATTGCACCACCACCGGCTCAAGCGTCGCGGTCTCAACCGGGATCTCGGCTGGCGTGTATAGGACGGGCGCGTTGGTCACTTTGGCCAGCTCGAGCGCTCTTTCCTTGGGATATACGAACTCGGCGCCGAAGTTTTTGCCGGGATAGAACCAGGCCCGGAGCACGTCCGGCTGTCCGGGCGGCGTCTCCCTAAAGGTCATGACGGTTTTGCCGGTTGCCTTGAGGCGATAATCCGGGATCGCGAGGACGGTGGCGTAGAGCTTCGTTTCATCCTGGTTGAAGATCTGGACGATATGGCGGTCGGATGCCGAGTCCAGAAGTTTGAAAACATAGGTACCGGCCGGCAACACGGCCCATCCGGGAATATGGACCCCCGGGGTCTCCACGGGCTGGCTAAACGTGATCACGGTCTTCTGGTTCCATTCGTCAGCCTTTACGCTGGGCAGGAACGCTGTCGCGAGGATCGCCGCACAAAGTACGGTCGGTGCTGCTTTTACGAGATTCATTTTCCTATTCCTTCTTCCGATTCAGAATTTGTGAGCGGATCCCACGCGGCTGGCAAGAGCACTCCTACACCCGTTGCCGATTACCCGCGTTTTCGGGCGGCAATGAGGGATACGAAGGGCTGAGGGATGTCCTTGGGCTCCAGGGAGACTGACCGCATTGGGTCAAATGACCAAATGAGGTCGAAACCACAGCGCGTTGAGCTGGTTGGGGTTGGGGATCAGGGATTGGCTGGCGGTGTCAGGTTGTGCGTTAACTGGGCGGACGGCAGGCTCGATGGCCGGTCATCCGATAACGCAGCTTCCTCACGGGGCACGGGCCCGGAGACTTTCATGGTACGGAATTCGTGCCGCCTGAACGCAGCCACGAAATGAGATGCTCCGCGACGCAGGACCGTGCCCACCGCAATGAGTTGCAGGGGGATCCTTCCATGCAGCAGCGAAGGCCACTCAATGCTCAGTTCCACCAGCGTCCCTACAATAATCTGATGCTTGGACGCCACCAGGATGCCGCCACTGCTGATATTGACAGCCAGGCCAGTGCCGGCGAAATGCGAGCCCGCGGAAGAAAAACGGAACCGGACCCTCAATTCCAGTGGATGGCGCAACTTGAGCCGGCGCTCGCCCACAAGCAGGCGACCGGCAACCTTCGCCCTTTCACGTTCTCCGGCGGACGAAAGGATGCCGGCGATTGCATGCGTTGATGTCGGCACAGGCTAGGCGCAAGCTCGCATGGCCTTGGTATGCACCACTCCCCTTCGATTATTCTTAACGGGCGTGGACCATGGCCCTAACAAATCCGCTTCAAACATGTTGTAGAGCTCGTTGTTGCACGCCACCTCGAGACCTTTGGACAAGGTGGAGGAGGGCCCAATCAGGCGAAGCTCCGCTCCTTCCGGAAGGAAGACAATTCGTCCTTTCGCCTCCAGATCGAACTGAACCACCGGGAAGCACTTTCTCAACCGGTATACTCGTTGGACTGGGATCGCCCCGTTTTCGGCGGGCGCGGCAAGCGGAATCGTTGTTAAAGGCGCGGAGTTTGTCATCTGGATCAACCTTTCTTAGTCATCTGCGACACACCCAGCGTCTATGCCGCCGAGGCCGTGCTTTTCACCTGCGCAGTTGCGTACAGCGTCCGGCTCACCGCTTCCATCAGCTCAGTGGGCCGAAAGGGCTTGGCCAAACATTCCAAGTCCCGGTAATCGCACCTGACGTCACCGGACATCAAGAGAACCGGCAGTCTTGAATCCATCGCGTGAACATGATCGGCCAGCTCGAAACCGTTGACCTTTGGCATTTTTACGTCAGTGAGCAGCAGCACGATGCTGGATTGATGCTGCTGATAGAAACAGAGTCCTTCTTCTCCATCCGACGCAGTGATTACCGTGTATCCGGCAAGCTCTAAGAATCTTTGAGCGAGCGTACGAATGTCCAGGTTGTCATCGACAACCAAAATCGTTCCGTGGCGGCTGTCCTCGGTCATGGCCTGCGCCTCCTTCGGCGATTTAACAAACTACAAACGGGAGTTTAATAAAGTATCGGGGATTCACCCTAGTCTGGTCTGTTCAGAATTGCTCAAATAGATGAGTTTGCCGTATGAGCCGCTGTACTGGATGAATCCTGGTTTGCGGAAACCGGTTCATGAAAAAGCCGACTCTGGGGCGGGTGGCGCCTACGATCTCCGCCAGTGTCTCCTGGCTGATCTTTTGAGTCACGAGCTCGGGCTTGCCTGCCTTCCCGAAGCTGGCCAGTAACAGGAGGACTCACGCCAGGCGCATCACGTCAACTGGACTTCAACAGCATGGTTCGACATTGGAAAACTTTGCTGGCCATTCAGATATCGTTGGAGAGTTGCTTATCTTCGCCTGCGTAGACACCAAAGGCGTCGTAACCTTACACCACAGTTATCGGTTTGCTGCCTGCTTGTTGAAATAATGGTCAGTTTGACCACCTTTCCTGTCCCGGCGCCCTGAAGTTGTAATGGGTGCGTACAGCCGCGCTCCGTCAGTCGTGCAGAATCACATTGAGCAGGGAGCTATGAACTTGCAGTCCGCTATCGAATTGGCCGTCGTATTGGATGAAGCCCAGTTTGCGGAACCGGTTCATGAAGAAGCTGACTCTGGAGCGGGTGGTGCCGACGATCTCCGCCAGTGTTTCCTGGCTGATCTTGGGAATCACCAGCTCGGGCTTGCCTTCCTTGCCGAAGTTGGCCAGCAGCAGAAGTACTCGCGCCAGGCGCTTTTCGCTGGAGTTGAAGAGTTGGTCCACCAGATCCTCCTCAATCCGAATGTTGCGGGAGAGCATATGGTGGAGCAGCAGTTCGGAAAAAGCCGGCTGCTCGTGCAGCAGACGGATCACGACTGCCTTTTCCAGGCGCGTAATCGAGCAGTCCGACATGGCAGTGGCGGTGGCCATGCGAAGATTCTGGCCGGCCAGGCATCCCTCCCCAAAGAAGTCGCCTGCGCCCAAAATGGCAACCACGGCTTCCTTGCCTTGCTGAGAGACCACGGTGAGTTTGACCTTGCCTTTGTGGACATAAAAGATGGAATCGGCTGGGTCGCCTTGCTGGAAGATCTGGTGGTTCTTCCGGTGATCGATCAGAGTCCTTCCCTTGCCGACCCCGGCTAGGAAAACTTTAGGATCGAACTGCTGATCTTTTTCCTTCATATGACGGAAGCTTAGACGCGCCGGGTTAACGCCCGACTCGGAAGTTGGTGACGTCGCCCCACAGTCCGGTGGACTTCAAAACAAAAACCGCCACCGCAACCACGACGACGACATTCAGAATCGTCTTGATACTGGAGGCCATCGGGATATAGCGGTTCACCAGCCATAGCGCCATGCCCACGACGATCAGCGCCACTACTAAATTTATCAAAGGCATTCTGGTACTCCTCAACCTTAGACAAGGCAATCTGCTGCCCAACCGCGGAATGAGGGAAGAAAGCACTCCCTGACGGTCGTGCCTCAGTAAGAATATGGCCGTGGCTCGGCGGCAAGTGGTCAAGACTGACCACGGGGCGTCGGGTGACCAAATGCGATCAATCATTTGCTGCAGTCTCCCAAATCGGTGCTAGAATAGTGCCGACCGCCAATCTCGGCTCTCCGCTGTTTTCGAGACCCTGCAAGCGCTCCCCGCCTGTCTCCTAGACCACACGGTTTCCTGGATCGACGGGGCGAAGGAGATTCGATGAACTCCACAGCCTCGGAGCAAGAAACCAGTAGCTGGCTGGTAAGCGATGTCCTGAAGGAGCTGGAGCTGTTGCTCCAGGCTGTTCTCTCGCACCAATCGGATCCCATCCTGCTCGCCGACAACGACCGTTGTTGCGTGGATGCCAGCTCCGGCGCCGCCAAGCTGCTCGGCCTCTCGATGGGCAAGATGATCGGCCAGCGGATCCTCGAACTTGTGGAACCCAACAAGCTTGTGTATACCGCGAAGAACGACATCTTACCGGGGCGCCATCTCCTGATCCTCAACGACAACTCTAGGGGAGAGAACGCGGCCGCGGACAGCAAGGATTACGCCTTCTTCTCCTTTGATGCCGATGGCCAGGTGGTTGCCTGGTACTCGGGAGCCGAGCGGCTCTACGGCTACCAGAGCGAAGAAATGATCGGGCAGCCTGTAAGCTGTCTCTATTTAGAGGACGACGATATCCAAGTTCAGTGTCGGGACGAACTGACAAAGACCGCCGCTGAAGGTCATTCCGCTAACGAAGGCTGGCACAGGAAAAAGGACGGGTCGCGGTTCTGGGCGAACTCGCTGACGACGGTTCTTAGGGACCAGAACCTGGAGTTGCAGGCCTTTGCCCGGGTGGTGCGCGACTTTAGTACGCAGCACAGAACCGACGAAGCGCTGCAGAACAAGCGATCTGGCGCGCGACAGCTTCCCGCTGGCTCGACAATCGCCGGGATCGTATCCGGCGAGCTAGACCGCATCACCGACGCGAATGAAGCATTTCTCAAAATGGTCGGATACAGCCGCGCCGAGTTGATAGCCGGCGGCCTGCGGTGGGCCGATATCGTTGCGCCAGAATATTTGGTCTCGCATGAGCGGGCCTATGAGGAAGGCTTGCTCCACGGCGCCTGCACGCCTTTTGAAACGGAGTATATTCGCAAGGACGAGACGCGGGTGCGCGTCCTGGCGGCGAGCGCGGTGCTTCCTCCGTCTCCTTTTCGATGGATCACTTTTGTGCAGGATCTCACCGATCGGGAGCGCGCCGAGAAGATCGCGGACCAGCCCGGCGCTTCTCCGGAATTCGAAGAAATCGTCGGCACCAGCGCGGCGCTCAAGCGCGTGATGGGGCAAGTGGAGATCGTTGCACCCACCGACGCCACGGTGCTGGTACTGGGCGAAACCGGCACGGGAAAAGAGCTGGTGGCGCGCGCCATCCACAAAACGAGCGCTCGCCGGAATCGTCCTTTTATCACGTTGAACTGCGCGGCCATCCCCACCGGACTTCTCGAAAGCGAGCTCTTCGGTTACGAGCGGGGCGCTTTTACCGGCGCTTTATCCCAGAAGATAGGCCGTTTCGAGAGAGCCCATCAAGGAACGCTGTTTTTGGACGAAGTGGGAGACATCCCGCTGGATCTGCAGCCCAAATTGCTGCGTGCTTTACAGGAAAAGGAGTTCGAGAGGCTGGGCGGAACACGCACCATTCCCATCGATGTGCGCCTGCTGGCCGCCACCAATCGAAATCTCACTCAGATGATGGGGGACAAGCTCTTCCGCAGCGATCTTTATTACCGGCTGAAGGTGTTTCCCATCACCATCCCTCCCTTGCGCGAGCATCGCGAAGACATCCCCGTGTTGGTGCGGCATTTCACTCAAACCTATGCGGCCAAAATGAATAAGCAGATTGACAAGATCCCGTCGGAAACGATGGAAGCCTTGGTGAGCTGGCTTTGGCCGGGAAACGTGCGGGAACTCGAGAATTTTATCGAAAGGTCGGTCATTCTCTCGCCTGGATCCACCTTGCGAGCGCCTTTGGCGGAGATCCGTGCCGATGCCCCCGAAGCGCCCGCTGGAGCCACGCTGGCCGAAGTGGAGCGGGAACACATCATTCGAGTACTCCGGGAAGCGAATGGAGTGGTGAGCGCGGCGGCCACCCATCTGGGATTGCCCCGGACCACTTTAAACGCCATGATGCGAAAACTCGATATCTCGCGCAAAGATCTTTAGCTTTCCGAGCACCAGCTCCCTCACGGTCGCGGCTCTGCCAGACGCCGGCTCCCATTCTGATGTCACCCATCGAAGGGCCAGCTACATGCTCTTAGCTACCGGCGGAGGAGTTACGAGCATGAACTGGGATCAGATCGAAGGCAAATGGAAGCAGTTTGCGGGATCGGCACGGGAGCGCTGGGGCAAGTTCACCGACGATGATTTAGAAACCATTAGCGGCAAGAAGGACCAATTGGTCGGGCGGATCCAGGAACGCTACGGCATCGCGACGGCGGAAGCCGAGAAGCAGGCCGATGAGTGGTCTCGCGCTTTGGAGCAATCGAAGGCGGACAAGGAGCTTGCTGGACGGCTGTAAGCCTGCGGGCGGAAAGTGCAAGCGGATGATATTCAAGAGGGAGATCGGTCCGGCCGCTCTGTTCCTTGACCATGGGTACTACCTCGACAAGCGCGAATTTCCCGGCGAAGCCGTTGCGATCGCCGTGCTCTAACAGCGGGAAGGGCCGCGGATTCACCGGGCTCCGGGCGGCGAAGCGCCTGGTTTTCGCGGCAGCGCTCTCGGCGACGCTATCGTACGGCTATACGGTCCTGACACATGAAGCGATCGTGGACGCCGTTTGGGATACATCCATGCGGAAGCTGCTGCTCGAACGGTTTCCCGGTGCGACCCCGGAGCAACTGGAGCAGGCGCATGCCTACGCGTACGGAGGCTGCATCATTCAGGACATGGGATATTATCCGTTCAGCAGCCGCCTTTTCAGCGACCTGACGCATTACGTCCGCAGCGGGGATTTCATCACCGCGCTGATCCGCGATTCCGAGGACATCGACGAATACGCATTCGCGCTGGGCGCTCTGGAGCATTATGCCGCCGATACGGAGGGGCACCGCCTCGCCACCAACCGCGCCGTGCCGATGCTCTATCCCGCGCTGCGGAGGAAATTCGGCAGCGATGTGACGTATTGGGACAATCCGACGGCTCACATCCGCACGGAGTTCGGCTTCGACGTGCTGCAGGTGGCCTCTGGGCGATACGCGCCGGATCAGTATCGCAGTTTCATCGGTTTTCAGGTGTCCCGGCCGCTGCTCGAGCGCGCTTTTCTGGAAACGTATGCTATCGACATGAAGGACATTTTCGGGAACTTGACCCTGGCGCTCGGCTCCTATCGGTATAGCATCGGGTCCATTGTTCCGGGCATGACGCGCGTGGCCTGGAACCTGAAGAGGACCCAACTCCAGAAAGAGATTCCCGGCATCACGCGCAAGAAGTTTCTCTATAATCTTTCCCGATCGAGTTATGAAAAGGAATGGGGAACCGAGTACCATAAGCCCGGCTTTGGAACCAGGTTCGTGACGTTCCTGCTCGAGATCGTTCCCAAGGTGGGTCCGTTTCGGGCGCTCAAGATCCGGTTGCCTACGCCGGAAGTGGAAAAGATGTTCATGGCCAGCTTCAACGCGACCATCGTGCGTTGCCGAGCCTTGCTGGCCGACGTAGACGCGGGCCATCCGGAGCTGCCCAACGAGAATCTAGACCTGGGCGAACCCCCGCAGGCCGGCCAATACAAGGGGGCGGATGAAGCCTACGCGAAGCTGGTGGGAAAGCTGGCGGACAAGCAGTATGCCGGGATCTCCCCGGATCTGCGCGAAAATATTCTTGCCTACTACAAGGACTCGAAACCGTCGATTCCCGCCGAGTCTACCGAAAAGGACAAGGCCGAAACGGCGAAACTGCTGGAGGAGCTGGATCGGTTGAAAGCGGTTCCAGAAAAGGCCCCCGTGGCGCAGGTGCCCTAAGAGAATCCAGAATTCGAGAATTCAGAATGCCGAAAGACGTACGCTGCGGCCGCCATTCTGAATTCTGAATTCTGCTTTCTTACGCGATACTGCGTCCTTGAAATAACCGGATCACCAAAACAACCACTGCCACCAAGAGCAAAATATGAATCAGGCCGCCCATGGTATACGCTGTGACCATTCCGAGCGCCCACAGCACCAGCAAAATGACGAAGATTGTCCAAAGCATGTTTCCGTACTCCTTCGGAGACTAAGCGATGCATGAGAGGGTCCAAACTAAGGCGTCGAGCGCCGCGATTGAAGGCTGAACAAATATTGGCGACACGAATACGCAGAAACTACATCCAACCGCTAGAACCTTTTCGAAACAGCTACATCGAGCCGTGGCGATAGGTAGCGCGGCTCGTATTTTTGTCCTGACCACACTTGGTCAACTGACCATATATGGTTATCGTTTTCAGCGTTTAACGGGACCCGGCGGAGCGGGGGCGAGCAACTGCAACGGATGCCTGGCGGGCCGCGTTGGTTCGGTTCGTGCATATCCCAGCGCGTCGCTAAAAGGATCGAGGTTCAGAAAGATGAAGTTCACCAGCTTATTCCTGACGATGTGCGGACTGGCATTGGCGCAAGCCCCACAGGCTCCCAATCCAACCCAACAAAGCATTGAGAACAGCGCTGTAACGCCGATCTATCGCATTACCGTGGTGGCCAGGACTACCAAGGCCATCAACTACCATCACCGCAGCGGATCCACCCGGATCGGCTTCCGCGGGACGGCGCTGATGCCGGACGCCCGGGGCGAAGCGAAGGTGCAGAGCGAACAAGGCGTCATCAAGATCGACGCGGAGATGGAAAAGCTGGGGCCGGCCACGCAGTTTGGCCCCGAGTATCTGACGTATGTGATGTGGGCCATCACGCCAGAAGGCCGCGCGACGAACGTCGGCGAAGTGCTGCTCAACAACAGCGGCAAGACGAAATTGGACGCCACCACCGAACTGCAATCCTTCGGTTTGATCGTGACCGCCGAGCCCTACTTCGCCGTGACACAACCGAGCGACGTGGTGGTGATGGAAAATTTCGTCAGGAAAGACACTACCGGGACGATCGAAGAAGTGGACGCGAAATACGAGCTGCTGTCGCGAGGGCAGTATGTGCTGAATGTGAAGCCCGGCGACATTCACCCGAGAGAACTCAATCCGAAAGTACCGTTAGAACTCTACGAGGCGCGTAACGCGGTGCAGATCGCGCGCTGGACGGGTGCTGAACAATATGCCGGCGACACGTTCCAAAAGGCCGTCGTCGGCCTCGATAACGCCGAAGGCTATCTGATCGGCAGGGCCGGCAAGAAGCCCATCGGCACGGTGGCACGGGAAGCCGTTCAAATGGCGGAGGACGCCCGGATCATCACCGTGAAGAAGATCGAAGAAGAGCAGTTGGCCACCGAGCGCCGAGTGGGAGCGGAGCGTGAAGCACGCGCCGAGGGTGACCGTGCCGCCGCGCTGACGGAAGCGGACCGCGTGACGCGAGCAGCGGAACAAGCGCGGCTCAGCGCCATCGAGAGCGCCCAGCGCCTGAAGAACGAAAACGATGCGCAAACCGCCGCCGCTCTGTCTGAAGCAGATCGTCTGAAGCGCGATAGCGACGCGCGGCTGCTTGCGGCCAACGCCGAAACGGATCGCTTAAAACAGGAGAACGAAGCTCAAAGAATCGCCGCGCAAGCAGACCTGGACCGTGCCGCCAAGGACAAGGCTCAAGCCGAGGCCGAGCGGACCCAACTGCGCGCCGATCTGCTGCTGCAATTCAACGCGATTCTGCAAACTCGCGATACCGCGCGCGGTCTGATCGTGAATATGTCCGACGTGCTTTTCGACACGGCCAAGCATTCGTTGCGGCCGGCCGCTCGCGAGAAGCTGGCCAAAGTGGCCGGAATCGTCGCGGGACATCCCGGGCTCAGGCTCGCGGTGGAAGGTTACACCGACAGCGTGGGCGGCGACGATTACAATCAGAAGCTTTCTGAAGATCGCGGAACGGCCGTGCGCGACTACCTGACTCAGGAAGGCGTGGCGGGCACGTCGGTAACTTCGAGAGGCTTCGGAAAAAGCCAGCCCGTAGCTTCCAATGACACAGCCGCGGGCCGCCAACAGAATCGGCGCGTGGAACTGGTTGTTTCCGGCGAAATAATCGGCGAGCAAATCGGCCAGCCGGTGGCAGTCCGATGACTCCAGCGCTGCGCTTGTTTCACAGCGCGGGGCCAGAGGGCCCGGATGGGCTGGCGCTACTGGGACTCTTGCTGACGCCTGTCGCAGTGGCGGCCGGCGCGCTCGCGGCGTGGCGGTTCGGCGTCGACGCCGGTTGGACCAGAACCTTCTTTATCGCCGGCGGGTTTCTGTCGCATTGGCAGGTCTGGTGCGCGTTCGCGATCAGTGCTGAAGTCGGTGCGTGGAGCCTGAGGCGAGGAGGGGCGGCGCGCGTGCGCGCTACATTATGAGTACCGGCCAACGTCGTTTGGCGCTACGCTTCATGAGCGTCGCTGTGGCGATCGCCGTCACCGTCGGCATATCCACTTTCATCGCTCGTTGGACCGGGCCGCTCGGCTGACGAAAGGAATCCGCATGTTGATTCAGGTCGGCTATGAGCTCGTGTTCCACTGCCCGCAAGCGACGCCGATGATCCTCATGGTCAACATTCATTACTCGCGATCCTCCGACGTGGTCAGGCCGGATCTGCTGACCACCGATCCGCCGACGCGAGTGACGTCCTATCGCGACGGCTTTGGAAACTGGTGCAGCCGCCTGGTGGCGCCCATGGGCAGGATTCGGCTGAAAGGCAGCGGGATAGTCAGAGACTGGGCCCAACCCGACGTTGCTTCGCCTTGCGCGGGGCAGCTTGCATTACAAGACTTGCCGGAAGAGACGCTGGTCTTTCTATTGGGCAGCCGGTATTGCGAAACCGATCTGCTGTCGGACGCGGCGTGGTCGCGATTCGGCCAGACAACGCCGGGCTGGCCGCGCGTCCAGGCGATCTGCGATTTTGTCCATAACCATATCTCGTTCAATTATCAGAATGCGCCGCTCCACCCGGTCCGCTTGGGAGGCGTTCAACGAGCGGACGGGAGTGTGCCGGGATTATGCGCATCTGGCCATCGCACTCTGCCGATCGATGAACATTCCCGCGCGCTATTGCACGGGATACCTGGGCGACATGGGGACGCCGCCGCCTTACGGCGTGATGGATTTCGCGGCCTGGTTCGAAGTGTACCTGGATGGCGGCTGGCACACCTTCGATGCGCGGAACAACGTGCCCCGAATTGGACGAGTGCTCATCGCGCGAGGCCGCGACGCGGCGGACGTCGCCATCACCACCACGTTCGGCCCCAATATCCTGGAAAGCTTTCAAGTCTGGACGGACGAAATTGCGGAAAGCGTGACGCCGCTTCGTTAGTCTTCGAAGCCACTTCTTGAGATGCGCCTCCTCACTGTACGGCATATCACGGCTTATCGTTACTCGGAACCAGTAGCGTTGGGTGAGCATCGCATGATGTTCCGGCCCAGGGAAAGCCATGACCTAAGGCTCATCAAGGCGCGCCTGGAGATTACGCCCAAGCCCGCGCATCTGCGTTTCCTGCACGACGTATTCGATAACTCGGTGGGCATCGCCACATTCGAAGGCTCCACTTGCGGACTGCGTTTTGAAAGTGTTGTTACGCTGGAACATTTCGAAACCAACGTACCCGAGTATCCGCTGGAGGAGTTTGCCGAGCGGTATCCGTTCAGCTACTCCGCCGACGAGCTTCCCAACCTGGCTCGCGCGTTGGTGCACCACTATCCGAGCGAAGACGTGAAGCACTGGGTCCGCAAGTTCCTGGATCCCACCAGCAGCACCGGCACCATGACCTTGCTGCGCAGGATGACTCTCGCCATCAAAGAAGATTTCGTCTATATCAGACGCAGCGAGAAGGGCGTACAGAATCCAACCGAGACGCTGAAGAGCCGGCGCGGCAGTTGCCGGGACTTCGCCGTGCTTATGATGGAGGGAGCGCGTTCCCTGGGTTTGGCCGCTCGCTTCGTCAGCGGATACATCTTCGTGCCCGGCGCAAATGACATGGGCACAAGGGGAGGCGGCGCCACGCACGCCTGGATGCAAGTTTATCTTCCCGGCGCCGGCTGGGTCGACTTCGATCCAACCAATAGCATTGTCGGCAATCGCAATCTGATCCGAGTGGCCGCCGCCTGGGATCACACGCACGTGCTGCCGCTGTGGGGCACGTTCATCGGCCAGGCCTCGTCCTTCCTCGGTATGGATGTGACGGTAAGCGTAACCGAAGAGGCTCCGCAGCTTGAACCGGACCCGGAGCCGGAAGGCAAAGGAATAACTGATGCAACAAACGTCTAAAGTTCGCAAGATCGCTTTCGTCGGCGACCACCTGCCGCGCAAATGCGGCATCGCCACGTTTACCACCGACCTGCTGGCGGCCGTCCAAACCGCGCATCCCCAAAGCCAGTGTTTCGCGGTGTCGGTGAACGACATCAAGGGCGGCTACGAGTATCCGGAAGTGGTTCGCTTTGAGATTGAGGAACAGGACCTGTCGTCCTATCTGCGCGCCGCGGACTTCCTCAATATCAGCAACGTGGACATGGTCTGCTTGCAGCATGAATTCGGCATTTTCGGTGGTCCCGCCGGCGGGCACATTCTGGCGTTTCTGCGCGAATTGAGGATGCCGGTGGTCACCACGCTGCACACCGTTTTGCGCGAGCCGAGAGCGGACCAGCGGCGCGTCATGCAGGAATTGATCTCGCTTTCGACGCGGCTGGTCGTTATGACCGAGCGCGGGCGGCAAATGCTGCAGGACGTTTATCGCGCGCCGCCGGCCAAGATCGATCTGATCGCACATGGCATTCCCGACGTGGGATTCGTCGACCCCACCTATTTCAAGGACCAGTTTGGCGTGGAAGGAAAGGTGGTGCTGCTTACCTTCGGACTGCTTTCACCCAACAAGGGCATCGAGTACGTGCTCAACGCCCTGCCCGAGATCGTGGCCGAGTTTCCCGAGGTTGTTTACATCGTCCTGGGCGCCACTCATCCCAACGAACTGCGCGAACACGGCGAAGCCTACCGGGTGAGCCTGGAAATGCTTGCGAAGAAGAACAAAGTTGAGAAGAACGTCATCTTCTACAACGATTTCGTGGAGCTTGAGAACCTGAAGGAGTTTATCGGCGCCGCCGACCTCTACATAACGCCCTATCTGAACGAAGCGCAGATCACCTCGGGCACGCTGGCCTACACGTTTGGCGCGGGCAAAGCGGTGGTTTCGACGCCCTATTGGCACGCGGCGGAATTATTGGCCGAGGATCGCGGCGTCCTGGTCCCCTTCGGCGACGCTGCGGCGATCGCGCGGGAAGTGATTGGCTTGCTGCGGGACGACACGCGCCGCCATGCCATGCGCAAGAACGCCTATCGGATGGGGCGCGAGATGATCTGGAGCAACGTGGCGCAGCATTATATGCGCTCCTTTGAGTTGTCGCGGCTTCAAGGGGCGGCGCTCTCCCGCAAGTCACTGCGTCACCAAGACGCTGGACCAAAGGCCGCGCGAGTTGCCGGAATTGAAGTTGAATCATCTCTCTCGCATGACCGATTCCACGGGCGTCTTCCAGCACGCCATTTTCGGAGTGCCGAATTTTTCCGAAGGCTATTGCACCGACGATAATGCGCGTGCGTTCATCCTGGCGGTGCTGCTGGACGAACTGGGCGAGGAGCCCGAACGGCTGCGAGGCATAGCTACCACTTGCGCCGCTTTTCTGCATCACGCTTTCGATACCCAAACCAAGCGCTTCCACAACCACATGAGTTTCGACCGCCGCTGGCTGGACGCCCAAGGGTCGGAGGATTGTCAGGGCCGGGCGCTGTGGGCCCTGGGTGTAGCCGTGGGCCGTTCGCCGTTCCGATGCTTCCAGATGGTGGCCGGACAACTTTTCGCGCAGGCACTGCCGGCCTTGACGGAGTTCACGTCGCCACGAGCCTGGGCCTTCGGCTTGATCGGGATTCATGAATACCTGGGGCGATTGAGCGGTGACAGCTTCGTCAATCAGACGCGCGATAAACTTACCTGCCGGCTCATGGAGCTTGCTCGCCAAAAACGCGAAGCCCGAGTGGTGCTGGTTTGAAGACGAGCTGTCGTATGACAATGCGAAACTCCCGCACGCGTTGATCTTGAGCGGACGCGCCACGGGGAACTCGCTGGTGTTTGAGCGAGGCTTGCACACGTTGCGCTGGCTGAACGATCTGCAGATCTCCGAGAAAGGCCACTTCCGGCCGATCGGCAGCAATGGCTTCTACCAGCGTGGCGGAGTGCGCGCCAATTTCGATCAGCAGCCCATTGAGGCGCAAGCCATGGTCTCGGCCTGCCTGGAAGCCTATCGCACCACGTCGGACGTCTGGTGGTACGAACAGGCGCAACGCGCGTTCGACTGGTTCCTGGGCTGGAACGATCTCGGCCTGGAGCTGTATTTGCCGGAGAGCGGCGGCTGCGGCGATGGACTGCACGTGGATCGGGTCAACGGGAACCAGGGGGCCGAATCCACCCTGGCCTTCCTGCTTTCGCTGGCGGAAATGCGCCTGGCGCAAAACATGGTGACCAGCTTCAAGGAACCGGTTGCGGTGGGAGTGTGATGGAGGTCGACTCCATTCACATTCGCCGCTCGAGCGTTATCATCGAGCCCGACTTAAGGCGCGTGCTTTTGCGGCCCTTCACTCCGGGAGATTCACAGCGGGTGGCCAGGATCATCAAACGCATTCTGTCGCTCGCCGAAGACCAGGTGGATGTCCTCCTCGACGAAGTCTCCGCGGAGTTCTCCGAGCGGCATCAGCACATCCGCAAGCTCTTTCTGGAACGCTTTGAACAAGTCCGCGAGATGGCTGCCGGCCGGCGCGGAACTCTCCGAACAAAGGCGCCTGTTGATCGGCTCCTATTTCCTGGCCGAATACTCGTTGGAAGCCGCGGCGCTGTTCAATCCCTCCATCGTCCCGCACCCCGATCAAACGGGCCTGCCAGCCGGCGCCCTGCGATTCATTCTCAGCCTGCGCGCCACCGGCGAAGGGCATATCTCCTCCATCACTTTTCGAACCGGAATCATCCATCCCGATCATCGGATCGAAGTGTGCAAGCCCACCGGCTTCCTCACTGAGCCGCGCCAAATCCCCAACCCCGTTTATGAGAAGGGGCTGTTCGGGCGAAAGCTTGTGGAACTGGGATTGACCGGCGAATTCACTTACCGGGTGATGAACAAGATCGGCGAATCGTTCACGCTGGAAGAGCTTCGCGTCAGTCTCCAGACCGAACAGTTCCGCACGCCCGATGGAATGGGGCGGGAAGATCAAAACGCCGCTCAAGGAATCTGGATGCTGGCCCGATCCAACTACGAGGTGCAGTTCCAGCCGGAGCAGGAATTGTCGGAGCGCATCCTGTTTCCCGCCACGCCCTCGCAACGCAACGGCATCGAGGATGCGCGCTTTGTTCGCTTCCAGAACGAAGATGGCACTCATCGCTACTACGCGACCTTCACCGCCTACGACGGCCGGGTGGTGATGCCGGAGCTTGTGGAGACCTCCAATTTCCTGCTGTTTCGATTCATCACGCTGAACGGTCCGGCCGCCCAAAACAAAGGCATGGCCCTGTTCCCGCGCAAGATCAACGGCCTCTACGCCATGCTCTCGCGCCAGGACAACGAAAATATCTATCTGATGTTTTCCGACAATGTGCACTTCTGGAATAAACGCCAGGTGCTTCTTAAGCCCGAGTTTCCGTGGGAGCTGGTGCAGCTTGGAAACTGCGGATCGCCCATTGAGACCGATGCCGGCTGGCTGGTGCTGAGCCATGGCGTCGGCCCGATGCGCAAGTACTGCATCGGAGCTTTTCTGTTGGATCGCGACGATCCGAGCAAGGTGATCGGCCGCCTTCGCGAGCCTCTGCTCAAGCCCAACGAGAACGAGCGGGAAGGCTATGTGCCCAACGTCGTCTATACCTGCGGCGCGCTTGTGCACCAAGGCGAGCTGATCATCCCGTACGGCCTGGCCGACCACGCCACGGGTTTCGCAACCGTCCCGCTCGATGAGGTGCTGGCGGCCATGCAACCCGCCCATGCACTCCCAATGACAACACGAAGCGCGTGGCGATCCTGTCGCCGGTGGCCTGGCGAACGCCTCCGCGGCAATATGGCGCATGGGAGACCGTCGCCGGCAACATCACCGAAGGACTGGCCGCCCGCGGCTGGGACGTCACTTTGTTCGCTACCAGGGATTCCGTTACGCCGCGCTCATCTGCACGCTGTGATCGAGCAAGGCTATGAAGAGGATGCCGCACGTCGATCCCAAAAGTCGCCGAATATCTGCACATCTCCGAAGCGTTCGAACACGCCGCGGAGTTCGACCTGATCCATAGCCATTACGACTTCATGGCGCTGACCTACAGCCGGCTGGTGAAGACGCCGGTGCTGACTACGATTCATGGATTCTCGTCTCCCAAAATCATGCCGGTCTATCAGAAGTATCGCGACGGATATTTCGTCTCCATCAGCGACTCCGATCGCGCGCCGGGACTGAACTACCTGGCCACTGTTTACAACGGGATCGACCTTTCGCTGTATCCGTTTCAGGAATCGCCGGGCGAGGAGCTGATTTTCCTGGGCCGAATTCATCCCGACAAAGGTGTCCATCTGGCCATCGCGGTGGCCCGCCTGAGTGGCCTGCCATTGCTCATCGCGGGAATCATTCAAGACAAGGAATATTTCGAGAAGCAGGTAGAACCCTACCTGGACGATCGCGAGATTCGCTATATCGGACCGGTGGACGTGGCGGGCAAGAACGAATTGTTCTCGCGGGCCCGAGCGCTGCTGCACCTGAACACCATCCCGGAACGATTCGGCCTTGTGCTGGCGGAAGCCAATGCCGCGGGAGTGCCGGTGATCGCGATGGATCTGGGTTCCTGCCGCGAAGTAATCGAAGACGGAAAGACGGGCTTTCTAGTCAATGGTGTCAACGAGGCCGTGGAGGCCTTGAAGAGCGTTCACAAAATCGATCGCGCGGCTTGCCGCCGGCGTGTGGAGCAGCGCTTTTCGATCGAAACGATGGTGCGAGGCGTACGAGCGAGTCTACTGCAGGATTTTCGATCTGGAAGCGAAGGGCGGTCATGAGAGAAATTGTCAGGCGCTACGGCCAGAATCCGATCCTCACCAAAGCACAGATCCCGTATCCGGTGGAAACCGTTCACAACGCGGCCGTGGTGAAGCTTCAGGACAAATACATCATGCTGTTCCGCTCGCATCTGCGAACCGGCCGGTCCATCCTGGGATTGGCGCGCAGTCACGACGGATTTCGCTTCACTGCCGATCCCGCGCCTTTTCTGGTTCCTGAGCGGGAGGGCCCATTTGCGGCTTATGAGGAATTTGGCGTCGAAGACCCGCGCATAACGCAGATCGACGGCGAATACCTGATCACCTACAGCGCGTACTCTCGCAACGGCGTCCGGATCGCGCTGGCCAAAACCAAAGACTTCAGTCACGTGGAAAAGGTCTGCCTGATCACCGAGGCGGATTATCGCAACGTGGTGATCTTTCCAGAAAAGTTTGAGGGACTCTATGCCCGGCTGGACCGGCCGCATTCGGAGATCGCGCCCTGGTCGATCTGGATTTCCTATTCTCCCGACTTGCGGTTTTGGGGCGAATCCCAGCTCATTATGAGGCCGGAGCCGTATCATTGGGACGAAATGAAGATCGGCCCGGGCGCCCCGCCCATCAAAACCGAACAGGGATGGCTCTCCATCTATCACGGCGTCTTTCAGACCATGGATGGATCGGTCTATCGTTTGGGTGTTGCCCTTCACGATCTGCAAGACCCGGCCAAGATCATCGGCGTCGGCGACTCCTGGATTCTGCAGCCGGAAGATCCGTGGGAAGTAACCGGCTACGTCCACAACGTAGTCTTTACCTGCGGCGCGGTTCGCCGAGCCCGATGGAACAGTGAAGATTTATTGGGGCGGCGCGGACTCCGTGATGTGCGTGGGCGAAGCCACCATCGCCGATCTGGTTGCGTTATGCCTGGAGCACGGAAGGCCCGCAAAGTAAGCCCGAGCCGTGAGTGCCGCTATTGACGCCGGAGTCCGCCATTTGCGACGATAAACGCGTCTAAGCCCATCCGGGCGTAAAGGAGCATGCCGCTGGTGTACCTAAAAAGGTGGGGAGCGATTGCGCTTCTGGCTTGCAGTGGCGTGCTGGGGGTTTCGGGCGACGCGCCGGCCAAGCTCACTCGCGACGACGCGCAGAAGCTGAAAAGCCCGGTGGCCAACACCAAGAAGTCGATCGACCGGGGCCGCGTGATCTTCATGCAGAATTGCACCAGTTGTCATGGCGAGGACGGCAAGGCGGAAGGTTCGCTGGTCGCCTCCGCCACCGATCTTACATCGCCGCAGCTCTACAAGAGCGGGACCAGCGAAGGCGAGATCTTCCACAGCATCCGCGACGGCGCGGGCGATCAGATGCCAGCGTTCAAATCGCAGATCGACTACCGAAACCGACATTTGGAATTTGGTGAATTTCGTCCGCAGCCTGTGGCCGGCGTCCGTGCAGGCCGGCAGTTCAAGATGACGAGCAAGTCAGAGGAGACTCAACATGAGCGAGAACATCCAGAAGACCGAGAATAAAACCAACGGCGCCCCCGAGCCGGAGTCCCGTCCATCGCGCCGAGGTCTTGTTTGCCTCCGTGGGCGCGGGCGCCGCTGGCGGCCGCGCTGGTGAATCCGGGCAAAATTTTTGCCGCCACTCCTCCTCCCATTCCCTCCATTCGTATTCCCAAAGACATCACCGACAGCCTGGCGGAGGCCACCAAGCTGGGGTCCTTCGACGCCAAGGGCGGGATGACCGGCGCGGAAGTTTTCGCCAAATCCTGCAAGGAAGAAAACCTGGCCGCGCTGTTCTGCTGTCCGGGCAATTACCAGATCATCAATGCGATTTCGGCGGCCGGGATTCCGGCGTTTGGCGGCCGCTCGGAAGGCTCCATGACGTCGGCGGCGGACGGATTTTCGCGCTGCACCGGCGAAGTGACGGCGTGTTCGGGCACCGAAGGCCCGGGCTTCACGAACATGATCATGAACATCGCGGTGGCGCATCGCGCGCGCACGCCGCTGCTGGTGCTGGCGAGCAACGTGACCATCGCCACCGACGATCGCGAGTACTTCATTCAAACCGGTTATCAGCAGCCGACCACCGAGGGACTGAAGAAATATGGCAAGCGGCTGATTGCGCCGGATCGAATCCATGAATACACCGCCTACGCGTTCCGTAATCTGAAAACGGGCGTGCCGGGACCGGTGCATCTGGATTTTCCGGGCGAAATTTACAACCATCGATTCATGGCGGAATCGGAGGTGAAGGAATATTACAGCAAGGAGAAATACCGCACCGAGTCGCGGCCGCATCCTGCGCCGAAGGATTTGGCGCAAGCCGTTGACATGATCAATCGCGCCGAGCGCCCGGTGATCGTGGCCGGCCACGGCGTGTTTTTCCACAAAGCCTGGGAGCCGCTGATGGTGGCGGCGGAGAAGAACGACATCGCGGTGGTGACATCGGGACCAATGCGCGGGCATTTTCCCGATGAGCATCGGCTGTCCGCCAGCCTGTCGCCCGATGCCTTCATGAGCGCGGACCTGGTGGTTTTTGTCGGCCAGTACAGCATGCCGTCCAAAACGGAGCGATGGCGCTTCCATCCGGACGCCAAAGCGATTCGTGTGAATCCAACCGGCGAGGACCTGGGCCGGAACTGGCCGCTCGATTTGGGAATCGTCGCCGATGAAGGCGCTTTCCTGGAAGGTCTGGCGAGCGATCTGCCGCAGAAAGAAGCGCGACGCCTGGGTGGGCGAGTTGGCCGCGGCGCGGCAGAAGTATGAGAAGCAGCTTCTGGATGAATACGAGCAAGGCGTGAAGCACAGCCAGGCCACGAACACCGTGCATCATGCGGTGGTGTGCAAGGAAGTGCACGATTTTCTGTACAAGGGCAGCATCGATCCGAAGCAGACCGTGACGGGTTGGGGCGGCTGGACCATCGGCAATGCCGGAGCGCGCTGGCTGCGCGCCTATCGGCCGGGACAAGAAGTGAACTGTCCTTATCAATACTCGGCCGTGGGCCCGGATCTGGCGATGATGATCGGCGCCGGGCGCGGCAGTGCAATTGGGCGTGGGGCCGCAGGCGCCGTACAAAGGCGCGCCGGTGCTGGTGATCACCAGCGACGCGGGAATCACGTACAGCATGTTTGAGTTGGACACCGCGGCCAAATATAAAATCCCGATCATTTGCATCGTCTACAACAACAATGCCTGGGGCATGTGGCCGAGCGCGGTGGGGACGCCCCGATCGATGCACATGTATCTGTTCCAGGAGAATCTGCGCTACGACAAGATGGCCGAGGGCCTGGGCGCGCGCGGCGAATATGTGCGCACGCCCGATGAATTCCGCAAGGCGCTGAAGACCAGCTACGAAGTGGCGGCGAAAGAACGCGTATCGACGTTGATCAACGTGCAAGCGCTGAAGGAATTCACTTCCGGCAAGGATTATCCGCCGGGCAACATCATCAATCCCGAGCCGGGTGTGGGAGCGCTTGCCCACTAAGAGTCCGCCCAGCCGAGCCGCGACCGTAAGGGAGCCGGTTGTTACGCTGGTGACGGGAATTCTGGAAGGGTACGCGGAGAAGGCCGTTTTTCGCGGATTTAGCGCGCATCCCAAGCGTGGTGGCCAGGCCGTTTATAAGATGATTTGGCACCACGATCGGCCATTTGAGCTATCGCTCGATGTCGCGAAGAAGACACTGTGTTTTCCCGAAGTGCTGCCGGGCGTGCCGGCGCGCTCGCCGATGTATCGCGACCTGCAAGCTTTCTTGAAGGCGCGGCAGTCCGCCGAATTGCCCGAGCATCGTCGCGTGAATCCGGCCAAGGCGCGGCTGGCGTGCGGCAACCAGCGGGGAACGGTTTCGATAGCGCTGACCGTGAAGGATGGCGACTTCGAGTACGCCACGCGCAAAATCATCCACATGGTGCATGAAATCTTCCTGATTTTCCTGGTGGATGGTCCCTATTTCGAATATATGGTGGAGCATCTGGGGCTGGATCCCGACCGCTACTGAAACGCGCGCGAGCCAGCGGCTATAGTTTTTTCAAACGGATGTTTCGCACTTCGATTTTCATCGGTTCGCCCGAGTGCAGTTGTATCCCGATCAAGCCATCCAGCTTGCGATTTGCCGCATCGTTATCGATCAGCATGCTCATCACGCGGCCATTCAAAATCTGCACCAGGACGTTGCCGCGCGCGATGATGTGATACTCGTTCCAGCCCTGCGCGTTGATCGCGGCTTTCAGCTCCGCCTCGCTTCCCAGCGATCCCAGCACCGCCGGCTTTGCGCCGGTTTCGATGGAAACCGATTGGCCGCGCAATGCCAGAAAAGCCCGGCCCCGCTCCTCATAAATCTGCCCCGTGTATCTCTGCGCAGCGTCGATGTCGGCCTGATAACCCTTCATAGCCCAGCGGATGTCGGGCAGCTCGGAGCTGCGATATTGAATGCCGCTGTTTCCGCCGGTCAGCCGATACTCGGCTAGCAGCTCAAAGTCCGCCGGCGAGGCCGCCGCGCCAAATCAGAAAAGTGTTCTGCTTCGGGATGGCGCCCGCCTTGGTTTCTCCCACGATCGCGCCGTTTTCCACTCGCCAATACGCGGGATCGCCGTCCCAGCCGTTCAATGTTTTGCCGTCAAAAATGGTAGAAAAGCCGGGAGCCAAGCTCTGAGCGGCGAGCACAGCCGGCAACCATGCGGCCAGCAGTGCAGGGCTAGGGTTGCGGAATGCCCAATCCAAATGCATACAATCATTCCGTCCTCAGTGCCGACGTACACGCGGCCGCCGCCCACCGCTGGCGCGCTGAAATGCGAGAATCCTCGAATGGTATCGGCGCTGGTGAACAGCACATCGCCGGTGGACGCATCCAGCGCATAGACGATGGCGTGGCCGGCTCTGGCCTTGCGGTCTTCCACGCTCAGCAGATTGCCGCTCGGCCCGAACTGCACGGGCGAGTCGCCATCGGACAATGCGAACACAACTCCATTGGCGATGATCACTGGCGTGGGCACCGCCATGTTCAGCGAGTTCCAGGCGGGCGTCAGCACCGGCTTGCCCGCCTGGTCTTCCACTTTGAACGCCATCACGCTGCCGTCCGGTGTCTCGCCGTGCTGCTTCGCAAACTTAGTCGCGGACGTAGGGGGGCCCCAGGCCGGCGCATACAGCCAGCGCGTTCCGGCGGCGTCTTCCCAAGTAGAGAAAGCGCCCCAGAAACCCTTTCCCGCGAAATTCACTTCCTCGTTGGCAAACAGCGGACTGCGATACAGCGGCGCGCCATGGTCGGGACCGCCCAGCGACTTGGTGTCCAGCAAAAAGATAACGCCCTCCTTGCCGCTGGCGGCCGCCAGTTCCCAATTCTTGAAATTGAAAACCGTGGGGCCGATACTGCCCATGTCGAGATCCTTCTTGGTCATCCACGATCGATTGCGCGGCGTGAAATAATCGGCCAGCTTCAGATCCTTGGACGACAGGGCCATGACGGAATCCGCCATCTGGTTCTTTTCCGGATCGAAAGCGCCATCCCCCGTTTCGACGATCACGCGTCCGTCGGAGGTGATGGCTGCGCCGGCGCGGCCCCAGATCCCGGCCCCATTGATATCGGCCTCGAAGTAGGAAATTTGCGATCGGCGCCGCTCAGATCCATGGCATACACGCCCGATCTCACGCCATTGCAGTTCTGCGAAATGGTGGTATACAGGACGCCATTCACCAGATTCATGCTCCACGTTTTGGCGAACGCGGGAACAAAGGGCGTGGGCGGCAGAACGTCCTCTCCACTCACCAGATTGAAGGCGTGAAGCTTGCCGTCGCTCGCCAGCACATAGAGCGCCTGGCCAATTCCTGGGGTGGCGCCGATGCTCGGAACCGGCCCAATTATCGGAGTGGCGGTAAGCCCGTTCGGGCACAGCCAGCTATCGCGTCGTGCGGGCGTGCCTTCCACCGAGAGCGTCTTCTCCCAGAAAATCCTGCCCGTATCGCCGTCAATGACGAACACTTTATTGGATGCGCCGGCGACAATCACCAAGTCCTTGACACCCTTGGGCGTCGCGATGCTGGCCCGTACCAGCGGCGCAGTCAGGTTGCTCAGGGCTTTTGGTTCAGAATCGAGCTTAACGCTCCATTCGAGCTTCAGATGTTTGACATTCGTGGGAGTAAGATCAGTCTCCGTTTTGTTCCAGCCGCTGCGCTGAGGGTCGCCGCCGAAAGTAGTCCAACTCCCGTGTCCGTACTGGGCCGGAGACGACATCGGTAATGCCAGAACAGCCAGGATAATTGCGATTCTCATCAGCGGGGCCAGTGTATATCCGGCCGCACTGTGATGTCAACGAAGCGAATCACCCTGTCTATCAGCCAGGAGTGTCCGGCATGCAACTGAAATTTCACTTTCATCTTGACGGGAACAGTGAAATCGAATATGCTCGACGAAGCTAAAGTTTCGTAAACACACGTGGCGATATTGCTGCCACTCGAGGTTAGGTTTCACCAACTCACCGTCTGAGGGAGACGTATCTATGCGCTCAGTGTTTGTAGCTGCTGCTTCGGCACTAACAATCTCCTGTTGGCTCCTGCTTGCACCGATGGCTTTCGGCCAAGGCGCCAACGGAACCATCACTGGCACTGTTACCGATCCTACCGGACTAGCCGTCGCCGGAGCGAACGTGGAGGCCAGGAACGCCGAAACGGGGGCGGTTTATACCGCGGCATCCACCGCCGCCGGCAATTATGCCGTCACGAATTTGCCGGTCGGCACCTACGAACTGACGGTGAAAGTAGCCGGGTTCAAGACGTACAACCACACCAACCTGGCTATGGCAGCGGCGCAAGTTCTGAAGGAAGACATCCCGCTGGAGGTTGGCGCGACCACCGAGTCCATCACCGTCGAAGCCCAGGCTTCGCTGCTGAAGACCGAAAGCGGCGAGCAGGGCGACAACGTCACGGTGGAGCAGATGGTAGATTCTCCTTTGCTGGGCATCGGGACGGTCAACTCTGGCACGTCCGGGGTACGCAATCCCTACAATGTGCTCCAAACCCTTCCCGGTGTAACCGGTTATAACGCTGGTGGCACCGTTGGCGGACCTATGGTGGTCAACGGTCTAGGTGGCGCGACGGGTTTCACGGTTTCTCTCACCGAGACGATGCGTATCGAAGGCCAGGACGCCACCTCTCAGATCTTTGGGAACTACGTTTATACGCAGATGGCCCAACCGAACGCGGACGCCATTCAGGAAGTCGCCTTCCAGACCAGCAACTACGCCCCTGAGGTCGGACAGGCGGGCACGGCGGTCATCAACATGACCATGAAGTCCGGCACCAATCAATATCACGGCACCGGCTTCGACTACTTCGTCAACGAATTCTTGAACGCCGGGGATCCGTTCACGGTCAACTCCGACGGCACGGGGAAAGTAACGCCCCGCAACCGCCGTAACGATTTCGGCGGCACCCTGGGTGGGCCCGTCATCATCCCCAAACTCTATAACGGGAAGAACAAGACCTTCTTCTTCTTCGCCTACGAGGAGTACCTGGAAAGCAACCAGTTGACCTTCAGCGACACGGTGCCCACCACTGCTTTTCAGAATGGCGATTTCTCGGCCATCTCAGCCAATGGGACTTGCAGTCTGTGCGCGGCAAACGGCATTCCGACTACTTCCTTGGGCCTGGATGCTCTAGGGCGTCCCATGTACGCCAACGAGATCTACGATCCCAACTCGCGCGGCATCAATCCCGCCAATGGGCTGGGCTACGCCAATCCGTTTCCGGGCAATATCATTCCCAAGAGTGCTTTTAGTGCGAGTTCGTTGGCGTTCCAAGCCTTGTTTCCCCAGCCGCAGAACTCCAATCTCATCAATAATTACAACGGTAACATCACAAGCCATCGATACACGGCGATACCGTCCATAAAGATCGATCAGGTTATCTCCGACAAGGACAAGTTGTCGTTCTATTGGTCCAGGATCAACACCCAGAGCCAGATCGCGACCCCTTATGGAAACGCGGATGGCCTGCCGGAAGAGATCGGTGGCTATCGCGGCACCTTCATTCCCAGCTACACGACACGGCTGAATTACGACCGCACGATTTCGCCAACCCTCCTGCTGCACTTGGGCGCTGGCTACTACCACACCAGCTTCAGCGATCGAGCGCCGTTCCTCAAATTCGACCCGTCCGCTTTCGATCTCTCCGGCTTTGTGCAGGACCGTCAGTTCCCGAGCGTGACGGGAATGTGCGTCGCGGCCCCGTTTGGCGCAGTTGGATGCGGCGGCTACGGCGGCATGCAAAATATCGGGACGGCCGGTCAGATTCAGGGACAGAACTACGAGGAGAAGCCCAGCTTCAATGCCAATGCCACCTGGGTCCACGGCAATCACACCTTCAAGGTGGGCGCGGAGCTGTACCTGGAGCAAGTTTACACCGGAGCCTATTCCGGCGTTACTTTGGCGGTTGCGTCAGCCGCCGGCACTCCGGTTGCCACGGCCCAACCCTTCATTCCGACTTTCAGCCTGAATGGATTCAGCCAAGGCTTCAATTACGCCAGTTTTCTGCTAGGCGACTATGCTTCCACCACCCAGGCTCCCAATGAGTTTACGCGCGAAGGACACCAGCAGTGGGGGCTGTTCCTGCAAGACTCCTGGAAGGTGACCCGCAAGCTGACCTTGAACTACGGCATCCGGTGGGATTACGCTTCTCCGGAGCACGAGCAATACGGGCGCTTGGGACAGTTGGACCCGACGGCAGCGAACGCCAATGCCAATGGCGAACCGGGGGCCACACAGTACGCCAGCACCTGCAATTGCCCCTTCTACAAGTCCGCCTACCCCTATGCCCTTGGGCCGCGGCTCAGCGCAGCTTATCAACTGGACCCCAAGACGGTGTTTCGCGGCGGATGGGGGATCAATTACCAGTTCGTTGCAAACCCCGCCGGCGCCACCATCGGGACGAACGGTGTGTATCCACTTGCGGGGATTAACCCGTATGTGAACATCGCAACTCCGGGTTCCATCGTACAACCCACCTGGCCCGTCACCGATCCGAACATCTACCCGCCCCCGGGCACGGTTGGGATACCGGGCGTTTCCACTCCTTATGTGCCCGACGCCAACGAAAACCGGCCGCCTCGCATCAACCAATGGAGCGTCGGCTTCCAGCGAGAGGTAACCAAGGATTTCATCGTGGAAGCTTCTTACGTGGGCAATCGCGCCGTCTGGCTGCCCAGTGGACCTTTGGGGTTCCTCAGCCAAATCTCACCGCAAAAATACGCGAGCTACCATTTGTATCCATACCCCGGAACGGGTCCCTGCTCGGGTAGCAGCGGAGTCTGCGCAAGCTCGAGCTATAACAACTATGCAGATTTCCTTCTGACCACTCAGCCGATCAACAGCCCGCAGGTGATCAGCACCATGGCCGCGCGGGGAATCACCAATCTTTCTGCCCTATCCCAGCTTTAACACCTTTAACTCGCTGGAGAGCACACTGGTTCCCTTCCCCCAGTTCGGCGCGATTGAACCATCCAACTCCCCCACCGGTGGTTCCAAGTACGATTCCTTGCAGATCAAAGCGACCAAGCGCCTGTCGCACGGGCTCCAAGCCAACGCCAACTTCACCTGGGCACAGGGCTTTCTGCGGCCTGTTCGCCAGGACTTCTTCAACCCCGAGGCCTCCGAGTGGCAATTGCAACAGATCCCGCCGCTGAATCTGAACTTTAACGCCATTTACACGGTGCCAAAAGCCGAGTTCATCGCCAATAAAACTCTCCAATACGCGGCCAAAGATTGGCAGATCGGCTGGTACTCCAATTACCAGAGCGGCGCGTTTCTGGCGCCCCCCGCCAGCCCCACCTTGAATTTGCTCCCCAGTGAGGAGATCCGAGTTCCGGGCCAGCCCTTGTATGCGCCCGGCGTCAATATCAACAATCTGAGTACCTACAACGCGGCTACCACCCAGGTGCTGAATCCAAACGCTTGGGCGCCATGCCCCGTCGACACCACTTGTTCCGCTGGGAATCTCACCAACGGCTTTTTTGGTCCCCAGACAAACGCAACAGTGTACTACAAAGACTTCCGCGCTCCGCGCACTCCCACTGAGAACCTCAACTTCGGCCGCAATTTCCGGTTTGGCCCGGAGGGAAGGTTCAACCTCTTTATCCGAGCCGAATTCGTGAACGTCTTCAATCGGACTTTGATGGCTCCTCCGAGTACCGCCTTTGTTCCGCAGAATCCGGTGGTCAGGGCCGGCCCAGGCGACAGCCCCATCGTCTTCGGTTTCGGAGCCATTGGTGGCAGCGCCGTGTCACCCACACCTGGCGCCATCACAAGCGCCACGCCGCCTTACCTGCAAGGCCGCACGGGTACGTTGATCGCCCGGTTCTCGTTCTGATGTACTAAGGGAGTGCTCCGGAAGTTCTCGATAGTCTTAGCCACAGCGCTCGGCTTGCTTGCGGCAAGCCGGGCGTTTATTCCTTACGCGGACGTCAAAGCCGATCCTAGACGATCGGCGAAACGCTCTCCCCGCCGAACTCCGAAGCGCAAATCAGGCCAGTTGGCTCGCTTGGGCTCGGCCGCGAGGACTCGAGCATTCGCGCGCGTCTTCAGCAGGGCGACCTGGATTCCATGGTGAATCTTCTGTTGTACGGCACCTCCTTCACCAAGCAGGCCACGGATCAGCATGGAAGGGGAGGGCATCGCCGAGGCTTCCAGGGCTGGGGTTTTGCGCGCCCGCGTGGACGATCTGGTTGCGGGACTGCGGCAACCCAGGCGATAACGAGCGTCTCGTTTTTCTCCAGCGGCTTGTGCGAAGCCAGGGAATCGATCCTGGAGCGACGGCCCGGCAGACGGTGTTCATCCTCCAGAATCTCCAGCGCGTGGTTCAGGAGCGGAAGACGCTCGCCGAGCGCGCGGCGGCCGCCCAGGGCGTTACGGTGCCGGACGATCCATCGTTGCTCCTGGACCGGTCGTCCCTGTTCCGCGATCGCGGGCTTTCGCTCGATACGGGCATATTTCCCGGCTTCTCCATCGAACAAACCTTGCGCGATCTGAAGGAACGGGGAGCGCTGCGGGAAGGCCAAGTAGCTCGCGTGGCCGTGATTGGCCCAGGCCTGGATTTCATCGACAAGAACGAAGCGTCCGCCTACGACTATTATCCGCAGCAGACTTTGCAACCGTTTGCTTTGTACGATTCGCTAGTCCGGCTGAAGCTGGCAAAAGCCGACGCCTTATCGATGTCGATTTTCGACATCAGCCCCCAGGTGATCGAGCATATCGAGCGCGCTCGCGAACGCGCCGAGAAGAACATTGGCTATGTCATCCAGTTGCCGCGCGACCCCGCGCTTCCGGGGCCGCCGGAGCTGATCGACTACTGGAAATCGCTGGGCGATCAGGTGGGAACCAGCATCACTCCCATCGCTCCTCCGCGAATCTTGCAAGGTCTGGAGACGCGAGCGGTGCGAATCCGTCCGGACGTGGTTCTGGCTTGTGAGCCGATGGATCTGAATATCGTTCTCGAACGCCTCGATCTGCCCGCTGCGGGCCGTTTCGATCTGATCGTGGGCACAAACATTTTTGTCTACTACGATGCTTTCGAGCAGGCTCTGGCTTTGGAGAACGCCGGCGCCATGCTGAAGCCCGGAGGTCTCTTGCTAACGAATGACCGCCTGCCGGTGGTTCCGGGCGGTTCCATGCGGCTGGCCGGCGTTACCGTGGCGCCTTACGACGCTCCTGGCGTGAGCGCCCGTCAAGCCGTGGGCTGGTATCGGAAACAATAGCTGCGGTCCGCAAAAACCGGCGGCTTTGGGTATCATGAAACATATATGAATCGAGCCGTCTTCCTGATCCCTTTTCTCGCGATTTCTCTGACCGTGGCGGAGGCGCAGGACCTCCCCGCCGGCAAGGGAAAGGACCTGGTTGAGAACACCTGTGGAAGCTGCCACGGCCTGGACGTTGTGGTTGCCCAACATGCGACAAAAGATGGGTGGGCGTCGATTGTCGACTACATGGTCTCGCGCGGCGCCACCGGCACCCCCGCGGAGATCGCGACCATCGTCGATTACCTGGCGAAGAATTTTCCGGCGGTGGCCGCCAAGACCAATGTCAACAAGGCATCGTCCATGGATCTTCAGACCCAGCTGGAGCTGGCTGCCAAGGACGCTGACGCGATCGTCAAGTACCGCACCGACCACGGTGACTTCAAGGATTGGGACAGCCTGGCGAAAGTCCCCGGCATCGACACTGCCAAGCTGATGGCGAAAAAAGACAGCATCGCTTTTAGCGATTAGATCTTTATGACCCGGCGAGACGTTCTGAAAGCCAGCGCTGCCGCGGCTCTCGTCCCCGCGAGCTTGCAGTCCGCTCCAGCTTCGGCAGGACGATTGAAGCAATCCCTCGCGCGCTGGTGCTACGCCAAGATCCCCATTGAAGACCTATGCCGCGCCGCGTCTGATATGGGCATCACCGGGATGGATCTGGTGGCTCCCGAGGATTGGCCCGTGCTGCGCAAGTACGGCATTACGCCCTGCATGGTGCAAGGCGTGGGGACATTCAACGACGCCTGGAACAACAAGGCGCTTCACGACAAGCTGGAAGAACAGGCGCGGACCAGCATCGTCCGGGCCGCCGACGCCAAGGTCCCCAACGTGATCACGCTATTTGGCGCCCGCCGCGGGATGGCGATCAGGAAGGCATCGACAATTGCATCGCGGGCCTGAATCGGGTCAAGAAATTCGCCGAGGATCACGGCGTCACGCTGTGCATCGAGCTGCTCAATAGCAAGGTGGATCACAAGGATTATCAGGGCGACCACACCAGCTTCGGCGTGGCCGTGGTGAAGGCGGTGGATTCACCGCGCGTGAAGCTGCTCTACGATGCTTACCACATGCAAATCATGGAAGGCGACTTGATCCGCACCATCCGCGACAACATCCAGTACATCGCGCATTTTCATTGCGCCGGTGTTCCCGGCCGGCATGAGATCGACGACACGCAGGAAGTGAACTGGCATGCGGTGGCGAAGGCGATCGCCGATTTGAATTTCCAGGGCTACATCGCGCAGGAGTTTACGCCCACGCGCGATCCGCTGACGTCGCTCAAGCAAGCCGTGGAAGTGCTCACCGTCTGAACCGCGACCGTAAGGGAGCCGTTATCGGCGTTGGCCTACTTAACGGCCGCCGTTCTCCAACCCGCTGCGTACTCTTCGCGGGCCGTCTTCGCGTACGGCACAGGGCTGACCACGGCGCGGATTTCCGCCTGCTTGTGGCGCTCCACGGTGGCTTTCTTCGTCCCACCATTTTCTTCGCCCCAAACCAGGGTGACCTCCGTGCCGATCTGGACGTCGTGCTCCACAATCCCAAGCGAAAGCATCGAGCCTTCGTTGTAGCTGTAGCCGCTGAACATCGAAAGACCGGCCAGTTTCCCGCCGATCAACACCTTGTCGTAGGAAGCAGAGGCGTAGTTCGATAACGGCAGGTCGATGTACTTATAGCGCTGTTCGATGGGCCCGAACATGGACCGCTGCACCTTCGCGACATCCTCGGCATTCCAGGCGAAGGTCACTTTCTTGCGCTGCGGCTCTTTGGAAATCTTCTCCAGAGCTTCTCGTCCGATGAAGTCGTGATCGAACTTGACGAAAGGTCCATAGCCCATCTCGTACGGCGTCACGTAATAGTCTGCGATGTTGCTTCGAAACGAAGCTCCCGCCCAATGAGCCGGTGCCCTCATAGCTGGCCGCCGGCAGCCATTGCCGGTAGGCCTTCATCTTGTCGCCCGTGTAGACGGCCGGGAGCGGCGAAGGAATCCAGCCAGACTCCAGCGTATTGGTAGCGTAAGCGCGGGCGCCAACCTGCGTCAGGCCAAACTCCTTGCCCGCTTCCACAATCGCCGCGCGGATTTCCTCGCGCTCCTCGTACGGGCCCCATATTTCGAGTCCCGGAGCGCCGGCCATGCCGTGGCGCAGCGCGCGAACCTTCCGTCCCCGCGATATTGATGTAGCCCATATCGAAGAACTTGATTTCCGGCGGCGCGGCCGCCGTTCAGTTTCTCAATGACCTTCCACGCGTTCGGTCCTTGAATCTGATAGCGGTAACAAGTGCGAATCACCGCTTTTCCGCCTGGATTGGAGGGCGACCGGTCGTCCTTCGTGGTGGTCACCTTGAATCCGCCGGTTTCGGCCTGGAATTGGATCCAACTGGCCGCCGGAGCGCGTCCCACAAACACCAGCTTTTCGGGCTCCAGGTGAAACAGGATTCCGTCGCCGATCACATGGCCGTCGTAGCTGCAGGGAGCCAGCTGCTTGGCTCTGTCCACCGGAAACTTCGCGAAACTATTGAACCCGAGATACGAAGCCAGCTTGACCGCATCGGGCCCTTCCATGTACACGTTGGCCATGTGGTGGCACTGGTCGAAAAGCACGCAGGTATCTCGCCACGCGCGCTGTTCATCCCGCCAGTTCGAGTATTCGGAGGGAACCACGGGATAGACATAGGCGCCTATCTGCGAATTACGCAAGAGATCGACCGGCATTCTTCGTCTTTAACAGATCTTCGAGGCTTTGGCTCACAGCATTTTGGATGATTCCGTTTCCGTCGGACGCGCGCCTTCGGCGCGCTGAGCGCAAACGGCTAGTTTATCACAAGGGCTGAAGCGGTCGAAGAGGCTTATTTGATGGCGTGGGCTGGAGTCAACTCTGGGACGATCACCAGCAGATCATACCCGTAGATGAGGCGCTTCATGTCGGGATCAACGGCGCCGAGCTTTTGAAAACGCAGATTGCGAAGGTCGTAAAGCGTCCACGCGTTCTGGAACCTGATTGTCGACTGCCGGCTTTAACCAACGGTAATCGCTCGTCTTCCATCCATGACGAACGGCTCAAGCTTCATCGGCCGCTTGTACCCGCATAGAGCGCGTGCGTGCCCTTGGCGCCAAGAATGCAGATGTGGAGTGACGAAGTTCCTTGTCCGTCCGCCATTTCGGCGATGTAGTTGCCCAAGTCGCGCTCGTCGAGAGGGTTGAAGCCTTTGTAAAGGTGCCAATCGCCGAATTTGAAAAGCACCCTTTGGTCGTTGGGATTTTGATGCCGCCGCAGTCGAAGTCCCGTTGAAAATGCTGCTTCATCAGTCGCGCCCGCTGGCTGTTCGACTCCGGCGAACCTTGCATGTTCTTGAGGTAGATCTCGTGACTTTCGACTAACTCGTGAAACAGCTCATTGGCGGTAGCGTTCCCCTCGCGCTTGAGAACCGCGGCAGCCTCGGAAAGTTGGGCGTCGGAAGCTGCCAGCAAAAACGTCTTCGATGGATCGCCGGTTTCCTTGGCGAGAGCGGCATCCTTCTGCTCTTCGGCTTTCATGCGGGCTGAGAACCGCCGTGGCCGCTGGACCTGGATGAGTCGCCAGTATCTCGTCAAGTAGCCATCCCGCCGAGCCCATTAACTCTTGATCGAGACCCCAAAGCTGGAATTTAGGATTGCGGGAGACCTGGGCACAATGGTCCACCAAATCGTTTTCTTCCCGGACATTTAGGAATGCAACGCTATCCGGATACCGATCGGTGAGCGCAGCCATGCGGGCCAGCCGATCCGGCTTGCCCAAGCGACGCCGCAACCATTTTCGCCGCTTGCGGACCGGCTTCCATCGCCATCGCCGTCAGCCCTTGAGGAGCCATCAAGTCGCACACCGCAGCTAGCGAACTGAGGAATTTCGTGCGTGATGTGATCCTCTCCGATGAGCACGTATTGCGCGCCGGAAATTGCCTTTTCCAGCACCGGAGCGGCGCTGCCGGTCAGCTTTCCGCCTTCGATCCGAAGGTCGTAGCGAACTTCGAGCAGTTTCTGATCGAATGTCGGCTGCGGCCGGTCGATTGCGGCAAATAGCGCAGAGAACGTGAGAGAAAGTCGTCAACGAGCATGGCGCGAGTCATAAGCTTCGACATACTATACGGAGAAGCCGGCGCGGGCGTTCGATATAATGGCCGCTGCCAATGAAGATCGATCTCTTTAATCACTTTTTTCCTCCCCGTTACGCGCACGAAGTCATCGAGGCCGGGCTCGCGGGCAAGGACATGGGCAAGCGCGTGCGGAACGTGCCGACCATCGCGGACCTGGACGCGCGGTTCCGCGTGATGGATGAATTCGGCGAGTATTGCCAGTTTCTTACGCTTGCCGGCGCCGCCGATGGAAACCATGGCGCCGCCCGACAAGTCGCCCGAGTTTGCGCGCATCGCCAACGACGGACTGGCCGAGCTGGTGGCAAAATATCCCGATCGCTTTATCGGATTCGCCGCGTCGCTGCCGATGAACAACGTCGATGCATCGCTGAAGGAAATCGACCGGGCCGTTTCAGAACTGGGCGCGCGCGGCTTTCAGATTTACACCAACGTCGCCGGCAAGCCGCTGGACGCTGCCCGAGTTCGCGCCCATATTCGACGACGCAGCGCGTCGCGACCTCACCATCTTGATGCACCCCGCGCGCGGCGCCGACTTCCCGGACTATAAGACCGAAGCGAAATCGAAGTATGAAATCTGGTGGACCTTCGGCTGGCCCTATGAAACCAGCGCCGCCATGTCGCGCATCGTGTTCTCCGGCATGTTCGATCGGCATCCGAATCTCAAGATCGTCACGCATCATATGGGAGGCATGATTCCGTACTTTGAAGGACGCGTCGGTTACGGCTGGGACGTGCTCGGCTCGCGCACTTCGGATGAAGATTACGTCTCGCTGCGCCAATCCATGAAGAAGCGGCCAATCGATTATTTCCGCAACTTCTATGCCGACACGGCCCTGTTTGGCGGCCAGGCCGCCACCAAGTGCGGTCTCGATTTCTTCGGCGTCGATCACTGCCGTTTTCGCTTCCGACGTGCCCTTCGAACCCGAAGCCCGGCCTCTATATTCGCGAGACCATCCGCTGCATCGAGGGCTTGGACATCAGCGCCGCCGAGAAGCAGAAGATTTACTGAGGGCAACGCCCGGCGTTTACTGAATCTGGTTTAAGGAGGAACTATGAAGCTGATTTTGGTCTGCGCGTTTTTATCGGCGCCCGTGTGGGGCGCCACTTGCGACAGCCTCGCGTCGCTGGCGCTGCCGAACACCACCATTACGCTCGCGCAATCCGTCGCCGCGGGCGAGTTCACGCCGCCCGGCAGGACCTTCGGAGGAACGCCAGCGCCCGCCGTGGCGCTCAAAGATCTGCCAGCGTTTTGCCGCATTGCCGCCACGTTGAAACCCACCAACGATTCCGATATCAAGATCGAAGTCTGGCTGCCCGCCGTCGGGATGGAACGGAAAATTCCAAGCAGTCGGCAACGGCGGATGGGCCGGCGTCATCAGCTACGGCGCGCATGGCCGAGGCGCTGCACGATGGATACGCGACGTCTTCCACCGACACCGGCCACGTGGGCGGCAGCGGCAGTTTCGCGCTCGGGCATCCGGAAAAGGTGATCGATTTCGGATATCGTTCCGAGCATGAGATGACGGTGAAGTCCAAAGCCATCATCGAAGCGTTCTACGGCAGCCGCCGCGCAAATGTCCTACTGGAACGGCTGCTCCACCGGCGGCCGGCAGGGGCTGAAAGAAGCGCAGCGCTTCCCGGACGACTACGACGGAATCATCGCCGGCGCGCCCGCCAATCCTCGCACGCACCTGGCATTTGCGGACCATTGTGGATCGCGCACGCCAATCTCAAGGACCCAGCCAGCTACATTCCTCCCGCCAAATATCCCGCGATTCATCAAGCTGTGCTGAACGCCTGCGATGCCATGGATGGGCTGAAAGACGGGCTGATCACCGATCCCACGCGCTGCCACTTCGATCCGCAAGTGATCGCCTGCAAAGGCGCCGACACCGTCCGAGTGTCTTGACGCCGCCGCAGATCGAAACCGTGAAGAGGATCCTTTCGCCATCGCGGAATCCGCGCACGGGTGAAGAGATTTATCCGGGCCTGGAGCCGGGCGCTGAACTGGGTTGGGCCACGCTGGCCGGTCCGCAGCCATTTGCCGCCACCACCGATCATTTCAAGTACGTCGTGTTCAAAGATCCGAATTGGGATTGGAAGATTCTCAACTTCGATAGCGACGTCGCGCTGGCGGATAAAATCGGACAACGAAACCATCAACGCCACCGACGCGAATCTGAAGCCGTTCTTCGGGCGAAAAGGAAAGCTGCTGCTGTATCACGGATGGGCCGATCAGAACGTCGCGCCGCTGTCGACCATCAACTACTACAAGCGCGTGGTCGATACGTCTGGGCGGCGAGCGCAAGACCGCGGATTCCATCCGGCTTTTCATGGCGCCTGGGCATGGGCGCATTGCGGCGGCGGCGAAGGGCCCGAACACGTTCGACATGATGAGCGCGATTACCGAGCTGGCGCGAGAAAGGCCACGCGCCGGATCGCATTGTTGCTTCACACAGCAGCGCCGGTAAAGTAGATCGATCGTCCGCTCTGCGCGTATCCGCAGGTTGCCAAGTACAAAGGAAACGGCAGCATCGACGAGGCGGAAAACTTCGTCTGCGAGGCGCCGAAGTAGGAGCTACTTCGCTTTCTTCTGCTTCTGTTGGCCGACGCGGATCTTGAAGTGCTGCAGCTTGGCTTCCTGGAAACGCCTTGTGATCGTGGCGCGCAACCACATCGCTGAGATAGGCATCCACGTTGGCGTCCTTGGGCAGGACCGCCATTACGGTGAAGGCTCTCGTTGCAGGACGGGCAGAAGGGGCGGAACCGCTTAACGTTGGGGATTGCCATACAGGTTTTATTTTATCACGGTCCTGCACCACGCGAGAATAGGACATGCTCCCGCGCCCGGCCACCCTGGAAAGCGCCAAACAGGCCATCAAAACCGCGATCGCGGGGGTGATCGCTCTCTACGTCACCAACCTCTTCCACCTGCCCGAGGGGTACTGGGCCGCCATCAGCGCGCTCATCGTCATGCAATCCAACGTCGGCGCCACGTTAAGCGCTTCTCGCACTCGCCTGGCGGGAACGGCCGTCGGAGCGGTGGTGGGCGGGATCTTTATGGCGGTGTTTGGGATGAACGTGCTGGGCTTCGCGCTCGCGGTTACCATCGCCTTCTTCCTGTGCGACCTGCTGCATTTGGCGGAAAGCCAGCGGCTGGCCACCGTGACCGTCGCGATCATCATGCTGATCGGCCATACAAGCGCGGCGTGGATCATCGCGTTACATAGATTCTCGGAGGTCGCTCTTGGGATTTTGGTCGCGCTGCTGGTCTCGTTGACCTTGTGGCCGAACCACGCCCGCCGCAGCGTCCGGCGAGCACTGGCGGAAATTCTCGCGAAAGTGGGCCTGTTGTACCTGGCCGTAATGCGCAGGTATTTCGGTGAAGAGGCGGCCGCGATCGAAACGCTGAAGTCGGACGTTTCCGTCGCGATTCGCAAAAATAATGACTTGCTGCAGTTTGCGCTCCAGGAAGCCTTTGGGCCCATGGAAGAGCGGGAGTCTCTGGCTCTGTTGGCCAATCAAGTGGAAAGGATATTTCAAGCCGTGGACACCCTGGAACTTGCCATTCGTGACAGCTCGCCGGATACTTACTTTCGAAGGTTTGAGACGGATCTGGAGCGTTTAGAGGCCGGCGTCTCCGCTGCGCTGGACTCGCTTTCAAAAAGTGTCGCGGCAGGGAAATTTGATCCGGAGTGGCCGGATCTTGGAAGCATGATCGCTTCACTCGACCAGCAGGCGGCCCGGGCGCGGAAGGCTGGCGCGACAATGAATTATCCCCTCGACGAAATTCTGCGTTTCTATTTTCTGCTGCTGAGCTCCAGGAACCTGATCGGCGAGCTGCAACTTCTCCGGAACGGCGTCTTCCAAAAGTTGCCGTGAATTTGTCGATGATATAAAGTCAAGCGATGAGCCGTGAGGGTGATCTCCGCAGGCACGCTCGAGCCGAGAAGTCGTCGCCCATCCAGCTGATCTGGAAAGACCGGAGTGGCGTAGACAAGTATGTCAGTGGCCGCAGCCTGGACATCTCCCCTTCCGGCATGCGTATCGAGATCTCCGAGCCGATCGAGAAACAGACCTATGTGACTATGCAGTGCGCGGGACTGGCGCTGCAGGGCGCTGCGTCGGTCCGCAGTTGCACGCGCAAAGGCACGAAGTATGTCGTGGGCCTGGAGTTCAGCGGCGGCCTTCAGTGGAAACCCAAGCCGCCGGCGGAACCCAAACCTCCGGTGGAACCCAAACCTCCGGTGGAACCCAAAGAGGAAGCCTAGAAACATTCTTATGCTCACCTTCGCCGGCAAGTGGACAGCAAATTGTTCAGCGGAAGCCCCTATATCCGCTCCGAGTCACATTGCCATTCGCCGCCACCTGCGGTAACAATAAATCTTATGCCTCGCCGCGTCTTATGGGTGGCATTACTCGCGCCGGCGCTGGCGCTCGCCCAATCCGTCTCTCCCGCCACTGAAACTCGCATCGGTAATCTGGAGGCTGCCGTAAAATCCGCGCAAAGCGCCGGCGACAACGCCTGGATGCTGGTGAGCGCGGCGCTGGTCCTGATGATGACAGGCCCGGGCCTGGCCCTGTTTTACGGTGGCTTGGTGCGGCGCAAGAACGTGCTCAGCACCATGATGCACAGCTTCATCCTGATGGCGCTGGTCTCCGTTATCTGGGCGATTGCCGGTTACAGCCTGGCGTTCGGCGAAGGTTTGCCGTTCATCGGAGATCTGCGCTACCTCTTCTTGAATGGCGTCGGCGCCGCGCCCAATCCCGACTATGCCGCTACTATTCCGCAACAGACGTATATGATCTATCAGCTCATGTTCGCGATCATCACGCCGGCCCTCATCTCCGGCGCGTTTGCCGAGCGCATGAAATTCAGCGCGATGCTTCTGTTCACCGTGCTGTGGCTGTTCATCGTCTACTTCCCTCTGGCACACATGGTTTGGGGTAAGGGCGGCCTGCTCAACGCCTTCTCCGGCGGCCGCTTCCCCTGCCTGGATTTCGCGGGCGGTACCGTGGTGCACATCAGCTCCGGCGTTTCGGCGCTGGTGTGCGCTCTCTATCTGGGAAAGCGCCAGGGCTACATGTCGGAGCCCATGAAGCCGCACAGCCTGGTGCTCAGCGTCATTGGCGCTTGTCTTCTGTGGGTGGGCTGGTTCGGATTCAATGCGGGCAGCGCTCTGGCCGCATCGCCGCTCGCCACCAGCGCATTCGTCGCTACGCACTTTGCCACCGCCGCCGCGGTGCTCGGATGGCTGCTGGTGGAATGGCTGCGCAACGGAAAGCCTAGCGTGCTGGGTGGCATCTCGGGCGCAGTGGCGGGACTGGTGGCCATCACGCCAGCCTCCGGATTCGTCCAACCCTTTCCGGCCATGCTCATCGGTTTCGTCGCGGGCATGGTCTGCTTCTTCATGGTGACCGTGGTGAAGAGCAAGTTCGGTTACGACGATACCTTGGACGCGTTTGGCGTGCATGGCGCTGGAGGCACCATCGGCGCGATTCTCACCGGCGTCTTCGCCACCCTGGCCGTCAACGATAACCTGAAGGACAGCTCGGGCAAAACGCTTCCCTTAGGCCTGATCGACGGGCGGCCGGGACAGGTGCTCAACCAGGCGATCGGTGTGGCCATCTCCTGGGGCCTGGCCATCGTCGGGACGCTCATTATTCTCAAGATTTGCGACGCGGTCCTGGGAGTGCGAGTCTCGCCCGACCAGGAATTGGAAGGCCTGGACGTCAGCATGCATGGGGAAGAGGGTTATAATCTCGAAGCGTGAGGACCACACGCCAGGATCGCAGCCAGCCATGAAAAAAATTGAAGCGATTATCCAGCCGCACAAACTCGAAGACGTCAAGGAAGCGTTGAAAGGTATCGGCATCGACGGCATGACCATCTCGGAGGTCCGTGGCCATGGGCGACAGAAGGGCCATAAGGAAGTCTACCGGGGCATGGAATACCAGGTGGATCTGCTGCCCAAGGTCAAGGTGGAAATGGTGGTTTCCGATGAGCGCTCGTCCGAAGTGATCCAGACGGTGGTGCGCAGCGCGCGTACCGGCAAAATCGGCGACGGCAAGGTCTTCGTCTACGACGTAGCCGAGGCCATCCGCATCCGCAACGACGACCGCGGCGACGGCGCGCTTTAGACCCTTCCGTAACATTCGGACCCAGGTTCGCGTCTTGTAAGATATCTTTTTGCGCCCAGAAAGCCAAATGCACGAATCACACCAAACAGACGCGGCCGTGGAAGTCTCCCCCACCCGGCGGGCTTTTTATGTCGGATTTATCAACGGCGCGATGGGCCTGATCGGCCTGGCCCTGGCGGTCCCGGCGGCCATTTACCTGTTTTTCCCCCCAAAGCTGCGTAAGGAGGCTGAATGGGTGGAAACGGCCGACCTTTCGAATATCCCCACCGGCACCCCCACCGAAATCTCTTTCAAACGCACGCGCGTGGATGGGTGGAAGATTACTAACGTGAAGGCCACCGCCTGGGTAGTCAAAAAATCCAATAACGATATCGTGGCGTTTTCCCCGGAGTGCACGCACTTGGCCTGCGCCTACCACTGGGACGACCCCAGCCATACCTTCGTGTGTCCTTGCCACGGCTCCGTCTTCTCCATCGATGGAAAGGTGCTGGGCGGACCCGCGCCGCGTCCGCTCGATCGCTTGATGACCAAGATCGACGCCGGCAAGCTCGAGATCGGGCCGCTGGAACCCCGCGCCTAATTCACCATGCGCACCATCATTGACTGGCTCGAACATCGCACCGGCCTGGAAAGCGCGGTCAAGAATTTTCTGTACGAAGACATCCCAGCCTCCGCCGGATGGCACCAGATCATCGGCAGCATGGCCGTATTCTTCTTCGTCATTCAAGTCTTCACCGGCGCCCTGCTGGCCTTTAACTACGCACCCACCCCCGGCGAAGCCTACAACAGCGTGAAGTACATCATGACGGAGCTAACCGGTGGCCCGTTGATCCGCGGCCTGCACCATTGGGGCGCCAGCATGATGCTCATCATCGTTGTGCTGCACATGATCCAGGTCTTCATCTATGGCGCGTACAAGAAGCCGCGCGAAGCAACTTGGATGGTGGGCGTGACGCTGCTGTTGATCACGCTGGCGTTCGGGCTAACCGGCTATCTGTTGCCCTGGGACAATCGCGCCTATTGGGGCACCGTGGTCACCACCCAGATAGCATCGCAGGCGCCCATCGCCGGGCCGTATCTTTTGCGGCTGCTGGGTAGCCAGGGCGCCGTTGGCAACGTCACGTTCTCGCGCTTCTACGCGCTGCACACCGTGCTGCTGCCGCCGCTCACCATCATCATCATCGGGGTTCACATCTATCTGGTGCGCAAGCACGGCGTCGCGGCGGCTCCGGGCGATACGGCGCCCAAGCGCAAGTTTTTCCCCGAACAGGTTTTCAAGGATACTGTTGGCGTCGCACTTGCATTCATCATCCTGTTCGCCATGGCCGTGGTGGCCAAGGTTCCGCTTGAGCGCCTGGCCGATCCAACCGACACGGCCTACATCCCGCGGCCGGAATGGTATTTCCTGTTTCTCTTTCAGTTTCTAAAGTTCTTTAAGGGATCTTTGGAAGTTGTGGGCAGCGTGGTGCTGCCTGGTGTGGCCGTGCTCACGCTCTTTTTGATTCCCTTCATTGACCGCGGGCCCATGATCCGTCTCGGGAAACGAACATTCGCGATCACTTTTGTGCTTCTCGCCGCCATTGCCTGGACCGGCCTGACCACCGCCGCGGTAGTGACCACGCCGAAGAATCAGGAGTCCGCCGAAGACGCCGAGACCCCGGCCACCGAGACGCCCGAGGCTGCTGCCACCACATCCGCAACACAACCTGCCGCCTGGCAGCGCTTGACTCCCGAGGAACTGGCCGGCCTCGGGATTTTCAAGAAGCAAGGCTGCCTGGGCTGCCATCCGGGAGCGGGGCAAAAAGGGATTGGCCCGGATCTCACCAAGATACCGGCCGGTCAGCGCAACGTCGCTTGGCTGGTGCCGCACTTCAAGAATCCATCGCAGATTGTGCCAGGCAGCGCGATGCCACCTGTGGACCTGAGCGCCCCCGACTTGAACGCGCTATCTTTGTTCGTCCTGACGCTCACGCCGCAAAACGAGGCTGCGCTCCTGGCCGCGCCCGACTTCGCGACCCAAGGCGCGATGGTCTATCAAATGAACCATTGCAACGCGTGCCATCAAATCCGCGGTGTTGGCTCAACGCTCGCGCCGGTGCTTGATGGAGTGGGCCTGCGCCACGATCGCGCCTGGCTCGAAAAACACTTCGCTGACCCGGCGAGCGTTTCGAAAGACAGCATCATGCCGGCCTATAAGTTCATGCCGATGGATCTCGACGCCATTTGTAAATACCTGCTGCAGTTGCCCAATCGCGCCTAGCTGCCCTCTGGCGCGCACTCTCGGGAGTGCCGATAGTAGGTTGTGCTCCAGGACGGGTGGGTCACCAACGCGGAACGCTCGGTTGCGATCGCGATCGGGCTCGCGGATCTCGGCGCAATCGTTTGGGTGGTCAAGCAGCCCTGGAAACCGCTCTTGCTCGAGGAGCTTTCCCTTGCGTCGGTTGTATGGATTGCCCTGGTGGTCGCGCTGGCCCACGCCCCTCGATGGGCGACGTCTTGGGTGAACCGCCGGAACCAGGGAAATCCCAGGTTCTGGCTATGGGACTGGCAAGGCCGCGTGCCGCCAAGCGGACATTATCTTCGAATGGACGCCGATCTGAGCAAGCCTGTTCCCCGCCAGACCATCCTATCGGCGATGCGCCAGATCTGCGCGTCCCGGGCGGTTTGCGCCGTCTGCTTTACCGTGGCGTGCGCTATCGGCTGGCTGGCTTTGCGTCAAATCTGGATGTCGGCCACCACATGTGCGCTTGCGGCGGTGACGGCCTGGGAAATTTATCCGCGTTCCAGCGGCACGCGGTACCGGCCGGGCCTGCTTGCGCCGGACGAAAGCATCCGGGCCATCTGTCTGGATACGTTCAGCAGGGCGCTTCAGGAAGGGATGCCGATTCGGGATTGGCATCCGAAATACTTTGACCTGATTCGAACACCCGCCGACGGCTCACGGGCGGAGTTTGGGGCTGCGACGTGGATGCACGCGCACGCCCTTCTCCATGACGATCTGGAGGCTGCCACTCGCTCCATCGAACGCGTACTTACCCTGCTCCCGGACGACGCCCCCGTTACGCAGTACATCCAACTTGGGCACGCGCTGTACTTCTACACGGTTTTCGCACCGGACGAGAGCAAGGGCAAGATCCTGCTCCAGCGAATGGAGCGGATTGACTGGGACCTTCCCGCACGCCAAGAGTACATCGAAGCCGCGCTAGCGCTCGCGAAGGGGCATCGCGACGAGGCGCTTTCGATCTCGCAGACGCAGCTCGATCGCATCGGGCCCGATGGTGGCTCGGCAATGGTCCAATTCCGCCGGGCGCTGCTGTCGCGGTGCCGCGATCGGGCGTCCCGCATGCCATCCTGAAACTAGATGGGTGTTCTCCTCAGTGTCTCCGCGCTTGGCAAACGTTTCGGCGCGCGCGTGCTTTTTGAAAATCTTTCGCTCAGCCTCTCAGAAGGCGACCGCACCGGTCTTATCGGGCCGAACGGCAGCGGCAAGACGACGCTGCTCGAGATCCTGGCGGGTAACGACGCGCCAGAGGCCGGAAACCGCGCGTTGCGAAAGCAAACCCGGCTCGCTTACGTCCCGCAGGATTCGCTTTTCGCACCCAGCGATACCATTGGCTCCGTGCTCACCGCCGCCCTCGCCGGCCTGCCTTTAGAAGAAGACGAGAGGTCCGCGCGTGTGGAGTTAATGCTCGGCCGCGCCGAATTCAAGGACGCCGTCACGCCGGCCGATGCGCTCTCCGGCGGTTGGAAAAAGCGTCTCGCCATCGCGGCCGCGCTGATCACCTCGCCCGACGTTTTGCTTCTCGACGAGCCCACCAATCACCTGGACCTCGAAGGAATCCTCTGGCTTGAAACCGCCATCGAGGCTGCAAGCGCATCCCTTATCGTTACCCATGACCGCTATTTTCTCGAGCGCGTCGCCACGCAAATGGTGGAAGTGAACCGCGTCTATCCGCAAGGCTCGTTTCAGGTGGCGGGTAACTACAGCGAGTTCCTGGAGAAACGCGAGGATTTTCTCGAAGCGCAGGCCAAGCAGCAGGACGCGCTCGCCACCAAAGTCCGCCGCGAAATCGAATGGCTTCGCCGCGGGCCCAAAGCCCGCACCGGGAAATCTCGCGCTCGTATCGACTCCGCCGGCCGCCTCATCGAAGAGTTCTCCGCCGCCACCGCGCGCAGCCGAACCGGCACCGCCAAAATTGATTTCACGGCGTCCGACCGCAAAACTAAGCGTTTAATTGAGGCCGAAGGTATCAGCAAAACCCTCGGCGGCCGCAGGCTGTTCCAGAAACTGAATCTCGTTCTTTCCCCCGGTGTCCGCATTGGACTGGTGGGCGCCAATGGCAGCGGCAAGACTACGCTGCTCAAACTACTCGAAGGCATCATCCAACCCGACGAAGGGACCATCCAGCGCGCGGAGCAACTGCGCATTGTGAATTTCGCGCAGGACCGTGGCGCGCATCTGGACCCCGACGCCAGCCTGCGCCGCATCCTGTGCCCCGAAGGCGACATGGTGATCTATCGCGACCGGACCATCCACGTTGCCGGATGGGCCAAGCGCTTCCTGTTTCGTGACGACCAGCTGGATATGCCGGTGTCGCGACTCTCGGGCGGCGAGCGCGCGCGTGTCATGATCGCACGGCTGATGCTGACCACCGCGGACGTGCTGCTGCTCGACGAGCCCACCAACGACCTGGACATTCCCACGCTCGAAGTTCTGGAAGACAGCCTGCTCGATTTTCCCGGCGCGCTGGTGCTGGTCAGTCACGATCGCTACCTGTTGGACCGCGTCTCCACGATCGTCATCGGGCTTGACGGCGGTGCTGGTGGCGTCTTCGCCGACTACTCGCAATGGGAAGCGTTTCGCAACGAGCCGGCGGCAGAGAAGATTTCCGTCAAAGAAGCGCGGCCGCCCGCGCCAGCGGATGAACCGAAGAGGAAACTTTCCTACTTGCAACAGCGCGAGTGGGATGCCATGGAAGCGAAAATTCTGGCCGCAGAACGGGAACTCGCCGCCCGTCAGAGCGAACTGGAAGCGTTTGCATCGGACGCCAATCGCGTTGCCGAAGCCTACGAAAAAATGCAGCAAGCCCAACGCAGCGTCGAAGATTTATACGCGCGCTGGGCGGAACTGGAAGCCCTGGTTGTCAAATAATCAGCGTTGCGGCTGCGCGTAGTATCCCGTTCGCGTGAGCGCCTTCAGCCCGGGCTTGTCGAGCTTAATCTCGAGCGAATGATATTCATTGGGTCCGTCGCCGGGCAAACTATCAAAGGTCAGGATATAAAAGGCGTTCGCATCCGCAACCGCCGTTGCAATCTCGCTTGCGAGATCGTTATCAGAAACGAAGACACGCCCGCCAGTTTGAGTGGCAAACACTTGCAGGCCCACGTTTCCCATTTGCACCTGACTGGCCTTCTTGACTCCTTTTACGAACTCCTGGTAGTAGGAGGTTCGAAATCCTCCCGAGTCGTCCGTCCCCAGTGGATCGATACTATAAAGCGTGATGCGAGCGCGCCGCAGACTGTCCGAGAGCGCGACAATGTTGCTGAAGAACCTTCGCTGATCTTTGTCGGTCAGTTCGTTGCGCGGGCTGGTAAGCAGCGGCCAGCCCGGACTGATCCAGATGACGAGTTTTCGCCCCGGTCTTGGCGTTTCGAAATCGGCCAGCTGCTGCAGGGCGTGGAGAGACAAACCGACCCGGTCATCGGCGCCATAAACTCCCTGCGACCGGGTAATTGTTCGCAGCCCGGCTTTATTCCGATCCAGCTCCGCAATCAGAGCGCTTCCATCTTGTGTGGTGACGCCTCCCATCGCCATTCCTGCATCGGATAGAACCGCCAGCGATACGGGGCGGGGAAGTTCGCCACCGTCGTGCTTCAGAAACTTTTCGATTTGCGCCCGCTCGAATGACACATTGGTGAATGTGGTATTGACTTCATCCACCACCAAAACCACGTCAACGGGCGGATCGGAAGCGCCGCCTTGCACCGCCTCAAAAGACAGAATCTTCTGCGGCTGTTTGTTGTCGAGCAGTGTGAAATCCTGCTGCCGCAGGCCCGGGACCGGCTTCCCCGACTTGTCGGTCACAACGACATCCAAGGTAATCTGGCGATTCGGAGGCTCGGCCTGCTGGCCAAATCCCGAAAAAAGCGAGAGGCCGAGTAGAGGGACCCAACGCACGCACCAGGTGCTCATGACAATTCACCTCACTTCAACCTTAGACCCGCCAAGGCAGCGCGAAGTTACCATCAGTCTAATTTTTGGTTAGCGCCTTCTCTGCGTGATCGATCACCATGGACATCCTCCCGCTACAGCCGATTTTCCCGAACCGGCACCCGCTCGTAGCGCCGGTGCAGGCTCTGGAACTGGCGCTGGCGCAATCCCGCGCGATGCAGCAGATACCGTGCCAGCAGCCGCAAGATGGACAGCCCGTACACCGAGCTTTGCAGGAACGAAGCCGAAGAAGCCTCCGGAAAATAGCGCGCCGGCACGGGCACTTCGCGGATGCGCATTCCGGAATCGACAAACTGCGCGACAATTTCCTGGTCAAACAGAAAATTATCGGAATTCGTTTCCAGATTTACCGCCTCCAGCGCTGCCCGCCGGTAGGCGCGATAACCCGTGTGATATTCGCTGAGCTGGAGCCCGAACACCCGGTTTTCAAGAAAAGTCAGGAAACGGTTGGCGACATACTTCCACCACGGCATGCCCCCGCTCATCGGGTTCCCTTCCATCAGCCGCGACCCCAGCACGACATCGGCCTCATCCCGCTCGATCGGCTCAATCACGCTCGGAAGCAGCTTGGGATCGTATTGATAATCCGGGTGAACCATCACGATAATATCCGCGCCGGCCTTCAGCGCTTCGCGATAACAGGTTTTCTGGTTCGCTCCGTAGCCGTAGTTGCGGTTGTGAACGAAAAGTTCCAACCCCAACTCGCGGGCTATCTTGACGGTGTCGTCCGAACTCCCGTCGTCCACCAGGATCACTTGGTCCACCAGGGCCGGCGGCAGGTCCGCGTAGGTGATGCGCAACGTCTTGGCGGCGTTGTAGGCAGGCATCACGACCACGATTTTTTGGTCATGCGACATCGAATAAAGCTTCCCTTAGTGTAGGCCAATTCCCCGCTACCCGGTAAACTAGAGTGGCTAGCGTGCCGCAAAAATATCAAGGCTTCTTATTCGACGCCTATGGGACATTGTTCGATGTTCACTCCGTCGTGGCGCGCGCCGGCGCAGGCATTTCCTGCGATCTGGACGCTCTATCCCGGCTCTGGCGGCAAAAGCAGCTCGAATTCACCTGGCTGCTCGCTCTGATGGATCGCTATCGGGATTTCTGGAACGTCACCGAAGCCGCTCTCCGCACCGCTTTGGCGCAACTTCACCTGGAAGCGGGCGAGGTCTCAGATACGGCAGTTGCTGGACGCGTATTTCGCGCCGGCTGCCTTCCCCGACGCAAGAATCGCCCTGGACGCTCTGCGCGATTTTCCGCGAGCCATTCTTTCCAACGGCTCTCCAGCCATGTTGCAGGCCGCGGTTCGCAATAATAGCCTGGAATCATATTTCGCCAGCATTATTTCAGTAGACCGGGTGAAAACCTACAAGCCATCCCCGCGCGTTTATCAACTGGGAACCGAGACCCTGCACCTGCCGGCGGAAGAGATTCTCTTTGTCTCGTCGAACGCTTGGGATGCCGCGGGAGCAAAGGCATTCGGCTACAGCGTCTGCTGGTGCAATCGATCCGGCCAGGTGATGGATCACTTGGGCTTCGACCCCGACATGGTCGTCTCAAGTCTCGACCAAATTACTCAACCGCGCGCGTGAGCAAGCGGTCCCGCTACAATAAAACTGCTCCACCTTTCCCCATGATTCAAACCCTATTTGGCGCGGTAGAACAAGAACCCAACCTGCTCGATCGCCTGAAGGCCGGCATCCAGAAGACGCGTTCCGGCCTGATCGATCGCCTGGAAGACGTGGTCGCGGGGCGCAAGGAAATCGACGCCGATCTTTTGGATGAATTGGAGTACGCGCTTATCACCGCCGATATCGGCGTGAACACTGTTACCGAAGTTCTCGAAAGCATACGGCAGCGGGCGGACCGCAAGCAGTTGGCCGACGCAGGCGAAATCAAGCAGCTCATCGCGCAGCATCTTCTCGAAGTTCTGGAAGCAGCCGATCGGCCCGTTCCCCACGTGGCCGAGCCTCCCGCCGTCGTCTTTGTGGTTGGCGTGAATGGCGCGGGCAAAACCACCACCATCGGAAAGCTCGCCAGCCGATACAGGTCGGAAGGTCGCAGCGTGCTGCTGTGCGCCGCCGACACCTTCCGCGCCGCCGCCATAGAGCAATTGCAGGTGTGGGGCGCGCGCACTTCCACCGACGTGATTAAGCAATCGCCCGGCGCCGATCCCAGCGCTGTGGTCTTCGATGCGCTGCAAGCCGCCAAGGCCCGCAAAGTGGACTACGTGATTGTGGACACCGCCGGCCGGCTGCACACCAAAACCAACCTCATGTCGGAACTCGAAAAAATGCGCCGCACCGCCGCGAAGGTGATTCCTTCCGCGCCGCATGAAGTGCTGCTGGTGCTGGACGCCACCACCGGACAGAACGGTCTGGAGCAGGCTCGCAAATTTACTGAATCGAGCGGAGTCACCGGTCTGGTCTTAACAAAGTTGGACGGAACGGCCAAGGGCGGCGTGGTGGTGGCCATCGCCCGCGAGTTGAACCTGCCCATCCGTTACGTGGGCGTCGGCGAGCAGGCGGCCGACCTGTTGCCGTTTGAGCCCGACAAATTCATCGCGTCGCTTTTTGCCTGATCATAGTAAGAATGACCAGAAGCCCGCTCATGGACGAAGCGCTGGAACTGGCCCGCCAGGGTCTGGGCCGCACCAGTCCGAATCCCGTGGTGGGCGCTGTGCTGGTGAAGGACGGCCGGATCGTCGGCCGCGGTTTTCACACCTACGCGCAGGCCAAACATGCGGAAGTGGTGGCGCTTGAGGAAGCCGGCGCGCAGTCGCGCGGAGCCACGCTCTACATTACGCTCGAACCCTGCTCGCATCATGGCCGCACCCCGCCCTGCGCGGATGCTCTGGTACACGCGGGCGTCGAGCGTGTGATCGCCGCCATGCAGGATCCCAACCCCCAGGTGTCCGGTCAGGGCTTCCGCCGCTTGCGGGAAGCCGGCATCGAGGTGGAAATTGCATCGGAATATGCGGAGGAAGCAGCCAGGCTGAATGAAGCCTTCATCCATTCCATGCGGACCGGACTTCCTCTGGTCACCTTGAAAGCGGCGCTCACGCTGGACGGCAAGATCGCGGCGCCCGAGGATAACAGCGGCTGGATCACCAGCGAACGCGCTCGCGCGCACGTGCAGGAGATCCGCCATAACGCCGACGCCATTCTCACCGGCATCGGGACCGTGCTCTCCGATGATTGCCTGCTCACCGATCGCACCGGCCTGGAGCGCAGCCGCCCCCTGCTGCGTATCGTGGCCGATTCCACGCTTCGGATTCCGCTCGATTCCCGCATGATCGCGGGCGCCAATGGCGACGTCGCGGTGGTGGCCACTTCGGCCGCGTCCGAAGAACGCCGCCGCGCGCTCGAATACCGGGGTGTGCGCGTGCTGGTGTTCGATGGTCCGGGCGGGCGCACCGACCTTACCAAGCTCCCCGCCTGGCTGGCGAGCGAACAATACCGCTCGCTGATGATTGAATCGGGAAGCAAGCTGAATTGGGCGGCGCTTGAGTCCGGCATCGTCGACAAGGTCTTCTTCTACTACGCGCCGAAAATCCTGGGCGGCCTGCAATCGCTCCCGGTGGCTGGAGGAACCGGGCGCTTGCGTCGCACCGACGCCATCCAGCTGCATCGCGTGCGGTTGCATTCCATCCCGCCCGACGAATTTGCCGTGGAAGCTTACGTGGTGAAGTGATGCTAACAGAGCCGCTACTAACCGAGCCGCGACCGTGAGGGAGTCGGTATAAATGTTCACCGGCATCGTCGAGGAAGCGGGCGCCGTCCGGGCCCCGGGCCATCGCATGCACATCCAGTGCCGCCTGGTTCTTGAAGACATCCAGGAAGGCGCCAGCATTGCTGTGAACGGCGTGTGCCTGACCGCTCTGGACATTCAGCCGGACGGCTTCTGGTGCGACCTTTCGCCCGAAACCTTAGCGCGCACCAATCTCGGCGCACTGCGCGAAGGCTCGCTGGTGAATCTGGAGCGCGCCGCCCAGGTGGGCGACCGATTGAACGGCCACATCGTGCAGGGTCACGTGGATGGCACCGCCGAGTTCCTGGCCCTGGACCCGCTTGCCGGACGGCAATTGGTGGCTCAAAGTACGGATACCGCCTCGATCTCGACCGCTACGTCATCCACAAAGGGTCCATCACCCTGGATGGCGTCAGCCTGACGGTGGCGTCGCTTGAGCGCGATGTAGTCGAAGTCGCCATCATTCCCCACACTTACGACCACACCGTCATGCGCAGCTATCGGCCCGGGACAGCGATCAACGTAGAAGTCGACCTCATCGGCAAATATGTTGAAAAGCTAATGGTTCCGAGGTAGAATTTCGTATCCGATTGGCGCCAGGTTGCGTCCAAATGGGTGGAAGGTCGTTTAGGAGTATCTTATGCGCACGTTGCAAATCGCACTCATCTCGCTGGTGTTCGCCAGCTCTACCTGTTTCGCCCAAAGAGGCGGAGGCGGACACGGAGGCGGCGGTGGATCGCACGGTGGTGGAGGCGGATCCCATGCTGTAGGCGGAGGCGGATACCGCGGCGGTTCCGTTGGTGGTTCGTACCGTGGCGGATCGGCCGGTGGTGCATACCGGGGCGGCAGTTACGGCGGCGCCTATCGTGGTGGCTACGGCGGCTACGGATATCGCGGCGGCTACGGCTATGGCTATGGACGCGGATATTATGGCGGCGTCGGAATCGGATTGGGTTTCGGGTTCGGTTATCCCTACTACGGCGGCTATTACGGCTATCCGTACGCTTACGGATATCCCGCCTACGGCGGCTATTATTCAGACCCCTACTACTCCGATCCCTACGCGTATGGCCCAGATCCTTACAGCGCTCCGCCTCCGCAGCAGCAGTATCAGTACGGACCGCAGCAGCAGCAACAGCAGCAGTATGGTCCGCAATACGGCCCTCCCAATCAACGGCAAGGCTATCCGCAACAACAGCCGAACGGCTATCCGCCTCCGCCTCCGCAAAACGGCCCACAACAGAACTCGGCTCCAGCGCCCAGCAACGCTCCCGGACCGCCGCCGCAGGCCAGCAATTACTATCAGTCCAACGGCCAGTGGCATCACTTTGGCGATTCCAATTCTCAGTAGCGCATATTTCATTTTCAACGCGGATATCGGCTAATCTCCTTCTATTTCCCTGAAACTCATTCAGGGCCTCCGCCGTCAGTGTCGCCAGATCTCGCGCAAGCGGGAAATTGCTGGCTCGAGCGCAATGGGGTGAAGCAGCAAGCGCCCGGCCACGGGGAGGTTAGTCGTGAGAATTCCAAAGTGGTACGTGTGTCTGTTTTTGTTGCCTATTTGCGCCTTTGCACAGGGCAACACTCCGGTTGGCGATTCGCTTCCGGTCAAACGCGTTGTTCTCTACAAAAGCGGCGTCGGCTATTTCGAACACCTCGGCCGGGTTCGCGAAAGCCAGGACGTCACCATTCCGTTCACATCGGGGCAGCTCAACGATGTGCTGAAATCCCTCACCGTTCTCGATTTGAACGGCGGCCGCATCACCGGCGTCGAGTACGGTTCAGCCGCGCCCGTCGATCGCCAGCTAGGCGATCTCCGTCTTCCCGTCGGCGAGAAAGCGTCGCTCACGGAGTTTCTCGGAGCGCTGCGCGGAGCGCGCATCGAAGTGCGCAGCGGCACGAGCACTATCACCGGCCGCCTCCTCAGCGTTGAGCGCAAAACCCGCACGGGCGGCGGGACTACGCTCGAAGTCGACTATCTTTCTCTGATTACCGATAATGGCGAGATCCGCACCACCGAACTGACGCCCGCCTTCTCGGTAAAGCTTCTAGATCGTGGTCTGCCCGCCAAGATGGATCGATTCCTGGATGTAGTGTCCTCCGGCCGTGAAGCCGACGTGCGCCGAATGGTGATCTCGACCTCGGGCACAGGTGATCGCGGGCTCTTCGTCAGCTACATCAGCGAGGTTCCGGTCTGGAAAACCACCTATCGCATCGTCCTTAGCTCCAAGGCCAAGCCGTTGCTGCAAGGCTGGGCCATCGTTGACAATACAGTCGGCGAGGATTGGGACAAGGTGGAATTGTCCTTGGTGGCGGGTGCGCCGCACTCGTTCATCCAGAATCTTTCTCAGCCTTATTACACGCGCCGGCCGGTGGTCCCAGTGCCCGAGGAGATCCTGGTTTCGCCGCAGACCTACGAAGCCACGCTGATCCCGAGCGCCGGTACGCTTTCTGGGACCGTCACCGATCCCGCGGGAGCGGCCGTACCGAACGCCACTGTTAAGGCGTACGGGGACAATGGGGCGCTGCTCCGCCAGTCCCTGACGAACGGAGATGGAGAATACGCGCTCGATTCCATGCCGGATGGTGTGATTCGATTGGAGGTCGCCTCGCCAGGTTTCCGTACGACAAGGATCAGTGGTCTCAGAACCTCCGCTTCCGCGCAGTTCCGGCAGGATGTGGAGTTGAACATCGGAGCCGCCACGGAATCCGTGACGGTGACTGCTTCCGTCCCGAGCTTTCAGACGGAAACCTCGGGGCTCAACGGCAGAAACCTCGGCAGTGGCGCTACCCTCGGTGGGGGCCGATCGTTTGCGAGGAGCGCGCCTGCCCAGCCTCCTCCACCCGCCTCAGTAGCCGCCGCCCGCGCACAAGCTGCGTCCGCCGCGCAAGCCCAGGAACTCGGCGATTTATTCGAATACAAACTGAAAGAACCCATCACCATCCGTAAGAATCGGTCGGCCCTGGTCCCAATCGTTCAGTCGCCGATCATTGCGGAAAAGGTCTCAGTCTGGAACGAGCGGTCCGGACTGCCGCGCCCGCAGCGCGCCCTGTGGCTCAGCAATTCGAGCGGCCTGACGCTCGACGGCGGCAGCTTTAGCGTAATGGAGGACGAAACCTTCGCGGGTGAGGGCATCGTCGATCCCATCCGCCCCGACGAAAAGCGCCTGGTGTCCTACGCCACGGACCTCGCGCTCAACGCCAGCTCGCGCAACAGCACCGAACGACAACGCATGGCGCGCGTGCGCATCAATCGCGGCATGATGATTCAGGAAAGCGAAGTCCGCGAAAAGAAGACCTACACGTTTCGCAATGAGGATACTTCGCCGCGCACCGTGATCGTGGAGCATCCCGTTCGCTTGGGCTACGAACTGTGCAGCGATGTCCAGCCCGCGGAAACTACCGCGGCATGGAAGCGATTCCGCGTGTCCGTGGAACCAAAACAGACCAAGTCGCTACTGGTGGAAGAAGCGCGCCGCGAATCCACAACGTTCGCCGTTACCAACATCACCAGCGATCAGGTGGCCCTCTTCGTGCGCGACAAATCGATCGACAAGACGGCGCAGGACGCCCTCGAAAGGATCGTCGCGCAAAAAGCCGTCGTGGCCGATTTGGAGAGTAAGAAGAGCGACCGCGATGACGAGCGGATGCAGATCTTCGACGACCAGCAGCGGCTGCGCGAGAACATGAAGTCGCTGAAGGGCAGCCCCGAGGAAAAGAGGCTGCTAGAGCGCTACACCCAGCAACTCGATGCGCAGGAGAACCGCCTGGAAGCACTGCGCAAGGAGATCCAGCAGCTTGAGGCGCAAAGCCAAACCGCCCAGACTGCCCTGGATAAAATGATCGAAGAGCTCACTCTGGACGTGAAGCTCTAGCCGGAAGCTCGGCGCCCGGGCCGCTCACGGTCCGGGTGTTTCCCTGAGAAAATCCAACAGTCCGCCGCACGTATATGGCGTGCTACCCCAAGTTGTAAAATCCTGGCGCGGCCTGCTTTCCTGCGCTCTGGCATTCGCTGTTTCCGCCGACGCTTCTGTGATCGTGCAATTGCGAGTGGTCGAAGGCGAAGGCGTCACTTATCGCACCGGAACTCGCGCGACGCGCGGCGTCACCGTCCTGGTTACCGACGAAGCCGGCGCTCCCGTGGATATGGCGGCCGTCAGTTTTCGTCTTCCGGATCAAGGCGCTACCGGCACTTTCAACTCCGGCCTGCGCACTGAAGTGGTCACCACCGGTCCCGACGGGCGCGCCTCCGTCTGGGGCATGCAATGGAACAAGACGCCGGGCACGGTCCAGATCCACATTACCGCCGTGAAGGAGCAGGCCCGCGCGGGCATCGTCAGCACCCAATATCTGAGCGATAGCGTCGCGCCGAAGGCCGGCGGCGAAGGCGTGTTCACGGCATCCCACTGCGGGACATAAGTGGCTATGGATCGGCTTGCTCGCCGCGGGTGCAGCCGGCGGGGGCGCTTACGCATTGCTGCGATCTCGCAAGTTCCACCGCGCGCCCAATCCCGCTGTCGCTGGTGTCAGCATCGGCTGCGCCCAGCATCACCGTAGGGCATCCCTAATGAGGAAGGTCACGGCTCTTTTCCTGCTGTCCGCCGGCGCCTGGGCGCAATCGGCGATGGCTCCGCCGCAGCTCGGATTTGTGGAGGACGGCGCGTATGCACTGCGGCCGGCGTACGGCCTGGCGGGTAATTTCGTTCTCGGGCCGCTCCCTTGCCGGCAACATCGTCACGCAAGCGTTCTCCGGGTCATTTGGCTTGCTGAAAACCGATTCGTCGCTCGCGGCATTTGACTCGCAGGGCAAGCGGCAGGCATCCATGGACGCGGCCGCGGGCCCGGCGCTCTTCGCGTTTTCTCCCGGCGGCACCACGGCGCTGGCGTATATCGCGTCCAACACACGCGCTGTTCGAGTGGCGCGGGAGCGCATTTGCGCCAGTTTCGCTCAATTACCAGGAAGCAATCGCGGAGACCGTGCTGGCCATCGCATTTCCCACTCCCTCTGAAGCATCGCTCATTGTTCAACGCGACGACACTATTTGGGAATTGCGAGCTGCCCTCGGCAAGGTGGGAACTATTTCGCAAAACGCGCTTATCGGCGTCCATGCTCCGCTTGCTGGCGCTTCCCACAGGCGACATCGTCTATTCGGATGCCTTGGGCATCGTGGTCCGAAGAACCGATGGCGCCGAAGTCCACATTGCCGCATCGCTTGCCCGCCAGTTTTTCGCTGCAACAAATGAATCAGGACTGGGTGCAGCTGACGGATCTCGACAGCAACGCGCGTTTCGCGATCCGCACCACACCCGGCCGCGAAGGCTTTTATCAGCTTCCCGAGTCAGCCGGATAGCGCGGCCAAATGATCCCACGCACTCTCCTCTTCGCCGCCCTCCTGCCGCTCTCGGCGCTGGCCCAGCTTCAAGTCTTCCAGTTAATGGGGACGACGCGAGACGCCTGTCGAGGCCGGTCGCCCGTCAACGTCGGCACGGCAGCCCCCGGCGACACCTCGCAGACACGCTTTCACGTGCGCAACATCGGCGATGGCCCCGCAACCCTCGCTACGCTGGCGCTCGCGGGCGAGGGGTTCACCATCGCGTCCGCACCTTCGCTGCCCGTACATCCTGGCTCCCTATGTGGGGCTGGCCTCGGAAGCTGAGTTCGATGTCGATTTCAGCCCCACTATCACCGGTTCCTTTAGCGCGTTTCTGGCCGTGAACAGCATCAACATTGTGCTGCAAGGAACTTCGGTGGCCTCGGCCGCCGTCACGCTCTCCGGCAGCCAGACTCCGCTGACCGCGGGCGCAGTCGTCACTTTTGGATCGGTGGCGTGGGGGCAACGTCAACCGAAGACGTTCCTGCTGTCCAATGCGGCCAGCTCCAGCGTCACGGTCAGCAGCGTCTCGGTTTCCGGTAGCGGTTTCAGCGGACCCAGCGGCCTGACGACGCCCGTTTCAGATCGGGTCCGGACAATCCGTATCGTTTCAAGTCACGTTCACGCCGCAAGCGGGCACGCCGTACCAAGGCACGCTCACGGTCGACGGCCGCACGTTCACTCTTGCCGGCCAAGGCGCTGAATCCCCGCTCCCCAGCGCCACCATTGTCTTCGCCTCCAGCGTCGGCGCCAGCGCGCAACAGAACAGCATCACCATTCCGCTCGCCTCGGCATCGCAAGTCAGCGGCAATGGCACGCTGACCATGGCATTTCAGCCCAGCGTCGCGGGCGTCACCGATGATGCAGCCATCCAGTTTCTATCGGGGCCCCTGCGCACGGCCACCGTGAGCATCGCCATTGGCGACACCGCAGCCACCATCGGCGGCCAATCCAGCATGGCATTCCAGACCGGAACCACGGCCGGAACCATCACGTTCACGCTCACGCTCGAAAACAACGCTCCCGCAGCAGACCTCGCTGACGCATTCCTCCCTCCCCGATCATTCTCGATAGCGCTACCGCGGTCGCGCTCTTCGGCTCGCTCAACGTCGCCTTCTCCGGATTCGACAACACCTATTCGGCATCGCAACTGGCTTTCACGTTTTACGACCTCAAGGGCAAAGCGATGCCGCAGGGCGCGATCGACGTCGACGCCGGCGCCGCTTCCAGCAGTATTTCAGCACCACGCAAGCCGGCGGATCGTTCGCAGCTGCTGGCGATGTTTCTCGTAACCGGCAACCACGCACGAGATCGGATTCGTGACCGCTCAGATCGCCAATTCCGCCGGGACCACCACCGCGCAACAAATCACCATCGGGAATCTAGCCCGCTGGTCGGCTATTCTGCAAGCATGCTGCTCGCCAGCGTGGTTGAGACCTCGCGCCGCGTCGCCGACACCACCAAGCGGCTGGAGAAGATCGATCTTCTCGCCCGCCTGATCCGCCAGCTCAGCCCGGAAGAGATCGAGATCGTGGTCTTTTTTCTCTCCGGCCAGACCCGCCAGGGACGCATCGGCGTCGGCTACGCCGCCCTGCGTGACGCTCGTAATTCGCCCGCCGCCACCCCATCCCTTGAAATCCTGGATGTCGATGGGATTCTTCAGTCCATCACCGGGACCAGCGGAAGCGGTTCCCAGCGGCGTCGCCTGGAACTTCTGCAATCGTTGTTTTCCCGCGCCACCGAAGCCGAGCAGCAATTCCTTACCGGACTGTTGATGGGCGAGCTCCGCCAGGGCGCGCTGGAAGGAATCATGGCGGAAGCGGTCGCCAAAGCGTCAGGGCTGGCGCCGGAGCGCGTCCGCCGCGCCGCAATGCTGGCGGGTGACATCGCGCGAGTGGCCCGAGCGGCGCTCGAACAGGGCGAAGCCGGGCTGGCACAATACGACGTTCAATTGTTTCGGCCCATCCAGCCCATGCTCGCGCAGTCCGCCGACGACGTCCCTGAGGCGCTGGCCGGCATCGGGGAAGCCGCGCTCGAATACAAAATGGACGGCGCGCGCGTGCAGGTCCACAAGTCCGGGCGACGACGTGGTTGTATACTCGCGCAGCTTGAAGGACGTCACCCTCGCGGTCCCGGAAGTTGTCGAGGCCACGCGCGCGCTTCCCGCTCAGGATCTGATCCTGGACGGCGAAGTGATCAGCCTGCTGCCCGACGGCCGGCCGCAGCCCTTTCAGATCACCATGCGGCGTTTCGGCCGCAAACTGGACGTCAGCCGCATGCGCCAGGAGCTGCCCATGACGCCTTTCTGGTTCGACCTGCTCTATCTCAACGGCGGCGCTCTTCTCGATGAACCGCAGGCCCGCCGCTTCGCCGCGCTTTCCGATCTCTCGCGCGAGCATCTGATCCCCCATACGGTGACCAGCGACGCGCAAGCCGCCAACGAATTCCTCGAACAGGCCTTGGCGCGCGGCCATGAAGGCATTATGGCCAAAGCGCTGGATGCGCAATACGCCGCCGGAGCGCGCGGCCAAAGCTGGGTCAAAATAAAGCGCGCCCGTACTCTGGATCTGGTCATCCTGGCCGCCGAATGGGGTAACGGAAGGCGCAAAGGCTGGCTCAGCAATCTGCACCTGGGAGCGCGCGACACGCAGAAAGGCGGATTCGCGATGCTCGGGAAAACCTTCAAGGGCCTGACCGACGAAATGCTGGCCTGGCAAACGCAAGAGCTGTTGCGCCTGGAGATCGGACGCGACAGCTATACCGTGCATGTGGAACCGAAGCTGGTGGTGGAGATCGCCTTCAACGAAATCCAGGTCAGCCCGCGCTATGTGAGCGGCCTGGCCCTGCGTTTCGCCCGCGTGAAGCGCTACCGCACGGACAAGACCGCAGCCGAATCGGATACCTTTGAGACGGTGCAGAGGCTCGCAAATGCAGGCGCTTAGGAAATCTGTCGCGCTAACCATCGCCGGGTCCGACCCCAGCGGCGGAGCCGGGCATGCAAGCCGACCTCAAAACATTTCATCAATTTGGCGTTTACGGCGAAGCCGTGATCACGCTGATCACCGTGCAGAACACGCGCGGAGTGCAGCGCATCGAATGCCTGGCTCCGGAGCTGGTCGCGGATCAGATCCGCGCCGTAATCGGCGATATCCCGCCGGCGGCGGCCAAAACCGGGGCGCTGGGAAATCGGGCCATCATCCAAGCAGTCGCGGAGCTGGCCAGGAACTTTTCATTCCCCCTGACCGTGGATCCCGTAATGGCAAGCAAGAACGGAGTGGCGTTGCTCGGGAACGATGCCATGGAAGCGCTCAAAACATTCCTGCTGCCGCATGTCTTTTTGCTCACGCCCAACCTGGAGGAAGCTTCCATTTTGACCGGCGCCGAAGTTCGCGACGTCTCCGGCATGCGCCAAGCCGCCGAAAAACTCGTCCGCATGGGACCGAGAGCCGTGCTGGTGAAAGGCGGCCATCTGGCAGGCGATCCCGTTGACATTCTGTTCCAACGGGGAGAATGGACCGAGTTCACTTCGCCGCGCATCGAAACCCGCCACACCCACGGAACCGGTTGCACCTTCTCGGCGGCTATCACTGCCTCGCTGGCAGTCGGCCAAGACCTTCCAGAAGCGGTCCGGCGCGCCAAATGTTACATCACGGAAGCAATTCGCAAGAATCCAGGGCTTGGAACCGGCTCAGGGCCGCTGGACCATCACGCGCTATTTTGAGTCGGAAGGTGGTGCGTCGGGCGTCGCCGGCGCGGGTTGATCCGCCTTGGGCTGTTCCGGAAGAATGAACGATGTTTCGCCCGGCCGCAAAAGCTTCAGCTTCTTTCGAATCTCCAGCTCCTGCTCGGACGGGCTGCTTTCCAGTTTCTTGATGCGATCCCGCCGGTAATCGTTCTCGCGCTGTAGATTGGCGTTGTCTTCCTCGAATTGGCGGATCTCGTTCCACTTCTCCTTGAGAGCCGGCAGGCCTTGCGGGCCGCGCAGTTCCGCCAACCCATAAGCGCCGATCAGTGCGAAGACAACCAGAATGAGAACGCGGCGAACAGAACTACTCATTAAGATCCGGTATAAGTCCTTACATTTGTTTATAATCCTCTTTTGCCAAAAGATCCAGAGGAACAGCGAAAAAATTTCACAGCTGAAAATTATGACCGACAAGATTGTTGTGCTCAGCACCTGCGCTTCCGCCGAAGAGGCGCAACGAATAGCCCGCGCGCTGGTGGAGAAAAGGCTCGCGGCCTGCGTCAACGTGATGCCCGGAGTTCGCAGCATCTATCGATGGAAGGACGCCATAGAATCGAAGAAGCGAGGAAGTGCTGCTGGTGATCAAGACCAGCCGGGCGCTGCTGGAAGAGCTGCGGGACGAGATCGAGCGGCTGCACTCCTACGAAGTGCCGGAAGTCATCGCCCTCACCGGTGGTGGACGGCTCGGAACGCTATCTATCCTGGATGAATCGGGAGCTGGCCCACAAGCCCAGCTTGTAGCAGCCTTATACAGCCGCGGCGCCGCGCCGCCCTTGCCGCGCGGACCGAACGATCGGACCTGCCGCTTGCCGTGGGCGCGCCGGCATGACGGAATCACGATGACCGGCGCGAAGTGTCTGTCGCCATGTTTTTCGACGGGAACATCCGCCGGCACCTGGCGGCGCACCAGCTTGGCGTCCAACGTCCGCTCGATCTGCGATATTTCGCGAGCGCTCCGAGCGCGTGGCGAAAGTGGAAGCCGTTCCGGTGGCGCCCGCGCGTCCGGTGCGGCCGACGCGATGAATGAAGTCCTCCGGAACCTGCGGAAGATCGTAGTTCACCACGTGCGCGATTCCTTCCACGTGAATGCCGCGGGACGCCACATCGGTCGCCACCAGCACCCGATAGTCGCCGTCCTGGAAGCCGCGCAACGCCTGGTTGCGCTGGCTCTGGCTGCGGTTGCCGTGGATGGCGCGGTCTTCAGGCCTTCGCGCGAGAGCTTCTTCGCCAGCCGGTCCGCGCCGTGCTTGGTGCGGGCAAAAACCAGGAACGAGCCCTGCTCCTGATCGCAGCATGATTTGCAGCAGGCCCAGCTTGCGGTCCTGCTCCACTTCGTAGAGATGCAGTTCGATCTTTTCGACCGGCTTGGAGGTGGCACCCACTTCGATGCGCACGGCGTTGCGGACGTGCGTTTTGGACCAGGTGCTTGACCGAGCTTTGGATGGTGGCCGAGAAGAGCAACGTCTGGCGATCGGACGGGGTGGCCGCGATGATCCGCTTGATGGTGGGCAGGAAGCCCATGTCGAGCATGCGGTCGGCCTCATCCAGAACCAGGATGCGGACGTTGCGGAGGTCCACCAGGTTGCGGCCCAGAAAATCGTACAATCTGCCAGGAGTGGCGATCAGCACTTGCGAGCCCTTACGGATGGATCGCAATTGCGAATTCTCGCCGAGGCCGCCGACGACGATGGAGGCGCGAATGCCGGTGCCGGCGGCCATTTTGACGAACGTCTCGTTGATCTGCATGGCGAGTTCGCGGGTGGGGCTCAAGACCACGGCGCGGACGCCGGTGGCGCGCGGGTTGTTTGGGGAGCTCGCAATGGATCTGGATGATGGGCAGGACAAACGCGAGCGTTTTGCCGGTGCCGGTTTGCGCCGTGGCAACCACGTCGCGTCCGGCCAGCGCCGGCTCGATGGCCTGAGCCTGGACGGGAGTGGGCTCGATAAAGCCGTTCTTGGCGAGATTGCTCTGCAGGGGAGCGGAAAGGGGGAATTCAGAGAAACTTTTCATTTTTGATTTTGCGGATGAGAATCGACGAGCCGACTACCGGTGAGGGGAGAGGGGGTTGCGGATCAACTTCCAGTAGCTCCCATTGTAGCGCATTGGGTTGGCAGTTGGTGGCCGCCTGCGATTGACCACCAACCGCGGGCTCCGCTAAAAGGACTCGCCCACCAGTTCCTCACTTTTCTTCCATAGCGCTTCGGCATTACTTGGATCGAGCGCGTATCCGCGAACTCCTTCGTTGACGGGGCTGATCGGCACGTTGTCCGGGACAACCTCGCCGACGTGGCAATTCTCGCAATAACGGCCGCCGATCTCGTTAGCTGGAGCAACGACAGCGGCCCAAACCGATGTTGCGGCTCCCTGCGGGATGGTCTTCCATAGGAAGGGCGCCTGGCCGTCCGTCGAGAGCTGCTGACTGATCTGGTCGAGCATCTTTTGTATGCTTCCCGGCTCCATATAGCGTCCCAACTCAGTTTGTATAACTCCTGGATGCACGGCCGCGGCCCGTACGCCACGCTCGCGATGCCGTTGGTCGAAAGCAACCGCAAAGAGGATGTTCGCCGTCTTCGACCGGCCATAGGCAACGAAGGGTTCGTAAGGCGTGCGCTCGAAGTTGGGATCCTGGAGGTCGACGTTAGAGAAGCGGTGACCCGCCGAAGACAGGTTGATCAGCCGTCCCCCGCCCGCGATGAGCGGCGCAATCCGGTTGACGAGCACAAAGTGGCCGAGATGATTGGTGCCGAACTGTGTTTCGAAGCCGTCCGGGGTCTTCCCGAAAGGTGTGGCCATCACGCCCGCGTTGGCGATGACGACGTCGAAGGGTTTCCCTGCCTTGAGCAACGCGTCAGCGCAGGCACGCACGCTTTTGAGGCTGCCAAGATCCAGTGCAACCAGTTCGAAGCTTCCGGGCGCCGCGGCATCCTTTCGAACCTGGGCGGTAGCGGCTTCACCCTTGGCCAAATCCCGCACCGCGCCCACCACCTGGGCGCCGTGTGCGGCCAGGGACCGCGCGGTCTCGACACCGATCCCAGCCGAAACGCCGGTGACAAGGATCCGTTTACCTCGCAGATTTGCACCGGACAAAACATCTTCCGTTGTTGAAGTTGCACCAAACATGTTGGCCTCCGCAACTAAGTGATAGTTGGAGACCCTCTCTGGTTGCGAAAATTTGCCGCCCTAAGCGCCGCTATTTCTTCTCAGGCAGCGCAAACACGTACAGCGCATTCCCGTACGAGGGATAGTGGACCTCGGGAGCCAGCACAGTGGGGACCATGCGCGGACTGCCACCGCCCAAACCGCTCGAAACCGCGACGTATTGCCTTCCTCCGATGCTGAAGGTCAGCGGGAAACCCTGCACCGAGGTTCCCAGGCGCGTCTCCCACAGGACCTTGCCGGTCTTTACGTCGATGGCCCGGAAGGTGCGATCCATGTCGCCGACAAAGGCCAGTCCGCCGGCCGTGGACACGACGGCGGTCATGAACGGCGCCCGCTGCTCGATCTTCCACATTTCCCTCAGCGTTTTCACGTCGAAGGCCGCCAGCTTGCCGACATTGCCGCCCGAGCCCGGCGACTCATAGAAGCGCCGATTGGCGCCGCCCGCGCTGCCTCCGCCTTCCTTCAGCTCTATCTTCTGCGCCAGCATCTCCTGGCAGCTCTGCGCCAGCGGAATGATGAGTTGGTTGGTTCCCGGGTGATAGCTCATGGCGTGCCAGTTGTGGCCGCCTTCGGAGGTCGGGCAGCTCTGCACCCAGGTGCCAATCTGATTCTCCACGATGTCGTTGCGATAGTGCGGCTCGCCGGTGGTGTGATCGAACGAGTCGTAGATGTTCTGAAAAACGGTCTCTTTGTGCCCCAGATATTTGCCGGTCTTGCGGTCGTTCTTCCACAAGATGCCCGCCTTGCCGGCGCTGAACACCAGCTTCTGGCCACCGTCATCGACTAAAACCCGCTCGAACACCTCGTCCAGATCCAGCGACTCGCCGGGAGCGTGAGAAAAATACCAGTCCAATTTGCCGGTATCGGCGTTGAGTGCCACCGTGGAGTTGGCAAAGAGCGTCGCGCCGTTCCCGGACTGGCGGCTGGCCCGCATCCAGGGCTTCGACTGCGCCACGCCCCAGTAGGTCAAATTCAGATCGGGATCGTAGCTGCCGGTAATCCAGGTCTCGCCGCCCGCGCGAAACAGGTTCGGAAGCTTGCCCCAGGTGTCGCCCCCGGGCTCGCCTTCCTTCGCGATGGTGTAAAACCTCCAGGCCTCTTTGCCGGTTTCGGCGTCGTAAGCGCTGATGAAACACTTCTCCTCTTGATATTTCGCGCATCCACCCAGGCCTTGAACCACTTTGCCCTTGATAATGATAGGGCCGCTGCTGGTGCTGTAATTACTCTGCTTGCGATCGCCGATCACCGTGTCCCAGACATTCTTGCCGGTCCGCGCGTCGAGTGCATAGATGTGCGCGTCGCTGGTAGTGACATACACCTTGTCCTCATAGATCGCGAGGCCCCGTTGGGAACTGCCCGTGGGCGTGGGGCCGATGCGGTTCTCCCAAATAAGATCGCCTTTGCGGGCATCCAGTGCCTGTACGATGTTCCCGGGATTGTTGAGGTACATGACGCCGTTGTGCACCACCGGCGCGGGCTGATTGGTTCCTTCATTCATGGCCCACACCCACTGGAGTTCCAGATCCTTTACGTTCCCCGTGTTGATCTGATTGAGCGGGCTGTAATTTGTGGCGTGATAGTCGTGGCGAATGATCAGCCAATCGCTGGGATCGGGATTGCGCAGCATGGCATCCGTCACGGGCGTGTAATTCTTTACTTCACCGGGGACCACAACGCCTCTGGGTGTCGCCGGAACCGGCGCTTCCGCCCGGCCACCGAGTGGTTCGGCCGCCGCGTTCTGCGAGGCCCTTGCTCTGATCTGTCCGGATGCCACCGATCGGATTGCCACTTTGCTGGCCGCTGTCAACGGTTGGTTTCCGGGGCGCGCGCCGTTGTAGTCGAGGATGAATGCTGTGACGTTGATGTACGACAGCTCGCCCAGGCTGCCTGGATTCCCCGGAGGCATGGCCCCTTCGAGAAACGTAACCAGGTCGCTGGTGGTGCGGTCGCCCCAACTGCTCATGAAGAGCCCGCCTGCCAGGGCGGAGGCGCTGTTGAGACCGCTGAGATCGGCCCCGTGGCAGCTGGAACAGTTGGACTGATAGGCGGCGCGCCCGGCACTGGCCTGAGCCGCCGTGTAGGGACCCGCGCTCTGCTGCGCGTAGCAAACCACGGTTATCGAACAAACCCCAAAGATCTTGCTCAGCATGTTTCGCGCTCCTATTTCAAAAACCAGCCCCACAGAACGCCATCGGGGGCTTTCTCGCTGTAAATCTGAACATACAGTCCGCCTTTGCGCAGGCTGGTCAATTGCTCGGGAGTGAGCTCGATTGATCCGGCGATGGTTCCGCTGGTGGCCTTGGAAATCGTGAGATCGCCAATGGCCGGTCCTCTCACGCCGGCGGCCACGGAGCTGTGCAGGCTGGCTGACGTCGCTGCTGCGCGCAACCCCTCGAAGGAGCCCGTAATCGCGAGCTTTGTGCCGGTGAGCAGTGCGGAGGCAGTGCCTGAGCCCGCCAGATCGGCACGCGTCCTGGCGTCGGCCGGCAATGCGGAGAGGCGAGCCTTGAACGTTCCACCACTTTGCGCGGCCAGCGAGAGTCCGAACGCGACGCCCCCGATTCCCATCACCGCAACCGCAACTCGCCGATTGAATACCATGTCGGCCTTTTATTCTACATCCAAGGTAGTCTTATAGGTACCACGCAACACTCTGGAGGATTCGATGAAAGCAGGTATTTGGACAGGGACTCTGATCTTAGCGGTCGCGGCGGCCATACCGGATTACGCCGGAGAAAGCGCGAAGCCGCTGGTTGTCGGGTCGCAAGGTAGTTTCTTTGTCGGCGGTCAGATCAAGACTTCCAAGCAGCTGAGCGGCAGTACCGCCGGTCCGGGCGGCGGGGTTGAAGGCGACGTAACCATCAACCAGATGTATGTGCAGTATCAGACGCCGGTTAACGCGAATCAGCATACGCCGGTGGTCATGGTCCATGGCTGCTGCTTGAGCAGCAAAACCTGGGAGACCACTCCGGATGGACGGATGGGCTGGAACGAATATTTCTTGCGCAAGAATCGTTCGGTGTATCTGGCGGACCAATCCTCGCGCGCCCGCTCCGGCTTCGACGCCACCAAGATCAACGCCGTGAAGCTGGGTGCGGCTCCGCCCAGCGAGCTGCCGAATATATTCATGGCGAGCCATCAGACTTCCTGGACTCTGTTTCGTTTCGGCCCCACATTTAACACGGCGTTTCCCGACGAGCAGTTCCCGGTGCAGGCGGCCGACGAGCTCTACAAGCAAATGATCCCGGATCTAAATGGGTTTCTGCCGATGCCCAATCCTACCTGGACCAACATGGCCGCATTAGCGGTTCAACTGCATGGCGCAGTCCTGATCGGCCATTCCGAGTCTGGCTTCTTTCCGGAAGAAGCGGCGATGATCAACCCGGCGGGCGTCAAAGGCATCGTGTCCATCGAAATGGGATGCACCACCACGCTCAACCCGCAGCAACTGGCGACGCTCTCGAAGATTCCCATCCTGATTATGTTCGGCGATCACTTGGGAGACATTCCGGGTCCGTTTGGTTCTATATGGCCGATGAATTTCGACACTTGTAACAAGTTCGTCGACCAAGTGAAGGCTGCGGGCGGCGATGCGCAGATGATGTATCTCCCGAAGATGGGTATCAAGGGAAACAGCCACATGCTGATGCAGGACAAAAACAATTTGCAGCTTGCCGATTTGATCCTGGGCTGGATCGATGAGCGCGTTGAGGGCAAGAAGGGCGGTCATCACAAGTAACTCCGAACTATCAGCCCTGAACGACGTTCCCACTACCAGAAGTAAGGCATAGGCCGACGAACCTCGATCGTCTCCCGGTGCCGGGCCGGTTACTCTGTTAGTAGCGGCCAATGCTTCCCATCCTTCAACAAAAATCCGCCGGAGTGCGCGATCCAGTGTGCGGCATGATCGTGGATACCCAGCAGGCGGCGGGGTCGGCGCTGTATCAAGGCCAGACCTACTATTTTTGCTCCAAGGAATGCGCCGCTAAGTTCCGGACTGAGCCGGAAAAATATCTGCATCCGAGACGCCGCGCTCGAGCCGATGCGCGAGTATACGTGTCCCATGCACGCCCAAATCCGGCAAATCGGGCCGGGCTCGTGTCCCATCTGCGGCATGGCGCTGGAGCCGGTCAGCTTGACTCGCGATTCGGCGGACGAAGTCAATCCGGAATATACGGACATGCTGCGCCGGTTCTGGCTGAGCGTGCCGCCGTCCGCGGTGCTGCTGGCGCTGATGTTCTTGGGCGTGCATTGGCCATGGTTGGAACTGGTGCTGGCCAGTCCTGTGGTGCTTTGGGCTGGCTGGCCGATCTTCGAACGCGCCGGGGCATCCATCGTGAATCGCAGCCTCAATATGTTCACGCTGATCGGGGCCGGCGCGGGCGCGGCGTATTTCTACAGCTTGATCGCGACGGTGACGCCCGGGATTTTTCCGGATTCGCTAAGGCATGCACCGCGAACTCGCGCTGTACTTCGAGCCCGCGGCGGTGATCGTTTGTCTAGTGCTGTTGGGACAGGTGCTGGAATTGCGCGCCCGAAGCCAAACCAGCAGCGCGATCAAGGCTCTGCTCAAGCTGGCGCCCGACACCGCGCGGCGCATTCAGCCCGACGGCACGGAACAGGATGTGGCGCTTGACCAGGTGCATCCGGGCGACATGTTGCGAGTGCGTCCGGGCGAACGCGTTCCGGTGGACGGCATGGTCATCGACGGCGCCAGCTTCGTCGATGAAGCGATGATTACGGGCGAGCCGGTCCCGGTGGAAAAAGCGCCTGGTAGCCGGGCGACGGGCGGAACGGTGAACGGCACGGGCGCGTTCGTCATGAAAGCCGAGCACGTGGGCGCGGACACGCTTCTGGCGCGGATCGTCAAAATGGTGAGTGAAGCACAGCGCTCGCGCGCTCCCATACAGCGGCTGGCGGACCGCGTTTCGGCGGTATTCGTGCCTGTGGTGATTGCCGTTGCGATGGTGACGTTCCTGGTGTGGGCGCTAGTTGGCCCGCAGCCCAGGCTGGCGTACGCGCTGGTGAACGCGGTTGCCGTTTTGATCATCGCCTGTCCCTGCGCGCTGGGTTTGGCCACGCCGATGTCCATCATGGTGGGCACGGGCCGGGGCGCCACCGCCGGGGTGCTGATCCGCAACGCCGAAGCGCTGGAAGGCCTGGAGAAGGTGGACACGCTGGTTGTGGATAAAACGGGCACGCTGACGGAGGGCAAGCCAAAGTTAGTGTCCACGCCCGACGATGAAGTTCTGCGCCTGGCGGCCAGCGTGGAACAGCTGAGCGAGCATCCGTTGGCTGCCGCGATTGTTGCGGGCGCGCTGGAGCGCAAGCTTGTTCTGTCGAAGGCCGGGCAATTTGAATCGGTGACGGGACAAGGCGTCACGGCCCTAGTGGACGGCCACCGGGTCTCCGTTGGCAAACCGTCAATTCCCGCCAACGAGCCGAATGATTCCGGCCACACCATTGTGCATGTCAGCATCGACGGCGCGCCCGCGGGAACGCTCGGCCTGGCCGATCCGGTGAAGCCATCGGCGCGGGAAGCCATCGAGAGTCTGCATCGCGACGGGCTGCGTATCGTCATGCTCACGGGCGACAATCGCTCGGCCGCGGAAGCGGTGGCGCGCGCGCTCGGCATCGACGAAGTGCAAGCCGACGTGCTGCCCGATGGAAAAGCGGATGCCATCGCGAAGCTCCAGGCGCAAGGCCGCATCGTGGCGATGGCCGGCGATGGCATCAACGACGCCCCGGCTCTGGCGCGCGCCGACGTGGGTATCGCGATGGGCTCGGGAACCGATGTCGCCATGGAGAGCGCCGCCATTACACTGGTGAAAGGAGACCTGCGAGGGATTGTTCGCGCCCGCGCGCTCAGCCAGGCAACCATGCGCAATATCCGGCAGAATCTGTTCTTTGCCTTCATCTATAACGTGATCGGCGTGCCCCTGGCGGCCGGCGTTCTCTATCCTTTTTTCGGGCTGCTGCTCAGCCCCATCATCGCGAGCGCGGCGATGACCTTTAGCTCCGTCTCTGTGATCGCGAATGCGCTGCGGCTCAGGAAGCTCGCGCTGTGATCGATCTTCACAGCCACACCAATGAATCGGACGGGACCTTCACTCCTTTGGAACTGGTGGACCTGGCGACGGAGCGCGGCCTCGAAGCGCTCGCCATTTCCGATCACGATACATTTGCCGGCTTCGACCAAGCCTTGCCGGTGGCGCAATCGCGCGGCCTGGATCTGGTGTGCGGCATCGAATTAAGTACGCGCGTGCCGGGCAGCAAGGTGCGAACCGTTCATCTGCTCGGATATTTCCTTCACCAGCCGCCGACGGCGGATTTTCGCGAATGGCTGGATGAGTTGATCGCCGGACGCCGGGATCGCAACCAGCGCTTGATTGCCAGCTTGCGCGACCAAGGCATCGATATTGATTTGGGCGAAGTGGAACGGCTGGGACGGACCTTGACCGGCCGTCCGCATTTCGCGCGCCTGCTGATCCAAAAAGGCTATGTAAGAAACTTCGATGAAGCATTCCGGCGTTACCTGGGCGAACTGGCGCCGAGTTACGTGGAACGATACGCGCCGTACGTCGCGGTGGCCATCCAACGGGTGATCGCGGCCGGTGGATTGCCAGTCCTGGCGCATCCCATTCGCCTGGGTTTCCGCGACCCGGAAGCCGAAGAGAAATTTATTGGCGAGTTGCGCGATGCGGGGACTGCGCGGCATCGAGGTGTTTCATTCCGATCATCGTCCGGCGGACATGGAACGCTATGCCGCGCATCGCGCGCAAGTACAATCTCGCCGTATCAGGCGGGTCGGATTTTCATGGCGAAGTGAAGCCACAGATCTCGCTCGGCACCGGCTTCAACGGAAATCTGAACATCCCGAAGTCCGTGCTGGATGGATCTGCGGGCTTTCTCCGCATGAGCACCTTCGACGCGATTGTGGTTGGCGCGGGCGTGTTTGGCGCCTGGACGGCCTTGCATTTACGCCGCACCGGCCGGACGCGTGGCGCTGTTCGATGCTTATGGCCCGGGCAACAACCGATCCAGCTCCGGTGGAGAATCGCGCATCATTCGGATGAACTACGGCGCGGACGAAATTTATACGCGCTGGTCCATGCGATCTCTCGATTTGTGGAAGCGAGTTGTTCGAGCAGGCGGGACGGCCCGAACTTTTCCAGAAGACCGGCGTATTGTTTACCCCACGGACGAACGATCCGCGCGCGGACGCGACGCAACAGGCTTTCGAGAAATCGGTGTGGCGTTTGAACGGCTCACGCCGGCGGAACTCGCGCGGCGGTTCCCGCAGTTTCGCTTTCGCGAGGAACGCATGGGCTTGTTGGAGCCCGAGTCCGGGGCGTTGCTGGCGCGGCGAGCGGTGCAAGCGGTGGTTGACCGAGGCGGTTCGTGAAGGAGTTGAATATCGCCAGGAGACCGTGCTCGCCCATGATCGCTCCGAGACGGTGGTTTATGCTTGTGGGCCTTGGCTGCCCAAAGTCTTCCCGGAAGTTTTGGCGGATCGGATTCGGGTCACGCGCCAGGAGGTCTTTTTCTTCGGACCGCCTCAGGGCGACGCGAGCTTCACGCCCCCGCTGATGCCCGTTTGGGCCGACATCACCGATGAGCACAGCGCTTACACCATCCCGGATATCGAGAGCCGCGGCTTCAAGCTCGCCTTCGACCGGCATGGTCCCCAGTTCGATCCTGACTCGGACGATCGAGCTGTTCGCGGACTCGACGCGGCACGGGCGTTCCTAGCGGAGCGATTTCCTCGCCTTACCGGGGCGCCGCTGGTGGAATCGCGCGTGTGCCAGTACGAAAATACTTCGACGGGAGATTTCCTGATTGACCGGCATCCTGGCTTCCAGAATGTCTGGCTGGTGGGAGGCGGATCGGGCCACGGATTCAAGCATGGTCCGGCGGTGGGAGAGCACGTGTGCGCGCTGATTGAGGGCAGGGCAACGGTTGAGCCGCGATTTTCACTGGAATCGAAGAGCCGGGACCCGCGGCGGTCAGTGTTTTGATTGGCTCGCTCCTGATACACTTGATTTCGGTCGATACTGGTAATTGAGGGGGAGAGTCGTGGAATCCTATTATGCCAATCTTCTCGCATATCGAGTGTCCGCGAACGAGTTCGTGTTGGAATTCGGCAATTTTTTCGCAGGCCAAGAGGATCGCTCAAAAGCGGATTTTCAGGACTTTGATATCCGCGTAGTCATGGTGCCGGATCTCATTGAGCCGCTGATCAATCTGTTGGAGCAGGCTAAAGTCGCTAGGGACCAGCAGCGAAATCTCTTCGATCAAACCAAAAAAGAGGTGGACAGTGCTCGAGCTCAATAGCCCCGTGGTCCGGCAGGGGTTCTTTTATGCCGAAAATCCCTCCGCTCACGGAGAGCTTCGCACCTCGTGTGCTATCGAAGGTGGCGCTGTTATCGGGCCGGACTCCCTCATTCGCACGATCCGAGAGATTGAAGAGCTGAATGCCGATGGACTGCAGCCCGGCGATTCACCGACAGCAGCGGCACAAGAGAACGCGAAGAGGCTGCTTTCTGAGGCTCAGTTGGTTCGCCCAATCTATATCATTCCTTCCGTCGTTGAAGCGTCTGAAGGCGATCTTCTGATCCATTGGGACACTCCTGTGAAGAGCGTAGTACTGATTTGTCCCGCCACTACCGCCAAGCCTGCCCAAATTTACAGGGAGGTACTTGACGGGAAGCGGGCGGTCCATTCTGAGATGGTGGAGGCGTCCCCGCAAACTCTGTCGGACGCTCTCGCATGGGTACTACGGGCCAGGTAGTTTATCCGGAACTCGAATCCACCGCTGAGGTCTATCGTGCGTACCCTTTTCCAGACTCGTTTGACAGCCGCACCGGCAAGCCTAAGCCAAAGCTCTTCTACAGGAAGGCCAATGAGACTGGATTGTCTGTTGGCCTCTCTCCGGCTGGAACACTGTTGAGATTTCCCGGGGCAGTCGGGATCTGCCGCCTGATCGTAAGGGACATTGTCGACTGCTCGGATCCGCTCCGAGTCGTCCAAGACGCCGTCGACCACGCCGAAATCACCGGAGTGCCAACACGAGATGACGATCAAGAAAGGGCACTTCGAATCGCCAAATACCTTGCCAGAATCTCAGAAGATTGGCGTGACACTTCTTTGTCGAGCTGATTGGCCGTTGGCGTTACTGTTCGGGCCTTTCGTGTCCCGTGCCGCGCTTGTAGGCCATTGCGCTATCATGAGCTTAGTGCCACCCGTGTCGCGGTGCCAGTGATGACTATTCACGATAACGAGCCCAAATCCGGCCAAAGGACGCCCATGGAAAAGCTGGCCCAGAACATCCAGGAAGCTTTTCTAAATAATGCGCGCAAGGATAAGACTTTCCTGACCATCTATTTGATGAGCGGCGTGAAGCTTTCAGGCCGCATCAAGAGTTTCGACAAGTATTCGGTGGTGCTCGAGACCAACAATCAGGAGCAGCTTATTTTTAAGCACGCCATCTCCACGGTGGTGGTTTCGAAACCGTTCCACGCGTCGGCGGGCGGGCATTCTTCCGGAGCCGCTCCCGGAGCCGCGGGCAGCGCCGACGGCCACCACATCCCGCGCCCGCGGAACCCGTCGAGGATTAATTCAGGGAACCGCTTGGCAGTGCACAGCGAAGAGCGCGCGATTCTGGTCGGGCTGGATTTGAAATCCCGCTCGCACCGCGGCTCTAAACAGCGGGCTGGCGCCGATCCAGACACGCATGGCGCAGAGGAATCGCTGGAAGAGATGAAAGCGCTGGCCGATACCGCCGGCGCGCATGTGGAAGAGACCATCGTACAATCCCGGCAAGCGCCCGATTCGGCGACGCTCATCGGCTCCGGCAAGCTGGATGAACTGCGCCGCCTGGTGCACGTTCCACGAAGCGGACATGGTGTTGTTCGACGCCGAACTGACGCCCACGCAGCTTCGTAATCTGGAGCGCGCGCTGGATTGCAAGATTCTGGACCGCACTCAATTGATCCTGGATATTTTCGCTCGCCGCGCCCGAACGCGTGAAGGGCAATTGCAAGTAGAACTGGCGCAGTTGAATTACCTGCTGCCGCGGCTGGCGGGAAGGGGCACGGAGATGTCGCGGTTGGGCGGCGGAATCGGCACGCGCGGCCCCGGTGAAACCCAGCTCGAAACCGACCGCCGGGGCATTTATCGGCGCATCAAGAAACTGAACGATCAGCTGGAAAGCGTGCGGGGCGGGCGGGGTACGCAGCGCCGCCAGCGGCAATCCGTTCCGCTGGCTACCATCGCGCTGGTGGGATACACAAATGCCGGAAAATCCACGCTATTTAATCGGCTGACGGGCGCCGAGGTGATGGCCGACGCGCGCATGTTTGCGACGCTCGATCCCACCGTGCGTCACTTGACGCTGCCGTCGCGGCGCAAGGTGCTGGCGAGCGATACGGTCGGATTTATTCGCAACCTTCCCACCACGCTGGTGAAAGCGTTCCGCGCCACGCTGGAAGAGGTCGCCGAAGCCGCATTGCTGCTGCACGTAGTGGATGCTTCTTCGCCCAGCGCGCCGCAACATACCGCGCATGTCTTTGAAGTGCTGGCCGACATCGGCGCCGATCAGACGCGGCAGATTCTGGTGCTCAACAAAATGGATCGGAGCCTCGGCGGCGATACTGCCCACAGCGACACAGAAAGCCTGGCGCAACGAATCATGGGCGAAGTGAAAGCCGGCGCTCGCACCGAAGCCATACCTGTGTCGGCCCGTACCGGCGCCGGTTTTAGCGAATTGCTCGAAGCCATCGACCATGCTCTGCCGCTGGATCCGGTGTCGCGCCAGCGTTTCCGCATCCCTGCGGGTGAAGGCTCAGTGATCCACTTACTCCATGAGCACGCCAAAGTGCTCTCCAGCCAGTATTGTGGCGAAGTCCTGGAAGTGGAAGCGGAGGTTCCGGAGTCAGTGAAGCGGCGGCTTTCGGGGTACCTTGCCGAATGATATTCTTATCATCAGGAATCCAGATCCAAAACCACGCGGCCCGACATGAATCTGCCCAATGCGCTGACTATTCTCCGCATCTTTTTTGTGCCATTTCTGGTCGCGGTGTTGGTGGAGCAGGATCTGCGGATCGAATGGCGCGGCGCGGTCCTGGTTACCAACGCATTCCTGGCGCTATCTATCTTCTTGATTGCCGCGGTGACCGATCTTCTGGATGGATATCTGGCGCGGCGCTGGAAGCAAATTACCACGGTGGGCACGCTGCTGGATCCGATCGCCGATAAACTGCTGATCTCGGCGGCGCTGGTTTCACTGGTGCAGATCCGGCGGGTGCCCGCCTGGATGGTGGTACTGATCATCGGCCGCGAGTTCGCCGTCTCCGGGCTGCGCAGCATCGCCGCCGCGGAAGGCTACACCATACAGGCCAGCGACCTGGGCAAGACCAAGATGATCACGCAGGTAGTCGCCATCACCATGGTGCTGTTGAGCATCCGCTGGCAATCGCTGAACGGCTTCGCCATGCTTTGGATGTGGGGCGTGGTGATCTTCGGCATCGCCTCGGCCGTTCAATATTTCCGCAAGTTCTGGCGCATGGTAGACGATTCCATCAAGCATCGCCGCCGCCAGCAGCTACTGCGAATCGAGCGCCAGCGCAAGCGAATGTTGCGCACTCAGGCGAAGGCCGAAGCCGAGAAAATGGGCCAGGCCCAGTAAGCCGGTATTGACTGTAAGCCGGTATTGACGCTCCCGCCCCAGGCCAGTGATAGAATTGATCCTTCAACACACATGGGTGGCGCGACCAGTTCCGGGGAAGTCACGGCGTGGCTGGAGCGGTGGGCGCAGGGTGAACCTGCGGCGTTGGATCAATTGGCGCCGCTGGTATACGACCAGCTTCGCGCGATAGCCGACAATCTGCTCAGCAACGAGCGCTCCGACCACACCTTGCAGCCCACCGCGTTGGTGAACGAAACGTTCTTGAAGCTGCTCGGGCTACACAAGTTGAGCCTGAACGACCGGTCACACTTCTTCGCCTTCGCCGCCAAACTGATGCGGCGGGTCTTGATCGACCACGCGCGGCGTTTGAAGACCGACAAACGCGCCTCGCGGGAGCCGCTTCCGCTCGATCCCGAACTCGGCTGGACGGCGTCGACTGACGAACAGTCACTCGACTTGAGCGCCGCTCTCGAAGAGTTGGAAGTGCTGGACGCAACCAAGACGCGGACCCTGGAATTGCGATATTTTCTCGGCTGCACGGTGGAGGAGACGGCGGCTTTGCTAGGACTTTCGGCCTCCACGGTGGACCGCAACCTGCGTTTTTCCCTGGCTTGGCTGCACAGTCGTCTGCATCCGAGTGCCGGCTTGCAGCCGACCGGATGACGGACTTTCGGCGTGGATTACGCCGTAACTTAGTATGCCAGCTCCTTCCCGAGAACGCTTTGAGCAATTAGCCGGCTGGTTTGAGGAAGCTCTGCGATTTCCGCCTGGTGCGGCGCGCGCGGCGTACTTGGCTCAGATCTCAGGCGGCGAGAGGACCCTGCTGGAGGAGTTGACCAGCCTGCTGGCATCTGACTTCGACGTGCAGCGCAGCGCGTCCAGCGCCCCGCGGCGATGGCCGCCTGAACGATTACCAAGATTTGGTTCCTACCAGGCGCGTGACTTGCTCGGCGCGGGTGGAATGGGTGTGGTGTATCGGGCGACGCGCGAAGACGGCGAACTGCGGCATCAAGTTGCGGTGAAGGTGGTAGCCGGTGTGCTCTGGTCGCCGGTGCTCGGCGAACGATTTCGGCGTGAGCGGCAAATTCTGGCGGAGCTGCAGCATCCCTACATTGCACGGTTTTTGGACGGTGGCCTCACCAGCGATGGAGCGCCGTACCTGGTGATGGAGTACGTGCAGGGCGAGCGTATTGATGCATGGTGTGACCATCAGCGGCTTTCCATCCGCTGCCGGTTGGAGCTGTTCATCAAGGTATGCAGCGCCGTGAGCTATGCGCACCAGAAGTTGATTGTGCATCGCGACTTGAAGCCGAGCAACATTCTGGTGACCGGAAACGGTGAGCCCCGTCTGTTGGATTTCGGCGTGGCACGTACATTGGAGCCGCCCGCTACCGGAGATCCCCAGGCCACCGCCAATGGGCATACAACAATGACGTCGGGGCTTTTTGCGACACCATCGTATGCCAGCCCGGAAGTGCTGCGCGGCGAGATGGCGGGCGTGGCTTGCGATGTGTATTCGCTGGGCGTCTTGTTGTACGAGCTGATCGGCGGGGCGCGGCCGTTCGGCGGCGCGAATCTGCCGCCCAGCGAGATTATCCGGCAGGTGTTGACCTCGGAGGCGCCGCCGGTGAGCGCTGCCGTGCCGGACGATCCGGAGGTGGCCGCGGCGCGTGGCGAGCAATCGACGCAGGCGCTTCGGCGACAGCTGCGCGGGGACTTGGATGCAGTGGCCGCCAAGGCGCTCGCCAAATCGCTGGCCGAGCGCTACGCTTCGGTGGAGCAATTGGAAGAGGACCTGCGCCGCTATCTCTCCGGATATCCGGTGCAAGCCGCGCCCCCGGGCGCGTGGCAGCGAGCCACAAAGTTGGTTGCGCGAAACCGAGGTCGCGCCGGAGGCGTTGCCTTGATCCTGCTCGCGATGATCGCCGGGCTGATTGGCACCTCTTGGCAGGCACGCGTGGCACGAGAGCAACGCATCGCCTCGGATCGCCGGTTCAACGAGGCGCGGGAACTGGCTCGATACCTGGTTTTCGAGTTGCAGACTTCGGTGGGCGCCCTGCCTGGATCCACTCCCGTGCGCGCCGAGATGGTGAGCCGCTCCCTGGCCTATTTGGACCAGCTCTCCGCTGAGAAGACGAACGACCAGAGCCTGCGCATCGAAGTGGCACGCGGCTATTTGCAGCTGGCCGATGTGCTCGGAAATCCGTTTCGTCCCAATATCGGTGAACCAGCGCGAGCGAAGGAGAGCTATCGGAAGGCGATCGCGATTCTGACGCCTATCGCGGCAAAATCCCAAGACAATCGGGAGGCGCGTTTGTTCCTGGCGCGTGGCCAGCTGATGTTGGGCCGCAGCGTCGGATTCGGCGCGGCATCGCCGGAAGGGAGCGAGCTGGTCCGCGGCGCCACCGAAGAATTCGGACGCCTGGCCGTGCGCTGGCCTTCCGATTTTGCGGTCCGATCGCAGGCCGCTATCGCTTATGCCTCGCTTGCGCAGACACTCAGTCTCCAAGAGGGATATGTGTCCACCAGCAATCTGGAAGCAGCTTTGGCCGCGGCGCGCGAGTCCACCGAACAGGCACGGGCTGCGTTGCAATTGAAGCCCGATGATCTGGATACAATCCGTCAGTTGAGCAGCAGCTACAAGATCATGGGCGATCTTACGGAGTTGCATAACCGCCCGGGCGCCACGCAGTTGTTTCGCCAGGCGCTGGCGGCGCTCGATCTGGTGGCTCCGCAAGATCGTCAGGCCCTGACAATTCTTGGGGCCCGCGCCTCTGCACTTCTAGGACTCGGCTGGAACCTCGGCAACCTGGGCTACTATCCCGAGTCGATCGCCGATCTGGAAGAAGCCCGCCAGCTCCGTGATCGCACGTCGGAGCAGGACCCGAAGAACATCCAGGCGTTGTATTTTCGGACCATTCCATTGCGCGATCTGGCCATCGTTCATCAGATGGCGGGGCACGCGGCCGAGAGCCTAAATGCATTCCTTGCCGCCATCGCGGTCCATGAGCTCCTGCTGGCTCAAAGCCCCTCCAACATTTTGTATCGTTTTTCGAGGGCCGAGCTCCAATCGAGCGCGGCGAACGTCGCGATGAAGTTAGGGCGCGCCGCCGAAGGCAGGCGGTTGGCAGACGCCGCGCTGCCGGTGCTGAGGCAGGCCGCGGAGGCCCCTGGTGCGAGCTCCGTGGAGTTGGCAATTGCAGCGCGCAGTCTGCTCGAAACCGAGGTTCGCCCCTTGCGTGATCCCAGATCTGCGCTGGCCTTCGCGAAGAAATCCAGCCAATTGGATGGCAAGGACGCCGAAATCCAGGAGATTCTGGCCGAGGCGTACTGGTTCAATGGCGATCGCGTGCATGCCATTCAATCCCTCCAGCAATCGCTGTCTCTTATCGAGCGGCAACCAACGCCAACGCGCCAGATCCTGGAGAAAACCCTCCAGCGGTACCAGACGGCTCAACTCCCGTAGTACTCCCGCGCGATTTCCATTGACGCCAAATCCCAGGCAATTGCGCCGTAACCGGCGAAAGAGAAACCTTATGCAAACCACAATCACCACGGCCTTGCTCACAGGAGCGCTGGCGCTTTGCCTGAACCGGGCCGCGACCGCCCAGACGTTTCACGGCACCCCGATCAATATCCCGGGTGCTTCCAATATCCTGGTCACCGGCATCAACGATTCCGAGGAGCTGGTGCTGAACTATACGGATTCAGCCGGAACCTCCCACTGTATATCGATTTCCGGCAAGACAGTCACACACATCGTCGATCCCAACGAGGTGGGCACAGGCTCCGGCAAGGGAACCAGTTGTTGGGGCATCAATAACGCCGGCCAAATCGTGGGATCCTATTCCGCCGCCGTTTGGGGCAATGGATTCGTCTATGCTGCCGGGGCTTACGCCGACGTCATCGTTCCGGGGGCGACCGCCGGCACCATTGCATATGGCCTGAACAACAGTGGAAACATCGTGGGCTCCTTTGCCGATAATGTCGGCCAGCACGGCTTTCTGTACACCGTTTCGAGTGGTACCTACCAGACGCTGGACATGCCCGGCGCTTACGCCACGCTAGCGATAGGCATAAACGACGGCGGTACCGTCACCTTTGAATGGGTAAACACGATCTTCGTCTATTCGGGCGCCCTGCTACACAAGGGCAAGTACATCAATTTGAACGTGCCTGGGGCGTCGCAATCCAAGGCACGGGGAATCAACGTCTATGGCGAAATTGTTTTCGATGCCGAGGACACTTCCGGAGTCTGGCATGGCTTCCTCTACAAAGGCGGCACGTTCACCCAGTTCGACGTGGCCAACTCGGCCAATACCTATAGTTTCGGAATCAATTCCCACGGGGTGCTTGTAGGCGGCTACAACCCCACGGCTGCGCCCACCAGGGAGATCGGATTCTATGGCCGCATCTACTAGGGAAAGCTCAACCGCTCCTAACCATCGCGGCTGGGTTTGGTCGTGGCTCAGTCGCTTTCTCTGGGCGGCGAGAAAATCTGGAAATTGTCGGGTGTGAACAGCACGATCAATACTTGCCCGCGCGCTCCCAGCGGACCCAGCAATCTGCCGTTCAATCGCACTTCGATACCGGCGGCGTTGCCCACGCGCATCTTGGCGAACTGTTTGCCGCCCACGCTCTTGGTCTGATTCGGCTGCATGGTGCCGGAAAACACCGGCTTGCCATCGGAAGACACCGAAAGCCAGGTTGCTTCGCGCGCCATTAGATCCAGCATCACTTTATAGTCGGATGCAGCCGCCGAAGTTACCCTTGCGATGTTGCCCGGCATCTCCGCGCTCGGCGCTGCCGTACTCTTCTGGATCTTCGAACTTGCAATCGCCTTGGCCGATTTATCGAAGACGCGCACTTTGTCGAACATCCTTTTCAGGCTGACGGACGATCGTCCAGCGTGCCACCATGCGTAAACTGCCGAGCACCCAACCAGCACCAGCACCAGGCTGGCGGCCGACGCATAAGGAAGCCGGGTGTGAAAGCGGTGTGCGAATGTGATGGGCGGAACATTTCGCGCCGCCACGCTTTCGAAACCGGGCAATCGAAGCGGTTCGTCCGCGCTCAACACGCGATCGACTTCGGCATCGATCTCCTGGGTGTCCAACGACAAAAATCTGGCGTACTGGTCGACAAAGCTCTTATAGAAAAAGCCACTCGGCAGTAACTTGCGATCATCGGACTCGATCGCTTCCAAGTATTTCGCGCTGATCTTGGTCCGCGCTGCGACGGTACACAGGTCCAGCCCGTGTTCCAGGCGCGCACATCTTAGCGTCTCACCCACAGAAAGCATACAAAGTGCCTGCTGGCTTACGGCTATAATACTACAGTCGGTGGAACGATACCGCTCAGGTGCTATTTCGGTGGTGGTGGTGACCTGGAATCGCCGCAACCTCTTGAGATCGTGCTTGCAATCACTTACCAGACAAAATTTGAACCAGCCGTTTGAGGTGGTGGTGGTCGACAACGGATCGGATGACGGCTCGTCCGAAATGGTGCAAAAAGAGTACGGGAAAAGCGCCGGATTCGCGTTAGAGCTGGTCCGCAATCCAGAGAACCGCGGCTTCTGCGCCGCCAACAACCAAGGGTTTGCCCGGTCCGACACGGAGTTCGTCGCGTTGCTCAATAACGACGCTGAAGCGGAACCGGATTGGCTCAAAAAACTGGCCAGCGCATTCGACGGACGGCCGGAAGTAGGCATGGCCGCTTCGAAAATTTTAGTGCATGAAGATCCGCGCCGGATCGACAAGGCCGGCCATCTGATTTATCCCGACGGACAGAACCGCGGTCGCGGCAGCGGTGAGTTGGATGAAGGGCAGTACGATCGTGTCGAAGAGATCCTGTGGCCCGACGGATGCGCGGCCATGTACCGGCGCGCGATGCTCGATCAGATCGGCGGCTTCGATGAAGATTTTTTTGCGTACGCCGACGACGCCGAGCTGGGGCTGCGCGCGCGGATCGCAGGCTGGAAGTGTCTGTACATCCCGGACGCTGTGGTGCGGCATCATCGTGGCGCCACGCTGGGCCTGCGGTCTTCGCGGCGTCTCGAGCTCATCGAGCGAAATCGTTTGCTGCTGGCGGCAAAGCTGTTTCCGTGGAGCTTGCTGTGGTTGAACCCGGTCTATTATGGGATGCGGCTGGCCGCCGGAGTCTGGGCCGCGGTCATGGGCCAGGGCGAAGTGGGCAAGTTTCCCGGAGTGGTAGGAAAGTTGCGGGCCGCGGTCGCGATGTTGAAGGGCGATTGGCAGGCGGCGTCGCTTCTCCCTCGCATGCTGGCCAAACGCCGCGGCGTGCAACGCATTCGAAAGCTTTCGCCGCGCGAAGTGCGAAAGCTCATCATGGAGCATCGGATTTCGTTGAAGGAACTCATGCGTCAGGCCGTGTAAGAATGCAACGCATCTTTGTTTAAACAATGCTTCGCATCTATGTCATTGCCACCGGAGGGACCATCGAGAAGGTGTACTCCGAGCAGACCGGCAACGTGCAAAATCTGGATAGCAAGATTGACCGCTATTTCCGGCTGCTGCGTTTGCCTGACGCCGGGATCGCAGTGACGCACTTGATGAACAAGGACAGCCTGGAGATGACGGATGCCGATCGCGAAAAAGTGCTTCAGACCGTGCGCGAGAAGCTGGCAGAGGCCGCGGCGCCGGTTGTCATCACGCACGGAACCGACACCATGGTCGAAACCGGTCTGCTGCTCGAAAAGAATTTGCCCGAGCTGCGTTACCCCATTGTTCTGACGGGCGCGATGACGCCTTTGGGTTTCGAGGGCAGCGACGGATTGCAGAACTTGACCGAGAGCCTGCTCGCGGCGCGCCTATTGCCGGCGGGCGTGTACGTGGTGATGCACAATCAAGTGTTCCCTGTGGACCAGGTGCGCAAGGATCGTGAACTGGCGCGTTTCGTGTGGAAATAGCCGTATCGCTCAGACCTGTTTCCTCCAGACTTGCGAGCGGATCAAGCCGAGTCTGCGTTCGCTGTGCGTGATTTCGACCAGGCCGCCGAGTGTCAGAAGTTCGCGATAGGGCGGGAGCTTTAAAGCGCGCAGTCCAGTGGTCATGCGGAAGAAGCCGTACATCGCGGCGAGCCACAGCCGGGCGTGCAGGCGTCGAACTCTGCCGGGCGGCTCTTGAAACTCGCTCACCAGCCAGATGGAGCCTGGCGCAAGTGACGCGCTCACCTTGAAAATCACCGCTTCGGCGTCGCGACAGTTCAAGATGTCCAGGAAAAAATGACTCACGACGAGATCGAACGGACCGTCAGGCATTGCGTGCCCCACTGCGTCGATCTGGTGAAATTGAACGCGTGATCGTTCGCGCGCTGGCACGCGCCGTCGCGCCAGTTCGATCATTCGGGCGCTGGCTTCGATAACCGCAACGCTCGTCCGCCGATTGCATTTGAGTAAACGCGCGAGAAATCGACCGTCGCCTTCCCCCAAAATCAGCACGCGGCTAGCTGTGGCGGCATGGGACAGGAAATCGAAGCGAGCGTGTTCCAGGTCCAAACCGAAGGCTGCGTACTCCAGCCACCGGTAGCTGACGGCGATCCGGTCGGCATTCATGGCTGCACTCCTATCTCAACATCAGGAATAAGAGCGGGCTCAGCAATACTCCATCCACCAGAGCACGCCGCGCTTCGAGCGAAAGGCGACTGCCAGACCAAAACAACACCGCACACGCGCCGGCGCTTACGCCAATCGACGTGTACCATTCGTCGCGACCCCCGAGTATGCACACGACCACTGCGGCGGGAACCCAAAACAAGTAAGTGCGAGCTAACCAGAATGTTAGTGGATGAAGGGTAAGCGGCTGGCTCGCGAGTTCGCGCCACTCCCACGCTTCGATAGCGATCATGTTCGCCAGACAGAGCAGAAAGAACGCGGCCGCTGCCCACGCGAGGCCTGGGCAGGGAATGGCGGTCCAAGCCGTGAGAAAAGTTCCCGCTGTGAACAGAATCGCGGCTGCAATTTCTTTCGGAATTCTGACGGATTGGCCTGCAATGTGGAACGTCGCCAGATAGATCAGCACGCCCGCGAGTAGGATCAGTCCTTGGCGCAGAATCGCGGGGCGTAACCAGAATATCGCGATCAGAGCGTCGGCCGCGAGCGCCGCTGCCAACAGCGCGCCCATGAGTTTTGAATGCCTGCGGCAGTAGCGATGACGGGCGGGTTCCCTGGCGCCTTCCCCGGAAGTTTTATTCACCGGCGGCGGTTTTCGCGCATCCATCAGGCGGTCCAACAGATAGATGGCCCAAACCGTCAGGCCGAGCGCGAGCCGCCCGGATGGCCGCAGCGGAAGAGAAAAGCGATGGGCCAGGAAGCCCTGCCAGAGCACGGCTACCACGGGCGCATCCAGACTCAGCAGGTTGGGCCACAGCCACAGCGGCGCGGAGCGGCGCTCGGATGTCGAGCGCGTCCAATCCCATGTCCGCTCACCTCGGATGGCGTGGATCCCGCGCATTGAAATTTAATCGCCGCGGGGCGTCACGGCGCGTACCGCAAGATTGGAATTAGTTTAGCGCAAGAGGCTTAAATCCACGCGTGTCCGCTCCCCAGGCTATACTGTTGTGATCCCAAGCGAGGAGAACTCTCATGCGCCTTCCCTTTCTACTCGTCATCATCGCCGTCATAGTGTGCGCCCAATCCCCCAGCCACCCTCTCGACGGCCTTACTACCGCCGAATACTGGACGGTCTACGATGCTCTGCAACAAGCGGGCCAAGTCACTCCTGCGACTCTTTTTGCGAGTGTCCTGCTCCATCCTCCCGCCAAATCGGCCGTACTTAGCTATCGTGCCGGTCAACCATTCGCGCGAGAGGCCGATGTCGTCCTGCTGCGCGGTGAAAAGACATTCGGCGCTCGGGTGGACATCGTGGGGAAAAAAGTTCTCAGCTTTGAAGAACTGCCCGGCGTCCAGGCGCCCATCCTCGCCAGCGAGCTGTTCGGCGAAGACGAAGCCATCAAGAGCGACCCAAGAGTGGTCGAAGCTCTGAAGAAGCGGGGCATCACCGATCTCGGAACCGTCTCGTGCATCGTGCTCCCGGGCGCCTACCAGTCCATTCCCGAACAAGCCACCCAGCGCATGGGCTTCGGCTCCTGCTCGCAAAGGCACGGCGTGTATCACAGTTGGGGACGCGACTTGGAAGGCCTCACCTTACAAGTGAACATGGCCACCAAGAAAGTTCTCAAGGTTGTCGATACCGGAGCCGTCCCTGTCCCCACCGGGAACATCGACTACGAAGGGATTCCAGAAAATCCCCGCCCACATACCACACCCATCTCTATTTCCCAACCCGCGGGCCCTTCCTACAAAATCGAGAACGGTGAGATCTCCTGGCAAAACTGGCTCTTCCGCGTTCGCATCGACCCGCGCGTGGGTACTGTCCTCAACCTGGTGCGCTTCGTCGACAAAGGTCAGCCCCGCTCCATTCTTTATGAAGCCAGCGTAAGCGAGTTATTTGTCCCTTACATGGATCCGTCGAACGGGTGGAACAATCGCGTCTTTGTGGACGCCGGCGAATTCTATGCTACCGGCTTCCTGGCGCCCCTTCGCCCCGGACTCGACTGCCCCGCGAATGCAACCTGGTTCGACGGCTTAACGGTCGGCGAGAACGGAGCGCCTAAGTTCAATTCGAACCGCGCCTGCCTGTTTGAACGCGACCCGGAAACAGCCGCCTGGCGCCACTCAGAAGACGGAGAAACTTACGGCCGCCCCACGCGCCAGCTGGTTCTGCGCTCGGCAGCCACCATCGGCAACTACGACTACATCCTGGACTGGCGGTTCGACCCCGACGGCGGCATCGAAGTTGCCGCTGGAGCTACCGGAGTCATCGAGACAAAACACACCATTCAAGAGAAGGCCCCTGACCATGCAGACCACGCTGGGCCCGAATACGGTCAATTCGTCGCGCCGCACACCATCGGCGTTAACCACGACCACTTCTTCTCATTTCGTTTGGACTTCGATGTCGATGGACCCAACAACAGCTTCATGACCCATCGCATGGTGCTGCAGCGCCTTGCCAATGACCCCATGCGCAAATCCATCTGGGTGGCCCAACCCAGCGTTGCGGCAAACGAGAAAGATGCCATCCTCGACATTCAGCTCGATAGGCCGTCCATGTGGATGTTTATCAATCCATCGGTCAAAGGGCCGCTCAACTATCCAACCGGCTATGAAGTGATGCCGGGCGCCACCGCCAAATCGTTACTGTCGCCGGACGACCCTCCACAAAAGGTGGGAGCCTTTTCGGAACATCAATTTTGGGTCACGCCCTACAACGAAAATGAACGCTACGCTTCCGGCGTTTTCCCCATCAGCTCAAAAGGAACCGATGGCCTCGGTGCCTGGACCCAGGCCAACCGGCCCATTGCGAATACGGACATTGTTGGCTGGTACACGCTGGGATTCCACCACATCACGCGATCGGAAGACTGGCCCATCATGCCGACGATGTGGCATTCGTTCTTCATCCGGCCTATCCACTTCTTCCAGGCCAACCCCGTTCTCGATCTTCCGCAGAGCCTATCCGCTCGACCCTGAACTCAAGTTAGCGCGAGAGTGCTTCAGCCAGGCGGCCGAGAAGCAAATCGCAGGCGGCAAGCTGGCGGACCTCTACGTACTCATCGGCCTGATGAGCGTTTCCAATGTCGCCGGGGCCGCACACCGCCATCGGGATACCGCACAGTTGCTGGTAGAGGCCCGCTTCCGTCCCGAATGCTATTTTTCCCGGAGCCGCGTTCGAGTCCAGCAGCGACTTTACAAACGTAACTACTTCGGCATCCGGTGAGAGGCACAGGCCAGGATACGAAAACTTCTCGTGGAAGGCGATCCCGCAAGAAGGATTCACCTTCTTCATCGCTGGCTCAAGCTCATCGGCGGCGAATCCTCGGATGCGTTCGAGAATCGGCTGGGCGGTGTCCTCCGGCAGGTAGCGGATTTCGAATTCGAAGGTACACTCCGCGGGAACGATATTGAGGGCGGTGCCTCCGTGCACCGAGCCGACATGCAGCGTGGTATGCGGCACTTCATATTGCACATCGAACGGGCCCAGGGATTTCTTCTCTTCGTTCAGGCCGTGGATGAAGGCGATCAACTCGGCGGCATACTCCACGGCGTTGACACCCGCCGCTGGGTTGCTCGAGTGACCTTCCTGTCCGCGCACCTGAACCCGCATGGCTACTTTCCCTTTGTGCTCACCTACCACGCGCATTGAGGTAGGCTCGCCAACGATGCCCATCCTCGCGCTGACCGGCAGACAGAGGGAATCCTCAAGCAGTTCACGCAAACCAATGCAACCGAGTTCCTCATCGCACGTAAACGCCAGATGAATCGGCGTATTCAACGGCAGACGAATAAATAGCGGCACGGATGCCAACACGGATGCGATGAACCCTTTCATATCCGCGCTGCCGCGGCCATACAACCGGCCATCGCGACGGGAAAGCAGGAACGGATCACTGGTCCATTTCTGCCCATCCACCGGGACAACGTCGGTGTGGCCGGCTAGCAGAAATCCCGGACGCTCGGCGGGTCCGATGCTCGCGAAGAGGGTGGCTTTCGTGTGGGATCGGTCTGCCACCACGTTTGAATTTACTCCGCGCTGCGCCAGGAAATCCCGAACAAAATGGATCAACTCCAGATTGGAAAGTCGACTGGTGGTATCGAAGGAAATCAACTTTGCGAGGAGCGTTTCAGAATCCATGGTCCTGGCCTTAGGGATCTCCCGCGACACCATAAGCGGGCGCCGCGTCCGGAGACTGCGCGCGCTGCACGTAAGCGTCGAGTTGAGTCTGGTATAGTTCCCATAATTCGCAGAGCTGCTCGATGGGATGGTCTGACCAATCCACCCGCAAATCCACAACCGGCCAGGAAACCTTGTCCGCCACTTGAACTCCCGCGGCGTGCAGTGGGCCCGCTTCGCCTCCCGCCTTCAGCCCCGCGCCAAGAGCCTTTAGCAATCGAACCGCAAGATGTCCGCGGCTATCCTCAAAAGTCTTTGTCATCTCAGCGGGCACCGATGAATTCGCAAGAAGATTTCCCGCCGCTGCACAGTCGCGGGATATGGACTCTGCAAATACTCCCAGCGTTCGATGTCCGCTGAACACCGCGGGCGAGCCTACGCCCGGCACGATCACAAGTTGACGCCACTCCATGAAAGGCTGCTCACGGATGAATGATTCAATAACTTCCTGTGCACTCTTGCCGCTCTCCATCAGATGCAGCGCGCGCCGTCCGAGGCTCGGATCGGTTACATTCTGGCTGAGCGCCGCGCCCACGCCCGCTCGCACGTTCGCACACCGGCTGGCCACGGCGATACTCGAAGAGGCCACCGCTACGCCAAGCATGCCGGTCTCGGGGCAGCGAGCCGCGATGGACATCGTCATCTCTCGCGTGTCATCTTTCTGGTTCCCGGGGAATCACCGCGGTTACATCGATCTCAACCAGCCATTCAGGACGGGCCAGGGCGGACACCACCAGGCCAGTCGAAACCGGATAGACGCCTTTCAGCCACTTGCCCACCACACGATAGACCGGTTCGCGGTACCGGGCATCCACAAGATAGATCACGATTTTGCAGATGTGATCGAGACGACTCCCCGCCTCTTTGAGCAGCAGATTGATATTCGACATCGCCTGCTCGGTTTGAGCGGCCACATCACAGTGGCCCACTGACTCGCTGGTGTCCAGATCCTGCCCCACCTGGCCGCGCACAAAGACCATGTTCCCGGCGACCACTACCTGGCACAAATCGTTATCGAGCTTTTGCTCGGGATAAGTATCGCGCGTATTAAATTTGCGTATGCGCTGGTGACTCATGCGTCTCGCGCCATCTTCTTGGTTTCGACCGCCCGGTTTTTTCCGAGCACTTGTTCGGAGAGGCCCGCGGATTTGCGGACGAATTCCAGCGGACCGCTCCAATCGAAATTATTGTAGACCGCGGCCAGGTGCGCAAAGGGGGGAGATTGCGCGAACAATTGAAAGGTCAAACGATGGCCGGCATAGTCGGAATTCAAGAGGTCGCGCGCGAACGCCAGCAGCTTGCGGCGATCTTCGGCCAACCATTCTTCATTCACGGAATAAAATTTCTGCAGCCACTTGCCAGAAACAGGATGCGCGAAGGATGCCGCATCCGGGGTAATGCAAATCTGGCCGCCGCAGAGCTCGCGGGCAATGTGCATCATCGCGGGCAATTGAGTGCAGGCCAGCACGCGGCCGGTATAGAGCAGCGACTGGTTGGGCATTAACAGACCACCCGGACTAGGCTCAGCCAGCGCGATGGACGCGGTCAAATGGGCGTTGATGCCTTCCCGATAGCAAGCCAGTTGCGCGAGCTTCTCCTGTACCGCCTGCTGTTTATCGAGGCCGGTTTGACGCGCGTTGAAAAGCGCTGCCCCAATCAGCATGTCCGCTACTTTGAGATTTCGCTGCACGAAAGCGAAGGCGCTGTAGCGATGCAGCGTGGAGCGGATGAAGGTAGCGGCTTTCGTGTGCCGGTAAAACAAAACGTTCTCCCAGGGAACCAGGACGTCGTCGAAAATCACCAGCGCGTCGATCTCATCGAAGCGGTTGGAAAGCGGATAATCCTCCGCCGGGGCCCGGCCGGCAAAACCCGTGCGGCAGATGAATTTCAATCCTGGCGAACCCAAATCGCAGATGAACCCGACCGCGTAATCCGACAGCTCGGCGTTTCCCCAGTTGGCGATGGTCGGTTTCACGAACGCCTGATTGGCATACGCGGCGGCCGTTTCATATTTCGCTCCGCGCACCACGATGCCCGCATCGGTCTCCCGGACCAGATGCAGAAGCATGTCCGGATCTTGCGCTTGCGGCGGCTTGGAACGGTCGCCTTTGGGATCGGTATTGGCCGACACGTGAAACAGATCCTGGTGCAGAACCCGGTCGATGTGGTTCACGATGTTCGCCGAAAATCGTGGATCCACTTCGTTCAAAATATTCTGGCCATCGTAGAGGGACCACATTTCGCCCACGGTCTCGTCCCCCACCCGCGTCACCACGCCCCCGATTTCATCCATCACTTTATCGGTGGCGCGCCGTTTGTCCCACCAGTCCTGCTGCGTGTGCGGCAGCTTCAGCCCGATGGCGTGCGGCTCGCCGTGCGGATCCGCGTAGGTCATCACCGGCCGCGTCTCGGGATCGTGCGCCATGTCGTAAATGCGCGCGCGGATGTCCACCAGCGGTTTGAACGCGGGATGTGTCACCACGTCGTCTATCTTTTCGCCATTGAGATAGACTTCGCGGCCATCCTGAATCGATCGCCGATATTCATCTCCAGTGCGGATCATGCGTTCGCCTCGAGAGTGTGAAATGAAAGTGCCATTCAGTTATTGCTATTGCACAACCGGCCACGACTCCGAGAAGCGGGTGATTGTGCTGCTACCAGGCGGCCGATGAACACACAATGCGTCTTCAGTCTGCTCGTTATCCTACCACGCAGTGGAAAAGCGTCATGATCGGTACCGGCGGCTACGAATTGGGACGATTTCGCCCTTGTCGGATGTTCGCCTAAATGGTCCAGATGCACCCGTAGTTGCTCGGAACATTCAGAGTCTGCGTCGCCCCTGCAACAACTCCCAATAGATTCTGTGTGCCTTCGATCTCCTCGACATAATCGCCGCTGGTCGGGAAGGTAAAGCTGGCCGTCTGCTGCTGATCTGTGAAATTCACGACAATCAGGCTGAATGTGCTTCCAAGCTGTCGTGAGAACGCCAACAAGCCTTTGGAGTTGAAGTTATTGTAGTCATTATAGAAGTAATGCAGGCCATCGCTGAACTGCGTTCCCCCACCGCGGATTTTCGTCAGTTTTCGAATCAGGCGGATGATCGGCTGGCCGTCGTTGTCATAGAAATAATTCCAGCGCACGGGCCGATAGAGCATCACGCGCCCGTAGCCGCTACTGGGAATCCAATAATTTTCACAGAATTCCTGCCCCTCCGACAGCAGCGGCGTTCCCTTGGCCGTAAGAAGCGCAATCAGGTATGGCTGAACCTTGGGCCAATAGCCATCCCGATTCCCCTGCTGCAGCAACACGTCGTCCGAATCGTTGTCGACGGCGATTGTGCCGAAGTTGCAGATGAAACGCTGATGATCGTGATTCTCGATGTATTGCAGAGCGGTCTTTGGCAGGGTGTCGCCGTTCGCCGTAACGGACGTCGGATATCCGCTGAGTCCGAGTTGTAGTCCCAGTGGTTCGATGGCGCCCGGAGTGCCGGCGGCGCAACTGGCGGCTGCACCGAGTGTGCCGTCCTGCCAGGTGCCGGTGGTGTAGCTCCCATAAAGAATATCCGGTGGATTTGGAAGATATTCGGCAATCTGGATCAGATTGATATTCCCCGCGGCATCAAAGAATCGCTGATAGTGATCCGTCAACCCGGCCTTGGATTTGACGTACTGGTAGGTGGAATAAACCAGGTTGGCATAGCCTTGGCCGGTGGGACCGTCCCAATATTCCGGAACATCGTCGAATCGGAATCCGTCCACGTGAAACGTGTCGAGCCAGAATTGATTGACGGAGTAGTAATAATCCTGAGTGAGCCGCTGGGTGAAGTCACTCAATGTGCCGAACGATCCGCTGCCGCCGTTGAACGGGTTGGGAAGCTCGTTCTGCAGGGCGGCATAAAGCTGCGTGTACGCGAAGTCGCCACCTGTGTGGCCGTAGACCGAATCAACGACGACGGCGATTCCATTCTGGTGACAGAGATCCACCAGATTCTGAAAATCGGATGCTTTGCCGAAACGCTCCGCGACGCAGAAGTAGCCGATGGGGTCGTATCCCCAATCGATGGTGCTCAGAACGTTTGAAACCGGCATGACTTCGATGCAGTTGATTCCCAGATCTGCCAGGTACGGCAGCTGTTTGATGGTGCGGCCGAGGTCGTCTCGAAACTCGCTGATCATCAACTCATAAATGATGGCGTTCTTAAGAGGCGGCGTTTTCCAGGTAGTTTCATTGGCTGAAAATGGGTGCGGCGTACTTCCGACGGTAATCGCCGAAAGGCGGCCGACTCCAACTTCGCGCGAGAACGGATCGATGATGAAGTCGATGTCGCCTTGCGTGGGACTGTGAATGACATAGCGATAAACGTAACGTCCGGGTTGCCCGAACGTGGAGGACCCCGGCGGCGGTGGCGCAGTGTTCAGATCGATCTGGCCGGACCAGTAATCGCCATAGGTAGGGTCGACAGAGTGAGCCTGTGGCACGAGCGCCGGCTGGGCAGCCTGAAGATATTGGTCAGTTTCGTGAATGATTTTGACGGAAACAGCGTATCCCTTGCCGGAATCCACTCCCGGCAGAAAAATTCCGAACTGGACGACCTTGGGCGATATTTCCAGCGCACCCAACTTGTCCATCGAAAGGTAGTTCATAAACACACCGAACGTCAAAAAAGGGGCTAGTCCGCTATTATACTCGCTGTTATTGTCGGGCTGTGAAAGATGTCCTTCGCGACAAAGATGTACCTAGCAGAAGACGTGTTCGGTTTGTCTGGTCTTGAAGAGTGGCTTTGGGGAGCCACAGGTGTGCGAAAGTCTTTGGCAGGTTTTGGTCGGGCTGCCGGGATTTGAACCCGGGACCTCCTGCACCCCAAGCAGGCGCGCTAGCCAGGCTGCGCCACAGCCCGAAGATCCTATTCTACCGCACCCGGCGTCCGCGCCCTACTTACGTCTTCAAGACGGCATCTGTTATACCTGATTGCTGATGCTTATCTTTGCCGCCAGCCTGGCGATCTTTGTGTATGGCATGACCGCCGCGATGCTCGGCACCATCCTGCCCGATCTTTCCGCCCGGTTCCACCTAACTCCAAAACAGAATGGCGCCATCGCATCTTGTCAGGCCCTGGGCTTGATCCTGGCCTCCATCGGCGTGGGCCCGCTCATCGATTACGAAGGCAAGAAGATCGGGTTGGTTCTGGGCCTGGCTCTGATCGCACTGGCCGTCGCTCTTCTGCCGCGATCCGACGGATTTCGATCCACTGCATTGCATCTGTTTTTGCTTGGCATTGGCGGTGGGATCATCGTTACCGCCGCCAACGCTCTCGGCAGCGACGTGACGCCGGCCCATCGTGGCACGGCGCTAAATCTCATCAATATTTTCTTCGGGCTCGGCGGCTTCGCTACTCCGTTCGTTTCCGCCAACCTGCTCGGCAAGAACTCCACGCGGCTCTGCCATCTCATTGCGGCGATCGCGGCCGCGGCTGTCGCCGTTAGTTTCGTCGCGCCCATTCCACCGCCCACCAACGCACAGACCTTCGTGTTCTCTCAGATCGGCAGCGTGCTCGATCAGCCGGTGCTGGGGCTTTGTTCACTGCTATTGTTCCTGTACGTCGCGTGTGAAGTGGGCGTCTGGAACTGGCTGGTGCAGCACTTGATCGCGCAAGGCGTGCCGCAAGTTCGCGCGCTGAATGTTCTGTCGTTCGGCTTTGCTCTAGGACTGTTGTTCGGCCGCCTGGGGGCGTCTGAAATCTTGATCTCGGTTCGCGGTCTCAACGTCACGCTGGCCGCATCAATCTTGATGGCGATCATGACGTTCGCCATGTTGCAGACCAGGAATCCGACGGTCGCCTGGATCCTTACTTTTCTGGCAGGCATGTCCATGGCGCCGGTGTTTCCCACCACGGTTGCGTTTATCGGCGACGTCTTTCCTAGCATGACCGGCACCGCAATCGGCATCGCGATCACATCCGGTTGGATCGGCCTGGCGGTCAGCTCGCGCATCATTGGATCCATCGCCGCCGGAGATTCGACGCGCTTGAAGAAGGCGCTGCTCGTGCTTCCCGGAATGTCTTTGCTGATGGTTGCCGTGAATCTGGCGCTGCGCTAGCGCTCATAAAAGCTCAGCGAGTTGTCACCCTGCTTGATGATGCGATAACGCTTGAGGCTTCCGTAGGCGTCTTCGAACTTCGTGCGCGATGAGTGCTGGACGATAACGAGTGGCGTCTCAGATTCATCGAGCGCGGCCATCGACGCCGCGTATTCCTGGGACATTTCGTAAGGAGGATCGAGAAAAGCGATGTCGGCACGGGCGCGTTCCAGCACCATGGCGGCTTTGCCGCTGAAAACCTCGGCGCGAATTGCCAGGCCCAGCGACGCAAGGTTATCGCGAATCACTTCCACGGCCGCGCGGTTCTTCTCGATAAAGATTGCGCGGCGCGCGCCCCGGCTCAAGGCTTCGATGCCTACGGCGCCGGTGCCCGCGTAGATATCCATGAAAACGCTATCGGCGATGCGCGCTGCAAGCACGTTGAACAGCGTCTCACGCATCCGGTCGGGCGTGGGGCGAGTGCCTAAGCCCGGCAGGCTTTTCAATCGCCGGCTGCGAAATTCGCCCCCGATCACGCGCATCACGTCGCTCCTATCAACCCACCTGAACCAGACCGTAGCGGCGCTGCCAGTGTTCGCGAATATAAGTCACCGCACGGCGCAGTTCTTCAGGCGAGGGTGGAGTGGCGATGAACGTCTGCGCTTCCGAACGCGCCAGCTCCAGCACATCTTTATCGCGAATAATGTTGGCGATGCGCAACGCAGGCAGTCCCGATTGCTTGGTTCCGAAAAATTCGCCTGGGCCGCGCAGCTTCAGATCCATTTCGGCGATGTAGAAGCCGTCGGTCGAATCGACCATGGTGCGAATGCGTTCGCGCGCGGAGTCGCCCAGTTTGCCCGTCACCAGGATGCAGTAGCTCTGTTCGGCGCCGCGCCCTACCCGGCCGCGGAGTTGATGCAATTGCGCCAGGCCGAACCGCTCGGCTTGCTCGATCACCATCACCGTGGCGTTAGGGACATCCACGCCCACTTCGATCACGGTGGTGGACACCAGGATCTTCACTTCGCCCCGGCGAAACTGCTCCATCACCGCCTCTTTCTCATCGGCTTTGAGCTTGCCGTGAAGCAGCCCGACGCGAATGTCCGGGAAAACTTTTTGCGAAAGATGCAGATACATCTGCTGCGCGGCCTTCATGGCCTCCGATTCCTCGATCACTGGATATACGACGTAAGCCTGGCGGCCTTTCGCGATCTGCTGCTTCAGGAAGCTGTACACGTTTTCGACGCGATCGTCGGTGACATGGCTGGTTTGGATGGGGCGGCGGCCGGGCGGCATCTCGTCGATGACGGAAATATCCAGATCGCCATAAATGGTGAGCGCGAGCGTACGCGGGATGGGAGTAGCGGTCATCACCAGAACGTCGGGATGCTTAGCCTTCGAGACCAGACGCAGGCGCTGCATCACGCCAAAACGATGCTGCTCGTCGACGATGGCCAGGCCCAGGTTCTTCCACTCCACGTCCTCTTCGATCAGCGCGTGCGTCCCGATGCCGATGTGGGCCAGTCCTTCGGCCATCAGCTTCTTGAGCTGCGATTTCTCGCGTTGCGATGAGGAGCCGGTGAGAAGCACCGGAACATAGCCCATTTTGTGGAACAGGTTCTTGAAATAGAAATAGTGCTGGCTGGCCAGAATTTCGGTGGGCGCCAGCACCGCGGCCTGATATCCGTTCTCGATGGCGATGACGGCGGCCTCCGCGGCAACCAGCGTTTTGCCGCTGCCCACGTCGCCTTGCAGCAGGCGGCTCATGGGATGCGGCGACTGCATGTCCTGCGCGATTTCCCCGAGCACGCGCTTCTGCGCGCCGGTGGGCTTGAACGGCAGCATGGCTTCTTCATCTTTCGCGCACGCGATCGTTCAATTCGAACGAAATGCCAGGTTGCAATCGCGCCTTGGAACGCTTCAACGAGAGGCCGCACTCCAGCCAGAAGAACTCCTCGAAGATCAGGCGCCAGTGCGCGGGAGTGCGATAGGCGTTGAGCATGCGCAGGTCGGCTGTCCGCGGCCGGGAAGTGCAGCGCGCGGATGGCGGTCCAGAGATCCAGCAGTTTCAGGCGCTGGCGTAACGTCTGCCGGCAGATGATCCTCCAGCGGTTCAATCGACTCCAGCACGCGATGCATTAGCGATCGAAGCGCGCGCGTGGTAACCTTGCCGGCTCCTTCGTAAACTGCTACGATGCGGCCCGTGTGTAGGGCGGCGTCGCCATCGGAATCGTCGCCGGTAAGGATTTCAAACTCCGGATGCATGATCAGCAGGTCGCCGGTGTAGCTGTCGAGTTCCACTTTGCCGTACAGCGAAACGCGCGCGCCGGGCAGGAAGCGATCCACCAGATAGCCGCCGTGAAACCATTTGGCGAGCAGCCGCTCGTTTCGATGCGTCCTTGAATATGGCTTCGAAGAGCCCGAGATTGCGCCGCCGGAATCCGCGCAAGTGAGCGGACTGGACTTCGGCGATCACGGTGGCCATTTCACCCGGCGCGAGTTGGGCGATGGTCTTCACGTTGGTGCGGTCCTCGTAGCGGAAAGGCGCGTAGGCGAGCAGATCCTCCACGGTGACCAGACCTTTGGTTTCCAGCATCTCGGCGCGGGCGGGTCCCACGCCTTTGACGTACTTGAGCGGGGTGGAAGTGTCCAACGCGCGAAGCCTCTGAGGGTGCAAGTGCCAGTGTACAATGGCGGTCAGATTCCATGACCAAGCTGGCCGAAAAACATTGCGTACCGTGCCGCGGAGACGTGCCGCCGTTGCAGGGTGCGGAGCTGACTCTTTTCGCGGAACAACTGCCGGACTGGAAGATTATGGAAGAGCATCACATCGCGAAGAGTTTTCTGTTCCCGGATTTCAAGGCGGGACTCGACTTCGTGAACCGGGTGGGTGCAGTGTCGGAAGCTGAAGGGCATCATCCGGATTTGTGCCTGGAGTGGGGCAAAGTGGACGTGCAGATTTACACGCACAAGATTCGCGGGCTCACGGAGAGCGATTTTGTGATGGCTGCGAAAATCGACCAGGTGTATTCTGCGGGGCTGCGCTGACGGCGGCTATTTTTGATCCGGGGCTTCTGGCGGCGCTGCGCGGTCACCTGGAACAGGGCGGCGGCGCTGCAACTCCTGCCACTGCTGTTCGGTGAGCACCAGGCGCAGTTTCAAGCTCAACTGAGTGAGCGTGCGCGTGAGATCGCTGCGCGCGTCCACCAACCGCTCGATGGCCTCATTGGTTTTCCCGGGATCCACCGGGCTGCGGTCGAACTGGTCCGCCAGCGCTTGCTCGGCCTGATTCACCGCGGCGCGCACGTTCAGCAGATGCGGCCGGTATTGCTGGACAGTGGCGCGGATCTGTTCCCGTTGCACGGGCGAGAGATTGAGATCGCGCGCGATTTGGGGGCGGCTCCACCAGGCATAAATCCCCCTCGGCATCTGCGCGAACAGGCTGCCCGTGAGCAGCAACAGGATAAAAAGACGCGTCATGCTTATTCCTGGCCGCTATTCCTGGAACAATCCGTGCATCGGCTGAATGGCTTTGGGCTCGTTGCTCTGTTCCATGGCGGAGAGCTCGGAGAATAGCTGGTCATCGGACAGGGCGGGGGAATTGGCGGTCGCCGCGCTATGCCGCCGCTCCAGCGTCAGGCCCCCGGCAACCATCAGCAGAAGCATCGCGAGCGAGAGAGCCCAGCGCATCGAAATCCAACGGTGATTCGATTCGCCCAGCCGTTGGTAGATGCCGCGGCGCTGAGTGGCCAGAAACTCAGGCGACACTTCCGGTTCCGGCAGGTTCTTTGTGTGCCGGCGTAGCCAGTTCTCGAAATCAGTATGATCTGCGTGTTTCATGTTCTTCCCGTTACCTTCGTGCATATCGTGAAAGTACAGATCGTGCAGCTCCTCCCGAAGCTTTTCCGTGGCACGAAACAGGTGCACTTTCACCGTTCCAACATTCATGTCCAGGATCTCGGCTATTTCACGCCAAGCTCCGATCTTCATAATGCCTCAGTGTGAATGCAGCGCGCTGGCGGAGGCTTAGCCGTGTGAGCGCTTGAGAGAGCCGCTGAGCGATCTGGCGAGCGAAGACTTGGTCCTCGGCATTCGGGTCTGTCGCCGCGGCCAGGTTCAATATGGCCGATTCATCCTCGGCCTTGGGGCGTTTTCGCCAAAATTGCCAACGGCGCGACCGCAGGCGATCCAGACAAGTATTCACTGCGATCCTGGTCAGCCATTTGCCGGGATCGTCCAAGTTCTTCGATTCAGGGCGTTTGAGCGCCTGCCAGGCCTTCAGAAACGTATCTTGGGCGGCGGAGTCTGCCTCTTCCGGGTCCTGGAGCATGCGGCGGCAGAGCAAAAGCACACGCTTTCTGCTCGGAAGCCATCCAAGCGCCGAACATCGCGGGTATCGGCCACCGATTCGAGATTGGCTTCCAGGCGTATCCGCCATCGCGCCCATCATATCGTCTGGACGAAACTCAGACGATTTGGTTGACACAAACTGTCAGGAGACCATCAGCCGGAGTGACCGTTGTTCAGCGCTGCTGCAAGCTGGGCGGTGTTCGCGGGAGCGGCGGCTTGTTCCAGAAGCCGGGATAAGGCCGCTTTGCTGTCCTCTGAGAGCGATTTGGTGCTGAAAATAGAGCAGCCTTTAGCGATGTGCTGCAGGTCCGCCATATCTTCTTCCACCACCATCTCGTGCTCCACCCAGGTGGACAGCGGGATGTTGCGGAAATAGAGGCGCTCCTGCAGGATCATCGACTTCTTGCGAGCTGCAACTGATTTGTTTTCACGGAAATAGTGGCGCTCTTCCACCCGGAAATCCTGCATGAACTCGTCCAGGGCTCGACGCCGGGCTTCCTGCTCGGTGGCCTTGACGCGTTCCTCCATGGTGTTCTTTTGAGTGCGGATTTCAGCGCGCGCTTCCGCTAAAACCTCTCGTTCCTTGCAGATAGCCACTTCCATGCGCGCCTGCATGATGTAGAAGGACAAAAGTGCAGATCCGGCGGCGATGAACACCGGGAGGAGAATCCACAAGAGTGCGTCAATCTGCATACCGATTTTATTATCGGCAGTGGCCTGCTGTAACGTTAGGTACTGGTCCTCTTAGGTTGTTTACCCTACAAAATTGCGCTTTGCGACCCGTCGATCTTGGTCCAGGAAATCAAAGCCGCAAACAGGGGGATACGCAAGGTAAACAGCGCCTTGAGGATGGCTTTGATACGGAAAAGCAGGCCGGCGGTGAAGCCATAGTGCTTACCGAAGAATACGGCGGCGCCGTGGATGCGGTCGGCTGCCAGGATGGTTCGGGCGGATTCGGCGTAGGGCGAACCAGGCGTGTAGAGCGCGGTCACTTGCGGGAGCGCCAGCGTCTTTCGGGAGGCGCGGCGGATCTGATAGCAGAGCTCCGCGTCGGACCAGGAGTCGCCGTAGCGCTCGTCCAGGTAGTTGATGCCTTTGACGAAAAATTTCCGCACCAGAAAAGCTTGAAACGTGGCGTACTCCACTGGGAAAAGCTGGGCGGATTTGTCCACCGCGACGGGCTTGGGATCCAACCCGGTGGCGGGTGTCGGAAGACGGAAGAACTGCTCGGCCGTCTGGGCCCGGGTGTCCAGCAGAAGGGGGCAGGCCGCGGCGGTTTCCGGATCCGATTCCAGAATCGCAACCAGCGCTGGAATGGTGGTGGGCAGAACTTCCACTTCGGGCGTCATGAACAGCAGATACTCGCCGGCCGCGGTGCGTGTGCCGATGTTGAGCGCCTTGGTGCGGCCGAAGTAGCGCGGCAGGCGCAACATGGTGACGCTTGAAAACTCGGAATCCAGTTGTGCGCTTTCGTCATGCGAGCCGCAATCCACCACCAGGATCTCGATGGAAGCCCGATCGTTCGATCCTTCGAGCGCCGCCAGGCAGCGGCGCAGGGCGGGCGCGCTGTCGTAGGAGAACACCAGAGCCGTCACCTTGATGGCGGGCGGGAGATCGATTTCCTGAGGCTGCGGCTCTGGCTCCACTGCCACGATGGGGGCGGCCTTGCGGGCTTCTACTTTGCGTTTGCTGGCAACGGGCATGGGTCGATTGTGGGTTTCACTTCGAAGTTGTCATCAGGCAGTTGGCGCCCAGCAGGGCCACTTTGGTGGGCGGTGATTTCAAGGGAATCGAAAACGCCACCGGGTCGCCGGCGGTAGCCAGCCAATACACGCTGCTCTTGTTTCCCGCCGTCACTTCCATGGGCACGTAAGCGACGAACCCCTCGTCGACGTCCCGCTGGACAATGCTGCCCGACAGTTTTGCGCCGCGCCAGGCATAGGACAACTTCACCGCCGGAACGCCGGTTCCATAGACCCAATTGTCAAAGAAAACCTTCAGGTCGGCATCCGGTGTTTTAGGCGCGTATTGCCGCGCCAGGTCGCGAAACTCTTCGGTGCTGATGGAATGATGATGGCTGGAAACTTCCCGCAGCAACGCCAGAAACTTCTCGTCTCCCAAGCGGCGTCGCAGCATATGGATGATCCAGGTGCCTTTCTCATAGGTGACGGTGCGCCAGGCGTTGGGCGCGAGCGACGATTCCAGGCGGTAGCCCCAGATAATCGGACCCGCGGACTCGATCGTCCGTCCGCTCTCGGTCTTGGTGAGCAGATGAGCCCGATAGTCATCCAGCACCTCATCCAGGGCCTTGACGCCTTTCCTGCGTTCCAGCAGCAGCAACGCCGAATAATTCGCCAGCGACTCAATGAGCCAATCGTCGTGATAGCTGGCCGGAACCACCAGATTGCCCCACCACTGATGCGCCACTTCATGCGCCTCCAGCAGCTCGGAATAGAACGTCTGCTCGGAGCGGGCGCGCAGCGGCTGAGGAAGCTGGCCGGGATTGATATAGGCCAGCGTGGAAAGGTAAACCAAACCTGGAAAGCCCTGTCCGAAAGTACCGGGGATAGGTGTTACGGCCAGATTGCGGATGGGGCTGGGGCCGAATTCTTCGGTCATGAAATCCAGCGCGTCTAGCACATCCTTGGTCAGTTGGTCCAGACGTCCAGCGGGATCGGGTGGACCCTGACGCGCCGGCACAAGCGGATCGGAAGCCCTGGAATGACGGTGAGGAAATGGGTCGTCCGGAGGCGGCATGGACGAAGTAACGGCTCTGGGCGCCAGCGCGCTCTCCAGCTGGTGATTGGCGTACAGATCGATTCTGTATCCATTGTGCTCTCGAACCACGGACTGGAAGTTGCCCAGGTTGAAGCCGGCGAATCGGACAGGAGTATCGGTCTTTACGTGCGTAACGCGCCACTCGCCGTCTACCCGCTCTTCGACAGGCGTTCCGGTAGCCGCCACCGTCAGGCTCTTCGGATAGCGGAATGTCAGGTCGTAATTGGCCAGGCCGCCGCCCATTCGCGGATACCAATTGCCGCGCGAGCCGACGTAGTAAACCTGGTTGCCCGCATCGCGGATGACGGCGCCTTCATGATGGATTTCGATCTCGTGCGGTACCGCGGGATCGAGCGCGCGGTCTGAGACCAGCAGGAATTGACGGTCGTCTTGAGCCTGGACGAGGTCGGTGGTCTTCATCGCGTCGGACCGCAGGGATGCTCGATCGAACACTTCCACTGGCTGCCCGTCCAGGCTGGCGGAGGTGACGCGCATATCGGTGGACAGACCGAAGGCCAAGGTGGATCGCGCCTGTGGCTGCTGGAAACTGAGTGTGGCCCGCGTAATTGCCTGCATCGTCAGATCGGGTTGGATGACTGCTTCGATCCGGACATTGTCAAGCACATAACGGGCGCCGCGCGGGGATGCTCCGTTGCGGAACGAGCGGGCCTGGAAGGCGGTCCAGGTATTGAAGTAAGTTCGATTGTCACGGTAGCCCAGCTTGCCCACCAGGATCTGGTCCAGGGCCGTGGGATCATACAATACGTCGAAATTGTCCAGTTGATTGCCCGAGACCGCCATATAGAAGAGGCCGGTGTCGCGCTGGGCGGACAGCACGTCGTACACCACGCGCGTTTCAAAACTCGAGAGCAGGTTGCTGAGAACGGAAGTCCAGCGTTCGGCGATGAGACCGCCCATTTCCGAGGCTTTTCTTGGGGCCTGGATTGTTCTGGAGTTGAGCGAGAAGATCGTCGCCGGTCCCGTCGGTGAAGACGAAGACCGCCGATTTGAAGTGCTCCTCCAGATTGGGCGAGTTGGTGAAGGTGGCGAGTGAGGAGCGCTCGCTGCGGGTAGGCGGAAGCAGCAGGACGTCGGCATCGCCAGCTTCGACGCTGGCGACGAACACCGCTCCCAGGCGCGTGCCGCGCACTGGCTTGCTGAACACCAGGTAGCCGGAGGCGAGGTACACCTTCACATCTTCCTTGCTGAAGTTCAGGTCCAGAACCCGATAGCACTCAGCGGGGTCGAGCGAGACATGCTGGATCTCATCGCCCAGGTCCGCCGCGGTGGCGGCCAAAGCGGGGCGCAGGCTCGCCAGGAGAATCAGAGCCGGCAGGAAACGGAACACATTATCAGTTTAGCGGCAAATCTTGGGAGAGAGACCGAATTATATCCAGATGAGCGCCCGGACCGGTGTGGGCTAATTGTTGCTTTGAACGCTTACCACGCGGCCGTTGTCCAAATGGATGGTTCCAACCTGCTCGCCTTTGGCCCAATACTGGCAGATCTCAAGCAGGTGGCCATCGTCGCCGGGGATGCTGACAGTGGATTCGGGCGCACCCAATGCCTGGCGCAGCTCGTTGGAGGTGGCGCCCACCTTGATGCCGGCTACATCCTGGGCGGAGGGTTCCTTGACGACCAGCGCTTCCACCACCGGCGCGATAGTTACTACGGGCTCGAGCCGTGGTTCTTCGGGGAGCGCTTTGCGGCGTGCCACGTGATGCGCTGAGCCGCCACTTCCGCCGGCAGCAACGTCACCCCCGCCGACGCCTACCGATTGATGTGCGGCGCTAGGTGCAGCGGATGGCGCCGCCGGAGCGGGCTTAATCACCACCGGCTTCGTTGTTTTTGGATTGGCGGCGGTTGAGGTGCTCTTGTCCACGGTGCCAAATACAGCGCCCAGGGCGGTTCCAAGTGGCTTACCCGCCGAGGTGCCAATGGTGGCGCCCGCGGCAGCGGCGGCGTGTTCCGTTAAGCTTTGCCCGACAAGGCTAGTGGACGCCATGAAACTTCCGAGCAGCGCGGTAAGCGCGAGCGAACGCATGGGATTTCCCCCTCAATACATGCTAAGAGGCGGGCGGACCGCGTACTAGTCTGCAAAAGCCTTAGTTCTTACAGAGAAAACGTACTGGTTTGCGGTAACTGCCGTAGGCCAGGTAACGGATTGGGAAGAATGAGCCTGTGGAGACGTAGCGCCAGCACCAGCATGCAGACTGCGCAAAAACCAAAATAAAAGCATTGCCAAAGAAAAACTGAAGGGTGAAAAGGCCTGCGTTCCAGTTGAATCCAGCCGTTCGCCAAAGCCAGGAACGCCAAGGCAAAACCAACCGAACCCGCTCCGGCTAAGCCAAATAACCATTCGTCCGCAACACTACGCCGCAGGGTCCGCGCGATCGCCAACGCGAGAATACCGCCGCTCATCGCCATCACCACCAGCAGGAGCGCCATGCGATTGAAGCCAAGTGGGCCTCTCTATAAGAGTGGGATCACTCCGTATGCGCTAAGAGCAAGGCCATTCAGGACCAGAAGCCAGGATTTGCCCTTTGCGAGCCTCCAAATGCCGGCTGCGATGGTGCAAACGCCTGCCGCCAGCGCCAGCCTGCTCAGAAGCCCGGCCATTCCATGCAACCTAAGGACAGTCAGGCCTCCACCCGGGCTAGTGTCGTAGATGATTAAGAACAGGACCGAGATGATCGCGTCAAGAACGGCGCACAATGCCAGTAGCCACTGGCTCTTAATCAACGTTTTGATCAAGTGCACCTCCGTGGGGGCTCTTGCGCCCGTCGTATCACGGGCGTGCTACGCTCGTTGGATTATCCGAAACCTGATACAGCAAGACCTGATACAGCAAAGAGGCGCGCTGTCCCGGCTGATGCTCGCCACCTGCTGGCTGGCGTTCGTAGGGGCATTGTTTGCGCAGAATAAGAGTGGCTCGCTGGGCGGCACGATTTCCGATCCGAATGGCGGGGCGGTGGACGAAGCTCCCATCCAGGTAAAGAACAAATCGACTGGCGCCGTCGCGCGCACCGCAAGCAAGTCCGATGGCAGCTATACAGTCGACGGGCTGGCTCCCGGAACCTACGAGTTCTCGATTGTGATGCCCTGCTGCGCCTACAAAGGCGTTAGCCGGGATATCCTGCTGGAAGCCGGCAAAACTGCGCAACTGAATATCAAGCTGGAAGAGACGGTAAACGGGACCACGCTGGGAGACGATCCAAACAGGCTCGCGAATGTGATGCGGAAAAGAGCCAAGATTCCATCCTTGCCCGTGCCGCGTATTGCTGGAAAGCCCGACCTGTCGGGCGTTTGGGTGGAAATCGACGATCCATACCCGGAGCAGGCGCAGGTCTTGCCCTGGGCCGCCGCGCTCATCAAGCAGCGATCGGAGAACTTCGGAAAAGACGCTCCTCATAACCGCTGCCTTCCGGGTCCGCCGCCCGCGCCGGGGAGTGCATCGCCATTTATCACCAAGTTCGTCCAGACTCGTTCGCTCCTGCTGATCCTTTTCGAAGATAACCCCGGCTTTCGCCAGGTTTTCCTGGATGGACGCGCACATCCGTCGAATTGGGATCCCACCTGGATGGGGCATTCGATCGGCAAGTGGGAGGGCGACGCGCTGGTGGTGGACACGGTCGGTTTTAACGACCGTAGTTGGTTAGGCGGCATCGGTGGAGGTGTAGTGCCGCACACGGAAATGCTGCACATGACCGAGCGCTACCGGCGCGTGGATTTCGGCCATATGGATTTGGCGCTAACTTTCGAAGATCCTGGGACCTTTGTGAAGCCGTTTCGCACGAACCTGAAACTCGACCTGACTCCGCAGGAGGAAATTATGGAGTTCGTCTGCGAGAACAATAAGCCGGAGCACCTGGTAGGCAAGTAGAATCTACTACAGGAGACACACACCATGAACTCCAGATTTGTTGCATGCGCCGCTTTGAGCTTCGTTATGCTCGGCGGCGCATTCGCCCAGACCAAGAACGCGGACTCCGCGGCCGCGCGGCTGCAAAAGGTTGAGGATCGCCAGGCCATCGAACAACTGCTGATGGGCGACTATCCGAGGGCGCTCGATTCGAACGATTGGGCGGCCTACGCGGCGCTCTTCGCCAAGGACGGCAGGCTCATCATGGGTGGCGGAGCGACCAAGCTCACCGGTCCCATGTCGATCCGGGAAGTACTTCAGCTCGCGGCCGACCCCCGGAGCCGCGGCCTCCCCAGCTCCGTCGCCATGCCCGGTTCCCGCCGGCGGACACAGGAGCGAGCACGTTGTCACCAACCTGACCCTCCAGATCGATGGAGACACCGCTACGGACCAGGCCTATTGGCAGACCATCGTTACCAGGGACTGCAAGTCTGTCGTGGCGGGCGCCGGTCACTATGAGGACGTCCTGAAGCGCGAGGACGGACGCTGGAAGTTTTCGAAGCGCGAGATCGTCGACGACATTCCGCCCAGGACCACCCCGGCGGCGACAACGTCGGCTCGTTAGGCCCTCAACGACGCGCGAATATCTCGATCCACTGGCCGCGCCGGGTCCAGCGTCGCACCGGAACCAGGCCGAAGTGTTGGCTCACTTCGGCTGGCGTCATCTCTCGCTCGTATTCATAGAAGCGGCCGAGAAAATCGCGAACAGCCGGCCATTGCAAGACACCCCAGCCTGGTTCCCAGGTGCGTGAGTAGAGAACCAGTACGTCGACCGATCGTGGACTAAGGGCATTCAGCGTGGAGAAGTGCAGATCGGAAGTTTCGGCCGCGGACAGAGCGTGATCCACGTAGCCGAACGCAGGATTTCGCAGAGCTTGCGTGAGCGGCCAGGCGGTGTAAATTGTTGTGCGTGGATAAGCTTTTTCGAGAAAACGTCCGGCGGAGCGGTGCAGATCGACGAAGTCGACCAATGCGAGATTGTTTTCGTAGGGAAAAGGAAAGGGCGGATTTAGAAACAGGCCAGCGAAAAGTCCCATGGCGAGCGCAGCCACGCCGATGATGCGCCAGCGCGGAATCAACGTTTGAAATGCCGCGCCCATCGCGATATAGACCAGCGGGAGCACGGGAAGCAAATAACGTTCCAGGGTAGCGCCGCCCAGCAGGCTGACCAGCAGAATGTGCGCCGCGATAAAACACCAGCCGATCTGCCACGCGCGCGTCGAGTAAAGTCCCCTCCGCTTCCAAGCGAACAGGATCGCGAGCAAGCCCACCCAGCGGAAGTCGTCGATAAAGAGATAGAAGAGGCGGCGCAGCAGCGCGACCGAGGCGCGAACCGGATTGAGCGAATAAGTGATGTTGTAGTGCTCAAAACCGGGATCGCCGAAGAGGTGCCCCGTGGAACGCCGAAGTGCGGCGAACCAGATGGCGAGCGCGGCGAAGGGCGCCAGATAGTAGGCCGCATATTTCGAGCGAAGCGGGTCGCGATAGAGCACCACGATGAAGATCAGCGGCAGAAGCGCGCCGGTTTCTTTCGAGAGGACCAGCGCCGTGCAGGCTGTGGCCGCGGCTGCGTGACGATCGGCCAGGAACAGCCAGCAGCGCGAGTACGGTGAAGAGCATGGCCGGCATGTCGAGCTGCGCCATCATCGATTGCGTGTAGAACAGCGGGTCCACCAACAGGAACAGGACAGCGAGCAGGGCCGGAGCGCGATCGCCCGAAAGTTCACGGCCAAGAAAATAAGTAAAAATAACAGCCGCGGCAGCGAGAGCGAGCATCGACAATCGCGTGGCCGCGATAGAATAGCCGGCCATTCGCCAGATCAGCGCGAGATAAGCCATCACGCCGGGTGGATGGGCATTGGGCACGGTGGAGTGCGGGATCCACGCGCCGTCGCGCAAGATGTCGAGCGCGGCCGGAACGAACTGGCCGAGTTCGTCCCAGAAAAACGGCAGTCCGAAGTAGGGAACATGCAGGAGAAAAACGAGCAGCGCGAACGCGGCAAGCAGCGGGAATGTGCTGAAGCGGATCGCCCGCATCACATTGAGTAAGGGGCGCTCAGTTAATGGCGCCGGGGCGCCGGGTTTGCCGGGATGCGGTTCCAGCTTGATTTCGCCGAATGTGGCTTCGTACTGCGAGATGTTTTGCGTCAGGACGTTTAACAACGCCTTGGCCTGCTGCGGGCTCAAGTAGACGCCCTGGAAATTGTTGATGGTGACGGCGTCGGCGGCGGTCTGATTCACGGTACCGAACATCAGGAAGAAGTCCCAGAGATTGACGCGGATCTGGACGCTGTTGGCGTAGTTCTCGCGATACTCCGTAGTGTTGACCAACTGAAATTTCGGCGCGGGCTGGGAAGGCGTCATAGACACAACTAGTGTGACACAGCCCCGTCCTTGTGGCGCACGCTTCAGCGTGCCGCGTTCACACTCGTGTGAACGCCTTCCTCGCCTGAACCCCTTCGAGGACCAGCGCCCAGGCGTCGGCACGATTGCCGACGCGGCACGCAGGAGTGCGTGCGCCACAATGAATTCAACACTTCGACGGGTTTCACAAAACTAAGTGGCATTGCGCTTCAAGCGTGCGCCACGGGGCCCGCCTAATCGATTTGATCGCCCTGGTCTTCCGGGTCGCCCACCGGAATCCGCAGCAGCGTTTCAGGATCCAGAAACTGCAGAAAGCCGGCCGGCAGAGTGTCGGTAGGATCGTCGATGTTGGTGGGCCCGATGGCGCCGTGCGCTCCGATGATGCAAAGATCGCTGCCGGGCCATTGCGCCGTGGCGCGATCCAGGGCGCCGGTGAAAGATTGAATGTCGGGGCGTACCAGGCGCGCGGCCGACGGAGCATGCGCGGGCTTCGGCGGGTACATGGTGACGCCCAGGTGATGATGATGGGCCGAGCGCAGCGTTTCGGCCACTTTGTGGAGCGATTCAGGTTTCATCGGATGCCTTTCAACGCCAGAGTAAGGCGGAGGCTGGAAGTTGCCCTAGCGTGGAATCGGCAAGTAACTCGCGCGGAAGGAAAGAAAAATGTTCTGGCGGAGTGATCCGGGCAGGGATGTTCGGATTTCCGCGAACTAGAGGTTGAGAAATTTCACCAGTTTCGGGATCACTTGAGCAGGCGCTTCCTCCATGAGCCAATGCCCGGACCTTCGAATGACCACGCCTTCCACGTTGGTCGCCACCATCCGGCCTTGTTGAATCAGAAAATCGCCGGACGCCTTCTCCCCGGTCAATACCAGCATGGGCATTGTCAAAGGTTTTTGGGCGAAGCGGGCGAAATCCTCGGCATCCTTTTCGAACGCTCGAAAGTACTCGAAGCCCGCGCGCATTCCGCCCGGGCGGGCATAGGCTTTGGTGTAGAACCGACGGTCGCGCTGGGGAACAGAATGCTTGGGATCCGCGGCGAAATCGTTCCAGAAATGCTCGAAATAGATGCGTTCCCGGCCGTGTACCAGCGCGAGCGGCGTCTTGCCGTAAAAATGGAAATGCCAAAGATCCCGCATGAGCCACACGTCGTGCCAGTTTCCTACGCCCGGCAGGAAAGCGTCCATCAGCGCAATCCGATCTACCTCGCTCGGATATTGCGCTGCATAGGCGTAAGCCACCATCAACCCGATATCGTGCCCCACGATCCGAATGCGGTCATATCCAAGTTTGTGCGCCAGAGCGTGGATGTCTTGCGCCATTTCCGCCTTGGTGTAGCCGGCTGTGGGAGTGGATGATTGACCGGCCCCGCGCAAGTCCGGCGCGATCACCGTCCGCGTGCTGGCCAGCTCGGTGATCAGTGGCCGCCACATGTGGCTCGTTTCCGCATAGCCATGCAAAAGAATAACTGGCTCACCCGCGCCAGCGATGAGGTAGTGCAGCCGGACGCCATGGACGTTCGCGAAGCGGCTTTCGGTCGCCTGCGTGGACTTACGTCCGCGCGATTTTGTGCCAAGGGACATAAAAGCCAGTCTACGACAGCGCGCCCACCCAAATCGACTCCAGCCACTGCAGCCCGATCTGGCGGCGCCTTAGCTCCAATCCAGGCGTTTCCTTGAGCCAGTCTTCGATATTGGTGTCGCTGATGAGGCTCCAGCCGTGCGATTTGGCTAGATCCGCGATCTCAGCCGGTGCGAAGGCCGAGCGCACCGGCTCGCCCATGAGAGCGAGGAATAAACTACGCGGGATGCGGCCGTTCTCCTTGCGCAAGTAGGTGAGTGCGATCCGGCTGCCAGGCGCGGACAAAGCGGCGAAGGCGCCGAGATTTCTGGAAACTTCTTCGGGCCGAAGATACATCGTCACGCCTTCCCACAGCCAGACGGTGGGCTTCGCTGGATCAAATCCGGCGCTCTTGATCAGCGGCTCCAGCTGGTCGCGTTGAAAATCCACGGCGACAAAACGGACGTCTTTTGCTTTATAGGGAACCGCCGCGGAGCGCTCGCGCTTCCACGCCTGGCTGGCCGGGTGGTCCACTTCAAAGACCACGCTGTCCTTCAGAGCATCCAGACGCCAGGCGCGGCTATCCAGTCCCGCGCCCAGGATCACCAGTTGTTCCGGCGCCGGGCCTGAGGTGATGGCCCGGTCCAGAATCACCGTTCGAAATTGATTGAAAATGCCCATGGCGCGGTGCCAGAAAGGATAGGGTGACGTACGCCACCCGCGCTCGAGCGAGCGGCGTGCTTGTTCCACTCTCTTTTGCCATTTGTCTGGGAGGAAGTGGAAGGCGAACGGGTCGTAGAAACCAGGCACCTGGGGCGCTAGCGTGCCGAGAGCGCGATTGAACGCGACGAATTCGGCGGTCCGGCTGCGTTTGCCTTCTCGCATCAGGGATGGCGCACCTAGAATATAGTACGGGGATCTCGGGCAGCCGGTTCAGTCTCTTGCCTTAGACCAATGAAACTTGACATGATCGGAGCTATGGCTCCGGGCGGAAAGATGACCTTCAGGCCGGGCGATCGGATCGGCGACTATGAAGTGCTGGCTCCGCTGGGCGCCGGCGGCATGGGGTCGGTCTATAAGGTGCGGCATGCCATTTCGCAGCGCGTTGAGGCGCTCAAGGTCATTTTGCCGAATGCCGCAGCCTCTCCGGCGATAGCGGAAAGGTTCCTGCGCGAGATCCGTCTGCTGGCCAGCTTGGAGCATCCCCACATCGCATCGCTGCACAACGCATTTCGGATCCAGGACGAATTAGTCATGGTGATGGAATTCGTGGAAGGGGTCAGCCTGCGCGACAAGCTTCATTCGCCCGGCATCACGCTCGGGCAGGCGCTGGAATACGCGGCACAGGTGCTGTCGGCTCTGGCATACGCTCACGCGCATGGGGTGATTCATCGCGACATCAAACCGTCCAACGTTATGATTGCGTCCCACGGCTTGGCGAAGCTGCTGGATTTCGGACTCGCCGCGTCCTCGGCGGGTCCAGCGCCGGGAGCTCCGGCCGCAGAATTGACGTTAACGCGGCCGGGCACGCTGCTTGGATCTCCCTACTACATTTCGCCCGAGCAGGCCCGCGGAGAGCGGGCGGACGCGCGATCGGATGTGTATTCCATGGGCGCGATGCTGTACGAGATGGTGGCTGGACGTCCACCTTTCGATGCGGGCGGGGCGGCTGGCGCTTACGCCATCATCGCGGCGCATCTGGATCAATCTCCCAAGCCGCCTTCCGACGTGAATCCGCACGTGCCGCCCGAGCTGTCGCGGATTATCCTGAAGGCTCTGGCGAAGAACCCGGCCGAGCGGTTTTCGAGCGCCGAGGATTTTCTGGCGGCGCTAAAGTCGATTCAGGTGGCTGCCATCCGGCTGGATGACACGGTCACGGTTGCTGTGCCGCGCGCGCCTCAAACAGCGTCGCTCCCGCCGGCGGCCGCGGCCGCAGAAACGTCGGTCCATAGCGCCGCCGATCTCGAGCGAGCGGGTAAGGATCTCGCGGCTCATATCGGCCCCATCGCTCACATACTGGTGCGCCGCGCCGCGCCGGAGAGCCGTACGTTGGGCGACCTTTACCAAAGGCTGGCGCAGGAGATCAGCTCGCTCAGTAAGCGCGAGCAATTCCTCGCCAGCATGCCCAAGCCGGCGCTCAGCCGTTTAGCAGCCGGAACGCCTTCTGCAGGCTCATGAACATCCGGTTGAACGACTCGGTGAGCGCGGAAATTTCATCGCTGCCGCGAACCGGAAGTTCGGGCAGGCTCATATCGCCGGTACTGATGCGATCGGCCATGTCGGAGAGCTTGCGCGCCGGACGGATTACCAGCAGGACGATGGCCCCGTCCAGCACCAGCAGCGAAATCGCGAAGCCTACCGCCAGATAGATGACCAACGTACGGAAGGCGGCGTTCGCAATCTGGATGGGCACCGCCATGGGAACCGAAATAATCTGCGCCGCCACGGTGTCGTTCGCTTTCCAGCCGAAGCCGTTCACGCTGCCATAAGTCTGCACAATGGCGGGCGGGGCTTCCCCGGGCTGGCTGTGACACTGCAGGCAGGCTTGGTCCGCGACGATGGGCCGCGCGATGTAGAGCATGCGCCCGGTGGGGCTGTCGCGTTCGCCCACCAGTTCCTTTTCACCCGCGTGATTGCGGAAGTAGTTGATCAGGTCCGCTTCCCAATCCACCGCGCGATCGCGCAGGTTAGACGGATTCAGCGCGGCTTCTTTATAGGAATAATCCGGGTATTCCTTGCGCAGATAATCGAACGTCACCGTGGCGGCGTAGAACGGAATGGTTTCGGGCAGGAAGCGGGTCTTGTGAGCGGGCAGGGTTTCGAGCAGCGGCGCAAGTTCGTTCGCCGTGTACTGGCGCGTGGAGCGGGCGCTGGCGATCATCAGCTCAGCCTGCTGGACTACCTGGCTGCGCGCGTTGCGCATCAGAAAACGATAGGCGGTGAAGGCGATCAGGATGGAACCGATGCCGAATAAGGCGACCAGAATGAGATTGAATTTAGTGAGTAACTTCATGACGGGCTCTCGGTCAGAGAGAGTATACCGCGTGCGTTAGACTTTAGAAAGAAGGTCATGCACCGATATCGAATCGCGGCGTTTCTAGTGGGTTGTTTGATCCTGGGCAGCCTGTTCATGATCTTCGTGGCTACCCAAAATTTCGGCACGGTAGACCGCGTGCTGGCAGCACCACCACAGCAAGAAGTCGCGCAAATGTTTCAAACGCTCGGGCCGGATAATGCGCGGTTGCTGCTGCGCTATCTGGCAGGTGAGGAGAACCGGCTGTTTTTCAGCAGTTGGGAGCTGGCCGAGATCGCTTTGGGTGCGCTGCTGACAGCGGTTGTGTTGTTCATGATCCACTCCCGGCTGTTGGCGGGTCTATCGGGCGCGATGTTGATCCTGGTTTTGTTCCAGCATTTTCGAGTGACGCCGCAGATGATCGCGCTCGGCCGGCTGGTGGATTTCGGCGGCGGCTCGGCGTCGGCCGCCTACAGCCAGTTCTGGAGGTTGCACGGGTTGTATGGTGTGCTGGAAGTGGTGAAACTCGCGCTCCTGATTGTGGTGGCGGGCATTCTGCTTTTCGGCCGTCGCGCGAAATCGCCGGAACCAGTGGAAATGAGCGCGATAGTGTCCACCTTCGTGGAGCCCTAGCCTGACAATGGACAGTTTTGAAAATCAAGCCTGAAGATCGATTTTGGATTGGAATCTACGGATTCACCGCGTTCATCCTGCTGGTGGCGATGGGTGTCTTCGGATGGCTGGCCTGGACTTCGCGGGCCGAACCGGGCGTTGGGCGCGTGGCGGGAGGCCGACCCACCAACACCGCTGCCAGTCCAATTCCCGATGAACAGTACGAGCAGCTGGCGGCATTTGACGCGCCCGCATACGTCGCGGAACCTGGCGCGCCAAAGTCTTTCCAAGGCGCCATGGCGCGCTACGCGAAACAGGACTACACGGGCGCGGCATCCGCCCTGCGAGCGGTCGTAGACGCCAATCCCGGCTTCGTGGCCGCGAAATTCTACCTGGGGATTTCGCTGCTGCTGTCGCGCGACCGCATCGCCGGCATCCAGGAACTGCGCGACCTCACCATGGCCGGCGACGGTCCTTATCTGGAACGCGCCCGGTTTTATCTCGCCAAGGGACTGCTGGCCGAGCACGATATCCGTCGCGCCCAGCAGCAACTGGAGGGCCTGATTTCCCAGCACGGCGACCTCGAAAAACAGGCCAGCGTGCTACTTTCTCAGATTCGAGCGGGCGCCTAGGCGCATCCAACAACAGTGCCTGCCGTCATAATAATAATGGTCACATGCCGGATATCCTGAGCATAATCGCTAAGTACGGCTATTCCAGCCTGTTCGTCGCGCTTCTGATGGAAGCCGTCGGCCTGCCGGTCCCTGGAGCCTTGGCTTTGCTGGCGGCGGGCGCGGCATCGGCGGCTGGCGTTCTGCACCCGGTGATTGCTTTCGCGGTGGCCATCGGCGCGATGATGGTGGGCGACAGCACACTGTATATCGCCGGACGCCGTTCGGGCTGGACTTTACTCGGCTTCCTGTGCGGCCTGTCGCTCAGCCCGGAAGTTTGCATTCTGCGCTCCGCGAAATGGTTCTATAAGCGTGGGCGTACCACGCTGCTGTTCGCGAAGTTTCTCCCCGGCGTAAACACCATGGCAGCGCCTCTGGCGGGAAGCATGAACATGCGCGCCTCGCAGTTCCTGCGATTCGACTTCGGAGGGATACTGATCTATTCGCTTGCTTATGGCTCCTTGGGATATTTGTTTCGCGACGTTTTTCGCCTGATCGCCGGCGGATTGCAGGCTTTCAGCCGGGCCGTGGCGTGGGTGATCTTCGTTGGCGTGATCGGGTTCGTCTGCTATCGCGCGTGGCTGTTCGCAAGATACCGCTTGACTCGATTCGTGCGGCGCGTTCCGGTCAGCGACGTGGAGGCTCGCCTGAAGCTGGAAGGCGCGCCGGACATCATCATCGCCGACGTACGCAGCCACGGTTATTACGATGAGGGCGAACAGCGCGTGCAGGGTTCCATCCGCATTGAGCCGAACAATCTGGACTCCTTCATCGAGACGCTGCCCAAGGACACGCCCATTTATCTTTACTGCACTTGACTGCGCGAAGCCACCAGCGCCCGTGTGGCGCACCTCTTGCGGGAAAAAGGATTCGACGCTTACGTGATCGCCGGTGGTTTGCGCGCCTGGCGCCGGGCCGGGTTTCCGCTGGAAGGGGTGCCGAAGGAAGATCTGGAGCTGTTGCCGCGCTTCGACTAATGCCGCTTTCTTATGTGGGGCGGACCCCCAGGTCCGCGGCCGACGCCCTCGCCGGCTTCTCTTCTGTCCTGCGACGGCCGAGCCAGACCGGGGGGTCCGGCTCGGCCGGGGGCGTCCGCCCCACGCATAAGTGAAGCCTACAACACCGGCGAATCATCCCCCAGCATCGCCTTCCGCACGATCTTGATGGGCGGCCAGCCCTCGCGCATAAATCGGTCGTGAAACTCTTCCAGCGTGAAGGCGCTGCCGCGCATCTTCTTGTAGTCCTCGCGCAGTTTCAGGATTTCAAGCTTGCCCAGCGTGTAATAAAGATACGTCGGGTCGCTGGTGCCGCGCTTGGTTTCCCGCTCGCCGTTGGTGCGGCTCTGATAGCCTTCCTTTACGAAAAAGTCGATGCCCTGCTCGTAGGTCATTTTGCCGGTGTGCATCTGGATGCCCACGATGTAGCGGGCGTTGCGCAGCAGCGCGTCCTGCAATTGGCCCAGGCGCAGTTTCAGATCGCCGTTGCCGTAGCCTTCGTCCAGCATCATCTGCTCGCAATAGTGCGCCCAGCCTTCGGCGTTTGAATTGGCGCCCAGCAGCTTGCGGACCTTCGAGGGGACGGTCTGCATCCAAAGGAACTGCACATAGTGGCCCGGGTACGCTTCGTGCACCGCCGTGCTGATGATCGTGCCGCGGTTGAACCCTTCCATGTGTTCTTCCACTTCCTTGGGAGTCCAGGAGGGCTCGGGCAAAGTCACGTTGAAGAACGCTTCCTTGGCTACTTTTTCATACGGCCCCGGGCGTGTCCATCGACGCCGTGGTCAGAGCGCGCATGAATGGCGGAGTTTCCTCCAGGATCGGCAGCACCGGCGAAGGGATGGTGATAATCTGCTTGGTGGCGATGTAGTCTTTCAATCCGCCCAGCACATCGCGAAAAGACTGCAGCAAATGATCGGGCGCCGGATGGTCGTGCGTGGCTTCATCCAGGATCTGCTGCGGCGTCTTGCTCGGGTCGATTTTAGCGGCGGTCTGTTTGAAAGCCTCTTGGTTCTTCCGCAGATCGGCCATCCCGATTTCCAGCAGCTTGTCGAGCGGCAGATCCACCATTTCTTCATACAGCAGTTTCTTGCGAAAGCGATCGGCGCCCAGGCGAAAATCGCCGTGGGAGCGCGGCAGGAGGTCGTCCTTTAAGAACGCCTGGTAGCGCTTCAGCGCGTCCATGGCCAGTTCGTTGGACTTTTGGAACTCGCCCAGGATCGTCGGGTCCTTCACGTCCTTGAACGCGGCGGGTACGTCGTTCTGGAAGAAACTGATGATGCCGGGCAATTGCTCGATCGCGATCTCGGTGTAAATTCGGGGTGGATTCTTGAGATTAGCGCGGGCGGCGTCGAACACCGCGGGAATCTGCCGCTCGCGAGCGATGACGGATTGCAACCGATCGGCGGCCGGAGCGAAGGTGCGGCTCATGATGACGAAAATGCTGTTACTCACCCCGCTCGAGTACGTATCGGGGTTCTTTTCCCAGGGGCGGACCTGTTCCAGATTAAGCAACGTGGCGCGGATGTCATTCAGGATGAGATCCCGGTCGGGATCGGCGGGCAGCGCGGAGAATTGCTTTTCCGCGCTATGCAGTGCCTGGATCTGCGCGTCGACGGCAGTTTTCGAGTAATCTTCCAGTAGCGTGTCGTATTGGTGAAACCCGGTTGAAGTCCCTGCGGTCGGATTGAACTTGAAGTAGACATCGTCGAAGAAGCGATCCACTTGTTCCGGCGAGGGTTGGGCCGCAATCGGCACGCCGATCATAATCGAGAGCATCGAGACCACACAGAATGCGCGGAGCATCTTTATATTATGGCTGCGTTTGGGCGTTCTGGTGGGAAATGCAGTAGAATTGTCCACAAGCAGACCGCTTGCAAGTGTGAGCCGCGACCGTGAGGGAGCCGGTTCCCGACGGCTCTTTTGAGCAGCCTGCTAGTACAGGAGTTAATTCCCTCCATGCCATCGCGAGGCGCGGCCCCGGTTCTGCTGCTGTTTGGTTTAATTGCCTTGCGCGGCCAGGTTGCCCAGAATGTTGCCCAGAATGTTGCCCAAAATGCTCCCCAGAGTACCCCTCAGACTCCGCCCCCGCAGAACACGTCGGAGATGTCTACTCGCGACGCTCCCGCTACGTTTAGCACCAAAGTGAACCTGGTGATGGTTCCGGTGGTGGTTCGCGACGGCCGGGGAAAAGCTATCGGAACGCTGCAGAAGGAAGATTTCCAGCTCTTCGATAAAGGCAAACCGCAGGTGATCTCCAGGTTCTCTGTGGAGAAAGCGGGCCAGGCGTCCATTCCGGCCGAGGTGGCGACGGATGAAGCGGCGCTCGACAAGTCCGCCGCGCCGGCCGCTCCCGCGGCGCCCATCGTTCAGCGTTTTGTCCTGTACCTGTTTGACGACGTCCATACCACCACGGCGGATTTGATCCAGGCTCGCGATGCGGCCGATCGCCATTTGACAGAGGCGCTGGATAGCACCACGCGCGCCGCCATCTTCACTACGTCGGGACAGGGGAACGTCGATTTCACCGACGACCGGGTGAAATTGCACCAGGCGCTCCTGAATCTGATGGCGCGCCCCACCCTCGGGCCTGCGGGGTCGGAATGCCCGGATCTCAGCTACTATATGGCGGATCTGATCGTCAACAAGAACGATTCCAACGCGCTGCAGGCCGCCACTACGGAGGTGCTCGCCAGCTGCGATCCGCCACCGCCCGGCCCGGTAACGCCGGCCAGCATCCAGCTTGCCCAGAGCGTTTCGCGCGCCACGGCTTCCCGCATCCTTAGCTTTGGCGAACGGGACTCGCGCCTGGCGCTTACGGTGTTGGAAACCGCTATCCGCCGCCTTTCGGTGGCTCCCGGTGACCGGAGCCTGATCTTCGTCTCCGCCGGTTTCTTTATGCAGGACGATCTGCACCAGGAAGAGACGGACATCATGGACCGCGCCATTCGCGCCAATGTGCGGATCAGCTCGCTCAATGCCCGCGGCCTTTATGTGATCATTCCGGGCGGCGACGCGAGTACGCCCAGTTCGGCCGGTGGTCCGTCGGTCATGATCGCGAAGGCCCAATATCAGCGCGAGAGCGCGATCGCCGAAGAAGACATCCTGGCGGAGTTGGCCGATGGCACCGGCGGCCGTTACTTCCACAACAATAACGACCTGAAGGCCGGTTTCGGTCAGGTGGCGGCGTCACCGGAGTTCGTGTACCTTTTGGGATTCTCCCCGCAGAATTTGAAGCTGGATGGGACGTATCACGCGCTCAAGGTGAAGCTCACCAATCCGCACGGCCTGGATATGCAAGCCAGGCGCGGATACTACGCGCCCAAACATCTGCCGAATCCCGAAGAGGACGCCAAGCGGGAGATCCAGGAGGCGCTTTTTTCGCGCGACGAACTGCTGGACATTCCACTCGAATTGCATATGCAATTCTTCAAGTCCAGCGACGTCGCGGCCAGGATCGCCGTGCTGGCGCGGGTGAATGTGAAGAATCTGCGCTTCCGCAAGGCGGAGGGGCGTAATAACGATAACTTGACGATACTTTCCGGCGTGTTCGACCGCAATGGGAACTACCTCAAGGGCACGCAAAAAGTGGTTGAGATGCATCTCCAGGATGCCACTCTGGAAAAGGTGCTGAATTCGGGGATCACCGTCCGGACCAATTTCGATGTGGCGCCGGGAAGCTATGTCGTCCGGCTGGTGGTCCGGGATTCGGAAGGCGAAACCATGGCGGCGCGCAATGGCGTGGTGGAGATTCCCTGAGCGGGTTTTTGTAAGCGTGATTCGAATTTGGTAAGCAGATAGTGCATGGAGGTGCGATTGTGAACTTTCGGCGCATGATTTGTTTTGGCGCGTTTCTCGCGCTGGCGGCCGTTTATCCGGCTGCTCGCGCGCAGGCCCCGGCGGCGGACTCCGGAGGTGTCATCCGCACCGAGACCAAGCTGGTCCTGGTGGACACCGTGGTCACCGACAAAAAGGGAAATTACGTCCACGACCTGGAAGCCAAGGATTTCAAGGTATGGGAAGACAACAAGGAGCAGCCCGTCAAGAGTTTCTCCTTCGAGGCCGGCGCCTCGTCGCCTTCCAACCCGCAAAAGCACTACCTGGTTCTGTTCTTCGACAACTCCACCATGGACTATGGCGATCAGGGGCGCGCGCGGCAGGCCGCCACCAAGTTCATTGACACCAACGGCGGTCCCAATCGCCTGATGGCGATTGTCAATTTTGGCGGCGCGCTGCAAATCGCGCAGAACTTCACCGATGACCCGCAGCGGCTGAAGAACGTCGTCAATGGCATCAAGTTTTCAGCGGTCGCGCCCAATGCCTCCGACGCCGGCGCGCCGCAACTGAGCGCGCAAATGGCTAGTTTTGGAGCGCGCGATGTGCTCTATGCCATCAAGGACCTCGCCAAGAACCTCAGTGCGATTCCCGCGCGCAAGACCGTGATTTTGATCACCGGCGGATTTCCGCTGACACCGGAGATCATGTCGGAAGCCACGGCGGCCATCAGCGAGTGCAATAAAGCCAATGTCGCCCTCTATCCGATCGACGTGCGCGGGCTGGTGGCTGGCACTCCGGCAGCGCGATTGAGCGCGCCCGATCGAGGTTTTGTGTCCAAGAGTGGCCTTGCGTCGCAGAGTGACGTTCGGTTTGTGCCCGCGTCTTATACCGCGGGCGGAATGGCGTTCTTCATCCCGCAGCATGGTGGCGGCGGCGGTGGCGGTGGTGGTGGCGGTGGTGGGGGTGCTGGTGGCGGCCATGGCGGCGGGGGTGCCGGCGGCGGGGGTACTGGCGGCGGGGGCACTGGTGGCGGCCATGCTGGCGGCGGCACTCCGGGCGGAGGCACGTCTGGTGGCGGTCGTCCAACCTCGGGGACGGGTGGATCCGGAACGAACACCGGGATGAACCCTTTTGGAAACAACTCGCCGTGGAATAATCCCAGTGCCCAATCGCGCTTGCTCATTCCGAAACTGCCCGATAGCACCACCACCAATCAGAACATCATGTTCATGCTGGCGCAGGGCACGGGAGGCTTCGTCATTCATGAAACCAACGATCTGATGGGGGGCATGGAAAAAATCGGGAAGGAACAGGACGAGTACTACATTCTTGGCTACACGCCCCCGGATTCCGAAGAGGGAAGTTGCCATACCCTGCGCGTGAAAGTGGAGCGCAGCGGCACAGACGTCCGCTTCCGGACGGGCTATTGCAATTCGCGGCCCCAGGATCTGCTGGCCGGCAATTCCACCGAGAAGGATCTGGAGACTCGCGCGGCCGCCTCTCAGGCCGGGAATGTCAGTGCGTCGATGCAGCTTCCCTACTTCTACACCGCTCCGAATATCGCTCGAGTCAACGTGGCCATGGAAATTGCGACCGACAACGTCAAGTTCGACAAGCAGAAGGGCAAGTTCCACGCCACCATCAATATTCTGGGCCTGGCCTATCTGCCGGATGGCGCCGTGGGAGCCCGCTTCAGCGATTCCATGAAGCTCGACTTCGACGACAAGAAGCAGATGGAAGCGTTCAAAGAAAATCCGATGCACTACGAGAACCAGTTCGATGTGGCATCCGGGAAATACAACTTGAAGGTGGTCTTCGCTTCCGGCGGCGAGAGCTTCGGAAAGGTGGAGATGCCGCTCGCGATCGATCCGTACGATGCCAAGCAATTCAGCATGAGTGCCTTGGCGCTGAGCAAGGAAGTGCGCAAGGCCTCCGATCTCGGAACCGGTCTGGATGCGCTGCTGCTTGAGGATCGGGTGCCGCTGATTGCCAGTGGCATGCAGTTGGTGCCGTACGGGTCCAATCGTTTTAAGAAGGGCGATTTGGTGGCCTTCTATACCGAACTTTACGAGCCGCTGCTGGTTACCGGCGATCCGAAAACGCCTCCGGTGGTCGCATTTGATCTCCGCGTGTTGGACGGCAAGACCGGCGAGCAGAAGGAAGACACGGGCCTGGTGCGCGTGGGACTTCCGGCGCAAGCGGGCAGCCCGATGATTCCGGTCGGGGCGAAGATACCCACCGGTTCTCTTACGCCGGGCGCCTACAAAGTGGAAGTCAAGGCCGTGGACGATGCGGGCAAAGAGTTCAAGCGCATCGCCGACTTTCAGATCGAGTAACCGAGCCGCGACCGTGAGGAAGCGGGCTGTTAGCCCCGCACCAGCAACGATCGAATCAATCCCAGATCGTTCAGGATGCGCCGGCTCTTGTGGGTGTGAACCTCAAGCTGAGAGATCTTGAAGAGCGCCAGGCGCAGGGCTTCCGTGCGGCGTTCGTCGCTCGCGCTGCTTGCGTCGTCGAGCATGGTTTGTAGCTCGCCTTGCGCCTCTACGATCACGTTCTCCAAAATCAACATGAACTCGTGAGCGCTCTCGATGCTGTGGAACGGTTGTTCGGCTGCGTCCGCCATCCTTTCATTAACGCATACGCCAGCCGCGAGCGATGCCCGCATTGCTATAATGAACCAATTTTTCATGCGGCTTACCGGATTCTTACTGCTCGCGGGTGGATGGATCATTGTCCTGGCCGCCATTGCGCTGTTGCCGGCCGGGCCGTCGCGCATGAGCTTTGTTTTGGTGGCGCTGGGAGTTCAGGCGCTGGGTTTGACGCTGGTTTTTCGCGCGCACTTGATGCCAGGCAGGGAGCGAAAGTGACGCCGCTATCGGGGGCGCTCAGCTTCCTCTTCATCCTTCTGATTCCATGCGCCGCGGCCGGTCTCGCGCTCATCAACGCCGGACTGGGACGGTTCAGAAACGCCGCGCATTCCATGCTGAGCGCGCTGTGCGTAATCGCCGTCGCTGCACTGGTGTACTTTGCGGCCGGAGCGGCCTGGCAGGGATCGGCGGGGCAGCCGGCATTCGCCCTGCATCTGGCTGGCCGGGACTGGAACTGGATCGGCGCGGGCCGCTTCTTCTTGCGCGGGATGGACCTGGAAGGATGGTCCTCGCTCCCGGCGCTCTTTGGATTGATGAGCGCGGCGCTCGTCGCCATCATCCCGCTAGGCAGTGGCGCCGATCGCTGGCGATGGGGCGCCAGCTGCGCGTCCACTGTGTTGCTCGCCGGCTGGCCACCTATCCTCTGTTTGCGCACTGGGCGTGGGGCGGCGGATGGCTCGCGCAACTGGGCTTTCTCGATAGCGGAGGCGCCGGCGTCATTCAGGTGGTTGGCGGGCTGACGGCGCTCTCCGTCACCTGGATACTGGGGCCCCGGCACGGCAAGTTTAATCCGGACGGCATGCCATCGGCGCTGCCCGGTCACAACGCCGTTCTTGTCTTGCTGGGTTGTTTTCTGGCGTGGCTGGGATGGCTGGGACTCAATGGCGCCGGAGCCATTCTCTTCACCGGCGTGGAACCAAGCCGCGCGGTTTTGATCGCGGTGAATACCACGCTGGCCGCTGGATCGGCAGCTCTGTGCGCCGCGGCGGTCACGCGCGCGCGCTTCGGCAAGACGGACGCTTCTCTGTGCGCCAATGGCTGGGTGGCGGGCTTGGTGGCGGTGAGCGCGGGTTGTGCCGTAGTGCGTCCGGCCGCCGCGGTGATTATCGGATTGGTCGCGGGCGCGCTGGTGGTCTACTCAGTGGAGTGGCTGGAACTCCGCCTCGGCGTGGACGATCCCGGCGGCTCCGTGTCGGTGCACGCGGTGGCCGGATTGTGGGGCCTGCTGGCCGCCGGAGTCGGTGGGGCGTGGCTCGCTCAATTGGTTGGGGTCTCGACTCTACTCGGATGTATTCTGCCGCTCACGTATGGATTGAACTGGCTGTTGAATAAGCTGTCTCCGCAACGCGTCGCGCTGGAAGGCGAGCGCCAGGGACTGGATTTGTACGAACTGGGCGCCGGGGCTTATCCGGATTTCATGACCCACAACGAAGACTTTTGGCAGCGGTAGCTAGGGAGCATTCTCCAACGCGGAGCCCCTTGTAGGTAACCGCAAATGATGTCTTCACTAATTCTTTATCCCTTTCTAAGGACTTCTTCACGCACCCGGTCCTACCCTCGTAATTGGGAGGGCGGAATCCGATGGCGCTTGCCCTGGAAAGAATGATCGCGCCGCTAACCGGAGTGCCGGCGCGGCCATTCAGTGAAGAGACCGACTCCAAACTCGATATTTCGGTGGTCTTTACGTCGGTGGACGCTACGCTCAAGGCATTGCAGGAAGCTGGCAACCTGGCGGCCGGTCTGGGCGGCCGGATCACCCTGATAGTGCCGCAGATTGTTCCCTATCCGCTGCCGCTCTCGAGCCCGACGATGCTGATAAGCTTTAACGAACGGCGGCTGCGCGTGATAGCCAGCGACTGCCGGGTGGAAACTCGCGTTTCCATCTATTTGTGCCGTGATCCCTTGGAGACTTTGCAGGCCGTTTTGAAACCTCATTCCCTGGTGATCGTCGGAAGCCGCAAAAGCTGGTGGCCCACCGCCGAAAAACGCCTGGCTCAGAAACTGCGTCGCCTTGGGCGACAGGTGCTGGTCACGGAAAGGGAATAACTATGCTCGATCTGTTTTACCTCGCAATCGGTGGTTTGTTCTTGTTCGTCTGCTGGGCCTTTACCAAGGCCTGCGACAAGCTCTAGAGAAATTACCCAGGAAAACTCATGGATTACATCATCGCTGGCATCACATCGCTTGGCCTCTTCGTTTACCTGCTTTACGCGCTGCTTCGCCCGGAGAAGTTCTGAGCGGCGCGGAAGGAAATCAATGACTAGTAATGGAATTTTACAAATCGCGCTGTTCTTCGCTTTAATCCTGGTATGGGTGAAGCCGCTGGGAGCGTTTATGGCGAATGTGTTCGAAGGGCGGCGTACGTTTCTGCATCCCGTGCTCCGCTGGCTGGAGGTGCTTACCTACAAGGTGGCCGGCGTTCGCGAGGACGTGGAGCAGCGCTGGACGCAATACACCGCGTCCGTGCTAGCCTTCAGCATTTTCGGTTTTTTGCTTGTTTACTTATTGCAGCGCGCGCAGGCCTATTTGCCGTTTAATCCACAGAATTTTGGCACGCCCAACGTCACTCCGGACCTCGCGTTCAACACCGCGGTCAGCTTCCTGACAAACACCAACTGGCAGTCCTATAGCGGGGAATCCACTCTCAGCTATTTCGTCCAGATGGCCGGCCTGACGGTTCAGAACTTCGTGTCGGCCGCCGCCGGCTTGGCGATAGCGATTGCCGTGATCCGGGGCTTCGCGCGACATGAGGTAAGGACCCTCGGCAATTTCTGGGTGGATATGACGCGCGCTGTCCTATATATTCTGCTGCCTATTTCGTTCCTCGGCGCTTTGTTTCTGTGTTCGCAAGGCGTGATTCAGAATCTGAAGCCGAACACCGCCATCACGACGGTGGAAGGCGCTAAACAAGTCATCACGCAAGGTCCGGTGGCCTCCCAGGAAGCCATCAAGGAATTGGGCACCAACGGTGGAGGCTTTTTCAACGCCAACTCCGCGCATCCGTTCGAGAATCCAACGCCGCTCAGCAATTTGTTCGAAATGTGGATGATGCTGGTGATCCCCGCGGCGCTCACCTACACGTTCGGCAAAATGGTGAATGATACCCGCCAGGGCTGGGCCATATTCGCCGCCTTCACGGTGATGTTTCTGGCGGGCGTTTTCGTTTGTTACGGATTCGAGCAGGCGGGAAATCCCATTCTGGCGAAGCTGGGAATTCAGACCGCCGCAACCGTCAATCAGGCCGGTGGCAATATGGAGGGCAAAGAAGTCCGCTTCGGAGTGGTGAACTCGGCTCTTTGGGCCACCATCACCACCGACGCCAGTTGTGGCGCCGTCAATAACACGCACGACAGCCTTCTGCCGATCGCCGGTTTGGTGCCGATGCTCAACATGATGACCGATATCGTCATCTTCGGCGGCGTGGGCGCGGGCATGTACGGCATTTTGATTTACTGCATCATCGCGGTGTTCATCGCCGGTCTCATGGTGGGCCGCACGCCGGAATATCTGGGCAAGAAATTGGAGCAGAAAGAAGTGAAGATGGCGATGCTGGCCATCATCGTTACCTCGGCTTGCATCCTGGTGTTCAGCTCTATCTCAACGCAAGCCGTATTCGCGGCCAAGGGCTATTGGAACCCTCCGGGCGCAACCATCGCCAACATGAACAACAACGGTCCGCATGGCTTCGGCGAAATTCTGTACGCCTACACCAGCGGCACCGGGAACAACGGAAGCGCTTTCGGCGGCATCAACGCCAACACGCCCTGGTACAACCTGACGCTCGGGCTCGCCATGCTGATCGGGCGCTTCCTGTTCCTGATTCCGCTTCTGGCCGCGGCCGGCAGTCTGGCGGCCAAGAAGAAAGTGCCCGTTACCAGCGGCACTTTTCCCACGCACGGCCCGCTGTTTGTGGGCCTGTTGGTGGGCACCGTGGTGATCATCGCGGTCCTGACCTATTTTCCGGCGGTATCGCTGGGGCCCATCGTGGAACACTATCTGATGCAGAGCGGCAGGCTGTTTTCGCTGCTTTCGCTGCCGCTGGGGAGCTAAGTCATGTCCACAGTAACTACAACGCCTCAATCCACACCCAACCCTCCCTTGCACGAAGATCCCACATCTCTGCTTCCCAAGAAGCTGGCCCGGTCCCGTCCCTTGTTCGATCCGGAGATCGTCAATCGCGCCATCCGGGCGTCACTCCTGAAGCTGAACCCGGTTACGCTGGCGAAAAATCCGGTGATGTTCGTGGTGGAAGTTGGCGCGTTGCTCACCACGGTGTTCGTTGTTCGCGACATCTTCACCGGCGCGGGCGGACTGAAGTTTGAAGTTCAGATCGCGCTCTGGCTGTGGTTCACGGTGCTGTTCGCCAATTTCGCCGAAGGCATGGCCGAAGCGCGCGGCAAGGCGCAAGCCGATAGCCTGCGCAAAACCAAGACCGATGCGTTGGCCAAGCGGCTCGCTCCGTCCGGCAAGATCGAGCAGGTGACTGCTTCGGAGTTGCGGGCGGGCGATATAGTTTCTTGCGATGCCGGCGAACTGATCCCCGGCGACGGCGAAGTGATCGAAGGCATCGCCACCGTCGACGAATCGGTGATCACGGGTGAGAGCGCGCCGGTGATTCGCGAATCGGGCGGCGACCGCAGCGCCGTGACCGGCGGCACGCGCGTGCTGTCGGATCATATCAAGATCCGGATCACCTCCAATCCCGGCGAAACGTTTCTGGATCGCATGATCGCGCTGGTGGAAGGCGCCGAGCGCCAGAAGACCCCCAATGAAATCGCGCTGAACATCCTGATCGCGGGCTTGACCCTGATCTTCCTGCTGGCGGTTGTCACGCTGCAACCGTACGCGGTCTTCAGCGTGTCGCAGGCCGGAGCCGGGACGGTGCCGAGCGTAGCCGTGCTGGTTTCGTTGCTGGTCTGCCTGATCCCGACCACCATCGGCGGATTGCTCTCCGCCATCGGAATCGCGGGCATGGACCGCGTCATGCAGCACAACGTGCTGGCCATGAGCGGCAAAGCGGTGGAAGCGGCCGGCGACGTGAACTCGCTGCTGCTCGACAAGACCGGCACCATCACGCTGGGCAACCGGCAAGCGGTGGAGTTCCTGGCCATCACCGGTGTCACCGACGAGGAATTGGCCGACGCCGCGCAACTCTCCAGCCTGGCCGATGAGACGCCGGAAGGCCGCTCCGTGGTGGTGCTCGCCAAGGAGAAATACGGGCTCCGCGGCCGTCATATTCCCGAGCATGAGGCCAACTTCATTCCGTTCTCGGCCTACACCCGCATGAGCGGCGTCGATTTTGAGGGACGCGAACTGCGCAAGGGCGCTACCGAAGCCATTTGCACCTTCGTGAAGGAGCGCGGGCGGCGATGTCCCCGGCTACTTCCAGGAAATGAGCGACCGCATCGCGCGCAACGGCGGCACGCCGCTGGCCGTGTGCGACGGCAGCCGTCTGCTGGGCATCATCCACCTGAAAGACATCGTGAAAGGCGGAATGAAGGAGCGCATCGGCCAGCTCCGCACCATGGGCATTCGCAGCATCATGATCACCGGCGATAATCCGTTGACCGCGGCCGCCATCGCAGCCGAAGCCGGCGTGGACGATTTTCTCGCGCAGGCCACGCCCAAAGACAAGCTCGAATACATCAAGAAAGAACAGGCCGCCGGCCGCCTGGTGGCGATGACCGGCGACGGCACCAACGACGCGCCCGCGCTGGCGCAAGCCGACGTCGGCCTCGCCATGAATACCGGCACCATGGCCGCCAAGGAAGCCGGCAACATGGTGGACCTGGACAGCAATCCCACCAAGCTGATTGAAGTGGTCGCCATCGGCAAGCAGTTGCTGATCACGCGCGGCGCGCTCACCACGTTTTCCATCGCCAACGACGTGGCGAAATATTTCGCCATCATTCCGGCGATGTTCATGGCCACTTATCCGTCGCTCGCCAAGCTCAACATCATGGGACTGCACACGCCGCAGAGCGCCGTGCTGGCGGCGGTGATTTTCAACGCGCTGATCATCATTGCGCTGGTTCCGCTGGCGTTGCGCGGCGTGAAGTACCGGCCGTTAGACGCGGCCAGCCTGTTGCGGCGCAATCTGCTGATCTACGGCGTCGGCGGAATCATGGCGCCATTCCCGGGCATCTGGGCCATCGATCAATTGCTGGCGCTGTTCCATTTAGCGTAAGAGGCTGGCGTAGGAGAATTTATGTTGTCACAACTTTGGCCCGCACTGCGAATTAATATTTTCCTGACGATCCTGCTGGGCGTGGCTTATCCGCTCGCGGTCACGGGCGTCGCTCAATGGTTTTTCCTCATCAGGCCAACGGCAGCCTGATCACCAAGGGCGATCAGGTGATCGGCTCGGAGCTGATCGGGCAGAACTTCACCAAGCCCGAATATTTCCAGCCGCGTCCGTCCGCGGCCGGCAACGATGGCTACGATCCCACCGCTTCCGGCGGATCGAACTACGGCCCCACCAATCAAAAGCTGATCGATCGCGTGAAGGCGTCGGTGGACAAGTTCCACAAGGACAATCCCGACTATCACGGGCCGATTCCCGCCGATCTGTTGACCGGCTCAGGCAGCGGCCTGGATCCCGATATCAGCCCGGCTCGGCGCAGGCGCAGGCGCCGCGCGTGGCCAAAGCCCGCGGCATTTCGGCGGATCAGCTCAACCAATTGGTTGGCTCAATACACCAAGCCGCCCGATCTCGGTCTGCTGGGCGAGCCGCGCGTCAACGTGCTCAAGCTGAACCTGGCGCTGGACCAGCAATATCCCAAGAAGTAATTCGTGAAGATCTAGCGGAGGTATCATTCAATCGAGAGGGGCACGCCATGATACTCTGCGATCTCTGCGGTAAAGTGACGCTATGCCTGCCCAAGGAAATCGAAGGCAAGCAGTACGAAATTTGTTCCCGGTGTTGGAATCCACTGGCGGCAAAATTAAGGGGCAAGGGCCGGGCGATCAAAGAGCGGGAGATGGTTTTCTTGCCGCCGCTGACGACGCCGCCCGAACCGAAAGAAATAAAGCCGGCGCCAGGAGAGCCGCCGAAGATTTGGAGCCGCGGGCCAACTGCCTTAGACAAGGTCTCCTAGCGCGCTACGGCCCTACGCTTCCGTTTTCCAGGGCGTCTGGCCTGCCAACGCAGTGTAGAAGCCCCAGATCGCCAGCGCGGCGACAGTTCCCAGAGCCAGGGTCGCGCCGGTGAAATACCAGGCCGACGGGTTAAGCGTCACCGGGATATTCAGCGCCAGGTCAGCGGTGTAGAGAGCGACAGCAAGAGCCACCAATCCGAAGCGCAATGCTCCAACGGCGAGCACGGTGTAAAGAATCGCTTGGTGGGCCATTCTATCGCTGGATAGTCCGCAGAAATCGACTTCAGCGCGGTGAACAGCAGGATAAAGGCCGCAGCGGCCAGCCAGGATTTCCGCAGCAACACGCGAGACAGGAAAAGAATAGAAACATAAGCAGCAGCGTGAAGCCAATGGAGCCGGGAACGTGCAGCAGCCAGGCGCCTATGGCGATCCGCGCGCTTCCAAGATAGTCGGTGTCCAGTGTCGCCGGCGGCGCGCCGAGCCGCGCTTCCAGGTGATATCGGAGGCCATAGATATTGCAAACGAACATCCCGAGAATCGACGCCGTACAGAACATCGCGGCCGACCAAAGGATCGCGCCAGCGCCCGTCGAGCACACGGGTCCAGGAGATGATGGCCTGCGGCCAGTAGCGGCGAACATACGGCTCCAGCGCCAGATAGAGCACCCAAACCGTGCCACCCCACAGCAGCGCGGTGCTGACGGCCAGCACCAGGAGATAAGCGAAATTTCCGGCCGAAGAAAAGTGGCGCCTGGAATACCCACAGACGCCATTTGGAGAGAAAACATCAGAATGGCCAGGCGCATCGCGCCGCCGGCGGTCGCCCTTGCCGCGAACGAAGTTCCAGCGTGCCAGGAACACTGCGGCCAGAATCGGCACGAGAAGCGCGAGGACCACCAAAATTCGCGAGGCCAGTCGCCGGCGCCTCCCGGGCTGGCTGGCCGGCATGCGGGCCGGACGGTTCCACGGTCCGGTTAGGGAAAAAAAGACCGGGCGGCCATGCCAGGCGGCGGCTTCCACGCGCAGCGGGCGGTTGTTATATCCGGGCCACTGGCCGGTCCAGGCCTGGCGCACGTCGGAGGCCGCCAGCGACGCCCAGATCGGCGTGGTCGGGCTGGAACTTCGACATGTCCAGACCAGCCGCGGCGAAGAGCGTGTTCCAATCCGGCTGCGCGGAGTTTGCCCGGGCGGCTCTTCTCTCTCCGGCGGCAGCGCTTCAAAATAAGTGAGGCGGCCTTGCGGATCGAGCTGCACATCGATCATGCCCGACATGGTGCGTTTGGGATCGTCTTCGGTGACTGGCACCCGGAATCAGCATCTGGTTGCGCAGGCCATACGCCAGCATGGGTTCGGGACTCTGCCGATACCAGAACTTCAGCGGCGAGGGACGGCTGCGGGCGATCTCGTCCCATTGCGGGAGAGGCTTGTCGGTCTTCTCCACCGCAGTTCAGAAAATCCGGTGTTGTAGTCCAAAGGCATAAGCGGAGTCGCCTGGCGGAGCAGTATAGCCCAGGCGCTGAATCAGCTCGCGCGCCTTGTCGGCCAGAACTTCGGGAGGCTTGGTGAGCTGTGCCTTTTCGATCATGCTGGAAGTCGCGGCCAGGAACACGAAGGCCACCAGTCCAACCAGCGCGGCAGCCAGGCTGGGAACCGCGATCTTCCACGGCAGCGCCGCGGTTCCGCCCGACGCCGCCACCAGCTGGGGCGAAGGGGTTTCACCGGCGGCCAGCGCGGCTGCTAATGGATCGCCGCCGGGAAGCCGCGCAGCCACCGCGAGAGCGGACGGGGGACGATTGGAAGGTTCCGGATCCAGGCAGCGCAGAATGGCGCTCTCCACCGCCGGGTCCAGCTCCTTCACCAGCGAGGACGGGCTCACGGGACGTGGTTTCGCTGTGCAGCCGAACCAGATCCGCCAGCGTGGACGCCTCGAATGCTCGCTTACCGGTGAAGACTTCGTACAGCACCAGGCCCAGCGCATAGATATCGCTTTGCACCGTTACTTCTTTTCCGGCCAGTTGCTCGGGCGCCATGTAGGCGGGAGTGCCGTTGCGAATTTCTTCGCCGGGGATTTCGTCGGCCAGCGCCGCCAAGCCAAAATCGGTGATAACCACGTGGCCGCGGCCGTTGAGCATCACATTGGCGGGCTTCAGATCGCGATGCAGAACGCCCTTGGCGTGCGCCGCGGCCAGGCCGGCGCACAACTGGCGCGCGATTTCGACAGCCTTGTCCGAGGGCAGGCGGCCGATGCGGCGCAACAACGAGCCAAGATCTTCGCCATCCACGTATTCCATCGACAGGTAAGGCTGGCCGTCCACTTCGCCCAGATCGTAAACGCGGCAGACATTGGGGTGCGAGACTTGGCGCGCGATGCGGACTTCATTGTAGAAACGCGCGAGGGCGGCTGGATTGCGCGCGGCCACTTCGGGCAGGAACTTGAGCGCCACCTCCTGGCCGAGCGTAAGGTCGTGCGCGCGATAAACTTCGCCCATCCCGCCGCGCCCCAGCAGCGCGACGATCCGATAACGATTGGCGAGCAGCGCGCCGGGCAGGAAGCGGCCTTCGGCAAGTAAACCCGAGGAAGAAGAGAGGGAAGAATGCGAGGGCGTGCGCCCCGGAGTTGGAGTAGACGCCGGAGAGCGCCGGCGACAGTTTGCGTCACCGGGGGCGCCGACGCCCTTGAGTTCTGAGCCGCAAGACAGGCAGAAGCGGCTGGAGTCCGGTACATCTTTCGCGCAGGTGCGGCAGGTCAACGAATTTCCTTGGGTGAGCGCCTAGTCGTCGTGATGCTCGATCGCTTCCTGATCGGCAATGGCTTTGTCGCGCGCCATCTTCGAGTTTGCCTTGCGGGCCGAATTGATGTTGCTCTGCCGGATGCTGGCGGAGTCCACGCTGAACATCGAGATGAGCTGCTCCAGCTTGTGGCCTTGGCAGGCCGGGCACGCGGGTTCGGTTTTCAAAACCAGCGCTTCGAACTGCTCCCCGCAGTCCAGGCATTTGAAGTCGTACAAGGGCACGGCAGTCTCCTTTCAGGCCATATCTATTATGCTAACCTCAAGTTCCTTATGGCCACCACGGATTTCTCGGCGCGCCGCGCAGCGTTCCGCAAGCTCCATGAGAGCGGATGTTTCGTGATCCCCAATCCCTGGGATGTTGGGACCGCGCGGTATCTGCGGCATCTCGGGTTCCAGGCGCTGGCCACCAGCAGCGCGGGACTTCGCATTTTCGCGGGGATTGCCGGACGCGGCGGTGTCGCGCGACACCGTGCTCAGTCACGTCGCGGAGATTGTCGCCTCTGTGGATTTGCCGGTGAATGCCGATTTTGAATCGGGCTACGCGCATGACCCCGACGGCGTCGCCGAAAGTGTGCGCCTGTGCGTGGAAACGGGCGTCGCGGGACTGTCGATTGAGGATTCCACCGGCGATCGCTCGAACCCGCTATACGATCTGCCGATGGCCGTGGAGCGGATGAAAGCGGCGCGGGCGGCGATCGGCGATTCAGGCGTCCTGCTGGTTGGCCGTGCGGAGTGTTTTCTGGTTGGGCACGCGGAGCCGTTGAAGGAATCCATCCGCCGGCTGCAGGCTTATGCGGAAGCGGGCGCGGACGTGCTCTACGCGCCGGGCGTTCGCGAGCGCGCCGATATTCGAAGCCATCGTGTCGGCGGTAAGTCCGAAGCCGGTGAACGTGCTCATGAGCGCGAATACCGAGGCTCAAGGTTTCCGATCTCGCGGAAATGGGCGTGCGAAGGATCAGCGTGGGGAGTTCGCTAGCGCGGACGGCCTGGGGCGGCTTCATCCGGGCGGCCAGGGCCATCGCCGAAGCGGGGAGTTTCGCGGAATTCGACAGTTCCGCGCCGTTCGGGGACCTGAATAATTTTTTCCGCGACGATCTGAAGAGCCGCTAGCGGCCTGCTCGCCAGCGCCGGGCCAGCGCGGGAATGATGGCGCCTCCGATGTTCGCGAGATTGGCGTCCGGGAAGGGCGCGCGCTCGCCGCGCAGCAGCGCATTCGTAAAACGCCCCAACGCCCGCAACTTTTCGCCTAACGAGAACCGAAGCTGCCGCCCGTTGGCCCGAACCACCAGTACCGTGACATCGTCTTCGGACAGATTTTCCGGATAGCGCGTTTCAATTTCGCCCAGCAGGGTTTCGGTCAACTTCTCCGGCTCAACGTCACCCAGCGCGCGCAGGATCCGCAACAGGCCGTTTTCCCCCAGCATCTCGCCGTCGGCGTCGCGCGATTCGATCAGCGCATCGGTGAAGCTGAGCAGGCAGTCGCCCGGCTCCAGCTCGATGTCGAACTGTTCATACTCAGCCCCATCAAAGAGACCCAGCGGAATGTTGCTGGGCGTCGCTCGCGAGCTCGTTTCCTGACCCCCTAGAAAATCCCACTGGCGTTGCGCCACGCGGTATAGCAGCGGCCTGGGATGACCCGCGTTGCAAACCGTAAGGCGGCGGCTGGGCTCGAAAAAGGTAGTCACAATCGCGGTGGCGAAAGCGCCCGTGCGCGGCAGAACGGCGAACTGCTGGTTGAGCAGCCGGACGAACTCCGTTTGATCCAGCCTGTTCACAAAACGCCGCATGAGCGTGCGCAGATCGGCGGCGGTGGCTGCGACAGTTTGTCCGTGCCCCGCGACATCGGCCAGCAGTAGCCGCGTAATGCGTCCCGTGGCGCAGCTCGACGCATAGTAAACATCACCGCCCGCGTGCGCTTTGCCAAAGGGCTTGCTATAGACCCAGGCGTCCAGGCCGCCGAATTCAACCGAGCGAGAGGTGAGCTGACTGCCGCCCCATACTTCCATGCACTGCATGTGTTGCGCTGGTTGATCGGGCATTTCCTATCCATGATATTCTGGCCTGCAGGTTATGGGGATTGGTGTCGAAAACAAAGGATTGGCCATCTTGGAAACATGAGACTTTCTCGGAAACGGCGGGGTTTCACGGGAGTATCCCGAGAAGTGCCTTTGTGTGATACAGTCCCGTGCAGGAGTAGTTTTATGGAAGCAGGCAACGCCACCAAGAGACCGATGGGCGATGGCGATTGGATGATTATTAGGCCGATGGACGTGCTGGAACTGGATTCAGGGCGGCCAATAAGTCTAGCGTCTGGTGAGATCGTCAGGGAGATCGGCAAGGCGGAAATGATGAGGACGGTCGTGCAATGGGGCGAGAAAAAGTGCACGGTCCTGACGGAGGACTTAATGAGCCACGCCAAGTCTGCGCTGGACTTGGAAGCGCCAACCGGACGATAGAATACCGCCGTTATTACAATTTGCACGATACGGATCACTGCGAATCACCCGCGACGGCAGCGGGGATCAGCGACCATGTTTGGAAAATCGAGAACTTGATTGGAGGCGACCGATGACCATTGAACAAATCATCGATCTGCTTGAAGAGCGTCGTAACCAAAACAGAACAATTGCCGACAGCCTGACGCCGGCGAGAGCACCGAACGAACGCGATGTAATCATGGCTCAAGTAGCTTTTCAGATCGCACAAGAATACGAAGCTCTAATTAACGCCCTTCGCGCAGCTCCCCGCTAAGACCCCACTACCGCGCGGATTTAATCCACAACGAAAGATACGGTTACAATATATTGCATGGGAAATGAGGCCGCTTCAAAGATCAAATGCTCGATCTGTTCGAGACTCTTCCTAGGTAGCCGGCTTGCAGATCACGTGTTGCGGGAACATCTAGAGAGCATACCCCAGCTCCTGGCGAGCCTTGGAAAATCACGCAAAACTCTGGAAGAGGACACGCGGCGAAGAACGTTTCCCTGCACGGGTTGCAGTCGGATCTTCCGCTCAGAGCAGGAGTTGATCAGGCACTGGTATGGGCGCCATGGACGCTCCGTTAATGGCCACCCAGAGGTGCCCGGCAGCAAGTTATCTCCCGCAGCATCTGAACAGCTCGCCCGCCTTTTCGCTTCAGCTTTGGGAAAAACTGCTGCAACATCTCAGGGGAGTCAGGGCCAGACGACTGATTTAGGTGGCGACGCTCTTGGACCGGACGGCGCGATGTGGATTCCAGGCAGCCGCAAGCTTAGGAGGGGCGGCGGACCTGACAGAGGCTATAGTTACGCCGAGAATAGGAGAATGGCCGAGCGCGCGGCGTTGTTGTCGGAAGCAAGTGCCAAGCCTCCGAGCCCCCCTGAGCCTTATCGCGGTTCGTTTCCAGTCCGACCACCAGTCAAGCGCCCAGGTGGAGGAGGGTCATCCCCTGGCAGATCCATCCGGCGGAATGGTTGAAGATATTCTGGTCCCGTCGACGGCTGTTCCAGGTCTCGCCAACAAGAGCTCAATGTCCCTGAGCATACAGGAATTGCTAAGCATAAGAAAAGCCCGACGCTTTCTTTGTTTAATCGGGCAATGTCCTGCTCTCCCGGAGACCCGCGCGCAGTATCATCGGGGCTGCAAGGGCTGAACTTCCGTGTTCGGGATGGGAACGGGTGCCCCTACGGTGCGGTCACTGCGGGGTGGTTGCCGCGTTTGGCGCTGGTTAACTTAGAGTGGTGGCGCGTCCTCCCGCTCGTGCATGCCCACTGGAACGAAGCCCTGGTGCTGGGCCGTGCCCCGCGACATCGGCCAGCAGTAGCCGCGTAATGCGTCCCGTGGCGCAGCTCGAAGCATAGTAAACATCGCCGCCCGCGTGCGCTTTGCCATAGGGCTTGCTGTAGACCCAGGCATCCAGGCCGCCGAATTCAACCGAGCGCGACGTGAGCTGGCTGCCGCCCCACACTTCCATGCACTGCATGTGTTGCGCTGGTTGATCGGGCATTTCCTAACCATGACATTCTAGTCAGTCCGTTGGCAACAGCCCTGTTGAAAACAAAGGGCGACGGCATCTAGGAGTTTCGGGCTTTCTCGGGGAAACGGGCGGTCTCTGCCGCGGAGGACGCAGCCTACGTGGGGAGGAAGTGCACCGTAAAGCGAAGCGCCCTTGGGTTCAGGAAGGGCGAGCGTGCCCTAACCGCGAATCTTCCCAGTTATGCTGTCGAAGAACGGCAAGAGCGGCAGCAATTAGTGCTTCGTTCGATGGCAGGCAGCCGGTATTTGAGATGTCTGCACCCAAGCCTACTTGGGTGGGTCGTAGCGATTCGGAGGTGCGACTACCCACTCATATTCCCGGCCGAGCTTTTGACGAACCTTGTTATCTTTGGTGCCTCGAACCGCAACGTGAGAAGCGAAACTCTCGCCCGGATCTTGATTGTAGGGATCGGGGTAGACATCTTGGCCCCACTTACGCATCCATCCCGCTGTCACCGCCACCAAAAAGAATTCCGACCAGCGTCCCTTCAGGAAGTCGGATGGTGATTCGCCGTTCGCCAGAGCAAGGTTCTCTGCGAAAACAGACATGGTTCCGTCATCGTCGTCAGAATTCTGAAAGTTTTGTGACGTGGGTCGCCACTCGCCACGATTCTTGTCATAGGTAATCCAGGTGGGAGATACCCGGCGAAAGAGACGCGTTTCGTTCGGAACAGCAGCTGGATCATCGCCCTGCTGAGGCATAACTCGGAGTCAACCGTTCACTAAAAAGCGTTCGCAACCGCTCGATGTGTTGGGTTAAAAGGCCATCCCAGTCAGTGGCCTCGTTGTTTCGATCCGAGAACACAACCACGGCTTGGCGTTCATCCGGCGGAAACTCCATCTCGAGATCGATTCCTTCTTCGTGCCAATCCAGCTGAACACCGCCGATCCGTGTGGGCGTCCATTGAGGCAAGGAACTCGCATCTTGCATGAATGAGGCCATGGCGCCCAATGCGTTCTGGATCGCCGACGCTTCTATTGGTGGAGCTCCTTCACGATCCCAATCGGCTGGTAAAAGGAGAAGATATCCTGCGCGCCTCAAGCTGGGCTCGATCCAAGCAGGCAGGGGAGTGTTGCTGACCTGAAATTCCATCGTCCTTTTGAGGTTGCCCGATCGAACAACCAACTCCAAGACGCCCGGATTACGGCCTACGACCTCAGCAGGCGCAAATACGGCTGAGTCCCTGTGAGATGGTACGGTGCTGATGTCGTTCCGCCGATCCGTCAGAGTGAACAGGTGCCAGGTTGAGAATGCGGGATTAGTTGCCATTTTTCCTCCTCCATAGCTTGTGCATGGTCGTACTCGTGAGGGACGCGAATCCACGAACGATCCAATCGTGTTCGCGATCAAAAAGCCGAAAAACGCCAGTCATATCAGCAGGCTCCGGTTTCCCGCGCGCGGTGAGATTCATTATAAAAATCGGTTGATGGTCTGCGTTGCGATAGGCCGGATGAAAATTGACGTGCAGGCGACCGACGGCGTTACCTGCCTCATCGACCATTTGGTAGCGCGCCGCGAAGTTAACATCCTCCGGGAGGGGCAAGAACGCATCGGAGTATGTGTTCTGCCAGGTGGTCACCACCCTATCGACTTCGCTGTGATTCTGCCAACCTCGACCAGCCGGCAGGTGGTTCACATAAGTAATCTCGCATTGTGTGGGAACGATCTCCCCAACCTGTTCCAAATTCGCGAATTCAGCGAAGAGCTTCATGGCGGTGCGGAACCGCTCGATGATCGCGGCGTAACGAGGGTAAGGTTCCGCATGGAGGCCTTGCCGCCAGTTCACAATTAACCGGTCCCTCTGGATCTGAAGCAACTCGTTCTTGTCCTGATTGAGAAACCAGACACGAGGAAGAGGGGGGGCGTCATCAAAAGTCTGAAGTCTCACACCAACCGTCACGGGCCGGCTGGCGCTCAATTCTTCGAACGCAGGCGCTAGCTCGCCATGGTCTTCGGTCCTCGAAAAGCCCTGCTTGCGAAACACGTTCCAGAGAAGGCCAAGGTGAGACGACCGCATGGACTCCAGCGGCTTAAACTGTAACGAAATAGCCACTTCGACGACAGGAGGTTGCTCAAAGTCGGGTAACGGCAGCTTGAGATCGCTCATTGGGTGATCCGATTGTATTTGTTCTTGGGGATTGCTGTCCCGAAAGTTGGCTTCGCGAAGTAACTGGGTTCCCAGACATGGACCGTCTGATGCGGTCCTATGGCCATTGTGACACAGGTTCATCGATGGTGCCCACGCGTTAAATCCAATGGCTTCACCCATCCCGCGGAAAAAGGTGGATTTACAGACTGGCTACATCACCGGTCACAGGACCGGTATCGCAGAGCCCTTCACGGAACCCGTTTTCTTCTCGGGAAGCCCGGGAGTTCCGGGGAGGAAGCAAGCCAAGCCGAGCCGATGATGCTGTTGCGCTGACTGTATTCGAGAAGGAATATCCATTGTATGTAGGAACCTGGCAAGAGTATGCTGGAAGGCGCGCGAACTATGAACAACGATAACTCGAACGGAATAACACGGCGCGATCTGGGAGCCCTCGCAGCCGTCGCGATTGCCGCCACTCCCAAGAAGCTTCCCGCGCAGGCGGCGACATCCGCGAATCCGGGGCCGGCGCTCGATATCGCCGACTGGAGTTACTCACTGGATCGGCGTGGAGCATGCCACTCTCGCTCGCGGAACCATGTGCAACGGAATGCAGATGTACGTGGAGCATTGGATTCCGCGCGTTGTCCGCCATCCTTATCCCGTGGTGCTGATTCATGGCGGGTACGGGCAAGGCTCGGATTGGATCGGCACGCCGGACGGACGCCGCGGCTGGGCCACGCTGCTTTTGGAGCAGGGCTACAAAGTGTACGTGCTCGACCGGCCTGGTCAGGGGCGCAATCCTTATCATCCGTGGGTGCATGGGTATTTCGATAAGGAAGCGCCCACGTTCGAAGGCGTCGCAAAGACGCATTCGCACCGATGCCAACGATCCAGCCGTCGCCCAGATCGTCGCATCCATGGGTCAGCCGATGGGCAACAATCCGCTCACGCAAAACGTGTGGCGATCGCGCGGCGCGAAGCTGCTCGATGAGATCGGCCCCGCAATCCTGATCACTCATGGCGACGGCCTGGTATTCGCGGCGGTGACCGCGCAGGAGCGGCCGAACCTGGTGAAGGGTATCGTGGCCGTCGAACCCCCAGGCGGCCCTTCGAATCCGATTAGAAGGCGCCATCCCAGCGTTGACGGTGGCAAATCGCGAGGCGCTGGAGCCGGTACTGCGCTGGATGGATGCGTCGATCGCCAAAGACGCGTCCGCAACTAGCCCGGATACGAATCCCAATCGCGACAACACGGCTTTGAAACTCGCCGATCAAGGCTGCTTCTGGGTGGGCGTGCAGCGCAAGAAGATGTCGTACGGCGCCATCGCGATGGGGCAGCAGTATGTGCAGTACATGATTCCGGCCGAGAAACGCTATCCGTATCCGGTGATCATGGTGCACGGAGGCGGCGGCCAGGGCACGCACATGATGGGCATCGGAGGCCGGCCCGGCTGGGTGCACTATTTCGTGCAGGCCGGCTACAGCGTGTATTGGTTGGATCGGCCGAGTTATGGCCGGTCGCCCTATCATCCGGACGCGCTGGGGCCCAGCCATTTGCCGAACGTCCCGCCTTACGAGGGGCTGGTTCAGACGCCGGTGGTGTTCAACACGGCGCAGTGGCCCGGGCCGGGCGGTATGAACGATCCGTTGATCGATCAGTTCATGGCCTGCGAATCGGGCAACGTGATGGACGAAGCGTTCCATAGCGATCTGGTGTGGCGCGGCGGTGTGGAACTGGTGGATCGGATCGGTCCGTGCATTTTATTGACGCACGCGTTCGGAGGATTTTTCGGCTGGGGTGTGGCCGATCGCCGGCCGAACCTGGTGAAGGGGATTTTCTGCATGGAGATCAACGGCAATCCGTTCGCCGCGCAACTGCGTTGGGGATTGACGGCCAGCCCCATGACTTACGATCCGCCGGTAACCGATCCGTCGCAATTCCAGTTAGTGGATCACACGCTGCCTCCCGATTCGCCGCGTCCCATTGTCGCGTCTTACAAATTGCAAGCGGAGCCGGCGCGTAAGTGGAAAAATCTGCGCGGTATTCCGATTGGATGGCTGACCAGCGAATTCGGCGGGGGCGGATCGCCCATCACCAATGTGGAGTTCTTGAAGCAGGTGGGATGCTCTGCGGAGATGGTGCGGCTGCGCGACTACGGTATCGTCGGCAACGGCAACCTGATGCTGCTCGAGAAGAACAACCACGAGGTGTTCGGCGTGGTGCGCGATTGGCTGGACCGCAAAGTGGCGCCGCCAGGTCACGCATGAGGGTATATAATCGCCCGATGACCTTTCGAGTGGGCCTTGTGATCCTGATGCTCTCGCCGCTATCTGCACAGTGGCTCAAGCTGCCGGATAAAGGGATTCCAAGAACGAAGGACGGCAAGCCGGATCTAATGGCTCCGGCGCCGCACAAAGCGGACGGCAAGCCGGATCTGTCGGGAATCTGGCTGGCGGGCGGTCCAAAGTATTTGCAGAATCTGGCGGCGGACTTAAAGCCTGAGGACGTGCCGATGCAGCCTTGGGCGGCGGCCCTGACCAAAGAGCGCATGACCGGCGCGCACGCATCGGAAGAGTCCGATGCCAACTGCCTGCCGCAAGGCGTGCCCAAGGTGAATGCGACGCCGGTGCCGTTCAAGATCGTTCAAAATCCGGACGAGGTCATCATCCTCTACGAGGCTTTCGGCCTGTACCGGCAAATGTTCCTGGATGGGCGCGAGCTTCCGAAAGATCCGAATCCCTCGTGGATGGGTTACTCGGTGGGTAAGTGGGAGGGCGATGCGCTGGTTGTCCAGACTTCAGGCTTCAATGGCAAGACGTGGCTGGATCAGGCTGGACATCCGGCGACCGAAGCATTGGTGGTAACTGAGCGCTTCCGCCGGCCCGACTTCGGACACTTGAAAATCGAAGTGACCATCAACGATCCGAAAGCCTATACCAGGCCTTGGACGATAACAGAAGGCATGCAGTTACTGGCCGACACCGACTTGCTCGAATTTGTCTGCAACGAGAATAACCGCGATCTTCCGCACTTAGTCACCAAGTAACGGCGCTACGACCCCATAGATGAGCCGACGCGATATCCGCGCCTTGGCGGAGCGCTTTGAGTTTCAACCACACCACCGGCTCAATCACGTACTCGCGATTGGTGAACGTTCCGAAGCCGCAGTCCGCGCTGGCAATCACGCGCTCACGCTCGCCCACCACCCTTACTGCTTCTTCCAATCGGCGTGCGACAACTTCCGGATGCTCCACGATATTGCTGTTGCTTTCAACCACGCCCGGCAGGAGCAGCATGTGATCCGGCAGTTTGTTTCGGCGCAACGCCTCGAGTTCGTGCTGGTGCCGAGGATTGCCGAACTCGATACTGAGCGCGCCCACGTTGGCCTGATAGAGCACGGGCAAGATGAGATCCAGCGCCACATCGTAAAGATGCGGGCCGTTCCAATTGCCCCAGCAGCAGTGCAACCGCACGCGGTCGCGCGGAATACCGTCGATGGCCTCATTGAGCGCCGCCACGTGCATTTCGCCGGCTTTCACGAATTCCCGGTCCGCCAGATCGCGGTAGAACATGGAGCGGTCCATGGCCAGATCCGGCGCGTCGATCTGCAGCAGCAAACCGGCGCGGTGGATGGCCAGATACTCGTTCCGCATTTCGCGCGCGAGCGCGGTCAAATAAGATTGCTGCGAATCGTAATACGCGTTCAGCATCGTGGTGGAGATGATGCCGGGTGAGGGCGCCGTCATGAAGCGATTCGGCGAATGCCCCCGAATCCCTGGCGGCGCGTTGCAGGCGATCGATCTCGTGCGTGATGGCGGATGAGTCCAGATAATGCAGCTCAGCCTGCGCTTCCGGCGCATTCTGCATGCGGCTGCGCTTGGGGAAGCGGCGCATAAGATCGGCCACCAGGGCGGGGAACTCCTCGAAGTCGCGGCCGCGGCGGCGCTTCGATTCGCCGGCGAAGCCCGACATGCGCCGCGGCACATAAGTCTGAAAGCCGACGCGCTGCTGTTCGCCGTCGTTGCCGATATCGATGCCGGCCTCGGCCTGCTTGGCGATCACGTGGCGCACGGCGCGATCCATTTCATCGGCTAGCTGCATCTTCGCCGAGAGGCTTTCCCTCCTCGCGGTCAAGGAGCATTTCAGAAAGCGCTTCGCTGCGTGGAAGGCTGCCGACGTGGGTAGCCAGGATACGGTCGCGGCTGAGGATCATGTGCTGCTCCCATCATGACATTCCCCTTGACAGGCCCGGCCCCATGTGTTAATTTTTACGCAGGATGCTAAGGAATGCGCATATCAAAGAAAGCCGCTGATTCCGACCTAAGCCGGCGCGAGCGCCAGATCATGGACATTCTGTTCGCGCGCGGACGCGCCACCGGGCAGGAGATCCAGGAAGGCTTGCCGGACAAGCCGAATTATTCATCCGTGCGGACCATCTTGCGTGTGTTAGAGCGCAAGGGCTACGTCCGCCACGTGGAAGAAGGGCTTCGCTATGTTTACGAGCCTACCGTGCCGCGGGAAGCCGCCAGCCGGTCGGCATTGCAGCGCATCATTCAGAACGTTTTTCGATGGATCGGCCAAGGAGGCGGTTGCCGCATTGCTCGATCCGGCGGCGTTCCCATCTCAGCGAAAAGGAACTAAGCGAACTGGCGCGATATCGATCAGCGAGAGAGCCAAGAGGAAATAGCCATGCTGGAATCCTATCTGATTTCCGTTGCAATGAAGTCCACCGTCGTGCTGGCGGCCGGGATGCTGTGCTTGCGATTGTTGCGCGGGCGCGACGCGGCCGTGCGCCATCTGGTTTGTCTGACGGCGCTCGCGAGCGCGGCTGCCGTGCCGTTGCTGGCGGTCTGGTCGCCGCAATGGAGCATTCTCATTTCTGTTCCAGCCGGGTCGACTGGCGCTGGCTCGGGCATTGCCAAACCGGGAAGCCGGCCCGTGGACCTGGCCGATGTCGCTCGCGGGCATCTGGGCGCTTGGCATCGTGGTCATGACGGCCCGCGCAGCCGGCGGATGGATCGTGCTGTTGCGCGTTCGCCGCCGATCGACGCATTTCCTATATGGAGACGGCGCCGAAGTCCGGATCGCGAGCGTGAGCTACTCCGCTCACTTGCGGCGTCCTGCGATCCGCTGATTCTGCTTCCCGAGAATGCTCGGGATTGGGATGAAGCGCGGCTGCGCGCCGTGCTTTTGCACGAAGCGGCCCACGTCCGCCGGCGCGATTGCCTGGCGAAATATTTGGCGCAAGGGTCGCGTGCGTTGTTGTGGTGGAATCCGCTGGCCTGGATGGTTGCGGCCCGCCTGAATCACGAGCAGGAACTGGCCTGCGATGATGCGGTGTTGGCTGCGGGCGTTCCGGCGGACGCCTACGCAACCGTGCTGTTGGACGTAGCGCGCGAGTGTTCCAGTTCGCTGGTTCTCGGCTGCGCCATGGACCGACGCACCCACTTTGCACGAGCGCTTTGCCCACTTATTCGAATGGCGCCAGGAAACAGCTTCGCACGCCGCGCAGGACCGCCATTGCGATTCCGCTGCTGCTGGTCTTGATGACCACGCGTTTCTTTCGCGGAAAAGATCTACAAGATTGGACCGGGAATCTTGCCGCCCAAGTTGTTGGATAAAAGCGAGCCGCAGTACACGGAACACGCAAGAAAAGCCAAGCTCGAAGGCAAAGTGGTCCTGACCATCGTGGTGGGTACCGATCAACGGGCGCATGACATCAAGGTCACCAAGTCGCTTGACCCGGGGCTGGATGCCAACGCGATTGCGAGTATCAGGAGCTGGCGCTTCCAGCCGGGCATGAAGAACGGCAAACCCGTGCCAGTTCGAGCCAAGATCGAAGTAAACTTCCGCCTGCTATAGCTGTGCGCTGGTGAGCGCCTCGGCGACGTCCTTGAGAAACGCCGCGGCCTGCGCGCCGTCCACCACGCGATGATCGCTCGATAGCGTCATCGTCAAGACTAGGACGGATGCCGATGAGGCCGTTCACCGCTACCACGCGATCGGCGATTCGGCCCACAGCCAGCACGGCGGCTTGCGGCGGCGTGATGATGGCGCTGAAAGCATCCACGCCGAACATTCCGAGATTGCTGATGGTGAACGTCCCGCCGGTGACGTCGGGCGGATGCAGGCGGCCCGCGCGAGCGCGCTCGGCCAAATCCTGCCGCTTGCGCGCTGATGTCGGCGAGCCTGGCCGTATCGGCGTTCGGAATCACGGCGCCCACCACTCCGTCCTTCACCGCGATGGCGATGCTGATGTTCACGTTCGGATTTAGCTGGATGGCGCTGCCGGTCCAACTCGCGTTCATCTTGGGATGCTTCGCTAGCGTCGCGCGCGACGATGGCGACCAGAAGATCGGTGTGAGTAATCGCCTTGCCATGTTTTTCGCGCGCGGCGATCAAGCCCGCTCGCGTCGATTTCGCGAACCAGGAAGAAGTGCGGAGCTGTGGTCCAGCTCTGCGTGGTGCGCTCGGCCATCAGGCGCGCGATGGAGCTGAGCGCCGTGGGAGCTGCCGCAGCGGCTGGCTGCGAAGCGGCCTTGGGTGCGTCCGCGGCGCGCTGCACATCGTCTCCGCTGATGGTTCCACCCGGGCCGGTTCCGACCACCTTGCTCAAGATCGACGCCGAGCTCCTGCGCCATTCGGCGCGCTTTGGGAGATACCTTCACCTCCAACTTTTGCCGCGCTGCTGGCGGGCGCGGCCGGCGCACGTTGCAGTTGCGCTGGCTGGTCCGCTCATCGTCCGCGCGGCGGGTGCCGTGCTCGCTGCTTCCGCCGGAGGCTTTTCGCCCGGCGCGACGATCCACGCGATGGTCTTGCCCACCTGGACCACATCGCCGGCCGCCGCACGTCACTCCCGCCAGCACGCCGTCCGCGGTCGCTTCCATCTCCAGCACCACTTTGTCGGTTTCGATTTCCGCGATCGGCTCGCCTTTGGCGATCGAGTCGCCTTCCTTCTTCAGCCAGGAGATGATCTTGCCGGTTTCCTGCGCCATCTCGAGCGCGGGCATGACGATGCTGACGGCCATCTAGCGGGAAACCACCTGTTCGATTCGCGCGCTGGCTTCCACCATTTCGACGACGCGCTGGCTAGGGGCGGGATCGTGCTCGCGCGTGGTCGGCAGCGGCCCGTCGACGGTGAAATAATGCGCGCCCGCGACCAGCAGTTTCTCCGCCGGGAAGCGCGTGATCACTTCATGGCCGGTTTCGGTGACGACGATTTCTTCTTCGATGCGCGCCGCGCTCCAGCCGTCTTTCGACGGCCAGAAGGTCTCCAGCGCGAACACCATGCCGGGCTTGATCTCGTAGGAATGTTCCAGCGACACCAGGCGGCTGATCACCGGCTTCTCCCAGATCGCAAGTCCGATGCCGTGGCCGAACTGCAGCGCGAAGGCCGCTTCTTCATTGGGGAAGCCGAACTCCTGCGCCTTGGGCCAAACCGAGGCGATTTCCCCGGTGGTGCGCCCGGGACGGATCAGCGAGATCGCCGCGTCCAAATAATCGCGGCAGCGCGAATAGGCGTCGATCAGCGTGTGCGGCGCATAGCCGATGCTGAAAGTGCGGTAGTAGCAGGTGCGATAACCCATGTACGAATGCAGAATGTCGTAATACACGGGATCGCCCGGGCGCAGCACGCGATCGGAGAAAACGTGCGGGTGCGGATTGCAGCGCTCGCCGGAGATGGCGTTCACGCCTTCCACGTATTCCGAACCCAGGTCGTATAGAATCTTGCTGACCAAGCCCAACGGCCTGGTTCTCGCTCATGCCCGGCTTCATGGCGCAGTACAGATCGTGATAGGCCGCGTCCACCATCATGGCGGACGTGTTGAGCAGCGAGATCTCGTCCTGCGTCTTGATGACGCGCACGTCCGACATCAGCTGCTGGCCGTCGACGACGTTGATGCCTTCGCGCTGCAAGGCGAATAGAATGGGCGGCTCCACTACGTCGATGCCCACCGGCTCTTTGTGCAGCCCGCGCATCTCCAGTTCGAGCTTGATCTTCTTCGCGACGTCTTCGGCGCGGCCCATTTCCGGCGACATCGCGCCGCGCAGCAAAGAAATGCCGGGACGCGAGCGTTCGCCCAGCCACGGGCAATTGAGCTGATGGTGCTTGGCGGCCGAGCCGAAATCCCACAGGATCGGCTCGTCATTTTGCGGCAGCAAAGTGAAGCGGCTGATCTTGTCCTGCGCCCAGGTGCCGATGTGCGTGGCGGTGATGTAGCGCACGTTGTTCATGTCGAAGCACAGCAGCGCGCCCATCTCGGATTTCGCCAGCATCGCTTTCGACGCGCGCCAGCCGCTCCCGGCGCAAGCGATCCATATCGATGCGCTGCTCCCAATCCACTGCCATGGTTCCGTGAGTTTTCAGTGCCATTTCGTGCCTCCTAAGATTTTGCCGCGGACAATTCTACCGGCTTGCCATGCGGCGTGTGCCGGTACGCATCCGCCCAGGCGTGCTTGCGCTCCAGCAGGGCGGAAGAATCGGCTAACCCGTTCTCCGTAACCAGACGCTCCAGCGCCGCCAGCCAGTGCTCATAATATCGCGAGCCGTCGTCGGGCTCACCGCGTTCGGCTGCCGCCTTCAGCTCCGCGGCCAGCGCGGCGGCCCATTCTTTCCAACTGAAATAACCTTGCTCCGACAGCCTGACTGCCAGCGCAAACGCCTGAGCCTGCCATGGTTCTGCAAAGACTGGCTCTGCGAAAACTCGATCAGTCTGCGATAACAAGTCAGGCTGGTTCAAGATAATCGTCCCAAAGATCGATATAAACCGCGTCGCCCGCACGCGCCTGCTCGCCCCACAACTCACGGGCGCTGAAGCGAACCGAATACACGTGCTGCGGCTTCTCGTCCGGCGAATCAGCGAGGGCGTCGGGGAAAACATAAACCCCGTGATCCCGCTCCACCGTCCCTGGCTTATCGCGGGCGTAGCGCGGCAGGCGCGTGTGTCCCGTTGGATTCATGTTGCGCGTGTGAACACGCTGGCCGGCCTGGAAGCGCGGAGTAACCGCGCTGTCGCGACTAGCAATCGCGCCGCTGCGGAGCATGGCGGGCACTTGCGCGGCGGTAAGTGGCGGAGTGGCTTTGGCCGATCCCGGCGCGGGCCTTCCGCTCTCAGCCTCACCGCGCGTGATCAAGCCGCTCCGCACCAGGCGCTCCGTCAGCGCGGTGAACCACTTCTCGTAGTAGCTCATGCGCAGATATTCGGACTGGCGCAATCTGCTCAATCTGGTGCCGGAAAGCATCCAGGCTCCATTTGCGCCACGCTCCCGCCGCCAGAACCAGCGCCAACGCGCGGCCCTCCCAAGGCGCGTGGAACACCGGCTCATTCGGCTCATACTGGATGCGGCCCAGTCCGTGCATGCCGCCCATGTCGTGGACGCCGTTCACGCGTTCGCTCCGTCGACGCCGACGAGGCGACCTTGGCGACGCCGATCATAGCATCGCGCGTCACCAAATCGGCCAGCGCCTGTTCATCCAGATTCTCGCTTCCAGCCGGGCGCTCCGGCAGCACCAGGTAGCGTATTTCCGCCGTGCTGTCCCACACGCGTATTTCCGTTTCGTCGGCGATCTCCAGCCCGAACTCGCGCAAGACGCCGCGTGGATCGATCACCGCTCGCGAACGATACGCCGCCGATTTATACCACACCGGCGGCAGCCCCAGAACCGACCAGGGATAACACGAGCACAGCGTGCACACGATGAGATTGTGGATCTGGGACGTGTTCTCCACCACCACCATGTGCTCGCCTTGCGCCCCGCCGTAGCCTAGCTCGCCGATCGTGGCCGTGCCGTCGGCGAGTAGGCGTTGCTTGTACGCTCGCATCAGTCCAGGCGCGCGCCACCACACGGGCGCCGTTGCGTGGGCCCACCCTGTGCTGATACCTGTCGATCAGCGCATCCAACGCTTGAGAATCCACCAGCCCCTTTTCGGTCAACAGCGATTCCAGCGCCTTGACGCGCAAGGTGAGATCGGAAGGGACCACTTGATGATCATGCTGGTGATCATGATCTTGTGGAGGTGCGCTCATTTCCGCCCTAGTTAGCGCCGCACAGCACGCGCGCCGCTTCGGCAACCGTCTTCTCGGTTGGAACGGTGACATCTTCGAGCGGCGGCGAGAACGGAATAGGAACGTGCATCGCGCCCATGCGCTTCACCGGCGCTTCCAGATCGAAGAACGCGTTCTCCTGGATCACCGAGGCGAGCTCGGCGGTGACGCCGTAGCGTCCGTAGCCTTCATCCACCACGATGACGCGCGAAGTCTTCCTGGCCGATTCCACCAGCGTCTTTTCATCCAAGCGGCCACAGCGTCCGAGGATCCACCACTTCGGCGCTGATGCCGCTCTCTTCCAGCAGGCTCGCCGCGCCCAGCGCCACCTGCACCATGCTGCTGGTGGCGATGATGGTGATGTCGCTGCCCTCGCGCTTGATGTCGGCGACGCCCAGCGGAATGGTGTAATCTTCCTCCGGCACCGGGCCCTTCAGCCGGTACATCATCTTGTCTTCGAAAAACACCACCGGGTTGTCGTCGCGGATGGCCGATTTCAACAGGCCCTTGGCGTCGTAAGGCGTCGAGGGCATCACCACCTTCAGCCCGGGTATGTGGCAGAACCAGGCGTGCAGCGATTGCGAATGCTGCGCGGCAGAGCGGCGTGTCGCGCCCAGCGTGGTCCGCATCACCAGCGGCGCTTTCCATTTCCCGCCCGACATGTAGTGGATCTTGGCGGCCTGGTTCACCATCTGGTCCATGGTGAGCCCGATGAAATCGCCGAACATGATGTCGATCACCGGACGCATGCCGGTCATCGCGGCGCCCACGGCGATGCCGGTGAAGCCGGCTTCCGAGATCGGCGTATCCAGCACGCGCTTGGAGCCGAATTCTTCCACCAGACCCGTCAGCACTTTGAACGGATGGCCCGCTTCGGCGATATCTTCGCCCAGAATGAAAACGCGCGGATCGCGCCGCATTTCTTCGGCCAGCGCTTCACGGATGGCTTGCGCCATCGTCAGTTCACGGGTAGCAACATCCAGCCCGCTTTTAGTTTCAAGCATAGACATCTTGATCCACCTTGTCGGGACTGGGATAAGGGCGCGTCGAGAGCGAACTTCACGGCGCTTCGATCTCAGTCTTCACTTCGTCATGAATTTTGTCGAGCGCCGCGCGATCGGCCACGCCTTCGACATCAGCCACTCGCCCATGATCCGGATGGGATCGCGCTCGGTCTTCCACTGCTGCTCTTCCTGCTTCGATCGATAATATTCGCGGCTCACATCGCCGACGTGGTGCCCGTGGTAGCGATACGTGTTCACCAGCAGCAGCGACGGGCCTTCGCCGCTCGCGCGCGCGTTCCACCAGCTTCTTCGCCACGGCGTAGACCGCGCGCACATCCTGGCCGTCCACTTGTTCGGACGGCACGCCGAAAGCCGGGCCGCGCGCCAGAATATCGCCGGCGGTGGTTTCCGAAAAATGCGTGTACTCGTTGTACATGTTGTTTTCGCAAACGTAGATCACCGGCAGCTTCCACAGCGCCGCCATGTTCATCACTTCGTACAGCACGCCCTGTCCGAGCGCGCCCTCGCCGAAGAAGCACACCGCTACTTGGCCCGTGCCCAGTCGCTGCGCCGAAAATGCCGCGCCCGTGGCGATCCCGGTGCTCCCGCCAACGATGGCGTTGGCGCCCAGGTTGCCAGTGGCCGGATCGGCGATGTGCATCGAGCCGCCTTTTCCCTTGCAGTAGCCGACTTCTTTTCCCAGCAAGTTCGGCGAACATCAGGTCCACCGCCGCGCCTTTCGCCAGGCAATGGCCGTGCCCGCGATGCGTGCTGGTAATGTAATCGTCCGGCCGCAGCGCTTCGCACACGCCCACGGCGACCGCTTCCTCGCCGATATACAGGTGCGCCAGGCCGGGCATCAGCGCGCGCGTGTACAGATCGTTCACTTGCTCTTCGAACAGCCGGATCATCATCATGCGCCGGTACATGTGCAGATGCAGTTCTGCGCCGGTTTTGCGAATTTGCTTTGGATGGATTTATGGCGGTGGTCATCTCTACAACTCCGTGCTTTGGACTCCAGACATTCTTGCCAGTACCTCAAATACTACTGCGAAATCCCGCTCCACGTAGCCCATGGCGCGCGCCGCGGTGAGGAACTCGTTGGCGAGGGACGTGGTGGGCAGAGGAACGTCGGCTTTGCGGCCCAACTCCAGCGCAAGCAGCATGTCCTTCTGCATCATGTTGACGTTGAACCAAGCCTCCTCAGGCATTTTAAGCACAAACGGGCCGCGATACTGCACCATGGGTGATGCGATGGCGCTGTGCGTCAGGACGTCGACGGCGGTTTCGCGCTTGATGCCGCTCTTCTCGGCCAACAGAACGCCTTCTGAAAACGCGAGCATCTGGACCGCAAGGTTGAGATTAGTGGCGATTTTCATCACCAGAGCCAGGCCATTTTCCCCGACATGCGTGACCTTCGGTCCTAAGTCGAGTAGCACCGCGTTGGCGCGTTCGAAAGTCTCCGCGCGGCCGCCCACCATCACCGAAAGCTTTCCTTGTTCGAGCGTGATCACGCTTCCCGATACGGGCGCATCCAGCATGTCCGCGCCTTTTTCTCTGACGCGCGCGGCCAGCGCCTTGCTGATTTCCGGGCTGACGGTGCTCATCTCGATCCAGATCTTGCCTGCGCCAAGCCCGGCGATAATTCCATTCCCTCCGTCGGCGATTTCCTGGAGCGCCGCCGTATTCGTCACCATGGAAAGCGTGAAATCGGCCGCTGCGGCCACCGCGCGGGGCGAATCGGCCCATTTCATCCCGCGATCGATGAGCCACTGGGCCTTGGCGCGCGTGCGGTTGTAGCCGGTCACCGTGTGACCTTTGTCCAGCAGCCGGTTCACCATGCGGCTGCCCATCACGCCCAAACCCACGAATCCCAAATTGGCCATTCTTTACAGTGTACGAGCTATGAAAACCATTTGTGTGCGGAATCTATATCGCCATGAACAGATTCGTGTCCCAGCGAACACGCAGGCTGTCAAACGGACACACCTTAGCGGCTAGAACTCTTTTAGGTTCAATGCCGGCGGTTGGTCCGGGAGTTGCAATGTCCAGCCTGAGCGACCATGCCTCAAGTACCGATTCTCGTTTTGGCGGGCATCCTGAGCGCGGGCTACGCAGGAGCTCAGCCCACGACGGCGGTCCTTCGGCCCCGGCCCCTAGCCTCGCCACAGGAAGCGGCGAATCTTGAATCGCATGTTTTGCAGAACCCGGAGGACCTGGAGGCTCGCAAGGAATTGCTGCAGATTTATCTCGACATTGCGCCTCTTCCGCCCATGGATAATCCCGGCCGCCGGTCTCGTCCGGCTGCAACAGATCCTTTATCTGGTGGAGCATCATCCGGAAGCCGCTGTCAGCGGGTCCAGGGCGGCGTACGTTTATCGCAGCACTGGTCCCAATGGCGGTCCTTATGCCAACGTGTCGGATCATGAGGTGGTGCGCGATCAGTGGCTCGCGGCCGTGCAGGGTCACCCGAAGAACAATGCGGTCATCACTGAACGCCGTGAAATTCTTGGAGGTGGAAGACCCTGGCGATGCCGAACAGGTGCTGCGGCGCGCCCTGGACGCCGATCCCGAGAACCGGGAGATCGCCGCGAATTTGGGCTTCCTTTATGCGACGCAGATTCGAGCGGGTCACGCGACGCCGCGAGCTGGAACAAAGTTCCAACGCCATCGTGCTGGCCGCGGCCGGAACCGCGCTTGCGAATTTGGCCAAGGATTTCGAGCGCCGTCAATGGTGACTAAATGTTGGATCTTGCGAGGAAGCTCTTAACGAGAGCTAGGGAGTTGGCTCCCGACGATGTGGATATTCAAGGTCCGATGCCGCTGATCAAATACTTTCAAAATAGCCACAGATAAACGAGGATGAACGCAGATCAACCTCGGCCCGACAATGCAGCCATCACCCGCTTCGGCGTCAGCGGAAACTCCGTCATCCGAACGCCCGTAGCGTCGAAGAAAGCATTCGCGATCGCCCCGGCAGCGGCTGCCATCACCTCTTCACCCGCGCCCGTGGACCGCTCATTCAATCGCTGCACCACAACCGGCGTCACCTCCGGGCATTCCTCGAAGCGCAAGATCGGATAGCTGGCCCAATCCAGGCTGGTGACGTTGGTTTTCGTGAACGTCACTTCCTCGTGGAACATGCGGCTGGCGGTCTGCACCAACTGCCCGCTGATCTGGCTTTCGACGTTGCCGGGATTCACCACCAGGCCGGCGTCCACGGCGCCATAGAGATGTTTGGCGACCACTTTGCCAGTCTGCCTTGTTGACCTCGATTTCGGCGACCGCGGCGCCATAGGACGCCAGATGCGTGCCCATTCCGATACCGCGCCCGGTGACGATCTTCGCCTTCTGCCGGATTCGAAGCCGCCTGTCCGCGGCGTCCATTTCGCCGCCTTCGCGGCTGCGTCCAAAACTCCCAGCCAGTGGACATTCTTTAATATTGCTCCGGCGAAACTCGTACGGATCCATCTTCAACAGAAACGCCAGTTGATCGATGGCCTGCTCGGATGTAAACGAAAACGAGAGATCCAGCGGCGAGCGAAGCCACGCGCCTTTCAGGTAGCCGAGCCCCGGCACGTGATGATTCACCAGGCGCACGTTGGGAATATCGTACATTCCACCGCAGCAGAGCGGATTCACCTGCATCGCGGGATTGGGCTGCCATTCGGCGGCGGGTTTTCCGAGCGCCAGTTGCTCGGAAGTCTCCACGTTGCTCCAATGATGTTGCCAGCCGTGATATTCGTATCCGACGATTTTTCCATCCGCGCTTGCGGCCGCGCGAACTTCGCCCACGTGCGCTGGCCCGTAGTTATCCCAGCCATGCTCGTCCCAGCGCATGAACTGGACGCGCACCGGCTTTGCAGCCAATTGCGAGAGCAGCGTGGCGGCCTGGGCCACGTCGTCGTAACAACTGTGCCCGTAGGTGCCCGAACCCTCGTAATACTGCACGCGGACTTTGTCCACCGGCAGTCCCAGGATGCGCGCCAGCGTGCCGCGCGTGCCATAGACATCTTGCGTTGAGCACATCACCAGCGCCGAATCCGGCTTCACGTCCGCGAGAGCACAATTGGGTCCGAAAGGAGCATGCGCCTGATAGGGAGCGCGGCAGTTGTAGGCCACTTTATGCGGAGCCGCGCCGATCGCATCCGCCGCGTTGCCTCGCTCCACTACGATCCGGTCGTCGGTTTTGGCCGCGCGCATGGCTTCGTACATGCCGTCGCTGCCGGTGAGCGTGGGCGCTGAATCCCACTGCACTTTCAACTGCCGCAGCCGCGCGCACGGCGTCCCATTCATTCTCCGCCACCACGCCGATAAAATCGCCCTTGCGCAACACGCGTGCTCCCGGAATATTGCCGATCGACGCTTCGTCCAGCGCCAGCACTTTTGCGCCGGCGCCATAAGCGCCCTGGCCACGCGGGCGAACCACGCGGCCGTGCAGCATGCCGGGCACGCGCACGTGCTGCATGTAGACGTATTTGCCGCTTACCTTGTCGGGCAGATCGTTGCGCGGAACCGGCGTGCCGACAACCTTATAGTCCGCGGAGGACTTTATCGGCGCGGAGCCGGTAAACGCCAGGTGGAACGGTTTGTCGCCCACCAGTTCCCCGTAGCTAACGGAGGAGGTCGCGCTTGCCGAAACAATTCCCTTCGATACCGTCAGGCGATCTACCGGCGTGGCCAGCTTCTTCGATGCAAGCTGCAGCAAGGCTTGCCGAGCCTCGGCCGCCGCTGTTCGAACCTGCGGCCCGCCTCTCTGAATGGAAGCGCTGGAATACGTTCCGCCTTGATTGGGCGTGACGTTGGTGTCCAGCCGGACCGTCTTCAGCTGGCTCATATCCATGTCGAGTTCTTCCGCCGCCACTTGAAGCAGCGCGGTGGAATTGCCTTGTCCCGAGTTCGGCGAAGCCAATGTAAACCGTCGCCGTGTTGTCGGCGTGAATGGCGAGCCAGGTATCCACCTGCTTGGGATCGGGCGGACCGGCTACGGTACCGCGTGCCGGCGCGCCGTTATCCTGGGCCAGTAGCGCATCCCGCAACTGAAAACCAACCACGAGCGCGCCACCCGCCTTGAGAAAATCGCGGCGTCCTGTCATGCTTTTGCCTCAGACATCGCGCGCGCCGCTCGCTGCACCGCCAGGATGATGCGCGGATAAGTTCCGCAGCGGCACAGATGCCCGTTCATCGCCGTACGGATCTGCGGCTCCGTCGGCTGCGGATTTTTCGCCAGCAGCTCGGATGCCTTCACGATCATCCCGTTGTAGCAATAGCCGCACTGCACGGCCTGTTCGTCCAGCATGGCCTGTTGCACGGGATGCAAAGCGGGAACTTGCGGCAGCTTCTTTTGCGCCGCGTACCAGGCAGGCAAGCCTTCGAGCGTGGTTACCGATTTCCCCTGGACTGCCGACACCGGCGTCACGCACGAACGTGTTTCCACGCCATTCACCAGCACCGAGCAGGAGCCGCACTGCGCCAGTCCGCAACCGAAGCGTGGACCCTGCAGCAGCAGTTCGTTGGAAAGGACGTACAACAACGGCGTGTCGGGAGCGGACGAAACGGTCCACGAGCGATCGTTCACTTTGATCTTGAGTTCGCTGGCCATTCGCGAGCCTGTGAGTACAGGTTATCAAAATCAGTCTTTCTTCCGATGCCGAGAGCCATGTTCAAGGCGCATGCTGGATTCATCATGGCAACCGAACTTCAAAATCTCTCGAATGAATTGGCTGCAACCGTGGAACGCGCCGCCGCCAGCATAGTGGCCGTTCACGCCCGGCGCGGCATTGGATCCAGCGGGATCGTCTGGCGCGACAACCTGATCTTGACCTCCAGTGAAGGTGTTCGCGCTGAAGAAGGCATCAAACTCCTTCTCCCGGATGGCAGCGTCAGCACGGCGCGATTGCGAGGACGCGATTCCGGCACGGATCTCGCTGTCCTGGAAACCGATGCCGGCGGTCTTCGTCCGCTGGAATTCGCTGGCGATACCGCGCTCAAGGCCGGCCAACTAGCTGTGGCAGTGGGTCGCACGGCCAACACCGGTCCCATCGCTTCCTTCGGAATCGTCAGCGGTGTTTCCGGAGAATGGAAAACCTGGCGCGGCGGAAAGCTCGATCCGTTTGTTCGCTTGGATATCTCGGCCTATCCGACGCTCTCGGGCGGCGCAGCTTTGGACCCGGCCGGCAACCTGATCGGCATGGTCTCCACCGGACTGTCGCGCAGCTCCGTGTTCGCAGTGACTCGCGGCACCATCGATCGAATCGCGGGAAAATTGAGCCAGCAAGGCTACGTCAGCCGCGGTTTTCTGGGAGTTGCGCTGCAGCCGGTGGCGTTGCCTCCTCAGATAAAGGAGAAGCTCGGGCAGGAGACCGGAATTATGTTGGTGGGCGTTGAGCCGGAAGCACCGGGAGCGGTTGGCGGATTGATCTTGGGAGACGTGCTGGTGGGTGCAGACGGTCAGTCCCTGGCGCAGCCGGAAGCGCTGGCGGAGCTTTTGGAACGGACGCCGGCAGGCCAGATCGTGAAATTTAAAGTGCTTCGCGCTGGAGTGATCCAGGATCTGGATGTACGCCTCGGAGAGCGGCCAAGGCGCGGGAGGTAACAACATGGGCGCCGCGTTTGGAGAAATCGTCGAGAAGCTTCGCCGCGTCACGGTTCAGGTGAATGGCGGTGGTTCGGGCGTCATCTGGTCGCCCGACGGTAACATCGTGACCAACGCGCATGTAGTGGATGGAGCCACGTCGGACGCAGTCCAAGTGGAGCTTTGGGATGGACGACGCTTGCCAGGCAAGATCGTGCAGAGAGATCGGCGACGCGACCTGGCGGTTCTGCGAGTGGAAGCATCGGGCCTGCCCGTTGCCACGCCCGGCGATTCGGACGCTCTTCGCGTGGGTGAATTAGTAATCGCGGTCGGCAATCCGTTGGGCTTCATCGGAGCGGCCAGCACGGGCGTGGTCTCACGGGTCCGACAAAGCGTTCCTGGATTGTCAGCCAGCTTCGATTGGCGCCCGGCAACTCCGGCGGCCCGCTGGCCAACGCTCGCGGTGAGGTAGTGGGAATTAATACGATGATCGCCGGCGGACTGGCCTTCGCGATTCCTTCGCAGTCAGTGATGCAATTCCTGGGCGGGCAAACTCAGTCGGATCACGGCCTGGGCGTGGTCGTCCGGCCGGTTAAGGCCGGGCTTATCGTGCTTGAAGTGATTCCTCACTCGCCGGCCGATCGCGCCTCGCTGCTCCAGGGAGACATTCTGGTGGGCGCGTTCGGCAAGCGATTCCAGGCGGTCCAGGATCTCGGCTTCGCAATCCATAACAGCCGCGGAGGGATTCTGGAGCTTCAATTCCGCCGGGGCGCAAGCGCGAACATCCGCACCGTCGCCGTTCAAATGGCTCCTGCCTCAATGAGAGCGGCGTGATTCGTGTTCTAATCGCTTCGCACTCCAGCGCGCTGGAGAATGCCATCCGATCCAGCTCGTCGCTGGAATTTGCTGGCCGGGTCGTCACTCGCGGCATTGGATCTCTCCGGGCGATGTGCTTACTCGTCGAAACGGATGAATCGAGCGATATTGATTGGCGGGAACTGGCCGAATTGCCAATTCCCACGTTGCTACTGGTTCGCGAGCCGTTTCCGCGTTGTTCGGTGCAGCTCTGCGCGCCGGTATTCGCGGCGCCATCTCGTCCGATGCCACTCCGCAGGAGATCGAGGGCGCGGTGCAGCGCCGTTAACGCCGGCCTCATCGTGACCACGCCCGGTCTTCTTCCGCAGGATCAGTCAGTGACGGAGGAACTCGCCGAACCACTCAGCGGCCGTGAACTGGAAGTGCTGGACCTGCTCGCCGAAGGGCTCAGCAATAAGCTGATCGCGCACCGTCTCAACATCTCCGAGCACACCGTCAAGACGCACGTCGCATCCATCTTCTGCGAAGCTCGGCGCATCCAGCCGCACCGAAGCGGTATCGCAAGCCATCCGGCGCGGCTTGGTGATGCTGTAGCGTAAAGAAGAGCCGACGCTGCGAGCAATTCTTTGAGTCTCAAAACCACGGACCCGCCCATCCCGCCAAAGCAAAACCCCGTAGAACTGTTTTTTTCGGAGCTGGGACCGGGACTGATCACCGGCTGCGCCGACGACGATCCATCCGGCATCTCCACCTATTCGATGAGCGGAGCCGTCTTCGGATACGGCTTGCTCTGGACCGCTCTCGTTTCCTTCCCGCTGATGGTGGCGGTTCAGATGATGTGCGGGCGCCTGGGCATGGTGACGGGACGCGGCCTGGCTGGGGTGATCCGCCAGCGCTACTCGAAATGGGTTCTCTGGTCTGCGTGCGCGCTGTTGATCGTAGCCAACGTGGTGAACATCGCCGCGGATCTGGGCGGCATGGCGGACGCCACGCAAATGATCACCGGCGTCAATTCCCTGGTCTGGACCCCGCTTTATACCGTGTTGATCGTCAGCTTTTTGTTTTGGTCCTCGTACCGGCAGATCGCGCGAATCTTCAAGTGGATCACGCTGGTGCTCCTGGCCTACGTGGTTACCGCGTTCTTCGCCGGAGTGGACTGGCGTCATGCTCTGCTCTCCACGCTGCTGCCGCGCCCGGTTTGGTCCCACGACTATTTAGAAGTGCTGGTGGGTATTCTCGGCACAACCATTTCTCCCTATCTCTTTTTCTGGCAGGCTTCCGAGGAAGTGGAAGAAGAACGCGCCATGGGCAGGAATCTCGCTCAACGCAAGGGCGCCACCGATGCGGAACTCCGCGCGTTGCGCGTGGATGTGACCACCGGCATGTTGGCCTCGAACTTCATCATGTGGTTCATCATCCTGACTACGGCCGCCACTCTGCACGCCCACGGCATCGTGAAGATCGATACCGCCAAGCAAGCCGCGGAAGCGCTTCGGCCGCTCGCCGGCAACGCGGCTTATCTGCTTTTTACTTTGGGTTTGATCGGAACGGGAATGCTGGGAGTCCCTGTTCTGGCCGGAGCTTGCGCGTACGCCATCGCTGAAGCCGCCGCCTGGCGCGGATCGTTGGAGATAAAGCCGCGCGGCGCTCGAAAGTTCTACACGGTGCTCGGCGTCGCCATGGTGCTAGGGCTCGCGATTGATTTTGCCGGGCTCGACGCGGTAAAGATGCTGTTCTGGTCCGCTGTTACCAATGGCGTGCTTGCGCCGCCCCTCATCCTCCTCGTTCTGTTGCTAACCAGCGACCCCAAAGTGATGGGCGCACGGGTCAGTTCCAGAACCGAGCGAACTCTGGGCTGGATTACTTTCGTGCTGATGACAGGAGCGGCCGTGGCAATGCTGATTGCCTGAATATTTGGCCTCAATCCGCGCGCCGCACCGAGATGCCACCACCGGAGGTGTGCAGGTACACCAGTGGTCCACCGCCGTTGAGGCGCGCGTGGAGCTCCCGCGGATGCCGGTCATCGCTATCCTGCACGGGAAAGTCAGTCCACACACCCCCTCCGCTGGCGGAGGCGTCGAGATCCGCGTGAATATCCTTGCTCAAACTGACGTCGATGCTGCCTCCCGAAGTGGACAAGCGGCATTCTTCCTTCGGCTGCCCGACGAGTGACGCGCTAACGCCGCCTCCCGACGTGGAAGCATTCACCGCGCCCGATGCGTCCCGTATTTCAATCCCACCGCCAGACGTGCGCGCTCTTACGCGGCCCGTATTGCGCACAATGGAAATGGGACCGCCGCTCGTGGTCGCGTCTACGTCCCCGGCAACATCGGTGATTTCGATTGGCCCGCCGGAAGTGCGCGCAACCGTGTTGCCTTTGCCGCCCTTCAGAGTGATACCGCCGCCTGAGGTGCGTGCGTTCACTTGCCCGTTGATGCCGCTAACAGAAATAGGGCCTCCGGAAGTCTCGACGTCGGCGTTCAACTTCTCGGGCACGGTGACGCGAAACTCTACCTCGCGGAGCCAGTAGGAATACTCCAGGCACTCCCAGTTCCGGCACATCGCGTGGCCGCCGAAGAGCGCGGGCAATTGCGCCAGCATCGGCTGCCAGCCTTTGTGGAACGCGCCCACCACGCGGATGTCGGAGCCCTCCGGCACGACGTCCAGTGTGAAATCCCGCCGCATTCGGTCGAACTCCGCTCTAGAAGGTGGGCTCCCCCGGAAGTACACTTCAACTTCCACATTCTGGCTGGCACCGGCCTGAATCCGGATGGCGCCCACTTCGGCATTGAGCGCCAGCCGGGTGGCCGACCCAACCGGCGCCGACTTGCGCACGTGGTCCTCCAGTTCAACCGCCGAGAGACATGCGGCGCAGGCCATCGCGGCTACAAACAAGCGGAGCATGGCAACCTCCTATGTATGTGTAATACGTACCAAGCCGCGTTTCGTTCGCAAAATTCCTATCTCTTCACGAATTTGTGCAAAGTGCCGTTTACCGTGTCGGCGACGTAGATCTCTCCTTGGGGGCTGACGGTAACAAAATGGGCTTCGCCGAATTCGCCCAGGCCTTTTCCGGGTTTTCCGACCGCGGCGAGTACGTTCCCATTCAGATCCAAGCGGAGAAGCTGGCCGGCAAAGCCGTTGACCATGTAAATGTACTGGCCGCCGATTTGTAAGCCGCACGGCAATCCGGCGTACTTCAATTCACGAATGAATTTGCCGTCGTCATCGAAGATCTGGATTCTTTGATTCTCGCGGTCGGCAACCCAGAGCAGGCCGTTGGCATCGATTGCAATCCCGTGCGCCACCTGGAATTTGCCTGGTTCCGTTCCTGGCCCACCCCACGACTTGATGAACTTCCCATTCCTGTCGAACTTGAGTACGCGCGGGTCTCCCTTACCCGCGGTGTGCCCCTGGACGACGAATATGTCTCCGCCGCGCCCGATGGCGAGATCGTTCGGCTCGTTAAAGCGGCGCGACTCCGTGGCCTCATTCCATACGCCCGGTTGCCCTTTGGTTCCCAGCGTAAGAAGCGTGGCTCCTTGCGGGCTCAGCTTCATGACGATGTGCGCACCCACATCGGTGACCCAGAGGTTGTCCTCGCCGTCGATCCGCAGGCCGTGGGTGCGCGTAAAAAGACCTTCGCCAAACCCTCGCATATACTTGCCATCCGCCTGGAACTCCATCAGCGGTTGGGGTCCCCGATTCAGGATCCACAGATGGCCTTGGGAGTCGAACGCCGTGCTCGCCGGTGCGCCCATGGTGATGCCGGCGGGGAGCGTGACCGGATCGGCGACAGCCATATAATCCAGAAGCGGCGCGCTCTGCGGTATCAAAAGCGCTGGACTCGAAGGGCGCTGCGCGAAACCGGCGGTGCCAGCCAGCATGACCGCGAATGCGACCAGAGCTTTCTTCACGTCAGATTACCTTGGCCTGGCGCATCACTCCTTCGGCCTTCTCACGAATCCTGGTGGCCACCTCGTAGGGGTCGCCCTGCGTGAACTCCGGCAGGAACAGTTCTACCGAGAGCGCTCCGGAGTACTTCTTGTCGGCGAGTTTCCGCAGAATCCGAACCAAGGGGGAAACGCCATCGCCTGGAATCAGCCGCGTGGTATTGTCCAATAACTCGCGCGGCATGTCCGGCACATCCTGATAATGCACATGAGCCAGCTCACCGGGCCGCAGCAGATCCAGGTCTTCGAACTTACTGAGGCCCGACCAGAAGTGATAGCAATCCAGCATCGGATGCACGTTGGGATGCGCGGCTTCGCGGATCAGCTTCAGCGACGTGGTGAGCGTGGAAATGAACGACGAGTTGCGCGCGAACTCGATCATGGCGGTCATTTTGTATTGCATGGCCGCGTCCCCGCCCTCGCGAACGCAATCCACAGCGCCCTTGTAATCGTCCGCGGTGACCTTGCGGCTGGTAACGGCGGGACAGTAGATCTTGGTAAGGCCGAACGAGGAGAATTGGTCGCAGCGCTTCTTCCAGGTATCGAGCGCCGCGGCCCGGTTAGGACCGGGAATCCAAAAATCCGGAATTACGGACGCGCAGGAGACCGGGGTCAATCCCAGATCGGTGACCACGCGACGCGCGGCCGCCAGGTCTTCGGTCTTCAGAAAATCGTCCAGCAGCCGATCGGTCAGCTCCACATTCTTGATGCCCGCTTTCGCCCAGCCTTCGAGCGATTTGCGGTATCCCGCGGCCGCCGAGGTGTTCTGGTGCAGAGACAGCACCATTTTTTCCGAAGCCGCATCGGCGGGGGTGACCGAGAGGGCCAGGGGAGCGAGAAGCGCGGTTCGTCGAGAGAGCATGGGAGCTACTATATCGCTCTTCGCGGCCGGCGAACAGGCGCCGCGGGATCTACTGTTCACGCCTTCGCTGCAATTCCCAGCACGATACGCGCATACTCCCTCACGCTCGTCAGTTGGATGCCGAACCGCTTCACGATGGGCGTCATGTTAACCGCGTCTCCGTTTAGATATCCGAGCATCAAGGCGGCAAAGCTTTTTTGCATGGAATCCACCGATTCCTCAAATTGCCTGCGCAACGTTTGTTCAGGAACGTGCTCAATCTTGAATGGCTTTCCGGAGATTTCCTCGAAGCGAGCTACAGCTTCGAGGGGGCTGAGCGCCTCAGGTCCACCAAAAGCGATTGTCTGGCGGGCAGCGGCCGGATGCCGAAGGACTACAGAGCACATTTCGGCGACATCCCGGTAGGAGACCCAGCTGACCGGGCTCGTACCTGGTCCATAGATGCGCGCCGCCGCATTGGCGAAGTCGAATCCCAGCGCTGGGCTCAGCCAGACTTCCATGAACCAACTCGCCTGAATGATAGAGAAGTTCATGCTCATGATCGCCTGCTCGACACCGCGCTTTGCATCGCCCAAGGGCGAAGAGATCCCCGATAATTGGCGAAACGAGACAAAGACAAACCGTTCAACGCCGACGGTCTTGGCGGTGTTCACCAGGTTCATCTGTCCCGCTGCGTCTACGGATTCAATCGAGTCCCCGGCCTGCCGGGACAAGGTTGAGGACGCAGTCGAGATCACCGCAACTACACCGTGGCAGGCGGCGCTGATTGAGCTTGGCTCTTTGAGGTCGCCGACGCATATTTCGACATCGCAGGCCCGCAGAGTCTCAATCTTCTCCTTCGAGCTCGTCCTGCGAACCAATGCTCTTACCTTTTCGCCTCGCTGGGCAAGTTTTTGGCAGACCTCGCTTCCCACCAGACCCGTGGCGCCAACGACCAGAACCATGTTGATCCTCCTGAAGTTTCTATGTCATTCCCCAACACATCGGAAGCCGATGTTATAGTCACGATCACCCACTTCAATCCGGCTGCGATAGGACGCGCGAATCAACGTGGGGTCGTCGAACCAACCTCCGCCGCGCAGCACTTTAAACTCACCCGAACCAGGCCCTTTCGGATCTATGGCTTCTTTGGAGATCGCCGACGAGTGCCAGTCGTTAGTCCACTCCACCACGTTGCCTAGCATGTCGTGCAGCCCGTACCCATTGGCTTGCTTCTGCCCCACCGGGTGCGTAGTGCTTTTGCTGTTGCCTGCGTACCAGGCGATCTGGCCGACATCCCCATACCGGCCCCCTGCACTCCCGCCGCGCGCCGCGTATTCCCATTCGGCTTCGGTGGGCAGCCTCCCTCCGATCGCGCGGCAGTAGTTGTTTGCATCGATCCAAGTGACCTGTTCCACCGGCAGGCTGGGGCCCTTGAAGTTGCTGGGATTTTTCCCGGTCACGCGTTGGTAGGCGGCTTGCGTGACCTCCGTTTCCCCCAACCAGAACCCTTTGGTCAGGGTGACGCGGAGCGCGGGCTTTTCATCGCCATAACACTCGGCGTCTCCCGGCGAGCATCCCAATGTGAACGCTCCCGGAGGGATCCACAAATAGCGCAGCCCGTCCTTGGCGTTCGTCTTCGCGGCATTCGTCTTCGCGTTGGGCGCCTGCGCGCCGGGATTTTGAAAAGCCTTCACGCCGCTCGGCAAAGTGGTGGCGAGGATCAAGACCAGCGCTAGAATTCCTCGATTCGCCAGACCTGCATTTGCCACGCGGGGAGTATCCAATTCAGCCTCCTGATGGTGCCTACTCTAGCAGAGTGATTAAGGTTGAGGCGGCGCGCCGGAGGACTTGGAAACGGGGTGGGCGGCGTAAAAAGCCGGGTTTTTGAGCACCAGCTGTCGTGCGTGGCGCTCGACTTGTTGTTTTGAAAAAACGAAGCCATCATGCTTGACGGCGCACAACGGCACCAAACGCCTGTGCGCTCAGGTGGGCGGGCTCCCAGGGAAGTCCTTTGTGCTGATGGCGCAGGAAAAGCTCGGCCGCTTCGTTGAGCTGGCGGCGTTCCAGGTGGCGGCGATTTTCCTGCATCTCATGGAGCTGATCGAGAGTTTTTTGGAACTGGCGGGAGAGGCGCGAGCCGTGCAGTCCAAGCGAGGCCAGCTGTGGGATTAGGGGTTGGGGGTTGGGGTTGGCGTCGCCATCAGGTTTAAACATCGTTGAACGGGATCTGTTGTTGATGGTGTTGCTGGAGCTTGGGCTGCGGTTGCCATTTGTCGACCTCGGTCACCGGGATAACACGGGCGGGGACGGGGCTGACCGACCGGCGGAGGTTGTTTGTTGCAGGGGAAATAGAAAGAGCGGGCGGAGGTTTGTGAATGGATCAGCGGGAATGGCGCCGAGAGGTGGCGCGCATTGGGCATCTTGTGGAGATTACGATCGGTGGCGAGGTCGCGATGATCGGCATCGGCAAGGGCCGGCCAGGATGGGCCTGGTTGAGCGGAATAAAGATAAGGAGGCATTAGTCGGTGACGGCGACAAATCGGCCGCCTGGACTCGGTGGACGGTGTTTCACGAGACTAACCTGCGCCAGGGCTATGGGTTTCCAGGTTTCCCGGCCGGACTTTTGGCTCGCGTTACTGGCAGATTAGCTGTTTGGCCGTTTACGACCACGTGCCTCCCCCCTCCCCTCCCCCCGCACGGACGATAGAACGCGGGTTCCTAGACGCTAGGCGACAAGGCAGGTGTAATCCCTTGGGAGATCCAACCTCCGAGCAGCCGAACCTCAGGGACACGGAATGTCCGATTAGACTTCGCTGCGGCGAAATGAGGAGCTTTATTCCACAAACAGACCCGGAACCGGCCTGTTATACCGGCCCTGGCCTCAACTTTCCACTTCCAAAGTCATTGCTGCGGGACGCATCGGTTGGGGCGTGCTCGCGTCAAGCGCCCGCCTGAGCATGCCCCCGAAGATCCAGATCAAGAGGCCACCCGCGCTGGCGATCGCTGCATGCAGCAACCAGAACGACACAGGGTTCATTCGCTCGTAGAATCCCCCAAGCCAACCGATAATGTTGTTTCCCAAAAACAGAGACAGAAACACGGTTCCCATCATGGTGGCGTTGACGCTGGCTGGGGCGGCTCGCGAGACAAGCGCCAACAATGTGGGCCAGTAGTAGAGGAAGGCCACGCCCATACCAGTGGCGCACAGCGCCGGCCAAATTGGGAGTATGCGCGCGCCGTGGGCGGAAACGATCGCAGCCGCTAACATGAGGTGGCTGGCTGCTGCGATCCATGCTCCGATACCGATCTTGGCGAGTTCCCCGGGTTCACCTCGCCGCGCCGCCTGCCGCCCCCAGAGCCAGAAGAGCACCGGGAGCGCCACAACGGCCACCAGCGAATCAATGGACTGAAACCACGGTACCGGGATGGTGAAGCCCCCGACGCGGAGATCGACATGATCCTGAAGCCAGATCTTGAAGACGTTGTATAGCTGGTAGTAACTGATCGATTGGAATACAGTGATGAGAATGACCACGATCAGCGCGCCGATAATGCGCCAATCGGCCGAGGTGAGCCGTTCGCTTTGGCGCCCGCGTCGCTCCACTTTCTTTGGCAGGTAGCGATAGCCCATAAGGTAAGTTGCAACGGCGGGGAGCATGACGATTGCGGCTATGCCGATGCCATAATGCCAGCCGTAGTACTGAGCCAGGAACCCGCAAACGAGTGGCCCGAAAATGGCGCCCAAGTTAATTGCGGTGCTGAAAATAGCAAACCCTCTGGTTCTGTGCGACTCGTCTTGATACAAGCTGCCCACCTGGCTCGAAATGTTCCCTTTGAAAAAGCCGGAGCCAATTACGAGCAGCAACAAGCCCACCAGGAATGTCCGCTCAAATGTCATCGCAATATAGCCGCCGCTCAAACACAGCGCGCCAATGACCACCGCGTTGCGCTGTCCGATCCAGCGGTCGCCAACCATGCCACCCAACACCGGTGTGAAGTAGACGAAACCCGTGTAGAGCCCGAAAATCAGCGAAGCCAACGCGACAGGCTGAAGTGGACCAGTGATGGTCTCAGCGGCTCTACGAAAACCAGCGAAACCAGCGATGTTCTCCACGTGACCAGGCAGCAACAACTGGTTGACCATGTAGAGAACCAGTAGCGCCATCATCCCGTAGAAGGAAAAGCGCTCCCAAACCTCTGTGAAAGCAAGAAAGAACAGTCCTTTGGGATGGCTGAACGATCGGTCGGCCACGCGGGAAAGCTCGTGAGATTTTGCGATAATGCGCCTACCTCCAGAAGAGCGATTCTACCTCGTTTGCGGCTACCGAATTACTCCCGCATCATGCGTGTCGTGCGTGCCTTTCGATTGCGAGTTGTACATTCACCCACCCCGCCCGCGCGGAGCGGGCAGAGAATCTCGTATGGTCTTTGCTTCCGCGGGTCAGCGGCATCGCTTCCCAAAGACTTTAGCATGTGGAATCACGATTAGGCCAGGAGCGCCCCCGCATATATGGCGCACGTGACGGGCTGAAGTCGGCACCACGAAGCTTCCGATAGTGCGAGATAGCCCGCAAAGCCCGTCCCCGTCAGCTGCCCCAGTCAAGCCCAATGGCCAGGAAGGCGCTGTTCAGCGGTCACGTGCGGAGGGAGCGGCCCGGGGAGGCCAGGAAGCGCGGCGTCTAACGCCGCACCGTTTTCGCGATGAGGCAGAGACACCCGAATCGAGCGGGTCGGGCTTTCAAGTGCCCGTCTGCGAGAAACTGCCCAGTGGTCTAGCGTTCGAGCGTCCTTCGTACCGTGCGCTTGCCGTGGGTGTGATCGCCAGCCCAGTGGCAGTGATTCAGCGAGTTAGTCATGCTATCCTACGCTTTCAGTTTGGGACCGTCCCGCATTGCGACCGCGTCTCTCTACACTGATTCACACAGAGACCAATACATGAAGCTCACGTGGACCAAGATCGACGAGGCGCCCGCACTCGCGTCGTACGCGCTGCTACCCATCCTGCGAGCGTATTTCCGAGGGACCGGCGTGGATATCGAAACCGCCGACATTTCGCTCGCTGGGCGTATTATCGCCAACTTCCCGGAGAGTCTTCGGGACGACCAGAAGATTCCCGACGAGTTGACCCGCCTGGGGAAATTGGCGCAGACACCGGACGCCAACATCATTAAGCTCCCCAACATCAGCGCCTCGATTCCGCAACTCCGGGAAGCGATCGCCGAACTCCGCGGAAAGGGCTACAACATCCCCGACTATCCCGACGAGCCGTCTACGGACGAGGAACGTGCGCTCGAGGCCCGCTTTGCCGTGGTCCTGGGCTCGGCGGTGAACCCCGTATTGCGCGAGGGCAATTCGGACCGTCGTGCTTCCAGGTCGGTGAAGGCGTTCGCGCAGAAGCATCCACAAAAGATGATGAAAAACTGGCCGATTTCCGGTTCCGTCACGCGTGTAGCCCACATGCGTGACAAAGACTTCTACGCCAGCGAGAAATCCATCAACATCGGCGCCGCAACCAACGTGCGCATCGAATTCGTGGACTCAGCCGGCGCGGTGAAGGTGCTGAAGCAAAGCATCCCGCTGCTCCAGGGCGAAGTCATCGACTGCACAGTGATGAACGTGGCGGCGCTGCGGAAATTCTATGCGGAGCAGATGGCCGCCGCGAAGGCCGACAACGCGTTGTTGTCGCTGCATCTGAAGTGCACCATGATGAAGATCTCGGATCCGATCATGTTCGGGCACTGTGTGGCGGTGTATTTCGCCGATGCGCTGGAGAAGCACGCCGGCGCGATCCTGGAGATCGGCGCCAACGTCAACAACGGACTGGCCGACGTCCTCGGCAAACTCGAGCAGCTTCCAGCCGGGAAGAAGGCCGAGATCGAGGCCGATATCGCAGCCTGTTACCACAAGGGGCCGGGTTTGGCGATGGTCGATTCGCAGGCGGGTAAGACCAACTTGCACGTTCCCAACGACGTGATCATCGACGCATCCATGCCCGTCGTGATCCGAGACGGCGGCAAGATGTGGAACAAAGCGGATGCGCTCGAAGACACCGTGGCCATGATCCCGGACCGCTGCTACGCCACCATCTATCAGGCCGTGATCGAGGACTGCCAGAAGCACGGACAGTTCGATCCGGCCACCATGGGCAGCGTGTCCAACGTCGGGCTCATGGCGCAGAAGGCCGAAGAATACGGTTCGCACGACAAGACCTTTACCGCGCCCGGCAACGGCACGATTCGCATCGTTGACGCGGGCGGCCGGACACTGCTCGAGCAGAGCGTCGAGCGCGGCGATATCTTCCGCGCCTGCCAGACCAAAGACGAGGCCATCCGCGATTGGGTAAAACTGGGCGTGACACGCGCGCGTGCAACCGGCGCACCGGCGGTGTTCTGGCTCGACCCCGATCGTGGCCACGATGCGCAAATCATTCAGAAGGTGAAGGCCTACTTACCGGAAGAAGATCTCTCGGGGCTGGAAATCAAGATCATGAAGCCGGTGGACGCGATGAAATTCTCGCTAGAGCGAATTCGCCGCGGCGAGGACACCATCTCCGTCACGGGGAACGTGCTTCGTGACTATCTCACCGACCTGTTCCCGATTCTCGAGTTGGGAACCAGCGCCCGCATGCTCTCGATCGTGCCGCTGCTCCAAGGCGGCGCAATGTTGGAAACCGGGGCCGGCGGTTCGGCGCCCAAGCACGTGCAGCAGTTCGTTAAAGAAGGTCATCTGCGCTGGGACTCGCTCGGTGAATACTGTGCGCTGGTGCCCGCGCTGGAGCTGATGGCGACAAAAACCGGCAACGCGCGCGCGGCGCTGCTTTCGAAAACGCTGGACCAGGCCATCGGCCGCTACCTCGAAGACGCCCGCGAGCCTTCGCGCAAGGTAAACGAGATCGACAACCGCGGCTCGACGTTCTATCTCGCGTTGGCGTGGGCAAAGGCGCTCGCCGCCCAGGACGAGGACGGGGAGTTGAAGCAACGCTTCACTCCGGTAGCCACGGCGCTCGCGGCGAACGCGGGCAAGATTACTCAGGAGTTGTTGGCGGCGCAGGGCAAGCCGGTAGACATCGGCGGGTATTATTTCCCGGACGACGCTAAGTGCGCCGCAGCGATGCGGCCCAGCGTTACGCTGAACGCAATCATAGACGGAATGTAGCGGCTTTTGCACGTCCGTGCCGGCGCTCGACAGCCAGCCGAGCACTTACCGCCTGAACTCATTACGGTTCTAAATCGTCATCGATGAGTTCGGACCGACAATTAGAATTGGAACTACATCGTCGGTGATGCCAATTACCAGGTGTTGTTCTCGCATTACTACTCGAATGAAATCAACTGAGCCGTGGGCCAGTGCTGGCTGGAGGCACCTACTGTCCGCTTCCGAAATCGCGATCGCGCACAACCAGGCCGCCGTCGTAGCCATCTTTGAGGTAACCGGCACGGAACGACAACTCCCCGCGAAACGGCGTTTGAGGCTTACACTCGAAGATGAAAGTCGACTCGTATCCCTTCGCAGCTCCTCCCTGTACGAAAATGTCGATTTCGTGGTGGACGCCGCCAACGTTGATGCGCTTCCGCCGCTCAATGTGGAAAGGTTGCCCGAGGAGAGACGGAGACGACTCGAGGATAACGGCCTCGATAGCTTCTACGGCAATTTCTAGTTCCCAGCCTTTCTCATCGGGGGCCATTAACCGCACCTCGTCCGTTCAAGTCTGGTAAGTCGCCATCACGTCAGTGTGACGGGAGACGCCAGACGATGATCTTTGCCAAACGAGCCGATAGGTTATGTTTTGATCGAACGGGGCGTCGAGAGGAGTCTCCGATTACGGATGATGGCGGGCCGTGTTGCATCCCTTAGAGCCCCCTAATATACTGAACACTTGCATTTCTGCATATAGAACAGGAGCCCTCATGAAGATTCTCCGCTCCAGCGTAACGGCTGTATTGCTGTGCGCCGGCATCGTTGGCCCGATCACCTTTCCAACCAGCGCTCAACAAGCCAAATCGGCCTATGTCAGCCCTCCGGGCTACATCTCGGGCGACTGTCCAGGGTGAAAAGGGTCCCGAGGCCGGCGTGTGGGTGATCGCCGAGACCAAAGATCTGCCGACCAACTTCATCAAGATTGTGGTCACCGACGATCGCGGCCGGTTCGTGCTGCCCGAGCTGCCCACGGCGAATTACAAAGTCTGGGTGCGCGGGTATGGCATTGTCGATTCCTCGCCCATCGAGGAGAAACCCGGCAGCAACAACGTGTCCCTGAAGGTCACCTCCGCGAAGACTCCGCAGGAGGCGGCCAAAGTTTATCCCGGCAACTACTGGCTCTCGTTGATGGAGCCGCCGGACAAGAGCCTGTTCCCGGGCACGGGCACCCGAAGGCAACGGCGTGGGAACGGGCATGCTGACCCAGAACCATTGGATCAACTCGCTCGAAGTCGGACTGCAATTTCTGCCATCAGCTGGGCAACGCAGTTGACGCGCGACCGTGGACGACGTGCTCAAAGCCAAGCCGGAGTTCACGACCGACACGCAGGCCTGGGAATGGCGGCTGGGCTTGGGCGTTCGCGGCACCAACATGTATTCACTGCTGAGCCAGCATGGGCAAAGATCCGTCGCTGAAGACATTTTCGAGCTGGACCGAGCGCATCGACGCCGGTGAAGTGCCGCCGGCACCGCCCCGCCCGGCGGGGATTGAGCGCAACATCGTGGCCACCCTTTGGGACGTGGGCGACGACCACTCCTTCATGCACGATCAAATCTCCACCGACAAGAACCATCCCACCGTCAACGGCGGCGGCCGCAACTATGCGGTGAACGCCGGACACGGTCAACTTGTCGTTTTGGATCACGGCCGAGAACAGCACCATCTGCGCTGGACATTCCCGACGCGCGAACCCAAGGATAAAGTTCCCTCGCGCTTCCCGTCTCCCAATCGCCCGTCTATGTTCTGGGGCATGGAGCATCTGTGGGCGAACCCTCCTTACGATCCCGCCGATCCGCACAATCCCATGCTCGACAGCAAGGGCCGCGTTTGGATGACGTCGAAGATCCGCGGCAACCAGGATCCGGCATGGTGCAGCGATCCGAGCAACAAATATCGCCGATTGGTTCCCGCTCCGCAACAGCGGGCGGCAAGCCTCCTTCTTCGACCCGAAAACCAAGCAGTTCACGTTGATCGATACGTGTTTTTCCACGCATCATCTGCAATTCGATAACGATCCGGACGAGACCCTGTATTTCAACGAGCTGACCGGCCCCATCTTCGGCTGGATCGACACCAAGGTGTACGACCAGACGCCACGATGAACAGAAGGCGCGTGGGCTGGTGCGGCCAGGTGCTGGACACCAACGGCGATGGCAAGATCACCAAACCGTGGAATATCATGCAGACGCGCCGCGGAGGCGAGGTATCGATACTGTACACCAGCGATACTGCGTCGGGACCGGGCGGCGGGCCCGGCAGGGCGGAAGCGGTCAACGTCCCGTTCGATCCCAAGCTGGATACGCTCGTCAGTTACAGCATGTATTCCGTGATTCCAAGCCCGGTGGACGATTCGGTGTGGGGCGTCTCGGAGATCTATCCCGGGTTACCTGGTGCGGTTGCAGCGCGGCAACAATCCTCCGCGAGTCATGCAAAGCGCAGATCTTCAAGGTTCCCGCACCGGGCTTCGATCCGCGCGGCGTGGATATCGATAGCCATGGCGTGGTGTGGACGGCCCTGGCCGCTACCAGCCACCTGGCCAGCTTCGACGTTCGCAAGTGCAAGGACTTGAATGGACCGGCGAAAGTAGATGGCAGCCAGTGCCGCGAAGGCTGGACGCTGTATCAAACCACCGGCCCCAAGCTGAAAGGCACGGACGTTCCGGCCGATTTCCACTACTACAACTGGGTGGACCAACACAACGTTATAGGATTGGGCGCCGACACGCCCTTCGCCACCGGGTCAAATTCCGATTCGTTGATTGCGCTCAACCCGCAGACCAAAAAGTGGACCTACTTCCGTGTGCCGTATCCGCTGGGCTTTTACTCACGCGGCATGGACGGCCGCATCGACGATCCGAACGCCGGCTGGAAGGGCCGCGCGCTTTACTCCAACTACGGCACGCATTTCGTCTGGCAAATCGAAGGCGGCAAGGGCACCAAGGGCAAGATCGTGAAATTCCAGGTTCGGCCCGATCCCCTGGCTCGGTAGCTGGCGCGCCTAATCCTCCTGCCCTACTCTGCCGAATAATTCGGGCGTGGAAGCATCTGCGATCTTTGAGGGTGTCCTCGACCCAGGCGAGCGGCTGCTATGGTCAGGGCGAATGGTTACCGTTCCCCTGGAAGCCCTTATTTGGGGTCCTATCCTACTAGCCGCGGGGGGGCGCAATCGCCATCGCAATGCCGGTCATTTTTGGAACCATCAGAAGACCGATTCCCACCGAGGGAATTGTCGGGATATGTTTGTGGATTGGCCTGGGAGCGCTGGGCTGCGTTCTCGCCTTTATGAAGTGCCACGCAGATGCAAGAACGACCTATGGCGTGACGGACCGCCGGCTCCTCTGTGCCGTCGGTGATCAGCGGAAGTCGATTCGAGCGGTTGCGCTAACGCACTTGGCAGGGGCCGAAGTTCCGCCAGCCTACGGCTTGTTCGGCTCCCACGGACGATTGGTGGAGTTCAGCCTGCTCAAAGAACGCTCGTCGCTGATCCTGCCGGGGGTGTGGCGGTTTGTCGAAAGTGGAAAGCCCGACGCGTGGCGGGGCCGGTGTTGGCGTGTGGAGAATCCCCGGCTTATCGCGGGACTGGTTGGAAGAGCTGTAGTAGCAGTCCAGGCGGTGGAAACGAGCAGCTAAGTACCGACGGCCTTGGTGAGGAAGGTCCCTTGCTCCAACTCGGTGAAAGCCTGGCGAAGCTGATCCTGGGTGTTCATCACGATTGATCGTGAAATTCCAGGTTCGGCCCGATCCGCTGGCTCGATAGCCGGCGTGTAATGCGGACGCGCGTGGCTGTCGCGTCGGCTTACGAGAGGAGGTGGGGGGCGACGACGCTGATGAATTCGCGCGAACTGATGACTGTCGTCTTCTTCCAGAACTTCGGAAAATGCCGCGGGTTGCCCGTTACCAGATAGTCGGCCCGCACCACATCCGCGCATTCCAGAAACTTGTTGTCACCGGGGTCTTTCGTAACCTGGAACAAGCGCGAAGGGGTGACAGCATGGGAACGATTCCTGATGAGTTGCAGTAGTTGCCGCCGCAAGCCTTTCCGAATTCGAAGTTCGGGCCGAGCCAGCACTTCTCGATACTCGGCTAGAATGGCGTCAGAGACGTACATCCTCGCCGGTTTGGTCATCGCAAGCAGCAGGACAGTGCGTTGAAGCCCCTTTGGTTTTAACGCCGCCGAAATGACAATGTTGGTGTCAATTACGAGCCGGAGCGGAATCATCCACGCTTGGATCTCTTGGCGCGGGAGGTTTTAATAATCTGGTCAATCTGCCGGGAAGTCAGCCGATCCATGCCCTTCCTTCGCGATTCTTCCCCGATAATCTTGAGGACTTCCGGTTCGGGAGCGGAGAGCCGCACATAGTCCCGGATGCTGAGCAGCACCGCCTTAGGCGTGCCGCGTTTTTCGATAACAAGAGAGCCACGTTCGTCTTCTATCCGCTGCAAAAGCCTGCCGAAATTGGCGCGGGCCACAAGCGCAGAGACCACGATCGTCTTATTGGTGCTGCTTTTTAGCATGACCTGAACTCTTCAGTTCATCCAACTGAACTGTACAGTTGATCCGCTGCTATGTCAAGCGATCTGCGTACTAGTCGCCGGCCGCCGCTTTCAAAAACGTCCCCTGCTCTAACTCGTTGAAGGCCTCGCGAAGCTGATCTTGCGTGTTCATCACGATGGGACCGTACCAGGCCACTGGTTCCTGCAAGGGCTTCCCGGACACCAGCAGGAACCGGATGCCTTCTTCGCCGGCCTGCACCGTGAGTTCGTCGCCCTGATCGAACAACACGAGCGATCGATTGTCCGCGTCCGGTGGTGGCGCGGTTTCCAGCCAGCCCACACCCTCGGTGGGCACCGCCAGCGGCCCCGATGCATTGCCGAACTTCCCGTCGCCTGCGAACACATAGGCGAAGGCGTGCCGCGTGGTCTCGATAGGCAGCACCTTCCGTTTGCCGGGAGGCACCGACACGTCCAGGTACATGGGATCGGCGGCGATTCCATCCACCGGCCCGCGCTTGCCCCAAAAGTTTCCGCACACGATCCGCACTCCGGTGCCATCGTCATCGGTGATCAGCGGAATCTCGGGGGCCTTCACCTCCTGATAACGCGGCGGCGTCATCTTGAGCGCCGACGGAAGATTCGCCCACAACTGGAACCCGTGCATGCGTCCGGTAGGATCGCCCTTGGGCATTTCCTGATGGATAATTCCGCGCCCCGCCGTCATCCATTGAACGTCGCCGGCCGCGATGCTGCCCTGGTTCCCCATGCTATCGGCGTGATCCACCGTTCCGGCCAGCACGTACGTAATGGTTTCGATGCCGCGATGCGGATGCCACGGGAAGCCGGCGAGATAATCGTCGGGAACGTCGTTGCGGAAATCGTCGAGAAGCAGAAAAGGATCGAAGTCGGATGTGTTGCCGAAACCGAACGCGCGCCGCAGATGCACGCCTGCACCTTCGAGCGTCGGTTTGGACTTGATGAGCCGCTTCACTGGTCGAATAGACAATTTGGCCTCCTGTAACCGAGGGTAGCACCGCTTCCTCTGGCCGCGGCTCGGTTCTGATTCACTGCTGGTAAACGTCCGCTGCCTTGAAATCCCCGGCCTTCACAATGGAAAGCATGGATGCGTCCACGTGCCGCCGGAAGGCCGCGTTCACCTGCTCCACCGTCAGAGCGTCCAGCTTCGCGTCCATCTGCTCATCCCAAGCGAGCGTCCGTTCAGAATCTTCCCGCGTCGCGATCAACCGGAGCAGCGCCTGATCCTGCGAGCGGCCCATGGTCCGCGCATCCCTTATCGCCTTCTTCGCCGCCGCAACTTCATCCGCGGTGAATCCGCCGGCCAGCGTCTTGGCCAGTTCGTCCCGAAAGCTCGCCTCCACCTTCGGAGAGTTTTTCGGGTTGCTGATGGCCCCTCCGCCAAATCGCGCCGCATTGCCATCGGCCGGCGCGGGCGCCTGGAAACTCGAATTCACTCCGTAGCTCAGGCCTTCGCGATTCCGGATGCGGTCCGGCACCCGCCGCGTAATGGATCCGCCAAACATATAGTTGGCCAGCACCATGGCAGGATAGTCGGGATCGGTGTCCGACATCGGCGAACCGGAGCGCCGCGGCGAAAGTCGCGTTCTGTTTGTCCGGCGTTTCGATCTTCAGATTCACCGGCTATTCGCGGTCGCCGTTTTCTCGAAGTTTTCGGTGATTCGCTCGATACGGCGCCGGGCTGGCCCAGTTCCCGAACAACTCCGCCGCGGCCTTGCTCAACGCGGCTGGATCGAACTGCCCTACGATCACCAGCTCGCCGTGCGAGGCGCCATAAAACTGCGCGTGGAACTTCTTCACATCATCCAGCGTCACCTTGGCCGTATCTTCGATTTGCTCGTCGATGGTCCCCACATAGCGCACGTCGTTCCTGGGATACGGATTCAGCGCGCGGTCCAGCGCCAGCGGAGCCAGGGCGGCGGGCTCGGTCCTGCGGTTCTCAATTCCGGCGATTCGCTGCTTTTTCGCGGAGTCGAATTCGGAATCCGGGAACGACGGCTCGCGCAACATTTCGGCCGCCAGCCGCAGCGCTGGAATCAGATTCGCCTCGGTGGTCTGGATGCTGGCGCTGGCTCCGGAAACGCCGCCCGAAACGTTGATCTGGGCATTCAGCTTCACCATCTCATCCTGGATCTGCTGGCGCGTCCGATTCCTGGTGCCGCGCATCAGCAGAGCGCCGGTCATGCTGCCGATCGCGCTCTTTCCCGCCAGCGCCTTCTCGTCGCCGAATTCGATTTGAAGCACTGCCGACACGGTGCCGCCCCGGCTGGTCTTCGGCAGCATCGCCAGCTTCAGCCCATCGGGGAGTTTCGAGCGGGTCACATGCTTCTCGATGTTGGCGGGCGCGGGATCGAACGCTTCTCCCTGCGAAACCGTCATGCGCGGTCTTGTAATCCTTGAAAACGGCTTCGAGATCGGAAGACGCGGGCACTTCGGTGCGGTCCGGCGCGGCGGTGGGAATAAATTCGCCGACCGTGCGGTTGGATTCTTTGAAATAAAGCTTCGCCACCCGCACCACATCTTCCGGAGAGACGTTTTTGATCTGGTCGTAATTCAGGAAGAACAGACGCCAGTCCCCGCTGGCAATCATCTCGGATAATCCCAGCGCGGCCTGCTGCGAGTTCGCCATCCGCAGCTCCATCGAGTGCAGAATTCGGGCCTTCTCTTTTTCGACCTCCTCTTTGGTCGGCGGTTCTGTCGCCACGCCAGCGATGGTGTCGAGGATGGTCTTGCGCGCTTCTTCGAGCGACTGATCTTTGCTCAGACTCGGCCGAAACCAGAACGAATCCAGGATCGTGCAGTTCCTCATACTCCATCCCGACCGAGAGCGCCTTCTTGTTGTCCACCAGCGCCTTGTAGAGCCGTCCAGTTGCCCCCGCGCCCGCCGCCGGCCAGGACGCCGCCCAGCACTTCCAAAGCCGCTGAATCCGGATGCGACAACGCCGGCGCATGCCAGGCGATGATGATGGCCGGATTGTCCCCCACCCGCCGCAACGCGACGTACCGCTCGCCATCCTGGGCCGGTTCCACCGTGTAGGTCTCGTCCAGCTTGCGCGTGGGCCGCGGAATGGCCCCGCAGGTCTCGGCCACGTACGCCAAGTGCTTTCGATTGATCGAATTGGCCGGCAATCACCAGCACGGCGTTGTCCGGCTGATAGTATTTCCTGTAAAACGCAGCCAGCTTGTCGATGGGAACTTTTTCGATATCGGCGCGCGAGCCGATCACCGATTTGCCGTAGTTGTGCCAGAGGTACGCGGTCGCCACCACGCGCTCCTCCAGAATCTCCTGCGGGTTGTTCTCGCCTCTCTCGAATTCGTTCCGCACCACGGTCATTTCGGTATCGAGCAGCGGTTTTTCGATCCGCATGTTCACCATGCGGTCGGCTTCCAGGCCGAGCGCCCACTTGAGATTGTCGTCGCTGGCGGTGACGGTTTCGAAGTAATTGGTGCGGTCGTAATCCGTGGTTCCGTTCCACTGCGCGCCGTGATCGGTCAGCTCTTTCTTGATGCTGCGGCCGTTGGTGGTCAGGATAAAGTTCATGTGCTCCAGCAGATGAGCCATCCCCGTCTCGCCATAGCCCTCAAAACGCGAGCCGACCAGATAGGTCATGTTGACGGTCACTTTCGGGCTGGAAGGATCGGGGAAAAGGAGCACGCGCAAGCCGTTGGGATAGTCGTATTCGGTGATCCCTCCGACGGTTGCTTTTTTCTCGACGCCTTGCGGCAGCGTCTGGGAAAACGCGGAGAGCGCGGCTGCCGCCAGAATGAGAAGGACCTTGTTGGTACGCATGGAGTATCTATCCTGTACGTTACCAAAAGGCCGGGGTGAGAATTCTCGAATTCTGAATTCTTCTTGTTATTCGTCCCTGAGCGCCCGCATGGGATCCACTAGCGAAGCCTTGCGCGCGGGCGCGTAGGTTGCCGCGAGAGTAATCAAGAGCAGCGGTATCGCGATGGCTGGAAACAACGCGTAATTCAGGTGATCGAAGGACGCCACCCAGGCCACCGTCATGATCGCGCGGGTAGCGAAGAAGCTCACGATCAGGCCCACCGCGACGCCAATGGACCCGAGCACCAGGCCCTGCCGCAGAATCATCCGGATCACTTTATGACGATCCGCTCCAACCGCCATGCGAATGCCGATCTCGCGCCGCCGTTGGCTCACCGAGTAAGCGATCAGCCCGTATAGCCCCACCATGGCCAGAATCAGGCCCATGGTGCCTAAGCCGGCCACGCTTTGGGCGATGATGGCGGGAGTCCTGATGGCGCGCTGCGTGTAAAAATCCTGCATGGTTCGGGTGTTGAAGACCGGCATGTTCGGGTCGATCCCGCGCACCACTTCGCGCAATACGGGCGCCAGCGCCGCCGCGTCCGGAGCGTTGGACTCCGCGACAACCGTCATCGCGGGCAGCTTCTCCTGTGTGTAGGGCAGATAGATGAAATCGAGCGGAGGCTCCGCGATCCAGAAATATTTCGCGTTCTTGGCGATTCCAACGATTTGAACCAGCGGCCCGGTTGCCGTTTTGAGATGGAAGCGCTTTCCGAGCGCGTCTTGTTTGGGCCAATAGCTGTTGGCGAACTTTTCGTTCACCACCGCTACCAGTGGCGTGTCCGCCCGATCGGAATCCAGGAACCCGCGCCCTCGCAGGAGGGGTATGGCCAGCGTCCCAAAATAGCCCTGGCTGACGTAGCCGTCGGCAATCGATAGGGATTCCTGGCCGCGTGGGAGCGCGTAGCCTTCCGGCACCACGCCGATGGCCCCGCCACCCAATAACGGAATATTCGACATCAAGGCCGCCGACCGGATGCCGGGCGCCAAGCGAGTCTTGTCCAAAAGATCTTTGTAGAACCGGCGGGTTTGATCTTCGGTGTAGTGCAGCGGACTGGTGTCGTAACTGGTGAGCCACAGATGATCGGTGCGGAAGCCGGGGCCCTGCAGCAACTCGTCGCGGAAGCCTTGCAACAGGACCGCGGAAACAATCAGCAGGACCAGTGAAAGAGCCACCTGCCCGGCCACGATGGAGTTGCGTCCCCACAAACGCCTCTTCCCGCCGCTGTCCGCGTCGGCTGCCTTGAGCGCCGAAACAAGATCCAAGCGCGTTGTTTGCAGCGCGGGCGTCAGGCCGAACAGAAACGTGCTGATCAACGACGCGGCAATGGTGAAGAGCAACATCCGTTGGTCCACTGAAACGTGGTAGGCCAGAGGCACATCCACCGGAATCGGAATACTGTTGAAGAAACTGGTTCCACCGTAGGCGACGGCGATGCCGGCCAGGCCGCCCGCGATCGCCAGCAGGAGGTTTTCCAGCAACAGCTGGCGGACCAGCGCCCCACGCGCCGCGCCGATGGCCAACCGCACCGCCATCTCGCGCGACCGCGCACGCGCGCGGCTCAACAGCAAGCCCGTGACGTTGGCGCAAGCCACCAGCAAGACACACAGCGCGAGCATGAGCAGCATTGCCACCAGCGCCGCGTTGGGCGGCGACTGCCGCACGCGCAACTGGAACTCCGTCTCAACATCCACCCGTTGGTTGCGGTTGGTTTTCGGGTACATCTGCTCCAACCGATTCCCGATAGCCGTCAGATCCGCGCTGGCCTGGGCAACGCCGACGCCCGGTTTCAAACGGCCTTTCACGGTGAGCCAGCGCACATCGCGTTTCTCGAGGTTGTTGTCCCCCATAAGCCGCGGAGACATCGCGAGAGGGATGAACATCGACGGCTTAACGAATTGGTCGATGCCGGTGAACTGCTCGGGAGCGACGCCGATGATGTTGCACGGGACGCCATTGATCCAGATGGTTGAGCCAATCACGGAGGGGCTGGCGTTGAACTGGCTTCTCCAATAATCGTGGCCCAGCACAACCACCGCGTCGCGTCCCACGGCTTGATCTTCGGATTCCAGGAAGCCGCGCCCCAAAACCAGCTGGACCCCCAGCACGCGAAAGAAATTACCGGAGACGTACATGCCGTAAGTGACTTTCGCAAGGTCCACCGGATTCGGCTTGAAGCCGAACGAAGTGATGCTCGCCGCGAGCAGCCCGTCGAACGTATGGTTGCCATCGCGGTAATCGCGATAGTCCGGGTAAGAGACCGCTGTGTTGGCGAACGCCTCCGTACTCGAAGTTGCGACAGCGGCCATTCGGGTCGGCTCCAGAACCGGCAGCGGGCGCAAAATGAGCGCGTCCGCAAAGCTGAACATCGCCGAGGTGGCGCCGATCCCGATGGCCAGCGAGCAGATGCTCACCAGCGTGAATCCCGGGGCCTTTCCCAGCAGCCGCAGAGCGTGACGTAACGACTTCAGCATCCGAAACCTCCGTTTGGCGCTATTAAACGCTCAGACGGAGTCCGCACGGCGAAAGTTCAATAGAATTAGACCGTGATAACCACTTTCCCGACCTGTTGGTTGGATTCCAGGTACTGATAAGCTTCCACCGATTGCGCCAGCGGAAATGTTTTGGCGATTTTCGGATGGAACCGTCCGTCTTGAAGGCGATCGAAGACGTATTGTTTCGCGGTCTTGAGAAGCTCAGGGTCACGTCTGAGCTCCAGCAGGGTATAACCGCGCATGCTCAGGCCTTTCGGAAACGTGTTCCGTGGGAAAGGCGTCGGCTGTTGGGAGAGCGATCCGTATATGAAGAGAATTCCGTGGTACGCGGCGGTTTCTGCCAGTTTTTCCACGCCGGGTCCGGCGATTGGATCGAAGATGAGGCGTGCGCCGTTGCCGCTGGTGATCTCATTCATCCTTTGAACGACGTCCTCTTCTTCAGTGGCAATCACGTGGGCGGCGCCGAGGGAAAGTAATTCGGCACGCTTGTTTGACGTTCGTGTCGCGGCAATCGGTATCGCGCCTTCCGCCTTGACGATCTGGATGGCGGCCAGCCCGACACTGCTGGAGGCCGCTGTAATGAGCACGAAGTCGCCGGTCTTCACACCGCCAAAAGTGACTAGCGCACCGTAGGCCGTCAGATACTGCATCCATATGGCGGCGGCCTCGGTGGGCGAGAGCTTCGCCGGATATTCGCCGAGCGAGTACGCGGGCACGATGGCCTCTTCGCCCAACACGCCGTTCTTGCTCATGGAGTAGCCGGGGACGGTGGCAACAGGCTTGCCTACCCAACTGGGATCCACGCCTGGCCCCACTGCTTCGACGATGCCGGCGGCTTCGTAGCCGAGTCTGGAAGGCAGTACAGGCGTTTCAAGGTACCTCCCGCGCATAAACCCGGACTCGGCTCGATTCAATCCGACCGCTTGGACGCGTAACCTCACCTCGCCTTCGCCGGGCTGGCGCGAAGGCACCTCTTCGAGTTTCAGATTCTCAGGACCGCCGATACTATGGAAGCGAACAATCTTAGGCATGCCCCTAAGATGCGTGCGGCGTAATTATGGATTCACCTTGCAGGTGAAGTTGCCCGCGTCGGTTGTCAGTCCACTGCCTTTGTACACGGCCACCTGCGGATAAGGGCACAACGGGCGAGTCATATCGATCTGCCCGTTGGTGACGTGCGCGGCGACTATCTGAGCGGGAGCCTTGGCGTCTTCGCGCCAGCGCTCGATCACGGCCATCTTGTTGAACTGATCGGTGCCCTGGCCGCCGGCGCAATGTTGCATGCCCGGAATCATGTACAGCTTCAGCCAATCGCTTTGGTCCGGGCCCATGGTCTTCAGCACTGCGCTGTAGAAGTTGACGGTGTTTCCCGGCGGGATCGCCGGATCGGCCCAGCCGTGGTACAGCAGCAGCTTTCCTCCGTGCTGCTTGAAGGCCGAAAGATCGTAGGTGTGGGCATCGATGCCGGATTTGTCCGCCAGCTCTACGTCGCTGTCCAAATCGAATTTGTGAAAATCGTAATCGGCGTCCTGGTGTCCCAGGATCCGAATGCTGTCCCAGCCTCCGCCGGGCTGCGTGGGAGTGCTCTTGAGCGCGGCATATTGCAGCTCGCCACCGGGCTCATATCCGGTCCAGATAATCTCGCCCTTCTTAGTCTTGACGTCGGCGAACGCGATCTTCACGGTTTTTACTTGCGCGGAGGTGAGGCAGCCCTCCGATTCCTCGCCCTTGCAGAGCAGCGACTCGGGATCGAAATGGCACTTGGTTGGATCGCCGATGAGCCCGTCCTTCACGCCATCCAGCGCATCGCACTTGGCGAGCACCGCTTTGTGCAGCATCTCCACGTTGGCCTGGGAGAGCGCGCCGCCGGGATTCTTCATCTCCTCGATGGATCTTTCCACACCGGCCGCATGCAGATGGATGTGAGGATTCGCGGGCGCGCCGGCCAGCACGCCGTCGAAGTCGTCCGGGAACTTCGTTACTTCCACCAGCGCCTGCCGTCCGCCCGTGGAGCATCCGTTCCAATAGGAGTACTTCGAGTTTTGGCCGTAGTACGCCTTGATCAGAGACTTCGACTGACCTACCGTATCGTGCACCGCGCGCCAGCCGAAATCGACGATCTTTTCCGGGTGCCCAAGCGCGAACATGCCGTTGCCGCCTTGGTGCCCGGTGTCGGTGGAAGCGGTGGCGTAGCCGTCGCGCAGCGCCGCGCCCATCTGCGGAAAGCTGATGATGCCGGCCCAGCCGCCGTTACCGACCATCTCGAACTTGCCGTTCCAATTCTCGATCGGCATCCACAATTCCATCTTGATGTCGGAGTCGGTGGAGGGCCGCAGCGTAGCTGCCACGCGGCAATGGGCCGGGAGCATTTGGGGTTGCGCGGCGGGGCGAGCGCCTGCCGGCGCCGGGTTGTTCAGAGCGGCGGGACCACCGGCTCCCCGTCCAGCGCCTGCGGGAGGCTGATACGGTCCGGCGGCAACGGTTTCCACCGCGGTGAACTCTACGCCGGGGATCGAGAGCGATTTGAGGTTTTCGCAGGGAGTTTGGGCGAAGGCCAAGGCAGCCGCACCGCACAATGTGGCGGATAGACGAATCAGGAAGGTCGAGATCATCATGGTTCTCCTTCTTAGCTCGCGCGAAACGGAACGCGGCGTGGTCAGTTCCTGACTCCAATCGTCGTACCGCCGCGCCCTTTGCGCTCCAGACAAGCGTCAGTGGATATTGTTTCACAAGCGCGGGAATTATTCTGCTGTCGACAAGGCACCACCGCAAGAAATGTCAAGCAAACCTCAGCGCGTCCGAGCTAAATTCATAGGGACGTGACAACGCCGCTGAAACAAGTGCAGCCGGTGATTGCTTTTGCCGCCGGGCATCTGGATGAAGACCTTTCGCTCACCGCCCTAGCCGGCCGGGCTGGGCTGTCGGCGTTTCATCTGCATCGCGTGTTCTCCGCCGTGGCCGGAGAGACGCCCAAACGATTCACGCGGCGGCTGCGGCTGGCGCGCGCGGCGGGGATGCTCCTTACCACTCGCGATTCGGTACTGGATGTCGCGCTAGACTGCGGCTTTCAAAGTCATGAGGCGTTTTGCCGGGCATTTCGAAAAGGTTTCGGCATGGCGCCCAGCGCCTATCGCGCGCGCGGCCTGGCGGGCGGCGACACGTCCGTTGCAATCCGGCACGCGGCGATTGTCGACGATGTCGCACCGTGCATCGGGCTTTTTCACGCTCGCGAGAGCGGGAGATCAGAGGAAAACGACATGGCGTATTCAATTACGAAAAAGCAAATCCGAGCGCAGCCGGTGCTCGTGGTCCGGCGGCAAATCAAGCCGTCGGAGGTGGCAACCACACTGGCGGAGGTGCTGGGCTACGTCTTCATGCACGCGCAACAGAACGGCATGGCGCTGGCTGGTCAGCCGTTCACGCGCTATCTCGAATGGGGACCCGGGTTGTGGACCATTGAGGCCGGAATGCCCGTCGCCACCCATGTCACGGCGCCATCTGGGGGAGACGTTCGCGCCGACACATTGCCCGCCGGATGGGTGGCCACCACCGCGCACGAAGGTTCCTATGACAAACTCACGGAAGCCCACGCCGCGGTGCAACAATGGATCGCCGCCGAGGGTCTCATGGCGGCCGGTGCGCCCTGGGAGGTTTACACCACCGACCCGGGCGATTATCCCGACCCCAAGGATTGGAAGACGGAGATCTTTTGGCCGATCGCCGCGCCCTAGCCATTGATGGCGCCTCCTTTTGTTTGAGATTAAGAATCGAAGAACACCAAGAAGTCTACAAGCGCAATCTGAGAATACGGTGAACAATGCTTGTCTTTCGGTGAACTCGCGCTTCAGGCGTCCTGGTTAGCAGATCGGCAATCCTATTGTGGCGCCGTCTCGCCCTGAATCAGGCTTCGCACGCTGTTGAACAATTGGGCGTCTTCGATGACGAAGAACAGTCCACCGCGGCCGTTTTGGCTGCTATCGCAGTGCGGCCCAGATAGCGTTCCCTGCTGGTTCAGATCGCCGAAAACGGTGTAGCTGTGATCGCCCGTGGACACGCCGATCTTGGCATGATTACCATCCGGTTCCCCGACGCCGTCGAAGCCAAGCGTTGTGCCGTTCCATATTCCGGTGGCCGCGATCTCCACCGCTCCGGGCGCGCCGAGCGAGGGGTCCCAACATCCGACCGGCGTGCTCGCGGTGGTGGTGGGAATTTCCGGCTTCGCCCACCAAGTGGCGGCCCGCAGCGGTTCGCCGCCCAGCAAAGCTGAAACCATCTGCCACGGCGGGACAAACAAATCGGAGGGTTTCGAGATGAGCAGCACGCCGCTCGACAGCATTACCTTGGTGGCAGTCTTGCTCCTGGATACTTTTCCCAGACCTTGAACGAGCGACTGAATGTCCGCCGGTCCTCCGTTATTCACAATCTGAAGTTGGGTAGGGTCGGTGACCACGCTCGCGGCGGCGAGAGCTTTCAGGACTGCCACCACATCATCCTTACTGAGCGCCAGCGCGAAAAAATGCTGGCTCACTAACACGTCGTTGTCGGCCACGCATCCCAGCGTATTTCCATCGGTTTTGCGAGGTTCCATCGCACTGCCGGAGGCGGGCCAGGAAGGCGTGGACACCTGCAGCACCATTCCGGTTCCGTTGTTGTTCCATGCCAGCATGCCCTTGGAATGGCCCCGCGGTGCATCCTTGTCCTTCGGCGGATCGCCGTAGAATTGATCGTTCCACAGCACGTAGAAAAAACTCCCGTTGTAAACCTGGCCGAAAGTGGCGCCCAACGGATCGACGGTGGTGTCGCCGATACATCCGCCTCCTGTTTGCAACGAGTGATCCGCGCTGCTGGCGAACGCAAACTGCTGACTGAAGGTTTTGTACCGCTGCACTGTGCCGCCAAAGGCGCACGTCCTTTGCGCGCCGCCACATTCGGGAAACGACTCCGCATTGAATTTGAAAACGAACCACCAGTCCACCGGCTGGCCGCTCGACAAAAGTGGAACGGGCGCCTCTTGCGCCGCTAGTGAGGCTACGCACGCGAACAGGAGCAAGCGGCGCCGGAAGAATTGCAAGCTCATGTCTTCTGATCGGCCAGATTCCAGTCAGGTTCTAATTAAGACATGCGGGTTCTTCTCTTCGGCGCCAGCGGGATGGTAGGGCAAGGCGTTCTGCGCGAGTGCCTGCTCGATCCTGACGCCGAAAGCGTGGTGGCTCTCTCGCGCAGCTCTATTGGCCAGCAGCATCCGAAACTGCGCGAACTGTTGCACAGCGATTTCCTCGATTTCTCAGCCATCGAAAACCAACTTGCCGGCTTCGACGCCTGCTTCTTCTGCCTGGGCGTTTCCTCGGCTGGCATGAGCGAAGAGGATTACCAGCGCATTACGTACGGTTTCACCCTTGCCGCGGCCCGAGTGCTGGCTAGGCTTAATCCAAACATGACCTTCATTTATGTTTCAGGCACCGGCACCGATAGCTCCGAGCGCGGCCGTTCCATGTGGGCGCGCGTCAAGGGCAAGACCGAGAACGAACTGCTGCGCCTGCCGTTCCACGCCGCTTACATGTTTCGCCCCGGCGTGATCGTGCCGCTCGACGGCATCCGATCCAGAACCAAACTCTACCGCGTGTTCTACCTGTTGCTGGGGCCGTTGCTGCCTTCGTTGCGGGGACGCTTCCCCAAGTACGTCACCACCACCGAGCAGATCGGCCGCGCGATGCTCAAGATCGCCAAGCTGGGCTGGCCGAAACGAGTGCTGGAGACGCAGGACATCAACGAGAGCGCTTGACATCTCCTGGGATTAGTCATACAGTGTATGGGTAATGACGGCGCCGGCGGTTGAAATCAACAGAGTTACCAAGGTTTTCGACGCCGTAACTGCGGTGGATCAGCTCTCCCTTTCCGTTCCCGAAGGCTCCGTTTACGGGTTCATCGGACCCAACGGCTCCGGTAAATCCACCACCATGCGGATGATCGCGAACATTCTTTACCCCGATTCGGGCGCCATCCGCGTGTTCGGACAAGAGCGCTCCGCTACCCGCTCCGCTGATCGCACCAAAATGATCGGATATCTTCCCGAAGAGCGCGGCCTCTACCGCAAAATGCGCGTGCGTGCGCTCCTGGAATTTCATGCTGCGCTGCGCGGCGGCCGGAATGTCACCTCCCAAGTAAACGCCTGGCTGGAGCGACTGGGTCTGCTAAATCGCGCCGCCGACAAAGTAGAGACTCTGAGCAAGGGCATGAGCCAGAAGGTTCAGTTCATCGCCACTGTCATTCCCGAGCCCAAGCTGCTGATCCTGGACGAACCGTTCTCAGGCCTCGATCCTGTGAGCGCCGATTCCATCCGCAACGCGATTCTCGAAATGCGCAAGCGCGGTTGTACGGTTATTCTGAGCACTCACGACATGGGCGTGGCCGAGAGCCTGTGCGACTCGATTTTCATGATCTTTCGCGGCAGGAAAGTACTGGATGGGACGCTCGCCTCCATCCAGGCGGGCTACGGAAGCGACACCATCCGCGTGGAAGTGGAAGGCGGCGCCAAGGTGTTGGATGCGTTGCCCGGCATAGAACAAATCAAAGATCTGGGGCACGTCCAAGAATTGCGAATGGCGGAAGGTTGCGATCCGCAGCGCGTTCTCAGCGCGTTGCTGGGGCGAACCAGGATCGTTTCGTTTTCCGTGGTGAAGCCCTCGCTGCACGACATATTTGTCCGCATCGCGGGCCCGCAGCGCGAGGAGACGCCCGTTGAATAGAACCCTTCTGATTGCCAAGCGCGACTACCTGCAGATGGTCCGGAGCAAGGCCTATCTCTTCGGCCTGATTTTGTTGCCGCTCCTGTTCGGTGGAGGGTTCCTGGCGGTTGCCCTGGCAAACAGAGGCAGCCCCAAGGAGCAGCGCGTGGCGGTGATCGACCGCACGGGTGTTTCCGAGGCATCCGTGATACAGGCCGCTCAGGTAGCGAACCGCAAAACCATCGCCAACGCGCCTTTCGGCCAGGGAGGTCCGCGCTATAGCTTCGAGGAAGTGAAGCCGGAAGCCGGCCAGGCCGCGCAACTTTTGTCCCTCTCCGATCAAATTCGAAAAGGCGAGTTGGCTGTTGTGGTGGATATCTCGTCCGAAGCTCTTCGGCCGCCGGCCGATTCCGGGCAGGAACTGGTCCGGTACTACAGCGGTTCGGGTGGACTTGTGGACCCAGTGAGTCTTTGGCTGCCGGCCGCTGTCAACGATGGTCTGCGCCGCGTGCGTCTGGCGCAACTGGGCGTGGCCGCGGCGCGCGTGCCCCAGGTGTTGGGCGATGTCAGCGTGGTGGCCATGAATCTGGTTTCGAAAGATCCAGTCACCGGTAATATCGTGCAAGGTGAAAAGAAAAATCCCATTCAGGCCGGTACCGTGCCGTTCTTCCTGGTTTTTCTAATGATCATGATCGCCATCTTCGGCTCGGCGCCAAACTTGGGCGCGGTTGCCGAAGACAAAATGCAGCGCGTATACGAAATGATGTTGAGCTCCGCATCGTCGTTTGAACTCATGCTGGGCAAGGTATTGGCCTCCGTGGGCGCATCGGTGACCAGCTCCACCGTCTACATCATTGGCGGATTGCTGGCGCTGGCGGGGATGGCGATGTTCGGGCTGGCTCCGCTGAATTTGCTTCCCTGGTTTTTCGTGTACCTGATCGCGGATGTTGTGATGCTCTCCGCCTTGGGAGTGGCGCTCGGGTCGGCCTGCGCTACTCCGCAGGATGCCCAGCACTTGGCATTCGTTCTAATTTTGCCGATCATGATCCCGATGTTTATGCTCACCCCGGTGATGCAGCAGCCCAACGGCAGCCTGGCGATTGTGATGTCGTTCATCCCGCCCTTCACTCCGGTGCTCATGCTGCTGCGGCAGGCCCTTCCCGGCGGCGTTCCGTGGTGGCAGCCGTGGCTCGGGTTGGCCGACGTGATCGTTTTCGCCGTCGCCATCATCTGGGCAGCCGCGCGCATCTTCCGCATCGGGATCCTTTCCCAAGGCAAGACACCCAAGCTCGCGGAGCTGGCGCAATGGGTGCTGCGCGAATAAGAGTCGGCACACATTGACAGTCGGCCAGGCGCGAATGTAGTATCAAGGCGTTTCGTAAGAAAGGTATCCCTATGCGTAATTCCAAGCTCGCCCTCATGGGCTTCGCGCTAATAACCACTGCCGCTTCCGCCCAGCAAAAGGTTCAGTGGGACAGCAAGTTCAACATCCCTGTCGCGCCTACTGGGCTGGCGCATCGTCCGCTGCCCGATCATCCGGTGGAATTCGATACCGCCGAAGGACAAAAGATCCGCGTCGTGGTGGTCACCAAGGCGCTCGAATATCCCTTTAGCGCCGCATTTCTGCCCGATGGAAGCATGCTGGTTACCGAGCGCGCCGGCCGTCTGCGCATTATTCGTAAAGGCGTGCTCGACCCCAAGTCCATCGCGGGAGGGCCAGCCTCCTATTGGGCCGGTGAATCGGGCGGCCCGGGCGCGGTACACGGTTACATGGACATCGCGCTCCATCCGCGCTTCGGGGAGAATCATCTTTTGTATCTCACCTACACCAAGCCCCTGGACGGCGGAAAAAGGACTACCGCCATCGCACGGGGCCGTTGGGATGGCGGCGCGCTGGTGGATGTGAAGGACATCTTCGTTTTGCCGGAAGCCAGCACGTCGCGCATCGCCTTCGGTACTGACGGCATGCTTTACTTCACTACCACCGGCAGAGATCCGCAGGATCCCAACACGCTGGGCGGCAAGGTGCTGCGCCTGCGCGACGATGGTTCCGTCCCGCCCGACAATCCGTTCGTGGGGCAAGCCGGTCATCGGCCCGAAGTGTACACGTTGGGACATCGCAGTGCGTTGGGCCTGGCCGTGAATCCAGCCACCGGCGAGATGTGGCAAAACGAAAATGGCCCCAACGGCGGCGATGAGATCAACATCCTGAAGCCCGGCAAGAACTACGGCTGGCCCCTGGTGAGCTACGGCCGCACGTATCAGGGTCCCTGGCAAGTTGCGCCTCCCGGCCACGCGGGCTTTGAGGCGCCGGTCGTAATTTGGATCCCCGCGATCGCGGTCTCCGGCATGACCTTCTACACCGGCGACAAATTTCCGAAATGGAAGGGCGACGCTTTCGTCGGCTCGTTACGCACTGGCGAGATTCCTGGAACCGGCCATCTGGAGCGCATCCTGTTCAACGACAAAATGGAGGAGCTGCGCCGTGAGACTCTGCTGAGCGAACTGCGCCAGCGCATCCGCGACGTGCGGCAAGGTCCGGATGGATTTTTGTACGTGCTTACCGACGAGAAAGAAGGCGCCGTGCTGCGCATCGAGCCGGCCGAATAGTTGGCCGTCGCATCGATAGCCGAATGGAATACGTTATTCGCCGTTCAGGCGGGCGCCGCAGCCACGCTCACGGGGCTGGTGTTTGTCGCGTTCTCCCTTAATCAGAGCAAAATTATGACGTTCCCCGGGCTCCCGGAACGTGCCCTGGAATCGCTTCTGCAATTTCTTGAAGTGTTCTTGATTAGTACCGTAGCGCTGATCCCGAGGCAGCCCGACTGGATGCTTGCCGTTGAGTTCCTCGTTATTGGCGTCACGTCGTGGGGCGTCCAGATTGTCGGGCAGGTGCGCTATTTGTCGGTGAGGACCGGCCATCCCTGGTCCTGGTTCATACACCGGGCCGTGCTCAGCCAGTTGGCGGCGGTTCCCTTTATTGTTGCGGGAATCGCTCTACTGATGGGAGCGCCCGGCGCGCTGTACTGGCTGGTGCCGGGCTTCGTATTTTCCTTCCTGGCCGGTATTGTGAGTGCCTGGGTTCTACTGGTGGAAATACTCCGCTAAAATCGGACTATTTTCCCGCCAGAAATCCATCCACGGTGCGAATAAATAAATCCGGTTGATCGACGAAGGTCATGTGCCCGCTCTGGGGCATGACGGCCAGCTTCGACCCGACGATTTTATCGCTCATGTAGCGAGCGAGCGACGGATCGCATTCGTCGTGATCGCCCACTGTAATCAGGGTCGGGACATGAATGCTCGATAGACGATCGCCGTATTCGACCGATTTCAGATTGCCGTCGATCACGAATTCGCCGTGCGATCCCCACATTTCGCGGTAGAGATCCCAGGACATAATGCCCTGCGCCAGCGGGTCTTCGTTGGCGTCCGGATGGCGCTGGTAGATGTAAGGATGATAGCCTTCACCCCACGCCGCTTTCATGTAATCCTCCGGATAGCGGCCCTGTTCCCAGGGCTTTCCGTGACCGAAGAGCCCGGCCTTTTCGAAGCTCTGGATGCGCTCGCGAAGCTCCGGCGTCATGGCTGCCAGCTGTTTTTGGAAGACTTCGTTCATTTTGGAAGTGCTGTAGAAGGTGCTGCAGAGGATGAGTTTCGAGAGGTTCTGTTGATACTTCAGTGCGTAGGCTTGCGCCAGGACGCCACCATAAGAGTGCCCCATGAGCGCCATCTTGCCGAGGTTGAGCTCGCGCCGCACCGCCTCGACATCTTCCACCATGGCCTCCACCGTGTACCCGGCAGGATCGTCCAGCTTCCCTGACTTACCGGAGCCGCGCTCGTCGATCAAGACCAGGCGGTTGTGACGGGCGAGGGGAACCACGTACGGCAGGAAATAATCGTGCGAAGCGCCGGGGCCTCCGTGGACGATCATCAGCGGCGGCCCTTGGCCGAACGAGGTGTAGTAAATCAGCACGCCGCCGGCATCCACGTAGCCCTCGTCGATTTTGTAGCTCGCGGCATGCGAAGGCAAGGCAATCGTCAATAACAGCAAGGGAAATAGGAATTTACGCATTTGATTTAACTTTCGTGGGACTAGAATGACACGCCGGACACTTCCGGCGCACCCGCACGCTGGGCACGTCGAACGAAAGACCGGTCAAATGAAACAAAAGCTGCCCCTGGCGGCCTGCTACACAAGTGCAGTGCGTCTGCGAATTCGATGCCATGGGAGGTAAGCGCCAACGCGGCTGCTACTGATGGCTCATCTTCGGCATGCACGTTCTTCAGGCCAAACAATCTGTTGAACGCGTTCGAGATCGCGCTCTCATCGAACCCATAGAGACTGCCCAAAACCCAGGCCGTCTCAAGCAAGACAGTCTTCGCGATCCAGATTGGCTCCGCCGCAAACAGCGACCGCGCCGCGGCGGTCTGCTTCGGGTCATCGCCATTTAGCAGTCGAACCAGGACACTAGTATCGACCGCGATCATGACGGCGGCTTACCTCGCGGGCAATTGCAGCATCCATCTGTGCCAGGGTCGCCGCTTTGCGTTTGGACCCCTTGCCTTTGGGTCGAAGACAGCCGGCCACTTCGTCAATGCTGGTTTCGGCAAAACGCCCGGCTGGCCGCAGGAGAATTCCATCGCCGGTTTCTTCGACGGTGAATTCAGTCCCTGGTCCCCAGGCACGGGACGTCCGTACTTTCTTCGGAAGGATAATCTGTCCTTTGGTCGAGAGTCGAGTGGTCTCCATCGGTAAGATCCTGGTAAGATTATCGCATACACGCGCAGACTCATTTCAACCTGCGCCGTGCGATCTCCTCTTCATAAGCTCTCGTCACGCGCTCCACTCGATCGAACAGGCCGCAGAATGCGATCTCGGGTTTCATCTCACGCAGGTCTTCGTCGGAAAGCGTTTCCATGAGCGTTTTCCATTCCGACTCGAGCTCTGGATTGAAAATATCGCGTTCCAGTACGCTGGTCGCGCGCTGGTTGAGGTTGCCTGGCACCAGAAGACGCCATACATGTGTGGGCGGCGGGGAGGCGTCGTTCACTTCGGGTATCTCGGATAGCTCAATATGACACGGAATTCCGGCAGCTTCTAAGGCGTCCCGAGCTTCCACCATGGCATCCGCCGGCAACGATCCGGGCCGGTCCGCTCGCGAGAGAACTTCGGAAGCATCCTCCAGCCAGTCTGGTTCGTTCTCATCGCCGGGCGGCTCCGCGTCAACCTCCGCGTGCTCCTCGGGGATGTCCGGCGGATCGGGAATGGAGGGGCGGCGTGCATGTTCTCGCCGGGCAAGTTCATCGTCGTAACAGCGCTGCGCGCCTTCCACCAGATCCGCGCGTTTGATCGCCCGCAGCGCCTGGTCGGAGAGCGAGGCATAGTGCTCGCGCAAATACGTGAGATCAACGGCCATAGCTCGTCAATGGCTTCGCCCTATCCGCCACCAGCATGGACTGCAGAATCTGATCGGAGACGTCCTTCACGGCTCCGGGCGAGTGAGCCAGAAACAACGTGTTGGTCTTGTCGCTTTCGCCGATGGATTTCAATGTGTCGAAATACTGCGTGACCATCACCAGCTGCATGACCTCTCTCGCCGACGCTCCTTCCACCACTTTTTGAAATTGTTCGATCGAAACCTGCAGCCCTTCGATGATGGCCTTCCGCTGGTTCGCGATTCCTTGTCCTTGCAGCGCCTTGCTCTCCGCCTCCGCTTCGGCCTTCTTGACCACCAGAATCTTCTCCGCTTCGCCGCGGGCGTTGGCGGCCACCTGCTCGCGCTGTGCCGCGTTGATATCGTTCATGGCCGATTTCACCTTGGCGTCGGGAATAATATCGGTGACCAGCACATTCACAATTTCGTATCCGAACACCGCCATGTCCGCATCCAGCTCCTGCTTCACCGCGGCGGCGATGCTGGACTGGGAGGCGAACACTTCGTCCAGCGTCATTCCTGGAACATGCCCCAGGATCACCTGCTCGACATAGGATTGGATCTGCGCCACCGGATCGGACAACTTGTAGTAGGCGTCGAAGACTTTCTCCGGACGGACGCGATTCTGCACCGAAATGGGAATGGTGACGAATACGTTGTCCTTGGTCTTGGTCTCCATGGTCAGCGTGATCTGATTCACGCGCAGACTCACGGTGCCGGCCACGGTATCGAAGAACGGCCGTTTCCAGTTCAGTCCCGGTTCGGCCACCCGAAGGAACTTGCCGAAGCGCGTGATCACCGCGACTTCGGCCGTGCGCACCGTGAAAAAGCTTCCTAGAATCAGGTAAAGCAAGATGAACGCCACGATCCCTAACGGTATCCAATAGAGTTGATCCATTCGGTTTCTTCCATCCCTTTCTTGACTCAGCTCAGAGTATATAGGATCGTCCGGATTAGCCGGACGCTTCACACACACGCTCCAACGCGGCCGCCAGTTCGGGTGATTCCGCCAATTGGAGCCCGAAATCCATCTCCAGGCAGGAGCGCAACGCTACGGCATCGGGCAGCGTGCGCTTCTCCGTTTCATTCTTGCGGCGGATGGTGAGCGCGTTGTTGCGAAGTGCATAGCGGGCTTCCGGGGTGGCACGCGCGCAGATCAACATGTGGCGGAAGAAGGAGCTGGGGTGGTGGCATAGATACCAACTGGAGACATCGTAGTCGGCCGGGAACTGCGGATCCAGCGTGAAACGGTAGAAGGGCATCCATTGATCGCCCACAGAAGCTTCCAGCACTAATCCGTTGTCCAGCGGCAACAATCGGTGCGGTTCATGCGGCGTGGGCTGCGCGATTTGCGGCGACAGGAGCAGCGGAGCCGTCAGGACATTGCCGCCAAATCCGACATCGGCGAGGTAGCTGCGGCCGTCCAGATCCACCCGCAGAAGCATGTGGCTGCGGGGGCCAATGGGGCTGTCGGCGGGGACATTCCACAGCACACGCGCCGCCAGGCTAGTAACCGTGAATCCCAACGCTGACAGCGCGTGCCCGAACAGCGTATTGTGCTCAAAGCACCATCCGCCTCGGCCGCCGGCAACCAGTTTCGATTGCAGGGAATCCAGGTCCAGCGCCACGGGCCAGCCCAAAAGCGGATTCAAATTCTCGAAGGGAATCGCGGCTGGATGAAGGGCATGCACAGCCTCCAAAGTATCGATGGTTGCGGCGCGTGGCCCCGTATATCCAATGCGCGCGAGATAGGCATCTAAGTCAAATGCGGAAGGCACGCAATCAGGATAGAACGTTTGCAAAGTTCCGAGCGCCTCCGTTGGATATAATGCAGTTCGGCACCGCTCGTCTTGCCACAACATGAGGAGTTATCAGCAGCGATGAGTCAGCAAAGCTTAGAGGACGCGCTACAAGCCTCCGGGAGTCCGGTCGAGCGTCTGCGCAATTCGCAGATCGGACCCTATGCCTTTCCGGTGGTGCGTCCCGAGTTCACCAACTGGAGGGACGAACAGCGCGCCTGGAAGGAGACCTGCGCGCTTCTCGACCAGTCGCACCATATGGCGGATCTTTATATCGAGGGCCCGGATGCGCTGAAGGTGCTCTCGGATCTGGCCATCAATAGCTTCAAGAATTTCAAAGTCAATCAAGCCAAGCAATTCGTCGCGTGTAATCACGCACGGCTATGTCATTGGCGATGCGATCCTTTTTTATCTGGACGAAAACAAATTCAACCTCGTCGGGCGCCCTCCCGCTCTCAATTGGGTGCAATATAACGTAGAGACTGGCGGCTACAAGGCGACGGCCGAACGGGACGAGAGGTCCGCGGTCAATCAAGGCCGGCGGAGGACTTATCGCTACCAGATTCAGGGCCCGCACGCTCTGCGCACCATGGAGAAGGTAACCGGAAAGCCGGCGCCCGATATCCGCTTCTTCAATATGGACGTCTTCAACATCGCGGGCCGCAGTGTCCGCGCCTTGCGGCATGGAATGGTGGGCCAGCCGGGTTGGGAACTGTTTGGACCCTGGGAGGACGGCGACGCGGTCCGCGACGCCATTGTCGAAGCCGGCCAAGAATACGGGATTCGGCAGGTGGGATCGCGAGCTTATCCCACCACTTGTCTTGAGTCCGGCTGGATTCCATCGCCGCTGCCGGCGATTTATACTGGCGACGAGCTGAAGGGATACCGGCAGTGGCTGACCACCAAGAGTTATGAAGCGACGGCGTCGCTGGGCGGCAGTTTCTACTCGGATAACATCACCGATTATTACCTGACTCCCTACGATCTGGGCTACGGCCCGTTCGTCAAATTCGATCATGATTTCGTTGGACGCGCGGCGCTCGAAAAAATGGCCGATAATCAGAGCCGCAAGAAAGTAACTCTGGTGTGGAACGGCGAAGATATCGCGCGGGTATTTGGCTCCTTATTCCACGCCGGAGACATTGCCAAGTATATCGACTTACCGCTGGCTAACTATTCGACGCTGCCGTTTGACAAGGTGCTGAAGGACGGCAAGATCGATCGGGGTGTCCACTTACACCGGCTACACTTACAACGAGCGCGCGATGCTCTCGCTGGGCGTGGTGGACGTCGCGCACAGCGAGCCGGGCACGCAGGTGACGCTGGTGTGGGGCGAAGAAGGCGCGCGGGTCGACCAAACCGACCGTCGAGCGCCACGCGCAAGCCGAGATCCGCGCCACGGTCGCCGTCTGTGCCTTACGCCGAAGTTGCGCGCGTGGCTTACCGTCCGCACTAAGCGATAGTTGACGGAGAGCGCTAAGAAAACATGGCGTATATATTCCACGCAAGACGATTTGCCGAAGCTGGTGGCGGTGGTTCCGGGCCGCGAGCGGACGTTCTTCGTCAACAAGGAACTCACCAATATCGACGACATGCTGGCCGGCGTGATGGTGTACAAAGCCCACGGCTCTTCGCCCTATCATTACCACGAGATTTGCGAGCACTTTTACTTCATCATGGAAGGCAACGGCACGGTCGAAACCGAAGAGGGCGTGCGTCCCGTAGGACCGGGCGATCTGGTTTTTATTCCCGCGGAAGCCAAACATCGCCTGCGCGCCACGGAGACCGGACTTTTCTATTTCGAATTCCAGGCGCCCAATCGCTTCAAGACCCACATCCTGGATGGCACGCCGGACGATCTGCGCTGGAACCGCGTGGACGGGCGCGTGTGGGTCCAAACATAAGAGGAACCCGTCCATGACCACTTCACTTACTTTTATCGACACCAACAAGCTGCCGCGAGTGAAGACTCCGCAAGGCGAAGTTACCGAGATTCTGAATCAGCAGTTAGTCGGCGCCAAAAATGTCTTGGGGACGCTGCGCTGGCTTTCGCCGGGTGAAAAGTTCGAAGCCGCGACCGCAAGAAAAACATCAGCTCATTTACCTGATGGAAGGGCAAGGAAGCATCCGCCTGGACGGCAAAGACTACGATGTTTCCCGCGGCGCGGGCGTCTATCTCGGACCTTCGGAATCAGCCACCATTCAAGCCGGCGCAGGATCGCCGCTCAAGCTCTTCCATCTAGTGGTTCCGCGAATTCCGGCGTAGGCAACGACCGCGATCTTAACCCTGTTGTAACAGATTTGTTTTCGCTTGACAAAGTGATGAAAAAGGTCAAAACTGGCTTAATCAGCTAGGTCTTTTTGCTGCCGGTTTGAAGACTGAACTTTGTGCGTTCAGCCACAAAGGGAATCATGCCTACAAGATTGCTGTCTATTGCAGCTGCCGTTGGGTTGATGACGGTTTTAGCCGGTCCATTGCTCTATGGACAAGCCACGGGAAGTATTTCAGGAACCGTAACGGACGCCACCGGATCTGCTGTGCCCGGCGCGAAGGTGACGGTGACGGCGCCCGCCACGGGTGTGTCCCGTTCCTTCACCACCAGTGAGAGCGGCGAGTACATTGTTCCCTTGCTCGGTGTGGCCAACTACAACGTCCAGGTGGAACTTCAAGGTTTTCAGACGTCCGAAGCGAAAGACATCCGGCTGCAAGTAGACGAACACCGCGAGTTGGATTTCAAGCTGACCCCTGCGACGGTACAAACCAGCGTGGAAGTCACCGCGACGCCTGTCTCCGTGCAAACCTCGGACGCGACCCTGGGTCAGGTCATCACGTCCCAACAGGTCAGCGATCTCCCCTTGAACGGCCGCGACTTCGTGCAGCTTGCCACGCTAACGCCGGGTGTTACTCAGGAAACCAACCCAAACAGCTTTTTTAACGGCGGTCCCAGCAGCGAGACGTCCGCGCGCGGATCTTATTCGCTTTCCGTGGGAGGCTCACGCGCCAGCAGCACCGATTGGCTGCTGGATGGCAACGATAACAACGAGCTGACGGCCGGGGGCATTGCGATTCTTCCTTCCATCGACGCGATCCAGGAATTCAAAGTTCTCACCTACAACTATTCCGCGGAATGGGGGACGCGCGCGGGCCCCACGGTTTTGGTCACCACGAAATCGGGAAGCGACCAGTTCCATGGAGGAGTCTTCGAGTTCTTCCGCAATACCGACCTGGACGCCCGCAGCTTCTTCGCAACATCGACCGAAAAATTCAATCTCAATCAATTCGGCTTTTCGCTGGGTGGCCCGATCAAGAAGGACAAGACGTTTTTCTTTATAGATTTCGAGCAAAAGTATCAGCGGCACGGGATTCCGTACACCGGGCCTGGTTCCAACCGCGGCGATGCGGAACGGCGAACTTTACCGACGATGCATTCGGCCAACCGAATTCCATCCAGTTGATCAATCCCAATGCGACTTTGGCTAACGGGACCGCGGTTCCATTCCAGTGCAGCGGTGGCGCCGCCCTACCCGCCGCGGCGAATGGAGGCCAGGCGGCAGGCACACCCTGCAACATAATTCCGCAGAGCTTGATCAACCCGATTGGCCAGGCTTTAATGAACCTGTATCCTCTGCCCAACGCCAACAACGCCGCCCTGGGTTACAACTACGTCAACGAACCCGTACGGAAGCTAAACGAAGGGAAATTCGATATCCGGCTGGATGAAAACATTTCCGCCTCGGACGCCTTATTCGCGCGGTTCAGCTACGATCAGGCCACCTCCTACGTTCCCGGCGGCGCCCCCGGGTTCGCTGAAGCTGATCCTTTTGCCAGCAACCAAGGCATCATCAATCACGCCCGTAACGCGGCGGTGTCTGAGACTCACGTTTTCTCGCCCACTACAGTCAATCAATTCAGCGCGGGATATAACCGGATTTTCGACTACATCACCTCGCAGGGATCGGGTAGCTGTTATGCGCAGACACTTGGAATTCCGGGCGCCAATCTGGGAGGCGAAAGCTGCGGTCTGACCTCGGTGCAAATGGATGGCGGCTACTGGTCGCTGGGGGATCGAGGCTATACGCCGTTCCAAGGCGGCACCAATGTCTTCTCAATCTCTGATTCGTTCGACATGGTGCGCGGGAGCCATGACATCCGGATCGGCGGCTCCATCCGCGCCAATCAGATGAATGTGCTGGCCGAAGGTTTCCAGGATGGTTACTGGATCTACACGGGGCTGTGGGCCGGTGATGCAGCGGCGGACCTGATGCTTGGGCTGCCGAGCCTGGCCATCCACGACCAGACGTTTGACGGCAATGTCACGGGCCGCCGCTGGAAGCTGTTCCGGCCGTTCGTGGAAGACACCTGGCGCGTCGGTAAGAGTCTGACGTTGAACCTCGGTTTAGCCTGGGCCCTGGTGACGCCCGTCACCGAAGCGGCCAACCGTCAGGCCGACTTTGATCCGGCCACTGGGGTGATGCTGGTGCCGGGCCAGAATGCCGGCTCCAATGCTGGCATTCAGATGGACAAGACCGCGCTAGAGCCGCGTATCGGAGTGGCTTGGAAACCGTTTGGCAGCGGGAACACGGTAGTCCGGGGCGGCTATGCGATCTTCCACGATTCGTCCTGGAACCAGGGCGGGCAGGGGTTGTGGCAGAATCCGCCGTTTTACGCCGAATCGGACGCCTTCGCCTTCGGCGGCAGCTGCACTTTTGCCACGGCGGCTTGCGCCTCAAACGGATTAACGCCCTCAGCCATCAGCGCGTCTTCCGGATTCCCGATATTCACGTCGGCTCCGAATCCAGCCGATTTCACGGGAACCTTCCTTTCGCAAAATACCAACTTCAAGCAGGGCCGGGTTCAGCAGTTCAACATCAATGTGGAACACCAGCTGCCCGGACAGATCGTAATCACGGCCGGCTACGCGGGTTCGCGCAGTTCTCATATCCTGGTTGACGGCAATAACATCAATGTGGGCTCTCCCGGCGCTTGTGGAACGGTCTCTGGATACACGCTTGGATGCGGACCGGATGGGGCGTCGTTTGGTTTGCCGTATCCCGCGTTTCCGTATTCCACCATTTCCAACGCTTTTGACTCCGGCCGGGCTCACTACAATTCTCTGCAGATAAAAGCCGAGACCAAGAGCGCGCGATATGGCATTTACGCGCTGATTGGATATACTTACGCGCGAGCCTATGACAACGGCTTCACCGACGGACTGGGCACTCTATTGGGTGCCACCTATTTCCCGCTGCCAGGATGGCAGAATCTGGATTGGGCGCTCTCGCAGATCAATCTGAACCAGAGTTTCACCGCCAGTGTCATTTACCAGTTGCCGTTCGGTAAAGGGCGGCGATTTGGAGGCAGCGCGGGCGGCGCCGCGAACGCCATCATCGGCAACTGGGAGCTGACTGTTCTCGAAAAAGCTACTTCCGGGTTTCCGATCTTCATTGTGGATAGCGCCAATGGCTCAGGCGTCAACTTCCAGAACAACGGCAACAGCTTGAACCGCCCGAACCAGACCTGTAATGCGGTGCTAGGCAGTCAGACGTTGGCCGCGTTCTTTAACACCTCGTGCTTCGCCGCTCCGCCGGCGGGAGAACTCGGCAACGCGAACCGGACGCCGCTTTCGGGTCCGGACTTCGTGAACACGGATTTCTCGGTCATCAAGCACTTCGTGCTGCCGCGTGAAGGAATGCGGCTGGATTTCCGGACCGAGATCTTTAACTTGTTCAACCATGCGCAGTTCGGGTCACCCGGCTCGGACTTCAATTCTCCGGCGACGTTTGGCGCGATCAACACCACTGTGAACAATCCGCGCCTGGTTCAATTCGCTCTTAAGCTGGCTTTCTGAACCCGGGGCCCATCTCAAGGTGAGCTAAGCTGGATCGCATGACACGGCTCGCGGTAGCGGTGCTCGTGGCTTGTTCCCTAGCCTGGAGCCAGCCCCGCCGCAAAATAATCATCAACGAGGACTGCTCCGGCCCCGGCGGCAGCAACATGCAGACGCTGGCCCTGCTCATCCAGTCGCCGCGGGTTGAGGTGCTGGGCATCACGGTGGTCAGCGGCGATCAATGGCGCGACGAAGAAGTGGCGCACACGCTACGGTTGCTCGAGATCATGGGCCGCACGGACATCCCCGTGCTGAGCGGCGCGGCGTTCCCCTTGGTGCGCAGCCGCGAAGAGGCGGTTCAATGGCAGGAGCGTTATGGCAAGGCCTCCTATGCCGGCGCATGGGACGAACGCTGGTGGCACGAACCGTTTGTGGTGCCTGCGCTTCCGGAAGGGCAGCCCTCCACCAAGCCCGCGGAGGAAGGCGCGGCGCATTTCCTGGTGCGGATGGTGCACAAATATCCGCATGAGGTGACCATTTATGAGGGCGGCCCCATGACCAACCTGGCCGTGGCCGTTTCACTCGATCCGGAGTTTGCTCCGCTGGCTGAAGAGCTGGTTTTCATGGGAGGGAGCCTGAATCCCCAGACCAGCGACCCGGAGTTTGCAAATAATCCGCGCCACGAATTCAACTTCTGGTTTGATCCGGAAGCGGCTTATATCGCGCTACGCGCGCCGTGGAAGAAGATCACATGCACGCCCACGGACATCTCCATCCAGACCCGGCTCACACCGCAGATGGTGAAGCGCATCGATGCCAGTGGAACCCCATTGGCGCACTACATCGCCCGCTTCTATCAGCCGGGTGATGGCAACGATTACATGTGGGATGAGCTGGCCGCGGCTGCTTGGATTGACCCGGCATTGATCACCAAACAAGAGACTCGTTATCTCAGCGTGGACATCGGCCACGGAGCCGGATACGGCAACACGCTGACCTGGAACGAGCGCGACAAGCCAAAAACGGCAGGCCAGCCGGTTGCGATTCAAGTAGATCTGGATAAGGAAAAATTCTACGAAATGTTTGTGAAGCTGATGTCCGCTCCCACGCCCGCCGCGCCTCACTGACGCTTTAGCTCAAACACAAACTGCTGGATCTCGGCGCGCTCTCGCTCCAACTGCTGCGCCGATTGCTTTGATAATTTCTGGTACAGTTCAATTTCTTTTTGCGCCTTGGCCGCTTGGCCCGTCTTCCGGTAAGCCTGCGCCAGACGGTAGTGCGCTTGTTCCATCGGTGGCGTGGCTTCGATCGCGCTTTGGTAGGCTGAAATCGCCTTAGCCAAATTCCCTGCGCCGGCGTAAACAATTCCAAGCAGCAGGAAGGCGTCGCCGAGTTTGGGATCGAGACGGACGGCTTTTTCGAGAAGCGCCCGAGCTTTGGGCGATGTTCGCGCCAGAGTGGCGGCATAGTAATAATTAGCCCAGGCATTTTCGGGCTGAAGGCGGGCGAATCGTTCCATGCGCTCCGCGAAGCCAGGGGACTCCGTGATGGGGCCATTGGAGATCCTTCCGAGAAACAGGTACGGCGTCGGATCGCGGGGATTCAGGTCGGCTGCTTCGAAGAACCGTTGCGCGGCTTGATCGTAGGAACCGCGCGAGTAGAGAGCGACAGCAAGGCCGAGCAGCGTGCGCGTGGAACTTGGGAACCGGCGATGGCCATTCGCGAAAACATCCACGGCCTGGTCCGTCGCGCGATGCGTTAACAGCTCAGTGCCCCAATCGAAAAGATGGGTCTCGCTAGGATCCAATTCGGCGGCGCGCTGAAGCTCGCGAACGGCCTCCAGTGCATTCCCCTGTTTCTCCGCCGCATCGGCAGCCGAATTGCCCGTTCGAAGCTCGGCGGTCGACTTGGCCAGAGTTTCGGAGGAGCGCAAAACCGGATCGGAACCATGACCGCCCCGCTGGGAGGGATCGGTGACGCCCGATACGATGAACTTGGGCTCATCGAAATAAGGCGGAGGGGATTGGGGGTTGGGGGCTTGGGCTCGCAGGCACATCGCGACAAAGACAAGAGCTGCACCCCTCATACGGGGATTATAACCGGGAGCTCATAAACGGGCCAGGCGGCCGATCACCAGATCGAAGTAGGCGTCGGCGTTTAGATCGCGAATGAAGTGCACATTGGGGTTCCTGCCCGTGACGCCCCACCAATCCACGACCGTCATTCCTAGCGTGAGGGCGCTTGAGCACTCCACTTCGATGTTCACTTTGCGTGCCCCCGAAAAGATCTCCGGCGCCAGCAGATACGCGGTCACCGTCGCGTCGTGCAAAGGCCCGCCCTCCCAGCCATATTTTCGCTCGTCGAAGAGCTTGTTGAATTTCAGAAGATGGTAGAACGCTTCGGTCACCGGAGTCCCGACGCTGCGGAGTTTTTCGAGACGGGGCGCGGTGGTGAGCGCCTGGTGAGTGCAATCCAGAGGGATCATCGTGATGGGCGCTCCGCAGCCGAGAACACGGGCGGCGGCTTCCGGGTCCACGTAAATGTTGAACTCAGCGGCGGGCGTGATGTTGCCGCCTTCCGAGAATGCGCCGCCCATCATCACGATCTCTCGCAAATGGCCGGCCAGACGCGGCTCCTTAGCCATCGCCAGCGCGACATTGGTGAGCGGCGCCAGGCAGCACAGCGTCACCTCACCACGCGGCCTCCGCATCACCAGATCCACGATCGCGTCCGGCGCGAATCCCGCGGCAAGAGGCGTCACCGGTTCCGGCAGATCGTATCCGTCGAAGCCGGTTTTGCCGTGGACCTCTTCCGCCGTGACCAAGGGCCGCAACAGTGGCGCGGCGGCGCCCGCGTACACCGGCGTGTCAGTTTTTCGGGCGAGCTCTAGAGCCTTGCGGGCGTTCTTGGACGTGAGATGCACCGGAACATTTCCCGCGACGGCTGTTATGGCCAGCACCTCCAATTCGTCGGGGGAAGCGAGGGCTGCAAGGAATGCGACGGCGTCGTCGGGCGAGGGATCGGTGTCAATGATGATGGGACGTGGCATGAAATTCGTCAACGCAACTGATCGAGCGCCTGTTGGGCCTGTGGATGACCGGGATGCCGTTTCAGCAATTCGAGCAGCACGGCGCGCGCCTTATCGCGATCGCCCTCCAAGCCGTAAACGCGTGCCAGGTTGAGGTAAGCCTGATCGAAACCGGGCGCGGCACGGATGCATTCCTCAAACTTGGCCACTGCTTCATCGCGGCGCCGGGTTCGCAAGAATAGGATCCCAAGATTGTTTAATACCTCCGGATAAGCGGGGCGCAATTTCAAAGCATTTTGCAGATATTGGTAGGCGCGTTCGGTGTCGTCCGTCTGCGCATAGACCATGGCCAGGCTGTAATTTACTTCCGGGTCCTTTTGTCTGGCTGCCACGACCCGTTCCAATATGGCGCGTGCTTCGTCCCAACGTTTCTGCTGGCGGAAGGCGTTTCCCAGATTCTCGAGAGCGATCCAATAATCGGGGCTCATTCGGAGCGCCTCCTGGAAATATCCGATGGCGTCGCTGGTGCGGCCTTCGCGCGTAGCAAGCAGGCCGAGATTGTTCCACGCATTAGGGCCAGTGTCGGGATAACTCGCTGTCAGCTTCAGAGCCTGCTCAAAGCTGGCCCGCGCTTCGGCGTTTTTGTCCTGCTTCAGGTAGACGCTGCCCAGGCCGTATTGCGCTTCGGCGCTAGAGGGATCGTCGCGCAGAGCGATGCGAAAAGCCGACTCCGCTTCATCGTAATAGCCGCGCTGAAAGAATGCCGAACCGAGCGACAGATTGTTCCGGCCGAACTCATACGTTTCGGCGTTGCCGGGGAAGGGAAGCGCCAGGGCCAGCCGTTGTTCGCGAGTTTGCTGGCCTGTATCTGAAGCGATGCGCTTGAAATCCTCTTCGACATCTTGCGGGTTCACGGGCCCTTGGTAAATCTTGACGATGTTCCCCTGCGCGTCGATTAAGAATGAGGTTGGCAGCGTGAGATCGCGGTGCCGGTCGAACAAGTAGCGAAAAAGAACGTTGTAAATAGCGGCGACGTCCTCAGTAACCGTCAGCACTTTTCGTTTTTGATCGAATAATTCGAGGAGCATCGGCTTGCCGGTCGGCGCAAAAGCCGGCGCAGGTACGGGCACGAGAAGCCAAGTTTCGATGGTCGGGGGAAGAACCTTTTCGGGCCGTAAGAACTGTGGTTGAACGGGCAAACTTTTGAACGGCTCAATACGCGATGGCGCGACGCCTTCATCCACCCACACCCGATGATTGATCGGGAGATCAGGGAGTTGCTGCACCACTCCGCTCGGCCAGCGAATGGTCGCATTCACCGGCCCTTTGCTCTGCCCCAGGCCGAAGAACACATCCTTGCTGTGCTGCGAAAGAAATCCAGACCCGGCTTGCAAGGTCTTAGTCTGGGTTCCTACGCTGATGGCCGCGCCGATGGCGTCTGGATTGCTTTTGACGCCGCGCAATCGGAATGAGATGGACGGCGGCAGATCTTCCGCCACATTTTTCAGCACACGCAACTGCGGAGCATTGCGATTCTTGAGAAACACTTCTTGCCGGCCGTCATGATCGAAGTCGGCCAAAGCGAATGCCCGGCCGTCCTCCAGGAAATCGAGATCCACGACGCCAGAAACATCGGAAAATGTTCCATCGCGATTGTTCGCGTAGAAAACGTTGCGCTCGTAGCCGCTCCATGTGTAGTCGGAGCGGATCAGCTCATTGATTGCGTTCCAGCCTTGTTCGTAATCCTCGGATGGTTTGGCGGCATCGGGTGAATTGGCAACCACCTGGCGCCAGAAAAAGCTATTGAGATCTTGCTGTATCGGGCCGGAGATCATTCCGTTGGCGATGTAAAGATCGGGAAAACCGTCATGATCGAAATCCCAGGCGTCGCTGGACCATGACCATCGGCCCATCCCTGCCGCGCTGAGCACGGTAGCGTCCTGAAATGTTCCATCGCCGCGATTTCGCAACAACGAATTGCCCATGGCGTGCTTCTGGTACAGCGCGCGGGTTTCGGCGGACGCGTCCTGCTGGAAAATCCGCTGCGTGGAGATGCGCTCGCCAGCCGCGGTCCACATGTCGGCGACGTAGAGGTCTTCGAGGCCGTCGTTGTCATAATCGAACCAGCACGCGCTCATGCCCGCGCCAACATCTTCCACGCCCGCTTGTGGCGCGACGTCGGTGAACGTTCCGTCGCCGTTGTTGCGATAGAGATTCTTGCGGCCGAAATCGTTTACCACGTACAGATCGGGCCATCCGTCACGGTTGTAGTCGCCCCAGCCGCAGCAAAAGCTGTAGCGCGTGTTGTTCTGGCTGAGGCCCGATTGCGCGGTAACGTCGCGAAAGGTTCCGTCCCGATTGTTTCGCAGCAGGAAATTGGGAGGTCCATTTTCCGCGGCGTAATAAGGAGAAGGATATTTGTATTGATCGGCGCCCTGGTAATAAACGTAAAGGCAGAAATAAATATCCAGCCAGCCGTCGCGGTCATAGTCGGCCGCGGCCCCTCCCGTGAAAGTTCCTTGCGGAGGATGAGCGAACTGGAATGCGTCGGGCTTGAGGCGGAATTTGCCGCCGCCCTGGTTCAAGAACAGGAGCGGACCGCTGGCGCGCACGACAATCAAATCCTGCCGGCCCGCGTTCGAGAAGTCGGCAAAAATGGCGCAGGCCGTGTTTTCGAGAAGGCCAACGCCGGATAATTCGGTGATGTCCTCGAATGTTCCGTCTCCCCGGTTGCGATAAAGGCGGTTGGGAAGGCCTGCGGGCTGGCACACGTAAAGATCGTCGAAGCCGTCGCCGTCAATGTCGCCGACCGACACGCCATTATGGCCGTAGATGTCGATGCCGGAGGCTCCATCTAGAACCGTTCGCCACTCATCCACGCCTCGCAGCATTTGTTCGGAATAGGAAGAAGCATGACCGAACGCGCGCGGGGCAATGTCTTCGAACCAGGGTTTGGCGGACCTGCTGCGCGTTTCTTCGGAGGAGAGCCAGCGCCGCAAACGATATTGATCGGGCGCGGCGGGTTCCCACTCCAGATCCCACCAGCCCACGCGCTGCTCGCGATGGAATCCCGGGCCTGAGCCCACGAGTTCATAGCGGACGCGAGTGCTTAAGCCGCCGCCAGGCTGCGCGTCGATGCGCGTGATCTGGAACTCGGCGGTGTGGATTGTGGAGAATGCGCTGAGCGACCCCAGAGGGGAGCCGGAAGCGATGCGGCGAACTTCGAGGGCCGGACCCGGGCGCACAATCCTCGATTGAGCAGGCGGCGTGGTATTCGAGAGGCCCGGTGCCAGGGCCTGCTCGATGCCCTGCAATCCCATCGGAGATGCGAGCAGTTTCGCCCGCCACTCCGCTAAGATCGCGGCAATTTGATCGTGATATTTTTCCGTGATGAAGTCGTCGAGCCCAGCTTTGGCCTTGAGGAGCGTGGCGTCCAGAGCGGTCTGGGCGCGGTAATGAGGATGGAGGTGAAAGCCCGCGTCCAGGAGCGACGCGTTTTGAGCTTTCAGGCGGCCGAGGAGCGGTAGAGCCATGCCGCTCATAAGGAAGCTACGTCTTCGGAGATCGAACGAATGGCTCATGCAGCGCCTGGAACCTAGAATCTCACACGAACCTTGCCGGGCGGAGTATCGTTAAATGAGGTTTCAAAGCCATCCACCTGGGCCGTGCATTGCCGGCGTTTCTCCTTCTGCTTGCCGTCTTCAGCGCGAAAACGGCGGCTTGGCAGGATACCGCGGAAACTCATCTCGGCAAGGGTTACGATGCGCTGAAGCGGGACCGCTACGACGTAGCTGTCAACGAATTCCGCGCGGCCTTGCAACTTGACCCCAAGTTGACAATGCGGGCGCGATTTCCTCTGGCGGTGGCGCTATTCGAGATGAAGCAAACAGCCGAGGCGCGCCGGGAGTTTGAGACCGTGCGGAGGGAGCTGGGAAACAGTCCCAACACCGCATATTATCTGGGCAGGCTCGACTTGCAGGATCAGAATTTCCCCGGCGCGATCCGCAATCTAACCCTGGCCATGGCCAAGCCTCCGTTTCCGGACACGCCCTATCATCTCGGGTTTGCCTGCCTGAAGCAGGGCGATTTGGCGGCTGCGGAAAAATGGCTGAAGCTGGCCGCGCAGGCAAGTCCGGAAGATAGCGCCGTGCCGTACCAACTGGCGCTGGTGTATCGCAAACAAGGGCGCGATGCGGAAGCGAAAAAGGCTTTCGATTTATCGGCCCAGATTCGGCGGCGCGATGCCGACGACAGCCAGCTTAGGCACGAATGCGCGCAGAAACTGGACGAGGGCCCGCGCGACGAGGCGCGCGCGGTTTGCGGACGCCTGTACGATCCCGGCAATGCTGCGAAGCTAACCGCTCTGGGGACTATCTACGGGCAGCACGGAGATTTGGAATCGGCGTTGGAGCCGCTGCGGCGCGCCGCGGAACTGGAGCCACAATCTCCGCAAATGCAGTACAACCTGGCGTTCACCTACTATGAGCTCCATCGCTTTGAGGAAGCGCGCCAGCCGATCGCCAAGGCCGCTGAACGATGGCCGGATATATTTCAATTGAACGCGCTCTACGGGGCGGTGTTGCTCAAGCTGGGTGACGAGCGCGGGGCGTATCCGGTGCTGCGTCGCGCGCACGAACTGAACCCGGCGGATGCCAGGGCCGGGGATCTGCTCTACGGGACCACGCTCGCCTTGGCGCGGACCAGCCTGGCTGCCCGCGAATATTCCGACGCGCTGCGTTATTTCGCCGAAGCCGCGAAGCTGCGCCCGGCCGATCCCGAGCCTCATCGCGGCATGGCCGAGGTGCAGACTGCTACCGGACATTCGACCGAAGCGGCTGCCGAGCAGCAGCAAGCGGATCGGTTGAGCCAGCATCCGTAGAGCGGACCACTCCCTCACGGTCGTGGTTCAGTGAGTAAATGGGGGCTTGCGCGTCGCGACAATGCCAGTGCCTTCGCGGATCACAACCAAGTGGTTGGCCGGCACGCTCGAGAACGTCTGCTTCATCCCATTGGGCCAGCGGACATCCAAAGCGGCGGACGTTTCCGCGCCTAGCCCGAAGTGCAGGCGTTTATCGTTCACTGAAAGGAAACTGGACTGGCTCAGCAACTCCTGCACCTGTAAACGTCCTCCATAGCGCGCCGTGACGCGCGCGCCAATCGCGCTTCGATTGGAAATGGTCGCCTCCAGTTGGACCTTCAGCCAATTGTGTTTTCCACTCGTGTCGTTTCGCAGGAGCGACGGGGGTTCGTTCATGTTCATGATCACGATGTCGATGTCGCCATCGTTGTCGAAATCGCCGAAGGCGCATCCGCGGCTGGAGTGCGGCGTGGCGATGGCCGGTCCGGCCTCATCGAACAATTCTTCGAACCTGCCGCCGCCCAGGTTGCGGAACACGATGCGGGGATTCTTGTAGGGGAAAAGCGGCGCCTGCTTTTCAAGCTCCGGATAAACCTGACCGGCGGCGATAAACAGATCCGGCAGACCGTCGTTATCCAAATCCACGACCCCCGCGCCCCAGCAGACGTAGCGGGTCTCCACGCCCAGGCCGGATTTCAGAGTTACGTCCGTGAATTCGCCCTTTCCATTATTTTCGTAGAGCACGCTGGTGTCGTCGGCGAAGTGGGTCTTGAGAATGGCGAGCGTTCCATCCAGCTTGTAATCTCCGATGCCGAGGCCCATGCCGGCTTGCTCGGCGCCGTCTTCGCTTAACGCCACGCCGCGCTCCAGGCCTTCTTCGGCGAAAGTTCCGTCGTGCCGGTTGCGGAAGTAGAAGCTGGGAGTGGAATCGCAGGCCACGTAGATATCGGGCCAGCCATCGTTGTCGAAATCCGCGGCGACGGCGGTGAATCCGTAGGCCCGGCCTCGGTCCACGCCGGCCTTGGTGCTGACGTCGGTGAAGCGGCCATGGCCATCGTTGTGGAACAAGTAGCAGCGGCCCATGGGAAGCCCGCGAGGGCCGCAATGCACTGGAATCCCTTTCCAATCGCAGCCCGTGGGCATTTTCAGACTCGGTATCCAGATCGACGTAGGTGCTGAAGAACAGGTCCAGATGACCGTCGCGATCGTAGTCAACAAAGGTGCAGCCGGTGCTCCATTGCGGGGTGGGCAGCAGCAGGCCCGCCTCACGCGTGACGTCGGTAAACGTGCCGTCGCCGTTGTTGCGGAACAGCACGTTCTGGTCGTAATAGGTGAGGAACAGGTCATCCAGGCCGTCGTTGTTGTAATCGCCGATGGTGACGCCCGAGGCCCAGCCGGGACGCGCGAGACCGGATTTCGCGGTGACGTCCAGTGAACGTTCCATCGCGATTGTTCTTGTAGAGCCGGTTGCCGGCGCCGACGGGAGTAGCGCCGAAGCGGGTGCCGCCCAGAACCAGAATATCGAGCCAGCCATCATGGTCGTAATCGAAGAAAGCGATGCCGCAACCGTACCGCCTCCAGGATGTGCCGCTTGCTGTCGACGCTTCCATAAATGCTGGGAGCGGTTAAACCCGCTTGACGGGCGACGTCGGTGAATTTCGCATCGAACGGCAGGCCGGAGCGCTTTCCCGCGCTGTTGCGGGCGAATGTTGCGCGTCGCCATGCCCTGCGCGAAGAGCGACGCTTGTAGAACGGCGCTTTGAAGAACGGCCCTGCGGGTGATGCCCATCTTTAACGGTAAACCAGGCAGCCGCGTGCTTCAATATCTGCGATCCAATCGGGCGGCGAAATACCGACCCATCGCAAATCGAGCTTCTCCAGCCGGGGCAGGCTGGCGATGGCCGCAGGCAAGTGCGTCAGCGGGTTGCCGCGCAGATCGATCTGACGTAGTTCTTGCAATCTCCCGATCGACTCCGGCAGCGATGCCAGTTGGTTATCTCTCAGGTGCAGCTCTCGCAAGCGGGCCAAACGGCCGATAGAATCGGGAAGCGACGCCAGCCGATTGCCGGAAGCTCTGAGTTCCATCAGGCTTGTCATCCAGCAAATGGAATCCGGCAATACTTCGAAGGCGTTTTCGCCGATGTTCAAATAGCGCAACTTTGTCAGCCGCGCGAGAGACGATGGGAGCGACTTCAATTGATTGTCGTGGAGATAGAGGAAATCCGTCAGGCCATCGAGATCGGCCAAGGCATCCGGCACACGAGTCAGCCTGTTGTGTCCGAGATCGAGCATGCGAAGGCGTTTCAGGCGGCCGATCTGCTGGGGAATTTCTAACAGGTCGTTATCGGCCAAGACCAACGTTTCGAGCTCCGTTCGTTCCCACACGCATTCGGGCACACAACCCAGCCGCTGCTTCCATAAGTTCAAATGGGACGCGGAGGGATCACCCGGCATGAAGGCGATACTAGCGCAAATCGGTAACGGAACACAGCTAAGAACTTACTATTCGCTATTCGAGGAAAATGTTATTCTTTCCCCGGGTTACCGCTCAGCGCAAGCGAGGAGCCCGGAAAGCAGGAGTAACGGGATGAAAAACGCTTTTATGCTGGGTGCAGCCTTGATGTGTGTCATCGGCGCCGACGCTCAAAACAACTACACAGTAACGAATATCGTGACAACCGCGCAGGATTCCCGTCTTATTAATCCTTGGGGATTGTCGCGTCCGTCGAAGGCCCACTTTGGGGAGAATGAGTGGTGGGTAAATGACCAGGTCACCGGGTTTTCCACTTTGTACGATGCGAATGGAACCGTCGTCCCCTTAGCCGTTGCCGTTCCGCCAGCCAGCGGCACTGGTCCAGGCAGTCCCACTGGAACGGCTTTTAACCCAACTACCTTGGACTTTGCCTTTGTAACCTTGGATGGAACCCTCTCAAATTGGAGTGCCGTGGCCACACCCGCCAAGCCGGGCAAGTCCTGCCGGGAGTGTCATGTGTCTACCGCGACGGTCATGGTGAATCACGGTGCTAGCGGAGCTTCCTATCAAGGGCTGACGATCGCCACGAACGCCACTAGTGGCGCATTAACCTACTATGTCGCCAATGCGAATGGGGGAGTGGAGGCTTATAATGCAAACACGTTCAGCCCCGTTACACTGCCGGCTGGCGCTTTCACGGACCCTAAGATACCGGCCACTTACACACCGGCCGGTATTCAGGCGATTGGATCGAATATCTTCGTCACTTACAACAAAACCACCGGTGGAGGTACGGGCGCTGTTGACGGTTACGACACCAATGGCAAGCTTCTGGTGCGGTTGGAACAAGGGTGGTTCAATCAGCCGTGGGGAGTGGCGTTTTCGCCCGCCAATTTCGGGCAATTCAGCAGCATGATTCTGGTGGGGAACACCGGCAATGGGCTGATTGGCGTCTACAAGGGGGACGGCAAATTTCAAGGTTACCTCGAGAGCGGTGGGACGAATATAGTCCTCCCGGGGCTTTGGGGGCTGAAGTTTGGCGATGGTAACGCCGAGTCCGGACCAACCACCGTGCTTTACTTCAGCGCGGGTGGAGCCGATCAGAACACCGGGGTTTTCGGTGCGATCACGGCGAATTAACTGGCGCCTTTCTGGAGCCTTCGGCACTGATATAGTTTTCAGGTGAATCTAAGATTCTGCCTGGCCCTCGTCGTGGCTTCAAGCGGTGCTCTGGCACAGAAGGCAGCGCTCGCGCCGCCCCCTCCGGACAGGCCGATGACGGTCCAGAAAATTAAGGAGGGTCTCTACGTCATCCGGGGACCCTTCAGCGCATGCGGCCCAGGGGGATGCCGCGGCTCTTCACCGAAAGCCCTGTCTGACGGGCTTCCGCATGAAGCTGGGGACGTGGCAGTGCGGGTCACGCCGGACGGAGTGATCCTGGTGGACGACAAATTCCCGTGGCAGGTTGACGAGCTTCTGGCGAAGGTCAAGAGCATCACTCCCCAGCCCATCAAATACGTCCTGAACAGCCATTACCACCAAGACCACACCGGCGCGAACGCGGCCATGCTCGCCCGTGGTTTTCCGGTGATCGCGCAACGCAATCTGCGCGACGAAATTCTCGGCAAAGGCGGAACTATGCGAAATGAACCGGCCGCCGCTCCGCGCATTGTGTTCGGCGATTTTGGAGCCCTGTACCTGGGCGGCGTCGAAGTGCAGATGTTGTACCTGGGACGCGCTCACACCAGTGGAGACACGTTCGTCTACTTTCCCGATCTCAAAGCAGTGCATACCGGCGATGTCCTCATGGATGGCGCCCCGTTCATCGATTATCGAGCCGGCGGAAGCGCGGTTGAGTGGGTAAGAACGCTAAACAGCCTGCTCAAACTCGATTTCGACACGGTGATTCCCGGGCACGGTCCGGTATTCAACAAGCAGTATGCGCGCGAGTACGTCCAGAAATTCGAAACGATGAATCAGCGCATGCAGGATCTGGTGAAAGCAGGCGTACCAAAGGATCGGGATCGGCTGGTCGCCGGGCTCAAGCTCGACGACCTGGGATGGGCGCATACCGACAGCACGGATACGTTCATTGAAAACAGCATCAATGGATATTACGACGAAATGGCCGCCGTGCTGGCCGCGAATTTCGGAGGACACAAGTGACGACCAATAGAAATCGAATTCTGACCACGCACGTCGGCAGTTTGGTTCGGCCGCCCGAATTGATCCCCTTCCTGGAGGAGATCGAAGCGGGCCGTCCTTTTGACGAATCCGCGCACGCGGCATGTCTGAGGGAATCCATCGCCGAAGTTGTCCGGCAGCAAGCGGAAGCGGGCGTGGACATCGTCAGCGACGGGGAATTCGGCAAGACCGATAACTGGGCCTGGTACATCCACCAAAGGATCTCAGGTTTCAGTGAACGGGCGGCGACGCCGGAAGAAGCCCAGGATCCCCTGGCAACCAGGAGTATGGGTCGCGACTTCGCGGCCTTCCCGGAATTCTACGCGGAGTATTTTCCCACGCAAGGACTTCGCGTGCGGCCCGGCAACACCATCAACGTTTGTAACGGCCCCATCCGCTACACCGGGCAGGCGCAGGTTCAGCGCGACATCGCCAATCTCAAGGCCGCGGTCGCAAAAATCAATGTGGAGGATGCTTTCCTGCCGGTGGTGGCTCCCGCTAGCGCATTTCCGTTTTATAAGAACGAATATTACAAGGATGACCAGTCGCTTCTGTTTGCGCTGGCCGACGCTCTTCGCGAGGAATACAAGGCGGTGCTGGACGCGGGCTTGAGAGTCCAGATCGACGATGCATTTCTTCCGTGGACCTACGAGCGAATCGTGCCGCCCTTGACCCTGGCGCAATACCGGAGCTGGGCGGAGCTGCGCATCGACGCGCTCAATCATGCGCTGGAAGGTCTCCCACAGGACAGAATTCGCTATCACATCTGTTGGGGTAGCTGGAACGCGCCTCACATTTTCGACGTCCCTTTGCGGGACATCATCGATCTGCTTCTCAAACTGCGCGTAGGCGGCTATCAATTTGAAGCTGCGAACGTTCGCCATGAGCACGAATGGAAGGTGTGGCAGGACGTCAAAGTGCCGGAGGATCGAGTCTTGATTCCCGGCGTCATCAGCCACGCGACCAACGTGGTGGAACATCCGGAGCTAGTCGCGGACCGCCTGATTCGCTACGCCAATATCGTCGGCCGCGAAAGAGTGATGGCCGGTTCGGATTGCGGCTTCGCGCAAGGCCCATTCACTCGCAGGGTACATCCGACTATCCAATGGGCGAAGCTAAAGGCCCAAGCCGAAGGCGCCAGGATCGCGACCGCAAGATTGTGGGGCCAGACGTCCGCCAGTGGGTAGCATCAGCTCAAACTCGCGCGCAGGCCGTCCGATTACCCGCTTTGTGACATCATAAATCTTTATGTCGCTGGCCGATCGCACGGCGAGCGTTAGAGTTCACCATCCACGGGAGATTGATATGACTACCGCTACCACCATTGATAGCAAAGCCGCCGCCGGCACCGAATGATTTCCGCCGGCCAGATCGTCGCCAAAATGCTCAAGCAGGAAGGCATCAAGCACATCTTCACCATTTCCGGCGGCCACATCGTCGACATCTATAACGGATGTATCGACGAAGGGATCGAGATCGTCGACGTGCGTCACGAGCAGGTGGCCGCGCACGCGGCCGATGCCTACGCGCGCATCACCGGGCTGGGCTGCGCGGTGGTGACCGCCGGCCCCGGCACCACCGACGCCGTAACCGGCATGGCCAACGCGTATCCGCGCGGAGAGCCCGATGCTGTTGATCGGCGGCAACTCCCCGCTCAAGCAATACCGCATGGGCGGGTTGCAGGAACTGCGTCACACCGAAATGATGACGCCCATCAGCAAATTCGCGTCGCTGGTGATGACCACCGATCGCGTGGCGGAAATGATGGGCATCGCGTTTCGCGAAATGTACAACGGCGCGCCCGGACCCGGCTTCCTCGAAATCCCGCACGACATCATGGACGGCAAGGTCGAGGCGTCCAAAGTGCGTTATCCCGAAAAATTACCGCGTGCGCGGCGCCGACGGCGGACCGCCGGATTTCATCGGCGATCCCAAAATCGTGCGAGCAGGTCGCCGACTTGCTCGCGAACGCCGAGCGCCCCGTGGCGTTGTTCGGCACGCAGGCGCGCACCTGCCGGGCGCATGACGCCATCGACCGGTTCTCGCGCCATTTCAACATGCCGATCTACGTCAACGGCTCGGCGCGCGGCACGCTGCCGCGCGATCATCCCTACGGCTTCATGCCCTCGCGCAAGGCCGCGTTCGACAACGCCGACGTCATCCTGCTGGCCGGCACGCCGCTCGATTTCCGCATGGGCTACGGCCGGCGCCTCAATCCCAAGGCGAAGATCGTCATCATGGACATGGATTACAGGAACGTCGGCAACAATCGCGACTTCGACTTCGGGCTGGTCGGCAATCTGCGCACCATCGTCGACGCGATGTGCGAGGCTTCCCGCGGCGACACCACGGGCAAGCACGATCGCGTTCCTCAAGATGCTGCGCGAGGACGAGGCGAAGAGCCAGAGCAAGAACGACAAGATTATCGCCGCCAACGAAGTGCCGATCCATCCCGTGCGCCTGTGCCACGAGATCAACGAATTCCTCCAGGAAGACACGGTCTACATCGGAGATGGCGGCGACATCGTCACGTTCTCGGGTTCCATCGTGCGGCCGCATAAACCCGGCGGCTGGATGGACCCCGGCCCGCTCGGCACGCTCGGCGTGGGCACCGGCTTCGCCATGGCCTCCAAGCTGGCGCAGCCGCAGCGCGACGTGTGGTGCTGTTACGGCGATTGCTCTTTCACGCTGACCGGCTTCGATTTCCTCACCATGGTGCATCGCAAGCTGCCGTATGTGGGCGTGATCGGCAACAACTCGTCGTGGAACCAGATCCGCTTTGGCCAGGAGCGCAAATACCCGGGCCGCGGCGACATCGGCAATGTGGTGGGCGACGTGCGCTTCGACCGGCTTGGCCGAGGCGATGGGCGGTTTCGGCATCCGCGTCACCAAGCCGGAGGACATCCGGCCCGCGCTCGAAAAAGCCCGCGACTCCGGGCATGCCGGCGCTGGTGGATGTGGTGATCAACCGCGACGTGTATTCGTCGGGCACCTCGAACCAGACCATGTACAAGTAGTCCGCGGGTGCTTTAAAAAAAGGAGAAAAGATAGATGGAAGCATTGAAGGGAATCCGCATCCTCGACATGACGCACGTGCAGGCGGGGCCAACCGTGCTCGCAACTGCTGGCGTGGATGGGGGCCGACGTGATCAAGCTGGAATCGCCCGCGGGCGACGCCACGCGCGGCCAACTGCGCGACGTGCCGAATGCGGACAGCCTGTATTTCACCATGCTGAACTGCAACAAGCGCTCCATCACGGTCAACATGAAGTCGCCCGAAGGCAAAGCGGTGTTCGTCGAGCTGCTGAAGAAGAGCGACATCCTCATGGAGAACTTCGGCCCCGGCGTGCTCGACCGCTTCGGATTCAGTTGGGAGAAAGTCCACGAAATCAACCCGCGCGTGGTCATGGGTTCGATCAAGGGCTTCGGCTCCTCCGGCCCGTATGCCGACTTCAAGGCCTATGAAAACGTGGCGCAGGCGATGGGCGGCGCGATGAGCACCACCGGCGTACCCGAAGGCCCGCCGTTTGTCACCGGCGCGCAGATCGGCGATTCCGGCACCGGCCTGCACCTCGCCATCGGACTGCTCGCCGCGCTGCAGCAGCGTCACCGCACCGGTGAGGGGCAGTACGTGGAAGTCGCCATGATGGACGGCGTGATGAATCTGTGCCGCGTCAAATGGCGCGATCATCAGCGCCTGACGCGCCAGGACGCTCTCCGAGTATTCGGTGCCGACCGAAGGCCTGACCGAAACGCCGCGCGCCGGTAACGATTCCGGCGGCGGCCAGCTCGGCAACGCCATCAAGTGCAAGCCCGGCGGGCCCAACGACTATATGTACGTCGTGGTGCAGGAAGCGGTATGGGAAGGGCTCGCCAAACGGATCGGTCCCGATGTGGGTCACCCCGATCTGGCCGCCGATCCGCGCTTCGCCAAGATCGCCGACCGCCGCAAGAACCAGAACGAGATGTGGCGGCTGCTGGAGCAGTTCGCGCTCGAATTACACCAAGCGCGAATTCATGGAGATCCTGAACGAGCTCGATGTGCCCTGCGGCCCGATCATGTCTACCGAGGATCTGGCGAACGATGAGCACGTGCGCGGGCGCGAGATGTACGTCGAGCTCGACCATCCGCAGCGCGGCAAATGGTTCAACGTCGGCATGCCGATCAAGCTTTCGGCATCGCCGGCGAAAATCGAGCGATCGCCCACTTTGGGCGAGCACACGGACGAAATCCTGAAAGAGGTGCTGGGCTGGAGCGACGCCGAGATTGCGGCCAAAAAACAAGCGGGCGCCTTCTCGCGCCGCCGAAAAGAGTGAGCAGGGACGCAATGAAAATCGCGATTATCGGCCAACAGGATTTCGGCAAAGCCGTGCTGGAAGCGTTTCTGGCTCGCGGCGACGAAGTCGCGGCGGTGTTCTGCGCGCCCGAGAAGGAAGGCGCGCGGCCGGATGCGTTGCGCGCAGCCGCCCAGGAAAAGGGTCTGCAAGTCCATCAGTTCAAATCGCTGCGGGATCCCGAAGCCGCGCGGGCCATGCAGGAAGCCGGCGCCGATATCGGCATCATGGCTTTCGTGCTGCAGTTCGCGCCGCAGGAATTCGTGACGCATTCCGAAACACGGCACCATCCAGTATCATCCGTCGCTGCTGCCGAAGTACCGCGGCCCGAGTTCCATCAACTGGCCGATCATCAAAGGCGATACGGAAACCGGGCTCACCATTTTCCGCCCCTCCGACGGACTGGACGAAGGCGCGGTGATCCTGCAAAAGAAGACTCCCATCGGCCCCGACGACACGCTGGGCACCGTCTATTTCGATCGCCTGTTCCCGATGGGCGTCGCAAGCCATGCTGGAGGCCGCGGACCTGGTACTGGCCGGCAAGCACACCGAGACCGCGCAGGACGAATCGCAGGCCAGTTACGAAGGCTGGTGCCGCACGGCCGAGGCGAAAATCGACTGGGCCAAGCCCATCGATCAGGTCTACAACCTGGTTCGGGGATGCAACCCGGCGCCGGGCGCGTGGACCACCTTCAACGGCAAGAAACTGCAGATTTTCGACGCCCGCAAGACCGTCTTCCGGCGCTTTGCCGACGTGCCCGGGAAGATCGGCGAAGTCACGGACGTGACGCCTCAGAGCTTCAAGGTCACCGCCCAGGGCGGCCTGATCGAAGTGCTGAAGGCCAAGTTCGAAGATGGCAAAAAAACGAGTGGCGGCGAGCTGGCGCAGGCAGGCGGAATCCAGGCCGGCAGCCTGCTCGGAAGTTGACATGCGCTGTTGCGGTATGATGATCCCACTTGCGCCCCACGCCGGAGAGCCGGACGCGCGAGGAACAGGGAGTGCTCGATGAATCGATGGGTGCGGCTGTGGTCCGCTTTCGTCGGAATGGTGATGATCGGCAACCTGCAGTACGCCTGGACGCTGTTCGCGCAGCCTATGGTGAAGGCGCATGCACAACAGCACTGGACGCTTTCCGATGTGCAGTGGGGCTTTGGCGTGTTTATCGCCGCGGGCACGTGGACCATGCCGTTTGTGGCCTCCTTCATCGACAAGTCGGGCCCCCGCGTCTGGATGGCTCTTTCGGGGCTGCTGTGCGCGGTTGGCTGGGGATCGCTGGGGCACGTTGGCAGCCTGACCTCGTTTTACCTGCTCTACTCGATGGCGGGTGTCGGCGTCGCGTGCGTGTACGCATGCGGAGTGGCGATGGCGGTGAAATGGTTCCCCGACCAGCGAGGCATCGCGTCCGGGATCATCACCGCTGGCTATGGAATGGGCGCGGCAGCCTTTAACCCGCTCTTCAACCACCTGATTCGCACCATCGGCTATGCAGACACGTTCCTATGGACAGGCGTCTCGCACGGCGCATTGATTGTACTGGCCGGCCTGGTGTTGGTGAACCCACCGGCCGGCTACACCGTTCGAGCGGCGGTTGTGAAGCCGAAGGTCCGCCGTCACGATCTCGACTTCACTTCCGCGGAAATGCTGCGCACGCCGCAGTTTTATTTCCTGTTTTTCGCGATGCTGGCGGTGGGAATCGGCGGGCTGATGGTCACCGCGCAGCTCAAACCGGTGGCCACCAATTTCAAGATCGCGGAGACCGCGTTGACGGTGGCGCTGGTCCTGACGCCGCTCGCCAACGGCTCCAGCCGCATCCTGTGGGGCTGGGTCTCGGATTATCTAGGCCGCGAGCGTACCATGTTCATCGCGTTCCTGCTCCAGGCCCTCTTCCTGCTCGCCACCCCGACTCTGGGACGGACCAGCGGCGGCCTATTCGTGGTCTTGATGGTGCTCGTGTTCCTCACCTGGGGCGAGCTGTATGTGTTATTCCCGGCCGTACTCGCTGACTTGTACGGCAGCAAGAACTCGGCGCTCAATTACAGCTTCCTGTACAGCGCCAAGGGCTTCGCGTCACTTCTGGGAGGCGGCATCGCCGCGACGCTGTTTGAGAAAACCGGGACCTGGAACTATGCGTTCTACGGCAGCGCCGCGCTGGCGCTGTGCTCGGCACTCGCGGCGATCGGCCTGCGAAAGATGCCGTTGCCAAAGAAGCCTTTTCCGGCGGAGGTTGCCGCTTCGATAGCCCAAGTTTCACCGCAAGCCGGAGACTAACCGCCTGTCCACCATGCCAGACAGCTCGAATTTCCATCTGTCCAACCCCGGGCAATTGCACAAGCCGAATGGATATTCGCACGTGGTTCAGATCACGGCCGGCAAGACGATCTTCATCGCCGGCCAGGTGGCGCTGGACGCCTCCGGAAACATCGTGGGCCTGAACGACTATCGCGCCCAGCTTCAACAGGTGTTTCGGAATCTGAAGACGGCGCTGGAATCCGCCGGCGCCAGCTTTCAAAACGTGGTGAAACTGAACTACTACGTCGTGGATACGGTGGAGGCCTCTGAGTTCTTCGCTTACCGGGAGGTGCGGGATCAGTACGTCGATACGGCGAATCCACCGGTTGCGACCGTCGTCGTGATCCGCAGGCTGTTCCGCCCGGAATTCCTGATTGAGATCGAGGCCGTCGCCGTCCTTTAGCGCCCCGACCCACACGCCACACAGGAGAAACGCAATGGCAACTGCTCTACCACAGGACGACCCCCAACGCACTGTCACGCTCGCGCGACCGGACCACCTCTCTCATGTCGGTCTGGTCGGCAATACCTACACCATCACCGTGACGGGCGGCGAGACCGATGGACGCTTTTGCGTCATTGACATGCACATCCCGCCAGGTGGAGGCCCGCCACCGCATCGGCATGACTTCGAGGAGACCTTTATTCTGCTCGAAGGCGAGATGGAAGCAACCTTCCGCGGCAAGAAGTCGATGGTGCACGCCGGCGACACACTGAATATTCCCGCCAACGCTCCGCATCAGTTTCACAACACCTCTACCAGCCCGGTACGCATGCTTTGCATCTGCTCTCCCGCGGGCCAGGAGAAATTCTTCGTGCAGGTTGGGGTACCGGTGGCCACACGCACCACGCCCCCGCCGAAGCTAGACGAAAAAGAGCAGGCCGCATTCATCGAGAAAGTGAAGGCGCTCGCGCCCCAGTACCGCACGGAACTGCTTCGTGAGGCGTGATCCGCAGGCTGTTCCGCCCGGAATTCCTGATTGAGATCGAGGCGGTCGCCGTCGTTTAGTACCTACCGCTATGGCTTCCGGCGGACGCCACCAACCACGGAGAAAAGTGATGTATCCGCGTACTTGTCGAGCAGATCGTCCAGCTCCGCCGGGCGTATGGGCTTGGCCAAGTAACCATCCATACCGGCAGAGAGGCAATGCTCAAGATCTCCCTTCATAGCGCGCGCAGTCAACGCAACCACCGGCTGATGCCGGGTGCTGTGTCTTTCCTTTTCCCGAATCTTCGCGGTCGCTTCCAGGCCGTCCATTTCCGGCATTTGCACATCCATGAACACCAGGTCATAGGTTTCCTGTTCCAGTGCTTTGAGGGCTTCCAGTCCGTTCCCCGCCACCGCCACGCGATGGCCCCGCTTCTCGAGCAAACGGCTGGCCACCCGTTGATTCACCACGTTGTCTTCTACCAGTAGGATGTTCAGCGCTTGTAATTGGTCTTGTGTGCTCCGCGTGGAGACGGGCGTCGGCTGCGGAGTCTCACGGGAGCCGAGAATACGAGCGACGGCCTCGCGCAATTCCGACTGCCGGATAGGTTTCAACAAATAGGCAGCCGCTCCTAACTGCCTGCAACGCTCAGCGTCTTCCCGGTGCCTGGTGGAGGTGAGCAGCATGATGATGGCGGGCGATAACTCGGGTTGCTGCCGGATTCGCTCCACTAGGCCGAAACCGCCCATCCCCGGCATGTGCAGGTCGCTGAGAATCAAGGTATAGGGCTCGGACGTTTTCCTGGCAGCAGATAACTCCGCCAGTGCTTCCATTGCGTTCTGCACGCACTTCGGCTTCATTTCCCACTCCCGGAGCATCCTATCCAGAATTCTGCGGTTCGTGCCGTTGTCGTCTACCACCAGGACCTTGACGCCTGGTGGGACCTCCGGAGGAACGGCCGTTTTTACCGGCGCCGCGCGCCCGGGACTTTGGAAGCATGCCGTAAAGTGGACTTTGGTTCCCCGGCCAACGTCGCTGTCCAGCCAGATTTTGCCGCCCATCATGCTTACCAGCCGTGATGAAATCGTCAAGCCCAATCCGGTGCCGCCGTACCTGCGAGTGGTGGATGCGTCGGCCTGCGCGAAAGGGTCGAATATCAGCTGCTGCTTTTCCAGCGGGATGCCTATGCCGGTGTCCGACACCGTGAAATGGAGCACCCGATCGGTACCATTCTCAGCTTCCAGGCCGACCGTGACAGCCACTTCGCCTTGCGACGTGAACTTGATCGCATTGCCGACCAGGTTAGTCAAGACCTGCCGCAGCCGGCTGGAATCCCCTTGGACTACAGCGGGCGTCTCAGGCGCAATCTCACAAAGCAAGTCCAGGTTCTTCTCATCACTCGGTACCGCCAAAGCCCTCAGCGTCGTTTCCAAACAATCCCGTAAGTTGAAATCAACCGCGTCCATCTCAATCCGGCCCGCTTCGATCTTTGAGAAGTCGAGAACATCATTGATCACCACCAACAGGGATTCCGAGGACGTCTTTACTGTTTGGAGGTACTCCTGTTGCTCCAAAGTGAGCTCGGTGTCGAGCGCCAATTCGGTCATGCCGATAATGCCGTTCAGCGGAGTACGAACCTCATGGCTCATATTGGCCACGAATTCGCTCTTGGCCCGGTTAGCGGCTTCGGCGTCGTCTTTGGCTTTGCGCAGCGCCGTGTCTGTTCTCATCCTCGCAATGAATTGACCGATACTCTCGCCCACGGTCGCCACCGATTGGAGCACTTCCCTGGTGAATGGGTGGCTGGCGAAAATAGCAACTACACCCACCACCAGATCGTCCATAACCAGAGGCTGGCCGATAAACGCAACCACGTTCTCTTTTCGCGCCCATGGCGTGTCACTAATCATGGGGTTATTCGCGATGTCATTGGTGCAATATGTTGTAGAGGCGCGGGCGATCCGGTCGATCTCCTGCGCGAACAATGCATTCGGGTCGCTGTGAGGATGGGCTCCGGTACTGGCTTGGAGCTCGAGATCCTTGGTCGAATCGTTGAGGCTCCAAATCCCCGCAAAAACCGGGTCCAGGGTGCGGAAGCCGTCGACGCAGAGTTGCAAGCCTTCCTGTAAAGTCCGGCCCCGCGTCAGCGCAGCCCCGATTTCAGCCGCTAGGGTTTCCAGAAGCACCCGCCTCGCCAACTCGAGCTCCGCGCGTCTGCGTTCGGTGACCACCGCTCCCAGGCACAGACTGGTCAGCCCGAGCGTCAACATGGCGAGTTGCAAACGGGGCAGCGCGCCCGCATGTGGCTGGGCAACCCACGCGGCGAACATCATTCCAACGTTGAGCGCGAAGGTGGTGAGCGCCGCTCCTGGCAGGCCGTGCCGGACTGCGATCCAGATGATCGGAATGAAGAGCAGATAGAGAGGCTGATAGGGAATTGCCGCCGTAAAGCCAAACACCAGCCAAATCGCTGCTAGAACAGATAGAGTTTGACCTGCCAGCTCCAGGATCTCGCCCGGGGAAAGGCGACGCTTCCTGAACGCCGGGGGGTGAATCGCAGGCTGGGACCTCAACCACAAATTCACCCGCGGGAACACAAATATCAGGAGAAAAGGGGTAAAGGTAACAAACGCAATCGCGTCGCTCGCCCACCAATCCAGCATGGACTGGAGAGTCTCGGACCGTTTGATCAGGCCGTCTCCCAGAAGGGTCAGCGTTCCGAGAATCGCGTTGAAGATCGCGCCGACCAGAAAAGTCAAGACGAATCGCCCGACATCGCGCAACCTGCCGAGAGCCGGATCAATCCGCCAGGGCCCTCTGAGTATGGCCGTACCGACCATGTACGGGACGTAGATCGCTATCACGCCCGGGATTCCGCACCAGGAGAAAATCGGCCGATGGTAATTTACTACCGCCGTGATGAAGGAACAGAGGAATATCAGGGGCAGATACGACGTCCCACCATACAACATCAGCGCCAATGCCAGCCCCACCGGCAGATACCAGGCTGGCGCCCCCTGCCACGTCGAAGACGCCGTCGATGCTACGTCGGAGAGGAGGAATGACAGTAGGAAGACGATGGATAGCAGCAGTTGTTTGAAGAGTGTGTCGCGGCTCCACTCCGGCAGGCCAGCAAACGGGGCGTCGGGCGTTAGCGAAGCCGACCCGGCGGGCCCACCGTCTTTGAAGTAATCTCCCGATTCACCTGCGCGGATCACTATTTCTTTATCGGCGGGCGACCGATACAACGATATAGGTGTGTTTACGCTCCGATCGCATCCACACCTCGACAGTTTTTACCATCCTGGTGATATCATGTGTGACTACGATAAGGTGACAGCCATGAAGTCAGTAGTCTCTCCCTCTCAATCATTACGAATTGCCGTGCTAATCACTGGTCTTAGCGCCGTCCTTGGCGCGCAAGCCGTTCCGGTCCCGAAATCGACCGGTCCAATTCCCGTGACGGCGGATTCCGTCCCATTCATGGCCGCGGCCAACAATCTGGAGCCCACCGACCTCTCCAAGTTTGGATATGTAGAGGAGGAATTCATCCTCAGCGGTAACGCTAACGTGTACGATTGGGCCGCGGACGGGACAGTGACCGTTAAGACTCCCAACGTCCCCTACGCCAACCGCATCCTGCTGCGCCGTCCCGCCAATCCAGCGCGTTTTAGCGGAACGGTCGTCGTGGAGGTTACCAATGCGGCGCGGCGTTATGACTGGGCCATGATGTGGGGCTATGGGCGCGATTACTTTCTGGAGCATGGCGATGCTTGGGTAGGTATAACAACGCCCGGCGCGCTCAATTCTCTCAAAAAATTTAATCCCACACGTTACGCGGCGCTCTCAATGGACAATCCAACGCCGGCCGCGGCATGCCCCGGTGCGGGCAAAAATGGCCCGTCGGCGATCGAGGAGGGGTTGCGATGGGACTATTACAGCCAAGTCGCGGCGGCCCTCAAGAGCGGCCAGCCTGGCCAACCGATGGCCGGACTGAACGTCAGACGGATCTTCATGACCACACAGGCCGGTGACATTACCACCTACATCAATGCAATCCACGACCGGTCCCGGCTGGCGAACGGAAACCCCGTTTACGACGGCTATCTGGTTCGCAATCCGCCGGCGCCCGCACGCATCAATCAGTGCGCTCCAGGGATCGCCGCCACGGATGCTCGACGCCAGATCAAGGACATTGATGTGCCGGTGATCTCGGTAGCCGCGCAGGGCGAAGTTCCCGACTCGATGAAGGTTCGCAAAGCCGATAGCGACGATCCCAAAGGCCGCTATCGCCTGTATGAAATTGCGGGAGCAGCGCACATTGACGCTTTCGCTTACTCGGGGCTACCGTCGTTCAACGAGCAGAACCTTCTTGGCCTCGCCCAAGGCACTCCGGACTGGCCGTTCAACTTAAAGTGCGATCCCCAGATCCCTCTCAGCCGCCAGCCGCTGCTGATGTACGCTTTTCATGGCGCTTACCGGAACCTGGATGAATGGGTGGCGAAAGGGGTGGTTCCTCCCAAGGCAGCGAGGATTGAAACCAAAGACGGGGCACTCGTGATGGATGAATTTGGTCACGCTCTGGGGGGGGTGCGAAACCCTTGGGTGGACGCGCCACTCGAAACTGTCGTGACTACCAGTCCCGGACCGGGCACTTGCCGAGAGTTGGGGCACACCATCCCGTTTGAAGCGGCTCGCATTTCAGGCCTCTACCCGTCGGCCAAGGACCGTGCCCGCAAGGTAGATGATTCTGTGGATAGAGCCGTCAGCGCGGGGTACTTCACCCAGGCCGACGGTAAGAAAATGAAAGCCGATCTTGCAAAAGACGCCGGCAAGTAGCGGCTACATTTCGAGTTTGCCGTTCACCACCATGTCCTTCAGTTTGAACTTGTACTTGAGAGTCGAAGTTCCCAGCTTGGTGGTTAATTCGACCTCTTTGTCGTCAACCGTGAAAGGCATGGTGCGCGGGAACGCGAACAGCACATCCATCGTTTTTCCAGGTTTGCTCACTTCGATCTGTACGGCCTTGATCTCGCCCGTCCTGCTGGTTGACAGAAAGCTCACTTCGCTGAGAGCTTTCGCGGCGTCCCCCGGTTTGCCGCCCAGGAACATTCCCATCGCGCCGGAGAGGACGATTTCATAAGGCCTGTCCTGCTGTTCGAGAACCTTCGCGGCTTCCGCCGATTTGTCCGCTTCGGCGCCAAACTTGAGACGCACGAATGCCTGCCGGATGGGAAGCGCGGATTGCCAGCGAGCCACAACATCCACGGAAGGCGGCCCGGAACCCGGGGCGCCAGGTCCGAATTCCGACCCGCCTCCACCCTGCGGGCCACCGTGGCCACCGAACCCTCCGCCACCACCACCGCCCGGCGCTATTGGGGGCGCGCCACCGCCCGGGCCGCTCATCGAAACGCTGGCGGACTTCGCCCACGGCGAATCGTTCATCATCTTCGTGACATCCTTATCGCGCCATTCCATGTATGGCTTTTGCCAGAAGTCGGCCGCCACCAGAGCGCAACCAAATAAGAGTAAAAGCCCAGCTGTTTTCTTCATCGCTGTAATCTCTGGCTCAGTATATAGCAACTGGCGCCCGTTGAATACGCCCCTTTTAACCGCGCCCTCCTCGAGTCGCATCGGCGGCAGGGCCCAAAAGCAGTAGAATAATGGGAACGATCGAATGGAGATGCCGATCGTATCCTCCAATCGAAGTTCCAGGCAATCGAAGTTCCAGACAATCGAAGTTCCAGGCAATCGAAGTTCCAGGAGGTTCCCTATGAAAAAGCTGATGCTGTGGATGGTCGCCCTGGCAGCCTTGCTGGGTGACGCGATGTTCGCTCAGACCATGACCGGTACCTGGCAGGGCGCATTGAAGATACCGCAGGTTCCCAACGGCGAACTCCGCGTTGTGATCAAGATTTCGACTACCGCTACCGACAGTCTCAAGGCCGAGATGTTCAGCATTGATCAAGGCGGACAGGCGATACCGGCCACCGCAATCACTCAGAGCGGTTCAACGCTGAAATTCACGATCGCTGCCGTCAATGGCAACTACGAGGGGAAACTCAGCGCGGATGGGACAACGATCGCCGGGACGTGGACGCAGGGACAGCCGTTGCCCCTGACGCTGGTCAAAGCCACTCCGGAGACCGCGTGGACCATTCCCGAGCCTCTTCCACCGCCGAAGATGATGGACGACAAGGCGAAACCGGAGTTCGAAGTCGCCACCATCAAACCGTCGGATCCCAACCGGCCCGGCTGGGGCATCACGTTGAACAGAAGCGGCATGCTGAACACGCTGAACACGAATCTTTCCGACCTGATCAAATTCGCCTACGACATGCATCCGAAGCAGGTAATCGGGGCGCCTGCGTGGGTGGATTCCGACAAGTTCGACATTTCGGCCAAGCCCGATGTCGCCGGCATGCCCAGTGTCAACCAGTTGAAAGCCATGCTCCAGAAACTGCTGGCGGACCGGTTTAACCTCAAATTCCATCACGAGAAGAAGGAACTGTCCGTTTACGCAATTACCGTGGCGAAGGGTGGCGAGAAGATCAAGAAGGAAGAGAACAGCACGCTGCCCATCCCCGGATTCGGGGGACTGCCGCAGCGCGGATTCAACGTTCGCAACGGGACCATCGCAGAATTCGCAAGTGTGATGCAGGCTCAGTTCATGGAACTGCCGGTCGTAGACCAGACCGGTCTGGGCGATACGCGCTACTCGTTCGTACTGAAATGGACACCAGATCCGTCGCAGAGAAGCGGCTTCGGCGGCGGACCGCCGCCCAATGCCCCGCCACCCGCAGCGGACGCCGACGCGCCGCCGGACCTCTTCGCCGCGATGCAACAGCAGCTCGGGCTCAAAATGGGAACCACCAAAGCGGCGGTGGATGTGATGGTGATCGATAAGGTGGATAAGCCGAGCGAGAATTAGGCGAGAACAAGCGCGTCGCAGTCTCCGGCCGCTCAGCGCTTGCATGCTACGCTGAATCCGGCACCTGATTTTCAATGCGCGCTGCGATCGTCGTCCTAGCCATTTTGATGATCGACTGCTCGTGTGAGCATCGTTCGCGCACCTCCTTCGAGCTACCTGGCGTAATGTTGTGGGCGTGGCAGCGCGCCGAAGATCTTACCTTCATAGATACTCGCACTACGGGCGTGGCTTACTTGGCCGGCACGGCGCGAATCTCGCAGAACGGATTTCCTCAATTCGAGCCTCGGCTGCAGCCGCTGCGCCTCCAGCCGGGAACTGGGGTGCTGGCAGTGGTGCGAATTGAATCGGCGGCGTCCCACCGCCCGGCGCAGATCGCGCCGCTCGTCCAGGCTCTGAGCCAAATAGTCCATCAGCCCGCAATTCGCGGACTGCAGATCGATTTCGACGCCCGCCTCTCGGAACGCGCGTTCTATGTCTTGCTGCTCCACGCGCTTCAAACGCAGTCGCCGGTACCTGTCGGCGTCACCGCTCTCGCCTCCTGGTGCGAAGGTGACCGATGGCTGGAACACACCGGCATCGCTGAAGCCGTGCCAATGTTTTTCCGCATGGGCCCGGACGAGACACGCAACATGCAGGTGACTGGTAGTTTGTGCGCTTCATCCATAGGATTATCCACCGATGAACCATGGCCTCTGCATCGCCCGCCAGGACTTCAGCGGATCTACGTATTTAGTCCCCGAGCCTGGAACCGCGATATGTATTCGCGCGCGTTGCAACGCATCGAGAATTGGAAATGAGATACCGAGGAGCCATTTTCGCCGCGTTTGGCGCCGCCGCGCTGTTGTTCGCATGTTCGTCCGACCCGGGACCGTTTTTCACTCCGCCTGAAATTCCTGAGAACCAGCTCGCTTTCAATTCCGGCAAGATCGGTCTGCTCACGCCGGCACTGACGAAGGAGAACGAGCTGATCGCCTTTCGCCTGCTGAGCGGATTGAAAATGGACCAGGGATCCACTACCGGTGGACGTAAAGCCGCCGTCCCAGCCGGCCAAGGGATAAATCCCTTTGCTGGACAAGAAGCCTGGCTCGAAAAACGCAAGACCGTCCAAGATCCGCCCGCGCCTGCTTTTATCAACGCGTATCGAAGCAAATCGTCCGGCGATCAATATGTTTATTACGAAAACTGCCTGGGTGACGCCTTCCTCACCGCGGCGCGCACGCTGGAGGATCGCCAGGTAACTTACAGCTCGGCTCCGGCCTTAAAGAACTGGGCGTCCGCGCAAGATCAGGTTTTCAGGAATTGCGGTGGCGATAAACCCGACTATCCGGATCCTCTGCCCGGCGCGGCTTCATCGCTTCAGAGAGCGGATCGCGATTATCAGATCGCCGCCGCGCACTTCTATTCCGAGGATTTCGGGGGAGCGGAACAAAGATTCCGGGCCATCGCGAATGACCCAGGAACTCCTTGGCGGCACGTCGCCTCTTACCTGGTGGCAAGGACGTTGTTGCGCGAAGCGTCTCTTCAAAACAACGCGGCGGCTCTGGCGAAGGCTCGCGAACAGTTGATGCAGATAGCGAGTGACCCCTCAGCCGCGCCGCTCAATGAATCCGCCCGCAAAATGCTCGAACATCTGGGTGCGGTAGAGCATCCGGGGACCACGCTCGAATCGTTATCGGCGCGCTTGTCGGCGCCGCAGTCGCCGACGCTTGACGACGCTATCCAGCAGTCCGTTTTTGTGCTGAAGGCAGCGAGCTTTCAAACGGCGCTGGCGAAACCGGACCTTCCTGAACCATTCGATTGGGTGCAAACGCTGGAGAAAGGCGATAGCGAGCATGCGCTTCAACGTTGGCGCTCGCGAAACTCGCTGCCCTGGCTGACATTGGCATTAATGTATTCGAGCGGGAAGGATTCCGCGGTTCCCGAACTGCTGGCGCAAGCCGATGCTGTGCCCACAAGCTCACCCGCCTTCGGGACGGTGAGCTACAACGCGATTCGTCTGAGCATCGAACGTGGCGACACCAGCGGGCTGCGTGCAAAACTGGACCGGCTCCTGGTTCGCGCCGACGGCCAATCCGATTCGCTGGTGAATGCCTGGCGCGCCGAGCGAATGCGGGTGGCTGGCAGCTTCGATGATTTTCTTCGCTGGGCTCCACGCAAGCCAATTGCAGCTAAAGACTATTTAGCAGACTATTTGGCCCAAACAAATGTGGACAGTGAGATCCTTGCTGAAGATTCGGCTTATGTTTTGAATTCCCTGACGCCTCTCAAGAAACTTAACCATGCCGCTCACAGCAAGTTGTTGCCGGCTTGGTCGGCGGCAGATGTGGCGCTTGCGGGTTGGACCCGGGCCTTCATGCTGAACGATCTTGCCACGGCGCGGGAGCTTGCGCCGGTTGTGGCTAAGGCGCATCCGGATTGGCAGACGAGCCTGGTTCCCGATACCGGGCTCAGAGCGGATCGCTGGAAATTCCAAGCCGCGCTCTTGATCGCGCTTCACCGCCAGTTCCAGCCGACGGTCAGGGTAAATTACAGAACCGAGCTGAACAGCTCTGGATCCTGGTGGTGTCCGGTGGAAGCCGCTCCGGGACTCGGAGGCGTTGATAGAAACAATTCGATCTCGTGGCGTTTGCCGGTGGTGTTTACGCCCTCTAACGAGGTCTTGTCGCAGGAGGATCGGGATGTGGCCGGCCATGAGGCCGGCGAGCTCTACGAAAAAGGCTCAACCGAGATGTTTTTAGCGCCGATCATTTTTGCGTGGGCGAAGACGCATCCCGACGACCCGCAGGTGCCGCAAGCCCTTCACCGCCTGGTGGTGGTAACGCGCTACGGCTGCAGAAACGGAGACGCATCCACCGGGCAAATATCCAAGGCCGCTTTCGACCTGCTGCACAAACAATACCCGAAAGATCAATGGACCGCTCAAACCCCGTATTGGTTCAAGTAGCGCCAGCCCAAGTTGTTACGGGATACAATGCTGGCGGACGCTCGGATTGAAAAACACCCCGCTCGAAGACATCACGGTTCTCGATTTGACCACGGCGCTGGCCGGGCCCTTCGCCACGCTGCTGCTCGCGGGACTCGGAGCCAAAGTCATCAAGATCGAGAACCCGATAGGCGGAGGCGATACTTGCCGCTCCAATGCGCCCTACTTGGGCTCCGAGGGAGCAACGCTCGCGCGCCGGCACGAAGACGATATCTCCGTCTCCGCTCTCAACCGGCTTCGCAACAAGCTGGGCGTCACGCTGAACCTGAAGCATTCCGAAGCGCGCGGCGTCTATGCCGACCTGGTGAAGACCGCCGACGTCATCGTGGAAAATTTCAGCCGTGGCACGCTGGATCGCCTGGGAGTTGGCTATGCTTTCGCGCAGGAAGTGAATCCGCGTATCGTTTACTGCTCCATCACCGGCTTCGGAAGCGAAGGTGAACCCGGCACGGGCAAGGCCATGGACGCCATCATCCAGGCGCTGAGTGGAGTGATGTTCACATCCGGCGGCCCTGGCGATCCTCCGGTGCGCATCGGCGTGCCGTTCGCGGATCTCACTGCGCCCCTTTTCGGAGTTATCGGTGTGCTGGCCGCCATCCATCAGGCGCAACGCACGGGAATCGGACAGCACGTGGATGTCTCCATGCTTGGCGTCATGACCATGCTGGTGTCGGGCGAACCCTTCGATTTGCTGGAGCGCTGCGGCGTCCCGCAACGAACCGGCCTCACGGTGCCGCGACTGGCTCCCTTCGGAATGTATCGGACTAAGGACGGCTACGTCTCCATCTGCGCGCCCACGGAAGCGTTTGCCCACGCTCTGTTTCACGCCATCGGCCGGCCGGAACTGATCGACGATTCCCGTTTTGCGAAGCGCGATGATCGCGTGGTGAATGTGGCCCAGGTCGACGCGATTGTCGAAGCTTTCACCAGTTCCAGAACCAATGCCGAAGTGGTCGCAGCTTTGGAGGAGCGTGGCGTCCCGGCCGCGGAAGTGCGCGACCCCGAAAGTGCCGTCCGCGATCCGCGTGTCGTATCGCGCGGCGAAACGGTGCCATTGGCTCATCCCAAGTACGGCATGGTGGAGGATGTATACGGGATGGGCATGCCCATCAAATTCTCCGGAGCGCAAGCCGGTTTCGATGCACCTCCGCCCGGCCTGGGAGAGCACAACCACGCCGTTTATTGCGATCTGCTCGGCTATTCCGAAGAGCGCCTGGAAGAGTTGGAAAGACGGAAGGTGATCTGAATCTCGACCCTCACCCAAGTCTACAAGGAACGAGCGATTCAATCCCGCAGCTTGCCGCTCATCGGCGTCACTTCCAACACAGTGCCTTGGGAGTTGTTGCGAGCCGCCGGATTCCATCCCGTTCTCCTCAGCCCGCTCCGCGCGCAGACGCCGCTCGCCGACCGTTACATGGAAGATGTTTTCAGCGCGCGCATAAAAGCAATCTTCGAGTTTTTGATCTCACCCGAAGGCGCGTCCCTGAGCGCGGTGGTCATTCCCAGAACTTCCGAGCCAGAGCACAAGCTCTATCTTTATCTGCGTGAGGTGCTGCGCGAAGGGGCGGAGCGCGCGCCCAAGCCTATCCTCTACAACTTGTTGCACGCCAGGTCGGCGGAAGCCGAGGCCTATGGACTGGAACGCACGCACGACCTGAAGCGCACGCTGGAGCAATTGACCTGCCGGGGTATCGAGCCCGAAGCTCTCTATGCAGCGATCGCCGAAGGGAACGCCGCGCGCCGGGCTATCCGCGAGCTCTTGCAACTGAGGGAAGGTCGCGCTGCAAAGCTGCATGGCTCCACAGCGCTGGCGCTGATCGGCGCCTGGTATTTTATGGATCGCAGCGAGTACGCATTGCTCGCGCAGGCAGCGCTCCGGGAAATCGAGGCGCGGCCGCCGCTTGAAGGCCCTCGGATTCTGATCAAAGGCTCGCCGCTTGACTGCCCTGATCTTTCCGCAGCAATCGAAGCTCATGGCGCCATCGTGGTGGCGGAAGACGATTGGTGGGGCTCGCGCGCCGCGGGCCTCGACATCGACGTTACAATTGATCCCGTTCGCGCCATTTTCGAAAAATACTATTTCGATTCTCCCAGCCCCCGTGTATTCCCGGTGGAGATTGCCGACGCTTGGTTCCAGCGCAAAGCGTCGGAGGTGGATGGTGTGATCTTCTATCTGTCTTCCGAAGATGACGTTCTAGGTTGGGACTATCCGCGCCTGCGCGCTTATCTCGACGAGCGCGCCATTCCGCATTTAATGCTGCGCACTCAATCGTCGAATGAAATCGGCGGGTTTATTCAAAGGCTGCGAAATGGCTGAAAAACAATTGGAGTGTACCGTTCGCGCGGCAGCGCATCAGAAGGCTTGGTTCGCGCAACTGCGCGAGGACGTGTTTGAAAAGCAAAAGCCTTACGCCATCGTGCAGGCGGACATGCCGCTGGAACTGTTTCACGCCATGGACGTGCCGGTAGTCAGCAATCAGTGGTGGGCCGCGATGGTATCGGCGAAACGGCTTGCGCCTTATTATCTGGATGGCCTCAACGCCCTGGGCTATCACGACGGCTTGTGCCGCTATTGCAGCCTGTCACTTGCGTCCACAATCTCCGGAGATCCGTCGCAAGCGCCGTGGGGCGGCCTGCCGAAGCCCGCGCTGCTTTCAGCCCGTCTTACGTGCGACTGCATCCAGCGTGTCTTCGAAATTTGGGCCGCCAAGTTCGGCGCCCCGTTTGTTCCGTTAGACGCTCCAGGCGCATCTGAACTTCCGCCGCGCTGGTGGGAGCTGAGCCGTTACCGCTGGAACGAACTCTTCGAGAGCCACCGGCTGGACTTCATGGTCGCCCAATTTCATTCGCTCATCGGGACTCTGGAAAACATCGCTGGACGTACCTTTGACTTACAGCGTTTGCGTTCACTCATGGAGGGCGTCAATCAACAAGAGCAATACTTCGAGGAAGTGCGCGAAATGATTTGCCGGGCCGAAAAGACGCCCGTCCGGATGCACGAGCAGGTGAGCAACGTAATGGCGGCGCAGTGGCTGCGTGGAAGCGATTGGGCCGTAGCCCACGCCCGCGCGTTTCGCGACGAAGTGAAGCAGCGCGTGGATGCGGGGGTGGCGGCTTGCGCGTCAGAACGCTTGCGACTTATGTGGGTGGGCGCCGGTTTGTGGCACGATACCGATTTCTACACGGCTTTTGAAGACGACTACGGCGCTGTGTTCGTGTGGTCCATGTACCTGGCCTTCGGACCGGACGGTTACATCCGCTACGGCCTGGACGATCCTCTGCGGGCGCTCGCCAGCCGCACGGTCAGCTTCAACGAACAGCTTCACAATCCGCCATGGGCCAACGAATGGATTGTCGATCAGGCGAAGAAGCACCGCATCGACGCCGCGCTGGTGCTGGAGCCGCTCGGAACACGTCCATCAGCCACGGGCAGTCGTTTCATCGAGCGGGCGCTCGAAGCCAGCGGCATTCCCGTTCTTTCGATTGTCGCGGACATGGTGGACGCTCGCGGCTGGAACGGTCTCGAAATGCGGCGGAGAGTGGGTCAGTTTCTCGAGAGGACCTGCGCGACTGCGGCGCGCTTCCGCGCGTGATTACGCAGAAACACTATTTCTATCAAAGAAAGGATCACCCCGGCCGCCACGAAATACCAGCCGGCCGTGAACCCTCCAGTGCGGTCCCGCAACACTCCCAGCACTTGCGGCCCTACGTATCCGAAGAGCCCTCCGCCCAATCCGACAACGCCCATGACGGGACCCAACTCCCTTTTGCCCACCACGTCCGCGGCCAGCGCGAAAATCTGGTTCGTGGCGCAGAGGCCGAGCGAAATCACCAGTGCGGCAGCTATCCGGAAAACCAGCAGATTCGGAATCATCATCGCGAAGCAGGCCGGAACCAGCAACACCGCGAGACCGATCATCATGTTCCAGCGGTCGAATTTATCACAAAGATAACCGAACAGAAGGTTGGCGAAGATCGCGACAATATAGCTGGTGCTGATTACGTAGGCGCTCTCGATCGCGCTCAGTTGGAAGGTTGTTTTCACCGCCGACGGTACGAAGAAGGTTGCACTGAAGCCGCCCATGTTGATCAGGCCCAGCAGGACCATGCTCCAAACCACAGGCGTGCGGAAGGCGCTCCTGTTTGGCGCCCACGGGGCATGGCCGTGAAGCGAAGTGTGTCCTCCGCCGCGGGAGCCAGGCTGGTAACCGAACCAGAAGACGGCCGCGCCCACCAGCGCCATGACCGCGAAACCGATGATCCCTCCGCGCCAGCCGTAAGGCTCGGCGATGATGGTCCCAAATGGCGCGCCGATCACCGAGGCAAGCGACGCCATGGCGCCCAGAATGCCCATCGCCCGGCTGCGAAATTCGGGCGGGGCAACCAAGGCTATCGAAGTCATGACGCAAACGAACGCCACTCGGTATCCGATGAGCCACGCGGCGCGAGCTCCCAAGGCCCATTCGTAGGTGGAGACTTGGCTGAGCAGCAGGAGTCCAATGGCCACGCCCAACAGCCCCGCGGTGAGCGCGAGCTTCTCACCCACGCGCTTGGCCAGAATACCTGCGGGCACGCTCACCGCCATCGCCACCAGACCGTAAAGCCCGGTGAACAATCCGATCTGCGAATAACTGATGCCGAAATCTTTCTGGATCGCGGGCAGCAGCGGCGAAAAGCCGAGGCTCGACATCTGAATCGCCATCATCGCCACGATGGTGGCGGCGAACGGCAAAACCCAACTTCGGTCGGGACGAGGCACAGGTCTATACTACGCGGGAAAGCACTCGCGCAAAAGCTTCTTGAAAGCCAGCATCGCCGCGGCCGGATTTCCTCTGCGATGGGCCACCACCAAACTAACTACCGGCTCGGGGTTCCACGCCAGAGGCTTCGCGACCACTGCGTGGGGAAGAATAGACGTCGCGTAGTCCGGAAGAAGCGCGAAACCCATGCCGGCGCGAATCATATTCAGGTTCCCCAAGATGTTGTCAGCGTGTTGCACCACGCGCGGATGCAATCCCCAGCGTTCACAAAACGCCTGGACGGCGTCATGCAGCTCCGGAGAGCCCTCGCGCGACACCATAATGAACGGGACCTCGTTCAACTGCCGAATGGAAACCGTCTTCTTACGCGCCAAGGGGTGCCTGGCTGGAAGGCCGGCCACCAGCTTCTCCCAAAGGATGTCTTCTACTTCAAGACGGGGATCTTCGAACGGCCCTCGCAGCAGCCCGAAGTCCAGGGACCCGGTGACCAGCAGACGCTTCTGTTCGGCGGACGGCAGGTTATGGAACACCAGGCGGACTTTCGGAAGGCTTCGTTTCATCAGAGGGATCAACTTGGGCAGGATCTTAATCTCGGCCGCCGGCACCACTCCGATGATCAGTTCGATGGATTTTCCCTGCTGCGCGCGCGCCGCGCGTTGGCCCGCTCGCTCCACGCGCGCCAAAATTTCCCGGGCCTCCGCGAGAAACACCTTGCCTCCCGCGGTGAGCGAGACGTGGCGCTTGCTGCGATCGAGCAATGGGACGCCAACGTCCGATTCCAGGTGCTTGATCTGCTGGCTGAGGGAGGGCTGGGCCGTGTTGAGCCGCTCGGCGGCGCGGGTAAAATTTAACTCTTCGGCCACCGCGACGAAGTACCGCAGGTGCCGGAGCTCCATGGCTTCAGTTTAGACGTGCCACGTCTTAAAGCACAACCGGCGAAATCTTTCCGAATGGACGCCCGGTTCAATTACACTCCCTTCATGCCCTTAACTGATGGGGAAGCCGCGCGCCTTAGCGACGATTTCGATCCGCTGGCCGCCGAGGATCTCACCAGCGCGCATGATCTATATCGCGACTTGCGCGGGCGCTGTCCGGTGGCGCACAGCAACGAGTGGAATGGGTTCTGGGCATTGCTGCGGTACGACGATGTGGTCAGCGCATTGCGACGGACGGACACGTTCATCACCTCGGTTCAAAACGTGGTCCCCAAGGTTGCGTTCACTGGCCGGCGTCCTCCGTTGCATTTCGATCCTCCCGATCACACGCCATACCGCCGCGCCTTGAATCCGTTTTTCACCGAGAAAAAGATGCAGCGGCTGGAGCCGGCGGTGCGCGCGATCACCATCCGGTTGCTGGAGCCGCTTATTGAAGCGGGCGGCGGCGAGGTTTGTTCCGAATTCACGCGCAAGCTCCCCGGACATGTATTCGCGGAGTTCTTTCACCTGTCTCCGGAGCTTTCCATGTCCATCAAGGAAACCAGCGTGATTTACAATCAGGCGTTGCAGGAGGCGAACGACAACCTGGTGAAGGAAACCAGTCTGCGGCTGTATGAACTTGCGCGGCTCATCATTGAAACACGCAAGGCGGAGCCCTGGGATCCCGCCGAAGATCCGACCAGCGCTCTGCTCCAGGCGCGCGGCAATGACGGCGAGCCTCTGCCGGAGAATTTGGTTCTGGGGACCATCCGCCAGATGATCGTCGTCGGCATGATCGCCCCCAGCGTTATGATCGGGTGTATTCTGGTGCACTTGGCGCAGCATCCCCAGATCGAACGGCAATTGCAGGAGGAACCCGGTTTGATTCCGGCAGCCGTGGAAGAATATCTGCGCCTGTTTACGCCCTACCGCGGATTCGCCCGCACCGCCAAGCACGATGTGGAATTCGGCGGACGAACAATTCACAAAGGTGAACCGATCGCGTTGGTGTACGCGTCGGCGAATCGGGACGAAACCGTGTTTCCAGATCCAGACGAGTTCATTTTGAACCGGCCCGAAATCGACAAACACATTGCATTCGGATTGGGTCCGCACCGCTGCGCCGGCGCGCCGTTGGGCCGCCTGATGCTGCAAGTGACGCTGGAAGAGCTTCTGCGTCGTGCAAAAATAACAGGCCTTGCGGGAGAAGTCGTTATGACGCGCTGGCCGGAGTGGGGCGTGCTCTCCGCTTCCGTGCTGCTTGAGCGTTTATGAACACTGGCAGACGCTGGCTGGCTCCCTACGTGGCAACGTTGTTTGCCATGCTGGCGCTGCAGATGTCGAACCTGGGATTCTCACCGCTGCTTCCCTCCATTCGCGACGCGTTCCACATGAGCTTCGCGCAGATGGGCCTGTTCGCGGGAATGTACGGGCTGCTATCGATTCTGTGGAGTGTCCCGGCAGGACTTCTCGCGAAGCGATTTGGAGAGAAAGTGATTCTCGCCGTTGGATTGGGGACCGTGGCCGTGGGCTTAGCGACGTTGAGCCAGGCGCCAAGCTTTGTCACTGCGTTCGGAGCGCGCGCAGTTTGGCTTTCCGGATATCGCTTCTCATTTGTTTGCGTGATGGTGGCCGTCGCGCTAACGTGTCCACCTGCGGTGCGTGGGGCGTCCATGGGCATTCTGGGCGCTATTTCCGCGCTCGCGTCGGTGATCGGCGCGCCGTTGGGAGGAGTGATTGGGCGCGATTTCGGGTGGAGGAACGGAATCCTGGCCTACGCCGGAGTGGCACTCGCGGGAGCAGTGGTGTTCGCCATTTTTTATCGAAGCATTCCCGACGCTCTTCGGGTGCGCCCCACGCATGGCGGCGTAGTTTCTGCCAGCGCCTTCCGGAGCCCATTGGTTTGGTCGCTCGCCGCGCTTTCCGGCCTGGCCGGAATGGGAAGCTTGAGCGCGAACTTCTTTGTCCCTTCCGCGGCTCAGGCCCTATTTCATCTGGATCAAGTTAGTGCGTCGTATATAATCAGCACTGGATTCATGCTGGCTATTTTCGTGAACCTGCTGTTCGGATTTTTGATGGATCGCTTTCATCGTTGGAAGGTGATGGCGGCCCTGGCCGCGCTGGGAGTGCTAGGCGGGATTGCGATGACTTCGCGCGATCTATTGGTGTTCCGCATCGGAGCCGCGCTGGTGCTGGCCTTGGGGCACGCCGGAATTCAGCAATCCTACACGCTGGCCGCGGACGTGTTGCAGGGCAGGGAAACGGGCAGCGTCATGGGTGTCGTGAGCATGGTGGCGGGCATATTCTCCTACCTTGGGCCGCAGATGCTGGGCCTGCTGCGGGACTGGAGCGGCGGGTTCGTAGCGGGTTGGTACTTCATCATTGGCGCGGCGGCTGGCACTCTTTTGCTGGTGCTCGCGCTGTGGAGGTATTCATCCAAAAGAGTGCCGGTGACGGCTAGCGTGTTGCTGGCGCTATTCGCCCTGACTACCTTGGGATTGGCCCAAGTGCCGCGTCCCCCAATCCGTCCAGCTCCGAAGGCAGGCGTCTGTCCTCTGCCGATCCTGCCCGCGCTGCCTGCTTACGCGGAGACGGCTTTTTTTGCGAAGGCCGACGTTCCGCACGGAAAGGTAGTGCAGGCGACTTACAAAAACTATGCCGGCGTCGACAAGCGAGTGCACGTCTACCTGCCGCCGGACTATAGCGGAAACGCCCGGTATCCGGTCCTGTACTTGAATCACGGTGGGGGCGGCGATGACTCCAACTGGACGTCGGATGACCCGAAGCGGGGCGGCAACGCGCAGTTCATCCTGGACAATCTGATCGCTGCCGGCAAGGCCAAACCGATGCTCATGGTGATGCCGAACACGAGCGCGTGCGCCAACTATACGCCGTCGGCCCCGGGCAAGGATGACGCTTGTACCGAGGAATATCTGAAGGACATCATTCCCTATGTGGATAGCCACTACCGGACCAAAGCCAACCGCGAGAATCGGGCGCTGGCCGGGTTATCCATGGGCGGCTTCGTCGTAATGCACACCGGGCTGCCGCACCTGGATACTTTCAGCGAGTTGTACGTGTACAGTTCGGGGCACATCAGCGAGGAGAGCCTCAAGCAGTTCGACGCGAACTTCGCGCCGCTGCTGAAGGACCCGAAGACCAACGACCTGTTCCGGGTGCCGTTTTATATGGCTGCGGGCGAAACCGACATCGCATTAAACAACGGCCAGAAAGATCTCGCGCTGTTGAACCAATACGGTATTCGCAACTTCTGGGTCTTGAGCACGGGCGGACACGAATGGCCGAACTGGCGGCGATATTTGTATCAAACAGCGCAGATCATGTTTCCGAACTGCGGAGAATGAGCATTCGTCTTGACATTATAATGGGCCTCGCAGTATGGCGATCAATCTCCCGGAGAAGTTTAACGCCGCGGACCATTTTGTAGACCGCCACGTTCGGGAGGGCCGGGGCGGCAAAACGGCCATCCTCTGGGGCGATCGGACGTTCACCTATTTGGAAATCGCCAAACAGGTTGGCCGCGTTGCCAACGGTCTTCGTCAACTGGGAGTGCAGGAGGAACAACGGGTTCTCCTGCTTCTGCCGGATGGCCCCGAGTTCGCCGCCGGGTACTTCGGAGCGATGAAAATGGGAGCAGTCGCCATCCCCACCAGCACGGCGCTGCGCTGGGAAGACTACGCGTATTTTCTGACGGAGAGCCGCGCCAAGGTCCTCATAGTCCATGATTCTCTCTACGCCGAGGTTGCGCCCGCGCTCGCGCACCAAGCCTATCTCCGGCACGTCGTGGTATGCGGAGGGTTTCAAGAGCGCCACTTGAACTGGGACGAGTGGCTGGCCGGTTGTTCGCCCGAACTGGATTGTGAGCCCATCGGCAAGGACGGCGTGGCTTTTTGGCTGTGGACGTCGGGAAGTACCGGAAGGCCGAAAGCGTCGGTGCATCTGCATCGCGATTGGATTTGTTGTTGCGAAGGCTACGGCCGTGGCGTGTTGGATATCGGCCCGGATGACGTAACTTTCTCGTCGTCGAAATTGTTTCACGCCTACGGGCTGGGCAACGGGCTTATGTTTCCCTTTCACGTGGGCGCCACCACCGTGCTGTATCCCGGGAAGGCTCAGGCCAAAGCGATCCTCGAGACCGCGCAGGCTACGCGGCCCACGCTCTTTTTTTCCGTGCCTACGCACTATGCGGCGATGCTGCAGGAGATGGAGCGCGGGGAACGCTTCGACCTAAGCAGCGTGCGTCTGGCCATCTCGGCGGCGGAACCTTTGCCGGCAGAGATTTTCCGGCGCTGGAAAGAGAGGCTGGGCATCGAGATTCTGGACGGCATCGGATCCACGGAGGTATTGCATGTTTATCTCTCCAGCCGGGCTGGGCGGGTTCGCGCGGGCAGTACAGGACAAGCCGTGCCGGGCTACGCACTTCGCATCGTCGACCCGGACGGTAACGAGGTTGCGCCCGGCGTTATAGGAGATCTGCTGGTTTCAGGCGACAGCACGGCGCAATGCTATTGGAACCATCGGGAGCTGAGCCGGGACCGCATGCGTGGAAAATGGTTCTTCACGGGTGACAAATATTCAGTCGACCAGGATGGATACTTCTGGTACGCCGGCCGGTCCGACGACTTGTTCAGAGTCTCGGGCCAATGGGTGTCGCCGGCCGAAGTGGAAAGCGCGCTGATCGAACATGCCAGCGTCCTGGAGGCGGCAGTGGTGGCCTACGAGGAAGAGAGCAAGCTTCACACACCGCAAGCCTTCGTGGTCCTGAAGCAGGGATTTTCCGGTGGTTCCGATCTGTTTCGTGAGCTGCAGGATTTCGTGAAGCAACGAATCACGCCCTACAAATATCCCCGCCGGATCGAATTCATCGCGGAGCTGCCAAAGAGCGCGGCCGGAAAACTTCTGCGATACAAACTGCGGGAATGGCAGCGCAAACGAGAGTCACTGCCGCAGTAAGGCCAAATTCAGGCCAACGAAAACTTCCTGAAGCGCCACGCCCTTTTCCAGGCAACGCTCCGCGATCCCCTGGGCTACGGAGGCCTCCGCTGCAAGGCGAATTTCTTCGAACGGATAATCGCCCGAAACATCCACCAGGCGTGCGCCCTGGAGCAATTTGAGCAACCGGTAAAACTCACCTACATCCAGTCCACAGGCTTCCAGGATTTCGGGCGGCGTGGCAACTCCGGGTGACTTGGGATGCAGGGGCCCATGGTAAGCTTGCCGCACCACTACGCAAAACAGGTTGCGCGCTTCATGCGGGACTGCCCGCAGACGGTCCAGAAGCGATTGATTGGCGTCAACCGAATCGGACATACTCGAATTCAATCGGCTGCCCATGGATGCCGCGCGCCGGCGGTGCGATCCAGTTGGCAAATTTTCCCGGTTCGATGACGCGGCCCATTAGCGAATCGACAAAGCGACGATCCTCATCCGACGGCAACCAGCCACTGGACTGGCTGTTCCCAAGCTGCCTCTGAAAGAACCTGCCCATCGGGAGCTGACGTGGTGACCGGCGAAATTTCCGATCTTGCGATGAAAGCCCAGATGGGGAAGCGTCATGCGGAAGGGGATTCCGAAGCTTTTCCGGAATCCGATTCCAGCGATCCAGGCCAGCCTGAATCTCGCGCATGTAGTCGTCGCGCAAGCGCGCATTGAGGGCCGTCAAAGCCGGCACGTGCCGGTCCGCGATGCGTCCGTTTTCGCATCTCTTGAACCGTGTACGATCGCTCGCCAGCGCGTGATCGTCCGCGAGCTTCGTTTCGTCATAGCGGCCCTTCAGACCGCCGGTGTAAAAAGCTTGCCGCGTTGGATGAGATTTCGGACCCGAACAAGATCCAACGTGACGCTGTAGTGAAAATTCACGAATCTTGCAAGGTTTCCAGATCGATCACTCCCTGGGCGCGCACTTGGGAAGGATCGCGTCAAGTTGTGTTCGCGCATGACTTCACAGGTGCGTTGCAACGATGCGCGCCACGCCGGACTCGCCGACGAACATGTGGTGCGCTTCCTCGGTAAGCATGAACCGGCAGGTGCGCGCTAGAGGATCGAAACCGGACTCGGCCAACGCCGACAATTGGAATTTGCCGTCGCGGTCGGTGAAGAACGCGAACATGTAGATATGCCAGCCAGTGGCCGGTCCTCTCATTGAACGCTGTGAGGATGCGTGGATTGTTCGCGTCGCCCGAGCGCCGATCCAGCAGAGCTTGGCTTCCTCGCGCCCGTCGCGGCCGAAGTAGCGATTCAGCAGGTAAACCATCGCCCACAGGTGCCGCCCTTCCTCGACATTCACCTGGAACAATGTTCCTCAGATCATAGAGCGAAGGGCAGGTCACGCCGAGCAGCCGCTGCTGTTCCACGGAGCCGGCTCGGTGTCGCCCTGGGTCACGATGATGCGCCGCAGCGTGCGATCGGTATTCACCCGGAACTTCCTGCCAGGCCGGCTCGTCCCTGGTGATCGCCGAAATTGATTTTTCTGTTTTCATCGGGAGGCGTCAGGAAAATGCCCCAGCGGTACTCGGGCATGCGCACATATCCAAAGTTCGCCCAGCCGCCTCTGTCCACGCTGACAGCCGTTCGCAGATAGACTTCGAGCTTTGCCGTGTCGACGGGGCCGGTGTCTTTCCACCAATTCGAGAAAGGCTGGCTGCCATCAGCTCCAAAGCGCGCTGGAGAGTTTTGTCGCTGGCGAGATCCACGTTGTTTGGAATGCGCTGCGAATAATCAATCGGTAGTTGAGTTCCGTCGGTGACTTCAGACATGTTAAACTCGCTCCCAATCGAACATGGCGCGGGAACCAGTGCCATAGACCTTCAAGGCGCCAGCCGTCCCCACCGCGTTCGGACTGATGAAAATCCAATTCTGCCACGCCGAGAGCCGCCCGAAGATCCGCGAATCCATGGTCTCGCGATCGCCGAAGCGGAGATTAGCCTCAAGCCCCGTCAACGCATCCGGGGAAAGCGCGCTACGTCCTTCGATGGCGAGCCTGACCTCGTCCGCCCAATCCAGTTCGTCGGGCGCGAAGGTCACCAGGCCGAGTTGCAGAGCTGCCTGCGCCGAAAGCGGCTGCCCGACACATCCGCGGAGATGCGCAATCCGATCCTGATCTTCATAGAACCGTGCCTCCAACCGGGTAAGTCCGTTGGCCGTTGGAAGCCCGCCGAAATTCATTTCGGACAACCGAAGCGACACCTTGCGGATCGTCCAGCATGTAGACGCGGTCCGCTGCGAACGCAAGTTCGAGCAGGCTGCCCGCAAAGCAGGACCCCGGCTCAATGATTGCATAAGATGGAACGCGAAGTACACTTCGAGCCGAGCGAAGGTGCGGCGCAGCATGCCGATCACTTCCCGCACGAACCAATGCCTGCGGTGTGCGGTCAGCACCGCATCCACTTCTTCGACTTTCTCGGGATCGCCTTCCGTCTTTAAAATCCAGATGCCGAGGTCCAGTTCATTGGTGCGCAGCGTAAGAATGGCATCATCCAGTTCGCGAGCCATTTGGAGCGGCCACCAGCGCGCACCCGCGCTCATGATTTCGCCAATGGTCTGGGGGGACGTTTGTTTGGGAGCGCGAATGGTCAGCGTAGCGGTGCGGCCCGGCCGATCGAACTCCACGGAGACGTGCTCGTACTGATAGCCGGTTCGCTGATGGTTCGTGATAGAGGGAGCAGCTCGACACCGCCGTCGCCAGTCACATGAGCACTGGCGCCGCGATCACTGGCCTGGGCCAGATCCAACGCGCGCTTCCGCACATACGCGTCGAATTGCTGCGGCTTCACCGCTTCATCCACCAGGCCCCACTGTTTTGCACGCTGGCCCTGAGCGCCTTCCGGAGTGGTGCAGAATACGTCGGCCAGATCGCGCCGCACTTTGCGCTTGTCCGTAAGGCGCGTCAAGCCTCCGGTGCCCGGAAGAACTCCGAGGAGCGGAACTTCGGGCAGGCTCACGGCTGAAGAACGGTCGTCAACCAGTACGATTTCATCGCAAGCTAGAGCGAGTTCATATCCGCCGCCGGCCGTGGATCCGTTGCAGGCGGCGATGAATTTCAGTCCTGAATGCGCGCTCGAATCCTCCATCCCATTTCGCGTTTCATTGGTGAACTTGCAGAAGTTCACTTTCCAGGCATGGCTGGAGAGGCCCAGCATGTAGATGTTAGCGCCGGAGCAAAATACGCGGTTCTTGCCGCTGGTAAGCAGCACGCACCCGACCTCGGGGTGTTCGAAGCGGATGCGCTGCAATGCATCGTGCAGCTCGATATCCACGCCCAGATCGTAAGAATTCAGTTTCAATTTGTAACCGGGGCGGATTCCGCCTTCTTCCTGGATGTCCATGCATAGGGTGGCGATGGAGCCGTCAAAAGAGAGCCTCCAGTGGCGATAGCGGGACGGGTGGTTGCGGTAATCGACAAAATGAGTCTGGGTTAAGGCTGCTTCCATGCGCAATCGCTCCTGACAAGCCAAAGGGAGGCTCGCATGTATTATATTTCCAAAGGGGCGGAGAGCACTCTGGGAACCGACAATGGCGTGGCCGGTAAGGTGAAAGTCGGCGGCAAGCGGCTGGAGACGTTAACAATCGCATCACGGACGTCTGAACGGCCCACCATCGTAATGCTGCATGAGGGGCTGGGTTCAGTGGCGCTGTGGAAGGATTTTCCGCGGCTGGTCGCAGACCGGACGGGTTGTGGCGTGTTCGTTTATTCTCGACTTGGCCACGGTAGCTCAGACCGGCTGAAAGAGAAGCGCCCGGTGGAATACATGCATCACGAAGCTGAGGTGGTGTTGCCGCCGCTGCTAAAGGAAGTGGGCATCGAGCGGCCAATCTTACTGGGCCACAGCGACGGTGGCTCCATCGCGCTGATCTATGCGGGAAAGTATCCGGATTCGCCGCGCGGATTGATCCTGGAAGCGCCTCACGTATTTGTGGAAGACTTGACGGTGGAAAGCATTGCGAAGATCAGGACTTTGTACCAGACCACCAACTTTCCCCTCAAGCTGTGGCGTTACCATCGGCACGCCGATTCAACATTCTGGGGTTGGAACGATATCTGGCTGGACCCGCGCTTCCGCTCGTGGAACATCGAATCGTATCTCGATCTGATACGGTGTCCGGTGCTTGTGATTCAAGGGCGCGATGACCAATACGGGACAACTCGACAGATGGAAGCCATTCAGCGGCGAATCCCTTCCGCGCAGCTGGTGCTGCTTCCCGACTGCCGCCACTCCGCGCATCTTGATCAGAGGGAGGCAACGATCGATCGCATCGCGCAATTTGTCACCACTTTGTCCTGAGGCTTTGTGCTGAGGCCTTGCGTTTCACCGAGCGGCCTGCGATAGTAGGGGCACCTCGATCTTAGAGCCCCGCCGCATACGAAAGCGCAGGACGCTCCTCTTTTCGTCAAGGCAGGAGCGCACATGAAACTTCCAGGCTGGTTGTTGTCATCATGAACACTATCGTGGTGATCGAAGATCAGGTAACCAAGCTAAGCTACGATCGGGAACCTTATCCCACGGGAACCGCGCTAGACATAGCGTGCCTGTGCGGCGCTAGCATTCATCCGATTGTTGGGGCGTGGTGCATACGATGCGGCGCGAAGGTGATCCAGATCCTGGAATTTCGTTAGGGGATCGAACAGCTGGTGCGGCAGGGCGACCTGTTGTGGTAGGTTCGGGCGATGACCGCATTAGGAGACTTCAGGAATGGGTGAGCCGTTATGGCAGAGAAGCGCGGTGGAGACGGCGGCTGGTATCCGGGAGAGGCGATTTTCGTGTTCCGACGTGATGGCATCCGTCGTCGAACGCATCCGCGCGCTGAATCCGAAGCTGAACGCGATCGTAGTGGATCTCACCGATCAGGCCCTGGCTGAGGCAGCAGCAGCCGATCGCGCGCTCCCTCAGTTGCCCGAGCCTGGAGCGCTGTTCGGTGTGCCGGTGACCATCAAGGTGAATGTCGACCAGGAGGGTCAGGCGACCACCAACGGGCTGCCCGCCTTCGCCAAGCTCATCGCGCCCGGTGACTCAGCGGTGGTACGCAACCTGCGGCGCGCCGGGGCGATCATCGTGGGCCGCACCAACACACCGGAGCTTTCCATGCGTTTAACTACCGTGAACCCGTTGCACGGGCGCACCTGGAATCCGTGGCATCCCGACGCGTCAGCAGGGGGATCGTCCGGCGGCGCGGGAGCTTCCGCCGCGGCAGGCTTTGGCCCCATTCATCACGGCAACGATATCGGCGGCTCACTTCGGTTTCCGGCATTCGCCAATGGCGTGGCAACGCTCAAACCCTCAACGGGTCGAGTGCCGGCGTTCAATCCTTCGGCGAAAGTGGAGCGCGGCCTGCTGGCTCAGCTGACATCGGTGCAAGGCGCGATTGCCCGCTCCGTTGCCGATGTGCGCCTGGCCACGCGCGTGATGGCGTCGGGCGATGCGCGCGATCCAGGTTGGGTGCCTGCGCCCTTCGATGGCGAGCCTTTGGAGAAACCAATTCGCGTTGCCGTGACGCGCAACAGTCAGGGATACGAGATGCATCCCGGCATTGCCCGGTTGCTTGACCGGTCAGCTGGTTACTTGAGCGACGCTGGATATGACGTTGTCGAGGTCGAGCCGCCCTCCATCATGGAGCCGGCGCGCGGCTGGTTCACGGTGTTGCTCACCGAACTGAAGGGAACACTCGGCCCAATCGTCGACCAGTACGGAAGCGACGATCTGCGCCGGATCTTTGGCTGGTATTACGAACTCGGCAAGATTCTGGATCTTGACGATTATCGCGCCGGCCTGGCCGATCGAACGCGCATGATGCGCGCCTGGAATGTGTTCCTGGATGCCTATCCATTGGTTCTGACGCCGTTCCTGATGCGGCCGCTCTATTCGTGGAACTACGATGCGCTGGGATTTGCGCAGACCAAAGATATATTCGATGCCGCGGTCTATAGTTATGGCGTTAACTATCTCGGGCTTCCGGCCGGTGTGGTGCCGGTGGACCTGGTTGAAGGATCTGCCGGCCGGCGTTCAGCTGGTGGGGCGCCGCTTCCGCGAAGACGTGATTCTGGACGCCATGGCGGCCATCGAGCAGCGCGCGGGCTGTCTCGTCAAACGGTTGTGGGCGCGGTGACGAGAAAAGGTGCGGGCCATGCAAAGGGCGATTCTCGGCGGTGTCATATCGCTGTCGCGCGCCAAGGCTCACTGCCGCAACGCGCGGACCGGGTCAGTGCGCGCTGCGCGGAACGCCGGCAGGAAACAAGCCGCCAGCGCCGCGATCGCCATCACCACGAAGGCCGATCCGAACGCCAGTGGATCTCGCGGGCTCACGTTGTAGAGCAGGTTTCCCATCAGGCGCGTCAAGCTGAGTGCGGCGGCCGCGCCAAGCACCACGCCACCCGCTGTCAACGCGAGTCCGTGGGACAGTACGAACCCCAATAGATTCGATGTGCTGGCGCCCAGAGCCATCCGCAGCCCCAACTCCCGGGTCCTCTGCGAAACCGTGTACGACATTACCCCGTACAATCCGATGGCGGCGAGCAGCAACGCTAATCCGCCAAATACGCCCAGCATCGTCACCGCCACGCGCTGCACCGCCGTCGTCCGGTCCACCTGCTCTTGCATCGTGATCACTTCGCCTGGCGCAAGATTCGCGTCCAGCGCATGGATCTCGCGGACCAAAGCTTTGGTCATGGCTTCCGGCGAGAGCGATGTTCGGATATTCAGATTCTGGCCATTGATATTCTGGCGCATCGCCACGTAGAAGAACGGTTTCCGCGCCTCCGCCAAGTTCCGGTACTTTGACATTTTTGCGATGCCCACCACCTGCATCCAGCGCCCTTTCACTTGCACGCGGCTGCCCACCGGACTGCGCCCGCGCCAGTATTTGGCTGCCATAACCTGGTTCACCACCGCGGCCAGCGGCGCGGTTTCCTTGTCCGCGCGGGTGAACTCGCGGCCCTCTACCAAAGGGATGCCCATGGTAGCGAAATACCCGGGACCCACCTCGTTGTATTCCACCGTAGGATCCTCGTCCGGGGCGGTTACATAACCGTCGACTGCGATGGGAGCGGAAGAATAACCGGTATAACTGAACGGCGTCACTCGCGCGAACGCGACCGATTGCACGCCTCCGAGCGATTGCAGGCGATCCGTCAGCGAGTCCTGAAAATTCCTGGCGCGCTCGGTATCGTATCCAGCGGCCGTCAAATCCACCGAGGTAGTCAGCACTCCATGAGTGGTGAACCCGGGGCTGGTGTTTTGAATCGCGCCCAGGCTCTTGAGCAGGAGCCCCGCGCCCACCAGCAGAACGAAACTCAGCGACACCTGCACCACGATGAGGCCCCGCGCAATACCGCTCGCCGGCTTCCGCCCACTACTCCGCCCGATTCCGCCTTCAGCGCGGAGACCAGGTCGATCTTGCGGCTCTGCAGCGCGGGCACCAGCCCGAAGAAGACGGCCGAGATCAGGCAAACGCCGGTGCTTAAGGCGAGCACTCGCCAATCGATCTCGCCGGGCAATCTCATCGATGACGCCACCTCGCGACGGGAGCAGCAGCGGGAGCAGGTTGCGACACCAGTTTGCGGCCACGAGTCCACACGCCGCCGCGATCGCCGACAGGATCAGCCCCTCCGTGAGCAGTTGTTTCAACAGCCGTCCGCGTCCGGCGCCCACCGCAAGCCGCACCGTCATCTCATGCCGCCGCCCGAATGCTTTTACCAGCAGGAGGTTTCCCACATTCGCGCAGGCGATCAGTAGCACGAAGCACACCACCGCCAGCGCAACAGAGAGCGTTGGGAACATAGTGCCCGCGTTGTTGAAGGGAGTCTTCCACAAGGGGAACAGTCTCACGCCCCGGCCGCGGTTGGTCGCCGGATAATCGTGCTCCAATCGTCCCGCCACCGCGGATATCTCGGCCTGCGCTTGCGCCGGAGTAACGCCCGGCTTGAGCCGCACGAAACCCTCAATCCAGGGCGCACCGCGGTCTTCCAGTTGGTATCCATCTCGAGTGAATCGTTCCTGCATGGATACAGGAACCCAGAACTGCATCGCCCAGCCGACGAAAGTGCCATAGAAGCCTTCCGGCGCAACGCCGATGATGGTGTGCGGCATGCCGTTGAGCATCTGCGCTCTGCCGATGATCGCCGGATCGCCATGGAAACGCTCTTTCCACATCTGATAGCTGATTACAACCACGGGATGAGCATTACGGCCGGAATTTTCGGCGGGTTCGAACCCTCGCCCCAGGATGGGACGGACTCCCAGCGCATCGAAATAGTTGGCCGAAACAATGCTCCCGGTCGTACGATCGGCCCGGTCGCCGATGGCTAGCGTAACCCCGGTGATTCGATCCACGATGAAAGCATCGATAAGCTTGCAGTTCTTCTCGAAATCCTGGAAATCCGGCCAGGATAAATCGGTGGAGTCCCCAGGCGCGCCGGCCACGCCGCGATAGGTCCCGGCCACGGCCATCATTCGCTCCTGGTGGGCTACTCAGCGGAAACGGACGAAGCAGAACTCCCTCGATCCAACTGAACACCGCGGTGGTTGCGCCAATTCCGATAGTCAGACAAAGGATGGCGAGAATCGAAAAGCCCGGATTGCGCCGGAGCATGCGGAAACCGAAGCGCAGATCCTGCCACAGCACCTGGAAGAACGGTAGCGAGTGAGCTTCCCGGTAAGCCTCCTTTCATCTGGGCAACGCCGCCAAAGCGGCGCCGGGCGGCTGCCAACGCTGCGTCCGCGCTCATTCCTCGGCGGACGTTTTCGGCGACTTCGTTTTCGAGGTGAAAATCGAATTCATCATCCATGTCCCGCTCCAAGCGCCCGCGTTCGAAAGAGACTGGAGAGCCGGCTCAAGAATACACGGATGGCAGTCATGCGGATTCCTTGGATGGCTTGGGAGAATGTGCCGGTTTGAGAAAGCGGCCGAGAATATCGGAGATCCGCTCCCAGGTCTTGGCTTCAGCGGCCAGCTGCTTCTTGCCGGCCCGCGTGATGGAGTAAAATTTCGCGCGGCGGTTATTACCGGACGTGCCCCATTTCGAGGCGACCCATCCCATTTGTTCGAGGCGCAGCAGCGACGGGTAGAGCGTGCCCTGATTCAGCGCCAGCGCATCCCCGCTGATCTGCTCGATGCGGCGCGCGATTCCCCACCCGTGCTGCGGGCCTAACGTGTCCAAGGTCCGAAGCACCATAAGTCCCAGTGAGCCATGGAGGATATCCGACTTCTCATTGTCCATACCTTGACCTTTTGGTAGCCTACAGGAGTTTATTACGGATTCCAGCCTCGCGTCAAGGAGCAGGGAATGCGACCCGCGATGTGGCGGCAGCGGCAATAAAGCTGGTATTAGTAACTGAATGCCGCCGGAAGTGAAGAGCGCTGCCGATCGGGGCGTAGCTCGGTCGCGCACTCCCCTTGCACGCATCCTGGGTCTCGGGTTTGGGATCGCGGTGATCTTTGGCGGCACTGTGGGGGTGGGCATATTGCGCCTGCCTGGGGCGATCGCCGGGCAATTGGGTAGCTTCTGGCCAATCATGCTGGTGTGGGCCGCCGGCGGCTGCTATGCGCTACTGGGCGCAATATCGGTGGCCGAGCTGGGCACCGCTATGCCGCAGGCCGGCGGCTTCTACATCTACTCGAAACGCGCCTTTGGGGCTCCCGCGGGTTTTGCCGTAGGGTGGGCGGACTGGCTGAACAACTGTGCGGTGGTCGCATACGCGGCAGTGGCCGCAGCCGAATACTTTGGCGCGCTTGTTCCTGGCATGGCGGCCCGCCAGACCTTGGTGGCGCTTGCGCTGTTGTTTTTATTTTGCGCCCTGCAATGGAGCGGTTTGAGGCTTACCAGCTCGCTGCAACAGCTGACCAGCTCGGTGACGGCGATTACCTTTCTACTACTGGCTGCCGCCTGTCTCCTGCATCCCGTCCGAGCGAACGCTGCCGTTGTGCCGGCGGGATTTGCGAGGGGTGTTGGACTGCTCCCATGGCTTGTGCCAGTGGTGGCGGCGCTGCGGGCAATCGTAGTCACCTACGACGGATGGTACGAAGCGATCTACTTCACGGAGGAAGACACGGATGTCGCAAAACATCTGCCCAGGGCCATGATCGGCGGTGTGCTGATCGTGATCGGACTGTATCTGCTGATGAATCTGGCATTCCTTCATGTGCTGTCGATTCCTGCGCTGGCTGCCTCCAAGCTGCCTGCCGCGGATGCCGCCAGTATCGTTTTCCCAGCCTGGAGCGGGCGCTTTGTCACCGTCCTTTCGCTGCTCACGCTGCTGAGCCTGATCAACGCAGTTCTGCTGGGGGCGCCGCGCATACTGCTGGCGATCGGCCGCGACGGACTGTTCACCGAGCGTGCCGCGCAAGTAGGCGCGGGCGGCACACCCCGGGTGGCATTGCTGCTCTCGGCCGCCACTGCCGCCATATTCATTGCGAGCGGCAAGTTCGAAGACATCATCGCGGTGGCGGCAATTCTGGTTGCGGCGTTGTACTGCGTAAACTACATCGCGGTCATCGTACTGCGAATACGCGAACCGCAAATGGTACGGCCCTTCCGCGCCTGGGGGTACCCTGTGACAACTGGTTTGGTGCTGGCAGGTTCACTCTTGTTCCTGGTTGCGGCGGCGCACGATGATCCTGGCAGCACGGTGAGGGCCTCAGTACTGCTGGCGGTGGCAGTCCCGGTGTATACCTGGATGCGGTGGAGGCAGCGAGGAGCTAGTCAGCTTGTTTAGGAACGCAATCGTTCGCATCCCGGGAAGCAATTTCGCAGAGGGGCTCACTACCGTCGACCTGGGAGTTCCACGCTATGACAGCGTGCTGCAACAGCATTCACGCTATTGCAATGCTCTTCGGGAATGCGGCCTCACGATCATAACGCTGGACGCCGATCTGCGGTATCCAGACTCCACCTTCGTGGAAGACACCGCGATACTGACCCCGCGCGGCGCAATTTTGACACGTCCTGGAGTCCCGAGCCGCGCAGGCGAAGTGGCAGCGATCCGCGAGACAATCGGCAGCTTCTTTCCAGACACACTGGAAATTGAGACGCCGGGAACGCTCGACGGCGGCGACATCTGCGAAGCGGAATGTCACTTCTTTCTGGGCCTGTCGCAGCGCACCAACGAAGAAGGCGTCCGGCAGCTGGCTGCACATCTTACCTGTCAGGGTTACACCTCTTCGGTGATCGATGTGCGCGGGATGACCAGCATCCTTCACCTGAAGAGTGGCATCTCCTACATCGGTAACAACACCATGGTCGTGATGGAAGAGATGGCGGGGAATGAGCTATTTCGCAAATACGAACTGGTCCGAGTTTCAACCGAAGAGAGCTACGCAGCCAACTGCGTTCGCGTGAATGAACGGGTGCTGGTGGCAGCCGGCTACACGCATCTCACCGCGGAACTCGCCGATCGAGGATTCAATCCCTTGGCGCTCGAGATGTCGGAGTTTCAAAAGATGGACGGCGGCCTAAGTTGTCTTTCATTGCGGTTCTAAAGCTCCCCTCATTCAAGCAGCTGAAAATGCCGACGGAGCACGCTGCTCGCCTTCTCCAGTACGTCGGTGCGAACGAGTATGTAATCCGTATCGAAGGTGGAGATCGAAAAGATGCTAATGCCGGCTCCGGCCAGTGGAGTAAGGACGGCTGAGAGGATACCGACTGCTGAAAAGTCTTGTTTCCCTTCGACACCGAAAGCGCGCCAGCCAGCTTCGCAAGGCATTCCGGCGGGCACTTCACTCAGTGGGCAAACGACGGAAAGCTCATTCGCGGTGTGAGTCACCGAAACTAGCGGTAGCGCTGAAAAGCTCAGCCAGGAGGGAGCCGGTGCGTCAGACGGGAACTGCAAAACCGCCAATTCGCCACGAAACAGTCTCAGAACTAATTCGTTGGAGCCAAGCGCCATGATGGATCAAACAAGTCTATCGCGGCGGGTCAGAGACGGGTCAAGCCCGCATCACGCGCTACCTTCCATGGAGAATCGGTCCGGCAAGAATTCTCAATTGCCGCATCGGGGACAACCCAGGCTGTGATACCTTCGTAAGCTAAAAGAGAGGGGTGCGATGCTGGGGCAGCAGAGTACATCTGACGTATCTCCTCGCCACCCGAAATATGCCGTTTCACGGCGTGCGTGGTGGGCGGTTGTCCTCGCCCTTTTGCTTCTGCTCTGCTGTGAGCTGTTCTTTTCCACGCGCCAGGAGTCTCAGGTTATCGATGAATCGGGTCACCTCTTTGCCGGCTTCGAATATTGGAAGCATGCCGATTTTGGCGTGAATCCGGAACATCCACCTTTGGTGAAACTAATTGCGGCCGCCCCGCTGTTGCCACTTCGCCTGAAGGAACCGCCGCCGCTGAAACCGTCCGATATGGCCGTCCCTCTTTTCAAGATTCAGAATTTCATCGACGCCTCTCAATTCTTGTATGGCGCCGACGCGGATGCACTGATCATGCGCGGTCGCATCGCGGTTGCTTGTGTTTTCGCGCTTGGACTGGCTTTTCTGGTTCTGGCTGCGGGAAGCGAGATGTTTGATCCACAAACCGCGCTACTCGCTCTCGTCCTGCTGGTTTTTGAACCCGTTTTGCTGGCGAACGGGCCGCTGATCACAACAGACGCCGGACTTGCTTGCTTGTTCTTTGCCTCTGTTTACGCGTTCTACCGTTACGTGAAGCGTCCTTCACTCGATCGCCTCGCCGTCTGCGCGATTGCATCGGGGCTGGCCATGGTTGCCAAGCACTCGGGAGCTCTAATCCTACCGACCCTCGCGATTCTTGCTGGCTGTGAACTGATTGCGGGGCGGCGCGAGCGGAAAGCTCAAAGCGACACCACAGCCGGGCTCTCCGCTTCGCGATATGCGCTGCGATGGTGCGGAGCGCTCGCTATGATCGCAGTGGTGAGCTACGTGATGGTATGGGCGTTCTACGGTTTTCATTACGCCGCAAGACCCGCTGGCCTGGAGCTGGTACCTCCGCTCATGGCGTACATGACCCAGCTAGAGAGTCCGGCCGAGAAAGCAATCATCGCATTCTTCGCGCGGCATCACATGTTCCCAGAAGCGTATATCTTTGGTTGGATCGACATTTTGCGGATTCCAGGCGCTCGATCAACCTTCGTATTCGGGAAGATCTACAGCAGGGGCCAGTGGTTTTTCTTTCCGGCGATGCTGCTGATTAAGACAACGATCACGCTGCTGGTGCTGGTCGCGCTTGCGCCGTTTGCCCGTTTTCGGAATCAGCTGCGCGAGATGCTATTCCTTTCGGTTCCGCCGGTCTTCTTCCTGCTGGTCGCCATATCTTCTAAACTGAACCTCGGCGTGCGACATATTCTTCCGGTCTATCCGTTCATGATCGTACTGGCTGGGGCGGCCGGATGGCGACTTGCGACGCGCTCACGTATCGCCGCGGCCGCGGTCGGCGGGCTGATCCTCTTTGCGGCGGTCTCCTCGTTGCACGCCTTTCCCAGTTATCTCGCATACTCCAACGAAGCCTTCGGAGGACCATCGCGGACGTACCGCGTCGTCACCGACGCGAATGCTGATTGGGGCCAAGGCCTCAAGTGGGTGAAGGCCTACGTCGACGACAACCACCTCTCCAATTGCTGGTTCGCCTACAACATGCCCTTGGTTGATCCGGCATATTACAAGATCGGATGTAAGCCACTTTTATCCGCCATTGGTAGTTTAGGGGTGGGGCCGAAGGTGGCGGTTCCTCCCTCGATCAGCGGCACCATCCTCATCAGCGCCACGGAGGCCGAAGGACTTTTGTGGGGACCTGATGTTCTTAACCCGTATGAGGTGTTCAAGCAACGGCGACCTGACGCGTTGATCGGGAATGTGGTTCTGGTCTATAGCGGGACCTTCGACGTGCCCCTGCTGGCGGCTCACAGTCGGGTCCAAGCGGCGTATGGACTTCTGCAAGAGCATAAGATGGGCGAAGCAATTGCGGAGGCCCAGAGTGCCGTGAGGCTGGCTCCAGATTCGGCCAAAATAAACGCTGCGCTGGCACAGGTTCTCATGGCAGCGGGTCAGAAGACAGAAGGTCAGCGGGCGCTCGCGACTGCGATTCACCTCGCACGAACGATTCACCCCGATTTCCAGGCCCAACTAATTCGCAGTCTCGAGCAGCTGAGCCAGTAGGAACCGCTCGTTCGCACTGCTTAAGAGCGACCCTAGCCAGGCCTACAGCCACGGCATACGGTTCAGTCGGTTCTACTCCAAACGAAGGCTCACATCCCCAGTAACGCGCTATCCTTCCATTTAGAATCAGGGCCCAGCAGCCAAAGATTGGTGCGGCTGATGGCCTCATTCGAGATTATCCGGGGTGTGATCGTAGGGGCCGAGTCTTTCGCCTGCGCCAAGCGCCATCATGGATCAAACAAGTCTATCGCGGCGTCAGAACATGGGGCCAAGTCAGTTAAAAACGGGCGTACCTCGCAGATTCTAAAGACTTCTCCGCGTATGGTCGATAGTTGAAGATGAGTAAGTCGCTGCTCGGTATCGTTGCGATAGCGATTCTCGGAGCCCTGTTATTACCCGCGCCGTGTCTTGCTCAGCGCTATACCTTCAAGCAATACGGCCAGGCTGAGGGCCTTAGCAATCTCAATGTGAACGAGCTCCTTCAGACCCGCGACGGGTTCCTTTGGGCCGGTACCGAGAACGGTCTCTTTCGCTACGACGGGCTTCGTTTTCAGAGCGTCAGCCTGGGCTCGGAAGTTCTAGGCGGCAGCGTTCTGGCATTAGATGAGGATGCGGCGGGGCGTCTCTGGGTGGGCCGGCAAAACGATGTGGGATATCTGGAAGGCGGCACATTTCACGTCGTTCGTTTTCAAAACGGCAAGCTACGGCTGTTTGCCGGGGACACGATTTCGTCATCTTCCAACGGAACCGTTTTCATTGCAAGCGATGGCGATCTGCTGGAGGGAAATCAGTCCCAGCTCTCAGGCGAATTCAGCTTTCATCGAATCATAGTGGCAGAGCCTGACGGACATGGCGTGCCGTTGAAGGTCCATAGTGTCTTGACGAGCGCGAATGGGTCTGTGTTTGCCGGATGTGGAGAAGGTATTTGCCAGCTCACTGGTTCCAAATGGCGGAAGTGGGGAGAGAAAGAGGGTCTCAAGAAGGATAACTGGCAGAGTCTCTATTTAAGTTCCAAAGGCGACCTTTGGGCGTGGGGCAATCAAAACATCGCCACTCTTCCGCAAGGAGCGTCCAAGTTCCAAGATCGTGACATGCCGGAAATGCACAATCCGGATGCTACGAACGAGATCACCGAGGATCGGCAAGGGCGAATTCTCACCTCCAACGGCAAGCAATTAATGCGCTGGGAAAACGGCGCCTGGAATATATTCGATCAGCGCCAGGGGCTGCCTCCGTATGGCATCGGCCCAGTGTATGTCAACTCCGAAGGCGAGGTTTGGTTTGCATTCGGCGGCCACGGCCTGGATCGATGGCTCGGCTATAACCTGTGGGAAACCTGGACGGCAGCGGAGGGCTTACAGAGCGATACAGTCTGGGGAATCCTTCGCGACCGGACCGGGCGGCTCTGGGTGGGCAACGAAAACGGACTTGCGTTTCTGGATCCGGGTGCAAAGAGATTCACTCCTTGGCCTCTCCCGGGGTTCCTTAAGGAGCAGCGAGTAGCAGGTCTGACTCAATCCTATGACGGAGCCGTTTGGGCCGGTGTGGGAAGCACCATCATTCGGATCGATCCCATTAATCGCGTGTCGACTTTTGTGAAATGCGATGAACCTGTTCGGATGGTTCGAGCCGATTCGCGGGGCCGTGTGTGGGTTGGAACAAAATCCGGTCTGTACTTCATAAACGTCAATCAACAGCCTCACGAAGGCACTCGACTCGAGGCGACAAAAAGTCTCGATCAAGGGACCTCGCACGTCACGGAAACTCCCGATCAGCAGATGTTTGCTTACACTCGCGGCGGACTCTTTCGCTTGAGCGGCGCGGTCTGGCGCAAGATCGATCCCGGGCCCGGATTGGAGTTAGGCGGTAATGATTCCCCCCTGGCCTCCGACGCACCGAATTCGCTGTGGGTAAACCAGGACCCCGGCGTAGTTCACATTGAGATACAAAATGACCGTGTCGCCCGCGTCGACCGGTATACCGAGAAGACGCTCGGCTCGGAAAGAGCGTACTTCATGGAGCGCGATAGTCACGGGCTGATCTGGCTGGGGCTGGATGCCGGCGTCACGTTCCTAGACGGCAAGCAGTGGCACGCCTTAACGCAACAGGACGGTCTGGTGTGGAACGACACAGACGATCAAAGCTTCTTTGAAGACGCAGACGACAGCATTTGGATTGGAACCAGTGGGGGACTTTCGCATTTGCTGGCTCCTTCTCAATACACCAAGCCCGCCTCCCTCAACTTGACTGCCTCCGCAACATTAGGGGATCGAAACCTGGATCCAAATGCGACCGCATCGCTCCCCTGGACAAGAGCGCCTTTACTCATCGAGCTGGCTACTCCTTTTCGGGACGGCAGCACGCTGAAGCTTCGTTACCGGCTGGCGGGCCTGGAAGATCGATGGGTGGCGACAACCAGCCATGAAATCCGCTACGCCCAGCTACCGCCCGGATCTTACACCTTTGAAGCGGTGGCAACCGATCCGGCGCACGCTCAGGATTCGAACGTGTATCGAATCCCCTTTGTCATTAATCCCCCGTGGTGGCGTTCCGGGCTTGCCCTGGTGGCTGAAAGTTGTCTGCTGGTCCTCGGGATCGGCTTGGTTTGGAGACGGCGGGTCCGCGCCCTCATGTTGCGCCAGCGTGAACTGGAAGCAATGGTGGCCGAACGCACTGCGGATCTCGACAAGAAGAAGGAAGAAGCGGAAGCAGCCAGCAAAGCCAAGAGCCAGTTCCTGGCAAGCATGAGCCATGAGATCCGCACTCCGATGAACGCGATCGCCGGAATGACCAGCCTGCTGCTGGACAGGGATCTGGACGCCGAAGCCGCGGACTTCGTGGAAACGATTCGCAATTCCTCCGATTCGTTGTTGACCATCGTCAACGACATCCTGGATTTCTCCAAAATCGAATCGGGCAAGCTGGAATTGGAAAGCCACCCCTTTGATCTGGTGAGGTGCGCCGAAGACGCGGTGGATTTGCTGAGCGCGCGCGCCTACGAGAAGGGCTTGGAGCTAGTGGTTGACATTCATCCGTCGGCGCCACGCTGGATTATGGGAGATGTAACGCGGCTGCGGCAGATTCTGGTTAACCTGGTGAGCAACGCGATAAAATTCACGGCGGCCGGCGAGGTGGTGCTTACCGTACAGCCCTTTGACGGCGGCGATGAAGATCCACGCATTCACTTCGTGGTCCGCGACACCGGCTGCGGTATTCCCGGGGATCGTTTAGACCGGCTCTTCCAATCGTTCAGTCAGGTGGATGCATCCACCACCAGGAAACACGGCGGAACCGGCCTCGGTTTGGCGATCAGCAAGCGGTTGACGGAACTCATGGGTGGGCACATTTGGGTGCAGAGCGAGATTGGAATGGGATCGGCGTTCCAGTTTACGATTCCCCAAGAGTTGGCGCCCCCGCCGGAAGGAGGGCCGGCGATTACCGCCAACTGGCCCGGCAAAAGGATTTTGGTGGTGGACGACAATGCGACGAATCGCCGGATTCTCGCGACGCAGTTTCTGAAGGGGGAGTTAGATCCGGTTTTGGCCGCGACGGCGGATGAGGCCATCGACTTATTTCGGCGGGAACGCTTTGACCTGGCGGTGTTCGACTTTGAGATGCCCGGCATGAATGGCGTGGAGTTGGCCCGGCGCTTGGGGGAACTCGGCCTGGTTTCCGGAGTGCGGTTGATTCTTGCCAGCTCGTCCAGCACTTCCCATCGCGAAATGCTGGGCGACACGGAAGACAATCCATTTGACGCCTTCCTGACGAAACCCATCAAATCCGATCATTTGAGGGATGTCCTGGGCCGGTTATTGGGGGCAGCGCCAGCCGCGCCGGCCAGGCGCGCCAGTTACGCCATCGACAAAACGCTCGCGGCGCAGCGGCCGTTGCGTATCCTGCTGGCGGAAGACAATGTGGTGAATCAGAAGGTAGCCGTTCGCCTGCTGGAACGCATGGGATACCGCCCCGATGTGACGTCGAACGGTCTTGAAGCGCTGGAAGCCGTGCATCGACAGCGCTACGACGTGGTTTTGATGGACGTCCAGATGCCGGAAATGGACGGCCTGGAAGCATCGCGAAGAATCATAACCGAAGTTGACGCTGGGAAACGGCCACGTCTGGTAGCGCTCACCGCCAACGTACTCAAGGGAGATAAACAGATGTGCCTGGAAGCCGGCATGGACGACTATCTGGCGAAACCATTGGATCTGGTTCATCTGCGGGATGCGCTGCTGCGGTGCGTTTCAGAGCAAAAGCCCGAGGAACTTGCTTCGATACCGATCACTTCTTCAACTCCGACTGCCAGTTCAAGACAACCGTGAACGGAGGCAGGGACGAAGGTTGTGTCGTGTTCCCCCCAACACTTACCAGGAAGCGCTTGCCATCGGGCGTCACGGCATCAAGACTGGCGCTGGATGGCAGCTTGAAGAGCGCTTTGGGTTCTCCGGGCTGAAATATTTGATTTGCGCTGATCGGAACTGCCGTCACCGAACTATCGGAGGACGTGTAGTACAGTTGCCTGCCGTCTTGCCGCCAGGACTGCGCGCCGGGCGAGATTCCATGCGCGATAGACTTCGCCCATGCCGCCCGCGCCAATGGGCGCGAGGATTTCGTAGGGGCCGAGTTTCTCACCCGCGGCAAGCGGCATAACAATTGAGCCTACTGCCCCGGCGCACGGTACTGCATTTTGACTTCGAGCGCCTTGTCGACCTCCTCCACCGTCAGCAGAGGCGTGGTTCGGACGCGGGCCGCGCCTGATCCGGCGGTAGTCAAACCCACAGCCGCCGCCGTTATGTTGTCGGGAAGTTCCAGAATGACGATTAGATCGTCGGCGCCGAATGCGTAGTAAAACGCCTCGACCTTTCCCCCGAGCGCCTTGACCGCCGCTTGCACGTCGGCCCGCCGGCCGGACGCCGAGTCTCCCACCAGGCCCTGAATGCCTTCTGGGGTATAAGAAGCTTGGATCAAATACTTGGGCATGTTGAGCCCTCCCTTTCCCGCGCCAGCTTCAAACGGAATACAGCTGACCGATTTTAGCCCAAGCGTCAGTATTTCGCGCGCAGGGCCACCAGCTGTCGATTCAGTTCTACCGCGGTGAACCAGCGGCCGTTGGCTAGAACTCCGGATAGCTTAGACACGTTCTTAACGTCGGCGAGCGGATTTGCATCCACCAGCAGGAGGTCGGCGCGCAGACCTTTGCCCACCAGGCCGAATTCATTTTCCTGATGCAGGAATTTCGCTGCGTCGGCAGTGCCGGCGCGGATGGCCTGGTAAGGCGACAGACCGACCGCGGCGAAGTTTTCCAGTTCTTCGCGCAGAGAATACCCTGGGAGGGTGCCCACTTTCATGGTGTCCGTGCCCAGCAACAGGTGCGCTCCACCGCTGTGAAGAGCGGCGACAATTGCGATGAGCACAGCATGGGCTTGAGGAGTGGCTCTCGGGTCGGTACCGTGGTTCGGGTACATCCTGTCGTAGCGCACGAACACATCGGGAGGAACGAAGCTGGCTTGCTCCAGTCCCACCGGATCGGTTCGCCGGGCGTCATAAACAACCACTGTGGGACAGATCCACACATCTGCCGCCTTGATCGCCTGGACGATAGCGGGAAGCTTTTTCAAGTCGGCGTGCTGAAACTTTTCGGGCGTGAGGCTGCCATCCAGCGCCAATAACGGGAAGAAGCTATTCAGGTGTTCGATGGAATCCTGGCGGGCGGCGATGGCTGCGTCCAGTCCTACGCTGGTGGGAACGTGGCCCACCACGGGTAAGCCTTGACGCCGGGCTGCCGCGATGATCGCGTTGTAGCCTTCTTTCGAAAGCCGGCTATAAACTTTGATGGCGACATAGCCCTTCTGCTTGTCCGATCGCACGGCTTCCTCGGCCTGCGCCGGCGTCTCAACGGTCCGGCTACTCTCCCACACCGGTGGATTGCCATCGGTGATGGGCCCGGTGGAGTAAATGTGGGGTCCGGTCAGGCTACCGGAGTCGATCTCTTTCGCCAGGGCGTCAATGGTCTCGCTGCCCCACATGTTCCGGACCGTGGTAACGCCATTTGCCACGAACATGAGCGCGTAGGCGCGATTCTCAAGGTCGTGATCTTTTGAGGCGGAGGCGGGGATGCCTGACCGGCGGGCAGCAGCGTTCAAACCGGAGGGCTGAGGCTTCTCCGGCAGGGCTTCGCGGACGAAGTGCACGTGCATGTCGGTTAGCCCCGGCATGAGGAATTTGCCGCGGCCATCGATCTGTTGCGCAGTGGCCGGGAGATGAACCGATTGCGACGGGCCCACGTCAGTGATCCGGCCATCCTGTACGACTACGGTCTGGCGTTCGACAAGGCGTTCGCGGTCCATGGGCACAACGGTGACGTCGACAATCGCGACCGGCTTTGGTTGAGCTTGCAGGCTGAGAAAGCTGAGGAGAAAAATCGGTGCCGACCTGACCATTGACATATTCTGACAGAATGCGGGACATGGAGAATCCTACCTCACGCCGGTTATCCCGCTGTTTATCCATTGACGTGCTGCGCGGGGCGGTGATGATCGTGATGGCACTCGACCACGTGCGCGATTTCTTCCATGCCGGAGCGATGTCATTCTCTCCCACCGATCTCATTCAAACCACGCCGGTCCTCTTTCTCACGCGCTGGATCACACATTTTTGCATGCCGACGTTTATGTTCACCGCCGGCCTGGGAGCGTTCTTCTTCGGGCGCAACCACACCAACGGCCGGCTCTCGCAGTTCCTGTGGACGCGCGGGCTGTGGTTCATTCTGTTGGAGCTCACCGTGATGCAACTGGCCTATAACTTCAACTTTTCTCTCCGCTACACCATTCTTCTTCTGATTCTCTGGATCTTCGGCATTTGCATGATCGCAATGGCGGCGTTGATTCGTCTGCCGATGGGCTGGTTGGCCGCAATGAGCGTGGCCGTCCTGGTATTTCATAATTGCCTGGATGGGATCCAGGCAGCGCAGTTCGGTTCCGGCGCATGGGTCTGGAACGTGCTGCATCAGCCGGGCGTTTTCCAGGTTGCAGGCACTGTTGCAGGCACTGTTGCAGGCACTGTTGCAGGCCTGTTGCAGGCGCTGTTGCGGGCACTTCGGTATTGGTGCCCTATACCTTCGTGCCATGGATCGCCGTGATGGCGGCGGGCTTTTGCTTTGGTCAGGTATTCCTGCTGGAACCCGCGCCGCGACGGCGGATCATGCTGAGAACCGGGCTCGCGCTGACGGTCGGCTTTGTCCTAGTCAGGTCAGTGAACTTGTACGGAGACCCGACGCCATGGGCCCATCAGAAGTCAGCCGTATTCACCGTGTTGTCTTTTCTCAATTGCACGAAATACCCGGCATCTCTCGACTTCCTGCTGATGACGCTGGGACCTGCGTTGCTGGTACTGGCGTACCTGGATCAACGGAGCTTCCAGCTCTCGAATCCACTGGTCGTTTTTGGGCGCGTTCCGATGTTTTACTTCGTTTTGCATTTCTACCTGATACACGCCCTGGCTGTGCTGGCGGCGTGGTTGCGCTATGGCACGGCGGCCGCTCGATTCACCTTCAGCCCGCTCCCTTCCATGGGCGGGCCTGGAGAGCTTTATCCGGCGGGCTTCGGCCATAGTTTGTGGGTTGTATATGGAGTGTGGCTGCTAGTCGTCGCGTCTTTGTACCCACTCTGCCGATGGTTTGCCAGAGTTAAAGCCACGCGGCGCGACTGGTGGTTGGGTTATCTTTAGCGCCGCGGCAGTAGTGATAGGCTATCGGATGGGAAGGTTCCGTAAGCGCGGAGGGTTCAATGCTAGAAGGCAACTTTCTTAAGTGGGCTGTGTTCGCGGCTTGTCTCGCGCCCTCAATCGCTCAGGGCGCGGACACGGGAGTAACGTTCTCCAAAGACATCGCTCCAATTTTCGAGCGAGCTTGCCAGAACTGCCATCGGCCGGGCGCGATCGCGCCCATGTCGTTGCTGACCTATAAAGACGCGCGGCCTTGGGCCCGCTCCATCAAGGTGAAGGTGGTGAAGAGGCAGATGCCTCCGTGGCACATCGATCGTAATGTCGGCATCACCAAATTCAAAGACGATCCCTCCTTGACCGATGCGGAGGTGGCGACCATTGCGGCCTGGGTGGACCAAGGCGCTCCGGAGGGCAATCCCGCCGAGCTGCCCGCGCCCCGCGCATTTACGGACTTAGATAAGTGGCACATGGGAAAGCCCGATGTGGTGGTGACGATGCCGACGCCTTATGTTCTGAAAGCCACGGGCGGAGACGAGTATTACGACGTAGAAGTGGACCCCGGCTTCAAAGAAGACGTTTACGTCTCCGCCGTGGAGACCAAGCCGGATCAGGGTTTCGCGGTAATCCATCACTGCACCACCAACCTGGTTGAGGATCCGGTGGACGATCCAGTGGGCTTGTTCCTCAACGAGTACGCGGTGGGCAAGAACGCCGATATTTTCCCGACCAACTCCGGACGTCTGATTAAGGCAGGTTCGAAGATCCATTTCAACGTTCACCTGCATCCGGACGGCAAGGCGACCCCGGTGCAGATTTCGCTGGGACTCAAGCTCTACCCCAAGGACGTTGTGCCCAAGTACATTGCGTTTACGCAGCACATGGGAGATGTGGCCGATCTGGATCTACCGGCCGGCCAGATCACACGCAACGACGGCTACTTCCGTTTGCCGAGGCCAGCGGTGATGACGGCCTATCAGCCGCATTTCCACATGCGGGGCAAGGCGCAATGCATCGAGGCGATCTATCCCGACGTGCGAGCCGACTCCGCGCGACCCGGTCCGGCGAGAACCGACACGCTCAGTTGCGTGAGCGATTACCAGTTCGGCTGGAGCATTACCTACAACTACGCCGAGGATGTCTCGCCGATCCTGCCGGCGGGAACGATGATTCACGTGACCACCTGGCACGACAATACCGACAACAACATCCACAATCCGAACCCCAAGAATTGGGTGGGCGGCGGGCAACGAACCATCGACGAGATGAGTTTCGCCTGGGTCAGCCTGTTCTACATTGATGAAACCGACTATCAGCAGCGATTGGCCGCCAGAAAGAAGATGGCATCCATGGCGACGTTCGGCTTTCATCCGGTCTCACAGTAGCGGAGCGCCGAATTGCGAAAGCGCATCAGCCCCGTGGTCGCGTCGTGGGTCGTCACGCTGTGGGCCGCCGGTTTTGCGATCGCGGGCGCACAGACGCCGCCTCCAACTTACATTCCTCAGACCAAGTTTTCGAGAGGACAAGATGTGGTGCCGTCCTTCGATGGCTGGCTTCGCAACCCGGACGGCAGCTTCACCATGGTTTTTGGGTACATGAACCGCAATTACGAGGAAGAGCTGGCTGTTCCCGCCGGCCCGGACAATCAGGTCTCACCGGGCGAGGCGGATCAGGGCCAGCCGACATACTTCCTGCCGCGCAGGCATGCGTGGGTCTTTCGGGTAAAGGTTCCCGCCGATTGGGGCAATAAGGAATTGGTCTGGACCATTGACTCGCACGATCGGATTGAAAAGGCCTACGGCAGCCTCAAATCGGACGAGGAGATCCAAGAACGGGTGATCATGACGCGGGGAAATTTAAGTCCCGGCCTGGATGATCCCAATAAGCCCCCTTCCCTCACTATCGATTCGGTTGGACCGACGGCGGTTGGCAGTCCAGTGACACTAACCGCCCTGGTTACAGACGACGGCTTGCCGAAGCCGCGAACGCCGAAAGCGACGCCGGTCGCTGAGCCCGGCCGGGCGCAGACAAACACAAACGTTACAGCGAGGCTCGGCTTGAACGTGGCCTGGATCGAATATCGCGGTCCCGGAAAAGTCATCTTCGAAAATGCGGAAGCCATTCTCGTCAAGGATGGCAAAGCGGTTACCAGGGCAATGTTTTCCATGCCTGGAACCTATGTGTTGCGTGCCACCGCGAATGATGGAGAATTGTCCACCACGAGCGATCTCACGCTCAATGTGAGCGCGGGCCATCCATAAGGTACCGGTTCTCTACGGATCGATCCCGCCAGGAGCCGTAGCTCCCGGAGCGATCACGGGCGCGGGAGCGGGTGGACCGTTCAGTGGATTTAGACGCCCGCCCAATTTGAAACTCCACACCAGATCGCCTCGGGCTTCGCGCAAACCGTCGCGGCTACCGCCGGCCGCGATCGCGACATATTGCTCGCCTGCGATCTCGTAGCTGGCTGCGGGGGCATCCGCTCCGAAGCCTGTCTGAAAGCGCCAGAGTTCTTCGCCCGTCCGGGAATCGAAAGCGCGGAAAATATCCATCCGTCCCGCCGTGGAAAACCAAGTCCGCCTGCGGTGGCCAGCACGCCGCTTCCGAAGCCGGCGAGATAGGGAACCTCTTTCTGCCACACTTGCTTGTTGGTCCGCGAATCGAGCGCTGTGATCAATCCGTACTTCACGCGCTCCCAGGATCGATGCTGCGGCCGATGGCTGCTGAACTTCGCGTAGAGACCCCGGTTCGCGAAGAACAGATAAGCCGGATTGCGGATCGTAAGCGCCTGGCGCCCAATCGCCGGCGGCTGAGGGCTGCGCGATTTTCGTATCGTTCCAAACCGGCGTGAACATGCAGCCGACGCTCGTATCCTTTGCGGAACCGTCTCGGCGCACTGCGGCGCTGTAGGGTCGCCGGCCGGAACAGGCTGCGTGGCGGCAGTCTTCTGCCGCGGCTCCTGTGGGACTGGCTTCTCCTCCATCGGGATGAGCGGCTTTCCGGTGACCCGATCCAGAATGTAGACCCAGCCTTGTTTAGAATGCGCCGCCAGCGCCTTGCGGATTCTGCGCCGCCATACACCTGATCGAACAGGATGACCGGCGGTGGGCATATCGAAGTCCCAGAGGTCGTGGTGGACCGATCTGGAAATGCCAGCGGTATTTGCCGGTCATCGCATCGAGCGCGACCACCGAACAAGTGAACAGGTTATTCGCCGCCGCGCGTGGATCCGTTGTAATCGGGCCAGGGATTGCCGGTGTTGACGTAGAGCAGGCCGAGGTCGGGATCGAGCGCGGGCTGCACCCACATGGCGCCGCCGCCGGTCTTCCACGATTCGCCTTCCCATGTTTCGCTGCCAGGCTCGCCGGGGCGCAGGCGTAGCACACCAGCGCCAGACTTCGGCGCCGGTCTTCGCATCATGCGCCGTCAATCGTCCGCGCATGCCGCCGTCTCCACCCGACACGCTGATGTACACCAGGCCTTTGTAATAGAGGGGCGGGGCGGTGACGTACTGGCGAAGGTTCTTCGGCATGTCTTCGCCGAGTTCGTGCTTCCACAGTAGCTTTCCAGTTTTCTGATCGAGGGCGAACAGGCGGGTGACCGGCTCCATGCGGCCCGATGCGGGCGGCGGCTTGCGGATATCCGTCTCGACGCCGAAGACCATCCCCTCACCCAGCGCCACGCCGCGCTTGGCTTTGTTGTCCGGCGTTTTGGGATCGCGTTGGCGTGCGATATTCCCAAATCAGATGCTGCCGGTTTTCGCGTCCAGCGCGAAAATGTCCTGCTCGCCGGTGGTATATGTACATCACGCCGTCTCTTGACTACCGGCGTCCCCTGTTGCGAGTAGGGCGGGCCGAAGCCGGAATTCAGGCGCGTCATCCACGCGCCCTTCAGCGTTTTCACGTTCGAAGTGTTGATCTTCGCCAGCGTCGAGTAGCGTGTGTTGCCCCAGTCACCGCCGACGAGGGGCCATTCGGCGCCCGCCGCTTTTCGAAAGTCGGGAGCGGTCTGGGCGCGCAACGATTGAACCAGCAGCAACCCGAGAATCAAAAGCGCGTAGCGGGAATGTCTAATTTTCAGTGGCACGATCCATTTTTTCGCCATCCTGGGGAACAAGCGTATCAACTTACTTGACACGATTGAAAAGCGGTCATGGGGAGCACTCCCGGCGCCGCGTCCTGAAATTTCCGTTTCTGAAATTTCCCTTGCTAACCTAGCTTGCCCGCTTCCACCTTGCGTGCGGTTTCCGAACCATACACAGGCAGAGACTCATCGGTGAGCAAACCAATCTGCTTCAGTACGGAAGCCTGATCCCAGTAGATGTGCTCGTGGGCCAGCTTGCCATCGCGGAAATGGACGATGGCGACCAGAGGTATCTCAACGCGTTTGTTGGTGGGCGGGACGCCAGGCAGCATCCACGGCATCTCCTGGGTATGGGTGAACGAGAAGATCATTTCGTCGACCAGTTGGTCCGTGCCGACGGTGCGCGAGATGGGTTTCAACGCCGTGTCCGGGGGCATCTTCGAGATGAAGTCCTGGGAGTAGAAACGATGCAGGGCGGCCTTTCCATAGCCTCCGGTCATCACCGGAATGTGATTCACGTAGGCGTCGTCCACCATAGTGGCGATGGTGGCCTCGGTGTCGCGAGTGCTGAATTCGTACTTGGTGTGCTCTTCCCAGAGTTCGATCAGGCTTGGTTGGCTCATGCGATTCAGATTACATTACTGTCCAGCTGCGGCACAGCCCCTGGCTTCCCGTTTTGGGGATGTGAGGAACGTGTATAATCCTCTTCACATGATGCGTTGCCGACTTGTCGTCCTGCTGGTCCTGGGGATTGGATCGGAGTTGGCCCGAGCACAGTCCGGACGCGGCGCGCACCTGGATTGGACCGGCTATTACACGCTTGCGGCCAAGCCTGATCTCGCGGCCGTTGGCCTGCAGCAGGACGCACCCGGCGAGCAGTTGAATAATTTGATCGTCCCGCACCTGCAGCCGTGGGCGAAGGCGCGCATGGAGGCGACCGATGGAGTGGCGGACGATACGGGCCAAGTGTGCCTGCCCGACGGGATCTTTCGCTACCCGAGCATGGCAGGCAGATTTATTTGGCTGGAGGAGCGCGGCCGGATCGTCATGGTGTTCCAGGAGATCAACACGGCCGGCGTGAGGCGAATCTATCTGGACAGCCAGCATCCCAAGAATCCAATCCCCAGTTGGAACGGCCACTCGGTGGGCCGCTGGGAGGGAGACACGCTCATCGTCGATACGGTGGGGTTCAACGACAAGTCCTGGCTGTTCGGCGGAATGGAGCCCCACACCGAGGAGGCTCATCTGATGGAGCGCATCCGCCGTCCGGGCAATGGAGCGTTCATGGAGATCGCCATCACCGTGGAAGATCGCGAAGCGCTCACTTCCGCATACACCTACCGCCGCTACTACAAGAAGCAACCCGATACAGCGGAGATGGCCGAGAGTGTTTGCAACGAAGATCCAGAAACCTGGAAGGCGTATCGGGACCGGGCGCTGAAGAAACAATTGGACCGGGCGAGGCAGGTAAAATGAAGATACTCGGGCCTTTCCTGTTTCTGATGTTGCTCCAAAGCAGCGCTGCGGTGGACCCTCCGGATCTTGAGGGCGTGTACCAGGCCATCCCCGAGGGGACGACCGTTCCAGGAGGGCGGAAAAACGCGGGATCGCAGGCATCGATCCAGTTGCTGCCCGCAGCCGCGGTACAGGCCAAGGCCATCGACTTGAAGAGAGATCCCTGGAAGATGTGCCAGCCCGCCGGCCCTTTCCGTATGATGGCCAAAGAGGAGACCAAGATCGAACTCGTTCCGGTGAGTGCAAAGATCGTGATGCTGTTCGAGGATCTCTCCCACGGCATGTTGCGCACCATCTACCTGAAGCGAGGGCATCCGGCGAAGCTGGAGCCGACCTGGCTGGGAGATTCGGCAGGCCGATGGGAGGCCGACACGCTGGTGGTGGATACCATCGGCTTCAACGACCAAACATGGCTGAATGAAGAAGGCGCGCAGCATAGCGATGCGCTGCATTCGGTGGAGCGAATTCGTCCGGTGCTGGGCGGCCAGTACCTGGAATACAAGATGACGGCGGAGGATCCGAAAACACTGGTGAAACCGTACAGCTACACGCGCTATTACAAGAAGGTGGATAGCGAAGTGATGGACGATCCTTGTCACGATGAGTGAGTGATGGCGCCTGAGTTCACTACTCTCATCAGCGGCCTGTCATTCACCGAGTGCCCACGATGGCGCGACGGGCGGCTCTACGTTTCCGACTTCTATACGCACCGCGTCCTCGCCGTGGCCATGGACGGCACGGCAGAAACATTCGCTCACGTACCCCAACAACCCTCGGGTCTGGGATTCCTGCCCGACGGCCGGATGTTGATCGTGTCCATGCGCGACCGCAAGGTCCTGCGGCGTGAGGCCGCCGGCTCGCTCGTCGAGCATGCCGATCTGTCCGCTCTGGCCCCGTGGTACTTGAACGACATGCTGGTGGATCACCATGGCCGGGCCTGGGTGGGAAATTTTGGATTCGATCTTAACGGCGGCGCCCCAGCCCTAACCACCGTGCTCATCTGCGTTGAGCCCGACGGCACGGCCAAGGTGGTGGCCGATCAGCTCGGGTTCCCCAACGGCATGGTACTCACTCCGGACGGCCGCACGCTGATCGTGGCCGAATCAACGATGAACCGGCTTAGCGCCTTCCAGGTCGATTCGGCGTCGTTGGGCGAGCGTTGGACCTGGGCTCGCTTCGGCGATCCTCCGGCATCCACCGACGCCGGTGAAATGCTCGGACAAGTGGCCGTTGCGCCCGACGGGCTCTGTCTTGATGCGGAAGGCGCGGTATGGGTGGCCGATGCCGCCCACAGCCGGTTGATCCGGGTGGCCGAGGGCGGGCGCATCCTGGAGGAACGCAAGATCGATGGAGTGGGTGTGTTCGCCTGCATGTTAGGAGGCGACGACGGGCGCACGCTATTCGCCTCTGTCGCGCCCACCTTCCACGAGGCCGAGGCGTCCGCGAACCAGCGTGCCTCGATCCTAATGACAACGGTGGAAGTGCCCCACGCCGGACTTCCTTAACAGCACTGCAGCGGGTAAGGCCCGGCGGACGCGGCAAGCATGATCTGGGGTTTATTTAAGGATGCGGTCAGCTGGTTTGTCAGCCTGACCGAGGCCGGCGTTGCGATTGCGGCAGTGTTGCTCATCGGGTTGGTCGTCGGCATGACTGCCTTTTGGATACTGGGCCGTGGCGTTCGCAAGCTGGCTGGTCCTGACACTGAATTGGATCCCTATGAAGAGGAGCCCGGCGCTCAGGTTGTTTCTATCCGTCCGGACGAAGATCCGCCGCCCTCCAAACTGGAAACTTGAGTTGTGCCGGTCTGGGCGAGGTGGTGGTAGCAGTCGAGCGCTTCGTGCAGGGTGTCAAAAATCCGATCCGCGCCGACGATCCCCGTCAGGTGGTGGCGGTCCAAGTCGGGCTTCAGGTCCGACTGTACATGTGCAAACACCAACTGGACGCCGCGCTGAGTCAGGTCCTCCTGAAGTTCCCGCACCACGCGCGCGGCGGTGTAATCCACGTGAGTGATCGCTCCAGCGTCCACCACCAGCCAGCGCACGGATGAAGGCGCGGGTCCAACCAGAAGCTGGATCTCGTCCGAAAACCGGCCGGCGTTCGCGTAAAACAGAGCCGCCCCAAAGCGGTAGATCACCAGCCCGGGCTCGGTTACGGCGCCGGGAACAACCGGATTTAACTGCCATATCCCTTCTGCGTCTTTGGTGAGCACCGCGGTATGAGGATGATAGCTGTGCTTCACAATGCGAAGCAGCGACATCACCATGGCGAGCACGATTCCCTGTTCCACGCCAACCAACACCACAACGCCAGCGGTAGTGAGGGCCAGCAAATATTCGCCGGGGCTTTCACGGCGAAGGCCCTGTAGCGCGCGCAGGTCGACCAGCCGGATGGCCACAATGAACACGATCGCGCCCAGCACGCATCGCGGGAGGTACTGCAACGGATGGGTGAAGAAGAGAAGTACCAGCGCAACCACCGCCGCTGCGGCAACGTGCGCTACCTGGCTCCGCCCACCGGAACTTTCGACCATCGCGGTTTGAGTTGGACTTCCATTCACCACGAACGCGCCGCTCAACGCCGCAGACGTGTTCGCCGCGCAAAGGCCGATCAGGTCCGCGTTCTCGTCCAGGGGCTGCTGGTGTCGCGAGGCGTAAATGCGGGCGGTTGCCGCGCTCTGCGCAACGATCATTACAAAGCACGACCCGGCCACGGGAACCAGCAGTTCCACCTCGCGCCAACTCACATAGGGGATGCCCAGATGCGGCAGGCCGCCGGCTACCGGCCCGATCACGGCCATGCCGCGCGCCGCGAAGTCCCAGGCCGCGCTGGCCGTAATCGCGCCCGCAACGGCAATCAGCGGAGCGGGAATTTTGGGCGCAAACCGGTCCAGAGTGAGGACGCCGGCCACCACCACGGCGGAGAGGGCCAGAGAGGGCAGGTGCAAGTGAGGCAGATCACGCAAGACCTGAGCCAGTTGTACAACTGTCCGGCGAGAGTGAACCTCCAAGCCGAGCATTTCGCCCAGCACCGCAATTCCAACCTGGAAACCAACTCCGGTGAGAAAACCAATCAGCACGGTTTGCGAGAGGAAGTCGGCCAGGAATCCGAGCTTGAGCAATCGCGCTATTAGCAGGAACAGCGCGGTGAGCAGCGCCACCGCTCCCGCCAGCGCTACATACTTCGGGCTGGCCAGCGTCGCCATGCCCGAGATTCCTCCGGCGAGAATGGCGGCGGTTGCGGAGTCGGCGGCCACCACCAGGTAGCGAGACGAGCCGAACGTTGCGAACGAGAGAAGCGGCAGCAATAGTGTGTAGAACCCGGTAACCGCGGGCATGCCGGCGATGCTGGTGTAGCCCAGGGCCTGGGGGATGCTCATGGCGGCCAGCTCGATTCCGGCCACGGCGTCACGGACGGCGCCCGCGGCATCGAACGGCCGCATGCCTGCGAACAGGGCCGGCCAACCGCGCCGGCCGGCGTTCAAGCGATCTTGCGTTGGTGGCTGCATGACAAGCCGGTTACAATTATCCGGGTCGCTTTATGCTAGCGGAAATGTAACCGCCGGTCACTTCATTTGCTGGGCGCGTCGGAAGGCGAACACTTGCCAGTCTCACACCGGTTGTTCTCCTCGCAGACTTGTTCGAGAAGCTTCCAGGTGGGATGCAACTTCATCTGAAAATCTTGCGACCAGGGTTTCGTGAACAGCTTTGAATCGTCGATTACGATCTCGTAGGACACCGTGGTGGCATCAGTGAACCGAAGGCGCTCGACGGTATGGAGAGCGTCGCTATGCCATTGGTTGCTGGCTGCCAGGGTCCATTCGCGTAAGCCGATGGTGTCGATCACCAGCGTGTCTCCGTCCCATTTGGCGACGGCATCGCCCATGAACGTAGAATCCACATCGGCGGGATGGGGCTTGTTGATGGGGATCACGCGGAAGAAATGCATGTATTCGTACAGGAAGACCACTGTGTCCGGGGTCTGAACGATCTGTTGGGCATAGGGAGCCAGGGCTTCTCGCGGGTGGCCATCCGGAAGGCAAAGCTCGGTGGGATCGTCGTGGCGAGGGTCCCCGTTGGGTGCCTGCCGGAATCTCGCTTCCGCACCGGGCAGAAGAGGAGACATCCGCTTGGGGTCGAAGTTCGTGACCAGCGGCGTATCGGTGTCGTTCGGCCCCACGTTGTGGGCAAAAGCTGGACCGGCCCACACGCCGTTGAAATTCGGCTTGCCGTCGGGCATGCGGGGAATGCTTTTGGTCTGCCCCGCGCACGGTAAGGACAGCGCAAGCATCCCAATTAGCGCTGCAGGAAGTACCCCGGCCCACGCGGAAAGCGTTCTCATTTTGCCAGCTCCGCTGGCCGCAGCGCCTGGTCCTGGCCAATTAAAGCATCGCGGCCATCCGCGAAGGTGACAATATTCCCGGACGCGTTGTTCGAGCCATCCTTCGCGCGGTGCCCGGAGATGGTGAGCACCTCGCCAAGTTTCAGGCTGGATTTGGTGATGCCGCGCCGTGTCAGCATTCCCGGCGGCGAGGCGGAAAAACCCCAACTGGTGATCTTGCCGTTTTCGTCCTTCACGTCCAGATAGAGCCAGATGTGCGGGTTGGTCCACTCAAGTTTCGTGAGCACTCCGGTGAGCTTGATCGGCTTAGTGGTATCGAACTCCGCCGTATAGGCGTGGTGCGCAAAGGCAACCGTGGATAAAAGCAGAAAACTCGCGATACCCAGCTTGCCGGTCATTACCATGCGCCCCCCGGATCGTATCAGGAAGTCTAATGTAACGGCAAGCCTAGCTAGGACGCCTTTTGCACACTAGGCCTCCTCAGAAGCTGAAATGCCAGAAACGCGAGGGGGGCTTGCGCCGGGCGAAAGTATTGATTACATTACTTAACAGGCTGCGAAGTGCGCCGGAGGGTCGCGGAGGTCACAATCCTTGGAACGCCAATTGAGTAAGGGTAAGCGCTTGGCGGCTGCGCTGGCGATGATCGCCGTGCCGGGTTGTCTCCAGACCGCTCGTGCGCAGCAGGCGGCGACAGCTCCCGTGGTGCTCGCGACATCGGCTGCTTCCGAGCGCGCCCTGATCGATCAATACTGCGTCCCCTGCCACAATCAGCGCCTGAAGACTGCAGGGCTGACGCTGGATCAGTTGGACCTGGCCCAAATGCACGACCACGCCGAGATCTGGGAAAAAGTGGTGCGCAAGCTGCGCGCCGGCATGATGCCCCCCTCCGGTTTGCCGCGTCCAAATGCCCCGGTAATGGAATCCATGATCACATTCCTGGAGAAGGAACTGGATCGCGACGCCGTCGCCAATCTGACCCCGCCGGGAATGCACCGTCTCAACCGTACCGAATATACCAACGCGATCCGGGACGTGCTGGGCCTGCAAGTGGACGCCACGAAATTTCTGCCTCCCGACGATTCCACACACGGGTTCGACAACATCGCGGGCGCGCTGACGCTGTCTCCAGCCCTGATGGAGGCGTATCTTTCGGCGGCGGGAAAGATCAGCCGTCTGGCGATCGGCGATGTGTCGGCGCCCAGCCAGGCCGTCTTCGAGGTGCCCGGGGACACGGCGCAGAACTATCACATCGAGGGGCTGCCGTTCGGAACGCGCGGCGGCATCCTGATCAAATATCAATTTCCCGCCGACGGCGAATATACCTTCAAGGTGAAAGGCGTCACGGGATACTTCCAGGCTGTGCTGGGTGGCGTAAAGGGCGAGCAGCTGGAGGTGACGGTGGATGGCCGGCGGGTGAAGCTGTTCGATTGGGACAAGGATATTTCGACCACCACTGGCATGGGCCGCTCCACTCCCCGCATTCCGGTAAAGGCCGGCCTGCACACCATCGGCGTGACATTTCTGGCCACCAACGATGTGCCGGGTAGCGAACTGAACCGGCCGTTTGAGCGGACCATGAACACGCCTGGATCCATACCGGGATATCTCTTCTATCCGCACGTCGGACAGGTTTGGATTGAAGGCCCTTACAACGCCGCCGGCGCCAGCAACACGGCTAGCCGTGAAAAGATTTTCGTGTGCCACCCGGCCACTGCTCGCAACGAACCAGAGTGCGCGCGCACCATCCTTTCAACACTGGTGAAGCATGCCTACCGCCGCCCGGCGACCTCCACGGACCTGGCGACGCTGATGACGTTTTATCAGGCGGGCCGCAGCGATGGTGGGAACTTCGACAGCGGCATCGAAGCGGCGCTGCAGCGCGTGCTGGTGGATCCGGAATTTGTGTATCGAAGCGAACCGGAACCTGCCGGGCTCGCGGCCGGCAAGAGCTACCGCGTGAACGATCTGGCGCTGGCTTCGCGGCTGTCCTTCTTCCTGTGGAGCAGCGTTCCCGACGACGAGTTGATCGACCTGGCCGCGCAAGGCAAACTCAAGGATCCGGTGGTACTTGAGACCCAGGTGCGGCGCATGCTGGCCGATCCCAAGTCCGAAGCGTTGGTTACCAACTTCACCGGGCAATGGCTGGGCGTGCGTTCGCTCAAGACCAGCGAGCCGGTGGTGAATCTATTTCCCGATTTCGACGACAACCTGCGGTCTGCATACCAGCACGAGACCGAACTGTTCTTCGGCAGCATTGCCCATGGGGATCGCAGCATCCTGGATTTGCTGACCGCGAATTACACCTTCGTCAACGAGCGGCTGGCCAAGCAGTACGGAATCCCGAACATCTATGGCTCGCAGTTCCGCGAAGTGACGTTGCCTCCCGAACTCGACATGCGCCGCGGTCTGCTGGGCAAGGGAGCGCTATTGACCGAGACGTCGAACGCCGCGCGTACTTCGCCCGTCACGCGAGGCAAATGGTTCCTGCAAACGTTCCTGGGCGTCAGCCCGCCGGACCCGCCGCCAAACGTGCCGGTGCTCAAGGAACAAGCGGTTGATTCCACCGGCAACTCGAAGCCGCCCACCATGCGCCAGATGATGCAAGCCCATCGCGCCAGTCCGGTGTGCGCTTCGTGCCACAAGATTTTTGAACCGATCGGGATTGCACTCGAAAACTTTGACGCAGTGGGTGGATGGCGCACGCAAGATGGAGACAGTCCCATCGATGCCAGCGGCGTCTTGGTGGACGGGAGCAAAGTGGAGGGCGTCGCCAGTCTGCGCGAGGCGCTGGTGCGCCGCTCCGATCAGTTCGTGCGCGTGGTTACCGAGAAGATGATGACCTACGCCCTGGGCCGCGGCGTGGAGCATCAGGACATGCCCCTGGTGCGGTCCATCGTGCGAGATTCGGCCGGCGACAATTACAAGTTTTCTTCCATCGTGCTGGGTATCGTGAAGAGCGCCCCGTTCCAGATGAATACCAAGACAGCCGGCGACAACCAGCAGCGGGCGGCCCGTTAATTAGGAGCAACCATGTTTATTACCAAGAAACACATTTCCCGCCGGACGGTTCTTAAGGGCACCGGCGTCACGCTGGCGCTTCCGTTTCTGGAAGCGATGGTGCCCGCCTCTACTTTGCTGGCGCAGACGGCGGCCGTGCCGAAGCCCCGGTTTGTCGGCTGCTTTGTGCCGCACGGCATGGCTCCGGGCTATTGGGTTCCCAGCGCCGAAGGTCCTTTGTCCACCGAGCTTCCGTTCAATTGGAAGCCGCTGGAACCATTCCGGGATCGCACGGTCATTCTGAGCGGATTGCATTCCCGGTCGGCCGAGCCGCCTCCGGGCGCGACGGGCGCCGACCATTGGGTGGCTGCGGCGTTTCTGTGCGCCGATAAGCCCAAGAAGACCGCCGGAGCCGACGTGCGAGCGGGAAAAACCATCGATCAAATCATCGCGGAAAAGATCGGCCGGGATAACCTGATGCCTTCCATGCAACTCGCCGTCGAAGATCCTGGAGCGAATTCGAGTAACTGCGGCGAAGGTTACAGCTGCACTTACACGAACACCATCTCGTGGTCCACGCCCACCCAGCCGCTGCCGATGGAGCTGAATCCGCAGGTTGTGTTCGAGCGCATGTTCGGCGACGGCAGCACGGCCGAGCAGCGGACCGCGCGACGCAAGCGGGACCAGAGCATTCTGGACTCGCTGACGGGCAGCCTGACCCGTCTGCGCGGCGACGTCGGCACCGACGACCGTAACCGCCTGGACGAGTACACCGAGGACGTCCGCGAGATCGAGCGCCGGCTGCAGATTGCCATGAAGGCTTCGGCCACGGCGCCCACCGATATGGGTGTACCGGTGGGTGTGCCGCAGACATTCGACGAGCATATTAAATTGCAGTTCGATCTGTTGGCGCTGGCATTCAAGGCGGACATTACCCGCGTGGGCACGCTGCTCTTTGCCCGCGACCTTACCGGCCGCACTTATCCGGAATGCGAAGCGCCCACCGTGGGTTTCCATGGCGGGTCGCATCACGGCGAAGATCCGAAGCGCATCGGCGAGCTGTCGAAGATCAACCAGTATCACGTCAAGATGCTGGCCCATCTCATCGAAAAGCTATCCACCACCCGCGACGGCGCCGGGACGTTGCTGGATCAATCGCTGGTGCTCTACGGCAGCAACATGGGGAACTCCAATCAGCACGTCCATTACGACGTGCCGCATGTGTTGTTAGGCGGATTGAACGGCAAGCTCCAGGGAGGGCGTCACATCGCCTATCCCACCAAGACCGTGCCCACCGGCAATTTGTTATTGAGCTTGCTGGATATGTACGACATTCACCAGGACAGCATCGGCGACAGCACGGGCCGGCTGACAACTCTGTAGATCAATGACCTTGAGAAGCAGCGTTGCCTTACTCAGCCTCTCGGCTCTTGTCCTATGCGCGGCCGCCGGACCCTCCGAGGTTGCCGACGCGGTGATGCGCGGGGACCAGGTGGCTGTCGAGAAGCTGGTGGAGCAACACGCCGATGTAAATGCGCCGCAGAATGATGGAGCCACCGCGCTGCACTGGGCGGTTTTTCGATCCGACAAAGCCATGGTCGATCTATTGCTTCGCGCCGGCGCGAATCCGAAAGTCGCGAATCACGATGGCTCCACGCCGTTATGGCTGGCCTGCATCAACGGAGATGCCCCCATCATCGCGGCGCTGCTCGCCGCAGGAGCCGATGCCAACGAGCAGCTGCCTCTGGGAAGGACTCCCCTGATGGTGGCGGCGCGCACCGGAAATGTCGACGCAATCAAGGTGCTGCTAGACCACGGCGCGAACGTGAACGCCAAGGAAACCCTGCGCGGAACCACAGCGTTGATGTGGGCCGCGGACGAAGGCCATGCTGCTGCCATCCAACTCCTGCTCCAGCGCGGCGCGGATATCAAGGCTCAATCGGATCCGGCGGAGCGGGGAAGAGGGCCGGCGCTCGGAAAATCAAACGATCCACGAAAGCAGGTGGCGGCGCTGGGCGCGGCGCTGGCTGCCGGGATACCGACGCCGCAACTGGGCGCGGTTGGCACCACCAGCCTTGTTCCCGTTGTGCCTGGTCAGCGTGGCGCTGCTCGAGGTAGGGGCAAGCCTGCAAGCGGCGGTGCGGCCGCGGGAACCGATGATGCAGATGACGCGGCGGCTGTATTTGGATTCGGTCGCGGAAGACCTGCGCCGAAAGATGGTGGTGGTCTTACGCCGCTGGTCTACGCAGTCCGCTCCGACGATCTCGATTCCGTCAAAGTCCTGCTGGCGGCCGGAGCGGACGTCAACCAGGTTACGGGCTATGGTTGGAGCCCCTTACTGGTGGCGACGCAAAATCGCTATTACCAGCTGGGAGCTTATCTGCTGGAACACGGCGCCGATGTAAATCTCGGCAACAAAGGGGCGTGGACGCCGCTCTATCTGGCCACCGACAACCGCAACATCGAAGGCGGCGATTATCCGGTCCGCAAAGGCGATATGGATCACCTGGAGTTCATCAAGCTCCTTTTGGACAAAGGCGCCAACGTGAATGCCCGGATGAAGGACACCACGGAGACCCGCACGGTTTTCACCAACCAATGGCTGGATGAGAACGGGGCCACGGCTTTCCTGCGCGCCTCCCAATCCGGCGACATCGTCCTGATGAAACTTCTGCTGGCCCACGGCGCCGACCCGAAGATCGACACGGCCCTGCACGTGAGCGCTCTGCAGGTGGCATCCGGCATCGGTTGGGTGGAAGGGATTACTTACGAGTGGTCAGCGGCCAGCACGCTCGAAGCCGTGAAGATGCTGCTGGACCTGGGTCTCGATGCGAATGCGCAGGCCGACACCGGGCGCACTGCGCTGCACGGCGCCGCGCATAAAGGACGGCCGGATGTGGTGCAGGTTCTGGTGGACCACGGCGCCAAGCTGAATGTCCGCGATTACGGCAACACCGACAACAGAGGTAGCAAGGAATTAGCCGTCCACACGTGGCTTCCAGTGGATTACGCCGATGGTCTGGTCCGCGTGGGCGTGCAATCGGCGATCCCGCATCCGGAGACCGGGCTGCTTATCCGCAAATTGATGACGGCTGCCGGGCTGAAGGCGCCGCCTATGGGCCGTACGCTGGAATCCATTTGCATCACCGACGCGTGCGAGTGATTTTTCGATGAAGCGGCGCTATTGGATCGGGCTCCAGGTGGTGGCTACGGCGCTTTCGCTCGCGGGAGTAAGAGGTTACGGACAGCAGGCCGCGGGGACGCCGGGCGGCCCAGCACGAACGCCCACCGCTCCTCCCCCCATCATCTGGCCTTCGCCGCCCCTGCCTGATGGCCCCATCGTTCTGGACACCGCCATTCAACATCAGATCCGGCTGATCGTCACCAAAGGACTCAATCAGCCCTGGAGCATGGCTTTTCTCCCGGACGGCGGCATCCTGGTCACCGAGCGCCCCGGGCGCTTGCGCATCGTCCGTAATGGCGTGCTGGATCCGAATCCAATCGCCGGAGTACCGCAGGTGCAGGCACGAGGCCTGTCCGGTTTGATGGACCTCGCTTTGCATCCGCGCTTCAGTGAAAACCAGCTGGTCTACTTTACCTACCACAAGCCCGCCGGCAACAATGCCACGCAGGGCGGGAACAACGCCGGGGTCATTACGCTGGCCCGTGGGCGATGGGATGGCACGGCGCTGGCCGACGTCCGCGACCTCTTTTCCGCGGTTCAAAACGCCAACGCCTCGCGCATCGTCTTCGGCAAAGACGGCATGCTGTACATGACCGTCGGCATCGGCGACCCACCGGCCGCGGCGCGCGCGCAAGACCCGAACGACCTGGCCGGCAAGGTGCTGCGGCTGCGCGATGACGGAACTGTTCCCGGGGACAATCCCTTCGTCGGACGCGCGGGATACCGGCCGGAGATCTACACTCTGGGCCATCGCAATGCGTTGGGGCTGGCGGTGCAGCCGGACACCGGCGCCATTTGGGAATGCGAGAACGGACCCAACGGCGGCGACGAGATCAACATCCTGCAGCCGGGCAAGAATTACGGTTGGCCGATTGTGAGCTACGGCCGATTTTATCTGGGACCGCGCGTTTCGGAAATTCCGTGGAAGGAAGGGATGGAGCCGCCGCTGGTGTTCTGGGTGCCGGCGATCGCCATCTCAGGCATGACCTTTTACACCGGCGACAAGTTTCCAAACTGGAAAAATAACGTCTTCGTGGGCGGCATGCGACAGGGCGAAGTTCCACGCTCCGGCCATCTGGAGCGGATCGATTTCAATGCCAAGTGGGAGGAGCTTCACCGCGAGTCGATGCTCCGCGAGATTCAACAGCGTATTCGGGACGTGCGCCAGGGTCCGGATGGCTTCCTGTACGTGTTGACGGCTGAAAACGATGGTGCGCTCATGCGGATGGAGCCTGCGCCCGCGCCAGCGCAGCCGAACGCCCGATAACACTTGCGCTCTGCCTTGACAGCCCTGCCTTGACAGTTGTGCCCGCGCGCTACAAAATTAGCCATGCTTGTTAACCGAATCGTTTTGTGCGCCGCGACTTTCTTCTATTCGCTGAGTCTGGCGGGACAAAACCCACCCGCCGCCGCTCCAGCCAGAAAGGGTCCCCCAGGGGCAAACCATCCAGAAAGGCTTCAGGTTCTGATCCTTACAGGACAGAATCCGCACGATTGGCGAGCCACCACGCCATCGCTGCGGAAGACGCTGGAAGATACGGGCAAGTTTGAAGTGCGCGTGGACGAAGAGTTCCGCGGCGGCAACGCCGAACTTCTAGCGCCCTACGGTCTGGTGGTGGTGAATTATTACGACGGGCGTCCGCAGAATCGTTGGGGCGAACGCGCGGAGGCCGCGCTATCGGACTTTGTGCGCTCCGGCAAGGGGCTGGTGCTGTATCATCTGGCGCTGGGCTCCTTCGACGGATGGACCGACTACGAGAAGATGTCCGGCGGCAACTGGCGTCCCAATCAAGGGCACCATTCCGCTCCCCACGATTTCGCGCTCGATATTAAGGATCCCGATCATCCGATTATGGCCGGACTGAAATCTCCGCTTCCGATCAAGATGGATGAGCTGTTTGCCAACCTGCGCTGGCAGCCGGAGGGAAGCTATCACGTGCTGGCGACGGCCTATGACGACCACTCGCTCTATAGCGAACGAGATACGCAGGCCAAGCCGGGCGCGGGCATCAACCAGCCCATTTTGTGGACCACCGAGTTCGGGAAAGGCCGCGTCTTCGTGACAGCCCTGGGCCATGGCCCAGAGGATACCGAGAATCCAGCCTTCAAGATCACTTTCGCGCGCGGCGCCGAGTGGGCCACAACGGGGAAAGTGACTATACCGATTCCGCCGGAGCTGGCCAAGTAGCAACAGACTTCTGGCTTGGCGCATAGCCCAATGTTCGAAGTATTAGCGGCTAAACCAAGGGCGCTTCGTGGGCGAGAAGCCATCTAGAATCCAGATGTCGGAAGTTGTCTTGGCCGCCGTTGTCGCGAAGCTTTTTCCGTCCGGCGCCAAGCTGCCACGCAACATGAAATTCACCGACATTTCGAAATTTGTACCGGATCCTAGATCGGCTATCTTTCGCGAAGCGCCCGTCCGCACGTCAATAGCGTCCAGGCGAGCGGGATCGCTCAAGGACGAGGCGACATAAATCGTCGACGAGTCGCGCGACCAGGCAGTCACGAACTGCTGGGAGTTAGTTCGCACAGGGCTGGGTAGTTTGCGTGATTGCTTCCCGTCCGGAGAGGTCAATAGGATTGCCGGCTCGCCTGGAACGCCGCAAGCGATCCAGTGCCCGTCTGGCGACCAGGCTGGAGCAGAGCCGCAGCGCACGGCAAGGAAGTTCGGCCGACGATCGCTTCCAACCTGCACAATGGCGAGTTGCCTTCCATCGGATCCGCCTGTGAACGCGAGTGAATTCCCATCTGGCGACCAGGATAAGCCGTCGGGAACGCTTCCCGGTGTTGGAACGGATGCCGGCCGGCCCCCGCTGGCTGGAGAAATCCAAAGAGCGTCCAGGACTTTGGTGGTTTGGCGTTCGTAAGCAACGCGTCCACCGTCGGGCGAAAGCGCTGCATTATAGATTGAGAGCGTTTTGTCGTCCGGAAAATCACTCTGTGTGACGATCGGGCGCTCGAAATCTCCTCGGGCATCTCTCAGCCAAACTTCATCCTGACCGGAACGGTCAGTTATAAAAGCCATCCGGCCCGAAAGTGACCAGGAGGGCGCGGATTCATCCCGGGCCGTGGCCAGGATCGGCCGGGGCGGCGAACCGTCCAAGGGAATTGAGACGATGTCGTAGTCCGGGTTGCCAGTGCTGAATGCTATACGCTGCCCGTCGGGGGAGACCGCGGGAGTATCGTCCCCTTCGGTGGCTGAGGCGGTCACCCGCTCAAGAGTGTCTTTTCGGCTATCGCCGAGCCAAAGAGCCCCTTCCATTGCCATTAGAAGATGCCTGGAATCAGGCATCCAATCGAATCGCGCCGCATTGGGTAGATTTCTCTTTGAGAACAGCCGCCGGGGAGCCGAATGTCCTTCCGGCCAGGGAAGAAGCCAGAAGCTGGAATCGGCGGAAGTAAATATCGAGAGGCCGATGTGAGCGCCATCAGGCGAGAATCTTATTGAGGTGCCGGTATAGCCTCCAGCGACTTCAAAGGGCGCTGGTTGGTACTGGTGCGGAGGCGAGCCGGGAGGTGAGGAGATCCAGAGCGACGCGCTGGTTTTGTCTCCCTGGCCGATGATTCTCCACATCGCGACGGCCTTGCCGTCCTTGGAGAGGTCTGCCGTCACGATCGACGTATTGGGAAGGACCTCCTGGGGCTCGCCTCCCGCCACGCTCACCGACCACAGTCTGCCCGGACGAGCGCTGACGAAATAGACACGACTTCCGTCCGGCGACCATATCGGGCGATTCCCAACATCGTCGTAGACGCCGTCGGCCATTTTCGTCAATTGGACCGGCACGGGCGCGTCGAGGGCCCGCAACATTACTTGGAACTGTCGGCCAACGAGTTTCAAATAGGCAATGCTCTTACCATCCGGTGACCAGGACGGATCGATCTCCGGTTCGGCGTCGGTTGCAAACGGCGTGTAATGATATCCGGATAGGTCTAGCGCTTGGGGTCGCGTGAACCACAGGACAGCGAGGACGACCGCGAGTGCTGATGGAATCGCGATTGCCGCAGCTAGCAACCATCGATGGCGCGACACGGGAGCGGCTACGATTTTCGCCACGCCGGTTGATCCGGAGAGCGACCGGAGAGCAAATGCAAGATCGCGCGCGGACTGGAAACGCTCCTGCGGCTTCTTTTCCAGACAGCGGTGCACAATCTGCCGCAGACCCCCAGGCACGCTGTCCGGCAACTCGGGCGGATCCTCGCGTAGGATCGCGGTCATCATATCGGCTGATGATTCACCTTGGAACGCCCGTTTATCCGATAGCAACTCGTACAGAATGATGCCCAAGCTGAAGATGTCGGAACGGTGATCCACCACCTGCCCGCGCACCTGTTCGGGCGACATATAGCCCGGCGTCCCCATCACTGTTCCAGGGTCGGTGATCGTGCGGGTCTCTTGCGTGGCCGAAGCAGCATTGACCCTCGCGAGACCGAAGTCAAGGATCTTGACCCGGCCATCGCGCGTCAGCAAAACGTTGTCCGGTTTTAGATCCCGATGGGTGATGCCAGCCTCGTGCGCCGCCGCCAAGCCATCCGCGATTTGCGCCACCACCTCCACCGTCTTGCGCTGCGTGAGATGGGCGTCGCGCAGCGATTCACCCTCCACGATCTCAGTCACCATGTAGTCGTCGCCTACATCGAAGACACTGAGGATGTTGGGATGATTCAGGGCAGCCACCGCACGGGCTTCCTCTTCGAATCGATGGCGGCGCGAAGCGTCATGCGCAACGTCGGCCGGCAGCACCTTCACGGCGACATCACGGTTGAGACGCGTATCGCGAGCGCGGTAAACCTCGCCCATCCCTCCGGCGCCGATCGGGCCGACGATCTGGTACGGACCCAGGCGGGTGGAACTGGTTAGCGGCACGTTATTGAGTCAAGTCTAGCAGCCAGAGTGGAGAATGCGGAAAAATCGAACGAGATCTCCCGCGATTAGCAGCGTAGCGTTTATCGCGGCGGGTGCGCCGCCACACCCTTACTTGCCGGCATAGCTCACGCGCCAGATCACCTTGGCGCCGTCGTCCGATACGAGCAACGAGCCGTCTTCGGCAACCGCCACTCCCACGGGCCGGCCCCAAGCTTTTCCATCCGTAGTGAATCCAGTGAGGAAGTCCTCATAGACGCCGGTGGCTCGGCCCTTGGCTTGCCCCTTGCCGAGCGGGATGCGGATCACTTCGCGGCCTGAGCCCTGGGAGTGATTCCACGATCCGTGTTCAGCCGCAAACGCATCGCCTGCGTACTGGGCTGGAAACATCCGGCCGTCGTAGAAGGCCATGCCAAGCGAAGCGCTATGAGCCTGAATCAGGACGTCGGGCACAATCACCTTGTCCTTCAGCTCGGGGTGTTTGCCGGGATGGGCCGGATCCTGATTGCCGCCGATGTAGAACCACGGCCAGCCATAGAAGCCGCCGCGCGTTACGTGTGTCACATAATCGGGAACCAGGTTGTCACCCAGGTTGTCGCGTTCGTTGACGGAGGTCCACAGCTCGCCCGTTTCCGGATGAATCGCCAGGCCCACGGGATTTCGAATGCCCGATGCATAGATTCCAACGAACTTGCCTTCGGGTGTGTACTCCAGGATGTTGGCGCGATGGAATTCGGCCGCATTGTCGTTATCGTTGGACTCCGATCCAACCGCCAGGAACAGGCTCTTGCCGTCCTTGGAGAAGACGATGTCGCGGGTTGAGTGTCCGCCGGCGGGAATGTCCGTGATCAGCTTTTCGGACTCTCCAGTGGCCTTGAGATCGCCGTTCTTATAGGCGTATCGCACCAGCGTGGTGGTGTTGGTGACATAGACCCACTGTGGATTCGGCCCTGGCGGATAAAAGTTTATGCCGAATGCCGATGGGAGAGTGGCGTACACCGAAGACTCCCGCGGCCTGCCATCGGCCGTGATGCCGCGGAAGATTCGAACAGTTCCGGCGCCTGTATCGGCCAGGAAGATGTCACCGTTCGGGGCCCTGCGCATTTGCCGCGGGATGCTGAGGCCGCTCGCGACATAAATGTCGACCTTGAAGCCGGCCGGAGCCTTCGGAATGGCGTTCACAGGCCGCTTGGCGTTCCCGCGAAAATCGACGCCTATCATCCTGAACATTCCACCGACTGTCGGACGCTGAGGTTGCGGGAGATCCTGCGCGGTGATCTTGCGGGCCAAACCGGGACTGAGCGAAGCAGTGTTCGTGAACGCCTTCGGCCCCGTTATAATGTTCATGCCGTCGGTTGTGGCTGCATAAAGCACTTGAGCGGCCGCGATTCCGATGCCTCCCGTGATAGCGATCCAGCGACAGTGCTGCATGAGCTTGATGTTACTAGACCCGTGAAAGTTGTATGTCACTGAGCGCTGGTGAATGCTCGGGACTCGCTGGTTGGCGGCATGTTGATGTGCTACACTTCGCCGCAAGGAGAGACGTTATGAATCGCCGCAACTTCTTCCAGATTGCTTCAGGCACCGTCGCCTTGGCCGCCTTCCAAGACAACGCCATCCAGAAAGCGCAGGCCGCCGCGCAATCCGTGAATGGACGCAAGCCTGAGGAACTGGCGCGCGACGAGGATTATTGGGCTGAAATCCGCGACGCCTTCACCATCGACCGTAATGTGATCAATCTCAACAATGGCCATGTCAGTCCCGCTCCTCGCCCGGTGCAGGACGCGTTGCGCCGCTATATCGAATTCAGCGATACGGGGCCATGGCACACCATGATCGACAATCTCGAAAAGCAGATCGAAATGGTGCGGCGCCGCCTGGCCGCTGGCGCCGGCTGCGACGCCGAGGAGATGGCCATTACCCGCAACGCCAGCGAATCGCTTGAAATCGCGCAGTGCGGTATCGATCTGAAGCCGGGCGACGAGGTGCTCACCACCAACCAGGATTATCCCCGCATGCTGACTACCTTCCGCCAGCGCCAGCGGCGCGAAGGGATCGTACTGAAGGCGATCTCATTCCCGGTGCCTCCGCCCAGTATGGACGATCTCTACCAGCGCATCGAGCGCGCTGTAACGCCGAAAACCAAGCTCATTCTGGTTTGTCACATCACCAATCGCACGGGGCAGATTTTTCCCATCAAGCGAATCTGCGAGATGGCCCATGCGCGCAACATCCCGGTGATCGTGGATGGCGCCCACGCTTTCAGCCACTTCCCGTTTAACATTTCCGATCTCGGCTGCGACTACTACGGAACCAGCCTCCACAAGTGGGCCTGCGCTCCCATTGGAACGGGGTTCCTGTACGTGCGGAAATCGCGCATCGCCGGCACCTGGGCGCTGATGGCCTCCGAGGCTCGGCAGGATAACGATATCCGGAAATTCGAAGAGATCGGGACGCACCCGGCCGCGAACCACAACGCGATCAGCCAGGCGCTGGTGTTCAGCGAGAACATTGGGGTGGATCGCAAGGCCGCGCGCCTGCGCTATCTGCGGGATCGCTGGGCGCACCGTCTGGGGGAGAATCCGAAGGTGAAGATTCTTCATAGCCCCGATCCGACGATGTCCTGCGGCATTGGATTTCTGGCGTTCAACAATGCCGATCCAGGCAAGATCCACGACGCGCTTTTCAGCAAGTACAACATCATCACCGCGCGCGTGGCTCACGAAGAATACGACGGTCTCAGGATCACGCCGCACATCTACAGCACGGTGGGCGACATCGACGTCTTCGCCGACGCCGTCGAAAGAGAGCTGAAGAACGGCTAAGCCGGCTACTCCTGGCGAAGGGCGTTCAGCGGGTCCACGCGGCTGGCGCGCCGCGCAGGCAGAAAACTTGCGAACAGCACCGCGGCCAACAGGACCGGGATCATGACGGCGAATGTCGAGGGCTCAGTGGGCTGCATTCCCTGGACCAGGCGCTGCAATATTCGCCCCGCCGCTAAAGCCGCGCCAGCACCAACACCCACTCCCAGGAGAATCATTCCGAGGCTCTGCCGCAGCACTAGCCACATCACCTCACCGGCGCCGGCCCCGAGCGCCATGCGCAAACCGATTTCCGGCACGCGCTGGCTGGTCAAATATGCCAGCACGCCATAAATGCCGATGCACGCCAGCAGCAAAGCCAAACCGGCGAAGATGCCGAACAACAGCAAAAGAAAGCGCTGCCGGGCAAGCGAATCGGACGCCAGCTGCTCCATGGTACGAATCTCGTAAAGAACCTGATCGTTGGCGACTCCCCGCACTTCCCGCCGCAGTGGTTGAACGACGTTCAAAGGATCGGCGCCGGTGCGAACGGCAATCGACATGAGTTCGGACCAACGGCGCAAGAGCGGGTCCGGGACCTGGGCAAAGGGATAATAGAACTGAGAGCGGACTTGGGATTGATCGTCGCCAGCCAGGCCCCAGTGCCGGACATGGCCCACCACTCCCACGACGCGAACCGGATTCGAACCCATATCCGGGACCCACAGGCGCCGGCCGACGGGCTCCTGTCCGCCGAAAGCGTGTTGCGCCAAGACGCTGTCAATCACGATGACGAGCTCACTGTCCAGCCGATCGCGATCGTTAAAGAACCGGCCTTTGAGCAGCGGGATGCCCATGACTGTCAGATAGTCCGGCGTCACGCTGGTTGCTAAAGCGATCGGCAGCTGATTCTCCGGCGGTATCGCCGCAGTGGTCCAGTAGCCGAGTTGGTTGTTACCCTGGCGCATGGGGACGGTATCCACCATGGTCACCGACTGTACTCCTGGTACGCGGCGCGAGCGATCCAGTACGTCCTGCCAGACCGCGCGTATCTTTGCCGGGTTATCCAGTGTGGTGGGCGAAAGCGCCATCCGGGTGACCAGGACGTTCCGGATGTTGACGCCCGGGTCAAGGGAGGAGAGATGCAGGAGAGTGCGGCCGAGCATCCCGGCGGAGACCAGCAGCACCACCGCCAAGGCGATTTCCGATATGACAAAACCGCTGTGTAGACGGCGCGAGCTACCCGTGACGGTGCGCCCTCCAGCACGCAGCACTTGCTCCACCTGGCGAACTGGAGCGCGTAAGGCCGGCGCCAGCCCGAAGAGAAGACCGCTCGCCAGCGAGGCGGCTATGGCGAAAAGCAGCACACGCCAATCCAGCTGGACCTCTTCGGCGCGCGGCAAAGTGCCGGGCCAGAATGTCAGGAAGGGGCGGAACCCAATGGCCGCGAGCAACACACCGAGCGCGCCTCCGGAGATTCCCAGCACGGCGCTCTCCGTCAGACATTGACGAATCAGCCGGCCGCGGCCCGCCCCCAGCGCCACGCGCATGGCAAGTTCGCGTTCGCGCGCAACGGCGCGGGCTAGCAGCAAGCTTGCCACATTGACGCACGCAATCAGCAGCACCAAGCTGACCGCGCCCAACAGCAACCAGAGCGTTGACCGGACATCTCCGACATCGGGGCGAAGGGGCTTCGCCACGAATCCCCGGTCTTTGTTCGTGTCGGGATACTGCATCGCCAGACGGCGGCCGATCACTCCCAAGTCCGCCTGTGCTTGCGCCAGCGTCGAGCCGGGCCGAAGGCGGGCGATGGTGGTAACTGGATGCGGGCCCCGCCGTTGCATGTAGCTTGCTGTGTTTTGACCGATCGGCGTATACACATCGGCTTCGTCTCCGTCGAACCGCAAACCCGCGCGGGCGATGCCCACAATCGTATAGCGCTTTTGATCCAAAGTCAGCGATGCGCCAATCGCGGCCGAATTCCCCGCGAATTTGCGCTGCCACAAACTGTAACCGAGGATGGCCACCGGCGCTCCGCCTGCACGATCCTCTTCGGGCAGGAATGCGCGGCCGCGAAATAGCGGCACTTCCAGGACGGAAAACAGGTTGGCCGAGGTCTCGAATTCCAGAACGTGCTCGGCGTCTCCGGGCTGGCTGATGGTACCCGAATCGTAGATCCACCCGGCGATAGACAGCGCGCGGTCTTCGCGCCGGCAATCCAAGAAATCCAAGTAGGCAAGATTCTGCTCGCCGTACAGAGCCACGTTCCACGTTTCCGAATGTCCATGCACCGCCACCAGCCGGCTCGGCTCCGGGAATGGCAGCGGCTTTAGCAGCACGCCATTGATGACGGTGAACATGACGGTGGCCGCTCCGATGCCGAGGGCCAGCGTCAACAGGGCCACCGCCGCAAACCCCGGCCTTTGCCGCATGCTGCGCAGCGCATAGCGGAAGTCCTGCCAGAAGTCCTCCAACCAGCGTGCGGGGCGGACATCGCGGCACTGCTCCTTTACCTGCTCCGGGCCGCCGATCGCAAGCCGGGCTTGGCGGCGTGCTTCCTGAAGATCCAGCCCCTGGGCGATCAGATCGGCCGTGTGCTGGTCCAGGTGGAAGCGCAGTTCCTTGTCGAGTTGCTCTTCCATCCGCCTTCGATGCCACAGAGCACGCCGCCACGTCATTCTGCGCCTCCTTCGGACATTCTGAGAATCAGGCCGACGGCTTCCGTCAATCGCCCCCAGCTGGCGGCTTCGGTTTCCAGCTGCAGCCGCCCTTTCCGCGTGAGGCGATAGAATTTAGCGTCACGTCCAGTCTCGGTCTCCTTCCACTCCGCAGCCAGAAGGCCTCGGTTTTCGAGCCGGTGCAAGGCCGGATAGAGCGAGCCTTGCGGAACCTGGACCACATCGCGCGAGACCTGTTGCAGGCGTTGCGCGATGGCATATCCGTGGACCGGGCCCAGCGCCACCACTTTCAAGATCAACAGGTCCAGAGTGCCTTGGGGTAGATCTGATTTTGTCATTGCCTTTGCCTCAGCCGATGCCTCGGACTTCTACATATTACATCGACCACCAGTAGAAGCGCAAGGTATCCGCCGGAAGATCCTGACAGGGATCTTTGATCCATGCGATAACAGTCCTATGCCGACTCGCCGCCGCTTCCTTCTGACAGCCTCGGCCGCAACCGCGCTGAACGCGAGCAGGCACGCCACTGCCGCCACAGCGCTGCCTCCGGCCATTGCCGCTCTCGGCAGCCGGCGCCCGGAAGCCCATGCCATCCCGCTTGCTGAACGCGAGACTCGTTTCGAACGCGCGCGTTCCCTGATGCGCGCAAACCAGATGGACGCCATAGCCCTGGCGGGCGGAACTTCTCTCGACTACTTCACCGGCATTCGCTGGGGTAACAGCGAACGCCTTTTCACCTTCGTCCTCCCGCAAAAGGGCAACCCGTTCTACGTCTGTCCCGCGTTCGAAAAGGATCGCGTGCGCGAACGCATGGCCCACGCGCCAGCCGGCCGCGAATCGAGAATTTTCACCTGGCAGGAAGACAACGACCCCTATGCCCTGGTGGCGCAAGCTCTGCGCGAAGCGGGCGTCGCCACCGGCACCCTCGGCATCGAGGAGCGAGTCCCCTTCGTCTTTTCCGAAGGCATCCGCAAAGCTGCCAATCGTATCGAGATCAAAAGCGCAACGCCTGTCACGGCGGGCTGCCGCAGCATCAAGAGTCCAGCCGAGCTTAAGCTAATGCAGCTCGCAAACGACATCACTTTGCAGGTCTACGAGGCTGCCTGGAAATCCATTAAGCCCGGCATGACCAACAGCGACGTCAGCGACTTCATCGCCGCCGCGTATCGTCAAACCGGCTTCCCCGGTGACGCCAGTTGCCAGGTGGACACCTGGTCCGCGCTGCCCCACGGCTCGCTCCAGCCCCAGGTTATCCACGAAGGCAGCATCGTTCTCATCGACGACGGCTGCACCGTTGAAGGCTACCAATCCGACATCAGCCGCACCTTTGTGCTCGGTAAACCGACTGACAAGATGAAGCGCGTCTTCGATGCGGTTCATAAGGCCCAGCGGGCCGCGCTCAACGCTGCCAAGCCGGGAGTTCCCTGCCAGGCAGTGGACGCCGCCGCGCGCAAAGTGGTTGACGACGCGGGCTTCGGCCCTGGATATGCGCATTTCACCCACCGGGTGGGACACGGCATCGGCATGGACGGGCACGAATGGCCCTACCTGGTGAAGGGCAACACCCAGCAACTGCAGGCGAACATGACAACGTCCGATGAACCCGGCATTTACCTGCGCGGAGAATTCGGCGTGCGGCTGGAAGACGACATGTACGTTACGCCGGATGGCGCGCGCTGGTTCACTCCGCAAAGCAACTCGTTGGAAGATCCGTTTGCAAAATAGCTCCAGAACCCGGGAGCCGCAGTTCCCTTCCATAACCTCAAGGAGAAAGCATGGCCGAAGCTGATCGCACCAAGTACTTGCGGATGGCGTTAGATCTATGAAGGGATTCGGCGCGCCCGGTTTGAGTTTGACGTACTTCTCGGCCATCCCGTATTCGGACGGCTGGTTGCCGAGCGTGACGGTGTCGCCGTCAGGGATGGTGCGGTTCACAGGGTGTTCCTTGCCGCCGGATTCAACGCGGGGATGCTGGTTCACGATGTTTTCGGACCGCAAGAGTATGGTGAGATCGGTGATGGCGAACTGGCTATATACGCCATCCTGGTTCAGGTTGTGCTGCTAGCCAAGCGCGCGTCGGGCCTTACTTGAGGCTCTCGCGCAGCCCCAGCGTGCGGATCAACCGGATCAGCGAATTGGGATGAATGCTTAATTTAGCCGCAGCCAGCTTGTAGTCGCCGCCGCTCTCTTCCCAGGCGCGCAGAATGAGCTGCCGCTTTACATCCGTCACCGATGCCTGCAACGCCCCCGGGGCTTGGGGCGCGGGCGCGTCCAGCACTGTCTCCGGCAAATCCTCGGCCAGCAGCGTCTCCGATTGTCCCAGCACCACGGCGCGTTCGACCGCGTTTTCCAACTCGCGCACATTGCCGGGCCAGGGATACGCCATCAGATGCGCCAGCGCCTCAGGCGAGATGCCGCGCACGCGGCGGGCGCAGCGGGCCGCGCTCCGTTCCAAAAAGTGCGCCGCTAGCGCCGGAATATCCTCACTCCGCTCGCGTAGCGGAGGCAGTTGCAGCGCCACCACATTCAGGCGATGATACAGATCCTCACGAAAGGCGCCGCGCCGGACCTCGGCAGCCAGATCGCGATTGGTGGCCGCGATCAGGCGTAAGTCCAGCCGCAGCGTCCGCGTGCCGCCCACGCGTTCAAACTCCCGTTGTTGCAGCACGCGCAGCAGTTTGGCTTGCAGCGGCGCGGCCAGCTCGCCGATTTCGTCCAGGAAGACGGTGCCGCCCTCGGCCATTTCGAGCTTACCTTTCTTCTGCGCCGCCGCTCCCGTGAAGGCGCCTTTTTCATGGCCGAACAGTTCGCTTTCGAGCAGCGTTTCGGTAAGCGCGGCGCAGTTGATGGCCACAAACGCCCGTCCGGCGCGCGCGCTGGAGCGATGAATGGCCTGCGCCACCATCTCCTTGCCGGTGCCGCTTTCTCCCAGCAGCAGAACCGATGCGTCTGAGGCGGCCACGCGCCCCACCATCTGCATCAGCTTCTGTAGCGCGGCACTGCTGCCGACGATGCCCGACGCCAGGCCCGCTCCGTCCAGGCGTTCGATCAGCAACGCCTTTTCGGTGTTGAGCCGCTCTACATCGCGAACTGTTTCGAGCGCCATCGCGCCCAGCGTAGCGATGGCCGCCAGCGTATCGGCGTGCTCGTTCAGCCGCGCCGATTCGGTAGGAGGGAAGTGCGCCGCAATCAGGCCGGCGATCGCGCCACGTACGTATAACGGCACGGCCACGTAACCAGTCGCGGCGTCAGCCACGGGGCCGTCGTGGCACACACGCTCAGCCAGTGCGGAGATCAATGGGGACGCTGGATCGCGCAACTCGCTGGCAGCGTGCAACTCGACGGCGTCCTGTCCCAATAACACCGCGCCTCCGCTAACCGGCGCCAGATCGCCGATCAACCGCAGAAGCTGCGACTCCACAACACTGCGCACCGCCGGATTCTCCGAGCTCGCCAAGGCGCGAAATAGAAATTGCAGGGCGCAGGTGCGCAGCAGTGTTTGTGGCGCCGGCATGCCGGCTTGGGCGGAGGGCTCCTCGCGATAGAGCAGCACCGTTTCACCAATTGAAACCTGATCGCCCGGCTCCAAGGTGTGTTCCGAGATGCGCTTCCCGTTGACGAACGTGCCGGTGCCAGTGCGGCGATCCAGGATGCGGTATCGGTCCGCCGTCGGCTGGACCACGCAATGATCCCACGCTATCCCGGGATCTTCCAGTTGGATCGCGGACTGCGGAGACCGCCCGATGCGCGTCTCGCCCGCGCCCAAAGGAAAACGCTCGCACAAGCGTGGGCCGCTAATGGCAAGCAGTTCGCCTTCCATGGTGGGAGTGTAGCAGTGATTGGTTACGCTTCCAAGACGGACTCATAAACCGTCCGGTTCGCGGCGTGTGAACCGTACCGTTTACGGAAACCGCGCCCTGCTTGGCGCCCGCACGGCGTTTCAATGGTTTGCATAGCCGGCAGCCGGTATTCTGCGATGGTCCCTCACATGCATTCTTGCTTTGCGTTTCACAGACACTTCTGGGAAGCCGGAATTGAGGGGAGAAAAACCATGATTAACAAGAACAGCAATTGGAAGTGGAATTTATTGGTCATCGCAGCCGGCGTGGCGGTCTCGGCCGCAGGCGCTTCCGCGCAGGAAGCCACGCTGAAGGCTGACATCCCGTTTGCGTTTTCGATTGACCGGAACGTTACTCTGGAGCCGGGAAGCTATACGGTAGCGCGCCAGGGGCACGTGGTGTGGTTTCGTAGCGAGGAGACAAGGCATGCGGTAGCGGTTGCGACCATCGGGCACCAAGGCAAGGCCGGTGAGAAGCCGTCGCTGACGTTCGACTGCGCGCGAAACCAGTGCCAGATTCGCGCCATCCACATGGGCGCGGGCGAGTTGGGAGCCGAGGTTCCGGCGCCCAAGCTGAGTAAGTCGGACAGAGAAGAGCTTGCAGTGGTCAACGTGCCGCTCGAACCGATCCGGGGCGAGTAAGCGGGACGGCGAGACAAAGTCTGCCAAATAACTCTGCGAGTTCGGCGGGGCTTCCTCCAAAAGAGGCGGCCCCGCGTTTTTATTGAATAATCGCAATCCGTTGTTTGTGCTTAATTCTGTCCCGGACCGGGCGCTCCGCAGTTTCGGGTGCACTTGGGCGGAATGACGAACTTGTCCTTGATTTTGTCGCGGAAGGCTGGATACATTGTTTCCGCTCCGCCGAGCGAGGCTTCTCGCGGGATGTGATAGATCTTGTCCATCTCATCGATGAAAGGATTCTTACCCGGAAGATAATGCGGAACCCGGCCATACTCCACGCCTTCATATCCGACGATGCAGGGCGGGCCCGCGACAGCAACGGGCGTGGGAGTGGACATATAGGAGCGCGTTAAAATGTACGGCTCGGTCAAATAGGTGGGGTCCTCCATCACTAACGCCAGCGTCAGCATATCGCCGTGACGCATGAAGGTGGTGGTAATGGTGGCCTGGTCGCTGCTGGCTGCGCCATTGCGGCGAATATACCCGGTCTTGATGTGCGTGGTGTAGGCTGTCAACACGTCGCCATTCCAGGTGCCAGTGGTGAAGCCGGTCTGATCGTGCGGAGCATTTTTGGAGGGATGCGGACGCCCGTCCATCCAGATGGTCATGGGCGCACGGGTTTCCCACCCGCCCAGCACCCAGGCGTTTATTTTGCCCGTCAGGGGATCGTTTTCGCTCCAGATCTTGAGGCTGAAAGGCCCTGCTGCGATATGCCACTGCGTCTGGAACCAGCAGATGCGCTCCGGCATGGAGATGGTGGATTGCGAAAAGCTGAGGGCTTTGGCGCGGCCTGCTTCGTTGAATGGAAGCCCTGCCCAGTCGTCCGGGTTCGGACCTGCGCCGCGCTCCATGCCGTCCTCGTGATTCTTGGATGTCCAGGATCCCGACAGATCGACCTCGGCCAGCGCTGGGAAGGCCACCGACAAGACAATGCCAGAGTGAGAGTAATTTTATGGTGCGTCATGTTTGCCTTTACCATCTTGACGAACACTCCGAAGGCTTCCAGCCAGTGTCGTCGGCCAGCTTCTTGAAATGGGAACTGATAATAAACGGCTCGCGCAGATACATCGGATCGGTTACCACGATGGTGACCACCATCAACTGATCCCCGTTGCGCTCCTTCACCAAATCGTAGTACTCCGCGAGACCGGCGTTCTCACTGTAGGGAACTCCGTTCTTCCGCAGATAACCAGCCTTCAGATGGGATGTCGTCACCTTAAGAGATCCGTTTACTGGCCGAGGGCCGGCGCGTTGGATTTCCCACTGGGCCACGGAATCTCCCTGCAACGTGGGCACAGCCTCGGCATCCTTCCAAGCGCCGAAGTGAAAAAGACGCGTCTGCTTACCGGCGTCGGTGTCCATGCGCAGGGTTTGGTCGTCCTGCCAGGTGATGTGAAGGTGTTCCGGTACGCGCAGAATCGCCGGCGCGCCGTAGGACTTGCACTGCTCCCCGGCCGCTTCATCCTTGGCGGGATCCCAGGCATCCGCGACTTTGACCGCGGCCTGGGTCATGGGAACACTCTGATAATCGCCAGGGGCGGGCGTCACCATGCGGTAGCGCCAATCCTCAGTCACGATCGAAACCCAATAGCCGGTTAAGTCAATGGGCGCGGCCGCTTTTGGAACCAGTGGCGGCCCGCCTCGCCCGCCGCCGGGAGGCTGCGCGCGCAAGCCGAGGAGCAGCGAGCGGGAGCCCTGCGGCAATCGTCAGTACCAGTAATGTGTTTGAATATCGCATGCTCTTTATTTCTTGACCGTCAGGCTTTTGTATATCGCCTCGACAAACGCGCTGGTGGAACCCTCCTGGGTACCGTACTGCGTTTCATAGGGCTTGGCCGGAGACGCCGCTTTGATTTGATCCAGCGTCATTCCCTGCTTGATCATGTCGGCGATCACGTCGCGGACCGTCACCACCATGTCGCGGTAATCCACAACCTCCATCTGTTCACAGAGCCGCCCGTGACCCGGAATCACGTACGTCCCGACTCCTTTGTAGATGAAAGGCGTGGGCGGGATGGCCAGTTCAATCAACTTGTTCAGCGCGTCGATCTCTCCCTGGATGCTGCCACCGTGCGCGATATCGATCACCGGAAATCGGGTTTTGTCCAGAATGTCTCCGGCCACCACTACGTCAGAGCCGCGGAAAAAGTACGATGCTGTCGGCATCGCTGTGGGCCGCCGGCTGGTACAGGACTTCGATCCCCTCGTCGTTCATGCGCAGGGTGTATCGCTTGGGGTAAAAAGCTTCCGTGGGCAAGAGCGTCATCGGGGAAGGGAGCCGTCTTTACCTGTGGGGGCGCTCATTCTGTCGCAGAATGCTGTCGTGCGCAAGTATCGCCGCCGCGCCACCGTTGGTCATCGCCTCGGCCAGCGCTGCATTGCCAAGGACATTGGTGAAAATAGTTTTCCCGGCTTTGGCAAGCTTGCCGTTGCCGCCCACGAAATCCGCGTCGGCGTTGGTGTCGATGACATACCGGATCGGCAGCTCGGTGATTTTTCGGAGCGCGGCCAAAACCCGGCCAGATGCATTTTCGACGCCCGCATTGACCAGCACCACGCCATCCGAGCCAATCTGCACGCCGATATTTCCGCCGGCGCCGGCGATCATGTAAAAGTTCGGCCGAACACGTACAACGTCCAGTTCGCCGTTTTCAGGTTCAGCGGCATGGCTCGGGATCGCACTGCACGCCACTAGAAAAGCGGCGGCCAGGGTCCAGCGTGTTATCCGATAAGTGAGAATTCGCTGCATTGTTTTACTGGAAGGCATGTTACCACTTCCTGAAGTGGAAACAGGCAGGCCGCCAGAGCGGGGAAAGGCTGGCGAAATCAGGCGCGCTTCTCAGCGGGAGCGCCTGGTGCGCGGTGGCACGTAGTGGAACCGAACCAGGTAGATATTTTGGCCTTTACCGTGCTTGGCAACCTTCAGCAGATCGATGACGCCGAGAAAACCCGACTCGCGCGCCAACTGTGGCGTGATATCCGGAAAACCGATCGGTTGGATGGAGTCCACCTCAATCTCGCCTTCTTCCATACGGTAGCGGGCGCCCGCTCTGACGTGGGGACGCGTCCATATGCGAACGCTGCAAGTGATTTCTCCGCGACGAACTCCCTCGCGCAGCCGCTTAGTGAACACCATGATTTACTCGAGATTCAGCTGCCACGATACACCGTAGCGGTCACTCACCCAGGCGAATTGACGGCTGAAGCCGTAATTGCCGAGCGGCATAAAGGTCTTCCCTTGTTCCGAGAGCGCGGCGGAGAGCCGCCGAATCTCCTCCTCAGACTCGCAAACCACGAAGAAGGATATGGCCGGGGTGAAAGTAAAGTCGTGCTTCACAAAGCTATCGCTGCATAGTAGTGTCTGGCCGCCAACTGTAAGAGACGCCTTCACGATGGACCCCTCGGGTCCGGCCTGACCCGGACCGTAGCGCACAATATCGCTGACCTCGCTCCCAGGGAACAGCGAGGCATAAAAGTTCATGGCTTCTTCCGCCTTTCCTTCGAACAGGAGAAAGGGTTGAACCTTCGTTTTCACTGCTTATTTCACCTCGCCCGTGGGCCTTCGGAATTTCGCGTCATCGAGGGGAACGTTGCCCTTCATGTCCGCGATCTGAATGGTGAAGCGTCCGTTCACTCTGGAGAGCGTCCAACGGAACGGAACCTTGACGCCGTCCGATTCCCGATAGTCGGCATAATCAATCTGTGTTGGATTGCGGCCCACAGGCGTTTCCGCGTAGCGCACCAAGCGAACCAGCAGTCCCGAGTTCTGGTCGAAGTAAAGCCGCACGGGCAAGCGTCCGGGCGCCGTCGCGATCAGCAAGTCGCACATAGCACCTGCGATCTGTTCGGGAGCAGCGCGGCGAATTTGCGGAAAGATTTGCTTCAACCTCAGCGCTATCGCGAACTCGGCATCCAACGCCGATGCTCCGGATTCGGCCGGCGACATTTCCCGCGCCGGGCGCCCCGTGTTTCCCATCCAGCCGGCTGTGCCATCAAAAGCGGTGAAGCTATCGCCGCTCGCCGAATGGGTGATGGTGACGCGCTTGTTGGGCGCCTTGGTGAACACTTCAATCGGCGTCTGACTGCCACCGACGAGAATCAAGCCCGTCGCAACGCGGCTGGTGATTTTGCGAATCGCGTCGGCGCCGCCCATTGCCGCCACGTACCGTTGGATGACATCATCAACAGTCGGGGAAGCGGTAGGAGCCGAGCCGGGTGAGGCCGTGCTTGTCTCTTTAGCGGCATCGGATTCCAGCACCGGCGGGATGCTCGCCGGATCGGTAACGCCGTGGTGGCAGGAGTAACACGACACTTGTTGGCTGCCTCCAAAGGTCCCTTTGTTGATCGACGCCACCATCGCCATCATCTCCCGGGCGGCCTTCTTCGCCGGTTTGTCGTCGAGTTCCGGCTTGCCTGCCACATGGCAGAAAGAACACTCGACGCCGAGCGAAGAGGCGATCACCTGCATGGCCGGCATCAACTGTTCAGCGGGCGTGCCCTTGAGCTGGGTGATATTCTTATAAACCTGTTCGGCGGTCTTAGACTCTGGCGCTGGCCCATCCAGCGAATGCTGGGCTAGCGCGATGGGCGCGAATGTCACGATTGCGACAACCAGCGCCTGGTAACGGTTGTGTCGCGTTGTCTGGATGCGCACTCGAATCACCTCGCGTCCTCTCAATTATCGGCCGGTAAACGCGGCAGTGCGTTTCTCCAAAAAGTGGGCGACGCCCTCGCGGAAATCCTCGGTTCCGAAACTCCCGCGCATTTCTTCCAGAGCGGCGTCGTATGCCTGGTCGAAATTCTGCAACAGCCCGGTATAGATCTGCCTTTTCATCACCCGCAGCGAGCGCGGCGAAACGGTGGTGGCAAGCTGGCGCGCGAAATCTTGCACCGCGCCCAGGAAGTTTTCCTCCGGAAACACACGGCTCACCAGTCCGATGCGCAGCGCTTCGCCGGGGTCCAGCATCTTCGAAGTGAACATCAGCTCCACCGCATTCGCCAGGCCGACCAGCCGCGGCAGCATCCATGCCAATCCGTACTCGGCCACCAGCCCGCGTTTGGAAAAGATCACTGAAAATCGCGCCTTTTCCGAGGCGAATCGGAAGTCGCAGTATAGCGGAACGATGAACCCCAGTCCCACGGCCGGTCCATTGATGGCTGCGATGATCGGCTTCGGCACCGACAGAAGCCAGGCGTGTTTCTGGCGAAAATCCGCCGGCACATCACCGTTCACTTCTTTGCCCTCCAGGAACCTCCCGGCGCGCTCGGCCGAATCCTGGGAAATCGCGGAAAGCAGGCTCATGTCCGCGCCCGCGCAAAATCCTTTGCCCGCGCCGGTCAGTATGATGACGCGCACCTGGTGGTCTGCCGATGCCGCGCGGACCGCCGCGCCGATTTCCTCTTCCATTTTCTCGGTCCACGCATTCAGCTTGTCGGGGCGGTTGAGCGTGATGGTGGCAACCAGGTTCGCCACGTCATAGGTGATCTGCTCGTAGGTCATGGTGTTCTAGTCATACCGCAACGCTGCCGCCGGATCAATACTGGACCATTTTAATGCTCGGACGAAAGACGCTGACGAAGCGATGCTGGTGTTAGCATGCCTTCCGCAACTAATCGCTTAACATTCCGACGATCACTCGAGCTCGTCGGTGATGGCTTCGTAGATGCCTTCTAACTTGTAGCGACGCGACTTGGCGGGGTCGGTCGTCTCATCTCGTGTGCGGCCTTCGCCACGCTAGGCGCGCTGCCTTCATGAACGGCTGTCACATCCAGCGCGATACCGACAGAGCCTGATGGGGAGTTCGATGTGTTGTAGCCGGAATAATCGCCGAAGACGCTTGCTCCCGGTGGCAGTATCCCGGAAAAAGACCACACCACCCGGGTGCAGACAGCACTCATGAAGGCGGAGTATTCTATATGCTACCTGGTCTTACGCTTTATTTAAGATGACCTGCCGCGCTGTTCTCTCGCTGACGATCGCCGCCCTGACTTGTCTCTTGGCAACGGAAGGTACAGCCGGAGCGCAGGCGATCAATCTGGTCGAGGCAAAAGCGGCATTTGCTGAAGCGAGACAGCTCTCCGATGAGGACGGAGGACGAGTGTGGGGAAGGCCGCTTTACGGCCCGATTATCTTTGTTTCCCCAGAAAGCCGCGTGGCTGTGGCGAACGAGGCCGATGAGAACGGAATCCTACATGAGCAGGATGGAGTTTGGGTGGGAACCTTGCCCGCTGAGGTGGTGCCGGCCAACACTGCTGTTCATTGGGCTGGCAAACATTGGACGATGGTGCAATGGCCGCTACCGGAGCACTCTCTGCCTCGGCACCGACTTCTGGCGCATGAGCTGTACCACCGGCTGCAGGAGGATCTTCACCTGCCGGCGAACGGCCCCCAGAATCCGCAGCTGGACACGCTCGAAGGGCGCTACTGGTTGCAACTTGAGTGGCGCGCGCTGGCAGCGGCACTGATCAAAACCGGCGCAGCACAGACCGAGGCGATTCGCGATGCGCTCAGCTTTCGAACGCGCCGCCATCAACTTTTTGCGGGATCGGCGGAGTCGGAACGCCTGCTTGAGATGAACGAAGGGCTGGCCGAATACACCGGATACGTTCTGTCTGCCCCTGATGTAGCTTCGGCCCACTGGAGGATTGAAGACGATCTGGTATCGCCCCAGGTGGAGACGTTCGTACGCTCTTTCGCGTACACCTCGGGCCCTGCGTACGGGATGCTGCTCGACGACCGGGAGCCGGCCTGGCGAACGAAGTTGACCGCGCAATCGGACTTGGGACAGCTTCTCTCAATTGCGGCGGGTGGCCGCCCTCTTCCGGATGCCCAGCAAAGAGCGCTGTTTTACGGAGGAAAGGCGTTACGAATCAGTGAGACCGAGCGAGCTGTTGAAAACGAGGCACAGCAGGCGCGCTATCGCAAGCTGTTCGTCGATGGGCCGACGCTGAATCTGACTGATGCGGGCAAGTTCAACTTCAGTTTTGACCCGAATACTGTAGTACCGCTGCCAGGCTTGGGCAACGTAAACCCGTCGATGGAAGTGACGGATGTATGGGGCGCGCTAAAGGCGAATCAGGGTGCGCTGCTGGCTGGCGATATGAAAAGCGTTACCGTCAGCGCCCCGACTGCGACTACGGGATCTCATATTACGGGTGCCGGGTGGCAGTTGGAACTTGCGCCGGGTTGGCGAGTTGTCCCCGCCGCGGATGCAAAACACTTTGTGCTGAAAAATCAGTGACGCGTCATCGGGTGGGCGGTCCCTTTTCAATATCGGTTACCTAAGGATTGAGGAGCACCCCCGGACAGAGGTCCATTAGCCCGATCAGCAGGAGGACCACCGCCAGAAATGGGATCAGGCGGAGGTAGTTCGGCCACAGTGCTGTACTTGCTGCCGCACTTCGGATCAGAATCGTCGTGGTGTAAGCCAGCAGCAAAGCGAGCGTGTCCGCAACTAGAAACGCCATCCCGGTGGCACGCTCCGCCCCGGACGCAGCCAGGCGATGGCACCTCCCCATGCCGATGGTTTAATCATCCGCGCAAAGAATCCGCATTGCTCTCCGGATCGTTACTGACCAGTCGGCTAATGTTTACAATTCGTCGCCCGCGTTTCGCAGGAGCAAGGCGGCAAGCCGCCTCCCGGATCGATGCAACATCTGAGCGGTTGTAAAGACCGCTGCCGCGAGTCATATCAGCAAGTAGCGAAGCACCCCGCGGTTGCCATTCTGACTTCATCGTCAAGTTTGATCTTTGAAGAAACGATGTAGCATGGATAGGAGTTCAGGAGTACACCCGATGCCGAATCGTTTTCTTAGCGCGGTTCCTGCCTTGGCGGCCGGGCTGTTTGTCCAGTTGCTTTCCGCTCAACGAACTTGCGAAAGCCTCGCCGACCTAAAACTTGCCCACACTTCCATCATTTCTTCTGTGCTCGTGGCTGAAGGCCCATTTCCCGCCTCCGGAGGATTCGGAAACCTCCCTCGCGTAGATGTGCCCGCGCGCTGCGTGGTCAAGGCCGTAACGCGTCCCACCAGCGATTCCGAAATTAAACTCGAGGTCTGGCTCCCGGCGGCGGGCTGGAACGGCAAGTATGAACAGGTGGGGAATGGCGGATGGGCGGGAGCGATTCCGGGTTCGGCAATGATCGACCCACTCCGGCGAGGATACGCCACCGCTGGAACCGACGATGGTCATGCGGGCGGTGGGGGGGCGAGTTGGGCAGTTGGACACCCTGAGAAGTTAATCGATTTCGGATATCGGGCCGTTCACGAGACAGACTTACAAGCGAAGGCTGTCATTCGGGCCTTTTACGGCAAAGAAGCTTCACTCAACTATTTTGTGGGCTGTTCGGATGGCGGCCGGGAGGCGCTGATGGAAGCGCAGCGCTACCCGGAGGACTTCACTGGGATCATCGCGGGAGCACCTGCGAACTACTGGTCCCATTTGTTCACGGGATTTATATGGAATGAGCAGGCGCTCATGACGGATGCTGCAAGTGGCATTCCGCAAAGCAAGCTGCCTGCAATTCAGAAAGCGGTGCTCGCCCAGTGCGATGGCCTGGACGGCGTCAAGGACGGACTCATTGAAGACCCGCGGGCATGCCATTTCAATCCGCGGGAACTGCTGTGCAAGGCCGCGGATAGCAACGACTGTCTAACGGCTCCACAAATCCAGACTCTGAACAAGATCTATGAGGGGGCCAAGAACCCACGCACCGGCGAGCGGATCTTTCCGGGCTACCCGCCAGGTACGGAGGCAGTCGCAGGCACGTGGGCAGCTTGGATTATTCCAGCGTCCGCTCAGGCAGGTTCCATCCAGTCCGGTTTTGGCAACTCCTACTACGGTCAAGCGGTGTTCGAAAAACCTCAGTGGGATTTTCGAACGCTCAACTTCGATAGCGATGTGGCGCTCGGCGACGAAAAGGCCGGCACTATTCTCAACGCCACTAGTCCCGATCTTCGGTCTTTCCGGGCCCACGGCGGAAAGCTCATTCAATATCACGGTTGGGGAGACGCCGCCATCTCGCCGATCAATTCCATCGAATACTACGAGAGCGTGCGCGCGTTTCTCGCCAGGTACCCAGACCCGAGGAGCGACTCCTCCAGGACTGAACGTAACTTCTACCGGCTCTTCATGGTTCCTGGAATGGGGCATTGCGGTGGCGGCCTGGGCCCAAACAGCTTCGGGAACGGCGGAATAGCGCCGGTCCCTGCAAATACCGATCCCGAGCGTGACATTCTGTCGGCGCTCGAACGCTGGGTGGAGAAGGGTGTTGCACCGGATCGTCTCATCGGAAGGGGAACGGTTGTGGGTGGCTCTTCCAAAGTGATGACGCGTCCGCTCTGCCCGTATCCACAAGTAGGGCGATACATGGGGACCGGCGATACCAACGACGCCACAAGTTTCGCGTGTGAGGCACTGAGTAACTCACGCTGATGCCGATAACTGGGTTGAACTCATCTCGGCCAGCAGCTTCAGCACTCGGCAGTGGGCCGTCCTATGGCTCATGACGAAGAACCGCGGTCGAGTTCCACAAAGCTCGTGATCCGCAATATCGGCCTCATTCTCACTGGTGATTTAAAGAAGCCCATCCTGGATGGAGATGCCATTGTCGCGGTCGATGGGAAGATCGTTGGTATTGGTTACGGGAAGGACCTGGACACCGAAGGCGCGGGCACGCTGGTTGACGCGAACGGCACGGCAGTGGCTCCTGGTCTCATCGACAGCCACGTTCACCCCGTTGCCGGCGACTGGACGCCACGCCAGAACCAACTCGGTTGGATCGACAGCGCGCTTCACGGCGGTGTCACCACCATGATCTCGGCCGGAGAAGTACACACGCCCGGCCGTCCTCGCGACATCGTCGGCCTGAAAGCCCTGGCGATCACCGCACAGCGCACTTTTTCGGCGTTTCGCCCAGGCGGAGTGAAAGTCCATGCGGGAGCCCCCTGCATCGAACCGGGAATGGAAGAAGAAGACTTCAAGGAGCTAGCGTCGGCTGGAGTGCGGCTGCTTGGCGAAGTGGGACTCGGCGGCGTTAAGGACGGACCTACAGCCCGTAGAATGGTGGCCTGGGCGCGCAAGTACGGCATCCAATCTACGATCCATACAGGAGGCCCATCGATCCCGGGCTCGGGTCTCATCGACAAGGATGTGGTGCTGGAAGCCGATACCGACGTCATCGGGCACATTAATGGCGGCCATACGGCACTCCCCGATGGCCAGATTCGCTGCATCTGTGAGGGCTGCAACCGTGGCCTGGAATTGGTACACAACGGCAACGAGCGAGCGGCTCTATTTACGTTGCGGATCGCCAAAGAGATGGGTCAGTTGGATCGAATCATCCTCGGCACGGATTCGCCGGCTGGCTCCGGGGTTCAGCCGCTTGGTATCTTGCGCTTGATTTCGATGCTCTCGTCGCTGGCCGATGTGCCTGCCGAGATCGCTTTCTGTTTCGCGACCGGCAACACCGCGCGCACCCGCTCCCTTGATTGCGGCATCGTCGAGGTCGGACGGTCCGCCGACTTCGTCTTCTTGGATAAGCCGCAACACTCCGCCGGCAAGACCCTGCTTGAGAGTGTCCAGCTCGGCGATCTCCCCGGCATAGGTATGACAATCATCGACGGCATTGTTCGGACCGGGCGCAGTCGCAATACGCCGCCGGCCACGAAACTACCCGAGGTGGTTGTTCAACGCTGATCAAAAGGTTATCTGAGTTTCTTTAGAAGCTTCAGGAAAATTGCGCGCTCGCTGGATGTCAGCGGCTGCAGCGTTTCCTCCGTGATTATCTCGGCGTTCACGAGGGCTCGTTCCGCGATTACTTTACCCGCTGGGGTGAGCACGACAACCAGGCGGCGAGCATCCTTGGGATCGAGGCGCGTCTCGACGATGCCGCGATTCGACAGACGGTCGACCACTCCTTTGATTGTCGCCGCATCCATCGCCGTCTGGCGGCCGAGCAGATTTTGCGAGCACGGCCCCCGTTCCAGTAGCTTGGCAAGCGTGGCCCACTGCGTGGGTGTGAGATCGTCTCCGATGCTGGCGGCAAAGATGGCGGCATGACGCTGGCTGACTTGGCGCAGGATGAAGCCGACCTGTTGCTCCAGAATATATTGATCTGTGCCGGGCTTAGTTCGACGTGTCTTTGCCGTTGAAACTACCATTTGGCTTCGCGCCCTCAGCGCAGTCCGTCGTCGCCCTTGATTTGATCCTTAGTCAGGCCGCCCACGCGCGGCAAAGGCCGCCCGCTATCGGTAACCGCAACGGCCACCATGATCTCATTCGCCCTGGGTGCGTCGGAAATGCGGACCTCTATGCCATCGAAGTGGCTTCGCACATACGCAGCATCCTTGTGGCCAAGTGGGATATCGAGTGTCACGCCCGGCCCTCCGCGCTTCTTCGACGACGGTATCAGTGCCGCGCCCTTGCCGAGCACCTTCCGCACCGGAGCTCCCAATTTTGGGTGGAGGATCGCGGCCGCATGCTCCAACTCGCCGTTCTCTCCCACCGCGGCAGCCTTGCCGTAGCTCTCGGCCCGCCGGCCCTTCGATGCCGAGGGCGTTCACAGCGCGTTGCGCTAGCAATCCGCCAAGCTCCTCACCTATGTCAATGAGCTCCTGCAGGTCGTCCACGTAGCGTCCGGCAAAGGGATTCTCAATCACTGCGATGGAGGCCGCGCGCCGCGTGGGCGGATCGACCACTCGACCCATCTCGCTGCGGGTCTCCTCGACGACGGTAACGATTTTGCGGATTTTGGCTTTCATCTCAGGCCGTCCTCTCCCTTTACTTCGCCGGCCTTCAGTCCTCCGACACGGGCATCAATTCGCGGACCGGTGGTCATCACTAGTGCGAGAGCCATCTCATCCGCTTTCGGCCCGTCGGTCACGCCGATCTCCATCGCGTCGAAATGGCTGCGCACATAAGAAGCGTTGATGTGCGTGATAGGGACGTCGAGCCGCGTACCCGGGCCGCCGACTTTCTTGGACGACGAAACGATTGCCTTGGCTCCGCCCAGAATTTCGCGCATCGCGTATCCTCCCGGCACATGCCACAGCGCACCATGCTCAAGCTCGCCTGCAGCGCCAACAATGGCGCCTTTTCCATAGCCCTCTATCGCCTCCGCGCCGCCGAGCGCGGCAGCCAGATCCTGGGCCATCTCAAGCCCAAGCGGCTTCAAGTCGTCCATGAAGCCGGCGATCTCTTCGACATAACGCCCGGCGAAGGGATTGTGAATGACGGCGACCAACGCCCCGCGCCTCAGCGGCGTCTTGGCCGCCGGCCCGCCCTCGTGGAAGATCTCCTCAACGGTGATAATGCGTTTTCGGATTGCAATCTCAGGCATGGGCGAGAACTCGCTCCTCGGATTCCGAGGTAATTGGCTGACAGGCCGATGACCCGTGTCTCGCCCTGCAAGTGGAGTGCTGCAGCCTGGATGAGGCCGGCCGCCAGAAGCCGCTTTGCGCAACTCATGCCGCGCCCGAGCGCTTCCTGGATCTCGGCCGGATCGAGCCCCCCCACGTCCCTGGTCACCAGCCTTCGGCCAAGATCGCTGTCCTGCTGAAGCTCTTGTGCCGGCACGCGGACGACAGATGCGTGTCCAGGCAGATCCACCGCGTTAGCGACGATGGTAGCCGCCGCATCCGCTTGTGCAGCCGTGGCGGCGAGAATTGTCACTGCGTCGGCGATGCCGAACGAGAAGCTGCGCCCACGCCAGCCGCTGGTCGCGATCCCGCCTACGCCGTCGGCTGAGCGAAGCACCGCCTTGCCGAACAGGCTGGGCCGGTCAGGCCGATCCACCAGGCCGATGCTAAAACATTCGGCGGCTGCAGAAAGATGCAGCGCGATGTCGCCGCCGTTATTCACGTACGCCTTGCTGAGATTGGCGGCAGCGGTCATTGCGTCGAGGATTTCCTCGGCCACAGAGCCAGCCACAGCAGCCATCGGAGTGATGAAGCTGTCGGCAGCGAAAGGTGCCACCGCCGCATGCATGCGCCTGGCAACCGGACCCTGTAGAAGGCAGCGGTCAGGATGAGCAGGCATACGCAAGAGCGGGAGTTCGTCACACAGCTCGACGAGAACACCGCGGAAACGCATTGCTGCCGCGGCGTAGGCCGCCCCCGTTGCTTCCGCCGAGCCGAACGCTTCGATGATCAGGTCGATTGGCCCGTCCTGCAGATGCATACGGCGGCCGTCGGGCAGCATTCGGATCTGTGGTGGCGTTCTCATAAGTGGTCGAACGGCCAGGGGTTGTCCGAGTGCTGCGGCACTTGGCGCTGTCCCTCCCCGTTGACGAACGAGGCGAGCGGACGCACGTGGTCCATGTGACCTTTGCAGGGCTGCGTAGTCGTCCAGCCGCAAGGTGAACTCGATGGGCGCAACCAGAGCCGGCGTCGGCACATAGCCGAAGGCGTTCTCAGGTACCCGAGTGACGTCGACCATGAAGGTGATGCCGCCGCCGGGCCAGACGTAGACCGGCGCGCCGCCGCAGGTTACGTAAGTCAGTGCGTCTTTCACCGAGCGGGTAAGGCATACCGGGTTCTCGGTCACGCCAGCGCGCAGCGAGCCTCCGGCCCCAGCCATAAAGAGCACGGTGCAAAGCGCCGGCTCGCAGTTCTCCTGGATGCGCTCGACAGATTCCTTGAGGTCGGCCGGCAACCGCGCTCCACGGGCGCTAGAGTCTCGTCCAGTTCGTAATAAGCGAACTGCTCGCCGGTGGTGGAGACCATGAGAAGCCTGAGGCCTGCCCACGCCTTCTCCGGGTTGAACGGTCCCAGGATGGAGAGCGGCTCGCGGATGTTCGTGCCGCCCCAACCTGTTCCCGGGTCCGCCACTTGGAAATAGCGGCCGGGCGTGGAGCGCCTTCCCTTCATCTTGATGCCGGTATCGACGATACCGAGAAACTTGCCGGCGCGGTGTTCGGAAAGGACGCCTGTGATGTGGTCGTCAACCACCACCACTTCATCCACCTTGCCATGCCACTGCTTGGCGAACATTCCGATGGTCGCTGAGCCGCAGCCAACCCGCATGCGCTCTTCGGTAACGCCATTGACGATGGGCGCCTGGCCCGCCTGTACGATGACGGTGGCGCCACCGTCGATGCTCAGCTCCGCGGGTTTGCCGTTGCACAGGTGCAGCAGCGTCTCGCAGGTGACCCGGCCCTCGCTCTTCGAACCGCCGGTGAGGTGATTCACTCCGCCCAGCGAGAGCATCTGCGAACCGTATTCCACCGTCGTGACGTGCCCGACAGGCTCGCCCTGCGCGAACACCAGATTACGCTCGCCCCCGAGATGGCGGTCGGTGTCGATCTTCAGCTTCACTCCGCAGTAACTGAAGATCCCCTCGGTAACAACCGTTACCATGTCGACGCCGCGAACCTCCGATGAAACGATGAACGGCGCGGGCTTGTAGTCGGGATACGTGGTGCCGGCGCCGATCGCGGTTATGAACGTTTCCGGCTCCCGCAGAATTTCCCCGTCCCAATCGCCGGCCTTATCAAAGGGAACAACCGCGCCGCCCTGCGCCAGCGTTCGGTTCAGGATGACGTGCGGATCCACACGCACCAGTTCGCCGTCGCGATTGGCGTAGCGGTCGCACGCGCCCGCCCGGCCCGGCTTGATGTAACAAATTACCGGGCAGGCATCGCATCGGACGCTGTCGTCGACGGCCTTGTCTTGAGGGAGCTGGGACATGTCAGCCCTGCAACCTCTGCAGCGCGACACTCGACTGAAGTGCGACGATCGCCGCGCGCACCCGATCCGGAGTGGCCGGTGCGCGATGGACGCGTACGCCGGTGGCATCGTAGATGGCGTTGAAGATGGCCGGCGCGGTCGGGATCATGGAGTGCTCGCCGATGCCTTTGGCGCCGTAAGGACCGGCGGACGAGGGATCCTCGATGAGGATGGATTCCACCGGCGGCATGTCTCCCGCCGAAGGAATGAGATAGTCATGCAAGTTCTCGCCGCGTCCGGGATGAAATTCCTCCATCAGAGCCATTCCCAGGCCTTGCGCCGCGCCGCCTTCGATCTGGCCTTCCACTAGCGTGGGGTTGATCGCGCGGCCAACGTCGTGCGCGGCGGTGATCTTGAGCGCCTTCACCGTGCCTAGCTCGGTATCGACTTCAATTTCGACCATGTGCGCGCCGAATCCGTATACGGCGTAAGGAATGCCTTGCCCGTCCGTGTTGAGCGGGCTGGTCGGCGGGTCATAGGTGACCTCGCTCGTAAGCACGTAACCGTGTTCGTCGAGCGGCAGATCGTCGAGGACGATCGAGCACAGCCGATCGACATCAGAGACGGTCACGCGACCTTCCTCGAAGGCAATCCGAGCGCTATCGCAGGCGTTGGCCCCATCCAGAATCGCCTTGCGTAACTCGCGCCCGGCTAGCTCTGCCGCTTTGCCGGTTACGAACGTTTGCCGCGATGCAGAGGTCTTCCCGCAATCGGGGGTGAGGTCGGTATCTCCAGAGACCAAGTCAAAGCGCGCGATCGGCGCGCCCAGCGCATCGGCGCAGATTTGCGTAATGATCGTGTTCGATCCCTGGCCGATATCGACCGCGCCTTGGTGCAACGACAAGCGGCCGTCGCGCTTCAGACCGACGCGGACGGTGGAGGGGTTGCTCAGCGATGTGTTGCCGCAGCCGTACCACATGGCAGCGACGCCGACGCCCCGCCGTCCCGGCCCGGTGCTCGCGGCGTTGAAGGCTTGAGCCTGGGCCCGCGCACGCTTCCAGTGCGGGCGAAGCGCCTGCAAACAAGCGACGATGCCGACACCCTCGCCCAGTACTTGGCCAGTGACCGTCGGTTGGCCCGCGACGAGCGCGTTTGTGATCCGGAACTCAAGCCGGTCCATCCCGAGTTTGTCGGCCAGTTCGTCATAGATCTGCTCCTGCGCGATGGCAGCCTGAGGAACGCCAAAGCCGCGAAAGGCTCCGGCGGGTACCAGATGGGTGTGCACCGCGCGCGTCAATGCGCGATAGTGCGGCACATAGTAGGGCCCTGAGGCATGTACCGGGACGCGATGCGCTACGGTGGGCCCCCAGGACGAGTAAGCGCCGGTGTTGAAGTCGGCGTGAAAATCGAGGCCGAGCAGCTTGCCATCGCGCGTTGCACCGGCCCGTATCCACATGTGAGCTGGATGGCGCTTGGTGGTCGCCATGATTGACTCGGTTCTCGTGTAGACCATGCGCACCGGGCGCTTGAGATGCCAGGCGGCAATGGCGACGAAAGGCTGGATCGACAAATCGAGCTTCGCGCCAAATCCGCCACCAAGGGCCGTCGGAATGATGCGCACGTCTTCGGACGCGATGCCGAGGATGGTCGCAATGTCGTTGCGATCCATGTAAGGCGCCTGGGTGCACGCCTGGATTTCGATGCGGTCGCCAACGCGGCGAGCAAAGCCTGCCTCCGGCTCGATATAGGCGTGCTCGACGAAGCCCGTTTCAAATTCACCTTCAACAGTAACGTCCGCCCTCGCCAGCGCGTTTTCGACGTCGCCTCGCACCACGCGACCGCGCACCAGCACGTTGCCGGGGCGGTTTTGGTGCACGAGCGGTGCCCCGTCGGCGAGTGCGGTATCAATTGTGATGTGCGGCGGCATCTCGGTCCAAGTCACTGGAAAATCGGCGAGATCGAGCGCCTCCATCGCGGCCGATTCGCCGACGATTGCAGCAACTGCCTCGCCGCGAAAGCGGGCCTCCTGCTCGGCGAAAACCGGCTGATCGGCGTACGGCGCAATGACACCGTAACGGTTCTCGCCCGGTACGTCTCCTGCGGTGAAAATGCGAACCACGCCGGGATGCGCGGCGACAAAAGCGTCGAGCTCTCCGAAGGCGAAGAGCGCGCGATGGTAGGGGCTGCGAACAACGCGAGCGACGAGAGCATGGGCCGGCCATTCGTCAGCTCCGAAGATTTCGATGCCACCGACTTTTTGTGCGCCATCCAGGCGGGCAATTCGCGCACCGATCGCCTGGCCCGCCTCTACTTCTAGCGGTGGCTCGGTATCGGCGCCTGCATCGAGCACACCCGCGATGATCTTGCGATAGCCAGTGCAGCGGCACAGCACGCCACCGATCGCGTCCATTACATCGGTTTCGGTTGGCGCCGTATTACGTTCCAGCAGCGCCGTCGCTGCCACCAACATGCCCGGCGTGCAGATGCCACATTGGGCCGCGCCGTGGCGCAGGAACGCGGCCTTGAGCCGTTCGGAATGGCGAGAATACTTGCACAGTCCTTCGACGGTTACCACCTCGCGACCCTCTACCTGGCCCACCGCCGTCAGGCACGCGCAGATCGGTTCGCCGTCCAGGAGCACGGTGCAAGCGCCGCAATCGCCGGCGTCGCACCCGACCTTAGTCCCCGTCTGGCCGAGCTCTTCGCGCAAGACTTTTGTGAGACGCGTCGTCGGTGCCGCCGAAACTTCCACCTTTTGACAATTCAGGAAAAAGCCGATGGCGGACGACGTGCGCGAGGAGGTGACTTGAGCCAGCATCGTCATGCCTCCGCGGAGCAGACGTCGAGAACGCGCCTGACAAGCGTCAGCGTGGCATCACGACGGTATTGGGCCGTCCCTCGAAGATCGTCGATTGGTGAGAGCACATCGAGATGATCCGGCCTCGCAAGGGCGCCCAAGACCAGGTCCGGCCACCGCTCCTGTTAAGTCGCGCTCCAACGCGTGGAGCCGCTGGGCCACCGCTGAGCAAGCACCGACGGCGATGCGCGCTTGTTTGACGGTCCCGCCAGGATGTATATCGAGGATTGCGGCCACCATCGCGATCGAGATCACGAGATAGCGTCGAACGCCGAGCTTCAGAAACGCGGAGGGGCCATCGATCGTGCGCGGCACCACAACCGCCGTCAGGATCTCGTCGGCTCGAATGAGCGTCTTGCGGTAGCTCGCAATAAAATCACGAAGCGGCAGGCGGCGATGTTCCTGCCGGGATGTGAGCTCGACTTCGGCGTCCAGGGCAAGCAGAGGCGGCACGCCGTCCGCGGCCGGGGAGGCGGTGCACAGATTGCCTCCAACGGTTCCCATATTCTGAATCTGAATTGCGCCAACTTCTCGCGCCGCGGCTTTAAGAGCGTTGAAGGATCGAGGCAACGAAGCCTCCGCTACCGTCCTCCAGGTAGTACAGGCTCCGATCCGAACTTCTTCGCTGCCGACGGTAATATCGGAAAGGCCGCCGAGACCCGAGATGTCGATAACCGGCCCGGTCACCGGCTTATCACCCAGCGCCGGGAAGAAGTCCGTACCGCCAGCGAGAATACGTCCGCCATGGGTTGCCAGGGCCAGCAACGCCTCGTCAACAGTTCTTGGGCGCAGATACATCGTCGCTCCTGTTGCTCTGTGGCCGTCGTTCACGCTCTTCTTACGCGCATATCGGGCGTTTGTTTGTACTCAAACAATTTTCATCCGTCGGCGCTGACCTGTCAAGCAGCCTCGACGTCTCCGATCCGTCTGGAGCACCACCGGTGAGCGGTGTTACGTAGAGCCAGCTCTCAAAAGACCCGAACCACCTTTCCAACACCGATTCGCATCTGATCGGCAATTTTCTCGATCGAGAGGCCTGTCCCAGGCGCACCACCTCATCGCGATTGAAGATGCGGCGCGGTCGCCCAATTGCATTACCGGTCTTCGTGCCGTGCGTCTCGGCGGCCTTCATGCCAGCGCTCACGCGTTCACGGATCAGTTCGCGCTCGAATTGTGCGGCTGCGGCAAGGATGTGCATGAGCAACTTGTGCCGGGTTGGATTCGATTCGTCCGTATCAAGGCCCTGCGATGTGGGGATGAACCGGATGCCAGGGCTTGCCAGTTCCCGAAGGCCGCTGATGCAATGGACGAGTGAGCGGCCAAAGCGATCGAGCTTCCAACAACGACTATGTCGAACTTCCGCTTGCGGGCATCCGCGATCAACTGATCGAGTTCAGGTCGCGAAGCCTTGGCGCCGCTGACGGACACGGAACACCGGCGAGCAGTTATCGTGGTTGTCGGGATATCCGCCTTGGGTTGGGCGAGGTCATCCTGCCGGGTACCACCCCATCATTGCTCCGCCGAATCGATCGATGCATGTTGATCAATCACGCTTGATGATCGAGTGGTTCATCGCCACTGTTGTTGCTGCCGGGTTGTACTTCACATGGCCGACGGGGGCGATGTTAATTTCCTAGGGCAAAGCGAAATTGGCCCCTATTCAAATTTGTGCCAGAGGATCGCTGATCTGGCCGTTCTGGCGGATCCAGTGAGACGAAAAAACAGTTTCATTCCATTTCATTCCAAAACTTTTGGCTCAATAGATTCGCCTTCGTGGAGTGAATGGCGTTCTGGTGCTGGTTCAGTTATGTTCCTTGCCGTAGTGCTACTGATAGTTGGAGGCTCAAGATGAACGATCGACAAAACAGGGAGCAGTGTTCTGGAGCGCGAGATCGCCAGATCCGTGCGGCACTGGATCAGCATTGGGCGGCGTCCGATGCCAGCGATTTTGAAACGGAGCACCGCATCTATCTCGATGACGCGGTGCTGGAATACCCGCAGTCAGGCGAGCGAACTCGCGGCCGGCGCAACATACAGAACCAACGCGCAAGTCAGCCGAGCAAAAAGCGGTTTACCGTCCGACGAATCATTGGCGGCGGTGATCTTTGGATCACCGAATTCATCCTGACATATGACGGCAAGCCGTCCTACACCGTGAGCATCATGGAGTTCAGGGACGACAAGATCGCGCGGGAAACGCAGTACTTTGCGGATCCCTTCGAGGCGCCAGCGTGGCGGAGCCAGTGGGTTGAGCGGATGGCGTGACGCACTTGCATCGGTGAAAGGAATCCAATTATGCGTTCTGACCTCGTACCCGGAAACGTTTTTCCCGACTATCTGTTGCCCGATCACACGGGCACACCGCGCAGGCTCAGCGAACTCCAAGGCGACGATCCCCTGATCCTAACGCTCTCGCGCGGCCACTACTGCCCGAAAGAACACCAGCAGCATCTGGAGCTTGCCGCGTTTTATCCGAAGATCGCTGTGGCATACACCCAGATTGCCACCATCTCCACCGATGACCACCACACTCTGCAGGAGTTCCGCGCGTCGCTGGGCGCCCAGTGGACCTTCCTCTCCGACCCCGAAAGAACGGTTCAAAAGGACCTCGACATCGCGGAGTATACCGACCCGGAGCATAATCCGATGATTCCGCACACGCTCGTGCTCAAGCCGGGACAAATCATCCACAGCGTCTATAACGGCTATTGGTTCTGGGGCCGGCCTTCCGTCGTCGACCTCTGGCACGACCTGCGGGCCGTGACGCGCGAGATCCGCCCCGACTGGGATCTGAAGACTCCTGGACTCCGCGAGGCTTGGAACGCGGGCGACTTGTCGGCGTTCCATGGATGGAACAAGGAGCCAAAAGTCGTTTAGCCTGCGAGCCGAGCAGTTTCAGGCGACCCCGGAACCGCGTTCGGGCCAGACATGCGCTGAGCATCGGAGTCGGAGTTAATTGCTCAGGCGTAAGGCGCGCCGGCCAGATGGGCGGCGGGATCGGTAGGTTCTCGCCCTGCCCCTTCAGAGAGCGCCACCGCTACGAATTGCGCGATCTCATCACGTATCGCCCTGGCCTTGAGGGGTTCGCTGCCTTCGATGGTCTCGACGAAGCGCTGGCTCGCAGCGGAAAATTCGACGTAAGGACTCTGTTCCGCAACCAACCGATGAAAGAGCAGCCGAAGCGCCTCGATCGGCGATACGCGGGTATCACGCTGCCGGATGGTCTTCCGCAGGATCTCGCGAATCTCGCTGTTTAGCCGCCAAGAGTTGGGCGCCTGATAACCGCCGCGGATGAAAGCGCCGAATCGATCCGCGAGTTCGTCGAGCAAAGGCAGCCAGCTCACTCGCTGTCAATTAACATTATATAAAGGAACGAAACATGACCCACATGATTCAGAGCGTCTTGACGATGCTCCGCGCCGGGGAATGGATGCCAGTGACTGCGGCCCGCGTTTTGATTGGTATCTTTTTCTGTATTTCCGGCGGCACCAAACTGTTCGTACCAGCCCAGTTCCGCGTGCTTGAGCAGACCATGGTCCAGATACACGCCCCGTTCCCGCACGCAACTGCGCTCTTCGTGGCCACGGTCGAATTCGCGTGCGGGGCGGGCCTGGCGTTAGGGCTCCTCACGCCGCTGTGCGCCGCAATGCTCATGGGAGACATGATCGTCGCGATCGCCACCACTTCGATCCACAGCATCAAGGCGAGCGGTTTCCTCGCCTGGCTTGACGACTTCCTGTACCTCCCGGAGGTGCTATACACCTTGATCCTCGTTTGGCTGATCTTCTCTGGGCCGGGTCGATACAGCGTCGATGGCCTCATCGCGTTGAGAGTCGGCCTCTCTGGCGTCGAGCGCTAGTGTCCCGGAGCAGGACCACCAAACTCAAAGGAATCCTATGAAGCATCCGACTCTTTATCGCTCGATCCAGATAGACGGGCTCTCCATATTCTACCGGGAGGCCGGCCCGAAGGATGCGCCCGTCCTTCTGCTGTTGCACGGCCTACCCTCTTCATCCCGAATGTTCGAGCCGCTGTTCGCCCGCCTTTCCGATGACTATCGCTTGGTGGCGCCCGACTACCCGGGCTTTGGACATAGCGACTGGCCCGACCCGAAGAAATTCGCGTACACGTTCGATCACCTCGCCGAGATCATGAACCACTTCGCCGAAGCGCTGGGGCTCTCGCGCTACACCCTGTACATGCAGGATTACGGCGGACCGGTCGGCTTCCGAATGGTCTTGGCGCATTCGGAGCGGATCGAAGCTCTCATCGTTCAAGATGCAGTGGCGCACAACGAAGGCCTGGGGGCCAATTGGAAGATGCGGCGGGCTTTTTGGGCTGACCGCGCGGCCAACGAAAGCGCACTGCGCGTGAATCTGTTGTCGCTCGCGACCACGCGGACGCGCCATGTCGGGGGCGATCCCCAGATAGAACGCTATGACCCGGATCTCTGGACCGATGAGTTTGCGTTTCTCAGCCAGCCCGACCAGGCCGACATTCAAAGCGATCTGTTCTACGACTACCGCACTAACGTCCAAGCCTACCCCAAATGGCAAGCATGGATGCGCGAGAAGCAGCCTCCCCTATTGGTGCTCTGGGGCAAGTACGAGTCCTCATTCGACCCCTCGGAGCCGGAAGCCTATCGCCGGGATGTGCCGAACGCTGAAGTTCACATTCTCGACGGCGGTCATTTTGCTTTGGACACTGCCGCAGATGAGATCGCCGCGCTGGTCAGAGGGTTTGCTGGTTCTTCAAGCCGAGGGGCCCGGCGTCCATGAGCCTCCGGTGTCTTCCTTTGGAAAAACCTAGCATAACCTCCGAGATCGTCGAGGAGGTCGGAAACGGAAAGTTTATACCTGTGCCGCGGACCGGCGACTGGAAGGTCTCCATGCCTACACCAAGCCCCGATTTCTTCTAGACCGCATCTCTCGAAAATCTAGGAACTAAGCCTCCTTTGGAGCCAGCAGCCGCGTAGCCATTTCTCACACAGGTGAAGCGCAAGGACGAAACGCGGGCATAATGTATATGAACGCGACGCGAAGACTTCGCGGGCCGGAAGGAGAGCAATGAGTTATCGGAAAATATGGATTATGATCGCTCTGGCAGCAGCGCCAGCGCTGGTCCGGGCGCAGTGGTTGAACCATCGCACACCGGGCATTCCGCGAACCGCGGACGGCAATCCGAACCTTGCCGCGCCTACACCGCGTGCAGCCGATGGAAAACCCGACCTCTCCGGGCTCTGGCAGACGAACAGCGCCCCACCGGAACTGTTGGAACGCTTGATCCCAGGAGCAACGAACGGTGCAGGCGAGGAAGCGCCGTCGCAGTACTTCATCAATATCTTTTCCGATTTCAAGCCCGAAGAAGTGCCCTTCCGCCCCGCTGCCGCGGAATTATACCGGCAACGCGCGCAGAACTTCAGCAACGTCTCTCCAATCTCGCACTGTCTTCCGGAGGGCATCCCGTTAATAGAAATGGCGCCAGCTCCTTACAAGATCGTCCAAACGAACGGAGCGACGTTCATGCTGTATGAGAGAGACACAACCTATCGCCAGGTGTATACCGATGGCCGAAAGTTGCCCGCTGATCCCCAACCGTCCTGGCTGGGGTATTCGGTCGGCAAGTGGGACGGCGATTCGCTGGTGGTGGACACCATCGGCTTCAACGACCGGGGGTGGTTGGATGCGCGTGCCCATACGCATAGCGAAGCACTGCACCTGACGGAACGATTTCACCGCCTCAACTTCGGCCATATGGAAGTGCGGCTGACGATTGACGATCCCGAAACTTACACCAGGCCATTCAGCATCAAGCTGGAGCAGCGACTGCTCCCGGACACCGATTTGTTGGAATCCTACTGCGCCGAAAACGAGAAGGACTTACGCCACACCGAAGGCAAGTAGGCGCTCGCGTTCGTTTGAAATCTACCTGGGTACCTAGGAAGAGAAACTTCTCATCGGGCGCTGAATGCTAGAATCCGCGGTTGTGCTTTCCAAGCCGAGCCTGGGCTACTGCTTGATCCATGCGATACTCCCTGACGGTCGCGGCTCGGTAAGCTCCTGCAGACAGGCAGTCACGATTATGAGCCGCGCGCCGGCAGCACACTCGGAGACGACCGTAAATCGTGCACTGGAGAACATCGACCCGAAGAAGACCGGACGGGTGGCGCGTGAGCAAGCGGTTTTTCACTGAATCACTGGAAGGATCACCGACGACGGACGCAGCTTGGATCGAAAGACGCGCTGCGTCGCGGATTGAAAGTCGGACTCTTTCGCCTCAAATATATTCGGAACGAACTTTTGAGGGTTCCGGTCGATAATAGGAAACCAGGTGCTCTGAACCTGAATCATGATGCGATGGCCTTTCCGGAACACGTGGTCATGCGATAGCAGATCGACGCGATATTCGACAGGCTCATCCGGTATCACCGGTTCCGGCTTCTCGAACCCGTTGCGGAACCGGCCGCGCAAAACGTCGGCTCCGATCATCAGCTCGTAGCCGCCCATGGGCGGATCTTCCCGAACGCTGGCGGGATAGACGTCGATCAGTTTCACGATCCAATCCGAGTCGGTACCGGATGTGGACGCGAACAGGTCGGCGATCACGTCGCCGGCCACAGTGACGTCGGACTCGAGCGGCTTGGTCTGCCAGATGGCCACATCGGGACGGCTCTCGGCGAAGCGCTGATCGTCGGCATGCCAGGTGCTCCAACCTGGCGATCCACCGTAGGTCTCTGGAATGGGCCGCTCGCGATAGGGAACCGGCCGGTGTGGATCGGAGACAAAGCTATCAAAGGCATCACTTTCAGCTGGGGGTTCGAAGGCCGCTTCGCCCGACGCCCGCAGGTACAACCGGCGGTCTTGCACGCCAGGGGGCGGCCATTGGTCGTAAGCCTTCCACTCGTTGGAGCCGGTCTGAAACAGCTCGATGCGCGCAAGATTCAGCGGGCCCTTGCCTTTCAGCCAGTATGCGAACCAGCGAGCTTGGATGTTCTTGCGAAAATACTCGCCGGTGTCGCTTCCAAAATCCAGATTCTTCAGCGTGCGCCCCGCGCCCGAAAACCACCCGCCATGGTTCCAGGGACCCTCCACGAGGTAGTTATATTGACGCGACTCGGGCGTTTCGCTCGCTGCGAAAATCCGCCATGGGCCGGCAAAGTCCTCCTGATCGAACCAGCCTCCGACGTTGAGGTTCGGCACCTTGACGGAGCGAACGATTCTCTGCACGGCCTGCCCTTTCCAGAAATCGTCATAGTTCGGATGCGCGATGAAATTGTTCCAGGTGGGCCGCTGGCCGTCGAAATAACGCGCGTTGGCCTGGCTCAGGGGACCCAGGTTCAGATACCAATCGTAAGTGTCGAATTGTTTGAAATCGAATGTCTTGTTGGTCTTTCCCGTCTCCATCATGGCGGCGTACTCGAACCCGTAGCTCAGCCGGAACGCGCCGTTATGGTGAAAGTCGTCGCCCAGGAACATGTCGGAGGGCGAGGCCTGCTCGGAGGCGGCCTTCAAAGCCGGGTGCGGCTCAAGGAGCGCCATCTCGGTAAGCCAGCCGCCGTAGGAGATCCCCATAATGCCCGCCCGGCCGTTGTTTCCAGGGACGTTCTTCAGCAGCCAATCGATCGTATCGTAAGTATCCGTGCCTTCATCGATGGACCGATCGTCTTTCGAACTCCTGACGGGGCGCTGGAGCACGAACTGGCCTTCGGACTGGTAGCGGCCGCGAATATCTTGAAAGACCAGGAAGTAGCCGTCGCGGGCGAGTTCGCTCATTCCGGCATTGATGTCTATGGCAGCGGAATCCCATCCGTAGGGTGACCGCTCGATGAGGAACGGCAGCGCGTCCTTGCGCGATTTGGGCGAAAAAACTGCGGTGTGAAGATGAACGCCGTCCCGCATCGGAATCATGTATTCGTGTTTCTCATACTCATCCGCGATGCTGGAGCGGCTGGCGGTGTCCCGGGTAAGGGTTAAATCGCCGGAAGTTTCGCCCTGCGTGAACTTACCCTTGATCTCGTTGCCGGATGGCGCCAGCGTTCCCTGGAACTTCAAACCAGCGTTTTTCAGTTCGAGACTCACTTTGCCCTTCGTCAGAGTGACCAGGTCGATATTCGACACCGTTCCGGATTCCAGATTCACTATCGCGCCGCTGTATCCGCCTCCGGATCCGCGAGTTTTGGGCGGCGGCAAGTAGAAAATCACGCGGACCTTCCCTTGACCAAATAGGAGCGCGCCCCGCCAAACGCCGTCAACGCCGCTGGCGGATGTTTGAGCAAACAGGGTTTGAAAGATCAGAATGGCCGCGAGCGCGTAGTGTCGGGTTTTCATTACGTGAAACTATAGCAGAGTCGAATGGATTAGCGTTGCCGCTCGGCAACGATATGTGGTCACATGACCAGCCATGGTCACCGCAGGGTCTCATCGAAGAGCACGAAGCACCGCCAGTGTGTAAACGCGCCTATAGATGCAGCACTGGCCTAGCAAATGCACGTACGCTCATGGAGGAGACAACCCGCGATGCCGAAAATCTTAAAGAGCGCGATTGCCGCGGCGGTCCTGACCGCCGGCGTATGGTGTGCCAGCGTAACCCCGTCCTACGCTAAGCCGGAATACGCGAAAGCCGAGGGAAAAGCCTGCACCTTCTGCCATGTCACGTCAGGCAAGCCAGAACTGAACGCAGCCGGCGACTACTACGCCGCGCACGAACATTCACTCAAGGGCTACTCGCCCGCCAGTTAGGAAACCATGAGCACACATTCAGCTGCTACAGTTGCCGGAGCCGCCCTGGCGACTCTTCTCTTCGCGTTCACGGCCTTCGGGCGCGACCACACCGCCCTGAACGGCACCTGGACTCTGGCGCCCGCCCAAAGCGATTTTGCCGGCCAGCCCGTCATTCAAACCGGCACCGTGACGATTAACGAGCGGGATGGCGACATCACCGTCTCGCGCAACTTCAAGTATGAAGGCGCGAGCGATACCTTCTTCTACCGCGACATCACCGACAGCGAGAACAACGCCACCATTCACACAGGCAAAGATCTCAAGACGAAGACCAGGTGGGATCACGACGTCCTAAAGGTGACCACCACCGAATCCGGCGCGACTACTGTCGAAAGCTACTCCCTTGCCGCGAATGGCGACATGCTGGTTAGCGTCGTAAGGCCGGACCGCAAGCCGTTCAACCTCGTCTTTCAGCGCAAATAAGCAGCAGGCAGCGCAAATAAGCAGCAAGGGGAATTTCCAGCCGCCAGCCTTCTACAGTAGACTGAGACTTCGGTTCAGCACCGGCGAGCCGATGCTGAAAAGGAGGTCTTGATGCTACGGGGCATGGTTTCGACTGCGTTTGTGTGCTTGGTCCTGGCGGGTTTCGCCGGCCCTCTTGCGGCGCAGACGTTCCCCTACGACCACATTCATCTGAACGTGCCCGATCCGGCAGCGGCCGCCAATTGGTACGAGAAGTACTTCGGCGGGCGGCGGATCACGGAGGGTCCGGACCGGCTGATGTTCGGTAGCACGCGCTTCCTGTTCCTCAAGAAAGCGGATGCTAAGCCGAGCAGCGGCAGCGCCATCGATCACGTGGGCTTCTCGTTCCCGGACCTCGACGCGAAGATGAAGGAATTTGAAGCAGCGGGCATCAAGATCGTCACGCCGGCGCGCGACGTGCCCGGGCTTTTCAAGCTCGGGTTCGTGGAAGACCCCTGGGGCACTCGCATCGAAGTGGTGCAGGATACGGAATTGCTCGGGCTGCATCACGTCCATTTGCGTGGACCGAACCCGGATGAGGTCTTCAGTTGGCTGGTGGCGAAGTTCGGCGGACAGCGCACCAAGCTCAAAGGGCGCCTCGACGCCATCAAGTACAGTGCGGCCGGCTTCAGCGACATGTGGATCCTGGTGCAGCGCGGTGATGGGGAGCCGAGTGAGGGGCACGCAATCGATCACATTGGCTGGCGTTCCACGGGTGCGCTGGCGAAGACCATCGACGGCCTGCGGGCGGAAGGTGTCACGGTATTGACCGAACCGCGGCCGCTGCCGCTGCCAAACGGTCCGACCATCAACTTCGCCTACGTGGCGGGACCGGCAGGCGCGAAGATCGAGATCGTCGAGCGTCCCGGACTTAAGCCCGGCGAGTAAAAGCCCGATGAATCGACGCACCTTCCTGGGTGGCGTGGCCGCCGTAGGCCTGTCCGCTTGCGCCCGTCAGACTAAAATTGCGAAGGCGGTCCTGCCTCCGACGCCGCCTCTGCCGCCATACGACGCAGTGCCCAAACTGACGCCGGTCCGCGCCGACGTGGATCGGATCTTTCGCGTCACCGTCTGTCTCCGCCCGTTCCGCGCCGCCGGGCCCAGGCTGGATGTCGAGCGCGTCGGCGATAAAACCGTGATCCACAACTATGGTCATGGCGGCAGCGGCTGGTCGTTATCGTGGGGATCCAGCAGCATTGCGGTCGAAAAGGCCATGCAGCTCGGGGAGCGGGATGTCGCCGTGATTGGCTGCGGGGCGCTGGGTTTGACCTCGGCCACGCTGCTTCAGCGCGCCGGCGCCAAAGTGACGATTTATGCCAAGGAGCGTCCGCCAGAAGTGCGGTCGGCGCGTGCCAGCGGATCGTGGACGCCGGACTCTCGCATAGCACTGACGAACTCGGTGGCCCCTGATTTCCCGGGGCTCTGGGAAACCATGTGCCGCCGGTCATTTCATACTTATGAGAGTTATCTGGGCATGGCCGGCAACCCGGTGGAATGGACCGACAGATACACGCTTTCCGATATCAGTCCGGCTGAGGCGCTCGCGAACTCGCGGCGCGACGATCCGCTGGGTTTTGCGCGCTATCAGGATCGTGTCAGGGATCTGACGCCGCGTCTTCAGGATTTGCCTCCCGGGAGCCATCCTTTCCCCACGCGCTATGCGCAGCGGACGTCCAGCCTCACGTTCAATGTTGCCGGATACTCGCGGCAGCTGGTGAACGATTTCCTGGTGGAAGGCGGCAAGATCGAGCGGGTGGAGTTTCATTCACCGTCGGAGTTGAGCCAGTTAACGCAGAAAGTGGTGATCAACGCCACTGGATATGGAGCGCGAGCGCTGTGGAAGGACGAATCCATCGTTCCGGTGCGGGGACAGATTGCTTGGCTGATTCCACAGCCGGAAGTCAATTACGGAATCATCTATAAAGGTGTGTTCATCCTGGGGCGCCGGGATGGAATCGTGGTGCAGCAAGGGCTCAACGATATGGAGGGCTACAACGACGCGAATGAGGTCCCGGATCGCGCGATAGCGGAGTCGTCAGTTCAGATTGCGGCCGAGCTGTTCGGGCGAATGGGCAAGGCTGGGTAGGGACGTTTCACTTCACGATCGCTTGCATCACCGCGTTCTCAAACTCAGGCCGCATTTCACGGATGGGTGTTTGAATCATCATCACCGCAACCAAATCTTCCTTGGGGTCCACCCAGAAGTGCGTGCCATAGGCGCCGCTCCAGCCGAAGCTACCGTCTGAAATGCGATGATTTCCCGCAATCGCGTCCTGCATCACGCGCACGCTCAAACCATAGCCTTCGCCGGTGGTACGTCCAGGAAGCGTAGACGGGATGTGAACGGAGCTCATCAGCTTCACCGTTCGCGGGCTCAACAGGCGCCGGCCATTCAGTTCGCCGCCGTTCGCCAGCATCTGCGCGAAATGCGAATAATCGTCGACGGTGGATACCAGACCGCCGCCTCCGGCAAAGTAAACCTTGCTCGACATCGACAGCGAATTCTCGTTTTTCACCAGGCCCTGGGCAGTCTTCTGATAGACGGTTACCAGGCGCGGCATCTGAACGTCCGTCGGGTAATGGCTGGTGTCGGGCATGTCCAGGGGGTCGAATATCCGCTGTTTCAAGAACCGGTCCAGCGGAACACCCGAGGTGATTTCGACAATCCGGGCCAGCACGTCGAAGCCATCGCTCGGGCTGTACATCCAGTGCGAGCCGGGCTGAAATTCCAGCGGCGTTGAGCCCAGACGCGGGATGTAATCGGCCAGCGTCTCAGTCGGCTTGCGCCGGATCTTAGCCACTTCGCTTTGGCCCATGGGCCCGCTGGATAGCCCCGAAGTATGCGTCAGCAAATCTTTGATGGTGATCGCGCGTTCAGCGGGAAGCGTATAAAATTTCGGCGGATTGCCTGGGCCATGGCCCGCTTCGATCAATACGCCGACCTTCATGTCCTTGAATTCGGGAATGTATTTGGATACCGGATCGCCTAACTGCAGCTTGCCTTCCTCCAGCATCATCATGACGGCGGTGCCAATCACCGGCTTGGTCATGGAGGCCATGCGGAACACTGAGTCGCGTGTCATGGGCTTCTTGGTCTCCAGGTCCATGGTGCCCTGCGCTGCCAGATATGCGATCTGGCCCTTGCGAGCGACGAACATCACCGCTCCAGTAATATCGCCCGCATCGATGTGGCGTTGCACCATCGCGTGAATTTGCTGTAAGCGCTGGCTTGAGAGCCCCACTTCTTCCGGTTTGGTCGAAGGCAATGAGGCTGCCGTGAGTGGAAGGGCGGCCAGCAGGACGAGAAAGATCGGGTGTATCCGGCGCATAGTGGCTCCTTGGTTGAGGCTGGTCAGATCATATCGCAGCCGGGAGTGCGTTGGGATTGGACACACACGAATTCTGGGAAGTCAACTTCTACGAGCGCGGGACTAATCGCCGGGCTATTTGGCGTCCGAACAGGTTTCGCCCAGCCACTTGGAAGTGCCGTTGATGGTCATGTTCATCGCGTGGCCGTTTTGGTTGGCGGCAACCTGGACGCTAAATTTCGTCGATTCCGAGCTGAGGGCTTCGACGACTACGGTGCCCGTCTGCTTGCTGCCGTTTGACTCGCAGTCCATCTTAAGTTCCTGTCTGGTGAGCGAGGAGCTTACAACAGTCGTCTTGCAGGATAGATCCTTATTAGCGTTGGGATTGAACTTCGCGAGGTCTTCTTTTTTGATGCAATTCTTGGATGTGGTTGAGGTGGGTTTGCCGCTGGCCATGGCGCCAGCCCGCCTTAAGGCGGCTTCGATCTTGGCGCGCTGCTCGGGCGGCATCTGGGCGAGCTGCTCGGGCGGAATCGTCGGCATCTGCTGAGCGGATTGCGGCATGCCGGTCATCTGCGTGGTCACGGTGGTTTCCCATTGGCCGGTCTTGACATTCAAGGCAACAGGATCGGCAGCCCAGGCAAGGGTGCCCGCCGAAAACGCGAGGGCAAGAAAAAGTTTCATTCCTTGAGCATATCCGATGCCGTTGCAAGAATTGCGTCGAGTCATATAAACCCATTAGAAGCGACCATTTCCGGCGAGTCGATAGAACGCGTGTACCGTTATCACGCGGGCGCGCTTCTTGCCTTAAGTGATTTACCCGAGGACCTGCCACTCGGTCTAATAGCGCGAGAGTTTCGTCACTCGTCCGCGGCTACGGTTGATCGAGAGAACGCCTTCATTGATGGAAATCGGGCCATCGAGACCTACCTGCTCCCCGAACTTGGCGACCAGCCTGCCGTTCTGCACAGTGTAATTGCCGGTTTGCGTATAGAATCGAATCATCAAAACGGCATTTGAATTGTCGCCGAAAATCCAGTGCTCCAGTACTTTCCGGCCATCCATATCGCGCGTGCCGGTCCATTCGCCGGCCAATTTGTTCTGTGGGTCTGGCCTTACTCCCAGACGCGTATAATCCTCGCTTCCAGCACCATTCATGGTCATCCGCATGTGGTCGTCGCCGTTCCACGAAAGCGCATAAGCGATGCCGTCGGCCGCAACGATTCTCAAGCGGTCGCCTTCCATCCGATATTGCATGGGGACGATGGCGCCCGGACTGAAGCGCACGGTTCCGTCGGCGTCGAAATCGTACATCGCGCCTATACCGCCTTTCGATGTTTGCGCAGAGCGCCAGCGGCCTACTATCTGGCTCCCCTCCTGCGCAGCGGCGCAGTACGCCCATAAACATAAAAAGACGAAGCTCCTCTTCATAAACGCTACATCGGCGTGAAACGGCCCCGGCTTCAATTAGGGGGTATTTGCACTCCCGGTGACGCCGATGATTATTTGTGATAGCGTGCGGTCTGAGGTGCTAATCATGTGGAATTGGCTAAGTCGCTTATTGCACAAGCTGGATCGGTGGCTGCACCCGGAGAGGCTCCCGATTGCTCACCAGCGTTCGAACCTTCATGGCCGTCATCGCTAGATTGTGAGAGGAACATGCGGATAACTTTGACCGTGGTGGGCGCAATCCTGGTGCTCTTCGGGGCGATTTGGTTCTTCCAGGGAATCAACGTCCTGCCGGGCAGCTTTATGACCGGCCAGATTCGCTGGGCGGTATATGGCGGGATCGCGATAGTGCTGGGAATCGGGCTGTTGTTCGCCGCGAGACGGAGACGGCGGAACGCCTAACCATGCGATACTTGGTGCGCGCACGTGTAAAGCCAGGCGGCGAGCGTTCGCTTCTCCACGCGATTGAACGTAGAACTTTGGGCCAAGGTTCCGTCGCCGGGGGCGAGTACTTGCGCAACATGCAAGAAGCCCGGCTTTGCGCGGACGGTACGGCCCGCTGGGTTGAGGTCTGCTACTGTCCGACGCCGCTGGAAGAGGAGCGGCCCTATTGGGAGCAATACTTCGAATTGGTTAAGGTCCAGGATGCGCATGACCGCAGGCAGTGCCGGGACCATAACGGATCGGAGCCGTGGGCCTGCGAGAACTGCGATTGCACCGATCGTTTGGAGCGCAAGCTGGCAACTCTCGGGGATCCGTTCTTGAAGACGCTCCCAGGCGCGGACTAATTCGCCTTGGGGAAGTGCCGCTGATACCAGCGAATGGACCGATCCAGGAAATCCACGTTGTGCTGCGACTCGCGGACGCCGTGGCCCTCGCGAGGATAGCGCACCATGATCGTCTCGACGCCGACGTCTTTGAGCGCGATGTAATATTGCTCGGCTTCGGCGATCGGCACGTCGGGATCGTTTTCCCCGTGGACCATCATGGTGGGAGTGACGACATTCGCTACGTGCTTTAGCGCGGAGCGCTCCCACAGCACGTCCATCAGGTTGCCCTGATGCGGATAGGCGCCCCATTCCATGGCTTCGTATTGGTTGTAATACGTCATGTAGTTGTAGCTGATGATGTTGGTGATGGCGGCGTTGGGAATCGCGGCTTTGAATATGTGCGTCTGCGTGATGAGCCAGGCGCTCAACTGGCCGCCGTAGCTGGTGCCTTCGATGCCCAGCCGGTTTTGATCGATCCAGGGATAACGGCGCAGCGCGGCGTTGACGCCGTAGAGCACGTCCATCCCCTCGTTTCCGTTCTGATCGGCGAAGACCGCGTCGGTGAAGGCCTGGCCGTATCCGGTGGATCCACGATAGTTGATCATGATGGTGGCCCATCCGAGCGAGGCGTACACCTGATTCCTGAAGTTGAACGCGGGTCCCTGCTGACCGTGCGGGCCGCCGTGGATGTTAACGATCAGAGGATATTTTCGGTCGGCGCGAAAATCCGCGGGATAAGTGAGGAATGCTTCGACCGTCCATTTATTGTCGTTACTGATGAAGCTGAAGGCTTCGACAGGTTCCACCGTTTTGCCGGCGAGTGCATCATGGTTCACGTCGGTGAGCTGCTTGGCCGCGTTGTCGCCCGATTTCAGATAAAGTTCCGCCTGATCCGATGGCGTTGACATCGTGTACGCAAGCAGGTCCCCGTGCACTGAAAACGATTCGACACTTCCGCGCTCTTTTACCACTGTTTCCGGCTTGCCGCCCGATGCGGGCACCCGAAAAAGATGCACCTCGCCATGTTCCTGCGCGGTGAAGTAAATCCAGCGGCCATCGTCGGAATACTGAGGTTCGCCCTGGCGGGCGTCCAGGTCCCGGCCCACTTCGCGGCGATTTTTTCCGTTAGCCTCAATCACCCAGACGTGCGTGTCCTCCATGGTGGTTTCGCGATCGGTGAGGCCGCGTTTGGTGGCTTCATAAATGATGGACTTTCCGTCGGGAGAATAATGCGGGCGATATTCGGCGCTCTCGGTGGCGGTAAGCTGGCGGGTTTCGCCGGTGGCTGTATCCAGCGTGAACAGATCGTAGTTGAAGAAACTGATCGTCATCCTGCGCGCGATTAGAGACGTATGCGATCTCCCTGCCGTCGGGCGACCAATCGACGGAATGCTCGTAGTACGTTCCGTTGGTGAGCTGGCGCGATTTTCCCGTGGCGACATCCACCACGAAAATATGCAGGCGTTTGTTGTCGTTGAAATGCGAGTTTCCTTCCGCCGCGGTCGGCTTGTAGAGGTATCGCGTGATAACGATGGGGTCGCCGGTGGCATCGGCAGTTTCGGGTCCCGGAGTGGCCGACACGTAGGCGATCTGTTTACTATCGGGCGACCAGGTGGTGGTCCTGCCGGTGGTAGGCAGTGGAGCGTTGGTTTCTTCCAGCGGGCCGAGGAATTGTTTGCCGCTGCCGTCGGGCCGGGCGATAATCAGCCCGGATTTCTCGCCCAGCCGTCCGGAGTAGGAAATCCATTTTCCGTCGGGTGACCATTCGGCGTTCCCGGAAGGCTCGTCGCCGGAGCTGAGGCAGATCGATTTTCCGTCGGCCAGGGTCATGATCCAGATTTGACCGAATGGACGTCGCGGCGAGTCGTTACGCGTGATGGAATAGGCGAGGCGGGCGCCATCCGGCGAGAACCGCACCGCGCCCACGGAGCGAAGCTTCAACAGATCCGACGACTGAAATCCCGATGGCAGCGCAGGACCGGCGCAGACGGCGAGGGCGATCAACATTCTGTACATGCGACACACAGTACCGGGCGAGTAAGACTTTCGTCAAGTATGCCGCGGCACTCGCACGAGAAATCAGAAGCCGGCTGGACGCTCGGCTGCTACATTCAGAGAGCGCTCCAGAGCCAGGCCAACACGCCCGATCGTGCCTTCATCGAAAAGCCGTCCGATGAGCGTTACGCCATGGGGCACGCGTCGAGGAGGCGAGAATTTGGGAGCTGGATGGGCCGGGTCGGGAGCCCAATCGCTACGCGCCTGGGATACTTCAATGAACCCCGCGCGGAGAGTGAGCGACGGATGACCGGTGAAGTTCGTGATGGTGAGCATTTCATCGCGCAGCGATGGAACTAGAAGCAGGTCCACGTTGGAAAAGATGCGGGCCATTTCCTGGGCCACGCTTCGTCGAAAGCGGTCGGCCTGTACGAAGTCCACCGCGGACAGGAAGCGGGCCTGGCGAAAGGAATTCGGCCAGGCGTCGGGGACCTGCATCTTCAGATCCTTGAGTCCGCCGCTCAGCGTGAGTTCCTCGAAAGCGGCGGCGCCTTCCGCGAATAGGATGAGGCTAAGCGAGTCATAGGGCCAATCCGCGAGCGACACTTCGGTTGGAACCATGCCGAGTTTTCCGATAGTTTCGAGCGCGGCGCGATCGACATCGGTGGCGGGAGCCTCCTTCATCCAACCCGGGATGTAGCCGACACGCAGGCCGCTCACCGGCGCCGACGCGTCGAAATCCAGGCGGCTCGGGACGCTCGCGACATCCGCGGCGTCTGGGCCCGAGATCGCTTGCAACACGAGCAGTCCGTCCTCCACTCCACGCGCCATGGGTCCCAATTTGTCGAGCGACCAGCACAGGGTCATGGCGCCGGTGCGCGCCACGCGGCCGTAAGTCGGGCGCAAAGCTGAGACGCCGCAGCGCATGGCAGGATCGATCAGGCTGCCACCCGTTTCGCTGCCGATGGCGAAGCCCACCAATCCAGCGGCCGTAGCGGCGCCAGGACCGGCGCTCGATCCGGCCGACCCTTCTTCCAGCAGCCATGGATTCACCGTCTGGCCGCCGAACCATATATCGTTGAGCGCCAGCGCGCCCAGGCTCAGCTTAGCCACGAGCACGGCCCCGGCGTCGTGCAGGCGCTTCACAACCACGGCGTCTTCCTTAGGCACGCGGTTGCGATACGGTTCAGCGCCGTAGGTGGTAGGAATGCCGGCAGTGTCCAGAAGGTCCTTCGCGCCCCACGGTATGCCATGCAGCGGGCCGCGGTAGTGCCCGGCGGCAATCTCGCGGTCGGCCTGTTGAGCTTGCGACAAAGCCAAATCGCTGGTGAGCGTGATAACGCAGTGCAGCTTCGGATCGAACTGCTGCAGGCGATCCAGATAGATGCGCGTCAGGCGTTCCGATGTGAGCTGGCGTGTTTCGATCCAACGCGATAGTTGCGACAACGGGGCGAAGGCGATGTCCTGGTCGTTGGCGGGAACGGCGCGTTTCGCATTTGGGGTACGAACGAAGCGATCCTTTGCGGGGTCGGCGCGTTGTCCCAGCGATGCGGGTTCCCATCGCGTAGCGGGAGCCACGGATGCCGGCGGAAAGAATTTGCGCGGCCCGACGCGGCGTTCGTACAGGGGCGCCATCGAATTACGCCAGTTGCCCGCGGCGGTTTCGCGTTCCTTGGGGCTAAGCTCGAACTGCACAAGCTTTTCAGCTTCGGCAAAGGTAGAGGCGGAGACCACCGGTCCTACGTCCGGCGAAGTGCCGAAGGCCGGCGGGGTGCCTGGGGGCAGGGATGTTGACGAAGCACTCGTCGAGTTTGTCGCGGGTTTCCGGCACGCCGCCAGGGCAGCCGCGAGAATACCAGATGCACGGCTGAAAAATCTCCGGCGTGTATTTGACATGTTCACTCCGATCCCACATTGTAGCGGGCAAGTACTTCCCGGTTTAACATCAGATGTATGTTCCGGATACTTGTGTTCGTGTTGACGGCAGCGTGCTGTATCGGCGCCGATTCCGCGGAGCAGTCCATCCGTCGCGTCTTGAGCGATCAGGCTCAGGCCTGGAACCGGGGAGACATAGACGGGTACATGACCGGTTACGATAACTCGCCGGAAACGACGTTCATTGGAAAGACCGTACAGCACGGATATCAGGATGTTCTGCGCAATTATCATGAGCGCTACCCGACACGAGAAAATATGGGCACGCTTACTTTTACGGATCTTACCGCGAAGCTTCTCGGCAGCGACTATGCTTCCGTAACCGGTCAATTCCACTTGAAGCGCACCGCAGCCGGAGGCGGGGATACTTCGGGCGTGTTTTCGCTGTTGTTCCACCGAACTCGAATGGGGTGGAAAATCGTTCTGGATCACACCAGTTGAAGACCGATTGCGCTTTTGCGAACAGGCCCTCGCAGTCAGGGAGCGGGCGGGTAAAGGCTCACGGCATTGTCGTGCAAATAGCCATGCGCGATCTCTAACGCCTTGTCCTCGGTCACTTCATTCGAAGCCACCATTTCGGCGAGTGCGGCCGCAAGCGCGTCGCGAGCCGAGTAGACGCCCAGCCAGTACGTCTCCTCCGAACCCAGGGCCGCGCTGTAGGGGTACGAGTCCGAGCCAAACGTGATTTTGTCGGGGTATGTCTCCAGCCAGTACTTCAAAACATTCTTCATCTCCGAAGGGTAGACGAGCGTTTCGATTTCCGAGCTGTCCAGGTAAACATTCTTCATCGCAGCCAGCCAGATCACCTCCCGGAAATACGGGTAACCGCCGTGAATCAGGACGAAGGTGGTGTTGAGGTAGCGCGGGTCTTTGACCACGTTTTCCAGATTCAGGACGTCGCCTTTCCGCAGGCTGAAAGTAGTCGCCTTCGCCCACCGCGGTGTGGATATGCACTGGCAAATGCAGCCGTCCACCCTCGGTGACGAGATAACGAAAAACGTAATCCTGGAAGGTCTTGTAGTCCTCGGGCGTGGGGATCCCGCCCGAATGGTATTTCTGATAGACGGCGGCCGCGGCCTGGCGCGGCGGATCGGCAAAATACAGCGAACGGAAATACCCGGCCTCAAACTTCTCCGCAATGGCGCCCTTCTTCTGGTTCTCTTCCAGGATGCGCGAGACGAAAGTGAGATACTCATCGAAGTTCTTGGGCAAGCCGCCGAGGCCGGCCTGCTGAAAATAGCGGTGCAGAACTTTTTCCTGAAGCGGGATGTACACGCCTTCGTCGGGGTTTTCAGCGATCACCGTCTTGTTATCAAAGGGGAACAGGAACGAGTCCGAGAAGAATACCCAGCGGAATCTTTTCGGGTCCAGATAGCTCGCCATGGCCACGCGATTCGCCACTGAGCTCTCGATGCCGCACTGGTCCAGGATGCGGTCCCAATAACTGGTGCCTCCCGCTTTCTCAGCAGCGCTGGATCGTTCCTGCAACCAGCGCATGTGCTCTGGGGACATGTCTGAGTAAGGATAGTCGAACAAGGCCTTGACCGCCGCGACCAGTTCCGGGTTCGTTTCGCGCTCGCGGAAGGGCAGGTGTTCTGGCGGGGTGGCCTGAGCGTCCACATCGGAATCGTCGCCATAACCCGGGTGCGCGTGATGGTCGAAGATCTTGATCGATTTGATCTTCTCCAACAGGCGCTGATAGATTGCCTGCACGTCTCCTGAGGGCAATGCGTGCGACTGCGCCCACGCGGGACTTGTTCCTCCAGTTGCGAGGATTGCAACCAGAATCCACTGAATTTGCTTTCGCTTCATGATCGGCCCCTCCAGTCAGGCCGGGGTGCGGCGGGTACAACTACCCAAGCAAGCAAACGTGGCACAAAAGCTACCGGTGGGTATTGAATAATGTAGCATTGTGCTGATCCGGCCGGAACATCGAAAATGATTCAACATCGTTGCATAGCTCCTGTTTGTGACAGCGCCACCAGCAGGAGCGCGGCGCTCCATGCAGGGGTGCGCCGCTGGCTGCCCAACCGGTGGATGCTGACCGCGCAAGCCAAAGAAAAGCTGACTCCCGAATTTCTGCGCGATCACGTGGGTGCTGAAATAAAGAGTTTCGGCACGCTGGAAGAGGTTGGCCGGCCGCTCACTGAAAAGTCGGGACCGAGCGACATTGTCAGCTTTCCGGTCCGTTTTTCGAGCGTAAGGTTAAGCGTTCAAATCTGAGGCCGTTCCCGGCAGTGTTCCGACGAAGGCTAGCGATATGATTATCGCCGTCTATATCACGGTACCGCCGGCTGATTAGCGGTTTCGGCACAGGGAATATCGCGTATTGATTCGAGCCAGAAGTTGAACTCAGATCGGCACTGGAGCGTGCCGGATTAGTCAGGCCAGCAGGGAGCAATTCGCGCACTGAGCCAGCTCCGAGCGGATCTGGAGTCGCTCACGAAGCGCTCGGCGTCCCGGTTGATTGTAAATCTCCAGGATGTGTTGCTCGTTAGCATCCCCCACCCCCCATTTCCCTTCGGAGTCGATACAGCAGAAAGCAACCTTCCCGTCCGCCAGGATATTGATGTTGAACCATTGGCCGCAACCGACCTGCGGAACTGGCGACACCAGCGTGTCCACCGCCCCGATCCAATCGGCTCGTGCCGTCGAATAGGTCGTGAACAGGGGAAACTTCTCGCGCCCCCAGCGGCAGAACTCTTCGTCCTGGGCGGAACCGTCGCCCACCCGGCTGACCTCCACCGGAAACTCGATTGCTCCGGATACCTTAAGTTCGTGTAACGCCTCGACGTTTCTGATCGTTCGCTCGAAGGGAATGCCCACAACGCGCTCGTACACGTCGGGCCGATTCTCGTGAAGAGAAATCACAAGCCTTGAGATCCTTTTCAGCTCGGTAAGTTTCAACAGGTTTTTGGTATTCAGTGGGGAAGCATTGGAGAACAGCTGTATCTCCGCGTTCGGAAGATTATCGCTAATGTTCTTGCAGATATCGAAAATTCTCTTGTCTAGAAAAGGCTCGTTGACTCGCAGGGGAACAATCTGAATCGGCAGATCGGATGGTATGGAACGGCATTCATCGATGATCTTGCCAATCAGCGCATCGCTCATCATAGCGCCCTTGCGGGACAGGTCTGGGTAGGGGCAAAAGTCGCACGTCGCGTTGCACAGCGCCAGGGTCTCGAAGGAAACCTGATAGGGATAGTCGAGGTAACGGCTGTCTCTGCGCTCGCGCAGCACGCGGCGGTAGTCCTCGACGTATTCCACGTACTTCCACATTCGATTGCTTGAAGGTACCACACTGGCCGGTTGCTACATCAGCGCTATAAACCTTTGCCGAATGAACAAGAACTGCCCTTTCGACTGGCGTTGTCGCGACGCGAGTAGCGGAGGCTTGCTCCAGGCCGGGCTAACGGCGCTCTAAGGCACCGTCCAGGTTCCCTCCGGGGTAAATCCGTTGCCGACGGTGGCATTCTGGACGTACATGTAAATGTTCTGGGTGCCGGCAAAAGCGGGCGCAAAGCTCAGCGCCAGGCTCAGGGTCAGCGTATTGCCCGACAGCAACACCGACGAGGTGTTCACGGTGATCGTGCATTGGCTGTTCTCTAACGTTCCCGAAGCGCCCAGGACCAGCCCGCCACTGGCAAACGCGCCGGCGTCGTTGGCCAGATAGATGGTCTGTGTGCTAGCGGCGTAATACATCCAGCAAGAGTTGGTGCCAGCCATCGAGGTATTGAATCCAATCTGTGCCGCGGTGATGTCCGCCGCTCCGGCCGAGTCGGAGAACGCAAAGGCGAAGGTCTGGGAGGCGCCGCTCCCGCTGTTGGGTGTGACCGAAACCGGCACCGGTCCGGACGCGCCAGGCACCGTCCAGGTTCCCTCCACGGTAAATCCGTTGCCTACGGTGGCATTCTGGACGTACATGTAAATGTTCTGGGTGCCGGCAAAAGCAGGCGCAAAGCTCATCGCCAGGTGCAAGGTGAGCGTATTGCCCGACAGCGACACCGACGAGGTGTTCGCGGTGATCGTGCATTGGCTGTTCTCTAACGTTCCCGAAGCGCCCAGGACCAGCCCACCACCGGCAAACGCGCCGGCGTTGTTGGCCAGATAGATGGTCTGTGTGCTAGCGGCGTAATACATCCAGCAAGAGTTGGTGCCAGCCATCGAGGTATTGAATCCAATCTGCGCCGCGGTGATGTCCGCCGCTCCGGCCGAGTCGGAGAACGCAAAGGCGAAGGTCTGGGAGGCGCCGCTCCCGCTGTTGGGTGTGACCGAAACCGGCACCGGTCCGGACGCGCCAGGCACCGTCCAGGTCCCCTCTTGGGTAAATCCATTGGAGAGGGTAGCATTCTGGACAAACATATAGATGTTCTGGGTGCCGGCAAAAGCAGGCGCAAAGCTCATCGCCAGGTGCAAGGTGAGCGTATTGCCCGACAGCGACACCGACGAGGTGTTCGCGGTGATCGTGCATTGGCTGTTCTCTAACGTTCCCGAAGCGCCCAGGACCAGCCCACCACCGGCAAACGCGCCGGCGTTGTTGGCCAGATAGATGGTCTGCGTGCTAGGGGCGTAATACATCCAGCAAGAGTTGGTGCCGGCCATCGAGGTATTGAATCCAATCTGTGCCGCGGTGATATCCGACGCTCCGGCCGTGTCGGAGAACGCAAAGGCGAAGGTCTGGGAGGCGCCGCTCCCGCTGTTGGGAGTCACCGAAACCGGCACAGGTCCGGACGCGCCGGTCACCGTCCAGGTTCCCTCCTGGGTAAATCCGTTGGAGAGGGTGGCATTCTGGACGTACATGTAGATGTTCTTGGCGCCGGCAAAAGCAGGCGCAAAGCTCATCGCCAGGTGCAGGGTAAGCGTATTGCCCGACAACGACACCGAGGAAGTTGCCACGTTGATCGTGCATTGGCTGTTCGCCAAGGTTCCCGAACTGCCCACGACCAGCCCGCCACTGGCAAACGCGCCCGCGTTATTGGCCAGATAGATGGTCTCGGTGGACGCCAGGTAAAACATCCAGCAAGAGTTGGTGCCGGCCAGCGAGGTATTGAACCCAATCTGCGCCGCGGTGATATCCGACGCTCCGGCCGTGTCGGAGAACGCAAAGGCGAAGGTATGCGAGGAGCCGCTCCCGCTACTCGGGGTGACCGAAACCGGCGTTGTGTTTGAGACGGTGAACGACCAAACCGGTGAGCTGTTTGTGCCACCCGAATTACTGGCAACCACCATCCAGTAATAAGTTATCCCTGCGCTCAGCGTTCCCGGCGCGTAACTGGTGGATCCCGTGCTGGTAACTTGCGGAGGCGTTGGCGAGGTACCAAAGTAAACGACATACGAAGTCGCTCCACTGGAGCCCGCCCAACTCAGTGTCGGGCTAACGGTGACTCCCACACTTCCGTTCGCCGGCGAGGGATTTGATGGGGCGGGAACCAACGTATCGGCCCCGGACTGCGTGATCGTATAGATATTGCCGGCGACGACAATAGTGCCCACGCGCTGTGCTCCAGGATTAGCGGGAATCGAAAAATCTACAGTGCCACTACCGGTGCCAGGCGAGCCTCCGGTTATGGTGATAAAGTTCGACGTGGTTGTCGCGCTCCAGGAGCAGCCGGAAGTTGCTGGAACGCTGAAGCCCCCAATGTGGGATTGCGAATTAAGGGTCACGCCCCCGTAGTTTGACCCATAGGAGCAATTCAGAAGTCCGAACACACCCACTCCGGTAGTCGTGGGGACAAAAACTTTACCGTTCGCGACGGTTACTGAGGGGAAGGTTATGCCCGAGCCGAAACTATCTCGATTGCTTGCCGCTTGCGTGCTGTCGTAGAGCTCGCTAAGAGTGCTGGCGTTATAAGCGTAGAGCAGGGCCTTCCCGCTGCCGGGTGTGTCCGCCGCCCATACGATTCCATTGGTGGTGCCGTTGGCTGAGATGGACGGAGTGGCGCCGGTGTTGGCAGCTCCGACTCCAAAACTATGGCTCGTCTGAGGGGGACTGGACGTGTTAAACAATCCGCTTGAGAACGCGTAGGCGGTAAGTGGCGAACCGATGGGTCCGTAATACAGCGTATTGTTAAACCACGCGGGATTCGAAAACACCGGATTGCCAAGCGCGAACTGCTGGTACACTGCATTGCTGCTCCCGTTGTACTTGCCCATGTTGTTCCGGTCCACCACGTAGGCGTTTCCGTCTTTCCCGGCCCCTACCGCAAGCTCATGGGGATTTCCCATGGAATCGTTGAGTGTGGGGAACAGCATTGGGCCGCTCGATCCTAGATCAACATCATTTTGGGATCCAGGTTCGACGGGCGAGTTGTCCGAAGTGAAGTAGTCCGCCACTGCGAGCCCCCCCGCAGTGGCAACGTTCATGAACGCGTTTCCGTAGTCTCCGTCAACTGGAAATCCGGCCGCATTCAGTGTCCCGTCGAAGTAGCCATTGGCCATCAGGAAATAGAGGTTGCCGCCCGCGTCTGCCGCGGGACCTGCACCGGACTGCCAGATCGCGCCTTTTTCTCCATTGGGAGTCAGATTGAGCACCACCTGTGCTCGGGTGGACTCGTTGTATCCAATGATCCAACCGTTGTATGGGTCAACGTCACAATGCGAAGCCCAGGTAGTATAGACCACGCCGTTGGAGACCAGAAGAGCCGCGCGCTCCTTGTATTGTTTGGGATTAAATGTCAGTACACCGCCCGAGCTCTGAGGTCCGGTGCTGGGATAAGTTGCCGCGATCACGACCGGCCAGCCGGATTCCTCGGCGCCAGTAAGAAGGTCTAGGGCGTGCAGACGCTGATAATAGGTGGAACCTGTGACCGACATCGTCACCAAAAAGATGGTCCCGTCCGTCCCACTCGACAAATCGATGGCAGGTGTGGACGTGATGCCGAGCGTCGGCGCCACCTGCGTGCAGCCGCCGACATCGCTGTCGGGAACAGCCGTCTCGCCACCCGGAAGAAGTGATGACTGCTTCCAAAGCTGCGTGCCCGTGTCGGCGTCGAAGGCATAAAGCGAGTCGTTCTCAGTGGCGACGTACAGGACGTTGTGCGTGGCGCTGGCAATTGTCAGCGACGGTACATACAGAGGCTGGGCGTCCACGACGCCGTCCACCGATAGTGTTTGCAGTAGGCCGAAATTGGCCGAACTGACGTTGGAGGGCGATAGGATGGTTTCCTGCAGATTCTGCCCGGTGCGAGCCGAGTCATTGTGCCACGTCAGCACGCCTTGCGCCCACAGGCCGGAAACGAAGAACATTCCAGCGAGACATCTAAATCCCTGTTTTTTGAACAGCTTCCTGGAAAAACAGCCACGGTACTTCATAGCGTCGAACTCCTATCCTGCGCGATCTCCAGCGTAGCTCGTTGACAGTGGGGGAAACATCCCCCAAGTGTCCCTACTCGGCGTTACCAAAGTACCTAGGCCAAAACGCGTGAAACCTGTGGAACTACCTACAGTACAAGGCAGAAACTTCCGCAGTTAGATGCGAACGGCGGGCATTGTGATACAAAAGCGTCGTACTAGCAGTCCCATGCTTCCTGCTCTCGGCCGCCAATCAGTCCTCCAAGGCGGACGTGCGTAGTGCAGGTTTGCACCAGCCAAACGATGGCTCTAAGGCACGGTCCAGGTTCCCTCCTGGGTAAATCCATTGGCGAGGGTGGCGTTCTGAACATACATGTAGACGTTCTGGGCGCCGGCAAAAGCGGGCGCAAAGCTCAGCGCCAGGCTCAGGGTGAGCGTATTGCCCGACAGCAACACCGACGAGGTGTTCACATTGATCGTGCATTGGCTGTTCTGCAAGGTTCCCGAACTGCCGAGGGTGAGCCCGGGATTCGCAAACGCGCCCGCGTTGTTGGCCAGATAGATCGTCTGCGTGCTGGCCGCGTAATACATCCAGCAAGAGTTGGCGCCGGCCATCGAGGTATTGATCCCGATCTGCGCGGCGGTGATGTTGGCCGCTCCGGCCGAGTCGGAAAACACAAAGGCGAAGGTCTGCGAGGAGCCGCTCTCGCCGCTAGGGTTGACCGAAACCAGCACCGGTCCGGACGCACCAGGCACCGTCCAGGTTCCCTCCTGGGTAAAGCCATTGGAGAGGGTGGCATTCTGGACATACATGTAGATGTTCTTGGCGCCGGCAAAAGCGGGCGCAAAGCTCAGCGCCAGGCTCAGGGTGAGCGTATTGCCCGAAAACGACACCGAGGAAGTTGCCACGTTGATCGTGCACTGGCTGTTCTGCAAAGTTCCCGAACTGCCCACGACCAGCCCGCCAGTGGCAAACGCGCCCGCATTGTTGGCCAGATAGATTGTCTCGGTGGACGCCGCATAATACATCCAGCAAGAGTTGGTGCCGGCCAGCGAGGTATTGAATCCAGTCTGCGCCGCGGTGATGTCGGCCGCTCCGGCGGTGTCGGAGAACGCAAAGGCGAAGGTCTGCGAGGAGCCGCTCCCGCTGTTGGGGGTGACCGAAACCGGCACCGGTCCGGACGCACCTGGCACGGTCCAGGTTCCCTCTTGGGTAAAGCCGTTGGCGACGGTGGAATTCTGAACCCACATGTAGGTGTTCTTGACGCCGGCAAAAGCGGGCGCAAAGCTCAGCGCCAGGCTCAGGGTCAGCGTATTGCCCGACAGCAACACTGAGGAAGCTGCCACATTGATCGTGCATTGGCTGTTCTGCAAAGTTCCCGAGCTGCCCAGGGTGAGCCCGGGATTCGCAAACGCGCCCGCGTTGTTGGACAGATAGATGGTGTTGGTGGCTGCCGCGTAATACATCCAGCAAGAGTTGCTGCCTACCACTGCGGCATTGAATCCAATCTGTGCAGCGGTGATGTCGGCCGCTCCGGCCGTGTCGGAAAACACAAAGGCGAAGGTCTGGGTCGCTCCAGATCCCGAACTGGGCGTCACCGAGACCGCCGTCGGGACGCCGGGCGCAATGGACTCTACAAAGGCATTCAACAAATTGAAGGCATTCACACTGCCAATGCCGGTCGCAAAGTCCCACCCTGAAGTGGCGGCATAGGCGGGTGCATACGATGTATTCGAGGTCGACAGGACGCCCAGCGCCTCGCCATCCAGGTAACAAGTGACTGCGCCCGCACAGGGAACCACCATGTCTCCGTGTGTGACGTCGTTGAAGCTGCAAGTTGAGGCGGGGCCGGTGGTGGAATTACAGGCGGCTGCGCCCGGCGGAGATGCTGTATTCGTTCCGACCGATCTGGTAATAGACCGGATTCGGGTTGCCTACGTTCGTTGATCCCTAATGCCTGGTTGATCAGGGCTTGAATCCCGGCCATGATCGGCGAAGCGAACGAAGTTCCGCCAAATCCGGCCCAGGTATCAGGCGGGCCCGCACAACTCGCCTCGGCCGAAAAGCAGAACACGTAATAGTGGTCCCAAAAGCCGGCCGCATGCGAAAAGCGCTACATCCGGCAGATCGCGAACGCCGTCACTCGGGTTGCCGAGAATCGATTGCCATGAAGGCTTGCCGTATCCGGCGCACGTCCCGCTGACCGCATAATCGTGATAGCCCGGGCCCCAGTGGCGCATCCGCTGGGCCCGCCGCTGCCGCCGATGGTATTGGCAAAGTAGGGGTAGGCGTTGCAATAACCCCGAAGCACCGTAGGCCGTCACTAAATCCATCATAGTTGACCAGGACTCCGCTCGCGCAGGATTCGTTCCAGGGAATCTCGGGGACGTAGGATTTGGCGGAATTATAGTAGGCGCCATTAGTCGAATTCCAGAAATCAATGCAGTCGTGCCGGAGGCAGTGTCGCCAAAGTCCGTCCCGCCGACGGCGACATTGTATATGGTGGATGCATAAGCGCTGACGCTGATTCCGTAGTATCGCCGCGTCCACCCGCGATCGGACCCCGCGGCGGCAGAGTCGCCAGAAGAGACAAACACGGACACGCCGGCCGCAGCGGCGGTCTGATACAAGCGTGTTGATATAGCTATTCGCGGCGGCTCCGTTTTCCGTCTCCGATCTGCCATAGCTGATGCTGACCATGCCTGGAACAGACCCGCCGTTGGTCAACATGTTCTGAAGAGCGATGAATCCACCGAAGTTGGTCGTATCCGCGCAGGATGCCATTACGATGGCGGCATTGGGCGCCGCCGCGCTGGACCATTCGACGTCAATGGCCGCCTCGCTGTCGTCGCCATTAATTCCAGGATCGCTGCAAGCACCGCCGGCTCCAGACGCCGGGTGGACCTCGGTGAGCGAACCATAAGGGTACAGATTCAATCCGAAGGTGGAGCGGAACACGCTCCAATCGCCGGTGCCGTTATAAAGATCCGTATCCTCGACCAGGACGATGGTCTGTCCCCGTCCGGTATATCCAGCGGAAAACGCCGGATTCAAATTATAGATGGTCGCCAAGTCGCCCGGCACGACAGGAAATTCGTAGGAATTGACTGTATATTGCCCCTTTGGAACAAGCATCGGACGCGGCTTAAAGTTGTGGAGTGAGACCACCCCGATGACAGCCGGCAGTAAAGCGGCGGGAATTTGCGGATCGCTCATATTGGCGAAGTGACGCTCCCCGGCGACTTCGAGAGTGTGAATTTCAGTGTGCAGCGCATCACGCACCTGGCCCGCGTTTCCGGAAAAGTCGATCACCAAGTGGTTTGAGGGAATGGCGTTGACGGTAAAGCCGTGCGATTCCAGCCAGCGCGAAACAGTCGCAATGTCCTCGGAAGCAGCGCCAAAACGCTGTCCATATTCCGCGGCCGTAATCCATTTGTGAAAGTTCGGAGAGGCTTTATCGGTAAGCGATTCGACAAATTGTTGAGCCGCGAGTTCCTGCTGCGGGGAACGCTTCAACTGAAGGTACATGTCCAGATGCAAATCGTTCCCGACAGGCCCCAAATCGTTTTTGCTATTCGCCTCCGGGCGCGTGTTTCCCACGAGCGTAACCAGTCTGTTTTCGTCAATTGCCTGCGTGATGACGGCGCGTGGCCCAGCCGTCTGAGCAATGCCTCTTGCCATGAACGCCAACATCAGGGCGGTTAGCGTCGGCACTTGAAAAAAAGACTTACGTAGCATTCTTGTACACTCCCCCTTCCGGTTCATGCGCGGTGACGGCTCTGCTAGTCGGGCCGGCCCCGGAAACTTTGTTAACGGTGACTGTCTCGGTGGCGCTTACGGACGCGATCGTCGTTTGTCCAAAAATTCCATTTTTCCATCCCGGGCACAATTGTAGATCTTGATCCGCCAGCGACAGAGCCACGCATCGCCGAAACGCGACCGCCACATTGACTCGCTCGATCATCGAGTCCGCGAGCTAGCACGCTAAATCCAGGAAAAAGAGCAAGTCATTCAGGAGTTGGCCCGGGAGGTGGGCGAAATCCTCAACCGCTTGTCAGCGCCAATACTGAGCCATGCCCCTTGCGATCTACAATGCGACAAACTGATCTTGCTTTTCCAATAGGTTGGGACTAAGAAACGCCGTCTCCAGGGGGTTCCGGGAACACACCAGGACAATACGGATCAAGCCATGCTCATCGGACGCAGTCGACCAGTTGAGTGGAAACTCAGGGTGATCCGGCTGAGTTCTGGTTTGGTAGACGAATGGAAAATGTTGTTCGAGAGACTTGAACAGCCATTGTCTGGTGGGACGGCAACCCAGCCCGCGAATCGACTGGGTAAAATCCTCTGCTAGCTCACTGGCGGGATAGACCTGCTCGGAACCGCGCGCCGAAACACAGCTTTCGAGCAGCAGTAAGTCGCTGCATACGGACGCCATATTGGCGATTCCGGTTTTCGGATCTTCCAGATGGTAGAGCAGTCCGTAGCAGTAGACAACTTCGAACCTCCCCAGGTTCCGCAACGCATCCGGCGTGTTCACATCTACCTGCGCAGTGATAACGCCCGGATAACGAGCCTTCACCGCCTGAATGCATTCCTGGCGCGCATCCACGGCATATACCGAACAACCGCGCTCCACGAAAAAACCCGTATGATCTCCGGGTCCACAACCGACTTCGAGCACCGTGCGGCCGGCGAGCGGTAGCCCCAGGCTGGCCAGATGGTTCAACCTGGCGCGGTTGTGGGTTTGATAGTGCGGCGAGTAGAAGTAATCCATCCCTGGCCCGACCGAGCTCTCCGCCATACAGCGTGCACTATAACATAGACTTGCAGCTACCATAACAGAGGAAGGTCCTAGCAGAAGTTCACCGCATGCAATCACCAGCCGATGCAGAGTTTAGCACTTGGGTCCAGCAAGTTATTGAGTGGGCGCCGCAAGATGCCAGCTTGCCTGGCGGGCTGGATTCCATCAACCTGACACTCAATCGGAAGCGTCTGGCCGGTTTCCTGGAGCATTTCTGGAGCGATTCCGACGTGCAGGATTTCTTGCTGTTGGACTTGCTCGCCGTCGGGACAGACGCCGAGATCAGCTCCACCGGAGAGCTGGAGCTGGTGCCCGATCTCTCCATTCGCCCCTTCCGCCTTTGGGAGTACATTTGGCTGTACAAAGTGCTGGGACTAGCCGAAGGCGGTAATTCCGTGCTCGATCTGGGTGGTCCGGCCTCCCACATTGTCATTTCGGCCGCCTTGGCGGGCAACCAGGTTCACAGCGTGGACCTGAATCCACGAATCGTGGACGCGGGCCGCCACTGTGCCGAAACGTTTCAATTGCAGAATTACAGCGCTGAAGTGGGAGACATGCGCGACTTGTCGAAAATGGCGCCGAACAGCATGGACCGGATCGTCTGTTGTTCGGTGCTAGAACATCTCACCGGGCCGGATCAAAAAAGAGCTTTATCCGAGATGGCTCGCGTGCTCGCTCCCGGCGGCGTGATCGGCTTGACCTTCGACTACGGAACCGGAGCTCCCGGCGTCAATGCTCACCTGCCCCCTCCCCATGATCCGCCCGAAAGCGCGGACGAAGTGTGCAGTCGATACGTTCACAGCGGGCTGGAGATTCTGGGAGACTTTGGACTCGAGGATCCCGTCCCTGGAAGCCTTTTCCGAACTCAGGAAGTTTCTTACGTAATTGGCGCGCTATTCCTAGGGAAGCCTCCATTGCAACAACCGCCGGCGCCGGTGGCGCTCAATCGCGAACGCTCATCCATTCCCTACGTTCGGATTCCCGACCTGGTCATCCGGTTGTTCGAGAAGGCGCGTCGCGACCTATCCGGCTTGGAAGGCGCGAAAGCCTTCCAACAGGCCGCGCAAGAGCGGCTCACGGCGCTTGAGAACGCCGATGCAGAGTTGCGCAGGCTTTACCCCGAATTGAAGCTGCGTGAAGAAATGCTTCTCGATATGCAAGCCCAAGCTCAAGAATACAAAAGTCAGATCGAACGGCTTCAAGACGAATTATCGACTTCGAGAAACGAATACGGCGCTGTGCAGCGAATGAACGCCCGGCCTACTCTCGCGACTTTGATTAAGTTGGGCTCAGCGGCAATCTCAAGAGTTTTCGCCAAACGTGAATGACGTGTCCAACCGTGAGCAGACCTCGACTGTTCACCACAAAAAATCCACCCTGGCCTCGCAACTGTCCCAGCGCGATCATTCGCTCGATCCGTGCATGGATCATTTCGCCGATGCCGTATCGGGCGGCGAGTTCGTCGGCTGGCATAGATCCCCCGAGCAGGAGATCCGTTAGAATGTGCACGTGCAACGAGGTTTCGCTCAGATTCAACAGGCAGAAATAGCAGAAACCTAGTCCATTGTACGTTAGTAAGACCAGGGCCACTCCGCTCGCCATAGCCGGCCAATCCCCGGCGAGTTGTGCGAAGACGAGTTTCCAAGCCAGCCACACCATCGGCACGTTGCCGAGCAGAACGGTTCCAAGAACCAGCAGTTGCGGTGCAATCGAGAGTCCCAGAAGGCGGATCAAACGCGTGAAGGCAGCCTGGATGATGCACACAGCCAGAGGTGAGCCAAGCAACAGCAGAAGTAAGGTCAACGCCGAGGAATCGCCCATGTATTATCCCTCGGCCAAGTCTGGAAGTCCCAGGAAACGGCGGAAAATCAGGAAACATTGGGCGATGAATCGCCCTCGAGGTTCAATCTGAAGAATTCCGCCAGAGTCGGAAACCAATCGGTGGCTTACTAGACTGTCGTGTCTCGCTCCGGCGAGTCTTTCATGGGTGAACCAATACGGCGCCAACTCCTCGCGAGGCAATCCAGCGGGCATGTTTTCTTCGACGCGCTCCAGGATGGCAATCGACGGGCTGAAACCCGTGATGGCGGTGAAGAGAAGCATGTAGGAGAGAGAAAGGGAAAGATCCAGCAGATAAACCAGGCACCAGATGGCCCATGGCCATTGGGGGATCACGCGCCAGGACGAGAGTGCGGTCAGGCATAGTGTAACGATCACTGCCGGCAGAGCGACGAAGATGACGGCCAATCGAGACGCCTGATTCCTGATCGGGAGGAAGCGCCAGATCACAACGTGAAGCGCCATCGAGCAGACCAACAGTCCCAGTCCGAAGCAAAGGATCGATTGCATGGTCACCGTCCCGGCGGTGGCAAAAGCGCCGGCTGCTTGGCTTGGCTCTGGGGCATGTGCTGATGCGACGTAGCGTCAGGCGCGTCGCCTTTAATCGCAATCTGGAAAATCTGGGCTGAAACCGGACGGTCGTCACCGGCGGGAAGCTGCTCCATCCGGTCGAAGAAGAATTCCAGGCGGTTCTCCGCGGAATCGGCTGCGAACGTGTTCGCAACTTCAAAGTTTCCGGGTTTGAGATGACGCTGAAAAATGCACTTGCCATTCAGTAATACGCGGAGCTCATTGCCTGAAGCTGCGAATCGGGGAAGCCCGGGAAGTTGTCCGGTAATATGCAGCTGGTCGCCAGCCTTGGCCTTTCCCAGGACAACAAAAGCTCGACTCGAGATCCAGCCGTCCTCGTAGATCCCTGAGAATTCCAGATTCGGATTTGACAGCAAGCCTGCGGGCCAGGAGGTAATGCTAGTTGGCCTTTCCATGTTCGCGTATTGTGACTCCGTTACGAGAGCCATATCCCGCGCAAAGCCCACCATCTGCCGGTTGTCGATTGGTATATCGGTATTAAACATTCGCATCAAACCTGTCTTGTGACTTGGAAAGTAGCTGCCCGAGGTACCGAAATCCAGAGCGAAGTAGAACCGGCCATTTCGTTCATAAAGCTTGAGAGGTGAGGAAGTGATGTTAGCGGCTCCTGCACCGACCAGATCTAGTCTTTCATTGGAACCCGCGTGCACTTCCGCACTTTCGGGGAGGGCCGTTCGACCTCCTCCGGTCAGAGTTCTCGTAAGGCTAAGGCGAAGACGTACGTTGGGGGTGGGGCGAATTACTTCGAACAAAAGATGCCGACCCACTCCATAAAACGTGTTGCTGGATTTAAAGACATCCCTTTCTGGCGGCCATCGGGAAACCGAGGAACCTCCCATGCCGATGGGACCACCTAGCGACGTAGCTATGAGGACGAGAAAATCCTTGACGTTCTCGATCGGATCGAAGATGAAGTAGTTATCGGAGTGGCTTCCGTTACGCTGGCCATTATTACTGCTGACCCATGGGTCCGAGGCCAAGTGGCCCAAATAAGCAACCGGCTGCTCCCGTGGACGGGTGGACATCTCCTGACCGAGAAGGGTCTCATTCCCCTGCGCCTCTCGGTCCAAGCGAGCGCGGAGCGATAAGGCCGGCGTGAGATAGTCCCTGGTCAGGCCGATGCGCGACGGTATTGTGAGGAGCTCAGGAGGCAGAGCGAACTGCCTCGCCCAAACGATGAGGTAATTGAAGTCGGCCCACTTGACGTCAGTTCCAGCGCTTTCAGCAGCATACGCAGCGGCGCCTACTCCATTGAGCGAGCTCACAATAATTGCCCTGCCGGGACCCAGCCGAAGCGGTCGAACGTCCGCGTTGTCGATTCCGGGTAGAGTGGTTGGAACGTTGGAACCTGTCGAAGTGGCGACGTAGAGGGTCGCCGCAGCCATGGTAGCCGGTAAGTACAATGCCGGGGCAACATACCATCTCTTCCCGAGAATTCGCAGGGCGACTACTGCCAGCGAGAACAAGTACACGGGTTGGATGAACATAGCCAGCTTAAAAATTCCGAAAGCGGCGTGCGTAGCGAAAAGTCGCACGCCAACAGCCAGCATTACCAGGAGCAGAAAGGCCGCGGGCTGGCCCTTCCATGCGTAGCGGAAGCCGACCCATATCGAGATCAGTAGCAAGACCGCGCCCAAAGCGATGGCGATCGAAATCCATGGATCGGGGTGCTGGCCATAATAAGCCTCGAGTCCTGGCAAAGAAGCGAGGATGCTTGGATCCAGCACTCTATCGAATGGCGTTGCCGAAACTTGGGCCGACAAGCTGAAGAGAGCCGTACCTAGCGCCGTGAAGACGCCCTGCCGCGCAAAGACGGCAAGAAAAATCACAGCCGGAGCCAAGAGGGTTGCAACAGACGAGATCGTTTCCTCTCGCCGGATCAGAAGGTATCCGTGATAGGCTACAATCGCGACAGCGGCAAACGGCAAGGCTTCGGGATAATAGATGCAGGAAGCGGCGGCAATCGCAGCGATCAAAATCGCATTTGGCAGCAGCCATCTCCAGCGGCTTTGGGATTGAAGCGGTCTCATGCACAGGCTGCAAAGACAAAAGAGAAGGGCCAGACCGCCCACTTGCGGGAGAAGCTGCGCCATCACACCGAGAATAAAAAAGGGGCTGGCGGCAAGAAGTAAGCCGGTTGCTAAAGCCAAGCGGCGGTACGAGGTCCTGGTCAGGACGAGCGCCGCGGCCGACCACAGTTGCGCCATCTCGATTGCGCCCAAGGCCGGCATGCTGATTCGCAACGGTTGGTCGTGTACCAGGGAGGCGAACCACGCTAAGAGAACGTCGGCGCCGCACCGAAACATACCAGGGGCGAAGTGGAACCACATATATTGTGAATAATCGGTGCCATTCAGCTCCTGGAGTGTTGGAATTTGATAAAAGCCGTGCTGCATCATTCTCGCGGCATCCAGAACATACAGCGACATGTCTCCGTTCATGTACCCGTACCAGCGAAATCCATAAAGGAACATCGGCCAGCAGGTATACAGGAGCGAAAAGATGGCGGCTCCTAAGAACGGACTGAGTTGTTTCCACGGAAAGACTGGGCGTCTCCACCAAAACACGACGCCGATGAATACCGCTAACGCCAGAGCCAGCAAAGAGGCAAAGCTCTTGACAGGTAATCCGGCTTGATTGATGTTGAGCGTGAGTAGAACGATTGCAGCCAAACCGACAGATGGCGCCAGCAACCAGCTTCGCAGGATTGAAAAGCGAAAGGCCAGCGCCTCCATCACGGCCTTCCCCAGCAAGGTGAGAAAAAGAAAAAGAAGGAGAGCGAAAAGAGCGGCTAACATGATCCGCCAGCGCTAGATTTATCCGCCACCCGCCGTGGGCCTATACGTCTCGGCCTGTCGGATGCCTCAGCGAACACAGCAAACCGAACGCAGGAAAAACTGTTGTGCGGCCTGTTTGTCATCTGGCGAGGGAGGATTCACGCTTCTGGGATATTGTAACGCCCGGCAAGAGAGCCATGCAAGCTACGGACAGCTTTCGGGTCTCCTGGGCCCGATCCGGTCTGACTGGTGGATCCCGCAGCTTTCCAATTCAGTTATAGATCATTGTGGGTCTAGAATCCGCTCAAGCATGTGATCTTGCCGGACGCGCCGTGCGACGAAAGCGTCGCCAGGAAATGTTCGATGCCAGACGTCCACATACATTAACTGGCCTTCTTCGTCTAGAACCGGGCACTCTGAATCATTACAGGCGAGTTCGTGAATGTCTCTGTACGGTAGACCCTTTTGCTGCGCGTACTCCTTAATGGCCGAATTGGTTTCCCGTTCAACATTCGAGTGCTCCTTGACGCATTGCTCCAATTCCTCAGGGGTCAGCCCGTCCTTTGAGGAACTTGGACATTTGTCGATCAGATCGCGAGGCGCCACGGTGAAGCCGACCGGTGGCCCAACCAGGACGACCTTTCGGCCTCGAGCCAACAGTTTGTCGATCAGAGGTTCAGCGTTGGTCTCAGCGAACTGATTGGGCGAAATAATATGCGAGTCCCATAAACTGGCGAGGACTAAGACGCCAATATTCTGTGTCGGTGACAGCGCAATATCAAGTGCACTCTTCAACGTCGCGGCGCACGGCTTCGGATTATCACGATCAAATCGCTGGAGATTACAACCTGGGCCCGTCCTTTGAACGATGTTGTATTCCGGATACGCGGTGTGTAACCAAGCGTAGGCATCCGAGGCGATTGAATCACCGATTACCATGATGTTCGTCGCGCCCGGAACCGGCGTTTCACAGGATCCGTCCTTCAGAAAGTCCGGAGATTCAATGGCAGGATCCGCGTACTCGCAGATTCCGGAGCGCACTACTTTCACCCGCGACTGCAACATCTCGGCAAGATATGCATCCGGGTTATCCGAATGGGCATGCATCGCCTCGGCAACGCGGTTCCGGTAAAGCATTAGCGGGGTGAGCACAGGTGTTTCAACCGCCACGTCACCCTTCGACGGGCTGACCTTCGCAGCAGCAGGCGTCGAGTCCGCCGGCTCTCGCCCAATCACTTTATCCGGTAGGAGGGATGCAAGATCTCGCGACGGAGCGGACGATGGCTGCCTAGGGGAAGCTGTATAACCACTCTCGGGCATCTTCAAGGGACGGGCTTTTGCTATGACCGGGTCGGAATGGGCGCTCCACTTCGCTCCCCCACTCGCATAGACCAGGCCGCCGCCGATTCCGAGGCACGCCATTGTCGCAACCATCCCCCCGCCCAACCTCCAGTTCAGCGGCGTCCGATGCAAGGGTTGCTCTAGCAGCAGGTACGTCCCAATGGCGAGAACCACGCTGGCCACCAGCAGCCCGACCCTCAGCGAGGTAGGGACGATACCCAATCCAACGATGTGCGCAAACGAGAGAAGCGGCCAATGCCACAGATAGAGCGGATAGCTGATCAGGCCGACGAAAACCATCACAGGGTGCGAGAGCACGTAGCGATTCAAAGATGCGGACCTGCCCGCGGCGACGACCAGACCGGCGCCAAGTGTCGGCACCAACGCCCTCCAACCCGGGTAAGGGGCGGCGGCGTCAAAAGCCCAGACCGCCACGGCAATAAGGGCGATGCCGCCGAGAGAAGCCAGTTCCGCAAGCCGGAAGCGGCGGCTGGTCCAATCCGCTGCAACGGCACCATTCGAGCCTCTCTTCCTCTTTCCCGCGGCAAGAGCGAGAAGGCCGCCGAGGGCCAACTGCCACATCCGGGTGACCGGGGAATAGAAGGCGCCATAGGATAAGGGAGCGGTTGTCCAAACACACGCAACAAACGAGACAAAAAGTACCGCTATGGCGAACTCGCGGCTCTTGCCTTTCCGTTGGCTGATTACGATAAGGACCGGCCAAAGCAGATAGAATTGCTCCTCAACGCCGAGCGACCAAAGATGGAGCAGTGGCTTAGAAATAGCAGCGCTGTCGAAATATCCGGACTCAGCCCAATAGAAAAAGTTCGCAGCGAACCCGGCGGCGGCGGTGTGCTTGCCCAACTGCATGAACTCGCCTCGGGTAAGGAGGGCCCAACCGGCTATCAAACAACAGGCAAGCACGAGCAATAAGGCCGGAAAAATCCGGCGAACACGCCGGAGGTAGAAGCCGCTAATACTAAACGATCCAGACTCAATGCCCCGATTAATATTTCCCGTGATGAGGAATCCGGAGATGACAAAGAAGATATCAACACCAACGAATCCGCCGGGAAACAGCTTCGGGAACGCGTGGAAAAGAAGCACCGCACCAATGGCAACCGCTCGGAGACCGTCGATATCAGAACGATAGGCGACCGCATGGACAGCGCGCTGGGTTGTCGCCGTCAATCCTTCAAGAACTTCCTCATTTTTGATTCCGAAGCTGCTAGTCTAGCGCTCTAAACGGAGACCGTCAATGTTGGTGCGGGATTGTCCCGGGCCGTTTTCATCGAGCTTGCACAGGCAGGGGCCGCATCCGATACGATGACAGATGAGCTATGAGCTTTTCAAAGCGATACCAAGCGGAGCTATTGACTGCGCTCCAATCGATCGATCTCGAAAAGGTGGATCGTGCGATTGAAATTCTCGCCCAAGCGCGGGAGCAAGGCCGCTGCATTTTTGTGTGCGGAAACGGCGGTAGCGCGGCAATGTCCTCTCATTTCGCCACCGACCTGGTGAAAGGCGCCAGCTACGGCCGTCAATCGCGCTTCCGGATTCTGTCGCTGGTAGACTCGATCCCCACCCTGACCGCGTACTCGAATGACGTCGGCTATGAATCCGTGTTCGTCGAGCAGTTGAAGAATTTCGCCGAGACCGGCGATGTGGTGCTAGCCGTGAGCAGTTCGGGGAATTCCCCCAATGTGATCCGCGCGATCGAGTACGCCAATTCGATCGGCTGCCAGACCATCGCTCTTACGGGATGCGGCGGAGGAAAGCTGGCACCGGTAGCGCAACTGAACATTCAGGTGCCGCACGCTCACACCGGGCGTATTGAGGATTCTCATGGGGTGATTCTTCACATGATCGGGTACTACTTCATGGAGCAGAATCGGCCGTAAATGGACGATCCGCCTTCTGGTACGATTCGGGCAATGACGGAACGAGCCTATCTTTCCTATTATGGCGAGCGGGGAATTATACCCGTTCATCAAGACACGTCCGACCGCGAACTGCATTATGCCCGCCGCCGCGCCCTGTATCGCCAGCTCGGCATCCCGCCACTGGTGACCAGAAGCAGCCGCATCCTCGAGTTCGGGCCCGGCACTGGAGACAATGCTCTGTATCTCTCGTTTTGTGAACCGGAGCTATGCGTTTTAGTGGATGCGAATCCTGCTTCGATTCAGGCCATATCCGACAAGTTGGCGCGCGGGCTGCTGGAGGCGAGCCGCTTCGAATGCCACAATAGCGATATCCGCGGATACCGCGACACGCGCCAATTCGATCTGGTGTTGTGCGAGGGGGTTATACCGGGCCAAGAAGATCCGGAGTCTTTTCTACGCCACGTGGCGTCCTTTGCCGGCACTGACGGCATCGTCGTGGTCACCACCATGAGCGCAACAAGTCTTCTTGCTGAGGTCTGCCGCCGGGTGATTAAGTCGGTGCTGGCGGCTCGGACGGATAGCCAAGACGCCTTACTCGCGGAACTAACTTCGTTCTTCCAGCCAGACCTTCTGTCCTTACCCGGGATGGGCCGAAAGCACGAAGATTGGGTTCTCGACAACATCCTCCATCCCTGGCCGGAGAACATAACGTTCACCATTCCCGAGGCGGTCGACAGTTTGGATTCGGATTTCGATTTTTTGGGCACGTCGCCTTCTTTCGTGCAGGATTGGCGCTGGTATAAGTCGATTCCACTTGGCTCCAGGACATGGAATGATATTGCTCGGGAAGAATATCACCGCTGGGAGCTGTTCTTCATCGATTACCGCCTCCAGCCATCTGACCGCATTCCGGCGTCGTCAGGCGAACTGGAGACGGCCTGCGCAACAGCCCTTCAGTTTCAATACGATATCTGGCACAGGAACCCACCGCACGGAATCCCTCAATTTTGCGCATGCCTGCGAGACATTCGTAGCATGATCGCCGGAATCGCGCCCGAGACCGCGCGTGCAATCAGTGACTATTTGACTGGCATCGAAGGACTCATGGCGGGCCAAACAGATGCTGACTTCGGCTCGTTCCGACGGTGGTTTGGACGAGGGCAGCAGTACCTTAGCTTGTCGCGGAAGTAGTTCCCGCAAAAGGCGGCGGCAGCCGCAGGTCTGGAATCGTACCTCGCAAACGCCGGGCGACCTGGTCCGCAATTTGAGGGATCAACGCCAGAAACACAACACTTCCGGATTTGACATCGGCGGGGCTCACCACAGGACGTCCGAGATAAGGGCGCCCTACTCGATTCGGGTCTTCTTCCACAAAGAAGGAGACGGCATCGCCCAGTGCGCCAGCGAGCCAGGTTGCGGCAATCGAGGTTCCGAATAAACCGAATGGAGCGGGTGTGGCGGAGGCTTCGCGTGAAGCGCTGATTAAGCGGCGCAGCCAGTCCACCTGAGCGCTTATGCGATCCACCGTGGGTACTGACGCGTCCAGCTTGTGTTCGCGGGCTTGCACACCGCCGGGCTGGGCTGCTAACGACAGCTCTTTGGTTACCCACGTGGTCGCGAGGCAATCGACTGTCAAACCTGCCCGTGCAGCCAACGCCGATAGCGTCTCCGGCGTAAAGTGCATCATATGATCGGCGATGACGTAGTCGAAGGGATTGGCTTCTGCGTTCGGAACCTCGACGAAAATTCGTCCTCCCGGGGCGACCTTATCGCTTAGATCGCGCAATGTCTGCACAGGTTCCGGAAAATGTTCGAGAGCGTGCACCATCGTGATCAAGCCGAACTGACCGGGCAGATCGGCGGGGTTGCCCGTATACAGCGCCTCGAAACCGTCCAGTGCCGAAAGAAAATGAAGGTTTTTCGCGTCTATGTCCAAGCCATACAACCGCCAACCTTCCCGTGCGGAGAACGACCTGAGTGTTGCTCCGGTACCGCAACCGACATCTAACACTTTGCCCGAGGAAGGGACGTCTGGGAGCCCGAGAAGGCGGTCCAACAGGACCTCGCTACGCCGGCGCAACCTTCCCGTATCGGGATCGACGACGTGCTGCTCTACGCCCCCGGCCTGATGGTAGGCATAATAATCACGGTAGATTTCGCCGATCTCATCGAACCATTGTTCATCGGACGGCGATTGAGCGGCACTGCAAGTTCGGCAGACCAAGAGCCTGCCACCGGATCGGAACGCGATGCAGTCCGATGTGACGCGGGGAAGCGAACGAAACTCGGGGATCTCAACAAGGGAAGGGCCCCCGCAGATTTTACAAGTCTGTTTGTCAATCGGCATCGAGCGTATCCAGGGTTCCGGCAGTTGCGACGGAGACGTTCGCGAGTTTTGTATCGGGCCTGCGCCAAACCCAGAGGAAGTTTGTTGCCATACTGAACACCACGGAACAGGCGGTACCGGCGATCGCGGCAAGTAAGTAGTTCACGCCAAAGTGCGGCAGAACGTTGGCCACAACCCACCAAACGGCTCCGCCCGCGGCGCCAGCCACATGAAATTGCCACAGGCGCATCCAGGTTGGGCGGCGATGCCCGAACACCCAGCGGTCGTTGATCAGGAATCGAACCAGCAACGTGGCCTCAGCTCCCACGGTTGTAGCGGCGAGCAAGGGCAGATGCAGAACGTCGCGTAAGGCGTATAGAACGAGCAGGCCGGCGCCGGTAAAAGCCAACCCGACAAGCCACCAGCGGCCCAAGGCTCGCCACTGCACCCGCTCCATCCACTGCCTTAATTTGGTTTCGAACGTAGGCATACGACTCTCTTCAGCAGGCCATTCACATCCAGGTCATGACGCTCACTTATGGAACACTCGCTTACGAAGCCTTCGAATGAAAATCTCCAGCAGAGTATGCCCCACGGAAAGAAAGTTGCCAAAGTTTATGGCGGAATTCTTGGCCGACTTCTCTATGTGATGCGCGCTGATCGGAACCTCGATGAAAGTAGCGCCTTCATCCAGCAGACGCGTGATCAGCTCCGCTTGGAAACCAAATCCGAACGAGTAAGGCCCCCAGCGCATGACATTGTAGCGTAGATGGAGCGCGCATCCGTTGAAGTAATGAATACGATAACCACTGAGCGCACTCACCAGCTTGGTGTAACTTTGCGAAAGCGTCCGGCGCAGCCACGGTTTTCCTTCCACCGCCGAATGATACGGAATTACCATGTCCGCCCGGCCCAGCCCTTGGAAGATAGAGAGCAGCGCTTCCTTGGGCTCTGGATTATCTCCGCACACCAACCGGTAGTATTTGCCGCGGCCCAGAAAAGCGCCATCCACGTAGGAGCGAGTGAGCCCGCGGTTGCGCGGGTTCCTATGGAGGTGAACCGGCACGTTCGGATGCTCGCGAGCGTAATTCTCGACAACCGTGGATGTCCGATCGGTGGAACCGTCGTCAATCACCAGGATTTCGTAGCTGTGTGGCAGCTCGCACATGGCTGCGGCAACAGTGTCGAGCGTAGCGCCTATGAGCTTCTCTTCGTTGAGACACGGAATGACGATGGTCAGATCGAGGGCGTTGTCGGTGACCCGTCTGTTCAACCGGGGCTCGCCAGAATCCAACGCTATCGTGGCTCCCTCCGCGTGCAACCGATCACAAGCAGATAATGTGCCATGGGCGCAAATCCGGTGTGCACCACCTCGTCATTCATTGAAAACAGGAACACGTTGTGGAAAAACCGATCAAGCAATGCACGCAGCTCGACGCCCGTTTTGCAATTTACATGGCCAGCTTTGCTGGGCGGCGATGCGTGTATCTGCGATTCGAGCGAAGGCGATCCTAAGATCAAGACACCCTCCGGCGTCAATGACTTGACGATATTGCCTACAAAAACATTTTCGTCCGCCACGGGAATGTGCTCAATTACATCCAGCGCATATGCTCCGTCAAAGGAGCCGGGGAACGGGCCCGCCATGAGATCCTGCTGGCGGCACTCGAATTTCCATCGATCGTCCATGCGACGGAGAACGTCGTCCACGAACACCTGATCGAAGTCCGTGGCCGTCAACCGCTTCACCTCCTGCTGCACAATTCGCGTGCCAAATGCGTCGGCGCAACCTACCTCCAGGACATGCTGCATTCCGGAGAACATTTTCGCCACGAATTTGTACCGCGACAACGTAATGAGCAGACGCCTAGGATCGTCTTCCCAGACCTGATTGGTCATCAGGCCCAGCGTGGCCAGACCCTTCTCGATGGCGACATCGAGCGTTCGCTGGTACTGAGGCTCGCGGGTTTGTAGGGCCTTTAACGCATCCGCGTCCAGTTTGGATCCCATGGTTGATTACTTTCCCAATTATTGCGCAGAACCGAGCGATGCGAGTCCAGCCTCGGTGTCCGACCATGGTGCGAGCGACTTGCGGATGCCTGTGTCCAGCGAGGTCGTAGTCAAGCCGGGAAACGCCTGAAAAAGTGCGGCTGGATCAAAGCGCTTGTGAACGATCGGGATACGCCTCGGCATGGTTTCGATCGCGACCGGTTTTGCGATTGCCTCGACGATTTTGCGCGCGACCTCGCAAAATGGAAGAGCGGTCCCTGAGACGGCATTGATAACGCCCCAGCTCCGGTGGACCAAGGATTCGAGAACAATTCGCACGACGTCATCGATGTAGACGTGATCGCGCACCTCTTCTCCCTCACCAAATAGCACAATCCGCCCTTCTCTTAGCGCGGTCCGCAGGAACCGGTTTGGCCCGTAGCTGTCGTGGGTGTCGCCGGCGCCATAGATGGCGCAGGGGCGGACGATGGCCAGGGGCAGCTTTTCGCTTTGACAGGCTTCGGCCAGCAGCTTCTCGCGCGCGATGTGCGCCAGCGCATAGAGGTCGTTCGAGTCGCAGGGCGTCTCTTCATTGATTTGCGTGAATCGGGAATCGTAGACGCTGTCGGAACTCAAGTAGACAACCTGAGCGCACGCGGCTTTCGCCAAGCCGATGCACAAACTATCAATCATCGCGACGTTCTTGAGAAACGTAGCCCGATCGCGCCCCTTCTCCGGAGTCAGCGCCGAGGTGACGACCACGCAGTCGCCAGGCTGCAAGATTCCGGCCAGCCCGGCCGCCGCGGATGGCGCGGTCAAGTCGACTTCCGCGCTTCCGACGGCCCGGAACGCGATTCCCTGGTCCGCGAGCGTACGGATCAACCGCGCCGCAACAAAACCGCGAGATCCCAGGACCGTCACCCGCGAGGGCGTTCGTGGGGTCGCATTGCAATGGGTCAGCATGGCTCCAGCAGTTTTAGATCATCGACAATATGCATCGCCCGACCTCGCCGGCGCGCACTTTCTCGATGGCCAGATTGATATCTGGAAATGGCATACGATGCGTGATCAAACGGTCAAGTTGTAGTTTGCCGCGCTGGTACAGCTTGAGGTATCGCGGGATGTCGACGGTGGGATCCGTGGAACCCCCTTCGCATCCCGTAAGCACTTTGCCGAAATGCAGCGGCAGCGAGTGGATGGTGATGTCTTCGTCGTGCTTGGGCACGCCCACCAGTATGGTCCTGCCGGAATTCGTGGTGAGCTCATAGGCCTGTTCGATCAGCCGCACCAGACCGGTGTTCTCGACAAAGACGTCCACGCCGGCTGCGCCCACGATCTTTCGGACCTCTTCCCGAACATCGGCTCGCGCAGAATTGATAACGTGCGTGGCGCCAAATTCACGGGCCAGTTCCAGTTTGTGGTCGTAAATGTCGATTGCGATTATCGGGTCGGCGGAAACCATCGCGGCGCCCTGCACTACGTTGAGGCCCACGCCACCGCATCCGAAGACGGCGAGAGACTGGCCGATCTTCAGCTGGGCCAGATTGTTGATCAACCCCAGGGCCGTGGTGACCGCGCAGCCCATCAGCGCGGCCACTTCAAAAGGAACATCTTTGGGAATCGGAGTGAGACGGTTCTCTGAAACAACGGCTGCCTCACTAAAGGTAGTAACCCAACCCGAGTTTACGATCCGGTGGCCCCAAACGTACTTCCCTCCTCGGGCCTGAATGCCCACGCCCTTCCGCCAGTGCAAAACGACGTGATCCCCTTTTCGAACGTTTGTCACGCCCGGACCAAGGTCGAGCACTATGCCACCGCCCTCGTGGCCGAGCAGGTGAGGCAGGAACTTATCCTGGCCTTTTTTCCCATCAATTTCGCCGATCTGCGCCCCACAGATGCCGCTACGGTGAATCTGAACCAGAACCTGCCCGCACTCCAGTTCTGGAACGTCCACCTCATCGAGCACCAGCGGGGCCCGCAAAGTTTCGAGAATTGCCGCTTGCATTTTCATAAAGATCGGCTCATAGCGCTTGCGGGGCATTCGCGAGCGGGTTATTCGAAATAGATGAACTCATAGTCGCCGGTGTATCCAAAATGCCGATAGAGCCAAATCCATTCTGCCGTATCGAAGAAGGACTCGCAGGTCAAAGCCCAGCATTCCAGGTTGAACAGCTCTAACTCGCTGCGGTAACTTTCGAGCATCACGTACTTGTTCTTTGCGACACGCTCCATTTCGGCCAGCGCGGTTTTCAATTCGAAGATTCGAAGATTGTGGAAACAACCGAGCGAGAGGGCGAGATCGAAGTAGCCATCGCCATACGGCAGGCTGTCCTGGGCGCGGTAATGAAAGAGACGATCGCGAATCGGCTCGGGAGCGTCCCCAAGGCCATGCCGCGAGATGTCGAAACCGTGCACTTCAGCGCCCGGGAGGAGTTGTGAGAGCTCGTATAACAGGTGCGCCTTGCCGCATCCGATGTCCAATATCTTGGCGTTCGGCGGCAGTTTGTAGGTATCGATCAAGGTCTGAGCCACGGTCTTCCAGCGGCCGTCGTATTTGTAGCCGCCGTAGCCGTAGCGGCGGTCGCCATCCCAATAGTCGGATTCATATTCCTTCGCCTTCAACATGCAGTGGACCTTGTCGTCGACCATGCGTGCGAGATAGTCTCGCTTGGTCCGCTTGTGAAGAGGTGTAACAACGTTCATTAATCTGCCCATGACTGTTCTTGATAAGATTCCTTAGTTTTGGTGTGTGTGAGTTGCTTTATGGTATTGGCGATATTCTTTGCGGTGATGCCATAGCGGGCCAGAAGCGAGTCCTGGGAACCGTATTGATCGGGGAAGGTGTCCGGAATGCCGATCCTCTTGAACCGCTTGGAATCGGAAAAATTGGCTTCGGCTAAGAGTTCCGCGACGGCGCTTCCCAGGCCGCCGACGATAGTGTGTTCTTCCACGGTCACGATGGCGGGTACGCGAGCCGCGTAACCAAGAATAGTGGCCTCGTCTAGTGGCTTGACGGTAGGAACATGAAGCACGGAAGCTTCCAAGCCTTCCGCGCGGAGAAGTTCGGCGGCTTCGAGCGCGCGCTTCAACATCACGCCGGTGCTGACGATCAGCGCGTCGTTACCCGGTCGCATCGGAAAGGCCTTTCCGATTTCGAAGGGCGTGTCGTTGGTGACGATCGGATCGCCGCCTTTGGCGATGCGAATATAAATGGGGCCGGGATGTTCCACGGTGAGCGGCATCATGCGCCGCATCTCATTCGCGTCGGCCGGCGCCAGAATGGTCATGCGAGGCAGCGCGCGGAAGATCGCGAGGTCTTCGAAAGCCAGATGGGTGGGGCCGAGCGGAGCGTACACCAGCCCTCCGCCGTTTCCGATCAATCGCACCCGCACGTCGTGTAAACATAAATCCAGCGCCACTTGCTCAAAGCAGCGGCGCGTAAGAAACGTCGCAATGGTGTTGGCGTATACGATCTTTCCTTCCAGCGCCAGACCCGCCGCCATGCCGATCATGTTGGCTTCGCTGACGCCTTCCATGAAGAAACGTTCCGGCATCTCCTGCTTGAACTGTTTCAAGGTGCCGACGCCCAAGTCCGATCCGATAAAAACGATACGCTGGTCGCTCTTGGCAAGCTCGTAAACCATGTCCAGACAAGTTTTGCGCATACCGGACTAGGCCCCCAGCTCGGCCAGCAGGGAGCGAGCCTCCTCCTCGGAAAGTTTCGTTTTGTGGTGCCAATTCAAGTTGTTCTCGACGAAGCTGACGCCCTTGCCTTTGACGGTGTGGCAGATAATTATGCTGGGCTTTTCAGGCTCGAAGGGCGTTTCGAGCAGCGCCTGCCGTAGTGCGGGAACGCTATGGCCATCCACTTCCCGGACCGCAAAGCCGAAGGCCTTCCATTTGTCGGAAAGCGGATCGAGGTCCAGAACTTCGTAGGTGGTTCCATAGGACTGCTGCTTGTTGTAATCCACCAAGACGATCATATTGTCCAAGCGGTGCTTGCTGGCACAGAGCGCCGCCTCCCATACCGAGCCCTCGTTCGATTCGCCGTCGCTGATGACAACGAACACGCGATGCGCGGCCCGCTCAATGCGGGCATGGAGAGCCATGCCGATTCCGATTGACAGCCCGTGGCCCAGGCTTCCGGTGGAGGCTTCCACGCCAGGAACCTTGCCGTACTCGGGATGGCCGCCCAGAATGCCGTCGGGCTTGCAGAATTGCGATAGTTCGTTTTCCGGAAAAAAACCGTGGTCCGCCAGCAGGGCATAGAGCGCCAGGCAGCCATGTCCCTTGCTCAAAATGCAGCGGTCGCGGCCGGGCCAACGGGGATTGGACACATCGTATTTCAAAATGTCGTCGTAGAGCACGCGTAGGATTTCGACCAGGGAAAACGCAGAGCCGAGATGACCTCGATTGCCGGCTTGTATGGTCTGGACGATCGTTTTGCGCAGCTGGCGCGATCTGGCATCCAACGGCGTTAAGTTTACGGGTGCGATTTTAGTGGAAATAGGAAAAGTGCTCATAGTCGCTCAAGGTTGTTTCCAGCATGTTCCGGGCTTTCGACAGTTGCTCCATTTGGCGCCGCTGGCTGTCCTGTTCGCGCATGCCCGCAAAACGCCTGCGCAGTAGTTGGTCGGGCAAAAATTCATTTAGTAGGATCAGGCACCACTTTAGCCCGAACAGCGGATAGTACGCTTGGACGCGTTCCCGCAGGCCGTTGCTCCATGCTAGTCCCTCAACCAGACGAGTCGCGAATTGCCGCTTAAACACAGACGAGATCGCCATGCCGGGATGCAAGAGGAAATCGCAAACGGTTTTGGCGGGATCGTCCCAGCCGAAGTATTCGAAGTCGAGGAAGAAGAGCTCGCCCGATTCGGTCTCCAGAGCGTTGTGAAAACCGAAATCCGACGGACTCAATGTTCTAAATGGCAACTCAAGGTCCCGCCCAAAGGCTTCTGGGATCCGGCGACGGCTCCACTCGCCAATGCGCTTAAGTGAGGGAAGGAGCAGCGACGATAGAAAAGTTTCGAGCTCACGGCTCCCGGCGTGAGATCGTAACGGCTCCAGCCGGCGCTCCAGATTCTCTATGATGGCGCGGCCCGAGAAGCAGGCTTCCGAAGCCGGGCGGAGATGCTCGCTCCCGGGCTGGCGGCGCAATTCCGCCACACGCAACAGAAAATCCGCCGACGCTTGGATGGATGTTGCGGTAACCTGCGGTGCGGCGATTCTTCGGCCTTCAATCCAGCTATAGATGGCAAACCCGTGTTCTGGGCTTGAGACCACCGGCTGCGGAATATTACGAACGCCTCCGTTCCAAAGAAACTCCAGACTGGAGAATTCCGTCTCCATTCGCGCCCGGTGCTCGGAGGCGTGACGGAAATACGCTTTCAACGCGTAAGATTTGCGAGGTTCAACGCGCATCCGATAGACGCGGCTATTGCGCCCTCCTCCTACTTCTTCGAGCGCCGTCACCGGGGCCGACAACAAGTCCGCTGCCACGGTTTTCAGCGTTTCGATCTGGATGTCAACTTGTCCCGAACAAGTATTCACTAATCTCCTTCCACGTATTCATCCACAGCACGCCGGGAGGCGCGGGAGATTCTCTTCCGGGTTCATACAGGATACGCGTTGTTGCAGCGGGAAAGCTCTTTTCGAGAAAGGTCTCTTCCAGATCGTCTATAAAATCGGTACAGCGAAGGCGCGCGATCCGATCGATCTTCTCCTCGCGCGTGTCATGAAAGAAAACGTGGTCCTCAGTCAGGCCCAGCCGGTTGGGTTCGAAGAACCCGTGCGCGCTCATCCATTGCAGGGCCGCCGTTCGCAGATTCGTCCCAGTGCTGTCGTAGCGCGAAAACTCGGTTTTATGGCTGAGAATATAGACTTTGACATCTTGCTGGCGGCAACGCTCAAAGAATCGATCTACTCCTTCGAACAGCGTAGCTTCGCCGATTCTTGGACCGTACAGCAATGCCTGACACTTTTGCCATTCCAGCTCGCCGTCCTCCAGCCGGCGGATACGATCGCGCAGCTTTCGCTTGGTTTGGGAAGCGACGGAGTCTAGCAAACCTCGCTCGCGGGCAATTCGCGCGAGAAGTTCGTCGTAGCTAACCAAAGTATTATCAAAGTCGACGCCGCAGATGCGTCCGGTCGCCCTCAGGCCGCACCCCCCAGGATGCCTCGGACGGCTTGCGCGAGATCTTGGGCGCCTTGCCCGTCCCCGATCAGGATGCTGCCAGCCAAGCCGGCGGCTGTTCCCGCTGCGACGTCGCGGTGTGAATCGCCGATCATGTAAGACCGCTGGAGGTCCAACCCATACTCCCGCTGGGCGCGCAAAAACAGGCCGGGTTTCGGCTTTCGGCAATCGCAATCCATGCGGTAGGCGGCCAGTTGGGCAGTTGGAAGGTGCGGGCAGTAATAAAACGCATCGATGACGACGCCCAGTGAGCCGAGGTGCAAAACCAGGTCCGAGTGGATGGCGAGTAAATCTTCCTCGGTGAATAGTTTCCTTGCGATGCCCGACTGGTTGGTTGCAACCACCACATAGAGAACGATCCTTCAGATCGGCGAGCATTTCGACGTGTCGGAGTAATGGATCTGGGACGGCGTTCTCAAGAAATGAACGTCGCGTACGATGACACGATCGCGGTCCAGGAATACTGCCGCGCGCGTGGCCGGTTTTGGCCCGGCGAGAAATCGGGAACCTGCCGGAAGGTGAAGGCCGGGGGCAACCGCGCTGACGTGGCATGCTTCTCGGAGACGCCGCGGGTCCCCGAGTCTATTTCAAAAGACATTCCATGTACCTGGCGAGCGATACTTTCTCGATGGCGGACCGATTGCCCACCACTCCGACGGCTTGCGAACCAACGCAGTTGCCGATGAATCCGAGCACATCGATGGGGGCCTGCTGGGCCGCGCACAGAGCGGTTATGGCGAGCACCGCGTCCCCGGCGCCAACCCGATCTACCACATGGCCGGTGAACGCGGGAATCTCATGGAAGCCCTCGCTCCGGCTGTAGCACAAACATCCTTGTCCGCCTTGAGTAATCATAAGCCGCTCGGCTCCGAGCTGGCCGCTGATGCCTTCCACAATCTTCCGCAGATCCCCGTGCGGGCTCCGGGCTTCCAGCCGCAGTTCTCGTTCGGAGACGCATACGTAATCGGCGCGGGGGTATTTGGAAACCGTGTTGAAGCCGTGATTCCCGGCGTTAACTTGCGTATTGACGGCTAGAAACCGGGCATTCCGGCTCAAAACCTCCGCCACCTCGGGACTGATCATGCCGTGCCCATAGTCTGCCACGATCACCACTTCGTAATTCGGCAACAGGGCCAGGAGCCTCTCAACGAGCGCCGCCGATTGTCCACTCTGCTGCTCGGAGTCGCCCATGGTATAGACTTCGAATAACTTCTGAAACGGATAAGACTCGAGAAAACGCGTCTTGACCATCGTGGGGACGCCCGGAACCGTCAGAAAGATCTTCTCGATACCAGCTTCGATATGTTCGCGTACAAAATCTTCCTGAGAGTCCGTTTCGCCCAGACAGCTCAACATGGTCACGTTATCGCAGATCGCGGCCACATGATTCGCGACCGCGAGTATCCCGCCGGGAAAGCGCTCGCTGCTGATGTGCCGGGCCACCAGGATCGGTTCTTTTCCCGCTTTGCCGAGCGTCTCGCAATACCGATACTCGTCGATGATGGTTTCGCCAAGTACCAGCACCTTCAAATTGCCCGCGTCGTCCAGGTACCGCAAAATCTCATCCGCGCGGTGTTTGGTTGTAAACACCGTGAGGAACTGCTCGGTCTTTTCGGGCAATGCTCCAAAGTAACGGTTGAGCAGGCTGGACGAACTGAAAACGATATCGTCCGTGAATTCGATTCTGCCCCCCGCGTCTCGAACGGATTGCTCCTCGAGCGAAATGTTCCCGGTTCGATCCTTGGAGGCATCGCGATATTCCGATCCTTTGACGAAAATGTTCGGCTGCAATAGTCCGATGGTGTCGATCGCGGTAGGCCAGCGATTCACCGCTACATAATCGACGCATCCCAGCGCCGCAATCGCCCACGCGCGATGAGCATCGGTGAAGACCGGGCGGTTGGGACCTTTGTTCACGTAGCGGTCCGGAGTGACCGTGACCACCAGAACGTCGCCGAATTTTTTGGCCTGCTCAAAATGCCGTATGTGTCCGACGTGCATTAAATCGAAGACGCCGTGACACTGCACGACGGTTTTACCCTGCGCCTTCAACTGCGCCAATACTGCCGCCAATTCGTCCAAAGGAAGGATCTTATCGTTGCTTTTGGAAGATGCGGCCATCATGCCGTGGAACCTTTTCCGGCCAGGAACGCGAACCAGTTCTTGGTTGCGGCCTCAATGGAGGGGATATCCCACACCGGCGCTTCCCGCCAGTATTCGATGTTTTGAAGCATCGTTGAGACGCCCTCTTCAAAGGAAACCTGGGGCGCCCAGCCCAACTCCGCGCGAATTCTCGTGATATCGGCCCAGGTGCAGTCGGGTTCGCCAGGGCGTTTGGGCAAGTGAATCCTCGGCCCGCCGAGCAGGTCGGCGAGGTGATTCACCGATTGGGGGTTGCCGGCGCCCAGGTTATAAATACGCTGCACTCGATCGGTGCGCGCCGCGGCGTAGAAGGCCCGCGCCACATCGGTGACGTAAAGGAAGTCCCGCTTCTGTGTACCGTCACCGACGATCGTCAGGGGCTTTCCATTTAGTTTTTGCGCGAGAAAAACGCCAAACACCGCGCCGTATGCACCAGTGGTTCGTGAGCGAGTTCCATACGCGTTGAATATTCTCACGGAGTTCACAGGAAGCCCATAGACCTGGCCCCAATGCAAGACTGCCGCCTCGCCTTGGTACTTGCTCAGCGCGTAGGGATATTCGAGCCGGATGGGAGCGTCCTCAGTTGTTGGCAGCTCATCCGCCAATCCGTAACACGTGGAGGACGCCGCATAGAGCAGTTTTTTGACACGTCCATGACGGGCTGCTTCCAGTACGTGCACCGTACCGAGAGCGTTGGTGGACATATAATCCAGCGGTCGGTCGATGGACGGAACAATGTCTCCAATGCCCGCGAAGTGAAAGACGTAACGAGCGTCACGGAAAAGAGCGTCGTCCGCGGCTAAAGTACGGATATCCTTTCGTTCAAAGACCACATCCGCATTACGCTGATGGTGCTCCAGATTCAACAGCCGGCCACCCGCCAAGTTGTCGATGACGTGAACCCGGAAGCCTTCCGCAACCAGCAGATCCACCATGTGACTGCCGATGAATCCGGCGCCGCCAGTTACTACAGCGATCGCCTTGGCCTCGCTCATTGCAATCCCAACTTCTTCACCGTTTTCACATTCACGTATTCGTCGTTGGTCAGGCTGTCCGGAAACTTACCCTGCCGGAACGCGCAGCAAAGATCGCGCACTGCGTCTTCGATCGTGCGAAGCGGGCGGTAGCCCAACTCTTCGGCGATTTTGCGCGAACTGACGTGGTAGGAGCGATTATCGTTGGTCGGCGTGGTTTGGATATCGATCGGTGGTACGTTTGGAAATTCTCGCTCGACCACGTTCTTGACAATCTCGGCCAGGCGCGCGACGGTATCGTTTTCATACCCCACGTTAAAGGTCTTGGCCGCGACCTGATCCTCGGGATATTCTAACATCCTGATATATAACTCCGTAATATCGTCGATGTGGATATTCGGCCGCTTTTGGGAGCCACCAAAAACGGTGATTATTCCTCGGTTCACCGCCAGATTCGTCAAGATATTAACGGTTAAATCAAAGCGCATCCGCGGAGAGTAGCCGCACACCGTCGCCGGCCTGAGATTGACGGGAATGAAGTCCGGCGAACCATGTTCGAACAGAATCGATTCGCACATCCCTTTGTACTTGCTATAGTCGGTCAAGGGGTCTAAGGGGTGCTCTTCGGTGACTTCCGGTGCGTCGCTCACCCCATAGACTGAACTCGACGACACGTTGATGAACCGGCTGACGCCCGCCCTCTTGCTGGCGAGAACCAGGGGCTCAAAGCAGTCAAAATTGATCGTTTTGCTGAGCGCTGGATCTAGTTCGTAGCTCGGGTCGTTGGAAATGCAAGCCATATGGATCACGGCATTGCAGTTTTTTACGGCCGCGGCAAACGATCCTGTGTCGCGGATATCGGCGTCGACGACCCGAAGATGGGGATGAGACGGAAGGCCTAGCGGGCCAAAATACATCCTGTCGTAAACGACAACTTCGTAACCGGCATTCAACAACTTCGGAACTAGAACGCAACCCTTGTAGCCTGCGCCTCCTGTAACCAAGACCTGTTTCATGAATGATGGACCACCTTGCGCTACCTTGGCGCCGAACGAAGTTCGAGGCGACTAGGTGAAGCTTTATTCTACACGAAGCAGTCCAGCGGCTGGTTACGGAGATGTTGATGGAATATCGTCTTGATATTGCAGCCAAATCCCTCCACTAGCTGCTGCCGTGCTCTCCGAGAATCGCTTATGGACGTCCAGACGAGCGCGTCGGCGTGTTTCTGAAGCCATCCGCAGCCCAGGTCGCCTCAAAAGGCCTGTGGGCTACGGTTGAGGATTTCGAGCCGCTCACTCGCCTCGTGAGCCCGTGGCCAACGATGACTCTAGGGCACGGTCCAGGTTCCCTCCGGGGTAAATCCGTCGGAGAGGGTGGCATTCTGAACCCACATGTAGATGTTCTGGACGCCGGCGAAAGCGGGCGCAAAGCTCAGCGCCAGATTGAGGGTGAGCGTGTTGCCCGAAAGCAACACCGAGGAAGTTGCCACATTGATCGTGCATTGGCTGTTCTGCAAGGTTCCCGAAGCGCCCAGGACCAGCCCGCCGTTCGCAAACGCGCCCGCATCGTTGGCCAGATAGATCGTCTGCGTGCTAGCCGCGTAATACATCCAGCAAGAGTTGGTGCCGGCCAGCGAGGTATTGATCCCGATCTGCGCCGCGGTGATGTCGGCCGCTCCGGCCGTGTCGGAGAACGCAAAGGCGAAGGTTTGCGAGGAGCCGCTCCCGCTGTTGGGGGTGACCGAAACCGGCACCGGTCCGGATGCACCAGGCACCGTCCAGGTTCCCTCCTGGGTAAATCCGTTGGCGACAGTGGCATTCTGGACGTACATATAGATGTTCTGGGTGCCGGCAAAAGCGGGCGCAAAGCTCAGCGCCAGATTCAGGGTGAGCGTATTGCCCGATAGCAACACCGACGAGGTTGCTCACATTGATCGTGCATTGGCTGTTCTGCAAGGTTCCCGAACTGCCGAGGGTGAGCCCGGGATTCGCAAACGCGCCCGCGTTGTTGGACAGATAGAGGGTCTCGGTGGACGCCGCGTAATACATCCAGCAAGCGTTGGCGCCGGCCAGCGACATATTGAATCCAATCTGCGCCGCGGTAATATCCGCCGCTCCGGCCGTGTCGGAGAACGCAAAGGCGAAGGTTTGCGAGGAGCCGCTCTGGCCGTTGGGGGTGACCGAAACCGGCGCCGGTCCGGACGCACCAGGCACCGTCCAGGTTCCCTCCTGGGTAAATCCGTTGGCGACAGTGGCATTCTGGACGTACATGTAGATGTTCTGGGTGCCGGCAAAAGCGGGTGCAAAGCTCAGCGCCAGGTGCAGGGTGAGCGTATTGCCCGACAACGACACCGAGGAAGTTGCCACGTTGATCGTGCATTGGCTGTTCGCCAAGGTTCCCGAACTGCCCACGACCAGCCCGCCACTGGCAAACCCGCCCGCATTGTTGGCCAGATAGATGGTCTCGGTGGCTGCCGCGTAATACATCCAGCAAGAGTTGGTACCGGCCAGCGACGTATTGAATCCAATCTGCGCCGCGGAGATGTCCGCCGCTCCGGCCGGGTCGGAAAACACAAAAACGAAGGTCTGGCTCGTTCCCGATCCCGAGCTTGGCGTCGCGGAAACCGGCGTGACAGAAAGCGGTGCCAACGTAGTGGCCGATACCGTCGCCGACATCGCCGAGACGTTTCCGGAGGTATCCACCGCTTGCACGCTGAAGTAGTATGTGGTTCCCGGCGTCAGTGGGTAGCTGATGAAACCAGGGGATGTGTTGGCGTAGGCAAGTCCCACCTGGCTGAGCCCGGCGGGCGTGGTTCCACGGAACACATAATAGCCGGCCACCGCTTCCAGATCAGTCGAGGGCGACCACGTCAGGTTGATCTGCTTGCTGGAAACCACGGCCGTCACCAGATTGGCGGGCGTGCTGGGAGGCGTCACATTCTCCGTAGTGACCGACACACTCTGTGAGGGCGACGTGTTTCCACCCAGATCGAAGGCGGATACCGCATAGGTATATGTGGTCGCCTGTGTCAACCCGGAGTCTTGGAAGGACGTTAAGGCGGTGGTCCCGATCTGCACGCCGTTGCGGAACACATTGTAACCGGCCACCCCCACGTCATCGGTGGAGGCGCTCCACGTCACGCCTGCCGTGGTGGGCGCAGCCGATCCTCCGGTAAGGTTTGACGGGGTGGTGGGCGGGATGGTGTTCGCAGGCGAGACCAGCATGTTGTAGGAGTTCAGGCCCGTGGGGGTGAAGTCGGCTCCCTGCGTAGCGGCCCCCGCCGCCTGGGCCCACGTAGCCTTTATCTGCATGTACGTCAGATCCTCGGTGGAACTGTCATACGGCAGATCGGCACGGAAATTGAATGTTGAGAACGGCGACCAAAAATACATCTGGGTGTAGTTGCCCAGCTTCCGCATGGTCTTGAGGAAATAACTATCCAGCGGCTCCCAAAAGTTGAACGGATTGCGGGCGTAAATCTCGTTGTAGGAGAGCACGTTCAACTCGCTGTCCCGGATTTTATACAGCCAGCATTCCGTCATCGCGACAGGCTTGCCGGCCGCGGCCGCCGTGCTGGCTATCGTCAGGGCATTGCTCAGAAAGTCATCGTTGATCATGTAGATGTGCATGTCGATGAAGTCCAGGGGCAGGGCGGCCAGACTCTGCGTGAGGGCCAGGTATTGCGAATACCAACTGCCCATCCCGGCCCCCACCTTGAGACCGGGAATCCCCGCCTCCCGGACGCTGGTCAGAATCTGGCTCACCATGCTGGTGGCACCGGCGACGGTGTTAACCTCGGTTTGTCCGGAATTCGTGGATTCTGTGTCCGGCTCTTCCATCAGCACCATGTAATCCGGTTGCATGATCTGGGCAACCGTTTTCGCCGTCTGCGCGCGCGCCTCCTGGTATTGGGTCCAGTCGAGGGTGGCATAAAAGGACGCCGCGCTCCAGCCGGAGTAGACGCCGATGGGAAACAATGAATCGTTTTCGATCACAATTTTCATGCCCAACCCCCGGATAAAGCTGGCCACCTGGGTATAGAAGTTCACGTATTGCTGATACTCCGCCTGGCTGGAGAAGAAGGGCTCGTACAGCATGGGAAAGGGGAGTTCGATCATCACCGCCTGATACCCCATGGCCTTGAACCCCTGCAACTCGAGCTGCACTTGCTTGATGTCGAGGGGATTGATCAGTTGCGGGCCTGCGTTCCCATTCGCAACCAAGGAATTCGCCGTATAGAGAACCGGATACTTGGTCCCGTTCCAACTGCTGTTCAGCGTGGCATTGAAGGAGGTGAGATAGTTGACCGACTGGGTGTACAGGTCCTGGAAGTTTGCGGGGACCGGGGGCGGCGTTGCCGCGTTACAAAATGGATGTAAAACCGACACTGTCAGAATAATAGGAAGACAGAGGCGAGATCGCGTCGAAGCGCGTAAGATTGATGAATACTTCATGAAGTTAATACCCTTCAAGTACTAAACCGAAAACAAACTCACTCACCACCGCATCGAAGCTCGCGATCTGCGTGCTCAAGGCGTTATACAGATCTTGACAGGCAGCTGGGACAAGCGGGGCTTGCGCCGATAGAGAACCAGCTGAAAGGTTCAGGGTAACGCTGAGAATCTGTAAACGCCGAGAGCACTCAAGCATGATTGGCCCAAGAACCGAAGACTAAGACGCCACCTTGTCGGAATGATTTCTCATGTTTGTATTATCTCCATCGACTCGCATCCGGTGAAAGAAGAGACTCGAAAGTCCCCTTACTTAGTACGCCGCCTCAGGTGACCGCGAGCCCGAACTGCCCTGTCGCCCCGAACTAGATGATCTTGTTAGCTTGTCTGCAAGTGGCGCAAGCAATTCGTTTTCTGCCGTCTGGCTGCTCTTGAAAAGGTCGACTCAGCTAGGAAATTTCCCTGGAATCGGCCTTTACAGATTATTTCTTCGTACGCCATAGGTCGTAAGGGGTTTGTGATCGTCCTGGCACGACCGCCCCGGGCTTCACATAAGGTGGATCGTCATGAGCATCAGATGGCGTTTCCTCCTGTACAACGTAGTGGCGCGTGCTGCGTGTCGGGGCAATGGTAATCGGACGTCACCTTGTTATGGATTGTCCGGACGCCTTTTTCCCCACGGCCATCCTGAGTACTTTAGCATGGCAATTACGCATTACCGTTTGATTACCATCGCCCCGACATGCCGGGCACTCCGCTGGATCGGTCGGGCTGAGTGAGTCCCACGCTGACTTGTTTCGAGCATCGAATCCGCGAGCTGGGAACTTCAACTCCCAAAAACGGAGCCAACAATGACTCTAAGGCACCGTCCAGGTTCCCTCCGGGGTAAATCCATTGGAGAGGGTAGCATTCTGGACAAACATGTAGATGCTCTGGGTGCCGGCAAAAGCGGGCGCAAAGCTCAGCGCCAGGCTCAGGGTCAGCGTATTGCCCGACAGCAACACCGAGGAAGTTGCCACGCTGATCGTGCATTGGCTGTTCTGCAAAGTTCCCGAACTGCCGAGGACGAGCCCGGGATTCGCAAACGCGCCCGCGTTGTTGGACAGATAGATGGTCTTGGTGGCTGCCGCGTAATACATCCAGCAAGAGTTAGTGCCCACCACTGCGGTATTGAATCCAATCTGCGCCGCGGTGATGTCGGCCGCTCCGGCTGAGTCGGAAAACACAAAGGCGAAGGTTTGCGAGGAGCCGGTCCCGCTACTGGGGGTGACTGAAACCGGCACCGGTCCGGACGCACCAGGCACCGTCCAGGTCCCCTCCTGGGTAAAGCCATTGGAGAGGGTGGCATTCTGGACGTACATATAAATGTTCTGGGCGCCGGCAAAAGCGGGCGCGAAGCTCAGCGCCAGGTTCAGGGTGAGCGTATTGCCCGACAGCAACACCGAGGAAGTTGCCACGCTGATCGTGCATTGGCTGTTCTGCAAAGTTCCCGAACTGCCGAGGACGAGCCCAGGATTCGCAAACGCGCCCGCGTTGTTGGACAGATAGATGGTCTTGGTGGCTGCCGCGTAATACATCCAGCAAGAGTTAGTGCCCACCATTGCGGTATTGAATCCAATCTGCGCGGCGGTGATGTCGGCCGCTCCGGCTGAGTCGGAGAACACAAAGGCGAAGGTCTGCGAGGAGCCGGTCCCGCTACTGGGGGTGACCGAAACCGGCACCGGTCCGGACGCACCAGGCACCGTCCAGGTCCCCTCTTGGGTAAATCCATTGGAGAGGGTAGCATTCTGGACGAACATGTAGATGTTCTGGGTGCCGGCAAAAGCGGGCGCGAAGCTCAGCGCCAGGTACAGGGTGAGCGTATTGCCCGACAGCAACACCGAGGAAGTTGCCACGTTGATCGTGCATTGGCTGTTCTGCAAGGTTCCCGAACTGCCGAGGACCAGCCCGGGATTCGCAAACGCGCCCGCGTTGTTGGACAGATAGATGGTCTTGGTGGACGCCGCGTAATACATCCAGCAAGCGTTGGTGCCGGCCAGGGACGTATTGAATCCAATCTGCGCCGCGCTGATATCGGCCGCTCCCCCTGAGTCGGAGAACACAAAGGCGAAGGTTTGCGAGGAGCCGCTCCCGCTGTTGGGGGTGACCGAAACCGGCGTCAAACCCGTCGTGGTCACTTCCAGTACGAACGCGTCGTAAGGTACGCTCACGGTCGCTTGCCGAGCGCCTGTAACCGGGAAATTGGCTGAGGCAGTCATGCCCGCCAGGTACAATGTGCTTCCTGGCGTGGAAACAACCGCGTATGCTCGATCGTCACCGGAACCACCGAAGTAGCTCGAAAAAACGAAGGACTCGCCCGTCGGGTCGACAACCGTGACAAATGCATCGTAGCTTCCACCCAGCGAGGATTGGATTGCGCCCGCAAGTGGAAAATTGGCCGAGTTAGTATACCCTCCCAGGATCGCTCTCCCGGACTGGTCCGTGGCGATGGAGGTTGCAGCATCTGAGTTGGATCCTCCCACAAAAGTCGAATAGACGAAGCTATTTCCGCTCGTCGACAATTTCAAAGCAAAGGCGTTGTAAACACCGTTCAATACCGTTTGTGGGGCGCCGGAAGTAAGTGGAAAGTCGACCGACGAGGTGGCCCCCGCGACATACGCACTTCCGGATGAATCCACGGTAACCGCATTGCCGTAGTCTGTACCGCTCCCACCGGCGTAAGTCGAAAATACCAGCCCCGTGCCACTCGGATTGATCTTTGCCACAAAAGCATTGGCGGTTCCCATCAAACTGCTTTGAACCGCCGACTGAATGGGAAAGTTGACCGAGTATGTAGTGCCCGTCACGTAAGCGTTGCCTGAGGCATCCACCGCGATGCCGCTGCACATGTCGAGCGAACTTCCGCCAAGTAGAGTTGAGTAAACCAGCGCGCTACCCGTGCTATTCAATTTGGATACAAAGCAGTCCGATAGGCCGCCCTGGTAAGTACGCTGAAAAGCGCCGTTGGTAACAGGAAAGGAGGTCGATTGGGTCTGGCCGGCGACATAGGCCGCACCTGTGGCGTCCACTGCGATTGAAAATCCATAATCCGCATTGGTCCCTCCCAAATAGGTCGAGTACTGCAACTGCCCGCTCGAATTTAGCTTTGCGACAAACGCATCCTCTGCGCCAGGCGCTGTCGTAGTCAGAGCGCCGCTCGTAACGGGAAAGTCGGGGGACGCGGTCGTACCGGTCACGTACGAATTGCCCGATGAGTCAACAGCGATGCCGTTCGCGGAGTCTGTGCCGCTGCCGCCGAGATACACCAGGTACAGCACCTGGGTCCCAGTGCTATTCAATTTGGCTACGAACGCGTCCTGGCTCGATCGGACCTGGATCGATGGATTTGTCAGGCTCCCCGAGGACGTCTCTCCGGTAACGTACAGATTCCCGGCCGCATCCGCGGCGGCCCCGTAAATCACATCGAAGCCGGATCCTCCCAGATAGGTGCTAAAAATGAGCACCGGGTCGATGGTGATCGGAGCCGTCCGATCATAGGACCCCAGTTTGAACCAGGCTTCTTGGCCGCTGATGCGGTAGTGGCAGCGAATTTTTTGCAAGTGATTCAGGCGATTCTCGAAGGCTTGTGGACGCCGCTGAACCATCTTGAAGGTGCCTTCCCCTAGCTCCAGGTCCCCTCCTCGCACTAAGCTCGGCGTCAAGCCGCCATATCGGATTCGGATGGCACTGGGATCCGCCCCAGGAGTAATCTCGAAGCTGTATTCCAGTTGGGCTTGGCTGGTAAGAAATACCAGATCAATTCCGGGATAGATCTCCCGGTAGCGGACGCGTTCGAAGTGCTCATCCACATGCCAATCGTTAGAATTTCCGACGTAATACCATGTTTTCCGTGGGCATGGGCTTTCGCCCTTCGGCTCTGAGCCGAGATTGGCGCCAAGGAAGGAAATCTGCAGGTTTGTTCCGTCGTTAGCACGGATCGACACCGCTCCACCTGTAGCGAAACCCGCCACGATTTGGGAGTTCCGCCAGACGTAGCGGCTCGCAAGGTTGGCCTTGCCATCCTCTTCAAAGCTCGGTGCCCCCGGCAGACCGATCAGGAGGGGACTGTTGGTTGGAAAAGGCCCCCCACACAGCATCCCTGCCACGGTCAAATACGCGCAGTACAAGAGCTTGTGTCCCCGCATTCCTAGACCGAGTGCTCTCCAGCCGTGACATTTCATTAACAAAGAAGTGGCGGCGGACAGGTTGAAATCTCACAGCCGCATGGGCCGGATTTGTCCCGGCCGCTTCCCCTCGCGGGACCATGCCGATTTCCACCACTGAGCTGGAAGCCCGGACGCTCAATGTCCGAACTCCGAACTCCCTTCAAGCGACCAAGGTAAATTGGACGGCAAATCGCAGGCACCCTCGCTATACTAGACAATTACTCGTAGTTTGACGGGGGACCTGACGAGGTGTGCGCCATCGGCCGGAGCCGGCCGCTACTCGGCGGGCAATGGCGCGGTATTTTGGAGGTTCAGACGATGTTGCATCGCAAGTTCGCCGTAATCAAGCTGTGGCCTGGCGTGAAAGCGGCTGAAGATGAAGTCATCGCGCGACTGAAGATTGCCGCGGAGTCTGTCGATCTGCAATGTCTGGTTGTAGATTCGTCCGCCCGCTTGATACAACGGCCTCACACCCAACTGACTCAGGCCGACGTCGATTTCGTTCTCAGCCTCCATTTCCAAGCACCGAAGCAATTCGATATTTTTTCTTTCGTTACCCTTTGGAATCCCCTGCAGTTCTATCACGAGTGGGGCTATCGCAAGTTCACCCGGCATCTTCTAACCCACGATGATTTTCTCAGTTGCGACTCCACTTCCGGTGACGATCATGTCATGCGGTCTGTTTCCAGTCAGCCCATGCGGGAAGGTCCGCTGTTCCGCTTTTATCCCACCCTGTCCGGACCCATATTAGAGCCAACCCTGGGGGACCATCGCCTGTTCTATGCCGGTATGAATTGGGAGAAGTCGACCAATAAACCAGGACGTCATGACGGGCTTCTGGGCTTGCTCGATCAAGATGACGATTTGCGGATCTACGGCCCACGAATCTATGGAGGGGTGGAGGTTTGGCAAGGGTTTAAGAGCTACGTCGGCCCCATTCCCTTCGACGGTGTGTCGGTTGTCCGCCTAATCAACCGGGCCGGGATCGCCTTGGTGCTATCGTCGCAGGCGCACAGTCAATCTGAGATGATGTCGAGCAGGATTTTTGAAAGCGCGGCGGCGGGAGCGGTGATTATTTGTAACGACAATTCGTTCGCACGCCGCCATTTCGGCGATTCTTTGCTCTATATCGACACCACCCTGCCCCCGGAAGATACGTATGGCCAAGTGCAATCGCATCTAGCCTGGATCAAGTCTGAACCGGCAAAAGCGCTGGAAATGGCGAAGCGTGCGCAGGGCATATTTCGCGAAAACTTCAGGCTCGACACCTGCCTGGAGCGGATCTATGAAGGACTAGCCGTTAGAAAAGCGAAGTTGGAGTGCGCCTATACCCCCAAGCGGCCTGAAGAGAAGATCTGTGTCGCCTTCCTGATGCCGGAGTATCGCTCCGAGATTCTGGAACAGCACATCGCCAGTTGTAAAGCACAGAAAAATGTCACGATCCGTGGCATCGTGGCCATGGATACGAAAGATGAGGAGCTTCTCGGCCCCCGCATTCGATCCCGGCTCAGTGAGTCGCATGCACCCCTCGAAATCGCGTTGGTTGACTTCATGGAGCGGCGTCCGGACGGCTCCACGAAACGCCGGAAACGGTCTGGAGAAGTGCTTAGTGAAGTGATACGTAGTCTGGTCCAGGAAGATGAAGATTACCTTTGCGTTGTGGCCCCCAACGAGCGCCTCTTCTCCGATCATCTTTGTTCGCTACAACGGACGCTCCAGGATTTTCCGGCAGCCGGCTGCGCTTGGTCCGACATGCTTCAAGCTGGCCCCGTGAGAGATGAAGGACAGGACGATCTCTGCGACGACCCTGATGTCGGCAGTTCACCGGACGACCCGCCAATAGGGTTCGCGCGGTTTCTCTTTCGAATGTCCGCAATCGACGAGCGTCTCCATACTGCGCTTCCTTACCTCGACGGTTTGGCGATGCATCTCCTCTTCGGAACCAGCAAGAATATCCCGACGCGGCGATGTACGTTGATGGCCGGAAGTGTGGATCGCCCCGACCAGAAGGCAGTGCCACAGGAATTGGAACGTGAGATCCTCATTGATTTTTCGCCTGAGATTTTCCGGACGAAGCCCCCCCTTCGAGCGTTGACCGGAATGACGAACGAGCAACGAGTGCAACTTTCGGTCGAGCTCGCGCACAGTGTTCCCTTTCCTCCTTTGCTCAAGAAACTCGCCTTCGGTACGTATCGGTTTTGGTTGCGGAGGGCTCGTGCGCGCGCGGAAAACCGATACAAGTGAGCCGAACAGAATAAGCTCAGACTGTCGGACGCGGTCCTTCCCGTTGCCGCAGCCGTATTCGAAACTAGGCCATAATGGTTTGGCATGAATCACGGTGCGTCGAAAAACGCCTTGATCTGCGGGATTACGGGGCAAGATGGTTCGTACCTGACCGAACTCCTGATATCCAAGGGCTACCGGGTGCACGGCATAATCCGCCGCACTTCAACCTTTAATACCGACCGATTGGATCATATCTACGTCGACCCTCACGAGAAACCCATCCGCTTACAGCTGCATTACGGCGATCTAACCAATGCGGCGCGGCTCCGCCAATTATTGACCGAAATCCAGCCCGATGAAGTGTACAATCTGGGCGCGCAATCGCACGTACGGGTAAGCTTCGACCAGGCGGAATATACCGCCGATATCGTTGCCACCGGCGCTTTGAGACTGCTGGAAGCCTTTCGCGACTACGCCCGGGAGAGCGGCGGCCGCCCGCGCTTTTATCAAGCGGGTTCATCGGAAATGTTCGGCGCTTCCGCCCCGCCGCAGAACGAAGAGACACCGTTTTATCCGCGCAGCCCTTATGCCGTCAGCAAAGTAGCCGCACACTGGTATGCCATCAATCAGCGCGAGGCCTACGGGCTATTCATCTCCAATGGCATCCTGTTCAATCACGAATCACCGCGGCGCGGCGAGACATTTGTGACGCGCAAAATCACGCGCGCGCTGGGGCGCATCAAGCTCGGTTTGCAGGAGAAGCTATATCTCGGCAATCTCGATGCCCGCCGCGACTGGGGCCACGCCGCCGATTACGTCCGCGCCATGTGGCTGATGCTGCAGCACGATTCACCGGGAGATTTCGTGGTGGCGACGGGAAGCAATCATGCGGTGCGGGATTTTCTGGAACTGGCGGCCGGCTACGCTGGCGTGCTTTGGAAGAAGTACGTGGAGATAGACCCGCGCTACATCCGTCCAACCGAAGTGGATTCTCTGCAAGGCGACGCGAGCAAGGCACGGCGCGTACTGGGCTGGACGCCGGGAATCGGTTTTGAGGAACTGGTGAAGTCGATGGTGGAGCATGATATTGAACTGGCGCAGCAGGAACTGACGCTGGTGCGCGCGGGCTACCGGGTGGCGGTCAGGGGCGGAGCGCACTCTTAATACGCCGCGCACTCATTTCGAGACAGTCTTGGCCTCCGAGTCCTTCCGGAGTGCGCGAAGATTTCCAAATCGGATGGGGGACGCCCACTCCCGACAATAACGCCAAGGGTGGCGCCAGTTGTAGCAAATACCCGCGAGTAAGCTTCCCGCGTACACTGTCACGGAATGGCGCAGCGGCTTGAAATACTGGTCTCTGCCATCCCGCAAAAAGCTCAAATACCCGTAGACCCAGCTCGCTGGAACGTATCCATAGTGCTTCCGCAGCACTTGGATCGACTCGCGGAACATTTGTTGGCGATTACCCAGAGATTTATTCGACTTATGCATGCGAGACGTCGCAAGGCAAGCAGGTATGGGCACAAAGGGCCACTGCCTGGACAGCCTGATCCACAACTCGTAGTCGAACGCGGAATGGAGCGTGGCGTCCACCTCCCCCACTGCCTCGAAGGCGGTTCGACGGATGAAGGCGGCCGGCTGGCAGATGAAGCATTCCTGCTGGAAGAGGTCTGGAGAGGGTGTCGCCCGCGTCGGGTAGCGGCCCAGCACCGCTCCATTTTCGTCAACCCACACGCCTTCGCCGTAGACCACTCCCGCATCCGGCGCTGAAAGGAAATGGTGCACGGCAGCGGTTACCGCTCCGGGCAGATAGATATCGTCGGCGTTCAGCCAGGCCAAAATCGTGCCGGTCGATTCCAGAAATCCTCGGTTGATCGCGGCGGCGGTGCCGGAATCCGGGCCGGAATGCCATCGCAGCCGGCCTTTATACCGCTCCACCACCGCCATCGTGCCATCGGTGGAACCGCCATCCATGATTAAATACTCGATATTCGGATAGTCCTGCGCCAGGACGCTCTCTATGGTTTGTGAAATAAACCGCGCGGCGTTAAAGCAAGGTGTAACAATACTGACCAGCGGCAGTTGTAAGATGGGCGCCGAATTCACGAATCCCATTTTAACAAGTGAAATATTGCGCGCAATGAGCAATGAGTCAATTTTTCCCGAAGGATCTGAGAGATTCCGCTGACGGCCCGCATGAGAGAGAACTATAATGATCGGGAACCGTCGAAAGGACCTATGATGCGACGAGCGATCCTCTTCTTTCTAACAGCAGCGGCCACCATGCTGGCGCAAGGCAACCCGGATTGGCACACTGAGTTTCCGGCGTTTCAGATCGCCGGGAATCTCTACTACGTCGGCACCGCCGATTTGGCCGTCTACCTGATCCGCACGCCGCGAGGCAACATCCTGATCAACTCCGACTTCGAGCAGGACGTGCCTCTCATCAAGAAGAGCATCGAGCAACTCGGTTTCCACTACAGCGACACGAAGATTATCCTCATCAGCCACGCGCATGGCGATCATGATGCCGCAACGGGTCTGATCAAGAAAGAAACCGGCGCGAAGTTGATGGTGATGGACGCCGATGTTCCCGAAGAGGAGAGCACCGCGCCGGGCCGTCCGGGCGCGCATGTGGATCGCGTATTGCACGATCTGGATACGGTGGAACTCGGCGGCTCCAAACTGGTGGCGCATCTAACGCCCGGCCATACCAAAGGCTGCACCACGTGGACCATGCAGGTGCGCGATGGAGCACGCACATTGAACGTCGTGATCATCGGCAGCCCGAACGTGAACCCGGGCTATATTCTGGTTGGCAACAAGAATTATCCGCGCATCGCCGAGGATTACGTCAAGACCTTCGCGGTGCTGGAGAGCCTCCCCTGCGATATTTTCCTGGGAGCGCACGGCGGCTACTTCGGGCTGAAGGCGAAGTACGAAAAGATGAAGCCTGGCGCCGTGAATCCCTTCATCGATCCGGAGGGTTACAAAGCCTACGTCGCGGAGCGTGGCGACACGTTCCGCAAAGAGTGGGAGCGGCAAAAGCAAAACCCGGGCTCACCAGCGCCCTAGCATTATCCGATCTTGATGTACTCTTGCCGTTCGATCTCCCCGGACTTGATCCAGGCTTCGGCGACTTCTCGTCCCGTGGCATACCAGACGTTGGGGAAGGTCATGGTGAAAGCGATGAACTCGCGCAGCATCGCGATCCGGGAAGGCCGGCCAATCACCTGCGGGTGGCACACCAGATTGAAAAGGCCGCCAGACTTGTAAATCTCCTGGAACTCCGCCCGCCAGATCTCCAGCACGTGCGAGTTGGTCATGATCGGCCGGGGATTCTTCAAGGAAAAGAGCATGTAGGGCGCGTCGTCCAGGCTCCAGTGCCAGGGCAGTTCGATCGGGCCAGGGACCCCGCCGGCCAGCCGCAACTGGTACGGGTTGATGTCATCCAGCAGCGAGCTGTCATAAAGAAACTTGTATTCCGCTAACAGCCCCAGCATGTTCTCACTGGTTTCTCCGGCGGGAGACCGATAACCGCTCGGGCGCACACCCGCCGTTTTTTTCAGAGCTTCGAGGCCCTTCTCCAGCGCATCTCTCTCCTGTTCCGGAAAATCGGGATCGATCCATTCGTGCAGATAACCGTGATGGCCGATCTCGTGATTGTCACGCAGGACGGCTTCGATGCGGCCCTGATACTTTTCGGCTGTCCAACCCGGCACGAAGAACGTCGCCTTCAACCCAAAATCACGCAGCAGTTCTAGAATCTTCGGCACACCGATCTTGCCGCCATAGGCGCCCTGCGAAAGCGTGCCCGGCCGCTTCCAGTTGGAGGGATCACGCGAGATCCACAGCGTCTCGGCGTCGAAATCAAAGGTGAACATTACAGCGCACTGTGCCCCGCTGGGCCAGGGACTAGTCTGCTGCATGTCTTGTCATTGCTGCTGCAGGTGCATAGAGCGGCACCGCTTGAAAGGCCGACTGACAGGGCGGGCCATCCGTGACGTAGAGCGTGCGGGCGCTCAGATCGATGGCGGCCGCTGCAACGGAGATGACTCGCTTCGGTTCGGGCAGTGATGTGTCCGCGTGGCGGCAGATGGATGCCGGGGCGCTGAAATGATCGGACAGCGCAGTTTGAATGGTGTCGATCCCGATCTTTCCGTTGCTTTGGCGCAGCAGGCGTTCCAGCCGGTTCGCGCGATACAAAGAATGCGGCGCGATGCGCTCGAACTGGGAAGCGATACGAGTCTCCCGCACCAGATGGTTTGCGTGCGTGACCAATCCGTTCTGGGGATAAATATAGGAGCAGTAATCCGGCGTGGCTTCGATGTCGATAATTTCTCCGTCGGCGTGCCCAATCAGGAAGTTCGTCGAGCAGCAACGGTCCGTTTGCACCACCGGCAGCAGGGCCTTGTCGAAGGTCCAGGCATCCAGGATCTCGCGGCAACGCACATGGAAAGGCTTGCGGAATCCGTTAACACCGTCCCGATTCGTGACCAAGCCGTTCACGCACAAGCCGATTCCGGCGGCATTCACGCCCATCTTGCAACCGACGATGCCGGCTTCGGTGAAACCCACGAAGTCCGGCTTGTTCGTCCCTGGTTCGGAGGAGCGCTTGACGCGCATGATGAAGACGTGGCCCTGCACTTTTTGCAGCCAGTCCCAATTCTGGCCGATCAGCGTACGGCCGCTGGCCGTCATTTCCGGTAGCAACCCGAACGCCGTGCAGCCTTCCTGTTCAATGATCGCCGGGCTGTTGAGGGATTGCGCCTCCGAGCCGAAGACGCAGTATGCCAGTTCGTAGCGCGCATTCAGCATGGCGACTTCTGTCAACGAGAGTTCCGCGCCTGCCGCAACGCCCGCCATCTCTTCGGCGTACTCCGGGTTGTCGCGCGCGATAAAGGCCGCCCAAGCGTCGCTTTGCTCGAGTACCACAGACAGCTTCGCGCCGCCCGCCTCGAAACGCTCCACGTAGGTCGAGTAGTTATCCCTTATTTCCGAGCGCATGCTGCGTCCATGCACCCTCCCGCGCTCGCGCGGATCCGAACCGAGATCCAGAACCGTCAATTCTGCCATAGAACACCTGATCCTTAATGTTTTCCCAGAAACTCCGCAATCGGTGCATCCACGGGGCGTGTCCGGCCGCCCTCCGCCGCCTGGTCGATTCGCGCGAAAGCGTTTTGCATGTAGCGCACCGCGAGCCAGCGTAACGGCTCGGGCTCCCAATCCCGAGATCGCCTTTGCGCCAGCGGCAGCGTTTCCAGGCCAGTTTGTTTCCCCAAGATTAGATTAGCGAGAACGCGTCCCGCCAGGTTCGTGGTCGCGACGCCTTGACCGGTATAGCCGCGTGCGGTCCCGATGCGGGACGACGGATCGAAGGCCACGCTGGGCATCCAATCGCGGGGCATGCCGAGCGGTCCGCCCCAGGCATGCGTGAATCCGATGCCTTCCAGTGACGGAAACCATTCCACCACGGCACGCCGGGCTCGAGCATGCGTCGCTTCGTGCAGGTCCTGTTCGTTCGTAATCTTGGAGCCGAAAACGTACGGGGCGCCGCGGCTGCCGAACAGAATCCGGCCATCGGCGGTTCGAGTCAAGTAATCGACCGTGAACTTTTGGGAAGAAATGCTCTCGCGATTCCGCCAGCCGATGCCGGACCATTGTGCGTCGGAGATCGGTTCCGTCAGGACGATCAGCGAGTACACGGGCATAATCGCCCGATGAAGTTCCCCGAGGCGCGAGAGATAAGCTTCGCCCGCCAGCGCAATGGCTCGCTCGGCGCGCAACTCACCGCCGCGCGTGATTAGTTTCGGCGCCTCGCCGCCCGCAAAGGAAATTACTTCCGTTTGCTCGTAGATTGTTCCGCCGCGACGCTCAATAGCTCGCGCCAAGCCTCGAACCAAACGGCCTGGATGCACGCTCGCGCTTTCCGGAGTGTACAGCGCGGCGTATACGTCTGTGACTTTCACGTGTTCGCGCGTCTCCTCGGCGCTCAGCAAGCGATTGCGATCTTCAAGGCCCAACCGCTCATATACCGCGCGCGTAGCTCGAATGGATGGCAATTGATGCGCGCCTCGGGCCAGGCTGAGCGCGCCCCCCATGTGAAAATGGGCGTCGATGGGCTCTTCTTCACAGACCCGGCCGACCTCGCCGATCGTTTCGTACATGGCCAGCAACAACCTCCGCGCGGCGTGGGCGCCATAGCGCTCTTCGAGTACGCCAGCCGTTACAGGAAACTTGGGCGAACACCAACCGCCGTTGCGGCCGGATGCGCCAAACCCCGCGACCTCTTTTTCCACAACCGCCACGCGCAGGCCGGGATTTTCGCGCAGCAGGTAGTAGGCTGTCCACAGGCCCGAATAGCCTGCGCCGAGAACTGCCACGTCCACTTCAGCGGAACTTCGGAGCGCCGGACGCGGAGTCAAATCTTCGCCCGCGGTTTCAAGCCAGAAGCTGTGTTTACCGTAGCCGGTCATTTCGGCTTGCTGTGTTCTTCGTTGTAAGCCTTCCAGGACTGCTCGATCACGTAGGCATGAATCGCGTCGGATTCCTGCGCGCTCATCTTTCTGACGACGATGGGGTAGCCGGGAGGATTGCCAAAACCAGGCATGCCTTGCTTCTGGTGACTTCCGCCCAGAACCGTTGCATTCCAGAGCCGATGGGATTCCGCGGGCAAATAACGCAGATCGGGAATCGCCCCATCTTCGGTAAATGCTCCGCTCCCATCGGCGTAAGGGCCGTGACAATCAAAGCAAATATGTTTCTCGAACAGCGCCGCACCCAACTTGAATTGTTTCCTTGCTGAAGGTTTGATCGGGCGGTTTTGGCACCGGCGGGACCCGGGTGGTTACGGCTGGAAACGGGGTTTTGGCGCCCAGCTTAAACGCCAGCAGGCGCGCCGGTCCTCGCTTGGCTTCCGGTGTGGCCATCGAGCTGCCTTGGCTGAACAGTCTTGAGCCGGAGCCCCAGCCAACCGGGACCAGGATGTATTGCTCGCGCTGAACGGCGAAGCTCACCGGGACGGAGTGAATCGCCGAGCCTGTTTTGATCGACCACACTTTGCGCCCGCTGTCGGCCGCGTAAGCCGAAAATTCGCCGGTACCTTCGCCTTGAAAGACCAAGTTCCCCGCAGTGGAAAGAACCGCGCCATTGGTCGCGATCGGCTCCGTGACAGACCAACGAATCGATTGGCTGCGCGGATCCCAGGCGAATAGCTTTCCTTCCTCGGGAAACTCGCCCGGCGCCAGTGTCTTCTCTTTAACGTCATGCAGGGGAAGATAAACCAGGCCGGTGATCGGGCTGTAGCTCATGGGCCACCAGTTGTGGCCTCCGCTCAATGGCCGGCGGCCTTCCTCAGGTCCCGGCACTTCTACCGGCCGCCCAGTCTTCAGATCGATGGAGGTGGCCCAACTCACTTTGGCGATAGGCTTGGCCTCAATCAGCGATCCGGTTTTGGCATCCATTACGTAAATGAAGCCATTCTTCGGCGCTGTAATTGCCACGCGCCGTTTCTGTCCGTTCAGAACCAGGTCGGCCAGCAGGATATGCATGTTCTCGGTGTGATAGTCCGGCGCGCTGGTTTGAAAGTGCCAGACATACTCGCCCGTCTCCGCGTTTACCGCGATCACGCACCCCGCAAACAGCCTGTCTCCGCTCACCTTTTTGTCTGCCTTGTCGCCGAACAGCACCTCGGGCTCCGCTCCAGCGGTTCCGAAGATCACCAGGCCACTCGAAGGATCGTAGGTAATCGGATCCCAAACATCGCCGCCGCCCACGTCCCACCATTTGTCGCCGGACCAGGTTTTGGCCGCCATCTCCAGCGCTTTCGATTCAAATCCCTTGGCGGGATCGCCGGGCACGGTCCAAAAACGCCAGGCTTCCTTACCTGTGGCTGCGTCGAAGGCCGCGAGCGATCCACGCACGCCGATGTCGGAACCGTTGTAGCCGATGAAAACTTTGCCGTTGCCCACGTGCGGAGCACCGGTGATGCCGGTTGTAGCGCCGTCGCAAACCGGCGACTCCCACGCCTTTTGGCCGGTAGCGGCGTCGATGGCCACCAGGCGGCAATCGCCGGTACCTACATACACTTTGCCGGCCCATACCGCCAAGCCGCGATTGCTGTGCGCCGACCACGAATTCCGCATCCTGTCCAGGCGCACCTTGGGATCGAATCTCCACAGCACTTTGCCGGAAAGAGCCTCCACCGCGTACACCCGCGATTGCGGCGCGCTTACATAAATGATGCCATCCACAACGATGGGTTCCGTCGCCAGTCCCATCGCGCTTTCAATGTCGGTGGACCATGCCAAGCCCAGGTTCCCGATGTTCTGATCGGTAATCTGCTTCAAAGGGCTGAAATGCTGCTCATCGAAGCTGCGCCCGCTCACCAACCAGTTGTTGCCCGTTGCTGCCTCGGCGATGACCCTCGCTTCTGTGACATCGCCCGGCTTGTTTTGCGGGGCCGCAATCAAGATGCCCGCTGCGGCGATTACCAGGACGTACCGTTTTACGATCATAAGGTTTTGATTTCCAATCTCCGCCAGCCAGACAACCCATTTTGTAGCAGCTTGCAGAGTTTTAGCAACCCTGTCAAGTCCGGTTGATGGCGTGATCAACCTGTTGCAAAACGCTGCACGGTTATCGTAAGGTTGACCAGAGGTGACAGCCATGGAATGGTCGCGACGTCAATTTATCGCGGGAGCGGGCGCTGCTTCACTCGGTCTCGCTACGCGGTTGGAAGCCCAGGCCAGTTCAGCCGACCTGGTGCTCTTCAACGGCAAAATCGTCACCGTGGATGACGCATTTTCGATTCGCCAGGCCATCGTGATCAAAGACGGCCGGATCCTGGCGGTGGGCGGCAATGAGCTGCGCAATCAATACAGCGCGGCGCGCGCCATCGATCTTCGTGGCCGCATGGTGATGCCGGGATTTCATGACACCCACGTCCACTTGGGCGGACACTCGCGGCGCTATATCGACTTGAACGATACCACGTCGTTGGTCGAGCTGAAACAGCAAGTCAGCGACAAAGCTAAGGAACTGGGGCCGGGCGAATGGATCACGGGCAGCGGTTGGGACGAATATCATTTCACCGAGCAGAAGAAGCCTCTGCGAGGCGATCTGGATGCTGCGGCGCCCAACAACCCGGTGGTGTTGACCAGAGCCGGTGGTCACAGCTCGGTGGGCAACAGCAAGGCGCTGGAACTCGCCGACATCAACGCAGCTACTCCCGATCCTCCGCGCGGGCTGATCGAAAAAGACGCCAGTGGCGCGCCCAACGGCGTCATCCGCGAGCGGTCCGATCTTTATACGCGGTTGGTTCCCAAGGACCAGCCGGCTGAGGTGCGCGCCAGTTTGCTCGAGAACGTTCGAGATCAGCTCAAGCTCGGCATCACCAGCGTGATCGAGGCTGGCTCATTTGTGGATCCCCATGTCGTCGGCTCGTACGCCGAATGGGAACTTCTTTACCAGAAGCATGGCGCGGACCTGCCGCGCGCATCCATTCAGGTCGGCTATCCTTCAGCAGCCGGAGAAGCCAAGGCCGGCGCCGTGAAGCTGAAGGAATTTGGAAAGAAGACCGGCGACGGCAACGAACGATTGCGCGTCGGCTCCATCGGCGAAATGGCGGCCGATGGAGGGTTCACCGGTCCGACGGCTTGGGCGCTGGTCGATTACAAAGGACTGCCGGGATTCCGCGGCCGGGCGTTTTTCAACCCGGAACAGATCCACGCCAATATCGAACAGGGCCACAAGCTCGGCTGGCAATTTGGAATTCATGCCATCGGCGACGCAGCCATCGCGATGACCGTGGATGCGCTCGACAAAGTGTTGCACGATTATCCACGGAACGATCACCGGCACTACTTGTGCCACTTCACCGTGCTTCCGCCGGAGCGCACCATGGATCTGATGGTGAAGAACAAGATCCACATCGCGCAGCAGCCCAACTTCACCTACAATCTGGAACAACGCTATGTGGAAACGCTGGAAGGCAAGCGTCTCACCACCAACAACGCACTGACCACTCCCATCAAGAAGGGCATCTTCATGGCGTTTGGCAGCGATAATCTGCCTATCGGGCCCATGGTCGGCTTGTACGCAGCCGTCACGCGCAAGGGCGAGAGCGGCAAGGTATACGGTCCCGAGCAAATGGTGAGCATGAAGGACGCTATCACCATGTACACGCGCAACGGCGCTTTCCTGACGCGCGAGGAGAAGCTCAAAGGCACGCTCGAAGCAGGCAAACTAGCCGACATGATCGTGTTGCCGGAAGATCTCCTGAATGTCTCGCCCGAAAAGGTCTTGAACATGAAGGTGGACATGACCATCGTCGGCGGCAAAGTGCTGTACGAACGAGCGTAGGACTATTCGGCGAGCTTGGGCATGGCGCGCCGATTGAGCACGTCGCCCACCGCGCGATGCGCTTCCCACAACGCCGTGTCGGTGTGCGGGCTGGCGCCGGCATCGGAGTTCGCGATCGCGATCAGACCATAAGGCTGGCGCGCGATTACGTTCGGACGATGCTCGGAATTAGTGAACACCCATTCCATCGGCTCGAAGAGGCTGTTGTAGGTGTACGCATAGCCGTGCGGCCAGCGATTGACCGTAATATCGATGATGTCGCGCGCCGGATCGAAGCCGCCTGCGCCCAGCATGCGCGCCAGCTGATCGCGAATGTTCCGCTCGAAGGTTTCAAACGTGGTGGCCAGCAATTCGCCTCGTCCCAGACGATGCTGTTCCTTGCGCGGTTTCCCCGGCACGGACATGATCTTGACGAGATGCAATGCGATCGGTTCGTCAGGCGTTTGCGGATGCTTCAAGTCGCCGAGGGAAACCGCCTCAGTGAGCGATGCCTCGGGGTGGTACATGGTGGGCGCATTGATGTAGCTGACGCCGAGTTTCTGCCAGGCCGTCCAATTCTTCACGCCCACGCTGGTATAGACCAGCGGGCCTTTCACCGCGTAAGCCAGTGCTTCCTTCTGCGCCGCCGGGAGTTCGGGCGCCAGATAAGGGATGAACATGTTCCAGCACGCCATCACACAGGCCTTGGCCCGAACGTCGTACATCTTTCCGCCGCGGCTGTAGCTGACCACCACCTCGCTGGCCCGAGCGGGATCTCCGTCATGCCGCACGTTGAGCACCGTGCTGTTCAGGCGAATGCGTGCGGGCTGATTGGAGCGGTCCAGCAGCGCGTAGTTCACGCGCGCCGCGCCGACATCTTCCATCGTTTTGCCGGGCACGGCGTCGGGAATCAGCCACCGTACCAGCAGCCGTGCGATGGTGGCGTTGCCATCTGGAAAGTGCACCGCCGCGCCTCCGCCTTCCTTTTGCCGCCCATGTTGCACGCCAGGCAGCTCGCTCAAGACGCCCTCTGGCGTGGGATCCAACTGTAGGCCCGAGAATCCAGGCTGGTCCATTTGCCAGGCGAAAAGTGCGGGTGTCGCATCGGCGCCGACGCAGAAAACGTCCTCTCCAAAATGGCGGAAGAACCACAGCACTTGCGGATCCACCTTGGCGACATTCAGAAGAAAAGCTTGATAACTCATCTTCGCCAGCCGTAGCTTCTTCTCTGGTGAAGACAACCCAGGCAGGTAGTCGGGCTGTTGCTGGTCGTAAAGACGCAGCATGTCCTTCCGGGCTTGCTCCGATAACGGCGTTTTGGCGAGGAACTCCGGGGAGAATGCGCCAAGAAAACCGAACTCCGCATTAGCGGCTTGGCGCACCAACAAGTGGTCCGCGCCCCAAGTCTCTCTGTCGAAAAAGTGCCCGCGACCCAATCCGAGCGAACGATAAAGATTGTGATTGGTAGCGTTGATCGACTGGAACCGGTCGAGATCCACGCCGATGCTCAAAAGCAGCTCTTTCGCAGCTTCGTTGTACCGCTGCGGCGCCTCCACGTTCAGCGTTCCGCCATTGATCGCGAGCAGCCGTCCCTTGTGGCGAAATTCATTGCGTTTGGCGTGACCGCCGAAATCGTCGTGATTGTCCAGGATCAGTACCCGCGCCGTGCGTCCGGCATTTTTCAGGAAGTAATACGCCGCGCCTAATCCGCTGATGCCTCCGCCCACCATCACCAGGTCATAGGTTTCGTTGGTATGCGCGGCCGCGGAAAGATCCACCGTGCGGCTGTCGCGAAGTTGATGCGCAACCTCGAACGACCCAACGTGATCCCCTCGCATTCCGGTTAACGCCGGCGGGTAGTAGTCCGGTGCTTGTTCGGGCGCGAATTCCTGTGCCCCCGCCCATTGCGGAAGAAGCATTGCACCCGCCGCGCCGGCGCTGATTCCGTTTACGAAATCCCGCCGCGTGATGTGCCGGTGCATTCCTAGATCGCGGTCGCGTGCGTTCAGTTGGGCCTCCGTATGCTAGTCATGCGTCGAAGCATTTTCTGTACGATTGCATTGTAAAAGAAAGTTGTCAAGGCTGCTGTGTCTTTGCGTTTTTGACAACCTCACAGACTTCCTGTAAGGTTTAGAATCATGCCACGCACTCCGGTCCATCAACTTTCCTCTCAGGAAGTGGTCGACACAGTCCGGCAGTTCAATTACGGAACATGGCGTCGTCAAAAGAACTGGTCACCACTGCATATTGTGGATGCCGAGGGCTGCCGGTTTATCGACAGCACGGGAAAAAGCTATCTCGATTTTTCCGCGCAGTTGATGTGCGTCAACCTGGGCCATAAGAACCCCGCCGTCATGGAAGCTATTGCCGAGCAGGCGCGGACGCTGCCTTACATCGCTCCCGGCTATGCCACCACCGTGAGAGCCGAGTTGAGCCAATTGCTGCTGGAGGTGCTTCCCAAAGGACTGGTGAAGTTCTTCTTCGCTACCTCAGGGACTGAGGCCAATGAGGCGGCGATGAAGATTGCGCGCATGTTCACCGGTAAGACCAAAATCATCGCGCGCTACCGTTCCTATCATGGGTCGACATCGGCATCCATCGCGGCCACCGGCGATCCCCGGCGTTGGCCTTTGGAGCCTGGCGGCAAGGGTCAGGGAGTCATTTTCGCTCCCGAGGTGAATTGCTATTCCTGCCCCATCAAGCATGAATATCCGGGTTGCAATATCGCCTGCGCCGACTATCTGGAACACATGATCCAGAATGAGAGCGATGTGGCGGCCGTGATTGTCGAGCCGGTGGTGGGAACCAATGGCGTGTTAGTGCCGCCGCCGGAATATTTTCCGCGGCTGCGCCAGATTTGCGACCGGCACAACGTGCTGCTCATCGCCGATGAAGTGATGAGTGGCTGGGGACGAACGGGCCGCTGGTTCGCCATGGATCACTGGAATGTTCAGCCGGACATCCTGGTCACGGCCAAGGGCATCACGTCGGCCTATGTTCCCCTGGGGCTGTGCGCCACCACAGCGCGCATTGCCGAATATTTCGACGAGCATTATTTCGCGCACGGCCACACCTATGAGGCGCATCCCATGACGCTTGGGCCAGCCATCGCCACCATTCACGAAATGCAGAGGCTAAACCTGGTGGAGCGTTCCTGCGCGATGGGTCAGTACCTTGGTGACAAGCTACGGGCCTTGGCGACAAAACATCCCTGCGTGGGCGATGTTCGCGGGTTAGGGCTATTTTGGGCGGTAGAGTTGGTCAAGAACCGCGAGACGAAAGAGCCGTTGAACACCAAGACGGAGAAGCTTGCCGGAAAACCGCTGGTGGTGGATCAGGTCGCGGCGGAAATGATGAAACGCGGAGTGGCGGCACAAGCCTGGATCAGCCACTTTGTCCTGGCCCCACCGCTGATCATCGAGAAGGAAGACATCGACTTCGGTGTCGCCGTCCTGGATGACGCGCTGGCGCTGGCTGACGCGTACGTTGAAAGCTTAGCGGCCGTCCTTAAGTAATTAGCCCAAAATAATCAGCTCAGTTGTTCCTGCACGGCCCGGTACGCCTGATCGATCGCCTGGTCCGTATATGCCGCCGCGGCCGCGTCCGAATTCGCGATGGAAATGCGCCCGAAACGTTGGCGCCCGATCTCGCAAGGCGACTGGCCCTTCGGCCACTCCGGGTCCCACAGGAAGTTGTATTCATACGCGTAACCATGCGGCCAGCGATTCACCGTAATGGCATCGATGTCACGTGCCGGATCGAACCCGCCCGCCCCCAGGACGCGCGCGAATTGATCGCGGATATTTCGCTCGAAGGTTGAGAACGGCGTCGAGAGCAGATCGGCATGGCCCACCCGTTGCTGATCTCTCGCGGAAAGCCCCGGCTTGCACGGCGTCCGTAGCATTCGCACCAGAATCGGCTGGTCCGGAGACAGAGCCGGCCGGTAATCGCCGATGTCGGTAGGCTGCTCCAGATTCAAAGTGGAATGATACATACCGGGGGTCTGCACGCCCCGAATTCCCAGTTTCTTGAATGCAGTCCAGTTGCGCAGAGCCACGGCCGTGTACACCAGGGGAACCTTTACGCCGTAGTGCAAGGCTTCCTTTTGTTTCAGTGGTAGCTCGGGACATAGATACGGGATCATCATGTTCCAGCACCCTAAAATTACTGCCTTGGCGCGAACGGCGTACGTCTGTTTCTCGCGGCCATAAACGATCTCGACTTCTTTCGCAGTCACCGGATTGCCCATGTGGCGCGCGCGCAAGCAGGTACTTCCCAACCGTATGCGAACCGCCGAATCGCTCCTGTCCAGCCGGCTGTAATCGACGTTCGCAAGCACACTATCCTCGGCCGTGTGGCCCGGCATGGCGCCTGGGATGAGAGATCGCACCAGCAGACGTGCGATGGTCGCATTGCCATCCGGGAAATGATATTCGTACGGCTTCCTGGGAATATGCTCGCCCAATGCGGTGAAGCTCAGGCGGCGATACGGACCGGGCTTGAGGTTCAGCCCTTGAAAACCGGGAGAATTCGGCCACAGTTCCAGAGCGCCCACAGCGTCGATTCCCACGCCGTACAAGCCGTGAGTTCGCGTCTGGTAGAAAGGAATCACATCGGGGTGAACCTTGACGACGTTCAGAAGAAAATCCTTGTAGCTCATCCGCGACAAGCGGTCCTTCTTCTCGTCATCAGACAGGCCGGCCATATAGTCGACGTGCTCTTCTTGCAGCCGCGCGATATCGGCCTGTGCTTGTTCAGAAAGCGGAGTCTTTGCCAGGAATTCCTTCCACGTCAAACTAGCGGCCGCTCCGCCCCGTCTGCCTCCCGGCATACCCACAACCAGGCGGTCTGTTCCAAACGTTTCCTTGTCAAAGAAAACTGCGTTCTGAAGTCCCTGGAGGGCGGTGCGGTCCGTAATCTTCTCGGATTTTTCCTCCAGGGTCACCGGATCAATTCCTAATTCCGAGAGCAGCCCCCTCGCTTCCTTGCTGTAGTCGAATGGAGACTCGATGCTGAGCGTTCCGCCGTTGGTGATGAACAGCCGCCCGCCAGGACGAAACTCGTTGCGCTTGGCGTGTCCCCCGAAATCGTCGTGATTGTCGAGGATCAAAATTTTTGCGGATGCATTGGTGCGGGCACGATAAAAGTACGCCGCCGCCAAACCGCTGATACCGCCGCCCACGACCACCAGATCGTATGTTTCTCCCGTATCCACGGGCGTCCCCACCGGCTTCCCGTCGCGCAGCGCGTGCGCGTAGTCATAAGATCCGTCGTGGCTGCCCCGCATGCCCACGAGCGTTGGCGGATCGTAACCTGGCCGGTCCTGCGGAAAAACTGTCGCGGCCCGCGCCTGCTCTGCAAGAAGGCTGGCGCCGCCAATGGCCACCGCCACTCCATCCAGAAAATCGCGACGCGTGATGGGACGGTCCATCCCGAGTTCTCGGTCACTGCTCATGCCAGTCCTCCAAATGCGATCAGCTTGGTCTCCAGGTACTCATCCAAACCTTCCGCGCCGCTTTCGCGGCCGACACCGCTCTCCTTCCATCCGGAGAATGGAACTTCGGTGCTCTGCGGCGCCCACTCGTTCACGCCCACCATGCCGAACTCCAGGCGTTCCGCGGTCCGCATCGCGGCGCGAAGATCGTTGGTCCAAACATAAGCCGCCAGGCCGTAGCGCGTGCGATTCGCCATTTCAATCGCTGCATCCGCATTATCGAAGGTGGCGATCGGCAGCACGGGACCGAAGATCTCGGCCTGAAAAAGCGGCGTCCCTTGTTCCACGTCGGTCACCACCGTCGGCTCGAAAAAATAGCCACGCGACAGCGCAGCCGGGCGCTTACCACCCAGCGCGATCCGCGCCCCGGCAGTCTGCGATTGCTGCAGCATCTCCTCTACGCGATCTCTTTGCCGCGCATTGATGAGCGGGCCGACATTCGTCTCCGGCGACATTCCGTCGCCCACCCGGAGCTTCGAAGCGTGCGACGTAACTTGATCGGTGAACTGCTCCGCGATTCGGCTGTGAACCAGAAAGCGCTGTGGGGAAATGCAAACCTGGCCGCCGTTGCGGAACTTGGCTGTTACAGCGCTGGCGGCTACCTGTTCCAGGTCGACATCGGGAAAGATCAGCACGGGAGCGTTTCCGCCCAGCTCCAGCGATAGACGTTTTACTGTCTTCGAAGCGCCGTCCATCAACAATTTGCCTACGCGCGGGCTGCCCGTGAAGTGGATCTTGGCGCATTTCGGATTGCGCAACATCTCCTGGCCCATGCTCTCCGGTTCGCCGTTGATGAGGTTCACCGCGCCATCGCCGATTCCAGCTTCCAGCAGAACATTTACCATCTCCATCGCCGTGAGCGGCGTATATTCGGAAGGCCGGATCACAATCGTACAGCCCGCACCCAATGCTGCCGCGGCGGCCCGGGCGACGTTGTACGCGGGAAAATTCCACGCAGTGATCAATCCCACCACGCCGACGGGCTGCCGGATCACCACTTGGCGCCGGGCGGAATTTCGCGCGGGTACCCATCGGCCGTAAGCGCGCTTCCCCTCTTCGGCGAACCATTCGAATAAATCCGCGGCCACGCCCCATTCCCCTTTGGCCTGTACCAGGGGCTTGCCGCATTCCAGCACTGTGGTGCGCGCCAGATCCGCCGCGCGCTCCCGTATGAGTTCGGCGGCTTTCTTCATCGGAGCAGCTCGTTCATACGCTGTTTTGCCCGACCACGCGGGGAACGCCTTCGCAGCCGCCTCAATGGCCAGCGCGCAATCCTGAGCGTTGCCGAAAGGCACGGTTCGAACCACTTCCTCGGTCGCCGGATTCAATACATCCCAGGTGCCGCCATTGGAAGCATTCTGCCAGGCGCCGCCGATCAACTGCTGATAGTGATAGTTCATTAGCTCCTCACCATTATCTGCAATCATAGTGAGATGATTTTGCGGACATCTGTGAAGTTCCTGTTTCTGTCCCTGGGGTGCCAGGCTCTTTTTTCGAGCGACACGGTGCTGTTGAATGGCCACATCTACACCGCCAACACCCAGAACCGTTGGGCGGAAGCGCTAGCCATCACAGGAGACAAGATCGACGCCGTCGGCTCGAACGCCGAGATTGCGCGACACCGCTCGGCCAACACCAAAGTCATCGACCTTCAAGGCAAGACCGTGATTCCGGGGATCACCGACGGCCACGTCCACCTCTGGTTTGGAGCTTTGGCGTTGCACGGATTCAATCTGTCCACTCCCGAATCCAATGTCACTTCCAAGGACTCCGAGCTTGCTGCTCGGCAAGATCAAGGCTTATGCCGCCAGCCACACCAAGGATCCGGTGATCTTCGGCCGAGTCCAGTTCATTACGGACTTCTCGCCTTCCGGCAACGCCTACAAAAAACCCACGGTAACGCACGAGCTTCTGGATCGTGCCGTTCCGGACCGTCCGCTGGTGATTCACGACGTCAGCGAGCACGCGCTGTGGGTGAATCAAAAGATTCTCGACCTGGCTCATATTTCGGATGCTCCTGTTTCCGATCCATCCATCGAAGAGAACATTCTGCGCGACGCTCACGGCCACCGGTCCGGCGTCGTGATGGAAGGCGCGATGGAGATCGTCGAGCAGGCGCTGCCCGACCCGCCCCTGGATGTGAAGTTCGAATGGCTCCAACAAGCCATGCACTACCTGAACAGTTTCGGCATTACGAGCGCCACCATGGCGACCGGAAGCCTGGCTGATATTGAGCTCTATGGAAAGATGCGCGATCGCGGGCTGCTGACGTTACGAACACGCACCGCGTTCGGCGCCGTTGCCGTGAACCACCACCTGACGCCCCAGTTTCTGGCCGACTTGGACAAGGCGCGCACCAGCTACCATGACGCTTGGGTCTCCGCCAACCTCGTCAAATTCTTTTCCGACGGGCTTACCGACCCGCCGGTGTACACGCCTGAAGAGTTCCAGAAGCTGGTATGTCGAGTTGGACAAGCGCGGCTACCAATTGATGACGCACTCCATCGGCGTGGACTCCGCGCGCATGGTTCTGGATGCGTACCAGGCCGCGGAGAAGATCAACGGCCCTCGCGATCGGCGCTTTCGCATGGAACACGCCGATTACCTGAACCCGGAGGACATCCCGCGCTTTCATCAACTCCCGGTGATCGCGAGTATGCAGCCCGGCTTCTGCTGCAACGCGGGCCAACTGGGGCCGGTGAAGATCGATACCTGGAACAGCTTGCTCAAAGCCGGAGCCATGGTGACGTTCAGCAGCGATTGGCCGTGCACATGGCCGCCGGACCCGCTGGCAGCTATGAAGGAAACGATGACTCGTGAAGTTCTGCGCGAAATCACGCCGCATGGGCCGGTGGGCAAGATTCAATATGATCAGCCGCAGGAGCGCCTTTCCGTCGAACAATCCGCGCTTGCCTACACGCGGGATGCCGCATACGCGAACTTCGCCGAGAAAACCACCGGAACTCTGGAACCCGGCAAGCTCGCGGACTTGGCCGTTCTTTCGAGCGATATTTTTTCCGGCACACCCGCCGATGTCGGAAAGACGCGCGTCAGCATGACCATGGTTGGCGGCAAGATCGTCTTTCAGCGATAGCCATATACTGGCTCCTATGCGGACCATTTTGTTTTCGTTGCTCGCGGCCACTTTGCTGCACGCGTCGGATATCGAAGCGCGCGTCAAGCATGGCTATGCCGACTCGAACGGGGTAAAGATTCATTACGCCAGTCTCGGAAGCGGACCGTTGATCGTCATGATCCACGGCTTCCCGGACTATTGGTACACCTGGCGAAATCAGATGGAGGCGCTGTCGGATCAATATCAATGCGTCGCCATCGATCAGCGCGGCTACAACTTGAGCGACAAACCGAAGGGCGTCGAGAACTATGACATGCGGCTGCTGGTGGCCGACGTCGCGGCGGTGATCAAATCCCTGGGCCAGCAGAAAGCGATCATCGTAGGGCACGATTGGGGCGGACTAGTCGCGTGGCAATTCGCGCTGAACCTTCCCCAGATGACGGATCGGCTGATCATCCTGAATCTTCCGCATCCGCGCGGCCTTACCCGGGAGCTGGCGCACAATCCGGAACAGCAGAAGAACAGCCAGTATGCGCGCAACTTCCAAATGCCCGACGCGGCGTCGAAGCTCACCGCGGAGGGGCTCGCCTTTTGGGTAAAGGATCCCGACGCGAAGGCCAAGTACATCGAGGCATTCAAGCGCTCCGATTTCGAAGCGATGTTGAATTACTACAAGCGCAACTATCCCAGGGAGCCCTATACCGAGGACACTTCGCCGCTGGTAAAAACGCAGATGTCCGTGCTGATGATTCACGGCCTGGGCGATACGGCGCTGTTGTCGGGCGCGCTGAACAACACCTGGGACTGGATGGGCAAGGATCTCACGCTGGTGACCATCCCCGGCGCCGGCCATTTCGTGCAGCAGGACGCGAGCGATATGGTTTCGCGCACCATGAAGGCGTGGCTGAATCGATGACCCGCTCCTTCTTCCCCAGCCTGCGTGAGGGTGGCGCCTGGAGATTTGATACACTCTGAAGCCATGAAAAAGCCCCTCGTCCTTTCTCTACTGCTCCTTTCGCTCGGCTTTTCGGCGTCGCTTCCCTCCGGCGCGCCGGAGCAGAATGGCATGTCTTCCGAACGCCTGAATCGCATCAACGGCGTGATGAATAAGCATGTCGATGCCGGGGATCTGGCGGGGGCTTCCGGGCTGATTTCGCGCAACGGCAAGGTGGTCTTTCGCGGAACGTGGGGCGATTATAAGCCTGAAACCATCGTCCGCATGTACTCCATGACCAAGGCCGTCACGGGCGTCGCCGCCATGATCCTTTATGAGGACGGGCTGTACTCGATGAACGATCCGCTGTCGAAGTATCTGCCGGAATTTGCCAAGACCCGGGTGGGCAAGGAGGGAACGGACGCGGCCGGAAAGCGCATTTTCTACACCGTACCTCTCGATCATCCGATTCTCGTGAAAGATCTGTTCCGCCACACCACGGGCCTCGATTATGCCGGCCCGAAGGACGAAACGGGTGAAAACGTTTACCGCAAGATCGAGATGCTGGGCGGCGCTCCGCTGGTGAATTTCGACCTGGCCGAGGCTACCCGCCGTCTGGCGAGCGTTCCGCTGAATGAGCAGCCGGGAACGGCGTTCCATTATGGATATTCCATCGACGTGTTGGGGCGACTGGTGGAGGTGCTTTCGGGCGAAACGCTGGACCAATTTTTCGAAGACAAAATCTTCAAGCCATTAGGGATGAAAGACACCGCGTTTTTCGTGAGTGAGGACAAGTGGAGCCGTCTGGCGGCGTTGTATTCGCCCAAGCCGGAGGGTACGCGCGGCATCCAGAAATCGACAGCGCCCGCGCAGGACAGTTTCAAGAAGAAGCCGAACCTGCTGCTGGGTGGCGCTGGACTCACTTCCACGCTGGACGATTACGCGCGTTTTTACCAGATGCTGCTGAACAACGGCCAACTGGACGGCGTGAGGATCCTCAGCCCGAAAGGCGTTGAGATGATGCGTACCGAATCCCTGGGCGGATTGCCGCACCTGGGCGTACTGCCGGCGTATGCGGGATTTGGGTTGACCTTCGCGATTAACCCTTCGCCCGGGAAATCGGGCGAGCCCGCTTCGGAAGGTTCCTACTGGTGGGGCGGCGCGGCGGGAACCAGCTTCTGGATTGATCCCAAAGAAAATATGTTCGGGATTTTCCTGATCAATATTTTGCCGCCGAACAACGAAGCGGCGCAGCAGTTCCAGCGGATGGCTTATCAGGCCATTCAATAAATGGCCGATCGCCCCTGCGAAAGAAACATGAGAAACCTAACCCTGTGCGTTTTTCTGTTGGCCACTCTGGCGGCCGCGCAGCCGGTTGTGCTCAAGACTTCGACTGTGCTCGACGGTAAGGGCCACGTTTTGAAAAATAAGAGCATCGTGATCGAAGACGGACGAATAGTCCGAATTTCCGAGTCTCGCGAGAAAACAACCTACGATCTCTCGGGGCTGACCGTGATGCCTGGCTGGATCGATACCCACGTCCATTTCGCGGTGCATTTCAATTCGAAAAATCGAGTGGAGGGCGGTGGCGCCGGCAGCCACGAGGCTCCCGAGCTCAGCGCGTTGTATGCCGCCGCGGGCGCGTACGCCACGCTGATGGGCGGTTTCACAACGGTTCAGAGCGTCGGCGCGGAAGTGGACGGCCCGGTTCGCGATCTGATCAACTCCGGTCAGCTGCCGGGTCCCAGGGTCATCACATCCTTGCGCGCCATTCACGATACCACCGGCACTCCCGAGCAGATCCGCGCGTTCGTGCGCAAGGCCAAAGCCGATGGCGCCGACGTGATCAAGCTCTTTGCCACGGCATCCATTCGCGACGGTGGCGCGCAGACCATGTCCGACGATCAGATTCGCGCGGCCTGTGGCGAAGCTAAGGCGGTCGGCCTGCGGTCTGTGGTTCACGCGCACGCCTCCAGCGGCGCCCGGGCCGCGGTGCTGGCCGGCTGCACCTCCATCGAGCACGGCGTCTTCCTGGATGACGCAACCCTGCAGTTGATCGCCGACCACGGCGTTTACTTTGATCCCAACTTCCTGGTCTTGCATAACTACCTGGAGAACAAGCCAAAGTTTCTGGGAATCGAAAATTACACCGAAGTAGGATTCGCCTACATGGAGAAGGCGATCCCTATGATGTCCGACGTGTTGCGGCGCGCCATGGCGCACCACGTGAAAATTGTCCTGGGGACCGACGCGGTAGCCGGCGCTCACGGCCGCAACGCGGAAGAGTTTATCTATCGCGTCAGGGACGGTGGCCAGCCGCCCATGGACGCTATCGTCAGCGCCACTTCGCTGGCGGCCGAAGCCCTGCGGCTCCAAGACAAAGTCGGTTCGATTATGCCGAACATGATGGCTGACATTGTCGCCGTGGACGGAGATCCGCTCCAGGACATCACAGCCGTGCGGCGCGTGGTGTTTGTGATGAAAAACGGCAAGGTCTACAAAAACACCGCACCCGCGGCGCTCAAATGATCCAGCGGAGCTTCCGCCCGCAGTGCGGTTAAGCCCGACGCAACATCGGATGCCAGCGGGAGCACTGAGCTGAGCCGCGTGAGATCCAGTACGTGCCGCACATGTTGATTAACTCCCGCCAGCACGAATCGTCCACCCGGCTTCCGCACCACTGACGTGTAGACGCCCACGATGAAGGTAACTCCCATGGATCCGATGCAGGTGACATCTTGAAAATCGGCCAGCACGCTGCTGCACGCCAATCTCTTGATCTCATGCAGTTTGGTTTCGAGATACTCCATCTCTGGCCCTGCAACAAAGCGTCCCTTGCAGCGCAGTATGCAGACTCCGTCATATTGTTCAATTTCAATCAGCATAGTGTCCGCCATCGAGTTCATCAGTCTCACCACAGATAGCGAGACCGGCCAAAAAGTCCGCCTTATGCCCCGTATCGCTCGGCCATCGTCAGCAAGCCACCTGCTAGCGGCTTGATCAGGGCCAGGAAGGTCACCATTTTATACGGAAGCTGCGACCTCAGAGACGGAATTATCTGGCTGGACGCCGAAGGAAACGGGACTATCAAGTCGCTGGATCCGGTCTTTTGCCCTACCAGCCAGAAGACCTCCAGATTCAGCCCGGGAACAGCCAGCACGCGTAATTCGTAATCATTGGTTACCACGTCCGGCAAGACGTAAAGGGGCTGGACCGCCATGAGCAGTTCCGATACGCGGAAACCGAAGAATACGCCGGTCAGTTTCCAGTCCCGTGATGGTGGGATTTGGATCATTCTTCCCAATACCGGTCCAGACGGCGGACCGGCCAAAAATCGCCAGCCGGCAGCCGGTGGATTTATCGTTCCAGGGTTGTATGCTGCCGCATTCAGACTCAGTTGGAAAACTTGCTGTGCAAGCGGGACGCCGGGACTGATCCCGGCAAGGTCGGGAATAAACGGCGCCGTGCCCAGATAGTTCTGCGCGGAGATTCCGCTCGCACCGGACAGAAACATGGGCACCTGAGCGGAAAAGGCGGCCGAGCAGGCCGCGGGAGGAACGGGTGTTATCAGGGACATTGAGAAAGCCTCCTCGGAATTGGCTGCGGCTTGCGATTCATGGCGTCACCAGGTAGGTGTCGTTCCAGGCCCCCCGGTATATGTATTGCCCCCTCAGTGAGCTGTAATCCTGAACACTGGGCCCGTAAAGGGGATCCTGCACAACCACCTTTTGTTCGCCCGTGGCGAACTCCAGATAACCAGCCAGGGCTACGAAATGCGCGCCGCCGTGCGGCCACAAGATTCTTGCTCCCACCGGGAGTTGCTGGTCGATCCAAGCTTTGAGGGACGCGAAGTCCAGGAAAGAATCGAACAAGGCTCCGTTCGCCATCAAATTCTTGGTGACGGTCAGCGCGTCATCCAATCCTGCGGGCTGATCGCACATCTGGTTCGGGTCCGCGCTGCAATCCACCGGAGGATTCCACAGCAGCTCCTGTTCGAGTACCTGGGTGGCTAGAGATGCCTGCGTCCAGGTAGAGCCTTGGGTCGCAGGCACGGGATCGAGGTAAGCGTTGATGGAAACGGCCACCGCCGCCCAGCACCAATCTGACTCGTCCTGGTCTTGCATGTTGAAGGTGGGGGCGCGGCCCGCGGTACTCACTCCTGCTGGCGGGCTCAGCGTGGTTACCTGGGCGCCGCTGGGGGGATCCGTGGAGGTCGAAGCTTGGCCGGAGTATCCGCCGATCACGATGGGGCCGATGACTATCGGACCGCCTGATCCGCTACCGCCCCCAGGGCCGCCACCTCCGGTATGACCGGTGGGATCTCCTGGTCCGCCGCCTCCGGTATGGCCGGTGGGATCTCCTGGTCCGCCACCTCCGGTATGGCCGGTGGGATCTCCTGGTCCGCCGCCTCCGGTATGGCCGGTAGGATCTCCAGGGCCGCCGCCTCCGGTATGGCCAGTAGGATCTCCAGGCCCATTTCCTCCCTGCTCACCCTGACCCCGCGTGCCAGATTGCATGCTGGAACCGTCAACGACAATCGGACCGATGACCACCGGACCGCCCCCGCTCCCAGCTCCACCGCCGCCCCCCAATGTGATCTTGACGCCACCGTCCCGGAACTTGATATCAAACTCGAACGCCATTCGCCCTCTCCTTATTCTTTTGCCTTGCGCGAAGCTAACAATTGTTGAAAGCGAGAATCCTGATGCAACTCCGCCAGGTTGGGCCAGCGGGCTGCGTCCAACAGAACATCGTCGGGGGACGCTTTTAATACCGACAAGGCGTCTTCGCGCTGGCCCAGCGCCTCGTAAGTCCACACTGCCGCCCCTCGAGTGACATCGGATTCCGGGGACAACTGCAAGGCCTGCGCGATTTCCGACTCAGCCCGTTTGCGATCTCCCAGCCGCGCCAACAAGAACGCCAAACGCGACCGGACCACGCCATCGCGGGGATCGCGCTCCATCGCCTTCTTGGCCTGTTCCAACCCCTGGCGAAACGCTCGATCAGACTCCTGTTGCCTGTTCGCCCGCCGGTAAGCGATCCCCAGGTCCATCCACCACAGGCTCTCGTTGGGCGATTGCTGTACGGCGCGAACTAGGGACGGAATCGCTTCCTGATCTTTGCCTTGATACATCAAGGCCATCGCCAAAGTCACTAGGGCAATGGGAGTTTCCGCCAACCCGACCGCGATACGCGACTCGCGTTCCGCTTCCGCGTACTGGCCGAGATTCTTGTAAGCCATGCCGAGCACTCGATGAGGGTCCGGCTCGTCCGGAACCAATTGCACGCACTTTTCAAGTTGGCGGATCGCCTCGCGATCATCACCGCGCACCGAATAGTACGCTCCCAAATCCTGATACACCTTGAAGTAATTCGGATCCACCTCTACGGCTTTCTCATAAGCCGCCAGCGCTTGATCCAACCGATTGTTGCGCTCTAAAACCTGTCCCAGCCGCCGATACGCATCGCCGTTATTTGGCTCCAGCTGGATGGCTCTCTGGTACTCGGCTTCGGCCTGTTCGTAGAATCCGGCATTGGCTCGAAGCAATCCGGCTACGATGTGAACCGGAGCCAGATCCAGATTGCGGTTCTGCGCCTGCCGCAGCGATTCCGAAGCCCTGTCCAGCCATGCCGGGTCACTCGTGATGAAGTACTTGAACCATTGCGCCTCGGCCAGCCCGGCCCAGGTGAGCGGCGAATCGGGATCGGCCGCCACCGCGCTTTCCAGTCTCGGGAGCGCCTTGTCGATGGTGGAATTGCGGCGCGTGTACGCCAGTCCCGCCCGGTAATCCTGCTTGGCCTTGGCGTTCACCGGAGGCATCTCCAGCGGAGGCAGGTGGAGCGCCGCGGTAACCATGCCGGCCAGCCCCGCCCCGGCGTAACGGACCTCGCCTGGAGCGTATTCCGCCTTCCAATCGCCCGAGTTGGCCTGGGTCCGGGTATCGGTAAGGAAAGCATGCACCGCCACTCGGCCGTCTTCACGGGTGACGGTACCTCTCACCACATGACTGGCGCCGAGCCCGGCCCGAGCTTTTGTGGCGGAGTCGACACTTCTCCGAGTCACATCGGCCCAAGGGATCACGTTAAGCTTGACCCGCTTTCCGCCCTCCAGGCGCGCCAGTTCCGTGGCCGCGTCGCGTGACACAACCCCCGCCAGCGCCGATGCGTCCGGTGGGGCCTCGAGCGGAATCAGGGCCAGCCTGACGGATTCCCGCGGGGCTGTGGTGCGTTGGAAGGTGAGGAAACCCGAGACTACGGCCAACACCACGGCGGCAGCCGCGGCCAGCCACCACCGCAGAGCGCTCGACGGTTCCAGGGCTTTAGCCACTTCACCCGCGTCGACGAAGCGCTTGGCCGGATCCGCGTCCAGGCACTTCCGCACGATGGAGTCCCACTCGCGGCGCAGGGCCGTCGGCTTGTGTTTCAGGCGAGCCTGCCAGGGCATTTCCTTCGGGTAGGGACGATGGCTTGCAGCCAGTTCGTACAGGATCACGCCCAGCGCGTAAACGTCGGAGGTGGCCGAAGGTTTCGCGCCCCTCCACAACTCGGGCGCCATGTAATCCGGTGTTCCTCCGGCCTGGCTGGACATTGTCACGGTGGCATCCCCGCTGCCTGCAAAGTCCCCCGCCGGAGCCAGCGGCTTGCGCGCCAGCCCAAAATCGGTGATCACCGCGCGCACACGCCCAGCCGCATCCTTAGCAAGGATCACGTTGTTGCTTTTGAGATCGCCATGCACCACCCGGTTGCGATGCGCTTCGGACAATCCCGCGCAGATCTGCCTCGCGATGTCGCGGGCTTCGGCTTTCGGCAGGCGGCCGCGGCTCAGGCGCGCGGCCAGAGTCTCACCGTCCAGAAATTCCATGGTGAGAAAATCAATCTCCCCGCCGCTGGTGGACGCGGTGTGGATATCGAAAATCTTGCACACATTCGGATGGCTGATTTCGCTCGCGTGGCGCACTTCCGGCGGCAGACGCTTGTGGAATCCGCTCTTGGCGCACTTGAGCGCGATGCGGACTCCCAGCCTTTCGTCCTGGGCCTCATAAACGATTCCCATGCCGCCCTGCGCCACTTCACGAACGATCCGGAAGCGGTCCGCCAGCACATCTCCCGGCTGAAACTGGTGCTGCGGCAAAGCCGGAAACAGCGGTTCCAACAGGAAATCCTGCATATGACGGTTCCAGCGCACGTAATCCCACACCTGGCTGAATAATTCCGCGTCATCGGCGCAAGCTGTTCGCACATAGTCTTCCTGCGCGTCCGGGGGCTGGCTTAAAGCCAGCTCCACCAGGCCCATTACCAGGTCGTCATCCTGCGCTTTGGGCATGGCCCGGCTCCATTCGCGTGAATAACCATCTGCGCGCATCGCTCCAGGTTCGTTGCATCGTTCGGAGCTTCACGCCTAACGCCTCAGCCGTCTCTTCGTCCGTCAGGCCAAGAAAAAATTTCATTTCCACCAGCATGCTCCATTCCGGTTTGGTTTCCGCCAGTTCATCCAGCAGACGATCCACCGCGATGGCCAGATCTATTTTTCCGCTATCGGCTGGAAGAATATCTTCGAATCCTTCCAGCGCCACGAACTCCGCCCTGGGGCGTCCGCGCGCGTGATCGATCAGATACCGTCGCATGGCTCTAGCCGCTATAGCGAAAAAATGCTTCCTGTTCTGCCAATCCCTTTCCTTGGCCGCCACCATGCGGAAATAAATCTGGTTTACCAGCTCGGTGGCTTGCAGCGAGTGGTCCTTGCGCTCCCGCTGCATCAGGTAGTGAGCCAATCGGCGCAAGTCGGGGAGCACCAGCGTGAAGAGCTGGTCTTCGGCCTCGCGGCTTCCCCCCCGCCACTGCTGCAGAAGGTACGTGATGTCTCCCATGGGCTCGTCCATAGGGCTCATGCGAATGTGGGCGAATTGTACCACATGGATATGACGATCGAACCAACAAAGTGGCGGACTTTTCCCAAGTTTCACGCTATCCACGGCGAGAGTCAGTAACCCGGCTCTCATAGTCCGGGAAAAAGGAACGATTATGAAGCGTCTAAAGCAGTTAGTTATGTTAGCGACTCTTGCCGTCCTGGCATGTGCGGGTCTGCACGCGCAGAACGTCGACATGCGGGCGACCATCCCGTTCGATTTTCACGCCAGTGACAGGCTGATGCCTGCCGGCGAATACGTGATTCATGAGCCAGGTCCGTGGGTAATATTCAAACACGCAGACGCCAAGGCGTCTGGGGGAGTGATGACTTTTGGCGCCAGCGGCCGAGGTCCGGCCCGGGATGCCCGGCTGGAGTTCAACCGCTACGGAGACGAGTATTTCCTGTCGACGGTCTGGAATTCGTACACTGCGGACGGGCGTCAGGCGCCCCCCACAACTCTCCAAAAGGAACTCGCCAAACGAGGCGATGTTCCGGTCCAGGGGACGGTAGCTCTCGCCAGCACCAAGTAGTCCAAACCCCGCGCGGCGCGAAGCCTTCCGGAATAGGAGGAGTCGCGCCGCACTTTTGCCGGCCTTTAGTTTGGCGAAACGCAGATCTGCGCAGCGTCGTAGGAGTTCGGCCCGCTGACAGTCACTGTTAAGTTGGATTGAATCTTCACGCCGTCGCAAGCAGGCACTCCGGCGGGAACGGGCGGGATCACAAAGTTGAGCTGATAGGTCCCGCCTGTGTAGGCCACAAACGCCGGGCGTGCCGTCAAGCCAAAACCCGCGACGGCGGGAGACGCGGGTGCATTCGGTCGAAAATCGAAGTTGAGTTGAAAATGCGCCAGCGGCTGCGAGAGTTGATTGGGAGTGGAACAGCAGTTGGGAGCGGCCTGGGTGATGGCGCCCAGCCCATACAGCCAAACCATCAATTCATCGCCGCCATGCGCCAGATTGTATAAGCTGTTGAGCTGCTGATTCACCATCACGAGCGACGCACAAATGCCTTGCGGAATTTCGTAGGCGGCGCTGATATAGACCTGTGTGTCGTCGCAAGTATTCAGTACGTGGACTTCGTCATCCACGGGTTCCAGCACTACCCCGCCCACGGCCGTTCCATTTTGGCTGATTTCGAGCACCGGGAAAAGACCGTCGCTGAGATTAGGGTTGACGTCGAGATTGAACGGAATCTGCAGAGTGATGCCCGTCAAGTTAGAGCACGCGGCCGGTTGCGAGCATAGGGTTTGGTATATCGCGTGGATTTCGAGACCGGTAGTAACCGCCGGCATACCTTGAATTAAGGCGACCGAGATCCCGTTCAGTGTGAGCGCTAAACCGGTTCCCATGACATTCACCGGCGTGGTTACCGTAAGACCATACACGTGCAATGTGATGATTTGTCCTGGCGCAACAGCCAGGCCCGCGTTGAGCGCGGTGTACCCTGTCCCGGCTAGAGTGATTCCATTATTAGTGGAGTTGGAGGTTTGCCCCTGGCAGGCGATCGCTGCGCCCAGGCACACTATGCACAACATGCGACTGATAGTTCGCGTCATCGGATCCGCGTTTCCCTTCGGTAGCTAGGACGCGAATGCGACGGCGAAAGTCGGAAAATTACAGGGGCGGTTTCAGCTTTCCCACGGGAACTGAAAAATTTCGTAGAGTGTATGCAATGCGCACCGGAATGCGATGGTTTTCCGCCGCTCTAGCTGTCTTAGGCCTGGCGGCGGCACAGAAGAAATACGATCCCGGGGCATCCGATACGGAGATCAAAATCGGGAACATCATGCCTTATACCGGCGCGTTCTCCGAATATGGCTCAACCGGCCGCGCCGAGGCGGCTTACTTTCAGATGATCGACGATCAGGGCGGAATCAACGGCCGCAAGATCAAATTCATCAGTCTTGATTCCGGCTCCGATACCGCCAAATCCATGGCCCTGGCGCGCCAGTTGGTGGAGCAGGATCAGGTTCTGCTGACCGCCAGCAACTGGGGCACTCCCGCCAACCTGGCGATCCGCCCGTACATGAACGAGCAGAAAGTGCCGCAGCTTTTCGTGGCTGCCACCGAATCGGCGTTTGACGATCCTTCGCATTACCCCTGGACCATGGGGTTTCAGGCCAGCAAGCGGACCGAAGGCTTGGTCTATGCCAGGTATGTCCGCGAGAACAAGCCGGGCGCGAAAATCGCGATACTCCACTCGAACGATGAATCCGCCCAGGAGTGGCTGCTTGGGATACGCGACGGCCTGGGGGAAAAAGCGTCGGCGGTGATCGTCAAGGAAGTGTCCTTCGACTATTCCGATCCCGCCACGCTGGATGCGCAGATCGCGGCGCTCAAAAATTCCGGCGCGGACGTTTTCATGAATCTGGCCATCGGAAGACTGGCGACGCGAGCTATTCGCACCGCCTATGACATCGGCTGGCATCCGCTGCAGTTCATCCCCAATGCGTCACTCTCCATCGCCGCCTTCCTGGAACCCGCCGGCCTGGAGAAGTCGGCGGGGATCATCACCAATGCGCGCTCCAAAAGCTGGCTCAGGCCGCAATCGAGAAGCGACCCGGCGGTTCGGGCATTCCTGGAATGGATGCGAAAATACGATCCGGACGCAAATATTCGGGATGCCAACATTGTGTATGGCTATCAGGTGGCGCAAACGACGGTGGAAGTGCTGAAGAAGTGCGGTGACAATCTCACGCGCGCGAACGTGATGAAGCAGGCCGCCAGCCTGGATCTGGAACTCGGCATGCTCCGTCCCGGAATCAGAATCACCACCAGCGCCAGCGATTATCGGCCCATCAAGCAGCTGTTTCTCATACAGTTCGACGGCAAGGACTGGGTTCCGTTCGGGAAGGTGATCGGCTATTGAGGCCAGCACTTATGTTGTATCAAGCGCAGAGCGGATAGAATAGAACTAACGTGCAAAACCGCTGGCCGATTCTGCTTCCACTGGCAATCTGGCTGCTAGCGGCGTTGCCCCGAGGCTTGGCGATCACCTCCCTGCCGGGCATGCCAGCGGTTGTCGACCGCAACGACATCTACTCGGAAACTCACCAAGGAAAGCTCAGTCCCACGGTCAGGAGCTTCCCAGATCTGGTTTATGTCCCCAACAGCGGCAGCAACACCGTGGATGTCATCGATCCACGGACCTTTCGGATCGTGAATCACTTCAAGGTCAGACGACAGCCACAGCACGTTACGCCTTCTTACGACTTGAAGACGCTCTGGGTTTTGAGCGATCTGGGTGATAGCCTGACCAAAATCGATCCCGCCACGGGAAAGCAAGGTGAGACAGTTCGCGTCAAGGACCCCTACAACATGTACTACACGCCCGATGGCAAATATGCCATTGTGGTCGCCGAGCGCATCCATCGTCTGGATTTTCGAGATCCCACCACGATGGCTCTGGTGGATTCCGTTCCAGTTCCTTGCCGGGGCATCGACCACATGGATTTTTCGGCCGACGGGCGAGTTCTGATCGCAAGCTGTGAATTTTCGGGATCGCTCGTTAAGCTGGACGTTGGTAAGCGAGCAGTCGTCGGGATGTTGTCGCTGGCGGGACGTGAGGTTCAAGACGGAGAGCCACGCGCAACCCGAGGTGTCTCCATGCGGCGAGCCTATGACCTGAGGCACTCGCCGAGCGGGAGCATGCCCCAGGATGTGAAAATCTCGCCAGACGGCAAAGTCTTTTACGTCGCGGATATGCTGGCGAATGGCGTGCACTTGATCGATGGCGACAAATTCACTTCGATTGGCTTTATTGCCACCGGACGCGGGGCTCACGGCCTGTACCCCAGCCGTGACTCGAAGTTTCTGTACTGCTCCAATCGCGATGAAGGCACGATATCGGTGATCAGCTTCGCCGAACGCAAAGTCGTTCAAAAGTGGACCATTCCGCATGGAAGTCCCGACATGGGTGGCGTTTCAACCGATGGAAAGGTGCTCTGGCTTTCTGGCCGCTACACGAGCGAAGTTTATGCCATCGACACCAGCGACGGACACCTGTTGGCGCGTATCGCGGTCGGCCAAGGGCCGCACGGCTTGTGCGTTTACCCGCAGCCCGGCCGCTACTCGCTTGGTCACACCGGCATTCTTCGCTAAACGCCAACCCGGCGTCATCCGCCTTTTCACTTACCATCGTAGGGGCGCGTAAAGACCGCGGCTTCCTTCCAGTTGCCGTCTTGCTTCTGCCACACCCTGAGCAGACCAGCTTCTAATTTGACGTGCTCTCCACTGTTCAGATCGAACTCGGTAGTAATCTTGCCGTATTCGTAAGCGAGATCGCGGCTGTCGGCGACCACGATCCGAATAGGCTCGGTCTTAATCGTGGTATGTCCCGGGAGGCGGTCTGGCACGCTGCTGGTGCCTAACAACTGTTCCTTTTCGTCGCCCACCATGGGCCGCTTTGCCGAACCGGTCCATATGACGCGATCCGCCAATTGCGGCACTCCCTCAAGACCACCCCCTCCCTTCTGATCATGAGCGCCAATGATCTTGCGGATCACAGCCTCTTCGGCGGCGTTGCTGTCGGCTCCCCGCATAGCGAACGATGCAATGGCGATAGAACATGCTGTCAGGGCGGCTACATAGTTTCGATTCATGGTTTCCTCCTATCGCGGATTTCAGTTTTTGTCCTGCATCTTAGACTAGGATAAACTTGGCTGAACCCGAGAATGATCCGCAAAAGCGAATCCCCATAATGAGAACCGGGCCATGCCTAGTTTCAGCCATCCTGGCCGTCGGCGTTGGCCGAGCTCAAAGTCCGCCGCGGCAGCGAACGTCCATTCGCAAGGTGATCGCGGCCGAAGCGCGAGCGGAGCTGGTTCGAGGAGGCTTTCAAGCTCTCGAAGGGCCCGTGGCCACTGCAGTTGGCGGCTTGTACTTCAGCGATCTCGACCAGAATCGGACGTACAAGCTGGATGCCGCCGGGACGTTTTCCGTGTGGCGTGAGAATACTAAGCGCGCAAACGGTCTTTTTTCGTTAAGGAACGGACAACTGCTGGTTGCGGAAGGGGGTGGCGCGCGAGTAGTTGCTGTCACGCCGGACCGTCAGCTCACGGCGCTGGCCACGGAGTGTGGCGGCAAACCATTGCGGGCGCCGAACGACCTGATACCGGACCGGAAGGGCGGGATTTATTTCACCGATCCCGGACCGCGCTATGCGCCGAACGTTGCGCCCACGGAGCGCCGCAGTGTATGCTACATCAGCCCTAACGGAGAGGTACTTCTCATCGATGATCAGATGGTGTATCCAAACGGAATTACGTTGAGTCTGGATGAGAAGACCCTGTTCGTTGACGACTCATTCGGAGAATATGTGTACGCGTTCGACGTCCACCCGACGGACGTCTGAGGAACAAGCGGCCGTTCGTGAAACTTCGGGAGCCGGAGCAATGGCCCCCCTGGGGGCTGCGGAGCCGCGCTGACGGAATGGCCCTCGATTCGAGAGGGAGGCTTTATGTCGCCACGGTGTCCGGCGTGCAGGTGATTGATCAGCGGGGAGAGTACCTCGGAACTATTCGCGTCCCGTCTGTCGTCCGGAATTTGGCATTTGCGGGCCCTCACCGTCAAACCTTGTATATGACCGCTCTTGAGTCGCTCTATCGCGTTCAGATGCTGTCCGAGGGGCCTTCTGGGCGAGCAAAGTAACCCACTACGATCGTCATTCTTCAAGGCGTTCACCCGCAAATACACATCCCGCCGGGCACTATTCCCAGCCTGGCCCCAGCCCGTAGGGAATCTGGACGCCGATCGCTTCCACTTCCCGAATGTTGCCATTGACGATCTTGAACACTTCCGCCATCGGCATGGTCACCGGCTGGCCCACGAAATAGGGCGCTGGGCGCGTGGAGCCGTCCTTCATCGTGATCTGGGTCAGCCCTTTGTGCTGGAACATGTACACGCCGAAGGTCAGTCCCTTCTCTTCGTCCACCACCAGGACGCGGCGCGGCTTAATCGCCGTGATCACCTGAAAGACGCCCGAATTCATGCCGTCGGCGCAGCGCTCGGTGGGGCGTCCGCTGTCCGCTGTACCCGGCAAAGGCGGGCCCGCCGTGCGCATCCCGTTCTCCAAACGATTGCAGTTGTCGTCAAATGGCGCGATGGTGCCGCTGGATTGCTCGATCGCGTCGAAGTACAGATTGCTGATCTTGATCAGATCCGCCCGCGGGCGGCGCTCGGCGGCGGTTAAGGTCTCGAGCAACGCAGGACGCGGCGTGTGCAGATTCCCCATGTTGCGTTCGTTCACGTTACGAACCACCACCGCCTCCGCCTCGGTGATCAACCGATTGGCTACTTTAATCCGCAACGCAAGGATCGTGTTCCGAGCCGCTTGTCCGGGCGGCATGTGCTCCGTCACCACGCCGATGAAGGCCGCGGCGCTGCCCTGTGGATCGGCCAGCACGATCTTGTAGTCCGTCAAACCGGCCGCGGTAAACCACAGGCCCTCGTTGAGTGGCAGGCGAGCCGCGTTCTCGGTGTACTTGATGTTGGCAGCCACCGGAGCCTTCGTCGAGTCGTTGGCGGCCATGGCGCTCAAATATTGATTGAGGACGGCGTTTAAACACGCGCGATCACAAGTATCGGCGCCGGCGGCTCTGGTGCAAATCAGGCCGGCGAAGAGCAGAATTGCGGCAAGCAGGTTGCGCATGAGCCCAAGTATAGACCCGGAAGTGGGATAGTAGCTGAATGAAGTTCACCCTTCTGCTTCTCCTCCCGCTTAGCGTATTTGCCCAGAATTACGATGTGGTCATCCGCAACGGTCATATTATTGACGGCACCGGCTCGCCCTGGTACGCAGCCGATATTGCAATCCGCGATGGACATATTGCGGCCATCGGCCATCTCGATTCAGCCACTGCCCGCCAGACCATCGACGCCGCCGGCATGGTAGTGGCTCCGGGCTTTATCGACATGCTGGGTCAGAGCGAAGCATCGATGCTCGTCAATCCGCATCTTCCGTCGAAAATCTATCAGGGCATCACCACTGAAATCACCGGCGAAGGCGGATCGGCCGCGCCTCTCACCGACGCCATTCGCGCAGCGGACCGCGCCAACTACGAGCACTACAAAATCGACCCTTCCTGGAATACCTTCCGCGAATTCTTCGCCCGCCTGGAAAAGCAGGGCATGGGTATCAACTTAGCCAGCTACGTGGGCGCGACGCAGGTGCGCAGGGCGGTGATCGGCGATGGCGATCGCGTGCCCACCCCCGCCGAACTCGAAAAGATGAAGGCGCTGGTGCGCGATGCCATGCACGACGGGACGGTTGGCGTTTCCACATCGCTCCAATACGCGCCGGCGCCCTATGCCACCACCGAAGAACTGATTGCTCTCGCGGCGGAGGGCGCCAAGCTCGGCGGTATCTACGCTTCGCATATGCGCAGTGAGGGTGACGCCATCATTCCCGCCATCGACGAAGCTATCCGCATTGGCCGTGAGGCGCATGTTCCGGTCGAAATCTGGCACCTCAAAGCGGCGGGCCGTCAGAATTGGGGGCGCATGCCCGAGATCGTCGCGCATATCGATGAGGCGCGCCGTTCGGGCGTCGAAATCGGCGCCAATACTTATGCGTACACCGCCTGGTTCAACAGTTTCTCGGCCTTCATTCCGCCCTGGGCGCACGATGGCGGCGACGCCAAACTGATAGAGCGCCTGAAGGATCCTGCTATGCGCGCTCGCATCCGAAAAGAGATGCAAACCCCCAGCACCACCTGGGACAACGAATGGGACGAGATTCCCGGCGCCGAAGCCATCCTGCTCAGCGTGGTCCAAAATCCCAAGCTGCTGCCATTGCAAGGCAAGACCATCGCGGAGATCGCGGCGCTTTGGAAGAAGGACGCCTTCGATACTATCTTCGACCTGCTGATCGAAGACAATGCCGCCACCGATGTCGCCGTCTTCGGCATGTCTGAACCCGACGTCCGCCTGGCGCTCCAGCAACCGTGGGTGAGCGTGTGCAACGATTCTCAGGGCACTGCTGCGGACGGCTTACTTGGCCAGGAGCATCCGCACCCGCGCGCTTATGGAACGTTCCCGCACATCCTGCGCAAGTACGTCCGGGAAGATGGCGCGCTTACGCTGCCCGACGCCATCCGCAAATTCAGCGCGCTGCCCGCCTCCCATCTGCGGCTCTCAGATCGCGGCGTCATCAAGGCCGGCATGTGGGCGGATATCGTGGTTTTCAATCCCGACACCATCACTGACCTCGCTACCTTCGAAAAGCCCAATCAACTTTCTCAAGGCATGCAATACGTGCTGGTGAACGGCGTCGCGGTGATCGATCACGGCAGCATGACGAACGCTCTTCCGGGCAGAGTGGTCCGAGGACCGGCCTGGAAACCGTGATGTCGCGCCCTCTGGATACAATAGAAGGTCATGAAAGCGCGCGTCTACGTCTTGATGAAGCCCACCGTTCTCGACCCCCAAGGGCAGACCATACGGTCGGCTCTGGCAGGCTTGGGGCATACTTCCATCGCCGCCGTGCGCCAGGGCAAGTTCTTCGAGATCACGCTTGAGCCTGGGACCGATCGCGCTAAGGCTGGCGCCGAGATCGATCAAATCGCGCGCGATGTGTTGGCCAATCCAGTGATCGAAGAGTACCAGGTGGAGTTCGTCGAGTAGCGAGCATGAACCTACAGCTCGACAATAAGCGCGCGCTGGTGAGTGGATCGACGGCTGGAATCGGCTATGCTATCGCCCAAGCGCTGGCCGCTGAAGGCGCGCACGTCATTATCAATGGCCGCACTCAGGCGCGGGTGGATGCCGCGCTTCAAAAATTGAATGGCGCCGGACCCAAAGGCAAAGTGGAGGGATTCGCCGCCGACCTCGGAACCAGCGACGGCGTCAGTCAAATTATCGCCAAATATCCCGAGGTCGAAATCCTGGTGAACAACCTCGGCATCTTCCAGCCCAAACCCTTCGAGCAAATCCCCGACGCCGATTGGTTGCGCTTCTTCGAGGTCAACGTGCTGAGCGGAGTGCGCCTGAGCCGGCACTATCTGCCACGCATGAAGGAGCGCAACTGGGGCCGGATAGTCTTCATCTCCAGCGAATCCGCGCTGCAGATTCCCGCGGAAATGATTCACTACGGCATGACCAAGACCGCGCAGCTGGCCGTCTCGCGCGGCTTGGCCGAGACCACCGCGGGCACCAACGTCACCGTCAACACGGTTATGCCGGGTCCCACGGATTCTGAAGGCGTCGCGACATTTGTCGAGCAGATGGCTGCCGCGCGAAAGATCAGCCGCGAAGAAGTAGAGAAGGAGTTCTTCCGTAGCGTCCGCCCTTCGTCACTGTTGCAGCGCTTCGCGCGCGTCGACGAGGTTGCCGCGCTGGTGGCTTTCGTTTGCAGTCCATTATCTTCGGCCACCAACGGCGCCGCGCTCCGCGTGGAAGGCGGCGTCATTCAAAGCATCGCGTAATCTCAACTCGGTTGGAAGATCGCGATGCCTTTGCCCGCCAGCGCAACGCCGATCCATAACGCGAGCGACAGGCTGGCAACCATCCTCGCGCTGGCATGCGCCACCGGCGGCTCCGCCAGCGTCACTCTGCGGTGAATGGTGAAATGAAACGCCACCGCTATCCCGAGCAACAGCATTTTTATCCAGAAGGCTGGAGTCTTGTAACACCGGACCGCTTCCGACGTCAGGATCAAAGGACCGCTGGCCAGCATGATCGCCAGGCCGGCCATCGTCCAGCCTCGTAGTCCTCGCGCAATCTCGGAAGCCGGATGCCGTCCAATGCCCAGGCCAAGCAGGCTCAGGTCCACCATGAGAATCGTGCCGATCAAAAGCGCCATCCCGATCAGGTGAATAATTTCCAGCGTCGCGATCAGCGCCGCCGAGTGGCGAATGGTTTCCGCGAGGTAGGTGTGCTGCAACCATTCAAATATAGGTAGCAGCCGGTGAGTCATCATCCCAGATCATATCCGGGCGCGTAGGCGATGGCGCGTCCCGCGGCAATGATCGCGATCCAAAAGGCCAGCGATAACAGCCCGGCCAGTCGCGCGCGCGACGGCGTCGCTGCCCCAGGGTCCCAATGGGCGACGTCCCGATAAATGGTGCGGTGGAAGATGAGCGCATTGAGCCCAGCCAGAGCCAGCAGGATCACTTTAATGCGAAACGCCGGACTGTGATACATCTTCACCGCTTCGGACGAGAATAGCAGACCGCCGCTCACCGCCATCAATCCGAAGCCCCATAGCGTGGCAGGCACAATGCGAGCCACCAACTGCGCGATCGGCACGCTGCGCAACCCCAGACCCAGCAGACGAAAATCCACCAGCATGATGGTGCCCGCCACCAGGACGATCCCGAGCGTGTGGATGGTGTCGAGCGTGGGGAACGCCCAATTGGACTGGCGCAGCATCGCGTTCAATCGCGTGCTGTCCAGCCACTGGCAGATGCTGAGCAAGAACATGGTTGCCACGCGCCCCGGAGCGCCGGTAACCGAAACGGTAACATGCAGGGTTTCTAAAGTCCATTTGATCTCCGGTCGATAAACGACAAAGGATTATGCTCGGCATCGTACGACTTTTCGTGGCGCTCATCCGCATGGTGATGCGGATCGCCAGCTGGGCCGAGGAGCGCGTCAAGGAATGGTGGCAAGAGCGCCAGTTCCAGATTGTGGAGGGTCAGCGCCAGCTCGACTGCCGGAATTGGGCGGAGGCTGAGAAGCACTTGTTGTTAGCGTTGGGCGAGCGGCGGCATTCGAACCATCAGCGCTGCAAGCTGCTGCTGAATCTGGAGCGCGCGCAGTGGCGTCAGGCGAAATTCAGGGAAGCGGAACAGTCCTTGCAGGCGGCGATGGCGGTGGCGAATAGCCGCTTGCTGCGCGCCCAGGCCGAGGACGCTTTGCTGGAGCTTCAACTGGAACAAGCTCGATATCCGGAGGCGGAGCAGAGCATCTCGGAAATTCTGCAAGCCGAGCAGGCCCATTCCCGGCCGGATGGCGTGCGCGTCGCAAAATGCTATCAGAAGTTGGGAGTGGTACGTCTCAAAACCGGTCGTGAGGCCGAAGCCATGGAAGCGTTCCGCTGGGCGGCTGAGCAGTCCGAGCGAGTCTTCGGGGCAGGGCACACCGAGACGGCCCGGAGCTTGGGAGATCTTGGAACTCTTCTGCGCCGCCACGGGAATCACGCGGAGGCGCAAACCTGCCTGCGGCGGGCGCTTGAGATCCATCGTGAGGCCGAGGGTTTGGATTCCCATGAGGCCACTCAAGGGCTGTCTCAATTGGCGTCCTCGCTCGAGGAATCGGGAGACTTGGACGGCGCGGCGGGCGAGTTCGAACGCTTGCTGGCGTTGCGTGCGCGCCTGGTGGGCGTGAATCCTGTGGAGAATGCGGAAACCCAAGTGCGCCTGGCGGGCCTTTATCTGAGAGCCCGGAGGACAGGGCCTGCCAAAGAGCTGTTGAATCACGCGATCAGCGTTTTGGAGCGCAGTGGAGGGCCGATGCTCATCCAGGCGCTCGAGATGCTGGCTCTGGCCGAAGAACAGTCGGGACGTCCGCAGGAAGCCCAGCGCTGGCGCGAGATCGTTTCCAATCTGGTTACCGCGAACAGCTAATCGGGAACGTTTCGCACGTTGGCGATGCGCGAGCAACCGTGATCGGCTTCATGCCGGTACAAAGCCAGGCGGGACTTCTCGGCATTGTCCCACGCCGTCCGGCAAGTCCGGCGCGCTTCGTTGGCGCGGACCTCTTCGCCGGAAATCACGAATGCGGCCATTTCGCGCACGCTGGTGGAGTACCCGCTCACCGCGTCCGAGTACTTGCGGAGCAGGCTGGCACGTTCCTCGCAGATCGTCGGCGGATCGCTAGGCATCCAATTGGTATGTTCCCCGATTGTATCAACTCATGCCGATTCGAGAGCGTATCCCGGGAGTTGGTAGTTTCCCAAATCTTCGTAACCAATTCTGATATATCAATCAAGGTAGCGCGTCCGAAATGAGGATGACACATATTGTTCACCCGGCTGGCAACGTTCGGACCAAGTGTCGCCGGCGAGGCAGGGATGAGGCCCACTGAGCTATCAGATCAGCCGCTGGAAATTGTTGACAGCCTATTTTTCACGTGTTAGCATTGCCCATGCGTTTAATACTAGCGGTAGTACTGCTGCTTGTCCCCGTCTGCCTCAGCGCCCAAGATAAGCCCAAGGGCCCACCACCCCCGCTGAAGAACCTGAAGATTCTGACCGGCGAGCCCCGAGAACAGGTCATCATGACCATGCGTGCGTTCACTGTTGCTCTCGGCGTACAGTGCACGTTCTGTCACGTGCAGGGTGATTTCGCCAGTGACGATAATCCCAAGAAGGAAACCGCGCGCATGATGTTGACCATGGCGCGCGAGATCAACGCTAAGTTTCCCGATGGAGCAACGTCGTCACGTTAGTTGCTACACCTGCCACCGCGGCGCGACGAATGCCCGCCACCGAACCTCCTGCTGCTGCGCAGTAATTAGCTTCGCTGGAGCGGAACAGTTTCGTTCCGACAGACGGCGCTCATGGGTAATCAAAACCTGTGAGCGCTTTTTGTTTTTGAGCCTCCCGAACCTCACCGTTACAGCCCCTCGTGCTGCAGCAAATCATTGGAAATCGTGTAGTTGCGTTTGATATGCCTGATGTATAATTGCTGAGGCCAATCAGGCAAACAAAATTCGCACACATCACGTTACAACGACAAAGGAGAGACGATGGTTAGTTTGGCAGATGCACGACGCGTAATCGCGGCGGCGGAGAAGAAGGCCGCGGAAATCGGACAGCCCATGAATATTGCTGTAGCCGACGAAGGCGGCAACCTGGTGTCCCACGTCCGCATGGACGGAGCATGGATCGGCAGTATCGATATTTCCCAGAAGAAAGCCTATACCTCGCGCGCATTCGATATCGCGACCAAGGACCTGGCCACCCACTCGCAGTCGGGCCAGCAGTTCTTCGGAATTCACGCTTCCAACAACGGCAAGATCATGATCTTCGCCGGTGGCATTCCGCTGAAGAAAGGTGGAAAGGTGGTAGGCGCCATCGGCGTCAGCGGCGGCTCGGGCGATCAGGACCACGCCGTGGCCGAAGCGGGCGCAGCCGCATTCTAATTTGACCAAGAAGTCGAAAGGAGAATTCTTATGGCAAGTAATCGAGGAGTAGTGTATCTCGGACCGGGCAAAGTCGAAGTCCAATCCATCGACTTCCCGAAACTGCAGAACCCCGCGGGCAAGAAGATCGATCACGGCGTCATCCTGAAGATCGTCACCACCAATATCTGCGGCAGCGATCAGCACATGGTCCGCGGCCGCACCACCGCGCCGGCGGGCTTGGTTCTGGGACATGAGATCACCGGCGAAGTGATCGAGAAGGGCAGCGACGTCGAGTTCCTGAACGTTGGCGACCTCGTCACCGTGCCGTTCAACATCGCCTGCGGGCGCTGCCGCAATTGCAGGGAAGGCAAGACCGGAATCTGCCTGACCGTGAATCCGGCGCGTCCCGGCGCGGCTTACGGCTATGTGGACATGGGCGGATGGGTGGGCGGCCAGGCGGAATACGTTCTGGTTCCGTACGCCGATTTCAACCTGATCAAGTTCCCCGACAAAGCACAAGGCGTTGGCCAAGATCAAGGACCTGACCATGCTGTCCGACATTTTCCCCACCGGCTATCACGGCGCCGTCACCGCGGGCGTGGGAACCGGGATCGATCGTCTATGTCGCGGGCGCGGGCCCGGTCGGATTGGCCTGCGCGGCGTCCTGCCACTTGCTGGGCGCGGCCGTGGTGATCGTCGGCGACATGATTCCGGAGCGGCTGGCGCAGGCCAAGAGCTTCGGCTGCGAAACCATCGATCTGAAGAAGGACGCTTCGCTGGCCGAGCAGATCGCGCAGATCGTCGGGACGCCGGAAGTGGATTCGGCGGTCGATTGCGTCGGGTTTGAGGCTCGCGGGCACGGGCATGACGCGGGCGTGGAGCAGCCGGCCACGGTGCTCAACTCGGTGATGGAGGTCACGCGCGCCGGCGGCGCCATCGGCATCCCCGGTCTGTATGTCACCGGCGATCCGGGCGGCGTCGACGCGAACGCAAAGATCGGCAACCTCGGCATCCGCATCGGGCTCGGCTGGGCGAAGTCGCATGCGTTCTATCACCGGCCAGTGCCCGGTGCTGAAGTACAACCGCCAACTGATGATGGCCATTCTGCACGACAAGGTGCATATCGCCAAGGCCGTGAACGCGACCATCATTTCGCTGGACGAAGCGCCGCAAGGCTATCAGGATTTCGACAAGGGCGCGGCGAAGAAGTTCGTCATCGATCCGCACGGAACGGCGGCAAAAGCAGCGTAAGCTCGGCGGTTAGCTTCAATTCGGTACGCGATCGTCCTCCGGGCAACTGCTGGAGATTGAAAGTCACGGTGAGCAGCGTGGAGCGAACGGCTGCCGCCAGCAACTCTTCAGCAGTGCCAGGTCGGGCGCCAGTAAGGCGTGAACCAGGGGCTTCGCTTGATCGCAAAGCGCGAGACCCTCCGCAGCCGCACGCGCAACATCAATCGGCACGGTAATGCATTTCGTCGCGGAACGTTCGCGGTACGCGACGATATCCCGGTCGGCCAGGCGCGACAGCGCTTGCGATGCTTCCCGCGCCTGGTCGAGCAGCGCGCCCACCAGTGACGCGGTCGCCACTGAAGTCCTTGCGCCTGGACGCGATCTTCAGAACCTTGGTCAGTAAGCCGATCGCGAATGCGGCGCTGACAGCGGCCGTGCTGACGCCCGCCGGCACGGACTCGATACTCGCCAGACGATCGCGAAACTGTTCGAGCGTGGCGCTCCAGATGGAATCGGACATTCGAGGTACCGGCTCCCTCACGGTCGCGGCTCTCTTTGCACGAAGCTTACTGAACCGCGCACGTCAGTAAGCGGTTTTACTACGACAGGCCGATGATTCGTCCCGTCGCCGCATCCAGATCGACGTCGTAATAACCGGGCCGCGTCGAAAGGCCGGGCATGGTGGCCATGGTGCCGAGCAGCGGATAAAGAAAGCCCGCGCCCACGCTGGCGCGAATGTCGCGCACCGGCACCGTGAATCCGCTCGGCGCGCCCTTCAGCTCCGGATCGTGGCTCAAGCTGTATTGCGTCTTGGCCATGCAGATGGGCAGCTTGTCGAAGCCTTGCCGCGTGTAGAGCTCCACCTTCTTCTCCGCTTCCGGCGAATACTCCACGCCCGCGCCGCCGTACATCTCTTTCACGATCTTCTCGATCTTTTCCTTGATGCTCAGCTCCAGCGGATAGAGGAACTGGAAATTCGCTGGGCTTCTCGCAAGCCGCCGATCACGGCCTTGCCGAGCTCCACCGCGCCCGCGCCGCCTTCCGCCCAATGGTTCGAAACCACCGCGTCGGCCGCGCCCGCTGCAATGGCCAGCTTGCCGCACCAGCGCCACTTCGTTATCGGTATCGTCCTTGAAGCGATTCACCGCCACCACCACCGGAATGCCGAACGTGCGCACGTTTGCAATCAGCCGGATCAGGTTGCTGCAGCCCTTTTCCAGCAGTTCGAGATTCTCCTGCGGTATAGTCGTGCGCCAGCGGCTTTCCCGGCCACCACTTTCGGGCCGCCGCCGTGCATCTTCAACGCGCGAATGGTGGCCACCAGCACCGCGCAGTCCGGCTTCAGCCCGCTGTAGCGGCACTTGATGTTGCAAAACTTTTCGAAGCCCATGTCGGCGCCGAAGCCGGCTTCGGTGAGCACGTAGCCGTCGGGCCCAACCAGCTTCAGCGCGATCTGATCGGCCACAATCGACGAATTGCCGTGCGCGATATTGGCGAACGGTCCGGCATGCACGAACGCGGGCGTGCCCTCGATGGTCTGCATCAGGTTGGGCATGATGGCGTCCTTCATCAGCACCGTCAGCGCGCCGCCTACGCCGATATCGTCGGCGGTGATCGGTTCGCCGGCCTTGTTGCTGCCGATCACCATGCGGCCCAGCCGCTCGCGCATGTCCGCCAGATCGGTAGCCAGCGCCAGGACCGCCATGATCTCGCTGGCCACCGCGATATCGAAGCCCGTGCTGCGCGTGAAGCCCTTTTCCTCGGGCCCCTGGCCGATCGTGATCTGGCGCAGCATGCGGTCATTGGTATCCAGTACCCGCCGCCAGGTGATGGTCTCCGGATCGATGTCCAGGCGCGCGAAGCGGCTGCGCTCTTCGGGCGTCAATTCGTTGGGATCGGTCTTCGAAATGCCCAGTTTGCGCAAGCGGCGCAGCATGACGGGAGAAAATTTGCGGCTGCCGTCTTTGGACGGCGGGCACAGGCGCTCGAACATCTGTTCGTCGGTGGCGCTGCTCTCATGAAACATGCGGGCGTCAATGGCGGCGGCCAGCAGATTGTTCGCCGCGGTGATGGCGTGAATGTCGCCGGTCAGATGGAGATTGAACTCCTCCATCGGAATGATCTGGCTGTAGCCGCCGCCGGCCGCGCCGCCCTTGATGCCGAACGTCGGGCCCTGGCTGGGCTGGCGAATGCAGGTGAATACTTTCTTTCCCAGGTGCGCGCCCAGCGCCTGGCTGAGGCCGACCGTGGTGGTGGTTTTGCCCTCGCCCAGCGGAGTGGGCGTGATGGCGGTCACCACGATGTATTTCCCGTTGGGCGAATTCTTCAGCCGGTCGCGAATCGACAGATGTACTTTGGCTTTGGTCTTGCCGTAGAGATCCAATTCTTCGGGAAGAATGCCGGCCTCGGCCGCGATCTGGTCAATGGGAAGCGGCGTGGCGGCCTGCGCGATTTCGATATCGCTGGGCACACGCGTCAGGATGTTCGTTAGCTTGTGGGGCATGGCAACCCACTATTCTAGAACAAGCGGATGAAAATTCGGAGAAAAGCAGTTGCTCTTAAGCGGCGTTCATCGGTGTTGATGACGCTAAGCCTCGTCATTCTGCTTGCCGGATCGGCCAACGCCCAGGATAGGGCGGTGCAAACCCAAGATCCTGATGTGCTGCGTATTTCGCGGCTTCAGGGCAAAGCCCAACAGAAAGAGTTGCGGCTGATTCTGCTCCATCCCCTTAGCGACGAGGACCGCTTTTACGAATCGGTCTTTTATCACGGAGTTCAGCTCCGTTCCGCGTTACGCGCGTTGCTCCACGATCCAACGGTCGGCATGGAGGCCGCAAATTTTCTTACGCTCATTGGCGAACCTGACGACCTCCGGTTCATCATCCAACACCCACCGTCGTCGAAGGGCGAGGCCTTCCCTCATCGCTGGGCCTATGGCGTGGCTTGTTCATTCCTGGAACCAACCGCGGACGAAGACTGGGCATTTCTCAGAAACAGCGCGCTCAACAGGTACGGGGACGGCTGGGTTGAAGCTGGCGCAATTCAAAGCTTGATGTTGATCGCGTCGCCAAGAAGTCGGGAGCTACTGGAAGAAACGCAAAGGCGAAATCGATCGGCGGCGAGTGCGGTCGCGAAAGCGCTGGAATATGTTCCTTCCCAACCCAGCCCCCTGACCGCGACAAATCTGAAGGAACTCGCGGCTCGCGTTGCCGAAACGGTTAAGATCGGGAATTGGGAGGGAAGTGGCGAGCCCCAATACAACGCAGGAAGCGACAAAGCTCTCGTAACTTTTCAATTCTTATCGGGCCGGGATCTGCTCTTCTACACGGCGACTTTTTGGAGGACACAGGACATCTGGCGACTTCGCGGCGTCAGTGAAACCGGGCAGGCCCTTCTGGCGCCACCTCCGCCCCGCTAAGTCGCGGCTTCCATCGGCGTTCATCTGCAGCTCCTATGCCGTCAAGAACTTCCGGATCCGCGCCACCGCCTCCATCAGATTCTCATAGCGAATTGGCGATAGCTGAACCGGATATAGCCTTCGCCGTACTCGCCGAACGCCGCCCGCTCAAACCCGCCACGCCCGCCTTCTCCAGCAGCAGAGTCGGCCAGTTCCTTCGATTTCATGCCCGGTCCCCTGCACGTTCGCAAAGGCGTAGAACGCGCCGCCCGGAATCGGGCAGCGGAAGCCCGGAATCGTGTTCAGCCCCGCGCAGAAGGCGTCGCGCCGCCGCCGGAACTCGGCCACCATTGCGTCCACGGCGTCCTGCGGTCCGTGCAGCGCCGCGATGCCCGCGCGCTGCGTGAAGCTGGCCATGCACGAGTTCGAATTCACCATCAGCTTGTTCACCGCGTCCACCAGCCAGGTCGGCATCACGCCGTAGCCCATGCGCCATCCGGTCATCGCGTAGGTCTTCGAAAAGCCGTCCAGAATGATGGTCTTTTCCAGCATGCCCGGAAGCGCGCGATCGAAACCGGCGCGTCTTCGTCAATAAATGCGCGAATAAATCTCGTCGGACAGCACGATCAGGTCGCGGTCCCGCACCATGTCCGCGATGGCGCGCATGTCCTCCGCCGGAATCACGCCGCCGGTGGGATTCTGCGGCGAATTCAGCACCAGCATCTTGGTCCTGGGCGTCAGGCTGTCGCGCAGCAGTTCAGATCGAACGAGAACCCGCGATCCTCCACCAGCGGCATGGGCACCGGCTGTCGCGCCCAGGAAGTCGGATCATCGATTCGTAAATCGGAAAGCCGGGATTCGGGTAGATCACCTCATCGCCCGGCTCCAGCAGCGCCAGCATCGGGAAAAAGATCATCGGCTTGCCGCCCGGCACCACGCGACACATGCTCCGGGCCCACCCGGATTCCGCGCGTGCCGGCAGATGTACGTCGGCGATGGCTTCGCGCAGCTCGGGAAGCCCTTGCGTGGGACCGTAATGCGTCCAGCCTTCGTCCAGCGCCCGCTTGCCCGCCTCCACGATGTGCGCGGCGTGTCGAAATCGGGCTCGCCGATCTCCAGGTGGATGATGTCTGCGGCCCTTGCGCCTCCAGCGCCCGCGCGCGCACCAGCACTTCAAAGGCGGATTCCACGCCGATGCGGTTCATCCGCTCAGCCAGTTTCATGATTGTTCTTTCTGAAAAAAGGCACGTCCGTCGCGGAATTCGCGATTGACCACGCGGTCGCCGATGGCGCGCCCGCTCGCCGCGACATCGCGCCCCGTGACGCGCGCCGCCGGCATCCAGTTCGACGATGGCCAGTTGGTAGGGCACGTCGTCGGCGAACGCCTCGGGCGGCGAGTAGACCACGGTTTCGGTGTAAACGGTTCCGGTCCTGAGTCGTTCATACCGCCCCCAGAATCGTCACCACGCAGGTGGCGCCCGAGCCGCCCAGGTTCTGCGCCAGCCCCAGCGAATGCCGCGTCACCTGCCGCTCGCCCGCTTCGCAGCGAATCTGCTGCACCACGTCGCAGATCTGCGCCACGCCCGTCGCGCCCACCGGATGGCCCTTCGATTTCAGCCCGCCGCTGGTGTTCACCGGCCGCTCGCCATGCAGGCACGTGCGGCCTGCCAAGCTATACGGTCCGCCCTCGCCCTTCGGCACGAATCCCAGATCTTCGATGGCGATGATCTCGGCGATGGTGAAGCAGTCGTGCACTTCGGCGAATTGGATATCCGCCAGCTTGCACGCCGGCCATCCTGTAGGCCTTCTCCGCCGCGCGCCGCACGGCCGCGAAAGGTGGTGATGTCGGCCTTCTCATCGAGCGCCACGTAATCGGACGCCTGCGCGATGCCCAGCACCCGCACCGGCTTATCGGTGAACTCCGCCGCGCGCTCGAGCGGCGCGATCAACACCGCGGCCGCGCCGTCGCTGATCAGCGAGCAATCGTAGACGGTGAGCGGCTCGGCGATCGGCTTGCCGGCCATCGCCTGCTCCATCGTGATCACCTTGCGCATGTGCGCATCGGATTCAGCGCGCCGTTCGCGTGGTTCTTCACGGCCACCGCGGCCAGCTGCTCGCGCGTGGTGCCGTACTGGTACATGTGCCGCCGCGCGATCATGGCGAACAACGACGGGAACGTGGCGCCGGCTTGACTTCGCCGCACAGATCGCCCGCGCCCGCCAGAATCTCGGTCACCCTCGGCGTCGGCTGCGATGTCATCTTCTCCACGCCCACCACCAGCACCATGTCGTACAGACCCGCCGCAACCGCCGACGCAGCGTGAAAGAAAGCCGATCCGCTGGAAGCGCAGGCCGCCTCAAAACGCGTCGCCGGCACGCCATCGATGCCCGATCGCTGTGGAAATGTACGGCGCCAGGTGATTCTGGCCGGTAAATGAAGGCCCGGCGAAATTGCCGAGATAAAACGCCTCCACTTGCGACGGCCGGCGTGCCCGTTCTCCAAGGCTTTTTGACCAGCCTCCACCGCGAGCGAACGGAGATCGCGATCCGGGAACGCGCCAAACGCGGTCTTCCCGATGCCGACTACGGCTACAGGTCTCATACTTTCAGGATAACTCGCGGCCGCCCTACCGAGCCGCGACCGAGGGAGGCGATCTTAACGATTATTGAACGGAACCACCGTCGGCCCCGGCCGCAAATGACCCTGGTCCCGATCCAGATTATTCTCGTCGCACGAATACTCCATTAAACGATCGCCCGGCTTCAGCCGATCCAGTACCCGATGATTGCTCCACGGCTTGGTGTACATCTTGGCGTCGTCCACCGTCACGTCATACGCCATGCGATTCACATCCATCAACTGGTACCGCTCCGTCACATGCAACGCGTCGCTGTGCGGATGCCCCGCCGTATCCAGCCAGGTCCGATCGTTGAATCCTATGGTGTCCACCACCAGCGTGTCTTTATCCCAAAAACCAATCGACTCGCCCATGAACGTTGGATCCAGTTTCTTGGAATGCCCCGCCTTGTCCAAAGGCACTGCGCGGAACATCGTCATGTACTCGTACAAGAACACGACAGAGTCGGCCGACTGCACCACTCGCATGGGAAACGGCGAGTTGTTGATGCGCGGCACGCCCGGAAATAAACAGAATCCCGTCGGATCGTAAGCCGTGTTGATTTTGCCGTAAGCGGCCTTCCCCTCCGCCGTAAAAGGAAGCTCGCCCATGTCTTTGGCCATGTTCGGCGTGTACGGAAGATTCCACGATCCGTTGAGGTCCGGCTTGCCATCGGCCGTCCGAGGCACCTGAGCCAGCGCGTAGGCCGCTAAGACTGTTCCCCCGAGCCAAAGGATGCAGAACGTGTGCATGCTCAACCTCCGCAATCATATACTGTATACCGATGGCGACAGAAGTCACTACCGTGCAGCAACCAACCATCGGCATCCCCCCGCCTGAGCCCAACCTCACCGTCGACGATCTCCTCCATCGCGCCGACGCGCTGCGCCCCCTTCTCCGCCAACGCCAGACCGAGTGCGAAGAAGCGGGCGAGTTATCCGCCGATACCAATAATCTCTTCCTCGATGCCGGCTTCTATCGCATCCTGCAGCCGCGCCTCTTCGGCGGCTACGAATTCGCCCTGCCCGATTTTATCCGCGTCATGATCGCGGTCGCGCGAGGCTGCTCGGAAAGCGCCTGGGTGCTTGCGCTCACCTCCGGCCACACCGTTCTCGCCGCGCAGTTATCCGAAAACGCCCAGCGCGAAGTTTTCGGCCCCACGGGCGACTTCCGCGCGCCCGGCGTCGGCATGCCTGGCGGTGTTGGCGTTCCCGCGGATGGAGGCTATCGCATAAAAGGCGCCTGGGACTACGCCTCCGGCTGCGATCTCGCCACGCATTTCTTCGGCTCAACCATGCTGCGCGATCCCGAAACCAAGGCTCCGCTCGGCAACGCCTGGATTCTCTTTGATCGCGATCAGTTCAAAATTGTCGACAACTGGAACGTCATCGGGATGCAAGGCACCGGCTCGCGTCGCGTGGTCATCGACGACGCGTTCGTCAGCGCCGATCGTGCTCTCTGGTTTCTCGATGGGCAGGGCCGCCCGGTTCGCGATCAACCGGGCCACGCGCTGCATCCCAACCCGATGTATCACGGATGGCTGGCTCCGCTGCTCATCTCGGAAGTCGCGGCCGTCTCTGTGGGCGCGGCGCGCGGTGCGCTCGATATTTACGAGGAAATCCTCAACAATAAGAAGACTAATTTCCCGCCGTTCCACGCGCGTTCGCAAGAAGCGGAGTTCCACCAGCATTTTGGCGAAGCGCAAGCTCTGATCGATACCGCCGAGGCTGCGCTGCTAAAGATGACCGGCGACTACATGGACCTTGCGCGGCGGCATGTCGAAACCGGCACGCCGCTGGATGAAGAGAGGGAGCGCCGCATGATCCTGCTCGAACAGCACGTCATTCGCCTGGCATGGGACGGCGTGGAACTGATGTTCCGTACTTCTGGCACCTCCGCCGCCGCCAAATCTTCGCCCCTCGGCCGCGCGCTCCGCAATCTCGCTGTGATCCGCACCCACGTCACGCTCCAACTCGATCACACCGCGGGCAACGCCGGCCGTTTGCACTTCGGATTCCCACCGTTAAGCCGCTTCTAGCCCGAGCTTGTCGCGAGGCCTTCCAGCCGCTTCAACACGATGCCGATTCTCGATTGGCTCGCGGCGTCCGGAAGCAAATACCCGGGAAGCGCATCGAGAAAGCCACTCGCTGCAAGCAGACGGCTGATCTCGGTCTCAATATATGCGCGGAGTTCCTTCGCTGCCCGCTGGACTTCGGTAAGCAAGGCTTCGCGGCCATCAACCACCGTCACCAAGTCCTCCAGGTCATGACTTCCGAGGAAGTCTCTCTTACCTCGTCCCCTGAACGCCTCGAGTTTGGTTGCGATAAAGAATGGAGCCGTCACTATCCGAATTTCAAGGTCAGCCGAGATTCTTTGCGTCGTCGACGATTCCATTGCTGCCTTGTACCAGCGGTTCGAAAACCCCAGAATTTTCTCATCCAACGGCATAACGTCTAGTATTGTGCGCTGATATACCCATCGACACAGCGGCGCGCCTTCGCTGGTGTCCTCGCTGAATCCGAGCGCGCGCAAACGCTCTCCGAACTTCGCATACTCCGCGTAGGATGTGATTTCTGCAATTGCGTCCACATCGACAGTGGTACGAGGGGCGCCAGCCGCCTCGTCGGTTGTCAAAAGGCCGGTCACGCATCCGCCGACAAACACCAGCTCTGCAAGCAAAGGCCGTAAGGCCTCCGCCGCTTCGATCAACTGATCAAGATTGGATTCGCTCATTTTGCTTGGCGAAATCGTCGGTGCAACTCTTGCTCTGCGTACTTTCGTTCGCGTATCCGGCTATCCCGAAGGGCATCGGCCAAGACAAGATATTCGTAAAATGAACGATCGCGCAACGCTGCGATCGGCGCGGTTTTATACAACGGCTCAAATGCGATACCGCGTTGTTTGCCCTCTTCGTATGGCCAAACCGGGGCAGGTTCATTGCTCTGCGTAATTACGCTGCGGAGCGGTTCGGCAGCGTAAGAGGTAGCCACACCACGCGTGAGCTCTCCCCGCTCGGCGGGGAACACGTATTTCAGGCCGTGTACAAGGAATTCCTCGAGTGCGGCAAAGTTTGGGCGATTGTGGAGTTTTGCTCCGTGGAGCAAGTGGGCAAGCTGGGCGCGCTTCACTGAAGCGTGTACCTCGGAAGGGCTCATCACTAACTCCCCGGCTAGTTGCGAATAGGGCGCGCGCCGCGACTTCCCGGCGGCGATCTTGAGGGCTACGTAGACATCCTGCGGCTTCAACGCCATGTCCTCATTATACATTCGCGATTCGCGAATCGCGAATCGCGAACGAGCAGCCACGCCCCTCCAGCAGGATTCGCCTGGCCTGGACGCACCGCCACCGACGCCGGCCGCCTCCAATGATTTACTCCGCCCATCCTTTCGGTCCCACCCCCCGCCGCGATATTCTGAACCTGGATGCTTTCCGAAAGCCTTCTCAGCACGATTCCCGCTCTGCGCCATAAATACCGCGCACAAACGCACCCAGCCCCCGTGGGACCCTCGCCCGCATGACTAAATCCGTCCTCTGGGACCTCGACGGCACCCTCGTCGATTCCGAGCAATACCACTGGCTCGCCTGGCGCGACACCATGGCGGCCGAAGGCGTCGCGCTCACCCACGAGGAATTCCTCAAAACCTTCGGCCTGCGCAACGACGCCATCGTCCCGCAATGGATTCCCGGTGCCACGCCCGAACGCATTGACCAAATTGCCCGCGCCAAGGAGCAGCTCTATCGCCGCCTGGTCCGCGAGGGCGGCCTCGACCCTTTGCCCGGCGCGCGCCACTGGACCGAGCGCCTGGCCCGCGACGGCTGGCGGCAAGCCATCGCATCCTCCGCTCCGCGCGAAAATGTCGACGTGTGCTCGCCGTCATCGGCCTCGCGCCCTGCTTCCAGGCCATCGTTTCCGCCGAAGATGTCACGCTCGGCAAGCCCGACCCGCAGGTATTCCTCACCGCCGCCGCGCGCCTGGGCTCTGCCCCCGCGCAGTCCGTCGTCGTCGAAGACGCGCCCGCCGGGATCGAAGCCGCGCGCCGCGCCGGAATGGCCAGCATCGGAGTCCGCCGCAATGGCTCGCCCCTCCCCGCCGACCTGGCCGTTTCCTCCCTCGCCGACCTCCCTCCCGACGCCTTCTCCCGCCTGGTGAATTCTGGATTCCGTATTCCTTGAATTCCGCCGCCCTAGGCGGCCTTGTATTCTTGGTCGTGCCTCCTTGGCACGACCGTATACAATTAGTTGGAAGGAGCCGATAAGTCCCTAGTGCCTCGAATAACCTTGCACGTTTGGGTTGTTCTAACGTCAGCCTGTTATAGGTATGGCGTCGGCACTCGGCACTTTCGAGATCACTCATGAGCGACCGCGGAGCCCCGCCTGCCCTCGACGCTTCCCAGTTGGCCGCGCAGCTTGCGGCACAAGAGCTGCAAAACCGCTTTATTTCTGAGAACTTACGGCGGGTGTTCCTGCTCATCTATCGGATCGTCCGCAACGTCGACGACGCTCAGGATCTTACCCAGGAGGCCTTCATCAAGGCCCTCCAGCGCCAGGATCAACTGAAGGAACTGGACAAAGCGGCGCATTGGCTTTCCCGCATCGCCAGCAATACCGCTATCGATTTTCTGCGGCGCAACGGCAAGGTCAGACCTTCTGCGAGATCGACAGTCTGCTGGAACCTCTGAGTGAGCCTTCGGAGACCCCCGAGCAGGCCGTGCTGCGATCCGAACATCGCGCGTATCTCGAAGAAGGTTTGACAGTGCTCACCGAACGGGAACGGACGGCCTTGCTGCTGCGCGACGTCGAGGGACTGCCCGCCGAACTGGTGGCCGAGCAAATGGGCTGCTCGAAGGCCACGGTGCGATCGCACATCGCCAACGCGCGCATCAAAATGAAGCGCTATATGGAACGCAGCCGGCGCGCGGCTCAACAAAGGAAGCCGTTATGAGAGCATCCTTCGGCAGCACAAATCGCGCTGTTTGCCGGCGGCGATCTGGGACGCTGGGAACGCTGGCGCATCTCGCGGCACGTCGCCCGTTGCGCCGAATGCCGGCATGAAGTTGAAGGCTCTGCGGGATGCGGGCATGCCAGCTTCGCGAACTTGACCGCCGAGGTATGAACTGCCGCGAATTGCCGAACGGTTTGAATTGGAACCGTCTGGCGCGAAGAAATGACGGGAAACATCCGCGTCGGCCTGGCGGCGGGCGAAGCGATTGCTCTTTTTGACAAGCCATTGCGCCAGACCCGGACGGCGCCGGCTGGGTTGGAATGCTGCGCTGGTGGTCCTGGGCGCCACAGTGGTTTTCGGCGTCGCATTCTGGACCAGCCTTCCGCCGCAGCAGGCCGAGCACCTGTGGGCCTCCTTGCAGCGCATCCGCACCGAACGCATCGGCACTCTGGTGCACTCCGGCTCCGCTGTCACGCGCCGCTCCAGAAGACGTGATCCTGGAAGCTTCCTCGTCCAGCATCCAGGTCCGGGAAAACGGCCGCGCGATGTCTCTGATCCCGCACTCGGACGGAGCCACGGTTTCCGTGAGCATGCATGGTTCGGCCGGCGTTCGCTTCGTGGATGCCGATACCGGCCAGGTGACCACCAACAAGGTGTATTATGCGGAGCAGTAGCGTTCTGCTCGCGTCCGCGCTTTTTCTGGTTCCTCTGCAACACGCGTGTTGTTCGGCGCGGCGCTTCCCAAGATCGATCTGCCGCCGGATTCGCCGGTGGTCCTGCTCTCGGCCGACTATGGCGAGTCGAACGAGATGCCGCGCGGCAGCGCCATGCTGCTGGATGTTCATGCCGCTCTTTCGTTGCGCAATTCCAGCCAGCGCAAGATTCGCGGCATCACGTTGCTGGTCACCGCGCAGGACGTTACGCCTGGCGGCAAAGGTTCGGTCACCGTCACCAGCCTGGATGTCGGTCCCCAGGAAACGTTTCCGGTTCGAATTGATTTGCGTTTGCTGCGGCCGCTGCAAGCTTCGGCGGGCGTGCCGGTCCAGATTGGCCTGGACGGCGTGCTGTTTGACGATTTGAGCTTCTACGGCCCCGACAAGCTGAGTTCGCGGCGTACCTTGACGCTTTCGGAATGGGAAGCGCGGCGCGACCGGCGCTATTTCAAATCGGTCCTGGCCTCGGGCGGGCCGGACAAGTTGCGGCAGGAAATGCTCGAAAGCTTGACCCACCAGGCCGATCGTCCCAGCCTGGACGTGGAAGTGGTTCGTGGGGCGCGCGCCACCAACTTTGAGCCCGAGAAGCAAGTACAGTTCGCTTTTCTGAGCCTGCCGGATTCGCCCGTCGAACCTATGGGCGGCATGGCGCGCATTGCTGGCAATGAAGCGCGGGCGCCGCGCCTGGAAGTAAAGAACCGGTCGGACCGCGCCATTCGCTATCTCGAAGTCGGCTGGATCTTGCACGATCGTTCCGGCCGCGAGTTTCTGGCAGGGTCCGTTCCCGCTGAGTTGAATCTCGCGCCCGGTCAGAAGAGCCAGATCCTGGGAGATGCTACTCTGAAGTTTCCGCAGCTTGGCGGCCAGCCGCTGGGCATCGAAGGGATGACTGGATTCGTGAGCAGCGTCGAGTTCGCCGATGGCAGCGGTATGGATTCCTACTCGCGCCGATTTGGACGCGCCGCAATTGCAGCGCGTGGTCGCGCCCTCCGACGAAGAGCAGCGCCTGGCGCAGATCTACCGCAAGAAGGGCATGAAGGCGCTGATCGCCGAGTTGAACAAGTTTTAAGCCATGCATCCCTTCAGGATTCTGCTGGCATCTTTTCTCTTGCTGGCCTGCTCTCGCTCCCGCGCAGGACGGCCCTGACCAGAAGCCCAACGTTTATCTTGCAGAACGACCGGCACGAAGAATGAGAAGGAATCCAACACCCGGATCATCGATGGAACGGTGAAGGACGCGTCCGACAATCCGCTGGCCGATGCCATCGTGCAGTTGAAGAACACCAAGACGTCCAATATCGTAGACTTCGCCACCAAGGACGATGGCAAATACGTCTTCCGCGACCTGCCCATGGATATCAATTACGAGTTGCTGGCCAAGCACGGCGACGTCACTACTCCGGTGAAGAAGGTCAGCGTCTACGACACGCGCAAACACGTGATTGTGAACTTCCAACTCGCGGCCGCTCAGCCGTAATCGCGGCTCCATACCGAAAATGCTACACTAGGTGTGCGCGTAATCACCTCGGGGCGTGGCTCAGCCTGGCTAGAGCGCCTGGTTCGGGACCAGGAGGTCGGTGGTTCGAATCCACTCGCCCCGACCAACTATCCTTCCGTTTTTATCAACATACAGCGCTTAATGTTGTTGCGCTTTTGATGGGGCGGCGGAATTGTGCCCACCCTGCGCCGCTCGCGCCTGCTCCATCGCATCCCGGATAGTGTGCGCTGGCGGGTGAACGTAACGCCAGGTGGTGGAAGAGTCGCTGGCCACCCTTTACGTTTAACCCGCTTCAAGATTCACCAGGCGGTTTTCTACGGAAGCACCCCAAAGGACACGTTGCTCAAAAGCGGGCCGCTGGGTGTTACCACCTGGACTGTTCCGCTGGTCGCGCCGGCGGGCACGGTGGTGGTGATTTCGGCTCTCGAAACTACCGTGAAGACTGCAGCGATGCCGTTAAAGGTGACGCTAGTGGCGCCGTTCAGATTGGTTCCCAGAATCTTGACAGCCTCACCCACCAAGCCGGCGACGGGACGTGTTGCGATGAAGGGACCGAGCCCCAGCGAAAGGCTAAAAAGCGTGCCATCGTTGTGGGTTCCGCCTAGATAGGTTGTTCCGTAGAGAGTTCCGTTGGTGTCCTCCATTAGCGCAGCGAAAGGAGAAGATCCATCCGTGTCGTCGAAGCTGAACAGACTTGTCAGCACACCGGCCGGGGTGAGTTCGAAAATCGTGCCGTTCCCCGACCTTCCGCCAGACGGAGTTGTCCCGTAGAAGTTTCCATCGGTGGCCTGCAGCAGGCTGGCTTGGGGATCGGCTCCGTCCAGTACGTTGAAGGAGACCAGAGTGGTCAGCGCGCCGGCAGGGGTGATCTGGAAAATGGTGCCATAGCCGAACGATCCGCCGCTCGTCGTTGACCCGTAGAGCAGCCCGTTAGTGGCTTGTATCAGCGCTGCGTAGGGATAGGTCCCGTCCTGCTCGTCGAAGCTGTGCACGGTTGTAAATACGCCAGCTGGGGTGATTTTGAAAATCGTGCCGCAGCCGTCCGGGCAGACGCTGCTGGCGCCGCCTTGATAGGTTGTCCCGTAGAGATAGCCATTGGTGGCCTGCACCAGCCCCGCATAAGTGTGGCATCCGTCGGTGAGATCGAAACTGTGCAGGCTAGTAAACACGCCGGCGGGGGTGATTTTGAAGATCGTGCCACAGTTGATGGCTCCGCCGTAATAGGTTGTCCCGTAGAGATCGCCATTGGTGGCCTGGATCAAGCCAGAGGAAGCATCGGCTCCATCAGTGGAATCGAAGCTGTGTAGGGTTGTCAGGACGCCGCTTGGGGTGATTTTGAAAATCGTGCCAAAGCTGTTGGGTTCCGCCTTCCCAAGTTGTCCCGTAGAGGTCCCCATTGCCGGCCTGCACCAGCGGACCAACCGGCAAAGTTCCCTCAGTCACGCCGAAGCTGTACAGCGTGGTCAGCGCTCCGGCTGGTGTGATTTTGAAAATCGTGCCATAGCTGTTGGCTCCGCCCTCATAGGTTGACCCATAGAGGTACCCGTTGGAGGCCTGAGCCAGAGACCCCGAAATAAGGGAAATCTCCGTTGCTGATGTCGAAATTCACGAGCGTCACCGGTGCCTGGCCATATAGGCGATCGTGGATGCGGCTACTGACACGATGGCGAGCGTTAATGTTTCAATTACCTTCGTGCGAATCATAATGTCCTCCTATTGCTCCGGCGCCGACACCGGCGGCCGGGGATGGTGCATCTGAGCGATGCTCGGTTCACCTTCGTGCCCGAACAGCTCCGGATGAATGTAGTGACCCTGATCCTTGGACGACTTTTCCACTTCCACCTGGATGCGATGCGCGTTCGCCCAGGCGTCCTGACGAATGCCCGTGACTTGCCAGGAAACTTTCACGCCCGGCTTGCTGGTATTTATCGTGAAACTACCGTTGGCGATTTCCGACGCGACGATAGCCTGCGCAAACTGGCCGATCACGGTGAGCTGATAGCGGAAATCGGTGTTCAGAGCCTCGAACCACGCGGGCATGCTGACCATGGCTGTGCCGCTGCCGTCGGTGACGACAGTTGCCGTCGTAGATGTTTTTCATGTCGGACGACTCGACGGAGGAATGGTAGAGATACTTATTGGCGGGGTCGAGCGGATCATCGATTTTGAAAGAGCCGCTGGAATTGGAGAGAGTGCCAAGCACGTCCACATCGCCCTGGAACACTCCCGCCCACCCCCCGCTGGCAGCTACTGCGTACATTCCAACGCCACCAGAGCCGGTACCTGCCTGTCCCATCCCCCCGTATGCCTCTATGCCGTCACCGCCGAATTCGCCAGTGCCCCCGGTGGCTGTTACGCCGACCCCGCCAAAGCCGCCGCTGCTCGCGGCTGAGCCGCCCTGGGCATTGATGCCAGACCCGCCGGTATCAGTATTAAAGGTGGCAACTCCGCCCAGCGCATACATGCCCGATCCGCCAGTGCCGACATTGGAAGCTCCGCCGTACCCGCCAACTCCATTACCGGCATTGCCGTTGGAGGTTGCCTGCGCACCGTGGCCGCCCATAGCGGAATGTGCCGGGGACGTGTTGACGATGTTGAAGACCGCGTTCGTGCCGCCGTCCGCGGTCCCGTTGAATGGCAGCGTAATCGTTCCCGGCGGCCCTTGAGGACCAATCGGCCCTGCTGGACCCACGGCCCCATTCGTGACGTCGAATACCGCGGTACCCACTGTCAGCCGAAGCGATCCCGCCGGCAAACCGGCAGTTGGGAGCTCGGCGACAATATGCGTGCTGCTAGATGAAACCAGCGTTAGCAGGACCCCATCCAGATACACTGCAGGTGAACCGGACGTTGGCAGCAGGTTCGAGCCCTCGATCGTGATCGTCGTGGAATTGATGATGGCGCTCCGAACTACTGGCGTCTGAGCGTAGGCAACGGTGGAGGCGAGCGCTGCCAGGATTGCCAGCGCTAAGAGCTTAGTTGTCATCGTTCGAGTCACAAAGAATCCTCCTATTGCTCTGGTGTCTGCGCCGGCGGCCGGGGATGATGCATCTGCGCGATGCTCGGTTCCCCTTCGTGTCCGAATAGCTCCGGATGGATGTAATGACCTTGGTCGGCCGGCGCTTTCTCTACTTCCACCTGGATGCGATGGGCGTTGGCCCAGGCATCTTGACGGATACCGGTGACCTGCCAGGAGACCTCCACGCCCGGTTTGTCGGTCTTGATGGTGAAGCTGCCGTTGCTCATTTTTGCCGCAACGATGGCTTGCGCAAACTGGCCGATGGCTGTGAGTTGATAGCGGAAATCCGTGTTCAGAGCCTCGAACCACGCGGGCATGCCGACCACGGCTGTGCCGCTGCCGTCGGTGATGACGTTACCGTTATAGATATTCATCATGTCGGGCGATTCGACGAAGGAATGATAGAGGTATTTATTCGCGGGATCGAGCGGATGATCGATCTGAAAGGAGCCGCCGGCCTTGCTGAGCGCGCCAGTGACGGAAACGTTGCCCTCGAAATAGCCAGCACTCGCGATCGGAGCGCCTTCGGCGTATATTCCCGCACCCCCTTGGGGGAAGCCCAACGCGTTTGGTGATCCCGTTCCCCCATAGGCCTGGATGCCGTCACCGCCCACTGTGCCATTTCCCCCGCTGGCTGTTACGCCGGCCCCGCCGGTTAACCCGCTGGTGGCTGAGCCGCCATTGGCATTAATCCCGGTTCCCCCCAAATCATCAGATTGCGTGGCGGGTCCGCCCAGCGCATACATGCCCGATCCGCCAGCGCCCCCGTTGGAAGCTCCGCCGTACCCGCCAACTCCATTACCGCCATTGCCGCTGGATGGTTGTGCGCCGTGGCCGCCCATGGCGGAATGCGCCGCGGACGTGTTGACGATGTTGAAGACGGCGTTCGTGCCGCCGTCCGCGCTCCCGCTGAATGGCAACGTAACCGTTCCTGCCGGCCCTTTTGGACCCGCGGGGCCCGCAGGACCAGTTGCACCTGTCGCGCCTTTCGGTCCCGCCGGCCCCGCCGGCCCCGCCGGACCAGCCGGTCCCGTCGGTCCAACAGCTCCGTAGGCCACGTCGAATACCCCCGGTGTCGCCGACCCATTGTTCACAATCAAGCGGTAAGTGCCGGCCGCCAGTCCGGTCGGCAGTTCGGCGGTGACTACCTCGCTGGCAGCGCTGGCAAACGCCAGTATGGTCAACGGGATTGAGTCCAGTTTCACCACCGGTAGTGCGCCGCTGGCCGGCAAGAGATTCTCGCCGGTGATGATGATCTCTTGGGTTGCGAAGTTCACGCTGGCGCTCACGATGATGGGCGTCTGAGCGTAGGCCATAGCTGCCGAGCAGATCAGCCAGGCAACGGCCGCTCCCGATTTGCGAATTGTAAGCATAGGTTTGTTAACCTCCGCCTTTCTCTCTCTGAATCCACGCACATTGAGGAATGCGGAAAGCGCGAGCGAAACGCCTCATCGGCCACAAACAAATATTTCGCGGGCGGTGGTTCTGTTTAAAGACCCAGCAGAACTGGATTGTCAGTCGGGGTTTCGCTCGCGGGCTCGGTCGCGATGGCGCTGGGAAACCGGCGGCGCATGGGAGCGCTCTCCGCTATTGGGCTTGAACCTTGGTGGGCGGGCGTCTTATTTCGGCAACGAGCGCCTGGAAATGCGGATTCTGGCGGAGGCTCTTCAGATTTTCGTCGGCCATCAAACCGTCGGCATTCTTGTACCCGCGATTGACCGCTTCCTGAAGGTACTGGAGTGCCTCGTCGGAGTGGTTTGCCGCTTCGGCCACACAGGCAAAGTTGTACCATGCCAGCCAGCGATTCCCTTGCCTCCCGGAATCGCCTCCCTTTTCGATCGCTTCTTGAAATAGCTTTTTTGCTTCGGCGTAGCGATGGCTCAAAGCCATGGCCCTCCCCATTTGCAACAGCGTATACAGCGTTTGGGGATTTTGCGGACCCGGACTGCGAACCTGGACTTCGAATGCCTGCCGGGCGAGCTTTTCGGCTTCCGCATAGTGGCCCTCGCGGATCAGTATTTCTGCAAGAAAGGACTGGGTCGTTAGGGTCAAGTGGTTTCCCGGTCCGAGCACGCGACGCCGGGCGTCAAGTGTTTCGCGTTGCAGTTTTTCCGCGTCGTGGACATGGCCTTCCCTGAGAAGCAAGTCTGCCAGGTTGGCTTGTGACCCCAATGTATCGGGGTATTCGGGTCCAAGGGCCCGCGACTGAATCGCTAACGTCTTACGCAACAGGTTCTCGGAGTCCGCCAGCCGGCCTTCGAGAGCCAGAAGCCCTGCCAGGTTAAACATGGCGCGGAGTGTGTTCTGATGTTCGGGGCCCAGCACACGCTGCTGGATGGCCAATGCTTCGCGATACAGCGGCTCGGCCTCCGCAAAGCGGTTCTGCCATTGCAGGGACGTGGACAGGTTGGCCATCGCTTTCAGAGTTTCCGGATGGTCCGGCCCCAAGGTGCGGCGCTCGACATCCAGTAAGCGCCGGTACTCTTGCTCGGCTTCGGCGAACCGGCTTTGCAACAACAGCGACACTCCCAGATGGTTCATCGACTGCATCGTTTGGGCATTGTCCTGGCCTAACACTCGAGTCTCGATTCCTATCGCCTCCCGCTCCAGTTTCTCTTCCTCGCCGTAATGGCCCCCATGCAGCAGGATGAGGGCCAGGTCATCCTCGGTCTGCAGCGTAAGCGGGTCCTCGGGTCCCAGAATGCGGCGCTCGCCCGCCAGCGCCTGGCGCTCCATCTTCTCCGCTTCGGCTTCGCTCCCTTCCTTATCCAGAATCCAACCCATCAACGTCATCGACTCCAGCGTCCTTGGATCGTTCCGTCCAGAAGCGGCTGGTCCTGGCGTCCAATGCGGCTTTTGCAAGTTTGTGAGCGCGAGAGTATAACCCCAGGTTTCCGTAGGTTCGGGCCATGACATACATTAACTGAGATTGCACCTCGGGATCCTTCCCCAGACCCGAGCCCATGTCTTTCGACGCCTTGTCCAGAATCTCGCGCGCCGTAACACTGTTGCCGCGGGCCTCGCTCGGGTCGGACATATTGAACAGGCCGGTCATGAAATCGGTGATGCGGTGCCGTCGCGCTCCTCGCGCGGTCGCGCTCACGCGTGATCCGGCGCAACTGGATGGCTTGCAGAATTGAGAAGGCGGCCAGCAGCAAAACCAATCCAGCCGCCACGCGTCACCGCCACTCGGTGCCGCCGCGCATACTTCCGCAATCGGTAACCGCCGCTCGCCGGACGCGCCGTGACGGTCTCGTGGTTCAAATACCGCCGAATGTCGGCCGCCAGTTCCGAAGGCGCGCCATAGCGGCGGGCGCGATCCTTCTCCAGCGCCTTCATCGCGATCCAGTCGAGATCGCCGCGCAACAGGCTCAACACTTGATGGGGCTCGCTACCTCGCGCTGCGGCGATTGCGGCCAAGGTATCCCGATGTGCGCCTGCCTTGGTGCTGGGTCTCGGCGGCTCTTCCTCACGCAATTTCCGCAGCAACTCGTCGAGCGATTGCCTCTCCCCGCTTGGTGTCAAACGGCAGAGACCCGGCCAGCATCACATATAGAACCACTCCTAGCGAGTAGACGTCGCTGCGCGTGTCAATGTCCTCTGAGCTCGGGTCGGCCTGCTCCGGACTCATGAACCCGGGCGTTCCCACAAAATGTCCCTGTTGGGTAAACAAGCTCGCGCCAACCTGAGCCGTGGCCACCTTGGCCAGCCCGAAGTCGATAATGCGCGGCATCGGTTTGCCGTCCACTTCCACCACCAGGATGTTTGCCGGTTTCAGATCGCGATGCACGATCGCCTTCTGGTGCGCGTGCTGCACGCCTTCGCAGGCTTGGACGAAGAGTTCGAGCCGATCCCCGATCTTAAGCTTCTTCCGGTCGCAATACTCCGTAATCGGAAGGCCGGGTACGTATTCCATTACGAAGTAGGGTTGTCCTTGCGGCGTCGCGCCGGCGTCGAACACCTTGGCGATGGCGGGGTGATCCATGAGGGCCAGCGATTGGCGCTCGGACTGAAAACGCCGCACTACCGACTCGTCGTACATCCCGGCCTTGATCAGTTTCAGCGCTACTTGACGGCGCACGGGTGAGGTCTGTTCCGCCAGCCAGACTTGGCCCATGCCTCCTTCGCCAAGCTTACGGACGAGTTGAAAACGTTCCGAAAAAATCTGTCCGGCTTGCAAAACATGTTCGCCAGCCCAAGTTTCGCCGGCCCGATCCGAATCGTTACTCGATTCGTCCAGCGCCGCCGGCTGCAGGAAGCTGGAGCCGGCGCCCTGGCCGGCCAGCAATAGCGATTCCACCTCGGCACGCAGCGCATCTTCGGAACAGGCTTCATCGAGGAACCGGGTGTGCTGTTCGGGAGCAAGTTGCATAGCCTGGTGCAGCAAGTCCTTGACTTGCTCCCAACGCTCCGAAGTCATAGCTGCGCTCTCCTACTGATTTGGCGGTGCAACCAAACGCGAGCGGTAGCCCAGTCCCGGTCGATTGTAGCCCGCGAGATGCCCAGCACTTCGGATATCTCGGGGGACGACAATCCGCCGAAGAATTTCATCTCCACGATTTTTCCCTGGCGCTCGTCCATACGCGATAGTTCGTCCAGTGCGGTATCCAACGCGAGCAGTTCGGTGTCTCCGCAAACCCGCAGTACAGCCGGATCATCGAGGGCGATCCGGCATCCGCCGTCCCGCTTATTCGCGCGGCGAGTGCGGGCATAATCTACCAGAATTTCGCGCATCTGCCGCGAAGCGATAGCTATGAAGTGTGCCCGGTTGCGGAGTTCCCCTGGTTGGCCTGCCTGCAGCCGCAGGTAAGCCTCGTGAACCAGTTCCGCGCTCTGCAGGGTGTGGTCGGGCCGTTCGGATCGGAGGCGGCGGTGAGCCAGGCGCCTCAGTTCTTTGTAGACCAGCGGCACCAGAGCGCGGAGGGCTTCTACGTCGCCCTTCTTCCATGCATGCAAGAGCACCGTGATCTGGCCTGTCTGATCATCGGGCCCTGTCTGGTCATCGGGCATGGATACTGCTTGCCGCCGCTTTGAAGAGGCCCACCAGCGTGTTCGGGCCGCTCTAGTCGTCAGCCGCGTTTGGCTTCCGCGCGGAAGTCTGGCCTCCCTTCTTCGCAAGTATACCGCCTCTTACGTCGCACGATTTGCAACCCGGCTATGCCAGCGGGGCGAAAGGCCGAGCAGGTATCGCTCCGTAAAACGAGCTCAACGGAACGTGATATTTCCCTATGAACTGCTGGTCCGCCGACGCCCCTATTAACTGGCGGACATTCCGCTGGACCAGGCCATCGACGATTTGCGTGTGATTCAGCGGTCTCAAACTTAAGCGAGTTGATCACGGCTTGAGCCTGTAGACGCTTCGAGGCTACAAACTGTGGCCGACCACGATTTGCTTCAGGCACGATTTGCTTCAGGGAGGAATTGGTGTGACGCGGTCGTCGTCCGGAGGATTCAGTACAGTAGTACAATTTGGCAGTTAGCGGTCAGCGCAGTTAGCGGTCAGCTATGAAGGGAACCATCATGACATCCACAAATCCTCGAAACAGATGGCGAGTGGCGCTCTCCGCAGCCTTGTGCGGAGCAATCGCAGCCCGATCACGTTTGATTCACCCGCAAAGCTGCATGCTCAGGCGCCCGGTCCGGGGCGCGGCGCGGTTCCGCCACCTGGGGACGCGCTATTCACATCGGCACAAGCGGTCGCAGGGCAAGCGGCATACGAGCGGAACTGCGCCAGCTGCCACGGCCCGAGCGTAGATGACGGCAACTCTGCCCCTCCGCTCCGCGGCGCGGCTTTTCTGGGCAAATTCGCGCGGGAAGCCCGCGGCCGATTTGTTCACTTATGTGAGCACGAAGATGCCACAGGGCAATCCCGGAAGCCTCGACGGCGCCGAGTACGCGCAAATCATCGCTTATGTGCTCCAGCAGAATGGTTTTGCGACCGGACGGAAAGAATTCGCATCGGACGCGGCAGCGCTCGCTTCCGTGACGATCCCTGCTCCGCCGGGAGGACGCGGCCGCGGACTGGGCGGCGGCTTATCGGCCGGCGTGAAGCTGCCTCCGGCGCCGAAGAAGGCGAACCCTCTCGATAAAATCACGCCCGTCACCGACGCGTTGCTGCAGAACCCGCCCGCAGGCGAGTGGCTCACGTGGCGCCGCGGCTTCGATTATCAGGGATTCAGCCCGCTGAAGCAGATTACGAAATCGAACGTGAACAATCTGCGCGTCGCCTGGACATGGACGCTTTCCCCCGGCGCCAATGAAGCCACGCCCCTGGTTCATGACGGCGTGATGTTCCTGCACAGCCCCGGCGACAAACTGGAAGCGCTGGATGCCGCCACCGGCGACCTGCTCTGGCAGTATGCGCGGCTGTTGCCGCCGGGCGTGAACGCGGGCAACAAACGCGCCATCGCCATCTACGGGAACAAAGTCTATATGGGGACTTCCGACGTCCACGTAGTGGCACTTGATGTAAAGACCGGCACGGGTGGTCTGGGATCAGCCGCTGACTGAGGAACGGGGCTTCGGCCTCTCGGGCGGTCCGCTGGTCGCCAAAGGCAAGGTGATGATCGGAACCAGTGGCCACGTCGGCGGGAAGAACTACATTGTCGCGCTCGACGCCGAAACCGGCAACCTCGCCTGGCGATTCAACACCATCGCGCAGCCCGGCGAGCCCGGCGGCGATACCTGGAACGATCACACCGCCGAGGAGCGCAACGGCGGCTCCGTCTGGATCGCGGGAAGCTACGACTCCGCGCTCAACCTCGCGTTCTTCGGCGTGGCGCAGACCTATGACACTGCTTTGCTGGCGAAGCCCGTGAGGCCGGGGGTCAATACCGACGGCCTGTATACGGACTGCACGCTGGCCATCAATCCCGATACCGGCAAGCTCGTCTGGTATTACCAGCACCTGCCTAACGATCAGTGGGACCTCGACTGGGTCTTTGAACGCCAGGTCGTGCGCATGCCGGTGAACGGCGTGGTTCGCCCGGTGATCATGACTTCGGGCAAGCAGGCCACCTATGATGTTCTCGACGCGGAGACAGGAAAGTGGATCTACTCGAAGGACCTCGGCCTGCAAAACATCGTTTCCTCGATCGATCCGGTCACTGGCAAGAAGACCATCAATCCGCAAACGCTGCCAGGCGACGGGCAAACGCACATGGTCTGCCCCCATGCGGACGGCGCCAAGAGTTGGCTTCCGAGCTCTTACAATCCCGACACGAAGATTCTGTATATACCGCTGGTTGAGGCGTGTATGGATCTGGCGCCGGTGACCGACGGCAGCCGGACCTTCTTATCCACCGGCGTTAGCCCGACGGTGCGGCCTCGTCCGGATTCGGACGGCAAGTACGGCCGGGTGGAAGCCGTCAACATGCTGACGCGCGAAGTGGTGTGGACCGAGCGCCATCGCGCGCCGGTGTCGAGCGGCGCGCTGGATACGGCCGGCGGGGTGATCTTCAACGGCTCCATCGATCGGTTCTTTCGCGCTTACGACGACCAGACGGGCAAACTGCTATGGGAAACGCGTCTGAGCGATGTGCCGAGCAACGCGCCGATTTCCTACACGGTGAACGGCAAGCAGTACATCGCTATCGGCGTGGGCAACGGCGGCGCCCAGGCGACGGGGTTCGCGCCGCTGGTGCCGGAAATCCAGAACCTCGACCGTGCTCCGGCGGTGTGGGTATTCCAACTGCCCTGACCGGAGTCATTTCTCCGCGCTCACCAATTTCTCGGAAGCCTGCGGAAATGATGATCCCTGCCGGTACGTCGGCTGAGGCGCACTCGCGGATCACGCCGGGGAGACATCGCGGCAATCGTCACACCGACGTGAACGATTCACACCCTGCACCGGCACAAGTTCAACAAAACATAATCCGTCCCTATTGGCCGTCGACATGCCTTCTGAAGCCGCATGAGGAAACTGTCTCTTGTTTTTGCTTTGGCGTTGGCGGCGGCGAGCGCCGCGTCCGCGCAGCTTGTATCGGTAGGAGCGCTCGGAGGCGTTCGGTTGACCGATGTCTTCGATTATACGGACGAATCCCGCATTTATGATGTAGGCGGATTAGTCGAATTCAGATTGCCGGCCGGATTCGCGGTGGAAGCCGATGCCCTGTATCAGCGGGTTGGCTACTCCTACGGGATAATTAGCGTCAACAACGGTATTATCACCGCCGGAAACGCGTTCCGGGAGCGCGCCAACTTGTGGGAATTTCCGCTGCTCGGAAAGTATTATTTCCGCTCCAGCGACGCTGCCTGGCAGCCGTTCCTGGGAACCGGATTCGCGTTCCGGACCGGTTCACTGCACGTTGACACGAGTGACTTTTCCACCACCCCGTTCACGCTATTTCATGGAGATTCCAGATTAAACGTTCAAACCGGCGCCGAGGTTGGGGCGGGGATTCGGTTTCGATTGGGGCCAATCGCTTGGTTGCCGCAAGCTCGCTACGCTTACTGGGGCCACTCCACTCAGGGCCTCGGCAAAAACGAAGCCACGCTGCTTTTGGGGGCGACCTTCTAACGCTGCCTACTTGGACGCCGTCTCGCCCAGTTTTTTGAGCAGAGCCGCGGTGTCTTCGTGAACGTCGATGCGCTGCCCGCCCCGGCTGTTGCCGCCCGCGCGGCCCATGGCGGAATCGATCGGCGTCTTGCCCTTCAAATCCACGGCGTTCAAATTGGCGTGATGATCCACCAGGAATTGCACGACATCGTTCCATCCCCAGAAGGCCGCGCCGTGCAGTGGCGTCTGGCCGCGGCTCTCGGTGGCATTGATCTCGCCGCCCGCCGCCAGCAGAAGCTTGAGCGATGCGATGGAACGCTCCTGAACATCGGGAGTAGTGAAGACGCCGCGCGTGTCGGCATCCACGGAACCCAAGCCGGCCGCGGCCATGGTGGGCGTGGTGCCGCGAATGTTTGGAAGATTCACCAGCGCGCCGTGCGCCAGCAACAGCTTGATGGCCGGAGCGTCCAACGCTTTCGCCGCACGCAGCAGCGGCGTGACGCCGATGGCCAACATCTGGTCCACGCCGCGATCCGCGCCCACCGAACGGAATGGTGGCAGCAGCTTCAATTGCAGATTCGGATTCGCACCTTTATCCAAAAGCTGTTCGATGATCTCGAGCGGCGTGGTCTCATCCAGCGACGGTCCATCCGCTCTTCCGCCGTGCGGAATCGTGTTCATGTCGACGGCGCAATACAGCGGACTGCGTCCCCACCAATCCCACTTGTCCACCATCGCGCCTTTCTCGATCAGATATTTCGCGGCGTCGAAATGCGCGTTGGTGATCGCCATGATCAGCGGAGTGACGCCTTCCGGATCCGCCAGGTTCAATTTCGCGCCGCCTTCCACCAGGCTCTTGACGCACGATAGACAGCCTTCGCGCGTGGCATAGAGCAGCGGCGTGAATCCGCCGTAGGACTGGTGCTGGGCGCGCGGCTCCGAGCTTACCTGCGCCAGCCATTCCTCCACTTGCGAGCGCGCATTGACATCGGCGCCGTGTGCGATCAACTCGCGCACCATGGCCGGCTGGCTTTCGGCCGAGGCCCACATCAGCGCGGTCTGTTCTTTCTGCTTCTCCCGGGCGTCCACATGCGCGCCATGATCCAGCAGCAGCTTGGCCGCGGCGGCATTGTCGGTGCGCGCCACCAGCATCAGAGCAGTCTGCCCGTCGGCGCTCGGCGAATCGGGATCGGCGCCGGCTTTCAGCAGCTTTTCGATGATCGCGGTGTTTCCAAGGAAGGCGGCCTCGGACATGGGCGTGGCGCCGAATTGGTTCTTTGCTTTGGCATCGGCGCCGGCACGCAGCAGACGGTCCACCAGCTCCACGTCGCCGTTGTGCGCGGCCCAAGCCAGCGCCGTGGTGCCGTCGGACGCCGGAGTGTTCACGTTCACGTGCTGGTCAATCAGCGCGATGGCGGCCTGCTGGTTGTCCGCTTTCACCAGATCCACCAGCGAAGCATCGCCGGAGACGCCCGCGAATAAGGGCGCGCCGATCAATACGGTGACCAGCAACCGCTCGCTCACGGTCACGGCTCGGAAGAAGCGCGCAAGCGGAATACGCATCTTAAACCTCCGCGAACTTGCCCGAACTGTCGCCGAAGCGATCCAGCGGCACGCCCGCGCGATCCAGCACCGTGAGCAGCATGTTCGCCAGCGGCGTCTGGTCGGGATACTTCAGGTGCTGGCCGCCCTTGACGCGTCTTCCAACCGCCCACCAGCGCGGTCGGCAGCGGGTAATGATTGTGCATATTGCTGTTGCTCATGTTGCTGCCGTACAGAATCATGGAGTGATCCAGCATCGTGCCGTCGCCATCCGGCATGGTCTGCAGCTTGGCCAGGAACTTCGCGAAAAGTTCGGTGTGATAGGTCTGGATCTTCACCAGCCGGTCCATCTTCGCCTGCTCGTTGTTGTGGTGCGAAAGCGGATGGAACGCGTCGGGCACGCCGATCTGGTTGTAGGTGAGATTGCTCACCTCGGCCGCCATCATCATGCTGAAGACGCGCGTCATATTGGCCTGGTACGCCAGCGCCAGCAGATCGAACATCAGTCCGACGTGCTTTTCGAACTGCGGCGGCGTGCCGGCGGGCGCGTTGGGAATGTCGACGTGCGACAGATCGTGCGCTTCCATCTTCTGGATGCGCCGCTCGATTTCGCGAACGGTGTCCAGGTAATCGCTCAGCATCGCGCGATCCGCCGGGCCCAGCGTGCGCTGCAGATCGGTGGCTTCGCTCGAAACCAGATCCAGAATGCTGGCATATTGCTTGCCCAGCACCTTGCGCTCGGTGGCGGTATCGCCCTGGCCGAACAGGCTCTGGAAAACCTTGCGCGGCTCGGTCTCCATGGGAAGCGGCGTGGTGGGAGTGCGGAACGAAATCGTGCCCGAGTAGCTGCAGCCAAAATCGCGATCGCAGGAGCCGCCGCCTCCGCGGCCTTCGATAGCGATTTCAAGCGACGGCAGCGGCGTGTCCTGGCCGATGTGCGCCGCGGCGATCTGGTCGATAGTCGGGCCGCAAAAGGGATCCTGGCTGGCGCGCGGATGAACGCAGTTCAGCCATGTTCCGGGCGTGATGGCGTGCACCGCCGGGCTGATGGCGGGCTTGTTTTCCAGGCCGCTCACCACCGTGAGCTGCTTCTGGAACGGCGCCAGCGGCTTCAGGATGGTGCGGGAGATCGAAAGTGGTTCCTTCCGTCTTGGGCGTCCAGTGTTCCATGATGGCGCCGTGCGGGAAGTAGATGAACCCCATGTGCGGCGTCGGAGTGGCCGCCGTTGCGGCCAGCGCGGTGCGCGCCGGAATCATGGCGTCCAGCAACGGCAGCGCCACGGCAGCGCCCATGCCGCGCAGGAACGTGCGGCGCTCGAGATGTTTCTTGGTGATGAACATTCGATCTCCTTCTTCAGTTCCTCACTGCTTCGCCGTCGCCACTTGCACCTGGCTGGGCGCGGCCTCCGGCGTTCTTTCCATCTGGAACGGTATGCTTTCGGCGATTCCCATCACGATCGACGAGAACCGGTAGTTGTCGCGCGCGGCGTCGCGCACGATCTTGCGAACCGTCGGCATATCGTAAGCCGTCAGGCTGCGGCCGAGCGCATAGCTCAAGAACTTTTCGGTCATGGTTTGCGACGAACTGGTCGGGATGCGACATCAGCGCCTTGCGCAGATCGTCCGGCCCGTTGACCACGGTGCCGTCCATCAGCTTGCCGGAGGCATCGATGGCGGTGCGCGTATAACGGTCCTTGCTGCGCCACGCGCCCACGGTGTCGAAGTTTTCGAGCGCGAATCCCAGCGGGTCCATGATTCCATGGCAGGCGTTGCAGGTCGGATTGGCGCGATGCATCTCCATCGTCTCCCGCACGGTGTGCGGCTTCTCGCCTTCCTTGTTTTCCTTGAAGGCCGGGACGTTGGGCGGCGGCGGCGAAGGCGGCGTACCGAGTGATGTTTTCGAGAATGTAATTGCCGCGCAGCACCACCGACGTGCGATTCGCGTAGGACGTCACCATCAAGATCGCGCCCTTGCCGAGCAAGCCATAGCGGCTGGAATCGGGCAGAATCACGCGGCGGAATTCTTCGCCGCGCACGTTCGGAATGCCGTAATGCAGCGCCAGGCGCTCGTTGACGAAAGTATAGTTGGCCGTCAGCAGATCCAGCACGCTGCGGTCTTCGCGCTGGATGCTGTCCACGAACAGCTCCAGCTCGCGACGGAAAGCCGTGCGCAGGCTGGGATCGAAGTTGGGATAGATAAACGGATCGGGATCGATGGTGTCGATGTCCCGCAGCTTCAGCCATTCGGAGGCGAAATTGGTCACCAGCGCGCTGCGATCTCTCGCTCGACAGCATCCGCCGCACCTGCTGCTCGGAAAATCTTGGGGTCTTTCAGCTTGCCCTGCTCCGCTACCGTCAGCAGCTCGTCATCGGGGACCGGTGCTCCACAGGAAGAACGAGAGGCGCGATGCGAGTTCCAGATCGCTGATGCGATAATTCGTTCCCGGCGCCAGGCCCGCCGGCGGCGGCTCAGCGCGATAGAGAAACTTGGGGCTGGCGATGATGGCGATGATGCCGTTCTGGATTCCGCCATCGAAATGTGCCGGAATTCTCGCGTCCTTCCTTGAAGAAGGCCATCGGCGCCGCCAGATCCTTGGCCGTCACCGGCCGGCGGAAAGCCCGATGCGCGACGTCGGAAAGAATGCGCTTGCCGCGCAGGAAGCCTCTTCGCTCTCGGTGGGCGGATGGCAAACAAAGATCCGCGCGCGGCTTTCGGTCTGGCGCGGGCTTGCCGGTGGGACGGAATGGACCGACAATCTCAATACTCGGTCCGGAAGGGGCCCTGCGGCCGCCCGGTCCAGCGCCCCCGGGAGCGAAACCGTAGCCCGGAAAAGCGCGGCCCGGAATGAACGACTGCAGATCGCCCTCGGGTTCGGCAAAACTATGGGCCGCCGCCGTCAGGCCAAGCTGATGCGCGACCGGCCTTCACTTTCACGAAATCCGTTGATGGGTACCGGAAGCCCATCGATGGTGAAAATCCGATATCGGACCCGTGATGCTCAATCTGGTAGTCCGCCGTCGTAGGGGAAAAGATATTCGGCGACGATTCCGCCCCGCGCTCCCGATCGGCAGACTCTCAGGATCGGCCGGCTCGCCATGCAGAACCGCCTTCACCGGCTCCGTGGGCGGCGGATGCGAGATCGCCTGGCGGCTCACTTCACGCGCGGCTGAGATGTACTGATCGAGGAATGACGGCGAAACCTTCAGAACGTTGGCGATGTTGTCGAAGCCGTTGCTGACATCATCCCGGGGAAGCAGGGCGGCAGCGTCCACATCCACGCCCAGAACATCCTTCATCGCGTTTGCATATTCGGCGCGATTCAGCCGATGCAGCGATACGGTTCCAGGATTGGGCGACGCAAGCGCAGCCTGATCGAGCGATGTTTCCAGAAATGTCACGAACGAATTTACCGTGGCCAGGTCGGGACGGGGCATGCCGGGAGGCGGCATCATCCCACCGCGCAGCTTGCGGACTGCTTTCTCCCACACGGCGGCGTCTTTGCCTACGTGCGCGAGATCCATGGTGTCGAACGTCATGTTCGCGGTCTTCGCTTTCTGGTTGTGACAGGTGACGCAATAGTGATCGAGCATGGCTCGATTCGCTGCCAGGGACGCCGGAGGCGCTGTGGTTTGGCGCGCGGGCGAGGCGGCGCGCAGTTGCATCCATACCGGTACTACCAGCGCGAAGAAAACCGCCACAACCCAGTGACGCATGTCATTTTGTCTATTTCTCCCGGTCCTAAACGATCCCGCCCAGCTCTCGAACATGTCCCCACAAGCCCCGATAGACCAGCTCGATAAACAGGTCCGGACTGCCCCATTTTTCGTCGAAGTCCTTGGTGGGCGCCGCGGCGATCATCTCTTTCGGACCCAGCCCATGTTTCATCATCGTCACCAGGCGATCCTTGATGGTCGCCAGCATCTGGTTCTCAGCCTCCAGATCGGCATGTGATATTAGAGACCCACTTCCAGGCCCACTACCAACGACGATGCGCGTGTCAGCGTTGGTTACTTTCAGCAGGGTCTTTTGGCCTGTTATCATGCCGCCCAGCCAGCCGCCGGTGGTATAGTCCACAATCGGATAGGAACCCACCGAAACCACGTCGCCCGCCGCCAGGATGTTCGGCCCCGGAAAGTAGACATAGATGTCGCCGTCGGTGTGCGCCTGCATCATATAACCGTACTCAACCGGCTCCTTGCCGAACGTCATCTTCTGCACACCGGTGTAGAAGGTTTGGTTCGGCAGCGATACCTTGGGATGCGGCTCATAGGTTTTCTTTTCCCAGCCGCAGTCGATTTCGGTGCCCAGCCAGAGCTTGGTGTTTTCGTGAGCGATGATTTTCGCGCCGGCTTTCCCGAGCGCTTCGTTCGAACCCGTGTGCTGCGGATGCCAGCAGGTATTGAATAGCACGCTGTACCGGCTTGCCGCCAGAGTGTTCGGCCACCAGCTTCAGCAACTCCTGCGGATCGTTCGGCAGAGCCGCCATTCACCAGCAAAACGTCTTCAGGACCGAGGACCACGAGTACGTTGCCGCCCGCGCCCGTGATCAGGAGGAACGAATCGGTGAGTTTGTTGACTTGTAGCGGTGCTGACCCGGTCTGCGCAAACGCACGATTTGCCAGGGCTACGCCGGCCGCGCCACCCGCAATACCGCGCAAAAACGCCCTACGGTTGGATGAATGGAGCACTGCTACCAGTTTACTCTCGCGGCAAGGGTACTGGGTAATCTCGGTGACCGTTTCATTGGACACCTGACCACATCTCAGCATTGGCCGTTCCGTCAATTTGCAGGCGCGTGGAATAGCGGATACGTGCCGCCCTCCCGATCCGGTCGACTTCCCACAGGCCGTTTCGGGATCGCGAGGCACAAATCAGCAACGCCGTTTATAACCGGCCAATGTACGTGCGAACCCGGCGAACCTCTTGACTCGATTGGGGGCGTTGGCTTCGTGCGTTCTATCGCCGACGGCTGTAATCACTCGGCGGCCGAGTGCTACGATGCACCTTGTGCCACAAACGGATCTGCTGTTCGGCCGCGTGGAGACTGAGGAGTTCGTACGCTTCATCTTGGAAGCGGGCGCGTGGCTCGTTCCATCCCACCTGCACGGGCCAGATGTGGTGCGGATTTTAGATATTGCGGCGTTTCAAACCTGCCTGGATGACATGGAGAAGCTGTTCCATATCCAGCACCAAGATTTCAATCGATGTCCGCTTGAAGTTCGCAGCGCTCGGTCTGCGGAAGGCAGAATGGTGTTCTACGTGGCACAAAAAATAGGAGGGCCAACGCTGGATTTACTTGGACCCTATGATTTCGAGGAAAATGGCCAGCCCCGGATCGGCGGCGGGTTCATTAGCTATCATCCAACCTATTGGAACACGCAAACACTGTCCAATGAGGTCGCACCACTAGCGCTAAAGGCGTTTTACAAGAAGCTCCTCAACTACGTCAGAGCTAATGCGGTCAAGACGAAGGCTGGAAAAAGAACCTACTGGGTCGGGACATCAACCGCGACGCTATTCCGCGAAGGGATCGCCGCGCTCCCGGACAGTTGGGCACTACCGCTAGAGATACCTCCGGCTTAACACCACCCATCGGCCACCAGTATCCGACTGGCTCCCAACGACGACGACTAGAAAGCTGTATTCTTTTTTCGTTCGAAACTGATTTAGCCGGAGGGTGAAGGCCCGACCAGCCGATCGAAACCTTAGCAGAGAACGGTCAACGGCGAGCCTTCACGCCAGCCGTGATTCTTTTTATCGCACTGCCTGAGCCGAAAGACAACATCGACCCGGGGTGATCCCGTTGGCCCTCTTGCCGCGGCAGTGCCCCGTCTGCCGGAAGGACACGATCATCGGCCACGGACGGCGACTCCGCCAGAGCCACGACGATCACCGTGAATCGATCTGGGTGCGACGTGGAGTCTGTCGGTCGTGCGGAAAGACCTTCACGATCTTGCCCGAGTGGCTCGCACCTTCGGCTCACTACACTCTGCGCTGTCGACAGGAAGCGTGTGAGCGGATCGCCGCAGGAGAGTCCGTCGAGCATGCCGCACCGCTCTGCAAAAACTCGATCCATTTGCCAGATCCCTCCACCGTGCGCCGGTGGGCACACCGGCGACTGCTCAACCTCTGCTGCTGGGTTAAGGCCGGACCGCCCGGCGCTACTCTTTTTACGGGCACCCACCATCGTTGCCTGGGATCTGGGCGCGCTCTGCCGTATTCTGCACGTCGAGGCAAGAAGTCCGTGAGTCGTCAAGCTCTCGACGAGTTGAAACAGCAGATCCCATTGCTGGATTATCTGCAGGCTCATGATTGGCGGCCGGCCCGGCAACTCAGCCGTGGTCGATTAATGGGACTGTGTCCGCTGCACGAAGATCAGGAACCAAGCTTTCTCGTGGATTCCCACAAGAACCTGTTCTACTGTTACGGCTGTGGTCGTGGTGGCGATGTAATCCGTCTTGCCGAACTTTATCACCAAGTGAAGTTCCCACAAGCGCTGTCGCTGTTGCGGCAATGGCGCGGTTTGGCGCCGTTGCTGCACGAAGTCGCTGGATTCTACCGCATTCAGTTACAGCGCCACGGCGAGGCGATCGCTTATTTGGATCAGCGTGGCGTCCGTTCACCGGAACTGATCGAGCACATGCGGATTGGCTATGCACCCGGCGGTTGTTTGCGAGGTTGGCTCACACAGTTGGGCCACTCAGTCCAAGCTCTGCGGCAAGCCGGTTTGGTGACCGCCTCTGGCTACGACACCTACAGACATCGCGTGGTATTTCCTCTGGAAGCGAACCTCTATGGCCGGAGCCTGTCTGCTACGGCGCCGCCTCATCGTTTCTTGCCGGGTGTGAAGGGTGGCTTGTACTCATGGGACCAGGTCCGCCTATATCCAGAGTTGATTCTGGTCGAGGGGCTGTTCGATTACGCGGCATTGTGGCAAGCCGGTTTCCGCAATGTCACCTGCTCGATGGGTACCAACCTCAATGCGCGCCAGTTCCGTCAACTCTGCGACGGTCCGCGAACCGTCTACCTGACTTTTGATGCCGATAGGAACTGTAGTGGTCAACAGGCTGCTCAGTCGCTTGCCTGCCGACTCGGCGAGCAGGGCGTAAACGTGCGCACTGTAGCGCTGCCTGTGGGCCACGATCCGAACAGCTTCTTTGTTCAAGGCGGCGACGCGCACCAGTTCCAGTCCCTTCTGGAGTCGGCGCAATGATCTCCTTTCGCGTGGTTCATAAGCCCTCCAACAACCATGTGCGATGCCCCTATCGGATTGTCGAGCAGGCGACCGGCCGTGAGATCGACTGGATCAACAAGTACCTCGACTACGAAACTCTTCGCCGTCTGGCCGACAACACTCTGCGAACGTACGCGCACGAGCTACTGCACTTTCTCCGGTGGTGGGAGAGTGTTCACCACACTGATGCGGTTGCCAAAGGTGATCTCACCGAAACTACCCTGCTCGACTATGTGCGGTTCCAGTCCAGCCAAGAACGCGAGTTGACTGGCGCCACCATTAACCAGCGGGTTGGCATTGTCGATCGCGCCTTGCGCATCGCATTTCCCGGCGCTCCCGGCCAGGTCGCTCCGGGACTTCAGCAGACGTACTGGCAGCGAGCACCAATGGGCATCGGCAAGCCACGCCTTGCCTTGAGCCGGTTACGGGTGAAGACACCCAAGCGAACCATAGTGCCACTGTCCGTGGACGAGGTGGCCCGATTTTGGTCCAGCTTCCGAAACTCACGGGATTTGGCCATCGTTGGTTTGATGCTGCTGCAGGGCCTCCGCTCCCATGAAGTTCTTGGGTCTGAATCGCGACGATCTTCTGCTGTCGGAAGCGCAGATCCGCGTGCGCGGCAAAGGCGACAAGACCCGATTCCTGCCGCTGGCCCCGGAAGCCACGCAACTCCTTGATCACTATCTGCGGCTGGAACGGCCGCAGACTTCCACCAACGCTCTGTTTGTTTCTCTCAAGGGTCCCGCTCGCGGCGCCCGGATGACGCCCGCGGGGTTACGTTCATTGTTCCGCTACCATCGTCGGACCACCGGCGTCAAAATGGCAAACCCCCACCGGTTCCGTCACACCTTTGCCTCAGATATGGTGCGCGCCGGCGTCAGCTTGCCGGCTCTTATGCAGTTGATGGGGCACGCGCAAATCCAGACGACGCTGGTCTATGTGCAAGTTACTCCTCTTGAGGTCTATCAGCAGTATGCGCGAGCTGTGTGCACAGCACATTAGACCCGTACCCGGAACGCCATCGTGAGACCCTCCCGTTATGCTCCCCTGGAACATCCATTGGCTGCAGCAGTTCCAGAGCGCTATCGAGTCCCTCACTGCCGCACTCGCTCCAGCCTCTGCCCGTCAATATCGCTGCGCGGCGCCCGCTACTTTCTGATCTATCTCGGAGACAGACTATCCTGCCGTTTGCTCGTTAGATCAACTGCGCCGCGATCCGCACATCCTCGGCTGGTTTGCCCATCTACGTTCGCAGAACCCGCCCTTGGCGCCGGCCGTCTACATCTGCTCGCCTCCTGCTTTTGCGCTGCATTCTGGAAGAGCTTGCCTGGACCGCGCAGCTTCCCGCCCTCGCCCATCTGATCCGTCGCGAGGACATTCCGCGTGCTCCGCAACGGCTGCCCCGCGCCCTGACGGCACAGCAGGATCAATTAATTCAGCAGGAACTGCTTCGCCGCAATGATCTGCCCTCCAATGTCCTGCTGCTGATGCGCCACACCGGGATGCGCATCGGCGAATGTGCCGATCTCTGCCTATGATTGCCTCCACAATGCCGGCCCGGATCGTTGGGCCATTCACGTCCCTCTCGGCAAGCTGAAGACGGAGCGGATGGTCCCGGTGGACTCGTTTGTTTGTCAACTCGTTCATCGCTTACGCTTCTTCCGTTCTTTCGATCCACTCCCTGCTCGACGGTCAGGCTCCTGGCCCGTCCACGCAACAAGCAGACCCTTGATCAAACAACTGCGCTCTTACCTTCCCGATGTCGCCGCTGCCGTCGGCATCCCCACCCGCATCGTTCCGCACCAGCTCAGGCACACATACGCCAGTGAGATGGTTCGCGCCGGCGTAGGCTTGCCTGCGCTCATGAAGCTTCTCGGCCACGTCAATCCCGGAGATGACGATGCGCTACGTCGACGTTGCCTGGCACCGATTTGCAGCGGGAGTTTCATCTGGCCCGATCCCAGCCCCGGCATCTCGTGCCGCAACCGAAAGCCCCCATCTTCTCGCCGCGCGGCGGTCTGGACGGTGTCGTCGATTCGCTGCTGTTTGCTCAACATACCATCGAGATGTTCCGCCGCTCGCTGCCGAACGGTCCGCCCCGAAGCACGCCTCGACCAACCTCATCAATCGTCTCACCAAAATTCTCGCGGAAACCCGCAAACTCAACCCCGCCGGATAACGGGCAGAGATTGGCCGTATAAGCCGACAATACGTCCGGATACCCGCGTTCCCGCGAGGAATCCCTTGCTGTTTCGGGAAGGGCCCGCAGCGCCGGCCGCGAACTTGCTCCCTGTGGCGCGTAATCCAGGAGCATCTGCCATTCCATTCACACAGATCTCCGGATGGCGGTCTGGAGTGAGTTCGCACGATGATCGTGGTTATCAGGCTTTTGCAGTTCCGGACTTTCCGCGGTCGTGCCAGTGGCGCCCCGCGACCATAGCGACGAGAAGCAGGATGACGCCGAAAGCGCCGTTAGCAGCAGCATCCGTCGCCATGAGGCCAGGTGTGCCCCAACGCTTATAGCCCATGCCATCCAGCCACGTCATGTAGGTGATCGGAACGTTGCCCGCTGCATTGACAGTGGCGTACGCACTGGCTGCGGCATGTTTGCGTTTTCCCACAACATCGAGCACCAACGCGGTGTACACAGCCCAAGTGACCCCCGACGCGATTGAGTAACCCGAATAGCCCGCAGCATACGTGAAGGGGGTGGCTTGAGCGAATCCCAGGTACACGCCAAACGCAGCGGAGAAGCCCCCCGCCAGAGCATAAGCAAACATCCGATTCATCCGGTCGGCGACAATCCCTCCAAGGAAGCAGCCGAGCGCCGAAAGCAGACCTCCCCCAATACCGGTTACCCACAGCACTTCGTTGCCCGAGGCATGGTAATCCTGGCCCACTCCAGAGATCAGGTTGCCGATGGCAGAACTCCCTACTGGCGAGAGGAAGAAGATCAAACCCAGCCATGTTCGGCGCGCACGAAAAACTTCGCCCAGATCGTGAGCGAGTCCGGCGAACTGCGGGCCGATTGCCCGGCGAATAGGTGCGCTTTCTTCTATAAAAAGGGCAGCTAGCGCCGGTAGTACCAATGCAGCGACGATGACCATCGCGACAACTTGCAACGACGCATGATCTCCCAGCCAAATAACCAGACCGCCGCCAATAGACGCGCCGCCTAGGTTGCCGCCCTGATACCAGCCCGCCGAGCGCCCGCGGAGCGATACCGGCATCGCCGTGAGTAGCGCACCACAGGTCGAACTCAGCAATCCTCCAAAGGCATTCATCAGGAACAGCAGCGCCGCAAGAATTAGATGCGAACCGTGAATGTCGAGAATCGCGCTGGCCCCGGCCAGACCTGCGCCGAGCGCGGAGGCGAGTAACCAAGAACGTCTGCTGAACCCTGAATCCGCGAGAGGCGACCAGAGGAAAGACCAGATCGAAGGCAGAAGTGCTATCGCGATGATGGTTGCGATCTGATCCACCGCCATCCCATTCTTTCGCAACAGATACGGCATCAGGAGCAAAGTCACCGACCCAATAAAGCCATAGGGCAACGCCAAAACGGCAAAAAGCGCCGGAGCGTTTTGCAGTTCCGCTGGTTGAGATGATTCCGTTTGCGCGGTTAGGATAGCCAAGTGTACAACAAGGAAACGGGATTTGGCGATGGAGGGTGAATGACTTCTTCCGAATCGTCCCCCACCCGGAGAATCCACGGGCGACGGAATCAATCCTGGTAGGTCGCCGTCACTTCAGTTGACGTGAAACGGCCGACTCGCTGATGTGCGGTGCTCGGCCGATCTGGCCCTGCTCCCGGGCGAACCGCCCCCATCCACTCCGGCCGCCAGTATCTCCCTTCAGTCCGGCATCCGGACCGGGATCACTTTGTTGCCGTGACGGCGATAAATTCGGAAATCTGCATCCAGAGTGAGCACCTCGGCTGCGCCGTGGATCTCAGACAGTGGAACGAGACACGCGTCTGCCAATGACATCGGTCGATTGCGATACCGGCGCATGAGCGCGCGAAGATCCGCCTGCTGGTGTCGCAACCCGCTCCTTCACTCGCCGAAACCTTCTGTTATTTCGGATTGTGCGCCAGGTCGCGCGGCACACCCTTTACCGTCCCCGCAAGATCCCCAGCCAGGTTGTAACAGGAAGCTGCACCCCGAGACCGTCCGCGAAGGGCCGTTTGGAGGCTCTCACGCACCAGAGCGGATTTCGTGATTCGTCTGGTCCTCGCCTCCCGCTCCAGTTCCGCCAGAAGGTCGTCAGGCAGCTTCAATCAGATCGTCTGCATCTGTCTTTATGGTATTACCGACTCCCGTGCCAATAGCTAATAGCCAACAGCCAACGCGCAGTTGCGAGAATAAGCGGCCACCTATGCTAGAATCCCTTCGAGAAACGGAGACCCCGATGAGTCTTTGGCGCCCAGATCCCACTTTCTATCCATCCCCGAAACTCGCCATGTTGGCGCCCCCGGAAAAGCTGGCCTACGTCGCCATGCTGAACGCGAACGGCAACAATCGGCCCGACGCGCTGGGCGTGGTGGATGTCGACCCGCAATCCTCCGCCTACGGCCACCTGGTGGGGCAGTTGGACATGCCCAACGTTGGCGACGAATTGCACCATTTCGGATGGAACGCCTGCAGCGCCAGCCTTTGCCCTTACGCGCCGCATCCTCACATTGAGCGCCGCTACCTGATCGTGCCCGGCATCAACTCCTCGCGCATCCACATCGTCGACACCAAGCCGGATCCGAAGAAGCCGCAGATCGTGAAAGTGATCGAGCCGGAAACTTTGGCCGCGCGCACCGGCTACGCGTCTCCCCACACCATTCATTGCGGTCCCGAAGGAATCTACGCCAGCGCGCTGGGCGCCACCAACGGCGAAGGCCCGGGCGGCATCTTCGTGATCGATCACGATAGCTTCGACATTCTGCGGCAATTGGGAACTCGACCGCGGCCCGCAATATCTGGCCTACGATTTTTGGTGGCACCTGGGCCTGGACACCGTCATCACCAGCGAATGGGGCACGCCCAGCATGGTGCAGCACGGCGTCAATCCCGAAATTCTTCTGAGCGGCGGCTACGGGCACAAGCTGCACGTGTGGGATCTGCGCAAGCGCCGTCATTTGCAGGAGCTGGATCTGGGCGCCGAATATCAGATGGCGCTGGAGCTGCGTCCCGCGCACGATCCCACGCGCGCCTACGGATTCCTGGGCGTGGTGGTTTCCCTCAAGGATCTTTCGGCTTCCATCTGGGTGTGGCATCGCGACGACGGCAAATGGGGCGTGAAGAAAATCATCGATATTCCCGCCGAGCCGGCCGATCCGGAGAAGCTGCCGCCTCTGCTGAAGGGCTTCGGAGCCGTGCCGCCGCTGATCACCGATATCAATCTGTCGCTCGACGATCGCTTCCTCTATATTTCCTGCTGGGGCACCGGCGAGTTTCTGCAATATGACGTGTCCGATCCGTTTCATCCCAAGAAAACCGGCTCCATGCACCTGGGTGGAATCGTGCGCAAGGCCGCGCATCCGCGAGCGCCCAAGACCGAGCTGAACGGCGGTCCGCAGATGGTGGAGCTGAGCCGCGACGGCAAGCGCATCTATTTCACCAACTCGCTGTACTCGCCTTGGGACGCGCAATTTTATCCGGAGGGCGTGCGAAGCTGGATGGTGAAGGTGGACGCAAAACCGGAGGGCGGAATGGAGCTGGATCCCAAGTTCTTCCTCGATTTCGGCGATCTGCGCGGCCATCAGGTGCGCCTGGACGGCGGCGACGCGTCGTCCGATTCCTACTGTTATTCATGACGAGCTGGGGCTTGGCCGGCGCTGTTTCTCTTGGGCGCCTATCACGGCATCAATCCGGGCATGGGCTGGCTGTTCGCGGTCGCGCGTGGGATGCAGGAGCACGCCACCAAAGCCGTAGCTCGCGCGCTGGTGCCCATCACTCTTGGCCATGCCCTGTCAATAGGCCTGGTGCTGGCGCTCGCCGGCCTGATTCAGATCGTGCTGCCGCTGGGATACGTGCAGATCGTTGTCGCGTTCGCCCTCATTTCCCTAGGCGTCTTTCGAATTCTGCGGCGCAAGCATTTCGCGTGGGGCGGAATGCAGGTGGGCTTTCGCGACCTCACCATCTGGTCGTTCCTGATGGCGAGCGCGCATGGCGCTGGCTTGATGGTGCTTCCCATCGTGTTGCACACCGCATCTGCGAATGCTATGCCCCCTGGACACGAACATCACATGCAGATGGCCGCGGGCGCCGGCGCTTCCACTGGCCTTTGGACCGGAATAGCGGCCACGCTCATCCATACGCTGGGATATCTCAGCGTCACCGCTCTCGTCGCACTGCTGGTCTATCGGAAGTTCGGACTATCCCTCTTGCGTCAGGGCTGGTTCAATCTCGATCTGGTGTGGGCGGTAGCGCTGATCGTCACCGGCTGCGTCGCGCTGGTGGCATAGTGATCTTATACGCCGACGGAAGGCGGCGGGAACAGAAATGATAGGCTAAAGACGGATGAGAACGATCTCCAAACGGACGCAGTATGGTCTCAAGGCAGTGCTTGCCCTGGGCCGGCGCTATGGAGAAGGGCCGGTGCTCATTGCTACCCTGTCCACCGAGGAAACCATTCCCCTCAAGTTCCTGGAAGGCATTCTGCTCGACCTGAAGGGCCGCGGCGTGCTCGAAAGCAAGAAGGGCAAAGGCGGCGGCTACCAGCTAAGCCGTCCACCGTCTACCATAACGATCGGGTCCATCATCCGACTGCTCGAAGGGCCGCTCGCTCCGCTCCCCTGCGCCAGCGAAACGGCATTCAAGCCCTGCGAAGAGTGCGGGGACATCGAACATTGCGGCACGCGAATCATCATGCGCCAGGTGCGCGACTCTATCGCCGAGGTGCTCGACAAGACCACGCTGGCCGACCTGATCCGCCAGATTGAATCGGCCAAGCTGGAGCACAGCCGGCAGCCCCTTATGTATCACATCTGAGCGATGTATCACACATGAACGGAAAGTTCATCGCGTTCCTCGCACTCTCGTTATCCATGAGCACAGCCGGCACCAGCGACAACTACCTCCGCGAAGTGGATCAATGGCGCGCGAAGCATCAAAACGAATTAGCCAAGGACTTCGGCTGGCTCACGGTGGTTGGCCTGGATTGGCTGAAGGAAGGCGACAACCGCGTGGGTAGCGATCCGGCGAGCGAAGTCCCGCTTCCGCCCGGATCGGCGCCGCCGCGTGTTGCGGTAATCTCTTTGCACGCGGGAAAGGTGGTGCTGCATCCGGCGCCCGGCGTCCGCGCTCACGCTTAACGGCAAGCCCGCCACCGAAACCACCCTGCGCGAAGACGACGACGTCCTGGCCATCAACCATCTGAAGTTTTATGTGATCCGGCGCGGAGATCAAAGCCGGCATCCGCCTGAAAGATAACGACAGCGACGCGCGCAAACATTTCCAGGGCCTCTCGTGGTATCCGGTAGATCCCGTCCTGGCGGATCCAGGCGAAATATACCGCCATGGCCTGCGCCGCATTCACTCGTTTTCCATAACACGATCGGCCAGGAAGAGAACGACGCCCAGCCCCGGCTACGTGACGTTTCAGAAGGACGGCCGGGAGTTCCGGCTGGAGCCCATGCTGGATGAGGGTAAGCTGTTCTTCGTTCTTCGCGATCAGACCAGCGGCAAGACCACTTACGGCGCTTCTCGTTTTCTATACACCGAGCCCGCCAAGGATGGACTCGTGCTGCTGGATTTCAACAAGGCTGAGAATCCGCCCTGCGCGTTTACGGCTTATGCCACCTGTCCGCTACCCCCGCCGCAAAATCGTCTCGCGCTGGCGATCACGGCGGGCGAGAAGAATTACGCCGGCAGCGCGCACTAGCCGCCTTTACCTTGCCGCAGTCTCCTGGCCGAACACGCACACCCATTTCCCGCCGCGCTTCGTCCAAAGAGCCGAGACATGAACCTTGGCCGTGAACTCCTTGCCGTGGCTGGTGCCGGTCTCGGCGATGCTGTACACAATCAGCCCGGATTCCGCAGAAAGCGGGACGAAATGGATGTCGCTCATGGTGTATTCGTGCAATCGAAAATCTGCGGTGTGCTCCACGACCAACGCCTTGCCGGCGGGACCTCGCGAATCGAGCAGCACGGCGTCATCCGCCAGGAAATTGGCGAAAGCCGGCATATCTCCGGTCTTCAGCGAATCCAGTTCGGCGCGTTCCTGCGCAACGATCTCGTCGCGAAGGGCGTCTTTGGAAGCCTGCGCCTGACCGAGGGTCGCTGTCAGACCGAGGGTCGCTGTCAGCAAGATGAGTAATAGACCTCTAGAACCTCCGCAATGCTTCATCGCGTACTCCTTTATGGCTTGATTGGCTTCGGCGCGGGCGGAGGCGGCGGCAGCGGTACGGCGTTGACATATCCCCGCGATCCATCCGGACGAATCGGCCCGGGACCAAATCCCAGGTGCTCCCGGTCCACGGTGTTTTCCGCGCACGAGTATTCCCCCAGCCGCTGCGTTGGATCTCCCGCTTCCCACGTCCTCTGATAGGTGAACGGCTTGGTGTAGAACTTCGGATCTTCGATCGTGGTGTCCACATGGATGTGCTTCGCATCCGGCCGCGTCCAGCGCTCAATCACGTGCAGCGCGTCGCTATGCGGGCTGCCGTTTTCATCCGCCCACACCTGCGTGTCTTTGAACCCAACCGAATCGATCACGAACGCGTCGCCGTCCCAGTGGCCCACTTCGTCGCCAAAGAACGACGGATCCGGGTCTTCCTCATGCTTGCGCCCATCGGTGGGAATCAGCCGGTAGTAGCTATAGAAGTAAAGAAACGTGACATAGTGCGGTGTCTGCAGAACCATGAATGGTAGTCCGCTCGCATTGTGGCGTGGGATGCCCCCAAGAATGCAAATGGCCTCCGGATCGACGGTTGCTGTGGTGTTGTGCTTCCAGGCCGCTTCGCCCGCCGGCGTGAGAGGCAGCTTCAGCCCCGGAAGATCCTTCGCGATGTTTCCAGTGGGCACGGTGTTCTTCATGCCCTTCCAATATCCGTTCAGGTCCGGATGTCCGTCCGCGGTGTGAGGCACCTGAGCCACAGCCGGCAGAGCCGCGGTCGCAAATAGCCAATAGCCAACAACCAGTACTCGCATCTCGATGTTAGAGTATATCAGGAGATTCGTTCATGAAGATCAGGCTGGCGGCACTCCTCGGCGTGGCCTTCGCGGCATCGGTTTTACCCGTTGCGGCGCACCACTCCTTCGCGGCAGAATACGATGCGAGCAAAGCGATCCGCGTCACGGGCGTGATCAGCAAAGTGGAATGGACCAATCCGCACTCGTACCTCTACATTGATGTAAAAGACGATCAGGGAAACCTGCTTACTTGGACCTGCGAGGGAGGCGCTCCAAACGCCTTGTCGCGCCGGGGCTTCCGGAAGAACGACATCAAACTTGGGGACACCGTCACCATCGACGGCTATGGAGCTAAGGACGGCTCACACTTGATGGACGCGCGGCGCATCACGCTAAGCGACGGTCGTTCCTTCTATAGCGGCTCGCCGGGCGATGGCGGTCCAGGCGATCCGGGCAAAACCGAATAGATTGACAGGCGTGGCGGGGTTCTGTTATAAGTCAATAGAGTTTGTTGGGTATTGGGAATGCTCCTTGCCAAGCAGTTCGTCGCGCTGGTTGCCGCCGGCTGGATCGCGCTTCCGGCGCTCGCCCAGATCGCCGTCAAGAATCAAGGATACGTTCCATTTAGCGATGAGCCCATCAATTACCGCACGCATCAGGTAACCGATCCGGTAGCCCAACTGCAAAAGCTGCTCGATCATGGCGACGTAAAGTTGGATTATGAACCCCAGCACGGCTATCTGAAGTCGGTGCTCGAAAGGCTCGAAATCCCCGTCAGCTCGCAGACGCTGGTCTTTTCCAAAACCAGCTTCCAGTACAAGAAAATCACTCCGCGGACGCCGCGCGCGTTGTACTTTAACGACGACGTGTATATCGGGCAGGTGCACGACGGCAAGGTGATCGAGGTGGTGTCATTCGATCCGATGCAGGGCGCGATCTTCTACATCCTCGATGAGCATCAAAGCGATCATCCCGTGTTCCAACGAGCGGAGCTGGATTGCACCCAGTGCCACATCGCAGCCGGCACCCGCGGGATTCCCGGCGTTCTGCTGCGGTCCATCTACACCATGCCCAGCGGCACGCAGGCCGTGGAGACGCAGAGCTTCATCACCGGCCAGCAGAGCCCTTTGAACGATCGCTGGGGCGGCTGGTACGTCACCGGCACGCACGGCAGCCAGACGCACATGGGAAACGTGGTGGTGCAGGATAAAGATAATCCCGAGCAGTTGGACCGCGCGGCGGGCGCCAACGTCACCGATCTCTCCAAGTGGATGGAACCCGCGGCTTATCTCTCTGGCAGCAGCGACATCGTCGCGCACCTGGTGCTCGGTCATCAGACGCAAATGCACAATCTGATCACGCTAACGAACTATCAGACCCGGATCGCATTGTACGCCGCGGGAACGAACCCGGTTTCGGACGAACAGCGCAAACATTACCAGAAGCCCGCCGAAGAGCTGTTGCGCTATCTGCTTTTCGCCAACGAAGCGCCGCTCGAAAGTCCCATCAAAGGCGATTCCGGGTTCGCTCAGGAATTCACGGCGCGCGGCCCGCGAGATTCCCAAGGGCGTTCGCTGCGCGACTTCGATCTTCACTCGCGCATCTTTAAATACCCCTGCAGTTATCTGATTTATTCGAAGGCATTCGACGACATACCCGAACCGGCCAAAGGTTACGTCTATCATCGGCTGTTGGAAGTATTGACCGGTCGCGAACAGAGCCCCGATTTCGCGAAGCTCACTGGGGAGGATCGACGAGCGATCCTGGAAATTCTTCTGGCGACGAAGCCAGGGCTACCCGACGAGTGGAAAAAGTATAGGAAAGGAACCACCTCATGAAGGGTCTCTCGAAAAACATTTTTGGCCTGACCGCGGCGATAGTTGGATTCGGCGCAACCGCCGCTTGGGCGGATTCGGCAAATTTAATCGACGGTCGTTGGGATGCCAGCTTAACCGTGAATGGTGCAGTCATTCCGTTCCGTCTCGATATCTCGGGCGACGGCGCAACGCTCAAGGGCACGCTTTACAACGGAGACGACCAGGAGTTCACCACCAAAGCTTCGTTTAATAACGGCACGCTGGTGTTGAACCAGGAACATTACCTGACCAAGATCATCGCGACGTTGAAGGACGGCCAGCTCCAGGGTAAAATCCAGATGCGCGGCGATCAGGGTCCGGAAGGCAATGCGTTCCTAGCCAAACGGCACGTTGACGCGGCTGCGGCGGCTAGCGACGCGCCCTCCATCGCCGGGAATTGGATCGTCCCCTACGACAGCCCCAAGGGGGAGAAAGCCTGGCGGTTTATCGTGAAGCAATCGGGCGCCGATGTCACCGCGGCTATCCTGCGCGTGGATGGCGACACCGGCGCGCTGACCGGAACCTTTCGCGACGGCAAATGGATGCTGAGCCACTTCGATGGATCGCGTCCCTATTTGCTCGAAGTAATGCCGGCCAAGGACGGATCCCTCGCGCTGGTGCAAAAGGGCGGCGGACCGCGCCAGGGAAACCTGACCGCGTTTCGCGAGGATGTCGCTCAGGCGAAGTCACTGCCCGCACCCTCCGACTACACAACGCACACCACCATGAAAGATCCGAACGAAGTGTTCGCCTATAGCTTCCCCGACGTGAACGGCAAGGTTCTTTCGAACAACGATCCGAAGTTCAAGGGCAAGGTGGTGCTGGCCATCGTCACCGGAACCTGGTGCCCCAACTGCCACGACGAAGCACAGTACCTGGTGCAGGTTTACAAGAAGTATCACGACCAGGGACTGGAAATCGTCGCGCTCGATTTCGAAGAGCCGGAACAGCAGGACGATCTGGGCCGCGTGCACGCGTTTATCAAACAGTACGATGTGCCGTACACCTACTTGATCGCCGGAGCGCCGGCTGAGATGTGGGAGAAAGTTCCGCAGGCTGTGAATCTGAATACTTGGCCCGCCACATTATTCGTGGGCCGCGATGGCCGGGTGAAGCACATTCACGCCGGATTCGCCGCGCCCGCCAGCGGCGAGTTCAACACGCAACTGAAGCTGGAATTCACTTCCACCATCGAGAAGCTACTGGCTGAGAAAAGCAGCGGGTTGGTTTCCGCGAACGTCAGCGCCGCGCCCTAAGGCGTTGCGCATGGAGATCCAGTAGATCGCCGACGAGGCGAAGAATCCGACAAACCAGGCGTAGTCGTACAGCCAGCGCAACGGAGGAACCAGCAGGCCGATCAGGGCGACGACTACGCCCGCCACCAGCGCGACGATGGCGCGGTAGTTCACGCCGCTTCCATACCGATAAATCCCCGCCGGATTGTACAGCTCGCCGACGTCCAGATTGGTGTGGCGCAGCAGAAAATAATCCGTGATCATGATCCCCGCCACGGGACCCAGCAGGCCTGAGTATCCAACCAGCCAGCCGAAAATATAGCTTTGGAAATCGGTCAACAGTTTCCAGGGCATCATCATCACGCCCACTACGCCCGTGATAAGGCCGCCGGTGCGGAACGAAATCAGGCGTGGATTCAAGTTCGAAAAATCATTGGACGGCGAGACTACATTGGCCGCGACGTTGGTGTTCAGAGTTGCCACCAGCAGAGCGACCAGAGCGATGGACGCGATCACAGGCTCATGAAAGCGCGCGAGCAGCGCTACCGGGTCCCAGATCGCCTGGCCAAACAGAATCACCGACGCCGACGTTACCGCGACGCCGATGAACGAATAAATCGTCATCGACGCCGGAAGTCCCAGCGCCTGGCCGATCATTTGCGCTTTTTGCGATCGCGCGTAGCGCGTGAAATCGGGAATGTTCAGCGCCACTGTGGCCCAGAACCCCACCATGCCGGTCAAGGACGGAATGAAGAAGCGCATGAATTCGCCCGTGGTTTGAAACTTACTCGGGTTATGCAGCACCGGCCCCAGTCCGCCGGCTTTGCGCGCGATCCACCACAGCAAAAGCAGTCCCACCGCCAGCATGAACGGCGCGCCGATGCCTTCCAGGTACTTGATGGTTTCGATGCCGCGCCAGATTACCGCCATCGTCAGCAGCCAGAATAAGTAGAAACAGACCCAGGGCGTCCACACGCTCGAAGCCGCGCGAGGCCACAGCACCTGGAGCATCGAATAGATGGCCTGGCCGCCGATCCAGGATTGAATGCCGAACCATCCGCACGCGACTAACGCGCGCAACACGGCCGGCACGTTCGCGCCGCGCGTACCAAACGAAGACCGCACCAGCACCGGAAACGGAATGCCGTACTTGGCTCCGGCGTGCGCATTCAAAATCATCGGGATCAGCACGATGACATTACCGAGCAAAATTGTTCCAATGGCCTGCTTCCAACTCATGCCGCCGGCGATCAATCCCGAAGCCAGCATGTAGGTAGGAATGCAGACGCTCATGGCGACCCACAGCGACGCGTAATTGTAGATGCCCCAGGTGCGCTGCTCCATGGGCACGGGAGCAAGGTCTTTGTTGTATAGACTCGATTCGCGCTCTGCATTTTCTGACCCGCGTTCCGCTAAGTCCATGCCCCTCCTCTCGCCGCGCGTCGCAAATATTGTCCGCGGCCCGCGCGTCCCACGTATTGTCCGTTCTCGACAATCAACTCGCCGCGCGAAAACACCTGCCTGGCGTTGCCCACCACTTTGAAGCCTTCAAACATCGAATAATCGACGCGCATGTGGTGCGTCTTCGCGCTGATAAGATGCTCGGATTTGGGATCCCACACCACGATGTCGGCGTCGCTCCCTGGGGCGATCGTGCCTTTCTTGGGATACATGCCGAAGATGCGCGCGGGGGCTGTGGATATGATCTCGACAAAACGATTCAGCGTAATCTTGCCCGCATTCACGCCGTAATGATGCAGGAGCTGCAGTCGATTCTCGATGCCCGGACCGCCGTTGGGAATCTTGGTGAAATCGTCTTTGCCCAGGGCCTTCTGATCTTCGAAACAGAACGGGCAATGGTCGGTGGAGACCACTTGCAGATTGTCGCTCTTGAGCCCATCCCAGAGCTTCGGAAGATTCTGCTTCTCACGCAGCGGCGGAGTGAACACATACTTCGCGCCTTCGAACCCAGGCAATTTCATATCGTCGATCGAGAGCAGCAAATACTGGGGGCAGGTTTCGGCAAACGCGGGCAAGCCTCGGTCGCGCGCTTCGCGCACCTGATTTAATGCGTCTTCTGACGACAGATGCACGATGTAAATGGGCACGCCCGCCATCTCGGCCAGCGCAATGGCGCGATGCACGGCTTCCGCTTCCGCCAGCGTAGGACGAGTGAGCGCGTGATAGATGGGCGCGGTCTTGCCGTCGGCCAGCGCCTGGCGCACCATCACGTCGATCACGCTGCCGTTCTCGGCGTGCATACAAATGAGCGCGCCATTTTTCGACGTCTGTTGCAACGCGCGAAAAATGGTAGCGTCGTCCACCATCAGCACGTTCGGATACGCCATGAAAAGCTTGAAACTGGCCACGCCTTCGCGCACCATGTCGTCCATGTCTTCCAGGCCCGCTTCGGGAAGATCGGTGACAATCATGTGCAGCCCATAGTCGATGCAAGCCTTCGACTCGGCCTTCTTCCACCAAGTGTCCAGAGCGTCGCGCATCTTGGTGCCGCGCGCTTGGATGGCGAAATCAACCAGCGTTGTCGTGCCGCCGATGGCTGCCGCGCGCGTTCCGGTTTCGAAATCGTCGCTCGAGGTAGTCCCGCCGAACGGCATGTCGAGATGCGTATGCGCGTCAATGCCGCCAGGCAATAGCAGCATGCCGGTGGCGTCCAGCACTTCATGAGCGGCTTCGGCTGGAAGGCCCGCGCGCACTTCTTTGATGGCGCCGCCCTCAATCAATACGTCCGCGGCGACAGTTTTGTCCGCCGACACCACCGTTCCGTTCCTAATGAGGATTCCCATTCACCAAATCTTCCCAGGTCTTCGGAGGCAAATGATTTTCCACCCGTTCCATCGTGATGCAATTCTCCACCGGACAAACCAACGCACAGAGATTGCAGCCCACGCATTCTTCCTCATCCACGCGCGGAACACGCGCCAGAGGCGCAGTTGCTGGGACGCCACGATCCAGCTTCGGAATCGGCGTCATCGAAATGCGCGCGCGGCTTGCCGCTTCGATCGCCGGAGGCGTTGAATGCGCGCCATTCAGGTGAATACCCCGGTCGAGGTGAATACCCCGGTCGAGGTGAATACACTGATGCGCGCCATCCCAGCAGGCGATATAACACAGCTCGCAGCCAATGCACTTCTCTTCGTGGATGCGCGCCACTATCTTGAAGTTCAGATTCAGGTGATTCCAATCGGTGACCTTGGGCGCGCTCACCCCGCGAAAATCCTCGATGCGATCGAAGCCTTTTTCGCCCATCCAGTTTTCCAGCCCGTCGATCATATCTTCGACAATGCGATAACCGTAATGCATCGCGGCCGTGCAAACCTGAACGGTTCCGCAGCCCAGCAGAATAAACTCGGCCGCATCGCGCCATGTGCCGATGCCGCCAATCCCCGAAATCGGCAGCCGCGAAGCTTCGTCGTTCTGAATCTGATGCACCATGTTCAGCGCGATCGGCTTTACCGCGGGCCCGCAATAGCCACCGTGCGAAGAGAGACCATCCACATTGGGCCTCGGCTCCAAGGTATCCAGATCGATGCCGGTGATGGAGTTGATGGTGTTGATGGCCGAAAGCCCATCGGCGCCCGCTCGCTTGGCCGCGCGCGCGATCTGCCGGATATCGGTGATGTTGGGCGTCAGCTTCACCAGCACCGGCGTCCGCGCCTTCTCCTTCACCCAGCCCGTGATCAGCTCGGTGTACTCGGGCACCTGCCCCACGGCGCTCCCCATGCCGCGCTCGCTCATGCCGTGCGGACAACCGAAGTTCAGCTCCAGGCCGTCTGCGCCCGCGTCTTCCGATCTCTGCACGATGTCGTGCCAGGCTTCGCGCGTCGATTCCACCATTAACGAGGCGATCACCGCGTGCTTCGGATAGCGCTTCTTCACCTCGGCGATCTCGCGCAGATTGGTTTCGATGGGGCGGTCCGAAATCAGCTCGATATTGTTCAGGCCCATCATGCGCTGGCCGTTCCAATCTAGCGACGAATAACGCGACGACACGTTCATGATGGGCTCGCCGATGGTTTTCCAGACCGCCCCGCCCCAGCCGGCGTCGAACGCGCGCATGATCTGCTCGCCGCAGTTGGTGGGCGGCGCCGACGCCAGCCAGAACGGATTAGGCGATCGAATGCCGCCCGCGAATGTCGTCGCCAGATCAGGCATGAGCCGCCTCGAAAGACTTCACGATCGCCACGGCGGCACGCTTTCCATCCGCCACCGCGTCCACTACTTCGCGGCCTCCGTTCACGCAGTCGCCGCCGGCGAAATACTTCGGACCGCGCGATCGCTCAAACAGAGCGGCATGCGGCGCTTGCCCTATCGCAGGAATCACCATGTCGCAAGGCAATCTAAGACTCGACCCATTGCGCATGCACTCGATCGACACAATACGGCCCGACGCGGCATCGGTGTGGATGGCGATCGGCTGAGCCAGCCACTCAAATACGACACCCTCCTGTTTGGCGTGCTCGTACTCGAATCCGAAGGCCGGAATATCGTTTTCGGTCCGGCGGTAAACGATGGTCACGCGTGCCGCGCCCAGCCGCCGCGCAGCATTGGCCGCATCGATGGCCGTATTGCCCGCACCCACCACAACAACGTTGTTTCCGACCTTAAGGTCTCCCGCCGTCTTATAGCGTGCAATGAACTCCAGCGCATCCACGACGTTGGGATGGTCGGCGCCCGGAATGTGGAGCTCGTTCATGGCACCCAAGCCGATTCCTACAAAAATCGCGTCGTAACGTTTTTCCAAGGCCGCGAGGTCGGCTTCAGTCTCGACGGCGACGCCGAAACGGAACTCGACGCCCAGTTCACCGATCATCGCGATCTCGCGCAGACTATCCGGCGCTCGCAGCTTGTATTCCGCCACGCCGTAGGTATTCAAGCCACCCGGCAATTCGCGCCGCTCCAGCACGGTGACGGAAAAACCCTGCTGCCCCAGCTCGGCCGCACAAGCCAAAGACGCCGGACCCGCTCCAATGCAGACGATCTTTTGTGTGCGCTTCTGGCTCGATTTCCTAGGCAGCTTTCCGTCCCGCGCCCAAAAATGATCCATCGCATGTCTTTGCAGTCGTCCGATGGCGATGGGTTGTTTGTTATAGCGCAGCAGTACACACGCGCCTTCGCAAAGCACATCCACCGGACAAACGCGGGAACAACTGGCGCCCAGGACGTTCGCATCCAGGATGGTCCGCGCGGAGCCCGTCAGGTTATCCGTTCCGATTTTCTTGATGAAGCGCGGCACATCGATATGCGTGGGACACGCGGCCGCGCAGGGCGCGTCAAAGCAATTGAGGCAGCGGTTGGCTTCCGTCAGCGCCTCCTGCCGATCGAAGGCGGGATGCAGATCCGGAAATCGTTGGGCGATCTCCGGGTTGTCCTGAAATGCGAAGGGAACCGGCGCGCCCATCCTCTAGGTCTACCAAACGACGGGCCGCTTCGTCCATTCGGGGCAGCGTCCTCAAGCGACGCGCGCAGCCGGTGGCCTGCCAACTAAGCGACGGTGCGGGTACGCCGCCGGTACAAAACCGCCGCCGCGATTGCAAAGATCCCAATCAATCCGCTATAGGCGGGCTCGGGAGTGCTCGCCGTCGCTGTCTCCACCGTTGCACTGAAAGACAACAACTGAGCTACTTTAGTTACTTCCAACTCGCCAAGGCTGGTGTTGAACACCTGAGTGCCCGGCGACGTCCCAATAGTCGTGTTGTTAACAGGCCCAATGCCGGTAGCTAACCCGTACCCTAGCAGCGCGGGATTTCCTATCGTCAACCCGTCCGTTGTTACCAGATCGTAGAATCCAGCCTCGCTATTTTTGGCGAACATCTCCAAGCTGTCGGTAAAGTCGCCGGTGTAGGCGCCAATGGTGAAAGAGGAAGAAAGCACTGGATTGCCCAGCGTTGTGGATGAGATGTCGAAGACCCCCGCGGTTTTGCCGGTAAAATCGAAAGTAAAGTCGAGATTGGTGAAAGAGATACTCGAGCACCCCGAACAAGTTGGAAAGAAAGCACCACTCATCTCCCCTGTAATCGTATAATCGATCACCGATGCGCGAAGAAACGAAAAAGACGGAATAATCAACAATGCAAGTATAAACAGTCGGCGCATTATTTTCTCCTGCAGCTTAGTCTTGGTCCATATTACACGCAAGCACCCCGAATTCGATGCAGGCGTGGCCAACGGATATCGAGGTTTGGTACCAGTACTTAGGCGCGGAAAAGGCGATGGCCGGCGCCAACCGTTACAATGTCCAAGGCGGCTTTCGCCGCATCACAAACACCTGAACCATGAGTCTTGATCCACAACGAACGGTCGCCCACCTGAAGGAGTTGCGCGAATTGACGGGCGACGAAAACGGCGCGCAGCGCGTCGCATGGACCGGCACGTGGCTGAAGGCGCGCGAGTGGTTTCAGTCCAAAATCAAGGACCTTCCGGTTCTGCACCACTACGACGCGGCGGGAAATAGCTGGACCACGCTGCCCGGGCTATCGGAAAAGACGCTGATCCTTGGCGGCCATCTGGATTCCGTGCCGAACGGCGGCTGGCTGGACGGAAGCCTGGGTGTCACCGCCAGTCTTGAAGTGCTGCGCCGCTTCGCGGAAGAGTTCAGCGGCCGGCCACCCGTGACCGTGAGTGTGGTGGATTGGGCCGACGAAGAAGGCGCTCGTTTTGGCCGCAGCCTGCTGGGATCGTCGGCGTTCGCGGGCACTTCGAGCATCGCCGCCGATCGCGGCCGCGTCGACAAGGACGGCATCCGGCTGGAAGATGCAGTGGCACACTGCGGCTTTCCCATCGATCGCTTTCCTGAAGCAACCAGCGGGCAGAAGGATGCCGCCGCGTATTTGGAGTTGCACATCGAACAAGGGCCGGTTCTGGAGCGCATGGATCTGCCGCTCGGCGTCGTTTTAGGAACGAAAGGCGTAGAGCGCCACGCCGTCACCTTCTTCGGCCAGGAAGCGCACTCAGGATCGACACCCATGGACGCCCGCCACGATGCACTGGCGGCTGCCGCGAAGCTGGCGCTCGAAATCCGCTCCATCGCGCGCAAGCATAAGGACGCGGTTTGCACCATCGGCAGCGTGAAAACATTTCCAGGGATTGTGACTGCGGTAGTCGGGCGCTGCGAAACCACGCTCGATCAGCGCGATCTGGACGCCCAGATCCTGGCCGGCATGTGGCAGGAGGCGCAGGAAGCGAGCCAGCGTTTTGCACGCGAGGAAAAGTGTACCGTGGAATGGTCGCGCATCTGGAATATCGAACCCATCGCGTTCCACCCCGCGCTGCTCGGCTTTTGCGAAGAGGCGGTGCGCGAGGTTTCTGGCTCCGCCCATCGCCTGCCTTCCGGCCCGCTGCACGACGCGGCGGAAGTGGCGCGCTCAGGAATCCCAGCGGTAATGATGTTTGTGCAATCGCTCGCCGGGATCAGCCACAACAAGATTGAAGACACCCGGGAAGAACACCTGAAGATGGCGGTGCAGGCTTTCGACCAATTGGCCACCAAAGCGGCGCACTGGATCTTACAATGAAGCCCTCTCAAACTCCGAAGAATCCCTGTTTTTCCTCCGGACCTTGCGCCAAACGGCCGGGATGGAGCCTCGACGCGCTCCAGGATGCAGCGCTCGGACGTTCGCACCGCGCCAAAATCGGCAAGCATAAGCTGGCGGAGGTTATCGAACGCAGTAAAAAGATACTGGGCATTCCCAACGAATACGTGCTCGGCATCGTTCCCGCCTCTGACACGGGCGCGGTGGAGATGGCGCTGTGGTCGTTGCTCGGGGAACGGGGAGTGGACGCCCTGGCTTGGGAAAGCTTCAGCAGCGGCTGGGCCACGGACTGCAGGACCCAATTGGGGCTGAAAGACCTTCGCGTCTTCCAAGCGGATTACGGCAAACTCCCCGATCTCAATCAGGTGGATTGGTCCCGCGATGTGCTCTTCGCCTGGAACGGAACCACATCCGGCGTGCGGATTCCCGACGGGGATTGGATCTCGGCCGGCCGATCTGGACTCACCATCTGCGACGCCACCTCAGCCGTCTTCGCGATGGAGATCCCGTGGGACAAGCTGGATGTGGTCACCTGGTCCTGGCAAAAGGTGCTGGGTGGAGAAGGAGCGCACGGGATGATCGCGCTCAGCCCGCGAGCGGTGAAGCGGCTGGAAACCTTCACGCCGGATCGGCCATTGCCGAAAATTTTTCAGATGACCAAGAGCGGTAAATTGATCGAGGGAATTTTCCAGGGCGAGACTATCAACACACCTTCCATGCTGTGCGTGGAAGATGCGCTGGATGGCTTAAAGTGGGCGGAATCCATCGGCGGTTTGCCGGCGCTCATTGCACGGTCGCAGGCCAACTTGAAGTGCATCGAAGGCTGGGTGGTTCAGTCGCATTGGGCCGCTTTCCTGGCCGAGGAAAAGTGCCACCGTTCCAGCACTTCCATTTGCCTTACCATCCAGGACCCGGCCTTCACTTCGCTGCCGGCCGAGGACCAGAACAAGAGCGTCAAATCCATCGTATCGAGCCTGGAGAAGGAACGCGCCGCGTACGACATTGGGGCTTATCGCGATGCGCCGGTGGGGCTGCGGATCTGGGGCGGCGCGACGGTGGAGACTTCCGATATCCAGGCGCTATTGCCTTGGCTCGATTGGGCTTACGGCGAAGCGCAAGCTATTTGAAAGACCGCTCGACGCGCGTGGATTCGTGATGGAAGCTATCGATTGCATGCAACATCTTTGTTGCAGGCAAAGAAGGGTGTAGACTTGCCGTAGACATGCTGAGGTGGAGTCTAGCGACGGGGCTGTGGCTCGGGACCGCCGCTATTGCTGTCGGCGACCCCGGGTACCGGGGCGTCCTCGATAAATATTGCGTCACTTGTCACAACCAACGCCTCAAGACCGCCGGGCTCGCCCTGGACGCCATGGATCTCGGCAAGGTTCCCGCCCAGGCCGAAGTCTGGGAAAAAGTGATACTCAAATTGCGCTCAGGCGCCATGCCTCCGCAGGGAGTCCCACGGCCGGATGCCGCTACCTACAGCAGCCTGGCCGGTTGGCTTGAAGCACAGATCGATCAAGCCGCAGCGCCTTTCGCGGGCCGCCCGATCCTGCACCGTCTCAATCGCTCCGAATACGGGAATGCCATCCGGGATCTGCTGGCCCTAGACATCGACGCGGCGTCGTTGCTGCCTCCCGACGACTCGGCGTTTGGGTTCGACAACATCTCCGACGCCCTGGGTGTGTCGCCGTCGTTGCAGGAACATTACCTGGATGCCGCGCTAAAAATCGGAGCGCTCGCAGTGGGCGATCCGAACATGCCGCCGGGCAGCGAAACCTGGCGAATCCGGCAGGATCTGTCGCAGGACCGGCACGTCAATGGCCTGCCGCTCGGAACAGTGGGTGGAACGCTGGTCCGTTACAACTTTCCGCTCGACGGCGAGTATTCGTTCCAAGCCAAACTCTATCGAACCAATTTGAATATCATGCGCGGGCTGGAATCTCCGCACCAGGTGGAGCTTGCGGTGGACGGCCACAGGATCCATCTTGCATCGCTTGGGGGCGCGGAAGATCTGGCAGCGCTGTTTCAAAAACCAACCGATACGGGCGATGCAGTGGATGCGCGGTTGCGCGTTCGTATCCCAATGAAGGCCGGTCCGCACGTCGTGACGTTAGCGTTTCTTGAAGATCCCGACGCCGTGGAGCCAGCCCGTCTGCAGCCTTATATCCGCAGCTCGGTCGACAATTTCGATTGGTCGGGCTCGCCGCACTTGCAGTCGCTCACCATCGCCGGCCCGTTTCATCCTGCCCGCCCAACGGACACACCCAGCCGGCGCCAGATTTTCACGTGCGTTCCGAGCGATCGCGTGAGCGACCAGATGTGCGCCCGGCTGATCGTCTCCACTCTGGCACGCCGCGCCTACCGGGAGCCGGTAAGCGCCGCCGACTTAAACACGCTGCTGAGCTTTTATGAAGCTGGAAAGCGCGAGGGCGGCTTCGAGAGCGGCATCCAACTGGCGCTCGAGCGCATACTGGCGAGCCCGAAGTTCCTGTTCCGCCTTGAACGTGACCCCATTGATGCGGCTTCCGGCAATAGCTATCGCATTAGCGACTTCGATATGGCTTCGCGGCTGTCATTCTTCTTGTGGAGCAGCATTCCCGATGACGAATTGCTTCGCTTGGCGAGCGAAGGCAAGCTGAACAATCCGATTGTGTTGGATCGCCAGGTTCGCCGCATGCTTGCCGACCCCAAGGCGCAGGCGCTGGTCTCTAACTTCGCCGGCCAGTGGCTGCAGCTACGCAACTTGCGGAATGTGCAGCCCAACACGGATCTGTTCCCGGATTTCGATGACAACCTCCGGCAGTCGTTCCGGCGGGAAACCGAACTGCTGTTTGAAAGCGTCGTTCAGGAAGATCGCAGCGTGCTCGACCTGTTGACGGCCAACTACACCTTCGTCAACGAACGCCTGGCGCGCCATTACGGCATTCCGGATATCTACGGGAGCCGCTTCCGCCGCGTCGCCCTGACCGATGACGCCAGGCGCGGCTTACTGGGGCAAGGCAGCATTCTCGCGTTGACTTCGCACGCCGAGCGAACTTCGCCGGTGGTGCGCGGCAAGTGGATTCTCGAGAACATTCTGGGCACGCCCGTTCCGCCGCCGCCACCTGATGTACCTGCGTTGAAAGGGAATCAAGAGGGTCAGAGACCCCGCACCATGCGCGAGCAGATGGCCGAGCATCGCGCCAATCCGGTCTGCGCAAGCTGCCATAAGACGATGGACGCGATCGGTTTCGCGATGGAGAACTTCGACGCTGTGGGCGCCTGGCGCACGCGCGACTCCGGCATTCCCATCGACGCCACCGGCCAGCTTGCCGACGGCGCCAAGGTGGACGGCGTGGTGACATTGCGCAACGCGCTGGTGAGCCGCCCGGAATTGTTCGCGGGCACGCTTACCGAGAAACTGCTGATTTACGCACTGGGGCGCGGGCTCGATTATCGCGACATGCCCGCCGTGCGAACCATCTTGCGCGATGTGTCGCGCGAAAACTACCGATTCTCCGCGTTGATTCTGGGCGTGGTTCACAGCGCCCCCTTTCAAATGAGAATGGCGTCTGGCGGAAGTGAGTCCGCTCCCTTGCAGTCGGCGCAAAATCGGGAGGGAAAGTAGAGCATGTTCCTTACCAGGAAATCCTTGTCTCGCCGCGCCATATTGCGCGGAGTCGGGACTGCCGTGTCGCTGCCGCTGCTGGATGCCATGTTCCCAGCGTTCGCACCACTCGCCCAAGCCGCCGCGAAGCCTAAGATGCGATTTGGCGCGGTTTATTTTCCGAATGGCGCCATCATGCAGGAGCTTACTCCCAAGACCGTGGGCAGCGGCTTCGAGTTCACACCCATTCTGAAGCCTTTGGAACCATTCCGCGATTCCCTGATGGTCCTGACAAATTTGACCCGCTCGCATCCCGGCAGCCAATTCGGGGATCACGCCGTTAGCGCCGCCGGATTCCTGACCGGAGTTTGGCCCAAGCGGACCGAAGCCGAAGACGTGCTTGCCAACACCACCATCGACCAGGTGGTCGCCCAGCAGATCGGCCAGGATACGCCGCTGCCTTCGCTCGAAGTCGCCACGGAAGACTTTACCGGTTACGTCGGAGGCTGCTCGCCGGGCTTTAGCTGCGCCTATCTGAACACCATCTCGTGGAGCACACCCTCCACGCCGCTGCCGATGGAGATTAATCCGCGAGCCGTTTTCGAGCGGCTTTTCGGCGCTGCCGGCACCGCCGCCCAGCGCCAGGCGCGCATGGCTAAGGAGCAGAGCATTCTCGATTCTGTGACGGACGAAGCCAACGGCCTGGGACGCAGCCTGGGCGCGCGCGACCGCGTCCGCATGAACGAGTATTTGGACAATCTCCGCGAAATCGAGCGGCGCATCCAGAAGCAGGAAGCCCGCGGCGCCGTTCAAGTGGATACGCCGGACGCTCCAATCGGCGTGCCGGATTCTTTCGACGAGCATGTCGCTCTGCTCTTCGACCTGCTCGCTGTGGCCTGGCAAGCCGACATCACGCGCGTGTTCACCTTCATGATGTCGCGCGAGTTGAGCCAGCGCACCTACCCCCAGATCGGTGTCACCGAGCAGCACCATTCCGTATCGCATCACCAGAACAATCCCGCCAAGATGGCGCAGGTAGTGAAGATCAATACTTACTACGCTCGAATGTACGCCCAATTCCTGGAGAAATTGCGATCCACGCCGGATGGCGACGGCAGCTTGCTGGATCATTCGCTGATCGTCTATGGCGCGGGCATGGCCGATTCGAACATGCATGCCACGGACCCGCTGCCGCTGGTAGCTATCGGCGGAGGCGTTGGCGCGGGACATCGCCACATCCAGTTGCCCACGCGAACGCCAGTAGGAAACTTCTGGCTGAATGTTGCTGAGAAATTCGGCAAGCCGATGGAACAATTCGGCGACAGTACGGGAAAGACCGATGTTCTGGTCTAGGTCGGCTCTGATCGCGTTGCTATCGGCTGCTGCTTCACTTGCTGGGCAGAAGCAGCACGCCGACATTAACCTCTCCGCCGCGGACGGAACCACGCCTCTTGAGTGGGCCGTCTACAACGACGACCTCCCGGCCGCGCGGTCGCTCCTGCACGCAGGCGCCGATGCGAAGATGGCCAATCGCTATGGTGTGACGCCGCTGTCGTTGGCTGCCATGAACCGGAACGCGGCCATGGCCGAAGCTCTATTGAAGGCGGGCGCCGATGCAAGCGCGAAGCTGCCCGATGGCGACACCATTCTGATGACCGCGGCCCGCACGGGGAACCCGGAAATCGTCCGCCTGCTCATCGAACATGGCGCGGATGTGAACGCGAAGGGTGAGGCGTACGGCGAAACCGCGCTGGTATGGGCGGCCGAGGAAAACCACGCCGAAGCCGCCCAGGTGCTGATCGCGCACGGCGCCGACGTAAACGCCCGCACCAGTCCGCTGGAGCGTTCGAAGGACCGATTCGGCCTGGAGGGCGTGCTGACCATTCTCCCGCATGGCAGTTGGACGCCTCTTATGTACGCCGCGCGCCAAGGTTCGCTGGAGACCGCACGCACGCTGGTGGACGCCGGAGCGACCTTGAATCTGACGGATCCCGATAGCACAACGGCGCTGCTGTTCGCGATTATCAATGGTCACTACGACACCGCCGCGATGCTGCTGGAAAAAGGAGCCGATCCCAATATCACCGATACCGCCGGAATGGCGGCGCTCTACGCCGCTGTGGACATGAACACGCTGGGCGAAGTATATGGTCATCCGGCGCGGCCCAACTCCAGCAAAGTGACGGCGCTCGATCTGATGAAGGTTTTGCTGGAGCGCGGAGCGAATCCCAATGCGCGCCTGAAGTCGCCAACACTCCAGCGCGCTCATACGCCCGGCGAGCCGGCTTTGGGCGAAGGCTCAACGCCGCTGATGCGTGCGGCCAAAAACGGCGATGCGGCTACCATACGTCTGCTACTGGACCATGGCGCGGATCTCAACGCGCGGCAGAAGAACGGCGTCACACCGCTCATGTTCGCCGCGGGCCTTGGATTCGGCACGGGTACTTTCGCGAACGACTTTGCAACCCCGGCTGAACTTCTAGAGTGCGTTAAGGTTCTGGTGGCTGCCGGCGCCGACGTGAACGCCGTCAGCGAGGCTGGACAAACCCCGCTGCATTTTGGAGCCCAGGCTTCCGACGATATCGTCAAATTTTTGGCCGCGAACGGAGCCAAGTTGGATGTCAAGGACAAGCAGGGGCGCACTCCTGTCGAGATGGCGCTGGGAATTGGTTTGCACGGACACGCGGGAGGTCCTCCAACGGTACGCGAAGGAACCGCGAATCTGCTCCGTCAGCTCATAGCGTCGCAGCAGAAGTGAGACACAGAGGAGTTATGAGATTTCTATCAGCGATCGTACTGGCTGGTGTAGCCTGGGCGCAGACCGGCGCCTCTCCATCGAGTGCTCCGTCCGATGGGCCAGTGCTGGGCATGTTGAACTATATCCATGCCACCAACCATCTGGAAAAGACTCTCGCGTTTTACCACGATGTGTTCGGCTTGGATGCCCCCGAGCCGCGTCCATTAAATAGTCCCGGCGTGCCCGCGTTAACTAACTCGCCCGGCGTGAAACTCCGGCTCGCGACGCTCCATTTTCCGAATACCGCGTTCGGCTTTGAGTTGACTGAGTTTTCAAACGTGGACCGCAAGCCTGGCCAACCGCGCCACACCGATCCCGGCGCGGCTTTGATCGCCCTTCGCGTAAAGGACATGGAGCCTGTGCTGGCCGCAGTCAAGAAGATGGACGTCCCGATCATCACCACTTCGGGCCGTCCCGTAACCATCGAAACTCCCAACGGCAAGATCCGTTCCATGCTGATCCGCGACCCGGACGGCTATGTCATCGAAGTGGTCGAATCCACTCCTCCTGCGGGTGTAACAGCCGCCGGCAACGTTTTCGGCGCTTCCATGGGCCTTACCGTCGCTGATATGGATGCAACGATAAAGTTCTGGCATGGCCTGCTGGGCTTCGACCTCAAAGGCAATATGGCGTTTGCGAGCAACCCGGCGATCCTGGATTTAACAGGCGCGCCTCATTCCAAGAATCGCGAGATGACGGCTGTCGTGCCCGGCACCAAGGCGCTCATCGCCTTCTACGAATACCAGGGAGTGGAGCGCACGCCGTTTCATCTGCGCGTCCCCGATCCTGGCGCGCCCGCCATCGCTTTGCGCATCAAAGATCTCGACAGCCTGCTGAAACGCATGCGGGCAGCCGGCGTCATAGTGACTTCGGCCAACGGCGAAGTGGCGCAGTTCAGCCCAACCATTCGGAACATTTTTGTCGAGGATCCCAACGGGCTCAACATCGAGTTGTTCGAGTCCACGCAGTAACGCCGTTCCTATTGGATGAAAGGTGGCACGATGCCTGCCGTATTGAAGAGTTCGATCCCGATTTCCCTGTTCGCCCTGAGCGCAATTTTGCTGGTGGGCCAGACCAAACAGCGTGCCCGCGATCTGGGCGTGCCGCTGGAAGGCACACCCGGAGCGCTGAACGCGATCGTCGACGTCCCTGGCATCCAGGTGGGCCACCGAACGTTGATCTCAGGAGACAACATTCGCACCGGCGTGACGGCGGTTTGGCCGCGCGGCAAGCAATCGTCCGATCCGGTTTTTGGAGGCTTCTTCTCGCAGAACGGGAACGGCGATATGACCGGCACGCATTGGCTGGAAGAGTCGGGTTTCCTGGATGGGCCCGTGATGATCACCAACACGCATAGCGTGGGCGTGGTCCGGGACGCGTATCTCGCCTGGCTGGTGAAGAACAAGCGGAGCCCGGGCACTAATGTGTTCCAGGGCGGCTTCTACACGTATCCCATCGTGGCCGAAACCTACGACGGCTTTCTGAACGACATCAACGGATTTCATGTGAAACCGGACGACGTCGCTGCCGCGCTGGAGGCCGCGAGCGCAGGTCCGGTGGCGGAAGGTAACGTGGGTGGCGGCACGGGCATGATTTGTTACGGGTTCAAGGGCGGCATCGGAACGTCGTCGCGCGTCGTGACCGCGGGTTCCGCGAATTACGTCGTCGGCGTGCTGGTGCAATGCAATTGCGGGAGCCAGCGGCAGTTGCGCATCGGCGGGCTGCCGATTGGCCAGGAGCTGGCAACCCCGCAGCCTGTGGCGCGCGCCGGAGCGCCTTACCGGGAAGACACCGGATCCATCATCATCGTGCTGGCAACCAACGCGCCTTTGCTGCCGCACCAGGTGAAGCGCTTGGCGCGCCGCGCCACGCTGGGACTCGGGCGAACCGGATCGGTGTCCGGCAACGGCTCGGGCGATATTTTCATCGCCTTCTCGACGGCCAATCCGGGCGCCGCTGCCGCCACCAGCGCTTCCAATGTGTCGATGTTGCCGAATGACGCGCTGAATCCGGTGTTCGAGGCAGCGGTCCAGGCCACCGAAGAAGCCATTATCAATGCGATGGTGGGGGCGGAAACGATGGTGGGCGTGGACGGACACAAGGTGAACGCGCTGCCGCATGACGGATTGCGGCAGGCACTGAAGAAGTATGGCCGGCTAGTGGAAAAATAGCCTCCTCGGACGACCCAGGCCAAGTAGCGGGTGGTATGCTGCGTACATGCGGCGGAGCCAGCCGGCAAAGAGCTCCAAAGGATTAGGCATGAAACGGAAAAGTATCTGGGTAATCGTATTCATTGCAGTATTTCTCACCGTTCTGGTGGCGCTGGCCATGGCTGCCCCGCCGGCTGCGCAGGATAAGTACACCCTGAAAGTGCCGAGCGGGCTCGCGTTTTCCGAATTTCGCGGATACGAGGCCTGGCAGGTAGTCTCCATCAGTCAGGACGGGCCCCTTATGGCCGCGATCCTCGCTAATCCTGTGATGATCAAGGCCTACTTGGCCGGCGTTCCCGCCAACGGCAAGCCTTTCCCCGACGGCGCCAAGTTGGCGAAGATCCATTGGAACCCGAAAAAGCTGGAGACCTTCCCTGCAGCGACGGTGCCAGGTACCCAGCATGACATGGACTTCATGGTGAAGGACAGCAAGAGGTTCGCGGATAGCGGCGGGTGGGGATACGCCGTGTTCGACTATGAAGCTGCATCCGATACGTTCACGCCCGGCACCTTGGCTGGCAAGCCGCCGCAGGGCAACAACGCCAAGTGCGGGTTCGCGTGCCACACGATGGTGAAGACAAGAGATTACGTTTTCACCGACTACGGGCATAGGTGAAGCGCTAGCAGCAGCACACGGCATCCACCGCAGCTGCCAAGCACGGCTACTAACTCCCCATTGTTATATTCGGAACGCCGACTATGGGCAACATCGCCAGATTCCCTTGCGACGAAGCCGCGATTCTCGCCGGTTCCTGCGAGCACCCGGTTACAACGAACGGCCCATGGATTCTAGCCGCGACCATCCTCGGTTCGAGCATGGTGTTCATTGATGGCACGGTGGTGAACGTCGCGCTTCCGGCGCTGCAATCGGCCCTGCATGCGACCCTGGCGGACGTTCAATGGGTGGTGGAATCTTACGCTCTGTTCCTGGCTACGCTGCTCCTCGATTGGCGGGTCTTTGGGAGACCTGTACGGCCGCCGCAAGATCTTCGCGGCCGGAGTCGTGCTCTTCTGCGCAGCCTCGGCTTGGTGCGGACTTGCGCCCGACATCCGGCAGCTTATTGTTGCGAGGGGTCTCCAGGGAATAGGCGGGGCGCTGCTTGTACCCGGCAGCCTGGCTCTCATCAGCGCTAATTTTCCCGAGAAGGAGCGCGGGCGGGCGATCGGGACGTGGTCCGGCTTCACGGCGATCACCGCTGCCATCGGTCCCGTACTGGGTGGATGGTTCATCCAGCACGGTTCGTGGAGATGGGTATTCTTCATCAATATTCCGCTGGGCGTGGCGGTCCTATGGCTTACGCTGTGGAAAGTCCCGGAGAGCCGGGCTGATAACCGCAGCCAGCGGTTCGACTGGTTGGGCGGCCTGTTAGCGGTGCTCGCCTTTGGCGGAATCGTTCTTGGACTGATCGAATCGATGCCGGCCGCGGGCGCGATGGGAGTCGTCGCGCTTATTGCGCTGTTGTATTGGGAAGCGCGCTCATCGTCGCCGATGGTTCCGCTCGGTTTGTTCCGCTCCCGCAATTTCAGCGGAGCGAACCTGCTCACCCTCTTTCTTTACTCCGCGTTGAGCGGCATGCTGTTCTTTTTTCCTCTCGATTTGATACAGGTGCAAGGTTACTCGCCGACGGAAGCGGGAGCCGCTCTGCTGCCACTCATTCTGTTGATGTTCTTGTTGTCGCGCTGGTCTGGCGGACTTCTCGATCGCTACGGCGCCAGGGCTCCGCTGGTTGTGGGTCCGCTGATCGCGGCCGTCGGATTTGCGTTGTTTGCAAGGCCCGGTATTGGCGGGTCCTACTGGACCACATTCTTCCCCGCGGTGTTGGTGCTGGGGCTCGGCATGGCGATCAGCGTTGCTCCGCTCACCACCACCGTGATGAACGCGGTGGAGCAAAGCTATGCGGGAGCGGCGTCCGGAATTAACAACGCTGTCTCGCGGATAGCAGGTTTGCTCGCCGTGGCAGTTTTCGGGGCGTTACTCAGTGGAGTTTTCCAGAGCGCTCTGGAACGACGATTGGACCGTCTCGACCTGGCGCCGGCGGTGCGTGCACAAATCGAGGCCCAGCGGTCCAGGCTAGCGGCCGCCGAAACGAGCGACGCGCGCGGGCGGCAAGCTATCGAGGATGCATTCGTCGCGGGCTATCGCACGGTGTTGTGGATAGCGGCTGGGCTGGCGCTCGCCAGTTCCTTGAGCGCCGCGGTGCTGATCAGAGAGCAGCGACCTGAGCCTCGATGAGTTTTCAGGTCGCCTCCGCTTTCGCGGACGGAGTCAGCGCGACAGCCGCCTCTGAGGTGAGCAGCAGAAACGTGAAGGTCTCCTGAAGATAGAGCCGGACAGCATTATCGGTGTGGCTCAGGTAGCCGATGGAGACGTCCTGGCCGATGTGCAGCTCGAAATCGCCGCCACGCGTGGTCAGTACAAAAGCTCCGTCGATAGCGGGCGCCCAAATGATTTTATCGTCGACCAGGCGCTTGACGTGCTCCAGCACCGGATAACCGTGATCGCTGGTTTCAGCGAGTGCGGTATAGGCCTCGGCTCCCAGCAGAACTGCATAAGGGCCATTGACGCCGACCAGCCTCAATTGGCTCAAGGCTTGAGCAATGGCATCCGGGTACTGGCGAACGTCGGCCGGAAGGGGCATCTTCGGATTGCTTGTCCCCTGACGAATTCCCACGATGCCGGCTGCGGTATAGCCTTCAAAAACCGCGCTGTCCTCGGCAAAGGCGATCTGGCGTGCTGCGTCCTTCGCCGGTTGCCAATCCGAGTCGTTAGCGCCGCGTTCGACGTCGTCGATCGCCTGGCGATCGAGTTCAAAAGGAAAGCGCAACTCCACCAGCGCCTTCACCTCGCGCTGTCTGGCGACAATCGCCGTCCTTCTGACCGGCAATCGGACGCAGATGGCCAGTGCCGACTGCGGAGAGAACAGTGCCGGCCGGTCCCCGCACGTCCACCACACGCCGTCCGGCGAGGTAGCGTTTGAACGTGCGAGCTGTTTCCTCTTCAATCTGAGCCCACGCCGCATCCGAAATGGGGGCTAGCTCGCGGTGCAGATTATTCATGCGGAATTTCTCCTTTGAGGGAACCAATGCCCAGCGAACCGTCGCTCTTCCGCGAAGTGGATAGAGAGCCCTCGGTCGTCGCTGGGTTTACAAGAGCAGGCGCGGCAACCACGGCGGGCTGGTCCTCGCCTATGGCTTCCAGAAATGTTACAGACGGAGCAAAAAATAGGTTTCCAGTGACGGCGCGGCTGAAATCGAGAAGCCGGTCGTAGTTGCCGGGCGGCCGGCCAACGAACATGTTTTCGAGCATCTGTTCGATAGTACGGGGCGAACGGCTGTAGCCGATGAAGTAGGTGCCGAATTCACCGTGCGCGGCCCGGCCGAAGGGCATGTTGTCGCGCAGGATCTTGATCTCTTTCCCGTCCTCGACGATCGTTGTGAGTGCGCTGTGCGCTGAGGTTGGCTTGATGGAATCGTCCAATTCGATGTCCGACAGCTTGCGTGCGGCCGATGATTCGTTCCTGCGCCTCCGTGGACAGCGCATTCCATCCGTCAAGATCGTGGAGATATTTCTGCACGATGACGTAGCTGCCGCCGGCGAATGCGGCGTCCTCCTCGCCGACGAGCACGGCATCGATCGCTGCCTCGCCCCTCGGATTCTCCGTCCCGTCGACGAAACCCATGCAGATCGCGGTCGTCAAAGTAACGGAAGCCATGCACTTCGTCTACCGGCGAAACAGCATCTCCGAGACGCGCCATGATCTGCATCGCAAGTTCGAAGCACAGATCCATACGCTTCGCGCGGATGTGGAACAGCAAGTCGCCCGGCGTGGAAACCGCATGGCGCGCTCCGGCGCGAATTTCCCGGAACACATGCAGTTCCGCCGGCCGCGGCGGCCCAAAGAGCCGGTCCCACGCGTCGGACCCAAAGCCCACGACGCAGGAGAGGCCCCCTTCAAGGTCGCGAAATTCCACTGCGCGCAACAGCGCGGCGAGGTCTCCGCAGAACGACCGCAGGGTCGCTCGATTGTCGAAGCCCGGGTTTACTGTCGCCACCAGGAAGATTGCGGCGCGGGTGAGCGGCGCGGCTACTGGCTGCGGCAACGGGCGCACTCATCGGATCGGGCTTCATCTGGATGTCATCATCTGGACGTCATGCTGGCAGGGCGTCACGGAAATTCCCTTCAAGGCTGATATCCGTCAGTCCTCCACTTGTCGTACAGACCGAGCTGCTCTGCGGTCCAGAATGGGCCGCCAGGAGGCATAGTTTGACCCACCAGGCTATCCTGGACTGCTTGTGCATTCGCGTAATTGTTCGTCGCGTCGGACATGTATTGGAAATCGTCCAGATGCACGCCGTGAACCTTCATGTGATTGATATCGACCTCCCGAAACATTGGCTTGACGTCTTTTGAGAATGATACGGGCATGCCATTTCTCCTCTTCGATAGAGTACCTCGTAATGTGGAGATCGCGCGGGCGGAAAAGATCGAGCGAGTGATCGTCGAAATTCCTTCCGGGAATATTCATATGCAGCGGGTCTGCCGCCAACTGGGCTTTCGCGCGGTTTACGAACTCACATGACCAGACGTTACTGAGCCGCGACCGTGAGGGGTGGACTAGCGCAAGTTGTACTTCGCCATTCGTGCTGGTCAAAGGAGACACCCGGGGAAACGCCGCCGGCTCCGGCACGGACGATCTGGAGACCCGTGAATTGCCGGCCGATACGCTGATGAACCAAGGACACACACCCCTGACTGCCCGCTTCGCGGCGGAGGCGCAGCGCATCCTTGGAACGTCGCGAGGGAACGTCGCGAGTGGATGCGGTGGTGCTCGACCTGCTGCTCCCCGGCCCCAACGGTTTTGAAATACTGAGCGACATCCGCGCGAATCCGAAACTAAGACGGCTCCCGGTGCTGGTGCGAGATCCGAAACGATCCGGCGCTCCAGGGCCTGCAGGTGGTTGCCCTTACCGCTTTTGCCATGCAGGGCGATCGGGGAGCGCGCGCTGGCCGCCGGATTTGACGACTATCTCACCAAGCCGGTGACGGTGGCAAAACTCAAGGCGCAACGGGAGCGAGCGGGAGAGCCTGGGTGAGGTTCCGCAGACAATTGGCTACAAGACACTGCCCGCGCCACGAACTACTGGGTTTTACGCAGGTGCGCGCGGCATCCTGATTGCTCCGAGCTCCAGCGAGGACAATGCCGTGACACCTTCTAAAGAACCAGTTGCCGCCAAAGGAAACGGCCCGATGGCGGCCTGGCTCAAGGCCCAACCAGCTGACCTGACGCGCATTGCCGCCCGCAACGGCGGCAAGTTTCCGCTGGAGCGCGTGGACCGCATCATTTCGGGCGAGGAAACGCTGCCCAGCGGTCACGGAACTCGGGCTATGCCAGTTTGGGGCCCGTTTTTTCACAAGTGACTCGGGATCAGGATCTCGGAAGGGTGCGAATCGATAACTTGGCGCGCTATTTACGCGATATCCAAAACAAGTAGTCCTGGGAGGGCAATATTGGCGGGAGGCTTGAAGGACGATTCTACAGACAAGAGTCGGCGAGGATCCGATGCTAGCCTGATCGTTGCTGGGAGCGAGTCCGCTATCGGTGGCACTCGATAACACGGTGTCACACTTTGCCAAGCGGAACACCTCCCAGCACGAACCACCCCAGCATGCCGATGGCCCAAGCAAAACTATGAAACGACAGGCCGAAGTTGTGCCTAGTGAGTGAGGACACCCTATTTCTCTGCGCAGTGGCCACCCAAGGTTATTGGGCCGAAGATCATCGCGCCGATATCGCGGTCTGTGACAACGCCAATCACGCTGGGAAGGACGCCTCTTCGAATGTGGAGTGCGGTCCGCGGAAGGTTGCATTCTTGGTCATGGTTTCACGAACTTTCATGAGTGAAGTCCCGCAAAGGGATGGGTTTGGTGAGCGTTTCCCGCGGCTGGATCCTGCTGGAAGGCGCGGTGGAACGGCGATTCCAGAAAATGGCCGCCGAGGACGCAGTGGCTGACCTGGCGGGCGGTTGTGGGCGTCACCAATTTAATCGCAGTGCGGCCGTCCCTGCCGGCGCAGGAGTTGAAGGAAGAGATCGAGACCGCGCTAGGGCGCTGCGCGGACCTGAATGCGCGCAGGATCGTCGTTGAAGTGGACAACGCTTGCGTCCGGCTGTGGGGCTGCGTCAGTTCACTCGCTCAGCGGGAGACGGCGGAACGCGCGGCTTGGTCGGCGCCGGAGAGTCATGCTTGCGTTATAGCGGCGCGCGGGGGGCACGTTAAATACTCAGCACGGGGCAGGGAGAGTCGCGAATGATGGCATAGAGATGCGACCACATGCGGCTGAAGGTCCCCATGGAATGGCCGCGCCCGGTGATCAGCAAATCGGCCTTCCGCCGAACAAGTTCATGCCGGATGCCCTCGCCGAGCAGGGCGTCGATGACGGTGTGCGGCGCATCGATGCCCAGCTTGGCCGTCAGTTCCCGCAGCCGGAATTGCGAAGCCTCGGTGAGTTGCCTGGTGTGCGCTTCTAGATCTAACTCCGGGTAGGCGGGCGGTGTCGGCACGACATGCACAATCCAAAGTTGAGCCCGATACGCGGAAGCTAAGGAGGCGGCGGCCCGCAGCACGGCTTCAGCTTCCTGACTCTCGTCCAAGGCGCACACGATCGATTGATAAGGAATTTTCACGGGGTGATCCGACAACACGGCTCCCACGCCGGTCCACACGGCGGCGCTAACGTCGTGCAGCACCTTGGCCGTGATCGAACCCAGCAGGAATCGCCGCACGGGGCCATGACCACGCGTGCCGAGCATTACCAGGTCGGCTGTCTGCTCGCGGGTCAGTTTGTCGATCACGCTGCCCGGCTCTCCCAATTCCACCATGCTTTCCAGTTTTAGACCAGGGAAGCTCTGGCAAGCGAACTGCCGCAGCCGCTCCGCTTCCAGGGCGTGCGCCTTGGCTTGCAATTCGGGATCGGTGACCAGCAGCTCGCTGTGAACGATGGCGTCGAGCGGCGCGTAGGCATGGCACACCGTGAGGTCCGCCGAGAAGCGGCCGGCCATTTCCTGAACGTAAGGAATCAGGGCCTGGCAAGGCGCGGAATAATCCACTGGAAACAGAATCTTGTGAAACGGCAACATAGAAGCCCCTACCTGGGACTATACACTGATCACGGGGCAAGGCCCGGATAATTGAATAGACATTGCTGCGCAGGCGTCCCAGGGTGCGCGTCGCCCGCCCGCGTCCAATCACCCCCAGATCGGCGCTGTGACCGAGCGCCGAATCCCGCACCGGCGGCGTCGCGGACCTCTGCCACGCTGAGCGGGTTGCTGATTCTAAACCGCCCGCGTTAGCAAGCGGGTTTGGCGTGTTGAGCAATTTTGAGCAGACTGGGCTGTACCGTATCCCCGATAATTCATTAACCGTGGCGACAAGTGCGGGATATGCCCCAACAGTAGGTGGATTTCCGCATCGGCTTATGTAACTTCAGCAAATATAGAGCCGGATCTTTGGGGACTGACGTGCGCTAGTGGGTCGCGAATGGGTGTGCCCGCACCGATAAGGATTGCTATGAAACGGCTCTATCTCGTAGTCAGGATCGCGGCGTTTGCCGCACTCCTTGCACTCTGCCTGACGGGTCAGACCAAAAAGCACCAGTATAGTTCGCGCGAAAAGGCATTCTACGCGGATCCGGCTCTGGTGGATTTTGTGCGCCCAGGGTTAGCGATCACCATCCAGTCGGCCAAGATCAGCAGCAGCGGCGTCATCAGCGTGACGTACACCCTGGCCGATCCCTTGGGGCTGCCTTTGGATGCGGCCGGCGTGAATACCCCGGGCGCGGTGTCGCTGGCATACGTGGCCGCCTACATTCCCAAGGGCCAGGAACAGTATGTGGCCTACACGACATCGCAGGCTACCGGTCCAGTGCTGGGCACTATCACCCGCCCGGATTTCGAGCAGAGCGGCGGCGCCGTCAAGTCTGTAGGGCCGGGTCAATACCAATACACGTTCGCCGCCAAGGCCCCGGCGGGATTCGATCCCACCGTCACCACCACGGTCGCAGTGGATGGCAACCGTGATCTCACTTCATTCGACTTGGGCATCAGCTACGCCGGCACAACCTTCAACTTCGTCCCCAACGGCTCGGCGGTTAAGGTGACGCGAGACGTTATCAACACCCAGAGTTGCAACGCCTGTCACGACCAGTTGGCCTTCCACGGCGGTTTTGCCCACGGGATGCCGATGTGTGTCCTCTGCCACCAGCCGCAAAACGCCGATCCGACTACGGGTAACTCGCTGGACGCCAAGGTTTTTTTTCATAAGCTTCACATGGGGTCGCAGTTGCCCAGCGTCATCGCCGGCGTCCCTTATCAGATCATCGGCTACATGAATTCCGTCAACGACTTTTCCACGGTGATCGATCCCGCAACTCCCCAGCGTTGCGAAGTCTGCCATAGCCTGGCCCCCTCCATTAACGCTCCCGCCGCCACGCAAGCCAAAGCCTTCCTGCTGGAACCGAGCCGGGCTGCCTGCGGCGCGTGCCACGACGATGTCAATTTCGCGACCGGCGTCAACCATCCCGGCGGAATTCAGACGGACGATGCGCAATGCGCTAACTGCCATATTCCGCAGGGTGAGTTGCCCTTCGACGCTTCCATCATGGGCGCGCACGTGGTGTCCACCGATACCGCCGCCACTTATCCGCAGAATCCCGATACGCTGCTCGCCGGTATCAACCTCGCCATCACCAGCGTGTCCCATACCTCCGCCGGGCAAACGCCCACTGTGAAATTCACCCTGAAGGACGACAAGGGCAACAATATCCCCTTATCGCAGCCCAACACTTTGAACTTCACCATGGCTGGCCCCACCACCGACTACGGCTACACCAGTTTCGGAAGCGATACCGCCAGCACTCCGGGTTATGTGCAGGAAAGCGCTTTAAAAGCAAGTTGCAGTTCCAGCGGCGCTTGCACCTACACCTTTACCCACGCGATTCCGGCGAGCGCCACCGGAACTTACACTATCGGCGGTGAGGCGCGTACGAATGTGACGGTGTCGCAATTGTTGGCGGGAGCCACCACCCAAACAGTGGTCGAGTTGGGCGCCAGCAACCCGGTGGTCAATTTCTCAGTGGACGGCTCGGCGGTGGCGCCCCGCCGAACGGTGGTCGCGCTCAGCAACTGTAATAACTGCCACGTCGCGCTTTCACTGCACGGCAATCTGCGCAACAACAATGAGTACTGCGTGCTGTGCCACAATCCGTCGAACACGGATGCATCAACGCGAGCCATGGCCACGGTGGCGTCGGACAAGACGGCGCCTCCGCAGGGCATCAATTTCAATCTGCTGGTCCATCGCATCCACGACGGAGTTAACGCCGCGGCCGATGGCGCCGGCCCCAAGAACCCTTACATCGTGGTGGGTTATATGGGCAGCCATAACGACTTCTCCGGCACGCTCTACCCGGCCATGAGCCCAACGGGCGAAGCCACCTATCTGCAGAACTGCTCCATGTGCCACGTCAATAGCACGGAGCAAAACGATCTACCGCTGATGTTAGGCCTGAATCAGGTCGTCGATCCACAAGGCTGGATCAATCCGGTGCAGCCCATTTCTTCGGCTTGTAGCGGATGTCATGTTTCGAAGCCTGAGGCGTCGCACTTCCTCGAAAATGGCGGGAGCGCCGCGACCGATTCGTTGGGTGAGAGCTGCACTGTGTGCCATGCCGCCGGCGCGCAGTTCGCCGTTGACGCGGTACACACCGAATAATGCGTCGCGAAAGACGCCGGCCAACTCGCGCTTTAGTCCTGTTCCTGGCGGTGGTTGGCGGGACGGCCCGGGCTGCCCTTCCGCCCGGCTATGTGGGATCGGAGACCTGCGCGGGATGCCACGCCGATCTCGCGAAGGCTTTTGCCGCCAGCCCACATCATGCAGTGGATGCGGATAAGAAGCGTGGTTGGGACGGGCGAGCCTGCGAGTCCTGCCATGGCCCCGGCCAAAAACACGCCGAATCGGCGAACCCGGCGCTAATCAGCAACCCGGCGAATCTCACGGCTGCGGCGACTGACAAAATCTGTCTCACCTGTCATCTGAATCAGCCGACGCAGGTGGGGCGCCTGGAAAGCAGCCACGCCCACAATCAGATTTCGTGTACGTCCTGCCACAAGGTTCATGAGAGCCAGCCATTGGTGGTTCGCAAGGCCGACGCAACGAACAAACTGTGCGCAAGCTGCCACTTAAATGAGTGGGCTCAATTCCAGCGGCCCTTCCATCACAAACTTCCGGAAGGCGACATGAGCTGCGTGGATTGCCACAATCCGCATGGAAGTATCCGGCCGGCCATGCAGCAGATCTTCGCGGCCAATGAGCCGGGGTGTTTCGCCTGCCATGGCGACAAGCGCGGTCCGTTTACGTTCGAACATGCGCCAGTGCGCTTTCAAGGATGCCAGGCGTGTCATGAGCCGCATGGCTCCGCCAATCCCCGGATGCTGACGCGCGCCGATGTTCGCTTTGTCTGCCTGGAATGCCACGCGAATCTACCCTCAGCGCCGGTGAAGGTCATGGGCGTAGTGCCGCCCTCGTTTCACGATCTGCGTTCGCCGGTGTTCCAGAACTGCACCGTGTGCCATCAGAAGATTCACGGCAGCCACGTGGATCGGAACCTGCTCAAATGAAGGCGCTGCTGTTCATTCTCGGCAGCTTGCCCTTGATTGCGCAGCAGCCGCCGGCTCCGGTTCCTGCTACAGCGCCTGCGCCAACCAAACCGGCAGCGCCCGCCACTACGAGTGCTGCTCCCTCACCCGAACCGGTGTTTACGGGTTGGATCGACCTCGGCTACCGTTGGGACACCGGCATCGGGGGCAGCCTGGACACCTATCGCAGCATCATCAATCTGGGCTCCGGGCCCAAGTTCCTGGGCACGGACTTCACGCTGGCCGATCCCAAGCATCGCTGGTTCGATACGATTCAAGTCCGCGCCGACACCTGGGGCGATGAGCCATCGTCGTCGGTGCACCTGGAAGCCAAGAAGTCGGGCGTATACGATTTCAACGCCGACTATCGCGACTTCGCCTATTTCAACTTCCTGCCCACCTACGCCGACCCGCTTTTCAGCCAAGGCATCGTCTTGGACGAACAATCCTTCGATACCCGGCGCAAGATCGCGGCGCTCTCGCTCGATATCCGGCCCGGCCACTGGTGGGTTCCTTATTTCGGCTGGGATCACGATTCGAGCTCCGGCACCGGAGAGACGGTTTTTGTCACCGATGGCAACAACTACCCGGTTCCCAACACGCTCCGCGATTCCACCGATCTGTACCGCGCAGGCGTGAGATTCGAAAAGCCTCATTTTCACGTGACCCTCGAAGAGGGTGGCACGGTCTTCAAGAGCGATCAGAGCCTGTATCAAAACCCGGGTTCTACAAACTACGGCAATTTTTCCTCCCCGATCTTCGGCCAGACCCTGGATTTGACCAGTTTGCTGGCCGCCTACGGTATCGGCGGATCCAGCGCCTACAGCAAAGCACTGCTGACGGCGAATCCCACCAGCTGGCTGGATATCTACGGCCAGTTCCTCTATAGCCAGCCGAACACCAACGTCCACTATCAACAGACCGACGCCGGCAATCTTTATCTGCAGAGCCAGATTCTGTTCTATTCGAGCGAACAGCAAGTGATCAACGCCGCGGCTGAGCAGCCGCACACTACAGGCAGCCTGGGCGCGGAGATCCGGCCCTTCAAGCGCGTGCGCATCGTCGAGAACTGGCTCACGGACCGGCTGCACGACGCCGGATCGGCGGCCTCCACGCAGACGCTGTTAAATCCGTACGCCTCGCTCCCGCTCAGTGCTCTGATTGCCTCTACGCTGGTCTCCAACTACAGCCAGGAGGCGGTTGACGTCTTTTTCGAAGCCTCATCCAAGCTCACGCTGCGCGGCGGTTACCGCTTTGTCTGGGGCGACGCGCTGTACGCCTTCTTGCCGCCTGCGGGCCTGGCCAGTTCGGCTTTGGAGCAGCTCCGGCAAAATATCGGAGTGGGATCGGTTACCTACCGGCCAGCGCAGAAAATCTCGGTCACCGGCGAAGTAGAGGGAGGGTCCAGCAGCGGCGTTTACTTCCGCACCAGTCTCTATGATTATCAGAAGGTGCGGGCACAGGTCCACTATCAACCCCTGCCATCGCTCAGCGTCTCGGCCGATTTCACGCTGTTGAACAATCGGAATCCGCTGGCCGGAACCAACTACGATTACTCGTCGAGCCAGGAATCGCTTTCCCTTTACTGGGCGCCGCGCGCGAGCAAGATCTTCGACATCCAGGGCACCTATTCGCGCTCCGATCTAAAGTCCAACATCGGTTATCTCGATCCGGGGGATCTGTCGCAGCAAGTATCGCGCTATCGCGACAATGCCAACACCGGCACGGCGCTGATTGACCTGGCCTGGCCGCATGGCAAGCGGTTTGCTCCTAAACTGGCCGCGGGCGGCTCGTTCTTTATCTCCACCGGCAGCTTGCCCACCAGTTACTATCAGCCGCAGGCCAAGCTCTGGGTGCCGCTGGGCAAGCGCGTGACTTGGTTCAGCGAGTGGCGCTATTACGGTTACGGTGAAGTATTCAATCTTTATGAAGGCTTCCGGACGCACCTGGTGACCACCGGCGTTAGGTTTACGCCGTGAACAAGCGTCCCATACTCGTCTTACTCACCAGCAACTGGATTAGCATGCTGGGCGCGGCGCTGGTCACCCTCGCAGGATTCTCATGGCTCTTTGTGCTGCCGTTGAACATCAGCGGCCACGTCAGCAATCCCTACATCGGGCTGCTGATCTTCGTGGCGATTCCCATTGTCTTCTTTGCCGGACTGATTCTGATCCCGATTGGCCTCGCGCTGGCCAGGCGCAAAGTGGTTGAGAATCTCAACGAAGTGGAAGACCGGCGAACGGCTTGGCGCCGGGTGGGTATTTTCTTCGGCGTGATGACCGTGGCGAACGTCGTGATCGCCAGCCAGTTGAGCTATCGCGCGGTGGAACACATGGACACCGTTCAGTTTTGCGGCCAAACCTGCCACGTCATGAAACCCGAGTTTACCGCCCACGCCGCCATGCCGCCGCATCAGGCCGTAGCTTGCGCGGAGTGCCACATCGCCCCTGGAGCCACCGGCTGGCTGAAGGCAAAAATGAATGGCACCGGTCAACTGATGGCAGTCGTCTTCAACAATTATCCGCGGCCGATTGAATCCGCCATGGAGGACAACAAGCTAGTGTCCTCTGCCGAGACCTGCGAACAGTGCCATGCGCGCGAAAGAGTGATCTCGCCACGCCTGCGCGTGATCCCTTCCTACAAAGATGACGAAGCCAATACCCGCACCACTACGGTATTGCTGATGCGCATCGGGACGATTCACGCGGCGCATCTGGGCCCGGGCGTCCGCATCCGTTACGCGGCCACGGACAAAAAACGCCAGACCATTCCGTGGGTGGAATACACCGATACGCAAAAAGGCGTGTCGCGAACTTATGCGGCCAGCGGTACCACCGGCGCCAAGCTCCCCACTTTCGAACTGCAGTGCGTCGATTGCCACAACCGCGCCTCGCACGCTTTCAAATTGCCGGATCGCGCGGTCAATCAAGCCATGGCGGACGGAAATATTGCGGCCAGCCTGCCTTTCGTCGAAAAGGAAGGCGTCCAACTGCTCAAGGCCAGCTACGCGAGCGATGACCAAGCGGCGCAAAAGATTCCCGAGGCTTTGAGCGCGTTCTATTCGCAAAAATACCCGGACGCCGCCGTCAAGCAGGGAGCTGCGATTCGAACGGCCGGTCTAACCCTGGCAGCGATTTATCAACGCAACGTGTTCCCGGACCTCAAGGTCACCTGGGGAACCTATCCGAATAATCTTGGCCACACCGACTTCCCCGGTTGTTTCCGCTGCCACGACGCATCGCACATGACGGCCGACAACAAAAGCATCACACAGGATTGCAACGCCTGCCATCAGGCCGTGGCCATGGATGAGGCTTCGCCCGAAATTCTCAAGACGCTCGAATTAACACCGACACAAAACCACTAGGAGACGATCAATGCGCATTAGCTTATTTCTTCTGGGTCTGGCAGCCGCCGCGGCATCCGCCGTTCAGGCTGCCGATGCAACGGCCGGCAAGGCTGCTTTCGACAAATCCTGCAAATCCTGCCACGGTCCGGACGGCGCAGGGAACCCCGCGATAGCCAAGATGTTCAAAGTGGACATGCGGGACCTGAAGAGTCCCGATGTCCAGGCTATGAGCGACGCCGATCTGATGAAGATCATCACCGACGGCAAAGGGAAGATGAAACCCGTGGCCAGCGCCGCATCGTCCGCCGCCGACATTGTCGCCTACATCCGGACCTGGAAGAAATAGGGCCTTTGGGCTTTCACGTGCTTGTACTAGAACTGGAACCGCGCCCTTTGCGGCTCGGCTCCAGAGAGAGGACCTGTATTATGAAAGTCCAAGATGTCATGGTGAAGGACGTCCGATTCTGCAGTCCCGATACGAATCTGGCGTCCGTAACACAAATCTTCTGGGAACAAGGCTGTGGCGCGGTTCCGGTAGTGGAAAATGGCCGGGCCATCGGCATGATCACGGACCGCGATGTTTCGATCGTGCTGGGCACGCGCAACGCTAAGGCTGGCGAAACCTTGGTGCGAGACGTCGCTCTGCCCAAAGTGTTCTTCTGCCTGGGGCAGGATGACATTCACTCCGCTCTCTTTACCATGCGGGCGCAGCAAGTGCGGCGTCTGCCGGTGGTGGATAACGATGGCGCGCTGGCAGGCATTCTCAGCCTGGATGATCTGGTGATGCTGGCTGGAGACAAGATCACGGACGCGCTCACCTACAGCGATGTGGTGGATACCATGAAGTCGATCTATCACCACCCCGCCCCAGAGCGGGCGTTGGCGGTCGCAGGCTAGGGCGGATTTTTCTGAACCGGGACCGTGAGGGAGCGCTACGGGCCGGGGTATAATCGATGAATCCCCCCGGTCCGCGGATAACCGCGGGCACCGTTGGCCGCCTATATTTTCCAGCCATTATGCCCATCCGCGTCGCGCTGCATCACCGGACCATCTACCATTACGACCGGCTGGTCACCTTGTCTCCCCAAACCATCCGGTTGCGGCCCGCGCCGCATTGCCGCACGCCGATCACTGCGTACTCGCTCACGGTCGAGCCCAAACCCCATTTCCTGAACTGGCAGCAGGACCCGCAAAGTAACTTCCTGGCGCGTGTGGTTTTCCCGCGGCCCGTTGTGAACTTCTCGGTTGATGTCGACTTGATCGCGGAAATGACGGTGATCAATCCGTTCGACTTTTTCCTGGAACCGTACGCCGAAAAGTACCCGTTTTGCTATGAGCCAACGCTGGAGCATGAGCTCGCGCCTTTCCGCCAGGTCCGCCCCGCCGGGCCAAAGCTCGCCGCATATCTGAAGACCATAAATATCTCCGAGCAGCGCACCAACGACTTCTTGGTCGCTGTGAACCAGCAGTTGCAGCGCCAGATCGGCTACTCGATTCGCATGGAGCCGGGCGTCCAATCGAGCGAACAGACCTTGACGCTACAGAACGGGTCGTGCCGGGACACTGCCTGGCTGCTGGTCGAAATCCTGCGTCATTTGGGGCTCGCTGCGCGCTTTGTGTCCGGCTACCTGATCCAATTGAAGCCCGACCAGAAGCCGCTGGAAGGCCAGCCCGGGCCGGGGCAAGACTTCACCGACCTGCACGCCTGGACCGAAGTGTATCTGCCGGGCGCCGGATGGGTGGGTCTCGACCCCACTTCCGGGCTGCTGGCCGGCGAGGGTCACATTCCGCTCGCGGCCACTCCCGAATCTTCCTCCGCCGCGCCCATCTCGGGCGCCGTGGATCCGTGCGAAGTAACGTTCACGCACGAGATGTCGGTGACACGCATTCATGAGGATCCGCGCGTCACGCTGCCTTACACCGATGCGCAGTGGCAGCGCATCCACGCCCTCGGTTGCCGCATCGATCAAGACATTTGCGCCGGCGACATTCGCCTCACCATGGGCGGCGAACCGACTTTCGTCTCCATCGATAACATGGACGGCGCGGAGTGGAACATCGCGGCTCTCGGGCCCGAAAAGCGCAAGCTCGCCGAGCACTTGCTGGATCGGCTGCGAAAACGTTTCGCTCCCGGCGGGCTATTGCACTACGGGCAGGGCAAATGGTATCCCGGCGAGCCGCTGCCGCGCTGGGCCCTCACCTGCTACTGGCGCACCGATGGCGTTCCGCTGTGGCACGATCGGGCGCTGCTGGCGCAGGAACAATTCCCGAACGACTTCGGTCCGCTCGAAGCGCGGCATTTCGCTGAAACGTTGGCCCGGCGGCTTGGACTTGATCCCGAATACGTAAACGCCGCGTTCGAAGATCCTGTCTACTATTTGCAAAAAGAGCGCCAACTGCCCGTCAATGTCGATCCGGTAGACAATCGTTTAGGCGACGCGCAGGAACGGGAGCGCCTCCGCAAAGTCTTCGAACGTGGCCTCGACACGCCCACAGGCTTTGTGCTCCCGGTGCAGCGCGTGGCGGGTTTGAGCGGCCCAGAGTGGCAGACCGGGCTGTGGATGCTGCGCGGGCAGCATTTGTTCCTGATGCCCGGCGACTCCCCGGTGGGCCTGCGCCTTCCGCTGCCGAGCCTGCCGTGGGTGGCGGCGTCGGAAGCTCCTGTCGCTTATCCCGTGGATCCCATGGTGAATCGCGCGCCCCTGCCCGTCCCGCCACGAATTGCTCCCACGGACATCCCGCGTCTGCAGTCGCCCAAGCAAGCCAAACGCGATCGCATACCGGCCGTCGGCGAATCCGCGCCCTGGATCGTACGCACGGCCTTGTGCGTGGAGGCGCGCCATGGGCGCTTGCATGTGTTCATGCCGCCGTTGACCGTGGCGGAAGACTACGTGGACCTGCTGGCCGCCATCGAAGACACCGCCGCGCACCTTGAAATGCCGGTGGTCATTGAAGGATACACTCCGCCCGACGATCCGCGCTTTCGCCAGATCAAAGTTACTCCCGACCCAGGCGTCATCGAAGTGAACGTGCAGCCCGCCGCCAACTGGCAGGAGCTGGTCTCCAACACCACTTCGCTTTATGAAGACGCGCGCCAATCGCGCTTGAGCGCCGAGAAGTTCATGCTGGACGGCCGTCACACCGGCACCGGCGGAGGCAACCATTTTGTTCTGGGCGGACCCACGCCCGCCGACAGTCCTTTCCTGCGACGGCCGGACCTGCTCCGCAGCATGATCGGGTACTGGCTGAATCACCCGTCGCTCTCGTACGCTTTCTCTGGCATCTTCATCGGACCTACCAGCCAGGCTCCGCGCGTCGACGAAACGCGTGCGGACAGCCTGTATGAACTCGAGATCGCGTTCGGCCTGATTCCGGGTCCCGAGCAAGGCACGGTTCCTCCCTGGCTGGTGGATCGGATCTTGCGCCATATTCTCGTGGATGTTACCGGCAACACCCATCGCGCCGAGTTTTGCATCGACAAGCTGTATTCTCCCGACACGGCCACCGGACGGCTCGGCTTGCTGGAACTGCGCGGGTTTGAAATGCCGCCGCACGCGCGTATGAGCCTGACGCAGCAGTTGCTGGTCCGCGCGCTGCTCGCCTGGTTTTGGAAAGAACCGTACACGCAGCCGGTGATTCACTGGGGCACGCGATTGCACGACCAGTTCATGCTGCCGCATTTTATCGCGCAGGATTTCCGCGACGTGCTGCGCGATGTGAACCGCGCCGGCTATCCGTTCGAAGCCGAGTGGTTCGCTCCGCATTTTGAGTTTCGCTATCCGGTGTTCGGCCACGCCCACCACGCGGGCGTCGACATTGAAGTGCGCCAAGCCACCGAGCCCTGGTATGTGCTGGGCGAAGAGGGCGGCCCGGGCGGCACGGCGCGCTACGTCGATTCCTCCGTGGAGCGTTTGCAGATCAAAGCTGAGGGCCTGGTGGAGGGCCGTTACGTGATCTCGTGCAACGGGCGCCGTATGCCGCTGCAGTCTACCGGCAAGCAGGGCGAGTGGGTGGCCGGCGTACGATTTCGCGCGTGGCAGCCGCCTTCGTGTTTGCATCCCACCATCCCCGTCCATTCGCCGTTGATCTTCGACGTGGTGGATACCTGGACCGGCCGGTCGGTGGGCGGCTGCTCGTATCACGTCTCGCATCCCGGCGGCCGCAGCCATGATACCTTCCCGGTGAATGCGAATGAAGCCGAGGCGCGCCGTGGCTCGCGCTTCTTCCCGTTTGGCCACACGGCGGGGCCGATGCCGGTGCCGGCGCCCGAAGAAAATCCCGAGTTCCCTCTCACGCTCGATTTGCGCAGGCCGCCACCCAGCATCTCGGACGGCTTGCTATGAGCCGCCCTAAACTGAACCGCGACCGTGAGGGAGCGTTTGACCGCGCGTTCTCGCACGCCCTGGCTCTGTGCAACACTAAAAACATAATCTTGGGTTGTTGTTCTTTTGCCTGAAATGACAGGGAAGCTCACAGCGGCCGGCAGCCACTTGGATCCCGCCTGGAGTTATGAGGCCACGCCGGGTTTCTATGACGAAGTGCTGGGCTCTGGAACCGAACTCCGCCCGCACTGGCGCGAGCTGTCGGAATCGGTCACTGCGATGGGCGCACCAGGGTCTCACGCGACGCTGGCGCGAAGGCCAGCGGCTGATTCACGACAACGGCATCACCTACAACGTCTACAGCGATCCCGAAAGTACTTCGCGCCCCTGGCCGCTCGATCCGGTTCCGCTGATGATGGATCCGGCCGAATGGAAAAACATCGAGGCCGCCGTCATCCAGCGGGCCATGCTGTTCAACTCCATCCTGGCCGATCTCTACGGGCCGCAGCGTTTGCTGCGCGAGAAGATGCTGCCGGCCGAGCTGGTGCTTCCCAACCCTGCTTTCCTGCGGCCATGCTGGGGCATCCAGCCGCCCGGTGGCGTGTTCCTGCATATGTATGCGGCCGATCTGGCGCGCTCGCCCGACGGGCAATGGTGGGTTCTGGCCGATCGCACCCAAGCCCCTTCCGGCGCCGGCTACGCGCTCGAGAACCGGCTGGTAACCACGCGCGTGCTGCCCGATGTATTCCGCGCGTCCCACATCCGCCGCCTGGCCAATTTTTTCCAGACCTATCGTGACGCCCTGCAGCGGCTGGTGCCCGCCAATCGCGAAAACCCGCGTATCGTGCTCCTGACGCCTGGCCCTTACAACGAGACTTATTTCGAGCACGCGTTCCTGGCGCGCTATCTCGGCTACACGCTGGTGGAAGGCGGCGACCTCACGGTGCGCGACAATCGCGTCTACTTGAAGACGCTGGGCGGATTGCTCCCGGTGGACGTCATCGTGCGCCGCCAGGACGACCAGTTTTGCGATCCGCTGGAATTGCGCGGCGATTCCATGCTGGGCGTGCCCGCGCTGGTGCAGGCCGTGCGCTCGGGAAATGTAGCCATCGCCAACTCGCTTGGATCGGGCCTGGCTGAGTCTCCCGCCTATGCGGCGTTCCTTCCCGGTCTGAGCCGTCTGCTGCTGAATGAAGACCTGAAGATTCCTACCGTGGCCACCTGGTGGTGCGGCCAGAAGGAACCGCTCGATTACGTGCTCGATCATCTGGGAGAGCTGGTGCTGAAGCCCACCTTCCCGGGCACGCGCGGCGATCCCATCTTCGGCGCCGCTCTGAGCAACAAGGAGCGGGCGAAACTACTCGACCGCGTGCGCGCTGAGCCCGACCGCTACGTTGCGCAGGAGCGCGTCGCGCTTTCTACGGTCCCGGTGTGGGAGGACGGCCCGCTGAATCCGCGTCACATGGTGGTTCGCGTCTATGCGGTGCCTTCGGGCGGAAGCTACGCCGTCATGCCCGGCGGTCTGACGCGTGTCTCCACATCCCTCGACAGCATGGTGGTATCCATCCAGCGCGGCGGCGGCAGCAAAGATACCTGGGTGCTCGGCGATGGCCCGGTTCCTCCGTTCACTCTGCTGCGCCCCGCCACGCATCCGCTGGATGTCAGCCGCGCCACCTTCGATCTTTCCAGCCGCATTGCCGACAATCTTTTCTGGCTGGGCCGCTACACCGAACGCGTGGAAGCGGCGGTCCGAATAACGCGCGCCATTCTTTCGCGCTTCTTTCAGGAAGAGGACGCCACGCGCGCCGCCGGCTTGAACGCGGGTCTCGAGTTCCTGGCCGCGTTAGGCTACGTGGCAGGCGAAAAACGGGCCGCCGCCGAACACGAAGTGCTCTCGATGATTTATAACCCCGCCGCCTCCAACGGCTTGGTCTCCAGCATCCACCAGGTGCGCCGCGTTGCGTGGCTGTTGCGCGATCGCATCTCGGTAGATGCGTGGCTCATCCTCAATCAACTGGACCGGCAATTTTCCATGCAGCAGCAGCCCTCGGACGAATTCCGCATCAGCGCCGCGCAGGACCGTCTGAACCACGCCATTATCACGCTTTCGGCCTTCGGCGGCCTGGTGATGGAAAGCATGACGCGCGGCGATGGCTGGCGCTTCTTGGATATCGGCCGCCGTCTCGAGCGCGCCATCCAAATGGTGGAGCTGCTGCGCAATGGTTTGCCCAGGGAAGCCTTCGGCGGCGTGGGCGTGCTGGAAGCGATCTTGGAGATGGCCGACAGTTCCATCACCTATCGTTCGCGCTACCTCACTTCCGTGCAACTGGACCTGGTGCTGGATCTTCTGCTGGTGGACGAGGCGAACCCGCGATCCATCGCGTTTCAGCTGGCGCGGCTGCGCGAGCACATTGGCGAACTGCCGGGCAGCAAAACTTCCATCCGGCGTCCCGCCGAGGAGCGCATGGCCCTGTCACTGCTAAATACCGTTCAACTGGTCGATGTCCGGGAGCTGGCGCGTTCCGGAAGCCGCGCGGCGGCGGAGGCCCGGGAAGGTCTGCTCGGGAAGCTGATCGCGGACTTGAGCCTGCTGTCTGAAACACTGACCCGCGCCTACTTCAGCCACGCGCCTCAATCCCGGCGGCTATAAGAACCATGAAGCTGCTAGCCACTCACGTCACTCGCTACTGGTACTCGGGGCCGGTCTCCATGTGCCATACCGAGGTGCACCTTAAGCCGCGCCCGCGCGAGCACCAAACCATTCTGGAATTCGGCCTGGAGGTGATCCCGACGCCCGATTCCTTGCTGTCGCATGAAGATTATTTCGGCAACGAAGTCACCTTGTTTTCTATCGCCGAGCCGCACCGCGAGTTGAGCATCACATCACGCTCGGTGGCCGATCTGGAAGCGTCGACGCCTCCGGCCTTGGAACTCTCGCCCTCTTGGGAAGACGTGCGAGAGGAAACTTCCAAGACGAGACACTCCGGACACGTTTGAAGCCGGGCAGTTTGTTTTCGAATCGCCCTCCATCCGGGTTGGGACGCCGTTTGCGCAATATGCCGCCGGCTCTTTCACCGCCGGGCGTCCGCTGCTGAGCGCCGCCGAGGATCTATCGCGCCGCATCTACAGCGAGTTCCATTACGATAAACGCGCTACCACGATCGGCACGCCGGTGGATGAAGTTCTGGCGTCGCGCCGCGGCGTGTGCCAGGATTTCGCGCATGTGATGATCGCCTGCCTGCGATCGCTGAAGCTGCCCGCGCGCTACGTGAGCGGTTATCTTCGCACCGGCGGCGATTTCGCGGGCGAGGAAGCGTCGCACGCCTGGGTTTCAGTTTGGTGCCCGGTGTTTGGCTGGCAGGACTTCGATCCCACCAATAACGTGATGCCGCGCGGCAAGCATTTTACGGTGGCGTGGGGCCGGGATTATTCCGACGTTACGCCGGTGAAAGGGGTAGCGCTGGGCGGCGGCGAACAGGTGATCAGCGTTTCGGTGGACGTTTCGCCGGCCTGATACCGAGCCGAGACCGTTAGGGAGCCGGTCTGAACGCGAAGCGAATTGTCGCGGTTACGAAATGCTAACGGCCGCATCTAACCAACGGGCGCTGCCAGCCCCAGCGCTTTTCCCCAACCAATGAGCATTCCCATCCAATCTCTGTTCGACAGGATCGCGCCCAGACGAAAGCGCAGGCCCGTGTCAGCTGACCGCGCTTATTTCTGCCGCTGCGGAAGGCCGGTCTTCTTCCGTAACAGTGTCTGCCTGGCCTGCCAGACTCCGCTCGGCTACGAGCCGCGCCTGCGACAAGTGTATCCTTTGGAGCCTCTATCCGACTTGGAGCCTCTAGCCGGAGTGACGCCAGCCTCCGAGCCCGAGATCTGGCAACTGGCAAGCGCTGGCGCGAACCCGGGAAGGTACCGGCGTTGCGCGAATCTCGATTCACCCGCCGGTTGCAATTGGCTGCTCGCGGACGAGGAAACCGAGGGCAATCCGCGCCGGGTGTGCATTGCCTGCCGTCTGAACCGGACCGTTCCCGATCTTTCGGTCACCGAGAACGGCGCGCTGTGGGGCCGTCTGGAAGCGGCCAAACGCCGCGTGGTCTCATCGCTCCTGGCGCTTGAGCTTCCTGTCAAATCGCGTGTGGACCAGGACCCCGAGCGCGGTTTGGCGTTCGATTTCCTGCATTCGCCGCCCGAAGGCCCGCGCGTGTTGACGGGACATGACGACGGCATTATCACCGTAAATATCGAAGAAGCGGATGACTCCGCGCGCGAGCGGATTCGTCAGCAGTTGCACGAGCCATATCGCACTATCCTCGGCCACTTGCGGCACGAAGTGGGGCACTATTATTGGGACCGGCTGGTTGCCAATTCCACCTGGTTAGAGAACTTCCGCGCGCTGTTTGGCGACGAGCGGCAGGATTATGCCGCTGCGTTGCAACGCAATTATCGGGAGGGCCCGCTAACGGGCTGGAACCAACAACACGTCAGCGCGTACGCCAGCGCGCATCCCTGGGAGGACTGGGCGGAAACCTGGGCGCACTATCTGCACATGGTGGACACTCTCGATACCGCGCTCAGCTTTGGCTTGGATATTCGCAGACTCGAAATGGAAATCGACCAGTTTGATCGCGCTGCGCTTTATCGGCCCAACGCCCCCGGCGCCAAACGCTTTCTCTCGTTCTTGAATTCCTGGATCGAACTCAGCGCTGTACTGAACGAACTGTCGCGCGCCATGGGCCAGCCGGATCTGTATCCCTTCGCGTTGCCGCGCCCCGCCGTCGCAAAACTGCACTTCATTCATTTAGTGGTTACCGAGTGCGCGCCGGTGGCCTGAAGCGACGAATAATCCAGCTATAATGCATTACGTGTCCGCGCTGAAATTATTTTTATTGTTCAGTTCGGTCGTCCGATCGGACGCAGCGCAACTTCCGCCCTCCGAAGCTCAGAGCCTCATGGAACTAATTTGCCCGGGCGAAGCGGGCGCGTCGAGTTGCGCCGTCTGTCCCCAGGAAATGGCGTTTTCAGACCAGCGATGGGGTCTGCGGTCCATCACTTTCGGACATTTTGTCTCGCCAGGGAGCGAAGATGCTCTCGTTAGCGGATTTGGATGCGAGTCCCACGCCGACGGCAACAGCGGTTCTTTTCTGTTTACCAAGGATGGCTCGTCCTGGCGGAAAATCCGTTATTTGCAGGGCATGAACGCGTTCGACTGCAAGAAACTGACGGCCTCCGATAACCGCGACCGCCTGGTGTGCGCTGCCGACGATATGCACCAGGGCGTTGGAGATTCGTATCTGTATCTGCTGGACCCGGGCCGCGATCCGGCCACACTGGATCCGTTGGACGATACAACTCGTGGCGTGTCCTTCTTCGCCGTCGACGATAGCTTGGGCGGCTGCGTCACGTATCCGAAGGGTTTCGTGCAAAGCGGATCCATCGATCGGGTGGAGTTCGCGGCCCTGCCGGAGGCGCATCACATGCGCATTGTTGTTTTCGCGCGTCTGGGGAAAGCCATGGTTCCCGACGGCGTCCTTCAGAAGGCCTGCGAATCCGGGATACCCGATCTGAAACTCGCCACAGTATTAAGGCGCTACGAGTTCATTTTCAATGGTGGGAAGATCGTGCCTGTCCGGAGCGTGGGACTCGATCAGTTCGGGGATGCTATCGCGCCACGAACATCCTATTCGATAGGAAAGTGACAGCCCGCTGGCTGACGGGCGCGCGGTTCAGATCTGTCCGTGAAACGGATCGGCCCCGATGGTCCCTTCCAGCTCTTGCAGATATGCCGGCGCGCACACGCGCGCCAGTTGCGAATGTGCCTCCACGCTATTCGCGCACGCGGCTTCCAGCGCCGCCACGTGCCTGGTCCATAGCGCCACGTCGCGTTCCTGCTTCACGGTCAAACGCTCGCGATACCAGTCGCTCCGCAGCATTGCCTCGCGCATAAACAGCCCGCGGATTTCCGCATCATCCACGCGCCTGCCTTCATACGATCCGTGCGCCATGACGTGTAGCAGCGCTTTGAGCGGCGGGCACGCGGCATTGACGCTGCCGTCTTCGAAATATTGCAGCGCCACCCGCGTCTGCGTCTCCACAATCGCTTCCACGCCGGCGGCGAACTGCGTAAGATCCTGCTTCTCGGGACGCAGCATCGAATCTGGAAACACCGCGTCCGGCGTCTCAAAGATGCGTCCCAGAAAGTGATCGACGAACAACTCCGTAATCCGATAGCCTAACCGGCTTGCCAGGATAGCGCGGCCGTCCAAACAGAAATCGCAAACTTGTTCCAGATAGCCGTGTACCTTCAGGAACTCCGGATCGCGCTCGTGGACGCGCATGCGGCACCAAATCTCGGGGATCAGCAGGCTGATGTCGTGATCCACGCGAAAATTCGGCCCGGCATAGCCCGCCGATGTCGTAAAGCCCGCATAGCCCGTCACAATTGCCGACACCAGCGCGTTGTTCAGATCCACCACCGGCCACAAAGCGTTGAATGGACCCTTGGTCAGCGCGCCTTCGCTTCCGAACCCGGTGGTCGCTGGCGACTTGCCGGTCAAGCTCGCTACAAAATCCATGAACAGTTCGGGCAATTCCTGATAATGCACAGGTCCGTAAACCGCCAGGGGCGGCGTGCCGCTTTTTGGATCGGCCGGGCTGTTTCGGCGTCCCGCCAATACGGCGTTGACGGGCTGATAGACCGGACGCTCAGCGGGAATTTCGCGCTCCAGGCGCGCCGCAATCTCCGCCAGATAAGAATCGCGCGGATTCGCCAAATCGGGCCGCGGCTGCAAATAGCGGGGATTGGTAGACGGCGCTCCATTCACCACGCGCGGATGCGCCGAAGAGACTACATAACCCGCTTGCGGATCGGTCAAGAAATGTTCCAGCCGTTGCTTCATCGGCTCTGTGTATCGATCGAACTCCGCGACATGCTCCACCAGCGAACGTGCGCCCCCGGCATCAAACGGTTCATAGTTTGAAAAGAAATTGCCCAGGCTTGCAATGTCCGCTTCCGCTTGCCGGTCGGCGCCCCGGCGAATGGCGTCATCCGGCCTTTGGAACAGCCGGCGCTCGCAGTTGGCCACCAGCTTCACGCTGGGATTGGGATATTCAGAATCGAGATCGTTCAGGCTTTTGCGCGGCAGTACAACCGAAGCGGTGATGTCGTCTTCCACCGCCACCTTGTCGGCGGGATGAAAATCGGGCCGCAGTTTATAGATGCGCCAGGAGCCGTCGGGATCGAAACCCACGCGCAGATAATTGCTCACCAGCGGCTGGTTCTCAAACTTGAGCTCGTGCCCGAGAAAGCCGTTGATGCGATCCACCGTGAAATGCTCGCGCCAGTTGTTCCCCCATTCGGGCTGATAATATCGCTTCACCGTGAATAAAAGCTGGCGGATGGTTTGCGGAAGCTCGCGCACCCAGGCGTTATGTTCTTCCGTGTATTCGGGCGACGGCGTCATCAATTGAATCACCGAGCCCAGCGTGCGCTCCGGGCTCAGGATCGGCCGCCGGGTCCGCGCGTCGGGCAGACGCCCGCGATAGATCGCCGAAAAATCGCGCTCGAAAATCTCGGCCACGTGATCCATGTCGCGGTGGTAATCTTTCACGAATACCGGACCCTTGAGCAGCGCGTTGGCGATGGACTTCGATATTTCGGACTTGCCGCCGCCCGAAACCGTGCAGGGCTTATGACACAGCGTCCCACGCGGACGCGCGCCCACCAGTCGCCAGGCGGTCCCGCCGGCTTGCTTCTCCAAGCGGATGCGAAACCCGTTGGGAAGAAAATACGTTGCGTGGTTGCGCAGAGTGAGTTGCCGATCCAGTTGCCCATCGGGGCCGTCCCGCCGCCACGCGATGGTTCCGTTCAGTACATCGAATACCGAATCTTCCGGCACGTAGTAAATATCGGAGAAGCGCTTGTCCTTCGCATACCCTTCCGGACGGGATTCCACAAGGTCACCAAGAAGCCGCATCGCATCGGAATACTTCGCTTTCTTCAAGCTGACGGTTCGGCCGGCGTGGAATTCCTGGCCGAGCACATACGTCGCGAACGCAATGGCGCCGCCCGCGTGCTCCTCCTCGCACATCCCGAACAGATTCGCCGCGAAGCTGATCTGCGTCTTCACTTCCTTCTTGCAATAGCCGTAGTAATTGTCCGCCAGGATGGTGACCATCACGCCGCGCCGATCGCGGCAGGTGATCTTGAAAGCGGATCCGGAGTTGTAGGTTTCGTCTTCGTTCTCCCAGCACATCCCATCGCGTCGCTGGCGCTTGGTAGCCTCGCCGATGTGCGGTAAACCGAGATCCTTCTTCTTAATTCCAACCAAGTGCGGCGCCAGCACCACGCAGCCCGTGTGGCCGGTCCAATGCAATGCATCCAGCGCGGCGTCGTTTTCGGGAAGATACGGATCGCCGCCGTTGCCGAAAATGCTTTCGACGAAATCCAGATTGCTCACCAGGCTGCCCGGCACAATGAAGCGGATCTCCATCGTCTTTTCCGGATCCCTTCCAGAAGCGGGGCACACCAGCGGGCGCAAGAGCAGCGACACGAAGCAGCGCACGTCCTCGTTCTGATCGGCGGTGAACGGCAGCACCAGCATGCTGGGTGGAGGATCGAGCGCCGCCGCCCACAAAGCCGCGAACGCCTGTTTCGGAACCGCGATTTTGTCGGCCGGCACCGGCAGCCCGCCCTCGGCGATGTGAAACAAACCCTGCGTGGTGCGTTTGTCGCTCTTCGGATTGTGAAGCACTCCTTGCGCCACGCGATACGACTTGAGACACGGCGATGAAAAAACGTCGGCGCTCGCAGGCAGCGACATGATGCGCGCCATGCCTTCGCGATCCAGCACGAAGCTATCGACGGGCAGCCGCGCGGCGCCGTGCGGACAGACATCGCCGAGGTAGCTATCGAGGAACGCTTGGATGCGCGTGTCCACCGGGCAAAGCCGGTTGCCGAGCAACTGGTCTTTCTGATGGTAGCTGCGCAGCAACGGCCCGGCGATCTCCAGGAATTCCGGATCGGCTGTGCTGCGGCTGGTGGGCTGCCCGAGCGCCGCGAGCTTCAGGTTGATATAGCGGATCAGTTCCAGATTGCGATTCGTGGTGGCGGTGGTGGCAGCTGCGGCGGGCATCGTGTTCCGTTCCGGTCTGGAAATGCAGGGACAAACACGAGGTCCGCGGGTCGCTACAAGGCGCGGCGTGAAATACTCTATTAGCTTAGTACATCGCTCCCCGTCCCGATTAGCGGCCATTAAAATGGAGATCAATTGTTGAGCGCGCCCTATGAATTCATCGGCGAATCTTGAAGAGCAACTCCTGGCAGTGATGGCCGGCCGTCTCTTCGTCTTTGACATGGACGGCACCTTGCTGATCAGGACCACGGCATGTATTGAAATCGCAAAGGTGTCAGGCACGCTCGATCGGCTTCATATCCTGGAACGGCAATTTGCCGCCGGGGAAATAGACGCCTTTCGTTTCGCCGAGAATATCGGTGCGCTGTGGGGGATGGTTGACGAACAACTTGTTAGAAGGGCGTTTGAAGCCACACCCAAGCTCGCCAACATAAAAGCCGTCACTAATCTGATACGGAGAGCCGGAGGCAAATCATGTCTGGTCACCATGTCTCCCGATTTCTATGCAAACCTGTTCTACGAATACGGCTTCGATTTCATAGAGGCCTCTCAATTTCCGAGCAGCTCCCATGAGCAGGTACAGCGTGAAAAAATTCTGAATCCCAAGGACAAAGCCATTATCGTGCGGGGCTGGTGCGATCGGCTCGGCTTTGCGCTGAATCAATGCGTCGCTTTTGGCGATTCCATGTCGGACTACCTGCTGTTCCAAGAGTTGGAGCATACTGTTTCGGTAAACGGCGACCCGACGCTAAGAGGGTTAGCTCGATACCAATATGAGGGATCGGATCTGCATGATGCGTTTTTAGCGGTCTGTGACGCTTTAATGAAGTCGTAAACCTTCCAAGGCGTCGCTAATCCACGGCCGCCTTAAAGGACCATGTTCGCCAGCACTAAATTAAGAGAGACGAGCTGAGCAAACAGTCGAAGAAGGAAGGATGAAGCAGTCCGAGGTGTCAAAAATTGAGCGCCGGACGGATATGTACCTCAGCACTCTCGCCAGCTATGTCAAAGGGATGGGCGGGACGCTGGAAATTCGGGCGGCCTTCCCCAATGGTGAGGTCGTCAGGATGAATCAGTTTGAGTCTCTCACCGATCCGGGGGCGGCGCCGGCTGCTAAGAAGGCCAAGGCAAGATAGCCGATCGCGAAGGGACGGCACGCGCGGAAGCCGACGTGCATATACATCGCCGATGCCTTCGAAACACCCGCTCCTGTTCCGAATCGGAACGATCGCGCTAGCGCTCTGTGCCATTCTGAACGCCCAAATGGTTACGACCCCCAAATTGCCACTGCCCCTCCTCCGTCACGACCCCACCTGTACAAACTGCGTGCGCGACTTGAGTGGACGCATCTCGCCCAACCCCGCGCCAGTCCGTGCGTTTCGCCTGATCCACCCCTGTCCGGCCACCGGACAAGTGAAGGGCCCCTGTGTCGGCTACCTGGTGGATCACATCAAACCGCTCAACCGCGGAGGGAGCGATACGCCCCAAAACATGCGCTGGCGGACCATCGCGCAAGCGACCAAAGGTCGTCTTAAATAGCGACAATAACGACCAAAGGTCGCCTTAAGTAACGGCACGAAGGGCCGCGTCAAACAGCTACGCGCTGGCCGAGGAGTGTCGAAATTCCGTCAGTGACAGCCGATTTGCCGCCAGCCGCCGATCCGCATAGACTAGGGAGGTAAACCAATCGCCCCTCGACTGCCGGGACTGAGGCGTGTCCCTGAGTACGCGCGGTTGGCCGTTTGTCAGAACCCCGTTTGTTTGACGATAAGAGATTGCTGTTTCACGACGGGGGAGTTTTAGCTATGTCAACGGCCAGCGCGCGTGCCGCCAATTACGTCCTGACTTTGGAAGAGATCGGCCATCTGGCGGCCGAGGGCGGCAAGCCTGCTGAAACGCTGATGAACGTGGTGGCATTGATCGCCGGCCGCTTTCAGACCGACGTTTGCTCCGCCTACCTGCTGGAGCCGGATCGCGCGAACCTGGTGCTGGCCGCCACGCTCGGACTTCGCCCGCAGTGCATCGGCACCCTCCGCATGGCGCTGAACGAAGGGCTGGCGGGTTTAGTCGCCGAGCAGGTGCGGCCGGTGGCGGTGGAACATGTCACCAGTCACCCGCGCTTTAAGTACTTCAGCGAGGCTGGCGAGGAGTCCTACCAATCTTTTTGCGGCGTTCCGCTGATCGATCAAGGCGTGTTGCAGGGCGTCCTGGTGGTGCAAACCATTGAAGCTCGCGCCTTCACCGACGACGAAGTGCAGATGCTGGTGGAAGCGGCCGCGCAGGTGGCGTCCCGTGGTCAGCGAAGCGCGCGCGCTGGATCGATTCATCGCGCCGGTACAGGAGCGGCTGTGGTCGCTCGCCCGCAACCTGTGGTGGAGCTGGGACAACGATTCCACCAGCCTGTTCCGCGACCTGGATCCGGTGCGTTTCCGGGAGTTGAACCACAATCCGATCGCGCTGTTGTCGGAGATTCCGCTCGCCAAGCTGGAACGCCGCGCCGGGGAACTGGTGTTGCACGGCCGAATCAACTACGCATATCGCCGCCAGCAGGAGTATCTACGCGCGGATCGCACCTGGGGCGCAACTCACGCGGGCGCTTTGCGGCCCCGTCCCGTGGCATATTTTTCGGCCGAATTCGGAGTGCACGAGTCGCTACCGATTTATTCGGGCGGCCTGGGCGTGCTGGCGGGCGACCACATCAAGAGCGCGTCCGATCTGGACATTCCGTTGGTCGGTATCGGCCTGTTCTACAGCCAGGGCTATTTCCGCCAACGCCTGGATCGCGAGGGCTGGCAGCAGGAACAATATTTGCAGACCGACGTAAATCAGCTTCCCATGGAGCCGGCCATCGGCAAGAATGGCGAGCCGGTGGAGGTGCAACTGGAAACCCGCAGTGGCATCATTCGCGCGAAGGTCTGGCGGGCCAAAGTGGGCCGCTGCGGCCTGCTGCTTCTGGATTCCAATGTCCCCGGCAATGCGCCCGAAGACCGCGAGCTGACGTCGCGATTGTATGGCGGCGACGGCCGCATTCGCATTCGCCAGGAGCTGCTGCTGGGCGTCGGCGGATTCCGCGCTTTAAAGGGCATGGGCATCACGCCTTCCGTTCTGCACCTGAACGAGGGCCACAGTGGATTTGCCGTCCTGGAAGCCATAGCGAGTCGGATGCAGGAGGAGGGTCTCTCCTTCGAGCAAGCCGTTCCGCGCGTCTCGCGTGAAGTGGTTTTCACCACTCACACTCCAGTGCCGGCCGGACATGACCGCTTTAACGACGGCCTCATCGAGGAGCATCTCGGCCCGCTGCGCGAGCGCCTGGGCTTATCCGGCCCTCAGCTCATGGATCTGGGCCGCGAGATCCCAGGCAACGAGTTTGAAGAGTTTTGCATGACTGTGCTGGGATTGAAGCTCTCGCGGCGCGCCAACGCGGTATCGGCCCTGCATGGCGAAGTATCGCGCGCCATGTGGACCGGCCTTTATCCCGGCAAGCTGGAGGACGAAGTGCCCATCGGCCACATCACCAACGGCGTCCACGTGCCCACCTGGCTGGCGCCGCAAATGTTCCGGCTCTATGATCGCCACCTGGGTACGGGCTGGCACGAGCATAGCGGGCAATCGAGGATCTGGGAGGGCATTGAGAACATCGACGATGGCGAGCTATGGGAAACGCACGGCGCTCTCAAGCTGCGGCTGCTCGAGTTTGTGCGGCGTCGTGCCGTGGAACAGTCCCAGCGCCGGGGCGAATCGCCCGAAACTTTGCAAAGGCTCAGCCGCGTGCTCAGCCCGGATGTGCTCACTATCGGATTCGCGCGCCGCTTCGCTACCTACAAGCGCGCCAATCTGATCCTGGCGGATATCGAAAAACTCGCCTCGATGGTGAACGATCCCAAGCGTCCCGTGCAATTCGTCTTCGCCGGCAAGGCGCATCCTCGCGACGAACCCGGTAAGCGGGTCCTGCAGCAAATTGCGCAACTGATGCGCGATCCTCAGTTTGCCGACAAATTCGTCTTCGTCGAAGACTACGATATCAACGTCGGCAGGCTTTTCGTCCAGGGCGTCGACGTGTGGCTGAACAATCCGCAGGCGTCCGCTCGAAGCTTCGGGTACCAGCGGCCAGAAGGTGGTGCTGAACGGCGGCCTGAATCTTTCGGTGTTGGATGGCTGGTGGGCGGAAGCCTACGACGGTCTCAACGGTTTCGCCATCGGCACCGGCAGGACGCATTCAAACATGAATGTTCATGACACCCGCGATGGCGACGATCTGTATCGGACGCTGCGCGAAGAAGTGATTCCGCTGTACTACCAGCGCGACCGGGATGGTCTGCCGCGCGGCTGGATCAAGCGCATGAAGCGCACCATTCGCACCCTGGGCTGGCGCTTTAACGCAAATCGCATGGTGATGGATTATACGCTCAGGTGCTACGTTCCCGCGGCGGGCGGGACGTCCAGCGAAATGAATTCGCACAGCTAAGCCTGCGGCTTCCTCGATCGGCTCTTCAGCCACCACCCGGCTAGCAGCACGCCAATCGTGCCCGCCGCTTCCACCGCGTACCGCAACGCGTTGCTGGGCGCGAAGCGTTGAACCACGAATTGATCGGTCATGATCATTTGCGCCGCGACTCTGCCCAGCAGCGCCGCGCCGATATAGACGATCGCCGGATATCCGTCCATGAGCGTAGCCAGCATCGCGCTCGCAAAAATCACCAGCGGAATGCTCACCCCCAGGCCGAACAACAACAGTGCCAGGTTTCCCTGGGCCAGCGCGGCTATGGCCAGAATGTTGTCCGTGGACATGGTCACGTCGGCCACGATGATAAACCACATCGCCTTCCAGAAGCCGGTAATATGCGCGGCCGAGGATTCCAGTGGCGGCGTCTCGCGAAACAGTCCGATGGCGATCCAGAGAACCGCGGCCCCGCCCACGATTTGCAGGAACTTCACGCGCAGCAAGGGCGCCGCAAAGAACGTCGCGATAACCAGCGTAATGATGGCGCAGGTGGCTCCCGCGATCATCGCACGCCTCCGGAGACTCCGCGGCATTGACTTCGCCGCGGCCGCGATCACCACCGCGTTATCGCCGCTCAACGTCAGGTCCACCAATACGATGGAGACAAGAGTGGCGATGAACTGAAAATGCCGTTGGATTAGATTCATCGCCCCGCCGCGTCACCCGCTACGCCATTCTAACGTGCCTTCTGTTTGGCAGGCAGCGTGCCACTCTATGAAGCAGCGCCAACATCGGGGCGCCGAGGAGCGCGCTGCCCAAGGACGCCGCTCAGTTCGTCCAACATTTGAGCCGAGCGCTCCGACGAATCGGAGCCCGTGATCAGCCAGTCCACTTAGGAGCCCAAATCGGATGCCCGCCACTGAAATCAGGCACTAAGCCGGCGCGAGAACTCGGACACGTGTTTCACCTGGTCGAAGTCATGGATCATCGCCAGAATTTCCTCCACGCGCTTGGCGGGCAATCCGGAGTCTGGTAGCAATGCGCGGTATTTGCCATCGACGTCGCTCCACTCGATGCCCCGCGGCCCCGAACCTCGCGGCGCGTCGACGGTGCTGGTATACCGCGCTCCGGACTTGGTGACGATCGTAACCGTGCTGCCCCAGTTCCAGTCGTAGTGGACCGCGGCGGGCGCCGGGTCGTACTCAACAAGACCGATCAGCCGCGCAATGACCGGGCGGTGGATCTTCTCCGGCGTGATGTGCACCCAGGAGAAGTCCTTATCGGCGACGGCCGAGGCGACGAAATACGGCAGGCTATGAATGGCTTCGATCATGTCCTTGGGGGGCCGCTGGCTGTAGCTGATGCTGCCTTTCTGTGGCCCGGAAAAGAGGATTTTGGCTACCTCTTCCGGCGGCACGTTCGCCTGCCGGGCGGCGTTGACCGCGGCTTCCACCGATGGATGCAGCGCATGGGCGCCGGGCACCAGCTTGATGGCCAGGTATTTGACGATGTCGCAGTCCGCGCCCATTTCACGGGTCACCCTTGGGATATCCAGCTTGCCGTTACCGTAGACCTCCAGAAAGCCTCCCTTGGCTTCCAACAGATCCTGGTTGACAGTGAAACCACGTTGCGCCGCTAACGCGGCATTCACGGCGCAGAGGGCCGCGTTACCGGCCTGGTACTCGCGCGCCCAACTGTCCGTGCCGATCAAGAGGCCGCCCATGGTTGTCGCGGTCATGCAAATTGCGTGCGCCATCTGCTCCGCCGTATGTCTGAGCAGCTTGGCACTTGCCACCACTCCGCCAAAAGCGACGATCATTGAGGCGTGCAACCCCGGTCTGCCATTGTGGAGCGCCTCGCCGATTCGTCCAGCGGCCTCATAGCCGGTCACCATCGCGCAGAGCAGCTCCTGGCCCGTGGCGCCAATGCGCTCGCCGATTGCCAGGCCGGTGGCGGTTAAAGTTGTACCGGTGTGAGCTACGTTGCGCAGGTCGCTGTCATCGGAGGCGGCCGCATCGCTCAACATGGCATTTACCCTTGCGACCTCGGTCGCCGGTAGCTTCGCGGAATCGAACCAGACCGTAGCCTCGGGCCGCCCGCCGTTTTCCTTGGCTAGCTCGCGGACGATGCGGGCCGAGCCGATGTGGGAGCCCGGCGCTGCGCTGGCAAGTGTGCTGGCGAGGATCATCTTGGCGTGTTTGATGGCTGTCGGCGAGAGGTCGCCGAAGCTGGTTCGGTGGAACAACTGAGCTAGTGCGAGCGCGAGACTCGGGGAACCTGGCTTGTGTCCGTCGTCCTGCGCCGTCCCCTGCGCGAAGGCCGGGACAGGAGCAGCAGCCATGGCCAGCCCGCCGGCAGCCAGCGTGCTTTCGAGCAGCGTGCGCCGCGTCATCTGGGTACAGCCTCGATCGTGAGCGTATCTCAATATCCCATTCCTGTGCGATCTAGGCCAGTATATCCCTAGCGGTTACCGAGGCCAATCCGGCTGCGAAGACCATCATCGATGGGACATCAAGGGATTGATTTCCTAGCTGAAGAAGCCTAAGCAGTGGGATCGTCCGCTGCGTCCCCGCCGCGCGGTTTGGTGGTCGCCTTCTTCTGGCGGCTCAGGCTCTGATAGTGCGGGCTGTATTCCAATCCGTATGGCGTCGTCACCTTCATCCTCGCCTTTTCGTCGTAGAACGCCAGAGCGGATTGGTGTCGCGCCGCGATCTCCTCTTCCGTGCCGTCGCGGAAGGCGATCTCTTCCCGTGGCACAAAGATCACCTGCCCGATCGGCATGCTGTGTGACGCAGAAATAGTTTCGCCCGGCTGGAGGACGTAGCGGAACTCGGAGTCGTGAACGTACCAATCGGTCTCGACGCGGATCACCAGCATCGGTGCTAAGGGCCGCTCGATCATGTTGAAGACCGGAGTGTAGACCGTGTCCCAGCCCCGCGGAGTCTGGAAGTTCCACGCTCCCCGCAGAGTCACGGCGCCTGCCGGTGTCCCCATGTCATCCTCGGAGATGAACATAGCAGGCATCAAGTGGGCGATCTCGCGAGTTTGCGGCGTGTCCTGGATGTGCATCTTGATTTCTCGTTTGGTGGCGCCGATCCCGCCCATCGGCAGCAGATACGTTACGGTAAAGATCGGTTCCCACTTGCTTCCTTTGGCGTTCACCGAGTAAACCAACTGATAACGGCCCTCCCCCTCATACCCGATTTGAAAGTTCTCTTTCTCAGCGAGCGGAGGATGGACAAGGAAGCCCACGTTGCTTCCGGCTTCGAGCACGGGACAGTGGCGGGCGTGCTGTGGCAGAAGGGGGCGCTGGGCTTCGCGGCGCGGTCGCAGGCCAATTCCGGGCCTGAGCGGGTTGGGAAAGAGCCCTACTTCCATCTCCGAAGTATCGCACCGTCGAAAACACGCGAGGCTCCCGGGCTGCGACACAGTGTGCAATCACCCCGAGCGGTGCGAATTTCCGATCGAACGAATCGCTGAGAGACGAAGTGTATGCGCGCGCCTTTCCACCGTGTAAGGAGTGAGACGCCCCGCGCGGATTACCGGTGCTTGGCCGCGTGCGTCGCCGTTGATTTCAGATTCTCCGAGAAGAACGGCAGGACGTTGGCCTCGAATCGGTCCTTCACCCGGTTCATGTGGTTGCCTTCGTAGGTTTCGAACTTGTGCGGAACTCCCACCGCGGTAAGCGACGCGTCCATTTCCTTGTTGGAACCCGCCAGGCCATCCTGCAGGCCCACATCCATCATGAACGCGTGGTATTGCTTCAGATTTGAGATGTACTGATCCACCATCGCGAGCGGCGAATTGGCGATCCACTTGGCCGCGATCTCGGGCCGCACGGCGCCATTCTCGGTGGGCAGGTCGAAAAACTTGGGAGGGTTCTGCGGATTTGGCGACCAGGCGGCCGCCTCGGCGGATAGAACGTTCCCGAAGCCTCCAGGCCCCCTGCCGGCCGGGCCCGCTTTGCCAGCTTTGTCCTGGTTCTCGGGGGTGGCCGCGGGTTGCCGCTCCGTGGCGTTCGTAGGCGGCCGAACCGCGCCCGGGTTGTTCAGCAGACAGCAGGAGCTCATGGCGTAAATGCTGGAGTACGTTTCGGGGTACTTCATGGCCAGGCGCAAGGTTCCGTAACCGCCCATGGAATGCCCGGCCAGGCCGCGGCTGTCGCGGTTCGCGATGGTGCGGTAGTGGCTGTCGATGTATTCCACCAGGTCGCGCGTGAGGTAGGTCTCCCAGTCGCCGGTGGTCGGCGAGTTGGAGTACATACTGCCGCTGTAAATGGTATACGCGTCGGGATTCACCAGAATCATTTCGTGCAAGGCTCCGCTGGTCATCCCCTTGTCCGCCGTGGCCGGAACGGCCATCAGGTTCCAGTAGGCCTCAGCCTTGGCGCTGTATCCGTGCAGAAAATAGACCACCGGATAACGCCGGTTCTTGTCGCTGGCGTAGCTGGGCGGCAGGTAAACGAACACGTCGCGATCCGGGGAATCGCCCTCCAGGTTCCCTTCGAGCGATTTTCCGTGCACTTTGATCGTTTCCACCGTGCCCTGCTTGTCGGCGCTGGTCGCCGCCCGCGCGCTGGTCTCTAGCCGGATTAAGCCAGCCGCGCCGGCTATCAGAAGCAGCGGAAGGGTCCAGCCGGAAACGAAGGGAACCACTTTGGATTTCATACTCACCTCTGGTGCAGTCTACACCTGCGGGTCTCCCTGTTCAAGCGCGGCCGCTATAGATGGGAATGGCAACTCCCTATAGATCAACCAAAAGAAAACGAAGAGGGCCAGGATATGGCTCCCGCCGATAAGCTCGCGCAGATTCAGAAGCGTGACGAGCGTTTCTCCGAGGTTCAAAAACGCTGCCACCGAGCCCACATCCAAACTACCGCGTGACCCGACTTTGCTGATACCGTGAGAAAGGCGCGACTGTTTTGATTCGCGTCTGATCCGACATCAAACAAGGGGTCCCCGGTGCTCGGCCAAGTCCTCGGGCATTACCAGATCATCGACCAAATCGGCCGAGGCGGGATGGGTGTGGTCTACCGCGCTCGCGACCTGCGTCTGGAGCGGGATGTTGCGCTCAAGGTGCTTCCGGCCGGGGTCTTCTCAGACCCGGACGCGCGCCAGCGGTTTCGCAACGAGGCGCTGGCGCTCGCGCGGCTCAACCATCCCAACATCTGCTCGGTTTTCGATTTCGATAGCGAGAACCAGATCGATTTTCTGGTCATGGAGTTCGTTCCAGGAATCTCCCTGGACCAGAAACTCGTCTCGGGCGCCCTTCCGTCCGACGCCATCACACAGCTGGGCTCGCAGCTTGCCTCGGGCCTAGCCGCCGCGCATGAGCAGGGCGTTCTGCACCGGGATCTCAAACCCGGAAACCTGCGTCTAACCACCGACTGGCGTCTGAAGATTCTCGATTTCGGCCTGGCACGGCGGTTTCACACGGAAGCATCGACCGACTCGACGATAACGCTCGCGAACGCGAACGAATTCTCCGGCACCGTCCCCTACATGGCGCCGGAACAGATTCGGGGCCAAGCCGCGGACGTTCGCACGGACATTTATTCCGCCGGCGCCGTCCTTTTCGAGATGGCTACCGGCCGGCGGCTCCACGCCGAACACCAGCTCGCCAAGCTCGTCGACGACATCCTCAATCGACCGCCCCCGCCGATCCAAACGGACGGGCGTTCCATCCCTCAAGCGCTCCAACTCGTCATCCAAAAGGCGATCGAGCGCCGGCCCGAGCAGCGATACCAATCGGCACGCGACCTCCAGGCAGATTTGGAGCGCACCTCAGCGTCGCAGATGCCGATCGTCGCCCGGCGCCGTCCCACAGTTCCAAGGCCGCTCGCGGCTGTTCTGGCGGTACTGTTATTGCTGGGCGTCGCCGCCGGCTGGTATTTCTCAAACGCGAAGGCTCCCAAGCTCAACAAAGCGGCCAGCGTTCGACACGCGAACACGCCCAATTCTCGTCGATCCGTCGCCGTCCTGGGCTTCAAGAATGTCTCCGGACGGCCGAATGACTCCTGGCTTTCGACCGCGCTTTCCGAGATGTTGACCACCGAACTGGGCGGAGGCGAGCGATTGCGCACCGTGGCCGGAGAAACAGTGGCACGGATGAAAACTGACCTCGCGCTTTCGGATGCCGACAGTTATGCGGGCGATACATTGCATCGGATTCGCGATCAGATGGCAAGCGATGTCGTGGTGGTTGGCTCTTACATCGTTGTTCCCGCCGACAGCGGCCCGCAGATTCGGCTCGACGTGAAGCTGCAAGACACGGCCAGCGGCGAAATTCTTACCGCCGTGAAAGCGACTGGGCAGGAGGCAGACCTGTTCGACATGGTGTCGCGCGCGGGAAATGAGTTGCGCCGCTCGCTGGGAGTTTCGGCGCTCTCAGAGGACGATTCGAGCCGCATCCGCACCGAGGCTTCCTCCACTCCCGAGGCAACGCGTCTCTATGCGGAGGGACTGGCGAAGCTGCGAGTGTTCGATGCCGTCACAGCGCGCAATCTTCTGGAACAAGCCGTGGCCGCCGATCCCACGCGCGCGCTCGCTCATTTGGCCCTATCGATGGCCTGGGGCCAATTGGGCTACGACGCGCGCGCCAGCGAGTCTGCAAAGAAGGCATTCGACCTCTCCTCCGGCCTGCCGCGCGAAGACCGCATGTTGATCGAAGCACGCTATCACGAGAGTGCGCGCGAGTTTAAAAAGGCCATCGATTCCTACCGCGCATTGACCAACGCGTTTCCCGATGTTCTCGATTACCGGCTGCGCCTGGCCATGGTTCAATCCAATGGCGGGAAATCGCACGACGCGGACGTCACGCTGGAAGAGGCGCGTGCCGCCTTTCCCGTGGCGAAGGACGATCCAAGCTTCGATTCCACCGAAGCTTCCATCGCCGATCATGCGGGCGATTTCAAACGCGAACAGGCTGCCGCCGCCAGCGCCGCTGAAAAAGCGAGCAAACGCGGCGAGCGCCTGACCCGCGCACGCGCGCTCCTGCTCGAGGGCTGGGCACTACAGAACCTGGGCAAATTGGAGCAAGCCGCTGCCGTTTCCGAAGAAGCGAAATCGATTTATGAATCGGTGGGAGACAGGGCGGGCATCTCGCGGGCCGTTCACAACCTTGGAACAATCGCCGTCGCGTCCGGCAAGCTCAATGAAGCGGAGCAACAGTTCGAGTCCGCCGCGGCGATTCGCAGATCCATTCAGGACAATTTCGGCTTGGGGCGCGCCATCAATAACCTCGCTTTGATTCGGGAGCTCAAAGGCGACCTGGATGGCGCGCTTCCCTTGTATCTAGAGAGCCTCTCCATCGCCCGGAAAATCGACGACAAAAGTTCCATCGGCAACGCGCTGGCCAACATCGGAAGTGTCTATCGCTCGCAGGGCCGCATCGGTGACGCGAAGAAATCGTTCGAGGAAGCACTCGCCGTGCATCGAAGCATCGGCGACAAGATGGGGATAGGCGAGGGGCTCACCAGTCTCGGCCAGATGGATCTGGATGGGGGAGATAACGCTTCGGCCGCCGACTTTCTGGGAGAGGCCTCCCGCACATTTGAAGAAATCGGATTCGAGAGCGGCCTGGCGCAGGTGCGCTACGCTTCGGCTCGCCTTTCCTATAACCAGGGCGACGTCGTCTCGGCGCGGAAGAATTACCAGCAAGCCTTCGATTTGAGCAAGGCCGCCGGTGACTCGGCTACGGAGGCTGCCGTCAAAATCGACTTGAGTGTTTTGGACCAGAAGAATGGGGATTTTGCGGCGGCTCGCACGGGATCGGAGCAGGCGCTCACCTTCGCTCACGATTCCGGGGACGCGACACTGATCGCGGCGTCGTCGAGAAACCTGGTTGTTTTATCTCTTGCGCAGGGCGATCTGCATGGCGCGGAGAAACTGCTGGAACCTCTGCTCGCCGAGGCCCGGAAATCGGGTAACAAGGAAAGGCTCGCGGCCGCCCTTGAAGTTCAAGGCGATTTGCACGCGGCGAGAGGAGATCTCGACGGCGCGTCCGAGGATTACAAGGAGGCGCTCGGCCTTTATAGGAAGCTCGCGGTTGCGCAAGACGCGGCAACGGTGAATCTAAAGCTGGCGCGGGTGCAACTGGAGCAACGTCGCTGGGGAGATGCGGCCGGCGCAGCGCGCAAAGTGATTGCGGACGCGCGCAAACGCTCGAATCCAGTTATCGAGGCCGAGGCCACCGTTTTGCTTGCTCGCATATCGCGCGAGCAGCATCGCATTCCCGAAGCGCGAAAGGTCATCGACACCGCAACGAGACTGCTTACGCCGGCTAGCGCAGTGGATTTGCTCCTCGAACTGGCTGTCGAAACCGCCCAGCTTCAGGCCGCGAGCGGTTCGGCGGCGGACGCGAAGAAAGCACTCGGCAACGCATTCTCGAGCCTGGGGCCGAAAGCCAGTTTTGCATCTCAACTCGACGCGCGATTCGCGCTGGCGGAGATCGAGTCCAAGTCCGGAGACAACAGCGCGGCCGAAGGACATCTCAATTCCCTTGGCAATGACGCGTCCGCGAAGGGGTTTCTGATGGCTGCGCAAAAAGCAGTGACTCTGCGGGGTTTGGAATCCGCCAAGTAACCACTCCCTTCCATTGGCTTGCGGATGCTCTGCTCGGCGTGCTTGCGGCGTCTCCTCGGCTACTGGAGAGCGACCAGGGCGCGGACGGCAAATCCAGTGGCGATCAGCGGGTCATCTTCCTTAACCAGGTTTTCCGGATTCGCCCAGGAGCCATCGGGGCGTTGTGCTTTCTTTAGGCCAGCGGTAATGCCCGATCCGCCAGCCTGCACGTGCAAAGACCGAAACACCTGCGCAGCTGCGGAGGAGTAGTAAAAGGACAATCCCCGAGGCCAGCGCTGGTACCGAACGCCAGTGAATCCCGGTACGTTCATATCCCGATTGCGCGCGGTGAGCCATCGCTCGGCCGCGGAAATGCGCGGATCGTCGGGTGGACGTCCAACCGCCAGCAGCGCGAGTATGCCGTCGGCCGTAGTAGTTCCGTAGCTGCGGAAGCGTTTGCCGTCGTGGCCGGCTTTGTTGGTGTCAAACTCGGTGGTTGAAAAGAAGAAGCCCCCGTCGGCATCATGAGGCGCCTGCTGGGGGTCGAAATTCTGGCAACGTTCGATGAAAACACGCGCCCGCACCAGAGCGCTATCTGAGGCGGGGACGCCGGCGTCGCGCAGCGCTTCCAGCACGTAGCGCGTCATCGATAGATCCACGTGACCGGTATCAGGCGGGGTCCGGCGGCCTCCGCCCATGCCCCAAGCGCCGTACACCGGGTCCGACGGATGCCAGCCATTTTGTTCGGTGAACTGCTGCGCGCGCAAGTACGCCACCATGGGCTGAACCTGCATCTCCCAGCCAGGACGCCGCGCCCGGCAGAGCGCACTCACCGCGAGCGCCGTTGAATAATTCGGGTATTCCGGAATGCCGGGATCGGCCAGGCCCAGCGCTCCGTCAGCTTGAGTATTCTTCCGGATGAACGCCAACGCGCGGTCCACCCTCGCTGCGGGCGCTGGATGTCACCTCCCGGGGAATTTCGAGCAGCGCCTCCAGCACGAATGGCGTAAGAGACTGGCCGGAGCGCAGCAAGCCGTAAGTATGGCTGTGCCATCCGCCGTCAGCGGCTTGCTGGCTCCACAAATAGTCGCCGGCTCGCGCCAAAGGCGGCCGCTCGGTCCGTACGCAGCTCGCTTGAGCGAGCAACAGCAGTAAGAGGCAGTATCGCGATGTCACCGCTTTGACACGCTTGCAGGTAGAAAGGTCTTGTCACGATCAGCCACCAGCATCAAAATCGCCGCGCTCGTCACCGCAACCCGGCCCGTGATGCAATGATGCCCGGCCCAGGTGCCATCCTCGTTTTGCATCGTCAGGATCTTGGCCGTCATGTCGCGATTCCAGCGTTCCCACTCCGGTCCGCCGGCGCGATGCAGGCTGTCGCTGATATTCAGGTAGGAGAAAAACTCCTCCCCGCCGATGGATCCGAACCCGGTAACAAATCGCGGGTCGGAGAGCTGTGCTTGAATCGCCTTGATCTGTTCGCCGTTTTTCTTGCGATCTTCGGGCGTGCGGCTCAGCTGCTCCATTTCCTGCGCCCGTTTGTAGAGCGAGACGCCGGCCGATGCGGCGGACACATCGGCGCTCATACCTCCGCGCGCCATCGGTCCCGCGCCGGTGATTAGCATGGCGCTGGATCCTGCCGCGACACCTCCCGGGACTCCTCCAACCACGCCTCCCGCAACACCAGCCAGCGGCGCGCGCATATGTCTTCGCCGTATAGCTATCAACCTGCGCCATGGCCTTCGGCTGCACCGCCACGCCCTTGGCATTCGCCACGAACAAGCTCTGCGATGCCATGGAGGTTCCTAGAATCGGCGCCCAGCCTCCCGCGATGTTCCAACTTCCGTCTTTTAGCTGGCTCTTCTCTACTTTGGCCACGCATTTCTCCAGGTTCGTCCGGACGCGCGCATTCTCCTGGACGTTACCCATGTTGCCATCCAGATCGGCCAGCAGCTTGGAGGTCAGGAATGTATCGATGTAGGGACCCAGCTTGCGCTGGATCTGCGTGCCGTTGAGATCGGTAACCGTGAGCCCGTCCGCCGGGCTCCGCTCGACATGTTCCAGAACGAATCGTACGGCCCGCTGCAAAGACTCGTGATACGCGCCGCGAGTGGGCGTGTTGCCTGCGTGCAGGAGCGCTTCGGCCGCCACCGCTGTATTCGCGACGTCGTTTCCGTTGGACTCCAGCCGCTCTCCCTGCCGCACATAGGATGTCTCGCCGCCATCCTGCCCCCAGCCGCCATCCTTGCCTTGCACCGAGATCAGCCACTTCATCCCTTTTTCAACCGCGACCGAGACTGGATCGTGCGTGGATGAATTTTTTTCGGAGACATTGGTTTCAGCGCAGATGCCGATTGCAATAGCTGCTGCGCCGGTTACGAGCACACGTACCCTGATGGATCTCATGATCGTTCCTTTCCAAGCTGCGGCACGAACCACCTACTTGGACACCGCCTATACCGCAAAGTGCCGTATTGTTACTTCAATGCCGCGAGAACAGTTTTCCTTCCAAACGCGCGCGAAAGTTCACAACTATGGACGGCAATGGTTTAGAGATCGTGCAGTGGGGCACGTTGAGCGCTGGCCGGATACACTGTGACGGGTGTTTCACGGTTAGTGCAGGAGATGGAAGGCTTGCGTGGGTTGAGGACTACTGAACACCGTAGCCGCGTCGCGCCGCATCGAGCAGAACACTCTTGGCATCCAGATACCTCAAGTGCGCTTCCTGCTCGATAATGCCCTGAGACGTCAACGCCAGGCGCGTCTTCAACGGCAGCGGCTCCGCGGTGCATTCTCGAAGCATCTCGGACGATTTCTCCACTTCAACGAAGTAGGATCGCATGAGTGCTAAGAACGCTGCATGCAGTTCCAAAAACTGGGTGTGATTCACCGAAGGCGCCCGCTATACTGCTTAATCCGCTTCAGCATTCCTATAGTCATTATGCTGACTCCGCTTCAGCAGTGTCAAGAGCAGGCCGTGAATTATCCGGTGAATTCAATGAAATTTAAATAACCTTCTTTAGCAATCTGGCGGTAACCGCTTTCAGCTACGATGATCTTATGCCTCGTCCGCTGCTGGTTACGTTGAGCGCGGCACTGCTGCTTGCGATGGCCGCTGGTTCCTGCGCGGCGCAATCCCCCGCTGAACCGACGCACGGAGAACCGACGCCGGTCTTCGGAACCACGGTGGTGATACCCTCCGGATTGCGCGGCCTGGTCTATCACATCCCCCCCAAGTCGACTCAACTGCCCGATTTCAAAAAGTTGAAGCCCGCGGGCCCGCCCATCTACACTTCGTCGCTGAACGTGCCCCGCGAGAATTTCACGCAAGGATTTCCCGGCGTCACCGACCGGATTGAGTGGTTCGCCATCGACTATACCGGGAAATTCTGGATCAACGATCCAGGGATGTACACGTTCACCTTGTTTTCCGATGACGGCGCCAAACTCTACATTGACGATCAGGAGCTCATCGACAACGATTTCATTCATCCACCGCGATCAATGATGGGAACCGTAGACCTTGCCGGCGGTCTTCACCTAATACGCGTGTCCTACTTTCAAGGGCCGAAATACTATCTTGCGTTGGTGTTGAAAGTCACCGGCCCGAGGCTGAAGCTGCGCGTGTTCAGCACCGATGAGTTCAAGCCTCCGCCGGATCCCGAGCAATGGCGATTTCCAAAGACTGATAACCCGCCGCAAAAGTGACCAATACCCCCCTACCGCGCATAAATGTGCGTAGGAGCTTCGATTTTTAGGCCGGGCACCTCAGTCCGAAGTTTCACCGGTTGGTCGCCATTTTTGTTCAACGCTCCGTTTTTATTCAACACTTCGAGGGTCACCTGGTACTGATTCTCGAGGCGATGTTGAAAATCGCTCAGGAATGGCGAAATCGTGACCGGATCGGTGAACCCCTGGAAATAGGCGTGGCCGCCGGTTTCCGCACTGACCTCGATCAAGCGGGACTGCGCGAAGTTGGTAACCGCGCCGCTCCGTCCATACGCGCCGGCGCCGCGAAGGTAAATGGAATAGACCAACATGCCATCCTTCAGCGCGTCGTGTATCGCGTCGTCGACGTAAGGATCGTCGATCGTCCCGGTGTCATAGTATCGATCTACACCGTCCGTCAACATCAGCACTGTCCGCCGGTCGGTTGAATCAGTGGACGGCCAATGTTTCGCCAGATCCGAAAGCGCGAAATAAGGGCTGCCATTCTCGCCCGGCATCGCCACGGGCAGGCGCAAGGCGCTGGCGGCTTTCTCATGGTCCGCGGTAAATGGCTGCGCCAAACCGAAGGTCCCATTCCGCATGTAACCGATGGCTACTTGCGTGGTAGCCGGCAAGGATTCAAGAAACGCTTTCAACTCCGACAGATGGTTGCCCAGGCCGAAGGATCGTGTGGAATCGTCCAACAAAACGAAGAGTTGCATGTCCGCAAAATTACCCGTCAGACGCTGCAAGCGAACTACGGGCGCGGGCTCGTTGCCGTGCAGAACCTTCAGGTCCCTGGCTTCCAGGCTCGCCGGTTCCGCGCCGCTGCGGGTGGGAAGCACGGTAATCACCATCTGGGTGGGAACACCTGTTGCGTTCGGGATGGAGGACGCAACTCCAAGGTTCGCGGCCGCGAGTGCCGCGGCAATTATTCCACTCACGCCGCCCATCTTCATTTCCGTACCTCGGGCGCTACTGGGCGCCGCACATACTTGGATGCGCGCGCTCGGTTTCCGGTTGCTTATAGCATGCGATGAGTGTCGATGCTAAGATCGAGCAGCCACTCCCATCTGCCTTGCGAATCGGCGGCGCCCTTTACCTACCATGACTTGGCGCGAGTATCTCGAAGCTACGGCGCATAGCGTCGAATCCTTGAGGCGGTCGCCGCATTACCTCGACTGGATCAACATGCCTGACCCGTTTCGTCACTACGAGGGTGTACCGGTGCTCGATCTGCCGGCAGATCCACCCAGCCCGGACATACCCGCGCTCGACGTGCTTCAAGGATTCTCGGGCGCCACACCTGCCCTCGATGGCCCGACATTTCTTTCGCAACTGCTGTTCTACTCCGCGTCGATTAGCGCGTCCAAGCTGGTTCCATCCACCGGCGACCGTTACGCTTTGCGCGTCAACCCCTCCTCCGGGAATCTGCACCCAACCGAGTTCCACTTCGTCACACGCGGCCTGAAAGATTGGCCCGATGGACTTTACCATTACCGTCCTTCGTCGCACATGGCCGAACAGCGCGCGCTGGGCGACATGCAAATAAAATCGTCCGGGAACTCTGCGCCAATCACTTTTGTCTTGACCAGCATCGCGTGGCGCGAGGCATGGAAGTACCGTGACCGGGCCTATCGATACTGCTTGCACGACATGGGTCACGCCTGGCAGGCATTAGCGCTCGCAGCCCGAGCCATGGGATGCGACGCCTTGGCGGTCGGTCAATTTCCCGACGACCACCTCGCGCATCTGTGCCGCTTTCACAAAGACGAATGGCCCATGCTGATTCTGGAGCTCCGGGGCGAGCAGTTCCCTTGCAAGCAACATCTCACTTGGACGAAACAGCTCCCGTGCTTGAAGCAAACAGCCGCGAGATCGTTTGGTACGGCGGCCAGGCGAATCAGCTCTCGAAAGAGACCACTGTGTACGCACTGATTGACCAGATTCACGAAGCCACGAAACTCAGCAACAACGGGCCTGTTGAGCCGTCCCCCATTGGCGCCGGCCAGATCCAGCTTCCTCCTCCAGCTTCCTCGACGCGTCCCTTTGGCGAAGTCGTCCGAAAGCGGCGGTCGGCGCTCGACTTCGTGGGTGGAGCGCAGTCCATCTCGCTGACCGAGCTCTCGGCGATTCTTGCCGCGGCCAGCCAGCCGCTGCTTGCCGATTTTGCGGCCGCGCGTTTTATCCAGCTCTATCTGTACGTGCATCGCGTGGATGGGCTGGAACCCGGCATCTACGGACATTGGCCTGAGCGTGCCGGGTTGGAGCAGCTCGCCCGTGGCGACCAGCGCGTCGCGGCCGCCGGTCTCAGCCTGGGGCAGGATCTCGCCGGTAACGCATGCGTGGCGTTCTCAATGATCGGCGATCTGGATCGGGCCACCCGCGCTTATGGTGACCGCGGTTATCGCTACGTGCATTTCGAGGCCGGAGCCATCGGTCACCGCCTCTATCTGGCTGCGGAAGCGCTGGGGCTGGGCGCGACGGGTATCGGCGCCTTCTACGATGAAGAGGTGCATCGTTACCTTCATCTGACGCCCGCGCAGGGACGAGTGGTGTACCATTTCGCGATCGGTTATCCGGTTCCCGATTATCGCCTCAGTGCCTGAAGCCTTTGGTGGTTTACTTATTGTCGAACGTAACCGTGGAATCCGCGCCGAACTTGCGGTAATTTTGGAAACGAATGTCGTTCTTGGTGCAGGTGGAGCTCCCACGTTGGCAAGTCAGGATCTCGCTATGGACCGGCAGCGGGTAAGTTTTGCCATCGATGTTGATAAAGCCGTACTCCACCACAGATTCCGCCTTATCGAACGGGAAGCTGGTGGGTAGCGGCCCAGTCTGCTCCTCGATCCGCATCACGTTAAACGTTGCCTTATCGATCCAAACGGTCCCGCTGTAAGCGGGCGTGGCTATGGAGCCGTCCGGCGCATGAATGTCCCAGTTCGAATTTTCCTGCTTCACCTGAAAGTCGTAAGTGTAGTTGGAACGTCCGTCGATAGTATCATCCTTGGTCTTATGGAACGCGGTCAGGGTGTATGGATTGAGCAAGCTATCGAGAGTGGTTTGGAATTCACCCGTCGACCAGGCGCCGGTCTTTTCGACGGGCCTGTTGGAAGGCTTGCCATTCACCCGAATATTGCGATAGTCTTCCTTGCCGTTTACGCTCGCCACTTCGGCGGTCACCACGTCCAGGATTTGCCATTGCGGAGGAATCACCCGGCTGAAATACCGCGTGGTGCTTTGCAAAACGATAAAGTTCGGCAGTCCGTCGGTCAGGCGATCGGCCGCGTCGCGCGCCGACGCGATGATATCGTCGCCGGTCGCACTGGGACGTGGCACGGGTTTTGAGTTCTGGATCGGCGGATCAAGTTTTTCCACCGGCCGGGTAGAATCCGACGTCCCCGCTCTCGCCAGAGTGGGGATCTCCCGGTCGCCGTTGTTACCGCTGGTGCCGGTGTCGGGCTTGGATCCTCCCGACGGCTCGGCCGCGGTTTCCATCGTTCCCGCCGAATGGGTGTCCGCCTCGACGGCGGCCAGCGCGGAATCGTGGTCGAACGGCTTCTCGGCGGCAATGCGCTCGTCGGTTGTTCCTTTGCGGGTAAAAATCACGCGCAGCGCCGTCTCCGGATCGTCGCCGTTCACCTGCACCGAAAGCTGGTCCCCGGGCTTCAGCAAGGAATCGCGAACCGGCTCACCATCCTTGTCGCGGAATTGGGTTTTCGAAAGCATCCGAAACTTGAGAATCTTGTGCTTGCTGGTTTCGAGATACAGATTCTTCTCGCCCAGCTCGCGCAGCGTTCCATCGTCCGCGCGGAGCGCCACCCGCGAGCTGTTGCTGTCCGACGAATCTTTGTCTTTGCTCTTCTTGCCGGGAAGCTTCGGCACCGGAAGATTGATCCCTCCCGGCAAACCGATGGATCCTGGCGGATACGAACCGGGCGGATACGAACCGGGCGGATACGAACCGGGCGGATACGAACCGGGCGGATACTGACCAGGCGGATACTGGCCGGGCGGATATTGCCCCGGCGGATACTGCCCGCCAGGGTACGGCGAAGGTGTTGGATAGGGAGTTGGAATCTGAGCGCGGCCTGCGGCGGCAGCCAGCAGGGCCAGGAGAGCGAATCGAAGGTTTAGGGCCAAGGCGAACCCCCTGGAGCAATTATACGGCAGCACGAAGCGCTCGCCGCCGCCTCAGTAGGAAATAAGCGGCCGTCAGCACTCCCAGCCACGGCAATCCGGCGATGATCGTTATACGCATTCCCTCGACCCACCAGGTGGTCGCGATAATGCCGATGATCGCGCACATTCCGAGCAGCGAGGTGTAGGGGTACCCAATCATACGGACCGGCAAGCGTGGGCGGCCCGAGGCGTCCCACTTCGGACGAAAAAAAAGATGTGTGATGAAGATCATCAGCCACACGAACAATCCGCCGAACAAGGAAATTCCGAATAAGTAAACATAAGCGCCACCGGGATCGAGTAGGGCGACCACCAGTGCGAGTGCCAGCCCCGCGGCGGAGACGAGCAACGCGGCCACTGGCGTCCCGCGCGACGAAACACGGCCAAACGAAGCGGGGGCATAGCCGCCGCGCGCGAGCGAAAACATCATGCGGCTGACCAGATACAGATTACAGTTCATGCTGGACGCCGCGGCGGTGATCACCACGAAGTTCACAAGGTGCGCCGCGGCCGGCACGCCGATCAACTGAAACACCTTCACGAAAGGACTCGCCGTGACGTCCGAGCCCGATTGAATCTGGTTCCACGGGACGATCCCGATCAGCACGACGATGGCTCCCACATAGAACAGAATCAGACGGCCCACCATCGATCGCATCGCGCGCGGCACGGCTGTTTTGGGATCCCGCGCCTCTCCGGCGGTGACCGAGACCACCTCGGTTCCCATATAGCTGAAGATCACGAACGCCATCGCCATCCACACACCGCGCCAGCCGGTGGCGAGAAATCCTCCGTGCGCGGTGAAGTTCGACAGGCCAATGGCCGGCCCGGGGCCGAACCCGGCGAGCAGCGCCAGACCGAAACCGATGAACAACACGATGGCTACCACCTTGATCATCGCGAACCAATATTCAAAGCTGCCGAAGCTGCCCACGCCGCGGGAGTTGACGTACAGCAGAGCCAGCGAGAATCCGAGAATCCAGAGCCATTTCGGAGTATTAGGGAACCACCACTGGCAGTAGATCGCGATGGCCGTCGCTTCGCCGCCGATGGCGATGCATTGCGCCGCCCAATACGTGTAGCGGACCGTGAAGCCCGCCCAGGAGTTCACATAGAGTTCCGCATAAACTCCAAAAGAACCTGCCGTGGGATGAGCCACCGCCATTTCCGATAGCGCGCTCATGAAGAGCAGAGCGATGGCCGCTCCGATCAGATAGCTGATGATGACGCCCGGCCCCGCGATACGCACAGCCAGTGAGCTGCCAAGGAAGAGTCCGGTGCCGATCGCTCCCCCGATGCCGATCATGCCGAGCTGGCGAGCGGTGAGCTGGCGCGATAGCTGCTCGCCCTTTTCGATGTCTACTGAGGCAACCGGCTCCCTCATGGTAGCGGCTCGGTATTCTGAAACGCGCGCCAGCAGCACACCCGGAGATGACCAGAAGGCCAGGCGGACACTCGAAGACGACAGCAGGTCGTGCACCCTGGGAACATGCGGTCGAAAACCCCCGCCGGGGTGGCCGCGCACTGGAGCCCGCAGCCGAGCCGAAGACGAAAGGAAGTTGTGCACGGGGACAACATCCACTCGAAGAAACCTGGACGGGTGGCAACATCGACCCGGAGACGACCGGACGGGTGGCGGGTCAGCAAGCGGTTAGGCTTTGTGCGGTTCATAGGCTTCGCCGGGACTACCCGACGGATAGAACGCGCCCAGCAGCTTGATGGTGGAAGTGCCCGGATTCTCCACGCAATGGCGTACGCCTATGGGGAAGTAAATGCTGCTGCCAGCCTGGAACTCACACCATCCGTCGTCGGTGTGTATAATGCCGTGGCCTTCCAGAATGAAAATGCCTTCTTCATAGGTGTGGTGGTGGACTGGGGCTTTGCTTGGCGGAATCCAGCCCACGAACTGGGTGATCTGTTTGCAGCCCAGGTCGGTATAGACCAGATAGCGGAACAGACGGTCCTGGCCGGCGCGAATGTCTTCGCGAAGTTCTTCATGCACCAGCAACCGCGGCGGCGTGCCGGACCCATCCGGCAGCGGACCGGCCACGATGTGACGCTGCGGGTCCTCCGGGCAACACGAGCCGATCAAACGAAGTGTTTTGGCTCCGGTGTTCTCGATGTTGTAGACGGCGCCAGGAGGAACAAAAATCGCAGTCCCGGAGCCGAGCGCGTATTCGCATCCGTTGACGCGGCATTTCCCCTCGCCCGCGGCCACGTAGAGCACTTCTTCGGCGCTCGGATTCACCACCGCCGGCGATAATCCAGGCGCGTAATCACTCACAGTCTGAGTGATGTGCTGCGCGCCGCTGGTGCTCGAAATGATGGCCCGGGCCGTCCAGTTGCCGAGCGTGGAGACTTGCCCGTCTTCGGCGGAATACACGCGGCAACCGCCGCTGAGAATTTTCACGATCGCACCATCATGACCGCACCATCATGACCGCACCATTAAACCCAGGGTATCTTCGAGAGCGGTCAGCGCGACGCTCACGTCCTCCAGAGTATTGTAGACGTGAAACGAAAAGCGTACCCCGTCGTGACGCGTCGAAACGGCGATTCCACGCGCGCTGAGTTTAGCCAGCACCGCGGCGGCATCCTTGGCGCGGAGCACCACCAGCGGCCCCACGCTCGATGCCGGGGTTTTGGACTCGATGCGCAAATCGCGAGCGCCCTTCTGGAAGGCCCCCGTCAGCCGCTCGATCTGCGCGGCGACATGGTCCATTCCGATGCCGGCCAGCAGGTCGATCGCCGGCCGCGCCAGATAAATGTTCGGGATGGGAGGCGAGCCGCCTTCGAAGCGCCGTGCGTCTGGCGCGGGATCCAGGCGCTTCGTATTGAAGCTGAAAACGTCGCGTTGCGCCATCCAACTGGTCATAGTCGGCGTGAGCGTCTCTATGAGTTCGCGCCGGACGTAGAGGAAACCGAGGCCGGGCGGCCCCAGCAGATACTTCAGCGTACCGGTTACGAAAAAGTCGACGTCCAGCGCTTTCACGTCCAAGGGGCGGGTCCCGCAATCCTGATAGCCATCGAGAAGAAGCAGAGCGCCTTGGGCGTGGGCGATCTTCGTGATGGCCGCCACGTCGGGCCGGAATCCGTTGACGAAGGAGACCTGCGTCAGCGGCACGATGCGCGTCTTCTTATCGACCGCGCGTTCATAGCATTCGGTGGGAGCAGTATTGTTCACGCCGTCCAGAAAGTGGATCTCGGCTCCACGCGGGCGCTGCGCGAGCCAGATTTGTCCCATGGTGGGAAATTCGTACTCGCTCATCACTACCTTGTTTCGTTCGTCGAACTGCAGCGCGTTCGCGATCGGATTGATTCCCGCCGAAGCGCTGGTGATGATCGCAATTTCGTCCGGTTGGGCGTTGATGAAACGCGCAAACGCCGCGCGCAGCCCCTGGTAGGCTTCCATCCATTCATCCCAGGGCGCAGCCGAGGTCCGCCAACTTGCCGCGTATTTCTCAATGCCAGCTTCAACGGCGTCGCACAGGGCGCCTTGAGAGCAGTTGTAAAGGTAAGTCTCTTCCCGGAGAATCGGGAAGCGCGATCTCAATTCCGAGATTTGCTCATCGGTCAGCATTTTTACTTCCTACTGGTCCGCGCCAATCTGTGCAACGATTTTCGTTGGGGCCGGGACCACTCAGTGTAGCCGATCGGAAAGCCGCAGGTCTGGAAGTGGGAGCGATTCAAACGGATGGAAGGAGTGGCTCATGGATATGACTGAACGCCGGGAGGAAACGATACGAACACGCCTGACGGATCGCTTTCGTATCAAGCATCCCATTCTCTGCGCGCCGATGGCATTCGTCACGGGCGGGGAGCTCGCCGCGGCTGTGTCTCGCGCAGGCGGCCTGGGAATTGTTGGCGGAGGCTATGCAGGGACTCAAAGCGGCGAGCCCGATCTGGAAGTTGAGATTGCGCGCGCCAAAGCAGCCAGGTTTGGCGTCGGGTTCATCACCTGGGCATTGGAACGCACGCCCCTGACGTTGACGAAAGCTCTGAAACACTCGCCAGTCTGCGTGTTCCTCTCGTTTGGAGACCCTCGTCCGTTTGCCGCGGAAATCCGCGAGGCCGGCGCGTTGCTGATCTGCCAGGTACAGATGCTGTCTCAGATTGATACCGCTCTTGAGGCCGGCGCCTCGGCGATTGTCGCGCAGGGAGCCGAAGCAGGTGGGCACGGAGCATCGCGATCGACGCTTCCCTTCGTGCCGGAGGCGGCCGACTATTTGAAACAACGATCGCCGGAAACTTTGCTGCTCGCTGCCGGCGGCATAGCCGATGGAAGAGGTTTGGCCGCATCTCTCATGCTGGGCGCGGATGGCGTGTTGGTCGGGACGCGTTTTTGGGCGTCAGCCGAGGCACTCACTCCAAAATCGCACACCGACCAGGCCCTGAGCGTGAGCGGCGACTCGACCATTCGAACCAAGGTACTCGATGCGTTACGCGGTGTTCCCTGGCCACGAGAATACTCATTTCGTTTCCTCAGGAACCCGTTAGCCGACAAATGGGCCGAACGAGAATCCGAGGCGCTCCGCGCATTCGGCTCGCTTTCCGAGGAATACGCCCGGGCCCGCGCGCAGCACGACCTCGATATAGTCGCGGTGGTTTGCGGAGAAGCTGTCGGTTTGCTCAAAGACCGCCCGGCGGCGGAATCCATCGTGAAGTCGATGGCGTCACAAGCCGCGGATGTTTTACGAAAGGGCGGTCAGCTCGACTTCGCTGCAAGGTGAACAACGCACGTCCTCAGTGGTCCCAGCATCCGCTGGGTAGCCGGGATCCGGCCTTCTGGCAAAACCGAAGGCGTCGTGTGGTTGGAGACCCTGATGTGGCGCGGAGCAGGTGGCAAACTCGAGATCAGATTGCTGGACTCACAGTGGTGCTCAAGGCGCGCTTGCGATCCCCCCGATATAAGCGGCCGTGTCGCCTTTTTTCATCGAAGGTACCGAACAGACATACACCACCACGCCCGATACCGGCGTGATGACGTCCGCCAGTTTGTTGCCGAAGTAATCCGTGGTATAGCCGATTCTCATTCCTTGCTGGACGTAGCTTTCCGGGACGACCAGGGGATAAAAGATGCCGTCATGATCGCTTCGAACCGTCGTTATCTCGCCGATCCACACCGGGTGCTCCACGGGAATCCCCTCGCCGGGAAGCATTTTCAGATAGCGCATTACATTTTCCGACCCCTGGACCAAGGCCTCCACATCCTCGGCATTAGTGGTGCCTGCATGACCAGCTTCGGCGATCACCGTAGGTTTTCCGAGGCCCTCCGAAAATCGGGAAATGGGCGTCGCACCCGGCGTCACCGGACCTGCATTCTTCTGAATGACGATGTGGTCGAACCCGAAGGCCAGCACCATGCCACGGGTTGTCGCGTCGAGTTTTGCGTTGCCCGTCACGGGCCAATACGAGTAGCGCCGAAGGTTCTCGTCCAGGTCTCCGCCGTGCAGATCGATCAAGTAGTCGGACGGCTCCACCACTTGCTTGCCAATGGCCCACGAAGCTCTCTCTGTCTGCGTGCCGTTCGGATTCCCGGGATACATCCGGTTCATATTCTTGCCGTCGGTTGGATTCAGGTGCGGCACCTTCTGAGCAAACGACGCCAGGTTGATCAGCGGCAGGATGACGAGAGTTCCAGAAAGCTCAGCCGGGTTGACGCTCTGCCCCAGCCTCTCCAGAGCGATGATCGAAGCATACTCGGTGCCGTGTGAACCGGCGACCAAGGCCAGCCTGGGTCCGGCCTTCGCTCCCTGAATGACGATGACGGGAATGCTGGTGGGCGCATCCACCCCGCCCGGCACTTGGATAAATCCGGTGGCTCTTTCTCCCGCATGAGCAGTCGCTGTGCCCACGGTAACGTCCGCGCCCTTGGCCGTTTCTGGTGAAGTGACCGCCAATAGAGTGAATGTCCAACTCAGGATTGCCGCATTCATCTGCATTAATCACCATCCAGGAACTTATCAGAAGAGCGTAACACGGCGTCTTCGAGCGAAATCATAGTACCCTCGATCAGTGCGCGTTCTCGCTATCATCTGGCTCGCTGGAGCGGTTGCGTTCTGCCAGCCAACGACCCCGTCTGACATCGGGCAATCAAGCGCGCCAGCCTCGCTTGCGATTACTCACGTCACCGTCATCAATCCGGGCACTTCATCGGTTCAGGCCAATCGGACCGTGGTGATCGCCGGCGATCGCATCACCTCCGTTTCCGATGCCGCAAAAACCCAACCGCCGAAGGACGCGCGCGTCATGGATGCCACCGGTCAATATCTCATTCCCGGGCTTTGGGATATGCATGTCCACTCCGTCTTCGGCGATTGGTTTCCCGGTGGACGCGACATCATCTTGCCGCTTTTCATCGCCGATGGCGTTACCGGCGTGCGCGATATGGGCGGAGAACTCCCGGTTCTCATGGCGTGGCGCAAAGAGATCGCACGCGGCCAGATCATCGGACCCCGCATGGTCGTCTCGGGCCCCATGCTTGACGGGTATCTGCCAAACGGAAAGCTGCGCTTCCCTAGTTCTATCGCTGTTACAACTCCCGCCGACGCGATTGCCGCCGTGGACTCGCTCAAAAAGCAGGGCGTGGACTTCATCAAAGTCCAGTCTGAGATCTCGCGCGATGCTTATCTTGCCGCCGCGGCGGAAGCCCATAAACAAGGCTTGCCGTTTGTCGGCCACGTGCCTGACAGAGTTCGCCTGCGGGAAGTTGTCGAGGCAGGGCAGAAGAGCGTCGAGCACCTGATGGGCATTTTTGAAGGCTGCTCCGCCGAAGAGGACAAATTCATCCAGGGCAAAGGCAACCTGAAGCTGCTGCTCACGACGCAGGATAAGCAACGCTGTGACTCGCTCATGAAATTGCTCGCGCAGCGTCAAACGTGGCAGGTACCGACGCTGGCCTGGCAGCGCGGCGGAGAATTTCTCGACCAGCCCGACCCGAAGCGGCCGCCTCTCGATAAGTACGTTCCCGCCTATTGGCGCGACGTAACCTGGCGTCGCTTTGCCGGCGAGATGATGCCCGACCTCTTGCACGACCCGCTGGCGCTCCGTCAAGAATACTTCGCGCGCAATTTGCAAATCGTCGGCGCGATGCACCGTGCCGGTGTGCCGTTTCTGGCGGGAACTGACACTGCCCCGGGCGTTTATATCATGCCGGGCTTCAGCTTGCACGATGAACTAGCCAATTTTGTCGAAGCTGGTTTCACGCCGATGGAATCGCTTCAAACAGCCACCAGCAATCCGGCCAAGTTTCTTGGGATCGAAGCCAGCATGGGTTCCGTGGAGCCTGGCAAAATCGCCGACTTGGTGTTGCTGGCAGCAAACCCCCTGGAAAACATCCGGAACAGCGAGAAAATCAAGGCGGTCCTGGTTAGCGGTCGGCTTTTCGATCATGCCGCGCTCAGTCAGATCCTGATGCAAGTGGAGTCCGCGGCAAAGCGTCGGAAGTAAGATGCTAAAATCCCTACTACACACCAGAATCGTGGCCTTCTTCAGGAGAAAATTCCCATGGCACTCACCATCACCGGTCTCTCCAAGACCTATCCCAACGGCGTTCGCGCGCTCAAGAATGTGTCGCTGACAATCGGCAATAACATGTTCGGCCTGCTCGGCCCGAACGGCGCCGGCAAAAGCTCTCTCATGCGCACGGTCGCCACCCTGCAAGACCCCGATTCGGGAGCCATCACGCTGGACGGCCTGGACGTTCTCGCGCAAAAGAACGAGGTTCGCAAGATCCTCGGATATCTTCCCCAGGAGTTTGGCGTCTATCCGAAGCTGTCCGCCATCGACATGCTCAACCATCTGGCCGTTCTCAAAGGGGTGACGGCCGCTGGCGAGCGCAAGGAGATGGTGGAAGCCCTGCTCCAGCAGACCAACCTCTGGGAAGTCCGCAAGAAGGCTCTCTCCACCTACTCCGGCGGCATGAAGCAGCGCTTCGGCATCGCCCAGGCTTTGCTCGCCAATCCGCGACTGATCATCGTCGACGAGCCCACCGCCGGCCTGGACCCAGCCGAGCGCAACCGCTTCCTCAATCTTCTCGCCTCCATCGGACGCGAAGTGACGGTGATCCTGTCCACCCACATCGTGGACGATGTTCGCGAACTCTGCTCGCGCATGGCCATCATCGCGTCCGGCGAGGTTCTGCTGGAGGGCGTACCCTCCGAAACCCTGGCCGCCCTCGAAGGACAGATCTGGTCCCGCATCGTGGCCACGGACGACGAGCTTCGCAGCCTTGAATCCGAGTTCCAGGTGATCAGCACGCACCTGGCAGGCGGACAGCACGAAATCCGCGTCTTCGCAGCGTCCTCGCCCGGCGCCGGCTTCCACGCCGTACCCCGGTGAACTGGAGGATGTCTATTTCCTCCAGCTCGCCCGCCACGCGAAGAACTAAGGACTCGCAGAGGGTATTTCTATGGCCATGTTCTGGGAATTCTTCACCTTCGAGATTCGCTTCCGCGATCAAGAGCATTTCCACCTACGTCTATTTTCTGGTCTGGCTCGCCTTCTCGTTTCTCTACGTCGCGTCGGAGAGCTTCGGCCCGGTGGGCAACTCCAACGGCAAAGTCCTGCTCAACGGCCCCTGGGCCAACTCCTTCAACGATCTCTACTCCTGCCTGTTTGGCGTGATCGTCATGGCCGCCATTTTCGGCACATCCATCCTGCGCGATTTCCAGCGCGACACTTACCAGATCCTCTTCACCAAGCCCATCTCCAAGTTCGCCTATCTGGGCGGCCGCTGGGCCGGCTCTTTCGTCACCACCCTTTTCGCGTTTTCGGGAATGCTGTTTGGAACATTCTTCGGCACGTTCGCACCCTGGGCCGATCACGCCCGCATCGGGCCCAACCATCTCTTGTGGTATCTCCAGCCGTTTCTGTCCATCATCGTCGTCCAGATTTTCTTCCTGGGCTCGCTGTTCTTTATGGTCGGCGCACTCACCCGCAAGATCTTCATCGTCTATCTGCAGGGTGTTGCCATTTTCATGCTTTACATCATCGGGATAACGGTCTTCTCCGCCACGCGCTCGCTGGAGCACTTCTGGTCCGGCATCCTGGACCCGGTCGGCTTCATCCTGTTTGACAACATCACCCGCTATTGGACCGTCATCGAAAAAAATACTCTGCTGCTTCCCTGGGATTTCAGCGGCAACTCTCCTGGCGTCTTCCTCTATAACCGCATCCTATGGACGGTCGCAGGTTTGGTTTCGTCTGGGCAGCCTGTGGGCGTTCTTCCCCATGTCCATCGAAACTCTTACGGCACGCGCTCAGGGCAAGCGCGCCGCAAAAGCGCGCCATGCAGGATGCGGAAGAAGACCGGCCGGTTCGGTCTCTGGTGGCAGCGCGCCTGCCGCGAGTGCACCAGATGTTCGGCGCCGCAACTACTTTCGCCCAGTACCGCTCCCTCACGCGGCTGCGAGTCGCCACCATCTTCCGCGAGATTCCCTTCTGGGCGATCGTCGGACTGCTGATCGTCTTTGGCGTCAACAACGGCCATTTCGCCGGACGCGTTGGCGGCGAAGACGTGTGGCCCGTCACCTATCTCATGCTGCAGGCGGTGGAAGGCAGCGCGACGCTCTTTTTGTTTATCGTCGCCGCGTTGTATGCGGCGGAGCTGGTCTGGCGCGAACGCGACAATCACTTCGAGGGCATTCACGACGCGCTGCCCATGAGCGAGAGCACCGACTGGCTTTCCAAGTTCACCGCCATCGCGCTGGTGGAAGCAGTCCTGCTGGCCGTCGCCATGCTGGTCGGCATCGTCATGCAGACCATCGCGGGATATTACCACTACGAAATCCTGCAATATTTGAAGGAGCTTTACGTCGTCACCTTCCCGCAGGTCCTGGCCCTCACTCTCTTCGCGCTTTTTGTCCAGACCATGGTCTCGAACAAATTCGTCGGCCACGGCATTGTGATCGGCATGTTCGTCCTCCAGCCGATCCTCTTCAACTTCGGCTGGGAAAACACGCTCTACCTTCCCGGCGCGACGCCTCCTTACACCTACTCGGACATGAACGGCTACGGGCATTTCGTGCCCGCGCTGTTCTGGTCGATCGCTTATTGGTTTTCCATCTTTGCCTTGCTCGCCGTGGTGTCCATTGCCTACACGCGCCGTGGCGCTGAAGACTCACTTGGCGCCCGCACTCGTCTGGCCCTCCGGCGCGCTCCACGTCTGGTCCCGGCAGCCGTGTTCTTCGCTTTAAGCGCCATCGGCTGCGGCTTCTGGTATTTCTACAACGCTCACGTTTTGAACGAGTATCTGACGGCCAAGGATCGCCGCGACATTCAGGCCGGCTACGAGCGCGACTTCAAGAAATACGAACTGCTTCCGCAACCCAAGGTCACGGCCGTGGACGCGACCATCAACATCTATCCCGAGCGCCGCTCCTTCGACGGCACGGGCCGGTTCACCCTGCAAAACAAGTCGACTCAGCCGATCTCGCAGATTCACATCACCGACGAGCGGCAGTCCGTGATCGAGGTTCAGTTCGACCGGCCATTCCACCTGGTGAGCCGGGCGCCGCGGATCTCTACTCCATCTATGCGCTTGATCGGCCCCTGGCGCCCGGGGAGGTCCTCACGCTCACGTTCTCGGTGGGCCATACCACTCGCGGCTTCCGCGATGGGAACGAACTGGCGGAGTTCGCCTACAACGGCACCTTCTTCGACGCCGGCTACTTTCCGCAGATCGGTTACGACCAGGGGTTTGAGATCGACGATCCGCGCCGCCGCCGCGAAGAGAAGCTTGCCGCCGCTGGAGGAGATGGCTCCGCGCGGAGAACCCGTCCACTCCCGCCTCAATCTCTTCACCGCCAATTCCGATTGGATCACCTATCACACCGTGGTCAGCACTTCGGGCGAGCAGATCGCGATCGCCCCGGGCTATCTGGTGAAGAGCTGGCAGCATGATGGCCGCCACTATCTACGAGTACAGCATGGGCGGCACGCATATCGCCGGACTTCTTCGCCTATCTCTCCGGACGCTACACAACCCGCAAGGAGATCTACTCAGGTCCCCACGGCCCCGTCAACCTGGAGGTCTACTACGACCCAGCCCACACCTTACGATATCGACGACATGCTGGCCTCTTCGCGAGCCGGCCTGGACTACTATCAGGCGCACTACAGCCCGTACCAATTCACGCAATACCGCATCATGGAGTTTCCGCGCTACCGCACGTTCGCGCAGTCCTTTCCCAACACCGTGCCGTTCTCCGAAGGCATCGGTTTCATCGAACGCATGGAGCGCAAAGATGACGTGGATCTCACCTACTTTGTGACCGCGCATGAGCTGGGGCATCAGTGGTGGGGCCATCAACTGATCGGCGGACAGGTGCAAGGCTCGAACATGATGTCGGAAACGCTCGCGCAATATTCCGCCTACATGGTGATGCAGCAGAAGTACGGCAAGGATTATATGCACAAAGTCCTGCGCCACTTCCTGGACCGCTATCTGCGCGGCCGCGCCGGCGAGGTGCGCCATGAGCCTCCGCTCTCTCTGGTGCAGCGCGAGGCTTACGTCTGGTACGAGAAGGGCGGGCAGATCATGTACACTCTGGCCGATTATATTGGCGAAGACAAGATCGACCTGGCTCTTCAAAACTTCCTGATGCAGTACCGCTACGCCAACGCCAACAATCAAGTGGACGCAGCGGACAGCTCACACAGCGCCGAGCAGCCTTATCCCGACACTCGCATGCTGGTGGACGCGCTCATGGCCCAAACTCCGCCCGAACTGCGGTATCTGGTGGACGACGGATTTAACCGCATCGTCCTGTACGACAACAAGGCGATTTCCGCTGTTTCGCGAGAAAACGCCTGACGGCAAATACAAAGTGACTCTCAACGTGCAGGCGCGCAAGGTCCAGGCCGACGGAAACGGCGTCGAATCCCCCATGCCACTGGCCGACTACATTGACATCGGCGTCTTCACCGGCAAGAAGGATGAAGAGAAGCCCCTATACATGAAGAAGGAAAAGCTCACCCAGGAGCACCAGACCTTCACCATCGTTGTCGACCAGCAGCCCACCCGCGCGGGCATTGACCCCTATAACAAACTGATCGACCGCATCGCCGACGACAACATGATCGACGTTACGAAACAATAGCTGGTACTTACTGGCCTCTTCCGAAGTTCCCGAAGAAGAGGCCACGGCTCACTTGCCCCCGGATTTCGCCGTTCGCGAATTTGCTGGTGGTCACGTTTACGTAGATCGCGCCGTTTGCCAAGGTTGGCCTTAGTGCAGCGCCAGCTTCTGCACCCGCAGATTGCCGATCTCGCCCACGTAGAGCGTATTTTCCTCGCGGCAGTCGATCGCATTCACCGTTCCGAACTCCTTCAGCAACTTTCCGGCTCTGCCGAACTTGCCGGCCATGGTTCCGTCCAGGCGCATTTTGTAGATTTCCCCGTCGTGGTCAATGTCCTCCGGCGGATTGGAATTTGAGACGTAAAGGAACGGATTCGGTCCCTTCGTGATGCACAGCGCCTGCGCGTTTCCGACGTTCGTGAAGGCCGTCTTGAAATTGCCGTCATTGTCGAAAACCTGGATGCGCTTGTTTCCGCCGTCGCGCGGCATAGACGTTGCCTTGCGCGTCAACCGCGATGCTGCGGACATTGGCGAACTCGCCGGGCGCGGTTCCCCTCTTGCCCCAGGACTTCACGAACTTGCCGTCCTTATCGAACTTCGCGATGCGCGCATTGCCCAGGCCGTCGGCGACGAATATGTTCCCGGCCGCGTCCCAGGCGACGTCGGTCGGGCGGTCGAACAGATCGGTCTGGCTGTCCCGCGCCGTCTCCCGCAGCGCCGCACGCGCCGGAACGGAAACGGATTCCGCCTTTCGCCCAAGCAACATCGCGACGCGCCCCTGCGGATCGAACTTGATCACCATGTTGGTCATCTGATCCACCACCCAGATGTTGTCGTTCGGATCCACGCGGACCTGCGCGGCGAACATGAAGCCGTAGGAGTCCTTGCCGATCTCGCGCACGAACTTGCCGTTGCGGTCGAACTCGAACAGCCGCGAGCCGCCATGGGCGAAAGGACGCGCGGTGCCGATGGTGATGGTGGGATGGCCGGTCCGCGTGTAGACAAAAATATCGCCGCGCGAATTCGTCGCCACGCCGCCCACTTCGCCGAGATAAAGCCCGGCGGGAAGCTGCAGAGCGTTGGGGACGGAATCGAACCGGATTTCAGGCGCGTCCTGAGCGGTGGCCGGAACTCCGGCGATCAAGGTCGCGGCCAGCAGAGCTTGCAGTAAATGTTTCATCGATTGGGCGTCCTCACTGCGCCCGCCGGCCTCGCGCCGTGGTGGGCTGGAGAATGAGTTTCTGCACGCGCCAGGACTCGATTTCGCCCATGATGATCTCGTTCGGATTGCGGCAATCCATCATGTGAACCACCTGGAATCCAGGGGCCAGTTTGCCGGGGTGGCCGAACTTGCCGAGCACCGTCCCGTCCAGTTCCGCCTTGTAAATTTCGCCGGTGATGTCCCAGGATCCCGGCATGTTCCCGTTCGGGTTCGAGTTCGACAGGAACGCGTATTGGTGCGGGCCGGGCGAAATGCACACGGTCCAGCCGACGCCCAGGTTGGTAATCTCCCGGATTGGCTTCAGATTATTGTCGAGCACCTGGTAGCGGTTGTTGGAGCGGTCGGCCACCCAGACGTTACCCTGTCCATCCACCTGCAAGCCGTGCGGCAGATTGAATTCTCCCAGAGCGCTGCCGGCCTTTTCGCTGCCCGCCTGCGCCAGGAAACGGCCATTCTTGTCATATTTCACGACGCGATTATTGCAGTAGCCATCGGAAACGAAAATGTTGCCCTGCGGGTCCCAACCCACATCCGTCGGCCGGCAGAAAATATACTTCTGCGACGGCGCGTTCGGGCCTGGCGGCGCAGCCTGCACGCCCAGCACTGCCGGTGGCCTGCGGCCCAGCACCATCAGCACTCTTCCATCGGGGCTGAACTTCGTGACCATGTTGGTGCCCTCGTCGACGGTCCAGATGTTGTCGTCCTTATCGACGCGCACCGAGTGGGCGAATTCGAAGCCGTAATAGCCACTGCCGATTTCCTTGATGAAGTTGCCGCCTTGGTCGAATTCGAACAACCGCGTATTGGCGCTGCGGTGATAGACAAAGACATGGCCCTTGGAGTTGGTGGCCACCGCCACCGATTCGCCCAGATACTCGCCCGGCGGAAGTTTCAAAAAGTTCGGCACCGACGAGAAGGGAATCTCGCGGCACATTTTCGATGGTTGCCTTGCGCTGTGCGAACGCAGGCCCGGCGGCCAGCACCGCCAGAGCGGCTGACAACGTAACGAACCGTTTCATGGAAGCCTCCTGGAACTCTTACTTCTTAACGAATTTTCTGACATCGCCGAGAAAATCGGCGCCGTACACGTTGCTTTCGAAATCCGCGGTGATGCCCTCCGCCATGCTGGAACCGGATGCGTATGGATACGGACACGGATCTGGAATGAAATATTTGACGGAACCATCGCGGGCGCTGCCGATGCGAATGCCTCGTTCGGCGCCCAGGTTATAACCATAACCAGTCTGCGAGAGCGCGAATTGTCCGGTATTCGTCCGGCCGTCCCGCGACTCTGAGTCGGCCACATAGATCACGTCGTTCTTGTCAATGTACATGCCGCTGGGCCGGCCGAACTGGAACCACTGGGCGATAAACTTACCGTTCTGGTCGAAGATCTGGATTCGGTTGTTCTGGCGGTCGCCGACGAACAGCCTGCCTTGGGAGTCGAAGGCCAGCGTGTGGATCAGGTCGAATTCGCCGTCTCCCATGCCTTTCCTGCCCCAGGTCTGGAGGAACTTCCCGCTCTTATCGAACTTCATGATTCGCGCGTTACCGATGGCGGTGCCACCACCGGTGTGCCCATCGCCCACGAAAATGTCGCCATTCGCAGCCACCGCGACATCGGTCGGCGCATCGAACTCATCCAATTCAGCCCCGGCGATTCCTTTTTTGCCAAGCGTCAAAAGGATCTTCCCGTCCTGACTTAGCTTGAAGACCTGGTGTCCCCCGTTGTCGGCCAGCCACAGGTTGCCCGCTTGGTCCACCGACAATTTGTGCGGGCTGACAAACATCCCCGCTCCGAACGACTTCAGCAGCTTGCCGGATGGTTCAAATTCGAAGATCGGGTTGACGCCGGCATTGGCGCCGCCGCAGGTGGTGCCTCCCGCTCCCGAAGCGCCGCATCGGTCGACGACCCACAGTTTGCCGTCCGGGGCCACCGTGATGCTCGCCGACGATCCCCATTTCCTTCCCTCCGGCAACTGTCCCCAACTCACGCCGGCGCGATATGGATCGGGCAGGTCATTGCGCGCGCCGAGCAACGACACCGGCGGCAATTTGACCGGGTATTGGCCCAGCGGAAATTGCGGAAGCTTGCGCGCGCCGCTGGATTCGCCACCGGCCGTGCTGGCTGCTGGTGGCACACCGCAAGTCTGGGCGAGCGGCCCCGGGGATCCGCCATCGGCGCCGAGCCCAACCGTCGCCAGGGCTAGCACGCCGACTGCAACGCTAGTGAGTGTACCGGACATCGCAACCTCCTTCACGCCGAAGCGCCGCCATCAATTGTACGTCCAACCGCGATGGGCGCGCGGCCCCCCATAATGGTTTAAACAGCAGTGACCGACGCTCGTCCCAAACGCTCCTCGGAACGCCTTCGCGAATTGTGGCCGGAAATCCGCCAGATGTTGCGGCCACAACGCAAAGTGCTGGCCATCGGCTTCGTCCTGATGGCGATCGGCCGCGTGTGCGGACTAGTGCTGCCGGGTTCCACCAAATACCTGGTTGATGATGTCATAGGCAAGGGCCGTTGGTCGCTGTTGGTCCCGTTGGTGCTGGCGTTTTTAGCGGCGGCCGCCATCCAAGGCGCTGCGGCTTTCATCAACACGCAGCTGGTTTCGAAAGCCGCGCGGCATCTGATCGCGGACCTGCGCACCAGGGTGCAGGCCCACATCGGGAGGCTTCCCATCGCGTACTCCGACGCGAACACCACCGGATCCCTGGTAGCGCGCATTATGAACGACGCGCAGGGCCTGCGCAATCTGATGGGCACCGGTTTAATTGATTTTGTGGGCGGGATCTTGACCGCGGTTTTAGTGCTCGGCTTTATGCTACGGATCAACCTGTTGCTTGCGGGCATTGCGCTGGCGATCGTTACTGGATTCCTGTTGGTGCTGCGCAAGGCCCTCGGCGTTATCCGGCCCATCTATAAGGAGAACGCCAAAATCACCGCCGAAGTGACGGGAAGGCTTACCGAATCGCTGGCCGGAGTGCGCGTGGTGAAGGGCTATCACGCCGAAGCGCGCGAGGAAGCAGTGTTCGAAACCGGCGCGCTGCGGTTGCTCAACAATATTCTGAAAAGCCTGACCGCTACCTCCGTCATGAGCCTTGCCGCCACGGTTCTGATGGGTTGCGTCGGGACTGTCATCATCTACGTTGGCGCGCGCCTGATCACCGCCGGTATCATGACCCTCGGCGATTTCATGACCTTCGGGGCGCTGCTCGCGTTCCTGATCGCCCCCATGTTGCAGATCGTCGGCATCGGCACGGATCTCAGCGAATCGCTGGCCGGGTTGGAACGCACGCGAGAGGTGTTGCGCGAGCGGACGGAGGACGAAGATCCGCGCCGGGTTGCGTCGCTGCCCGCGATCGCCGGTGCAGTGGTCTTCGATCGCGTCAATTTCGGCTATGACGGCGGAAAAACCGTGCTGCACGATATTTCGTTCCGCTCAGAGCCGGGAACGGTGACCGCGCTGGTGGGTCCTTCGGGTTCCGGCAAATCCACCATCATTGCTTTGATCGCCGCGTTTCACAGTGCGGAATCGGGGACCATCCTGGTGGATGGCGTCGACCTTTCCACCGTTCGCCTGGATTCTTATCGAACGCAGCTCGGGGTGGTTTTTCAAGAAGCGTTTCTCTTCGATGGAAGCATTCGGGAAAACGTGGCCTTCGCTCGCCCGGATGCCACGCGGGAACAAGTTCTGGAGGCTTGCCGGATGGCCCGCGTCGACGAGTTCACCGAGGGTTTCGAAGAACGAGAGGACGCCATCGTTGGCGAGCGCGGCTTGAAGCTCTCGGGCGGCCAGCGCCAGCGCGTCTCCATTGCGCGCGCGATTCTTGCCAATCCGCGCATCTTGCTTCTCGACGAGGCCACTTCCAACCTGGACTCCGAGTCCGAGGGTCTGGTCCAGGAAGGCTTGCGGTACTTGCTCCAAGGCCGCACCACCTTCGTCATCGCGCATCGGCTCTCCACCATCAGGCACGCCGACCAGATTTTAGTGCTTGAGGCGGGGCGCATCAAAGAGCGCGGAACGCACGCCGAATTGTACACCGCGCGAGGCCGTTACTATGACATGTACACCAGGCAGCACGGCATTGCCGGCCCTCAATTTCCCGTGACCACTGTTCCGATCCCAATGAGAGGCCAATACAGCAGCGTTAACAGAAGCAGCTGAATGGAGTCCACAATACTCATGCAAAGGCCCAGCCGCAGCAGGTCCTTCGGTTCGAAATACCCGTAGGAGTAGCCGCCAATCAGCACCGCCGATTGATACACAAATATTTTCCCGCCGGACGAAAAGGTCCAGATCAGGCCGAGCGCCAGCGAATTCAGCCCGTGCGCTTGGGCGAAGTTCATCAGCACCGGCATCGACATTCCCAGCATGGATACCTCACTGCCCAGAAAAATATGGCAAAGGAAGCCGGTCCAGTACAACACAAAGCTCGAAAGATAAGGCCGAACCAGGAGCGGGCCCATCACTGTGAACAAAGTATTCGCCAGCACGTCCAGGGTCTTGGTTGCCTTCAGCACTTCGCCCATGCTCAAAGCCGAGGCTACAAAAAAGAACAGGAGAATGTACTTCAGCTTGAGGTCGCCGAACTTCAGCACGCCAGTAACCGGCAGCACTGCTAGCAGCGCAACACCGATGCAGATCAGCGAAGGCGGAAGATGGTGCAGGAAGTCCGTCATCCACAGCGCCGAAGCCGCCAGGATCAGCAGCAGCGATTTCTTTTCGACGGCGGTCCAGCGGCCCAACTTCTGCAATTCCTCGCGCAGGAATGAAATGCCACCGGTTACAGAAGCCTGCTCGGCGGGAAACAGCCACAATGTGATCCGCCACGCCGCCAGGATGATGAGGATGTCGGAGGGCAGGTAAGCCAAGAACCATCGGCTCCACAATACTTGCACATGACCCAATGTTTCGATCAAGCCGCGCGCGGTGATGGCCGCCGTGCCCGCGATGATCGTTTTGTCAAACACTCCAGCGGTGTAAGTGAGGATCAGGATCATTCCGCGGCCGATGTTGCTGCCCGGCGCCAATCCCAATGCCTCGATGAATCCGAGAGCCACCGGCGCCAGGATCACCACGCGCGCCAGCCCGTTCGGTATCAGGAACGTCAGCAGGAAATCCGCCAGAATCAATGCCAGTAGAATGCGCGCATACGTGGTCCCGATGCGCAGCATCACTCGATAGGCCAGCCGGCGGGCTAAGCCGGACTTGCTGCCCATGATTCCGAATACCATGGCCGCCAGCGCGAACCAGGCAGAATCATTGGCGAAGCCGCTAAACGCCACATCAAACCGGACCACGCCGAGCGCCCAGAACAGGTAGCATCCGATGAGTCCGGTCAGGCCATGGTCCAGCACTTCGGTGACCCAACCCAGGATCATGAAGGCGCATATGGCGAGCGCGTGGTGCGATTTTAGATCCAGCGGGAGCGGCGCCAGCCAAAGGGCAGCCGGGACAGCCGTTACCAGGATCGAAAGGGCCGGCTTTCGCCAGTTAGCCCGTCCGCTTGGTTCCGGTACGATTGCGGCCGGCGCTCGCTGTGCCGCTACGTCTGAATGGATCACGAGGGAAATTGCCTGAACTCGCCTACCGCCGCGCCACGCGCCTCGGCATGAGATTCGCCGTCCGAAGGCTCCGATGCGCGCAAGTCTAAGATCGCGTTCCTCAGGACCTCCTCTAATTCGGCGGCGAGCGCGGGCGCGTTGCCTTCATCCAGCATGGAGACATGATCGCCCGGAACACGCCGCGTCTCGATGCCACCTCTTGCAAAGTCCTGCCAGCCCAATCGTCGATCGTTCAGCACGGTTGCGCTCACCGGAACGTCCTCTCCCAGGAAATGAACGATCGGTGCGCGGAAAACTCGAGGCGTATACTCGCGCATTACCAGCGTGTTCCATGCCTCGGCCGCTGGAGCGTCCGTCAGGCCGGCCGAAGCGATAATACGTTTCGCTTTGGTGGACCATCTTCGAGTTGCAATGTTCCATAGAGCGCGCATATGGGCGGCGATGTCGTGCGCCGAAATCGAAGGCTTCCCCTGAGCCATCTCACCCAGGATCTCGAACGCACGCCGTACGTAGCGGGTCCATTGACGAACGATCTTCGGGTAGCCTGGCGTGGGAGTGTCGAACAGCGCCAGCAACCGGACGTCCTCGCCCTCTTCCCACAACTGCCTGGCGGTTTCAAACGCCAGCACTCCGCCGTAGCAATACCCGCCCATCAGATAAGGACCGTGCTTGCGGAAGGCGCGAATTGAAGCCGCCGATTGCAGAGCGATTTCATCCGCCCGCAATACGCGATCACACTGCGCCGCTGGCGGAGGGCACACCACGATAAAGGGCTGGTCTGGACCAAGCTCGCGCGACAAATGCCGGAATTGGTAGGGGTTGATCCCGCTGCTGGAAAAACAGATGAAAGGAATGCGGCTGCCGTCCTGGTGGAAAGGCAGAATCCGGCCAGGGGCCGAGTGCGCTTCCCCGATCCGCACAACACACGCGTCCATGATCCCGGCTAACGCGGCTACGGTTGGATGATCGTAGAAATCGGATCCGTCCAGAGGGCGCGCGGCGGGATCGATCATTTTTTCCGCTTCCGCCAGCATGAGCGCAGCGGACAGGGAGTCGCCGCCCAAGTCGAAGAAATTATCTTCGATTCCGATTTGTTGCTCACCCAAAACGCGCTTCCAGATTTCGATGAGCTGGCTCTCCAATTCGGTCGGCGCCCGCTCTCCATCCGCCGAGCTGAGGCGGCGCGTCGATCCTGGCGCGGCCAGTTCTTTAAATTGCTCCGCCAGCGCGTTGCGTCTTGGTTTTCCGAGCGCGGTCCTGGGGATGCTTTCCACGAACACGATCCGTCTGGGAATCTTGTAGGCGGATAGCTGTTGAGCGCTGAATTGCCGCAGATCCAGTTCGGTGGTTTGGGCGCCCGCTCGCAACACTGCCGCGGCAGCCACGTCTTCGCCCAAAGTCCTGTGCGGAATTGCGAAGGTAGCCACTTCGGCGATCGCGGGATGCTGTGCCAGCACCCGGTCCACTTCCTGCGGACTGATTTTCTTGCCGCCGCGGTTAATCGTTTCCTTCCTGCGGCCAACGATAAAAAGAAAGCCCTCGCGATCCAGCCGCCCCAAGTCGCCGGTTCGAAACCAACCATTGTGAAAGGCCGCCTGGTTAGCCTCCGGATCGTCCAGGTATCCGGACATAACCGTGGGGCCTCGTAGCAAGACTTCCCCCTCCGTATCCGGAGGAAGAAGATTGCCGGATTCGTCCATGATGGCTACTTCCACTCCGAAACTCTTTCCCGCCGCGCCGGGCTTGCGAGAGGCGGGAGTGCTGCGAATCGCACTGGCGACTTCGGTGAGGCCGTATCCATTGAGCACCGGTACGCCCAACAGTTTCTCCAGTGAGAGGAGCACATCCGGGTCTGGCGCCGCAGCCGCCGAGCGAACAAAACGTAGCGGGACCCGTTGGAAGAGGGCGGGGGACTGCAAGGCCAAAGTCAGGACCATGCGGTTCATGGTGGGGCTGGCCGAAAAAAAGCTTGGGCGAAAGCTATCCAGCCAGGAACAGAACTTGTCGGCTTCAAAAGCCGGAGCGCAAAACACCGCTCCGCCCACGGACAACTGCGCCATCGCTTCGCCAATGCCATGACTGTGGCTGAGCGGCATGCAACTCAGATACCGGTCCTCCGAGGTCAGCTGGAAAGCTTCAACATTATACGTAGCGGCAATACGCAGCGCGTCCCGGCTTCGCGGAACCAGTTTCGGAGCGCTCGTGGTGGCCGAGGTCATCATCACCAGCGCGGTGTCGGTTTGCCTGCCCCGGTGATCGCCTCGCGGATCTTCGATGTTGCCCAGTTTGAAAATGCCGGCGGGGGCATTGGGCGAGCACTGAACATGGATGACGCGCATCCCCAGTTCGCGCGCTACTTCCACGGCTGCAGAGGCGATACCGCCTCCCCAAATCAATGTCGAGGCTCCGATCCGCTCCAGCCTGGCTCGACACTCGTCCCGGGTGAGATCCAACTCCACCGGAGCGCAGGCCCACCGCAAGGTGATCGCCAAGGCCGCGGATAAAAACTCAGGTCCATTCCGAAGCGCTAAAGCAGCCACGCTGCCCGGCTCTACGTCAGCCTCGCAAAAAGCTTCGCTCGTGTCCCTGACATGATCCCAAAGCGCGGAATAGGTGAGAGGTTCGCGGCCCGGCGCCGCCAGGGCCACGGCCAAAGGTGCTTCCAGCGCTCGTTGTTCCAGACCAAGATAATCAACAGCACTCCCGGGACCCGCAGCCAACACGCCTCGCTAATCTCCCTCCTGAGCGATAAACGAATCGCCCCGGAATTGTTTTGATTACTGGTTTAAGATCGATTGTACAACCAAATCGTATGCGCTCAGGTTTTACTTGCCCACCAAGTGATCGAAGTCCTTTTCGTTCTCGTCACAGACGTACTCAATCAGCTCCGTGTCGGTGAGCGTGAACAGAAGATTCACGGTCCACGGTTTGGTGTAAGCCTTGGGATCGTCGATGGTGATTTGAACGTCGATGTGCCCGAAATCGCGGCGGTGGAATCGTTCCGTCAGATGCATGGCCTCCGTTCCGGGATGGCCGCTGTTGTCGAGCCAGTTATTGTCCACAAAACCCTTGGATTCCACCACCAGCGTGTCGCCGTCCCAATGACCAACCGAATATCCCATCCACGTTGGATTGGGATCTTTGGGCAACGCGCGGCCGTCCATAAAGATCTGCCGGTAGCTGTGCAGCGCCTCGTAGAGAATTACGATCTCTCCGTTGGTGTTCATAATCTTGAACGGATACGGCACCACGTTCTCCCGCGGCACGCCCGATAGCACGCAACGGCCCTGTGGATCCTCTTTGCTGTTGGTGTCCACCCGATGCTTGTACAATGCCTCAGCCCAAGGTTGGAAAGAGACCTGACCGGGTTTCAGATCCTTCGCGATGTTCCCGGTGTAGCCGCCTTTCGTCATCCAGACACCCGAGAGGTCCGGCTTGCCGTCCGCCGTCTTCGGCGCGGGCGCGGCGAGATTCGGTTTACCGTCCGGCAACCGCGGAATCCCCGGAGTCGGATAACTCAACCACTGTGCTGAAAGCGGAACTGATATCGCGAGGACAATAAATCCAATAGCGCTACGCATTCTTGAACCCCTTCTATCTGGCGGATGCCTGCACCGCAACGCTGGCGTCATACACGATCCTGCCGCCTACCATCGTCATCACCGGCTTGATGTTCTTGATCTGGTCCGCGGGAATGGTGAGGTAGTCGCGGTCCAGCACCACCAGGTCCGCCAGCTTGCCCGGCTGAATGGAACCCAGGTTGTCTTCCTGGAAAACCAAATAAGCATTCTTGCGGGTGTGCGCGATCAAGGCGTCCTCCCTACCGATGGTCTGCCGATTCACCTTCGTGCCGCCCACCATTTTGCCCGTAACGGCAAAATATAACGTCGTGAATGGCAGGGTTTGATTGGCCGCGGTCCCGTCGGTTCCCAATCCCCATTGGATGCCGCTGTTTTGAATCGTGGCGAGCGGAGGCATATCGTAAGCGCCGTCTCCGAACCCTTCGTGCATGATCGCTCCGTTGATAACGGCCCAGGGATGCACGGCGGCGTACATTCCCAGCTTCTTCATGCGCTCCAGCTGCGGCGCGTTGATCTGGTTCACGTGCGCCAGAGTCCAGCGCAGGCTCTTGATGGGATGCTCCTTATTCACCGCCTCGATTTGGTCGAGGAATGCATCAATGGTGTCGTGCAGCTCGGCATGCACGTGCAGCGGCAGACCGGCCTTGGCAATCTCCATCGCCATGCGGCGCCACTGCTCCAGCTGATCGGGCTTGGGATCGGACTTGAGCGCGAACATGGGATCGTGCAGCGGCCCGTAAACGCTTTCGCCGAAAAAGATATTGTCGATATAACTGTCACCCTGAAACAGCTTGATCTTGGGAATTTGCGTCAGTGCCCGGTCCACCTGCTCCGGAGTTCCCGCCGCCACGCCGTCGATACAAAAGATGCGGACATTCAACTGGTCCTGCGCCTTCCACTTTTGAAAAATATCCAGGACGTCGGCGTTGCAACCCGGCACGCCCACCGAGGTAAGGCCCGCTCGATTCATGTCTTGGACCAAGGCGCGGCTGCTCGATTCCAGCTGTTCCGGCGCTACCTTGGGGAGTTTGGCGGCCACCGGGCGAGTAGCCGGGATATCGCCCCGGATCACGCCGGTAGGCTTTCCGGAGGCATCGCGCAGAATCGATCCTTTGACGAAGCCCTGCGGGTCCGGCGCGTTCGCCTCGATCCCCAAAGCCTGCAAGGCCCGGCTGTTCAAAAAGACTTGATAGTACGATTCCTGCAGCGATACCGGATTGTTCGGCGCGATCTGATCCAATTCTTCGCGCGTAAACGGCTTTGGATCGTCCGCGAATTGTTGATGAGCCCAGCCACCGATGTTGTAGACCCATTCCCCCGGCCCCGCCGCCTTCACCCGCGCACGCAGCATCTCGATGGCTTTTCTTCGCGATTCCACGCCATCGAAACGGAGCTCCCGTTCCCAGGTGGTCGCCGCGCGCAGAAGATGCATATGGTTATCGATCAGCCCGGGGATAACGGCCCTGCCCATCAGATCGATTCTTCGTGTGTTCGGTCCCGCCAGCTGCGTGATCTCTTGGTTGGCGCCCACCGCCACGACGCGGTCGCCTTTGATCGCTACCGCCTGTGCGATGGTAAAGCGCTCATCGACGGTGATGACTTTCCCGTTCGTGAGGATCAGATCCGGCGCTGGCTGCTGCGCACGCAGCATCGCGACCAGCACCAGCATTCCAAGGGCGGCGGGCAGCGCGCGGATTTTGTTGGAGCGGAGACGAGGGCTCATTTTGTGTACCTGGTAGATTATGGCGCTATACCGGGGTGCACCGCCAGCCCATCCCCGGCGCCGCCTTCTTGCGTTAGGGCTTCGAGAACTCGAACGCGTCAACCGAGGGCGTGGACACCATCACGCCAGTCCCGGAGGATTGTACATCTCCGCTGATCGCATAAAAACGATTTCCAACCACGCCACCGGCCACGCCGTGCCGTCCAATCGCCATGGGCGGAAGAATCGTCCACGTGTTGCTCGCCGGGTCATAGCTTTCGAACGAATGATAAGCGGTATGTTGAAAAAAGTCCTGATTCTCCCCTCCCGCGACATAAATCTTGCCGTCGTAGACCCCGACGTCCAGACCGCTGCGGGCAGTTGGCATCTTGGCCAGCGGAGCGCCCCAGCTGTCCGTCACCGGGTCATACGCCTCCACGTTGCCCAGGTCCGACGACGCTGCGATGAAAGCAGCTCCGATGCGCCCGCCGATGACGTAAATCTTCCCGTTCACAACGCTCGCGGCGGTATGATTGCGCGAGGTCGGCATGCCGGCGCGCTCGCGCCACGAATTGGTTTTCGGGTCGTATTCCTGAACCGTAGGCAGAACCCGCCGGGGAGTGCTCGGGCGTATCGCGGGATTGGTGGCGCCGGGAGCCGTGGTCACGCCGCCGATCACGTCATCTTGTCGCCCACCGTTGCGGCCACGGCCGCCCCACGCTTCACCGGCATGGGCGCCAACGCTTTCCAGGAATCGTTAACGGGATCGTATTCGAATGCGTTGTCGATGGGCGTCCACGCGGAAGCCTCGCCGATTCCCAGCAGGAATCGAGCGCCGAACAGCGACCCCAGCCCGGCCGCCGCTCCGGTCATCATCGCCGCGGCCGACCACCAGGTCATGATCACCGTGAGCACTCGCTTCGCTCCGAAGCGATCCCCCAGCCATCCGGCGGGAACCTGACCCAGCGCGTAGGCCCAGGTGGAGGCCGCCAGCACCACGCCCATCGCGCTCTTGCCCAGGTGGAACTGCCGCGCGATTTCCGGCTGCGCAACGGAAATGTTGCTCCGGTCCATGTAGCAGATCAGGTACATCACGCTGATGACGATCAGAATCCACCAGCGCGTTCTAGTCGGCTTCCCGAGAGGCGCGGGATGGCGAGGATCTGCCGGGGATTCCGCAACAACGTCCTGACGGATCGCCATCCGTACTCTAGACCATTACCGCCACGCCCGAAGGCTTATCTTTCGGGGGGAGATCCCCCGGCGCGGTGAGATCCACCGGAAGATTGGTCTCAGCCGAAAGGTCCGCTGCCTGATAAACCTGCATGACCAAGCGCGCCTGCTCGGCCGTCACCAGCGGCTGCTTGCCCAGCGCCACGCATTCCAGGAAATGGAGCGTTTCGGCTTGCATGGGGCCCGCATAGACGTGGTCCACCTTCTCTCCCGGCATGGACGACAGCGGAAACTGAATGCCGTTCTGCATAGTGGTGACATACACGTCGCGGTGCGTATCATCCACCATGGTTGCGCCTTCGGTCCCCACGAACTCGATCCAGGTGGATGAAAAATTCGGATACCCCGGCGGCAACACCCAGCCGGCGCCGATGGTGAACGCAACCCCGTCGTCCATCGTCACCACCATCCAAACGCAATCGGGCACGTTGTATTGCGCGCCCATGATCTTCCTCACCTCCTGCGCGTAAACCCGGATGGGCTTGCGCGGCGCAAGGCACCACAGCAGGAAGTCGATGTCGTGCGTGGCTTCCATGGCTGCCGGAGATAGCTTAACGCGGCCCCCGATTTTCTTCCCCAGATTCCGTGTGATGTGCCGGCTCACGAGAGCGCTCACCGGCTGCCCGATGGTGCCGTCTTCGATGCAGCGCTTCACATACGCGAACTTTGGATTGAACCGCTGCGAGTAGCCAATCGTGAACAAGAGATTCTTTTCCTTGGCCAGGGCGATCAACTCGTCGGCCTCGCTCAGCTCCAGCGCAATCGGCTTCTCCAGAAACACGTGCTTGCCCGCCAGCATGCTCTCTTTGGCGATCGGATAGTGCGTGGGCTCCGGCGTCGTCGAGATCATCACGGCGTCAATCGACGGGTCCTTCAGCAGAACCTGGTAGTCCGCCGTCGCGGTAACGGGTTTGGTTAAAGCCGCTACTTCCTTTAACCGTTCGTCGCGTATTTCCGCGATGTGCAGCTCGTTCACCCACGGGCTGGCCGCCGCTGCTGCAGCTCGAATGCCTCCGCACCAACCTGTGCCGATGACTGCGACGTTAATCTTTTTCATTTACTTCCGCGTGTCCTTGCCGACGATGTGGTTTACGTCCTGGTTGTTCTCGTTACAAATGTACTCGATGATTTCGGAATTCTCCACCAAAGGCGACTGCCCGTACATCGTAAACGGCTTGGTGTAAGCTCCCGGATCGTCGATCACCACTTCGAACTCCAGGTGGGAATAATCAGGCCGCCGGTAACGCTCCGTGATGTGGAGCTTCTCAGTATGCGGATGCCCCGCGAAATCGAACCAGAACTTGTCGTTGAAGCCGATGGTATCCACCACCAGCGTGTCGCCCTCCCACTTGCCGACGGAATGCCCGTACCAGGTGGGGTCAAGATCGTCGGGATGGCCGCGTCCGTCCATGAAAATCTGCCGGTAGGTGTGGATGTTGCCTTCAAACAGCAACACGACGAGCTTGGGCTGCTGGACTATCTTCCAGGGATACGGCGCCATGCGCGGGACGCCCGCCGGAAGGCAGTTCGCCTCGGGGTCGTCCTTGGACACGCGCTGCCTGGCGAGTTGTTCCGCCCATGGCTGCAGCGGCAGAGTCTCGCCCTTCTTCAGCGTGCTGCTGATGTCGTAAATGAAAGTGCGATCCGGGCCCCACAGCCCATTGAGATCGGGCTTGCCGTCGGGGGTGCGAGGCGCAGGCTTGTTCGTTGGTGTTGCGGATTGTGCCAGCGCCTTTGGAGATAGCGCAAGGGCGATCGCGCAACTCAACATCAATCCGGTGACGCGCTTATGCATACGCATTTTCTGCAATTACAAACTACGAAGATTGTATATCAGCCGCGTAGCGCTTGCGAAGGCTTCAGATATACTAGCGCGGCCTTACATCTCGCAACGGGCCTTTCTTCCAGTCATCCGAAACGGTATCATCATTGGCGATATGATCCAGCGAATCGTTGTGTCTGCCATTCTGATCGCTGCGCCGGTTGCGGCGGCCACTTGTGACAGCCTGGCCGGTTTGAAACTGGCGCACACTACCATCACGGCAGCCCAGGTTGTGGCGGCCGGAGCATTTACGCCGCCCGGCGCCGCACCAAGACCCGCTGCGTTAGCCACCTACCAGGCTCTCCCTGCGTTTTGCCGCGTGCAAGGAGCGCTCCAGCCGTCCAGCGATTCGCACATCGAGTTTGAGGTGTGGCTGCCGGTTGCCGGATGGAATGGCAAGTATATGGGGATCGGCAACGGCGGCTCGGCCGGGTCCATCACCTACACCTATGCTCCAAACTCTCATGGGCTGGCGGACGCTCTGATGGAGGGCTTCGCGGCTTCTTCCACCGACACCGGCCACCGGGGCGCGGGAGACGACTACTCGTTTGGCAAAGGGCATCCGGAAAAAAGCATCGACTATTTCTACCGCGCCATCCACGAAACGGCCGTGGGGGCCAAGTCGATCATTCAGGCGTTTTATGGCGCTGGCGCGAAGGTCTCGTACTTCGACAGTTGTTCCAATGGCGGCCGTGAGGCGCTTATGGAGGTCCAGCGGTATCCCGCGGACTACGATGGCGTCCTGGCGGGCGCACCCTCGAATTTCAGAACCCGCTTGCAACTGGAGATGGTGTGGGTGAGTGAAGCTCTGTCGGCCGAGCCCGGAAGCCACTTCCCTGCCACCAAACTTCCGGCTATCGAAACTGCTGCCCTGGCTGCCTGTGATGCCGGAGACGGCTTGAAGGACGGAGTGTTGGACGATCCCTCTAAGTGTCATTTTGATCCCGTCGTCCTGTTGTGCAAAGGTCCCGAGACCGATGCCTGTCTTACTCAACCCCAGGTGAACGCGCTCAAGAAGATTTACTCCGGGCCGCGCAATTCGCAAGGCGAGCAGATCTTTCCCGGTTACATGCCGGGGGGCGAAACCGGGGCGGGGAATGCCTGGGCCAGTTGGATTACCGGTACGGGCGCCCGCGCGGGCTCCTCCGTCGTTCGCGCCCAGGGCTTCTTCGACAGCTTCCTCGATTCGGATCCGCGCTGGAATGTATCGAACTTCAACTTCGACCGGGATGTAAAGGCGTTCGAGGATAGTTCCGCCGGACTGGCAAACGCGACCAACCCCGACCTCAGCCCCTTTGCGAACCGCGGTGGGAAGCTGATTATCTATCACGGATGGAGCGATGCCGCGGTTCCTCCGCTCAGCACCGTGAACTACTACGCCCAAGTTGTCTCGAAGATGGGTCAGAAGGCGGCGGATTTCTCGCGCCTCTATATGGTCCCTGGTATGCAACATTGCGGCGGAGGTCCGGGGCCGAACAGCTTCCGCCAGCCGATGACGGCGTCGCTCGAGCACTGGGTGGAAAATGGCGCAGCTCCCGACGCCATCATGGCCGCGAAATATAAGGTGGATGGCAATCCGTCGAGCGGTGTCGTCCGCACCAGACCGCTCTGTCCTTACCCTCAGGTGGCGCGCTACAACGGCTCGGGCAGCATCGACGACGCCGCGAATTTCGTTTGTCGCGTACCTTAGTGGGTGCTCAAAGATGACGCGCTACTTGCCGATGGCGTGCGTCGCGTCCCGCTCGTTGTCGCACACATCCTCGATCATTTCGGTATCGGCGAGAAATTCGAACTGCATCGGAAACGACCACGGCTTGGCGTAGGCTTGGGGATCGTCGATGGCCACTTCCACGTCCATGTGACCGAAATCGCGGCGGCGGAAACGCTCGATGGTGTGCAGCGCTTCGGTATGCGGACGGCCGCTGTCATCCAGCCAGCTCTTGTCGTTGAAGCCGCGCGTGTCCACCACGAACCAGTCGCCGTCCCAGCTGCCGATCGAGTAGCCAAGCCAGGCTGGATTGGACACCGGGGGATGACCGCGGCCGTCGCTGAAGATCTGGCGGAAGCGCGCGAATTCTTCATACAGAATGAGGGTCAGCCCCGGGTTCTGCACAATCTTCATCGGCACGCGGAGGAGCATCTGGTCGGGGATACCATGCGGCAGGCAACGCGCCGAGGGCCGGTCCGCCATGAAGTTCGCTCTGCGTTGTTGGTACAGCGCTTCAGCCGCAGGCAGCAGCGGCGGAATCTTTTCCCCGGGCCGCATAAAATCCTCCAGGTTAGGTCCTGTCGCCAAACCCGCGGTCCTGCGCTGCTCGGTTCCGCGCGTACGCTCCCATAATCCGGACAAATCCGGTTTTCCATCCACGGCCTTGGGAACCGGCGCCACCAGGTTGGGTTTGCCGTCGGCAGTGCGCGGAATTCCGGGAGTGGGATGGTCCAGCCACTGGGCTGAGGCAAAGACAGTCCAGGTTAGAACTGCGAGGCAAACTCGGCGAATCATAGGCACGGCTTACACCAGAGATCATAGCTCGGAACGAAGTGCTTCCTCGCGCCGTCCCGATATCGCGTAGAGCCCGAAAGCGATGTATGATTACCGTTGCAATCGCCAGTGTTCTTGAGCATTCCAACTTGGAGAAGAACCAGATGGCAACAGTATTAAAAAGTGGCCGGCTCCCGCTGGCCGCAGCCTGCCTCGTCAGTGTATTCACCCTGCGGGCGCAATCCCCCGCGTTCAGCGTCACCTTGACCGGCCAATCGATGATCCGGTCCGATATCCGTGCTCACGCGCCGTCGGCGGTTCCCATCATAACGTCGCTATTAAAAGGCGACGTGGTGTTTACGAATTTTGAAACCACCATCGTCGACGAAACAAAAGGCCAGTCGCACCTGAACGGCAGGTTCCTCTCGCCGCCCGAAGCGCTCGATGCGCTGCAGTCGTTCGGCTTCAACCTGGTGTCGCTGTCCAACAACCATGCGTTCGATCTGAAGGTGCCCGGCATTCAGAATACGCTGCAGGAGGCGATCCGCCTGAACCTGGCTCACGCCGGGACCGGGAACACGATAGAGGAAGCTGCCGCGCCGGGCTACCTGCACACGCCCAAGGGCACAGTTGCATTGGTGGCGATGGCGTCCGGCCTGATTGATGAGGGAGGGTCCGCCACCGCGACACGGCCAGGCGTGAACGAGCTTCGCGTGGAAGGCAACCAGCCGAACCAGCAGGACACCGAGCGCATTCTTCAGAGTATTCGAACGGCAAGAAAACAAGCCGATCTCGTCATCGTGTATGAACACAATCACGTGTTCGACAAGCCTTTCCGGACCATCATGCTGGAGGAGTTGCCGGAGCGGCTGGCGCCGCCTGATTGGCTCAAGAAATGGACGCACGCCGAAGTGGATGCGGGCGCGGATATCATCGTCATGCATGGCGCGCCGCTGCTGCACGGTGTCGAAATTTATCATGGCCGGCCGATCTTTTTCGATCTGGGTAATTTCATTTTTCAGGCGCCGCCGATCGATGTATTGCTGGATGAACCCATCAACTGGGAAAGCGTGGTGGCCTATGTCGAATTCCAGGGAAAGAATCTGAAATCGATTAGATTCCGGCCGATCGCGCAGAATAAGATCGGCCAAGGCCAGGCCGACACTCAGGACGAGCACACCAATAACCTGTTCCTCCAGACGCGCGGCTTGCCAACGCCGGCGACGGGCGAGCAAGCACACTATATCCTGGAGCGGCTGGCCAACTTGTCACGGCCTTTCGGAACGACGGTTGAGGTGAAGGGCGATACCGCGGAGATTAAACTGAAAGCCGGAAACTAGCGACGCTCGCTTTGGTCACGGCTCAGAATCGGCGCTGTTTATTCATTGCCACGTTAACTCACCGCCGCTCACTGAGCCGCCACCGAAGGAAGCGGAACAAACTCGTCGCTCGCAGTGGTCGATTTGCGCCTATCGCGCGATAGGTAAATATCGCAATCCGCTATCCTGGAATCAGTAAAGCTTACCTGAGCAGCCCCGATACAATGACTGACGAACAGTTTGAACGTCACGCGTTGGGCGTCCTCCAACGGGAGCTGACCGGCGACGAAAATTCTTGATTCGATCAATAGCCGTCGGCACGTTTAGTTCATTTCCACTCAGTTCCCCAGCAATTGCGAAAAAAACCTTGCCGAGAGTTCTCACTCTCGTCACTTGTTCAGCAGCGGAATCTCTTTCACCGCGGGCGGTTGCTTCACCGATTGCAGGAACGCGTAGATGTCGGCCAGATCCTTGTCGGAGACCACTTTGGCCGTATAGGGCGGCATCTGCCCGGTAGGCTGCCGGATATAGCGCTGCACCGCCGCGAAGGCGATCGGCTTGGGACCCAGCCGCGGTCCCGTTCCCAGGCCGCCTTGCGCCTCGCGGCCGTGGCACTGATAGCAGCCGTAGTTTTCGAAAAGCTTTCGGCCGTTCTGCGCGTTTCCTGGCGGCGGCAGCGGCGGCTGGCGCGAACAGCGCCAAACAAGTGCAAAGAGTCATCAGCAATATGCGCATGGCTGGCGTCTCCTTAACGCGGCTGCGTGACGACGTCCACCAGGGCCGGTTCGCCGCGCGATACAACTTCGAGCGCGCGCTTCAACGCGGGCCCCAGGTCGTTAGGATCCGTGATCGGTCCTTCGCCGTGCACGCCCATGCTGCGCGCCATCGCCGCATAGTCGATATTCGGATTCTTGATCGTGGTGCCGATCTCGGCGGTGGTGATGCCGCGCTGATGACGGTTGGCCATGCGCTGCAGGTGCATCACTTCCTGGTGATACGCGCGATTGTTGTGCATGACGGTCAGCAGAGGAATGCTGTGGTGCGCGCTGGTCCACAGCACCCCCGGCGCGTACATCAGGTCGCCGTCATTCTGGATGTTGACGGACAGGCGTCCGTATTTCTTGTTGGCCACCGCCGCGCCCAGCGCGGCCGGCGCGCCGTAGCCCACGCCCGCGCCACCCGATCCGCCGATGTACTGATAATGCTTGTCGAAGCTCCACAGCCGCTGCGCCCAGGCGTTGTTCGACACCAGCGACCAGTCCTTATCCTTCACCTGCGCCCAAATTTCCATCGCCATGCGCGCCGTGCTGATGGGGCTGGCATCCCAGGCGTAGCTCGCCTCGGTGAGCATGCGCTCGCGCGCCTCCTGCTGAGCCTCCGCCAGCTTTTTGGCGCGCTCTTCGAAAGCTCTCTTGCGGTCGTCAGTCATCAGGCGCTTGCACGCTTCGATCAGCGCCGGGAGCGTTGCTTCGGAATCGGCGGCCATCGACAGATCCAGGTCCGGGAAGCGCTGGAAGTCCTGATAGTTGCTCTTGGTGTTGAGATCCGTGGAAGAGATGCTGATGAGTTTGGCGCCGGCTTTGGTGATCGGCCGCGAAGTGCGTTGCAGTTGATCGCGGAAATTATTGCACGGTGCCCCAGAAGTCCCACACTTCCAGACCCAGGATCACGTCCGCGTCGGCAATCAGCGTGCGGCTTCGCTCGGTCTGGTTGAGCCGATGGCGCCGAGGGGAAATTCATCCGGCCATACTGATTGATCACCGGCGCTCCGCAGCGTTTCGGCGAGTTCGACCAGCAGCTTCAACCCGGCAGGCGTGCGCGCGCAGCGGTCCGCGATGATCACCGGATTCTCCGCCGCCACCAGCAGCCGCGCCGCTTCGGCCACCGCTCCCGAATCGCCTTGAGGCGGGCTGGCCAGAGTGATTTTCGGAATATGCGGCCGCTCGCCGGAACGCATCGGCGATTCCTGCAGGTCGCCATCGGCCACCAGTAGCACCGGCATGGTGGGCGGCGTCGTCGCGATCTTATACGCGCGCACCGCGGATTCCGCGAAGTGCTGCAGCGAAACCGGCATGTCGTCCCACTTGGTGAAATCGCGCACCAGCACGGCGGCGTCCTGAACGCTGTGGGCCCACTCGACGCCCGGACGGCGCGTGGCCGCATCCACGGTATTGCCGATGATCATGAAGACCGGTGCGCGGTCTACGTATGCGTTGTAGATCGCCATCGAAGCGTGTTGCAGCCCGACGGTTCCGTGCGCCAACACCAGCGCCGGCTTGCCTTCGATCTTGGAGTATCCATGCGCCATCGCAACGGAAGATTCCTCATGGCAGCAGGTGATGAACTCCGGGTTCTTGTTGCCGCCATAGTTGACCACCGATTCATGCAGGCCGCGGAAGCTGGATCCCGGATTGGCGAAGATATATTCGAATCCGAGGGCTTTGATTACGTCCACCATGAAATCGGAGCCGGGATGGTCCGCGGTGAGCACCTCGACGCTGGCCGAGGGATCCCGCTCTTGCAGTAACCACCGCGGCGGTTGCCGAGCGCACCGCTTGCTCTTGTTGCGCGGGCGCGGGTTGTGAAGCCGCCACCAGTGCCGCCGCTCCGCCCACGGTCCCTTTCAGGAAATTGCGCCGGCCGACCGAATCTTCTTTTGAATTCGCCATGGCACACCTCGCTTTCGCTGGGAATATAATACCTCTTCCACGCGCCAGCTCTGTGTACTTATTTGCCGCTCTTCAGTTGCGAATACACCATGCTGACGAACCGGTCCGCGCTCGTCCCCGCACCGGCAGGCAACAGTCCTCCGGGAACTTTCGCGTCGTAGGGAGCCGTCACTTTCGCGGCCAGCACTTCCTGCTCGCTCTTGCCCTGGTTGATCATCTGCTGCACCTTGGCCTGAACGCTCAAGGATCATGTCGCGGTAGGGAACGATGTCCGCTCGGTTGATGATGGTGCCGTGGCCTGGAATAAGCCTGGTGTTCGGGCCGGCGAGCTTCATCGTCGCGTCCAGCGCTTCCAGCGCGCCCTTCAACGTGCCGCCGTTGTTGGTATCGATGAAGGGATACCCGTAATTCCGATAGAAATCGCCGATCATGATCACGTCGGCATTCTCAAACCGGATCATCGTGTCGCCGCCGGTATGGGCCGCACGAACCGGAATCAAGTCGACGATCTCGCCGTTCAATCGAAGCTTCACCGGATCGCCCATCCCATAGGTCACCACCGGAAGACGGGCCGGATCCCGCGCGGGAGCCGCGTTGCCTGCAGCCGAGGGCGCCGGACGCGACATTTCCTCGCGCAGTTCCTCCCGCGCAAACAGCAACGCGCCCATCTTCACGAAGTTTGCATTGCCGCCCGTGTGATCGATGTGCACGTGCGTGTTGACCAGAAAGCGAATCGGCTCAGGGCTGATTTTCCGGATCGCCGCCACCACCTTGTCGGTGATTTGCGCGTACTGCGCATCCACCATGAAGATGCCATCCGGCCCCGCCAGCACGCCGATCCTGCCGCCCGCCCCGTCCTGATGGCCAGGATCGGCTCCCGCCGAGCCGCTGAGCATATAAAGGTTCGGTGCGACCTTCTCAGTCAGGATTTCGATCTTGGCGTAGTCGATTCCCGGCCCCTGCGCCCAGGCACTCACCGTGGCCAATACCGCCAGGGAAGATTGCCATGCAAATCTCATCGGCGTTACTCCTCTCTCACGGTCAGTTTGCTGACTCGGCCGCGCCCGCGGGGCTCTCCTGATTCCGGCTCCCCTTGAGAATCTCGTCGATCAGGAAAAGGTCCGTCAGCAGCGCGCGCAGATGAATGGACGCGTTCAGATTGTCGATCAATTGGGAGCTGATGGCGGGCTGGGCCAGCACCAGTTCCACGGCCACCAGCGAATCCTGCGCGTCGCGAGCCAGCACGGCTTGAAACGCGGCATACGGCCCGGGGCGACAACTGGCTCACGGCGGACGCGTAAGCGCTCTTCAAGCCCGGCCAGAGCCTGCGCGGCGCGGCTCAGAAAATCGCGGATCAGCCCGTCGCTCGCTGCCTTCCCCAGGCAACCTTGCCCCGCATAGGCCAGCATGTATTCGTAGCATTCTTCAATGACACTACAGCGCTCGGAGAGTTCGTTGCTCACTTAGTGACGGCCCAGCGCTCGGGATCGTGGTGCTCCAGATAATGCTCGCGCGGCGATGGATCCGAAGACCATGGACTTGGTGATGTCCAGCTTCTCGGGCCGCAGCGCGAAATAGACGTGGATCATGATCAGCGCGATCAGTCCCACGCCCGCCAGGCCGTGCAGCACGTACATCAGGCCCCAGGTCATGTCGCTGAACAGGTACGGATTGCGGGTGAAGAACGGAGTGCGCACGCGGTTCATCATGAACACGCCGGTGATGGTCACCGACAAGCCCGGCCAGCACGATGACCAGGTGATACATCTTGTTTTCCAGCGGATACTTGGCGAACTTGCGCGGAGCGGGCGCGGATTTGCCCGTGGCCCGCAGCCAGCGTCTCTTGCGCGTCTTCGATATCGATCTTATCCGGCCAGATGGACCAGAAGTCCATCAGAACGTGGCGTGGATGATGTGGAAAAGGATCGACGCGGTGAGCACCAGCCCCGCGATCCAGTGGTACGTCACCCAGGGGAACTGATACGCCGACCTTGGGCAGGAACGCCGTGATCAGCAGCGCGAACATCGCCGCGGCCATGATCCAGTGGAACAGGCGCGCGGCCAGCGAGTGCCGCGCGACCTTCTCGGGAACCTGCGCGGCCACGTCGGCCGGCGACGGTCCGCGTGCACTTCCTTCGGCTTGGCGATAAACTGCACCCAGATGGCGTGGACCGATCAGGAACGCCAGCCCGCGATGGCCGACACCCAGATCAGGTAAAACGCGATATGAATGGGGACGTTCTGCCCCCACGGACTTGTCGCCCATCTCGATTATGCCCACTTGGCCTCCTCCACGCCGCTGATGGCGCGCTTCACCAGATTCCGCATCAGCGGAACTTTGTAGCCGTTGTAGCGCAGCGGCTCCGCGCCCTGCGATGGCCATTTTCCCGGCCATCTCGCCGGTAGCGGCATTGCGCGGCTTGCCGCGTGACCGCGTCTTCCACCGCCGTCAGCCGCAGCGGATGCGCGGCGGCGCCATTCACCACGATGCGGATGCGCTCGATGTTGCCGCCGGTGACCACCATCGCGGAAGCGACGTTCATCAGCGGGAAATCCCACACCTGGCGGTCGCGGACCTTCTCGAAGTAGAATTGCGCGCCGGCCCAGGTGGACGGGATGCGGATCGCCGTCAGCAGTTCGCCCGGCTTCAGCACCGTCATGCGCGTGATGTCGATGGCCGGGTCCGATGAAATAATCCTCCGCATTCACCACGCGCTCGCCCTTCGAGTTGCGAATCACCATCTGCGCGTCGAGCGCGATCAGCGCGGGCGCGCGTGTCCGACGGATTCACGGCCACGCAGCGGTCCGCGCCCAGAATGGCGTGCTCGCGATTGATGGCGGTGGGCGTATCGGCGAAGCAGATGTTGCCGCCCGCGCGATAGCACTTCCAGCCGCCGCGATAATACCAGCAGCGCGCGTCCTGCGACACGTTGCCGCCGATGGTTCCCTGATTGCGGATCTGCGGCGAGGCGGCGGCTTCGGCGCCTGTCGGAGAGAATGCTGAACTTCTCCTTGCACCATCGGGATGGCGCACCACTTCGGTCAGCGTGGTCATGGCGCCGATCTCGAGGCCGCCGTTCACTTCGCGCACGCCGCGCAGTTCTTTGACCTGGCTCAGATCGATCACCACCTTGGGACGCTTGATGCGGTCCTTCAGCCAGTCGAAGCTGTCGAGGCCGCCGGCCATCACCCAGGCGTCGTTGCCATACTGGTCGAGCAGGCGCAGCGCGTCGTCAACAGTGGCCGGCTGAAAGAGTTCGAACGCCGGCATGATGTCGCGAATGATCGCCATAGTTCCGCTCTCCTTATATGTGGGCCGTGAGGCCCTCTTCCATCGGCCGGCCCGCTTCGAGCGAAGCCAGAATCGTGTCCGCAGTCACCGGAGCGCGGCGGAAGACTTCGTCTCCCAGCGCGTCCGAAAGCGCATTGAGAATCGCCATGCAGCCCGCGCCGACGGGCGGCTCGCCGATGCCGCGCGCGCCGATCGGCGTCTCCGGATCGGGAATGTCCAGCGCCTGCCCACTGCATATTTATCGGGCGCATCCAGGATGGTCGGCGGCTTGTTGTGGTGGAATCGCTTGGCCAGCGGCAGGCCGTAGTGCTGATCGTAAACCCACTTCTGGCCGATCGCGTGGCCGATGCCCGAGCATGGACCGGCCCAGCACCTGGCCGCCCAGCGCGCGCGGATGGATCACCGTGCCCACGTCGGCCACGGCCAGATAATCCAGGATGCGGTATTTGCCGGTTTCGAGGTCCACTTCCACTTCGGCGAAGCCGGCCACGATAGGAATGCGTCTGGCCGTCGCGCGGCATGGTGTCGCGGGCCACGGCGAGCAGTCCCTGGCCGGCCAGCGCCTTCGCCGAAGCCACCGTGAATTTGTTGATGCCCTTGGGCAGTTCGTGGCCGTCGTAGATGCCGCCCAGTTCGATGGCGCGCTTGGCGGCCTGCGCCAGGGTCATGCTCGCGCCGCCGCCCTTGCGGAAGACGCGCTCGCCGCCCACTTCGTAATCTTCGGGCTTGCCGCCGAGATCCTTGGCCGCGATCTGCTGCAGCTTGTCCTTGGCATCCATGCGCGGCGACGTACGCCGCGCGCGTCATGGCGTGAGTGGTCTGGCTGCCGCCCGAGGGACAGGTCCACGGCAGGTTCGCGCCCGGTGTTGCCCCAGGTGATTTCGCATTTCTCCCACGGCACGCCGAGGATCTCCGCGGTGACGCGGTGGCAATCGCTGACCGACTCCGTGCCCAGATTGCCGATGCCGGACTGGATGTAGAGTTTCCCGTCCGGCTTGATGACGAACAGCCCGTCGAATCCGACCGAGCCGCCGACGAAGCAACTGGTGGCCACGCCGATGCCGCGCGCCTTGGTGCCGCTGCGCTTGGGCAGGGCTTTCCGCTCGTCCCATTCGAACTGCTTCGTGCCCCTTATCGAGCGCTTCCTTGATAAACGCGCTGGTGACGTAGAGCCGCTTGCCGTTTGCTAACGGCGGGCCGATGTGCGCTTTGCCTTCGGGCATGTTGATGCGGTGAATCGCCACCTGATCGATGCCCAGTTTGCGCGAGGCTTTGGAAATGATCGGTTCCATCAGCACGATGCCCTGGAATCCGCCCGGCTGGCTTTGCGAAACGCGCGGAGGCGTGTTGGTCAGCACCGAAAGCCCGCGCCAGCGCATGGCCGGCGGCTGGTACATCAGCGAGACCATGCGGCCCGATTGATTGGCGTCGCCCTGCGGATCGTAAGGACCGTTGTCGCAGACCACGAACATGTCGATGGCGGTGATCCGGCCGTCCTTGGCGAATCCGACTTTGAGGCGGCCGTGGATGCTGGGGCGCGCGCGGCCGATGTAGTGCTCTTCCTCGCGGCTGATGCGCATCATCACCGGCGCGCCGGTCTTCTTCGAAAGCAGCGCCGGGATGATGGCGGAAATCGCGCTGGTGATCTTGCTGCCGAACCCGCCGCCGGTGTACTCGCTGATCACCACCACGTCGCTCGGTTCCATGATGCAGCCAGCGCGCCAAGGCGGGGACGGTCTGCGAGGTGCTCTGCGTCGAGCAGTGAACGTAGACCTTGCCGTTCTGCCAGTAGGCCATCGCGGTGCGGGTTTCGAGCGTCTGGTGGCTGGTGTTGGGCGTCACGAAAGTTTCGTCCAGAACCAGGTCCGCGTTCTTGAGCCCCGCTTCCAAATCGCCGAATGACCACTCGATCGGTGGCCTTGCCCATGGGCAGCTGGCCGTCCTTGGCACTCCGCGAAATCGGCTTCGGTCCACTTGAGCTCCTGCACCTGAGGCGCGGGCGGCGGCGGTGGTGGCTGCCCCTTAGCCGCAGGCGGCGGGTCGGGCCGGACCCAGACGTTGCCTTCCACTCGCGCGTTGGCCCCGCCCGGGCGCAGGCTGACCAGCGGATCCACCACGTGCGGCAGGCGCTCGTAATCGATGTCGAATCTTCTCGATGGCCTCGGCGCAGGTGTATTCGTCCACCGCGCAGACCGCGAGAATCGGCTCGCCCTGATAGACCGGATCGTTGGTGAGCCCGCGCTCGCCCAGCTTGTTGGCCGGGATCACCTGGCCCAGATCGGTCATGGCGTCGGCGGGCGCCGGCAGGTCGTCCACCGTGAGGATCGCCTTGACGCCGGGCATGGCCAGAGCTTCGCGACGCATCGATGCTGCGGACGTGCGCGTGCGGCACCGGGCTGAGCAGGAGCTTGGCGAACAGCATGCCCTCGGCGCGATAATCCTCGGCGTACTTGGCCCGGCCGGTGACCTTCGCCACCAGATCGGGCGTGGTGTAGTTCTTGCCGATCAGCTTGTAGTTGGGATGCGTCTGGCGGGAGCTGATCGGTCGGTTTGGTCAGGCATGTTAGCTCACCTTTCTCAGATTCTCCGCGCCGCGCATCATGGCGGTGAGGATCTTGTCGTAATCCTGGCAGCGGCACAGGTTGCCGGAAATGCCGTGGGCCAGTTCGGCGCGCGTGGGATTCGGATTCACCTTCAGGAATCCGACCGTCGCCATCATGAAGCCGGACATGCAGAAGGCGCACTGGAAGCCCTGTTCGTCGATCACGCCCTGCTGCACCGGATGCAGCTTGCCGTCGGCGCTGGCCAGCCCTTCGATGGTGGTGATCTTCTTGCCGCGCGCGGTGTGGGTCAGCACCGAGCAGGAGTAGTGCGGGACGTCGTCGATCAGCACGGTGCAGGCGCCGCATTCCGAGCGGTCGCAGCCGAGCTTGGTGCCGGTGAGACCCAGCTTGTAGCGCAGCGTGGTGGCCAGCGTTTCCTGCTTCATGACGTCGACGCGCCGTTGCTGGCCGTTGACGGTCAGGGTGACCAGCCGCTCCACCGAGCCGGCGGCGCGCCTGATCGGCCCGCACCACGGAGCTGCGGAACAGGTAGGCGCCCGAGGACACCGCGCCTGCCGCGATGACGCCCTTGATTAAATCCCTGCGCGAGACCCCTCGCGGCGTCTCGTCGCTTGTCTGGTCTGCGCGACTCTTGTCTGGCATACAAGTCACCTCAAATGTTGGCCTTGCAAGCTGCGAATCTTTTGAAGGCCGAAAAAATTATACACCTACTGCAACATGTTACAAGGGGGTGGTGGTTAGCGGGGTTGCTGCACGTCGCCCACAACTGCTTCTTCCACCGCGATAGACCAATCGACGCCCCCGGAGTCGATGACCAAATGAAACAAGCGAGGCTCCTCGCTCACATATGCCACGCCACGGCCGTTACCGCGGTGATCCACGGCTTCCTGCAAGGGGCGTCCGCTGACTGCGCTGTGTACCTCGACGTGGAATGAGCCGGCGCCGGGAGTTGCCGCGCCCTTTGGTTTCCCATTTGATTCGCCACTGCGTGCTGCCGATATCGAACGATTCGGTCTGCGTGTCCCCGCGGCCCGACCACTTGCCGATAGGCCGCCATCCGACCTGGGCGTGGGATTTCGGACGCGGCGTCGGGCGGCATCCCCAGGTCATACCGGCCACCAGGAGCAGCGCGGAAGCGAGCATGCTCCGTCGCCTTGCGGTGACGCGCGTGCCTGTCACTTTGCCTGCCACTCCGTTAGTCTAGTTGGTCGCTCAAGATACCTGCGCTCGCGAGTTTTTGAACGATGAGATCCACCGCCTCTTCCGGGGTTGTGGCGGTTGTATCGATGCGGATCTCGGCGTGTTCGGGCGCTTCATACGGCGAATCGATGCCGGTGAAATGTTGCAGTTCGCCGCGCCGCGCCTTTTTGTAGAGGCCCTTTACATCGCGCTTTTCGGCCTCCGCGAGCGGCGTGTCCACGAATACTTCGAAGAATTCGCCTTCGGCCACCAGATCGCGCGCCATGCGCCGCTCGGAGCGGAACGGCGAGATGAACGACACCAGCACGATGAGTCCGGCATCCACCATCAGCCGCGCCACTTCCGCAACACGGCGAATATTTTCCACCCGGTCGGCGTCGGTGAAGCCCAAATCTTTGTTCAGTCCGTGCCGGACGTTATCGCCATCCAGCAGATAGGTGTGCTTTCCGGTCGAGTGCAGGCGCTTTTCCAAAAGGTTTGCAATGGTCGACTTGCCGGCGCCCGAGATGCCCGTGAACCACAGCACGCAGGGTTTCTGGCCCTTGAGGTTGGCGCGCGCGGTCTTGTTCACATCCAGCGCCTGCCAATGGATGTTATCCGCGCGGCGCAGCGCATACTGAATCAGGCCCGCGCCCACCGTGTCGTTGGTGAGCCGATCGATAAGGATGAAGCTGCCGGTCTCGCGGTTCTCGGTGTAAGGATCAAATGGAATCTGCCGGTCGATCCCGATGTTGCATACGCCGATCTCGTTAAGTTCGAGCTTTTTCGCCGCCAGATGCTCCAGCGTATTGACGTTCACCTTGTACTTGAGCGAGGTCATGGTTGCGCCCACAGTGCGGGCGCCGATCTTCATGTGATACGGGCGCCCGGGGAGCATCGGCTCTTCGTGCATCCAGATGAGGGTGCTCTGAAACTGGTCCGCCACGCCCGCTGGCGGAGTCCGCGCTCACCAGGACGTCTCCGCGGCTGATGTCGATCTCGTCCTCGACGGTCAGGGTGACGGACTGGCCGCGGATGCCTCCCTCACGGTCCCCATCCTGAGTGACGATGCGCGCCACGCGGCTCTCCTTGCCGGAGGGCAGGGCTTTCACCCGGTCGCCTTTCTTGACCACGCCGCTCACGATCATGCCGGCAAAGCCACGAAAGTGCTGATCCGGGCGGTTCACCCATTGCACCGGCATCCGGAACGGGCGGCTCTGCGGCTGCTTGCTCGATCTCGACCGACTCCAGATGCTCCATCAGCGCCGGGCCGCGATACCAGGGAGTGTTGGGGCTGTTTTCCGTCACGTTGTCGCCCTTGAGCGCGGAAATCGGAATCGCCACGATATCCGCCAGGCCAATCTGTTTCGCGAACTTCCGATAATCCTCCAGAATCGAGTCGAAGGTCTCCTGCGAAAATCCCACCTGGTCCATCTTGTTTACCGCCAGGACCACCTTCTGGATGCCAAGTAGCGAGACGATATAGCTGTGCCGCCGCGTTTGCGTGAGCACTCCTTTGCGGGCGTCGATCAAGATGACGGCCAGGTCCACGGTAGATGCCGCCGTCACCATATTGCGCGTGTACTGCTCATGGCCCGGCGTATCGGCCACGATGAACTTACGCCGGTCGGTGGAGAAAAAGCGGTAGGCGACATCGATCGTAATGCCTTGCTCGCGCTCGGCCGCCAAGCCATCCACCAGGAGCGCCAGGTCAAGGTCGCCGCCTTGAGTACCGAATTTTTTGGAATCTGCTTCGAGCGCGGCCAGCTGATCCTCGAAGATCATTTTGGATTCATACAGCAAGCGCCCGATGAGCGTGCTCTTGCCGTCATCCACGCTGCCGCAGGTCATGAATCGCAGCAGGCTCTTGTGCTGGTGCGCCTTAAGATACTGCTTCGATGTCCCCGGCTATAAGGTCGGATTTATGAGCCATCAGAAGTACCCTTCCTGCTTCTTTTTTTCCATGGAAGCCGACGTATCGTGGTCGATGACGCGGCCCTGGCGCTCGGAGGTTGTGGTCAACAGCATCTCTTGAATGATGGCCGAGCAAGGTGTCGGCTTCGCTTTCAATCGCGCCGGTCAGCGGATAGCAACCCAGTGTGCGGAAGCGCACCTTCTTCATCATCGGTTTCTCGCCCGGCTCGAGCGGCATCCGCTCGTCGTCCACCATGATGAGTCCGCCGTCCCGTTCCACCACCGGCCGTACCTTCGCCAGGTACAGCGGCACGATGGGAATGTTCTCCAGATAAATGTACTGCCAGACGTCGAGCTCGGTCCAGTTCGACAGCGGGAAAACGCGGAAGCTCTCGCCTTTGTTCTTGCGGGCGTTATACAGCCGCCAAAGCTCGGGCCGTTGACGCTTGGGGTCCCAGCGGTGCTGATCCGAACGGAACGAAAAAATGCGTTCCTTCGCCCGGCTCTTCTCCTCATCGCGCCGCGCTCCGCCGAAAGCGGCGTCGAACGCGTACTTCTCGAGCGCTTGCTTCAATGCCTGGGTCTTCATCACGTCGGTGTGGATCTGGGAGCCGTGAGTGAACGGGTTGACCCCTTTCGCCAACCCCTCGGCGTTGATGTGCACCAGAAGTTGCAGGCCCAGCTTCTGCGCCATTTGGTCCCGAAACGCGATCATTTCCCGGAACTTCCAGGTGGTGTCGACATGCAGCAGCGGAAACGGCGGCTTGGCCGGATAAAAAGCCTTCATCGCGATGTGCAGCATCACCGCGCTGTCTTTGCCGATGGAATACAGCATCACCGGGTTCTCGCACTCGGCGACCACCTCGCGCATGATGTGAATGCTTTCGGCTTCCAGAGATTCCAGGTGACTCAGGGTGGGGCCACTCATGCGGCGGGAGAGAGCAAGTATGATTGCATGGCCCAGTCTATCATTCCAGGCTTAGCCACCACTGCAAGAAGGTGCTAAACAGTACCGCGACTGCAGGAAGCCGGTACTAGGAGCACCGGGCTTACCGAACCGCCAGCGTACGCCTCTGGGATTCCTGCTACAACGGCACAAAACCCAGCTGGTTTCGCCATTCATCTGCGTCAGAGGCGGCCTAAATGATCAACAGATCCTCAATGGCGGCGCCAATGTCGAGATCCTGCGAAACAATAATTACACCGGGGCTAGTGTGGCTTTGGAGGAACCGCGCAAGATGCCCAGGGATCGTCTTGCGATCATGCGAGATCAGGATTCGTCCGGACTCGGCCGCGATGCGTAACGCGGTGGCATTCTCGGCTCCAATCACACTACCGCTGCGAGCATCCCGAAAATCGACTGCCGGCTCCCTTCGCCGGAGGCCAAGGACAATTCTCTGATTGAAATCTGCGTCCGCCTGAAAACGTGGCGTCATTCGCCTGGATGTTTGGCCTTTAAGCGGGCGTCCGCCAGGCGGGCGTAAAGACCCGGATTATTCTGATGGGCCTGCCGCCGAAGCCGCTCAAAATCTTCCTGATCTTGACGGAGATATTGGTCAATCTTGTCGCGATTTGCCAGATAAAAAGCCAACGACCCGAGGATCTGCTCGAGCGTCAGGGCCGGGAAGGATTCCGCAATCCCCTCCGGTGACTCACCCCGCAGGAACGCATGCACAACCGAGTCCAGGGACACGCGCGTTTCAGCGACGAAGTACCCCCCGGAACGTTCCTCAACGTATTCTTTTGCCACGCGCAAGTTCCACTCCCATTATACGAGTTCATGTTGACTTCACGTTATGAACCGAGTGGGAGCCTGTGTTGAAATCAGGATAGGATCGCCAGGCATGATGCTGACTTCAAACGCGTCGACGCGCAGCAAAATCTGCCCTGCCTGCGGCAAGGCGACGACGGAAACGATCGTGCTTTTCGCCGACGAGGCCACTCGCAAGTGCGGCAATTGCCGAGGGGAGCAGCGTATCCGCCTTCCGTTACTCAACAAAAAGATCTTCTATTTGGATCAGAACGCAATCTCCAACCTTGCCCACGCTAGGCACGCCACAGGAAAATCAGCCGGCTCAATTTGGGACGAGCCTAACGAGCTGCTAAGTCGCGCGGTGCAAAGGCAGCTTGTGGTGTGTCCCGTCTCCTTCAACCATCAGATAGAATCTGCACTTGCGACGCACTTTCAGGCCTTCATGAAGACAGCGGAATATTTCGCCGGAGCTTGTTCTTTTTTCGATTTTGAAAGTATTAAGGCACGTCAGATCGCCGGTTGCTTTTCAGCGTATTTGGAAGGGGAGACGCGGCAGCCCTTTCACCTCCCGGCAACTGACGTAACCAACATTAATCCGCATCGTTGGCTTCCTATACCCATGCTCCTACCTGTATGGCAAATGTCTGAGGAACAGAGGGATCAACTTCGACGCGTGCGAGAGAGCTATTGCGATCTTTCCGCCGTTTTCAAGTTCTGGAAGGCGAACGCGAATCGAACAATTGAAGACTGGAAGGATCGGGAAATTCCAGGCGCTCGGAAGTGTGGTGAACTCCTGGCGCCGTCGCTGCCCCAGCTGGCGGTCCGCCACCATCGCGACATCCCAACGATTACTAAGGCCGCCTTGGAGTTTGTCGCTTCGTCCGCCTTTGCAGAGGTGCCGTTTATAAAGATTTCGTCCTGGTTGTACGCGACTGCCGCTAAGAAAGCTGTTGATCAAAAAGAGCCACCGAACCGAGGGTTCCTGGCCGACGTAGAGGCGATCGCTTGCCTTTTGCCCTATTGTGACGCCATCTTCCTGGACAACGAGTGCCGCGCATACCTAAACGAGCTTCGCCGCGCAGGCCGACTGGTCTTCGACACTCGGGTCTTCTCAAAATCAAACACCGCCGAGTTGATCTCGCACTTAGGTGACCTAGAGAGGAACGCGCGCCCGGAAATTGTCGACCTCGCCGACGAGTTATACACCTAGTGCATAGGTCCGTCCCGCGGACGGTCCAATCCGTTTCATTGCATCGTCTTTCGCAATAGTTCGTCTCGATGCCGCATTACAAACAAAAGGCAGCGCTCTACGAACGGCGCTTTGCGATCCACTCCCGCACCTTCGGCGCCAGATCGTGAGGAACATTCATGACGGTTTCCGAAGGCCGAATGCTCGCCTCATCCTCCGCCACGGCATCATCCTCGGTCTGCTCCTCGTGATGGCCGAGAACTCGTTGCACTTTCTGGTCATCCCAATCGGCTGGAAGTTTGGATTCAATCATCATGTATGCGCCACGATTCTGTCGCGGATCCAATAGAGTATCGAGCCGCAAGCTTCTTCGACCTATTCTAAACGCAGGATGGCTAGCCCATCCGCGTTGTCCAACCGTAGAACCTGGGGTCGCTCGGCTCTTGGGATGTCGCCACGCGTGCCTGGCCGCCAATCCCCAATCGCCAATCCCCAAAGGGTACGATGAAAGTATCCCCATGGGCGCCGCCAGCGTAGACGTGAAGAAAACTGTCAATCTTCCCCACACCGATTTCCCGATGAAGGCGAATCTGGCTCAAATCGAGCCCAAGACGCTGCTTCGCTGGGAGACCGAGGACCTGTACGCGAAGATTCGCGCCGCCCGCTCCGGCCGCCCCATGTGGGTGCTGCACGATGGCCCGCCCTACGCCAACGGCAACATCCACCTGGGCCACGCGCTCAACAAAATCCTGAAGGATTTCATCGTCAAGCTCAAGACCATGGAGGGCTACGATTCGCCCTACCTCCCCGGCTGGGATTGTCATGGCCTGCCCATCGAAATCAAAGTCGACAGCGAACTGGGCCCGCGCAAAGCGCAAATGACCACCGCCCAGATCCGCGCCGAGTGCCGCAAGTACGCCGCGAAATACGTCGACCTGCAGCGCGCCGATTTCATCCGCCTCGGCATCCTCGGCCAATGGCAGGATCCCTATCTCACCATGAGCCCGCAGTACGAAGCGGTGATCGCGGGCGCGTTCGTCGATTTTCTGGATCGCGGCTACGTTTACAAGGGCCTGAAGACGGTGAACTGGTGCATTCACGATCGCACCGCGCTGGCCGAGGCCGAGATCGAATACGAGGATCACACCAGCCCGTCCATCTGGGTGCGCTTTGCTCTGACGTCCGATGCGGGCGCAATCGATCCCGCGCTCGCCGGACGCAATGTCTACGGCCTGATCTGGACCACTACGCCTTGGACCATCCCGGCCAACGTCGCCATCGCGTATCATCCGAAGTTCGAATATGTGGCAGTGGAAGTTGGCGACGCGGTGTATATCGTCGCGCTCGAGTTGCTGAAGGTCACCGCCGAGAAGCTCGGCTGGGACCAACCCGAAAGTAATCGCCGCCTTTCCTGGCGCCAAGCTCGAAGGCGCCATCTTCCGCCATCCATTTCTCGATCGCGATTCACTCGGCGTTCTCGCCGATCACGTCACGCTGGAGCAGGGCACTGGCGCGGTTCACACCGCTCCCGGCCACGGCCAGGAAGATTTCGAAGTCGGCGTCAAGTACGGGCTGCCCATCTATTGCCCGGTTGATCCCGCGGGAAGGTTCTATCATGCCGAAGGCGCGGCCGGCCGCCTTCCCGAACAGATCATCGGAAAAACGGTGTGGCAGGCGAACCCCATCGTCAGCGAAATTCTGAAGATCGCATGGCGCGCTGCTCGGCTGAGGAAAAAATCAAGCACAGCTATCCGCATTGCTGGCGCTGCCACAATTCGACGATCTTCCGCGCCACCGAGCAATGGTTCGTCGGCATGGAGCGCAACGATCTGCGCGCCCGCACGCTCAAGGCCATCAAAGATGTAAAGTGGATTCCCGCTTGGGGCGATGAGCGCATGTCGAACATGATCGCCACCCGTCCCGATTGGTGCATTTCGCGCCAGCGCGTGTGGGGCGTTCCCATCATCGCGTTCTATTGCGAGAACTGCCAGGAGCCGATGACCGACCGCAAGGTCCTGGATCGCGTGGTTGAGCTTTTCCGTGAACACACCGCCGACGTCTGGTACGAGCGCTCCGCCGCCGAACTGGTTGGCCCGGGATTCTCCTGCGCCCGTTGCGGCGGACACGAATTCCGCAAAGAGAGCGACATTCTCGATGTCTGGTTCGATTCCGGCTCCAGTCACCTCGCAGTTCTGACACCAGAGAACGGCTTGCCTTGGCCGTCCAATATGTATATCGAGGGCGGCGATCAATACCGCGGCTGGTTCCACAGTTCGCTGCTGATCGGTGTCGCTCTCAAAGGAGCCGCGCCCTATCGCGAATGCGCCACCAACGGCTGGACGCTCGACGAGAGGGGCCGCGCTATGTCCAAATCGCTCGGCATCGGCGTTGAGCCGGAGGAAGTGATCTCCAAATTCGGCGCCGACGTGCTGCGTTTGTGGGTATCTTCGGTCGATTTCGTCGAAGACGTGCGGCTGTCCGATACCATCCTCAAAAGGCTGAGTGAAGCCTACGTAAATTTTCGGAATAAAGTCTTCCGTAATGCGCTTGGCAATCTTAGCGACTTTAATCCGGACACTGACTCCGTGCCGGCCGAAAACCTTCCTGAAATCGATCAGTGGATTCTTCTTAAAACCGAGGAATTAGTCGCGAAATGCCGCGCCTGGTATGACGAATTTGCGTTCCACAAGGTCTATCGGGCGGTTTACGACTTCGCTACTACCGATCTGAGCGCCGTCTGGGTCGATATCGTGAAAGATCGGCTTTATACTGCCGGATCCAAATCGCTCTCGCGCCGCGCCGCCCAAACCGCGCTCTATCGGATCGCCTATGCGCTGGTTCGCTTGCTTGCGCCCTTGCTGTCTTTCACCATGGAAGAAGTCTGGGGCTATTTGTGCAAACCGGCTGGCAGCCCCGACAGCGTTCATCTGGCTCTTTTGCCGGAGCCGGGTGAAGTGACCCAAGGTATCACCAATCTGCAACGCGAACGCTTGGCCCATTGGGAAAACCTGATGCTGGTGCGCGATCAGGTCTTGAAATCGCTCGAAGTTGCGCGTGAAGAAAAACGCATCGGAAAGTCGCTCGAAGCGAAAGTGGTGTTGAAGGCCGGTTTCGATCTCCATCCGCTGCTCACTCAATACGCCTCCGATCTCCCGGCGCTGTTCATCGTCTCGCAGGTGCAATTGGAGCACGGTGCTGACAACGGTGTGTCCGTCGAGATCCAGCGCGCTGAAGGCATCAAGTGCGAGCGCTGCTGGAAATATACGCTGGATGTGGGAAACGATCCGGAGTTCCCAACGCTCTGCGCGGCCTGTAGTGACGCCATCAAGTAATGCGAATGCGCCAACGGCTGCTTCCTTTTCTTCTCGCCGCGGTGGTGGTGGTGCTGGACCGCCTGACCAAGGATCTGATCAAAACGCACTTTTCGGCTTACGATTCGCATCACCGTGATCCCGGGCCTGTTCAACATCGTCCACACCGAGAACCCGGGTATCGCGTTCGGCATGTTCGCCAATGCCACCGGCCCTTGGCGCGATGTTCTGCTCATTGGATTTTCCGCCGCTGTGCTCATCGCCATTGCCGCCATGCTCCTGCGTCCCAGCAGCCAGCGGATTCGGTCCTTCGTACCGCGCTAGCCTTCATCCTCGGAGGCGCGTTCGGAAACCTGTATGATCGAATTGTCAACGGTACCGTGACCGATTTCGTCGAAGTACACGCCGGCCAGCACTATTTTCCGGCCTTTAATGTGGCCGACAGCGCCATTACCGTTGGCGCTTGCCTGCTGCTCTTAGACATGTGGTGGGCCAAGGAGCGGAGAGTCAGCCATGTTCCCGAAGCTAATATCGATCGATAGTTTTTTTATTCCAACCTACGGAACCCTGGTGGCCATCGGATTTCTGGCCGCGTTGTGGATTATCATCCGCTTGGCCAAGCGGGCCAACCTTCCCGCGCGAGCCCGTCACCAATCTGGCGATTTATTGCGCGCTCGCCGGACTGGCCGGCGCCAAACTGTTCATGATCCTGTTCGATTTCCAAACTTATTGGAACGATCCGCGTTCGCTGTTCTCGCTGAGCACTCTGCAAGCCGCCGGCGTGTACCAAGGCGGTTTCCTGGTCGCGTTCGTTACAGCCATCCTTTACATGCGCCGCCAGCACTTGCCGATCCTTGCCACCTGCGACGTCTTCGCGCCTGGCATCGCTCTCGGCCAAGCCATCGGCCGTATCGGGTGTCTTTCGGCGGGCTGCTGCTGGGGCATCGCGACGCATGTGCCCTGGGCCATCACGTTCCGCAACCCTCAGGCTGCCGAGCTCACCGGCGTGCCACTCGGCATTCCGCTGCATCCCACGCAACTTTATGAGTCCGTCGCAGACGCGCTCATTTTCGGTTTCCTTTATTTTCGAATCGGCAAAACGCACGCCGCCGGCGCCATTCTCGGCTGGTATCTGGCGCTCTATTCGGCCGCGCGCTTCGTCATCGAGTTTTTCCGCTTCCACGAGCAGGGCCTGCACTTCGGGCTTTCCTACACGCAGTGGATTTCGCTCGCCACGCTCGCGGCCGGCGTTAGCCTGCTCAGTTGGCCCATTTTTCGATCGCCGCAAGCAGCCGCTTCGATGGGCAGGGCTTCGTGAGGAACTCGTCGACCGGCAGCGTGGGATCCACTTCACCGCCCGACAAAACGATAATCCGCGCCCGGCCGGCAATCGCCTGGATCAATCGCAAGCCGTCTTGATGCTCCGGAATCCGCAGGTCCATCACGACAATCGGACATCCCTCCCAGCGCTCCAGGCTTCCGCGGCATCCTGCGCGGTGACCACTTCATGGCCCGCGTTTTCCAGAATCTGTTTGCGAATTTCCAACTGGCTGGCGTCGTCTTCCACCACCAGAATTCGGGCCATCAGGCAAACTCGATGCGCGCGATCACCAATTGGGGCATCTGATTGTTCCAGCCTCCCGGAATGTCGTCGAAGGGCAGGCGGAATGTTCGCGTCTCGCCGGGCTTCAGCCCGGCAACGACAATGGGAACGCGCTCGCGCAGGATCACTTCGCCATAGGAGTTGTAGAAGACGCAGTAAACATCGGCATGCTGCACGGTGCGCGCGCCCGCGTTGGCGATCTTGCCCTCAATCTCCGTGACTGTTTGCCCGACGTAGCTTTCGGTAGCTTTCATGGTTACTTCGGTGAGCTGCAAGTTTCGAACGTAGGCCTTGGCGTCCGCCGATAGCGGCGCCGCTTCCGCCGCGGCGTGCGGCCGATTGACGAACCAAATGAGGCCGCCGATCAAAGCCAGCGCGATTGCTAGTGTGACGATGCCGGTCTTACTGGTCATTTATTTTCAACTACCGCTGAATTTTCAACTACCGCTGACGGTCATCTCCCGGATCAGCAGCGTCGGCGATGCCACCGAGCCGCGGAACTCCAGGTCGGAACCCGCGGCCTCCACGTCCATCAGCATCTGCTGCAGATTCGCCGCGATGGTGATCTCAGAAACAGGATACGCGAACTCGCCATTTTCAATCCACAGGCCGGCCGCGCCGCGCGAATAATCGCCGGTGACGACGTTCACGCCGTGACCGATCAATTCGGTGACGTACAATCCCTGGCGAATCCCGCGGATCATCTCTTCGGGCGAGCGTTCGCCCTTTTCGAGAAAGAAATTGCCGTGCCCCACGCCGGCGTTTCCCGTTATGCCGCGCGCCGCGTTGCCGGTGGTGCGCAAGCCCGAGCTTGCGCGCGGTGTAGCTATTCAACAGATAGCTCTGGAGCACGCCGCGATCGATCACCACGGTGCGCCGCGACGGTACGCCTTCGTCATCGAACGGCGACGTGCCGAATAGCCCGGGCATGCATGCCGTCGTCGATCACGCGTGACGTTTTCCGACGCCACGCGCTCGCCCAGTTTTCCCGCCAGGAACGATGCATTGCGATAAATGGAATCGCCCTCCACGGCTTCGAAGATGTTGCCGATGCAGCGACCGCGCGGTGACGGAATCGAAGATCACCGGCACTTTCTGGGTCGGGACTTTGCGGGCGCCCAAACGGCGGACGGTTCGCTCAGCGGCGCGACGTCCCACCGCCGCCGGGCTCTCCAGCTTGGAATGGCTGCGCGCCGATGAATACCAAAAGTCGCGCTCCATCGCATCGCCTTCGCGCGCCACCGGCGTCGCGCTCAAGGAGCAACTGCTGGTTCGATAGCTGCCCAAGAATCCGCGCGAGTTGGCGAATACGCGCGCGCCCGAGTACGCGCTAAACGACGCGCCATCGGAGTTTGTGATGCGCGGATCCCAGGAAAGCGCGGCCTCTTCGGTTTCAAGCGCCGCTCGAATGCGCGCGGGCGTGTCGATGTGTTGAATGTCGTCCGAATAGAGCTGCAAATCGCCAGCGAGCACGCCCAGTTCCGCGGCATCCGGCAAGCCGGCGAAGGGATCTTCGGTGGAAATGGCGGCGATGGCGAGCGCCGATTCCACCATCTGCCGCACGCCGGCGCTGGAAAGATCGGAGGTATGGGCCGATCCCACGCGCTGGCCAACCAAAACGCGCAGCCCGGCGCGCCGCGAGCCGGCGTCCTTCAAGGTTTCTAGCGCGCGCATCCGCACTTGGGCGGAGAACTCCTCGCCTTCGGCGAGCGTACACTCGGCATCGGTGGCGCCGCGGTCCAGCGCCAGGCGCACAGTCTTACCGGCGAGTTCGGGTTCGATCATGTCCGGCCGTGCCGCCCACGGTCATGCGATCGATCTTGATGGTCGGGATTCCGACGCCTACCGGCACGCTCTGCCCCTCTTTGCCGCAGATGCCCATGCCTTCGTCGAGCTTCAAATCGTGCCCCACCATGCTGACGTGCTTTAGAGCCTCCGGCCCATTGCCGGTCAGCATCGCGCCGCGCACCGGACGCGTGATGCGGCCATCTTCGATCAGATAGCTCTCCGAGGCGCTGAACACGAAATTGCCGCTGGTGATATCCACCTGGCCGCCGCCGAAGTTGGCGCAATACAGGCCCGCGCGATGTGGAACGGATGATATCTTCCGGATCGCTGTCGCCCGCCAGCATGAAGGTGTTGGTCATGCGCGGCATTGGAATGTGCTGATAGCTTTCGCGGCGGCCGCTGCCGGTGGTATGCGACCGCAGCAGGCGGCTGGATAATCTTGTCGAACAGATAGCCGCGCAGAACGCCCTTCTCGATCAGGACGTTTTCCTGCGTGGTAGCGCCCTCGTCGTCCACGTTGAGCGATCCGCGGCGGTTCTGAATGGTGCCGTCGTCAATCACCGTGCACAACGGACTGGCCACCTGCTGGCCGATCCGGCCGCTGAACGCCGAAACCTTCTTGCGGTTGAAATCCGCTTCCAAGCCGTGACCCACTGCTTCATGCAGCAGGACGCCGGGCCATCCCGGACCGAGCACCACGGTCATTTCGCCCGCCGGAGCCGGCGCCGCGCCCAACTGCACGATGGCCTGCCGAACTGCTTCGCGCGCGAAATGTTCCGGCGTCTTCTCGGTCTCGAAAAACTCCAGGCCCACGCGCCCGCCGCCGCCGGAATAACCGCGCTGGGCGCTTATCGCCGGCCATCTCCTTCGCGCGCCAGCACCGACACGCCCAGGCGAGCCAGCGGCTGCCGATCTGTGCTGAGAACGCCGTCGCTGGTGGCCACCAGCACATGGCGCAGGCTGTCGACATAGCTGGCCTGTACTTGGAAAACGCGCGGATCCGCGGCACGAGCCGCACGGTCGGCCCGCTTGACCAGTTCCACGCGCTCGGCCAGGCTGGTCTCGCTGGGCGCGGTCACCACGGGATAAAGATCGCGCCGCCGGCCCTCTCCGTGAAACCCGGTCTTGTCCACTTTCGAAGGCCCGCTGGCGATGCAGGCCGCCACCCGAGCCGCTTTCCGGATCTTCTCCGGACTCAAATCGTCGCTATAGGCGTAACCGGTGCGCTCGCCCGATATCACGCGCACGCCCACGCCCAGCGAGACGCCCTGCACCGCGCTCTTCACGATGGATTCGTCGATGCTCAGATTGGCTCGTTGCCAGGTATTCGAAGTACAAATCCGCGTAGTCTCCGCCGGCCCCTAGCGCTTCCGACAGGTAGGATTCGAGATCGTGCTCCGTGATGCCAAACTTCTGGCCAAAGAAGGAATCGGAAAGAGGCATGCGTGTAATTCCAGCGTAACATTGATGGTCGGCTTCGCCCGCAGGCGGCGCCTCCGGGATTGGGGGACGGAGGCTCGGGTCTGGATGAAGCCGGTTTGCACCCTACCTTTGAGTCTGTCACACTCTAGCTGATGACCGGACGTCTTCCCCCACGTCTGATCGGTGCGTGTTTGGCCCTGTTGCTAATCCCTGCCGAATCACACCCGCAATCGGTGTTGCTGGCCGACGGCGTTTCATCCAAAGCCTTCGAAGGCGCCTTGGCTCCTTTTCCCTCCGCCGAAAAGCTGTCCTACGACATCGAATGGCGCTTGATCTACGCGGGCAACGCGCTTTTGAGTCTGGCGCCCAAGCCGGACGATCCCCACAAATGGGATTCGGAACTTCGCATCGAATCGGGCGGTCTGGTGTCCAAGCTTTACGCGCTCCAAGACATCTACAACACCGGGATGGATGAGGGCTTTTGCACCACGGCAACGCAACTGAATGCGATGGAGGGCAAGCGCCATCGCGAAACCAAGGTGATTTACGATCACACGCGGGGCAAGGCCAGTTTCGTGGAGCGCGATCTGATCAAGAACGCGGTGGTGAAGAGCACGGAGGTTGAGATTCCCGCGTGCGCCCTGGATGTCGTGGCGGGACTTTACAAGCTCCGCATGGACAAACTGGAGCCCGGCCAGAGCAAGCAGGTACCCATGAGCGATGGAAAGAAGACGGCTTCGGTGCGCGTGGAAGCGCAGGGCCGCGAGCAGGTGAAGATCAAAGCCGGAACGTTCGAGACCATTCGCTATGAAGTGTTTCTGTTCAATGGGGTGCTGTATGCGCGCAAAGGCGACCTATTCGTTTGGCTGACGGATGATTCGCACCGGTTGCCAGTCCAGATTCGGGCGCGGATGAATTTCCCGGTGGGGACCATTACGTTTGAATTGACGAAGGACGAGCATCCGTAGGAACGCCTGCTCAACCGCTCGGTCCCGCTCACGGCCGAACGGAGTAGGCTGATACTGAACCAGAGCCGCCCTCCGCGACGTATTTCCCGGTTGGCGAGAGCGAGAGGACAAACGGAGTCGTTCTCGTTATTGCGTCTTTCAAATCTCTGCCCCAAAGCTCTTTTTGTTGGAATCCGCCCCAAGGCATCGTCACCTCCCCCCAGGATGCAATTTCTATGCCAGTACGAATGTTCCAAAGGAGCCGCCGCTGCGGAACACTGTAATCGTCATTCATGTCAAGAAACACCCAGAATTTTCCCTGGTGCGACACATATTTCGAGTCCGTGATGGCCAACAGGTCGCCACCTGTGCTCGCTATCCCTTGCCGGTCGACAGCTACCTTGTCGATCTCCACAGTCTTTACTGCGGTCTGCGTGTTCCAACAGGCCGCGTCCGCACCCAGTTTTCCTGTCCGAGGGCTCGCACTGCACGCTAGCCTGCCCTGATCCGAAAAAAGGAAACCACCCCGAAAGATTGATAAGGTGTCGTCCGCCCACTGCTGTTTAACCTCATGGTTGCGGACGGCCACTAGCTCGATATCTGAACGCTCTTCTATCGCCAGTAAGTCCCGTTCTGGAGAGGTGTCGAGCACACCTGCTGGACCGTTTATCGTCCAGCGATCAATTAGAGAGCAGTCGGGAGCAAGAATCCGTATTTCCGCCTCACCCCTGAAATAAATGACCATGCGATCCCCGCTGAGAAAGCCCCCGAACTCCGATTCTTTGGGAAAAGCACAAGGGGCCGTGCCGTCAAGCCGCAGACATGACCGGCGCCAGGCTTCTCGTCACTAGAATCGCGCCGGACGGCGACCACACGATACTTTCCTCGGACGGCGTCGGGTAGGCCCTAGCGTTCAGTTCAAATTCACGAAGCACGGTTTGAGGTTGGTCGACCGTAACAACAACCAGGTGTCGAGGCCGAGGGTCGAAATTCCAACGTGGTCCGAAGCCGAGGGCCACCTTGGTCTCATCGGGGGAAAAGCGGATCCCCCAAACCTGCGCCGCTATGTCCGCCTGGTAATTTGTGAACTTCGAAAGATCCAGATCCCAAAGTTTTCGCCGCCCTCCCGATCCCGAGAGGAGTGCGGCGGCGAGCACCATCAGCATCGCTACTCGATACCGCCTCATTCAACCCAATTATGGCGGAACAATATGGCCGCCGATGAACGCCAATTGGTTTAACAGCAAGAATCGGATAGTTCCCGAAGCACGATCCGCGTAGCATGATCTTATGCAACCGTTCACAATGGTGGGTACAGAGATTGCCATGCCGAATCGCGAGGAGGGGGAGTTCTGGCGCGCCAGCTACTGGGACGCCGTCGCCGCGCGGGATCGGGCCATGGATGGCGTGTTTTTTTACGCCGTGATGTCCACCGGCATTTACTGCCGGCCGTCTTGTCCCTCCAAGCGGCCGCGCCGTGAAAACGTGGTCTTCTTTCGAGCGCGCGAAGCGGCCGAACGCGCGGGATTCCGGGCCTGCAAGCGCTGCAAACCGGATTCCACCAATCAGCGCGATCCCAACGCGCCAGTTGGTTGAGAACGTCTGCCGCTACATCGATACGCATTCCGATGAGCCGGTCACGCTGGAAGCGATGGGCCGGGCGCTCGGCATAGGCCCTTTCTATTTGCAGCGCACCTTCAAGGCGCTCACCGGAATCACGCCGCGCGTTACGCCGATTCCCGCCGCATCAATTCGCTCAAAGCCGGGTTGCGCGAGGGACACTCGGTGACGCGCTCGCTTTACGATGCTGGCTACGGGTCTTCGAGCAGGCTGTATGAGCGGGCGTCGTCGCAATTGGGAATGACGCCGGCGCGCTATCGGAAACAAGGCTCCGGCGTGACGATTCACTACACCATCGCGGCCACGCCGATCGGCAAAATGTTGCTGGCAGCCACGGAGCGGGGCATCTGTTCGATCCATTTCGGCAGATGCGGCCGCAACGCTGGAGGGCGAGCTGCGCAGCGAATTTCCCAAAGCGGAAATCGTTCGATCGCACCGCAAGCTCGACGGAACAGGTGAAAGCTCTGCGCGCCATAATCCAAGGGGAATCCACGGCAGCGCTGCCGCTGGACATTCAGGCCACCGCGTTCCAGCGGCGCGTCTGGCAAGCACTGCAAGCCATTCCGCGCGGCGCGACGAAATCGTATAGCAAGATCGCCGCCGACATCGGCCATCCCAAGGCGGCTCGCGCAGTGGCACGCGCCTGCGCCACAAATCCGGTTGCCGTCGCCATTCCGTGTCATCGCGTGGTGCGCGAAGACGGCAGCTTGGGCGGCTATCGCTGGGGCATTGAGCGCAAGAAAAAACTGCTGTCACTGGAAGCCGCGGACGGAGTTACATCGAAGATTACGGAGTGAGGTTCCGGCCCGATTTTAGGCCGTTTCGCGGTGCCAAGGGTGCTAAGAGGGATCTCTGAGCAACAACCTAAAATCTCCCGCAAACCTTAGAAACTAAAGTACTAATTCTTCGATAAATCGCGCGCTTGCTTCACTTTTTCCACTTTGCCGTGCGATACTGGGTTCAGAAAGCCGCGAGAGAAAATGAACCAGTTAAGCGAGGCCGTTACTCGCTATCACAAAATCCTGGAAGGCGACCACTACAAAAGTCTTTCCTGGGCACACGATCTCCAGGAACGCATGAAGGCGCACAATTTGGTCGCCGGTGGAAAGCCCGTATCTCCGGTTCTGCGTCCGCATTTTATCACGCGCCGACAATACACGGGATTAGTGAAAGCGGTGGAGTCGTTCTCAAGCTCGCTGCAACGCGTGCAAGCGAAGGCGCTGGGCAGTCCCGCATTGCTGGCGCGCATGGAGTTGCTGCCGGCCGAGAAAATGCTCGCGGCGGTGGATCCGGGATATTCGTTCCCGGCCGTAACTTCGCTGCTGGATACGCACATCAACAACGGAACGCTGCGTTTCTCGCGCTACATCCCCGACACGCCGACGGGTGTCGCGTATGGCGAGACGCTGGCCGATATTTTTTACGACGCCGCGCCTGTCAAGGAATTCCGCAAGCGCTATCGTTTGGAAAAATTGCCCGGCGCCAAGTATCTGCTGCAGGCCATTCTGAAGGCGTACAAAGAGTGGGGCGGCAAAAACAAGAAACCGAACATCGCGATTCTCGAATTCCGCCAGCCTTTCCAGGGCGGTGAGTCGGGCGAGAGCGCGATCATCGCGGAAATGTTCCGGCGCGAAGGCCTGGCGGTGGAAGTTGTCACTCCCGAGCAGTTGGATTATCGCGACAATGTTTTGCGCCGCGGCGATTTCGCCATCGACTTGATTTTCCGCCGGGTGAAAGTGCAGGAATTTCTGGTGCGGTTCGATCTGTCGCATCCCCTGCTGCGCGCCTATCGCGATCACGCCGTTTGCATGGTGAACAGTTTCCGTTCGGAGCTGGCCCAGAAGAAGGCCATCTTCGATCTGCTCACCGATGAAGAGATCACCGCTGATTTTCCGGCGGCGGAGCGCAGGGCCATCAAGGAATTTGTTCCGTGGACGCGCGTGGTACAAGAGGCGAAGACCAAGTACCGCAACCGGACCGTGGATCTTCCGGATTTTATTTTGCACAATCGCAACAAGCTGGTTCTGCGGCCGAACGACGACGGCGCCGATCAACAATCCTTCCGCGGCTCTGAGGTAGACGAGGCGGCCTGGGAGAAAGCCGTGCGCGCCGCGCTGCGGAATCCATACGTAGTGCAGGAAGCTCTGGAGCCGGTAGTGGACACCTTCCCGGTTCTGCAATACGGGCATCTGGAGATGCAGAAGATGCGAGTGGATGTCCATCCGCACTCCTATCTCGGCAAGGTGCAGGGCTGTTCCAGCTGGCTGACCGCGGTGGGACCTTCGGGGTTCTCAACGTTGTCGGGGATTGCGCCGACATTCATTTTGGAACAGAAGTAACTGGCTCCCTCACGGTCGCGGCACGGCCGGTCGGGGCGCCGGGTTAGCGTAGTACCTCTAGGCCAATTCGCGATTTTGTCTTGAGATTTTGTGTGATATTGTATCTCAACGTCCATGGGATTCTTTCGACTGGTCACCTTTACTCTTATCTGCGCAGCAATGCTGCCGGCGGACGAAATCGAAGTACAGTTTTCGGGGCTCATCACTAGCACCGATGCGCCAGGCATGTACGTGGGCGAAAGTTTTTCCGGTGGATTCGCCTACTCTACAACCGATCCATTTGACGTATCGATCGGCGGCCAGAGCACCTATTCTCTGACATCTCCCGAGGATACCGAGTTCGTGTCGGTGGGAAGTTTCAGCCTTTCGCTCCAGCCTCTGGCGGGCGTGGACGCCTTCGTGTCGCCCGGGGCCTCGAGTTACTTCCTGACTCAGGATTTCGTCACGCCCGGCGCCCCTGGCATCTCGATTGCTTTCTATGGCGGCTCCGACTTCTTATCCTCCCAGGCGCTGCCGGACCCGTTCAATGCCGCGGATATCACGGGGGGAAATATTGGCTTCGGTTTTTCCGATGACAACGTCGCTTACAGCGTGCAGGGCAACATCACGCAGGTTTCTACCGCTCCCGAGCCGCGCTGGCTGGGGTGCGTGTGCTTGGGGATCTTCTCGCTGGTAGGGTTGCTGTTCCGGCGCTCGCTCAGGCGCGCGGTTCTGTAACTACTTTCACTTTGGCTCGCAGGTTCGCAACGCCGGCGGTGTAGCGCGAATCGGCCACGCTAATCGCCACCGCGTCGTCCAGCCAATCGTGCGCGACGCCATCGGCATCGTGCGAAGCGGCGGTGATGGTGTAATCGCCGGGGCACAAGTCGCAGCGGAACGCGAACTCGATCTGCATCCGGGAGCCCGCGGTGCAGCTGCCGGTGCTCACTTTCTCCAGCTCCGTATTGGTGCCGTACACTTCCAATCCGATGCGCGTGCGAATCAGGATTCCGATCACCGGCTCTTCCACTCCGTCGTGATAGCGCACCGTTACGCGGACCGTGACCTGCTCGCCACTCTTCCAGACAGCAGTTGGCTGGCCTTCTACGCCCAGCGTTTCGAGCGACAGAATCTCGGCCCGGCCATCGCCACGACGCAGAGACGGCAGCAGTGGACTCTTTAGCGTTGCGCCCCATGCGCGCACCTTTTCCGCGATGCTCGCGCGATAGGCGTCCAGAACCTCGCGCGGATCACCCCGGCGTTCAAGCGCTCCCGCGTCCAGCCACCAGATCTCATCGCACACAGACTGGAGCAGATCCAGTTCGTGCGAAACCAGCAGCACTGTGCTGCCGCCGCTTCTCAAACGTCCGATTCCCGCGAGCGCTCGGGCGCGCACCAAAGTATCGTGCTGCGCGAGCGAATGCTCCATTAACAATAAATCCACGGGCGAAAGCTGCAACGCGTCCAGCGGGCCCAGGTAACGCCGTTCGCCTTCCGCGATCACTTTGCCGGCCTCGGGCTGGGCCGCTCCCGAAGCCAGACGCAGCAGCGCCCCCTTTCCAGCGCCTTTCTCTCCGATGATGCCGATCACCGCGCCACTGGGAGCGGAAACCGTCAGATCGTGCAACGGCGGAAACCGCACGCCGCGAAACTCAATGGCCATGTTGTTAGCATGCCAGATCCATACTGACAGCATGCGACACAAAGACAGATAGAATAACGCTTGATCCTCGCACTGCTAATCGCGCTGCCGTTTCCATCCACCGGGACGGTTCGTCTGCCGTCGGGCGTCACGGAAGTTTCGGCGGAAATCCGATTGCCGCATGGCGCGCACGACCTTACCGTGACCGGTGGCGACCACACCACGCTCCACGCCGCGGCCAACTTTCACGGGCGCGCCATCTTCAGTTGCCAAGGTTGCCGCCACGTCCACTTCACTAATTTTTCCATTGACGGTAATCGGACGGCGCTCGAAAGGCCGCTTCCGCTGGCGCCTTCCGGCGAAACCTTCGCCTCCTTCTATCCCAATAACGGCATCTTAATTGAGGATACCGACGGCTTGTCGGTGGATCACCTGGATTTCGCGAATATCACGAACTTCGCGATTCTGGTGAACCACTCGTGCAATATCTTGATCGAGCATGTGTCGGTTAACGGCAGCGGCTCCCGCAATGCCAAGGGACGCAATAATACCAGCGGAGGGATTCTTTTGGAAGAGGGCGCCGAGACTTTCCGGGTGACCGATTCCGACTTCCACAATATTCCCGGCAACGGCGTGTGGACGCATTCCCGTTCCGGCTCTCCGCGCAACAGCGGCGGGCGGATCGATAACAACAGCTTTTCTGAAATCGGCCGTGACGCCATACAGATCGGCCATGCGACAGAGGTGCGCGTGGAGGGCAACTCGGGAAACCACATTGGCTATCCAATCGCAGTTGTGGACATTGAAAACGACGCCACGCCGGTGGCCATCGATACTTCCGGCAACGTGGACAAGTCCGTTTATTCGAACAATAAGTTCGAAGAACTGGACGGCAAATGCATAGATCTGGACGGATTTCACGATGGCCAGGTGACGCACAATGTCTGCATCAACAAGGGAGCGCCGGAGAGTTATCCGTTCGGCCATTTCGGCATCGTGGTCAACAACTGGAATCCGGATATGAAATCGGAACACATCACCATCGCCGACAACACCATTGACGGCGCGAAATTCGGCGGGTTGTTTCTGATCGGAAGCAATCAGGTAGTGCTGCGAAATCATTTCCTCAACTTGAACCTGGCGCACTGCAACGAGAATGCCGCGAAGTTCGGGTGCGTCGCCATTCAGGGCGAGCCGGATGTGCTGCGCGCGGGCATCTACCTGGGGCGTATCGCGGCGGAATGGGCCCAAAAGCGCGCCGATTCCTCGCGCGCCGACGTGATCCGCGACAATGTGATCACGGGCTACAAGATGGCGGAGCGATGCGTGATGGCCGCGCCCGGCGTTTCGCTCAAAGACAGCGCCATCGAGAACAATCGCTGCGCGGACAAATGACCAGCCTTAACCGAAGGTGGCAGGGTGTGCTGCTGGTTGCGTGGTTGTCCACACTGGTCTTTTGGGTCGCCCACACGACTTTCGCGCTGCCCTATCTTTCGGATGATTTCGAGCACGTCCAACTCATCGCGCAAATTCGCGCGGGGCTGGAGCCGGGCCGCGATCTGATCGTGCTTCCTTTTCACGGCCAGACGTTGGTGCTGCTCCGCCTGCTGTTCTGGTTCGGAACTCTCGCTGGGGGCATGAGCCTGACGTGGGTGCGCCTGGGCATCTGCGCGGTACACGTCGCCGGCGCGACGGGTTGCGCGATCCTTTGCACGCGCTGGACCGGATCTAGATCCGCGGGATTCATCGCGGGCACGCTGTACGCGGGAGCGCTCGGCTTCATCGGCGAGGAAATCTGGTGGCCCACAAGCGGCATCTTTTGTCTTGGCGTTACGTTCTTGATTCTGGCCGTTGTGGCGCTTAACCCAGATACGAAGAATGCCACGCCCGCCCTCGCGCTCTCGGTGTTAATGCTGGTGCTAGCCGCGCTGGGGCTGAACGGCATCCTGGTTGCGGCGGTTGGGATACCGCTATTTTTGCGCCGGCGCGAAGCGATGGTTTTCGGCGCCGCGATCGCTGTGCTGCTGGCTCTGGTGCTCTGGCAGCAATCGAGCCATTACGGCGAGGAGCACATGAGGCTTTCGCTGCGGGGGCTCGAACTCGGCGCGTGGCTGGTGTTCACCGCCCCGTTTCGCTTCTTGAGCTCGTGGACCACGTTCGCGCTCCCCGGTTTCCAAACGATTTGGAAGCTTGCATCCCTGGCGTGGCTGCCGCTGCTCGCGTCTGCCTGGCGCATGAACTCACACTACCGCCGTGTCCTACTCGGCGTTTGGACGCCGGCCATCCTGCTCGCGTTGCTGGTGGGAATGGCGCGCGCCGACTATCCCTACCGCTTCGGCCCCGGTTCGCTTTACACAGCCGATCGTTATTACTACGCCTTCCTTTTCCCGTTGGTAACGCAATGTGTTCTGTCGCTGAACGGTTTCAAATGGCCTCGCTGGGGCACGCCGGCTCTGTTTGTCGTCCTGGCGGCAGCGCTACTCGGCAGCCGCGCGCATTATCTCGCCAATGTCCCACGCGCCAGTTTCGAAGCTGCCGGCCACGCACTGCAACAAGGACGCCTGCTGGTTGAGACTATTCGTTCGTCAAAAACGCGCCCCTTGTTTCTCAGCGACGCGTCTATTCCGATGGATGGCGCCCACATGAATGCGGTCACGCTCGCGTTCCTGATCTATTCGGAATATCCGCGCGGCATCCCCGGAGTTTCGCTGGTCAAAGGACCTCTCGACGCTCAACAGACGGCGATTGAAAACTCTTTGCTGAAACCGTGGACCAGGGCCGCATCGTCCAGGATCAATTTCAAAGAGGGCTCCTATGAAGAAGACCTGACGTCAGGATTCTCCTGGCCGGAGCCGCCGTTCCGCTGGATTGGTGGGCGCGCGTCACTGCACTTAATCGCGGCGCCGGGGGACCTGGTAATTTCCGCCTACGCACCGGTTGACCAACTGCATCGGGCAATCCGCGTAATGGTCACGGTGAACGGGAACGCTGTTGGCACGTTTGCCGTTAGTGCGCCAGGCACGCACGACTATCGCTTGCCGGTGGGAGCCCTGCAGCCAGGTAGCACTGCGAATATTACGCTCACCAGCGATTTTGTCTGGCACGCGCGCGACATTTTTCCGCACAGCTTGGACGAGCGCGACTTGAGCATCGCCTTGTTAGCGATTGGTTTCGGCGATCCACGAGAGCGTCCACCAGCATCGTCCAGCCATGAGAGCTTAAGGTGATGCCCGGTGGAAATGGCGCGCTGCCCACTCAGCGAATCTTGCTGATCTCGCTGGCGCTCTTTGCAATCAACGCTCTGATTTGCTGGCCGTTGTTCGGAGTGGAATATCTCAACGATTTTCAGTCGAATGAAACCTCCTTTATTACCTTCGCTAGTTACTTGCTGCGGTACTGGCCGCATGTCGCCTGGTTTTCCTGGTTCAACGCAGGCATGCCGTTTGAAGACACCTATCTGCCATTGGTTCCCGCCGTGGTTGCGGTGGCAGCGCGCGTAACGCACGTTTCGCCGGCGCATGTGTTCCACTTTTTCTCGGCGCTGGCCTATTCGCTGGCGCCCGTGTTCTTTTTCCTGTTCGCACGAGCGCTTTCAGGCAGCCTGGCGGCTAGCGCAGGGGGGGCGCTGCTCTGGTCGCTCTTATCGCCGTCCGTCGTTTTTCCTCAATTGTTGAACGATATGGGAACGCCGTGGGGCATCCGGCGCTTGCACAGCATTGTGGTCTATGGCGAGACTCCACACAATGTCGCAATGTGTTTGCTGCCGGTTTCGCTGTGGCTTACCAAACGGTTTCTCGATCGGCCGACGGCCCGCAGATTCGCGGTAGCCGCTCTGACAGCCGCCGCGGTGATGCTAACGAATGCTTTTGGCATCGTAGCGGTGTCGATTGCTTCCCTGATTCTTTACGCGGTCGCGGGCAAGTATAGCGGCCAGGGATTGGCATCCATCTGCGGAATCCTGCTGGCGGCTTATCTGGCAATCTGCCGGCTGCTCCCGCCCACGCTAATTCGGCTTCTGGAGACGAATTCGCAATTAGTGTCGGGTGATTATCGCGTTTCCTTTTCGGCCGCGATAGCGGGCGGTGGGTTGCTGGCGTTTCTGATTGCGCTGTGGGTGGTGTTGCGCCGATTTTCTAGTTCTCCTTATTGCAGTCCTATGATCCAATTCGCGGCTCTGTTTTCGGCTTGCTTCGGCGGAATCACTTGGCTCGGTTTCCACGATGTAAACCTCCTTCCGCAACCGGTGCGCTATCACGTTGAAATGGAGGTGGGGGTGTGCCTGCTTGCAGCCTTTCTCATCCAGCCACTGGCCCGCCAGCTTCGGAGGAGGATGCTCGCCGCTTACGCATTGGTTTGCATCGTGGCGCTGGGGTGGGTGGCGGTGAAGGACTATCGTTTCGCCCGGAATCTGATCCATCCGGCGGACATCGCACACGCGACGCCCATCAGAGAGGCGCGCTGGATTGCGGCAAACCTTCCCGGGGTACGAGTCATGGACGCCGGAGAGGGGCAGTGGCTGTTTAATATTTTTGCCGACAACCCACAGATGGGCGCGGGGCACGAGCCCTCGGCGCCCAATTGGATGCAGCGCGTCGCCGTGTATACCATCTACTCGGGCACAAACGCCGGTGACCGGGACGGGCCAATATCGATTCTGTGGCTCAAAGCCTTCGCCTGCGGCGCCATCGTGGTGCCTGGCGCCAATAGCAACGACCACTACCATTCCATCGCACATCCGGATAAATTCGACGGGCTGCTGCCGCTGGTCTGGCGAGAAGCAGGCGACTCAATTTACCGGGTTCCGTTGCGATCAACATCATTGGCGCACGTGATTCCAAACTCCGCCGTGGTGACCCGGCGTCCGATTCACGGGTTGGACGTAGCGCCGCTGGGTCCATATCTCGCAGCTTTGGACGATGCATCAGCGCCCAGCGCCGGCCTTATTTGGAAAAATCCCGACCAGGGGAGGATCGTGGCGAAGATGACCGGCTCCGACGTGATATCGGTTCAGATTACTTACGATCCCGGATGGCAGGCGCGCGTGGCGGAGAAGGCAGTGCCGCTCCAGGCGGACGCGCTGGGGTTTATGGTGATCGATCCGCACTGCTCCGGTGAATGCACCGTCGACCTGGACTTCAGGGGAGGATTGGAGCGAGAGATCACGCTGGCCGTAAGCCTGATGTCTGCGGCTATACTGCTGGTGATGTTATTTTGGAGGGCGGGTTGAATCCTCCGGAAAATTCGGTTAGCGAGCGAATGCGCGCCGATTGGAACGAACGCGCCCGAGAGGACGCTCACTATTACGTCGCTTTCGGTGGACGCGATCAGGATGAAGCTGGGTTCCTGGCCACCGCCGCCGACGTGCTCCGCTCCATCGAAGCACAGCTCAAACGGCTGCCTGCCAAAGCCAACCGGCGGACTTGGCGAGCTCTCGAAATTGGTTGCGGCCCCGGCCGTCTCGTGAAGCCGCTCAGCCGCCACTTCGGCGAAATCCACGGCGTGGATGTGTCCGACGAAATGATTCGCCTGGCACGCGAGCGAGTGGCCGACATTCCGCACGCTCACTTTCACGCCACCAATGGCGCCAGCCTGGGACTGTTCGCGGATGAGTCCTTCGAGTTCATCTATTCTTACGCCGTGTTCCAGCACATCCCTAGCCGCGAAGTGGTGCTCGAATACATGCGTGAGATCCGCCGAGTGCTTAAGCCGGGCGGTGTTTTCCATGGCCAGTTCAACGGCCTGGCGCACGCAAGCGATACCAACACCTGGAGCGGCGTGGTGTTCTCAGCGGCCGACATCCGCGCCTTCACGCGCGAGAACGGCCTCCAGCTGGTGAACCTGGATGGCGAGCAGACGCAGTATATGTGGACCACCTGGCGGCGCGCGACGAGCGCGCCGAACCTAAGTAAGCAGCTGACGCCCGAGATTCGCCGCATTACGAACGCATATACGGGCGAGCCGGTTATCCCGCAACGCGGGCGCCACGCTGCGCTGTCGCTGTGGATCGACAATCTTCCCGCGGATTGCGATCTGAACAATCTCGAAGTGCTGGCCGACGCCGCGCCTGGCGTACCGATCTTTGTGGGACCGGCCGACGCCAAGGGTCTGCAACAAGTGAACGCCTGGCTTCCCGATGACGTGCGAACAGGGCTGGTGCCGGTGGAACTTCTCGCGAACGGAAGGCCACTCTGCGCGCCCGCCATGGCTCGCATTTTTCCCGCGGGGCCGCTGGTGCCGCGCCTTGTCTCCGTCACAGACGGGATCAATCTGGTCATGACCAACGCTACGAACACGGGCCTGTTGAAGGTTCAGATCGAGGAAGTCAGCTCGCCCGATGCAGTGAGGGCCACGGTGGACGATCAGCCCGTGGGGCGCCTGGAAATTCTACGAACCGACCCGCGTCCGCCGCGTCACGAATTGAACGTCGAACTGCCCAAAGGCTTGCCACCCGGTCCCCATGAACTGCAGATCCATGTTGGACCGCGCCGGCTTCTTCGGGCAAATATCGTAGTACGTTCGTAACGTGCTGCACGGCATATAGATATAATCCTTGACGCACCACTACCTATTGGGGCATCATTGCAGACATGCCCTAACGTAGCATAGGGGCACAATCTGGAGGAAAATAGAAGTGGGACTACTTACCGTCGATCTCGGTACCCGGATTTCGAACGACAGGATTTCGGAATTGCAACCAGCAACCAAAAAAGCTCTAGCGGCCAACCAGCGCAAGGGCGTCAGCTTTCCGAAATACTTCACCCAGAAGCTCGAGGCCGGCAAGACCCCTTACGACGACATCGTCTGGGAGCTCCGCACCGCGGCTATAGCGAGCGACAAGGGCGCCATCATATTTGAACAGGACGAGGTGGAGGTGCCGGCCGAATGGTCCCAGACGGCCACCAACATCGTGGTCAGTAAGTATTTCTACGGCAAGATGGGCTCGCCCGAGCGTGAGCGTAGCGTCCGGCAGCTGGTACACCGTGTGGTGGACACCATCGCCGATTGGGGCGCTCACGGGCGCTACTTCAAGACGCGCGAAGATTCCGAGAACTTCCGCAACGAGCTGGCGCACCTGATGCTCACCCAGAAGGCGTGCTTCAATTCGCCGGTCTGGTTTAACGTCGGCGTCCAGGAGGCGCGCGGCTACGGCTACTATTACGACGAAGCCACGGACAATGTGGCGAAGCTGAAGAAAGGCGAGTCGCGCCCGCAGTGCTCGGCCTGTTTCATCAACTCGGTGAAGGATTCGCTGGAGTCGATTCTCGATCTCGCCAAGACCGAAGGCATGTTGTTTAAGTGGGGCTCGGGCTCAGGCACCAATCTTTCGCCCTTGCGCGAAGAAGGCGGCGGACTGGGCGGAGGCGGCTCAGCGTCCGGCCCGCTCAGCTTCATGAAGGGCTTCGATGCCTTCGCGGGCGTGATCAAATCGGGCGGCAAGACGCGGCGCGCGGCGAAGATGGTGATCCTGAATGTGGATCATCCCGACATCGAAGCGTTCGTCTGGTGCAAGGCGAAAGAGGAGAAGAAGGCTCACACGCTGATCGACGCGGGCTATGACGCCGCTATTGATGGCGAGGCGTACGGCTCCATCTTCTTCCAGAACGCCAACAATTCGGTGCGCGTTACGGACGAGTTCATGGAAGCGGCGGCGGCGGATGGCGATTGGTGGACGCGTTCGGTGGCCAACGGCCAGCCCAAGAAGCGCTACAGCGCCAAGGAATTGCTGCGTGAGATTTCGCAGGCGACGCATCAGTGCGGCGATCCGGGCATGCAGTTCGACACCACCATCAATCGCTGGCACACATCCAAAGCGACGGCGCGCATCAACGCGTCGAATCCGTGTTCGGAGTACATGTTCCTGGACGATTCGGCGTGCAATCTGGCGTCGTTGAACCTGATGAAATTCGTCGGCCCGGGCGGCGAATTCGATGTCGAGGCTTTCCGCCATGCCTGCGATACGGTGACGCTCGCGCAGGAGATCATCGTCGACAGCGCCAGCTATCCCACCGAGAAGATCGCCAAGAATTCGCACGATTTTCGCCCGCTGGGATTGGGCTATGCGAACCTGGGCGCGCTGCTGATGTCGATGGGCATTCCTTATGACAGCCCGGCGGGACGCGATTGGGCCGCCGCCATTACCGCCGTTATGTGCGGCCAGGCGTATCTCACCAGCGCACGCATCGCCGAAGCGGTGGGCCCGTGCCCCGGCTACGCGGTCAACGAAGATTCGTTCCTGGATGTGATCCTGATGCACGGCAAGGCCGTCAGCGGCATCGATAGCAAGCGCGTGCCGGACGATCTGTTCAAAGCCGCGGTGGATTGCTGGAACGACGCGTACACGCTGGGCGAGCGCGTGGGTTTCCGCAACGCGCAGACTACGGTGATCGCGCCTACCGGCACCATCGGCTTCATGATGGATTGCGATACCACCGGGATCGAGCCCGACCTGGCGCTGGTGAAATACAAGAAGCTGGTGGGCGGCGGCATCATCAAGATCGTCAACAACACCGTGCCGCAAGCGCTCATCAAGCTGGGCTACACGCCCGAGCAAGTGGAGATGATCGTCACGCACATCGATTCCACGGGCACCATCGAAGGCGCGCCCGGTCTCAAGGACGAGCACCTGCCGGTGTTCGATTGCAGCTTCCGGCCGCAAAACGGCAAGCGATCGATCCATTATATGGGCCACGTGCGGATGATGGCCGCGACGCAGCCGTTTATTTCCGGCGCGATTTCGAAGACCATCAATATGCCGGAAGAATCGAGCGTCGAAGACGTGATGGACGCTTACATGGAAAGCTGGCGTCTGGGGCTGAAGGCGGTGGCGATTTATCGCGATAATTCCAAGCGATCGCAGCCGCTGAGCTGTGGCACCGGCAAGGGCGAGAAGAAGACCACGGGTCATCGGTGGCGGTGGCGCCGATAGTGACGGAGAAGATCGTTTACCGTCCCATCCGGCGCAAGCTGCCGGACGAGCGGCAGTCGATCACGCACAAGTTTTCCATCGGCGGCCACGAAGGCTACATCACGGTGGGCATGTATGAGGACGGAACGCCGGGCGAAGTTTTCATTTCGATGGCCAAGGAAGGCTCGACCATCAGCGGCCTGATGGATAGTTTCGCCACCAGCATCAGCTACGCGCTGCAATATGGCGTGCCGCTGAAGTTCTTCGTCGACAAATTCAGCCACGTTCGATTCGAGCCGAGCGGGTGGACGGGGAATCCGCAGGTGCCCTACGCGAAGTCGATCATGGACTACATCTTCCGCTGGCTGGGCGCGAAGTTCCTGGGCCCGGAGTACGCAGTCAACGAAGCGGGCGATGCGCCGGTTCTGCGCCCCACCGAGCCCGAGCCGCAGCAGGCGCTGCCCTTCGCCCCGGCGGTGAGCGACGCGCCGATGTGCTCGGAATGCGGCGGGTTCATGACGCGCAACGGCAGTTGCTACAAGTGCGAGAACTGCGGCGGGACGAGCGGGTGTAGCTAGGCCGGAACACGATTCAAAACGATTTTGGTGGGAGGTGTTATTCCTCCTTGTCCTTGGGGCGGCTCGCCGGAGCCGCCTTTTTCAATGTTCGGTTACACTAAGATCAAATGAACCAGCCCATGCAGCTCTGGACGATGTTATTCGCTCCAGCCGCAACCCTATTGGGCACGATGCTAGTCGTGATGTTAGGAGTATATCTTCAGAATCGCTCGTTGGAGCGGGGCGTAGATCTTATGCGCGCGGAATTCAAGCAGCAGCTTGCTGAACTTGAACTGCGCCTCACACGGCTAATACTAGATCTCACTCATCGCGTCGAGCGCCTCGAAGAGACGCGCGGATTGATTCGCACGCCGTAATTTAGGCGATCTGTTGACCCTCGAGCAGTTCGAACAATATCAGGACGACGGCATGAAGCATGAGCTTCTGCGCAGCGAGCATGTTGTTACGCTTCCGGCAACGATTGTTCAGAGCCGCATCCGACAAAATCTGCGTGACGCGTTGTGGCCCTACGTGCGCGACCGCCAACTTGGCGAGGTCTACGTCGCGGCGGGATTCAGGCTGCCGGCCGACAACTTCCTGAAGGCTGACGCCAGCTTCATCCGTAAGTCCCAAATCGCCGGCGCGGATCCCGACGGCTATCTGGAGGGCTCGCCGGCTCTCGCCATCGAAGTGGCGTCCGAGTCAAATACCGCTGCGCAGCTCGATCTCAAAATGGAACTTTACTTCGCTCACGGAGGCGAGGAAGTCTGGGTGGTTTACCCCCAAACGCGGCGGGTTCGAGCGCATTTTCCGGACGGACACAGTGAAACGCTCGCCACAGGTCTTCAATCCGGGCTTTTCCCCGGATGGTCCGCGCCGCTCTCCGCAATTTTCGCGGACTGAGATCTCAGGCCCCATAAAAAGTCCTCAATTTCGATTCCACGGCGACGATACGTATGGTTGTGGAGATTGATTCCTCATGTCGATTTCAGCTATCTCGTCCAGCTTGATTACCGACCTGTCGCAGCAGCGGCAGAATCCGTTCCAGGAAATCAAGCAGGACTTCCAGCAGCTCGCCAGCTCGCTTCAGTCTGGCGATTTGTCGGGCGCGCAGTCCGCCTATTCGAATATCCAGCAGGTGTTGCAAGCGAACGGAGGCTCGGGGAGTTCAGCTGGATCGAACACGCTCCAGAACGATTTTGCCGCGCTCGGCCAGGCGCTGCAATCCGGCGATCTTAGCCAGGCGCAGAGTGCGTTTTCACAATTGCAGAGTGACACCCAGGCGGGCAAACAAGTTAGTCCTGAACAGGCGGCTCAGCAGGACTACACCGAGTTATCCAGTGATCTCCAATCCGGGAACCTGACCGCCGCGCAATCCGATTACTCGAATCTCCAGCAGTTAGTGCAGGCTTATCAGGGGCCCTCGAATGCTTCCACCACGATCCAGACCGATTTCGCCACGCTCGGCCAGGATCTCGAGGCAGGCAATCTAACACAGTCCCAGAATGCGTTTGCGCAATTGCAGAGCGACATCCAGACCGCGGAAAATCCTGTCCAGCAGGTTCAGCAGGACTACTCTCAGCTTGCAGGCGCGCTACAAGCCGGCAACCTGACCGGTGCGCAGTCGGCTTTTGCGGCGTTGCAGCAGGCCCTCCAGACGCAAAGCGGAACAAGCGCCGCATCCACCACGAGTTCCAGCAACAGCAACGATCCTATCGCGAACGATCTTACCGCACTCGGTCAGGCGCTCTCGTCCGGCAATCTGACTCAGGCGCAGAGCGCGTTTTCTCAACTGCAGAACGACATTCAGACGGCCCAGCAGTCCGGAACATCGCAGACTCAAGGCTGGCAAGGGCAGAGGGCGGAGGGACATCATCACCACCATCGCGAAGGCGGCGATTCCAGCCCAGCCTCCAGCTACACATCGAGCAATGGCACGAGCTCAGCGGTGAACATCTACGCTTGACGCAGGCCCCGGGCCCGCAGCTCCCGTTCGAGCTGATCGGCCGATAGAAATTGGACCGCATCCATGCCGTGCTCGCGCGCCGCTTCGATATTCACCGCCAGATCGTCGGTGAAAAAGCACTCTTCGGGCTCGCATTGCGCTCGCGCGATCGCCTCCCGGTAAATCTTCGCCTCCGGCTTCGCCGCTCCCACCTCATACGAAAGCACGTAGCCGTCGAAGTGCCGCAGGAGTGGATAAGCCTGTTGCAGCATCGCGAAGTGGATCGGGTTGGTGTTGGAAAGCGCCAGCAATCGATAGCGGCTAGCCAAGTCCTCGAGTAATGCCTCGGGGACCAAAGGTTCCTCGAGAAAAATACCGCTCCACCAGTCGCAAAACTCCCGATAACTCAGGTTCAAGCCCAGAGCGCAAGAGAGATCGCGGACGAACGGCTCGGCTCCGATTTCACCCTTTTCGAAAGGCGCCACCAGTCCAGTGGCGCGGATCCGGGCAGGAATTTCTTCCGGCTTGCAACCGCATTGCTCGGCCAGGCGCGCGTAGGCCGGCCTGAAATCGAAGGGGATGATGACGTTGCCCAGATCAAACAGAACGGTCTTGGTCACCGAGCTAAACCTCGATGGCTCTCACGTGGCGTTGGCGGGAGTATTGAATCAACTGGGCGTCCTTGGTGGCGAGCGTTGCTCCTAAGACGCGGGCCGTGGCCACCAGCATGCGATCCGCCGGGTCGCCATGCAGGTCTCCTGGAAGATGCACGCTTTCGACCGCGATTTCGGGTGTCAAAGGCGTGACCGAGATTCCAGGCTTACTCAGCGCTTGATCCACCCAGGTCCGGACGTTCATGGGGAGCGCGACGCGCCCCCGCTGTTCGAGCATCGCCAGTTCCCAGATAGAGATCACCGAGATGCGCAAATTGCCTTCGCGTTCTGCATCCTTGATGGATTGGAGTGCTGCTCGGGACAAGTTCTGGAGAAGGCCTAACTGAGCCCAGATCCAGCAATGGGTGTCCAATAGCAACAAGTCACTTGGCATCCGCCTCCCACTTCACATCTATAGGCGCAACGATGTCGCCGACAATCTCCATGGTACCCTTCATGCTCCCAATGAAGCTTTCCGGGTGCTCGTCCAAAGGGACCAGCTTCGCGACGGGCTTGCCGCGCTTGGTGATAACGATCGGCATGCGCAGCCGCTGAACCTCGTCGATCACTTGAAGGCACTTAGCCTTGAACTCTCCGGCTGGGATGTTTTCACTCATGACTATGGTCATAGTAGCATGGTTATGGAGGACCTGTCGACCCTTTTGGGGTTAGGGATTGGGGATTGGGGAACTGGCAGGTACGTAACGGAAAGTGCCTGGCCCCCAACCCCCAGCCCCAAATCCCGGAGTCGTGCAGCCTCACCGCACGGTATAATTCAGACAAATGGACATCTACGAGGAGGTGGTTCGCCTGCGCCGGCTCGGCCAGAAGTGCGCGCTGGCCACCATCGTTCAGGTGAACGGCTCCATTCCCAGTTACGAAAGCGCCAAACTGCTGGTGCGCGAGGACGGCTCCATGATCGGTACCGTCGGCGGCGGCTGCGTGGAAGCCGAGGTCTGGAACGCCGCGCGTGAAGTGATGGAGACCGAGCAGCCGCGGCAGATGAACTTCAGTCTGGGCCAGGACGCAGCCTACGACAACGGCCTGATCTGCGGAGGACAACTGAGCGTGTTTGTCGAGCCCGTGGTTCCCCAGCCCCGCGTCTTCATCTTCGGCGCCGGCCACATTTCAAAAAGCATCTCCAAGGTGGCTGTGCTGGCCGGATTCGCTTCGGTGGTGGTGGACAATCGCGAAGCCTTCGCCAACCGCGAGCGATTCCCGGAAGCCGACGAAGTCTACGCCGAAGAATACGAAGAAGTATTTCCGAAGCTTCGCCATCCGCGACACCAGCTATGTGATGATCGTCACGCGCGGCCATCGCGACGATATGCGCGTGCTGCGCTGGGCCGTGGAAACCAACGCCAAATACATCGCCATGATCGGCAGCAAGCGCAAAGTGATCGGCGTGGTTAAGGAATTGGAGAAGGAAGGCATCGCGCGCGAGCGCCTTCGAGCGGGTGTTCGCGCCCATGGGCCTGGAGATCGGCGCCATCACACCCGAAGAGATCGCCGTCTCGGTGGTTGCCGAGATGATCGCCATTCGCCGGGCGCCCGATTCGGAATGGCGCACCGCGGCCAAATCCATTTTCGCGAGCGAAGCGTCGCGAGCCGTCTTAAAGTGAAACCCGGCCCGTCGATCGCCGGCTATCATTCTTTCCGGCGGCGCTTCCCGCCGAATGGGCACTCCGAAAGCGCTGCTGCGATTTCAGAACGAAACATTCCTGGACCGGCTGATTCGCGTGTTCTCCGCGGTCTGCGAATCCAATCATCGTAGTGGTGGGCCAACACGCCGCATCAGATTCAAAGTGGCATCGAGCGCGGCCGCGAGGTTCTCTTCGCTGTGAATCCCGATCCGGAGCGCGGCATGCTTAGCTCTTTGCAATGCGGCCTGGCTCTGGTTCCCCCTGACGCGGAGGCCGCGATGTTCCTGCCAGTGGATCACCCGAACATCGAATTGGCGACCGTTAAAACGCTGGCGGCAGGGTTCCAGGCGAACCGCGATCCGGTAACAGTGCCCACCTATGCGGGCGAGCATGGGCATCCGGTTTGCATCGCACGGCAGTTGATCACTGAGTTGATGGCCCTGCCGCCCGACGCTAAAGCGAGCGACGTAATTCATCGCCATGTTGCGCGAACCAACTACATCGAAGTCTTGGACCCGGGAGTGGTCAACGACGTGGACGATCCCGAAGCTTACGCCGAACTGTTAGCGCGAAACTCATGAGGACTGTCCGTCGGTGGCTTGTGATTGCTGTGCTGGCGGTGGTGGCCTTCGGTTTGGCCGCGCCGAGAGTTAGCGCCGATCGTTTTCGCCCGCGCATTCAAGCAGCGCTCGAAGCCGCGCTCCACCGGCCCGTCACCGTGGGCGCCGTCCACTTGAATTTATTCAGCGGTCCGGGCTTTACCGTGGAGGACGTGCTGATCGACGACGATCCCGCCGCGGGAATGGAACCGTTCGCGCATGTCGAACAGATGCAGGCGCGCATCCGTTGGAGCAGTTTATTATCCGGCCATCTGGCGTTCTCCAGCCTCCGTCTCGACACCCCCAGCGTGAACGTGGTGAAAATGCGTGCGGGTCCCTGGAATATTCAGCCGCTGCTCGACCGGCACGCCGGGGCTGGCGCGGTCCCGCACGACGCGCTACCCGATATTCAGATCCGCGGCGGCCGCATCGACTTCAAGTTTGGCGACACCAAATCCGTTTTCTATATCAGCGACGCCGACGTGGATGTCTATCCTAACGAAAACGGCCAGGTGGTGATCCGCTTTTCCGGGGCGCCGGCCCGCACCGACCAGGCATCGCAAAGCTTCGGAGAACTCAGCGCGCGCGGTCTGCTCGAGTCCGGTTCAAACGGCGAGAATCAGCTCAGCATGGGCGTTCACCTGGATCGAACCGCGATTTCCGAACTGACGCGCCTTTTCCACGGCAGCGACCTGGGCGTCCATGGCTACGTGTTTGCCGACGCCAAGCTGGCCGGGCCGCTTTCCAAGCTCGACATCACCGGCGATCTGAACATCAGCGACGTGCACCGCTGGGATTTGATGCCGGCGCGGGGCGAAGGCTGGACGATGAATTATCGTGGCCTGCTCAATTTGAACGGACATCACCTCGAAATCGCCACCATCTCAACGCCCGGGCATCCCGACCCGGTGTCGGCCGAATTCCGCTTGGACGATTATCTTGCGGCGCCGAAGTGGTCCGGAAGTTTGCAATTCCGTAATCTCCCCGCGGCCTCGCTGGTGGAAACCGCGCGGCATTTCGGCGCGCCATTTCCGCCTGGCGTACAAGTGGAAGGGCAAGTGGAGGGCGGCATCGGATACTCCAGCCAATCGGGCGTAGGGGGGCAGTTGACGCTGGCTAGCGCCTCGGTGAAGTTTCCAGAGGGCGGGTCAGTACAGGTCAAATCGGTCCAATTCGATTCCGCGCAAGTACAAATCTCCGGCGGCAAGGTGGTGCTGGCGCCTTCGGACGTGGAGATGGAGGACGGCCAGTCCGCGCAGATCGAAGGCGAATATGCGCTCGATAATAGCCACGCGGCATTCCGCATCAGCACGCGCCAGTTAACCGTTGGTGCGGCCCATTTGCTGGACGCCGCGCAAATCCCGCTGATCGAGCATCTTCATCAAGGGTCCTGGAGAGGCTGGATTTCGTATGAAAAGACCGCGGAGAAATCCGGGGTCTGGTCCGGCCAGTTCGACCTGCAAAATGCCGTGATCGGGATTCCCGGTCTGGCCTTGCCAATTCGACTTACATCGGCCGCGGTTCAGATGAACGAAGGCGGATTCCAGCTCACTCGCATGCGGGGGCGCGCCGGCATGGTGAAGTTCGAGGGCGACTATCATTATGACGTCACGGCGGCGCGACCGCATCGGCTGCGCCTCACGATTCCGGAACTGCAGCTCGCTGAGCTAGAGAGCCTGATGCTGCCTGCTTTGAGCCGCAATGAAGGTTTCCTGGCACGCGCGTTCCGCCGCGATCAGGCTCTTCCAAAATGGCTGGACGAGCGTGATGCGGACATCGGCTTCGAAATCGTGAATCTGAAGAACGGCGATTTATCGCTCGGCGATTTGAGCGCACACGCACTGTGGCGCGGGCCGTCGATTACTCTGTCTAACATGGAGTGGCGCCTGGATAGCATGCACGCCAGCGGAAAAATGTCCGTGAACCTGGCCAAGGCTGAGCCGTCGTACGATTTGAACGGCAGCGTGGAAAATTTCGACTTTCGCAACGGGCAGCTGGATATCGAAGGTGAGTTGCAGACTCGCGGCACCGGGGCGGCGCTGCTGGAAAATCTTCGATCCAAGGGCACGTTCGAGGGGCGCGGAATCACGCTGTCGCCCGACGCCGAAGTACGCGAGGTCTCCGGTTCCTATCACCTTGGCGGATCGTCCGGCGTGGGCCGGCTAGAGCTGTCGAACGTCCAGGTGTTGCAAGGCTCCGAGACGCTGATCGGCCAGGGCGTTAGCCAGCCCGACGGCCATATCGTGCTGGACCTTGCGAGCGGCCGCAAACAAGTACGGCTGACGGGCATGCTGCTGCCAGTGCATCCCGAGCCCACACCCGCTCGGTAGTGCAAAATAGAAATCCTAGGTAAACTTTCCGATTTCAAAAAGGGAGCTGAAACAATGTTGCGAACGTTGGTAGCCGCCATATTCTTCGTGATCTGTCTAGCGTCTGAGGCGCAAGATCGCATCCCCGCGATTGAGGAAAAGACTCGCGGAATGGCCAAATTGGACGGCTACTTTCCTCTTTACTGGGATGATCGCGACGGGACTCTGTGGCTGGAAATCCCGCGCTTTGATACCGACTTCCTCCTCAGCACGGGCTTGGCGGCGGGCCTTGGGTCCAACGACATCGGCCTGGATCGTGGACAGGCGGGTGACGCGGCGGTGGTTTATTTTGAGAGAACCGGCAACAAGATTTTTCTGGTGCGGCGGAATGAAGATTTCCGGTCCACCAGCCCAAATCCTGCCGAGCGCCGGTCGGTAGAAGAGTCGTTTGCGAAGTCCGTACTCATGGGCTTCACCACCGCGGCGGAAAGCAACGGCCATGTGCTGGTCAACGCCACCGATTTTTTTGTGCGCGATGGATATGGCGCCACACAGGCATTGCGTCCCGGCAAGTACCACGTGGAGAACAGCCGGAGCGCCGTGTACCTGCCCAGAACCAAGGCGTTTCCGAAAAACACCGAGATCGAAGTTACACTGACCTTTCTCAAGGAAGCGGAGAACGGATTCAATCCCGGGTTTCCGGCGCAGGGGCCGCCTTCCATCGGCCAGGGTGGCGGACGCGCCTCGGCAGTGAACAATGGCCTGTTTTCGGGAACGGTAGCGAGCGTGGCGCCAGATGACCAGGCGGTCACTCTGCGCGAGCATTATTCGTTAGTCGAACTGCCGGACAGCCACTTCAAGCCGCGGCGATTCGATCCGCGCAGCGGGTACGCTGCTCATGTTTTCGTCGACTACAGCGTGCCGATTGGAGAGCCCCTGGTGCAGCGTTACATCCCCCGGCACCGTCTGGAGAAAAAAGATCCCGCTGCCGCGGTGAGCGAGGCGGTGGAGCCGATCCGGTATTATGTGGACCCCGGCGCGCCGGAAGACGTGAAGAAGGCGCTGCTTGAAGGGGCCAGCTGGTGGAGCCAGGCTTTCGATGCGGCCGGGTTTCGGAATGCGTTCCAGGTAGCGGTGTTGCCGGAGGGCGCGGACCCCATGGACATCCGTTACAACGTAATCAACTGGGTCCATCGCTCGACGCGAGGCTGGAGCACGGGCGCATCGATTGACGATCCGCGGACGGGAGAAATCATCAAAGCCACCGTTACACTCGGTTCGCTGCGAGACCGGCAGGACTTTCTGATTTTCGAAGGCCTGCTATCGCCATACGCCACCGGCGAAGAGAAACCGGACGTGCTCTATCAAACCGCGCTGGCCCGCATCCGGCAGCTGGCGGCGCATGAAGTGGGCCACACGCTGGGCCTGATGCACAACTATTACGACAGCCGGCAGGGACGGATTTCCGTGATGGACTACCCGCATCCGCTCGAGAAACTGCGGGAAGATGGCACGATCGACTTGTCGGACGCGTACACCGCGCAGATTGGGGAGTGGGACAAGGTCGCGATCCGCTATGGCTATAGTCAGTTCGCGAACGACGCGGATGAGCCGGCGGAATTGGCTAAGATCCTGGACGGCGCCTGGGCCCAGGATCTGCGTTACATGACCAACCAGGATACCGGTATTCATCCGAGAGTGGATCAGTGGTCCAACGGCGTGAATCAGCCTGAGGAACTCGAGCGCATCATGAAGATCCGTCGGGCGGCATTGAACCGGATGGGCGAGCGCACCATCCGAAATGGCGCGCCCATGGCAACGATTGAGGAGGCGCTGGTGCCGATTTTTATGTATCACCGCTATTCGGTGGAGTCGGCCGCGTCGAGCATTGCGGGTGTGGACTATATTTATGCGCTGCGTGGCGATGGACGCACGCCGGTAAAGTGGGAGACGGCCGCGAATCAGCGCAAGGCGTTGGATGCCCTGGCAGCCACGCTGAAGCCATCCGAACTCACCGTGCCACGGAATGTGCTGGAATCCATCCCGCCCCGGCCGCCGGAGTTTCCCTCGCACCGCGAGTTATTTCCGCGCACCACCGGTAGGGCGTTCGATGCCCTAAGCCCGGGGACGATTGCGGCGGACGTAACCATCGGTTTTGTACTGCAACTGGACCGGTCGGCACGCATGGTGGCCCAACACGCCGTGGATCCCTCGCTGCCGGGCCTGGAGGAAATTATTGACCGGCTGACGAAGGCGACATTTGATGCGACGGCCGGGACGCCCTACGAAACCGAAATCCGCCGCGCCGAGGAGCGCGTGCTGGTGGATCGGCTGATGTGGCTGGCAGCGGGTTCGCCCAATGGCCAGGTTCGCGCCATCGCGTCTTGGAAACTTTCGAGGCTGGCTACGCGCCTCAAAACTGAAGCGGCCCACGGTGAAGCGGACCAGGCGCAACGCGCGCTGCTTGCGTCCGACATCAAGCGATTTCTGGATCGGCCCGCCGACCAATCCGAGCCGATCGTCGCGCCTGATTCTCCGCCGGGAGCTCCGATTGGCGGGGACGTGGGGATGGGATGGCTGGACCGGCCGCCTTATTCGCCGGAGGGCGACCGGGGAAGCGCGCGGCACTTTGAAGGTCAATGAAGAATCGTTGGCAATCCCAGAGGTCGCGCCGAAATCGGCCGGGGAAACCGCGACCGTGAGGAAGCGGTCAATGGACACGCTTTTCACGCTCGGTACTGGTGTGCGCGGCTCAGTACAATAAGAATAGTCGATGTTTTTCCATGAATGAAGCCACCAGTGAACTGCTTGCCGAGGCGAACGATATCGTTCGGGAGCAGCTGGCGCTCGCCTGGCGCGAGCACATCGAGCGCGTCCGGGACGTTCTGGAAGCGCAGTGGCCGGAGCGCATGGAGCGCGTGCTGGAGGAGACCGTCGCAGGATTGGCTGCTCGCCTGGACGAGGAGCATCAGGAATCGCTCGAAGCCCGGGTTCAGCAAGCCCATCGCTCGGCTGATACGTCGCGCCGTGAACTGATCCAGAAGCTGAACCAGATCACGCGGCGGCTGCGCGGCTTTGAGGACGAACGGCAGTGGAGCAACACGCTGGTGGACGCCACGCGGGGATTTTGTGGGCGCGCGGCGCTGTTTCTGATTCGCGACCGCAAGCTGCATTTGGAAACCACGCGCAACTTCGATGACGCCGATCTTGCCAATGACGTGCCGCTGGACGACGCGCCGGCGTTTGCGGCTGCCATCGAGACTCGGGACACGCTGGTGGCCATGTGTACAGGCGGCGAATTGTCTCAACCCATCGCGGCTTACGTGGGCCAAGGAAACGCCAAGTGCCACCTCTTTCCGGTAGTGAAACGACGAGAAGTGCTGGCTGTGCTGTACGCGGACTCGGGCGAAATAGACGTCGACGCCTTAGAGCTTTTGGCCGCGATCGCCGGCATGATCCGCGAAAGCCGCCCACCCGCCCGCGAGTCGATTATTGCGCCCGCGCCCATGGATGTGCTTGTAACCATTGCGGCTCCGGCCGCTGCACACGCACAAAAGCCCGAGATTCTCTCATGGTTTACACTTAGCCGTGAAGATAGGGAACTTCACCTACGCGCCCAGCGGTTCGCTCGGGTCCAGGTGGCCGAGATTAGGCTTTATCAATCAGAAAAGGTGAAGAATGGACGCACCGCGCACGATCTATATACGTCTCTGAAAGTAGAGATCGATTCGGCGCGCGAGGCTTTTCGCGGTGAGTTTCTGAATGCATCGGACTCGATGGTGGATTATCTCCATCTCGAACTGGTGAGAACGCTGGCAAACGATGACGCTGAAGTTTTGGGCCAAGATTATCCCGGTCCGATGGTTCTGAGGGCAGGACAGTTGGTTTTTGGCGATTGGCCGCCCTGACATGCGCATGCGCGGTTGTGGCGTCTGCGCAGTCGCTCGAAGCGATCGCCGATCGGTATCGCAAAACGCCCAACGCCGTTACACGCGCGGCGGTGCTGCGCTACGCAGAAGCACATCGCATCGACAAAAACGGCGACAAGAGCGGGGCGCTGGCTCTGTTGCTACTGGGAGCCACCGAAGTCGATCAACGCCAGTTCGGAGACGCGCTCACCCATTTGAAGGCGGCCGAGAAGCGTCTGCCGGAACTGGCGGATTACGTGGCGTACTTGAGCGCCGTGGCGGATTCCGGGTTGAGACAATTCAACGACACCGAGCCGGCTTTGCGGCCGGTATGGCAGTCGACGCCCGCATCGGCTCTGGTGACGAAGGCGGTCCTGTTGCAGGCCGAATCGTTTTTGCAAAGCAGCAATCCGGCGGGCGCCATCACGCTGGTCCAGCAGCATCTGGCTGACTTGGCCACGCCCCAAGCCGAACTGCTGCTCGCTCGCGCCTATGAAGCGCAGAACGATGGCGGCCCAGGCAGCGACAGCATTATCAAAAGATCTACGTCGAGTATCCGCTCTCGCCCCAAGCGTCGGACGCCGAAGCAGCTCTCACGCGCTATCCCGGCATTCCGGCCGAAGCTCTGTTTGCGCGCGGGCTGAAACTGGATGCAGGCGGGGACTACACGCGAGCCGGCAAGGAACTCACGGCGCTTCTTCCGCGCTTGAGCGGCGAGAGTTTGGATCTGGCGCGGGTGCGCATCGGCGCCGCCGCGTATCTGGCGCGAGAGAACGAGTCTGCTTACAAATACCTGAGCTCCTTCCAGGCCACCGCGCCCGACGCGGAAGCCGAGCGGCTCTACTATTTGCTGGAATGCCAGCGCCGCTTGAACCGGCTGGACGAGATGAACGCGACGCTCGAAAAGCTGGCGCAGTCCTATCCGCAATCCCACTGGCGGATGGAAGGGCTGGTGGCGGTGGGCAATTACTACGTAGCGCACGATCAGCCGGATGCCGCGCAGCCACTGTATCGGACCTGCTTCGAGACGTTCGCCAGCGATGCAGAGTCGGCGGCCTGCCACTGGAAAGTTACTTGGTCCACGTATCTGCGCGATCCGGCGCAAGCCGAGGGCATGCTGCGCGAGCATTTGACGCGTTACGCGGCGTCGGATCAAACCAGCCCGGCGCTTTATTATTTGGGACGAATCGCGGAATCGAAATCCGATTGGGCCACCGCGCGCGCTTACTACGACGCAGTGAGCAAAGCGTATCCGAACTACTACTACGCGATTCTGGCGCGGGAGCGGCTGGAGACTTCGTCCATTGCCGGCGCAACGGCAGCGCCCGTCACGGCGCAGTTTCTGAGCGCGATTCAAATCGTGAACCGCCATGCTCCGGAAAGCTTCGATCCCACGCCGCTCACCAAGCAGCGCATTGAGCGGGCGCGTTTGCTGGACGCTGCGGGCCTTGACGATCTGTCGGAAGCGGAGCTTCGCTTTGGCGCGAAAGTGGACGGCCAGCCGCAGGTGATCGCCATCGAATTGGCGGATCTGGCGAGCCAGCGCGATGCGCCCGACCAGGCCATCCGCTATATCAAGCACTACGCGCCCGGCTATTTTCGATGTCGCTGGACTCCGCGCCCGACAAGTTCTGGCGGCTGGCCTTCCCGCTGCCTTATCGCAAGTCGCTGGAAGAATATTGCCGCGCGCAGATGCTGGATCCGTATTTGATGGCGGCGCTGATTCGTCAGGAATCCGAGTTCAATCCGAAGGCGATTTCGCGCGCCAACGCTCGGGGCCTGGCGCAAGTAATGCCGGCCACCGGACGTCAGCTCAGCCGGAAACTTGGTATCCCTAGCTTCCGCACTGCGATGCTGTTCACGCCGGATACGAATCTGAAGTTGGGCACTTACTACCTGAAACAGCTTTCCGACGAGTTGCAAGGCAAATGGGAAGCGGCGCTGGCGTCGTACAACGCGGGCAAGTCGCACGTCAACGCCTGGCTGGCCGCGGGGAACTATCGCGAGCCCGCGGAGTTCGTCGAAAGCATTCCGTTCAATGAAACGCGCGCTTATGTGCAGAGCGTGATGCGCAACGCCGAGGTGTATCGGAAGCTTTACGGGCAAAAACTGGCAGTGGTAAAGAACTAGCGAATCTTCAAAACCGCCGCGCCGCGAATCGCGTCGTTCTTAAGCGAATTCAGCGCCCGGTTCGCTTCTTCGAGCGGAAAGACTTCCGTCGAGACGTGAACGGGAATCTCGGCGGCCACCTTCAAGAAATCGTGCCCGTCTGCTCGGGTGTTGTTGGCGACGCTGCGCACCACGCGCTCCTGATAGAGCAGATCGTAATCGAGCGGCGGAATGGCGCTCATGTGGATGCCTCCGAGCGCCAGCGTTCCGCCCTTCTTCAAGGCCTTCAAAGCCGCCGGCACGATCTCGCCAGCGGGTGCGAAGATGATCGCGCTATCGAGTTTCACGGGCGGCTCGGCCACCGTTCCGCCGGCCCACACCGCTCCTAATTCCAGCGCGAGTTTCTGATGCCGCTGGTCGCGTGTGCAGGCGTAGACTTCAGCGCCCCAATGCCGCGCGACTTGAATGGCGACGTGGGCCGCGGCGCCGAAGCCGTACAACCCCAACCGTCCGCCGCTCGTTCGATGCTGGAAAGCCGCAGCGCGCGGAATCCGATGATGCCCGCGCACAGCAGCGGCGCGGCTTTGAGATCGTCGAAGCCCTCTGGAATCGGATAAACAAAGCTCTCTTCGGCCAGCGCATACTCGGCATAACCGCCATCCACGGTCCAGCCGGTGAAGGTTGGATTGTTGCAAAGGTTTTCTTTCCCCGCGCGGCAGTATTCGCACGTGCCGTCGGTGGAGTGCAGCCATGCAATGCCGACGCGCGTCCCAATAGCGTGCTGCTTCGCGCGCTCACCCACGGCTTCGATAGTGCCAACAACCTGATGGCCCGGCGTAATTGGCGATTTGCGGCGGCAAGCTCGCCTTCGATCACGTGCAGATCGGTGCGGCAAACGGCGCACGCGTTCACGCGCACCAGCACCTGAGTTCCAGAAGGCGACGGCTTGGGAACGTCGGTGTATTCGAGCGGGTTGCTCTCGATCGGCGCGGGATGGCGAAGAACGCACGCTTTCATCGGTTTCTGCACAATAGTACCCTGGGAGCTGATGTCACTCCCCGGCCACCATTTCGCGCGCAACCTGATTCACCGCCGCACACTGCTGCTGCAAATGGTCCGGCGCGATTTCGAGCAGCGCTTCATCGGTTCTACTGCCGGATGGATGTGGGGGCTGATCCTGCCGCTGGTGCAGTTGGTGAGTTGGGTATTTGTCTTTGAAGTTTGCCTGAACCAGAAAGTTCCGCCCGGCCAGCCGACGCAGAGTTATCGCGCTGTTTCTGTTCTGCGGATTCCTGCCCTGGTGGCTTTTCCAGGAGACGGTAACTCGCTCGGCAAATTCGATGCTGGATCATGCCAATCTGATCACCAAGACGGTGTTTCCGGCCGAAATCGTGCCGGTTTCCATTTTTCTTTCTTCGCTTGCCAGCCATCTGATGGTGGTGGCCCTGGTGATCACAGGCATCGGCCTCATCATCGGCCACTTCAGCATGTGGATGATGATGCTACCTGTCTACATGTTGCTGGTGGGACTGTTCGCCGTCGGCATCGGCTGGATCGTGGCCAGTTTGCAGGTGTACCTGCGCGACACGGCGCAGGTACTTGCGGTGATCCTCATCTTCTGGTTCTGGGTGACGCCGATCTTCATTACCGAGCAGCAAATCCCAGCAGCGCTTTCGATTCGCCTTGCATTGAATCCGCTGGCGTTTGTGGTGCAAGCCTATCGGGACCGGCTGCTTTCCTACCGCATCCCCAACCTGCACGACCTGGCGATTATCACCGCGTATGCGGTCACCGCGTTCGTTGCCGGCGGGTTATTTTTCCGGCATTTAAAGCGCGGTTTTGCAGACGTTCTCTAGCTACTGCTCGTCCGCGGTGGGGCCGTAAACGGAAGGCACCGGAATATCGTTCAGGCGAAGGTAAACGCCGAGCTGCGCGCGATGATGGATGGTGTGGTTCATCACGAAGCTGCGAATGACGGCGACCTTCGGCATGGTCATCATGGTCTTTCCGCCGGCCATCAGTGTCCATGGCGCAAGCATCTTGGCTGTCGTCTGCCGCGACGAGTGCCGCTCGCGCACCGGCTACGCTTTTATCGAAGGCCGCGAGCAACTCCTCCTTGGACGAGAATTTGGGCGTCTCGTAGGGAGGCGCGCCGGGCGGGGCATAGTCGAAGGAATCGGTTTCCAACGTGAGACCGGCCCAATCGGGCATGTTGGCAATGTGAGCGGCCAGGGCGCTGACGCTGGACGACTTGGGATGCGGTTTCCAGTCGGGGTTCTGAAGTGGCACGCGTTCCAGCACCTTGCGTGTGCTCGCCATTTCCTGGTCAAATTCAGGTAACATAGTTTCGCTGATTTTCATCTAGAATCCTTGTAGGGGAGAATCAACTGCTCAGGCAATGGTAGGCGAAGATAGGGCGAAATGTCAAGCCCTGCGGAATAGTGACCGATCTTGCAACCCAGACCCGCGCCCCGCATCCAATGTGGTGGAAGGCAACGGGAGTGAGCCTTCCGAGGAAGGTTTGATATGTTAAACAAAATGTTGAAAAAACTTGGACTCCCGATTCTCGCGCTGGCAGGTATGATGATGTTTGTCGGTGCGCCAAAGGCTGACGCCGCGCGTGCGGTTCGGCATTGGGATCGGCGTCCCATACGGTTACGCATACCCAGCTCCGTACGCTTATGGCTACCCAGGCTACTACTCCGTACGCTTATCCCTACGCCTACGGCTATGGTTATCCCTACGGTGTAGGAATCTATGGCGGCTATTGGGGTGGCGGATGGGGCGGATATGGTCGAGGCTACTACGGCCGCGGCTATGGCTACGGTGGTCGTGGATACGGCGGTTATGGCGGGTACCGTGGGGGTGCTGCCGTCCGTGGTGGCGGTGGCGGCGGATTCCATGGCGGTGGCGCGGCCCGTGGTGGCGGCGGACATCGCTAACTGACGCGAGTTCTCTCACCCGCTCCAGCTTCGGGACAGCCTCCGGCGCGTGAGGCATGGAGCGGGTGAGCAGCGGACCCAGGTTAAAATGGGCCATGGCGACTCAGCGTATAGGAATCCTGACGGGCGGCGGTGACGTCCCCGGCCTGAATTCAGTCATCAAGGAAGTCACCTACCGGGCCACGGAAAACTGCTGCGAAGTGGTGGGCATCCGGCGCGGATGGGAGGGGCTCACGCATGTGCGCCTGGACGACGAGCCGAGCAAGACCCGTTACATTCTCCCTCTCACCCGCGAGAACACCCGCACGATCGATCGTTACGGCGGCACTGTCCTGCACAGCAGCCGGACCAATCCCGCGAAGATGTCGATGTCGAAGCTGCCGGATTTCCTGAAGGACAAGGATTTTCCGAAGAAGGAAGTTACCAAAGGCGGCAAGACGTCGACGGCGTACGACATCAGTTCACAGGTTCTCAAGAATATCGAACAGCTAGGGCTGACGTCATTGATCGCGATCGGCGGCGACGACACGCTGAGCTACGCCGCCAAATTGCACGGCATGGGCGTGAAGGTGATCGCGGTGCCGAAGACCATGGACAACGATGTTCGCAACACCGAATATTGCATCGGTTTCTCTACCGCCATCACGCGAGCGACGGATGCGATCGCCCGCCAGCGGACCACCGTCGGGTCTCACGAGCGCATCGGGATTTTTCGCGTTTTCGGCCGTGACGCGGGTTTCACGTCGCTCTATACGGCTTATGTGGCGTCCATCCGTTGTTGCATCCCGGAATACAAGGTGAATCTGGAAAAGCTGATTGACCTGTTGATGACCGACAAGAAACACAATCCCAGTAACTATTGCCTGGTGATTCTGTCGGAAGGCTCAGAGTGGGAAGGCTACCAGGTGCGCGAGTATGGCGAGGCGGACGCGTACGGCCATCGGCATAAGGAGAGCGTAGCCGAGGCGCTGGCGAGCGAGATTCATGCTCGTACATCGGAAGAGACCATCGTCAGCGACTTGACCTACGATCTACGCAGCGGCGTGCCGGATTTTGTGGACAAGCTGGTGGCGTCCACGTTCGGGACCATGGCGCTGGAGGCGGTGCTCGACAATCAGAGCGGCCTGATGGCGGCTTTGGTGGACGGCCGTTACGCGATGGCCGCCATTCCCGATCCGGCGTTGGGACCCCGACACGTGGATGTCTCGACGATGTACAACACGGAGCGTTATCGTCCGAATTACGCCAATAAGACCGGCCTGCCGATCTTCTTGACGCGCAGCGTCTGATGACCTTGAAAAAAGCTGATGCTCTGGAAAAAGAAGGTACCGCCGGTAACGGTGCCGCTGCGCGAGATCGCGCGACATTTCAATGAGGCTGCGGCCGATGAAGAGAATTTTCCAAGCACGATCGATCCGAGAATTTATCATGTCCAACTGATCCTGGAATACTTCGGCGATCTGAATGGCAAGCGCGTGCTGGACGTGGGATGCGGCAAGGGCCGATTCGCGCGCGTGCTGGCCGAACGTTATGCCCGGGCGTCGATTGCAGGGTTCGATTTGGCCGAGGCGATGCTGCGGCATGTACCGGAGGGCGTGGGCGCCTGTGCCGGATCGATGACCGCGCTACCGTTCCCCGCGGGCGCCTTCGATTGTGTCTACGCCACCGAATCGCTGGAGCACGCCGTCGAGATCGACGTGGCCGTCGCCGAAATGTGCCGCGTGGTGCGGCCGGGCGGGCGCATCGTGATCATCGATAAGAATGCGCAGCAGTGGGGACGGCTGAAGACTCCGGAGTGGGAGAAATGGTTCGGTCGAAAGGAATTGGAGAAGCTACTCGGGCGGCATTGCGCGAAAGTATCGAGCCGGCCGATTTCGTATTGGGAAGACGTGGCGCCGGACGGCTTGTTCCTGGCTTGGTTAGCGGAGCGGTAGAAGTCATTTTGTTCTGTTCCCCCAGATCATCGTCTTGGGATTATAGTTGCGCCAGTTGAACCAATAGTCTTTGAGCATGGCGGTGCGCTCGAGGCACGCCCCTCTGGCTTTCCCTGAGACCGCGCAGCCCTGAAAGTTCCATTCGCTGCCGGTGGCCGCGTCTATCATAAGCACGCCGGGTTTGTTCACCGTCAGGCGATAGAAATCGGGCACGCCGTCCATCCCGGGGATTTGGTCGCGGAACGCCCTGACGGATTGCCCATCCGGACCCACCACAATCAGCACCGGCTGTGCTCCGACGTAGCTCTTGACCAGCATTTCCCGAATGACACGGTCATAAAGAAACGCCCGGCTGGCGCCCGAAACCTGAATTCCCAGGACTAAGTCGCGCGACTGCATCCCGTGCTCTGGAAATTGGATGACGGCCGGCTCACTCCCCATACGCACATCCCAATCCTTGGCCTCGTATTCAGAGGCGTCCTGCGGCACTTCCTTGAGCACCGTGCCCGCAGGCTCTTCCACTTTCCAAGTCTTGAAAGTGAGCTCGTCGGAGAGCACCAGAGTGAGTTGCGAGCCTTGCAGCGGACCAGAGATGGCAGCTCCAGTGATCTGCTGCCAATAGCTCCCAGTTTCCTGGTCGCGCATGAGGAAGTTCTGATTATTGATGCCGGCCAGATGAAACGTCAGCCGGCGGCCGGCCACATCTCTCCTCCACACCAGACCGGTGTGACAGAGCGTTCAATAGGTGGCGGCCAGCGCGGTCCCGCCCACAACGTCGTTGACGACATGGTGGTAAGCCATCTCGCGTATCGGATAGGCACGCGCGCTGCCGTTGATCTTTACCACGATCAGCTTGTCATCGTTGTCGAGTTTTACGTCCGCAGCCGCGGCGAAAGCCGGATGCTCCAGCGGGTGGAACATCAACACCTCGAACACATTCGCGTGCGCCACCACGGCGAGCACGCACACCAGCGTGGCGGTGGCAGCCGCCAATCTGCGCCTCGACAGGGGAGCCTGCGAGCGCCAGTACGCAATCGCCGCCACCACCGCCGCGAGCGCCGAGATCGCAGATAGCAGGGGTGCATAGCGGGTAACCGCTAGCGCCGCCATCAGCTCCCGCGCTGCCTGGGCGCGGAACGGCCGGATGACGTACAGGGGGTAGGCGACCGAGACCAGGGACACGGCCAGGCAGGCGAGCAGTACGAGAATCCAGCGGGTGCGGTGCATATGTTGCATGTCGTTCAGTTTCTCACCTTGTGGCTGGCCGCGGAGCGGTAGCATTGAATTGTCATGGACGCAGACGGGACGCCTGAGCCAGAAAAGCGCGAGCCGGCAACGGAATCGCCGCACGGGCCGGAACCTGGAAAAGCGTCCGCGGATCTCTAATCGTCCATGCTCACTTGGCTGCGCTGGCCATCGAACACGGCGCCACAATATGCACCAATGATCGCGACTTCCTGCGGTTCCCCGGCCCCAAAGTCGAGTTTCCTCTCCAATAGCAGGTATCCTATAAGTTGAAAATCAGTAGTTTGGAAACCAAGTCCATACCCATGCCAGCCCACGCCAAGCCGCGCCCCCTCCAAGAGCGCGTGGAGGCCCAGGGCCACCTGATCGACTCCCACATCATGGAGCAGATCTTCGATACGGTGGTCGAGTACGGGGGCCGCTTCGAAGTGGAGCAGTTTAGCATTGGCCGCACCAACAGCGACGGATCCTACCTGCGCCTGAAGATCGACACCGACGACGCCGAGTCGATGGAAAAGATTCTCTCGCAGTTGTTGGGCTTAGGCTGCGCCATGGTGGAATCGGGCGACGCCGAGCTGTTCACGGTAGAGAAAGATTGCTGCGCGCCGGAAGATTTTTATTCCACCACTAACCACAAGACTTACGTGCGTCATGCCGGCCAGTGGGTGGAGGTGCAGAACCAGCGCATGGACGCGCTGATCGTGTTGCGGGACGACCAAGCCTTTTGCCGGCGGCTGCGCGATATCAAAGCGGGAGACCGGGTGGTCACCGGGATGCGCGGCATTCGCGTGGTTCCCGAATCGAAAGAGCGCGACCGGCTGGCATTCGCGTTCATGAGCAACGGCATTTCGTCCGAGCGCCAAGTGGAGACGGCGGTAAAACAGGTGGCCGCGCTGATGGAGCAGGCGCGCGCGGCGGGCCTGGGAATTATCGCCGTGGCGGGGCCCGTGGTAGTTCACACCGGCGGCGCCGGGCCGCTGTCGCGCTTGATTCGCGAGGGCTACATTACCGCGCTGCTGAGCGGGAACGCGCTGGGCGTGCATGATATCGAGTCGGCGTTACTCGGCACATCGCTCGGGATCCGGCAGAGCGACGGGCGGCAGGAAGAGCACGGGCATCGCAATCACATGCGGGCCATCAACGCCATCTACAATTGCGGCGGGATTCGAGGCGCGGTGGAGAGCGGGCGGTTGCGCAGCGGCATCATGTACGAATGCGTAAAGACACAATGTGCCGTTCGTGCTGGCCGGCAGCCTGCGCGACGACGGGCCGCTGCCTGAAACCATCACGGACATGAATCGAGCGCAGGACGCGTACGCCGAGCATTTGAAGGGCGCTGGACTGGTGCTCTGCCTGGGTTCGATGCTGCACTCCATCGCTGTCGGGAACATGCTGCCGAGCTGGGTGAAGATCGTTTGCATCGATATCAATCCGGCGGTGGCCACCAAGGTGAGCGATCGCGGCACGGGGCAAGCGGTGGGCGTGGTCACCGACGTCGGTCTTTTTCTGGATCTGCTGTCGCGAACTTTAATACCCGCGACATGACCGCACCGAAATGAAGCGTCAATATACCGATGAACACGCCTCTGCCGGCGTGAAGCGCACCATTGCCCGAGATCGAGACCTGGCCGAACCAATATCCTGGCTACGAGATCGAGATTATCTTGCCGGAGTTTACTTCGGTTTGTCCCAAAACGGGTCTGCCGGATCATGGCGAGCTTACGCTGCGCTATGTGCCCGACAAGTTGTGTCTGGAACTGAAATCGCTCAAGATGTACATGCTGGCTTATCGCAACCTGGGAATCTTCCAGGAGAACGTGGTAAATCGCTTTTTGCGCGACGTGGTGAAGGCCTGCCGACCTGTGGAGGCGACGCTTACGGGTGAGTTCACGCCGCGCGGGGGCGTGTTCACGAAAATCACCGCGAGCTGGAGCAAGAAGAAGCATGGATGATCCGAAGGGTGAAGAACTGGCGGCGGTGATCGCCGAAATCCGGCAGCGCGTACGCGCGCGTAATCCCGAACGGCGTGGCCCCGGGCAACATTCCGCTGCCGGATTTGACGCCGCTGTTGCACGCGCGCGACGCCGCGGAAGCCAAAGTGGCCAGCATCGGCACGGTGAACCCGCGGAAGGGCGGCCTGAAGAATTCGATCATCCAGCGCGCGAAACGCATGGTGGCGCGGGCGCTCGATTGGCACGTGCGCGAGCAGGTGGAGTTCAACCGCGGCGTGATGGCGTGCGTGCAAGCCACCATTGAAACGCTCAACGAATCCAAGCTGGCGCTTTCGATTGCTGGCGGGTTTGCGGCGAGGAGGCGCGCGAATTGAAGGATATTCGCAATCATTGGGCCGAGTGGCGCACGGGTTGGGAGCAGAAGCTCACGCACACGGAAATCCATTTCCTGCGCAGCGTTTCCGAGCTGCAGGCCGCTTTTCAGCACCGCGTAACCTTGATGGACGCGAATTATCGCGAGCAGATGAAAGCGCCAGCATGCGGATTTCGAGCGTGCGATGGAGCGACAGGGCGAAGAGACCCACCTGCGATTCTGGAACGACCGTGGCCGCAAGTGCGTCTGGAATATGAGCGCATTATTCATTCCGAATTGCGGCTGGTGCGGCAGAGGGCTTCGCTTGCGCGCGACGTGGAGCGGGTGTCCGAAAGCGCCCCGCCGGAGTTTGCCAACGTCGATTGGCTGAAGTTCGCCGAGAAGTTTCGGGGCGCCGAAGACGACATTCGCGCTCGCCAGCGCATGTATGCCGCGCATTTTCGCGAGCACGCGCCAGTGCTCGATCATAGGCTGCGGACGCGGCGAAATGCTGGAAGTTTTTCGCGAAGCGGGCATTGCCGCGCGGGGCATCGATTCGAACGACGATTCCATCGCGCTGTGCCAGGCCAACGGTCTGGATGCCGAGAAGGCGGATCTGTTCACCTACTTGAGCGCGTCTGCCGGACGCGTCGCTGGGCGGCGTGGTCTGCTGCCAGGTGGCGGAGCATTTGCCGCAAGCGCGTTTGCCCGAAATGATCGGGCTGGTCCACGCCAAGCTGCGCACGGGCGGCTTGCTGGCGATCGAGACGCCGAATCCGGAATGCCTGGCGATTTTCGCCACGCATTTCTACATCGATCCCACGCATCGGCATCCCATTCCACCGAAGCTTGCCAGCTTTTACTTCGAAGAAGCCGGGTTTGGGCAAATCGAGATCGAGCGGCTCTCGCCCGCCATCGAAAGCATGCCATCGCTCGGGATGTTGCCGGACGCATTCCGCAAGGAGTTTTTCGGCGGTTTAGATTACGCGGCGTTTGGGATCAAGCTGGGTTGATAGGCCGGTTAGGTGGTCGTCCCAAAGCGCGAGCGCTTGCACGCAAAACGCAGTTGAAACGGGATTGACGAAGGGCATGTCTTCGCCTTGCTTGCGGCCGAACAGGAATCCGCCGGATGTCGAGTTTGAAAGCTTGCCGCCTGCTCGGCTTCGTGCCCGGCCGCCGATTCATCGAGCGTGAATTCGCCCAGCAGCCGCGCGCGGAGCAATTGCGCGTAAACATCGGAGCGCACGAATACCGGCGCGATCTCCCGCAAATATCCGCGCAGCGCGATCCACGCCGGTTCGAAAAGCCGCGGCGCAATCCGGCCGATCGAGCACCGGCAGCAGACCTTCCAGGAAATATCGCGTACGCGTGCAGCCGATCCATAACGCGCGCCGGGTCCGAGTCGCCGGGCAGGAACTCGCGATCGTTTTCGAGCGCGGCCTAGAGCGCCGCTTCATAGCCGCTCTGAAATGCGCTCTCGCCGGTGATCTTCGAAAAGCTCGTGCCACGCCAGCGCGGATTTTAGCTGATAGCATCCCGGACTCGGCCGACCAGCGCGGCTCCCATGCCAGCGGCCGCTTCCCCGGCAACGCGAGAATCGGATTCAGACCGCTGTCTGATCGGAAAATCGGCCAGCATCGCGCGTCCCGCCGCGATGGCCGCGTCGCGGAATTCGGATATCTTCCGTCACACGCCAGGCAGACAGAAGCCCGCGCACGATGATCCCGCAATCGAAGAAATAGGCGTAGGCAGACCCTGATGCCCCATTCGCCGAGTAGCTCGAACGGAAACGTGCCCAGCCGCGCGTCCCATGCGATGCGGGTCAGAAATCGCGCCGCGCGGAGGCCGGCGTCCAGGTAAGCCGCGTCTCCCGTTCGCTGATAAAGGAACAACAGAGCGCTGACCGCGTAGCCGGTGATTTCAGTGGATAACGGGCGCGTTTTGGCGCATGTCCGATCGATAATATCGCGCTACGCCGCCGCTTGCTTCCTGGATGCCAGATTGCAAAAACCAGCGGCCAGCCGCGTGGATCAAGCGTGTCGGTCGGTGACAAAAACGCAATTGTAGCATCCGCGCCGCGGTGCACTCGCGAGTTACACTTAAGTGCAGCTTACCTGTCTTTCTCTGCAACGCAACGTCTTTACCTCGCTTGCCAAGCCAATACGTCATCGGAATCGATCTGGGAACCACGAACTGCGCGCTGGCTTATGCGCCGGCAGGGGTGCTGACGATCCAGCGCGAGCAGCCTCCGGTTGCCGCTGTTCGAAGTCCCGCAGCTGGTGAATCCGGGCGAAATGCGCGATGAGCCATTGCTGCCGTCGTTTTTGTACCTGCCGGGATCGTCGGATTTTCCCGCCGGATCCATTGCGCTGCCGTGGGAACCCTCACCTGAGTTCGTGGTTGGGGCGCTGGCCCAGAAGCGTGGCGCCGAAGTCGCGAGCCGTCTGGTGTCTTCGGCGAAATCGTGGCTATCGCATCCCGGCGTCGATCGCACCGCGCCGATTCTTGCCGATCAACGCTCCCGAAGGCGTGGCGAAAGTTTCTCCGGTGGAAGCATCGCGGCGCTATCTGGAGCATCTGCGGGAGGCTTGGGATTCGAAAATGCCGGACGCGCCGTTTCACGCGAGCAGCAAGTGCTGGTGACGGTGCCCGCGTCGTTTGACGCCGTGGCGCGCGAGCTCACGCTCAAAGCGGCCGAAGAGGCTGGCTACAAGAACCTGCTGTTGCTGGAAGAGCCGCAAGCCGCGTTCTACGCCTGGATCGAGCGGCATCCCGATTGGCGCGAGCGCGTGGCGGTGGGCGATTTGATTCTGGTGGTGGACATCGGCGGCGGGCACCACCGATTTCACGCTGATCGCGGTAACCGAGCAGGCCGGAGAACTGGCGCTAGAGCGCGTGGCGGTTGGCGAACACATTTTGTTGGGAGGCGACAATATCGATCTGGCGCTGGCCCGGCATCTCGAGCAGCAGCTTGCCGCCAAAGGGACCAAGCTGGAGGCCATGCAATTGCATGCGCTTTGGCAACAGTGCCGGCTGGCCAAGGAGCGGCTACTCGCCAAGGACAACAAGAAGCGCGAAGAGCCGGTGACGATTCTGGGACGCGGCACAGGACTGGTGGGCGGAACCATAAAGACAAAGCTGGCGGCTGAAGACGTGGAGCGTCTGCTGGAGCAAGGCTTTCTGCCGGCGGTCTCCAGCCACGACATGCCGCAACGGCGCAAGATGGGCCTGGCGGAGATCGGACTGCCTTACGCCTCCGATGCCGCCATTACACGTCATCTGGCGCGTTTCCTGCGGCAGCAGGCCGCGCAATCGGAACATGGTTCGGTACGTCGCGGCGCAAGCGGACTGGCGGCGCCCACGCACGTGTTGTTTAACGGCGGCGTGTTGCGGTCCGACATGGTGCGGCAACGAATTCATCGGATGTGCTCAACGGCTGGTTGGCGGAAGAAGGCCTGGCCCCGGTGGCGCCGTTGCTGGGCGAAAATTTGATGCACGCGGTGGCGAGGGGAGCGGCTTACTATGGGCTGGCCCGCACCGGCCGGGGGGTGCGGATTCGGGGCGGAGTGCCGCGCACGTATTACGTCGGCATCGAAAGCTCGCTGCCCGCGGTTCCCGGCATGCGCGCGCCTGTGAAGGCGCTCACGGTGGCGCCGTTCGGGATGGAGGAAGGCACGTCTATCAAACTGGATGGCGATCTGCGCGGCCGCGAGTTCGGGTTGATTGTCGGCGAGCCGGCGGAGTTCCGCTTCTTTCAGTCGGCCGTTCGCAAGAACGATGCGGCGGGCACCATGCTGGACGACGCAGGCGAGGAACTGGAGGAGCTTTCGCCGGTGGAGGTGACGCTAGGCGCAGCGGGCCAAGCAGGAGATGCTGCGGGACAGGCGGGTGAGTTCGTTCCTGTCACGCTGGAAACGGTGGTTACCGAAACCGGGATGTTGCAGCTTTGGTCGGTGGCGCGCGACGGGCGGCGGTGGAAGCTGGAGTTCAACGTGAGGGAAAAAGTTCACACTGAGGCGTCTTAAGCACATAGGCATAAAACCGAAACCGGAGCAGGCCGTGATTCGTCCGTGATTGTTATACTGGGGCGGTACTTCTCAATTTCCTAAATCATGAAGCATCTCGGCATTCTATTTCTGTCTCTGTCGACGGGGTTCGCGCAACAGCCCACAGTGGACTTTCTGACCGGGCAAGCGGCCCGAGATAACAATCGGTCAACCGACCTTTACTTCGGAGAGCGTGGGCGCTCCGTCGGCTTATCAGTTTGGCGCGGTGCAAGGACTGGCGTACGCCAACAACACGCTGTTCGTGGTCGATTCCAATCTGCACGGGCTGGTGCCGCCCGTCAACAATCGCGTCCTGATTTATAACAATATTTCGAGTTTCATCTACCCCCCTTTGGACCCAGTTCCGCAGGGCGGCCGTTGCCCGGTGTGCGTGGGAACGCCCAGCGTAGGTCAGGCCAGTGTGGTGCTGGGCCAACCGGATTTCACTACCGTAACGAATCCCTATACCACGCAGAGCGGCTTCCGTAACCCTACTTTTGTGGCCACCAACGGGACGATTTTGGTTGTCTCGGACACCGATAATAACCGGGTCCTGATCTGGAACACAATTCCAACCACGATCGATCAGCCGGCTGACGTCGTGCTGGGACAAACCAATTTCACAACCGTACAACAGCCGCCGCTGCTCAGCAGTTCCTCCCTGCGTGGCCCGCAAGGTGTGTGGGTGCAGGGAACGCAAGTGTTCGTAGCCGATACGCAGAATCATCGGATCATGGTGTGGAATAACATCCCAACGGCTAACAATCAACCGGCCGACTTGGTTTTAGGCGAGCCGAACTTCACCACGGCTCCCCCCAGCACAACTAGCAATCTTCCTGCCACCGCCAGCAACTTGTTTTCGCCGGTGTCGGTAACATCCGACGGGCAGCGCCTTTACGTGACCGACCTGGGCCACAACCGCGTGTTGATTTGGAATTCGATTCCGACGCAGAACGCCCAACCAGCGGACATAGTGGTGGGCCAGCAGAATATGACCAGCGAACTGGACAACGGTGTGAACCCTACCTGTGTTTCCACCACCACGGACGCCGACGGCTACCCCACGTTTTCCGGCTGTACGCCGACGATTTGCCCCTCCACGCAAAACGACAGCGCTGGAAGCCCGCTCTATCCCGCACGCTGCGGGTTCAGCATGAGCTACCCTCGATACGCCTTGTCGGACGGGAAGCACTTGTTCATCGCGGATAGCGGGAACGACCGCGTTCTTCTTTACCAGAACATTCCCACCAGCAACGGGCAGGCGGCGGATATCTTTCTGGGGCAACCGGACCAATACAGCGACGTGGTGACAACTAGCACGGACACATTTCGACCGGACGCCAATCTTCTGGAGTCGTCCGCGAACACCACCCGCACGCCCTACGGGCTGGCATGGGACGGCACAAATCTCTACGTTTCCGATCCTTACGATGTTCGCGTGCTGGTGTTCACTCCAGGTTCGCCCAACATTCCCATCACCGGCATTACCAACGGCGCGAGCCTGAACACTTACGCGGTGGGCACGGTGAGCATCACCGGGACCATCACGGCGGGCGACACGGTAACAATCACCACCACAGCTCCGGGCGCAACTACCGGCACCTGCCCATCCACTACGGGTGGGTTTGTATGCTACACCTACACGGTGCTCAGCAGCGACACGCTGGCGACTATCGTGCAGGCTTTGGCAAACGATATCGACGGCACCGGGAAGGGTTACACGACGCCGGATCCGAATGTCATCGCGACCGCCAATATCGTGGCGGGAAGTCTTTTTGTGGTGAGCCTGATCGCGCGGGAACCGGGTTTGAACGGAAACAACATTGGATACTCGGCGACCACCGCGGCTGCTTCGAGTACGGGTACGCCCACCGAGGCTGCTACCGCGGCCGGATCGGCTCTGGAAGGCGGGGCGGCCGCGGCCGAACTGGCGCCGGGAACGCTGGTGACCATCTTTGGAAACAACCTGGCCGATGTTCCCGCTGAAGGGATCTCCGCCACTCCCGACGCGAACGGCAAATACCCCACCACCAATTTCAACGGAGTGCAGGTCTACTTCGATGGCATCCGCTCGCCAATTTTGTTCGTATCGCCCACGCAAATCAACACGCAACTGCCGTTCGAAGTTACGGGGGCGAATGGCGTGAGCGCATTTGTGCGAACGGTACATAACGATGGTTCGGTAACCGCCACCAACGCCATTGGTGTGCCGGTTATTTCCGGCTACGGGAATCCCGGCATTTTCGCGCAGAACGGAACCGATCCGCGGCCTGCTCTCGCGTACCACACCAGTGGCAATGCGATCGCTCTGGTGGATGTGGATGGATCCGTTACGGCCGGCGACGTCGCGACCCTTACTATTGGTGGCTTCAGCTACAACTACACGCTGCAGGCCACCGATATTCTGCAAACAGTTCGCGACGGTTTGATTAGTCTGATCAACGCGAATTCAGATGAGCAGGTGACGGCCGCGCCCGCCGGGGAATTCACCCGCATCATCCTGACGGCGAAGGTGGGAGGGCCGGCCGGAAATGGAATCGTAATTAGCACCAGCATCAGTACAGGCGCGACAATTACGTTATCTCCCCTGGGGACCTCCGCCACCTGCTGCGCCAACATCGCTGGTTCGCTGGTCACGGCCGACGAATCCCGTGGTTCCGGGCGAAGTAATTACCATTTATGCCACGGGCATCGGACCGACGACGTTGCCCGACGGATTAACACCCGCCAGCGTCACCGGCCAGGTATATCCGGGGCCCGCTCTGAACGTGCCCGTCACCAACGTCGACAACGCTCAGGTGGGCGGTACCACGGCCAACGTCCTGTATGCGGGACTCGCCATTGGCATGCAGCCGGGGTTTATGAAGTGCAGTTGCAAATCGACACCTTCGCTGCCGACAAATCCGCTGACACAGCTGTATATCGCGCAGAACGTCTTCACTAGCAATATCGTGACCATCCCGGTGGTTGCGCAGGTGGCGCCGGCTACTGCCAGCTTTCGGCCTGACGATAAAAAGCAAACCGGCCGCTCCACGGATCTGCCCCGCCGTTAAGAAAGCCCGGGCTCAAGCCCTCGCTTCAGGGCCTGGATCGGGCGCTATCCAACATGGCCCGGTATTTTCGCAGCAGCTCGTAGATCACCACGCCACCGGCGGTGGCGACGTTGAGCGAATGTTTGCGGCCGAGCATGGGAATGCGCACATAGGTATCGCATAGAGCCAGCAACGGTTCCGACAGGCCGTCCACTTCGTGCCCGAACAGGACGCAGACGGGGAAGCGCGGCTGCCAATCGTAGAGGTCCGTTGCATGAACGCTGGTTTCCACGGCGGCGATCTCGTGGCCTTGCTGGCGAAGCCGCAGCAGAAGGGAAGCCGGATCGGCGGGATGCTCCCAAGGGACGGTTTCTTCGGCGCCAAGCGCGGTTTTAGCGATTCCCAAGTGGGGCGGACGGCCGGTGATCCCCGACAAATAGAGCTTTTCGCAGCCGGCGGCGTCGGCGGAGCGAAAGAACGCCCCGACGTTGTATAAGCTGCGCACATCATGGAGCAGGATGGAAACGGGGATGGGACGCAGACCATCGTAGGGCGCGGCCGCCTGCGTCACCAGATAGGGAACACGATCAGTAGATCTCAAAGCAATAGGCCCGGTTGTCGTTGCTGGGCGACAGGGCGTACTCGCCATTTTCGAGCGCTTCGTCCACTTCGACGCGGAACAGATGCCCACCGAGCGGCTTGACGGCCAGATGCAGGGCGCGCGATCCGCCGCGGCGCCGATTGCTGCTCAAGGAGACTTCACGATTGCCGCCTTTCACGTCCAGGCGGTACAACTCGAAGGTCTCAGGCTGAATCTGGCGCGCGTCGATGATGAAGATCGGCTCCGCGAGGGGAGTGCGGGCCGGGGATGAAGCGCCGGAGATGGTGTACTGGTCGCCCTTTTGCCCCTGCTGAGCCTGGGCCACCTCCGTTTCCACCAGTGTGGAAGCGTGGAGCAAGTACGGAATGTCGGGCTTGGGAGGGACGGGGCCGGTGTACTTATCGGCGGCGGCGAGGGAGCCGGCAGTGAACAGGCCAGTGACTACGAACGCGAAAGTGATCTTACGGCGCATAGTGAATCCATTTTCGCGCTTTTCAGTTGCTCTGTGCCGACCCGCTCCAGGCGGCACGGACCTGGTTAGCGAAGTCATCCGGGTCCGCGGCTTGATAGAGGACCGGAGCGCCGTCGCCTTTGGGCGGCAAGAGCACCACGCGCTGGCCGTCGGTTTGATACAGACGCACTTTCTGGCCGTTTGCGACGCGGTACCAGCCCGAGTGGTAGTGCGGGTTCGAGAATCCGTTGGTGCGTAGCTTAGGGCGCCAGTCGCTGTCCTGGTCAAGATCGACGATACGGATTTGATGAATGTCGACGTCTTCGGCGCGCAGTGTCACAGGATAAAAGCGGTCGTGGATGGTGAGAGCTTGGGGTGTGAGCGTGTAGCGGGGAATGCCAGGCGAGTAAGTAGTGGCAAGAACCGCCACGCCGACGCCGGCGATGGCGGCGACCACCGCAATCATTTTTCCCCGGGAGCCGAAGGAGCGCGATGGAGCGGACGCTGGCACGGCGGGCGACTCGGGAATCGGCACCGCGGTCCGGATTGTAGTCAGGAAGGCGTCCGGGTCGTCCGGGCTGATGAGCACGGTTTTCGGGCCCGTGATCATGGCGATGCAATTGCTTCGATTGGTGACGTACCAGGTGGATTTACCGAGCTTCGCGGTGCGAAACAGGCCGTAGTATCCGAACAGTCCGCCGCTGCCCCAGAGGCGAATGCAGCCGCGGAAATCGTCGGGCGTCGTTCTGCGAACTTCGCGAACATCGTCCAGCGGTACGCGCACCGTTCCAGCCAGGCGCGTCACCAAAATGGAACGGCCCTCGAGCACATAGCCGCGCGGGGAGTACGCATAGCCCAGGAGCAAGACGAACAGCGAAATACACGCTACCAGGATGCTGTGAACCGCCAAGGCCGCCGTCGAGAGGAACAGACACACAAAACCGGAAAGGATCAGGGTGGTGCGATCGTAGGAGGCGGAGAACGGCATGAGTGCTCCTTACTCCCGGATGAGCAAACTGGTGCGATCTTCCACGGCGCGGCAAATGCGGTGCAACTCCGTTTCGTCCACCGGCTTGCTGAGGACGTAGCCTTCGCTGTTGCGAAACGCGCGGCCGACATCGCTGTTGAATGCATCGGTGAGCAAGACGAAACCGCCCACGCGCAGCCGGACGCGCTCGCAAAAGGCCACCCAGTTGAGACCGGGGAGCCGGACGGCGCAGATCACCATGTCAAAGCGCAGCCGCTCGACGATATCCAGGCCCTCTTCGGCGCTCGAAACGGGGACCACGCGGTCGCCACGGCCGCCGAGCATCTGCACCAACTGGCGCTGCACTTTACTGTCCGGCTCCACCACCAGGACGGTGAGCTGGCGAATGGCTTCGGAAAGTTCGGAAGCGCCCGAGCCGGTCTGGCGAGCTTCGATCACCGGCAGTTCGATGTCAAAGCGAGCCTGCGCGGGCGAGGTGCGGACTACGCGGAACTCGCCGCCATGGCTTTCGATGATGCCGCGGCATACGCCCAGGCCGAGCGCTCCCGATCCGGTGTGATCGCCGTCGGTGGAATCGCCCCGCGTGTCGGGCGAGCGGAGCGGATAGGAGATCTCGACTAACACGCGCTTAGCCAGCAGGCTACTCGAAACGGTGATCACTTTGTCCTTCGCCTCGGCGGCGGATTTTTCGGCGTCCACCAGAAGATTGAGCAGCACTTGCTCGATCTGCCCGGGCGAGCCAAGCACGATGGCGCGCTTCACGGCCAGCTGGGACTTGATTTCCACGCCCTTGGCCTTCCACTCGGGAGCGCGAAACTTCAGCAACCCGGAGAGGATGGCGTTCAGATCGAGAGCCTCGGCCTGGGCCTGTTCCACATTGGCGAACGAAACCAGCCTGGCAACGGTCTCAGACGCCCGGGTGGCCTCGGTAGTAATGGACTCGAGTTCGGTGTGGTACGCATCGCCGTTGCGCGACAGCAGCGCGGTGGCGAGGGTTGCGATGGATTGCAGGGGAGTGCGAAGCTCGTTGGCCACATCGGAGATCAACTGTCCGGCGGCGGCCAGCTTCTCACTGCGGAACAACTGCTCCCGCATGGAATGCTGCTCCTGCAGCTTGAGCGCGGTGGCGATCTGGTTGGCCAGGTGCTGCATGGCCGCCTGCTCGCCCTCGGTGAAGTAATGGATGCGGCCGGCGTGGTGAATCTCCAGCACGCCCATCAGCTCGCTTTGCGCGAACATCGGAACCAGCAATACCGAGCGCGGCGCCAGCACCGTGTCTTCCTTCCTGAAGTACGGGCTTCGGCGAACGTCTGGGATGGCAATCAGCGCATGGTTGCGGAACGAGGCCGCAATACCGGAGGCCATGGACCCGGAGGGGGCTTCGGGATCGATGGATTCGACCGCAGTGTTGTTGGAGTGGACCCCTTCCAGCGTTTTCGTCCCGCGATTGTGAATGTAAAGTCCGACGCCGCTGGCATCCGACAACGCGGGAAGATTCAGAATCAGGCGCCGCAGGATCTCGGCGGAAGAGGTGGCGCCGATCACCTGCTCCCCGAGCGAATTGAGCAGCCGCATCTGCCTTCGCAGCGCCGCCATGCGACGTTCGCGGAACCACCAGATGGACGCCAGCGCACAGGCCAGGATGAGCGCCGCCAAAAGCACGGGCGGCTGAATCATCCAGCCGCGCTCCGTCACGGCCACCGACATAGGGCTCGGAATCAGGATCTGGAAGTATCGATCGAAGGGCGGCAGCGTGCAGTATTGGCTGGCGATGCCGGTGACGCGGATGCGATCGCCGGTGCGAAATCCGCTCAGTTTGGGGCCGGTGTCGCGCCGCGTGCGGGGCAGGAACACGCTCAAGTCGTTAGCGCCCTGGCCGATCATGAGCAGATCCCCGCCGCCGTTCTGGTTCCCGCCGGCAATGATGGTTTCCAGTGTTACCAGCACTCCCATGTAACGGAACGACGCCAGGTCCGGCGGGGTGATGACTTTGGGAGCTGGCGCCGCCAGGTGGCGCAAGCGGCGAACCACGCGCGGCAGGAGAATCGGCAAGCCGGCTCGCTTGGAGATGACGCCCTCCGCTTCCACCCAATCGCCTGGCGTAAGATCCGGCAATTGGGGGATTTCCGGCCGCAGAAGCAGCCCGAAAAACGTCTCGTCCTGGAGGGCGACGTAGTAGGAATCGGTGATCCAAATGGGCCGGGCGTTGACTTGTCCGGTGACCAGGACATCCTGGCCTTCATAAACGGGCACGCGATCCCGGCCGGTGCGCAAGCCGGCCTGTTGGAGTGTGATGCGGGTTTGTGGCGCGGGCTTGGTTTGAGCCGCCGATTTAATTTGAGCCGAAGCCGGACACAGAGCCGCGACAAGCAGCACCGGGAGAGCGATGCGGCCAAGCGTCATCCTGTTCGCCCTAAGCCAAGTACGCACACTAGATAGATCGGCCAAATGCGCTTAAACTCCAACGCTATCAATGTCTTTCGAGCGTCGCGCTGCACGGCTAGCCAGAAGGGGGAGTTCTCAACGGGATCATAGCACAGGTGGGGCGGGGGAACCGGCATTTCTGCCCCGGTGTCTAATCCGGCATAATGTCTGCTTGCCAGGGTGCTTCTAAGACTCTTGTATTCGCATCCACAGCGTTGTCGTTCTTGTGCTCGTGCGTGACTCGCCATGCGCCGGGTTCCTTCCGGGTGTTGCCGGCCGAACCCAGTTACATGCTGCGTTCACCCGATTCGAAGGACACGCCTTTTCCAGAGGTGCTGAGCCGGTACAGCCAGGTGGGCCAAAGCCAGGGCTGGCTGCTGCATCCGAACACCGAGTTGCATATCGAAAATGCATACTATCGACAGGGGGCGCCGAAGCACGGCATCGCCGATTTTATTGGCACCGAAAAGGCTGTTTATGAAGTCCGTCCCAGGAGCCTGCACCTGATTTCTGTGCAATCGGGTGTGGAGCAGCGCCCGGCGGACCAGCTACCGGTCCAGGAACTGATTGGAGCGGCGCGGTTGCATTACCGCTACTATCGATATTTTTTCCAAATTGTGTTTCGGCAGAAGTCGAATACGCGCGGAGCCGTTCTGCTAGGGGCGGATTCGATGGGCGAGTTGGACGTCCTGGCCGCGCGGCTGAGGACGGACCCGGATGCGGTTTGCGCGGGATCATCGCCGCACTGCGCTGTGTTTCCCGAGGCATGCACGGTGGCGCTAGAAATCGAGATCGTGGTCAACGGGGCCGCGCGCAGCGTGATCTGGGGCAGCCTGTTGGACAGCGTCGCGGTGAATCCACGGAAGGTGCAATTGCTGCGCCTCCACAATGGAAAGCCGACGCCGGTGGAGGTGGACGCCGGAGATCCGAATGCACTGCGCTTGCCGTTGTTGCCGGGGGATCGGGTGGAGTGGGAATAGCACAGCGCCTCGCCGTCCCGAGCCCGCATGCTAGCATTGGAAGTTGTCAGGCTCCGGGCTTCGTGCAACGGATGGCTGTGAACCCCGCCAGGTCCGGAAGGAAGCAACGGTAACGGTTTAATCCGTGTGCCGCGGATCACCCGGGGTCTGGCATAGCCCTTTGGGGTTCGCATACTCCGCTCATTTTTCCATGTACCAGGTCATCGCCAGGAAATACAGGCCGCAAGCGTTTGCGGAGCTGATCGGCCAGGAGCACGTCCGCACCACGCTCGAAAACGCCATCGCGCAGCAGCGTATCGCGCACGGCTACATCTTTTCGGGCCAGCGCGGGACGGGCAAAACCACGGTGGCGCGCATTTTGGCGCGCTGCTTGAACTGCATCCAGGGCCCGACGGCAACGCCCTGCGGCGTGTGCGCCAGCTGCCTCGAAATCGCGGGCGGCAATTCGCCGGACGTGATCGAGATCGACGCGGCGTCCAATCGCGGCATCAACGAAATGCGCGAGCTGCGCGAGAACGTGCGCTACCGGCCGGCGCGCGACCGCTACAAGGTTTTCATCGTCGACGAAGCGCATCAGATCACGAGCGAAGCCTTCAACGCGCATGCTGAAGACGCTGGAGGAGCCGCCCGAGTGGGCCGTGTTCATCCTGTGCACCACCGAAGTTCACAAAATCCCGACCACCATTGCGTCGCGCTGCCAGCAGTTCAGCTTCCGGTCGGTGGATTTCGGCGAAGTGGTGAAGCGCATGGAGGAGATTTGCGTAAAGGAAGGGATCGAGACCAATCCCGAGGTGCTGAGCGTGCTGGCGCAGGCGGGCGAGGGCAGCGTGCGGGATTCGTTGTCGGCGCTCGACCAGGCCATTGCGTGCTGCGGCACGAAGCTGGACGCGGTGGAAGTGCGCGGGATGCTGGGGCTGTTTTCCCTCGATTCGCTGGGCGAAGTGACCGATGCACTCAAGGGCGAAGACTCGCGCAAGATGCTCGACCTGGTGATGGAACTGGAGCGCAACGGACGCAGCTTGCAGCACTTCTGCCGGGAGCTGGCCCGCTACTTTCGGAATCTTCTGGTGGCGAAGGTGGCGGGCGCGAATACCAGATTGATCGCCGCGTCGGCTCACGAGCAGGAGCGGCTGGCCGAGGTGGCGAGCGGATTTTCCGAGGAAGATCTGACGCGCTATTTGCAGCTCACGCTCGATCTGTTCAAAGACTTGCAATTCTCGCTGCAGCCGAGGCTGCATCTCGAAATTGGCCTTTTGCGATTGGTCCAAGCCGGCAAGCTGGTGCCCATCGAAGAAGCGATGGCGGATCTTGGCAGCGCCGGTTCTACGCCAGTGCCTACGCGAAAACCACCCGCCGCTCCGCCAATCGCCAAAAGCCAACCGCCAACTGCGAAGAGCGAGCCGGTTCCGGCGAGCGCAGTCCCCCGGTCCCTGGCGTGACCGCCTTCACGCGGCTGCAGCCGAATTCGGCCTGCAAACAACCGCGGACGCCATTGAGCACTCCGAAGTGGCGGAATCGAATGGCAAGTTGACGTTTGTCACTCCCGAGGATTACCGGCTTTTCATGAACGAAAAGGATATTCTGAAGGTCGTGCAGAAAGTCGCGGGCCGCGCCATGCGCTTCGACATAACGTTCGGAACACCGCAGGCGAAGGCGCCGCTCGCAAAACCCAAGGACGATGTCACGGAGCGCGCGTTGGGTCATCCGGAAGTCAAGCGCTTCCAGGAGACATTTCCAGACGCGCAGGTCCGCGTGGTGCGTAATCTAAAGGAGTAAGGCAGGGCATATGAAACTTCCCGGAAACATGCAGGCCATGATGCAGAAGGCCGAGCAGATGCAGAAGAAGATGCAGGAGGAGATCGCGCTGATCCGCGTGGACGCCTCGGCCGGCGGCGGCATGGTGACGGTGCACATGGACGGCAAGAAGAATGTGACGGCGGTGAAGATCGATCCCGAAGTGGCCGGCGACGTGGAGATGCTGCAGGACATGGTGATGGCGGCGTTCAACGAGGCGGCGAAGAAGGTGGACGAAGCGTCGCAAGAAAAGATGAGCGGGCTTCTGGGTGGCCTCGGCCTGCCGCCGGGGATGTTCTAGGCCCAAGCTCAGAATGCCGGATTTCGCCGAACCGCTCGCGCGTCTGATTCAGGAGTTCAAGCGCCTGCCTGGCATTGGGCAGAAGTCGGCGCAGCGGCTCGCGTTTCATGTACTGCGCAACCAGCGGGAAGACGCCGAGCGGCTGGCGCAAGCGCTGGTGGACGTTAAAGACAAGCTGGGCATTTGCGCCGTCTGCAACAACATCAGCGATGGCGAACTGTGCAATTATTGCCGCGATCCGCATCGCGATCATTCCGTGATCTGCGTGGTGGAGGAGCCGCACAACGTGCTGCCCATCGAGACCACGCGGCAGTTCAGCGGGCTGTATCACGTGCTGCACGGGTCGATTTCGCCGCTGCGCGGGATCGGACCGGAGCAATTGCGCATCGCGAGCCTGGTAGAGCGGATACACTCCGGCGAAGTGAAAGAGCTGATCGTGGCAACGAATCCGACGGTGGAAGGCGAAGCGACGGCGGTTTATCTATCGCGGCTGCTGAAGCCGCTAGGCGTGAAAGTGACGCGCATCGCGATGGGGATTCCGGTGGGGAGCGATCTGGAGTTCGCCGATGAGGTGACGATGGGGAAGTCGCTTGAGAATCGAAGAGAGATGTAGGCTTTGGCCACAGATGAACGCAGATGGACACAGATCTAAAGAACAGTTAGCGGACTAAACTCGCGCAGGCCGGTGGATGTGAGTGAACCGATCTTCACATCGATCAATTGATTCGCCGGGCGCGGCGTGGCGAGTTCCACCTTCAGGAAATTATCGCTGAGCGCGCCGTGGCTCAGTGTCACTACTGAAAGCGCGCGGCCCAGCATAAGCCGGCGGAATTCCAGATTCTTCCGAGACGCCAGCTCGCGCAGAACCCGGTTGCGATCGCGGCGCACATCCATGGGAACCTGCGGCTCCGCCGCAGAGGGCGTTCCCGGACGCTCGGAATAAGTGAACACGTGCAGGTAGGTGAAGGGCAGGCTGGCGATGAAGGCTCGGGTCTCTTCGAACTCGGCGTCGGTTTCGCCGGGAAAGCCGGTCATGACGTCGGCGCCGATCGCCGCAGTCGGGCATCCACTGCGCGAGCCTTTCAGAACCCGGTCCGCATAATGCCGCGGCCGGTACTTGCGGTGCATGCGGCGCAACACGCCATCCGATCCTGACTGCAAAGGCGCATGCACGTGCTTGGCGATGCGGGCCGACGATGCCATCAGCTGCAGCAGATCGTCACTCCAGTCCATCGGTTCGATGGAGCTGAGGCGGAGGCGCTGGATCGGAGGTTTCATCCAAGAGACGGCGGATGAGATCGCCCAGGCGCAGCTGACTCCCCGGCTCGCGTCCCCAGCGGCCGAGGTTGATGCCGCTCAGCACCACTTCGCGATAACGCGCGGCGAGATCGCGTACTTGTCCGACAACCTGATCGGCGGGAGCGCTGCGGCTGCGCCCGCGCACGAACGGAATGATGCAGAATGAGCAGCGGTTATTGCAGCCGTCCTGGATTTTGAGGTTGGGGCGCGTGCGGTCGCCCGCGGCATCTTCAACCGGCGGCGGAGAGGAAATCGTGTTGCGAGAAAATGTCGCCGACGTGAATTTGTCCGTGGTACGGGGCTGCATTGTCACTGGAAGATTCAGAGACGATTTCGGGAATTACGGACCTTATGCGAGTTTCCTACCACCCAGTACACCCCCGGCAATACAGCCAACTCTTCGGGAGCGCGCTGCGCATAGCAGCCAGTGACCAGGATGCGGGCGGAGGGATTCTCGCGATGCACGCGCTGGATGGTTTTGCGCACGGCTTCGTCCGCGGAAGCGGTGACGGTGCAACTGTTTAGCACTATGAGCTGAGCCTCGGACGAATCCGGCAGCCGCGGGCAGGCCCTCCCGGAGCAGCGCCGATTCGATGGCCGCGCCATCGGCTTGGGACGCGCGGCATCCGAAATTTTCGAGGTGAAAGCTCGTCACGATCTGATTCTATCAGGGAGGTTCCAGGCGGGAATGTGTGCGGGAGCTCTGCATGAAAGGAGGAAGGGGGTCGATAGATGGGTGAGGAAGTAGGAATGGTGGATCGCGTTTTTCGCAAGAGGAGATTGACGATGTATTTCGCAATCTTCGCGATGTGCCGGCAGAGGAAGATCCCGCGCTGCGCGCCGAACCGTACGATTTCCGGCGGCCGGACCGCATTGCCAAAGACCAGCTCCGCGCGATTCATATGCTGCACGAGAACTTCGCGCGCAGCCTGGCCTCCAGCCTATCGGCCTACCTGCGAGCTTATGTCGCGGTGAACCTGGTTTCGGTGGAGCAGCTCTCTTTTGTGGAGTTCTCGCAAGCGCTGCCCTCGCCCACCTGTCTGGTCTCGTTGGGAATGCAGCCGTACGAAGGCAACGCGGTGCTGGAGATGAACCCGTCGCTGGTATTTCCCATCTTCGAGATGCTGCTGGGCGGAGCCGCCAAGTCACTGACGAAGATGAACCGCGAAATTACCGAGATCGAGCAAAGCGTGCTGGATGGGCTGTTTCGCATTACTCTCAACGATCTGAAAACCGCCTGGCACGCGGTGACGCCGCTCGAGTTCGAGATCGAGTCGCATGAGACTGAGCCGGGGCTGCTGCGGATACTGGCTCCAAACGAAGCCGTGGTCGCGGTCAGCATGGAAGTACGGATCGGCGAAAACGCCGGGATGATGAACATCGGCATCCCTTCCATCGTCGTCAAGATGCTGCGCAACAAATTCGACCAGCAGTGGTCGGTGCGCAAGAGCCAGTCCACCGAACAGGAACAGTCGCGCATTCTTCATTTGATCCGAACGTCCCGCATATGGCTGGACGGGCGGCTGCGAGGACCCACCCTGAGCGTCGGGGACCTGATGGATTTAAAAGAAGACGATGTGCTGGCGTTCGATTTCAGCGTGGGAAGGTTGCTGGATCTCACCGTTAACGGAGAGCACAAGTTTCTAGGACGCATCGTGACGGCTGGAAACAAGCGCGGTTTTCAGATCGAGGAAATCTTCAAGCCATAAACTGCTAGGAAGTGATGGCCTTGTGATCCCAGGGCTGGTGGGCGTCGCCCTGATCGCGGTGCTGAACGCGATCGTAGAGATGAAGATCGGACGTGGTACCCAGACTTTCGTTATAGAGGCTGGGCAGGCCGAGGCCTTCTTTTAAGTCTTCCTCGAAGGCGTGCAGCGCTTTAAGCTGCGTGGCGAGCGCGGGCGCGGTGCGGCCGCCTGGGCTCTTCCAAAACATTTGAAACCCGCGATTGACCAACAGGCCGATTTCATCACCGAGGACCAAACCGGCTTTGTTTACGCGCGGGTGCTGGCCGGGACGGTCTTCGATGATGGCGCCGATGCCGTCGCGAATGATCTGCGCCTTGCCCGATCCGGCGGGACTGGTGCTGAAGCCGAGTTTTCGCAAGCCGTCGATGCGCTCAGTGAAGGTTGGTTCGTGAAGTTTCTCGCGGCGGAAGAACATGCAGTTACTATAATGCCAGAGAAAGACCGCTCGCTGACGCGCGCGGCTGGGTAAGGAAGAGGCCGCTCGCTCACGGGCGCGGTTCAGTTTTGTAAGTGCTTGGCGAGGAAGTCGGCGGCGGCGTGGTAGGCCTGGAGCCAGCGCTTCTGGGTGAGGAACCCGTGGATCTCGTCGGGAAAGATGAGTTCCTGGAATTCGACGCCCTGTTTGCGAAGAGCTTCGACCAGCGCGACAGTTTGGTGGAACGGCACATTGCGATCGTCATCGCCGTGGATGAGCAAAACGGGAGATCGCCAGGTGCCGACGGAAGCGAGCGGCGAAGATTCGAAGGCCAGGCGGGCGGTGGGGGCGTCGAGCGTAAGCCCATCGGAGGTGAGTTCGGCCGACCAATCGTGGACGCCATGAAAATCAACGCCAGCGGTGAATAAGTCGGAAGCGCGAGCGAGGCCGAGTGCGGTTAAATAACCGCCGTAGGAGCCGCCCCACAGGCCGATGCGCTTGGGGTCGACATCGGGACGGGATCGCAGGTACAGGCCCGCGCCGAGGACGTCGTTGAACTCACTGGCGCCGCTTGCTCCGTAGTTAAGAGCTTCACGGAAATCCAGCCCGTAGCCGATGCCGCTGCGATAGTTCACCGAAAGGACGACGTAACCGCGGCTGGCGAGATACTGATTCATCGCATAGGAGTTGTTGTAGTAGTCCATGTAATGCCAGCCTAGAAGCATCTGCCGGCGCGAGCCTCCGTGGAAGAAGATCACGGCGGGATGCTGCTGGTTGGGGTTCGAACTGGGAGGGATGAAGAGCTGCCCGTGGATGCGCATGCCGTCAGCCGAAGAGAGCATGACGGGTTGAGGCGTTACCAGCGCTGATGCGGGAAAGTCCGCTGGGATAGAGGCGGGAGCGAGGTCGCGGATAGCGGATGCGCCGATCTTGATGGAAGCTCGGGCGGGATTTTTTGAATCGGAACGAAGCATGGCTGCGGCGGCGCCGTCGCCAGTCTCGACCGGAGACCATTCGATGCCGGCGCCGGGAGTAAGTAGCACAGGGTTTTCGCCAAGGACGGAAACGCGCCAGAGGTGACGGCGGTCGGTATCGCTTTCGTTCGAGGAGAAGAGGACGGTGCGCCGGTCGGCGGAGAGTGAGACGTGCTCGATTTCGAAATCGCCCGATGTATTGATAGGCTTTGGAACGTCACCGTGCGTGGATATGGAGTAAAGATGGAGCCAGCCGGTGCGTTCCCAGGGGAAAACGATGCGGTCGCCCGCGCCCCAGAATAATTGTGAGTCGGCGAGCATGTCGCGAAAGACGCTGCCGGGACCTGCGGAAGCGTGCCAGAGTTCGCGCCCGTCGCCGGATCCCGCATCAGCGATGCGAATGGACCAGGGAGGCGATGCGCTGCGGCGAGGGCCGAATGCGGGCGTGGATGCCGGGACACGAATAAAAGCGATCTGTTTACCATCGGGAGACCAGACGGGCTCAGAGTCGCGATCGACGCTGGGGTCGAGATAGGTGAGGGATTGCGCGCCGACGTTGTACACCGCGATGAAGGAATGGTCGCTGCGCGTGGAAACAAAAGCGAGTTTGGAGCCGTCGGGCGACCAGCGGAGTTGGCTGGCTTCACCTTTGGCGTGGATGAGCTGCGACGGCTTAGCGTTGTCATCGAGGGGGATGGACCAGATTTCGTTTTTGCGGAGGAAGACCAGGCGGTCGCCGGTGGGCGACACGGCGGGATCGCTGCCTTCGGCGACTTTGCGCGGGACGTTGTCAAAACGAGCAATCCAGATGGATTGCTCTACTCCTTGTGGGAGGCTGGCGGGGTTGGGATTGTCGCGACGCTCTTCGAAGTCGCCGCCACGGACGAATAGGAGGGAGCGGCCGTCCGGGGTCCAGGTGAGTTGGGCGATCTCCTGGCCATCGTCGTCGTGATAGTTCGTGAGGCGGCGTCCGGAGTAATTGGGCGCATCGGCGATCCACACGTTGCGAGCGCCACGTTCGTTGAGCACCCAGGCAACTGCTCCGCCTTTGGGGGCAGCGGTCAGCTCTGAGGGAAACGGAGCGCTTAGCACTTGTTCGAGCGAGAATTGCGCGGGGGTGGCGGAGAAAGCAACAGAACACGCGACAAGAAGAGCAGGCAAATTGCGTACGAGCATAGCTAATTGTTATACACTGAGACCCAGATTTGGAGGCCTATCTCTTCCATGTTGAGTTACTCGCGGGGCCACGATGCTCCGCTTATCGACGCTGGCATCTGGGAAGTGTTTGAGAAGACAGCTTCCCGATTTCCGGACCGAGAGGCCCTGGTGGTACGGCATCAAGGCGTGAGGCTGACGTTTGCGGAGCTGGCCGCGGTTGCGGAGCGGACGGCGCGGGGATTGGCGGCGCTGGGAATCGGCGCTGACGACCGGGTGGGGGTGTGGTCGACGAACTGCGCCGAGTGGGTACAACTGCATCTGGCTTGCGCGCGGATCGGCGCGGTGCTGGTGAACGTGAATCCGGCGTACCGGGCGTACGAACTAGCCTTTGTCCTGCGTAAGTCGCGGATGAAAGCGCTGTTTCTTTGGGAGAAAGACAAGCGGTCCGATTATCGCTCGATTGTCGACGAAGCCAGAGCGGGACAAGGGCTGGCTCTGGAGCACATTATTTATTGCGGCACGAATGATTGGACAAAGATGCTGGCGGAGGGGCGAGATATCCCGCCGCGCCGGATAAAGCCCGATGAAGTGACCAACATCCAGTACACCTCTGGAACAACTGGATCGCCAAAAGGCGTGCTACTTACTCATCGAAACCTCCTCAACAATGCAGCTGTTTGTGTGGGCGGGATGAAAATTAGCGAGCGAGACCGGATCGCTCTTCCGGTGCCCTTGTATCACTGTTTCGGATGTGTGATCGGAACGTTGGTCTCGGTGGTGAGCGGCGCGACGATGATACTTCCGGCGGCTACTTTCGACGCACTCACCACGCTAGAGGCTATTCATGACGAGCGCGCGACGGCGATTTATGGAGTGCCGACCATGTTTATCGCGGAGCTGGAGCACCCGGATTTCAATGCGTTCGATCTTAGCTCGCTACGGACGGGAATGATGGCCGGCGCGCCGTGTCCGGTGGAAATCATGAAGCGGGTGGTGAAAGACATGCACTGCGAAGGGATGATTGTGGGGTATGGACAGACGGAATGTTCGCCGATTATGACGATGTCGGCGGTAGACGACGATCTGGAGCGGCGCGTCTCGACGGTGGGACAAGCGTGCACGAACACTGAAGTCAAGATTGTTTCCCCGACCGGCGACACGGTGGCTGTGGGGGAACAAGGAGAGATCTGCACGCGCGGGTATCTGGTGATGAAGGGTTACGATCAGGAGTTGGAAGCGACACGCCGGGCCATTGACGAGGACGGCTGGCTGCACACCGGGGACCTGGCGACGATGGACGTCCAGGAGTGCTTTCGGATTACGGGGCGGGCCAAGGACATGATCATCCGGGCGGGTGAGAACGTGTACCCGAGAGAGATCGAAGATTTCCTGCACACCCATCCGAAGGTGGCGGAGGTGCAGGTGGTGGGCCTGCCCGATGTGAGACTCGGCGAGACCGTGGCGGCGTGGATCCGGCTAAAGGAGCCGGCGGTGGAGGAGGAGATCCGGGAGTTCTGCCGTGGAAGGATCGCGCACTTCAAAGTTCCGCAATATATTCGCTTCGTAGATGCTTTTCCGATGACGGTGACGGGGAAAGTTCAGAAGTTTCTAATCCGCGAGATAGAGATTCAGGATCGCGGACTGGAAGACGCCGCGCGAATTAAAACAGCGTAAATGGAACAGACAATCGATGGTTTCGAGCTCGTGGAGCGTAAGTGACAAAGAAGGTGGAATAATCTGTGGTGCGTTTTCAGGCGCTTAGAGGAGAACGATTGGTATAGAGCAGAAACCTGATTGATAGAGTTGGTGCAGGAGAGAGTTGCTTGCGGGCGCTTCCGGAAACGGGGCGCCCTTTTTTTGGAATCCAGATGCCGGCACGCGCACCAAACGCGACGAAGACTTTGCAAGAAGAGTCACGGGGACGGCTCAAAGGAACCCGCAGGCAACGAATCAGCAAGCTGCTCATCGACATTGAAGAGCGGCTCGATCTCAAGAACAGTAAGGTGACGCTGGCGGATTTCATCCGGCTGACCCAGCTGGAACGAGAGCTGGAGGAAGAAGAGCAGCCGAGGGAGATCATTGTCACGTGGAAAGATCCAGCGGAAGAACGCTGCGGATTGAAATAGACTATGCGCCCCTCCCTTCGCAGAATCAGTTTCATTTGTCGAAGGCAAGGTTCAAGGGGTTTTCCGGGCCGATCGGTTCGGGAAAAAGTCAGGCGTTGTGTCAAGAGGCGATCCGGCTCAGTTACTTGAATCCAGGCCGGCAGGGATTAATTGGGGCGCCCACTTATCCGAGTTGCCGCTTTGAGGTGCTCTATCCTCCCGACGTGAACGCTTTCCCCCTCACTCAGGTCATCAACTATCCAACCAGCGACTGGACTCCCGCTAATCTGAATTGCTTGAAGACGGAGAGCTTTACTTACACTGCCGAGCGCAACCTGGACTTGAGCCTTATATCGATGAATTCGGTGAACAGCCTGGGGTTCACGCCATCGCAGCGGAGTCATCTGGTAGGCATCGGCGATCCGTCCACGGCGTGGATCAAAGAAGTAAGGCTGGCCGAAGGAGAAGGATTTGAATCCGTTGTCCTCTTCGCTTTGGATCAAATGTGTCTGATTGGATTTTCGCTTCCGTTGTCGCGCGGAATGCGCCGAAGCACACAACTGGGCTAGGTGCAAGCGGCGCGCGGCGCGTTCGCGGTACAGTGAAGGTCGGTTGTGATTTCCGTCCAAAACGTCTCCAAGGTCTATCATCTTTACCACCATCCCTTTGATCGTGTCCTCGGCGCTTTAGCCTTATCCAGAAGACGGAAAGCGGAGTTCTGGGCTCTCCGAAACATCAACCTGCGCGTCGAAAAGGGCGAAGTATTCGCGCTCCTTGGACCGAACGGATCGGGGAAAAGCACTCTACTGCAAGTCATCAGCGGCATCCTGGAACCAACCAGCGGCCGGGTTTTGTCATCGGGCCGCATCGCCGCGCTGCTGGAACTCGGCGCGGGCTTCAATCCGGAATTCAGCGGCCGCGAAAATGTGTATCTCAATGGCGAGATCCTCGGGCTCTCGCGCCGGGAATTGGACGATATTTTCCCGCGCATCGAGGCTTTCGCGGAAATCGGTCAATTCATCGATCGGCCGGTCAAGGAATACTCGACCGGAATGTACGTTCGTCTGGCGTTTTCCACTGCCATTCACGTCGATCCCGAGGTCCTGATCGTCGATGAGGCGCTGGCCGTCGGCGACGCGATTTTCGCCAGCCGCTGCGTTCAAAAGTTTGAGGAGCTGCGCAAAAAGAACGTGACCGTGCTCCTGGTATCGCACGACCTCGGCCTGATCAAGCGTCTGGCGGATCGCGCCGCCTTTATGCTGGATGGCAGAATTGTCATGCAAGGCGCTCCGAAGGACGCCGTCAATCAGTACGTTGGCTATGTGCTCGATCGAGAGCGCTCCACCCAAGAACGAAGCGCGGGCCTGCTGGAAGAATCGCTCGCGGCCAGCTCCATATCGAGTAAAACTAGCTTTCGCCACGGAGATGGAGCAAGCCGCGTGATGGACGTGCGCATCCTCAACTCCAACGGCGAAACGTGCCACACTTTCCGGCCTGGGGAATCCATCATTCTTCGGATTCGTGCCGCATTTCAAAAGCCGGTCTCGAATCCCGTAGTCGGCATCCTGATCCGCAATCGCATCGGGATGGACATTTTCGGAACGAACACTCGCCTGGAATTGACCGAACTCGGCGATTTCGAGCACGGCGAGGAGATCGAAGTCGAGTTTGAACTAGATTGTCTGCTCAGCCGCCAGGAATATACGGTGACCGTTGCGGTGCAGTATTGGAACGGCCTCAGCCAGGACTGGCTGGACGACGTGCGCGACTTCCGCGTGGAGGACACCAAGGACGTGGCGGGTGTGTTGAACTTGAATACGCGCGTGCGCCATCAAAAAATTGTCCCGGCGCCCAAGGTCGAACCAAGCAGCCTGATCGTGTAACTTTATCCATGCATATCGAAGAGATTCAAGCCGCGCTCCGAGAAGAACATTTGGATGGCTGGTTGTTCTTTGACCACCACCAGCGGGATCTTCTCGCCTACCGCATTCTGAAGCTGAACCCGAAAAACGTGGCCACTAGGCGCTGGTATTACTTCATCCCCGCCGCCGGCGAGCCGAAAGGTCTGGTGCACGCCATCGAGCCCGGTGTTCTCACCGGACTGCCCGGCGAGGTGCGCAAATATTCCAGTTGGCCCGATCAGCTAGACGGGCTCCATCAACTGTTAGCCGGCTGCCGCAGGATCGCGATGCAATATTCGCCGAATTGCGCCATTCCTTATGTCTCCCTGGTCGACGGCGGCACTCTCGATTTGGTTCGCGGCGCGGGCGTCGAGATCGCGACGTCAGCCAACCTGGTTCAGCTATTCGAAGCGCGCTGGACCGCCGATCAACTGGAGATGCACCTGGAGGCCGGCCGGCGCGTCGATGGTGTTCGCGCCCAAGCGTTCCGCAAGATTGCAGCCGATCTCGCCGCGGGCCAAAGCGTCACGGAGTGGGACGTAAATCGTTTCATCCGCGCGGGCTTCGAAGGTTCCGGCTTAGTCACCGATCACGGGCCCATCGTTGCCGTTAACGCCAACATGTCGAATCCGCACTATGAACCGGAGGCGCAAGGCAGCCGCGAGATTCGCAAAGGTGACGCAGTGTTGATCGACATGTGGGCCAAGCTAGATCGGCCGTCCGCCGTGTTCTACGACATCACTTGGACCGGCTATTGCGGCGCCAGCCCGCCCAGCGCGCTCCAAAATGTTTTCGAAGTGGTTCGTGACGCCCGCGATCGCGCCGTCCAGCGTGTCCAGGCCGCCATCCTCCGTGGCGACGTCCTTCACGGATTCGAAGTGGATGACGCCGCCCGCGGCTTTATTAAGGACCAGGGATTCGGCGAGTACTTCATCCATCGCACCGGCCATTCGATCGGTGAAGAGGTCCATGGCACGGGCGCCAACATGGACAACCTCGAGACCCACGATGAGCGCAGGGTTATCGCCAGAACCTGCTTCTCCATCGAGCCGGGCGTCTATCTCCCTGAATTTGGGATTCGGTCTGAAGTGAACGTCTACGTGGGCGCAAAAGATGCGATCGTTACCGGCGAAGTCCAGCAAAAACTCGTTAGTATTCAGTAACCGTAATCTGCCTCATATGTCCGGGCGAGCTGCGATCCGTGCCGTCGAGCCAAGCCACGCTTTATCAACATCTTTCACGCCCTAGCCCCAGCTTCAATCGACCCGATAGGAATTTTCGATTGGACCAGGCACCTCCGCTCGCATACGCTGAATTATGGCAACCGTTCACGTTATGGACCCCGTGAGTTCACATGTCGCTTTGCTGCATCGCATTAGCAACATCGTGAGCTCGGAGCTATCGCTTGACGAAATGCTCGGAGAAATTGTCGGACTAACGGTCCAGGTGACCGACTGCGACGCTTGTTTGGTCTACCTGCTGGATCGCGATACCGACGAAGTGGTCTTGCGCGCTTCGCAAGTGCCTCATGCGAGTGCGCTGGGCAATTTGCGAATGAAAGTCGGTGAAGGTGTTACCGGGTGGGTGGCGGAGCACAAATCCGTCGTCGCGCTATCCTCCAAAGCGGCTGCTGACGCCCGCTTCAAACGCTTTCAGACCCTGGTTGAGGACACCTACGAAGCCTTCCTTTCGGTCCCGCTGGTGAGCGGGGGCGATGTCATCGGTGTCATCAACGTGCACCATCGGGAGACCCACCATCACAATGGCGAGGAGATCTCTTTGCTGACGTTTGTGGGCGAGCAAATGGGCGGCGCCATTTCCAAGTCGAGCCTGTCCGAGAGAAATGCCCGCCTGATGGAAGAGACGCTCGAGATGAAGCGGCAGCTGGAGACGCGCAAGCTGGTGGAGCGCGCCAAGGGAATCCTGCAGCAGCGGCACAGTCTGTCGGAGGAAGAGGCTTATCTGCGCCTTCGCAACGAAAGCCGACGCCTGCGCCGTCCCATGAAAGAGCTGGCCGAAGCGATCATTTTGGCGGAGGACTTGAGCCGCAAGGCTGAGTCTCCGAACTAGAGTCACGCTAAAGACGACAATATTTTCCGCATCCGGCCGTGGGCCAGCACCACGTCTGGATCGCGCTGCAAAGCCTCAAAATAGCGTTTCGCGAATCCCGTTCCGGTTTCGTTCGGAGCCAGCAGTTCCCAGGCCTGTTCGATCAGCCGCTCCGCGTCGATTCCCGGAGGTGGCCCTTCGGAGTCCAGTGTCTTATCGATTGCATCCACCGTCTCATCGATCAGGACGACAAATTCGGACAGCTCGTGCAGCCACGCGAACCACGGATCATACAGCACCAGCTTCAAGAGCTCGCCGCTCGATCCGATGCGTGCAATATCGCGCTCGTAGGTGCCGCGCTCGGAATCGAGAAGCGTCTTGTGCAGGCTAAGCAGCCCATTACGCAGGTCGGTGAGCCGCTGCTTGGTGAGGTCCGGAGAAGAATTGTTGGAGGACATGACGCCCTGGTGTTATAGTACATGACACCCAAGCAATAGCAGCCGGTCACCGCTAAAATAATAACGTGCGTTCAGAGCCTACACTCCAGCTCGCCACCGGTCATCTCGATCAGGTGCGCCAAGAAATCGGCAAGATCATTGTCGGCCAGCAACACGTGGTGGATGGCGTCCTGATCTGCCTGCTGGCCGGCGGGCATGTTCTGCTGGAAGGCGTGCCAGGCCTCGGCAAGACCACCTTGCTGCGAACGCTGGGCCGCGTGCTGCATCTCAAGTACTCGCGCATTCAGTTCACGCCCGACCTCATGCCCGCCGACATCGTGGGCAGCATGATGATTGAAAGTGACGATCGTGGCGCCAAGGCTTTGCGCTTTCAACCCGGCCCGATTTTCGCCAATCTGGTGCTGGCCGACGAAATCAACCGCGCCACGCCCAAGACGCAGTCCGCGCTGCTGGAAGCCATGCAGGAGCGCACCGTCACCAGTGGCACCACCACCCATGAGCTGGAATTGCCCTTCCTGGTGATGGCCACGCAGAATCCCATCGAAATGGAGGGCACTTATCCGCTTCCCGAGGCCCAGCTCGACCGCTTCCTGATGAAGATCCTGGTGACCTATCCTTCGCGCGAAGATCTGAACCGCATTGTCGAGCGCACCATTCATCGCGACGAAACCGTGCTGGAACAAGTTGTCGACCGCGACGCGATTCTCCAGTTGCGCGCCGCCTGCCGGGAAGTTCTGATCGCGCCGCACGTGCAGGATTTTGCGATTGACTTGGTGATGGCCACGCAGCCCGGCACGTCCAGCGCTCATCCGCTGGCGAACAAATACATCCGCTATGGCAGCTCGCCGCGCGGCGCGCAGGCCCTGGTGGAATGCGGACGCGTGCTGGCTCTGATGCGCGGCCGTTTGAACGTCAGCGCCGACGATGTTCGCGAGATCGCGCCCGCTGTGCTGCGCCATCGCATCATCCTGAATTTCGACGCCCACGCCGACGGACAGACGCCCGAAACCATTCTGAGCACGATCATCGAAAGCGTCACCGCCGCTGGCAGTCAAGTGAAAAGCGCCAGTGAAAGCCGTCCAGTGAAAACCGAGCCACTGATCGACAGCGCGTTCCTCGAGAAGCTCGAGCGGCTGGCGATCCGCTGGCAAAAATCGTTCCCCGGCCTGGTGGGCGGCCACAACATTTCGCACTTTGCCGGCGCCGGCCAGGAGTTTCTCGATCATCGCCAGTTCCATCAGGGCGACGATCTGCGCGCCGTCAACTGGCGCGCCTACCTGCGCCTGGAAAAGCTGTTTCTGAAGATGTTCCAGGTGGAACCGCGCATTCCCGTCCGCATCCTGCTGGATTGCAGCAACTCCATGAGCACCGGCGCCGTCTCTAAGTTTGACTATGCGCGCAAGCTGGCGGCGGCGTTGTGCTATATCGGCCTGGTGCGGCTGGATACCATCTGCATCCAACCCTTCGGCCATGAGCTGGGTGATTCTTTTCTGTGCGGGGGCGGCCGGCACCGATTCATTCCAGCCGTGAAGTTTCTGGAGCGGCTTAAACCTTTCGGGCGTACCGATTACTTTCAAATCGCGCGCGACTTCATCTCCACCTATCCGCAGCGCGGGCTGCTGATCATTATTTCCGATTTCCTGGACGACGCTGGCTGCGAGCGCCCGCTGCAATACCTGGCCGATTTCGGCCACGAGTTGATTCTGGTGCAGGTCTGGGCCGATGAGGATCGCGAACCCGGTTGGGATGGATTGCTCGATCTGACGGACGCCGAAACGGGCGATACGCTCGAAATCGGTTTCGACGCCGCGGCGCGGGTGAACTACACGCAGGCGTTCGACGCGCACGCCCGTGACATCCAGCGCGTTGGGCTGCGCAATAGCGGGCGTTATGTAGGGCTCAGCACGGCAACTACAATCGAAGAGGCGGTGTTTGGCCCGCTGGCGCGCGCCGGCGGACTCGAGTAAGTCACGATGTTCTTCCTCAATCTGTCTCTTCCCGAATTTTTGGCGATTCTCGGATCGCTGTCGGGCGTCGTTGTGGCTTTGTACCTGCTGGACCGCATGCGCAAGCACCACACCGTCGCGACGCTGCGCTTCTTCGCCGCTGCCGAAAAGCCTCCCGTGCTCAAGCATCGGCGCAAATTGCAGCAACCTTGGTCCTTGCTGCTGCAGTTGATCAGCTTGCTGCTGCTGCTGCTGGCCATCGCGCAGCTTCGCCTGGGCTCTCCGGCGCGTTATTCGCGCGATCACGTGCTGATTCTCGATTCCTCGGCGTGGATGGCGCGCGCGCTTCGGCCAATGCCCGTCTCATCGATCGAGCGCGCCTGGCGGCCGACAATTATGTGAACGCGTTGCCGCCCTCCGATCGCGTCATGGTGGTGCGAGCCGACGTGCTGGCCACGCCCGCGCTGCTTTTCGAATCGGACCGCAGGAAGATTCACCTGGCCATCGATCAAACCCAGCCCGGCGTCGCGCCGCTGAATCTGCAGGAGGCTCTCGATTTCGCCGCGCAAGCTCAAAAAGTGCAGGCCCAGCGTCCCGGTGAGATTGTTTTCGTCGGGGCCGGCCGCATTCCCAGCGAGCAGGCCGCGCGTTTGAACCCGCCCGCGAATTTCCGCTTGATCGCCATTGACGGCCCTACCGAGCACGTCGGATTGCGGAAAGTCAGCGTGCATCGCGCCATGGACGATCCCGATGCCTGGGAGGTCTTCATCGCCGCGAAGAACTACGGAGCGGCGGCCCGTTCTGTTCCCATGACTGTCGCTTTCGGCGGATCGCCCGTGGCAACTCGCCGCCTGGAACTGAAGCCCGCTGCCGAACAAGACGTGAGTTTCCGCTTCAAAACGCGCGCCGCCGGATGGCTGGAGAGCTCGCCTCGCCACACAGGACGCTTTCCGCCAGGATAGCCGCGCCATTCTCGAACTCCCGCCGCGCGGCGTCCTGCCCGTCACCATCTATTCCGCCGAGCCGGATCTTCTGCGGCCCATTTTCAACGCCATTCCCGGCATTCAAGCCAGCTATCTTCCTGTCTCGAGTTACCAGCCGGATGCTCACGGCGGTATCGTTCTGCTGGATCATTTCGCCCCTCCTGCGCCGCCCGCCGCGCAAAGCATCTGGCTGGAACCACCCGCCGGAAAATCGCCGATTCCGGTGCAGAGTGCACGAGCAAAAGGTGAAGCTGAATCAGTGGCTGGCCGATCATCCGCTGGGCGCCGGCTTGCGTGCGCGCGACATTGAGCTTGCAAACGCCGAGATTTTTCGGCCCGCGCAGCGGGCGACATCGTGGTTGCCCGATCGGACGCCGGTCCGTTGATCGTGGCGCGCCCCGGCAATCCGAAAATGGTGGTGCTTGGCTTTCACCCCGTGCGATCGGGAATGAAATACCAGCTCACCACGCCGCTGCTGTTCGCGAATATCATTCGTTGGATGGCGCCCGATGCGTTTCGTTCCTGGGAGCTGACGGCGGGCACCGTGGGTACGGTGGACGTCGAGCTGGAATCCGAAATCGATCCAAGTGCCATTCGTGTTCAGACGGAAGAAGGACAGCCGCTGCCTTTCACCGTGGAAGGCAAATCCTCCGATTCTTTACCGGCGCTCCGGGCGTTGTGCGCGTGCTCACCGGCGATCGCGAGCTGGTCTACTCGCTCACGCTGCCGCAGCCCGGCGACACGGTGTGGAAGCCTTCCAATGTAAAATCCGGTTTGCCCAGCCGCGCCCCCAGCGGCCCAACCTCTCGCGATCTTTGGCATTGGCTGGCCCTGGCTGGCGCTGCCGGCTTGCTCGCGGACTGGATTCTTTATGGCCGTAGCGATCGCCGCCTGCGCGCCGCACAGGCGCATTGCGCCTGGAGAACCGTGGAGGAAAGCCTCGTGACCTTCGAGCGAACCTGGGTGCTGATCTTCCTGCTCCTGCCGCTCGGCTGGATGTTCTTTGAGTGGCGGCGGACCCGGCGCATCACCGCGCTCGTTCTGAAGACACTTGCATTCGCTCGCCATCGTACTGGCTCTGGCCGAGCCAACGCTGACCGTTCCCCAAACAAAAATGGCGGTGGCTGTTCTGGTGGATACTTCCTCCAGCGTTTCGCCGCAAGACCTGGCGCGCGCTTCCGAATTCGCCGCGGGTCTCGACAAGGCGCGCGGCCGGCATTGGGTACGCGTTCTGCCGTTTGCCCGATCGGTTCGCGATTTGGCCGCCGGCGAGCAGCGCGGCCTGCGCCTCGAACCCACCGCGGGCGAAGCCGGACGCGCCACCGATCTGGAATCCGGCATCGAAGAAGCCATCAGTTCGCTGCCGTCGGACTTGGTTCCACGAATCGTGCTGGTCTCCGACGGCAAGGAGAACGCCGGCAGCATCACGCGCGCGGCCTGGCAGGCGCAGCGCCTCGGCATTCCGATCGATACGGTGGCGCTAGCGGGCCGGCCTGAGCCCACATTGCGCCTCGAATCGGTCACCGTGCCCACCCTGGCGTTCACCGGCGAGCAGTTCCCGGTGGATCTGAGCATTGCCTCGCCCTCCGCGGTGTCGGGCTCCGTCGAAATCAGCGCCGAGGGAAAAGTGCTCGGATCCAATCCCGTGAAGCTCGAGAAGGGCGACAATCAGGTCCGCGTTCACGCCAGTCTCACCGCCGCCGGTGCGTTGAGCCTCAGCGGCGTGATCCAAGCTAACGGGCTGGGCGAAATCCGCTTCGACCGCGCCGTCACTTTGCGTCGTCCCAAGGTACTGTTTATCTCGCAGGATCCCGCGGGCACCGAGGCGCATTTGCTTCAGACCCTGGCCGCGGCTCAATTCGATGTCGATCGCACCGCCGATCCCGCGCACGGCACGCTAGCAGACTACCAATTGGTGGTCCTGAACAATCTGGATATGGAGTCGCTGCCTGTTGCCCGAAAGGACGAGATCGAGAAGTTCGTACAGCAAGGCGGCGGGTTGCTGGTGATCGCGGGCGAACGCAACATCTACGCCGAAAATAAGAAGGTGGAGGATTCCCTCGATCGCACTCTGCCGGCCAAACTCGCTCCGCCGCGATCGCCCGAAGGCACCGCGGTGGTGTTGATCATCGACAAATCTTCGTCCATGGAAGGCAAGAAAATCGAGCTGGCGCGCCAGGCCGCGATTGGCGTGGTCGAAAATCTTCGCCCTATCGACCTGGTGGGCGTACTGATCTTCGACAACTCATTTCAATGGGACGTGCCCATTCGACGCGCCGAAGACAAGGTGCTGATCAAGCGCCTGATTTCTGGAATTGTGCCCGACGGCGGCACGCAGATTGCGCCCGCGCTGACGGAGGCGTATCGCAAAGTGCTGCCCACGCACGCCACGTTCAAGCACATTGTGTTGCTCACCGACGGTATTTCGGAAGAGGGCGATAGCCTGGACCTTTCGAAAGAAGCGTCCGCGCAGCACGTCACCATCTCTACTGTTGGTCTCGGCCAGGACGTGAACCGGGCGTATCTGGAAAAGATCGCTTCTGTCGCCGGCGGAAAATCGTACTTCTTGAACGAACCCGCCGGGCTGGAGCAGATTTTGCTGAAAGACGTGATGGAGCACACCGGCACTACCGCCGTAGAAAAAACTTTGCGGCCCTTCGTCGCGAAGAACACAGAGATTCTGGACGGCGTTGGTATCGATACCGCGCCGCCGCTCAAAGGTTATGTGCGGTTCATCAGCAAGCCGACCGCCGACACCATCCTCAAGATTGACGAGATGGATCCTCTGCTGGTGCGCTGGCAGTACGGTCTGGGCCGCGCCGATGTATTCACGTCGGACGCGAAGAGCCGCTGGGCGGCCGATTGGGTGACATGGAAGGGCTTCGACAAGCTGTGGACCAACACGTTTCGCGATCTGCTGCCGCACGCCGAAAGCGGCGAAGCCCAGGCCGAGTATGACAGCGCGAGCGGCGACTTGCGAGTGAATTATCATCTCGGCGCCGACGCCGAAGATCCGTCCAAGCTGCCCGAAATTTTCGTCCTGGGTCCGAATGGCTTTCGTCACCCGGTGCCCATTACGAAGCTTGCCGCAAAATCCTATCGTGGGACCATTCATATCGGCGATTTGCAGGGTTTATTCCGCATCCGGCCGTTGGAAGAATCCCGCGCCTTTCCCGAAGTCGGTTATTATCGGCCCGAGCAAGAGCTGCTCGATTACGGATCGAACGAATTCCTGCTGCGCTCGGTTGCGCAATTTACGGGCGGGCGATTTAATCCGTCGCCCAGGCAGGTGTTCGATTCGGGCGGCAGATCGGAGTCCTCCACATTGCGGCTGTGGCCCCTGCTGCTGGGCTTCGCCATCGCTCTGAACTTGGCCGAATTGCTCATGCGCAAAGTTCGACTACCGTTTCAAGGTGGAAAGTTTGCGGGAACAAATCCAGCAGCGTGATCTTCTGGATGCGGTAGTGTTCGGGCGTAAGGCCTTGCAGATCGCGCGCCAACGTCGCCGGATCGCACGACACGATAGTCAGACGCGGCGCGCGAATGCGTCTTAACTCCTTCACAACGGTCTTCCCCAAGCCGGCGCGCGGCGGATCGGCCAGGATGAAATCGGGCTTTTCGTTAAGGCCCGCGAGGTATTCCTCGACATTCGCATTCACACTACCTTGTGAGAAGTTATGCGCCAAGTCGCGAAAACTGCTCTCGCCCGATTCCACTGCTGTGACTTTGGCGAAGCGCTCGGCCAGTGTTTTTGAGAACAGGCCTACGCCCGCGTAAAGATCGACGGCCCATTGGCCTTGCGCGTCACCAACGGCACAATCGACTAAACGTTCGATCAGGAAACGGTTCACCTGGAAGAAAGAATTGCGGCCGACGCGGAATCCGTTGTATTCGATCGGTGTTGTCACTCCGAGCGCTGCCAGCGTAGTCAACGCCGGCCGTGGCACCCGGTCCAAAACATTCACTTGTACTTCCGATTCATTGGTGAACAGCTCCACTGCGGTGTTCGCCTGAGGAGCGTTAATCTTACCAATGGTCTCACTGAGCTTCGGCGAAGCAATCGGACAGTGATCGATTGCGATGAGATCGCGTGAATGTTGGCCGAAGTATCCGGCATGCCCATCTTCGATGTGAAGCTGAATGCGATTGCGATACTGCCACGGTTCGCCCGAAATCACACCGATGTCGCCCGGAAAGTCGATTTTGCCCACGCGCTGCAGCGCTTCACGCAGGATCGCGCGCTTTTGTTCCAGCTGGAACGGATAGTCGATGTGCTGATACTGGCAGCCGCCACAGCGCTGGAAATAGGGGCATCCGGGCGTGATCCGCAAGGGCGACGGCTGCAGCACTTCGAGCAAGCGGCCGCGCCACAGATCGCTTTTCGCGCGCTCAGTTTCGGCGAATATCACTTCACCCGGAAGGACGAAGGGCGTGAGGATCACTTTGCCTTCCAGGCGAGCCAGCCCCTCGCCGCCGTACACCAGCTTTTCGATCGTTAGAGTTTCTTGCAAGCGAAAGGGTACCATGGATGTTCAAACATGAAGGCAAGAGTCTTTTCCGGCGTTCAGCCGACTGGCAATCTGCACATTGGAAATTATCTGGGTGCCCTTAAGAATTGGGTTGAGATTCAGGGCAACTACGAAAGCATCTTCGGCATCGTGGATCTGCACGCCATCACCGTGTATCAAGAACCGGGAGAACTGCGCGCGAAGATCCTGGAGACTGCGGGGCTGTTTCTGGCGGCGGGCATTGATCCGAAACATTCGACGATCGTGGTGCAGTCGTCAGTGCCGGAGCATGCTGAGCTCGCGTGGATGCTGACCTGCATTACGCCGGTGGGCTGGCTGGAACGGATGACGCAGTATAAAGCGAAATCGCAGGCACAGGAAACGGTGGGTGACGGGCTGCTGCAATATCCGGTATTGATGACCGCAGATATTTTGGTCTACCAGGCTGCGATTGTGCCGGTGGGCGAGGACCAGATTCAGCATCTGGAACTCGCGCGCAACATCGCGCAGCGGTTCAACTCGTTGTACGGGGAAACGTTCGTGGTGCCAGATACGAATCTGCCTATTGCTGGTGCGCGTGTGATGGGACTCGATGACCCGACAGCAAAGATGAGCAAGTCCGTGCCGGGGTCTGGTCACGCGATTGCGTTGTTGGATGCTCCTGAGGTGGCGCGAAAAAAGATTATGCGCGCAACAACGGATTCTCAGCCTGCCGTGGACTTTGAGAATCTCAGTCCAGGAGTTCTCAATCTTATAGACATCAGTAAAGCGTTTATGGGCTGGGGGCCTCAGCAGGCGTACGCGGAGTTCAACGGCCTGCGTTACGGTGATCTTAAAAAGAAGGTGGCCGATATTGTGGTCGCTCATCTGGAGCCGCTGCAAAAACGCTACGCCGAGATCATGGATGAGCCGGGTTATCTGACGGGCGTGCTCAAAGATGGCGCGGAACGCGTATCGCCGATAGCAAAATCCACTGTTCAACTGGTGAAGGAGCGGATGGGGCTTTACTAGTGGAAGTCGTGCGATGGCACGGCCTCCTCGGCCACGTGCAGCGGTTCGAAATGCGCGGCTCGCACGGTGTAGACATTGTCGATATTCTGCATCTCGCCATCGATGACCAGATAGGAATTGTTGAGGATGGTTTTGCGCTCGCGATCGAAAACGTCGGGCATCACTACTGCGTTTGAGACGCCGGTTTCGTCTTCGATGCTCAGGAACAGCAGCCCTTTGGCGGTGCCGGGGCGCTGCCGGCAAATGATGCATCCCGCGGTGCGAACCGGGCGGCCATTGTGCACGAATTTCAACTGCGACGCGGGCGTGACGCCGAGGGCGTTTAATTTCTCGCGATGAAAGGCCATGGGATGTTTGCCGATGGTGAGGCGAGTGTTCCTGAAATCTGAATTTAGCCGCTCGCTTGAAGTCATGGGAACGAGCGGGGCGCTGTTGGCTATTGGTTGTTGGCTATTGGCAAACAACGGGCCGGTGGGACGGATGGCGAGTTCGGAATCCCACAGAGCGGCGCGGCGGTGCGTGGGCGAAGCGGTGATGAAATTGAGCGCGCCGATTTCGCTCAGCTTGCGCAGTTCGTCTTTGCGAAGCTCGGGGACGCGGTCCACTAAATCCTGGATGCTTGCGAAGGGCGCTTGCGCGCGCGCGGCGAGAATGGCCCGGGCCGGCTGCTCGCGCAGTCCCTTGACGTAGTTCAGTCCCAGGCGAACGCGCCGCTCCCCATTTTCTTCCTCGATGCTGCACAGCCAATCCGAGCGAGTGATATCGATGGGATTGAAATGCAAGCCGTGGCGCTGGGCATCTTTTACAAGCGTAGCGGGCGCGTAGAAACCCATCGGCTGATTGTTCAGGATCGCGGCGGTGAAAGCGGCCAGATAGCGGCATTTCAGATACGCGCTGGCATAGGCGATCAAGGCGAAGCTGGCGGCGTGCGATTCTGGGAAGCCATACAGCGCGAAGGCGGTGATGGATTGTACGATGCTGTCCTGCTGCTTGCCGATGATGCCGTTGCGCGTCATGCCATCGCGCAAGCGTGTTTCGATGTCGCGCATGCGGGCTTCAGATCGCTTGAATCCCATGGCGCGGCGCAGTTCTTCGGCTTCGCCACCGGAGAATCCGGCCACGATCATCGCCATGCGGAGCAACTGCTCTTGAAATAACGGGACACCCAAGGTTCGACGCAGCACGGGTTCAAGCGAGGGATGCAGGCACTCGGCTTTCTCTCGGCCCTGGCGGCGGCGCAGAAACGGATTCAGCATCTGGCCCACGATAGGGCCGGGCCGGATGATGGCCACTTGCACTACGATGTCGTAGAAGCGCTCGGGCCGCAGGCGAGGCAGGCACGACATTTGCGCGCGGCTTTCCACTTGAAACATTCCGATGGTGTCGGCGTTTTGCAGCGCTTGATAAACCAGCGGGTCGTCCTGCGGCAGATGCGCGAGGTCCACTTCTTCGCGATACGCTGTGCGAATCAGCTGGATGGATTCTTCGAGCACGGCCATCATGCCCAGGCCCAGCAGATCCACTTTGATGATCCCCATATCGGCGCAATCTTCTTTGTCCCACTGGATCACCACGCGTCCGGGCATAGTGGCCGGCTCCAGCGGAACAATGGAATCGAGCTGGCCTTCGCAAATCACCATGCCGCCGGAATGCTGGCCCAGATGGCGCGGCAGATCCTGGATGGTCATGTACAGATCCAGAAACTTTCCAATCAGCGGATGCTTTTGCGGTGAAAATCCCGCTTCGGTGAACTGACGCTCGGCGGTTTCTTTCGGATCCGGCTCTTTTGGATCAACCCAGCCCCAGGATGGAACCAGCGCCGAGATTTGCGCGAGATCCGTTTCGGGAAAGCCCAGCACTTTGCCGATGTCGCGCACGGCCGAGCGGCCGCGATAGGTGATGACATTAGCGGTCATGGCGGCGCCGAATTTGCCGTAGCGCTCGTAGACATACTGGATGGCGCGCTCGCGCTGATCGCCGCTGGGAAGATCGAGATCGATGTCCGGCCACTCGCCGCGCTCCTCGGAAAGAAAGCGTTCGAAGAGCAATTCCATCTCTACCGGATCGATGGCCGTGATGCCGAGCGCATAACAGACCGCGCTGTTGGCGGCCGATCCGCGGCCCTGCACCAGAATGTTCTGGCGGCGGCAGAAGTCGACGACGTCCCAGACGATCAGGAAATAGCCGGGCAGTTCGAGCTTTTCGATGAGCGCGAGCTCGCGATCGATCTGGTGGCGGGCGCGGCGGCGCAGATCGACGGACTTCGAGTGATAGCGATTCATCGCGCCTTCTTCCACGCGCTTTTTGAGGAACGAATTCATCGTTTCGCCCGGCGGGGTGGGATACCTGGGAAATTGATAGCCGAGATCGGCGAGCGTGAATTGCAGACGATCGGAAAGCGCTTTTGTGTTAGCGATGGCCTCGGGCAGGTCAGCGAAGAGGCGTCGACATTTCTTGCGCGCTTTTCAGATAGCGATCGGAGTTGATGGAAAGCAGCCGGCCGGCTTCGTGAATGGTGGTCTTGTGGCGGACGCAGGTGAGCACGTCGAGCGCTTCGCGAGATTCGGGGGTGGCGTGGCTCACGCCGTTGGTGGCGAGGAGCGGCAAACGATGCTGCCGAGCGAAATCGATAAGCGCCTGGTTGAGCGCTTCTTCGGCGCGATTGTAGTGGCGCTGGAGTTCGACGAATATGTTTTTGGCGCCGAACAGGTCGAGGAAGCGGGGATCGGGCCACGCGGCAAGACATACCAGGCCTTGAGAAAATTCGGCAAACTCCTCGGGAATTGCCGCGCCCTCTCCTTTTTTGGCGCGCATCTTCATGCGCGTGATTAATCGACACAGGTTCTGATAACCGGTGCGAGTTTCGGCCAGCAGCGGGTAACGATGACCGTCGGTGCAGGTGATTTCAGCGCCGATGTGCGCGCGGATGCCGGCCTTTTTCGCGGCCATGTGGAAGCGGGCGGCGCCGGAGATGTTGTCGCGGTCAAGAATCGCGAGGGCAGGGAAGTCGAGCGCGGCGGCGCGAGCCACTAGCTCTTCGGGGACTGAGGAGCCTTCGAGAAAGCTGAAGGCGGAGCGTGCGCGTAATTCAACGTACTCGCTAGTCATAGGAGCCTTCGATGAACCAGTGAGGATCGCGATAGATGCGGTAGAGAGCGCCGTTAGAAAGCGCGATGTCCCATTCGTCGCGATTCCAGGCGGTGGTGGTCCACCAGTCGCCCGAAGTTCGCCAGGGGCCAGCGGCGTTGAGTACTTTTCCGTGAATGCCCGGGGCGGAGAGGCGCACAGGGCGGTTGTTGATGAGATCGATCGTTGCATGGAGCGGCGGATTGAAATAGCGGAACCCCTGGCTATTGGCTATTGGATGTTGGCAAGTTGGCGATTGGCTATTGGCGGTTGGCGATTTGCCAGGCACGATCCGAAAAGGATGAGGATGGTGGGTGTTCAGGAGTTGGGGGAGGCCGACGTTGTTTTCGCCGACGATGCCGCGGATGCGGGCGAGCGTCAGCTCCAGTTTGTCGGGCGCGGGCGTGACGGGGAGAAAGATGCCGGTTTGGACGGTGCGCGGGTGCACCGGTTTGAGCGAGAGAGCGAGGGCGATGGTGGGCGCCGTGGGCGGATGCGCTTCCAGATCCATTTGCAGAAGCTTCAAGAGCGACTTGCTTTCGCGCATGGGGACGGGGAGGCGCAGGGTGCGAGTGTGCTCTGCGCGATCTTCAAGTTCCAAACGAATGGTCACTTCGTTGGCCGCCATGGCGTTCGATAGCAAGCGGGCACATTGATCGTTGAGCATGCGGGCGATCAAAAACAGCAACGGCTCAAGCAGGCTGACCGGATGATCCAGATCGATGCGATCTTCATAGGTGGTTTCGGGCTGGAAGATTTTGAGCGGCCGATGGATTGCGCCGCGAGCCAATTGCTGCAAGTAAACTCCATGCGGGCCGAAGCGTTCGGCGAGGCCGTTTTCGGGCAATTGAGCGAGTTGATCGAGAGTATAGATGCCCCAGCTATCGAGCACTTGCGACATCTCTTCGGTGAGCGGGAGCGTCGAGATATCGAGGTCGTTGAGATCTGGCGCGGCATTCGTCAATAGAGTGACGCCGGGGAAATTGCGGGCTGCGATGATGGCGGCGTCGGCGGTTTCGGCGATGGCAATATTGACATCGTCGCCTGCGTGTTGGGCGATGGCTTCGGCGATCTGTCGCGGCGAGCCATGGATCCGCCGTAATCCATCGACGCGGATGACGACGGTGTCGGGCGCGGTTTGTTCGAATGATGGCGAGAATGCGGCGGCAATTTGAGGAAGATCGGCTGTCCCGTGGATGCAAGCGAACATCATGCGAGCGACCTCGCTTTGAAAGCAGCCGTTGCCGGCCGAACTGGTTTGCGCGACGCCGCTTCCAATTCCACTTCGCGCAGGAGCGAGAAGCCGGGCGCGCCGGTCCAGATGGTTTTCTTGCGCTCGATATCGAGCATCAGCGACGCGCAGGATTTGGCCATAGGTTCTTTTTCAGCGAGCGCGAGAATGGTCGGCGTGTTTTCGATGGCGAGCCGGAATCGATACCAATAGGAGATCGGGATGCGGTTCGAGATGCGCGGCGGAACCTGGCAGAGGTCGAGCACAATGACGCCGAACCCGCCCGCGTGGAGCAGGTAATCGGCGGCTTTGAGCGCGTGCCCGGCGTTGTGGCCGCAACGGATCCAGACGAGCTGGGAGAGCGCTACGCCGGCCGCGGCAGCCGATACGGGGTCGAAGGAGTCGTCGGTGTCGACGTAAGCGCAGATCTCAAGCCGGGAGGTGGATGCGGCCAGCAGGGCATGGACCAGCGTGGTGCGGCCGGAACTTTCCGGGCCGAGGATCTCCGAGATGGCGCCGCGCGGGAAGCCTTCCACCATAGCATCGAGCGACGCGAGGCCGGTAGGAAGGCATTCCCGGATCTTGGCGTCCGGGCGCAGTCCGAGCGTGGTGACGCGAGCGGCGTTTGGGTTCATGCAATTTCGCCTTTTCTTCGCCATTCATATTGTGGTCGGGCGATGAGCGATTGTCAAGAGTACTTTGGGCGCTCGCATTCGCTCGCGCGGGGTTGGCGATTGGGGATTGGCTGCCAGGCGTTGGCGTTAAAGAGTGTAGCGTTGATTGACTTCCGAGGAATCTGGCTTCTTGCCGGAAGTAATTGATGACGGAAGACTTTTGAGTTGGGCTCGAACGTGACTTACCAATGTTGGGATGGAGTCAACGCTATCTTATCGGCGGGACGAACGGCAGATGCCGGGCGAAGAACCAGCACAGGAAAAACACGATGGGGGCTTGGACCGCGAGTTGCAAGAGTCCGTAGCCCACCAGATCGCGGGCACGCAGGCGCAGGATGCCTAGCAGCGGCAGCATGAAGAACGGGTTGATCAAGTTGGGCAGCGATTCCGATGCGTTGTAAATCTGCACTACCCAGCCCAGGTTCACACGATGCTCAATGGCTGACTGGAGAACGTACGGCGCTTCGATGACCCATTTGCTGCCGCCGGAGGGGATGAAGACGCCGAGGGTCGCCGAGTAGAGCGCGACGAGAAGCGCAAAAGTGTCGTGGGTGCTCAGCGATGTCAGAAGGCGGGCGGCTTTGTCGGAGAGTCCCGTGCCAACGATCATTCCGAAAATCACCGCGTACAGAGGAAATTGAATGATGACGCCGGTAGTGCCTGGAATGACTTCCGTCACCGCGCGCAGGAAGCGCTTGGGACGCCACTGCAGCAGCAGTCCAAGGGTGATGAAGATCAGGTTGAAGGTGTTCAGATCGAGCGCCGCGAGAGCGCCTTGCGGAGACGTGCGGAAGAGATCCACAAGATAGACACTGAGCAGTGCGGCCACCAGGATAGTCAGCAACGGACTATATTCGAGCCATTCACCGGGCTTGGTGCGGGGTTCGAGATCGAGATTGAAGGGTTCCCAGCGGATGCCGTAAGACTCGACGGTTCGCGCGTTCTGAGCCGCGGGGACGGATAGGTAAGCGACCGATATGCCGGTCACGATGAGCACGGCCGCCATCAACAGACTTGGCCAAAGGAAGATCGTACTGGTGAGCGGAATCAGACCGCCGATGGCGAGCAGTTTGGGAGGCAGCGCGCTCTTAGTGGCCATGAGCATCGCCGCGGAGGAAGAGAGGCCAAGTGCCCACACCGTCGCTCCACCAACATAAGCGGCGGCGCCCGCGGCACGATAGTCCAGTCCTTTGATGCGTTGCGTGAGTTGGCGGACCAGAAGTCCGCTAATGATTGGGCTCATTCCCCACGAAATCAGAGCCGTGAGCTCAGAGAAAACGGCGACCAAAAGGATCGCCTGGCGCGGTGTTTGTGGAAGATTTGCCAGCTTTCGCATGCCGCGCTGGACCAAAGGAGTGGATGCGACAACATAGCCGCCGATGATAATCATCACCATTTGCATGGTGAAAGGGATCAGCGACCAAAAGCCTTTGCCTCCCTGGATGGCGAGGTCCGCAGGCCTTTCGCCAGCCGCGATTCCTATCAGGAAGACGACGACGATCCCAAGCAGCGCGAAGACCAGCGGCTCGGGGAACCAGCGTTCACTCCAATTGGAAAGCGCCAAGCCAATGCGCGCGAGGCGGGTCAAGATTCTCCGCGCGACCAGGCGACTATGTCGAAACCGTCGGCCACGCGGATGAACAGATTGGTGACGGGAGATAGAATCCGCGTGATGTGACCCTTGCCTTGAAGGTCTTCGAGGAACACGATGTCGCCGGTGTGGATATGGTGTTTTTGGCCGCCCGACACCTCGACCTCAATTTCTCCGGACATCGAAATCGAAAACTGCCGGCCAGGTGTCCGATGCCAATCTTCGACCGAGCTGGAGGGGTACTCGGCGTAGCTCAATCCGGTGACCGCCGCGGTCTCCGACCTGCGAGCCCGGCCGGGTTTGGTTGCGATGGGCAATTCCTGGATGTGCGACTTGCCATCGGCGTCGGCATAAATGCGAATCACGCGCTTGCCGGCGGACGGCTCATCAGCCGCCGCCCCAAACGCACCCGCGATGGCCGCGATCCCACCCAAACTTAGTAATTCACGCCGATCCATGGTGTCTCCCGGCGGTCATTTTATCAGACGGCTCGGCTTTTCTGCATGAGCCGCGACGCCAGGTGACAGCTCTCGTCCAAATAGCGCGCCAGCTCCGGATTTGCACCAGAGAGGGCGCGCAGTTGCCGGGGGAGCTCGCGCGGTACAGGGAATGCGCGCCGGCCACCCTTCAGAAACGAACGAAGCGTGCGCGAGAGCTGGCGTTCGAGCAAGGTAGCTGAAAGCGCCGGCGGGATTCGCGCGTGACGCAGTGATTCGGATGCCACATGGAGCAGGGCAAACAGCAGCGTCCCGGTGCAGCTGAGCGCGGCAAGGAAGAACGGCTTGAGCGGCCGCTCGATGGCTAACGCGCGCCGCTCGCGATACTCCACCAGGCTCTTGGATTGGCGAATGGCAAAGGGGTCGCCCTCCACCAGATATCGCTCGTCATCAAATCCGGGAATGGGACTGATGGATCCGACAGATGCTCCACGCGCCGATAGCTCGCGCAGTTCGCCGCTGTCCAGCCAGGTGCTGCACAGGACCACGGCTTTGCCGCGCCAGGAAATTTCAGACGCCAGCATCTCAGAAACCACCTGCGAAACGGCTTCCTCCGGTACGCAGATCAAAACGAGAACACAGGCTTCAAATTCCGCGTAATCCTTAACAGGATGGCCGGCCTGCAGCATGTTGGCAATGCGGCTGGCCACGCGATAGGAGGCCGATTTCACGGGACCGAGGCGTTCGGGTAGCCACCAGAAGCGCGTCAGCGGACTATCGGTGAGATTACCCGTGCCTATCAGGCCCACCGACTGCGCTTTGCTCATGAATTCCGAGTGATTTTAGCACTTTTATGCGATCGCGAAGTTGAGCGGCCTTTTCAAACTCAAATCTTTTCGCGGCATCGCGCATGCTTTCCTCCAACTCGGACACGAATTTATCGCGCTGCTCGGGCGTCCATTCTTCGGCGGGATCTTCGGGCTCCACGGGAATGGTGACGTAGTCGCCCTCGGCGATCCGCACCAAGCTCATGTCGATGGGCTTGATGATGGACTGCGGGATGATGTTGTTCTCCTGGTTGTATTGTTCTTGAATGGCGCGGCGGCGATTGGTTTCGTCGATGGCGCGCCGCATACTGTTGGTATAGACGTCGGCGTAGAGCACGGCGCGTCCGTTCAGATGGCGGGCGGCGCGGCCCATGGTCTGGATGAGCGAGCCGCTGGAGCGCAGGAAGCCTTCTTTGTCCGCATCCAGGATGGCGACGAGCGAGACCTCGGGCAGATCCAAGCCTTCGCGCAGCAGATTCACGCCAACCAGCACGTCGATCTCGCCACGGCGCAGGTCGCGCAGAATCTTCATGCGGTCCAGCGCGCCAATCTCGGAATGCAAGTAGGCGCAGCGCACGCCGACTTCGGTGTAATACTCCGATAAATCCTCAGCCATGCGCTTGGTCAAAGTGGTGACCAGAACGCGCTCGTTCAATTCCACACGCCGGCGAATTTCGTGCAACAGGTCGTCCACCTGGCCTTTGATGGGGCGCACGTCCACTTGCGGATCCACCAGGCCGGTGGGCCGGATGATCTGCTCCACCACCACGCCGGCGGACTTAGTGAGTTCATAGGGGCCGGGAGTGGCGGAAACATAGACCACCTGGTTGACGCGGTTCTCGAATTCTTCAAAGGTGAGCGGGCGGTTGTCCATGGCGCTGGGCAGGCGGAAGCCGTAGTTCACCAGCACCTGTTTGCGCGAGCGGTCGCCATGATACATGCCCTGCAATTGCGGGATGGTCTGGTGACTCTCGTCGAGGAACAGCAGATGATCGTTGGGCAAGTAATCGAGCAATGTCGGCGGCGCTTCTCCCGGCAGGCGCCCGGAGAAATGGCGCGAGTAATTTTCGATGCCGTGGCAATAGCCGATCTGGCGGATCATCTCGAGATCGAACATGGTGCGCTGGTACAGGCGCTGGGCCTCCACCAGTTTGCCGCCCTTTTCGAGCTCCTTCTGCCACCATTCGAGCTCCGTCTCGATACTGCGCAGCGCGCTCTCGCGGCTCTCGGGGGTCATCACGTAATGCGTTTTGGGATAGATGGGCAGGCGCAAATAAGTCTGGCGGACCTGGCCGAGCATCGGGTCGATCTGGCTGAGGCTGTCGATTTGGTCGCCCCAAAGTTCGATGCGATAGGCGTTATCGTCGTAGGTGGGGAAGACCTCGATCACGTCGCCGCGCACGCGAAACGTTCCGCGGGTGAAACTGTGGTCGTTGCGGTCGTAAAGTATTTCCACCAGGCGCGACAGGATCTGCTGGCGCGAGATCTTCTGGCCTTTTTCGAGCATCAGCAGCATGCCGTAATAGGCTTCGGGCGATCCGAGGCCGTAGATGCAGCTGACGCTGGCGACGATGACGCAGTCGCGCCGTTCGAACAGTGAACGGGTGGCTGAAAGGCGGAGCTTGTCGAGCTCGTCGTTGATGGTGGCTTCCTTTTCGATATAAATGTCGCCGGAGGGCATGTAGGCTTCCGGCTGATAGTAGTCGTAATAGCTGACGAAGTACTCGACGGCATTGCCGGGGAAGAAGGTCCTGAACTCGTGATAAAGTTGCGCGGCGAGCGTCTTGTTGTGCGCGAGAACCAGCGCCGGCCGCCCGGTCTTCTCGATCAACTGCGCCATGGTGTAGGTTTTGCCGGAGCCGGTGACACCGAGCAGGGTTTGATGTTTTTCGCCGTCCAGCAGGCCGCGGAAGAGTTGATCGATGGCGGCAGCTTGGTCACCGCGCGGGCGGTAATCCACGCCCAAATGAAAACTCATATGTTCATAATAGCGGTGAACGATCGAGCGCTTCTCGGGCAGCAAGTTGGCAATTGGCTGGTGGCTCTTGGCAGGTGGTGCGCGGAAGCAGCTACTGTTTGTCCGCTTCCTTCTGAGGTTTGAACTCGGTGGAGAGACGCTGAGCCTCGCCCACCTGGCCGGGTTTGAGCTTCTTGGCGATCAGGTCGCGCTGAGTGACGCATCCGGCGTTGCTCTTGGCCGCGCAGATGTTCAGCCACTTGTAAGCCTGCACGAAATCCCGCTTGACGCCTTGTCCGGAGCCGTACATGGCGCCCAGGTTGTGCTGGGCTTGTGTGTAATCCTGCTCGGCGGCGCGCCGGAACCAGTTGGCGGCTTCCGCGGAATTTTGCGGAACGCCATGTCCGTCCAGGTAGAGGAGGCCGAGGTTGTATTGAGCGACAGCGTCGCCTGCGTCCGCCAGCGGACGCCACTCCTTCGCGGCCCCCACGTAGTCGCCTTTCTGGTACGCGTCCAGGCCGGTTTGAAAATCCGCCACTGCGGGAACGGTGGAGATCAAAACGGCGAACGTGAAGAGGGTCGGAAACAGCGACGGCTTTCGCATGGAGAAACGCTCCTTATTGGTATTGAAGCACAGGGAAACGGTTTGGTTTCGAAGGCGACGCCCCCTCACGGTGGCGGTTCAGTAGGCAATGACAACGCTCGCTCACGGTGGCGGCTCGGTTACGGTCGCGGTTCGGCTAAGATTCCAGCAGGAAGCGCTTGGATTCGTCGAGGAACAGATCCAGGCGATCGTGATGCACCCAATGGCCGGCGCCCGGCACCTTCAGCACTCGCCGGTTGCGGATGGCCAAGGCGCGGTCGTCGGTGTCTGGATCGGGCATCCAGCTCTCGTGGCCCCACACCAACAGGACGGGGCAGTTGATCTCGCCATAAATGGCACGCTGGTCGTCGATGCCGTGACCGTAGGGTGGAAGGCAGCGCACGTAGTTGTCGAATTTCCAGCTCAGTGAGCCGTCGGCGTTCCAGTTGGTGCCGTGCACCGTGAGATGGCGCGCTACTTCCTCGGAAAGATGCGGATTGGCCTCCTTCATTCGCGTGACCGCGGCTTCCAGGTTGGGATAGCTGTGCTGCTCGCGTTGTTCCAATTTGCGCACGCAGTCGATCCAGGCGCGAACGCGCTCGGGCGCGGGCTTATGAATGCGATGCGCCGCGGGCAGTCCCAGGCCTTCGATCGCGACGGCCTTGCGGACGCGATCCGGATAGAGTCCCGCGTAGAGCAGCGTCAAGATGCCCCCGAGCGAATGGCCGATCAGGTGAACCGGACCGCCACCGAGAACATCGACGAGTGTCGCGAGGTCGAGAACGTGTTCGGCGATGCTGTAGATCGCCCCGGGCGCCCAGGCGCTGTTGCCATGCCCACGCAGATCCATCGCGTAGACGTGAAAATGCTCACGGAGCGAGCGGGCAACCCAGTCCCAGTTGCGGGCATGATCCAGGCCACCATGCACCAGCAGCAGAGGCGGCAGGCCGTCTTGCCCCCAATCCCAGAATTGCAACTTCAAGCGATCGGAATAGTAATAATGGGAGACAGGTTCCAAGCAACCATTGTACGGGCGTCGTGCGTGGCCACGGATGCGATCAGAAGGTGAAACGACCACCGATGGTCGGAGCATAGTTGCTGTTGTGGAGATAGGGGACGCCGGGGCCATGCGGAATAGCGATGGACAGACCACCGGTCACGAAGGAATACGCAAGTCCGGCAAAAGCGTCGAAACGCGGCGTGAAGTGATGGTCCATATAGAGCGACCCAAAGCTGAGGCTACCCGCGCAGGAAGCGCGGAAACCGGCCGCGGTGGAGCAGGTCGACGGCACGCGGAAGTCGTCCTGCAACTGCTCATACCAGGCGAAAGTGATGTCGGTTTTGCGGTCGACAGCGTATTTCACGCCCGTCCACCAGATCTTCACGACCTTGGGAGAATCAAGATTGTTGTCTTCGACGCCGCTCAGGTAAACACTGCCCTGGTCCAAGGCGCCAACGCCCAACGGGTTCGACGGGTTGGTCTGCCGGATCCATTCGAAGCCGCCAAATAACCTGAACGCATCCCACGTATACTTGGCAGCGAACATAATGGCGTTGTTGTCGGTTACGATGCCATATACGGTGTCGTTGGTTGAGATCAGATTGGCCCCGGTGATTTGGTTGGTATTGATGCTGTTGGTGGTGGACTGATAGGACGCCGTCGGGCTCTGAGGCCCCAGCAAGGGATTCAACACGCTGACCGCCTGGTTGTAATGTTGGTAGACGGCGTCGACGGAGAAGTTCTTGCCGATTTCTCCGCCGACGTCAAATCCATAGGCGTTGTTGTGCGCCGATTCCGGCGTACAGGTGGCGGCGGTCCAGGTTGAGGAGGCCGAGTAACAGCCGCCATTACCGTCGGCGAATTTGTACATCGCGCCGAAATGGGCCGGGCCAGTGGTGAGGCGATACTTCACGGCGTCGTCCCAACGGGAGTCCTCGGTGTCGCCGCCGCCAGCCATGGTGCCGTTATACCCGATGTACGAAAATGCATAGCTGCCGTTGGCCGGATCGTACTGGAGCATTGCATCGGTTCCGAGAGAGCGCTGACGCCCGAAAGTTACCGTCCCGAAAGCCTTGGATGCTATACCGCCATAATATTCGTCATTGAAGGGCTGGCCGGCGCGCGCGCCGTCGATGGCGTAAGAATAGCTGCTCCTGGGAAGGCCGTTGTTGATGGTCTGGGTGGCGGACGCGTTGGCCAGCTGGCCGGAATTCGGATTGACGCCTGTGGAAGCGTTGAACACAACGGCCCAGCCCGGCGCAAACTCTTCCCTGCCCCGGATGCCGAAACCCGTCTGCTGCAGGTTGTTCGGTGCGACCAGGAATCGATGTTGATAGCCGTTTCGGTTCACCAGAGAAGCGCCTTCATAGTTAGCGGCGTTTTCCGGTAAGCCGTGGCTGACCCAGCCGACGCCGATATCATACGCACCGTACACTGTAATGCCGTGCCAGGACAGCGCGCAATCGCTGGTGAGGAACTCGTGGCCGCTGGCACAGGCGTCTGAGGCGCTCGGCTGCATATGAATGTCGGCCGTGGCAGCTCTGGCCAGCCACCAGGCTGATTCCCGTACGCCTTTCATCGGCGAACCCCGGCTTTGCGGCGCGAATCTCGAAGCGCCCCGGAGGCAGGCCGGACGCCTGATAATGCCCCGCGCCGTCGGTCGGGATGGTCCGCGTTTCACCCGTGTCGAGGTTCCTGATGGTCACCGCGACCTCGGGAAGGGTTGCGCCGGCTTGGTTCGTCACCACGCCGGAAAGGCTGGCTCCGGTTTGGGCCCACGCCGGGAATGCGCCCATGGCAAGCCACGCCCCGATCGCGAGCCACGGAAGAACGCAAGCCGCGAAAGCGTTGGTCTGAGAATCCGTCGCGACGAGGCTGTGCATAGGGCCCAAACTTAGCTTGTAAGAGGTCATGTGAGGTTGTCGTTTAAAGGTGAAGCTGTCTTGTAAAAGAGATGCTAGCGCATTCCGGAACTTGAAGCAAGTTGGGAAGCGGACAGATCACCAGGAAATTTTGACCGGACGACTCACAGGCCGGTGAGCGTCCGGTCAATCAAACGACAACGGTGAGGGTTCTGAATCGGTGTTGCGTGTCTAGTGCGTGGTTCCGGCGTCCTTAAAGTTGAGTGCGAAGTAGGGATAGGTGAAGTTCGGACCCTTCTCCATGGTGGTGAGGTATTGGCCGGGAAAGATGTGCCCCACCCCGACGCCGAAGTTCACGTGGCGGTTGATTTCGTACCAGGTGTAGAAGTCCGCTTCCTGGCCGATGTGGGTGCCGGCGGTTCCCGGCGGTATTGCGAACGATGGATCCGCCGGAGGTGTTATATAGCGAGTCAGTAGCGCTGACCAGCCAATAATCGATCCACTGGCCGGTGAGGGTCCAACGGTTGTGCGGTTCGATGGTGACGCCGGCGCGAATCGCCTTGATATTTTGCCAGCCGAACTGATCGCTGATGCCGAAACGGTCGTGCGCCGTGGGGTACATGGTGTCGAAAGCGCCATGGGTGCCGTCCTTGGGATTCTTGTCTCCGGAGGCGTAATCGTACTGGGTAAATACGCGCGGCTTCCAGTACATATCGGAGAAGCGGTACGCAAGACCGTCGGTGGTGGCCCAGGCCTGATATGCTATCGGGTCCGTCCGTGCCTGCCTCGCGAATTCCTTCAACGGAATAGTCCAGGTTGCGAAAGGCCAAGACCCTTATAGCGAACGCCATAGGCTTGCTCGTTTTCGTGGCCGGTCTTGGCTTTGTAGGCGGCGGTGGGCTCCACCGACACGCTGGGGTTGACTCGCCAGAGGACAAACGGCTCTAGCGTGGAGGTGGGCAAGAGGTTGTCGATGGCGCCGTACGCGCCGTAGATATTGTTGCCTTCCAGGTGATGGCTGATGCCCTCGTCCAGCGGAACGACGGCCGAGGCTGCGAAGAGCCCGAGCCGGAATCGCTGGTAGTGAAGATTGGTGACCACGGCGTCGTAAGAGCGGCCCTGATCGCGCCATTCGGAGTTCGCAATGATGGTGTTGTTGTAATTGATCAACTGACGGCCGACACGAACGCTGATCCACTGATGCTCGGGGTCCCCAATCTCCGCGTAGGCCAGCTTCAGATCAAAGCGGTTGGTGTTGGGCGGCTGTAGAGGCGGATTTTGCCACCAGGCGCGAGCGTCCTGCATCTGCCCGACAATGCGCAGCCAGCTGGTGGGCTTAATCTGCATCAAGAAGCGCCAGCGGTTCAGCAGGTAATAGTCGTCGTTGTTGGCCTTGAAACTTTGATTGACCATGCCTTCCCAGCGGAGACGTTCTTCCAAGCCGAAGCCGATCCAGGAGGGGAGCCCCTCATCCAGCTTGCTCAGCGGAGCAAAATCGGGGAAGTCGTAGGGGGTGTTCCGGCCGGTGGTTCGGAACGCCGGGCCGTTCAAGAAACTCAACGGGTTAGAAGCCGGGCCTGTGATGAAAGCGCCGCCGTAGGCGCTGGACCCATTTTGGGTGGTGACGTCGTCCTGGGCAAGAACCGGAAGTAATCCGGCGGATATGAGAAGAGGGCGCTCGCCATGAGTGTTCGGACAAGAAGCTGTCTTGGCATGGAAGTAAGTCTATCAAGTAACTTCAGTAATTAGCAAGAAGAAAAGATTTCCCGAGGTCAACTTCGTACTAGTACGTTGATATAAATATGTTTATCTATCGGTATGTAGAATTCTTGTTTGCCGATGGATTGTGGGAAGACTACCCCCCCGAGGGCTTCGTGCAGTCACCCTACTTGCTGTAAAGCGTCTGCTCGCGCACTTCGGCGTGGTGCCGGACGTCGATTCCCTTCACCAGGAACAGACATCTTCGGCGATGTTGGTGGCGTGGTCGGCGATGCGCTCCAGGTTGTGGGCGATGAACATCAGGTCCACGGCGCGCGGGATGGTGGTGCTCTGTTCCTGCATGAACGCGACCAGTTCCTTGTAGACCGCGTCGCGCAGGCGATCCACCTCGTCGTCCGACAGCAGGACGCTGCGGGCCAGATCCTCGTCGCGCTTCACCAGCGCATCCAGGCTCTTGCGCACCATGCTTCGGCCAGGCTGGCCATTTGGGGAATATCGATCAGCGGCTTCACCGGCGGCTCGCGCATCAAGGACAGCGCGCGCTCGGTGATGTTCACCGCCAGATCGCCCATGCGCTCCAGGTCGCCGTTGATCTTGATGACGGCGGTGAGAAACCGCATGTCGCGGGCCATCGGCTGATAGAGCGCGAGCAGGCGCGTGGCGTACTCATCAATCTCGATGTCCTTCTGATTGATGAGCGCCTCTTTCCACAACACTTCCTTGGCGGCCTGCTCGTCGCGGTTCACCAGCGCGGCGACGCTTTGATGGATAGCCGATTCCACCAAGCCCGCCATCTCCAGCAGACGGCTCTGCATTTCGTCGAGTTCTTCTCTGAAGTGGATCAAGGGTTGCTCCTTCCAGTCGCGCATCGCAGTGAGCCGCTCGATCAGCCGAAACGTCCGGTGATGTAATCTTCGGTTTCCCTCTTCGCCGGGCGCTTGAAGATGATCTCCGTCTTGTCGAATTCGATCAACTTGCCCAGCAGAAAGAAGCCGGTGAACTCGGCCACGCGCGCGGCCTGCTGCATGTTGTGCGTCACGATCACCTGCGTGCACTGGTCTTTGAGGGTGAACAGCAAGTCTTCGATCTTGGAGGTGGCGATCGGATCGAGCGCCGAACAGGGTTCGTCCAGCAGCAAAACTTCCGGATCCACCGCCAGGGCGCGCGCGATGCACAGCCGCTGCTGCTGGCCGCCCGAAAGCCGTAGGCGGATTGATGCAGCTTGTCCTTCACTTCGTCCCACAGCGCGGCGCGCTTCAGGCTGTGCTCGACGATATCGCTGAGCGACCGGCCGGCTTTCAGCCCGTTCACTTTCACGCCATAGGCGATGTTTTCGAAGATCGACTTGGGGAACGGATTGGGGCGCTGAAACACCATGCCCACGCGGCGGCGCAGCTTGGTGACGTCCATCTCCAGCACATTCTGGCCGTCCAGCAGGACCTGCCCTTCGTAGCGCGAATTCTTGACGGTTTCGTTGATGCGGTTCAGCGTGCGCAGGAATGTGGACTTGCCGCAGCCGGAGGGGCCGATCAGCGCGGTGATGCGCTTCTCGGGAACCTCCAGGTTGATATCGTGCAGCGCGTGGAAATTGCCGTAGAAGAAGTTCAGATTCGACGGCCTGCAGTTTTGGTCTTGCGGCTACCTCAGGCTGCACGCCGGAGGGCACGGATGGTGGAGCGGTGATTTCACTCATTTTTGCAGATTCCGGCGTGGCTGCCATATCTTTAGGTTACTATCCCCTTTGAGCGGACGCTCCGCGAGACAGCACCCAGCGCGATGCGATGTTGGCGACCAACACCAGCACCAGCAGCACCAGGCCCGCGGCCCAGGCCTGACGATGCCAGTCGTCGTACGGCGAGATGGCATGAGTAGTAAATCATGACCGGCAGCGACGCCGTGGGCTCGTTGAGTGTGTTCGCCCAGAATTGATTGTTCAGACTCGTAAACAGCAAAGGCGCGGTCTCGCCGGCGACGCGGGCCACGCCCAGAATCATGCCCGTCAGGATGCCTTGTTTGGCGGCGGGCACGATCACCGAGATGATGGTGCGGGTCTTGCTGGCGCCCAGACGCCAGCGAACCTTCGCGCAGCGAATTGGGAACGCCGCGCAGAAACTGTTCGGTGGCGCGCAGGCCGATGGGAATCATCATCAGGCTCAAGGCAAAGCCGCCGGCCCAGGCGGAGAAATGGTGCATGGGCACCACGATCACGGTCCAGGCGAAGATCCCGATGACGATGGAGGGCACGCCGTTCAACAGGTCCGCGGTGTAGCGGATCATCATCGGAACGGTCTTGCCGCCGAATTCCGCCAGGTAGATGCCGCCCAGGAATCCGACGGGAATGCCGATGACCGCAGCGATCAAAATCAGTACGCCGCTGCCCACGATGGCATTTGCCATGCCTCCGCCGGTTTCGCCCGGAGACAGGGGCAGCTTGGTGAAGAAATTCCAATCCACCGACCGCCAGCCATTCACTACCAGGAAGCCCAGGATCAGGAAGAGAGCCGATACGGTGATCACAGTGCAGATGCCGGTGACCGTCAGCATGACGTTGTTCACGATGTTGCGCCGCGCGATACCGGTCCATTAGGGCTGCTTGGATCCCTTTCCGGTGGTAGCGATGATCAACAGTTGGGCGCCGGCGTTGAGGACCATGGTGAGGGCGAACAGCACCAGACCGAGTTCGACCAGCGAGCTGAGATAGACATCGCCCGTGGCTTCGGTGAATTCATTGGCGATCATGGCGGCGATGGTGTAGCCGGGCGAAAGCAGAGAAGCGTGAATGCCGGTGTCGTTGCCGATGACCATGGTGACGGCCATGGTTTCCCCCAGTGCGCGGGCCAGGGCGAGGAAGATGGATCCGATGATCCCGAGGCGGGCGAAGGGAACCACCACTTGCCAAGTGGATTCCCATTTGGTGGCGCCCAAAGCGAGCGCGGCTTCGCGTTGTTCGCGAGGAACGGCCAGCAGCGCTTCGCGCGAGATGGAGATGATAAACGGAAACGTCATGATGGCCAGGATCAAGCCGGCAGTGAGGTAGCCGACGCCATAGGCCGGTCCCTGGAACAAAGGCAGAAAGCCGAGCGTGTGCTTCAGGAACGGCTCGATGTACTGGCGCATTATCGGCACCAGAGTAAAGATCGCCAACAGGCCGAGAATCACGCTCGGCACCGCGGCCAGCAGCTCCACCAGGAACGTGCAGGCGTTGGACAGCTTCGGCGGCGCCAGTTCGGAAAGGAAGATCGCGGCGCCCACTCCCAACGGGACGGAAATCACCAGCGCGATGAAGGACGTAAGCACGGTTCCGTAGATGAAGGGCAGCGCGCCGAACTGGTCGGCTACCGGGATCCCAAGTTTTTCCGGTCAGGAAGCTGAATCCGAACTTGGCGCGCGAAGGGCCGGAGTGAATCCACAGCTCATACACCAGGAAGACGGTGACCAAGAACACGCTGGCCGCAAATATCAGCGTGACGAGGTGGGCGATCTGATCCCCGTCACGCCAAAACTTCGTCAGTTTCCGCGGACGCGATTGCGGAGGCGCGGTGACTACGGCGGTTCCCATGCCAGGACTTCTTACTTTATCAGAGCGATCTGCTTTTGTTCCTTGGCGATGATCGGCTTAGGCAGCGGCGCGTAGTCCATACCTGTCGCATCCCCCTGGCCGGTGGTCATCATCCACTGCAGGAAATCTGTTATCGATTTTTTCTTGGTTGCATTGCCGATTTTGTCCGGGATCAGCATCCAGGTGAAGCTGGAAATCGGATAGGCGTTCTTGCCGGGAGCATTGGTGATGGAAACGCGGAAGTCGGCCGGCATTTCCTTGGCGGCGCCAGCGGCCGCTTCGGTGACCGTAGTGGCGTCGGCCTTGACGAAGTTGCCGGCCGCGTTCTTGACGGAACCGTACTCCATTTTGTTTTGGGCCGCGTAGATCAACTCGACGTAGCCGATGGAATTTGGCGTCTGCTTCACAAGTCCCGCCACGCCCTCATTGCCCTTGCCGCCCAATCCGACGGGCCAATTGACGGAGGTATTGGCGCCTACTTTCGACTTCCACTCCGGGCTCACCTTCGAGAGATAGTCGGTCCACACGAACGTGGTGCCGCTGCCGTCCGAGCGATGCACCACGGTGATGTCTTCGTTGGGAAGATTCACGCCGGGGTTGTCTTTCTTCAGCGCCGGATCGTTCCACTTCTTGATGTTGCCGAGATAGATCCCGGCCAGCGTATCGCCGGAGAACTTCAGCGAGGCCAGACCCGGGAGGTTGTAGGTGGGGACCAGACCGCCGAGCACGGTTGGAAAATGCAGCACCTTGTACTTGGTGACCTTCGACAGTTGATCGTCAGTCATCGGCATGTCGGAAGCGCCGAAATCCACCGTGCCTTCAGTAAGCTGGCGGATGCCGCCGCCCGAACCGATGGACTGGTAATTGATCTGGATATCGGGGTGCGCCTTATGAAATTCTTCAAACCACTTTTGATAAATGGGGGCGGGGAAGGTGGCCCCCGCCGCGTTGATGGTTTCGGCCGAGGCCGCCATTGTACCGGCGACCGTCAGCAAAAGAGTCCAGAATATATTTCTTCTCATACCTCAATCCTCCTCCGATTGCCGTGCTTACTTCCTTCTAATGCCCTAAGGTTGGAGCCGAACCCGGCAGGGTGTAGCGCAGATCCAGAAACACCATGTTGAGATGCGCATTCTCAGGCGATCCGTTGTTGGGGACATACCACGGATTGCGAGTGAGGTACGAATATTGGCCCATGAAATTCAAGGCGCCGTACCTGGGATCTTTCCACAGCGTCTGGTTGAATCCAAAGGTGAGTTCCTGGATGGTCCGGTTCTGCCCGTTGGCCGCACCGGTGTAACCCCAACCAACCGCGGCGGGCGTCTTGCCGGTGGTGTCGGCGATAACGTCTTTACCGATGTAAACGCCACCGTAGTAGGCGTAGAGCAACGTATTTCCGTGCGTGAACTCGAAGCCATCCACCGTGGATCCGCTGTGGATGAGAGACAGATTTCCGATGGAATTAACCGCCAGGTCCGGGGCCAACCCGAAGATATAGCGGCCGTCGCCATCGCTCCAGAAGACATTTTCGATCAAACGAAAGCCGGGGGCGATCGCAAAGTTCGAATTGATGAAGCCGCCGCCGCCGGCACTGGTGAAGTGGACGTTGGTAGTCGGATTCCAAACGCGGTAGGGGCTCACAATGCCGCCGATCTCGGCATGAAATAACTTGTTGGGGTCGAACGCTAGTTTGGCGATGAAATCGGGGAAGGGGGCGGGAGCGTTGACAGTGGTGCCAGCGTTGTTCAACTCGCCGCCCACGTAGGTGGATGAAAGGGTGGACGGGACGGTAACGATGCCGGATCCACCGGACCCACCGATGTAGGCCTCGTTCTGATCGAGGGCCATCGCGAAAGCCATTTTGTCGTTAGCGAAGTGACCCACCAGCCGAATCTCGGGAATGCGTCCCCAAACCAAGCCCGCCTGGTAATTCACGTCGATGTCCTGCGAATAGAAAATGTCGCCCGGGAGAGGCGAAATGCCCACGCGGCCCGGAGTCATCAAGCTCCAGCTTTGGCCGGCCATCACTTCCCAACCGCTCTTGCGCAGGTCCACCCAATACAAACGTGAACGCAGCGTGTTGCTGTTGCTGGTAACTGCTACGCTGGCCGCGTTGTTCCCAAGGAAATCCGCCTCCATGTAACCCATCACATGAGCGCCTTTTACCAGCGCATCCACCCGCAGGCCGATGCGCGAGTTCTGCATGCTGAGGCGTTCTTCACTCAGATTGTTCTGGTAGACGTTGCCGTAGGGAATACCGCCGAAGTTGGTTCCGATGCCGTTGCCGGCGTCATGGCTGCGAAACACGCTGGTGAAATCCATGAAGCCCACGGGCGTGATGTACGCATCGCCGATTTTCAACTGCAAGGGTGATGTAGAGTCGTTGCCCGCTTGGGCCGCGCTGATGACCGGCGGCGCCGCTGGGGCAATCGACGGAATAATCGGCGTCGTGCTGGCCACATCGCCGAGCGCCTTGTTGCGCGGCAAGGCAAAACTATCCTGGCTGTCTTGCGCCGGCGCGTTGCTGGCCGCCTTTTCTATAAGTCTCTTCTGTTCTTCCATGGCCGATTTCAGCGCATCAATTTGCTTCTGCTGTTCGGCCAATTGCGCCTTCAAAATGGCGACATCGTTGTCCGTGGTTTGCGGCGCTGCAGGCGCGGATGCTTGCCCAAACAACGAAGCGCCGAACAGAATCGCGGAGCACAGAATCACACTTCCTAACGTTTTAGCTTTCATCATCTCCATCCCACATTGGGTTTTCCAAGATTTTGTTCCAAAGCGAAGCGGCAAGACATTTATAGACCGCCTTACGGAGGATAGCCCCGGAGCGTTAGCGATAAATGACGATTGGGTTAATATCGCGTTACAGAGAGAGGCCGTCAGCAGGTTAGGCTGTTGGAAGTTCGATGGTAAACTCAGAGCCTTCACCCAGCCGGCTGTGCACCTGGACGGTTCCACCCATCTGCTCCACGGCGTGTTTGACGATGGACAGACCGAGGCCGGTGCCACCCATGGCGCGCGAGCGTGCTTTGTCGGCGCGATAGAAACGCTCGAAGATGCGCGGCAGATCTTCGGAGGGAATGCCGACGCCGGTGTCGCCGATCAGGATGCGCACCTTGCCGTTGTTACGCCGCATTTCCACCTGCACTTCCCCGTTGGGGCGATTGAACTTCACGGCGTTGTCGAGCAGATTGACGAAAACCTGCTCCAGGCGCAGCTCATAGCCGACGACTTTTAAGTCGTCCAGTTTTTCACACACCAGACGCACGCCTTGCAGGCGCGCCGTGGATTCCACCGTGCGCAGAGCGGACTCGATGGCGGCGCGGATGGAGACCGGTTGGGGCGGCGGAGCGGTGATGGCGTTGGATTCCAGTTCCGAAAGCGAGAGCAGATCGGACGCGATGTTGCTCAGCCGCGTGGCCTGCGCCAGGATGATTTCGACGAAGCGCCGGTTGTTCTCCTGGTCTTCGAGCGCGCCGTCGAGCAGAGTTTCGGCGTAACCGCGAATGGCGGCCAGCGGCGTTCGCAATTCGTGCGAGACGTTGGCCACGAAATCCCGGCGGACACGCTCCAGGCGCTCCAGTTGGGTAACATCGTGCAGAATTGCAAGGGCTCCGCGGGTGGCGGGCGATCCCAAGGGGCCGGCCAGCACTTCGAAGGAACGCGCCCCGGCGCCGGGCAAGGTCAAGCGCTGCTCCACGCGCTCGCCACTGGAGATCACGGTGGTCATGATCTCGCGCAGACCGGGATCGCGCACCAGCTCCAGCAGCGGTATGCCGGGAACTACCGGAAGACGGGCGTCCACGGTGCGCGCGAAGGAATAATTGCAGAACGTGACGCGCAGATCCTTGTCGACGGCGAGCACGCCTTCCAGCATGCTGGCCAGAATCGCCTCGCGGCGCGCGCCTTCCAGCTTCAGACTTTCGACCAGTTCGCGGATGCGGGGCGCGGTGCGCTGGAGCGATCGCGCCAGCAGGCCCAGGTCGTCGTCACCGGCCGGCAGCGGCTGCTCGAAAACTGGCGGGTCCAGCAGGCGTTCGGCGTAAGCGCGGATCTGAGAAACACGGCGGGAAAAGGATCGCGTGAAGAGAAACGCCAGAACGCCCGCCAGCGCCAGCACCGCCAGCGTCACCCCAAGCAGTGGACGCCATAGCTCGGCGCTGTGCCGCGCCACGTACAGGTCCATGCCGAGCAGCGAAGCCGCGAGCAGTGCAAAGCCGCTCCAAAGGAATCTACGAATAATGCGACCGCTCACGGAATCTGGTGACAGTATACTCGTTCCAAGGTGGTTCACCAAGAAGCGCAGCCGGCGAATCGAGAATGCTGGATATGGCCGCGGTTCGGCGGCAGCTGCTGCATTGGTATCGGAAGCACAAGCGCGATTTGCCCTGGCGGCGCACGCAAGATCCTTATCGGATCTGGATCTCCGAGATCATGCTGCAGCAGACTCGCGTGGCCGCGGTGATTCCTTATTACGAGCGCTTCCTGGCTCTGTTCCCGGATGTTCCTCGCCTAGCGTCGGCCCGCGAGCAAGACCTGCTGGCGGCCTGGGCCGGATTGGGATACTACTCGCGCGCGCGCAATTTGCAAAAGGCCGCGCGCGTGCATCGTCAAGTTGCCGCAGTTTCCGGCCGATTATGCGGCGCTGCGCGAGTTGCCGGGCGTGGGCGATTACACGGCGGCGGCGGTGGCCAGTATCGCGTTCGGGAGGCCGCATGCGGTGCTGGATGGAAATGTTCTGCGAGTGCTGAGCCGCATGACGGCCGAGCCTGGCAATATCAAATCGAAGGTCGTGCGAAGAAGGCTGCGGAGCGCTCGCCGATACCTTGCTGGATCGCCGGCGCCCGGGCGAGTTTAATCAAGCGCTGATGGAGTTGGGCGCCACCGTCTGTGTGCCCAAGCAGCCGTTGTGCGGCCATTGCCCCGTCCGGCGGCACTGCCAGGCGCGCCAGCAGGGCGTTGAAAATCAATTGCCGGTAAGTGGCGCGCGTCCCATGCGCCAGCCGGCGCGAGAAGCACATACTCGCGATCGAAAAGAGGAGACAAGATCCTGCTTTGGCAACGCCCGGCCGACAGCCGGCGGCTGGCTGGGTTTTGGGAGCTTCCCGAGCGCGAACAACTGCCCACATGCAACACTGTACGGCGCGGCTGGCGGGATTTCGCCACACTATTGTCAACACGACTTACTTAGTGCAGGTCTATCGAGCCACCCTGGGCAGTCCCGTGCAAATGGTTTCCAATGGCTCCCGAAGAATAAGCTTGGAGGAGCTTGCCTCTGAGTACTATTGCCAAGAAAGCATTGATTCTTTTGGCCCGAATTAGCGGGAAATAAGCTGAGTAACTTTCTGCCGATATGAAAGTCTATGTGTCGAGATGAACCGCTTCGCGCTTGCTGCCGCTGTTGGTTGTTATACCGGCATTCTTTTCGGCCGTGGGTCTTTTCGCCGAGAGCGCAACGCCCAGCATCGGGCTATACCGGCGCACCCACCGATCATGGCGGCCAGAACTGCAGCACCTGCCACACTGGAATACCGTCAACGATCCGAGCGGCTCGCTCAAAGTGACGGTCAGCGATTATGTCCCGAACGTTCAGCAATTGATTCGAGATCGTGGTGCAGAATCCCAACGCCTCCCGGTGGGGCTTCCAAATCACGATTCGTGAGCAGAGCGATGAGACTCTATCCTCTGGGACGTTTTCTATCCCGAACTGCATCCTGTCGGAGCAGGTGGTGTGCGACGACGGTTCGCAGTTCGGGTCCCCAGCGTCCTGTGCCAGCAACATCGCGCGGCAATTTGCCGAGCACCTGAACGCCCCGCGCGGCGTGAAGGGCACAAGCGTACCGAGTTTGACGTTACGTGGATGCCGCCGCCGCAGGAGATCGGGCGGTTGGAGGTCTATGTTGCCGCCGTTGCCGCGAATGGAGACGGCACCGATCAGGGCGACTATGTCTACACTTACACGCAGACCCTTGCGAACGCGGGAACCTGTACCTTGGGCGCAACGCCGCTATTCCAACAGTGTGTTAAACGGAGCGTCATTCGCAGCCGAGCTTTTCCTCCGCTGTCGATGGTCTCCATCTTCGGGTCCGGATTTCAGACCTCGGGGCGCACACGGACTGCCGGCCTGGGCGACTATGTGAACGGCGCGTTTCCCACCGAACTGGGATGCGTGGGCGTGGAGGTTACCGGGCCGGGCGTGGCGCAGCCAGTCCAGATACCAATTGCATTCGTGAGCTTCGGCCAAATTAACGCGCAGATGCCGGAATTCCCGAGCACCGGTCCGGTGACGCTCACCGTGCGTTCTCGATCCAGGAACGCGGCAACGGGCTCAGCAGCTGCCGTGGCTACGCTCAATTCGCTGCAGCTCTTCGCGCCGGCGTTCTTCGTGTTCCCCAACTCCATGAGCATCGCAGCCGAGGAAGCGGGAACGGGATCCACTGTGGCCGACTCCAGCGTGGTGGCCGGAGCATCGCCAGCCAAACCAGGCGATGTCGTCTCTCTTTTTGGCACCGGTTTCGGAGACGTCAACCCCGCGGTTGCGCGGGGCAATTTGCCACCGGCCTGGCATCGCTCACGAATGCCATTACCGTCACGATTGGCAGCACCACCCTGGCATCATCCGACGTTCTCTATGCCGGCCTTTCCCCGGGATCGATCAGCGGGCTCTATCAATTTAACGTGCGAATTCCAGCTGGAACGCCGAGCGGCGAAGTTCCGGTAACGATCGCCATCGGTGCGAGCTCAACGCCATCGGGCGCGACCATCCCGATCCAATAACGCGAACCGGCAATCCGCTGCCCATCCGGTGTACCATAGCAGTTTAGCTTGACGCTTGTTCAGATCAATGCTTGTTCAGATCATTGCTTGTTCAGATCATGAAAGACCTCTTCGAGGTTCTCAAGCCCGCGAGTAAGGATTGGATCCTCGCTAACTCGATTGATCCGGGCCGCTTGCCCGCGCACATCGCGATCATCATGGACGGCAATGGCCGCTGGGCCCGGCGTCGCAATCTGCCTCGAGCGGCTGGGCACAAAGCCGGCATGGACCCGGTCCGTAACACGGTGGAAACATGCACGCGGCTGGGAATCCAGGCTCTGACGCTTTACGCGTTTTCGGCCGAAAACTGGAAACGGCCGCGTACCGAAGTGGACATGCTGTGGCGCTTGCTGCGGCTGTACCTGAGCCGGGAGCTTCCCGACCTGCTGCGCAACGGGATTCGATTTATGTGCATGGGGCGTTTGGATCAGCTTCCCGCGCCAGTGCGTCAGGAATTGGAGACCGCGATCGAGGCTACGGCGCATAATACCGGCATGCGGCTGAACGTCGCCATCAACTACAGCGGCCGGGCGGAACTGGTGGACGCGATCAATGCCATCGTGGCTGACGCGCGGATGGCGGGGCGGCTGCGCGATTTGCACATTGATGAGCAGGCCATTGCAGCGCGGCTCTACACGGCGGGCCTGCCGGACCCCGATCTTTTGATCCGGACTTCCGGTGAAATGCGCATCAGCAACTTTCTGCTCTGGCAGATCGCCTACGCCGAACTGTACGTCACGGAAACCTTGTGGCCGGACTTCCGGCGCGCGGACCTGCTGCTCGCCATTCTGGACTACCAGAAGCGCCACCGGCGGTTCGGAGGTCTGGGAACCACCGCGGCCAACGGCAACCAGTGGATTGAAGCAGTCGGCTCACTGGCCCCCGGCCCGCTGGTCCGATGAAGCGCGTCGTCACGGCGCTGATCCTCATTCCGTTCTTTTGCTACATGGTGCTGTGGGCGCCGCAGTGGGCGTTTCTCGGGACGGTAGCGGGCGTGGCGGTGTTGTGCTTTCGCGAGTACAGTGAACTGGCGGCGCTGCACGGAATGGGAAAACCGGGCCTGTTTGGCTACGTGGCCGGCTTGCTGATATTGTTGCTGCCCGGCAAAGACGGCGCGTTCGTCGTCCTGATTGCCATCCTCGGGATGTCGCTCGCGCTGCGGTCGCGCCAGATGGCGCAAGCCCTGCCGGATGCTGCGGGGCTGCTGCTCGGGGTGGCGTATGTGTTCGGCTCACTGCGCTGCGGTATCGAGTTGCGCACGATCAGTCCGTACTGGCTCTTTTTCGCGCTGTCGCTCAACTGGGCCGGCGACATCGCCGCTCTTTATGTAGGACGAACGATCGGCCGGCACAAACTGGCGCCCAACGTGAGCCCGGCTAAGTCCTGGGAAGGGTCCATCGGATCCACGGTTGTCTCGGTGATTTATGGCGCTCTCTATTTTCCCCGGCTGCTGCCGGCGGCGCCGTTGGCGGAGGCGCTGGGGCTGACGGTGATCGCCAACATCGCGGGGCAATTGGGCGATCTGTGTGAATCGGCGATGAAACGCGGCGCGGGCGTCAAGGATAGCGGGAACCTGCTGCCGGGGCACGGCGGATGGCTGGACCGGTTGGATAGCAGCCTGTTCGCGCTGCCGGTGGTGTATTTCGTGGTCAGCAATTTCGGGTGGTAAAAGAGAGTTGCAGTGTCGTCTTAAAATGCTATTGTCTAAAATACAAGACATGAAAATGACACAACCATTCAATTCGCTATGCATCGAGCGCCGCGGCGCTGATCCTGATGGCGGCGAGCGTCTATGCGGCGCAACCCATCACCGAGATCACGCTGCCCGGTACGCGCGTGTTTCCCGAAAGCATCACTTCCACCGCGGACGGAACCTTGATTGTCGGCAGCCTGGGGCATGGCAACGTGAGCCGCATCGCGCCCGGAAGCACGACGGCCGAGGAGTGGATCAAGCCGGCACCGGCGGTTTGAATCAGGTGCTGGGCGTCTACGCGGACGAGAAGGGCAAGACCCTGTGGGTGTGTTCCAACAATTTGCAGAACAAGGGCGAAGCAACCGCCGCGATGGCGTTCGATCTGAAGACCGGCGCGGTCAAGGGCACGTACGTGTTGCCTGGCGATGGCACGTTGTGCAATGACATTGCCGTGGCGCCGACGGCACAACTCTATGTCACCGACACGCGCCAAGGCAGCGTGGTCATGGTGAAGCCCGGCGGCAAGAATTTGGAGATCGCCGCCAAGGATCCGCTGCTGGCGGGGGCCGACGGTCTGGCTTTCGGCGACAAAACGATTCTTTATGTGAACAGCGTCACCGCGGGCAAACTGCTGCGCGCTGGATCTGGGGCCGGACGGGAAGTCGAAGAGCGTTGTGGAGCTCAAGCTTTCGCGGCCGCTCGACCGTCCCGACGGCATGCGCGCGATCGGCAAGAACCGGCTGCTGCTGGCCGAGAACTCGGGCAAGATGAGCATCGTGACGTTCCAGGGGCCCAGCCTGAGAATGCAGTGATCACGACCATCAAAGAGGGACTTGAATGACGCCTGCCGTGACTGCGACGCGTGGCATGGCCTGGATCGTCGAGGGCAAATTGCCTTACCTGAACGATGCGGCGTACAAGGACAAAGATCCGGGGCTGTTCAAAATGTACGCGGTGCCGCTGCCGAAGAACTAAGCCTTCTTGAACTAGCTCAGCCAAACGTAAACGCGAAGGCCTGCGCTCCAGGATCGAGGAACTCGATCTCAAAAGTCCGGTCCTCAATCGTGTCCTTCTGACGGATGAGCTGGTACAGACGGTGATCGGTAATCGTCCCGTCTCCTTGCGCATCGGTATCCACTCCGTGATTCTCGCCCGGCGCTTTACCGTCGATCGTCACCCGGAAGCGGACCGGCTTGCCATTCGATGCGGGCCCAAGCACCAGATGCAGATCTCGCGCGTGGAAACGGTAGACGATTTTGCCGTGCACCGAGTCGAGACTCGCCACCTGCGCATGATCGGTCCAGGAGCCGGCGAGTCCCCATTGATTGAGCTCCAGATGCTTGGGGGCCGAGTAAACGTGCGCCGCGTCCTGTTTCAATCCGCCGGGAGACAGGAAGCTATCCGCGCGCTCGTAACCGACGTAGGTCTCGGGCGATTCAACGTCGCTGTCGGGCGGGGCTTCGGCGCCGGTAGCCGCAACCTTCACCAGTCCGTTGACGGACAACTGCCCATTGTGTTCCTTCAGCAGTTGCTGGATCTGCTGCTCCGTTTCGTCATACTTGCCCTCGCCGAAGTGGTGAAAGCGAATGTGGCCGGTGGCATCCACCAGATAGTCGGCCGGCCAGTATGAGTTGCTGAATGCTTTCCAAATCTTGTAGTCGTTGTCGAGGGCCACGGGATAAGTGATTTTCAACTCGCTTACCGCGCGCTTAACGTTGTCCAGATCCTTCTCGAAGGCGAACTCCGGCGTATGCACTCCGATGACAACCAGTCCGCTGTCCTTATACTTGTCCGCCCACGCGCGAACGTAGGGAATGGAGCGCAGGCAATTGATACAGGAGTAAGTCCAAAAATCGACCAGCACCACATGCCCTTTGAGCTGATCGCGATTTAATGGCGGCGAATTGAGCCATGCGATTGCGCCGGAGAGCTCGGGCATCATCTGTGGTCCGGCCGCGGCGCCCTGGGCCTTGGCGGACATCATCATCATCGCCGCCCGGCTTCTTTTGAGGAACATTGGAGGACTGGACGGCGGGATGAAAACGGTCCAGCAGCGATTGTTCGACACCCGAGGTGCTCGCGAGCGATAGCTGCGTCAACACGCCCGCGATCCAGGCCCAGCGCAATGGCCGCCACGCCCGCCAGGACGGCGACGCCCAAGATGCTGCGTATCCAGACTTCCGCTCCCAACGATCGCTTGAGCGCGGCGAACACGCGGCCGCCCGCCAGACAGAACCACGGCTAATGAAGTGGCGGCGCCGGCGGCGTAGGCCAGCAGCAGAAAGGCGCTGCGTTCGCTTGCGCCTTCGAGCGCGGCTCCGGTGAGGATCAAGCCGAGGATCGGTCCGGCGCAGGGAGCCCAGAGCAGTCCGGTGGCAACGCCGAGCAGCAGAGAGCGGAGCGCGCTTGGGCTCGGAACCAGACGCCGGACGGTTGCGAAAGCCGGCTGCCAAGTTGGACAAAAGGCCGGGAGAGCCGATCGGCCAAGGCCGGCCAAAGCAGCGTCAAGCCGAAAACCGCCAGCACAACCAGAGCAGCGACGCGGCCGTATTGATTGGCGCGCACCACCCACGCGCCGCCCACGGTGGCGATGGCGGCAAATGCGGCGAACGTAACAGCCATGCCCGCCAGCAGGGGAAGCCCGCTCTTGCGGAAAGGCTGATCCGCCTTGGCAAACACGAACGGCAGGACCGGCAGAATGCAAGGGCTGATGATGGTAAGAATGCCGCCCAGAAACGCTAGAACCAGCAGTACCATGGATTCCTCTGTGTCGGGCTGTCTCTGTTATGGCAGACGATGTCTAGTATACACGCCGGCGGACAGCCGACGGCGCACAAAGTGATATTATCAAGATCGAGACTCAAGGAGCTTGATCCATGTCAACACATTTCGTCACAAGTCCTTCGAATCGCTGGCCTGACCAGTCTGATCGCCAGCTTCACATTGGGCCGCCAGCCTGCCCGGTCCCGCTGTGGATGAGAACCGGTCGGAGAAAAAGTCCGAGACGGTGGTTCTGGCCGGCGGATGTTTCTGGGGAGTGCAAGCTGTTTTTGACGCCGTAAAAGGCGTGTCGGAGCGCGATCTCAGGCTACGCGGGCGGAAGCAAAGCAAACGCGCATTATGAGATCGTGAGCACCGGCACGACGGGGCATGCGGAGTCCGTCCAGGTCACCTTCGATCCATCGCAGGTCTCCTTCGGCCAACTTCTGAAGATCTATTTCTCGGTGGCTCACGATCCGACGGAATTGAATCGCCAGGGTCCCGATGAAGGGACGCAATACCGCTCGGAAATTTTCTATACCAGCGACGAACAGAAGCGCGTTGCGGAGGCCTACATCCAGCAGTTGAATGCGGCCAAGGTATTCCACAAACCCATCGTGACGAAGGTGGCTCCGCTGCAGGCGTTTTATCGGGCGGAAGATTACCATCAGGATTACGTCGCGCACAACCCGCACCAGCCTTATGTCGCCTACAACGACTTGCCCAAGTTGACGAACCTGCACGCGGAGTTTCCGGAACTGGTGAAAGGAGGCAAGTAGTGAGCCTCTTCAATTCGTCTCAATTGCAGCGGCGGCTGTTTCTGCAGGCCATTGGCTGTGGCCTTCCCGCCGTGCTGGGCGTCAAAACTTTATCGGCTTTCGCATCGGCGAGAAAGCAAGTAGTGCGAATCGTCCAGTTCGATGCTTTCGGCGTGCGGACCGGCGTGGTGGAGGTCGAAAAAGTGGAAAAGCCCGAGGCCGAATGGAAGAAGCAATTGACGAAGGAACAATTCGAGGTTACGCGCCAGGCCGGCACTGAGTTTCCGGGCACAGGCAAATACGCCAACAACCACGCCGACGGCCTGTACCACTGCATCTGCTGCAATACGGTGCTCTTCGATTCCAAGACGAAGTTCGAATCCGGCACCGGCTGGCCCAGCTTCTGGCAGCCCATCGCAAAGGAAAACGTCAGCGGTTCAGTCCGACAATTCGCACGGGATGCAGCGCGACGAGGTTCTGTGCAGCCGCTGCGATGGTCATCTGGGCCATGTTTTTGACGATGGTCCGCCGCCCACTCACCTGCGCTATTGCATGAACTCGGCCTCTTTGAACTTCTTCCCGCGCGGCAAACAGCAAAGTGTCTAGCAGCGGGGCGCTGGTGGAGCTCGCGATCGCCATGGGGGACGCGGGCGACGTCGACGGAGGCATCGCTTTGTTGCAAGAAGCGCTCGATCGCGCAACTTCTTCGCTCGGCGCCAACCATCCAGACTCCTTGGCGGCGAAAGGCGACATGGCCGCCGTGCTGTTCGAGCTGGGTCTGGAGGAGGAAGCGAGTTCCTTGGAACGGGAAGCCTTCGAAGGTGCGCGGACGCACCTGGGGAAGACGCATTCGGTGACTTGTGTGCTGGCTTGGAATCGGGCGCTGAATTACGAACGGCGCGGAGAAACGGATTGCGCGAGAAGGATCTTGGCCGATGAGTTAGTTTGGCTCCTGGCGGAAGATCCCGCCGGCTTGGAGACGGACCAGAATATAGTTCGCTCCATGCTCGCCGAGCGATTCAATTGGGACGCGGCGAAAGCCTGTTGACCTCGGCATGCGGGCCATGAGCGCAAAGGCCGCCGCCATTAGGTCGGCGGCAATCGCCCCCGGAGCGGATCTCTGATCCTTTTGGCCTATTGACGGCCCCTATATTCGGGAGTCACACTCGAGTGATGCAAGCTCTAGTGCTCGGCGCTGTTGAGCGCGCTTGTATCGGCGCGGATGGAGTGCCTTCGCGTGGAGATGAAGTCCGCAACGCTACAACTAATGAACGACCTAGTTCGGCCATCAGCCAACATTTAGCGGAGTACCCTCGCGCTGCGCTCCGTTTTGCGCGGTCTAAAATGGGTATCGCGCGGGCTTGCCGCTTACGGTGACCCACTGCCACTCGGTGAACTCGTCCAGATTCGTGGTGCTGCCGAAGCGCGCCCCGTTGCCGGATTGCCCCATGCCACCCATTGGAATCCCTGGATGGTCGTTGATGGTCTGATCGTTCACGTGAACCATTCCAGCCTTCAGCTTGCGTGCCACGCGCATGCCGCGCTCCACTGAACCGGTTTGGACCGCGGCCGCCAGACCGTACCCAGTGCTATTTGCGAGCTCAATGGCGTGATCGTCGTCTTCGGCGATGGTAACAGGCGCGACGGGTCCGAAGATCTCCTCCTGGAACGCCCTGGTGTCACTGGCCACGCCGCCTAAGACGGTCGGTTTGTAGAAGAGGCCATCATGCGTGCCGCCCGTAACTAGCTTCGCGCCCGCCGCCACCGAGTCCGTCACGATTCCGTGCACTCGCTTGAGCTGCTTCTCATTGATGAGGGGACCGATGGCTACTTCCTTGCGAAACGGATCGCCCACCGGCAGCGCCGCCGCGCGCGCGGCAAGTTTTTCGAGGTAAGCATCGGCTACGCTGCGCAGCACGATGTGCCGGCTGGTGGCCATGCAAACCTGGCCCTGATGCAGGAACGATCCCCAAGCTCCGGCTGAACTGGCCGCATCCAGATCGCAGTCATCCAGCACCAGCATAGGACTGTTGCCGCCAAGTTCGAGCGACACTTTCTTAAGATTGCGCCCGGCCAGTTCGCCCACTCGCCGCCCGACGGCGCTGGAACCGGTGAAGGTCACCAAACGCACCACGGGAGCCGTGACCAGCGCTTCGCCCACTTCGGCGCCGCCTGGCAGAACGGACAGCAAGCCCGGTGGCAAACCCGCCTCTTCAAAGATGCGCGCCAGAAGAAAGCCGCCGCAGACCGGCGTTTGCGGATCGGGCTTTAGGACTACAGCGTTCCCTAGCGCGAGCGCGGGGGCTACCGAGCGCATGGAGAGCACCAGCGGAACATTCCAAGGCGTGATGACACTTACTACGCCCACCGGAACGCGGCGGGCCAGGCTCATCCGCTCCGGATCCGCGGAAGGCAGAATTTGACCGATGGGTTGGGTGAGCAGCGCCGCCGAATGGTACAACTCGCCCGTGGACACCGCGATCTCATACCCGGCTTTGGCGGTCACGCCGCCGGTCTCGCGAATAATCCAGCTCATGATTTCCTGGGAGTTGTCCTCGATCACGCGCGCCGCCTGGCGCAGGATGCGTGCACGTTCATCGGGCGGAGTCTCGGCCCATTTCGGTTGCGCGTGGGCCGCTTGCTCGGTAAGCTCCACCGCGAGTTCGGGCGTGCCGGCTCCGGCGATGCCCAGTTCAATGCCGGTGGCGGGTTCACGAACTTGTAAGGTGACGGGCGCGAGTTTCCATGCGCCGTCGAAATATCGCTTCTCCCAAACCGAGGGATCCAGTAATTTGTCGGTGATGGTGGCTTGCATTGTGATGTCGACGGAGGGATTGAGGGGCTGACGTTCACGGCGGCGTCAGCCCCTGGTGGGTTTAGAGCTTAACGGTTACTGTCTTCACTTCGGTGTATTGCTGCAGGCCGTACTCGCCGAGTTCCCGGCCGATTCCGGACTGTTTGAATCCGCCAAATGGCGCAGCCGTATCCAGCACGTTGTAGCAGTTCACCCATACCGTGCCGGCCCGGACATTGTTGGCGATGGCCAGGGCTTTGCCGATATCGCGCGTCCAGACGCCCGCGGCCAGCCCGTAGACGGTCTTGTTCGCGCGGTCGATTACTTCGTCCAGGCTCTTGAACCGGATGATGCTCATCACCGGCCCGAAGATTTCCTCCTGTGCGATCTTCATGTTGTCCTGAACGTCGGAGAAGACCGTGGGCTCGACGAAGTATCCCTTGTCTCCCACGCGTCCACCGCCGCAGTTCAGCTTCGCGCCTTCGCGCTGGCCGGACTCGATGTAGCCCAACACTTTGTCGAGCTGCGTTTGATCCACTTGCGGACCTTGCTCCGTGCCGGCATCGAAGGGATCGCCCACGGTTCGCTTGCGTGCGCGAGCCGTGCTCTGCTCCACAAACTGGTCGTAGACCTTGTCTTCGACGAACACGCGCGAGCCGGCGCAGCAGACACTGGCCATGGTTGAAGAACAGCCCCATGTGCGAGCCTTCGATGGCCTGATCCATGTCGGCGTCGGCAAAGACGATGTTCGGGCTCTTGCCGCCCAGTTCCAGCGAGACGCGCTTCAAATTGGATCTTCCGGCGGCTTGCAGAATGAGGTGCCCCACTTCGGTGGAACCGGTGAAGGCGACTTTGTCGACGTCCATGTGGTTCGCGATAGCGGCGCCGGCCGTCGCCCCAAAGCCGGGAAGAATGTTCACCACGCCTTCCGGGAAGCCGGCTTCCACAATCAACTCGCCGATGCGCAGCGCCGACAGCGGAGTCTGCTCGGCGGGCTTCAGAACAACCGTGTTCCCGGTCGCCAGCGCGGGCCCGAGCTTCCAGGCCTGCATCAGCAGCGGGAAATTCCAAGGAATGATCTGCCCGCAAACGCCGATGGCCTCATGCCGGGTATAGCAGAAGAACGGGCCGTCGATGGGGATGGTCTTGCCCATCACCTTATCCGCCCAGCCGGCGATAATAGCGGTAGCAGGCGACTGTGGCCGCGACATCCACGGCTTTCGCAATGCCAGCGGTTTGCCGTTGTCGAGCGATTCCAGGCGCGCCAGTTCGTCGGCGTTCTTCTCGATGAGGTCGGCCAGCCGGTTCAAGAGGCGCGCTCTTCCGGGACCGGAAGTTTTGCGCCACGGCCCATGATCAAAGGCCGCTGCGCGCCGCCTTCACCGCGATATCGACGTCCGCGGCGTCGGCCTCCGCCACTTGGCAGATCTCTTCACCGGTGGTTGGATTGATGGTGGCGAACGTTTTGCCGGATTGGCTGTTCACCCACCGATTGTTGATGAGAAGTTTGGTCGCCGACACGGCGACGTTTAGTTCAGAGGGAGAGGACAATACAGATGCCATGAGGTTGCTCCTTTTTCTTGTGCCGACATGCCGCGGGGCAGAAGAAGCCTCCAAAACTCGCCGCGCATCGGCGGCCGGGCGCGAGGAGCGACCCGATGTCAGCTCGACTAGACGATATCACGTTTTGAGGACGGTCAGGCCAGTCCCAACAGTCTTTTCTGATGCCGTGGGGCATGTTACTGTCTGTAACACCATGGCTTCAGATTTTCCCAATCCCACAATCGACCTGAAGACGAGCCCGCTCCGGAAGCAACCGGCCGTACTGGCCGGGGGATGCTTCTGGTGCACGGAGGCGGTGTTTGTCCAGATTGACGGAGTAGAGAAAGTGGTTTCGGGATACTCCGGCGGCGAGCGCGCGACCGCCAATTATGAAGCCGTGTGCGGGGGCGGTACCGGGCACGCCGAGGCGATCCAGATCACCTACGATCCCAGCCAGATTTCCTATGGGCAACTGCTCAAGATCTTTCTTCAGCGTGGCGCACGATCCGACGCAGCTCAATCGCCAGGGCAATGACCGGGGAACCCAATATCGGTCCGCCATCTTCTATTCCGATCCCGAACAAAAGCGCGTTGCCGAAGCCTACATCCAGCAGTTGGATCAAGCCAAGGTTTTTGACGCCCCCATTGTGACTGTGGTCACTCCGTTAGCAGGCTTTCTATCCGGCCGAAGGATACCATCAGAACTATTGCAGCCTGAATCCGCACAATCCGTATATGGGCGTGGCCGAGCCGAAGGTGGAAAAGACCAAAAAGCAGTTCGCTGAATTACTCAAGAAATAGGTAGCGCTACCGCTCACGTTCGTGGGCACTGGAATCAACAGCGTGGACGATGGCGTTTTCAATGAGGGGCCCTGCACAAGCGGAGAAATCCTCAGCGTCGCAGTTTACAAACGTCTGGACTGCGGCCAGCAGGGCCTGATTACCCGTCTGAACTAAATCCAAAATATGGACGTGCTCGGTGGGATGCTGTTGCACGATTTGGACAACTAGCGCCAAATTCGGTTCCACTAAGTACTTCTCGGAAATGTCCGCCTGCTCATCACGCGCGCGAATATGGCGGGCACACTCGATTTCTCGCTCTCGGGTGAGTGGTGGAACCTTGCCCATTTCATTCAAGTAGACCCTAACCGGATCGTCTTCGTGCGTGCTCGCTCGTTCCTCGGACTCATTTTACGCTACGCTAAAGCCGTTGATTAACGAGAATTCGACGAACGAGGAGCTATTCCAAGCCGCTCTTCAGGGCGACTATGAAGATGAGGCCGCGTTGGATGCCGTACGCGCTCTCCGCTGGCGGGGCACTGAGGAAGTGTTCCAATTGGCGGCTACGTACTGCAAGTCCTCAGCGCCCTTGGAGCGAGCTCGCGGGCTCGCGGTGTTGGCGCAACTCGGTGCTGGCAAACCGCTTTCGGAGAGGCCTCACTTCGATGAGAGCGTTGCTATCGCCATCGAATATCTGCGTGACGAAGCCGCACTGGTGGTTAACTCGGCCGCTTGGGCTCTGTCGCACCTTGGTGGCGACGTCGCGATTTCTGCCTTGATTGAGATGCGGGCCAATTCAAATCCCGATGTCCGTTGGGCCGTAGCGCACGGCATTCAAGGCAGCCAGCGCGAAGATGCCATCGCCACGCTGATTGAGCTAATGGATGACGCCGACGATAAGGTCCGCGACTGGGCGACGTTTGAACTTGGTACGCAATGCTCCGTGGACTCCCCGGAAATAAGGGAAGCATTACGGAAGCGGCTCACGGATAGCTTTGAAGAAGTGCGCGATGAGGCCGTTTGGGGGCTTGCTCAGCACAAGGATCTGCAAGGGCTCAAGATGCTGATCGATAGATTGAGCGCCGACGAATGGAGAGCAGGGGACGAAATGGCCGCGGCAGAAACGCTCGGCTTACCGCGTGGGACGCCAACGCAGGAACTGCTCGAGGGCCTACAGAAGATTCTCAGCCCCTAATGAATAGTGCGCGTCTTGCGGTTCATATAATCCATCAGCAGGTATTGCCCCAGATTATACGGCGTGGTGAAGTACGCCTTGCCGCGGCACAGCTCGGTCACCTTCTGCACGAAGTTCACCAGACCGAAATCGCTGGCGAGCATGAAGGTGTTGATCAGGATGCCCTGCTTCTTGCAGCGGCCCACTTCTTCGAGCGTGCGGCTGATCACCAACGGGTCCAGGCCGAAGGCGTTGCGGTACATGCGCCCGTCTTCGAGCGTTAGCGCCGAGGGCTTGCCATCGGTGATCATGATGATCTGCTTCATGTCCTTCTTTTCCTGGTTCAGCAGCCGCTGCGCCAGGATGAGGCCGTCGCGCGTGTTGGTGTAATAAGGACCCACCTGCACGCGCGCCAGATCCGCCAGCCGCAGCTCTTCGGCTGAATCGTGAAACAGAACGCAGCGCAAGCTGTCGCCCGGATATTGCGTGCGGATCAGGTGCGCCAGCGCCAGCGCCACCTTCTTGGCGGGCGTGAAGCGATCCTCGCCGTAGAGGATCATGCTGTGGCTGCAATCCAGCATCAGCACCGTGGCGCAGGAGCTTTGATATTCGGACTGGTGCACGTGCAGATCGGAGTATTCCAGATTGATGCGGAACCTTCAGGCCTTCGCGCTGGATGGCGGAGAACAGCGTCTGGCTGATGTCCAGGTTCAACGTGTCGCCGAATTCGTAGGGCTTCGCGGCGCCGCTGGTTTCGACGCCGGTTGCCAGATCGCGCGTATCGTGCGCGCCGAAGCTCGATTTCCCGAGCGAGCCGAGCAGATCCTTGAGCGTCTTGAATCCGAGGAAGTCGATGGATTTGTCCGTGATCTTAACATCCACCTTGCGATCGGCGTTGCCCGTGCCGCCGGGACCGCTTTCGTTGGCCTGCGGCTGATCGGTGTTGATGTAGCCGTCATCCACCAGCTTCTGGACCAGGCGATTCATCAGGTCGTCCATCTGCTCGGGCGTCATGTTTTCGAGTGCTTGCTGGATGCGCTGGGCCTGCTCGGGATCGAACGTGTCGCCCTGCTCGAGGGCCCGCTGCAGCGCGTTCTTCAGATCCTCGAGCGTGTGCTGGTTCCACTCGCTGAAGCCCATGTACTGGTTCTGGAAGCCGCTTTCGAGGAAGAAATCGGACAGCGCCTTCAGAAGATCTTCGGAGCTGAGCCCGAAATCATCGCCGGTGAACTTGGTGTAGTGGATCCATTTCATGGCTAATTGAACTGCTTTCGGGGCGGCCTGCGGCCTTCGTTTCCCTCGGGTGGTTCCCGCTTGCGCTCGCCGGCCGTGAATCCTACTTCCTCATTTCGGCTGATGCGGCGATGCGCGTAGAGCCCTTCCAAAATAAACTCGGCCGCCGAGGCCCGCACCGCATCCGGTTCGCTCGATCCCAGGCCCAAAGCCCCGGTCTTTTCCATCAGCCCCTGGATTTTCGCGAGCTGCTTCAGGATGTTCGACGAATCCACCGAATCGTCCATCTTGAGCGAGCCGCCCAACTCGAACCACTGGACGATCTGCGCCACATTGACGCCCTCGAAATAATTGGTGTAAACCTTGCCGACCGCGGTCTTGATCAATTCGCGCGCGATGTTGTCGCCGCCCTTCAGCTCGCCTTCGTACTCCAGCTCCAGCTTGCCGGTAATGGATGGCAAGGCAGCGTAGATATCCAGCACGCGGGGCACGGCCAGGTCCTCGCCGGCCTTTAGGGCGCGGCGCTCGGCGTTGGAAATGACGTTCTCGAGCGCCGAAATCGGCAACCGCTGGGAGACGCCGGAGCGCTTGTCCACGCGTTTGTCTTCGCGCGCCAGGAACGCGAGCTGCTCCACGATCTCGCGAATATAGTTGGGGACCTCCAGGCGAATGGGCGACGGCCGCTCCACCCAGGATTCCTGCTTGGTGATGGAGAGCCCTTGCTCCACCGTCAGCGGATAATGCGTGCGAATCTCGCTGCCGATGCGATCCTTGAGCGGCGTGATGATTTTGCCGCGCGCGGTGTAATCTTCCGGATTGGCGGTGAACACCAGCATGATGTCGAGCGGCAGGCGAACCGGATAGCCTTTGATCTGCACGTCGCCTTCCTGCATGATGTTGAACAAGCCGACCTGGATTTTGCCCGCCAGGTCCGGCAATTCATTGATGGCGAAAATTCCTCGATTGGCGCGTGGCAGCAGGCCATAATGCACGGTCATCTCGTTCCCCAACTCATGCCCGCCTCGAGCCGCCTTGATGGGATCGATGTCGCCGATCATGTCGGCGATGGTCACGTCCGGGGTGGCGAGCTTTTCAACATAGCGCTGATCGCGATCCAGCCAGGCGATGTGTGTGGTCTCACCTTGCTCGGCAATCAGATTGCGGCAGCGCCGGCAGATGGGATGAAACGGATTATCGCGGATCTCGCAGCCGGCGACGTAGGGCAGGTGTTCATCCAGCAATCCGGTGAGCATGCGAATGATACGGGTCTTGGCCTGGCCGCGCAGGCCCAGCAGGATGAAATTGTGCCGCGACAGCACGGCGTTGACGATCTGCGGGATCACCGTATCATCGTAGCCCACCACGCCCGGGAACAGTTCCTCACCGCGTTGCAGTTTGCAGATCAGGTTCTCACGCAGCTCGCTTTTGACGGTACGCTCGCCGGGGTGCTGGAAGCAAGGTGACGCTCGCCAAATTTGCTGCTTTTCAAGGCTCCAAGGGTAGAAGGTAATTCAGGCATAACAAGAAGTTAGGATCTATCAGGATTCTAACAGCAAATGCCGGTGGGCATGGGACGATCACTTCGCTTGCAACAGCGCCTTCACCCCGTCAACGCACAGCACCGCTGCGTGCTTTGATTCCGGGATCAATCCTCCCACGGCAGACTCAATGCTTGCGGCATTCAACTCGGCCAGCTCGGCGCGGGACTTCCCGAGCATCCATTCGGTAAGCGCGGATCCGCTGGCGATGGACGCCGTGCAGCCGCGCACCTTGTAGCCCACCTCGGCGACGCGCCCGTTCTCAAAGCGCGCCGACAACCGCAGGATATCGCCGCAAGCGGGATTGGAAATCTCCACCGTGACGGCGGGCGGCGGAAGCTCGCCCACGTTGCGCGGTTTTTTGAAGTGATCGAGGAAGGCTTCGCTGTACAATGGGGACTCTTTTTGATTATGCAACGTGAGACGCAATGACAACGGTGGTGGCGGCAGTGATCGAGCGCGACGGGAAGATCCTGATCGCGCAGCGCAAGCGCACGGGGCAGCATCCCTTGAAGTGGGAGTTCCCGGGCGGCAAGGTGGAACCAGACGAAACGCCGGAGAACGCGGTGGTGCGGGAGCTGGCAGAAGAACTGGCGATCCATGCGCGCGTCGGCCCCGAGATCGGGCGCTATGAGTTCCAATATCCCGGGCGTTGGCCCATTATGCTGCTGTTCTATCGCGTGGTGGAGTTTTCAGGCGAACCGAAGAATCTGGATTTCGAGCAGATCCTGTGGGCTCCGCGCGAGCGATTGAGCGATTACGATTTCCTGGAAGGCGACGCCGAGTTCCTTCGCCAGTACACTGCCGGTTAGCGCGGCTGAGGCAGCCGGAAATCCAGCCCGCGTTCGTCGTTCAGGCGCTGCGACAGATCGCGATCCACTAAGTCGATACTAAGCTGATTCAGCGTGTGCTCGGCGCTTACGTAGTGCAGCGTGCTGCCTTCCATCCAGTATCCCAACGCCTGCACAATGGTGTGATCGCGCAGGGCAATCAGGTAGATGGTGGCTTGATCGCCAGCCGACGCTCGCTGAGCAGCGGCCGCATCGGCATAAGGATGCGAGGGCGGCGCTTGATACAGCTTCAGCCCTGAGGATTGGTCCGGCTGTTGCTGCTGCTGGTCGCCCGAGTATTCGCGCACCTGAGGATTGCCTTGTGGCGGAACGAAATTCTGATTGATCACTACCGACGGCAGGCCGGGGCCCGACTGCGAACCGTCATCCGTATAGCCGGGCGCGTACCCGTTGGAGTTTGGATCGCCATAATAGCCATCGCCATAATAGCCGCCGTAATAAACCGGATACGGCACAATCACTGTGGAGCCGTGTTGCGGATGACCCGCGTGTCCAGGGTTGGCGAAGCCGCGCGAAAACCCGTTGCTCGCAAATTGCCCGATGGGTGGCGTGGCTGTGGGCGCATGTCCCATGCCAGGGTACAAAACGCTTCCAAAACCGCCCAGAGACCACGATCCGCCCGGCTGGCCCTGCCCGAAGGCGAGTCCCGCCAGACTTACCAACAACAGCGCAGGGATGAGGCAACGCATTGCTGAACTCCTCAAAATGATTGTAACGCCAAAAACAGCCGCGGCATTGTAAAATCCGGTCTTAAGAAAACACCCTTTGGTACCAGCCGTTTTGTTAACGAGACGCGGCCGGCGGATGGGCGGTTTCCCCGGTGCGTCATCTCCTCCAGAATGAATGATTTCGCTGCGCTGCGCGACGCAATAATCCCGCGAAGCTATAATCAAAAGATGCCGGAAGTGCGACACTCCGTCTGCGCGCTGGATTGTCCCGACTGCTGTTCCCTGCTGATTAACGTTGAAGACGGCAAAGGCAGCCATTTGCGCGGTGACCCAGCGCATCCGGTAACGCGCGGATTCCTGTGCGGTAAGGTGGCGCGGTACTTAGATCGCGAGTACTCGACGGACCGGTTGCTCTACCCGCAGAAGCGTGCCGGCGGTAAAGGCGGGGGCAAATTTCGAGCGGATTTCCTGGGACGAAGCGTTGGATACCATTGCTGGGCGCTTGCTAGAGGTTTCCACCGAATATGGCCCCGAGGCGATTTTGCCTTATAGCTACGCGGGCACCATGGGATTCTTGAACGGTGGCGGGATGGATCGGCGCTTCTTCCATCGGCTGGGAGCGTCACGGCTGGATCGCACCATTTGCTCGGCCGCCGGAGGCGCGGGATTGATGGCCACGCTCGGCTCCCGGTATGGCACCGAGCCCGAGCAGTTCCGCCATTCCAAGCTGATCATTGCCTGGGGATCGAATGTCCTCGCCACCAACGTGCATCTATGGCCGTTCATCGTGGAGGCAAGGCGCCAGGGCGCGCGGTTCTACACAATCGATCCGGTTTGCAATCGCACCGGCAAGCTGGCGGATAAGCATTTTGCGATCTACCCGGGCAGCGATCTGGCGCTGGCGCTGGGATTGATGCACGTAATCATCGGCGAGAACCTGCACGACTCCGGGTACGTCGCGAATTACACCAACGGCTTCGACGCGCTGGCCGAGCGGGCGCGCGAATATCCACCCGAGCGCGTGGAGCACCTGACCGGAATTGCGCGCGAAGACGTTGTTTCGCTCGCCCGTGAATACGCCACCACGCGGCCGGCCGCCATCCGGCTCAACTATGGAATCCAGCGTAGCGATCGAGGCGGATCGGCAACCCGGGCCATTGCAGCTCTGCCGGCCTTGATTGGATCGTGGCGGGAAGTGGGCGGCGGATTGCAACTGTCCACCAGCCAGGCGTTCCGGCTGAACAAGGCTGCGCTGGAAATGCCGGAATTGCAGCGGCGATCGCCGCTCGGCCGCGAGGCGCGCATCGTCAACATGACCGAACTGGGGAAGGCCTTGACGCAGTTGCACGACCCGCCGGTGAAAGCGATGGTGGTGTACAACTCGAATCCGGCGGCCATCGCGCCGAATCAGAATCTGGTGCTGGCGGGGATGCGGCGCGAGGATCTCTTCACGGTGGTGCTGGAGCAGTTTCAGAACGACACCGCGGACCATGCCGATATCTTGCTGCCCTCCACCACCTTTCTGGAACATACCGACCTCTATGGCGCTTACGGGCATTACTACTTGCAACTTGCCAGGCCGGCGCTGGCGGCGCCGGGCGAAACCAAGTCGAACGTAGAAGTGTTCCGGCTGCTGGCCCAACGCATGGGCTTCGACGAATCCTGTTTCGCCGATTCGGAAGACGACATGATCCGAGCCGTGCTTGATTCCGGACATCCCTTTCTACAGGGAATTACCCTGGAACGCTTGGATCGCGAGCATTCCGTTCGATTGAATGTCGCACTGGGCTCCGCGCCTTTTCTGCCTTTCGCCCAGGGTGGGTTCGGCACGCCGTCCGGCAAGTGCGAGTTTGGCGCGGAGGCGCTCGATTATCACCCGCCCATCGAATCGCGGCTCGGCGCGCCGGAATTGCGCGCGCGCTTTCCGCTGGAACTGATTTCCGCCAAGAGCCACGACAGTATGAACTCCACCTTCGGCAACGAACGCTCGGCGGAAGCGGCAGACGTCCACTTTATTCCTGCACGATGAAGATGCGCGCGCGCGCGGAATCGGAAATGGCGATCGAGTGCGCGTCTTCAACCATCGCGGAAGCTGCATGTTGGTGGCGAACGTGGACGGAGTCGTGCGGCCGGGTGTGGTTCTGGCGCCAGCGGTGCGCTGGAACAAACTGTCGCCCGATCACCGCAACATCAACGTGCTCACGTCCGATCGGCTCACCGATATCGGCGGGGGCGCCACATTTTATAGTTGCCTGGTGGACGTCGAGAAGTGTGGGGACTGATCCGGCAACAAAACGCCCGCGATAGACCATGATGCGATCACTCTGGTTGACCTTGATTCTTATTCCGCTGCTGTTGATGGGGGCCGGCTGCAAGCGCCGCCGCGCCAGCTCCGGCCAGGGCCAGATACTCAGCCAGCAGCCATTTATGCGGGCGATCCGAATGTCGCCTCCCATTTTGTGAAAGGCTTCTACGAGGTGGAAGAGAACGCCTGGCGCTGGACCGGCAAGGAGTTTTCCGTGGATCTTTCCGCGCCGCTGCACTCCGATCAGAAAGGCGCTCAATTGTCGATGAAGCTGGCCGTTCCGGACGCAGTGATTCAGAAACTGACTTCGGTGCGGTTGTCGGCGTCGATCCAGGGATACCAGCTGGAACCGCAGATCTACACCAAACCGGGCCAGTACACTTACACTCGCGACATCCCCCCCGATAAGCTGCAAAGCGATGGCGTGCGCATCGATTTTGCCCTCGATCACACGCTGCCGCCTAGCGAAAGCGACCAACGTGAATTGGGAATTATCGTGAGCGAAGTGAGCCTGACTGCAAAATGAGATAACGCCATGAACTATTACGAACAGCACCACGACAGTTACCTGGAAGGACTGAAGACCTTCCTCCGCATCCCCAGCATCAGCACGCTATCCGAGCACAAGCCCGATATCCAGCGCGCGGCCGAATTCGTGCGCGGCGAGTTGGAGCGCGCCGGCCTGGAGCAGGCGCAGTTGATCGAAGGCGCAGGGCAATCCGCTGGTTTACGCGGAGTGGCTGGGCGCGCCGGGCAAGCCCACCCTGCTGTTTTACGGCCACTACGATGTGCAGCCGCCCGATCCGCTGGACGAATGGAAGTCGCCGCCGTTTGAGCCCGAGATCCGCGACAACAATATCTACGCGCGCGGATCGGCCGACGACAAAGGCCAGACCTACATCCTGATCAAAGCCGTGGAAGGCCTGCTGAAGCAGCATGGACGGCTGCCGATCAACGTGAAATTCCTGATCGAGGGCGAAGAAGAAATCGGCGGCGAGCACATCGAAGCCTACGTGGCCAGCAAGCCCGCGCGCCTGAAATGCGACGCCGCGGTGATTTGCGACACCGAGATGTTCGCGCCGGAACTGCCCACCATCTGCGTCGGTCTGCGCGGCATCATCTATGGCGAACTGGTCGTGGAAGGCGCCAACCACGATCTGCACTCGGGCGTCTATGGCGGGGCCGCGCCGAACCCGCTGCAGGCCATCGCGGAGATTCTGTCGACGCTGAAGGATCGCGAAGGGCACATTCGAATTCCAGGCTTCTACGATCGCGTGGTGCCGCCCAGCGACAAGGAACGAGAGGCGTGGGCCCGGCTTCCGTTCGACGAGAATGAGTACAAGGAGAAAGAAGTCGGCGTGAAAGAGTTGGTGGGCGAGCCGGAGATTCCGCTGTTCGAGCGCTTGTGGGCGCGGCCCACGCTGGAAGTACACGGCATTCGCGGCGGTTTTATCGGCGAAGGCGCGAAGACCGTGATCCCCGCGCGCGCCGTGGCCAAAGTCAGCATGCGGCTGGTGGCCGATCAGAAGCCCGATGAAGCCGTGGCGCAGTTGCAGAAGGCGGTTGCGGCCGCTTGTCCCAAGGGCGTGACGGCCGAGTACAAGACCATCCACAACGCGCCGCCTTCGCTGGTGAATCCGGACAATCCTTTTATTCACGCCGCCGCCGAAGCCATGAAGCAGGTGTTCGGCAAAGAGACGGTGTATATTCGCTCGGGCGGGTCCATTCCGATCGTCGCCGCTTTCGACGAGTATCTGGGGATTCCGAGCGTCATGATGGGCTTCGGGCTGCCCGACGACAATCTGCACGCGCCCAACGAAAAACTGTACCTGCCGAATTTCTTCCGAGGAATCGAAGCAGTGGCGCGCTACATCGAGATTCTGGGCGCCTGATTTTGTTTGCGATTCCGGCCGTATTGTCCGCGGTCTTCCTGGCAGTGGCGGCCAAACTCGATGCGTTCAGCGCCCCGTTGGCGGTCTTGATATTGGCCTATACGTTCTTGCCGACGGCCGTCGCGTATCTGGCGCGGGGCACTCCTCCTCCAGCCTGGCTCGACTTCCTGATCATCGCGCTGCTGTGGTTTCCGCTCGAATTTTCTCTCGGCCATCAATGGATACCGAAGCCCGCACAAAGCACGCTGCACCTGATGGCGTATGGCGTCGCAATCCTACTCGCCCTTTCGATATTTCTGCTGTTCCGGCGACTCACCGGGATGAAAATCAATCTCCCGCGATCGGGCCGGGACTTGGTCAACTTGCTGCTCGGCTTCGCGGCTTGCGCGCCCATCCTGATCGTGCTCGGGCGGATCCTCGGCTTCCTGCCGCCATTTCACTGGCCCGCGCAGCCGGCACCGGCGCGCATTGGAACGCAGTATCTGATCATCCTTGCCATCACGGCGCTGCCCGAAGAAATCCTCTTCCGCGGCCTGATCCAGAATTGCATCGCGCAAAGATATGGCACGAAGACATCGACCCTGCTGATCTCGGCATTCATTTTCGGATGCGCGCATCTGGACAACGGTCCCGGGCCGCTGCCTAACTGGCGCTACATGATCTTGGCGACCATCGCGGGAGTCGCCTATGGCAAAGTTTTCGAGAAAAGTTCCAGCATATTTGCTTCAGCCGGATTGCACGCGCTGGTGGACACGGTCAAGCACGTTTGCTTTTGAGCGCCGACATCAGGCTTTCGAGATACGCCGCAGCCGCCGGATCGCCTTCTCGCGGCGCCCAAGGAGCGAAGTCTTTGTCATTGGCGGCCGAGTACGGCCCCGGCTTCACCTCGTAACAGACCGCCTGCGCCGACACGCGGCTCAAAGTGTGCCAGACGCCGGGCGAAAGATCAATTCCCATGGGATCGCCGCCTACCATTTCTGTGCGCACCACATGGCCTGCATCGTCGAAGATGAAAAACGCCACTTCGCCATCCAAGACTACGAACGATTCGGCCTTGGGAGGATCCTGGTGGCGATGGGGAGCCACATAAGTTCCTTTCACCATGACATTCAGGAAACGATGCGGGTTGTCTTCCAGGGACGCGTGAAAGTTGTGATTGACGCGAAGCCGGGGCGAGCGTCGCGCCCGTTCAATAAGATCCTCGAACAAAGCTTCGTTCAATGTTTTGATTTCCGGCCATGCCTTAAACCCCAATGTCCTCGTTCCACAGCTCGGGGTTCGCTTGGATGAAGTCCGTCATCATTTGAATGCATTCCTCATCCTGCACCACGTCCACCTGAATGCCCTGGCTGCGCATGTAATCCTTCGGCGCCGAGAAACGTTTTGTTTTCGCCCACTACGACGCGCGGGATCTTATAAAGCACGATCGCGCCGCTGCACATGGGGCACGGCGAAAGCGTCGAATAGATGGTGCTGTTCCTGTAAATCCTGGCCGGCAAGCGGCCGGCATTGCGCAGACAATTCATCTCGCCATGATCGATCGCGCTGCCGGTTTGCACGCGGCAATTGTGGCCGCGCCCGATGATCTGGCCGTCATGCACCAGCACCGAACCGATCGGAATGCCGCCTTCGGACAAGCTCTTGCGCGCCTGTTCGATGGCCGCGCGCAAGTAAGTGTCCGGTGGTGTCATAGGATTATCTATCGATGAAAGGCCCGCCCGAAAAAGGATAACATTAGGAATGCCCGCCTCCGCAGTCGAGCCTGGCTCTTTTGAGAAGAAGTTCCATACTTCCGGCCTGATCCGGCTCACGCGTCCGCAGATGTTTGCCACCATGACCGGGCTGATGCTGGCGGTGTTGCTGGCCGCGCTCGATCAGACCATCGTAGGCACGGCCGAGCCGCGCATCATTGCGCAGCTCTCCGGATTCGACCGCTATCCCTGGGTCTCCACCACGTACTTGCTCACCTCCACGCTGGCGGTCCCGATCTTCGCCAAGCTGTCCGACATGTACGGCCGGAAATGGTTTTTTCTCGGCGGGGCCACGCATGTTCGTGCTTCACGTCCGCTCTATGCGGCGCATCGGGAACCTTCACCTTTCTGCCCATCGACGGCATGAACCAGCTGATCGTCTTTCGCGGACTTGCAAGGCATCGGCGCCGGAATGATGATGGGCCTGGCGTTCACCATCATCGGCGACGTCTTTTCGCCGGCCGAACGCGGCAAGTATCAGGGCTTCTTCGCGGCGATCGTGGGGACTGGCTTCCATCTTCGGCCCCACGCTGGGCGGCTGGCTCACCGATCATGTCTCCTGGCGCGCCGCGTTCTACGTGAATTTGCCGGTAGGCCTGATCGCCATCGCCGCGATTTATTTCCAGTTCCCCGATCTGCATCCCGAGGGTGTCAAGCGGCGGCTCGATTGGGCCGGAGTGATCTCGCTCATCCTGTGCATCGTGCCTCTGCTGCTGGCGCTCACCTGGGTGACCGACTACGGCTGGAGTTCGCCGCGCGTGGAATCGCTGCTGGCGTTCTCCGTGGTGATGCTCGCGGTGTTTTTGCGCGCCGAAACCAAGGCCATCGAGCCGCTGATCCCGCTGACTCTCTGTTTCGCAATCCGATCATCAGCCTGTGTTCGATCTGCGTGTTCGTGCTCGGCATGGGAATGTTCGGCGTCATCATTTATCTGCCGCTGTTCATGCAGGGAGTGCTGGGCGTATCGGCGACGCAATCCGGCAATCTGCTGACGCCGCTGATGATGGGCGCGGTGGTTGGCAGCATCGTCACCGGCCAGCTTAATCTGCGCCTGGGAAGCTATAAGATCGCGGCGGTCATTCGGATCGATACTGGTTGCCATCGGCATGATCCTGTTCGCACGCATGGGCGAGACCACCCAGCGCATGGACGTGATTGTTGCCATGATCATCGCGGGCACCGGCATGGGCCTGCTGCAACCGGTCTACACGGTCGCGGTTCAGAACGTCGGCGCCGCGCAACCAGATGGGCGCGGCCACGGCTTCCACGGCGTTCTTTCGCTCCATCGGAAGCACCATGGGAGTGGCGATTTTCGGAAGCGTGCTGCTGACCAGCTATCATCACGACCTGACTGGCGGGCATTCCGCCCGGCACGCCGCCCGAAGCTCTGAAATTGTTTTCGAATCCACTGATGCTGGTCCAGCTGCGCCCGCAGCTGGACGCGATGTTCGGCGCATTCCCCGGGTGGACGTCAGCTTTTGCATCTGCTGATGTCGAACGTGCGAATCGGGCTGCTGCATGGCCTGCAACGCATCTTCTTTGCCAGCGCGGTGATCATGACGCTGGCGATCATACTGCACGTGATGTTGCGCGACGTACCGCTACGCCGCCATCATGTGCCTGAGGGCGAAGTTCCGGTCGGCTAATTCGCCTTTTCAATTCGACCGTGCGCGTCGCTCCAGATGAAGTTCGAGGCTGCGCGATCGCGCACTCCAATTCGATCGGCCGGAACCCCGGAATTCATTTCCACGCATTGCGGAAAACCGTTCTTCAAGAAGACCGCTCCCATTCTGGTGTCTGGCAGCCCGCCCACGATGATGGGGCCCTGGATGCCGGCTGCAATTCGGCCGAAGTCCGCGCACACTGATTGAGCCAATTCCGCCGTGGCGCGCCAGACTGTCAAATTGTGTTCCAGTATCGAACCTTCCAGCAATAGAAGCAGACATGCGACGACGATGCGCGGCCTGGGGGCCATGCTGTCGAGTGCCACGGCCCACAGCAGCGCCCATCCCACGCTTCCTAAATACAGTGCTCGCGAACCGCTCAACGCGGGACCGAGCAGTAGCAGATGCTGCACCGGCAAGCCGGCGGCGATGACGAAGAGCAGGCAGCCGACGAATGGACGGCGCGCCGGAGCGGCCTTCCAGGCACACGCTGCAAGGAGCAAGGGAGTTGCCGCCAGGGCTGCGCGGAGGACGGGGCTAGCGGGAGCGGACCAGTTGAAGGGAAAAAACAAAACAGCCCATTCGCGTACGAATAGCGCGTCCAGAGTATGGAGCACGTTGACGTGAAGGATACTCGCTTCGCCTGCCGCGTCCGCGTAGCCGCCAATTCCTCCCAGCGCCCACCAACGATACGCAAACAGCGCGACAGCCAGAACGCCCGCGGACCCGGCGGCCTGAAGGATTCGATTCCAGTCCTTTCGGTCGCGGAACAGCGCAAGGCTGGCAATGAGCAAAGGCAGGCAGAATCCCGACTCTTTTGAAAGTATGCCGCAGGCCCCGGCCGCCAGAGCGCCCGCCAGCCATCCCAACGTGGCTGTTGTCGCATAGCGGCAGACGAAGATCAGACTCGAGAGCATCAGCAAAGTTGTCATCAAGTCGAATCGCGCATCAATCCACGCCACGGTTTCGGCCGATACGCCATTTATCCAAGAAGAAACGCGCCTGCCAGACTTGCTGGGCGGGACAAACGAAGTTCGCGGCATAGTACGTAGGTGAGGAGAGTGCAAGCCAAATGCAGTAGCACGCTGCTGACGTGCCACCAGACCGGATTTGCTTGCGCCCACAAGTAGTTCAACCAGTACAGGAAGAAGCCGAGGGGACGAAAGAAGAGTCCGCGCCCGTCGACAGCTCCAAATTGCCGCGCAGCGACGCTCCAGTTGAACCGCGACGCATCGGTGATGTGCGTGTAGTCGTCGTAGAGGAACGGGGACTGCATAATCGGAGTGAATGCAAGCGCAATAACGACGGCGATTGCAGCCATCGCCAAAGCGGGCCGCATGGCATCGAAACGGGTTGGGTTGGGGCTTGGGGCGCCGCCGCGGGCATAGAGCAAGGCAAGAAAGCTGAGCGCTACGATGCCTTCCACATTCATAAGCGCGTGTTGGGATGGCAAGTGGAATAGGGCGTAGAATCCCAGGAATCCACCCGCGATCAGCAGCACAGCGGTGAGCATCACGCTCACCATGAAACCTTGTTGCTTCCACACCAGACCCAGTGTACGAGACCGGTTAAAATAAGGAAAATGATGCAAGTTACTTTAGGCGCGTTGGGGCTGAAGGTTTCGCGCGTGGGCTTGGGATGCATGGGTATGTCGGAGTTTTACGGCGCTACCGACGATGCTGAATCCATCGCGACCATTCACCTGGCGCTCGATCGCGGGATGAATTTCCTGGACACCGCCGACATGTACGGTCCATTCAAGAATGAGATTCTGGTCGGTAAGGCGATCCAGGGCCGGCGCAAAGATGTGGTGCTGGCAACCAAGTTCGGCAACCAGCGGTCACCCGATGGAAAATTCCTGGGGGTGAACGGCGCTCCCGAATATGTTCGCGCCTGCTGCGAAGCTTCGCTACAGCGCCTGAACGTGGAAGTGATCGATCTTTACTACCAGCATCGCGTGGACCCGAAGACGCCGATTGAAGACACGGTGGGCGCGATGGCGGATCTGGTGAAGGAAGGGAAAGTGCGATATCTCGGCTTGTCCGAAGCCGCGTCGGGCACCGTTCGACGCGCTCATCGCGTGCATCCCATCAGCGCGCTGCAAACCGAGTATTCGCTCTGGACTCGCGACCCGGAGGAAGACATTTTGGCCACGGTTCGCGAACTCGGCATCGGCTTTGTGGCGTATAGCCCGCTTGGGCGCGGCTTCCTGACTGGCGAATTCAAGCGGCCCGAGGACATCCCGGAGAACGACTTCCGCCGGTTCCACCCGCGTTTTGCGGGCGATAATTTCTATAAGAATCTCGACCTGGTAAGGCACATTGAAGCTCTGGCGCAGGCGAAAGCCGCTAGCGCGGCGCAGATTGCGCTGGCGTGGGTGATGGCCCAGGGCGAGGACATCGTGCCCATCTTCGGGACCAAGAGGCGAACTCGTCTGGAGGAGAATCTCAAGGCGCTGCAAATCACGCTGACTCCGGCGGAGCTGCGGGAAATCGACCGCGTGCTTCCCCAAGGCAGTACAGCCGGTACGCGTTATCCGGAGCAGCACATGAGCGCGGTGAATCTCTAGACCGCTGACGTTATCATGGTCTAGCGCATGCAAAATCAAGCTATTCAGCTTTCCCGCCTACGACGTGACTACAGCTCCCTGACGGTCACGGCTAAGAATTGGCGCTGAAACGTTATGCGAAATATTCGACGAGTTGCCGTACTTGGCGCTGGAACCATGGGTTCGCGTATCGCCGCGCATTTTGCGAACGCGGGCGTTCCTTCGCTGTTGCTGGATGTCGCAGGCCAGCCGAATCGCAAATACGCCCGCCCTGCAAGGTATCCAGAACGCGCTGAAACAGCGCCCGGCGGCGTTCTTTACCGACGAGAAGGCGGCGCTGGTCGAAGCTGGCAACTTCGACGACGATCTGGACAAGATCGCGGAGTGCGACTGGATCATCGAAGCCATCGTCGAAAACCTGGACGCGAAGCGCGCGCTGTGGCGCAAGGTGGACGCTGCCCGAAAACTTGGCACCATCCTCTCCACCAACACCAGCGGCATCCCGCTGGCCAAAATTTCCGAAGGCTTCTCGCCGGAGTTCCGCCGCCATTTTCTCGGCACCCACTTTTTCAATCCGCCGCGCTACCTGCACTTGATGGAGCTGATTCCCGGGCCCGACACGGACCCGAAGATTCTGGCGGACGTTGAGGAATTTGCCGACCGCCGTCTGGGCAAAGGCGTGGTGCGCACCAAGGACACTCCCAATTTCATCGCCAACCGCATCGGCAGCTTTCTAGGCGGCACCGTCGGCAAGGCGATGGTCGAGGACGATTTCAGCATCGAGGAAGTGGACGCGCTCACCGGTTCTCTGATCGGCGTGCCGAAGAGCGCCAGTTTCCGTCTGCTGGATCTGGTGGGCCTGGATGTCTGGGCCTTCGTCGGAACAAATCTTTATGAGCTTGTTCCCAGCGATCCGTGGCGCGAACGCTTTCTGCCGCTCGATTTCGAAAAAAAGATGATCGAGCGGAAATGGCTGGGCGATAAGACCGGGCAAGGTTTCTACAAACGCGTGGGCAAGGAGCGCGAAATTCACGCGCTGAATTGGAAAACGCTCGAGTATCAGCCCCAGCAGAAGCCGCGCTTCGCCTCTGTCGAAGTGGCGCGCAATATCGAAGACCTGGGCGAGCGCGTGCGGACCCTGCTTCGCGCCGACGATCGCGCCGGCCGGTTCCTGTGGAAGGTGCTGAGCGATTACTTCCTCTACTGCGCGGAAATGATCCCGGAGATTTCGGATCGCAGTGGTCGAAATCGACCGCGCCATGCGCTGGGGCTACGGGCACACGCTGGGTCCGTTCGAATTATGGGACGCCGTCGGTTTTCTCGAAGTGGTGTCGCGCCTGGAAATGGAACGGCGGCCGCTACCGTCGAACATCAAAAGCGCGCTGGCACGCGGCACCATCGCGCTCTATCGGCCACCTGAGCCGCTCGGCCGCCCGACCACGGAATATTTCGATTTCCGTTCGAAAAGCTACCAGCCGATGGAACCGCGGCCTGGCATCCTGACGCTGCGGGACCGCAAGCGAACGCGCGGCGTGGTGTTTGAGAACAGCGGCGCTTCGCTTGTGGATTTGGGCGATGGCGTGTTGTGCGTGGAATTCCACAGCAAGCTGAATACGCTAGGCGAAGACAACATTGCCATGCTGCAGGCGGGCCTGGAAGAAACCAATCGCAACTTCGAGGCCATGATCATCGCCAACGAAGGCGAGACGTTCAGCGCGGGCGCCAACCTGATGCTGGTGCTGCTGGCCGCGCAAGAGGGCGAATGGGAAGAGCTGAATCTTGGCATCCAGCGATTCCAGCAAATGAACATGGCGCTGAAGTACGCTGCCAAGCCCGTGGTGGCGGCGCCGTTCTCGCGCGCGTTAGGCGGCGGCTGCGAATTAGTGATGCACTGCACGCGCGCGCAAGCCTCGGCCGAAACCTACATTGGATTGGTGGAAGTGGCGCGTTGGCGTGATCCCGGCCGGCGGCGGCTGCAAGGAACTTGCTGGTCCGGCTGCACGATCCGTTGCGCATTTTCGAGCTGATCGGGTACGCGAAAGTTGTCACCAGCGCGGAAGAGGCGCAGAAGCTGGGGCTGCTCCATCGCGCCGATCCCGTCTCGATGAACCCCGAGCGCCTGATCTTCGACGCCAAGGCGCTGGCGCTCTCGCTGGTTCCGAACTATGCGCCCGGTGCGCCGCGCAGCGATATCAAGGTAGCGGGCGAAAGCGCCTACGCGATGATGAAGCTCGGCGCGTGGTCGGCCCGCCAGGGCCATTTCATCAGCGATTACGATATGATCGTCGCCGAGAAGCTGGCGCACGTCTTGAGCGGCGGCCGGCTCTCCGGCATCGCAGAACGTTTCCGAGCAGTATCTGCTGGATCTGGAACGCGAGGCTTTCCTGAGCCTGTGCGGCAACCCGAAGACGCAGGAGCGCATGCAGTATATGCTGAAGACGGGCAAACCGCTCCGAAACTGAAGCTTTGAATAAACCATGGAAGCAGTAATTTTAGATTGCCTGCGAACGCCGGTAGGCAAAGCGCCCAAAGGCAGCCTGCGCAATACCCGGCCCGACGATCTGGCGGCCCTGGTCATCCGGCGTCTGCTCGAAAAGCATCCGGCCATCGCGCCCGAAGAAATCGACGACGTGATCCTCGGCTGCGCCATGCCCGAAGCCGAATCCGGCATGAACGTGGCCCGCATCGCCGCTCTGCGCGCGGGCTGCCCGATTCGGTGCCCGGCATCACCATCAATCGCTTCTGCTCCTCGGGACTGCAGGCTATCGCGATGGCGGCCGACCGCATCCGTTCCGGCAGCGCGCAAATCATCATCGCGGGCGGCGCTGAATCGCTCAGCATGATTCCGATGGCGGGCAACAAATTCTCGCCCAATCCCTGGATGGTGGATCATCTGCCGCAGATCTACATGGGCATGGGCCTCACCGCCGAAGAGGTGCAGAAGAAGTACGGCATCAGCCGCGAGGATGCCGATCAATTCGCCTATCGCAGCCACCAGCACGCTTTGCACGCGCAGGCCGCGGGCAAGTTCGACGACGAGATCGTTCCGGTTCCCGTCGAGTCCACCACGCTCGATAACGGATCGCCGCAGCACCACAGCGCAATGTTCACAAAGGACGAAGGCCCGCGCGCCGACACATCGCTCGAAGCGCTGGCGAAATTGAAGCCGGTGTTTCAATCCGACGGCACCGTGACCGCGGGCAATTCGTCGCAAACCAGCGACGGCGCGGCCGCTGCCATTGTTATGTCTCAAGCAAGAAAGCGGAGGAGCTCGGCCTGAAGCCGATGGCGCGATTCGTCAGCTTCGCCGTGGCCGGCGTGCCGCCGGAGATCATGGGCATCGGGCCGGTGGTAGCTATTCCGAAAGCGCTCGCGCTGGCGGGTTTGAAGAACGGAAGACATCGGCGTCATCGAGTTGAATGAGGCTTTCGCGGCCCAGGCGCTGGCGGTGATTCGCAAGGCGGGCCTGGATCTGGATCGCGTGAATCCCAACGGCGGCGCCATTGCGCTGGGACATCCGCTGGGCTGCACGGGCGCGAAGCTCACCGCCACTATTCTGCGCGAAATGCATCGCAAAGACACGCGCTACGGCATGGTCACCATGTGTGTCGGCGGCGGCCAAGGCGCTGCCGGCATTTTCGAAAACCTGATAAGGAATAATTCCGATGGCATCCTCGACAATCTCTCCCACGAAGCATAAGGGCGGCTCGTTTCCTCATCGAACCGACGCTGCCTGAGCAACTTTTCTCGCCCGAAGATTTCACCGACGAACATCGGGCCATCGCTCGCACCACGGAAGAATTCTGGACCAAGGAAATCGCGCCCAATGTCGAGGCCATCCAGCATCAGGAGCCGGGCGTGGCGGTGTCGGTGCTGCGCAAAGCCGGTGAAATCGGACTTACCTCCGTGCATCTTCCCGAAAAATACGGCGGCATGGAGATGGATCTCACATCGGCCATGCTGGTGGGCGAAGGAGTCGCGAAAGACGGCTCCTACGCGGCCTGGCACGGCGCACAGACCGGCATTGGCGCGCTGCCCTTTGTTGCTCTTCGGCACCGAAGAGCAGAAGCAGCGCTATCTTCCCAAAGTGGCGAACGCTGAAATGGTAGCGGCCTATGCTCTGAGCGAACCGCAAGCGGGATCGGATGCGCTGGCCGCGCGCACTCGCGCCGACTTGAGCCCGGATGGCAAGCACTACATCCTCAACGGCCAAAAAATGTGGATCACCAACGGCGGCGTGGCCGATCTCTACACCATCTTTGCGAAAGTGGATGGCGAAAAGTTCACCGCGTTTCTGGTGGAGCGCAAGTTCCCCGGCGTCGCGCCTGGCGCCGAAGAAAAGAAGATGGGCATCAAGGGCAGCTCCACCACGGCCGATCTTTTTGGACAATGTCGCGGTGCCGGTGGAAAATGTTTTGGGTGAGATTGGCCGCGGCCATATCATCGCGTTCAACATCCTGAACATCGGCCGGTTGAAGCTGGGCGCTTTCGCCTGCGGCGGCGCCAAGGAAGTGCTGCGCGTTTCGCTGAACTACGCCAAGGAGCGCAAAGCCTTCGGAAAATCCATCGCCGAGTTCGGCATGATCCAGCACAAGCTGGCCGAAATGGCGATCCGGATCTTTGCCGCCGAGTCGGCGACCTATCGCGTGGTGGGGCTCATCGAAAGCCAGCTGGAAGGCTTTTCGTGGGATCAGCCGAATGCCGCGCAAACCGAGCTGAAGGCCGTGGAGGAGTTCGCCGCGGAATGCTCCTACATCAAGATCTTCGCTTCGGAGATGCTGGATTATGTGACCGATGAAGCCGTACAGATCCACGGCGGCTACGGCTACCATCAGGACTACCTAGTCGAACGCGCCTATCGCGATTCGCGCATCAATCGGATCTTCGAAGGCACCAACGAAATCAACCGGCTGCTCGCCACTGGAATGCTGCTCAAGCGCGCCATGCGCGGCCAATTGCCGCTGGTGGAAGCGGTGATGAAGCTGCAGGCCGAGATTCTGTCGGGTCCGACACTGGCAGCGGGCGGCAGCGAAGACGCGCGATTGGTCGAAAACGCCAAGAAGACCGCGCTTTTGACGCTCGGAATCGCTTATCAGAAATTCGGGACGGCGCTGGAGGAACAAGCAAGAGGTTCTCGCCTCCATCACCGACATTGCGATGAACGCGTTCGTCATGGAATCGGTTTATCTGCGCGCTCAAAAACTGGCGAAGCTGCACAAAGGCGAAATCGCTGCCGACATCTGTAGCGTATTTTTGCGCGAGGCCATGGAAATTGTCGAGAGCTGCGGGCCGCAACGCGCTGGCCGGCAGCTCCGAAGGCGACAACTTGCGCACGAACCTGGCGGTGCTGAAGCGCTTCACCAAATTCGAGCCCGTCAATGCGATTGCCGCGCGCCGCCGGATCGCCGAGCGCCTGCTTGCTGCCGGCCGCTATCTGGTTTAGGTGAAGCTGATTATCACGGTAGGGCTGCCCGGCTCCGGCAAATCCACGTATCTCGCGCGGCTGGGCGTCAACGCGATCTCGTCCGACGAAATCCGGCGCCTTATCGCGGACGATCCGCACGATCAAACCATGAACGCGCGCATCTTCTCCGTGGTCCGTTATTTGATTCGCCAGCGTATCGCGGCGGGGCGGCCGGTCACCTACGTCGACGCCACTCATCTGACAACTTGGGAGCGTAAACCGTATGTGAATCTCGCGCTACGCTACGGCTCAATTTGGAAGCGCTCTTTTTCGATGTGCCCGTCGAAATCTGCATCGCCCGCAATCAAACGCGCGACCGCGTGGTTCCCGAAGAGGCCATCCGCAAAATGGCGCAACAGATGATTCCGCCGTCCAGGGAGGAAGGCTTCGCGGAAATCACGAGAATTACTTAGGACGGCGTTCGCTAGTCGGGGGCAACAGACCCTTCAGCCGCAGATAGACCGCCATGTAACCGTACATTTCGCTATCGTGAGCCACGTTGCCCCACAGCGCGCTGAGCTTGGCTTGTGGCTGGCGGAATATCGTTACCGTCTGGGTGGCAGTGGCGTCTGTAAGCGACGCATATGCACCATCGCAATAATCGAAGGAGGCTTTCAGCGCAGCCACCAGATCGGCCTTTGATGTCTTGCCGGCCGTTTCGGGCTTCTTGTTTTCGCCCTTCACCGCGGAACAGATCATGATCTGCGCGTCGGCGACGTGAGCCACACGCGAACCGAAAGTCCCCACTTCCGGCGTGGCCTTGAAAGCATAATCCGCATCGGCCATGCGATCGGCTTCCGCCAGCAGGACGGTTCTTTTGCCGTTCGTAATTCTGTTTGAGTTCACTGCTGAGCGGATTGCTTCCGCGGCTTGTAAAACGAAGGCGCTGGCAAGCGCGGCGACGATCACGATGGAGTAATAACCATGTACAAACGTTGTCCCCGCTCCGGCGGCCGGATCGCCGCCAGCGCCAGACGCTCTTCGCCGTGCGGATCGTTCACCACTTTGCACTGGTTATCGAAGACCATCGTGGCGCGCTGATCGGTTTTGAACGCCGGCCAATTCGGCAGCCCCTTGTGATTCGGATTGCCCGTGCGCGCGAAGGCGGCCCATGCCCCGCTCATCTTTCTCCTGCAGCGGATAGCGATCCTCGCCCGAGCCGGTCATCGATTTGGCTTCGTCGACGTTGTCAAGCACAAAAGGAATCTCCAGCGTGTGAAACGCCTTCAGCTTGCCGTCGTGCACCGGCGTTTTCCAGGTGAAGTAGTACATGTAGACCGGCGCGGGTTGCGCCGCTTTGCGCTCGGCCTCTGTGATGACACTGGAACGGAAACCGTCCGACGCGATGATCTGGGAAAGATCGATGTCGCTGGCGCTCGGCCGGCCCTTGCGATAAACGGCGATCAATTTGTCCACCTCCGCATCGTCCGCGCGGGTGGCCTGCTTCACGGCGGCGTGCAGCTCCGCGTCGTCGATCGGATCGAGCTTGGTTGCCGGGAAGAAGTTCACTTCGAATTCCGTGGAGCCGATGAGCAGCGGAACATCGGCCGACAGGGCGGGCGCGGTGGGATCAAACGGACCGCCGGGAAGCGTTTTGCCGTCGACCACGGGCGCGAGGCGCAGCCCGCGTGTCGCCAGTGTCGCGGCCATCAGTTGATCCATCGGGACCTGCTGTAGATCTTCAGCAGTTTTTGCGCCTACTTTCTCCATCAGCATGCGCGCCGTTTTCGTTGCGTCTTCGGTGGAGACTCCCTTCAAATTCGCGCCGCTCTGGATGATGGCGCGATGGAACAGTCCCTTCGCGGAAGGCATCGCTAGCACCGTGCTCACTTTACCGGCGCCGCCGGACTGCCCGAAAATCGTCACGTTGTTCGGATCGCCGCCGAAATTCGCGATGTTGTCGCGCACCCATTCGAGCGCCGCCACCGCGTCCAGAATCCCGACATTACTGGCGTTGGCGAACTTCGCGCCGCCGATATCGGCCAGATAGAGAAAGCCGAAGGAATTGAGGCGATGATTGATGGTTACTGTGACTACGTCCTGCTTGCGCGCCAGGTTGGCGCCGTCGTACATGGTGTAGCTTCCGTTGCCGCTGGTGAATCCGCCGCCATGCAGCCACACCATTACCGGCCGCTTGCGGCTGTCCAAACCGTTGGTCCAGACGTTCAAATGCAGGCAGTCCTCGCTGATGGTCTGCTTGGGGATGGTCGCGGCCACTTCGGGAATCTCGGTGTGCGGACCTTGCGGCGCTTCCGGGCCCCACTCGACGGTGTCCCGAATGCCAGTCCATGCTTCCGGCTTGACGGGAGGCATGAACCGATTCGCGCCGCCAGTGGGCGCGCCATAAGGAATGCCGCGGAAGGCGTTGACCTTGTTTTCCTGAACCACGCCGCGGATCTTTCCTGACGTGGTGTTGGCCAGGGGCCCTGGCGCGGAACCGTCCTTGGCATTGGCAGCCGTCGCTTTTTTCAACGCGCCGCCCAGGATGCTGCTGGCGCCGAGCGCGGCTCCGCTCACAAAAGATCGCCGGTTCATTTTGGTCCGCATGGTCCTCCAACTGCTGAAAAGTCAGTCGGCGACCATTTTACACCTTTCGATCATGGCCGCGTCCCTGTGATTGATATACTGCTTAATGTAGCTTCCACCGGGTAGTGGACAAAACTCGCGAAGCGCAACCCCGGAGGTAGCTCTGTGCACACGCACCATCTTGCCACGATCACTGTAATTGTTCTCTCAACCGCGCTCCTTGCCGCCCCGCCGGGCGCGCCTTCTTCCGGCCCACAGCCCTTGCCGCGTACCTCCGACGGCAAGCCGGACCTGCAAGGCATCTGGCAGGCGTCCAGCACCGCCGCAGCCGATCTTCAGGATCACGCCGCAAGCCTCAACATGCTGGCCGGCAGGTCGGTTGTCGAGGGCGGCGTAATCCCGTATCAGGCCTGGGCCGCCAAGCAGAGGGCCGAGAACTTTCAGAATCGGCAAACGGCCGATCCATTCTCGAAATGCTACATGCCGGGCGTCCCCCGGATCATGTATCTGGACTTCCCGTTTCAGATTTTCCAGACGCCCAAGATCGTCACCATGGCTTTTGAATGGGAGCTGGACTACCGCCTGATTTACACGGACGGCACTCCTCACCCCACTGACGCGGATTTCTGGATGGGCGATTCGCGCGGTCATTGGGAGGGCGACACCCTGGTAGTGGACGTAGCCAATATCAATGACAAAACGTGGTTCGACATGGCGGGGGATTTTCACAGCGACGCGCTCCACGTGGTAGAGCGCTACCGCATGACCGACCGCGACACGATTCAGTACCAAGCCACAATACAAGATTCGAAAGTTTTCACGAAGCCCTGGACCATCAACATCGCCTTGCGCCGTCGAATGGATCGGGACAGGCTTTTCGAGTATTCCTGCGAATCTGAACTCGAAGAGGTAAACGGCGCGTTCACGCGAGAGGATCGAACCTGGTACCCCGGCAGCAAAATGGCGCCTCCGGTGGAGATGCCGTCTTCTTCCTATGTGCCCGCGGCTCCCGCGCAACCCGTGGCGAACCTTCGCCGCACGCCGGACGGCAAGCCAGACCTGCAGGGCTTCTATGAATCCAAAGCCGAAGGGGCGAACCAGTCATTAGAACGACACGGCGGGGCCGCCCGGACCGAAACCTGATCGTCGATCCGGCGGATGGGAAACTTCCGATGCAGTCCTGGGCCATGGAGGAAAAGATCAGCCGGAACCTGACCGAACGCGGTTATGACGATCCGACAGCTCACTGTTTCCCGCAGGGCACCCCTCGAACGATGTGGGTCCCGCAGGGGATTGAACTCATTCAAACGCCCGATTACATCGTTTTTCTGTTCGAGCGGATGCAATGGCGCATCGTGCCGCTCGATGGGCGCGCACACCTTCCCGACACCATGCGTTTGTGGCAGGGCGATTCGGTAGGGCATTGGGAGGGCGACACGCTGGTGATCGACACCACCAACATGAACGGCAAGACTTGGCTGGGTGAGGGCGGCGAGGTTATGAGCTACGCCGAGCACGTGGTGGAACGATTCACGCCAGTGGGTCCCGACACTCTCAACTACTCGGCCACCGTCACCGATCCGGTGGTCTATACGCGGCCGTGGACCATCGCCTTTCCCGTAAAGCGCGAGAAGTTCGACCTTATCGAGGCGGCGTGCCACGAGGAAGAGCACGACCTCCCGCACCTGAAGGCCCTCAAAGACGCGGCAGCCGCGAAGAAGAAATAAGGGTCTATGCGTCCGCGCGACTGAGCCGTGCCAGCGATCGCCCTAACGAGGCCGAGACGGAGGCCAGCGATATATCGAGAATCTCGGCGATTTCGCGATAGCGCAGCCCCTCCGCGCGCAGCGAGAGGCAGCATTGGTCCTGCTCCGGCAGGGCGCGTAGAACCGCTTGCAAGCGCTTCTGGCGCTGGCTGCTCAAAAGTTGCTCTTCGGGATTTTCTGCCGGATCGGGCCGAGCCGCGGCCAGCGTCCCTTCAGAAGCCAAAACATTAGTGGCTTCCCGTGTTCTGGCCCGCCGGCGCTTCAAACCCAAGTTATGAGCTACGCGAAAGATCCAGCCGCGCAGGTTTTGCCGGGACTTTCCTCTCCGCAGGTGCAGGAACAGGGCCAGGAACACTTCTTGAATCACTTCCTCGCCTTCCTGCGATGGAACACCGAAGCCCAGCAGGTAGCGCAACAACCGGCCCCGCAGCTCATCGAAGAGTTGAATCACTTCCTGCTCAGCGTCTATTGGAGCGGGCGCGCGCTCGGACTTTCCGCCCGCCACGAATTCCCACCGCGCCACCGAGTCCGATTCCAGCATTCGAATTACGACTTAGGGCCGCCATCATAGGGCGACCCGACAAATACCTTCCGCCCATCGGCGAGCACCACTTCACGCGCCGACGCCACGAACGCCCCGTCCCGGGCCCGGTACCCCACCACGGTGACCCGGTCGCCGATTTTGAGCGACATCCGGCTCCAGCCTTGCCGTGCCAGCGTATTTGGGCCGGCTGTTTCGCAGGCCCAATTGGCGGTCTTGCCATCGGCCTTCACGTCCACGTATACATACACATGCGGATTCATCCATTCGATCTTGGTCACCCGGCCTTGCAAGGTGATGCGCTTGCTCAGGTCGAACTCCGCGCTCACGGAGTGGTGGGCGTAAGTCGGCGTTCCAGGCAGCGCCAGCCCGAGCAAAATAGCGAATAGGGTAAATCGAAATCGCATGTTTGCCTTTAACAGGAGGCTAGCACGACTCGTCAGGGCCTTGCGTGATCACGACAGCAGCCGGGGCATGGCGGGCTAAGCTAGATCTTATGACTGCGGTCGAAACTGTGCTCGCGTTTATCGAGGCCATCAATCGACACGATGTGGACCAGCTTATTGGGCTCCTGACGGAGGATCACGCCTTCATTGACTCGCTCGGCAATTCCTTGCGCGGCCGCGAAAAAATTCGTGCGGGCTGGCGCGGTTATTTCGCCATGTGCCCGGACTATCGGGTATCGCATGAAGACATTTTTCGCGACGGCAACACGGTGGCCATGTTTGGGTCGGCCGGCGGCACCATCAGCGTCAACGGGCAGATTGGTCCCCGAGAACAAATGGCAAATCCCCGCGGCGTGGCGCGCCGTAGTCCACGACGGCCTGATTCAAGAGTTGCGAGTTTACGCCGACAACAAACCGGTTTATGATATTTTGGCGAAACCGGCAAAACCCCAAGCCCAGTAAGCCCCTGCCGCGCGCCCGCAAAACCCTGTGTCAAAATCATTGCAGAGGAATTATTGGCACAGGAAGGCAGCACTCCGAGAGCCGCCAGCTTCGGGCTCCGTCGGGTCCGTTCGATTGATGGGTGTTCCCATTCGGCTGCATTTCACCTTCGTTCTGCTGCTCATCGGTTTGGTAGTGCATCGGCCTGAGCAGTAACCAGTCGCCCGGCAATTACACGCTGTTCGTGCTGGCCGTGATCGCATCGGTGTTGCTGCATGAGTTCGGCCATGCCTTCGTCAGCTCGCTCTACGGCATTCGCACCATCGAGATCGTGATGTACCCCATCGGCGGCGTCGCGCGCCTGGAACGTCCGCCCAAGCCTTGGGAAGAATTCTGGATCGCGCTTACCGGCCCCGCGGTCAATCTCGCTATCGCCGGTTCCATCTTCGCGGTGCTCTATTCCGAGAAGCGCGCCGTCAATCTTTTCGCGCTGGTGCAGCCAACGGATGCGAATCTGGCGGATCGAATCGCTCTGGCCAATCTCCTCCTGGCCGGATTTAATTTGCTGCCTGCATTCCCCATGGACGGCGGACGCATGCTGCGCGCCGTTCTCTCGCGCCTGAAATCGGAATACGAAGCCACGCGCATCGCCACCTGGTCTGGCCGTATGCTGGCCATCAGCATGGGACTTTATGGATTTATCAACATGCCCGTGCTGGCTTTCGTCGCGTTCTTCATCTATCTGGGCGCGGCCAATGAAGGCGCGGCCTCGCGCGGCCGGTCGCTAACCCAAGGCATTCCCGTGCGCGCCGCCATGATGACCGAATATCACACGCTCGCGCATGGCGCCACCATTCGCGACGCCGCGAATCTCTTGCTCTCCACTTCGCAGCAGGATTTCCCCGTGGTGCTGGGCGACCAGGTGCTCGGCCTGCTGGGCCGCAACGCGCTGCATTCGCGGAATGGCACAGGAGGGGCCCGATTCCTATATCGCCGGTTACATGGAGCGCGACTTTCCGAGCGTGCCTCCCGACAAGGATCTCGCCGATGTTCTGCCGCTCATGGCCCACGCCGGAGCCTGCGTGCTGGTGATGCAGGACGACCGGCTGCTGGGCTTGCTCAGTTCCGAGAATCTTTCGCAGTTTCTGCTGCTGCGCAGCGTTGGTCTGCAACCGTCGGAAGGCTAGGACATGCGGAAGGCTTGTTTTTTATCGTTGGCTTTTTGCTTTTTGGCCAGCGCCGAAAATATCAAGCTGTATATGAAGGACGGCAGTTATCAATTGGTCCGCGAGTACAAGCTCGAGAACGATCGTGTGAGCTTCTACAGTCTCGATCGCGAGGATGTGGAAGAAGTGCCTGCGTCGCTGGTGGACCTGGACAAAACCAAGTCCGAAATCAAAGCCCGCGCCGACACCCTCCGCGAAGCCGCTGCCGCCGAAGACGCCGAGAACAAGGCCGAGCGCGCGGCTCGCAGGGAAATCGCCAGCGTCCCCGCCGAACCGGGCGTCTACCTGATTGACGAGCAGAAGGCGCCGCCGCAGAATCTCACAGCTCTGAAGGTGGGCGAATCGAAGGTGGTTACCAATAAGCGCCGCAGCGTGCTGAAGGCCATTAGCCCGGTGCCGCTGGTTCCCGGCAAAGCCACGCTCGAACTTGACGGGTCGCATTCCCAGCAAGGCACCGCGAATCGCAGCCCTGAGTTCTACATCCGCCTCTCGGACGAAGAGCGCTTCGGCATCCTGCGCATGGGCGAGCACAAGGGCAATCGCGTGGTGGAGAAGCTGACCATCCAGCCGGTGGTCAACGAAACCACGCAGGAGCCGGACCTGGTGGAGGTATTTCGCCAGCAGGTGGCCGACGGGCTGTTCAAAATCTGGCCGCAAAAGCCGCTCGAACCGGGCGAGTATGCGGTGGTCCAATATTCAATGGAAAAAGTCGACATGCAGGTCTGGGACTTTTTTATTGCGCCGGGCACGGGCCAGTAGTGAAACCAAGTAGTTAAACCATGGCGAAGAATTCCAAGCTTTTCCGCGCGCAGATCTCCCAGCGATAATCGCGCTGCGCTTTCGCCAACCCTGCCGTCCGCAACTCCTGCTGCAACGCCTGGGACATCAGCAGCCGTTCCATTGCCGCTCGAATTTCCGCCGCGCTTAGAGGATCCACCAGCAGCGCACCCTTCCCAGCCACTTCCGGCAGGCACGACGTATTCGAAGTAACCACCGGTACGCCGGCAGCCATGGCCTGCGCCACGGGAAATCCGAAGCCCTCGTACAGGGACGGATAAACGAACGCGCTCGCCCCGGCCATCAAGCCCGGCAGTTCGTCCTCCGGCACATACCCGAGGTAGCGCACGCCCGCCGGGCGCGACTTGAGCCGCGCCAGAGTCTTCTCGCCCGCCCATCCGCTGGCGCCCGCGATCACCAGATCAAAATCGCTGCGAAGACGGAAACCGCTCCATGCATCCAGCAGCGTGTCCACGTTCTTGCGCGGCTCGATTGCCCCTAAGTACAAAACGTAGGGCTGCTCGCTGGGCCGTGCCTGCGCGCCAAAGTAAACCTGTGGCACGCCTGGATAGATCACCTCGATTCGATTCGCATCCAATCCGAGCAAACGCGCAGCGTCCTGCCGCGAGTTCTCAGAAATCGCGATTAACCGATCGGCGCGCGCCAGCACATTCTTCGCCAGACTCTCATCGGCTCGAATGTTGGCCTCCGTGTGCAGCTCCGGCATCAGGCGGCACGTCATGTCAAAAATGGTGGCCGTCAGCTTCACGCTCCGGGGTGGAAACCGGATTTGATTCGACACGTGGAACACATCCGCTTGGGGCATCGTCCAGCGGAGCAGCGGCAGCCAGGGCGCGGCATTCGCGGCGAAGACGAGCCCCAAATGCGTGTAGGTGCGCGCCGCTCCAGCGATCGACGCCTCATGATTGAGCGGTCCTAAGCGTCCGAGCGCGGGCAGTGTCAAGACGCGATCGTTGCGCGCCTGCTCCCACAGGCTTTGGATCCAATAATAGGTGTAGTTCTTGACGCCGGCGCTTCTGAGCAGCAGCGGAGTAGCGTCAATCAGGATCTGCATGATCGCAAACAGAGCCCATAAGTAACCCGAGGTTAGCACGGAAGCACGGTTCACAACCGCTAGAATGGTCTTTAGAAAATGATGAATATCGCCAAAGCCACCCGCTCCTACGAAACGTGGCTCGCGAAGCACATCCGCCTGCTGCCCGCCGACCTTCGGGCGAAACATCTGGCCATGGCTCAGGATCTGTTTCCCTTCTTCCGCGCCACGTTTTATCGCTGGATGCAACTGTGGCCCAAAGTCTGCCCGGATGCAGCTGGTGCGCCGCGCGTGCTCGCGGTCGGCGATCTGCACGTCGAAAACTTCGGCACCTGGCGCGACGTGGAAGGCCGGCTGGTATGGGGCATCAACGATTTCGACGAAGTCTGCGAGCTGCCTTATACCATCGACCTGGTGCGTCTTGCCGCCAGCGCGCACATTGCGATTCGCGAGTCGCGCCTCGAGATCGCCGCGAAGGATGCGTGCGAGGCCATCCTCATCGGCTACAAGAAAGGCCTCGAAGTGGGCGGCGTTCCTTTCGTCCTGGCGGAAGAGCACGAGTGGCTGCGCCACATGGTCACGGGCGTTCTTCGCGACCCTGTTCAGTTTTGGAAGAAACTCGACAGCCTGCCCACCTTGAGAGGTCGCGTTCCGAAAAGCGCGCGCCGCGCCATCGAGCGGTTGCTGCCTGAGGCCGGACTCGATTACCGGATCGTTCACCGTATCGCTGGTCTCGGCAGTCTGGGACGCGAACGATACGTCGCCATTGCGACCTGCCGTGGCGCGCGAGTGGCGCGCGAGGCCAAAGCGCTGGCCCCTTCGGCGTGCGTCTGGGCCTCCGATGGAAAGGTCTCCGAGCGCATCCGCTATCAGGAGGCGCTGGACCGGTCGGTCCGCGACATCGATCCGTTTGTGCGATTGCGCGGAAGCTGGATTGTCCGCCGGCTGGCGCCGGATTGTTCGCGTGTCGACCTGGCTTCCATGCCCAAGGAACGCGACGAGATCCAGGCTGCTGCGCGCCATGGGATTCGAAACCGCGAACGTACACCTGGGAACTCCGCGCGCCGCCAAGGTGATTCTGCGCGATCTTGATAAACGGTCGGCCGATTGGCTGCATGAAGCCGCTACCGCCATGGTGAAGGCCACCATCAAAGACTGGCGTGAGTGGCGAGACTGTTCAGCCGCGAAGCCCGCCAAAGCCGTAAAATAGAAATTGCTTCTCCGTTCCTGCCGTGCTGGTCTTGCCCCTGCTGTTCTTCAGCCAGCAACCCGACTCCGTTCTCATTGTCGTCAATCAACCCTCCGCGCTGTCGCGCAAGATCGGCGAATATTACGCAGAGCGGCGCCGGATTCCCGCTTCGAATGTTTGCCGTCTCAACGCCAGCACGAACGAAGAGATCTCGCGTTCCGATTTCGACGATCAGATCGCCCGCCCCATCCAAAATTATCTGCGCGGCCACAATCTCACCGAGAAAGTGCTCTACATCGTCACGACGGCCGGAGTCCCTTTGAAGATTCGCGGCAATCTCGGCATGTCGGGCGAAGCAGCTTCCGTGGATTCGGAACTGACGCTGCTCTACTTCGATCTGCACGGCCGCAGCCCACCCACTGCCGGCCGGTATCGCGAATCCATTCTTCGGAAAGACCGGCAGCGCCGTTTCGTCATCCCGACTTCCCGATTTATCTCGTGACCCGTTTGGCGGGATTTGATTTTGACGACGTCAAAGGCATCATCGATCGAGCGCTCGATGGCCCGCAATCGCGGGAAATTCGTGATCGATCTGAAGGGCAGTGACAACACCCAGGGCAATGCCTGGCTGCTCCAGGCCGCGCAGCAACTGCCGCGCAATCGCGTGGTGCTGGATGGTTCGCGCGCCGTCCTTTCTCATGAATCCGACGTCATTGCCTATGCTTCCTGGGGATCGAACGATCCCGACCGCAAAGAACGGCATCTCGGTTTCCATTGGCTGCCGGGCGCCATCATGACGGAATACGTATCCACCAACGGACGCACCTTCGCGCGCCCTCCAGACAGTTGGAATATGGGTGCGTGGGGCGATCCGAAAGCCACCTTCGCCGGATCTCCGCAAAGCCTGACCGCCGACTACATTCACGACGGTGTCACCGGCGCGTCCGGCCACGTTTACGAACCGTATCTGCAATTCACGCCGCGTCCCGAACATTCTTTTGCCGGCTTACTATCACGGGCGCAATCTGGCGGAAAGCTACTACCTGGCGATTCCCGAGCTTAGTTGGATGAACATCGTGGTCGGCGATCCGCTATGCAGTCTTGGAACGCCCTGAGCAAATGCGTTGAAGAAACGAGAAACTAGAGATAGAGCGCACAGCGCGGGATGCGCTCGTTAAGAGAGGAGACTATCGCGGCCCGCTGCGTTGTGCGCGATGTTTAGAAATAGATGATTCAACTTTCCGGCGCCGGCAAGCGCTTCGGCCCCAAGCTGCTGTTTGAAGATCTCAACTGGATGATCACGGCCCAGGATCGCGCAGGCCTGGTGGGCGCGAATGGCAGCGGCAAAACCACGCTGCTCAAGGTGCTGGCGGGCATGGAGTCGCTCGACTACGGCAAGCTCAGCGTCACGCGCGGCGTCAGCTCCGGCTACTTGCCGCAGGACGGCCTTTCGCTCTCCGGCCGCAGCGTTTTCGCCGAGTGCATGTCGGTTTTCGCGTCGCTGCAACAGATGGAAGTGGAGATGGAAGAGCTCACGCATAAGATGGGCGAGCTGGATCCCGCCGGCCCTGAATACGCGCAGGTGGCGGACCGCTTCCATCACCTGGATAGTGAATTCCGTAACCGCGACGGCTACGCCATCGAAGCGCAAGTGGGGACGGTTCTGTCCGGCCTCGGCTTCCCGCACGAGGAGTGGAACAAGCGCACCGAGGAATTCTCCGGCGGCTGGCAGATGCGCATCGCGCTGGCCAAGCTGCTGCTCGAAAAGCCGAACCTGCTGCTGCTGGACGAGCCGACCAATCATCTGGATCTCGAAGCCCGCAACTGGCTGGAGCAATACCTTGCCAACTACCCGTTCGCCTTCGTGCTGATCTCGCACGACCGCTATTTCCTGGACGTCACGGTGAACAAGATCGTCGAGATCTGGAATCGCGGCGTGCATTTCTATTCGGGCAACTACGAAAAGTATCCTGCGGCAAAAGCAGGAGCGCACCGAGCAGCTGGAAGCCGCTTATCGCAACCAGCGCGAGCGCATCGAGCAGCTGGAAGCGTTTATCAACCGCTTCCGTTATCAGGCCACCAAAGCGAAACAGGTGCAGAGCCGCATCAAGGAACTCGAAAAGATCGAGCGCATCGAGCTGCCCAACGAAGAGAAGACCATCCACTTTTCGTTTCCGCAGCCCAAGCCGAGCGGCCGCATCGTGGCCGAGTTTCACAAGGTGTCGAAGAGCTATGGCGAGAAGTTCGTTTTCGGCGGCGTGGACTTTATCATCGAACGCGGCGACCGCATCGCGCTGGTGGGCGTGAACGGGGCGGGGAAATCCACGCTGATCAAACTGCTGGCGGGCAGCGAGCCGCTCATCGAGCGGGGAATATCGCCTGGGCCACAACGCTGAGGTGGATTACTTCGCGCAGGATCAATACAAAGAACTCGACCCCAACGCGCGCATGCTCGACGACTTGCAGGGCGAGGCTCCGCGCTCCACCAACACCGAGTTGCGCAGTCTGCTGGGCTGTTTCCTCTTTTCCGAAGACGACGTTTTCAAGCGCATCGGCGTGCTGTCGGGCGGCGAGCGCAACCGCTACGCGCTGGCCCGCATGCTGCTGCAGCCTTCGAATTTCCTGCTGCTCGACGAGCCCACCAATCACTTGGACATGCGCGCCAAGGACGTGCTGCTCGAGTCGCTCGAAAAATACACCGGGACGGTGGTATTCGTTTCGCACGACCGCTATTTCATCGACAAGCTCGCTACGCGCATCTTCGAAGTGGGCGACGGCGAGGTCAATGTGTTTCCCGGGCAACTACGAAGACTACATCTGGCGCAAGGAAGGCAAGACAGGTAGATCTCACGCTTGCCGACAAATGGTCACGTGGCCGCTCATCCCGAGCCGCCAGTCGGCCTTTCAGCCATCCTGGCAAGCGCGTCAATCCCATGAAGGCGAAGAAACAGCAGGATCGCGCGAAGGAGCTCGAATCGCAAGATCGCCGCGCTGGAGGCCGAAATCGCGAGCGACGAAGAGAGCTTGGCGAATTTCGTGAGTGCCGAAGAGACCATCCGGGTCTCCACGCGGCTGGAAAACCGCCGCGCGGCGTTGAACGCTCTCCTGAAAGAATGGGAAGAGGCGTCGCAGGAAGTATGAGCGACTTTCAGGAACAGCTCGCGCATCTTCGCAAGCGCATCGCCCGCATCGACCGCAAATATACCCGTCCAAGCGCCAAAACCGCCAATCGCCAAACCCCAAAGCCCAATCCCGGCCCCCGAAGACTGGCTGCACGGCGAAGAGATTGCAACGGCGCACGGCGTCCACTACGAAACCGAAAGGCTCTACGAACGGCATCGCCGCCACGGCAGCATCGGCATCGTGGACCTGGAAGACCTGCCGGACGATCTGCTGGATCCTATCTCGAACGGCCAGATCCGCGGCGTTCCGCCCGAGAAATGGTGCTTCCTCGATACCGAAACCACGGGCCTGGCGGGAGGCTCGGGCACCTACGCGTTTCTGGTCGGCGTCGGCCGCATCACTCCGCAAGGTTTTCGCGTGCGCCAGTTCTTCATGCGCGACTTCGGCGAAGAGGCCAGCCTGCTGAGCGCCCTCACCGAACATCTGAAGCAATTCGAAGTGCTGATCACCTACAACGGCCGCACCTACGATCAACCGCTGCTCGAAACGCGCTTCCGCATGGTCCGGCAGCGGCCGCCGTTCAGTTCGCTGGAACATCTGGATCTGCTCTTCGGCGCGCGCCGGCTTTGGAACTTGCGATTCGACAGTTGCCGCCTGGTGGAACTTGAGAATCAAATCCTGGGCGTGGAGCGGCAAGGCGATCTTCCGGGTGAACTGATTCCGTATGTTTATTTCGAATACGTGCGGACGCGCGAAATCTTTCGCTTGCTGCCGGTGTTTCATCACAACGCCATCGACATTCTGACCCTGGCCTGTCTTACCGCCATCGTTCCCCGTGCGTTCCAGCCGGGTAATGCCGAATTTTCACACGGCGCGGAAATGGTCGGGCTGGCGCGCTGGTGGCGTCAAGCCGAGCAGCATGAAAACGCGCTGGCACTGTTTCGGCAGGCGATCGAGAAAAACCTTTCCGACGATCTGCTGTTTCGAACTTTGTGGGATATCGCGGCGCTCGAAAAGAAGCTGGGGCGCGAACATGCCGCGCTGGCGGTGCTCACCGATCTGGCCGCTTCGCCCAATCCGTGGCGCGCCGCGGCGTTTGTGGAACTCGCGAAATATTACGAGCGGCGGGAACGCAATTACGCGCTCGCGCTCGAAATGACCCGCAGCGCGATGGAATTGGAACCCGCGGAAGCGCTCGCAACGCCGCGCCGCGCGCCTGGAAAAACGAGTAGCCGCCCCCAAAACGTTTAGGCTTATATGATGAAAACACTTTTGTTGTCGCTTGTTCTGGTGAGTTTAACGGGCTGCGCGAAGTCGCCCAAGCTGGATGTCACTTTGACGCTCGACAAGCAAAACGCCGGTCTGATCTTCGTAAAGGTGAAAGTGGTCAACACCGAAGATCGCGCCACGGTTCCGATCGCCATCGAAGTTACCGGCCAAACGGAGACCAACGGCCACTGGGATAAGGCGTCCACGCTGCTGCACCCGGCCGCGTTCGTGCTGAATCGCAAGGAACAGCGCGAGATTACGAAACTGTGGAGAGTTCCGGCCGACGCCGCTCGAACGACTCTAACCGTTAAAGAACAGGAACGCGGGTTTGTGTTAAAAACAGAACGGGCGGAAAAGGTGTTTTCGCCGCGCTACATCAAAGCCTTGAGCTCGCTCGATGCCAGGCCCTGTGATTCCGCCACTCCCGGATGCGTGATGTGTCCCGCGTAGGTGTTGACGCCCACGCGAATCGCTGCGTTATCCCGGCAAGCTCGTGTCCAGTCCCTTGGCGCATAACTCGGCGAGATAAGGAAACGTCGCATTGGTGAGCGCGTAGGTGGATGTGTGCGGCACGGCCGCGGGCATGTTCGACACGCAATAATGCAGCACGCCATCGACGAAGTAGATGGGATCGGTGTGCGTGGTGGCGTGGGAGGTTTCAAAGCATCCGCCTTGATCGATAGCGACGTCCACCATCACCGCTCCCGGCTTCATGGTTTTCAACATTTCGCGCCGCACCAGCTTAGGCGCCGATGCGCCGGGTATGAGCACCGCGCCCACCACCAGATCGGCGTGGCGCACCGCATCGCGCACGGTGAAGACGTTGGATGCAAGAGTGACCACCTGGCTGCTGTAAATGTCGTCGAGCGCGCGCAGGCGGTCGAGACTGCGATCGATGATGGTGACGGCCGCGCCTAAGCCGACGGCCATTTTGGCTGAGTTGTGGCCCACCACGCCGCCGCCCAGGATTACGACGTTGGCGGGCGCCACGCCGGGCACGCCGCCGAGCAAAATACCACGCCCCCCGTTGGGCCGTTCCAGATATACCGCGCCTACTTGCACCGCCATGCGGCCCGCCACTTCGCTCATGGGCGTCAGCAAGGGCAGCGAGCCATCGGCTTCGCGAATGGTTTCGTAGCCCACTGAGTTGACCTTGGCGTCCACCAGTTTGCCGGTGAGTTCGGGCAGCGGGGCGAGATGGAGATACGTGAACAGGATCAAGCCGGGCCGAAAGTGCGCGTATTCGGAAGGCTGCGGTTCCTTCACCTTGATGACAAGATCGGCCTTGCTCCAAACCTCGGCGGCAGTGGCGAGGATTTCGGCGCCCGCCTCGACGTATTCGCTATCGGGGATGGAACTGCCGGCGCCGGCTTGCGTTTCCACCAGCACGCGATGGCCAGCTTCACGCAAGGTTGTTACGCCGCTCGGAACCAGCCCGACGCGCGTTTCGTGATCCTTGATTTCTTTGGGGACGCCGACGGTCATTGGGGCGGGGCCGGAGCGGCGGGCGTGGGCGTCAATGGAGTGGAGGGTGCAGCTGCCTGAGATGGAGGCGCGGATTCCGATTTCGCGGTCAGGCGTTTGGGGCCCAGGCCCAAGGCAATGAGTGAGAGCGAATTAATTTTGCCATCGGGCATCAGGCTTTGGTCGGTCTGAAAGCGCTTGAGTGCGTCCGCGGAATCGGCGCCCCACTGGCCATTCGGCTCGCTATGAAGGTAGCCTTTGGCCGCGAGGGCTTGCTGGATCTCCTTGTAACGATCGGCCGTGGGGGCTTGTTGATAGAAGCGCGTCGGACCCCGGGACCCTTTGCCTTTTCGGCGGGAAGTGGCCTTAGCAGAAGTCGAATTTGCCGCAACTGCCTTGTGCTTGCTCACAGGGGTGCTGGAGGCGGCCGCCACCGGGTGATGCTTTTTATGCGGTTTAGCCGGCGTCGCCGCGAGCGAAGAACTAGCAATGGCGACCAGCGCCACTGCCGGAAAAATTGCTTTGTGCACTCAACTCATTGTAGAACGACGGCTATTGTGGAAGCTACTTATGCACCGGCGCGGTGTTGAACTCGGCATCCGTAACTTCGACGAGCCAGGTGATGCCGCCACGGCTCACGTTGAACTGCGTGCCGCCTGCATGGGGCGAAGCGCCGTGCCAGTGCACCACTCCTGGCGGGCAGTAGTGAGTCTCACCGGCGCGCAGTTCCACCACCGGCCCGCCCTTTTCCTGGTACAGCCCCACGCCATCTTCCACCAAAATGATCTGGCCGCCTTCGTGGCTGTGCCATTTGGTTCGAGCGCCCGGTGCGAAGTAGAAGTGCGCCGATTTGCCGTCGGAGTTTTCCTTGATGGTTTTTACTTCTCCGCCGGTGAAATTGGGATTCTGCTTCTCTTGTGAATACGCGAACACGCAGGCAGACAGCAAGATCGCAAGCTTTAGTTTTCGTGTCATGGTTAGCGGGACGTGACTCCTTTTCAGGGCAAAGGATATCACATCCCTAACCACTTGGTTACGCGCGTGGCTCAGTTAGATCGCAGGGCCGGCTAATTATGCCATCACTTCCGTGAACACCCTGCGGAACTTGACCATCTCGGCATCCGTGCCGATGGAGACGCGGATCATCGTGTTGAGAGGCGGGAATTGACGGCCGATGGCGACGCCTTTCGCGAGCATCGCCGACTTGCACGTCCTTGGCGTCGCGCCCGGTCTCGATCATTAAGAAGTTGGCCTGCGGCGGAATAAACTTGTACTTTTTCTCGCTCAGCCACGCGGAAAGCTCGTGCGAGTGTGAACGATTTTGGCCTTGCGCTCCTCCAGCATCTTGGGACCAAGGTCGAGCGCCGCCAGAACCGCCCGCACGCTGACGATGCTGATCACGTTGTTGCGGTAAGGCTCCATGCGCTTGATCAGATCCGGGCGCCCGGCGACGTATCCCACCCGCAAACCCGCCATTCCATAAATCTTCGAGAACGTTCGGGCCACGATCACGTTCTTGCCTTCTTTCACGAAGCGAAATGAAGCTGGAGACTTCCGGAGACGTGGCGTAATGCAGTAGGCTTCATCCACCAAAACGATCGGTGTTCTTGGGGAGGTTCGCCACCAGCCAAGCCATGTCATCGCTGGTGGTGATGGTGGACGTGGGATTGTTCGGGATTAACGATGTAAATCATGCCTCCGCCGGCTTTCTCGGCCTCTGCCGCTAGCCGGCGCACGTCGGGCGCCATTTTCGAATTGAGCGGCGTCTCAATCACGGCGTGACCTTTGTATTTGGCCAGCTCGGGAGCGGCCTCGTAGGTCGGGGTCGGTATGATGAGCGGGATGGTGGGCGAAGTGAAAGCCTCCACTGCGGCGTGCAGTGGTTCACTCGATCCGGCGCCCACTAGAATCTGATCCGCGGTGAGTCCTTCCTGCGCGGCAAGCTTGGCGTAAAAAGCCGGGAATTCCTGGTAGTGGTAGCGATTCGAGCTGCCGATAACCTGCGCCATGGCATCGATAGAAGCCTGGGGCGGGCCCTCGGGAAACTCGTTTCCGTTGATCCAAACCGTGTCGGCGGGTGCGTCGCCGGAAAGCTTAGCGCGCTGTGCGAACGCGGCCTCAGTGAGGCCGGCCGCGATCATTCCTGCAAAGGCTCGTCGAGAAAACATGTCATGCTCCTATCGCCTGGATGTTTTGCGAAATTCGATGTTTTGCGAAATCTTGTGCAGAGCGACGCTGGCTGCGGAGTCGACGGGGAGTGAAGCGAGGCAGATCGGCCATGGACCCGGACGCACCGAACACCACCTCAAAGTGCGGCCTCACTTGAACGCCAGAATAGCACAACTCATAGCGCCACGGCCGGCGCTGACGAACTAGACGACGAACTAAACTGGGAGCATGACCTCAGAACCCACCTTGTTTGTAACGGGAGCGTCCGGGCACCTCGGCCGAAGAGTCGTGGAGCTCCTCTTGGAGAAGAAGACGGGGAAGATTGTGGCGGGGACGCGCAAGCCGGAAAAGCTCGCCGATCTTGCCGCGCGGGGCGTCGTCGTACGCCATGCGGACTTCGAGGATGCGAAAGGACTGGAAGCGGCGCTGGCGGGAGTGGATCGGGTGCTGATCGTCAGCAGCGACGCCATCGATCGGCCAGGGCGCAGGCTGGCGCAACATCAGGCGGCGGTGGCTGCGGCCGTGAGCGCTGGTGTGAAGCATGCCGTGTACACGTCGATGCCGAATCCGGAGGGGTCGCCGGTGGTATTCGCGCCGGATCATCTGGGTACGGAGCAGGCGCTCAAAGCAAGCGGGATGAGTTGGACAATTCTTCGTAACTGCTGGTACACGGATTTTCTGATTCCGACACTGGCGCCGGCGGTGGCGTCGGGCCAGCTGATCGCCGCGACAGGGCAGGGAGGCGCGCCGTACGTCACTCGCGAAGATTGCGCGCAGGCTGCAGCGGCGGCGCTGGCGTCGTCCGATACGAACAACCGGACCTGGAACATCACGGGTCCGGATCTGATCGCGTATGCGGAGCTGGCGAAATTAGCGAGCGAATTGACCGGGCGGCGGGTGACTTATTCGCCCGTGGAACCGGTCGAGCGCACCGCGCAATTGATCGCAGTGGGGACGCCGGAACCGATCGCGAAAATGCTGGTCTCCGGGCAGATGGCGATCGCGCAGGGCAAGATGGGGATGCCGACGACGGCGGTGAAGGACCTCGCGGGGCGAGAGCCAATGAGCGTTCGCGAATTTTTGTCGGCGCATCAGGCGGCGTTGCTGCCGGCGGCGCAGTCGGCGGGGCATTGAGCGGCTGCTTACCGCCTGCTAACGAGGGTGTGTGAAACCATCGGCATCTTCTGCGCCCTCTGGTCGCGGCTTGGTAACGCGGTTGATTTTGCTGGACAGTTGATACTGAGCCGCGACTGTGAGGGAGTCGGTATTGAGCACATATCGTAAGGTCAACTATCAAACTACGCAAGGAATCGCGCGCATTGTGCTGAATCGCCCGGAGCGGCGCAACGCGCTCGATCAGGAACTGCTGACCGAACTTCGTGAAGCGCTGCGTGTTTCGGCGGCGGACAACAGCGTGCGTGTAGTTGTGGTGGCTGGCGCGGGCCAGGACTTCTGTTCGGGGATGGATCTCCGCACCCTTGCGGACGACACCTCCGGCGACCTCGCGAAGTTCCAAGCGGAGGCGCGCAACATGGCCGGCCTGCTGCTCGATATGCGGCGTCATCCTCGGCCGATTATCGCGGCGGTACACGGGCGCGCGCTGGGCGGCGGGTGCGGGATCGCGACGGCGGCCGACATCGTGCTTGCGGCGGAATCAGCGCAATTCGGTTATCCCGAGATCAACATCGGATTCGTGCCAGCGATCGTGATGGCGATATTGCGCCGGTTGGTATCGGAGAAGCGTGCCTTTGAGTTGCTTGCCTTGGGCGAAGCCATCTCCGCGCAAACGGCGCTCGATTACGGCATGATCAATCGCGTCTTCAGCGCCGCCAATTTCGAGCACTCCGTCGAAGAGTTCGTGGCGAATCTGGCTTCCAAGTCAACTTCAGCTCTAACGCTTGCCAAGGAGCTGTTTTATCGCACGGACGCTATGCAGTTTGAAGCCGCGATGGAAGCGGGCGTAGATGTAAACTCGTTCGCGCGCACCACCGAAGACTTCAAGCGCGGCATCGAGAAGTTCTAAGAAGACCTAACCAGAAATACCCCGACTTCGGCGAAGAGATTCGGCAGCAGTGTGATTTGCCGCGCGCCTTGCAAGAAAATGCGCTTCTCGATGGTCCAGTGTTGCAACTGCACCAGTCCCTCGAAATCGTTGACGGTGAAGAAATGGATGTTGGGCGAATCGAACCAGTCGTGCGGAAACAGCTTGGTTTTTGGCGCGCGGCCGGTGAACAGATGCGCCAGCCGCACGCTCCAGTGGCCGAAATTGGGAAACGCGACGATGGCCCGGCGTCCCACGCGCAGCATTTCGCGCAATACTTTAAGCGGCGCGCGCGATTCCTGCAGGGTCTGGCTCAGGATGACGTAGTCGAAAGCCTGATCCGGCAGATCGGCCAGCGCGTCCTCGATATCGCTGTGAAAAACCGAGACGCCGCGCGAGATCGCTTGCCGGACTTTCGACCCTTCGATCTCCACGCCGCGCGCATCCACACGTTTGTTTTCGGCCAGCCAGGCCAACAACTCGCCCTCGCCGCAGCCCAAGATCCAACACGCGCGCTTTGGGCTCGATAATGTCGCTGATGATGGCGTAGTCGCTCCGTCCGAGCAACTTTGGGACGAACGCTTCGGACACGCCTAGCTTTGCTCCCGCAAAGCCTGTTCTGACCGGAACGTGCTGCCGAGAAACCCGCGGACCAGTTCGGTCTGTTCGGAAACGTTCACCAGAAACGCATCGTGGCCGTAGGTGGACGGCAGGTCGCAATAGGCCACGTCGCAGTTGCGGCCGCGCAACGCGCGCACCACGTCCAGCGATTGATAGCTCGGATACAGCCAGTCCGACGAGAAGCTGATCACCAGGAACCGCGACTTCACGCCATCGAACGCCGCGCTGAGCGAGGTCCGTCCGGCGGTGAGATCGAAGTAATCCATGGCCTTGGTGATGTAGAGATACGAATTCGCATCGAAGCGATCGACGAACTGATTGCCCCGGTAGCGCAGGTAGCTCTCCACTTCGAACTGATCCTGATCGCGCAGGCGGCGTCCGAATTTTTCGCGCATGGAGGCGTCGCTCATGTAGGTGATGTGTCCCACCATGCGCGCGACGGCCAGGCCGCGTGCGGGCGGACGCTTGCCATAGTAGTCGCCTTCGTTCCAATCCACGTCGGCCATGATGGCCTGCCGTCCCACTTCGTTGAACGCGATCTGCTGCGGGCTGTGGCGCGCCGTTCCAGCGATGGGGATGGAAGCGGCGACGGCGCCCGGGTAAGCGACGGCCCATTGCAGAGCCTGCATCGCGCCCATGGATCCTCCCGAAACGGCCAGCAGTCGCTCGATGCCGAGATGATCCACCAGCATCTTTTGCAGGCGGACCATGTCGGGAATGGTGACGGGCGGAAACGACATCGCGTAAGGGCAGCCGGTCTCCGGATTGATGGACCCGGGGCCGGAAGTGCCTCGGCAGCCGCCCAGGATGTTGGAACAAATCACGAAGTATTTGTCGGTATCGAATCCCTTGCCGGGACCGATCATGCTATCCCACCAGCCGGCGGCTCCGGTGATTTTGTCGCTACCGGCGGCGTGCGCGTCGCCAGTGAAAGCGTGCAGAACCAGGATGGCGTTGTTCTTCGCGCGCGTTCAGTTCGCCGTAGGTTTCATAGGCGACATCAACTGGCGCGAGCGTCGATCCGCAGTCCAGCGCCATGGAATCAAATTGGACGATTTGTGTTTCGGTGATCATCAAGCCGGACGTCTTAGGACGTCTTAGAGCGCGCCGATCACCGGAAATCTTCCTGCAGGCGATCCAGCGCCGCCGCGCCCGGGCAGAGCTTCTGATAAGGAACTTTGGTCAGAGCGATGTCGGTGGTCTTATTCATCTCGTGCAGATCGGGGACGGATTCGTCCAGGTACAGCAAGCCCGTCACCACTTCGCCCTTGCCCTGATGCTCTTCCAGGTACTCCATCACCTTGCCGCGATCGGTGGGATCGTAGTTCGGGGGAACACCCTTGAATCGCACCACGCTTCCGTCATGCATGGTAACGTTGACCGCGCCGTTCTGGCCAATCTGCGCCAGGATCTCGCTGGCGGGCGGAACAAAATCGGTCTCCGTGGCTTTCAGTTCGTGCTGGCGGGTGTAGAGGTAGCTCTTGGTGGATCCCTCGTGATCGTTGAAAGTGACGCAAGGCGAGATGACATCGATCAAGGCGAAGCCGCGATGCGAGACGGCGGCCTTCAAAATCGGGCACCAGCTGCTCCTTGTCGCCGGAAAAACTGCGGGCGATGAAGGTGGCGCCGATGCTCAAGCCGAGCATCACCGAATCGATGGGCGCCATGCGGTTGGGATCGCCGCGCTTGCTCTTTGGAGCCGACGTCGGCCGAGGCGGAGAACTGGCCCTTGGTGAGCCCGTAGACGCCGTTGTTCTCGATGACGTAGACCATCCGGACGTTGCGGCGAATGGCGTGGCACATGTGGCCCAGGCCGATGGAGAGCGAATCGCCGTCGCCTGAAATTCCGATGTAAATCAGCTCGCGATTGGCGGCGTTGGCGCCGGTGGCGATGGGCGGCATGCGGCCGTGCGCGGAGTTAAGCCCGTGCGCGCCGTTGACGAAATAGGCGGGCGTCTTCGAAGAACAGCCGATGCCGCTCAGCTTCGCGATCATGTGCGGCTGAGCGGCCACTTCCCAGAGCGCGCGAGTGAGCGCCGCGGTGATGGAATCATGCCCGCATCCGGCGCAAAGCGTGGACATGGTCCCTTCGTAGTCGCGAATGGTGAGGCCCAGACTCGTTGCGCTGCAAGCTGGGGTGCGTGGCGACGGGTTTTACGATGGATGGCATGTTATTCCTCCATGGGCCCTTCGGCGGCTGGGCGGCCTGCTGCCACGAACACCGGCTTGCGCTGCACGCCCAGCTCTTCCAGGACGCCATTGACGACGTGGCGAGCGCTGAGCGGGAATCCGCCGTAAACCAGCACGGAGCGCAGTTTGTCCTTGGGGACGTTGGTCTCGAGCGTTAGAAGCGACCGGAGCTGGGCGTCGCGGTTCTGTTCGATCACGAAGCAGATGTCGTGTTCATTCGAGGAACGATTCCACGGCGGTGTCGAACGGGAAACCGCGGACGCGCATGAAATCGCCAATCACGCCGCGTTCGGCCAGTACGTCCAGCGCTTCGCGAACGGCCAGATCGCAGCCGCCCAGAGTCACGACTCCGAAGGTTGCGCCGGGACGGCGCTGAATGATGGGGGCGGGAACAAACTTCGCGGCGGCTTTGTGCTTTCGCAGCAGGCGATCCATCACCTCCTGATATTCGTCGGGGATTTCGGTATAGCCGCCGAATTTGTTGTGGCCGGATCCGCGAGTGAAGAAAGACCCTTTGGGATGCACGCCGGGCAACGTGCGCGGCGCGATCTGGTTCTCGGTCTTCGGCCATGTAGCGCTGGAACTTGCTTAGCTTTTCGATTTCTTCCAGACTCAGGACGCGGCCGCGATCGGGCTGGTAGCCATCGTTCCATTTCAGGCGCGGGACCACCCAATCGTTCATGCCGATATCGAGATCGGACATCAGGAAGACCGGCGTCTGAAAGCGTTCGGCCAGATCGAAGGCTACTGGCGCGAATTCGAAGCACTCGGCCGGATTAGACGGAAACAGCAATATATGTTTCGTGTCGCCGTGCGACGCGTAGGCGCACTCCAGCAAATCGCCCTGCTGGGTGCGCGTGGGCATGCCGGTGGACGGACCCACGCGTTCCACATCGATGATCACGGCGGGGATCTCGGCGTAATACGCCAGCCCGAGCAATTCGTTCATCAGCGAAATGCCGGGGCCGGCGGTGGAAGTGAAAGCGCGCGCACCGTTCCAAGCGGCGCCGATCACCATGCCGATGGCGGCCAACTCGTCCTCGGCCTGGATGATGATGTAGTTGTTCTGGCCGGTTTCGGGGTCTTTGCGGTACTTTTCGCAGAAAACTTTGAAGGCGTCCATCGCGGACGTGGAGGGTGTGATGGGATACCAGGCCGCCACCGTGGCCCCCGCGTAAACGCAGCCCAGTGCGATAGCGGTATTTCCGTCGATCAGGATCTTATCGCCGTTCGCGTTCATCTTTTCGAGATGAAAAGGCAGCGGGCAATCGAAATGATCGCGCGCGTAATCGTAGCCCAGCCGTAAAGCGCGGGTATTCGATTCGCTCAGCTTCTTCTTGCCCGCGTACTTCTCTTCCAACAGCGCGGCCACAATCTCCATGTCCACTTGGAGCGCCGCCACCAGCGTTCCCGCATACGCGATGTTCTTCATGAGAATGCGCTCGCGCGGATCGCGGAAATTGTCGTTGCACAATTGCGCGAAAGGGACGCCCAGGAAATGCACGTCGTCGCGCAGCAGAGCCGGGTCGAGCGGCCAGCTGGAATCGTACAGCAGATAGCCGCCCTCGCGGACCTCCTGAATGTCGCGCCCGTAGGTCTGCGAGTTCATCGCCACCATCAGGTCGTAATCGAGTGAACGCGCCGTGTAGCCGCTTTTGTTGACGCGAATCTCATACCAGGTGGGCAGGCCCTGAATGTTCGAGGGGAACAAATTCTTGCCGGACACCGGAATGCCCATCCGAAAAATGGCCTGCATGAGCAGACCGTTGGCGCTGGCCGATCCGGTTCCATTGACATTTGCCAGCTTCAGAGCGAAATCGTTTACGCGGTCACGCATGAGTCGGCACCAGCGGGCTCCCGGCATAAGGCCTCCCCGCGTAAGAAATGAGCAGCTCAAACTTCTGCATGTCCCAAGCTGCCGTGGGACACCGCTCGGCGCAGAGCCCGCAATGCACGCACAGGTCCTCGTCCTTGGCCATGATGCGCGCCGTCTGCGGCAAAGGAGCGGAGACGTAGAGGTCTTGCGTCAGGTTGATCGCGGGGGCCGATAGGCGCTGGCGCAGATCGTCTTCTTCGCCGTTGCGGGTGATCGTAAGGCACTGCACCGGGCAGATGTCGATGCAAGCGTCACACTCGATGCAGCGCGGGGCGACGAAAGCGGTCTCGACGTCGCAGTTCATGCAGCGCAGCACTTCGCGCGCGGTCTGTTCGGCGGAGAACCCGAGCTCCACCTCGATGTTCATTTGCTGGAAACGCCGCGTCAGGTCGACGTGCTGCATCTTCTGGCGCTTCGAGGGATTGTAGTCGTTGTGATAGCTCCACTCGCTGATCCCCATCTTCTGGCTGATCAGATTCATGCCCTGCGGCAGGCGCTCTGTGACGGGAATGCTCTGACAATAATTGTGAATCGATATGGCGGCCTGATGGCCGTGCTCGGCGGCCCAGATGATGTTCTTGGGCCCCCAGGCGGCGTCGCCACCGAAGAAGATGCCTTCGCGCGAACACTGCATGGTCTTTTCGTCCACCACCGGCATGTCCCATTTGTCGAATTCGATTCCGATGTCGCGCTCGATCCAGGGAAACGAATTTTCCTGGCCGATGGCGAGGATCACGTCGTCAGCGGGGAGAAAAACAGTATCCAGCGTTTTTGATTTTTTGGCCTGAGCATCCCATTCCAGGCGCTCGAAGTCCATGCCGATGAGCTTTCCGTTGTCGATGACAAAGCGCACCGGCGCGTGATTGATCAGGATCTCGACGCCTTCTTCCTCGGCGTCCTCCAGCTCCCAGGGCGAGGCTTTGAAGAATCCTCGCGGACGGCGCGCCATCACCTTGATGTTTTTTCCACCCAGCCTGCAACTGGACCGGCAGCAATCCATGGCAGTGTTGCCGACGCCGATGATCAGCACCTTTTCGCCGACCGAATCGGTGTGGCCGAACGCGATGGATTCCAGCCAATCGATTCCAATATGGATGCGATCGGTGTCGTGCCGGCCGGGAATGTCGAGTTCTTTGCCGCGCGGCGCGCCGGTGCCCACAAAGATCGCGTCGAAGCCTTGGGCCAGCAGCGCCTTCATGCTGGTGATGTCGGAGTTGTAACGGATCTCGACACCCATATCGAGGATCTGGTCGATCTCGTCCATAAGCACGCTCTCGGGCAGGCGAAAAGCGGGAATGTTGGTGCGCATCAGTCCGCCTGGCCGGTCGTACTTTTCAAACATCACAACTTCGTAGCCCAGCGGCATCAGATCGTTCGCCACGGTCAGAGAGGCCGGCCCCGCGCCGATACATGCGATGCGCTTTCCGTTTTTTTGGCTCGGGATCTTCGGCAGCCGGTCCGTGATGTCGTCGCGCAGATCGGCCGCGACGCGCTTAAGGCGGCAGATGGCCACGGGCTTGCCATCCACGCGACCCCGGCGGCAGGCCGGCTCGCACGGCCGATCGCAGGTTCGGCCGAGAATCGCCGGGAAAACGTTCGACTCCCGGTTGAGCATGTAGGCGTCGGTATAACGGCCCTGCGCGATAAGGCGGATGTACTCGGGAACATTGGTGTGGGCCGGACAGGCCCATTGGCAATCCACCACCTTGTGGAAGTAGTTCGGATTGTTGACGTCCGTGGCGTTCACACGTGGATCCTTTCGATCTCAACCACAGTCAATGGGAGTTCGTTGAAAATAAGCGAATCGGTATGGTTTTATTGTACATCCGGAGGGCCGGAGCGTGGATCGGAGACCGCTTCACCAAGTCTGGAGGCGCAGACCCTGAATGCGCGGAAGTGACCGTCGCGAGTGACGAGCGGCATCCGGTGATGGCGCGCCAACGCCGCAATCCAGGGGTCGTTGGTTGGAATCGGAGTGCCGGTTGCCTTCAGCTCCCGGCGGATCTCGGATCAGCGCCACTCGTCCTCTTCGATCTGCTCGAACTCGTGTTCCAGGGCGCGCTTGATCCGTTTCGTTTCTTTGTGCAGGCTGCGGACCCCACCGGCGGTACGCCCCGTTCCGCAGCCGTGGCCTTCGCCTTGCGGAAGAGTGCGTCGGGTATTTCCACCGTGGTCTTCATTGTCCGATTCTCCAGTCTACTTAAGGCCCGATATTGCCAACTGCGCTGCGTTGCTCGACTTTCCTCCGATTGTGACAATCAGTGGATAAACGTCACTCCCTAGCGCAGGCACTTTAAGATTCATCTGCGCGACGCCAGGGTACAGTGGCGCCAATCCGGCGAACTTAATCTGCGCCTGTGCGCCGCCAATGGTCGCCGACATAGTTGAGGTCGCCGCGTCCGCTACTCCCGTGGGCGCCGGTGCGCCGTCATCCACCGCGGTTGTTACCGGTCCCTGTCCCGTGAAGAAAACGGAAATGACGCTACCGGCCGTCGCGGGCTTTTCCGCCGAATTCAGGGAGCCGTCGGCATTGAGGGCCGCGGCATTGCCGCCCCCGCCGGTGAAAAGGCCAGGAGCTGCGCGCTGAACGGTGATCTTCACTGGTGCGGACAAGGCTCCGCGAGTTCGCACCACAACGGTGGCCGAGCCCGAGGGAATCTCCCAGGGCGTTTGCACGTTAATCTGCTTAGGCGAGACGTATAAAAGTGGCGCCGGCACGCCGTTTATAGTCACGGAAGTATCTTCGATGGACATTGGCAAAGGAATCGCGGACGCGCTCCCCGAAATCGGAGCCAGATTCGATCCAGACATGTTTGACCCAAATAGGGAGATCAGCGATCCGGGCGAGATCGCATCCACGGAATAACTTGCGGCGTTGGCCACTGCTGCGATCGAGGGAAGTTCCGGCGTCGATTCTCCGTAAATGGCGACGCCGCTTTCAGTGGCGGCGAAAACCTTTCCGTCCGCGATGGTCGGCACGGAAAACTCGGTATAGCCGGGCAGTTGGTCCCTTGCACGTGCATTGCTGTCATAGAGCGTGCTCAAATCGCTCGCATCGTAGGCCAGCAGCCGGCCACCGTCATCGGATGTGATCACCCACACGATCCCATCACTAAACCCGCTGGCGGATCCATTGGCGGAAATACTGGGCGTCGCACCCGGATAGCCGTTCTGATTGGTGGTCAGTTCGGATGCTGACGACGCCAGTGAGGCGCCGGCCACTCCAAACGCCAGCATCGGCGAATTCGCCGGAGCGAGATAAATGGAGCCATTGAAATATGCAGCCGCGCCAAAAGTGGCATGAACGCCAGGATCTGGTAGCGAGCCCAGCGCGCCCGAGTCCGATCCCGTTTGCACACCGCCTAGCGCCTGGCGATCCAACAGGTACATTCGCCCCTCCTTGCCGGACGTGAAAAGAAGGTGAGGATGGGCCGGGCTGCCGGCTTCGTCCGGCAACACCAGCGCGCCGCTGGAACCAAGATCCTGATCTGCCGCGTCCAGCTGCAGCTTGTTGAACGGCGTGAACTGATCCGTGGCCAGCAGCTCCGGCGCATGGCTGATCCTAAGAACGGATTCGTCATACTCCGCCAACGCCGCATCCCCGTCGAAATCTCCGTTGGCCGACACCACGTAGATGTCGCCTTGAGCGTCCGCGGCCGGGCCCGCGCCTCCGTTCCAGAAGGAGGCGCCGCTGTCACCCGGAGAAGCGTTGAAGAAGCCCTCGACCTGCAATGTGGAGGCATTATGCGCCATCACCCAGCCATGGTAAATTCCCAGATCGCAGTTTCCGGACCAGGTCGAGTAAACCACCCCGTTCGCGAGCAGCAGCGCCGTCCGTTGCTTGTGGGCCAGCGCTACGAAGCCGGGCGGTTGAATCTCTACCGGGCTGCCGGGCCGCTCGGAGCCATTCGTCACGTTGAGAGCGTGCAACCGGTAAACGTACTGCTCTCCCGATTCCTTCGTATAGGCGATCAGGTAGATGGTCCCGGAGTCCGGATCGATCACCGGCGTTCCCGTAATTCCGAGCTCCCCAATCACACTACAACCGACATCGGTTTGAGAAACGGTAGTCACGCCTTTGGCTGCATCCAGGAAGCTGACTTGCCAGAGCGGGGAACCCGACTCGTTATCGGCGTCAAAAGCGTAGAGGCTATCGTGCGACGTAGCCACGAACAGAACATTGTGAAAACCCTGTCCGGCGATACTGACTCTCGATAGATACAGCGGTTGCGCGTACACAGCCCCATCTACCGCAAGGAAGATGCGCTTCTCGAATAGCCCGGCCTTCAGACCGGCAGGCGTCAACAGCGTCTCGTTCAGATATTGTCCAGTGCGTGCGTTGTCGTTGTGATAGGTAACGACACTCGGCTGTGCGGTCAGGGTGAGACTGCCAAGAAGCAGCGCAATAATCAAGGCAGGGCCGTCTCGGGGCGTCAAGAAATTCCTGGTTACTCCTCGTACAAGAATCGCGGATACCGCGTGATCGGCAAAGCCGCTCGTTTCTCCGCCACGCAGTACATTTGCTCGCCCCGCAGCGCGGTAGGGTAGCCCAAACGTACTAAAATCTCCAGCACCTCGTCACGGCTGTGATACCCGGGTGCATGGGTGGTAAAGAGCCAGGAAACCTTGAAGCCGGCAGCCTCCAGCGCTTCAGTCAGTTCCGTCGGCGTGTATTCGCGCATGTGCCCAAACTCGGTATCCGCATATTCACCTCGGGGATCGGCGTATTTCGAATAGAGTTGCGGATTGCCGCTCATCTCCAACGTGCGTTTCACAGCGGTGGCGCTCGCTACGTTTGGCGTTGTCAGAACCAAGGTCCCTCCTTCCGTGAGGACTCTCCGCGATTCGAGCAAAAGATGCATTGGGTCGTGCAACAGGTGCTCGAAGATCTCACAAGCCAGGACGCAGTCGAAGGAACCGTCCTCGTAGGGAAACCTGTCCTTTTCGGCGTCGAAGCAATCCACCCAGCACTCAAAGACAGTCTTACCGCCCACCGTGGATTGCTTTCGATCCGATTTGCCGAGCGGGCCATAATAAGCGCCCCTCACGTTCGGGTAGCCAAGAACGCAGTGCAGGGCAGGAGTCATGTGCATGTACGCTCCCAATTCCAAGGCGGAAGCTGTCTTAAAAGGCGGCGGTACCAGGCTCAAGGTGGTTGCCATGCGCTCCCGATGAATTTCGAGATATTGGCGGTTCCCTTGGTCCGGCGTATCCAGGCTGAGCACGAAATCGAGGATCTCGCCGTAACGGGGCATGGGCGGTCTCTGATCGCTGGTGGGAGGAGCTTCGCGCCGCCTCTGCGATCCTAGTACGGAATTAAACAGGTGCCTGAACATCTGTCTCAAAGTTATCTCACTGGCTGAGGGGACCGTCACGTCTTCGCCGCCAGTCCCAGACGCATGCAATTCCGAGAAGCACCAAAGTGAGCAGGGTGATTGAGCGCGCTACCACCATTTCGATTCCACCGTCGTAGTCGATTGCAATTGACGCCGGGCCCCCGGCGTTTGGAACGATATACATGAACCCGAGTCCGTCCTTGAGAACACGCACAGCTTTTCCATTCATCCTCGCGTGCCATCCCGCGCTCCAGGAGATCTGAATAGATACAACGCCGTTGGGCGGCAAGTCCGTTTTGATTCTGGCCGAGTGCAGGCTGGTCCACTCGAACGGGGCCGCTGGATAGCCTGGATTTTCGAGTGCGGCGACGTAGGGACGAAGCGGCTCAACATCGATCCCGTTGAACGGAGTCTTGGTCACCAGATCGCTTGCCGTAACAACGTGCGCTAATGATGTGGACGCGCCAACGCGGTATAGCACGTCTCCGCCGTCGCGCCACAAAGGTGGCAAGATGCCTTCGAATTCTTCCGGATGACGGAAATCCTTGTACACTTCCGTGCTTCCAGGCCCGCTAACGCCCACCGCTTGGACACCCAGCGCTTTAAACCAAAGAATCGCGATTTCGGCGGCATGCGATCCGGCTGCATCACCGCTGCCGATCTCGTACTTCGCCATAAGATATACCGGGATGGTGACGCCTTGAGCGAACCCGCCGTCAAGTTCGGGCGTATCGGAAAAGGCAGTCAACCAGAACGCGGAGGAACCTGGCAACAATACGCGGCCGCCGTTCCAATGCTGATTCAGCCACTGGGCGGTGCGCCATTCCGAGGTGGTCTTGATGTCAATGGTCCGTATGAGTCCGTCGCGCGCATAATTCCGGTAGGACTTCAGCGGCCAGATCAGTGCGAGCATTAACAAGATGGTGGCAGCCAGCGCCAGCCGGCCAGGCAGGCGCCGAAGCCCCGCATCCAGCAGCAAACCGGCCAGCAGCGCCAGGGCCAGTTCCATCTGCAAGTGATAGCGCTCGGGCTGCGGAACAATGGCCACGTTCGCCCACGTAATCGCGAGCGGCGGAAGCGCCGTAAGAATCGTGAAAAAGACCGCGAATTGGAAATACCCAGCGGCGCGGCGAAGAATGCGTTTGAGAAGCAGCAGGATCAGCAGGGTTGCGGGAATCCAGAAAAGCAGTCCCGCGCTTGTGTGGCTGTAGTCGCCGCCGATGAATTTCGAGTTGGTCTGAACGGCCGCGATAGTCGACGGCGGAATCCAGGGTGAAGCCAGGCCATACGCCGCAATGGCGGCCAAAACAGTGAAGGCGAGATCGCGCGCGAAGAGCTTGCTCGGAATCTGTCTTGCGAGAAGATACGCCACCACGGCCAGCGCCAAGGTGAATGCGCCGATCCAATTGGTGAGTGCCACCGAAGCAAAGCTCAACGCCGCGAGGACGAAATACGGCGCACGCCTGCGCTCTAGCGCCAAATCAAGGAACAGGATCGCAAGCGGAAGAAGAGTGAGCGACGAAACGTGCGGTCCCTCGCCATAGTAAACCAGCGCTGTCAGCCGCTCCGGGTGGAACTGACCGGTGGCGCGGCCAATATCCGGCATCAGCCATTCTGATGGCGAAAGCGCGGAATAAAGAGCGCCCGCCAAGAACGCAGCCCGCGGCGATCCGCTGAGCCGGAGCGTGAGTGCGAAGAGCGTAACAGGTCCCAGGCAGTAAAAGATTGCCGTCACCCAATGATGTGCGTGTGCCGGCGAGATGCCCCGCAGCAGCGCCGCCAAGGCCACCATCCAGTGCAGCAGCGGAGGGTAGGTGTTCTGGGCTGGGATGCCGGCGTACCACACTGGGAACCACGAGAAGTCTCGCCAATGGGCGAGCATGAACCGGCTTATGCCGATGTAGGCGGCTTCGATGGAACCCATGTGCCGCAGGTATTCCACTCCAAAAAGCCCGCGGCAGACGTAGGCGTTTAGCAGGAACAACAGCGCGGCCAGCAGCAAGCTTTGTGCGCGGCGAAGAAGGACTCGATGGTTCCGGACGATGCCCTCATGATAGCGGCCGGACGGGGCGCAGCGGGAAGTGGAAATCCGCCAGCTCCGGCAATATCGTGGAAATGGGGTATGATTCTCAGAGATTCCGTGAGGAGGTAACTCGTGCCCCTGACGATTGGAGTGCCGCGCGAAAGCTTCCCTGGTGAGCGGCGCGTTGCGCTAACCCCGCGCGCGACCGAGACACTGGGGAAACTGGGCGCTGGCGTAATCATCGAAGAGTCGGCTGGTGTCGACGCGGGTTTTGCGGACCAACTTTACGTCGCCCGGGCGGCACGTGTCGGCACGCGCGCCGAAGTTTTCGAGCAGTCGAACATTATTGTGCAGGTGCGGGCACTCGGCGCGAACCCAGTAGAGGGCCGCGCGGATCTGCCGCTGCTGCGCGATGGACAAATCGTAATAGGCTTCGGCGAGCCGCTGACGGCGGTGGAGGAAGCGGCTGAGTTGGCGAGAGCGGGTGTGTCCTTTTTCGCCATGGAGTTGATGCCCCGCATCACGCGCGCGCAGAGCATGGACGCGCTATCGTCCATGGCCACCATCGCGGGATATCGCGGGGTCCTGCTTGGGGCCCAAGCGTTGCCCAAGATTTTTCCGATGCTGATGACCGCGGCGGGAACCATCACGGCGGCGCGGGTGCTGGTACTTGGAGCGGGCGTGGCGGGATTGCAGGCCATCGCGACGGCGCGCCGCTTGGGTGCGGTGGTTTCCGCCTATGACGTGCGCAGCGCGGTGAAGGAACAAATCGAGAGTCTGGGCGCGAAGTTCGTGGTGCTGGATGTGGAAGCAGGCGCCGCGGAAGGGCAGGGCGGTTATGCAAAGGCCATGGACGAAGAGTTTTACCGGCGGCAGCGCGCGGCGCTCCAGGAGGTGATCCGCGAGCAAGACGTGGTGATTACCACGGCTGCTGTCCCCGGCAAGAAGGCTCCCATTCTAGTGACCGCGGAAATGGCGAGCGCTATGGCCCCGGGGTCGGTGATTGTAGATATCGCGGCCGAACGCGGCGGAAACTGCGAGCTCACGCGGCCGGGTGAGACGGTGATGCATCAAGGTATCTCGATTCTGGGCCCGCTGAATCTGGCCTCGACGGCGCCTTATCACGCCAGCCAGATGTATGGATCGAACATCGCGGCATTTTTGAAGTTGATGGTCAAGAGTGGCGAGTTGAACGTGAATCGCGAGGATGAAATCATCCGCGAGACGTTGGTCACGCATGGGCGCCAAGTGGTGAATGCGCGCGTGAGTGAGCTATTGGGCCTGGCCAACGCGGCTCCAGCCGGTGAACGGAGATAGAGAGATGGGCAATTACGAATTTGATTTGTGGGTCTTTATGCTGGCGGCGTTTCTGGGCTTCCAGCTAATTCGCGGCGTGTCGCCGCTGCTGCACACTCCGCTGATGTCGCTGACCAATGCGATCTCGGCCATCACGGTGGTAGGCGCCATTCTGCTGACCGGCGAAAAGGACGCCAGCACGTTATCGCGAATCCTGGGATTCTCGGCGGTGTTTCTAGCGGTTCTCAACGTGGTGAGCGGATATCTCATCACCGATCGCATGCTCAAGATGTTTAAACGAAGGGAGTCGGAAAAGAAATGAAACTCGACGATACCCTTCTTCCAATCCTCTACATGCTGGCGGCCATCGGATTCATCCTGGCCATCAAGTGGCTGAACTCCCCCGCCACGGCGCGGCGCGGCGTGATTGTCGGCGAGATCGGCATGCTTTTGGCCGTGGTTGGCACGCTGCTGCGGTTTGAAGTGGTCAACTATCAATGGATCCTGGTGGCCTTCGTCCTCGGAACGGCGGTTGGAATTCCGATCGCGTACATCATGCCCATGACGGCCGTGCCGCAGCGGACCGCGTTTTCGCATGCCTGCGGCGCGCTGGCCTCGGCGTTGATCGGAACCGCCGAGTATTACAAGGGGCTCGATCAAGGGACCCCGTTCTCCAAAGTGGTGATGGTGGCGCTGATCATTGAAACGCTGCTCGGCTTTCTGACATTCACGGCCAGCATGATGGCGTTCGGGAAATTGCAGGAAGTGCTGGCGCAGCGGCCCATCACTTACAAGGGCCAGAATTTCGTGAACCTGGGCGTCTTTGCCGCGGCTGCGGGAGTGGGGCTGGCTCTGATTGTTTCGCCGGAGCAAAGCGTGCTCTTTCCGATCTTCACCGCGCTGGCGCTGTTGTTCGGCGTGCTGCTCATCATACCCATCGGCGGAGCGGACATGCCCACGGTGATCGCACTGCTCAACTCGTATGCCGGCTTGTCGGCCAGCGCCATGGGATTCGTGCTGAACAACAAGCTGCTGATCGTGGCGGGCGCGCTGGATGGATCGTCCGGGTTCATCCTCTCCATCATTATGTGCCGCGCCATGAACCGTTCCTTCACCAACGTGCTGTTCGGCGCTTTCGGCCAGTTGCAGACCAGCGCGGCCGCGGCTGGCGAGGCCAAGCCCGTGCATTCGGCCACTGCCCGAAGACGCCGCGCAGATTCTCGATTCCGCTCGCAACGTCGTCGTCATTCCCGGCTATGGAATGGCCGTGGCGCAGGCGCAACACAAACTGCGGGAAATGTTCGACATGTTGACCAAACGCGGCGTGGACGTGCGGTTCGCGATTCATCCCGTGGCCGGACGCATGCCCGGGCACATGAACGTGCTGCTGGCCGAAGCCGACATCCCGTACGACAAGCTGTGGGAGATGGACGATATCAACCCGGAAATGTCGAACGTGGATGTGGCGCTGATCATCGGCGCAAACGACGTGGTGAATCCGGGCGCCGAGACGGATCCGCACAGCGCCATTGCGGGCATGCCGATCATTCAGGCATATAAAGCGCGGACGGTGATGGTGATCAAGCGCAGCATGAACCCTGGATTCGCGGGCATCGACAACGATCTGTATTACAGGGACAACACCCTGATGCTGTTTGGCGATGCGAAGGCGTTTCTGTCGAGCGTGGTGAAGGAGTTGGGCGCGCTGGTAAAGGCGTAACCAACTCGCTGAACGCCGCCAAGACGGCCACTTTGCTATACTAACTCTTCATGCATTCCGCCCATCACCACTATCATCGGCACGTCTGGCGACCGGCGGCAATCTAACGAATTTCTGAAGTGAACTACGCCGCCCGCCGACAACTTGGCGGGCGTTTTTATTGGTATGGACACATGAATCTCGATTTCGGCAAACTCGATTTCAGCAAACTTAACGGCCTGATAACGGCCGTCATTCAGGATCACGCCTCGGGCCGCGTTCTCATGGTCGGCTTCATGAACGAAGAGGCGTTTCAGAAGACCGTGGAATCCGGATTCGCCACGTTCTTCAGCCGCTCGCGCAACAAGCTGTGGCTCAAGGGCGAATCGTCCGGGCATAAGCTTGTGGTCAAGAATATCTCGACCGATTGCGATCTGGACGCCCTGCTCATCCAGGTGGAAGCGCTCGGTCCGGGCGTCTGCCACGAAGGTTATCAGAGCTGCTTTTTTCGCCAGCTCGAAGGCGGCGAATGGAAGGAATCCGAGGCGCGCGCTTATGATCCGGATGCCGTATACGGGAGCAAGTCGTGAAACTCAAGCTCGGCATCCCCAAGGGCAGCCTGGAAAATGCGACCATCGATCTTTTTCGGCGGGCCGGTTTCAATATCACCACCAGCTCGCGCTCCTATTTTCCCGCCATTGACGATCCAGAAATTGAATGCATGATGATTCGCGCGCAAGAGATGGCGCGGTATGTCGAAGATGGGGTGCTGGACGCCGGTCTCACCGGACGCGATTGGATTGAAGAGAGCGAAGCCAACGTTCATGCTGTCGCCGACCTGATCTACGCCAAGCAGAGTTTCGGCAAAGTGCGCTGGGTGCTGGCGGTGCCCGAAGGGTCTCCGTTCCAAAGCGTGAAGGACCTGGAAGGCAAGATCATCGCGACCGAACTGGTGGCCACCACGCGGCGCTACCTGGCGAAGAACGGCGTGACGGCAAAGGTGGAATTCAGTTGGGGCGCGACGGAAGTGAAGCCGCCAGTGCTGGCGGATGCGATCGTGGAAGTGACGGAGACTGGATCGTCGCTGCGCGCCAACAAGCTGCGCATCGTGGAAACGGTGCTGGAATCGAACACGCAACTAATCGCCAATCTCGATTCCTGGAAAGACGCCGAGAAGCGCCGCAAAATGGAAGATATTCAGTTGCTGCTGGATGGCGCGATCAACGCGCTGGGCCGCGTAGGACTGATGCTGAATGTGCGCAAGGAGTGCCTGCCCGCGATGCTGGGCATTTTGCCTGCGCTGAAGAACCCGACGATTTCCAATCTCAGCGATGACGAGTGGGTTGCGGTGCACACCATTCTCGAAGAAATCACGGTGCGCAATATTATTCCGCGCTTGAAAGAAGCGGGCGGGCAGGGAATCGTGGAGTATCCGTTGAACAAGATCGTGATGTGATGCTCAGAATCATTTCACTCAGCGAAGCGCAAAATTTCGTCACGCGAAAAACCGTGCGTCTGGCCGAAGCTGAAGCGGTAGTCGCGCCCATTCTGGAGGCGGTGCGCGAGCGTGGCGATGAGGCGGTGCTCGAATACGCGCGCAAATTCGACGGCTTCGAAGGGACGGGCTTCTCAGTACCTACAGCGGAATCGCACGTTTCGCCGGAATTCCTTGCAGCCGTCGAGACCGCGTGCGAAGAACATCCGCGAATATGCGGCGCTGCAACTGCCGCGCGAGGCGTGGGTGGAATTTCTCGATGGCCGGCGCTTAGGCTACATCGTGCGGCCGCTCGAATCGATGGGCGCGTACATTCCCGCGGGCCGTTATCCGCTGCCGTCGACATTATTGATGACCGTGATTCCCGCTCAGGTGGCGGGCGTGCAAACCATTTGCGTTACCTCGCCGCATCCGAGCGCGGAGATCCTGGCGGTGGCGAAGTTTCTGGGGATCGAAAACATTTTCCAGATCGGCGGCGCACAGGCCATCGCGGCGCTGGCGTTCGGCACGGCCACGGTTCCGAAGGTGGATCGCATTGTTGGTCCCGGCAACATCTATGTCGCTGCCGCCAAGAAGCTGCTGGCGGGCGAAGTGGGCATCGATTTTGTCGCCGGGCCCACCGAAATCGTGATCATCGCCGATGACGCCGATCCGCGCTATATCGCCGCCGACATGCTGGCGCAGGCCGAGCACGATGTGGAAGCTTCGTCGATTCTTCTGACTACTTCGCGATCTCTCGCGGAGCGCGTGGTGCTGGAGGTGTCGCGCCAGCTGGAGACGCTGCCGACGGCTCCGGTGGCTTGCGAGGCCATTCGCAATAACAGCGCCGTGATCCTGTGCCCGTCGCTGGACGCGGCCGTGGAAGCATCCAACCAGCTTGCGCCGGAGCATCTTGCGATCTATGACGCCGGTCTGCTGCCGAAGATCCAACACGCGGGCAGCGTCTTCATCGGACCGAGCAGTCCGGAGGCTGCGGGCGATTACGCCACCGGCCCGAATCACGTGCTGCCCACTTCGGGCGCGGCGCGAATTCGCGGCGGCCTGTCGTCGGCGGATTTCGTGAAGGTGATTTCGGTGCAAGAACTAACGTCCACTGGTTTGCGGCAGCTGGCGCCCGCCATCACGACGCTGGCGCGCGCGGAAGGCTTGGAAGCGCACGCACGATCGATGGAGGTTCGTCTCAATAATGAGGTGCGTCTTGGCAAGTAAGCGAATCGATCTGCCGCCGGGTGTTTTGCAGCCGCGCGACGCCGTGCTGAACATGGCGCCGTATTCGCCGCCCACCGGCGGCCGCGCCGGGAAGCTGCGTCTGGATTTCAACGAAAATACCGTGGGCGCGTCGCCGAAAGTGATCGAATATCTTCGCGAGCAACTGAGCTGAAGCGGGGCTCGCGATCTATCCCGAATACGGCGAGATCAAGCAGGAGCTGGCGGATTTCTTCGGCGTGGAGCCCGACGATTTCATCCTCACCAACGGCACCGACGAAGCCATTCAGGTGCTGGTCAATACGTATATCGACGACGGCGGCGAGGTGCTTCTGCTGCGGCCATCCTATGCGATGTATCGTTTTTATGCCGAAGTGGCGGGCGCGAGCATCCGCGAGATCCCCTATCGCGCGCAGAAGCTGGCGTTTCCGCTGGAAGAGTTGCTGGATGCGATCCGGCCCTCCACGCGCGCCATCCTGATCGCCAATCCGAACAATCCCACCGGCACGGGAACGTCGCGCGCAGGCATCGAGCGAATTCTGGAAAAGGCCACGAATGCGGCGGTTCTGATCGACGAAGCCTATTACGAATTCTCCGGCGTCACGGCGCTGCCGTTGCTCAACGACTATCCGAACCTGTTCGTCAGCCGGACGTTTTCGAAAGTTTACGGCATGGCGGCCATGCGGCTGGGCTGCCTGTTCTCGCAATCCGGCAATGTCGATTTCCTGCACAAGGCGCAATCGCCGTACAGCGTGAATACGCTGGCGACGCTGGCCGCGCACGCGGCGATTCAGGACAAGGCTTACATCGAGAAGTACGTCACGGAAGTGCTGGCCGCGCGCGAGCTGCTGTATGTGGGCCTGGAAAAGCTGGGCATTCCGTACTACGAAAGCAAAGCGAATTTCGTGCTGTTCGAAGCGGGCAAGCGGGCGATCCCGGTGCGCGACGAGCTGCGCCGCCGCGGCGTGCTGGTGCGCGACCGCAGCTATGAGATCCCCGGCTGCGTGCGCGTCACGGTGGGCACGCGCGATCAGATCCGGCGCTTTCTGGCCGAATTGGAGCAAATCTGGTGAGTAGCTCGCCAGATGCTGGTGTTCGACATGGATGGCGTGCTGGTGGACGTCACCGAATCGTATCGGGAGACGATCGTGAAAACCGTGGAACATTTCACGGGTAAAACGATTTCGCGCGATTCCATCCAGGATTACAAGAACCAGGGCGGCTGGAATAACGACTGGCTGTTGTCGCAAAAGATCTGCCGCGACTTGGGGCGTCGATATCCCCTACGCGACGATCGTCGAATATTTCAACTATCTGTTTCTCGATCAGGGCATGATCCATCGCGAGCGCTGGCTGCCGCGCGACGGGTTCCTCGATCGTTTGGGCGAACGATTCGAATTCGCCATTTTCACCGGGCGCACCACCGAGGAGGCCGAGATCACGCTGAAGCGCGAGGGTGTGCGCGACCGTTTCCTGCTGGTGTCCGCCAACGATGTGGAGTGTGAAAAGCCCGCGCCCGATGGCCTGCTGAAGATTGCGGCGATGCATCCGGCGAAGAAGCTGCTTTACATCGGCGATACGGTGGACGATGCGCGCTGCGCCAAGGCCGCGTATGTGCCGTTTATCGGTATCGCCGCGCGCCACAGCCCGCGCCGCGACGAACTGGTGGACCTGCTGCGGCTGGAGGGCGCCATCCAGGTGATCGAGGATATTAATGAGATCGGCTAGCGTTCAGCGAGATACGAAAGAGACGCAGATCAAGGGCGCTCTGAAGATCGAAGGCCGCGGCCGTTACGATATCTCCACCGGCATTCGATTCTTCGATCACATGCTGGAGCTGTTCACCAAACATGGCGGGTTCGATCTGAAGTTGCAGGCGACGGGCGATCTGGATGTGGACCAGCATCACACGGTAGAGGATGTCGGCATCGTGCTCGGGCAGCTTGTTTCGAAAGCGCTGGGCGACCGCAAGGGCATCAATCGCGCGGGCTATTTCGTGATGACCATGGATGAAACGCTGGCCGTGGTGGCGCTGGATCTGGGCGGCCGGCCGGCGCTGGTGTATAACGACAAGGTGAAGGTGCGGCTGGTGGGCGATCTGCAAACGGAACTGGTGGAGGATTTCTTCGGCGGCTTCGTCAATCACGCCGGCGCGAACCTGCACGCCAAGGTGCTGTACGGCCGGTCGAACCATCACAAGATCGAAGCGATCTTCAAATGTTTCGCGCGCGCGCTGCGCTATGCCTGCTCCAAAGATGCGCGTCTGAAGGAGCAACTTCCGTCGACCAAAGGGCTGTTATGATCACGATTCTCGATTACGGCGCGGGGAATCTGCGGTCGGTGCAGAACACGCTTGGCGAAATCGGCGCGGAGTACGAACTGGTTCGCGATGCCGGCGGGCTCAGCCGCGCGACGAAGATCATTCTGCCGGGCGTCGGGCACTTCGGACAAATGATGCGTGCGCTGGATCAGATGCAGGTGCGCGAGGCGCTGCTGGAACGCATCCGCGCGGGTGTTCCGTTTCTCGGCATCTGCCTGGGGCTGCAGGCGCTGTTTGAATCGAGCGAAGAAGCGCCGCAGGAGCGCGGCCTGGGGCTATTTCCAGGCGAGATCCGCCGCTTTCCGGCCACTGCGCGCGTGCCGCACATGGGCTGGAACGAGATTGAGCCGGGCTCTTTGAAAAGACCAGGCGCGAAGCTCTTGAAGAACCTCGCGCCGCATCCCTATCTTTATTTCGCGCACAGTTACTACGCGCCGTTGAACGACGCGACGGCCGCGACTTGCCAGTACAACGTCCCCTATACGGCCGTGCTTGAAACGCAAGAACATCTTCGGCGTTCAGTTTCATCCGGAGAAATCGGGGCCGATCGGGTTGAAGATTGTGCGGAATTTCGTAGAACTCTTAAGCGATGCTGGCCAAGCGAATTATTCCTTGTCTGGATGTCACCGGCGGCCGCGTGGTCAAAGGCGTAAATTTTGTCGGCCTGCGCGACGCGGGCGATCCGGTGGAATTGGCCGAGCGCTACAACGGCCAAGGCGCCGACGAGCTGGTGTTCCTCGATATCACCGCGTCCAGCGATGCGCGCGAGATCATGGCGGATGTGGTGGCGCGCACCGCGCGCAAGGTTTTCATCCCGCTCACGGTGGGCGGCGGCATCCGGTCCATCGCGGATGCGCGCAAGATCCTGATGTCGGGCGCGGATAAGGTGAGCGTGAACACCGCGGCCGTGCGCCGTCCCAAGCTGATCACCGAGCTGAGCGAAGAGTTCGGCGCGCAGGCTGTCGTGCTGGCGATCGATGCTCGCGAAATGCCGCAATGACACAAGGATAGCTGGAATGTTTTTACGCGCGGCGGCCGCGACGACGAAGGTATCGACGCCGTGGAATGGGCGCTGGAAGGCGAGATGCTGGGCGCGGGCGAGATTCTGCTGACTTCCATGGATACCGATGGCGTGCAGACCGGCTTCGATTGCGAGCTGACGCACGCGGTGTCGCAGACCACGCACATTCCGGTGATCGCCTCGGGCGGGGCGGGGAAGCCGGAGGACTTCGAGCGAGTGCTCACGGAGGGTTGCGCCGATGCGGCGCTTGCGGCCTCTATCTTTCATTACGGCACGTACACGGTGAAGGACCTCAAAGATTATCTGCATCTGCACGACGTTCCGGTGAGGCCGGCTCCATGAGGGCTACGCGTGATTATTCCCTGCATCGATCTGATGGGCGGCAAAGTGGTGCAGTTGGTGCAAGGCCGCGAGAAGGCGCTCGAGGCGGATCGTCCGCTCGAGATGCTGGAGAAGTTTGCGGCTTTTCCGCAGATTCAGGTGATCGATCTGGACGCGGCCATGAGCAAAGGCGGCTCGAACGACGCGCTGGTGGAGCTGGTTGCCTCGCGATGCATTGCGCGCGTCGGCGGCGGAGTTCGATCGCCCGAGCGTGCGCGCGCGCTGATCGAACAAGGCGCGTATCGCGTGATCGTCGGAACGGCGGCCTTCGACCGGGAAAAACTCACGGAGATCGCCGCTGCCGTGGGGCCGGACCGGCTGATCATCGCGCTCGATTCCAAGGGCGGCAAGGTGGTCACCCACGGCTGGCAGGAAGCCACCAACTTCACCGCCGAGGAAATGGTTCGCCATCTGGAGCCGTATTGTTCGGGATTCCTCTGCACCTACGTCGATAAAGAAGGCATGCTGCAGGGCACCGATCTGGATTGGTTCCGGCGCCTGCGCGCGGCCACCAGGCACGAACTAACGGCTGCCGGCGGCATCACTACGATCGAGGAAATCCAGGAACTGCACAAGCTCGGCATCCACGCGGCGCTCGGCATGGCCATTTATACGGGCCGCCTGAATCTCGACGAACTCGCGGTGCTTAAACGCGTAGCTCGCTGGGGTGCTCGACCCAATAGTCCGGCTCCCAGCGCGCCATCTCCTCGCGCTGCCCGTAGCCCCACAGCACCGCGCAGGTTTTCACGCCGGCGCGGCGTCCGGCTTCCATGTCGGCGGGCGAATCGCCGATGAACAGGCAATCCTCGGGCTTCACGCCGAAGACTTCCAGCGACGCGAGGATGACGTTCGGCTCGGGCTTGGCGGGAAATCCATCGGTGCCCTGCACGTGATGGAAGTAGGGAAGCAGCCCAAACATTTCGAGCACCGCGCGTGTGGTGGGTGTGCCTTTGGTGGTCGCGGTGGATTTCCTGCCGGGCAGAGCGGCCAGCGCCTCCGCGATGCCGGGATAGGGCTTGGTCGACGCGTGACCTCGCGCCAGATAGCGCGTGCGATAATCGGCGATCATCTCATCCATCTGCTCGCGCGTTCGATCCGGGAAGAGGTCCTGGAACAGATCGTACAGATGACGGCCGATGTAGGTGCGCAGGAACTCGTCGCTGACCTCACGCTGGGTCGTCTGGCCGAGGACGTCCTGGATTGCTCCGCAAATGTCCGCCGCGGAGTCGAGCAGAGTCCCGTCTACGTCGAACAGGTAGACGGGAAATTCGGGAATCACTCGCCGATCTAAGCGGGCTGCGGGCCGCCCAGCAGTCCGGGAACGGTGGGCTTTGCCGCCCTCCGGCCGGATCACCTGCTGCTTTTCGCCGTCGCTCGGGAGGCATGGTCTTGGGGCGCACCGGCGTGGTCAGAACGCCGCCCTCGATCAGCAGCCGGACTTCGGCGCCATCCAGGACTTCGCGCTCGAGCAGCGCTTCGGCGATCCGCGCCAGGCCGTCCTGAGCGTTCTTCGATGATCTTGCGCGCGCGGTCGTAGCCCTGATCCACCAGCTTGCGAACCTGCTCGTCGATCAGGATCGCGGTGGCTTCGCTGTAATCGCGATGCTGCGCGATCTCGCGGCCCAGGAAGATCTGCTCTTCCTTCTTGCCGAAGCTCATGGGACCCAGCTCGCTCATGCCCCACTCGCAAACCATCTTGCGAGCCATCTCGGTGGCGCGTTCGATATCGTTGCCCGCGCCGGTGGTGATGTGGTGCATGAAGATCTCTTCGGCGATGCGGCCGGCCATCAGAATGGCGAGCTGCGCTTCCAGATATCCCTTGTTGTAGGAGTGCTTGTCGTCGATGCGGCAACTGCATGGTGAGGCCCAGCGCCATGCCGCGCGGGATGATGGTGACCTTGTGCAGCGGATCGGCTTCCGGAATCATGGCCGCCACCAGCGCGTGACCGGCTTCGTGATAAGCCGTGTTGCGCTTCTCTTCGTCGCTGATGATGAGCGACTTGCGTTCCACGCCCATCATGACCTTGTCCTTGGCCAGTTCGAAATCGAATTGCGTGACCACCTTGCGATTCTGGCGCGCCGCCACCAGCGCGGCTTCGTTCACCAGATTGGCCAGATCGGCGCCCGCAAATCCCGGCGTACCGCGCGCCACCACGGTCAGATCCACATCGTCGGCCAGCGGAGTTTTCTTGGTATGGACGCGCAGAATCATCTCGCGGCCCTTGACGTCCGGACGGCCCACCACCACGCGCCGGTCGAAACGGCCCGGCCGCAGCAGCGCGGGATCCAGCACGTCGGGACGGTTGGTCGCCGCCACCAGGATCACGCCTTCGTTCGATTCGAAGCCGTCCATCTCCACCAGCAACTGGTTGAGCGTCTGCTCGCGTTCATCGTGTCCGCCGCCCAAACCCGCGCCGCGATGGCGGCCCACGGCGTCGATTTCATCGATGAAGATGATGCAGGGCGCATTCTTCTTGCCCTGCTCGAACAGATCGCGCACGCGGCTGGCGCCCACGCCGACGAACATCTCCACAAAGTCCGAACCGGAGATCGAGAAGAACGGAACGTTCGCTTCGCCCGCGATGGCGCGCGCCAGCAGAGTCTTGCCGGTTCCCGGAGGGCCGATCAGCAGCACGCCCTTGGGAATGCGCCCGCCCAGCTTCTGGAACTTCTGCGGCTCGCGCAGGAACTCGATGATCTCCTGCAGCTCTTCCTTGGCCTCTTCCACGCCGGCCACGTCCTTGAACGTCACTTTCTTCTGCTGCGAGGAATGCAGCCGCGCGCGGCTCTTGCCGAAACTCAGCGCCTTGTTTCCGCCGCTCTGCATCTGGCGCATCATGAAGATCCAGAACGCCAGCAACAGAACAAACGGAATGGCGTTGATCAGAATGGAAACCCAACCGCTGCCCGCTTCCTTGTTGTAGTGGATGTCCACGCCCTTGGCGAGCATGGCGTCGTCCAGATTCTGGTGGACGTTGGGAATGACCGCTTGCAGCTCCTGGTTGTCATCTTTATAGGTGCCGTGCAGATCGTTGCCGCTGATGCTCACCGACTTGATCTTGCCCGCGTTCACATCGTTCATCAACTGCGTGTACGAGAGTTGGGCGTCCGGGCGCGACTTGGTGTTATGGACCACGGTCCAAAACAGCACCACAACCACGATGATGACCACCCAGAATATGGCGGTCTTAAAATTTGAATTATTCATGCCTTCTCCCTACACGTGGGGCAACGGAATCCCTGCTTACTTGGACGCTACAGCCGGCGCGTACGGATTCGAAAGTTCGCGTCCTGTTTCCGCGACCTGGAGGACTGAGCGGGTCTCGGGCCCCGTCGCAAATTCGGCGGCCGCCCCGAAGCGTCTAGCCCAAACAATGGTCTCATTATAGGTGATAATCGGCCAGTTCCCGCGTTCCCACAAGGGGATGCGGGCTTCCTGGAAGAAAAACTTGATCTTTTCCGCTTTGGATTGCCCGACTCTTCGGTACTGGTCACCTGGTCTCCAGTTACGCAGCTCAAGGCTGGGCGCGCCTCTGCCCCCGCGGAAACGCTGCCAGTCCAGTTCATCTCACCACTGTAGCACAGGGCTCGCGTGTGCCACTTCTTTCTCTAGCACCTGCAATGTAATACGAGTCCCGGAGCCGGGGAGTTCCACTGATCCGGGGACATCCAGGACGAATCGAGAAATCGCGATTGTCATGCCGGTTCGCCGGCGGGCGCCAGGCGGATCAAGTCGAAGGATCGGCAGACGTCCAGGCCGGGCGCCTGGAACCGATCGTGCCCGTCGTTTGATCGCGCCATTTCGAGCACTCGCTCCACGTGGGCGAAATCGATGGAACGCTGATCGCCCTTCGCCACGGCGATGGCTTGACGGATCCGTCTGCGGGCCAGCGCGGGAGGGCCAGTGAACTGTGAGACGGGGACAACCAGGGGTTGGGGGTTGGGGATAGGGATTGGGGATTGGCGAGTTGGGAATCCCAGTAGGCCTCTTCGTCGCGGGCGAGTGTGGCCAGGTTTGCCAAGGCGGCGTCGAGTTGGCGGATTGAAAGTTGTCGCGCAGCAACGGCAGGATCTCGTGGCGCAGGCGATTGCGGGCGATAGGTGCGATCCTGGTTGGTTTCGTCCTCGCGCCAGGCGATGCCTCGCTCGCGCAACCAGGCTTCGATTTCGAGGCGGTCGATTTCGAGCAGTGGCCGGACGACACCTTCGCTTGTTACCGGCAGAATGCCCGAAAGTCCGGTGAGCCCGGAGCCGCGCAGGATGCGATACAGCACGGTTTCGGCCTGATCGGATCGGGTGTGGCCGGTTGCTACGCGATCCACTCACGCCGGAGGCGATCAGCTCGGTGTAGAAAGCTTGTCGGACGTTCCGCGCCGCTTCTTCCAGATTGCCGTCGATGGCCGGGACGTTGGCGCTGTGAATGTGGAACGGAAGCGCGAACGTCGCAGCCAGGTGCGCGACGAACTCGGCGTCCGCGATGGATGCCGCGCCGCGAATCCCATGCTCGATGTGGATCACGCTGAGTTGCAGATTCCAACGCGGGGCAAGCTCGCGCAAGGCATGCAGCAGGAATACCGAATCCGCGCCGCCCGACACGGCGACGCCGACGCGATTGGCCTGGTTCAAACATGCGATGTCGCGCGATGAATTCGGCTACGCGGTCCAGCATTTTTGTACGCAGAGGCCGTCCTACGCCGAAGTTGCCGTAGTTGACTCGGCTGAACGGCGCCGTCGTCCACTCATCAAATAGACGGCGGCACGCAACTCAAGCAGCGGATCGTCGGAAGCGTCGATTCCATCCACGCGCGGGATGGGATCGAAGATGGTCCATTGCTGCTCGTGAGCATCGTTTGCGGCCGCCGCGCTCAAGGCGATTTGGCCGAGATCCAGCAGAGTCCGATCTTCGGGCCACTGCTCGGTCGCCTGGTTCACTGGATCGCCCGGATTGGCAAGCTGAACTACCACGCGAAACGTGACCGGCCCTTTGCCGATTCGCTCCTTCAATTCGTCGACCAGATAATTCGCGCTCTTACTTTTGACCTCGGCATCGCTCAGATGCGCCACTCCGGCTTCCGGAACCATCCGATAGCGTCCGTACTGGCTCTTGCCGTCCTGGTTGGTGAAGCGCACCGCCGTGACGCCAAAAAACGCCTCCGTTGCGAAACTGGCGGGCGCCGGCTTCGGCAACTGGACAAATGCCAGCGTTTTGGGATGGCTCCCGAGGAACGCCTCCAGCGGCGACCCCGCGAGCTTGGCTGGATCGCTCACCGCCACCGCGCGCAGGAACTCCAGGAATTCCTGCCCTGTTCGGACCGGAAACCCGTTGGCCGAATGAGTAATGATGTCGGTGTGGACGCGTTCGGCCAGGTGGAAACGAATCCCAAGTCCGCGCGGATTGGCATTGGGATCGTTGTCGGGAATTACCGGAATGCCGGTGGAATCTGAGAAGCGGACCGACACCGGCGTCGACGCACGATTCATATGCGGCGCGCGCGTGAGGGAAGCCGCTCCGGGCGAAGGCTGGAACCTTCCCGTCAGCATGACGCCCTTGGCGTGGGCTGGCCGGAAGCCGGGATGCAGTCCGAAGATGGTGTCGAACTGCTGGATCAGATCCTGAGCCAGCGCGATGATCTTTTCGTCGTTAGGCAGCGGCATGATGCCACTATTGTCTCATTGCAGTCCCAGGTTGATTGACGGCGGCATCTGGTATAACGATGTCCTGGAGGCCCGCGCTGGAAGTTTACCTGGTCGACGGCACATACGAATTGTTCCGGCACTATTACGCACTGCCGTCCGCGTGTGATCAGGACGGTTGCGAAGTGGCCGCGGTTCGAGGTGTGCTGGCGTCGGTGTTGGGAATGATTAAAGGCGGCGTGACGCACATCGCGGTTGCAACCGATCACGTCATTGAGTCGTTCCGCAATGGATTGTGGCCCGGCTACAAGACTTCCGAGGGCGTCGAACCCGATTTGCTGTCGCAGTTCCCGTTGCTCGAAAAGACGCTGTCGGCGGCGGGTGTGGTGGTCTGGCCGATGGTGGAATTCGAGGCCGACGATGCACTGGCTGCGGGGGCGGTGAAAGCGGCCGGTGACGCGCGAGTGGATCACGTGATTATCTGCACACCGGACAAGGACCTGGCGCAATGCGTGCGTGGCACGCGTATCGTCCAATTAAACCGGCGGACGGGAGTCACAATGGACGAAGCCGGGATCATCCAGAAATTCGGCGTGGCGCCAGCGTCGATCCCAGACTATCTTGCGCTGGTCGGCGACGCCGCCGATGGCTATCCAGGGCTGTCAGGCTGGGGAGCGAAATCCACCGCCGCGGTTCTCGCCAAGTTTGGACATCTCGAATCCATCCCCGCGGATTGGAAAGAGTGGCGCGTGAACGCAGCCAGTGCGAGCGCCCTGTCACACACGCTCGCGGAACAACGCGACCAGGCGCTGCTGTTCCGGACGCTGGCGACATTGCGGACGGATATCCAGCTATTCGACGATGTCGACCAACTGCAATGGAACGGCCCCACGGAGCGCTTTGCGGCGCTGGGAGCACGATTTGATTCGGCAATCACGGAACGCCGCCAGAGCCGCCGTTCTGAGCCGCGCGCGTGAGCAAGCGGTGCTTATTTCCCTCATTCGTAGCGCAACGCTACCGTAGGATCCACACGCATCGCACGATGCGCGGGAATCAGCGTCGCGAGCAACGCGACAACAGCCAGCAGAGCCGCGACGGTTGCGAAAGTAGCCGGATCGGTCGCGGTGACACCCCACAGGCGCGCGGAAATTAAACGCGTCAAAGCCAGCGAGCCTCCTAGCCCGGCCAACAGCCCCGTTCCGATCAACAGCAGCGCATTCCACATCACCAGGCGAAGCACGTCGCGCCAGTGCGCTCCCAACGCCATGCGGATTCCAATCTCGCGCGTTCGCTGCGCCACCGAATGGGCCATCACGCCGTAAATTCCTACCGTCGCCAGCAACGTAGCAACGCCCGCGAAGATACTGAGCAGCAGCGTGTAGTAGCGCGGTTCCTGCACCTGTTCGGCCAGCACGTCATCCATGGTTCGAAATTTTCCGATCGGCCGGCTGGGATCGATTTCGAGCATGGCTTTACGCAGCTCAGGGATCACGGCCCTGGCATCGCCCGACGGGCGGACCAGATACGACATGTACACTCGCGTCCATTGATAGGGCCCGCGATAGCGCGCCGGTCTTTGCGCATGCGGCACGTACATCACTGGCTTAGGCTTGGTCTGTAAGCGGCTCACCTTGACGTCTCCCACGATGGCGATGATCTCGCGCGGCCGCTCGTCCGGCACCAGATCCAGAGTCACTTGCTTGCCGATGGGATCTTCATTCGGCCAAAACGTATGAGCCATGGTTTGGTTTATGATGGCAACCCACGGCGCAGAGACCGAGTCCCGCCCGGTAAAATCGCGTCCGCGCAGCAGCGGTGCATGGAGCGTGGCAAATAGCCCAGGCGTCACCGGATAGTAGACCGCGCTCAGAGCGTTTCTTTCGGCCTCGCTCTGCGGTAGCGGCCGGCCCTGGATGGAGAAGGTCATGCTGTCCTCGCCTTCCTGCATCGGCGGATAAACGCTGCCGGCCACCGATTGGATGCCCGGCAGAGTGCGGATTCGTTCGTACAAGCGGTCGAAGTTCTGCGCCGGAATGGGGCTGACATCGAGCAACGGATAATTGTTATAGGTGCCCACCATCTTGGTGTATTGCTGCACCGGGAAATCGTAATCGAAGGTGATCACTTCCGAAGGACTGCATCCGAGATCCGATCCTGTAAGCCGGAAGAAGCTGTTGATCATCAGCCCGGCGCCCGCCAGCAAGATGAGAGCGAGCGCGATTTGACCGGCCACCAGTGCTCCCCGGAAGCGATGGCGCGAGAGGCTAGTCATGGATGCGCGCCCAGCTTCCTTAAGCGACTCCACCAGATTGGGCCGCGAAGCCTGTAGCGCTGGAACGGCGCCAAATGCCACGCCGGTGAGGATGGAAAGCGCTGCCGTGAACGCCAGGACCCAAGCGTTCATTCCAATGTGCTGCAGCAAGGGAAACCAGGGCGGGCTGATCGCGATCAGCAGGCGCAGTCCGGCCCATGCCAGGAACGCGCCCAGCACGCCACCGACCAGCGACAGCAGGACGCTTTCCACCAGGAATTGCCGGACGATCTGCCAGCGGCCCGCTCCCAGCGCCGCGCGAACCGCAACTTCGGTTTGCCGGGTAGCTCCACCAGCCAGCTGCAAGCCCGCCACATTGGCGCACGCAATCAGGAGCACGAACGCAACCACGCCTTCCAGCATCCCCAGCGGCTGCTTCATCCAGCCGAACAGCGCGTCGTGCAGCGGCTCAACCCGGACTCCGCGGCCTTTGTTGCGCGCGGGAAAATTCCGCGCTAGTTGATCAGCGATGCTTTTCATTTCCTCCTGCGCCTGCCCTGCCGGGACTCCCGGTTTGAGCCGCGCAACTACGTTCAGGTAGGGCGCCGATCCCTGCAATTGGAAACGATTGATAAACAGCGGCTGCCAGAAATCGGCATTCTCGTCCGCGAGGTGAAAATCAGGGGGCATCACGCCAATGATGGTGACGGTCTTGGTTCCCGTTCGAATAGTCTTGCCCACGATATTGGGATCGCTCGCGAAACGCCGCTGCCACAGCCGGTGACTGATCAGCAGGACCGGCGCGGGCGAGCCGATGGCATCCTCGTCTTCAGCGAAGGTGCGGCCCAGCAGCGGCCGGACGCCTAGGATCTGAAACACTGCCGGGCTGAATCCCTCGCCTTCCAGCCGCTCCGGCGCCACGCCGTTTTCCGCCACTCCCATATCGAGACCGTCCACATCGGCCGCTCCCAGATTCTCAAAACTGCGGCCTTGCTCCTTCCACGCGATGTAGTCGGGAACCGTCGCAAAATCGCTGGTCTCGGGATGCCCCGGCGGCGTGGTCTCGAGCATCACCAGGCGGCTGGGATCGCGATAGGCCAGCGAACTTAGCAACACGGTATTTACCAGGCTGAAGATCGCAGTGTTGACGCCGATGCCTAAAGCCAGCGAGAACGCGGCAATCGCGGTGAACCCCGGCTTCTTACGGAGCATCCGGAAGCCGTAGACTACGTCCTGCCAGAGAGTGGTCACCGAGTGAGCCTCACAGATCTTTTTCGACAGTATAACCGCACTTCCCGAAAATGATGCGCACTGAGTCTATTTAGTTCCGCAAAAAATTACGATCGATGTTCGTTTCTAACTAAGAACGTTTATCCCATTCCACCAGCCAGGACCTTCACACGCCAAACTGGCGCAAATGATGATCCACATGCCGGTAACACCAGGTGAGCCAATCGCGCGAGCTCATTTCCCCAAAAGCAGGATGCACGCCGAATGTTTGGCGGTCGGCGAAAGAGTCCATCAATCCCAGCAGCTCCGCGCAATCGCTCGACCACGCTCCGGGCGGTGTTCCACCGCGGCCCTGCTCGATTTCAGGACGCGTCGGCACTCCCGGCGGCCATCGTAGCGGCGTGCGCAGAGCGATCCATTTCACGACTGTCCTTTGCAGGACGCTGGTGGCGGCTCGCGTATTTTTCGCCCATGCCCACGCGGAACGAATCATTGAGGTGGCACACCATCTGGTGAACCGTCATGCGTCCCCATTTTGCACTGGCGTTCGGATCCAGCCGTTGAATGCGTTCCCGGCACGCGGCGCGGACCTTAGGATCGGCAAGTGTACTCATTAATTGTTATTTTGACTCAGGTAGCGAATGCGATTCTGGATCACGAAGAACAGCGAACTGCCGGTTCGCGAACAGCTGGTGCGCCAGGTTTTGCTGGGCATTTTGAGCGAGGATCTGCCATCCGGTCACAAACTGCCCAGCGTCCGCGCCGTGGCGCGCCGTCATCAGATCCACTCCAACACCGTGAGCGCGGCGTATCACGATCTGCTGGAACAGGGTTGGCTCGAATTGCGGCGGGGCAGTGGGCTTTACGTACGGCCGCTACCGGCTTCCGGGGATGGCCAGCTCGATCAGCTCTTAACTGGCGTTCTACAGGCAGCGCGCCGGCAGAACTACGAGCCAGAGGAAGTGCTGCACCGGCTGGAACACATGATTCATCCCATCGCCTACCAGCGGATTCTGATCGCGGAGACGGAGCCAGCCATGCTCGAAATTCTCCAGGCGGAGTTGACGGAATCTTTGAGCGTGCCCATTGACGTCGCCTTGAACCTTGCAGAAATCGCGGTGGGGGGCCGCGCGCTGGTGGTGGCGCTTCCCACGCGGGCCGCAAAAATACGCCGGCAACTCGCGCGCGGGGTTTCCTGCATTGCGCTCCGGTTGCGTTCGGTGCGAGCCTCCATTGAAGGACAAACCAAGCCGGCGCCCGATACGGTGATCACCATTGTTTCGCGCTCGGCGGAGATACGGCTGTGGTCGCGAGCGATGCTGATCGCCGTTGGTTTCGATCCCGATGCTCTGTCGGAGATCGACGCCTCGATCGCCGGCTGGCAAGCCCGCCTGGCGCGCAACGCGCTGGTGGTGGCCGACGTTATGGTCGCGCGCGAGCTTCCGCCGGCTTGGGAGCCACGAGTGTTTCGCGTTATCGCCGATTCCTCCCTCGCCGAGCTGAAGCAATTCTGCGGGTTGTATAATCTCTGAACACCTTCGCGACAGAGGTTCTGATGCTTTCATCGACAAATTTCTGGATGTGTTTTGCCGGGCTTGTCTATCTTGTCGCCGGAGTTTTCATACTTCGAAAAGAGATCGGCTGCGGCTCGCGGCTGGGACAAGCTCATCGCCTTGGGCTGTGTCTTCATCGCCGTTTCGCTCGCGATATTCGCGCCCGAGCATTTCCGCGGCCCCGAGTTTGTCCGGAATATGGTCCCGTCCTGGATGCCGGGGCGTTTGTTCTGGGCGTATTTTGTCGGGTGCGCGCTGCTCGCGGCAGCCACCAGTCTTACTGCGAGGAAGTTCATACGCTTGTCGTCCACCCTGCTCGGATTGATGTTCTTTCTATTTGTCTGCCTGATTTATCTACCGTCTGCGCTCGCGCATCCCAAAAGTCGATTCGCGTGGGCCTACGCGCTAAGAGATCTCTCTTTTGCCGGAGGCGCATGGGCTCTCGCCGGACTGCATAGTCGCACCTCGTCGCCGCAACAATCGAAATGGATGATTTTATTTGGGCGCATCGTCATAGCGATTGCTGCGATCTTTTACGCCGTGCAACACTTTCTGCATCCAGAGTTCGCGCCCGGCGTTCCTTTGGAAGAGATGACGCCAGCATGGGTTCCATTCCCCAGCGTATGGGGATACATCGCAGGAGCGATTCTACTGGCCGCTGGAATCGGTTTGGCCCTGAATAAGAAACCCCGGATGGCCGCAGCGTCGCTTGGCGCATTAATGACTGTCCTCACTCTGTTCCCCTATCTGATTATTTTGATCCTGGCCCACAGCGGATCGGCGCCGGAGTTCAATGACGCGTTAAATTACGTCGCGGACACATGGCTCTTCGCCGGAGCAGCGCTCGCCCTGGCGTCGGCATTGCCGCGCGATCCTGTGTGACGCCCGCGAAAGTGCCACAAATGCCGCCTCGCGCGCCGCCCATCGGAATTACTCTGATCTCACTATGAAACACATATTTCGCTCGTTTGCTTTTTGCACTTTAGCGGCCTGGGCTCCGCTGCATGCCGCCGACCTTCAAACACGCTGGAATGATTTGTGCCGCGTCGCCGGCGCACACCAGCTCAACGTAACTACTTCCGATGGCAAAACCGTCAGCGGCTCCTGCACTTCCACCGACGCCGATGGTCTGTCCCTCACTTCAAACCAGCGCATCATCAAAATCGCGCGTTCCACGCTTTCGCGCATTCAGATGTATCAGCCCGGCAACGGCCACCACCTGGCGGATTTGGGCGACGGCATGTCCAAGAGCTTCCACAAGGGCTTCGGCTGGTTGTTTTCGCCCGCCGCGCCGCTGGGATTGGTGGCCATCCCGGCTACCGTCGCGTGGGGCGCCATTTCCGCGCCCTTCTGTCTCTTGGGCGATATGGGCGATAACGGGCCTGTAACGCAAGACATCAAGGTGACCGACTAAAACACAACCTCCGGCCCGGTTTCGAACTGTTGTGATAGGATCTCAGTTCGATCCCAAAACCGGAGGTTTTCCATGCGTGCAATCGTCGTCAGTTTGGCTTGGACCATCGCGGCTACCGCCATCTGGGCCCAGCCACCGGCTCCCGCCCACCAAAACTTATTCTTCGGCCGCCGACGTCGCCGCACTGCTCGCCAAAGCGAAGGCAGAGCACAAAGACGGCCAGCCAACTGTTATCGAGCGGATCTTGACGCTCGCCCCGTATGGCGCGAATCTCGAGTATCGAACCGCGGTCGGCCCCGCCGCCGTTCACGAGAAAGAAGCCGAGATGTTCTATGTGATTGAGGGCTCGGCAACGCTCACCACCGGCGGCAAGCTCGCAAGCGAAAAACGAACCAACGCGGAAAACCTGACGGGCACCGGCATCGATGGCGGAAAATCGCAAGCTGTCGCCAAGGGCGACTTTGTCATCGTCCCGGAAAACACGCCGCACTGGTTCAGCGCCATCAATGGAACTATCGTGCTGATGTCGATTCACATGCCGCGATCCGGCGCGACATCCTTAACGCGACTGAAGCCGGGTGCCGCTTCGCTCTCGTATGTTCGCGCGTCTTCCGCCCTTCGTTCTTTTGTTCCTGGCGCTCACGGTTGTCTACCACGCCAACCTGCGGCCCGTGGATTCCGGCGACACGTTGCCGGGATCTCTGTCCCTGTCGCGCTCGTTCTCGATCACAGCGTGACGCTGGACCGTTTTGTCCCCTGGCTGCGCGGCCACGTCTGGTTCACGGGATCTGTGATTTACGAAGCGAACGGCCATTTCTTCAGTCACTTTCCGATCGGCGCCCCGCTACTGGTATCGCCGCTCTACCTGCCGCTGGCTTTCATCGGCTTGGGCCATTGGGATGCCGGATCGCTGGTCATGCTCGCGAGAATCGCGCAAAAATTTGCGGCAACCACGGTGGCGGCTCTTTCCGCCGTCCTGCTGCTCCTGCTTTTGAAGCGAATCACCACTGTGCGCTGGGCCTGGCGCCTCACCTTGGTCTACGCTTTGGCCACCGAGACGTGGTCTGTCTCGAGCCAGGCGATCTGGCAGCACGGCCCCGGCGAGTTGGCCATCATAGGCTGCTTCTATTGCCTGGAGCGCTGGACGGAAGATCGCGCGCGCAACGGGTGGCTGTGGCTTTGCGGCGCATGCGTGGCCGCCGCGCTGGTCATTCGCCCCACGAACCTTGCTTTGTTGCCGGCTGTCCTGGTGGGTCTCTTGGTAGCCAAGGCCTCCCCCACGCAGCATCTTCGCTTGTTGGCCGCGCCGATATTCGGGGGCTTGCTCGTTGCCGGCTACAACTTCGCGGTGTTTCATCGCGTTTCCGGTGGCTATTCGGTGGGTGTCCTTAACGGGTCTATTCTCCCGGGTCTCCTCGGACTCTATCTGAGTCCAGGCCGCGGTTTGTTGATTTACACTCCGGTGGCCCTCTTCGCTCTGAGCCCGTTCTTTCCAGGAGCGGCGTCTTTGTCTAACGTTGCCGCGCGTCGCCAGTCGAAACTGCTTCTAGTCACGGCGGTGGCCTTCATCATCCTCGAATCCGTTGTCCTGTCCCGTTCGGTCATGTGGTGGGGCGGCTACTCCTGGGGACCGCGCTTGCTCACCGAACTGGTTCCTCCGCTGATTGTACTGATGGCTCTCGGCGGGTCCGTGATGGAGGGCGCCTGGCCGCGCCGCGCATTCGCGGTGCTGGCGTTGTACTCCGTGCTCCTCCAAGCCCTCGGTGTGTTCTTCTATCCCAATGGGCACTGGGACGCGACTCCGCACAGTGTGGACCGGGCGCCCTCCCGGCTGTGGGATTGGAAGGATAATCCGATCGCCCGAACGGCGATGGGCGGATTCTTTTGGGAACCCTACGCCATCGTCGGCGCGGCGCTCACCGGAGGCATGCCAGCCGCGAGCCGCCGCATGCGCGAACTGGACGCCGATCCGTATGAGGGCGCCGAACCGTTACCATGAAGAACATGCCTGAGGTGAACGAAATCGCGGCTAACATTCGCATGCTTCTCATGGACGTCGATGGCGTCCTCACCGATGGCAAGGTATTCGGCGTGCCGGACGCCTCCGGTAACATCGTCGAGACCAAAGGCTTCGACACGCAGGACGGGATCGCGCTGCAGTGGCTCTCCTGGAAAGGCCTGTTGACCGGCGTCATCAGCGGCCGCGTCTCGCCCGCCACCGAAGCCCGCGCCAAACAGTGCAACATGACCTACGTTTATCAGGGCCACATTGAAAAGATTCCCATCGTCGAAGAGATCCTCGCGCGCTCCGGCCTGGCCGCATCGCAGGTGGCTTATATCGGAGACGATCTCACCGACGTGGTTGTCATGAATCGCGTGGGCCTCAGCGTCGCGCCGGCCAACGCGCAGGCCCGAAGTCAAGCGCGTGGTCCAGCATGTCACCGAGAGCGCGGGCGGCCAGGGAGCGGTGCGCGAAGTGTGCGAGCTGCTGCTCAAGGCGCAGGGCCACTGGGACGAACTGTTGCGGAAGTACGAAATAAAAGCGCCTGCGGCGGGTGAAATACAAAAATGAGCGAGCCGACTGGAATCGTGGTGGTGGCGCGGTCGGGTCCCGGAGTGCTTCACGAACTGACCGGCGTGATTGCGCAGCACAAAGGAGATATTGCTTCAGTCTCCATCATTGAAGAGCAGCCGGAATCGCGCGTCTATTTTGAGATCGATCTTCCGGGAGCGCCCGAGATCTTGCAGGCCGATCTCTTGAAGCTGCCCATTGTCCGCCAAGTAGATATTGTCAAGACGCTTCAGAAGGTCTATGGCAAACGGATCATCATCGTGGGCGGCGGCGCGCAAGTGGGGCAAGTGGCAATCGGCGCGATCTCGGAGGCGGACCGTCATAACATCCGCGGCGAGCATATCTCGGTGGATACTATTCCGCTGGTGGGCGAGCAAGTGCTGGCCGACGCCGTCCGCGCAGTGGGCAGATTATCGCGCGCCCGCGCCTTGGTGCTGGCCGGCTCGCTGATGGGCGGCGACATCGAGAAAGCCGTTCGCGAAGTGCGCGCTCAGGGATTGCTGGTGATCAGTTTGAACATGGCCGGCAGCGTTCCAGACGCGTCCGATCTGGTGGTCAGCGATCCTGTCCAAGCGGGTGTTATGGCGGTGATGGCGATAGCCGACACAGCCAAGTTCACGATCGCGCGTTTGCACCGCAGAGTGTTCTAGCCAGGCGCAGCGTCACGGCCGCTGCCATCGGTTTCGACAAGCGCCTGCGCGTCCCCGCCGCCAAAGCCGCAGATTTTACGACGCGAATGTACTCATCCGCCTGCGCCAGCAGATCCTGGCACGCGGGGCACAGCAGCAGATGTTCTTCGAGTGGCGCGCATTCCTGTTCAGATTGCATGCCGAGGGCATATGCTTCCCAAACTTCCTGTGGAAAGTGCGGAGAATGACGATCAAAGCCAGCGTTCATGACAAGAACCTTTCTCGGGGTCCGAACGGAGCCCCAACACCTCGACCCAACCCAGAAGCGCGGGCTGCACTCCTGATGGAAGCCCTAGTGCGGCTAGCGGGCAGAAATTCTCGAAAAATAATGGGACCAGCATCTTTTGCTGCATCTTCCGCTTACCCAGCTCCCCAAAACGAGCCTTTGCCCGTGATTTGAGCAGCCGGAACTGCGTCTCCGTGAGGTCCATTTCCTGGCAAATCTCTTCCTGAGTCTCCTCGTGCAAGTAGAAGCGAGTCAGAATCTCCCGATCACGCTTGGAAAGTTGATTCAGAATCTCAAGCATGAAGTCCACTTTTTGCTGGAAAGCCATGTTCTGTTCGGGATTACGCCGCCCGTCTACCACCCGGACGCCGACATCCAGATGCAACTCGTCCCGCCGGCTGTGCACCACTTGATCGATGTGCGCCGCAACCTGGCGTCTTACCACCGTCCGCACAAAACCCATCAGCCGATCCGGCTCCCGCAAGTCTCCACGCCGGATGGCTTGCACCACAATCAGAAAAGTATCGTGGACCTTGTCATCCAGTTCTTGCATCCCCAATTGCCGGCACAAGTAAAAGCGGATGCCACGCGCGAACAGCCGGTATAGATCCTCCATCCCGCTTTCGTCTCCCCGTTGGATGCGTGACACCAGTTCCGGCCAATCGACGGAACTTCCCCGTTCGTCATCTTCGACAGCGTCGGCCGCCTCCCCGGTGGCTGGACGCTGATTGTTATCGATTGTCTTTTCATTGGCGTACGTGTTTTGTGTTCGCAGAGAGGCAGCCATGGCATGGTCATCCTTTCCAATGAACTCCGGGCGCGTTCCCGACGGATCGCCGTTGACCGAGTGCGGTATTGCTGCCCGCGCTCAGGGTTTAGTCACTTGCCACTAACCTGGGGAGTACGGCCGAGCATTATGCACATGTAGGACCAAACGGTATGGACTAAGGTGCGACTGGAAACGTGCTCTCGCTGGGCACTCCTTGGCGCCGCCACATGCAGCGAGGATCTAATGTTGTAGGTTGCGTTGGCTATTCAAAATCACAGATTGCAGGCGCCTCGCGCTCAATTGCAAGGATGCCTCACGTCAGTATGCATCTCAGGACGAAGCAGTAAAGTGTATTCTTGCTCGCAGGTTTCTCGCGCGTTTTTCGCGTGTTTCTGCCCCATTTGCGGGTGAGAAACCTACCGCACTCAGACTAAGCCTCAATCGCGCTTGTCGCTATTATGAGGACGTTCTGTTGCATCGGGATACTTGCGGGAGCCGTATACACACCCGCTACAGGGTCAATGGCGCCGATTGGCGAGGACGAGCCGCTCGGTGAAGAGACGCTCCAAGTAACTCCTTGGTTCGACGTATTCGTTACCGTCGCCGAGAATTGCTGGATGCCTCCAACGGCTACGATCTGGCTCGCTGGGCTGACTGTGACCACGGGGTACTGTGACGCGATTGTTATCGGTACGTTTAGGGTTTTTGTCGCTGTGGCCGTGCCGTAGGTGATCGTAATGGATGTAGTCCCCGGCGTCGCGCCTGTTGGCGCCGTGACGGCTAGAAAATTGAATCCGGCGCCTGAAAGTGAGGGCGCACCCAACGACGCCGTAAAACCATTGGGGACATTAGAGACACTGAAGTTTACGGTTCCGCTAAAATCTCCGACGGTCGATAACGTCAGCTGGATCTGACCGCTGCTTTGCCCAGGAAGGATCAAGATTGGCGGTGAGGTGAGTGTAAAGTCCGACGCGACGTTTGTGAATTGGTTTGCCGCGAAGTTCGAAATCTGCATGAGAGGGTCGGTTGTCGCAACATAGCCGTTACACTCCAGGCCCGCGTACCGTGCCGTATATGGGCCGCTTGCTCCCGTTTGCCCAATGAGGTTTCCGTCGAAATCGAAGTTGATCACCTGGCCTCCATTGCTAAGTTGCTGGCCACCTTGGAAGTAGGCGATTTGGTTCCCAGTGCTATCCACCAATGTCGCATGCCAAGTGCAAGTGATCTGGCTCGCTCCGGGAAAGCCGAGCGAAACGCCGGCCTGTACACGAAGAATGTTGAACAGCGTCCCGCCGTTGGTACTGATACCCATAGCGCTGTTCTGCCCGGTGAAAGAAAGGGCTGGCGTGAATGAACTAAGCATGTAGGCCTGCGTCGCTTGTGCAGGGTCTTGGTAGTCGACAAGCGTGCTGTCCGTGGAAGTAACCAACATCAAGCTCGCGTTATCAATGGTGTATGGCCCATTCACACCTAATCCCAAAATTTGAGAAGCGAAGAAGGGCACACCGATCTGTCCCGTTCCGGTTCCGAGCTGGGCAGAACCAACGGCCTGAGTAGTCATCCCATTGCTGGCAGTAAGCTGGAGCGACAGTTGATACTGGCCGGCAATCTGAACATTCACTGCCGCAGTTACAAGGACGGAAGTGTATTGCCCAGAATTTGGATCGGTCACGGGCTCATCGGAAAACGAGGCCAGCTGAGCGGACGGCGTTATAACTTGAAAAGTGGTGGACGCAGTTCGGACAAATGGGAGCCCTGAGGCTGATGTCCCGCTGGCGGTGACCTGAACAATGTATTTCCCAGGGTCCACGGGTGTAAATGTTCCCGTGTAAATGCCATCGCCGGTGGCGTTGTCGTAAGTCCCTGTGTCTGCCAGAGCCACGCTTATTGCCGTGTCAGGCGCCTGAACGGTCCATTGGAGGGCGCTCAAAGCGTAGCTGTCTGCACTTGGATATAAGAACGTGAATGTGTTGGCACCCGTGACGATTGCTCCCACGGCGACGCTGCCGAACGCCACGGAGTCATTGACGATCGACATGTTAGTGTCGCTAGAGCTAACGGTTGCGGCAACGTTGCTCGCCGCTCCGCCAGCATTGGTGAATTGCACAGTATAGGTATAAAGAGAATATGTCGAGTCTACCTGCGTCGAGCCGACGAGCTGATAATTTCCAATGCTACCGTTTACCGGCAAGAGCGTTCCCGCGATCGCGCTCACCGTTGCGTTTTGTACTGGGTTTGTTCCATCGAATATAAGGCCCGAAAGGACGACAAAGTCTCCTTGCCGGTAAACGGGGGCGTCAGTGGCAGCCCCCATAGCCACGGAGGAGGACGGATAGTACCAAGCAATCATCGCGGTATCGGCTGAGGCGCCAGTAGCATCTGCCTTTACGCTATAAATTCCGGTTTGTGCTGGGATCGGGAATTGGATTACGGTATGTGTGCCGCCGGTCGAAAGAGAAGTGAACGAATCCGTGGACCCGGTCGTGCCATCAGAGGAAAATGTCGCAAAAGTAAACCCGTTTGATGCGGCATTGGAAGCCGTCACTTCAGTTGCATTCGGGAGAATGAGCGAAATCACGACGCCCGGATCACCCACGAGGACGTCCATCATGTCCTGACCGCTAGCGGGCGTGTCAACCGTTACGTTCATCAGAGTGGGAGTATTCCCAGCGGGACGAGAGCCGAGTGCTGATACGTAGAGCTAAGCGGGACACTCGTTCCCGGAAACGGGCCGACCTGAGCATACATTGACGCGGTGCTGACGATGGCCGATAGTAGTCCGAATGCTCGGTTCACAGGCTATTTCCTTTCCTTCAGAACGGTATTATCTTCACGGCTGGCGGCGTCCGCATCGCAAATCAGCAAACGTCGCAGGTCGAACTCATAGCCAGCCGTCGTTCCGCCAACAGGCATCACGTAGTAGCGGTCTGAATACCAGGCTGCCTCTGCCTCAAAACGCGAAGGTGCAGCTCCGTGAAACGAGCCTTGAATGCGAACCAGTGGCCGGCCAGAGCTAGTCTCGTAAATGTCTACCCAATACTCACCTTTAACTTTGTCGCGCTTGCCAAATGATGTAGGGTCCAGAAATGAGTAGGTAGTTTCGAAGCCGTCCCAGCTATTTACCGCTACACGACTTCCCGTGCGGCTGAGGTGGCTTCGGGGGGCACCGCCGTCAGTAATGCCCATCCACTTGGGGCCGGATCTTCGGAGCGGAGGCCCCTTGTACCGGACAGAGTCGTCCGCCAAGTTAGGGAACATACCTCCTTCGATCCACGGCAATTCAGTGGCAGACTGCCATTCCGCTTCACTGATCCGCCGCGTGCCTGTTCGCGTGCTAAGGTCCACAGCGTATTTCTCCGGCGCTGGAAGCCAGCGGGGGCTCAGGCAGATTACCCCAACGTATAGCAGCATTTCTCGACCAGACCGAAGTGCGACGCGACAGTGGCCGCTGTTAACTTCCTGCAGAAACGCTGCCTCTCTCGGTAGCGTAAACCTTCCCGTATGCACCTCATGGCAGACAGCCGAATTTAGCGTAACGGTATAGGTCATGCTTCCCGCGAAAGCATGTATCAGGCCCGAGAGCCAAAAAGCGAGGGCCAATCGACTTGCGCTCATCGATGTTGACATTACTGCAAGGGCTGAGCCTGAAGAATCAATTGAAGTACTTGTTGCGCAACCTGATTCCAACTCATGCTCGATCCGGCAGTGCTGTGATTAGCGAGACGGCAGGGTAAAGCGTTGCACGGCTGACCCGATTGAGAGGGCTCTTGAAATCCGGGTGCGCCCAAAGCGCTTACCACAGTGACGGTAAGGTCGTTATCTTGAAATGTTGCGGTGGGATCGAAATCTGCGATGGAAAGTATCGTGCGTCCCAGCACGCGCAGTCGGTGGATATTGGCCTGTTTGGTCCCGCCGAGCCATTGAAAGCGTTGGTTCTGTGCTATAGTTTGGAGAAAATTCGTTGGCAGATGAGCCGGCGGAGGATACCCTTCATCGGGCACAGTTGTTGTGCTGCCCGGATTCGAAGCGCTATCGATTTTGCCGTTGCCGTTGAGATCCGCATTTGAGCCGATCGCGTAGTAGGCAGCGTTGTTTTGAATGCCATCTACGGTGAAGGATGGAGGAGGAGAACCCCACATACCGCTAAAGGCCGTTGCTATGGCAACCTGCATGTCATCAGCTCCAGCGCTGCTTCGAAACAAAGTTGCAAGAATACGGACATCAATCGTCGCTAGAGCCGCCAATTGCAGTAACGGTACGGTACGTCCAGCGATTAGAAGGTCGGCGAGCGACGAACCCAGATGTGGAGTCTCAAGAGTTGTGAGGCTATAAATGCCGAACAACTGGTTCCCGTTGGCATTAAACTGCGAACTGACGTTCTTTAGCATCTGCCTCGCCCAGAGCCCGCCTTTACTGTGAACCACCAGATGCGCATGTTTGGCCCCGAATTCGGTGAGCTTCCCTATTGCTCCGCTTCCATCCGGGCACATGAAATTCGCGTCCGGGAAGCCGCCGTTTTGGCAATTCAGCAACTTCTGTTGCAGCAATAGGGCGCCAGGTTGATCATCATCAGTATTAGTTATCTCTAAAGAGCAATCAAACGGATAGAGCCCCGCTGAGAACGGTTTTACAAAATCGAATCCACCATTGCGAGTTCCTTTACCGGTTTGATAGTTTTTGTCGGGTCCACAAGGCGTCGCCGTGCTGGGAGAGTCGCCCCACCACCACGGCCCCGATTGCCAGCCGTGCACCATGATGATCGGCGCCATGGCGTCAAAGCTCAAAGACACCGCACCGGCGTGTACCGTGGTATCGTCAGTCGCGAGAGCCTGCGGATTTGTGGATGAGACCTGGACCTGATTAACGCCGGGCGTTGGCATGCTCATGCTTCCAACGTTGCGAGTGGCGAATCGCAGATACTGAATCGGAAACTGCAAACATAGTGTTCCCGAGACGTTAGATGGCGGGGGCGCCCCGACGACATATGGCCAGGACGATCCCTGGCCTACCACCGCTATATCACCCCCAGGGATGGACTGTCCATTGATAGTAAAGTGAAAGGTGGTGCTAAAGGAGAAGCCAGCACCCCAGCTGATCTGGAGATAAGCGTAACGCGAGACAATCCCATTCGCCACATACGCGTCGGGATTAACCAGCGTGCCATCGGAATTGATGTAAGGGGCCTGACCCGGCCCGACGACGCGCGTTATGTTAAAGCTGTTGGTTATCGTTTGACAAGGAGCACCTCCGCCTCCGAAGTTATCGTCACAGACATCCGGGTCACTAGGATTGCCACTTCCCGTGGTCGACGTAGGGAGGAATGTTGTGTCGGATGGCGCGCTCCGGCAAGTATTCGGCTCATAAGGAACCTGAGCCTCGACGCTCGCACCTGAGACGAGTAAAACTCCGAGTATCGACCATTTACGCATGTACTTGTTCCTCCCAGGTGGATGAAAGAAAGTCGAATAAAAATATCATGCAATACGAAATCTGTCAAGAAAATAGCCCGACACAAAAACTCCGACAAGAAATGGTTTTCATTTCACTCCGGTAACGGTCTTGTTTTCCACTACTGGCGTCCGGCTATCGGTCCAATAGATTCAATCTGAGTAAAAAATGAGGCCGATTGTTCTTGGGAGGCCATCTTGCCGCAGGCCTATAGAATCGGAGTTCTCTCGAAAAGGGTTGAGGCTCAAGACTTGTAGGATTTCGTGGAGCGACGCATGGAGGCCTAGCGCTTCTTGAGGATGCCAATCAGGACGTAGGATCAGACCCGCGATCCAGATCGACCTTCATGTCATCTCGTTTTCCCTCGGAAACCCCAATCAACGTGGGGATCGGACCGCACTCAGACTAAGCCCGAGTGGCGTTTCAAGATTTGCGGCAGATTTTGCGAAAATGCCGAGCGCGCCATCACGATGTTTGCCCCGGCCTCTTGTGCTTGCTGTTTTAGTTCACCTTGCACATGAGATAAATAGCCGATCACGCTGATCTGCTTCATCTCGCCATCGCTCTTCATTTTAGAGATCAGGTTGAGCGGTTGAACCGCGGTGAAGTTCAAATCCAGGATAATGAGCAACGGCTTCTCGTTCGTGGCTTTTTCGATTACGTCTCGTTCGGATTTGACGAACTCTACTTCCAGCCCCGCCCGCTTAGCCGCGTCGCTAATCTTGACTGTAAACAACAGATCTTCCACCACCGCCAGGATCTTCTTCTTACCGTGCTTCTGCATAAAATGCTACACGCCTGCTCTTGCTCCCCTGAATCTGTATTACCTGAAAACTTGAAACCGCAAGTTGTGTGGAAGGTAAGAATTATTCTAGCATGACGAAGTGCGCGTTCCAGCGCGCACCGAAAGGCATCCAAATGACGGTGCAGTCGTTTGTATATGAGAATGCTCAGGCGGCCTCGGAGGCTTGCGCACATAAAATCACTGAGCTGCTCGGACACGCGCTCGCGAGCCAGCCTCGCGCCTCCATCGCCGTCTCCGGCGGGACCACACCCAGGTTGATGTTCGCCGATTTAGCCAAAGCCAACTTCGATTGGAGCAAGGTTCACCTGTTTTGGGTGGACGAACGCATGGTCCCGCCCGCGGATTCTCAGAGCAACTATAAGCTGGCCAAGGAGAATCTCATCGATCCGGCACATATCCCGTTCGGCAATATCCATCGCATTCAGGGCGAGCTTCCAGCCAAAGAAGCCGCGAAACTTTATGAGGATGATATCCGGACGTTCTTCAATTTGTCGCCGGGCTCCGTTCCGCACTTCGATATCATCCACCGTGGCATGGGCCCGGATGCGCACACGGCCAGCCTTTTTCCGGGCGATCTATTAATCGACGATCACCGGAACCTGGTGAGCGGCGTGTTCGTTGAAAAATTTCACCAATGGCGTGTCACTCTTCTGCCGGCGGTCCTCGAAGCCGCGCGCCACACCCTGATGCTGGTAGCCGGTGACGATAAGGCCGAACCGCTCCATGCCGTGCTCAATGAGCCATACAATCCCAAGAAATACCCCGCCCAAATCAGTACCTACGATGGCGAAGGCGTAATCTGGTTTCTCGACAAATCAGCGGTGAGGTTAATGGGTTGACGCTTACGCGTCATCTCTTGACTGCCATGGCATGACGGCCCTGGTTTTATCGGCCGGTGGGATGTACGGCTCATACCAGGCCGGAGCGTGGAGGGCCTTGGCGGATGTGTTTCATCCCGACCTGGTAGTAGGTGCTTCCATCGGCGCCGTCACGGGCTGGGCCATTGCGGGCGGCTGCCATCCCGATGAATTAGTGGATCGCTGGTTGCATCTCGAAGCCGCCGCACATTATCGCTGGAAGTTCCCCCGCAGTCCTTTGCACGGCTTTTTCGATACTACACGGCTCCAGCAAGCGATTCGCGACGTTTATGAATCCTTCCAGCCGCGCATGCACTTCGCCCTGGTGGTCACCGATCTGTTGAAGCTTCGCCCGCGCGTCGTTCGCGGTAATGAGGTCAGCTGGCAGCACCTGGTGGCCGGCACCGCCATCGTCGGCCTGTTCGACCAGGTGCGCCTGGGCGGTCGCATTTATTCTGACGGCGGCCTTCTTTCCGCGGTTCCACTGTGGGCCGCCGCCGAGATGGGTGCAACCAAGGTCCTGGTCATCGACGTTCTTCCGGCGCCGCCCGGCAACATCGCCCGCACCTTCGTGGGCGCGATGCGCCTGCTTTCGCCGTTTCGACCGGAGGTTCCAACAGGGATCGAGATCATCCGTCTGGCTCCGCCCAAGTTGTTGGGAAGGCCGCTCGAATCCATCTACTGGACTCGCGCCAATGCCGAAGCCTGGATCCAGGCGGGCGAAGAGCAGGCCGCCGCAATAAAACATTCCATTGCGGATTGTTTTGAGAGAGAATAGAGGCTGATATGCCGGCCTACCAAGTTCACCGTTTGAAGGAAGCACAGCGCCAGCAGTTTCGCTGGGCGCCGCATACTCCCGGCGTCACCATCGTCAAGATGAAGGATTACGAGCCAGGTGACGTCATCGAAGCCACCAGCCCTTACGCTCTCTGGCTTTCCTTACGTGGGACCGGAAATGCTATCGGCGTGGGGGACCTCGTCGAAGAGCCGGGTGGCATGCTCCGCATTCTCAAATACATAGGGTTTGAGGAGGCGCGCTGGTACGTACCAGAACCCGTACCGGACGCCGTTGGAGAGCCAGTGGCGGTAACATAGGATTAATTGAGTATGTATAACGATCCCGCCACATGGGATCGGATCAATTCCTTCGCGTTGGTCAGTTATATCCCCGAACCGCTGGCGGGCTTTCTGGATCGGCTGCGGCAGGAGTTGGTTCCGAACTGTTTCTTGCGGGCCCATGTGACGATCTTGCCGCCCCGTCCCATTTCCTCATCACCAGAGGCCGCCTGGGAAACCGTACGGACCCTGGCTCCGCGCTTCGCTCCCTTTGACGTTGAAATGACACAACTGGAAGTGTTTCCAGTGACGGACGTAATCCACATCGCGATCGGCCGTGGCCGTGAGGAACTCGATCGCATGCACGCCGGGCTGAACGTGGAAGGTCTGAAATTCGCGGAACCCTATCCGTACCACCCGCACATCACATTGGCCCAAGAGCTGAAGGGCGATGAAGTGGATGAGCTGGCCCGCGTCGCCCGCACGCGCTGGGCCGAAAGCACCGTGCCCAAGACCTTTCGCGTCGAGCAACTATTCTTCGTCCAGAACACGCGCCGCAAGCAGTGGCTGGACCTTGGCGAAAGCGCGCTGGGCCATGCCGAGTCGCGCCTTGTGGGTGAGCTGCTGGACCTCCTCACCAGCTAACCACCCCCTTTCCACTCATGCTATGATGAATTAATGAGCACCCCATGAGCACCCCATGAGCAGTTTAAGAGTTGACATCCGGGTGCGGATAATGAGTGAGAGAGGAGTCATATGAGAATTCAACTAGAGCTTCCGGAAGCGCAAGTGCGCGAACTCAAAGAGCTAATGGCCGAGGCGGGATTGGACACGTACAAGGATTTATTCAATCATGCGCTTTCGGCTTTCGAATGGATAACGAACGAAGTAAGGAGTGGCAGATCGATCGCATCAATTGATGACAAAAATCAAATTTACCGGGTACTCGTGATGCCGGCTCTTCAGCAGGTCGCCAAGACTGCGCGAAAGGACGAACAGTCAACGTATAGCGCGAGCCGATGAGGCCCGCACTCCTCCTCCATGGGCCCACCGCGCTCTCTCGCGCTGACTCGACTCTCGGTAAAAGACTGGGTGACGAAGGCTACCGCCGATCACACCTTTCATCTCCAGAAACAGATCGTCAGATTTCTTTTGCGAGCCTTCGGAGGATTGCTCGCTGCCTCGGTGCTTATCTTCCTCCTGCAGGGTTTTGGAATCTGGGGGTTCAAGTTGAGTGAGACAGTCCTCAAGTTTATTGGGGCGGGAACAGTCGGAGAAATCGGTGGACTGCTGGCTCTGACGCTTCGCGCTGTGTTCGTTAAGAAGTAGCTCCAGTTACCGCTTACGCTTCTCTTCCAGTGTGCGGCGCAGGATGGGCAGCACCGCACGGTCCTTCTCGCCGGCCAGTTGTTCCTTCAGCGCGATGAGCGTCTCAAGATCGAGAACCTGAATGCGGACGCCTGCGCCTATTTCCAGCTCCACGGAGTGTGGGAGCAGGTCCCGGTATGCAAGATCGCTTCCGATTGTGCCCAGAAGATCCAGCGGACCATAGCGCGTAATCAGATTCATATGGCTGGCGGAAGCGAGATGACATGCGTTAGGTTTAAGACGCCGCTCGGGCTGCATGCGGAAGATAGCTGCAGGCGAGCGCGATCAGCTTACCTTCCGGCATTCAATTCGCGAATCGAAATGATATCGTTCACGCGCTCTTCCAGGCATTCAAGCCGCTCGGCAGGTGTAAGGGAGAGCATCCAGCGGATCAACGTCAGGTCCACGCCGTCGGCGCTGTAGTCTGTAAGACGGGCCTCATCGTCGGTTGCCATGAGTGCTGAAATCAGGATAGCTTGTCGCGCGAGCGAATCGCTCCGCCAGCCAGCGGACGCGTTCCACCAGCTCCGGCGGCTCGCGCACTTCGAAGTCGAAGCCAACCAGCGCCAGTAAACAGAAAGCGTGTCGAGTGAGCTGGCTCCCATCCGAAGCTCACAGGTGTGATCGGCTACATGGAGCGCGACTTTCCGAGCGCCGGCCAAGGCCCAGCTGCTCGCTCACGCGCGCATGCACCACTTGGCCTCGAATTGCTGTTCGCGAACCACGACTCCTTCGCGCGCACCGTGGACGCCCGTCTTCCGGTCGTTCCCGGCATACCGCTGAAGCCTACGGCTTTCGCTATAAGGGCCTCGCCTTCGCTCACTCTATCTCGTCACCTGGGACCGGCAGCCGGATTTCAAACCCCATATCGCGAAATCGCGGGCCGAGCTGCTTCGCATTTCGACACCAACGCAACCGAAGCGCCCGCTCCAGGATTGCAGCCGCTAGTGACCGGGATTGGAAAAAAATCTGGACCTTTAAGTTCGCTGGAAGAACCGTCATGTCGAATCCGCGCTCGGCGGTTATGCGCAGCACCATCCTGAATCACTTGATCCACCACTGCGCTCAGCTGGGCGTTTTCCCGGGCCTTAACGATGTGGAGTTTGCCGGCATGTACGGGCCATCAGCCGACGGGAAGATGACCCAGATGACCGCCGCCTGAGCCTAACGGCTGATATCAGTGCGCTGACCGGCTCTGGCCGGCGAGCGCGCGATACAACACGGTGAACAGGTAGCCGGCAACGGCGCCATCGATCGCTCCGTAGAGCGTGCCTATCAGAACTCTTCCAAGAGTGCGAGCGGTGTCAGCGCCCGGATAGATGGAACTCATCATGCGTAGGAATTCGCCGCCGTAGGAGGCGTCCGCGAGGTTGACCAGACCGACGATCAACATGCAGGCGCCCCACAAAATGGCGGATGTTATCGAGATTGATTTCACTGAGGCCATCGGGACCTCCTTCTACCTTCACCCTACACTTGCGCTCACTCCATGGGAATACAGTCGGCGCAGTATGAATCGTATGCGGATCCTGACGCGTCTAAGAGATAGAGCTCCTTCCAGAGTTGGACGAACGCTGAGAAGTCTCGCGGAGGAGGTCGTATGTTTGAACAGACTTTCGTCTCCGACGGTAAAACGCGCCGGTCCTGGACGGTTTTGGTTGCGTTGGCGGACAATTGCTCGCCATTGGCGTTTTGCTGGCGATTCCACTCTTCTTCATCGACTCGCTTCCAATGACGCAGTTCACCAGCGTGCTTCTGGCTCCTCCCCCTCCGCCGCCTCCGCCGCCTCCGCCCGCGCGTGCCCGAGTGGCCAGGGAGACTCATACGAAGCCGCGGAAGTTCGACATCAGCCGGCTGATCGCGCCGATAACGGTTCCGAGGCAAGTAGCCTCAATCAAGGATTTTGAGGAGCCGCCGCCGCCCTCCGACGTACCGGGCGTAATTGGCGGCGTTCCGGGTGGGGTGCCCGGCGGAATCCTTGGAGGCATTATCGGTGGAATCCCGAGCGTAGCGCCCCCGCCTCCGCCACCTCGGCCGAAGGCGGATGTTCCCAAGCCAGTCACCCCGGAACGGGTACGGATTGGCGGAAACGTTCAAGCGGCTCGCCTGATTCACGAGGTGATTCCCCAGTTTCCCTTGCTGGCTCGAGATTTTAACATCCACGGCGTTGTTCGGCTAAGGGCGATCATCGCCCGCGACGGCACTGTTCAGCACTTGATGTTGATTAGCGTTCAACCCACGCTGGTGCAGGCCGCACTGGATGCAGTGAAACGATGGGTGTACAAGCCGACCTACCTGAATGGCGTGCCGGTAGAAGTGGTGACTGAGGTCGACGTGAAATTTTCCCTATCGTAACCACAGCGTATGGTAGGATACTCTGAGATTCATAGAGGGTGTTTCTTGGAGACGTAGGGCTACCTATTGTGTCTTCCTGCCAGTACCCTCAAGATATAGCTAATTACCCGCTTTACTTTCACTCGCAAGGGCGGTTACCATAGACCCATCCCCCGAGACGATAATGGAAGGGGACGCTATTTTGCTGAAGCTCAAGCGGGTCGAAATACAAGGTTTCAAGTCGTTCTTCGACCGGACCGAGATGAAGTTCGCTGGTTCGGGGATCGCGGCCATCGTTGGCCCCAACGGTTGTGGAAAATCCAACCTCAGCGACGCCATGAGCTGGGTGCTGGGCGAGCAGTCGGCCAAGAGCCTGCGCGGCGCCAGGATGGAAGACGTCATCTTCGCCGGCACGCGCGACCGCAAGCCGCTGGGCATGGCGTCGGTCACCATGACGCTGGTGGATCCGTCGGCCGAAGCCGCAATCACGAACAGCCAACGGCAACGGCCACGGGAATGGCAACGGTCACCACAAGCCGAGCGAAGTCACCATCACGCGGCGCCTGTTCCGGTCGGGCGAAAGCGAATACCTGATCGACGGCAAGGTTGCGCGGTTGCGCGACATCCAGGACCTCTTTATCGGCACCGGCCTGGGCCCGGAGAGCTACGCCATCATCGAGCAGGGACGCATCGGGCAAATCCTGAGCAACAAGCCGCAGGACCGGCGCGCGATTATCGAAGAGGCCGCGGGCATCGGCAAATTCAAAACCAACAAGCGGCTGGCGGAAGCCAAGCTGGAAGGCGCGAAACAGAACCTGTCGCGCGTGTTCGACATTCTGGAAGAAGTGGGGCGGCAGGTGAATTCGCTGAAGCGCCAGGCCTCCAAAGCCCGACGCTACGAAGAGCTGAAGACCGAGATGGTCGCGCATCTGCGCGGGTCGCTGACGGCGCGCTATCGCATGCTGGAGCGCGACGCGGCGAAGACCGCGCTGGATCTGAACCTCGCGAACGCCGAATTCCAGAATCTTTCCACTCAGGTGACCGAGCGCGAGCAGGAACACGCGGCATTGCAGGAGGCCTGCTATCGCAACGATGCGGAGCTGACCGAGGCGCGGCGGCAGCTGGCTGATCTGCAACTGGAACAGGAGCGCACGCGCGGCCGGCTGGATTCGCAGGCGCAGCAGATCGGCGCCATGGAGCAGCGCCTGGCGCAGGGCGAGACGGAATCGCAGGAGCTGGAGACGCGTCACGAACAGTTGCGGCAGGAGCTGGAAGCGCATCTGCAGTCGGTGGTGGAGCTGGAGTCGCAGGTCCAGGCTGGCGCGCGAGCGATTGTCGGCCAAGGCCGCGGAGCGCGAACAGATTCAACAGGCGCTGCAACAGCGCGCCAAAACGCTCGAGACCGGGCGGCAGAATGTGCTGCGGTTGCTGGGCGAATCGTCGGCGCTGAAGAATCAGCTGGCGCAGATCGACGAATATCTGTCGGCCATCGATCGCGACGCGGCGCGCTGCCAGCGCGAAGAGCAGACGGCCGGGGCGGATCTGGAGCGGCACGCCGCGGTGAAGGCGGAATTGTCGCGGAAGATGTCGGCCGGGCAGATGGAGCTGGAGTCCACCGCGGACAAACGGCGGCGCGTCGAAGAAGAGCTGACCGCGCGCAAGACGCAGGCCGGCGGAAGCGCGGAAACTGCTGGATCAATTGCGCACCGATGCGTCGCGGTTGAAGGCGCGCAAGGATTCGCTCGAAGAGATTCTGTCGCATCGCGCCTACACGGCCGAGAGCGTGAAGCGCTTGTTCACCGCGATTGAGCGCGGCGAGGCCGAGGAGTTCCACGCCGCCGGCGTGCTGGCGGATTTCGTGGAAGTGGAGCCGGCTTACGAAAAGGCCACCGAAGAGTTCCTGCACGAAGAGCTGGAATACGTGGTGGTGCAGAACTGGAGCGACGCCGAGCGCGGGATCGACCTGATGCGGACGGATCTGGACGGGCGCGCGACGTTCCTGGTGCATCCGGAGGCCGACGAGCAGATGCGGGCTCTGGATACGCTAGCGGGCGATGAAGGAGTGATCGGCCGGCTGAGCGATCATCTGCGGTTCACCAACGGCTTTGCGGAAGCGCCGCGAGATTTGCTGCCTCGGCTGGCGCATTGTTTCCTGGCGAAAGATCGTTCGGCGGCGCAGCGGCTGGCGATCGAGCATCCGGAACTTTTCTTCCTGCTGCCGGATGGCGTCAGCTATCACGGGCACGCGGTGAGCGGCGGCAAGAAGACGGGCAGCGGTCCGCTGGCGCTGAAGCGCGAGCTGCGCGAGCTGACCGGAGAAGTACAAGTGAAGCAGCGCGCGGTGGAAGGCACGTCGACGGCGCTGGAACAACTGGAGCGCGAGATCGCCGGGTTCAGCGAGGATCTGGAGAGCCTGCGATCGCTGCAACAGAGCCAGGAGAAAGCAGGCGCTGGCGCTGGATCACGAGCATCGCCAGCTGGCTGAGGAGTTCACGCGGGCGCAGTCGCGATTGTCGGTGGCGCGTTTGGAGCTGGAGCGCTTGCGGCAGGAAGGCGGCCGCGCCAGAGAGCAGCAGGAGCGCGATCAGCGTTTGCTGGAGGAGCGCGAGGCCGCGCGGTTCGTGGAAGAACAGGTACTGGAACAGTCGCGCGCCGATTTCGAGGAGCTGCAAACCGCACGCGCACAAGTTGGCGGAGGAGCACGGCGAATTGCGGGCCGAGCTGGCTGGATTTGAAGAGCGGCAGCGTTCCGAGCGCGCCACCCAGGCGCGGCATGAGGCGGGCATTGCAGCGGCGGTGGCGCGGCGGCGTGAGATCGCGGCCGAGATGGAACGGCTGGGAGTGGAGCGGGCGCGGCTGCTTTCCGACAACATCGAGCTGGACCGGCAGAGCGGGCGAGTTGGTGGAGTTGATTCTCGCGTCGGAAGAAGCCGTCGCGGAATTGGCGGCGCAGGAGACCGCGAAACGCGCCGGGCTGGCGGCGCTGGACGAGGCGCTGAAGCAACTGCGCGTGTCGGTGCAGGCCGCCCAGGAGCGCCGATCGCAAATGGAGCTGGATCTGGTGCGGAAGCAGGCCGAGCTCAAATTCCTGGATGAGACCAGCCGCAAGGAACTGGGCATTCCGGCGGAGGAATTAGGCGCGGGAGAGGAGGCCGTGCTGGATGAAGCGGGTCTCATTGAGGCCGAGCAAAAATATCAGGAAGTGAAGGCCCGCATTGAAGCGCTGGGGCCGGTGAATCCGCAGGCGCTGGAGGAATTTCAAGAAGCGCAGCAACGCTACGATTTCCTGAACGCGCAAAGGCAGGACTTGCTGGATTCGATCCGCGATACCGAGAAGGCGATTCACGATATCGACGTGGAATCGCGCAAGAGGTTCACGGAGGCCTTCGAGGCGGTGAACGGCTTCTTCCGCGAAATGTTCCGCACGCTGTTTGGCGGCGGCACCGGCGAGATGCGCCTGACAGACGAGACCAACATCGCCGAATCGGGCATCGACATCGTGGCTTCGCCTCCCGGCAAGCGGCTGCAGAGCGTCCTGTTGCTCTCGGGCGGCGAGAAGTCGCTGACCGCGATGGCGCTGCTGATGGCGATTTTCCAGCACACACCGAGTCCGTTCTGCATTCTCGACGAGGTGGACGCGCCGCTGGATGAGCCGAACATCGAGCGGCTGACGCGGCTGCTCAAGGAAATGTCGGCGCAGACGCAGTTCATCGTGATCACGCACGCCAAGCGGACCATGGAAGCCGCGCAGTCCCTCTACGGCGTAACCATGCAGGAGCCTGGGGTGTCGAAGCTGGTGTCGGTACGGTTTGCTGAAGAGGCTTTGCCTCCCAAGCCCATTGCGCAACTGGCCATGCAGGGCGCGGCCAATTAAATCCTATTGGCTTTTGCGGTAGACCACTCCGCCTTTCATGACGAAGCTGACCTTCTGCAAAACGCCGATGTCGGTGAGCGGGTTACCGGGAACTGCGACGATGTCTGCCAGGTAGCCCGGCTTAAGCGCGCCTATTTTCCCTTCCCAACCAAGGAGCTTCGCCGCGTTCAGCGTGCCTGCCTGGATGGCGGCCAGCGGCGTCATCCCGTACTTCACCATCAGAGCGAACTCGCGGGCTTGCGTGCCGTGCGGGAACGGACCCACGTCGGAGCCCATGGCGATTGGCACGCCCGCCGCGAGCTGTTTGGCGAAATTCCGCGCGTGCAGTTCCTGTAACTCGCGTTCGCGCGCGGCCTGCTTGGGCGTGGCGGCGTGTTCGATGAAATAGTCGATGATGGTGAAAGTGGGGACGGCGAAGATCTGCTTCTCGTGCATCAGGCGCATAGTTTCGTCCGACAGCTGGAAGGCATGATCGATGGAGACGACCCCCGCGCGCGCGGCATAGAGCGTGCCCGGTTCTCCGGTGGCGTGGACTGCGACGTGTTTACCCACGCGAGCGGCTTCCTGGATGGCAGCGGCCAGCTCAGCTTCCGCGTACTGGTAGGGCGTGGTGAGCTTGCCGTCGCTGACTGCGTCCCGGCCGGTCTCATAGATCTTGATAAAGTCGGCGCCGAGTTTGAATTGCTCGCGAATTGCGGTGATCAACTCGCTGGCGTTGTTGGCCCAGGTGGCATTCGACAAAACGCGCTGCTCGGGATTGTATCCAATAGCGTCTTCATGGCCGCCGAGAATATCGATGGCATTGCCGCTGATGCGCAGGCGTGGGCCGGGAATAAGGCCTTGATCGATGCCGTTGCGTACGGCGGTGTCGGCAGCGCCCGCGCCTTCGGTTCCCATGTCGCGTTCGGCGGTGAAGCCGGCCATCAGGTCGTCACGGGCGGCCAGGGTGGCCAGGATGGTGCGCTGCGGAACTGACTCCTGGACGGTCTGCAAATCCTCGGCGCCCGGATGCAGGAACAAGTGTACGTGAGCGTCCATCAGGCCGGGGAGCAGAGTGGTGTCACCGAGATCGATGATCTGCGCTCCCGCTGGATGTGCGACGGATGAGCCAATCGCGGCGATGCGGTCGCCCTGAATCACGATTTCGGCCGGCGAAGTCATCGCGCCCGACTGCACGTCCAGCATCCGCGCGGCGTGAAGAACGATCGGGCGCCGGCTCCTGCGCGCAAAGCGAAAGACCGCCTAGCAAGAGCTAGAAGAGCTCGGGTCATGAAGCGCGAGTCCCCGCCGCTCGCGACGCATCCAGCACCTGCTCCACTTCAGACTGATACCGCTTCAGCAATTGTTCGTTGGTAGCTTCGAAGCGCATCACCAGCACGGGCTGTGTGTTGGAGGCGCGGAGCAAGCCCCAGCCCTCCGAAAAGAGCACGCGCACGCCGTCGATATCGATGGTCTTGTAGCTTTTCTTGAAGTGCTCGGCGACCCGTGTCACCAACTCGAATTTGAGCTCGTCCGGACAGTCGACGCGAATCTCGGGAGTAGAGACCATCTTCGGGACGCCCGCCAGCTGCGCCGAGAGCGGCAGGCCGGACTTCGCGACGATCTCAATCAAACGGCAGGCCGAGTAGAGAGCGTCGTCATAGCCGCGATAGCGATCGCCGAAGAACATGTGGCCGGACATTTCGCCCGCCAGTTCGGCGTGCTCCTCTTTCATTTTGGCCTTGATCAGCGAGTGGCCGGTCTTGTACATGATGCCGTTGCCGCCAAGTTTAGCGATCTGGTCGTACATCACTTGCGAGCATTTCACTTCGCCGATGAACGTGGCGCCGGGCTTGCGCTGGAGAATCTCGCGCGCGTAGATGAGCAGCAGCAAGTCTCCGTAAATGACGTTGCCGTGTTCGTCGACCGCGCCGATGCGGTCCGAATCGCCGTCGAAGGCCAGTCCCAGCTCCGCGCCGGTCTCGCGGACCTTGGCGATCAAGTGGGCGAGATTCGCGGGAACGGTGGGGTCGGGATGATGGTTCGGGAAGCGTCCGTCCATGTCGAAGAACAGCTCGGTGGCGTCGATATTGATCTTCTCAAATATCCGATGGATCACCGGGCCGGCCGTTCCGTTGCCCGCGTCGGCTACCACTTTGATGCGGCGGTCCAGCCGGAATTGAGCCGCCACTTCGTTCACGTAGGGTGTGACGGCGTCGGTGGTGCCAAGCATCCCGCTGCCGGTTTCGAAATCGGCGCGCTGGATGATGTGGCGCACGTCCTGAATCGCTTCGCCGTGCAGAGTGCCCGAGCCGCAGACGCTTTTGAAGCCGTTGTACTCCGCTGGATTGTGGCTGCCGGTGATCATGATGGCGCCGTGCGCGTTCAGATTTTGCGCCGAGTGATAGAGCACGGGCGTGGGGACGGTGCCGATGTCGGTGACGTTGCAGCCGGCGGCGAGAAGGCCTTTCACCAGCGCGTCGCGAAGGCGAGTGGAGCTAAGGCGGCAATCGCGTCCGACGTTGATATTGGCGCCCCCGCCGTGACGGCGCAGATACGTGCCCAGGCCGCGCCCCAGCTGTTCGACGTCCGGGCTCAGGAGTTCGGAATCCGCGACGCCCCGGATGTCGTATTCGCGGAAAATGGTCGGCTTGAGCATGTCTTTTGATTTTAATAGACCGCGGGCTGGGGGCTCCTGGAGTCCACGGATCGCTCTGAGTCAGAATGCATCAAGGTTGATCCTGGATGAACGGTCCGGGAGACCGACTCCCTTACGGCAAGCCGAACCACGGTCGCGGTTCAGTAACGTCATGATTCTGCATGACCGTCGATACCGAGCCGTGACCGTGAGGGAGCGGTTTCCCGCGTTTTCCCACAGATAGTCAGCGGCTCGCGAAGCGATTGCCGGCGATGACGAAGCGCAGCGGCCAGTCGGCGCAGTGGGTGATGCCGATGCGCGGGGTGACTTGGATCTCGAAGGGCGATTCGTCGAGAGGGCGGCGAACTTCGAGCGGGCCCTCGACCAAATCGGCGCCATTGAGCTTGCGCGTAATGCCCATGGCGATCGTGAGTTTGCCTGGTCCCGATGCCAGGTCTTCGACCCGAGTGGCGCTGCCCGACCAACGTGCCCGTCGGCGGCGCATAAGGGCGAGTCCGGCTAGCGGCTCCAGCGCGCGGATCAATACGCATCCCGCCATGCCTTCGGGCTCGGCCACGAAGTTCAAACATTCATACATACCATAGATGAAGTAGACGTAGGCGTGGCCGGGTGGCCCGAAGATGACACGCGTACGATCCGTTGGACCGCGCCAGGCGTGCGCGGCGCGATCTTCGGTGCCCAGATACGCTTCCACTTCTACAATTCGTCCGGCGGCGCTGCCATGCACCAGTATCTTTCCCAGACAATCGCGCGCCACTTCGATGGCCGCCCGCGCATAGAAATCGCGCGGTAGCAGCGCGGAACCGGAGAGAATTTGAGCGATGGGAATGCTGGTTGCTTCTTGTATGCTAGGAGGTTAGCAAATGCGGCTATTCACTGGGATCGACCTGCCCGACGACGTGCGGGAGAAGTTGGAAACCGATTCGGCCGTCGTTCGAAAACCAGTTTGAGGGGCGGTGAAAGCACTGTCGCTGATACAATGGAGTTGGTATGAGAACTATTCACCGACTGAACGTCGAGCCACACGCTAGGCGTACAACACGCTTTTTGTTGTATACCCTTGAAGGCTGCGCTTTGCTGTTCGCTGTCTTGCGGATAGTTGGCGGAGAGTTTCGGTCCCTGATCGGAATATGGACGCATTGACATGGGTAGGGGAGACATTAATCTCTTACTATGGAACGATTTCGATCGTCTTCGGAATTGTAGCCTTCATCATAGGCCTATTTGTTGATCCATCCGCCGAACCGCCCAAGCGCGTAACGAGGGCTGGAGCGGCCATTACGTTGCCTTTTGGTTTGGTCCTTCTCTATGCATCACTTGACCCAACGGCCTTCGCCCGGATGTCCGAAATACCGAGGGGCCCGCTCGCCCTCGGCGGGCTTGCCATCCTGTGCATCTACTATCAGGCAGCCACCAGTAAGTAGGTGTTTAGCCAGTCGATACTTCAAGGACTCAAGACGCGAACGTGCCGTGGAGTAGCGATTCGTACTTTGGAGCAACTCGACATGCCGACGGGCGCTCTATGTCAGGAACCAGAGCCATTCTCCGTCAATCGTGAAGTTGGAATCTCTCCGATCCCTCCACGTCCGCTTATCGCCAAAAGGGGGAAGCTTCTACGAAATGCGCGTAGCTTGCTGGTCGCAACACATGCCTTCTACGGACTTGAATGTCCTTAAACATTTGGCGCATCGCCATTGCTTGAAGATTGACGGCCTGCTTGCGGACTGAGAGGGAGGCAGAAGATCGGGTTGATCGAAGTGCCTTACCACATTTCCCCTAGAATCGGGGCCAGTGACCGTACGCGCCGCGCGCGTGGCGTCAGGAACCGAGACACGGAAAAATTCTCGGTTGGAAAGCCTGCTGGCAGAAAGAATCTCGTGGATCTCTGCTTCGTGCGATGGGGGGTCAGCGCTTTCGAACAATGCCTCAACAAAAAATGGGCAGGGGACTCCGGTCGCCGAGTTCAACTCCGCGACTCGGTCCGCAACTGGTCGCGTTGTCTGACCGATTTTGAGAAGCCCCGGCATTTCGGGGTTTGACAAAACATAGATATATCCCGGAACCCAACGGACAATCTGTTCGCCACAGGATACGCAGTAGGTATCCGCCTCGGGCGAAGCGTCAAGGGTGAGCCTAAATGGCCGGGCGCAGCGGCAGCATGCGCCGTTTACCGCAAATGGCATTCGATTAAAGCATCCTACCGCAAACGAAAAGACTACGCTGGTTAACGCGCGGCTCGGCCACGAAGTTCAAACATTCGTACATGCCATAGATGAAGTAGACGTAGGCGTGGCCGGGCGGCCCGAAGATCACGCGCGTGCGATCCGTTGGACCACGCCAGGCGTGCGCGGCTCGATCTTCGATCCCCAGATACGCTTCGACTTCCACGATTCGTCCGGCGGTGCTGCCATGCACCAGAATCTTTCCCAAACAATCGCGCGCCACTTCGATGGCCGGCCGCGCGTAGAAATCGCGCCGGAAGCAGCGCGGAGCCGGAGAGAATTTGAGCGATTGGAATGCCGGTTGCTTCCTGTATGCTAGGAGGTTAGCAAATGCGGCTATTCACTGGGATCGACCTGCCCGACGACGTGCGGGAGAAGTTGGAAAGGCTGCTCATGCACCTGCGTGCCGTGCGCGCATTTGAAATGGAGCCCGGTGTACAACCTGCATGTGACGCTCAAGTTCATTGGCGAATGGCCGGAGGAGAAACTGCCGCAGCTGGAAGACCGCGCTCGGAGCGGTTGCTCGCGCGCGATCCCATAGCGGCCGAGGTAAAGGGCCTGGGATGGTTTCCCAATCCGCATCATCCGCGCGTGTTTTGGGCGGGCGTGCAGGGCGGCGACGCGCTGCCAGCTCTGGTGAAGGATATCGACGCGGCGCTTGCGCCATTGGGGATTGCGAACGGAGGATCGGGCGTTCAATGCGCATCTGACGCTGGCGCGCATCAAGGAGCCGGCGCCGTTGCAGGCCCTGCGGAGCGCGATCGCGGCGCTTGAATCGGTCGAATTTGGCGCGTTCCGAGTGAGCCGGTTTTATCTGTACCGCAGCCAGCCCGGACCGGCCGGCTCCATCTACACCAAACTTTCGGAGTACCCTTTCCAAGCCCGTGCCTCAAGGCATCCCCTTTAGCCCAATGATGCCCCTGATCGCGCTCGTAGTTGCCTACCTGGTTGGTGGCATTCCATTCGGATATCTGCTGGTGCGTTGGAAAACCGGCGAGGACGTGCGCGAAAAAGGCAGCGGCAACATCGGCGCGACGAACGTGCTGCGGACCACCGGGCGCGCCGTGGCGGTGGCGACGCTGGTGCTCGATATCGCGAAGGGCGTGTTCGCGGTGTGGCTGGCGGATAAGCTCTCCGACGGCTCGCCCTTGTGGATGAGCCTGGCCGCGCTGGCCGTGATGGCGGGCCACGCGTTTCCGGTGTTTCTGAAGTTTCAAGGCGGCAAGGCCGTCGCCAGTTTCGTCGGGGCGTTCCTCTATCTGACGCCGATTCCGATGATTGCGGCGCTGCTGGTGTTCGTGATCGTGGTGGCGGCCACGCGGCAGATTTCGATGGGATCGATTGTTGCCGCGGGCAGCCTGCCGCTGGCCACCTGGCTGATCGAACATCCTCCTTCCATCGTGATTTTGGCCACGCTGGTAGCGGCCGTGTTTGTGATCTACCGGCATCGGGCCAATATCGATCGGATTCGATCGGGGACCGAAAGCGTTTTCCGCTTCGGAAATCCGCGGTGAGCGCGAGATCGAGTACCTGCAATCATAGGCGCGGGGAGCTGGGGCACCGCGCTCGCCATCGTGCTGGCGCCGCGCTTCGAGCGCATCCGGCTGTGGGCCCATGAAGCCGATCTGGTGGAGCGCATGTTCTCCACGCGCGTCAACGATGTTTTCCTCCCCGGCTTTTCGCTTCCGCTCAATGTGGAGCCGACGGCGGACCTGGGCTATGCGCTCGCGAGATGCCGGCATCGTAGTCGGCGTAATGCCGTCGCGCTTCGCACGGCCGTTGTATCGCGAAATGTTGCCGCACCTGACACCCGAGATGCGATTCGTGAGCGCCACCAAGGGCCTGGAGCAAGGCACGCTGCTGCGGATGTCGGAAGTGGCGCGCCAGGTGATCGGCGAGAAATTCGAGCCGCGCGTGGCGGTTCTCTCCGGGCCCACCTTCGCGCGTGAAGTGGCGCGCGGGGAGCCCACCGCGGTGGTGATCGCGTCCCCCGATCAGGAGCTGGCGGCATCCATCCAGCGCGAATTCTCGGGACCGACGTTTCGCCTATATGCCAATGACGACCCGGTGGGCGTGGAACTGGGAGCGGCGCTGAAAAACATCATTGCGATTGGCGCCGGCATCTGCGACGGATTGGGCCTGGGAAGCAATAGCCATCGCGGCGTTGATCACGCGCGGCCTGGCCGAGATCACTCGTCTGGCCAGTCGCGCTTGGCGGGCAGCCCAAAACTTTGTCCGGCCTCGCCGGCTTAGGCGACTTGGTACTAACTTGCAACGGGGATCTCAGCCGGAACCGGACCGTCGGAATCGAACTGGCGAAAGGAAGAAAGCTCGCCGATATTGTCAGCTCCATGACCATGATTGCCGAAGGCGTGGAGACTACGGCGGCGGCGTGCGATTTGGCGCGCAAGTGTCACGTAGATATGCCCATTACCGAGCAAATGGATGCCATCCTGCGCGGGACGAACGTCGCCTCGCGACGCCATTCGCGAATTGATGGAACGGGCATTGAAGACTGAGTAGGGAAGACCGAGTAAGTAGACCGAATACGGTAAATCTCTGTAAACCGCCGCGCGAAATCGCCGTCGTGAGGATCAGGTGAGATGACTCCTGATCTGATGGATTTCGAGGCGCAGCTGCAGGTCCCGCAACCTTCCTGGAGCGCGCGGGTTAACTACAGCAGAGCACCCGGCAGTAGAGCAGGCGACAGGCCAATTCAGCAGACCCGCGATCGGGATTCCGAGTTGATGTTGCGGGTGCGAGATGGGGACCAGGGGAGCTTTGAGTTGCTCCTGGAAAAGCATCGGGGACCAATGATTCATTTTCTGCACCGCATGGTGCAGAACGACGCCGTGGCGGAAGAACTGACGCAGGAAGTGTTCCTGCGCGTTTATAAGTCGAGGGGAAATTATCGAGCCCAGCGCGAAATTTACCACTTGGTTATTCCGCATCGCGACGCATCTGGCGCTCAACTGGATCCGCGACGGGCGCAACGAGAAGTCGCAGACCAGTTTGGATAAGGAGACCGGACGGCGCTGAGCAGGCAAGTGCCGGACCGGCGCAGGACCGTAGAGCAGGAACTGCTGTATGAGGCGAAGCTGCGGGAGGTGCGGCAGGCCATCCGCAGCTTGCCGGCCAAGCAGCGGGCCGCGGTGATGATGCACAAATACGAAGAGATGGAGTACGCGCAGATCGCGGGTGTGATAGGGTGTTCCGAATCGGCGGTGAAATCGCTGCTGTTTCGGGCCTACGAAGCGCTGCGAGTGCGATTGGCGCACATGGCATGAGGGAGGGCGAGTGTGATGAGATGCGCACTGGAGTCTGACGAGAGCGCGGAGCTCATCGTCGGATACGGCGCCCGGACGTTGGATCCGGAAACCGCAGTCGCTTTTGAGCGGCACATCGATTCCTGCGCAGCTTGTTGCCGAGCTGGCGGCTGCGCAAAAGGCCGTGTGGGCGGCGCTGGACGAATGGCGCGAATGCCGCTGCCCGTCTCGCCGGATTTCGATCAGCGGCTGTTCCGGCGAATCCAGGCGTACGGAGAATCGCGCCTGGTGGTTGTGGCGAGCTCTGGTCCCGGCGGCGGCGTGCGTCGCGCTTGCAGCGGTGTTTCTGTTGAGGCAACCGATTCGCGTACGCCGGCGGCACGCGCAGCCCCCGCCGCAGATTGAGCAAGTGGAACACGCCCTGGACGACATGGATATGTTGAACCAGCTCGGCGCGGCGATCTAGGCGATCGCATGTCCGGTCGCAACGTCTGGTGGCGCTCTCGCTCTTCGCCGGACTGCTGGTCTGCGAGCCCGGCGGCATTGGCCCGGCGTCCGCCGGCACTCCGCGTTCAGCACGGCTCCCGCCGCAATGCGAACTCCAATTGACGAGTTCGAGCGGATGTCGCCCGAGCAGCAGCAACGGGCGCTGGACCGTCTGCCGCCGGGGCAACGGCAAAAATTGCAGGAGCGGCTACAGCGCTTCAACCAGCTTCCGCCGGAGCAGCAGCGGACGCTTCGCAATCTGTACAATCGCCTGCACCAGCTTCCGGCCGAGCCAGCAAGCAGTCGGTTCGCAAGGCGATCAATCGATTTTCCGAGCAAGCCCCCGATCGGCAGCAAGCCATGCGCGATGAGTTGCGCTCCATGGCGGCGCTATGCCGCGGCAGGATCGCGAGGCGCGGATGGCGAGCCCGGATTCCGCGCATCGCTTTAGCCGCCGGGAACAGGGCATCATTCGAGATATGACTGCCGTGCTGCCGAACCAGCTAGTGGGACAGCACTTCCTGAATTGGCACGGCCGGGGAGCTTCGCGGCTTCATCGTGCATGCCCATCAGATCGAGAATGGTTGGAACAAAACTCAGGCTGTCGTAGGGTTCTTGCACTTCCTGATGGTGGGGAATGCCGGTGTCGGCGCCGCCCGCAAACAGCAGGATGGCGTGCGTGGAGGCGCGCAGGAACGAGCCGTGATTGCCGCCCGGATTGAAATTGCGCACGTTGAAGTTCCAATGATCGTTGGCGAAGATCAGGAAATCGGGCTCGGCCAGGCGGCGCCGGCGTTGGTTGAAACGCGCCAGTAGCGCGGCGTCCGGGTCGTCGGAGTGAGGCGCGAGAGCGGCGGCAGAAACTGCTCGTGCAGCGCGATGATGCCGTTCGAATAGGCCGTCTGGTGCGTGGCGCGAAACCAGTCCTGATTCGGAATGCCAGGAGTTGAGCCAGGCCTCGCGATCGGCCTGTGGGCGATCGCCTTGCGGGATCGACAGATTTTCGTCCTCGAAAAGTCGCAGCGGAAAGCCCGGACCAAGCTTGGCTGGTTGTAGTGAATGGAGCCGTCGGCGTCCTGATGCAGCTGCGGATCGGCAGGTAACGCAACTCGGTCCCTCGCGGCTAGGGTCTCCCTGGACTGAATCAGAGGCTTGCTTATCCTCGCTGCCGCGTAAAGCCAGATGCCGTCCGTGGGAATGCGCATCGCAAGGAAATCGATGGGGTGCGATCCCACGGCCGCCTGCACGTTGTTGCGCACCGACAGACTGGCGAGCAGCGGCGGATAATCGACGCGCTCGAAACTGCGCGCGAAATCGAGCGAACCATCGGCGCGAGAACCAGGCCGCCGGCGGCGGTCCGACGACATAGTTCTCGATATCGTAGACCGAGTTCGGGTCGCCCATGGCGCGCTTGGGGATCAGTTCCTCGGCGGTGAGCCGGTGGCGATCGAAATCGTTTGGCTCCAGAGTCAGCAGCTTGGAGAGAGCGCGCGTGTAGGCCGAATAAGTGCGCTCCTGATCGCGCCAGGAATCCAGTTGCACCGCCAGGCGTCGGGCGGCCTTGTCGAGCCCGGCGTCGCGTTGCTGCTTGCGTCCATTTCTTCGGCTCTGCATTCGACGCGGGCACGTTGCTGCTCCATGGCACGGCGGACCGCGCCCAGTTCTTCGGAAATTTGCTGCAGGGTGGCCTGCCATTCCGCGCGATGGCCGTCAATAACGTGGATGAAATGCGGCGATGGCAGCGCGGCGGATGGATGGATCGATTCCAGAGCGGTTGATCTCTTTCACCAGAATGTGCAGCGTGTTGAAAGCGGAATTGCGAAGGTAGACGGAGGCGCGCTCGTTGCCGTCCAGATCCAGCAGCGCGGTGGGATAATCATCGCCTTCGCCTTTCAAGTACAGCGACTCATCGCTCGGCGTCACCACTTCCGACACGAACGGATCCAGACCGCGCAACTTGATACTCATCCAGAGGATGGCGGTTGGTAATCACATGATGCGCGCCCCCGGCGCGGCTGTTGAAAAAGTCGAGCAGATTGTAACCCTGGCTGTAAACGCCGGGTTCCGTATTCATGCCGTGATCGGAAACGGCCACCAGCACGGTCTGAGCGGCAAGCGGGCTGGCCTGGATGGCAGTCCAGACGCGGCCGATCAAGGCGTCGATGCGCTGCAGCGCCAGGCGCTGGGAGGCTACGTCGGCCGTGGCGTGGGCCACGTGATCGAAGTCGCCGGTGAAGTAGTCGAGATATTGGATAGTTGGATCGGATAGCTTGGCGATGCAGTTCGCGTTCGGTCTGCTCTTCCACGACTGCTGCCGAGTTCAAAGCCGATGGTCCATTCGTCGAAAAGCTCGCGGAGGCCGCGCGAGAAGTGATGCGGGAGCGCGTCCTGCAGGGTCTTCCAACGCACGCCGCGCTGGTAGAGCTGGAAGCTCTGGTAGATGCGCCGGGTACGGAAAACGATCGATGAGCAGCGGGATTTTCTGGCTCGTCCAGCACTTCGACGCCGGGCATGTCCACTTTACGCGAGCGCGCATAGCCGACGTAGAACGGGAAGAAGTTCATGTAATCGTAGACGTGGCCGGTGTAGCGATCGAACTCGGCATTGCCGTGAATCTGGAGATGCTGGCCGGTATCGAGCAACGACCAGGAGGGCGTGGAAAGGCTGATGGCGCGCACATAGAAATTGTCGACGCGCGTGCCGCCTTGCGCGAAGACGCGGTCCATCCACGGCAGCGTGCTCTTGTGCGTGATGGGATCCACGCGCGTCGAGCTCGCGTTCGAGAACGTTTTCCGGGACGCCGTCCAGTTTGATGATGACGATCGCGCTTGACCTCGGCGGAGAGAGGGATCAGAGAAGAGACAGCAACAGCAGCGCACGGCGCGGCGAGCTCATTGGCCGGCGGTGGGCCCCAATATCGCCAGCGGCTCCGTTGAGGCGGCGCCGCGGTCCTGGAGGGCGAGCGCGTTGCCCGGTTGCAGCGCGCGCAAGCACGTTAGCTGGAGATCGCCATCGGTTGACCGCGCGCAAACCTGCGAGACAGACGTTGCCGGCTTTGGGAGTGGCGTTCCCATCGGAGGCTGAGAGCCGATACCGACCGGCCGATGGCAGTCGGCATCCCACACCACGTCGGGGCTCGGACTGGACGCCAGTAGCTGATCGAGAAAACGCACGTTGTACGCGGTGCGGCGATACGCATCCAGCTGCGCGTGCAGGTTGACATCTGGTTTTTCGGTATCGACCTGCGGACCACGCGTGAAGATGCGGCCTAAGCCCGTGGCCAGGCGCTTGGCCGGGAGATTGTGTGTAGGCTTCCAGCTCCTTGCGCCGGTCGCGTTCCAGTTTCGCGGCGCCGCGCGGAGATTCAGCGTACCCGAGCAGCGCGGCGTATTGTTCGCGAGCCAGATTGGCTTCGTGTGCGACGTCGTTCTCGCGGGGATTAAGCGCCAGGTGATCCAGGCGGCGCTGTAGCTGGATCTTGAGCGCCGGGTCGAGGCTGGAATCCATGGCCAGAAACTCGCGGGCTTCCGAATAAGCTTGCAGCCGGGCGTGCGATTCGTCGCATGCGCCGTGCCGCGCGCGCACGAAAGTAAACGCCGCGGCTGCCGCGAAGAACGACGGATTGCCGAAGCGCGTGATGCCAAATACGCCTGTGATCAGGCTGCTGGCGCCCTGGCTGAACCATTTCGCGGCGCTTGGGGCTCAGGCTGTCGCGAAAATCGGCGAGCAGCAGAGGAACTCGCGGATAATCCAGGTTGTAGAGCGCCAGTGGAATCATTTCCTCGGCGCGGGCGCCGGGTGTATCCGGCGGCGCAGGATGGTTGTCGGAGTCGAAATAACGAACCTGCGTGTAGCCGGCCCAATGCATCAGGCGGTCGTCGGTCCAGGGGTTGGCGATGCCCAGAAACTGGCCGTCAAACTTCCGTTCGGCGCGGGCGTCCAGATCGGAGCGCATGAGCCATAGCAGAGCTTCGCTGGGGGTGCCGGAGCTGGACCCGAGTGGCTCAAAAATCAGGCCGTTCAGTTCGGCGCGCTGGCGAAGCAACTCCCAGTTGTGCCCGCGGGTCTCTTGGCGCTGGCTGGATTCCTTGTCGTAATATTTCGACAATTGCTGTTCGCGAACCAGGCCCCCAAAAGCGCGCGTGGAGAGGCTGAGGCGGGAGTAGATCTCGCGGAGCTGGCTGTCCGGTAAAATCGAAAGGCTAGCCGGATAGCTCTCCAGATGGTCCAAAGTGGTGAGCGCCTGAAATATTTGCAGCTTGTTATAATCGCTCGAATTTTCCGCGATAGGTGCGCGTGGTGGATCGAATGGCCGCGCCCAGCGGATCGAATTCCAGCGCCTGCAGCCCGTCGCTAAACAAATTGCTGTAAACGCTGCGGGAGGGCGATGCCAAGTCCAGAGTGGGGGACGGAACCCGATTGGCGTGGCTCTTGCTTCCAGCGCGAAAATATCCAAACGAAAGCGCGGACGCGGCGCGCTGCCACAGCGTGGGCCGTGTGCTGGTCAGTATCCAGACTCTGCCCAGACGGTCGTTGGCCGGATCGCTGTCGCCGAGTGAATCGCGCAGCACCGAAAGCAGCGGAACGTCGAGATCCTGAGAGCCGGACGCTGGGTCGTACAGGCGCCCAAAAACCGTGACCAACTCGGCCCCATCCGCCACGGGCTCACGTTCCACCCGATAGGCTGGATATGGCTGACTCAAGAACCCGGCCCCGACCAGTAACGTCACCAAGGCCGACTGAAGCAAGCGAACAACCTCTTCTTTCAAGGTAATCGAAGCACGGATCTAGAGCAACATCAGGGTGCCCTGTTAGTTCGACTCCGCCAGACGCGCCGCGTTGCATAGTTTCACAATCTTTTTGGCCATGTTTTCGCTGCTGACGCCCTTAATCTCGCGGTTGAGCAGAACTTGACCCGTAGTACTGTCGATAAACCATACTTTCGCCCTCAGGATGGCGGTGTCGGGGCCGAAAGGTTTGAAACGCGTCACTACGCCTGAGATGCGCAATAACGCGCGACCTTGGAGCGCGGCGTCGCCTGCGCGCACAATGATCACGGTCTGAAACGCGAGACTGATTTCGCGGGCGATGTTTTCGGCCAAAGCGGCTTGATAATCGGTGGGAAACGCAACGCCGGGAGCCGCGACAAATCGGTCGACTTCAACGGCGGCATAGGGCACGGGCGGCGGGGCGGCATTCAAGCCGGGCACGGCCGCGAAAATGACGGCTGCCAGAGCAAAAATTCGAACCCTCATAGCAGGGAGGCTGGCTGCCGACCTTGGGCATCCTCCAGGTAGGTCCGGAGCACCTCGGCCACGCTCCAGGCCTGTGCAAAACAGCCACTGGGGCGCTGCGGGGCGTCGCCGTCGAACACTTCTGAAATCTGACCCAGGCCAGCCTCCAGCAGATGAGCGCGCAGCGGATCGAGAAAACGATTGGCGCGATCGCGCGCTTCCGCGTTGCCGCCGTGAACCTTCACGTAAGCCGTCAGGAACGGGCCCAACAGCCACGGCCAGACAGTGCCCTGATGATACGCGCCATCGCGGCTGCGCGGGTCGCCTTGGTAGCGTCCCCGATAATTCGGATCGCGCGGCGACAGCGTCCGCAAGCCATAGGGCGTGAGCAGCTCCCATTCCACGACGTCCACCAACTGCAAAGCTTGCTCGTCGCTCAGCAGCGGATAGGGCAGGCTCACCGCGAAAATTTGATTGGGACGAAAGGATGCGTCGGGAGCGCCGCTGTCAGGGATGACATCGTAGAGACAACCCGTCGCGTTGTTCCAGAAGACTTTGAGGAATCCCGCGCGGGCGCGATCCGCGAGGGAGCTGAAATGTGCGCTGGCCGCGGCGTCTTTGAAGACCGAAGCCAGTTGCGCCATCACGCGCAACGCGTTGTGCCACAGCGCCTGGATCTCTACGGGCTTGCCTTGACGCGGCGTCACCACCCAGTCGCCGGATTTCGCATCCATCACCTTGGCGTCCATCCATGTCAGCGCCATACCCGGCTCACCGGCGTGAAGCAGGCCGTCGGAATCGAGATGAATGCCGTAGCGCGTTCCCCGCTCGTGCCAGGCGACGATGTCGGCCAGCGATTGATAAAGTTCGGCGCGGACGAATTCGTAATCGCCGGTGTAGCGCACGAATTCATGGACCGCGTGGAACATCCAGAGCGTCGCGTCCACGGTATTATATTCGGGAGTTTCGCCGGAATCGGGGAAACGATTGGGCAACATGCCGTGATCGATACTGCGCGCGAAGGCTCGAAGAATATTGCGCGCATCATCGTAGCGGCCCGGTGACGAGCGTGAGTCCGGGCAGCGAGATCATGGTATCGCGGCCCCAATCGGCGAACCACGGATAGCCTGCAATAACCGAGTTTTGATCGCCGCGCGCGACGATGAATTGATCGGCCGCGCAGGTTAGCACCGTCGCGAAAGGATCGGGCGCCGGCGTTGATCTGGAGATGCGGACGCGGCGCTGCTGCTCTCGATCGTGAAGTTGAGGAGCTTCCCCGGCCGTATGCGCAAGCGTGGATGCGATAATCGCCGCCGAGGAGTTTCCCGCGAAGTCGAAGCGCAGCAGGAAAGGACTATACAGGTCTTCCGTCGAATCGAGGCCGCGTTCCCGTTCGCGCTGGTATTCGAAGTTGTAGAACCAGAAGCCCGCGGTGTCGATGAATTCGGCGTCGTGGGCGAAGTAAAGGCTGGGAAGGTCCGGATAGGGCTTAATAACTGCCAGGCCTGCCTGGGTGCTTACCTCCCGCCGGATGGCATGGTTCGCGTGCGTGGTGCTGTGATAATCGCGAAAGGCAATCAGCGGACGAACTTCAAGCAAACAAGGGCGGCCGTGCAGGTCACCCAGCAGATCATATTGAACGACGACGGTGTTTTCGCTTTGCACCAGAAGAACCGTCTTCTCCAGCTGGACATCGTCACAGCGATAGCGGAAGACGGGAAATGGGTCCAGCCGAAACGAGTCCAGGAACTGATATCCATTCGGATGGACCACGTCTTGGTACTGATTGGCGCTGAGTTCGAAGCGCTGATCGCCGACCACCAGCGTCTCTTCCAGCTTCGAAAGGAGCACGACGCGGCCAACCGGCGGCTTGGTGGCTGCGGTAAGCAGCGCGTGATAGCGGCGCGTGTTTAATCCGATGATCGTGGAGCAGGCGAATCCCCCGATGCCATTGGTTTCCAGCCACTCGCGCGAACAGGCTTCGCTTAGCTTGCCGCAAATAGAGCGGTTGAATTCGATGGGTAGCGTCAGCATTGTGCCCGAATCCTAATGATAGACTTGAGCAGATGTCGCGATTCGTCGTTCTTCTCCTGGCTGGTTCCTGTTTGCTGGCGCAGCCGCGATATTCGGCCGATGGTCAATTGGTTCTTCCCAGCGATTATCGTGAGTGGGTTTTCTTGAGCTCGGGCTTGGGGATGACCTATAATCCGCCGAACACACCAGGGATGCGAATGGATCCGGCATTCACCAATGTGTTCGTCAATCCTGCTGCGTATCGTTCGTTCGTCGCGAACGGAAAATGGCCTGACAAGACGATGCTGGTGTTGGAGATTAGGGCGTCAACCAGCAAGGGCTCCATCAATCAAGGCGGGTCCTATCAGAGCGATGTGCTCGCGATCGAAGGTGAAGTAAAGGACATTTCGAAGTTTCCAGGCAACGGCTGGGCGTTCTTCGCCTTCGGCAAATCAAGCAGCGGCAAGATGCTGCCGCGAACCGAGGATTGCTATGCCTGCCATCTGGAGCATGGAGCCGTGGACAACACCTTTGTGCAGTTCTATCCCGTTCTGCTTCGAGATCGCGAAACAAAAAGGAACGCTCAAACCTTAGAGCGGCGAATACGAATTCATATCCAAACCTTCTCAGCGGGAACGCCGCGCTTGCACATCTCGCATGACCCGGCGTCTTTGTAATAATGCGCGTCCAGCTGCGCCAGGTAGTAAAGGGGCAGGGGACTGAAGTCGACCGTTTTGGGCGTGGGCTGATAAATGATCACGGCCATCCCCACCACTTCGGCGCCGGTGGATTCCACCAGCCGCTTCAATTCCGACAGATTGCGGCCGGATCGCAGGATGTCGTCCACCAGCAGCACTTTCTCGCCGGGCTTCTGCTCCAGATACTGGCGGAAACGCATGGCACCGCCCTCTTCCTTGCGGTCGGCCCAATAGACCTGGGGCGCGCGCAAGGCTTCGCACACGCCGTACGCCACGGGCAGGCCGCCGGTATCGGGAGAGACGATGGACAGCTCGGGGATCATGGCGCGAATTTCCGCGTTGGCGCGGAGCAGGCGGCTGAGGCCGACGCTGAGCACTTTGGCGTGCTGGTAATAGCGCATGGCCAATTGCACTTGCATGTATTCGGTGGCGTGCAATCCGTTGGGATATTCGAAATGTCCGTCTCGGATGGCGCCGGTGCGTCGCAACAGGGCGACCACTTCTTCTTGTGTTGGGACCAGATGCATAGCTGTCTCTTATTGTCTCGCGTTGCGCAGTATTGGGCTGCGGGCGCATGGGCGCGGTATCATGTGGTTTAGACTCTGATGTTTTATGAAGGAGTCCGGTTCCATGCAGAATTCAGTTTTCGTGCCCATGGTTGTGGAGCAGACCTCGCGCGGCGAACGCGCGTTCGATATCTATTCGCGCCTGCTCAAGGAGAACATCATTTTCCTGGGCACGCCCATTGACGACAACGTCGCCAATCTGATCATCGCGCAGATGCTGTTCCTGGCCGCCGAAGATCCGGAAAAAGACATTTCGCTGTATATCAATTCGCCGGGAGGCTCCATCACCGCGGGCCTTGCCATTCTCGACACCATGAACCTGGTGGAGCCGGACATCGTGACCTATTGCGTGGGACAAGCGGCGTCCATGGCCGCGGTGTTGCTGGCCTGCGGCACCAAAGGCAAGCGCTACAGCCTGCCGCATTCGCGCATCCTTGATTCATCAGCCTTCCATGAGCGGACTGGGCGGACAAGCGACCGACATCGATATTTATGCGCGGGAGATCCTGCGCATGCGCGAATCGCTGAATCAGATTCTCGCCAACGCTACCGGCCAGCCGGTGGATCGCATCGCGCGCGACGTGGATCGCGATTACATCCTGGAACCCGATCAGGCGCTGGAATACGGCATCATCGACCGCATCATCGAAAGCCGCGCGCTGCAACCGGTTCCCACGCGCTAATGCGGCTGCGCTGGCTCTAATGGCTGGCGCTGTTCGCTGTCGTCCTTTTCAGCGTCCGCCGGCCCAGCTGATTCCCTCCGGGACTCCGGTGCCGAGCACTACGCTTCCGCCCGTGGTGTTTATCAATGGCTTCCAGTTTGAGGGTTGTCCCGGCGACCTTTGCCGGCACGTTTGGAATCGCCGACCAGGTGCTCCAGAGCAACGGCGAGGTGAGCCTGTTCTTCAGCACGTGCAGCTTGCCTTCCACGGCCACCATTGAGGATCTCGCGGCGGCTTTCGCCACATTTCTTGGCGGGTTTGCAATATACCGACGGCCAGCCGGTGGAGACGGTGGATGTTGTGACCCACAGCATGGGCGGTTTGGTGCTGCGCTGCTATTTGAGCGGCAAACAGAATGCTGCGGGCGTGTTTCAACCACCGGCGGCCACGCATGTTCGCAAAGCGGTCTTCCTTGCGAGCCCGAATTTCGGGACGCCTGGCATCGCGTCGCCTGCTCTGGGGTTCACCGATCAATTGGAGGAAATGTCCAGCGGCAGCGCTTTCTGTTTGGGCTGGACACCTGGAACGAGGGAACGGACGATCTGCGCGGCGTCGACGCTGTTGCAGCCGCGGGCAACGCGGGAAGCGGAGGGACGGGCAATCCCGCTGGGTTCGACGACGGCGTAGTCGCGCTTACCAGCGCATCGCTCCAGTTCTATCTGCCCGGCCGCACGCGCGTAGTTCCCTATTGCCACGTCGACGGCGGCGGAATCGTCACTGTTTTCAACCTGTGTCCGGCGAACGCACAGGGCATCGCCAACATCGATTCCGCGACGCACGATTCGGCGCAGATCATCGTCTCGTTTTTAAATGGAACCGAATGACTGGCAGAGCGTTGGCACGGCGGCCGGAGGACGATCCGTTTCTTTCGGTGGATGGCGGCTTGATTATCGCCGCGCACAGCGCCGGACGATTCACCGGCTGAACATCGATTCTCAGCGCAGGTCGGACACTCCCTTCAGTCCGCAGACGCTGTCGATTTCTTCGGATGGCATCGCCTTCATCGGATCTGTTTCCGCCGGCAGCATCTGGTCTCGATGTCACGCCCGGGATCTCGAATATCAACACGCCTGTCAACTCTTGCCGCGGGCGGGACCGAGCCTTTCACGTAAAAGAGGGCCGCTGATCGCGCGCGTTTTTCCGGCTGCGGCGGCCAATTTCCCGCTCGACCTTGCGCCGCGGATGTTGATCTCGATTTACGGCATCGATCATGACGATCGGGGACTGTGTCGGTGAGACGGATCGCCGCTGTCGCTCTACTACGTTTCTTCGACGCAGATCAACGCAGTGCTTCCAGACAGCGCATCTGGTCTGACGCCGATCACGGTTCAAAACAGCGCAGGCCAAAATACCGTGAACATTTATGTGGGAGCGGCCGCGCCGGCCATCTTCACGCAGGATTCGTCGGGAACCGGCCCGGCGTCCGCGCTCAAGGCCAGTGACCAAAGCCTGGTGACGGCCGATAATCCGCTGCACGCGGGCGACGCGGTGGAGCTGTATGCCACGGGCCTTGGACTCACGACGCCGCATGCAACGGACTCGACGTCGCGGTTCAGCAGCCGACGGTGACCGTTGGCGGTGTCGCTTGCCCCGTGACGTTTGCAGGCGCCGCGCCGGGTTTCGTTGGCCTGGATCAAATCAACTGCACCATTCCCGCGGGCATCGCGTCCAGCGCGTCAGCGCCGGTGATGATTACTTCCGGCGATCGAACCAGCAACACCGCGACGCTCGCCATCGAGTAAACTGAACCGCGACCGTCAGGGAGCGGGTTAAATCTGCATCCCCGCCGGCTGCCGGATTTCCATGCAGCCCTTGCCGGTCGGCAGCATTTTGCCGGGATTCAAGCGGCATTCGGGATCGAACAGCTTCTTGAACCGCGCGATCATATCCAGCGTTTCGCCGGAGAATTGCTCGCCGATCAGCTCCATCTTCTCCATGCCGACGCCGTGCTCGCCGGTGATGGATCCGCCTTGCGCGATGCAGAATCGCAGAATCTCGTCGCCCGCGGCCTTGGCGCGCTCCAGCTCGCCCGGCTTGTGGTGATTGAACAGGATGATGGGGTGCATGTTGCCGTCGCCCGCGTGGAAAATATTGCTGATGGTCAGGCCGTACTTCTCGGAGATCCTGTGGATCTCGCGCAGCGTCGGCGCAACTTTGGTGCGCGGCACCACGCCATCCTGCACGTAGTAAGCGGGGCTCACGCGGCCCACCGCGCCGAACGCGTTCTTGCGGCCCTTCCACAGCAGCTCGCGCTCCTCGGCCGATCTGCGCGATGCGAACCTCGCGCGCGCGGCAGCACCTGCAAGCATCTTCGATCTGCTCCACCTGCTCTTCCACCGCTTCCTTCAAGCCCTCCAGCTCGATCAGCAGCACCGCCGCCGCATCCATCGGATAGCCCGCGTGCGTGGCTTCCTCCACCATGCGCAGCATGACGCCGTCCAGCATTTCGACCGCGGCCGGAGTGATGGCGCGCGCCGTGATCTCGGCCACCGAGTCGGCGCAATCGTCCACGGTGTCGTAGATCGCGAGCAGCGTCTTCACCAACTCCGGCTGGCGCATCAGGCGCACGGTGATCTTGGTGACCAGCACCATGGTGCCTTCCGAGCCCGTCAGCAGGCCGGTGAGATCGTAGCCGGGCGGATCCAGCGCCTTGCCGCCGACGGTCATCGGCGTTCCGTCGGGCAGAACGGTTTCGAGGCCCAGCACGTGATTGGTGGTGACGCCGTAGGCCAGCGTGTGCGGCCCGCCCGCGTTCTCCGACACATTGCCGCCGATGGTGCAGGCCTTCTGGCTGGAGGGATCGGGCGCGTAGAAATATCCGTCGCGCTCCACCGCCTGCGTGATTTCCAGATTCACCACGCCCGGCTCCAGCACCGCGCGCTCGTTCGCGAGATCGATCTCGACAATGCGATTCATGCGCGCGAACGAGATCACGATGCCGCCCGCGCGCGCGATCACGCCGCCGCTCAGTCCGGTGCCCGCGCCGCGGCCGACAATCGGGATGCGGTGCTCGCGGGCGATCCGAACCAGCGCCGCTACCTCGTTCGGCAGTCTGCGGGAAAGACCACCAGCTCCGGCCGGGCCTTGTCGACGCTGCCGTCGTACTCGTAGAGCTTCAGGTCTTCGGGCCGGTCGAGATATCCGCGCGGCCCCAGGAGTTCGTCGATCTGGTGGAGGGCGTCAGCGGCAATCATGCAGATTCCTCTTCGGACAACAGACTCTCCAGGAGATCGTCCACCTTTAAATGCCCAGCCCATTTTCTCATGTAGGTCCCATCTAAGAGAGCCCCTTGCACGGAACGGATTCGAACATCGTTCCATTGCCGCTCGGATTGTTCACCGCCGGCCCGATACCAGGCAAGCTTTGCAAGAATTGTGTCCTCGGCGGTCGCCACCGAGCACCCGATGGTCTCCCCTTCGCTCAGCACTACTTCTTGCACCTTACAACGTGCGAGTTGCTTTCGAAAGTAAGGATTTCCTGCCGCGGGGATGATATCGAACTTGTAGCCGCTCGCGAAGTGAATCACGTTGAAAGGCCGGCCCTGCCGAAGGGCTTCTCGCATCATCTGGGGATCGGCGTAGAAGTTGCCAGCCAGCTGGGACAGCAAGCAGGACGACGTGTTCATTGCGCACGGCTGCCACGATATGGATATCATTCGTTGAACGAAAAATGCCGTGCACCGAGCTTGCGAGAGATCCTCCCACCATGTAAGGAATCGCCAGACGGTTCAGCGTATCCACCAGCTCCTGAAACGCTCTCTGGATCCGACATCAACTCGCGCTGTCCGGATACCAGCCATACACGCGCAGCATGGTCTCGCGATCCAGGCGATGCGCCAGATCACGCGGAGAAAAGATCTCGCGATCGCTCGCTTGGGGATGAAGCTGCCGCTCACGCGCTTCCGACATGCTTCGCAGCAGCTCATTCTGCTCGAACACGGCCTGAATTTTTTCGGCCGGATGTCATCGATTCGCTGGCGCGCGAGAAACACTTCGAAAGCCTTCGCGTCCGTATCGGAATACCATTCGTGCTTTTGCATTACAGCAGCGACTTCACGAAACCCACCAGCTCCGGATCCATCCACGAAATCGCCTGGCCGTCGCGCTCCGGCAGGCCCGCATACTTCCGCACCACCTTGCCGTTGCGATCGATAATGTAGCTCTCGGGAATCTTGTAGGTGCCGTAGCGATAGCTCAGATCCTCCTGCGGATCGCGCGCCGTCGGGTACGACACGCCGAAACGCTTCACGAAATTCGAATATAACTGCTCGTTGCGATCCACGCTCACGCCCAGCACCACTACGCCCGAGTCCTTGAATGTTTTCGCGAACTGGTTGAGCGAAGGCGCCTCCTCCACGCAGGGCGCGCACCAGCTGGCCCAAAAATTCAGCACCAGAACCTTGCCGCCAAAGTTTCGCGGCGTCACCGTATCGCCCGCGCTGGTGGTGATGGTGAAATTCGGAGCCGTGTCGCCCGACGCCGACAATGTGCTCCTGCATGGACCACACAACCACGAAGCCGAGCGCCACCAGCAGCGCGGCGATGGTTCCTTTGATAGCCAAATCTACTTTGGAATGAGTCATTTCAACAGCCTCCGCGGGCCTTTCTCCTATAATATTAAAGTATCCTCATGGGATGGATAGAGGCTTCGCATCACATAAGAGGACCATGCTGATTACTCGCCGAGCAGAATTCTCCGCGTCGCACGTGTGCGCGCAAACGCCGCTCTCGCCGGAGCAGAACACGCAATTGTACGGAGCCGCGGCCAACCCGAGCGGCCATGGGCACAACTACGTCTTGGAAGTGACGCTGGAAGGCGAACCCGATCCGGTCACCGGCATGGTGTTCGATTTGAAGAAGTTGAAAGAGCTGATCCAGCAGGCCGTGATCGATCCCATGGACCATCGCTTTCTCAACTATGAAGTGCCGCCGTTCGACAAGATCGTGCCGACCACCGAAAACGTCGCCGCGGAGATCTGGCGGCGGTTGGAACCGCATTTTGAAGCGGGTCGCGCCCGGCTGAATAACGTCCGGCTGTATGAGACCGAGGATCTGTATGTCGATTACGCGGGAGAGGACCGGTAATGCGCAGTCACCCGCCGCTATCGCTTCGCCGCGTCGCATCGCCTTCACTCGGCGGCGTTCAGCGAGGACCAGAATCGCGAGTTGTACGGCAAGTGCAGCAATCCTTATGGACACGGTCATGACTACGTGTTGGATGTGACGGCCGAGGGGCCGGTCGACCCGGTGTCTGGGCAAGTGGTGCACATTCCGACGCTCGACCGGTTGGTCTCCGACGCAAGTGCTCAAGGATTTCGACCATCGTTATTTGAACGCCGACCTGGACGAGTTCCAGGCGCTGGTGCCGACCTCGGAAAACATTATCCGCGTGATTGAGGATCGGCTGACGGCTCGCTGGCCCGAGGCATTTCCCGGCGAGTGGCCACGTCTGGAGGGAATCCGGCTGCGCGAGACCAAGCGAAACTCTTTCGAACTAAAATCATGAAGACCAACCATCCGCAGTGAAAGTGATGCCGCCGCAACACGATGACGAGTCGATCGCCGACCTCATGCAGAAGGTGCTGCTGAAGATCGGCGAAGATCCCGAGCGCCCCGGGCTGGTCCGCACGCCGCAGCGCGCCGACAAGGCGCTGCGCTTTCTCACCAGCGGCTATGAGACCGACGTCCAAAGCATCGTCAACGGCGCGCTGTTCGAGGAGCAGTGCGACGAGATGGTGGTGGTGAAGGACATCGAGTTTTACAGCATGTGCGAGCATCACCTGCTGCCGTTCTTCGGAACCATGCATGTGGCGTATCTGCCGAACAACAAGCTGATCGGGCTGAGCAAAATTCCGCGCATCGTGGACATGTTCGCGCGCCGCCTGCAATTACAGGAGCGTCTGACGCACCAGGTGGCTGAGACGCTGAACGAGGTGCTGCGGCCCAAGGGCGTCGGCGTGATCTGCGAAGCGCGCCACTTCTGCATGATGATGCGCGGCGTGGAGAAGCAGCATTCCGGAGCGGTGACCAGCGCCATGCTGGGCGGCTTTCGGGAGCGCAAGGAAACGCGCGACGAGTTCCTGTCGCTGGTGTCGCGTCGGAATCACGTCCTACTGAGCATCGGCTACAATCAACTTGAATGATTGAGAATTTTCGCGACTTCGAAGCTGGGCCCGATCCGTTCGGCCGCACCTGGCAGGTGTACTTTCGCTGGCTCCAGACCGGCATTTCCATCCGCCACGCCGACACGGTGGACGTGAAATTCGGAATCGGCACCGAGCGGCGAGCCGTTTGAGGAACGCGTGATCGCGCTGTCGCATCCGGTGCTGCTGGCGTTGAGCGAGAAGCTCGGCCATCCGCTCACCGACACCTGGTGCATGAAGCTGGCGGCGCTGCATCTGAAGCACATGCTCCGAACCGGCGAGGACATGGAGAAGACGCTGGTGACCATGCAGCCCGAGGAGATCGATCGCTACGCGCGCGAATTGGAACAGTCGCTGGCCGCCAAATAGACTTGTCGCATCATCTCTTCGTCTACGGAACCCTCCGGCGCGGCTCCGATAACAAATTCGCGCGGCTGCTTGCGGATCGGGGGCGGTTTGTGGGAACGGCTCGCGTGCCAGGCCAGTTGTTCGATTTCGGCAGTTATCCGGCGCCGTCCCTTCCGATCAACCGGACCAATGGATTCACGGCGAAGTCTTCGGTCTCGAAGATCCCGAGGTCTTGTCGTCGCTGGACGAATACGAAGGCGCGGAATACGAACGCGCGATCGTGCCAGCGCACAATGAGAAACGGCCTGGAGGTCAATTGCTGGATCTATTGGTACGTGAGCGCTGTGACGGGACGCCTGATCGCGTCGGGCGATTGGTTCGAGCGCTAAAGTACGGCTGCTCTCGCCGTTCGAGGCCTAATGCTCGGCGGTTGTCCTGCGTTGATCTTGCGGGCCGGAGATGAACCTTAGCATCACCTTGGGAGCAGACGGGTAGCGCCGCTCTGATGCAATCAGCTAGCGGCGTAAGGCTCGCGGCATCATAGACGTCAACCTGATCGATGTAGAACGTCGGAGCAAACTTGTTACCCCTGTTATCGACCGGCCCGGTCGGAACGAAGAGCAGCTTCCCATTCCCACTAAAGGCTGGTGAATACATTCGCCGAGACAGCATGAGTGGCCTGATCTCTCCTATCTGTTTCAGCCGATCGGTTGCTTCGATAACTTTGCCGTCGGAGCAGAGTAAGATTGTGCGGCCGGTTGCGTGATCCGGAACAACTTGCGGGTCCCGCAAGAAAGCTGCCAGTTCGCTCGAAATCGGTCCGGTCGGCATTCTGGCGGGCGCTGGCAGTTCGCTCAAGACGACCCCGTTCTGTGTCTGCGGTCCTGACGCTTTGAAACGAAGAAGGAGGATGGTGCCTGGATTAATCGTCAGTATCTCGAAATTGCCTGGCTGGGTGCCCCCGAGCAACCAGTAACGCGACGGGCTTCGGACGTTCCAATACACCGTGCCATCTAAGAATCGGCTTCAGAAAATACGTCCGGTACAACGTGTCGCGCTGTTTGGGGATGAACCCGGCATCGCGAATCAAGCGCCGCAGTTCTTCTTCGCTCGCGCGATTGTGCGCGCCCGCCGCCGACACCACGTTCTCTTCAATCATGATGCTGCCGACGTCGTTGCCGCCGAAGCGCAAGCCCAGCTGGCAAGTCTTCAGGCCCGGCGTCACCCAGGATGACTGAATGTTCTCGATGTTTTCGAAGTACAGCCGCGAGAGCGCCAGCATCTTGAGATACTCCACCGCCGTCGCTTCCTGCTTGACGAACTTGCCGAGCGAAGTGTTCTCGCGCTGGAAAGACCAGGGGATGAAGGCCGTGAATCCGCCGGTGTCTTCCTGAATCTGGCGCACGATGTCGAAATGATTCATGCGCTGTTCGATGGTTTCGCCGCATGCCGAACATCATGGTGGCGGTGGTGCGCATGCCCAGCGAGTGCGCGGTGCGATGCACGTCGATCCAATCCTGCGACGACGACTTCAAGCGGCTGATCCTGCGCCGCACGTCGTCGTCCAGAATCTCGGCGCCGCCGCCGGGAATCGATTCCAGGCCCGCATCGCGCAGCCGCGCGATGGTGTCGCGCAGGGTCAATCCGCTCACTTCGGCGATGTTCACGATCTCGGGCGCGGAAAAACAATGGTTCCAGATCTTGTCGCCGAAGCGCTCCTTGATCGATCGCAGCAGGTCCTCATACCATTCGATCTTCAGGTCGGGATGCAGGCCGCCTTGCATCAGGATGCCGGTGCCGCCCAGGTCGATGGTCTCCTGAATCTTGTCGAAGATCACTTCCTTGGAATGCACGTAGCCTTCCTTGTGGCCCATGGGCCGGTAGAAGGCGCAGAAGCTGCAATACTCGGTGCAGAAATTGGTGTAGTTGATGTTGCGGTCGATGATGTAGCTGACCACGCCGTGAGGGTGCAGCTTGCGGCGCACCGCGTCGGCCGCCATGCCGATGCCGATCAAATCGTCGCTGTTATATAGATCGATCGCTTCCTGCCGCGTCATCATACGGAAACTTTTCTCCCCTCCACCGGCTTCCCTTCCCGGTAAGCGCGAAGCTCTGAAGCATATTGTAGGAAAGTCGTGAGGCCCGCGTACTCGCGGTCGCCCAGCTCGAAGACGATGTTGTCTTTCAGATACGATCGCGCCAGGTCTTCGGAGACGCCCACCTTGGCGTGCTCCGAGCGTGCGATGTCGTCGATGTGTTCGAGTCCGAAGCGCATCGATTCCAGGAACGGCTTGCGGATCCTGCGCCGGCAACTCGGCGCGCGCGGCCCACACCGCGAACACCATCGGCAGGCCGGTCATTTGGACCCATTCGGCGCCCAGATCGAGAACGTGGAACGGAAGCTCGGCAGGATCCAGCACCAGCGCGGCATCGCCAATGATCAGCGCGGCATCGGCGTGCTCCAGCATCGAAGGCAAGTGCGGCGCATGCGATCGCACTTCCGGCTCGACGCCATATTTCCGCGCCAGAATCACGCGGCTGAGCGCCACCGAAGTTCGCGAAGTGGAATCCGCGGCCAGCTTGCGGATTTCGCCGTAGGGCACTTTCGAGATCAGGAAAATGCTGCGCACCGGACCGTGGCAGGCGATCCCGGCGCCGCGAATGATTTCGAGCTTTTGCCGGTTCAGTTCCACCGCCGGCACAATACCGATGTCGGCGAGTCCCGATTCCAGCCGATCGGCGCATTCGGCCGGAATCGCGAACGACAGATCGAAGAGCCCGCGCTGTTCGCCGTGCAGCATGCCCCACACCAGCGGGACCGTGTTGAGATAGCTGACCACCGAGACGCGTGATTTTGTAGCGGGTGTCAAGAACCAGTCTAGCAAGGCTGCCGTGAGAATCTTCACAACTTCGGCCACCCTCACTACGTGGACCGGAAGGATCTGCAAACGTTGTCCGGAATTAGTTGCATTGGTAGGCATCGACGTTGAGAAGGGCTCAAGAATTGTTCAGATTCTCGACGACGCCGGCCTGCAGGTGAAAGTCGCGCTTTGGGCTTTTTCCATCGGACTACGAAGACTGGAGCTTCGTCCTTTCTTCCGCGAAGTTTGACGCCGAGCCGAGGGGGTATGGCCTTTACCACCAAGCGCTGGAGGCCGCAGGCATCAACTTCGAAGAAACTCCGGTCACCATGATCATCAACTCCAAAGATCGCTTCATTCGAGATCTGCGCAAGAAATACGGTCAAAGCATAGGCAACCGTTTTATCGAGGACGCCTACGCTACCGTATTTCGTGAGAACAGCTATTACTTGTTCTCTTCGCTCTTCTTCGGCATGTCCACGGTCACGCTGACCGCGGTTAATGTCAGGTCCACGTCCTCGGTCGCATCCACGGTGACGGGCGTCTCAATATCGATATCGGATGGCTTGATCGATCTGAGTGCCCTTGAAAAACTTCGTTTTGCGCGAGCGGTGGATCGAAACAATTTGACCGTCCTCTGTTTCGATCGTGATCTCTTTGCTGCTCAGCTCCTTGAGCTTGCCGTGAAAGGAGCCGGCCACGTTGTACGCTCCCGGGTTGGGCGTACCGGGCACGACGCCGCGGCGCGGCCGCGGGTAATATTGCGCCAGCAGCAGCGCCGGCAGCAACCACTCCCATTATTGCGACAAGCCGAACCAGCTTCAGCATGCCTTGTGCTTACGGTGCGCGCCTGCCTCTCGCGGACGGCCCCTGCTGTAATGTTAACCCAGACGGAAGCTGGAAGAGCGTCTCGGCCGGCTCGGCCGTTGAAATGTCGCTCAGTTGATAAGTATTGGTGCCGTTGCGCGGATCGGTGCGCGAGCTCTGGATGACGATCTGCAAGTCGGGCGAATACCATCGAATCGATGTGCTCGTGATCGGCTGCGCGTTTCCGAATTTGCCGGCCGGAATGGTGGTCACGGTTTGCGTGCCCTCGCGCGCTGAAAGACGTTCCGGCAATCGCCTTGGTCCCGAGCGAGGTCTGCACCTGGTTCGGATTAGCCGGACGATTGTCGGGCCGGCGCTGTAGTTTCAGCGGGCGGCGTTTTGATCGTGAACTGCCTGTAAGTACTGTTTTGCAGGTTGATCGCGATACTCCACTCCCGCCACGGGATCGCTGATCAGAATGCGTTTGCGGAGTCGCGCTGCAGGTTGCGGAATTGCGGGTTCTCTTCGCGCCGCGTACGGCCGGAGCTATCGCGATACACTTTCACGCAACTCGCTTCGTTGATCGTGTTGCCGTCGCTCAGCGTCCGCTTCGACGTTGTTACTCCAACGCCGGAATACGGCTCATTGGTCACCACTTTGCCCTGAAACAGGCCTCGAAATCCACCTTCGAAATTCCAACCCGGCCGTTGCGCCAGCGCCACCGCGCTGAGACCTAGGAAGGCGATAAAACATATTTTCATGGTGCGTCGTTTTTGACTCCTTCACTCTTGATTCACCGCGTCTGAGAGTCCACTGAGCAGCTAAGTTCCAAAGGGAAACGCATGAAACCGAGCGATATGTGAGCCGCGTCTGTTCACCAATCTTTGGTCGACGAGGCTGGGAGCGAGGCGCAATTTTGACGTGGCGGCGAGTGCTGCTCATTTGTTGTTGCGCGGCCGTGGTTCTTGCCGCGCGCAGCCTAACGATGACGAGACGGTCTACGATCTCGGGCCCGGCGTCACTCCTCCGCGCGTGATCAAGCAGGTGAATCCCACACTATCCAACCGACCGCGGCGTACGAGCCGTGGGCTCGGTGATCATTGCGCCTGGTGGTCAGCTCCAAGGGCGTTCCCGAAAAACCCGCACGTGGTGAAAGGGCTTGACAAGGATCTAGATCAAAGCGCGGTGGAAGCGGTGAAGGAATGGCGCTTTGCGCCCGCGCAGAAGAACGGCAAAGCGATCGCCGTCCGTGTCAGCGTGCAAATTCGATTTCACGCGATGTAAAGTTTAGCTTAGCGCTCGCCGAAGCTGTAGCCCACCCAGACCATGCCTTCCGGCACAGCGTCGCTGCCGAACTGGTTGGTCAGACCAGGCACGTAGTGAAAATCGAATTCAGGCTTTATGAAAATGTGCTCGGTCAGGAAGATCTGGACGCCCACTCCCACGTGCACGTCGAAATGATTCGCGTTTCCCACTGGTTCAGTGGAAGTAGTACAGACCGCCGTTCCCACGCAGCCGCTCTGTGTGTAGGCGAAGCTGGTGCGCGCGCCTCCAACGCCGCCTTCCAATTGCAGGGACTGCGCGCTTGGTGGCGATCGGCGCGTAGATGCCGTTGACGTCATAGAACGTCTGGCGGGAGGACAGCGGGCCATAGCTTTCGCGCGAGGGCTGCAAACTAGCCTGGAAACCCACGCCAAAATGCTTGATACAGCATCAGGTCGCCGCCAAATCCTAAAAAGAAACCGTTCAGGCCGGGCAGCGACTGGCAATTGGGGTCGCCCGAGTTCGGTGTGCAAGAGCCAAATGCATTCAGCGAAGATGCATTGTCGATGCCGCCGCTATTCGCGCTATCCCACGCGCTTCCGAATCCAACATTGACGTCAAAAGACGTCTGGGCGTTGACTAACGACGCTCCAAACAACAAAAGGGCTGCCCCAGCGAGGCTCCATTTTGCAATCGACATATGCCCTGTAGACGCGCCACTTAAATTGAGGTTTCAGTTAGTGCTAGTAATAGCTCGGTTCACCAGGGGAACGATGAGGCTAGTCCTCTGCTGGATCGAATCGCAATACAAATCATTACAGAACGGCTCAGCCAAATCCGAGCCGTGCGCGTCAGCAAGTGGGTTTTAAAATCCGCCTTGCGGGCGATAGCCGGGCCGCGCGCGAACGCGATACTTCTTGCCGACGTCGGTCACGATTTCGACGTTGATCTTGCGGAAGCCCTCGTTGGGGTTGGGCTGCGGATAGTAAGTGATGGTGTAGCTGTTGCCCAGATCCTCGCGAATGGATTCGAACGCCTCCACCTGCTTCTGCCAGGTCTTCGCGAAATAGGCTTTGCCGCCGGTGCGCGTGGAGATGCGCTTGAAGACGTTGCTCGACATCGGATCTTTGCTGACTTCGTTGGTGGAGATCACGTAGATGGGGATGCCATCGTCCTCGGCCACGGCGCGGACATCGTCGGGGGCGATCATGCTGGCGTTGTCGGGGCCGTTCGAAAACACGATGATCACTTTGCGGCCCGGGCACCTTGGCGGCGTCGCGCAGCGTCAGCAGCAGGCCGTTGTAGAGCGCGGCGTCGTCGCCCGCCACGGCTTTGCGAAGGCCGAAAATGGCGTCGTTGCGGTCGTGCGTGAGCGGCGCGGGGCGCGAAAGATTGCGGCTGAAGGTGTAGACCGCCACGGAATCCGCTCGGTCCAGGCCGCGCACGAAATCGGCGATCGCGTCGGAAGCGTAAACAAATCCGCGATACATGTAGTTGCTGGTATCGAAGAGCACGAACACGTTGGTGCCGACGAAAGAGTCCGAGCGGACTTCGGCAGCCGCGCCATCCGCCGGCGCGGCCGCAGCTTCCGCCGACGCCACCAGCGGGCGCGTGGTTCCGTTGTCCAGCACCTGCACGGGCGGCTTGTTGCCTTCTCCGAAGGTGTTGATCTTTTGCGCGATGCCGTCTTCGGTCAGACGAAAATCGCTGGGCTTCAGGCCGTTGATGTAGTGGCCCTTGCTATCGGTGACCGTGAAGCTCAGGACCACCATGTCCACTTTGACGCGAAAGGTCGGCCGCTGTTCCTGGGCCCGCAGCTGGAACAAATACCGCCAGCGACCTGCCAGCATAGTGCCGCGCCACCGGCGACGGAAGCGCCAATGAGTACTCGATGATTGAACTTCAAGACTGCCCTCCGAAATATGCAGAACTACAAACCGCTCGCCGCTGTCACATGTTTGCGCGATTTCTCGCGCACTTCGTCGCCCACCAGCCGGAGCGAACGCAGCAGCGCGGGCCAGTCTTCCAGATTGGTGGCGAAAATTCGCTCCACGGTCTGGCGCGTCCAATCCGGGACCAAAACATTGAGCTCCGCCGGCGATAGATACAACTGGTCGGCCAGCGCCGCATAGTACAGCAGATTCGACTCCCAGCTCTCGGCCAGGATGCGGCTGGAATAACCCATCAAGAGTGGGAAACGTTCGCAGGCCGAGCAATTCCGGCGAATAGGAATTGGCCAGCGTCGGCTTGGGCGTGCCGAAGGCGCGCGAGACAGCTTCGTAATTCAGTTGTCTGCGGCGATTCGGCGGCTTCCCGGCGAATTTCCGCCGCCAGCGGAGTGTCGGCTTTGTCGGCGGCCAAAACATCTTTGGCGACGGCGAACAGCTCGGAAGGCATCACGCTTCGAGCGCGGCATTGACGCGGCCCTGCTCCAGCAACTCGCGCACGTGGGCCACGCGGGCGGGCATGGCGTATTGGCCCAGAGCATCCAAGACCGCTTTGCCTCCGATCGGCGTTGACGGCGGCTTCGGCCAGCATGGTTTCGGCGTAATCCATGTGCAGCGCCACCCAGTGCAATTGCGCCGGGCGTGACGTTCCACCAGCGCGGGATGGTGGCGGTGAGAAGCAGCTGCGGCACCAGGTCGCCCCAGATCAGCGCCTGCTCGCGCGAGGAATCAGGAAGTTTTGTTCGGCCTCGGCCAGAGCGTAGGGCAGGCTCACCAGCGAACCCACCAGCTTTCCGCCGGCGCTGGAGGGCCAGCCGCTTCCCAGCACTTCGGTCTCTTTCCAGGTGCTGTTGGCTCCCTGCACGCCGATGAAATCGTGGCTGCGGACGAACAGCGGATTGGTGTAGAGCACCTGCGCGCCGGGCGGCGCGTAATGCACGTAATTCAGCCCCATCAAGGTGTCGCGCAGGAACGGCGCCAGCAGGGCGCGGATCTCATCCAGCTTCTTGGGATCGCTGCCCGCTCGATCGATGAACGCGCGCAGATTCAGCTTTCTCTCCGCTTCGATGTGCTTCTCCGGCCAGTAGCCGAAAGCTGAGGGCGTTTCTCTCCGCGCCGCTCAAAGAATTGCGCGGAAGTTGAATCTCGGAGATCCGCGCCGCTGTTTTGGTGATGAGCGCGCTGTTGGCTTTCTCGCCCTTGGCGAGCGCTCTCCAATTGATCCACCAGATCGAAGATCGAGGACGAGCGAGATCAGCCGCTGCGCCTCGAAGATCCGAATCATGTCTTCGACCAGTTGGTTGTGCGCGTCGGACGTATCGGGCTGCGGACGTGCCGGCCAGCAGATCGAGCATGCGATCCTGCGCCGAGCCGCCGGCGGGCGAGTTGGTGGCCGCCAGCAGCGTCTGGACGCCCTGCGCGGCCGCCGTCGAACACGTCGCCTTCGTTCTTTACTTTGGCGAACGCGCGTGAGAATCGCCGCCAGCGCGCGATCTTGATCGGCCGGCGCGATGGAGCCTTGCCGGCAGAATATCTGCCAAAGCCCGACCAGCGCCTGCAGCGTGCCGGCGGCGTCCGAGCGCAGCGCGAAATCGTGGATCTGATCGACCGCCGTCGCAGTGTCGAGGAATTGGTTGATGGTTCCGTTTGAAACCTCGGACACTTCGGCGAAGATCGGATATTGCGCGCCGAAGGAGCGGTACTCGCGCGCCAGGCGATCCGCGGTTTTCGCATCCAGCGGCGTTTGACGGTGGCGATCCACGTCGCTCAGCGCCATGAAAATCTTCAGCGGCTCATTCTCCACGGACTTGCGGCACAGGCCGAACAGCGCCTCGATGACGTCGTCGGGATCTTTCCAGCTCGCCGCGGCCTTGCTCAGCTTGGCGTCGTACTTGCCGCTGCCGGAGGGATGTTCAATGAACAGCGTCCGCCACACCTCCAGGCTTCCGGGAATGTGCGGCTTGCCGTTCGGATCCAGGCGCAGCCGCGCGGTCAGCAGCATCATGTCGGTGTTGGAGCGGAACACCGGGCGCGCCGGACCCGGGCTGGTCACCTTGCCGCGAATGGCCGCGTAAAAACGCTTCATGCGCTCCGGATCGGTCAGATAATTCTGAACCGGACCGTTGGCCGGATTGTTGGTGATGCGAGCAAGCGCGTCGAAATAGCTGGCCAGCCAGCCGTCGTCCCGGATGATCAGGCGCTCGAAGAACGGGCCCGGCTTGTCGGGCGCGGCTCCCACCAGCTCGGCCCAGGCTCTTTCCGAGCGGGCGCCGCCCGGCACCACCGCTCTGCCGTTCCGAACCTGGAACATGCCGCCATAGAAATCCAGCACGTGCGCGTAAGCGCGAATTCTTTGAACCGTGGTGCCCTTGCGCAGCTCTTCGGATGCGCGTGGGATCCAGCTTCGACAATGCCAGATACAAGCGGCACAGCGAAGGATCGCCGAGAAAAGAATCGATGAACTCGGCGTCCTGGCGATCCTTGCTGCGAAAGCCAATAGTCCTGCGTGTAGAGGATCGGAACTGCGCGTCGGCTTGAAATCGTACGCGAATGGCCGGTTGGTGCGGAGGTCCTGCTCCAGTTCGGCCAGCGGGAAAGCCGGAATCGATGGTCAGGAAGGCGCGCGTGGCGTTGAGCGTTTCCAGCACCACTTCGCTGCCGCAGCCGCCGCGCATGCGATATCCGAGCACGCGCAGCAGTTCGCCGGTCTGGGTGGAATCGCAAGTCTCGATCTTGATGCATGCCGCTCGAGTCGGCCAGTTTTTCGATTTCCCGGGCTTGCGAGAGATAACGAATCACCAGCTTCAAGTACTCGGTCTGCTCCAGCACGTCGTTGCTGCCGGCGGCTTGATAGCCGTTGGTGACGATGTTGCGCGCCAGCGCGGGCAGCACGTCGTCGGGCTTGGTCTCCGGCGCCAGCGCGGCCATGCGGGAGAAGGAACGCAGCGGGCCGGGGATCGCGATGGTTGCGAGCTTTTCGTGAGCGATCGCGGACGCCGGAAGATTGAAGTCGCGGCCGCCCGCGCTCCGGTATTGCTCTACGTGGCGTTGAGCCGCATCCCGATCGCCCGCGATCAGATCCAGCACCACCAGGCGCCGGGCGGCCAGCTCGCGTTGTTCGCCACGCGCCGTCTCCCAAACTTTTTCGTACGCCTCACGCGCCGCCGGATCGTGATGCCGGTCGAGAAATTGCGCATAGGCCAGCTTGGCGTCCACTCCGCCGGTTTGCGCGGCGCGCTGCAGGTAATCGCGTGCTTCGGCGGCGTCGCCTTTGCTTTCCATCTGCCAGGCGCGGGCGGCGAAATCGTCCGCGCCCCAGGCTATTCCAATACCAAATTCCGAAAAGAGAAATGAATGCCGTTACGAGGGCTTTCATGGAGGGTATGATCCTTTCCCGTCCCGCTCTTGGCTAATTACTGTAGCACTGGCAACGGGAGCAGCGCTTGGAGGACCTTAGCTTGGCTTTAGCGTGACGGAGTCCGCGGCGGCGCGCTAGGCATGTGAGTGTGAAATCAGGCCTGAAAATGGCTATTTGTTTTGCTGGCCGCGGCCGACTTGGCGGCAGCCGCGCGAATTCCATCGCGGCACTCAAATCCAGATCCGGCTGACGAAGGAAATGAACACTTCCACGGCGAAAGTGGGCGATGCGTTTGAGGCGCTGGTGATTGCGCCGGTGGTCGCGGATGGCCGCATTGCGATGGCCGCGGGAGCCACCCTAGCGGGGCACGTCAAAGAAGTGACCGCTGCGGTCAATCCGGACGATCAGGCGATGCTGGCGCTGGCCTTCGATGAGATTCGCGACGCGAGTGGCAAGAAGCGGCCATCGCGGCCAAGCTTTCCATGCGTCGACGACGCGCGCGAGTCGGTGGACGCCGACGGCCGCATTCAGGGCATCGTTGCGTCCAAGACCGGGTCGGGGCGGCTGGATCAAGGGATCAACAAGGTTTCCGAAAAGTACCCATCGTTCGCGCGACCTGTTGGGAACCGTGAAGCAGGCCGTGCTGAAGCCAGCCGACGCCAACATCGATTACAAAGCCGGCGTGGAGATGACCATCGCGCTGACCAAGCCGATGGATTGGACGGGCGCTGTCAAAAGCCCGGACATCGGTTCCATTGAACCGCAGGACGCAGCTCTTGCGGCTGGTGAATCAGCGAGCCGTTTCGGACCGCCACGGAGAAAGACCAGAAGCCTTCCGACATCACCAACCTGATGTTTCTCGGGAGCCGCGAGCAAATCGAAGACGCGTTTAAGAAGGCTGGCTGGTCGCCGGCGGCGAAGCTGAACGATCAATCGAAGCTTGAAACGTTCCGCGCCATGGCGGAGATGCGCGGCTATCAGGAGGCGCCCGTTTCGGTGCTGCTCTTGGACGGCCGTGCTCCCGATCTGGTGTTTGAGAAAATCAACGACACCTTCGCGGCGCGGCATCACCTGCGCATCTGGCAGCGGCCGGGGACGCTTCGGCGGGAAGGACATCTTGGGTGTGCTCGGCGACGCATGACACCGGGATCAGTTTTTCCGAGCCGAATCGCACCTTCATCCATAAGATCGATCCGCAGATCGATCTGGAGCGCGCCAAGGTGGTCAACGATCTGCTGCTCACGGGATTGGTGCGGGGCCTTTCGCTGGTAGAGCGGCCGGACTTGCCGCAAGACATGTTCAACGCGACTGGCGACGCGTTGAAGACGCGACGGCAGCATGGCCGTGCTGAGCTTCTAACGTTCCGTGCCTCTATAATTGGGGCTTGACTGAAAAGACCAGAGTTTTCAAATACTACGATCTTCTTGCCAGCATCTTCATCGTGGTGCTGCTGATTTCCAATCTGGTGGGGCAGAAGATCTGCGCGTTTGGCCCGTTCCGCGTCAGCGGCGCGCAACTGCTGTTCCCGATCACTTACATCTTCGGCGACATCTTTACGGAAGTGTACGGCTATGGCGGGTCCCGCCGCATCATCTGGATCGGATTTCTGGCGAATGCGGTGATGGCAGGCTTGGGCAATCTGATTGTCGCGTTGCCGGCGGCGCCGGAGTGGAAGAATCAGGAGGCGTTCGCCATCGTATTTCATCAGGTTCCCCGACTGGTGGTTGCCAGCCTGATCGCATACTGGTGCGGCGAGTTCGCGAACTCGTTCACCCTCGCCAAGATGAAATTGATCACCAAGGGACGCTACCTTTGGACCCGCACCGTCGGATCCACTGTGGTGGGGCAGGCCATCGATACCGTGATCCTGGTGCTCATCGCGTTCACCGGAGAAGTGACCAGCTCCGGCATCTGGCGGCTGATTCTGTCGGCGTATCTTTTCAAGGTTGTCTATGAAGTGGTCGCGACGCCGGCAACCTATGCGATCGTCGGATTCCTCAAGCGCACCGAGGGCATCGATACGTTCGACTACAACACGCGCTTCACGCCTTTCGCCACGGAAATTTAATTTTCCCACGTCGGTGTCGCACAGAGCTTCTCGCATAGCTGTTCAATGTTCGCGGATTCGCGTTCGATGAGATTATGTGCCGCCGTTTTCAAGACGGTGATGTTTCGAGCGCTGGCGTCGTCCAGTCTGTGGTTGTGGCCGCTCAGGGTGGTTTGGAATCGGTAGTAGCGCTTCGAGCGCCCGTTCGTGTCGGGCAAAACCTGCCGTAGCTGATAATCCACCGTGCGGCTGACGCCATCAAAGACCACCTCCAGCATCGGCATCGCCCAGCGAACAATGCCCCAGTTCTTGGCCCGCTCGTAAGGCAGGCAGCCGTTGAGCTCGCCCGTTCCGAGCGAGACCACCAGGAAATCGTTGGCCTCCGGGTGCGTGGCGCGCGCTTCCACCAACGCGCAAGCGGCGGGATTATTGGCGAATACGCCGCCGTCAATCAGCGTATAGTAATCGGCGAGTGTGCCGGCAGCGAGTTTCAGAGGTGCGAAATACGTCGGCGCCGCGGTTGTGGCGAGGGCTACTTCACGCGCCGGAAAGTCGTAATCCAACCGCTCGCGCGCGATGGCGCTGCGGAAGAAGAAGGGAAAGTTCCGCTCGATTTCGTAGCTGGGGATCAGAAGATCGGTGGCCGCGTCGCGCAGGCGCGATTCGCCGAAATAGTCCAGCAGCACTTGCGCCATCCCGGAGCTGCTGTATTTCTCGCGGCGCAGATTGCCGCATGCGGCCAGACGATGGGCCAGCGAACGGGAGAAGATGCGCGCCCCCTGGCGCTCGTAGAATTCGATCAGTTGGGTGGAAGTATAAAGCGCCGCCGCCGGGCTCCTCGGGATGCTAAGGCCGATCGCGAGTACGCCGCCCGTGGATGTGCCCGCGATTAAGTCGAAGAGGTGAGCTGTCGACCGCGCTGTTCGCCTTTCTATTTCGGCGAGGACCACGGCAGGGATGATCCCTCGAATGCCCCCGCCGTCGATGGAGAGGATCTTAAACATAGAAGTCGCACGGGCCGCAAAGGTTGTAATAACCGCAGCCCGTGCGCTTCCGCCATCACCCAAGGCAAGAGTATGACGTTGCGATCCTGTCGCCGGCGATGGCAACGCTCAACTGGCGGGAAGGGAAAGGAAAATAAATCGGCGAGTGTGGAGACCGGCCGGCTAGACGTCTTTGAACAGCTCTTGCGCGGAGATTTCAAAATCGAATTCCGGCAATCGCAGAGCCTGGGAACTGGAGCAGCCCGGCTTCCGTGTATTCATACAATCGCTTGCGCTGCGGATCCACCAGCCAAATGTGTGGCACGCCCCAGCGGCGATAGTCTTCCAGCCGCTCCGTAAGTCTGCCGCGGCGGTCGTCGGGCGAGACGATTTCAATAGCCACGAACGCTGGCGCCGTCCGCATAGCGGCCTTCCGGCCGCGAACCTAGGTAGACCGCAAAATCGATAACGCGAAAGAGCCGCGGCTCAATTCGTACCCGGAGTTCCGACATCATAACGAGTCGAACCCGCGTGGACAGCGCCGCGAACAAGACGGCCAGCAGCGCTTGAATCTGACTGTGAATTGGCGTCGGCAAAGCTCTTTCCACCACCTCCCCGTCAACGTAATCCGGTTCGGGGCGGTCATCGAACACCAGGCCGAGGTACTCTTCCACGCCGATCTGCGTCTTTGCCAGCACTGCATTTATCATACTGCCATCCCGTCCCCGCCGCCTTCGCGGTCAAACGTTGTCACTTGAAAATGTTTGAAAGACGTGCTATGTCTACATATTGTGGGAGGTTGTCGCTATGGCAACAACGGTCTGGAAAGGGCATCTCACTTTCGGCCTCGTTTCATTTCCTGTGAAGCTGTTCACCGCTGCTCGCAGCGAAGGCATCAGCTTTAACCAACTTCACAAAACCGATAACTCGCGCATCAAGCAGGTGATCTACTGCCAGGCGGAAGATAAGCCCATCCCGCGCAGCGAGATCGTCAAAGGCTACGAGTACGAGAAGGACCGCTACGTCGTCATCGAGGACGAGGACATCAAGAAGATGGCGCCGTCCAGCGCCAAGGTGATGGAGATCCTCGAATTCGTGAAGACCGCCGAAGTGGACCCCATCTATTTCGAAAGCTCCTTCTACATGGCGCCGGACGAAGCCGGGCAGAAGCCCTACGCGCTGCTCTACGACACGCTGAAGCGCACCGGCTACGTGGGCGTGGCGAAGATCGCCATGCACAATCGCGAGCACATCGTCATCTTCCGGCCCGGCCCTCACGGCTTGCTGATGCACACCATGTATTACGCCAACGAAGTGCGGCGAGTGGAAGAATTTCGCACCGACACCGGCCTGGTGAAGGAGCAGGAGCTGAAGCTGGCCGAGATGCTGGTGGAGTCGCTGGCCGCGCCCTTTGAGCCGCAGAAATATCACGATACGTATCTGGACAATCTGCAGTCGCTGATCGACGCCAAGATCAAGGGCCAGGAAGTGGTGACGCCGCCGCACGCCGAGCCGGCCAAGGTGATCGACATCATGCAGGCGCTGAAGCAGAGCCTGGCGGCGGCCAAGAAACCGCCTGCATCGGTGGAGACGCTGAACGCCGAACCCGAGAAGAAGGCCGCCGGGAAGAAACGCGGCGCCCGCGGTTAACGCACTGGCTTTGTCGGGTTACTTGCCCACCAGGTGCTGCAGATCCCTGTTGTTCTCCTGGCAGATGTATTCCATCAGTTCCTGGCCCGGCGCCCAGCGCGCCGTCGTCACCACGGTCCACGGTTTCGTGTAGTAATCGGGATCGTCGATGGTGGCTTCCAGGCGCAGCGTGTTCGAATCGGGCCGCGTGAATTTTTCGGTGACGTGCAGCTTCTCGCCATGCCCGTGCCCGGCGGCATCCAGCCACGTCCTGTCGTTCATCCCGATGGTGTCCACCACCAGCGTGTCGCCCTCCCAGTGGCCCACCGAATATCCCAGATAATCCGGATTGGGATCCGCCGGCTGCTTGCGCCCATCCATCCAGATGATGCGCCACACGTGCGCGCCGCCTTCATAGATGAACAGGATGCGGTCCGGCATCTGGAAAATCTCGGTGGGATACGGCGTGTACATCATGCGAGGCACGCCGGGCGGAAGACAGAAACCTTCCGGATCGTCCTTGGAATGAGTCTCGGTGCGCTGGTCGAACTCCTTCTTGCCCAGCGCCGTGAACGGCACCACCACGGGTCCGCCATCGGGTGCCCTCCCCTGCTTCTGCATGTCGATGATGTAAGGGCACTTGCCACATGCCCTTCGCCAGAGCCGCCGAAGTCCGGTTTTCCGGCGTTGACGCCCAGGTAGGGATATATCGGGCAGTCGGGGTGCCGGGCCCGGTGGCGGACCAGGAGGTTGCCTTCGGAATCCATTCGGTGCACGGCCGCCCTCTACGGGTCCCCCGGCTCCAGGGCCTCCAGGAGCTGCCGGAGGCGGTGCTTCCTGGCCCAGACGCCGGGGCTAGCGACAACGCCGCAGCAAAGGCCGCCGTCGCGAACGAAGCGGTAAATTGATATGTCACTCTTGAAATCTTCCCGCATTCCATCAAGGAAGGCAAGGCCAAGGTATCAACCGACTTGATCGGCTTAGCTGCCGGGCGTCGCCGCCGGACTGGGGACCGAGTGTCCGGCGCCCAGCGTGACTAGCGTATGGCCGTCCAGACTGTTGAAGATTTCGAGTGTGCCGATCAGCTTGCAGACCGGCTGTCTCCGGAGTTGTGGATGTTGCGGAGGGCGGCGGGACCGGCGGAATGGTGAGGGTGGCGCGAATCTCTTTGCGCGCGTTCACGGCGAGCGACAGATCCTTCACCGAATCGAGCACCAGGGCCTGGCTGCTCCCCGGCGCCACGCTGACGATTTTCGACTTCAGCACCGTTCCGTCATCGCCCAGAAACGCGAGCAGCGCGGAGCACGTTGCCGCCGCGGCCGAAGGTGCGATCCTCCGGATTCAAAGCATTCAATTGCGCGGTTTGCCCCTCCGCGATGCCGACCATTCCGGTTGTGCGCGTTACCTGCAACGGCGGCGTGACAGTAGTTTGCGCATATAGCCCAGCCGCTGCCAGCGCGAAGACACAAATCCTCTGTGCAAGTTTGAACATGGTTTTCACTCCTTCGTTGAGGTAGCGGGAGCGCTATCGCGTCTCCCTTTCTGCAAACCCAATGAAGAAATGAAAGTTCTGTCGCGATTCTCGACTGCTTTTACGTTTGGTGGCCACGTCCCAGTGCTCGGCGATCTTGCCGTTGTCGATGCGGAACATGTCGAACCAGGTAGTGGTGTACTTCTGGTCCTTGTTCTCCGGATCCGGCATCTCGCGCACGAACGACAACGTTACGAAGTTGCCTTCGGCTTGGATCGCCACCAGGCCGGGAACCGTGTCTGCGACCGGCTTGCGGTCCGCCCAGCTTGGTGAAATATGCCTTGAAGCCAACGATGCCGGTGTCGGCGTTGGGATTGTGCTGGATGTAGTCGTCTTTCATGTACTTTTCGGCCTCGTCCAGGTGGCGTGCGCGCAGCACGACGCGGAAAAAGTCGTAGCAGAGCTTTTTGTTGGCGGCCAGCTTGGGTCCTTGCTCTTGAGCAGGGCGGCCTGGTCGGGGGCCGGGACCACCGGGAGCGCGGCAAAAACCGGGGTCGCGAACAGAGCGAGCGAAAGGGCGCAATGGAGTCGAGTCATACCGGAGATTTTATAGCAATTGGAGGCCGATCGGCCCAACCACGGCTACCCTGGAAACGCCCGCAGCAACTCTTCGGCGTACAATGCGCCCGCCGGCGTCTCCTCGTGTTTGAAGAAAACGTAGACATCGCGGCCCGATTCGAGCAATTGCTGGACGCGTTCGGCGATCTCTTTGCGATCCTCGGGCGAATACTCGGGCATCCGCAATCGTGAATAGACAAAGCTCGACGTGATCACTTTCGGGATCGTGAGCTTCTCCGATTCCGCCAGGCACAGCGCCACGCCGTGCTTTTCGAGCAGGCCGTAGACTCCATCGGTCAGCCACGATGCATGACGGAACTCAAACGCGCACCGGATGTCGCGCGGGCAGCGCAGCCAGAAAATCCGCCAGCAACGCTTCGTCGCACTTGAGCGCGGGCGGAAGCTGAAACAGCACCGGACCCAGCCGCCGCGCCGTCCGCAGCGGATCGATGGCCCGAAAGAAGACCTCCGTGAATTCCGACGGCTTCAACCTCAAAATGTGCGTGATGCGCATATGCGCTTTCAGCGGGAACACGAATCCCGGCTCGCGTATCGTTCACCCAGTTTTCAAGCGTTGATGCCGACGGCAGCCGCCGGAACGTGTAGTTGACCTCCACCGCGTTGAGCCGCGTCGCATAGTAGGACAAAAACTTCTTGGCAGGAAGCTTTTCCGGGTAAAACTCGGGCTTCCAACTGGGGTAAGCGAATCCGGACGTTCCTGAATAAAGTTTCGGCATCAGAATACTGGCATCCCCTCGCGCCGGCGCCGCATCCCATACAATAGTTTAAACAGCAGTGATTCCGCAAAAGGCTCCCCAAAAACGCTCGTCCGAGCGCCTTCGTGAATTGTGGCCGGACATCCGCGAGATGATGCGGCCGCGCCGCAAGGTGCTGGCCCTCGGCTTCGTGCTGATGGTTATCAGCCGAGTCTGCGGCCTGGTGCTGCCCACCTCGTCCAAATATCTGATCGACAATGTGATCGGCAAGCACCAACTGTCGCTGTTGGCTCCCTTGGTGCTGGCCGTTCTGGCCGCCACCGTCATACAAGGCGTCACGGGTTTCGCCATCACGCAACTGGTGTCCAAAGCCGGCCAGCGCCTGATCGCCGAATTGCGCGCCAAGGTGCAGGCCCACATCGGCCGTCTGCCTGTCGCATACTTCGACGCGAACAAAACCGGAACGCTGGTGGCGCGCATCATGACCGACGTGGACGGCATTCGCAACCTGCTGGGCACCGGCTTGATCGAATTTTTCGGCGGCCTGCTGACAGCCGTGCTCGTGCTCGGATTTCTGCTGCGTCTCAGCACCTTGCTGACGGGAATTGCGCTGGTGATCGTCGTCGCGTTCGCCTTGACTCTCCGCAAAGCCTTCGCCACCATCCGGCCGATTTTCCGCGAGCGCGGCAAGATCAACGCCGAAGTGACCGGACGGCTCACCGAATCGCTGGGCGGCGTGCGCGTGATCAAGGGCTATCATGCCGAAGCGCGCGAAGAGGCCGTCTTCGAAAGCGGGCGTGCAGCGGCTGCTCAACAATATCCTGAAGAGCCTGACCGCCACGTCGTTCATGAGTCTTTCCGCCACGGTTCTGATGGGCGTGGTCGGGGCGATCATCATGTACGTGGGAGCGCGCCAGATCAACGCGAAAATCATGACGCTGGGCGATTTCGTCACGTTCACCGCGCTGCTCGCATTTCTGATCGCGCCCATGTTCCAGCTGGTCAACATCGGAACGCAGCTCACCGAAGCGCTGGCCGGACTGGAGCGCACGCGGGAGGTGCTGCGCGAGCGGCCCGAGGACCAGGACCCGCGCCGAACCGTTTCCTTACCGCCCATCACCGGTCAAGTGATTTTCGATCGCGTGAACTTCGCTTATGACACCGGAAAAGAAGTGCTGCACGAGATTTCGTTCCGCTCCGAGCCGGGAACGGTGACGGCGCTGGTGGGTCCGTCGGGTTCCGGCAAATCCACCATCATCGGTCTGATCGCCGCGTTTCACGGCCCCCAATCGGGAACCGTTCTGGTGGACGGCGTCGATCTTTCCACCGTCCGTCTGGACTCTTATCGCACGCAACTCGGCGTGGTGCTTCAGGAGACATTCCTGTTTGACGGAACCATCTGGGAGAACGTGGCGTTCGCCCGGCCCAATGCCACTCAGGAGCAAATCCTGGAAGCTTGCCGCATCGCGCGCGTCGATGAATTCGCCGAAGGCTTCGAGAAGAAGTACGACACCATCGTCGGCGAGCGCGGCGTGAAGCTTTCCGGCGGCCAGCGCCAGCGGGTGTCCATCGCACGCGCGCTGCTGGCCGATCCGCGCATCCTGATTCTGGATGAAGCCACTTCGAACCTGGATTCCGAATCCGAAGGCATGATCCAGGAGGGCCTGCGCTACCTGATGCAGGGCCGCACCACGTTTGTGATCGCGCACCGCTTGTCCACCATCCGGCGCGCCGACCAGATTCTGGTGGTCGAAGCCGGGCGCATCGTCGAGCGCGGCACGCATGCTGAACTTTACGCGGCACAGGGACGCTATTACGACCTGTATACCAAGCAGCACGGCATCGAAGCGAACCTGTTTCTCGCGCCGGGCGAAGGCGATGATCAGCCGGCCGCCAATGGCGCTGCCGGAGCCGCCGGCGCACCCGCCGGAGATCGCAACGTGCTTTCGGAAACCGTGCGCCTTTTGCGTGGATAACTTCGCGCCGCTAAGTCTTCCGTCGCATCATGCCATCCAGGCTGTACGGTCCCGCGCCGGCCATCACCAGATACAAAAAGAAGAAGCAATAGAGCACTGTGATTTCGCCCATGTTCAGCAGTGGGTAGAGCCAAGGCCCCATGTGGATGTGCACGGTGAAGTACGCCACCGCCATTTCGCCGCACAGAATGAACGCCACCGGCCGGGTGAACAGCCCGAGAATGATCAGCGGACCGCCGATGATTTCCAGCACCCCCGCGAACCAGAGCATCGAATACGCGGCCGCGGCATGGCCGCCTAATCCTCCTAATGCGCCGAATTTCTGCGCTCCATGCAGCGTGAAGGTGAAGCCGGCGACAATGCGCAGCAGCGCAAGCGCGTGGGACTCGAACGAGGAACTGGCTTTAGCCATATCCATCTATGGAATCCTAAAAGCCGCCTTGAGTCAAACCGGCGCTTCAGCAACCGGCCGGCGTTTGCGAAGTCAAAGCGTGCACTTTAAAACGTCGGACAAGGTCCAGCGCGGGTCCTTTAGGGAATGCGCATCGTCCAACAACCAGCGCCCTTCATCTTTACCTGCGGCGCCAATGCGACGGAACTCGAAGTGGATCTCCTCGGGAACGCCCAGGTTGACGAATTTCGCGATTACCGTCTCTCGATCTTTACCCGCGGCGCCGATGGCGACCTTGAGATTCGTGATCTTCCAATCCTGGCCATTCACCCAGAAGTCGAAATCCAAACAGCCAACCTCGCCTTTCGCTCGGGTTATGTCGTCTCGGACCAATTTGCCTAGCCGGGCGGTGAAGATGTCCCGCGGCGGCGTGTAGAAGCCGCCTGTTGATTGGTCCTTGACGAAATGCTGGTAGACCTCGGCAACGAAACTTACAGGGTCGCTAATCCGGGTTGGCGCAGCAGATCCGGGGACCGTTGAAAACAGCAACATCAGGAGTACGAAAAGCGTCAAGCGATCCCTCATGATCTGCTTCACTCCCCGCTCTGTTGCAGCAGCTTGGCCACCAGCGCCGTCCAGCCGGTCTGATGGCTGGCCCCGAGCCCCGCGCCGTTGTCGCCGTGGAAGTACTCGTAGAAGAGGATGTGGTCGCGAAAGTGCGGATCGCTCTGGAATTTCTCGGCGCCTCCAAATACCGGCCGCCGGCCGTGCTCATCGCGCAGGAACAGACGCGACAGCCGGCGCGACAGCTGGCACGCCACGTCGGCCAAATTCATCTTCACGCCCGAGCCGGTGGGAAACTCCACCTGCAATTGGTCGCCGAAATAATGATGGAAGCGCTGCAGCGATTCGATCATCAGGTAGTTCACCGGAAACCAAACCGGTCCCCGCCAGTTGGAGTTTCCACCAAATATATTGGTGGTGGATTCCGCCGGCTCGTACTTCACAGTGTACTCATGGCCGTCCACCTTCAAAACGAACGGATGGTCCTGGTGATAGCGCGAGATGCCGCGGATACCATGGGGCGAAAGGAACTCGTTCTCGTCCAGCATGATTTGCAGAACGCGCTGCAGGCGCGAAGGCTGCACCAGCGAAAGCAGCGTGCGCTCTTTCTGCCCGGGCCGGGTAATGGATGCGATATTCAAGCACAGGTCGGCCCGATGCTTGATGAACCACTCATGCGCCGCTTGAACCCCGGCATTTTGTCCAACGCCTCGGCGTCCAGCGTAGTGACGGCGAACAGCGGAATCAGCCCCACCAGCGATCTCAGCCGCATGGGGATCCCTTGCGGCCGTCGGGCATGCGCAGCCGGTCGTAAAAGAAGCCGTCTTCTTCGTCCCACAGCCCGCCGCCGCCCAGCCGGTTCATGGCGCTCGCGATGTAGAGAAAATGCTCGAAGAACTTGCTCGCGATGTCTTCGTAGCGATTTATCGTGCGGCGTCAGCTCGATCGCGATGCGCAGCATGGTCAGGCAGTACATGCCCATCCAGGCCGTGCCGTCCGCTTGCTCCATAAAGCCGCCCGTGGGAAGCGGCTTGCTGCGATCGAACACGCCGATATTGTCCAGGCCGAGAAAGCCGCCTTCGAAAATGTTATTGCCCTGCGAGTCCTTGCGGTTCACCCACCAGGTGAAGTTCATCAGCAGCTTGTGAAACGCCGATTCCAGGAACGCCACGTCCGCCTTGCCGCTCAGCTTCTGATCGATCTTGAACACGCGCCAGCAGGCCCAGGGATGCACCGGCGGATTCACGTCGCTGAACTCCCACTCATAGGCGGGCAGCTGGCCGTTGGGCGATTGATACCACTCGCGCAGCAATAACGAAAGCTGCTGCTTGGCGAAATCCGGATCCACCATCGCCATGGGGATGGTGTGAAACGCCAGATCCCAGGCGGCGAACCACGGGTACTCCCACTTGTCGGGCATCGAGAGCACGTCGTCGTTGTAGACGTGAACCCAAGTCCGGTTGCGGCCCAGCAGCCGCTCGGGAGGCGGCGGAGGCATGGCCGGATCGCCCTTCAGCCACTCTTCCACCACGTAGTGATAAAACTGCTTGCTCCACAGCAGGCCGGCGAAGGCCTGACGCTGCACCATGCGCGCGTCGTCGGACAAGCTGAGCGGCGCAGAAACTATAGAAATCTTCCGCCTCCTCGATCCGATCCAGAAACACCTGATGAAAATCGGGTGCCGGCGTATCCGCCTGAGACAAACGGAAGTGCAGCACTTTCGATCCGCCAGGCTCCAGATCGAGGCGATATACGCCGCAGGCCTTGGTGCCGGTCTCATCCGGGTTCACCGCATTCATCCAACCCTGAGCCAGGTAGCGGTGAAACGAATCCTTGTTGTAGAGCTGTCCGCTATCCCAGCCCCACAATCGCATGGTGTTGCTCTCGTTTTCAGTGAACAGAAGCGGCGGAGCATCTTCCAGCCATAGCTTAAACTCGCCCAGCGATTGTTCCTGGATGCCGATGGTGTGGGTGTCAAAGCGCGACATCTCCGGCCGCGGCGTGCCGTAGCCCCAGCTCCAGGTATTGCGGAACCACACCGTGGGCAGCAAATGCAGTGTCGCGGGCGAGGGTCCGCGGTTGATCACCGTGGCGCGCACCAGAATATCGTCGACACCGTTCTTCGCGTATTCGATGAAGATATCGAAGTAGCGGTTTTCGTTGAAAATTCCCGTGTCAATCAGCTCGTATTCGCTCTCCGTGCGTTGCCGCTCGCGATTGGTCTGCGCCAGGTCTGTATAGGGGAAGGCTGTCTGTGGATATTTATACAGCGCCTTCATGTAGGAGTGCGTCGGCGTGGAGTCCAGGTAATAGTAGTATTCCTTGACGTCCTCGCCATGATTGCCTTCCGGCCCCGAGACTCCAAACAGCCGCTCCTTCAGTATCGGGTCCACCCCGTTCCAAAAAGCAAACGCGAAACACAGGCGCTGGTGATTGTCGCAGATTCCGGCGATGCCGTCTTCGGTCCAGCGATAGGCCCGCGAGCGCGCGTGATCGTGCGTGAAATAATCCCACGCCGTGCCGTCGGCGCTGTAGTCTTCGCGCGGATTGCCCCAGGATCGTTCCGAGAGGTAAGGGCCCCAGCGCCTCCAATGCGAGGTCCTGTCTCGGGCTTGGAGCAGGCGATCTCGTTCAGCGGGCATTCAGTTTTTATGGGAGCACTGAGCCGCGCGCGTTAGCAAGCGGACTTCCTGTTTATTTACTCGGCTGCTCGGAGCCGGATCATTAGAGATAAGATTGCTTCTACGTGCCATGTTGAAGCTGAATTCCCATCTTGCTTTCGACGGACAATGCCAGGCCGCATTCCAGTTTTATGAACGATGCTTCGGCGGAAACATCATAACGATGCTCACCTACGGCAATTCGCCCTTGGCGGAACAAGTGCCCCCGGAATGGCGTGGGAAGATCGCTCACGCTACCCTAACGTTCGGCGGCAATGTATTGATGGGCGCCGATGTTCTCCCGGAGCACTATGAGAAGCCGCGGGGCTTCCACATGCTGCTCGGAGCCGATGACCCAGCGGAGGCAGAGCGGATATATCATGCGCTTTCCGAAAACGGAACAGTGCAAATGCCGCTCCAGAAGACCTTCTGGGCCGTCCTTTTTGGCGTGCTGGCCGATCGGTACGGCATATCCTGGGAGATCAACTGCGAGCAAGCGGGATAACCCCGCGATCCCTGCGCCGTTGCTTCCACCTCCCGGCCGCAAACCAGAATCTTATTGCCACGCGATTCCAGTCGTGTTAGCATCATCCAAACCTATAAATTTGTTGCCACTACACGAGACTCGTCGCCCGCCAGATCGCCGAGGATTACGCATGCCGATAGTCCGCGGGTTTGCTGTTTGGTTTGCAGTCGCCGTTTCGGCGGCTTCCGGAGCCACTCTCGTCGGCGTCAATTTCGGACCGTCTGGTTCCGTGTCCCCCACCAACTGGACGCTGATGACTGCGCCCGGGACGGTCAACAATCTCATGGACAGCACTGGCGCGCCGACTGCTATTTCCATCACGGTCAGCGCCACGGCCCCTACACCTGACACTTTTACGGGGACACCGGTCGCCGGCACCATTCCCAGCGACGCGCCGACACTGGCCAATCTGCAGTCGAACATCAGCAGTTTCAATGGCAGCCCCCCGAATACTTTGCTAGTACAATTCTCGGGCCTGACCCCCAACAGCGTCCATAGCGTTTACGCCATCGGGTTTCGAGTCTTAGGCGGCATCAATCAAAGCGTGACCATTACCGGCTCCGGTGCGCCGGTATCGTTCAGCCAGATCGGCCCGGTGTTCTCGCTGTTCTTCAACGGGTCCATTGGCTCCAGCTCGCAAACGCTGGAATCCTATGCGCTGCCGATCCAAGCATCCGGTTCGGGAACCATTTCTATCCTGTTCACGTCCGGGCCGGAGCGCTACACGGTAGGGGGCGTAGCTTTGTCCCTCACTCCACCCATTCCCGCCACGCCTGTGCCCAATTCACTGCTTCTGGGTCTGATTGGCCTCGCCGCAGGAGGCCTGTTTTATCTCGCGCGCCGCCGGACCGCGGCGCAGTTCTGAGCAGGCTTCGCCAAGCCGTAGTGAAATAATCGCGCTACAATCGGCCCAATATGTCCCTGGCGGACGGCACACGGCTTGAACACTACGAGATCGTGGAACCGCTCGGCGCGGGCGGTATGGGCGAGGTGTACCGCGCTGTAGATACCAAACTACGGCGCGAAGTCGCCGTGAAGATCCTTCCGGAGAGGTTCGCGAGGGACCCTTCAAGGTTGACGCGTTTTGAACGCGAAGCGCATCTGCTCGCGTCGCTGAATCACCCTAACATCGCGGCGATATACGGTGTGGAAAACGTCGACGACGTCCGCTTTCTGGTGCTTGAGCTGGTGGAAGGCTTGACGCTATCGGATCGCTTAAAGTCCGGCCCGATGGAAGTGGGCGACGCGCTGCGCATCGCAGCCCAGATCGCCGAGGCGCTGGAAGCGGCCCACGAAAAAGGCGTGGTGCATCGCGATCTCAAACCCGCGAATGTGAAGATCACTCCGGCGGGCAAGGTAAAAGTGCTGGACTTTGGTCTGGCCAAGGCGTTGAGCGATCCAGAGCCTGCGGCGTCGTCGCCGGATCCCGAGGCGAAAGGCACTATTACGCTTGAGGAAACCAAGGCCGGAGCGGTCATGGGCACGGCCGCCTATATGAGTCCGGAGCAGGCCGAGGGCCGGCCCACCGATAAACGATCCGATGTTTGGAGCTTCGGCGTGGTGCTCTATGAGATGCTAAGCGGCAAGCGCTGCTTCGATGGGCGAACCACGTCTTATGTCCTGGTCCACGTACTGGAGCAGGAGCCAGATTGGGCGCAACTTCCGGCTGCGGTTCCTACCGGCGTGCGCCAGGTATTGGAGCGCTGCCTGACCAAGGATCCAGGCCAGCGTCTGCGCGATATCGGCGATGTTCGCATCCAGCTCCAGGCGGCGATTTCCAAACCGGCCTATTCACAAATTGGATCCGCTTCGCGGCCCAAGAAGTCCCGCAATCTTTTGTGGCCGGGCGTGGCCGCCATGGTGGTGCTCGGAGCGCTGGCCGTGGGATTGTTTTACCTGCGGAAGAAGCCGGCCGCGCCAGCCGATGCAGTGCGATTTGAAATCGCGCAGCCCGGAAATGCGGCTCTCAGCAGCGCCCTCAGCGTTTCGCCGGATGGACGCAAGCTAGCTTTCATCACAACCGGCCCCAACGTCCCCACCCGTCTATGGGTCCGTTCGCTGGAGAACCTGGAATCCCGGCCGCTGGAGGGTACCGATAACGTAACCGGCATTCCGTTCTGGTCGCCCGATAGCCGCTACATTGTGTTTCAAGTTGCAGGCAAACTCATGAAGATCGACGCTGCGGGTGGTCCTCCATTGCTTCTGTGCGATTTTCCAGGGTTCCTGCTGGGCGGTTTTTGGACTAAAGATAACAAAATCGTCGTCGGCAACGGCACTGGAGGCGGGCTCCTTCAAGTGTCGGCTGCAGGCGGCCAAGCGGCTGCTTTCACCACCGTCACCGGCTCGTCGGCGTCAAGTACCAACGCTTTCCCCTCGCTATTGGCCGACGGCCGGCACTTCATCTACGCACGCGCCTCGAATTTGCCCGAAGACGCCGGAATTTATCTGGGGGCTATCGAAGGCGCTCCGGCGCAACGCGCGGGAAAAAGGTTACTCGCTGACGTCTCCCCCGTCGCGTTTGCGCCGTCGCCCGATCCAGCCCTGGCCTATATCTTATTTGTCCGTGAAGCGGGTACCCAGGGCTCGTTCGGAACTTTAATGGCGCAGCCTTTCGACAACCGCAAGCTCGAACTGGCTGGCGACGCCATTCCAGTTGCGGAGCAGGTTTCCGAAGTCGGATTTTCTACGTCGGCAAACGGAGTTTTGATCTACGGCGCCGGTTCAGCGAGCTTACCGCAACCCCGCACGTTCGCCGTTCGAGGCCAACTCACTTGGTTCGACCGTCAAGGCAAAATCGCCAGCACAGTGGGCGAACCCGGCGTGTTCCGGACGCTCTCGCTTTCGCCGGATAATACCCGGCTGGCATTCGATCGCAGCCCTCCGGGTGGCAACGCCGATATCTGGGTGTATGAATTCGCCCGAGGCGTTACCACCCGGCTCACTTCGGACCCCGCGAGCGATCTATCACCCGTTTGGAGCGCCGATGGGAGCCGCATCGCATTTGTCTCTCAGCGCCGTCAAGGAGGCATCTACGTAAGGGCTTCCAACGGAGCTGGCGGGGAAGAGCTGGCGATGAAAGAGGATCCGAGCCTATACCTGATACCCAGCGGCGGTGGCTGGTCTCGCGATGGACGCTTTCTGCTGCTGTATTCGGTCCCCTCTACGGGAGGGATCGGCCCGGATACTGACTTGTGGGTTCTGCCGCTGGCCGGAACGACCCCTGGTGATCGCAAGGCTGTACCGCTCTTGCGGACTGAATTCGCCGAACGCGGGGCGCGTTTTTCGCCCGATAATCGCTGGTTCGCATACACATCCAATAAATCGGGCAAAGACGAAGCTTACGTACGCGCGTTCGATTCCACGTTTGTTCCCGGCTCGGGAAATCCAACTCCGGGAGGCGAATTCATCGTGTCCAAAGGCGGCGGTATCAGCCCGCATTGGCGAGCGGACGGCAAAGAGATGTTCTATCTGTCGCCAGACGGGAGCGTCATGTCGGTGGACGTTGCCACCAGTCCGGAGTTTAAAGCGGGAGTTCCAAAGCCGCTGTTCAAAGGGCCTCCGGGCGTCACTTTTTGGGAAGTTTCGAGCGACGGCAAGCGGTTCCTGATGCCGCTGGCCGGGGGTGCGAGTTCGTCGTCGCCCGCGCCTTACAAAGTGGTCCTGAACTGGACTTCCACGCTGAAGAAGTAATTCCTGCCCCTGTCGCCTTCAAAACGCTCTTCGATCTTCGGTACTTTTCTTGGAACTCACCGTCATGAATCTCGTAGCTTCTAAGAGATTCGAATGCAGAACACCCTTGGCACTCTTCGCTATACCTTGCGGCAATTCCGCTCGTCGCCGGTATTTACGTCCGCCGCAATCCTGACGCTGGCCTTGGGAATCGGCGGCACCACGGCAATCTTCACGCTGATCCATGCGGTGATGCTCCGCTCGTTACCCGTTTCCGATCCCGCGCTTCTGTATCGTATCGGCGATGGCGACGATTGCTGCGTGGAAGGCGGCCCGCAAGACCGCTGGGGGATGTTTTCCTTCCCCCTCTACCAGCGCCTAAAAGCGGCGACGCCGGAATTCGAAGAAGTGGCGGCATTTCAAGCCGGCGGCAATCGCCTAAGCGTCCGGCGGCAAGGCGCCCCCACGGCCGCCCAATCGCTGCGGTCCGAGTATGTCACCGGCAACTATTTCTCGACACTCGGCGTGATGGCGTACGGGGGCCGTCTGCTAACGCCCGAGGATGACCAGACGTCCTCTCCGCCGGCCGCTGTGATCAGCCATCAAAGCTGGCAGACGGACTATGGGGCCGACCCTTCGGTGGTAGGCTCTACTTTTGTTATAGAGGGACACCCCTTCACCATTATCGGCGTGGCTCCGCCCGGGTTTTTCGGCGACACATTGCGTAGCGATCCACCGGAAATCTGGATACCCGTTCAACAGGAGCCGCTCATCGCCGGCGAGAGCGAGCTGCTGCATCAGTCCATAGGTGCATGGCTGCGCGTGATCGGCCGATTGCGTCCGGGCGCCTCCACCACCGGCATGGCGCCGCGCCTCACCGGAATCCTGAAACAGTGGATGCAGCATGATTCCGGCTATCCCGCCAACTGGATGTCCGGCATCGTCCAGATGCTTCCGAAACAAGTGATCAACGTGGTTCCTGCCGGCGCCGGCGTCGCGGAAATGAAGGAAGAGTATGGCCGCAGTCTTCAAATTCTGTTCGCCGTTTGCTGCATGGTGCTGCTGATTGCCTGCGCCAACGTGGCGAACCTGCTGCTGGCCCGTGCCGTCGCGCGGCGCACGCAAACTGCCCTGCGGATCGCCGTGGGCGCCAGCCGGCGGCAGATCATTGCGCAGGCACTCCTCGAGAGCGTCCTGCTGGCAGTCGCCGGTGGCCTGGCCGGTCTTTTCGTTGCTGTAGCAGCTGCGCGGCTGCTGCTGGTCCTGGCATTCCGAAGCTCGCACTTTCTCCCCATCAACCCTCTGCCATCGCCCATGGTGTTGGCGTTCGCTTTTGCAGTGGCCCTTCTGACGGGAATCGTCTTCGGCGCGGCGCCAGCCTGGTTTGCTACGCGTACCGATCCGGTGGAGGCCCTGCGCGGTTCAGGACGCAGCACCACCGACCACTCCGGGTTCGCTCGCAAGGCGCTGCTTATCGTGCAGGCCGCCTTATCTGTGGTTTTGGTTGCCGGCGCCACCATGTTGGCGCGAAGTCTCAACAAGCTGGAACACCAGAACCTCGGCTACCGGACTGACGGACGTGTGGTGATTTCGCTGAACCGCCCGCCGTCCACTTACACGCTCCCCAAGTTGCAAGCGCTCTATCGGCAGATGGAGGAAGCCATGAACGCACTGCCGGGAGTGACAGGTTCCGGCCTCGCCCTGTACAACCCGCTCACCGATAATTGGGGCGAAATGATTCTGGTATCGGGCCATCCCCCACCCAAGATGAGCGAGGAGTCCGGCGCCTCGTGGGACCGGGTGAGCGTCAATTACCTCCCAAACTTCGGACTACCGGTGCTCCGCGGCCGAAACTTTACCAGCGCCGACAACGAAAACACGGCGCCGGTCGCGATAGTCAATGAAGCTTTCGTCAAACGCTTTTTCAAGAGCGGCGAAGATCCGCTCGGCCAGCACTTCGGCCTGGATGAACCACAGAACATCGGCACTTTCAGTATTGTCGGCATCGTGCGTGACGCCAAGTTTGCGGGCTTTCAAATGAAAAAACCGGCGAGGCCGATGTTTTACGTGCCGCTTGCGCAGAACGTCGATTACAAAGCCGGGGTCATGAAGCGGGTTGAGTTAGAGTCCCATTTCATCGGCGGAATGATGCTGGTGACCAATGTCCCGCCCGGCGTACTCGAGCCGCCGTTAAGGCGCATTCTGGCGGGAGCCGATCCCAACCTCACCATCAACAGCGTGAGAAGTATGCAGCAGCAAGTGGCCCTGACCTTCGATCAGGAGCGCGCCGTCTCAAGCCTGGCGGAACTGTTTGGCGTGGTTGCTCTGCTGTTGGCTGCTGTTGGACTTTACGGCGTGACCGCTTACACCGTCGCGCAGAGAACCAATGAAATCGGCATTCGCATGGCGCTCGGCGCCGGCCGCGCGAGCGTGGTTCGCTATGTGCTCCGTGGAGCTTTTGTTCGCGTGGCGGTGGGGCTTGCGCTCGGCATCCCCCTAGCGGTTGGCGCCGGGCGTCTGATCTCAAGCCAGTTGTACGGTGTTTCCTTCTGGGACCCGCTCGCCCTGGCATTGGCGGCCAGTGCGCTCGCCCTGTGCTCCCTGGTGGCGGCCCTGATTCCGGCCAGCGTCGCGGCGTCCATCTCTCCCATGACCGCGCTACGAAGCGAGTAGCCTGTCTTACGCCGCCTGGTTCAGGCCAAAGCTTTTCCGTACAGCACCAGCAACCGGCTCCAAGCCTTCTCGGCCTGCGGCTGGTTGTAGACGGTCGTATCCGGAGGGCACCAGCCATGCGCGGCGCCGGGTACACTTCGATTTCCGCGGGCAGGTTTGCCTTAGCGAACGTCTCCTTCAGAACGTCCTTGTCCTTGGGCGACTTACTGTCGTCACTGGCCGCGATCGCAATGAGGAACTGCGCGTGGCTCTTCGCGGCCTCCAGATGCGGGCTGTTCGGCATATCGGTCACCAGTCCGCCGCCATGGAAGGTGGCGACCGCGCCCACGCGATCGGGCACGGCGGCCGCGGTACGAAACGCCATCGGCCCGCCCATGCAATAACCCTGGGTGCCCATCTTCCGGTTCTTGGCAACCGACGATTGCTTGTCCAGCCACCCGATGAACGCCTTCGCATCCGTCATGTGCGTGGTCTCGTTCAGAGCCTGCGCCAGCGGCATCAGCTGTTGGGATGGGGGTTGCGGCGCCGGCGTCCGCGGTGGGCGCTTTCTTGACGCGGTAGAACGGATTCACCACCAGCACCGAGTAGCCCGATTCGGCCAGCCGTTTGCCCATCTGGCGGAACGCCGGCCGCAGCCCGAAGATATCCGGCCACATCAGAACGCCCGGGGCGGTGCCGCTCGCCGGATGCACGAAGTAGCAGTCCGCGGTGCCGTCCGGCGTCGTCACGTTCACATCCGATTCGGCCACTGCAACCGCGTTCGCGACTTGCGGCAGCATCATGGCCACGCCTGCTCCCAACATCATGCCGAATTGCTTTCGTGTCACCAGACCGAGAGCTTCGTACTCTTTCCGGTCCTCCTCAAAATGATCCTGATCGCACATGTTCGCTCCTTATCGATGCCTGGTTATTAAACCACTGGCCGCGCGGAAGACCGCACGCTTACTCGGACATTCTATATCAGTCGGTCTCCAAAGAGGTACAGAGAGAGCAACGAACGCCGATTGCCTTCGGCCTGACGTGCTTTCACGTTCAACAGGTGCCACGTCTGCTGGTCGCGCTATGCTGGAGAAAAGACTCCCGTGCGCTTGATCAACTGGGAAATTGCTCAGGCGTGGGACGATTCCTGGGGCGTCTTCTTCCGTGTTCTGCTCAGAATGAAGCGAGTAAGGGCCGAAAGCTCCGTGACGTATCCACGCGCGTCGTCTGGCGCATGTCGGAGAAATTGGATCTTCCCGCAATCGGTCTCTTCCCGTACTTCGACTTTCGTAGCGAATCGGAACAGGCTCAGCATCCCGAGCCCGCCTGGCGATGAGATGGCGTTCGCAGACGACCTGCTAGAGCAGGCGTATCACCTCGCCAGGAGAGAGCGCATGAATCCGATACAAGCCAGTCTTCGGCGCGGTGTCGACTGCATATTACGCGCTCTTCCATCTACTGATTGATGAAGCCGTCGGCAATTGGGCAGTCGAACGCCAGCGCAGCGTTCTCGCGAGTTCAGCGTTCAGCGATTGGCGCTCGATTCGGAAGCAGATATCCGCGCAGGACTACTTGTTGGCGCTATTCCTTCCGAAAAATCGTTGAGGCTCTGGCCATTCTTACGCCGTCACTTCCACCGGCACGACCAGCGGCTTCTTGAACTTGCACTCCCCGTTCGGGCATTGCGCCACCGCTCCCGCCTTCAGCCACTTCTCAATCAAATAGCTGGACCCGCAGTCCGGGCACTTCTCCTGGATCGGTTTGCCCCACGCCACAAAGTAGCACTCCGGATACCGGTTGCACCCGTAGAACGTCTTACCGCGCTTGGATCGCCGCTCCACCACTTCGCCTTCCGAGCAGTTGGGGCAGGGAACGCCAATGGTCTTCTGCTTCACGTATTTGCATTTCGGATACGTGCTGCACGCCGTAAACTCGCCGAATCGCCCGTTCTTCAGCACCAAATTGCTGCCGCATTGCGGGCACTTTTCTTCCAGCGGCACATCGCTCTTTTTCTGCGTCCCGCCGATCTGCTTCGTCGTCTTGCAATCCGGATACCCGGAGCACGCGTAAAACTGTCCGAAGCGCCCCTTCTTCAGCACCATCACGCGGCCGCAGTTCTCGCAATATTCGTCGGCGTCCTGCTCGCTCAGCCCTTCGACGCTGGCCGGATCGGGCGGAAGCTCGCGCGTGTTGGAGCACTCCGGGTACCCGGTGCAAGCGATAAACTTGCCGAACTTGCCCCACTTGATCACCATCGGCTTGCCGCACTTCTCGCAGGCCTCGCCGGTGGGCTCCTCCATGCGCTTGATGTCGGTCATGTGGCGTTCGGCGTGGTCCAGGTCCTTCTGGAACCGCTCGTAGAACTCCGACATGGCCTCGCGCCAGTCCATCTTGCCTTCTTCGATCTCGTCCAGCTCCTCTTCCATGCGAGCCGTGTACGTGATGTCGAAGAGATTCTTGAAATTTTCGAGCAGCAGATCGGTCACCACCATGCCGAGCTCGGTGGGCACGAACTTGCCGCCGTCCTTCTTTACGTATTCGCGTTCCTGAATGGTGGAAAGGATCGACGCATAGGTGGAAGGGCGTCCCACGCCGTCCGATTCCAGCTCCTTCACCAGCGTCGCTTCGTTGAAACGCGGCGGCGGCTCGGTGAAATGCTGCTCGGGTTCGATCGACTTGAAGCGCAGCTCCTCGCCTTCGGTAACCAGCGGCAGCCGGTTCTTCAGCTCCTCGTCGTCCGCGTCCTTTTGATCCTTGCCCTCTTCGTAGACTTCCAGGAAGCCCTTGAACTTCGGCACGCTTCCCGTGGCGCGGAACATATAAGTCGCGCCGTCCTTGCCCTTCGCGGCGACATCGATCGTCGTCTGATCGAACACCGCGGGCGTCATCTGCGACGCGACGAATCGCATCCAGATCAGCCGGTAAAGCTTCAGCTCGTCTTCTTGAAGATAGGGCGCCAGACTCGTCGGGCGTCCGCCGCGCCGACGATGGCCGGATGGCTTCGTGCGCGTCCTGCGCGTCCTTCTTGCTCTTATAAACGTTAGGCGTTGCCGGCACAAACGGAGCGCCGTAGCGATCCTTGATCAAACCGCGAACTTCCTCCAGCGCATCCGGGGACACGCGAGTGGAATCGGTTCGCATATAAGTGATCAGACCCACCGACCCTTCCGTGCCCAGCTCCACGCCTTCATACAGCCGCTGCGCCAGCATCATGGTCCGCTTCACGCTGAACCGCAGCTTGCGCGACGGATTCCTGCTGCAACGTGGATGTAATAAACGGCGGAACCGGATTGCGCTTCTTTTCCTTGGTGGTGACCGAATGGACCAGATACTTCGTGCCGTCCAACTGATCCAGCAGGCTTTTTGTAGTGCCCTCATCCGGCAGCTCGATCGCTTCGTCGTTCTTCTTGGTGAAGCGCGCGGTCAGCACCGGCGGCTTCTTGGCGTTGAGCTGGACGTCGATGGTCCAGTACTCGCGCTTGATGAACGCGCGAATCTCGCGCTCGCGGTCCACAATCAGCCGCAGCGCGACGGTTTGCACGCGCCCGGCCGAAAGCCCGCGCCGGACTTTGTCCCACAACAGCGGCGATATCTTGTAGCCCACCAGCCGGTCCAGAACGCGGCGGGCCTGTTGCGCGTCCACCAGGTGCAGGTTCACCGAACCCGGCTTTTCGAACGCCTTCTTGATGGCGCTGGCCGTGATCTCGTTGAACATCACCCGAAAGAACTTCGGGCCTTTTTTCGAGCCGTTCAGCTCCTCTTGCAGGTGATAGCAGATGGCTTCGCCTTCGCGATCCGGGTCAGCCGCCAGGTAGACGGAGTCCACGCCCTTGGCCGCCGCCTTCAATTCCGCGATGAGCTTTTTCTTGCCTTCGATCACCTCATAGTGAGGCTCGAAGTTGTGATCCACGTCCACGGACAGGTTTTTTTTGGGCAGGTCCTTGACGTGGCCAAGCGAAGCTTTCACGACAAATTGCTTACCGAGATATTTGCCGATCGTCTTCGCCTTCGTCGGCGATTCGACGATGACGAGAGATTTTGCCATGGTCTTCCTGAATCGTAAGATTGCTTACAGTCTAATGACGTTGAAGTTCTACCACACTTTAACAAAGTTCTTGCCGGGGAGTTGTCGCGCCAGTCCTAGAAGCTCAAGTTCAAAGAGTGCGGCAATTACCTCTGATGATGTCAATGTATCAGAAGATTCAAGCAACTGGTCCATCTGAATAGGGACATCGGCCTTTAGCTTGGTAAGAATTAGTCGGCTGGCTATGCCGAGCTCCGGTGGCAGTGCGGGCTGCTCGTCGTTTAGTTTCCAACGACATAACCCCTGGACGCCTAGCTGGCTTGCGCCTTGCCGATCAGGGCGCGCCGCGTATCGGCCGGCAGCTCCACCAGCACATCGTTCCACTCCTGCACCAGCTTGGCGCCCTGCTTGATCAGGAGGTTCGGCCCCCAGCTCATTTTGGAAGTGATATTTCCTGGGACCGCGAAAACCTCGCGCTGCTGATCGAGCGCCATCTTAGCCGTAATCGCGGAGCCGGAGTACTGCGCGCCCTCCACCACCAGGACGCCCACGCCCACGCCGCTGATGATGCGATTGCGGATTGGAAAGTTCTGTGGATAAGCGGGCGAGCCCATCGGAAATTCGGAGAGGATCAGGCCTTTTTCCGCGATCTCAGACGCCAGCTTCCGATTCTCCGCCGGATAAATAAGATCCACGCCGCAGCCGAATACCGCCACCGTATCGCCGCCCACGTCGAGCGCCGCGCGATGCGCCGCCGTGTCGATGCCGCGCGCCATGCCGCTCACGATTGCGAGGCCGGCTTGCGCCAGATCCGCAGACAGACGTTCCGCCGCGGCCATTCCATACGCCGTAGGCCGCCTGGTACCCACCACCCCCAGCAGGATCGACTGGAGCAGTTCCAATCTGCCGCGCGCGAACAGCACAATCGGCGGATCGAAGATTTCCCGCAGCCGCGCCGGATAAGCGGCGTCTGAAATCGGCACCAGCTGTGTTCCGTTTTCCAGCATCTTCTGCTGCTGATCCACGGCGTCGTCGAAGGTGCATCCGCTCGCGATGGTCTGCGCCACGCTCCCGGCCAGGCCCCGCGACTCCAGCTCCGACCGCGACGCCCGAAAAATCGCTTGCGGCGAATGGTAACGCTCGATCAGCTTCCCGGCCCTGACCGTCCCAAGTCCCGGAATCAGGCACAGGGCCAGCCAGTGGAGTTCGTCTTCCTTGGTGATGCCCGACTTGTCATTAGATGCCGCGAGCACAGTGTTCTTCCTTCTGGTGCGAGGAAGGCGGGCAATTTCTCTAGCTACCGGATCGCGCCCGTGCGCACATAAAGCACACCGGACTCGGGCTCTTCAACGGACTGAAGGTAATAGATGCGCGTACCGTCATGGTTCACAGCGAGCGGGCGGGAGGCGGCATTGGTTCCGCGCGTCGGCGGCCCCGAAAACAAAGGCTCCGGCGCGCTGAACCGTAATTGTTCGCCCGAACCTTCCACGCGAGCGGACCAAATCTTTCCCTGATCGTAGTAGAGAATCTCTCTGCCGTCTTTCCGCCAGACCGGGAAATTGCCGCTGCCAGCGATCTGCCGGCGCAGACCCTTACCGGAAAGCGGCTGCACGTAAATTCCGGCCTCCGTGTACGGATGGTAGACAATCCAGGCTGCGTCGGGCGACATCGCAGCGTTTTCCACTCGCTGGCCGACAATCTCGGTGGACCGGTTCTCAGTGAGTGAGTAGAGGTACAGCTTACGGGAATCACCGTACAGAAGCCGCGCGCCGTCCGGCGAAATATCGTTTATTCCAGAAAAAAATGCATCCTCTACCGGCAGTTCAGCTAACTCGCGGACGGTGGCCCCGTCCAGGGACTGTTCCAGCAGTTTCCTGCCGACTTTGGAAATCAGACGGGAACCGCCAGCAAACCAAAGACTCCTAGCTCCGGTTCCCGCACCGAAGAGAACGCGGCCTGGTCCGTTGGCTTCCACAATCCAAGAGTTGGCCTCTCCATAGGTGAAAAGGTGTTCTTCATCTGGAGCAAGAAAGATGCTATTCACGGGAGCAGGAACGCCGGCCACTCCGATATGGTTTCCCTGGCGATCAAAGACCGTCAACTGTGATACCACCGCCGTCCCTCTGCGCCATGCGATAATCCCCGAGCCAGAGACGGAGAATTGGGCGGTGCGAAATACGACCGCAGACGCCACAGCCTCTTGCACTAATTCCGCCTCGCCCGTAACTTTCCGGGCCTTCCGATCCAGCTTCTGGGAGTAAAGGTTGTCATTACGGACAAAGAGAATTCGCCCGCCGCCCGCGGGCGTATAGGCCGCCGCAGTATCGTTGTTGAACAACAATGTTGGATCGATGGCCTTCCCATCGCGGAGCGTGGCTAAGTAAATCTGCGCTGCTTGAGATTGCTGGGGAACGAAGGCGAACAGAAAATCCTGTCCACCTGGCAGGAACTCGGGATTGTAAAAGCGGCCGTCCTTCAGTCCCGGCACTTCTAAGAGTGCTGGGTCGCCTCCCGCCGCAGAAACGCTGTAAAGGCGGGGTGAACCAGGCGAAGAATCGAGCGCTGCCCCGAGAATCACTCCCTGATCGCTCCAGCTTCCGCCGCGCGCGATATCCAGCTTGGTGGCGATCGCCTCGGGCGCGCCTTTGGGCAGACGTATTTTCATCAGTCCGCTCGTCGTCGAAAACGCAATGGATTTAGAATCGGGCGCCCAGAAGGCGTAACCGGCCGATCCGAATTCCGGCAAGGGTTCCGGTTCCACAGAGTTCAGCCTGCGAACGTAGAACCTACCGTCGCTTGAGAGAAACACGACTGCTGAGCCGTCAGGCGAAATTCTATCGATACCCAGCTGTCCGACGGCCCGCAGCTCTTTTCCTAAAGGCGGAACGATGCTCAGCGTTAGGTCGTTCTGCGCGCCGGCCTCCGGCGCAAGCTGTGGAGTTCTTGTCCATCCGAAAATCGCCAAAGCGGCAAGCACGGCGGCAGCGGCCCAAGGAACCCACCTGGCGCTGCTTTGCACGGCTGCTGGACCCGACGGATCTTCGAGCAATCGCCAAACGTCGCCGATATCCCGCAACCTTCGCTTCGGATCTTTCTCCAGGCACGATTGCAGCAGGCGGCGCACCTTCACCGGCACGCGGTCCCACTCCGGCTCCTTCGTCACCACCGCCGCCAGAATATCGGTGATCGTATCGCCCGGAAACGCCTGCCGGCCGGTCAACACTTCGTACAGCACCACGCCGAACGCCCATATGTCCGCTCGTTTGTCCACCGCCTTGCCGCGTGCCTGCTCCGGGCTCATGTAGGCCGCCGTCCCCAAGATCATTCCCGCGCGCGTGGGCGAGATGGTAAGCGTCGGCGAATTCGCCGGGTCCGCTTCCTCACGGTCGCGGTTCAGAACGGAGGCGAGCCCGAAGTCGAGTACCTTCACCACGCCGTCCGGCGTGATCATGATGTTGGCCGGCTTCAGGTCGCGATGCACGATGCCTTTTTCATGCGCAGCTTCCAGTGCATCGGCGATTTGCTTTGCGTAATTGAGAGCAGTCTCAAGCGGGAGCGGTCCTTTGATGGATTCTCCCGGCACCAGCTCCATCACCAGAGCGCGCTCTTCCACGCCGTAGATCTGGGCAATGTTGGGATGGTTCAGCGCCGCGAGAACCTTGGCCTCACGTTCGAAGCGGGCGAGCCTTTCGGGATCCTGGGCGAGCGCCGTGGGTAGAACCTTGATTGCTACTTCGCGATCCAGCTTGGTGTCTCTGGCTCGATATACCTCACCCATGCCGCCGGCGCCGATCGGCGCAAGAATTTCGTAAGGTCCGAGGCGCATCCCAGGGAAAGGTGGCATTCTACTTTGCCCCCGCCGGCACCCGCCGCCGCAGTTCGTCGAAGAAGTTCAGCAGGAGCGTGACATGCGGCGGAGCTTGCTGCTCCGACGCCTCTGCCTGCACCACCGCGAAGCGCTTGCCATCCGGTGCCAGATCGAAGTAATCGCCCAGATCCTTCTTCTCGGCCCAGAGCCTCGGCTTGCTCGCTACAAACGCCTCGCCGTTCGTCGTATAGCTCGCCACCATCACGCCCTCGCCGCTCTGGTAAAACAATTCCGGCGACTTCTTCGACCAGACAGGGTGAACCCCGCGTGTCGTCGAGATTTGCCACTTCCCTCCAGGCCCCGGAAATGGCCGTACGTAAACTTCATTGCGCCCCGACTCGTCCGAAATATACGCCAGCCAGCGACCGTCAGGTGAAATCATTGGCTCATCCTCGTTAAAAGGCGTCACGAGAAAAGGTTCCGGTTTGCCTGGCTTCGGATGGCCGCTCTCTATATCTTCCAAGGGCAGCGTCCATAGGTCGTAACCCGTTTTAGGACTCTTCTCCAGGAAGGCCACGTGCTTGCCATCCGGGGAGAGCGAGAACGGGAAGTGGTCATTATCGCTTGCCGTGAGCCGCAACGCTTCCCCCGCGCCATCCGCCCGCATCCAGTACAGGTTATCGCCGCGGGTGTCGCGATGCCGCGACGAGGCGAAGACGATGTGCTTTCCGTCCGTGCTCCACACCGGAGAGAAGTCAAAGCCATCCGTGAAGGTCAGACGGGTCATGATATCCCGCGCCCACTCATAAACCCAGATATTCGCTTTGCCACCTTCCAGCACGCCCATGGCGAGCCGTTTGCCGTCGGGCGAGAAACGGATGGTCCCTTTATATTGCGCCGGCGTGACGCGAAGCGGTTGTGTCTGGCCGGTGCCGTCCATCCAAACCAGCTTTTGACTCGCGGCTTTCCCCCGAACATACGCTAACGTCCCGTTCTGCGAGAAATTCACATGCGCGAATTCGTTAGCTCCATCGCTTGCCACCTCGTCGATTACTGGTACGGTTGGGCCGGTCAACTCTAGCCGCTTAACATCCAGTGGCGCTGCATATAGCGTCCCCTGGTGCATGTACAGCAGATGCCCGCTCGGCGCGTAGTGTCCGAAGTAGCCACCGCGCACGAGAGTCTTCCTCTCGCCCGTCCGCAGCGACTGAACCTCGATGCTGGAATCTTCATTACTGCCGAGGGCTGGGAGTGCTGTAAACAACACCTCCTGCGCCCCCGGCAAAACCTGCGGCCAACCGTGTTCAGAATCTCCCACCTTTAACTTCGTAACCGGCTCCACCGAGCCTCCATCCGACGGTATTCGCCGGATAATTGTGTTATCGTTCGCCGCCCAGATGATATTGCCGTCGTCGCTCCAGCTCCCGCCCCAGCCTTGTGCTACATCACACAGCGCCACTGCTTGACCATGATCGAGCGAAATCTTCTTCAGCTTGCCGCTCGCGAAAAACCCGACAGTTCGCCCGTCCGGCGAAAAGAACGGACCGTAGGCATCTTCGGTCCCCGCCAACGGCGCGCTCTGCTCCTGGTCGAGCGTGCGAGTGTACAAACGGAAAGCGCCGTCCGTGCCCCGGCCCGTATACACGATGCGCCTCCCGTCCGGAGACAGGGCAACGCTGGCGCCTGGGAGCACATTTGGCGTGAGAGCAAACTCCGGCAGATCCAGGCTCAACCGTATTAATGGTTGGCTAACCGGCCGCGTCGCGCGCCACCAACCAGCGCCCGCGATTATCGCAATGATCGCCACTCCCGCCGTCACCCAACCGAGCCGTGACCGCGAGGGAGCGGCTACTTGCGGCTGCACATCCGTCAGGAGCAAGCGCCAATCGCCGATGGCTTGCAACCGCTGCTTGGGGTCCTTCTGTAGGCACGCTTCGAGCAGACGCCGCATTTTCGCTGGAACTTGCTCCCAATCCGGCTCCTTGGTGAGCACGTGCGCTAGCGCGTCTGAAACGGTCTCGCCATCGAACAGCCGCTTGCCCGTCAGCATCTCATAGAGCACCACGCCGAACGCCCAGATGTCAGCGCGCTTGTCCACCGCCTTGCCGCGTGCCTGCTCCGGGCTCATGTAGGCCGCCGTCCCCAGGATCATTCCCGCGCGAGTTTGCGAGATGGTGAGCGTCGGCGAATTCGCCGGGTCCCCTTCCTCACGGTCGCGGTTCAGAACGGAGGCGAGCCCGAAGTCGAGCACCTTCACCACACCCGCCGGCGTGACCAGGATGTTGGCCGGCTTCAGGTCGCGGTGGACGATGCCCTTCTCATGCGCAGCTTCTAGCGCCTCCGCAATCTGCTTGGCGTAGTTCAGTGCAGTTTCCAGCGGCAGCGGTCCCTTGATGGATTCTCCCGGCACCAACTCCATCACCAGCGCGCGATCTTCCACACCGTAGATTTGCGCAATGTTGGGATGGTTCAGCGCCGCGAGAACCTTGGCCTCACGTTCGAAACGGGCGAGACGCTCGGGGTCCTGCGCGAAAGACGGAGGCAAAACTTTGATCGCTACCTCCCGATCCAGCTTGGTGTCTCTGGCTCGATAGACTTCGCCCATGCCGCCCGCGCCGATGGGAGCGAGGATTTCATAAGGTCCCAAGCGCGTGCCGTTGGATAAAGGCATGGCAGTTGAACAATCTTAACCCACGCGCCGTCCGGAGTTTCGATCCCCCGTTCACACCTCCATCGCCCTGCCAAAATCACCCGCTTCCGAGCATCTTCGCCATAAATGCCGCTGAATTTGCAAAAAAGGGTGACCGCGCACATGCATCCACCCCCCCAAACGGTGCACCGCGTGCCAGCCCCGCCAACAGCCAATCGCCAACAGCCAATCGCCAACAGCCAATGGCCATCCGTGCTAAACTAGGACTGTCTTTGAAGTTCCGCCTATTTTCGCATCGTCCCTCATCGTTCGGTCTGACCGCCCGTTGTCTGATCGTGCCCTGATTCGCTGCTCTGCAAATTCAGAAGGAAAGACGATGAAAAATATTTTTGTAGGTAACCTCAGTTTCGGGACGACCGAAGATACGCTTCGTTCCATGTTTGATTCTTATGGCGCCGTGGATCGCGTCAATATTGTTACGGATCGCGACACCGGGCAAGCCCGAGGCTTCGCGTTCGTTGAAATGGGCAATGACGCGGAAGGCAACGCCGCCATTAGTGGGCTCAACGGCCGGGATCTCGACGGTAGGGCGTTGAATGTCAACGAAGCCAAACCAAAAACGGAGCGCGGATCGGGCGGCGGCGGTGGATACAAAGGTGGCGGACGCAGCAATAGCCGCTGGTAAGTTTCAAGTTTCGCAAGTGTAGTAAGGGCGGCAGTTAACTCTGCCGCCTGAATTTTGAAAAACGAAAGGGCTGGAGATCAATTTGCCAAAAGAAGACGCGATTGAAGTAATGGGAAAAGTGGTCGAAAAATTCAGAGCCGGCATGTTCACTGTTGAACTCGACGCAGGCGTACCGGTGCTGGCCTCCATGGCCGGCCGGCTCCGCAGAAACCGGATCAAGATCATGACGGGTGACCGCGTTTCGCTCGAACTGTCGCCCTATGATTTGACCAAAGGCCGAATCACTTACCGCCACAAGTGAGCAAGGAAACCAACGTGACAACCACCAAAACCATCCACAGCCGCTCCAACAAAGACATCGGCGACATCATTGAGGGCGAGTGGGAAATCACCGCCAAAAAAGTAATTGCCGAGCCGATCCCAGCCGACGGAAGGCAGGCGCCCCGTTTCGGAATCTACGAGTACCAGGTCAAGGGAATTGCGCCTCAGGTGTCCGACAAGCCTGTGCGCGCCAAGCTGCGGCGCGAGCCCAGCGTTGGCGGGACGCGGCGCGAAGCTGCATCCGTTCCAATGACCGTGCGCAGAACGTCTTAACCGCTCGTCTTCTTTTTTGCCGTGGGCTTCGGCTTGAGTGAGCTGACGTATTCGTAACTGACGTCGAAAAATTTCTTCAGCTCCCGTGTTGAGGCCGGCAACGAGTCGGGAACCACCACGTATTCGGGCTGAACCCTTCCATACGCCTCGCAGAGCTTGGCCTTGTACTTCTTCAGAAAGGCCTCCCGCGCCGCGGCGGGTAAGCGTAGCGCCAGTTCGCCATCTTTGCTCAGGTAGCTGAACATATGCCCGTTCAACGACGTGTAGGGCACAGTCGCGCCCTGCCGTTTGACCTTCGGATTGGTGGCCACAAGCTTTTCGTACAACGCAAGTTTGTCGGACGGTACGGCTTTCGCCGCGGGCTTCGCCATGCGGCCTCCCTAGTCTTTCTTCGCAACAGGCATTGTATAGGAATGCGGCCGCTCGGAGCCATGCTAGGATTCGTCAGGGAGAGATCAGATGCCCTTCATCGACATGAGCGGTCTCGCCGTTATAGAGCGCTTGCCGGGCTGGTTTGGACGCTATTTCCACTCGCCCAGCATGACCTTCGCGCACTACGATTTTAAGTGCGGCGCGTCCATCCACGAGCACTTCCACCCTGAGGAGGAAGTCTATGAGGTGATTGAGGGCGAACTCGAGCTGACTATCGACCGTGTGGCCCAGATCGTCCGGCCGGGTTTGGTGGCGATTGTTCCCGGTAACACCCCCCATTCGGTCAAGGCTCTCACAGACGGCCGGGCGATCGTCATCGACCATCCGCGGAGGCCCGGTTTCGGGGACACGGAATAGCTTTGCCTGCTCCACTGCCGTTGTCCACACTGCTCTCCCACGCGCTGGTTGCATTCACCATCGAGTTCGACAACGAGTTCGAACACCAGATGCCGCATCGGACCACGAGCCATGGCTCGACGGCCGGCTCGCGCCAGGGTCCTTGGCTGGTCTCGCTCGTGATGTACTCGAACTGTATGCGGTTCGTCGGCGAGCAGGGGGTGCGCGCCGGTGACTTGGAAGACCTCGCCCGCACGAAGACGAATTTGAACGGGATGGAGCGCTGGGGGTACATCGTCGTCGAACCGGATCCAAGCCATAGCCGTCCAAAACCGCCTCGCTCTCAATGGATGATCCGCGCTACACCCAAAGGTCGGAAGGCCCAGGAAGTGTGGAGGCCGCTGTTCGGCGCAATCGAGGAGCGCTGGCAGGCGCGCTTCGGCAAGCGCGAGATCGATCGGCTTCGGGAAGCGCTGTGGGCTCTGATCAGCCGGATGGACGTCGAGCTGCCGGATTGTCTCCCGATCCTGGGGTACGGGCTGCTCAGCCGAGTGCTCGATTCCAAGCGTCCAGCTCCGGCCGGCCGCTCCGATCTCCCCTTATCGGCGCTCCTCTCCCGCGTGCTGTTGGCCTTCGCCGTTGAATTCGAGGGCGAGTCGGACCTGTCGCTCGCCATCAGCGCCAACGTCGTTCGAGTCCTGGATGAAAGTGGGATTCGGATCCGCGACCTTCCGCTGCTCACGGGCGTTTCAAAGGAGGCCATCAGCACGGCGACAGGGTTCCTCCAGAAGGGCCGCTTCGCCGTTGTCGAGCCGGACATGACCCCGAGGCCGGGCAAGGTCGCTCGCCTCACTTTGAAGGGGCGGGAAGCTCAGGAGGTCTACCGTCGGCTTCCGAGACTCATCGAGGAGCGCTGGCAGGCGCGTTTTGGTACGGACGCCATACGCGCCCTTCGAGATCTGCTGCAAGGCTTAGTCGGCGATGACACTGGGCGGAATTCGCCTTTGTTCCGCGGGTTGGAGCCCTACCCTGACGGATGGCGGGCATCCGTCCCGAAGCGCGATACGCTGCCGCACTATCCCATGGTGCTGCATCGCGGCGGGTTCCCGGATGGGAGTTGAAAGACCGACCAGAAGCTTGGAATCCCGCGCCCTCTCCCATTACACTGTTCCTTATATGGATAAACCTACACACCATGACGTGGAAGTCATTCTGAAGCTTTACGAGTTGCGCCGTGAGGACCGCATGCGTAAAGCGAGAGGCTGGCTCTTCGGCTACAAGGCCAGCAACGCGGCTGAGCATCAGGCCGCATGCCCCCCGGGATCGGAGCAGGATGCTTCTTATCGGATGGTCACCAGCTATTGGGACATGGCGGCGTCGTTCGTCACGTCCGGCGCTCTCAACAAGGAGTTGTTCCTGCAAAGCGCGGGCGAGATGCTTTTCGTTTGGGAAAAGACCAAGGGAACCATCGCCGACTCGCGCAAAGCGATGGGCAATCCCAAGTACCTCTCTAACCTGGAGACCGTGGCGCAAGCCATGATCGACAATATGAATAGCGCTAATCCGAAAGCGTACGAAGCTTTTTCGGCGAGAGTAAAGGGCATGGGCGCTTGATCGCCCGCTTGCCCACGCGCCGGCTCAGTACGACCGATACGTTGCCGAGCCGCGACCGTGAGGGAGCCGGTGCCGACTAAAATACCGTTTATGCGCAGGGAAGCCGATTTCTTCGAAGATCGCGAATATGGATCTGGTCTACATCGCCAAAAAACTCCAGGAGGCTTTGCGGCTGGAATCGGCTTTCACCGAATCGGGCGTGGATTACGCCGTCGAACCCGACAAGTACAGCGGCGGCGTGATCTTTCGCAGCGAGCGCGTGGGCGCTTTCTTTTATGTTTTGCCGGAGGCCGCCGAGCAGGCGCGCTCGGTTATGCAGCGAGCACGGTTTTCGTTTTCTCACCGGAGGAGGAAAAGACGCGATGAGCAAGCGAGCCATCCTCGTTGCTGGTCGCTGCGGCAGCCTCTGCTCTTCGCGCAAAACGCGGGCACGCTTACCGAACAATACCACGATCAGCGCCTCCAAACTCATCGATGCCTCGCTCGCCGACCAGGGCGGCATGGAGAAGCTCGCCTATCTCTGCGACCGTATCGGCAATCGCTTGAGCGGCTCGCCGGCGCTCGAAAAAGCGGTCGCGTGGGCCGCCGCGCAGATGAAGGCCGACGGGCTCAGCAACGTGGTCACGCCGCGCGTCAAGGTTCCCCATTGGGTGCGGGGCAATGAAAGCGCGTCTCTGCTGGAGCCGGTGAACAAGCCGCTTGACCATCCTGGGCCTGGGCGGCAGCATTGCCACGCCAAAACATGGAATCACCGCCGAAGTGGTGCCGATCGGAAGCTTCGAGGAGCTGGATAGAAAAGGCCGCGCCGCGATAGAGGGCAAGATCGTTCTTTTCAATACGCCTTATGAAGGCTACAACCGCACGGTGGTTTATCGAACCGCCGGCCCTTCGCGAGCGGCGCGTTTGGGCGCGGTAGCGGCGCTGGTGCGCTCCGTCACTCCCATCAGCCTGCAATCGCCCCATACCGGCGCGCTCGAATACGCCGAAGGTTTCCCGAAGATCCCGGCCGCCGCGGTCACCATCGAGGACGCGCTGCTGATCCAGCGCCTGGTGGACGCTGGAAATCCGGTGACCGCGCATTTGGAGATGGAAGCGCACACGCTGCCCGATGCCGACTCCGCCAACGTCATCGGCGAAATCCCGGGACGCGAGAGGCCGGATGAAGTAGTGGTGATCGGCGGACATTTGGATTCCTGGGACGTGGGAGCGGGCGCGCAGGACGATGGCAGCGGCTGCATCACGGCGCTAGAGGCCGCGCACATCATTCGCGCGCTGGGACTGACGCCCCGGCGAACGTTGCGCGTTGTGTTCTGGACCAACGAAGAGAATGGCGGCGCGGGCGGCGAGGCTTATCGCGTGTGGGCCGGCGATACGGTGAAGAACCATGTGGCCGCGATCGAAATGGACGGCGGCGCGGAAAAACCCACCGGCTTCGGCCTGAGCGCGAGCGGCGATCTGCAGGCGGTGCTGGGGCGCGTGCGCGAAATCGGAGCATTGCTGGACCGCATCGACGCCGGGTCCATTCAACCGGGCGGTGGCGGCGCCGACATCGCGCCCATCATGATGGACGGCGTGCCGGGCCTGGCGCTGCGCACGGTGGGCACGCACTATTTCGACTGGCACCATTCGCGCGCCGACACCTACGGACAAAGTGAAGATCGAAGACCTGCGGGCCAACATCGCCGCCATGGCGGTGATGGCCTATGTGCTGGCCGATATGCCTACGCCTTTGCGGCAGACCACATCATCGACTCGGTGAGGTGCGGCCAGATGACGCGAGGAACTCCAGCTCCTTATTGATCACCAGCTGAAGATCGGGCCACGTCAGGCCCCCGATTTTTCGGCCGTTGATGAACAGAGTCGGCGTGCCTTCGATGCCCAGCGCATGCCCTTCCGCGATACTGCGATTCACCTCCGGCTCGGTGGCTTTGGTGTCGACGCATTGGCCCAATTTTACCGTGTCCACGCCGTTCTCGCCGGCCCAAGCCAGAACTTTCGTGTTGAGATTATCGCCCGTGATCTGATCCTGATTCTCGTAGATCCAATCGTAGAATTTCCAGAACGCGGGTTGTCCCTGTTGATAGACGCAGCGGCCGGTGATGGCCGCCGCGCGGGCCCAGGGATGAACGGATTCGAGCGGGAAATTCTTGAAGTACACCCGCACCTTGCCGCCGAACGCTTCGGTCAGATCGTGCCGCAGGATGGGCGCTTCCATCTTGCAGTCCGGACATTCGAAATCGCCAAACTCGACGATGGTTACCGGTGCGTCGGCCGGGCCGAAGCTGGGCTGATCCGTCAGCGTCAGCTTGTCCAGATTGGATTGAAAGGGAGACTTTCCGAGGTTGAAAACGTCGCCCCGAAGGATGGTTTGGCCATCGGCGGAAATGTAGAACAGCTCGTCCTTCTCGGCTCTTGAAAATCAGATGCACCAGCACTTCCGAGTAGCCCGGCAGGTACTTGGACGGCTGCGGATCCTCGATCTTGAACGTCACGTCGCCGCGGAACAGTTCAACGTGGCGCAGGTAGTTCTCGAGCGTGGCTTTGTCGAGCGCGCCCTTCCCGGAGCGGCCCAGGCAAGTGGAAGCGTACAGCAAAATGACGGCGACGATTTTCATGTTGACGTGATCTATTCTATTACGTGCCACGTTCCGTGTTTGGAAGACTATTTCGATAGCCGTCGCCACCCGCGATGATCGCCCGCAATGAGCGCGTCCGCTTCCGCCGGCCCTTCCGATCCTGCGGCGTAATTGGGGAAGGCGGGGGCGGGCAGTTGCGCCCAGGCTTCTTCGATGGGCGTGATGATGCGCCACTCGGCCTCCACTTCGTCGTGGCGCGTGAACAGCGTGGCGTCTCCGCGCATCGAATCCAGCAGCAGCGTCTCATAGGCGGGCGGGCCCTTGGCGCCGAATACCGCTTCATAGGAGAAGTTCGCATCCACCGTAAGCGCGCGCATATGACTGCCGGGCCGCTTTACGTCGAAGGCGATGCTGATTCCGTCGTCCGGCTGGATGCGCAGTGTGATCACGTTCGGCCCCAGCTGCTCGTAAGGCGTGCTGGCGAAGAGCGCCTGCGGCGTGCGTTTGAAGTGAACGCGAATTTCGGAGGACCTGCCGCGCCAGATGCTTCCCGGTGCGAATAAAGAACGGCACGCCCGCCCAGCGCCAGTTGTCCACGTAGAACTCGACCGCGGCATAGGTCTCGGTCACGGAATCTTTCTTCACGCCCGGCTCTTCGCGATAGCCGGCAACGCGCTTGCCGCCAATCTCGCCAGGACCATACTGCCCGCGAACGGTTCGCTTCGCCACTTCCTCCACCGTCATGGGACGGATGGATTTCAGTGCCTGAACTTTCTGCCCGCGCACCGAATCGGCTTCAAACTCGATGGGCGGTTCCATGGCGGTCAGCGCCAGCAGCTGAAGCATGTGATTGGCCACCATGTCCCGCAACGCGCCGGTTTCTTCATAGAATCCGGCACGGCTTTCCACGCCCACCGTTTCGGCCGCCGTAATTTCCACGAAGTCGATATAGTTTCGGTTCCAGACCGGCTCAAACAGCGAATTGCCGAAGCGGAAAACCAAAATGTTCTGGACCGTTTCCTTGCCCAGGTAATGATCGATCCGGAACACATCTTTCTCGTCGAACGATTTGTGAACGATCGCGTTCAGCTCTTGAGCCGATTTCAGATCGTGGCCGAAGGGCTTCTCCAAAATGATCCGCGCCCATCCGCCCTGGCTGTGATTCAGTCCGGCGCGCGCCAGAGCCTTCCACGATTGGTCCCGCCACCGAAGCGGGAGTTGAAACGTAGAACAGGTGATTCTGGGTGGATACCGATTTCCGCATTTCACCCAGGCGCTCCAGCAGGCGGGCGTAAAATTGATCGTCGGCGATGTCGCCGGCGAAGTAATGCAAGCGTTGCTCGAATTCCTTCCACTGAGAATCGTTGAAATCGCGCGTATCGCTCGATTGCGATGCGCTCTCCCGCATCTTGGCGCGGAACTCATCGGAGCTCATCTCGGTTCGCCCCACGCCCAGCATTTCGAACTGCGGATTCATGCAGCCCACGCAGGCCAGGTTGTAAAGGCCTGGAATCAACTTGCGCCGCGTAAGATCGCCAGACGCTCCGAAGATGACCAGCAGACAGGAATCGGCCGTTGGCAGTGGTTCGAGCGAAGACCTCTCCAGCGGGTTCACTTCAATGAGTGCGGACAAGATGCTCCTCCTGATACCAGTGTAGATGCCGCTGGTGGGGAGTAAGCTTCGCGCTATTTCATCGTTAACCGGATGGGCGCGCAGGGGCGGATGGCCCGTAACGCGCCCGCGACGTGATTCTGTCAGTTCGAGGGAACGGCGCTTGGATAGGAAGAATCCACGGTGATTCGCGTCGCCGTTATGGTTCCCGCCAGGTGGTCCACCTGGTTTCCTTTGGGGTCGTAGATGTTCTCGGTAAAAGTGCCAGTGTAGCTGTCTCCGCTGGGAGATAGCGTGACCTGCTCACGGATGTTGATATAGTTGGCGACTGCTCCGGTAGTCGGGTCGAACGCGATCGGAAAATGGTTGAGCTCGAATGCGAGAAACCCAGTCTGCCCCCATACGCCCAGACAGAAGCCGCCGCCCGGCACGCCGGCGGAATTTTGTATTTCTGTTCCATCGCTGTGCCATTGGGTGAATCCAAAGTCGATCAACGCGCCGTCTGGAATAGAGGGTTTGTGGCCCGTGTTGCCCTTGGATATCAATTGAACCTCCCACATCCCAACGATCGACGCGCCCGATCCACCGCGCTGGTCCGGGTTGGCGCTTTCTACCCGAGGCGCGAAGGCACGGGCGTCCACTTTGGCGTAAGCCATTGTGAACGGGCCCTCCAAGCTGGATAGATCTCCACACGCCGCGAAGGCGCTGGAGACAAACAACGCGCTGAAGATCCCCGTACCGAGAGTCATGGTAATTGCTCGAGAAATTGCTTTCATTGAAGTTCCTCTTTCTGCCGCGGGTAAATCCCGCGTACAATCCCTAAAGCGCAATTGGGGACGAAAAACCGCAACCATCCGAAAAAAATAGTTTTAGCAGGGGGACTAGGCTTGCCTCAGCTCCGTCAGCAGCCAGGCTCGGGCCAGCTTCCAGTCGCGCATCACGGTGTCGGAGGAGACTTTTACCACCTCGGCGGTCTCTTTGACGCTCAACCCGCCGAAAAACCGCAATTCGACGATCCGAGCCTTGCGCGGGTCTACTTCGGCCAAGGTATTCAGGGCGTCATCCAGCGCCACCACCTCGCGCGCCTGAGCCTGAGCCATATCAATGGTCTTATCCAGGTCCAAAGCCTGCGCTTTGCCTCCGCGCTTGGCCGCTGCCTTCCGGCGGGCCCGATCCAGCAGAATGCGGCGCATCAGAGTGGCCGATACGGCGAAGAAGTGCGCGCGATGCCGCCAGTCCACCTCCTGGGCGTTCACCAGGCGCAGGTACACTTCGTGAACCAAATCCGTGCTTTGCAGCGTGTGACCGGGGCGCTCATTCTGCAACAAGCGCCCGGCCAGGCGCCGCAGTTCGCGGTAGACGTGCGGAGTAAGCTGCTGGAGCGCTTGAGAATCGCCGTCCGCCCAGGCGCGCAGAAGCTCGGTGGTGTCGGCGCTGGATGGTTCTGGCATGATGTCCGTCATGGAAAGTATAGAATATGTACGAATCATCGGAAATTAGGCGGGAATGTCACCGGAGCGATGGCGCCAGATCGAAGATCTCTATCACGCGGCACAGGAGCGTAGTCCCGCCGAGCGTGTGGCGTTGCTGGAATGCACGGATCCGGAAATCCGCTCGCGGGTGGAACGGATGCTCGCGCTGGATTCCGGGGGCCAGATCCTCGATCGGCCGGCCACCGATCTCCTGGACAGTTCCATCGGCGTGACGGTGGCTGCCGGCGCTCGGCTCGGCCCATATGAAATCGAGGCGCCCATCGGTGCCGGCGGGATGGGCACTGTGTATCGCGCCATCGATACCCGCCTGGGCCGGGCGGTCGCAATCAAGACCATACATCAGGTGATTGGCGATCGATTCGAGCGCGAGGCGCAGGCCATCTCCGCGCTGAACCATCCTCATATCTGCACTCTCTTCGATGTCGGGCCGGACTACCTGGTGATGGAGCTCCTGGAGGGCAGGACGCTGGCCGAACTAATCCGGGAGGAGGGGCCCTTGGAGCGGGCCGACGTTGTGCGATTCGGCGCGCAGATCGCCGATGCGCTCGCGGAGGCGCATGCCGCGGGAATCGTGCATCGCGATCTGAAACCGGCCAATGTGATGCTCACCCGCCGCGGCGTCAAAGTGTTGGACTTCGGCCTGGCCAAAGTTGCGATCGAAGAAAGCCGGGATCTCACACTAGCGAAAAACGTCATGGGCACGCCGGCCTACATGGCGCCGGAGCAATGGGACGGCTCAGAAGCTGACCCCCGCAGCGACCTGTTCACCCTCGGACTGGTTCTGTATGAGATGGCATCGGGGCAATTGCCGTTTCCGGGCGAGTCGCTAGGCAGCGTGCTTCAAACCGGCGGCGACTCAGTCACGATTCCCCCAGTGTCGCGCGTGCGCCCGGGGTTGCCGGCGGGTTTGGACGCGCTCATCGCCGGGCTGCTTGAGCCGGACCTGTCGAAACGCCTACAGAATGCCGGGGAGGTTCGCGACCGGCTACAACGGCTCGCCGGCAGACCGAGGAACAATGTCAAGGCATTGGTCGGCGTGGCAGCCTTGGGGGTGTTTCTCCTGGCTGCGGCGGGTCTGTGGATGTCGCATCGTTCCGGCAGCCGGTCTACGCCGATTGGGCAGGCCACTCGAGTAGCGCGGATTACCGCCTTCGAAGGTGACGAAAGTGAACCCTCGCTTTCGCCCGACGGAGCCCATGTCGCATTTTCCTGGAATGGCGACAAAGGCGACAATCGCGATATCTATGTGACGCAGATCGACGGGCAAACGCCGCTGCGGATCACGCAGGACCCGGCGGAGGATAATTATCCGGCATGGTCTCCCGACGGTAAACAGATTGCATTCCTTCGCCGACGTGCCGCGCGCCGCTGGGACCTCGATGTCGTCCCAGCGTTGGGCGGCGGGGAGCGGAAGCTCCAGGAGACTCGTTTCGATACGGACCACCTGGGCGATTCGCACCCGTTGTTGGCCTGGAGCCCCGACGGAAATCAGATCGTATTTACCGGCGGGAGCGAGGGTCGGGAAGGCCGCACCGTGCTGTCCGTGCTATCGCTTGAGACCGGGCTGACCCGCGCGTTGGATTTAGGCGGCATTCACGATTCGGTGGGCGAATCCTCGCCGGCCATCTCGCCGGATGGGCGCTGGCTTGCCTTCCGGCGCTATTCCGGCCCCAACAATGGCGAGTTAATGGTCGAGAGGCTGAGACCAGGAGTCGAACCCGAGGGCGCTCCCAGCGTGGTCCCCGGTTCCGGGCCAAATCCTGCCTCGCCATCCTGGTCGCCCGACAGCCGGCGGTTGATTTTCGCCGACCATCGCCGGCTTTTGGAATGGGAGCCTGGTGGAACCGCGCGCCCGGCGTACGTCACCAGCGCATTCTTAGGTGGGCTCACGGCGAGTTGGCCGGCCGGCCGCTTGCGCGTGGTGGTGGCCAGCCGCGGCGACGACTACGACATTTGGTCGCTGCCGCTGGATCCAAGCACTCATCAGGCGGTGGGACGCGCCGTTCGGAGAGTGCCTTCTTCCGCAGCCGAAAATTCGCCGCGATTCTCGCCCGACGGGAAATATTTTGCCTTCATCAGTAGCCGAGGGGGAAGCGAGGAAGTGTGGCTGGCGAACAGCGATGGGTCGAACGTCCGGCAATTGAGCCGCTTGGGGGCATATATTTCCGGTTTCCCGCGCTGGTCGCAGGATAGTAAGCACATTGCATTTCACGCACGCGTTCCCGACAAGCCCCAGATCTATGTGGTGGATCCCGATGCGGGCGCTCCCCGGCAAATCACGCATACCCAGCAAGGTTTCGTTGGGCCGTCCTGGAGCATGGATGGCGAGCATTTATTGGCCTGGCAAGTGGTAAATGGACAAGGGCAAGTTTTTCGCATACGCGTTGCGGGTGGCCACGCCGAACGACTCTTCGAAGGTTGCGTTCCCGTGCCAACGGCGGATGGAAAGCGCGTTCTCTACGCCAAGACCTCCGAACCTGGTATATTTGCGCGGGACCTGGCGGGTGATCCTTCCCGGAATCCCGAGGAACGGCTGGTGGACGATTTCGAGATGGGCGATGGGGGTATGCTGCCGGTTCCAAATGGAATCTACTATTTGGGTTTTTCGGTACAGGGAAGGCCGAGGGCATTTCGCTACTTTGACTACCGGTTGCGCCTGGCAAACGATATTGTGCCTGCGCCGCCTGTCCTGGAATACGGCTTGACAGTTTCACCGGACGAGCGCGAACTGTTGTATTCGGCGACTAATGACGCGTCCGGCGACGACCTTGTGTTACTGGAGTTTCAGTAAATGACACCAGATCGATGGCGCCAGATCGAAGATCTTTACCGCGCGGCCCAGGAGCGTGGTCCAGCCGAGCGCGCCGCGTTGCTGGAAGCTACGGATCCTGACATCCGCGCCCGGGTGGAGCGGATGCTCGCGCTCGATTCCGCTGGCCGGATTCTCGACCAATCGGCTAGCGATTTGCTGGCCGACCCTACCAAAACCATGGTTGCCTCCGGGACCCAGCTCGGTCCCTACCAGATCGAAGCTCAGATCGGCGCAGGCGGCATGGGGACGGTTTATCGCGCCGTCGATACTCGGTTAGGGCGCGTAGTTGCCATCAAGATCGCGGCCGAACGCTATAGCGAACGATTTCAACTCGAAGCGCAAGCGATTTCCACGTTGAACCATCCACACATTTGTACGCTCTACGATGTGGGACCGAACTACCTGGTGATGGAGTTTATTGAAGGCTCCACGCTGGCCGCGGAGATTAAGACGGGTCCGCTGCTTCCCGAAGTGGCGGCGCGCTATGGCGCGCAAATCGCCGGCGCACTCGCCGAGGCGCACTCGCTGGGCATCGTGCATCGCGACTTGAAGCCCTCCAATATCATGCTCACTCGCCATGGTGTGAAGGTGCTGGATTTCGGGCTGGCGAAGATGCTCTCGCAAACCGGCATTACTGAGACCGACGCCATCATGGGCACGCCCGCTTATATGGCGCCGGAGCAGGTGGAAGGGCGGGAGCCAGGGAGCGCCGCGGACTTGTTCTCGCTCGGCCTGGTGTTGTATGAGATGGCCGTCGGAAAACTGCCCTTTCCGGGCGCCTCGTTGGGGCAGATGCTTTCTAGCGGCTCGCATGCGCCTGTACCAGCGCCATCGCGGGAGCGCGTGGGAGTGCCGGCCGGCCTGGATGGCCTGGTGGCAAGGCTGCTGGAAAAAGAACCAGCGAATCGCCCTGCATCCGCATCCGAAGTGGCGCGCGAGTTATCGTCCATTACGGAGCGGCTGACGGCTCCTCGTCCTCCGCGATCGCGATTGCGCCCTATCTTCGCGATTCCCGCGATTGTTTTGCTGCTCATGCTTGTGGCCGTCGGCGTTTGGCTTTATCAGCGTTTCGAGCAACGGCAGTGGGCGCGGGAGCAAGCCATTCCGGAAATCAACCGGCTGGCGCCAGACAGGCCGTTAGCGGCGTTCCTCGTATTACAGAAGGCCGAGAAGATTCTGCCTGGCGATTCGCAACTGGCTTCCATCGCGAAGCCGCTCACACGGCGCGTCTCCATCCAGTCGTCGCCGCCTGGCGCCAAAGTGGAAATCCAGGATTACACGTCTGCCAACGGCGCTTGGCTGGCCTTGGGCGCTACTCCGCTCTCGGGCGTTCTAATTCCCAACGGATATTTTCGTTGGAGAGTTTCCAAGCCCGGAGCGGGGCAACTTCTTGTTGCGCCCTTCACCGCCGACACGATGCAGTTCGCGCTAGCCCCTGCCGGAACCGCGGCTGGGATGGTGCACGTCCCGAAGGGAGTCTCTGCCGACCTGATCGATTTCATCGGATGGGTGATTAACGACCTGCCTGCTTACGATATCGATCAGTTTGAGGTGACCAACCGGCAATACCAGGAATTTGTGGACGAAGGCGGCTATCAGAAGCGCCAGTATTGGAAACAGAAGTTCATCAAAGACGGAAAGGAGATCGCTTGGGATCAGGCCATGGATTTGTTTCGCGATCCCACTGGCCGGCCAGGACCCTCCATCTGGGCAGGCGGCCATTTTCCGCAAGGGCAGGCCGATTATCCCGTTTCGGGCGTGAGCTGGTATGAGGCGGCAGCGTATGCCGAATTCGCAGGCAAGAGCTTACCCACCCTCGCACAGTGGTATCAGGTCGCTCCACCCGACGCTCGCGGCCTACAGCATCAATCAGAGTAATTTTGCGGGACGCGGGCCGTGGCGCGTCGGGAGTTCTCCTGACGTCGGCCCATTCGGCACGTACGACATGAGCGGCAACGTGAGGGAATGGAGTTTCAATGCCGTTGAGAACGATCGACGTTTTATTTTAGGCGGCGCCTGGCGTACGCAAACCTATCAGGCCATGGATCCGGAGGCCCTTCCTCCGTTCGACCGTTCCGAGCTGAACGGCTTTCGCTGTGTGCGCAACGGTGAACCGCTCCCGGCGAACGCGACCGCGCCGCTGGTTCGAAAGACGCGAGATTTCGCCAAGGCAAAACCGGTATCGGACCAGGTTTTTCAGGCGTACCAGACGATGTACGCCTACGACCGCACACCCCTGAATGCCCAAAGCGAAGGAGTCGTCGAGAACGCGGCGGACTGGACCAAGGAAAAAATTAGCGTCGACGCCGGCTACGGAGGCGAACGCCTTCCGCTATTTCTGTTCCTGCCGAAGCACGTTCACCCGCCGTTCCAGACCGTGTTATTCTTCCCCAGCGCGCGGGTTTACTTCGGGTCCTCCAGCCAGAATCTCGGCGATCTGCAATTCGTCGACTACATCATCCAGAGCGGCCGGGCGCTGCTCTACCCCATCTACAAAGGCACTTATGAGCGCGCGGGGAAGCGGGGACTGCCGGGAGCCTACGGGGATCTGAATCTGGTCATCGAGGAATCCAAGGAGGTGAGACGCGCAGTGGATTACCTGGAGACCCGGCCCGACATCGACAAGTCCAAGCTCGCCTATCTGGGGGTTAGCGCAGGGACAGCCGACGGTGTAATCTTCACTGCCCTGGAGGACCGGTTTAAGACCATCATCTTCTTGGACGGAGGGTTTTTTCTGAACCCGGTTTTACCGCCCAGGGACCAAGTGAACTACGCCCCGCGCATCAAGCAGCCTGTGCTCATGGTGAACGGCCGCTACGATTTCACGTTCTCCGTCGAGCGGTCTCAGAATCCGCTGTTCCAAATGCTCGGAACGCCGGAGGCGGACAAACGCCACGTCGTGTTTGATACGCCGCATGACATCAGCCAACGAAAGGCCGACCTGTCGAGGGAAGTGCTCGCTTGGCTGGACAAGTATCTGGGCAGGGTCCAGTGAGGCAGCGCCTACTCGTCCCTTAGTGCATTCATCGGATCGAGACGCGAGGCGCGAACCGCGGGAATCAGGCTGGCCGGCAGCGCGACCAATGCCAACAGCAGCACTGACAGGCCGATGGTAAAAGGATCGGTGGGGCTCAGGCCGTAGAGCAGCTTGGCGATGGCTTGGGAGGCGGCCAGGGCGAAAACAATCCCCAGCAGCAAACCGGCGGCCAGCAATTTTCCGCACTCGTTTCCGATCAGTTGCAGCACGTTCGCGCGGCCGGCGCCCAGCGCCATGCGGATGCCGATTTCATTGCGGCGGCGCGCCACGATGTACGCCATCACGCCATACAATCCGATGGAGGCGAGCAGCGCAGCCAGGAATCCAAAGAACCCAGACAGCGTTGCCATCAAGCGCTCGCGCACCAGGGAATCGGCGATCTCCGAGTGGAGCGTGTAAAAGTTGAGCGTCATGGCCGGGTTCATGGCAGCCATTTCGCGTTTGATCGCGGCCAGTTGGGAGGGGAGCGCAACTTGCGAGCGGCTCAAGATCATCGCGCCGGCGTTTGGCCTGTCTAACTGTGCCAGAGCCGTGAATACCGTGGGGCTGAACGGATCACTGAGGCGCCGGTATTTCGCGTCTTTCGTTACGCCGACCACTTCGTAAATGGTCTCGGGCTCGCCCGGACCGGTTTCGATGCGGATGCGCTTGCCGATGGGATTGGCGCCATTCAGGAATTGCTTGATGAACGACTGATTGACGATCGCGACTCTGGGAGAATTCACCAAGTCGCGCTCATTGAAGTCGCGGCCATTGAGCAGCGGACTATCGAGCGTCCGGAAATAACCGGGACTAACGGGGCTGAAGTTGGACAAGAATTCGGGAGCCGGATTGGCGCCGACAAAACGGAAGTTATCGTTCCAACCGTCGCCGCTGATGGGTACGATGGACGTCGCGGCGGCCTGTTCCACGCCTGGCAGGAGACGGATGCGGCGGAGGATCTCGTGCTGGACATCCACCCAGCGCGTCAGCGGATAATTCAGAGCTGAGAAGTTAACCTCCGTGACCACGACCCCGCTTTCCTGAAATCCAGCATCTAGCGTCAACAGTTTATGCAGGCTTCGAACGAACAACAGCGCGCCAACCAGAAGCACCAATGAGAGGGCGACTTGCGCGACGACCAGGATGCGGCGAACGCCGAAGCGCTCGCGAGCGTCGGTGAGCCCGCGGCCACTGGCTTTCATCAGCGTGCCCGGATTCGCGCGGGTAGCGCGGACGGCGGGCATTAATCCGAAAAGCAGGCAAGTGAGGACGGCCAGAGCGGCGGTAAAGCCGAAGATGTGCCAGTCTGTGCCGAGGTCCACAAACAGGGGGTTGTCGGTTGTGGTGAGAAAGCGGACCAGATAGCCGCTCAGAAATTGCGCCAACAAGGCTCCACAAGTTGCTCCGATGGCGGCGAGGAGCAGGCTCTCGGCGAGCATCTGGCGAATCAGGCGCGGCCGCGATGCGCCGATGGCCAGGCGGACGGCCAGTTCGCGTTCGCGGGCGCTGGCGCGGGCCAACATGAGGTTTGCGAGGTTGGCGCAGGCAATCACCAACACCAGAGCCGCGATGCCCAGCAGGATTAACAAAGGATCCTGGTAGCGGGAACGCAAGTCCGATACGCCCGATCCGGCGGGGTAGGCGGTGAGTTTCAGACCTAGATAGTTCTTCGCCGTCTCCGGAGTGTAATTCGGCGGGAGCGTGGCTTCAAAGAGACCAGGCGAGATGGTTCGCACGTGGGCGCGGGCCTGGGCGAGGGTCCAGCCAGGTTTCAGCCGCCCGATCACCGCCAGCCACCAATGATGACGCATCGGCGTGTGCGGGTTTGCAACGTTGACCATGGGCTCGGCGCAGACCGGAATCGCAACATCGAAGGACCGGCCGACTTCGACGCCGAAGAAGCCCGCTTGGGCAACGCCAATGATCTCGAAAGGTTTGCCATCGAGCAAGATTCCGCGGCCGATGGCTGACGCATGGCCACCGTATTCGCGCTGCCAGAACGAATAGCCGAGTACGGCGCCGGGCGCGCCGCACCCAGGCCGGTCATCCTCGGTGGAGAAGACACGGCCCAGGGCCGGGATCATGCCGAGCGTCCTGAAAAAATCGCCGCTGACATAGAGTCCTTCCACATAGTGCGCCTCGCCGCCGGCCGCGATGTTGAAACGGTGGTCGGCCCACGCCAAAAGGCCGGAGAACGCCTGTTGGTGGGCTCGGAACTGATCCCAAAGCGCATAAGTGAAGTTGGAACGCCGGCTGCTAAAGTTGCCATGCAGCATTTCTGATCCGGCCCGATTTGAACCTCGGCCAATTCTTGCGGGCTGGCAACTGGCAAGGTGCGCAAGCGGACGGCATCCAGCAGGTGGAAGATGGCGGTGTTGGCGCCGATGCCGAGCGCGAGGCACAGAATCGCGACGGTGAAGAAGCCAGGTTCGAGGCGGAAGAGGCGGGCGGCGTAGCGAAGATCCTGACCGATCGATTCGAAAAAACCGATGGTATTCATACGGTGCGTTGTCTCCTTGGCGCGGGTGATGTTGCCGAACTTGCGCCGCGCCGCATAGCCGGCTTCGCGCGGATTCATGCCGCGGGCGATGTTCTGGTCGATTTCGTGCTGCAAGTGCGCTTCGAGTTCCAGGGCGAAATCCTCATCACGCTGAGCACGGCGGAAATATCGAAGCCAACCCATCGTTTACTCCGTGGCGGGGCCAAGCACGCGAGCGATCGCGTTCACCATCTGGTCCCAACGGCTGCGCTCGCTGGCCAGACGCTTCCGGCCGGCCGGCGTGATGCGGTAATACTTCGCCTTGCGGTTGTTCTCCGACGTGCCCCAAAACGAAGCGATCAGGCCCTGTTCCTCCATGCGGTGCAGGGCCGGGTACAGCGATCCGTGCTCTACCTGAAGGATGTCTTCTGAAGTTCGTTCAATCGCGCCCGCGATGGTATGGCCATGCGCAGGGGCCAGCAGGAGGGTGCGTAATATCAGCATGGCAAGCGTGCCTTGCAGCATGTCGCCCCGGTCGTCCTTGCGTTTGGGTTGAGCCATGCCAATAGTCTACCAGAAGATAGTCTAGTGGAGCTATTTGACTGCCAGAACCGCGTCCAGGTAGGCGCCGGTAACGCGGCTTTCGACGTTCGAAAACCCCGCCGCGCGCAGCAGCGCTTCGTATTCGGCGGCCGAGCGCTCGCGGCCCTCGGCGTTCACCAGCATGTTCATCGATTGCATGTGCGCTGAGACGTAATCGGGCGTGAGAAGTTTCTCGGCGACCAGCAGACCCGCCGCCTTCGGGCAGCGCCGCATAGATCCTGGCAAGCAGCCGGTGAATCTTTTCGTCCGACCAATCGTGCAAAATCCTTCCAACGCTGTAGAGGTCCGCCTGCGGCAGCGGATCGGTGAAGAAGTCGCCCGCAATCGTATCCGGGATAAAGCTTGGCCACTTCTGGCAGATCGAATACCTGCGCCTGCGATCTTCGGATATCGCTCGCGAACGGCCTCCACTAAATGACCGCTCGCGCCGCCCAGGTCGATCAGCCGGTGAAACCGGCTCAGATCGAACGCCGCGGCCACGGCCGGCGAACTGATGCGTCCGAAACCGTGCATGCCTTTCAGGAAATTGCGCTTGGTCTCTTCGGTGCGAAAATAGCCCGCCCAGATTCCGCCCTCGACCCCGAAGGTCTGTTTCCAGCGCGGCGTGCCCTCGCGGACCGCGTCCTCCAGATGCGCCCACATCGGATAGAGCGCTTCGTTGGAATAATGAATGTAGCCGGTCAGCGAATCTGGGCTGTCGGATCGCAGATATTTGTCGGCTGCGGGCGTGTTGACGTAGACGCCGTCGCGCTTTTCGAGCAGCCCCAGCGCGACGCAGGCATCGAGCAGCCGCGGCAGCTCTTTGCAATCCGGCGGGACGCGCGCCGTCGAAGATGCCGAGTTTTACCGCCGCGAACATGGTTTTCGATCGGCGGAACGCCTCGATCAGTTCAATGATGTATCGGGTCTGATGTTGTCGCGTGTGGTCATAGCCAATGGGCTTAAGCAGTTTGCCCTCGATATCGCACCGCGCCCGGTTTGCCTTTGGTGATGCTGCCGATTCGAATGCCCGGGGCTTTCACGCGCGGCGGCGCGGTGTACAGCAATTCGTAATCTTCGCCGTCGTGCAGCGCCTGGTCGATGGTCGCGCCTTTGAGCAGCGGCACGTTGTCCAATTCCGCGGCGACGCCCGAGGCCTTGCACAGCCGATGCAGATCGAGCGCCAGCCCGTCGCTGATGTCCATGCAGGCCGTCGCCACTCCCACCAGCTTGCGGCCGAATTCCAGGCGAGGCGCGATCGCGCGCTTGTTGCGCCATCCACCCAGCGGCCCGAAACATAGAGCACATCACCTGGCTCGAGCGCCCGAACGCAGCAGCGCTTTGCCTTTGGCGACGGAGCCGCAAATGCATTACGTCACAGACGAATTGACTCGGCATGCGAAATGTCGCCGCCCGCAAGCGATGTCTTCGCTTTTCGCAGCAACTTGTAGACGCCGCGATAGAATCCGTCGATCCATTGTTCATCTGTCCAAGGCGCGAGCGCGATCGATACCAGGCAGTACAGCGGCGTTCCACCCATGGCCGCGATGTCGCTCAAGCTGCGTGCCACCGCTCGCGCGCCGATCTCTTCAGCGCTCCTCTCGCGCGTGAAATGGACGCCTTCGATGCTGAGATCGGCCTTGAGAAGCAGATCCTGGCCGGTGGGCGACGGGATCACCGCGCAATCGTCGCCGATCAGCGGAGAACGGCGGCGAAGCTTTCGCGATAATGCTGTCTTCTGTCACGGTGCGTTTGTCACGGCGCGGCGGCCACCAACCCCGACGGCAGCTCTTCGCCAAACACTTTGCCGAGATCCTCTTCCACTTCGCCTTCCAGCGCGGGCAGAAGAGCTTCTCGGGAATTCGTTTGCGGATCATTCTCGATGGTGGCCGGGCTCAGATCGCGCGTGGAATCGCCGGTGCGCCGCGCGATCGCGACCACCGCATCTTCCGCCTTCGGGATCTTGAGCAGACGCCTCCACCCAACGCGTCGCCGCTTGCACCGGCAGCACTTGGTTGATGGGACCGTAGAACAGCTTGCGCGCGCCGAGCCGCGACAGGCACCACAGGCCGGTCTCCACCATCTCGCCCTTCTTCACTTGCGCGATCAACGCGTCGCCGAGTTGCGTCTTGGTTTGCAAGGGCAGCAGCTCCAGGCTGGCGCCGGTGCGCCACATTTCGCGCAGCAGGCTGTTGTTGATCCGCGGCCGTTTTGCCCCGCGCGGCAACAGCATCGGAGAAAGGCGCTGGAAAATGTCCACCTGCTGATTCTTGTTAAGCCCGCCCGCCACGCGCCCCCAAAAGATCCACCAATCGATCTCGTTCTGCACTTGATTGGCGAACTGAATGCCGCCGGCGTAAATGCGCCGGGCCTGCTCGATGCGAAAATCGTCGCCCGGAAATCCGAAGCCGGGACGCAGCATGAAGCCGCACAAATTCAGCCAGCGCATCTCCAGGGCGGGGGATTTGCGGCGGCACTCGGCCAGTTCCAGTAAGCGATCGCTTAATTGCCGGATGGCGCTGAGCGGCCAGGAGTTGCGGCCCAGAGCCAAGGTCTGTTCCAGCTTGGCCGGCAGCTCCTCGGGCGTGAGAGTTCCCGCGCGAAACGCGGCGTCAAGCAAAGCTTCGGCTTGCGCGACGGCTTCGTCGCTGACCACCGCCGCGGGCTTGCCGCCGGTGCGAGCTTCCCGCGGTCTTGCGCAGTTCGAATTGCAGGCGCCAGTGATGCTCGCTGATTTTCGAATCGGCCCAGACTTCGAGCGTCCCGACCTCGGTCAAATGCGCGCGCAGTTTCACCGGCACCAATCGCTCGCCCGCTTTGCCGAAGCGGATCACGGCATTCAGCGGCGCGTGCAAATGCAGATCGGCGGCCTCCGAGCTTCCGAGCAATCGTCCCACCGGATCGTCCACGCGCGTCAGCGAACTGTACAGACGAAACGACACGGGCTTGTTGCGCCACCAGATGCAGAGTCCTGGCTGTCGAGTTCGAGCGTCTGGCCTTCCTCGGCGCCGCGCGGCACCAGGCAAACGGCTTCGTTGTCGCCGATGCCGACGTAGTAGGAGCGCGGAAGTCCGCCGCGCACCAGCAGGCCCGCGCCGGTGGCTTTGACGTAGGAATAGTAAGCCGCGCCCACGGCGACCGCGAGATCCAGATCGCGATTTTCCAGAATCGCCGGACGGCGTCCGTACCAGCGCTCCATCACATCGGCGACGCGCTGCTGGCAGATTTCGGGAATGAAGAATCCGCCGTTGAAAAGAACCGCGTCGGGCTTGGCGTCTTCGTTCGCGCTCAAGAACGCCGCCAGGTGGCGCGTGACGGCGGGATCGGAAACGTAGGGCAGTCCCAGCTCGCGAAACAGGCTGCGCTTTTCTTCCGTGGGCTTGTCGTCGATGCCGCAGAACGGCAGGAAGCCTTCGAGCGTCAGTTCCAGAGCCTCTTCGCGCGTGATCTCGGTCTTGAGCGTGCCGCCCACCAGCGACGATCCCGCGCCCAGCACCGTGATCTCGACGCTCTTCAGATTCGGATCCGCCAGCATGCGTTCCTTCGCCGCCGCGCACTGCCGCCGGAGAGCGGTGCGCTGGCGGATCGACAGCTGCGTGCCGAGCTTCGATTCCACCAGCCACGCCAGCGTCAGATCCAGGTTGTCGCCGCCCAGCAGCAGGTGCTTGCCGACCGCGGTACGCGTAAACTCGATGCGGTCGCCATCGCGATCGCACGCGGATCAGAGTGAAATCGCTGGTGCCGCCGCCGACGTCGCACACCAGCACCAGTTGCCCGTCGAACAGGCTCTTCTGCGATTGCGCCAGATGATTGGCGATCCAGGAATAAAACGCCGCCGCCGGCTCTTCCACCAGCGTGAGCTTCTCGATTCCAGCGGCATGCGCGGCCTGCACCGTCAGCTCGCGCGCCTCTTCATCGAACGAGGCCGGAACGGTGAGCACCACATCTCTGCGACGCCAGCGGCGCGTCGGGATGCGCCTGGTTCCAGGCATCGCGCAATGTTCGACAAGATCGCCGTGGAAACGTCCACCGGCGAAAGTACGCGGCCGCCCTCCTGCGCGTCCCACGGAAGAATTTTGGCGGTGCGATCCACTTCCGGATTCGAGAGCCAGGATTTCGCCGAGTGGACCGACTTGGTGGGCACCAGCGCGCCCTGCTCGCGCGCGTACGCGCCGACGTAGGTTTGATCGCCCAGGAACAAGAACGACGGCAGCGTCCGGCGCGGTTCCATCTGGCCCGGCGCGACGTATTGCGGGATCGCCAGCACCTGGATCTCCGGATAGTCCGGGCAGTTCGCCGTGAATTTCTGGGATGTAAGCGAGCGCGGAATTGGTGGTGCCCAGGTCGATGCCGATATTCATCGCGAGCTGCCCGATCCGGCTACTCGATTTCCACTTCGGCCGGCGCGATCACGGACGATTCGGAACCGGGTGCGAGCGGCGGCAGGTCGATTTTCTCGGCCTTCCAGCCCTTGTGGCGCAACAGGCCGCCCGACGCTTTGCCGCTGGCCGGACGTTACCCAATAGCTTCACGGTCGCAGGATCGTTGGTGTCCAGTTTGGTAAAGCTTCCTTCCACGCCGTCGATCACGGGGGCCAGGCGCAGGTAACGATTCAGCGAATCGCGGCACTGCTGGTGCAAATCGCGAACGGCGGCGCCCACCTGATCGTCCGAGTAATGCGCTGATATCCTCCATCAGAAAGTCGATCAGGCGCGAGTCGCGCTGCAAAATTCCCAGAATCTGCAGCGCCCCATCCGAGGGCTGCGCGGCGCGGACGGCGGGCGCGGGCTTGGCAGCCGGTTGTGGCTTTTTGTGGAGAAAATCCGAGCTCCTGCGCGATGTCGGCCGGCAATTTGCCGGTGAATAGAATGGCGAAGAAACTACGGAAAGCAAGTACGATCCTGCTCAAAATGATCCTCTAGCTTAGGATACACGCTCCCGTCTTTTGCCGGATAGGCTTCCGTTGGACTGGAATGGCTGTTCGGTTGCACGATAGCAGTTGAGGATGCCGGAGCGATTTCTGGATCGGCGGGACGCGGGAAGGCAGCTGGCTGCAAGAACTTGCGGGCTACGCCGGCGATCCCGGCGTCTTGGTGCTGGGCTTGCCGCGGGGCGGCGTGCCGGTGGCTTATGAAGTGGCTCGGGCGCTGCACGCGCCACTGGATGTGTTTGTGGTCCGCAAGCTGGGCGTGCCGGGTCATCGCGAATTGGCGATGGGCGCCATCGCAAGCGGAGGCCTCGCGTCCTCAATCTGGATGTGATCGACGCTTTGGGGATTTCCCGGCCGCGGTGGAATCGGTCGCCGACAGGGAATCGTTGGAGTTGGAGCGCCAGCAGCGAGTCTACCGTGGCCACGCGCCCGCTCCCCAGTTGGACTGGCCGCACCATCATCGTCGTGGACGACGGGTTGGCTACCGGATCCACGATGCGGGCTGCCGTGGGAGCGCTGCGGCAAAGCAATCCGGCGCGTATCATCGTCGCTGTGCCAGTGGCCGCGGACGAAACGGTACGCGCCTTCGGGAAGAGGCCGACCAGTGTAGTTTGCCTGAGCGCGCCTCCCGATTTTCATGCCGTCAGCATGTGGTACGAGGATTTTTCGCAGACCGGCGACGAAGAAGTCCGCAAGTTGCTGGAGTCTCCTTCACAGAAAGGGGCATTCGATGTTGGAGGTGGAAGCTGGGCGAAGGCGGGTTATTTCGGGTTCTTACTTGCCGGCTTGACCCTGAGGAACAGCTTGTCCCATTTGTGATGCTTGCCGGATGGCGACGAGCGTCCGCCAGGGAAGGTCTGATCGAGTAGCTGAGCATCGGAGACGAGGTCTGTCTCCATCCATCGCCAGTTGGGGAGCGGGCTGCTGCTGGAACCGGCGATCTGCCAGGTCAACAGCTTGACGACTCCGTTGTGCACTCCGTAGTCGTGCGGTTCCACGATTCGGTCTCTGCTGCGGTAACGGAGGCGAAGCAGTCTGGTTTGCTCGATAGCAGTTCGCAGCAGTTGATCGAGCTTCGGATCGGGTGTTAGCAATGCAGAGGCCCCTCAAACCAGTGTGCACCGCTCAAGATAGAGGTATTTCTGCCGGCTATAGGTCAGGTCAGAATGCGGCGAACCGATGTCCGCCCGATATTCAACCGCCGGGCGATTTCGGCTTTGGGGACACCGGCGCGGTGCAGTTTCCGGATCTCGGAGGCATGCAGTCCCGCCGTCATGGGTCGGCCCAACCGCCGGCCACTCTGCCGTGCGTGAGCTAATCCGGCGCGCACCCGCTCGCGCAGAATCTCACGTTCGAACTCGGCGAAGACCGCCAGTAATGCGGCCATGGCTCGCCCGGAAGGCGTCGTCAGATCGAGTGCCTCGGTCAGCGATACGAACCCGACCCCGAGATGCTCGCAGTTCCTGAAGTGTTGCGAGCAGGTCCGCCACCGACCGCCCCCAACGATCCAATCGCCACACCAGCACGACATCAATCTCGCGGCGGCGCGCCGCGTCCAGCAACTTTTCCCGCAGTAGCCGTTGCGCAGCGCCGGAACCGACTTCCTTCACTTGCAGGGCGATGGTCCAACCCCGCCTGGCCGCATATTCGCGCAGCGCGCGGATCTGCAATGGGATGGTGTGTTGGTCGAATGTGGAAACGCGGGCGTAAAGGCCAACGCGAAACATTTTCGGATGTTTCCGTCGCTGGCCGAAAACCCTAGGCGATTGTGCCTTCTTAGAAGCCTGTTTGGCGGTCATTTCCGAGTATCTCTTCCGCATGGCCGTATACTATCCTTTCTGGCCAGGCAGGATTCATCCTACTACGCGGCGGCCGGTGTGGCGAGCCGGGCCAGCGTCTCGCGATAGTTCCAAGGCATCCACGCTGAAGGATCCGCTTCGAGTTCACGCGCGTGCCGCTGTAGCTCGGTGAGGTAGTCCAAGGGATTAGCTTCATTCAACTCGCAGGTATGGATTAGGCTCATGAAGAGATCGCCCACTTCGGAGCCGTGCAGCGTGCGATAGAACAGAGCATTCTTGCGGTGCAATACGGCGCGTTTGAGCGCGCGTTCACAGATGTTGTTGTCGAGAGGCGCGCCAGCATCGCGCAAGAATGCCGTCAGCCCTTTCCAATGCCTGAGGAAATAGGTGATGGCTTTACCCAAGCCCGAGTTGGGCTCGACGAGGTGCTGGGCGAACTGCGCTTCCATCCACTCCCGCAATGTTTTCATAAGCGGCTCGCTGTGCTGCTGATGAAACCGCAAGCGGCCCTGCGGAGAAAGCTGGGCGGCGCGCGCTTCCGCATCATATTGATATACGCTGCCCAGCGTTTCGAGAACATAGCGACACGCTTCCGGGAAGTTCGCCGCGACTTCGACGAACTGCCTTCTTCCATGTGCCAGGCAGTTGGCCAGCAGAATCTCGACGCCTTCGGGAAGCGCAGAGGTGTTGCGCGACAGGGCATCGGACATCTGCACCGGCGCGGCCAAGGCTTCGGCACGATGCGCCAGCACGTCGCGCAGATTTTCGCCGGCGTGTTGGCGCCCGGTGAAGTACAGCGCGATGCGTTGCCCCTGTTTGGTCGAAACAATGCCGGAAGTAAACACGCCCGTGCGGTCGTCAGACGGCTCGCGCGCCATGCGCAGCACGCGCATTGCCGTGTCGTCATTATGCAGAACGTCGCCTTGCGCCGCTTGCCGGATCAGTTCATCGGGCGCAGCTTTGATCACTTCGGCCTCTTCTTCCACAATCTCCCACTGCGTGGAGGCGGGCAACGGAATCCCGAGTAAATGTTCCAGCTTCTCCAAGCGATAAAACGGCATGCCACTGCCGTACTTCAGCAGCGCGATCATGGCCGCCGTGGTCTCGTCATACTTTTCAGGTCCGACGCCTTCCGGCTCTTGGGCGGTGAACACTTCGCCACACAAGTTGCAACGCAACCGGTCGAGTTCATACACGGTTGCGGCCAGTGGCGCCTGCCCTACAATGCGCACCAGCGTCCGGGGTTCTTTCTGCGGATAGACTTTGCCTTTTTCACAGCCTGGGCATGAGTCGCCGGCATGTAGATCCGGATGTGGAATGGCGACGGTCTTTGCGCCGGTGTAAGACGAAGCTCCGTTGCGCCCGTGGCCTGGCGTTTTATCAGCAGGCGACTCCGAATCATTTTCAGGCGCGGGCGGTTCCGGCTGCTCCAAAACATTCTTGGTCTTTTCTGTCGTGCGTGGTTTCGCCAGCATCCCGGCCAGCGCATGCAGCGCGCTCTTCAGCTTTTCGTAATCCGGTTCGCTCAACGGAGCTTCGCGCGCTTGATCCAGCACGCGGTCCAGCTCTTCCAGGTTCACATCCACTCGCGGGCGTTTCATTGTTGAAGAATCTCCCGGAACCTGCGGTGCAGCGGCAAACCCAGCATCTGTTTCACTGGCCGTGTCCGTTCGAACGTCGGTGCGCGATGCCCGCGGCCCTGAGTCGTGCCGATCACCTGCCAGTTGGCCGCGCGATAACACGTGCCGCCAAAGCGTGAGGTATCGACGAATGTCTCCAACCAATAAATCGGATGCGCGTACAGCCGCCGCCAGTCGTGCGGGACAAGCTTGGCCATGCGACCTAGAAGGTGCGAGGCCAGATGTTCCACACGAACCCACGGCAGAATCAGAAACCGCGTGTTGTAGGCCAGCAAGTGCACATTGCGTTGGCGCGCTTCGTCGCTCCATTCGAGGTAGCGGTCGCGCACTTTCAGGTGACGCGGAGCGCTTTGCCAGGCCATACATGCGATCACCTGCCCGTTGGCTTTCACCAGATACTTCAAATGCTCACCAATGGGTTGTTCGTAACCCAGATAGTGATACTGCTCCACCAAACTGTTGAACAACGCCTCTTCCGGCGTGCGCCGCACTTGCACAAACTCCAGCGGAGTGACGCTGTGAAGTGGCCCGTCGTATCGGACGGTTATCGGGAATAACGGGTTCGGGCTTTTGCCGCTCTGCGATTCGATTGCGCACCACGCGCTTCACTGGTGGCAACTCAATCTCGCCCGCACGATGCAACATCAACAACAGTCCGCGACATACCATGTCACGCAACGCGCCGTTGGCCTGCTTCCACTGCCAGGCTTCGCACAGTTGCCGTGACAGTTTCCAGCGGCTCAGCTCCGGGATGCTCTTGCGATCCGTTGCCGGATGAAGGCGATCTCTTCGCCGGTGATCTCCCGGCTGCGATAGCGATGGGGTGGCCATCTCATCCGCAGTATGCCGGAAACTGTTTCAGAACGCAAGTGGAAAATGATCGGCTTACAAACTTAACTTTGCGCCATACCGGCGCCGCATCGATGTCCGGGTTTCCTGCCGCCAGCAGCACCTGTGCCTGATGTGCACGCAGTGGTTTGCTGGCCGCTCCTCACCTTGCGGCCACCAGCGAAAGCGGCCCTTGGATAATCGCTTGGTCGCCAGCCAAAACCCTTGCCCGTCGTAGACCAACACTTTAATCGAGGTCGCTCGCCTACTACGGAACACAAACAAGCAGCCCGAGAAGGGATCGGCGTTCAGTTTTGCGCGGCACAACTCCGCCAGCGAATCAATGCCCTTGCGGAAATCAACGGCTTCCACCGCCACCAGTATCCGCATCTGCGGCGTGATCTGCAGCATGACTTACGACGCCGCAAACGCACGAATCAGTTCGGCCAGTGTGCTGGTCGGAATGCCCTTCAACTCCAGCCGCATCTTCGCACCTCGCTGCGATTCTACTTCCACCAGGCAACTCGGCGCCGCGCCGGTAGTCTGCGCCAGTAGTTCCACGAAAGCGGGCGCCGCGCTCACTGTTCTGCCAGCTCGACGCTGGCGTACCTGCCGCCGCGGCCTTGGTTGCGCTCCAGGCTCGAATCGATCCGTCCACTTCTGTAAACTCGGCCGGTCCACATCCAACGCCAGCGCCGTAGCTTCGATCCCGTCCCGTCTCGCCAACTTCGCCGCTGCGGCCCACAACTCCTCCGGCAGCCGCGACCGCACCGCGTGTGTACTGCGAAACTCCGCAAACCGCCGCCCCAACTGCTCCACATCCTCGCGATGGCTTGCCGATCCCTGTGTCATGCCGCCAGGCCTCCCGCCCTCGACACAACCTATCAGCCAAGCTCAACCCCAGTCATGCATGCTTACCGGAAACTCACGACGTATCACGTGGGGCAAGCGATTGAACACCAGCCAGTGACGGTAGAGGTTCCCGGAGTTTTTGGCGAATCGCCTGGTGGCTATCACGCAATGGCTGCGCAATCGGCCGCAGGTGGCCGGCCTGAAGATCGGTTATTTTGGAGCGAGCACGGGCGCCGCCGCGGCGTTAGTGGCGGCCGCGGAGCTTCCCCGGTTGATTCACGCGGTGGTGTCGCGGGGAGGCAAGCTGGTCCGTCAGCGTGGAAAACCACTCATCGATTCGGCGTGTTTCGCTCCCGGTCAGATTCATCGCGGGCTTCAGAGAAGAGGCGGTCTAGCTCCTGATCGCTCAGCCCGCTGCCGGTCACCAGATCGCGGAAAGGGCCAGGAATCTCGCCCAGCGACGGCTCAGATGTAACCACATTTTGGAGCACGGTAGGCATAAAAGCTTCGCGCCGAGGCCAACAATCTGAGCTCTCTCGTCCACGAGCCGGAGAAGTTCTTCAGGAAGGGGAAGTTCTATTGTTTGTGTCATAGAGGCCCACCGGACTTCGACCGTCATTTTTCCACACGGGCGCTCTTCATCGCCGAACCCCAAGGCGCCCTGGACCTGTTTAGCACGGTTCTAACCTTGTCGCGGGCCGCGCAAGATGGCCGCCTCCTTGATCTTGGCCAACTCACGGCGGGCGATTGCGGCCCAGGCGCTACCCGGATCCATGCTCAAGTAGGCCTTCCAATGCCGCACTGCCTTCAACGGCTGTCCCATGGATTGATAGAGCAGCGCGATGTTGTAATGCGCATCGGCATAACGGGGATGAATGCGGATGGCGGCGACATAATGAATCAGAGCGGCGGAACGGTCGCCGCGCTCGTCGTAGAGATTGCCCAGATTGAAATGCGCCAGGGCGTATTCCGGGTCAACTTCCACGGCCTGGCGATAAAACTGCTCCGCCTGGCGCCAATCCCGGGAGTTGAAATAGACCGTTCCCAGGTTCACCAGCGCGCCCGCCGATGTAGGATCAATTTCGGCGGCCTTCTGATACGCCGCGATCACTTCCGCCACCGGCGCGCCGGTCTGTTCCAGCTCCAGGCCCTGTTCGAACCAGCGCTCCGCTTCGCGCCGAAATTTCAGTTTGCGCGCGGCTTCGGACTCCTCCGGTTGAGCGGGGAACGACAGCAGCTTGCTGAGCTCGGCTTGATCGAAATTGAGGATCAGTTGGCCTGAGATGGCCTCCATCTTCTTGTTGCCGGCGAACTGGACTTCAATCTTCCGGCCTTGCGAGTAAATTCTTACTTCGCTCAGCGGATTCTCAAATTCACGGAAATGCTTGCGCACAGCGTGGACGGCCTTGCGGATCTGCATCGCGGAAACGTTGCTCTTGCGCAGACCAACCAGAGTTCGCAAAGCCAGGATGTCGGAAAAGCTGAAGGAACCACCCGACGGCAGGAGATTCTGCTTCTCCCAGCTTGTGAGTTGACGCTTGGAAACGCCTAATTGGCGGCGAACTTCTTCGCGCGAGTAGGCCTGCTGAGCTGCTGGAGCGGGCACGGTGAAAGTTTAACAGAGGGGCGGGCTAGGACGTGATCTTAGTCAACATCAAAAAGCTCGGCGACGGGAACGCGGATGTCGGGATCGCTGGTTGTAAGCGCGCCGGATTCAGCTTCCACCATGCCTGCCTTGGTGGCGACGTAGCCTTTGCGCAAGCGCGGATTGATGATCCAGATGTAGGGGACGCCGAAGCGCAAATAATCGTCGATTTTCTCCTGCATGTAATCCAAGGTGTCGTCTTTAGAGAGAACTTCAATGCAGAGGTGCGGCGGGTTCTTGAAAATCTCGCCTTGGAATTGAGAAGCCTTCACCACCGTGACATCCGGAATTCGAAAACGCGTCGGACTGACCTGAACCCGTTGCTCCGGGTAAACCCTAATGCCCCACTCCTTGCGTCGAGTCATCAAATAATGAATCAGGTTTCCCTGAATGGTGCTGTGCGTTTTCTCACCCAAGTTCCGCTCCACAATCCTGCCGTCGATGTACTCGCGGTCAGGAGAGTAGCTGGTACTCAGGTAGTCTTCAATCGAGACAAGAGTTGCTGCTCCCATACCTGCTCTCAGGATACCTCGCGGGTTGGGCGGATGTTGCTGGGAGGGTTATTCAAAAAGCTCGGCGACGGGAACGCGGATGTCGGGATCGCTGGTTTCCAGCACGCCGGATTCAGCTTCCACCATGCCAGCCTTGGTAGCGACGTAGCCTTTGCGCAAGCGCGGATTGATGATCCAGATGTAGGGGACGCCGAAACGCAGGTAGTCGTCGATTTTTTCCTGCATGTAATCCAGGGTGTCGTCTTTGGAGAGAACTTCGATGCAGAGGTGCGGCGGGTTCTCGAAAATCTCCCCTTGAAATTGAGACGTTTTCACGACCGTGACATCCGGAATTCGAAAACGTGTCGGACTGACCTGCACCCGTTGCTCAACGAAGGCTCGCACGGGAAGTTCCTTGCGTCGATCCCAAAACCAGCCAAACAGATTTCCCTGAATCGTGCTGTGCGTCTTCTCACCCAAGTTCCGCTCCACAATCCTGCCGTCGAGATACTCGCGGTCAGGAGAGTAGCTGCTACTCAGGTAGTCTTCAATCGAGACAAGAGTTGCTGCTCCCATACCTGCTCTCAGGATACCTCGCGGGTTGGGCGGATGTTGCTGGGAGGGTTATTCAAAAAGCTCGGCGACGGGAACGCGGATGTCGGGATCGCTGGTTTCCAGCACGCCGGATTCAGCTTCCACCATGCCAGCCTTGGTAGCGACGTAGCCTTTGCGCAACCGCGGATTGATGATCCAGATGTAGGGGACGCCGAAGCGCAAATAGTCGTCGATTTTCTCCTGCATATAATCCAAGGTGTCGTCTTTAGAGAGAACTTCAATGCAGAGGTGCGGCGGGTTCTCGAAAATCTCGCCTTGGAATTGAGAAGCCTTCACCACCGTTACGTCAGGAATGCGAAAACGGGTGGGACTTACCTGGACACGTTGTTCGGCATAGACTTTGATGCCTAGCTCCTTGAGTCGTGGCCCAAGATACAGAATCAGATTTGTTTGAATCGTGCTGTGCGTCTTCTCGCCCAAGTTCCGCTCTACAATCCTGCCGTCGATGTACTCGCGGTCAGGAGAGTAGCTGGTACTCAGGTAGTCTTCAATCGAGACAAGAGTTGCTGCTCCCATACCAGCTCTCAGGATACCTCTTGGGTTGGGCCGGCGACGGGTACTCGGATGTCGGGATCGCTCGTCGTTAGCACGCCGGATTCAGCTTCCACCATGCCGGCTTTGGTGGCGACGTAGCCTTTGCGCAAGCGCGGATTGATAATCCAAATGTAGGGAACACCGAAACGCAAGTAGCGTCAATTTTCTCCTGCATGTAATCCAAAGTGTCGTCTTTGGAAAGGATTTCGATGCAGAGGTGAGGCGGGGCCGTGAAGATTTCGCCGATGGTCTGAGAGGACTTCACAACCGTCACATCGGGGACGCGAAATCGCGTCGGGCTAACGTGCACGCGCTGCTCGGGTATAACCTCGATCCCAAACTCCTTCGACCGGAGGTCAAAGTAAACGATCAGCCGTCGTTGGATTCTCCCGTGCGTCAATTCGCCCAAGTTCCGCTCCACAATCCTGCCGTCGAGATACTCGCGGTCAGGAGAGTAGCTGGTACTCAGGTAGTCTTCAATCGAGACAAGAGTTGCTGCTCCCATACCTGCTCTCAGGATACTCCCGCCGGCGGCCCGAACGTCGATCGTACCAGTTCCAGGCCCTCCTCCTTGCTCTGTATGCGCGCCTCCAACTGCGCGTCTTCGGCCACTTCCAGCATGCGCGAGAAATCCGGCCCGGGCGCATAACCAGCCGCGATCAAATCATCTCCCGTTACCAGCCTGGGCGGACGCAGTTCCTCGGGCGCCGACTGTTCGAACCTGGTCTTCGCAAAGTCATAATTGTCGAGATGTCCGTGGCTCGACGAACAGTCCAGCCGATGCAATTCCAAATGCTCTTCAAACGCGGGCAGGCGAAGCATCCGCTTCAGCGTGCTCTCGCGCATCTGGTGCACGTGCGAAAAACGCATGTGATTCGCGATCAGCGCGATCACCTGATCGATCTCCGCGTTTGAGAACCTCAGCCGGTTCAGGATCTCGCGCGCTATTCGCTCGCCCAGCTCCACATGGCCGTCGAAGCGGATACGATCGGCGACGCGGAACGTGCCTGGCTTGCCGACATCGTGCAGCAAGACGCCCAAGGCCAGCGCGGGAGATGGCGCTTCGAGGCCCTCCAGCATGATCAGCGTGTGCGTCCAGACGTCGCCCTCCGGATGAAACTCCGGCGGTTGCGCGACGCCTTTCATGGCGGACACCTCGGGCAGAATGTCGGCGAGCAGGCCGGACGCGTCCAGCAGCTCAAACCCGCGCCGCGCGCCTCCTTCCGTCAAGATCCGAACAAGCTCATCGCGAATCCGCTCGGGCGAAACCCGCAGAATATTAGCGTGCAGCTTCTGGATGGCGGCCAGAGTGGCGGGCTCGATTTCGAAAGCGAAGCGCGCCGCGAAACGCACGGCCCGCAGCATGCGCAGATGGTCTTCTTCAAAGCGCTGCTCAGGGTCGCCGATGGCGCGGATGATGCCGCTACCCAGATCGGACAGGCCGTCGACGAAGTCTACCACCGAGGAGGACAGGGAAGACGGGGAATACAGGGAATTCAATACGGAGGGGTCGAGCAAAAGCGCGTTGATGGTGAAGTCCCGCCGCAGTACATCCTGCTTAGGATCTGTTTCAAACACGACGCGCCCCGGATGCCGCCCGTCCGCATAGGAATGATCGCTGCGGAAGGTGGCAATTTCCACTCCATCCACCAGCACCACGCCGAACTGCACGCCCACCAACTGCGCCCGGGGAAACAGCCGCAGCAACTCTTCCGGACGGGCGTCGGTTGAGATATCATAGTCCCGCGGTTCGCGCCCCAACAGCAGATCGCGCACGCAGCCGCCGACCAACCAGGCCTGAAAGCTGTTTGAGCGCAACTCGGACGCGATCTCCACTGCCCTGGTTTGGCTCATCTGGTTCGGTTCACCAAGGTCCGGCTCATAAGATCCGGCATACGATCATCGTAAGATAGAATATTCGGCTCAAGTTAGAATAGTCATGGGAACACCCCGATAATGTCAACGGAAGTAGGCAAGCCGTCCTCAACCACCGCCAAGGTTGTGGTGGCCACCACCGTAGCTCTTTCCTTCATCAGCTTCTGGCGCGGCGCGTCTATCGTTCTCGCCGATCTTGCGTCCTCGGCATTTTATGCCGGCGGCATTGCCGAAACAGCCATCGGACCGGCGGCTCCCTGGTTCGTGCTGGGGGTGATGCTTTTCAGCTTTGCCGTGCGTTCGGTGTACATGGAAAGCTGCAGCATGTTCGTGCGCGGCGGCGTGTACATCGTCGTGAAGGACAGCATGGGCCCATTCATGGCGCGGCTGTCGGTTTCCTCGCTGGTCTTCGACTACATTCTCACCGGACCCATCAGCGTGGTCAGCGCGGGCCAATACCTGGGCCACTTGCTGGATGAAATCGCCAGGATGCTCGGCCAGTCGTTCCCGTTCAACGTGAACTACTTCGCCGCCTTCTTCGCCGTCATCGTGACGGTGTACTTCTGGTGGCAGAACACCAAAGGCATGCACGAATCCAGCGGCAAGGCGCTGCGCATTATGCAGATCACCACCGTGATGGTGGTGGCGTTGTTGATCTGGTGTCCGCTGACCATTCTGCTGCGCGGGCATATCACTTTCCCGCCGGCGCCGCTGCCGCGCAATCTGCAGTTCACCAACGAATCGCTGGGCTGGTTCAGAGGGACCATTTTCCCGGCCATCCCGTTCATCGCCTTGATCATCGCCTTCGGCCACTCGCTGCTTTCCATGAGCGGTTTCGAAACACTGGCGCAGGTTTATCGCGAGATCGCGTATCCGAAGATGAAAAATCTGAAGATCACCGCGAACATCGTGTGCTGGTACGCGGTGATTTGCACCGGTGTCATCACCGTGTTTGCCGGGATGATCATCAGCCCCGCTGATATTCGCGACCACTTTTCCGACGACCTGCTGGGCGGCCTGGCCATGCGCCTGGTGGGGCCTGAATTGCTGAAGCTGGCGTTCCACATTTTCGTCGTGATCGTGGGCGTACTGATTCTTTCGGGCGCCGTGAACACATCCATGATCGGCGCCAATGGCGTGCTGAACCGGGTGGCCGAAGACGGTGTGCTGCTGGATTGGTTCCGCAAGCCCCACAAGCGTTTCGGCACCACCTTCCGCATCATCAACATGATCACGCTGCTGCAACTTGCCACCATCGTCCTCAGCCGCGGCGATGTTTACCTGCTGGGTGAAGCGTACGCGTTCGGCGTGGTGTGGAGCTTCTTCCTGAAATCCCTGGGCGTGCTGGCGCTGCGCTATCAGCGGCACGATCAGGAATACAAATTCCCCTTCAATTTTCGTCTGGCCGGCGTGGAGATTCCGGTTGGCCTGGGCGTGACCACGCTGATCCTGGGTTTCGTCGCCGATCGCCAATCTGTTCTCGAAGGAGTACGCCACCATTTACGGCGTCGGCTTCACGCTGATCGTGTTCGCCGTGTTCACGCTCTCCGAACACATCAACGCGAAGAAGCGCAAGCTGACATGCCGAACATAAGCCGCTGGAAGAGTTCAACCTGGACCATCAGCCGCAGGTGAACGCGGCCACCTTGCATGCGCGGCCCGGCTGCGTGCTGGTGGCGGTGCGCGACTATCACAACATGGAGCACCTGAAGAAGGTTCTGGAAAAGATCAACCTGCGCCGCCACGACATTGTCGTGATGACCGTCCGCACCATTTCCACCGGCGCCGGCGAATACGATCTTTCCGACGAGCAGATCTTCAGCGATTACGAGAAGGAGCTGTTCAGCCACGTGGTGGAGATGGCCGAGAAGGAAGGCAAGCCGGTGGAGTTGCTGGAGGTGCCGGCCGTGAATCCTTTCGACGCCGTGGTGCAAACTGCCACCAGGCTGAAAGCTTCGCGGCTGGTGACGGGCGTCTCGGCCGAAGATGACGTCGGAGGAACTGGCGCGCCGCATCGGCCTGGCGTGGGAGAGCCAGCCGGAACCGCGCCATGCGTTTTCGCTCGAGGTGATTAGTAAGGACCGGCCCTCCATGTATGTGAACCTGGGCCCGCACCCTCCGCGCCTGTGGCCGGAAGATGTCGACCGCTTGCATGAACTGTGGCTGCGGCTGAGCGAGCAGCGAGGAGGTGGGATCGCGGCTGCACCATCGCGACATCGTTGGCCTGGCGCTGCGCCGCCTGGAAAAGGATCTGGCCGACGGTAAACGGGAGCAGGTGATGACCGATCTGGATGACGAGCTTCGCAAGGACTGAGACCTGGCGTCCGCATACCACTCCCTCTGGTCGTGGCTCGGAAACGGTGGCTGAGCCGTGACCAAAGGGAGGGGATGCCGAGGTTTGATGGCCCTGTGTTTGACCTGCGTCTCCGTGTGTAATGCCCAGCCCGCGGCGCCTCCGAAAGTTCTCCTGCTCGTCCGGCAGCAATTCAAGCCGGGAAGACTACCAGCGCGCGAGCGATTGGAACGAGCTACCTCGGCAGCCTACAACCGTCTGGAAGTCCCGGTTTATTGGATGGAAATGCAAGCTTTCACCGGCACGCCCGAAGCGCTGTTCTTCGCTCCTTACGGCTCGTTCGAAGCGATCGAGAAAGCCCTCCCGGTCCTGGGTCCGTTCGAGGAAGCGCATCCGGAGCTGGTTCGCTGGCAGGACGGCATCAACGACGCTTTGGCGTCCGAAAGGACCATTCTCGCGGTGCGGCGCGATTCACCCGGTGTGGATCGGATCAATCTGGCGCAAGCGCGTTTCCTGCGAATGCTGGTAGTCCGCGCGAGGCCAGGCGAGGACGCGCCGACGTTGGATAAGTCGGCCGTGTACCAGGTGAGTTCGGGAATGCCGGGGCCTGCGTTCCTGATCTTTCAGGCCATGGCCGAGTTCGCCCACATTCCGCCGGTCCATCTCACCACTGGAACTATCGTCGAGGATTCTGTGTACGCCATCGAGCCCGGCCTTTCGCACGTATCGCGCGCATTCGCCGGGCAGGATCCGAGCTTTTGGATGAAGCCGGCCGGCCAGTAACGGACAGCCTCCTGTATACTCGGATTTCTCTTATGCGCGCACTCACAATCGCAACTCTGGTTCTCGCCGCCGGATCCCTTTGGGCCGCGACAATCCCCCGGCAATCGCCCGATTTCACCGTCCAACTGACCGACGGCAAGCAGATCAAGGTGAGCGATTACCGCGGCAAAGTTTTGTGCCTCACCTTTATCATGACCACTTGTCCGCACTGCCAAAGAACAACCCAGCTCTGGGACATCATTTACCCCCAGCTGGCGTTCAGAGGCTTCGCGGTGGTGGAAGCCGCGCTCAATGACAAGCCGGACATTCCCGCATTCATCTCGCAATTCAAGGTGCCGTTTCCGGTGGGAACGGCGGGCGTAGTTCCGGCCTGGGACTTCATCCAATGGCCGAGAGAACAAGATCGCCCACGGTCCCTTTTCTCGTGTTTATCGACCGCAACGGCGTGATTCGCGCCCAGTACACGGGCGCGGACGAAAGTTCTTCGACAGCCAGCAGGAGCAGCACATGCGCGACCAAGCCGAGAAGCTGCTGACTGAAGGCCCCGGCAAGGCCAAGCCCGCGCATTGAGGCGCATCGTGCTAAAGCCGCGCATTGTGGCCCACCGCGGCGCGTCGTCGGAAGCGCCTGAGAACACGCTAGCGGCGTTTCGAAGAGCCATCGAACTGGGCGCCGGCATGATCGAATTCGACGTTCGCCGCGCTGTGGATGGCAGGCTGGTGATTTCCCATGATCCGATTCGCGAACCGGCGCACCAGCTTCCCACGCTGGAGGACACGTTGCATTTCACGCAAGGCCGGATCCAGCTCGACGTCGAACTCAAAGAGCCGGGCTGCGAGCGGGACGCCATCGATCTGCTGCTGCGGTATTTCGCTCTGAGCGATTTCTGTATCACGTCATTCCTTGCGTCTACGCTGCGCGAAACTCGCGCCATCAACCCGGACATTCGAACCGGCTTCATCTTCGCCACTTGGAATGACAGCGTACGCACCGCGTGCCTAAGCACCGATGCTGACTTTCTGGTGGCCCACTACCGCTTGCTGCACGAGGCCGAGCGGATCGGAAAGCCTCTGTTCGTATGGACCGTGGATGATCCGGCGCTCACACGCGCACTCTTCCAGCGCCCGCTGGTGGAAGCCATTGTCACCAACGATCCTCGGCAGGCCCTGGCGCTGCGCCAGGAACTCTTGCTGGATTGATCCCCCGTCGCCCTGCCTGCTATGCTTCTCGACAGCATGAGCCCGAAAGAAACCACGCCGCTGATTTTGGATGGAAAATGGGTGCGCGATCAGATTTTCGCGGAGCTGAAACCTCGCGTGGAAAAGCTCACCGCTTCCCACCGGCCTCCCGGACTGGCCGTGATTCTGGTGGGCAACGATCCGGGTTCGGAAATCTACGTTCGCCTGAAAATCAAGACCTGCGGCGAACTGGGGATCTATAGCGAAAAGATCGACCGTCCGGACACCGTGACCACCGGCGAGCTGCTCGGAATCATCGAAGGCTTAAACCAGCGGCCGGAGATCGACGGCATTCTGGTCCAAACGCCGCTGCCGCCGCAGGTGGACAAGGACCGGGTTTTGCGCGCCTTGAAGCCGGACAAAGACGTCGACGGGTTTCATCCGTTGAACGTCGGAGCGCTGGTGGAAAACATCCCGGGACCGCGCGCCTGCACGCCGGTGGGCATCATGGAAATGCTGCGCCGCTACAATATTCCCGTCTCGGGACGCCACGCCGTGGTTGTCGGCCGCAGCGACATCGTGGGAAAGCCCATGGCGCTGCTGTTGCTGCACGCCAATGCCACCGTCACCATCTGCCACTCCAAAACGTCCAATCTGGCGGAGGAATGCCGCCGCGCCGACATCCTGGTGGCGGCCATCGGAAAGGCCCATCTGATCACTCGCGATTTCATCAAGCCCGGCGCCACCATCATCGATGTCGGCATGAATCGCAAGCCGGACGGCAAGCTGGCGGGTGACGTCAATCCCGACGATGCCAAGGCGCTGGCGAGCGCGTACACGCCGGTGCCGGGCGGCGTCGGCCCTTTGACCATCGCCATGTTGATGGCGAACACCGTGGAGACTGGCCGAACAGCATCTATGCTCCGGGTAGGCCTGTGCTCCGAGTAGGACTGACGGGCGGCTTGGCTTGCGGCAAAACTTTCGTCGGCCGCGCGCTCGCCGATCTCGGCTGCTATCTCATTGAAGCCGACAAGCTGGGGCATGAGGTGATGATGCCGGGCGGGGAAGCCTATGACGCCATCCTGCGGGAGTTCGGTCCCGATATTCTGGATGCCGAGGGCCGCATCAGCCGCCGCAAGCTGAGCGGCATCGTGTGGACACAATCCGGAACGCCTGGAGAAGCTCAATAGCCTGGTCCATCCGCCGGTTCAGGAGCGCGAGGAAAAGCCGATGGCCGAAATCGCACGGGCCGACCCGCACGCCATCGTAGTTGTGGAAGCGGCCATTCTGGTTGAAACTGGTAGATATAAGAGTTTCGACCGATTGATTGTCGTCACTTGTACGGCGGAACAACAGATGGAACGCGCCTTGGAGCGGGGTTCGTATAACAAGGAGGAGATTCTGGCGCGTTTAAGCCGGCAGTTGCCTCTGGAAGAGAAGCTGCGCGTGGCCGATTACGTAATCGATACGTCCGGCTCGAAGGAAGCGACGCTCGAGCAAGTGCGAAAGGTCTACGGGGTCTGCGGAGCTTAAGGGCGGAGTTTAACAGCATGAGATTATCGCGCATATTTGTGATCACCGCTCTGCTGGTGAGCGGATTTCTTTTGGTCACCACCAAAACGGATTGGGGACAGCGCCGGATCTTGAGTCCAGTCTCCAGTGCGGAGCCGCTCTGGTCCGGCCCGTCGTCCACCCACGCCACCGGCCTGAGTTCCGATGAGATGAACAATATCGACATCTACAAGTCGTCGCATCTGGCCACCGTGAACATCACCAGCACCATTTATCGGCGCACCATCTTCATGGAAGTTTACCCTTCCAAGGATCAAGGCTCGGGCTTCCTGATCAGCGCGGACGGAAAGATCCTCACCAACAACCATGTGGTCGCCAATGAGCGCCAGCTTGAAGTGACGCTGTCCGATCAATCCCGCTACAAGGCGCAGTTGTTGAGCCGCGATGAAACCAACGACCTGGCGCTGCTGCAGATCATGCCGCGCGGAAAGCTGCCGTCGCTCCATCTGGGCGATTCCGACGCGTTGCAGGTGGGCCAGAAGGTGCTCGCCATCGGCAATCCTTTCGGGCTGGATGGCACGCTGACCACCGGCATCGTCAGTTCGCTCGGGCGCAGCATTCGTGGCGAAAACGAGCGGACGCTGGAGGGCCTCATCCAGACCGACGCCGCCATCAATCCGGGCAACAGCGGCGGTCCGCTGCTCGATTCGGCGGGCAACGTGGTGGGCATCAACACCGCGATCCTGGGGCCGAACGGCGGAACATCGGTATCGGTTTCGCCATGCCGATCAATCGCGCCAAACTGATGCTGGACGATTTTCAGGCTGGAAGAAAACGTCCCAAGCTGGGCGTCTCGGTGGTGCCCATCTCGGGCGATTATGCCGACGCACTGCGGCTGCCAACGCAAGGCGGACTGCTGATCCAGGAAGTGGACGCCGACTCAGCGGCCGCCCGCGCTGGACTGCGAGGAGGCCGGCAAGAAGTGCAGATCGGTAACGCGCAACTGCTGGTGGGCGGCGATCTCATCATGTCCATCGACGGCAAGCCGGTGGATCGCGACGACGCCATCAGCCGCGCGCTGGCCGGCAAACGCACCGGCGATACGCTGGAGTTGACCATCTTCCGCGCCGGTAAGACCATGAACGTGCGTGTCCGCTTAGGCGACGAGGGTGCCATCTAGCGCCGCTTCCACGCCATCGGGTCAATCGCCTCAAGCGCCATTCGAAGCGATGATCCAGCGGCTTCGTGCGGCCTACGGACGGCCCAAACCACTCCCGTCCAGCGATCCTCTGGAGCTGATTTACTGGGAGAACGCAGCGTACTTGCTGAGCGACGAGCGCCGGCAAAAGGCTTTCGATCTGCTGCGCGAACGCTGCGGACTAGAGCCACGGAAAATTCTGGCTGCGAAGTACTCCGAACTGCTGGAGATTGCCAAGCTAGGCGGTATGCGGCCGGAGGTTCGCGTGGAACGCTGGCTCACCATCGCGCGTATCGCCCTTTCCGAGTTTCAAGGCGATCTTCAGAAAGCTGCGAAGCTTCCTCTCAAGCAAGCCAAGAAGGCGCTGCAGCGGTTTCCCGTTATCGGCGAGCCAGGCGCTGAAAAAATCCTGCTGTTTTCCAATAGCCACCGAGTTCTTGGGCTTGAGTCCAACGGGCTGCGTGTCCTGGTGCGCGTGGGATTTGGGCGCGAGCAAAAGAACTATTCAGCCACCTATCGCTCCGTGCAGGAGGCCATAGCCCCTCAGCTTGGCGATAAACTCGCGCCGCTCATCCAGGCTCACCAACTGCTGCGACAGCATGGAATGGAGCGCTGCAAAACCACCGCGCCTATTTGTCGCGGCTGCGCGCTGGCCGATATGTGCCGCTACTACCAGACTCAATCGTCAGGCCGAAACGCGTAGCGAAAACTGTTGGACGCCAGTTCGTCGGGTGGCAATCCAAACATTTTCTCCGCCAGTTCGTATTCGCGCGTGAGCGTGGTGTGGAAAAACGCCGGATCGTCCGTATGGATGGTGATCGGCACGCCCGCGTCATAGAGCGCTCGCACCGGATGGTCTTCCAAGGACGCCACGGCGCCGGTACAAACGTTGCTCGATATGCAGACTTCCAGCGGCACGTTGTCCTGGCGAAGCTGCGCCATCAAAGCCGGATCTTTGGCGGCGGAGATGCCGTGCCCGATGCGCTCCGCTCCAATCGCCAGAGCGCCCCACACCGATTCCGGCCCAGCCGTCTCTCCGGCGTGACACACCAGGCGCAGCCCGCCGTCGCGGGCATAAGCGAAAACGTCGCGGAACCAATGCGCCGGCCCGCGCACTTCGTCGCCGCCGATGCCATACGCGATGGTTCCTTCGCCGCGCCGCGAAACGGCGAACTCGGCAACTTCCATCCCTTTCTCCGCTCCGAATTGCCGGATCGCATCCAGAATCCAGAATGTCCGGACGGAAGAGCGCTGCGATTCACGCCAAACTGCCTCGTAAACAGCCGCCAAATCCTGCTCGCTTCCACAGCACCACGCCGGCCGACAAAGTAATCTCGGCGTAAGTCACGCCTTGATCGGCCAAAGAATCGAGTAAGTGGCGCGTAGCCAAGGCATAATGCTCGGGCTTCTCGAGTTTCTTATTCACCCATATATAACCCTGCAGGAATTGCGGAAACGAAGTGCATGTCAAATTGGCCTCGATCTCCTGGCGCGTGAGCGAGGGATCGATCGCCATCAGTGTTTCAGGCCCGATAGATCCCTCCAGATGAACGTGCAGCTCGGCTTTTTTCATTCAGGAACGGCTCGCTGATAACCCTCTGCCATAATAACTGTGCATGACTCCGCAAGAGACTCGAAGCCATTCTCAATGGCACGCACGGCGATCCTTTTTCCGTGCTAGGGCCGCACGCAACTGCCAGGATGGCTGGGAGGTGCGCGCGTTCCTTCCGCAGGCCATGGACGCGGGATGGTGCTGGATGGAGCCTTGCATACGATGCGCAAAGCGCGCTCGGAGGGACTCTTCGTCGCCACGCTCCCTCACGATCCCGGAAGCTACAAATTGCATCTCACGCTCTGGAACGGCGAGCAGACCGACATCGACGATCCCTACCGGTTTCCGCGCCTGATCTCCGATTTCGACCTGCACATACACGGCGAAGGAACGCAGTACGAGAGCTACCGCACCATGGGCGCGCATCCCGTGGAATGCCAGGGCGTGCAGGGCGTTCGCTTCGCCGTGTGGGCGCCGAACGCGGAAGTGGTCAGCGTGGTGGGCGACTTCAACGATTGGGACGAGCGGCGGCATTCCCTGCGGCAGCGCTCCGGTGGGGTCTGGGAAATTTTCCTTCCGGGAGTCGGCCCAGGCGCGAATTACAAGTACGCTGTCCGTGCGCCCTCGCGCGGCTTTCGCCAGCAAAAGGCCGACCCCTACGGTTTCGCCATGGAACTGCCGCCCAAATCCGCCTCCATCGTGTGCGATCTCGCCACTTATCAATGGAACGATCAGCCATGGATGGACGCGCGCGCGCACAAGGACCACCTCAAAGAGCCGATGTCGGTCTATGAAGTCCATCTCGGCTCCTGGCTGCGCGGCCCTAACAATTCGTACTTGAGCTATCGCGAGCTGGCCGACAAGTTAGTCGCTTACGCGGTTCATATGGGCTATACGCACCTGGAACTGCTGCCGGTGATGGAGCATCCGTTCTCCGGATCCTGGGGCTATCAGGTGGTGGGCTACTACGCGCCGACGTCGCGCTTCGGTTCGCCCCAGGACTTTATGTATTTCGTCGACCGCTGCCACCAGGCCGGTGTCGGCGTAATTGTCGACTGGGTTCCGGGCCACTTTCCCAAAGACGCGCATGGGCTGGCGCATTTCGATGGAACCGCGCTGTACGAACACGCCGATCCACGCAAGGGCGAGCACAAGGAGTGGGGCACGCTGATCTTCAACTACGGCCGCAATGAGGTGCGCACGTTTCTGATATCGAACGCGCTGTTTTGGCTGAAGGTGTTTCACATTGACGGGCTGCGCGTGGACGCGGTGGCATCCATGCTGTACCTGGATTATTCGCGCAAGGACGGCGAGTGGCTTCCCAACATGTACGGCGGCAACGAAAATCTGGAAGCCATCGATTTTCTGCGGCGCTTCAATGAGCTTGCGCATCAGGTTCCCGGCGCCATCACCGCGGCGGAAGAGTCCACCTCGTTTTCCGGCGTCTCGCGGCCCACCTATCTCAACGGCCTGGGTTTCACCATGAAGTGGAACATGGGATGGATGCACGACATGCTGGATTACTTCTCCAACGATCCGGTGCATCGCAAGTATCATCACAACAACATCACGTTCAGCATGCTGTACGCGTTCACGGAAAATTTCGTGCTGCCCATCTCGCATGACGAAGTGGTGCACGGCAAGGGCGCTCTGCTGAGCAAGATGCCGGGCGACATGTGGCAGAAATTCGCGAACGTGCGGGCGTTCCTGGCCTATATGTACGGCCATCCCGGAAAGAAGCTGCTGTTCATGGGTTGCGAGATTGGGGTGTGGGACGAGTGGTATAGCGAGACGGGATTGCCCTGGGAGCTTCTGCATTACGACTTTCATCGCAAGCTGCAGGCATTCGTCAGGGAGCTGAATCATCTTTACCGCTCGCATCCGGCCTTTTACGAAGTCGATTTTCACTGGTCCGGCTTTGAGTGGGTGGATTTCCGCGATGTGGACGGCTCTACCATCTCATTGATCCGGCGGCCGCAGGCCGGCAAGCCGTTCCTGCTGGTGGTGTGTAATTTTACGCCGGTGCCGCGGCTGCATTATCGCGTGGGCGTCCCCGACCCTGGCGTCTACCGCGAAATACTCAACAGCGATTCCGAACATTGGGGCGGCAGCAACATGGGCAATGGCGGCCGCGTGGGATCGGATCCCATCTCGTACAATGGCCACTATCACAGCCTTTCCATCACTCTGCCTCCGCTCGCGGTGGTGGTGTTCGAATCGCCCGGGCCGTGAGGTGAAAGGAGAATAGATTATGGAATCGCGCTTGAAGGCCCAGAAGATGTCACCCGCGGCTTACCAGGCCATGCTTGCCTTGGAGACGTTTGTCCGGCAATCGTCGAAGCTGGAGCCATCGCTGCTCGAGCTCATAAAGATGCGGGCTTCGCAAGTCAACGGGTGCGCTTACTGCATCGACATGCACTCCAAGGATGCGCGCGCCGAGGGAGAAAGCGAGCAACGTCTGTATGCGCTCAACGCCTGGCGCGAGACCCCCTTCTTTACCCCGCGAGAGCAGGCGGCTCTGGCGTGGACTGAGGCGGTGACGCTGGTCACGGAGGGGCATGTCCCCGACGCGGTCTATGCGGAGGCGCGGCAGCAATTCTCGGAAGAAGAGCTGGTCAATTTAACGATGGCGGTGGTTACAATTAACGGGTGGAATCGTCTGGCGATCGCATTTCGGGCCGTTCCGGGAGATTATCAGCCGGCGCCGAGGAAAGCGGAAGGAGCGAAGCAATGAAGAGCGTGCTGCTGGCGCTGTGCCTGGCTGTTATGGCTTTGGCTCAAGATGTAAAGGTGGCTCCGCTGATGGCCAAGGACCTGACCGGGATGGCCGGGAAAGAAGCCACGATGATTACGGTGGAGTATGCGCCGGGCGCGTCATCGGCCGTGCACCGGCACAATGCTCATACTTTTGTCTATGTGCTGGAGGGCTCGGTGGTGATGCGCGTCAATGGCGAAAAGGAAGTGACGCTTGGGCCGGGGCAGACATTTTATGAATCGCCCCAGGACATTCATACCGTGTCCAAGAATGCGAGCAGCACCAAGCCTGCAAAGATTCTGGTGTTTATGGTGAAGGACAAAGGGGCTCCGGCGACGGTGCCGGCTAGTTACCCGTAGGTCGCGCCGCGCGATCAATTACCGTGATCTCAAGCGACTCTTTCCGCTTCTCCAGCTTGAATCCAAGCTGCTCCCGCAACGCTGTCAAAACTAAATCGGGCCAGCTATCAGGCGTTACCGGCTGCGTGTGGTCTGATAACTGTAATGGATCAAGTGTGAAATCGAAAAAGCCAGTGAGCCCGGTGCCGTCCACAACCGGCGTGTGCAGGATATTCGCGAGAGTGTTGACCAGCCCGGATAGGGGCATCTTCTGGAAGTTCATCTGACCACGATCGCCGGGCACCATGGCAGTCTGCTCTCCATCTTTCGCCGGCTGAAGTCTGGAGGGATTTTTTCCCGCTACCAGAGCGTAGACGGTCCGCTCTTCCGTTTCTCGATGTAACATCAGTTTGAACCGGTCTTCCAGGAGAGCCTGAACCATGGCAACGAACTGCTCGTGTTTAACTTCACCCTCGGCTTCATCGGCCTTGGCGACGATATTGAATCTATCGGTATCGATCCAGTCCGGACCGCCGCGCATCTGGATGCGCCGCGTGTGGTAGGCCATTACGATCACCTCAGTCAGCGTGACGTTGGTCGCAATAAAACGTCCGCCTGGCAGGAAGGCAAACGGGGTGACATAAACTTTGGGAGGTCCGGAGTCGTTCTTCCTGATGGATGCGACCTCGAACTGTCGGCGGCCCGGAGTTGGCGTCTGCGCCGTGGCTGCGATGCAGGCGAGAGCGGCTACTCCGGCGATATCTGACCTCATCGGAAACACCCCGCCGTCTAACGAAAGCCCATTTTACTTCTTTTTTACTGAACCACGACTGTCAGGGAGTGTGCCCGACTTGAACCTGGCACGCTCCCTCTGGTATATATGACGTTCGCCTCATGTGGCAACACAACTACACACCCCTCCATGGAAGTTTGCTGCTTTCCTCGCTCGTCGCGGCATTGCCCATCTTCGTACTGCTGTTTTTGTTGGGCGTGCGGCGGACACCGGCCTGGATCGCGGCGGTCTCGGGGCTGGGCGCCACGGTCCTGGTTTCATTGTTTCTGTATGGAATGCCGGTGGAGCGGATCGTGTCGGCGGCGGCTTACGGCGCGGCCTATGGATTGTTCCCCATCGGCTGGATCGTTATCTGGGCAGTGTACCTGTACCGGCTGACGCTGGATACCGGCAAGTTTGAAGCCATCAAGCACTCCCTGCGCAGCCTGACGCGCGATCCGCGTTTGCAGACGCTGCTCATCGCGTTCGCATTCGGAGCGTTTCTGGAGGGCGCGGCGGGATTTGGAACGCCGGTCGCAGTGGCCGCCGCCATGCTCGCTGGACTGGGATTCTCACCGTTCCACGCCGCGGCCATCTGCCTGCTTGCGAACACCGCGCCGGTGGCGTTCGGGTCCATCGCGATTCCCGTGGTCACGCTGGCTGGTATTACGGGACTGCCGCTGGCGCAAATAAGCGCGGGCGTGGGACGGATCTGCGCGCCGGTTTCGCTGATCGTCCCGGGTTATCTGGTGGTGGTGATGGGCGGCTGGGGCGCGCTGGCGCGGGTGTTTCCCGCGGCACTGCTGTGCGGCGTCACGTTCGCCGGTTTGCAATTCGCCATCTCCAACTTTGTCGGGCCGCAGCTCACCGACTTGATCGCGTCGCTCTGCGCGCTGGGCGTGCTGGTGGTGCTGTTCATGTTCTGGAAGCCGAAGGACAGCGAGAAGTACGAGCTGAGCGCCGCAGCCAAAGCGGCGGAAGGGCCGGGACATTCCACCGGACAAGTGTTTTTGGCCTGGAGCCCCTATTTCTTATTAGTGGTTTGCGTACTGTTGTGGGGCTGGGCGCCCATGGTCCCGCACTTGAATTCGGTGAGCATCCCGATTCCCTGGCCGGGCTTGCACAACTTGATCGCGCGCATTCCTCCGGTGACCGCCAAAGTGTCGCCCTACGCCGCGATCTTCAACTTGAATTGGCTGTCGGCCTCGGGAACGTCCTGCATGATCGCCTGCATTCTGTCGTGTTTCGCACTGCGCGTGCCCCCGCTCCAGGCGCTGAAGATCTTCGCCAGCACCATGCGGCAGCTCACTTTCTCACTGATCACGCTGGCCTGCGTCCTGGGCCTGGCGTACCTGATGAACTATTCGGGCGCCACCGGAACGCTGGGCCTGGCGTTCGCGGCCACCGGCGCATCGTTTCCGTTCTTCAGCGCGATTCTGGGCTGGCTGGGTGTGTTTCTTACCGGCTCCGACACGTCGGCCAACGCTCTGTTCGGCAACTTGCAGGTGGTGACGGCAACCAAGCTCGGTTTCAATCCGGTGCTGATGGCGTCGGCGAACTCGGCGGGCGGCGTGATGGGCAAGATGATCAGCCTATCGAGCATCGCGGTAGCGGCGGCGGCCACGAACATGCCGCCGGACGAAGAAGCCAAGCTGTTCCGCTTTACGCTGAAGCACAGCGCGTTTCTGGCTTGCGTGATCGGCCTGATCGTGCTGTTTTACACCTACGTCGCGCCGGGGTTGCAGCCGTAAGCCGCTTACTGACGTGCGCGGTTCAGTAAGAGCGCGGTTCAGTCATTGCGGCCGGACTGGCGCGATCGCCGTCACCGACACTTTCTCGTGCCCGTTCGGTTGCATCCGGAGCGGCGTGGCCTGCTTCTCGAACGGCTTGCGAAATTCCGGGTCTTGCGGCGCGCCCACCGGCACGTCCTCCCACGCGAAAACTTTGTAATCGCCCGGCGGCACGTCCTTGATCTTGAATTCGCCTTTTTGATCGGTGAAGGCGAACCGATTGAGATCCATGCGGTTGGAGTGGTCGCCATAAGCGATCGCATTCACGCGGGCGCGCACCACGGGATCGCCCTGGGCATTTTGGACCGAACCCTCCACTTCACCAACATCGGCGCCCAGCACAATGATCAATGGCTCCAGCTTCGAAGCTAAGTCGATGCGACGATCGGCCAGTTGCTTGTCGCCCACGCGCACCGATTTCAGATACACACCCGATACGCGATTGATGCCAAGTTGGTAGATGGACGGAGCGGCATTCTGTAACAGAAAGGAGCCATCCGGCTGGACCTCGGCCACGGGGTTGCCCATTAGCGGGCTTCGATATTCGGCCTGCAGATTGACGCGCAGCTTTTCGATTGCCTTGAACGCGCCGCCTTCCACGCGCACTGAGCCCGCGAGATCGACGGCTGGAAGAAAGGTCAGCGTGCCTCCATCCACGTCCGCGTTCGTCACCTCAACATGCTGAATAGCGTAAGCCTGCCTCTCTCCGTTATCCAGGCGAACCATAGCCTCATAGGAGCCTGGGGGCACTCCTTCAAAACCGACGCTGTCCGAAGAAGAGGTGGCCACGCCAAACTGCTCGATTCCTTCCAGGCTGACCAGGAAAGGAGAAAATCCGCCCTCCTCTGGAGGGTGCCCCTCCGCGAATTTGAGGCGTATCGAATAGACTCCTGTCGATAGCAGCCTGATATCGAAGCCATCGAGTTGAGCGCCGGCTCGCAACTCAACCGGCGCGGCATGGCCCTCGTCGGCTGTTCCGGGATAATAGGTCGTGATGCGTTCCGGTAGGTGCCCATCCCGTTGCCGATGATGAGTGACCTTCAGGTAAAGAGTCCCGGCGCGAAGTCCAAACAGGCGAAACTCGCCATTGTCGCCGGACTGCGTGGAGTCGGCGTTTCTTAGCTGCCTTTTGCCATTCGAATAGACATACCGAAGAGCGTTCACCGTGGCGCCGCGCACAGGATCGCCATCGGCGTCCGACACCCGGCCCGCGATTACTCCGAGCGGTATGAGCCGGATCTTGACATCTTTGATCTGCCGGCCTTTTTCCACCTTGATGTCGGGTGGCGGAGCGCCGGTGGCGCCGGTGGGCTCAGCCATGAAGAGGCGACGCTCCACGACCACGGCATATTCGCCGGGTTCGACATCATCGAAGGAGAAATTGCCGTTGGCATCCGACTCATCGGCGTAGCTCTGCCCGTGCTCGGGGTCGCGCGCGCGCAATATCACGGTGGCCTTCGGCACGGCCGCATTGTTCGAGGAGTTGATCACGCGCCCTTCTATTTTGGTAGCGATGGCAACGGGCGGGGAAACCTGTTGGACCAGAAATGCCGCTACGAGAATCAGACTTGAGATCATGGCAGCTTGCTTATTCCCTTTTCGATGTCGCCGGCGGTAATGACGTTCACCTGAACCGAGGCCTTTTCGTTCGGTCCAACGGTAACCGGCGCGCTCCGATCCTCGAACGGCTTGCGGAATTCAGGCGATTGCGTGCGATCGTCGATGTCACTCTCCCACGCAAAAACCTTGTACTCGCCGGGCGCCACGTCCTTGATTCGGAAATTGCCGGATTCATCCGTGACAGCCCGTTTCAGCAGGTCCCAGCGTCCGTCGAACTCCTCCGCCGGCGCGAGAGTGACTGGCGTTGCCACGGCCGGCTGACCATTCGCGTTCTGCACGTTGCCAGCCACCTCGCCGCCATCTTCGCCTAACACGATGTTCAGAGATGCGCTGCTTCCGGCACTCAGGTCGATCTCCGCATTCTTGATTTCGCGATCGCCGAAACGAATCGATTTCACGTATGTGCCAGGAGGAGCATTCTCGATTTGAACCGACTGAACGTTCGGAGATACGCCTGCGATCATGAAACTGCCGTCCGGTCCTGGAGCGCCCAAGTTCGGGCCCCTGCCTAGCCTGGCGCCAAGCATGACCTGCAAATCCAATTTTTCAGGCTGCGATCCTTCTAGCGTGACGCTTCCCGATACATTCACGTCGGGCTTCTGCTCTAGGACTACTCCGTTCACATCCGCGTCCGATACACGCACCGCTTGGCGGGAAAAAGACGGAGGCTGGGCGGCGCTAAATCGCGTGTACGATACTTCATAGGAGCCGTTGACTACGCTTGGCAAATCGAAGCTCCCATCGGATTGTAAGGATGACTGCGAGATGTTTTCCCCGAAATTCGAATCTGGTACCGCAACCGCTACTTGGCCAGCCCCTGACTGGGCAGTTTCGCCACCGACTATTCCGCGGATGTGATAAGCAGGCATTTTGCGCAGGTGAAAGTCGATGCTGTTGACGTGCGCGCCGGCGGCAACGGTGGTGGCGGCAGCCTGCGCAGCCTCGCTCGCGTTGGGATAGAAAGCAATCGGATAAGCTTCTTCGCGATGGACCCAGCGTGTGTGCGGCGGAACGTTTCGCGGCAGCGACGCCATCACTCGAAAGTAGTAGCGGCCGGGCGCCAGATTCAGCGCCTGAAACTCGCCGAGGTCGTTGGACTGGGCGGAGGCCTCCGCGATAAGCTGCTTGCGCCCCGAGCTGTAGAGGTATCGCAGCACGCTGACCTGGGCCCGGACGATCGGTTCTCCATCCTCATCCAGAACGTGACCGCTCACTACACCCAGCGGCGTCAGTTTGAGCGCGATGTCCTGCACGTGTTGTTCTTCGCCCAGCTGGATGACACTGGGGCCGCCGCCCATCGGAGTGCGCGCCACCATGAATCCATCGCGATCAGCGCTGATGCTGTAGGATCCTGGCGCGACGCCATCGAAATGAAAATGGCCAGCCGTGTCGCTAATCGTGGTGGTGTTCGTGGGATCCGCGGTGTTGGCCGAAATTGCCCTTCCGTCCAGCCTTACGACGGCTTTCTTGACCGGCTCGCCGGTGACCGAATTGGTGACGACGCCCTCAATGCTGCCGGGCTTGGCGGCGGCCGCCTGCGCGAACAGTATACGGGCAGTAAACGCAAAAGTGAGAACGATTGGCGCAATCCTCATAGCGTTTACCTTCTATTAAAACTTATTGTATCTGCTGGATGGTGAACTTGGCGGCGACGGGTTTTTCCTTGCTCCAATCGTGATAGGTATGGCATTCGAAACAGCGCGCTTCCGCGGCGTCCTGGCCCGGGCGATGGCATTGCCGGCAAGTCTGGATGCCGGGAATCAAAATGTCGGACGTCAGGCGGCTGTCATTCGCCTTGGCGTGGCAGGACGCGCATTGCACCATCTGGTGGGCTTCATGATCGAACTCGGCGTGGGGCAGCCAGCGCGCGGTGAGAGCCGATTTCGCCACTACGGGCAGGGCATCGGGGCCGTTTGGATAAGTCAGGAGATGACATTTCTGGCAGGATTTGCGCCATAGCAGCAACTGCGCGTCCGCCATGCGCTGCTGCACCCACTGGGCGGCGTTGCGGGCGGGCGGCAGCTCCGCCGGATGCGAGGCGATGTACGCGGTCAGCTTATTCAGCAAGAAATCGTAGACCACGCGCGGCTCTTTATGCGGCGCGGACTCGCTGAATCGGCGGTCGAATTGCAGCGTGTGGCATGACGAGCAGTGCTTCTGGTAGTCGATCGGCGCCATGTCACTATTGGATAAGACCCGCTCGTGGCAGTCGGTACACTTCAATTGCACTGAACCGTTGGGTCCGCGCAAATCGTCTCTCAGGTGCACCTGGTGATTGAATTTGATAGTGCCCGGATCTGAAGCGCCGGGCCGCACTGCCGCGAATTCCGGATGGCTGTTATCGAACGCGCGAATGCTGGACGCGAATTTCGATGGGCCGTGCGTGGTGGTCAAATCGGCGTGACACTGCGTGCAGGCGCGATCGCTGGTGCTGGCCAATCGCAATGCGCCATGATGCTCCACGTGGCAATTGGAGCAGGATGGCGTGAATGTCTGGTCCGCGTGATGGAGGGGGCCATCGTGGCAAGCGAGACAGGCCTGATCGGTGGCGCTCTTCTGAGAGCTGGCTTGCCCGACGTGGCAAGCGGCGCACTTGGGGCCCAGCAACGCGTGCGAGTGTGCGAGCGGGCCGGCACTGTACGGCTTCGCACTTCCCGTCGCGGCATACCAGCCGAGCCACGCGAGGCCCATGATGGTGACCAGCCCGGCGAGAATCCGCCGCCAGCGCGGAATGCCGTGCAGCGTCTTAAAGTATTCCAGATTGATGCGCTGCGCGAGTTTCTTGGTGGTGCGGATTCGTCCAGCCATTCGCTAATATCTCAAGGCCATCACAGCGTGAACCGCGCCCAATACCAGCAGCGCGATGGATAGAGGAACGTGCACCAACAGCCAGGCATGCAGCCAGCGATAGATACGGATCTGCCGGCTCAACTGGCGCTCTTCGGTACAAATGCTTTCGAGATCGTCCAGCGCGCCGTGCATCTGAGGCGCAAGCAGGCGGCGCAGAGCCTCAAATGTTTCTCCCGAGCGCAACGGATCGGCCAGTTCGGCGTTCGGCGTTTCCGGATTCTCCAAATACGGCCGGACCTTATTCAGATAAGCCTCGCGGAAGCGCTCGCGGTCGTCGTGCTCGATTTCTACCAGCGCGTTCCGGGAGATGGCTGCCACCAGTTGATCGGCTTCTTCGCGAAGTTGCGCGCGCACGTGCGGGATTTCTTCGTAGATGGTCTCGAGCGGCACACGCGAGGTCATGCAGCCCGGCACATAGTGCTGGATGGCGGCGCCCAGAATGCCGCTCGCGATCACGATAAAGAACAGCAGCATCAGCACCAGCGTCAGCGGCCCGCGGAACGCGAATCCGGCATGAAACAGGATAAAGAGCAAGCTCAACAGCCCGAGCCAAAGATGCCCGCGCATCCATGTTTGCGCGCGCCCAATCCGCCAGGTGGGAACTCGCTTACGAGCGCCCAATAGCCCCGCGTAGAGCATCAGCGCGTAGCCGGCGATCCCGAATGTCAGCCCCGGCGCGCTTCCCCCGCGCGGTCCACCCGGCGTTTCGACGGCGTACCAAATGTAGGCGACCGTGCTAAGAATCGCCAGCGCGACAGTCGAGATCACCCAGGGGCGATGAGTCCGGTCGATCCGCATGGCCTGTTTTCAAATTCTCCTGGACTGTGTAGCGAGCGGCGTCCCCACCCAGCGGAAGAATTCGTTCGGCTCCACGCGATGCGCCGCGTCGTGCGGGCAGGCGTAGACGCAACTGGGCTCGGCCAGACCGGTACACAGATCGCACGATGTGGCTTTCTGTTTGACGACGGCCATCTGACGGCCCGCGTTGACCGGATCGTTTTCCAGCACGGTGAATGGATGCATGTTGATGTTGCCGTACGGGCAATTCCTGGCGCACAAGCCGCATCCGATGCACCAGTTCTCGATGATCACTTCGAGCGAATTGCGCCGCCGGATGGAACCGACCGGGCAACCCACCATGCAGAGCGGATCGCGGCAATGGCGGCAGGACGTGGCCACCAGATATTTGTCGAAGCGCTGGCCCTCGCGAATCAAGCGCGTTACGCCATCGTGCGCGTCGGCACAGGCCCGGACGCAGGCATCGCAGCGGGTGCAGCGTTCGAGATCCATCACCAGCAGGCTCTGCGCTTCCATCAGGCCCTGCGTTAGAAAGGAATCGAGCGGAGTGCTGGTTGCGGTTTCCAGGCGCTGGCGATTTTGTTCCTGGCGCTCACGGACTAAGGCCTCCAGGCTCTGGCGGACGGCAGGGAACTGGCTCACCATCCGATGAAACTCTTGGGCATGGATGCGCACCAGCTCCACGTGATCGAGCGCGGTGCAGGTTGCGGTGCGGATCCCTCCACCCAGCAATCCGATCTCGCCGAAGTATCCGCCACGCCCCAGATAGGCGAGCACCAGATCGCCGCCCGGATGCGGCTCCGACACCTTGACGAACCCCAGCCGCACCAGGTAGAAGCTGTCCGCGACATCGCCCTGGCTGCAAATGACGTCGCCCTGGGTGTAGCGCACCAGCTCCACTTTATTGCGCAGGATGTCGATGAAGTCCTGCGTCAGCGACGCGAACATGGGCACGCTGCGCAGATGGTCGTCGAGCGCGCGCTGGCGATAGTTGGCGTCCAGCTGCGCCTTGAGGGTCTGGTTGCGCTGGATGATGTCGAGCACGTTGCGCAGCATCTCAAACATCACGCAATCGGTAGCCGCGCGCACCGTGGCCGAGCGCGGATACAAGCTCATGCAGGTCATCTCGCCGAACAGGTCGCCTGGAACCAGCGTAGCGATCGGACGATCGTAGGGCAGATCCACCGGAGCGTCGATCGGGATGGTGTCGCGACGCTCTTCCTCTGAGCGATGCTCTTGATGCCGTCCGAACAGATGGCTGGTGAGCCGGCCCAGGAAACCGCCGCTGCGGCTGTCGCTGTTCACGTGCGCCAGGGGCGTGGAGAGGAAGACTTCAGCCTGGCCTTGGAGGATGTAAAACGCCGTGGAACCGTATTCGCCTTCGCGGCAAACGATCTCGCCCTGGCGAAAATGACGGCGGACCACCGCGTTCTGGTTCAGCTCCAGAAAGGTTCCCGAGACTTTCTGGAAATAGGGAAGCTTCAGCAACTCGTCGACATGCACCGGCTGGCCCGGCAGGACCGTTTTAATCACGCTCTTGTTAATGAGCGCTCCGGTGGGACACGACACCATGCACTCGCCGCAGGAAACGCAGGAGGAGTTGCCCATGGGCAGGTTGGTATCGAACGCGATGCCCGCCAGAAAGCCCTTGCCGCGCCGGCCAAGGACGTCGTTGTGGCGAATCTCGTCGCAGCCGCGAATGCAGCGGTCGCAGAGAATGCAGGCTTCGTGATCCACCGCGATGACGTGGGACGAATTGTCCTGTCCGCGAGGCGATATGCGGCGGGGAAAGCGCGGCTGGGCGATGCCTTCCAGGCGGGCCAGCGTTTCCAGCTCGCAATCGTTCGATTGGCTCTGGCGGGCGCAAGGGCTGGGATGATCGGCCATCAGCAGTTCCAGCAACGTCCGGCGCGCGCGCGTCACCTTTTCGGAGTTGGTGGAAACCACCATTTTGTTTTCGGCGGGACGAACGCAGGAAGCGGCCAGAACGCGTCCGCCCACATCCACCACGCACACGCGGCACACGCCCACGGGCGTTTCATTTTGCTGATGGCACAGCGTGGGAATCGGGATGCCGTGGGAGCGCGCGGCGTCGAACAGCGTAGTTCCCTGGGGAACCGACACCGGGATTCCGTCGATGGTCAGGTCGACATTGCTCATCGAACATTACTCATCGAACATTACTCATCGAACATTACTCATCGAATGGGGCTCACGCGCCATCCTCGCGCATGGGACAGACGCCTTCGGGACAGCGATGGCCGTGAACGTGGGCTTCGATCTCGTCGCGAAAGTGCAGCAGCACCGAGCTGAGCGGCGAGTGCGCGAATTGCCCGAGCCCGCAAATGGAGGTGAGCTGCAGGGCCTCCGTCAGGTCGTCGATCAACAGCATATCCGAGGCCGAGCCCTTGCCGCGCGTCCAACCCGTCAGGATATCCACCATCTTTTGCGAACCTATCCGGCAGGGCACGCACTTGCCGCAGGATTCATTGCGGAAAAACTTTACCGCATTCAAGGCCATGTCGAGCATGCAGCGGCCCTGGGCGCAGACCACGATAGCGGCCGACCCGAGCATGGATCCGGCCGCGGCCAGCGACTTGAGATCCAACCGCACATCCACCTGGGACGCGGGCAAATATCCGGACGAAGGACCAGATGGCGCGAACGCCTTCAGCTTTTTTCCGTCGACCATTCCGCCCGCGAGATTGAAGATCACCTCCGATATCGGCAGGCCCATGGGAATCTCAAATACGCCGGGTTTTCGTACGTCGCCGCTGATGCCGACAAACTTGAGACCGGCCGCGCCTGCTTGCCCCTGCGACTTGTACCACTCGACGCCGCGCACCAAAATCTGCGGCACATTGGCGAAGGTCTCAACGTTGTTCAGCGCAGTGGGCTTATTAAAAACGCCCTGCGCCACGGGAAACGGCGGCTTGTTGCGCGGTTCGGCGCGCTTGCCTTCAAGGGCTTCGATCAGCGCGCTTTCTTCGCCGCATATGTATCCGCCGGGGCTGACGAACAACTCCAAGTCGAAGCGGAGGCCGGAGCCCAGCAGGCCGGCGCCGAGGATGCCTTCGCGGTAGCAGCGCTCAATCTCTTCGCGCAGAATTTTCCGGTGCGCTGGATACTCGTGCCGGATATACAGGATGCCCTTTTGCGCGCCGGTGACGACGCCCGCGACGATCATGCCCTCAATCACCAGGTGCGGCAGGTTGCGCAGGATGAAGCGGTCTTTGATGGTACCGGGCTCGCTCTCGTGGGCGTTGCAAACCACGTATTTCTCTGGACTGTGCTCTTTGCGCACCGCTTCCCACTTCACGCCGGTGGGAAATCCGGCGCCGCCCAGTCCGCTGAGGCCGCTGGCTCTAAGCTGCATGATCACGCCGTCCCAATCGCGCGAAGCAATCAACTGGCGCAATGCGCCGTACTGCTGGCCGCCGGCATAGGGATCCGACTTCAGCAAGGCAGTCTTTTCCTCAGCCGGCATCTCGGGAAGTTCGGCGCCGCCGAGCGCCGTGAATACCAACGCCTCGGCCTGCTCAGTGGTGACGCTGCGATAAATGCGATCGTTGATGGAGACCGCCGGCGCGCCGTCGCATTGACCGAGGCAGGAAACCTCGCCGACAGCGATATCCTTTTCACTGATGCCTTGGAAACGCTGCCGCAAGGATGTCCTCAGCTGGTCCGCGCCGCGCAAATGGCAGGACATATCGGAGCACACGCTCAGCCTGACTTTGGGCGGACGGCTGAGATGAAAGGTCGGATAGAAATCGGCGACGCCGTGGATGCGATAGAGCGGAATTCTGGTGCGTTTGGAGAGCTCTTGCAGTTGGCCGGGCGGCAGGTAGCCGTGCTGGGACTGGATCGCTCTGAGGTCGTCAAAAATCAACGCTCGTCCTCTGCCGGGCCTCACGTATCACGAGGTTCATTATAGCCGTAGCGCCCTATTCGATCAGGTAGACGCCGGCGTGGCACTTTCATTGATGGGTCGGCGTCATTGATAGGTCGGCAGGGGCGAATCCGGCGACCAGAATAACGATTGGTTTGGGGCTGAGCGGTGTTCATTTAGGGGATTGGGTTCGTTTGGTAATTTGAGGCATCATGCCGAGGCTTGGCCTCCCGCAGCGAGGTGGCAATCGACTTCGATTTTAGACCATGCTGTCCCGATCATCGTGCATCGGCCATTGGAGTGTTGATGTGGCGGCCGTGGTGGCGCTTCGCCGGAGGAGCTCGAAGTGGCAGGCGGCGTTGCACTTGGAGGATGAGGAAGTAGGCGTCACGCGGCGGGAATCGGAGCAGGAAGGGTTTTCGCGTTGGCTTGTGACTTGGATTGGTTGGGACTTCAATCGGATGCTGGAGGGCGATGACTGTCGTCCTAACCCGAGGCCGCTCCTCAAGCTGTCGCGGAAAAGAACACGGTTTTTCGAGAAGCGTACGAAGCATTTCGGCAGGACATCCCGGCAGTGAGGAAGGCGCTGGAGGATGGCTTTGGAAAAATGCTTGGTGCTCAGAATTTGCTCTTGCCGGGTAACCCAACATGAATGTAATTTGCGTTTCCAAACCGCTTAGCGGTCGGTAGAGCCGTGTGCCTTCATATTCGTCGCCGATTATCTGTTGTGCCTGCGCATCCTCATAATCCCGGAAGAAAGCGGCCGTCTGGCAGAACAATTTTCCGTCGAGAAACTGATCCGCGTATTCGAGCTTAGAAAAATATTTGAAACGGCTGTGCTTCATGCAGAATTCGCCGGCACGTAACACTACAGATGCTTCTGTTCAGCGACGTTTGCCGCCGCACTATGCAACGATGCGAACGGTTCCCGGCGCAAGGAGAGATCCCGGAGCCCACAAGGTTACGATAACAGACATTGACAATCTTCGCTATCGCTAATAGGGTAGAGAAAGAGGGCCTCCCAATGAACGTGTCGCTCACCCCGGAACTAGAAAAATTCGTCAGCGCCAAAGTCGGATCGGGACGCTACAACTCGGCGAGTGAAGTGGTCCGCGAAGCCCTTCGGCTTCTGGAGGAGCACGACTCCGCTCGCGCCGCCCAACTGGCCGAGTTCAATGGGGAGCTTGGCCGACGCCTAGCGTCCCTCGATCGCGGCGAGACCGTTGACCCGGCTAAGGCCCGTGCCCGGTTGCAACGCAAATCCGGCGAGCGCCGGAAGCCGCCTGCGTAAGCGGAGGCAGGCCAAAAACCGCTGGCTCACGCGCCCCCGGTCCGGTATTCTTCGAGTCGATGTTGCCCCCCGTCCGGTTGTGTTCCACCGGGTGTTGTCCCAGGGCACGATTCCCGGTCGTCCTCGGCCCGCCCGCTGGCTCCAGTGCACGACTTCCGGTCGTCTCTGAGTGTGCTGCTGGCGCGCGGCTCAGAATCGGGAACCTGCTCAATATGCGACACTTCCGGTCTTGAATATCTATCTGCTTGAAACAATTCCACTTGACGCTTGTCATTCGGATCGTTCATAATGATGTAGGACTGTTCCGGTCGCAGATGCTCAAGCTCACTAAAAAAGCGGATTACGGGCTCATCGCCTTGAAGCACCTGGCGATGAGTGCGCCTGCGAGCTCGAGCGCCAAAGAGATCGCCGAAACCTATGGCATCCCGGCGGCGCTGCTGTCGAAGATCCTGCAGAAGCTGGTGAAGAGCGGGTTCCTGCAATCCGAGCATGGGACCAACGGCGGCTACAAGCTGGCTCGGGACCCGCGCGAGATCACGGCGTACGAAGTGATCCGCACCATCGATGGGCCGATTTTTCTGACGGCGTGTTTCACCGAGCACGGCTATTGCGTACACACCGACAAATGCATTGTGCGCGATCCGCTGCAGAAGGTTCACGAAGGAATCCTGCGCCTTCTGGCGAGCATCAGTATCTCAGACATGTCCGCGGATTCGGCGAAGGCGGAATTCAAGAATTCAGAACTGTATGACCTTTCGCCAGCGGCGCAGAAGACGATGTGAGATGAGGGACTACCAATGAAACTGCCGATTTACATGGACTATCACGCGACCACGCCGATGGATCCGCGCGTGTTCGAGGCGATGAAGCCGTATTTCACCGCAGACCTTCGGCAACGCCGCCAGCCGCAATCACAGCTTTGGCTGGGAAGCCGAAGAAGCGGTGGAGAAATCGCGCAAGCAGATTGCGAGCTTGATCGGCGCGACCGCCAAAGAGATCGTGTTCACCAGCGGCGCCACGGAATCGAACAACCTGGCGCTCAAAGGCGTGGCGGAGATGTACGCCGAAAAGGGCAACCACATCATCACCGCGGCGACGGAGCACAAGGCGATCCTCGATACCTGCAAGCGGCTGGAAAAGCACGGCGTGCGCGTGACCTATCTGCCGGTGCAGACCAACGGCCTGGTGGATCTGGAGCAGTTGCAGGCGGCCATCACCGACAAGACCATCCTGATCAGCATCATGTACGCCAACAACGAAATCGGCGTGATCCAGCCGATCGCCGAGATCGGGCAAGATCGCCAAAGCGAAGGGCGTGCTGCTGCATACCGATGCGACGCAGGCGGTGGGCAAAGTTCCGGTGAACGTGATCAAGGACAATATCGACCTGATGTCGCTGAGCGGGCACAAGATGTACGGCCCGAAGGGCGTGGGCGCGCTGTATGTTCGGCGCAAGAGCCCGCGCGTGCAGATCACGGCGCAGATGGATGGCGGCGGGCACGAGCGCGGCATGCGGTCCGGAACGCTGAACGTTCCGGGTATCGTGGGATTGGGCGAGGCGTGCGCGATGTGCCAGGCGGAGATGGCGGAAGAATCCAAGCGCATGGCGTTTCTGCGCGACAAGCTGCGCGACAAGCTGCAATCGGAGCTGGATGAGACTTATATCAACGGCACCATGGAGCACCGGCTGCCGAACAATCTGAACATCAGCTTCGCCTATGTGGAAGGCGAATCGCTGCTGATGGGCATCAACGATATCGCGGTTTCGAGCGGCTCGGCCTGCACGTCGGCCACGCTGGAGCCCAGCTATGTTTTGAAGGCTCTGGGCGCGGGCGACGATCTGGCGCACTCCTCCATTCGTTTTGGCCTGGGCCGGTTCAATACCGAAGAAGAAGTGGACTACGTGGCGGCCAAGGTGATCGACGTGGTGAAGAAGCTCCGCGAACTTTCGCCGCTGTACGAGATGGCGAAAGAGGGAATCGATTTATCGAAGGTCCAGTGGGCCGCGCATTAAGATAAGGACAGAGAGAGGACAGAATCAACATGGCTTATTCCGACAAAGTTATCGACCATTACAATAACCCCCGCAACGTCGGCTCGATGGACAAGAGCGACCCGAATGTGGGCACCGGCATGGTAGGCGCGCCGGAATGCGGCGACGTGATGAAGCTGCAGGTGAAGGTGAATCCGGAGACCGGCATCATCGAAGACGCCAAGTTCAAGACCTTCGGATGCGGCAGCGCGATCGCCAGTTCGTCGCTGGCGACCGAATGGCTGCGCGGCAAGACGGTGGACGAAGCGCTGGCGATCAAGAACACCGACATCGTGAACGAACTGAGCCTGCCGCCGGTGAAGATTCACTGCTCGGTGCTGGCCGAGGACGCGATCAAGGCCGCGATCGGCGACTACAAGAAGAAGACTGCCAGCCAGACGGAAGCCGTCGCGGTATCCAAGTAGGCGGCGGTTGCATCTAAACGAGTGATGGTTACCGTAACACCCAAGGCGGTCTCGAAGATCCGCGAGCAGTTCGCCAAGCATGGAGTCCAGGGAGGGCTGCGCCTGGGCGTGCTGGGCGGCGGCTGCTCCGGCTTGAGCTATCAGTTCAAGTTCGACGTGAAGCCGCGGCCCACCGACAAGGTCTACGAGTTCGAAGACGTGAAGGTCTTCGTCGATCCCAAGAGCATGGTCTATCTGGACGGCATGACGCTCGATTGGAAGGACTCGCTGATTCACTCCGGCTTCGAGTTCGATAATCCGAACGCGAAGAAAAGCTGCGGCTGCGGAACGTCTTTTTCGGCGTGACGCGACTATCTACGCACTCCTCGGTATTCCACGCGCGCCTCAAGCTTTCGCGTGGACGACCTCCAAGCAGCGTTTCTACGAGTTGAGCCGGCAGTTGCATCCCGATCGTTTCATGCAAAAGCCGGAAGCGGAACGGCAGCGGGCGCTGGATATGTCTTCGGCGCTCAACGACGCTTACCGGACGCTGCAGAGATCCGATCAAGCGCGCGCAATATTTGCTGAGTCTGGAGGGTTTCGACATCGGCGAGCAGCGCTCCAAAGATGTTCCGCCGGAGTTGCTGGAAGAAGTTTTCGAACTGAACATGGCGCTGGAGGAGATGCGGGGCGGCGACGATTCCGCGCGTCCGCAGCTGGAGCAGGCGGACAAGAATTTCACGGACATGCTCGGCGACACGGATCAGCAACTTGCAGACGCTGTTCGCGCAATACGACGCATCGCAATCCGCGAGACGTGCTGACGGAGATTCGCAATGTCTTAAACCGCCGCAAATACATCCAGAACCTTGTATCTGAAGTAGAGCGTACCTTGACCCCCAATCCCCAACCCCCAATCCCAGCTCTCTAACCCATGGAAATCGACTTCGCATCAACGGGCCACATCGTCGGCATCGACCTCGGCACCACCAACAGCCTGGTCGCCTTCATGGATCTCACCGGGCCGCGGATCATTCCCGGCGCCGATGGCGACAAGCTGGTGCCGAGCGTGGTTTCGATCGCTCCGAGCGGGGAAGTGGTGGTCGGAAATCGCGGCGCGCGAGCTGCTGCTGACGCAGCCCGAACGCACGGTTTATTCGGTGAAGCGGCTGATGGGGCGCGGGCTCGAGGACGTGCAGGAAGAGCTGAAGCTGTTTCCGTTCCACATCGCATCCGGGCAGCGAATCGGTGATTCAACTTCAGCTGGGCGACCGCACCTACACGCCGCCCGAGATTTCGGCGATGGTGCTGCGCCAGTTGAAGCAGAATGCCGAGGATTATTTCGGCGTGGCCGGTGGACAAAGCCGTGATCACGGTTCCGGCGTATTTCAACGACGCGCAGCGGCAGGCCACCAAAGATGCCGGACGCATCGCGGGTCTGGAAGTTTTGCGCCTGGTGAATGAGCCGACCGCGGCGGCGCTGGCCTACGGGCTCGACAAGCGCGAGAACGGCATCGTCGCGGTGTACGATCTGGGCGGCGGCACGTTCGACATCTCGATTCTGAAATTGCACGACGGAATTTTCGAAGTGCTGGCCACCAACGGCGATACGCACCTGGGCGGCGACGACATCGACAATCTGCTGCTGCGCATCGCGCTGGAAGACGTGGCGAGCGAATGGGGCGAGGATCTGTCGCCAGGACAACGAAGGCGTGCAGCGGCTGCGGCGCGCGGTGATCCAGGCCAAAGAGCGGCTCTCGTTCGTTCCGGCCGCGACCATCGAGCTTGAATATCACGGCAAGAAATATCGAGCGCGAGATCACGCGCGAGCTGTTCGACAAGCTGATTACGCCGATCGTCGATCGCACGCTGGGGCCGTGCCGCGATTGCATCAAAGACGCGGGCGTGACGCGTGGATCAAATCGACGAAGTGGTGATGGTGGGCGGATCGACGCGCATTCCGCTGGTGCGCTCGGCGGTCGGAACTCTGTTCCGCTCCAAGCCGCACACCGAGCTCAATCCGGACGAAGTGGTCGCGCTGGGCGCCGCGGTGCAGGCGGCGATTTTATCGGGCGCCGTGGAAAACAAGCTGCTGCTCGATGTAACGCCGCTCTCGCTCGGCATCGAGACCATGGGCGGCGTGGTTTCGAAGCTGATCCATCGCAATTCGACCATCCCGGCCAGCGCCACCGAAAACTTCACCACCGGCGTGGACGGGCAGACCAATGTTCTGATCCACGTGGTGCAGGGCGAGCGCGAGCTGGTGAAGGATAATCGCAGCCTGGCGCGATTCGATCTGAAGGGCATCGACCCGGTGCCGGCCGGCATGGCGCGCATCGAAGTCCGCTTCCTGATCGACGCCAATGGCATCCTGAGCGTCACCGCGCGCGATCAGCGCACCGGCAAGGAACACAGCGTCGAAGTGAAGCCTTCCTACGGCTTGACGGACGAGCAAGTGGAGAAGATGATCCAGGAATCGTTCGAGAAGGCCGAGCAGGATTTCGCCGAACGGCAGGTGCGGGAGCAGCGCGTGGAGGCCGACGCGATTCTGCTGGCTGTGGAAAAGCCCGCAAGCACGACGCGTACTTCGAGCTGGCCGACGAAGAGCGCGCGGCCATCGACAAAGCCATCAACGAGCTGCTGCTGGTTTACAACTCGGACGATCATCACTTGATCGCGGCCAAGATCGAGGAAGTGAATCAGGCGACCATCAAGCTGGCCGAAAACATGCTCAAGGGGACTCAAACCTGATGCCGGGACTCACCTGGGACCACACCGAAAACATCGCGCTGGCGCTGCACGAGAAATTCCCCGATCTGGACCCGACGCACATCCGCTACACCGACCTGCACCAATGGATCACGGAGCTGGCCGATTTCAAGGACGACCCGAAGGCGTCGACCGAAGGCAAGCTGGAGGCGATCCAGATGGCGTGGCTGGAAGAGTATCAGGATAGCCAGGAATAGCTCAATCTAGGCGTAAAGTGGCTGGAACCAGGTGTCTGAGCCGATTCTATGCGAGAATTGTGCACAGATCGGCACGAAAACTGCCGATAGGACTATTTTGATGCTTCTCCGATTCCAGTTTTCGAATTATCGGTCGTTTCGCAGCCGAGCAAGAGCTGTCCCTCGTCGCTGGACCGCTCAATGATCACTCTGAGGGTGTTTTCGAGGTTCCAGGGCTCAAAGATAGGGTGCTGCCGGTCGCCGCTATATATGGTGCAAATGCCTCCGGCAAGACAACGGTTTTGCGGGCCCTTCAGTTTATGAGCCGTGCGATCCGCGAGTCACAGAGGCTTTGGGAGCCGGAGCAGGCGATCCCCTTGGAACCATTCGCGGGCGAGACGGCAGAGTGTCCGGCGAGGTTCGTGGTGGATTTCATCCGATCGGACATTCGGCATCAGTATGGATTTGCCATGAACTCTGCCGTCGTGTTGGAGGAGTGGCTGCATGTCTATCCCAAGGGCAAAAAGCAGACCTGGTTTAGCCGCAAGGCGGGGAGGCCGATCTCATTCAGTGAGAAATTGGCCGGTGAGAATAGGGTTATCGAGCAGCTGACGAGAAAAAACAGTCTGTTTCTCTCCGCAGCAGCTCAGAACAATCATGAAAGGCTGCTCCCTATTTACGATTGGTTCTGGACCAACCTCGTGTTCGTGACCGGGGATCGCAGCGAGGAGACTAGGCAGACAATCAAGATGTGCGAGGAGGACCGTGAAACCCACGCGCTGATAACGCGGCTTCTGAGCGTCGCCGACCTGGGAATCGCCGATCTCCGTGTGACTGTCACGAAATTGGGCGAGGATGCAAGGAAAAAGGTAGAAAGGCTTCTTGGGGCCGACGAGTCGACTATCACTGTTAGTCCTCGTCATTGGATAGACGGTAGGTTGATGACCTTCGACCTTGAGCACGAGTCGGCTGGAACGCTTGCCTACCTCGCTCTCCTTGGCCCTCTTGTCGAGGCGCTAAAGTACGGTGGGGTGATCTGCGTCGATGAACTCGACTCCAGCCTGCATCCTTTGATCGCGATCGAGATCATGCGGCTATTCGAAGACCGCGCTCAAAATCCTAAGGGTGCCCAACTGATCTTCAATACGCACGACACCAATCTGCTAAATACTGGAATACTCAGGCGTGATCAGATCTGGTTCACCGAGAAGGATGCCAAGGGAGAGAGTCACCTGTACCCGCTCACAGACTTCAAGCCGCGCCGACAAGAGAACCTCGAAAGCGGCTACCTGCAAGGACGATACGGTGCCATCCCGTTTATCCATTCGGACGAGTTCGTGACTAGTTTTTCTGACAGCGATGGCGAAGCCAAGGGATAGCCTACGGCGTCGCCGCCCATACAGGGAAGTAAAGCGGCGAATCTTGATCGTCTGCGAGGGTATCGTCACCGAACGACACTATTTCAACGACCTTCGAATCCAAACTAAAAGCCGCCTTATCGAGTTGCAGATCGAGTCTGGCGGAACGCCAAAGACGCTGGTCGAGCGGGCCGTCGAAGTTAAGCGGGCCGGAGAGAAAGCCGCCAAGCGTGACAAAGATCATAATCTGAGGTTTGATGTTTCCTGGTGCGTTTTCGACGTTGATCAACATCCGTACCTGGCCGACGCTCAGCAACAGGCTCGCGACAATGGCATAAAGGTCGCGGTCTCGAATCCCTGCTTCGAGCTGTGGGCTCTTCTCCACTTTCAGGAGCGGCACGCTCACATCGACCGACATGAAGTTCAGCGACTGTGCAGGGAATATATGCCTCGGTACGACAAGAGGTTACCCTGTGAGACGTTACTCGTAAAGTATGACGAAGCAATACGGCGATCCATCGAGCTCGAGCAATGGCATCATGGTCGAGGAACCGACGGTGGCAATCCCTCGACGGGCGTTCACAGGCTCACCGAGGAGATCCTGAGGGAAGGCCGGCTTACTCCGACCTGAGGAGGTCCCTGCACTAACTACAGTCTCCACTGGATTGTTATCTCATCACTCCGCCGTGAACATGGAAACAGGAGGTAATTCATGTTTCCAACTCGCACCGTGATTGCCGGCTGCTGCTCCGTCTTACTCGCCCTTCCGGCACTCGCCCAATCCAGCAAGCTCAGCACCCTGGACAAAGCATTTCTCAGGATGGCTGCGGTCACGGACATGACCGAGGCGCACATAGGCGAGATGGCGGAAGGAAGGGCCGCTCAGTCCCCTGTCAAAGACTTTGGTCAGACGCTGGCGAAGGATCACACCAAGGCCTACGAAGAACTGGCAATGTTGGAGAGTAAGCTGGGGCTGTCGATTCCCAAAGGCATCAACGTCCACCGCGACAAGACGGTGGAACGCCTTGCGGATCTCAAGGGCAAAAGGTTCGACGGCCAGTTTCTGCGCGACGAAGTCCGGGATCACGAAAGAGTGCTCGCGGCGTTCAAGCGCGAGGCGCAGCACGGCCGGGATCAGGACGTGAAAACCTACGCGACCCAAGCGCTCCCCACCTTGGAGGAACACCTCCGCGAGGCCGAGAAACTATTGAAGCATCCCGCTTAAGCGGGGGCGGCTAATGGTTCACTTGGATGGTTCGCGCGATATCGCCGCGGCCTTCCGGAACAAAGTGAACCGACACGGATTGATTCGGAGCCAACTGGGAAAGCTCTTCGCGCTTGGCGCCGGCGTCAATCCGGGTGGACGGCGCTATTTTGATGTCGAAGGGCACGCCGGAAGAATCGCGGACCACCAGCAGGTTCATTTTCGGGTCCACCATACTGATGGAGCCCTTCAGGTCCTGGGCGGCCCAGCGCTGGGTTGACTGATGTTCGGAGCCCGTGTTTGCGGGGGCGGATGTGGTCTTCCTCGCGGCCCAGAGTGCCGGAGCGGACAAAACCACCGAAAGCCCAATTACTATCCACATGCGATGCATAATTTGCATATCCTCCAAGCCCAGCGTAAATCTGAAATCGATAGCGAACTATCCAGTCGAAACGGTAGTTTAATGGAGCGTAACGTACGCGGCTAACGTTACAGGGGGGGAGTACATTTTGGGGACGGTGCTGCGGCTTGTGCTAGACTGAAGAGGTCGCTTTTTAACCCAGGAAAATTTCAATGCCGAAGCTGAAGACACATAAGGGTGCGTCCAAACGGTTCAAGAAGACCGGTACGGGCAAGGTGGTTCGCCATCATTCGTTTGCCCGGCACATCTTGACGTCCAAGACGCGCTCGCGCAAGCGCAAGCTGAAGCATAGCGTGGTGGCCGACGAGACGGACCAGGCTAAGCTGAAGAGAATGATCCCGTACTAAGTACGGATGCTGTGTGGAACGGCGCCGCACGTGCCGTTACCGCCGGCAAAATTTAACTCAGGAGTAAAAACGTGCCAAGAGTAAAACGCGGAACTAAACGCAGAGCTTACCGCCACAAGACGCTGGCGCGGGCGTCGGGCTACTTCCTCACAAAAAGCAAGCTGAATCGGGCGGCTCAGGAAGCCGTCGAGAAGGCTTTACGCTATGGATTCGTCGGACGGCGCCGCAAGAAGCGCGACTTCCGTTCGCTATGGATCGTTCGCATTGGGGCGGCCTGCCGCACCGGGGACATCTCCTATAGCAAGTTCATCAACGGCCTGAAGAAGGCCGGTATCGAGCTGAATCGCAAGATTCTGGCCGACATGGCCGCCAACGACGGTGCAGCCTTCGCGGCGCTGGTGGAGAAGGCCAAGGCCGCTCACGCCGGGTCATAATCAGCCGGGCGTAAACAACTATGAACGCCGCGCAACAGGAACCGGATTCGCTCGGTCATCTGGAGGAGCGCATCACGCGGGCGGTGGAGCTGGTGACGAGCTTACGGGCCGACAAGTCGGCGCTGGAGTCACAATTGGCGTCAGCCATCGCCGAACGGGACGCGGTCCGGCAGGAGCTGGACGATCTGCGGAGCGAGCGCAAGCAGGTGCGGACGCGGATCGAGAAGCTGCTGGGGCAGATGGATTTGCTGAGCGGGGGGTAGGACCGCTCCCTAACGGTCGCGGCTCGGTAAATCGCGGCTCGGTAAATCGCGGCTCGCGTCTTGCGCGGCTCCGCAAAAAATGACAAGCTAAAGCCATGCCGAACACGGAACCGGTCCGTGTCACTATCTTCAACCAGACCTATTCCTTGGTGGCTTCCGAGGAGCCCGGCCGGATTGAACATCTCGCGCGAAAGAGTGGACGACTTGATGTCCTCCATCGCCGTGCGCGCCGGCAACATCGACGCCACTCGCGCGGCTGTCCTGGCATGCCTGCACCTGGCCGACGAGCTGGAGTCGCTGGAGCGCCGCCTGACGAATCTCAAGGACAACGTCGATCACAAAGCCAGAAAGTTCACGCATATTGCTGGACGAAGCCATGAGCGGCGAGCCGGTATCGGACCGCTAGTAGATTCTGTTCCTGCTTGCGCAGATTACCGAATGATCCGACGTTGGCGATGGAGAACGAAAGCCGGTATTGCGTGTCATCGCGCACGCCGAAGTTGTAGCGGCGATATTCGACGCTGATGCCGCAACAGTCGGTGTTATAGGTAATCTCGGTGGTGGCGAAGTCCAGAATGTCGCGGTGCAGGTCGTAAAAGGCCGTGACGGCGGCGTTCCAGCCCTTGCGGTTTTGATTGCCCACCGCCAGCAGCACGTTGATCTGATTGCTGGGGGCGACCACAACCGGGTCCGGCCGGACCGTCGGTGTGCCCGATCGAAAAGAAATATTTGCGACAGGCGAATGTTCCCGTTGAAGCTGCTGTTGCTAATACGGCCCAGCAGCGGATCATAGTCCATCCGCCATTCGCACCCCGACTACGTGCTGGAAGCGAATTATGGAGACGATCGGTGAATAGTTTCGCGGCCCATCCAAGAAGATCGAACCCGTCCAGATCTTCGGTGGATTCCACGACGTTTCGCTGGCCGGCGAATCACGGCTCCGCCGAAGGAGGGATCGAAGTAGCGGCTCTGAGCCACTTCCCAGCTGGCATACTTCGTTGACGTTGCCGTTATTGTCCTTCACGAACAGCCGATTGGTCAGCGAAAAGGTCACCTGGTCGGTGTCGCTCATGATGTCGTTTTCATCGAAGCGGATGATGTTGTTGAAATTGTCGATGCCTCCGACCAACTTGTAGTCGATGCGCGGTTCTATCACGTGCTTCACTTTGTCGCCTCCCAGCCATTTGGGCGATTGAAAGATCCGCTCGAAGGCCGGCGGGATGAGCTGGACGTCAAGCTCACGGGCGTTGCGCAGCATACCCTGGTCGCTAATCACGCCGTTCACGATGCTGTCGCCGTATTCGGTTTCGCGGATGGCTCCGGTCGCAGTGAGACTGAAGCCGGCGAAGTGAAACGCCGTGGTGACTTCCGGATAGACATCCAGCCGGCCGACAAACCGGGGCGTTTCATACTCGGGCTCTGTGCGGTCCAGGAAGCCGGCGCTGCTGTTGAACGAAAACCACAGCGGAAGCACGCCGCCCAGGATCTGCCGGTCGCGGCTGAGAAACTCAGCCTCCGGCAGCTTTTTGATGATGATGGTGTCGCTGGGGGTGGTGTTCTCGAATTCCTGGTCCCGGTCGGCCGCTACGTCGAACGTGTAGCTGGACCAGTGCTTGATGACAAATCCCACGGAGTGCGTTTCTGAAAAGATGGTCTCGTGGAAGGACTGGCTGAAGGCTTCCCGGAACAGAAAGGAGCTCAGATTCGTCGATGTGCACGCGCGCCTCCCAACCGTCGCCCAGATCGGAGTGGCCATCGAAAGTCAATTCCTCGCCGCCCTGCTTCTGGACCACGCCGTTTTCGATGATGCCGCGATCTTCCACGGCGTACACGTGGAGGCTGAAATCGGTGCCGGGCCTCACCTTGCCGCGCAGTTCGAGGGTGTTCGCGGGGCCGCGAAGCGTGAAGTATTGAATGCGATAAAGCGCATCGTAGCTGCGGCTGATGGCCCAATAGTAGGCCAGCCCGAACATTTCGCCGTAAGTGGAGCTGTGTCCGATGTTGGGCGTGAGGAAACCGCTCTGGCGCGGAAGCACTTTCAACGATTTGTAATAGGCGGGGAAGTAAAAAATCGGCACCCTCTTGACGCGAAACAAGGCATGGTACGTGATGGCGCGCTCGCCGGGAAGGATGTCGAACTTGGTGCTGGTGAGCCGCCACCACGGTTTGGGAACCTTGCAATCGGTGATGAAGCCATCGTGCATGATGTACTTTCCGTCCACACGCTCGCCCCATTTGCCTTCGAAGTAGAACGGATTGCTGGTGGTGAGCAGGCCGGGGCGCGCAATGATCTTGGTTTCCGAGGTGCCGCGCACGTCGTAGAAGATGCCCGTCTCGGTGTTCACGTTGTACTTGGCGTGATCGCAGTTGAGTTTGGTGCCGTCCAGGAAATTTTCGTAGCGGACGTTGCCCCAGGCCTCTACGTCGCCAGTGTCGTCGTTGTAATCCACGGCGTCGGCGTCCAGTTTCTTGTCCGACATTTCCAAATGGACGTGGCCGCGCAGGTGGCGCAGGTCGCCATCGGACTCCTGGGTTTCGGAGTTCAACGTATATTCGTCGGGGCCCGGCGCGCCGGGGCGCCGGATTTTCAACCGCTGGTCCGGGATTCGCAGCGTTAGGGACTTCCGGCGGCGGGGGCGGAGGCGCGGCAGCGGTGGGAATGGGAGGCGGAGGCTGCTGGGCGAGCAGTAAAGGGCACGCGAACAGGCAAACGGCCACCAACGCGGCGATGACCCACGCGCCCGAACCCAATAAAGTTCGTGACATTTTCGCCCAAATATGTTACGAAGAAAGATAACCTCTTGCGTGAGGTTTGGTAGGGGAAGTTTGCGCCGCGCAAGCTACGGAACGAGGCTCCAAGCCAGAACCGTAGCATGGATGTTCGGATGTCCGCAAGAGGAGCTTTTGGAACACGCTGTTGCTGTTTGGGAACAGGCGCTTTTTTGGAATGAGGTGTTTTGATGGAATGCCGATACTGCCAAGCCGCGAACGCTGACGACGATCATCGCTGCCGGCGCTGCGGCCGGCGTCTGCGCATGAGCCCGGTTTATACGGGGCGTCAGCGGCCGCGCCGGTTTTGCAATACGAGGCCGCGCCGGTTTTGCAATACGAGGCCGCGCCGGTGTTCGCATGAAACGCATCGTCGCGCCGGAACCGAGCGCGCCGCGCCGCCCCGATCACCTATCAACCTTCGCTCTTTACCTCGCGCGAACTGCCGCTGGTGGTTCAATTCGAAACCATCGCGCCTGATTCGGTGCCAGCCGTCCCCGCGCAAGCCACAGACGTCCGCGCCGCGCCAGCGCCGGCGCAAGGTGATTCCCGGGCAAGCAAGCTCTCGAGTTCACTCACCAGTTTGCCCAATCGCGATCCTCCAAGCCGGCGGATGGCGTCATTTATTGCGACGCTCCGGTTGCGATCCCCGCGCATCGCGCGATGGCGGCCGCCCTGGATGCCAGCATTATCGCTCATGGCGCTGGCTGTTTTCGGAATCGTTTTCCGCCTGGCGGGCGGGGCATTTGTGTTCAACGCCAAAACGGCGCCCGCTCTTATTGGCGTGGCGGCCGGCGTGGTGATCTTCTACCGGCTGCTGTGGTGCCTGGCCAATGGCGATACGCGCGGGCCAAAAGTGGACTCGGCTGCGGCTGGTGAATTTCGACGGCCAGACGCCCACGCGCGCGCAACGGTTTTACCGTACTGCGTCGGGTTTCTTGAGCTTGATGGCCGGAGGAATCGGATTGCTGTGGGGCCTGGTGGACGAAGAGACGCTCACCTGGCACGACCATATCTCGAAGACCTTCCCGACGCCGGTGGTTTAGAAAAAACGGCATACCAGGAATACGAGGAAGACCAGGAATACGGAATTGGCGTTTAACTGCAAGGTTCTACGATCGCGGACATCGATCCTTTGCTGTTCGGCATCCGCCAATCGGCTCCGAAGGCGTGGATCTGATCCCGCCCGAACTCGGCGGCCGGCAATTCGCAGGTGATCACGATGGTGCGGCCGGTGTTATCCACCTCCACGGCGTGGTTCCAGGCGTCCGACGCAGACAGAGCAAACAGCTTCTCCAGCATTTCCACAACGTAGTCGTAGGTGTGCTCCGCGTCGTCCAGCAAGACGACGTTGTAGAAAGGGGCTTGCTGATTGAGATTTTCCTGCCTCGTTCCCGGCGAGGCGATGGTGGCCATGGCTCACTCTCATGATAGCGGCAGTGGAATATCGAGCGGGGTGGTATCATTGGAAGTAGAGGGGGGCGCAACGGATTCGACGGGATTGAATCGTTGTGGGAAGGCGTGCCGGGTTCCGAGCTCCCGTAAAACGATCGGAAAACCAGAACTGCCAATCAACAGTTCGCATACGCTGCTTAATTAATTAAGTAGCCGCCCCGGGTGCTGGGCCTTGACGGCATCCAACGGGCGTCATCTTCAAGGATTGGGCCGAGAGCTTCTGTTCGGAGCAGCAGGCTGACGACAATCGGGCTAAGCCGCCGTTTTCTTGCCGGTTCTAATGCGGCGGCCGACAACTACCGAATCGGAAACGCACGTAGTTCTTTTCACGGCGGGCTTTCTCGGACGCGGGTTCGACTCCCGCCGCCTCCACCACGTTTTCTCTATCTAGTTAACAGCCTCCTGTTTTTCGTGTACCTCTGATGTACCCTTCGTGGATTCGAGTGCCGTCGGGTCTTCGCCCCAGCTTCGCCTTACGTCGGCCTCTAACTGCTCCTGCCGGGCCCTGACCTAAGACCGAGCTTGACGAACGGGGCCAAGGCCGAATGGCCTGGATGCTGGAACACCCTCCATTATTGCTTTTTGCTGTTGTATATGTTAACTTCCGGTGCGCACATTGCTCGAACCGGCAGGGTATCAAAATCAAGCGTTCGCAAGGAAGGAGTGGTATGACTCGCGTGGCTGCTTTGCTAGTACTATGTGCCGGCGTGTCGTACGCATTCCAAAACCAGAGTGCTATAACCGAATACCCGGTGCCAACGGCCAATTCCCAGCCGGAATCGATCGCGTTGGGTCCGGACGGCGCCCTCTGGTTCACCGAGACCGCAGGCAACAAGATCGGCCGTATTACGACGGCTGGGGTGATCACCGAGTATCCCTTACCTTTCGGCGCGCAGGCAGGCTCTCCCTGGGCCATCATTATCGGCCCGGATGGCGCCATGTGGTTCACCGAATACACGGGCAACAAGATCGGCCGCATCACGGCGGCTGGGGTGCTCACCGAGTATCCCGTCCCGACTCCCAGTAGCACGCCCTCCGGGATTGCTTCCGGCCCGGATGGCGCCATCTGGTTCACGGAAAACACGGGCAACAACATCGGCCGCATTACAACGGCTGGTGCGATCACCGAGTATCCTATCTCGACCCCCAACAGCACCCCCTCGGGGATTGCTTCCGGCCCGGATGGTGCGATCTGGTTCAACGAGAACGGCGGAAACCAGATCGTCCGCATGACGACGGACGGGGCGATAACCAACCAGTATCCGGCGCCGACTCCCGATAGCTTCCTGACGCAGATCCTTCCAGGTCCGGACGGCAACCTGTGGATTACCGAGAACTGGAACAACAAGATCGGGCACATAACCACGAACGGCATTTTGGCCGAGTGGTCTACACCAACGTCGGGGAGTATACCATCGGGGCTGGGGGTGGGGCCGGATGGCGCGCTGTGGTTTACAGAATCGGCGACGAACGTCAACCAGATCGGCCGGATGACCACGGATGGGATCATCAGCGAATTCCCCATACCGACAGGGGCCAGTGAACCGTGGGAGATTGTGGCCGGTCCGGACGGCGCACTGTGGTTTGCCGAATACACTGGCAATAAGATTGGACGTATACCGGCCTGCGGGCTTGGTATGACCGTGTTCTACCTAACGGCGGATGAAGCGTTCGGCGGGAACGCAGGCTTGAAGTTCACTTTCGGCCTGGGAATTACGACCAACGCTGTCTGGACCACGACGCTGAACCAGAACGGCGCCACCATCATGCAACTTTGGTCTGAGGCGGTTCGTGCCACGGTTCCACCCACCGATATATTTAAGACGTACACACTTTCGCCGATGGGCGTGGTGCAAGTCGTATCGACATTGTTTCAGAGCGACGGAACGACGGTTATCTGCGCGGAGAGCCAGACTGTGGATACTGGCACGACGGGGGCAACTTCGTACCAGCTCACGACTTCGGCGGGGACGGGAGGCACGGTGAGCCCGGGCGGGCTTTACGTTTCCGGCACCAATGCCACTATCACCGCGACGCCTTCCGCCGGTTACTACTTCGTCAATTTTACGGGCTCGACGACCTCAACCAGCAATCCGCTGATTCTGCCGATGAACGCACCTCAGTCGATCACGGCGAACTTCGCGGCCCAAGGCCCCCAGACCATCACCTTTAACCCGCTCTCGAATCAGGTCTTCGGCGCTGCGCAGTTCACGGTAGGCGCAACCGCGTCCTCGGGTCTTTCCGTGAGCTTCGCCTCGCTGACAACATCGGTCTGCACGGTATCGGGCGCCACGGTCACTCTCGTTTCCACTGGCTTTTGCACCATCCAAGCCACGCAAGCGGGCAATACGGACTACTCCCCTGCCGCGCCAGTCAACCAGAGCTTCGAAGTCACGTTCCAAGGACTCGGTACCACTTCGCTCGTAGTGGGCAGCGCTGGAGGCAGTTCTTCGGTGGTACTGACCTACGGCGGCGCTTGGACCGCCAGCTCCAACGGTCCTTCCTTCTTGCACATTTCCGGCGGAAGCGCCAGCGGCACCGGCAACTTCCTGGTCCAGTTCACCGTCGATCCGTTCGCTGGCACCGGATCACGCACGGGTACGCTGAACATCGCAGGGTTTACTCTGACGGTGACACAGGCGGGCACGAACTATATCGGGCCGAGTCCGGTAACCTCGCTGGCGCCTGGGTTGAATACTCCGATCGGGACGGCGGTGGACGGTTCCGGCAACGTTTACTTCTCCGATAGCGCCCTCGGCCTGATCGAGGAGTGGAACGCGACGACGCAGGCGTTGACCACACTGGTGTCGTCGGGGATCAGCGGTCCCTCCGGAGTGGCGGTGGATGGCTCCGGCAACGTCTACTTCGCCGATTCGGGCAACAACGCGATCAAGGAGTGGAGCGCGTCGACGCAGACGGTGACCACGCTGGTGTCGGGGCTGAATAATCCTTGGGGAGTGGCGGTGGACGCGGTCGGCGACGTTTACTTCGCGGATACCGGCAACAGCGCGATCGAGGAGTGGAACGTGGCGACGCAGGCGGTGACCATGCTGGTGTCGTCGGGGATCAGCAGTCCTTCGGGCGTGGCGGTGGATAGCTCCGGCAACGTTTACTTTTCCGATAGCGTCCTCAACGTGGTGGAGGAGTGGAGCGCGGCGACGCAGGCGGTGACCACGCTAGTGCCGTCGAGCTCGGGCCTGAATGGTCCCACCGGGACGGCGGTGGACGGCTCCGGCAACGTCTACTTCGCGGATACCGGTAACCAGGCGATCGAGGAATATAGCGCATCGCTGCAGACGGTGGCCACGTTGGTGTCCACGGGACTCAGCGGCCCCTTCGGAGTGGCGGTGGACGGCTCCGGCGACGTCTACTTCGCGGATAGCGGTAACCAGGCGATCAAAGTGATCCTCAATGCGTATGTCGGCCCGGCCAGTGGGTTCACCGAGCCTGCCGCGGCCGGTTCCGACCGGTTGCTTCCAGTGCTTCCGGCCACGGCGTCGCTCAGCGGGATCTTCGCGCCATCGAGCAACCAGAGCTGGCTCACCATCGGACCCATCGCCAGTGGAGTGGTCAATTTCTCGTTTACTGCAAACACGACCACCTCCTCCCAGGCGGCGAGCATCAGCGTACTGGGCCAGTCAATCACCGTGACGCAGAGCGGCTTGACGGCCCAGACCATCAGCTTCACCCCGCTTTCGAGCCAGTACTCCTTCGGTACACCGCCGTCATTGAACGCGACCGCGTCCTCCGGCCTGATGGTAAGCTTCAATTCGCAAACAACATCGGTCTGCACGGTATCGGGTTCCACCGTGATCCTCGTCAATCTTGGCACTTGCACTATCCAAGCTACGCAGCCAGGCGACGGCATCACTTATGCGGTTGCCACACCCGTCAGCCAGAGCTTCCAGGTGACGCAAGGAGGCCAGACCATTAGCTTCGGCGCGCTCTCGAATCAACCCCTGGGCACAGCCCCGTTTGCTGCGAGCGCAAGCGCGTCCTCCGGTCTAAGCGTGAGCTTCGCATCGCTGACGGCGTCGGTCTGCACGGTATCGGGCGCCACGGTCACTCTGGTTTCCACTGGCGTCTGCACCATCCAAGCAACGCAGTCGGGCAATACGGACTACTCCGCTGCCGCGCCAGTCAATCAGGGCTTCGAAGTCACATTCCAAGGACTCGGCGCCAGTGCGCTATTAGTTGGGAGTGCTGGGGGCAGTACCTCGGTGGAACTGACTTACGGGGGCGCGTGGACGGCCAGCTCCAACGGTTCTTCCTTCTTGCACATTTCCGCCGGGAGCGTTAGCGGCGCCGGCAACAGCGTGGTAGTGTTCATGATCGATCCGTTCACCGGCACGGGAACACGCATTGGCACGCTGACTATCGCGGGTCTCACACTGACCGTGACACAGGCGGGAACAAACTATACCGGACCGGGTCCAGTGACCACGTTGGTATCGTCGGGGCTAAAGAACCCGTCTGGAGTGGCGGTGGATGCCTCGGGCAACGTCTACTTCGCGGACCAGGACAACCAAGCGGTCTACGAGTGGAGCGCGGCGACGCAGCAGGTGAGCACGCTGGTGTCGTCGGGGCTAAAGGACCCATTTGGAGTGGCGGTGGACGGATCAGGCAACGTCTACATCGCGGATCAGGGCCACCTGGCCGTGGAGGAGTGGAACGCGTCAACGCAGCAGGTGACCACGCTGGTGTCGTCGGGCCTGCTGGGTCCAGCTGGCGTGGCGGTGGACAGCTCCGGCAATGTCTACATCGCCGATACCGGCAGCGGCGCGATCTACGAGTGGAGCGCGGCGACGCAGCAGGTGAGCACACTGGTATCGTCGGGCCTCTCCCAGCCTAATGGGGTGGCGGTGGACGGCTCCGGCAACGTCTACATCGCGGACGCGGGCACCCAAGCGATCTACGAGTGGAGCGCGGCAACGCAGCAGGTGAGCACGCTGGTGTCATCGGGGCTCAACGATCCAGAGGGAGTGGCGGTGGACGGCTCCGGCAACGTCTACGTCGCGGACGCGGGCAAGCAAGCGATCTACGAGTGGAGCGCTTCGACGCAGCAGGTGACCACGCTGGTGTCGTCGGGCCTGAGTGGACCCTCCGGCGTGGCGGTGGACGGCTCCGGCAACGTATATATCCCGGATGGGAGCAACAGCGCGCTCAAGGAGATCCCCAACGCTTATGTCGGCCCCGCCAGCGGATTGCCCGAGCCTGCCGCCGCCGGCTCCGACGCGCTGCTTCCGGTGCTTCCGGCGACGGCGTCTCTCACTGGCATCTTCGCGCCCACCAGCAACCAGAGCTGGCTGACGATTGGGAACGTCGCCAACGGAGTTGTCAATTTCTCGTTTACGGCGAACACAACCACCTCGGCGCGCGCGGGGATCATTACTGAATTGGGCCAGCAGATCACCGTGACGCAAGCCGGAATGGTGGCCGGACCACCCTCGGTGGTATCGCTCTCGCCCGCTTCAGGTACGGGCCTGACAGAGGCGTTTACGATGGTCGTCGGAGATCCAAGCGGCATATCAGATCTGAGCGAGGTACTTGTTGTATTCAACACCTCCGTGAGCGTGAGCAGCGACTGCGCTGTGGTTTATTTTCCAGGAACCAATAAGATGTACCTCTACAACAATGCCGGCACGGCATTGTCGATGGCGGTGATTCCAGGCTCCTCAGGGTCCGTGTCGAATGGCCAATGTACGTTGGCCGGCAGTGGTTCTTCCTTCAGCACCTCCGGTAACAATCTCACGCTGAATGTCGCGCTGACCTTCACCGGGACTTTCGTCGGGGAAAAGAACGTGTACCTGGAGGCGAAAGGAGCGACATCGAGCAGTGGCTGGGCGAAGAAGGGCATGTGGATGCCTGCTTCGGCAGGACCACCCACTGTGGTATCGTTATCGCCAGCTTCGGGCGCCGGCCCGACGCAGACGTTTACGATGGTCTACTCGGATCCAAACGGCCTGTCGGATCTGAGCGACGTATTTGTTCTATTCAATTCCTCGGTGAACCTGAGCCACTCCTGCGCCGTGGTTTACGCTCCAGGAACCAATACGCTGTACCTCTACAACGACGCGGGCACGGGGGTGTCAACCGCGGTTACTCCGGGTTCCTCAGGCTCGGTGTCGAATAGCCAATGTACGTTGTACGGCACGGGATCTTCCTTCAGTACTTCTGGTAACAATCTGACGCTGAACACCGCGCTGACTTTCGCCGGCACTTTCGTCGGGCAGGAGAACGTGTACCTTGAAGCGAAAGCAAAAACAGCAAATAGCGGCTGGGTGGAAAAGGGCGCCTGGACCCCGGCGTCGGCGGGACCACCGACGGTGGTTTCGTTATCGCCAAGTACCGGCACCGGTCTGACGCAGACGTTTACGATGGGCTACTCGGATCCAAATGGACTATCGGACCTGAGCGATGTATTTGTTCTATTCAAGACCTCCGTGAAGTTGAGCAGCGCCTGCGCAGTGGTTTACACACCAACGACCAATAGGCTGTACCTCTACAACGATGCGGGAACCGCACTGCCGACGGCGGTCACTCCGGGCTCGTCAGGCTCGGTGTCGAATAGCCAGTGCACATTGACCGGGACGGGGTCCTCCTTCAGCGCTTCGGGCAACAATCTCACACTAAGCCTCGCGCTGACGTTCGAGCCGAGCTTCGGCGGAGCGCAGAACGCATATTTGGACGCAGTGGGAAAAACGCAGAGTAGCGGCTGGGTGCAGGAGGGCACTTGGACGCCGAGCATGGTGGCATCGCTGTCGCCAACTTCGGGTACCGGCCTGATGCAGACGTTTGCGATGGTGTACTCGGATCCAAACGGGACATCGGACCTGAACGAGGTGCTGGTCCTAGTCAACACCTCGGCAACTCTGGCCAACTCCTGCGCCGTGACTTACACGCCAGCAACAAATAAGATGTACCTCTACAACAATGCCGGCACGGGATTCTCAACGGCGGTTGTTCCAGGCTCCTCAAGCTCGGTGTCGAATGGCCAATGCACGCTGTCCGGGACGGGCTCTTTCTTCAGCATTTCTGGCAACAATCTCACCCTGAATGTTGCGCTGACCTTCAGCGGGACTTTCATTGGGCAGCAGAACGTATACCTGAAAGCCATAGGAAAAACCCAAACCAGCACCTGGGTGGGGAAAGGCACCTGGAGCCCGTAGTCCTGAGCATCTCACTTCGTACCGATCGGCACCAAAGCGCCGCATTTCATTTAAGGAGCTTTCTTGCGACCCCAGTCCGCCAACGCGTGCTGGAGGATCTGCAGTCAGGCGATTTTCGATCGGACTAGCGCGGAGTCCGGCCGATCAGCTATCGGGCGTCACGCTTCACGCCAGGACGGCGCCCGGCGGATAGCGCGTCGACGATAGCAGCCGCACCGGCATACTCGACTTCGGGCTGGTCGGTGCCGGGCTTCGAGTGAGAACTGAACTTGACGACGACGGTGCTGGAGGCAGGGTCAATAACTATTAGCTGGCCGGCGAGTCCGATTGCTGTATAGCGGCCCATCCGAGGGTCAGCAATGTACCAGAAGCTTCGATAAGAGCCATTCCGATACCCCGCGCGCCGGCTGAGCGATGCGAATTCAGGGCTATTCTTCCAGGCCTGTGCATCACCGCCGTGCCGGATGTCCTGAATCCACTCTTCAGGGACGATTCGTTGACCGTTGTAGACCCCATTTTGCAACATCATCTGGGCGAAGCGACCTAAATCCCGCAAAGTAGTGTTGATGCCTGGATCGGCGTATGCAGCCTGGAAGGCATCGAGTAACACGAAAGCGTCCCTCTCGGCGCCCAGCTTGCTCCACAGCTCCTTCGACAATAGCTCGGCGAAGTCGGTGTTGGTTGCTCTTTCGAGAACCCAGGCCATCGCATCTGCGTTGGGGGATGCGTAGCGGAAAGCGCCACCATGCGCGCCGAGCCGCTTGGTGAGCGTCGAAAGGTACTTATGAAGGCCGCCATCGGCGTCCGGGCCGCGAGGCACCCAGCCGGCAGCTTCGTCCAATCGGTAGAGATCGCTTTTCTTGGAGCTGTAGTTCTCGTCGAAGTCTAAACCCACCGACATGTCGAGCAAGTTCCGAACGGTTGCGGCTTCGTAGGCAGAGCCCTTCAGCTCGGGGATGTAGTGCGTAATTAAAGCCTGTGGGTCCAGCCTGCCTTGTTCAACGACGATTCCGGCGAGCGCACCGAGCACGGATTTCGATACCGACATTAATAGATGTTGATCCTCGGGCTGCATCCCGTTGAAGTATCTTTCGGTAACGATTTTTCCGTCTTTCAGGACCAGAAACGCATCGGTATCGGTTGCCGTGTACATCTCGCGGATGGTCATGGGCGCGCCAGTGGTGGGGTGAGCGAAGGTTATTTCATCGATGTCGACAACCGCATATTCCAGGTTCGCGACGGGCCCATTGCCGCGACGTATCTCCGCACTTGGGAAAATACGACGGGTATTTCTGTACGACCACCGATTCCCCGGACCCCAATACCAGTTTGCGGCGGTGACATCGGGAGCAGTAGCTGCGAATGCAACCGGAGGCTGAAACGTCAGCACCCCAAGCAGCGACAAGTTAATCCAAACGAATAAGCCCAACAGGGAATTCTGGAAGCGTCCGTTGAATCGAGCGATCATACTCTCTCCGTGCTGTGTGCGTGTGTTAGTGCCAAATCGGTCTCGTTACCGCTGATAGGCGATCTTTCCGTCGAGAATTGTATAGTCTACGTTGAGGTCCAGAATATGTTCCGCCGGCACAGTCAGTGGGTCGGCGGATAGAACCACCAGATCCGCCAGCTTGCCGGTCTCGATGCTTCCCCGGGTTTTCTCCTGAAAGCCGCCATAAGCCGCCCAAGTGGTGAACATCCGAAGCGCGTCCATTCGAGAAATTGCCTCCTCAGGGTTCGCCGGGGAGCCGTACTTGGTTTTGCGGTTGACCGCGACCGAAATGGAAAACAAAGGATTGGTCGCAAAATTCTGTGTGCCCAGAGTGTCCGAGCCGCCGGGTGGATGGAATCCCAGCTTGATCAACGTCGCCATGGGAAAGAACTTCACGTCGGGTTCCTTCAAGTTCTCATCCGTCAGCCGCCAGAGAAACGCAACCTGCGGGGATGGGATTACGTTGTCGCGTTTCATGCGCGCCAGCCGTTCTTCGGTTTTCTGCGGGTCCTGGGTCAGGAAGTGCCCGAAGTGTTCGATGCGGTGACGGGCGTCCTCCCGAGGAAATGCCTTTTGAGCGGCCTCGATGGCGGTAAGAACCATGTCTTGCGCGCGGTCGCCATTGGCATGCACCCAGACCTGCCAACCGGACTTGTGCGCTTCCAGAATTTGCCGATCGAGAACCTCCTGGCTGCGGCTGACTCCGCCGAAATTGTTGGCGATCCAAGTGGTGCCCGAGCCTTTCCACACGGGTTTGTAGACTGCCGCGGTAGTTCCCCACACGCCGTCCAGAATGATCTTGATCGCTCCCAGCCGGAGCCAGTCGTCACCAAAACCGGTGCGCAGTCCGGAATGCAACATGGCGGCTTCGAGATCCGCATCGGTACCTGAAATATCGGGGACTCCGATGATGTAGCTGAGCACCACTCGCACGGGGAGTTCGTCGTGGTCGCGGGCCTCGCGATAAATGCGGTACGCAGTCTCGGGGCTCGACATGTCATAGACTGTCGTCACGCCACGCTTGAGGTAGAAGTCTCGAAGCGTCGCCGGGAGCCACTCGCGCATTTGCCGATAGGTAGGGCGTGGCAGGCGCAAATCGATTCCGGCATCGCGCAGGATCATGGGCTCGCCATTCGGAGCTCGCTCGATCCTGCCGGCGCCTTGAGGATCCGGCGTGGCGCGATTCAAATCGGCTTTCTCATCTGCTCTGTGGTTGAGCAGCCAGTCGTGCGCACTCCACCGCAGGACCACAGGATGGTCCGGAAAATTGCGATCCAGTTCCTCGCGGGTGGGCATCACCTGGTTGTAGGTGCCCTGTCCCACGATCCAGGCGCCCGGGGGGACCTGCGCCGCACGTTCTCTCAGCTTGGCGATGATCGCGGCAGCGTCCTTCAGCGGAGGGGCTTGGATGGGAACCATCGCATGCTCGCTTTCCGCGAGCCCTTCTACATGCGAGTGCGCGTCGATAAATCCCGGCAGTAAGGTGCGGCCATTGAGTTCGATGACCTTGGTTTGAGGCCCAACCAGGCGGGCGATCTCCCCGCTTGAGCCAATGGCGGTGATGCGATTGGCAGTCACCGCGACCGCCTCCGCAATGCGGTCCTGGCCATCCACGGTAATCACCTTGCCGCCGCGCAGGACGAGGTCCGCGTACGGCGGTTGTTGGGCGGAAAGAAAAGGAAACGCCGTGAAAACCATAACCAGCGCCAACACCGACACAACGGGCCGGCTCCGAGCGCTCTTTCCCATGCATGCTCCTCTCATTGCTTTTCGTAGATGCTTACGCCTTGCGATGTTTTTCCCTCGGCATTTGTCGTGTTCAGCGTCATGGTCAGCGTCTTGCCGTCAAACTTGGCTGCGTGCAGCGTGATGGCAACCTGCCCTTGCTGATTAACGGTTGTATGAGTGGACATAACCACCCCGCCGCCACGGTCTTCATAAACTCGTGTGTAGCTTTGGGGTTCGGTTCCGGATGCGAACCTGGACTTATGGAGATTCAGCTTCCAGGTTCCGAACTTCAACCGCAGACCATTCTGGGACTGACCATTCGGGGATAAGATGGCGAGCACAGTCAAGGCCGCGAGCAGCTTCGTACAAATCTCCCTGTAATCCGCCTGCTCCCGCATCGGAGTTTCGCGATTGCAAATGAACCATTCAATGTTACCGTATGCGCTGCTTTCGACCGGCGTTGCATCGCGGTGGGCCGCGCTATAGAATTCAGATGCAGGAGAAATGGGCATGAAATTAACAAGACTCGCGCACGGCGTTCCAAAAGGAGTCGGGGATTTCCTAATTTTCGGCATGGCAATGGCTTGTGCTGGAACGGTTGCGGCGGCCGAGCAACCTTTATACACGGTGCTGAATCCGACAGGCAATCCCCCACCCATCCAGCGCCGGGCGATGGCGCCGCGTCCCCCGAATCTTTCGGGTAAGACAGTGTACCTGGTGGACGAGACCTTCGATGGCGGCGACAAGTTTTTGGAGCAGATGAAGGCGTGGATGGCCGTTCATATGCCCGACGTCAAAACCGAATTCCGAGAGAAGAAGGGCTCCTATGCCGCCGATGATCCGGATCTGTGGAAGGAAATCAAATCCGTCAACGGCCTGATGATCATGGCCATCGGCCATTGAAGCACCTGCGCGCCGGCGGTCGTCGGCCATGTTGCGGAAGTGGAAGCGAATTATAAGATTCCCGCGGTAGGCGTGATCATCGACGCGTTAGTCGATCTGGTTCACGACAAGGCTTATGAAGAAGGAATGCCGGCTCTCCGGCTAGTCTTCACGCATACGCCCGTGGGAGGAAAGACGCGGAAAGAGCTGGACGCGTACATTGCGGGTGACGATCCCGTCACCAAGCGGCCGTTCATGGCGGAAATCGTCGACGATTTGACGCGGCCTCTGAATGAAGAGGAGCAAAAGACCGGCCTGGTGAAGCGGGAGAAAAAGCGCTTTATTGGACCGGACACTTCGGACAACCTCCAAAAGTACTTTGACGATCGTTTCTGGACGGACCAGCTTCCGATCATCATGCCCACCGAAGAGCGGGTGGCGGCGATGCTCAAGGCCACCCATCACAAGCCCGATGAAATCGTCGGAAAGATGCGGGTGACGGGAGAAAGGGAGGCGTGGCAATACAACGTGGAGACGGTCGCCATCAACGCCGTTATGGCGGGCGCGAAACCCGAAATGTTCCCCGCCATTCTCGCCTTGGCCGCCTCGCAGACGGACGCGCACTCCAGCTCGACGTCCTCCATGGCCGCGATGGCGGTTTTCAACGGCAAGATCGTGAACGATCTGGACTTGAACTCCAGCACCGGCGCCCTGGGACTCTACAACAACTCGGGCGCACTCATCGGGCGAGCGTGGAGTTTATTGTCGATGAACGCCACCGGTGGCTCGGTGCCGGGCCACACCTACGAGGGTGTGCAAGGCAATCCCATGGCAGACGTCCCGGCCGTATTCGCGGAAAACGTCGCCGGTCTGCCCGCGGGTTGGAACCAGCTGAGCGTTCAGAAAGGTTTCCAAAAGGACGACAGCGTGGTGAGCACGTTCGACGGCTGCCAGAGTCAAAACACGATGATGGTGCTGCAGGACGAGGATTGGCAATACGCGCTGAAGCGGTTTGTCGGCGGCCTCGGCTCTCCCCAGCGCGGCGGCAAGCTGCTGCTGATCGACCCTTCGGTGACGCCCCCTTTGCTTCGATTCGGCTTCGACAGCAAGGAGAAGCTGATCAAGTGGGTGAAGGAGAACGTGACCATGCCCAAGGACCATTATTGGCTGGACCAGGAGGTTATCAACTATAAGCTGGGGCCGGCCCGCGCCGGACAGGAGCCGTACGCCACGTGGTTGAAACTTCCTGGGGACGCGCCCATTCCCTATCTCAACAACGTCGAAGTCGTCGTGGTCGGCGGAAGCGGCAACATCCGCTGGAGCGTGAATGAATGTGCTTACCGTCGGAGCGTCAAGGTCGACGATTGGAAATAAGACCTTCGATGCTCGCCCGTCTTACCATCGCCCTGTGCCTATGCGGCGTCGGCGCGAAACCCGCCAACCTAGACCTTGCGTTCAAAGACATTCAAGGCAAATCCGTCAACCTGTCCGGCTACAAAGGCAAAGTCATCCTGCTCGACTTCTGGGCCACCTGGTGTCCGCCTTGCAGGAAAGAAATCCCCGGGTACATCGAGTTGTACAACACGTACAAATCGCGCGGCCTGGTAGTGATTGGGATCTCGATGGATGAAGACATCCCGGATGTGAAAAGTTTCGCCACGCAGATGAAAATGAACTATCCCATTCTACTCGGCTTCGGGCGCGAGGACGACCTTAAGCCCGCTTTCGGAGAGCTCCCGCTGCCGACCTCTTTCGTCATCGCGCGCGACGGTAGGATCTACGCGAGACATGACGGCCTAACGGCCACCGAACAGGTGGAGCGCGAAATTGCGGCACTATTATAGTAGTGGAGGCTCCATGCGGAATACGTTGCTGGGGACGGCGTTGCTGGTTGGTTTCCTCGCGCCTGCGTCCGGGGTTGCTCAGGACTGCAAGGGAACTTTCGTCGACGGCGAGTGTGTCGAGGGTTATGTCTATGTCCCCGATTTCATGTCGCCGCAGGAATTGAAGAAGGACATCGACGAGCATTCCAAGGACATTGTGATTGTCGACACGGCGGCGCCTCCAATCTGGGAAGAAGAGCATATTCCCGGCGCTTTCAATCTGCCGTACTCCAAGAACATTACCGCGCCCGCGCAACTGTCTCGGGAAAAAACGCTGGTGGTCTATTGCGCCTGCAAAGATGACGAAGACTCCAAGGAGGTGGCGCGCCAGCTCAGTCTGATTGGTTATCGCAAGGTGAAGGTGCTTAAAGACGGTTGGTTTAAGTGGCTAGAGCTGAAGTACAAAACGGAGAGCAAGGACCAGTGAACCACCTTTCCAAGTTTGCGATCATCTGCCCGCTTTTGCTGGGCGCACTCGCGCCGGCGGCCAATGTTGTTTCCGGGCCCCCGGTCGGCGCCACCACGATGTCGATTCCGGTCTCGGACGTCACCGGGCAGTATAAAGGGCAACTCATCTGTTACGTCTGCGACTACGACAAAGCGCCGGACGTCCTGGCGTTTTTCCGCGACACTTCGGACGACACCGCGAAAGAGATCGTTCAGCTCAACGATCTGTATTTGAAGAACAAATCCCGCGGCTTCAAGGCGGTTGCCATGATCGTCGCCGGCGAAAGCTCCAAGCAGTGGCTGGAGGATCTGAGCCGCAGCGCCCATCTCGAAATTCCTTTGACCTACTTCAGGAAGGGACCGAAGGACGCCGCGGTGCGTGTTTACAACCTGAACCCGGCGGTTGCCAATACGTTCCTGGTCACCGTGGACCGCTCCGTTGTCGCCAATATCTCCGATATCGGTCCCGACCAGTTCAGCCGCGTTGCCGAGGCTACGTCGGAAATGCTCGCCAAGGCCCGGTAATCGCGGGCGGCGCCAAAACCACACAGTGCGCGGCGCCCGGGCCGTCAAACCAGAAGGCGAGTCGGCGACTCTTCGGACATGTGGATTGCAGAACGCTGCAGCGATGGCGGGCCGGGAGCAGCGACTTCAAGGGATTTCGGGGGCTTTGCAGCTCTTCAGCGCCATGATTGCATAGGCGGTCCCCATGTTCGAGAGATAGTTTCTAAACTGATCGGAGTATGTGGATGGCGTAAACCAACGGCCTGAGGTGCGCTGGTGTGTCTCGATCCAGGCGATTGCATTTCGGATAGGACGATCCTGGAGCCCGTATCTTGCCTCACAAAGCGCCATGGCGGTTAGGCCGGTTGCATACCCGTCACTTGGTCCATTCGGATCATTCGGCAGCCCGTCGTGGCGGGGCCAGCGCCCCAGCGCAGGCAAAGTCCAGCCACCATCGGCGTTTTGCAGCTTCAGCAGGTCTTTCTCGATGCGCGCTTGCTCGTGAGCCGACAGCAATCCTGGTGTCCTGACGGAGGCCCAAAGCAATACTGCTCGCTCATGAGCATTCCGCGGAATGTTGTTCCGAAGGAAAGACTGGAGCTTGACGAAGCCATCGTGCGCAGCTGGCGTTTCATAGTAATGGCCTGGTGCATAACCTACTCCGAGTGCGACCAGTAGGGAGACGTAGTATTGGTCTCGTTCCAGGAATGGCAACATGCCGTCAAGTGAGTATCGCCATGCGCCGCCGGAATCCTGCGTGGTCCATAAATAGTCGAACATTTTGCGCACGTCTGGATCCAACTCGTGACCGGTTCTCGCGTCATTGACGGCCAAGGCGCTTGCGGCAGCTGCGATCAAGAAATTAGCGTCATTCGCGGGCTTTTCTTGCTGCTTGCTGGCAAACACCTTGACGGTTGAACGAATTTCCTGCATCGCTGCAAAGTCGCTATTGAGCAGTGGGCGCACCATAAGGTACGGGACGTTCGTGTGGCAGGTCGCACACTTGTTCTTCCGGGTCCATTGGAGGGACGCATCGTCAAGAAACGCGATGGCTCGCTGCTCATCGAAGTGGCCGAGGATGGGCTCGGTGTTGGTCGCTCGTGGCAACCCCTTGACCCACAGCCGCTCGTACACTGCCCAATCGACGGGCGCGGTGTCATTCGGGAGAGGGCGGGAATCTTGAGCACAGCATGCGCCCACCGACGCGAAAGCCATCGCGAGAATGCACAGACATTTCCAAGCTGTCATAGTTACACACAGTGCTTGTTTCCGAACTACAGAGCGAATATGCGTTTTGCCACATAGCACGAGCGTCCCATGCCTCGCCCATCCCACCCTCGCCAATAAACGCGATAATCTCGGACGACCCAGGCTGATTGCCGGGAGATGATACATCACGCCTGATCGACTCTATCACAGCGGTGACCGGCCCCATGCTATTTGCGCCTGAATGTCCCAAGCCAACGCCTATGGGGAAGTGGCCCAGTTCAGGCGAAGATCCGTCAAAGGGAAGGCTAGCGACGATACGTCCAAACGAATCTCGCAACTCCTCAGAACGGGATTTCGGGATGGTATGCCTTTAGGCGTTGAAGAAACTCCCGATTGCCTGCTTGATCGAGTAAACTTAGCTGAAATTGCTTGTATGCCGGTTTCCGTGGGAACCACTTACGAGATGCTTGCCGAATCATTCCCAACAAGATCCGCCTTATATACGGAGTTGGGGGCCGCGTGCTCGTGCTAGAACTGATCGAGGGCAAACGCTCGCAGCACTCGCTTCGATCAAGAGTATCGGATATGTTTAAAAATGAGGTGAACTGATGAAGCTCTGGCTTCTTTCACTGCTCATGTCCGCTCCAGTTCTCGCCCAGACGTATGACGTCGTGCTGGCAAATGGGCGCGTCATCGATCCGGAAACCAATCTGGATGCAATCCGAAACGTCGGCGTCAATGGTGGAAGGATCGCTGCGATATCGGCCTCGCCGTTAACCGGGCGAACAACGGTTGATGCCAAGGGACTGGTAGTGACGGCTGGGTTTATCGACCTGCATTCACACGGCCAGGACGCCGAGAACTACGCTTACAAGGCGCGCGACGGTGTAACAACGGCTCTTGAATTAGAGGTTGGTGTAAATCCCGTCGCTTCCTGGTACGCCGCGCGAGAGGGCCGGGCATTAGTGAACTTCGGGGCAACCTCAGGTCACATTCCAGCGCGAATGGCGGTAATGCACGATTCAGGCACCCTGCTTCCGCGCGATGCAGCCGCCACTCGTGCCGCCACCGCGGGTGAGCGCAAAGAAACTTATGAGCTGGTTCGACAGGGTCTTGACGAAGGCGCGCTGGGAATCGGCATGGGTATCGCGTACACTCCCAAAGCAAGCCGGGAAGAGATCCTGGAGATCTTCGAATTGGCGGCCCTAAGGCGTGTTCCCGTTTTTGTACACATACGAAACAGCGGACCGGCGGAGCCTGGCGCAGTGGATGCGCTGCAAGAGGTGCTCAGTGATGCCCTCGCCACTGGCGCAGGGTTACACGTGGTGCACATCACCAGCATGGGACTGCGCCAAACGCCGGTGCTGCTTCGCATGATTGCGGGCGCCCAAAGGCGCGGACTCGACGTCACAACGGAAGCATATCCCTACACGGCGGCTATGACGGACTTGGGGTCGGCCGTTTTCGAGGAAGGCTGGCAAACTCGACAGGGAGATATTACGTTTGGATCTCTCCAATGGGCGCTAACCGGCGAGCGCCTCACTGCGGAGAGCTTTGTGCGTTACCGCAAACAGGGCGGTATGGTCATTATTCACTCAATCCCAGAGGAGATTGCTCGATTGGCGATCGCTGATCCAAGCGTGATGGTGGCAAGCGACGGAGAAATTGATCATGGGAAAGGCCATCCCCGGGGTGCGGGAACGTTCGCCCGGGTCCTGGGACATTACGTTCGAGAAGAGCACGCTCTCACGCTCATGGATGCACTGCGCAAGATGAGCCTAATGCCCGCTCAACGGCTTGGAATCCAATCCAAAGGCCGGCTACAGGTGGGAGCCGACGCGGATATTACAGTTTTCGACGCTGGTCGGGTAATTGATCGAGCGACGTTCGACAACCCGGCGCAATACTCCGATGGCATACCTTACGTACTCGTAAATGGTGTTTTCGCCGTCAAAGACGGACAGTTGCAGCAGAATGTGGCACCAGGCCGTGGATTACGGCGTTGAGCCCGCCGGGTTAGACAAGTCTTTCGCTATCGAACAAAGTGTTGAATATCTTTGTTGTTGTCCTGGCACATGTACTCGATCATCTCTGTGTCGACCATGGGCTTCATGTGCAGTTGCACGGTCCAAGCCTTCGTAAACACTTTGGGGTCATCAATGGTGACATCAATATCCAGGCTTCCGAAATTGGGGCGACGGATGCGTTCGGTGACGCGCGCCTGGCTGGAGAAGAAGTTGCCCTGAGTGTCCAGCCAGGAATCGTCGCGATAGCCCGCCGATTCCACGACCAGCGTGTCGCCTTCCCAGCGGGCCACGGAGTAGCCGTTCCAGGCCGGGGTCATGTCTTCTGGAAGCTTGCGTGCGTCGAAAAAGATCTGGCGGTAGCTGGCGTTGAATTCGTGCAAGATGACGAGTTGGGTGGGCGTTTGGAAAATCTTCTGACTTTCCGGGTAGGCCCAGGCCCGCGGATAATTGATGGGCATGCAAAATGTGTGAGGATCGATGTACCCGGCCTCCTTGGCACGTTTCTTAACCAGCTCCGCCGACCAGGGTTGATAGGGGATGCCGCCTTTCAGATTCATCGCAAAATTGCCGAGTTGCGGAGTAATGGGCAGTTCCGAGCATTGAAAAAGGCCGATCTTGGGATCGCAGGGGCGCTCGTCGCGCGGAACCCACATCCCCGAGAAATCCGGCTTGCCGCCGGAAGTTTTGGGCGCCGGAGCGCGCAGATCCGGTTTGCCGGCAGGCGTGCGGGGGATTCCCGGTGTGGGTAGGTTGATCCATTGCGCGGCAGCGGGCAAAGCCAGAAAATGAGCGGCGGCAGGCAGAGCCAGAAAAAGAGCAACCTTCAGAGCGTTCATGGCTGCCGATTGTATCGACCGGGAAGGATGAAGTCAAAACGTCTGCGGGCGTGGGGACTCTCGTTCACCCGGTCGTATAACGGCTCACCCGTAGAACTGCCCTAGCCGCTGAGGTGCCCGGTTAATGTGAGCCAGCAGCCCGGCTGGCCCGTCTCGCTCACCACTTGCGTTACAACACGCTCACAAACTGAAATCGAAGCGCCGGCCGAAGCTTTTCATCATTCCCGAACGCAGGTGAAGCTCGCCGCGGCGTTCTCCGTCCCCGCTGCGCCAGTGAACTTGGGCCACTTCGGCCATTCACACAGGGGCCGCGTGCGATTGGCATCCTTATTTCCATCCATGACGGTGAGCCCGCTAGGCGCTTGCCCTTTTTCGACCCAATTCTCGAGCGCAACAAGGCTGTCGAACTTCGCGTTGAACCGGCCAAAGCCGTGGCCGAAACCGGGAATTTCGTAAAATCGCAGGAAGCCATTCAGCCGCTCCTGACCAAAATGGGCGAGTTGCCGCTGGTAATATTCGATGGAGTTATGTGGCGTGATGAAATCGTCCGCTGTGCCGTGGGTCATAATGATTTTCCCGCCCTTGGCCCGGAATTTGTCCAGGCTGACGTCGGTCACATCCATGATGGAGGCAACGGCCGCGATACGCTGCTGCCACTGGTGCGGATCGAATTTCATCGGATCGTACCGCGGGTCGCGGGTGATAATGAACTTCACCGTCTGATCGCCGGCCGAATAGACCAGAGCTTCCTTGCCCGACAGGGGGTTCGAGGGCTGGCGCACCTGCCCGAAGTTCGACGGTCCCTGGTAGAGCGCGCCTTCCAGCAGCGCCCATTTCGGGAAGGTGTCCATGCCGGCGATGGTCACGCCCGGCTTGTAGCTGGAATTGATTGCTCTGGCCGTCCCAATCTGCGCGTCCGAAAGGCATGTGTCGCCGGTGTCCGCTCCGTTCGGGCAGCGCAGCGCCGACACGTCGAATGCGGCATTACACCCTGCGACGTTACTGATGATTCCATCTTGCGCACCGTCCAGCGCGTCGCACTTGGCATAGACGGCGTCACCGATCAGTTTCGTTTTTTGCGGGTTGATCCATCCGGCGCCTCCATCGGCGTACAGAGCCTTGCCCAAGTTCAACGACCCAAAGTGCAGCAGCGTGACGTTATACGCGGGATAATGGGCCACCACGCCGTCATAGTCCCGCGGATAGCGCGCGGCGGCGTCCAGCGCTTCATGCCCGCCCTGCGAGCCGCCGATAAAGTAGAACCGTCCCGGCCGCTGTCCGTATGCCTTTCGGATCACAGATACCGCGGCATCATGTGCCTTCTTCACCGATTCCTTTCCGAAATTCAGCAGCGCTTCATCGTCCATCCCGAAGCTGCCGTCGAAGCCGGCTTTGCCCTTATGACCGCCGTCGCTGCCGAGCGTGACGTAGCCTTGCTTGAGAGGCGTATCGCTGGCGGGTGTTTGATTTGAATATGGCGTCAGACCGGTTACCAGCGATCCGTCGTATCCTCCGCCGCCCATCTGTAACGCGCGGCGGTTCCACGCGGCCGGAAGGTTTACCTCGAATTGGAGATTCGGCGAGCTGGGGTTGTGCGGTTTGACGATGCCGGTCACCTTACAAAAATCGCCGTTGATGTTGCCGGTCTCCGAGGCGGCGACAAAGACCGCGGTCTGCACCAGGGCGCCCGCGTTTGGCAGGCCAATAGCCGAGGCGGGAATGGAGAATTCCTGGAGGTTGGTGCAGGTCTCGCGAGATAAGCGGATTGATTCTTGGCTCCCGGTATCTCCGGCCGTCGCCAGGCCGATACCGCCCGCAATGAGGAGCACGCGACCGATAAACCGCAAACCAGCAAACTGCAAACTATTTCGCAAAGTGTGCATAGCGATGATCCTCAAGGTTATCGGCTGCGTTCCCGCAACGCAACCCTCCAGGGCGCCGGGCGGGTACCGGGCCTTGCGTTGCTCGTCGCGACGATATATCTTAAGTTGCATGCAGGAGGAGTAGCGATGGATTCAGCGAAAAGGGCGAGTTCACAATCTGCGCGGTACGTAGGGTGGTGTCTGCCGCTCTTGCTTGGGTTCGTATTGGTGCGGCCCGATGCCCTGCTGCAAGCTGCGGCGCCCAACATCGCCGTCGTGGCGGACGCGGCCAAGGCCGATGATTTGCCGGCGGTACGTAAGCTGATCAAGGACCACGCGGACGTAAATGCAGCCGCCAATGACGGCTCTTGCGCGCTCCTGTGGGGGGCATTCCACTCGGACGTGGAAATGACGAAGGCGCTACTTGCGGCGGGAGCCTCGGTTGACGCGGCAAACCATTACGGCGTCACGCCTCTTCTGCAGGCCAGCCGCAACGGCGACGTCGAAGTGATGCGGGCGTTGCTCGATGCGGGAGCGGACCCGACGCGTTGGCATCCCGAAGGCGAAACGCCCCTGATGGCTGCGTCGCGCACGGGCCGCGTAGAGGCCGTTAAATTACTTCTTTCGCGCGGCTCGTTCGTCAACGCCGCGGATCCGTTTCAGGAAGAGACCGCGCTTATGTGGGCGTCCGCCGAAGGTCATGTTGAAGTGGTGAAGGCGCTGCTGGCCGCGAGCGCGGATCCAAACCTCAAGGCGCACGTTTCCACCATCACGGAGCGCAAGGACGCCGACCATCCTTCCGGCGGCTTTACGGCACTGATGTTCGCCGTTCGGAACGGACACGCGGATGTTGTTGAGGCGCTGATCAAGGGCGGTGCCGACCCGAAGCTCACCAACGCCGATGGCGCGAGCGCGACCGTCGTCGCTATCGTCAACGACCGGTTCGATCTGGCCAAAGAACTGCTTGACCTGGGCGCCGACCCCAATGACGGGTCCCTGTTCTTCGCCGTTGACATGCACGACGGCACCACCGACATGCGCGCGCACGATGGCTCGCGCATGCAACCCACCCATCCGAATAATCTGACAGCCTTGGGGCTGGTGAAGGTGCTGCTCGATCTGGGCGCGGACGTGAATAAGCCGTTCGTCGGCGCGTTACACTCCACCACGCTGTGCTGCGGCGCGTCGATCAACAGCTCGCCGTTTTACCGCGCTGCGACGGCAGCCGACATTGAGGTTCTGAAGCTGATGCTGGCCAAAGGCGCGAAGATCGAATGGAGCCCCAGCGAGATCAAGCCGAAGGACGGCAAACCTGCCGCTCCTGGCCGCCCGAATCCGAACATCGGCAAGACGCCCATCATGGCCGCCATAAAAGGTGGCCTAGGCGCACCGATCGCTGGGGGGCCCGGTTTCACCCGCATTGGTCCGCCGGAGTTCCGCGAGCCCGGCAGCCGCGATCCGCTGGAGGCGCTCAAGTTGCTGCTGGCGTCGGGGGCCGATCCGAATGTGAAGGCGGCCGATGGCACGACACCGCTGCATGAGGCCGTGCAAGAGCAGCAAGTGCCGATGATTCGTGCGCTCGCAGCCGCCGGTGGAAAGCTGGACGCCGTCAACAAGGACAATCTGACACCCCTGCTTCTGGCCGAAAAGCCCAAGAAGCCGGATCCCCTCGACATGGGGGATCAGGACGTGTATAAACCGAAGCGCAATTCGAAAGAGGAGGTCATCGCCGCCGTGAGGGAGCTGATGCACCTTGGCCCCAACGACCCCGCGCCTCAGCCTCCGCCGCTGCCGGCAGCGGACAAGAAGAGCGACGACAAGGAGAAGAAGACCACCGCTTCAGCGGCAGTCGCCGGCGCACAATGAGGAAGATCGCAATCACCACGGCGTTGGCCTGCGTCGGAATCACGGCGCCCCTGATGGCACAGACCGCACGCACGACGCCGAAGGCCGCCACCACCGCGGACGCAGTCAAAAACCGCGCATTCCAAGCGGCCGAAAACCGCGCATTCCAAGCGGCCGAAAACCGCGCATTCTTGGATAAATACTGCATTGCGTGTCACAGCAACCGCGCGGTGAATCCGGCGGATGCTCCAATCAATCTGCAATCGGCCGGCTTCGACGATCTTTTGGGCCACGCGGACACTTGGGAAAGGGTTCTGCGGAAGCTGAGTGTGCGGGCTATGCCGCCGCCAGGCATGCCCCGTCCGTCGGAGGCCGAGTACGCGGGTTTTACGAGTTCGCTCGCTCAATCACTCGACCGTGCCTGGGAAGGCCATGGCACGCCGGGCCGCTACGTCGTGCATCGTCTGAATCGCGCCGAGTATGCGAACGCGGTCCGTGACCTGCTGGCGGTGGACATTGACGTGACTGACCTGCTCCCCACCGACGGCGCCGAATTCGGGTTCGACAACATCGCGACGGCCCTTAAAACGTCGCCGCTGCTGCTGGAGGGATACGTGAACGCGGCCGAGCGCGTGAGCGCCATGGCCGTGGGCGATCCGCAGGTGAGGCCCGGGACGACCGAGCATTCCATCAGCCGCGAGTTCAGCCAGAACGGATATATTGCAGGGCTGCCGCTCGGAACGGTTGGCGGTACAGTTATCCATCAGGTGTTTCCGGCCGACGCCGAGTATAAGCTGTCGGGCCGGCTGGTGCGAGGCGTTCAGGAAGGCTACGCCGGCGTAGAAGGAAATGACACGCCTTTCACTTTCGTCATCACCGTGGATGGCGCCGAAGTGTATTCGGCTCCGATTGGCGGTCCCGCCGATGACGAAATGCAGGCCAAGGATTTGGCCGCGGCGCAACCAATTATCGACAAAAGGATGACGGGACGCGTGCGGGTGAGCGCCGGTCCACATGACGTCGGCTTTACGTGGAGAGAGCGGCCGGCCCAGTTGCAGGATGTCTGGGAGCCGTCCCGGCGCGACAGCCAGGAAGTCCACATGGTCGCAGGCCTGCCGAGGCTGAGGACCGTGTCGATCGACGGCCCGTACAACGTGCACGGCCTGAGCGAAGGGCCCAGCCGGCAGCGGCTGTTTGTCTGCCATCCGGGCGGGAGCGGCAGCCGTGTGGCGGCCCAAAGCGTGGCATTGAAAACGAGCGCCCCGGGTGCGGGTCTGGACGAGACCGCCTGCGCGGACAAGATCCTCACAAATCTCGCGCGCCACGCCTATCGGCGTTCCGTGACGCCAGGCGACGTGGAAGCGCCGCTGTCGTTTTACAAGCGGGCGCGGCAGAGTGGCGGCAGTTTCGACGATGCAATTCGCGCCGGCGTCGCGCGCGTTCTTTCCAGCCCCTACTTTTTGTATCGCATCGAAAGCGACCCGCCTCAGGCCCGTGCCGGCGTCGCGCATCCGGTCAGCGACCTGGAGCTGGCCTCACGTTTGTCGTTCTTCCTGTGGAGCAGCATCCCCGATGAGAAGCTGCTGGATGTGGCGGCAGCCGGGCGGCTGCGAGAGCCGGAAGTGCTCAGCGCCCAGGTGCACCGCCTGCTCGCCGATGACCGCTCCGACGCTCTGGTGGATAATTTCACCGGGCAGTGGTTGCAGCTGCGCAATCTGGAAGCGAAGGTGGTTCCGGATATCCTGATGTTCCCCGATTTCGACGACAATATCCGCAAAGGATTCCGCACCGAGACCGAGATGTTCTTCGGCTACATTTTGCGTGAAAATCGCAGCGCTCTTGAGCTTCTGAACGCCGACTACACCTTCGTCGACGAGCGGCTGGCCCGTCATTACGGAATCAAGGGCGTGTACGGCCCCCAATTCCGGCGGGTGAAGCTCACCGATCCCAATCGCCGCGGTCTGCTGGGGCAAGGAAGTATCCTCGCGCTGACTTCCGTCGCCACCAGAACCTCACCGGTTTACCGCGGCAAATATGTGCTCAGCACCTTCCTGAACACGCCGCCGCCGGCTCCGCCGCCCAACGTCCCCACGCTGGACGAAAGCAACAAGGACTCGAAAGTCCCCAAGACCGTGCGTGCGCAACTGGAATTGCATCGCAAGAACCAGCCTTGCGCCGGCTGCCATCGCGTGATCGATCCGGCGGGGTTTGCGCTTGAGAACTTCGATTCGGTGGGGGTGTGGCGCGATAAGGGAGCCGATGGCGCGCCGCTAGACGTTGCGGGCACGCTCGCGGATGGAACCCAGGTTAACGGGCCGGTGGCGCTGCGCGAGGCCATTCTGAGCCGTCCTGACGCGTTTGTGACGGTTGTCACCGAAAAGATGCTGACGTACGCGCTGGGCCGCGGGCTGGAGCCCGCCGACATGCCGGTGGTTCGCCGCATCGTGAGGAAGGCCGCCCAGAACGATTACCAGCTTTCCTCAGTTATTATGGGAATAGTGGAAAGTGCCCCGTTCCAGATGCGCACTAAGTTGGAACCGGTGGAAACGGCCCATGCGGCCGATGCTGTTAAACTTGCACGATCAAACACTTCACGGTCAAAGAGGGAGCAGCCATGATCATTACGAAGAAGCATCTTTCGCGACGCACGTTCGTGCGTGGCGCCTTGGGCGCGTCGGTTGCACTGCCGTTCCTGGACGCCATGCTACCGGCGCTCTCCGCTGCGCCGAAATCCCCGTTCCGCTTCGGTGCGGTCTACTTCCCTTGTGGCGTGTTTCCCACTACCTGGCATCCCGATGCGGAAGGGAGCGACTTCGTCTTCAAGCCGGTGATGCAGCCGCTGGAGCCGTTCCGGAATCAGCTGGTCACGGTCAGCAAGATGAAGGCGCCGTGGGGCGAGTCGGTCCACCTGGGCGCCAGCTCCGCGTTCCTGAACGGCGTCGGCCCTGCCGTCCGCCGCGACGGGCGGGGCGACTCTTTTGGAAAGATTGAATCGAAGAAGACCGTCGACCAGTTCGTAGCGGATCAGGTGGCAGCGGATACGCCACTGCGGTCGATTGAAGTCGGCACCGAGGACATGGGCACCGCGGTGGGGGCCTGCGACGGTTTCGCTTGCACGTTTTTCAACACCTTGTCCTGGCGCGATGATGAGAGCCCGCTGCCGGTGGGGATCAATCCGCGCGTCACCTTCGAGCGCATGTTCGGCGAAACGGATTCCACCGAGCGGCGCTTCGCTCGCCTGAAGGAAAAGCAGAGCCTGCTGGACTCGGTGACCGAAGAGACCGCGAAACTGAAACGGTCGCTCGGAGCGCCCGATCGCGCCATCCTCGATGAGTATCTCGGCAACATCCGCGACGTCGAGAGCCAGCTCCAGCGGATGGAGTCTCGTCTCGGCACCATCACCGGCAATCCGGAAGCGCCGGTTGGTTTGCCGGAAGCGTTCGACGATCACATGACCATCACTTATAACCTGATGCACCTGGCGTATCAGGGCGACATCAGCCGCGTCTTCACGTTCATGACCGGTCATGAAGCCAGCGATCGCGCCTACGGGCATATTGGAATTCCAGAGCAGCATCACACCATCTCGCATCATGGCAACGATCCGGAGAAGCTCGCGAAATACGCCAAGATTGCCACGTATCAAATCCAAAAGTTCGCCGATTTCTGCGACAAGCTGAAGGCCACCAAAGAGGGCGACGGAAACCTGCTCGATCACTCCCTTCTCTACTGGGGTAGCGGCATGAGCAACGGCAATCAACACGATCGCAACAATCCTCCGGCGGTGCTGGTGGGCGGCGCTTGCGGCAGGATGAAAGGCAACCGGCACATCGTCGCTCAGGATACGCCCACGGCGAACCTGCTGCTGGCGATGGCGCACATAGGCGGGGCCGAGATCGATAAACTCGGAGCGAGTAACGGCAGAGTCGATCTCTAGCCTAGCTAGTATCGTGAGTTACAAGTTCTAGTGGGGCGGTCCCCCAGGACCCCAGCAGACGCCCCCGTCGGTCGCGTTTCCTCGTATGATGGCTGAGCCGGACCAGGGGGGTCCGGCGCGGACGAAGGCGTCCGCCCCACTCCGAAATATGTGGTGAAATTTTTGCTCGCGACACTAGGCAAGCGTCATTTTTGAAGGCACGCAGGGCCCGCCTCGAAAGGGGCGGGCTCTTGGCATTTTAAGGACACTTTTGGGCGACGCGGTTTACCGTCGTCACATTGATGCCGTCGACGCCATCGGCGCCGATCAGGAGCCCGCTCACCGTGACCCGCGAACCGGCCAATGCATCTAGGTGGGTGACTACGAATTTGAGTGGAATCGTACGATTGCCCAGCGGCCTGGTGGCGTCTGCGCCGCCCGGAGCAACGTTTTCCGCCCGCTCTGGGGTTGTCGCTTTCGTAACCACCCAGTCGCCCCCGTTCCGAGCAAGACACCCCACCACGCGAGCGAGAGCACTCGACGGAAGCTCAGTACTTCCGTCTTTCCGAACAATATGCACATTGGCAGCGGTATCGCGCCCAAGCTCGGTGGTTCCCGCAGGAAAGCCGTTGGATTTCAGCATGAGCGCGACGATGTCCGCGTAGGTGGATTCGCTGAGGGAGCGGGGGCTGCCGTTCGGCATGTTGGCGCTGACGAACTCGAGCAGATCGCCCACCGTTTTTTGCGCGAAACTCTTCCAGAACGGTTCGCCGACGAGCGGCGCCTTGCCTTCTGAGGCAAGAGCATGACAACCCGAGCAGCTTTGGCCGAATGCAGTCACGCCCCGGGCGGCTTGAGACTCCGTGTACACACTGTCCCAGACAGTCCGGCGCGGCGTGCTGGTCTGGGCAGTCGCCAGACTGGCCGCGGCCAGGGCGACGGTGAACAGCATTCGTTTGATCACCGGTCAGATCTCCAGTTTGCCGGTGCTGTCGCCATGGTGATCCGCTTGGACGCCGAGCTTGTCGAGCATGGTGAGCAGGAGATTCGACATCGGCGTGTGCTGGGCGTACTGCATGTGCCGCCCGCCTTTGAGCTGGCCGGAAGCTCCGCCCGCCAGCACCACGGGCAGCGGATCGTGATCGTGCTGATTGCCGTTGCTCATGCTGCTGCCGTAAAGCACCATGGAGTGATCCAGCAGGTTGCCGTCGCCATCGGGCGTGGCCTTCAACTTGTCCAGGAAATACGCCAGCATCTGCACGTGATACTTGTTGATCAGCGCATATTTATCCATGTTGGCGCGATTGTTGGCGTGATGGGACGCCACGTGGAAGCCTTCGCGCACGCCGCTCTGCGGATATACCGCGCCGCTGGTATCGCGGGCGAACATCATGGTGGCGACGCGCGTGATATTGGCGCGGAAGGCGAGCACCTGCATGTCGAACATGATCTTGAAATGTTCGTCGAAGGATTCCGGAACGCCGGTGGGCGAGTCCGGCAGCTTCACATCGGACCGAGCCTGCTGCTCGGCCTTTTGGATGCGGCGCTCGATCTCGCGTATGTCGTCCAGATACTCGGCCAGCCGCGTGCGGTCCGCCGCAGGCAGGTCGCGTTGGAGGGAAGCCGCTTCTTCCATTACCGAATCGAGCAGGCTGCGGCTCAATTGTTTGCGCGCCTGCCGGTCGGCATTGTTGCTGCCGTCGCCGAAAAGTTTTTCGAACACCACCTGCGGGTTATTTTCCATGGGGAGCGGCGTGGTGGGCGTCTTCCAGGAAATGGTGTTGGAATACGCGCAGGCGTAGCCGGAGCCGCAGCTCAGCGCCACATCTTCGATGGACAGTTCGAGAGACGGAAGCGGCGTGTCCTGGCCGAGCTGTTGCGCGACGATCTGATCGATGGTTGGGCCAACCCGGATGTTTTCCCTTTCCGGATGAACGCCGCTGAGGAACACCGCGGCCGAGCGCGCGTGATCGGCGCCGGCGTCCGAACCCGCTCCACCGGCGGCCGGATGCGCCAGGTTGGACACCACTGTGACGCGATCCCGGAACTTTTCGAGCGGCGCCAGGGTTTCGGTGAACGCGAAATCCGGGGCCCTCGGTCGCCGGAGTCCACTTGTACATCGTGGCGCCGTGCGGCACATAGATACAGCTCAAGCGGCTGGCTGGATTGGCCGCCGTGCGCGCCAGCGGCGTTTGCGCGGGCACCATCGAATCGAGCAGCGGCAAAGCCACCGTCACGCCCACGCCGCGCAGAAACGTCCGGCGCGGAAGATGCTTTTTCGTGATGAAGCTCATGGCTGTCCTCCCGGGGATGGAGACTCGGATTGTTTCATTCTCATCTGAAATGGATCGCTCTTCACGATGCCCTGAATGAGCGTCGAAAAACGATTGTCGTTCTTGGCGGCGTCGCGCGCAATAGAGCGAACCACCGGCATGTCGTAGTACTTGAGCGCGCGGCCGGTTGCATAGGTCAGCAGTTTTTCGGTTACGGTACGGACGAACACGTCCGAGCGGCTCAGAAGCGCATTCCGCAAACTGGCGGGACCGTTGAGCTTGGTTCCATCGACCAGCTGCCCGGTGGCGTCGATCGGCTGGCCGCTGTCGGCGCTACGCCAAGTCCCGATCAGGTCGAAATTGTCGAGCGAAAATCCGATCGGGTCCATGATTTTGTGGCACGCCGCGCAGGTTGGATTCTTGCGATGCTCTTCCATGCGCTGGCGTAGCGAAGTGGGTTGCGGAGTGCCTTCGTCCCCTTTGAGCGGAGGCACGTTCGGCGGAGGCAGTGGCGCGGGCGAATCCGAGAATATTTTCCAGAATCCACTTGCCGCGCGCGACCGGTGATGTGCGATTGGCCACCGAGGTCACCAAAAGAAAGCTGGACTGTCCCAGCAAACCGCGGCGCGCGTCATCTTGTATCGCGACGCGGCGGAATTGAGCGCCGTGAACGCCAGGCATTCCGTAATGCGCAGCCAGGCGCTGGTCGACGAACGTGTAGTCGGCGTTCAGCAGGTCCACTACACTGCGATCCTCCCGCACGATGCTCTCAAACAACAGCTCGGTCTCACGACGGAACGCGTCGCGCAGGTTCTCGTTGAAGGCGGGAGACAGAGGACGCTGGTTCTTCAGTTCCCGCAAATAGAGCCACTGGCTCGGCGAAGTCGGTCGCGAGCGTTTCCGAGCGCGGGTCCGCCAGCATCGCCGGTCTGGCGTTCCAGCACCGCAGGCTCATGCAGCTTGTTCTGAATGGCAAGCTCTAGAAGTTCGTCGTCCGGGATGCTGCTCCACAGGAAAAACGAAAGGCGCGACGCGAGTTCCAGATCGCTGATTCGATAAACGGCGCCGGCGGGAACATTGCCAGGCTCACGCTCGAAGCGGAAGACAAACCGCGGATCGATGAGCACGCGGGCCAAAGCTTGCTCGATGCCGGCATCGAAACTGGCGTCGCGCCGTCCGGATTCGATAAAAGCCGATCAGCGTTTCGAGATCGGAATCGGAGAGCGGACGCCGGTAAGCCCGCCGGCCGAGCGTTGACAGGATCTGTTTCGCGCACGCCATCTCGTCCTCATCTGTAGGACCAGCCGGCCGGCAAACGAAAATGCGACGCCGGCTGGGAGTGTCGCCTGCGCCGGTGGGATTGAATGGGCCGGTGATGGCGACGCTCTGCACCCCGGAATTGTTGGGGAAGATCTGCCAGATATCGTCGGCGCCCGGAGGATTCTTGTTAATGAACGCGACGCCCAGTTCTTGCGGCCCGGCCTTGATGGGCAGGCGCAGATCCAGCGTTGCAGTGGCTTTAGCCAGCTTGACGCGCTCGCCGTTCAGCGTCACTTCCAGCTCGTTGTCGAGGAAGCCGGGCGAACCCAGCCCGATGTTCGCGGCCTTGGCATGAATTTTGATGGCGTATTCGGCGTCCAGCGGAAAGACGTTGCGCACCAGAATTCCGCCGCGCGTGCCGAGCGGCAAGTCCTTCGATATGATCGCTCTGCGACAAATCGGAGGGAACGCGATAGGTGACCGTGGACGGAGTGGTGCCGGGATCGCCCACCGCCATCCGGCTCAGTTTGGTAGCCGTGGCGACGTAGCGTTCCAGCAGCGCGGGCGAGATGGCCAGCGCATCCGCGATATTGTCGAAGCCTTCGCTGGAATCGTCCGCCGGAAGCAGCGTGCTGGGATCGATCTCCAGATCCAGCAGATCGCGAATGGAATTAGCATATTCAGTGCGATTCAGGCGATGCAGGCCGGTGGTTCCGGGATTTGGCTTGGCCGCCGCCGCGCTGATCAAGCACCAGCTCCAACTGGGTTGCAAACGCGTCCAGAGCGGCGCGGTCCGGCCGTGGCATCCCGGCCGGCGGCATCATTCCGGCGCGAATCTTTCGAACCACCTTTTCCCACGTCTCCGCGTTGTTGCCGGGGTGCGCGAGATCCAATTTGTCGATCGCAAGGCCGGCCGAGCGCGTCTTTTCGTTGTGACAGCCGACGCAATAACGATCCAGAAGCGCGCGATCCTGGCCGTAGGCCAGCGCCGCGAAAGCGATCGGGAATGCGAGCAGCTTCTTCATTGCGATCGTCAATTTTTGAATCAGCGCCATGGTGCTCGGCTTCTTCTCCGGTGGATTGGTCGCCAGAAAAACGCCTTCGGCCCAGACCAGCGGCGTGCGGCCCTGTTTGTCCTTCACATTGAGCGAAGCGCCTTTCTTCACCAGAAGCTCCAGAATGTCGTCCGATCCGCGATTCGCGGCGCCAATCACAGCGGTGATCCCCATGGAGTTCACGGCGTTCACATCCGCGCCTTTTTCCAGACAGAGCTGGACGGCCTCCAAAAATTGCTTCGATTCGGTATAGGTTTGCCCGCCCACCCAATTGACTCCCGCAGCCGCCATCATCGGAGTTGTTCCGGCGAAGGTGGGGATGTTTGGATCCGCGCCTTTATCCAAGAGCAGGCGCATCACGGTGAGGTCGGCCGACAGCGACGCGCGCAGGAAGGGAGTTTGACCGGTGAAATCCACCCAGGAAATGATCGCTGATCGGCATGAGCCAGCGGCGAAGCGGCGGCACTTCTTTCGTTCGAGCGTTGACGTTGGCTCCGCGATCGAGCAGGGCCTGAATCAGTTGCAACGCGGCTGGCCGGTCCACTCCGTTGTCATCGGTCTTGTTCACTTCCAGATCGCGAAGGTCCACGGCGGTCCAGAGCGGCGTGCGGCCCCACCAATCCATGGCATTCGCGTCGGCGCCATGATCGAGCAAAAGGCGCGCGACATCGATGTGATTGTTGGAAATCGCCATCAGCAGCGGCGAGACGCCGTTCGCTTCCACCTGGTTGACATTGGCATTCGCGGCGATCAGGGTGCGCGCGATCTGGATCTGCCCGTCGCGAGCGGCATAAAGCAGAGCCGTCATTTCTCCGGGCGTGGGTTCCTGATATCCGCGCTCCGGCCAGCCGCCACGCACGATACCGAGTCCATGCGATCCACCGCCAGAGTCCGGGGCCCGCCGCGCCGGAGGATCACCCTTGCGGGTGCGCGCGTTGATTTCGGCATCATGGTGAATGAGGAGGTCAACCACTTCCGGATGGTTGCTCCGCACGGCCCACATGAGAGCGGTGGATTGCACGGAGTCCATGGCGTTTACGGCGGCGCTTCGTTCCAGGAGCAGCTTCACCGCTTCTGTTCCGCCATCGGTACGCGCCGCGATCATCAGCGCGGTAGCGCCCCGAGGGTCGGGTGAATTTGGATCGGCGCCCGCGTCGAGAAGACGCCGGAGGATTTGGGCGTTTGCGTTCTCGCAGGCGAGCCTGACCGGTGTGAGCCCGTAACGGTCCTGAGCTTTGGCGCCGGCGCCTGCCGCGAGCAACGATTCCACCATGGCGAGATCGTTCGCGCGAACCGCCCAATGGAGCGCTGTGGTGCCGTCTGCGATGGGCGCGTTGACGTCGGCCTTTTGTTGGATCAGCGCGCGCACCGCGCTGGCGTCGTCATTGATGGCAGCCCGGACAATCCGCAGATCGCCAGCCTGCACTGCCAACGGCCAACCGCTAGCGGCAGCAACCGCAATGATGATTCCGCCTCGCATAGAGTTCTTCAAGCCTCGCCTCTTAATTCCATCACAATCCCGTTCGGATCGCGGAAGCGGACCAATCCCTGGTCGCCTGGGGTGTTCTGGATGCTGCTCTCGATGTCGGCGCGCTTGAGCTTTTCCATAGCCGATTTCTTGTCGAAACCCGCCACGCGCACACAAATGTGGTGAATGCCGGGTTTTTCGCCATGGGCGGCGAGCTCCAGGCCGAGCTTGGTCCTGGCTGCGCCAAACCAGACGCGCTCCGGTTTCTTGGTACGCGAACCTTCTTTTGTGCGCACGACGGGCCCAAAGAGCTTCGTATAATGTTCGACGGAGCGGTCCAGATCGGAGACATGCAGCATCACGTGGTCCGGCGCAATGGCTTCAAACAGCGCGTCGTCCTGCGAGAGCCGGTACGCGGGGATGATGGTCTTGGCCAAGCCGCCGGGCACGCGCAACAATTGCAGCCGCAGACCGTCGGGATCGGTCGCCATACCAAACGGCGACGGTCCTATGGAAACGCCCGCGGCCTCGAGGCTTTTCCGCATCTCGGGAGGCTGATAATTCTCGATCAGTACACAGAAGTGATCGATGCTGGGAGACACCGTCCGATTTCCGCCGAACGCCATGTAGCCGGCGCCGAGTTTCACGTAGAACCTCGGCGGAGGGTCCTTTTCCTGAAATAATTGCCCATCGAAAATGCGCCCGTAGAATTTCGCGGTAGCCTCAGGGTCGGGCACGGTGAATCCGAAATGCTCGATTCCGGTGGTGTGGAGCGGCAGATCGCCGGCATATGCGACGGCGCGAGCCAACAAAGGAATGGCGCATGCTCCCAGCCATTGAATCGCTTGCCGCCGGCTCGTTCCATCCTGTTGCATCCTTCATCCCCCTCAATCTGGCCCTTGAATCTGGTTGGGTTGCCGCCCTTGTTTAAAATATCACCGCCAGTATGTTTCTGATGGGGGTCGGCGACGACGCCCGCGGGAATACAAGCACCGCTCGACCTTCGCTGAACGTTCAAATCTCGTATAATGGCCGCGGGCGGCAATGCTCTCGAACGACTTTGGTGATTCTGGAACCGCGCCTTATCCAGGCGCGGCGGTGGTAACTACGGTAGCGCTGACCCTGCTCGTAATGTCTGGTTTCGCCGGGCTCGTGCGCGCTTCCGATGCGCCCGATTCGCGACTGGTGGAGGCTGCCAGAAACCAAGACCAAAAGGCCGTTCGCACGCTCCTGACTCAAAAGGTCGACATCAATGCCCGGTCCAGCGACGGCTCGACGGCGCTGCTTTGGCTGGCGCATTGGAACGATTTGGAAACAGCGAATCTGCTGCTCGGCGCCGGTGCGGACCCCAACGCCGCGAACGAATTCCGAATGACGCCGCTATCGGAAGCCTGCACTAACGGAAATGCCGTGTTGGTGCGTGCGCTCCTGAAGTCGGGCGCCAATCCGAACACGGCCGTCGCCACCGGAGAAGCTCCGCTGATGACTTGCGCGAAGACCGGCAGCGCGGACGCGGTTCGTATGCTGGTGGAGTACGGCGCGGCGGTGAACGCGAAAGAGCCGGCGCAAAATCAAACAGCTTTGATGTGGGCCGCGGCGGAGCGTCACCCGGATGTCGTGAAGGCGCTCATCGAAGCGCATGCGGACCTAAAAGCCAATAGCAAGCAGGGATTCACCGCGATTCACTTTGCGGCGCGCGTTGGCGACCTGGAAAGCGTAAAGCTGTTGCTGGCCGGCGGAGTAGACGTCAACTTCCTGACATACACCGAAGGCGGAACAATCCGCGTTAACTCCTTTCTGGGCATTTCCAAGACTATCGGAGCTCTCGGCTACACCCCGCTGCTGGTGGCCGTGGTGCGAGGCCAAGTGGATCTGGCGCTGTGGTTGCTGGATCATGGCGGCGATCCCAACATCCTGGCGGCGGGGTTTACACCCCTGCACTGGGCGTCCAGCCAGTGGGAGAGCTTCACCGCAAATCCGGTGTACGGTTTTGACGACCCCATGGCCGGCATTCCGGATCGTCAGGCTAAGCTACGGCTGGTGAAAGCCCTGCTGGCCCACGGCGCGAATGTCAACGCGCGCATGACGAAACCGCAGCCGCAGTTCGCGGGCGGATACCTAGACGCCACGGGAGCGACGCCTTTTCTGCTCGCCGCCTCGGCCAACGATATCGAAATGATGCACATTCTGCTGGACGCAGGGGCCGATCCCAAAATACTAACCGCCTCGAATGCGTCCGCCATTATGGCAGCAGCGGGTCTGAACCATTCCATCGGAGAGGACACCGTCACAGAGGCCCAGGCGATGGAGACGGTAAAGCTTCTGTTGGATCTCGGCGTCGACCCGAAGGGCGAGACAACGTTTGGTGAAAACGCTTTGTTTGGCCCGGGCTATCGCGGGTGGAATAAACTGCTGGCGCAATTGATCGATCTGGGCGTTAATGTGAACGTGGTCAGCAAGGCGGGCGTAACTCCCTACCTTGCGGCGCACGGCGACGGCGACCGGCTGGGCGGCGTCCTCTATAACAAGGAAGGCGCGGAGCTGCTGGTAAAGCACGGCGCCGATCCCAAGTTGGGGCATCCCTGCGAGGCGCAGAATAAGTGCAGGGCGGAGCAATGACACGATACCTCGTTAGCTCAGCCTGGATGGCGATTTTTGCCGCCACCGCCTTCGGTCAGGCAAATCCTAATCCCGCTCGCGAGCTGGTGAACAAGTACTGCGTCTCTTGTCACAACGAGAAGCTGAAGACCGCGGGCCTGGCGCTCGATCGAACCGACGCCGACAATCCCTACAACTCGCACGAGACCTGGGAAAAGGTGATTGTGAAGCTCCGCAGCCGTGCGATGCCGCCGCCGAAACTTCCGCGCCCGGATAACGCCACCTACGACAAAGTGGCCGCTTACCTGGAATCGGAAATCGACCGCGCGGCAGCGGCTCATGTGAACCCGGGCCATCCGGCCAGCTTGCATCGTCTCAATCGCGCCGAATACGCCAACGCGGTGCGCGATCTGATCGCGGTGGATGTGGACCCGCAGGCGATGCTGCCACCGGATGCACAGGCGTTCGGGTTTGAGAACAATGCCGAGGCGCTTTCGATGCAACCGGCATTGCTCGATCGATACGTATCGGCCGCGGCGTCCATCGCGCGCCGGGCAGTGGGTGATTCGAGCATCCCAGCCGGCGTTCGTGCGCTATGGCGCATTGAAGGGCAACGCGAACGACCAAACATATCTTCGCCAGACTGACCGGTCTGGGCGAAGACTTTCCGCTGGGATCCAAGGGCGGCGTCGCCGCGCGCCACTATTTTCCAGTGGATGGCGAATATGTTTTGAAGCTTCGTCTGCAGCGGGCCTGGGACAGCGAAATCCGCGGCCTGAACGTGCCCACTCAATTCGAAATTCGCGTGGACGGGACACGCGTCTGGCAAACCACGCTGGGCGGAGGAAAATCGCCGTCGAAGACCTTTATCTATGACGGTGATGAGGTGCTGCAGGTGCGCGTGCCGGTGAAGGCCGGCCTGCACCAGGTAATGGCGACCATGCTCAAGACCGACGATGTAGAGCCCGAGGGCGCGGGGCCCGATCGTCTTCCGCTGTTCAGCCGCGCATCCGACAATGGCACATCGCCGATCGCCATCGCAGCGCTGCTGATCGGCGGTCCTTATGGAGGGCAAGTGCCGGCCGATTCGCCGAGCCGCGAGCTGATCTTCGTTTGCCGTCCGGCAAACGCGGCCGATGAAATCCGCTTGCGCAACGAAGATACTGGCTCGGCTGGCGCGGCGTGCTTATCGCCGTTCCGCCACCGACGACGACGTCCAGACGCTGGTCAGCTTCTACCAGCGCGCCCGCGGAATCCATGGAACCGGGGAGGGAACCTTCGACGACGGGATTCGCGCTGCGCTGGAGCGCGTGTTGGTAAGCCCCGATTTCCTGTTCCGCATCGAGACCGACCCCGGGTGGCGTGGCTCCCGGCAGCGTGTATCGTGTTACCGACGTAGAGCTGGCTTCGCGATTGTCGTTCTTCTTGTGGAGCAGCATCCCGGACGACACGCTGCTCGACCTGGCAATCCACGGGAAATTGCGTGAGCCGGCCGTTCTGGAGCAACAAGTTTCGCGCATGTTCGCCGATCCCCGCACCCGGACTTCGCTGGTCGAGAATTTCTTCTCGGACTGGCTGGAGACGCGCAATGTTTGGCTGCTGAATCCGGACGGTACAAAGTTTCCGTTTTTCGACGACAATCTGCGCTCCGCGTTCGTCACCGAGACGGAGCTGTTTCTCGACGCTCAATTGAAAGAACAACGCACAGCGTCGCCGACCTGCTGACGTCCAAGGAGACTTTTCTCAACGAACAGTTGGCGCGTCATTATGGAATTCCCGGCGTCTATGGCAGCCACTTCCGGCGCGTAAACCTCACCGATGAGAACCGCTTCGGGCTGCTGGGCAAGGCCAGCGTGCTGGCCGTCACCTCTTACACCACGCGTACTTCGCCGACTATCCGGGGCAAATGGATGCTGGAAAATATCCTTTCCGCGCCGCCTCCCGCGCCTCCGCCCAATGTTCCTTCGCTCGAATCGAGCAACAAAGAGGGCAAGCCCTTATCCGTCCGGCAAATGCTGGAGATGCACCGCGCCAATCCGGCTTGCGCGAGTTGCCACGCGCGCATGGACCCGCTGGGGTTGAGCCTGGAGAATTTCGATGCCATCGGGCGCTGGCGCACAACCGACGCCGGCCACGCCATCGACGCGTCCGGCGTTTTGCTGGACGGCACGAAGGTGGATGGTCCGCGGGAATTGCGGCGAGGCCCTGATGGCGCAGAAAACGCAATTTGTCAAAACGGTAACCGACAAACTGCTGACCTATGCTCTGGGCCGCGGACTGGAGTATTACGATGCTCCCACGGTCCGCGCGATTGACCGCTCCGCGGCGGCCGATGACTATCGCTGGTCATCGATTATTCTGAGTATTGTGAAGAGCCCGGCATTTCAGATGAGAAGCGGTCAGATGAGAACCGGCGGGCAACTGACCAGCGCGGCGAATCGAGGAAGATAGGAATTATGTTCGTGACGAAGAAGGCCATCTCGCGGCGCACCGTGCTGCGCGGAGTGGGCACCGCAGTGGCGCTGCCGTTGCTCGACTCCATGATTCCCGCCTTCGCGCCGGCCGCTTCCACCAAACCTGTACGCCGCTTGGGCGTGGTCTATCATCCGAACGGCGTCATCTACGATCAATGGCTGCCGAAGGGCGTCGGTTCTGGATTTGAGCTCTCGCCGACATTAAAAGGACTCGAGCCATTTAAGGACAAATTGATCGTCGTCACGGGCCTGTTCTGCGACCCGGCGGAGGCGCAACGGCGACGGCGGCGGCGACCACTCCCGCGCCTGCGGCTCCTACCTGACGGGCGTGCATGTGAAGAAGTCCGACAGCAATGTCGAGAATGCCGTCTCCATGGACCAGATCGCCGCGAAGGTCCTTCGAGCGCGACACGCAGCTCTCCTCACTGCAAATGACCGCCGACGAAAACAGCCTGCTGGGTTCGTGCGATCTGGGCTATAGCTGCGCCTATAGCAGCACGCTCTCCTGGCTGACGCCGACGTTGCCGCTGATGGCCGAAAATAATCCGCGCGTGCTTTTCGAGCGCATGTTCGGTTCAAGCGACAGCACCGACCCTCGCGTGCGCGCGGCGCGCCTCAGCCAGGATAAGAGCCTGCTCGATTCCGTCAGCGATCGCGTGAATCAACTGCAGCGCCAACTCGGGGCTGCCGACAATCGCAAAGTGAACGACTATCTGGCGTCGCTCCGGGATGTGGAGCGGCGAATTCAGAAGGCGGAAGAACAGAGCTCCAAAGAGTTGCCCGACGTGGCTCAGCCCGCCGGCATCCCGGAGAAATTCGAGGACCAGGTCCGGTTGTTGTATGACCTGCAACTGCTGGCGTACCAATCCGACCTGACGCGGGTGACCACATTTATGTACGGCCGCGAGCAGACCGGCCGGCCGTATCCGCAGATCGGCGTGCCGGAGCCGCACCATCCGCTCACGCACCATCAGGGCAATCCGGAGAAGATGGATAAATGCGCCAAAATTCAGCGCTATCACATCGCGTTGTTTGCCGAGTATCTCGAAAAGTTGCGCAATACTCCGGATGGCGATGGCTCGCTGCTGGATCATGTCATCCTGCTTTTTGGCTCGGGCATCAGTAACAGCGATCGGCACACGCACGGCCCGCTGCCGACATTTCTCGTCGGCGGAGGCAGCGGGACGCTGAAGGGCGGCCGTCACCTGGTTTATCCGGAACATACGCCCCTCACGAACCTTCAGCTGACCTTGCTGAATAAGCTTGGCGTGCCGGCCGAAAAGCTGGGCGATAGCAATGGTGAGTTCAAGGAGCTGTCAGAGCTGTCCTGAACTTAGTTGCTCCAATCGTGGACTGGCTGACCCCTGCCCGTGCGCCCCCCCGTCAGCCGAGTAAGATATTCATATGCCTAAGACGATCTGGTTGCCGGTTTTGATGGCTTCGATTCTGCTGGGTCAGCAAGCCCAGCGTGTAGACGATGGCGTTCTGAAGAATACGGCAAAAAGCGGGGACGAATGGCTGACCTACGGCCAGAATCCCGCGGAAACGCGTTATAGCCCGCTCAAGCAGATCGACGTAACAAATGTCAGCCGGCTGGGATTGGCTTGGTCCTACGACGTCGGCCAGGGAGGGGGAAATCAGGAGGCGACTCCGCTGGTGTGGAACGGCACGCTCTATGGCATTACGAACTGGAGCGTGGTTTTCGCCTTGGATGCGCGTACCGGCAAAGAGCGCTGGCGGTGGGATCCGGAAGTGAACCAGACCGCGGTATTCCCTAGCATCTGCTGCGGCGTTGTGAATCGCGGCGTGGCCATCTATCAGAACATGATCATCGCACCCATCATCGATGGGAGGCTTGAGGCGCTGGACGCGGAGACGGGAAAGCCGGTGTGGGAATCGCGCGTCGCTTATCCGCAGGAGAATTACTCCATCACGATGGCTCCGAGAATCGCGAAGGGAAAGGTAATTGTCGGCGTGAGCGGCTCCGAATATCCGGTGCGAGGATTCTTCGCCGCCTTCGATGCGAAGACCGGCCAATTTGCGTGGAAGTTCTACACCGTGCCCGGCGATCCGTCCAAGCCCTTCGAGAATGACGCCATGAAAAAGGCTTCGGCGACATGGTCGCCCGAGGCGTGGAAGATGGGCGGCGGAGGCACGGTTTGGGACGGGATGGCGTATGATCCCGAGTCGGATTTGATTTATGTCGGCACCGGCAACGCCGGACCGTGGCCCGAACAGCTTCGTAAATCCAAGGGCAAGGATAACCTTTACGCCTGCTCGGTGCTTGCGGTGAGGCCGGACACGGGCGAATTGAAATGGTATTTCCAGATGGTTCCCGGCGATTCCTGGGACTATGACAGCGTGCAGCAGTTGATGCTGGCCGATCTCACCATCAAAGGACGGCAGCGTAAAGTCATCATGCAGGCCAACAAAGACGGCTTCTATTATGTGCTGGACCGTGTGACGGGACAGTTCATCTCGGGCCAGCCCTGGGTGCAGGTCTCATGGGCGAAGGGACTGGATGAGCTAACCGGGCGGCCGATCATAAACCCGGAAGCTCACTACGGCGCCGACAGTGTGATGCTGACGCCCGGGCCGGGCGGCGGGCACAACTGGTCTCCCATGTCTTTCAATCCGAGCACCGGCCTGGTGTATGTTCCCAGCTCCAATGGCGGCGTCAGCAGTTACATGGCGGACGAGAACTTCGTCTACAAGTCCGGCGCCGGCGAAAAGAACCTGGGTATCATCCGGCCAAAACCACAAGCCGCAGCGGGCGATGCTGCCGGCGCTCCTGCCGCTCCCGCCGCGTCGCAGGCAGCTCAGAAAACCATTCCATCTCCGCCGACCATTGGACCGGCTCCGCCGGAAGGGCAGCGGAATATCCTGGTGGCTTGGGACCCGGTTACTCAAAAGGAACGCTGGCATGCATCCGGCGGCGGCGCCCTCGGTGGTGGAACCGTCTCCACCGCGGGGAATTTAGTCTTCGAGGTGATTCCCGACGGGCGGCTGGTGGCTTATCGCGCCGACACAGGAGAGAAGCTCCTGGATCTGAAGACCGGCCTTCACGGCGGAATGGGCCCGCCCATCACCTACGTGATCGACGGCAAGCAGTACATTTCCTTGATGGGTGGCACGGGCAAAGTGATACCGTCTGTAGGACTCCCTCCGCCGCCGCCTTCCTCGACGCCTCCTGGCTTGCCCCGGCTGCTAACCTTCGTTCTGGACGGCGCGCCGATACCGAGCCAATAAGCACCGGCTCCCTTACGGTCGCGGCTCAGTAAGACGATGTTCCAGAATGGGTGATGGTGACAAGGGGCGCGATTGGGATTGATTTCGGGACCACGAACAGCTCCATCGCGCGTTGCGTCGATTCATCAACTGTCGAGCTTGCCCGGTTTCCATTACTGGGCGGAACCACCGAATCGTATCGGTCCCTGTTGTATCTGGAAAACCTCCGGCAAGAGGGCAAAAACCGGCTTGTCTCCTGGACCGGGCCAGCCGGTATCGAGCATTATTTATCCAGGGAAACCGCGGGGCGGCTCATCCAGTCGCTGAAGTCTTTCCTGACCAGCCGGACGCTCCAAACTACGGAGGTATTCGGCCGGCGCGTCGCGATTGAGGATCTCATCGCGCGGATTCTTCGCGATTTGCGGGAAAAGGCGGAGCAGCAGTTCGGATTTCGAATCACCGCGGCCGTCGCCGGACGCCCGGTGCGTTTTGTAGGCGCCGAAACGGAAGAAGATAACTTGTATGCGGAAGGGCGCCTCCGGAAGGCCTATCAACTTGCGGGGTTCCAAGAGATCCAATTCGAAATGGAGCCGGTGGCGGCGGCGCATTATTACGAGTCCACTCTCGAACGGGACGAACTCATATTGATTGGAGACTTCGGAGGCGGCACCAGCGACTTTTCTTTGATTCACGTCGGTCCCACCATTCGCCGCCGCGGCCGCGCCGCGGGTGATCTGCTAGGCAACGCGGGAGTGGCCATCGCCGGGGACGCGTTCGACGCGAAGATCGTGAGGAATTTGGTTTCGCCCTATCTCGGCGCGGGCACCAAGATCCGGTCGGCGAACAAAATTCTGCCGGTTCCAACCTGGGTCTACGCCAAGCTGGAACGATGGCACCACCTCTCGTTTCTCAAAGCGCGGGACACCATGAATATGTTGGCGAGCGTCAAGGCGCAAGCCCTGGAGCCGAAGAAGATTGAGGCCTTAATTCACTTGGTGAATGAGGACCTGGGGTATTACTTGCATCAGGCTGTCCAAAAGACGAAGTGCGATCTTTCGGTGGAAACGGCCGCGCGCTTCTGGCTCTCCGATGGTTTCCTGGAGGTGGACACTGTTGCCGATCGGAATTGCTTCGAAACCTGGATCGCCGACGAAGTGAGCGCGATCGAAAGCTGCGTGGATTCTTTGCTGCGGAATTCAAGCGTCCGGCCGGCAGACGTGAATATGGTGTTTCTGACCGGCGGCTCGTCGTTCGTTCCCGCGGTTCGCCGGATTTTCGAACGCCGTTTTGGCGCGGATCGAATCCGAACCGGAAATGAATTCACTTCCGTGGCCGCCGGACTAGCGCTCTGGGCGAATGAGAGGCGCTGAACTCCTGCGCATCCTAGCTGCCGGGCACCGGCATCAGGAAACGTGTGCCATCCCCGGTAGTGTTCGGCGCCACATCCCAGAACAGCAGTCCCGCCGGAACCTTGAACAAGGGCTTCGGAACGCCAGTCTGAAACGTGGCTCCGGCCTTTACTTCCAGAGCCATTGCCGTTCCATCAGCACTCATGTAGAACAGCTCTTTGCCATCTCCGCTCCAAAGGGGAGTTCGGCCGCCCCCGCTGGTGACGATCACCGGATTACCGGCAGAGCCTGTGGCTGCGTCGAACGGACGTACCGAAACTTCATTCTTGCCCGACTCATTGGAGCTGTACGCGATCCAGCGTCCGTCGGGTGAGAATCTTCCTGTGACACTCGAGAACTGCGGATCGATCAACGGCACTGGTTTGCGGTCCGCGGGTCCGTCGGCAGCCAGCAGCCGCAAATGGGTAGGCTGTCCGAGGCTGTAGTAAATCAGAAACTTTCCATCAGGCGACCAACTATTCGGGCCCTTTCCTTCGGTGGATTGGTAAAGCAACGCCTCGTTACCGGGGCCGCTCGCGGACTTCACGAACAAGTCATAAACGCCGCTTCGATTGGAGGTGAAGATAATGCGGCCGCCGTCCGGAGACCAGATGGGAAACGCTTCCCAGGCGGGATCGGAGGTAAATCGAGTAGCCTCCCCGCTCGCGGAGTCGAGCAGCCAGATGTCTTTATTCTGGGTCTTGGGATCGGTGCGCTCAACGGCCACCCGCTTCCCGTCGGGCGAAATGCTAAGGGTGCGGTACACGCCAGGCTCGCCAATTGTGCCGACCTTCTTGCCTTGCCGATCAAACCAGGTGAGGCGGCCGTCAATAGCGCCCCTTGGAGCGGCCCTTTCCGATGGCGCCGCGGGTGGCTGGGCCAACAACGCCGCGATCGGTGCGAGCAAAAAAACTGAAACAAGCTTCCGTGTCACAGCCAGCCAGTGTATCAAAGGAGCCAAGCGGGGGAGCCAAGCGGGGGAGCCAAGCGGGGGAGCCAAACGGGCTTGACGCGGGGTGCACGCGGCTGATCGAATACAATAAATGAGCGGAGGTAGCTAGATGGGCTGGAAGATCCTGTTCATAGGGTTGTGTGGCATGAGTGCGGTTTCGCTAGCGGCCGCCGAATTGGGCCCGGCCGACCCGGACGGCACCACGCCGTTGCACTGGGCAGTGCGCCACGATGATCTCAAGACTGCCGAAGCGTTGATCAAAGCCGGCGCCGATGTTAAGGCGGCGAACCGGTATGGCGTCACGCCGATCAACCTGGCTGCCACGAACGGAAGCGCGGCCATGATCAGCAAATTGCTGGACTCAGGCGTCGATCCAAACAGCGCCAATCCGGGAGGCGAAACCGCTCTCATGACAGCGGCCCGCACCGGCAAGGTGGATGCGGTCACATTGCTTCTGGATCGGGGAGCGAAGGTTAACGCGAAGGACGATGTGCACGGGCAGACTGCGCTGATGTGGGCGGTGCTCGAAAATCACGCCGAGGTAGTGGAACTGCTTCTGGCGCGCGGCGCCGACATCAATGCTCACAGCAACGTCACGATCACCACAGGCGAGTACGTGCCTGCCCGTGCTGCCGCGGCTTCGGGCAACGGGATCATCCGGCAGCGCGCGCTGCCTACGCCGAATGGCGGGATGACGCCGCTGCTGTTCGCGATTCGAGACGGCAATGTCCCGATGATGCGGCTGTTGCTGGATCGCGGAGCGGGCCTGGGCGAGTCGTCGGGCAATCATACGACGCCGTTGTTGATCGCTCTGCTGAACGGCCAGGTGGGGATGGCGACCGAGCTGTTCAATCGTGGCGCGGACCCGAATGCGGCCGACGACTATCATCGCGCGGCCCTGTTCGCGGCCATCGACCTGCGCAATTTCAATCACGAAAAATACGGCGATCTTCCCACCGATGGGCGCGATCCTCTGGAGCTGATCAAAGCCCTGCTCAAGAAGGACGCCAATCCAAACCTCAAAACCGACACGGTTCCAGTCCATGGGCTGATGCAATTCGATGCCTCCTGGGTGAACTTCGATGGCGAAACGCCATTTGTGCGCGCGGCCCTTTCGGGCGATATCGAGGTGATGCGGCTGTTGCTTGAAAGTGGCGCAGATCCGAATATCGCCACGCTGCAGGGTTCCACCGCGCTCATGGCCGCGGCGGGCATCAACTGGATCCCCGGCCAGACCTATACGCGCAGCGAAGCGGATTATGTAGAGGCGGTCAAGCTCTGCCTGGAGCGCGGCGCTCCCGTCAACGCTTCTAACTCGCTGGGTCTGACGGCCATGCATGGAGCGGCCAATCGCGGCTGGACATCGATCATGCAGATTTTGGCCGATCACGGCGGCAAGCTGGACGCCAAGGACAAGGAAGGGCGAACGCCCATGGTCTTCGCCAAGGGGATCTTTCTCGCCGTGCGGCCTCCGGTGGCGAAGCCCGAGGCCATCGCGCTGCTGAACAAATTGGCCAACGCCTCGCCTAGCCCCTCATCCAACCAATGACGAGACTCTGCATATCGGGTATCGCCGCTGTTGTCGTAATGGGCGCGCAGCAACCACCGAATGCCTCGCAGGCGGCGCTCAATCAGTATTGCGTCACCTGTCACAACGCGAAGTTGCAGACTGGCGGCCTGGCGCTCGACAAATTGGATCTGCAGCGCGTGGAGGCGAATGCGGAAACGTGGGAGAAAGTAGCTCGCAAGCTTCGGGCTGGGCATGATGCCGCCGGCGGGCGCGCCCCGGCCGGACCGGCATACGCTGGACAAATTGGCTGGAGCAGTGGAAGACGCGCTGGATCACGCCGCCGCCGCGAATCCCAACCCTGGCCGCACGCCGCTGCATCGCATGAATCGCGGCGAGTACGCCAACGCGATCCGGGATCTGCTCGCGGTGGACGTGGACGCTGCCACGCTGCTGCCCGCCGACGATTCCAGCGAACGGCTTCGACAACATCGCCGACGTTCTGGGAGTCTCGCCCGCGCTGCTGGAACGTTACGTTGCGGCAGCGGCCAAGATCAGCCGGCTGGCGGTGGGAGATCCGGAGACCGCTCCGCTGGATGTCACCTACGTCGTGCGCGGAGATCTGAGCCAGACCGAAACGCTGGATGGCCTGCCGCTTGGAACGCGCGGGGGCACCGTAGTGCGGCACAATTTCCCGCTGGATGGCGAATATCTCATGAAGCTGTCCTTGATGAAGCTCAGCTTCGGCCAGGTATTCGGTGAGGGCGCCGAGGGCCAAGAGCTAGAGGTGACCCTGAACGGCCAGCGCGTGAAGTTGTACCAGCTGGAACCCGTCCCGATGTTCTTCATGAGAGCGAAGCAGGGAGCGCCGCAGCCCGCAAAGGAGCCGCTCACCGATCAGGCCGCGGATCCACTTACCGAGCACGTGAAGATGACTCCCGACATTCATCTCGAATTCAAGCTAAACGTGAAGGCCGGTCCGCAGACGCTAGCCGTTGCATTCCTGCAAAAGAACTACGACGCCAACGAGGATCTGGTTCATCGGCCCGGAGCCAGCACGTTCGATCCGAATATCGGCATGCAGTACGGGTACGACACGGTGCCGCACCTGGCGCGAGTGGATATCACGGGCCCCTACCATGCCACTGGCCCCGGCGACACGCCCAGCCGCAGCCGCATCTTTGTGTGCCACCCCAGCGCGCCCGCGGACGAGATTCCGTGCGCGCGAAAGATTTTGTCCAACCTGGTTCGCCGGGCGTTTCGAAGAGCTCCCGAGGATAACGACATTGAATCTTTGCTGAGCTTCTATCAGCAGGAACGCAACAAAACCGGAAGGTTTGAGGCTGGAATCGAAATTGCCCTGCGCCGCATCCTGGCCGATCCTGAATTTGTCTTCCGCTTCGAACCACCGCCCGCCAACGTCGCACCCAATCAGCCGTATCGAATCAGCGATACCGAGCTGGCTTCGCGCTTGTCGTTTTTCCTGTGGTCCAGCATTCCCGACGAGGAGCTGTTGAATTTGGCGATTCAGGGCAAGCTGCACGAACCGGCGGTGCTGGAGCGCGAGACGCGGCGGATGCTGGCCGATGATCGAGCCGCCGCGCTGGCCGCCAACTTCGCCGGCCAGTGGCTCTATCTTCGGAATTTGAAAAGTTCCAACCCCGATGGGCGCGAGTTTCCCGATTTCGACGATAACTTGCGCCAGGCGTTCGAGCGGGAGACGGAGCTGCTGTTTGAAAGCATCCAGCGTGAGGACCGGTCCGTCCTGGATCTTCTCGACGCCGACTATACTTTCGTGAACGAACGTCTGGCTAAGCATTACGGTATCGCCAACATCTACGGCCCCGACTTCCGCCGCGTTCCGGTTCCGAGCGATGCCCGCCGCGGCCTGCTGGGGCAGGGAAGCATGTTGCTGGTCACTTCCAACGCGAATCGCACTTCTCCGGTGCAACGCGGCAAGTGGATTCTTGAGAACCTGCTCGCCAGTCCGCCGCCTTTGCCTCCGCCGAATGTTCCGCCGCTCAAGGAAAGCTCGGAGCTAGCCCGCGCCACGTCCGTCCGGGAGCGCATGGAGCAACACCGCGCCAATCCGGCCTGCGCGGGCTGCCACAAAATCATGGACCCCATTGGGTTGGCGCTTGAGAATTTCGACGGAGTCGGCCAATGGCGCGCCGTGGATTTGGGATTTCCGATCGATGCGTCCGGCCAACTGGTGGATGGCACGCGAGTGGACGGGCCGGCCAGCTTGCGCCAGGCCCTGCTAAACCGTCCGGAAGCCTTCGTGGGAGCGATGACGGAGAAATTGTTGATGTATGGGGTTGGCCGCGAAACGAAGTATTACGACATGCCGGTGGTTCGCGCCATTATGCGGGACGCGGCGAACAATCATTACCGGTTCTCCGAGCTGGTGTTGGGGATTGTGAAGAGCGCAGCCGTTTCAGATGAGAATGAAAGAGGCGGCGCCAGCCGAGAACGCGGCCCCGAGGGAGACTTCGGCTCGAAAAGGCGATTGAGAGGCAACCAATGATGTTCATTACCAAAAAGCATTTACCGCGGCGAACGTTTTTGCGCGGCATGGGCGTAACGCTCGCGCTGCCCCTGCTGGACTCCATGGTTCCCGCGCAAACGCCGCTGAGCAAGACCGCCGCGGTCTCGAAGACCAGGTTCTGCGGAATCTACGTCCCGCACGGCGCCACCATGGACAAATGGACACCCGCGCAGGAAGGGGCCGGCTTCGAGTTCACCGAGACGCTTAAGCCGCTCGAAAAACTGCGCGACCGCGTTTGTGTGTTCAGCAACCTGGCGCATCCGCAGCCAGCGGCGTCGGCTCGGATGCCGGCGCCGATCACGCCCGGTCCGCGGCCGTGTTTCTGAGCGGCGCGCATCCGGAGAAGGGTTCGGTGCACGCCGGTATGACGGTGGATCAGGTACTGGCGCAGCACATCGGCCAGGATACGCCGCTGCCGTCGCTCGAGATTGGGTATTGAGGAAGTCGGCTTGAATTGCGGGTCAGGCTACGGCTGCGCTTATTTCAACACCATCGCATGGCGTACGCCGACGCTCCCGCTACCCATGGAGAACAGCCCGCAGGTAGTGTTTGAACGGCTGTTCGGCGACGGAGCCAATTCGGCGCAGCGCCTGGCGCGGAAAACGCAGGACCACAGCATCCTCGATTCCGTCACCGACAAGGTGGCGCGGCTGCAGGGCAAGCTGGATCCCAGCGACCGGGTCCGCCTGGGCGAGTATCTCGACGACATTCGGGAAATCGAGCGCCGCATTCAGAAGGCGACGGAGCAATCCGCCAGCCAGGTGGATCTCCCGGAAGCGCCCGTCGGAATTCCCGAGGCCTTCGAGGATCACATCAAGCTGATGTTCGACTTGTTGGTGCTGGCCTATCGCGCCGAGATTACCCGTATTTCGACCATGATGTACGCGCGCGACACCAGCGGCGCCACCTATCCTGCGAGCGGCGTGCGCGACGGGTTCCACGGGGCGTCGCATCATTCCAACGTTCGCGCCAACATGGACCGCTTTGCGCTGATCAACAAATATCACGTGCAGATGCTCGGCTATTTCCTGGAAAAGCTGCAGCGCGACGCCCGACGGCGACGGCAATCTGCTGGATCATTCTGCCATCCTCTACGGCAGCAGCATGAGCAACGGCAACCAGCACGATCACGATCCGCTGCCCATTCTGGTGGCGGGCGGCGCTTCCGGCGCAGTTGAAAGGCGGACGCCACATGACGTTTCCGGCTCACACGCCGATGTCGAATCTGATGCTGGCGTTGCTCGACAAACTGGGTGTGCATCAGGACAGCTTCGGCGACAGCACGGCGAAGCTTGAAATCTGACGCGCACGTTGCATGCCGGAGACCGCCGACCAGCAACTGAAAAGTTTTATCGCGAAGTTCGATCCAGCGATGGGCAAGTCGATTCGCGAGTGCAGGTCCGCTATGCGCAAGCGCTTCCCAACAGCGAACGAGTTGGTGTACGACAACTACAATTTCTTCGTGGTCGGCTATTGCACAACTGAGCGCCCTTCCCACTGTGTGGTGTCGCTGGCAGCGAATGCCAAGGGCATCGGTCTAAGCTTCTACCACGGCGCCACGCTGCCCGATCCACATGGGATGTTGCAAGGAAGTGGGAGCCAGAACCGATTTGTGAGGCTCGACAGCGCTGGCTACTCTCAGGAGGCAGGAAGTTCAGAAATTGCTCGACGCTGCCGAGGCGCAGGCCGAGCCGCCATTCCCGAAAGCAGGTGGTGGCAAGCTGATCATTCGCTCCATCTCCGCGAAGCAGCGGCCACGAAGGCATTAAGCCCGGATTTCCGTTTTGAACGCACCGGAGCTAACCTTCTGATTCTTTCAGACGCCTTTATCCATGGGGTTCCGACGCAAGGGGGTTCCGACGCAAGGAATCAGGTACGGAGGATATACACTCAGTGGGTGAAAAGCAAAACAAGTCGTTTCAGCTATGTTTCAATGGATTTCTGAAAGTGGATTTCCAAGGGTCACGGGTGGAGGTTTGATCCTGGTCCGCGAGTTGGATGAGCATCTGGGACAAGGCGACTGCTGTATACTGTACGAAGTTTGGAAGCCAAAATGGAAATCTCGGTCAAGGTGAAAAGTGCGCCTTTTTCTCACTGAAACCGCTATTCTCAGTGGACCCAATTCGCAGCGAAAAGGTTAAGGGAGAAACGCACGTGTTCCAAAAGATCAATCTGGTTGCACTGGCACTCGCCGGGAGTCTGGCTGTTCACGGCCAAACGATTCAGCCGCCGTATTCCTCGAATTACACACTGGTTTCTCTGGGGCCCGTGGCGATCCCCACTTACTACGGCAGCCTGACGTTCCAGGGCGCTGCCACGCTTCTGATTACGAGCGCTGTCGAAGGGTCAAGCGTGATCTACGCTATGCCCGTAATTCGCGGCATCAGCGGCCATATTACCGGCCTGGGAACACCGGTCTCGTACGCATCGGCCGACGCGATCGATGCCGGGCTCGAATTTGGTCCAGGCGGCGTGCTCTTCGCCAGAAGCGATAACTTAGAGCTTTACGAGTTTAAGCCAGGCAGCATCACCCCGGATCTGACCGTAACCTTGACTACATTTGGGTATCCGAACGACGGCTACGGAACGTTGCAATTCGTCCCTCCGGGACTTCCGGGCGCAGGTCTTTTGAAGGTGCCCGACTTCTTCACTGGCGAGTGGTACGACGTCGCTCTGTCGGCAAACGGCTCGGGAACATACAATGTGACCGGCGTCACGGGACCAAATGCCACTGCGAGCATCCACACAATGGGGGTGCTCTACGTGCCGCCAGGCAGTCCGCAGTTCACGTCTCCTTCGGTTCTCGTGGACCAGTACTACACCGGCCCCATTTGGGTGTATGCCCTTGACACCAATGGCAACCCGACGGGTAGCGGTACGCCCTTCATCACCTCCCTCTGCCCCTACGGCGCGACCATCGATCCGCTAACCGGCGACATGTTTTTCACCACTACGCTTTCGGGCGAGGATCTGTGGCAAGTTCAAGGTTTTTCGCCGGGAACGCTGTCCGTTACCACTGGTAACCCACAATCGGCGATGGTGGATCGAAGTTTCGCGCGTCCACTGAAGGTGACATTAAAAGATCCGTATGGTTCACCCGTCAGCGGGGTCACAATTAACTTCGCGGCTCCCAGTTCCGGCGCCACAGCGACGCTCGCTTCCAACAGCGCCGTTACAGGATCGGACGGGACAGCCAGCGTTACCGCGAAAGCCAATGGCACGCCTGGTTCGTACATCGTTACGGCGACGCTGTACGGTTTTACGGCGAACTTCTCTCTGGCCAACGTGGCATTGTCGGCATTGACCCTTTCGCCGGCTGCCGTAGTGGGCGGTAAATCGGCCACTGCCAATACGGTCACTCTCACTTCCGCAGCTCCCGCGGCTGGCGCGACCATCAAGCTGACGAGCTCTCATCCTGGCGTCGCCGCGGTACCCGCGTCGGTCATCGTCGCCGGTGGTTCCTCAGTTTCGCCGGAATTCATCATCACGACCACCGCAGTGGCGGGAACCGATCGGGTGACGATCGAAGCCAGCGACGGTCTTAATGTGAAAGCGGAAAAGCTCACCGTGCTGGCGTCGACGCCGAGTAAGGTCAGGCTTTCGCCCGCTGCGGTGATCGGCGGCAAATCGACCACAAATAACACAGTTACGCTGGACGGGCCAGCTCCCGCCGGCGGCGCGGTAGTCAACTTGATGAGCAGCGACCCAACGGTGGCCGCTGTCCCTGCCTCGGTAACGGTGGCGGCGGGGGCAACTACCTCGCCGGTCTTCACCATCACTACCACGGCAGTGCCTACGCAAACGCCGGAAACGATCTCGGCCACGTATAATGGGGTAACCAAGAACGCCACTCTGACGGTGAACGCCCCGCAGATTGCGACGCTGACGCTTTCGCGGGCGACGGTGGTTGGCGGCAAAACGACGACCGAGAACACGGTGGTGCTCAATGGCCCGGCGCCCGCCGGCGGCGCGGTGGTGATGCTCACGAGCGGCAACTCCGTTGTCGCGGCTCCGCAGGCCACAGTGACTGTAGCGGCGGGGGCGAAATTCGCCACGTTCACGATTACAACGACGGCGGTGACAAGCAGCACGGTGGTGCCGATTACAGCCAGCTACGGCGGAGCTTCGATCATGGCCAATTTGACCGTTGCGCCCTAGCGGCAACCGGTCCCGCTTCATCGTGGGCGGGCGGTCCCTGTCAGCTTCACCGCCGTGTGATGCCCCGGGGCCAGATGAGTATCCTTGAAGCCAGTTGGATATTTCAGCCCGAAACCTAGCAGCCGATCGAAGCCGATGTGAGCCATCCAAATGAGCGCAATCAGTAGCGGCGTATGGTGGACAGTCAAAATGGAAGACCCGGTTAAGGCGCTGTTAGACCGGGACGCCTTCAACAATAGATTCCGGGGCGGCCGTAGGAATCACCCGGTTCAAACGCCAGCCTGAAGCGGCAAGCAGATCGCGGAATTCATGTTCGGTACGTTCCAGCCCGCCAGGGAAGAGCATCATCTGGATGTCCATAATCTTGCCGAAGGAGAAATCGTTGCCGGGCTGAATCACGCTGTCCGCCAGCAGGAGTTTTCCGCCGGGATTGACGCCTTTACGGCAACTCGCGAGAATCTTGACGCACACTTCGTCGGGCCAATCGTGGATGATGTGCTTCATGATGTAAACATCCGCGCCGCCCGGGACCGAAGAAAACATGTCGCCGGATGTCAACGTGCAGCGATCCATTACCGGCTGGAGGGGGCCGTTCCTGGCGCCTTCAATGACGTGGGGAAGGTCGTAGAGCGTGCCACGCATTTGTAGATTGCGCTGCAGGACGTTGGCTAATAGAAGACCGTGGCCGCCGCCGACGTCAACAATGGAGCGGATGCCGTCAAACGAGTAAGAGTCGGCGATCGCGGAGCTATCCATCATCGAGAGTCCCGTCATGGTCTCATTGAATATTTGCGCTTCCGCGGGTTGCGAAGACAAATATTCAAACAACGACTTGCCGTAAACCTGGTCAAGGGCTGGCTTGCCGCTGCGCACGCTATATTCCAGATGCTCCCAGCCGCGCATATGCCACTCGCGGGCGCCCATGATTGCAAAACTTCGTGCGCTCGGTGTCACATTGCTGCGCAGTACCGCGGAGAGCGGCGTTTGTGAAAACTTTCCAGCGGCATCCTCTGACAGCACTCCGATACTGGCAGTGACGCGCATGAGCCGGAAAAGCGCTTGGGGATGCGCTCCAACCTGTGCCGCCAGCTCTTCCGCCGATTGGGGGCCGGTCTCCACCAGATCCGGAATTCCGAGCTGAGCGAGGCATGAGATGCACGTGGAAAAGTGCAGGCCATGCAGCATCTGAAGCATGGTAACGATAGGTGGCTCAGCCTGGGGAGTCATTCGGCCTATTTCGATTCCGACAGCTCCGCGTAGAACGCGTCCACCTTCGGAACTCGGGGCGCCCATCCGATATCGTCGGTTTTAAGCTGCATCAGTAATTGATCCTGCGGCACGCCCATGCGCACCAGCTCCCGCGCTCGCGCGATCACGGTATCGAACTTCGTCTTGTACGCCTGGACATCGGCTTTGGTGAGGACGTCTCCATTGCCTGGAATGGCCGCGTCGAAATCCAGCTTCAGGATGCCCGCCAGCACGTTGGTCCAATCGGTAGCGCTTCCTCCACCCGCGTAATCGATCAGCGGGCCGGTCTTGCCGGTGGTGACGACGTCGCTCACCGCGACGACCTTCAGATCGGGGAAATACACGACGGTATCGCCGCTGGTATGAGCCCGGCCGAAATGATGCAACTCCACCTTGACGTCGCCGAGGCTGAGCGTGTACTCCGCGCCTGGGTACGTCATGCTGGGCGGCGCGGGTTTCGGATCGACCGCGTAAGTTACGAGATTCTTCTTGAGGTTCTCGTGCGCCACGATCTGCACGCCCGCATCCAGAAATCTTTGGTTGTTGCCAGTGTGATCGGCGTGATGATGAGTGACGATGAGGTACTTGATGGGCTGATCCGAGACGCCCTTGATCAGCGCCATCAATGCATCGTAGTTCGCCTGGCTGGGGAGTTTGCCGTCCACCACAATCAATCCCTGGCTGGTCACCCGGACCGTCGTATTGCCGCCGGCGCCGGTGATCATGTAAAGCCCCGGCTTCACTTGCTGGATAGCCTGCGGTTGTGGAGCACGTCCTCCAGCCGCTGGAGCGGCCGGTTGCTGAGGCTGTGCAAGCACGGCGGCAGCCAGAAAAGCGAGGGCAGTGAATATCGTGGTTCGTGGCATTTGTTTTCGATGTTATCTTAACTCACCGGTACTGTTCGCTGCGGAGTATACTGTTCGCTGCGGGGGCCAAAAGCGGAAATCCCGTTCAACATGAAATTAGTCAAAGTCTTTGGCTTGGCCGTCAGCTTGACGTTTTTCCTGGCGCCCGGGCTCGCTACCGCCCAAAACGAATGGTTGACGTGGGGCCACGATCCGGAACGCACCGGCTCGAACCCGGACGAGAAGATCCTCAATAAGGACAATGTTTCTCAACTCGAAGTGAAGTGGACGGCTCAGATTTCCACTGCTCCGAAGGAATACGTTCTCTCCACGATGACGGCTCCCGTGGTCGCGACGTTGAATACGCCGCAGGGCCCTGCCACGCGCGTTTTCGTAGTCGGCAGCGACAATACTGTTTTCGCCATCGACGCGGCCACGGGTAAAATAGCCTGGCAAAAGGCGAACCCAAACACCATTAAAGAGCCCAAGAAGGGCGATTACCGGTGTCCCAACACGCAAAATGCCACGCCGGTGATCGACAAAGAGGCGGGGATCATTTATGTATCGACCAGCGATGGAAAGCTGCGGGGCTTCAGTCTGCTGGATGGCGAAGATCGCATTCCGCCCACCAACTTCACGGACCCTTTCGCGCGTAACTGGAGTCTGAATCTGATTGACGGAGTCATTTATTCACCCACGGCCCGGGGCTGCTTGGATATGCAGTCCCACTTTACGGCGCTGGATTTGAAGGATCCGGTCCGGCACCCGCTGGAGTATTACACCAACACCGGAATCACATCCGGCGCGTGGGGGCGCGGCGGCCTGGTCCGGGGACCGAAAGGCATTTTGGCCCAGACTGCCGACGGCCCTTACGATCCAGCCTCCGGCAAGTTCGGCAACACCGTGGTGGCTGTGACTCCCAAAAACTTCCGGTTGCAGGATACCTTCACTCCGGCTAACTGGGAGTATCTGAACAAAACGGATCTGGACCTTGGCTCAGGCAATCCCGTGGTCTTCCCGTTCGAAAAATGGACGCTGGCGGCGGTTGTCGGCAAGGAGTCGGTAATTTATCTTCTGGACGCCGATAATCTGGGAGGCGCCGACCACCACACACCGCTTTACACCTCGCCTCGCTGGGGCAACGATGAGGCTAAGCTTCACGACCGCGGAATATGGGGGATCACCACCTGGCAGGATCCGCAGGGAAGACGGTGGCTGTATGCGCCCATGCTGGGCCCTCCAGCCAAAGACGCGCCGAAGTTCCAGCAGTCCTACGGAGCTGCGGATCAGGGCAGCACCATGGCGTTCGAAGTTCGCATGGACGCGGCTACGGGTAAACCAACGCTGGCGCCGATGTGGATGTCCCGCGAGATGCACGCACCGGAGCCGCCCACGGTGGCGAACGGAGTGGTTTACGTGCTTCTGAGCGGCAAAACGTCCGATGAATCCCGGGGGGCCATAAAAGCTCCCTGCAGGCCTGGAGCCCAACGCGGTTCTGTATGCTCTCGACGCGGAAACCGGACGGGAACTGTATTCGAGCAACAAGCTGATCCCGAGCTTCACTCATTTCAACGAACCCGTGGTTGCCGGCGGCCAGGTTTACGTCTGTACCTGGGACGGGAAAGTCTATGCTTTCGGATTAAAGAAGTAACGACGCTGGCATTGAATCGGCGCTCCGGAACAGTTACAATCCTTGCTGTTTGGGGAGGCCGGCGATGAAAGTCGAAAGATCCCGAAGGCGCGCAGCCGTCGCCGCCCTGGCGTTCCTTCTCGCCGTGGCGCCGGCCAGTTCGCAACAGGCGCAGGTGCGGCACTGGTCGGGGCAAGGCGTTGCACCCGTTTACGAGGGCTTCGATATCAACCCGGACGGCTCCTTTAACCTTTGGTTCGGATATATGAATCGGAATTACGAGGAGGAGCTGGATATCCCGGTGGGACCGGACAACAATTTCGAACCAGGAGGCGATCGAGGCCAGCCCACGCATTTTACCGTCCGACGCCACAAGGACGTATTCCGAGTAATGGTTCCCAAGGATTTTGGCGATCAGAAGTTGGTGTGGACCATTAACGCGCACGGGCAAACGGCACAGGTAGCCGCGACGCTGAATCCGGTATGGCAGATTGACCGGCTTCACACCACCCGCGGCGGGAATAGCGAAAACATCAGCTCCAACACCCCGCCTGTGGTCACGGTCCAACCAGCGGAGCTGACGCTGCCCCATCCTGGTTCAGCAACATTCAACGTGTCCGCAACCGACGATGGTCTTCCGAAGGTGGACGGGAAAAGCATCGGTATGACCGTGCTGTGGTCCAAGTACCGGGGGCCAGGTCCGGTCTTGTTCCATGCCCCGAGCGCCAAGCTGGCCGAAGGCAAGGCCGCAACCAGCGCGGATTTCAGCGAGCCGGGCGAGTATGTGCTTCAGGCGGTGGTGGACGACGGCTCGGGTGAGTCTGCCGGCAATTTCGGTTACCACTGCTGCTGGACCAACGTTCAGGTAAGAGTCATAGTAAAGAAGAGCGAAGTACGCTAAAGGAGGCCGGTAATGAGCACGTTTAGGCGACGAGTGACGCCCGCGTTGACGTTAGCGATTTCGGGAATCTTGTTGGCTCCATTCACCATGCGCGCGGCCGAAGCCACGGGTGCGGGCGAGAGCCCGGTCACTTTCAGCAAAGATGTGGCGCCCATCTTCCAAAAGAGCTGTCAGTCCTGCCACCATGCGGGCACCATGGCTCCGATGTCGCTCATGACCTACGAAGAGGTTCGCCCTTGGGCGCGTTCCATCAAACAGCGCGTGGTGACCAAAGACATGCCTCCCTGGCACCTGGACGGCACGGTGGGCATTCGCGATTACAAGAACGATATTTCGCTCAGCAACCGGGAAATCGCGACCATCGCGAAGTGGGTGGATTCAGGCGCGCCCCAAGGCAACCTCGCCGATATGCCGAAGCCCCTTAGCTTCGCGTCCGACACCGCCTGGTTCATCGGCAAACCGGATCTTACGGTGACCACTCCCAAGGATTTCGTCATGTATGCCAAGGGGCCGGACTGGTGGATCGATCAGTTCGCGGAAATGACGCTGACCGAGGACCGCTGGATTAAAGCGATGGAGGTGAAGCCCAGCAATCGCAACATCGTCCACCACTGCGTGGTTTACGTTCTGGAGCCGAATGCTCCTCCGGGAACTCCGGCGACGGGCATCCTGCTCACCGAATACGCGATTGGCAAGTACGGAGTGATTTTCGCCGAGAATTCCGGCCGGCTGCTGAAGGCTGGAACCAGGCTGCGCTTCGACATGCACTATTTCGCGATCGGTTCCGAGCAGCACAACCGCACCACCATCGCGTTCAAGTTCTACCCCCAGGGCTTCACGCCCAAGTACGACGTAAGATCGATTCCCATTCGCAATCTGCCGAACGATGAGCTCGAAGTCCCGCCGAATACGGTAGTCCGTACCGACGGCTACTTCCGCTTGACGCGCAATGCGCGCATCGATTCGTTCCAGCCGCACATGCATATGCGCGGCCGCGGAATGACGCTGGAAGCCATCAATCTGGACAACACCACTGAAGTCCTAAGCTCTGTCAACCGCTTCAATTTCAACTGGCACGTGAACTACATCTATGCCGACGATGCGGCGCCCTTGCTGCCGGCCGGCACCGTTCTGCACATGATCGGCATCCACGACAACACCGCGGCGAACCCGCGCAATCCGGATCCTTCGGTGTGGGCTGGATTCGGAGAGCGCAGCGTGGACGACATGTTGCAGATGTGGATCGATATCGTTTATCTGGACGACGCCGAATTCCATAAGCTGGTGGACGAGAGGAAGGCCAAGCTCGCCGCCAATCCCCGGCTGCTAGGAGGTACGGGTCGCTGAGGCCCCCTGGGCTGGGTTGACTAATGGGTTGACTGAGGGAACCGGTGGATTTACTCTGAGATCGTTGGAGGTGATATGGCTCGCGCGAGCGCGCTGGTCTCGATCTCGGTGGTTGCAGCATTTTTTTGCGCCGGCCGGGTGGCAACCGCGGATACTTACCCGGTAATCGTGATGGGCACAGTGACCATGGAGGATGGTTCACCGCCTCCTTTTATTGTTTCCATCGAGCGAGTCTGCACTCCCACGTTCGGGGATGCGCCGGGCCCGCTGACCAACAAAAAGGGAGAGTGGATATGGCGCATCAATGTGGATGCTTTCGCGTCGCGCTACTGCGTGTTCCGCGCGTCGCATACCGGATTCGTTTCGACGACCATCGATGCCTCTAATCTGAACCTAGAAACCCACGACACCACGCTGAAGCTGCCCCCGCTGGTGATCGCCGCCGTCACCGCCGATCCCTACACCATCCGCCTGGCGGGAGACGATATTCCCGGGAAAGCCAAAGGCCCCTTCGGGAAAGCCATGAAGGCTATCGATGCTCGCAATTATGACGAGGCAATCCGCGAATTGCAGGCGTCAGTGGCGGCGGCGCCGAAGTTCGTGGACGGCTGGCATGCTCTGGGAGTGGTGTACGACACCAAGGAAATGGCGGCCCAGGCGCGGGAGGCCTATGCTCATGCGATTGAAGCCGATCCCAAACAACTGCCTTCCTATGTGACGCTGGCACGGCTGTGTCTTAAGACGAAGGACTGGCAGTGCGCGCTCGAGAACGCCGACAGCCTGATTAAGCTGGATACCAAGCACATCTACCCGGAGATTTACATCCATCGCGCGGTGGCCCAATATCAGCTGAAGGACCTTGCCGCCGCCGAGGAGAGCGCTCAGGAAGCCATCCGGCTGGATGCGAAACATAAATGGCCGCGCGCGGAGTACGTCCTGGGCCGGGTTCTGGAGGCCAAAGGCGACATCAACGGAGCCCGCGAGCATATGCAGAAATACCTGGAGCTGGAGCCGACCGCCAAAGACGCCGAAGATGTGCAGACGCATCTACTGGGCTTGGGCAAACCGGACAAGGCGGCTACAGAACCGGAACTTGAGCTGCTGTAAGGCCGCTCGGCAGTTCCGCTAGGGAATTATGGCGGAGCCGTTCACCGCCGACGTTACCTTGCCTTCAGAATCTCTCACCACCAGCCGCACAATGTAGCTGCCGCTGGCCACATCCAGATTCATCTTCACCGTTATGCCTGACTCGGGGAGCGCATCCAGCGTCTGGTCCCTGAGCTTTAAGTCGACGGTTTTTTGAGTGCCGACAACATACTTCCCGTTCTGGTCAAACACTCCTCCCACCACGGTCAACGAATCGTCGTTGCGGCCGTCGGCTTTCCGGTAGCGCAGGTGCTTGGCGTCGATGCGCGCCAGAATGGAAAGCGTGGCCTTGAGATCGCCGGTTTTGAAGAACTGCGTCTTCAACTCCACCGGCAGCTCGCGCATTTCTTCGCGCGAGAAGAACGCTTCCGTGATTTCTTCCTTGGCCTGCTCGGCGGGATCTTCCAGATGATTGCGCTCGAAATATCCGCGGCGCGCCCGCATCTCGAGCCCGGCGTCGTTCTTCAACACGATTTTCAATTTGTGATAGCTGCCGTTGAGCTTCAGGTTCTGCGGGGCGAAACCCAGGACATAGATGTATTCCGGTTGGGTGGCGAGCCGCTTCAGCCCGGCGGCGAAATCGTTGTTGTCGTGGAAGAACGCGCCTCCGGTGTCCTCGGCGAACTCTTCCAGAACGTCCATGTTGGCCAGGGCGGCCTGGCGCTCGTAGCTCGCTTTGATGTTGGTTGTACTCGGATCGATAACGCCGGTCGGGGTGTCCGCATTGCCGCCGGGCGTCAGCGAGTAGAGACCGCGCGCGTCCAGCGAACTGATGACGACGTTGTTGCGGACGGCGCTATCGATCACCTCCATTTCGTCGATTCGATGATCGGTCACCAGATAGAATCCGGGCGAAACGAGAACAATGCCGCGGGTGCCGGGCATGGCCGACATGCGCCGGACCAGCCCCTTCAGAATGAGCAGGGTGTTCCGGGTATCCTGAAAGCCGATTTCGACTTCCTTCAGCAACAGCATTCTTAACGGCTGGGCGATTTGAGTCGCTACGTCGAATGTCTGACCGCTCTGACGCGCGGCGTTGGCCTCGGTCACAATGATGGCGGCGTCCGGGCACGAGAGATAATCGGCCTGCGCCGCAAGAAGGGCCTGCTGATCGCCCGCGTTGATGATCCGATCGGCCTGGAAGTAGCTGACATCCAGGCAAGGTTTCACCGCTGCGTCAGTGGGTATCGTGGGCCAGGGCTTGATCAGGTCCAGGGTTGCGTCCAGCTTATCCCGATCGTCGGTGAAGTCGAGCGAAGTATGGCCGGACGTCGTATATATGGCGGCGCGGGTGCCAGGCGCGAACGACTCCCGCAGTACGCGTTTCGCCGCGGCGCGGGTTTGCGCCAGGTCGCCGAAGCTCAGGTGCATATCGTCAAAAAGCCACATAATGAAATGCCCGGCGATGGGCTGCGCGGCCGGACCGGCAGGCTTGGCCTGGGGATTTCCGTTGGCGTCGGTTTCGATGGAGGTGTCGGGAAGGGTGGGCGGCGCCTCGGCCTTCTCAATGGAAAACTTCGATATTTGCTGAAGCTTGCCTTTGTCGTAGAGCTGGAAATCTTCCTTTTTCAGCGTGCCGATGGCGCGCCCCTGGCGGTCGCGAACCACCACGGGCACCAGCACCAGATTTACCCCGGTGCTAAAGGTGAACGGCGCGTCGTGCTGTGTTACCTCGGCGGTGGTCTGTGTTTGCTGCTGGCCCACACCGCCGGAAACGGCCAGTATCAGCCCCGGTATCAGCAAGAGGGCAGCGCGGAAACGCATGAGTAGATTCTATATCAGCTCTTCCTGCCGCTACGGAATGACCACGGAACTGTTCAGTGACGACATGACCTTGCCTTCTGAATCTCTTACCACCAGCCGCACAATGTAGCTGCCGCTGGCCACATCCAGATTCATCTTCACCGTTATGCCTGACTCGGGGAGCGCATCCAGTGTCTGGTCCCGGAACTTTAAGTCCACGATCTTTTGAGTGCCGACAACATACTTCCCATTCTGGTCAAACACTCCTCCCACCACGGTCAACGTATCGTCGTTGCGGCCGTCGGCCTTGCGGTAGCGCAGGTGCTTGGCGTCGATGCGCGCCAGAAGGGAGAGTGTGGCCTTGAGATCGCCGGTTTTGAAGAACTGCGTCTTCAACTCCACCGGCAGCTCGCGCATTTCTTCGCGCGAGAAGAACGCTTCCGTGATTTCTTCCTTCGCCTCCTCGGCGGGATCCTCCATATGATTGCGCTCGAAATATCCGCGGCGCGCTTGCATCTCGATCCCGGCGTCGTTCTTCAACACGATTTTCAATTTGTGATAGCTGCCGTTCAGTTTCAGATTATGCGGCGCGAAACCCAGGACATAAATGTATTCCGGTTGCGTGGCCAGGAGCTTCAGGCCGGCGGCGAAATCGTTGTTGTCGTGGAAGAACGCGCCTCCCGTGTCTTCGGCGAACTCTTCCAGGACGTCCCTGTCGGCCAGAGCGGCCTGGCGCTCATACTGCATTTTGATGTTCTGGGCAGACATGGCGAGGGCGTCTTGAGCATTCGGACCCAAGTTCTCGGCCTTGCCGCCCGGAGTCAGCGCATAAAGCCCGCGAGCGTCGAGCGAACTGATCACGACGTCATTTCGGATGGCGTTATTGATCACGTCCATCTCGTCAGTTCGATGATCGGAAACCAGGAAGAAGCCGGGTGAAACCATGACGATGGTGCGGCTGCCGGGCATCGCCGACATCCGCCGGACCAGACCCTTCAGGATAAGCAGAGAGTTCCGGGTGTCCTGATAACCGCTGCTAAGCGCCTTCTGCGCATATGCCGTTACCGGTCCGGCGATCTGAGCCTGAATAACGTTTCCGGCTGCACCCGGACTCGCGGCCGCTGCCTTCCCTGGGTTGGACTGGGCCTCGCCTGCAACTGTGTTCGGATTCGGAACATTCCCTGGATTGCACACCAGGTATTCCGCTTGGGCGGCCGTCAGCGCCTGCGGATCGTTCCCGTTAATGATGGCGTCGGCCTGGAAGAAGCTGATATCGGGACAATCAGGCGGGTCCGCGGTGGGTATGGTCGGCGAAGGCTTGATCTGGTCCAAAGTTGCGTCCAGCTTATCCCGATCGTCGGTAAAATCGAGCGAAGTGCGGCCGGACGTCGTATAAATGGCGGCGCGGGTGCCCGGTGCGAATGACTCCTTCAGTACGCGCTTCGCCGCTTCGCGCGTTTGCGCCAGGTCGCCGAAGCTCAGATGTATATCGTCAAAAAGCCACATGATGAAATGCCCGGCGATGGGCTGCGCGGCCGGACCGGCAGCTTTCGCCAGGGGATTCCATTGGCGTCGGTTTCAATCGAAGTGTCGGGCAGAGTGGGCGGCGCCTCGGCCTTCTCAACGGAAAATTTCGATATTTCCTGAAGTTTGCCTTTGTCGAAGAGCTGGAAATCTTCCTTTTTCAGCGTGCCGATGGCGCGCCCCTGGCGGTCGCGAACCACCACGGGTACCAGCACCAGATTTACCCCGGTGCTAAAGGTGAACGGCGCGTCGTGCTGGGTCACCTCGGCGGTGGTCTGTGTTTGCTGCTGGCCCACACCGCCGGAAACGGCCAGTATCAGCCCCGATATCAGCAAGAGAGCAGCGCGCAAACGCATGAGTAGATTTTATACTCTAAGTCCGCCTGGGTCAGCGGGCGGCGCGGGTGGACAGCCTCTCGCACGGTTGGCCAGTGCCTTCCTTGAGACTCACGATGGTGTCCACCGCGGTCTGTTTCCACGACTCGCATTCTCCAGCCAGCCAATAAACCTGAATGCGGTCCACCGCTTTCGCCTCCCCCAGACCGAAATGAACCCGGGGGTCGTTGGCCGCCAGATAACTGCCGTCGCCTCGCACCCACCGCTTCACCGAAGTGCCATCCAAACGCACCAGTTCCACTACGCTGCCATAAGCCGAACGATTGGTTTTCGTGCCCTCGAGGCGTACCAGGAGCCAATGCCCGCGCTTCCGCACGGTGTTCAGCAGCAGCCGCGCGGGGCCGTTATTATTGGTCACCAGGATGTCCATTCCGCCGTCATTATTCACGTCCCCAAAAACCGCGGCACGGCTAACCTCGGGAATCTGAAAAACCGGACCCGCCGACGCCGTAATATCCTGGAACGCCTTCCCTTTGCCCTCATTTTTCAGCAACAGCTTTTTCTCGCGGTAGGGGAAACGGTCCCCGGGCGGCGCCATCGTCACGTTAACCGCGCCATTGGCGGTGAACAGATCGAGCAAGCCCCGATTCTCCATGTCGATCAAACCCACGCCGAAGCCTGTATAGGGCAGGGAAAAGTGCGACAGCCCACTCTGCTCGGTGGCGTCGATGAAACTCCCGTTCGGCTGCCGCTGGAACATCGTGAATGCCTCGGTCGGAATATTGGTAACCACCAGGGCCTGGCCGCCATCGCCGAACAAATCTCCCGATGCAATCCCCATGCCGGCCCGCGGCTTCCCGTCTGCAGCGAAGGCCAGCCCGCGGCTCAGACCCTCCTCATGGAACACCCGATCGCTTTCCTTCGATTCCGGGCTCCTGCGCTGGTTGATCCAAAGATGATTCGCCGCCCCATCGTCGGCCACCAGAAAATCCGGATACCCGCTGGTGCCGAACGTCCCGGTCAGGATGCCCAGCCCTGGTCCCGGTTTTGCGTTTAACCCGACTTCATCGGTGACGTTCTTGAACCGCCCGTGCCCCAGGTTGTGGTAAACCTCCGTGACCGTCCCCTTGAAAGCCTGCGGTCCGCAATAATTCGGCGATCCCTGCGGCGTGTAACAAGACCGGCGATAAAAGTCCAGATAATGAACCACCACCAGATCCAGCAGCCCGTCTTTGTCGTAGTCGATGAACGCGGCGCTGGTGGACCATCCCGACGACGCCACTCCCGCCCCCGCGGTCACATCCGTGAACGTGCCGTTGCCGTTGTTGTGATATAGAACGTTGTGGCCGTAATTGGTGACATAGAGATCTACGTACCCATCGTTGTCGTAATCGCCCGCCGCTACCCCCATGCCTCTGTCGGCCAGGCCCAGGCCCGAGGATTCCGTAACGTCGGTGAACGAAAGCTTCCCGGTTTTGCTGAGGTTATTGCGAAACAGGCGATTGCCAGGTTTCCATCCGGCCGGTATCGGCACCAGCGGCGTGCCTTGCGGATACGTGGGCGTGCCCTGGATCAGAAATACGTCCAGGTCGCCGTCGTTATCGTAGTCGAACAGGGCTGCGCCCGATCCCATCACCTCCGGCATCAGGAAGTCTCCTGTTGCGCCGGAAAACTGCCAGAAGTCGAGCCCGGTCTGTTTGGCTACGTCCTCAAAAGGGAGCTGCTTATGAGGAGACGCGTATTTGCACGCAGCTAGAGCGTGCAACAAACACACTGCTACAACACCACCCCGTAACGACGTGGGTACAGCATATTACGAGTTGACAAGAGTTTGTCAAATGATGTAAAGATTTGACACAAGTTTGATCCTTCAGCGCTTTATTGACGCGGACTGGACGGCACCGCGATGCAAGGTTGCCCCGTGCCCTCCTTGAGATTCACGATCGTGTCCACCGCGGTCTGCTTCGCAGGAAGCGCGCCGCCGGGCGATGTATCATTGTTGGTACATACTGGAGAACGGTGAGGATGGTCATTGGGAATTGCGCTCGTCGCTTCCAAGCCAGCGGATAGCCCGGCTTATCCTGTGCTTTCACGACGAGGTGCTTGTCGTACTGCATGGGTTCATCAAGAAAACGCAGAAAACGCCCACGGGTGACCTGGCCCTGGCGAAACGGAGAATGAAGGAGGTTACGAAATGAAAAAGCGCAACAAGCACATCGGCCCGTCACTGGAGGACTTTCTGAAAGAGGAAGGCGTCCTCGAGGAGACCCGCGCGATCGCGCTGAAGGAGACGCTGGCCTGGCAAGTTCAGCAAGCGATGGAGAAGGGCAAAATCAGCAAGGTAGAGATGGCGCGGCGCATGAACACAAGCCGCGCGGCGCTGGACCGTCTTCTCGATCCTGGCAATACCTCGGTGACGCTGCAAACCCTATCGCGCGCGGCACACGCTGTCGGCCGTGATCTGCGCATCGAGCTCGTTTGAAAAATTAAGTTCGCCCGCTGACGATGTTGGGCTACGATGGCTGTTAGCATGAGGCAGAGACTCCAGCCAGATTTCGTCTGCGTCGTCTTCCTAATTGCCGGAACCGCATTGGGTCAGGCCAACACATCAGATCGAGTCGAGGTCCAAACCGTCTGCGACATTCTATTAGATCAGGGCAAGTTTAGCGGCAAGGCAAAGTCGCAGTTCTCGGTCGATTTATTGCCACCGATGAGGGCGCATGGCTGACGGAGGACGGCTGTGGCCGCAAGGTTGAGGCGCAAGGAGTTCCCGTGCGCGCTATGGTGTGGATAGAGCAGCAAGGCATCCCTTCCAGTACTCCAGGAGCTCCTCTGCTTGACCAAGACTCCTTAAAGTTGAAGTTGGCACAAGCAGCGAAGACGACCAGACTTGAGAAACACGTTCAATTCCAATGCACCATTTCAGGAAAAGAGGGCAAACCCAAGTGTGGTTGGCCCGAGGTACGAGATCAATGGGTTATCGCTTATGGCCGGGTCGAGACTCAGGGTGATCGGGGCTATGGCTTCGGACATCTCAATGGAGCACCAGCGCAGGTGATCGCCCAGGGGAAACTCATTTTCATTGAGGAACAGACCCAAGACACTAAAGGTGTGCAGCGGAAGTAGACGTCAGCAGCGCCAACCGGTAGGACAACTTGAGTTATTGACGCGGACTGGACGGCACCGCGATGCACGGCTGCCCCGTGCCTTCCTTTAGATTCACGATCGTGTCCACCGCAGTCTGTTTCCATGACTCGCATTCCCCCGCCAGCCAGTAAACCTGGATGCGATTCACCTGGGTGTCCTTGCCCAGGCCGAAATGAACACGGGGGTCGTTGGCAGCCAGGTAACTCCCATCGCCTCGAAGCCAGCGCCGGACCGATGTGCCATCCTTCCGCACCAGTTCCACCCAGCTCCCATAGGCCGAACGATTGGTTTTCGTGCCCTCCAGATGAACCAGCAGCCAATGGCCGCGGTTTGGCACGGTGTTTAGCAGCAGACGCGCGGGGCCGTTATTGTTGGTGACCACAATGTCCATTCCACCGTCGTTATTTACGTCGCCGAACGCCGCCGCACGGCTCACCTCAGCGGTAGCCAGCGCCGGACCCGATATAGCGGTGACATCTTCGAACTCCTTCCCCTTCCCCACATTTCGCAGCAACAACTTGCGCTCGCGGTAAGGAAACGGGTCGCCCTTTTGATTCGCGCTCAGGCTCCCGGCCATGGATCTCACTCCGCCGTTGGCGCTGAACATATCCAGCAGCCCGCTATTCGTCATATCGAACAGGCCGACTCCAAAGCCGGTATAGGGCAGCGAAATATGCGACAGCCCGGATTGCTCCGTGGCATCCACAAAATCCCCATTCGGCTGCCGTTGAAACAAAGTGAACGCCTCGGTGGGAAGGTTCGTCACGATGATGGACTCGCCGCCGTCGCCAAAAACATCGCCCGAAGCAATGCCCATGCCCGCCCGCGGCTTGCCGTCCGAAGCATAGGCCAGCCCGTGGGTGACCCCCACTTCTTTGAAGACTCTATCGTTAGGCTTCGATTGCGGGCCGCGCCGCTGATTGATCCAGAGATGATTCGCCGCGCCGTCGTTGGCAACCATGAAACCGGGAAATCCGTCGGGACCGAAATCTCCGGTGAGAATGCCGAGCCCGGGCCCCGGCTTCGCGTTCAGACCCACCTCATCGGTCACATTTTTGAACCGCCCGTTCCCGAGGTTGCGATACAACTCGGTGGCCGTCCCCTTGAAAGGGGAAGGACCGCAATAATCGAGTCTACCGTCGAACATGTAACAGGGACGGCGATAGAAGTCGACATAGTGAACCACCGCAAGGTCCAGCAGACCGTCCCGGTCGTAATCGATGAATGCGGCGCTAGTGGACCAGCCGGATGAAGCCACACCGGCGTTGGCGGTTACGTCGGTGAATGTGCCGTTTCCGTTGTTGTGATACAGAATGTTGTGGCCGTAATTGGTGACATAGAGATCGACGTACCCGTCGTTGTCGTAGTCGCCGGCTGCCACGCCCATGCCTTTATCGGCGTAGCCGACGCCGGCCGATTCGGTGACATCGGTGAACGTCAGTTTGCCCGTTTCGCGGAGATTATTCCGGAACAAGCGGTTACCCGGTTTCCAACCCGCCGGAACGGGCACCAGAGGGTTCGCTGGAGGAGCCGTGGGAAACCCCTGGACCAGATAAAGGTCCATATCGCCGTCGTTATCGTAGTCGAACAGCGCCGCGCCCGATCCCACCATTTCGGGAAGAAGCATCTCGCCGGTGGCGCCGGAAAACTGCCAGAAGTCGATCCCCACCTGTTTGGAGACGTCCTCGAAAGGGAATGCTTTGCGAGAAGAAGACGTTTTGCAGGCGAACAGCCAGAGGAATAATAACGCCGTTAAAGGCAGTACGAAAAAAACCCGGTTCACCTTCGGTACACCACTCGATCCACCATGAAACAGGGATGATATCATGGCAATACTTTATGACGCGGGGAATCGCCTCCGTAATACTGGCGGCGTTATTGGAGTTGTCGTGTGCGAAGTCCGTCCCGCCCGTCCCGGCCATCGCGGTGGACGGTCTGGATGCGGACGTAAGAAACGCCATACTCAAAGCGCGCGATCAAGCGGTGGCCCAGCCGAAGAGCGCCCAGGCCTCAGGCAATCTCGGCATGGTTCTGGAAGCGCATACTCTGTATCAGGCCGCTGTCCCCGTCTATCAACGCGCCGTGCTCCTGGACCCGAAAGACTTCGCGTGGCGATACTATCTGGCGCTTTGCCTCGAAAAGACCGGCCAGCTGGATGAGGCGCTGGCGTCGGTTTCCGAAGGTCTACGCATCCGCCCGGACTATGCGCCCGCGATCCTCAAACGGGCCGAACTGCTGCTGAAGCTGGGACGATTCCCCGAAAGCGCCGCCACGCTGGAACCTTTCCTCGCCAAGAATCCCCGCTCGCCGCTGGCTCTGTACTTCTTGGGCCGCGTGAAGTTCGCGCAGCAGGATTTCGCCGCTGCCGACGATCTCTATCGCCGCGCCACGCTGGCTTGGCCCACCTTCGGTTCTGCCTGGTTCGGCCTGGGCGAGACCAGCAAAAGACTGGGCCGCGACGCGGAAACCGAAAAGGACTACCAGCTCGCGGAGACCCATAAGGACCACTACCCGCCTGGCGGGGACGATCTCTACCTGAAAATGACGAAGCTCGCCACCGGCATCGAGAACCGCCTCATGGAAGCCAAAAAGCTCATGAACAAGCGGGAGTTCGACCGGTCCTCGCAGATTTACAAAGAGGTCTTGAAACAATATCCGGATAATCTGGACTGCCTGGTGAACCTTCTTTACATCTCGCAATACCCGAACCAGGCAACTCCCGAGGAAGTGGAAGATCTCTACCAAAGAGCCCGTGGCGTGAGTCCGCAGCTGGCGGAGGTGTATATGTACCACGGCACGGCGCTGGCCGCGCAGGGCAAGTACGATGCGGCCGTGGCCGAGCTCGAGAAAGCCATCCAGATCAAGCCCAACAATGCCGAAACCCATGCCTGGCTCGCCGACGTGCGCGAACGGCAGCACCGTCCCGCCGATGCAATCGAGCAATATCGCATCGCCCTCGCGCAGCAGCCCGATTTCCGCGTAGCCCGGCTGGAACTGGCGAAGGACCTGCTCTATGCGGGCCGCAGCAGTGAAGCAATTCCGGTGCTGCTCCCGGCACTGAAAGTGGAAGACCAGAACACGCCCTTTGCGATGATGTTCCTGGTGCAGGCCTACGTGAACACGGGAGATCGGGCGACGGCGCGGAAATATCTCGAGCAAGCCCATCAGTATGTGCTGCGCAACGGGCCATCGAATCTGCTGCCGCAAATTGAAAGTAACTTGAGGAGCCTGGGGTCCGGTTAGACTTTAAACCGCTCGCTAACGCGCGCGGCTCGGTACTGAGCCATGACCGTCAGGGAGTGGTTTTTGCGCGATGAAGAGAAAACCTGTTGTGCCCGTCGCCACCGCGACGCATCCGGCCTGGTGGCCGCACGTCTGGAAAATAGGGCTTCTCTGGGCGATGGTTCTTGCCGCGTACTCCAATTCGTTCGATGCCGGTTTTGTATACGACAACGAATCGGCGATCCTCGACGACGCGCGAGTCCACGACGCAAACCTGCATAACGTCCATCGCATCCTCACGGAAAGCTATTGGGTAAGCCAGCCCACTACGGACCTGTACCGTCCGTTGACTACGCTTTCTTACCTCGTCAATTACGCGATTCTCGGCAACGGCGCTAACCCGGCGGGCTACCACTGGGTGAACCTGCTTCTTCACTTAGCCAACGTCTCACTCGTTTACGCCCTGGGCATATTGGTTTTTGGCGAGCCGGCGCTGGCCCTGGCCTTGGCGGCGATCTGGGGATTGCATCCGCTGCTGACGGAAGGCGTCACCAACATCGTTGGCAGAGCCGACTTACTCGCGGCCTTGGGCATCTTGATGGGCCTGCTGTGCTACGTTCGGGCGACGGCTCGGGCCGGATGGCGCAGGGCTGGCTGGCTGATCGCGCTGGCTCTCTCGCAGACGATTGCCTTGTTCTCGAAAGAGAATGGTGTCGTCTTGCCGGCCCTGCTGCTGGCTTATGACCTGATCTGGTACGAACGATCCATCTGGCGGCGGCGAATCCTGTCCTACATGGTTTTGGCGCTCCCGTTTATCGCTTTCTTCGGCCTGCGCAGCCAGCTCCATATGCATCTGGAGGTGCCCTTCCACAAGAATCCGCTGGTTGGCGCAGCCTTCTGGCCGGCGCGAATGACCGCCGTCAAGGTAATCGGCAAGTTTCTGTGGCTGTATATCTGGCCGGCCCGCTTATCGGCGGACTACTCTTATAACTCCGTTCCATTGTTCCAATGGCCTTTTTTCCAATGGTCTGGGGCCGGCTGGGAGAATCTGCAGGCGCCGATCGCACTTGCGCTGTGCGTCGCCGGGATCGTATTTGCAGTACGGCTGCGCCGTGAAAACAAGCCCGTCTGCTTCTTTGTCCTGTTCTTCTTTATCGCGCTGGCTCCCACCTCGAACCTTTTCATCCTCATCGGCAGCGCGATGTCGGAGCGCTTCCTGTACCTGCCCGCGATCGGGCTGACCGGTTGCGTTATCGCGCTTATTTGCGGGCTCTTTCGGCGATATTCGCAACCAGCCCTTAAGACATGGCTGTCGGCGGCGGCCGTGGTCATATGCCTTGCCTTAGGCGCACGAACCCATGCTCGCAACGTCGATTGGCATGATGAAGCCACCCTTTGGACCAGTGTCACGGATGTGAACCCCGACGACGCGCTGGCTCACCTGAATCTGGGAAGCGCTCTGCTCGAAATTCCGGGCCGCATGCCGGACGCAATAGCGGAGTATCAAAGAGCCGTGGAGATTTATCCGAACTACGCCGAGGCACATAACAATCTCGGCGCGCTTCTGCTGCAATCGGGCCGCACCACGGAAGCGGTGGCGGAGTACCAGGCCGCAGTGCACATCGATCCGGATTACCCCGACGCACACAGCAATCTGGGAAGCGCCCTGTCGCGGATTCCCGGGCGCCTGCCGGATGCAACCGCCGAACTGGAAACCGCGGTGCGCCTGGATCCCGAAAACGCACGCCGGCGCGCCGCTTTGGGAAACGTCCTCTTACAAACGCCAGGGAGAATGTTTCAGGCAATCGGCCAGCTTGAGGCAGCCATAAAGCTCGATCCCGACGACGCTGTGTCTCATTACCAGCTTGGAGTCGCGCTGACGCGCATACCCGGCAAGCTTCCGGAAGCGATTCAGGAGATCGAGGCGGCGGAGCGCATTAGACCCAACCCCCAGGTCGAGGAATTGCTGAACCGTCTGCGTAAAGCGCGATAGTTCGTTTTGCATATCAAAAATATTGATAGAGCCGCCGCCGTGCGGGGGATTTTAATCCGGCTAGGTTGAACACCTGAGCCCGCTCGCACCGACCTTAGCCCGGCGTCTACATGGCGTCAAATTTCCCCCTCATGAGCGGTTGCAACGAGTTCCAGTCATCAACGCCACGAGAAAAATCTTCAATTCTCTGTCGACATTGACGAATGTCTGGTATATCATAACCGAAGTCATGGTTTAGTCTTTGAGGGTCAGTGTCACGCAACGACCTTTGAACTTTGTACGTTCGGGAGGCCAATTTAATGCAGTTGAGAATCGCGGGTTTTTTGCTGATCTGCGCCGTAGGGGCGTTTGCTCAGGGAGATCGCGGAACGATTACAGGAACGGTTACGGATCCGACAGGCGCCGTCGTTCCCAACGCGAACATTCAGGTTACGAACACCGACACGTCGGCCGTATATAAGATTGGCACCAGCAGCACGGGCAACTACACGCTGGCCAATCTTCCGGTGGGCACCTATGAGCTGACAGTGGATGCGTCTGGTTTTAAGAAGTTCGATCGGCCCGGTCTTGTGGTCCAGGTGGCCGAAACGGTGCGAGTCGACGCGACGCTTCAGGTAGGCGCTTCCACCGACACGGTTACCGTCAACGCGGAAGCCCCGCTGCTGAAAACGGAAAGCGGCGAGATCAGCCATCAGGTCGACTTCACCGCTGCCAACGAATTGCCTCTCTTCACCACCAACGGCACCGGTGGCAGCACCGGTCTGGGTAATATCCGCGATCCACTGACCGTTCTGAACATACTGCCGGGCGCGCAACAGACCACCGATACAACGCTGCGCATCAATGGCCTGCCTTCCAGTTCGCAGACCATCATGGTTGAGGGCATGGACGCCACCAACGGTATGTGGCGCCAGCAGAATCAGTCCACCCAGCAGGGAGCCGACGCGGTCCAGGAAGTCTCGGTACAGACCAGCAACTTCGCCGCTGAATACGGCGGGGCGGGCGGCGGTTATCTGAACTTCACCATGAAATCCGGCACCAACCAATATCACGGGAGCGGATACGACTATTTCGTCAATAGTGCGCTGAACGCCGGTCTGCCGTTCTCGGCCAACTGCGACGAGGAAAACAACTGCGCCACCAACCCCAACTCCGGCCACATCAAGAACGTGGTGAAGCGCAATGATTATGGTTTCACGCTGGGCGGCCCGGTCAGGATCCCGAAGATCTACAACGGCAAAGACAGAACCTTCTTCTTCTTCAATTTCGAGCAGTTCCGCCAGAGCACGGTGACGAACAACGGGATCGCGACGGTGCCTAACGCCGCCTACGAAGGTGGGAACTTCGCCGCGGCCGAAGCGCCGTTTCTTTCGTTCCTGAATTCGGATGGCGCCATTCCGAACCAGATCTTCGATCCGCAAACCCGACACACCGTAAACGGTGTACCGGTGGAAACCCCATTTCCCGGTAACGCGATTCCCATCAGCCGGTTGGATCCGGTGGCATTGTATTTACAGACCTTCTTCCCCGCTCCCAACATAACGGGCGCAGGGACTCTGAACAACTACGCCATCCCGGCCTATGGCAATTTCCAGCACACCACCATCCCGTCCATCAAGATCGACCAGTCGCTCAATTCGAAGATGAAGTTGTCCGGCTACTTCTCGCTGACGGAAGAAAACTCGCCCAACACCAACGGATTCTCCGCCAACCTCGCTCCGACCGCGCCAAACAGGGATCGCTCCTATACCTACCGCGCAAATTTCGATGACACCATCACCCCCACGCTGCTGTTCCATTTCGGTGCCGGGTTGCTCTATTACGACCACCCCGTATTTACAGCACCATCGGACTTTGACGCCCAGGCGGCCACGGCGGCCTCGCAGGGGTTCGGCGGCGCTCCTGGTGGCCATAGCTTCGCGGCATTTCCCGCCAATACCTACATGCCGTCGTTCGCCGGCTTGTCCGACGCCATTATCGGCGGCGGGCTGGCACTGGGATCGGGCTTTTTCGCTCCGTCTCCGGGTCCCGCCGGCTTCGACGAATCCGACCTGAAGGACATCAAACCGACCGCGAACACCAGCGTGACATGGGTCAAGGGCAATCACACCTTCAAAGCGGGCGCAGACATGGTTCTGGAGGGTTTCCCGCAGCAGAGCAGCATTCGCGCCTACGGCGAATACGGATTCAGCGGCCAGCAGACCGAGAATCCGGCTGAATACGGTGTGGGAGGAATCATTTTCCCGTCTGGATTCGCGTACGCCAGCTACCTGCTGGGCCAGACTAGCTACGTTGAAACTTCCGCCATCAACGATTCGCGATTAGGCAACCATACTTTCGGGGCTTTTATCCAGGATAGCTGGAAGGTGAATCGCAGGCTGACCCTGGAGCTTGGTCTGCGTTGGGACTACGCGACGTTATTGGAAGAGGAGCATGGGCGTATGTCTGACGCCAATTTCCAGGGCATCAATCCCACTCTCGCCTCCAACTACGGCGGAGGTGGAGGCACGGCCTTCCCCAACGGGCGCGCGGGGTCCATCAACTATGGCGCCACCAACGGCGGCCAACCGTTAAGCAACGCCTATCCATTCTCGCTTGGCCCCCACATCGGTGTGGCTTACCAAATTGGCCCGAAGACCGTATTCCGCGCCGGGGGATCAATCGCTTATTCATCGTCGCCCGACAACGCCTTTCTGTCCTACAGCGTGGCGAACTTCTACACCGTTGCCTCACCCGGCCAATTCCTTCCGGCGACTCAACTATCGAATGGAACTCCGCTCTCTGGCGCTCTCACTCCCACGTTCCCGGAATATAACCAGTACCCGTTCCCGATCTCTTCCAGCGGTTGCGGCGTGAAATCGAACCTCCCGTGCACTCCGCCCCAGGAGCCCTTCATCACCATCGAGAAGAGCTCCGGCAGGTTGCCGCGTATCTTCCAGTGGAGCATCGGTCTCCAGCACGAGATCCTTCCCAACCTGCTGATCGATGCGAGTTACGTCGGCAATCGCGGCGCATGGTTCACGGCGCCTCTGATGGATAACCAGGCGTTCAATGGCCTGACGCAGAACATTCTTTCGAACCTCACAACCGAAGGGACGGGCGGCGCGGGCCTCTACGGCGCGACCTCAAATATGGCGTTCACGAACCCGACCGATTACGCCCTGCTCAACACCCCGATCAGCAATCCGGCCGTGATTGCGAGATTCCCGCTGTTGGCGAATCCCAGCAACGTCTATCCCGGCTTCCCCAGCAGCGAGACTCTGGCCCAAGCCCTGCGGCCTTACCCGCAGTGGTTCGGCGTCCCTCCGTTCCTGGGACCGCCGATGGGCGACACGTGGTACGATTCGCTACAGATCAAGATCACCAAGCGTTACTCTCATGGCTTGACCGCTCAGGCCGGCTACACCTGGTCGAAGTCGTTGACCAACGCGGCCAATTCCAACACCTCGTACCTGACGCCGGACGATCCGGTTCTGAACGATCCGTACAACGTCAGGACGATCAAGCAGCTCTCCGGCTTCGATCAGCCGCAGGTGCTGGTGGTATCCTTCAGCTACACGACGCCGAAGGCCCAGGGCCTGCTAGGCGATAAACCTGTTGGAAGGGCTGCGAGTTGGTTGGCCCGCGACTGGACCGTCGGTGGCGTTCTCAGGTATTCCAGCGGCTCGCTGATCCAGAGTCCGGCCTCGAACATCACCTTGTGGAACACCATGGGTATCGGTGGCACTCCCCTGAACGGCGTATCGAATTTCGGCGGCGCCGAGCCTCTTGAGAACTATGTCCAAGGCCAGTCGTGCCTGGGCGTCAATCCGAACAGCCATTTCGACCCGACTACAACGCTGGCGCTCAATCCGAAAGCCTGGTCGAATCAGACCACGGAAACGTTTGGCGACTCGGCGCCTTTCTACACCAACTGCCGCTGGCAGCGCCAGCCGGCCGAATCGCTCAGCTTGGGCCGGGTTTTCCACATAAAAGAGAAAATGCAGTTGTTGGTCCAGGCGCAGTTCTTCAATGTGTTCAATCGTGTGTTCTATCCCGCGCCCACTGGGGCCACGACGAGCACCACGGCTGCCACGTTCAGCAACCCGTTCCCGGGCTCCGCAGCTGCGACCGGTGCATTAAATGGAGGCTATGGGTTCGTGAACACTCTCAACGGACTCGGCACGAATCCTAGATCCGGTCAGTTGGTGGCGCGCTTTACGTTCTGACGCAGCTCCAACCTCGCAATAAGCCACGAGCCTCGCTGGGAAACCGGCGAGGCTTTTTGCTGTTGTAGCCATAGCAAAAACCCGCTTACTCACGCGAGCGGTTCTGTGACGCGCGGATTCTACTGAGCCGCGCACGTTAGTAAGCGGTTGATCTTCGGAACCAGTCTATTTCGAGCCCAGGGGCTCCAGTAACACCTGCGCGGGCCGGGTGTTGTAGGTGCGTTGGTAGGAATCGTGCACGGCATCCCGCGGGAAGTGTTCGCTCGCCGGATACGGATAGCGGGACATTGCATGGAACGGGAGCGGCTGAACAGTGGAAGAGAAGGCGGTGTTCGGATCGCGATCCTTGGCCCAACCGTCCACCTTGAGCAGGAAGTCGCGGGTCATTCCAGCAGAGGGTGCTTGCAGACCGGCCAGAGGGAACCGCAGGGTCACCTCGTCACCAGAACCCATGATCATCAGTTGATCGTCGACGTCGCGCAGCAGGTTGTCCACCCGGCCGAATCTGGTATAGAGTCCCGGAGTGGGGTTCCAGAAGGAAGCCGGCGTAACATGATCGTAGAAGAATGTATCCGGCTGTTTGCGCCGCGGGTGAATGCGCGTTTCCGAGAACCCGCGAAAATGCAGATCGGCGGAGTCGAAAGGTATGAGAGTGGGCTTCGCTTCGGCGTCCGAAGCGCCCTCACTTAAGAAAATCTCGTCCCAATATACGCACAGATTGGTGACGATCCGGACCTTGCGGCTCGCGGAAAGAAACTCCACTGGGACCACGATCGTCTTGGGCTTTCCGGCGGGCATGCCCATATCCCGATTCACGGTTTTCCAGGCGCCGGCGGCGTCCTGCACCTGGAGGTACGGCATCACCAAGCCAGCCTCCGACTCCTGAGCGGCCCTGCGGAAGGTGCTGCCGTCCGGCCAATCCACCCATCCGTTCAACAACAGGACCGTCTTACCGGACGGAGCACCCTGGCCGGCGGCGTCGCCGAAATCCAGATCCAGCGAATGCAGATCCGCCACACCCGTTTCAGAACGGCGGAAATGGTCCGGATAACGCTGATCCGTGGCCATCAATTGCGGCAGGACATCCGCGCCGCGATCGTCACGCGCCGTTTTAGGATAGATCCTTCGCTCGACACTGAACAGGCGAAACTCGGGGTAGGGAGGACCTTTGAACTTCTCGTTGGTGAAGATCTCCGTGCCGGCGGGATGATCGACGGCGTACAACTGGACCTGATCGAGATACGACACTTCGCTCAACTCTTCCGTCACGCGGACTTCATAGTGATCATGCGCGGGCTGGAGCGCTGAGCCTGGGATCTGCACGTACTCCTGGTGATCCACCGGGAAGTAACTTCCATCGCCATCGCGAGCGCCCAGCGGAGCCACTCCCAGAACATCGGTAATGAACTGGAACTCGCGCCCGTTCCAGGTCCAGATCATCGGGCAGGAGCCGGACAAGCGTTGCGCTTCCTGATAAATATGCGTCTGATTGGTCGCCTGCCGGACTTCGTTCTGGATCAGCCCGTTCGGCCAGGTAATACGAATGACGTCGACGGAAGCATGGTCTGCCGCATCGAACAGCAGCGGCACGCCATTGTAGAACTGGCTCCGGTACAGAGTTCCAGCCTTCATCTCGACCAACGCATCCTGAGCCAGCTTGAGACTTCGCACGCCCTTGAGCTGAACACGAATCCAATAACGGTCTGGGCCGCTCTGATTTCGCATGAAATGTATGCTGCCGTCCGCATCAATTCGGGCGCGGTCCAGCCGCCCGATTGCGTCGAAGTCGGCGTCTACTTGCTTACGATCCGTGGCGGGATTTCCATGGAACGCCTCCACGGTGTACCTGCCGCCCAGTTGATCGCGATACAGCACCGGCGCGCGATCGCGGTAGAACACGGCCAGATCGAAAGCTTTGCTGTCGGCAACGACGCGCGTCTTCTCCACTGAGGTCACTTCGCCCTTCACAAACGGAAAATCCTCGGTCCGATCCGCCCATCCCGCCGCGCCCTGATTACGCAAGAGCGCCGGCTGCGGTCCCAGCAGGATGAGATCGAGGTCGTAATCGTGATCGACGTCCATCCAGACGGCGGCATCGAAACGACCGGCGGGAAGTTTCGCCGGCTGCCGGACGAATTTACCGCCTGTGTTGCGATACAGCACCGGACCGGCCGTGGTCAACACGCAGAGATCCATCAGACCGTCATTGTCAAAGTCGCCCGGAGCGACGTCGATCACACCGGTGAGCCCTTCCAGGCCTGTTTGAGTAGCGGGCTGCTGTCCCTTAAGGAATAAATGGATGCCTTTGGACGACCACACCAGAAGATCGGTTTGGCCGCTGCCAGTGGAGTCGATTAGGGTCAGGCCCGCGGTTGCTGGGTCCACCGTTCCCTCAAGCCGGGTGTCGGCGAACTTCGGTTCCGGCGGAGTTGCAGCTTCCGCGCGAGGCTTCTCTGAACGGGCTTCGGGCGGGTCGTAGATTTCCGCGTAGTTGCCCCACTCTACGTTCTCCGGGATCACCCAGCTTTTCTGCAATTTTTGGATGCGCTCGAAATCGGCCAGGTAGCGATTCGCTTGTTCGGTGTTTCCCCCAACCCGGTGCAGGTTGTAAAGCTGGAACCGCGGGGCCGCCATGAACGGATCCAGCTCGGCGGCTTTTTCGAATTGAGCCTGCGCGTCACTGCGCCGGCCTATTTGGTTGTACAGCGTGCCCAGTTGATAATGCGCCACCGCCTCGTCCGGCGTTCGGGCAAGCATCCCCTCGAATTGCGCGATCGCTTGCTTCGCGTCGCCCTGACGCTTATAGTAGATCCCGAGGTTGAACCAGGTGTGCGGCAGCGCAGGGTCCTGGCGCTGCACCTGTTGCAAAAGCTTTATTGCTTCCTCTTCGTGCCCCGTTACCTTGAGCAACGCGAGCGCGTAGTTCAGTTTGTCGCGCGCGGAATCGGGCGCGAGTTCGAGCGCCTGCTGAAACTCCTGGACCGCTTCCTGTTGGGTAGTGGGATTTTCATAGAACGCCTTGCCGAGATTGCGGTGCTGGTCCAGCAGGCCCTGATTACGCGGTCTGGAACAAGCCACCGCCAGAACGAATGCAAAGGCGACACAGCATCGCACCAGTTTACAGCTCACCCCGTTTCACTATCCCCGCTTCTCAATTGCTTAACAGGATATCACGCAGATGCGATTCCTGCGCGCCCTGGGTGCGGGAAGATCGGATCGTTTGCTTAGAACTGCAGCTTCAGACTGAACTGCGTTTGACGGGCCACATCGGGGAGGCCGCCGCTTCCTACCTGCGAGGTGATCTGAGCGCCCGTCGGCGCTGTAGCAGGAGTGACGTCGGGCCAACGTTGTTGTGGCAGCAGCCCGGCCGATTGATGATGGTCCCGCCTGGGACCGAGAAGTTGGGATGGTTGAAGATGTTAAAGATCTCGGCCCTGAACTGGAGGCTCATCCTTTCGTTGATCCTCGTGTTCTTGGTCAAGCTAATATCGGTCTCCGCATAGCCCGGCCCTCGCATGCATGTTCCTTCCCAGCATTGCCGACCGTGCCGTAGGTCGAGGCCTGAAAGCAGGCTTCGTTGAACCACTGCGTCGGGCTCTGGTTCGCGTAGAGATTGTTATTACAGCCGGGTGCGTTGGGCACGTAGTTCGGGCGCTCGGTGTCGAAGGTGTTTCCCAGATCCACCTGGTCGCCTTCGCCCAGCGAGAAATTAACGCCGGTGTGCCATGATGTAATTCCGCTAATCTGCCAGCCTGTCCTTCCATCTGTTGCCTTTGAAGGGCAGCAGGTAAACGGCGTTGAACGAGATGTTCTGGCGAAGATCGAAGCTGCAGTTGCCTTTGTCCGCATTCCAGTCGTAGGGATTGGTGATGGCGGAGGTCACGTTGTTGAAGCCGAGACCGCCATATGTGTACGCGCTGTCAATGCAGTGGGACCAGGTGTAGGAGAACTGGTAGACCAGATTCGCGGACGCCCTGTGCGTAAGCCCGACCTGGAGCGCGTTGTAAGAGGAGTAGCTGCTGGGATCGAGTCATATCCTGGGAACCCAAGGCGGGAACGGGCCGCGGATTCCCGGTGCACGGATCCGGTGAGGACGCACGGGCGCCATTGTTGGTGGCCAAATAATCCACACCATTGACCACCGTCGGAATCGGCGCGTTGAAATCGTGGAACGCGAGCAGGTGAACGCCGCGCGTCCCCTGATAGCCGACCGTAAACAGGTTGTTCCAGGGCAGTTCCCGCTGGATGCTGAGAGTGTATTCGAGCGAATACGGAGTGGTGTTCGTCCCGTAATACGTCCCGTTGTCTGGCTGTATGACGGCATCGCGCCGCCGCCGACAAAAGGGTACGGCCAACTCGGATCCCCGGCGAAGAAAAACTGGATCTGAGTGTCATACGGCGGGCTGGACACGTAGGCGGACGAGAAAGCGTAGGTGGTGTATGGATCGTGGAAAATCCCGAAACCGCCGCGCACGGCAGTCTTGTGGTCGCCGAAGACATCCCATGCGAAGCCGACGCGCGGGTCGAAGTTCTTGTTGGAGGGATTGTTGGCGTAAGCGTGCGGGACGCTCACGAAATTGGGTTGCGAAGGGCGGCCCCACCACGTTGGTGAATTGGTTGTGGATCTCGATGGGGTTGGTTTCCCAGTCGTAGCGCAGGCCAAAATTGACGGTCAGCCTGCTGTTAACCTTCCAGTCGTCCTGAAAGTAGGGCTGGACCGCATCGTAACGCTCGGCCCGATAGCTGTTGGTACCGCCGTTCGGCGCGCCCTCAAACAGGAATGGATTGCCCGTCAGGAAACATTGATCGGAGGTCCGGTCGGACATCCGGCAATCCCGCCCGTGAATATGTAGAATCCATTCCAGAAGACCAGGACATAAGGATTGAGCTGCTGCCGCTGGAACATGCCGCCGATGTGCAGCGTGTGGGAACCCTTGACCCAGGTCAGGTCATCCTTTTCGGTGAACTTGTTCTGAAGATACCGGAAGGGGTTCACGAAGCCTGCCCCCAGCGCGGTAAGGTTCGGAACGGCCACATAAGCGTCCTCTCGCGACGGGAGTAAAAATCTGCAGCGCCGGGTTGTTCCGCCGGCTGGCTTTCCGACGTCCAGGGCCGCGAGTAAGACGCGGTGAACTGGTTGATCAAAGTAGGCGAGAAGATATGACGTTCGCCCAGCGTAAGGAACTGGTTATGGGTGATGTCATAGAGCGGCCAAAGACCGAGGCCAGTATTCGTAGTGCGGCTGCCGAAATCGGCCTCGTAGCGTCCGAACATCGCGTCTTTCTCGGAAATATTCCAATCGATGCGGGCCACGCCGAAATCCTCGGGGGTTGTTTGCGCGCCTACAAAGTTATAGATGCCGACGTCTCCGTTGGTGCCATTGAACAATCCTCCGTTGGGATTCGGGTAAAGGGCCAGCATCGCGGCCGAAGCCGGATTCACCACACACGGGGCGCTGCAGTTGTCCGTGACAAAGTTTGGACCCGGCACGTAATTGACAGACGGTGGTATCCAGCAACTGCCGAATTCCCTCGTAGTTCGCGAAGAAAAAGACCTTGTTCTTCTTGATGGGGCCGCCAAAGGTGCCGCCGTACTGGTTTCTGCGGAACGGAGGCGCGGAAGCCGCCATCGAAAAAGCCGCGGGAGTCGAGATCGCTGTTGCGGAAGAACTCGTAGACCGAACCGTGGAAATCGTTGGTGCCCGATTTGGTCACTGCCGACGATGGCGCCGCCGTTGCCTGCATACTGCGCGCTGTAAGTGCCGGTCAGCGTTTGAAACTCTGCGATGGCGTCGATACCGAGCGAAGTGCCGGTTACGTCGCCGCCGGCGTTCCGCTGCCACCAGTTCAGCATGTCTTCGCCATCCAGCATGTTGGCGTAGCCTTCCGGGCGTGTACCCGAGATGGAGTAAGCATTGGCGACCGAAGTCAGCGCGCTCGATCCGCCCTGCGGATAACTCAGCAACGCCGGGCGCGAGCAGAATCAGCTGTTCCCAGTCGCGGCCGTTCAGAGGCAGTTCGCGCATCTGGGTCTGATTCACCAGCGAAGAGACCGCGGATGTGGTGGTTTCCACCTGCGAAACCTCGGCTGAAACGCTCACCGTTTCAGTGGCTTGGCCGACCGTCAACTGAAAGTCCAGCACCGGCGCGCGCCGACCGTCAGTGTCAATCCCGGTGCGAGCCGCGTTCTGAAAGCCGGTCTTCGACACGGTGATGTCGTAGGGACCGATGGGCAGGTCCAGCAACGTGTATCGGCCCTGGTCGTCGGTACTTGCCGTTTGCGTGGCCGATGTCGCCGTATTCTTGATGGTTACGGTGGCCGCTGGGACCGCGGCGTTCGAGGCGTCAGTGACGCGTCCAGATATCGATGCCGTCCTGCCGCCTGTCCGAATAGACGTGGGAGTTACAGCAGCGCAGAAGCAAGACACACTGCAAACAAACAGAACTGCGTGGTTCCGAAAACCTCTCATGGTTCGTTCCTCTTTGTAATGACCCTTGAAAATTAAATACGCTAATGAAACATACACCAGTTCGCCTTCATTGACTAGATTGATGCGGTGATATACAGGATCAGTGTGGTAATGATGCTGCGTGGCAAGCGTGATCGGAAAACGCGATGGACACGCGCGAGTGTTTGTCTAGGCCGCGGAACTGACTTTGCCCCACAGCTTCTGTGAGGCCAGCTCTGCTCCGTCAGACAACGCGCGAAGCTTCAGCCAACAGAACTCGGGATACACCGGGCCGAAACCCGCGAAGGTTCCGAAATCCGCAATCCGTGCCCGCGATAACGCGCTCGCGTCCCACCAGGCCGGCATAGCGGATGATCCGTTGCGAGACCAATTCCGGATGCTCGATAAAGTTGGAGCTGGATGCGATGACGCCCGGAACCAGGATCTTGTCGTCGGGAAGCTTTTGATGAGACCATACCTCCCATTCGTGTTCGTGGCGAGGATTCGCGCCCTCCAGCAGCAGCGCCTGCGGCTTGGCCTTGAGCACTATGGGAAGAATCTTCGCCAACGGCAAATCGTGCGTGTGGGGACCTTGATAATTACCCCAGCAGACGTGCATGCGCACCCGGTCCGCGGGAACATTGGCCAGCGCGTGATTCAGCGCCTCCACTTGAATGGCCGCCGCTCGCAAAAATTCATCATCGGTCATGTCGCGAAATCTGCTGTGCCGTCCCATGGCCAAATCCGGACAATCCACCTGCAGCAGCAACCCGGAATTGACGATCGTTTCGTACTCCGATCTGCATGGCGTCCGCCAGCGCAAGCATGTAGGCGGCGTGCGTCGGATAATATTCGTTCGGTTGGAACACGGCGATGGTCCCGGGCGAAACAGCGTTCATGAAGCCCTCGGTGGCTTTCACCTGCGCCAAGCCGTCTTTCATTCGAGCGATGTCGTTCTCCAGCGGTTCCAGATCCTTCACCGCGATCGGGCCTTTGCAGACCGGCCGCTGATATTTGGCCGATGCTCCCGCGGAAACCAACTGGTCCCGGTAGCCGGGGAAATCTTCCAGATCCTGCGGCGTGGGCCGCGCTGAATCGCCCTCGAAGCCGGTGAGCCGGTGGCGGATGTAGGTGGCATAGCTGATCTTGCCCATCTCTCCGTCGCTCACCACGTCAACGCCGGCTTCACCTGCTTCCGCAGCGCTTCGAGCACGCCCGACCGGATAGCCTGGTCGAATTTCGCCGGATCGTAATTCTCCCCGCGATCTTGCGCAAAAAGGAAATCGACTACTTCCTGGGGGCGGGGCAAGCTGCCGACGTGGGTAGTCAGGATGCGATCGGTACTTAGTTTCATCTCTTTAGTTCTCTCCCATTGCATATTTGAGTTTGCCGCATTTGCTTCCATGCCGGCGGGTCAACCACAAGATCAGATGCCTGGGATCACTTGCCGTGATAATGCCACAAAGGTGCGTGAATCGCGCGAGAATGTTACTTTGAGGTCGGGTCCCTTCGGAGAATAGCAGTGAACACCACAACTTTTGCGGGCTTAGGCGTTGTTATTGGCCTTTTTGTTCCGGTGGTTCCGGTTCTCGCCCACCACTCGTTCGCCGCTGAGTTTGACGGAAACAAGAAAGTGACACTGACAGGCGTGGTAACCAAAGTGGATTGGGTAAATCCACATGCGTATCTATATGTGGATGTGAAGGGCGACGACGGTGTAGTGGTGAATTGGGCGATCGAATCCGGGGCGCCCAACGCGCTTTATCGTCAGGGCTGGCGAAAGGATGACCTCAAAGTCGGGGACACCGTCACACTGGAGGCCTTTTTGGCGAAGGACGGATCGCACACCGCGGCCGCTTTTAACGTAAAGTTACCAGATGGACGAAACGTTTTCGCCGGCACGCCGAATAGCACCCCGAACCAGAAGTAAACGAGTGGGACTGGCACGAATTCTTCCCTCGCGGGACGGCAGCGGGGAATCAACTAAATTGATGGCGACTATCAGTCCGGCGCTATCGACTTTCCCGGAGGCAGCGGTCATGCTTCTGGAGGAATGTAGAACTACTGGAGACGAACGATGAAGTACAACGTATCAGGCATTCACCACATCACCGCGTGTGCCGGTGGAGCACAACAAGATATCGACTTTTTCACGCAGATCGTCGGGCTGCGCATGGTGAAACAGACCGTGCTCATGGACGGCACCATTCCGATCTACCACCTGTACTACGCGAACGCGAAGGCGGAGCCGGGTTCGGTGATGACCACCTTCCCCTACGGCCAGAAAACCGGGCGCCAAGGGTCGGGTCAGATTCGCGCAACCGCATATTCGGCGCCGAAGAGCTCTCTGCCCTTCTGGAAGGAGCACTTCGATAAGCACAAGATTCAGCACGCAGGAATTCAGGAGCGCTTCGGTCAAAAATACATCCGGTTCCAACATCCCGCCGGACTGGCCTTCGAAATCATCGAGGAACCCAGCGACTCGCGCGAGGGCTGGACAACGGAAGAGATCGGCGCCGGGGAAACGGTCCGCGGCTTCTATGGAACGGTTCTCTCGATGCGCGAGGTCGCCGAAAGCGAGCGCTTCTTCACCGAAGCCCTGGGATTCCGCAAGACCGGCCAGGAAGGCAAGTTTCACCGCTTCGAAGTGGGCGCCGGCGGTCCAGGAAAGACCTTGATCTTTGAACACGATCCCGATCGCCCCGCCGGAAGCTGGGGCTTCGGAGCCGGGACAGTGCACCACGTAGCGTTGGCCGTGAACAGTCATGAAGAACTCGAAGAGCAAAAGGCCATCTACGAGGAACTCGGATACACCGATGCATCCGACATCAAGGACCGGTATTACTTTTATTCGATGTACACCCGGTCTCCCGGCGGGATCCTGGTTGAGTGCTCCTGCAGCCAGGCGGGAGGCTTCTTGCCGCGACGAGGACGAGGCCCATTTAGGATCGAAGCTCCATCTGCCACCCTGGTGGGAACACCGGACCGCAGGAAATGTTAGCGCAGCTGGAACCGATTCACGCCCCAGTCGACCGTGCGGGCATAGAGGGCTGCCCGGTGAGAACCATCACGCTCGCCAATGTTCTCTGTGTGGCCGCGGGACTGTGGAGCCTCGCCTCAATTAGCGCCGGCGCAATTCGGGCCGCCGCACGATCCGAAAGACGATAAACCGGCTCCATTCAATCGTACGGCAGACGGCAAGCCTGACCTGGATGGCGTGTGGCTGCCGGACACGCTCGCGCCGTTTGACGTGGAGGACCATGAGGCGGTCTACGGCATCCCAGCCGGAAAGGGCGTTGTCGTGGATCCGGCCAACCGCAAAATTCCCTACCAGCCCTGGGCTCTGGCGAAAAGAGCCGAGCTATTCAAAGACGCTTCCAACGACCCGCAGGCACATTGTCATTTGCCCGGCGTACCGCGCGCGGTCTACACTCCGTTTCCCTGGCAGGTGATCCAGAAGCCTGGCTTGGTGGTCTTCTTGTATGAGTACCCGCATGGCATTCGGTCGTTCACACGGACGGATCCCATAAGCACCCCGAAGGACGCGATGTTCTAAACACCTGGATGGGCGATTCGGTCGGCCATTGGGAAGGTGACACGCTGGTGGTGGACGTCAACGGCTTCAACGACCAGACCTGGCTCGACATGGCCGCCAATTTCCATAGCGACCAGCTCCACGTGGTGGAGCGCTACACCATGATCAATCCGAAGACCATCCAGTACGAAGCCACTCTCGACGACCCCAAGGTCTACACCCGGCCTTGGACCATGAAATTCCCGATTCGCGCGCAAAAAGGGGGAACGGACATTATGGAGTTCGAGTGCAATGAAGGCGAACGGGACCTTCAGCATTACGTGAAGTGAGGAATTAGGCGGTCCGGCCTTTGACAGGTTCTATCGGATTTCGCCGAGGTGTAATTGCGCTGTAAGTGCGGGGCGCAGTCCGGAAAATCAGCGGTGAATGAAGGACGATCCGCCAGAAGTTCGGCCTTTCTACGCCCGCCGAGCCACACAGGTTCTTCAGCTGTTCGACAGATAGCTCATTGCCATTCTTGCGGAGGATCCGGCAAACCAGGCGCTCGGCATCGCTAAGCAAGCCGCTTGCGGCCAGCGGCGCAATCCGTTCCACGCTGCCGTTTACCACACGACAAAATGGCGCCTGTTCGCAAAACTTAATCACAAGCGGGCGACTGAGGGTTGATCTTTGCTTCGCAGGTAGCCGGCCTAGCGCCCGGTGAACATCCGAAACGGCCACCGGACTCGCGTAACAAATTACCTTCTGCAAGCACCGGACCATTGGATTCCAGGGTACTGAGGCCAGCCAGAATGTTTCCTCGCCGGCATCTAACCAACGAAGATCGCGACGCGTGTTCAACACTTGCCTGACAAAGACCCGATCGTTAGGGCGCCGATAAATCTCAGGTACGGATGAGCATAACGCCGAGACCTTTTGGATGCCGTGGTGGGTGGTGGATCGCTGGGCGGCTTTGATAACCGACCGGACAACTCCCGGGCCTGAGACGATAAACACTTTCCGGCCGGCTTTCTCCACCGTGAAGCCGGGAATAAGCCCAAATACCTCGGCCGTCTTGAGCAATGCTTGCATCGGAAACAGAATCGCGTGATTCCTTGCCGTTGCAGCTCGATCACCATATCATCGGCGTCCCTGTTAGCCATGCGCCTGACAATAGCCAGCGCCTTATTGAGCGATGCAGTTAAATCGCGGCCTTGAATCTGCGCGATCACGTGATCATAGATTTGCCGCGCTCGTTCGCGGGTGATCCCGAATTCCTCCCCCGCATCTTTTAGGCAACATCCCCGTTGGCCGTCCCATCCCAGAACACGCCGGACCAGGCCGCGATCCCTTGCGCTCGGAACATTCGCCTCCAGCAACTGCGTGAGCTGGTCCTCCAACGGCGTTTGTTTTCGGGACACACTCCTGAGCACGCCTCATGTTATGGATGCCGCCCGAAGGCGTCAATGGCTCGGAGCGAAATAGCGGCATCACCAAAATTGATACGGACGATCTCTAGTTCTCTATCGACCGAAGGTGACGCCGGACGGTATCCTTTGGATGGCATCCTTCAAGTCTTATGAAACACAGCGAACATCGCATACTGACCACGCACGTCGGAAGTCTAGTCCGGCCCAAAGAACTCCGTGACCTCGCCCCACCTGGAGAAGAGCCAAAGGACCTGGCGCAATACAACACAATACTTAGCCAGCAGACCTTGGACGTGGTACGCAAGCAGGCCGAGGCCGGCATCGACATCGTCAGCGACGGCGAATATGGAAAGCAAAGCTGGTCGAACTATATTCTGAAGCGAATCAGCGGTTTCGAAATCCGCCCCAACCAATTGCGTCCGGTAATTTGGCTTGGCCGCGACCGGGAGCGGTTTGCCGAATCCATCTTTCAGGAATTTCCGCGGCTGGCGGCCGGGACCATTACGGAGGCGTGCGTCGGGCCGATCCGCTATCTGGATCACGCGGCCCATCGATCGCGCGCTTGCGAATTTCAAAGTGGCTTTGAAGCAGGTGAAAGTTGAAGAAGCTTTCTTTACGGCAGTGGCGCCGGCGAGCACGGCTTATGACGGCGTGAACGAATATTATCCAAACGAGCATGACTACGTTTACGCCATCGCCGACGCGCTCCGCGAAGAGTATCGCGCCATTTACGACGCGGGCTTGCTGCTCCAGGTGGACGATGCAGTGCTGGCCAATATGTACGATCACCTGGTTCAGCAGAGTCCGGAAAAATATCGCGAGTGGGCCAATCTGCGCGTTGAGGCGCTGAACCACGCGCTCACGGGAATCCCGGAGGACCGCATTCGATATCACGTCTGCTTCGGCAGTTGGCATGTGCCGCATGTCGCCGATGCTCCGCTGGAAGAAATCGTCGATTTGATTCTCAAGGTGCGAGCCGGAGCCTATTCCATCGAAGCAGCTAATGTCCGGCACGAACATGAATGGCGGATCTGGGAGAACAAGAAACTGCCCGCGGGAAAAATTCTAATTCCAGGAGTGATCACCCACCACACCGTTACGGTGGAACATCCTCAATTAGTCGCCGACCGCATCGTCCGATATGCGGGCTTAGTGGGCCGCGAAAACGTGATCGCCGGCAGCGATTGCGGATTTGCGCAATCCGAGGTGATTCAGCGCGTCCACCCGACGGTGATGTGGGCGAAATTCGAGAGTCTGGTGGAAGGCGCGCGTCTGGCCTCCAAACAGTTGTGGTGATCCGATATTGATGGGTGCTATCACTAGGCTTCATCGCAATGCATGCACTAATGCGCCGAGCTGGCATCATTCGCCTCGGCCTTCCTAGTCGGCAAGATATCTTCGTTTTACGCCTCTGCATCACTGATCTGACGTTATTTGACACCGCCGTCCCCTAGAGATAGACTGTTCGCGTGCATGCAATGTAGTAACAAAATGCATGCATCGCGATCGGGTCCGATGAAGCGGCGGAACATGACGAATATCGATCTTAGACTCCTGACGATAGTCAACGAACTCAATAAGACGCGCAGCGTCTCGCAGGCAGCCGAAAACTTAGAGCTGAGCCAGTCGGCCGTCAGTATGAGTCTTGCCAGGCTGCGGAAGCACTTCAAAGATCCGCTCTTCGTTAGGACTCCGGACGGCATGGAGCCGACGCCGCAGATGAGCGAACTGATCGAGCTGTTGGAGAAGGCGGAGGGCTTGCTTGAGACCGCGCTGGTGCACCGCATTGCCTTTCACCCGTCCACGTCGGACCGCGCGTTCCGCCTCGGGGCCACCGATATCACCAGAGTCACGATACTGCCGGCGCTCATGAAGCGTTTGCACGCGACAGCTCGAGGCGTCGGCATTGAACTGCAGGACATATCGGAAGAGACTCCCCGGCTTCTGCACGCCGGACGTCTGGATTTAGCCGTAGGGTACATGCCGTCTACGGGCTCGGGGTTCTGCCAGCAGAGGCTATTTAAGGACCGCTTCGTTTGTGCCGTGCGGGCCAATCACTCGCGAATCGAGCACACCGTGAGTTTGGAGCAATTCGAGAGCGAACCCCACGTGGTGCTGACCATGCCCGGCAGCGGTATCGAAGTGGTGGAGAAGGCGCTGGAGGCCAATCGAATCCACCGCAAGGTGCGCTTGCGCCTGCCGGGTTGCTTCGGAATATCCAGCATGATCACGGGCGCCGATTGCCTGGCCATTGTTCCCGAACAACTCGGGAAACTGATTGCCAGCGCCGGGCGGATCAAGCTTCTGCCGCTCCCGTTCGCCCTCCCGCCTTACTATGTGATGCAACATTGGCACGAGCGATATACGCACGACCCGGCAAGCAAGTGGCTTCGCTCCGTCATTGCGGAGCTGTTTCGGGAAAAAGGCCTGTCCTCCGGCGATAGGGACCCGGGCGTTACTTAGCGGGAGTAGAGGAAAAATCATAGGAATGATATCTTGAGTCAACCGGACTTATCGACTTAAACGGCTATCGAGGGTATGCTTGCAGTGCAGGAAAGACCGTCAGTGGCTGGAACTTTAACGGGAGAAATCAGAGTGGGTAACGAATCTTTGCAGGACTTACTGCAGGCCGCGGGGAATCCGGCGGACATGCTCCGCAATTCGAAAGTGGGAGCTTACGTCTATCCGGTGGTTCCCTCTGAGTTTACGAACTGGCGCGATGAGCAACGCGCCTGGCGGGAGACCTGCGTTCTTTTCGATCAGTCTCATCACATGGTGGAGCAATATGTGGAGGGGCCCGACGCGCTCAAGCTGCTCTCGCATCTTGGCGACCAACAGTTTTGCCAACTTCCCCACCAGCAAAGCCAAGCAGTTCGCTCCCTGCAGCTACGACGGCTATGTGATTGGCGACGGCATTCTGTTTCGTCCCGAGGAGAACAAGTTCACTTTCGTCGGACGCGCTCCAGCCGCGAATTGGATCCAATTTCACGCCGAGACCGGCGGGTACGATGTCACGACCGAAAAAGACGACCGATCGCCCTCTCGCCCAGGCGGGAAACCGGTGGTTCGGAGGCACTACCGCTATCAGATTCAAGGGCCGAAAGCGCAGCAGGTGATCGAGAAATTAAACGGCGGACCGCTTCCGGACATTAAGTTCTTCAACGTGGGCGTCATCAACGATCGCGGGACGCAAGGTGGCGGCGTTGCGCCACGGCATGGCGGGCGCACCGGGACTGGAGAGTCTGGGGACCGTATGAGGAAGGCGAGGAGATTCGAGCCGCGATCCTCGAGGCCGGCAAGGACTTTGGCCTGGCGCAGGTTGGAGCGAGAGCTTACTCCACCAATGCGCTCGAATCCGGCTGGATTCCGTCTCCTCTTCCTGCCGTTTACACCGGCGAGAAGATGAAGCCTTACCGGCAGTGGCTGCCTGCCTCAAGTTATGAAGGCAAGGGCGGTTCCCTGGGCGGAAGCTTCTATTCCAACAACATTGAAGACTACTACGTGACGCCGTACGAGTTGGGCTACGGGTCGTTCGTCAAGTTCGACCACGACTTCATCGGGGCTGAGGCTCTGAAGAAGATCGCCGGCAAGCCGCACCGCAGGAAGGTGACGTACGCCTGGAACAAGGAGGACCTCGGCAAGGTTTTCCTTTCGATGTTCGAGCGCGACAACTACAAATACGTCGATTTTCCGAACGCGAATTATACGTCGGCAACCTATGACAAGGTGATGCACGGTGGAAAGGCTGGTCGGCCTGTCGATGTTCAGCGGCTACAGTTTCAATGAGCGGACCATGTTGTCGCTCGGCATTGCCGACCCCGATATCGAGATCGGGCACGAGGTCACGCTGGTCTGGGGCGAAGAGGGCGGAGGGTCCGGGAAGACGACGGTGGAACGCCACAAGCAAACGAAAATCCGGGCGGTAGTCAGTCCCGCTCCTTATTCGGAAGTGGTTCGCACCACCTACGCCGAGGGTTGGCGAACGCGCCAAAAGGTATAGTCGAGATTTCCAGAGAGCAGCGCGATTATCGGAGCAGGACCCTACAGACCGGTAACCGCCGTAAGCGTGGGGAAGCGGCAGACCAGGATGTCGAGAACATCCGAGCAACGTTGGAACCGGCTCCAACGCGAATTCCGGCGAGCGGTCTCGGCCGAATACCCGAATCCAGGGCGAAAGGATTGCCCTGGCACGGACGCTCTACGGGACCTTGCGGAGCGCATTGGTGCTGCGCGAGGATCTGCGCGGAGATCCCCGCTGGAAGCACGCCATCCAATGCGGGCCATGCTACGAGGAGTACATCGCGCTGAGAGACCTGCTGCGTTGCAGGTCCGATTAGCTGGTCGAAGCTGGGCCTAGCGGGTCGCCATGGCAACCCGCTACGCCTTTCAAATAGGGTCTTAGAACAACAGCTTTAGGGCAAACTGGATCTGCCGCGAAGAAGTTGTGGTGTATGTGATCTGCCCGAACGTCGAGTTGGGGATGCCGGTACCGGCCGGACCCTGCGAGAAGGCGGTCGCCGTTAGGCAACCCGAAACTTGGATGGTTGGCAATGTTGAAGAACTCCGCGCGGAACTGAAGGCGGAAGTTTTCGTGAATCCGAGTGTCCTTCAGCAACGCCATGTCCAGATCTACGAGACCGGGGCCCGACAGATAGTCTCTCTGAAGATTGCCGAGCGTACCTACCGCCGGCACCGAGAAGGCCGCCGGGTTGGCGTAACCGTTGACGCTGCCGATAATGGGGTTGACGCCCGAAATGATGTTGGGCCGCTCTTGGCCGCTTTGTCCGTTTCCGGCTTGATCCCACGCAAGCAGCTACGTTCCACGGCGCACCGCTCGAGTACGTAAAGTTGCCGCTCAGTTGCCACCCGCTTACCAGCACGTTGCCTTTAAAGGGAAATGAGTAGACGCTGCTCAACTTCACAAATTGCGACCGGTCAAACTGGCAGCGGCCTTCGTCGTAGTTGCCGGCCAGCGGATCAGTCCAGGGCGCACCGCCCTCCAGGCCGGAGGTGCCGGAGGTGTTGTCGATGCATTTGGACCAGGTGTAGGAAAGCTGGCCTTGTATGTTGTGCGAGAAGCGCCGGTTCAGGCCCACCTGCAGAGAGTTATAGTGCGAATCCCCCACGGGAGCCTCGCTGCTGAGAGAGCCGAGAGCGGGATTCTCACGCGGGTTGCTAACGATCGCACCAGTCGGCGATAAATAGCCAAAAGTTGGGACGCCGTTCACGTCGTCAGGCTCCACGGGATTGATGTCGCGGCCTTCATACAAGTGCAGGCCCCGCGAGCCAACGTAGCCCACCGTCAAAGTAGTGGCTTCAAACAATTCGCGTTGGATGTTGATATTCCACTGGTACATATGCGGCGAATTGTGGATGTTGTAATCGATACCAACGATCTCGGATGGAGTTGAGTAGCCGGTCGAGAACGGGTTCGGGAACGGGGGAAATAACTCGAAGGCCAGCTCGTACGGCTTATTGAAGTAATAACCGGAAGCGTAGGTGCGGGCGCGAATGGGATCGTAGAAAATTCCGGCGCCTATGCGAATCGAGGTCTTGTGATCTTTAAACGGATCAAACGCCAAGCCGATTCGCGGATCCCAGTTGTGGGTGGAGGGGTTTGACGCGAAAACGTGCGTGACAGGAACGAAGGTTCCAAACGGAGGATTGAGTATGGCATTGAGTGGTTGCTGGTGGGTAGTAGGATTGGTGATGAACTCATACCGGACACCGATGTTGACCGTCAACCTGGAAGTCGCCTTCCACTCATCCTGAGCGTATCCGTCGACCTCAATTTCGCGGAAGTCGCGAGTGGAGTCCGTATAGGGAGGGATGGGTCCAATAAAGAGGAACGGGTTCCCTTCGAGAAAGCTAGGGATGCTGGGAAAGGTATAGGAGCCGCCCCACCATCCGTCTTGCGTGAAGTTGCTCTGCACCCGGCTGAATAATCCGCCAAACTTGAAGCTGTGAGACCCCTTGTTCCAGATCACGTCGTCGGCCACGGGGAATTTGTTTTGCACTTGGCTCAGCGGAGCGAAAATGCTGGTGCCGAGCAAGGAAAGGCCCGTGACGCTGACTCCGCCGTTTTGGTGCCCGCTGTGTAGAAATTGAGCGAGGGCGTTGGATCTAGATTAACTTGATTGTCGGCCTCTTTGGTTCGCGTGAAGCTGAAGCGCGCCAGGTTCACCAGGTTGGAGGAAATCAACCGGCGCCACTCCACGGTTGCGAAGTGGTTGCCCGTTATGCCCTGTTCCGGCCAGCGGGGCGGTAGTGGCGAACCAAGGAACGGCAAAACGGTGCTGGCGCCGTCGTGCACGTAGCGCACAAAGAACGAATTCTTGTCGTCCATGGTGTAATCGATACGCGTCAAAAGGTAATTTTCGTCGCCGGTCTGGCTGGCAACCTCCGGCACCTCCAGGATGCCAGTCGGTGATACTGCCGTTGTCTGGGGATAAAGAGCCAAGATCGGCGCCGCCGCCGCACTGACTCCGACGTTCGCCAATCCGCCCGACGCATGCCAGATTTGGAGCCAGGCTGCACGGCACCAGCCCCTTGTGCACATTGGCGTCGGGGATAAACGAGGGGACGGTTTCGCCCTGCGACTTCCTCAACTCCTCGTCGTTGAAGAAGAAAAACAACTTGTCCTTCTTGATGGGCCCGCCGATGCTGCCGCCAAACTGATTTTGGCGAAAAGCAGGTACGGTACGAACCGTCAAAGAAGTTGCGCGCGTCCAAGTCGCTGTTGCGGAAGAATTCGTACGCGGAGCCGTGAAAACTGTTGGTGCCGGATTTGCTGGCCGTATTCACCACCGCGCCATTGCCGCCGAATTGAGCGCTGTACGTGTTGGTGAGTACCGAGAATTCGGCGATGGCCTCAATGCCGAGGGTAGTGCCCAACACGCCCGAACCCGACCCGTGGGCCCAGAAGCCTTGAATATCGACGTCGTCCAGAAGATACGCCTGGCCTTCCGACCTTGCGCCGGAAACGCTGAAGTTAGCCTCCAGGCCGTACAGCAAGTTCGCGCCCCCGGCTGGGGCTCCGACGCCGTTGCCCGTTGTGATTCCTGGCGCCAGCGCGATGAGGTCCGTAAAATTGCGGCCGTTCAACGGCAGGTCCGCAATTTGTTTCTGTTCGACCACCGAGGAAAGAGTAGACGAAACGACGTCCACCTGGGAGGCCTGTGCTTCGACGGTGACCGTTTGCTGCTGCTGGCCGGGCGAAAGCGCAATGTCCACGACCAACTGGCTGCCGACGGTGGGCGTTATGCCCCTGCGGACTACGGTCTGAAATCCCATGGCCGATGCCTGCACTTCATAGTTGCCCACGATCAAATCCACCACCGTGTAGCGGCCCTGCGAATCGGTTGTCACGGTCTGCTTGACGCCTGTCGCAACATTTGTAACTTGCACCGACGCGTTGGGCACAACCGCCCCTGATACGTCCGTTACGGTGCCTAACAGCGTCGCGTTTGCTCCCTGTCCATATACCAGGTTCGGCAGCGCGAGCAATGCAAGCAGCAGGCCGAAAACCATTGCAGTGAAAACGCACTTGCTACGACGTGGTTTTAGAAGAGCGGCCGCCCCGAGGACCGCAAAAGTGCGAGGACGAGCATTCGCCCGCGAAGGTACAACTGCGTCAGCATACTAGGCTAACCTCCCGCTTCTAAAGCGTCACTTGGTGCAAGAGCGGACCGCACCCCTACCACGCGACCGTTTGCATGCATACCGGGCGAGTATATCTGTGACAACTGCGTTAGTCGAGAGGCTCAGGCTGATATTGCGAATCACCGTTGCTGATAAGCACGCGTGCGCCTCAAAGCTTAACGCGCGGTGGATGGGCGAACTGACGGCGACAACTCGATCAACTTGGCGCCGGCCATGTCGGCCGGAAGTTCCGAGTTTCTGAGGGCGTCTTCGAGATTCCGCCGCGCCACGCGTGCATGTTCTCGCGTGAGGATTTCGGCGCGCATCGCGTCACGATTCATGATAGCGTCCACGATCCCGCAATGTTGGTCCGCTGAAATCAGGAAAAGCTCCCACAGATCGCTCGAAACGTATTGCCGCTTCAAGAACGCGCTGGGAGAAGCAAACGGGAGCGAGCAGGCCTGCTGGATCGCGCGGCGCAACATCCGGCTGTGTGACAGATCGAGCAAGCCGGAGTGAAAACGCGCGTTCAGGTCAATGTATTGATTGAACGTCTCCATCGTGAGTTTCTTAGTGCGCGCCGCACCAGAGTCAGGATTTCGTAGCTGGTGGACTGCAGGGCGCTGAGCTCACTGGGATGTTTAAATCGCTCCGCTGCAAGTCTCGCTGCGGCGCCTTCCAGCAAGCCACGCAGTTCGATGGCATCATAGATGTCCTCCGTCGAAAATCTTTGAACGACGAATCCACGGGTGGGACGGATCTCGAGAAAGCCTTCGTGGGCCAAACGCTCTAAGAGCCAGGTGCAGCGGAATGCGGGAAACCTTGAGCTCGGCGGCCAGCGGCACTTCCCGAATGCGCTCGCCAGGGCGGAAGCGGCCTTGCACCAGCATCTCGCGAAGCGACAGGACCGCTCGGGCGGTCTGCGACGATGCTTTCGACTTACCTTGCCGGCGTTTTCGATGCCCGCTCTATTCGTTGCATTCCGCTGACCTCCAACATTATATTCGCTCCAGCCGGTGCATGCATTCATTCACCAGACTGCATGCACACTCGCTCAAAAAAGGCTGCTGCAGCACAGAGCCTGCCGCGTTGACAAGCATTCCTGCCGAAATATATACTAAAACCGCCTTTTGTGAAATGCATGCATTGTCTTAATCGTAAGACCGCTGGGCTTTCGCAGTGGTTCCTTCGCTGGCGCTTCCGATTTGCGCCCAGACACCGAACCCAAACGCTCTGACGGCTCCGGCAGGCTCACAAGCGTATCCATCCCGCCACTACAGAATCGAAGCCAGGAGCGGCAAAGTCCGCATGGCCGCCTGCCGGCCCACGCCCACGAGCCGCGGACGGCAAGCCCGACCTTTCCGGCGCCTGGGCGCCGAATGCGATCCGCCAGAACGTCAACTTGATGGCTACCGGAGTCCAGGTACCTTTTCAGCCCTGGGCCGAAAAAGTGTACCAGCAACATAAGGACACATCTCGCGAGACGATCCCGAAGCGCGCTGTCTGCCTCCGGGCGTACCGCGCATGACTACGACTCCTTATCCGTTCCGCATCGTGCAGACGCCCAGGCCTCACCCTCATCGTGTATGAAGGGGGAGCGCATGTGTGGCGGCAGATCTTTACCGATGGACGTCCACATTCGGAAGATCCGAATCCCTCCTGGCTGGGAGAATCCATTGGCCATTGGGAAGGCGATACTTTTGTCGTCGACACGATCGGATTTAACGGCAAAACCTGGCTTGACGAAGAGGGCTTGCCTACTACTGAGTCGTTGCACGTCATCGAGCGATTCCGCAGACCCGATTTTGGTCATTTGGAGACTGAGAACACCATCGACGACCCGAAGGCTTACACCAAGCCGTGGTCGTTCACCACTCATCCGGTCATGTTGAAAGGTGAATTGATGGAGTACATCTGCCAGGAAAACAATCGGGATGTTGAGCACCTGGTCGGGAAGTAGCTTCTCGTAACTCCCGAGACCGGCGTCCAGTCCTATACTTGTATACTGTCAGTATTCGAAATGGCGACCTCCGCGATCCGCCTTGGCATGCGGATAGGATCCGTTTACCTGGTCACGTGCGCAGTCACATGCACAACCCCGGCGTTTGGGCAGGCGAAAGAGATCAGGAATCCTTTGACCGCCGATCCATCGGCCATCAAAGAAGGGTCTTCGCTGTTCCGCGCCAACTGCTCGCCGTGCCACGGGCTGAACGCGGGTGGAGGAGGGCGCGGGCCGGACCTTCGCACCGGCCTCTGGGTACATGGGTCGAGCGACGCAGCAATCTTCCACACCATCAGCGAAGGCGTTTCAGGCACGGAGATGCCGGCCAATCCGTTTGAAGACAGCGAGATTTGGGCGCTGGTTGCCTATCTGCGTTCCGTCAGCGCCGGAACGAAAGCTCCGGTGGCCGGCGATATGGCCCAGGGGGAGCAGATCTTCTTCGGCAAGGGCGCGTGCGCGCAGTGTCACATGGTGAAGGGACGCGGAGGGCGGCTGGGCCCGGACTTGTCGCGGGTCGGCGCCGCGCGATCGGTGGCTTACCTGACCGAGTCCATACGGGAACCGGACAAGGACCTCAGTGTGGCAATGTCAGACCCGAATAATCATTACGGGATCCCCGCGCAGTACGATACGGTGACAGCAGTCACAAGCGAGGGGGCGCGAGTGATCGGCGTGGCCAAGAACGAAGATGCATTTTCACTGCAGCTTCTGGGTGAAGACGAGAAGCTGCACTTATTTTTGAAGAAGGATTTGCGCGAAGTGATTCACGAACGGCGTTCCCTGATGCCTGCCTACACGGAATCTCGCCTGAGCAACCAGGAGTTGCAAAACCTGTTAGCGTATCTGACCAGTTTGCGAGGAGAGTAGAAATGAACGCCGTTACAATCCGCGTCACGCTGGGGTTGGCAGGACTTATGGGCGGCGCGGTGCTGGGCCGTTCGCAGGTGACCTACGATCGCATCCTGAAGGCGACTGAGGAGCCGCAGAATTGGCTCACCTATTCCGGCGGCTACCAGAGCTGGCGGTACAGCAAGCTGGAACAAATTAACACCTCGAACGCACGGAATCTGGCCTTGCAGTGGGCCTTTCAAAGCGCCGATCTCGGTCAGTTTGAAACCACGCCGCTCGAGATCGATGGCGTGCTTTACGGCACCGGACAAGATAACCGCGCGTTCGCTTTAGACGCGCGCACCGGGCGGCCCATCTGGCGCTACCAGCGCCGGCTGCCGGACAAAGTGCAGGCCTGCTGCGGCATGGTGAATCGCGGTTTCGCGGCGCTGGGTGAACACCTTTTCATGGCCACGCTCGACGGACATGTGCTGGCTCTGGACATGAAGACCGGCAATGTCATCTGGGACGTTACGGCGGCGGATTACCGTCAGGCCTACGTGTTTACGCTGGCCCCTCTGGTGGTAAAGGACAAAATCATCGTGGGTGTCGCGGGCGGCGAATATGGAGTGCGCGGCTTTATCGACGCCTACTACGCGGACAGCGGCAAGCGCGCCTGGCGTTTCTACACCGTGCCTGGCCCCGGCGAGCCGGGCCATGAGACCTGGGCGGGAGACTCCTGGAAGACCGGCGGAGCGCCGGCGTGGATCACCGGTTCCTTCGATCCCGAGTTGAATCTCATCTATTGGCCGACCGGCAATCCTTCGCCCAGCAATAATGGCGTGGAGCGCGGCGGCGACAATCTCTACAGCAACTCGATGCTGGCTCTCGACGCGGACACGGGAAAACTGAAATGGCATTACCAATTCACTCCCCATGACCTGCATGACTACGACTCCACTCAGATCCCGGTTCTTCTGGATGCGCCCTGGCAAGGGCAGCCGCGTAAGCTGCTGCTGCACGCGAATCGAAACGGCTTTCTGTATGTTCTGGACCGAACCAACGGCAAGTTCCTTTCGGCGAAGCCGTTTTTCCCGCGGCTCAACTGGGCCAAGGAGATCGACTCCGCCGGCCGGCCGGTGGTGATGCCCGGCAGCGATCCTACACGCGAGGGCACGCGAACCTGCCCGGGAGCCCTGGGAGCCACCAACTGGTTTTCACCTTCTTACAGTCCGCAGACCGGGTTGCTGTATGTTGCCGCCGCCGAGGAGTGCGACGTTTTCACCAACGCGCCGCAGAAATACCACGAAGGCCATGATTTCATGGGAAGCGTGTACGTGCCTGCAACCGGCGAAAAAGCTTGGGGAGCCCTGCGGGCCTTCGACCCGTTCACGGGCGAAAAGAAGTGGGAGTTTAAATACTTTACGCCTCCCAATGGAGGCTGCCTCTCCACTGCCGGCGGGGTGGTGTTCGGCGGGGATTCCGATGGCAACTTCGTCGCGTTAGACGCGCGTTCAGGGATGGATTTGTGGCACATCCAGGTGGGCGCCGCGATCTACTCTTCGCCCATGACCTACGCGCTGGATGGCAGGCAATACGTTGTGATCCCGGCCGGCGGGGCGCTCTTTTCATTTGCGTTGCCGTGAGCGCTACGCCGACCTCGAATTTACAAAGAAAACGTCCCTGGTAATCCGTCTTTTCGAGATGCGCAGTTGGCTGCAATGCGCGCCGCCTAATGGGCAATTCAGCAACTGCCCGGCGGCTATAGGAGCAAAAAGCGGCGAGCGCGAATCCGGTCGTGCCGCCGGCTTTCTGCTGATCCCATGCGGCCGTTGCGTCACGCGTCTTTGGGCTTATTCTTGCTCCCCTTCGGTCTTCCGCGGCGCTTCACCTCAGTCATCCACTTCGGAGGGCGGCCTCGGCGTTTGCCCTGCCCAAGGGTCAGGCGTTCCAACACGACGATGGCTTCGGAGATTTGATCGCGTTCTAACCGAAGATCCGCCAGCATTTTGTTAATATCCATTTTTCCAGCGTACCGTGAGAGGGCATCTGCTGTCACGAAACTATTTGTGAGCGTTCAATCTTCGCTTGTGAGTCGCCTTTTGAATCTCTTTTTTGAGCCTGTGGGTGGATGTTTCAGGCACCGCCTGTGGAGCGGGAGCGAGCCCTACGCGGGCCTTTCGCGCGCGGTGAAATTACACAGGCTTACAATCTAGAGCCGATCAATTTGCTTGACGATCTATGGTTGAATGGCTCTTTCGGGCTATGGCCCTCAGTGGTCCGCGAAATCGTGTAACGAACCGGAGTATGCTGTCGTTAGTAACTTTAGGACTAATCTACCCTAGGCTATGAAGGACGCTACACCCACTGCGCTTGAGACCGCTCCAAGTCCTCAGGAAAACCCTCTGGAGCGGGGCCCGCACGGTCCGGCTCAAGTCCGAAACAACCCGCCGCCGCAGCCTCCCAGTGGAAGTTGGATCTGGTGGCTGGTCCTGCTGGTGTTAGCGGGAGTTGGTTATTGGCAATGGCCCAGGCTCAAGGCGTTTTTGCCAAGCGGCGACACGACAGCGCAGCAGAGTACGGCCAAGGGGGGCCGGGGCCGGCGCGGCGCGGGTGGCGGAACATCGCAAGTGGTGGCGGCGCGAGCCACGCGAGGTAACATCAAGGTTTTCGTAACGGGCCTGGGCGCCGTGACTCCCATATATACCGTCACGGTGAATTCCCGCGTGACCGGCCAGCTCATGAAAGTGCAGTTCAAAGAGGGGCAGATCGTTCATCAAGGCGACTTGCTGGTGGAGATCGATCCGCGGCCTTATGAAGTGCAGTTGGAGCAGGCCGAAGGTCAGCTCATCCACGATGAGGCGCTGCTCAAGAACGCGAACCTCGATCTGGATCGCTACAAGACGCTGATGAAGCAGGACGCGATTCCCCAGCAGCAGCTCGACACCCAGATGGCGCTGGTGACTCAGTATGAGGGCACCATCAAGACCGATCAATCGCAGATCGACAGCGCCAAGCTGAATCTGGTTTATTGCCACATCACGTCGCCGATCACCGGGCTGGTGGGATTGCGGCTGGTGGATCCCGGCAACATCGTGCAATCCACCTCCAGCAACGGGCTGGTGGTGATCACGCAGCTCGACCCCATCAGCGTAATCTTCACCATCGCCGAGGATCAGCTTCCGCCGATACTCGCCAAGATGCACGGCGGGCAGGAATTGACGGTGGAGGCGTGGGATCGCGAGCTGAAAAACAAGCTGGCCGACGGCAAGCTGGAGACCATCGACAATCAAATCGATCCAACCACCGGAACGTTGAAGCTGCGCGCTGTTTTCGCGAATTCGAACGGCAAGCTGTTCCCCAGCCAATTCGTGAACGCGCGCTTGCTGGTGGAACAAAAGCAGAACGTTACGTTGCTGGCGAATGCCGCCATCCAGCGCAATTCGCAGGGCACCTACGTCTGGCTGGTGAATCCGGATCAAACCGTGAGTGTGCGTCCCATCACGGTGGGCACCACGGAAGGCGACCAATCCGAGATTACGTCCGGCCTGGAGCCGGGCGACATGGTGGTCACCGTGGGCGTGGATCGGCTGGAAGAAGGCGGTAAAGTGGTCGCGGAAGTTGCCGGCGAAAAGTCCAATGACAAGGCGGGCGCTGGAAAGCGCGGCGGCCCACGCAACGGACCCGGCGGTGGCCCCGGCAAAGAAACGACGGGCGGCGGACGATCGCGCAAAGCTGCCTCGTGAGTAGTGGCACATGAATCCTTCTCGGACATTCATTGTCCGGCCCGTGGCAACGTCGCTGTTGATGGCCGGCATTCTGCTGGTGGGCGGCGTGGCCTACAAGCAACTGCCGGTGTCGGCGCTGCCCGGAAGTGGATTATCCGACCATCCAGATCATCACGTTCTACCCGGGCGCCAGTCCGGACGTGATGGCGTCGTCGGTCACCGCGCCGCTCGAGCGCCAGTTCGGCGAGGTGCCCGGGCTGCAGCAGATGACGTCCACCAGCTCCGACGGCAGCTCGGTGATCACGCTGGAATTCAATTTGACCTTGAACATCGACGTGGCCGAGCAGGAGGTGCAGCAGTCCATCAATGCATCGGGCACGTATTTGCCGGCGGACCTGCCCGTTCCTCCGATTTACGCCAAGGTGAATCCCGCCGATACGCCCATCCTCACGCTGGCGCTGAGGTCCGACGCGCTGGCGCTCTCCAAGGTGGAAGATCTTGCCGACACGCGTCTGGTGCCGAAGATTTCACAGTTGCCGGGCGTGGGTCTGGTGAGCATCAGCGGCGGACAAAAGCCCGCGGTGCGCATCCAGGCGAATCCCACGGCGCTGGGTTCCTACGGTCTGAACCTGGAGGACCTGCGCAATTCGATTACCGCCGCGAACGTCAACCAGGCCAAGGGCAATTTCGACGGCGCGCATCAGGCCTATCAGATCGGCGCTAACGATCAGATGCTTTCGAGCGCGGACTACGCGTCGATGATCGTGGCCTATCGCAATAACGGGCCGGTGCGTGTCAGCGATGTCGCTACCGTGGTGGACGATATCGAGAATCTCCGGCAGGCGGCCTGGATCAACGAGTCGCCGGCGGTAATCGTCAACATCCAGCGGCAGCCCGGCGCGAACATCATCGCGGTGGTGGATCGCATCAAGGCGCTGCTTCCGCAGTTGCAGGCCTCGCTGCCCTCTTCGATCGACGTAAAGATTCTGACCGATCGAACCAACACCATCCGCGCGTCGGTGAGCGATGTTCAGTTCGAACTGATGCTCACCATCGGCCTGGTGGTATTGGTGATCTTCCTGTTTCTGCGGAATCTTTCGGCCACCATCATCCCCAGCATCGCCGTGCCGTTGTCGCTGGTAGGCACGTTCGGCGTGATGTACCTGCTGGGCTACAGCCTGAACAATCTGTCGCTGATGGCGCTGACCATTTCCACCGGCTTCGTGGTGGACGACGCGATCGTGATGATCGAGAACATTTCGCGCTATCTCGAAGAGGGCAAGCGTCCGCTCCAGGCGGCGCTGCTCGGTTCCGAGCAGATCGGGTTCACCATCGTCTCGCTGACCGTCTCGCTGATCGCGGTGCTGATTCCGCTGTTGTTCATGGGCGACATCGTGGGCCGGCTGTTCCGTGAGTTCGCGGTGACGCTGAGCGTGACCATTCTGGTCTCGGCCATCGTTTCGCTCACGCTGACGCCGATGATGTGCGCGAAGATTCTGAAGCACACGCCGGCCAGCCAGCAGGGATGGTTCTACCGCGCCTCCGAGCGCGGGTTCGAGGGCGTGATCGCGCTGTACGCCAAGACGCTGCGCTGGGTGTTGCGAAATCAGCCGCTGACGTTGGCGGTCGCCGTGGCGACGCTGGCTTTCACATTTATTCTGTTCATCAAAATTCCGAAGGGCTTCTTCCCGGTTCAGGATACGGGCGTGATTCAGGGTGTTTCCGAAGCCGAGCAGACCATCTCGTTTCGGGCCATGTCCGAGCGGCAGCAGGCTCTGGACAAAGTGATTTTGCAGGATCCGGCGGTGGAGAGCCTGTCGTCGTTCATCGGGATCGATGGAACCAACACCACGCTGAACACCGGACGCATTCAGATCAATCTGAAGCCGCTGGAGGATCGCAAGATCAGCGCCAGCGACGTGATCCGGCGATTGCAGCCGCGCTTGACCAAGGTTGCCGGCATCACGCTGTATATGCAGCCGGTGCAGGATCTGACGGTGGAAGATCGCGTCAGCCGCACGCAATACCAGTACACGCTGGAAGATCCTAACGCCGACGAGCTGAATGCCTTCGTTCCGAAGATGGTGGCGCGCCTGCAAGAAATACCCGAGTTGCGCGACGTGGCAACCGATCAGCAGGTGAACGGCCTGCGCGTGAGTGTGGTTTTCGACCGCGATACCGCTTCGCGCCTGGGCATCACGCCATCCGCCATCGACAACACGCTCTACGACGCCTACGGCCAGCGCGAAGTCTCCACCATGTTCACGCAGTTGAACCAGTATCACGTGGTGCTGGAAGTGAAGCCGGGATTTCCAAAACAATCCCATCGATTTGCGAAATTTGTTTATCCGGTCGGCGGCGGGGACGCGGAGGCTCCGGGGTGGTATCGGGCGGCTCGGCGAACACGGTGGGCTTCGGACCCTCCAGCGCGTCGGTGGCGCAAGGCACCGCGGGCCACTCGATCGGGGCCCCGGTATCAGGCTCGTCCAGCGGGGCCTTCAGCGGCGGCCCGTCGGCATCGTCTCTGGTTTTCACCAACGGAAGCCAGGTGCCATTGAGCGCGTTCACGCATGTCGAGCAGCAGGCGGTCCCGATCACGGTGAATCATCAGGGCCAGTTCCCGGTGGTGACGCTGTCGTTCAATCTTGCGCCCGGCGCCTCGCTCGGCGATGCCGTGAACGACATCAATCGCGCGAAAGAAGATCTGCAGATGCCGGCCAGCATCCAGGGCGCGTTTCAAGGCACGGCGGAGGCGTTTCAGGCATCGCTGGCCAACGAGCCGATTCTGATCCTGGCGGCGTTGATCACGGTCTACATCGTGCTGGGCGTGCTCTATGAGAGCTACATCCATCCCATCACGATTCTTTCGACGCTGCCCTCGGCGGGCGTGGGCGCGCTGCTTGCGCTGTTCATCTGCAAGCAGGACTTCAGCGTCATCGCGCTCATCGGCATTATTCTGCTGATCGGCATTGTGAAGAAGAACGGCATCATGATGATCGATTTCGCTCTGGACGCCGAACGCACCCAGGGCATGCCGCCGCATGAGGCGATTTATCAGGCCTGTCTATTGCGGTTCCGGCCCATCATGATGACCACCATGGCGGCGCTGCTGGGCGGTCTGCCGCTGGCGCTCGGAACCGGAGTGGGATCGGAGCTGCGCCGGCCGCTGGGAATCACCATGGTGGGCGGGCTGATCTTCAGCCAGCTGCTCACGCTGTACACCACGCCGGTGATTTATCTTTGGTTCGACCGGCTAGCGCACCGCAAGCGCACCGCGCCCGCGATGGACCCGAGTCTCGCGCCGGAGATGGGGGATTGATGGGCGCCTGTCTGTGTGGCGCACGCTTCGCGTGGGGCGGACGCCCTCGTCCGCGCCGGACCCCCTGGTCCGGCCTGGCTAGAGAGGCCGGCGGGGGCGTCGGCCGCGGTCCGGGGGGACCGCCCCACAAGTCATGAATATCTCCGAACCATTTATTCACCGGCCTGTCGCCACCACGCTGCTCACCATCGCGATCGCCATGGCGGGCGCGGTAGCTTATAGCCTGCTGCCAGTGTCGCCGCTGCCGCAAGTGGACTTTCCGACCATTAACGTGCAAGCGAACCTGCCCGGCGCAAGCCCGGAAACCATGGCGTCCTCGGTGGCCACGCCGCTGGAGCGCCAGTTTGGACGCATTGCCGCGGTTACCGAGATGACTTCCACCAGCACGCTGGGCGGCACGGGTATCACGCTGCAATTTGAGTTGAACCGCGACATCAATGCAGCGGCGCGCGAAGTGGAAGCTGCCATCAACGCCGCGCGCGGATATCTGCCCACGAATCTGCCCAGTAATCCGAGCTATCGCAAGGTCAATCCCGCCGAGCAACAAATCTTTCAGCTCGCGCTGACTTCGGACGTCCTCGATCGCGGCCAGCTCTACGACGCCGCTTCCACCATCATTGTGCAGAAGCTTTCACAGATCAGGGGCGTGGGACAGGTAAACGCGCAAGGGGGCGCGCTGCCGGGCGTGCGTGTCGAGCTGAATCCCATGGCGTTGAATAAATACGGCATCGGGTTGGAGCAGGTGCGCGAGCGTTTTGAACAACTCCAACGCGAATGTTCCCAAGGGGCATTTTTCGGACGGGTTCCACCTGTGGGAAGTGGGCGCGAACGATCAGATGTTCAAAGCCAGGGAATATCGGCCGCTGATCGTGGCGTACAACAAAGGCGCCCCGGTGCGTCTGTCCGATATCGCGGAGGTAAACGACGCGGTCGAGGATCTGCGGAACATGGGTATCGCAAACGGCCAACCCTCGGTGAACGTCGCAAATCAACCGGCAGCCGGGCGCGAACATTATCGAAACGGTGGACCGGATTCGCGCCGCGCTGCCGCAGCTCAAGGCCGCCATTCCGCACTCCATCAAGCTGAACGTCACGCAGGACCAGACCGTGACCATCCGGGCGTCGGTGCGCGATATCGAAAGAACCATGCTTATCTCCATTGTGCTGGTGGTTCTGGTGGTGTTTGTTTTCTTGAGAAACCCCCGCACCACCATGATCCCGAGCGTAGCCGTCCCGGTATCGCTGATCGGCACATTCGGCGTGATGTATCTGTGCAATTACAGCCTGGACAACCTTTCGCTCATGGCTCTCACCATTTCCACCGGATTCGTGGTGGACGACGCCATCGTGGTGATCGAAAATATCACGCGCTATCTGGAACAGGGCATGAATCCCTTCGCGGCCGCGTTGCGCGGCGCGCGCGAGATCGGTTCGACGGTGCTCACCATGAGCATTTCGCTGATAGCCGTCTTTATTCCGCTGCTGATGATGGGCGGCATCGTCGGCCGGCTGTTTCGCGAATTCGCGGTAACCATGTCGGTAGCCATCGCGATTTCGATGGTGGTCTCGCTCACCACCACGCCCATGATGTGCGCTCATCTGCTCAAGGAGCACACCACGCACGGCTGGATGTACCGGACCAGTGAGCGAGGATTCAACTGCGATCGTCGGGCTGTACGGAAGAACGCTCGCTCGCGTGCTGCGCCATCCGGCCATCACTCTGGGCGTTCTCGCGGCCACCATCGGGCTCAACGTGTATCTGTTTATTGACGTTCCGAAAGGCTTTTTCCCGCAGCAGGACAATGGCCGGTTGAACGGGACCATCATCGCCGATCAGGACACTTCGTTCCAAGCCATGGAAAAGAGCCTGCAGCAGATGGTTAAGATCGTCCAGGCGGATCCGGCGGTGGAAACGGTGGCCGGATACACCGGAGGCAGCGGCGGCTACGGAAACACCTTGAACACGGCGCGCATGCAGATCCAGTTGAAGCCGCTGGCGGAACGCAAGGTCTCGGTGTACGACGTCATCGAGCGGCTGCGTCCGAAACTGAGCGTCATCCGCGGATCCACGAATTACATGCAAGCCAACCAGGACGTGCGCGTAGGCGGGCGCAGCAGCGCCTCGCTCTATCAATTCACCATGCGCGGCGATAACGTCCAGGATCTGACCACCTACGGCCCACCCATGCTGTCGGCATTGCGGCACCTGCGTTTGATCAACGACGTCAATACCGATCAGCAAAATAGCGGCCTGCAAGCCGTGGTCCAGTACGATCGCGACACGGCGGCGCGCTTTGGAATCTCGTCGCAGCTCATCGACAACGTGCTATACGACGCGTTTGGCCAGCGGCAAGTATCCACCCTGTATACTTCGCTCAATCAATACCATGTGGTGATGGAAGCGGCGCCGCGCTTCTGGCAGGACCCCGAGTTTCTGCGCCAGATCTACGTGTATGATCCCCACGGCGGCACCGTGCCGCTCAACGCGATCAGCCATTACTCGTCGTCGGTGGCGCCACTGGCGGTGAATCACCAGGGGCTGTTTCCGGCGGTGACTATTTCGTTCAACCTGGCGCCGGGCGTAGCGCTCGGCGATGCGGTGGACGCCATTCAAGCAACGGCGCGCAAAGTCGGCCTGCCCGATACCATCAAAACGCTTTTCGCGGGCACCGCGCAAGCCTACCAGGACTCATTGCGCAATGAACCGATCCTGATCGCCGCCGCGCTCATCACGGTCTACATCGTGCTGGGCATGCTGTATGAGAGCTGCTGGCATCCGATCACGATTCTCTCGACGCTGCCCTCGGCGGGCGTGGGCGCAATGCTGGCCTTGCTGCTGTCGCACACCGATCTGAGCATCATCGCCATGATCGGCATTATTCTGCTAATCGGCATTGTGAAGAAGAACGCCATCATGATGATCGATTTCGCGATCGATGCCGAGCGCTCCGAAGGCCTGACGCCGCGCGACGCCATCTACAAGGCGTGCCTGCTGCGCTTCCGGCCCATTCTGATGACCACCATGTCGGCGCTGCTAGGCGCGCTGCCGCTGGCGCTCGGGCACGGAGTGGGCGCCGAACTGCGCAGGCCGCTCGGCATCACCATCATCGGCGGGCTGATCGTAAGCCAGCTCTTGACGCTCTACACCACGCCGGTGGTTTACTTATCGCTGGATCGTCTGCGCCTGCGCTGGAAGGGCGAACGCGTGCCCGCGTTAGCACATAGCTCGGCCGACTAGGACCACTCCCTCACGGTCGCGGCTCGGCAGGAACCCGTAAACACGCAGTCACGATTCTGAGCCGCGCGCCAGCCGGACACTCGAAGACGACCGGAAGTCGTGCCCGCACGCCGGTCGAAGACGACCCAAAGTTGTCCACGGGATCAACATCGACTTGGAAATTCCCCGGTCATCGTGCACTGGGGAACATCGATTCGAAGAAAACCGCCCGGGTGGCGCGTGAGCAAGCGGTTTTCGGCCTATTTCCCCCAATGCTTGGCGAGGAAATCCAAGAGCTTGGGGGCAGTAGATCAGGATGTTTTATTCGGTCCGGGCTTTGGTGTCGATCAGCCGCTGGATGCCGGCCATGAACTCTTCCACTTTTTGCGCGCCCTGGTCGGCGTGCTTGCGATTGCGCACCGAAACGCTGCCCTCCTGCGCCTCGCGATCGCCCACCACCAGCATGTAGGGGACCTTCTGCAACTGCGCTTCGCGGATCTTCAGATTCACTTTCTCCTTGCGGTCGTCCAACTCGACGCGCAGACCCGCGGCTTTCAACTGATCCACCACCTTCTGCGCGTACTCGGCATGCCGGTCGGTGATCGGCAGCACCACCGCCTGCACCGGCGCCAGCCACACCGGAAACGCGCCCGCATAATGCTCGATCAGAATGCCGAAGAAGCGCTCGACGGAACCATACAGCGCGCGATGCACCATCAGCGGCTGATGCTTCTTGCCGTCCTCGGCGACGTATTCGAGCTCGAATCGCCGCGGCAGCGTGAAATCGAACTGCACGGTGGAAAGCTGCCACAGCCGTCCGATGGCGTCCACCAGTTTCACGTCGATCTTCGGGCCGTAGAACGCCGCTTCGTCCGGCATCACCTTCACCTTCATGTTCAGCCGTTCGGTGGCGCGCTTCAGCGCGTTTTCGGCCAGCTCCCATTGCTCCGGCGTGCCGTCGTACTTGCCGCTGGCGCCGCCATCCCAGGTGGAAAGCTCGGCCTCATAATCGTCGAAGCCGAACGTGCTTCAGCGTGTCGATCGGCGAATTGCAGACAGCTCACCACTTCGTCTTCAATCTGCTCCGGCGTGCAGAAAATATGCGCGTCGTCCTGCGTGAATCCGCGGACGCGCATCAGCCCGTGCATCACGCCCGATCGCTCATAGCGATAAACCGTGCCCAGCTCGCCCAGGCGCACCGGCAGATCGCGATAGCTGTGCAGCTTGTCGCGGTAAATCAGAATGTGGCCGGGGCAGTTCATGGGCTTGAGCTGATACTCGGCGTCGTCCAGCTCCATGGGCTTGAACATGTTGTCGCTGTAAAAATTGGCGTGCCCGGAGGTCTTCCACAGATCGCGCCGCATCACGTGCGGCGTGTAGACCAGCGAATAGCCGCGCTTCAGGTATTGATCGCGCATCCAGTCTTCGATGATCTTGCGGATGCGCCCGCCCTTGGGATGGAAGAAAATCAAGCCGGGTCCGGCGAGTTCCTGGATGCTGAACAGATCCAGCTCCTGGCCCAGTTTGCGATGGTCGCGCTTCTTGGCCTCTTCCAGCGCTGCAAGATACGCGTCCAGATCTTTCTTGGTGAAAAACGCCGTGCCGTAGATGCGCTGCAGGCGCGGATTGTGCTCGTCGCCCTTCCAATAAGCGCCGGCGATGGAGAGCAGCTTGAACGCCTTGAGCCGCGACGTGGAAGGCACGTGCGGGCCGCGGCAAAAGTCGATGAAATTGCGGCCCCAGCGTGTATTCGGAGAAGATTTCGCCGGCGCGCTCTTCGATCAGCTCGTGCTTCATCCAGTCATCCGCGTACTTCTCGAGGCCGACTTCTTTGGGCGTCATCTTGCGCTCGTAGGGCAGGTCCTTGGCCTGCATCTCCCACATGCGCGCTTCGATCTTTTCGAGATCCTCGGGCGTGAACGGCGTCTCGCGCTGGAAGTCGTAATAGAAGCCGGTGTCGGTGGGCGGGCCGATGCCGAGCTTGGTTTCGGGAAACAGTTCCAGCACGGCGGCCGCCAGCAGATGCGCGGTCGAGTGCCGGTAGACTTGGAGCGCCTCCGGATTCTTCGGATGTCAGGATCTCGAGCTTGGCGTCGTTCTCGAAGGGACGCGTCAGGTCCCAAAGGTCGCCATTCACGCGCGCGACGACGGCATCATCCGCCAGGCGCTGGCCGATGGATTTCGCGATGTCCAGCGGACTGCTGCCGGCCGGAACGGTCTTCTGGCTGCCATCGGGCAGAGTAATGGTAAGGCTTTCGCTCATGTAAATTTCAGGTTATCAGGAAGTGGTCTGCTCGAAGGGCAATATATAATATCGAACTATGACCATGATTCCAGTTCGCACGCTTCTGGTCGTTCTGACCGTATTTTTGCCGGCTGGTTCTGCATTCGCGTCGCGCGGAGTGACGGCCGAGGATTACTTCGCCTTTCACTTCCTGAGTGACGCTCGCATCTCGCCCAATGGCAAGCAAGTGGCCTACGTGCTTACGGTGGTGAATGAATCGAAGAATCGCCGCGAGTCGTCGATCTGGATGGTTGCCGTGGATGGGCATGGCGAGCCGCGCCGCCTCACCGCAGAGGGCCTGAACTCCAATTTCCCGCGCTGGAGTCCTGACGGAAATCGCCTGGCTTTCCTTTCCAGCCGCAGCGCCGATGGTTCCACTACAGCCAGCGGCGCTGATGCCCCTCGTCCGCAGATTTGGATTCTTCCGATGGGCGGCGGAGAAGGGCAGATCCTGAGCCGGCTGAAGAATGGCGCTAGCGCGTTTCAGTGGTCGCCGGACGGGAAACGATTGGTGGCGGTGGGCCGCACCGGCCCGAGCGACGACGTCCCAGCCACCGCCCGCAAGAGCGATGTCCGCCATTACAAAAACATCTCTTACAAGTACAACGATACGGGCTGGTATGACGATAAACGAAACCATCTTTGGATCATTGACGCCGCCAGTGGAAAAGATAAGCAGATCACTTCCGGTGACCAGTGGAACGACACCGATCCTCGATGGTCGCCCGACGGAGCGCGGATCGCGTTCGTCTCGAATCGTACCGGCCACGAGTACGACGGCGAATATAACGAGGACGTGTGGGTGATTTCCGCCGAGGGCGGTCCACTCACCAAGATCTCCGATCACCCCTTCGACGACGATTTGCCGCGCTGGTCGCCCGATGGCAAGCAGATTCTATTTGCTGGACAGACGGCGCGACGGCAATTCCCTCGCCTCTATCTGGCGGCCGGCGGATGGCAGTGCGCCATCGCGGCTGATTTCCGAAGCGATCGACCTTATTCCGAATAATCCTCGTTGGGGGCCCGGTTCAAACCAGGTGCGGTTCCAGGCGGATTCCAGAGGGCAGACTCGCATCTTTCGGGTTGATGTGAACGGTGGCAAGCTCTCCGCGGTAACTTCCGGTGAACGCTCCACGCGGGGCTTTGACATCAATGAAGAGGCTAACGTGATGGTGTACGCCGCCAGCGACTTCCGCCACATGGACGACTTGTACGCGTCCGACTTAAACGGCCAAGGCGAACGTCCGCTCACTCGCGTGAACCAGAAGCTTTGGGCGGACCTGGAGCTGGCCGGCGTGGAACGAGTGCCGTACAAGAGCACGGACGGCTGGGATGTCGAAGGCTTTCTGGTCAAGCCGCTGGGATGGCAGCCTGACAAGAAGTATCCGATGATCCTCAGCATCCACGGCGGCCCGGCGGGCATGTACGGCGCCGACTGGTTCCATGAATTCCAGGTTTACGCCGCCAAAGGCTGGGCCGTGTTCTTTGCGAATCCGCGTGGATCCACCGGCTATGGCGAGAAATTCGAGCGCGGCATCGTCAACAACTGGGGTGGAATGGATTATCAGGACATCATGGCCGGAGTGGACGCCGTGCTGCGGCAGAATCCCTGGATCGACCGCGACCGTTTGGGCGTGACCGGCGGCAGCTACGGCGGGTTCATGACCAACTGGATACTCGGGCACACCACCCGATTTAAGGCCGCCGTTACTCTGCGCAGCATTTCCAATTTCATCAGCGACGATGGCACGCGGGATGGCGCCTACGGCCACGAGGACGACTTCAAGGGCATCGTGTTCGACGATTTGGATCAATACTGGGACGCCTCGCCGCTGAAGTACGCCAAGAACGTGAAGACGCCCACGCTGATTCTGCACTCCGACAACGATTTCCGCGTGCCGATCGAGCAAGGCGAGCAATGGTTTCGCGCCCTGAAACATTACGGCGTCAATACGGAAATCGTGTTCTTTCCGCGCGAGAATCACAATCTGACTCGCTCTGGCGAGCCCAAACATTTGGTGGAGAGCTTGAACTGGCAGGTCTATTGGTTCGAACGATTCATCGACGGGAATGCGAACGCAAAGCCGCCTGACGCGCCGTAGCAGCACGCTACTTCAGCTTGGCGTACTCGGCTTTGGCTTCCTGCAGGATCGGGATATCCGGGTCGGCATTCTTCCAAAGAGCGAGGAAATCCTGGTAAGCGGTTTTCGCTTTCGCGCCATCGCCAGCCAGGGCATACGCGCGGCCCAGGCCCAGGTGCGCCAGCGCGCCGATCGGATTGTTCCCCACTACGCCAGGATGATCAAGGACCTTCTGAAACTGAAGTTCGGCCGGAGCGCCCTGCCTGGAGGCCAGATACGCTTCGCCCCGCAAGTAGGCTGGGTGAAGTTGTGTTTCACCTCCCAATTCATAAGGCGCAGCCGCGGCGAGCGCTTCCACCGCTTTTCCCCTGTCGCCGCTTCGAAGCGCGACGGCCGCATGAATCATTGGCAAGTATAGGAACTGTACCAATGTGTCGATGGGGAAGCGTTTGCCAAGATCGGCGGCCAGACGCGCGGCCTGCGCGAATTCGCCCGTCAGCGCGAGTGTAATGGCCGATTGCCCTTCGACGTCTCTGCCCCTTGCGAGCGCGAGTGCGGCCTGCGCCTCTTGTTTTGCCAAAGCCATATTGCCGACGAATGCTTCGTTCAGTGCGGCGTACGCCTTTTCATCCGCCGCCTCTTCCCTTTCATCCGCTCTTTGGGCGGAATCCACCGCTCGGCGCATCAGTTCGCGTGCCTTACCGAACTCACCGCCATACGCCGCGGTGGACGATTCATAGTAAAGTATTTCATCCTCGTATCCGGGCTTCCCCATCAACTCGGCGGCTATCTTCTGCATCCCCGCGGTATTTTGCTGAAGGAAGTCAACCACATAAACGGCTACCTGAAGGGCAGGCCCGTCCAGATGATGGGCGCGCGCCTCCCCGGCCGCGGCTTGAGCCTCAACCAGGCGGTTGAGAAGCCGGTACGCAACGACCAGTTTGTAATAGCGAAGAGCAGCTGGGAGGTCACGCTTGAGCCCCTCCTGGGCCGCTGTCAGAGCTTTCTCATTTTCTCCCAACTCCATGTAAGCGTAAAATATGACACTCTGCGGGATTTCGTCACGGGGGTAGGTCTGGGCCCATAACTCGCTAGATTCCCGGGCCGCCTCCATATTTCCGGTGACGAGAGATTCGTAAGTCGACGTAATGTCGAACTTTTCCCATTCGCTAGTGTGTCCCCGCAACTCATAAGCCCTGCGCGTAGCACTGGCTCCGCGCGCCTCCTCGCCCAGGTTGCGATACATGGCGCCCATCTGCACATAAGCCATGGCAAAATTCGGGTCCAGGCTGACAGCCCTTTGGTAGAACGAGATCGCGGCATGTTCGTCGTTCTTGGCGATGTAGCCCTCAAGGCCAAGACTGTACGCTTGCAGCGCGTCCAGGGACGGAGTGGTCACGTTCTGTGGTGGCGCGTCGTACTTCTGAACCGAGGCCAACGATTCTCCGAGTTTCCCACGCAGCTTCATTGCGGCTTCGCCGAGGGTCTTGATCACCTGCTCTTTTCCGTTGGCTGTGACCTGCTCTTGGGCGAGAACATCGCCGTTATGGCAGTTGACCGCGTTCAAGCCCAATACATATTGGTCGCCCAAACTCGCAACCGAACCTTCGATAGTCGCCGCGCTGGCCGTGCGCTGGCAGATCTCGCGCGTCAATTCCTTCGTGAGCCGCGCGTCTTTGGGCTGCGACATCAACGCCAACGTCTGCGCGATGCGTTCATCCGAAATGAGGCTCAGAAACGGCGATTGCTCCAGTTGTGCCGAGAGTCCCTGCCGCAGCGTGCCGTCGAAAACGGAATCGCCGGTGGTGTTGGTGAAGTCGGCTAGAATGATCGTGTCTTTGTCGGTGAGCTTGGGCGCAGGACGATGCAGGAAGAAATAAGCTGCACCCGCCGCCGCAATCAGGACCAGGGCCGCCGCTCCGGCCATCCAAGGCATCCGTCGCGCGCGGGGAGCGGACGCTTGAATCATCGCCGATGATTTGTGCGACTCCCTGTCCCGCTTCAACCGTTGCAGATCGGTGCGCATGTCCGCCGCGCTCTGATAGCGCAGATCGCGGTCTTTCTCCAGCGCCTTGTCGATGATGCGCTCTAATTCAGCCGGCACTTCAGGATTCAGCCGCACGGCCGGGGTCGGCGTGCCATCCAGGATCGCCTTGAAGACTACGGCGGAGCTTTCGCCGTGAAACGGCAATACGCCCGTCGCCATTTCGTACAAGACCGCGCCGAAGGAAAACAGATCGCTGCGCGCGTCCAGTTCCTTGGCGCGCGCTTGCTCCGGCGACATATAGGCGACCGTGCCCATGGTTGATCCCGGACTGGTGAGATGGGTCTGGGTGCTCTCCTCGGGGACGGCGTTGCCTCTTGCACCTTCGCCAGACCGAAATCCAGAATCTTGGCGTGCCCGCGATCGGTGATGAAGATATTGGCAGGCTTGATATCGCGGTGAACGATGCCCTTGGAATGCGCCGCGTCCAGCGCATCGGCAATTTCAATCGCGAGCGAGAGCAGCATCTCCAGTTCAAGTGGCTTGCCACCGATGCGATCCTTCAGCGTCACGCCTTCGAGGCATTCCATGGCGATGTAGGTTGTTCGCCAGCTGTTGCCGATTTCGTAGATAGTGCAGATATTCGGATGGTTCAGCGCTGAAGCGGCTCGCGCCTCGCGACGAAAGCGTTCCAGCGATTGCGGGTCTCGCGCCAGTTCATCGGGCAGAAACTTCAGCGCGACGAAACGGCCGAGCTCGGTGTCCTCAGCTTTATAGACAACGCCCATGCCCCCGCCTCCCAGTTTCTCGACGATGCGGTAGCGCGAGATGGTTTGACCGATCATGTTTGACTGCTATCGGGGGCCAATCGAATATCGTAGCTCTTGTTTTATTTGACGGCCACGCTGACGGTAGTTGGGCTCTGATAGCCGCCTATAGTGACCTTAATCAGATCGAAAGGCGCCACAGATGCATTCGAAGGCACTACGACGTTGATCTGAAGCGCTCCGGCAACGATACCTGGAGCGGCTCCCGCGTAGAGCACCTTGGCCGGCTGGGTGTCGATGAAGACCGAAACCGGAAGATTGGGTAACGGATAGATCGGCGAAGTGAGCAGACCGTCCACGCTGGCGGGCGTGGTGAGTCCGCCGCCGGTGCCGTAGAGCACCACCACCGAACCTCGAGCGGCTGGATTGCTTCGGGAGTTTATGCTGCCGTCCTGATTGAGGATCGCTCCCGAGCCTCCCCCGTTGGATTGGAGCGAAAACAAAGCGGGCGAAGCGGGTTGAACCGGCACTGTCGTGGATACGGTGGGCTGGCCCTGGTAGGTGATCTGAACCTGCGTGGTGGGCCCCGTAACACCGAAAGGAACCACCGCGTTGATCTGGGTGGGTGAAGCGAACAGCATTGGTGACGCCACTCCGCCAAACAAAACCTGCGTGCTGTCGATGCTGTCCGCCACTTCGTTGCCAATGAGTGAGCCCTGCGCCGCCAGAGGCGGTCCAAGATTCGCGCCGAAGATAGTCACCAACTCGCCGGGCGACACCCCGTCTGCCAGATAACTCGCGCCATTCACTACAGAGGTTATGGTCGGGTTGCCCGGAGGCGTCGCGCCGCTCAATGGTCCATACACCACCACGGCTCTCGAAAATGTAGCCACGTAGACGCGCCCATCAGCCACCGTAGGAGGGACAAACTTCGCGAACGCACCCAGGTGATCGCGAGTACCGTTCATATCGCTGCTCCATAATTCGCTGGCAAGATTCGTTGCATCCAGCGCGAAGAGAGTGCCGGGCAATCCCGCGGCTCCATAATTGGCCAGGGTAAGCCAAACTATGCCGTCCGCTGCGCCATTTGCCGAAATAGAGAGCCCGGCATATTCGGAAAGAAACGGCGGCGTGAATTCAGAAAGGATTGTGGAATTGATTTGATTATTCACAATCTGAAATGCCTTGAGCGGTCCAGCGGGCTGGAACTCATACAGTGTGGAAGAAGGTGCGGCTGCCGCGGCAGCGTGCGCTTTCGCGACCGATGACGTGGGCGCATTCGGGAGATTACCCCACAGCGCGATGTCAAACAAGCCATACGTATTCACCTGCACTCCTTGAGTGGTGGCAGCCCCCAGATGCCCCATGGCGTCGTCCTGGATCAGGAACAGCACTCCGGCCTTACTGCCACTGACCAGATAATTAGTATTGGGAATCAATATGGCGCCTGTCGTTCCAATATCGGCGTCCATGCCGTCGAGCGATTCCCAGTCCGATGGCGTATACCAATCGAGTAACGAAAGATCGGCGCCGGAGAGGCGAAGCACGGATTGGCCGAAATTCGCTACCCCGTCCCAATCGCCGTTCGCCGACACGGCGTAAATATTGCCGTTGGCGTCCGCGGCGGGTGCGCGACCCGTCTGCCAAATCGCCGATTGCCGCCCATTGGGAGTGGTGTTAAAAACGGACGTCTGTTGCAGCGTGGATGCGCTATATCCCAGCATCCATCCGTGATAGGGGCCGGTATCTCCGTGCGATCCAAAAGCGATGTAGATCGTTCCATTCGCCAGCATCAGGCCCGGCCTTTGCAATTCTTCAATAGCGTAGAAGGGGATGGTTCCGTTATTGCTGTCGAGGCCTTTGCCACTCACGGATGCCGCAATCTGCACGGGTCCGCCCAACATCTCATGGCCGTCCACCAACGATAGCGCATGCAGTTGAAACAGGGGAGCGCTGGGAGCCCCAGCGGGAAGCGTATCGGTGACGACGTAAATCACCTGCGCGGTCGGATCGATCGCGGGCGTGCCGAGGATTCCAATCTCTGGAAGAATGTCGGTGTAGTTGGATAAACCGCCGGGCACCGGGTTGAAGAGGCCGGATGGAACCGGTGCGCCGAGATTCACCCGCCAAAGCGGCGTCGTGGATTGCGGCTTGTCGGCATTGAACGCGTAGACGCTGTCGCCCATGGTGACGACATAAAGAACGTTGTACTTGACGCCGCCGATGGCAACGCCGGTCACATAGAGGGGCTGTGCGTAAACCGCTCCATCCACCGGCAAAGTGCCGAGCTTCCCAAACGAGTTCCAGTCTATCCCCGGCGCGAGCGTGGTCTCTTGCAGGTTGGCGCCCGTCTGCTGGCTGTCGTAATTCACGTTCAGCACGTTCACTTGTGCCAACGCCAGTGCCGCGATGCCTAGCTCCAGCAGGGCGACACGAGCCACGCGGAACATAACATTTTGCTCCAAGCGCAAGCTTGATCGAATACTCAACGTCCCCTCCGTTTCAAAAACTTACCTTCCTGTTTGACACAACAAACACCCAGAAGTTGTGGCTCATGACAATCTGTTGCAGTATACGCTGAACGCCTGTTCCTGCGGGTTGCTATTGAAGTATGGTAACGCCGTATACTTGTAAAAAGTATTTACCGACGGAGGCCGGCATGACCTTCTGGAACGACCTGAAATTCGCGGTCCGCTCGCTCGCGCGCACCAAAGGGCTGACCGTCACCGTGGTCCTCACGCTGGCGCTTGGCATCGGCGCCAACGCCGCCATCTTCACGCTGGTGCGCGGCGTGCTGCTGCGGCCGCTGGTCAATCGCGACGAAAACCGGCTGATCTACATCCGCCAGAGCGCGCGCGGCATCGGGCGTCGACAACGCGGCGTTCTCGGTGCCGGAGATCCAGGATCTCGCGCTCGCGCGTCAAAACCCTGAGCGCGTTCGGCGACTTCTCCACCATCGGCTTCACCATGGTGGGCCTGGGCGAGCCGCGCGAAGTGCGCGCGGGCGTGGTCGGCGGATCGTATTTCGACGTGATGGGACTGCACCCGGTGCTCGGCCGTCTGCTCGACATGCGAGACGACGGACCCAGCGGCGGCCGGCGCGATGGTGCTGACCTATCGTTTCTGGACCACCCAGCTGAAGAGCGATCCGTCGGTGCTCGGCAAAACCGTCCGGCTCGGCACGCGCTCGGCCACCATCGTGGGCGTGCTGGAACCGTCGGTGCCCTATCCGGCGGAGACCGAGATCATCGCCAACATCGTCACCAGCCCGCATCATCTGTCGGCGACCATGGTCACCGGCCGGGTCCATCGCATGACGGAGTTGTTCGGCCGGCTCGCGCCCGGCGCGACTCTCGAGCAAGCGCGCGCCGAACTGCGCACGGTGCACGCGGCCATGGTTAAGGAACATCCCGAGGCGTATTCGGCGAAAGCGGACTTCCGCATCGACGCGGTTCGTGCTGCGCGACCAGATCACTTCGCGCGCCAGGACCGTGCTGTGGGTGCTGCTCGCGGCGTCCGTGCTGGTTTTCGTCATCGCGTGCTCGAACGTCGCCAATCTGATTCTGGCGCGGACCGTGCGGCGCGAAGGCGAGCTGGCCATTCGCGCGGCGCTGGGCGCCAGCACCGGGGCGCTGCGGCGGACGCTGCTGGCCGAAAGCCTGCTGCTGTGCGGCGCGGGCGCGGCGCTGGGCGTGCTGAGCGCGCGGCCGATGGTGGCCATCCTGGCGCGCTACGCCTCCCGCTTCTCGGTCCGCGCGCTGGATCTTACGGTGGATTCCAGCATGCTCTGGGTCGGCGCGGCGCTGGCGGTGGTCGCGGCGGTGCTGCTGGCGTTTGTCCCGCGCCTGCCGCTGGCCGACGCCTCGCATGGATTGAGCCTGGCAAGCGGCAGCGTGCGGATCACCGGCAGCACCAGCCGCCGGCAGCGGAGTCTTCGCCGTGACGCAGATCGCCGCGTCCTTTGTGCTGCTGGCCGGCGCCAGCATGCTGCTCAAGACGCTGCTGGCGCTACAAGCCGCTCAAACCGGCTTCGACACTGCATCACGTGCTCGCGATCAACGTGCCCGTGATGTCGTACGGAAAAACGCCCGAGCAAGATCGTTGACTTCTACAAGGAAACCATCCGGCGCATCACCGCGCTGCCGGGCGTGGATGGCGTCGCCGTTGGGCACCGTAGTTCCGTGGCGCGACGCGGGCACTTCTGGTCCCGGGTTCGAGTTCTCCGCCGACGGCCATGTCCAGGCGCCGGGCGAAGAAGATCCGCGCGGCCGGTTTCGGACCGTTTCGCCGGGATTCTTCGCGGCGCTGGGCGTTCCGCTTGATTGCCGGACGCGATTTCAACGATAGCGATCGCAAAGCAGCGAGCCGGTGGTCATCGTGAGCCAGAGCGTGGCGCAGCGCATGTTTCCCGAATCAGGACGCGGTGAACCATCATCTGATGTGGACCGATCCGGTGATGAAGTTCATCGACATCAGCCCGGCGCCTCGGCGCATCGTCGGCGTTGCGGCCGATATCGACGATGAGAACGTGGTGCCGGGCCCGGCGCTCACCGTGTATCATCCGTTCGAGCAGATGCAGGAATTTCGGCGGCGACCGGCTGTTCGTTCACGCGCACGCCAATCCGTACTGCGCTGGTGTCGCCGATCACGCGCATCATCCGCGAAATGTCCGCCGACCAGATTGTGGAGCGCGCCGCGACGCTCGAAGATGTCCGCGCGGAAGTGCTCACGCCGGATCGGCTGAATACGCTGGTGTTCGGCGGATTCGCGGCGGTGGCGCTGGTGATCGCGGTGGTGGGCGTGGCCGGCGTCCTGGCGTTTTCGGTGAGCGGGCGCACGCGCGAGTTCGGCATCCGGCTGGCGATTGGATCGCAGCCGCGGCATCTGCTGACGGGTGTGATCGCCGAAGGCGCGTGGATGGCGGCGCTGGGCATCGTGGCCGGCGCGGTTTGCGGGTACGCTGCTGGCGCGTGCTGGCGGGCAGCTATTTCGAGGACGTGCGCATGCCGGGCGCCCTGCCGGTGATCGGCTCCGGCGATCGTGCTGCTGGCCGCCGCGGTGGTCGCGTCCGTGCTGCCGGCGGCCCGCGCGGCGCGCGTCGACGTCATGCAGGCGCTGCGATCCGATTGATTCTGCATTTCGACCCCGCTTAGAAGTAGACCAATTTGGTCCGAGTGGTAATATTAGAAGAAGAATGCCTGCCACCACCGAAGCAGGGGTGTTCGACGAGTCCGGGTTGCTGGCAAAGGCTCGCGAGGGCGACGTTGCGGCCTTCAATGAGCTGGTGAACCGGTACTCACGCAAGATCTACCGCCTGGCCAAACACATTACGCAGAACGATACCGACGCCGAAGACGTGCTGCAAGAGACGTTCATGAAGTCGTTTGAGCACTTAGGGGATTTCCAGGGGCAATCTAAGTTTTATACCTGGATTGTGCGGATTGCCGTCAACGAATCGCTCATGAAGCTCCGCAAGCGGAAGTCCGACCGGACAGTACCGCTGGATGAGCCGCTCGATACCGGGCGAGGATACAGTAGTCCGCGAAATCGCGGTTTGGGACGAAAATCCTGAACAGCAGTACTCGCGCGAAGAACTGGCTAAGATCCTGGACGAAGCGGTCGAAAGCCTGAAACCAGACTTTCCGAACCGTTTTCGTACTCCGAGACATCGAAGAACTGAGCACCGAAGAGACCGCCCAAGCGCTGGGTATTTCGGTGCCGGCGGTGAAGAGCCGCCTGTTGCGCGCGCGTCTGCAATTGCGTGAGAAGCTGACGCGTTTCTTCCGACGGAAAGGGGATGACGTCTTTGCTTACCTGTAAAGAGTTTTTGCAGGAGCTCACCGACTATCTGGATTCAACCGTGGACGCGGAACTGCGCCGCAAACTGGAGGCCCATATTAACGAGTGCCCCAATTGTTTTGTTATTCTCGACACCACCCAGAAGACCATCAAGGTGTACAAGGGAATGCAGCCGCAAGAGATCCCCGAAGCAGTCCATGTCCGGTTGATGAAAGCGGTAGAGCGCAAAATGGCGGCCAGTAAGACAGCCGCCGGAAACCCGGCGCTCAGCGGCTAAGCTTGCGTGCTTACCGGCGCTGTGCCCGGACCAGCGGACGCGACACCTGGATCCCGCCGCCGTCGAAGCCCTGGCTCAGCAGCGCTTCGCGCACCTGTTCCACTTGGCTCGAATAGGCTGGAAACTCCACCAGCACTTGCGCCGGCCGGTGATAAAGCTGGGGATTGACCGGGAAATCGAGCGCGGCCAAAGCCTCCAATAAATCTTCCAATAGTTTTGGTTCCGTTGCAATACTGAGGGAAACCAGTTCGCCTTCCCGCCCAAAAAGAGCGGCTTCGGGAGGTGGAGACGCCGTCATTCGATGATTCCTCTCCGGCGACCCGGCCCCAAAATAAAAATCCCCTGGGCATGTGCCACAGGGGGTTTAGTTTCGTGAAGACCGACTCACCTTTAGCACTTTTTAGCGTGGTTGCAATTAGCCAGCCCCACCTTGCGATGGAACCTAAATCAATCCACGGTTCAACTACAGGTTACCACCGAGCCAGGTGATATGCAATAGGCAAGCGCACACGACGTTACCTTAGCCGGCGGGAAATTATTCGGTAGTTGCCCCCAGTGCCGGAGGGCAGCTATCGCGCCGGAAGCTGGTCGGAAAGCTGTTCGAAGCGCTTGCGCTGCTCGGGCGTAAGCATTTGCAGGATCCGGTTGCGCCCGGTGGCGCGGACGTCCTCAATCTGCGCTTCCAGATCCTCGTGGTACTTCACGAAATCGTCCAGAATGGTCTTCAAGCGCTCGGACTGCTCCGGCGTAAGATTCAGCTCTCGTCTTGAGCTGATCGTAGGAAAATTCCGCCTTGTCGCCTCTCCAGTAGGCCGCACTTGCGTGCAGCTTCCGATGCAGGCCGAACTGCATGCCAATGGCTCCCGCCATGGCGCCGGTGAGAAACACCAGTACCAACGTCGTCAGGATGCGCGGATTTTGCCAGGTGGGCTGATCCGAAGCGAACATGGCCCTACTGGTGGTAACTGGCAAGATCCACCAGCACCGCGTCGCGCTGCTGTTGCTGCCGCGGGCCGTCTTCAGGTTGTTGCTGGACGCGCTTGCTTCGCGTCTGAACGGCTGGCTTCGGTAGCCCGCGGAGTATCCGTCAGAACCACCGCCGGCGAGGAGGCGAATTCCGGCCCGCTCGGCTCGGAAGTCACCAGATACGTTCCGAGCAGCGCCACCAGCGCGGCCGAAGCCACCGCCAGCCGCAATCCGAACTTTCGGTCGAGAAATACCGACCAGATGGACGCTGGCTGCGCTTCGATCCGCTGGATGACGCGGGCATAGAAGCCGGCGCGCGGTTCGATGTCCTGAGGGGCGCGCAGCGACCGCAACAGTTGCGATTGCGCTTCGAGCGACCGCAGTTCGTCCGGCGCATTCGGCGCACTCTCCCAAGTGCGCGTGAAACCCGGCTGGAACCTGCGAGCCCGAACCCTTTAGAAAATCCTCACTCTTCAGAAAATCTTCGAGGTTGTGCCTTATTTCCTGATGCATGACTTCTTCCCTCAAAAAAGACCGCTAACCTTTGACTCTTACGGATCGATTCGTCCGTTTCGCTTTCGACCTTTACGGTCAGTCACGTTCACTGTCAAGCATGTTTCCAACTGTTCTATCACACTCACGCCAGCGATTGCGCGCCGCGCGTCAAACGCTGCGCCACCTTCAATAGCTTCTGCCGGGCCCGAAACAATTTGACCTTAATTGTATTTTCGTTCATGCCGGTCATCTGCGACAACTCTTCCACCGAATGCCCTTCCACTTCCTTCAGCAGCAGCAGACTCCGGTCTTCATCGGACAGCTTGGCCAGCAGCTTCAATACCAGGTCCTTGCGCGCCAGCTGCGTATCCACGGCCGGGGCCTGTCCGGTGGCGCGTCTCGCTGTTTTGCATCCGCTGGGCGTCTTCTTCGGAGAAATCGCTCTCGTAAACCAGCTTCCGGACGCGCTTTTTGCGCAGATAATCGTAGCACTCGTTGACCGTGATCTTGTAGATCCAGGTCAGCAGCGAGCTGCGAAAATCGAAGTTTTGAATGGAGAAGTAAATCTTCGCGAAAACCTGCTGGGCGATATCCTCGGCGTCGTTATGATTGCGGAGAATCCCATAGATGATGGAAAACACCTTGGCCTGATAGCGCTCCACGATCTCGCGAAAGGCCATTTCGTCCCTGGCCTGAACGCGCCTGACCAGGGCGGCTTCTTCAGAATTCCGGTGATCCACTCTGGTTTTGGCCTGAACCCGCGTTCCGGATGCCGGGAGAACCCGGACGCCGACCGCAGGTAAGGGAAGTGTGCCAGCAAGACCGCTCATACACCCTGCCAGACGTATGCCAACCGCTTGCGGTTGCAGTCAGTTGGGGGAAAACAGCGGAAATCCGGCTGGGTTGCATCCTGTCATCGCATCCTAGTTGGGAGTTTAGCATCTAACCCAGTTGTGTAGCCTGATGCAGGCTTGCGATAGGCCGGGCGTTCAGGTGATAATAACGTGTAGAGAGTTCAGCCAACAGGAGATCTTAAGACATGGTTCAACTGACCGAGACGGCCGTTAGCAAGGTGAAGGAGATTCTGGGAACGCAGGAACCCAAGCCAGCCGGGCTCCGCATCGCAGTAGTGGGCGGTGGATGCTCCGGATTCAGCTATTCGATGGCTTTCGAAAACACCCCGAACATGCTGGATAAGACCTATAAGTTCGACGATTTGCAGGTGTTCATCGATCAGGCCAGCCTGTTGTATCTGGACGGCGCCGAGGTGGATTACGTCGAGACCATGGAAGGCTCGGGATTCAAGTTCAACAATCCCAATGTCAAGAGCACCTGCGGGTGCGGCAGCTCCTTCAGCGCATAAACACTCACCAGATTCAAAGAATCCGGGCGTCGCGAGGCTTTGCCTCCGGCGCTCTTTTCGTATCTATGGCTTTTTTGTTGGCGGACTTTGATGGCGAACCTTGATGGCCTCCTGACCGAGCAGCCAAATCCGGCGTCCGAGGGCATTGACGCCTTGCCGACGGCCGAGGTTCTCGCAATCATTAACAACGAAGATCAGAAAGTGGCTTCGGCCGTGACGCGCGGAGATTCCGCATATTGCGGAAGCCGTGGATCGCATCGTGGAGTTGGTGCGTGAAGGCGGCCGGCTGTTTTACATCGGCGCCGGAACCAGCGGGCGGTTGGGCGTTCTGGACGCGGCCGAATGTCCGCCGACTTTTCAAGTTCCGCCGGACTTGGTGCAGGGCATCATGGCCGGCGGCGAAGCGGCGCTGGCGCGGGCGACCGAGGCTTCTGAAGACGATCCCGAGATCGGCCGGCGGGATCTGGCCGCTCGCGGTTTCGCTGCGAACGACGCTCTAGTGGGAATAGCCGCCAGCGGCCGTACGCCCTACGTGCTGGGCGCCGTTGACGCGGCAAACCAGCTGGGCGCGCTGACCATCGGAATCAGTTGCACGCCGGATTCGCCGCTGGCCCAGCGCGCGCGGATCGCGATTACGCCGCTGGTGGGGCCGGAAGTTATTGCCGGATCCACGCGCCTGAAGGCGGGCACGGCCACCAAGCTGGTGCTGAACATGATCAGTACCGCGGTGATGATTCGGCTGGGATATGTGTTTGGCAATCTCATGGTGAACGTGCAGCCGCGCAACAGCAAGTTGCGCGACCGCGCCATGCGGATTATCGCTTCCAGCGCCGCGCTGACTTACGAACGCGCGGGCGAACTGCTGCTTGAAGCGGGCGGGAGCGTGCCGCTGGCGATCGTGATGGCGCGGCTGTCGCTCGATCGCGGCGCCGCGGAAGCTCGCCTGGCCAAGGCCGGCGGCCGTATTTCCGAGGCCCTGAAAACCTGAAATAAGAGACTTCCCCATATGGACAAGTTCCGGATTCACGGCGGCGTGCCGCTCCAAGGCGAGATCGCCATCAGCGGCTCGAAAAACTCGGCGCTGCCCGCGCTGGCGGCGTGTTTGCTCACCAGTGAACCAGTGAAGTTGCAGCGCATCCCGCCGGTGCGCGACATCGGGACCATGCAGCAGTTGTTGGAGTATGCGGGCGCCGAAGTGGAGGCGTCGGACGGTGATGGTGACGGTACGGGCGGCGAAGCTGGATCGTCCCGAAGCCCCTTACGATCTGGTGAAGACCATGCGGGCATCCAGTCTGGTGCTGGGGCCGCTGGTGGCTCGCACCGGCCGCGCGCGGGTATCCATGCCGGGCGGCTGCGCCATCGGAGCGCGGCCCATTAACCTGCATGTGGCGGCGCTCGAGCAACTGGGCGCTGAAATTCACCATTCGCACGGATACGTGGAAGCGCGAGCGCCGCGCGGCTTGCGGGGCGCACAAGTGCATTTCGATCGCATCACCGTCACCGGCACCGAAGACGTGTTGATGGCCGCGGTTCTGGCCGAGGGCGAGACCGTGATCAGCAATGCCGCGCGCGAACCCGAAGTGCAGGACCTGGCGCTCTTGCTGAACAAGATGGGAGCCAGGGTGGAAGGCGCGGGCACTTCCACCATTCGCGTGCTGGGCGTTGCCAGTTTGCGGGGAACCGAGCACACCATCATTCCAGATCGCATCGAAGCCGGCACCTTCCTGATCGCCGGAGCGATCACGCGCGGTGATCTGGTGGTCTCCGGCTTTATTCCCGAACACCTGGACGCGCTGGCGTTGAAGATGCGGCAGGCGGGCGTGGACGTGACCGAAGCGGGGCGAGGGTCGCTGCGGGTTCGGGCGTCCGGAAGACTGCGCGCCACCGACATCACAACCGAAGAGTACCCCGGCTTCGCCACCGATCTGCAGGCGCAATACATGGCGCTCATGACGCTAGGCGGAGGGAATCTCGTTCGTCAGCGAGACCATCTTTGAAAACCGCTTCATGCATGCGCAGGAACTGGCGCGTATGGGAGCGAATATCCGGGTGGAAGGCCGGCAGGCGATTGTGGCTGGAGTCGCCGAGCTGACGGGGGCGCAAGTGATCGCTTCCGATCTGAGAGCCAGCGCGTCGCTGGTGCTGGCCGGTCTGGTGGCGCGCGGGGAAACGGTGGTGGACCGGGTGTACCACATCGACCGGGGCTATGAGAAAATCGAAGAAAAATTAGCGCGCGTGGGCGCGCGGATTGAACGGGTAACCCGTGGAGTAGAACCAACCCGAGGAGTCGAATCATTATGAGCGCACCGAAATCACACAACCCGGGCTTTCTGGCGCTGGTGAATGCCGCCAAGAGCAGAATTCAGGAAATCGACATCGCGGAGTATCAGCGCTTGCGCGCGGCCGGTGAAGAGCACGTTTTGATCGACACGCGCGAGAACGACGAATGGGAGGCCGGGCACGCCGCCGGAGCGATTCACTTGGGGAAGGGAATTATCGAGCGCGACATTGAAGCGCAGGTGCCGCGCAAGGACGCCAAGCTGGTTCTGTATTGCGGCGGAGGTTATCGTTCGGCGCTGGCCGCCGATGCGCTGCGGCAGATGGGGTATACCAACGCGATTTCGCTGGATGGCGGATGGCGGGCGTTGCAGGCATCCGGGCTCCCGACTCGAGAAGTAGCCGGATCAGAAGATCTTCAGAAGCGCACCAGCATGGTGGTCGACAGGTAGAGCATAGTTCCGAGCGCGCAGAGTTCCAGATACTTCACGAAGCGCATGAAGCCGGTGTTCATGAATTCAAATCGCAGTACCAGCGCCAGGCCAAAGCCGGCGCAGATAAGCCAGAACGGCACCGCGCCGTCGACGGATTGCATGAAGGCGAAGAAAACCACGTAAAAGATAATGGGGAGATTGCTGTCAAACCAGTTCTTCCACTGGGTGTACATGACGAATATCCCAAAGGCGATAAGCAAAACGGCGGTTACCGAAGAAGCGTTTGAAAGATTCATGAGGACAACCGGCAACTTCTAATGGAAACCCGGCCGAACGAGCCGGCCGGGTTCCGAGACCCAGAAATTTAGAAGCCGAAGCTGAAACCCGCCGACACGACGAAGTCCTGAAGCCAGCCGCCCACGCTGGACCCTGAGACGGGCGCGATCAACGTGCTGGGAAACGGAGTCAGGTAGTCATGAACCTCAAGGCGCAGCAGCATTGATTTGGCGATGTTGAATTTCACGCCGGCGCCCACCGAAACCATGGGTCGCATGTCGCGGACGTCGCTAAACACCGCGATATTGGAGAGCGGCTGGTAAACCTGCTCGGTTCCGGTGCCCGAATACCATTTCACGCCGCCGCCAGCCGCGACGAAAGGCCGCACGGCCGATTCAGACGAAGCTGAAGTTATACATGAAATCATAGTGAATCGCGTTGCTTTGGCTGGCGAACGTGGCGTTGGTGCCGCCGGAGGAAAGCTTCAGATCGCCGTTCTCATGGTCGTAACGCAGTTCACCGCCGAACAGGCCGCTGCCGATGTTGTTGTCCAGCCAGGCGCTCAGCGCCAAACCGGGGTCTGCGCGTGGCGTTGGCGTTGCCGGCTGGATTGGTGATGGTTTCCGAGGTCAGAAAGCTGCCACCAGCGGCAAAGCCGACCTCCCACTTCTGGGCGAATGCCGCCGGAGCCGCCACGGCGATCGCCAAAAACATTAACGACAGAAAATGTTTCATAGTATCTCTCATTCTAGTTGTAGTAGTCTGCGGTTAATCCACCACTCGCTCCGGGATCGAAGTTGAGACCGATCCCTGGGTGATCACGAGGGGGACAGACATTCCGTCGGGGACAGTGAAGGGCACCGAGACGTTGATCTGGTCGACGCCGACCAAGCCCGGCGCCAGGCCGGAGTACAGCACTGGCAGCTCTGCGCCTCCCAGAGTTACGGTGGGCTGGAGCTGCGAGTAGGCCAGCGGGTTGGAAGGCGCCTGGCTGTCCGGTGGCGACCGAGGGTGTCGTCGGACCGAGGCCGGTGAGGTAAATCACCAGCGCCGTGTTCGATTTTCGGTGAATCGGATGGGACGGCGTCACCAGTTCGTTGTCGTCGTTCCGGACCACGGTGGGAATATTGGTTTCCGGGCCAACCGAGGCCAGAAACACGCTGGGCGCATTGGGCTCAATCACCAGGTTGAAGTTATCGCTTTGACCGCCCGGCGTGCGCAGGATCAGCGTTACGTCGCCGATCGCCTGGAATGGCATCTGTGCGTTTACCTGGTTGGGGGAGACGAACAGAATCGGTACCGGCAGGCCGTTGACGCTGAGACAGCTGTTGGCGAGCGCGGTGGGCAACGGAATTTCCGAGGTAGCCATGTTGACCGGGCTCAACTGGGTTCCGTAGACCGAGATCAGACCGCCCGGCGCGATATCGGCTGCCTCCGTTGCCCGCGTTCACCACCGAGGTGATGTGGGGCGGCGCAACCGCGGCGTCGTAGTTCCACGGCAGAACGGTGACGCCGGAAACGGTCAGGTTCATGATGGCGCTCTGGTCGGCGAGCGGCGCGAGGGTGCGGGTAAAGGGCGAAGCAGTGGTCCCGAGCAGCGGAGCTTCCACCATCGCGGTCGCATTGCTGACCGAACTCGAACGGATTGGTCATGTCGATCCGTTGAATGACGCCCGGAGCCGTGCTCTGGCCAACGCTGGGCCGGGCGTGGGAGGGCCGGTGGTGGTCGTGCAGGTTGAGGTTGTCCCGGTGCCTAAGCACGTTATGATGGTGGTGCCAGCGGGGCTGGTTGTGGTGCAGGTTGAGCCGGTCGCGGTGTTTACGCAGGTAGTTACGGTCGCGGTGCTGATGGCGCCCGGTGGGGCGGGGGCGCATTGGTGCGGAACCCGGTCTCGTCCACGAAAGCGAACCCGGACGGGGTACCTGTGCCGGTCTCAAACTGCATCACCGGAACCAGCGAGGAGTTCAGAAGATTGTTGCCGACCACATATTGATTGAAGGCGGACGCGGCGTACGGGCCGGCCAGCGACGTGAAATCCTTGCGCGAAACCGTAAACGAATTCGAATTGGCGTCGTACAGATATACCGTTCCGTCGGCCTGCGCGATCAAGATCGAAGAACCGTTCTGCGAGGCAGTCATTACGGTGTTGGCGTTGGTTACGTTGGTGAACACGCCGAGCGAGGGCAACTCCGTTCCCGAACGCGGCGGAATGTCGAGCTGCAGGATGTGAAATGTGCCGTCGTAATAGCCACCTTGCGCCAGCGTGGCATTGGCCGAAGAGGCGATGGAGTAGGCGATGAAGCCCGACGGCAGAACGATCGGCGTGTCTGGTTGCAGGGTATCCAGATCGAATACGTTGACGAGTTGCGACCCCTGGTTGCCCACCAGCAGATATTGCTGGTCGAAGGAGATGGCCATGGTGGTGGGCTGGTTGCCGGTCGGAAGCGCGGCGATCTGGGAATAGTTGGTCCCGTCGAAGACCAGTACTTCATTCTTGTCGCTGCGCACGACATAAGAACTGGTTGCGGACCGGGTCGGCGACGATGTCGGTGAGCGTTCCGGGGATGTCGATGAAGCTGCCGACCTGATTGGGCCCGGCGTTGTTGACCAGCACCCGAACGCTCGGAATCACATTGATCGCGGGGCCGGATTGAATCGATCAAATGAGCGGCCACGGTTCCCGTTGATGCCGACGAAAGCCGAGGGATCCACCGAGACGCGTCACCACGGCGGGCGTGACGCCGTCCGCCGGGCGAGACCGAAACCCCGGCCGTATCGGAGCTGATGCTGAAGGGCGTGTTATTTCCGCCTGGATCGACGATCGTCAGCTGCTGGGTGGAGACTCCCGGATTGCAGAAGCTGCCCCGGAAAACCAGTCCTCCTGCTGCGCCACCACCTGCGGTTGCCGGGCGAGGCCGCCCACCGGCAGGACTGTGACGCCGCTTTCTGAAATGGCGTAGAGGGTATTGGAATCGGTCGAGAGCACGCTTTTGCCGCTCAGGTTTTCGGCCAGTTGCAGGCGCGTCCTGCAGCGTCAGGTTGCTGGAGGTGACCACCATGCAGGGTGGGCGACTCGCCTTCGGCCACCGGAATCTGAGCGTATAGCAACCCGCGGCTGTCGTCAAACGCGGTGGTTCCAACGCTGAACTGATTGGTGTGTTGCGGGAAATAATTGACGAAGCCGAGCGCGCCGATCATCACCCAACCGGCCATCACCAGCGAGCCATCATGATTCAGGCTGACCACGCGGGGCCCAAGAACTCCGGTGCTGGTTACGATGCCGCCCGGGATAGATCGCCTTGGCGTTGACGTCGTAGCGGAAGGTGACGGTGCTGGTGGTGCCGCCCAATCCGATAAACCTGCAGCCCGTCCGCGGACGCCGCCACCGAGGCCGCGGAAATGTCGGCCGGGAAGTTGGCGGGCGCCACCGGCAGCGTATTGGCAACTACGTTGGCCAGCGTATCGAGTTCTTGGGTGGCGCCGGTGGTGGGATCGAAGAGCAGGAAGTCGGTGGTGGTAACTACCAGCGCGATGCCATCGGCCCCGAAGGCCACGCCGATCGGCGGGTTGCCGAGCGAGAAGGTTTGCGTTCCCTGAGTTGGTCAGATCGATCACCGTCAGCGCATTGGCCGGCGAGCCCGGAGCGGCCGCGTTCCCGAAGTTGGTGGCCACCAGATAGTGGCCATCGGGCGACAGAGCGATCGAGTTGGGCTGCGCCGCCACGTTGATCGAAGTCTGGATGGTGTTGGTGGCGAGCGACATCACGTCGATCTGATTCGCGGTGAAGTTAGCGATGTACAGCACGCCTCGCGTCTGATCCAGCGCCAGGTCCGCGGCCTCGCCCCCGATGGACACCACTGTCCCGAAGGTTCCTCCCCAGGCCGCCGCCGCGAGCGAAGCGGCCAAAACGGTCTTCCACCAATATGACTTCAGCATAGCGATTTACTCCAAAAAACCATCAGATTTTCAGCTTTTCTGACTCAATTACAGACACTTGACGCGACCCGGCCCATGCGCGACGTCCTCGCTCTCACTCCAGCACGCGAACAATCGCGTCTCCGCGCCTGGGAACGGCGACCGCGCGGTCGTGGCGCGCCAGGGAGCCTGTTCCCTGACGCCCCGCCGGATGCGTCCAGCCCCGTGATTACTCAGGGCTCTTCTTGCGCCGCAGAACGATCAGTCCCAGAAACAGGACTGCGAGCACCGCGCAAACGATGCGAATCATCGAGCTATCCATCATCGCTTTTCTCCTTTCCCCAAAAAAATGATTCCGCTACATGTTATTCATCATGGGGAGCAGCTCCCGCATGATTTTCATGACAATCGGCCCAACCGTGACCACGAACAAAGACGGCAAAATACAAAAAAAGATCGGAAATACCAGTTTTACGCCCAGCTTGGCGGCCTTCTCTTCGGCGATCTGGCGCGCCTGGACGCGCATGTAATCGGAGTGGGCGCGCAAACTCTGGGCCACGCCGGTGCCGAAGCGGTCGGCCTGAATCAGCACCGCCACCAGCTTCTTGAGGTCCTCTACCGCCGTACGGTCGGCCAAGTTTCGCAAAGCCTCGGCGCGCCGCTTGCCGGCCTTCAATTCCAGGTTCACAATGGCCAGTTCCTCGCTGATCTCCGGGTGGGCGTGCTCCAGTTCCTTGGCCACCTGCATGATGGCTTGATCGAGGCCCAGTCCGGACTCGACGCACACCACCATCAAGTCGAGCGAATTGGCCAGCCCGCGCTGGATCTGTTTCTGGCGGCGCTTGGCGGCCATGCGTACGTATTCGTTGGGGCCGAAGAATCCGGCCGCCACCGCCACCAGAATCGCGACGATTTTGTTGCTCTGCTGCGCCGACGAATTGAAGACCGCCACCGTCATCAACACCGGCAGCAAAACGGCGAAAATAGCCTTGGCGCCATACAGAACCTTCAGCGCGTTGGGATTGCGGTAGCCGGCGCGGATCAGGCGGCGCTGCATCACCGTCACGTCTTTGGGCGAGGCCGGCACCAGATTGCCCAGCCGCTTCACCAGGTCGTGGAACAGCAGGCTGGGATGAACCGGCGCGGCGTCGTGCGCGCTCATGCCAGTGCCGGCCACGCGCTCGATGGCTTCCTTGGGCTTGACGTACATCTTGACGCCCGCCAAAGGAAAGTCCCGCCGCGAACAACAGGAAAATCACGAAGCTGAATAGAAATGCCATGGCGTTAAACCTCGATCTTCGTGATCTGCTTCATGATGAGATATCCGACTGATCTGCAAGGCCACCGCGCAGCCCAGCATGATATTGCCGACGTCGTCGAGGAAGAAGAACCTGCACGTAGTCCGGGTTGGTGTAGAACATGAGCACCGCGACGCCGATGGGAATGCAACTGAGCGCGATGCCCGTCATCCGCCCATGCGCGCTGATGGCGCGTGATGCGGCCCCGCAACTTGAAGCGCTCCCGGATCACGTAGGCCAGCTTGTCCAGGATCTCGGCCAGGTTGCCTCCGGTGCGCTTCTGCAGCAGCACCGCGGAAACGAAGAAGTGCACGTCGAGCGAAGGCACGCGCTTGGCCAGCTTCTGCAGCGCGACATCCAGCGGCAAACCCAGGTTGTGTTCTTCGAAGGTGCGCCGGAATTCACCCGCCAGCGGTTCTTGAAACTCGCGGTGAATCATTTCGAGCGACACCGAGAAAGCATGCCCGGCGCGCATCGAGCGCGACACGAACTCCAGGCTGTCGGGAAACAACTCTTCAAAGCGGCTGCAGGCGCGCCTTGCGCTTGCGGATCACATAAAGCACCGGCAGCGCGCCCGCCAGCAGCGCCGGGCATATAGGCAAAGCGCCGCAACTGGTCGGGAAGCAAAACCCAGCCGAGCGCCCAGACCGCCACCACCGCCACCAGGCAGGTGTTCACCAGCCGGTGCGTGCTCCACTTCATCCCAGCCTGCTCGATCATCTCCTGCAACTTGCTTTGCAGCTGGAAGCGCCGCAGGAACTTGGTGGCGAGCAGAACGTTCCTTTCCTCGGTATGGATGAGCGAACCGCCGCCGCCGGCGGCGGCCTTGGCGGCCTTGGTCTTGCTCGTGCCGATCAACCGGCTCTTGAGCTTGTCCAGGTCGGAGTGGCGGAATGCGTTCGAGCAGATCCACCAGATGACCAGGGCGCAAGCCCATACCGCGATGGCGATCATTAAAAACATGCCGTCAAACCTCCACCACCTCGTCAAACAAGTCGGCGCGCAACCGGATGCCGGCCGCCAGCAGCTTTTCGTAGAACTTGGGCCGGATGCCGGTGGCGGCGAATCGTCCCACCACGCGGCCGTCCGGATTCAGGCCGCGCTTTTCGAAAACGAAGATGTCCTGCAGCGTGATCACGTCGCCTTCCATGCCCGTTACTTCGGTCAGATTGATCACCCGGCGCGAACCGTCGCTCAGACGCGAAGCCTGCACCAGCAGGTGCACGGCGCTCGCGATCTGCTGGCGGACCGAAACCAGTTGCATGTTGGCGCTGGCCAGCGACACCATCACCTCCAGGCGCGAAATCGCGTCGCGCGGGCTGTTGGCGTGGACGGTGGTGAGCGAGCCGTCGTGACCGGTGTTCATGGCCTGCAGCATGTCCAGCGCTTCCTCGCCGCGGACTTCGCCCACCACGATGCGGTCCGGGCGCATACGCAGGCTGTTGACCAGCAGTTCGCGCTGCCTGACCGCGCCGTTGCCCTCCAGGTTCGGCGGCCGTGTTTCCAGGCGCGCCACGTGCGGCTGCTTCAACTGCAATTCGGCCGCGTCTTCAATGGTGACGATGCGTTCCTTGGGCGAAATGAAGGCCGAAAGAGCGTTCAGCAGAGTGGTCTTACCGGCGCCGGTTCCGCCCGCGATGATGATGTTCATGCTTGGCTTTGACGGCCGCTTCGAGCAGCTCCATCATGCCGGGCGTCATGGCTGCGCCGGTCCACCAGGTCGGGCGGCATCAGCTTGTCGGTCGAAAAACGGCGGATCGACAACAGCGGCCCGTCCACCGCCAGCGGCGGAATGATGGCGTTGACGCGCGAGCCGTCGCTCAAGCGCGCGTCCACCATGGGATTGGATTCGTCCACGCGCCGTCCCACCTGCGAAACGATCTTGTCGATGATGCGCAGCAGGTGCTGGGCGTCGCGGAAGGTGACGGTGGTCAATTCGAGCAGGCCCTTGCGCTCGATGTAGACCTGCTTGTGGGTGTTGACCAGAATGTCGGAGATGCTGGGATCCTGCAACAGCGGCTCGAGCGGGCCGAGGCCGAAGACTTCGTCCAGGACCTCATCGCAGATCTGCTGCTTTTCGAGCGAACTGAGCAGTGTCGGCTCCGAATCGATCGAGTGAAATGAGCGCCTGCCGTACTTCGCTTCGCACCCGCTGGTTGTCAATGGTGGCCAGCGCCTCCAGATTGATCTTGTCCACCAGCTTGCGGTGCAGGGTGAACTTCAGCTCCTGATACTCCGGCTTCAGCGCACCCTTGGACTTGCCGCCGTTTTTCAACAGGCGCTGCTCCCAGCTGATTTGGGGCGTCGATTTGGTATCGAGATTAGGAAACATAAGTCTTCACTACTTAATCCTTCACTGCAGCCTGCATTACACCGGCGAAGTCGCGACTCGTAAGTCCGGAATCGCCGCTCGTTTGCGATCCTGTCCTCCGCCACCCGACAGGCGGTTGGCCAGGTTCTCGACCGCCTTGCCGAGTTCGGAATGCCCATCCACCGGCTGGCCCAGCGTCACCGCGCGGTGCAGCGAGAAATAATCGTTCGGAATCCGCGCGTCGATCGCGCAGTTAAATAATCGTTCTATGTCGGATCCGGCGATCTCATCGCGCCGGTCGATGCGATTCATCACAATCTGAAAACGTTCCTTGGGGAAGCCCAAATGATCCAGAAGATTCACGGCCTTGCGCGCCAGGTGCAGACTCGGCAACTCAGGCGTCGAGACCAGATACGCGCGGTCGGATTCGGAAATAGTCATCAGGCTCAGCCGTTGAAAAACCACCGGCAGGTCGATCACCACCCACTCGTAGTTCATGCGCGCGTATTCCATCACTGCGTGCAGCCGGGCAGCGTCGATCGGCCCGGCGTAGGGCGTTTCGGGCGCCGGCAGAATATCCACGCCGTCCGCCATCGCGACACAGGACGCCCAGCCGCCCTCGTGCAGCCGCTCGGCCATTTGCAGGGCGTCGAGCAGAGACTTGGTGTTGGTGAGTTTCAGGTAAAAGCCGATCATGCCCCCCATCAGATCGAAGTCGGCGAGCAAAACACGCTGTGAGGTGGTGCGGCGCAACGCGAATGCGGCCTGAGCGGCGAGGGTGGACGCGCCCGAGCCGGGCTTGGCGCTGGAGAAGGTGACGATGGAGCCTGGTTCGGATTGTTCCACCGGCCCGGGCTGCAGCAGACGGTGCAGCCGTGCCACCGCGTCGTTTTGTGTTTGAACGTCGAAAGGCGCGTACAGAAACTCGCTGGCTCCGCTCCGCAAGGATCGCAGGATGGCATCGGAATCGTTCCGCACATGCAACCCGACCACGTGCGCCCGCAGGTTCAAAGAGGAAACACAGCGAATCAACTCGCAGGCCTGATCGAGGTCGCGTTGCCAAGTCGAGCAGGATCACGTCCGGTTTGGTTTGACGCACCCGAATCTCCAAGGTCTGGAGCGAAGGGTAGGACTTAAGCTCAGAGAGAATCTGGAAGGAACGCGTGCGCTCGAGAGCAGAGGCGAGCTGGGCCGCCAGCTCGCGATCGGGAATGATCGCAAGCGCGGTCAAAACTGGTGCCCGGCTTGTCATCGCGCGCTGCTGCCCTTTCTCATTGGCGATACTCCTACTTGGCCGCCTTACCTTGGGGGAATGCGTTCTTAGAACCGGGCGTCACCGGCACCAGGAAATCTCGCGGCATCGTGGGAAGCGGTTTCCCGTCGCCTGGCTGCAGGGGCATCGTGATCTCGGGGGTGACCATCACGATCAGCTCGGTGTCGCTCTTGGATAATGATCTGGACTTGAACAGATTCCCTAAGATCGGCAGACTCGACAGACCGGGTATCTTGGAGATCGTTTCCGTCACCTGGTTGTCGATGAGACCGGCAATGACGAAGCTCTGGCCCTCGCCCAGTTCGACGTTGGTCTCCATCTTGCGCGACGACAGCGCGGGGATGGTGAATCCGTTGAACGACAGAGCATTGCTGTAGTCGAGCGCGGAAACTTCCGGCTTGACGTGCAAGCGGATATTATTGGTACCGGTGATGTTCGGGGTGAAGGTCAGCCGGACGCCAAATTCTCGAAACTGAATCGTGACGGCGCCCGAATTCGCCCCCCCTTGCAGGACCGGGATGGGGAATTCGCCTCCCACCAGGAAGCTGGCTTCTTTGCCATTGGTGGTCATCAGGGTTGGCTCGTCCAGGGTCTGCAGCAGATTCTTTTGTTCCAGGGCTTCGATGAATGCCCCCAGGTTCAGATCTGGCCGGAACGCGAAAATATTCAAGGCGTTCGAAATAGTAAAGGGGGAACCGACTCCCGCTCCAATACTGGTAGGAGGGGTGTTGGAGCCGAACTGGCCGGTACTGACTTGGCCGATGGTGTTGGTGGCGCCGGTGGAAATCAAGTTGACCGCGAACTGAGTTGGCCGCCGAACGGTCTAGTTCGGCGAACTTGATGCGTAACAGGATCTGCTTCTCCGCCGCCCCTTCGGCGACCTGGAGGTTGTTCACCACGGTTTTCGCGAAAGGCGTCGCAAGCGCGGTGGCCCGGTCGGCAATATCCTTGTTCCCCACCCGCCCGGTGAGAGAAAGCGAATCGCGCGAGGATTGAACGTGGATGTCTTCAGAGGGGAAGGTCTCCTTGATGAGCTTGCGCAGCGGCTCCAGGTTCTGCTCCACGGTGATGTTGTAAAAGTTGCGCTGGCCGGCCTTGCTCCAAACCACCAGGGTGACGGTTCCGAAAGACTTGCCATGGACCAGAACTTCGCGCCCGGTTACCGGCGACGCGTCCACGATATCCGGGTTGCTGGTGGAAATCCGCGCGATGTCCGCCGGATAGTCGATGACGATGCTTTTTCCCACCGTCAGGCGGATTTCTTCAGGGCCCGCTTGAGCGAAAAGACAACCAGCCGCGCCCACCGCCAGCAGCCCAGACAGAACGTACATCCGTTTGATTCGTTGCATGGTTTACTTTCCCCCGCCGACTCCCACGATTTCCACGCTCTTCTGCGTTCCGCGAATCACCACGATCTGATCGGGTGGCGGAGGAGGTGGGGGAGGGGCCGCGGCCACCACCACCGGGCGCGGGCGCGGCCGGGGAGGAGGGTTGTTGTCCGAGGTCTTCTTCTTGGGAGCGCGTTCGCCGTACAATTCCGCGATGTCGTGCCCGGGTGTCTTTTCGATGGTTTGATCGCTGCCGTTTCGAAGGACCAATTGAATGCGGGCATCGGCGCTAGCGAGCGTCAGCGTCTCGGCCTGCTCCGGCGTCCCGAGCAAAGTGACGGTCTGAGCCGGCATGGCCTGGCCCCGCGCATCCGGCTGCATCACCGTACCGGCGGACAGCACCAGCAAGTTTTGCAGCTGGACCGGCGTAGCGGTGACCGAGCTATCGGAGTTGGGAGGATGTCCGGTGACCAGTACGTCGACGCGCATGCCGGGCAGCACAAAACCGGCGATGCCGGTGACGTCGTTTACGCGCAGGGTGACCGCGCGCATTCCCACCGGAATGACCGGAGCCAGACCGATTCCGCTGCCGCGCGCCGCCAGCCGTCCTTCGAGCACCGGCTCGTCCATCAGAATGTTACTGATGAGCGGACGATCGATGACTTCTTCGGGCTTGGCAAACGCGCCTTTCGGGAAAGCGGCCGACGGCGTCTTGCCCAGCTTGATGTCGGCCGGCTTCACCGTCGTTCCCACCGAGAGCGGCCTGGCTGCCAGGACGATGTCTTTCAAATCGGTTGACTCGGCGCTCTTCTTGGGGCTGCCGCCGCGCGCCGTCATCTGATAGAACACGCTGGATATCACGAGCGCGAACAGCAGACTCACGCCCAATACCGTTAGAAATCTACGATCCATATCCTTCTCTCCCGCCTTCGGTCGCTAAACCGGAATGCCACCGAGTTTCTGCAACTGGCCGCGTCATTGCGCTATCTCGCTCCTACCAGGCTCAACCAAACTCCGGCTGCGATGGCCGGAGCATAGGGGATGCTGTCCGCTTTCCGGCCCGCGCTGGCTTCCAGCCGGTTTCCCGCGCGTCCAGAAGTCTCGAATCAGGCCGGCGGCAATTACGGCCAGCGCCATTACGCCGCCACATCCGGCGGTCCACAACGCAGCTTCGAAAAGCCGTTTGGCCCCCAGCAGCGCGCCAAAGCCCGCCATCAACTTCACGTCGCCTCCGCCCATGCCGCCCAGCAGATAAAAAATCAGGAACACGCCGGCGCCCGCCAGAGTGCCAAGCAGCGCCGAGCCGGTGCCGCGCCAGCCATGCTGCACGGTTTGCAAAACCAAACCGCTCGCCAAGGCCGAGGCGGGAATCCAATTGGAGATCTGGCGACGCCTGAGATCGTCGACACAGGCCGCGATGCCGACTCCTCCCGCCAATAGGGCCTGGGCCGTCACCGGCCGTCCCCATTGCCAGACTGTTTGCCCGGTACGGGCGCCACATTTCCATTTATTTCTGACGATCCCGACATCATCTCTTTCGATCCCGACATCTCTGACGACCCGTTGAGGGAACCCTTCCCAAAGCGGTCCGCTCGAAACAGCAGCGGTGCGAGAAACCCGGCCTGCAGCGCAAATTCCGCCAGCGCCTTACCCGAGGGCAGACGCCAGCTTCCCGAATCCAGCCACTCGACAGGCATCTGAGGCATGCTCAGCTTGCCACGACGCGGCTCCCCGACAGTTCCGGTCCCCCACACTCCGGGTGGCCGAACCTGACGGGTTCTGATTGCTTCTCATGCCGGTTGCTCTCCCTGACTTATAACTTCGGCCAGCTGGGAGGTTTTCATTAGCCCGAACAGTAGGTTTTCTTTAGTACGGACGATTGCCGGTATGGGGAGTGGAACTACCTAATTTCTCGCGGTTTGCTGACTTAGCCGCTGGAACAGTATGACCCTGGTATCGTCTTGTACTACGCGCCACGACGGGTCCAACTTCAGCATCGACGCTAGCGGCCAATCCACCGGCAGCAGAGCCACATCGAACCGTTTCGCTCCAGGATCGCTCTCCAATCGTAGGCTCCCTGCATTAGGTGAAGATACTCCTGCCCGAGTTTTTCTCCGTAGAAATCACTACGACCATCCACATAGACCTTCTGTCGGGGGTAAAAACTGTAGATGATATAGTCCCCCCATTGGTCGGTGGTCAGTAAACGGCCCGAGGCCATCAGGCCTGCGTGCTGGTGCACCATCGCGGACGGAAACATCTCGCTCGGAAAGTCGCGCGGCCACTTCTGAGGCGCATCCCACAGCGCCAAACCCACAATCAATACCGCCGGCCAGATGCTGGTCCTGCGAAACCCCGGCGCCAGGTCCGCTCCCAGCTGGTACAGAATTCGCAAAGCCGAAGACTTCTTCATACCCGCCACCCCGGACCGCCACCACTCGCTGAGCTCGCAAGCAATGAGCGGCGCGGCGACCGTGGCATAAAGCGGAGCGTGCCGCACGCTGATGAGCGACGAATGAGCCAGGAACAACACCCACAACGCTTCGGCGAACATCCGCCGGCGCAGCAGGAAACCGATGGCGATCAAACCGGCCAGCAACAACACTTCAAACTGGAGCTGGCCTTCGGAGCGAAAAGTCGGCGCCTGAAACTCCTGCACCAGGTTCTTGATCCAATCGGCGCGCAGGTATTCGTAAATATGCACATGCAGCTGGACCCCATACGGGTTCGCGAGCGAAGCCAGCGTGCATCCAATCAGCAACGCGGAATATCGCCGGATCTGCGGCCAACGGGTCACTTCTTTCTGCCCCACGAGGCCGGCCTGGCCTCCCAGCATCATTTCGATGCCATAGGCCACTACCAGAAGCGCCAGGCACACCAGAAAGATAGCGAATCCACCATGCAGGTTGGTCCACAACGCAGTCACGGGAATGAGCGCCCAGACCCAGCGCGTATTCCTGCGCCGATCCGCCTCCACTAACCACATGCAGACCGGCAGCAGGAGCAGCGTGAATAGATGCGGGCGCGCCAGAAAATGCATCGACGAAGCGCCCACCGCCAGCATCGTGGTGAGGGCTGCCACTAACGGGTTGGCGCCCCGCCATATCGTGTAGCGCAGAACAATGGTGGCAAACAGCGCGATGATGACTCCCGACAGCAGCACGATCGCCTTCAGCCCCGCCATCCGGAAGCACAGTGCATATATAACGTCGGTCAGCCATTCCCAAGCGAACCAGGGCGCGCCGGGACGCGAGAAGGAAAACAGATCCTGAGAGGGTACCGTGTGATGTTCCAGAATGTACTGGCCGGTACGGATGTGCCAGCCCGTATCGCCGTCTCCCAACAGCGCGATCCAGCCGCTGACCCCGTAGACGAACAGCCAGAGAATCAGCGCGATAAAAAAGCAGTCGGTAACCGACGGCGTGAAAACCCGTGCGATTGCTCGCCCCGCGGACGCACCGAACCCGCCCTGGTCCCTGGAAACAGGCAACGGTTCGATGGTCTGCGTGGAACTTGCCAATGGGGTGCCGATCGCTTGGGACACTGGTCCCTGCGAAGTTGATCGACCTCGGAGCCGCCTGGCATTAGCGTTGTCCTGACTAAGCCCAATACCTTATATAGACGGTCCGTACTTTCTGACGATAACCAGTCGAGAGAACTTCATGAGTACCAGCGCCATAACACCGGTCTTTCCACAACCGGTCGGGAGCCGGCCCGCGGGAACGAACTGGATAATTTCCCGTAGAGACGATCTGCTCTGGTTTATCGGGCCCGCCGCCATCAGTTACCTGGCCCTGGGTTTGATGGCCGCCGGGTTCCCCATCACTCCCATTTACCTCACCTGGTTCCTGTTCGTGGATGGACCTCATGTAATGGGCACCGTCACCCGCACCTATATGGATAAGCGGGAACGAAAACGGCTGGGATGGTTCTTATGGATTATCGTTCCGTTCTCGTTGATCGGTCCGGTGATGGTGTGGGCGGGACAATCCTCGCTCTTCTATCTCTTCGCGGTGTGCTGGCAGCACTACCACATCGCGAAACAGCATATGGGTTTCATGATGCTGTGGAAGGCCAAGAACAAGGAGCGGGATCCCATGGACCTGAAGCTCGATCGCTGGTTCATGCTGTCATCCACGGTTCTTCCACTCGCGCTCTTCGTCATCAAAACCAGAATGATGGATTGGCGGCCGGTGCAATGGTTGGGGTGGGCGGCCACCGCGGCCTACGCGCTGTTCGCCGTTATTTACGTGATACACCAGGTACAGAAATTCCGGGCTGGGACGCCTTTGAATCCTCCCAAGCTGATGCTGCTTGCGGTTCTGGTGCCGCTGCAATGGATCGCGTTTCTTTACGCCGCCGGTTTTGGGGCCGACGGAATCCTGCGCGCCGGCATTACGCTCGGCCTGTTTCACTCCTTCCAATATCATCGCCTGGTGTGGTTCCACAACAAGAACCGCTATTCAGCGCCGGAAGCGCGGGAACAATATGGCGCGGCGGCTTACTTCGCCAGAAGCCTGGGGAATTACGTGATCGTCGCCATCGGGCTGCATTTCATTCTCAACGTTCTGCCGCAGGCTTACTTTCCGGCTGTTCAGTGGCTGGCGGCGGCCATCTGGGGAATCCCGTTCACGCACTACATGCTCGATTCCAAGATCTGGCGGGTGCGTGGCGATAAAGAATTAGCCGCGGCTTTGCGGATCTGAGCGCTCAGGGTACTGGCGTTAATCCAGGCTCAGTGCCGACATTGTCGCTGGCCGGTTGCTCCACGCCCACCAGTTCGCGGCCATGCACGGCCAACGCCAGGCGATCCTTCAATCCCGTCTTCTCGAAGATGTGCATCAGGTGCACCTTCACGGTCCCGGGCGTGATATGGAGGTTCTCCGCGATCTGCTTGTTGCGAAAGCCCCGGCAAATTAAGCGCACTACTTCTTTCTCCCGCGGCGTCAGACGGGAGGTGTCTTTGCGTTGCAGGAAATCGGCGACCTGATCGGATTCCTGCATCCAGATTTGACCCGCGCCCACTTCCCTCAGGCACTCGATGAGCGTGCCGGCAGGCAGAGTTTTCTTGACGATGCCCCGCGCGCCCATCTGCAGCGCCCGGAACGCATCCACTTCAGGCAAATCAACCACCCACAGGACCGGGTGAATCGGCCCCGTGGCCTTCAGATGGCCGAGCAGCCGGAGCGCGGCGGTCAGTCCCGCGCTGCCGTCGATCAAGACGATGTCGGGGTGCATGCGCTGGATGGCATCCAGCGCCTCGGCGGGCCGGGACACGGCGCCGGCAAACACCAGATCATTGGTCTCGGCGAGCACCTTCTGGAGCCCCTCGATCACGATCGGCTGCGACTCACAAACAAGAACGGAAATACTACCCAATAAGCCCTCGCAGTACTCCTGATCGGCGTTAGAGTACTTGCAAGATAGGTACTAAGACAATTACGCAGACAGTGGACTAGGGAGCGTACTAAGTGCGCGTTGATTCTACTGCAGCACCCAGAACTCCACGTTGCTTGAAAGCGTGCCGCTGGGTGTCACCACCTCTATCTTTCCGGTGGTCGCGCCGGTGGGTACGGTGGTGGTGATTTCGGCGCCCGATACCACTGTGAAGACGGCGGCGACGCCGTTAAACGTGACGCTGGTTGCGCCGGTCAGTTCGTACCCCAGAATCCTGACACCTTCGCCCACCACGCCAGCGGCGGGGATAGTTTTCACAAACGGGCCGAGACCAACGGACAGACTGAAGACCGTGCCACAGCCAAGCCCGAAGCAGACGTTACTCGTGCTACCAGGCCCGCCATATTGAGTCGTCCCATAGAAATCCCCGCTTGTGGCTTGGACCAGCCCCCAGGCTCCAAAGCCATCCGTGCAGTCGCTCTGGGTGCAGAAGCTGTACAGCGTCGTCAGCGTGCCGCCAGGGGTGATTTTGAAAACTGTGCCATAGGAACTGATGCGGGTACCGCCCCCTTCCGTTGTCCCATAGAAATCCCCGCTTGTGGCTTGGACCAGCCCCCAGGCTCCAAAGCCATCCGTGCAGTCGCTCTGGGTGCAGAAGCTGTACAGCGTCGTCAATGTTCCGCCAGGGGTGATTTTAAAAACCGTCCCCCCATTTCCGGCCCAGCCGGTGTACGTTGTTCCATAAAAGTCCCCGTCGGTGGCATGGGCCAGTCCCGCTCTCGGCCCCCCGCCATCCGCGCAGTTGCTCAAGGAGCAGAAGCTGTACAGCGTCGTCAATGTTCCGGCAGGGGTGATCTTAAAAACCGTCCCCCCATTGCCGTTGGCCCCGCCCTCTGACGTTGTCCCGTAGAAGTCCCCGTTGATGGCCTGGACCAGTGCCGCTCTCGGAGCCGCGCCATCCGGGCAGTTTGTTTGGGAACAGAAGCGGTATAGCGTCGTGAGCGTGCCGCTCGGGGTGATCTTGAAGACGGCGCCGCACTTGGTGGGTGGCATTTTGGTAGCACAGTCGCGCGGATTGCCCGCAGTTGTCCCATAGAGGTCTCCATTGGTGGCCTGGACCAGTGCCGCTCTCGGAGCGCGTTCAGTGCAACCGCTCTGGGAGCAGAAGCTGTGTAGCGTCGTCAGCGTGCCGCCAGGGGTGATTTTGAAGATCGTCCCACCGTCCCAGGCCACGCCGCCTTCCGAGGTCGTCCCGTAGAGGTCCCCGTTCATGGCCTGCACCAGCCCCATCGGGCCCCCGCCGTCCGCGCAGTTTGTTTGAGAGCAGAAGTTGTAGAGCGTTGTCAGCGTACCACTCGGAGTCATCTTGAAGATCGTACCGGCGCCGTTGGCCCCGCCATCTGAGGTTGTCCCATACAGGTATCCGTTGGTGGCCTGCACTAGCCCCCGCCAGGGGCTGCGCGCCGTCCGTGCACCCGCTTTGGGAGCAGAAGCTGTACAGCGACGTGAAAGTCTGTGCAGCCAGAGCAATCGCCGTCGTTGTGCACAGCACAAAAACAGCACAGGCTCTCTTTGCCAAGTTCAGTTTGCCCAACTCGCTAACGATTCGTTTCATTTGCTGCGCTCCTCCTCCCAAGCCGCTTGGCTGGTAGTGGCAATTATAGCCCTAAACCAAGACGTTATTTTCGGAATTCCGCGTGTTATGATCGCTCTAGATGACCGCACGGCGCGTTCACCTTGTCACTCTGCTGATCGTGGCGCTGATCTTTGGCGCCGCGCAGTGCGTGGCATCGTGCACCGGCGACAGCCTCAGGCACCGCGTCCCGCCATGCCATCAGCATCAAGCTCCCGGCCACGCGACATCGGCGGCATGTACGCTCGATTCGCTGCTTCCCGATGCACAGGCATCGCCGTTAGCGCATTTCGCGACAATCGGGTTTGCCGCGCCCAGCGTTGAAAGCGCGCATTTGTTCGTTGTTGCCGAAATCTTCACGTCGCCAGCATTTTCGCCACCCGCCCCTCCAAGCATTCTGAGACTATAACTGGCCACAGATAAACGCAGATTAACGCTGATCTGCGTTCATCGGTGTTTATCAGTGGCTAAAGATTTGTTTGCAGGTGCCCAATGTTTCTACGAGCAATTGGTTTCGTTCTATTGGCTATTCCCGCGTTTGGCCAAATGTCCATGCCCGGCATGAATATGGTGGACATGAATCCCGCCAGCATGGACCTCATGAATCTCGCCTCGGGAACGTCCGTCAATCCGGACTCCTGGCCCATGCCCATGATCATGACGCATCTCGGTTCGTGGAACACGATGTTCATGGGAGCAGGATTTCTGGTAGACACGCAGCAATCGGGGCCGCGCGGAGGTGACAAGCTGTATTCAACCAATTCGTTCATGGCCTCGGCGGAGCATCGCGCCGGTAAGAAAGGCGCGTTCGATGTGGATCTGATGCTGAGCCTGGAACCGGCCACCATCACCGATCGCCGCTACCCGCTGCTGTTCCAAACCGGCGAAACCGCATACGGCAGCCCTATCGTCGACGGGCAGCATCCGCACAACTTGATCATGGGACTCGGCTTCCATTACATACGGGAGCTGGGTGCGAGCACCAGGCTCGAGGTCTACGTCGCTCCGGTGGGCGACCCCGCGCTCGGACCGCTCGCATATCCGCATCGCGCATCCGCCGAGGAGTTGCCGGAGGCGCCCCTATCGCATCACTGGCAGGACTCCACGCATATCTCAGACGACGTGGTTACGGTTGGTCTGGCATATAAGAAAGTGAAGCTCGAAGCCAGCGGCTTCCATGGCGCGGAGCCTGGCGAGAATCGCTGGATCATCCAGCAGGGCGCCATCGATTCGTGGTCGACGCGGTTGTGGTTTTTTCCAACGAGGAATTGGGCCGCGCAGGTGTCGGTGGGAAGGCTCACGCATCCCGAAGCGCTGGAACCGGGCGATCAAGTGCGCAGCACGGCTTCGCTCGAATACACGAAGCCGATGCCGGGCGGAAGCTGGGCGTCCAGTCTCATCTGGGGACGCAATCACGAGACGGCCACCGGCCGCAACCTGAATTCGTATCTGGCGGAATCGGTTCTGCCGATTCGCCGCAAGAATTTTCTGACCGGACGCGCCGAACTGGTGGATAAAGACGAATTGTTCGCAAGACCAGCCGGCGATCCAGGAAAATCTGGACATTTTGTACGGAAGTACGTTCCGGATTGGCGCGTATACCATCGGCTACACGCGCGACGTGAGATATTTCGGCATCGTCGAGACCGGCATCGGCGCCAACTTTACGGCGTATTCGCTGCCGGATGCGATCAAGCCCTATTATGGCGATCGGCCCGTCGGCGGAAACATCTTCATCCGCTTCCGGCTGCGGCCGTCCGAGAAGATAATGAGTATTTATGAATAAGCCCAGCCACTGTTTCTCGCGGGAGCATTGGCGATGATTATCATCGCGCTGGCTGCGGGCGTCATCTTTGTGATGGGCGCGCGTGGCTTCAGCGCTCGCGAACGCCCCAGCGCTGTGGAGCGATGGGTGGCTCGCCGCGTCCGGTCCATGGCCGCGCCCGCCGGCGCGAAAGACCGCACCAATCCGGTTCCGAATTCGCCCGAGGTGTTGGCCGAAGCGCGCGCCCATTGGGCCGATCATTGCGCCGGATGCCATGCCAATAACGGCAGCGGCGATACGGAGATGGGCAAGCGCATGTACCCGCCCGCGCCCGATATGCGGCAAGCCGAGACGCAGCAGATGACCGATGGCGAGCTGTTCTTCATCATCCAGAACGGCATTCGGATGACGGGCATGCCGGCCTGGGGCGGTGGATCAGCATCACGACGAAGAGGATTCCTGGAAGCTGGTGCGATTCATCCGCCATCTGCCGCAGATCACCGCCGAAGAAGAACGCGAGATGCAAAGCTTGAATCCGAAAAGTCCGGACGAGATCGAAGAAGAGCAAGAGGAAAAAGAATTCTTGAATGGAGAGGAACCACATGAACATGCTGAACATGAACACCATCACTAGGCGGGTGCTGCTGCTCGCGCTGCCATTGCCCCGTGATTGCGTTCGCACACGGCGGACTGGAGCACGTCCGTGGCACTGTGGCGAAAGTTTCCGATCAATCCGTTACCGTCACCACCGCTGCCGGCAAAACCGTGGAAGTGCTGCTCGACGCGCAGACCACTTACGCGCGAGCGGATAAACCGATCCAGAAGAGCGACCTGAAAGTCGGCGATCGCGTCGTGATCCACGCGGCGGAGAAGGGAACTACGCTGACCGCGCACACCGTCGAGGTTGGAGTGTCCGCCTCGAAGAAACCTTAGGACGGCTTCGTTTGCCGGCCGTTCGGCATGTAAGAAATCATAAATACCCCGTATCTCCCTGACAGGCTTGGTACAATAGGGATCGATGCATGGGGCGCTACTTGCCATCCACGTTCTCGGATTTACCGCCACTCACCATCACCGCGGCCATTGACATCGTCATTGTCGCGATTCTCATTTATCAGTTTCTATTGATCATTCGCGGACGTCGCGCGGTCCACGTTCTGCTGGGACTGTGCGTGCTCGGAGTGATTTATGCCTGGCGCCGTTTGGGCGAAGCTGGAACTGCTGCACACTATTCTGGCGACCCTTGCGCCGTTACACCGCCATTGCCCTGATCGTCATGTTTCAATCCGAGCTGCGGCGTGCACTGGCGCGGCTTGGGCCGCCGGCCGTTCCTGGGCATCAGCCAGCTGGAGCGGCGCGAACTGAGCCAGGAAGTGGTGCTGGCGGTGGGCCGGTTATCGCAGACCAAAGTGGGCGCTCTGATCGTCATCGAACGCAAGATCGGGCTGCGAACGTTCATCGAAAGCGGAGTGAGCCTGGACGCGCTGGTCTCACGCGATCTGCTGTGCTCCATATTTCATCCCGGCGGCATGCTGCACGATGGCGCGGTCATCATCCAGGGCGACCGGATTTCCGCCGCGGCCTGCTTCCTGCCGTTGACCACGAATCCGCTATTGGTCACTGAACTTGGCACACGCCATCGCGCGGCGCTCGGAATCAGCGAAGAATCGGACTGCATCGCGATCGTGGCATCGGAAGAAACCGGCAAGGTATCCGTCGCGGCATTCGGAGAAATCGAGCTCGACGTTCCGCTGGAACGCGTGGAGCATTTGCTCTCCGAGCGGCTGGACCGCGACGAGAAGCGTCGCGCGGCAACGCCGGCTCGCAGCGCCGCGGCGGGGCAGTGCAGCAATCCAGCCTGGATCGGCCATGAGGGATCACGCGCGTTTACCGAGCCGTGACCGTGAGGGAGCGGTCGGGCGATGATACAGCTCTTCACGCGCAACCTGGGTTGGAAATTTCTCTCCCTCCTCATCGCTATCGCTCTCTGGATCGCCGTGGCGCGCGAGCCGGAAGTGGCCACGTCGCTTTCGGTTCCGGTGGATTTCAGGAATATGCGGGACGACCTGGATATCGGCGGCAACCTGCCCGATCGCGTGCGGCTCGAAGTCCGCGGTCCATCGGGCCGCCTGACGCGCGACAATCTCTCGGCGCGTGGCAGTGGTGCTGGACCTTTCCGACGCCCAAGCCGGCGAGCGCACCTACAGCATCCGCGGCCGCAATCTCAATCTGCCTGCCGGAGTGGTCTTCTATCAAGCGGTTCCTTCGCAACTCACGCTGCATTTTGACCAGCTCATCTTCAAGGAGGAAACCGTCCAGCCGGTCTACGTGAACAAGCCTCCGGGCTATCGCATCGCGAGCGAGCAATTCAGTCCCACCAAGGTCCGAATTCGAGGCTCCCGGGATCGCGTGCACGCAATCAATCAAGTCAGAACCGATCCCATGGACTTGAGCGGCGTGGCGGGTGAGACAGTGCTTCACACGCACCTGAACGTCGGCGATCCGCAGGTTAGGCTGGTGGATGCGCCGACCGATATCACGGTGCGGGTGAAGCTGGAAAAGATCGCGAACGGGGCTGCCCGCTAGTGGCCCGCGCTCTGTTTGGAACCGACGGAATTCGGGGAGTGGCCGGGCAAGCACCGCTCGATCCGAAGACCGCGCAGGCGGTGGGCGCGGCGCTTGGGCCGCTGGGTGATCGAATCCAAGCAGCGATCGAACAGGTAGTCATTGGCATGGACACCCGCGAATCGGGCCCGTGGCTGGCCGCGGAAGTGGCTGCCGGATTGGCACGGCATCAAGTGAAGGTGGAATTCGCGGGCGTCACCACCACGCCCGGAGTCGCCTACCTCGCCAAGAACGGGCCTTTCGCGGCGGGAGTGATGATTTCCGCGTCGCACAATCCGTATCAGGATAACGGCATCAAGCTGATCGGTCACGCAGGCTATAAGTTGCCCGACGAGCAGGAAGAATTGCTGGAGAAAGAGATCTTTTCGCTGCTCGATCAAGGCGCCTATTCGCCGCCCGCGCCGCTCGCCGGTAAACGCGGGCCTTGACCGCACCTATGTGGATCACCTGGCCGCGACGCTGCGCGGGAGGTCTGGACGGATTGAAAATCGTGGCCGACTGCGCGAACGGTTCGGCTTCCGTCCTTGCGCCCGAACTTTTCGAGCGACTCGGCGCGCGTGTGCACTGCATCCATTGCTCGCCCGACGGCCGCAACATCAACCTCAACTGCGGCTCGCTGCATCTGGAAGTTTTGCAGGCGGCCGTGCTGAAGCAAAAAGCCGACGTCGGGGTCGCGTTCGATGGCGATGCCGATCGCGCGTTGTTCGTCGCGCGATCCGGAAAGATCATCGACGGCGACGCGGTGCTGTTCCTGACGTCGTATTTGAAGACGTGGCAACTCACTGTGAACGGGCATCCGCCGTTGTGGTGGCCACCGTGATGTCCAATCTTGGGCTTGGAACGCGCCCTCTGCGCGCACGGGATCGGCATGATCCGGACGCCGGTGGGCGACAAGTACGTGCTGGAAGAGATGCTGCGCCGTGGCGCTGTGCTGGGAGGCGAGCAGTCCGGCCATGTCATCTTTCATCGCTACGCCACCACCGGAGATGGCATGCTGACGGCGTTGCGGGTCTTTGAGGTGATGCGCCAGGCAGGCGCAGGGCTCGACGAATTAACCCAGGAGATTCAAGTCTATCCGCAGCGTTTGGTAAACGTTCGCATCAAGAAGCGAAAGCGCCTGGAGGATTTGCCTGGAGTGGCGGCGGAGATCCGCGCGGCCGAGGAATCCTTCGGCGATTCGGGCCGCGTGCTGGTGCGGTTTTCGGGAACCGAGCCGCTGGCGCGGGTGATGGTGGAGGGGCCGGAACTGGACCGCGTTGAGGCACTTCGCCGAGCGAATTGCCGACCGGATCCAGGCCGAGTTGGGAGATAGCGGAGTGGATCAAGCACTGCATTAGATCTCTGCTTCGTAACGTACAATGAGGCTAATACACTTAGCAGGCTGATAGCCGTTGAAATGTCTCGCTTTGCCAGGGGACCTCTGGTATCATTGCCGTGGGAGCGTTTCTGCTCAGTTTGGGAATCGGTTCTCTTAAATTGATCCGACAGTCAATTGTCTAGGGGTCCGTCTCGGTTTATGCGTTGGTGTGCAAGCTCCGGCGGTGTAAAAGCTGTCATTGGAGAAGCCTAAAGACGCTCGGAGGGCTCCGCCCTGGTCTCTGGGGTCAAGGACGGGAGCTGATTCCGCTGGTCGGCTGCGCTCCTCTTTCTTTTTTCAGCCTTCAATCTGATGAACATTTTATTTATCGGCGACATCTTTGCGTCGCCCGGCCGCGTTCTTGTCGCTCGACTATCTACAGGAGATCATTAGCGAGGAAAAGATCCAGCTCGCCATCGCCAACGCCGAGAACTCGGCGGGAGGTTTCGGCATCACGCCGCTGATCGCCGAAGAGCTCTTCTCGCTCGGCGTGGATGTTATCACCATCCGGCAATCACATCTGGGACAAGAAAGAGATCTTCGACTATCTGCCGCGCACGCCGCGCTTGCTGCGCCCGGCGAATTATCCCGGGGACCTGCCGGGAAGCGGCTTGCTGGTGACCAAAGCGCAGCGAACGGCGTTCCGGTGGCCGTGATCGATTTGCAGGGCCGCGTGCATCTGCCCGCCATCGAGGACCCGTTTCGCATGGCCGATAGATTCTGAAGTCGCTCGATCCCGCGGTCAAAGTACGCTTCGTCGATTTTCACGCCGAGCTCACCAGCGAGAAGATGGCCATGGGCTGGTATCTGGACGGCCGCGTGTCCGCGATGGTGGGCACGCACACCCACGTTCCGACCGCCGATGAACGCATCCTAACGGGCGGGACCGCTTATCAGACCGACGTCGGCATGACCGGGCCGTATGATTCCGTGATCGGCTCCGAGAAAAATCTTGCCATCCGCCGTTTTCTGACCGGCATGCCGATCCGGCTGGACAACGCCAAGTCCGGCGCCGAGCTGCACGCTGTTATTGTTACTGTTGACCCGGAGACCGGCCGCGCCACCGGCATCCGCCGCTACACGCGGACTGGGTGAAAGTGGATTGGAACGGTCTTGGCGTAAACGCGAAAGTCGGCGTCGCTAGTAAAGATCCGCCTTCCGCCTTCTCAGAGCCAAAGACCAGATGTTGGTATCGACCAGCACCTGCACTCTAGCGCTTCCGTCTTCGGTCCGCCTTATAGTCGTAGGTGGGGTCGAAATCGATGGTGCCGAAAGAGTCCAGGATCTTCAGCCGCTTACGGTGGGCGATGTACTCCGCAAGAGCCGTAGTTACCGCCTCTTTCTTGGTCTTGTGCTGGCCGATTCTGCGGGCCTCTTCGATCAGGCTGTCGTCGATGGCGAGGTTGGTTGGCATAGCTACACGTCTCGATGTGTAACTATTAGCGTAGGACTGGGCCGTTCGACCAGGACTAAGCCTTTAACAGCTTCTTTTTCGCCTTTTTCTTCTCCTTGCGCGGCAGCCGCTTCTTGTCCTTCTTGACCAGCTTTCCGATTTTCTTCTTCGGCGGCGTCGCCACAGCGGGCGCGGCGACTGTCTTTGCGGCCTTTGGCGGACTCACCTCGGCAGCCGCTTCCTTGGGTGCTTCCTTCTCCGGTTCAGCTTTCTTTCGTGTAGCCATTGTTAACTAAGCATACGACAGTGTCGCGTCATGGTTTTTCATCGTGCCTGCGCCACCCCGCGCCTTCGAGCGCCGGCGAGAACGCCTCCGGGTGCAGGATTTCGGCCAGGATCTGAAGCGATTCCACCAGCCGCGGCCCCGGTCGGTTGAAGTATTGATTGCCGTCAGCCAAATAAACCTGGCCCAAATGGACGGCGCGCAGCTTCCGCCATTCCGGCCGATCGGTGAGCCAGTACATCTCAGCGCATGTGCGTTCCAGATCGAAGCCGCAGGGCATCGTGATAATGACATCCGGATCGGAATCCACGAGTTGCTGCCAGGTCATCCACGGCGAATGCGCGCCCGCTTGTCCAAACAGATTCACCGCGCCCGCCATCTCCACCAACTCAGGCACCCAGTTACCGGCGGCCATCAAAGGCTCATGCCATTCGATGCAAGCGACTCGCGGGCAGTGATCCGACGCGCCAGCGCGCTGCGAAATCCGTTGCATTTCGGCTTGAAGCTTTGCGACAACTTCTTCACCGCGCTCCGCGACACCACAAGAGACGGCCACTCGCCGGATGTCGCTCCAAACGTCGGCCAGCGCGTTCGGCTCCAGCGCCACAAGTTTCGGACGGCTGCTCACCCAGCCGGTCAGGGCGCGCTCCACGTCCTCCAAGCTGACGGCGCACACGCGGCACTGCGTCTGGGTGATAACATGAGTTGGCTGCAACGCGTCCAAAGCTTCGCGCGAGACTTCGTAGACTGAAAGCGCATTGGCGACTTGCTCCTTCACGCGCTGGTCAATTTCGGCGCTCGACCCATCTGTAGGGAAGGCGGGCGAGGTGCAAATCGGCAGTGCGAGGATCTCCGGCGGGAAATCGCATTCGTGCGAGCGGCCCACTTGATGCCGGCTGAGTCCGAGCGAAGCAACGATCTCACTGGCGCTGGCGATCAGCGACACGATACGAAGCATGCTTCTACTTTAAGCCTTGCCGTTCAAACATGATGGTGTCGAGAGGATTGCCTGGTATGCGTTTGATAATTTCGCTGGCGGTTTTGATGTCGACAGCTTACAGCGCGGATTTTACTACCTACATCGGCGACCAGAACCCATACAACGTCGCTGCGATCGCTACAGACCCGGCGGGAAACACCTATGTGACGGGAAGCCGGTTCATTGAATCGGCGCCGGCATCTTCGGATAGCGACGTCTTTGTCACGAAACTGGACGCCACGGGCAATATCGTATTCACCACCACTTTCGGAGGCAAGGGCATCGACGTGGGCAATACCATTGCGGTTGATCCGTCGGGCAATATCTGGGTTGGCGGCAACACCTCGTCGGAGAATTTTCCGTTGCATGATGCCACGCAAACGGCGCTGGGCTCAGGTGACACGGGGTTCCTGGTAGAACTGGCGCCGGATGGAACGGTCATCTATTCGTCGTATTTCGGTGGTCTCTTGGGGAGCAGCAGCGTGAACGGTATCGCTATGGATCAGAACGGCAATTTATATCTCACAGGCACAGACCGATTCCACCGATTTTCCCACCACGCCCGGCCTCCCCGCCGGGACCGTGACTGCGAACGAAATCACGCCATATTCCGGCGCGTTTATTACCAAGTTGGATGCTACGGGCCTCCACGTCCTCTACTCGGCCCTGATTGTGGGAACTTCGGTGGAGTGTTCTGGCGGCAGCACTTGCTTCCTGATGGCGCGCGGCACCTCGGGCGTGAGTATTGCCCTCGATGCGGCAGGCGATGCATTGATGGCCGGTAATTCAAACACCACGGATCTGCCGGTGACGCCGGGCGGCGCTACCGGATATGGAGCCTTCGCCGCCAAAATCAACGCCGCTGGAAATCAACTGGTCTATTTGACTTATCTTGGGCCTCCCGATGGAATCGTCTCAATAGTGCCTGCCCAAATAATCAACGCGACCGCCATTGCCGCCGACGCCGCGGGCGATGCGTACCTGACAGGCTCTACCAACGATCCGCTGTTTCCAGCTACACCAGGCGCATTCCAAACCAGTCTCAATGCGATGCGAATCGGTCGTTCGTGCCCTCCGACGCGTTTGCTATTCAGCTGAGCCCGGCGGGCGCGACGATCTGGGCGACTTATCTGGGCGGCCCCGGATCCGACCGCGCAAATTCGATCGGCCTGGACAGTTCCGCTAACGTCTGGCTGGTAGGCGCCAATGGCGCTGGTTTTCCCAGTGGTTTCCCAGGATTCGTCGCCGCAGCAGGAGACTTTCTGGTCGAACTGAGCGCCAATGGCTCCGCGCTTTTGTACGCTCAGGAGTTTCCCACGGGAGGCGCGGGGCAAGCCATTGCCGTCGATCCAAGCGGAGTCCTCCATGCTGCGGGCGAGACTGGCCTGATTTCGACCATCACGCCGGCGCAGCTGTCTGCTCCTCGGATCTCCGGCATTATCAACGCAGCGGCTGGCCAGTTGTCAGGGCGGGTTTCGCCGAGTGAAGTGATCTCGATCTTCGGCTTCGGCCTGGGGCCAACCGCTCCTGTGTCAGCCACGCCGAAAAACGGTTTTTTCCCGACGTCGCTTGGCGGAGTCCAGGTCTTGTTTAACGGCGCCGCTATTCCCCTGCTTTATGTGTCGCTTCGCAGATCAACGCGGAGATTCCAGCGCCTCTTGATCGGCTCCGACAGCGCGTAGTTCAGGTAGTCATACAACTCCGGGCATGCTTCCTGATTTCCGCGTCGAGGTGGATTCCTCCATCTTCGCGTATCTTCCTGAATGCCGACGATTCAGGGCTGCGATCAATCAGGATGGCACGTTTAACTCGTCGTCGAATCCAGCCAAAGCGGGCAGCATTGTCAGTATCTGGGGAACCGGATTCGGCGGCTATTACGTGGCCCCCTGGACGGCGCTGTAACGACAGTTGCGAACAACTGGTGCTATGCGATTGTGACAGTGATTCGAACGAAACCGTGCAGTACGCCGGCGCGGCGCCCGGCCTGATCGATGGAGTTATGCAGATCAACTTCATGGTCCCGGCGCAATCAGGCGTGAGCCCGAATCAGCGTATTTTTTGAGTTCAGCCTGGGCGGCAGCGGGTTTATCTGGGTGTCACAGTGACAGAGAACTTGGCGCATGACTGGAACTTGTCACTAGGCTTTCGAGGCGCTGATCCGGCGAGGGGGGAAGTGTGAAAACTCAAGGAGCCGGTCGGGAGGGAGTTCAGTAGGGGTTCTAAAGAAGTTTCTTGGTTTGGAGAGTACGAAGGGGAAATTACTGAGGAACGACCTCTGCTCCTTGAGCTTGATTTGATTTCACGCTGCTTCGAGATGCACGCGCCTTGCCAAAACCGAAAGTGCTTATTTCAGAGCTGTGCGGCTCGCAGGGGCTAGAAAAAATTACCCGGTTGGAACATGCGCAGTGCAAATACGGAACAGATTGCCGATCAGCTTGCCCGCTCTGGAACGCAACGTGTAACGTTGTCGTATGCCTTAACGGTAAGCTGTCGAATGCTTAAGCGGTTGCGGTAAGCGATGACGACGCTTTGGACTTTGCCTGTCCTGCGCATCTTCGATGGAAACCTGATTTGCTTCCAGCGTAACGCCGAGCGTCTGGTCCAGCGCCACGCGCGCATTGCTGAAATCAACCAGAGCCGCAATCTCGGCGGACTGCGCGGCCACCAGGTCCCGTTGCTGCTGCACCACATTGAACGGCGTGGATGCTCCGCCGGCCAGTTTCTTTTGTTCCGCATCCAACAACTGCTGCTGCAGAATCCGGGTTTGGACAGCGGCGCGGTAACGCCCTCGAGCCTGCCGCATTGCCACCAGATAATTCGAAACGTCCACCGCCACCTGATTGAGATCCTTGCTCAACTGGATCTGCGATTGGCGAAGCTGCAACTGGTCGATGGCATAGTCGGCCTGCGCCTGATCGTTCCTGCAGCGGCGTTTGGAAATAAGCGGCGGCGCGATTGGTAGGGAAATTTCGGCGGAACACCTGGCCGAGGGCAGTGCCGATCCCGCCGTCGAAATAAGGATTCGCGGTTTCGATGCCGAAACTGCTCACCACGGTTTTCGGGCTACCCGCCAATCCGGCGGCGCTTTCGGTAGCGATCCCAACCAGTAGAGGCAGAATCCCGTTGCGCGTCCCCAGAGCCGAAATTTCGCTACTTGTGACGCCCAGGCGCTCCGCCGCCAGATCGCTGCGATTGGCGACGGCTGTTTGCAGCAGGTCCTTGATCGGACGGAAGTTCGTCACTATCCGGCACCGCAATCCGATCCAGCGGAACAATTTGTACGGAAGCCAGCGTCGGATCCGCCAGGCCCTGGCGGCTCAAGAGATTCTTTAGCTGAAGTTCCTGTTGCCGCAGATTCGTTTGGGAATTCACCAGGTCGTATTGGGCGGTGGCAAGCTGCGACTCAGCCGTGATGACATCCAGACGGGCCAGCGTTCCGGCCCGCTCTTGGATCCCGCTGTTCTGGTAGAATTTCTGCGCCACTTCCACCGCGTTAGATTTCGCTTTGATGTCTTCATATCCAGCCGACAACCCATAGTAAAGGTTGAGCACCTGGTTCACGGTATTGCTCACCTGGGTCTTGAAGTTCAGCGCGGAAGCCTTCACATTCAATTGGCTTACTCGAATGGTGCGGGCGTTCACCGCGATTCCGAAGCCACGCAGCAGGTTTTGCTGGTAACGTGAAAGTGAGGCTGGGCGCGGACGATGGATTCAAAACGTCGGTAGGAGCGTTCTCGTTCAGATAGCTGTCCTGATAAGTGACTGTGACGTTGCCGCCGATCAGAAATCCCTGCTGCATAGGAGAAGGAGGAGTTCCGGGTGTTGGAAATCAGCACCGGCAGAATGCTTTGCACGGTGTCGGATTGAGGCGCGGTCTGATGGCTGAACACCGTATTCTCCTGGATGACGGGGTCCAACGTTTGGGCGATCGGGCCAATTTGAGCGATGGTCGCGTTCGTGGATGCCGGGACCGTTGCCTCCATTGGATCCCGTGCTCACGCCCGCGGCGGCCTGGCTTCCGGCTACGCCTTGACCGTTGGCTACGTTACCGGCCTGGGCGGCGCTGCTCGGCACTCCGGGCAACGCTCCGCCGGCTTGAGAGCGCTCCAATTGCCACTCCGCCAGGATCGGGATTGTAACGCGCCACTTCAATGTCGATATTGTTTTCGAGCGCGAGCGCGATGGCATCCTGCACGGTGAGGTAAAGCATGCCGGCCCGAACCAGGTTGGCTAAGCGCCCGGAATTTTGCAGGCGAACCGGCGGAACCTGCGGACGGCAGGTAGGGCCGCACCGCGATGAACGCCGATGGGCGCACCGGTCTCTTGAGCGCACAGTAAGGCGAGCGAGCACACGCCGCATTGAGCCGCGCGGGTCAGCCGGCGGATTGATCATGGATGCACGTCCGCGGGCAACGTGGCCGGCAGTTGCGAAGGCCGGGAAATGGTCCCGGCCAAAGCTTCATCGAAGGTAATGTTGTTGGCTTCCAGGTCCGGCCCAAGGCCACGTTCAGCCCGATGCGCTGGTGGCTGTAGTTGGCTAACGCCTGCACCACAGAGCTGGCAGCGCTGGCGACGTTCTGCTGATCCAACACAATCTGGTAAGCGGTGGATGCTCCGAGCGCTAATCTTTTTTGGTCGGCCTCCAGCGTCTGTTGCTGCAGGGCGCTGGCCTTCATGGCGGCGGCATATCGCGCGCGCGCCTGTTGCAGTCCGATCACCGCGTTCTGCACGTCGACGCGAACCTGGTTGATATTCTGCTGCAGGCCGAGTTCGCTCTGCCGCAGCTCCAGTTCACTGGTGATGTAGTCGGATTGTGCCGCGCGGTTACGCAGCGGAATGTTCAGCGCGATGCCCGCGGAATAGTTGGGAAAATTTCGGCGGAACATCTCACCCAGAAGATTACCGTAGCCACCGGCCAGGTAGGGTACGCCCGGTGTTTGCTCGCCGATGGGAGTCAGCGTTCCCGTTAGCCCGTTATTGGTCAGCTCGGCAAAAGCCTGCAAGGTGGGTTTCAAGGCGTTCTTGATTCCGACCAGATTCAATTTGTCGCTATCGATGTTCAGGCGGCTCTGCGCGATCTCAGACCGGTTGGCGAGCGCTATGCTCCAGCAATTGATCCACCGGCGGGGTGTCGTCCTTGGCCGGAATGGTGATGGTGTCGAGCGGAATAATATGCGCGTCCAGCAGATTGCTGTTGGCGATTCCGTTGCGGCTGATGGCGTTCTTGAGAACGGTTTCCTGCTGCAGCAGATTGGTCTGCGACACCAGCAAGTCCTGCTGGCTGACGTAGACCTGCGCCTCGGCGCGCGTCACTTCGATGGATGCCAGGGTGCCAGCCTCCACCTGTTTCCGGTTGTTTTCCAAAAGCTGTTCGGCGGCTGAAAGTTCACGCTGCCGGGAGCGCACGTCCTCCCAGAACTCCACCAGGTCCCAATACAAGTTGAGAACCGACGACACCGTGGTGGCCACTTGCGATCTGAATTGCAGATTGGTGACCTTGATATTGTTTTTCTGCACGCGGATGTTGCGCCCGTTCACCGCCGATCCGAAGCCGTACAGCAAATTCTGCGTGACTTGCAGATCCAGGTACCCCGACGTGTAGGGATCGATGCTGAAAAGCTGACTATTTACGTTGTTGTACTGGTTGTAATACGTGAACTGAGCGGTCATGCCGAAGTCCCAAGCCTGGTTGTAAACCGCTTGCAAGGTGCGGGTCTCGGTGATCAAAGCGGTGGTTCCCGTCAGGACGGTGTTGCTTTGCGGGCTGGTGGAATGGGCGGCGCTTCCGATGATAGTAAGAGTGGGATCGAAGGAAGAGATGGGCGGGCCCAATTGCGTCACGATGCCTCCGCCGGAGCTGACTCCTTGTCCGGCCGCGCCCACCGCGCCGATGTTGGTTACCGTGACTCCTGTCAGGCTGACACTGGAAGGTCCGGCAGCCACGCCCGACACCAACGCTGCGCAACGCGCCGCCGGCTCGCGCGCGCCGTAATACCTCCTGAGCTAACAGAGGGCCGTAGCGCTGGACTTCGATGTCCAGGTTGTTTTCAACCGCCAGCGCGACGGCGTCTTGAGCCGACAGATAGACGTTCCCGGCATGTGTCAAAGATTCCAGCCGGCCCGAATTGGCCAGGCTGGCGGGAGGAACCGGGCGCGCTCGAAAGGGGCGCGTGAAGCGGAGTAGCGGCCCCTGGGCCGGGTCGATCCTGAACCGCGTTGTCAGCCGCGGCAGAAGCGGCGAGTATGAGTAAAACAGACCATCGGAAGCGCCAAAAATGCATCCTGAAAGTACCTCAACTTATTGAAAATGAAAACAGAACGAAGGCTCTACGTTTTCACGATGTTAGCATGTTAAGAGTTGGCGAGTGCCGAGTGAAGGTAGTTACAGGTTGGGTTCAGCTTGCGGCGAATCAAGATCCGGGTGTCCTATGATGGAACCGAATATCACGGCTGGCAGGTGCAGCCGGGATTGCCGACCATCCAGGGCGCGCTCGAAAAGGTGATTTCCGAGACAGAAGGCCGGTCGGTGCAGGTGGCGGGCTCCGGGCGCACCGACGCTGGCGTGCATGCTACCGCGCAGGTGGCGGCGTTTTCGATCGAGAATCCGATTCCGGTGGACAACCTGCGCCGGGCCTTGAACCGGCTGCTGCCCCGCGACATTCGCGTGCTCGAAGCGTGAAGAAGCCGCGCCCGATTTCCATCCCCGCTTCCAAGCCAAACGGAAGACCTACGAATATCGGATCTTTCGCGGCGAGATCTGTTCGCCGTTCGAACGGCGCTATGTCTGCCATCATCCGTATCCGCTCGCGATCCAAGAGATGATCGCGCTCGGCGCCGCTGCTCGAAGGCGAGCACGATTTCACGGCGTTCGCGGCGTCGGACGATCGCGATGAGTTGGAGCTGTCGAAGGTGCGGACCATCTTCTGCTCGTGGCTAGCACTGGAAGGCGAGCGGCTGACTTATCGAGTCACCGGGAGCGGGTTTCTGAAGCATATGGTGCGGAACATTGTGGGTGTGCTGCTGGAAGTGGGGAAGGGAAACGTGGATCGAGCCGGGTTCCTGGCGCGCCTGGAACCGGGCTGCGCGATTCCGCCTGGGCCAACGGCGCCGGCGCGGGGTTTGTTTTTGATGTCGGTGGACTATTAGATTGCCGCCCTGCGCATAACTCTTCCCGCTTCAGGTTAGAATAAAGGTAATGCCCGCCGCGATACATAACGACGCGTATACGCCTTCCCAAGTCTCGGCGATCACGGGCCTTCCGCTCCCCGCGGTGCACAAGGCTATCGAATACAACTTGATCCGCCCCAAACTGGTGCGCCAAGGACACTCTGTCCAGCGGCTGCTCTCCAGATCTCACGCGCTCTATCTGCGGATGGAAGCCAAAGGGCTAAGATCGTTACCGTTGGCCGAACGGCGCCAAGTAGCGCGAGCAATCGAAAAGGACCCAGGCATCGACGCACTGTTCGTCTCCGAGGGAGGCGTCATCGTTATCCAGTGCAAATCAGCGCGCAAAGATGTAGCGGCGGGACTTCGCCGCTTGGCTGAGGCCACCCGCATGGTGGAGTCCGATGCTGAAACTATGCGTGGTGCGCCTGTGTACAAGGGGACTCGGATTCCTGTCCACACAATCGTTGACATGCTGTCGCAGGGAGCGTCGGTTGAGGAGATTCTCGAAGGCTATCCCGCGCTCACTCGTGAGAAGGTCGAACTCGCGCCGATGTACGTCAAGGCATTTCCTCGCAGGGGGCGTCCGGTAACGCGATCGTGGGCCAAGCATCCGCCGCAACGCATTAGTGAACGGCGACTGGCGAATCGATGAGGTTTCTGATCGGTGAGGTTTCTGATTGACGAGTGCCTCCACACGTCGCTGGTCACTCTCGCGCATGACGCCGGACACGTGTGTGAACACGTAAACTTTCTCGGGCTTGGTGGGCGGAAAGACTGGCAGTTGATGACGAAAATCCGCAGCGAAGATTATACGTTCGTCACGAACAACCGGACGGATTTCGCCGCGCTTTACGCCAAAGAAGAATTGCACGCGGGACTAGTGATTATTGTGCCGAACGTTGTTCCCTCACGCCAGAGGGAGCTCTTCGCGGCCGCACTATCACATATCGGAAAACGGGATCTGATGAACGCTGTCTTGGAAGTGGATCTTGTCGGCGCAAAAGCCGCCTGCCGAGAGTACCAAAGTTGATCGCTTGCCGAGGTTTTATTGAGTCTTGGCCCAGCGACGGAGTGTTTCTTTCAGGCGATCTTTGTCTACCGGTTTCGTCAAATAGTCGTCCATGCCGAAAGAAAAACATTTTTCCCTCTCGCTTTGGAACGCGTTCGCGGTAACGGCGACGATTGGAATGGACGATGAGTTTTCGCCTAAACGCCGTATCTCTTGCGTGGCCTGGAAACCGTCCATCACGGGCATCTGCACATCCATAAAGATGAGATCGTAGCGGCGGCCCTTCACCTTCGCCACCGCCTCCTCCCCGTTCTCAGCTACTTCGATCGCATACCCGAGGTTAATCAATTGATGACTTAGCACCTTTTGATTGATCCGATTGTCTTCCACCACCAAAATGGTTCCACTATGCCGTTCGCGCGGCCGGACTGCCTCGGTGGTCCCGGACTTTGCTGTTTGGACCTGGGTCCCCAAGCTCAGTTTAGCCGTGAACCAGAACGTGCTCCCCTGGCCCAGCGAGCTTTCGAAGCCGATTTCCCCATCCATGAGTTCCACCAGGCGCTTCGAGATCGCCAGGCCCAGGCCAGTGCCGCCGTATCGCCGCGTGGTGGACGTCTCGGCCTGGCTGAAGCTCTGGAAGAGGCGTTCCTGCGCTTCCATGGGTATTCCAATTCCGGTGTCGGAAACCGACGCGCGCAGCAGGACACACTCGGGTTCAGCGATCGGGTCGGCGGAAAGCGACATGCGAACGTTTCCGCGCTCGGTGAACTTGATCGAATTGGAAAGCAGATTCAAGAGAACTTGCCGGATGCGCACCGCATCGCCCGCCAGCAAATCCGGAACTCCATCATCAATGGTGACGTTGATTTCCAAATTCTTGGCCTGGGCCGCCGCGCTCACCAGGCTTACCGTATTCCGCACCAATCCCCGTAATCTGAAATTGGCTTTTTCCAGTGTCAGCTTACCAGCCTCGATCTTCGAGAAGTCGAGGATATCGTTGATAATCGTCAGCAGCGAAGTAGCTGAGAACTGGATCGCTTCTACATATTCGCTCTGACCGGCTGACAGCGGGGTGTCGGCCAGCAAGTCCCCCATGCCGATGATCCCGTTCATTGGCGTTCGGATCTCATGGCTCATCATGGCCAGGAACGCGCTCTTCGCCAGATTGGCGCGCTCCGCATCAGCCTTCAAGAGTTCTTCCTGCGCCAGTTTCCGGTCCAGTTCAGCGGTTCGATCCGCCACCAGGCGCTCCAGTTCGTGCTGACGATGCACCAGAATCCGCACTCGCCAGCGCCAGACGATGCAGCCCAGAAAAGCGATTCCGAACAGAACTACCGCGATGAACCATTTTGTGCGCCACCAGGGAGGCATGATCTCGAAGGAGAAGCCGCTCAGCGAGGAGGTTTTGCCGCTGCTGGAATCCACCGCCAGCGCCTGGAATGAATAGCGGCCCGGCCCCAGTTCCGGATAGCGGACTGTGCGCTCCGCCGTTTCCACCCATTCATCCTCCAGACCAACCAGGCGGTAACGAAACTTCAGTGCCTTCTCATTGCGAAGCGTCAGGGATGCCAGCGAAACGGTCAATGGATCATGTCTCCAGGCCAGTTGCCGGTTGTTGAGCGGATCCTTGGTTCCGTATCCCACTTGGACGAAGATGGGCGGCGGTGGCGCATTCAGCGGCGCTGCGGTCGACACCAGGAAATGAGATAGACCACCGCTGGTCCCGATCCAGACCGAGCCGTCCCTATCCTCCAGGAACCCGTGGGCGTCCGTATCATCCCAGATCAGGCCGTCGCCCGCCGTGTAGCGCCGCCAGGACCTTCCGTCAAAGACCTCAACCCCGTGGTCCTCGCCGGCCCAAACCCAGCCGCGGCTATCCACCCGCAGGAACACAACTTCGCTCGAGGACAAGCGCGGTGTTGTAAAGCCCGCGATATTGCCGTTGTGCAACTGGAAACGAGCCACTCCTCCGCCATTGCTGTTGATCCACAGCTCGCCCGCTTGGTCGATCGCCAGGTCCTCCAGGTGATGGCCGAGCTTCGCCTTTGAAATGTCCATGAGCGTCCAATTTGGCGAGTCGAAGCGAAATAGATATTCCTCTGAGATGGCCCATAGCCGGCCCTTGGAATCCTCCGCCATGTCCTCGAACTTGCGGTTACCGGATGCAGCGCTGTCCACCAGATGAAACTCGGCCCGGCCGTGACGGCGTTCACTTAAGAAGAGCCCCTTGCTGGTAGAGGCCCAGACGCGATCGAGCGCATCGACAAATACGTGCGATACGTGCGGCAAGCTGATTTGCCAACCGTGGAGAGTTGCTTCGTCTATCTGGACCAGCTCGCCTTCGTAGGTGGCGGCCCAGACAAAACCGTCTTTCGACTTCGCCAACGACATGCACCTGGAGGGCGAGTCGATCCCCGCTTCGGACCAGGATCTGGCCTTGGAGGCCCCCGGCTCGAGTATGCTCAGTCCGTGCTCGTCCGCCACCCAGATTCGCCGGCGCGAGTCTTGCTGCAGCGCCCAGATCTCGTCGCTGTGCAGGCCTTGCCTGGTGGTCCAATGTTCCCAATCGCCGTAGCCTAGCCACTTCCGCAGGCCGTGACCGAGCAAGCCGAACCAAACCATACCCTCGCGGTCTTGAACGATGGACGAAACGGTTCCTTTCCCGAAACCTTTAGCCTCTGAAACGATCTCCCATTTCCCGCGCGCATAGCGCCCTGCATCCGATCCGAAACCCGCCAGTACCGCTCCGGAGCGATCCTCCGCGAGACTGAGATACGTCACATCGCTCGGCACCTGTCCGGCTGGGTTGCGAATTTCGAACCTCTTTTTGCCAGGGGCCAACATTGCAATGTTTCTTGGCCCGCGCGCCCACAACTCCCCATTGGCTCTGAGTAGAAGACATTTCCAATCATCCTCCGGCAGGCCGGACGATGGTCCGTACTTCAAAAGTTTCCCATGGGAGATGTAGCACAGCCCTTTTCCGCATCCAATAACAATGCTTCCGTCCGGCTTAGCCAGCACGCTGCTGACGGCGGTTGGATCATTTTGGCCGCTGGCCCCAAAGGACTCGAGCGGCCCAGCCTGCCAGGAACGCCCGCCATCCTTGGACTTGACCACCAGCACCCCGAATTGACTGACGGCGTAGACCTGGCCGTCGGGCGAGGCCGCAACCGTTGAATCGTACGGAATTCTCAGATTTTGACCGTGGTAGGTAACCGTCGAAAAGCTTCGCTGGCCGGTACTAAAAGCCAAACCGTCCCGCGTTCCAACCCACAATCGCCCATCCCGGTCTAAGCTCAGCGCCCGGACAAATCCACTGGGGAGGCCTTCTTTCGGTCCAAACGCCCAAAACCGCGAGCCATCATATTGATAGAGGCCACTTTCGGTTCCGATCCAAAGAAAGCCTGAGCGGTCTTGAAGCAGACAGTTGACGCTGAGATTTCCGAGTCCGTCGACATAATCCTTGAAGGAATATTGCTGGGCTCGGCCAGCGCCCGGAGCCAAGGCAAGTAAAAAGGCAAGAAGAGCCGTTCGCTCCAGGGATATAGCCATCCTCTTCATCTATCGGCAGAAACAGCTAAAAGGATGACAGTTAGCGGCTTTAGCGCAGACCGTCGACGATCCACAATTCCGAAGGATTATATGCTGCCGAATAGGCAGAACTCTGACAATCCGCACCCACCCTAATGCTGGTGATGCTATTGAGTCCCGTCCGGCTAGCAGGCGCCAATTCTGTCCACAAAGTCTGTGCGCCGGTTTTGACGTCCACCCGAAGGATCTTCTCGGGCACATCTCCCGCGTGATATACCGTCAGCGAGTTGCCTGAGCACCAGCGCAAGGGAGCGAAACCGTCCGCCAGCTTGGGAACGGTACGCGGCGCGCCGTCATCCAGAGGATAAAGCACAATCTTCCCGTCCAAGCCGGCAACGGCCACAAAGATCCCATCGGGAGAAATGGCGACCGGATCGTAAATGTTGAAGCTCACATTCTCCGGCGTGATCGCCCGAGGCTGACCACCATCGATGCTCTGAACGTAGTAGCGGATACGATGACCGGGTTCATTTCCCACGAATACGATCCGCTTGCCGTCCGGCGTCCAGGCCGCGCCCTGGTGATGGATTCCATCGTGGGTGAGTGGCCGCGATTCCCCCGTTCCAGTGGGCAGCAATACCAATTGGGACGGCGCGCGCGAAGATCCCAATACCATCGCCCACTTGCCATCGGGAGAAATCTCAAGCGGAAACCCAGGGCCGAGCCGGACGGCTGCCGAGCCGTCGGTGCGACGGAGGTAAGCTACATAATCCTCACCGTTCCGCGTCGCATCCCCGGCTTCAGAAAACAACAGAGCTTTACCATCGCGGGAAATATCGCTGAGCGTAGAATAATCGTGCCAATATAGATCGGTCCCTTTCGAATCGACGGTCGGCAGATAGACAAGCGTGCCCGAAGCGACGGCATGCGCCATCAGGAGCCGTCCATCCGGGGCGGCATCAAGTATGGAAAACCATCCCGGGAGGTGCGCAACCAGGCGCTGGCGCCCCGACCGGTTAACCGCGTACAACGAAGTTGTGACGCCATACACCGCGGCGGTGAAGAGAATCTCATCGCTGGAGGACGACCATGCGAGGCCATTAATGACGCCCAACCAAAACTGGGTAAGGGTCTTCTTGTTACCCTTCGCGTCGACCGTGGCGAGGGAGCCAACGGCGCCATTCCCAAGCGGTAGCTCTAACCAGGCGATCAGATCGCCTTGGGGCGAAATGCGCGGATCGCCAATAGCGCCCGTGGTCTGGTACAAGACGTTGCCAATGGGAAATTCGAGCTGCTGAAATCCCGGTCTGGCCCGTACCACGGCGAGGCGCTTCCCGTCGGATGTCCAATCTGCAGCAACAATGTCATTCGACAGTTCCCTCGGCGTTCCGCCCGAGAACGGGGCGCGGGCCAGCGTTCCGGGTGCCCCGAACAAGGCCATCGCCGGCGTAAGATCGAGCGCCATTTCGTCCGAAGGCGAGACTCCAAGCAAACGCGCATTCACCATTCCGAGATCCCGAGATTCCGGGCTCTCCGTCTGGGTGGAAAATACGTGGAAGGGATTGCCATCCCAGGCCGCCGAGTACACGATCGTCTTGCCGCCATTAGCAAACCGGCCGTTGTCGATGGTGCCGCGCCGGAAAGTAACCCGTTGGAACGATGGCGACGAAGCCGGCGACGTCCGGCGACCCACGAGGAACATGGCCGCGCCCACCAGCACGCAGATTCCCGCGGCCAAGGCGATCATCCAACGGTGTCGGCGCGGTGCGACCTGTGTAGCAATCTGCGGAGCATCTTCCAGCAGCAGCCGCCAATCTCCAATCGCTTGCAGCCGCTGCTTCGGGTCTTTCTGCAAACATGCTTGCAGCAAGCGCCGCACCTTGGCCGGCACTCGCGTCAGATCCGGCTCTTCCTTCACCACGGCTGCCAATACATCCGTCGTCGTCTCGCCGCGGAAGGCCGGCCTTCCGGTTAGCATTTCGTACAGCACCACGCCGAACGCCCAGATGTCCGCGCGCTTATCCACATTCTTGCCACGCGCCTGCTCCGGGCTCATATAGGCAGCCGTGCCTAGAATCAACCCAGCTTGCGTGGCCTGGTGAACTGTCAAAGTGGGCGACTCGTCCGGGCTTCCTTCGCGCAGGTTCGGCTCGGTCATTTTCGCCAATCCGAAATCCAGAACTTTCACCGCGCCATCCGGCCGGATCTTGATGTTGCCGGGCTTCAGGTCGCGATGCACGATGCCTTTTTCGTGGGCCGCTTCCAGCGCGTCGGCCACTTGGCGCGCGATTTCCAGGGCCTCGTCCATCGGCACCGGCCCTTCGGTGATCCGCTCCCCTAGCGTCGGCCCTTCCACCAGTTCCATGACCAGGTAGTTCGGCCCCACGTCGAACAGCGTGCAGATATTGGAGTGATTCAGCGCCGCAATGCTATGGGCTTCGCGCTCGAACCGGTCGCTAAAACGCTCGGCGGAAACTTTGATGGCGACCTCGCGATTCAGCCGCGAGTCGCGCGCGCGGTAGACTTCGCCCATGCCTCCCGCGCCGATGGGCGCAAGGATTTCGTAGGGTCCCAAGCGCGTGCCGGTTGGTAGAGGCATAGTGATTCCTTAGCGCAGGCCGTCGGCGATCCACAACTCGGAAGTACCATAAAATGCCGAATAGCCCGAACTCTGACAATCCGCGCGCACCCTTACCTGGTCGAGGCCGATGAGTCCTGTTCTGTTGGTCGGCGCCATCTCTTTCCAGAGAGTCTGCTCTCCGGTCTCGACATCCACTCGAAGGATTTTCACGGGCACCTCTTCTGGTTGATGAACCATCAGCGAGCTGTCCGGGCACCATCGCAAGGGAGCGAAACCATCCGCCAGCTTGGGAACGGTACGCGGTGCGCCGTCATCCAGAGGGTAAAGCACAATCTTCCCGTCCAGACCGGCAACGGCTAGAGATCTTCCGTCGGGGGAAACGGCGACCGGATCGGAACTGTTAAAGCTGACATTCTCAGGCGTGATCGCCCGTGCAGGGCCGCCCTCCACGCTCTGCACGTAGTAGCGAATCCGATGGCCCGGTTCATTTCCCACGAATACGATCCGCTTGCCATCCGGTGTCCAGGCAGCACCCTGGTGGTGGATTGCATCATGAGTGAGCGGCCGTGCTTCCCCGGTTCCGGTGGGCAGCAAAACTAGCTGCGACGGCGCACGGACCGATCCAAGCACCAGCGCCCACTTGCCGTCGGGAGAAATCTCGATCGGAAACCCAGGGCCTAGCCGGACGGCGGGCGAACCGTCCGTGCCACGCAAGTAAGTTACCCAATCCTCGCCGATCCTGTCCGAATCCCCACCTTCAGAAAACAACAGAGCCCTTCCATCCCGGGAAATATCGCTGAGCAGAGACAAATCGTGCCAGTACAGATCCGCCTCTTTCGAATCAGCGGTCGGCTGATAGAAAAGCGATGCAGAAAAGCCGGTGTGCACCATTAGGAGGCGTCCGTCAGGCGCAACATCGAGCACACCAAAGCTTCCGGAGAGGTGTGTAATCAGACGCTGTCGCCCCGAGCGATTTACGGCGTACAACGAAGTGGTGAAACCATGCGCCGAGGCGGTGAATAAAATCTCATCACTGGAGGACGACCATGCTAGCCCACTCACCAAGCCCAACCACGACTCGGTGAGCGTCTTCTTGTTCCCCTTCATGTCCACGATGGCGACGGTGCCAGGGCCGCCAGCTCCGATTGGAAACTCCAAGAAGGCGATCAGATCGCCTTTAGGAGAAATGCGCGGATTGCCAATACCACCGGTAGTCTGGTACAAAACGTGGCCAATCGGAAACTCGAGTTGCTGAAATCCCGGTTTAGCCCGCACCACCGCGAGTTGCTTGCCATCGGACGTCCAATCGGCGGCAACAATGTCATTCGCCACCTGTCTGGGGGTTCCGCCCGAGATCGGCGCGCGAGCCAGCGTTCCGGGCACCAAAAAGCCGATGCTCGGAGTAAGATCGAGTGCCATTTCATCCGACGGCGAGACGCCGAGTAAATGTGCGTTCACTATCCCGAGATCCCGAGATTCCGGGTTTTCGGCCTGGGTGGAATACACGCGGTATGGATTGCCATCCCACGAAGCGGAGTACACGATAGTCTTGCCACCATTAGCAAACCGCCCGCCATCGACGGTGCCGCGCCGGAAGCTGACCCGCTGGAACGAGGGCGAGGACGTTCGGGGCAACCATCGGCTCGTTGCGAACACGGACAATGCCAGCAAAACTCCCGCAACTCCAACCGCGATCATCCAACGGTGTCGGCGCGGTGCGACCTGTGTAGCAATCTGCGGAGCATCATCGAGCAACAGCCGCCAATCTCCAATCGCTTGCAGCCGCTGCTTCGGGTCTTTCTGCAAACATGCTTGCAGCAAGCGCCGCACCTTGGCCGGCACTCGCGTCAGATCCGGCTCTTCCTTCACCACCGCTGCCAATACATCCGTCGTCGTCTCGCCGCGGAACGCCGGCCTTCCGGTTAGCATTTCGTACAGCACCACGCCGAACGCCCAGATGTCCGCGCGCTTATCCACATTCTTGCCACGCGCCTGCTCCGGGCTCATATAGGCAGCCGTGCCTAGAATCAACCCAGCTTGCGTGGCCTGGTGAACTGTCAAAGTGGGCGACTCGTCCGGGCTTCCTTCGCGCAGGTTCGGCTCGGTCATTTTCGCCAATCCGAAATCCAGAACTTTCACCGCGCCATCCGGCCGGATCTTGATGTTGCCGGGCTTCAGGTCGCGATGCACGATGCCTTTTTCGTGGGCCGCTTCCAGCGCGTCGGCCACTTGGCGCGCGATTTCCAGGGCCTCGTCCATCGGCACCGGCCCTTCGGTGATCCGCTCCCCTAGCGTCGGCCCTTCCACCAGTTCCATGACCAGGTAGTTCGGCCCCACGTCGAACAGCGTGCAGATATTGGAGTGATTCAGCGCCGCAATGCTATGGGCTTCGCGCTCGAACCGGTCGCTAAAACGCTCGGCGGAAACTTTGATGGCGACCTCGCGATTCAGCCGCGAGTCACGCGCGCGGTAAACTTCACCCATTCCGCCCGCGCCAATCGGCGCGAGAATTTCGTAGGGTCCCAAGCGCGTGCCGGCGGGTAGGGGCATGGCGGTTTGAACAATCTTAACCTATGGGGCGATACAATTTGATTTGGCGTGAAAATCACCGTATCCAAGGAAAATTACCTCAAGGCCATTGCGGAAGCCGAGAGCGAAGGCGAGCCTGTAATCCCAGCTACGCTGGCGCGCTGGCTGAACGTTTCGGCGCCCGCGGTCACCATGGCCATCAAGCGCCTGAAGCGCGACGCGCTGATCCGCACCGGGCGCGATGGAACGCTTTCGCTCACTCCCGCCGGGCCGCGATATCGCCAATCGGCTGCTCAACCGGCATCATCTGATCGAGCGCATGCTCACCGAGATTTTCGGCATGGAGTGGTACAAGGTCCATGAGGAAGCCGAGCAGCTGGAGCACGCGGTCTCAGCCGATTTCGAGCGGCGATTGCTCGAAAAGCTCGGCACCGGCGAGGCGTGCCCGCACGGGAATCGCGTGGAGGGCGACACGCCGCAGGATCGTCGCGACCGGGGCCTGCGGCCGCTCGACGAAGCGCCAGCCGAATCCGATTCCATCGTGGTGAGCGTCTTCGAACGCGACCGGCGGCTGCTGGAATATCTGCACGGGCTGGGAATCCATCCGGGCGCCGTGGTGCGCATGATGGCGTCCAATTACGACGACACGCTGACGCTGCGGATCGCAGGCCAGCCGGTGCAATTCGGCAAAGCCGCCGCCGCGAAGGTCTGGATCGAAGTAGCGCCGGTCGTTACTGCGCGAGAACCGGTGAAGGCAGGTTCTGGAAGTACGCGATAGTTTCCTTGAGCCCGTCTTCCAGGCTGACTTTGGGCTCCCAGCCCAGTATCTTTTTCGCCTTGGCGATGTTCGGCTGCCGCCGCTTGGGATCGTCCTGCGGGAGCGGCTTGAACTCGAGCTGGGCGGTGGTTCCGGTGAGCCGGCGGATGCGCTCGGCGAATTCGAGAATCGTCAGCTCCTGCGGATTTCCAAGATTCACCGGATAGCGCTCGTCGGATAAGCGTTAGGCGGTACAGCCCATCCACCAGATCGCGCACGTAGCAGAAGCTGCGCGTTTGCGTGCCGTCGCCGAACACCGTCATCGGTTCGCCGTGCAGCGCCTGATCGATGAACGCGGGCACCACGCGCCCGTCCTTCAATTGCATGCGCGGGCCGTAGGTATTGAAGATGCGCGCGATGGTGGTCCGCACGCCGTGCACCCGGTGGTAAGCCATGGTCAGGCTTCGGCGTAGCGCTTGCTTTCGTCATAGCAGGAGCGCACGCCCACCGGATTCACGTTGCCCCAATAGGTCTCCACTTGCGGATGCTCCAGCGGATCGCCGTAGCACTCCGATGTGGAGGTGACCATGAACCGAGCCTGGTGCCGGCGCGCGATCTCCAGCATATTGCGCGTCCCCGTAGAACCCACGTCCAGCGTCTCGATGGGGTGCTCGAAATAATCCTTGGGGCTGGCGAGCGATGCCAGATGCAGCACGCCATCCACCGGCCCTTCCGGTTCAAAAGGCTGGCACACATCCCATTCCCGAAACTCAAACGCGGGATTGCCCTTCAGATGCTCGAGATTGCGAGGATCTCCGGTCATAAAGTTGTCATAGCCGATTACCTGATGCCCTTCGGCAATCAGACGGTCACTGAGGTGCGAGCCGATAAAACCCGCGGCCCCGGACATTATGAAACGCAAACGATTCCCCCTAATCTAACTATCGTAGCTTAGGGCCATAGCCTTTAGGGTTGTGGCGCACGCACTCGTGCGTGCCGCGTTCACAATCGTGTGAACGCCTTAGGCTGCGTTTCACGCAGAACCCTCTGCTGAATCCGCCGAGCGTCTGAATCCGCCGAGCGTCGGCATGATTGCCGACGCGGCACGCACGAGTGCGCGCGCCACTCATTCCCGGACCTTACGGATGGGAGCCGATCCCTGCGCTACACTCGCAGTTGGTGCCCCAATTGACCTGGCCGGAGTCGGCCCTGTTCCTCGTCCTGCTGGCAGCTTCCCTATTTGGTTTTTGGTGGCGATTTCGGCAAAGTCTGGCATGTTGTGCGGCAGTCCAAGACAGACGCCGATTTTCGCCTCCAGCCCGTGGCGCGCCGCGTCGCCGACTTCATCTGGGAAGTGATGCTGCAAGGGAAAGTGATTTCCCAACGGCCGCTGCCGGGCATCGCTCACGCGCTGGTGTTTTGGGGATTCTGCGTATTCGCGCTAATCACTCTCAACCATTTCGCCGAAGGTCTGCGGCTCGGGTTTCTGGATCGGCTCGGGCGTTTCGGGCCGTTCTATTTCGTACCTGGCCGCGGTCTTCGCGATCGCGGTGGCCATCTCGATCGCCGGACTGGCCTTTCGCCGATTTGTGATCCGTCCCAAATGGCTGGGGCCGTTGTCGCCGGAATCCGGCATCATCGCGCTGCTGATTTTCCTGCTCATGGCCACCTATCTCGCGACCTTCGTGAACGGCTGGGAATCGAGCCGCCTGCTCTGGTGGGCGCACACGCTGACTCATTCTCGTGTTCCTGCCGTTGGTCCCGCACACCAAACATCTGCATCTGGTGCTGAGCCCGGTAACGGTCTTCTTGAAGCGCGATACTTTCAGCAAGATCCCGCCGCTCTCAGGCGACGACGACTTCGGTCTCGACACCGGCAAGGACATCACGGAATTGATTTCACTGCAGGCCTTCACCTGCGTCGAGTGCGGCCGCTGCTCCGAGTATTGCCCTGCCACCAATACCGGAAAAATCCTGAACCCCAAGGAAATCGCGCTCGGAGTTCGCGGATATCTCAATGAGTTTGGTCCAGCGAGCGAAGAGCCGCTTCTTGGCGCCCATCTCTCGCAGGAAGCCGTCTTCCAATGCACCACCTGCGGGTCGTGCGAGTTTCAGTGCCCGGTGGGAGTGCAGCATCTCCCGATGATCATTGGGCTGAGGCGCGGCGCGGTCAACACGGGCAAATGGGAAGACGATTACGGCACCAAGCTGTTCCTGAATCTGGAACGCAACGGCAACGCGCTCGGGTTTTCGTCCAGCGAGCGCGATAAGTTCATTCAGAAGCAGGAGCTGCCGATTTTCGACGGCACGCAGGATTACTGCCTATGGCTTGGTTGCATGGGCGCGTACGATCCTCAGGGCAGGGAAATCGTCGCGTCGCTGGTGCGGGTTTTCCGCGGATTAAACGCGAGCTTCGGCGTGCTGCGCAAAGAAAAATGCACCGGCGATCCGGCGCGCCGGCTGGGCAACGATCTCGCGTTCGGCCAGCTCGCGGAAAGCAATCTGGAGACGCTACAGCAGAACAAGGTCAAAAAGATCGTTTCCATTTGCCCGCATTGTGTCCGCACCATCGGCACGGATTGGGCGGAATATGGGCAAGCGCCACCAATCGAGCATCACAGCGAGTTTCTGGCGCGGCATTTGGATCAGTTGCCTGCGCGAACGAGCGTTGGCGAGAAGATCGTATATCACGATCCGTGTTATTTGGGACGCTATCGCAACGTGTATGATGAGCCGCGCGAGGTGGTCTCGAAGTTCGGAACGCTCATCGATCCGGCGCGGTCGCGCGAGCGATCATTTTGTTGCGGCGCGGGCGGCGGGCTGGCGTTCCTCGGCGAAGAGAAAGGCAAACGCATCAGCATAGAGCGCGCCGAGGAATTAGTAGCGACGGGAGCGAGCGTGGTGGCCGCGGCCTGTCCGTTCTGCAACACCATGTTTCGCGACGCGCTGGCGGGAGTTTCCGCGACGCCGCCGAAACTGCTGGATATCGCCCAGATCGCGGCGGCTTCGTTTGCGCCGAAAGAAGAGATTGAGAAATGATTTGCGATTCGGTTCAGTGGTACAATCGAAAAGTTGGCGCGAGTGAAGATTTGCGAGCGTCGGCATCCTGCGTGTGATTTCCGAAGCGGGCGCGTAGCTCAATTGGCAGAGCAAGTGACTCTTAATCACTAGGTTGTAGGTTCGATTCCCACCGCGCTCACCACCCGAATCCAGCACTTGTGGCTCGATGAAAGATATGTGGTAGATTTCTATCTCTCCGCTGTCGCCGTCGGGGTGTGCCCATCCGAAGTTGTTTCGCAGCAAGAGCGAAATATTGAAGGCCGCCGCATGTACCAACAGCCGTTTTAGGATGTCGTCGCGACCCCGCAGGTGAAGCCGCCGCACGCCGCCGGTTTCGTACAGTAAAGCCGCCGTGTGCGCGAAATAGTCGAATGGTCCGGCGTCTGTTCATCCAGCGCGTAGCCCGGAAAGCCGCGCAACGACAACGAATCGGCCACCCGCCAGGCGATTCCGCGCTCAGAATCGAGGCCTTCCGAACCACTCGATTGATTCTAAAGCTGCTTCAGCACAGTTTTGCAGCTACCTGTTGACAATGCTGAAGCGGCATGAGCATAATTAGCTGTACTGAAGCGGAGTCAGCAGCAGAGTAGTTCGGAACAAAACCCGGCAGATCGCAAATCAGGTGATTCAGTCATGACGCCGCGCGGAGCAGAATTGCAGGGGCCGCTGGAGCGACTCCAGGAAAGTCCAGCGTAGGACGCCGCCGATCGCCGGAGCCGCCACCTTTCTCCTTGCGGCTGGCAGCCAGGTACTGGCCGAAAGGTTTCGCTGGTCGTAAAGCAGCAAACCCTTGCTGCTGATATCAGAACTTGCTCGGCCGCGGGCGTCGCGACGAGATGAAAGGAGTCTGCACTGTGGCCGTGGCAGCGCCTAACCGTGACAAGCAACAACCAATGATCCTGTACAGGGTTCATACCAGTTTAACGCTCACTGCCAAAACCAGTCGTAAGGGATTGCGCGTTGGCCGGGCCGCCGGCGCTTGCGCCACCTATAGGTAACCTTACGAGATATCCAGTCCGTGCCGCGATCACAAATCGGGCGCGTCGTTCATCTGAGTCGATGTACTAAGTAAGAGATTTTCAAGACCTGTTCTTCACCAGAAGTTGGTTGGTCTCCAGTCGCGCTTCGGCACTTGAGCCGCTTCCGTTTGCAACGCGTCACGAATGATCTCAAGGAAAAATCAAAGGCCACGCCTGTCCCAGCTGTATATCGGGATCTGTTAACGCCTTGAGCACGCAGATCGCGAGCTTCGATGCGGTGGTGAGTGAATCTGTTTTCAGTTTAGTACTTGAAAGGTATTAACTTCATGAAGTCTTCATCAATTTTGCGCGTTGCGATGCGATCTCGCCTCTGTCTTCCCATAATTCTGACAGTGTCGGTTTTACATCCATTTTGTAACGCGGCAACTCCGCCCCCGGTGCCCGCGGCCTTCCAGGACCTGTATACCCAGTTGGATGGACATCTCACCTCCTTCAATGCCACGCTGAACAGCCGTTGGAACGGGACCAAGTATCCGGTTCTCTATACGGCGAATTCCTTGGTTGCGAATGGGAACGCAGGCCCGCAACTGATCAATCCCCTGGACATCAAGGAAGTGCAGCTCGAGTTGCAGGGGTTCAAGGCCATGGGGTATCAGGCGGTGATGATCGAACTCCCCTTTCCCATGCTGTACGAGCCCTTCTTCTCCAGCCAGGCGGAGTATCAGCAATACGTGAACTTCTATACCCAGGTGGCCAGTTTTATCCGGGGGTTGGGCATGAAAATAGTGATCGAAAACGATGCCATGTGGCCCAACGGCGTCTACTCCGGCTTTAGCGTGGCGTCCTTCTATGCCACCCTCGACTGGACCCAATACCAGAAGGCGCGCGCGCAGACGGCGAAAACGGTCGCCCAGATCATGCAGCCGGATTACATGGTGCTGATGGAAGAGCCGGACACAGAATCCATGAATTCCGGACAAACCGAGGTTAACACCGTCGCCGGTGCCACCAGCATGGTGAGCCAGATTCTGACCAGCGTCCGGGAGGCGGGGATTCCCGGTCTCAAGGTGGGAGCCGGGATGGGCAGTTGGTATCCGCAATACCTGGCCCTCACGCAGAGTCTGGTCACCCTGCCCCTGGACTTCATCGACATGCACATCTACCTGATCAACGATGACTTTCTGAACAATGCCCTGACGATAGCCAGTACGGCGGCCGCGGCCGGCAAGCCTGTCGCGATGACGGAATGCTGGCTGTATAAGCTCCGGAACAGCGAGGTGAACGTGCTCGACTACAACCAGATTTACGCCCGCAATCCGTTCAACTTTTGGGAGCCGCTGGATACCTATTTCCTCAAGACCATGCAGAAGCTGGGCAACTACAGCCAGATGTATTTTTGGTCGCCGTTCTCAACATTCAATTTCCGTGGCGATCTGCCGTATGACAGTTCCACCGAGGATCTGACGCCCATGGAGATAAAGGCTACGTGGGCCCCTGTGGCGGGGACCGCTACGCAGAAAGGCGACTTCACCCCCACGGGCCTGAACTCCTACAACATGCTGGTCTCGCCTGCGAACACCATCCCGCCCACCACCCCATCAAACCTTACCGGAGGATCGGCAGCGACCACCACGGCATCCGTGACTTGGAGCGCCTCCACCGATGACGTGGGGGTGGCCGGTTACAATGTGTTCCGCAACGGCGTGCAGCTCGGGACCACTGCCAGAACGTCCTACCAAGACTCCGGACTGACACAGGCGACCACATATACCTATATGGTGTCCGCCTACGATCTGGGTGGAAACACCTCGCCCTCACAGAGTGTGTCAGTCACCACGAAGGATGTGACGCCTCCCAGCAAGCCCGCCAATCTGGTGACGGCGGTGGTTTCCTCAAAGCAGATCAACCTGACGTGGTCGCCCTCGACTGATCTGGAAGCGGTGGCCGCCTATTATGTGTTCCGGGGACCTAAGCCGGCAGGGCTTAGCCAGGTGGCCACCACCAACCCCACACCCACTGCTTACACCAGCTACCCACTGACGCCGGGAACCACATACTACTTCAGCGTGCAAGCGGTGGATACCTCCGGGAACGTCTCGGCGATGTCGGCGGTGGTATCGGCCACTACGCTGGCACCGCCCAAAGCGCCGACAAAGCTGGTGGCGACACCGGTATCGACCAATCAGATCGGGCTGACCTGGACGGCCGGTACTAGCGGCATGCCGATCGCAGCCTACGACATCTACCGGGGAACCTCACCTTCCAGTCTGAGCCAGGTGGCCGTTACCACCGAGCCTTCCTACACGGATTACCCGGTCACGCCGGCGACGAAATACTATTACGCGGTGCGGGAGGAGGACACCGGCGGCGACCTTTCGCCGCTCTCGGCCACCGTATCGGCCACTACGCCTTAGCCGTCCGCCGCGCCGACTTTCGCATACGACTGCGCCGTGCCAGCTTATCGCGACCAGGTCGTGATGCCGCTACGGGTTGAAGTGCCAGCAGCGATCGAGGAAGCGACGTGTTATCCGGTATCGGCGTTTATTCTGCTGGCTCCTGCTACTCCCGCTGATGCCTCGCTTCGATCGGACTCTGGAACTATCGCGCGACTAACAGACTTCGCAGGCCGTGTAACCATTTTCTGCTTCCCGAAAGCCCTGGAAAGTGTATACTAGACCACGTGTCACGCGGCCAAACTGGAATTAGCCGCATTGAAAGTTCGGAGGAGATCATGCAAAGTTTGCCAGGAACTGGGTATTGGATTCTTACTTTTGGGTTGCTGAGTTTGACGTCCTTCGTCAACGCTCAACCTGCTGGCCGTCCCACACACGCTATCCGCGATGCTGTCGATGAGTCGAAGCTCATCACCTTGCCGGGTAACACCCGCCCGGAAGCGAATGGCAGGAACGATCGCGGTATGGTGGCGGACAATTTTCAACTGAACCACATGCTGCTCCAGTTGAAGCGGTCCCCGGAGCGGGAGGCGGCGCTCGAGCAGTATATCGACCAGTTGCATGACTCCCAATCGCCGAATTTTCACCACTGGCTCACCGCCGATCAGTTCACCGAACATTACGGCGTCGCCAAGGAAGATGTAGACACTGTTACGGGTTGGCTGAAACAGCACGGATTCACGGTCCATGGAGTCCAGTCGAGCGGCCTGATGATCGATTTCAGCGGCACGGCCGGCATGGTGCGCAGCGCCTATCACACCGAGATTCACAGCCTGGAAGTGAACGGCAAAACACACTTCGCCAATGTCAGCGACCCGAAGATTCCCGCCGCGTTGGAGCCGGCCGTGGCCGGCGTCGTCTCGCTGCATAACTTTTACCCGAGGCCGTTACTGGTGCCCAGAGGAAAGTACACGTTTACCACCCCGTACGGCCCCGAATATGCGCTGGTCCCAGGGGATATCGGCTTCATTTATAATTTCAATCCGGCATTCAAAGCCGGATACACCGGCCTGGGTCAGGCCATCATGGTGGTGGAAGACACGTATCTTTATTCCAAGCAAGATTGGAATGTGTTCCGGACCACTCTTGGCCTCGCGCAGAAGTATCCTAACGCAAGCCTGACTGAGGAGAGTCCGAAGGGCGCCTTGACCTGCACCAATCCGGGGTTCGCATCGCTACCTACCGATCCCGGCTTCGGGGATGACGCCGAAGCGGCGCTGGACGTAGAGTGGGCGTCGGCGGCAGCGCCGAACGCCTCCATCGTGCTCGCGGCGTGTGCCGATACCGGAACCAGCTTCGGGGGTTTGATTGCGCTCCAGAACGTATTGAATGGACCGGCGTCGAATCTGCCTTCGGTAGTTAGCATTAGCTACGGCGAAGACGAGGCTATTAATGGCGCCACAGCGAATCTTGCTTACTTCAACACATACCAGCAGGGGGTCGCCGAGGGCGTATCCATTTTCGTATCGTCGGGCGATGAGAATGCCGCCAGCGCCGACGATGGTTTTGTTGCTACTCATGGAATCGGCGTCAGTGGCTTCACCTCCACGCCCTACAACGTTTCGGTTGGCGGAACAGATTTTGGATGGTTGCCGGACAACGTTCCCGCCAGCACCTACTGGCTTTCCACCAATCGTCCCGACGATAGTTCCGCATTGTCGTACATCCAGGAGATTCCCTGGAACGACTCCTGCGCGGGGGGCGTTCTCGCTTCCTACTTTGGAGCCACTCCCAGTAGCCTGTGCAACAGTCCCGATTTTGGCGGCCTGCTGGACGCTGTTGGCGGCAGCGGCGGACCCAGTGGATGCGCCACAGGCGGTGCGGCCAGAACCGGGCTGGTAAGTGGAACTTGCGCCGGCTACCCCAAGCCTGCGTGGCAGAGGGGAGTTTTGGGCAACCCTTACGACGGAGTCCGCGATATTCCCGACGTTTCCCTGTTCGCATCGAACGGTTTCTGGAATTCTTACTACGTAGCGTGCTGGACTGATCCCAATCCCGAAGTTGGCGGCGGATTCCCCCCCTGTGCTTCTGTTCCCCCCAGCCAGTGGTCGGGTTGGGGCGGTACGTCCCTTTCGTCGCCGATCATGGCCGGAATTCAGGCGCTGATCAATCAGAAGACCGGCAGCAGGTGGGGAAACCCCAATCCGGTCTACTATGGGATCGCCAAGGCTGAGTACGGCACCACGACTCCTACCAACTACTGTAATTCGAACACCGTGCCGAAGACCGGCAGCGCTTGTGTCTTCTACGACATCACGCAGGGCGACAACGATAGTGTGTGTGAAGCCGGTCCGTATGGTTTTCTCGTCAATTGTTACCGGACTGCAGGCGTCGTTTATGGAGTCCTGTCCACGTCCGAATATTATGACCAACCCGCGTATCTGGCCAACCCGGGGTGGGACTTCGCCACAGGAATCGGATCCGTGAACGCATGGAACCTCATAAACGCTTGGCCTACTACGCCTTGAAATACCTAGCCTCGTGAGCATGGGCGCCACGGGAGCATACGCTATAAGATGATCTTGGAAAACATGCGTCGTCGGTTGGGCTCAGATTACAGAGCCGAGGCCATGCGTGTTGACAACGATTTCAGTCGTTCAGCAGACGAGCAGGCCGCCTGTTCCATATTGCTGCAGCACATACATACCAGGGGTTTTGCTCGCAGTTTACGCAAAACCCCGCTTTCATAGCATCATTATCGGTTCGGTCCTGAATGAGAAAATGTAGACGTTGCCGCAGCCGTCACTGCCACTCCGGCAAGTTTACACGGCCCCGCCAACACCACACGTTTGCGGCTAGTTGGATTGGCGTGGTGGAACCCACCGACCACGTCGAGTTCTGGCGGGTTCAAGCCTGACTATTGAAAACGATTTATTTCAGACCCACCACTCTAATGGCTCCCTCGATGAGAGCGCCCGCGAGATCCACTCCACACCCAGGGCAGTATCCTTCGTAATTCATTCCATCCGGGTGGATGGTTTTCACCACAATCTCAGTGCTTGAACATGCTGGGCAGTTTCCGCTTACCAGACGAGGCAGGGGTAGCGTTAGGTGCTGCTCCATGCCGACAAGCGTAGCATTGTGGGGGAGGAAGAACATTTCTTCCGTCCTTCCAGATACATGTAGTACCGATTCCGCCGACACACCGCCAATAACACTCGATCGCCTTTGGTGGCTTAACCCGCCGTGACCCCTTTTGCGATAGACTCGTTTTGCTTATTCATGTCTCTCACTCGAGCTCGCAAACTCGGCATCGTAATCCTTGTCACCGCAGGCTCCGCCTTTGCCCAGATCGACTTGGGCGGCGAATGGGCCGCCACGTTCCACGAAGATTTACAGCATCGCGGCGGCGTGCGGCTGGGCGACTACACCGGGCTGCCGCTCAACGAATCGGGATGGCGCAAGGCGCAGAGCTGGGATGAATCGGCCCGGTCCACCTTTGAGCGCCAATGCATCCCGCACGTCGTCACCTACGCCATGCGAGGCCCGGCGAATATTCGGTTCTCGAAAATTATAGACCCGGTATCGGGAGAGCTACAAGCTTACAGCTTGCTGGGCAGTTACGGCCGGCCCCGCACCATCTGGATGGATGGCCGCGAGCATCCGTCGCCTCTTGCGCCGCACACCTGGGCCGGGTTCTCCACCGGACACTGGGAGCGAAATATGCTGGTGGTGGAAACCACGCATATCAAAACCGGCTGGCTGTTGCGCAACGGCGCGCCCACTAGCGATCTGGCCACCATGACCGAGTATTACACCCGCTACGGCAACTATCTGATGCTGGCCAGCTTCGTGAACGATCCCGTCTACCTGGACGAGCCGCTCATTCGAACCTCCAACTTTGTGCTGAGCCTCACCACCAATGCCGACGCCTGGGGAAACTGCGGGCCCGCGCAAATCATCGACGAGCTCGGCGGCCGTCCCAAGGGTTGGGTGCCGCACTACCTTCCCGGCCAGACAGCCCACATCCAGGAGTTCCTCGACCAAGAGCGGCGTTCCGGCCGAGGCGGCGCGAGGCGGGGCCGCCACCACTTATCCGGAATACATCGGTGAAATTGGAGAAGAACGATCTCGACAACCGCATTTTCCCTCCACCGGTGCCGGGCAAAAGTTTTCCGCGCGTTGTTTCGCCTCAGACGACCGACACGGCACGGCGAAATTCAAGTGCTGCCGGTGCAGGGAAATGTCTACCTGCTGGCCGGCGCGGGCGCGAACATGGCCGTGCAGGTAGGCGAAGACGGCGTCCTGTTGATCGATACCGGCGATGGCAAGGCCACCGACAAGGTGATCGCCGCGATCCGAAAGTTGTCGAACAAACCGATTCGCTTCATCGTCGACACGCAACGCAATCCGGATCACATGGGCGGCAACGAGCGCCTGGCGGCTCTCGGGAAAGCGCCTGGTGGTGGACGCGCCAGCGACAGCGGCGGACCTGGCGCGATGGTGTTTGCGCACGAGGCCGTGCTGGCCGCGGTGAGCGCGCCTAGCGGTCAGAAGGCGTTGATGCCAGTGGGCGGGTGGCCCACCGAATCCTATCCGGACTGGAAAGAACTGTTTTTGAACAATGAGGCGATTCAAATCGTTCCATGTGCCGGCCGCGCATAGCGATGGCGACAGCCTGGTGTTCTTCCGGCGCTCCGACGTCATTGCCACCGGCGACATCTTCGGGACCACCACTTATCCGGTGATCGACAAGGGCGGCAGCATCAACGGAGTGATTGACGGTTTGAACCGCATCATCGAAATCACCATCCCGAAGGACTGGCAGGAAGGCGGGACCATGGTCATTCCCGGCCACGGGCGAATCTGCGATGAAGCCGACGTAGTGGAATATCGGGACATGGTCACCATCATCCGCGATCGGATTCAGTCTTCGATCAAGAAAGGGATGACGCTCGATCAAGTGAAGGCGGCGCGGCCGACGCTTGAGTATGACTCGCGCTACGGATCGGACACCGGCCCGTGGACCACTTCGATGTTTATCGAAGCTGTCTATAAAAGCCTGTCACCGAAATGAGCATGCGACTCGCGGCAGCAGCGTTCCTCTTGTTGGTCGATGTGTGCACCGGCCACTCCGCAAGCGCGCCCCGCTCCTCAACCTCCAAAAACTCCCAAGGAAGCCGCGCCCATCGATCTGACGGGAACCTGGGTTTCGGTAGTCACCGAAGACTGGCGCTGGCGCATGCTGATCCCCAAGAAAGGCGACTACACCAGCGTCCCGCTCAGTGCCGAGGGACGCAAGGTGGCCGACACGTGGGACCCGTCCCAGTTGGCGAGCGACGGCTGCAAGCCCTACGGCGCCGCGGCGCTCATGCGCGTGCCGGGACGGCTCCAGATCAGCTGGGAGAACGACACCACGTTGCGCATCGATACCGATGCCGGGCAACAAACGCGCCGGCTTGTTTTCGACAAGTCGCAAAAACCGCAGTCCGCGCGGACGTGGCAAGGAAACTCGATGGCCGAGTGGGACCGCATCACGCAGCCAGGCGGCCTGGGCGTGAGTCTCCAGCAAGGGCAGGGAAAACCCGGTGCGCTGAAGGTGGTCACCACCAATCTAAAGGCCGGATTCCTGCGCAAGAACGGCGTTCCTTACAGCGAGGACACCACGATGACGGAATACTTCGATCGTCTGTCGGCGTATGGGACCGACTGGTTGACCGTATTCACTATCGTGGAAGACCCGCACTACCTGAACCAGCCATTCATCACCAGCACGCACTTCAAACGAGAGCCCGACCGGTCCAAGTGGATGCCGACGCCCTGTGAGCAGGGTTCGGGCAGCAAGTAGCTGGTTAGCTCAGCCCGGTCGTCCCCAGAGCTGCTTACTCGCCTGCGCGGCGCCGGCGGACAATGCGCGCAGCTTTGCCCAGGCCAACTGCGGATGGATACGGCCGCCCATGCCGCAGTCCGTACCGGCGATCACGTTCTCCCGGCCTACGGCCTCGGCGTACCGCAGTATCCGGTCGGCGATCACGTCGGGGTGCTCCAGTACATTCGTCTTATGCGTCACCACTCCCGGGATCACCGCCTTGCCCGCGGGGAGCTTCACATCTTTCCAAACCTTCCATTCGTGCTCGTGCTGTGGGTTTGCCGCCTCCACGGAATACTGGCTGGCTTTCACCTTCAGCATCAGGTCGATCACCTCTCGAAGCGGCAGGTCCGTGCTGTGCGGACCCTTCCAACTGCCCCAGCAGATGTGGTATCGGACCTTGTCCTCCGGTATCCCCGCTAGGGCGTGGTTCACCAATTCAACGTGCCTTGCGGCCCATTTTCGGAACGCCGCCATGTCTCCACTCATCGAGAACCGCCATTCATACACATTGACGATGATGGGATCGTCCAGTTGGACGTTCATGCCGGCGTCGGTGATCGCTTTGTACTCCTCCCGCATGGCTTCCGCCACGGCGGCAGCTTGCTCCTCGGGGTGCTTGTAGTATTCGCTGGGCAGCACGGCCACGCCGGTCACCGCCGCCGTGACGAAAGCCTCTTCCACCGGCTGGCCCGCGAGAGCCGCCTTCAGGTTCTGAATGTCGCGCTGGATCAGCTTGTGTCCCGTGTACTGGATCGGCCCAACGTTGGTCGGGTATCGAAGGGGGCGGTATCGGTTCCCGATTCCATCTTCGCCGCTTTGGTAGAACTCCGCGAAATCCGCACGGTCTTTGCTGCTTCCCATGAGCGAACTGATGACGCTGAAGTCGGCGGGCAGATCCCGCATTTCGAACCCGCTCAGACGCTGGTAAATGTAGGTCGACCATGCCCCATAATCCACCCCATCCGACACGGGCTTTCCAAATTCCCCATCGTTGACCACGTCTATGCCGGCTTCCACCTGCTGGCGCACCACTTCGGCGACAGCGCTCGCCAGCCTTGGTTCCAGCACGCCGGGCGGCGCTTGGTCTCGGTACATCTCGATGAGATCCTCGGGTCTTGACAGGCTGCCCACGTGACTCGTCAGTATACGATTCGTGCTTCGTTTCATTTCTCATGGGCGCCTCCCGGCGCAAACTGCTCCACCTTGCAGTACAGTTGTTTTTATAGCGTTGTTACGGCTGAGTTCACAAGCCGGGTCCTGCGGCTTGGAATTTGCATATCCTATTCCTATGCACCGCCTGGCACTCGCTTTCGTCTCAACCGCTGCTTTCGTTTCGGTTTGCTCCGCGCAACAGAATCGGGGCTACTATAGATTCCCCGCAATTCACGGCGATACTATCGTCTTCACGTCGGAAGGCGATCTTTGGGAAGTGGGCGTGGAGGGCGGCGTCGCCCGGCGTCTGACCACGCACCTGGGCGAAGAGACCAACGCCGCATTCTCGCCCGATGGCAAGACCATCGCGTTCGCCGCCAGCTATGAAGGCCCGCGCGAGGTCTACACCATTCCGGCCGCGGGCGGCCTTCCCGTCCGCCGCACTTTCGACAACGCCGGCGCGAGTTCCATCGGCTGGACCCCGGACGGCAAAATTCTCTTCTCCACTTCTCGATATTCAACGCTTCCCGACGATCAGTTAGCCGTCATCGCAACGGACAACCGGATCGAGGTAATTCCGTTGAGCCAGGCTGCGCAAGGCTGTTACGACGCGCGTGGCCGGACGCTCTTCTTCACTCGTCAGCCGCCGCAAGGAAGTTCCACCAAACGCTACCAGGGCGGTACCGCGCAAAACATCTGGAAGTTCACGGCTGGCGAGGAAGCCCGGCCTCTCACCGCAGATTTTCCAGGCACCAGCAAGGCGGCGATGTGGTGGAACGGCCGCGTCTATTTTCTGAGCGATCGGGACGGCACCATGAATCTCTGGTCCATGGACGAGAACGGGAAAAATCTTCGCCAGCATACGCACAGCCAGGGATGGGACGCGCAGTCGCCGTCGCTCGCGGGCGGCCGCATCGTCTACCAACTCGGCGCCGATCTTCATCTTTACGACATTGCGTCGGCCGCGGACAAAACGGTTCCCATCGAATTGTCGTCGGACTTCGAGCATCTGCGCGAGCATTGGGTGAATAATCCGATTGAGTACACCACGTCGGTTCATCTCTCGCCCGACGGCGACCGTGTGGTTCTCACTTCGCGGGGCCGTGTCTTTGTGGCGCCGGCCAAATCCACCGGCCGGTTCGTGGACGTGGCCGCGCACAAGCCGGGGCGATACCGCGATGCGCGCATGCTGCCCGATGGCAAGTCACTGCTCGCGCTTTCCACCGAGAGCGGAGAAGTGGAGTTCTGGAAACTTCCGGCGAACGGCGTGGGCCCAGGCGAAAAGCTGACCAGTGATGGGAAAATCCTGCGCTGGGAAGGCGTGCCTTCTCCGGATGGAAAATGGATCGCGCATCAGGACAAGAACAATCGGCTGTGGTTGCTCGATACGGCGACGAAAGCGGAAAAGCAAATCGCTTTCGGCAAGTACAGCGGCAATTCCGGCCCTCCGTTTGAAAGCGTCCGCTGGTCGCCCGACAGCCGCTTCTTTACGTTCGGGCAAGACACCGAAAATCAGTTCTCCCAAATCATGCTGTACAGCGTGGAATCGAGCGCTCTTACGCCGCTGACTAGCGACCGCTACGGCAACGCTTCCGCCGCCTGGAGTTCCGACGGCAAATGGATCTACTTCCTCTCCGATCGCGCTCTGAAGTCCGTTGTCCGCGCTCCTTGGGGCTCGCGCCAACCCGATCCGTACTTTGACCGCTCAGTCAAGATCTACCAATTGGCGCTGACCAAAGGTCTTCGTTCGCCCTTCGAGCCCGCCGACGAATTGCATACAGATAAGCCCGATGAGCCTGCCAAGAAAGACGATCCGGCGAAGAAAGAAGGCGACGCCGCGAAGCCCGTCGTTGTTCCGAAAGTTGAAATCGATCTCGACCGTATCGCCGCCCGCATTCAGGAAGTGCCAGTTCCACCGGGAAATTACGCGAACCTGACTGTCCCGGGCAAACGATTGTGTTGGATCAACCGCGATGCGGAGACGCCCGATAAGAGCGCGCTCCAGTGCCTGGACATCGCCAACAAAGGCGACAAGCCCGAAACCCTGATGGAAGGCTTGAGCGACTATGAGATCTCGGCTGACGGCAAAAAGATGCTGGTTCGCAAGCAGGCTAATCCCAAGCAGAGCGATCTCTGGATATTCGATTCTTCGGTCAAGGAGAGCGCGCTGAAGGACCCCAAGACGCTGGCCGACGGTCACGTGGAGCTGAAGGATTGGACCTTCTCCGTGATCCCGTCCGACGAGTTCCACGAGGCGCTGCTCGACGCGTGGCGTCTGCACCGCGATTATTTTTACGATCCCAACATGCATCGCGTGAACTGGACGGCCATGCGGGACAAGTACACGGAACTCGCGGGCCGGGTACACGATCGCGAGGAGCTGAACGATCTGATCGCGCAAATGGTGAGCGAGTTGTCGCTCCTGCACACGTTTGTGGTGGGCGGCGACGTGCGCCAGGGCGCGGATCAGATTCAACCTGCTACTCTTGGCGCGCGGCTTGCGCGCGATGCCGCCGCGGGCGGCTATGTTGTCGAACACATCTACCAATCCGATCCCGACCGTCCCGACAAACTTGGACCGCTGTCTCGTCCCGGTGTAGATATTGCCGAAGGCGACGCGATCCTTGCGATCAACGGGCGGGAACTTGCCGCCTCCGAACCGGCTGGGTCGGATCCGGGCGCCGCGCTTCGCAACCAGGCCGGCAAACAGGTGCTATTGCGAGTGCGCCCGAAAGGCAAGACGGAAACGCGCGAAGTGATCGTCAAGCCGATTTCCATCGCGGACGACGCCGACCTGCGCTATCGCGAGTGGGAATACACGCGCCGCCTCAAGGTGGAGCAGGCGTCCGCAGGCAAGATCGGTTATGTGCACCTTCGCGCGATGGGCGCGAACGATATCAACCAGTGGGTGGAAGAATATTCACCGGTTTTCACGCGCGACGGACTCATTATCGACGTGCGTCATAACGGGGGTGGCAACATCGATAGTTGGATTCTCGGAAAGCTGGCGCGCAAAGCCTGGATGTATTGGAAGCCTCGCGTGGGTGAGCCGTCTTGGAACATGCAGCAGGCGTTTCGCGGTCACATGGTGGTGCTGTGCGACGAATGGACAGGCTCCGATGGCGAGGCGTTTGCCGAAGGGTTTCGTCGTCTCGGTCTGGGGAAGATCATTGGAACCCGCACCTGGGGCGGAGAGGTGTGGCTGAGCTTCAGCAATTTCCTGGCGGACCGCGGGATCGCCAGTACCGGCGAAACCGGCGTCTACAGCCCGGAGCGGACCTGGCTGATCGAAGGGCACGGCGTGGATCCCGATATCGTAGTGGATAATTTGCCGCATGCCACCAGCGACGGCAAGGATGCGCAACTGGACGCCGCTCTGCAGCACCTGGACCAGTTGATTCGCGAGCAACCCACGCCCGTGCCGCAGGCGCCGGACTATCCGGATAAATCGTTCCATCTCTCGACGAAGTGAAGTTATCGCGATGCAGCGGGGCGCGCGACGCCGGGAAGGGTGAAGAGCAACGCCATGGTCGCCCAGCTGGAGGCGCCATCGGAAGCGAATTGATGCCAGCCATGCGGAAACCCGCTCTCGAATGTGTGGGGCTGCACAGGGACTGTTCGGGTCGGCATAAACCACGATCCATCGGCGAGTTGATTTCGTAGCAGCCATTCGACGCCCCTCTGGTAGAACGCGTCCGTAGTGGGAACTTCTCCAGACACGTGCAAGGCGTAAAGCGCCTCGCCGGTAGCATAGGCTTCGCCTGGAATTCCCGGAAGAAGGCTCCAACTTCCGTCGCGATTCTGAGCGGCCTTCAACGCACTCACGAAGGGCGCGCGTTCCGTCGCACTGGCGCCCGCATCGGCCAGTGCAATGAGTTGCATCGATCGCTCTTCTTGAGAAGAAGCTTGGGCCGAGAGCAGCCAGCGTTTGGCGCGTGCGATTCGGTCGCGGAATTCCTCCCGCCGGCCCGGGATCGGGTACAGCTTGATGGAACGCAGAACCACCGCGGTGGTCGAAAACGGTCCGTACTCTTCGGGAGGCCGGTAGCTGGTGGTTCGCCATGAGCCGTCCGCCAATTGGTAAATCGAAAGGTAGTGAATGTGCGCGTCGGTCAAGGCATCGGCCGGATAGCCCGCGGCCGCCATCCCCATCAGCGTGTACCCGAGCGTATCGGAGCCGCCGCCGATGGTCGACCCCAGGCGCATCGGCTCAAGATAAGGCATGTCCGTCGCCGCAGCGAATCCCAGCTCCTTCTTGGCCTGCTCCTCATTCACCGCGAACCCCTTGCTGCGCGCCAATGCGACGGTCATGGCAGGGAGCGAATTGTTGTGGCAGGAAACACAGCCCCGGCTCTTGAACACTTGCTCGCCACTCATCTCAAGCATCGGCAGGATTTTCTTGATCGCCACTTGCACTGTGGGAGCGCCCCCGGCGGGCTTGGGCCACTCCTCCTTCACTTCTTTGGCGCCGGACTTTACCAACAATTCCAAAGTTGACGGGATACCCACGCGCGCCGCGAGTTGATACGCGGTGTCACCGCGATCGTTAGTGGCGTTGGGATCGACGCCTTTCGAGAGCAGCCATTTCACCATTCGGTCGCGATCTGCCGGGGATGCCATGGAGAGCACTGCCTGCATCAGGAGAGTAAAGCCCTCGCGATCCTTTGACTCGAGCGAAGCTCCATGCTCCAGCAGAAATTGGGAAAGCTCGGGCATGGCTCGCTTGGCTGTTTCATTCAAAACGCCCGCTCCATTGGACCCGAGTCCGCTGGCAGTAGCGCCGTTCTTCACCAGCAACCGGACGCACGCTTCGCAGCGTCCCAACACCGCAGCGGACAAGGTGCCGGCGTCACCGGCGTGAACGCCGATGCTGAGCAGAAACCGGATCGCTTCCAGATCGCCCTTTTGCGCCACCGGCGTCATCAGCCGGTCTTCGGGCTGAGCACCTTTGGCGATGAGAAGTTTTAAAACCGGCGTCGATCCGTCGGCCGTAACGGCAACGCTCATGGGTGTGGCGCCGCGCTTGCCGGTTACTTTCGCGTCCGCCCCCGCGTCCAGCAGCAGACGGGTCTTGGCCAGATTGGTAGCAGCGTACATCAGTGCGGTGGAATCCAGCGCGTTCTTGGCGTTCACATTGGCGCCGCCGTCGATCAGCAGCTTCATCATCCGCGCGTCGGACTCGATTACCGAGTGCATCAAAGCTGTGGTTCCGTCAGTATCGGCCGAGTTCACGTCCGTACCAGCGCGCAGCAGCTTGTTTACCTGGGCGTGATCGCCGCTCCGGATCGCAATGAACAGCTCGGGTGCGCTGGCGGCCAATAATGCCGGCCCGGCCAGCAGCGGGAGTATCAACAAGCAGATCTTCATCAGGAGTTCGGATTCCAAATATCGACGTGCCACTTCCACCGGCCATCCTCTTGTCGCCAGTACACGACATATTTTACTTCCAGTTCGGACGCGCCCTTCCCCTCAGGGTCGATCGTGAGCGTGGCGCGCCCGATCTCGACAACGCCGTCACCAGCTGGCATGACGTCTATCGATGTGAGCACTGCGGATTTCGCGTTGGCCGACAAGATGAGGTTGGACCAAAACTCCTTGATGGCCGGCCGGCCCGAGATCAACGGGGCGCCCGGTGGAAGAATACGGGCATCCGCGGTGTAGACGTGATCCAGAGCGGCGAAATTTCGGTTTTGAAATACCTCGGAGTTGAAGAGCGCGTTAGTGCTCGCCATGGCGAGCTTGATTTGATCGATCGCGGGTGTTGGGGTTGCCATGCGAACGAATCTAACACAAGCACGCGGCGAGTTCACTAATATGACGTCAGCCTCTATTCCACTTGCTTCGGGTAGTGAGCCGCGACCGTGAGGGAGTCGGTTTCCGCCTGAACAAGTTCGGCCGGATTTGTAGATTTCTGAAAACGATCTGCCAGCTCAAGAAACGCCGTTCGGCGCTGCTCATAGGAATTGATCGTTGCACGATTCGCACTTACATGCCCGTGGCCCGGTCGAGACACATCCTTACACGAATTCCAGTAACAACATTGCGTGCTCGCATCGTCGTTATCAGTGTAAGGAGATTTCAAAACAAATGACCGCAAAATCGTTGTTAATCGTTGGCGCGTTAACCCTTTCCAGTCTGGGTATCGCCAGCGCAAAGTCGTATGACATTACTCTGGTCGCTCCAGCCATGGCGGGAGCCAACGAGCTGAAACCAGGCGAATACAAGCTCAAGGTGGAAGGGTCGCAGGCCGTCTTCACGGGCGCGCAGAACGCGAAACAGTCTTTTAGCGTCCCCGTCAAGGTTGAGAACGCTACCCAAAAGTTCGGTGACACCGCGGTGGAAACGAGCAATCAGAACGGCATGGATAACATCCGCGCCATCGATCTGGGCGGCTCCAGTACACGGCTTACGTTAGGCCAGTAATTACCGCATCTTGCCCAGAGCTGCCAGTTTTTTTGGGCGCGATCAGACGGTAGCTGCCTGCCACCAGTTCAGCTACTTCATCCCAGTGGATCGCGCCCGCGTCCAGACCCAGCGCCACCCAACCCCTCGATCCGACGTACGCCGGCCGGCGCCGGTCTTCCGCAGGGGCTTTCTTCATGTCAACGCCCGCGGCGTCAGTTGAATGCTCGCCAGAGTTGCCAGCTAGCGGCGTCTCACTTCTTTTTTGCTTTTCCGATCGCTCCCCCGCACGACGCCGCGCCGCACGAGCAGGGAAACGTGCGGACGTCTTTATCGAAGTTGTAGTCCACCGTCAGCTCCTCGCCGGGCTGGATGGTGCGCAGGCTCATATAAAGGACATGGCCCTTCATGATGCGGCTCACCAGATTGGGACTGCAGCTATGGTTGATGATCTCCGCGCCGCTGCCGCCCACCGCGCCATCCAGCGTCCAATACGGATCCACTGCAAACAGATAGGTGTAGTCGCCGTCGCCGCGAATCTTCGCTTGCTTGCGGTTCAGGCGAATGCCGGTGTACTCAATCACCTTTCGATTGGCTGGAATCCGCTGGCCGGCGAAGACTCCGTAGCGATGAATCTTGGAACGACGGATCAGCAGCTTGAAGGAGGCGAACTTCTCGTTGAGTTTAGGCGTTTTTACCAGATCGGTTCCCATGCGATTTGATCTATTCTAGCGAACCGCGCCTGAGCCTGAGACACTACTGTTTTCACCCGAATCCGCCGATCAATAAGGTGTCCGACTTAGCACGACTACAATCGACACCGTATGCCCACCACTGATTGCCTTGCAGACATCACACTGCCAGATTCCCCGCCGCAGGCATCCGACCCCGCGCCGCAGGCATCGGACCCCGCGCCGCAGGCATCTGACCCCGCGCCGCAGGCATCTGACAAAGCTTCGAAGCCGCTCAAGGGCTTGTTGTTCGGCTTTGCAGCTACCGTAACCGTTGGGCTTGCGCTCGGGAGCTGGTATGTCGGCCTTCGCATCGTGGCCTCTAACGCCGTGATTTCCAAGCTGCCCGTAGCCTCTGCAGCGCCGGCGTTGGCGCCACCCGCCAGTCTCTATTTGCAAATAGCCGGCCTTGGGCCCAAACAGGACGCGGGCCTGGTGGGCTCGCTCCAAGCTCAAGGATTTCGCGCGCAGGTTCAGCAGGGAAACTCGGGCGATGCGCGCATCTTAGTTGGTCCCTTTTCCTCCCAAGCCGATATGGAACAGGGGCGGCAAAAGCTCGAATCGGCAGGTGTCCTGGCCGTCGAAACTCGGCATTAACACGGGCAGGCGCCTAGTGGCATCGCTGGCTGGGATCATGGCGATTCTGGTATCCTTCAATTTCGGCGGCCGATTTTGGCGGGCGGCGAAGCCCTTCGACCGCTGGCCCCTGGCGCCGCGCGATGGTGGGGACATACAGCGAGCACTTTGATGCAGGACCGGGCGCAAATGTCCCTGAAAATTCGAATTCCCGGCGCTCGCAGTCCCATTCGTTCCAGCGTACCGCTCGGATACCGGATTCGCCCTACTTCCTTCATCCTTTCCATTGCCTTCCACGTGCTGGTAGTTTCCGGTTTGTTGTTGCTGCCGAACGTTGAACCCTCCCAGGATCAGGCCCACAGCAGACCGATCTATGACGTCCTGATCAAACCCGAGGAGAAGAAAATCGTCTGGTACAGCCCGCCTAAGAAGAAGCTGCCCGAGGTTTCGGCCCAGCAGAGAATCGGGACTTTCCCCACGCCACGGGCCCCCATCAAGTCCCCCGTTGCCATCATAGCCACCGCGCCCAAGCCGAAATCGGTGAAGCAGTTCATCTGGCAGCCGGTGCCCAAGGTGGAGATCCATCAGGACCTTCCCGCGCCCAATCTGATCTCGCGGGCAGCGATGGCAATCCCCGCGCCGCCGCCGCCTCCGGAGCCCAAGCCGAGGGTCGACAAACCGGACACGCCAGGCGTGAAAGCTCCGCAACCCAACATTTCTCCGCCCGCTCCGAACGGGGATGTGAATAAAGCGGAGCAGGCCAACACGCAACCCGTCGAGATTCCGAAGCCGCGCAAGACCTTCGTTCCACCGCCTCCTGTCCAACGACCTGCGGGTGTGGTGATCCCGGTGCAAACGGCCGATGTCCCGCTGCCCGATGCAAATATCACGGGCGCAGCTTCGGCGCGAGCGGTATTGCCGGATGGCATCGGTGCACCGTCGTTCTCCAAGGGCGCGCCACCGCCTCCCAACGCTGCTCCCGGTCCAGCCAATGCGGCCGGCAACGGCAAAGTGGATATTGCGGTGGTAGGTCTGCATCCCAACGACAAGGGCCAAGTGCCCGACGGCTCACGGCCAGGCCAGTTTGCGCAAGCGCCGACGGTAGGAGAGATAGCCACGGGCGAAGTGAAAGGCGGCATCGGAGTGCCGAATCTCACCATTCATGACGACCGCAAAGCCGTGGCGCCGCCGCATGTCGATCCTGCGCGAAAAATCGTGCTGTATTCCGATCGTTTGCGCAGCCTGCCGGTATCCACGCTGTCGGTTCCCTTGCATCCGGCTTCGCGCAGCATTCCAGCGTCGATCGAGGGAAGGTTCCGCGGCCGCAACGTGTACACCATGGTGATTCCGATCGAGAATCTGGCGGAGTACTCGTCGGACTGGATCATTTGGTTCGCCGCGCGCGATTCCAAAACTGGGGCAACTGAAATTCTGAACATGCGCGCGCCTATTCCGCTGCGAAAATTCGAATCGGTGGAACCGGTGCCACCGGGCGCTAGAACGGAGGTGCGCGTTCAGCTGGCGGGAGTCATCACGAAAGATGGCAAACTCAAAGTGAATGCGTTGCTGAAGAATCTCACTCCCGCGCAGGAGAGCGCGGTGCTTCGCGACATGGAATCGTGGGAATTTAAACCCGCCACCGCGGATGGAGCGCCGGCGGATATCGACGTTGTGATCGAGATCCCGTTCAGCCTTCCACCTCAGGTGGCGCAAAGCGCCAGCCCGTAGAGAGGGCGCGGTTCCGCTTTCAGAACCGCGCCCGTGACGCCCTGTTAAGGGCCGAGGGAGCGTTTACGCGTTCACTTGCGCTGCGCGGCGTCTCTGATAAACCGTGCCGGCCAAACCCAGCAAACCCGCCAGCAGCAAGCCGTAGAAACGCGGCTCGGGAGTTGCCGAGGGAGTGCCGGTGATGCTGTCCAACAGCAGGTAGTGACAGTCTGCCTCGATCGCAATAAACTCAGTGCCTGAGGTGTTCTTGGTAAGGCTGAATTGAGGCGTCGTGCCATTGGTGGAGATCTGCCCATCCGTGGTGGTTACAAACTTGGTCATCGAACTCGGACTCACATCCGGATTCGAAGTGTCGGCCCAGTATGCCGTTACCGCGTCCTGGGAAGCGCCGACGCCGGCCTGTAGGAGAAACGCGAGCGACGTTCCCTGAGCGATGTTGGAGCCGAGCTCAAGTACCAGAATGTTGCCATAGTTGCTATTTCCATTGGCGGTGTCCGTGATCCCGTCTTGGTTGCTGAAACTGCTCCCGCTGCCCTCGGCCGGGTTATAGGGAGCAATGCCGATGCCCTCATCGTACACGCTGTCATTGGTTGAGAACAGTCCGTTTATTGTAGAGTTCGAACTGCTATAGTAAGTCCCCCCGCTGGCGCTATTCTTAATCTGCTCGGAGAAAACGGTGATACCGCCGAGACTAGTCGAGTAAGTGGTGTTGTCCGCCACTGACTCGGGATTGGATCCAAAGCACCACGTATTTGTCGCGCAAGTGGTTGCACTGGCAACTGTTGCAAGGGACAGGGCGCCGGCCAAACCCATGGCCAAGAAAAATGATCGCATAATTAAAACGTTCTCCTATTGAACTATAAACTGTGAATTAGAAAAGCCTGATGTAATCGTTATCATATGGAACGCGGTCCAAGAATGCCATAGCATCGGGTACCAACCAGCTCCGGAAGGGTACCCGGTACTGCAATCGGTTAGTTAATTCGATTGAGTAAATCCTTTGCGCCCGCCTCGATTTCCTTAGGAGGTCTTAATGCAAGAGCATGCGACAACAGCGTTCTGGCTCTGGCACGGTCGCCCTTCTGATACCAGGCCATTCCGGTATGGTAGGCGCAGGCAGGATCGTCGGGATAGCGGCGAATTAAACGATCGAATATATCCAATGCTTCATCATTTTGGTCCCGCTTCAGGTACACGTAGCCCAGGGTGTCGAGGAACACGGGATTTTTGGGCGCTTGACTTACCGCGTTGCCAGCGAGCTTAACCGCTTCATCCAGATTGTCTCCGGTCTCGGCAAGCAGATAGGCCAGGTTGTTCATCGCCACGGCGTCCTGGGGCTGGGCGGTAAGCGCGCGCCGGGCTACTTGCTTGGCTTCCTGGGCCCGGTTCTCCGTTTCAAGCAGGAACGGGAGCAGAGCGCCCGGCCTGGGGTCCTTGGGCTGGAGCGCGGCCGCTTTCTGCAAAGTCACGATGGCGTTGTGAACGTCTCCCTTGAGCTGGTAGACGTTGGCCAGTTGGATTTCCGGGTCAATGGAATCGGATGTTTGGTTGGCCAAGTCACGAAGGGTTTCGATGGCGACATTATATTTCCCGCTTTTCAAAGCCGTGGACGCCAACAGAGTGCGAACGGCGGGGGAGCCATGCGAACGGGTCACTTCCGCCTCCAGGCGGGACAAGGCTCTTTCGGGATGCTTCTGTGCCAGGTCGGTATCCACCAAGCCCCCCAAGGCCCTCCACTCTGTAGGGTTCGTTTTCAGGATCTTATTAAAAGCCTCTTCCGCCGCGGAGTAATTGCGCTTATACAAGGACAGGTAGGCGAGCTCCAGGCGCACGTCCACCGATTCCGGCACCTGGCGCGACAGGCCTCCGAGCACCACGGCCGCTTGATCGAGACTGCCTTGCTTCAGCAAAGCGCTACCCTGCAGCATCCGGGCCCGCAGATTTCGCGGATCTATTTCCAGGGCGGCTTCCGTCTGTTGGATGGTCTCCAGCATATCGTTCTGCTTGAATGCGATGTCGGCTAACAGGAGGTGAGCGTCCAGGGACTGGGGCCGCAGCTTGACGACTTCCAGCAAACGCGAACGAGCCTCCGGGAGGTCTTGGGTCTCGGCCAGCGCGCGGGCCAGCAGAAACTTCAAGAAGAGATCGTTCGGATTCTTTTCCAGGAGAGCGCGCAGGTCGCGAACGCCTTCGCCGGGTTTGCCTTCCCCGGGCTCGCCCACCAGAAGAGCGGCTCGCAAGGCGCGCGCTTCGGGATCGTCCGGATATTGCGCGAGCGTCTGATTGAGGACCTGCAGGCCTTCCTGGCGTTTCTTCTGCAACAAAAGCACCCGGGCGATCCGGTCTTGATAGAGGGCCTTGTCTGGGCCGTTTGTCGAGCTGCCCGCGCGGAATTGACGCATAGCGCTCGCGAGATCGCCAATGGAGACATAGAAGTCGCCGGCCTCCGCATGAACCTTCGAATTATTCGCTCCATTGGCGAGAAACTTCTCGATGGCTTGATCCATCCCCTGCTTCTGGTGCTCCCCGGCGTAAAACGACGCCAGCTGCAGGAGATAGGAGTTCTCAGTCGGATTCGCGTTGACCTTGCGGATGAGAATTCGCTCCGCATCCTGACTACGATGAGCCGCCACGTACATGCGTAACAGCGCGTCATACACGTCCCTGGCGTTCTTATCGGTCTCGAGAAAATCTAAGCCAACCCGCTCAGCCTCGGCCGGTTGGTTCCCTTGGAAGAGGGCATCCATGAGGCCGTCGACGAGCTTTTCATCGTGCGGATTCGATTGATGCGCTCGGCGAAAAACGGTAACTGCATCCTCCGGCCGCCGCTCCAGCATGGCCAAATACCCCTGGATGCGCAAACCTTGCATCGAATTGGGGTCGCTTTTCAGCCACGTTCCACTAACCTGAACCAGCAGATCATAAAGAACTTGCGGGTGCTTGGGATCGCCGACGTAGGCGCCCAGCATTAGATTGGTGAAATCGTTTCTGACCGCCTGATTATCCGGCATCAGCCGAACAGCTTGCTCGAAATCCTGCAAGGCTTTCGCCACCTTGTTCTGTTTGAGTTCAGCCAGCGCGGCTCTGTAGTACGCCTCCCCGAAAGCAGGGTCCTTCTGGACGGCTTTCCGGTAGTTCAAAGCTGCTTCTTCGAATTGCCCGCGGGCAAAAACGGCATTGCCCTTATCGAGATAGCTATGGGCGCTGCGGCACCCCGAAAGTAGAAGAATAGACGTCAAGGCAAAGACGGCCAACCGGCCCGGAAGGCTTAAGCAATTCATCGCAATGCCAGTTTACACAACGATTCCGGCCCGCACGCAGCACCTGTAGTAATGAACGTACCGGGGGCTTTCGGCGCAAAAAGGCCGTTGGCACCCAAAAATTCACAAACCATTGTGCGCGAAGTACTGGTACAGCCCCCCTTAGGTCATGACCAGCGTCTTATTGCCCAGACCGAGACGCGACCCGTAATCTGAAGCTGCAATGAACGGCAAATCGATTCTTGGAACCGGATTCGCGGTCCTCCTCATGAGTTTACGGCGCCAGTGCCGGAACTGTGCCGCTGGATACAATCAGCTACAACTTTCAGCTGGCCGGTGGTGGAGGCGGCGCGACTGCCACGCTGAATGGCGTGCCGGTGGAGATCTTCTGCGATGATTTTGCCACGATGATGTTAACGTGCCCTCCGACAACTCGGCGGACGTAACCGTTCTCGGAACCGGCGCGAACTTGAGCGCCACCAGATTCGGCGGCGTGTCCTCCACCAGCTTTGACCCCAATTTCCCTCAGTGACGGCAATACCACGCTCGACAACCTGGACGACACGTTCTTTAATACGTGGAAACGGGTCGTCAGCGGCCCTGGCGCGTTATGAAATGGTTGCATATCTGGTGTCCCTCTACAATGTGGGCCAGGGTAACAATACATCGAACAATCAGATTCAGGAAGCCATCTGGACCATTCTGGACCCCTCGGCGGAAGAAGCGGTCATTGATCCGTCGGGCGTGAACGCCGCCAGCTACATGGAACAGGCCGTGAGCTGGTATACCAGCATGAACGGCAATCAGGCTGCGCTCAACAGCTTTTTGTCGAACTTCGAGATCGTTAGCGACCCCAACATGACGTTTTCGCAATGGATTGGGAATCGGCGGGTTTCAGGAACAGATCGTAATGACGCCGGAGCCGCGCGGCGGGGTATGGATGCTGCTCTCTTTACTGGTCGGGGGCTGCCTGGTGGTGCGGCGAAGCGGGATCAGCCGGTGCAACAGCCGAGCGTAGATGCTTGCATCAGTTAGGACAGTAGCGTGGACGTACTAGTACGGGCCACATCGAAATGTTCTTGGTTTTAAGTGGTTTCGGGTGTGAAATAGTAGGGTAGGCTGAGGCCGAGCAAGTCGGATCTTATCGATTACTTGCAACGGCTTCAGGAGCCCGCAGCGTCTTGCACCTTAGCCAGAGCCAGTTTCTTAGGAGAATGCTTTGTTTCTCATATTGACGCTAGGTGCTCTCGCGGTTGTCCTAGCCCTGGTTCTCACTCCTCTGGTGCGGGACTCACGTGGGCAAGTGGGGCTTCCTGGACCATCCGGATGGAGTTCGCAAGAAACACGCGACGCCGGTTCCCCGGGTGGGCGGAATCGCCATCGTTCTTTCTTACATCATCACGTTCGCCATCGCTCTGGCTCTGCCGTTCACTTATACCGAGCATCTGCATCGCGCGCTTCCCGACATTGTTCCTCTGGCACTGGTTGGATCGGTAGTGTTCCTGACTGGCGTGCTGGACGATCTGATTGGGTTGGCCGCCTGGCAGAAACTGATGGGTATTCTCGGCGCCAGCGTGCTGGCGTACTTCGCCGGCATCCACGTGGACGTTCATTTGCTCCGTGGGCTCCCGCAATGGCCCTGGCTTGGATTCGCGGTCACCGTGATCTGGCTGGTGGGCTGCACCAACGCTTTTAACCTGATTGATGGAATGGACGGCCTGGCCGCCGGTGTTGGTTTGGTGGCCGCCGTAACGATGCTGGTGGCCGCTCTCACGCAAAGCAATCTGCCGCTGGCTCTGGCCACCATGCCGCTGGCCGGCTGCCTGCTCGGGTTCCTTCGCTACAACTTCAATGGCGCTTCGGTCTTCCTGGGCGATAGCGGAAGCCTGCTGATCGGTTTCATGCTGGGCTGCTATGGCGCACTGTGGAGCGAAAAATCGGTCACGTTAGTGGCGCTCACGGTACCGCTGCTGGCCGTTTCCATTCCGCTGATCGACGTGGTGCTTTCGATCTCTGCGCCGTTACCTGCGGAACCGGCCGATCTTCCAAGCCGACCGCGGTCACATCCACCACCGGCTTCTGGATCTAGGTTTAAGCCCCAAGAACGCGGTCCTGACCATGTACGGCATCTGCGCCGTGGTGGCGGTGTTGTCGCTGCTCGCCAGCGCCCTGCACAACCAGTTCAGCGGATTGATCGTCATTGTGTTCGGCGGCGCGGTTTGGATCGGTATCCGCCAATTGGACTACACCGAGTTTGCGTCGGCCAGCCGTATGTTCCTGGGCGGAAAATTCCGCCGGATTATCGATGTTGAAACCCGCATGGCCGATTTTGAAAGCTCGCTCTCCAAGGCATCCACGGTGGAAGAATGCTGGGCTCAGATTTGCTCGGGCAGCCAGAGTTTTGGATTTCACGAAGTGCGCATGAGCCTTTCCGGCCGCGTCTTTGAGGAGCCCTGCTTGGGCCCGGCGAAGCCGCATGTGGCAATTGAGAATCCCGCTGTCCAATTCGCAATATGTGAATTTCGGCCGCGGTTTTGATTCCGATATGAACCCGCTGGTCCTGAGCGCCTTTGTCGAAGCTGTGCAGCGCGGGCTGGAAGCGCGAAGCAAAGCCCCGGCGGCTGAAGTGATCCGCATGCCCGCGACGACAGTGACGGCGAGCCGTTACTACACTAGCGCGGCCAATGGGGCCACCGGGCGCGTAGCGCGCTAGTTCCCTCCCCTACCCTTTACACAGCGCCGCTTCCACCGCTTCGCAAATAATGTGATACGTGACGGCATGCGCCTCTTGAATTCGCGGCGTCACTGACAACGGCACGGCCAGCAGCACGTCCGCGAACTCGGCCATCGCGCCGCCGCCCTGCCCGGTCATTGCGATCGTGGCTGCTCCCCGTTCACGGCCTCGCTGGAGCGCGGCCACTACGTTCTTGGAGTTCCCGCTGGTGGAAATTCCCCACACCACGTCCCCGGGCTTCGCCAACGCCTCCACTTGCCGCGAAAACACGGACTCATACGAGTAATCGTTACTCCAGGCGGTTATTACGGCGGGATCGGTGTTAAGCGCGATGGCCGCGAGCGCCTGGCGCTCTTTGAAGAAGCGGCCCACCAGTTCGCCGCAGATATGCATGGCGTCGGCGGCCGACCCGCCATTGCCGCAGACCAGCAGCTTGTTCCCGGCCGAGAACCGTTCTACCAGCAAATCGACGCTTGGGAAATCTGAGCTGGATAGGGGGTGGAGCAGATCGATTGCAGGCTGCTCGCAGCGTCTTCAAAAGCGCCAATGGCAGCGGCGGTCTTCAAATCCGCCTCGGTGCTCCTTACCAAGATTAGATGTCTCCTTAACGAATGGTAGCCTATGGAGGAGATGATCCATTGGAGTGCTGCTAGCAGAACATGCCGAAGGTAGTTGTCACCGGTTCCTGCGGGCTGATTGGCTCGGAGGTTTCGCCGGTTCTTTGCTCGCCAGGGATTCCAGATTCACGGGATCGACGACAATCATCGCGCGGTTTTCTTCGGGCCGGAAGGCGACACCAGTTGGGTCCTCGAGCGGCCTGCGGCAGGAGATCCCCGGTTACCGGCACTCGGCGCTCGATATCCGGGACCGCGAGGGTGTGCTGTCGTTGCTCGATGAAGTGCGCCCGGACCTGATCATCCACACCGCCGCGCAGCCCTCGCATGATCGCGCCGCCGCCATTCCGTTTCTCGATTTCGAAGTGAATGCGCTGGGAACGCTGCATCTGCTGGAAGCGGCGCGCCGATCCTGCCCGAATCGCCGTTCATCCACATGTCGACCAACAAGGTTTACGGCGACCGGCCCAACACGATCGCGCTGCGGGAGCTGGACACGCGTTGGGACTATGACGATCCGGCTTTCGAGCACGGCATTCCCGAAGATCTCTCCATCGATCAGAGCAAGCACTCCCTGTTCGGCGCCTCCAAAGCTGGCCGCCGACGTCATGGTGCAGGAATACGGCCGCTATTTCAACATGCCGACCTGCTGCCTGCGCGGCGGCTGCCTCACCGGCCCCAATCATTCCGGCGTGGAGCTGCACGGCTTTCTGAGTTACCTGGTCAAATGCAACGTGGAAGGGCGCGAATACAAGGTCTTACGGCTATAAAGGCAAGCAGGTGCGGGACAACATCCATTCCGAGGATGTGGCGCGTTTCATGTATCGAGTTCTGGAAGGCGCCGCGCAGTCGCCGAGGTCTACAATCTCGGCGGCGGGAAGGCCAACGCCTGCTCGATTCTGGAAGCTTTCGCATGGCCGAACAGATCACCGGCAAGAGATGAGCTAGCGCTACGTGGACGAGAACCGGATCGGCGACCACATCTGCTACTACAGCGACCTGCGCAAGATGAAGGCGCACTACCCGGCCTGGGACATCAGCAAGAGCCTGCCGATGATTTTCGAGGAGATCGCAGCCAGTTGGATGGCAGCGGCTGCCAGCTAGATGCGTCATGAAGATTCTGATCACCGGAATCTGCGGCTTTGTCGGAAGCTCGCTGGCCGAGGGCTTGCTGGAGCGGCGCGCAGGGCTTTCGATCTGCGGCATCGACAACCTGATGCGGCCGGGCTCGCGAGACTGAATCGCGCGCGGCTTCGGGAAGCTGGGCGTTCGAATTCGTGCATGGCGACATCCGCATGGCGAGCGATTTTGAATCGCTTGCCGGCCGTGGACTGGGTGATCGACGCCGCCGCCAATCCCAGCGTGCTGGCGGGCATCGCAGACCGGATTTAGCAGCCGGCAATTGATCGAACACAACCTGGCCAGCGTGGTGCAACGTGCTGGAATACTGCAAGGCGCACAAGGCGGGACTGCTGCTGCTGAGCACCAGCCGGGTCTATTCCATTCCAGCGCTCGCGTCGCTTCCTCTGCGATGGCAGCGACGATGCCGTTTCGTCTGGATGAACCGGCCAAGCTGCCCGCCCGGGATCTCCGACCGTGGCATCGGCGTGGACTTTTCCACGCGCGCGCCCATCTCGCTCTACGGCAGCACCAAGCTGGCGCTCGAAGCTCTGGCGCTCGAATATGGCGCCGCGTTCGATTTTCCGGTTTGGATCAACCGCTGCGGCGTGCTGGCGGGGGCGGGGCAGTTCGGCACGCCGGATCAGGGCATCTTCGCCTATTGGATTCACGCCCACGCGCGCCGCCGCCCGCTGCGCTACATCGGCTTCGACGGCACCGGCAAACAAACCCGCGACGTGTTTCATCCGCGCGATCTCGCCGCTCTGCGGCTGCTCAGATGAACTGCACGCGCTCGGACGGGCAGCGCATCTATAGCGCCGGCGGCGGCCCGCCGAACGCGATGTCGCTTGCGCAGTTGACCGCCTGGTGCGACCAGCGCTTCGGAGCGCACGCGCCCACGGCCGATCCGAATCCGCGGCCTTACGACATTCCGTGGGTGGTGATGGATTCGAGCGATGCGGCGCGCGATTTCGGCTGGCGCGTCGAATTGCCGCTGGCCAGCATTCTCGAAGAGATCGCGCAGCATGCCGAAGCCATCCGGACTGGCTGGAGATGAGCTGCGCCGTGAAATCGCCACCGCCCTCAAGCCGCAGGAGCCCATCCGCCTGCTCTCCGTCGTGATTCCGGCTCGGGACGAAGAAGGCCGCATCGGCGCCACGCGTCGAGCATCTCTATGTGGAACTGCGGCTGCACCGGATCGAGCACGAGATTGTGGTCGTGGACGACGGCAGCACGGACGGTACCTGGGCCACGCTACAGCAAGCCATGCACCGGGTGCCGACCTTGCGCCCGGTGCAGAATACCGGCGAGCATGGCTTCGGCCGGGCCATCAGCTATGGCCTCGACCAGGCCCGCGGCGACGCGATGGTGGTCATGATGGCCGACGAATCGGACGACTGCCGCGATGTGGTCCGCTATTGGGAGGTGCTGAACGAAGGCTGGGATGCCGTGTTCGGCTCGCGCTTCGTGCGCGGCGGCGGAGTGATCGATTATCCCCGGCACAAACTGATTCTCAATCGCCTGGCAAACCTGTTTCTGCGGATTATTTTTCACGTCCCGCTTGAACGACTTCACCAATGCCTTCAAGGCTTACCGCCGAAAGGTGATCGAGGGCTGCCGGCCGTTTCTCTCGCCGCACTTCAATCTGACCGTCGAGATCCCGCTCAAGACCATTGTGCGCGGCTATTCCTGGACCGTCATTCCGATCACCTGGCGCAACCGGCGGTCCGGCGTGTCCAAGCTCAAGATCCGGGAGATGGGCAGCCGGTACCTATTCATCGCCCTATATTGCTGGTTGGAGAAATACTTTTCTCGTGGAGACTACGTAACCCAGAGCCGCGACATTCCGAGCCGCGACCGTGAGGGAGCGGACGCCGCGCGTTAGCATAGAGATTCTATGAAAATCGTCGTAACCGGTGGTGCGGGGTTCATCGGCTCCTGCTTCGTGCGGCTTGCTTTACAGAATCGCTCGCTCGAAATCGCAAATGTCGATAAGCTCACCTACGCCGGCAACCTGGAGAATCTCACCTCGGTCGCGGAAAACCCGCGCTACCGCTTCTTCAAGACCGATCTTTGCGATCTGGAAGCACTACGCCGCGTCTTTGATGAAGTGAAGCCGGAGGCAGTGGTGCACTTCGCCGCTGAGTCCCATGTGGATCGCAGCATTTTTGCGCCGCAACCGGTGTTCGAGACGAATCTGCGCGGCACTTTCAATCTGCTTGAAACCATGCGGGCGCAGCGCGTGGCTCGCTTCATCCATGTTTCCACCGACGAAGTGTATGGCAGCCTGGAAGCGCCTCTCGAAGCCGACGAGCGGTTTCCGCTGCAACCCAGCAGCCCGTACTCGGCTGGCAAGGCCGGTTCCGATCTGCTCGCGCTAAGCTATCACACCACCTACAAGCTTCCGGTGATCGTGACACGCGCATCCAACAACTACGGCCCGTATCAGTTTCCCGAGAAACTGATCCCGCTCATGATCACGCACGCCTTCGACAACCAGCCACTTCCGGTTTATGGCGACGGGATGCAGATTCGCGACTGGCTGTACGTGGAAGATCACTGCCGCGCGATTCTTACTTTATTAGAGAAAGGCCGCGACGGGGAGATCTATAATATCGGCGGCAATCGATCGCTTCCGAACAAGACCGTCGTGGAACAGATCCTGGCGATCGCGGGAAAGCCGTCCAGCCTGATTGAATACGTGACGGACCGCCCGGGTCACGATCGCCGCTACGCGCTTTCGAGCGAGAAGCTGATGAAAGAGACCGGCTGGGCGCCCGCAGATGGACTTCGAGCGCGGTCTGAAGGCGACCGTGGATTGGTATCGCGAGAATCCGGAATGGATCGCGCACGTGCGCAGCGGCGAATATCAGTCGTATCACGACAAAAACTACGCGAACCGCAATCGAGAGCTGCGCGAGATATCGACTTCTTAGTCCGCCCGGCGCAGCCCGCCGCGCGGCTTAGTAGACTCAGGCGCGTTATCGGGTGGCGCGTTAGGAAGCGGAGATACCAGCATTTGTGCATGTATACTGGAGAATTAAATGCATTCTCAACAGTTCAAAGCGCGCCCCAAGGTGTGCCGATGAAGGGCGTCGTTTTGGGGGGCGGAACGGGGAGCCGGATGTTTCCCCTGACCAAGATCACCAACAAACATCTCCTGCCGATCTATGACAAGCCCATGATCTACTATCCCATCCAGACCCTTGTGGATGCCGGGATCAAGGAGATCCTGCTGGTGACCGGCGGCCGCAACTCGGGGGATTTTCTGCGCCTGCTGGCGAATGGCAAGGAGTTTGGTCTGAAGCACCTGGACTACACCTACCAGGAAGGCGAAGGCGGCATCGCCGACGCCTTGGGCCTGGCCGAGCATTTCGCCGACGGCGGCCCTATTTGCGTCATTCTGGGCGACAACATCATCGAGCGAAGCATCCGCCACATGGCGGAAGACTTTCGGCGCCAGAAATCCGGGGCCAAGATCCTGCTGAAGGAAGTCCACGACGCCGAGCGCTTCGGCGTGGCGGAGGTCCGCGATGGTCATATCGTCGGGATCGAAGAAAAACCCAAGGCGCCCAAGTCGAATTTCGCCGTAACGGGTATTTACATGTACGATGAAACGGTCTTCGACAAGGTCCGCCAACTGGTGCCCTCCGGCCGCGGGGAACTGGAGATTACCGATGTCAACAATGCTTATATTCGCGAGGGCACGATGACCTACGCACATTTGGAAGGCTGGTGGACTGACGCGGGAACGTTCGATTCCCTGCTGCGCGCCGGGAACCTGGTAGCGGAAACCAGGCGCAGCGCGGTTGGAGAGATTGCCGGAGCACGCAGTTTATGAGTCCCGCGGCGCGCGAGCAGCCGGCCTCGGGAATATCGGCCATGCGGTTGACCACGCCCAAATGCGAGAAGGGAATCGGCAAAGTGATCGTCGCGCCGGATTCCAAAGATCTGATCGCCGGCGTGAAGATCCATCCGTACCCTGTGTGGGCCGACGATCGCGGCTATTTTCTCGAGGTCGCGCGCCTGGGGCAGGGTCTCCCGGCGAGCTTTCCCAAAGAGACCACCCAAATTTCGGCCGCGCTCAGCTATCCAGGCGCCATCAAGGCGTTTCACTTTCATCGTCACCAGACAGACTGCTGGGTGCCGCTCCATGGCATGCTCCAAGTGGCGCTGGTGGATCTGCGTACCGAATCGCACACCTTCGGTGTCCGCAATACGATGTACATCGGAGCGCTGCGGAGATGGCAATTGCTGGTTCCAGCCGGCATCGCGCATGGTTACAAGGTGATCGGAAACGAACCCGCGATGCTGGTCTATATGACCGATCGTTTCTATGATTCCGAGGACGAAGGCCGTATCCCGTACGACGATCCTCAGATTCAATACGATTGGGAGACGCAACATAAGTAACCTCGCCGGGCACAGTGCGTTGACGCCGAAGAGAATTCGCCAGTGATCGGTGGAATCGTCGGGATAGTCTTAATTCTAAGCTCGTGGGTGATCGTTGCCTCGGCCCTGACCGGCCTTGGCATGGGCCTTCGCTGGCGGTTTGACAACCAGGCGCCGGAGGTCGACGACCTTTTCCTCTGCTTCTGGCTGGGCTTCGCGGCCACCCTTGTTTTGCTGCAGCTGTGGCACTGTTTTTACGCGATCGATATTCGCGTCGCGGCGATAATTCTGGCCATCGGCTGTGCCGGGCACCTGGTTACCCGTGGCGCTGCCTTTCGAACTGTTGCATCGCTTGCTCGCGACGTTCGTCCCTGGTTCCTGGCAGTGCTCATCGCAGCGTCGGTATGGGTCGCCAACAATGCCACCGCCGCGCCACAACTGTTCGATAGCGGCAACTATCACCTTCCCGTGGTCCATTGGGTCACCACCTATCCCATTGTCAAAGGCCTGGGAAATGTCGATGGGCTCTTAGGACTCAACAATGCATCGCTGTTGTATCAAGGCATGCTCGAAGTGGGCTTTTGGCAGCGCCGGTCATCCCACATCGGTAACGGCGTCTTGCTGCTCGCCCTGTTGCTCTTCGGCCTGTACAAGCTCTATCGGGGCGCTACTACGCGGCGCTTTTCATTGCCTTCGCTATTCGCCGCTTTGACGCTGACCGCGGTGGTGCACACCATCGACGATGTCTCCAGTCCAGGCACCGATCTGCCCTCGCTGCTGCTGATGTTGGTGATTGCATATTTCCTCATTGATGCGTCTGAAAGTTTTTTCTCGGAGCCCGCTCCCATGGCCCCCCCGGCAGCGGCCTTCCGCCTGCTGGCCTGCGTGCTGCTTTGTGCGGTGGCGCTGACCATTAAGCTTTCAGCGGCCGTCTATGGTCTTGCCGTATGTTTGGCGTTGCTGGCCCTGTGGCTCGGGAAGCGAGAGCTGCGCTCCCCGTATCGGATTCGGGTTGCGGCGGCCAGCTTGCTGATCGTACTTTGTACCGTTCTATTATGGGCTGGCCGGAGCGTGATACTAACCGGTTATCCGTTGTTTCCCTCGCTGGCGATTGCGTTTCGCGTGCCGTGGCGCGTTCCAGACGTCTACGCCGAATGGTACCAATGGTGGATCGCAACCTTCGCTCGCATGCCCTATAACGATGCTATAAGTGGCGAAGGTTTCGGTTGGATTCCACCCTGGATCACGGTGGAATTGCGAAAGGCCAAGATCGCAGGCATCCTTCCGCTGTCGTTGTCGGCCGTGGCTTTGATTTATTTAGGCGCCGGCAAAAAGGGAAGGGAGTGGTTACGCCGGCTGCTGCCGGCTTGGATTCCCTTGCTGCTGGCGCTGGCCGCCTGGTTCGGCTCCGCTCCATCGTTCCGCTTTGGCGAGGCTCTGCTGTGGATACTGGCCGGCCAGTGTCTCGCCCTTTCGGTAACGAAACTGGTGAACGACCGGCCCAGGCGTCTGAGCCTGGCGGTAGCCGCCATCTGCGTGCTGCCGTTTTCGGCAATCTTTATGCACGCGTTCGGTTTGAAGCAAAGCGAGCATGTGAATATACTAACCGCTCTTGCCGCCTCGCTCTGGACGCGGCCAGGCCCCGATTACGGGATGTACCCGGTGCATGAATCTCCCGTTAGGATGGTGCTCACCGAAGGCGGGGTAACCGCGTTCGAGCCGCGCATGCGGCCACCTTGCGGCGATTATGCATGGGCCGACTGCGTCATGTGGTACGGTCCGCTTCCCAACGCCCAGAGATTGAAGAGCGCTCTCGGATATCTATCTGGATCCGATCCCGGCGATGGTTTTAAGATCGCCGAGACGCGCCAGGAGTGGCTAGCCAGGCACGCTGCCGAAGTGCGGGACCAGCGCAAGAACATGAACATCCGTCAAATGGCTTTTTACTTTCAAGTGGCGCCGAAGACGATTCGGCTGGCTCTTGAGCCAGGTGTCATTGGCAAAAGCGGGATTCCCGGTGGCAGCCAGAGATGAATCGCGCGGGCCCGCCCGCGGGGGCTTAGAAGCACCAGGGCCTCTACGGTTTGGTCTGCGGACGCAACCGGCTCCTGCGCTGCTGAAACGCCGCTGTCACCGATGCCATCTCGGGGCCGGTCAGTATGGAGGGGTCGCAGGCCGGAAGACCCTTTTTGCAGGACTCCACATTGCGACTTCGAAAGCCGGCGCTGGCCGCGGTCAATGCCGCGTCGTGCAACTCGAGTGGCTGGCAACTCGCCAAGCCATCTTTGCAGGAAGCCTGGTTGCGCCTTTCAAACGTCGCCCGGACCGCCTTGGCTTCTGTTTCCGTGAGCAACGTCGGGTCGCAACTGAACAGCCCGTCCTGGCAGTGCTCCAGGTTGCGCCGTGCAACCGAGGCCTTAACTACCGAGGCTTGCGCCGGAGTAAGAAGCAGCGGATCGCAACTGGGCGACCCCTCTGTGCAGCGGTCCAGATTGCGCCGGAGCGAGCCGGACTGGACGGCCTTACTTTCGAGCGGCGTCAGGCGGGTGGGATCGCACGTCGGAGAACCCTCCAGGCACTTATCGTAGTTCCGTTCCAAAACTTTCTTGTGAAGGGCTTGCGTGTCCTTAGGAGTCAGCAGCAGCGGCTCGCAGGTGGGGGAACCGGTATCGCATTTAGCCAGATTCCGGCGGTAACGCGCCGCCTGTACCGTGGTTGCCTCCGCCGGGTTCAGCCGTGTGGGGTTGCACAGCGTGGAGCCCTCCATGCAGGAATCGAGATTCCTCTTCCGGGAAACCAGGGAAACCTGCTTGATTTCGTCGGGGCTTAGCGCTGAAACATCGCATCCCGACAGCCCATGGAGGCAGATCTGTACATTGGATTCCAGCAGGTCCGCGCCGGCCTTGGGCCTGGGCTTGGACTGGGCCGCCGCCCAGGCTGCTCCCATTACCCCCAAACCGAGCAGGAATACGAGGGTTGGTTGAGCTGCCATCCTTACCAGTTTCTCTCAATTTTCCTTTTTTGTCATGAAGATTGCCCGTACTGGTACGGCCTAAGGACCTGCTAGGTCATCGAGTTCATTGACACTTGTCATTGAGATCCGCCATACTCCAGATGCACGCTGACGTTTGTAAAAAGTAAGCACGTTGAGACTTGTAAGGGCAGGGAATAGTAGCTATTTCTAGCGTGCTGCCGCCAGCAGTTGAAGCCGTTCCGGCTACTCCAGACGGTACCCAAATGGGACCGAAAGAGCGGTAGCTTGTCCGCAAGCGTCGTAACATCCATCCCGTCATCGATTTAGGAGGTATTCCGTGGCCGTATTGAAACCCAGGGAAAGATTAGTCTATTTCCGAGTCTCAGAGGACGAATTCCGTCAATTTGTGAGCGTTTGCGAGCAGGCCGGCGCTCGCAGCGTGTCCGACTTGGCCCGGAACGCGGTGCAACGATTGATAGCCGAGGGCCAGCGCCAGCGCGATGGCAACGAACTTGAAGAAAAGATGCAGGTGCTGGAGCGTCTAATAAGCGCGGTAACCGAACAGTTACAGTTGTTGTCCAGCCAGACCAGGGAAACTGCGGAAGCGGCGCTCCCCGGTGGCGCGGAACGGTTCTTTTGGGAGACCAACAGAGCGGACCAGAACGGTCGAAGAGAGGAATAACTATGAGACTCCTTTCCAGCGGCCCCGATGACCCGATGAACGGCCTGGTGCACGACGAACGTCCGGTGTTTCCAACCATCGCTCGCCAGCCCTATGTGTTGCCGAATGGCAGCGAAGAGCAGGACGCGCAGCTGCTGCGCGTGAACGTATTTGCGCTACTGCGAAGATATTGGCTGCTATTGCTCTCCTTATTGGTGGTGGGCGCGGCGGCGGGATTCGCCTCCATCGTGCTGAGTTCACCAATGTACAAGACACTGCTGCTCATGGAGGTGCAACCCACCAACAGCGGGCTGCCACAGACCGCCGGGTTTCAGAATACCGAGACCAGCGAAGTGGACATTCAAACGCAGGTCAACATCCTGCGGAGCGAGAGTTTCCTGCGCCGCGGCGCGGAGCGGATGCAAGCTGAGACCTTGGCGCTGGCCCCCACTGGACGAGATATCTTCTCTCGTCTGCGCCAGCGTATTCATCCCGCCACTCAGGATTCTGCGGAAGCCCAGCGCACAGGCACCCTTCTAGCCATTAAGACGTTTGAAGCCCGGCCGGAGACTCATACCCGGCTGATCGAGCTAACCTGCGAATCCACCAGTCCGGATCTGGCCGCGCAGTTCTTGAATGCCATGGCGCAGGAATTTGTCGAGGACACCGCGCATTCGCGCATCCAGACCGCGCAAAAGACCAGCGAGTGGCTGGCGGCGCAGATTGAGGAAACCAAAGCGCGGGTTCAGGAAGCCGAAGAGAAGTTGCGTGACTTCGTGCGGTCTTCCGGCAATGTGTTCGCCGGACCAGATGCGACGCTCGACGACACCAAGCTGGCTCAGCTCAAGGGCGAGCTGGCCAAGATTCAAAACGAGAGGATCGCGAGGCAGACGCGCTACGAACTGACGGTGAAAAACCCGCCCGAGTCGCTCGCCGAAGTGCTCGACGATCCCCCGCTGCGCGGCTATAAAGTCCAACTGGAGACGCTCAAGCGGGACCGTGCGGTGCTCGCCATCACGTACACCGATAAAGATAAGAGAATCCAAAAACTCGACGCCCAGATCGCCTTGGTGCAAAAATCCTATCAGGACGAGCTGGCCAGCACGCTCAAACGCATCAAGAACGACTACGAAGCGTCGGCGCGGCAGGAGAAATTGCTGACCTCGGCTTACGATTCGCAATCGCAGCGGGTTGGGTCGCGAAGCCGGTAACACCGCGCAATACAATTCCCTGAAGCGCGAGGTGGATACGCAGCACAACATGTACCAGACGCTGCTGGTGCAACAGAGCGAGGCGAACCTGAACAGCTCCGTGCCGGTGAACCCCATACGCATCGTGGAAGCGGCCACACGCTCCCGACGAGCCCTATAAGCCCAAGCCGGTTCTGAACATCTCCTTCGGCACCCTGTTTGGTTTGCTGTTGGCCGGCGGCATCGTTTTCCTGAGAGAACGGATGGATCGCAGCATCAAATCCCCGGGTGCCTCACGGCGCATGTTCAACGCACCCGAGTTGGGCGTCATCCCCAATCTTGGCAGCAACGGCATGCTGAACAAGACGAATGGTCGATCCCACGACCTGCTTCTGGAGGGCGGCGACGACGACGGTTCCACCGCGTTAGCCACCTGGCAAAGCGGACCGGCCTTTATTACGGAGTCGTTCCGAGGCACGCTCGCGTCCATTCTCCGCAATCAGGCGTCCAATAAGACCCAAAAGATGATTCTGATCACCAGCCCGGGACCCGCCGAAGGAAAGACCACCGTGGTGCAGAATCTGGGAATCGCCCTGGCCGAGTCCGGCCGCAAAGTGCTGCTGGTGGACGCCGATTTTCGGCGCCCCCATTTGCATCGGAAATTCAGCTTGCCCAATGAATGGGGATTGATCGACGTGCTGTGCGAAGATCGCCCCTTAAGCGAATACACTCCCGAACAGTTGGGAGTATTTACGGGCTTTCCCGGCCTGTCGATTCTGCCCAACCGGGTGACTCAGAATAATGTGTCGAAAGCGCTTTATTCGCCCCGGCTGCGGACGATTCTCGAAACGTTGGGGCGTCGCTACGACATGGTGATCGTGGATGCGCCTCCCATTTTGAGCGTCGCCGACACACGGATCGTCGCGTCGCTCACCGACGCGCTCATTTTAGTCCTGCGTTCCGGCGTCACACAGCGTGAGGCCGCCATGGAGGCTTACCAGCTGATCCAGGAAGACGGCTTGGCGCTGCTCGGAACCGTGCTGACGGACTACGATCTCAGCTCGGACCGACGCCGGCAATACTATTACGACTATGGCGATACCAGTCGAGCATAAATCGTCACAGAGCCCGAGCGCCCAAACGGTGAGCGCCATTCAGTTCGTGGCGCTCGGCGCGCTGCTGATAGCCGCGTTCTGGCCAGTGTTGGCCGGCATTTACGGGAGCTGGTTTGACGAACGCTCCTATATGGAGCACGGCATCCTGGTGGTTCCCGCCGCAGCCTACATGGCGTGGGCGAAGCGCGATCAACTGGCGGCGATTTCGCCCGCCAGCCCTCGGGCTGGGGCTTGGGTCTGGTGGCTGCGGCCGCGTTGCAAGCCATGCTCGGGGCGGTGGGGATGTGGGTGTGGGTCAGCCGCACGGCCTTCCTGGTTTCTTTCGTGGGATGCATCGCGCTGGTTTATGGCGTTGCGATGATCAAAGCTCTGGTCTACCCGCTGTGCACTTTGATTTTGATGATCGCTCCGCCGAATTTCGTTTTTGAGCGGCTCACCCTGCGACTCCAGTTGCTGGCCAGCCGTTTGGGCGCGGACGCTTTGGAGGCGCTGGGATATTCGGTGCTGCGCGAAGGCAATATTCTCGAGATGGTGGGAATCAAGCTTTCGGTGGAAGAAGCCTGCAGCGGAATCCGCTCCCTGGTCGCCATTGTGTTCATGTGCGTGCTGTACAACTACTTCTTCGTGGAAAAGAAGTCCATGCGCGTTTGGATTCTGTTGTTCGCGATTCCGATCGCCATTCTGGGAAACGCGGTGCGCATCGTGGCTACCGGCATTGCCGGCCAATACAACCAGGCCTGGGTGAGCGGCGCCACGCACGAGGCGTTCGGTTATGTCAGCGTCCTGGTGGCCGCGCTGGGTTGCATCGGCGTCCACATGGGACTGCTGCGGCTGGAAAAGATGCGGGAGGCGCGTCATGCCTGATCTTGATCCGAGGCTTAGCTCTAATCTTCGTTCAGCACTCAAGGTGTGGCTGTTGCCGGCTGCTTTGATACTGGCCGCGCAGGGTGCGGCGTTGCATGTGCTCTCGATCCCGGAGGACAGCATCACCATTCCGCGGCTTAATAACGTACCGGCCCAGCTGGGAGCATGGAAAACAGTTTCCGAACAAACTCTCGAACCAGCGGTCCAGGAATACCTGAGGCCGGATTCCTACATCTTGCGCGACTACGCGAACCCCTCATCCGGCAGCGCAGTAAGCGTCTTCGTAGCCTATTTCAAGTCCCTGCAGAGCGGCTATGGTCCGCATTCCCCGGCCGTCTGTCTGCCGGGAAGCGGTTGGCTGGTCCAGGACCGCGACATCATCAATATTTCCGTACCGGGCCGCGAGGCCGGCATTCCGGTGAACAAATTCGTACTCGAAAAAGCCGGCCAGCACATCCTGGTGCTCTATTGGTATCAGAATGACCGCAACGTGTGGGCCCAGGAATTCCAGGGAAAACTCAGGCTCCTGCCGGACTTGATCAAATACAAGCGCTCCGACGTCAGCCTGGTCCGCTTGGTGCAGCCCTTGCAGGGCGACGATGCTGCGCCGGCGCTCATCGAGTGCAAGCAGTTCGCCCAGGCGATTTTTCCAGCGCTCTCTGAGGATTTCCGCAGAGCGGACTAGACCGCTGGCTCATGCGCACGGCTCAAGCGAGCCACGACCGTGAGGGAGTGGTTGGAATTTCATGCGAATCGTCTATCTGAATCCGTGCGGCCAAATGGGCGGCGCCGAAATGAGCCTGCTGGATCTGCTGGCCAGCATGCGGGCCGCGGAACCAGAGTGGCAGCTTCACCTGGTGCTCGGCGAGGACGGTCCGTTGGTTGACCGGGCCACGGCGGCGGGCGTGCAAGTGACGGTGGCGCCTTTTCCCAGCGCGCTGGCCCGTTTGGGCGATTCTGGAAAAGGCCCGCTTCGAGCGTTCTGGTCTTGTCTCAGAGCGGCTGCCGTAACCCTCGGTTACGCCTCGAACTTGCGCCGCATCCTCGCGAACCTGGAACCCGACATCGTGCATACCAACGGATTCAAGATGCATGTGCTGGGCGCCTGGGCGCATCCCAAGAGCGCATCGGTGATCTGGCATGTCCGGGATTATGTGAGCACGCGGCCGTTGATGAAGCGTCTGCTGCGACTTTCGGCCTCGCGTTGCGCGGCCGTGATTGGAAACTCCCTGAGCGTCGCAAGAGATGTCCAAAGCGTATGCGGACTGCAACTCGAGACGCTTTTCGTCTACAACGCGATCGATCTCGAGCGCTACTCGCCCACCGGTGAAAAGCTGGATCTCGATGCGCTGGCCGGCCTCGTCCCGGATATCAGGCCGGCGCCCCAGGGTACGGTTCGCATCGGGCTTCTGGCGACACTGGCGCATTGGAAAGGACATGCGGTTTTCCTGCGAGCGCTGGCGCGTCTGCCGAAAGACCTTCGGGTTCGGGCCTACGTGATCGGCGGGCCGATTTATCAAACCGAGAACAGCCAGCGCACCATCTGGGACCTACGGGAATTGGCCGCGGAGTTGGGAATCACCGATCGCGTCGGGTTCACTGGATATGTCGCCGACACCTCCGGCGCGATTCGCGCGCTCGACATCCTGGTCCACGCCAGCACCCAGCCCGAGCCTTTTGGCCGCGTGATCGCCGAGGGCATGGCATGTGGCCGCGCTGTTATCTGTAGCGCCGCCGGTGGCGCTGTTGAACTGATCACCGATGGACAAGACGCGCTATCTCATCCGCCCGGTGACGACCTGGCCCTGGCCGCGCGCATGGCGCAACTGGTGCAAGATCCCGAGCTTCGCTCACGCCTGGGACGCGCCGGCAGAGTCACAGCGGAGCGCCGCTTCGAGCGGAGCCGGCTCTCCGAGGAAATAATTCCGCTTTACCTAAGGCTCACCGGACATCTCGCGCCCCAAACCGAAGCGCATCTGGCGGCAACACGATAGTATGTGCGGAATTCTTGGAGCCATCGGTCCGAACGCGTCGCAGATGACCGAGCGCGTGGTGCGCGCCGCCAATCTGATGATGCACCGCGGTCCGGACGACTGGGGCGTTTACACCGACGACCACGCGGCGCTCGGATTCCGCAGGCTCTCTATCATCGATCTTTCCCCGGCCGGCCATCAGCCCATGCTGAGCCAGGACGGCAACACGGTGCTGGTCTTCAACGGCGAGATCTACAACTACCTGGAGCTGCGCAAGGAACTGGAGCCGCACTACCCGTTCTTTTCACAAACCGATTCCGAAGTGCTGCTGAACGGCTATCGGGCCTGGGGCTGGGAAGAACTTCTGCGGCGTATCGACGGAATGTTCGCGTTCGCCATCTGGGATAAGCGCGCGCGGCGCGTCCACCTGGCTCGCGATCGGGCAGGGAAGAAGCCGCTCTTCTATGCGCATGTCGGCGGACGCCTGCTGTTCGCCTCCACCATAAACTCGATCCTGGAACTGCATCGCTCCAAGCCCGAGATCGATCCGGCGGCCATCGACGCGTATCTGGTCTACCAGGCTGTCCCCGCTCCGCTCACCGCATTCCAGGGTGTCAGGCAATTGCCTCCGGCGCACCAGCTCACCTTCGATGTCGATACTCAGAAGCTCAACAGCAAACGCTACTGGGACGTCGCCTATACACCGAAGCTGAAGTTATCGGAAGAAGAGCTGCTCGAAGAGTTGGACGCACGGCTGCGGCGCGCAGTACGCCAGCGCTTGATGAGCGATGTGAAGCTGGGCGCGTTCTTATCGGGAGGCGTGGATTCGAGCTTAGTGGTAGCGATGATGGCGCAGGAATTGCGCCAGCCGGTCGAAGCCGTCGTGATCGGTTTTGCCGATCCCGTGTTTGACGAGCGCCGTCATGCGCGCGCCGCCGCCAGGCATCTGAACGTTCACCTGCACGAGCACGAGCTGCCGGTGGACGCCCTCGATAACTTGCCCGAGATTATCTGGCACTACGGCCAGCCGTTTGCCGACCCGTCCATGGTGCCCACCTACTATGTCGCCAAGTACGCGCGGCAACATGTAACGGTGGTCTTGAACGGCGATGGCGGCGACGAGCTGTTCGGCGGTTATTCTCGTCCAGTAATCGCGCGCGCCGTCGCGCCCTACAGGAAGCTGGTTCCGCGAGCGATCCGGCGCTCGCTGGGCGACTGGTTTTCAGGCAGCCAGAACGGGCTGCTGCGCAAAGCCGGCTTGCTGGCGCGGGCCGGGCAATACGATGGCTATCAGGGATTTCTGTACGAGCGCGGCTTCGAGGAATATCGCGACCTGATGTATACCGACGCCTTCCGCTCCCAGACGGCTGCGCTCGCTCCGAGCGAATACTATCGCGCGGTTTGGGAGCAGGCCGATGGCTGCGACGACGTGGATCGCGTGCTCTGCCTGGACTTCAAGACTTATCTTCCCGACCAATTGCTCACCAAGATGGATGTCTCGACCATGGCGCACAGCGTGGAAGCGCGGTCGCCGCTGCTGTCGAAAGAGCTGATCGAGTTTGCGGCCCTGATCCCGGCTTCCCAGCGCCTGCGTGGATATAACACCAAATATCTTTTGAAGAAGCTCGCGGCGCGCTACGTGCCGCCCGAGATTGTTTATCGCAAAAAGCGCGGATTCGTCATGCCGATTTCCGGCTGGCTCCGCGGCGAACTGGCCGCAAGCATGCGCGCGGTGCTCCAGAGCCGTTCATTCGTGGAACGGAACTGGATTCGCCCGGACTCCGTCAATCGCATGATCGCCGAGCATTCCAGCCAACAGCGCAACTGGAGCGAGCAGCTCTGGACGCTTTTCGTTCTGGAGCTGTGGTCGCGGACGGCGCTGGATAATACGCTGGCGCGAGACGTGCCTCTGCACGCGGTGGCTTAATGATGACGACCAAACACAAACCGCTTGCCGACGCGCGCGGCTCAGATTGGCAGTCTCCGTTACTGAGCCGCGACCGTAAGGGAGCCGGTTCTACGCTGCGCGTGCTTCACGTCAGCAGCGGCAATCTTTACGGAGGCGTCGAAACTGCGCTGGTCGCCCTGGCTCGGTTCCGGCATCTTTGCCCGGCCATGCAACCGGAGTTCGCGCTGAGTTTCAAAGGACGTCTTAGCAAAGAACTCCTGGAGACTGGCGTCCGCGTGCATCAACTTGGTGAAGTTCGGACCCGCAAGCCTTGGACGGTTTGGTCCGCTCGCGCCAATTTGCGCGCACTGCTCGCCAAGCAGCCATTCGACCTCGTAATGTGCCACATGGCTTGGCCCATGGCGATGTTCGGAAGTACGGCACGCCGCTCCGGCCAGCCCCTGGCCTTCTGGGCGCACGACGCAGCGAATGGCAGCCATTGGCTGGAACGTTGGGCCAGACGCGTGACGCCGGACATCGTGATCGGCAATAGCCAGTTCACCAAAGGAACCGTGCCGCTGCTGTTTCCGAACGTGCCCTGCAAGATCGTTTTCTATCCGGTGATGCCCACCCAGCCGCCCGATGCCGCGAATTGCCGCTCCGAGATCCGTCGCGCGCTCGGAGTATCGGACGACACAGTGGCCATCATCCAGGTGAGCCGGATGGAAGCCTGGAAGGGGCATCGCTTGCATCTGGATGCCCTCGCGAAATTGAAAGACAATCCCCGCTGGACATGCTGGATGGTGGGCGGCGCGCAGCGTCCCGAAGAGCGGAAGTATATGCGCGAGATTCAGGAAAAGGCCATCCAACTTGGAATTGGCGAGCGCGTGCGCTTCCTGGGACAACGCTCCGACGTTCCCAGTCTGCTCGCGGCGGCCGATATTTTCTGCCAGCCCAATCTGGGCGCGGAGCCTTTTGGAATCGTGTTCATCGAGGCGCTGGCGGCCGGGCTCCCAGTGGTTACAACCGCCATGGGCGGGCCCCAGGAGATCATCGATGAGTCTTGCGGACTGGTCGCGCCTCCCGGCGACTCGGGTCAAGTAGCGGCGTCTTTGCGGCGTCTCATCGATTCGCCCGAGTTGCGTACGCGGCTGGGCCGGCACGGACCGGAACGCGCCCGCCAGTTGTGCGATCCCGCCGGGCGCATCCCCGATCTTTACGGCGCGCTCGCGGGCGTGGTCCCCAATTAGCATGCACGCTCCCTGGGTCATCATCGCCGCCGGTTTCCATCAAAAGGGTGGGATGGATAAAGCCAATTCCGCGCTGGCCGAATATCTGTTAGAGCGCGGCGCCCCGGTGCATTTTGTTGCTCACAGCATCGATCCGTCGCTGACCAGGCATCCGCTGGCGACGGTGCATCTGGTGGCGCGTCCGGCGCAATCGTTCTTCTTGGGCGAGTTTGCTCTGGCCGCGCGCGGAAGAAAAGTAGCGCGTGAAGTGCTCCGCCAGCATCCCTCGGCGCAAGTAGTATCGAACGGCGGAAATTGCGTGTGGCCCGGTATCAACTGGGCGCACTACGTCCATCGGGCCTGGACGGGGCCAACTCGTGGACCCCTGGCCTACCGGCTCAAGAACGCCTTGGCCGGCGAACGGGCCAGACGCACCGAAAAGGCGGCGTTTGAGCGGGCGCGGCTGATCATTTCCAACTCCAAACGCACCACCAGTGAATTGGTGAAATATTTCGACGTCGATCCGGATCGTGTGCGCACGGTTTATCTGGGGAGCGATCCCGGCTGGGGTCCGGTTTCTCCCGGCGAGCGCGCCGAGAGCAGACAGCTGCTGCAGGTGCCCTTGCAGCGCAGCCTGGCGGTTTTCGTGGGAGCGCTGGGATATGACGATCGCAAGGGCTTCGATGTGCTGGTTCGCGCGTGGCAGACGCTTTGTTCCCGGCCCGATTGGGACGTGGATTTGATGGTCGCCGGCAGCGGTCCCGCGGAGCCTGCCTGGCAAGCCAAGGTCAAGCAAGCGGGATTGCAAGATCGCATCCGGCTGCTCGGGTTCACCGAGCGGGTCAAGAGTGTGCTGGCGGCGGCCGATATGCTGATTAGCCCGGTGAGGTACGAATCCTACGGCCTGAATGTGCAAGAGGCGATTTGCCGCGGCGTCCCGGCCATGGTCTCGGCTTCGGCGGGCGTCGCCGAGCAATACGATCCCGAATTCGCGCCCATGCTGCTGCCCGATCCTGAAAATGTCTCAGACGTTGTGGAACGTCTGGTCGCCTGGCGCTCGAACCGGGAAGAGTGGCGGACGCGTTTCCAGCCTTTCGGCGACCGGCTCCGCAGCCGCGGCTGGCGCGATACGGCCGCGGACTTTGTCTCGATCGTGGAGCAAGAACGTCCGGCGCAGGCGCCCGCTGTAGCGCGTCTGGTAGGCAATCCAAACTCATGATCGCTCTCACTCTTTGCATCCTCGGCGCGCTGGCGGCGTTTTTCGTAGGCCGTCGATCGCTAGGCGCCGGAATTTTGGTGGTGATTGCCGCCGGGTTTTTCTACGGAATTCTGCGCGCCAATCTGGCCCCGCCGTTCTCCCATTTTATTTTTGACGCGGCCTTGGTGGGGCTGTATGCATCGCAATTCATCGGGCGCCGAACGAAGCAACCCACTCCCAGCCATTCCGCGCTGAACATGTGGATGTACGTTCTCATGGGCTGGCCTCTATTGATGGTGTTCATGCCATTTCAGCCGCTTCTGGTTTCACTCGTCGGTCTGCGCGGCAACATGTTTTTTCTTCCCGCCGCCTTCCTGGGAACCCGCTTGCGAGACGAGGATTTACGTCCCCTGTCATTTGGCTTCGCGATCTTGAACCTGATTGCTCTAGCTTTCGGGGTGGCGGAGTACTTCAAGGGGATCGAGCCTTTCTTTCCGTACGGGCCCATGACCTTGACCATGTACAACAGCTTGGATTCGGCTGGGGGAAATCGCATTCCTTCAATCTTTCAGAACGCACATACCTACTCGGGCGTCATGGTGTTCACGGTGCCCATTCTGTTCGGCGCTTGGGCGCTTAGCAGCGGGTCGCGGCGGCGCAAGTGGGTCCTGCTGGCGGGAATGGCGGCGGCCTTCGTTGGCGTCCTGATGGCTGCCACCCGTCAAGGCATGGTCATGGCCGGAGTGATGATCGTGATCGCCAGCCTGAGCGGGAAGCTCGGCACTCTGAAGCGCGTGGTTTGGGCACTGGCGATTGTGGCGGTCGTTTGGAGTGCCATGCACAATGACCGGTGGCAAAGATACAAGGAGTTAGATAGTCAGACCGTCGAAGACCGGCTCTCTGGAAGCGTTAACCGTAGCTTCCTGGAGATATTGGTGGAGTATCCCATGGGCAATGGGCTCGGCGGTGGAGGCACCAGCATCCCCTACTTTCTGGCTTCTCAAGTGAACCACCCCGTTTGGGTTGAGAATGAGTACGGCCGGATATTGCTGGAACAGGGAATTGTCGGGTTGGTCTTGTGGATTGTGTTCATCTTTTGGTTTGTCACCAATCGAGTGACGTTCGTGAAAGATGAATGGCTGACTGGGCGCCGTATGGCCTGGTATCTCTGCATCGTGATCTTTCTGACTGGCGCCATAGGCGTCGGCACGATGTCTACCGTGCCAGCCAGTTTTCTGTTCCTGTTATACGTGGGTTGGACGTCTGTGCGCCCCCAGCGAGCCACCGCATGGGCGCAAAGCAAGGTTCAACGGCAGGTCACGGTGCCGGCCACAGAGGGCGCGCGCGTAGTGGCGTCCCTTGTTAAGACCCTTCCCCAGAACTAACTATGCCCGTCCGTGGTTATTTCCCGACGCTCGATGGATGGCGGGCAATGGCTGTACTCAGCGTTATCCTTTTCCACGATGCGCTGCATTCTTACGGCCCGATTGGTACAGCGTGGTTTCAGGAAAATGGCTCCCTGGGAGTCGACATTTTTTTTGGAATCAGCGGTCTCTTGATCTGCTCGCGCTTATTGGAAGAAGAGCACGCATACGGCCGCATCAGCCTCAAAGGGTTCTATATACGGCGAGCGTTTCGAATTTTTCCGCCCCTCGTTTTCTACTTGGTTTGCGTGGCGCTACTGGCAGGTCTGGGTGTGATCCCACTGGCGGCCAAGGAGTGGTTCGCGTCTTTGTTTTTTGTCCGTAATTATAGCTTCTTCAGCCAGGTGGCCGGGCACAATGACTGGTATACCGGTCACTTCTGGTCGTTAGCGGTGGAGGAGCATTTCTACTTCCTGTTGCCCGGGCTGTTGGTGTTCGTGCCGCGGCGTTGGCGGGTTCCCGCCTTAATGGCTTTGGCGGTCGGGGTGGAGATCTGGCGAGCCAGCCGGCAACAGACACGGCCCTGGCTCTTTCTTTTTCAGCACACCGACATCCGGCTGGACGCCCTATTGATACCGGCTATTTTCGCGATCCTGCTGACGGAACCGTGGTGGCATCGGGTGCTGGCGGCGGCTGCCAAATTCTGGCCGCTCGCGGCAGTGCTTGTGGTTTACCTCGTCACGACAGATCGCTTCCCAATGTTCAGCAGGCTGGCGGAGGTTTACCTGATTCCATTAGTCTTGCTGGGAACGGTGCTTTCGCCAGGCGGTATTTTCGCTCGCTTCCTGGAACTCGGGCTCATGCGATGGATGGGCCGGCTGTCCTATAGTCTTTACCTTTGGCAGCAAATGTTCTTCAGCGGGCATTACTATGCGCCTCTGGGGATCTGGCAGGGCTTCCCGGCGCGCTGGATATTGCTTTTTGCGTGTGCGGCAACCAGCTATTACTTGGTTGAAAGACCAATGATGAGGCTCGGACGCAGGCTCGCACCGCCGGCTACTCCTGGCAGGGAAGATCTGGTGACGAACAGTGTGGCGATAACGCCGGCGGAGATGGCGATCAGGTAGGTACGCGAGCCTGTTGAGAAGCGCTCCGTAAGATGGACGGGGCTTGGCGTCGCGCAGGTCCCAGTTGGGCCGCGCACTAGCCGGCGTTCTAGAACCGATATGGACACTTTAATTTCCGCACTTCGTCCTCTGCGATTTCGCGGCAAGTACCGGTTGATGACTGTCTTCGCCCCGCCCCGCGGGATTCGAGCCGCTGACATTTTTGGCTACCGGATGAACCTGGATCTGGCCGATTGGATCCAACGGAATATATACCTCGGCTGCTACGAGCAACCGCAAACTTCGCAGATCTTGTCTTACCTGCGGCCAGGCATGATCTTTGTGGATGTGGGAGCGAACGTCGGATACTACAGCGCCATGGCCTCTTCGATGGTCGGTGCGGGCCGCGTCATAGCCTTTGAGCCGAACCCCTATGCGTATGAACGCTTGAATGCCTGGATAAATGCCAATCAGGTGAAAAACGTAACACCAGTTCCCTCCGCGCTGGGCAGCGCGGAGGGAACCATCACTACCCGCTTCGGCGATACCGATAACCACACCGCCTCGCTCGTCCCCGCTCTGGATCCTTCCAGCACCGACGAAACAACGGTGGTGACCGTGAAAACGCTGGACGCTGAAGCGGAACGCTTGGGGATTCGCCACATCGACGTCATGAAAATAGACGTGGACGGCTTCGAATCGGAGGTCTTCAGGGGATGCTCCCAGCTTTTGAAAGCAGGCAGAATCGGCGCGATTCTCTGCGAGTTCTCGGACCACTGGCTAAGGCAAATTGGAAGTTCGACCGACCAGCTAGAGGGATTTTTCACCTCCCAGGGCTTCCTCAAACGAGGCGTCTATGGTGACAAGCTCCTCGGTGATCGATGGTTCGTGCGTACATAAGTAGAAGCTAGAACTCAGAATTCAGAATTAAGAATTCAGAATACATTTAACCACCATTCCGGCTTCTGAATTCTAATTTCTAACTTGCCTTCCATGCCACCAACTTCCACCGCCATTCTGGAACACCGCGCCAAAGCCGCGGAACTCAGCAAAGGAACCAGCGGCAATGCGATTTACTCTCTGATCGAACGGGTGATCGTAGAGCGTGCCCTCCATGGGCGAATCCTGGACTACGGAGCCGGCGTCGGCCAATTCACCCGCCGGCTGCTGGCCTTGGAACGCTTCGATTCGGTGAGCGCCACCGATATCATGGGCGTTCCCAGGGATCTGAGCGGTAGCGTGGAGTGGATCGAGCAGGACCTGAATATCCCCTTGCCCGGCCGCGACGGCGCATTCGATGTGGTGGTGGCTCCCGAGGTAATCGAACATCTCGAGAATCCCCGCTTCATGCTGCGCGAGATTTTTCGCGTCCTGCGGCCCGGCGGCACCGCGATTGTCACCACGCCGAACAATGAGAGCTGGCGCTCCCTGATCGCGCTCCTGGTCCGCGGACACTTCACCGAATTCGGCGAGTCTGGCTACCCGGCGCACATTACCGCGCTGCTGCGCCAGGATTTCACGCGGATTTTTCAAGAGGCTTCCTTCCCGGCCCCCGATTTTCACTACACCAATTCCGGCGGAATCCCCGGGCATCCCGTGCTGAAATGGCAGCAGATCAGCTTCGGGGCGCTCAAGGGCCGCAGATTTAGCGACAATATTCTGGCCATTGCTACAAAGCCGGCACGCCCATAACCACTCATGCGAGTTCTCCACATAGCCCCCGCCGTCTTCGGCGAGGATGGTGTCGTCGGCGGCGCCGAACGCTACGCGCTGGAACTCGCCAAACACATGGCGTCTGAGGTTCCCACGCTGTTCGCAGCATTCGGCGACCACGCTCGAACCGAGCAGATGGGCGATCTGCCCGTGCATGTGCTCGGCCCTGCGTCCTACGTGCGCGGGCAGCGCGCCAACCCCATCACCGCTTCGCTACTCGCTGAGATCCGGAGCGCCGATATCATCCATTGCCACCAGCAGCACATCCTCGCCAGCAGCCTGGCTTCGCTCGCCTGCCGCCTCACCGGCCGCAAAGTCTTCGTCAGCGATCTGGGCGGAGGCGGCTGGGACGTCTCGGCTTACATTTCAACCGATCGCTGGTATCACGGGCATCTGCACATCAGCGAATACAGCCGCAACGTTTTTGGCCACGCGGGCAAGCCCTGGGCGCATGTCATCTATGGGGGCGTGGATACCGTCAAATTCTCCCCCGGTGAACCGGCGCAAAAAGACGGCGCCGTGCTTTTCGTGGGCCGCCTTCTGCCGCACAAAGGCATCGACGATCTGATCAAAGCCGTGCCATCCGACATGCCGCTCGAAATCATCGGGCGGCCGACTCATGATCGTTACTTTGACGACTTGCGCGCTCTCGCCGAAGGAAAGCAGGTGGTATTTCGAACCGGCTGCTCGGACGATCAAATGATTGAAGCCTACCGCCGGGCGAAATGCGTCGTCTTACCCAGCGTCTACCAAACCATGTACGGCGAGAAAACCAACGTGCCGGAACTGCTGGGGCAAACGCTGCTCGAAGGAATGGCCTGCGGCACGCCAGCCATCTGCACCGACGTCGCCAGTATGCCGGAAGTTGTCGAGGACCGTGTCACCGGATTTGTGGTTCCACCGAATCGCCCCGATGTTTTGCGCGAAAAGCTCGAGTGGATACGGGATCACGCCGCTGAATCGGGCGCCATGGGGCAGGCTGCCCGGCGGCACGTCTTAGACAAATTCACCTGGCCGGCGGTGGTCAGGCGCTGTCTGGATATCTACAGCGCAAAGTCGTGATGGCTTCCGAGCTCCACATCATTACGCCCGAGTATCCACCCCAGTCCGGTGGCGTGAGCGACTACACCCGGCAAGTTGCCGAGGGGTTGGCTCAAGAGGGCGATGAGGTGCATGTGTGGTGTCCGGGATTAACCGGCGATTCGCCGTCAGCCGGATCGGTTCACGTTCATCGCGACCTCGGGCAAGTAACCGCGCAAGACCTCAAGACTGTCGGCGACCAACTGGATCGCTTCCCGGCGCCGCGCCGCATCCTGGTCCAATATGTGCCGCACGGCTACGGCCGCAGATCCATGAACGTGCCGTTCTGTAACTGGTTGCGGCGGCGCGCCACCAAGCATGGCGATACTCTCGAAATTATGGTGCATGAGGCCTTCCTCTCGTTTGAAGGTTCCTGGCGGCAGTATGGCGCCGCGCTGGTTCATCGGCTCATGACGGTCATTTTGCTGCGGGCCGCCACGCGAGTCTGGGTATCGATCCCGGAGTGCGAGCGGCGTTGGAAGCCGTACGCCTTCGGCCGGCGCGTTCCGTTTCAATGGCTCCCGGTTCCGAGCAACATTGGCGTGGCCTCGGACGGAACAGCCATCCAGACGCTGCGCCGCCGCTATGCTCCCGAAGGCGCGCTTTTGCTGGGTCATTTCGGATCGTACGGGGCGCCGGTTCTTTCCGTTCTGGAACCCATAGTTCTAAAGATCGCGAGCGAAATACCGCATCAAACCCTCTTGCTGATGGGCGTGAACAGCCAGGAATTTCTCGCGAATCTGATCGAGCAGCATCCCGAACTGGCCTCCCGGCTGCATGCCACCGGTCCTTTAGAGCCCGAGGATCTTTCACATCACATCGCCGCCTGCGATCTGCTGATCCAGCCTTTTCCGGATGGAGCCACTACGCGGCGCACCAGCCTGATGATCGGCCTTTCGCACGGCAAACCCGTTGTTACAACCAGCAGCGCAGTGACGGAGCCGCTGTGGGAGCAATCGAGCGCGGTTGGCATCACTCCCGCCGGGGACGCGGACGCGTTCGTCCAGCTGCTGCGTCATCTGATGCGGGATCCCGCCCAACGCTCCCGAATGAGCCGTGCCGCGCGCAAACTTTATGAGGAGCGGTTCGATATTTCCCATACCGTTCGAGCGCTCCGCGTCTCCGCTTCCGCGCCGGCCGCTTCCGAGTCCGTTGTATGCGCATCCTGATCGCCACCTCTCACCGCAATTTTGCGGGCGGAGTTGAAAAGTATCTGCAAGGGATTCTTCCCTGTCTGGCGCAGCGCGGACACGAACTTGCGTTCGTGTACGAATATCGTTTTGATCCTCAAAAGGAACGCGTCGACTCGCAGGATCTTGGCATCCCCAGCTGTGGGATCGCCGAAGCCGGCTTCGCTGCCGCTTGGCGCTTTGTGCGTGATTGGAAACCCGAGGTGGTGTACTCGCAGGGGCTGGAGTCCGCCGGTTTTCAGTCCGTTCTGCTCAACGAGTATCCGACGGTTTTTTATGCCCACAATTACGTGGGCACCTGCATTAGCGGCGAGAAATGCCACGCCTTTCCCAGTGCCCAGCCTTGCGGCCGCACGTTTGGTCCGGCGTGCCTGGTTCTCTATTACCCGCGCCGTTGCGGCGGATTGAATCCGATAACGATGTGGAAGATGTTCGAGCGTTCCGCGGAAAACCACGGACAGCTCCAAAAGTATGCCGCAATTCTGGTGGCCAGCGCGCACATGCGCCGGGAGTATGAGCGGCACGGTGTATCGCCTGATAAAATCCATCTCGCGGCGTTGCCCAACCCGAGCGAAGGCCAAGAATCGCGCGCCGGCTCGAGAGACCCATCCCGGGGCAATCTTCTGTTCCTCGGCCGTCTGACAAAACTCAAGGCCGCGGCCGAACTGCTCGGCGCCATGCCGCTCGCCGAAAGGCAATTGGGAAGACCGCTCAACGCGATCGTCGCAGGCGACGGTCCCGAGCGTGGTCATCTGGAGAAGTTAGCCGCCCGAAACCATCTGACGGCGGAATTTACCGGATGGGTTGGCGGCAGCCGGAAAGCGGATGTGATCGCCCAGGCCGATCTCCTGGTTGTCCCCAGCTTGTGGCCCGAGCCGTTTGGCTTGGTTGGAATTGAGGCCGGCGCCCATGGATTGCCGGCTGTTGCGTACGATGTCGGCGGAATTTCCGATTGGTTGATTCCAGGGCATTCCGGAGAACTCGCCCCGGGAGATCCGCCCACCGTGGAAGGGCTGGCAAAAGCCATCACTCGGGCTTTGTCGGACCCATCCCATTACGCCGCCCTCTGTCGCGGCGCTCGCGAGGTTGCCAGTCGATTTAGTCTTGCCGCGCACCTATCAAAATTGGAGAGCATCCTCGAAATGGTGGTTGAAAGGCAGCAGTTTCAACCACATGTGGCTGAAACTTTGCGAGCGCTGCGATGACCTCCCCAACCTCCCAGGCGAGCGTAGCAACCATGTCAGAGGCCAAACTTGGCAGGCCGCGCGTCGCCCTGATTTGCGACTTCGTCGAGGAGAACTGGCCCAGCATGGATCTGGTGGCAGACATGCTTTTTGGACACCTGGAGCGCGAACACGCGTCTACCTTGCAAGTGGCCCGGATCTGTCCGCCGCTACAGCTCACGCCTCGGCCGGATCCCGGTTATCGGGAAGGCGCCAGCGCTGCATAATGCCGACCGTTTGTTGAACCGGTTCGTCGACTACAGCCGTTTTCTAAAGCCGCTGGTCCGAGGATTTCGATCTATTTCATTTGGTAGACCATAGTTACGCTCAATTAGTCCTGGATCTGCCTCCGGGCAGAACAGTGGTTACCTGCCATGATCTGGACACGTTCCGTTGCGTCCTGGAGCCCGAACGGCAGCCACGCCCGCGCTGGTTTCGCGCCATGACGCGACGAATTCTCGACGGGTTCCGCAAGGCGGCGCACGTAATAGCCGTCAGCGCAGCCACGCGCGATGAGATTCTGCGTTTCGGTCTTACACCCACCTGGCCGGGTTACGGTGATCTCCAATGGGGTACACCCCTCTTGTTTGGCGCTGCCGGATGCGGTGTCAGACTCTCGAGTTGCGCGGCTTTCTGCCGATAGATTTCCAGAGTGGGATTTGGCTATTGAACGTCGGAAGCTCCATGCCACGCAAGCGATTAGACCTGCTGCTGCGGATTCTTGCCGAGGTTCGCAAGCACGTGGCGAACGTTCGCCTGCTGCGGGTGGGCGAGAGCGCTGACGCCGAACAGCGGCAGCTCGCGCGGCAATTGGGAGTGGAATCCGCGATCGTCGAGTTGAGACCGGTGAGTCGCGAGGATTTGGCCGCGGCCTATCGCTTCGCGCAACCTGTTGGTCCACACCGCGGACGCGGAAGGTTTCGGATTGCCCCTGATCGAAGCGATGGCGTGCGGTTGCCAGGTGATCGCTAGCGACCTGCCGGTGTTGCGCGAGGTAGGCGGCACCGCGGCCACCTACTGCGCGGTGGGGGACATCGAAGGCTGGAAGAACGCTGTCATCGCGGCCATTGAGAGGCCGCGGCTCAAAACCGCGCACCGGAGCGGCTTCGCCAACGCGGCGCGTTTCTCGTGGTCGGAAAATGCCGACGCGGACCTCGCGGTCTATGAACAAGTATTACTAGCCACGGATAAACACAGATGAACGCCGATTCTGGACAAAAATCTTATCCGTGTTCATCTCTGTTCATCTGTGGCCGAACTGCTTGGAAAGGGATTATGAAAAAGACAGCGCTCATTACGGGAATCACAGGGCAGGATGGAAGCTACCTGGCCGAACACCTTTTGGATTTGGGGTACGAGGTTCATGGACTGGTGCGGCGCGTCGCGCTGGAGCAGCCCGGACAGCGTCTGGGCCGCCTGAAAGGCTGCATGGACCGCATCCATCTTCACCCCGCAAGCCTCGAAAGCTACGCCAGCGTATTTCACGTTTTCACCCGCCAGCAGTTCGACGAGTGCTATCACTTGGCGCGCCCAGAGTTTCGTGGCGGAAAGCTTCGCCGATGGTTTTTCCACCATGGCACCAACATCAACGGGACCCACTACGTTCTGGCGGCCTCTGCGCGAAGTGCAGCCGAATTGCCGCTTCTATTTCGCCGGGTCGAGTGAGATGTTCGGTAAAGTCCGTGAGACGCCGCAGCGGGAGACCACCCCGTTTCATCCCCGGAGTCCCTATGGCGTCAGTAAGGTCGCGGGTTTCTATCTTTCCCTGAACTACCGCGAAGCCTACGATATCCCCTGCTCCAACGGCATTCTGTTTAATCACGAGAGTCCGCGCCGTGGCTTCGAGTTCGTCACCCGCAAGATCACCGACGGCGTGGCTCGCATCAAGCTGGGCCTGGCGTCCGAATTGCTCCTCGGAAACCTGGAAGCCAAGCGCGATTGGGGGCATGCCCGTGACTTCGTCCGCGCCATGCACCTGATGCTGCAACAACCGGAAGCCGACGATTACGTGGTCGCCACCGGCGAAACCCATAGTGTGCGCGAATTCTGCGAACTGGCTTTCGGTGAGGTTGGCCTGGATTACAGAGACTACGTCCGGAAGAATGAGGCGGTGTACCGTCCGGCGGAAGTGGATCTGCTCATTGGCGATTACAGCAAAGCCCGCAGAGTGCTCGGCTGGGAACCCACGGTAAACTTTGCCGGGCTGGTCAAAGAAATGGTGCACGCCGATCTGGAATTGCTCTCTTCCACTCTGCACCATGAGCAGCCTGTAGCACTTTCCTTGCGCTAGCGTCCAAAGAGTAATCACCATGAAAACCATCATTACCGGAGGCGCCGGCTTCATCGGCAGTAATGCCAGTAGCCGGTACTTGCAGCGCGGGCACCAGGTTGTTGTTGTGGACAACCTGTCACGCGACGGCGTCGGCGAGAACCTGCATTGGCTGCGTTCCCAGGGCGGGGCGCTGGAGTTCCATCAGATCGACGTCCGGGACTGGGAAGGCGTCAGCGGCGTCTTTCGCCAGCATCGCGATGCCGATCAGGTGCTGCACCTGGCGGCGCAGGTTGCCGTCACCACCTCGGTGAAAGATCCCCGCGAGGATTTCGAGATCAACGCGCTCGGTACGTTCAATGTTCTGGAAGCCATGCGGCAGTCCAGCATGCGCGCGCCGCTGATCTATTCGTCCACCAACAAAGTTTACGGCGAGATGAACAGCGTGGGCACGGTGGAGCGCAATGGCCGCTATGATTATCAATCCCTGCCTACCGGCGTTTCTGAACAGCACAACCTCGACTTTCATTCGCCTTACGGCTGCTCCAAAGGATCCGCCGACCAGTATGTGATCGACTATCACCGCATCTACGGGCTGCGTAGCATCGTCTTCCGGCAATCCTGTATTTACGGATACCGCCAGTTCGGCGCCGAAGACCAAGGCTGGGTGGCCTGGTTTATGATCGCGACCCAATTAGGCCGTCCCATCACCATTTATGGCGACGGCAAACAGGTGCGCGACATCCTTTTCATCGACGATCTTCTCGATGCCTACGATGCCGCTTTCGCCCAGCCCGATAAAGCCGCCGGACGCGCTTTCAATATCGGCGGTGGCGTGAGCAACGTGGTTTCCCTGCGGGAGTTGCTGGCGTTCATCGAGCAGCGCAGCGGCGGCAAGATACGGGCTGGAAGCGCCGATTGGCGCCCCGGCGACCAAAAGGTCTTCATCAGCGACATCCGCCGCGCGCGTGTCGATCTCGGCTGGAGCCCCAGGATCAGCTGCCCCGAGGGCCTGGGTCTTTTGTACGACTGGATCGAAAAGAATCGCGAGCTCTTCTTGAAGCTGAGCCCCACACTCGCATGAAAGCTTGCTCGCTCTACTGAACCACGACCGTAAGGGAGTGTTTTTCGCAACCGCATCGCCATGAAACTGGAATTAGATCAACCGGTGGACTCTAAAGCAACCGGCCGGGTGCCTTCGAGTCCCCATGCGGACCAGCTGCGCGTCTTGCAAGTGGGGAAATTCTATCCGCCTCACATGGGCGGCATTGAAACCCATCTGCAAGCCCTGTGCGGAGCATTGCGCAGCCACGCCGATGTGCATGTGCTTGTTTCGAGTGAAGATCGCAATACAGTCGAAGAGACCGTCGACTCGGTGCCCGTCGCGCGTTTGTCCACTTTGCTGACGGCCTTTTCCACGTCCATTTCGCCCGGGATGGTCTCACGCATCCGCAATTCCCCGGCCGATCTGGTGCACATCCATCTGCCCAATCCCGCCGCCGTGCTGGCATACCTGGCGAGCGGCCATCGCGGTCGCCTGGTGGTCACTTACCATAGCGACACGGTGAAGCAGAAAGCTCTGGGGCGGATGTTTGAGCCGTTTTTGAGCGCCGCGCTCCGCAAAAGCTCCGCCATTATCGCGACCTCGCCAAACTACCTTGCCACCTCCGCCGTGCTCCAGGCTTTCCGCGATCGCTGCCAGGTGATCCCGTATGGCATCGACACCACGCAGTTCGAGCAGTGCGACCAGGAAGCCGTGCGGGCGGTCCGTGAACGATTCGGCGAACGTCTGGTCATCAGCGTTGGCCGGCTGGTATATTACAAAGGCTTCGAGGTTCTCGATCCGCGCCATGGCCTTGGTCTCTGGCAAACTGGTTATTGTGGGTGACGGCCCCTTGCGTGGAGAGCTCGGGGCTCTAGCGGCCGAGTTAGGAGTAGCGGACAAGGTGATCTTCGCGGGCGAGATAAACAACGCCGGGGTGACACCTTATTATCATGCGGCAGACGTGTTCGCGCTGGCGTCGGTGGCGCGCAGCGAAGCTTTTGGCATCGTGCAGATTGAAGCTATGGCGGCCGGTCTTCCCGTGGTGAACACCAGTCTGGATTCAGGGGTGCCGTTTGTTTCCCTCGACGGCGAAACCGGTTTGACAGTTTCGCCCGGGAACCCGGAAGCCTTAGCGGCCGCCATCAACCGGCTGCTGGACGACCCTGGCTTGCGCCAATCGCTCGGTCAGGCCGGCGTTCGCCGCGCCCGGCGGGAATTCAGCCTGGACACCATGCTGCGCCGCACGCTCGACCTTTATCGGACCGTGTGCGCCGGTTCCGGAGTCCGCGTTCCTTAGGGACTACTTATGCCTCACGGCGACAGCCCGGAACAAATCGAAAATGGCGCCACGCCGCTGCTTTCCATTCTGGTGCCGCTGTACAACGAAGCGGAATTCATTCAGGCCGTTTTGAAGCGGATAGTGCTCGCGCCCCTTCCCCACGGGTTACGGCGGGAAATCATTGTCGCCGACGACGCATCGTCGGATGGCTCGCCGGATTTGGTGGAAGCGGTAGCCGCAAGATACCCAGGGTTGATTCGGCTGATCCGATGCCCTGAGAATCGCGGCAAGGGAGCTGCCATACGCGCCGCGCTCGAGCACGCCACGGGCGATTTTTGCCTCATCCAGGATGCCGACCTGGAGTACGATCCCGGCGATTACCCGCAGCTTTTGGAACCCCTGCTGGACGGTTCGGCGGATGTAGTCTACGGCTCCCGATTCTTGAGCTCGGGCCGGCGTCGCGTCCTCTACTATTGGCACAGTGTCGCCAACCAGTGGCTCACCACCCTCTGCAACATCATTTCCAACCTCAACTTGACGGATATGGAAACCTGCTACAAGGCTTTTCGCACGCCGTTGCTGAAGAGCATTCCCCTGCGCAGCAATCGTTTCGGGTTTGAGCCCGAGATCACCATCAAAATTGCCAAGCGCCAGGCCCGGGTGTATGAAGTGCCCATCAGCTACAACGGCCGCACTTATGAGGAAGGCAAAAAGATCGGGTTAAAAGACGCCTTCCAGGCGCTGTGGGTGATGTTGCGCTGTTGGATGACGGACGATTTGTATAAGGATCCGGGAGCGGAGATCCTGGATGCTTTCTCCGTCGCCCCTCGATTCAATCGGTGGATGGCCGATACCATCCGGCCTCACGTGCAGGAACAAGTGCTCGAGATCGGCGCCGGGATGGGCAATCTCACGCGCGCACTAGCTCGCGGGAGAAAGCGCTACATCGCGAGCGATATCGACCAGGAGCATCTTTCCCGCCTGCAATCCCGGCTGCGTCACTACCTGAACGTCGAAACTCGCGCTTGCAATCTTTCGAAATCGTCTGATTTTGAGCCGCTCGCAGAAGCCGTGGACACCGTCATTTGCCTGAATGTTCTGGAACACATCGAAGACGACCTCGGCGCTCTGCGCAACATTTACAGTGCGCTCTCGCCGGGGGGCCGGGCCATCGTTCTGGTACCCTGCGGGCAGGAAATTTTCGGACAACTGGACGTGATCCTGGGTCATTACCGAAGATACTCGGATGCCCAGCTGCGGGGAGTATTGGAAAAGGCGGGTTTCGAGGTCGAGCGAGTCTTGTATTTCAATCGCGTCTCGCGGCCGAGTTGGTACCTCACCGGCAAACTCGCGAAGCGATCGCGCATTAGCCGTCTTCAGCTTAAGATTTTCGACCGGCTGGTGTGGTTGTGGCGGCGCATCGATCCACTCATCCCGTGGAAACCGACGTCGCTGATCGCGATCGCCGCCAAGCCCCAAAAGAACATTGTCGCCAGACGATCCACGGTGGACGCCGGGGTGGCGTTAGGCAGTTAGTGGCCGCGCATGCGGCGCAAGTTGTTTCCCCAACCTATGTTGAGAACCACATCCGATAGGAGTGCGCGGCGAGATATCGCTATTGCAGAAGAAGCGATGGGCCCCGCATCGGGCGGGCTCTCTACGGCTGGTACAGACCCGCTACGTCGTACCAAACAGATGCGAATCGTCTGGGCCGCTTTGCTGCTGTACGTCGTGGGCTTTCTGTGTTTTTATCCGCGCGCCCTCACCAACTTTGACGAAGTGTCGTACGTCCGCCAGGCGGTCTCGTTCGCTCACGGGAGCGCTACGGTGGAGGCCATCGATCCGTTCACTGGCCAGCGCCAGAGAGTGCATCCGAGCGACTATCCGGCGGGCACCTCGGTGCTGATGACTCCCTTCGTATGGCTGGCCGGATGGCGCGGGGCCTTTCTGCTGGGGCTCTTAGCGATCTCAGCCTGCACCCTCATCACGGCGCGCTGGATCGCCGATTCCGGCCTCTCGCCGCTTTACGCACTGGCGGTGCTCGGTTACTTGCCCGCCATGGTGATGGCGCGCACCGGCATGAGCGACCTTCCGAGCGCGTGCCTGGTGGCGGCCGGATTGTGGCTGTTTTGGGAGGACAACCAGAGCACTCCGTGGCGGCGTCTCGCGGCGGGTTTCCTGGCAGGCGCGTCGCTTTGCCTGCGAGAACCGAATCCGATACTGTTTGCGATCTTCTTCGCGGGAGCCTTGCTGCGGCGCGAGCGCCACATCGCCGCGCTGATTCTCGGCGGCCTGGCGGGGGTAGCCTGCCGGCCTCTGAGCGCCTGGCTGGTCTACGGCAATCCGCTTTTCGTCAAGGACCAGTTCTATGGATTCACGGGCCTGTACGCGGGAACGAACCTGGTGATGTACTTGACCGCCCTATTGGTGCTGGTGCCCGGCGGGCTCATCTTCATTCTGTTTTATCGCGGCAAGCGCTGGATCGAATTGCTGGCTACCGTGGTGGTTTATGTCGGCATGTTCATCGACTACAACTACAATGGAGCCTCCAGCGGAGGATTGAAGCAGTGGATGCTCTCGCTGCGGTTCCTGATCCCGCTCACTCCGATTATGGCCTTCGCCATGGCTCACACCTGCACGCGCTGGTATCGCTCCATGGCCCGGTCCCTGCAACCGGAGGGCCGAATCACCCTGGAGCGTGCGGCCACCGGCGCGGCTGCCATTTGGTTGACCGGCATCGTACTGGTGGGATTTTTGGTGAATTGGCGCCTCCAGCTTTGGTCCCAACTGCATGCGGACGTCATACAGGCGGTATATGCCAGCACCGATCCCGCGATACCCATCATGGCGGACGTGCCCGCCACCGTGAAGTTCCTGAACGAGCTCCAGGGGCCGCGCATGTTGGTGGACCTGGATCTCAGAGATAAAAGTAATGGCGTCCGCCGCTACCAGCTCCTGCGGCTGCTCGGCCGCGGCAAAACGGTCCAGATCGTTCTGTTCGGCCGGGATGACAGCAACTATTGGCTCGACAAGTCCAAGGATGACGAAGCCTTTATCGCTTCCATCTCGCAACAATTGCACGCCACACTGAAGCTGCAGCAGCGATTTCCAGGGCTGGGCGTGCTGCGAATCTGGAACGTCAGTGACCGGCTTTGAGGAGCCGCTAGCGGAAAGCGTGGCTCGCCCCTCCGCCCAGCCGCCGAGCCGCCGGCTTCTTGCCCTGCTGGCGGCCGCCCTTCTTCTTATCGCCGTCCTGCTGGTCTTTCGCCAACAGGTTCTCACCCGGCTGGGCCAGTCCCTGGTGGTTTCCGATCCGCTGGAGCGCGCCGCCCTGATCTACGTATTTGCGGGTGACTTTTGGGGCAGTCGTGTGCTCTTAGGCGCTCAGTTGGGATCCGAAGGTTGGGCGCCGCACGTGATCCTGAGCGGAGGGCGCTATCGGGATCGCTACGCCAGCGACTTGTCGGTGGACTTCGCCGTCGCGCATGGTTATCCGCGCAGGCTGTTTCTTCCCATTCGGCTGGAAGCGCAGTCCACCGTCGAGGAAGCCCAAGCCATGGGGCCGATCTTTCACCGGCTGGGCGCCAAGCGGATCATTTTAGTGACCAGCAATTTTCATTCGCGCCGCGCCGCGCAGGTTTTTCGACTGTTCCTGCCCGAATTCGATTTTCGAATGGAGGGCGCGCCCGACGACGTCTTCGATCCCGAGGATTGGTGGACCCGGCCGCGGGAGCGCCATCTTTTTTTCGCCGAATATCAAAAGATGCTGGGGACGCTTCTGGTGCGATTCCATCTGGCCAGCGCGGGTTGGCTGCGGCAGGTTGAGGAATAATGTCTCGCAGCAGGAGCTTCCTCGGCGGAGCATTGTTCGCTTACGTCTACCAGGCCTGCCTGATGTTGGTGGGGTTGTGGCTCACTCCCTTTTATATCCACACGCTGGGAGTAAGGGATTATGGCATCTGGCTGGTTGCATTGCAGGTCCTCAATTTCCTGCTGCTTTGCGATTTCGGCATCATCGTTGTTACTCCGCGCGACGTCGCTAACGCGAGCGGCACGGAGCACGCCGAGCAGGAGTCGGGCAATGGATCGAAACACGTCGCGCGCGTGGTAGGCCAGACGCTGAAAGTGGTGCTGGCGCAAACCGGGCTAATCGCCCTCGCCGCGCTGGGGCTGTTCCTGCTTCGGCCGGCGCATGATCCAGCGCTGCGCGGCCCCGTCGGTTTGATCCTGGCCGTGTTCGTGATCTCGTACCCGCTGCGCGTCTTTCCGGCAGTGCTGCAGGGCTTGCAGGATCTGAAGTTCCTGGGTCAGTTAAGACTCACGCTGTGGAGCGTCTCCACCGCCTTGGTGATCGGGATGCTGCTGTTAGGCGCGCGCTTCTACGCCCTGGCTTGCGGCTGGTGCTTGCAGCAGATGGGACACGATCTGGTGGCTTTCATTCGTCTGCGCCGATCTCGCCCCGATCTTCTGTCGGCTGACGTGTGGCGCCAGGCGGGGCCCATTCGCTGGCGCTGGTTCGCGCGAGGATTCTGGGTCAACGTAAATCAGGTCGCCACTGCGTTGACTGCGGGGAGCGATCTGCTGATCGTGGGCCGCGCGATCAGCGCCGCTACCGTTGTGGTCTACTCCTCCACCAACAAAGTAATTACCGTCCTGCAGAACCAGCCCCAGATTCTCGCCAGCGTGGCGCTTCCTGGAATCAGCCACATGAAAACCAGCGAATCGCGCGAGCGAATCCAGCAGGCCACCACTTCGCTCACGCAAGCCATGCTGCTGCTGGCGGGCGGTATTGTTTGTGTGATCCTGGCAGTCAACCAGCAGTTTGTCACGTGGTGGCTGGGAGCGCAGTTCTTTGGCGGAATGCAACTGACCGTCATCCTGCTGGTGACCTTTCTCCTGCGCCAGGCCGACTACACGCTGGCCGTTACCCTGTTTGCGTTCGGTCATGAAAAGCTGCTGTCGATCCGGGCTTTGGGGGATGGCGCGATCAGCGTCGCCATCGCGATCGTCTTAGTGCGCCATTGGGGAATGGTTGGTGTGGCATTCGGGTTCCTGTGCGGCGCGGCCTTCGTCTCCATCCCCGCTGACGTCTTCCTGCTCACTCGCACGCTCCAGATGTCGGTGGCCGGCGTGATCCGGCCTTATGTGCCGTACGTGTGGCGCTTCGCCGTCGTGGGTTCGATCGCGCTGGCCGTCCGTCACTGGTTGGGAGCGCCCAATGTGCTGCATCTGGCGCTCACGGCCTCGATTGTCGGACTGGTTTATCTGCTACTTGTCATGCCCTACGTCTGGAGCACGCCGCTGCGCGGTTACATTCAGGGCGCAACCGCCACGTTCACCTCAGCCATGCGCGCTCGTGTCCTCGGTTGGTCGGATAAAGCCTGATTCAATACAGCCCCTGGCTGGGAATCTTCACCGGATCCCCAATGCTCCGTGGCAGATTGTTCGAATCGGCGTAAATAACCCGGTACCAGGCGGCGGCGTTGTGATGATCGACGGCGATGGTGCACACCGCTGTGCAATCCGTCACTGGATCGTCCTGCATCGCGCGCGGATAGAAGCCCACTTGCACCAAAAACTTGGACGCCCCAAAAGGCAACGGCGCCGGAGGTGCGAACGTAATGTTGTTCAGAGCGTTCACCCCGGGGGGTTGGGCCACATAGGTTGTTGTTCGGCCCGGAGACGAGCAGAATTCATCGGTGTCCGTGGATGGGTTGCCGCTGAGCAATTTCACGCTGAGCGAATATCCGGTGAGGATGTACTTCAGCATCGAACCGCCCGAGATCTGCGGCAACGCTACGGTCTGGCTGCCATAAGGCATCTCTGAGGCGCACAGGATCTTCAGTTCGTTTCCGTAGGTTGCGCTCGAGTGCGCATCGGTCAAAAACATCGGCCCCAGGTAGGGCTTATTGGCCGGCGGCTGCAATTCCGTGTCTTCGCGCAGCTTGATGAGCGCGTCGGTGTAGGCCATGGCAGCCCATTGCTTCGGATCGTTCGCGGGATTCATCCCCGCGCCGGTGCCGGTGCCCTGGGTCTGCCAGCCGCAGCAAGTCTTGGTGTACAGATCCGGCGTGCCCTGCGAAAAGTTATAAAACCGCAACGCGCTGACATTGAGCGTCAGCATCGCGATCATTTGCGCCACGGTTCCTTCCGGTCTCCAATCGAGTTGCGCGGGGCGGTCACAGCCTGGATTAAACTGGAAACTCCGGCAGTACTGGACCATGTTGCCGCCGCCCACGTAGCCGCTGCCCCACAGCATGGATCGGGGCTGAAGCTGGTAACCGCGTGTCGCAAGGCCCGATGAGGACTGCGAATAATTCGCCCACTGCCACACGCTGGAATCCGGGCCGTAGAACGGACCAGGAGGCTGCGGGACATAGTTGAATGTGGCGTCCGCGCCCGTCGTGCTTCCTTCCCAGTTACGTACGGCGGGATTGCCCGCAGCGTAGGACAATCCAATCATTCCCCAGGTAGTCGCTGGATGGCCGGTAACGCTTGTGATGATATTGCGCAGGCTCAAGAACGGCGTGCCTGCTGGAAAGTTGCCGTCCACGCTGAAGCTTAAGTTCGCATCCACCGTGCCGGAGCCGCCCGAATAAGTGTAGGCTCCGTTTGACGGGACCGCTTCCCAGGCGCTGTTGTACGTGATGGTGAAGTGATTCGCGTCCAGCACCGTGACCGGCTTCACGGTGTTGAGGTTGAAGCTGGATCCATGGACGCGAATCGCTTGCCCGCTGGTGAGTCCGTGCGCCTGGGCGTAAAACTCGGCCACGCCTCCGTTGACCACGATCTGCGTGAAATAGGTGGTATCCCAGTTTTGGACCGTGGAATCATTACCCGTGCCGTATAGCCTTGGGAGCGTGGAGGCGTTCTCGCCTATGACATTGGAGGTTACCCAGTAATGATAGAGCTGGGCGGCCGATTCCGTGTAGGTTCCGTTGGCGCACGTCGTCGGAGTGGTGAAGCTGACGGGATTTCCGGAGGCGGTTGCAATGCTCGTGACCGGAAACCAGCCATTTAAGCAGGTATTGGTCACCGCCCCCGCCATCTTGATCCAATCCCCCGTTCCCGCCGCCTGATTCCAAACACCGTTAAAGGATTCGCTCACGTTGTAAGTGGCTACGCCACCGCTCACCACCACGCTCGGAAAATCCGTCGAGCCGAGATTCGGGTTTCGAAACGGATAGGCGCCGCTCATATACTGGTTCAGTTCGTCGTATCCCACTGTTTTCCAGGTGCGGCCTTCACTGGCAAGCTGGCTGAGAAATCCAGTGAAGCAGCTCTGGCGATTGTAGCCGGCGTTGCTCAGAAATGCGGCGAGGTTTCCAGGGCCCGGTGTGCCCCAGTGCGTGCTCTCGATATCGGCCTCGAAGTATGTGCCGTACTGCGCGGCGAAAGCGGCTTCATAGGTGTGGAGTTGACTTGGCCAGGAGGGCGAATAGCATGTCGTAGTGGCAGGATCGCCGAACGCGGTTCCACCCGGGTCCGCCGTGATAATCGAGGAGTTGAGATTCGCTTCCTGCATCATCGGTCCGACCCACAGCGGACGGCTGGCCGCATTCGTGTTCCATCCCGTAGAGTTGTAAATACTCAGTTGCCATCCTGACAGTGGAAAGAACGAATTCCCGGGGCTGAATGCGTTTGCGATAGCGCCGTTATGCGTAAAGTGCGGAAACGTGATGGAGCCGCTATGAACCTGGATGTAGACCGTCAAAGGTATGAGCGACACGCCGCCGGCCGCGCACGCTGAGCACGCAACTTGCACCTGGCACCATCCGGCGGAAAGCGGTGAGACATTGCCCGACGAATCCACGGAACACACGCCGGAAATTCCTCCATCGTCCACCTCCGTGTACGTGAGCCCAGAGGCATTGCAGGAAAGCGTGGTCTGTGTGCGATCCGTATTCTCGATCTTGGGGCACACGCTTTGGGTCGAGCCGCCCGCCAGCATGTGCATCTCCCAATACGGTGGCCGCAACTCCATCGGCTTGGTTCCGTTGCTGAAGGTGATCAACTGCTGCACGTAGGCCGGACCGCCGGTGGAGGCGTAATCGTCAGCGGAGTAGCCGCCGCTGTTAGGAGTGCCTGTCCAGTATGGGCTCCGAATCCGCTGGGTCACGGTGTGCGTGCCCGATCCGCCGTTCGTGAGAGTGACCGCCGGTCCGCCCGGCGTAACTGAGACGCTGATCGTGTTGGCGTCGATGTAGTTTGCGAAGTAGGGGTTGATATCCACTTCGAGATTAATATTCGACGCCGCCCCGTTCGGGCAACCGGCCGGAGCGGCAACGGTAAACGTCGCTCCAGACCCGGACGTCGCCAGATAATACCCGTCGCACTGCGGCAGCCCGGTGTTTTGATCCGTCGCCTGGACGTTCCTGATATAAACCGGCGCCCCGACAGTCGCGCCGGTTGCGACGTTGGTGGTGAAGGTCATCACGCCGCCCGAGATGGAGAGCGTCGCCGTGCATGCGGAGTTGGCCCAGTAACACTGAGTTCCGGCAACCAGCGGCGCGGGCAGCGTCCCGCTGGTCGAAAATGTGACCACGCCGCCTTGCACTGAGTAGTGCTTTGGAACCGTGATGTTGTTGCCGCTCACGCTGGAACTGGTGAACGTATTCGTGAGCAGATAGGGATCGGTGATGCCGCCAATGTTGTAGGGATATAACAACTGGTGCGTGCCATTCGGGAAACAGGTGGTGTTGAAGCTTGGAATCTGCGAACCGCCCGTTTGGCTGGTAGCTCCAGAACCCCCGCACGCCGGCGGAACTACCATGCCGTCGATGACTGGCCTGCCGCCGCAGTTTCTCCCGTCAAAGCACAGCAGTCCCACCGCCCCGATGCCGTTGGTCGGCATGGCGGGCGAGATCTGTTGATTGCTCATACCTTCGATGCGCACCGTGAAGTTCACCGCGCAGGTGGTGAGCGTATTGCCGAAGATATCGTAAACCTCGCCCGTTACCGTGTGCGGCCCGTCGCCGTTCAGTCCGGTGTACCAGTCGACCGTCCATGGGCCTTGCCAGGCGTCGCGGTAGTCGTTGACCAGGCCCGGATCGCGCCGCGCAAAACCCGTCGCCCAGCGCTGATAATCGACGCTCCATATCAATTTGTACGCCGTTGGCGCGTTTGAAACCGTCGCCGAGAGTTGGATGGGCGCCGGGCTTTGAAATAGCTGCCCGTTCGTGGGGCTGATCACCGCGCAGGTCTGCGCCGCGAGGCCGCTGGAGACCAGCAGGAAAGTAAGTACGAGTCTTAGCATGGTGTCACGACGAACGCGCTCACTTGGTCGCGCATTGGGCAACAAGGAAAGAAAGCAACGAGCGCTGAGAAGAAGTATCGCATGGTTATAAATTAAACTGCTGAATCGTCATAGCTACTGTAAGCGCTCCATCGTCGCGTGCAGATCATAAGAACTGGTTCCGCTGGTACACGTCCCTGCCACCGTGGAGGTGTAGGTCACATTGCCGCTTCCAACGTAAATTGTCGGCAGGCCGGTGAGGTAAGAAGCAGTGGATTGCGCCGACGCTAACGTCAGGCTTCCGGTGGACAGCGAGCGTGCGTAAGTGCCGTCGGACCAGTTGAAGGTCAGCGAAACGGAATTGGATCCGCTGGTGCAGGTCCCATTCTGATCCACGTAATAAGTGATTCGGTAGCTCCCGGCGCTGGGAGCGGACCCGAGCGTCACCGCGGCTTGGGATACCGATTGCGCGGTCACGTTGGACACCCAACCCGTCTCTGGCGATCCATCCGGGCTCAGCAGGAATGCGCTCACCGGACTCCCGTAGGCCCGCAACAAAATTGGGACGTTCTGAAGGCAATCGCCGGATTCAATCCCGACCGGCGCTCCTCCCACGATCTTCTTGATGGCGATGGGCCCCAGGCCATCCAAATTCAGTGTGGCGCCCGCCACGCAGGCATGGTCGGTGGGAAGAAAACTCAATGTCTGATTCTGCGTGTAAGTGGCGAACGTGGGGCTTCCACTCGCCACGAAAACAGCACCCGCGCCGCCGCTGGTCGCGATAACGCCGCGGTCGGTCCCCGCTTGATCCATGGTCCGGCTGGGTGCGTAGGAGGTGTCCAAAGCCGGCGTGCAGTCCACGCGATTGGCGCCCGTATTATTCGCGCAGGCCTGAATGATCCCGGTGCCGGAAATCAAGTTGAGCGTCGGCTGTGTCCCCTGCGCGGAGCCGTTCACGTCGATGCTCAATCCCGCGATCCCAGCGCCCGTGCAGTCTGTACTGCTGTGAGTGGGATCGTCCACGCATCCTCCGCCCGTAAAATTCAGCGTGCCTTCCACCGGCAGATTGGTGCCGCTGTTTTGAACGTGTGCAATTGCTCCGCTCGCTCCCGTGGCGCCGGTCGGCCCGGTCGGCCCCGTTGGACCGGTTGGCCCCGTGGGTCCAGTGGGGCCTGTGGTGCCCGCTTGCAGCGTCCAGGAATTCTGCGAGGTGCACAGATAGAAGTTCGACCCCGCCGGAGCGTTGGTCAGGAAGAAGGCTTGTCCCAAGCCGCACGCCGTGGGCAAGACGGATCCGGTGGCCATCGGTTTGGTAGTGCTGGCCGCGCTGAAGTCGACGCTTTTGGATTGCGTTCGCAAGTCCACCAGAGTTTGAGCGCGCGTGGCGCAAATCGCCACGCCGGCCAGCAGCGCGTAACGAAAAAGCAGGAATACGAATTTCTCTTGCGACATCTGGCCCATTTATACAATCCGTGCGGAGCGCATTTACAATCGATGCTGAGCGCAAGGCACCGTCAAAATGCCGGATAGTTACTGGAATCAACGCCAGAGGCGGTCAGAGAAAAGGTTTGAGTGTTGTGAACGGCGGCGTCGGCTGGCGAGTGGTGGGTTCAACAGTGGAGCTGCGCTGGGCCTTTTATATTGTGGCCCGGGGCTCCGCTTCAGTACGCGGGTCCGTGGGGTACCCGCGCCTAATGTACCCCCAAACCAATGAGAGAAATTTTGTCGATGTCTACCCAGCCGCCGCCTGTTGGACTTGGTATAAGAACGGGAAGGTTTATGCAGCTCGGCCGGCGAGTACCTGGCTCACGAGCGGAGTGCAACAACTAACGATCGTGATCGAGCGGATGTGCGGCATGCTCCGCACACGCGCGGGCCTTGACTGATCCACCGCTGCGGTCAAGGCCCGTGCTTCTTGGACCGGAACTGCGGCTTCTGTCTATTGGCTGCAGATAATATAGCCGTTGACCTGGTTATTCTGCCAGCTGCAAGTAGCGTTCTGGACGGCCGCCCAATTGGCGTTGGGCCAGATGGTTTGGGCCCACGCGGCTAGTTGCGCCGCAATCGACGGATCCACTCCGATAAAGGTGAATCGCGGAATCATGAACCATACCCAATCCGCGAAAACGCCGTCGTATGCGTTGCCGAACGGCACCGGTACCGCCGTGGGAGTGGTCCAGCCGCCGGCGTAATACTGCTGCGGAGTGTACTGGCTCGCTTGCTGCAGCCAGGATTGTACGATTCCCGTGGCCAGCGCGGCGCGCGTGGCCGGATCCACTCCGCTCCACACGCCTTCGTTCCATTCCGCCGTTACCAGCAGTGAGGGTTGGGATATCGACGGTTGCCAGCCGGCAAGTCCGAGTTGCGGCCCGGCTCCCGACTGCTGCATGATCTGGAGACCCTTGACCATCCACGTGGTCTCCATTCCAGCTTGCGGCGACACCATCTGACCCATCGACTTCACGAACCCCTCCGCGTAATTCCAGTCAATGGGGAACTGCTCTTGTTGTTGCCCGTTGGAGTCGTTCAAAATCAATTGCACTTGATACCAGATATAGGACAGGTAATTGTAGGTATCCGCGGATCCGTTGCGCAGCCCCACTACTCCGACGGTAGGCATTTTCAGCTCATGCGGGGACACCAAGAATGGGAGGTTACTGTACCAGGCGCGCGGATCGGCTTGTGGGCCAAAAATGTTCTGCGCCAGCCCTTCGAGTTGGAACTGGTTATTCAGCTCCCAGGTCTTCACTAATCCCCACTGCGACAGCGAGTACATTGCGTCCACATTCGTGGGAGTCCACATATACGTCGGATTATTCCAAATGGGCGTCCCCATCTGATTGTAAAAATCATAAAAGGCGCCGAACCAGCTCTGGAAGTTAGCCCGCTGCGCTACATATACCGACGGATTGTTTACCTGAAGACTGGAACTGAGAGTTTGATAGATCGTGTTGTAGCCGCTGGTGGTAAACGCAGCGCCAAATGCATCGCTGGGATGCGTTCCGGGCAGCCATTGGTTCCAGTCGGGAAGCTGCACCGGCAGTGGAATCTCGCGCTGATCCAGGCGCGAGTTCGCGGCGAAAACCGATGCCTGAATGCCCGACGGGAATATCGCATTGACCATATCCTGATCGGAGTCTGCCACCGCTACCAGGCCTGCGCCCGCGGCCCAGTCGATGGCCGGCTGCGAGTCCAATCCCGGTCCGGGCTGATAAGGCGGACGCCACGGCCGGCCGGGATTCACTACGTTCAAAGTGCGAATGTAGCTGGCGATCTGGTTGCCCTGAGCCGCTGTGAGCCCATGGAACAACGCCCGCGTTTGAATCGAATTGTTGGAATAGTTGAAATATTTCAGGTCCCGTCCGTCTTGCGCGTGGCAGCCCGAACAGTGCGCCTGAATTGGCTGTGTCCCGCCCGTGGCGAGCACGGGAATCGTCAGGGGGGCGGTGCGCCACAGCGCTTCGCCGGCTGCGATGTCGGAAGCGGCGGTGGATGGCGGCTGCCAGCTATTGGGATCGTCGTAGACAAACGTCGATTGGGGGATGAGCCGAGTTCCATCGGCGGCTTGAATGTTCAAACCCAGCACCCGGAATCCGCTGACTCGGCCGTCGGTTTGGTTAAAGCGAAAAGTGATGGTGTTCCCTCCCGCCTGGACAACGCCGGCGGGAAGATTCATGGTCATCCGCAATGTGCTGAACCCACCGCCGATTCCGCCATATGCGGCGGCGTTCCCCAAAAGCGTTACGTTGTTGGTGCTGATTGGCAGCCACGCGGAATTGTTCACTTGTACGCTCGCCTGCGTGTCGAAGCGCAATCCGTGGATCCCCATAAACAAGACCAGCTGGCCTGTCAGGTTTGAGCCGCTCGCAATGTTTACCCAGGCCGATACCGTCGTTCCATTCGGGCCGATCACCTCCAGCGGCAGGGTAACCGTCGGCGGCGGACCGGAGCTGGGCGTCAGGGTCACCGTGGCGGTCCCGGTTTTGGTTGTGTCCACCACGCTCGTCGCGATAACCGTCACCATCTGAGGGCTGCCGATTGTGGAGGGAGCGGTGTACACTCCGTTCACGATGCTTCCCACCGCCGGACTCAATGACCAGGTAACCGCGGTGTTGCTGGTCCCGCTCACTAAAGCGGTAAAGGTCGCCCTCTGGCCCGCGCTAAGCGAAGCCGAAGTCGGGCCCAGGGTCACTGACACCGGTTGTAGTGACACCGTGGCCGTCGCCGTGGCCGTCGGCTCCGCCACGCTGGCTGCGGTTACGGTCACGCTCTGCTGGCTCGCGATAATCGCCGGCGCCTCATAGACGCCATTAGTCACCGTCCCTACCTGCGGATTCAATGACCACGTTACCGCCGAGTTTGTTGTCCCCGTAAGCATTGTTGTAAAGGTCGCGCTTTGACCACCGTTCAGCGAAGCGCTTCCCGGCGATAAGCTGATGGTTACGTCCGGCGGCACGGTAGCTACTGGCGTCAATATCAGGGAAACCGCGGCGCTCTTGCTGGGATCTGCCGCGCTGATGGCGGTCAGCACCACAGTTTCCTGCGAGTTGACTGTGGCCGGCGCGGTGTAAAATCCGTTGACTACACTCCCCACATTCGGCGTGAGCGTCCAGCTGACCGCTGGCGTGGACGCTCCCAGCACCGATGCTATGAACTGCGCGGATTGACCCGCTTCGAGCGTCATCAGTCCCGGCGCAACCGTAATGCTGATTTTCGACACGGGGGGAGTAGTGGAAACGGGCTGCGAGAGTAAAACGGCAGCTGTGGCTATTTGAGTTGGATTCAGGAGATTTGTCGCGGAAATCGTGACCTGAGAGTCGTTTGCAAAGGAAGACGGAGCGCTATAGAACCCGTTGACAATCGTGCCGAGGTTCGGGCTGAGTGACCATTGCACCAGTTGACTGGGCACTCCTTGTACCAGCGCCGTGAACAACGCCGACTGGCCTGGCTGAAGATAGCTGGAGGCGGGAGTGATCGAAATTGATCCGGTCGTCGGGTTGGGACTTCCGCCCCCGGGGGGCGTCGGTGGCGTGGAGCAGATTGTACTGGGCACTGGCCCAACCGGAATCAACTGCCCGGTTGACACGTAGATCGTGCTTAGATAGGCAGGCACCGGGCCCGGCGGCTGGGCGCAGATGTACGCGACCCCGGTATTGGCTGGCGCCGTGTAGAAGCCAGTTGATGTAATGCTCCCCATGTCCAGTGGTTGAACCCACCACGTTACATTCTGGCTGTAACCAGGCACCGTGAATTGTTGCTCCTGGTGTGGTACCAGCGAAACGCCGTTCGGCTGGATAACCCCGTTGTTTGCGTGGGCGGGCAACCCCACTGAAAACATTGATAATAGGGCTAATAAGCAGTTTCTTGACATGATTTTGCTTTCGACAAAATCCAAGGTAGTACTAACCGCTGCGTATGGCCATCACGAGTTCCCCCTATTTAGTACTCAGGTTTACACGTAGGCTAGTATTCGTTCTCTCTGCGTTCTGCTCATCCCAAGTTGGGGGAGCAGTACTATGGCAAGAAGGCTCTGATTGCCATAGCGTCCTAGGACAAACTGTCTATGACCTCTAGGACGAAAGTAATGGGCCAAGGGAGATGTTGACAAATGTTGGGCGATCCGTCAACCTAAAATTGCGTTTGAGCCAGATTTATTATGCTTCCAGCGCAAGATCAACACCTGGCCTCCGAGACCGATCTCCAAGCGCTGCCATGGTTTGCGCTGCGTCTCCGCTCCAATTACGAGCGCACCACCCTTTCTCATCTTCGGGAGCGCGGCTACGAAGAATTCGCACCTTCCTACCAGGTTGAGAAGCGTTGGTCGGACCGCACGAAACAGATTGAGCAGTTCTTGTTCCCCGGCTATATCTTCTGCCGGTTCAATCCAAACGACCGCCTTTCCATCCTCACGGCGCCAGGGGTGGTAGACGTGGTTGGATTCGGCAAATTGCCTGAGCGCATCCCCGACGCCGAGATCGAACGCGTTCGAAGAATGGTCGACTCCGGTCTGCCGGTCACTCCTTATCCCTACGTGCAAGTGGGCCAGGCGGTGCTGATTGAACGGGGACCGCTTACCGGCGTGGAAGGCATCCTCGTGGAAGTAAAAGGGAAAGCGCGGCTGGTTGTGTCCGTCGAATTGCTGCGCCGCTCGGTGTCCGCCGAGGTTGACCGGAACGCCATCCGCCCCATTCAGACGTTGTCCACCGATCTTGGCCGCCGCAAATCGCCATTACGTTGAAAGCAAAAATGGCCAAACGCCAAAGACTGATCGCTACTACTGTGTTGCCCCCAGGGGTTTTGCTTAGTCCTCGAGTTTGTTTGGTGTTACTCACTCCAGGGATGTTACTCATGCCAGGAGCTATCGCTCGCGAGTGCTGTGATTGATGCCGAAAAGAAAGTCGGCAGCGTGGAGATCATTAGTGTGGCCGGCCTAAGCGTGAACATCAATCCCGCCGATAATATAGTTGTTACGACCCTACGACGAGATCTCAGTGGGCGTGGCCGTGAACTTGCCGTAAACGCGAAGGATTGCGTTGAATCCTGGTAAAGTTAATTTGTATGCGTGAAAAGCGGAAACAGATCGCTACCCTGGTCCGGGCCAGGTTGTTCATGGTGTTGCTTGCTCTGGTGTTCAGCCTGGGAGCCGGCATTCCAATTTTGGCTCAGCAAGCGCAGCCTGCTCAGGCCCCGCCTGCTCCGGGAGATCTTACTCAACCGCAGGCCGGCGTCCCCAATCCCGCGCCACAAAACACCAATCAGCCGGTCCAGCAACTTCCGCCCGATACCATTCGCCCGAACTATGTTTTGGGACCGAACGACCAGATTCTGATTCGAGCTCCGGAGGCGGAGGAAATCGATAACCGGCCTTTTCGGATCGATGGCGACGGAAACGTCAATTTACCGCTGGTGGGCCGCATCCATGCCGCCGGCATGACCCTGCAGGAATTTGAGGCGGACCTTGTAAAGCGCCTGCGCGAGTACATCCGTGAGCCTCAGGTGTTCGTCACCGTCAGTCCAATTCCGCAGTGAGCCGGTCTTCTTCGTGGGCCTGTTCGCCAGGCCCGGCATTTATCCTCTGCAGGGCAACCGCACGCTCATGGAAATGTTGGCTCGGTGGGAGGCCTGCAGCCAAATGCCGACCGGCATATCAAGATCACCCGTCACGAGGAATATGGTCCCATTCCACTCCCCGACGCAATCGTCGATCCGCGAGAAGAAAGTCAGTACCGTCGAAATCAACCTGGGAAGTCTGCGCCAGAACATGAACCCGGCGGAGAACATCTTGCTGCAACCTTACGATGCCAGTCTCGGTGGGCCGCGCCGAATCGGTGTATGTCAACGGAGAGGTTGGCAAGGTCGGCGGCATCGAGCTGGGCGAGCGAGACTCCATTTCGCTCCTGCAAGTGCTGACGCAATCCGGCGGATTTCTAAGGACGCCAAGAAGAGCAGGTGCGCATTCTGCGCCCGATTGACGGTACCAGTCGCCGCAGCCGTGATCGAGGTGAACGTAAGCGATCTTGTTTGAAGGCAAAGGTCTCGATGTTCCCCTCCTGCCCGGCGACATCGTTTACGTCCCGCGCAGCTACTCAGCGCCAGTTCTGGACAGACGTTTGCAAGTGTCGCGATTCCCATTCTGCCGTACATTCTCTTTACGCTCGCTCAAGTGATGTGCGATCGACCTTTGAATGGTACACTGACTAATTGTTCATGCCCAACCCTCTAAGCAGAAGGCTGAGGCGTCGCTGGCTGCCGCAAGCTTTGGCGGTGCTCCTTGTGGTTACGCAGATCCAAGCAGCGGAACAGGCTGCCGCGCCTCCACAGGCCACCCGCTCCGTCCCGCCAAGCCCCCGCTTCAGCGCAACCCGCCTCCAGCGCCGGCGCAGCCCGCCGCCGCATTGCCTGTCGAGCAGAGCCTCAAGCTCCTGCGTGCTGGCCGGCAACGGCGAGATGAACGATCTGGAGCGCCGGGTGATGGCCCCGCTGGTGGTCCAGGTGTTGGACCAGAACGATCGGCCCATGGAGGGCGCCGAAGTCGTATTTCGCTTTCCCATCAGCGGGCCCGGCGCCACCTTCACCGGCTGGAAAAAGTTCCGCCACTGTGCGGACCAATGGAGGCGGTCAGGCTGCCGCACCTGAACTGGATGGCCAACGGCAGTTGGGACCTTTCAGGTCCACGTGAATGCCAGCTATGGCAATCAGGTCGGAGAGACCACGGTCTCGATGACCAACGTCACGCGCATTGTTCCGAACAGGCCAAGAAGTCCAAGGGCGAAAGTTTGTGGTCCCACCGCTGGTTCAAGATCGCCGTAATCGGAGGGGCTGCTGTCGCGGTTGGCCTCGGAGTATACTTTGGCACTCGTGGTGGTGGTTCCAAGAGTCCGGGTTCCACGGTTACCATCGTCCCTGGATCTCCCAACGTCGGAGCGCCCCAGTAGTTTTCATGCGTCCCACATTGCTCTTCGTCTTGGGACTCATCTGCGCCAGTTGCCTTCCCGCCCAGCAGACCTCAGTTGAGTGGTCCGGTGGAGGCGCTTACTTTCGACGCTCCCACGCGCAGCCTTCGCGCCGTGATCGGCTTCCCGGGAGCCGCTTCTTTCGGTCCCGTGCTGCTGGACAGTCTGGACTTCGCTTCGGTGGCTCCCCTCCAGAATTACGGCATCGTTTTCGAAGGCGGAAAATGCCTCTTCGTTTCTGGCCTGGGTTCCAAAGACTATCTCCAGCGGTGGCAATCGCGGGCGTGACAGCGTATCCCGAAGGAATCGTCTGGTCCGGGAACGGATCGCTCGCGATCCTATATTCCCGGCGCCGGAGGCTGGTTCCAAACGATAGCGGTTTCCCTGGCGCTCCGCGAGCCGGAGCGATAGTGGATGTCTCATCGCTCGGGCGGCGCTTTCACCATGGCCGCCGTGGATGCGCCAGGCCAGCAGATCGTCGGTCGCCGTCAGCGGGGACAATGGCGCCGTGTATCAAGCCGCCGGCGGCCAGTTTACGCCCCTGGCCTCCATGGCGAAGCCGGTGTCGTTGTCCTTCTCGAGCGATGGCAAGACCCTCTACGCGCTGGATGCCGCCACTGCTCGAGGTGACCGCCGTCATCCTCGGCAGCCACGGTTTTCAGACTCTGGCGCTTCCAGGAATCACCAACCCGATCGCCATTCAGTCGCTCGAGGATTCACAAAATCGGCAAGTGCTCTACGTGGCCGGCGGCAGCGATCGGGTGCTGCGAGTTCTCGACGTTGCAAGCCAGCAGATCGTGACGGATGTGCCGCTCTAGTTTTCAGCCCACCGGCCTGGACTCCATTCGGCAGCAGCAGTTTCGTCCTGGCTTCCCGTTCTCAATCGGCGAATCCGCTGTGGCTGTTTGCCAGCACCCCACAGCCCGGAGCCTATTTTGTTCCAGCGATACAATTGCGCCCGCCGGATCATCGAAGTCACTGCAATCGCCGGGAGGACGCGCTAGTGCACTCCGTTTTGCGCGCGTTCGTCACCAGCTTGATTCTCGCCGCGCTCGGCGCAAGTGCCGCCTTGGCTCAAAGCACCTTTGACTTTAGGTTGTTTGTGACAGTCAACGGAAATTCAGGGACCGTCTCGAATAGTTCGACGGTCCAATCGTCGGTCACAGTGGGTTCGAACACTACTCGCCACGGTCCTGGCAACCTACCTCGGCTCGACCGAGGCGACAATTTCCAAGCCCCCCACAATTGTTGGAACAATATCCCTTGGCGTCAGCGTTCCCGGGAACGTAACATTTCCGCTGGTGCTCACTCCCGGTCAGGCCTTCACATTTGTCCGTGACCTATTCGCCAACCAATGCAAACGTCGCAAACGCCCAGGTTGAAGTTCCGTACACCGAACCCGCGTCAACGGGCCCGGTTTCAACGCGATCGTGCTCGAATTTCAGGGAGCCGCGCCCCAATTCACGCTCAGCTACGTTCTGGCATCGGACAATAACTTCGTCCAGATTCAGCCTGACGGCGCCATCCCATTCCCTCCCACGCAACTCAACACCACTGCGACAGGCGAATCTGAATATCAACGATATGGGAAGTGGTCCAGGGACCATCACCAATGATCACTCTCGCCCTAGCACCGTGTTCAAGTTGTCAGGCACCCCTCTATTCCCCTATACGATATCGGCTTCCAATACTATCCTGGCGATCGGGATCCTGTATACCCCGACGGCGATTGAGAACGACACCGGGCAGATTACGATTACCTATCAAGACGGCAGTACCGCGATTGTCAATCTCACCGGCAGCGGTTCATCGTCTTCTTACACCTACACGTATCTTTCAGGAACGGGAGCAAAGCCAACTTCGGTGAAATCGGGAGGCACCATCACATTTCTGCCTGCCAACGCGCCAACCGCCGGGACCCCCGCCGGCGCCAGCAGCGTGATCGTGCAGGTGACCAATAGGGAAACGCCAATGGCATCATCAATTCCATCAATGCTACAACCGGGCCGTTCCAACTCAGTGCGTCCCCGTCACCCCTCCCACTCTGAAACCCGGCGACGTCGAAAATTTTACCATCACCTTCACCCCCACCCAGGTAGGCACCCAAACCGGTACGCTGGTCGTGGGCACCGATGTGTTCATCTCTGTCGGGCCAGGGGCTTGGACCGCAATTAACCTTTTCCTATGTTTCCCCGGCCGGAACCATTACGGTGGGTACCGGCGGCGCGGTCAACTTTATCCCCATCGCGGTCAGCCAATCCGAGACAGGTCACGTTCATCATCACCAATTCCGGCACGTCCACCGCAACCATATCCAATATCAGCACCAGCGCCCCGTTTTCCCTTACCCCGGCTCCCGTTCTTCCACTAATTCTAGCGTCCGGCAAATCGTCTCAGTTTGGGATTACGTTCACTCCCGTCACCACTACCACTGTAACCGGTACGCTCCAGATCGATAACACGCCAGTGGAATTGCTTGGCCCGGGAATTGCGCCGCCGGCGCTACCGTCTTACACCTTCACCGGTCCCAGCGGCAACGTCTCGCCTGCCTCGCAGCCGGGTGTTAGTCTGACCTTAGCCGATCCTTATCCCGTGGATCTCAATGGAGTTCTGACTCTCACCACCTCTGGAAATTTTGGCACGGACCCCAGCGTCCAATTCGCCACCAGCAGCTCCTCGGGCAGCCGGACCGTTGATTTCGTGATCCCGGCCGGCAGTACTAACGCCAACTTCGCCGGCATAGGATCGCAGATTCTGCTGCAAACGGGCACCGTCGCCGAAACCGTCACTCTCATCCCCAGCTTTGCCACCACAGCCGGAGTGGACGTGACGCCGGGCTCACCTCGCACTCTCCAATTCACCGTTCCTTCGGTAGCGCCGTTCCTGGTGAACGCGCTGATTGCCAACGAAACCTCCAACAGCTTTCAGTTGGTGCTGGTCGGGTACTCCACCACGCGCAGCCTCAGTTCGCTGAGCGTGACATTCAATCCGGCCACTGGATTCAATATCGGGACAGCCCAGCTAACGGTCGATCTGAGCGGGGTTTCCCCAGCCTGGTTCCAGAGTTCGGCGTCATTGGAGTTTGGGGGGCAGTTTCAGATTACGGAAGTCTTCACTTTGCAGGGGACCCCTCCCAAGGGCGACACCTTGCTCCAAAGCATCGCCTCGGTGACGGCCACTGTCAGTAACGGGATTGGAGCATCCATCCCGCTGGAAACGAACGTGCAATAGATAGAATGGCTTACGTCGCTCAGGAACCGCCCAGCTAGCGGCTTTTGTATCGTAAATAGCTCACTGATAAGGGCTAACTCCGTCGTACTAGTACACTTACAAAATCGTGGGCCTTGCAATCACTTTGGATAGATCCTAACATGGTGATGCGATTAAACTGTTTGGTTCTTTCGATATCTTAGGAGGTTGTGAGTGTCTCACAAACTAGTTCGGTTCGGTTTTCTTTCGGCTTGTCTAACGGTGATATCAATGTTCACCTTGGCAGCCTCACCATGTAGTTCCGGCACGCTGGCTTCCTACATCTCCCTCGGGAGCGCGGGTTGTACCATTGGCGGCTATACTTTCTTCGACTTCCAGCTCACCAACGCAACCGGCACCGGTGGCGCAACTCCGATTCCCGCCAGTGCAATTGACGTTGAAGGGCTCGGCCCAGCGGGAACCTCGGGCGCAGCTGCTGTTGCTCCCTTCCTGACTGGTGACATAGGGGTTGATTTTGATACAGTTTGGGCAACTACCGCCGGGCAAACTCTCGACGACAACATCACTTTCGATGTGTCGGTCGGCGCCGGCGCCGCCTCGATCACCGACGCGGGAATCGTCCAGGATGGCTACACCACCGGTAACGGCAGCGTGACTGTTGCCGAGAAGGGTTGTAGCGGAATCTGCACGCCGTCGACGGAGTGGGGAGTGGCCACCAACAACACCAGTTTTGTTTCGGATACCATCTTCAGCGCCACCGGCACGCTTTCGGTAGAGAAGGACATCGCGCTGAATGGCGGTACAGGTGAACGCAGCAGCGCCGGCCTTTCGAACGTCGCGGATGTGTTTTCGACCTCGGAGGTTCCTGAGCCCCGCGCTCTGTCTCTTTTGCTTGGGCTCGGCCTCGTGGCCGGCTTCGCCTTCCGGAAGAAATTCCAGAGCGAACGCGCTTAAGTTACGTTTCTTCTCCGTTTTTTTCACGCAGGTCCGGATACCCCGGGCCTGCGTTTTGTTTTGGGGCCAAGCTGCGCGCGGCCTACCAGCCCTATGCCACTCTTCTACGACTCTACCTGCTTCACGCCGCGATAATCGGCCCTGGCTGTCGCTACTACTTAGTAACGTTAGCAGCGTAAGCGTCCGGTGAGGACCGGTCTTCCCTCAGCAATCCAAGCCTCAGCAATCCAAGCCTGTGATCTTGGAGGAATGGGAAGTGCGCGAAGCGCGGAAGTTTTAATCAGCCAGTCGGCGGCGAAACTCTACCTGCTTTACGCCGCATTAATCGGCCCTGGCTCTCGCTACTACTTAGTAGCGTTTGCAGCTCAGATCCGATCGATCAAGCCTGATCATCCGATAAGAACGACACGGCGCAGATGCGCCCTCCCATCGGCTGGCCAGCCAAGCCTGGGTTAGGGGAGAGAGAACGCATAGAATGTGTTGCTCGCTGTTCCGATCGGCTGTTTTATCGGAAAGTGGTGATACCCGGTACCCCAGTAAAGCGTGCCATTTAAAACCGCCGGAGCTGCGTTCACGGAACCGGGCGCTTGGAAGGACCATAATGTCGCTCCGGTGGCCGCGTCCAACGCGTACATTTGGCCCGACATGGAAGGGACATATACTACTCCGTTGGCTACCGTCAAAGGACCTAGTGCCAGGGCGTGGTGGTCCGGAAAGACGGTGCTGTAGCCAGGATCGGGCACTTGCCAAAGGATCTTCCCCGTGCCCGCGTCCAGAGCGGCCCAGTAGCTTCCGTTCCAAGAGAGCCCCGAAGGTTGTAAAACGTAGGTCTGCTGCGCGCTGTTGACGACGGCCACGTAGACGCGCTGGTTGTCGGATGCGGTACCCCACTCAATTCCGCCGAGCTTTCCGGACGGCCCGACAACGGTGTACCAGACCGGAACTCCGGTGGTTGGCGAGACGGCCCAATAGACACCGCTCTTCTGACCGGCCCCAACCAACTGGGTAGGAACGCCATTGATCGTTGCGGTGAACAGATTCGCGCCAGCGCCAAAGTCGAGATCCTGTCCTTCAGGATCGGGGCAAGTTCCTCCGTCACTGCGACAGGGAGTAATATAGGCATCTTGCGCCGAGCAGCGGCGGGCCCACTTTATCGTACCGGTAGCTAAATCCAACGCGACAATCGAATCTTCAAAATTATCCGACGCTTGGCAACCCAGAAGCGCTGCGCGGTTTCCAAGAACGCCCCGCTCACACAACTGCACCGATAAAGGAACCAAATAGTTGTTGCCTGTGGTAACGTAAATCTGGCTGCGGGCGAGATCGATCACCGGCGTGCTGGACCAAACCGGAGCGCCACTGTAGGTGTTGGGCACGAAGTACGTCCGCCAGAGGATCTCCCCGGTCGCCAACGAAATTGCTACCAGGCTTCCCCGGAACGTCGGATGGGTCAGCCCTTCTTCGGTGGAGGAGACTCCCACATAAGCGATTCCTTCGTAAATAATAGGGGAAGAGGTTGAGATGGCGTTGAGGTCGGGATCGAGCAACGTACTCCATATCAAACTGCCGTCGCTGGCATTTAGCGCCAAAACGTAGGCGCCGGAGGGATTTGGATCCGACTCACTCATGGCGAGCGGCATGCTGGCGCCGACGATCACCTTCTCGCCGTATAGCGTTGGAGTGGTGCGAGATATGATACCTGGAGTCAAGCCATAATCGGTCATCGTGTGCGTCCAGACAGTGGCTCCGGTAGCCGCACTCAGTTTGTAGAGGTTCCCGGACCAATCGGGAAAGTAGACATAGCTTCCGGTGGAATCCACCGAAGGCGTCGCGGAGACGTCGTCCTGGGTGGTGAACTTCCACTTTACGGTGAGGCCGCTAACATTTTCGGAGTTTAGTTTGGTCTCTGCGGATGCCCAATGGCTGTCTCTCAGATCGTGGCCGGCTGAGGGCCAGCCAAGTGATTGTGAAAAAGATGCCGGGGCCATCAACAAGATAGCGCTTAGCGCGGTCAGCGCCGCGCATCGGATTTCAAACATAAGGCCGTAAACCTCGCTAAAGGAGATCTCGATCTTAGCATGAGGCGACCTCCGCGACTTACCGCTTTAGTACCAGCAGTTCCGGAGTCTTCTACTGCGACGGAAGCTGGCCTTTCAGTTTGGTCTTGCTCTCCCGGTTCCCGGGTAAACTCCCATGATGGTTAACGTGTCGCCGGCTAGTACCAGAGTCTGCAATTGGGCCTGAGTATACAAGGCGCCTGTATTGGAGATGTAGTTACCGGCCGAGGGTTGATACAGCAGTCCGTGTACCTGCCCGCTGAGCGTTCCGTTTACTACCAGGTCGATGTTGGCGATCGCGGCCTGGCTCTGTAGCAACGCCCAGTCGGTTTGCGAGGCCGTGTTCGTGACATTTTGCTTGGTCAGGGTGCGCGTGTAGCCGACGGCGGGGGCCGTTCCCGTATCGAAGGAAAGCATGTATGCGTCCATATCGGCTTTCTGCTGCGCCGTGTACCCGCTGAAGGTGGGCGCCTTCAAGAACGTGGCAGTGGTGCCTTCCTCCGCGCCCACATTCCCGTCGTGGTCCATGCCGAAACCATCGATGGTGGACTTGGCGCCTGGAGTGAAAAGGAGTTTCTGATAGATGTTCCTCAATTGCGGTTTTTTGAGGGGCTGGGGAACGAGCGGAGGGAAAGCCGCCCCAATGAACAGGTTCGATCCCGGCCCGGATGGCGACTCCAAGTGGCAAGCGTTGCAGGTGAGCAGGAAGCCATTAAAGTTCGTTTCGGCGACGTTGTCGAAAGCGGCCTTTCCGTTCACCGCGTTACCGTTTAGCGCGCCCGCTAACGATGTCGGCGGAGTACGATCCAGGTTCTCATATGGGTTCGGCAGGAAGAGGATCGTGTTGATGAAATTGGTGTACAGATTCATATCCGCGGTGGAAAGCTGGGACGAACCCAACAGCGAAGCGAACGCCGTATTGAAGGCCGCAAAATTGGCATGGTCGCCGCGCCAGTGGTAAGGAGCCAGATTGAGCAGGCCCCGCAGAGTCTGCGTGGTCATCGGCCCTTTCATGGGATGAAACTGCACGGTTAACGTTCCTGCGGTACCGAACCCGCTCTGCGTCGCGTTTGCATCTTCCGTGAGCGAAGTCATGCTTTGCGTAGGATCGCCCAGATCCCATGCCAGATGGTCCATATCTCCATCTATATGGCAGGATGCGCAGGAGCCCGTGCCGTTGCCGGAGAGCTTCGCGTCGTACAGGAACCCTCGCCCCTGTTGGATGGCGGCGGGGGTTGGATTGAAGCCGATCGAGATTTCACTGAGCTGGGTCAACTGGCTGGTGGACACGATGGAAATCGAATTGGTAATCCGGTTCAGCACGTACAGGGTCTGAGCGGCGGAATTGAGCGCCAGGCCGCGCGGACCGCGCTTATGGACGGGATCCACGTTCGATCCTTGTCCGCTGGGCTGCGCGACCTCAATGGTGGCCAATACATTGCCGCCAGTGCTCACCTGCGCTACCCGGTCTGTTCCGAAAGCCGCCACCCACATGAAATTGCCGCTCGGATCGAAAGTCAGCGCCGTCGGTTGGGCGAGCGCCGTGACCAGCGCCGCTGGATTGGGAAGAATGGAATAATTGATGCCGGGATTCAAATCATAGGGTGTGATGGCGCCGGTGGAGGCTTGAATCTCCGTTATCCGATTGTTCACAAAATGCCCCACCAGGTTGTTCTCGAAGTGGGTCAGATTGAGAGCGTCGGTATTGGAGACATAGAGATCCCCGGTGACCGGATTCACGGCGATCCCGAGGTTGACGGTGCCCACGCCGGAGTAGTATCTGGCCAGCGCTGGAGTAGATCCGGTGCTTATGACGGCTACGTCGTTGTCGGGCATGGTATACGTAATGTTTTTGCTCCAGGTTGGATCGTTCCATTGGACGATCAGCCCAACCTGTGGCGGAGCCGGTAGGGCCGGGTTGATGGCCGGCGTGCAGAGCGTCGTGTTGGGCGGCGTACCGTTACCGCACTGGGGCGGCGCAAGATTTTGCGGAACAAGCGTGGTGCCGTTACCCGAAAGCGCAAAGGCCACGTAAACTTTGCTGCCGTCGGGACTGACCGCGAGCGCGCGCGGGTTATCGCCGTACAGCGGAATAGTCGCCACCTGGATAAGCGTGGTCTGGTCGAACACCAGTATCTCGTTAGTCCGTGACGCCGAAACGTAAGCCAACCCCCCCGCGAAGACCACATCCATAGGCTCGGTTTTGGCGTAGATGGTGTGCAGCACGATTCCCTTTGAGACCGAGACGATGCTGATGCTGTTCGACAACTGGTTGACGACCCAAGCTACGTCGTCGTTTGCGGGATTGACCGAGACGGGCTCTAATCCCACGGGAATCTCGGCGATCAGTTTAGGACTCGTCGCTACGGTCAAATCGAACACGGATAAGGTCTGATTAGGAGTGTTGACCGCAAAGAGGCGGGTTCCATCGGCAGATATGCGTATCGGGTTAGTCTGCGCGCCTTCGAAATTGGCGAAAGCGCTGGCTTGAGCGTGAACATTGGCGCGGGGCAGCAGAACCACGGCGCAAATAACTAGCGCGGCTCCCACCGCCACCTTCAGCGTAGTCAAGCGGCGGCGATTATAAACCAAGGTTTCCATTGCGTACACCCCCGGGGGTGCCAGTGTACCCCGTTTTAATATATTTGACAATAGTTGAACCCCAATTTGTCAGTACTGGTACGTCCCGGTTTCTTCTCAACCGGGATTCTTGGAGCGTCGCCGGGCTTATCTTTAAATCATTAGATTTTGCCGAAAGTCGTCACCTCTCCATCGGCTGCCGTCGGTCAGCACGAATGAAGCCCGACGCAACCGCGAAGGTGGCCGGCATGCTGAGCGCTCTTGTAACACCCTGCGCGAGCTCCTTCTGAAGAGGAGGCTGTGCACTAGACACTCGTAGGGGTTATAGAATGGTGCGATCCCTGGTTGCCTATTAAGGAGAGCACGATGATGTCGACCATTACAAGAAGCATGGCGGCGCTAGCATTCAGCTCCGTAGCGTTCAGCCAAACGATCACGCTTTCAGTGAAGGGAGGGCCGCCCACCGGTACGACCGTAATCTCGGGGAGCGGATTTTCGGCTCACGCAGCCATCGACATTTACTTCGACGTTACCGACGAGTTTCTGGTCATCGCCAGCGCGTCGGGAGCATTTTCCGGCCTTTCGCTCGAAGTACCGGCTTCGGCGCTTCCTGGAAAACACTGGGTGACTGCGGTCCAGCGGACCAGCGGCACTGGGGTCCAGATGCCGTTCAGTGTTTTTTCAAACTGGGGCCAGTTCCGCTTCACGCCCACTCACAAGGCCTTCGATCCTTATGAAAATTTATTGAGTCCTAGCAGCGTGGGCGCGCTTGATAAACAGTGGAGCTACGCCACCCAGGCCGGTGTGATTTCGGCGCCCGCGATCGTGAATGGAGTCGTTTATGCCGCATCGAAAGATAATTATGTTTACGCGCTGAAAGCCAGCACCGGCGCGTTGCTGTGGAAGTTTCCCACTGGGGCCTCGATACAGTCCTCGCCCGCGGTTGTGAATGGCGTGGTGTACGTGGGATCCTTCGATAACAGCATTTACGCTCTCAACGCCACTACCGGCGCGCCGCTGTGGACCTACGCGACGCAAGAACCGGGAGGCGTTTACGCCTCGCCGACGGTAGCGAACGGGATAGTCTACGTGGGGTCCGGACCCAAGATTTTCGCCCTGAACGCCACCACCGGCGCGCTGGTTTGGAGTTACGCCACAGGCAGTACTGTCAGCTCGTCGGCCGCGGTAGTAAATGGGGTGGTCTATGTCGGGTCCTACGACGGCTACGTTTACGCGTTGGACGCCAATACCGGCGCCTTCCTTTGGAGCCATTCCGCTTCAGGCGCGTTTGTAGAGTCCTCGCCTGCGGTAGCGAATGGGGTGGTCTATGTCGGGTACGACAATGACACTTTTATTGCCCTGAACGCCGCCACCGGTGTCTACACCTGGTATTACGTCACCGGTGGCCGGGTGCGTTCCTCGCCGGCGGTGTCCAACGGAGTGGTTTACGTGGGGTCCGATGATGGCAACGTTTATGCGTTCGCCGGTCACAGTGGTAGCTTGCTGTGGACGTTCAATGCCGGCGGCATTGTGTATTCGTCGCCGGCGGTTGCGAATGGCGTGGTCTACATCGCAGCCGAGAATGGCACTCTCTACGGTTTGAGCGCCACCAGCGGCGCGCTGTTGTGGAGCTCCATCGTCGGCAGCTCGATCGACTCGTCGCCAGCCGTGGCGAGCGGAGTACTTTATATCGGAGTAGACAATAGCATTTACGCATTCGACCTAAATAATTCGATGGGTCCGGAGCAACCGGCAGAGGCTCCCGATATAAAAAGCCTGCGCCCCAATCTCGCGCTGAGGCCTTCGCAACCGAGCGCCATGCGGCTGGGCGGCGGCGATCAATAAACTGCGGGAGTAAAACGCCAACATGTCGACGTTGGAGTGACATCGTCGCGCTCTCGTTCATCAGCGCAGCCTGCCTAATTGCAGCCTGATGCCTTTCAGCCGTCCGTGGTAAGCTACGGGCCCCGAACGCAATCGGATTTGCAAGAAACAGCGAAACTGCGAGACGATGCGGTGGAATTCTTTGACGCCTGGCATGACTTCAAATTTTATGGGTGGTCGACGAGAACATTTTCGTTCTGGGCCCGACTGGCGTCGGAAAAAGCTTCGTAGCTTGCGCTCTGGCGCAGAAGGCGTGCCGCGATGGGTACTCGGCACTTTACACCACGTGCCCAAACGCTATTCCGAGATCTAACAATGGCACTCGCCGATGGTAGCCTGCGTAGTTTATTGGCCCGACTCAGCCACATTGATGTCCTGGTGATCGATGACTGGGTGATGGCGCCCCTATCGGAATTCGAGATGCCAGCGTCGCTTCGCTCCGAGGGTATTCGTGTTCGTCCCGGAATGTCGTTCGGTTTCCCTTCGGAATCAGCGTTCGGCTTCGCCGGAATCCTCACAAAGGGCTGGGAATCATTGACGAGTCAGACCGGGCTCGATGCCGCGCGCATACTCAAGGCCACCCCTGCACAGCTCTCAGCGGCTTAGCTAAGCTTTTACTCCATGTCCGTATCGCGTAGCTTGGCTCCGCTGGAGCTCAAGGCCGCATGAAGACCCTTTGCGGATCGGGCACCAATGTGGAGAATTACAAATCGGTGCCCGAGGGGCCGGAACGGCCTTTGCTCCCCGCGACGCGTCCAGAGCAATTTCTGAACGCGCCGGGCAACACTCGCTCAGTCTTTGTCTGGCGGCGTGTACAGACTCTTTAATCTGAAAGTGCGATAGGAGCTCTCCTGCACATTCACAATGAAGCCTAGACTAGCGTTCGGAAAGACCTCGATTGCTTCACTGAAAGTCGGAGTACCAGGCCCGTACCCCGCGTCAAAGTGGTAGTCGCCGTTCGTGAGCAGTTCGGCGGTTCCTAAGGCCATGGAAAAATAGCCGAGATCGGCCAGCAAGACCGGTGTTGCGACCTTGTTCACCTGGTCGAGATTCAACACGTATCCGCGGCTGTCTCCCGATCCCAGGCCCAACGGCGGCGGTGACACGCGTGTGTTGCCGTTATCGAACATCGCTAACGTGGTAGTTCCATTTTGAACAAATCCCGGGTCATGCTGATGCGAGAACCAGGGGTACGGATCGCTCGAGTTGATGGTGAAGTCGCCTCCCAAACCCAGCGTCCATAGGATATTGTTGGTTCCGCTTCCATTGCCGTAATCATACTTGACGATCCAATCCTGGTGACGCATGGATAACAAGACGCTCCCGTCGGAGGGTGTGAAATAGAGGGCGTTGGCGTGCAGCCAGTCCTGGGCCACTCCTGTGGTTAGCATGATCGGAGGGCATCCTCCGCCTCCGGGGGCAATGCAGGTTTCCCCTAAGATGGCTGCCCGGTTGGCATTGAGGTGATCGAAGGTGCGCCAATAGCCGACAACCGTAAAATTTGGATCCAGGTCGACAATGATATCTCCGATGATATCCACCGGCTTCGACACGGAAGATCCCTGGGTTCCATCGGTGAAGATCTTCTCCTCATCGCTCATCGCCAACGTATGTCCGTTGGGGAGCAAAATCGCCTCGTGATGAAAAGATCCGACCAGGCAGTCCGTCCCGCCAAGCGTGCAGTTCGACGGAATTCCCGACAGCGCCGCAACTTGTTCCGAGACCCGGGTGGCATTCGTTTCGCGGATGACATTGCCGGCCAGATCGATTTCCCTCAGAATTTGTTGATTGGTCACCGCGCTACCAGCGGAGTTCTGCCCGTTGCCGATCAAATAGAGTTCACCCCCGGGAAGTGGGCGGGTAAGCGTGACCGTTTGTCCGAGGGGATCCTGGTAATACCAAATGGGGCTCCCGCTGAAATCGACCCCAATCGGCATCGGGATTGTCGACATAATCAGGAAGCGCTCCTCCAGGCTGTCTTCCGAGGTCTCCGGGGTTACCACGGTAATTTCGGGGAAGGTGACAGAGGGAGTGCCGGATGTGAAATTTAGTGTGGCGCCGGGTGTGATGGTAGTGCCATTCCAGGTTTCGCTGTGCATGCTGTATATGCTCGCCGCACGCATTCCTGCGACTAAGAAATTGAGGTTCTGACCAGTTTTGCAAGGTTCCCAGTTGGTGTAGCTGGGTGAGGTGGAGCCGGAGCGCACGTAATTCACGCGCATATAAATACCGCCCGCTATACACGGCGGCGAACTAAAAAGGGCCACTAGAGCATTGGCCGTCGGGTTGACGGCCGGGACGCCGTTGATCACCCGCGACGTAAACTTGAACGACGGAATTGTAAAGGTTCCAGTCTTCAGAGTACTGTTGTTTCTGGCCACGACGATGAGCTTGTACGGCCCCTCGTATTTTTCGGGCGTGAAAACGAACGTGGGATCAACACTGAAGTCCCGTCTCAACGCCGTGGGACTGCTGGCAACGGCGATGTCGATGCTATAGGAAATAATACCGGCATCCGTGTCGGTCGCGCTCGCCGTGAGGGTCACACTGGTTCCTAGCGGCTGGGGCGACGCAAGAGAGGTCGAAAGCGAAGCGACGGGCGTCGCCATTGCTGGGCGACTAAGGACCACGCCGGTTGCAATAATGGCCCCCGCGATGAAGAATCCTCTGATAACTGAAGAAGGCATATGTTTTTTTCCTCGAGTCTGACTGTCTTGGTCCGACCAATGTCGGCTCGATTATTATACAGTGCCGTCTTTCGATTACAAGCGCTTCATGGTACTGAAAAACAAATTGTCAATCCTCCAATTTGTACCGGTACGTACTCAACTGAGAGCAAGCTTTTCAACGATGTCCCTGTATTTCTCCTCTAAGGCAGTACCAGCGAGAGGCAGTAGAGCTTTCGAGCCGAGGGCTTCGGGTAGAGGGCATCGCCGGGTGGTGTCAATGACGCACAATTCATGTGCAAATTCTGTAGCCCACCCCGAGTTGCGAAGTAACAACTCTCTTCCCCGTTTAGCCGGGGCAACATTGACAATGATCGCGACGCTCCGAGCTGTCGTTCCGCGGCCAACTGCTATTGAATCTGAATCTGCACCGCGTTACTCGTCACCCCATCCACCGTCGCAACGACGTTCACCACGCCCGCTCCGGCCAGGCTCTTCAGAAGTTGCACGTTCAGCTGGTCAAAGCCTTCGTACTGGCCCTGCTCGCCGGCGGATAGTACCGGGACACTCTGGTCCCCAATGGTGACGCTCACCCCGTGCAAGGAACTGCGCCCACGCAAACCCGTCCCGAACATCACCAGGTAAAAATGGTCCGACAGATTGCTCACGTCGATCGGCTGAGTGGTACACGGCGCGCCACTGCCTGGGCAATTATAAACCGGCTCGTAGGTCGTTGGGCCGCTGGCTGGGACCACCTGGACGTAACCGGCCACCACCCCTGAGCCATTCTGGTTCATGGTGTAGAAGGCCGGCGATACCGGGGCGATGTCGACCGTCCCGAAAGACTGCACACCATCCGCGTTAGTCACCGTGAACACCGCCGGTCCCGGACCGGTTCCCGTGGGAACGACGAAATTGATCTGGCCGGCCGAAACAAAGTACAAGGAGGCTGGGCGCATAGCGCCCCTCGCATCCGTGACGGTCACCGTGGTGTTGCTAAGGCTGGTGGGCAGCTCCGTGCTGGGCGAGGCCTGCGTTTGGCTTGCCAGTTTGGTCCCGAAGGTGGTGACGATTGAATCCGGAGCCAATGGGGGGAATACGTAGCTTGCCCCGCTCACTGAAGTGGTAGCGGGCTGAACATCCAGCATCCATATTGGCCCAGGCGGTCCAGTGTGGCCTCTCGCAGCGAAATCGTTGCTAAAAACGGCCAACTGGCTGGCGTTGGCATTCCACTGGTGAGTGTCCAGGCAGACTCCTTGCGGCACATAGTCCGAGCTGTAGGGATCGTTGTAGAAGGTCAAGCGTTCGTTGTCAGAGCCGTCGTAGTTCATCAGCCATAAGTCGGAGACACAATTCGGATTTCCGGCCCCAGCTTTGGGATACAACATATAAACCAACTTTTTAGTGCCAGAGGCAGGGGGTAGCGCCAGCGGGTACTCGTTCCAGTTCACAAGACTATTAGTAAGGTTCGCGAGCGTATTAGTCGCGAGATTAAAGGAATATATGTTCCTGGCATACGTGTCCGTCCCCGGTGTCTCTTTATCTCCCATGAAAAACACGGTTGTGTTGTCGATGCTGAAACTGTGCGGTTCGTAATAACCGGGCGTGCCGCCAGATTGGTAGGGTTGGTAGTAATTGGTACTGCTTATTGAAGGAACACCACGGGTTTCTGACCATGTGGCAACAGCCAGTTCCCATACACCAGGATCAGCAGGTGGGTTGCCTGGGATTAGCTGTTGACCCCAGGCGAGCTTGGTCCCGTCCCAGGAAAACACTGGGTAGATGACGCCGCCCTTGCTAGTGCCGTTGGGGGAGCCTTGAAAGGTTAGCTGCCAGAAGTGACCGGCTGCGTCCGTAGCCCAAAGGTCGTTCCAAACGCCCTCGCCGGGGAAGCCAGGAAAATTAGCTGCGACGCTTCCCAAGGATGGACCATTTTGGGCTTGGAACACGAGGAAATTTCCACTAGGAGACCATTTTGGGTTGCCCATATTCAAAAGACCCGATAAGGCCGAAGCTCCAGGGGAACCGGTGCAGGTCAAGCAAGTATTGCCGCTGCCGTTCGGATTGACAATGTAAACATTAAAGTAGCCTTGCTGCGGACCGCTCGACTCCTGGTGGTCATAAGCAATTATGTTTTTGGATGACCACGCCACCCTGCCACCGTCATCTAGCAGTTGGCCCCAACTCGGCACCCGGATATTCTGGGCCTGCAACGGCGGCTCAGCCGCAAACCACCACGGAAGCCATGCGAACAGAATTGTCCTCTTCAGAATCTGCGAGCGCATCAAAAAATTCCCCCCAACGCTTTTACCTTCTGCAACTTTAGACTCTTCGCGGAAATTTTCGTTTCCAGTCTCAGCGCTCACATCCTCTGAGTGTCATGTACCTGATAGCTGTCGTAAACCTGATAGCTAAAGACAAGTGAGCGCGCGATTCGCCGTCGATGCCGGCGGCGCCAAGAGGTTGCAAATGCCCCCGGCGTGAGCAGGCCACGTCGCGGCATTTCCCGGAGGCCCTGGGATGGTCATCCAGAAGCGCGATAGCACCAAACAAGCCGTCGATGAAACTAATGGTACCAACACAGAGCACGAACACAAAACTTTTCCGTATACTGAGTGAAATACGTTTAAGTGGGTCGGTGTGAGTCGAGGACCGGCGACTGCGGGAATCGAGTGAAGTGAGAATTAGCCCCAGACTGAGTGCCGTGCAGGTGTTGCTGTGTTCGGTCCTGCCGCTCTTCGTTGTAGCGGCCAAGGCCCCGGCACAATCCTTATCCACGCGGCACGTGCGCAAAGAAATTGCCAGCGGTGAGGCATATTTCATAAACCGATTGCCCGCTAATCAGTCCTTGCACCTGGACATCGCTCTCTCGCTGCGCAACCAGTCCGAGTTAAACAATCTGTTGCAAAATCTCTACGATCCCCAAAGCCCGTTGTTCCACCAGTTCCTGAGTGTAGCTGAGTTCACGGAGCGTTTTGGCCCCACCGAGGAAGACTACGCCGCGGTGATTCGGTTTGCGGAGCAGAGCGGACTCAGGGTGACCGGCACGTCTGCGAATCGCGTCATCCTGAATGTCGCGGGATCGGTCGGGAATATCGAAAGAGCGTTCCAGGTGACCATGGCCTCCTATCAACACCCCACCGAACCGCGGACCTTCTATTCGCCGGACCGGGAACCATCGGCGGCCGGCCTGACGGTGCCACTGTGGCACATTTCTGGCCTGAATGACTTCTCGATCCCGCATCCCGCCAGTCTTCGGAGAAATTTGGAAGCGAGCGCCAAGGTTGCGGGCTCGGGACCGGGTGGAGATTTTCTGGGCAGCGACATGCGGGCGGCTTATTACGGCGGGACTGCTTATACCGGCGCGGGCCAGTCCGTGGGGCTGGTTGAATTCGGCGGCTACGACATGGCCGACGTCAAGGCGTACTTCGCCAGCGTAGGGCAACCCCTCAACGTTCCCGTGAACGGCATCTCGACCGACGGATCCCCGCTGACTTGCACCGGAGGTTGTAGCGATCTTGAACAGGCGTTGGACATTGAGGAAGCCATCTCCATGGCACCGGGACTAAGCCAGGTACGCGTTTACGTGGCCCGTGCCAGCGATGTCGACATCTTCAACCAGATGGCTACCGACAATATTTCCAAGACACTAAGCTGTTCGTGGGGTTGGAGCCCGGAAGACCCCAGCAGCGACGATCCAATCTTCGAGGAGTTCGAAGCGCAGGGGCAGATTCTGTTTGTGGCGTCCGGTGACAAGGGCGCCTACCAGGCGGGCGAGCTGGATCTTTATCCGGCCTACGATCGCTACGTCATGTCGGTGGGTGGCACGGTTTTAACTACCAAGGGCGCGGGCGGCCCTTGGGAGTCGGAAACTGCCTGGAGCGGCAGCGGCGGCGGAATTGCTCCCGACATCCTGATTCCCGATTATCAGAAGCTTGCTGGGGTTATCACCAAGGCCAATCAAGGGTCCCTGACTTTGCGGAATTGCCCCGATGTCGCCCTGGAAGCGAATACCGACAATTACATCTGTTACAACGGCGGCTGCGCGGAAGGTTGGGGCGGCACCAGCTTTGCGGCGCCTCGGTGGGCGGGCTATTTAGCATTGCTAAATCAAGAGAGGGCAGCCAACGGCTTGTCGTCTGTAGGCAATTTGCACCACATGATTTACACCATTGGCGTGGGGGCGGGCTATGCCAGCTTCTTCCACGACATCACCACGGGCAGTAATGGCAAGTATTCGGCTGGGATCGGCTACGACCTGGTGACCGGCTGGGGCAGTCCGAACGGCCCTGCGCTGTTCGAAGCTCTGGAACGAAAAAAATAGCTCAGTCGCGAACACCAAGAGTTCCCTCCGTCCATTTCCAGCACCGTCCGGACCATCGGGAATGGTCGCCAGCATCGCGATGGCTCTCGACAAACCCATCGACGCGCTCACCTGGATATTCCCGAAACCAAACCCCCGTACAATCCATAGTACCTCTAGGCCGTTGGTTCCATACCGATAGTGGCAGGCCCTAAATTCAGCCTGGCTCGAGACCGGAACGGTACGAACTAAGGACCGGCCGCTCGCAAGGACCCTTGGGCGTTCGCAGCGCTAGGGGATATCCCTGTTTGGTAGTAAGTCATTCCACACGGAGGAGTTAACCTATTCTGCATGCCTAATTGCGGCGAGTCCACAATAGGTCGCCGACAGGATGAGTACTACACTTAGCTTTCTACGAAGAGGAGAGTACTTTCGGATGCGAAGAACTAGTAGTCCTATGCGTGCTAAACTGACGATTCTTTTGCGGCTTCCACACGGCCTGCTCTTAATCGCCGGTTTGTTGGCTTATTCCCCAGTTGCCTGGTCTCAGATTAGCTTGGTCCAGGTAGCCCCGCCTGTCCCAGCTGCCTATCAAGATCTGTATAGCGCCTTGAGCACGCAGGTCGCGAGCTTCGATGCGGTGGTGAGTGAATCTGTTTTCAGTTTAGTACTTGAAAGGTATTAACTTCATGAAGTCTTCATCAATTTTACGCGTTGCGACGCGATCTCGCCTCTGTCTTCCCATAATTCTGACAGTGTCGGTTTTACATCCATTTTGTAACGCGGCGACGCCGCCCCCGGTGCCCGCAAACTTCCAGGACCTGTATACCCAGTTGGATGGATATCTCACCTCCTTCAATGCCACGCTGAAAAGCGATTGGAACGGGACCAAGTATCCGGTTCTCTATACGGCGAATTCCTTGGTTGCGAATGGGAACGCAGGCCCGCAACTGATCAATCCCCTCGACATCAAGGAAGTGCAGCTCGAGTTGCAGGGGTTCAAGGCCATGGGGTATCAGGCGGTGATGATCGAACTCCCCTTTCCCATGCTGTACGAGCCCTTCTTCTCCAGCCAGGCGGAGTATCAGCAATACGTGAACTTCTATACCCAGGTAGCCAGCTTTATCCGGGGGTTGGGCATGAAAATAGTGATCGAAAACGATGTCTTGTTTCCCATCGGCGTCTACTCCGGCTGGAGCGCGGCGTCCTTCTATGCCACCCTCGACTGGACCCAATACCAGAAGGCGCGCGCGCAGACGGCAAAAACGGTCGCCCAGATCATGCAGCCGGATTACATGGTGCTAATGGAAGAGCCGGACACAGAATCCATGAATTCCGGACAAACCGAGGTTAACACCGTCGCCGGTGCCACCAGCATGGTGAGCCAGATTCTGACCAGCGTCCGGGAGGCGAGGATTCCCGGTCTCAAGGTGGGGGCCGGGATGGGCAGTTGGTATCCGCAACACCTGGCCCTCACGCAGAGTCTGGTCACCCTGCCCCTGGACTTCATCGACATGCACATCTACCTGATCAACCATGACTTTCTGAACAATGCCCTGACGATAGCCAGCACGGCGGCCGCGGCCGGCAAGCCTGTCGCGATGACGGAATGCTGGCTGTATAAGAGCCGCGACAGCGAGTTGGGCGTGCTCTCCTACAACGAGATTTACGCCCGCAATCCGTTCAACTTTTGGGAGCCGCTGGATACCTATTTCCTCAAGACCATGCAGAAGCTGGGCAACTACAGCAAGATGTATTTTTGGTCGCCGTTCTCAACATTCAATTTCCGTGGCGATCTGCCGTATGACAGTTCCACCGAGGATCTGACCTACATGCAGATAAAGGCTACGTGGAACCCTGTGGCGGGGGCCGCTACGCAGAAAGGCGACTTCACCCCCACGGGCCAGAACTCCTACAACATGCTGGTCTCGCCTGCGGACACCATCCCGCCCACCACCCCGTCAAACCTTACCGGAGGATCGGCTGCGCCCACCACGGCAGGCGTGACTTGGAGCGCCTCCACCGATGACGTGGGGGTGGCCGGTTACAATGTGTTCCGCAACGGCGTGCAGATCGGGACCACCGCCTTAACGTCCTTCCAAGACTCCGGGTTGACACAGGCGACCACATATACCTATGCGGTATCCGCCTTCGATCTGGGTGGAAACACCTCGCCCTCACTGAGTGTGTCGATTACTACGAAGGATGTGACGCCTCCCAGCACGCCCTCCCTTCTGGGCACGGCCGTGGTTTCCTCAAAGCAGATCAAGCTGACGTGGTCGCCCTCGACTGATCTGGAGGCGGTGGCCGGCTATTATGTGTTCCGTGGAACCACGCCCGCCGGGCTCAGCCAGGTGGGACTTGCCTACGCCAACACATCCCCTGGTTTCATCAGCTACCCACTGACGCCGGGAACCACATACTACTTCAGCGTGCAAGCGGTGGATACCTCCGGAAACGTCTCGGCGATGTCGGCGACGGTATCGGCCACTACGCTGGCACCGCCCGCGGCGCCGGTGAACCTGGTGGCGACGCCCGCATCGCCCAAGAAGATCGGGCTGACCTGGACGGCCGGTACCAGCGGCATGCCGATTGCAGCCTACGACATCTACCGGGGAACCTCACCTTCCAGTCTGATCCAGGTCGGCGTTACCAAGAACCTTTCCTACACGGATTACCTGCTCACCCCGGCGACGAAATACTATTACGCGGTGCAGGCGGAGGACTCCGGTGGCGACCTTTCGCCGTTCTCGGCCACCGAATCGGCCACCACGCTGGCGCTGCCTGCGGCGCCTGCGAGCCTGGCGGCGACGCCGGTATCGACCAAGCTGATCGGGCTGACCTGGACGGCCGGTACCAGCGGCATGCCGATTGCAGCCTACGACGTCTACCGGGGAACCTCACCTTCCAGCCTGATCCAGGTGGGCGTTACCATCAAGCCTTCCTACACCGATTACCCGCTCACGCCGGGGACGACATACTATTACGCGGTGCAGGCAGAGGACTCCGGCGCCGACTTTTCGCCGCTCTCGGCCACCGTATCGGCCACCACGCCATAGCCGCCCTCACCGGCGCGGTTGTTACTAACGCAGGGGCCGCCGGTTCTGGACACGGGCGGCGGAATTTTGGCCGATGCGTCCTGCGCAAAGCCGTCGGCCAAAAATGGCCTCTTTGGACAGGGGTTGCTAGAATCGTTATGCGGGAGGTTACCATGCGCCGCCTTTGGTTCATCGTTTCCATATTCACATTTCTTTTGCTTACAGTTCCGCTGCTCACCATAGTTCCGGCCTTCTCTCAAGAACCGTCAACGGCCGCTGCTGGGGGCAGGCCGGCCACTAGCCACTACCAAGTGACCTCCCAGACTACGCTGGTAGCTGCAGGTACGAATCCGGTTTGGTCGCCTGACAACAGCAGGTTTACTTACGACCATCAGGCGGGGAACTATTATTGGGACTTGTGGATCGCCAACGCAGACGGCGGCGGCAACACCTGTCTGACGTGCTCGCCGGCGGCAAGAAGCGTGCTCGGCAATTACAATAAGGGAAATTCGGTCTGGTCAACGGATGGCAACTTCATCGTGTTTCAGGTGCAGATGATCTCAGCCTGTGTGAGACCGCGTATGGAACCTTGCGGGGGTGATGATTGGAAGGATTTTCCTGGATCGGGATACCAGGATGATCTTTGGGCCACGAACCCCACTGGCACCACTTTCTGGCGGTTGACCAATCAGGCCAACTGGGACGGCAACGGGAGTGGTGGCGTTATCTACCCGACCTTCTCTTGGGATGGAACGAAGCTGACTTGGGGGCAGCGCCTGACCGCAACCGGCAGATGGACCAGTACGTGGGAACTTGCGGTTGCGACGTGGACCGTCACGGCGGGCGTGCCATCGCTCACCAACCAAAAAAACTACCGGCCAAATCCCCCCGGTGCGCGGAACTATTATGAACCGCATGGCTGGAGCCGGGACAACAGTACCATCTTTTACATGGGAGGTTATGGCGTGGGCGGGCGGCCAACTTCCAACAACGTATACTCGTACAGGATCGGCGCTGCCAGCGCCGTCAACCTGACAAATACCCTCACAAGTTGGAACGAATGGCCAACGCCGGCGCCGTTCGGCGGCGTGCTCGTTTATATGACTATGGACCGCACCCCGAATGAGAGCCAAGTGCGGCGATGCACGAGCGATCTATGGATGATGAATCTGGACGGGACGGAGAAGTATCCGCTGACGCACTTCAACGATCCTAGCGATGCGAAATACGTAGGAGCGGGAGGCATGTGTCTATCCGCGTCGAGCTGGAACGCATCCGGAACGCAGATACTGGTATTTAACAACGGGTACGCAAACACGCGCGATCCCAAGGCGCCACAAGGGGCAATTTACCTGTTGACCATAAAGAACGCGGGCTCCATGCACCCGATTTCCCGGTAGGAGGGCGGCTCGTTCCTGATGGGCAGCGAATCGCCCGAAGCCATACCCGGCGACGGAGAGGGCCCCGTGAAGCGCGTAACTGTCTCGCCGTTCTGGATCTCCGCCACGGCGGTGACCGTCGCCGAGTTCCGCGACTTCACCAAAGCTACCGGCTACCAGACCGACCCCGAGCGTTTCGGCTGGTCATTTGTATTTCGCAAGCATGTTCCGAGGGAAGACCACTGTCACGCGGTTGAAGCTACGCCCTGGTGGGTTCGCGTGGATGGCGCTAATTTCCGATTTCCTGAAGGCCCGCACAACGCGGCCGCCCGCGACGATTGCCCGGCTGTCCAAATCTCCTGGAATGACGCGCAGGCTTATTGCAATTGGGCCGGCGTCCGTCTGCCCACCGAAGCAGAATGGGAATATGCCGCGCGCGGCGGCCTGGAGCTGAAGAATTATCCTTGGGGCGACGAACTTGCGCCCGGCGGCGTGCATCGCAGCAATGTTTGGCAGGGCGATTTTCCAGATAATGATCTGGCTTTAGACGGATATTCGCGTCCCGCGCCGCTCCATTCTTATGAGCCGAACGCTTTCGGGCTGTTTAATATGACCGGAAACGTCTGGGAATGGTGCTGGGATTATTTCGCGACCGACTGTCGGCAAACGGAGACTTCGCTCAACCCCGCCGGCCCGCCCGAAGGCCAGACGCGCGTCATCAAGGGCGGCTCCTATCTTTGCCATCATTCCTATTGCTTTCGCTATCGCTGCTCGGCGCGCACTTCAAACGTCCCCGACAGCGCCACAGGCAACATCGGCTTTCGCGTGGCCAGAGACCTATAGGGTGCTCACTACATCCGGCGACGGCAACCAGCACGTGGCTGTGCTTAGCGCCCTGGAAGGCAGCGTGGATATCCGGTTGGGGAACGGCAACGGCACCTTCCCGGAACCCTATGCGCTTCGGCGCGAATATCAACCCACTTTCCATGGGGGTAGGCTTTTTCAACCTCAACCGGCCCAAGTGGCCGGACATTGTGGTGGCCAACAGCGGCTCGAACAACATATCGAGTTTGGGGAACGTCGCACAATAGCCAAAGCGAAAGTGTTGCCCAACAATTCACGCCGAGCTTTGGTACGTCGTTGTCTGCGCCGGATCGCCCCATCGGATCAGGCGGGGCGCCGTATTTGTCGGCGTGCTCCGATCTAGATGATTCCCCACTGGTAGTTTCAAATTAGGCCGATGACAAAGAACCTCAGATACTGCTGCATCGACGGGTCACCGTCGTGGGCAACTGCTCGCCGGGCGAACTCCGCGCGGCGTAAACCGCGGAACACTTCCTTGATCATATCTTTCTCGGCAAAGTCGCCACGGCTAAAAATAAGTGGAATATTCCTCGCTACGATCGGTAAAATCCCAAGGTTTCACTATTAGTGCTCGGACTGCCTCCAAAACTCCGTAATCATTAATTCACTTGACTCATTCCCGTAACCGTGACAGCATTACGCCACCATGCCTGAGTCGGATTCCTCGATTACTCGCCGTAGTTTTGTCGAGAAGGTTGCCTTGGCCGCCGGGATAACCTCCGTCGGCGCTGGGACGCTTTTCGAAGCCTTAAAACCCGCGTCAGCTCAAGCGTCTACCAGCACTGCACCGCCAACTGGTGAGGATCTGATGAATGCCGGCGCGTTCGGCTGGCCGCTCAACGCGGACCCCCCGATTAGGATTCCGGGCACTTTGAATGCAAATCCGAACATTCTGATGATCATGGTAGACCAGCTCCGGCTACCGTACCTTTGGCTGGGCAGCGGCCAGCAGACGACCTTTGACACGCTCTGTCCTAACATTGCGTGGCTACGGAAGAACTCCTACCAATTCGTGAACTTTTTCGCTGCGGCGCAGGCTTGCACGCCCAGCCGCGCCACACTCCTCACCGGCCTCTACGCTCCCCAGACCGGAGTGTTCCAGACATCGGGCCCCCCTCTTAATTCCAACTTCCCCACCTTCGGAACGGCGCTCCAGGACATTGCCGGCTACGGTGCCGATAACATCATGTGGTTCGGCAAGTGGCACCTTTCGAACCTGCTCGGCGGCGCCCAAAGCGGCACCGATTCCCTCCCGAACTACGGGTTCAACAACAGCCGCTCTGGCCAAATCCTCTGGCCCTCCTACTACGGCTCCGCTAACGGCAGCGCCAACGAAGGCAACAACGGCTATCTTTATCAGCCGCCCGCCGCGCCGGTGGGGACCACTCCCATAGGGGCGTGTGACGTTTCGATTGCCAACGACTTTATCAACAACTGGACCAACCACCAGCCCGCCACGCCCTGGTTTGCGTGCGTCAGCTTCGTCAACCCCCACGACATGCACTTCTATCCGGGCTTCTTTCCGCCTACCGCAAGCAACAGCTTTGGCAACGACAACCCGGGCCCGCAGGGAGTACCCGGGGACAGCCCGGGCAAGCCGGTTGCCGGTGTCAATGACTTCCAGCCGAGCCAAAGCAACTACCAGATAGCCCCGCTCTTCACCTCCTGGCCTCCGTACCCTACCGGCTTCAATTGGGAGGACACCGCACACCTGCAGGACAAGAGCTGGGATGTTACAGCCACAGTGCAGGACAAAAACAACTTCCTCCAGTATCAATACCAACTCAACATCACGGATACCACGGCCGACCTAGACAGTGGCTCGCCGGATGTGCACGCACCGGTCCTGCCTGAGAGTCAGTACTCCGATTTCCTCAATTGGTATTACTATATGATCTACCTCGTGGATCAGAACATCGGCGCTGTCCTATCCAAGGTGCTAGGCTCGGGTTACATTAGCGGCGGAAACCCCTCCACGAATACCGCGATCATCTTCCTTTCCGATCACGGCGAGCATGGCGGCTCCCACGGGCTCCACGCCAAGGCCGGGGCGGTCTACGAAGAAGCCCTGCGCGTGCCCCTTTACGTAGTGCTGCCGCAGCAGAGCGGTAACGCGATCATGTACCAGATGTGCTCGATGGTGGACGTATTTAAGCTCGTGGTTGAGCTCGCTCTGGGGAACTCCAACTACAATTGGCAGGGCGATTCAAAATATAAGGATCAGGCCTTGAACTATAACCAAAGCCTGTTCAGTTTCATTTACACGGCCATCAACAACCCACAACATCCGAACGCAGCCGAGACACGAGGCTTCCTCGACAGCAGCAACATTTGGTGGCCCTATATTCTCACCACGGTCGACGAGACTTTCTGGGATGCAACGAACTGGAATGGCGGCAAGTTCCCCGACTGCGCCCTCAGGAATCACGTCATCTGCATGCGCACGAAGTCCGACTCCAGCACTACGAACTTTAAAGATGCGTATTCCGGCGCCAAACTCGCGATTTACAGCAAGTGGGTCTGGGACCCAACCATTTACGGTCTCTCCAATCCCTACGCCGCCCCACTTGTGGACGGCACCGGCGCTTTCGTCCAGGATTACGAATACTACGATTACGCAAATTATCAAAACCGCACAGAGGTCAGCTACACTCCCACGGGTGGCAGCCCGTCGGGCAGTGACTACCCGCCGGCCCTCGCCGGCGAGGACTGGCACGGTCTGACAGGGAGCGGCGCGGGCGCGCAGGCTCTCCTGAACAAAATGGCCGTCCATTTCGGTAACATGCAGATCCTGACCTCAACCAATCCCGTAACCATAACTCCGGCCAGCGGGACTGTGGCAGCCGTTCTGAACCGCCCACTATCAGGACAAGCCTCGAACGGCACGTCCCTTGCGACCTATACTGCGGACGGAATTAGCCTATGGTACAACAACTGGCTGCATTCCGTAATGAGCTGCTCTTCGTAGGAAGGTAGAGGGAGGACTGACATATGAACATTACCTGGAAAATGCGCATAGCCCTGGTAGTCGCTCTTGCGGCCGCTTCTTGCGCGCCGCTCGCGGCCCAAAGCTACACGTTTGAGTCAATCTCTTGCAACGGCGCCACCCCTGCCCCATACGCCATGAACGGCGCCGGTACGGTTGTGGGCGTGATCCCCGGAGGTGGTTTCATCTACTCCAACGGCAAGTGCCAGACTTATCCCGGAGAACTGTTCTCCGGCGTGACGGATACTGGCGGGCTGTTCGCCACTTTCCCGCCTGATAAGCACACATACCTAGTCGAGTCCGGGGACCACAAGGTAGGACCTCTTCCAGACTATCCCGGGGCTCAGGGTACTCTCTATTGCTGCGCCGACACGCGGACTGGCGCCCTAGCCGGCAATTACTGGCCCAACGGCACGGAGGTCGGTTTCTTCTACCAGAACGGGAAGTTTACGTCCCTCCCTTGGTCCGAGGCGAGCGGTAGTCCCTCGTACTGGCTCACGCTTGCCGCGCTGAACAACACGGGAATCGCAGTTGGCACCTGCGAGTGCCCCAACTACCTCCTCGGCTTTGTGCTTCAAAAAGGCAAAATCACGTACCACGCTTACCCGGCTGCAACGTACACCTACCTCCAGGGGCTGAACGACAACGGCCTTGTGGTCGGCACCTTCGTCAACCAGAAGACCGGAGCCGGCGGAATCTTCACCTACAACATCGACACGTCCACTTGGACTGAGCTGAACTTCCCCAGCCCCTACAACGGGCTGGTTCCATTCGGTATCAGTAACACCGGCGTCGTCGCCTTGGTTAGCGGCGGTATCGGTTATAACGGCTTGGTCATCGCCACCCCCACGGGCAATTGACAAGATGGCCATCTCGATCAATGGCGAGGTCGTCTCCGATGCTCTCGTCGACCTCGAATATGAGCGCCTCTTGAAAACGCAGAAGGCCGGCGATCCCGACCCTACGCGTCTCCGCCTGATGGCAGCTTGCGCCGTCGTCGACCAGGTGCTCATCCGTCAGGCGGCTGAGCGCGACCCGCGGCCCGTCGATCCTCCTGAAGTCGAAGCCCTGATGCGCCATGAAATGCAAACCGCCAATTGCCGCACCGGCATCAATGAGCCCGCCATGCGGCGCATCGCCGAACAACAGCTTCGGTTCGAGCGCACCATGGACGCCCTGGCGGGCGACTTCCCCAAGCCAACACCGGAAGAAGTGCTGGAGTTCTATCAGAACATTCGGAATCGCTTGGCGCCCACAGAGAAGGTCCGCGCCGCGCACATCATCGTGCACGTGAGCGAAGACCGCAGCGAAGCCGAAGCCCGCAGCTTGATCGAGGCCGCCGAAGCCGAATTAGCTTCGGGCGCTTCCTTTGCCGAAGTGGCCGAACGCTTCTCCGATTGCAAGGGCAACGGAGGCGATCTGGGTTGGTTCGAGCAGGGCGTGATGGTGGAAGAGTTCGATGCAGCGGTCTTTCCCATGGAAACCGGCCAGCGGTCGGGCATTTTCCGTACGCCATTCGGCTATCATATTGCCGAATTGCGGGAGAAGGGCGCGGGCGGCCCGACCGAGGCGGGCGCGGCGCAGCGGGAAGTGGAAGCCTATCTCACCGCCAAGCGCCGCCAGGAAGCCATCGCGCGCGGGCTGGGAGCATTGCGCGTGAGCGCCGAAATCGCGAGGGTCGAGGAAGCCGGCGTGTGACTTCGCACCCGCCGCACCCCTGCTGCGTTCCCTCCAAGGAGCGACTGGCGCAGCTTTCGGAATCTATGCGGCTCTCGGCCGAGCGCCCGCGCGCCCTGCGCGGCGCAACGGAAGGAATGGTGCGCTTGGAAGGCGGCCCGTTCCTGATGGGCAGCGAATCGCCCGAAGCTATACCCGGCGACGGCGAGGGGCCCGTGAAGCGCGTCACTGTCTGGCCCTTCTGGATCTCCGCCACTGCGGTAACCGTCGCCGAGTTCCGCGACTTCACCAAGGCCACCGGCTACCAGACCGAGGCGGAGCGCTTCGGCTGGTCATTTGTATTTCGCAATCATGTTCCGCGGGAACACCACGGCCCCGCCGTACAAGTTACGCCCTGGTGGGTTCGCGTGGGCGGCGCCAATTTCCGATTTCCTGAAGGTCCCCAGAACGCGGCCGCCCGCGACGATTGCCCGGCTGTCCAAATCTCTTGGAATGACGCGCTGGCTTATTGCAATTGGGCCGGCGTCCGTCTGCCCACCGAAGCCGAATGGGAATATGCCGCGCGAGGCGGTCTGGAACTAAAGAATTATCCTTGGGGCGACGAACTTGCGCCCGGCGGTTTGCATCGCTGCAATATACCGGTATTCAACAACGGGTAAGCAAACACGCGCGATCCCAAGGCGCCACAAGGGGCAATTTACCTGTTGACCATAAAGAACGCGGGTTCGAGCGGCCGATTAGCGGCCGGTCCCTCGGACGTAGAACCGGGACCTACTTAGTTGCGACGTTGACTATACTCGTGATGTTGTTCGAGCCACTGTTGGCGACCACAATGTTCGGCCACTTGGGCCGGCTGAAAAAGCCCACCACCATGGAAAGCGGGTTGGTATTCGCGCCGAAGCGCACCGGGTTCTGGAAGGTGCCGTTGCCGTTCCCCAACCGGATATCCACGTTGCCTTCATAGGCGCTGAGCACAGCCACGTCCTGGTTGCCGTCGCCGTTGAAATCGCTCACCGCCACATAAATCGGCAACACTTCGCCCGTGATCGTACTGGCGGGGCCAAAGGTGCCGTCATCGTTGCCTAGCAGAACCGAAAGACTCGAGCCTTGGTTATTGGCCACCACCAGATCCACTTTCTTGACGGCAGTGAAGTCGGCAGTGGCGATCGAGGATGGTTTGGCGCCCACGGCATAATTCACGGCGGGCTGGAACGTTCCATCGCCATTGCCCAGCAGCACCGAGACATTATTGGAGCCGGAGTTGGCCACCATCAAATCAAGTTTCCCGTTGGCCCTGGTGTCGCCGGTGACCACAGCCGCGGGTAGCGAACCCACCGCAAAAGTCTGGGCCGGATTAAAAGTCCCATTCCCATTGCCCAGTAAAATCGAAACGGTGCCGGTATTAGTTTGGTTAACTACCACCAGATCGTACTTGCCGTTTTTTCTGAAATCGGTCGTGATGACATAAACCGGGTTCGGCCCGGCTGAGTAGGAGACAGGTGGCTGGAACGTTCCGTCACCCTTGCCAATCCAGATCGTCACCATGCCAAGGGAAGTATTGGTAGTTACCAGGTCCGGTATGTTGTCGCTATTGAAATCGGCCGTCGCGATCGCGGTCTGCCCGACGCTGGATGTAACAACAGGCGCCTGAAAGGTGCCGTCGCCATTCCCTGGCAGAACCGCGATTCCGGAACCAGATGCGGCTACCGCTACATCCAGCTTGCCATCCCGGTTGAAGTCCGCGCTGGTAATCGACTGTGGACCGGCAACGCCTGCCGTAAAGCTGGGAGCCACCAGAAATGTGCCGTTATTTTTACTAGGAAAGACAGAAACAGTGGCCGACCCGTAATTGGCCACGGCCAGGTCCGACAGGCTGGCGCTGTGAAAAGAAGCCACCACCAGGCACTCGGGCGCCGTGGCCGTAGTCCATAACGTGGCTGGCTGGAAGGTACCATCGCCATTTCCCAGGAGCACTGCGATATCGTTCGCTACATTGTCGGCCACCGCCAGATCCAGGTTGCCATCGCCGTTGAAATCGGCCACCACCAGAGATAGCGGGCCGTTGTCGGCGACATATCTCACTTTTGGCTGGAAGGTCCCATCGCCGTTGCCCAGCAATACATAAACGGAGTTGAAGAAAGAGCCGGCCACCGCCAGATCCAGGTGCCCGTCGTGATTAAAGTCGGCGGTGACTATGGAGGCCGGCCCACCCCCCACCGCGATCAGCGATGGCGGCTGAAAAGTACCGTCCCCATTACCTAAGAGGATGAAGACATCTCCGCCGAACCTGTCGGCGATAGCTGCGTCCAGCTTGCCATCGCCGTTGAAATCGCCCAAGGCAATCGACACCGGATTGTCCCCGCCGGTGGAAGAGCTTAGGGGGGCCTGGAAGGTTCCATCGCCGTTGCCGAGAAGAACCGACACGGTTCCCTCCACTTCCTTGTTGACGACCACTAGATCCAAGTTGCCATCGCCGTTCACGTCAGCCACTACAATGGCATCCGGGTTAGTTCCTGCGGGATAGTCGACCACCGGCTGAAAGGTCAAGTTTCCATTCCCTAAGAAAACGGAAACGGTGCCGGGCAGGGGGGCATTGGACGTGCCGGTGCCGTAATTGGTGACCACGAGATCTGCATTTCCATCCCGGTTCAGGTCCGTAATTGCCGCGTTCAGGGGATTGGGGCCCGCCGTGAGCGTCGCGCTCGTTTTGAAAAAACCGGTACTGTTCCCTTTCAAAAGAGTAATGGTACTCGAGCCAGAATTGAGGACGGCCAAGTCGACAGATCCGTCGTTGTTCAGATCGCCTGCCGCAATCGAGATGGGGTCCTTTTGGGTCTGAGTGTCTCTCCGTGAGGTGAAGTTTGCGACCTGTGCGCAGAGCGTCACTGGCACAAGAACAGCCATAAGAGCGGGTTTTCGCAGGATAACGGAAAGCCGTAGGTGTAATTCCGGCAAAGAGTGTTGAATTTTCCAATACATAGAATTCCCAGCGCTTTTTAGACGCGGGCAGAGACAAAGTATACAACACCTCCTGGGCCGCGCAGTCCGCGCCGGGCAGTGTAAAGTACTACTACACCTAGTCGTTCTCCCGGTTCCAGACCTGGCTGGAAACTTGCTAAGGGATAGCTACGGTTAGATTTAACACTCTTAAACATTAAAATTCATAGCGGAAATCGCCACGGTCCGCCGCCTTGCATTTTCCTCTCAGACCACGCATAATTCTAAGACGCTTGCGGAGTCTTGGCCACTTTGGACCACATTCCAGCGGTGCCCATCGCAACCAAAGGGAGAAGCGCGTTGCACAAACGAAGCGACACCTGCTCGCTTGGACTGAGTCGATGGTTGCTGGCGATAATTCTGGCAGTCTGCTGTTGCCTTAGCACGCCCTTGTATGCCACCATCCAAGTCCAGCTCATACCTTCGCAGGCGTCACCTCAAGTCATGGGAACCATGATCACATGGACTGCCTCCGCGACTGACTCAAACCCCGGCCCAGTGACCTACAAGTTCGAAGTCGCACTGCCGGGTTCCAATCAGCCCTTCTCTTTGGTCAGCGACTTCAATCTTGGAATCACCCTGAATTGGACGCCGAACGCTTGGGCAGGCACTTATCAGATCCGGGTGACCGCCCGAGACTATCTGGCCGGTGAAACGGCTCAAACCGTATCCAATTTTACGGTCAAAGCTCTGGTCACCGGTAGCCAGCCCGTGGTGACCGCCACGGCCAACCCTCTGATCGCTTTGTTCGGCGCGCCCAGCTGTCCGGTCGGAAGTTTCATGCGAGTGGGCTTCGAAGCGAGCGGTTCGACGGAGATGACCTATACGAATTTCCGGACGTGTCATGCCGGCACCATGAATTTCTATATCGCCGGGATGCGGGCCAGCAGTACTTATAACATGCACTACGAGGTCGCGACCGGAAGTACGATCGTGCCGAACTCCACGATCCTGCCATTCACCACGGGCCCTCTTCCCTCCAGCATCAAGTTCCCGACTGTAAAGGCATTAGTGCAGCCTGCGTCCCAAGCGGACCTCGGCAGCCGCATCGTGTTTAGTGGATTCTCACCCATAGGGCCCACTACCTGTTTTCCTGTTGGGGCTTACCCCGAGGCTACGACTTTGGAGGGCTATGTGCTCTGGTACTATGGGCTGGATCATCCGCAAACCACGCGCATCGTTTCCGGGAATAGTTTGCTGGGAACCACCCTCCTGATGGTCTCGCAGGGCCCAGGGACAGGTACCGGCAGTTTCGGAAACAACATGTATCAGCAGGTGGTTCGCGAGGTCGACCTGGCCGGCAACATTATCCGCCAAACCAACGCCGATCGCGTATCCGAGCAACTGGTAGCGGCTGGAACGGACCCCATTAGCAATTTCCATCATGAAGCCACACGGCTGCCGAACGGCCATACCATTACGTTCGGCTCCGTGCAGCGGATCTATCCCAGCGGGACGCAGGGTTCCAGCGGCACCATTGACATCGTCGGCCTGATGATTATCGAGCTGGATCAAAACTTTCAAGTCGTCTGGCACTGGGATGCCTATGACCATGCCGGCGGCGGCACGCAGCTTGATATCAATCGCCCGGCAGTTCGCGGCGAGTCCTGTGGAGTTGGCTCCTGCGTTGAGAACCTTAGGTTGTCCCCAGGTATTGATTGCCAATACCGCCGTGGATTGGCTGCACGGCAACAGCGCCCAATACCAGCCTTCGGACGGCAGCCTGCTGATCTCCCTGCGTGACCAGGACTGGGTGATCAAGATCGACTACAACAACGGCCAAGGCACCGGCGACATCCTTTGGCGGCTAGGAGCCGGCGGGGATTTCAGCATAAACTCGACCGACCCCTATCCGTGGTTTTCCGGGCAGCATGATGTGGAGTTCCAATATGGCGGCCAGCAGATCCTTTCGCTCTTTGACGACGGCAACACGCGGGTCTTGAGCTATCCCGGCCAAACCAGCCGCGGGCAGGTGCTCAATGTCGATCAGACGAACATGCAGGTTTCCCTCAATCTGAATGTCTATCTGGACGGCTACTCTCCGGCGCTGGGAACCGCGCAGTTGCTTGCGAAACGGCGATTACTCCTTCGAACCCGGATTTCTAAACCCAGGCGTCCATAGTTACGAGCAGAGCATTGAAGTTACCCCAAGTACGTCCGTGGTGTATGAGTTCCAAGGCGACAATCCTGCCTACCGCAGTTGGCGAATGCCAAGTTTATACAGTCTGGGAACGGTCAGTAGTCCGTCGCCTATAACGCTAACTTGCGCCTCCAATGCCGGTACCGTGGGTACGTCATACACTTCCTCACTGACAGCCGGCGGTGGAGTGCCGCCTTACACCTTTTCCATCACCTCGGGTTCGCTGCCGCCAGGGCTATCCCTGACACCCTCGACAGGCGCCATCGCGGGAGTGCCCACGACGCCTGGAACCTTTCCATTTACAGCTAGCCGTTGTAGACTCAATTGGCGCCGATGTTGCATCCAGCAATTGCGGCATCACCATTGCGCCGGCGCCTGTGACGCTGGCCTGTCCCCTCAATACCGCGCAAGACGGCACGACGTATGCTTCCGCTCTGGCAGCCAGCGGCGGGGTACCGCCTTACACTTACTCCATTACTGCGGGTTCCTTGCCGGCGGTGCTGTCACTGAACAGTACTACCGGAAGCATCACCGGCATCCCCACGTCGAGGGCGGGACTTTCTCCTTTACCGCCAGCGCTACCGACTCGACCGGCACTCCTGCAGGGAAGGGAAGCACTAACTGCAGCATCAGTTCGGCCAATCCCGCGCCTGTCGTGATCAACATCAATACCCAGACATCCTCGGCCATTCCCGCCAAATTCAGCGGTTTTAGCGCTCCGCAACCACGCAACGGCGTGGAGTATTACGACCCCAAGTTTCTTGAGCGCCGTCGCGCCGCTCAACCCTGGCTGGATCCGGTTTCCGGCGGGTACGGTATCCATGCCGTTTGACTGGCAGGCGGGTCACACCAATACCGGCTGGTTGAATGAGCTGATCTCCAGCGATCCCCCGCTGGTCGACGCTTTCACTGCCAGCGAGCTTGTCACGGCTCAGCAGCTTACTCAGGCAAAGGGCGGCGTTAACTTCTCCGACTTCGCCAACTTCGTAAAGAGCCTGGGCGCCAACACCGTTATTACGTTCAACGCCTACACGGATACCAATCCCTCCAGCGCAGCCAATATGCTTACCGCCGCCCAGGGATACGGCTTGAATGTCCTGGAATGGGAGCTGGCGAATGAGCCGTACCTGTTTCCGCTCATTTTCCCGTCACCCGCTTCTTATGCGTCTGCCATGAATTTCCCGTATTTCAACGACATCCTCTCCGCCAATCCGAGCGCCACCGTCGGACTTTTCTACGCTGGACAGTTTACCGGACCACCGGTTAACTACACGGCCTGGGACGACGGCATGGCAGCCTATACGCCTCGTTACTGGAACGCGGTCTCGTTTCACATGTATCCCCTTTCGAATGCCGTCGATAATACCACCGCCAGCCAGATCTTAAACGGAGTGCTGGCTCATGGATCGGTGGATTACGTCAATTCCTATCTGCTCCCACTGGTAGGTGCGAACACTCCAATTTTCGTAACCGAATTGAACGCGTCGGCGCGCAATAATCTCCCGTTTACGCCCACGCTCTACAACGGGATCTTCATGGCCGAGTACATTGCGCGCATGTCCACCTGCCCGAACGTGCAGGGCGTTGCGGCGCACGCGCTCTACATGGGCAACTCCGTTAACTTTGGGTTGATACGGGCGGTCAACGATTACGAAAGTTATTTGATCGGCCAGGTTACCGCGAACCCGAACTATTCGACGAATACAGCGACCGATCCGAACACTCCCTTCGAGTTTTACACTTCTGCTCCCGCCTTGGCGCTAGCGGTAGCCAACCAGGCGATTAACAACAGCACTCACATCTGGCCTACCACCGTGAGCGGTGGCCCTGCTGTGCCCATTCGGGGATACGATGGTAACCCCATTCCAGCTATCTATTCGCAGGCATACCAGGGTGACGACGCATCGAACTATCTGCTAATTACGAACAAGTCTGCATACCCTTCGAAAGTAACCATCCAGGTAAACGGAACAAACATGACGCGAACGCTCACCGTCACTGACTGTCTCGAACTCCGACAAGACCGTCAGCAACACAGCTTCCGCGCCTAATACCGTTCAAATTAAGACCGCGACCTCGGGCAATCCCGTTGTCATCGGACCGTACAGCGTCACAACCGTGCAATGGAAAAAGAAGTGATTATCACACAACAACGTTCGACAATGAAGCGGGCGGGCCTATGGGCTCTGCCGCTGCTGCTGTTGGTTTCCCAGATGGGGCAAGCCCAGTCTTCTTTAACCCGGGACGACTTCATGCAAGTCTCCCTGCAGGGCTTTGATGGCGACCGCCAGAACGGCTATGCCTGGGCGATGCAATGGTTCAACGGGAACCTTTTGGTGGGTACCGACCGCGCGCAAAACTGCACGAACGCGGCCCAGGACCACGAGGAGAATTCGGCTGATCCGTACCCTCCTACCGATCCGGACATCTACTGCCCGCCGCTTATTTCGGAATTGCCTCCGCTATTGCAGGCGGAAATCTGGTCGTGGAGCCCGGTTACCGGCGCCTGGACCAGGGTGTTTCAGTCCCCTTTGAACGTCCTGGTGCCAGGCTATAAAGAATATACCGCTCCGGACACGGGATTCCGGGGCATGGGCGTGTTTACCGAATCGGATGGCACCCAGGCCTTGTATGTGAGCGGCGCCAGCGCGTCCGATCTGTGGCCTAAAGTGCCGGGAGCGCGCTTGCTGCGCTCGACGGACGGCGTGAATTTCAACCCGGTGCCGCAAGATCCGGGCACGTTTCTGGGGACTTTGCATAATCAGTCCTTCAGGGACATGGTCACTTACAACGGCAACTTTTACATTGTCGCGGCCGCGGGCTTCATTGAGGGATCCCCCGGGTCGAGCTGGCAGCTTCTGGAATCGGCCAATCCACAGCAAGGGGACAACGCTTTCCAAGTGATTCCTCCGCCCACGCCCGGTATGCAGGTGTGCGAAATAGCGGTATATAACGGCTACCTGTATGTCGCGTATCGGAACGAACAAACGGGTTTCGAAGTATATTATACAAACGCTCAGCCGCCCTATACCTATACGCAGGTTATTACCAATGGCGGTTACACCCATATCCTAACCATGAAATCTTACATATGCTGGAGTACAACGGCAGCCTGTACATGGGAGGCCATGGCGTCCGAACCGAACCATCCTTTTAGCATCGGTGGCGCCGAGTTGTATCGGATCAACCCGGATAATTCATGGGACCTGATCGTGGGGGCTCCGCGCAGTACCCCGAACGGGGAAGTGACGCCGCTGAGCGGCCTGGGGCTGGGGTTTGGCTGGAATTTGAATAATCAGTTCTGGCGCATGGCAGATTACAACGGCTGTCTTTACGTCGGTACGTCCGACGGAAGCACCATATTTCGGGACAATCCGCAGTACGCGGCGTTGGTGGCTCCGGAACTGGGCGCCGACCTCTGGTCCTCTTGTGACGGCGTGAATTTCTCGGCGATCGACATTAATGGCTTCGAGGACGAATTTAACTATGGATATCGCACTTTCTCAGTCACTCCCTATGGTCTGTTCGTGGGAACGGTCAATCCGTATTTCGGCTTGCAGGTGTGGCTGGGGGTTCCGAATGCCTCGACGATGACGCCACGGCAGCCATAGCGCGGCGCACTGTCTCCACACGCCCTTGCCCTAACTGCGGGTATCGCCCTTGCTGGGACCGAACATGATGGCAACCAGAATGAGGCGTATAATGCGTACAACAACTATATGACAACCGTGTACCTTCCGGGATGTAGTGCATAAGATGGCGCGCGGCTTGATGGTGCGGTGCGTCATACTCACGGCTCTGTCCGCGTGCTTTGTACGGGCCCAAACGCCGACGTTTTTTGCGCGAACGGATTATTCCGAAGGTGGCGCCAATCATACAGCGATCGGCGACTTTAACGGGGACGGAATACTCGACATTATCCTCGATACTGGCGAGGTCTTCTTAGGCAACGGCGACGGTACGTTTACCCCCGGCCCGAGAAATAACGTTGTTTGTGCGGACGAGGGGTTGGCGGTCGGTGACTTGAACGGCGATGGCAAGCTCGACATCGTTGGATCATGCGGCACTGGCACAATCCAGATTGGCTTTGGCAACGGCGACGGTACTTTCCAAGCGGGACCGCTAATCACCCTTCCAGGAATTGTGGTGGTTGACTTAACTGTTGCCGACGTCAATGGAGATGGACTACCCGATATTGTCGCAGGCTCCGTTGGGCTTCTTGTTTTCCTTAACCAAGGCGCCGGTGTTTTCGGCCCCTACGATACCTTGCTGCCCGGCCAGAATGTCTACGCCAATGCGGTCGGTGACGTCAACGGAGATGGGATCGCCGATATCGTTGCCGGTGTCGGAGCAGGCGCGCAGGTTCTGCTCGGTACGGGAGGAGGCAACTTCAAAGCTGGCCAGACCATTGCGCTGCAATCCACGGCGGGCTCCCTCGTCCTCGCTGACATGAACGGCGACGGCAAGCTTGACTTGGTAGCCGCGGGATATCCCCCTTTTTATTTCCTGGAGCGAAGTCAGCGTGCTGCTTGGCAAGGGGAATGGCACATTCTCCCCACAATCAAACGTGAGCGTTCCCTCCGGAGCTTACGGCGCTCTGGTGGGAGATATAAATGGTGACGGTCACCCGGACTTGGTTATCCTCGAAGGTGGCGAATATACGGTTGCTGTTGCGTTTAATCGTGGCAACGCCACGTTTACCCAGCCTGTTCCGTTCCCTGCGGAGGTTGAAGCGCTCTCATTCGCCATCGGGCCTTTTCGAAAGCCCGGATTGATCGACATCGTCGTCACTGGGACGTTCAGCTACTTCATGTCCGTGCTGCTGAACGAAGGGAACGGCACATTCGAGGACGGCATACGCATACGGACGTCTGCTCCACCCGGACCGTTTGCCGCGGCAGACTTCAATGACGACGGGTTGAGGGATTTCGCGGTCCTCACTTCGTCCGGCGTCTCAATCTACGAAAACAGCGGCAAAGGCTATGGTCCGTTCAAGGTCGCTGCAACTTATGCGCTGACGAGTCCAAACTTCATCGTTACGGCGGACTTCAACAAGGATGGGCATCCCGATCTGGCAGTCTCGCTCGCGGGTGGAGGTATCGCGATTCTGCTCGGTGAAGGAGGTGGCCAGTTCCAGGCTCCTGTCATAGTGCCCAGCGGAGCATCATCCATGATCGCCTTGGGCGATTTCAACGAGGATGGTAACGTTGATATCGCCGCGACATCGAACCAGATCTTCTTCGGCAATGGAGACGGAACGTTCGCGGCGCCGCAACCGCTGCTCGCGGGCACGTTTTTCACTAACAACCCGTTGGTTTGGATCACGCCAATCCATGCGGATCTTAAGAATAATCGATATTTGGATCTGGCGGTGCTCACGACTTTCGCCATTTACTACGATGGAGTTTCCATGCTCCTCAATAACGGGAAGGGTGCGTTTCATCTTGTTGCGACGAAGATCGCGTCAGTATCGAGCCCGGGCGAACTCGCTGTGGCAGACTTCAATGGGGATGGCCTACCCGATCTCATGTTGAACGGGGGCGGTCAGCAATATCCTTTGCTGGGCAACGGCGACGGCACTTTTACGCGTCAGCCCCTTCTTGAATGCGGGGCTTGCTCCTCAGCGGGCGCCAACATCGTCGCGTGGGACTTCAACGGAGACGGCAAGGCAGATTTCGCAGTCACAACGGGCCAGAATATCGAGGTTTTCCTGGGCAACGGGAACGGCACCTTCGCGGAGCCGTTCATGGTTGGGACGGACCCCGGGACAGGTTTTTTCGAGTACGTTGAGTTACAGAGAACATCCGCCGGCCCGCGATTCGCCTTCGTCACATCCGCCAGCGACGGGATCGACATCGCGCTCCAACTCAGCGAGTAACCGGAACATGCCGATCGACGTGAACGGATACACCGTCGCTGACGAGATGCTGCGCGAGGAAGCGACACGCCTGGCGCATGAGTATCCCTGGAAAGCCGCGCCGCAGACTGCACAGAAGGCGATCGGGCCTTTCAGTGCTGTCGAGATGGTCTGTTCGTGGGAACGGTCAATCCGTATTTCGGCTTGCAGGTGTGGCAGGGGATTCCGAATGCCTCGACGATGACGCCACGGAAACCATAGCGCGTCATCTGCGGCGTGCAGGGCCGGTCTGTTACTTGGTCAGATTCAGGAGAACCGTGATGCCGCCGGAGCCGTCCGGAGCCAAAATGTCCGGAAGTCCCGCTGCCTGGCCATGCAGCCTTTCCACCAGAATTTGCCCCGGCGAAGGCCCCACCCCGATATAGAAAGGCGCGGCGTAGGTAGCGTCGCCTTCACCCAGATAAACCGCCGGCGAGTTGAAACCGAGCGCGATGACATCCGGAATGCCGTCACCATTGATATCCGCCACGCAGTTGTAACCAACTTCGGCTCCAGAAGGACCATCCAGGGTTACCTTGAACGTAAACTCTCCCTTACCGTTCCCTAGGTAGATCTCGGCGCTCGGCGCGCCTATAATCAGATCCAGGTTCCCATCCCCATTCATGTCGGCCAGGATCGCTTGCGTGGTGAGTGCGCCAAAATCCGTTGGCACCTGGGTAAAGCCGCCGTGGTGGTTGTTCAACAGCACGAATACGTTGTTGTAAGGGATGCCATAGTTCGTGAGCACCAGATCCGGCCAACCGTCGTTATTGATATCGCCGGAGGCAATGCTGGAGAATCCCGAGGACGGCGGGCTTGCCAAGATCGCTGTGGGCGTTTTGAAGGTGCCGTCTCCGTTACCCAGCGCCAGAAGGTTCCCCGAAGAGGCGAAATCCAGTTTACCGTCGTGATTGAAATCCGCCAGGGTCAGAAACCCGTTGGTCGGTGTCGCTGTCGTGCTGGCCAGCGTGAATGAGCCCGCGCCGTTTCCCAAGTACGCCACTACCGATCCAGCGGTCTGCACTAGCAGGTCGGGAATGCCATCCCCATTCAGATCTCCCGCGACCGGGCAACCGGCATTCGCCAATGTGATCGTTTCTCCCAGGGTGAACGGCCCGATTGCTTTACCGGTTCCCAGCAGGATCGCCAAGCCTGTTGGGGTGTTCACCGCGAGATCCGGCTTGCCGTCGCCATTGAAATCGCCCGTGGCCCCGCATCCGGTGGTTCCTGCCAGCGTAATCCACTCCCCGTCTTCGAACTCGCCCTTGCTTTCGCTCAGCAAGACCGACACGACGCTGTTGCCGAGTGTCACGATATCGGTCAACCCATTGTTTCGTAGGTCAGCTAAAGCAACAACTCGGCCGGTCCCCTCGGCTGCGTCGATGGGGTGAGACACCGCTTTCGTGAATTCGCCATCGCTCTTGCCGAACGCTATGTATGCACCGGACGAGACTAGGTCCGGGATGCCGTCCCCGTTCAGATCTCCGATGGCCAAGGCCGTATCGCCGGGAAGATCGACATAGCTCGGGCCCTCGAATCCCCCTGCGCTGTCGCCGTAGAACAGCGCAATGTCGTCAGAGCCGGTAATCGTGACGGCAATACCCGGATAGCCACCCTTCGTCAAAGGACCGGCAGCTATGCCGATTGGCCGAATGGGCTTGCTGAACGTTTTCGGGGCTTGGAAAGTGCCGTTGCCGTTGCCCAGAATGACGACAAAGCCCCCGCCCTTACCCCCATTAGCGGTGGTCAGAGTTACTGCCAAACCCAGCTTATTGCCTCCTTCGAAATCGGCCGCAGCCATTCTGAAGGATCCACTCGGCAGCGGAGCCACCAGCGCGGCAAGATTCAGAGTACCGTCCCCTTTTCCGGTCAGCAACCAGACGCCCTGTGAGCCTGCGGTAGCAACATCCGGGATGCCGTCGCCGTTGAAGTCCCTAAGAACCACGGCCGCCAGCTCTGTGTCCGAGCCCGTCAGGTATTCCACTGGCGTTTGAAATGTTCCGTTACCGTTCCCCAGGCACACGGCGATTCCCGTAATACCGTTTTCCGTGGTGCTCCCGATCATCACCAGATCAGGCTTACCGTCTCCGTTCATATCGGCGACCGCAAAGGCGGGAGATCCAAACAATTCCTGGTCGATGAGGGGAGGCTGAAAAGTCCCGTCACCATTGGCCAGCAGAACCAGTATGACTCCCTCCTGGTCGCCAATTAAGTCGGGGAATCCATCGCCATTGACGTCTGCGACCTGCAGCCAATTGCTATCCAGGCCGGGATAGTCCCTGCGGGCATAAAGGTTCGGAACGGTTGGACTGGCCGCGTGCACCACTTCAAGCGCCAGGAGATATGCCAAGAAAACGAAACTCGGTGTCAATCTTGCTCCCTCCTATTCCTCGTTTAAGCGGCACTCGTGACCAATCAGGAAACGTCATTATTGCCGGTCAGGGCCCTTCACGGACTCCGCTTGGTATCAACGAAGAAACAGACTACTGCTGTTGTAAATCCGATGAACATTCCTGCATACGCTAAGTCTGCCAAGACTGCGATGAAGGTGCTTACGTGCATCCACCGCGAAGGCGGCCCGTACAGACTAGCGTAGATCAGTGCCGGAAGAATAAGGATTGCGGTAAAAAGAATCCCTCCTCGTGCAAGCTTGACTGCATACGGCACGATCCAGGGCGCCTGCCAGTAAAGGAGCACCAGTACCGCCAGTGGCCACAGAGGCTTTATGCTCATCGCTTACGCCCGATCATTCTTGGGTTGTGAAGAGATGCTCTAAACCGAAGCGCCGCCCAGCCGCGAGCGCCTCTTCTGAGTCTATCAGCGTATCAAGTCCGTTATCCCAAGTCCGTTATCCAGAGATTAGCGGGTAATAGTCGAGCCGGAAGAGAACGATCGCTGCGAGCAACCCGCGCTTTGCGTCGCAACTGACGGCTCAGGAGGTACACTAGTTTATGCCCCCCGCGTCCGCTGGAGGAACTCATGCGGTTTCGTTTCTTTCCCCGTTTTCGACGGAGTTAGCTTGCTGACTGCTTACCTAAACGGGCGCAGGTGACAGGCGAGTAGGCCAAAAAACGAAATCCCGGCTTGATTCTGGGCAGCGCCATAGGAGGTTCGGGTGATGTTTCGAAAGCTGTGCCGCTGGATCGCTTTGCTGAGTTTTACTGCAGAGATGGCGTCCGCCCAAAACTTTCTGCTCGGCGTGAACTACTCCGAGTTCGTCCCCACAGGTTCCATCACGATCCTGTACGACTTCGTGGCAACCGCTACGGACTCGCAGGGCGATATCTACCTGCTGCTTTATGCCAATACGGGTCAAGCCTTTTTTTCGCTCATCAAGCTCACCCCCGCCGGGGATCGCGTCGTATACCAGAACAACGTGCCTTTTGCGGCCTATTGCATGGCTGTCGACGCGAGCGGGAATGTATATCTGGCCGGGCAGAATTTTGTTGAGAAGCTCGGAGCGGATGGCGCGACACCCGTGTACAAGACAAGTTTTGGGCAGAACACGACGGTAACCGGCTTGGCTGTGGATGCCGCGGGAGGCATCTATGCGACGGGTTATACGCCTGGCAACGGCATCCAAACCACGCCCGGTGCGCTTCAGCAAACGCCGCCCAGCGCCGAAGGACCTGCGAACGCATTCGAGAACGCATTCGTGGTGCGGTTCACACCGTCGGGCGCTATCGACTATGCCACCTATCTGGGCGGAAGCAGCCAGGCGCAACCCGTTTCGATCGCCGTGGATGCCTCGGGGTCGGCATTTGTCGCCGGGATAGCTTTCTCGCCCAACTTCCCAACTACACCCGGAGCGTACTTGTCGGCTTCCGCCATTCCGAATTTCGCCCGCGCTTCGTTCCTCGCTCGTCTATCCCCGGACGGCTCGTCGCTAGTCTATTCCACGTTCACCGATGCGCAAGGTAACCCCGGCGGCGGCCTCGCGTTGGATGCTTCCGACCACGCTGTGGTGGTTCTCTACGAAACCGGAGGCACCTCCGTTCTGCGCTTCAACCCGGAAGGCACTGGCGTGATATTTTCCGACTTCCTTCCAGGGACCTTTTATGCGGGGTCGCTCGCTGGTAGTTTGTCCGCGGATGCGTCGGGAAATACCTACCTCGCCTTACCAGCCGTTGCCAATTATCCGGTGAAGAACAGCCTGGCAAGTTGCGATTCAGACGGATTTTCCGTACTGACCGTGCTCGATGCAGGCGGAAACATTTTGCAGTCGACCTACATTTCGGGATCGACTGGCAACGCCGAGGCACCGTTGCTGGGCCTTGGCGCGGACTCGTCGGTTTACGTGGTTGGGTTCCCGAATCCCTCCTATGCGCCGACGCGGCAGTTGGCCGGATCATCATCTGGGAATTTCTTGTTTCTGGCGAACTTCTCCCCAAACCCGAACGCGCAGATAGTGAAACTGGCCTGCATGGGGAATGCAGGCAGCTATCGCAGTGACGCGATCGTTGGCGGGGAGATTGTGAGCTTATTTGGCGAAGGACTCGGGCCGGCTGTCGGCGCGCAACCGCAAGTGAGCACCGAAACCGGGTTTCCCAAGCAACTGGCCGGCGTTCAGGTGACGTTCAACGGAACTCCCGGCCCGCTTCTTTATGTGCAAGAGGCCCAGATCAATGCCATCGCCCCGTGGTCGCTGCAGACCGGCCAGACGGTGCAAATCTGCGTGGTCTACCAAAGCGCAACCACGAACTGTCTCTCACGGACGGTAGCTAAGGCGCACCCAGGCGTGCTCACCGTGGACGGCTATTATGCTGCGGCTCTCAATCAGGATGGCACTGTAAACTCGGCGGCTAATCCCGCACAGTCTGGTTCCGTTGTTTCGATCTTCGCCACCGGGCTCGGGGCGCTCGACCCGCAGCCACAAGATGGCGCGGTTGTTGGACTCCCATTGCCAACTGAAACTTTGCCCATCGGGATTTTTTGGGTTACCTTTGGATTGATGCCAACGCCTGTCGCCATTCCATATGCAGGCCCGGCTCCGTACGAGGTGGCGGGGGTGAGCCAGATCAATTTTGTCGTGGGCGGTTATTCATTCTGGTTGACCGCTGGCGGAGACGGGTATGGCGGGGGGCCATCGAGCGCTGAATTCCAAGTGTATGTAGCGCAGTAGGGGCTCACCCTCATTGAGCTGCCTCACCGGGACTAATTCACAAATAGACTAAACTGCTGTACCAGTGTCCCTTGGATGGCGGAACCGGAGGGAACGAAGACAACCACGTCGGCGCCTCGTGCATTGTTGGTGAGAGATCCGTTCCAGGTGTAAGCGACGCCGCTAGTGTCCGTGTACTGGATACTCAGAGCGCAGCCTGTTGTCACCGTGTAGGTCCCGGAAAAATTCTCCGGCTGAATGACAAAGCCGTTATAGTTCGCGATGGTCTCGGCGGAGAAGTTCCCGTTACCGTCGGGAGTGAATTTCCCCGAACGCACAAACTCTCCCGGCTGGTTGACCTGGCCCTCGGCTGGCGTCACAATGCTCCCCGTCAGGAGCAACGCGTAGGGGCCGAAGAAATCCCGCTTGGAGCACCCCTGCCGATGAAAGGCATAGCCCGGGGGAAACTGCTTACGTAGAACGGCATGGATGGTCTGATAAAGCGGGCTCGAAATTAGGAAGGTGACTTCAGTTTTATCCGCCGACAGGAGCCCGGTGAAGACGGCGGGCTCTCCGATAGGCGGGAACGGCTGAATATTGAACACGATGCTGCAGTCCGACGACACCGTGTAGGTGCCAGAAATTGTTTCCGAAAACATGGTTCCGTCATAGCTGGCGAAGGTGACGGCGTTAACGTTGCCATCTCCGTCCGGCAGGAACTGTCCTGAGCGTGCGAACGGACCCGCCAGAGGGAAACCGGGCGCGGTGACCGAACCGCTTGCGACAAGCCCATATATTCCCGAGAAGTCCCTATTGCTGCAGCCGCTCGGCCACAGTGTTGTTTGACCCTGCAATACACCAGACCACACGACCATTGCAAAGCCGATAACTTCGATCTTCATGTCAGTGTCTCCCTTCACCTATTTGTGTACGAAAGTTTCCAGGATTTGCCCGACTTGATCCCATTGCCGATGTGGAATATACCAGGAATTTCCATTATGGCCTTGGACTTACCGTCGGGAATTCCATTGTGCCTCTCCGGTTCCAGCAAGGCTATCACGAATCCTCAAATTGTCCATTTTAATCTTGCAGCCCGCAGCATTTTTGAGAGTCCTAGTACCCAGGAGATGGGTAGCGTTCCGTTGGGTTCAACCTGGCGGACCTTAACCAGAATCAACTGGACGTTCTACCGCCAGGCAGCCCGGCGGAAGTTTGGCTACAAAAGGAAATATTCCACGCCGTCAAAGACCTAGGTAGTAGGAGGCAAATACAGATTCGGCATCAGCCAGGCGCGGTAAGCTTTGGAGCTCTGCAGATTCCAGATGACTGATCCGGCGGTGCCGGAGGTTGGCAACACCTCCACCGCGTGGGCCACTGCCGGCGTCGGCGGTGTGACAAGGCCATTTAGGAAGAAGTAGTTCCCATTTGAAAGCAACTGCGCGCTGCCCAGAGCGTAACTGAAGTAGCCTAGACCCTGGCTGAGTACCGGCGTGACGGTCATGTTGGTTTCATCCATGATGAACGCCATGCCACGGCTGTTTCCGCTGCCTAACCCGATCGGTGGAGGGGCCAGGCGGGTGTTCCCATTGTCGAAGACGGTCATCAGGTTCGTAGAGGTGTTCTCAATCCCGGCATCGTGTTGATGGGAGAACCATGGGTAGGGATCGTCGTTTATGTTGTTGAACGTGAAATCGCCACCGAGACCCATGCGCCACGAAATATTCCCGTTGCCCGCTCCATTTTGATACTGGACCTTATAGAGCCAATCCTGGTGGCGCGCGGAGAGGATCAAATTGCCGTCCACCGGATCGTAATAAAGGCAATTTTGATGCAGCCAGTCATTGGCAACAGTGGTCACGCCAGGGGTTCCGACCAGGAACAGAGTACCGCAGCCGTCCGTTTCTTCCGCCGTGTGGGACCCACAGGTTTCACCCAGTGTGGCGGGGCGGTTAATGTCTAACTGCGGCGCCCCTCCGGCATGCTGAAATGTGTCGAAGTACCAGAGCACCTGAAAGTTCCTGTCGAGAACGATAAAGCCGTCGCCAAGCACGTCTACGTTCAGACCGGTTGTGTCTCCCTGCGTGCCGGGTGGGAAGATCTTCTCGATATCCACGTTGACGATGGTGTTGCCATTCGGCAGCCGGATGGCGTCGTGATGAATCGAGTCGAGGCAAGCGGAACCGATTGCGGCGGGCAGAGGGATGGCGCCGCACGGGCCGAAATCCGTGGCGTTCATAGCCATTAGTTGTTGCTGCAAAATGCCGATATTAGTCTCACGGACTGTGTTCCCACTCAGGTCGATTTCGCGAAGAAATTGACCGATCGCCCTGATGTCCGGATTCCATGAGTTACCGTCCTGGTAAGTCAGCATGTTGCCGCCAGTGAGCGGGCGAGTTATCGAGACTGCTTCTGACGCGGTGGAATTGTAGTACCAAAGGAGGTTGCCGTTCCTATTCGTGGCCGCCGGCAGGAGTTTTGAACCGAATAACACGTAACTGTACAACACGATATCGTCGGCCTGATCGGTTTGGGAGCCGCCTGGCGTAATCAGATCGAACGTGGGGAAGGTGATGTTTGAGGGAAGCGGCCCGGTGGTAAAGGTCACCGGATTGGGGCCTGCAACTACAATAGCCCCCTTAGCCACGTTGTAGTTGATGATGTAGGACTTCGAGGCGTACATCCCCGCCGCATAGATATTGGTGGTCAGCCTAGGAGTACAGCTCTTCCAGTTCGTCTTACTCACGAAGGTACCGCCGACCTTCTGGATTGTCAGCCGGATATAACTCCCCGCGGGACAAGCGGGCGCGCTGGCTAACGCGACCAGCGGGTTGGACGTCGGAGTTACTACAAAGCTACCGCCTGTGCTGATGGGCTTCAAAGTGAATGTCGCCGTGGTAGTTGCCGATTCGAGTGAAGTAAAGTCTTTCGCGACCACTTTGATGGTGTAAGTTCCTTCACCGGTGATGTCCTGCCAGGTGAAGAGTGGACCAGTCCGAGAGCCGGAATGCCCCGTGCCCGGATAAAAGTCGCGGACTATAGAGAACGAACCCGATCCAAAGGCAACGCTGTATTGGAAGGCGATTAAATTCGGATTGCTGTCGGTTGCAATCGCGGTCCAGGTGATGGCGGTCCCCACCGCTTGCGGAGAGGCGAGCGATGGAAGGAAAGAAGTAATGTTGATTGCCGCGTGCATCGACGCGGTGGAGAACGCGGCGATGAGAACGAGTCGCTGAATAATCATGGTCTGCCCCGGATACAAAAATGAAGTCGAGGGGAGTAATATACCATATAATTCTGGGATCTCGGTCCAACGGTGTCAGGGGCGGAGTACTAGGGAGGTGTTTGGCCTAAGGACGCAGGAAGGACCGATGGCTCCTGTTGGGCACTGCCGTTACGGGTGGTGTAAAAGCTGGCGGCTCCAGGGACGTAAGGATGGCGAAGAAAAGAAGGAATTGGGGAGAAAAACACCCAAGTTGCCGGTTTCCGCCCGACTGGAAGGGGCAGACGCCCACTTCTCATGAGTACTGGTACAATTCCGGCGACGCGCTGCAAAAACTGGTCGCAATCCAGGCGACTTGCGGTACCATCTTCGCCCCGGAAGGCCAACAGTCAATCTAAAATGCTTACTTGGTCGGCGGCGTATAGAGATCCGGCATACGGAAGCTCCGGTAAGAGCCGAAATCGCTTTGCAGGATGAAGACCGGTGTTGCGCTTGTCGTCCCCGAGGTAGGAAAAACCTCGATCGAGTAACTATAGTAGTTTGGTCTTACAACGCCTGGCTGAAAATGATAGTTGCCGTTTGACAGCAGTTGCGCACTCCCGAGGGCTAAACTGTAGACTCCAAGCTGCTGGCTGACGACGGGGGTAACTGTCAGAGCGGTTTCATCAACACTTAGGACCATGCCGCGGCTGTTGCCCGAACCTTCCACAGCGATCCGGGTATCTCCGTTATCGAAACAATCAAAAAGACCATTGGTCTCGAAACCGGCGTCGTGTTGACCTGAGAACCAGGGGTAAGGATTGTTGTCGATGTTATTGAATGTGAAATCGCCGTCCACTCCCATGCGCCAGAGGATGTTTCCGGTCCCAGCGCCGTTGTTGAAATCGATTTTCATGACCCAGTTCTGATGACGGGAAGAGAAAATGAAGTCACCATGGGAGGAGCGGTACTGAACTGAGTTGCCGTGCAGCCAATCGTTGGCTACCACGGTCACTCCAGGAGTACCCACCAAGAACAAAGGATCGCATCTGGCGCCGCCCTCGGTAGGACTGCAGGTTTCGCCGAGAACGGCCGCGCGATTGATGTCGAGCTGGGTTCCGCCGCCGTCATGCTGGAAGGCGTCCCAATACCAAACCACGTCGAGGTCCTGGTTCAAGACAACGATTCCGTTCCCGACGATGTCGACGTTCAGGCCGGTCCTGTTTCCCTGCGTTCCCGGAGGAAAGATCTTTTCGATATAAACCAGGGCCGCGAAACCTCCATTCGGCAGTTCAATCAAATCATGGGTCAAACCCGGCATGCACGAGGCGCCTACGGAAACGGGGATCGAGATGTTGCCGCACGACTGTAGATCGGTGGCTCCCATGGCTAGCAGCTGCTGCGACATCAATCCGATATTCGTCTCCTTCAGAACGTTGCCGGTCTGATCGATCAGACGCAGCAGCTGAGCCTTCTGACTGGAGCCATTCGGCCAATAGAGTCCGGCTTCCAATAAAAGAAACTTCCCGCCGGGTCGCGGGCGTGTGAGGAGGGGATGGCTTTTCGGACCGCCGTAGTAGTACCACACGGCGCTACCGTAGAGATCCGTAGCCAACGGCTGATAGTTTTTTGCGGTGGGGGACGCGTCCGTGAAGGAATGCAGGACTATCTTCTCGGCCGTATCGGCATTTGGCTGAGGGAATTGGCGGACGGTTTCCGTTGGGAAGGGAAAAGTAGAAGGTAGCGTGCCGGTGGTAAACGTCGCCGTGCTCGAGCCAGTGGTGACAGTTGACCCGGTTCTTACCTCATAGCCAATTGTGTACGGGGTAGTCGGGTACATACCACCCAAATAAAAATTGCTGCTCAGGGTTCCGCGGCAAAACGCGAATGGGGTGACTGTTGGATTATGTGCGCCTTTCGGGGAAAAGAATACGCGTACAGAACTTCCGACGCTGCATCCCGGCACGCCGGCAAGCGCTACCAGAGAGTTCGACGTAGGAACTACCGTGATCTTCCCGTCCTTGACGATAGAGGTGAGAGTGAACGGCACTGACTGGGTGGCGGTTTCTCCAGTTGTGAAATCCTTGGCGACTACCTGGATCGTATAAGAGCCTTCTGAGGCGATCTGAGCCCAGGAAAACGGTTGCGCACTCCAGATTCCGGCACTCAGCGTCCCAATGTTGAAGTTTCGGACGGCGCTAAAGCCTCGGCCGTTGAATTCCGTACTGAATTTAAAAGTGAGGGGACCGGAACTCGCATCTGTTGCAGTCACATTGAATGTGATGGGCGTGCCCAGCGGTTGAGGTGACGGCAGCGAGGGGACGACCGATGTGATGGTTACGGCGCCGTGTAGACACGCACAACTCGCGATGAACAATGCGTAAGGCTGAAATCTCGTATAACCACGTATGACCATGTTAACTTTTGTGGGTTTCGCCTTGCGTGGTAATAAAAAAACCTCTCGTTCTTAAGATGGTGAAAGCCGAACCACGTGAAGAGTATACTCGACCGCGACCAGTTTTCTTGGCAGCGCATCGTCGGAATCGTACCGGTACCCATGAGAAATGGGCGCTGCTCTTCGTCGAGTGGAGATCCGGGGATTGGGTGTATATTGGACACTGCAAGGATGCCAACGGGATCATGAGTTCAACGGGTAGCAGAGCAAAGCGAGTGACGGGAACCCGGGGTTGAAGATCCTATTCACGGTGTGGTCGTTCGCCGGCCACATTAATCCTACGGTCGCCCTGGCGCGCGGCTTGGCCGAGCGTGGCCACCAGATCGCATTTTCGACCGGCCCGAGAGCGAAAGCCGTTATTGAACGGCATGGCTTCTCTTTTTTCCCCTTTCAGCACCTGGACGAAGAGAAAGTGTACGCCACGGTCTTTTCGCCCATCAGCCGTTCGATGCTCTCCAGGGCAACCGTTCTTAGGGAGTGGCTCCTAAAGACGCTGCCGGACCAGGTAAAGGACCAGCAATTGGTTCTAGACGACTGGAAACCGGATCTCGTTGTCTCCGATGTCAGCATGTGGGGCACGCCGCTGGTGCTACATGAGCTTACCGGCGTGCCTTGCGCGATTTGCTCGTTCGCTCCGGGCTGTATGATCCCGAGCCCCAGCACTCCGCCGTGGGGTATGGGGTTGCCATCGCCGCGTAACTGGTCCACGCGACTACTGAGCCGGACGGTGAACCTGGTTACGGAGATGAGTGTCGCTGGCTTCCGCCGGGCAGCCAACGAAGTGCGCGCCGGATTTGGCCTCGCCCCGCTGAGCGTTCCCGTTCACGAATATCTAGGAACGATGCCGCTGTACCTGGTGCCCAGCGTGCCTGAGCTGGATTACAACCGCCGCGATCTTCCGGCGTCGGTCCACTATATCGGGCCGCTGATCTGGAACGACACCCAGCGCACGCCTCCCCTGGAATGGCTGGCAAAACTATCGCACGAACGGCCCTGGGTGCATATCACCGAAGGGACCCTGCACGTCTATGAGCCGTTCCTGCTTGAGGCTTCCGCCCGTGGACTCGCCAATTTGCCGATGGAAGTTATCATGACGACGGGCGGCGATCGCGATCCGAAATCATTGGATTTGGGCTCGCTGGCGCCGAATGTCCGCGTCGAGAAGTGGATCGCCCATACCGAACTGTTTCCGCATACTGACGTCGTGGTCACAACCGGTGGAGCAGGAACCATTCTCACGGCCCTTGCAGCGGGCATTCCTCTGGTAATCGTGCCCACCGAGTGGGATAAGGCCGACAACGCCCAGAGGTTCGTTGAGGCAGGGGTCGCAATCCGGATCTCGCCGCGCCGCTGCTCGCCAAAACGGCTGCGCGAAGCCGTGGAACGGCTCTTGTCGGACAATACATACCGCGACAACGCGAAGCGGCTCGCCGGGATTCTAAAAGGTCTCAACGGACCGCGCAGAGCCGCGGAATTGATTGAGGACACCTTCCCTAGCGCGCCCGTATTGAGCAAGCGCGCTCAGTAGAATCAGCTCAACGTTACTATTTCGCATGCTACTTTCCGCCTGAAATCTCAGCGATCACTGCTACCGGGGCAAGCCGAAGGCGTAAAGGACGCCACCAAGCGAGACATAAAGTTTCCCATTCGCAACCGTGGGCGAAGAATTTACGGGGAAGTTTGTGGGGAAGCTCCATAGCATCACGCCAGTAAGAGCGTCGAGCGCGAACGCAGTTGAGTGCGAGGAGGTATAAACCACCCCATTTGCCACCACCGGCGGAGTAAACCCGACGTTAGACGCGAAAGTCCACTGCACGGTACCGGTGCTGGCGTTGAGGGCGTAGAGAGTGCCGCTGGCGGAGTTGATATAAACCACTCCATTCGCCACTGCGGGAGAGCCAGTGTTGCCGCCGCTGATCGCGTAGCTCCATAGCACGGCGCCGCTTTGGGCGTTTAAGGCGTAAACATTGCCGTCTCCGGAACCGGTATAAACCACTCCGTTCACCACGGCGGGCGATGCCTGGACACCTCCGCCGGTTGTGTAGTTCCATAGCTTGGCCCCGGTGCCCGCATCGATCGCATAAACATTGTTATCCTCAGAGCCCACATAAACCACGCCATTCTCCACCGCGGGCGAGGACGCCACCGAGTTGCCGGTGGTGTAGTTCCACAGCTTCTCGCCCGTGCTGGCGTTGAACGCGTAGAGATTGCCGTCCCAGGAGCCGATAAACACTTTTCCATTCGTCACCCCGGGCGACGACGTCACATTGCCGCCGGTGGTGTAACTCCACAGCTTTGTGCCCGTGGTCGCGTCGAGCGCGTAAACATTGTGATCGTCTGAGCCGGCGTAAACCACTCCATTCACCACGGCAGGCGAAGAATACACCCGGGCCCCGGTCTCAAAGGTCCACAACTGGGCGCCGGTGCTGGTATCGAACGCGTACACATCGGAATCTAAGTAGCTATACGTGCCGGCGTAAATCACTCCGTTGACCACAGCCGCCGCCGAAAACGCATTCGCGTCGTAGGGGAAGGCGAACCATCGGCGAACCAACTTGCCGACGGAAGTGGGACTCAGCTCGTTTTCGTAAGGATTGAAGCCTGAGTGATTGGGAGCAAAACCAAACTGTCTCCAGTCGGTGTAGACGGTGAATGTGGCCTGCGCGCCGGTGCCCGTCGTGGGCGCTGCGCTCACCGTCTCCGGTCCGGGCAACGCCGACGCGGGCGCCTGAATGGCGACGTTCGAAAATGCACCGGATCCGTCCGCAGTGGCGGGCGCCGAATTCGCACCGAAGGAGATGGTGATGGCGGCCATTGGCGAAAACCCGCTGCCCGATACTTCGACGGTGGTCGTCGGCGGACCGATCGTGGGCGATAGCGTGATGGTTTGACTGAAGGCGGCGCCCGTGGACAACAGCAGGGTAACCAACATGGTTCTGACGATGGTTGTGCTCACCTTTTCCTCCAAGCGCAGATCTTATTGGGACTAGTTTACTCTCGAAGCGCCTGCGCCGAACCGATTCCGCACAACGTTTCGAGCTCTAGTACTACCGGGTCCCGCAAGCACGTCACGATTTTGATTGTGACGTCGCTATAAAAAAGGGAGCCAGCCCCGCCGATTCCAATCACGGTTTCAAATTCGGCTCACCCGCTTATTGAATGTCCACCGTCACCGTGTTAGCGGTCTCGCCGGCCGTCGTGATCACCACGTTCACCGTGCCCGATCCAGCCAGGCTGTGCGGCAGTTCGACGTTGACCTGGTCCAGGCCAAAGAACGTGTCTTGCGCGCCCGCAAACGCCACCTGGCAAGGAGTGTTGCCCACCGTCGCCGTCACTGCGGAAGCCCCACCCGCCCCGCGGATACCCGTTCCGAACAACACCAGATACGCCTGGTCCGTGCTCGACCCGAGATTGATCGGTATCGGCGTGCAGCCGCTCGCGGAGCACGTCGCGATAGCCGGAATAAAAGTCTGGCTTCCATCCGCATGCGCGATCACTACCTGAGCAGCCGCGGTTCCCCTGCCGGTTTCGTTGGCGCTGAACAGGGCCGGCGCAGCAGCGGCCAGCGTGGCATCGCCGGTAATCTGGGCGCCGCTGCTGGTGGTCAGGTTGACCACCGCCGGACCGGCCTGTAAGCCAGCCGGAAGCACGGCGTTAACCTGGCTTGGCGTGACCACGATCAGCGAGATGGGGCTCGCATTTCCGGAGATATCGGTGATGGTGGCGCTTACACCGCCCAAGTTTATGGGTAATGGGGTCGGCGGCGGATTCGTCGCAAGAGATACTTTGGTGGCAATGTTCGCGGCAAACAGGCTGACGATGGAGCTGGGCGCCACCGTAACCCCGTAGCTGGCGGCCGAAACGCTGGTCACCGCCTTCACCTCCGCGGTGGCAATGGCGCCTTTGTACGCCTGCCCGGTAAATGTCGGCGGCGTGCCGTTTGCTATGGCGTTCACGAATTGTACCGTGGCGTCGTTGAGCACCTGTTGAGCGACGCTCGAGTCCATGTCGAGAGCGGCGCCCACGCTTTGCTCCTGGTTATAGTTCAAATAAGCCCAGTAATACCGCGTCCAGAACGGAGAGACATAAATCAGGCCCTTCCAGTTAGCGAAGTTGACGAAGGCTTCGACAAAGGCGGTATCCACGGGAGCCCAGAAGCTGAAAGTATCGCGTGCGTAATAACTAGCCTCATTGTTTACGGTAGTTCCCGAGAACTCCTGATCTGTTTCCTTTACGTCCCAGCACTCGCTGATAGCGACTTTCTTGCCGGCCTCGAGGGCCATGTCGGCATAGGTAATGGCGTTCGGCAGGAAGTTGTAATTGGTGGCGTAAATGTGCAAATCCAAGTAATCGATATCGGTGCCCAATAAGGCCTGCACCCAATCTGTCGCGCCGGCTTGTCCATTCAACCAGGTGCCCACTCCAGCGCCTATGGGAATGGTGACGCTCTGGGCGCGCACCTGAGTGATGATGGTCTGGTTCATCGTCGCAAACGCCTGTGCTGTGCCATACAAGTTGGTCCGCCCGGTAAGCTGAAGATCCGTGTCCGGCTCCGAATTGAGATTGATGTAATCCGGCCCCACCTGCTGTGCAATGGTGAGGACGTTCTTAGCGCGCGCCGCTATGAAATCAGTGTCGCTCAAGCTGGCATAGTAGCCAGTGAGGTTAAAGCCTGAGTTCGCGGAAAAGTATCCCGGGAAGAGGACGGCGCTTTCCACAATCATCTTCATGCCGCTTTGATGGATGGATTTTTGCAGATTCTGATAGACCGCCAGCATGCTCTGAAAGTCCTGGGGATCGCCGTTGAACGTGTAGAAATCCTCGTTCATGAGCGGCAAACCCATAGTCACGGTGACCGCTGTCAGGCCCAGACTTTTCAGCCGGGCGAGTTCCTCCTGGATGTCTTGCTGCCTCGCGGTGGTCAGAAGCTTCAAGCCCGAATTGCCATTGGCGTACAGCAAGTCGCCGCTCATCAGGGTGCTGGTGGGCTGGGAGGCGCTTTGGGCCGGAATCAGGGCAGCGAAAGCCGAGACGTTGCTTTCGACCAACTGATAAAGGCTGGTGTAGTCGCTTGGCACGTCATTTGGCGCCGAGTTGCCCGTCACTTGTGCCAGAGCGTCACTCGCGACAATGAGCAAGACCAGCAACGTTTTCATATGTACAGACCCCTCTGCGCTGATCTTCTGTTATCTTCAAACCCGCCGCACGTGGTTGTGACGCGGTGTTCTTAACACAAGTTGCCGGGAAACCGGTACCGCTTAACGACGGGTTCTCTTTTTGCGGACGACAGGCTCCGTCGAAGTGTCCATGACAGGAGCAGAGAAGCGGTGAGCAAAGGCCGGAACCGGCCAGCCGGGAAAGCAATGAGCATTTCTACGCCGAAGCAACACGCCAGAGATCTTGGAATTTTATTCGGCCGTTGCAGTCACTCGGCTGTGTAGGCGGCCGCGGTTGTGCCCGTATTCACCGTCTGGGTCTCCTGGCAGATGAGCGTCTTTCCGTCGCTCTCAAACAATGTCGATACCACTCGCACGACACCCATCGGCGAAAGTGCGTACTGTTTAAATATATCGGTGGGTGGAACGGTGGCACGAACCGCCTCAGACCAAGGTTGCTCGATGGGGATGCCATTCTGGAGCAGGGTTGTGGTCCAGACAGCGCTGGTGGTAGTTCCCAGGGTGAAAGTGAAGTTCAAGGCTGCGCTCCCGCCGAACGCTTCGGCCGCCGTCAGGTAGAACACGGTCATCCCAAGCCCGCAGGCGGGTATACGTCCAATCTTATTGCCAGCATATTCGGCAAACCACAGTGCTCCGTCCGGACCGGCCGCAATCTCCCGCGGTTCACTGGCCGCTGTCGGTACGGGGAATTCGGTGATTGTCCCGCCAGTTGTGATCCGCGCGATGTTGTTAACGTTCGGAGCCCATTCTGTAAACCACAGCGCCCCATCCGGCCCCACCCCGAGCCCCGATGGTCTGCTCCCCAACGTTGGCGTAGACCACTCGGCCAAAAGACCGCTTGTGGTCATGCTCCCCACCTTGTTGTTCCAGTTCTCGGTAGTCCACAGCATGCCGTTCGGACCTGCAAGGATCTGCGCCAGGACACTATCGGGCGTCGGCAGCGGATACTGGTTGGTGATCACTCCCTGGGTCGTCATTCGGACGATCTGGTTTCCGTTGGTCTCAGTGAACCAGATTGCACCATCCGGACCGGAAGCAATCCCGGCGGGGTTGCTATTGGAAGTCGGGATGGGATACTCGGTGATCGCCCCAGCCGTTGTAATGCGGCCGATCTTGTTGCCTGAGTATTCCGTGAACCACATGGCGCCATCCTGGCCGACAACGATTCTACGCGGAGCACTGTTGGGGGTCGGGATCACATACTGGTTGGTGATCACGCCAGCCGTCGTAATACGGCCGATCTTGCCGCCCAGCGTTTCCGTGAACCACATGGCGCCATCCGGGCCGCTAATGATGTCCCACGGAGAACCTGTCTTCGCCAAGCCCCCTAAAGGATACTCGGTGATCACCCCAGCCGTCGTAATGCGGCCGATCTTGTTGCCTGCGGCTTCCGTAAACCAGAGCGCGCCGTCCGGACCCAAGTCGATCGACTCTGGCTGGGAGTTGGCCGTGGGCACATTGTATTCGGTTATAGCACTCTGGTTTTGGAATGCGCACAACAGGCCAGCACATAGTAGAAAAAAAGCAGTTACACGAGTCATAGTTTTTGCATGCGGATCCCTGGTTTTGGCATCCCTGTCGACCACCTAATATACACCGAATCCCGCCCGGCGACTAAGGCGCCAGTACTTAGTACTCTACCGGATGGATGGTGAAGGGTCTGCGACACTTTCCCACCGTCCTTCACAGCATGTTCCTCTAGCAGGAAGCTGATCTGTATGTTCTTGAGGGGAATAGCGGTCGCTGGGGTAAACGTACCCCCATTTCATCATGGGACCGGCGGCGTGTACATACTCGTCATGCGCCAGGCACGGTACGAGGGTGGGCCTTGGATGTTGAGCACCTGAGTGCCGCCGATAGTGCCAGGAGTGGGCAAAATCTCGATGAGCTGCGTGATCACGCCGGTGGCAGTCACGGGCACATACCCCGTCGCAAAAAAGTAATTGTTGTTATCCAGGAGTTGTGCGCTTCCCCAAGCAAATGAATAGACTCCCAAATCCACACTCAGGAGCGGCGTAACCTGCATGGTGGACTCGTCAAAGGTCAGAGCCATGCCGCGGCTTTGGCAGTCGCTCGCCCCGCAACTGCTGCCCAGATCGGCCCTGCGCGTGTTGCCATTGTCGAACACCGTCAGGGGGCCGTTTCCGTTCAGGGCGATGTCCGCGTCATGTTGGTGCGAAAACCAGGGCCAGGGGTCGCTATTGAGGTTGTTGAAAGTGAAGTCGCCATCCAGGCCCATCCGCCACACAAGGTTGCCCGTACCCGCGCCGTCCCGGTAATCGATGCGCATCACCCAGTCCTGGTTCCGTGACGACCAGATGAGATCGCCTTGGGAGCCACCATTCTGGGGTGCGGCCCAGTAATAGAGGGTGTTGCCGTGCAGCCAATCGTGCGCCAGCGGCGCAACGCCGGGGCCCAGCAGGAACATCGGCTGACAATCGACCTCGGTGGAGCTGCAGGTATCTCCCAACGTCGCCGGCCGCTTGATATCCAATTGCGTGCCGCCCCCGTCGTGCTCGAAGGCGTCCCAATACCAAACCACTTGCCAGTTCCGATCCAGCACCGCGATCATGTTTCCGATAATATCCACCGGCAGGCCGCTGGTGTCCCCCTGGGTCCCCGCCGGAAAGATCTTTTCAATGTTCGCCAACACTGCGCTATAACCGTTCGGCAACGTCTGGATCATGTCGTGGTTAAAATATGACAAACACGCTGACCCCACCGGCGCCGGGTGTGGAACCGTGTTGCACGGTTGTGCGTCCGTGGCGCCCTTGGCCAGCAGTTGCTGCTGGATGACGCCGGTATTGGTTTCCTTAATCAGGTTGCCGGCCAAATCCACCTGGTGCAGCAGTTGAGATTTCTCGGAAAGCGGAGTCCACGCCCGGCCCATAGAGATGAGCAGGAAGGCGCCGTTCGCGAGTGGCCTGACAATATAATCATAGTGTGGCGCGGGCGGATAGTAATACCAGAGTATTCTGCCGCTTAAGTCTGTCGCCACCTTCGGGTAAACCGCCCCTCCACCGTTATCTTTACCCCCAATGTCGTTGAGAATGACCGAATCTTTCACGTCCGTTGTGGCCCCGGGGGGCACCAGCGTCGTGTAGGAGGGGAAGGGAATCGTCGTGGCAGGCGCCCCCGTCGTGAAACTGACACTCGGACCATTCACGACATTGCTCCCAGTCTGCGTTTGGGAGAACATCGTGTAGGTCGTATTGCCGTACATGCCGGCCACTTCAAAAGTCATGCTCGCGGGCGGGTGGCAGGCCATCCACGATGTTGTGGACCCGCGCTGAAGGCCGCTGCGCTGAAAGCTCACCCGCATATTGCTGCCCTCGGGGCAGGAAGGCGCACTAAACAGTGCTACCAGGGGATTGGCCGTTTGCACCACCACGGGAGCACTGCCCGTTACCAGGGGATTCACATCAAAGTTCACCGTACTGCTGGCGGTTTCACCCGACCGAAAGTCCTTGGCCACTACGTTTATCCGATAGGCGCCCTCGATCCCGGTGGGAGTCCACACGAACGGCTGCGCCGTCCAGGTAGAGGAACTGAACGTACCCACATTGAAATCTTTCACCATGTCTTCCTGCCCGCCCGGCGGAGTTACATTGAACTGGAAAGTCAACGGACTGGCGTTACTGTCGGTTGCGGTGACCGTCCACGTGATGGTCTGCCCGATGGTCTGAGGAGGCGCGGGCGACGGATTCACGGACTGAATTTTTACTGTGGCATGAACCGGCAGGCCTAGACCCAACAACATTGCAATGCTTCCGACGATACGCTGCTTCGACATCTGTGACACTCCATAGTCTCACTTGCTGCTGGAACCATCTCCGTTCCACAGAGCTTCAGACGTGGAACGCCTCGCAGTAACCCTCGTTTCGCTTTTCGATGCGGCGCCGGCGCTGCTCCACTTCCGGAAGGATATCGGACTCGCGCTTGCGGATCATATTGGAATAATCCCGGCTGTTTGTCGGCAACTTCAAAAACTCCAGAACACGGCGGACCACTTGGGTGGGATCCGCGCAGAGTTCGGGATAGGTCACGCCCAAGGCTTTCTCGCCCAGTTTGCCCACGTTCTCCCGCACATAATCACAGTTCCGGGACACATCGCGGAACACCAACTCGGTCATCAGGGGAAGCCTGCTGGAAAACGCCAGCCGGGCCATCGCCAGTTTCATCGGCTTTTCGAAAAGCCGGGCGTACTCCTGAATGACCATGGCGTGATACTCGAATTTCTTGCTGAGGAGCAGGCGGTTCAGCCGGATTTTGGAATTGATCACGTCCACGGGATTACGGTAAATAAAGATAAAGCGCGCATCTGGAAAAACCTCCGCGAGATACAGAAATCCCACGCCATCGAATGGATTCTTAAGGAGCAATGGACGGGAAAAATCCTGAATCACCTGGAGCTTTTTCGAGAACAGCTTGAACTCTTCCGCGTTGTCCGGCGCCAGCCGGGGGCGGCGGCCCTGGTGGTCGAACGCATAACAGTACTCCTCCAGAACGTCGCAACCGAAGTCCCTGGAGTTCATCGATTCGCCCCGAATCCCTTTGCTTTCAAATGTCCGGTTCAACTCCTGCCGTGCCGCTTGGTCCTGATTCGTGAAATGTAACTGGAGCAGACGGTGCCGGTTCAGGATATGGTGGACGGTGACCGCATTGAAGCTCCCGCTCTCGACCAGGATTCTATACAGCAGGGTTGTGCCGGAGCGATGGGGAGCAATAATGAAAACCGGCCGCACTTCCACCCCCTTCAGCCTTTCCAAATAAGGCTGATCGAGGCTTTTATCCGAAACGAGGGGGGCGACGCTGGCGGTCATAGTGTTGGGCAAATGGTCCACCCGCTATGAAGTAGGAAGGGGTAAACGCATGCGAACATTCTAAAGGCTCTGTCGCGGAATTTGCAACGGACAGCCAAAGGGAAAGTGCTAGTACTACCGGAAATCGCTTTGAAAACGGACCTAAAGTACCGTCGCGGCCTACCTAAGATTCTGAGAAACTGCTAGCTTACAGTATGGATGCACAATACGGCCCCTTATTCTCAAAACTTGACTTTCGCCCGGTGTTCATCGTGGGAGACCACCGTTCAGGCACCACTCTTCTTTATCAAATATTAGCGGCCACCGGGTGCTTCCACGTGCTGAGTGCGTATCAGGTGATCCACTACGACGAGATCGTCACGCACTTCATGGAAGGACGCACTCAGGCTGCGCGGCTCGACCTGGAAAAGCGGTTCGCAGAGCTCGGTACAAGTGACCGTGTTTTCGATGGCGTCCGCGTCACACCCGATCTGCCGGAAGAGTACGGATTCGTCATCGAAGATAGCCCTCGCCCCCGGTTGCGGCCCTCCAACCGCGGCCGCCTGGTGGAATTGTGTCAAAAGCTGCGGTTGATCGGCGGCTCGGATAAGCCGGTCCTGCTCAAGAACCCTTGGGACGTGCTGAGCTTCGTCTCCCTGAAAGAGAGCTTTCCCGAAGCCAAGCTCATTTTCCTTCAGCGCCATCCCTTGGCCGTTATCAACTCGCAGTTGCGCGCCATCCGGTCGATGATGGGAGCGCCCAACGAGTACCACCGGCTCATCGCCCCCTGGTATCCGCGCGTTTGGGAATCCCGTATCCGGCGCCAGTTCATGCGGCAAGTCTTCTCCGGCCCGCTGCCGCTCTGGCGGTACATCGTGCCCCGGCATGTGGCGCGCGCAGGCCGCTACTTCATGGCCAATTTCAACTCGATCCCCGCCGCCGACGCCATTTGTTTCCGCTATGAAGATATATGCCGCAACCCCAAGGGAAACATCGAGGCCATCCTGCAGTTCTTGCAGATCGAACCGGAAGCCGCCGTCGATTACGCGGCCTTGATTGACAAACGCCCTACCAACCTGCTGCCCGAGGTAACCCGATACCGAACCCAGATTCTCCGCCCCATGCAGCCTTACCTCGAGCGCTTTCATTACGGCCAGGATGTAGAAAACTAGCCAGGCTTCGTCACTGCGGGACCCGTCATTGCACGCCGGTGAGTTCGAACAATACGCCGTTATTGTCACTCCCGCCTTCAAGGGTAGTTCCTATCAGGTTGCCTGCCGGGCTGAGGAGCACAGGTGCCTGGGGAAGAGCGCCATCGGTCCTCGTGAAGTTGCGCAGCACCGTATAGTTGCCGGCGGAGTCCAGCTTGTACACTACACCCTTATCTGCCGTGCCCCCAGACTGAGTGGTCCCGTAGAGGTTACCGGCTGAGTCGCGGATCACGCCTGCTAAGGGCAAACCACCGTCGGCCAAGCCCGTGAAGCTGTACAGCGTGGTGAAATCGCCTGAGGCACCCAACTTGAATATCACGCCGTGATCGCCTGAGCCTCCAGTGCCCCCAGACTGAGTGGTCCCGTAGAGACCATCCGGCGCGAGGATCACGCCATTGGGGACGGCACCGTCCGTGATCGTGAAGCTGTGAAACGTATAGTTATCATCCGCGTCAAGCTTGTACACCACGCCGCCAGCTGTCCCGTAGAGATTACCGGCCGAGTCCCGGACCACGCCTGAGTAGTTGGGACTCTCCCCACCCGGGAAGTTGTACAGCACCGTATAGTTGCCGGCGGAGTCCAGCTTGTACACTACACCGTAACCCGCAGTGCCTCCGCCGGTAGCGGTCCCGTAGAGGTTACCGGCCGAGTCGAGGATCACGCCTGCGTAGGGAGTACCGCCATCGGCCCCGCCCGTGAAGTTGTACAGCACCGTATAGTTGCCGGCGGAGTCCAGCTTGTACACCACGCCGGAATCCGCTGTGCCCCCCCGGTAAGTGGTCCCGTAGAGATTACCGGCCGAGTCGCGGATCACTCCTGCTATGGGACCGTAACCGTCGGCATCCACGAAGTTGTGCAGCACGGTGTAGTGAGATGCGGTGTCCCATTTGTACAGCACACCGCCACCTCCTGTGCCTCGAAGGGCAGTTGTTCCGTAGATACCGTCTGGCTCGAGCGTAACACCCGCCGTCGGATTCCTCCCCGTCGCCATTTCGAAATTGTGTAGCACGATCTCTTGCACCTGGGCTTGGACAGGCGCAACAGTCATAACAGCGAGCGCGCATGCCGCTAGGAGGCGCATCTGTTTCATCTTTCCCATAACTCCTCTGTTTCGCTAAGGTACGTCAAGTGGAAGGGAATCATTGCACACCGGTGAGCGCGAACACTACGCCGTTGCCGCCGCTCCCGCCTGATTGGGTAGCTCCGAACAGGTTGCCTGACGGGCTGCGGATTACGCCTCCTACGGGATTACCGCCATCGGCCCCTCCCGTGAAATTGTATAGCACCGTATAGTTGCCACCGGAATCCAGCTTGTACACCACGCCGAAACCCGCTGTGCCCCCTCCTTCAGTGGCCCCGTAGAGGTTACCGGCCGAGTCGCAGATCACGCCTCCCACGGGATTACCGCCATCGGCCTCGCCCGTGAAGTTGTACAGCACGGTGTACTGGGCTGAGGCACCCAGCTTGTATACCTCGCCATGACCCCTAGTCCCCCCCTCGACAGTAGTCCCATAGAGACCATCCGGCCCGAGGGTCACGGCGTTGGGGTAGACATCTCTGAAGCGGTGCAGCACGGTATAGTTACCGGCGGTGTCCAGCTGGTACACCACGCCATGGCCCACATGTAGGCTGTCCGTCGTAGTCCCGTAGAGATTACCGGCCGAGACGCGGACCACGCCTGCTTCGGGAGTCGTGCCATCGGCCACCGTGAAGTTGTACAGCACCGTATAGTTGCCGGCGGCGTCCAGCTTGTACACTACACCGCCACCTGCTGTGCCTCCAGAGAGAGCAGTCCCATAGAGGTTACCGGCCGAGTCGCGGATCACGCCCGCTACGGGATTACCGCCATCGGCCCCACCCGTGAAGGTGTACAGCACCGTATAGTTGCCGGCTGTATCCAGCATGAACACCACGCCCGCGCCCGCGGGGGCATCAGCGGAGCCTCCCTCTTTGGTGGTCCCGTTGAGGTTACCGGCCGAGTCCAGGATCACGCCTCCTACGGGATCAGTACCGTCGGCGCCGCCCGTGAAGTTGTGAAGCACGGTGTAGTGGAATGCGGTGTCCAGTTTGTACACCACACCAAGGTCTGCTGTGCCGCCAGCCTCAGCAGTTCCGTAGAAGCCGTCTGGCGCGAGGGTGACACCCGCCGACGGATTATACCCCGTCCCCTTTTTGAAATTGTGCAGCACGCTCTCTTGCACCTGGGCTTGGACAGGCGCAACAGTCATAACAGCTAGCGCGCACGCCACTGCGAGGCGTATTTGTTTCATCGTTCCCATAAGTCCTCCATTTCGATAAAGTACGCCGGACGGGGAGCCGGCTGATCCTAGTCGATGAGACCCACTGAGCGGTGGTCGAGAGTAACTCGGGAGGAACCTGTTGTCAACGGGCAATGGGGCAACGGGGTAATGGGGGTAATGGAATGCGACGTGTCGGCCTTCAAGGACGCCAGCAGAGCGTAGGTCAGCCAGGCGCGCGCGGCTCGGGAAGGTGCGGCATCGGCGGGCCGCTTTTCTGAGCCGGGATGCCTGCTGGCGCGGAGGTGAACGCCGCTAGACTCCCGCCGAAGTAGTCTCAACGAAGCGAGTCCCGGTCATCAGTAACCCGATCCGAAGAGAATTTGCTCTTCACACACAGAGCTCCAAAAATCTAACGATGCGCATGCAAATGTGCAGGTTAACCAGGCCGGCTAGCGCTTCCAGCAAGGAACGGGACAATCCATGCGCGGCGTTGTGCAAGCTGTGACCTCTACGCTTTGGTTGGAGGCGACGAACTAAATGAAAGTCCTAATCGCGTGTCTCTTATTCTCGGCGGCCTGTCTTGCGCAGACAGCAGGCCTTGGTTCGGGATGCCCGTCTGGGGTCCTTAGTTCCTTGGGCTGTTCGACGACGCTGCCGAGTGGCTTGACGATTGGTGCAGTTGCCGGGCCGCTCCAGGTGACCAATGCGAGCGGATATGCCGGATTGACTTACGAGGTTGGAAATACGGCTGTCCCAGCAAGCCTGCCGTTAAATTCAACTGGTGATCTTGGACCGAATTCTCCCAGCTTCCTTTCGTACTTCCTGCAGCGGAGCGCGACGGCTCCTTCAGCTACGGGACCTATGCTCGTGGCAGCAACTGGTATTGTCAGCACGGCTGGTACGGTTTCGTCGGGGGGCACCGGCTGCACGAACGGCACGCAGACCGTCACCTACAGCGGTGGAGGCGCAAACATCAATGCAACTGGAACCATCACAGTGTCCGGTAATGTGCCGACGGGCGCGATCTCGCTAGGGAGCGGGGGGGCCGGGTACACCTCGATCCCCACCACCGTGCAGGTGGCAACCTGCACCGGCACTACAACCATTACGGGTGCGGCGATTGCCCCCGTGGTTGGGGTGAGTTATGGAACAGTCAGCGGAAATGGAACCGTGTTCCCAACTACTGCGAGTCCGACATTCACAGGAACCCCCCTGGCTCCTACGCAGAGCAACTGTGATAACTCCAGCGCGATTGCAACGACTGCGCATGTTGCGCTGGGTTGTGTGGTGACTAAAACGAGCGGTTCTCCCTATAGCCCTTCGGCTCAGACTGCCGCATACTGGAATGCCACCTCAGGCGCATATGTAGTGGATCTCCCGACCCCGACAGCGGGCATTCAAATTTGTCTGGGGAATTACCACGCCGCCGCGCAGGCAATCTCCTTTGTTCCGTCGTCTGGTATCACGATCTACTACAAAGGCGTGGCAGGCACGGCTGGTTCTTCTACGGGGCTTGTTTCCGGAGGCGCAGCCGGGGATTACATCTGTGTTCAAGCGCCGGATGCGAGTAGCTGGGAAGCACTTGGGCCGGGCCAAGGGACCTGGACGAATAACTAATATGAGACCGCTTCTTTTAGTTCTTCTAGCGATTCTTGCCACCGAACACTTGTTGCAGGCCCAAAATATCCAGATGACCGGCAGCCTGAATCAGATTTTGGCCAACGGGGGCAGAGTGTCCTGGTCGGTCAATAATGTGATCGCTTACGATCACCAAGGCGGTCCTTCGCCTGGCGTAACTGGGTACTTCAACGTATACACGATGACTCCTTCTGGTGGTAGCCAAACTTGCATAACCTGTCCAACTTCCACGGGAGTTCCTAGTCCGTCTTGGCTCAACGCCGGTACTCCCATATGGTCGCCCGATGGGAACTTCCTGCTTTTTCAGGCCCAAGCCCTGCCGTCGTTAGGGAATTACACAAACGACTTCCACGGATTTCCTGGCGAGGGTGCTAACAATGATTGGTGGGCCACCGACACGTTGGGCCACTTCTGGCAGTTGACCAATCAGGGCCGCTGGGGGGCGAGCGGAATCCTGGTCGCTGGCTTCGTTACGACACTCACGGATTCCTTGTCATCCTCCGGGACCTTCACCACGACGGGAGGCGGCTGCGCAACACCAGGATCGGGGACGTTCACGGAGAGCGGCGGTGATCTAGTCTCGATTACGATCGCGCCTGGCGGTAGCGGCAGTGGTTGCACCTCGAATCCAACTTTTGTTCCTTGTGGCGGCTGCGGTTCTCTCGGCGCCAGCACTGTCGCGTTCATCGGCTCTGGCGGCGTCATCTACCATGCTTTCTCCTGGGATGGAACCAAGTTTTCGTGGGGACAGCGCTTGACTCCCGGCACCCCGCCCGCTAGCCCCGGTGTGTGGGAAATAGCTATTGCCACGTTCTCGGAAACGGGTGGGGTTCCGTCTCTAAGCAGCACCCAATATTATCAACCTTACCAAGCCGGCGGCACGCCAGGTTACTACGAACCGCACACTTTCAGCCTCGATAATTCGACGGTGTTCTTTATGGGGGATAAAGAGACACCGGGGATGAACACGTATGCCAGGAATATCTATTCCTACAATCCGTCGACCAGCACCCTGGTTAATCTTACGAAGACTCTTGCGAACTGGAACGAATACCCGCTGGCGTTGCCTGCTGTCTATGGCTCCAACAAGATCATTTACATGATATATCCCGACGCCGGAAGCGGAAACACCAACTGCATCAGCGACTACTGGGTGATGAACTACGACGGCACCGACAATTACCAGCTCACTTTTTTCAACACTCCCGGCAGCCCGAACTACCAATCGCCGCAGGCCGTTTGCATGGACGATCACTCATTCAGCCCATCCGGCGCCCAAATGATTGGCTTCGCCAACTATTTCGCCGCGAACGGCCATACCGGGATACCCGGCCCGGCATGGATATTGAATATCGCCGATGTCGCCGTGGTCAACGCGGTCAGTTCTGGGGCTTTTCCAGGGAGCGGGTTCTATCCGGGATCTGGGCTGCAATGAAAACCTCCAAGGGACCGCAAGTTCTCTTAATGAACAGCCACTTTCTGGTGCGGAACACCGAGGGCTCACGTCAACTCATAGATGAGATCAGTGCCCGATCATCGGAACCCACACACTTTTAGGACACCACCAAATACGGGCAGCCGCTCCGAAACTAGAGCTCCCGTGCAGTGTTTGAGGTGGAGAAGGTGAAAAGCCTGGGAGGAGTTTTGAAGCGTTCGAAGGTTCTGAAGGGCGCAATCCTGCTGGCATGGCTTCCGCTGTGGGTTGCCGCAGAACCGCCGTTACGAGCCGATATCCGGGTGAAGAGCTGGAGCCAACTCTTGTCCGGTACGGGCCGGCTGTCGTGGTGGCAAAACAGCATCGCCTACGACAAGCCGAATGCGAGCCGCGTATACGACGTCTGGATGATCCAGGCGGACGGTTCCGGCGATACATGCCTGACTTGCTCGGCGGCGGCCGTGGCCCTGCTGGGATCGCTCAACAAGGGCAACCCGGTTTGGCATCCATCCGGCACGTTCATCGCGTTCCAGGTCGAGATTAGTGCTTCGGGGTTGACACAAGCGGTAATCGATGCGGACTTCCCAGGGTCGGGGTGGAGCAACAACCTTTGGATTATGGACGCGGCCGGCCAGAACTTCTGGCAAGTCACCAACCTGCCGACTGCTGGAGGCGTAATTTATCCCCGATTCTCGCCGGACGGCACCAAGCTCGCTTGGGGCCAACGTATAAGCCCAACATCATTGGCGGGAGGGATCTGGGGCACGTGGCAGTTGATGGTCGGCGATTTCGTGGTCTCGGCAAGCGGCGTGCCTTCGGTACAGAACACCCAGGTGCTGACGCCTACATACACGACCGGCCTACAGGAGTATTATTACGAGCCCCATGCGTTTAGCGCGGACGATCAGACAGTGTACTTCATGTCCAACATCGGGCCCGGCGGCAGGCCCTTTTTTGGCGGACCGGGACCGATGGATGTGTATGCGCTGAATTTGGCGACGAACCAGCTGACCGCACTGACGAACACGCCGGACCAGTGGAACGAGTTTCCCACAGTTATACCGGGCGGAAGCAGCTTAGTCTATATGTCCACAGTAGGTGATGGCGCCGTAAACGGACATTTCAAGGGCGATCTTTGGGTGACGAATGCCGACGGCACCGACAGGTACCAACTGACGTATTTCAACGATCCGAACAGCCCGGATTACCAGCCCGATGGCATTGTAGCGGCTGACCCGGCGTGGAATGCCGATGGAACCCAATTGGCAGTATACGGTAACCTGGGCGTGGCTCAGGCTTTACCGGGCACGATGTGGATACTGAATATCGAGCCCGCCAACTCTACGGTGAACGCGGCCAGCTACCAACGGCCTCCCCTGGCGGCGGAGGCGATCGTCAGCATCTTTGGGACGAATCTGGCGAATCAAACGCTGGCTGCCCCCAGCGCGGCGCTGCCCACGAGCCTTGGCAATACCACGGTGAACGTCACGGATGCGAAGGGCGTGGCGCGCCCAGCCTCCTTGTACTTCGTTTCGGCCGGCCAGATCAATCTTGTCATTCCCGACGGAACCGGGCCGGGACCAGCGACGGTTACGGTGACCAACCCGGAGGGCGTGCAATCCAGCAGCACGGTCGAAATGGCCTCGGTATCGCCCGCCTTCTACACCATGAACCAGAATGGCACAGGGGTGGTGGCCGCTTATGTCGAGGTAGTGCCAGCCAGTGGCCCACAGACCGACGAGCCGGTTTATAGTTGCCCAGGGGGAGGCGCGCCGTGTACCACAATACCGATCGACGTGAGCAATCCGTCGGACCATTTTTACCTGGTGATGTTTGGGACTGGTTTTCGGGGGCGCAGTTCCTTGCCGCAGGTGAGCGTCACGATTGGGAACCAGAGCGTCCCAGTACTATACGCCGGCGCGCAGGGCCAGTACGAAGGCTTTGACCAGATGAACGTACAACTTCCGAGCAGCCTGGCCGGAGGGGGCGTGGTGAACGTCGTTGCGACTGTGAATGGAGCGCAGGCTAACGTGGTGCAGATTCAGATCCAGTGAAGTTCCAGTAATAGGTGGCATAGTATTCCTGAGCAGGCGTCTTGTTGACCAGGAGGCAGTGCGGGGGGTATTATCACTTACCTTAGCTCTTATGTTTCGTAACGAGTAGCACCTTCTCGTTTTGCTGTTGTGTATGGTATCGTACGGAGCGCGCCTTGCCCTGACGGCAGGGCATGAAAAAATCGGGGTTTCGAAAGACGGAGTTCAATGACTCGTGTAATTGCTGCACTAATACTATGTTCAGGCCTGTTGTGCGCATTCCAAAACCAGAGTGCTATAACCGAATACAATGTGCCTACGGCCAACTCCCAGCCAGAATCGATTGAGTTGGGTCCGGACGGCGCGCTCTGGTTTACCGAAACCGCAGGCAACAAGATCGGCCGCATTACGACGGCTGGGGTGATTACCGAGTATCCCTTAGGCGGCTCCGCGAAGACAGGTTCTCCGTGGGACATCATTATCGGCCCGGATGGCGCCATGTGGTTCACGGAAACGCTGGGCGGCAAGATCGGCCGCATTACGACGGCTGGGGTGATCACCAACCAGTATGTGATCCCGACGTCCAACAGTGGTCCGCGCAGAATCGTTGTCGGCCCGGATGGCGCCATGTGGTTCACCGAATCCTCCGGCAACAAGATCGGCCGCATTACAACGGCTGGGGTGATCACCGAGTATCCCATCCCGACTCCCAATAGCTCCCCCGCCGGGATTGCTTCCGGCCCGGATGGGGCGATCTGGTTCAACGAAAACAACGGAAACCAGATCGACCGCATGACGACTGAAGGAGTGATCACCAACCAGTATCCGGTGCCGATGCCCCATAGCGTCCTGGGGCAGATCATTCCAGGTCCGGACGGCAACCTGTGGATTTCCGAGAACTGGAACAACAAGATCGGCCGCATCACCACGAGCGGTCTTCTGGCCGAGTGGCCTACCCCGGCGCGGGGGAGTGTACCATCGGGCCTGGGAGTGGGGCCGGATGGGGCGATGTGGTTTACGGAATGGGCCACGAACGTCAACAAGATCGGCCGGATGACCACGGATGGGATCTTCAGCGAATTCCCCGTACCGACAGCGGCCAGTGAACCGTGGGAGATTGTGGCCGGTCCGGACGGAGCACTGTGGTTTGCCGAATATACTGGCAATAAGATTGGACGCATACCGGCCTGCGGGCTTGGGATGACCGTGTACTACCTGACGGCGGCTGAAGCGTTCGGCGGAAACGCAGCCTTGAACTTCACTTTCGGCCTGGGAATTACAACCAACGCTGTCTGGACCACAACCCTGCTCCAGAACGGCGTCCCCATCCAGCAACTTTGGTCTGAGGCGGTTGGTCCCACCGTTCCACCCGCCAATATATTTAAACAGTACGCACTTTCGCCGATGGGCGTCGTGCAACTAGTATCGGGATTGTATCAGAGTGACGGAACGACGCTTATCTGCCAGGAGAGCCAGACTGTCAACACGGGCACGGGCAACTGACTACGTTGTACTGGGCGGTTCCGGGTAATGTTATCTAAGCCTGCGGAGCCCTTCTGGTTTCTGAATTAAGTACCTTCCTACTTTGGCGATGGTGTCCCAGGCTTCGTTGCAGGTTGGGACGGCGGTTAGGTTCCTATTACGCTACTCTTTCCTGCCCAGAGAAGTGGCGCCGCCGGGACCTCGGGGACCTGGCGGGCCTCGGCCTTCTTTCCTTCGTCCTTATCGAGCGCGCAATGCGCGGATTTTAGCAAGCTGGTCGGAGCACGGCCGGAGTTCAGTGGCCCTTGCCCGAAGAATGCGACCGCGAGCGGCCGACGCGTGCTGGAAACGCCGACGCGTGCTGGAAACAATGACGGATGCATCTGGAGTGGCACAATCGGTGTCGCTCCGGACGCATCCGGCAAGACGGAGGGAGGACTAGGGGGTCGTTTGGATCTCGCCTACGAAGGCGTCATAACCGCCCCCCAGCGTCCTTTGATACACCAAAGTATCACCGGTAATAGTGGTAGTGCCCGTGCAGGTTGTAACCTGCACAGTCGTTGGCGCCGACGTATATCCAGCGCCCCCACTCGTTAGCGTGATCGAACCACTTGGCACACTGCCAGATACGAAGATGGTTCCCGTCGCATTCGTTGTGGCGCCGCCGCCGCTGAATGTCACGGTCTGCGCGCCGTTGGTGCAGCCTGTTCCTCCAGACACGTATTTTCCACCAGAGGTCAAACCAGTAGTCGCCATGCCGGTAGTAGAGTTGGTCAAACCGGTGAAGCGAGCGTTCCCGGACGAGCCCACGGCCAGACCGTAAATGATATCGGTGCCAGGCCCACCCATGTAACTGGAGTACCCTATAGTCCATTTAGGCGCAGAGCTAGAGGCAGTAGTGCTCGTCAACATGGCTACAAAACCATCGCTGGCGCCTCCGCCATAAACAGTTTGCGGCGCGCCCGTGGTGACATAAAAGTGCGGGGTTGTTTGGCCGGTAAGAAGCGCGGTTTCGCCGGCGATGAAAAGGTTCGTGGTCGAAGTCGTTCCGGCGGCTCCGGGGGCGCTTGCACAGTCGCCGCCCGATACAGATGTGATTGTGCAAACGCCGATCCCATACGCCTCGTCGAAGCCCGGACCGCCATAGTAAGACAAGAACATCGTCGCGCCGGTCTTGTAGAAGTACTGACCGACGAATACATCGGTACCGCCCTGGTAACGTTTAAATATCGGATCTACCAGCGTGAGGGCGTCATCGTTCGTATCGCCGGTAATATAAATGAATCCAGAAACGTCCAGTGCGATAGCATTACCCACAGTGGTGGTGGTTGAAGAACCGATGAAGTCTGTGAAATTAAGGGCGACTCCCAGCTGGGACATCGAGACCAGGAACGCTTCGCTCGGCGTCGCGACGGCCGGGGTGACAGTAGGCTCATCGCTGGGTTTCTCAACCTCGCCAAGCGTGGTAGAAGTTGTGGTGCCGACAATATACGCGGTTAGCGCGCTTGTATGGGGGTTGATGCCAACGGCTATACCATTCGCCACGGTGGTTCCCGTTCCTCCCAAATAAGTCGAAAACAGCAGTGTACCGGCAGGCGTCGATTCGAGTGTACACCCATCGATATTTTGCATCGCGGCGTTACATCCGGACGCATAGCGAGCCACAAAGGCGTCCTGGGTTCCGGAAAACGTGTTCTGCACCACCCCCGGTTTCCCAGCAGCCACCACGATGGGAAAGTTCTTCGATGTGGTAAAGCCCGTAACGAACAGGTCCTTCGTCGCCTGATCCACGGCAATGTTGGTGATTTCATCCGTGCCGCTTCCACCGAGGTACGTGGCGAAAGCGATCGAAGTATTCATCGTGCCCGAGAGATTAAGAAAGTTGATCGTCAGATCCAAGAGCACCCCGGAAACCCAAGCGTCGACGCCGCCGCCGCTGGTTGGCTGGGCAGCGTTCACGACGTCAAAAGCCGTGGACGTGGTGTAACCGGCCACATAGATGATGGCCGGGATCTCGAAGTTGTCGATCGCGACGGAGGTTACCACGTTCACACCGCCGGTGCCTCCAATGTAAGTGGAGTTATACAGCTTTCCGCCGACAGGATTGAAAGCGGCCAGGAACCCGTCGGTTTCACCGGTATAAGAATAACTGGTAACGCCCGTGGTGGTACAGACGGGCGTGGCCGGACACACGGGAACTGGGGCGATCGGAAAATTCGCCGAAGCGGTGGATCCTGCAACTATGGTCAGGCCGGTCGCGGTGGTGATGGTAATCGCCTTGCCCGAATCGGTGCCGCTTCCGCCCAGATACGTGAGGAATTCGAGGGACGGATCGATCACCAGTTCCCGGCTGTGATCGTAATCCCCCAGTTTGAAAGAAACCTGATTCCCGCGCACGATGAAGCTGCCGGCAATCTCACGCCGCAAACCGTCGACCTGCTGGTAGACCACTGGCTTGTGCTGATAGATTGCACCGTACTTTGTTTCGAGGCGCAAATCACCACTGCGATCGATGCGAAGTTTGCGCGCACCTTCGATAGCCAGCCGGATGGAACTTGGATCGGCGCCCGGGGCGACTACATAGTCATATTCGAGCTGCTGTTGACTTCCGTAGTAGATAAGATCGATGCCGGGATAAATGGAATCGTACTTCACGCGCCCGTAGTTGGCTACATTTTTGCGCCACTTCGACTGATCTTTACCTACGAAGTAGTTCGAGACGGAATCGAGAGGGTCCACACCGCTCACTTTGGCCGCCGGATTCGATCCCAAGGTCCGCACTCGGACCACGGACTCTTTTTTGCCCGGCGTCACAACAAATACAGACTCATTGGACGTGAGAAAAAGACCGTATCTGGAACCGCGTGACAGAGCCTTCACTTGGGGATCAGTCTGACCCTCGTTGAGTTCGAAGGTCATCGGCAGCTTCAGGTACTCAGCAGCAATTTTGGCCTGAGTGGCCGGATCGGTTGCCGTGGAAGCGGCAGCCAGCCGAAAGGCTGCGCTCACTGTCAAAAGCGTAAGCGTAAAATTCCGTGCGTACATAATTCCTCCCTGTGTGGCCTGGCGGATAGCTGGGCCGAGTGTCCCCGGGGCCCAAAAAAACTCCACCCAAAAAAGGCTCTGGTGAATGATTCTCCTGAATAGTAGCACCGAGTCCCCCGTTGTAAAGCGACAAATCGACTGGTGCAACCGATGGGACTACGCTTTTAGTTTCATGAGTTCCAGTACGACAAAGCCCTGGGACGGTGCGAGATGGGAATCTTGTCAGCGCCGGGAATGCTACACTCGACTGAACACGGATGGAGTTGTCGAAAAATCACGATGGGCGATCGATCCGCTACCGGCGACAGCGGTGCATGTGATGGTGACGCATGAGTGATAACTGGCAAAGCAAGACGGAAATTCCGGGTAGTACCGATTCCACCGCCACACCGCCAATAACTGGTCGCAATCGAGGCGATCAGTGATATACTCCCTGAGCGTTTTCTGCGCCAAAGCCGAGCAAGGGCTAACGGAGGATTCTACGAAGCGCTGCAATTTCAATACAACATCAGCCGGACAATTGTCAATCTTGTTGCTGATTCTTTTGATGCCGTTCATCGGCCGGGCGCAAACCCCTTTAATTGATCACGCCACGGTGAACTTGGCCGGAGGTTACATTACCCTGGCGGGGTTGAATTTCAGCCCGTCCGGCGTCGCGCCCACGGTCGCGGTGGGCGGAACTTCCCGCACCGTGTATTCGTTCACGAACACGGCGATGGTAGTGGAGGTGCCATCCACTCTGGCTGCGGCCACGTATCTGGTGACGGTCACCAACAGCGTTCCGCACGCCGGATCGGCGTATGTGGCGCTAGGAGCAGTGGGTCCACAAGGTCCAGCCGGGCCGACGGGCGCCACCGGTCCAGCAGGTCCGGCCGGTCCAGCTGGCCCCGCTGGCGCTAGGGGTCAGCAAGGTCCGGCGGGCACGATTACCTTGCCGTTTAGTGGGAGCGCGGCAGGCATCAATGGCCCGGTCTTCGAGATCACCGATACGGCGCCGGCGCACGCCGCGGTCGGCGGTCGCGGCGCGCAGGCGCTCGCCGGCGCCAACATGGGAGGTACGGGAGTTTCCGCGTGGGGCGGACCCTCCAACGGCACCTCTTCTTCCGCGATCGGTACCGGCGGGTCTGGCGTCTTGACGCTTGGGGGTGAAGGCACTGGCATTGACGATGCAGGAGGGAGTGGCGTCACAGCTAATGGAGGCAACGCCAATGGCGCGTCGGGCAGAGGCGGCAGCGGCGTCACGGCCGTCGGAGGCAACAGCGTCGAAGGGGGTGACGGCATCGCTGCCTTTGCGGGCACAGGGTCTGGGGGGATCGATGGAAATGGAATCTACGCCACGGGCGGCGACGGCACCGATACCTTTGCCGGCTATTTCGATGGCAGCGTGGACGTTCTTGGCACTCTCACCAAGTCCAGCGGCTCTTTCAAAATCGATCATCCGCTCGACCCCGCCAATAAGTACCTCTACCACTCCCTCGTCGAATCGCCCGACATGAAGAACATCTATGACGGCAACGTGGTCACCGACGGCAGCGGCATGGCCATCATCACCATGCCCGCGTGGTTCGAGGCTCTCAACACCGATTTCCGCTATCAACTGACAACCATCGGCCAACCCGCCCAAGCCTGGATCGCATCGGAAATCACAAATGGAAGTTTCACCATCAAGACCAGCAAGTCGGGCGTGAAGGTTTCCTGGCAAGTCACCGGCATCCGTCAAGACGCTTGGGCCAAGGCGCATCGCATTCAGGTGGAAGTAGACAAAGCCGCGAAGGACCAAGGGCATTACATCCATCCAGAGCTGTTCGGACACGAGGAGGAACCGAGCATCGCGCAAATGCATCATCCCCGGCCAGTGGCGCCAGCGCAAAAATAATTGGGGGAAGAGATGCCGGATAAAAAATGACTGAAGCAGTTGGCAAAGCCACCGAACCGATGCCAGTTGGCGTGAACCCGCGGCTGAACCTGGCGCGCGAATTCGCCACCCTGGCGGCTCTGCGGCCAGCCGATGCCATTCAAGTGGTAGCTCATCACGAAAAACGCGGGCATGAGAAGATCGAACATCGCTACCAATCTTTGACTTTCGGCCGTTGCCGGGAACTGGGCGAACAATACGCTCGCGGAATCCAAGCATCGAATATCCGGCAGGGGGATCTGGCGGTGATCCTGATGAAGCCCAGCCTGGAATTAGTGCCGGTTTTTCTGGCGCTTTGGCACGTGGGCGCCATCCCGCTAGTGGTGGATCCAGGCGCGAGCAAGCAACAGAAACTGAAATCCATTGAGGATATCCGGCCGAATGTACTGGTCGGCATTCCCCTGGTCCATGCGCTTCGGATTTTGCACCGCAAAGCTTTTCGGTCTATCACTCGCTCTGTCACCATCGGCGGTTTTTCACCGGTAGGCGGACCCACGCTCAAGTCTTTTCTGCGCTTGCCTGCCGATGGGCCATTCAACAGCGCGCCCACGCTTGCAAACGATACCATGGCCATCGTATTCACCACGGGAAGCACGGGGGCTCCGAAGGGTGTGGTTTATACCCACGCGAACGGCGCGGCCATCATTCAAATCATGCAGGAGTCTCTGGGCATCGGGCCCCAGCAGATCTGCCTGGCCTGCCATCCCGCGTTTGCCATCTATTTTGTAGGTTCCGGCGCCACTGTAATTACGCCGGACATGGATCCGCGATATCCCAGGGATGCCTCGCCGGCCTGTCTGTTGGACATCATTCGCGACCAGCGGCCCACGGTAGCGTTCATGCAAATCCCGGTGGTCCGAAACCTGGTGAAATACTGCGCCTCGCGTGGGGAGAAGATTCCGCATCTGCGAAAAATTCTGACTACGGGAGCTTCGGTTCCCCTCGATCTGGTGGAAGGCGTGCACCATGTGATGGCGGAGCCGGAGGGCGACCTGCATGTGATGTATGGCGCTACCGAGGCCCTCTGCATCAGCTATGCCACCGGCCGCGAGCTGCTTTCCAAGGCTTCCCAAATGCGCGACGGCGAGGGCACTTATCTGGGCCGGCCGGCGCCCGGTATCACGGTCAAAGTCATCGGCATCAGCAGCCAGCCCATCGAGCGCTGGAGCCCCGATCTGGTTCTCGCGCCGCGGCAGATCGGCGAGATCTGCGTCTTTGGGCCGGTGGTTACGCCCGCATATCATGGCAAGCCCGAAGCTACCCGCAAAGCCAAGATTCCCGACGAAACCGGCCTGTGGCATCGCATGGGCGATGCCGGATACCTTGATGAGGACGGTGGCATTTGGTATTGCGGCCGCATCGCGGACCGCCTGGAAACCGCCGCCGGCTACTTTTATTCCGACTTGGTGGAACCGATTTTCAACCGGCATCCGCGGGTAAACCGCAGCGCCCTGGTTGGGGTTCCGGTGACCGGCTCTTCGCTCCAGCGTCCGGTGGTGTTGATAGAACCCGAGCGCGACGGCCAGGCTCCCGATCCAATGCGTGAGCAAGAGCTGATCGCGGATCTTAAATCGCTCGCGTCACGGCATCGGAATACCAGTTCCATTCAAGACATCCAGATTTATCCGCAGGCCTTTCCGGTGGATGTCCGCCATGGCGCAAAGATCCGGAGGGATATGTTGACCCGCCACGTCATTGAGCAGACGCCTGTCACGAGCGGTACATTGCCCGCCGATCGCACCGTTTCGTTCCGCGGCCATAAGGTCGCTTACTACGAGGCAGGGCAGGGCGAGCCCATGCTGTTCCTCCATAACGCCGGCAACGACCACCATATCTGGGAACATCAGATCAAACACTTCTCGCAAAAATACCGCGTGGTCGCCGTCGACAGCCTGGGCTATGGCAGGTCGGACAATCCCAAGTTGGATTATTCTTTGCCCTTGTATACCGAGATGGTGTCCACGATTGTGGACGCGCTCGGCCTGGCGCCGGTCACGATCGTCGCCACTTGCACCGGCGCGGCCATGGCGCTGAACTATGCGCTGCGGAACCCGCAAAACGTAAAGCGCCTTTTTCTGTTTCATATCGCCACGGAAAACACTGTGGTGGGCGGAAACCTGCAAGCAACTGTGAAGATGGTGTCCGGCCGGCCGCTGATGCGTCGCATCATGGAGCCGTTTGTGGACCTCATGATGTCCCGCGGCATGCTGCATCGCGGCATTATCCGGGGACAATACGATGAAACGTTCCAGGAAAATCCCGAGTTTCTCCACCATCTCCACCAACTGTATGGTAAAAAAGGCGAGGGGGCTTGCCTGATTAACCTGTTTAGCAACTGGTCGAGTTTTGCATCTTTGGATCAGGTTCGTCCGCCCGCCGGTTTTCCTCCCGTTCACATTTTTTGGGGAGCGGCCAACAAAGTGATTCCACTCGCACGCGGCCGCGAATTGTGCGAGCGCCTGCATCCGGAAACTATCGACGTCATCGACGGCGGAGGTCACCTGGTGATGCGGGAGAAGCCCGAGTTCATTAATCGCAGAATCGAAGAGCTGGTGCAATCCGCGTAAGCGGCCTGTGTCGAAAGTCCGAAAAGACGGCTTGCTCACGCGCGCGGCTCAGTAGATTCGTTGCGTTACCGAACCGCGACCGTGAGGGAGTCGGTTTTGACTGAGCATATCGAACCGATCGGCCCTTGCATCTTCGCCGGCGAAACAACCATCGCGCAGCAGTGCGTTCACGCCCTGGCTTCCGGCGATTTTTCGTGCGCGTGGGCTCTTCGACAATGCGCAATGGTCCAGTAATTTGAGCAACTTCTCGAACATTAGTTTGCCTGAGTGAGTCCTAGTACTTTAGGGTTCGCCAATCGCCATTTTAAGCCTTGTTGGTTCAGCATGCGACACCCTATAATCAACCACATGTTCAACGCCAATCGACTTGAGGTTCTCAGTGTTTTTGCACTGGCCGCCACTCAACTGATGTTCGGAAGCCCGGACGTGGTTAGCAGCCAGCAGACGGATTCTAAAACTCAGATCAAGGCTGCCGCCCTTTATGCACGGATGCCGCTGGCCTTTGAATTGAATGCGGGTCAGACGGATCCTCGGGTGAAAGCATTTTCGCGCGGATCGGGCTATGGTCTTTTTCTGACCGCCGACGAGTCGGTTGTCGTGCTGACGCGCAACTCGGGTAAATCCGCTGCGATTCGCATGAAGCTGCTGGGTGCGAAGGATTCGCGGGTGGTTCCCACCGATCCGCTCCCCGGAACGGTAAACTCTTTCATCGGCAATGATCCCTCCAAGTGGCGGACCGACATCCCGACCTTCTCGAAGGTGAAGTACGAAGGTATTTACTCCGGTGTGGATCTGATCTACTACGGCAACCAACAGCAACTGGAATACGATTTTGTGGTGGCGCCCGGCGCCGATCCGCAGGCCATCCGATTCGCGGTGAGCGGCGCCAAAGTGCGCCTCGATTCCAGCGGCGATCTGGTGATGCACACCAGTCTGGGCGATGTGCGGCACCACAAGCCGGTGATCTATCAGGAGATCGCGGGAGTGCGCCACGAAATTGCAGGACACTTCGTAAAGCGGTCGGACCACGAAGTATCGTTCGCCATCGCGAATTACGACCGCCAGCATACGCTGGTGATCGATCCGGCGTTTAGTTGGTCGGCATATCTTGGCGGCAGCGGAACGGATCTGACTACGTGCGTGGCTGTCGACATATTGGGCGATACCTACATCGGAGGCACCACCACGTCCACGAACTTCCCCACCGACGGCTCCGATGCCGGGCCCTACCCGGTATTTCCGGGCGCCGCCGGCTCCACGCAAGCCTTCTTCTCCGTGATCTTCTTTCAGGGCAGCGGCAGCGAGCTCTACATCTCCAGCTACTACGGTGGCACTACCGGAAACACGCTCGTGAACTCGATCACTTTGCTCCAGCCTAATGGAAAGCTGGTGCCAACTGTCTATGTGGCCGGCAGCACTACCGCCACGGATCTGCCCACGATAAATCCTCTGCAGGCCGCGAACGCCGGCGGCGAGGATGCGTTTGTCGCGGAGTTAACTTTCCCGAACGTCATCCACTACTCCTCGTACCTGGGCGGCAGCGGCAACGATAGCGCCAGCGGGATCACCCTCGATAGCCTGGGCAATATTGTGATGGCAGGATCCACGACTTCGACCGACTTCCCCACGATGAATCCCAACCAGGCGGTCAACGAGGGCGGGACCGATGGGTTTGTGACGAAGTTCAACTCAACGTTTACAGGAGTTATGTACTCGACGTACATCGGCGGCTCGGGTAACGACAACATCAATTCGATTGCCAACACCAAGAATGATGCGCTGGTCTTGGTGGGTTCTACCACTTCCATGGCGTTTGGGGAACCGGATAGCACTGGGAATACCAAGGCGTTCCTGGCCTCGCTGAGCAGCATCGGCGCCCCCGGGCCGATGGTAACGAGGATTTTTGGCGGCAACAAAACTGGGGTCGTCACGGACGCTACGGGGATCGCATACTTCGCGGGCAATGCGACTTGTACTCCCGCGGCTACCCCCGCTATCTGGGTCACGGGGTACACCAATGGCTCTAACTTACCGGCCACCTCGAATGCGATCCAGAAAACGCCCGCGGGTGGTTATGACGCGTTCGTGCAAGTATATGCCCAAGGACTGCTCAAGTTCTCAAGTTTTTACGGAGGTTCCGGCGTCGATGAAGCAAGGGGGGTTGGCATCGACGGCTGCGGCAACGCGTTCATCGCCGGAACGACGAATTCCACGGACTTCCCGGTAACAAGTGCACTCCAGAGCGCCAACTCCGGCGGCTACGATGGATTCGTAGTCAACTTTCAGCCCGGCGCCAACTTTGTGGAAGGCGGTAGCTACACTCCCACCGTGTTCTATTCCACGTACCTGGGCGGAACGGGCAACGATGTTGTCACCGGTATCGCGGTCAGCACCAAGGCTGGTAACGCCACGGTAGCCGGCAATACAAATTCGACCAATTTCCCGACAACGACGGGCGTTTTTCAGTCCACCTATGGCGGCGGGGCAGCGGATTCCTTCATAACCAAAATCGCGACGCAGTGATCGATCCGTGGAAATTTATCTAAAACGACATAAGAAGGCCATGTATTTTGCGAGGCAAGAGGGGAAAAATATGATTCGAAGCATTCTTTCTGGAAAAGTTCGGTCGTTTAGCACTGGTGTTGCGGCGATTCTTCTGCTGTTGCTGGCGGCCCAGTGCGGCATGGCCCAAAGCGTATACGCACCGTTGTTTCGATCCAATTGGAAGGGAATTGCGCCGGAAGGTTTTGGCGACCGGCAAAATAGTTGGGCCTGGAGCATGGCATGGTACAACGGGAAGTTACTGGTGGGAACCGCGCGTTCGGAGCAATGCATCACGGATCTGTCTGAACACCTTGTCGACCCCACCTATCCCTACCCTCCCACGGATCCCGATATCATATGCGCCGCCGAAGCCGATCTGATGTTGCAGGCCGAGATCTGGTCTTTCAATCCCTCGAACGGCGCCTGGACGATGGTCTTTCAATCGCCGCTGACTATTCCTGTGCCCGGCACAAGTCCCACCTTGATGGTCCCTCCCGATATCGGTTTTCGCGACATGTTCATTTACGAGGAAGCCACCGGCACCGAGGCGCTTTACGTGGGTGGCTGCTCGTCGCAGGCGATCCATCCGGGAGTGCCGGGCGGGCGTCTGCTGCGCAGCACCGATGGGGTGAACTTCGCGCCGGTTCCGCAGGACCCAGGCACGTTCATGGGCGCCTTGGACAACACCTGTTTTCGCGGGATGCAGACCCTCAATGGCCAATTCTTCGCCATGGCCGTCGACTGGAAGGGACAAGGCACGGTCATACAGTCGCCAACCCCGTGGCTCGGTGATAACACTTTTCAGCAGATTTCAAGCCCGGTGACGCCGGCCTACGAGATCGGCATATTCAACAATCTTCTCTACGTGACTTTCGTGAACCGCACCTCGGGATTCTCTGTCGCCTACACCAACCCGGTGGGCTCTTTGCCGTACACCTACACGACCGTCCTGCCGAATGGCGGGGACAAGACGCCGTATGCGGACCCGATTGCCCTCAGTATGCAGGTATACGACGGCTATCTATACGTGGGAGGAGACGGTGTGCGGAATGGAGTCCCTCTCTCGGTTCAAGGCGCCGAACTGTTCCGCATCCATAGTGACAACACCTGGGACCTGGTTACTGGATCGTCGCGTTCGACGCCTGCTGGGCAGAAAAATTCAATCAGCGGTTTGGATGTAGGTTTTAGCTGGTTTCTAAACCAACACATGTGGCGAATGGCTGTCCATGATAGCCGTCTCTACGTTGGAACGTTCGACGAATCGGTCCTTCTTCGCTATAAGCAGGGTGCTTCGGTTTGGGAACCCGAATACGGTTTCGACTTGTGGTGGACCCAAGACGGAGCCTACTTCTCGGAGGTGGACCAGCAGGGTTTTGAAGATGGATATAACATGGGGGTACGCACTTTGGTCAGTACTCCTTTGGGCCTCTTCCTGGGTAGTGCAAACCCGTTCTTCGGCTTGAACGTTTATAAAGGCGCCAATACGACTCCCGACGTATTGCCCACGTCGGGCATCCTGTCTGGTTCCGTGGATGGGGTGCAGCCGAACCCGCCGCTGCACGTCCAGGTAGAGGGGGCGCCAAGCGGCGCTCTGCTGTCCTGGGATACGCCACCGTCCGGAGCCCAGCAATACCATGTTTTTCGCCGGTCGTATGACCCCATCGATGTAAATATTGCCGGAGTTGGAGATGACAGTGCGGCCTATTCCGCTCCCAACCGTTGGGATGAAATCGGCGTGACCGACAAGCTGACCTACGCAGATTCATCGGCCTCGCTGTTGGGTAGATACGCATACCAGGTCAAGTCGGACAATGGACAAGGCGTGCTTTCTGAATATTCGAACTTCGTGATCTACCCGTCGGCTGCGCCGGCGGTGAAATTCTCGGACGTTTGGGAACAGCTAAACAAACTCGTGGTGGGCGGCAAGTTTGTCGATCCGGCCACGCGCGATCAGTTTTCAGGGCTGCTCCAGCAGGCCGAAGCGGATGGCGCCAAAGGTGACTACACGAAACTGCTCGCCCTATGGAACTCCGTCAAGAACAACGCCACCGCAGACTTTTCGAACCCCAAAGACGCCCGCGAACTGGAATTAACGCTGAGCCGGCTTTCCAAGCGCGCACAACTGGTGCTCGCCGGAAAGCTGTCTGCGGATGCTCTCGGCGCTAGCCAACCGGCCGCCACCCCCAGCACACCGAATCAGCTAAACTGCGTAGCCGGGTCGGGGACTGGGTCAAATATAACGGACTTGCTTTGCGCGCAGCCCGCTACCGGTCCGGGAGGCACTGCATACACGAACGCGTCAGTTACCGTGAATGGCCCCTATTGGGCCAACAATCGGTACACCAATAACAACGTGGAGTATTACATCTACGAACCGGGCACACCTACCCCTGCCAAAGCGCCCGTGATTTTGTTCCTGCACGGCTATGCCGCATTCGCTAGCGCCGACTACCAGGGTTGGATCAACCAGATGGTTCAAAAGGGCTTCGTTGTAGTGTGGGTGGCTTATCAGGCCAGCCTGACTAGCACCTTTGCCGATTATCCGTTGAATGCAGAAGCCGCATGGACGGATGCTCTGTACCGGCTGCAACACTACACCTGGGAGCCGCACGTCAGGCCCTACACAGTGAACGGCGTCCCTCAGACGCTGATCGTCGGCCACTCCTTCGGGGGTTGGATTACCGGCTGGCTGGCGGGGCAGGCCTCAACCGCCGTTCCCTCGTTCCCCGCACCACTCGGTCTGGTAATGATTGAGCCTGCAAGTCTGGGCTTGTTGCCTCCGATTAACTTTGCCGGCATCAGTCCCGCTACGAAAATGGTGATTGTGTCGTCGGATCAGGACAACGTAGCCTGTTCGGCGGACGGCGTCAAGATTTTCGAATCCACTACGCTAGTGCCCGCGGCCCAGAAAAACTATCTGTTCTTCAATTCCGATATGACGGGTACGCCCTATCAGGTAGGGGACCACTACTACCCCAATACCTATGGATACAAAGATACTGCCGCGATCGACAATCGCGACTTCTATGTGACCTACAAGCTTTCGGTGGCGGCCGCGGAGTGCCTGATCATCGGGAGTAACTGCAATGTATTTCTCGGGAACGGCAGTGCCGAACAACTCGGCATGGGGACTTGGACCAATGGTACACCCATCAATCCGATGTCATATTACGCCGATCCCACGACACTACCGGCGATTACCGGCTGCTCACAGTGATCGCGGCTTGGCAAACTGTACAGTCTTTCGGGCTAGGAACAAGAGAGCGGCGCGGGAAACGCCGCCGTTCCTAGCTCGCAGATCCAGATCGGATTTCTTAGTCCGCATGGAACGCATCCAGCGTTTGCGTAACGCCCGCTTCGATTTCCTTGAGCGTCTCTATAAGAGGGAGTCAGTCGTCAAGGCCTACGTAGAGGGTCGGCTGGAAGTTATTCGTTCATAGTGGCTCTCACCCTGAACGCTGAATCGTCGTCGAATTGGCACCACCGTCCCCACATCTCCATCTCCACATCTCTATCTCCACATCTCCCCCAAGTGAGAGGCCTTTGAAGCGCCTATCCGTTTCACGCTATGCTGGACGGCGAGATCGTGGTCATTTTTCAAGTATCGGAGGTTCATGTCATGAGGAAGAAGAATCGCTCGTTCCTTCTGATGGCGTTGCTTTCAGCATCGTTGCTCGTCAGCGTGTTCACTATCGTGCAGGCCCAGAGTCCTGCAGCGACGGCAGCGAAGGCGACGAAGTGGTCTGATCCGGCGACCTGGCCCAACCGCAAGGTGCCCGTGGCAGGCGACAAGGTCACCATCGACGCCGGCAAAGAAGTGGTGCTCGACGTCAACACCCCGCCGCTGAACGGTCTGACGATCAACGGCAAGCTGAGCTTCGCGAACAATAAAGACGTTGAACTCACCACCGAGTGGATCATGTTGCACGGCGAGTTGGAGATCGGCACGGAAAAGGCCCCTCACACCCGCAAGGCCACCATCACCTTCACCGACAACGTCAAAGGCGAAGACATCAGTGGAGTGGGTGGAACGACGGACCGCGTGGACCGCGGGATCCTGCTCATGGGCGGAACCCTCAATCTTCACGGTGACCGGACCAATTCCTGGACGAAGCTGTCCAGCACAGCGAACGCCGGCGCCACCTCGATCCAGGTCCTGAACGCTGCCGGCTGGCGCGTCGGCGACGAGATCGTTCTCGCATCCACGGATTTCGATCCCCGGCAGGCAGAACGGCGCAACATTGCGGCCATCAGCGGAAACACGATCACGCTCGACAAGGAGCTCGACTACATGCACTTCGGCAAGATCACCTTCGACGTGGATGAACGCGGCGAAGTCGGCTTGCTGACACGCAACATCAAACTCCAGGCATCGGCCGACGCGGAACAGTCCTTCTACGGCGGGCACGTCATGGCGATGGTCGGAAGCAAGATGTTTGTCGAGGGCGTCGAATTCAATCGAATGGGCCAGAACATGACTCTCGCCCGATATCCGATCCACTGGCATCTGATCGGCGACGCACAGGGGCAGTACATCAAGAACTCTTCGCTTCATGACACCTACAACCGCTGCGTGACCGTGCATGGCACGAATTTCCTGCGCGTCGAAAACAACGTGACCTACAACACCGTGGGCCACTGCTTCTTCCTCGAAGACGGCATCGAGCACGGCAATGAATTCATCAAAAACCTGGCAATCCAGACCAAGTGTCATCCGACATTGGAATGCGTGCCCACGAATACCGCCGCCAACGGAGAGAGAGGCGCCAACTATGCGAATCGTCAGGCCTATAGGGAAATGAGCTTCCACAGCAAGAACGTTCTGCTGCCTTCGGACAACACGGTGGCGTCCTTCTGGATCACCAACCCGGACAATAGCTTCATAGACAATGTGGCGGCCGGTTCCGACGAGAACGGTTTCTGGCTGTCTCTGCCGGAACACCCGCAAGGGAAGTTCAAGGATTCGGAAGTCAGCAAGACCATCTGGCCGCGCCGAACGCCGCTGCGCGCATTCAGAGGCAATGTGGCCCATTCCAACTTCGACGGGTTCATGTTCGACCGGAACATCTACGAAGACAACACCTTCGGTCTGGCCACCATCCCGTTCCTGCCGTTGGCAAATCCTGCTGACCTGGATAGCGAAGTGGTGGAGTCGCACTTCGAGAGCTTGACCAGCTACAAGAACCGAAATGGCGGTCTCTGGGGCCGGGGCGACATGTTCGTCTACAGCAACTTGAAACTCGCTGACAATGCCATTGGCATGACGCAGGCCGCCGGCGACATCGGCAGCGAACCGTTTCAAGCACGGCTGGTTGATTCGCTGGTCGTGGGCGAGAGCGACAATCGCGGCAATCCCACGACGCCCGAGGAAGTTGCCTATGGCCGCAGCCTGCCCAAGAAGCGGATCCCTGACTTCCCGATCCGCGGCTTCGAATACTATGATTACCGCGGTGATGTGGTGAACACGACATTCGTGAATTTCCAGGACAACGATCGGAGAAAAACGGGTGCGCTGTCCTTTCTGTTGTACACGAGCGCGGGGCTCAGTACCGGAAGCACCATCAGCGGTGCGAAATTCGTCAACGCCAAGCCGGTGTATTTCCCGAAATTCGATACCAGGTTCGATAATGATAACCGCGGCGGCAACGCATATCGGACCCTGTCGATCCACGACCTGGACGGTTCGGTGACCGGCATCCCCGATTCCCACATCATGCTCAACGATGGTGAGAACGACAGCGTCGTCACCGACAACACCTGTGAAATCCATCCCACCTGGAACGCCTCTGTGTGCAAGGGTGATGTCGGTCGCCTGAATCTCTCCGACAGCAGAGGAGAACTTCCAGGCAAAGTCGATCTCGAATCGCGGACCGCCCGGTTCGCTTTGCTCTCTTCGATCGGTCCGAATGCACCAGACACTCCCCTCGTTCGGGCCCAACGTGCCGCTCTGTTTTCTCGTCGTGCTCCGCAGGCGCCCATCGCGCTTGTTCGCAACGGCAAGGAATTCAAGATCTCCGGCGACCAGAGCACTGTGAAGGCCGGCACCGAGATCCTGGTGAAGACCGAAAGACAGCAAGTCTCTCTCAGTCTGGCCGAAATGGACCAGGGGTCATGGGTCATATTTGAGCTGCCGGGTTTCACCAAAGCAGCCTCCGGAACGGAACAGCCCAGCATGGACGCATTGCGCAAGGCGAACGCGACGTCTTATTTCAGGGGCGGGGATGCCCTCTGGGTCAAACTGGTCGTGACCAAGCCTCCGTTGCCGATTGTTCGTCCAACGGATCTGCAAGCCAGTATAGCGGTCAGCCGATAAGTACTTTTTCGCGAACGGAACGAAGCCCTCGGTGCAAGCCGGGGGCGTTTTTGTGCGGCGGATAGTCCGTTCAGAATCGATCTTTCGCGACGTTCGTGGAAATGACGAGAATCGAGACTGGGGAGCTGTCAGTGTGCCGTGTAGCAACACCGACGGTTGCTATCGAGAGTTGGGGATGATCATCCCTGCCCTCTTCACAAAAAAAGAGCCGCCCCAGTTAAGGAGCGGCCCCCGTGTTGAACTGCGCTGCCGCTTGGCCTAGGCTCCTACCACCCGGATCCGATCTGCACCAACGTCGGCTGCTTCGAGAGACGAATCTCATGTTCCGACCAGCTCAATGCGACCTTTTTTCATGAGATACGCAAGGACCTTGTCGGCTTCGATCCGCAGACTTTCGGAGTCCACCATGTTCATCTTCCCGCGACGGAACAGCGCCATCCCCAGGTAGAAATAATCGTCCTTGAAATGGATCTTTCCCAGCCGCCGAATGATCGTCTCCGCCATGTACCCGATACACACCATCCGAAAATCGGGACTTACACCGCAAACCGGAGCGGATTCATCGCCCAGGCCCTCGAAAATGGTGACCTTTCGCCGTCCCGGTCGGTCATCAGAGCGCCGGACCGTACTACAAACCGCTGGATACAACGTTTGGCGATGCCCCACTTCTGCTCCGCCACGTATCCAGTTTCGGATGCCCGCTTCTTGGCCATGTTTTCTGCCCTCGAGAACAGATGCGACACGACCAGAACCTCATCCCCTTTGTTCTTCAGGATGGATTCGATGGCATCCAGGAAATACTCACGCGTTTCGGCAAGAGATCCAATTCTTTCGAGCTTGAATCTCGCCCTCCATAGCGCGGTCCGCTCCGGCAAGTTTTCCTTTGCGCTCTTCTTTGGCGTCTCGACCACCGGAGTGGTCTGCGTCCGTTTTGACTTCCAGCACAGCGGTGACTTCGACCACCGGCTGCGTTGCGATCGAGTCGATTGGCTGGCCGCTTCCACCGGTACTCCGGCTTGGGCGCTTCAGCTTCGACGACGGGTTGTTGCGGCTGGGGAATCGGGAACGCTCGATGCCGCCTGGTTTTCCACCAGGTACAGCATCTCGCTTCCGCTCTTGCCAGCAATGCGATCGAACCGCACCAGCCATCCTTCTCTGCTGCCCCCGCTCACGATATTCCGGATTAGGGATTCAGATTCGAAATCGCCGGGAATTCTTGCGGCCCGAGGATCCATCGTGGCCATATAAACGCGCACATCCTTTTGCGGAATGGCGCGACCACGATGGAGGTATTCACCGCGGCGAAGCATCGTTTTCATGAGTTCGACGGCTTCCTCCACGGTGATTCCAGATCCGCCGGACGGCGGGAATCCCGCCCTCCGGTCTCCGGTTGCAAACGCAGAGGACGGCGGCATGCCCGGCACCCCGCGACCGGCCTGCCGGTCTGTTGTAATGTCCACGAGTTTTTCATCAACTCGCCCAGGTGCTTGGTCTTGACCCGCAGATTGTCCGAGTACACCAGACGCTCCGCGGAATTCAAGAGGTACCCATCGTACGAGAGGACCATGAACTCCAGGCCCTCCGTCCCGATTGGCTGAGTTGACGAATGCGGGTCGCAATTCCAGCAGCCCAACTTAGATCGTTGGAGTCGGCTTGTCCGAAGATGGAATTCTGCGGTACTAAAGCCGCCTGATCCGCGTCGGACCAACCACTCTACCCCACAACAGGCAGGTCGGCCATAAATCGGTTGATCAAACCGATGATGAAATTGCTGTCACCGCGGTGACGGCGGATATCAATTAGAGAAGTGAATTTTCTTCAACTATGTCTCCCTAGCTATCGGGGCTATGCCCCTTTATTTGCGAATCTTCATCAAGTCACGGATCAGCTGTAGAGCAACCATGATATCCACTGCACGCCGAAGGAGCACCATAGGCGCCTCAGGCAGCAGTATCATGATGGCCGTCAAGCCAATCGCGAGAATGATGTTTATTCCTTGCGATCGCATGGTCGTTGACCACCTTTCGAATGAAGTCGAAACGGGGCGCAACGATTACCCAATCATGCTCAACAGTTCGCAACAGTTACGAAACGATACTTCTTCGCAACAGATCGCAACAATGCACAAGGGTGCGCAACAAAGCTCAACAGGACACAAGTTTACGCAAGGGGACAAAACAGGTACACAACAGATCTCAACGGGGGCGAAACAGATGCGCAACGGGACAGCTAGAAAGGAGGTATGTACTAACTTCGTACTCTCTCATTATGCGCACGAGGACTTTCGCTGTCAAGCCCTCATCCAAAATTCCCACATCCAAGCCGCAAGACGCCGATGCGTGATAGAATGTGCGCCTAATTGTTTCAAACACTTAAGCCAGACACCGTTTACTGACGTGCGCGGCTCGGTAGTTCTCGTGCGTTTAAAGCTGAAAACACGATTCGCGAAAGACGACGTACTTGAACCTATAACGCCCTGGTCGTGGACGCGCCCTTAGCCAACAGGGCCGTCCGGCGTTCATCGCCGGCCAATCCATTTCCGCAATCTGCCGGTACTAGTTCAGCTCTCTGACCCAGATGTTTCGGAAGCTGACCGGTTCGCTCGGATCGGGATGCGCCTGCAGCTTAATAGGAGCGGAATCGAACTTCTTGTAAGACGGCTTGCCGATGTACAACGTCTCGCCGTTTAATTCGAAGTGGTTCTGAACCAGAACCCCATTGAAAAATACCGTCGCATACGCCGGAGCCCGCAGGTATCCTTCGGCATTGAAAACGGGCGCCATCCAGATCACCTCATACGTCTGCCACTCCCCCGGCTTGCGGGCCGGATTGACAAGCGGAATCCCCTGTTTGTAGATGCTTCCCGCCTGGCCGTTGGCGTAGGTTCTGTTTTGATAGGAATCGAGAATCTGCAGCTCGTAACCGGCATCGCCGCGTCCAGTCGAGGCGAGAAATACGCCGCTATTGCCGCGTCCCTGGTCGGTTCCCGTGACATTTTCGGGAATTTTCCATTCGATGTGCAGCTGGTAATTGTGAAAGCTGCGCCTGGTTTCGATGTTGCTTGCGCCGGGACCCTTTTTCACCGTCATCACGCCATCGTGCACGATCCAGTTGGCGGGCTGTTTGTCCTGAGTGTTCACCCACTCGTCGAGGTTCTTGCCGTCAAAGAGAATAATCGCGTCGAAAGGCGGAGCCGAATCGACAACACCCGGCATCACGATTTTGGGCTCGGGGTCCCATACCTCGGTATCTTGCGGCCGGGCTCCGTTTTGCCGGCCGGGGCCCTGACCCGCTGGCGCCTGCTTCGCCCACATGGCGGACGCCGCCACGAGCCATATCGCGAGTGCGCCGCAAACCAAGAAGGAAAAGCCAATGGGGAAAGAAAACCTCATTGGGTCTCCATTTCTTACATGATACCCGCGCGCCTCCGCTGGCTTAACCCGCACGGACAACTCAACTTAATACTTCTTTTGCGGTCGAGGGCTTTTTTGCGGATGGTACGGCCGAGAGTGTCGCGGTGCGCCGAAGGGCTCGCCTTCAGCGGAGGTGCGCCAAAAGTGCCCGCGTTCAGCGCAAGATAGGTGTAAAATTGTCCCTGGCTACCCGTCCTTCGACCCTCGCGGGAGAAAGTAGCGCAACACGACCGATCACGGAGATTTGACGATGCGAAAACGTTCTCTCTTGCTCCTTTCGTTGCTGGTTCCAGCCTTTTTAGGTCTTGGCGGATATGCCGTCGCTAAGGCGCAACAACAAGCTCTCCGACGGCCAGCGGGAAGCGCTGGTCAGATGCAGCCACCTGGCCTGACAAGAAGGTGCCGGGCAAAGACGCCGTGGTCACCATTGACAGGGACATGAACGTCGTCCTGGATGTCAGTCCGCCGCCGCTGCACGGTTTGACGATCAACGGCAAACTGAGCTTCGCGGATGATAAAGATCTCGAACTGACCACCGAGTGGATCATGGTGCACGGGGAGTTGGAGATTGGCACGGAAGCCAAACCCCATACCCGCAGGCGACCATTACCCTCACCGACAACGTCAAAGACGAAGACTTCGGCGGACTGGGTGGAAATGACCGCAGTGACCGCGGGATCATGCTCATGGGCGGAACCCTGAATCTTCACGGTGACCGGACAAATTCCTGGACGAAGCTGTCCAGCACAGCGAACGCCGGCGCCACCTCGATCCAGGTCCTGAACGCTGCCGGCTGGCGCGCCGGCGACGAGATCGTTCTCGCGTCCACGGATTTCGATCCCCGGCAGGCAGAGCGGCGCAACATTGCCGCCATCAGCGGAAACACGATCACGCTCGACAAGAAGCTCGACTACATGCACTTCGGCAAGATCACCTTCGACGTGGATGAACGCGGCGAAGTCGGCATGCTGACGCGCAATATCATCGTCCAGGCTTCGGCCGACGCGGAACAGTCGCTTTTTCGGCGGGCACGTCATGGCGATGGCTCGGGAGCAAGATGTTTGTCGAGGGCGTCGAGCTCAATCGCATGGGCCAGAACATGACTCTCGCCCGGTATCCGATCCACTGGCACCTGATCGGCGACGGGGGCAGGGGCAGTACATCAAGAACTCCGCGATCCACGACACCTACAACCGCTGCGTGACCGTGCATGGCACGAACTTCCTGCACGTGGAGAACAACGTGACCTACAACACCGTCGGTCACTGCTTCTTCCTCGAAGACGGCGCGGAGCACGGTAACCAGTTCGTGCACAACCTGGCCATCCAGATCAAGTGCCATACCTCCAAGGCCTGCGCGCCGACCAATCTCGGCGCAAACGGAGAGAACATGGGAAGTAATCCGCTGAATCGCGCGACCTACAGGGCGGCCAGCATGTCCGGCAAGGACACCCTGCTGCCTTCGGACAACACGGTTACGGCTTACTGGATCACCAATCCGGACAATGTCTTCATCGACAACGTGGCAGCGGGTTCCGATGAGAATGGCTTCTGGTGGTCGTTGCCGGAACACCCGCAAGGGAAGTTCGAAGGTACGGAGATCAGCAAGGCCACCTGGCCGCGTCGAACCAGGATGGCGGAATTCAGGGGCAACGTTGCCCACTCCAACTTCGACGGGTTCATGCTGGACCGGAACATCAATCGGGAAGACGTCTTCGGGTTGGCCGGCCCCTCGCATATCGCCAAGGAAAATCCCGCTGACGAAAACAGCAAGAGCGTGGAATCGCTCCTCGCGGATCTCACCGCTTACAAGAACCGCAATGGCGGCGTCTGGAGCCGCGGCGAGCTGCACATCTTCCGGAATCTGAAGGCGGCGGACAATGCCATCGGGTTCACGAGTTCAACGGGTTCCTTCGGCGCTGACACATTTACCTCACTGGTGGTTGATTCGCTGTTCGTGGGCGAAACCGACAACATCGGCAACCCCGTAACGCCGGAAGAAAAGGCCTACGGCCGCAGCCTGCCGAAACGCCTGATTCCGGATTACCCGATCCGCGCCTACGAGTACTACGACTATCGCCATGACGTGGTCAACACGACATTCGTGAATTTC
>CAVUKY010000001.1:0-731835 GCA_963742155.1 Bryobacterales bacterium | reverse complement strand
TCTTCGAGTTCATTTGCACGGAGAACAATCGCGACGTTGAGCACCTGGTGGGCAAGTAGCGCCGCCCGGTTGCGAACTGCCGGCTTCAGATCTCGGGATAAAACTCGAAGAACGCGTCGAGCGATTGCATCAGTTGCTTCCGAATCTCGTCTTCGCCGCCTTCGAGCAGATGCATGGTCACCTGGGCCTTCTTGCCGCTCTTAAGGGTGACTTCGGCATCGCCGACTTTTTCAAGTTCGTCCGCCGGAAGCAAACGCATGCCGTAGATGAGCGCCAGTTTGGCCATGCCTTATTTTAGTGCACGCGCACCTGCGCGCATGCACTTTTGCCGGAGGGCATCGACGCTGTCGATGCCGGGATTGGCGATACAGGCACAATTGTGGTCGCTCATAGACGGTCGCTAATGGCCAACAGCTAATGACCAACCAGCCAAGATCGGGTGGTAGGGACGGGCAGATTCGAACTGCCGACCTGTCGCTTAGGAGGCGACCGCTCTATCCATCTGAGCTACGTCCCCGAGTGGGTGTCCTAATTGATTCTAAAACACTCCAACGTTGGCCCGAGAGTACGCGTCATGTAAGCAATGGCTCGAATTTTTCGGGCGCTTGGTCTATTCATCCCGTTCTGGCTACTCGGCCAAGCGCCCACGGCGTTCACCGTCGCGTCCATCAAGCCCAATAAGTCCAGCGACGACCGCTTCATGCTTCGCCCTCAACCCGGCGGAGGCCTGACCGCGACGGGCGTCACGCTCAAAATGCTCATTATGTTTGGTTACGGGGTAGCCGCCTATCAGATCTTAGGCGCGCCGAATTGGGTGGGCACGGAGCGATGGGATATTGAAGCCAAGACCGAGGGTGTTCAGGGGCGTCTTCCGCCCGATCAGTTCAATGCGCTCCTGCGGCGGTTGATGGAGGACCGGTTTCAGCTGAAATCGCGCCGCCAAACCAAGAAAATGCCGATTTATGCGCTGGTGGTGACCAAGAGCGGATTCAAGCTAAAACCACGACCGGCTGAATCGCCCGCAACTCGCCCACAGACGCAGTTTGGGAATGGGTCGGCGAAGTTTCAGGCTGAATCCGTGGCGGGCCTGGCGGGAACGCTCACGTTGAACTTGGGCCGCCCGGTGATCGATAGAACGGGTATCAAGGGCAGCTACGACTTCACTCTGGAGTGGACGCCCGCGCCCGATGAAGGCGGTCCCCAGGCCATAGGACTGCCTCCGCGCGCCGAACCCTCGCGGGCCGCCGATTCGACTGCTCCCTCCATCTTCACCGCGCTCCAGGAGCAGCTCGGCCTGAAATTGGAATCCGCCAAAGGCCCGGTGGAAATCATGGTCATCGATCACGTGGAGCGGCCTTCGGAAAATTAGTGGTCTGGTAGCTACAAGTGTCCCCTAATTGCACACCGATGCCGGGCAAAATGCTAACAAATCCATCCACGGGCCGTCTCTTTTCTTCGGGCGTCAGCGTGCAAAGACGGCGCGGTATCCTGAAAGGAAACCGAGTGGCAATGCTTCGAGGCATGGCAGTTGCGGGCCTTTGGCTGGTCGCCTGCCACACCTTTGCCCAGCCCGCCGCCGCACCCCGGCCGGAATTCGAAGTCGCGTCCATCAAGCTCAACAAGTCGGCCGACTTTCGCGCGATGATTATGCCGGCCCGTGGCGGCCGGTTCATCGCCAACAACATCCCGCTGCAACTCCTCATCACTCTGGCTTATCGCATCAAGGATTTTCAGTTGTCAGGAGCGCCGCCGTGGCTATTGTCGGAACGATACGATATCGAGGCTAAGGCCGAAAAAGATCCGGGTGGGGAATTCGACGCGATGCTTCCCCTGCTTCAGACGCTGCTCGAAGACCGCCTCCAGTTGAAATTCCACCGCGAAACCAAGGAGCTCCCGGTTTATGCGCTAGTGGTCGCGAAGGCGGGCAAACTTCACGAAGCCGAAGGCGAATGCGGACCGCGTCCCACCACTCCCCCACCGCCTCCCGAACCAGGCAAGCTGCCCATTGCGCCTTGCGGGGGCTTCTTCATGTTTCCTGGCCGTCTCAGCGGCCAGAAGGTATCCGTAACAGAGCTTATAGACTCCCTCTCGCGCTTCACGAACCGGGTGGTGTTGGATAAAACCAATCTCACCGGAAAGTACGACATCAACCTGGACTACACGCCGGAGCAGGGCCAATTCCCGGCAGCTCCGGGCGGCGGGCCACCCGGCATGCCTGCGCTGCCGCCGATAGATCCCAACGGCCCTTCATTATTCACCGCGCTCCAGGAGCAGCTCGGCTTAAAGCTGGAATCGCAAAAGGGTTCCGTTGAAATGCTGGTCATCGATCACATCGAAAGACCGTCGGAGAACTAGAGGACCACGCTTGTGATTCGCCGCTTCCTTCGCTCCCTGGTTGCAATCGCACTGGTGGTGGTTAATCTGGTGGCCGCTGGGGAGCATGGCCAAGTCACATTCGGAGGCCTGCCCGTGCCCGGTGCGACGGTTACTGCGCTTCAAGGCGACAAGAAATTTGCAGCCGTCACCGATCCACAGGGCGCGTATTCTTTTCCGGATCTCGCCGACGGAACGTGGTCCATTCAAGTGGAGATGCTCGGCTTTGAGACCCTGAAAGCTGAGATCACCATTTCACCGGCAACGCAGCCTCCGATATGGGAACTGAAAATGCTTTCGCTCGATCAGATCCACGCCGAAGCGCAGTTGGCCGTGCGGCCTCCACCCGTAGCCCCTCCAGCGCCGAGCGCCCCCGGTGAGCCGAAGAAGCCGGAAGCGAAACCGTCCGTCAGCGAAACAGAGCCAGCGCGAGAGGAAGCCGAGCAGCGCTCCGCCGATGGCCTTCTGATCAACGGCAGCGTGAACAACGGCGCCAGCTCGCCCTTCGCGCTATTCCCGGCCTTCGGCAACAACCGCAATGGCGGGCGATCGCTTTATAACGGCGGCCTGGGCATTTTCGTGGACAATTCCGTGTTCGACGCTCGGCAATTTTCCATAACGGGCCTGAACACCCCCAAGTACCCTTACAATCACTTCACCGCTTCCGCGTTCTTCGGCGGACCCCTGAGGATTCCTCACCTGATCAGGAACGGCCCCAACTTCTTTGTGAACTATACGTGGATGCGCAACCGCACCGATAGCCCAAACGGCATCGGACTCATGCCAACGGCGGCGGAGCGGAATGGGAACCTCTCTCAACTGCTCAATTCCCCGTTGCTTACAACCATCGTCGACCCGCTCACTGGCGTGCCGTTCGCAGGCGGCATCATTCCCCAGAGCCGGATCAGCCCGCAAGCCCAAGCGCTGTTGAATCTTTACCCGCTGCCGAACATCGCGACCCCCGGAGCTTACAACTACCAGGTTCCGCTCGTCAGCATCACTCATCAGGACAGCTTGCAATCCCGATTGAACCAATCCATCAATCGCAACAATCAGCTCTTCGGCGGCTTTGCTTTTCAGAGCACGCGGCAAGATAGTCCCAACGTCTTCGGATTCCTGGACACCACCGACACCCTGGGGCTCACCGCGAACGCCAACTGGTTTCACCGCTTCAAGCAGGGATTCTTTGGGACGTTCGGGTTTCAGTTCAGCCGCTTGTCAATGGGCCTTACTCCGTTTTTTGGAAATCGCGAGAACGTCTCAGGCGCGGCTGGTATCGAGGGTAACGATCAAGACCCGTTGAACTGGGGACCGCCAGGGCTTTCTTTCTCGAGCGGTTTCGCGGGGCTTTCGGACGTGGAACAGGCCCAGAACCATAATGAGACTAACGCTGTTTCCGCCTCGTTTTTCCTGATTCGCGGGCGTCAGACATTCCAATTCGGCGGTGATTTCAAGAAGCAGCAATTCAATGTGCTGAGCCAGCAGAACGGGCGCGGGACGTTCACCTTCACCGGCGCCGCCACTGGTTCGGATTTCGCGGACTTCCTGCTGGGTATTCCCGATGTGGCCGCCGTCGCATTCGGGAACGCGGATAAATACTTTCGCGGTTCCTTATACGACGCGTTTTTCACCGATGACTGGCGTATCAATTCCGCCTTCACCTTGAACGCCGGAGTGCGATGGGAGTACGGATCGCCGCTCACTGAGCTGTATGGCCGCCTGGTGAATCTCGATGTTGTTCCCGGCTTTGGCGCGGAAGCCCCGGTGGTGGCGAGCAGTCCAGTCGGTACATTGACCGGCCAGCACTATCCGGACTCGTTGATCCATCCCGATAAGCGCGCATTTGAGCCGCGCGTCGCCATCGCCTGGCGGCCTCTCCCTGCATCGTCGGTGGTGATTCACGCAGGCTATGGAGTTTACTACGATACGTCGGTCTACCAAACCATCGCCAACCAAATGGCGCAGCAGTACCCACTGTCGAAGAGCCTCAGCGTGCAAAACACTCCCACCAATCCACTGACTCTCGCCGGCGGATTCAACGCTTCTCCAGCCACCACCCCCAATACATTTGGCATCGATCCGAACTTTCGCCCGGGCTATGCACAGATCTGGCAGGCTTCCCTGCAGCGCGATCTGCCAGGCTCGCTACAAATGACAGCGACTTACATCGGCACCAAGGGCACGCACGGAACTCAGGAATTCTTGCCGAATACTTACCCAGCTGGGATCGCGACCAATCCATGCCCCGGCTGCCCGGCCGGTTATGAGTACGTCACGTCGAACGGTAATTCGACGCGCGAAGCCGGCTCCCTCCAACTGCGCCGCCGGCTGCATAGTGGATTTACGGCCAGTGTCCAATACACTTTCGCGAAAGCGATCGACGACGACGCGGTGCTAGGCGGCCTGGGAGCCTCGGCCAGCACGCCCAACACGGCTGCCGCGGGCGGCGCGGCGGCGTCCAGCGTGCGGAATCTCCTGTTGGCGCAGAATTGGATGGACTTGAGCGCGGAGCGAAGTCTCTCCGGTTTCGATCAGCGTCACCTGGTGAACGCGACCATCCAGTACACCACCGGCATGGGCCTGGCTGGAGGCACGCTGCTGAACGGTTGGAGGGGCGCGCTGTTCAAGGGCTGGATGCTTAGCGCCACCATCGCCGCAGGCACCGGACTGCCGCTTACGCCGTCCTATCTAGCGCCGGAAGAGGGTACGGGGTTCACCAATGCACTGCGGCCCAACTATACGGGCGCGTCCGTCGATGACGCCCCGCCAGGCCTGCACCTGAATCCCGACGCTTATGCCGCGCCACTTCCGGGTCAATGGGGCAACGCCGGGCGGGACTCCATCACCGGGCCCGCGCAGTTCACGCTGAACGCGTCCGCGGGACGCACGTTCCGATTGACCGACCGGCTGAGCGGCGACCTGCGCATCGATTCCACCAACCCGATCAATCACGTCACTTTCCCGAGCTGGAACACTACCTTCGCCAGCGCGCAGTTCGGTCTTCCGGCCGCAGCAAATGCCATGCGCAGTCTTACAACAGGATTTATAGTGAGGTTTTGAGGTAATGCGCGTCACCATCGTCTTCTTGCTGTCGGCATTCGCCATCAGCGCGCAACAAATCGGTCAAAATGCACCTGCCGACGCCGCTGCTCCCGCCACCTTCTCCACCAGCAGCCAGTTAGTGATTGAGACGGTAAATGTGAAGGACAAGAACGGCAAACCTATCGAAGGGCTGACGGCGAAAGACTTTACGGTAACCGAAGACGGGGCCGAGCAGACCATTCGCTTCTTCGAATATCAAAAGCTGCCTGAGGCCAGCGACGCCGAGCCTCCGATTATGACCGTGCCGACGCCCCTCAAGAAGCTGCCTGAAACGCAGATTACGACGGAAAAGCCCGGTGATCTTCGCTACCAAGGCCGTCGTTTGCTGGTCCTTTACTTCGACATGTCCGCGATGCCGCCGCAGGATCAAGCGCGCGCCATCACCGCGGCGGAAAAGTTCATCCGCACTCAGATGACGCCGGCGGATCGCTTGGCGCTGATGCGATTCGATAGTGGCGCCGTTCGAGTGATGTCGGATTTTACGGACGATCGCACGCGCCTGATTAGCATCCTTGAAACCATGATCGTCGGCGAAGCGCAGGGTTTCGACGAAACCACCAACGATGACAGCACTCCCGACACCGGCGCGGCCTTCGGCCAGGACGATAGCGAGTTCAACATCTTCAATACCAACCGCCAGCTCTCGGCTCTTCAGACTGCGGCCAAAATGTTGGGGCAGCTTAGCGAGAAGAAGTCGGTACTGTATTTCGCCAGCGGTCTGCGGCTCAACGGACTGGACAACCAGGCGCAACTGCACGCCACAACTAATGCCGCCATCCGCGCCGGAGTTTCGTTCTGGCCGATCGACGCTCGCGGCTTAGTGGCTCAGGCACCCATCGGCGACGCAACCCAGGGATCGCCAGGCGGCAGAGGCATGTACACCGGCGCTTCCGCGCTGGCCATGACCACCAATTTCCAGCAGTCGCAGGATACGCTGTTTGCACTGGCCGCCGACACGGGCGGCAAGGCGCTGCTGGATAACAACGATCTGGCGCGAGGAATCGTGCAGGCGCAGAATAGCGTCTCGAGTTACTACATCCTAGGTTACTACGCGACCAACACCGCCTTGGACGGCAAGTTCCGGCGCATCAAAATCGCGTTGAACAACGGAGCTGTGGCAACGCTCGATTATCGCCAGGGCTACTTCGCCGGCAAGATTTTCGGCAAATTCACCAGCGCCGAAAAAGAGCGGCAGCTGGAGGATGCGCTGATGCTGGGCGATCCGATTACCGAGCTGACCATCGCCATGGAGATCGACTACTTCCAGTTGAACCGCGCCGAATACTTCGTGCCGGTGGTGGTGAAAATTCCAGGGCGCGAGCTGGCGCTGGCGCGCAAGGGAGGCGCGGAACGCACGCTCATCGATTTTATCGGCGAAGTGAAGGACGAGTTCGGCAGCACCATACAAAACGTGCGGGACAAGGAGGACATTAAGCTAAGCGGTGAAACTGCGGCGAAGCTGGCCAAACAACCCATCGAATATGTCACCGGCTTCACGCTGCTGCCCGGCAAGTACAAGATCAAACTTCTGGCGCGCGATGCGGAGACCGGCCGGATCGGCACCTACGAAACTGCGTTTGTGATCCCCAACCTGAACAAAGAGCTGAAGCGGATTCCCATTAGCTCCGTCGTGTTGAGCAGCCAGCGCGTGGATCTGAAGGAAGCCATTTACAACTCGTTGAAGAGCAAAGATCAGGCCGAGACCACCAACCCGCTAGTGCAAGACGGCCAGAAGCTGATTCCGAGCGTCACGCGGGTATTCAGCAAGAGCCGCGAAATGTACGTCTATCTTCAGGCGTATGAGCAAGGCGTCACGAGCACGGAACCGCTGGCGGCGTTCGTCACCTTCTACCGCGGGCAATCCAAGGTCTTCGAAACTCCGCCGCGCTCGGTTACCGACGCGCTGAATAATCGTTTGAAGACCATGCCGCTGCGATTCGATCTTTCGCTGGATCCGCTCTCGCCCGGTGCTTACAATTGCCAGGTGACGGTGCTCGATCCGATGGGGCAGAAGGTCGCGTTCTGGCAGGCGCCGATCATGGTTGTGCAATAACACTTTGGTTCGTTCAGCCGTTCATGCAAGTATGTTGATAGGATGCCGAAGACGATCCAACTGCGTAACGTTCCCGATAAGTTGCATCGGAGACTGAAATCCAAGGCGACGTTGGAAGGTCTTTCGCTTTCCGATTTTCTCCTAAGAGAGATGGAGCACGTCGCGGAGCGCCCCACAAAGAAGGAGCTTGCCGAACGCATCGCAAGCCGAACGCCGGTAAAGTACAAGCGTTCGCCAGCCAAGATTCTGCGCGAGGAGCGCGCCAGGCGTGATCGTACTCTTGGGCGCCTTGTCTCGATGCCGCGTTAAGAGTCCTGCTGCTTAACGGAGGCATCCTCACCTCGGGAAACGAAGTCGAGATCTTCGTCATTACTAGGGTCGCTGACGAAAAGACTGCCAAACGGCGCAACTAGAATCATGCAGCCGCCGCCGTATTGTTGCACATACCAGGCGTATTTCGGATCTTCCGCCGTTGCCACAAACTCTATCGTGCCCTGTTGGGAAGCGTAAAGAATACGATCGCCCGCGAGCACCTCTTCGCCGGATTGGTACCTTAACGGCATCGCATCAATCTTAGCGCTGCGCTCCATGCCACACTGGTTCCTTACCCATGAAGATCCGCATCAAGAAGCTACACCCCGAAGCCATTCTTCCCAGCTACGCCCATGGCCCCGATGAGGACGCCGCCATGGACCTGTGCGCGTTGGAGCGCACGGTACTCACGCCCGGAACAGCGCAAGCCGTGCCCACCGGCATCGCGATCGAACTCCCGCGCGGCCACGAAGCGCAGGTACGCCCTCGCAGCGGCCTGGCCCTGAAGCATTCCATCACGGTAAATTTCGGCACCATTGATCCCGGCTACCGGGGAGAAATCCGGGTGGTCATGTTCAACCTGGGCCGCGGCGATTATGTCGTTGAAAAAGGCGACCGCATCGCGCAGCTCATCGTGGCTCCCTACGATGCCGTGGAATGGCAACAGGGTGACGACCTCACCGATTCGGCGCGCGGCGCGGGCGGGTTCGGATCATCGGGAAGATAGTCTCGTCGGACGCCATCCCCGGCTGAAAGCGTTACCATAAGAGCAGGGCCTTATGCTGATTCGAAAACCCGCTGATCTCCGTTATTCCGACATTACACCCAGGCAGATGTACATCAACCGGCGTCGCTTCCTGGCAAGCTCCCTCGCGTTTGGGCGCGCTGGCGGGAGCCGCGCGAGCGGGCATGAAACTGCCTGAGATCAAGAAGACTTCTTACAATGCCGGCGGAGAAAAGCTGACGCCGCTAGAAGTCATCACGCATTACAACAACTTTTACGAGTTCGGCACCGACAAAGGCGACCCGGCCGAAAACGCCAAAAATTTCCGCACTTCGCCCTGGACGCTGAAGGTGGAAGGCGAAGTAGCCAAGCCCAAGACTTTCGACCTGGACGGCCTGTTCAAGATCGCGCCGCTCGAAGAGCGCATCTACCGGCACCGCTGCACGGAAAGGTGGTCCATTGTCGTGCCCTGGATCGGTTTCCCCTTGGCTGCGCTGCTGAAGGAAGTGGAGCCGACTCCCAAAGCAAAGTACGTGGCGTTTGAAACCTACTACGATCCCAAGCAGATGCCGAAAGGGCGCTGGGCCGGCATCGAGTTCCCTTATGTGGAAGGCCTGCGCCTGGACGAAGCCATGCATCCGCTGGCGCTGCTGGCCGTGGGGTTGTATGGCGAATCGCTGCCCAATCAGGACGGCGCGCCCATCCGGCTGGTGGTGCCCTGGAAATACGGGTACAAGAGCGCGAAGTCGCTGGTGAAGATTCGTCTGGTGGAAAAGCAGCCCCCCACAACGTGGAATCTGTCCGCTCCCAACGAGTACGGCTTTTACTCCAACGTGAATCCGAAGGTGGATCATCCCCGCTGGAGCCAGGCCAAAGAACGCCGCCTGGGCGAACTGTTCAATCGCGATACTTTAATGTTTAACGGGTACAGCGAGGTGGCCAGCCTGTACGCGGGCATGGATCTTCGCAAGTATTACTAGATCCATCTTGAATACGATACTCGGCAGCCGCTGGACGAAGACGATTGTGTTTGCGGCCTGCCTGGTTCCGTTCCTGCTGCTGGCATGGCCGTTCTACAAGCTTCTAACCACCGGCAACGCGCCGGAGTTGACCGCCAATCCGGTCGAATACATCACGCACGACACCGGCACATGGACCATTCGGTTCCTGCTGATCACGCTTTCGATTACGCCGTTACGTAAAATCTTCAATCAGCCCCGGCTGGTACGTTATCGCCGCATGCTGGGCCTGTTCGCCTTCTTCTATGTGTGCCTGCATTTTATGACCTGGTTCATTCTGGACAAATCGTTCAACTTCTCCGACATGTGGGCCGACGTGCTGAAGCGGCGCTTCATCACCGTGGGGATGCTGGGCTTCGCCATGCTGCTGCCGCTGGCCATCACGTCGACGGCGGGCTGGGTTCGGCGAATGGGATTCAGGAACTGGCAGCGCCTGCACCGGCTGATCTACTTCGCCGCGCTGGCCGGCGTGATTCACTACATGTGGCTGGTGAAATCAGACGAGCGCCTGCCGCTGATGTACGGAGCGATGCTTACGGTGCTGATGCTGTACCGGCTTTTCATCTGGAAACAAATACCCAAGCGCGCGCCGGCGCTGCCTGCCGCTAGAACTCCGAATACGGCGTCCCTTCCAGACTAGTTCCTTCCGCGCCGCTGCGGATGTCGAAGATTCCCGGCTGCGTCTGGTTGACGGTGTTGGTGGCGTCTTCCATGATCAGCCTCCAGGACTCGGCGTTCCCGGTGATCGGATCGATGGGCACCTGCCGCAGATAGCCGTCGCTCACCAGATCCTGCAGCGTTTGCGGAGCCTTCTGCTTGTCGTAGGTATACTCATCGATCACCGTGCGCATGGTGAACAGATTGTTCTTGAGCACGCTTTCCTTGGACCGGATGATGGATCGCGTATAGATGGGAAGCGCCACCGCCATCAAGACTGCAATGATCGCCATCACGATCATCAGTTCGATAAATGTAAACCCGAAGCGCCTGCGGTTGGGAAGCGCGGCTGGCTTGATCTCAACCGGTTTGGTCAGGGCTTCACCACTGGGAATAGGAAGTTCCATCGCGCGCCTTATCCATGCTCTTGGTGTACACATCGAATACGTTTTGACCGCCCCAGGACTGCGACGTAGGATCGTCACGGTCGCTCCTGAGACCCCACTCATAGGAGTTCGTCATGGGATCCTTAGGAATGCGGCGCAAGTATTTGTTCTTTTTGTCTACCGATCCGGTCGCTTTGATTCCATCCACCAGTTGCTGCAGGCTCTCCGGATAGTTGTCCGAATCGAGCTTCGCCGGGCCGATCTTCTGGGCGTCCATATCGTCTTTGAACTTATCAATCGCGTTCCGGATCTGGACCAGCGCGCGCTCCAGATCGCGCTCCTTGTCACGCTGCACCTTGTAGCGCGCCAGCGGAACGGCCATGGACGTCAGGATCATCATGATGGTGAAGGCCACGATCAGCTCCACCAGCGTCAGACCGCCTTGTCTCTTGCGCCGCATTTGTTACTGCACGGTTACGGAAACCGATGGCGTCTGCACCATGATCGGCTGCTGGGCCGAATTCTTCAGCGTGGCTTCCGTCACACTCACTGTCGTGGTTCCTTTGCCCACGGCGGTAAAGGTAAGCTGCAACAGTGGACCGGTGCCGTTCACGCCGCCCGCGCCGGCTACCCGGTTTACCTCGATACTCGCGTCGCCGGTGTCATTGCGGATGTCGAGACTGGGCGCCAGAATCTTGCCGTCCTGCGTCAGCAGCGCGCCCGGCGAGATCATCTCCAGTCGCAGCACCTTCGGATCCCACCGCACTTTCACCGGGACGCTCGCAAGATCGGTCATGTTTTGCGCCTGGAGCGCGATGGTCACCTGACTGCTCAACTGGGCTTGCACCTTGGCAGCATTGAACGCCAGAGCAGCCGCACCGCCGGGAATGGACGGCGTTACCGCGGCCGCCGTCCCGTTTGCACCCGCCGTCGCTCCAGGGGCAGGAGTGGCAGCCGGCGCCACAGGCCCGTCCACTTTCGGCGCATAACTCAGCTTGACCGTCGCGTCCGTTCCCGCCGAGATGCCTTTGAGGTCCAGCCCTGTAATGTCCGGCCGTCGTACGATGTGCGGAATCAGCGCGATCATCAACTGTTCTTTCTGCTTGTCTTTGGACACGTTGCCGAATAGATATTTACCGAGAATCGGTATGTTCACCAGGCCTGGAATTCCGCCGATCACGCTGGTGTCCTGGTCTGACATCAACCCGCCCAACAGGCTCACTTCCCCATCCCTCAAGCGGATGTCAGCCTCGTTCTTCTTTTGTCCGATCACCGGCTGGCTGAGGCCGCCCAGATTCAGCGTGTTCGCGATGTTCGAGATATCCACGCTCACGTGCAACGTCACTTCGTCGTTCCCATGCACGTGCGGCGTCAGCTCAACATTCACCCCAATATCGACGAACTGAAACTGCGTACTCACCAGCGGGCTTACGCCCACCGTGCCGACGCCCGGCTGGAAACTGCCCGTAGCGTAAGGATATTTCTCACCGATCTTCAACGTCACTTTCTGGCCGTCGGAAACGCGCACTTCCGGCGATTCCTGTATTTTCGTTCTGGAATCCGACATCACGGCCTGCAATGTCGCGCCCGGCAGGCTGGTTGAAAAATCGCTCGTGCCTATGTGTCCCAGTTGCGATAGAGCGACGAAAGTGGAAGTGCCTGTAGTGCCGGTGGTGGTGCCGGTGGTGGTAGTGGCGCCCGTAGTGCTGGTCGCTCCCGTGCCTCCGGTCCCATTTACTCCAGTAGTGGAAGAGGTGATCGGATTCGTCGGCGAAAACTGAATCGGCAAGGACAACCCGTTAGTGCCGTTAGAGACCAGCCCCGCGCCGATCTGGTGGCTGATGTCGCTCGCCACATCCATCACGATCACGTCCACCACTACTTCCGCCTTCGGCTTGTCCAGATTGTGCAGCAGCTTTTCCACCAGCGCGACTTTATCCACGGTGTCGCGCACCACGATCGCATTTTCGGCATTGAACTGGAACATCCGGCGCACGTCCGTCACCGACCGCACCGCCGTCACCATCTCAGAGAACTCCTGGTTCGAAGTGGGATTCTTCAGATAGAAAACCTTCACCACCTCGTCTTCGTAGTCCCGGCGCTTGGTCACGTTGTCTTCGGTGACAAAAATGGCGTTGCCGCTTACCGGCTTCCAATAGGTTTTGGTCAGCAGCGCGATGTAATCCAGCGCTTCCTGCAAGGTGACGTTGTTCAGATCCAGATTCGCGTTCTTGCCCGGCCTGCATCTGCGGATCGAACAGCACGTTGATTCCCGCCAGCTTGCCCACCGTCTCATAGAGCACCTTGGGCGGCTGATTGTTCATCTTGAGCAGGCTGATCTGGTTGGTTACCGGCTTCAACTCCGGCACCGGCTGGAGTGACTCGATCATCTCCAGGCTATCCTTCTGCGCCTTTTCCGCCGAAGTCAGCGGTTTTTCGCCCGGAGGAACCAGCCCCTTTTGCTTTCTGCTCCAGCAGCTCTTTGGTCTGCTGGATGTCCTGCAGCGCGATCATGGAGCCGGGATCCTGCGCGAAGGCCTTCTGAAATTCCGCCAGGGCCTTTTCCAGATCATTGGCTTGCAGCAGCTTTTTCCCTGCCTCCACATGCGCCTGTCCGGCCTCGAACCTCGCGCGGCGCGTGGCCAGTTCGTAGGTGGTTTCCTTGGGATCCGTGGCTCAGCGCCTGCTGGAATACTCCAGCGCCTTGTCGTACTCCTTGCGAGCTTCGGCCTCTACCCCCAGCTTGAACAGCTTGTCGCCTTTGCGGGTTCTGGCCTGGAGGCCGTCGGCGGGCAGCAGCAGTAGCGCCACGCAAAGCGGAGCGAAGGCGCGTAACCTGTTAAAAGAAATCATCTTATTCTCTATGAAGGCCCTATGTTACAATGAGCCTGAGCCGGACCCGGAAACTTCCACATAAACGCTTGACGCTGCTGGCTTTCCTGGCGTTGACTAGAAAAACAAGACCTCCGGACGCGGTGTCAAGGCGGTTGCTGGAATCGAGACCGGAGCCTTGCATCATAACCGGAGCCTTGTATTTAAAATGGCCGAGCCTGGGATCAAGATCTTGAGCGATAACCGTCATGCCGGGCATGACTATCATCTGCTGGAACGGTTTGAAGCCGGCCTTGCCCTTACCGGCACGGAGGTAAAGGCGGCCAAGGATGGCCGGGTCCAGCTGAAAGATAGCTTTGCCGAGGTGCAAGACAACGAGGCTTGGCTGCTGAACGCTCACATCGGCCAGTATTCGCATGGCAACCGCGAGAACCATGAACCTACCCGGCGGCGCAAGCTGCTGCTCCATAGAGAAGAGATCGACAAGTTGCTGGGAAAAACGCGTGAAAAAGGGTTGACGCTGATTCCCACCAAGATGTATTTGAAAAGCGGGCACATTAAGGTGGAACTCGCGGTCGCCAAGGGTAAGAAGCTGCACGACAAGCGCGAAGCCGAGCGCACGCGGGAGATGGAAGCCGAGGCCCGCGCGGCTATCGGACAGACGACAGGATAAAGAAGGGGACGGGGATAAATGGAGATCAGGCTGGAACCGAAGAAACTGGGGGAAGTGGATTCGGACGCATTGGTCATCGTGGGATTTGAAGGCACGCCAGCCCGAAGACTGCCAGGCGGCCGTACCAGATCAAAGAGCTGTACGATTCCGGCGAGTTCTCAGGCAAGGCCCTCGAGATCGCGATCCTGCATCGCCCGGCAGGCGCTGAAGGCCAAGCGCCTGGTGCTGGCGGGCGGCGGAAAGCGCGACAAGTTCGATGCGGCCGAGCTTCGCAAACTCACCGGCGCCGTGGTCCGCGCGCTGAAATCCAAGGGCATCCACAGCATCACGCTGGCTCTGGATGAGGCCCTGGCGCTCCGATGATTTCGCGGCGGCCGCGGTGGAGGGCGCGGTTCTGGCGGATGTCGAAAACGACCGCTATAAGACCGATCCGAAGAAGAACGAAAAGCAGATCGACTCGTTTTCCGTACTGGTTGACTAAAGAGCCGGATCGCAATCGGCGGTGGACCGCGGGCGCATCCTCGCCGAAGCGCAAAACTTCACCCGCGATCTGGCCAACGAACCCGCCAATGTCCTGACCCCCACCCTGCTGGCCGAGCGCGCCAAGGCAAATGGCGTCCGAATTCGGCCTGGAATGCGAAATTCTGGATCAGGATCGCATGCGCCAGCTCGGCATGGGCGCGCTGCTGGGCGTCGCGCAGGGCAGCGCCGAGCCGCCCGCGCTGATCGTCATTCGCTACAAGCCCGCCAAGCGCTCCCGCATCGAAGGATCATCTCGGCCTGGTCGGGCAAGGGCGTCACCTTCGACACCGGCGGCATCTCCATCAAGCCGTCCGAAGGCATGGAAAAGATGAGGTACGACATGGCGGGCGGCGCGGCCGTGCTCGGCGCCATGCGCGCCATCGCGCAACTCAAGCCGCCATCCCGGTGACCGCGCTGGTGCCCGCCGTCGAAAACATGCCCGGCAGCAAAGCGCAGCGGCCCGGCGATATCGTCACATCGCTCTCCGGCAAAACCGTCGAGGTGCTGAACACCGACGCCGAAGGCCGGCTGATCCTGATCGACGCCCTCACTTACGCCCAGCGCCTGGGCTGCACCCATCTGGTGGACGCCGCAACACTGACCGGCGCCATTGTGGTGGCTCTCGGCAGCGTCAACATCGGCGCCTTCACCAACAACGAAGCCTTTCTTGCAAAAGCTGCTGGCCGCGGCCAAAGCCGAAGGCGAGAAGACCTGGCACATGCCCATGGACGACGAATACAAAGAGCTGCTGAAGAGCGCCTTCGCCGATCTCCACAACATCGGCGGGCGCGCTGGCGGATCCATCACCGCCGCCTGGTTCATTCGCGATTTCGTCGGACGAAACGCCCTGGGTTCACCTGGACATCGCGGGCACCGCCTGGCTGGACGACGCCAAACCCTACATGGCGAAAGGCGCCACCGGCGTGGGTCTGCGCACGTTCGTGCGCTTGGCAGAAACCTGGTAACCACGCTACTTCCGCGCAGCGTCGATCTGCACCAGCTCGCTGTCGTTTGCATTTTGGCTCGCATTCTTGCCCGGCGGCGTCAGTAACGACCGCGGCAGCTTCGAGAAGTACACCAGCCGTTCCACCCACGGCAGCAGCCTGCGCACCGTGCGTCCATGCAGGAGCAGGCTTCCGGCCACCAGCAAGCCGCTCGGAATGGTGGTGCAGCAGCGCGCGCACACATCGATTTCCCCCGCGCGTCCCGCCACATGCAGCTCTCGCATGCGCCGCATGGCGCTCGAATTCCAAATCTCAGGCAGGCTTTCCGTCCCGATATTCCCCACCGGCCCGCCATCCAGCGTGTAGCTCTGGCAGCACGGATACACGTCGCCATTCTGCTTCACGTACATGGGGCCGCGCCACAAATAGTGGCAGGGATGTTTCCAATCCTCCGCCGCGTGCCGGGCCTCCGGCTGCAGCACGTTGGTTTCATCTTCCTTGATGCGCACCTGATCCACGCCCGGCACGTCTTGCCAGAAGCGCACGAAATCGTCCACTTCCCCGGCGTTGCGCTCCATCCGCACCATCTGGACCACCACTTGCATCTTGGACCCGCGCTCGTGCTTCATGCGGGCGAAGCGCAGGAAATTGTCGCGCACCTTCTCGAAATTGGCGCCCTTGCGATAGTATTCGAAGCGTCTCCTTGGTGGCGCCGTCGAAACTCAGCGTGATGTGCTCCAGCGGCGTGTCAAGCAGCCGCGCGCAGGTTTTCTCATCGAAGAACGTCCCGTTGGTCGAAAGCAAGGTGGAAATGTTGTGGCGCTCGCAATATTCGATCCGCTCGAAAATCTTGCGATCCATGAACGGCTCGCCCAGGCCGATCAGCATCATATGCTCGGCGCTTTCGCCCGACTCGCGCACCAGCCGCTCGAAAATCTCGTCCGCCATGTCCGCCTTGGGCTGCTTGTGGGTCTCGCGCGGGCACATGGGACAATACAGGTTGCACTTCGCCGTGGTCTCGACGATATACTCCACCGGAAGCGCGTTGAGCGCGGACTTGCGCCGCAGGTAGCCCCACAGCAATTTGGCGCGGTTCCAAGCTCTCATGTGAACGCCCTCAATGGCGGCAACCTTCATTATGGAGAAGTCAGGCTTAGAATGTCTAAAGTGAACGTCGCAATAACGGGCGCCAGCGGCATGATCGGCAAACGGCTGCGGGAGCGCCTGACTTCTGCGGGGGACGTGGCGCTGGTAATTCCTCGCGACGGAACGCCATCGGCGTGCGACGCAATCGTGCACCTGGCCGGAGAACCGATCGGGCAGCGGTGGACGGAAGCCGCCAAGAAGCGCATGTATGAGAGCCGTGTGGAGGGGACGCGCCGCCTGGTCCACGCGCTCTCGGCGCAGATCTAACCGCCCGAACGTGCTGGTATGTGCCTCCGCGGTCGGATATTATGGATCGAGGGGCGACGAAATTCTCACCGAGACATCGCCGCCGGGCGTCGGCTTTCTGGCGAGGCTGGTGATGGACTGGGAGGACGCCGCGCGAGTTGCCGAGGCGCTCGGCATTCGCGTGGTCAGCCTGCGATTCGGCATGGTGTTGGGACAGGGCGGGGCGCTCGCGAAGCTGCTGCTCCCGTTCCGGCTGGGCGTGGGCGGCACGATTGGCCTCCGGCGAACAATGGATGGCCTGGATCCATATTGACGACGTGGTAAACCTGATTCAGTTTGCGATGGAGAATGCGGCTTTGCAAGGGTCCGTGAACGCCACCGCTCCCGCACCCGGTCACCAACGACGAATTCACTCGCAGGCTGGCCAGCACGCTGCATCGGCCGGCTATTTTTCCCGTCCCGGCGTTTGCATTGAAGCTCGCTTTCGGCGAAATGTCCGAGGTTTTGCTCGCCAGCCAGCGCGTGCTTCCCATCGTGGCGAAATCGGCCGGTTTCCGCTTCCAATACCCGGATTTGCGCGCGGCGCTGGAGAATCTCCTGTCCGCCGCAACCTGAGAGACAATAGGAGTTAGTATGCGTTGTCTGCTTGTTTTGGTGACCGCCGCCATTCTCACCGCCGCCGGCGAAATGAATTTGACCGTGGCGCAGTTGGTCATGTTCATTCGATCGTCAGTGCAGCTCAAGCAACCCGACATTAAAGTAGCCGAGTATTTGCGCCAAGTAAAGCTCACGGACAAGCTGGAGGACCGGACCATCGAAGATTTGCAAAGCCTGGGCGCCGGACCAAAAACAGTGGCGGCGTTGCGCGAGCTGAGCGAGGCTTCCGCCAGCTTGACCGTTGCTCCCCCGCCTCCGCCGCCGCCGGTCTACGTTCCGCCCCCGCCGCCGAGTTCCGAGGAGCAGGGGAAAATCATCGAACAAACCCGCGAATACGCGTTGAACTACACCAAGCAGTTGCCCAATTTCATTTGCGTTCAGGTGACGCGCCGCGATTTCGATCCCACCGGGGTCGGCAACAACTGGTATCACTCCGACACCATCACGGCGCGCCTCAGCTACAACGGCGTCGAGAATTACGAAGTGATCCTGCATAACAACCAGCCGGTGACCAACGCCAACATGCGGCAATTTGGCGGCACAACGTCGGAAGGCGAATTCGCCAGCATGCTGGAGCGAGATCTTCGAGCCGGAGACTCACACCGAGTTCTCCTGGGATCATTGGGGCAAGCTGCGCGGCCACAAGACCTATGTGTTCGCCTACGATGTGCAGCAGCAGTTTTCGCACTATCGCGTGGAGGCCGACGACAAGCTGCACATCGTGCCCGCCTATCGCGGCCTGGTCTATATCGATGAGGACTCGAAGATGGTGGTGAAGATCGTCATGACCCCGTATGACATGCCGAGCACCTTCCCGATCCACGACATCAGCACTTCGCTCGACTACGACTTCGAGACCATCGGAGACGCGCAGTACATGTTGCCGCTGAAGTCGGTCCTGACGTCCAAGCGGGACCGTCAGATGACGAAGAACGATATCGAGTTCCGGCTGTATCGCAAGTTCGGAACCGAATCCACCATCAAGTTCGAGACGCCGGATCGCGCTTCCCGAAGATCAGACGAAAGAGAAATCCGGCGAAGACAAGCCTCAAAAGTAGCGAGCATCTTCGGCCACGCCCATTTGTTCCGGGCGAATGATCTCGATCTTGCCATGGCCCGGTCGGACGCCAGCGCTGGAACATGCGCTCGGAAACGGCGCCCGCAAAAATGCTGATCATCGGAATTCCGCAAGCGGCCGCGACGTGGCCGCCGGCTGAGTCGTATCCAACATAGAGCCGGCTGCGCTGAATATGCGCGGCGAATCCCGCGAAGGAGCCATCCCACATCACGATGCCGTCTCCGCCTGCCTTTGCCACTGCCCGCTCCACGCGTTCGGCCTCTTCGCCGCCCGCGCCTTTGTCGATCAGGATCGGCCGCGGCAATCGCCGCAGCAGTTCTTCTTCGAACGGATCGGCTACGCGCTTGGCTGGATTTTCGCCGACGCCGAAACTGACCGTGGTGGCGAATTCGGCCGCTTCGAGCCCGGTGGAAATGTAAGGGCGGGCGTCGGGCAATGCCGAATGTCTTCGCGACCCAGCGCTGCGTCGAGCGCAGGAGAGAATGTCGTCGCCGTCGGCTCCGTAACGAGCGGCTCTCGAAGAAATAGTAATCTTCTTCGCGGCAAATCGGAAGCAGGCCGAGCTGAGTCAGCCGCGAATCGGGATCGATGACGATGCTGTTCGGCAGCAGACACGGCTTCGCGCAATTGCGGCCAAACGGACAAGCCGGTCATCGATGGTTCCGCCGCGTCCATAGGCGATCGGAAGATGCCGCAGGCGCGGATCGGCGGCGAACAGCTCCCAGCTTTTCCTGGGACCGGCGAACCAGATGGCGGCGTTCGGGAAGCGCTGTTTCGCGGCGTCCAGAATGATGCTGGTGACGGCGACGTCGGCGCCGAGCGTTATACGCGAAAGGACGAAAACGTTTTCAATCGAACTCGGGATCGCGATCCAGAGACTCGCGGCCGCCGAACCCGCTCGTATCGCGCCACCAGGTGCTCGGCATGCAGGCCGGAATGCGCCGCGCGATCACTTGGGAAAACAGCTCGGCGTAAACGCTGCAGAGACGAGGCTCGAACAGATCCGCCAGCCGCTCGACCACGATGCGGAACAGCTCGCGATCGCCACCCTGCGCGACCAGCTCGTCGAGCAAGTGCTCCGGCCAGGGCCGCGCTTCCAGGCAATGCGCCAGCAACTCCTGCGCGCAGCAGCTCAGCCGAGATATTTTCCAACCAGCAGCTCCAGCTTCTTGCGCGTGGCCTCGGGCACGGCCTCCGGATCGGTGATCAACGCATGCGCCAGCGCCGATCCGCACTTGCATTCGCGAGCCTCCGGCATGCTCTCCACCGCGGCCGCCACCACCTTGCAAGCATTGTCGGCATTCTGCTTGAGGTTCGCCAAAATATCGGTGACCGTGACGGCGTCGTGCTCCTCATGCCAGCAATCGTAATCGGTCACCATCGCGATGGTGACGTAGCAGAGCTCGGCTTCGCGCGCGAGCTTGGCTTCCTGCAGGTTGGTCATGCCGATCACGTCCATGCCCCAACTGCGATAAACATTCGACTCCGCCTTGGTGGAAAACGCCGGACCTTCCATGCAAAGATACGTTCCGCCGCGCGCCGACGTCGACGCCGGTTCGCAATGCAAGCCTGATGCACCACTCGCGGAAAGCTGCGGGCACACCGGATCGGCGAAGCTGACGTGCGCCACCAGACCTTCGCCGAAAAACGTGGAGACGCGGCCGCGCGTGCGATCGAAAAATTGATCGGGAATCACAAACTTCAAGGGTGGATGTTCTTCCTTGAGCGATCCGACCGCGCTGAGCGAAATGATGCGATCGACGCCCAGCGACTTGAATCCATAAATGTTGGCGCGAAAATTCAGCTCCGAAGGCGAATGGCGATGGCCGCGCCCGTGCCGCGAAAGAAATGCGACTTCCTTGCCCGCCAGTTGCCCTACTACGTAAGGGTCCGACGGCATGCCCCACGGAGTTTCAATCACCATTTCTTCATGCGCGGTAAAGCCGGGCATCGAATAGAGCCCGCTCCCGCCGATAATACCGATGGTTGGTTTCTTCATTCTTGTTGAATTAGTTCCAGCAAGACGCCGCCCGTGGACGATGGATGGACGAAGACATAAATGATGCCCGCCCGCGCCGGCGCGCGGCTCGTTCAGCAATCGTGCGCCCTGCGATTTCAGGCGTTCCACGGTCGCGCGAGATCGGGAACCTTGACCGCCACGTGGTGCAGTCCTTCGCCGCGCTTCTCGATGAATTTCGCGATCACCGAATCCGGCTCCGACGCTTCCAGCAGTTCGATGCGCGCGTCGCCGGCGGGCAGCATGGCGACATTGACTTTTTCCTGCTCCACCGTTTCGCGCAGGCTGACCGGGAAGCCGAGCTGCTTCTCGTAAAAGCCCAGCGCGGCGTCGAGGGATCGAACGGCGATGCCCAGGTGGTCGATTTCGAATTTGCCTGATCCAGCGTGTCCGAGCCAGTCGTCGACGATCGTGTAGGGGTCCGCAGCGCCGCGCCGCCACTTCTTCCGCGGCAGCCTGAAAATCGATGCTCGCAAATTGCTCCATCAGCCGTTCGCGCAGCATCTCACGCAGGCGCAGAGTCCAGTTGGCCACAGCGCGATTCTGTGCGCCCGCGCGGCCGAGAAACGAGCGGATCGCGGCCAGCGTTTCACTCATTCCCTGGCCATCCGTCGCCACCGTGTGCACGATCGGCGGAACCCAACCGTCGCCTCGTGTCGACAGGCTCTGCAAAGCCAGGATCTCGCGCTCCAGACGATCGGCGCCCGGCTGATCGGCTTTGTTGATGACGAAGATGTCGGCGATCTCCATGATGCCGGCTTTGATCGCCTGCACATCGTCGCCCATGCCGGGAACAAGAACAACCACGGTCACGTCCGCGAGCCTGGCAATCTCCACTTCATCCTGGCCGACGCCGACCGTTTCGATCAGGACAACTTCTTTACCGGCGGCATCCAGCAGCAGCGCCATGTCGGTGGTGGCCGCGGCCAGCCCACCCAGGTGCCCGCGCGTGGCCATGGATCGGATGAACACGCCCGAGTCGGCGTGATGGCTGAGCATGCGGATGCGGTCGCCCAGCACCGCGCCGCCGGTGTAAGGGCTGGTTGGATCGACCGCGAGAACGCCGACCGCTTTGCCTTCGCGGCGAAGCTCGTGAACCAGCTGATCGGTCAGCGTGCTTTTTCCCGCGCCGGGCGCGCCCGTGATGCCGAGCACGGTGGCGCGTGCCCGTATGAGGAAACAATTCCTTCAATAATGATTCGGCGGCGGGCGAGCGATTTTCGATCGCGGTGGCGGCGCGGGCCAAGCGGCGCGCGGGTCGCCCGCCAGAATTTTATGTCCGCCAATGCCGTCATTCGCTCTTCAGGAGCTGGCGCGCGATCACCAGGCGCTGGATTTCGCTGGTGCCTTCGCCGATGGTGCACAGCTTGACGTCGCGATAGAACTTTTCGACCGGATAATCCTTGATGAAGCCGTTGCCGCCGTGGATCTGCACCGCTTCGTTGGTGGCGCGCACCGCGATCTCGGACGCAAACAGCTTCGCCATGGACGATTCCTTGGTGACGCGCTGCCCGTGATCCTTCATCCAGCCCGCGCGATAGGTGAGCAGGCGCGCGGCATCGATCTCGGTGGCCATGTCGGCCAGCTTGTTCTGGATGGACTGAAACTCCGAGATGGGCCGGCCGAACTGTTTGCGCTGCTTGGAATACTTCAGAGCCGCTTCGTAGGCGCCCTGCGCCGTTCCCACCGAAAGCGCGGCGATGGAAATGCGGCCGCCATCCAGAATCCGCAGGCTGTCGACGAATCCTTCGCCCTGCTTGCCGAGCAGTTGCGATTCGGGCACCCGGCAATCGGTGAAGATCACTTCGCCGGTGGCGCTGGCGCGCATGCCCAGCTTGTTTTCCTTCTTGCCGAACTGAAATCCGGGCACGCCCTTTTCCAGAATGAACGCGGAAACTCCGTGATGCGAAGCGGCGCGTTCGGTGACCGCCATGGCGACGCAGACGTCGGCGTAACCGGCGTTGGTAGTGAACACCTTGCTGCCGTTCAGCACCCAGCATGAGCCGTCTTTCACCGCCTTGGTGCGCATGCCCCCGGCGTCGGACCCGGATTCCGATTCGGTCAGCGACCAGGAACCGATCCACTCGCCGGTAGCCAGCTTGGGAATGTACTTGCGCCGCTGCTCCGTCGCTGCCGGCGACGAAAGATGTGATTGGTGCACAGCGAATTGTGCGCGGCCACGATCAAGCCCACCGAGGGATCGATGCGCGAGAGTTCCTCGATAATGATCGAATACTCGATATAGCCGAGTCCCGATCCGCCGAGTTCCTCCGGGAAAGATAGCGCCCAGGAAGCCTAGCTGGCCGGCTTTCTTGATCACTTCGAGCGGGAAGATCTCCTCTTCGTCCCATTCGAGGACGTGCGGCCGAATTTCCTGCTCGGCAAATTCGCGGACACTCTTGCGAAGCTGAATCTGCTCCGGCGTGAAGTCAAATTCCATGGGGGGAAGGGAGGAGTCCCTGATTCAATGTTAGCAAGGCGGCGGGCACAGGAGATCCCGGTTAACGAAAACCACATTCCAGGGACGGATCTCCCAGGAGACGAAAACCCCTTGCCTGGCGAAGGGATCTTCGCCGATCAGCTTTTCAACCTGGGCGGGAGTCTCGGCCTCATAGACCAACAGGCCACCTCGGTCGTCCGAGAAAGGCCCCGATATGACGAGCTTTCCTTGTTGCTGCAGCCCGGTGAGGTATTCGCGGTGCGCCGGACGGGCTTTGGCGATGGTAGAGGCGTCGGGCGTATAGGCAACGATGGCGGCGTATTTCATCGAAGCGATTATACTGCCTGCGCGAAGGGACACCGCCGCATCGCGCCACCCAGGTGGGGGTTGCGCTGGAACGGGCGCCAAAGGCAGGACTGAGGCAAATGCCACAAGATGTACTTGATCACGGCCCAACGTATCACTACCCAGCGACCGTGTAAACGGTCTGCAACCTATGCTGGATATATGCAAAACGTCGCCATCGTCACAGGAGCCAGCCGGGGGATCGGCGCCGCTATCGCGAAACTCCTGGGAATGAACGGGTACAGCGTGGCGGTGAATTATGCGCGAGACCGGGCTGCGGCCCAAAGCGTGGTGGATCATCTGACGGGAGAGGGGTCGCGAGCGGTGTCAATCCAAGGCGACGTCTCGCGCGAGGCTGACGTGTTGCGGCTCTTCGAGACCGCCGCTCGCGAGTTGGGGCCAATACACGCGCTGGTTAACAACGCCGCTATTACCGGAGGATTTTCCCGCGTGGAGGACATCGGCGGCGAAGCTCTGGCGCAGATGCTGGCAGTCAATCTTGTTGGAACAATCCTATGCGCGCGTGAAGCGGTGCGACGTATGTCAACGCGCCGTGGCGGCCCGGGCGGCGCCATCGTAAACATCTCTTCCATCGCGGCCAGAACGGGCGGTGTGGGCGAATGGGTTCACTACGCGGCGTCGAAAGGCGCGGTAAACACCTTTACCATTGGACTGGCCCGCGAAGTGGCCACCGAAGGAATTCGCGTGAACGCGGTTGCGCCAGGGCTGGTGGACACAGGGCTGCACGCGGCGAATGGCGAACCAGGGCGGTTGGCGCGTCTCAGCCCCTCCATACCGATGCAACGGGCCGGAACTCCGGACGAGATCGCGCAAGGCGTGCTGTGGTTGCTCTCGGACGCCGCTTCGTATACCACCGGGACCATTCTCGAAATGGGCGGCGGGCGCTAGCCGCGTCATCCCTCCCGGCTTAAGCTGCAACAGTGGTTCTGTAGAGATGCTTCGCCGGATATGAGCAAACAGACCGATGCGGTGCAACTAAGAACTCGATTGGAAGATGCCGCGATTCGAGACCGCGATATCGATCATGCTGTTGCGGCCGACTGGTCCGCAATTGATGCCGAGGCATGGCACGAACTCGACGCGATGGAACGTTAAAGCGCAGGCAGACCTGCCACGACGGAGCGATTCAGATCAGCCACAGGCTTAACAAGCTAGCTGAGTGAGAAGTTCGGTGTATTTCGCCGTGGACGAGACGCCCTCGTCCGCGCCGGGCCCCCTAGTTCGCCTCTTCTGGCACCCGAGAAAACGGAAGCCGACGTCGGTTTCGTGTCCAGGCGGGTCTTCCCACATGCCAAACCTCTTGAACTTCCTAACCCACAATGCTAGCTGATCGTTTCGGTGTGCGGGTCCCAGCGCACCGTCCGGCCTTGACGGTAACTTTCGAGCGCCATGCGGCACGCTACTGAAACACGATAACCCAGCTCAAACGGAGCATGGGTTTCTCTTCCTGATCCTGGACCGGACCGGATGCAGTCCACGAAATTCTGCATATGCGCGGCCGGGAAAGCAGCCGATCTGCCGGCCATCTCCACGCCTTCGGGACGGTTCACCTTTTGCGGCAGGTAGCGAATGCCGGACGGACTGCGCGAGATGGTGCCGTCTGAACCCAGCACATCTTCGGTGATGCCGAGCTGGCTGTTGCCGAGGCCCGAATCCCAACTCACAAGCATCTGCTCGCCCTGTTGCAGCGTGACATTCATGGTGTCCGGGACGTCGCGGCCGTCCTTCCACAAATACAGGCCACCCGTCATGGTCGCAGCTTGCGGGATTTGCAGGTTCAGCGCCTTGTACCAGAACGCGAGCTGCTGGCTCAGATTCTCGTATACGTTGCCACCCGAATAATCCTCGAAAAAGCGCCAATTGATGAAGCGATGCGGATCGAAGTCGCGGCGCGGCGTGTCGCCCAGGAACGAGTTCCAGTCGATGTTCTCGGGCGTCATGTCGGGATACACCGGCCGCGCCCACTGCGCCTTGCCGTGCGGAGTGTTGCGATACCAGTGCATGCGAATCGCAGTGATTTTGCCGACGTGCCCGGTGGCCAGGAAGCTGACCGCGTCGCGAAGCTGGGCGGACGAACAGGCTTGATGTCCGATCTGCACCACGGTTTTCGACGCCTGCCGGTAGGCCGCGCGCATGCGCCTGCCATCCTCCAGCGTGAAGGCCAGCGTCTTTTCCTGATAGACGTGCTTGCCCGCTTCGAGCGAGTGCACGAATTGCTCCGCGTGCAGATGTTGCGGCGTCGCGATGATAACGGCGTCGATACTCTGGTCGTCCAGCAGCCGGCGATGATCACTATAAACCGCTGAGCCCGGAATTAGCGCTCGCGCGTCGTCCAGGCGCTTGTTGTAAACGTCGGCGAAGGCGGCGATTTCTACATTGGGGCAGGCCAGCGCCTGATGAACCAGTTCCGCGCCGCGCTGCCCGGCGCCGATAATGCCGACACGCAGGCGGTCGTTCGCGCCCAGCACGCCGGCCGAGGAGGCGAGCGTGGATGCCAGGCCAGTGGCCATGGCGCCGATAAATTTGCGTCGGGAGTCCATTAGGTTGCGATCAACTCTTCCCTAGTCTACGACTCTCCCAGCGCGGCCCGGGTTTCGCGGATCTGCTCGGCGTGCCGCCGCGAGTGGCCCGCGATGATAATCAGAAACTCGATGCCATTCATCGGCCCGAAGCGCGGATGCGCGGACGCCAGGCAATAAAGCTCGTCTCCGCGGTCTTCGGCGAACTGAATGCTGCGCGTGCGCCCGGCGTTGAATTGATCGAGAGCCTCCGCCAGCGTCGTGAAGCGGCCGGTGGGCGCCACTGCCTCCGGAGCCTTCACGCGGGTAGAACGATCCGGAATGCGCGCCGTCAGGCCCGCTTCTTTTTCTTTGTCGACGCGCGGAGCGTCCAGCTTTTCGGCCTTTTCGAGAAAGCCGAGGAAGCGCTCCTCAACACTGGCGACGTGCTCCACGCAATCGACCACCGACCAGCGCTCCGGATCGGGCCGAACTTTCGCCTGCGATTCAGTGAGGCCCGCCACCGCGGCGAGGAACTCCTGGCGGCTGCGTTCCAGGTTGTCTACGATTTCGGATCTCTCTTGCTGGCGCCATATCCCGCCTCCTATGCGTTCAGTCCACACTGCCAGAGCGCGCACAACGCGGTGTTGTAGAGCGCGAGCGCGGTAGTGATTTGTCCCAGATGATTATCGTTCGTCGAAAGATAGGAAGCTCGCTCGGCTACGTCCGGGTGCAGATTACCGTCGGTGGAACAGTCAATCACAACTGCTCCGGGTTTGACCTTTCGAATCAGTTCGGCTTCCGAAAGAGCGGGAAAAGCCGTGACAACGATGTCGGCGGTTTCAAGAAAATGCTCCCGGTCTTCCGGCCTGGTTTGGGGATGGACCATCACGGCCGTTGCGCCGATACGCATGAGCATGCTTTGCAGGGGAATGCCGATGCGCGAGGAGCTGTTGAAAATCACGGCGGTGGGGCCGTGCTGGCTGAGATCGCGCGGGAACATCTTCTTGATGGAGTTGTGCTGCGAAAGCAGCGTCAGGATGGCGCGCGCCGTGCAAGGAACCACGCCCTCGTATTTCTCTTCCTCGTCCACGGTGCGGATGTTGAGCGCCATGCGGCCGGTGTTTTCCACCGTCAGCCCTTCGATGTCCTTTTCGGGCCGGACGCGGCGCAGGAAATAATCCTCGCTCTTGTCGAACGGCGTCGGAAAAAAGATGAATGTCCCGTAGATCTTGTCGTTGACTTGCGCGCCCATCAACAGCAATTCCAAAGCGTCGGCGCTCTGGGCTTCTTCTACCCGGAAATCCAGGCCGTGCTCGCGGAATTTCTTGCCCATATAGCTGGCGTAGCGGCGGGCGCCCCGGTCCAGCGGCGTTTCGGGCAGGCGGGGCAGGAAGGCGGCCACGCGCACTCGCTCTCTATCCAGCCCGGTTCGCTCCACGTGGCTCAGTTTGCGCTCCGCCAGTGTGAACACGTCGTTGGCGACGCTGACGCAGTCCAATCGTTTCGCCGCCGGAATGTTTTTAGTCCAGCTCATATCCGGTGAGAATGAAGACGTGGATGGCGCGGCCGGGTTCGGCCCCGGCAATTCAAGGGTGGTCATGGGCTCAATTTAATTATCGCCTGGAGCGCCCCGTGGGGGAAATGCGGGGCGTACGATAAGGTGTACAACCTAAATGATCCTGAAACAGTACTACTTGGGCTGCTTGGCCCACGCTTCCTATCTGCTCGGAGACGAGTCCAGTTCCACCGCCATCATCGTCGATCCTCAGCGCGACATCCAGCAATACCTGGCCGATGCAGCAACCTTCGGCCTCCAAATCCGTCACGTCTTCCTCACCCATTTCCACGCCGACTTCATCGCCGGCCACCTGGAATTGCGCGATTTGGGTGTCAGGCGGGGCGCCCAGCCGGGTGAGGGCGTCACCATCCATCTTGGCGCCCGGGCCCAGGCGGAATACGCCTTCACGGCGAAGAAGGACGGCGATTCGCTCGATTTCCCGGGGATGCGCCTCGAAGTTCTCGAAACCCCCGGCCACACCATCGAGTCGATATCGATCCTGGTGTTCGATCTCCAGAAGGACGCGGCCAAGCCTCACGCCGTCCTGACGGGCGATACGCTGTTTATCGGCGACGTCGGCCGTCCCGACCTGCGGGCCTCGCTCGGGTGGACAGCCAACGAACTCGGCGCCCACCTGTATGACTCGCTCCACAGCAAACTTCTGCCGCTTCCCGACCAGACGCTGGTCTACCCAGCCCATGGCGCCGGCTCCCTGTGCGGGAAGCAGCTTTCCTCCGACACGGTGTCTTCGCTCGGAGATCAACGGCGTTTGAACTACGCCCTGCAGCCCATGTCCAAGGAGGAATTCATTCGTCTGGTAACAGCCGACCAGCCCGATGCTCCGCCCTACTTCAGCTACGATGCCATCCTCAATACTCGCGAGCGCGCCACGCTGGACAGGAATCTGGAACAAGTCCTGCGACCAATCGATCTGGCCGAGGTGCTTCGGATGGGAGACACGGGCGCTCAGACGCTCGACGTCCGTGACGCCGCCGAGTATGCCAAGGGGCACCTGGCCGGCAGCATCAACGTCGGACTTGGCGGGCAATACGCCACCTGGGCTGGCACGGTGCTGGACCGCACCAAGCCGATCGTGATCATCGCCGAACCGGGACGCGAACAGGAAGCCGCCTTACGCCTGGGCCGTATTGGTTTCGATCATGTCAAAGGATACCTGGCGGGAGGCATGCAAGCGCTGGCTGGCCGTCCGGACCTGGTGTGGCCCACCGAACGCATCAGCGCTCCGATGATGGCCCAGGAGCTGGCAAGCGCGGATCCGCCGGTGTTGCTGGATATCAGAAATCCGCGCGAGTGGGCCGCCAAGCATATTGTCGGCAGCATCAACATCCCGCTGAATCATTTGCAGGAGCGCATCACCGAAATTCCCCGCGACCGGCGAATTGCCGTGCATTGCGCGGGCGGTTACCGCTCCTCCATCGCCGCCAGTATCCTGCACCAATATGGAATCACTCAATTGATCGAGATGGCCGGCGGCCTGGCTGCTTGGGAAGCGGCTAAGCTGCCTGTCCTATCACAGGCCTGAACGAATCGGGTGATCGCGGCGCTACGGTATACTGTGTTCGCGTTACCAACACTTGACGACCTTACAGAGGAAATGAACGATGAGCTTACGCATCAATGACGAGGCCCCTGATTTTTCCGCCGAGACCACGCAAGGCGCTATCAGCTTTCACGAATGGATCGGTAACGGCTGGGCGATCTTGTTTTCACACCCCAAAGACTTTACTCCCGTTTGCACCACCGAGCTCGGTTACATGGCCGGCCTGCAACCCGAATTCGCGCAAGCGAAACTGTAAGATTATCGGGCTGAGCGTGGATCCGGTGAGCAGCCACGGAAAGTGGGCCGCGGACATAGCGGAGACTCAAGGGCACAGCGTGAACTATCCGATGATCGGCGATCCGGAGCTCAAAGTCGCCAAGCTCTACGACATGCTGCCCGCCGATTCGGGAAATTCGTCCGAAGGCCGGACCGCGGCAACCAATGCCACGGTGCGCACGGTGTTCGTGGTGGGTCCGGACAAGAAGATTAAGCTGATGCTCAGCTACCCCATGAGCACCGGCCGGAACTTCGACGAAGTTCTGCGGGTTTTGGATTCCATTCAGCTCACCGCCACCCACAAGGTTGCAACTCCCGTGAACTGGAAGCGGGGAGAGGATGTGATCATCTTGCCGGCGGTGTCGGACGAGGAAGCCAAACAGAAGTATCCCGGCGGCTGGAGGTCGCCTAAGCCGTACCTTCGCATCGTCCCGCAGCCCGAGTAACCAAGAAGTAGCGGCGCAAGTTGTATCATCGATCCTGAGGTTACTTCAACCAATCAAGTGAGGAGAACGGAATGCGAGTTGTCTTATACGGCGCGACGGGCACCATTGGAAGCCGGATCTTAAAAGAACTACTGTCGCGCGGGCACGTGGTAACGGCGGTGGCGCGCGACCCGTCGAAGCTCGGGCCGCAGAACAATCTGACGATTGAAAAGGGCGACATGCTGGATGCCGATAGCATCGCGAAATTGGTAAAGGGAGCGGACGTCGTGGTGAGCTCCTATGGCCCGCCCTCCGGCCCTCAAGGCCCCGATCCAAGCAAGGCCAATCAATTGTCGGAGGCCGCGCGTGCTCTTATCGCCGGCGTAAGGCGCGCCGGTGCGCCCCGCATCATCATGGTGGGCGGCGCGGGAAGCCTCGAGGTGTCACCCGGGCTGCAGATTGTCGACGCTCCCAACGTTCCCGGACATCTACAAGCCGGTGGCTCTGGCGCATCGCGATGCGTACCACATTTTGCGCGAAAGCGATTTGAACTGGACCTACTTCAGCCCCGCCATGATGATTCAACCGGGCGAGCGAACCGGCAAGTTCCGGCTGGGCAAAGACGCGCTGGTGTCGGACGACAAAGGCAACAGCTCCATTTCGGCCGAGGATTACGCCATCGCTTTAGTGGACGAAGTGGAGCAGGGCCGTCACACCAAGCAGCGGTTCACAATTGGTTACTAAGTGGCGGCTACTAAGCTGATCGCAATGGACCCACTCCAGCAATTCAAGCAGGCCGCGGCGGAAGCTGCGGTCGCATTGGTGGAGAGCGGGATGATCGTCGGCCTGGGCACCGGATCTACCGCGAGTCTGGCGATAGATGCGTTGGGCAAGCGCGTAAAAGATGGTTTGCGCATCGTTGGCATTCCGACCTCGGAGCATAGCTCCGAGCAGGCGCGCGCATTGGGCATTCGGATTTCTTCGCTCGCCGAGCACGCGGAGCTGGACCTCACCATCGACGGCGCCGACGAAATCCAGCTTGGTACGCTCGATTTGATCAAAGGCCGCGGCGGGGCGCTCTTGCGTGAGAAAGTTGTGGCCAGCTCCAGCCCGCAGTCTGATCATAATCGCCGACCAGACCAAGCTGGTGGATCGCCTGGGCGCTCACTTCGCCGTTCCAGTGGAAGTGGTGCGGTTTGGCTGGCAAGCGACCGGGCGCAAGCTGCGGAAACTGGGCGCGAAAACCACATTGCGTTCGGGTTCCGATGAAAAGCCATTCGTCACCGACGGCGGCAACTATATTGTCGATTGCCTCTTCGGTCCAATCGCAGGCGCCCGCGGCCCTGGAGCAGGAATTGAACAGCGTGGTCGGCGTGGTGGAACATGGGCTGTTTCTGAACATGACGTCGCGGGCGATGGTTGCCGGCCAGGACGGCGTCAAGGTTTTGTTGCCGCAATCACCGAAGCATTGACGAAACCGGCTCGATCCGATTCGGTCGGCGTTGGCCCGAGGTAGCCGCGCAGCCGCATGCCGGGAAAATAGTAATGCAGCGTCGGCAGATCGGCTTGCGGGGCCAGCGCCGCCTTGTTCTCCAATTGATTTTGGTGTATATATGTCAGGACCGCCGCCGAACGGGGATTTGGATTGTGGGGCTGGTGGACCACCTGATACCAGGCGTCGCCATACAGTCCCGCAAAAGCCAGCGCTACGACGGCAAAGCTGGCTGGCCTCCGCAAAGGACCGCAGGAAGGTACCAGCGCGAGGCCAGCAAGCAGATCCAGCGCCGGCATGAACGCCAGCGAATACCGCGGCGTTTCCGTGAAAACCCGCAGCGTGGCCAATAGCATAAGCGCAACGAACAGCCCCATGGGATAAATGTTGCGGCGCCGATTTCCAAACCACATCATCACACCCACCAGGATCAGCAGCCATTCGAGCGGTGAATCGAAGAACCGCGCACGCCACGTGTCGATGAACCCCGCCTGGCCCCAGGAGCTTCCCTCAGCAGCTCAAGATAGGCCAGGACCGCGTAGGCCTTCAAAAAAGAGAGCCGAAGAATCCCGGCGGGCCAGATGGCGAGAACGGTGGCGAGAAATACGCCCACCGACTGCGCGACGAATCTTCCATCCCCCTGCCAGCGCCGGCGCTCCACCCATCCGCAGATCGCGATGCTGAGAGTCAGAACGAAAGCCACTTCGAGCGTGCAAAAGGCGAGCCCCAACACAATGATGCTGGCGAACCAATAACGTCTCCGCCCGGTGGCGATCGCTTTTGCCAGCAGAATGAGACACGCGAGCGAGCAAAGAGCAAAAAGCTGATGCGGCGCAAGTTCCGTTGACCCGATCACTGAGTAGCTGGTAAGAAAGAGCAGGCCCGCCGGGATTGCAGCGAGCGGTACAAGCCACAAGCAACCAAAATAGATGACTGCCAGGCTTGCAGCCGGAATCGCGAGCATCGCGGTTCGCACCCCGTGTTCGCTGAGGCCGAGACGCGAGGCGGGAATCAACAAGTACTGAAACAACGGTCCGTGGAAGTGGCGATAGAACAGAACATCGTCGCCGCCGCGGATACTCCGAGACAGCGCCTGTCGGCTATCGCGATGAAGTCCCGCTCGTACGAACGCGCCCATCGGGATGGACCCCGCGTCGCTCCAGTTGGCGGCGAAGCCCAGCGACGCCGCGTACATGTAGTCGGCCTCGTCGTAGACATACGGCTCCGACGACACATTGCGGGTGATCAGCAAGAGGAACAGCGCCAGCAGCAATCCGAAGCAGGCTACTGAACCGCGACCGTAAGGAAGCGTTGCCATCTGTCGAAGATAGTGGCTCCGCGGAACCACTTCTCGCAAATGTTATTGAATGTCCAGCGTGACCCGGACATCCACGGTGCGCGGCGGCAGGCATTCCTTGTCATTACAGGCTTGGTAGCGAAGCTTCCCGTTCATGAACGCCATGCCCGGCATCGCGCCGGCGGGCGCTTTGAAGCGCGTCCCGATCTCAAAAGTCCCGGTGTAGACGGAGATGGGGTTCGGCGAGAATCCGAGCTTTTCCATTTGCGGCTTGGGATACGTCACTTGCCCGGCTTCCAGCGGATCTTTGTTCCAGGTCAGTTTGATTGGAATCAAATAATCGTCGCCCGGCATGTTGCTGTTGACGTGGAAACCCGGCTGCAATTGGGCTTTCACCGCAAAGTCTGCCGTGCCGCCGCGTTGAATGGTCAGCCGCGCCGCGGGCGCGATGCTCAGGACCGTATTACCGGGAGCCTGGGCTTGCAAGCAAAGCCACGGGGCCGCGAGCAAGGAGCGCTGACGCTAGTGGTGTCGAGCAGTTGAACAATGGCATTCTTGAATTCCTCTTTCCCCATGGACACGCCGACGTGGACCGACGCAATCCCTCCCTCCCGGTCAATCAGCAATGTGGTGGGCAACGAGTCCAGCCCGCCATACGCGGCGCTCACCGCATCGTTGCCGAGCAGGATGCGATAGTTCATCTTCATATTCTTGACGTAAGGGTTGATGGCGGTCCAGCCATCCTCGTCCATGGAAATCCCAACTACCGCGAAGCCTTGGTTCTTGAACTGGTTTTCGAATTCCATGAACCAGGGGATCTCGACCTTGCAGGGTCCGCACCAGGTGGCCCAAAAGTCGAGCAGCACCACTTTGCCCTTGTAATCTGCAAGACGGACAGTTTTGCCGTTCGCGTCTTTCAAGCTGAACTCAGGCGCGGCTTTCGCCCTGGATTTCTTAGCGCATCCAGTCCCCGCAAGCGCCCAGGCCAGCGCCAAACTAATGCCAACCGCCGGGATGATTTTCGACACGGTGTTCTCCTAGATCATTATATCGGGATCGCTCCGTCAAACATGGCGCGAAACCATGCTGCCCGGCGATTGCGATGCCGCGCCGCAAGTGTGTACTCCGGATGCCGGCGCACACCGGAGTAGATCCAGGCCGCGGTGTCGCAAAAGCTTTCGCACAGATAATCGCGCCATCGAGGCAAGTCTCCCCCGCGGAGCGCAACCCTGGAGAGCGCCCGCTTCCGGGATTCGGCGGACCAGCCCAGCTCTCCTCGCGCACGTTGCTTCCACTCTTCGCGCACCAGCGCGTCATACGAGCGGCGCGCGGGGTTTCCCAGCCGGACCCAGGCGAAGTGAAACAGCTCATGCACCAGAATACGGGCAAGCTCTTGGGGCTGGCTCTTCAATTCCTGGTCCAGCACGATCTCGCGCTTTCGAATAAACGAGCCGGCATAGCACCGGCTGGCCATGCATACGATTCGAATATAAACGGCGGCCATCCGCGGTCAGCATCGGCCAGAAACGAATACGAACACTTCGGCCTTCGAGCGCCGTCAGCCGCCTTTCGATGGCTTTAATGGACCTGCTGCAGTTGCGCGGGCGCCCGCGGAGTAAAATAGGCCGAGTTCTCAACTTTCACGCTGTACTGGGCCTGCATGCCCTTGAGCCACTCCTGGAACTTCGCCTGCCGCACCGCTGGGATTATCTGAGCGACGGAGTCGTTGATGGACTGTTGGTTGATCTCCTCGGCGCGAATCAGATAAAAACCATTGGGCTGTTTGATGGGCGCGCTGAGTTCCCCTTGTTTCAGAGCAAACACCGCCGTTTTGATTGGTTGCGGATAGGCGCTGTCCTGCTTGATTACGCCGAAGTCGCCATCCTTGGCGGCGGAAGCCTTATCGTCGGAAAGATCGCGCGCCAGTTTGCCAAAATCGGCGCCGCCCTGGATCTGCTTCGCTATATCCTCAATCGTCGCCTTCGCTTCCGCTTCGGTAACCAGCTTCTTGCCATCCGCTGGAGGCTTCGCGGCAGGGGGACTGAAAGAGATGTGAATGACCCGTACTTTCACTTCCTTGAATTTATCCGGATTGTCTTTGTAGTACTTCTGTTGTTCCTCTTCGGTGACCGCCATGGTGTTCGTCACGTTGGAGAGCTCGGCAGTGGAAAGCACCTGGATCCGTGACATTTCCAGTTGCTCTTTGAAAGGGTCTTTTTGATCCAACCCAGCCTTTTGCGCGTCTTCGGCCAGCTTTTGCATCAGAAACACCTGGCTGAGCAGCTGCGGCTGCGACTTTGCCATCGCCTGGTATTGCGCGGGAAGCATTTTGATCAGCTTGTCCAGGTCGCCCGCGGTATATTTCTTCCCGTTCACTTCCACCACCACGGTATCGGGCGGTAAAGGCGCCGGCGGCGTGGCGGCAGCCGGTACCCCGGGAGCTTGGACGGCAGGAGCGCCCGGAGCCACTTTCACCGGCTCTTGGCCGTATAACAGGGCGGACAGTAGCAAAGAAATCGCGAGGGTCTTCATATTGAATATTTCCCGAAGTTCTGGAAACATCCAGTTTATCACGCGACCGTTCGCACCATGTGGGCGCTACGGCTCGTCATCTGGGTGTGAATCGTCGGCCGGGTGTGAATCGTCCGCGCCGGCTTTCACCTGGACGTGGCGCGGCTGGCCCGCAAGATTTCCTTTCACCGCGATTCCGGCTCCTTCGGCCACCTTGATGTTGTTCAGCACATGAATAGCGCCGGCCGCTTTCGCCATGCGCGTGGCCGCCCCTTTGTGCTGCATCACGGTGGTGGACCCGGTCCAAGTGGCCACCCGATCCTTCACGTGTACCTGAAAACCGTCCTTGCCGATCTTGGACTTGGCCAGTTTAGCCCGGATAGTGGCTTCGATTTCCGCGTCGCTGAACTTGCCCTGGCTATGCGACGGTGTGAGCGGCCCCGCGAACAGGCACAGCCAGGACGTCAGAAGACAAAAAATGAGACGAGCTCTTTTCATGCTCATCCAGTGCGCCTAGGAAGCGGGAATTCTCACCACGCGGGCTGCGATTTTGCTTTGTGCGAGCCGAATTTCGACTCTTGAATCCACCGGAGCGTCGCCAGGCTGCTTTACAATAGCGCCGTCCTGGTTGGTGACGATCGCATAACCGCGTTCCAGGATTTTGAGCGGGCTGAGCTGCGTGAGATGCGCAATCAGCGGATTCAAGCGCCCGTGCGCGAGTGTAATGCGCAGATGAATGAGTTGGCCAGCCGCAGCGTCCGCCGCCTCAAGCCTGTGTCGCGCGCGGGAGATCCGCAAACGCAGGTCCAGGCTGCGCAGCCGGGCCGTCAAGTCTTCCAACCGTTTGCGCGGGATGGAAGCGGCGGTTTGCGCGCGGCCGCGTATCCGGTAGTCCAGTTCATCCACGCGCTGTTGCAGCCGGCCCACGTTGCGATGCACCATGGCGGAGGCCCGCTGGACACCGCGTTCGTGCAGGGCGCGAGCGGCCATCGCCAGGCGATAGCGCGTAGCTTGTAACAGCTTGTGATCCAATACCTCCAGCTGATCGAAGATTTGCTCGCGCGGGCAGATCACCAGTTCGGCCGCTGCCGACGGCGTGGCGGCGCGCAGATCGGCCACGAAATCGGCGATGCTGAAATCGGTCTCATGCCCCACGGCCGAGATGACGGGCGCACTGCTGGCCGCGATCGCGCGCGCCACGGCTTCTTCGTTGAAGGTCCACAGGTCTTCGAGCGATCCGCCCCCGCGCGCCACAATCACCACCTGCGGCCATCCCGAATTGCTGAAATATTCGATGGCGCGGCAGACCGCTTCCACCGATCCCTCGCCCTGCACCAGCGCCGGATAGATGCGCAGATGCAACCCCGGGAATCGACGGGAAAGAATCTCGGTAATGTCGCGAATCACGGCGCCCGACGGCGATGTAACGATTCCGATGCGTTGCGGAAGCCGCGGTATCGGCCGCTTGCGCGCCGGATCGAACAACCCCTCGCCCGCCAGCTTTTTCTTCAGTTGTTCGAAGGCGAATTGCAGCGCGCCATGGCCCTGCGGCTCGATGGCTTCCACCAGCAGCTGATACTCGCCGCGCGCTTCGTATACGTCGATGTGGCCCCGCGCCAGCACCGCCATGCCGTCTTGCGGCTTAAATTTGAGGTAGCGTAGCGACTGGCGGAAACAGACGCAGCGCAATTGCGCGTCCTGATCCTTCAGCGTGAAGTAGCAATGGCCGCTGCTGGCGTTCTTGGCGCCCGAAATTTCTCCCGCTACCCAAACGTCGCCGAATTCCTCGCCCAGCAGCCCGCGGATGCGCGCGTTCAGTTCGGCCACCGTGAAGGTTTTGCGAACCGGGCCCCACGTTAGGGCGAGTTGTTCCATCTTAATGAGGCAGCGTTTTCAGGTAAGCCAGCACCGCCTCCGCATCCGCGCGTGTCATGCGAAACGGGGGCATCGGCGGATTGGGAGGGCGGCCGGTCCGTGAGATTCCGGTCGTCAAAAGCCGGATGAAGTCGGCATCCGTTCCCGGAGGCCGCCCCGCAATGCGCGGCTCGATCTGCGTCCAGAACGCCGATGGGTACGAGGCTCTCAACTGCGTGGGACCACCCCCTAACCAGTGTCCCTTGTCGGGCTCGCCATTCTCGGTGCGCGGCGTGTGGCACAGTTCGCACATCGCGACGTTCTCCACGATGTATCGGCCCCGTTCCACCAGCGTCTGGCCGCCTTGTTTTTCCTGGGCCGCAGCGGAAAACAATCCGACCGCAAACGTCAGGACAGAGATCAGTGAAAGTCGATTGAGTTTTCTCATAGGTCAGTGAACTCTCCCAGCGTATCATCGCTTGACGTGGCGCACGCACTCCTCCTGTGTGCCATGTCGATGCCCGGGCAAGCTTGCCCGTCAAATCGATCAGCGGACAGCTTAGAATGGAGAGTACGCGCCAACTGTAGAGAGGCCCGGGTGGCGAAATCGGCAGACGCAAAGGACTTAAAATCCTTTTTCCGGCAACGGGAGTGTGGGTTCAAGTCCCACCCCGGGCACCAAGTTTGTAGCCGTGGAATCATCAATCCGCGCTGGATAATTCCGCCCTCGGATCATCGCAAAAGTCGGGCCGAGGGCCGCCGTATTTCCCCCACCTCCGCCGCATGCCGGTCTCGTAGAACCTTTATACTTTCTGTAAGCCCGGAGACGGTGCGTATGACGAATGAAACACAAGGGCAGATCACGCAACTCCTGGTCCGTTGGGCCGAAGGCGATCGCGCGGCGCTGGACTCCTTGACCCCGGTAGTCTACAGCGAACTGCGCAAGATAGCGGAGGGCTATCTTCAGCGCGAACGCGACGGGCACACGCTACAACCCACGGCTTTGGTAAACGAGGCCTGGCTGCGGCTTGCGAAGCCGACCCAATTGAGTTTCGCGAACCGCAAACAGTTTTTCGGCCTGGCCGCGCAAGTCATGCGACAGGTATTAGTCGATTATGCACGGGGCGCGAGCGCCGCGAAGCGCGGCGGAGGCGAGGCATCTGTTCCACTCACGGGTTTGGAAATTGGCGCCGCCACCGACCTGGATCAGTTCCTGGCGTTGGACCAAGCTATCGATCGGCTGGCGGCTTTCAGTCCACGGCAGGCTCGGATCATCGAACTCCGCTATTTCGCCGGGCTGAACCTGGAGGAGATGGCAGACCTGCTCGCCGTTTCGCCGGCTACCATCAGCCGGGAACAAACATCCGCGGAAGCCTGGCTATGCCGGGCCCTGGAATCGCGCGACGCCTGAAAGATCGGAGGAGGTTTTTCGCTGGTTATGAGAGAGACCTTACGCTTGGACCTGACCGAAGAACGCTGGCGCCGGCTGGAAGCGATGTTCCACGACGCTCTTGTTCTGGGTGATGACGATCGCGAGGGTTTCATCGAACTTGCCGCCGCCGGAGACGCGGATCTGCAGCGCGAAGTGCGGGAGATGCTCCGGCACGCCGCCAGAGCTGAAGAGCGAATCGCCGGGACTGTAGAGCGGGTGGCACGGCTGGCCGTCGGCCGGCACGATTGGGTTGGGCGGCGCTTCGGCCCCTACCGGATCGTTCGGGAAATCGGTCGCGGGGGCATGGGCCTGGTATTCGAAGCGTGGCGCGACGACGCCGAGTACAACAAAACCGTCGCGCTGAAGGTGGCGCCTGACCGACGCGATATCGCCAGCCTGCGGGAGCGGTTTCGGAACGAACGTCAAATACTGGCTCGTCTCGAACATCCCAACATCGCGCGCTTTCTGGACGGCGGGACAGACGATGGCGTTCCTTACTTTGCCATGGAATACATCCGCGGCCTACCTGTTACCGAGTGGGCTCGGGAACGCGATTTGGCTGTTCGCGAGCGAATTGAGCTATTCCGGAAAATCTGCCTTGCCGTACATTACGCGCACGAAAACCTGATCGTCCATCGCGACTTGAAGCCAGCCAATATCCTTGTCGACATCAACGATACTCCCAAGCTTCTCGATTTCGGAATCGCAACCCTACTGAGTCCTATTGGCGAAGAGACTACCGCGACAACTGGTGTGCACCTGTGGACGCCTGACTACACCAGTCCTGAACAGCTACGAGGCGGCGCGGTTACGGTTCGCACCGATATTTACTCACTCGGCCTGATTCTCTATGAGCTGCTGTCCGGCGAACGCGCGCAAATTGCGGACGTGTCTTCGCCGCTGGCGCTGGACCGGTCAATTTGCGAGGCGGCCCCGGAACCGCCCAGCATCCGCGCCGCCGCGCGGGGCGATAAGAACTTGAGCCGCCAGTTGCGCGGAGACCTCGACATGATTACTGCAACAGCCATCCGCAAGGAGCCGGAGCGCCGCTATGGTTCGGCGGCGGCGTTGGCGGAAGACCTCGCCCGCTATCTGGATGGCCGTTCCGTGCATGCGCGCCCGAACACCGCCCGGTACCGCATGTCGAAATGGATACGGCGGCATTGGGTGGTTACAGTGGCGGCACTGCTGGTGAGCGTGAGCGTGGCCGGCGGCGTCGCGTCGACCATTTATCAGGCTCGGCGGGCGGAGAGCCGCTTCCAGCAGGTCCGTGGGCTCGCGAATGCGTTTGTGTTCGATGTTTATGACCGGATTCAGAATCTTCCCGGTTCCACGGAAGCGCGGAAGGCGATTGTCTCCACGGCGCTCCGCTATCTGGAGAACCTGCGGCAGGACGCTGGGAACGACGCGGCCTTGCTGCGGGAACTCGCCGCGGCTTATGAAAAGATCGGCGATGTTCAGGGCAATCCGGACGCCAGCAATCTGGGCGACTCGCAAGGCGCCCTGAAAAGCTACCGTCGAGCCGAGTCCATTTTGGAGCCGCTTTCCCGCGGCGGCGATTCTGCCGCAACGCTCCTGCTAACTTCCACGATCTTGAAGCTCGGAAACTTGCAACACGTCCTGGGCGATCCGGCCGGGATAAAGCAATTGGAACGGGCCCGCGTGATGGTGCGGGCGCTGGTCGCGCAACGGCCAAACGACATGGTAATTCTCGCGCTGGCGGGGGACATAAACTCCGATGTCGCTCGCCTCTCCTCCGATTCCCATGCGCCACAACATGCGCGTGAGGCGGCGCAGGAAGCAAATGAAATGGCGCAGCGGATGGTGGCGGTCAATCCGTCGAGCGAGGAGAGTCTGGATTATCTGGCGCTATCGAAGAACAGTCTCGCGTCGGCGTACCGGGCTTCCGGAAGTCTCGAACTCGCGGCGCAGACCTACCGCGAAGGTCTGGTTATCCGCGAGCGGCTGGTAAACGAGCATCCCGAAAACACGTCGTACCGCCGGCTGCTGTTAATCACCTACGGTCATCTCGGCGACACGCTTGGTCCGCCGACGGCAAACGGGCTGGGCCAGTTGCCAGAGTCGGTGGAGGCCTTCAAAAAGGCCGGCGCCATCGCCGCATGGATTTCCGAACGCGACCCGGCGGATCGAAAGTCGTGGTTCGATCTGGCGGTTGCTCAGGCGAGAACGGCAGCCTCGTTACTGGAGGAACCCGGAGGCGCTGCTGAGGCTCTGGGCCTGCTCACAAAAGAAGAGTCCATCCTGACGCGGCTCACGAAGGAAGATCCCTCCAATCAGCTTTACCAGATGTACGTTCTTATACTCGATTGCCACATGGGAAAAGCGCTCATGACCCTGGGCCGGGACGCGGAGGCAGGGCGACGGCTGGAACGGGCGAGGTCGGAGGTCAAGAGTTTGCGTGGAACGTCCCACGCATCCACTGCGCTGGCATGGGAGTTCCCGACCATATATCGGCTGGCTTCGATCAAGGCGAAAGCAGGCGACAAGGCCGCCTCGCTTTCTCTCGCCGATGAAGTAGCCGCGGGATATTCCAAAGCCGCTCCGGGAGCGCTCGGCAATTCCTGGACCGACGCTTCCAATTATGGACGCCTGGGATCGCTGTATTTGCAGCTGGGGCAGCGCCAGTCCGCGATGGAGTGGCTCGAAAAGAGTGCTCGCATCTGGCAAGGGATGACCGTCCCAGCCGTTTTGGAAGCGCAGCGCAGGAAGGAATTAGCCGCGGTGGAACACGATCTCAACCATCGCTGAGAAATTCGACCGCGGCGCGTCGCCCGGCTATTGCCCGTTCGTCGAAGGCGGCGTCAAGTCGCCCTGTATGGCCGGCATAATGTACAACGTCGTCTCCCCGGTCGTTGCATCCAGTAACTCCGCCGAAGCGGAAACGCGGCAGGGTCCCGGGGGAATGGTCACCAGAGGACCCACGTTCAGCCGCGCCCCGTTGGTGGATCCCACGATGGCCGCGGCTTCCGCATAGTCCACCGTCACGAAAGCCGTGTGTCCGGGGGCGATCGTGCCGGAGACCGTCTTTACGGATTCGCCCAACCCATTCACAAAGCCCATCTGTACGTTGCAGGGGTCCGGTGGAACTCCGTTCGATCCGGTGATGTTCGTCACGTTGAAACGCAGAGCGTCCAGCGCCGTGAGGGCGGTGATTCCGAAAATGGGGGAAGTCGGAGGACCCTGGGGTTGCGCGGGTTCCGCGGGCACCGCATACAGGTGCGTCCTCCCCTGGACCGCGTCGAACACTTCAGCGGAAGACACCATGCGGCAGGGGCCCGGTGGTAGCGCGCTCGTGTTCAACGCCGGCCGGATGTTCACTCGAGTGGGAGCGGTGGTTGCCGTGGCTGTCGCTTCGGCGAACGTCAACGTGATAAAGGCGGCGTGTCCAGGCTGAACCGTGCCATTCGCGACTTTGAGCAGTACTCCGGCGGCGTTTATGAAACCCATCTGCACGTTGCACGGGTCCGGTGGAAATCCGTTTGTACCGCCGACGTTCACTACATCCAACCGCATGGTTTCTCCGGTAGCCAAACCAATCGTTGAATATGCCTTAAACGGATCGGCTTGTGCAAGCGCGTTTTGCGCCAGCGCGGCGGCGCACAAGGCTCCCAGACAGAGCGAAACCCGATTCGCTGCGCGTTTCGTTGATTGAAAGATCATCTTTCCTATCCCTCCTAACTGAACAAGCGCAGTTTTGGAGGGATTCTTTCAGACTCGGGTTGGATCAGAGCGGCCGATCGGAAATCAGCGGCTTGTAGGATCCCTGCGACCGCTATTTCGAATCGCTCAACGCGATTGAAAATCCCGAAAATTGGTACACGCGCCGGCCCGGCTCAGTCGTATAGGGCATCTTGCCGCTGCGAGGCCGCGGTAGCGCTTGAGCCACCTTGGCCAACAACGCCGGATCGGCCTCCGGCGCGGCGTGCGCGGGCCGCAGAACCTGGAGCGAGGGCGCCAAATTCGCAATCCGCTCTATCGATTTCTGATACGCGTCCAGATCGGTCTCCGGCCACCAAAGCCAAATATCATCGGGGTAGAACGTGTCGCCGGTGAACAGCTCCTTCTGTTTTCGATCCAGCAGGCAAAGGGCGTCGGGAGTGTGGCCGGGGGTGAGCAGCACCTCTAAGGGGCGGCCACCGAGATCGATAATTTCACCCTCGTGAACGGTGTGCGCGATGCGAAACGGTTTGATCGAATACTTCGCGAAATCGAATCCCGTGGGCAGTGGGGGGCAAGCCTCGCCCGGGCCGGCGTTGCTCAACATGTACGAGTTAGAGTGTCCTTCGGCGTTCTTTCGCGTGAACGCCGAATCGACGGCGTAGATTGTGGGGAATTCGGAGTTACCGCCCACGTGATCGAAGTGGGTGTGCGAGTTGAGCACCAGCACCGGCAGGGAGGTGAGACGCCGTACGATGCCGCCGACATTGCCGATTCCCAAGCCGGAGTCGAACAAGAGGGCACGCTTGTCTCCGACGATCAGGTAGCTCAATACCTGCTGGTCCTGCCTGGGCTCATAGAACGCATAGACATTGCCGGGCAGTTGGTAAACTTCGAACCAGCCGTCGGAAACGGCCAGTTTTTTGTAATGAGAGAACGCGCTGCTTTCGGGCAGCGGGCAGGTAATTTGCGACGCGCGCAGTGGTGCGAGCGAAAAAAACGCGCTAAGCGCGACGAGGTATGAGGACCAGAGGACTCGCTGCACCCGGGCGCCGCTAATGAGTCCCGCCGGCGGCCGGTAGCTGCGCCTTCAGCCACGCCACAATCATCGGCTCCAGCTCGGGATTCTTCGCGAACATCGGGACGCCGTGTTCAGTGCCCTCATATATCTTGACTACGGATTTTGGGTCCTTCGACGCCGCCACCGCCTCTTGAATGCCTTTCGCCGCGCCCGTGTCTCCCGCGCTGGCCGCACCAAAAACCGGTAGCGAAGGGTTGCTCGCAAGGTAGGCCTTAGCTGCATCGCTCGCCTGGCCCGAAAGGATCATCAGCGCTCGAACTTCATGATGCCGCGCCGCCAGATCCGACGATTGCGTTACGCCGCAGCTGGCTCCGCCCACCGCGATGCGCGATTGATCCACGCCCTTCTGGCTGGTCAGGTAGGCGAACGCCGCGTCCACGTCGTCGGGCCACTTCTGCATGGCCGCGCGACGCTGGGCCGGATCGGTGAACTTCTCGCCGCCGCTTTCTCCAAAACCGCGGAAGTCGATGGTCAGAACATTGAACCCGCTGCCCGCCAGATCCGCTGCCAGGCCGTCCCACGCATGCCGGTCCATGTTGCACTGATGCAGCAGCAACATCGCGGGACCCGGCCGCCCAGCGGAAAAATACGTTGCCTTCAGGTTCACGCCATCTGGCGCTTTGATGTCGATGTCTTTCTTCTGAACCTCGGCCGACAAGCTGACCGTGAACATCAAAGCCGCCGCAATAGCAAATCGTTTCATGGTGTCCTCCTTGCGTCTCTCAATATCTCACATTCGATCAGACTCTAAAGTGACCGCCGCTCGGCCAGCAGCGCGCGTCCCGCCGTGGTGATTCGAACCACCAGTCGCCCGTCGACATCCTCGATGGCGACTAGTCCGCGATCATTCGCGTCCTCCCAGACCGGAAGCCTCGGGCACGACGTACGCCAGGCGTCCATCACCTCGGTGTAGCCTCTCTCACCGTTGGCCAGCCACTCCAGCAGATCGAGAACCAGGGAATCGACAGCGCTAATCATAGATGGGTTTAAGGGGATGGGTTTAAGGGGATGGGTTTAAGGGGATGGGTTTAAGGGGATGGGTTTAAGGGAGACGGCTCTCCCGCCGGTCTCGAAACCGGAACTCGGGCGAGGCGATCAGCGTCGCGTACGAGCCGAAGCGGTCACCGTCCCAACTCGGCTCCGGCTCACTCGGCTCTTGCTCAAACACTCGCAGAGTCTGGTAAGTTGTCGATCGCTGGACCGGAACCCGTCCCGCCGCGCGAATCCAGGATCGCATCTCCGCCGGGTGCAGGAATTGGCCATGCTGCGCGCCGGCCGACGTCGAAATGCTTTCGTTCATCAGCGTTCCGCCAAAATCGTTCGCGCCGGCTTGGAGGCACTCCTGCGCCAGCTGCGCTCCCTGCTTCACCCACGTGGCTTGAATATTCGGCATCCATGGGTCCAGCATCAGCCGCGCCACCGCGTACATGCGCAAAACATCTTCGCGAGTAACGTTCGGTGCGAACGCCCGCCACCAGCGACTTTTTCACCATCGGCGCCTCGGCGGCGATAAAGCTGAGCGGGACAAATTCGGTGATCCCGCCGGTCTCCTTTTGAATCCCGCGCAGAAGCTCCAGGTGCCGCGCGCGATCCAAAGCGCTCTCCATGTGCCCGTACATGATGGTGGAGGTGGTGGGAATGCCGACTTTGTGAGCCGTCCGGATCACCGTCTTCCAGTCGCGCGTTGAAATGCGCCCCGGAGAAATGATCTCGCGTACGCGATCGTCCAGAATCTCGGCCGACGTTCCCGGCATGGACCCCAGCCCCACGTCTTTCAGCGCCATCAGATAATCTTCGATGCTCCGATTCGACAGCGTTGCGCCGTAGAGAATCTCCTCCGGCGAAAACGCGTGTACGTGAATCTCGGGAATCTCCTTCGCTTGATGGCCGCTGCAGAGATCGATGTAAAACGATCCGTCGATGCGCGGCGGCAGCCCGGCCTGAATGCAAACCTCGGTAGCGCCCAGATCCCAGGCCTCGCGCACGCGCCGCAGAATCTCTTCGGTGGGCAGAAAATATCCTTGCTCCGCGCGATGGCCGCGGCTGAACGCGCAGAAGCCGCAGCGCTTCACGCAAACGTTCGTGAAATTGACGTTCCGGTTGATCACGTACGCCACGCGATCGCCCACTCTGCTGGCGTCGCAGTTCGTCAGCCGCGGTAATCAGCCGCTGAAGATTCTCGCCTTCCGCCGCGAACAGCGCCGCACCGTCCTCGGCCGAAAGTTCACGGCCCTCCAGCGCCTTGTCGAGAACCGCCTCAATACTCATGCCACCAACCCCGTGTCATCCGTCCATGCCAGAGCTTTTTGACGCAACGGTTCGGCCATCCATTGCGAATCGCGCAAGTATTCCGGATAAGCGGCCAGCCTCTCCCGCAGCTCAAAGCCGGCCTCCCGCGTCACCGACCCCAGCGCCGCAATCTGCGGCCACGCCATCTCCGGATTGATGAAATCGCGCGTCACCGGCGAAATGCCTCCCCAATCGTTGATGCCGGAAAGCAAGTAGAATCCATACGCGTCCTGCGAAAGATTGGGCGGCACTTGCAGATTCACCGCGGTACCCAAAATCAGCCGCGCCACCGCCGCTGTTCGCGCCACATCCAGCGCGGTTGGTTCCTCGCGATTTGCGAACAACGTATCTGCCTTTGCGCGAAAGTTCTGAACGATCACTTCCTGGATGTGCCCGTGCTTCTCATTCAGCTCGCGTATCGCAAACAGCGCGTCCACGCGCTCGTCCAGTGTTTCGCCGATGCCGATCAGAATGCCCGTGGTGAATGGGATCCGCAATTCCCCGGCAGTTTCCAGCGCCGCCAGCCGGACCTTCGGAACCTTGTCGGGACAACGATGGTGCGCCTCGCCCGGCCGCCAGCAATCGGGCGCTCGCCGTCTCCAGCATCATCCCCATGCTCGCGTTGACGGGCCGCAGCTGCTCCATCTCTTCCCGCGAAAGAACGCCTGGATTGGCGTGCGGCAACAGGCCCGTTTCCTCAAACACCAACTGGCACATGGCCCGCAAATATTCGATCGTGGAACGGAACCCGCGCCGCTCCAGCCACTCTCGATACTCCGGATATCGCAGCTCCGGCTTATCGCCCAAGCTGAACAGCGCTTCCTTGCAGCCGGCCTCTTTTCCCGCGCGCGCCACGGCCAGCACCTCGTCCGGAGTCATGGTGTGCGCCTTTCCGTCGCCGGGCTCGCGCGCGAAAGTGCAGTACCCGCAACGATCGCGGCAAAGGTTGGTCAGCGGGATAAAAACTTTGCGCGAATACGTGATCACCGGGCCAGTGCGCGCGTCACGAACGGCGCTCGCCTCCCGCAAGAGATCGAGCAGCTCGCCGCCCGTGGCGCGAATCAACCGGCTGGCAGTCGGCGCGCGAAATTCCCGTTTCGATATGTTGCCCAAGCACGGATCAGCCCATCGCGTGCGCGTGGTCGGGTTCGATTTTATAAATCACGCGCACTTCGCCTGGCCCGCGGTACGGATATTTATCTTGCCCCGTGTACTTCTTCGTCAGCTTGTCGATTTGCTCGTCCGCGCCTTTTTCGGTGATCTCCACCACGCGTCCGCGAATCGAAAGGTGGCGATACGGATTGTCGGGGTCGAGAATGTCGATGCCAACGCGCGGGTCGCGCCGGATGTTCTTGTCTTTCACTCGCCCTTTGGCTGAATTGATCAGAATGTTCTTGCCATCGTACTCGAACCAGACCGGCGCCACATGCGGGCTGCCGTCCGGCATCAAGGTGGCCAATTGCGCAAACGCCTTCTTCTCGGTCAGGTCGAGGTATTTTTCAGGAATTGCTGCCACGGTAGTCTCCTCTTCATTTCGAGGGTAGCACCAAGCATGAGCCACTTGGCGCGAGTTATTTTAGGAGTACTCGTGCAAACAATCATCGCAGTCGTGGGTGGCACTGGAGCGGAGGGCAGCGGGCTCGCCGCTCGTTTCGCGCAGGCCGGCGCGCACGGTGCGCATCGGCTCGCGGAACTTGGAAAAAGCGCAGGAAGCGGCGCGCCGCATCGGAACGGAAGCCACCGGCCACACCAACGCAGACGCCGTCGCTGGCAGCCGGCATCGTGATTCTTACCGTGCCGCTCTCCGCGCAAGTGGAAACGCTGAAGTCGATTCGCGGCAGCTTCGCACCCGGCGCAATCCTGGTGGACGCCACGGTTCCGCTCGAAGTCGCCATCGGCGGACGTGCTCTCGCGCACGCTCACGCTTGTGGGATGGCTCGGCCGCGCAACAAGCAGCGCGCCTTGTGCCCGGCGTGCCCGTGGTCGCGGCGTTTCATGCGTTGAGCGCGGAAGCGCTCGCGAAGCTCGATCATCCGCTCGATTGCGACGCCTTGATCTGCGGCGATAGCGCGGAAGCCAAGGCCGCCGTCACGCAACTTGCCGCCCTGATTCCCGGCGTGCGCGCCATCGACGCCGGTCCGCTGGACAATGCGCGCCTGCTCGAAAGCGCGGCGGCGCTGCTCATTTCGCTCAATCTGCGCCATAAGGTTAAAGAATCGGGCATGCGATTCACCGGATGCCGAAAGCGTGAAACGGAGCCCGTAGTCGCGCTCGCCGGCGGCGTAGGCGCCGCGCGTTTTCTCGATGGATCTAACCCGCGTGATTCCGCCCGGAGCGCGTCTTCATCATCGGCAACACCGCCGACGATGCCGAGATTCACGGCCTCCACATCTCGCCCGATCTCGATACCGTCACCTATACTCTGGCGGGTTTGGCGAATCCGCAACACGGCTGGGGCCTGCGCGGCGACAGCTTCCGATGCCTGGAAGCGCTGGGACGGCTGGGCGCGGACACCTGGTTTCAACTGGGCGATCTGGATCTGGCCACTCATCTGCATCGCACCGAGCGCCTGCGCGAAGGCGCCACGCTTTCTGAAGTGACATCCGAGAAATCACTCGCGCGCTCAAGGTTCGCTCCACGCTGGTTCCCATGTCGAATGAACGCGTGCGGACGCGCATCTGCACGCCCTCGGGCGAGCTGGAGTTTCAGACCTATTTCGTGAAGCGCCGCGCGCGCGATCGAGTGACCGCCGTGCGCTTTGAAGGCGCTTCCGAAGCCACGCCCGCACCCGGCCTGTTGGACGCGATCGCCAAGCGCGGAGGCGATCATCCTTTGCCCATCCAATCCGTTTATCAGCATCGGCCCGATTCTCGCCATCCCCGGCATTCGCGAAGCGTTGCAGCGCAGGCGCGACAAGGTGGCGGCAATTTCGCCCATCGTAGGCGGCCGCGCGCTCAAAGGTCCCGCTGCGAAAATGATGAAGAGCATGCAACTCCGATCGGCGGCGGCCGAGGTCGCGAAGCTCTACGTCGATTTCTGCGGCGTGTTTATCCTGGACGAAATCGATCGCAAGCAAGCTGCGCAAGTAGCGGCGCTCGACATGCGGCCGGTGGTGACCAACACCATCATGCGCGGGCTGCGCGAGAAAAAGTCACTGGCGCGAGTCGGTCGCCCGCGAACTGGGGATCAGCATGATCTTCGCCATCCTGCCGGTGAAGAGCCCGCAAGAACGCCAAGCAGCGCTTGACGGGATTTCTCGCATGCCTGAACAGCGCGAGAGCGCTGGCTCGCATGCTCTACCGGCAGACGCTGGCTGCGCTGTGCCAGGCCGAAGGAATCGATCGGGTGGTGGTGGCCACCAGCGATCGTCGAGGTCGCCGATTACGCGCGCGATCTCGCGGCGCGATGGTCTTTGAAGAACACGAACAAGTGAGCCACAGCGTTTCCGCCGATGCCGCCTGTCTTGCGGCGATGGAAATGGGCGCGATCCACAGCGTTGCTGGTCCCGATCGATGTTCCCACGGTGACGCCGGCTGATTTCACGCGGCTGGCGGCCGCGGCGACGCGGCCCGGCCTTGATCGTTGTTCCCTCCTCCGATGGCACCGGCACCAATGCGCTGGTGCGCACGCCGCCCGATTGCATCCAGAGCCGCTTTGGCCCGGGCAGTTTTCGCGCGCATCTGGATCAGGCGCTCGTCGAAAGGCCTGCCGCCAATGTCCTGCGCCTTCCCGGCCTCATGTTCGACATCGACACGCCCGAAGACGTCGCCGAGTTCTTGCGCGCGGCGCATGAGTGCTGAGTCTCCGCTTTCCTGCGATCCGCATGCGCCTTGAAATCGTAGCGTCTCGGGATTGCCTGAAGTCCGGCCGGGCGACGATCTCGCGGCTGATTCATCAAAGACGTGAACGGATCCGATGTTGTCGCGATCGCGCAGAAGATCGTTTCCAAAGCCGAAGGCGCGATCGTCGATCTGCGCGAGATTCAGCCCTCCGCGCTCGCCCGATCCTGGGCTGCCGAATGGAAGAAAGACCCGCGCTTGATCGAGCTGATTCTGTCTCAATCGCGGCGCATCGTGAAAATGGATCGCGGCGTCATCATCTCGGAAACGCAGCATGGTTTCGTTTGCGCCAACGCCGGCGTCGATCAGTCCAACGTCGAGGGCGACGACTTTGCAACCATTCTTGCCCACTGATCCCGATGCTTCCGCGCAGCGTCTGCGCGCGAGCCTGGGATGCGGCGCTGTCATCATCACCGATACCTTCGGCCGGCCCTGGCGCGAAGGCCTGGTGGATGTCGCCATCGGCGTCGCTGGTCTCGATCCTCTGGAGGATATGCGCGGACACACGGACCGCCATGGCCGCAAGCTTTCGAGCACCATCATCGCAGTCGCGGATCAACTGGCTGCCGCCGCGGGCCTCGTGATGAGGAAAGACGCCGGATGTCCTGTTGCACTCGATTCGCGGCTTCGAGTGGCAGCCCGCTGAAGGCTCCGCGCCGTTCGCTGCTGCGCAAGCCAGAACAGGATCTATTTCGTTAACAAGCGCCGCCAGCTCTCGCCACTCTCGCAACGGCAGCGCCTTGGGATCCGCGGTTAGCACCTGAATACAAACATGGTCCGCGCCGGCCGCATGATGCTCGCTGGATCCGTTTCCGAATCGCGTTGAGATCGCCCCACGCGATAATCGCATCGATCAGCCGGTTGCTTCCGCCATCTTTGAAATCGCCTTCTTCAAACCCCAGGCGCAAAAAATTGTTGGCGTAGTTTGGCAGCGTCAGATAGAAGCCCAGAAACGCTCGTCCGATCCCTCGCGCTTTTTCCGCATCGGTCTCCAGCACCACAGCTTGCTCGGGACACAGATAAGGCTGCGGCCCCAAAATCTTCCGCGCCTCTGCCGTATGTTCCGGATTCACGTTATAAGGATGGGCGCCATCGGCGCGTTCGCCCGACAGCTCCAGCATCTTCGGACCCAGCGCGGCAAGAACTCGCGCCGGTTTCGTCGCGGGCGGAACGGAATTAGTACGGCGCCTTGTCCATGGCATCCAAATACGCGCGCATGGTGGCCACCGGCTTTTCATAACGATGCCCGCGCAACTGTTCCACCAGCGGAACGTGGCTCACGCCCAGCCCCAGCAGAAATCGATTGGGATATGCCTCCGCCAACGTTTTCTGCCCGCACGCCATAGCCACCGCATCGCGCGCATAGATGTTTGCGATCCCGGTAGCGATCACCATTCTCTTCGTCGCCGCCAGTAGCATCCCCGCGTTGCTTAGCACTTCGCGCCCCAGTGCTTCACCGAACCACAGAGCACCGTATCCGAGCTCTTCCAGCTCGCGCGCCGTTTCCTGCGCTTTCGCCGCGGGCTGATCCTCCAGTTGGCGCGTCCAGATTCCGATGCGCCCAAGTTGTATCGAATTTTGCGCCAGTTTATTGTCCTCCCCGAAACTCCCAATGATTGTATTGTTTTTTCGCGCTCAATGGATGAAGTCTGCCGCCGGGAGCATTATAGTCAGTGTTAGCCCGTCCCTTGGATATTGCAGGACGGGCAACCTGAAAGGGAGGCAATCCAGAATGAAAAGTTTACTGTTTGGCATGAGCGCACTGATGCTAGTGGCGGGCGCGGCGATGTACGCGGCCGATGCGCCGCCGGCCGAGGGAGCCAAGGCGCCCGGTTTTACGCTGAAATCGCAGGAAGGCAAAGATGTCAGCCTGAAGGATTTCAAGGGCAAATGGGTGGTGCTTTACTTCTACCCCAAAGACATGACGCCGGGCTGCACCATTGAAGCGCACAATTTCCAGCGCGATCAGCCCGAGTTCGACAAGAAGAACGCGGTGATCGTGGGCGTTAGCCTGGATACCGTTGATTCGCACGTGCAATTCTGCACCAAGGAAAATCTGACGTTCAAGCTGCTGTCCGATCCCGATCACGTGGTCACGGAACAGTACGGCTCACTGGGAGCCTTTGGCAAGATGCAGGTCGCGAATCGCAATACGTTCCTGATCGATCCCAAGGGCACCATCAAGAAGGTCTATCTCAAGGTGGATCCGAATCCGCACAGCAAGGAAGTGCTGGCGGCGCTCGACGACCTGCAAAAGAAGAGCGACTAGGGGTTTCAGGCGGTAAAATGAAGCCGAGTGCCCACGCAGCAGCCCACAAGGCAACAAGCCTTCGAGAGTATTGCCATGCCGCACCTGGCGGCCCTGCTGCGTGTGGCTCGACGCTTGACATTTGAATCCGCCTCTGCCGAAGACCTGGTGCAGGAGACCATGCTGCTGGCCTGGCGCGGGTTCGCTAGTTTTCAAATCGGCACCAATGCGCGGGCGTGGCTGTTCCGTATCTTGTTCAATGTGTTTCATGGTGAGCGACGGAAGGCGCGCCCCGATGCACTGCCGTCGTGGGGAAGCGTGCGTCCGATGTTGCAAGAGGCCGTCGAGATCGCCCAGGCGCTGGACGCATTGAGCTTAGAGCAGCGGACCGTGATGTTGCTGTGTGCGGTAGAAGGATTCACTTGCGGTGAGGCCGCGGAAATCCTGGAAGTGCCCATCGGCACCGTGATGTCGCGGTTGAGCCGTGCGCGGCATGAGTTGCGGAAGAGTTTAGCGCCCATGGCGAAAGAAGCATATCGATGACCGACGACGAACTGGATCAGCGGCTGCGTGATGGCATTCTCTCCGAAGAGGTGGACACCTCGCGCGTAGCTGCCGCCGTGCGCGGTCAGATTCGTCGCCGCAGACATATCCCGCGTTGGGCCTTTGCGGCCGTAGCAGCCGGCATCGCGTTGATGGCTTTTTTCTGGCCCCGAGTCCCCCCCATCTGCGTGGCCGCTGCGCAGGATCATCAGCGCGAAATTGTCAACGGAGAACCTCGGCGATGGCTGTCGGACCCGGTTGCCATCGATTCTCTCGCGGAAAAACAAGGCGTACCGGCATCCGCAATTGCCGCCCTCGGGACGACGGGTTATCGCCTGGAGCGCGCGCGGCTTTGTTTCCTCAAAAAACAGATCTTCCTGCATTTGGTTTACGCCAAAGGCGGCAGCCAATACTCCGTGTACCTGCGCCCGCGCGTTGACGAAGCTTCGTTCAGTAATTCCGTGCGTAGCTCCGGAAACTTGGCGTACTTTCAATCGGACCGGTTAACGGCGGTTTTCGTGGCCCACCAATCGGGCGCGAATGTATTAGCTTTCGCTCGCGCCGGCGCGAGAGTGCTCTAGCTGCCGTCAGCCCCACCCAGCCCAAATACCTGCTCGGCATTAGTCTGGTACAGCTTCTTCTTATCGCCGTCGCTGATGGGAAGGTTGTCGGTGACTTTCACTTCTTCGGGGACGAACTGGTAAGGATAATCCATGGCATAAAGCACTCGATCGACTCCGAGCACCGATTGCGCGTAGAGAATCGGTGGCTCCCAAGCCATGCCGCTGGTGGTGACGTACATGTTCTCTTTGATGTAGTCGCTCGGTTTCTTCTGCAACTTCTGGACGGACGCGTAGCGATTGGCCTTCACCATGGCGGCGTGCATGAAGTCGATACGAAAGAGCCAATAAGGCAGGCCCTCACCCAAATGTCCGGCGACGATCCGAAGCTTGGGGAATCGATCGAAAGCGCCGCTGACAATGATGCGCAGCAGGTGCAAGCCTGTTTCGACGGCAAAGCCGAAGATGGCGCCGTCGAGGCCACGTTCGATAAAGGGGCCGATCATGGACTTCGGCGGCGTGGTGGGATGAATATACACAGGAACGTTCAAATGTTCGGCGGCTTCGAAGATGGGCCAGAATTTCGGATCATCCAGATATTCGCCGCGCGTGTGGCTGTTGACGATGGCGCCCTTCAGGCCAAGCTGGCGCACGCCGCGCTCCAGTTCCTTGGCTGCGCCGGCCGGATCCTGCGGCGCGATAGCGGCGAGTCCTGAGAAGCGGTCAGGATGTTTTCGGATTGCATCTGCGAGCTGATCGTTGAAGGTTCGCGCCAGAGCGGTAGCTTCAGCAGCGTCAAAAACCTGCACGCCCGGAGCGGTGAGCGAGAGGATTTGCATCGCGATGCCGGTGTCGTCCATGTCGCGCAAGCGCCGCTCGCCCAGGTCTTGAATTCGTTCAGCAAGCGCGGTGGCGCGGGGGCTGGCGCCCGAATAAAATCCCCACAGGCTTCGAAATCCGGGATCGTCGTAGCCATCTTCGAGCAGCTTGCGATAACGCGCGATCAACTCCGGCGGCGCGAAGGCTTCTTCAGTGGCGATGCGCAGGTAACCAGGCGTTGTTGCCATCAGGACTCACTCACAAACTTGGTCACCAGACACGCCTCCAAGCCTTCCATGCCTTCTTCGCTGCCGTGCCCGCTCTCTTTGATGCCGCCGAACGGGGAGTCGCGCACCGAGATCAGATAGCTGTTGATACCGATCAGGCCGGCCTCCAGCTGATCGCCCAACAAGTTCACGGTACGGTTGGAGCGAGTGAAGGCGTAAGCGGCTAAACCGTAGGGCAAACGATTCGCTTGTTTGATCACGTCGCCGAAATCCGAAAACGGATTGATGATCGCTATGGGTCCGAAGGGCTCCTCATTCATGATGCGCGCTTCATTGGGAACTTCGGACAGCACCGTCGGCGCCCAGAAATAGCCGGGACCGGGAATGCGCGATCCACCGGCATCGAAATGAGCGCCGTGTTTCTTCGCGTCGCTGAGCAGTTCCTCCATGAAGTTCAAGCGCAGCGAATGCGCGAGCGGTCCCATTCTGTTGGTCTCCACCAGACCGTCGCCAACGGTCCAGGAACTGGCTCGCGCCGCGAAGCCATCGACGAATTGCTGGTAGATCTTTTCGTGAACGTAGTAACGCGTCGGAGAAACACACACCTGGCCGGAGTTGCGGAACTTGGACGTGGCCGATAAATCCAGCACGGTCTCGACATCCACATCGTCGAACACAATCACCGGCGCGTGGCCGCCTAACTCCATGGTGGTGCGCTTCATGCCATCGGCCGCCAGCTTCATCAGTTGCTTGCCCACGCGCGTGGATCCGGTGAACGAAACCTTGCGGATCACGGGCGACGCCAGAAGATGCGTCGACACTTGCGAAGGCACGCCGAAGACGATCGACATCACGCCCTTCGGCAATCCGGCATCCATGAGCGCGCGCGCTACTTCCAGCGCCGACGCCGGCGTGTGCTCGGCGGGTTTCATGATGCAAGGGCAACCCGCCGCCAGCGCCGCGCCCAGCTTGCGGCATGGATTGCCGACCGGAAAGTTCCACGGCGCGAATGCGGCCACGGGGCCCACCGGTTCGCGCAGCACACTCATCCGAACGCCCGGCGCTCGCTGCGGCAGCACTCGGCCATAAGCCCTGCGGCCTTCTTCGGCGTACCATTCCAAAATGTCGGCCGATCCGTGAGTCTCAAGGCGCGTTTCGTGGATGGTCTTGCCTTCTTCGATCGTTGCAATGCGAGCGATCTGCTCGGCGCGTTCGTGCATTAAATCCGCCGCGCGCTTCAAGATCTTGCCGCGATCCTGCGGCGACATGCCGCGCCACACCGGATAAGCCTGCTCAGCGGCGTCCAGCGCGCGATCCAGATCGGCTTTGGATGCGTGGGGCAGCACGCCGATGCATTCGCCCGTGGCCGGATTCATTACCGGTTCGTGCTCCCGGCCGTCCTTTGGCGTCCATTCGCCGCCAATCAAAAGTTTCAGGTCCGCGTATTGCTGTGTCATTTTATCGCCTGCTCATTATATGGTATAAGCACTAAGGATCTTGGTAGCCGACCATGAAAAAAGCATCGTTCTACGGCTGGAAGCTGCTTGCGGCGTTCTGGTTTATTTACCTCGTCAATCTTGGATTTCCCACCTACGGGCAGAGCGTGATCAACGCCTATATGGCGAAGGATCTGCACATGGATCGCGCGATGCTCGGCCTGGCATTTTCGCTGTACATGCTGATGGTGGGGCTGCCCGGCCCAGCGGTTGCGGCCCTGGTTAATCGCATCGGCGTTCGCAAGACGCTGCTGATCGGAAGTTGCTCCGCCATGCTGGGCGCGCTCTCCATGGCGTTGTTCGTTCATACCGGCTGGCAGGCCGTGATCTCGTTCGGAATATTGATCGGGTTCGGATCCTGCGCGGGCGGAGCCATCGCCGAGCAGCAGGGGATCGCGCAATGGTTCATCCGCAAGCGTGCGCTCGCGCTGTCGCTGATGTACAGTGGCGGCGGAATTGGCGGATTCATTCTGCCTCCCATTCTGAACCGCGTGATCGCGGGCTCGAACGGAAACTGGCGCAACGGATGGTGGATCTTCCTGGCGCTCGGAGCCATCGGAGCGACGCTGGTGATTTTCATGGTGAAAGAGAAGCCAGCGGATATGGGCCAATTGCCCGATGGCGGCGCCGCGGCGGAGCTTGCGCCAGGACAAAAACGGCCGAAGGGCGTGTTCGTGACCACCGAAGCCTGGACTTTCAAAGAAGCGATCTTCTCGCGCGCGTTCATCTTGATGCTGGTGTCGTCCATCGGAATCAGTTGCGGATTCTCGTTGATTCAAGCGCACGGCGTTGTGCACCTGAAAGATCTCGGCCATTCGCCGGCTGAAGCCGCGATGGCGATGTCGATCCTGGCGATCTCGACGCTGATCGGGAAACTACTGGCGAGCTTTGGCGACCGCATTGAGCCGCGCTACATATGGGCCTTCGCGATGGCGGCGTTCGGATTGGGAATGGTTCTTGTAGTGCACGCGACCAGTGCGGCCGATCTTTATCCGTTCCCGATTTTGCTCGGATTTGGATGGGGCGCGACGCTGGTATCGATGATGGGCGCGCCCATGAATTACTTTGGACTGAAAGCTTATCCGGCCGTAATCGGATTGTGGCTTGCGATTCAGACTGGCATCGGCTCGGTGGCTCCTTTCGTCGCGGGCTTTGTTTTCGACAAATTTGGAAGCTATACGCCGGTTTTCTATTCCATCGGCGGATTGTGCTTCGCCGGAGCACTGCTGTTGCTGCTGGCAACGCCGCCGCGGCGAAGAGTTGTGGAAGACGCTCCGGCAGCCCATGGCGCGTTGCGGCCCGCCCGAGCCTAACATTTATGGATCAATTTAAGCCGGGCGATCTGTGCCCCAAATCCGGAATCTACGATGTGGTGCATGACGGAGTCCATCAAGATAAGCACCAAGTAACGATGGTGAAGGGCGAGACGTTTCCGCCCTGCAGGCATTGCGGCCATCATCCGCGATTTACACTCGCGATCGCGGCGCATCACGCGCCGAATCACGAGCATTTCAAGAAGTAGCCCCTGCGACGCCTCCCCTCAAAGCTCATTTGGCGCCGAAGCAGTGCAAGATGCGCGTCGTTAGATCAAACACGCATTCGAAGACACTGTCGCCCAGGAAGTCGAAGATCATACCAAGGAACAGATCCATCTACGCTTACTCTTACGCTGTAGTGGGCTGAGTTGTTCACGCACTTGTCTCAACCGGGGGGAAATCAGTGGGAATGCGGACGCCGAATACGTGAACGCCGCAGGTCAGCGCGGTTCGCGATTGCCCAGCGCGATGGCCCAGGAGATGAACAAGAATCCGAGACCGGTTAGAGCCAAGACGCGGAAAAGCGTATCGTTGAATGCCGCTGCGGGCGAGCCCGCAGACCAGGGGCGAACCGACCATCCTGCTTTCTCCAGCACCGCAGCACCAAGAACGACGATGCCGATCAAGTTAAGAAATAGGCGGGCGCGATATGAGGCGCCTCGAAGCGCGTAGCCGACCAGGAACGCGATGACAAACACAACCGCCACCAGTAGCACCGCTATCAAATAAGCGCCAACAACTTCAGACATGCAACTCCTCCGCCGGCACCCAGTTGCCGTGTACTTGCACCCGCAGGCGAAACGGCACCTTGATGCGGGCGATGGGGCCTTTTTCAATGTGCTCGGCTTCCACGATGGCGACTTCGGAGAGCTGTTGCTCGTGCATGTCGCAGACGAACGCCAGGTAGCCTTCATGGCCGGGTTTCTTGGACGGAATGTGGATGTGCTCCTGCACGGTGACGGTCGGGCCGAGCGAGAGCGTGGTGTATTTTCCGGTTTTCACTTCCATGCGGACGATGGTGTTGAAGCCGGCGCCCACCGGACCGGCGATGGGCGGCGGGCCGTTCTGTGGCGCATTCCTTGGATCAAAGGTCTGGTAATAACCTATGTCGAAGTCGGACATCTGATCCTTCAACGCGGTGCGCGGCATGTCGCCGCTGGGGCCGATGATCTCCTCTTCCCAGGTGTCGCCGGGCTTCGATAGATCGAAAGTCCAGCGCACGAATCCGATACGCACCTGATCGGGACGCAGGTTGATTCCCGACGCCTGCTGCATGAACGGGAACGGCGGCACTTTGCTGACGCCGAAATACATGTGCACGCGATTACCTTCGCTGAAGGCGTTCATAAAGTGAAACGAGGAGCGCGCGGGGCCGCGGAACCAGCGCATGTGCTTCACGTGGGCGTCGCGCGGCAGAATGCCGACGAACGATTCCTTGTCCTGTTCGAACACCCAGTGGTGGCCGCCGGCTTTCATGCGATTCAGGTCGGCCGTGATGGGGAACACCGGAAAAACGACGTGCTCGCGCGTGACGGCGAAATCGTGCATCAGCGCCACGTAGGGCGCTTCGAACCACTCTTCGCGCGTCAGGTTGCCCCTTTTGTCGGCGACGCAGAATGACACATCTTTAGTGACCAGGCCGCCCGCCTCGTAGCCGAAGAAGTAGAGATCGCCCGAGTCCGGCGCCAGGCGCGTGTGCGCGGTCATGGTCTGGCTTTTCAGCTTGCCGTCATAATCCCACTCGCCGATCGTTTCCAGCGTGTGGGGATCCATTTCCATCGCGTGGCTGTCTTCCTTAAGCGCGAGGAGCTTGCCGGCGTGATAGATCGGCGTGGTGTTGTTGACGTTGCGCGGCTTGCCCTGGACGCTGGGATCGTCGGTGAAAGGATTGCGATACTTGCCGTACAGCGAACGGCGCGCGGCGCGCTCCGCCTTCCAGCGCTCGGTCTTGACGTAGCGCATCTTGAAATCGACGTGGCCGTTCTCGAACCGGAACAGGCTGACCATCCCGTCGCCGCTCAGAAACGTGTCGTCGCCGAGCATGGGCGAATACTGGGGATCGGGAATGGAACGATACCAGGAGCCGTTGAGCTCCTCCGGCACAGTGCCTTCGGTCACCAGATCGTAGACGTCGCACTCGATGCGGGATGGCGCGTTCCAGCCCGCGAAGTCCATCGTATTGGGGAAAGCTTTTGCCATGGACTCCCAGCTTATTTGGCGGCGACTTTTTGAGTGATGTTGGGCGGCGGCGAGAGCTTTACTTCCTTGCCGGTGACCGGGTGCGGATAGTGGAACGGGAGAACGTCGGTATCGGGCCAGAGCGGAGGCGTGGGCTTTTCCAGCTCGTCGGGGCCGGTGGGATTGGCGGGGTAGGTGTCGGTGTAGTAAGGCACGTAGTTGGGCTTGGTGTAAGCCCAGCCCTTGTCGAAATCAGCGTGGTAGACAGGGCGATAGTTCAGCACCTTCATTTTCCAGATGCCATTCTCTTTGGCGTAGACATTCTCGTAGAGCGAACCTTCCCACCACTGGCGCAAGGGATGCGTTTCGTCGGTAAATTCGTGATGCCGACCAGCCTGCATGAAGACGCGGAGGCGCGCGTAGGCCAGCTTGCCGTCGGGCGAGATGTCGATGATATCCTGCAACATCATGTGATCGAGCAGGTAGCCTTGCACGGGACCATTGTGGCCGCCGGTGAAATTCTTGCGGAAGCGGTCGCAATAGAGACGCCGGGCGCTGGCCTTGCCGCGGAAGATGCCGCCGATGAAGTGGACCTCGCAATCGTCGGTGAACAGGTCCACCACTTCGTCGTAGAGGCACTTGTCGAGATAGTAGCCGTACTTGAACTGGAGGTCGCGGACGGCCTGCGTGTCCTGGAGCTTGCCGACGTGGGCGGTGAGCTCTTCGACTTTCTTTTCGAGGGCGCGGAACTGTTCATCAGTGGCCATGGGGGAATTATAGCTGGGTCGGGCTGCGCCCTCCGGGCTTGGCGGGGGTCGGCATACGCCTCCAAGGGGTTGGGGATTGGGATTGGGGGCCGGAGCCTGGTTTGTACGTATCGATTCGCGGGTATAATACGTACAGATGTCGAAGCTCACACTCAGCGTGGATGACGCGGTAATCTCGCGCGCGAAGCGTTTTGCTAAAAAGCAGGGCGTCTCAGTGTCGAAGATGGTTGAGGCGTACCTGGCCGCCGTTGCCGAACCGAGGGCCCCCGTGGCGGCCGACACTCCGATTCTGCGTTCCGTTCGGGGCGTTCTCAAGAATGCGGACCTGAAAGACTACCGGCGGCATCTGGCAAGCAAATATCGATGACGCGGCTGCTAGTGGATACAAACGTCGTGCTAGACGTTCTGCTGGACCGGCAATCACACGCAGAGACAAGCGTCGCGATTTGGGCTTCGATTGAAACGGGCCGCTGGGAAGGTTTCCTGGCGGCTCACGCAATTACCACGATCCACTACCTGGTTAAGAAGGAACTCGGAGCGGCGAAGGCAAAGCAATTGATCGGGCTCATCGTTCGCGTCTTTCGCGTGGCTGGCGTGGACGGCGCCGTGATCGAACAGGCGTTGCGGTTGCCGATCGCGGACTTTGAAGACGCCGTGACAGTGGCCGCGGCGTTAAGTGCGGAATGCGAATATGTTGTGACGCGGGACCCGAAGGGGTTTCGCGGTTCGCCGGTGCGCGCGCTTTCGCCTGAAGCGGCGTTTCCCATTTTGGAGGGTCTCTTATGATCCCCAGTTGGATGAAGCCGCAGTTGGCCCGCTTGTTCGGTTCTGCGAGCAGTGCGGTCAGCATGTGATCGAGCAGCCGTAGCGATACAATACCGCCATGCAACGTTGGCTGCTTTTTGGTTTCCTGGGACTATCGGTTTTGGAAGGCGCGCATGGCGCGGGGTGTGACCGGGCATGCCTGAAGACGGCTCTGGATCAGTATCTCAATGCCGTGCTACAGCACAATCCGGCGGCTGCGCCGCTTGCGGTGGGATTCCGGCAAACCGAAAACGCGATGGTGAAGCGGCCCGGCACTGGACTGTGGGTGAGCGCGAAGGCGCTGGGCAAGCTGCAGCGGCGTTACTTCGACGCGGAGGCCGGGCAGGCGGGCTACTTTGGGACGCTGGAAGAGGAGAGCGGCACCGCCGTTGTGACGGTGCGGCTGAAGATGGAGGACCGCAAGATCAGCGAAGCCGAGTGGTTCCTGGCGCGCAAGGGCGATCCTGGGATAGGAACCGGGGCTGGCGCGCAGGCGAATGCGGCGTTCCACGATCCGGATTACCTGATCGCGCATCCGCCCGTGGAGCGCGTGGTTCCGAAGGCCGAGCGGTTGTCGCGCTCCGACATGGTGGCGATTACCAACAGCTACTTCGACGGGCTTACGGCGCACGACGGAACGCTGATCATCGCACATCCAGGTTGCGTTCGCTTGGAAAACGGCTTCGCGACGACACAGCGGAAGGCGCCGAGCGGAGAGCTGACCGATTGCATGTCGCCCGGCGCTATGGCCAATATTTTCGCGGTGACGGCGCGGCGTTACCCGATTGTAGATGAGGAGGCGGGAGTGGCGCTGGCCATCGGGGTTTTTGAGCGCAAACCGGGCGTGGCCATGAGGCGCAATGTGTTCAGCGAGTGGTTTGTGATCGAACAGGGCAAGATCCGCTCCATTTATTCGTCGATGTTTTATCCGGAGCAGGAGATGCTGGTGCCGAACTGGCCGCCCTTCGATGGAAACTGGCCGGTGTCGCCGCCACCGAAATAGGGATCGGCTACTGGCTGTCAGGCGGTTAATAAGGACGCTCGCCCACCCAGTTGCCCGGCGGATCGTAGTTGCAGACCCACACTTCGCGGCCGGGGTCGCGGGCGACAGCGCAGCCAACTTCGCGAGTACCGCTCCAGATGAGCTGCGTGTAGTGGCCGCAGACGCCGGCGCAGGTGTTGGTGCGATAGTTGTAGTCTCGCGTTTCCGACGCCCAGTCGCCGACCACATCCGCCGGTAAGGCGCGGCCGCCGGTGATCTCAAAGAGATTCTCGCCGAAGACGGGGCGCGGGCGGTGGTAAAACTGCCGCTCTTGAAGGAGACGGACGGCCCACTCGTCGGCGTGCGCCGCCAATCTGTCCGACCAGCGGAGCGGCGGAACGTCGACGCCCGCTCTGATTGCGTTGTGAGCGGCGAGCATCTCGCGGGCCAGGGCAGCGATGGACTCCGGCAGAGTGCTGCTGTCTACAGAAGGAGCGACGAAAAAACAACACAAAACGACGAAATTACGACGCAAAGACGTCACGAAAGGAAGTGTAAGGAAGGATGGCGTTAAAAGCCGCCCGGCGTTTGACCGAGATGCCCCATGGTCTTCCACCTAGGACTAAAGATGGAAAGGTTGGGTCGAAACACGATTTTCATTGGCGGGCCCTAATGAGATGGGCTACAATGCACGATCAGAGAGCGCGAGAGTTTTTCCCCAGAACTCCGCCGCCCGCGAACCGCGGAGGGTTCGTAAAACGCTCCCATGCCCACGTCTATTGAGCCTCAACCGAAGGCGGCATCGTCGATGTCAGGTGGTGATAAGATCGACCAGCTGTGCATCAACACCATCCGCACCTTGGCGATGGACGCGGTTCAACAGGCGAACTCCGGGCATCCCGGCACGCCGATGGCGATGGCGCCTGTGGTCTACACGCTGTGGCAGCAATTCCTGAGGTTCGACCCGGACGATCCCATCTGGCCCAATCGCGACCGCTTTGTGCTTTCGGCGGGACATGCGTCGATGCTTCTCTACTCGATGCTGCACCTGAGCCAGGTGAAGGCGGTGGATCCGGACTACGAGACACTGGGGAAGCTGAGCGTCACCCTGGACGACATTAAGAATTTCCGGCAGCTCAACAGCAAGTGCCCGGGACATCCCGAGTACCGCTGGACGTCGGGCATTGAGACCACTACCGGTCCGCTTGGTCAAGGCGTGGCCACCAGCGTGGGGATGGCTCTGGCATCGCGCTGGATGGCGCAATATTTCAACCGGCCGGGCTTCGAGATGGTGAACTTCAACGTCTACGCGCTCGCCGGGGACGGCTGCATGATGGAAGGCGTCAGCGGCGAAGCGGCGTCGGTGGCGGGGCACCTGAAGCTGTCCAACCTGTGCTGGATCTACGACAACAACCACATCACCATTGAGGGCAACACGTCGCTGGCGTTCAGCGAGGATGTGGCCACCAGGTTCCTGGGCTACGGCTGGAATGTGCTGCGCGTGGGCGACGCCAACGATCAAGAAATGGTGGCGCGGGCTATTCGCACGTTTCAGGCGACTGAAGACCGGCCGACGATCATCATTGTGGATAGCCACATCGCTTATGGCGCCCCGCACAAGCAGGACACCAGCGCGGCGCATGGCGAGCCGCTGGGCGAGGAAGAGATTCGCCTGACGAAGCGCAACTACGGCTGGCCGGAGGAAGCCAAGTTCCTGGTGCCGGAGGGCGTGTACGACCGGTTTCAAGAACAGCTGGGAGAGCGCGGGCGCACAGCGCGCGATGCCTGGATGACGAAATTCACCGAGTATGGCAAGCAGTTTCCCGAACTGGCAAGCCATTTGGACAAGATCCAGAAGCGGGAGCTGCCGGAGGGCTGGGATGCGGACATTCCGGTTTTCCCGGCCGACGCGAAGGGCCTGGCCGGGCGCGATGCGTCGGGCAAGGTGGAAAACGCCATCGCGAAGCGCCTGCCTTGGCTGATCGGAGGCGCGGCCGATCTGGCGCCCTCCACGAAAACGCGCCTCACCTTCGACGGCGCGGGTGACCTGGAAGCCAATAACTACGGCGGGCGTAACTTGCATTTCGGCATACGCGAGCACGCCATGGGGTCCATCCTCAACGGGCTTTCGCTCTCCAAGCTGCGGCCGTTCGGGTCGGGCTTTCTGATATTCAGCGATTACATGCGAGCGCCCATCAGATTGAGCGCTCTGATGGAGATCCCGGTCATTTATATATTCACGCACGATTCCATCGGGGTGGGCGAGGATGGGCCGACGCACCAGCCGGTGGAGCAGCTGATTTCGCTGCGGGCCATTCCGGGCCTGATTGTGCTGCGTCCGGGCGACGCCAATGAAGTGGCCGAGGCGTGGCGCGTAATCGTGCAGCTGCGGCATGAGCCGGTGTGCCTGATTCTTTCGCGCCAGAACATGCCCACGCTGGATCGCGGCAAATATGGGAAAGTGTCGGGCGTCGCTTACGGCGCTTACGTTCTGGCCGACCCGCCGGAGGGCAAACCGGACGTAATCCTGATCGGAACCGGCAGCGAAGTGTCACTGTGCGTTGACGCCTACGAAGCGCTTACCAAAGAGGGAATCAAGGCGCGCGTGGTCAGCATGCCATCCTGGGAGCTGTTCGAGCAACAATCCTACGAGTATCAGAACGCGGTGCTGCCGCCGCGCGTGCGTGCGCGGGTGTCGGTGGAACAAGCGTCGGTGTTCGGCTGGGATCGGTACGCGCGCCGCCGCATCGGCATGCACACCTTCGGCGCGTCGGCGCCGCTCAAGGAACTACAAAAGAAATTCGGCTTCACCCCAGACGCTGTAGCCGCCGCCGCCAAAGAAGAGCTGGCAAAGGCACAATAGAGATAGGGCCGGACGAATCGCGACCTTTGGATCGCCAGGCCTAGACTAAGGTCGAGCAATACGGAAGGAACAACCATGGGCGCAACCATCACACCGACAACTTCAACGGCAACCACGAATCCGTTGCTGGAACTTCGCAAATACGGGCAGTCCGCCTGGCTGGACTACATCCGGCGCAATCTTATTACGAGCGGCGAACTGAAGCACCTGGTGGATGACGATGGGCTGGGCGGAGTGACATCCAATCCCGCCATCTTTGAAAAAGCGATTACCGGCAGCACCGATTACGCGGAAGCTCTGGCGGAGTTGCAAAAGCGCAAGGACCTGGACGCGATGGGCGTGTACGAGATCATCGCGATCAAGGATATCCAGGACGCGGCCGACATTTTGCGTCCGGTTTATGACGCCACCAAGATGCGCGATGGCTACATGAGCCTGGAAGTTTCGCCGTTTCTCGCCAAGGACACCGAAGGCACGCTCAAGGACGCGCGCCGCTTGTGGAAAGCGGTGAACCGGCCCAACTTGCTGGTGAAGGTGCCGGCGACGATGGAAGGGATTCCCGCCATCGAGCAGCTGATCGGCGAAGGCATCAACGTCAACGTGACGCTGCTGTTCGCGCAGGAGATGTATGAAAAGGTCGCGCTGGCCTATATCGCGGGGCTAAAGAAATACGTGGCGGGCGGCGGCGATCCCAGTCATGTGTCGAGCGTGGCCAGCTTCTTCATCAGCCGTATCGACAGCATGGTGGACGCGATCGTGAAGGCCAAGCTGAAAGTCAGCACCGATCCCAAGGAGCAGGCGCTGTTGAAGAGCCTGCCAGGCAAGGTGGCGATCGCTAACGGCAAGCTCACCTACCAGCGATACAAAGAGATCTTTTCAGGCGCCGATTGGAGCGCCCTGGCGAAAAAGGGCGCGCAGACGCAGCGCGTGCTGTGGGCCAGCACCAGCACCAAGGACCCAACCTATTCGGACGTGCTGTATGTCGAAGAGCTGATCGGGCCCGATACCGTGAACACGATGCCGCCGCAGACGCTGGAGGCGTTTCGCGATCACGGCAAGCCGAAGGCCAGCCTGGAAGCCGGGTTGGATGCCGCGCAGCAGACCATGGACACGCTGGCGGCGGTCGGCATTTCGATGAAGAAAGTGACGGACGACCTGGTGACCCAGGCCGTGAAGCTGTTCGCGGAACCCTTTGACAAGCTGCTCAACGCCGTGGACGCCAAATGCAAGTTCGTGTCGCAGGCGGAGGTGGACACACAGACCATCACACTGCCCGAGGACATCGGAGCGAAGTTTTCCGAAGCCATCGACGATTGGAAAATGGCGGGCAAAGTCCGGCGTCTGTGGGGGCGCGACGCGAAGCTGTGGACCGGATCGGATGAAGGCAGCTGGCTGGGCTGGCTCAGCATTACCGAGGATCAGCTGGCGCACAAGCAGCATCTGGAAGACGTCGCCCAGGATGTGAAAGCGGCAGGTTTCAAGTACGCGCTGCTGCTAGGGATGGGCGGATCGAGCTTGTGTCCCGAGGTTCTGAGCATGACCTTCGGCAAGATCGCCGGGTACCCTGAGTTGTTCGTTCTGGATTCCACGGACCCCGCGCAAGTGAAGACCGTGGAAAACAAGGTGGACCTGGCGAACACCGTGTTCATCGTTTCGAGCAAGTCAGGCACCACGCTTGAGCCGAACATTTTCAAGCAATATTTCTACGACCGTGTGGAAAAGACGCTGGGCGTGGGCAAGGCGGCCAACCGCTTCATCGCGATCACCGATCCGGGATCGAAGTTCGAGCAAGTGGCGCAAGCCGATGGGTTCCGTCACATCTTCCATGGCGATCCGAGCATTGGGGGACGCTACTCGGCGTTGTCCGATTTCGGCATGGTTCCCGCGGCGGTGATGGGCATGGATGCCCTGCGATATCTGGATCGCGCGGATGTGATGGCCATCGCCTGTTCGTCCTGTTTGCCGGTGGACCAGAACCCCGGCGTGCAGCTCGGATTGATGCTGGGCGCGGCGGCGAAGGCGGGGCGCGATAAGGTGACGCTCATTACGTCGCCGGGAATCTGGGACTTTGGCGCGTGGCTGGAGCAGCTATTGGCCGAGTCAACCGGCAAGGACGGCAAGGGTGTGATCCCGGTGGATGGCGAAGCGCTGGGAGCGCCGGAAGTGTACGGTAACGATCGTGTGTTCGCCTATATTCGCTTGGAAAAGGGCGCGGATGCGGCGCAGGACCAGGCCGTGGAAGCGCTCGCCAAGGCCGGCCACCCGGTGGTGCGCATCGCGCTATCGGACATTTACAACCTCGGCCAGGAAATGTTCCGCTGGGAGATTGCGACGGCGGTTGCGGGATCGGTGATCGGCATCAACGCGTTCAACCAGCCGGACGTTGAGGCCAGCAAGATCGAGACGCGCAAGCTGACATCGGAATACGAGAAGTCCGGATCGCTTCCGCCGGAATCGCCCATTCTTTCAGAGAACGGCATCTATCTGTTCACCGATGAAGCGAATGCCCAGGCCCTCGCTTCGGCCGCAGGTTCGGATAAGACGCTGGTGGGATACTTGCGTGCGCATCTGGGGCGCTTAAAAGCCGGCGATTACTTCGCGCTGCTGGCTTACGTGGAGATGAATCAGCCGCATGAGAAGACGCTGAAGGGCATTCGCATGAGCGTGCGCGACAAGAAGAAAGTGGCTACCTGCCTGGGATTCGGGCCGCGGTTTTTGCACTCGACGGGCCAAGCCTACAAAGGCGGGCCGAACTCGGGAGTGTTCCTGCAAGTGACGTGCGACGACCGGGCCGACATCGCGGTGCCGGGACAGAAGTTCACGTTCGGCGTGGTGAAAGCGGCGCAGGCTCGGGGCGATTTTCAGGTTCTGGCGGATCGCAAACGGCGGGCGCTGCGGGTTCATCTGCACGACGTGGAAAGCGGGCTGGCGGCGCTGGAAGCGGCGATCACAAAAGCAATAGCATAGATAAAACGACAAAACCGCTTGCTCACGCGCGGGGCTCAGTAACGCAGCACCTGCTGAGCCGCGACCATTAGGGAGCGGTCTGGGAGAGACGAATGCAGTTGGCAGAAGACATCGCTTCTAAGGGAATTCCCGGCGCGGGCCGCGCAGGCGATCCGTGCGTGATGGTGATCTTTGGGGCGTCGGGTGATTTAACCAAACGTAAACTCATCCCGGCGCTCTACAATCTGGCCAAGGACAATCTGCTGTCCAAGGAGTTTGCGCTGGTGGGCTTCGCGCGCAACGAGCTGACCAGCGAAGAATTTCGCGATGAGATCGGCAAGGAGATCGGCGAGTTCGCCACCACGACGATTGATCCCGAGCTGTGGAAATGGTTTTCGAGCAGGATCTATTATCATTCGGGCGACTTTGGCGACCCCAACGTTTACAAAGCCCTGGCTGAGCTGCTGGACCAGATCGACAAACAGCATGGCACGCGCGGCAACTACTTTTACTATCTAGCCACGGCTCCCAGCTTCTTCGGACCCATCGTCACGCAGTTGGGAGACGCGGGCCTGGTGAGCGAGGAGCACGGCTGGCGGCGCGTGATTATCGAAAAACCATTTGGGCACGATTATGAATCGGCCATTGCCCTGAACAAAGAGATTCGCAAGGTGCTGGATGAGAAGCAGATCTATCGCATCGACCACTACCTGGGCAAAGAGACGGTCCAAAATATTTTGGTATTCCGCTTCGCCAACGGTATTTTCGAGCCGATCTGGAACCGGCGTTATATCGATCACATCCAGATTACCGTGGCCGAAACGGTGGGCGTGGAACAGCGGGGAACCTACTACGAGAAGGCGGGCACGCTGCGCGACATGGTGCCCAATCACATCTTCCAGCTCATTTCGCTGACCGCGATGGAGCCGCCGGTTTCCTTCGATGCCGACGTGGTGCGCGACGAACAGGCCAAGATCCTGAAAGCGCTGTCGCCCATGACGGACGAGGAGGTGCTCACGCGCACGGTGCGCGGCCAATATGGCGAGGGCGTGGAAGGCGACAACCGGGTTACCGGCTATCGCTCCGAACCGTACGTGGCGGCGGATTCGCGCACGGAGACGTTCGTCGCGATGAAGCTTTTCATCGACAACTGGCGCTGGGCGGACGTGCCGTTTTATCTGCGAACCGGGAAGCGGCTGCCGCAGCGTGCCACCCGAATCGTGATTCAGTTCAAGCGCGCGCCGTTTGTGCTGTTTCGCAAAACCGCGGTGGATAAGTTGGAGCCGAACCGGCTGATTTTGCATTTACAGCCGGATGAAGGCATCAAGCTCAGCTTCGGCGCGAAGATTCCCGGTCCGGTGGTGCAGATTGGCGACGTGGACATGAATTTCAACTACACCGATTATTTCAAGGCCACGCCGCAGACCGGTTACGAGCGCTTGTTGTACGACTGCATGCTGGGTGACGCGACGCTGTTCCAGCGATCCGACATGGTGGAGACCGCCTGGCACGTGGTGGCGCCGATTCTGGATGTGTGGGAAGCTCTGCCGCCACGGCGCTTCCCCAACTATGCGGCCGGGTCATGGGGCCCGCCGGAGGCCGACGAACTGCTGACCAAGGATCATCGCCACTGGAGCAATGGTTAAATGATCCTGGCGGGCGACATCGGCGGCACCAACACTCGTCTTGCATTTTTTGAGGGAACGCCAGATCGCCTGACGCCGGTTCACATCGAGATTTTTCCCAGCCCGCAGTTTTCCGGGCCCACCGAGATCGTTCGCAAGTTTCTTGGCGTCCACCCGCAGGCCGTGGATGCCGTCTGCTTCGGGCTACCCGGCGCCGTGGTTAACGGACGCGTGGAAATTACCAATCTGCCCTGGGTGGTGGACGCGCGGCAGATGTCCGCCGATTTGGGCGTGGCCTCCGTCACGCTCATTAACGACCTGTTTGCCAACGCCCACGGAATCGCGCTGCTGGAAGAGTCGGATTTCGTGGTTTTGAACATTGGCGTCCCGAACAACACCGGGAATCGCGCGCTGATTTCCGCGGGAACCGGGCTGGGCGAGGCGGGATTGTACGCCGACGGACGGGGTGGCTATCGTCCGTTTGCCTCCGAAGGCGGCCATGCGGATTTCGCGCCGCGCAACGATCTGGAAATGGATCTGCTGCGCTACCTGATGGGCCGCTTCGAGCACGTCAGTTACGAACGCGTGCTGTCGGGACCCGGGCTGCACAATATCTATCTGTTCTTGCGCGAGACAGGGCGGGGCGAGGAGCCGGCCTGGCTGGCCGAGCAGATCGCGCAGGGCGATCCGTCAGCCGCAATCTCGAAATCCGCGCTGGAAGGAACGTCCGGCATCTGCGTCCAGGCGCTGGATATTTTCGTGTCCATCTATGGCGCCGAAGCCGGCAATCTGGCGTTAAAGATGCTTGCCACGGGCGGCATGTATGTGGGTGGCGGCATCGCGCCGAAGATCATCCGCAAGCTGAGCAGCACGGCGTTCATGAAGGCTTTCAGCGCCAAGGGCCGCAGCGGCGGTGTGCTGAAGAATATTCCAGTGCGAGTGATCACCAACGACAAGACGGCTTTGTTGGGAGCGGGCCGCGTGGCGGCGCTGGCGCTGGCCAGCTGCGCCTAAAATACGGCTCTCACTCTAAAGAGTGACGTCCGGACTGTCGTAGTAAGATGCAGTTACCATGAGGAAGAAGTGGAGGCACTGGACGCTGTGTGCTGTTCTTGCAATCGGCAGCGCGTTGGGTGCGTACTTGCTGAGCGATCTCCGCTTTTTTCAGATCCTCAACCTCAAGGCCTATGACGCGCACTTTGTGGCGCGCGATTTTTTCGGCAAGCCACCATCAATTCCTAACATCGTCCTCCTGCTGGCGGATCAGAAGACTCTGGACAGCCCCAGTTTTAGCGACCTTCGGGACTTTTGGCACAAGCACTATGCCACCGTGATCCGGGCGGCCGGGCAGGCCGGCGCGAAGGTGATCGGCCTGGATCTGGCGTTCGGAGCCCCGGTGGAGAAGTATGAGCCGGACTATGACCGGTTGCTCGGCGAAGCTGTCAGCACGTCGCCGGTTCCCGTGGTATGCGCTTACGCCACCGAGCTCAATACCAACCCGGAAGCACAGCGGATCCCCATTAACATGCTGTCAGCTGCGTTGGGCCTGGCGGGGTTCGCGAATCTGACCGCCGATTCGGATGACTTTGTGCGCCGCCAGGAATTGACCGAAGCCCCGCCGCGCAGCGCGAACGATCCGCCTCCCGCGCACTCATTGGCCCTGCGCGTCGCCGAAAAGTTCGCCGGAAGCGACGCCGAATGGCAGAATGGCCAGCTCGTTTTTCAGGGCCACACCGTCCCCATTGCATCGGACCGGAGCATCGCCATCAACTACGCCGGACCAGCCGGCACCTTCCCCAGCGTCTCTCTAGTCGATTTCGAGAATGCGGCGAAAGCCGGAAACATGGATCAGATGCGGAAATGGGTGAACGGCAAAATCGTTCTGCTGGGCTCCGCCGAGCTCAGCGACCGGCGGGACACTCCGTTTGTCACGCTCTTCAGCGGAACGAAATGGCTGACACCCGGCGTGGAGATCCATGCCAATACCATCCGCACGCTGCTCACCAGAAACTACCTGGTTCCCGCGCCGCAATGGGGAGCTGGCGCTGGCGCTATTGTTGGCCACCACGCTCGCGGTCTGGGTCGTCACCTCGTTCGGAGCCAGGTGGGCGGTTGGCCTGGTGCTGCTCGAAGTGGCCGCGATTCTGGTCGCCACTCATGTATCGTTCGAACATGGGGTTCGTACTCTCCACGTCCGAGGTGCTGCTAGCCACATCGCTGGGCCTGGTCACTTCGCCTGGTGTATCGCTGGGCTTCCGAAGAAACTCGCGGCGATCTGTTTCACCGCGCGGTGTCGCTCTTCGTCGGAAAACAACTGGCCTCGTCGCTCGAAGAAGTCCGGAGCGATGGCCTTATCGGGCAAGCGCATGGAAGTGACCATCCTGTTCACCGATATCCGGGGATTCACCGCGTTCACCGAGCAGGTCTCCGAAGAGCAGGGGCCGGAAGTGGTGGTGCAGCTGCTGAACGAATACATGGCGATGATGGTGGGGATCATCGTGGCGTATCGCGGCCATGTGAACAAATTCATCGGCGATGGCATTCTGGCCATGTTTTCGGACGAGGATGAGGGCGCCGAGCCCGGCGATCATGCGCTGCGGGCGGTTCGTTGCGCCACGCGCATGGTGACGGCTCCCAGCCGCTTTGAGACCGGCGCCGGAATCCACACCGGGCCGGCCGTAGTGGGAAACGTCGGTTCAGCCGATAAAATGGAGTATACGGTTCTGGGAGACACGGTGAACCTGGCGTCCCGGCTGGAGAGTCTGAACAAGGAGCACCATACGAAGCTGTTGATGACCGGAACGACGCAGGGGCGGCTGGGGAGCCGGGTGGAAACGTCGCATCTGGGGCAGGCGCCGGTGCGGGGCAAGGCTCTGCCGATCGATTTGTACACGGTGACGTCGCTGGTGGTGAAGGCTGCGGTGAATGCGTAGGAGCTTTCACACGATTGTTAACGCGGCACGCATGAGTGCGTGCGCCATGACTGCTCATCTCCTTTGCTGGCCTCTTCGTGCGGATACCAAAGAAGAACCGGTGGGGCTGGTTCTTTCGGCTACGGGCAGCAAGCTGCTGCGCGCCGATACGGAAACGCCGCTGGCGGCGCGGCCCGGCGATCTGCTGTTTTGCGGGCGACGGGCTTGAAGACCGAAAACGGCCCGGCGTCGTTCCTGTTTTGTCCCGGCAAAGCGCTCGACACGCTGACTGCCGTCCGGGCGAAGTCCGCCTGGATGCCAAAGCTCCCAAGGTGCGGTCGGGCAAAATCACCGAGCAGCCGGCGCGCGCCTGCACTTTGCCGCAGACCTTGCGCGTCGCCGCCGCCAGCCAGCAGCACTACGGCGTCAGCATGACGCGCGGCGTCGAACAAGCCCGAGGTCCCTCCGACGCCGCACGACAAGCTGGCCGCCGATGTGCAGGCCGAACTCGCGCCCTATGAAACGGCGCTGGCGGCGAATCCCAAGGATCAAGCCGGCGCTGGTGACCGAAGCCACCATTTTTGAGAATCACAAGCTCACCGCCAATGCGCTGGACATGTATTACAAGCTTCGCGAGCAATGGCCGGACGCGGTCTGGGTGAAGAGCAAGATCTTCGAGTCTGGAGCAGGCGCTGGCCGATCAAGCGTCCGCCGCCACGGCAGCGGCGCAGACCGGCGGGCAGACCTACGCGCTGCTGGTCGGCATCTCGAAATACTGCCAAGCCTGAGCTGTCGCTGCAGTTCGCCAACGCGGACGCCAGCGTGTTCGGCAAGCTGCTGGAAAGCCCGCTGGGCGGGAGCGTCTCCGCGCGACAACGTCCTGCTGCTCACCGACGAGAAGGCCACCACCGCGGCGGTGCGCAACGGCTTCCAGGATTTTCTGAAGCGCCGCGCGGGCAAGAACGATACCGTGGTGATCCTGATCGCCGGGACACGGCACCGTGGAAATGCCCGGCAGCAAGAACGCGTTCATCCTGACCTACGATTCCGATCCGCAGGATCTGAAGAGCACCGCGCTTGGCATGGACGAATTGCAATCGCTGTTTGAGGAGCAGCTCAGCAAGGTGGGCCGCGTGCTGCTGTTCGTGGATGTCTGCAAAGCCGGAACCATCGGCACCATTCACAACACCACGGTGAGCACCGAACGTCCAGCAGCTGGGCGATATCCAAGGCGATCTGTTCGGATTGCTGGCCAGCCGCCCGCGCGAAGTTTCGCTCGAAGGGCCCGAGTTCGGCGGCGGACACGGCGTGTTCAGCTACTTCGTCATCAAAGGACTGGAAGGCGCGGCCGACGAAAACAAAGACGGCGTGGTGGATGCCGACGAGCTGATCAAATACGTCAGCGATCAGGTTCCGATGGCCACCGCGAACAAGCAACACCCGCGCGAGTTCGGCACCTACGACAATATGATGCGGCTGTCGGACACCAGAAAGCAGGGCATCACGATTGCGCAGAACATGGATGTCGCGCATTGGCGTGTCATCCTGGATTCCCGCCATGGCGGGCCGCTCTACCTGGCGGGAACGCCGCAGCAGGGCCAGATTCCGGCGCTTCGCCGCAATCGCAGGCAACGGTCGATCGCTTCAACTCGGCTGTCAATGCGGGCCGAATCCTGCCCAGCGATCCGAATAACGCTTTCACGGCTTTGCGGTGACCTGAAGGCGACGGCCACGCCCGAGCAATATCAAGAGCGCGAGAATCAGCTTCGGGTGGCTTTAGAAAACAAGGGCCAGGAGGTGCTGCTGCGCTACCTGGCGGGCGACGAGACGCCGCAATCGCGCGATGAATTCCAGAGCGGCGCGCGCTACATGGATGCCGCGCGCACGCTGACCCAGGAGTCGCTGTTCCTGGAAGGCCGCCAGGATTTCTTCCAGGGCCGCGCGCTGTTGTTCGACAAGAAATTCCCGGAAGCGGCCAATCTGCTGGAGCAAGCGGTGCGCATCGATCCGGGCGCGGCTTATGGATTCAACGCGCTGGGCATCGCGTATCTGGAGCAGGCGCAGTACGACAAGGCTATTCCCGCTTTTCGCGATGCGGCGCGCCGCGCGCAGCACTGGTCTTATCCGCTGCACAACGAGGCGCTGGCTTACGTTGAGACGGGCGACTATCGATCGGCCATTCGCGCCTATCAGGAAGCCATCCGGCTGACGCCGCAGTACAGCTATTTGCCGTACAACCTGGGCCTGGTTTATCAGCGCTTGAACCGGCGCAAAGACGCGGAGGCCGCTTATACGAAAGCGGAGATGCTGGCGCCCAATTCGGCGGAGCCTTACAATGCGCTGGGCACGCTGAAAGCATCGGAAGGCAAGCGGACCGAAGCGGAGCAGCTTTATCGCGAGGCTTTGCAGAAGAATGCAAGTCTGCTGGCGGCGCGGCACAATCTGGCGCTGTTGCTGGCGGACCAGAAGGGGCGCGAGAAGGAAGCCATCGATCTGTGGCGCGAGAATCTGCGGCAATCGCCGGATTATCTGCCGTCGCGTCTCAGCCTGGCGGAGCGCTGGCCGAGCAAGGCGACAACGCCGCGGCGATCGAAGAATACCGCAAGGTTCTGGAAGCCAAGCCCGATTACGTGGCGGCCCGCATCGCGCTGGCGGATGTTCTGGCCAAGACCAACGATCGCGATGGCGCGCTGGATCAGCTTCGCCAAGTGACCAAGCAGGATTCGCAGGATCCGGCGCTATTTGAGCGCATCGGCGATCTGGAAGCGGCTGCGCAACATCCGGCGGAAGCCCGGACGGCGTATCAATCGGCGCTCGATCTTAAGCCCGAGCGCGCGCTGCGCAAGCGCATCGAGAATAAACTGCAAGCGTGCGCGACAATAAAGAGAGGCGCCCGCCTTCCAACGAACGCCCTCAGTCCGGGTCACATGTTTCCTCATCGCTGAGGGTGCGGCCTCACCTAAGTAGACGCGCGAGAACGGGAAATCTGTTGCAAGCGTTGGTAAATGCCCGGCTAACGTTTCTGGCCGGCAGCTGCGCCTTGTGCCGCACCCTGGGCTTCGGCGCCGGTTTACTTTCGCCGCCCTTGGAGATGTCTATACCGCCTTTGAAATACGCTCCGTCTTCGATCACGATGCCCGCGGTCTTGATATCGCCGACAATGGAAGCGCCGGTGCGCAACGAAACGCGGCTCTCCGATTCGACATTCCCTTTGATGGTCCCGAAGACGATAATTTCCTGGGCCTTGATGTTCGCGTTCACTTTGCTGTTCGGCCCCATGGTTAAACGGTTGCGCAGGTTCAGTTTGCCATCCAGATCGCCGTCCAGATAGAGCTCTTCATCGCTGGTTACCTCGCCGATGATCTTCATGGATTTTCCAAACACCGTTGGCAGTGACGGTGGAGCAGGAACAGGCGGCGCCTGACGTTGTTGACTGAATGACCGGCGCGGCAGCTGGTGCTGGCTGCACAGGTTGAGCCGGTTGAGCCGGTGGTTCTGAATCATTTGTCCGTCGTTTTGTTTTCCCCACATAAGAGCGCTGAAGCTCCAGTGTACTGCCCATGGGGGGAACGACAAGCTTTTTTAGTTCATTGCTAACGGTGATAGAAGCTGAGGATTGTTTGCGTTCGAAGAACTTCGGCTTGTCGATCGCCGCGTCCACCACGACATCGAAGAAGCCGATCATCATCTCTTCCCAGCTCTGTTCGCCGTAACGAACCTCCGCGGTTGGATCGGGATTGCCGGGATTGTTCGGCGAGTTGTCGAAGTAGCCAACCCAGGTGAGATGCGTGCCCGCCTTGAGGAGGCGCGGTTCAGCCAGGCGATAATTGAGCTGCCAATGAAAATCGTAGTGGTTCACTTTGAGCAGCGTCTCCACGTGCCCGTTGGGCCCGGTGATCAGATACTCGAACGCTTTGCCGCGCAGGTGCATGTGCGGGAACATGCTGATCAGCAGCGCGTCGTTCGGCAAGGTGCCCGAGACCTGGACGCGATAGTTGGAATCGCCCGGAGGAATCACAAAACGGTCGTTACTCATCTGTAGCGACAGCACGGCTTGCTTGGGCGGCTCCTTGGCGAACACGATGCCGATGCGCGTGCGATCCTCGGTGGCCTTGTCCGTCGCCGTGTAGTGCATCTGGAGCACCAGGTCCGATCCCGCTTTGATCCGCTTGGCGATGCCCGGCGGCCACTGATCGAAAGAATTGCCGGGCGTGTAGACCATCAACAGGTCGCTGGTGGTGAAACCCTTCGCGAGAGGCACGGAGAAGGTCTTGTTCCGCGCGGCTCCCCTTCCAACCATTTCGATCCTGGCTCGCGAATGTAGACCACGGCATGATGGACGGTGGAGCGGTTGCTGGGGCGCACTTCCACTTTTTGGACCCAGCGGTCTTCGGTGAAGTGCGTGGGCAGAATCAGATACTGATAGTCCACCGCGCCCTTCGCGGGAACGTGGAAGGCCGCCGGCATTTCGAAGACCTCGTCGGGCGTTCCAATATTCCAGCCTTGCGGCCACTGGCGCGGTGGCGGAGCATCCTTCGGATCGCCCGCGGGCGCGCCGGCGTTGACCCAGGCCGCCAGCGTGTCGATCTCGGCTTGGGAGAGCGAACGGTCGTTTGCGAAATGTCCGTAATTCGGATCGGCGAACCAGGGTGGCATCTTGCGCGCGATCACTTGTTCGCGAATAGCTTTGGCCCAGGGCCGCGTCTCGGCGTAAGTGAGGAACGGCATGGGAGCGATTTCACCCGGGCGGTGGCACTGCTGGCAATGCGACTGGAGAATGGGAAGAACGTCTTTGTAGAAGACGGGCTGGGCAAACGCCGGCGCCAGGATTGCCGCGAGGCTAGCGAGCCCCAGTCTAAAGAACCGACGAAGCAACGTACTTATCGCGGCACTCCTGGGAGCAGAAATGGAAGGTCTGGCCTCCCACTTTCTCCTTGACTGAAGTGGCTGCGGCGATGTAAGTTCCACAGACCGGATCTTTCTTTAGTTCGCCCGTGAGCGGGACTTGTTGGGAGGGACGCGCGCCGGCCCCCGAGTGTGGAACCGGGCTTCATCGCCTCCGAGACGCCTTTGAGGACGATCCCGACGATGCTCTTCAGCACGGTAATCACTACAACCGTGAGAAGAAGATAGAAGATGGCGCGAAACATTTTCGCTCACGCTCCTATTCTATCCGAAGGGCCGCTATTCTTCTTTGTTGGCCGCTTTGCGGGCCGCGTCGATGCGGGCCTGGGCGTGGCGGGCGGCGATCAGCGCCGCGGCGATGTCGATGCCCAGCGCGGGATTGATCATGGCGTCCTGAGCGTGCTTCAGATCCTGTTCGGCTTTGCGAGACGTCGATCTCCTGGCCCTTTTCGGCGATATCGGTCAGCACCCGGACGACGTTGTCGTTGATCTCCAGAAAGCCGCCGCAGATGGCCAGGCTGAAGCGATGATCTTCGGGCGTGGTGTAAGTGAGGGCGCCGATTCCGAGCTCGGACAGCAGCGGCGCGTGATCCGGCAGCACGCCGATATAGCCGTCCTTGGCGGGAATCTGCGAGCGCACCGCTTTCTCGCGCGCGAGCAGCCGCTCGGGTGTGGCAATCTCGATATCGAACGTGTCCGGCCATCGATTATACCGCCTGCTTCTTCAGCTCTTCGGCTTGCTTCTTCACGTCTTCGATGTCGCCCTGCATGTAGAAGGCCTGTTCGGGCAGATCGTCGTGCTTGCCTTCCACCACTTCCTTGAAGCTGCGGACGGTATCGGCCAGCGACACGTACTTGCCCTTGAAGCCGGTGAACTGCTCGGCCACGTGGAAGGGCTGCGAAAGGAATCGCTGGATCTTGCGGGCGCGCGCGACGGTCTGCTTATCGTCGTCGGAGAGCTCGTCGATGCCCAAGAATCGCGATGATGTCCTGCAGGTCCTTGTAGCGCTGCAGAATCTGCTTCACCTGCTGCGCCACGTCGTAGTGCTCCTCGCCGACGATGCGCGGATCGAGAATGCGGGAGGTGGAGGCCAGCGGATCGACGGCCGGATAAATGCCCTGCTCCACCAGGCTGCGCGTCAGGTTGGTGGTGGCATCCAGGTGGGCGAAGGTGGTGGCCGGAGCGGGATCGGTATAGTCGTCGGCGGGCACGTAAATGGCCTGCACGGACGTGATGGAGCCCTTCTTGGTGGAGGTGATGCGCTCCTGCAGCTCGCCCATTTCGGTGGCCAGGTTGGGCTGATAGCCCACCGCCGACGGCATGCGGCCCAGCAGCGCCGACACTTCCGAACCGGCCTGCGTGAAGCGGAAAATATTGTCGATGAACAGCAGCACGTCCTGGCCGCCTTCGTCGCGGAAATATTCGGCGACGGTGAGGCCGGTGAGGCCCACGCGCAGGCGCGCTCCGGGCGGCTCGGTCATCTGGCCGTAGATCAGCGCGACTTTGGACTTGGTGTAATCGTGCGGATCGAGCACGCCCGATTCCTGCATTTCCAGCCACAGGTCGTTGCCTTCGCGCGTGCGCTCGCCGACGCCGGAGAACACCGACACGCCGCCATGTTTCAGGGCGATGTTGTTGATCAGCTCCATGATGATGACGGTCTTGCCCACGCCCGCGCCGCCGAACAGTCCGATCTTTCCGCCGCGCAGGTACGGCTCCAGCAGATCGATCACCTTGATGCCGGTCTCGAACATTTGCAGTTCGGTGGCCTGCTCGTCGAAGGCCGGCGCCTGCGCGATGGATGGGCCACTTCTGAGCGGTATTGACCGGACCCATGTTGTCCACCGGCTCGCCGATCACGTTCATCACGCGGCCCAGCGTCTCGTTTCCCACCGGGACTTCAACGCCGTGGCCCAGGCTGACGGCTTTCATGCCGCGCACCATGCCGTCGGTGGGCTGCAGCGCGATGGTGCGCACGCGGCCTTCGCCGATGTGCTGCGCCACTTCCACCATCACGTCGATGGGGACGCTGGTTTCGAAGCCTTCGCTGGTGATGTGGATGGCCGTGTTGATCACGGGAATCTGGTGCTCGGGAAACTGAATGTCGATGGCCGGGCCGGCCACCTGGATGACCTTGCCTACGACCTGCGTTTCTGTTGTGGTTGCCATAAATATCCTCTCTTACTCCAGCGCCGCGGCTTTAATCCAGTGCTGCAGCGCCGCTCACGATTTCGATGATCTCTCTGGTGATGCTGGCCTGCCGCACGCGGTTCATGTTCAACGTCAGCGCGCTGATCACGTCGGCGGCGTTGGTGCTGGCCGCTTCCATGGCGGTCATGCGGGCGGCATGTTCGGCCGCGTCGGACTCCAGCATGGCGCGATAAATCTGCGACTCGATGTAGCGCGGCAAGCAGCGCGGCCAGCAACTCACCGGGCGGCTGTTCATAGATGTAGTCGATCTGCTCCTGCTTCTCGGGAAGCTCCACCGGCAGCAGACGCGTGGTGACCAGCAGCGACGCCATCATGCTCTTGAAGTTGTTCACCACCAGGTAGACCGCGTCGATCTCCGCCTTGCGGAACATCTCGATCACCTTGCGCGCGATCTCCAGCGCATCTTCGTAACGCGGAGCTTTCTGAAAGAGCGTGGTATATTCGCCGGTGATCTTCGAGTGGCGCCTGCTTGAAGAAATCGCGGCCCTTGCGGCCGATCAGTTCCAAGTGGACTTCGGCCTCGCGATGTTCGACGATAAATCTTTGCGCCAGCGCGGATGACGTTGGAGTTGAAGGCCCCGGCCAGCCCGCGGTCGGCCGTGATCACCAGCAACTAGAATCCGCTTCTCCGGCCGCCGGGCCAGCAGCTCGATCTCCTCGTCGGCGTGCTGTTCGCCCGCCGCTTGCGCCACATTGGCCAGCATGCGCTGGATGATCTGGGCATAAGGCCGGGCCGCGATCACGCGATCCTGCGCGCGGCGCAGCTTCGCGGCCGAGACCATTTTCATGGCCTTGGTGATCTGCTGCGTGTTTTTCACCGAGCGGATGCGCCGGCGTAAGTCGATCAGGCTGGGCATGGGCTAAGCCGCTGACGAGGGCTTCTTTGTGCTGGGAAACGAAGCGGTCCTTGAATTCCTTCAGCACCGTGTTGAGCTTGGCCTTCACCTCGTCGTCCAGCGTTTTCTTTTCGCGGATCTCCTGGAGCAACGCGGACTGCGAGGAATCGAGGAAACGGTTCAACTCCGTTTCAAACGGACGGATCTGCTCCACCGCCAGATCGTCCAGCAAGCCGCTGGTGCCGGCGTAAATGATCACCACCTGCTTCTCCACCGGCAGCGGCTTATATTGCGGCTGCTTCAGAATTTCCACCAGCCGTTTGCCGCGATTGAACTGCTGTTGCGAAGCCTTGTCCAGCTCCGAACCGAACAGCGCGAACGCCGCCAGCTCGCGATATTGCGCCAGATCCAGGCGCAGCGAGCCGGCCACCTGCCGCATGGCCTTGATCTGCGCGCTGCCGCCCACGCGGCTCACCGAGAGGCCGACGTCGATGGCGGGACGAACGTTGGAGTTGAACAGATCGGCCAGCAGGAAGATCTGGCCGTCGGTGATGGAAATCACGTTGGTGGGAATGTAAGCCGAGATGTCGCCGGCTTGCGTTTCGATGATCGGCAGAGCCGTGAGCGACCCGCCGCCTTTTTCGTCGTTCAACTTCGCGGCGCGCTCCAGCAAACGGCTGTGGAGATAAAACACGTCGCCGGGATACGCTTCGCGTCCGGGCGGACGGCGCAGCAGCAGCGAGATTTCGCGATACGCCGCGGCGTGCTTGGAAAGATCGTCGTAGATCAACAGCGCATGGCGCTTGCTGTCGCGGAAAAACTCGCCCATCGCGCAGCCGGCAGTAGGGCGCGATGTATTGCATGGGCGCGGGATCGGAAGCGGTGGCCGCCACCACGATGGTGTATTCCATGGCGCCGAAGTCTTCCAGCGTCTTCACCACCTGGGCGACGGTGGAGCGCTTCTGGCCGATAGCGACGTAGATGCAAATGACGTCGCCGCCCTTCTGATTGATGATGGTGTCGAGCGCGACGGCGGTCTTCCCGGTCTGACGGTCGCCGATGATCAGCTCGCGCTGGCCGCGGCCGATCGGAATCATGGAGTCGATGGCCTTGATGCCGGTTTGCAGCGGCTCCTTCACCGAGCGGCGATCCACTACGCCGGGCGCGATGGCTTCCACCGGACGCGTTTCGCTGGTAGCAACGGGCCCTTTGCCGTCGATGGGTTCGCCCAGCGCGTTCACTACGCGGCCAACCAGAGCTTCGCCCACCGGCACGGACATGATTTTGCCGGTGCGGCGGACTTCGTCGCCTTCCTTGATTTCCTGATATTCGCCGAGCAGCACGGTTCCCACCTGATCTTCTTCCAGGTTGAGAGCGATGCCGGTGACGCCGTGCGGGAACTCCACCATCTCGCCGGCCATTACGTTTTCGAGGCCGTAAACACGGGCGATGCCGTCGCCGACCGAGATCACCGATCCGGTTTCGGAAACATTGACAGCCTTTTCGTAGTTCTCAATTTCACCGCGCAGCAGCCGCGCGATTTCATCAGCTTGGATTTGAGCCATTAGTCACCCTATTCGTTGCCCCAGTTCGTCACGCCAACTCAGCCCAGCTGCCCTGTTAGCTTCTTCGCCAACTGGCGCAGCTCCCCGCGGACTGATCCGTCATATACGGTAGATCCAATTCGCGCGACCACGCCGCCGAGCAACTCCGCGTCGACGTCAAACCGCAGCCGCATGCGCTTTCCCGTCAGCTTCGAGAGTTCCGATTCCAGGCCCGCGCTCAGGGATGCGTTGAGCGGCGCGGCCGAAGACACTTCAGCGCGCACAAATCCGAGCCGCTCGTCAAGATGCAGCTCGAAGGCCTCGCGAATTTCTCCGACGATCGCGATGCGGCGGTGGTCGATCAGCACGTAAATGAAGTTCCGGATCAGAGGCGATCCACCGATTCTTCCCAACAGGTCGGCCATCACGGCGCGCTTGCGGGAATTTTGAATGGCGGGCGTAGCCATGGCGTTGCGCAATTCGGGCGATTCCTGAAACATCGCGTCCACGGCGCGCAGTTGCGCCACGGCGTCCTCCGGTTTCAACGGCGAACCCGGCGCCATGACGATATCCACCAGGGCTTGCGCGTAACGGTTGGCGACGGCGGATGCCATAAATCAGTTCGCCGCCCGCTCCGTGCAAATCGCGCAGGAATCCGTTCACCAGCGTTTCTTCGGTCGCCGGGTTCATGCGGGAGCGAATGCGCTGCTCAGCCAGGCCGATGGCCAATTCCGCGGCGTATTTTCGCAGCCCGTCCTTGGCTCCGCGCGTCATCAGAGCAATTTCCTGCACGGATTGTTCCCGGATTCTCTGCAGGTGATGTTCGGTCTCGACGCGGATCCGCTCGCTTTCAGCGGTCATTTCGGCGTGGGCGCTTTCGCGCAGTTGTTGGATTTCGTTTTGAAGACTCGCCAGGCGCGCTTCCACGCCGGCGGCGTAGGCGGCGGCCTCCTGCTTTATCTTGGCAGCCTCGGCCAGCGCGCTCTGAATTTCGTCGGACTGCTTGCGAAACAGCGGCGGTACATTCTTGCCGATCAGGTAGCCGAGCCCAGCGGCCAGAATCGCGAAGTTGGCCCACTTCCACCAAATCCACGGATCGCCTTGCTCGGCTTCGGTCTGTCTGCGTCGCCGCGGACGCTTCCTGCGGCAGCGCGTATGACGCGAAAGCCAAGCCCAGCGCGAGAGCGAACGTTGCGCGTCGCATCACCTTGGTCACCATCAGGCCGAGGTCCTTTCGAGCAGCGCATTTGCTATTTGATCGGCCAGCGCGTCGGATGTTTCCACCAACTGATTCTTGGCGACAGCGGCTTCGTCATCCAGTTCATGCTTGGATTGTTGGATCAGCTCATGAGCCTTTTGCCTGGCCTCATCCAATTGTGTTCCCTGATCGCCCGTCCAACCGCGGCGAGCCTCTTCCTGCTCCTGATAGATGGCTTCCCGCGCCTGGCGCAATTGCTCTTCGATGGATTTGGTTTGTTCGCCCGCTTTGGCACGCATCGCTTCGGCCGATTCGCGCAGACCGTCGGTGGCCGCGCGACGCTTGGCCAGCACGTCGCGCCATGGGACGGAAAAACATGCGCTTCAGATAGAAATGAACCACCAACAAAAGGAAAAGCGTCGGGATCGCTTTTAGCAGGAGTTGACCCAGGTCGTGTAGCGTCGATTCCATTATGTTTTAGAAGGGAACTACAGACTGCGAGAAGGCGGCCTTCCGATAACTACAGCACGCCCCAAAACTGATGCCCTAAAGAGGTTACCGCTAACACACTTGGGGCAATGAATTCAACCGATTTGAACACCGCTCCTTGACGGTCACGCGCTCGGTAGCTACGTGTAAGCGGTATCGGGGTTATTTTGGCGGCGGGCGGTTTGACGAACTTCGCATCGTCAACCGGGACGTTCGGCTTTATTTCAGTCAGCGTGTATTCCTCGCGGCCGCTCACCCATCCGTAGGTTCGCTTGAACGGCATCATGACGCCCGCCACCGGACGATAGTCGGAGAAGTCGATTTGCGTTGGAACGCGGCCAACCGCTGAGTTGGCGTATCGCACCATGCGCAGTTAACAAGTTGGTCTGCTTGTCGAAATAAAACGTTGCGATAAAACCGAGCGGACCGCTGCCCTGGACTACGTTGACGTCGTGACCATCAATATTGGCCGGATAGCTCACTCGCCAGGTATTGAAAAATGACTTGATGTTGCCAGGAAACGCCAGTTCGCCATCCAGTTTGCCGCCCTCGGCCGCGGTGGCCGTCAGTTGGTATTCGCCGGTCACCGTCAGGGGCAACACCACCCACGCATCGTGGCCATCGTAAGTTCGGATCATGTCGCCTTCCCGCTGATGAACGATGGTGACGTACTTATCCGGCGCTTTGGCAAAGATCTCGGCCTCATTGATCTGGTCCGCCCCAAACGTAGTGCTGGTTCCCGTGCCGGCATAGCTGGTCAGCTTCGACAGGGCGGCCGCGCCACCGAGAGCCGTGATGTATTTGTCGAAAATCACATCGGCGGAAGGTACCACGGCGCCGGCCGAAGCTTGCGGGAGAACGTCGGGATACATGGGAACCGGATCGCTGTAGATGGCATCGATGGCGGGCGTTGTGGCGGGGGGAGTAGTCGCCGCGATGGCAAGTCCAGCAAGTTACCACCTGACGGCCACCGAAGCTCTCTTTGTTGATCTTGTTCATTACCTCGACCATCCGGCGGGCGACAAGCTTTCGCGGAGGATCTTTATCCCACTGGGGATTGGAGCCACCGGCGCCGACGTGGCAATCGCCGCAGCACACGTTCAGAGCGGCCGAAAAGAGGCCCATGGTCCCCATGAACTCGTCGACGGTAAGACCTTTCAGAACCTTAATGTTCTTGAAGACGTCGTCGGCCATCTGCGGCTTGGCCTGCGCAAAGGCCGCGCCTGCGAAGGGCAACGCGGCGCCCAGCAATGCCACCGCACCGCGATACATCAGTGCTCGTTTCGATGGAAGCTTCATCGCTACCTCTCCTTACTTTTCCCCGCGTACCGGTCGGGAACATTCCTGCATGCAACCGTGTAGGAAGTATGATGATACATACCGATACAAAGCAAAGTCAAAGAAGACCGCAGTCGGTTTTTCTTAGAGGAGGGAACATGGCTGAGAAGTCGATGCAGAGCTACGCCAACCACGTGCGGACGCATCCGCCGTTTCATTTTTTCCTGCTTCCCGGAGCGCTGGTGTTGCTGATTGCGACCATCATCAACGTGATCCGCCATTATCATCGATTGGACGCATGGATATTGATGCTGATCGGGATCCTGTTTCCCGTGGCGGCAGTCTTGATTCGGACGAACGCGCTCAAAGCGCAGGACCGGCTGATTCGGCTGGAGGAACGGCTGCGGCTGCAGGCGCTATTGTCGGCGGAACTGAGCGCGCGCAGCGGCGAACTGACCGAATCGCAATTGATCGCGCTGCGTTTTGCCTCCGACGATGAACTGCCGGCCCTGGTAGCAAAGGTGCTGGCGGTGAAGATGGCGTCGAAGGACATCAAGAAGTCGATTGTCACGTGGCGCGCGGATACTTTTCGGGTTTGAGAAGCTGGCAAATCTGCCTGGTGGACCGGGCTCCGAGCGAGCACCGGCGTACAATGGGGTCAAGTGAACCCGCCATCAAATCCCGACGAACGGTTCAATCAGGCAGAGTCTACTCTCGAACAGCTCAGTAACAGCTTTCGCCACCTGCTGACAGCGCAGGTATTGATGAACGACGCGCAGCAGCGCTCCGAAAAACTCATCGAACGGCTGGCCGAGCAAGCGCTTCAGACCGGTCAAGGATTGGACCGGCTGGCCGAAAACGTTGGAGCGCTGGCCGAAAAGGTAGGAGCGCTAGCCGAGAAGGTAGAGGCCCTGGCTGACAGCCAGAAACACACCGGCTCCAAACTGGACGCGCTAACCGACATCGTGCGGCAATGGATAGAGCGTAACGGAAATGGCGCCGCCAGCCACTAAGCGGGTAGTCATCAAACGTTCAAACTCGCGCAAAATCAAAAATTTACTTGCCCTGGACGCCGATTCGCAGGAAACTGAACTTTAGCGCCTGGATTCCGGGCGCTTGTGTCCCCCTGGAGGTAACCGCGAATTGAAACTCAGTGAAGCCACCGTTTTCGAGCCAACCGAGCGGTGGACCGTCACCGACGCCAGCGAGCTGTACGATGTCGCCAGTTGGGGCAAGGGCTATTTTTCCGTCGGCGCCGAACGGGCACCTGTGGGTGCATCCCAGCAAGGAACCCGCGCGCGGCATCGACCTGCGGGAGCTGGTCGAGAAGCTGGAGCTGCGCGGCATCGCGCTGCCCATCCTGATCCGCTTCGCCGAAATTCTCAAGCATCGTCTGGGCGAAATGTACCAGGCGTTCCAGAGCGCCATCGCCGAGCACAGCTACAAGGGCGATTACCGCTGCGTTTATCCGATCAAGGTGAACCAGCAGCGGCAGGTGGTGGAAGAAGTGTTCCAGTTCGGCCGGCCGTATCATTTTGGCCTGGAGGCCGGCTCCAAGCCCGAACTGCTGGCGGTTCTGGCCATGGCCGACAACGAAACGCCCATCATCTGCAACGGCTTCAAGGACGACGAATACATCGAGATGGTGATGCTGGCCAAGAAAATCGGCCGCCAGATCATTCCGGTGGTGGAAAAGTATACGGAGCTGGATCTGATCCTGAAGCACTCCCAGCGCGTCGGCGTGCGGCCCACGATCGGGCTGCGGGTGAAGCTGGCCAGCAGAGGGTCGGGACGCTGGAAGTCCTCCGGCGGCTATCGTTCCAAGTTCGGCCTCACGGTGAGCGAAGCCTTGCAGGCGCTGGAGCAGATGAAGGCGGCCGGCATGGAGGATTGCCTGGAGCTGCTGCACTTCCACCTCGGCAGCCAGATCACCAACATCCGGCAGATCAAGGCCGCGGTGATCGAGGCCGCGCGCATTTATGTGGAGCTGAAGCGCGCCGGCGCCGGGCTGCAATACCTGGATGTCGGCGGCGGCCTGGGCATCGACTACGACGGCTCGCAGACCGATTTCGAATCCAGCGTCAACTACACGCTGCAGGAATACGCCAACGACGTGGTTTATCACATCCAGAACGTGTGCGACGAAGCCGAGGTGGCGCATCCCACCATCGTTACCGAAAGCGGGCGCGCCATCGCCGCCTATCACAGCGTGCTGGTGTTCAACGTACTGGGCGTGAGCGGCTTCGGCGAGGATGCGTTCACGCCGGTGCCCGAAGACGCCGAGCAGCCGCTCATCGATCTGCAGGAAACCTACCGCTCGCTCAGCTCGAAGAATCTGCTGGAGAGTTTTCACGACGCGCAGCAGGCGCTGGATTCAGCGCTGAACCTGTTCAGCCTGGGCTATCTGCCGCTGGAGCAGCGCAGCCAGGCCGAGAATTTGTATTGGGCCATCTGCCGGCGCGTGCATCGCATGGCCAAGGAGCTGGATTATTTTCCCGAAGAGCTGGAAGGGTTGGACGGCATGCTGTCCGACACCTATTTCTGCAATTTCTCGCTGTTCCAGAGCATGCCCGACAGTTGGGCCGTGAAGCAGCTGTTTCCCATCATGCCGATTCACCGCCTGAACGAGATGCCCACGCGCAGCGGCGTGCTGGGCGATATCTCCTGCGATTCGGACGGCAAGATCGACCAGTTCATCGACCGGCGCGACGTGAAACGCACGCTGCCGCTGCATCCGTTCAACGGCGAGCCGTACCTGTTGGGCGCGTTCCTGGTGGGCGCTTATCAGGAGATCCTGGGCGATCTGCACAATCTGTTCGGCGATACCAACGCCGTGCACGTGAGCCTGGGGCCCAGCGGCGACGTGATCCTGGATGCTGTGATTCGGGGCGATACCGTGCGCGAGGTGCTGGATTACGTCCAGTTCAATTCCAAGGCGCTGCTGGAAGAGTTCCGCCGCGACGTGGAGACGGCGCTGCGCGACGGGAAGATCGGCTACGAAGAATCGGGGCGGCTGCTGAAATTCTACGAAGAGGGCCTCAACGGCTACACGTACCTCGAACAATAGTCTGGCGGCAATTTCAAAGACAATCTGCGGGTGGTCCTGGTGGCGCCCCGGAATCCGCTCAACATCGGCGCGGCGGCCCGGGCCATGAGCAACTTCGGATTCGCACGGCTGCGCCTGGTGAATCCTTATCATGTCGCGTTTCAAGAGGCGCGCTCCGCGGTACATGCGCACAAGATTTTGCACGATGCCCAAGAATTCGCGACGCTGGCCGAGGCGATTGCCGATTGCAGGCTGGTGGTAGGAACCACGTCGCTGGGTCATCGCGAATTGCAGCACACGCTTGCGGCCACTTGAATACGCCGGAAGAGTGCTCCGCAAGCGCCTGGCGGCCGCAGCCCGTCGCGCTGCTGTTCGGCTCCGAGAAGTTTGGCCTCTCGAACGAAGACATGAGCTACTGCCATTGGCTGCTGCGCATCGGGACCGAAGGCTCCATGAATCTCGGCCAGGCGGTCGCGGTTTGCCTGTACGAACTGGTGCGGAGTCCGTCGGCGCCCAAGCCGGACCAACGGAACCCTGCGACGGCTGAGGAGTTGGATCGGCTGACGGCATTGCTGACTGAAGTCTTGAACAAGGCGGGCTACGTGCATACCGAAGGGGCCGACGCCAAGATCCGAAGACTGGTGCGGCGTCTGGATCTGGCCGGGCACGACGCCGAAATATGGCTCGGGATGATCCGGCAAATTGAGTGGAAGCTTAAGAGTAAATGATATCCTGGGGACTGATGACCAAGGTTCAGCTGGAATACGATCTTGTGCGGCCGTTAACGGATCAGGATGCCGCGGCCGTCGGCGATGTGCATAGTTGGTATGGCATTGAGCGGGTGCAGTTGGCGCCTTCGCTCGACCGGCTGCGCGTGGAATACGACGCATCGCGTCTCAGCGAGAAAGACGTCGAAGCCGTTCTCCAGCGGTTTGGATTGCCGGTCCAGCGCAAGTGGGCGATTCCATGACCCCGCGTCCCGGTCTGTTCCGGGCGCGAGACTATCTGGCCGCGCGCTTCAATGAACGAGTCTCACTGACGGACGCCGCGGCTTCGGCCGGACTCTCGCCATATTACTTCCATCGCCTCTTCGCCGACGCCTTCAACGAAACTCCGCACCAGTTTGTGACGCGGCTGCGGATCGACCACGCCAAGAAGTTGCTTCTGGCGGGCAATCATAGCTGTCACCGACATTTGCTTCGACGCCGGTTACGAAAGTCTGGGATCTTTCAGCACGCGCTTTCACTCGCTCACCGGCCTTTCGCCAGCTGCTTTCCGGCGCGAGTCCAGGCGCGTTTTTGGGACATCCGGCCGGCATTGGCCGCTTTACTACATGCCCGCCTGCTTTCAACATTTCTTCGCTGGCTACTGAACCGCGCGCCAGCAGCACACCCGGAGACGACCGGAAGTCGTGCCCGCACGCCGGTCGAAGACGACTCAAAGTTGTCCACGGGATCAACATCGACTTGGAAATTCCCCGGTCGTCGTGCACTGGAGAACATCGACTCGAAGAACATCGGACGGGTGGCGCGTGAGCAAGCGGCTTGTAAAATCGCAAGATCCGAGAAGCATTCTCGCGCTTCCTTCGCTAACGTAGTATTCATGATTCAAAAGCTCTCTCACACGACCATTTATGTGCTCGATCAGGACGCCGCGCGCGATTTCTATGTCAACAAACTGGGCTTCGAAGTTCGTATGGACCAAAGCATGGACAACGGCTTCCGCTGGCTGACCATAAGTCCCAAAGGACAGCTGGACCTCCAAATGATTCTGATGAAGGTGGATGGACCCAACGTCAAGCCGGAGGATGCCGCGGTTCTAAGAGGGTTGCTGGAGCGGGGGCGGATCAATGGCGGTGTGTTGCAAACCGACGATACTCGCGCCACTTACGAAGAGCTGAAGGCGAAAGGTGTCGAGTTCCTTTCTCCGCCGACCGAGCGCTTCTACGGCGTCGAGTGCGTGATGAAGGACAACTCCGGCAATTGGTTCAGCCTGAACGCAGTCCAAATGATCTAATAGTCTGGTGGCCAGACTTCTTAGCGTCCTCTTCCTGACGCTGCTCGCTTACGCTTCTGGACCCGGCTTCCGCAGCCGCGCGCAGCTAGACGAGCACTATCGCCAAGCACGGCGCCGAGTTTGGCTCCATCAGCGAGGTGGAATACCTGCGGCTGGCGCAAGCGCTTCGAGACGCGCCCGCCGGGCGGACCGATCCTCGAAGCGCGGCGGCCCAACGGCGAGTTCAGCCGCTTCGACCGCCGGCACGGCTACTTCGGCGCCTACAATCGCAGACGGAACCATCCGAACGTTCTTCATCCCCAATAATGGCGAGCGCTATTTCCGGCGACAAGCCAGCCGTCGATACGAATGACGCCTTATGACTGACGAGGAAATGATCACGCTATCTCCGCGATAACGGCTATCCCGAGCACATCGTCCGCGCCGGGCGCGCCGGATTGATCGAGCGCTGGGGTAAATTCGTCGCCGAAGTGGAGCGCGGCTACCGGTTCGGGCTGGAAGATTATCGCAACGACCTGGACTTGCGGGGAATTATCGCCATGCTGGGCCTGGACGCCGAAGTCGGCGAGCTGGACCGCCGCTTCGAAGTCGCTGCTCACCCATCGGGACAAACGGGTGTGGGAAAGTTCCGCCGCCGACCCCTTCTGGGACTTCGGTTATCCTAGGAGTACTGGGACTCGATTCCTGGAAGATATTGAAAATGAAGGACTTGCTTAGCAATGTCCCGATCTCAATAGACATTGGGTGGATTGTTTGTTATACTGTCTCCTGTTACACTTTTTTCCTATGTCGCAGCTCGGCCATCTTGCGCTTGCTCGAAGCCGAAAGCATCCATATCATGCGCGAGGTGGCGTCCGAGTTCCAGCGTCCGGTGATGCTGTATTCCATCGGCAAGGACTCCTCGGTTCTGCTGCGGCTGGCCCAGAAAGCTTTCCACCCGGCGCCGATTCCCTTCCCGCTGCTGCACATCGATACCACCTACAAGTTTCGCGAGATGATCGAGTTCCGCGATCGCTACACTGCCGAGATCGGCGCGAAGCTGATCGTTTATACCAATCACGAAGCCATCGACGAGGGCGCGAATCCGTTCCGGCTGGGCACGCAGCGCTGCTGCGGCCTGTTGAAAACCAAAGCGCTGCTGGACGGCCTGCGCCAAGGCGGCTTCGACGCGGCCATCGGCGGGGCGCGGCGTGATGAAGAAAAATCGCGCGCCAAGGAGCGAATCTTTTCGTTTCGCGACGAAAAGGGCCAGTGGGATCCCAAGAATCAGCGGCCCGAGCTTTGGAACCTGTTTAACGCACGCATTCATCCGGGCGAAAGCCTCCGCATCTTTCCGTTGTCCAACTGGACGGAGATGGACATCTGGCAATACATCCACGCCGAAAGCATCCCGATCGTGCCGATGTATTTCGCCCAGGAGCGCGAGGTGCTGGTGCGCGGCGACTCTTTGATCATGCTGGAGCAGCCCTTCATTCCGGTGTTGCCGGGCGAGAAGCCGCAAATGGTGCGCTGCCGCATGCGATCGCTCGGGTGCAGCCCTTGCACGGGCGCCATCCGGTCCGACGCGGATACGATTCCGAAAATCATCGAAGAGCTGGTGTCGTTCCGCAGGTCGGAGCGGGAAAATCGCGTCATCGATCACGATCAGGATGGTTCCATGGAAATTAAGAAGCGGGAGGGCTATTTCTGATGGCCGCTGCTCGCAAAACCCACCGCCGTGTTTGAGATTGAAGATTTTCTCGCCGCTGAGCAGGCTAAGGACCTGCTGCGATTTACCACGGCGGGCAGCGTGGACGACGGCAAATCCACTCTGATCGGGCGCCTGCTCTACGATTCGCAGAGCGTTTACGAAGATCAGCTCAAAGCGGTGACCAAAGCGTCGGTGAACCGGTCGGCCGGCGCCATCGATTTTTCGCTGCTGACCGACGGCCTGCGCGCCGAGCGGGAGCAGGGCATCACCATCGACGTCGCTTACCGCTACTTCGCCACCGCGCGGCGCAAGTTCATCATCGCCGACACGCCGGGACACGAACAATACACCCGCAACATGGCCACCGGCGCGTCCACGGCCGATCTGGCGGTGATCCTGATTGATGCGCGCAACGGCGTTTTGCAGCAATCGCGCCGGCACGGCTTACATCGCGTCGCTGCTGGGCATTCCCAACTTCGTGATCGCGGTGAACAAAATGGACGCGGTGAGCTACGACGAAGCCGTCTTCCGCTCCATCGAAACTGAATTTCGCGAGTTTGTGGGGCGGCTGGTTTCGCAACATGCCGCGCCGCATGTCTACTTCCTGCCCATCAGCGCGCTGGAAGGCGATAACGTGGTGCGGCCGAGCCGGAACATGCCCTGGTTTCAGGGCCCCAGCCTGCTGGAGTTTCTGGAGACGGTTCCGGTTCACCACCGCACTCGCGCCACCGCGTTTCGTTTTCCGGTGCAGCGCGTGATCCGGCCGGATCAAGACTTCCGGGGCTATGCGGGACAAGTCGTTTCCGGCGCCGTTCGGCCCGGCGACGGCATTCTGGCGCTGCCCTCCGGCCGGCGCTCGCGCGTGAAGAGCATCGAAACGTTTGACGGCCGGTTGGAAGAAGCCATAGCGCCGATGTCGGTGACGCTGACGCTCGAAGACGAAGTGGATATCAGCCGTGGCGACATGCTGTCCTCGGCGCAGAAGCCGCCCGACGCAGCGCGCCAGTTCGACGCGAGCGTGGTGTGGATGAACGAACAGCCGCTCGATCTGAGCCGGCGCTACGTCTTGAAACACACCACGCAAACTCTGCCCGCGGAAATAAAGGCGGTAAGGCATCGCGTCAATATCAAAACGCTGGAACACGAGCCGGCCGACAGCCTGGAGATGAATGGCATCGGCGTATTGCGCATCGAAACCAGCCGTCCCATTTATTTCGACGCCTATTCGCAGAATCGGGCCACTGGCAGCCTGATCCTGATCGATCCGGAAACGAATGCCACGGTAGGCGCGGGCATGATTCTTGCGCCGGTGATTGTGGAACGCGATCGATCCAAAGCGGCCGCGCTCGATCTCGCGGCACGAACGTGTGACTCCGGTGGAGCGGATCGCGCGCTATCGGCATGGCGGCGAAACGGTATCGCTGGGCGACCGCAAAGTCGCTGGCGTGGCTGTTGGAACGGAAGCTTTTCGACCGCGGATGCGCGGTGACAGTGATTGAGCACGCCTCAGCCGAGACACTGGCGGCGCTGGAACAGGCCGGCTTGCTGGTTTTGCTGGTTTCGAGCAAAGCGCCGGATTGGGATCTGCCGAGAGACGATTCTGAAGCGGCGGACTATCGTGATCGCGTCGCTGGAAGAGACGGAGATCCTGCAGCGGAATGAATCGCTGACCGGGGGCGAAGGAATTTGAACCGAACTGCGAATGCTTGCTTGCGCGCGCGCTTCAGCTACGGAACCGCGATCGTGAGGGAGCGCGACCGACTTCAGAACCGCGACCGTGAGGGAGAGGTCAGTAAGTGAGGGATTGGCAGCCGTGACGTTGGACCAGAAGATCGATGACGCGAGGGCGTTGATTCGTGACGTATTCTCTGAACACGGCGGCCCGGCCTGCGTCACCTGCAGCTTTCAGACCGAATGCATGGCGCTGGTGGATCTCGTGATCGAGCAGCAGCCCGGCATTCCGGTCCTGTTTCTTGAGACCGGCTATCATTTCCCGGAGACTTACGCCTATCGCGATGAAATGACGGAGCGAATGCATCTGAACCTGGTGAATCTCGCCGCGCAGATGCCGGTAGCCGAGCAGGAATCGCGGTTCGGCATCCTGAACCAGACGGCGCCGGACCGCTGCTGCGGCATCCGCAAAGTGGAACCGCTGTTCCGGGGCCTGAGCGACTATGGAATCTGGTTTACCGCGCTGCGCCGCGAGCAATCGCCCACCCGCGCGAATCTGCAGTTGGTGGATCGTTTCAAGCTGCCCACGGGACATCAATTGCTAAAAGTAAGCCCGCTCGCCGGCTGGACGAACGCGGACGTTTGGGCCTACCTGAAGCGCCGCGGCTATTCCCGTTCTGCCGCTTTACGATCAGGGCTACACCAGCATTGGTTGCGCGCCCTGCACTACACCGCCGGTCGATCCCGACAATCCGCGCTCGGGCCGCTGGAGCGGTCAAAAGCTGGAGTGCGGCATCCACGTGCAAAGCGAGTAACCAATGGAAATCGTTCTTGGATTCATCATCGCGGTTGCCATCGGCATCACCGGTGTCGGAGCGGGCGTAATTACCGCGCCGGTTCTCATCCTCTTCATGCACGTTACTCCGGCGCACGCCGTGGGTACCGCGCTTGCGTTCAGCGTCGCCGTGAAGATCCTGGTAGTTCCGATGCAGATTTATCGCAAGCAGGTGGACTATCGAGTATTGGGTTATCTGCTGGCGGGCGGTCTTCCGGGTGTGCTCACCGGATCCTATATTCTGGCGAAACTCAACACCAAGGGCGCGCAGGGATTCCTCTACGCCGCACTGGGGGCCACAGTGGTCATCATGGCGGCTGCGAATCTCTACCGCTTGTGGCTCAAGCCGGCTCGCGACGGTGGAGAAGGATTGGTCCCGCTGGCTGCCCGCGATCGCACTGCCGATCGGAGCCGAGGTTGGATTTTCATCGGCCGGCGCGGGTGCCATCGGATCGCTGGCGCTGCTGTGGCTCACTCCGCTGTCGGCCGCGCGCGTGGTGGGAACGGATCTCTTCTTCGGACTGTGCCTGTCGCTGATCGGGCAGCGGCTTCCAGCTCTCGGCGGGCAATTACGATCTGGCTATTTTGACGAAACTTGTGATTGGCGGAGTTTTCGGCGCCTTCGCTGGAACGTATGTCGCCGCCGTCACCCCGCAAAAAGCATTCCGCGTCGTGCTTTCGGTGTGGCTCATCACGCTGGGCATCCAGTTGTGCTGGAGCGGCGTGCGGCAGCTCTAAGCGCCGACTCTCGTGGCTGCTCCGGCCAGATGAATGTTCAGAAACTCCAGCGTCAGCGACCAGGCCTGTTTGGCGGCCACGGCGTTGTAGCTGGCGCGGGCATCGCAGAAAAAACCGTGATCGGCGTTGGAAAATACTACGTTCACGTAATCCTTCTTCTCCTCGGTCAGCTTGGTCGTCACGGCCTGCACCGCATCCGGACCGATATGCGCGTCCAGGCCGCCCCAGAAAAAGAGCGTCGGAGCATTCAGGTCCTTCAAACGGTCGCTCAGGCTGGGGAACAATCCGCCCGGAGCAATGCCGCCGCCGTAGTAGGAAATTGCGCACTGCAGCGGGACCGTGAGCGCGGCTTGAATCGAGGTGCGTCCGCCCATGCAGTATCCGGTAGCTCCCACCGGCAGTTCCTTCGCAGCACCGTTTTTCAGCCCGGTTCTTAGCCACTGATACGCGGCTTGGATATCGGCCGCGAGACCCGCGTCCGTCAGCGCCTGCAGGTGTGGCATCACTTCAGGGAAATCGGTGTAGCCGGCTTCCAGGCCCGGCGCAGTGCGATGAAACAGCTCCGGTGAAATCGACAGATAACCTTCGCGCGCGAACCGTTCCGTCACCTCGCGAATATGAGCGTTCACACCAAACGCTTCCTGGAACACCAGTAATCCTGCCCTGGGCTGGCCCTCCGGATGGGCGACATAGGCGCGCATGGAGGTTCCGTCGCTCACTGAGAGATTGACGTATTCGGTTTTAGAGTTCATAGTTTGGACTTCATGATAATAACGCAATACCAGGAAGAGAAGATTCGAACTAATCCGGCGCATCGTGCATCTAACCAGCAGGTGGTTAGTCGTGACTCTTGGCGGAGGGGATTGGACAGCCGATATAGCGCGTTCGGCGGACCGCCATGGCGATCGTTGCGGGCGTGACAATTGTTACAGCTGTCGTTTTTGAGCTGAAAAATTCCTGGATCGAATCCGGAGTCTTCCGCGAAGCCGACCGCCATCTGTCTTACCATCTTCAGGAAGGGAAAAGCGCGTCCATCCACTACCCAGGCGCTGGCCCGTATGATTGGACGCTGGGCTATGCGCGGATTCCCGCGTTTCTTCCGCGCCTGGAAGCGAACGGCTATCAAATCGAGGCACAGGCTTATAGTTCCGAGCTGCTGGCATCGCTCTCCGGCATCGGACTCTATCCGGCTTATCAGCCAAAAGGATCAAGCAGGATTGCGAATCGTCGATCGAGACGGGCGCGATCTGTACTCCTTCGATCGTCCGGAGCGCGTCTATCCGAGCTACTCGAGCATTCCTCCGCTGGTGGTGCAGACGCTATTGTTTATCGAGAATCGTCACATGCTGGATTCCAGGCACCCGACGCGCAATCCGGCTGTGGAGTGGGATCGCCTGGGTAAGGCGGTTCTCGATTACAGCCTGCACACGGTGGATTCCAAACATCACGTGGTGGGCGGAAGCACGCTGGCCACGCAGCTCGAAAAGCTGCGGCATTCTCCGAGAGGCAGAACCAGTTCGCCGGTGGATAAGCTGCGCCAGATGACTTCGGCAACCTTGGCGGCGTATCAGGAAGGCTGGACCACGCTCGCACGCCCAGCAGGACATCATTCGCGCTTACATCAATTCCATCCCGCTGGCCGCGTCTCCGGGCTACGGCGACGTACAGGGCCTGGGCGACGGCTTGTGGGCTTGGTACGGCGCCGATGTTTCGAGAGATCGATCCGCTGCTACGGGCGCCCGAAGCGTCGCTCAGCGCGCGCCAAATGCGGATGCGGGCGCGAGCGTATCGCGAGACGTTATCGTTGCTGCTGGCCCTGCGCTCGCCGCACGTTTACCTGGTGCAAGATCCGCAAGGCGCTCGAGACGCAGACCGATCGTTACCTCCGCGCGCTGGCCGAGCGTGGAATCATTTCGCATCGGCTGCGCGATCTCGCGTTGAGAGCAAACCATCGCACCATTGCGCCGAGCCCCGGCGCAGTCCGCGGTGAATTACGTCGACAACAAGGCTCCCGATAGCATCCGAATGTCGCTGCTGCCGCTGCTGGGCCTGAAGCAATACTTACGATCTGGACCGGCTGGATTTGACCGTGCAAACCACGGTGGATCAACCGGCTCAACAAGGGATCACGAAGTTCTTCGAGCGGATCGCCGATCCCAAGCAGGCAACCACGGCCAATCTCACTCAGTATCAGTTGCTCGAACAGAGCGATCCGTCGAAAGTAATCTACAGTTTCACGCTGTACGAGCGAAAGCCCGGCGTGAATCTTCTACGGGTCCAGACCGACAATTTGAATCAGCCGCTCAACATCAATCAGAATACCCGGCTGGAGCTAGGCTCCACTGCCAAACTGCGGACGCTTATTAACTATCTGGAGATCGTCGCGCAACTACACCAACAGTACGCTGGAACGAGCGCGGCCGAGTTGAAGGCTCTTCCGATCCTGCCGGACGACCATCTGAGCGCGTGGGCGGTTCAATATCTTTCGACGGCGCAGGACCGCGGTGAAAACGCCATGCTGCAAGCGGCGCTGGAGCGGAAGTATTCGGGGAGTCCGGGCGAAGCGTTTTACACCGGCGGCGGCGTTCACGTGTTCCGCGAATTTTGAGAAGTCCGAGGACTTTCAGAATTTCACCGTCGCCAGCGGTTTCCAGAATTCCGTGAATCTGGTATTCATCCGGCTGATGCGCGACATCGTGAACTACTATCGGTACCGCGTGCCCGGCGCGGCGCCGGCGGTGCTGGATGACTGGGACAATCCCGCGCGCCAAAAATATCTGGCGCGATTCGCCGATGAAGAGGGCAAGGTCTATCTCTCGCGCTTCTACGCCAAGTATCGCGGCGAGACTTCGGATCAGGCACTGGAGACGCTGGCTCATGACGTTGCTCTCACTCCTCTGCGAGCCGCGGTGATTTTCCGTTCCGTGCGGCCGCAAGCCGGCGCTGGGCGCAGTTTACGCGTTTTCATGAAGAAGCACTTCGCCGCTGGCATTCTGAGCGGCAAAAACGATCCGGCCGAGCTCTACGAAAAGTACGGAGCTGATAAGTTCAACCTGGCCGATCGCGGCTATCTGGCGCACGTGCATCCGCTCGAGTTGTGGATGCTGAGTTATCGCGAACAGCATCCCCAGGCCGATTGGAATGAGCTGGTGGCCGGGAGCGCCCAGCTACGCCAGGATGTGTATGGGTGGTTGTTCCGCTCTCACTACAAGCACCAGCAGGACATTCGCATTCGCACACTCACGGAGCAAGACGCGTTTCGTGAAATCTACAAAGCCTGGAAACGCCAAGGCTATCCGTTCGATTCGCTGGTGCCTTCTTACGCCACCACGATCGGTGTTTCCGGCGACACACCGGCCGCACTCGCGGACTTGATGGGCATCCTGGTGAACAACGGCGTGCGCAACCCCAGCATCAAGATTGAGCGTCTGCACTTCGGCTCGGGCACTCCGACCGAGACAGTAATGTTCCACCAAACCCGCCCCGGCGAGCGAGTGATTGCTCCTGAGATCGCGGCACTGGTGCGCCAGCAATTGATCGGGGTGGTAGAAAATGGTACGGGCCGTCGCGCGCACGGCGGCATTGCCATGCCTGGGGGCCGGATCATTCCGGTGGGCGGCAAGACCGGGACGGGCGACAATCGTCTAGAGAGCTTTTCCGCCAACGGCCATCTGATCGGCGACAAAGTGGTCAGCCGGACGGCGACGTTTGTCTTCATGATCGGCGACCGGTTCTACGGGACGATCGTAGCCTTCGTGCCAGGATCGAAGGCGGCGTCTTACAAATTCACCAGTGCGCTTGCAGTCCAGATTTTCAAGGACTTGGAGCCACAGCTCAGAAACCTGATAAGGGAACCCGCCCGGGAGCCGCCAGGGCCGGCGCCACTACTCTCGAAAAACGAGCGACCAATTCCGGATTCCAGCATCCAACGCTAGTGGCCTGATAAACTGGAAGCTCCCGTTCAATGCCGCTCTCTGTCGCCACTCCCGACTCGCGCCTGGTCGCGACCGACCTCCTTCAACTCATTGGAAACACGCCTCTAATTCGACTGGAGCGCATCGCGCGCGAGTTTCCTGGCGTCGAGATTTTCGGCAAAGCGGAATTCTTCAATCCGGGCGGCTCCGTCAAAGATCGCGCCGGTTTGAACATGATCCGGGATGGCGAGCGCACCGGAAGGCTCACGCCCGACAAGATCATCCTGGATGCCACCAGCGGCAACACCGGCATCGCTTACGCCATGATCGGCGCGTATCTGGGCTACCAGGTGAAGCTATGCCTGCCGAAGAACGCCTCCATGGAACGCAAGCATGTGCTGCAAGCTTACGGCGCCGAGATGGTGTTTAGCGATCCGGGCGAAGGGTCCGATGGCGCGATCCGGCTTTGCCAGGAGATCTACAAAGCGGATCCCGAGCGCTATTTTTATCCCGATCAATACAACAACCCCGCCAACTGGAAAGCGCACTATAATGGCACGGCGCTTGAAATCCTGGCGCAGACCGACGGCCGCATCACGCACTTCGTGGCGTCCATGGGCACCAGCGGAACTTTCATGGGCAACACGCGCCGTTTGCGCGAAGAGGTTCCAGGCGTGAAATGCATTTCGGCGCAGCCGTCCTCCGGTTTTCATGGCCTGGAAGGCCTGAAGCACATGCCGACGGCGATTGTTCCGGGCATTTACGATCCGGCGCTGGCGGATGAAAACATCTGGATCGAAACCGAAGACGCGTATGCGATGTGCCGCCGCCTGGCGCGCGAAGAAGCGCTGCTGGTGGGCATCTCTTCGGGCGCAAACCTGGTGGCCGCGACGAAAATTGCGCGGCGGCTCGCGGATGCCGGCCAGCCGGGCGTGATCGTCACGGTGCTCTGCGACGGCGCGTACAAATACCTGAGCGAGCCATTCTGGCATGATCAAAATTAACCAGCCGGCGTGGGACATCATGGTGTCGCATGTCGAGAAGCACGTTTCCGAAAGAGGGCTGCGGCCTGATGATTGGCTCGGACGGCGTAGTAGAAGAGGCCGTTCCGGTGCCGAACTCCTACACCGGTCCGCAGGAAGACTTTTTCGTGATCGATCCGAAGGACCTGCATCGCGTGGATCGCGAGTCGCGCGAAAAAGGACTGGATGTGCTGGGCGTGTTCCACTCGCATCCCGACTGCGACGCCTATTTTTCCAAGCGCGATCTGGAGCACTCCTGCCCCTGGTTCTCATACGTCGTACTATCGATAAAGAAGGGGCGTTTCGATCACGCCAATAGCTATCGTCCGGATTTCGACCAGACCGAAGCTCCCAAGGAAGAACTGATCTATGGCTAAGATTCTGATTCCCACTCCGCTGCGCCAATTTGCCGACAAGAAGGACTCGGTGCAGCTCACCGGCGCGACCGTCGGCGAAGTGCTGAAGTCGCTGACCAGCGAGTACGCCGATCTGCGCAGGCACTTGTATAACGACGAAGGCAAGCTGCGCAGCTTCGTGAACGTGTACGTGAACGACGAAGACATTCGCTATCTGAACAAGGAAGCGACGCCGTTGAAGGACGGCGACACGGTTTCCATCGTGCCCAGCATCGCGGGCGGATCGGCTGGAGTAGCTGCCCCACCGGCGCCGCCGGCCACGTTGTCCAAAGACGAGATCCTGCGCTACAGCCGCCACTTGATCATGCCCGAGGTCGGCATGGAAGGACAGTTGAAGCTGAAGAGCCGCGAAGGTTGCGCTGATCGGCACCGGCGGATTGGGCGCGCCGTTGGGCCTGTATCTCGCGGCCGCGGGCATTGGGCGCATCGGCCTGGTGGATTTCGACGTGGTGGATTTCACCAACCTGCAGCGCCAGGTGATCCACGGGACCAAGGACGTCGGCAAAAAGAAGCTGGACTCGGCGGCCGAGACGATGCTCGACATCAATCCCTATGTCGAGATCGACCGGCACGAAGTGGCGCTCACCAGCGAGAACGCGCTGGAGATTTTGAAGGACTACGACATCGTGGTGGACGGAACCGACAACTTCCCCACGCGCTACCTGGTGAACGACGCCTGCGTGCTGCTGGGCAAGCCGAATGTGTACGGGTCGATCTTCCGTTTCGAAGGGCAGGCCACGATTTTCGCGTATCCCGGCGGGCCCTGCTATCGCTGCCTGTATCCGGAGCCGCCACCTCCCGGCCTGGTTCCAAGCTGCGCCGAAGGCGGCGTGCTCGGCATTTTGCCGGGGACCATCGGATTGATTCAGGCCACCGAAACCGTGAAGCTGATTCTGGGCATCGGCGAGCCGCTGATTGGCCGGCTGTTGCTCTACGATGCGCTGGCGATGCGGTTCCGCGAGCTGAAGCTGCGCCGCAATCCCGAGTGCCCGGTGTGCGGCGATCATCCGACCATCACCAAGCTGATCGATTACCAGGAATTCTGCGGCATCCCCAATCAGCCGCATCAGGAGGCGCCCGTGGAAGGCGACATCGAGCCAACCGAAGTGAAAGCAAAGCTCGATCGCGGCGACCAGTTCGTGCTGATCGACGTGCGCGAGCCGCACGAATATCAGATCTGCAATATTCCGCAGGCCAAGCTGATTCCGCTCGGCGATCTGCCCAAGCGCGTGAACGAACTCGACTCAGCCGACGAGATCGTCGCGCATTGCAAGAGCGGGATGCGCAGCGCCAAGGCCGTGGATTTCCTGAAGCAGGCCGGGTTCAAGAAGGTCCGCAACATGAAGGGCGGCATTCTGGCGTGGAGCGACAAGGTGGACCCCAGCGTCCCGAAGTATTGAGCTACGTCAGCTTGTAGATGTAGCTGTCCAGCGCCCAGCCGGGGCGAACGGAGCAGTCCCCTGTGCTCGCGCGCTCCTTCAGACGCCGATATATCAGACTGACCGGGCTTATTATTTTGACTCGGCCCCACCAAGAATCGAACGGTTCCGGCGGCGCCACATCTTTGTCGTGCAATAGGTCAAACGCTTGCCCGTAAACCTGGGTAGCTCCTTTTTCAGCGACCTCCGGCGAGACCACGACTAGGTACCAATCGTCTTCGTCCTCTTTGTTCCACCAGAACGCAGCAGTCACCTTAAGCCCGGATGCCTCCAAGGCGGATACAATCCGCTCACCGCCTTCAATGTCGGTTCTCACCAAAGTTGTTTTATACATGAGAAAACACCATGATCCGAGTCTGCGATAGCATCGAGATAAGTTGCGCCTCCTGCTGGCCATGTGCCTCATATCTGCTGTTGGGGACCAGTTCTCCACACTCTCCCATTTTACGTCCAGCTCCCGGTCCACGGCGCGGGCTGCCTTAAGATCACTCTCAAGGTCAGCGGCTCTGATGAGCTTCCCAAAATCGTGCGACCAGGCCGCTCTCGACTCATCGGGTGAGGGATGGAAATCGAACTGATTCATGTTTTTGCAGATGCAGGCTTTCAAAGCACACTCGACGACGTAGCCACACATGTAATATGTCCCCGAGTAAAGTCCGGCATCCAACAAGGCCTTGGCATGCTGCAGATGCAGTTCCGCCAGTTCCTGGAAGTCACTTCGATTCACGCGGCCCCGCCCTCACGCTGAGAGTGCCAGACGCGTGGCTAATTTCTCGGCCTACGCAAAGCGCGCCGGATCTTCGGCTTTACTGTCGCGGGATGCTGCCGAGAATCCCAAAGTCGAAGCCCAGCAGGATCCAGCGATCACCCGGTTCAAAGGTTGTCGCCAGGGCGTATTCTCCAGGCTTGAGGTCGGCGGTCGGTCTGATTGCCACGATATCGCCATCCACTGCCGTTATCTGGACGTCTGTCACGTCTTTGGCTTCGAAATGCGCCCACTCCCGGAAATGTCTGCTGACGGGCATGCGGAGTTCGCGGTAGCCCGCTTTCGTCACAGCGCGAACCACGTGGACGTCAGCCGGACTGATGCCGTGCAGATAAAAGGTCGGGCGGCTGTCGTTGCCAATCTGGACGCTCGCATGCGAGCCGGGGATTTCGGTAATGGTGTGGTCCGACCCGACGTTGAGGATCTCTAAAGCCGGCGATCTTCCTTCCTGAAAAGGCATGAGAACCGTCGACGTAAGCGCCACCCATTCGGCGGCGGCATGGTAGAAGATGCCGCGTGGCCCAGGAATTCCGGAGAGGTCCGTGTTCGGGGGCGGAGTTTGCGGCGGGTTGTCCTGTGCCAGCAATGCAAACGAAACAAGCGCGGCACAGGCAATTGAGGAAGCGATTAATGTTTGACCGGTCATAGTAGCCAAGGCCCTCCAGCGGTTTGGCGTGGACAGGCCGAAAACTACTAAGCCAAAACTACCGCACCCGTGGCGCTACTTTTCGGCGGGCGGTTTCTCGGCCGGCTCACGCGCGTCTTTACTGACCTGATTCTTGTCGCTGTGAAAGTTGGACCACTCGCCTTGCAGCGGCGGCTGCAGCATCACGCCTTCGGTCGGTGCATCCCACGCTGAGGATCGAAAAGAGTCGCAACGAAGACAACGGCCAAAATCCGCATACCTGGCCAATGTAACATACAGCCGGCTAGTTGCGCGCCTGCTCTTGCTGGTGCTTCGGGAACATCAAGTCGTTGGCGGTGGTGTTCATGGGCACCGCCACGTCGAAGAATCCGATCATCATCTCTTCCCAGGTTTGCTCGCCGTAGTGAACTTCCTTCGTCGGGTCCGGATTGAAGCGATTGTTCGGCGAATTGTCGAAGTGCGCCTCGCACTCGATCACCGTGCCCTTGGGCAGCTTCTTTTCGCGCGCCAGATCGTAAGTCAGCTGCCAATTGAAATCATAATGCGGGAACGCTGAGCAGCACTTCTTTTTGCCCGTTCGGATAAGTGGCGCGATACTCGAAGCTGCTTGCCGCGGAAATGCATGTGCGGCAGGAAATTCACGAGCGTCGCATCCCGCTGCAAGGTCATCTTCGCATTCACCTCGCGTGTCCGGTGCACCGGGCGGAATTGAAAACGTCACATTGGCGGTATTGATTGTCAGCATGCGCTCGGTGGGCGGCGTTTTTGAAAACACCAGCCCGATCTTGGACATATCGGTGCCCGGCGGTGCCGTTGGCGGTGTAGTGCATCTGCAGCACCAAGTCCGAACCGGCCTTGATCAGCTTGGCGTGGCCCGGTTTCATCACTTCGGGAACGGTGCCGGGTGCGATAGCCCACCAGGAAATCGCCGGGAAACGGGATGCCCGGGCAACTTGGCTTCCGCCTCTTCCTGCTTCTTCTGATCTTCAGGGCTCAGTTCCGGTTCTTTGGGAACATAAGGCACGCCGGGCTTCGCATCCTTCAGCCAGGGATTGCCGGGTTCGCGCACGAAAGCGATGATGTGATGCACCAGCTTGGTATTGCCCGGACGCGCTTCGGCCAATTGCACGTATTTGTCTTCGGTGAAGCCGGTCGGGATCACGATGTATTGATAGTCGATGGTCCCTGAAGCCGGAACGTGATACTCGATCGGCATGGAGATCACGACGTCCGGCTGACCGATGCGCCAGCCTTCCACCCAGTCCATCGGTTTGGGCGCGTCTTTGGGATCGCCCGCCAGAGCCCCTGCGTCCACCCATGAGACCAGCGTTTGGATATCGGAGTTGGCCAGCGACCGGTCGTTCGAAAACTTACCGTAGTGCGGATCGGCGAACCACGGCGGCATCTTCTTGGTCAGCACCGCCGTCTTGATCGACTTGGCCCAGGGCCGCGTGCTTTCGTAGGTTAAGAAACGACGCCGGAGCGATTTCGCCGGGACGATGGCAGGTCTGGCAGTTTTTCTGTAAGACCGGCAACACGTCCTTGTAAAACGTGACGGGCCCCGATCCCGTTCCCGCGAAAGCGAGAGTAACGGAACCCAGAATGCACAACATCCCCAGTATGGACGAGGCAAAGGCAGGCGCATGAATCTTCTCCAGATTGGCTCTTGCTCTATGATACGGAATCGGCGCAGGCCGGTTCTGGAAAAAAGTTTTGAGCCGAAGGACAAAAGATTACAAATTAGCTATCATGAGCCTTACTACCACCCGATAAGGTATATAAGGCTAGCGGTTATGCATTCATCTGTTTCTTCGCAGTCGGGCCCAGGGCTTGGAGCTCGATCTACCCAGGTTTCGTGAAAGGGCAGGCGTTTCGCTGGAGCAAATTGCCCAAAGCACCAAGATCGGCTCGCGATTTCTCGAAGCCATTGAGGGCGAGCAGTTCGAGCAGCTTCCAGGCGGAATCTTCAGCACCAGCTATCTCCGGCAGTATGCGGAGGCGATTGGGTACGACGAAGACGCGCTGGTAGCGTATTACAACCAAAAGATGAATCCTTCGGAGCCGATTTCCAAAGGTCCGCAAACGGAAACCGGCAGCCGCGGTCTGCTGGACCGATGGTTGCGAACCGCGGCGCAAGCGCCCCGCTAGACGTACACCGACTAGAACGCGCGGGTCTGCTCTGAGATATCCCATCTGAATTTTCGCCTTATTCCCTCCACCGACGGCCCCTGAGCCGATAAGAAAGCAGGGAGGCGACATCGGTGAGCCAAGTGCTCATCCGACCACGGTTCCGCCAATGAAGATATCCCAGCCGGACCCTAAATCCACTGCTAACTTGGACCGATCCGCGGGCGTTGGTTCCCTCGGAACGGGTTCTGTTTCGAAAGACCCGGTTGGGCAACAGGCGGCATCCGATCAGGCGCAACTCTCCAGTCTGAGCAGTTATCTCGCCTCTGCCCTGAATGGTTCGCCGTCGCACGTGGCGAAGGTTAGCGAACTGAGCGCGGACTGTATCGAGCGGGCAGTATCAAGTGGACGCGTATGCAGTAAGCGGCAGCATCATTCAGCACAGCATCGAGTTCGGTGGCGCGCTACTGCAGCACTACAATGACGTACAGGCAAGAGATGATGTCGAACGGTACCCAAGAGGTTGAGCGAGTTCGCCAGGCGCGTTGCATTCTCGAAAGGATTCGCGGCCGATTACTACAACCCACCTTCGCGTCGTTGGATTCAAGCGCCGCGGATCTCAAGCGTGCCGTGGAATGTCTCCAGCAACTCGATGTCAGGTTGAAATCGCCCATTTGGCAAGAGCCCCTCCGGCGAAAGCTCGAGACGGAAGTCATGGCTTTGCGCGGCGCGGTTCGCTCGGTAGAGGAATTGCTCAGGAGCGCAGGAAAGTTTTATGCCGGTTTGGCGCGCTTGATGGCGCCCGATGAAGCTCCGCCGAACTATACCGCAACAGGAACAAAGGGTCTGGGCGCCCAGGTCCTGGCGGGAAACGTGGTACTCCACGGGTAGCTGCGGGAGGTGCGCTGGAAGCGCAGAACTGAGTAGCATGGGCGGTCTCACAACATCTCTAATCAATGCCGGCAACGCGCTGCAGGTGTATGAAAGTGCGTTAGACGTGACGGAAAACAATGTCACCAACGCGAATACTCCAGGATATGCCAGGCAGTCGGCTACCCTTGTGGCGCAGCCGTTTGATCTAGTCACCGGAGCGCCTGGCGGGGTGCTCCTGGGGCCCACCCAAAGCTCGCGCAGCCAGTTCGCCGAGCAATCCGTACGTACCGAACAGACCGCCAACGCATTACGATCAACAAAAAGTGTCCGATCTCAGCACGGCGCAAAACTACTTCAGTCTCTCAACCACTTCGGGCATCGCCCCCGACATCAGCGCTCTCTTCAATAGCTTTTCTCAATTGAGCGTCACCCCCAATGACACGGTGGCGCGCCAGGCTGTGTTGAACGACGCGACCACGGTGGCCCAGGACTTCAATGACACCGCCAACGGATTGCTCAGCCAGGCCAATGACCTGCAATCAGGTCACCAGCAGCACCATCACGGCCATCAACCAGTTGGCCGGCACCATCGCCGCAATCAATTCGGAAAACCGCATAGACCCGAGCGGCGGAGTGGACGCCGGCGTGGACACCCAACTGAACTCATCGCTCGAGCAGTTGTCGCAGTACGTCAACTTCTCCATGCTGCAACAATCCGACGGAACAGTATCGGTGTACGTGGGTGGTCAAACGCCGTTGGTAATGGGCAGTCAAACGTACGCTATTCAAGGCAATTTCTCTACGCCCCAGACCGCCATCCTCAGCAGCTCCGGCGCCGACATAACCTCTCAGATTACGGGCGGACAACTGGGCGCCGTACTGGATGACAACAACAACGTCATTCCCTCCTACGTGAGCAGTCTCAATACCTTGGCGCAGACCTTGGCGGACCAAGTGAACGGCGCGCTCAATAACGGCATCGATGAAAACGGGGCCGCGCCCGTCACCAATCTGTTCTCGTATAACGCCAGCACGGGCGCCGCAGTCACGCTGGCTGTCAATCCGCTCACTCCCGATCAGATCGCCGCGGCATCGCCAGGCGCCCCTGGTGGCAACGGCAATGCTTTGGCGCTGGCCGCGCTCGCGAATGCCCCGGTGGTCAACGGCTTCACCTTCGCTCAAGACTATGGCAATCTAGGAGGCCAGGTGGGAAGCGATCTTTCAGCGGCACAGAATAACAGCACCACCGATCAAGCTCTGCTGAGCCAGGCGGAGACCTTGCGCCAGCAAGTCTCGGGAGTGTCGCTCGATTCGGAGGCCGAAAACCTGCTGGAGTACGAACGTTCCTACGACGCTATTTCCAAAATGCTCGGCGTATTGAATTCGCTAAGCCTGGACATTGTCAACCTCCTGCCGCCGGTCAGTAGTTCGTAACGGGCGAGAAGACCATGCAAAGGAATTCTTATGATCAGTTCTCTTGATCCGGCATCTCAGAGCTTCCTCGCGGGCCTGGATCAGATTCAGCAACGGCTGCAAACCGCGCAGACGCAGTTGACCACCGGGCTTCAGATCAACAATGTCTCGGATGCGCCGTCGGAGATCGCCGACATCTGGCAACTGAATTCGCAATTGGAACAGACCCAGCAGACCGATACCAACCTCGGCCAGGTGGGGACGGAAGTGAACACGGCGCAGTCCGTTTTGCAGTCGGCGGTTACGCTGGTCGAACAGGCCGAGACCTACGGAGCACAAGGAGCCAGCGATACCTCCAGCGCCACCACCCGGCAGGATTTGGCGAACGAACTGGGGGCGATACTGCAACAACTGGTTTCCACCGCCAACACCACCGTCCAAGGGCGTTACATATTTCGCCGGCGATACCGATCAGACGGACGCCTTATTCCATCGATCTGACGCAGACCAACCCGATTAGCGCGTACCAGGGATCGGCATCCACCCGCGCAGATACAAGGCCCCGATGGCACGGCCTTCCCGGTGGCCCTGACCGCCCAACAGATCTTCGACAGCTCCAACGCGCAAGACAACGTCTTCGCATCTATCACCGATCTGATCCAGGGGCTGCAAAATAACGACGACACCGCAATCAGCTCTTCGCTGAGCGATGTCCAGAGCGCCGATACCTATCTCAATCAGCAACTGGCCTTCTATGGAACGGTGCAGGATCGCGTGACCGGCGCGCAGACATTTGGCCAGAACTACACCACGCAGTTGCAAACGCAATTGAGCGGAGTGCAGGAAGCCGATGAGGCCGCCGACGATCACCAATATGACCCAGGCGCAAACCCAACTGCAAGCCGCGCTGCAATCGGAGGCGCAACTTCCGCGAACCACGCTGTTTGATTACGTTACTTAGGGCTCTGGACGCGTTCTTGAACCGCCCACGTGAAAGGACGAAGAGATCACACGGTTCGAAGAATCCACCAGAGCCTGCGCGCCAAACGGGAATCGCCAGTCCGTCACCTCGACATCGTGTGCTCCGGCAGGGTTGTCCACCGCGGTGACGGACCACAAAGGATATTGCGCAAATCGCAAGAACACCGCTACCGGATGGGCTTGGCGAGCGGCTTCTATTGCCGGACCGGGCGGCGGCGTGAATATGATCGTGCCCACCGTGGGATCGAATTCTTTCAAGACGTTCGCAAAATGTATCACGAAGTCCGGACGCTCAATCCAGCCTTGCCACTCTAGCGGACTCACCCCCGCTGCCGGAAACGCAGCCGCCAGAATCGGCGGACCGCCCCGGTAGACACGCGAGTTCAAAATCTCGATCGCCCGCTGATGCCAGAGGAAGCGGCCGAAATCGTAAAGCAGAAAAAACGACAGTGCGAAAATCGCCAGGCCCTGGCCGGTTCCCGGCTTCGCACCGATCTCCCCGCTCACCAGCTTTCCCAACATCGGCCCAATCCAGCCCAGCAGCAGCACCGCCCAGACGATCAGATCGAAAAGATTGATCAGATCCAGGTGAAACCACTGCGACGAGAAGGGGTATAGCAAGCGAATGCCGTAGACGTTCGTCCAATCGAGCAGAAGATGGCTGGCAACTCCAATGAGGGCGAGGCCCCACGCCACCGCCCAGCCTCGCATGGTTCTGCCAATCGCGCAGGTGAATAGTACCGCCAATAGCGCCATCACAGGGGCGGCGGCGATGGAGTGCGTAATTCCGCGATGCTGCTCGAAATAGAACAGAGGGCCGCGCGCGATCGCGACAAAATCAATGTCCGGGATGTTCGCCGCTACGATAAGCAACAGAGTGGCGCGCGGATAAAACCGGTTCAAGCCCGCGTGGCTCAACATCAAACCGGTCAGCGAGTGGGTAAGGTTGTCCATGCGGCGTCACTGTCGCTGGCGGGGACACTGGCGGCGACGCGGGCCGGACGCCGGGCGCGAAAACCGGGAGGGACCAGCAGAGTAAGTGCGTTGGGAACAATCTCCACGCGCGCGGGCGCTAGGCCTGCGTACTCGCCGTCCACCTGCACGTGGATCTTCAAATCCGCCGGGGCCGAGAATTCCGCCTGGCGCGTCCGCAGAATGGTGATCCCGCGCATGGTCTGCTGCTGGTGAACCACAACGGCCAGCATGTACTTCAGAAAGCCCAGCGAACTTTCCCCTTCGAACAGCACCATCTCGAATTCGTCGTCCAACAGGGAAATAGTGGGCGCTATTTCAAGATCGCCCCCATAGTTGCGGACCCGGCTGAGCAGCGCAAAGCTGGCGCGGTATTCACGCCCATCGGCTTGCACGGTAAACTCCGGAATGCGGCGGCCCACTTTTGAGAATCCGCCGATCCAGTACGCTGCTTTTCCGAAGGCTTCCTTCATCCGCTGGTTCAGGTGGTGAACGATTTCGGCATCCAACCCGGCGCCGGCCATCAGCAGGAAATGCCGCCGCAGGTCCTGGCGGCCGCCGCTGATTTCACTCGATATCAGTCCCAGGGCCACGCGCTCCTTGGACGAATGGACGAGAACTTCGGCGGCGCGTTCCATGGACTGCCCGATGCCCAGTTCGTTGGCGAGCACGTTGGCGGTTCCGGCGGGCAGAATACCCAAGGGAACATCCGAGTGGACCATCCCGTTGACTGCCTCGTTGATGGTGCCGTCGCCGCCGGCCACCAGAATCAGATCCGCTCCGCCATCCAGTGCCCGCCGGGCGATCTCGCCTGCGTGACCCGGGCCCGTGGTGGCAATCGAATCGACACTGATGCCGCGCGCGTCCAGCAACTCGATGGATCGCCGGAGCCCATGGCTTCGCCGCCTGAGTCCGCCCGCCGAAGGATTATAAATGAGAACAGGCTGCCGGTAAGTCTTGATAGCATCCTAATTATAGTTGATGCGTCGAGATTTTACATGCGTTTTTCAGTGCGTGAGGGCGTAGGTGACGTAGTTCACGCCGATGCGGATTCCCAGCGCCGAGTAGCGCTCCGGATATTCGGGCGCGTCGGCCCATTCCCACGAATCGCCCAAATCGGAATTCATGGTGATGGCCACCATCAGGCGGCCGTTGTCATCGAAGATGCCCTTCCAGTGCGCTACCCGGCCGTCGTTCTGATAGCCGCGGCCGTAGAGACCCCAGGCGCCCGGCACCTGGTAGCGGTCGTCCAGATCGTAAATGGTGTGGAATATCGTGTTGCTGTTTTCGAGCTCCACGGCCTGCCGGTCCGGAAAAACGCGCCGCATGCTGTCCCAGAACACGGCCCATTCCGGCGTGCCCCAAAAGTCGTCCGCCATGAAGAACCCGCCGCGCAGCAGATAATCGCGGAGCTTGTGCGCCTGGGCATCGGTAAGCAGCCATTCGCCGGGACGCACGGCATACAGCCACGGCCAGTTGTAAACGTCATCGCCGTCGTCTAGATTGACGCATTGTTCCACGGATCGCGCGTTAATGCGAGTGAGGCGGCGCAGAGCCAGCAGGAAGTGCCGATCGGCGCGCGGATAATCCTGCGTCCAGCTGGACATGCCTTCCGCCCAGCGGGGGCCGGCGCGGTCGAACATGGCGCTGGGGGCGGGCGGATACATCAATCGCGCGAAGGCGAATTCGGTTTTCTCTTGCGCGTCGGGCGGCAGCGGAAAATCGTTGTATTCGATGGCTGGATATTCGCGGAACTGGCGTTGGAAAGCGAACAGCGATCCGAGGAGCAGCGAAACCCCCCCGAGCAGGGAAAACAATCGCGGCCATCGCGTGTTCCAAAGATCCATGGGCGCGCTTTCTTCCGAAGGATAACACTCAGAGGCGCATGAAAATCGACGAGTTCAACCTGCCGCCCCTTATACTTATCTTGAGATCGAAGGCGGGGTTGTCTCATTGAAGTGAAATATGGCGTCGTAATAGCTGGTGCCGGCCCAGCTGGCCTCTCGGCTGCGTTTGCTGCCGCGTCGGCTGGCGCCTCAGTGCTTATCGTTGAGCAAAACAGTGAAATCGGGTCCCCGACACGTACCAGCGGTGGGAGTTTTGTCCGTGAATTGATTGACCTTGAAATACCTCGGTCGCTTTTTCACTCGCTCAGTCAAGTTCGATTTGTCTCCCCGCATAGTACAGCCTCTTTTCAGTACGACGAGCCGGTCATATGTGTCATGGACGTGCGCGGGGTCTACCAGCATCTCGCGACGCTCGCGGCAGGGGCGGGAGCGACCATTTGGCTGGCGTCCAAGGTACTAGATGTTCTCCGAGATGGTGGCCGCGTCACGGGAGTGCGCGTTGAGACTAGGACAAAATCGCGACTGGAAGTGACTGCAGACGTAGTCGTTGACGCGACTGGATACAAGGGCCACCTCCTTCGACAGGCTGGCCTCAGCCCGCGAATACAACGCTTTGGCGTCGGCGCTGAGTTCGACATGTTCGCTCCCGACTGTGACCAGAATGAGGCCGTCCTGGTAGTCGGCAGTCAATTTGCGCCTTCAGGATATGGGTGGGTCTTTCCCTGGGGCGCGCACCGCGTTCGGGTCGGTGTGGGCGTCATTCATCCAGATCGGAGTAGTGACCCCGTCGGCCTGCTCGAGGCGTTCGTTCTAGGCGTGGGAAAGCTAGGCGTCAATCTGACCGGGGCACAGCCGATTGAATATCACTTTGGACTCATACCTTCGGAGATGGCGGAGAGCTTTGTCGGCGACGGCATCCTGGCAATCGGCGATGCCGCGGGCCATGCATCGACTCTAGTCGGGGAAGGTATCCGATGGGCCATCAAAGCCGGGCGAATGGCAGGTGGCGTCGCAGCTGCAGCCAGCAAGCAGGGTGACGGTTCAGCTTCGTTCCTGTCCAAATTCCAGTCTGAATGGCTACGGCAATTCGGGCACAACCTACGAATTGCAAGCATGGTCAACCGTAAAGTCTCAAAGTGGGACGACCGAAAATGGGACGAGCGCACGGAACTTCTTAGCATGCTATCGCCTAAAGAATTCGCCACAGCTCTACAAAGCGACTTCTCTCTTGGCTGGGCTCTCGGTATTGCTTGGGCTCACCCTCGATTAGTGAAAGCGGGCCTCGAAAAGATTCTTCGCAAAGTCGCCTCCGGTGGTACCTAAGCAGGAGAATCCTCGTCTTAACAGCGGAATTACAGTCGCAGTTTCATGAAGAACGCTTGGATGAACCCCACGCCGTCAGCTGTCACCGGCGTGACCACGCGCACCAGCTCCGTATCGGTTCGGTTGTAGCGCAGGGCATCGAAGGCGGTGAAGGCCGCAGCCTGATATTCGCTGGCTACCACGCGATCGCGAGATTGATACCAATAGAGCACGACGGCGCGCTCATCGCTTTTGGACACATCGGAGCTCTTAGAAACAATGTAGCGATTGATCTCGATGGGCTGCGCGCGCCCCGGGATGTCAACGCGGATGGTGTCGGCCACTGACCAGGTCCAGCCCGATCCCGGCAGGCAATTCTTGGGCGAGTGCGGCGTCTGCCCGGCGCGCTGGGATTGAAAATATGCCACGAAGAGATTCGCCAACTTGCCGGATGAAGTAGCGTACTGGCGCGTCAGATAATCGTCGGCGCGGAGCACGTCCTTCTCGTCCTGTTCCATGACGCCTTCCCGGACCATACGCCAATCGCCAATTACGGCCGGGAACTCAGAGAGCGGCTTGGACAATGGAATCAACTCGGGGCGCGCCGAGAGTCCGTAAAACGCTGCGCCCTGAACCACGAACAGCGCGCTCAGGATCAACGCTGGCCGATTAGGCATAACTGGTGAACCGTCACAAGCAGACTCAACGCCACTACAAACAGCACCCAGCTTTCGAACGGGTGAAACGCCCCCTGCGCGAAGTCCGCATGATATTCACTCAAGATACCCATCAGGGCGACGCGCGCCGCATTAGCTGCGATCGCGATAGGAACGGTGGCTGCGAGCAGCGTCCATCGCATCCCCACCCGCTGGTCGAAGAAATACCCATAGACCAACGACAGAAATGACAGCGATAACAGCGAACGAATGCCGCTGCACGCCTCCACCACCGAGAGGCGCTGGTGCGGAAGCTCCAGAATGTTGCCGTCGCGCAAGACTGGAACGCCGATCCAATTCAACGCTGCCTCGGCCGCGGCCGAAGCGAAGATTTGCAGCGGCAGCGTCACCCGGGCGTAGAAGATGGCCGGAATCGGGAACAGAAACAGGAGCAGCAAGAGCGGAAATGCCAGGATCTTCAGCGCTCGCGTTCCACCAAGAAACAGCACCGCGCCGGTCAAAGAAACCAGAAACGCCGTTCGTGCGATGAACATTTGGGCTGCCAGCGTGCCAAGCAGCATTTGCACCGCGCCAGACAGCGCGATCGAAAGGCCCCACCAGTTCGGAACCGGCTTGATCTGGGCCAATTCCGCGCGCCGCCGCCAGACGATAAAAGCCACCGCCGGCAGGACGAAAAATCCGTGCGACATGTCCGGATCGGCCATCCATTGCCGCGCCAAACTGGCCAGCAACGGTCCATAACAGGCGATTAGCAAGACGGCGGTTATTTGGGCGGCCATCGGCACGGGCTAGAATGAAGTAGTGGGCGTTTGCCGTTTCCTCGTCTCACTTATTCTGACGGCCATTATTGTGGCGCCGTTCGCGACCGGGCAGATCGCGATCTACCCCTTACGGGATGTGCGCGCCGGCCAGCACGCTATCGGAAAAACGGTCTTCCAGGGCAATAAAATCGAGGAGTTCCAGGTGGAAATCCTGGGAGTGCTCGAAAACGTGGGGCCCCGGCAGTCCATCATCCTGGCGCGCCTTTCGGGCGGGCCGCTCGCAGGAGACCGGCGTCATGCAGGGCATGAGCGGCAGCCCGGTTTACATGGACGGACGGCTGGTGGGCGCGGTGGCGCTGGCGTTCAACTTCTCCAAAGAGCCGATTGCGGGCATCCGGCCGATTGAAGAGATGCTGGCGGTGGGCGATTCCACGCCATCCAGAAACCCGTAAAGTAGCCTCCAACAGCGACTCCTTAGCGTCCAAACTGATAGACATCGCGACGCCCGTCTCCTTCAGCGGATTCACCGCCGGCACGCTCGACCAATTCGCGCCGCAGCTCAAGAAATTGGGGCTGGAGCCGCGCCAGGGCGTTTCGAGCGGCGGCAAGCTGCCTTCCAAGCTGGGCGCGCCCGCGTCACTTCGGCCCGGCGACATGATCGCCGTGGAATTGCTTTCGGGCGACATGAGCATCGGCGCGGAAGGCACGGTCACCGCGGTGGATGGCAAGAGCATCTACGCTTTCGGACATCAGTTTATGTCGGTGGGAAACACCGAGCTGCCGTTCGCGCGCGCCGAAGTGCTTACGCTGTTGCCGAATCTATCGTCTTCGTTCAAGATTTCATCGCCCCTGGAGTGGATGGGCGCCATCACGCAGGACCGCAGCACCAGCATTTACGGCGAGTTGGGCCGCAAGGCCGACACCATTCCCGTGGCGATCACGGTGAAGGATGGACGCCGCGCGCCGCTGGCGTATCACATGCAAATGATTCAGGATCGCGTTCTTGTCGCCTTACATCGTGCAGACCGCGGTGTATTCGGCGATGGACGCCACCGAGCGCACGCTGGGCCTGGCCAGCTATTCGCTGCGCGGCGGCGTGGAGTTCGTGAACGGCGCTCCGCCTTTGAAGCTGGATAACACCTACGCGGGCGATTTCAACGTGCCGTTGCAAGCGTCCTCGGGAGTGGCGTCGCCGCTGGCGTCCATTCTGGGCGCGGGCTTCGATGCGCTGAAGATCAAGAGCATCAACCTGGAGATTGAAGCGTCGGAGCACAAGCGATTTCTGCAAGTAGACCAAATCACCGCATCGCCGAAGCAGGTTCATCCGGGCGGCTCGGTGGAGCTGGCCGTCATGTTCACGGGAGAGAACGGAGTAGAGGTGCAGAAGAGCGTTCGCTATCGCGTGCCCATCGGCGCGCCTGCCGGCGCCTTGAACTTCACCGTCTCCGACGGTTCTCTGTCGAACGCGCTCGATTATCAGCAGATGGCCTCGGAGGCGCCAAAAAGCCCAACGCAGTTGGTTTCGTTCCTGAATAATCTCCGGCCGAACACCAATGCCTACGTGCGCGTATGGCGAACCGACCCGGCCTTCCAGGTTCAGGGCCAGGACTTGCCAAACCCGCCGCCTTCGGTTGGCCTGATCCTCGCGAAAGCGCAAGCAGCGCAAGGTGTGTGGGTGCCGCGCGGTTCCAAAATCGATGAATTGCAGATCCCAACGGGCGACGTCGTAGTAAGTGGATCGAAAACGGCGCAGGTGGAAGTTACCGAATGAAGGCGCTTCGGCCGATAGTCCTTGCGGCGGCCATAGCATCGTCCGCTAAGTGCCGCGACCACGGCCACCTGGGAGATGAACACCTACCAGGACTTCCTGAAGGGCCGCTTCCAGGGAATTTCGCTCGATCGCGATGGCCGCCTGACGCTAGCGCCCAAGCTGGAGACCGTGTTCTCCTCCGGCCAGCCGACGATCTGGAGCATCGCGCGCGCTCCGGATGGATCCATCTACGCGGGCACCGGCCATCGCGGACGCGTGTACCAGATCACTTCCTCCGGCGCGAACAATCTGGTTTGGACCTCCGATCAGCCGGAGATTTTCGCGGTGGCAGTCGATCCGGACGGCGTTCTCTACGCGGCCACTTCGCCGGACGGCAAGGTTTATCGCATCGAAAAAGGAAAGGCCACCGAGTTTTTTGCGCCGCAGGCCAAGTACATCTGGGCGCTGGCATTCGCCAAGGACGGAACGCTGTTTGTGGGCGCCGGAAATCCCGGCAACATTTATCGCGTGGACAAGACCGGCAAGGCCGAGACGTACTACGAAACCGGCCAATCGCACGTGACGGCGCTGGCATTCGATTCGCACGATAACGTGCTGGCCGGCACGGAGCCCAACGGCATCTTGTACCGCATCAGCGCCAAGGACAAGGCGTTCGTGCTCTACAACGCCAACCTGCCCGAGATTCGCTCCATCGTTCCCATGCCGGACGGCACCATCTACGCGGCGGCGCTGGGCGGTTCCATCGCGAATCGCACGCGACCGCTGACCACGGCGCTGTCGTCCCCCATGAGCGTCACGGTAACCGCGCCGACCACGTCCATCACCGTGACCGATTCCGCCGATTCGCCAGGCCGACACCGAGATCAAACCGAAGGCCGATGCTCCGCAGGGCCGCCGGCTCAGCCCGTGCAGCAAGTTGCCAGCGCCAGTCCGTTGACCGAAATCCCCGGCGTCGACAAGTCGGCCGTCTACAAAATTAATCCCGACGACACGGTGGAGACGTTGTGGAGTTCCAAGGAAGAAAACGTCTACAGCCTGGTGGCGCGGCCCCCAGTGGCCGGAACCAACGGAGACTTGCTCTATTTCGCCACCGACGGGCAGGGACGGCTGTACCGCCTGGGCGCGGATCGCAAGGCGACGCTGATGGTGGAGACCAATGAAGGCGAAGCCACGCGGCTGCTGGAATCTCCGGATGGATTGGTGGCAGCCACCGGCGACATGGGCAAGCTTTTCCGGCTGGCCGACGCAGCGGGCGCGAGCGGCAGCTACGAATCGCCGGTGCACGATTCGGGTTCGGTGGCGCGCTGGGGCCGCATCTCGTGGCGCGGCACCGACCGGTGGCAAGGTGCAACTTGCAACGCGATCGGGCAATTCCGCGCGTCCGGACAAGACCTGGAGCGATTGGTCGGAACCGCTGACCGATGCGCAGGATTCCCTGATCCGCAGCCCCAACGCCCGCTACATTCAATGGCGCGCCAGCCTGGAGGGCCCGGGCGCCGCGATCGAAAACGTGAGCCTGGCTTATTTGCCGCAGAACAATCCGCCGGTCATCCGCAGCATCAGCGTTACCATGCAGACCGGCTCGGCGCAGAAGGCGGCGGCCGCGTCGAGTTCCACATCCGCGGCCTATAGCATCACCGTCACCGATACGGGCGAAACGTCAACTCCCGCGGGCACGCCGACGCAGACGCTTTCGCACGGCTCCGGATCGCAGATTCAAGTGACCTGGCAAGCCGACGATCCGGATGGCGACCGCCTGCTCTACTCGCTCTATTTTCGCGGCGAAGACGAAAAGGAGTGGAAGCTGCTGCGGGCGAACATCGCCGAGAACTCGCTGCTGCTGGATGGCGACGTCCTGGCCGACGGCCGCTATTATTTCCGCGTGATCGCTTCCGATCAGCCGTCGAACGCCGCCAATGTCGCGCGCACCGATGAACTGGTCTCTTCACCGGTGTTGATTGACAACACGCCGCCCGTGGTCACCCTCAGCGCGCCGCGCCGCACCAACGATCGCGTGGAAGTGGATGCCGACGTGGTGGATCAGACCTCGCCCCTGCGCCGCTTCGAATATTCGCTCGACGCCGGCCCATGGACTCCGGTGGAAGCAGCCGACGGCGTTACCGATTCGCCGCGCGAGCAATATCACATCGCGATCGAACGGCTGCGCGCCGGCGAACACCTGCTGGTGGTCCGCGCCTACGACACCGCCAACAACGCCGGCCTGGCGAAAGTCGTCATCCACTAACCCCCAATCCCCAATCCCCAACCGCGGCGCGACCGCCAGGGAGCGTCCTTGCTACGATGCTAGTTCATGCCCATTTACCAAGTGGTTGTCCTTGCCATTGTCCAGGCGCTCACCGAATTTCTGCCCGTTAGCAGCACCGCGCACCTGGTGCTGATCCCCTGGCTCTTCGGCTGGAAGGACGGCGGCCTGACGTTCGACGTCGCGCTGCACGCGGGCACGCTGGTGGCGGTGATCATTTACTTCTTTCGCGATTGGGTGCAGATCATCGGCCAGGGCTTCGGATTGAATATCGGAAGCGATCCCGATCTCAAGCAGAATCGCAACCTGCTGTGGCTGCTCGCCGCGGGATCCATTCCGATTGGCATCGTCGGATATCTGTTCGACAAGCAGGCCGACACCACCTGGCGCCAGCCCTACGTGATCGGGACCATGCTGATCGTGGTCGGCATCGTCATGTGGATGGCCGAGAAGCGGCGCATCGGCAGCAAGATCGATGAGCACCATTCAAATGAGCGATAGCGTCGCGGTGGGCCTGGCGCAGGCCGTCTCCGGTGATCCCCGGCACTTCGCGCAGCGGCGCCACCATCAGCGCGGGCCTGTTCCGCAACATGAATCGCGAGACGGCGGCGCGATTCTCCTTTCTGCTTTCTACGCCCGCCATCGCGGCCGCGGTGCTCGAAGAAATCCTGGGACATTCACAAAGAAGGCGGCATCCCGGCCGACATGAAGACGCCCATCGTGGTGGGGATCGTGGTGTCCGGCTTGCTCGGCGCCATGGTCATCGCGTTCTTCCTGCGCTACCTGCGGCGCAGCAGCCTGATGCCCTTCGTGTACTATCGAATCGTTTTTGGCATAATAGTAATCGCTCTGGCTGCATTTTTCCGCTTCTCAGCGGGATGAAGATTTTAGGACCGACACGCTTCCACAGACTCAACGAAGCCGGCGGATTGGTGTATCTGTTCACCGGATTCTTTTTGATCCTGTGCCTGATCTCCTATCACCCGCAAGATCCCTCCTGGAATTCGGTGACTGGCGCCGACGCACGCGCACAACCTGACGGGGCTGGCCGGATCGTACATCGCCGATCTCTGTTTCCAATTGCTGGGCCTCAGCGCTTTTAGCCTGCCGGTGATGCTCTGGCTGCTGGCCTGGAAATGGATCCGCTCACGCGGATATCCAGGCGGCCGGCGTCAAGGTGTTCGGCGCGGTGGTGCTGTTCCTCAGCATCTCAACGGCGCTCTCCATCCGGCCGTTCTGGCGGCCCTTGGAACGGAGCATTCTCCGCCGGCGGCGTGGTTGGGATCTTGATCGCCGATTCGCTGCTGTCGTCGTTAAACGTGATGGGAACGGTGCTGTTCACCGGCATTTGCCTGATTCTCTCGCTGTACCTGATTTCCACGTTCTCCATGGCGGCCTTCATGGCGATCGCCGCGCGCTGGCTGGCCGGGCCGCTCAGCTTCCTGGGCCGATTCTACGGGCGTTTTGCCAGTTGGCGGGAAGCGCAGAATGGCGCTGGCGCAGGAACGGGCCGAACAGCGCGCCGCGCTCAGGGCGGAGCAACGCGGCAGCGAAGCAAGCCGCCGCAACGCGCAACCTTTCGCGAGACCGTAGCGCTCCCATTCGAACCCGAGCCGGTCTACAGCGCTCGCTGTGATGGAAGAGCCGCCTATCCAGCACGAGATTCCGATCCACGAGCTCGAATACCAACCTCCGCCGCTCTCTTCATCTCGGCCGCCCTGGGAAGAAAGGGTGCCAGAAGAATGCCCGAACCCATACCGGAACCAGAGCCGGCGCCCGCTCCAGTTCGAAAGCCCAGGAAGCCTGCGCCGGAGATGGCCGAGCATCCGGCCTACCGGCTGCCATCCACCGAACTGCTCAACGAAGTGCCGGCGCGGAATCCCTTCGATTCGCTCGAGCTGAAAGAAATCGCCGCGCGCATCAAATCCAAGTTTGAAGAGTTCAACGTACACGGCAGCGTGACGCAGATCAATCCCGGGCCGGTAGTCACGACATTCGAATTCAAACCCGAGGCCGGCGTCAAATACAGCCGCATCACCACGCTGACCGAAGATCTTTGCCTGGGCCTGCAGGCCGAATCGATCCTGATCGAACGCATCCCCGGCAAACCGACGGTGGGAATCGAGGTCCCGAACACGCGCCGCGAAGTGATCAGCCTGCGCCAGATCCTGGAGTCAGAAGAGTTCGTCGACTCCAACTCGCGCCTGACCATGTGCCTGGGCAAGGACATCAGCGGGCGCATCAAAGTGGCGGCCCTGGAATCGATGCCTCACCTGTTGATCGCCGGCTCAACCGGCGCGGGCAAAAGCGTGATGCTCAATTCCATGATCATGTCGATCCTCTACAAGTCGACTCCCGACGAAGTGCGCATGATCCTGGTGGATCCGAAGCGCCTGGAAATGGGCCTGTACGAGGGCATTCCGCACCTGCTGACGCCGGTGATCACCGATCCGAAGAAGGCCACCTACGCGCTGCGCAACGCGGTGCTCGAAATGGAGCGGCGTTTGAAGCTGCTGGCTGGACAGGGCGTCCGCAACATCGATCAATTCAACAAAAAAGTGCGCGCGCTGGCCAGCCGAGCCGCGCAGCCTGTTTGAGGAAGAGGAACCGCTCGCCGAGGATCTGAAGCCGCTGCCGTTCATCCTGATCGTGATCGATGAGCTGGCCGATCTGATGATGCTGGAGCGCGGCAACGTGGAAGAAGCCGTGGCTCGGCTGGCGCAGATGGCGCGCGCGGTGGGCATGCACCTGGTGCTGGCGACGCAGCGGCCCAGCGTGGACGTTATCACGGGCCTGATCAAAGCGAACTTTCCGTCGCGCATCAGCTTCCGCGTGGCCACGCGCGTGGACTCCCGCACGGTGCTGGACGTGATGGGCGCCGAGCATCTGCTGGGCAAGGGCGACATGCTGTTCCTGCCGCCTGGATCGTCGCGGCTCACGCGCGTTCACGGCGCGTTTGTCACCGAGGCCGAGATCAATCGCGTGGTGGAGTGCTGGAAGGCGCAGGCCCGTCCGGATTACGATCAAACCTTCCTGCAAGCTCCGCCGGCCGATGAGGAGGACCCCGAGGGCGCCGAGTTTGAAGGCGGAGACGATCCGGCTTATCAAGACGCCGTGCGCGTGGTGCTGGAAATGGGCAAAGCATCCACATCCACGTTGCAGCGCCGCTTGCGTTTAGGCTACGGCCGCGCCGCGCGCATTCTCGACATGATGCAGCATGAGGGCATCATCGGGCCGCCGGACGGCAGCAAGCCGCGCGAAGTGCTGAAGCGTCCGGATTGGCTGCAGGAAGTGGAGAACCAGCTGCGCTAGCCTGGCCGCTCGACGCGACGGCCTATAATTAGATAACAGCCAATGCGCGATCAGTCTGCCGACTCTCAACCCCTCTCCACTTTCGAAAAGCAGCCGTCTGTCTTCGCAAATGAGGAAGACCAACCGTCCGCTGATACTAACCGTAAACGGAAAGCCGGAGCTGGTGGTGCAAACGGCAGAATCCTATCAGCATCTGCTTGATCTTGCGGCTCGACAGAACGTCTCGGAAGGCATTCGGCAGGGTTTGGAAGATATAAGACAGAGGCGCAGCCGGCCAGCCAGCGAAGTCTTCGCTGACTTCGAATCAAAGCGTGGCATCAAACCGCTCCCTCACGGTCACGGCTCGGAAACCCTTACCCCAATTCTGCAACTAAGCTCTAGCTCGGCGGAGCCGAAAACCTAAACCGTGCACGTCGTCCATATTCGGCACGGTGCGATGAATGAGTTCAGGCCATAGAAAATTGGTCCGATCAGTAGCTAAACGAGTGGTCCGTTCGCCGCGGGCACGTGCACGGGCAGCGTCACTGGATCTTTCGGCATTACGATCCAGGCGACGATGTACGAGACCAGGCCGAAGAACGGCATCGGAAACACGGTCAGCACCACCCAGAGCACTCGCACCAGCGTCACGTCCAGTTGCGAAGTAGCGCGCGAATCCGGCGCAAACGCCGGCGATCTTCGCCTCACTCATCGGACGGCTAAGCCGTGGCTTGGCGCGGACGCGGTGGCGCCGCGTTCCGCGGCTGTCGCCAGCTCCGCACGCCGGAACAAAAATTGTCCTGCTCTCGAAGCTCAGATCCGCATTTGGTGCAAAACATCGACGTTCTCCTCTGTCTCTAGTTTACGTCCCGGGCCTCGGAGTTGTTCCCTGAAGTGTTCCGCGAGAGATCTTCCCTAAGATCATCGGTTTGCGCGCTCCCGTGGCGGATGGCAGATTGCCCGCGCGCGCGTGGAACGTCTGGTACGCGAGCAGCGCGAAGAGGATGGCTTCCTTGGTATCCACGCCAATTCCGAATTCCGCCGTAGTGGTGACGCGCGGCCGTAGCAAGCGCGCGCAGCCGCTCCATCAAGTATCGATTGTGCGCGCCGCCGCCCGAAACGATCACCTCGCGGGTAGCCGGGATAGCGCTCGATGGCCAGAGCGATGGTTCGCGCGGTCAATTCCGTCGCAGTCGCAATGTCGATGCCGGTCTCGCGCACGAACTCCGCGCCGTATTGTTCGCGGCCGCACGATTTGGGCGGCTCGCGGCGGTAATAGGATCGGCAAGCAAGCCGATCCAGCAGCGCGGCATTCACCTGTCCTGCGCGGGCGCGCTCGCCATCGCGATCGAACGGCGGCGCAACAGCATCCATCACCATGTTGCCCGGCCCGGTGTCGAAGGCGATCACTCGTCCGGTTTTGCGTTGGCCGGAATCACGGTGATGTTCGCGATGCCGCCGATGTTGAGCGCGATGCGCGCGTGCTCGGGATGCCGGAAAAGCTGATAGTCGAGAAACGGCACCAGCGGCGCGCCCTTGCCGCCGGCCGCGATGTCGCTGGGACGGAAATCGGAGATGGTCCGGATGCCGGTGCGCTCGGCGATCACCGCCGCTTCGCCGATCTGCATGGTGCTCGCGATTTTCCGGCCGAGAAATTCCACCGCTCGCCTTCGTGAAAAATGGTCTGCCCGTGCGACCCGATCAACTCGATTGTCTCCAGGTGGCACGCCCGTCTTTTCGAGCGCCTCCGCGAACAGTTCGCCCAGCAGAAAATTGAGCCGCGCAATGGTCGCCGTATGCGTCGCTGCGTTCGAAACCGACAGAATCGCCGCGCGGACTTCCGGCGGATAGGGCACCGTAGCCGTCGATACTACGTGAATACCGTGGCCGATATCTACGCCAATATCGACTACCGCCACGTCGATGCCATCGACCGACGTGCCGCTGATCACGCCGGCGACCCTCACTAGCGCTTCAACTCCCGCTGCAGTTCGCTCAACAACTGCAGCGCTTCGATGGGCCGCAACTCGTCCACTTTCAAATTGCGGATGCGCTCGGCGATCTGATAATTCACCGGCTCGAACAATTGGATCTGCATCGGGCGCGGACGCCCGCGGCGTCAGCTCTTCGGTGACCGCGTGCTCGGATCGCTCGTGCAGCGCGAGAATTTCGCGCGCGCGCTCGATCACCGTCATCGGCAGCCCCGCCAGCCGCGCCACTTCGATGCCATAGCTGCGGTCGGCGCGTCCCGGCTCCACTTTGCGCAGGAAGATGATCTGGTCGCCCGCCTCCTTCACCGAAACATGCAGGTTGCGCACGCCGGCAATTGATCGGCCAGCTCGGTCAGCTCGTGATAGTGCGTGGCGAACAGCGTCCGCGCGCGGATGCGCTGATGAATGTGCTCCACCACGGCCCAGGCCAGCGCCAGCCCGTCGTAAGTGGCAGTGCCCCGCCCGATCTCGTCCAGCACGATCAGGCTGCGCGGCGTGGCGGTGTTCAGGATCACCGCCGTCTCCGTCATCTCCACCATGAACGTGGAGCGGCCGCGCGCCAGATTGTCGGCCGCGCCGATGCGCGTGAAGACGCGATCCACGATACGAAGCGCTGCCGAATCCGCGGGCACGAACGAGCCCATCTGCGCCAGGATCACGATCAGCGCGGCCTGCCGCAGATAAGTGGATTTGCCGCCCATGTTGGGTCCGGTGATGACGGCGATGAACTGCGATTCGGAGTTGAAGTAGAGATCGTTGGGGATGAAGCGCAGCGCTTCTTTCTCCGCCAGCTTCTCGATCACCGGATGCCGGCCGGCGACGATCCGCATCTCGCCCGATTCGGAAAACTGTCGGCCGCACGTAGCGATTCTCGGCCGCCACCTGCGCCAGCGCGCAGGTGACATCCAGTTCGGCGATCGCTGCCGCCGTCGCCGGATGCGCGCCGCGTGCGCGGCGGCGAACTGGCGCAGCTCCTCGAAGATCTCGCGCTCCAGCGTGAGCATCTTGTCTTCGGCGTCCAGAACTTTGCTCTCCAGTTCCTTCAGCTCCGGCGTGGTGAAGCGCTCGGCATTCACCAGCGTCTGCTTGCGCTCGTAATCGGCCGGCGCGAGATGCAGATTCGCTTTCGAGATCTCGATGTAATATCCGAAGACGTTGTTGAAGCGCACCTTCAGCGACTGGATGCCGGTGCGCGCGCGCTCGCGCAGTTCGATCTGCGCGATATATTGGCGGCTGTTGCGGCTGAGATCGCGCAGCTCATCCAGATCCGGCGTGATAGCCCGGCCGGATGGTCCCGCCGTCGGCCAGATTCACCGGCGGCTCGTCGGCAATGGCGTTCAGGATGCGGTCGCGCACTTCGGGAACTTCATCCAGCCCACTCGGCAATCGCACGCAGACGCGCCGGCGTCGAACGCGCCAGCCTGCTGTTTCAACTTCGGAATCAGCGCGAGCGACCGGCCCAGCGCCAGCAACTCGCGCGGCCCGGCGGTCCCGAGCGTGAGCTTCGCCAGCAGCCGTTCCAGATCCAGAATGCGCCAGCAGCTTGCGCATCTCCGAGCGCACGATGGTGGCCTGCAGCGCTGCCTGCACCGCGTCCAGCCGCGCCTCGATCTCGGCGAGCTGCAAACACGGCCGCAGCAGGCGCGCGCGCAGCAGCCGGCCGCCCATGCCGGTGCAGGTCTGGTCCAGGACATGAATCAACGTCGACTCGCGGCTTTCGCCGGCGAACAGCGGCTCCACCAGTTCCAGATTGCGCACCGTGACCGCGTCCAGCATCATGGACTCCGCGCGGTCGTAAAACGTGGGCCGGTCCAGATGATCGAGCGCGGCTTTCTGCGTGTCGCGCAGGTAATGCAGGATCGCGCCCGCCGCCGACACCGCCAGCGGCTTGCCGCCCAGGCCGCAGCCATCGAGCGTCAGCAGGCGGAAATGATCGCGCAGCGTGCGGTCGGCGTAATCCAGGCTGAAGATCCAATCTTCGAGCTCGGTGCGCAAGCCCGGCACATCCGTTACTGACTCCGCGGCCAGCACCTCGCGCGCGCTCAGATTCTCGAGCGCCGCATTCACGTCGGACGCGTCCAGCTTCGGTGGCGCGAAACTCGCCGGTGGAGACATCCACGTGCGCGATGCCGGCCCGCGTGCCATTGCGGCAAACCGCCGCCAGATAGTTGTTCTCGTGCGAGCGCAGCAGCGACGATTCGGTGGCGGTGCCGGGCGTGACCACGCGCGTGACTTCGCGCTTCACCAGCTTCTTGCCGGGCCCGGCTTCTTCCATCTGGTCGCAGATGGCGACGCGATAGCCCTTCTGGATCAGCCGCGCGATATAGCCTTCGGCCGCGTGATACGGCACGCCGCACATGGGAATGGCTTGCCCTTTTTCCTTGTTGCGCGCGGTGAGCGTGATTTCCAGTTCGCGCGCGGCGGTGACGGCGTCTTCGTAGAACAGCTCGTAGAAATCGCCCAGGCGGAACATCAGCAGCGCGTTCGGAACCTGCTGCTTGATGGCGTGGTACTGCCGCATCAGCGGCGTGGATCGGGTCGGGCGCGCTCACGTCCGCCTCTCAGGCATAGATGCCGCGGATCTGCATGGCCGATGCCACGCGATCGAGCGCCAGCATGTAGGCCGCGATGCGGTTGTTCACCTCGTGCTTTTCGGCGTAGCTCACCACGTCCTCGAAAACTGTCCACCATGATTTCTTCCAGGCGGCCGTTGACCAGCTGCTCGTTCCAGAAGAATCCCTGGCGGTCCTGCACCCACTCGAAATAGGAGACCGTGACGCCGCCGGCGTTGGCCAGAATGTCGGGAATCACGAAGATTTTCTTCTCGGCCAGGATCGCGTCGGCCACCGAAGTGGTGGGGCCGTTGGCGCCTTCGCAGAGAATCTTGGCTTTGATGCGGTCGGCGTTGGCGGTGGTGATCACGTTCTCGTTCGCGGCCGGCAGCAGCACGTCGCACTCCAGGAACAATGCTGCCTCGCGATCGATGTCTTCGCCGCCGGCAAATCCGGTGATGGAGCCGGTCTCCTTGCGATGCTGCATCAAGCGCGTCGATATCCAGGCCCTTCGGATTGTAGACCGCGCCATCGTATTCGATGATGCAGATGATCTTGAACCCGGCGCGCGCCATCAGCTTGGCCGCCATGCCGCCCACGTTGCCGAATCCTTGAATCACCACGCGCGTATTGGCCACGTCCAGGCCGAAGCGCCGCAGAGCCTGCATGGTGACGATCATGCAGCCGCGGCCGGTGGCTTCCGGGCGCCCGCGCGATCCGCCCAGCGCCATCGGCTTGCCGGTGACCACGGCGGTCACGGTGTGGCGCGTGTGCATGGAGTAAGTGTCCATGATCCACGCCATGGTTTGCGGATTGGTGTTGATGTCGGGCGCGGGCACGTCGCGCTCCGGACCGATGATGTCCATGATCTCGGAGGTGTAGCGGCGCGTGATGCGCTCCAGCTCGCCAGGCGAAAGCAGATCGGGATCGCAGATCACGCCGCCCTTGGCGCCGCCGAACGGGATATTCACCACCGCGCATTTCCAGGTCATCCAAGCCGAGAGCGCGCGCACTTCGTCCAGCGTCACATCGGGCGCGAAGCGGATGCCGCCTTTGGCCGGCCCGCGCGCGATGGAATGCTGCACGCGATAGCCGGTGAAAACTTCGAAGCGGCCGTCGTCCAGCATCACCGGAACGCTGACCTTCAGCTCCAGCGCCGGCAGTTCGCAGAATCTTGCGCAAGCCCTTCGTCCAGGCCCAGCAGCTCGGCGGCTTCGTCGAAGCGCGCCTCCGCGGAAACCCACGGATTAGTTTCCTTTTCCGACGACGGAATCGCTTCCAGGATCATTCCGAAAACCTCCAGCTACATTGTAGCTGCGTATTGCGTGCGCGGGTCTAGAATAAGACATGGCGCGTGTGTTGTGCGGGATTTCTCGGCGCACTCCTTTTGTTCGCAGGCCTGCCGGCGTTCTGCCCAGACGGAAGATCTGGCGATCGGCAGGCTTCTGGTGGCCAGCCGCGATCTGGGCGATCCAAACTTCGCGAAGACTGTCATCCTGCTGGTGCATTACAACGAAGACCAAGGCGCGGTTGGCCTGGTGGTCAATAAACGCACCGACGTTCCCATTTCGCGCGTGTTCCACGACCTGAAAGAAGCCAGCGGCCGCAACGATCCGGTTTATATCGGCGGCCCGGTGGAGTTGAACAGCGTGCTGGCGTTGCTGAAGTCGGCGAGCAAACCGCAAGGCGCGGATCGGGTTTTCGGCGACGTTTACCTGATCAGCAACAAGGATGTGCTGGCGCAGACCCTGGCCTCAAGCGCCGAGGCGACAGTGTTTCATACCTACATTGGGTACGCGGGTTGGGGCGCCGGGCAATTGGAGCACGAAGTGGAGTTGGGCGCCTGGCACATCATGCCGGCCGACGTGGGGAATGTGTTTCACGCCGATCCGGATTCTGTGTGGGAACACCTGATTCGTCGGACGGAAACCCAGATCGCCTGGATTCCTCGTATTCCTCGTCTCCCTGGTATTCCCGTTATTTCCTCCCCTACTTATACGCCGCCACTCCCGTCACCCGCTCGCCGATAACCAGCGTATGGATGTGATCGGTCCCTTCGTACGTCTTCACCGTCTCCAGGTTGCACATGTGGCGCATGATTGGATATTCGTCCATGATGCCGTTGGCGCCCAGCAGATCGCGGCTCAAGCGCGCGCACTCCAGCGCCATAGCGACGTTATTCCGCTTCAGCATCGAGATGTGCGCCGGATCGATCTTGCCCTGATCCTTGACGCGCCCAGCCTGGATGGCCAGCAGCTGCGCCTTGGTGATCTCGGTAATCATCCACGCCAGCTTCTCCTGCACCAGTTGGTGGCTCGCGATGGGCCGGCCGTCGAACTGCTTGCGATCAATCGAGTATTGGCGCGCGGTCTCGTAGCAATCCATGGCGGCGCCCAGCACGCCCCAGCCGATACCGTAGCGCGCCTGCGAGAGACAACTGAGGGGACCTTTGAGCCCCTGTGCGCCGGGCAGCATCGCGGACGCGGGCACGCGGCAATCCGAGAGCGCCAGGCTGGATGTCACCGATGCGCGCATCGAAAGCTTCCCGTGAATATCGGATGTTGTGAACCCAGGCGTGCCCTTTTCCACCAGGAACCCGCGAATCCCCTCGTCGGTGCGCGCCCACACGATGGCTACGTCGGCCATGGACCCATTAGTGATCCAGGTCTTTTCACCATTCAGAATCCAAGAATCGCTGTCCCGCTTCGCGCGCGTCTGCATGCCGGCGGGATTCGACCCGAAACCGGGCTCGGTGAGTCCAAAGCATCCGATAGCTTCGCCCGATTGCATTTTCGGCAGCCAGCGGTCCTTCTGCTCGGCCGATCCATAAGTATAGATCGGATACATCACCAGCGCGCCCTGCACGGAAACGAAGCTGCGCAGTCCCGAATCGCCGCGCTCGATCTCCTGCATGATCAGTCCGTATTCGACGTTGCTTAGCCCCGCGCAGCCGTAGCCCTCGAGATTCGCGCCCAGGAAGCCGAGTTGGCCGAACTCGGGAATCAGCTCCTTGGGAAAACGCCCGTCGTTATAGCAACCGCGGATGATCGGTATCACGCGATCCTCCACAAATTGGCGCGCGGTCTGCCGCACCAGCAGTTCCTGCTCTGAGAAGAGGGAGTCGATCAGCAGGTAGTCGACGCCAGGGAAACGAGCCATCGCTCTATTGTAAGCGGCGCTTCCGATCGAGCCCCATGCGGGTCTTGTGGGTGCTAGACTAGTCATTGACTAGTCATTTTAGGAGAACAGCCATGAGTACGGTCACCGCCCTGGAGGCAAAAACCCGCCTTGGAGATCTTCTGGACCGCGTGGCGCGCGGTGAGGAGATCGTGATCACCAGACACGATAAGGCCGTGGCTCGCATCATTCCTGAAGGGCGCGGGTCGCTAGACAGTGTCCGGCGCGCCATTGAAAGCATGCGCGAAAACCGCCAAAGGATGGCGCGACGCAAAGGCTTCAAGCCGCTAACGGATAAGGAGATCAGGGCCGCCATCAACGAAGGACGTAGGTGAGTCCTGGTTTTGTGGCCGATGCTTCGGTTGCGGTCGCCTGGTTAATTGAATCCCAATCGAGCCACGCGACGGACCAGTTGCTAAGAGAAGCCGCGGCTGGCGCTGCGATTCATATTCCCAGCCTTTGGATGTTTGAAGTCGCAAATGCCCTGCTTATCTTAAAACGACGACGACGTATCGATCAACAAGGATACGATCAGGCGCGGGTTGACCTGAGAGACTTGCGCCCGCTGGTTGATGCCGAAAGCCCGCAACTGGCGCTGGGCAGCATCTGCGAACTGGCGGAGAAGTACGAGCTGTCCGCTTACGACGCAGTCTATTTGGAACTAGCCCTTCGCAAGAAGATCCCGCTTGCCTCCCGCGACGCGGCACTGAACAACGCGGCGAAAGCTGCTGGTGTTTCGACCTTGCTTTAGACGTCCAAATTCCGCACGTCCAGCGCGTTCTCTTCGATGAACTTGCGTCGGCTCTCCACATCCTCGCCCATCAGCGTGGAAAAGATGGTTTCGGTTTCGGCCAGATCGTGCAAGTCCACTTTCAGCAGCGTCCGCGTTTCGGCGTTCATGGTGGTGGCCCAGAGCTGCTCGGCGTTCATTTCGCCCAGGCCTTTATAACGCTGAATGGAAACCTCGCGCATCCCCTCGCTCTTCACATGTTCCAGCAGGTCGCGCCAACCGGCTTTCGTCTCCCCTTCGGCCTTGCCTTCCTTCACCACCTTGAACGGCGGCCGATTAAACTTCGACACCTGGCGCGCAATGGTTCGCATGCGCCGGTACTCGGGCTGCAGCGCCAAGTCGATGGTGATGCCGCGCTCCGCATTCATCGGATCCTGATACATCACCTTCCACGCCTCGTGCTCTTCTTCGCGCTCGATGCGGGCCGTCACCTTCGCGGCGGTCAACGCCGCCACCACCGGCTCCAGATTGCTCTTCTCCTGGAAATCCGCCTTGGTGTCCAGTTTGAAGTCGATGTTGGCCAGCGCTTCCACCACGCGCGCATCGCGCACGCGGCGCTCCATGCGGCGGAAAATCTGCTGGAATTCGTCGAGCGAAATCAGGAAGGAGCGCAACTCGGCGCCCTCCAGCCTGGTGGGAACCGGAGCGGCCGAGTCGATCTCCACCGCCAGATTTTCCGTCGCCCGCCGCAAAATCTCCCGCGTGAATTCCTTGTCGTCCTTGATGTATTTCTGCGTCTTGCCCTTCTTGATCAAGTACAGCGGCGGCTGCGCGATGTACACGTGCCCGCGCTTAATCAACTCCTGCATATGGCGGAAGAAAAACGTCAGCAGCAGCGTGCGGATATGCGAGCCGTCCACGTCGGCGTCGGTCATGATGATCACCTTGTGGTAGCGAAGCTTCGCAACGTCAAAATCCGTCAACCCGATCCCGGTGCCGATGGCGGTGATCATGGAGCGAATTTCCTCGTGCCCCAGCATCTTGTCGTAACGCGCTTTCTCCACGTTCAGGATCTTGCCCTTTAGCGGCAGGATCGCCTGATAGCGCCGGTCGCGGCCCGATTTTGCCGTGCCGCCGGCCGACTCGCCCTCTACCAGGAACAGCTCGCAACGTTCGGGATCTTTCTCCTGGCAATCGGAGAGCTTGCCGGGCAGGCCGCCCGAATCCATCGCGCCTTTGCGACGCGTCAGATCCCGCGCCTTCCGTGCCGCTTCCCGCGCGCGCGCCGCATCAATGGCCTTCGATACGATCTTCCGCATCACCGCGGGATTTTTGTCGAAGTGCTCGCCCAGCTTTTCGTTGACCAGCTGGACGATGAAGCCCTGAATGTCGCTATTCAGTTTGCCTTTGGTCTGGCCTTCAAACTGCGGCTGTGGCAGCTTTACGCTGACAACCGCGGTCAAGCCTTCGCGCACGTCGTCGCCGGTCAGGTTTTCTTTAACGTCTTTGAACAGCCCGGCCTGCTGGCCGTAGGCGTTGATGGTGCGCGTTAGCGCGCTGCGGAAGCCGCTCAAGTGCGAGCCGCCATCCACGGTGTTGATGTTGTTCGCGAAGCTGAAAATGCTCTCCGAATACCCGTCGTTGTACTGCAGCGCCACTTCCATGGTCAGCATGCCGCCGTTCGGCAGCTCGCGCTCGCCTTCGATGTAAATCGGCTTCTCGTGCAGCACCGCTTTGCCCTTATTCAGGTGCCTGATGAACTCCGCGATTCCGCCGCTGTAGTGAAACTCGTGCTGTTTCGCCGGCTCGGCTCGTTCGTCGGTCAGCGTGATGGTAAGGCCTTTGTTCAAGAACGCCAACTCGCGCAGGCGCTGCGCCAGATGTGTCGTAGTTGAACTCCATCGCGTCCATGATGGTGGCGTCGGGCTTGAACGTGATCTTGGTACCGGTTTTCTTGCCGACTTTACCAGTCTGCTTCGAGCGGCGCCTGCGGAATGCCCTTGTTGATATTCCTGCTCCCAGGTAAATCCCTTGTTCCAGATCTCCAGGTGCAGCAATTCCGACAGCGCATTCACGCAGCTGACGCCCACGCCGTGCAATCCGCCCGATACTTTGTAGCTCTTCGAATCGAACTTGCCGCCGGCGTGCAGCTTGGTCATCACCACTTCGCGCCGCCGACACGCCAACTCTTCCTCTGCATGTCCGTCGGGATGCCGCGGCCGTTGTCCACCACAGTGAGTGAATTGTCGATGTGAATGGTCACCTCCACCTTGTCGCAGAATCCGGCCAGCGCTTCGTCCACCGAATTGTCCACCACTTCGTAGACCAGGTGATGCAGGCCGTTCTCGGTAGTGGAGCCGATGTACATCGCCGGCCGCAACCGCACTGCTTCCAGGCCTTCCAGCACCTTGATGCTACTGGAATCGTAAACTTCGACTGGAGTTATTTCTTTTGTTGCCATGTTATAAAACTCAATCCTTTTTGCTTCTTCGCGACGCCTGATCCCGCGGCCCGATTCTCAAATGCGCATCGGCATCACGACGTAGCGGTACTTGTATCCGGCTTCGCCCTCCACAGCCGGCCGCAGTTCGCCGGCGCTGTTGGCGTCCTTGAAATGAAACGTGACTTTGTCCTCGTTCGACGCCCGCAGAAAATCCAGCAGGTAGCCGGCGTTGAATCCAATCTCTACCGGCGTTCCGTCGTATTCGGCCGGCAGGCTCTCTTCGCTCTCACCGGTCTCCGACAGCGATGAATGAATGTGCAACTCGCCTTCCTGAACTCTCATCCGGATAGCGCGGGAACGCTCGTCGGAAAACTGCGAGACGCGCTCGATGGACTTACGCAGCTCCTCGCGCTCCAGCACAACCGAATGCGGATGATCCTTCGGCAGCACGCGCTCGAAATCCGGAAAATTGCCGGTCAGCTTGCGGCTCAGCAGCAAACGCTCGCCGAACTGAAAAAACAGGTGATTGTCGTCGCCCGAAAACGCGAGCGTGGCATCCGCGTCCGATTCCTGGCCCAGCTTCAAAATCTCGCCCATGGCCTTGCGCGGCAGCAACGCGCGAAACGGGCTGGTGATGCCGGGTAGATCCATCGGATGCTCCACCATCGCCAATCGATGCCCGTCCGTCGCCACCATCGCGAGGCCGTTGCTCTTCAACAGCAGCAACGATCCGTTCAGCGTGAAGCGCGATTCTTCCATCGAGATCGCAAAAATGGTTCGCGAGATCATCGACGCCAGCACGCCCACGGGAATCTGCGCCAGCACGTCCGGCATTTGCGGCAGTTCGGGAAAACTTTCGCGCGACATCCCGGCAATGCGCGTCCGCGACCGCCCGCACACCAGGCTGGCCCACTGATTGTCCTGCAGCTTCACTTCCAGGTCGGCGTCCGGCAGCAGCCGCACATAATCCAGCAGCCGCTTGGCTGGAATGGTCCCCGCGCCCTGCTTCTTCACCCGCGCCGGACACGACGAACGGATCCCCAGCTCCAGATCGGTGGCCGTCAGATTGATCCGATCCCCAGTGGCTTCCACCAGGACGTTCGACAGGATCGGTATCGTGGTCTTCTTCTCAACTACGCCCTGCGACAGATTCAACTCTCGAACCAGGTCGGTCTTGCTGACTGTGAACTCCATCATTTCCCCTCGCTCAGATTGCTTCCGGCGAGACCTTCGCCGGAAAACTTCAGTGCTGATGCCCGCCGCTTGATTTGCTCTAGCGCTACTAGCTCTAGGGCTTTCTCAAATGAGTCTTTAACTAGAACCGTAATCGTAGGGTCTGTTGAAATGTTGATTTCTCTCTAAATTATACAAAAATCAGAAACTTCCTGCCACTAGAAGTTGTGGATTCCCGGGTGCTGGAACCCAGGAAAATTCGCTCGCTTCGGCGCTCTTCCACAGCCGTTCACAGGCCGTGCCGGGGCCAGGCTGTGGATAAAGTCTATAACCCTAATGGATTGAATCAATTAGACTGTGGATGAGGCTGTTCAAATCTGGACTCAGGTTGCCGCAGCCGGTCGATCTTCTGGACCGAGTGCAGCACGGTGGTGTGATGCTTGCCATTGAACGCTCTTCCGATCTCCGGCAGCGATGCGGGTGTCAGTTCTTTGGCCAGGTACATGGCAATCTGGCGCGGGTAGGCGATCTTCTGCTCGTTGGTCTTCTGCTTGAGCTGGGAGGGCTGCAGGGAGAACTTTTCGGCCACCGCTTTGACGATGGATTCGATGGTGATTCTGCGCTCGCCGCCGACCGTAAGATGCTTCAGAATCTGCTGGGCCATCGGAAGCGTGATGGGGGAGCCTGTCACCGACGAATAGGCCATCAGCTTGGTCAAGGCGCCCTCCAGTTCTCGAACATTTTGCTTGGTTTTTGTTGCGATAAAGATGCGCACCTCTTCGGGCAGCGCGATGCCCTCCGCTTCCGCTTTCTTGTCCAGAATCGCCATTTTGGTTTCCAGATCCGGCGGCTGCACGTCCACCATCAGCCCCCATTCAAAGCGCGAGCGCAGCCGCTCCACCAGACCCGGCGTGTTCTTGGGCGGCGTGTCGCTGGAAATGACAATCTGCTTCTGGTGCTCGAAAAGATCGTTGAAGGTGTGGAAGAACTCCTCCATGGTCCGCTCCTTGCCGGCCAGAATTTGAATGTCGTCGATCAGCAGCGCGTCGGCCGAACGATAGTGGCGGTGGAACAGCTGCATACGGTCGTTCTTGATGCAGGTGATCATCTCGTTCATGAACCGTTCGCTGGAGGTGTAGATGATCCGCATGCTGGCGTGATGATCCACCAGCGAGCGCCCGATGGCGTGCATCAGGTGCGTCTTCCCCATGCCCACCCCGCCATAAATGAAAAGCGGATTGTAGCTGCGCGAGGGATTGGTGACCACCGCTTGCGCCGCGGCATGCGCGAACTGATTGCACGAACCCACCACGAAGCTGTCGAAGGTAAATCTTGGATTCAACGTGATGGTGGGCGCAAACAACGACTCCTGCTTTTCATCCAGGGGACCCCTGTTGCCGCCGGTCTGCGACTGCGCTCCATGGATCTCATAAACAATCTCGCGCAGCGACAGATTCATTTCGCGAACCGCGGACCAGATGTCCGCCGAGTATTCCTGCTGAATCCAATCCCGCGTGTGCGTGTCCGGAACGGAGACCCATAATCGATCCCCTTCCGCTTTGAGGAAAACAGCTTTGGACAACCAGTTGTCGAAAGCCTCGGTGCTGATTTTGCCCGAGATCTGTTGCTTAATACGGTCCCAGATGTTCATTCCCCAGTCACAATCCGCGCAGCTTTTGCACAATGTTTTCCACAGCCTGTGGAAAAGCTAAAGTTCAAGTTTTGGTACTTTTGGAAGAGCCAACTCGACTGCCATCATGCCAAGTGGTCCTTCTGGAAAAACTGCCTACTCCCTCTATTGAGGCAGTGCTAGGATATCACAACCACCGGAGCGTGCAATCAATTTTTTGAAGCTTTTTAGGCCTTTGATTACAGGCGTTTACGAAGATTTAACTGAAACACGAACAGTTCCATTTGTTGCAATCAGCCCGCAGATGAAAGTGTGAATATCTGGTAAACCCGCAGGGAGAAGGGAGTTCTAGTCGCTAACCGTTAATCCTGCGTGCAGGTTGACAGGCTCACGCGTAGTTTGACAGCCCTCGGTCCCGCGCGCGACAATAATGACGTTCGCCTCTGGGATTGCGTTCGCCTCGCGGGAGTAACTCAGCTGGTAGAGTGCGACCTTGCCAAGGTCGATGTCGCCGGTTCGAATCCGGTCTCCCGCTCCATTTCCAAACTTCCGCCGGAACATTTTCCAGGGTTCGCTGCGTACTTATATAGTGGAGGCTCGCGATGCTTGGTTTCCTGCTGTGGTGCATCCTGTTTATTCTGTGCTGGCCCTTGGCGTTGGTGGCCCTGTTCCTCTATCCCATCGTCTGGCTTATCCTGCTGCCGTTCCGCATCGTTGGCATCGCCGTGGGCGGCGTGCTGGAACTCGTTTGGTCCATCATCACGCTTCCGGCGCGTGTGATTCGCCGAGTAGCCTAGACTGAACCGCGCACGTCAGTGAGCGGAATGGTTGCCGTCTATATAAACCCGCTTCACCCGCGCGTGGATGCCGCACAGCACGCTGTAGGAAATAGTGCCGGCCATCCGTGCTATCTGCTGGGCGTCGATGGAAACGCCGCCTTCGGAACCGAGCAGCGTAACGGCGTCGCCCGGGGCGAGCGGAGGGCAGTGCGTAATGTCGATGGTGGTGAGATCCATCGACACCGCGCCGATGATGGGCGCCAGATGGCCGTTCGCGATTACGCGGCCCTTGTTCGAAAGCCGATGCGGGATGCCGTCGGCATATCCGGCGGCCAACACAGCGATCCGCGTCGGCTGAGTAGTGCGGTACATCCCGCCGTAACCGACCAGCACTCCCGCCGGCAGATCCTTCACCGCCAGCACCGCCGTCTTCCAGGCCAGCGCCGGCCGAACCTCCAGCAGACGCGGCGGCGCGGTGCCCTTCGCCACAGGGGAAACGTAGCCGTAAATAGCATGCCCGGGCCGCACCATGCGCTGCCATGCGTCTCTGCGTCCATACGCGATCGGAGTACTGCTGGCCAGGTGCAAAATCGGCGGATTGCACGCCCGCGCTCGCCAGCTCCGAGCAGATGCCCTGAAACAGGCGCAGTTGCTCTTCGGTCTGTATGCTCGCGTAATTGGCGGAGGAGGCAAAGTGGGTCATCAAGCCTTCCAGACGAGCATGCCTGGCCGCGCCGATGGCCTCCAGAATCTCCGCGGCAGACGCGCGCGTTCCCAGACGCCCCATGCCGCTGTCGATTTTCAAATGATAGTCGGCCGTTGATGCCGCGAGCGCTCGCCATCTGGTCCCATTCCGCGATGTCGGCGAGGGAATGAATCACCGGGGTGAGGTTGTAGTCGAGAAGGCCGGCTCGTTCGGCGGGCAGGAAATCCGCCATCACTAAGATGCGCGTGGTGATTCCCCGGTCCCGCAGGATGGCGCCTTCCTCCACGTTGCTCACCGCCAGCCAGCGCGCTCCCGCGGCAGCCAGCGCCCGGGACACCTCCACGGCGCCGTGCCGGTAGGCGTCCGCCTTCACTACCGGCATCACTTCCACCTCTGGCCCCACCACGTCGCGGACCGCCCGGAAGTTTTGGACGATTTGTTGGAGGGAGATTTCTACCCAGGATCGAAACGCGAACGGGCCCATACGTCCATACTAAGGCCGGGGCACTAACAGCGCTTCATATTGATCGGTCACCGCGTCCCAACCATAGTGCTCCGCCACTCGCTGCGCCGCTTTCCGGCCCCATTCAGAGCGCTCCTCCGGGCTCATGCCAAGAACCTCGCCGAGTTTATCCCGCAGATTGCCGGTCTCAAAAACAATCCCCGCATCGCCGGCCACTTCGGCGTTTTCCGGTGTGTTCAGATACAAGACCAGCGCGCCGCGGCCCATGGCCTCAATCAGCGCCGGATGCGTGCCGCCTACTTCAGTGGCATGGATGTAGGCCAGGCAGTGCGAGAGCAGCTCGTGATATCCGATGCCGTAGATCGCTCCCGGCATCACCACCCGCTGGTCTTTCGTATCACGCACGCGCTGGATGTATTCCTGCGCGTAAGGCGCATCGCCGATCAACGCCAACTTCGCCGCCGTATCCAGTCGCTCGAAGGCCTTGCGCACTAGCAGCGCGTTGTTTTCCGGCTCCATCCGGCTGACGTACAGAAAATAGCGGCCGCGCTCCAGGCCGAGTTTTGCCAGAACGTCGGCGCTTGCCACCTTGCCCGTTTCCGCGCCGTAAGGAATAAATTGCGTCCGCTTCCCATAGCGCTCCCAGTAATATTTTTCGATCTGACGCGCGTCGGTGATCACCACGGCAGGGCAAAAGGTTGCCATCCATTCCGAGATCGCATACCAGTCCTTTGGCCAGCGCGATTCCATTTCTTGCGCTTCCGCTCCAGACCATCCACGTTCAACAGGGTGGGAATTCCGAACAGGCGCGGCGGTAGCGTGAAAATGGCGTTCGCGCCATTGCAGTACAGCGCGGCGTCGGCTCGGTGGAAGATCAAATGAACCGTGGAAAGAAAAGTATGAACGATAGTGTCGAAATACTTGTGACGCCATGTGGGCAAGTAGACGCAGCGAAACACCGCGATAAACCGGCTCAGGATACCGCTCGCGGCAGTAAACCGTGACTCGATGCCCGCGTGTAACCAGGCGTGTGGAAAGCTCTTCAGCGAAGGTCTCAAATCCGCCATACCGGGCGGGGATGCCACGGGTACCGAGAATCGCGATGCGCGCCACTCAGGGCCTGGCAACCGCTCCCTCACGGTCGCCGCGGCTCAGTGCGAACGTTGCCGCGTTATACGGAGCCACACTAGCCTCGCGCCGCCTTCGATCGCGCCAAAGCCCGGCCCGGCGATTTCGGCTTGCTGGCCAGCGTGCTCACCGGCGCATAGCGGAACCAGTGTGCGATGTAGTCGTCGTCCACGCGCTTGCGGCTCATGATGTCGCGCCGCTTGGCCATCACCCGTTTCCAGTTCTTCGCGACGTACCAGAAGGCTTTCAGCGAACTCTGTTCCCGTACCAGACAACAGGAAATCACCACCAGGTCCCGCACGGTAATCGAAAACCAGTTGCGCCGGTACAGATCGCCGGTGATATTCTTCATGCGCATCAGGAAGCGATTCTTCACCGAATGCATGTTGATCACCGGCGGCAGCGCTCTGCGGTTGCCCGGCAGGACGTTGCGGACGTGATAGCCCCGCGCATGCGGCGTGTAAATGCAGCGCCAGCCCATCAATTGCGCGCGCCAGGCTACGTCGGCGTCCTCGCGATACACGAAAAAATCCGGGTCGAAAAACTCGTCGTCCACCGCGATGTCGTCGATCATCTGGCGGCGATAGAGAGCCGCGGCGGCCGTGGCGCCAAACACGAACTCGTGGTTGAGATAGTGGCCATTGTCCACTTCCTGGCTGCCGCGATCCAGGTGGCGCAGCATGGGAGTGAAATAGATTCCCGTGGAATCCACCAGGGGCTTGTCGGGCAAATCGAAGCTGGCGCGGATGGTCAGCAGCTTTCCGCAGACCGTCCCGATCTTGGTGTCCATCTGCCCGGCATCGGCCAAGGCTTGGATGAAGTTGGGAAGCAGCAGGACATCCGGGTTCAATGTCAGCACCCACTCTCCGCCGCTCATCCGGATGGCTTGGTTTTGCGCCGCCGCAAACCCGATATTCTCGTCGTTGTAAACTACGCGGCAGCGGTCCACGAACTGTTCCAGGATATCCGCCGTCCCATCGGTGGAGGCGTTATCGATGACAATGATTTCCTTGTTGGCGTAACGCTGCGCTAGAACCGACTCCAGGCACCGCTTAATGAATCGACCGCTATTAAATGTGACGATTGTGACCGAAACCCGATCGTTACATGGCATGTATGTGGGTCGCGACTCTATTCTTTTATATTTTTACTGCTCTTGTTCCTCTACTGCTTTGCTGAAACCCGGACATTTCAGTTCACCGACACGGCCAGAGAAAAGACTGCGTCCTGCGAGCCGGCCTATCCTTGCATACAACCGTAATTGGCCTAAAACTTCGCCGCGTCATCACCCCGATGGCCGTTCGAAACAAGGAACCGAGCACCACTGCCGCGCTCACCCACCGAAAGCCGCGAGGGCGAAAGTGCTTCGAGGCGTACTTTAGAAGGCTAACATACCAATACACCTCGCGGCACTCCCAGTCCAAGCCTGCAATGCTGTGGCCACCTTGATGCATGGCTGTAACACGAGGGACATACTGTATTTTCAGGCCCAAGTCGCTTGCGCGCTTGCAGAAATCTACGTCTTCAAACCAAAGGGGATAAAACTGTGTGTCAAAACCGCCCAGCCTCTGCCACACTTCGCGCCGGAACATCAGAAACGCGCCGGGTGGTTGCTCGGCTTCGGTAGGCTGGGAGAGATCCAGGTCTAAACATCGATAGGACCGGTTCAGCGGGTTGGCGGGAATCAAACGGTTCATTCCGAGAATCTCGCTGATCAATGTCGACGCCTGGGGAAAACGCCGGAGTGTGAAGCCGCGCTGCGGCCGCCCGTGTTCATCGGTAAGCTGGCCCGCCGCTAAGCCAGTTCCTGGCCGCAGGCAGGCTGCTTCCAGTTCTTCGATGGATGTCGTTAACGCCGTGTCCGGATTGAGCAACAGGACCAATTCCGTATCGAGCGCCGATCACCCCTTGGTTCACAGCGGCCGCAAATCCGTAATTACCTGGGTTAGCGATCAAGGTTACAACTCTGCTTCGGCGAACCATGTCGCAAGTAGCATCCTTCGACGCATTGTCGACCACCACGACGGGCAAGTCGCCGCAGGATTTCAAGCAGCGCTCGATCACGTCTGCGGAGTTGTAGGTTACGATCAACACGCCCGTGCGAGTCATGTCAATGTGAATCGGGTAAGAGCGAAGTACAGTCTCCAATACAGATCGAACCCGGTCAATTGCTGAATCTCTCGGATCTCCTTTTCGCCCCGATCGAGGATTGTTGGAAAACTGACGATCGTGGGGAAACTGATGATCGCAGGAAAACTGCCGATTGAAGAAAAATTGCCTAGGGCGGGAAAACTGGCGCAACGCTTTCGCCTGGCCTCGCGAAACTGTCGCAGACCTTGTATTTTGCCGGCGAAATAGCTTAGCAGCGCACCGTGCCGGAGCGCGACGAATCCCCATAAAGTTTGAGCGATGAAAACCGGCCAGCCATAGCGTAAGACCCAGTTGGGCGGATAGTGTTTCGCCACCAACAGTAACTGATTCCGCGCGATACGTCCGCACCGTGTCCGGGTGCCACGCCCCAAGCGTCGCGCTGCCCTGGTGATAAGCGACCGCGTCCGGGACATACAAGCCGCTAAACCCGGCTTCCGCGCAGCGCAGCCCGAAATCCACATCTTCTAAATACGATTCGAACCTTTCGTCCAAAAGCCCCACTCGCTCGAACAACCCAGCCCGGAACACCACTGCCGTGAACGGCGCTAACTGTATGGTTCTTGGCTGGTTCCAGATCGGCGAATCCAGGCGCCCGTGCCCGCACCTCCATGGCGCAACCGCCCCGGCAAACCGCATCGAACGAGCCGTCCATCCGCTCACGCGCCTGGGCATCCAGAAGCTTGCCCGTCGCAAACCAGGCATTACCCGGTTCGAGCTTTGCCATGATTCGTGCCAGCCAATCCGGCGCCAGGGTGACGTCATTATTCAGCACGCCGATCCATTCGGCGCCAGCCGCCTCTTGCAGGCCCCGGTTCACCGCCGCTGGCGAAGCCTGCATTTACGGCCAGCGGAATAACTTCGGCCCCCGCTCGTGCCGCTATCCGCCGCCGAGTCATCGGTGCTGCCGTTGTCCACCACGATGACGCGGTCGATCGGATAGGTCTGCTGCGCCAGACTGGCCAGCGCCTGCGCCAGCAAGCCGGCTCGGTTCCAGGTAGGAATGACGATGGCAACGCCGGCCATGATCACCTGTAAGATCCCCGGGAAAAACGCTTCTTCACCAGAAAATAGAGGTTGTAAAAGCCGTCCCGCCAGGGGTTCAGCTTGATCTCGCCCAGCCGCGAAGTGTAAAGGATCGAAATTTCCGCGAACCGGATTCGCCGGTTCTTCAGCGCTTCAATCTTGATCTCTTCGGAAAACGCCATGCTATTCGACTCCAGATGCATGTGCTCCAGGATGGCGCGCCGGAAAACCCACATGCCGGACTGCGAATCGCGCACCCATCGAAAATAGAGCAGCGACATGGCGAGCGACAGCACCCAGTTGCCGAAGCGGTGCTTCATGCTCATGGCTTTCGGATCGCGCACCGGGAATCGGGAAGCGTTGAGAAAATCCACGTCCAGGTGCAGCAGCGCCTCCAGCAGATAGGAAATGGCGTCGGGCGGATAGCTGTGGTCGCCATCCAAGCGTGATGATGATGTCGCCGGTGGCCGAGGCGAAGCCGCGCTTGTAGCTTCTGCCGTAGCCGCGCACCGGTTCGCGAATCACCTCGGCGCCGAAGGATCGCGCGACGTCCGACGTCCGGTCCGTGGACCCGTTGTCCACTACGATCACCTGATCGACGAAATCCGGCATCCGGCGCAACACCTGTTCGATCCCTTGCTCCTCGTTCAGACAGGGAGTGATTACTGTAATCCTTTGCGACTTGTACACGTTGGGGCTGAGAGCCGGACCATAATGCCTCAAAATGCCGCGCCGGCGCTGGTACCATATTCTCATGAAGTTGTTTTGTGCTTTCAGCTTGCTCGCGGCAGCCGCTTTTGCCAGCGTGAATCCTCAGCTCCACGAGGTGAAGCGGGTTTACATCCTGGCGATGGGTAGCGGGATGGATCAATATCTGGCGAACCAACTCACCAAGGCGGGCCTCTTCGAGGTGGTCACGGATCCGAAGAAAGCCGACGCCATTGTCACCGATAATGTGGGTGAAGCTTTCCAGAAGAAGCTGGACGAGCTGTATCCGCCGCCGCCCGAAGCCGAAAGCCGCACCGGAAGCGACCAAGCCCGCCGCCGACTCAGGCACGCACGTTGGATGTCGGCGACAGCACCCCTTACGACGCCAAGGCTGCCAAGAAGGACGCATTGGCGGACGTGGATTTTAGCGGCGGCATGTTCCCGGTCCAGCTCGCTCGGCCCGCGGCAAGGGCAACTTCTTCGTGGTGGACCGAAGTAGCCGGATCGTGCTGTGGTCGGTTTACGATCGTCCCAAGAACTCCACGCCCGCCGAGCTCACCAAAACCGCGGGCCAAATAGTGAAACATCTCAAAGACGATCTGTACCCGAAGAAGCCGTCCGAGTAACTTTCCTAACGCCGTTTCTCTCGCAGAACTTCGCGGTAGCTCTCCACCAACCGCTCCGTGAGCACCCGCATGTCGCGCGTGGCCACAACTTGCTCTCGCGCGCGGCAGGCCAGCTTCCGCGCTTTCTCCGGATCGTCGAACAACTCGACAATCTTCCGCGCGAACTCCGCCGGGGTCCTCGGCCAGGGCGCAAATCTCGCCATCTTTTTCAGCCAATCCTTCGGCGCCCAGCGGCGTCGAGACCACGGGAATTCCCGCCGCGAACGCTTCCAGCAGCTTCACCCGCATGCCCGATCCGCTCAAGATCGGACAGACGAACACGGCGTAACGGCCCAGCGGCTCGCGCACGTCCTCGACAAACCCTCGCAGCTCGATGTTGTCCGGCAGAGTGCGGGAGCGAATGACTCGGCGGCGGCTGGGAGCCAACAATCACCAGCCGCGCCCGCGGCTTATGTTCCAGCACGGCCGGCAGCACCTTATCGAGTGAACCAATTCAGCCCCTCCTGATTGGGAAGATGGCGAAAGCTGCCGAGAAACAGCATGGTCTCGGGCTCGCGTCCGTCAGCTTGAAATTCGTAGCGCGACGTTGCGATGCCCGCGCGGTTATCGTCGATCCGGCCGCGCAGGCCCGGCAGGAAGGACAGCAGATAATTGCCGTTCTCCGGGCTGCAAACCTGCACACGATCGAAGCGCGGCAGCACGCGCAGCTCATAGCGCAGCGCGCGCAGATATTCGTAAGCGGCCTTCGCGGTTTCGATTATGCCCCGTGGATTCGCGGAGCCCCGCGCGATGGATTGAAAGTAGATGTCGTGCTCGAATAGCACACATGCCAGGCGCCGGTAGTCGCCGCCATACTGGCTGAGCGCGGTGTATTCCAGCTGCACCACGTCGATCTCGCGCAGGTAGATCTCGCGCTGCAGCCGCCATTCGAAATCCTGGCTGGCAAATTCACGCACCGCATGCGGCAGGATGGAACCGAACTGCTTCTGCGTCGCCTTCAGGTTCGGACCAGATAATTCGGCCGACGCCACCTGCTGCTCCAGCTCCTGGTGCGGCTCGCGCTGCCAGGGGTAATCGAGCAGGATGAGCAAGTGCAATTCGCAGAGCCGCGTTAATTCGAGCGCGGTCTGGTACATGAATACGCCGCCGCCGTGAATGGGAGGACAAATGGGATAAGGCGAAACGAACAGTACACTGAGCCGTTCGGAACCGCGCGCGTCAGCCAGCGGAGCGAAGCGATCGCGGAAGTAACCGCCCAGCGGCCGGCGAAACGCTTCGGTGTCGTCGATGACTGCAAGCTCGCGCGCTCGCGCACGCGATCGCATGGCTCCGGGCAATTGCCGAAATGCCCGCCACAATCCGGCGAAATTCGCGCGCTCGGGCGATTCGCCGAAGAGCACCGTCACCACCGCGCCCGCATAGGCGAAGAAGAAGTGCGACGCCAGGCGCGGCCACTCGTGGATGTTCTTCCAGCAGAACAGCGCGAAATTCTTCTTCAAAACCAGATCGATCTGCGCCGCCGAGAATTGCTTGCCGATGGTCCCGCGATGCTCGTGATACACCACGCTGCGCGGCTGATACAGCACCTTCCAGCCGCGCTTCCAGGCCAGATAGCCGATGTCGGTGTCTTCCATATAGAACGGCGCCAGCAGTTCGTCGAATCCGCCCAGCTCCAGAAATTTTCGGCGATCGAACGCGCAGGAACCGCCGCCGCCGTAGGCGCAAGGGTAGGGAACTTGGATCGCCGGATCGTCGCGATGCCGCACTCGCAGCGATCCGTTCTCCCACCAGGATTGCGTCAAGCCCGGTCTCTTCGCGCAGCTTGTTGGGGTCGCTGAAAAAGATTTGGCACGCCACCGAGAACACGGTTTCATCGGTGAACGCTTCGAGCAGCGGCGCGAGAAAATCGCGCTCCACGCGCATGTCGCTGTTGAGCAGGACCACGATGTCGTTCTTCGCCGCGCGAAAGCCGGCGTTCGATCCGCCGCCGAATCCGAGATTGCGATCGAGCGCCAGCACGCGCACGGAAGGGAAGTGCTCGCGCAGGAATTCCGCGCTGCCGTCTTCGGAACCGTTATCCACGACGATGATTTCGTTGTCGGAATTTGCCGCGAACGGCTTCGACGATGGACGGAATGTACTTCTGCAAGAAGATCGCGCCCGTTCCAGTTCGGAATCACCACGCTGGCGGAGGCAGTGTTCGGCCGCTGGTTCGGGTGGAAGCGCTTTCTTGCGGAAAGCCGAGGCGAGATCCACCAGCGCAAGCGCGGCCATCGCGATCGCGAGCAGGATCGGGAAAAGAATGACTAGCGGAAGAGCCTTAACGAACCGCCAGAGAATGATCAGGAACGTTTTCACTATTTCGAAAGGTCGGGCCCAAGTCCCACCGTCCGTCCCATTTTCACCCAGCGCGAGATGCGAATCATTTCAAGCTGCGCCGCCAGTTCCGCGCGCTGTGCCTCGGCGGTCTGCGCCCAGATGGTTCGCTCGACGCACCGTGGCCTCGGCCGCGTCCAGCAGGCCGACGCAATGGGCCAGCTCCTGGCATTTAGCTTCCAGGTCCGCGGAAGCTTTGCGCGCCCATTCGGTCTTAACGTGGTCCTCTTGTTCCATGCGGTCCACTTGAGCCTGATAGCTCGACGGCCAGTTCGGCGGCTTCGTTTTGTAATGCGGCGATGCGTTCCCCAGCGGTTTTCAGATCGGTGTCCAATCGCTGGGCCCACTGGTTGCGCTCCTCCAGTTCGCGTGTCTGCCGCCGGAACAGTTCGAGCAGAGCCTGGCGGTCTGCTTTGATTTCGGCCAGCTGCCGCTCCAGCGCCTCCACGTGGAGTTCGCGCTCGCGCAGCATATTGGCGGCCTTCGGAACGTAGACGAACGACTTCGGTTCAGGCAACTGCGCGCGAGAACAAAGCGCGATGAAGAAATGCGCGTCTTCGGCGCTGCCGCCTCCGCCATCGATTCGCGCCTCCGCCGGCCAGAAGCTCACCGCCGGATGAAACGCGAACGATTCCACTCGATTCTGCAGCAGCAATCGAACATTCGGGAACACGCGTTCCAGCTCGCGCACGAATTCCTCGGCTTCAAACTCGTGCTCGTGGTACGGATTGGGACCCGTCTTCGGCGCGAGTCTTGGCGTAGTAGCGCTTGTTCGGCGATGAGACGATGAACAGGCCTTCGCGCGTAAGCAGGCGCGCGCATTCGTCGAGAAACGCGCGATAGTCGGTCAGATGTTCGATCACTTCGAAGGCGACGAGCACGATCGAACGACTCCGGCGGGAAGGGAACTGCCGTGCAGGACGATTCGACGAAACCGCAAACCAGGCGATAGGATAATTTGCGCTGGCGTATTCGATGGCGTCCGCCGCAATGTCCACGCCCGTTACTTCGGCGGCGGATTGCGCGAGTTCGGCCGATCCATAGCCGGTTCCGCAGCCGGCATCCAGCACGCGCTTGCCCTGCGCATAGCGGCGAGCGAAGGCGTAGCGGGCGACATGCTCGCTCCAAAGGTCATCGTTTACTTGGCCCGGAATTACCCGCTCTCCGGTGAATTCAACCAACGGCGGGCTCCGCGTGGGACAGGGCTGGCGGCTGGCGCGCCGAGACAACGATTCAGTTCGACGCGGCACGGCAGATGAATGTGCCCGTAGACCTCGCCGTCGGCCGGTCCCATCTGCAACACGATGGCGTTATCCACCCAATCGCAGGTGCGGTAGGAATGCAGCGTTCCATCGGCGATGGCGGGTGAAAAAGAAAACGCCGAGGGGTAAAGTTCGGGAAGCTGCAGGTGAAAATCGACGGTGTAAATGTCGCCCGCAGCCATGGGCGGAAGGTCGAATGCTTCGCGCGCCGTGTTGGTGCCGGCGAAATCCAGCCCAATGTGGTTGCGCATCATGAATCCGACGATCGGCAGCGTAATATCCTCGATGGCTCGGACGCTGATGCGAACCACGATGGTGGAGGACGGCTCCAGAACATAGATGGGCTGTCCCGCGGCATCGAGGACGGCGATGCCGATCACTTCCGCGCGGCCATCGCCGAAACGATGATCGATATTCGGGATGGTGTCGACGATCTCCGGCGCCTTCACCGGTTCATGGCGGAGCGTCTTGCGCTTTGCGATGTGTGCCGGCCAGGTAGACGTTGTCTTTCTCGACCATCGCGGCCATATACCGTGTTACCACCGCGTCCGTGTTTCCGATGTCTTTGATGCGGCCGGCGTCCAGCCACATCGCGCGGTCTCCCAAGGCCTTCACCTCGGCGATGGCGTGCGACACGAACAGAATGGTCACGCCCGCGTCGCGCATCTCGTGCACCTTGCGCATGCAGCGCTGCCGGAAATAGATATCGCCCACCGAAAGCGCTTCATCCACCAGCAGGATCTCGGGCTCGACATGAATGGCGACGGAAAAAGCCAGGCGCACGGCCATGCCGCTCGAGTAGGTCTTCACCGGCTGATCGATGAACTCGCCAATCTCGGCGAACTCTTCGATCTGTGAAAACTTCGCGTCGATTTCCTGGCGCGAGAGGCCGAGAATCGCGGCGTTCATGTAGACATTTTGGCGTCCGGTGAATTCCGGATTGAATCCAGTGCCGAGTTCCAGCAGCGCTGCCACGCGGCCGCTGACGACAACGTCGCCTTTGGAGGGATGCAGTATGCCCGCGACAATCTGCAGCAGCGTGCTTTTGCCGGAGCCGTTCTCGCCGACGATGCAGAATGTTTCGCCGCGCTGAATCTCGAAGCTGACATCAGTCGAGCGCCGAGAAGTCGTGGTGGAACGAAACACGATTCAGACAGAGCAGTTCTTTGAGGCGGGCGCTGGGAGAGGAGTAGATCGGATAGTTCTTGGAGACACCCCGGAACTCGACGATCGGTTGCGGCACTAAATCGAATCTACTGGAGGGAAAAAGGAGGTGTCAAATGGAAAGCTGAGCCTCCTTTGTTCAGGGCGACCGCCAACCCCCGCTTGCCGGCCTAGACGCTGGTAATGCGGTGGACTCGCCGCAAATTGGTGAGGCAAATTCTCTCACCCTGCGTTTTCGTCTTAGGCGAAGCACGTCGAGGAAGCCGGTAGCCGCCCTGCTAGGTAATCGCAGTCGATAGTAAACCTCCTGACTCACTTCAACCGGCTGGCTCTTACATCCACCAGCCTTCAATTATTAAGTAACTCTAATGTGGCTGTTTTGTCAAGCATTTTAATCATTTAGCCCATGCTGGTTGACAGGCTATTGCGCCTCCGCCTACCCTTGGAAAAGCACTGCCGGTGTAGCTCAGGTGGTTAGAGCGACGGTCTCATAATCCGTAGGTCGCAGGTTCGACTCCTGCCGCCGGCACCATCAGGTCTTCGACCCATGCTGACGCCTCCGATCCGATTGAGACAGATCCACTCGTAGATCCTCTGCAGTTCTTCCTGCGAATAGTATTCGATCTCGATTCGGCCGCGTTGGTCCGACTTCTCGACGATCCTGTACGCGTGTTCCCAAGGCCGCTTCCAGATCTCCGACCGCGGCCTTGATATTCGGGTCCTGAAGCGGATCCTCAGATGGTTCCCGCGGCTCGTTCACCTTCTTGACCAGCCGCTCCACTTGCCGGACCGAGAAGCCTTGGGCGGCAGCTTTTTCCGCAACCTGGGTCTGCAGTTCAGGAGTCGCCAAGCCTAGGATTGCCCGGGCGTGGCCCATCGATAGGCGGCGCTCCGCGACCAGGAGCTGGACCTCGCGCGGCAGCCGCAGCAGGCGGATCATGTTCGTGATCGTGGTCCGATCCTTGCCGGTGCGCGTCGCGATCTCCTCATGGCTGAGATTCATCTCCGTGTGCAGCCGCTCCAGCGCCTGGGCCGTCTCCATGGGTTCAGGTCTTCGCGTTGGATGTTCTCGATGAGCGCGATTTCGAGGATGCGCTCGTCCGCATAGTCTTGAATGATGGCCGGGACTTCCACTAGTCCCGCGAGCTTGGCCGCTCGCAGGCGCCGCTCACCTGCGATCAGCTCGTAGCTGGAGCCCTTGCGGCGAACCAGGAGTCGGTTGAATTATCCCATGTGTTTCTATGGAGTTAGCGAGCTCTTCCAAGCGCGTGGCATCGAAGACGGAGCGCGGCTGCAGCGGATTGGGCTGGATGTTCGCAATCGGAATGGAGGCGATCTGTGGTCCCGTCGAGGCTGGTTCCGGTGCTGGCTCGAACGGCTGTGGCGACCGGTCTCTGAGGAAGAAGAGCGGAAAGCCTCTACCCAAGGCTTTGCGTTGCTTGTCCGGCGTTGTGTTCATGAGCCAGGACCTCCTTTGCGAGTTGTATATAGCTTTCGGCGCCTCGCGAGCGGACATCGTAAGCGATGATCGGCTTGCCGTAGCTGGGGGCCTCGGCCAGGCGAATGCTGCGCGGAATCACGGTTTCGAAGACGGTTTTCGAAGAATCCGCGGAGATCCAGCTCTACTTGGCGAGTTAGATTGGTGCGGTCGTCGTACATGGTCAGCAGGACGCCTTCAATCTTGAGCGTACTGCCGAAGGATTCGCGCACGCGTTCGATGGTGTCCATCAGTTGCGAAATTCCCTCCAGGGCGAAGAACTCGCATTGAATCGGGATCAGGATGGAATCGGCGGCGACCATCGCGTTCAAGGTGAGCAGATCGAGGGCTGGAGGGCAATCGATCAGAATGAAGTGATATTGTGCCCGAACCGCTCAACCTCTCACGGAGTCTGAACTCGCGGTTTTCCAGTTCCACCAGTTCAAGATTGGCGGCGACCAGGTTTTTGTCGGATGCCAGGATGTCCAGGCCGTCGAACTCGGTTGGAATGATCGCAGATGAAATCTCCGCCTCGCCTAAGAGCACTTGGTAGAGCGTCGGGCGATCCTCGCCTTTCGCGATTCCGAGGCCGGTGGTGGCGTTTCCCTGGGGATCGGAATCGATTAACAGGACGCGAAGATCGTTGGCGGCCAGAGAAGCAGCCAGATTGATGGCGGTGGTGGTTTTGCCGACGCCGCCCTTTTGGTTCGCGATCGCTATGACTTTGGCCACAGGATGTTTCACGTGGAACGATTCCATCGCGATGTTTCACGTGGAACGATTCCATAACACGCAGAGTCTTCGGTCTCCCCAAGGTAACCGAACTGGCTCGGCCCACGCAATGCGAGAATCGCTGCTGGATAGTCAAGAAAATCGTCTTCACCCAGCATCAGGCCGACATTCGGAGCCAAACGAGGGAATCGGTCAGCAACGACTTCCCGGGATCGACCGCTCTAGCGACCACCCAATCGCCACGCTTCGGACAAATCTCTCCATCCGCTCTGCACGAACCGAAACATTCTTCAGACTGTCCGGCTGGACTCTCGCAGAAAGACGGCCTTCCTCTGACTGGATTCCACCAACGTCACATCGCCAGTCCGGCCTCAGGATCGCCATGGGAATTCCTGGAAAGCCGGCTCCGGAGCCCAGATCCAGCACCGAATGCTTTCATTTGGCCGGGAATATGAGCCGCGAAGAATAGCGACTCGCAGTAATGCCGGATCACCATTTCAGGACCCGGCTTGACCGTCGTCAGATTCATCCGTCTGATTCCAGCGAATCAGGAGACTCGTAGTGCTGGATAGAGCTGGTCGATCTGCGGCTCGGAGAGCAGAATCCACGTGATCCTAGCTCACGAGCTCAGCAGCTGCAGAGAACCAATCAGGCGTGGGCACCGAGGCTTAAGTAAACATCGAGCACCGCGATCGCGGCGGGCGTGATGCCAGGAATGCGCCCCGCTTGGCCGAGCGTTTGCGGCCGGACGCGCTCCAGCTTTCTGTTTGGCTTCCGTGGACAAGCCCGGGATCCCCGCAAACTGGAATCCAGACGGAATGCGGCGAAGTTCCGAATCGCGTAGCCGATCGATCTGCCGCTGCTGCTGCGAGATGTAGCCGGCGTACTTCGCCTCGGTTTCAATTGTCGCTAAGCAACCCGTGCACGGGCTCTTCGCCCAAGGCCTCTCTGAGCGATTCCGAGACCAACGTCGCAATCGTCGCTTCCGGGCGCCGCAGCCATTGGAGCAGCGTCGGACGATCTCGCCTGTACCATCGGCATAGCGATTCGCTCCAGCAGCTTGAGACCTTTCTGCTCCTGCTTGCGCAAGATACAGGTCCCAGCGCTCGTCGCTCACCAAGCCCGACCTCGCGGCCAATCGGCGTCAACCGCTCGTCGGCATTGTCGATCCGCAGATGCAGCCGGAACTCGGCGCGCGAAGTGAACATGCGATACGGCTCGTCGGCGCCCTTGCTGATCAGATCGTCGATCAGAATCCCGGTGTATCCCTGGGTTCGTCCGATGATCACCGGCTCTTGCTTGCCAACTCGGCGGGCGGCGTTGATGCCCGCCATCAGGCCCTGGCAGCCAGCCTCCTCATAACCGGAAGTTCCGTTGATCTGGCCGGCCAGGAACAAGCCCTCAATCGACTTCACTTCCAGGCTGTGCTTCAGCTCCCGCGGATCGATGGCGTCGTATTCGATCGCGTATCCCGGCCGGATCATCTCCGCGTCTCTCCAGGCCCGGAATCGACGCCACCATCGCCGCCTGCACATCGATGGGCATGCTGGTGGACATGCCGTTGACGTAGACTTCGTTGGTGTCCAGACCCTCCGGCTCCAGGAAGATCTGGTGCCGGTCCTTGTCCGGAAACTTGACGACCTTGTCTTCGATGGACGGGCAATAGCGCGGCCCGACGCCCTCGATCTGGCCGCTATAAAGCGGTGAACGAGCGATGCTATCCCGAAGAATCTGATGCGTTTCCTCTGTAGTGTACGATATGTAACATTTGATCTGCTCCCGGTCGATCTTCTCGGTCAGGAACGAAAACGGCGTCGGTTCGGCATCGCCGCTCTGCGCCTCAAAGCGCGACCAATCGATGGTGCGGCCGTCCAGGCGCGGCGGCGTTCCGGTCTTCAGGCGTGTCCAGGCCAAGCCGAGCGTCCGCAGCTGATCGCCCAGCAAATTCGACGGCGCCTCGCCATTCCGGCCGCAACTATACTTCATCTCGCCGACGTGCGCCAGGCCGTTCAAGAACGTTCCCGTGGTGACGACAACAGCATCGCTCGAAATTGTTCGGCCGTCGCGCAGCAGCACGCCTGTCGACGCGGGCGTTCTCGATCACCAACTGCGCCACTTCCGCCTGCAGGATGCGCAGGTTCGGCTCGCGCTCCAGCACCTCGCGCATCTTGATGCGATATTGCTTCTTGTCGCATTGCGCGCGCGGCGACCAAACGGCGGGCCCGCGGCTGGTGTTCAGCAGCCGGAACTGAATGCCGACCGCGTCGGTCACCTCGCCCATCACGCCGCCCAGCGCGTCGATCTCGCGAACCAAGTGGCCCTTGGCAATGCCGCCGATGGCGGGATTGCACGACATCTGCGCGATCAAGTCCAGATTCATCGTGATCATCGCGGTGCGCAGACCCATGCGAGCGCACGCGCGCGCCGCCTCGCATCCGGCGTGGCCGGCGCCCACCACGACGACGTCATATCGCGAAGACTTCATGGAGATCCATTTTCAGTGTGGCATACTTAGCTTTCGATTTAGCCCAAAATGAAGATCCTGGTCGTGGGCTCGGGCGGGCGCGAACATGCGCTCTGCTGGAAACTGGCGCAAAGCCCGAAGACGTCCGCGTTGTACGCCGCGCCTGGGAATCCGGGGATGGCGCAAGTGGCGACGTGTCTTGCGACCACGGACTATCTTGCGGCCGCCGAATCGATCGATGCCGATCTGACCATCGTTGGGCCGGAAACTCCGCTGGCAGCCGGCATCGTGGATCAATTTCGCGCGAAAGGCCGCAGGATCGTGGGTCCAACGGCAGCCGCGGCGCGCCTGGAAGCGAGCAAAGCCTTCGCCAAGGAGTTGATGCTGCGCGCCGGAATTCCAACCGCGCGGTTTGCCACCGTGGCCAGCCCAGAGGAAGCGCGTGACGCTCTGCTCGAGTTCGATCTCCCGGTAGTGATCAAAGCCGATGGCCTGGCCGCGGGCAAAGGCGTCATCATCGCGAACACGCACCAAGAAGCGCGCAGGGCGATCGATCAATTGATGACGCTCGGATCGACATTGGTGATCGAAGAATTTCTGGCCGGCGAAGAGGTCAGCTTCATCGTGCTGAGCGATGGCGTCAACGTGCTGGCGCTCGAGCCCACGCAGGATCACAAAACGGTGAACGATGGCGACCAAGGTCCGAACACCGGCGGCATGGGCGCGTATTGCGACGGCCGCATTCTCGATCCATTCCGCCAGGAGCTGGTGATGGCTCAGGTGATCCGGCCGGCCATCGGGCAAATGCGCGCCGAAGGAACGCCATTCACCGGGTTTTCTCTACGCCGGCCTGATGATGACCGCCCAAGGGCCGAAAGTGGTGGAGTTCAACGCCCGCTTGGGCGATCCGGAGACGCAGGCGCTGATGCACCGCATGGCCTCGGATTTTGTGGAGCCGCTGTTCGCGGCGGCGCATGGCGCTCTGGATGAAACGCCTTTGGATTGGAAGGCAGATCCATCGGTATGCGTGGTGCTGGCGGCGGCGGGATATCCAGGATCGGTGCGAACGGGCGATACGATCACGGGGCTGGAGCACATTCACGAAGCCACGGTGTTCCACGCCGGAACAAAAATAGACCAAAATGTCTTGACTACCTCCGGCGGCCGCGTCTTGGGTGTCACCGCGAGCGGCGCGACTCTCGACTCTGGCGATGAGCAACGCGTATGCCGATGTGAGCAAGATCCACTTTGATGGCATGCACTATCGCAAGGACATCGGGCAGAAGGGCCTAAAGCGCTGGTAAAATCGGGCATGCACAAGACTGTGTTTCGCGGCCGTACTTATTCTGGGCTCGCTCGGAGCCGCGCCGCTCGATGACGCAACCCGCAAACTGGCGCACGACATCTTTCAGCAGCTTATCGAAATCAATACCACCGATTCGGTTGGCAGCACAACCGTCGCGGCCGAGGCGATGTCCAAACGGCTGCTCGCCGCCGGGTTTGCGCCGGATGACGTTAAGAGTTCTGGGACCGAACGATCGCAAGGGCAATCTGGTGGCGCGCTATCGCGGAACAGGGTCCGCCGGGCTTGAAGCCGATCCTGATCATCGGACACCTGGATGTCGTAGAGGCGCGCCGAGAGGATTGGACCACCGACCCGTTCAAGTTTGTCGAGAAGGACGGCTACTACTATGGCCGCGGCACTCAGGACATGAAAGTCAGCGACGCCATTCTGGTAACCACGTTCATTCGGTTCAAGCGCGAGGGGTATCAGCCGGATCGCGATATTATCCTGGCCCTGACAGCCGATGAAGAAGGCGGGAAATCGAACGGGGTCGACTGGTTATTGAAGAATCATCGCGACCTGGTGGATGCAGCGTTCGCCCTGAATCCCGATGCGGGCGGCGTTACCACCGTGAAGGGCAAGCCGCTGAACGTAGACGTAGAGGCGAACGAGAAGCTCTACGCAGATTTCGAACTGGACGCCACCAACCCGGGCGGCCATAGCTCGCTGCCGGTTCCGGATAATGCGATTTACCATATCGCGGACGCCCTCTCGCGCCTGGAGCGCGCGCCGTTTCCGTTCGAACTGAACCCGATTACACGCACCTATTTCGAGCGGCGCGCCGCGCTCGAATCGGGGCAGACCGCCGCCGATATGAAAGCGATTCTGCGAACTCCGCCGGATCCGGCAGCGCTTGCGCGGCTATCGATGGACGCCCGGTTCAATTCGCTTCTGCGGACCACCTGCGTGGCAACCCGCTTAAATGCCGGCCATGCGAACAACGCGCTGCCGCAGCAAGCCCAAGCGATCGTAAATTGTCGCATCCTGCCGGGTCATGCGATGGAAGAAGTGCGGCTGGAGTTGGTCCGAATCTTCGCCGATCCGAAAATCTCCGTGAAGTACATCGACAATTCTTACCGTGTTGCGGATCGCGCTCCCGCGACCAAAGCGTTTGCGGCCGTATTGCCGCCGGCTGAAGTGATGAAGCCGCTGGAGCGGGTAGCGGATACCATGTGGCCCAGCGCGCCGGTGATTCCGGAAATGGAGACGGGCGCATCCGATAGCGTTTATACCATCGCGGCAGGCATACCGAGTTACGGAATTTCGGGCGTGGCCCTGGACCAGGACGATGTGAGGGCGCATGGCAAGGACGAGCGCGTGCGCATAGGATCGTTCTATGACGGCGTGGAATTCTACTATCGGTATTTGAAGGCGCTGACCGGGGCGCGTTAAGAGACCGCAGCCGTAGCCTTTTTCAGGTAAACTTCTTTCCAGGTTTCCAGACCTTCGGTGAATTCCAGCGTCTGGTTTATCGGCAGTCCCCGGAAGATCTGCTTCAACCCGCTCGGCCAACGGATTTCCAGTGAGTCGATCGCCGCTGTCTCCGCCAGGCCGAAGTGCTGCTCGAGCGGCAGACAGCCGAAGTTGCTTCCGCCCGTGACCTCGCGCATCTGGCCGCGGCCGCCGGCTGTCAACGAGACGCGCGTTCCAATCGCCGACCGGTTACTCTTGGTTCCCACCAACCGCACGTTCAGATAATTACCCGCCAGACTCTTCGGATAGTAAACGGCCGTCGTCAGCAGGTCTCCCGGATAAGCGCCGCCCGCAGCCACCAGAATAGACATTCGCCCATCGCCGAACAGATCCGCCATGTTGATGCCGTGACTCTTGCCGAGGAACGGAAAGCCGGCCGAAAACGTAATGTTATGGAATTTCTTCCCGTCGTTTTGGAGCACGGTCATGGGCTCCAGGCGATCCATCTTCGGGCTGCCGTTGCCGAGCACGACATCCAAATACCCGTCGTTATTGAAGTCCGCCGCATTGCCGCTCATGGTTCCGAAGCAGCCGTTCATTCCAATCTCGCGGCCCACTTCCGTGAACGTACCGTCGCGGTTGTTGTGATAGACGCGCATCGGATTTCCGTCCGGCGGGCCTTCGCCATGCTCCCAGGTGTGCAGCACGTCCTCATGATCGGACCATGAAAACTGCGCAATATCCAGCCATCCGTCGCAGTCATAATCCCACCAGAACGATGCGCTCCCGAAGCAAAGCGCGTCGATCCCCGCTTCCTTGCTCACGTCTGTAAACGTGCCATCGCCATTGTTGCGGTACAGTTGGGACCGCCCAAGCCCGTTGCTCAGAAACAGATCGGGGCGCCCATCATTGTTGTAGTCGCCCCAGGCGCCGCCGATGGTCGGCCACATGGTGGAAAGCCCGGACGCCTCGGTTACTTCGGTGAACGTGCCATCGCCATTGTTATGGAACAGCCGGTTCGGGGTCTTGCGTTCAAACAGGCCGCCCAGGTTGTTCGTGATGAACAGATCCAGGCGCCCGTCTCCGTCGTAATCGATCCACGATGCCGTAAATCCGGGTCCCCAGACCTTCAGCCCCGCCTGCTCGGTCACATCGGTAAACGTGCCATCGCCGTTGTTGTGGAACAACTGGCACTCGCCGGCATAGAACCCGAGGCGCGTGACGAACACGTCCGGGTAACCGTCGTTATCGTAATCGCCCACGGTGGGCGCAAAACCGTTGACACAGCCATCCCAGCCCGAGCCGATCGAAACATCGGTAAAAGTGCCGTCCCCATTGTTGTGATACAGATTGCAGCCGCCATGCGCGGCCGCGATCAGAATGTCCAGATAGCCGTCGTTATCGTAGTCGAAGATCGCGATTCCGCGCCCCGCGCTGGTCTTGTCCAGCCCGATTCGCGGCGCAATGTCTTCGAACTCAACGGTCGGCGTTGCGTAACCGGCGCGCATCTGAATGCGATAGTTCCGTGGCACGAAGTCCGGATATCCGCCCATCTTCTGCGCCGTCAGCCAAAGCCAAGATTTGGTGCGCTCACTGCCCGGCTTGACGTCTAGCGCTTCGACGGCGGTCCTGGCCGCCCCATCCAGCCGGCCGGCCCGATGAAGCGCCACGGAGGCCTCGTGCAATGCCACGTGGTAATACGAGGAATCTGGGGCAACCTTGCGCAATTCCGCTTCGGCCTGCTCGTAGAGCCCGCATTTGACCAGCGTCTCGCCCAGTTCGTATCGGATGCGGTGATCGTCCGGCGCCACCACCAGGCGCTCCTCGCACTTCTTGATCACCGCCTGGTATTCGAGCCCGACGAAGACCTGCAACTCGGTAAACATGTCGAAGAAGTCGACCATCAGCGACTGAATTCGCGACGGCCCCAGCATTTCGTAAGTCACCAGCCCACGCAGCGCGCTTTGAGCCGCCAGGCTCCCCATCGCCAGCATCAGTTGCACTGGCAGAACGATATTCCGCGGGTCTTTCAAATCCAGATACGCAAACGAACGGCGCGCGGCTTCCAGCAAGTCGCGGGACGCGCCGGGAATCTCGCGCACGTCGAACGGCATGTACCGCGCAATTCGAGACGCCCGGTTAGCGAAGTCCGACACCGCCGTGTCCACGTCATGCGGTCCGTTCAGCGGCGCGCCTTTGAGCTGCCCCGTCTCCTGGCCCGTCAGATTCTCGATCGCGCGCTGGGCTGTTTCAAGGGTGGTCTGGACCACCGCCAGGCTGGTCTCCAGCATGACGGAAGGGACTTTCAGAAGCTGTAGAAAGCGGGAGATCATAGGGCTTTGGGCAGAATGTAATAGACCGAAAAGATCGCGCAACCGTAGCTGGCCGTCTCCTGACGGCTCACTGGCTCACCTTTGAGATGCGCCTCGATGGCCGGCTCCAGGTAGGGGACATACTCGGGGTCCTCCGGGTATTTGTAGTTATCGATGGCGCCGCGGTAAATCAGCTTGCGCTCTGCGTCCATCAGAAATGCCCGCGGCGTCTGCTGCGTGAACCACTGTTTGGCTTCCACGCTGCCTGGATCGAGAAGCAGCGGAAACGTCAGCTTCCGGCCGGCCCTGGTTTTGCGGATTGTCTCCACGGTCTCGCCGTGCCGCGACGCCACCGCGATCAAGGCCACCTCGGGATGCCGCTGCTCCAGTTCATTCAGGTATTGGTCGTAGCGCTCGCAGTGTGAGCACACCCCCGACCAGAACACCACCACTCCCGCTTTCTTGCCTTCCAGCCGCTGGCTCAGGCTGGCCGTGCCGCCGTCGATCGCGGCCAGCGAAAAGTCCCCCAACGCTTCCCCAAACTTTTGTTTATCGTGCTCGTTCTGCAATCGTCCCCCCAGCACTCCTGCCTATATCCATTGCGATCACTCATTGTCCGCTCCACTTCATCGTTTCGTCAAGAATTCAGCCGGCGGCCCTGAACGCGCTCTTTTCTTCCGGGTGCAACACCGGTGCGGATGGATCGAGCGTAAGCCCGAAAATGGATTGATCGTGCAACTCCCAGCTGATCAGGTACGAAATCCCTCCCGCGATCACGCCCGGTAACAGAAGTTCGTGATAACACCCGCTAAGGTCGGCAATCATGAGCAACCCGCTCCAGTAACCCTTCACAATCGACCCGAACATCACCACCATGCCCAACAGTACAAACAGGGCCGGCTGGGGAATCGCCCACGGCACCAGGGCATGCACGCCATATCCGAATGCCCCGCCGAACAACGACCCAATGACCAGGGTAGGAGCGAAAAGGCCGCCCACCGCGCCCGATCCGAAACTAATCGAGGTCGCCATCATTTTCAGGAGCAGCAGTACAACGAACAATTCGAAGCCGATCTCGCCGCTCACTCCCTGCCGGATTGTGGAATACCCTGACGAGAGTACTTGCGGAAACCAGATGCCAATCGTGCCAACCATTGCGCCACCGAGTGTCACGCGAAACCACAAGGGCCATTGGGAGGGAAGCACGGTTTTCCAGCGGTTGAACAGGCAGATGAAAAAATGACCCGCCAACGACGCCAACACCCCCATCAGCGGAACCAGCACAAGCATCGTGAATGCAGGCAAGGTATCGAGCGGCCCAGCGGGGCGAAAGGGATACGCATCGCCCAGCAGCGTGGTCCGAACCAGATATCCGATCCCCGCTGCAATCGCCACTGCCGTAAGATCGCGGTTGAACCGTGCGCCAAAGATTTCGAGCGTCAGCAGAACACCCCCCGCCGGCGAACGAAACACGGCCGAGATTCCGGCTGACGCGCCGGCACGAACCAGCGTCTCGAGTTGCCGCTTGCTTAATCGAAAGAATTGCCCGCACTGGCTGCCCACCAGCGCGCCGAACTCCACCATAGGTCCCTCGGGTCCCACCGAGCCGCCCACGGCCAGCACCAGCCCGCTCATAATCACGTTCAGGAGGCGCACCATGGGCACGCGGCCCTCGTGATGCTGCAGCGATTCCAGAACTTCGCGGACACCGCCGATCCTGCTGGAGGGAAACTTCTGCAAAAACAAACCGATCAGGAACAAACCCGCGGTGGGGACAATCAGCACGAACGGTAGGCGCGAAATCGCCTTCTGCGAATCCACCCAGGTAAACAGCACGTCGTCGAGGTAGTCCGCCAGATAGTGGAATCCCACGGCTCCGAGCCCTGCTAAAATCCCGGCGGAAATCGTCGCTCCGATCAATCGGCTGGCACCCGAGATTCGCATGGTATATGGCATGGTACAACGGCGCGCCCTATTTCCGTGAGTGCGATGGGAGCGCCGTCGGCTCTATTACGCTAGAGCGCTTTCGGTGGGATCGAATCTGAAGCTAATGAATCTCATAGTACTAAAAAAAGATGGCTCCCAACCGTTGCGAGCCGGCAAATGGGTGTATTCTATCGAAAGTCCAAGGTCCAGGATTGAAATGCTGGCCCATTATGACGGATGGCAGGTTGTCATCCGAAAAATCCTTTGCGGAAGAGAGCCAACACATGAGCGAGAACGAGACGAAGACCGGGGCGCCGCGCGAGCGCCTTACACGCAGGCAATTCACGAAACTGTCGACCGCCTATGCCGCGGGGCTGGCCGGTTTGGCTGCCGCCCGTCCGCTCGATGCGAGCGCCCCGGTCGAGTATATAGTCGTCGGGGCCGGTCCCGGTGGCGGCCCGCTGGCCGTAAACCTGGCTAAAGCAGGGCACAAGGTTGTCCTCTTCGAGGCAGGCGCACCGGCCGCCGATCTCGACTCCATCATTGCCGTTCCCCTGTTTAACCCCCTGGTGTCAACCAACCCAGAGATCGCATGGGATTTCTATGTCCGGCATTATTCCAACCAGGCGAAGCAGGAGATGGACAGCAAGTACGTCCCGGCGGGAACTCCGAACTCCTCCAACCCGACCGGTGGCATCTTATACCCCAGGGCCAGCACAATCGGCGGCTGCGGCACGCACAACGTCCTCGTTCTGCTTTACCCGAGCAATTCCGACTTCGATGACATCGCCGCCATCACGGGCGACGACAGTTGGTCCGCCACCAACATGCGCCAGTACTTCGTGCGGCTCGAAGACTGCCGTTATCTGATCCAGGCGGGCAGCCGCCACGGAACCAATGGGTGGCAGCCGACGGAGATGATCGATTCCAGTATTTACACCGCGGACCCTCAGGTGCTCGAAATCATGCAGAAGACCGTCGGGGCACTGGGGCACCCGAATGATCTTACCCTCCTGGCTGATAACGCACTGGATCCCAACAACTGGAACGTCAACAAAAACGACATTCCTGGCCTCTACTCCTTCCCGCTATCGAGGCTGAACGGCGCCCGGTACGGCGTCCGTGAGCACGTTCTTGAGACGGCGGCCGCGCTGCCGAATAATCTCATCGTCATGACCAACTGTTTGGTGACTCGGGTGCTGTTCGACTCCGACGGCCAAACGGCGACCGGTGTGGAGTACATCCAGGGCCCACAGCTCTATCGCGCTTCTCCGCTGGCGGCCCAGACCGGACCAATGCCCCAAACCCTGCAAATGTCGGCCTCCCGGGAAGTCATCCTGTCGGGCGGAACCTTCAACAGCCCGCAGCTCCTAAAGCTCTCCGGCATTGGCGCCGGAAGTGAACTCAGCGCTTGCGGCATTCGGCCGGTCTGCGACCTCTGGGGCGTTGGCGAAAACATGATGGATCGCTATGAGATCGCCGTCGTGTCCCAGTTGATGGCGAACCTCACGGTGCTGAGCCAGTGCACGCCGAACAATCCGGCAACGGACCCCTGCCTGGTTCAATGGCTCTCGGGCCAGGGGCCCTACACGACCAACCTGACCGTCCTGGCCGACATTCGGAAATCCTTTCCGGCAGTACCGGAACGCGACCTGGTTCTCTTTATAGCTGCGGGATATTTCGACGGGTATTACCCGGGATGGCAGGTCCCGAGTCTCGATACGTCCAACGCCTTCTCATGGCTGATGCTGAAGGCGCACACGCTGAACCGCGCCGGCACCGTACGACTGCGCACGGCCGATCCGCGGGACCCTCCTAACATCAACTTCCACTATTTCCAAGAGGGTACCGACCGGTTAGGTCAGGATCTGGCTGCCGTCGTCGAGGGCATCCAAATAGCCAGAAGTATCAATACCCGGTTGGGCAATATTATTGACGCCGAGTTGTTCCCTGGCCCGGCGTACAGTACACCTGAGCAGATTGCCGAGTACGTCACCAATGAGGCATGGGGCCACCACGCCAGTTGCAGCAATCGGATCGGGCCGCGGGCCGATGGTGGGGTGGTGGACGGCAATTTCCGCGTGCATGGCACGAAGAATCTTCGTGTGGTAGACGCTTCCGTTTTCCCGAAAATCCCGGGCTACTACCCGATGATTCCGATCCTGATGATCAGCGAGAAGGCGAGCGATGTCATCCTGGCGGACGCAGGGCACTAAATAACGGCGCACGGGGTTGCCGACCCGCGACCCTGAGGGAGCGGCGTACGGTGATTTTCGCGATCAAGTACCGGGTATACGCCAGACGGGCCTCTATTGAGGCCCCGCATAAGCGATCGGGTTGTAGAGGCTGATCGCGTAACCGGGCGGAACGAAAGCATACTGCCACGATGGCAACGTCTGAGCCGTCCCGCCGGCCGGGCCAATCTGCACGCTTCCCTGCAACACGAGGATGTGGGTGTTGCCATCAAGCGAAAAAGGCGGTGTTTGGCGGCCCGGACGGAGGCGTATCAGCCGGACGGTTGTATTAAGGCTATTGTCCCGCTCAAGCGTCTTGGCGTCCGTCCCCTGTTGCCAGCCGGAGTTGGGAAACGTCACGTTGAGGCCTTGCCACGGAACCAAAGCCGGAAAGACTCCGAGCGAGACAATATAGTCCGCACCGCTCTCGCCCGCGGGCGTTGTAGGACTCACGAAAGTTGGCGGCGCCACGATGGCAACGGGAAAGACCAAGCTGGGAGTCCAAAACACGAGTTTGTACGGTGTATTCAGCGCCTCATGGGGAGCAACATTACTGTATTGCGGAAAATCCGTGAAAAACGTCGTGGGGGCGTCAATGTCGCCCTCTCCAGGAGGCGAGATCCGAAGCAAGCCTTCGCCGATCAGAACCTTCGCGGGATAGAGGATCTCTTGGTTTGGATCGGGGATGTCCGGGGATTCCACAATGAACTCGAACAGGTCGCCTTCTTCCTCGTGCAGCACCACCCGCGTCTCTCCGGGGAACGCAGGCGGGAAGTCCTGCGGCGGCACCGTAGTCGGATCGATGGTCTGGAGCCCGGAAGCGGTGTTTACGGTCGATCGCGGCAGGGTTTGAATGGCGCCCGAGCCTTTCGACGTGAATACGTACAGCACCGCATCGCCCGGCCGGCCACCGTACTGGGCGGCGCCCGGCAGAGCCGCCAGGAGACTCCCTACGATAGCGAAAATAATCGTGCGCATTTTCATTTCCTCCGGCTCATCACGGTTGCGGTGGTATCGCGGGTTTCGTGTCCGCGTTGGAAAGCGAGGCTCCATCAATCTGGATGCCGACGTAGGGCGCATTCGCAGCGGTGGACAAAGTTACCGTCGCCAGATGCGGAGCCTTATCGTTGCTCCAGCTTCCATACCCGGAGAATGTAAGCGTGTCGTACTGTCCGGGCGGAAGCGTGGACCCGAGCGAATTCGTACAGGAGACGGAAGCCAGATTCGTCATCGCAAACGTTCCACCAAGCGTACCGGTGCTGGGCCGGGCAGATTCGTTCGTATAGATGAACGAGCTCTCCCCCACACCATTGCACGGGATGTTCAAGCTATAACTAAACGGCTGCCCGAAGGAGGAGGTAAGACTGGCCGAATTAGTGAAGACCTTTGTCGGCGTGTCCGAGGTAAGTTCACCCTGCATTCGATAAAACGGTGTCAGATAAGAGCCAGTCAGCGCGGTGAACGAATTTGCCGCATTAGAATAATCCGGTCCCGGGAAGACGAATCCGGTGTAATCCAGGTAGCTGCTGGCGTTGTAGCGCAGTAGCAGTGAGTTATTGGGGCCGGTTTGAAACCAGGCCGGGCCTCTTTCCTGGAACGAGACCGGAAGGATGCGGCCGTTATTCTGAGCCAGAATCGCCTGTAGCAGATCGTGCGTCCAGAATGTTCTCCACAGAAGCTCACCCTGAACGAAGCCGGTAGTCAGATTCAGCTCGCCGACGCAGAAATCGAAAGGATCGTCGGTGATGGCGGGTCCATCCACGTGGTAGGTGAGATCGGGAAAGACCAGATCTTCGTCGAAACCGAGGTAACCGAGCGACAGTCCGGTGATTGGGAAAGCGGGTGGGGTCGCCAGCAGACCTTCCGGAGGCAGCGGATTAATCGCAATGGGCACGAACTTCCCTACCGGCGTGCCGAACTGAACCTCCATTCGTCCCAGCATCTGGGAGCGGCCCAGCGCCAGGCCGCCGAGCGCCGGGATATTCAGGTAGAAGTCGTCGCCAAGCGAAGAGAAGGCCGAGTTCAAAGTGAGTTGTATCACCTGATTCTTGGGAAGCTTGGGGCAGGCCTTTCCGCAAGTAGGGGTGGTACTGGGAATGGTAGTGATGCTCAGATGAGGATGCAGGCTGAGGCCTGGCACTTGAATACTGGGTGAATAGAGAGTAGGTCCGTTTAAGGGCATTGGCAGGCGCACGGGTTGGCCATCGATATTGTTTCCGAGTGGAAGAAAGGTGGACCCGTAAAACGTCAGATCGAGATTGCCGTCCGCGCGCTGCGTGAAAACCAGATTGGCGGATCCATAAACACCGGGGAAGCCGAAGGCCGGCGGGAAGAGTGCCGGATTCACCTTAGCGAAGGCCACGTACCAAGTGTTGGAAAAGATTACTTGGTAGTTCAGGTTGGTCACCTGTCCCGTTGTCAGATTCAGATCGCCCGATGAGTAGCCGTTGAAAGTATCCAGGATTACATTGCCGGTTACCGGGTATTGATAAAGCTGGGGTGTTGAGAGAACAGAATCGGTGCCCGTCAGATCGAACGGGTGGCTGATCTCGAAATGCGCGATCTGGTTCACCGGCGGAAAAAAGCGGACTTGAATGGAGCCGCTGAGGTGCGAATTCCAGAGACCTACTCCGCCGAACAGCACGTTACCGCATACGCCGAAGGGATTATCCGCATTGCTGGGGCAATCGACGATGCGGGGAGCGTCTCCCATGAAGCTGCCATCGCTGTCGATTTGGAGAACCTCGATATTGCCGGGAGGCAGAACCAAAGGAGCAGGCAGAGGCGCGTCGGTAGGCTGGGGCAGGGGCTGCGGCTCGCTCGTGGTCTGCGCACAGAGCGGCAATCCCAAGCAAAGTACGGCCAGCGCCGGTAGAAGGATCGGCTTCTTCATGGCTTCACCTCCTTACCCTTAACGATTTCTTTCGATGCTGGTTTCCTTAGGCTGGGTGTAAAACCGAGCACCGGATCGCCGGACGCCACGGTCGCCAGGTTCACCGTAGCGAAGTTTTTTCCATACGTGCTGTTCAGAAGCTGCAGCATATTGTTGGCGATGGCGGCCTGCCCGGTTTGGCCCGGATAATAGCCGTCCAAAGAATAAAAGCCTCCCAGATAATCGGCGGTCAAAGTCGACGTTCCCGTGGCCAGGCCGTTTTGCCGGACGCTGGAGAAGAAAGCGTTAAGATCGTAAACAATGACGTTGGGGCCAACCTGCTGCGCCGCGCTTACAATGGCGCTGTTGATGGCCGTCACCGCAGCCTGGACAGCCGTCGCGGTAGCGGCGCTGACCACTGCGTACTGCGTCTTCGAGAGAGGGGCGGGCTGAGCGTTACCGTTCGCGATCGCGCTCCCGGCCACCATCAATCCATTCGGCGTAAGATAATCGTCGGGACCCACGCCGAACAGCGAAGTGATCACCGATGCCGGCGCTCCCAGCAGGCGGCTGGCATTGGCGACGGGCGTGAAGTATGCGGTGTCGAATGGATTGGGCACGGTCATTACGACGATCTGCGGGCTGGAGGCATTCAACCGGGAAAGCAGGGAGCTGAACTGGCTGGTGAAGCTGGACACGCTGGGAAGAGCGGCGGGATCGTTGGTGGCGGCCGGCTGGAGCACGTCGTAATAACCGAGCTCGACGACCACCAGCGTGGGATTCATTTCCACGGCGTATTGCACCTGCGTCCAAAGCGGCAAATTGGCTCCGAGAATCAGCGCCGGATATCCAAGAATGAAATTGATCAGAGTATGCTCGGGCTGGCGGCTCTGAATCAGCGGCACCGTTGGAGCCTCATTCAAGCTGTCGCTCAAAGTGAAACCGGGCACGGAAAGGTTGAAAACGAAAAGATTGGGAGGGAAGTCGTTGCGTACGGGGCCCTGCAACAATCCGGGAAGGCGCGGCGGAAGAACCGGGAAGCCGGGCGTGCCGCCACCGACCCCGGGACTCTGGAGAATCGGCATGGGGAAGGCTGTTTGAAAGGCATTGGCCATCACCGCCGGGAAGCTCGCGTTCTGGTAAACATCGCGTAACTGGAAATCCGCCATTCCCGCGGCCAGGCCTTCGCCCACCACAATAAACTGCGTGGTATCGAGCTTCTGCGCGGGAAACGCCGGTAGCGCCAACGCCGCGGCGAGCAACAGGACCGGCCATCCGGAAATTCTGTTTGTGAGAAATCTCATTGCGTGCCCAACCTCATTGCGTGCCCAAACCTCATTGAGTAACCCTTGATACTTTTCCTTTACCAAAGAGCTCACCAGGATAAATGCGCATTCCAAGGCCGGCAAGATCCGCGAAGTTACGGTAACTTCCGTTGGTGTATAGGCCGGCATTGGCTGCCACGTTGACATCACGCTCGACGAAAAACATAGCCTGATAGAAGAGGCTTAACTCGGTTGCGCCGTGACGCTGGGTTGCACCGAAGGTAATACTATGGCGGCTGGAATCGGGGAACAAAGGGCCGACACTTGGGTCCGGCACGGGGGAAGCGTCGTAGGAGTACCCCATCCTGAACGAAGTGTTTTCCCGGAACTGCCTTTCGACTCCCACGTGCGTGATGTAGGAGTTATGAAAGTTGAAGGTGAGACGTTCTTCCGCCGGAGTGGCGGTTCCAATCGTGTCACTGAAGTTGATGGGAAGGTCCTTGAAGCGCGTAAAGTCCTGTATTTCGAAGTCGACGGCGATCAGGGTGTTGTGAAAAGCTCGGGTGGAAACGGCGGCGGTATAAGTTCCCGGAGTGGTGAAATCTCCCCGGATGGCTTGATTCGGGAAGAGCGTGGCGAAGGAAGTGCCCGCCGGAAGAAACGGCGTGATGGCGCCCGTGTTGGTGAAAGCAAACGCTGCTTTGCCGGAAAGGTGGTTCACCACCGCGCTTCTCCATGCCAGGCCGATGGAAATCTTCTTCGATGGGATCTTGTACATGTAGCCGAGATTAAACCCCGCCTCATTGGAGGTGGCGGCCGCGCGGAAACGGCCCTCCGGGAGAAGGCGGGCGATGGAAGCTGCGGCCTCCGTGGGATCGACTCCCGGGAAAATGGCCGAAGCAAACGCCTGCCCGAAGGTATCGCCATCCGTGTTCGGATTCAGAATGCTCTGCTCCAGAAAGAGATGCGTGTGAACCAATGCGACGCCGGCGGCAATACTGCTGTTCTCCGAGATTCGATACGCCAGGGTCGGCTGAAACCAGAATTGCTGGAGAGCCGCCCGACTTCCGGCATACCGGCCGGGGAATTTGGTGTTCTGCGGGTCGCCATCCTTGAAGTTGGTGAAGTCGGCGGAAAGTCCGAAGGGGGCGAATCCGCCAAAGCCGAACGTGAACTTTTCGTTGATTGGCTTGATGAAGTAAAGGTTGGCAACCGGAATGAAATGCGGCTTGATGCTTCCGGACCATCCGTTGGATGGCGTTACCACGCCAGGCGGCGGGTCGGACGGAAAGAACCGGAATAGCCCGACCACTACCAGAGCATCCATCTCCATCGTGGTTTTCGTTTGAAACGCCATTCCCGCTGGATTGTAAAAGATCGCGGAGCCATCGTCGGCTATGGAGGCGAACGCTCCCGCCATGCCCTGAGCACGGACGCCCAGTTCGTTGATCGCAAATGCCGAGCCCCAGGCGCGTGGTGCACCACACAACCCGCACAACAGAAACAGCGGAAGAAATCTTCTCATGGGTCCTTATGTCAGCTGGCGTGTTCTACATGTACGGGTCATTTGGATCGATACCGGGCAGCATTATGGCGTTGGCCGCCGCGGCCCTCAAGGCGGTCTCCTCCGCTTGGCCCACTGGTCCTCTATAACCCATGAAATCGAATGCCGTAGGAGGATTGTTCCCAAGAATCTGCTGGAATTCAGACGTAGGGTTGGCAAGCTGGTGCGGATAATTCATGAAGAACACCATCTTAGCGGCCAGGAGCATGTAGATAGCCCCGAAAGCCATGATGTCCTGGGTGCCGGAGTTTTCGAAATTGCCTTCCAGCACGTCGATGAGATATTGACCGCGCGTTGTCAGGTCCATCTTCAGGAACGTGGGTCCATAGGAAACGGTAGGCGGAAGATTGTTGAAACCCAGCAAGGCGGTCAGATAGCCGTTGAAGGAATAGTTATTGCCGAGATTGAACACCTGCCGGATATAAACATCGAGCGCGTAGGTGGTGATCCCAGGCTCGAAGGTAGCCCAGCCAGGTACATCATCCACGGGAACTACCATTTGGCCAAATGCGCTCATGACGGGCAGCGCCTGCGGCATGAGTTGGGCCTGCGTGATCAGCACCGGGTTCACGGTCTGTCCGAAGATCTTCTGGCCGAAGAGATCCCACGCGGCGGCCACGCCGGCGCCCTTGGCAAGCTTGCCGAATAATGCGCGGCGCGTGAGAACGCGTTCCATTTCGACGAGTGCTTCGCGGGGATTGAAAGGGGCGTCGTTCATCTTGCGCCTCCAGAGTGCGGCATCTCGTCCGGGGCCGTGGGAGCGGTTTTCGCGCCGAGAATCTCGTGGTTAACGAAGTCCCCCGCGCGGCTTGCCACGGCCATGATCATCGCGTTGGGATTGGAGCTGAGCGCATTCGGAATCACGCTGGCGTCGCAGCACATTAGATTCTTTACGTCCCACGACATGAGGTTCGTGTCGACTACCGAATTCGACTGGCTGGCGCCGGCGCGGCAAGTACCCTGCGGATGCAAGGCGCCGGAGGTAGTCACAAACAGGGAGAGCTGTTGTTTCAGGACGCTCAGCGGAGTGTTCGGATTCGGGAACGCGCTGAACGCGCCGAAGGTCTTGTAGATCTCCGCAACCTGAGTGATAGCCGCCAGGATATCGCCCATCGTTTTCGGCTCGAGATTTCCCGTGGTATCGGCGATGGGATAAGAAATGACCGGGCTCTGGAGGGTACCCAGCACCTGGCCGGTGATCGCGGGCTTCATTGCAAAGATAAATGCACCCGCCCGCTGCTTCCACTGCCGCATGATGTCCTTATAAGGCTGGCCGAAGAGGCCGATCTGAAAACATGCGGCAACCCATGCCGTATTCGCCATGAACGAAGCCGAGGCATGGACCACCGCGTCGGTAACATCGCCGTTGCTGTCGTAGGCATTGTGGTGCAGGTTCCACTGGTAACCCCTGTCGACGCCCCAGTTGGTGCCAGGCAGCAGCACATCCATGGGTACGCCGGGATGCGCCCTCAGATAATTGCCCACGTTCGTATTCACCGCGTGCAGGCCAGCGCTGCGAAGAACCAGCGGAGTACCGATAGCGCCCGATGAGATCACCACCAGTTTGTTGGCGTTCGCTACAACGGTGGTTCCATCCTGCTGCACATAGGTGACACCGGTTGCTTTGCCATTGGTAATGTTGATTCCAGTTACATTCGCGTTGGGCACTAATGTCGCCCCGGCGGCAACGGCAGTCGGAATTTGCGTTAGCGCGGTGCTCATCAGCGAATCGTACTTGCAGGGCATGCCCGCGTTAAGCCGGTGGCCGCAATAGATGCAATTCTTCCGATTGGACGCGTTCATCACGGTCGGAATGCCCATTGCATTCGCCGCCTTCTCATAGAGAATGCTGGCTGGCATCCAGTTCGAGCGGTCGTCGCGGCCTACATTCAGAATTCGTTCGGCACGCACAAAATGTGGCCCGAAAAGAGCCTTGGTCCAGTCGGTCAGGCCTGTCGCCTCATTAAATCCGCCCCAGTCCACGGCACGCGGCCGCAGCCATGCGCCAACGTTGACGGCGGAACCGCCACCCACCAATTTCGCTTCGTGCTGTCCGGTGGACGAGGTCGGGTTCGACTGGTCCATGTACATCGGATAAGTGTAGAAAACGCTGCCGTGGTTGGATGCCTTACTGTCCGGTATCCAGGTACCCAGATTGATCTGCGTTGAAAGAGTCCGCCGCGAAAGAACACCGGTACCGGGATTGGGCGCGCCAGCAAAACTGGGGCCGGCATCCAGAATCAGCAATGAGCAATACGGCGCAATTTGACCCGCGAGGAAACCGCCGCCGGAACCCGCGCCAACAATGATGACATCGTAGGTGTTTGCCATTTTTTTTCAGACCACCCTGTGCAACACCCCCAGCACACCCATCGTCCGAAGAATCGGACCTCCAAACGCCTGCTGCGGGTCGCGTGTCTTCACGGCGGAATCCCGAGCGCCGTTCACCGCGCGATCCATTTCCTCAAGGTTCCAATCAGATTATTCGTCATAGTAGCACCGGAACCATAGACTGACAATAGATTTATTTTTCAAGCGAAGAATGAGATTGTAAGGTAAAACGGCGGTCTATTGGTTTTTCATCCAGGCCGCGAACACTTTGGCGCTTCCCTCCATGAGAGCCTGGTGCACGCGGGAGTGCGTGGTGGACATTTGCAGGTCGAAATAATCGTGGACGCCACGCGGATTGAAAAAGCCGAGCGTAGCGAACTGCAGCGCCTGAGCGGTCCCGTAAATCGGATCGGGAATGAGCGCGCCGAAATCAAACACCTTTTTGGGCCTCGGACCGGCGACGAAGTCCATATCGCAGCGTACGTCGTTGTTGTCTCTAAGGAGGAAGGAAAAGGTCTTGACGGCCCATGCGAACTTGCCCGGCCCAAATCCGAAATAGTTAGGGATGGGCGCGTAGTCGATGAACGGGTAGCCGATCGCCACCTCCAGCTTGTAGCCCGGTTTGGGGTTCTCAACGACGTGAATGAAATCCGGATGCTGCACCACGGCGACGGCTTCCTTGAGAACTTTTTTTACGGGGCCGAGCATGATTACGAAATCGTGCAGATAGCAGGTGAACAGCGACCATCGGTACTGCGGTCCGATCGCGTTCCAGTCCTGCACGCTCGTCAAGTCGTCTTCGGCGTAGCGCCCGCACTTTCCGTCCTTCGTGCAATAAATCATTTGCTTGAAGGTGAAACCACCGGCGTCGCCGTCTGGGTACGTCCAATGGGATGTATTCAGGAACATGCGGAGCACGTAGTCTTTCAGACGCTGTTCCGGATTTGGTCCGGTGATTTTGCCGAACTCAACTTCCTGCCGCGCTCCCAGCGCCGTCAACTGCCGGTCGCCGATCAGAACATCGGCGAAATAGCCGTATGCCTTATTCTGCAAATCATATTTGCGGTCCAGGTTCAGGGGGTGCAACTCGATTTTGCGGTTGGGGTCTCGGGTCCATCGCTCCAGCTGGAGGCCGTCCACCAGCGCGCTCTCAGACTTGTCTACCAGCGACCGCTCAAATGCCGAGAAATCCGCGGGGACGGAGATCTGAACGGGCCGTGGTATCGTCATCGCGTTTTAAAACTATAGCTTCCAGGCCGTCTTCAAGTCAACGTTACCGGGCCAGCGGGCACTCGCGTGGGATAGAGATTCGTCCGCCTTACAAATCGGCGACGAATTGCGGCAGGTCGTGGTACCGGAAGACCTCGCCAAGTTTCTTGCGAGCCTTCAATGTCGCGCGATATTTATCGACTTCGGCTCCTACTTCGGTACCAAGATACTTAGTCCAGGCTTCTACCATCGCATGATCGCCAGGATCGGGCTGGTAGCGGCCAAACGCGGAAACATACTCGTGATGAGGCACCATGTCGCCGGCCATAGTTAGCGTGGAAAGAGCGCCGTCGGTGTAGGCGTCATTGCTTGCGATTCGATCCCCTTTGTAACGAAGGAAGTGCGCGGCAATCTCAGGTTGGCGGACGTTTACAATGGTGAACGCCCAGGCCACGCCGGCGCGAGCATTGCGGCGAGCGATTTCATCGGGTGGTTCATTATCCGCGGCGTCCCAGGGCGATAGACCAGGGATCATGTACATGGGTGAGAAATACATCGCGCGGCCGGCTCCGTGCCAGAAAAACTCGAAGGCGTCCGCGTCGATTCCGCGCAGATGATTCGATATCTCATTCACTAGTTGTCCATTCCAGGTTCGGGTGACCAGCCCCAGCGATTCCAGCGCGGCGCCTTCATAGCCGGGTATCGAATTGTTACGCACCAGGTTGAGAAACAACGTGATGGCATCCCGGAATTCCGTATCGGTACTCCAGGGCGTGAGGTTGGCGACCGCGTGTTTAGCAAACGTGATCCCACTGCCCGCGTGCATCATCGTTTGGATTTTTTGATCGGCAGCCGCCGCCTTGCCGGTGGTCAGTAAATCGCGAACTTCTTTGTCCCCCCCCATGTAGGCTTCCGCATAACGTTCCCCCAAACCTTCGACGTACCACAACGCTGGATAATCCCCATGCGAGTAGCATTTTTCGATCATCTCTTCCAGTGGGTAAGCGCCATCGGAAAGATGATTCGGCGCATCCACGTGGTTCACATAACCGATGACATCGAAGGTATTGCTGAATTGCTGCTTGAGCAGACGGCGTGCCTCCTCTGTCGCTACGGATCCCACGGCGTCCTTGGAACCGTGCGCGATCCCTGCCGCCATATCTTTGATGTAGCTCGGATTGAGTACTTTCATCGAGAGCACATCGGAGGCCAGGCTGGCCAGTGCGCTTTGCGCTTTGTCACCAAACTGGAAGGCGCCGAATAACGCAGTGTTGGTTTTGAAGTCTTTCTTGGCGGCTTCCCCTGCCTTATAAAAAGTTTCCTGGAAGGCGCGGACCGGTTCGGTATCCGCCATGGGGAGCACGCCCAGAAACCTCTGGGCCCCAAAACTCGAGATGGCTATCTGAAACTTTAAAGCAGCGTTGGCAAATTCAAGCATTTTTTGAACGACTCCCTAGCCTAGAGTGTGGCACGTTTATGGACGATTGTGCGCATCCCGAAAGCAGTTTTTCACATTCATTCTCTTGGTCGATATGATACAACGTCAGAAGGGCGGCATCCTGTGGCTTTTGCCTGGTGGCAGGGGTTGGCACACAGCCGGCCGATTCGCGGTATGCTTAGTGGCTCCAGTTTCAGCGCTTCGAAAGCTCAAGAATGACCGATCTACAGGATCTTCTCTCTACCATTCCGATCTTCAGTTTCCTCGGCAGGAATGAAATCGCTTCGGTGCAATCGTTATTCACCGAATCAACGCACCAAAAAGACGAGTACATCTGCCGCGAGGGCGAGGAAGGCGACACCTTCCACATCATTCTCGACGGCGAGTTGGAAGTGAGCGTTGGCCAGGGTGATTCGGCGCGGGTGCTCAATGTCCTGAAAAAAGGCGATTTTTTCGGCGAGATGGCCTTGCTGCAGGGCGGGAAACGGACCGCGTCCGTAGTGACGGCGCGCAGAACGCACCTGGTGACTCTGGACCGCGCCTCATTCAACAGCCTGTTCCTGAAAAACCCGAAGGCGCTGGAGTATTTTACCCGCGTGCTTTGCAAGCGCGTGGCCGACTCCAACAAAGGCGACAAAGTCCGCAAGTCCACCATGGCCATCAGCGTTGGTTCGGCGCGTGAGAACTTACGCGGCAAAAGCATGCTGGCCCAAGCCCTCGCGGCAGTGCTGCATGACCTGACGGGATCGCAGATTCTACTGGTTCGAGTAGTATCGGACGCGGCGGGACCGGGGCGCGAACTGCAGGAGATTCTCAACTGGGGGGGGTCGAGCGACGCGCTGGACCGCGCCATCAGCAATGTCGCCAAGGGCGTATCCACCCTCAATGTTCCAGCCCGGCCGGGGCAGGATACCAGTTACTACGGCGAGTGCGGCTCCAGTCTTGTTTCCCGGTATAGCGAGCGCTTTCCCTTCATCATCTTCGATCTGAACGCGGAGCCCCGCGGGGTGATGGAAGCGATTGACTTGTTTTCCGACGTGTACATCGAGTTTGTGACCAGCGTGGAGCCACTGAATAAGAAGGCTTCATCCGGGAAGAAGATGAGGCACTTCCAGGTGGTCAACCGTTTCAACGAAAAATCGCTGGCGCTGCCCATCAGCCATTGCGAACCCTTCGTGCTGCCACGCGACAAGTCGCTAAGCAACGGAACTTCGACCGATTTAATTCGGAACAATCCGCGGTCACCGGCGGGGCTCTCGGTGCATCGCCTGGCACGGAAAATTCTCGGGTCGACGGTGGGATTGGCCCTCGGTGGCGGAGCGGCATTTGGAATCGCTCACTTGGGCGTGCTGCAGGTACTGGAGAAGCACGGCATCCCGATCGACCTGGTCGCTGGATGTTCGCAAGGTTCCATCATCGGCATTGGCTACGCCGCTGGCGTCACCCCGCAAGAGATGATCGATATCGCATTAAGATTGGGACACTGGACGAACTCGCTGGCGGCGGTGGACCTGACGATCACCCGCCCCGGGATTCTCGCGGGCGACAAGTTTATTAAGATCTTCGAACCACTGCTGGGCGCAAAGCGTACGTTTGACGATCTGTTGATGCCCTGCACCACCGTAGCGACGGATATCGAGAGCGGCGAACGCGTCTCCATCGGTAGCGGGCCTCTGACCACCGCCTTCCGGGCCAGCGCTTCGGTACCGATGGTGTTCTCTCCGGTTAAGGTGGGCGAGAGATCTCTGGTGGACGGCGGCGTGTCCGATCCAGTGCCCGCCGAGGTTGTGAATTTGATGGGCGCGGACCTATGTATCGCGGTGAATGTCGTGCCGCCCCTGAAACGGGGTGTCGAGAACGCCGTAAGCAAGATTGTGCGCGCAGCCAACCGGATGAACCCGCTGTCCTACCTGAACGGTGCAGCGGGGATGCCGAACATGTTCGACATCATTATGAACGCGATGCAAACGCTGCAATATGAGCTCGGGAACTTCAAAGCGATCTCCGCGGACGTGCTGATTAACCCCGATCTGTCGGATTTTACCTGGGTGGAGTATTATCGGTCGGCTGAGTTGATCCAGCGCGGCGTGGAAGCTGCCGAGCGGGCGATGCCTGCCATCCAGCGGGCGCTCGATCAAAAGATGGGGCCGTTCAAGAAGCGCTCGTAAGTATTCGCGACGTATCTTTAACTCACCGTTTGCAGTGTTGCGCCGGTCCCGGGCTTGGCCATCTGCTTCTTTTTGCGATCGGTAAGCCAAAGATCAATGATCATGGCCACTGGGCCCACCACCGTTAGCGCGTAGTAAGGCGCGTCCACATTGTGAGCCAGGCGGAACATCATTTCGGCAGCGGCCACTAAAAACGCCACCAAACTCTGGCCGAGCTTCGAGTTCACCGTCGTCCGGGGGTCCGTAATCATGAAGAAAATGAAAAGCTGATACGGCGGTCCGGTGATGGGGGCAACTTCGGCGAAAAACGGATGCCCGGTGATCTGAGTTCGGAGAAACGCAAACAGGACAAATGAGATCACATAGGTCGCGGTGATGTGGAAGCGCTTGACCCGCCAGGTGATGACGGCGCCGAGAGCCCAGACCACCAGCATCGGCCAAAACGTATTGCCCCACTGCGTCATGAGCGTCGAAAAGTATTCCGGAGCCACTATCAGCATGGTGCAGATGGCGAAGTTCGACGGATTCCAGAGGTGGCGGCCTTTCCACTTGATCACATACTTGGACGTGATCGCGATGGCGCTGGTAAGCGCGAACGGCCAAAACAGTTGAGTGCGGCACAGAATGCCGACGCTGATGCCCGTAATATAGGCGCTCGCGAGATTCGGCCACTTGCGATAGACCAGCCGGGATAGCGCAATTTCAAATATCATCGCCGTCGCGATGGCAAGGAGCGTGCGCGAAAAGCTTTCGAGCACACCGAACGAAATCTGGCTGACCAGCAGTATGGTGGTGATGAAAAGTGGCGGAAGATACCGGTTCTCAATGCTGAAAAACCGGCCGATGGCTGCCTGGACACCCGCCTTGCGTTCGCCGGGTGCGGGAGGAAACGGGGCTTTGGCGCTCGCCGTTGCGGGCATCATGAGGGCTCCTTGATCTTGTGCAGTTTATTTAATTCCGGCGCCGCTACCATCTGCGTTTTGCCGGATGGCCAGCGAATCTCCACTCGGTCGACGGCGCCCGATTTTCCCAGACCGAAGTGCAGCCGCCGATCGTTCTGAGAGCAGAAGCCGCTGCCGCCGGATACCTCCTGAAGTTGCTGCTGCCCGTTCCAGAAGACGCGCACCGCGGCCCCGATTGCGCTCCGATTGCTGCCCAGTCCTTCCAGCTCGAACTCGATCCAGCGATTGCCGGGCGCTACCGTATTTCGATACAGCAGGACCGGGCCATTCTGATTCGCTACCACGGCATCCAGGACACCCCGATTCTGGAAATCGGCCAGCGCAATGGAGCGGCCGTCGTAAACGTCGGTCACGCCCACCGACTGCGCAACCTCTTTGAATTGACCCGACCCATCGTTCATGTACACTTTCTTCTGCTGATAGCCGGCCAGGCTGCGGCCGTCGAGCGGAGGCCAGTTCGCCGCGTCGGCGATGATGCTCTTGTTCCCGCCGGCGACCTTTGAAAAGTCGTACCAGTAGCTGCGCTTGCGGTCCAGAGACACGTTTCCGTTGGTTACGTACAAGTCTTCGAATCCATCGTTGTTGAGGTCGCCGAACTGAACTCCAAAGCTCCAGCCGCCCTGCGCCACGCCCATCGCTTCCGCCACATTCTGGTAATGCGGCAGTGCATCCGGTTTTCCACCTTGCAGCATCCAGAAATTGTTGCCTTGGAGAAGAATGCCCGGCTCGGAGATATTTGAGACATAGACTCCAAAGCGTCCCTCATTGAGCACATCGCCGACGGCAGCGCTCATTCCGCTCTTGGGTGCGTACCCGATGCCCGTCTCTTTCCCCGATTCGCGAAATCGTTTCCCGTCCTCGTTCAGATAAAGCTCGGAAACCCCGTAATCGTTGGCGATGAACAAGTCCGGATGGCCCGTGCCGCGCAAATCGGCCGCCACCGCCGCCAGCGCCCAGCGCCGGGATTGGATGCCGAGTTTCGCGGATACCTCTTCAAAGTTCCCGCCGCCCAGATTGTGGAACAAATATTTTCGGCCGCCGTTCTCGGCGTACTCAAAGCTCTCCGGCATCATCTTGGTGTCCTTCAGGTGCCAAAGATCGATGTCCTCGGAATAGTATCCACCCAAAAACAGATCCAGCTTTCCATCGCCGTCATAATCGAACCAGACTGCGGTATTGGCATTCACCCACTTCGGTAAACCGGCCTGCTCGCTTACCCGCGTGAAGTGCTTGCCGCCGTCGTTGTGAAACAGTTCGGGCCGTCCCCACTTGTACACCAGAACGTCGTCATAGCCGTCGTTGTCGTAGTCCCCCCAGACGGCGCCGGTGGAAACGCCCGTACCCGGCTGGTTCAGATCGGCCAGGCCCAGTTCCTCCGCCACGTCGCGAAACGTACCATCGTGCATGTTCCGGTAGAGCGCGTTTTTGCTGCCTTCGCCCCCGTTGGTGACATAGATATCGGGCCAGCCGTCATGGTCGAAGTCCACCACCGAAACCGCCGCGCCCATGGAAGCCACCTCCGGCATGATGTGCTGCAGCTTCGGGTCGAAGACCGGGTTGACGTACTTGAAATTGATGCCGGCGGCCTTCGAGGATTCCTGAAAGCTGAACCCATACCGGCTCAGAACGTTGGCGGAGTCCTGGGCCGTGGGCGATGTTTGATTCCGCGCCTCAATGTGCTTATAGACCAGCGGCCCGGCCACAAGCGCAGCGAACAGAAGAGCCAAAGCGATTCGCATGGATTAATTCCTCAGTGCGTTTTCAAACGCGTCGGGTGTAATGTAGCGGGTGTGAAAGTTCTGCCAGTCGGCGGGATGAAGCTTGTAGGCCGGGTCGTTTTCCAGCGCACCCGGAGGGACCGTGTAATCCTTCATTCCGTGATACGGCAGTGGCAGCACCGTTTTTGAGAACACTGTGTTGAGGTCGCCATCTTTGATCCAGCCATCGCCGATCAGCACGTAATCGCGCTTCCAGCCCGCGGGCGGAGGGGGCGGCGCGGTGAACCGCAGGCGCACTTCATCGCCGGCGTTCGCGATGACCATCCGGTCGTCGATCTTTTCCAGCAGTTCGCGGATGTCCCCGTAACGCGTTGCGTAACCTTCCAGGTCGTGCCAGATCTGTCCAGAACTCATCAGGTTATTGTAATAGGGTACCTCAGGAGAAGATTGGTTCGCCGCCTGCACTGCTGAAAAACCACGATAGTGAAGATCGGCGCCGGCCAGGCCCAGAGGCTGGATGCGATTCCGATCGGGAGCGGCCGCGGCCCATTGGAGTTGGTCCCAATAAATCTCCAGATTGGTGCGCAACCGCAGGCTGGCGCGGCGCGGCCGGAGGGAAGATGCCTGTCAAATCCAGGACTACCGTCTTCATCTTGCCGGCGGGAAAGCCAAGGCCTTTCCGGGCAGTTTTCCAGTTGCCTTGCGCATCCCTCACTTCAATACTCAGACCCTCGGGCTGCGGAATGCTGTTCTGTCCGATCGCGATATTTACCGTCGCATCGGTAGGATGGAGTCCAGCCCGACCCAAGCAGATAAAGAGGACCATCGGTGGGAGCGCGCTCTGGCAGTTCCAGCTCCACCCAATGATCGCGAGTTAGCCCTTGGTAAGGACCGCGTCCAAACGTATCGAGATATTTCCGGTCGAGATCGCGGACAATTGCGCTTACGTCACCCCCTCGATCGTCCCGCGCGCTCGCAAACGGCTGCGGCTCCGAAGTAGTGTAGATCTTGAGTGGAGGTGGGGGAACGGCGAAACGCTCGTCCGTATAGATCTCGCTGCCTTCCGGATGATCCACCACCTGCAGCGAGTAATGATCGATGTAGAAAGTTTCCCAGAGTTCCGCCGTGATGCGCAGGTCGTAGTAACCATCGCGCGGCTTCAAACTTTCGCCCGGGATCTTGAACCATTCCTGAGTCTGGTAAATCCCCGCGACGTTTTGCGCATCGATATGCAGCCCCAGGGCAGGCGACCAGGGAGCAGCGTCCTTCACAAAACTCATCTGCTTCCCGTCCCAAGCGAAAAGCCACGGGCAGGAGCCTTTGAGCCGCTGAACCGACAGGATCTCGCGATTTGCCTGCAGTTCGAACTCCGCCTGAGCCACGCCGTTTGGCCAGATAATTCGGGCTACATCGGCCTGCTCATGCTCTCCGATCCCGAAGTGCAAAACGGGGGACGTGATGACCTGCTTCTCGGTAAGCAAACCAGCCCGGACTTCAATCTCGCCGCCAATGCCAAACGAGTTGATGCGCTGATCGCCTTTGGTGGTGGCCGCACGGAGGCGTATGTTCTGCCAGTGGTAATTCTTCGCGCCGTGGTTGAGCAAGGCCGTCCACGCGGGCTGCGTCCCGCTTCGGGCCCCGGCTCCGGAAAGACCAAGCAGGTCGAGCCTTCCATCGCCATTCAGATCGACCACGGCCGGGGAAGTCAAATCGACTTTCGATGGAAGCCGGCTAAAACCGCCCGCGCCTCCCAGGAAGATCTCTCCGTCGCCAACCAGAAGATCGATACTACCGTTGTTGTCGAAATCCGCGGCGACCAGCGCGGGGGACTGAACGGGAGCTGCCTTTGCAATTTCTGCGAAGTCCCAGGTGGCGCCTGCGTCTTTGTCGGACAGGCGGATCACGGAGCCGTCGTCCCTGAGCAAAACAAAATCGATCCGTCCGTCATGGTTCACGTCCGCGGCAATTACGGCTTCGAATCGCCCGACTAAGCCTGCAGGTAGCGGGCGCGCACGAAACTGCCCCAGCCTCTGGTTGGAAAAGACATGCAACTGGCCGGCGCCGTCGATCATGGCTACATCGGGAGCACCGTCGCCGTCTATGTCCGCGCTGGCGAAAGCTTTCAGGCCATTGACGCCGCTGAAGGGCCTGATAACGGCAAAAGTGCCGTCTCCATTGTTGCGCAGCACAATTGGATCGCCGTTGCCGGCCCCCAGAACGATATCCAGGTCCCCGTCGAGATCCACATCGAACGCCCAGGCGCCCGCATACGCTGCGGTCGTCACATTGGGTGGAATTTGCGCTTTTGCCGTAACGTCCACAAAGTTCCCGAGGTCTTTTTGCTGGAAGATGCGGATGCCATTCGCGCCCGCGAAAAACAGATCGTTCTTGAAGTCGTAATTCAGATCCACGCCCAAGATCGCATTTCGATTGATCGCGAGATTCTTGCCGCCGGGGAATGGGAGCTTTGCGCCGCCCGCGATCTGTACACTGTTCTCGCCGGCCCAAACGATAGAAGGCTTTCCTGTGTCGTCGAATGGAATGGCGCCGACCCATGTAGCGTTTTGCGATCCGTCCGGCAGCGAGCCCGCTTCGAACCGGACTGAGAGATCCGCGGCCGCGGGCTCCGAATCGGGCGAAGGCAATCTCAGAAACCTGGTGAAAGGAGCGCTTACCAGATCGGTCGGTGTCTTTACCTCGTTCAGATCCTGCCGGTATTGGGGCACCCGGATCAGGGTGTTTCGAAGAAACATGACGCGCACCGCCGCGGGGCGTACATTCGTATCCGTCGTGGCTTGCTGAAGCGTTCCCATTTGTTGCTTCGCTCCGTCGGGCCACGAGGCCGATTTCGCGGCGAGCTTGCTCACGGTGCTCTGCAGAGCGGCGCTGTCGCCGGTCTTAGCCGCCAGGCGCGCCACCTCGAGCAATGCGGCCACGTTGTCGGGGCGCTGTGCCAGCACTTGCGCAAAAAGCTTTTCCGCCGCGGCATCGCTGTTGTCCGCCGCCTGGCGTTCCGTTTCCTCGGCGAGCGCGTAAAGCGCCTTCAGGTTTTTCGGATCTGAGCTGGCGGCTTTCTTGAAATGAGCGATGGCTTCCGGAAGCTTACCCCGCTTGCTTTCGATGGTTCCAAGCAGCTCTTCGAGCCGGCTGTTATCCGGCATCCGGGAGCGAGCCTGGTCGGCATATTTGTAAGCGCTATCGAAATCCTGTTGGCGCAGCGCCAGCACTCCCAGATCGGCCCAGCTGGCCGGCTCGCCGGGCGCGATTTGCGTCGCTAGAGTCAGCTTTGCCTTGGCAGGCTCATCGGCGCCGGTCTGCAATCCCGCCAGCCCAACATAGAACGCACTCACCAGCTCCGCGTATTGGGGAGAGCCCGGTTGGGGTAAGCCGCCGTTGCGCGAACAGGAGGTAGTGAGAACCAAAATGGAAACAAACGGCGCGGCGATGTGCCGCAACTTGGTCATTCGCACTTTCCTATTATCGCGGGAGACGATCCCAGCGTCTTAGCGCCTGACGTAGCCGTGCATCGCGCTGCGCTTGCCTCCCTGACGGTGCGCTTCATCGGACAAAGCGTGAACGCCACTGGCGTCGATCCAACGGTTATAGAAATTGAACAGTGCGCATACGGTGATTGCAAAGTAAATCGCTTCGTCGTCCCATCCGGCGGCGTAAAGCGGCTGCATATCTTCGGCGGTGATGCGGGGAGAATCATGGTTCACCTTGTCCACGAAACGGAACAGCGCCTTGTGCTTTTCGTCTAGCGCGGAAGTCTCCAGATCGCTAATTACTCCCCGCACCAGTTCTTCGTTGCCTAATAGTTCCGCCGCAACTGCGGCGTGGGACTTCAGTCAGAACGGACAATCGTTGCGATAGGACGTATATGCCGCGATCAGCTCGCGAATTCCCGGACTGAGCGGCGCCGGGCCGCGCAGAATTTCCTGGGTGAATCGCGCCAAGTGCTCGGTAGCTTTCGGAAGGAAAGCGAACATGTGCCAGATCTGCGGATACTCCGGCCCGTTCTCCCGCATGGTTTGGATCATCGACGCGTAGGGCGACGGCTCGTTGTGCCGTTCCACATCGGGTAGAAACATCGGGGGCATCCCCGCACCCGGCTTGACGTTCTCTTGATCGTCCATCTTCAACCTTCCGCTCAGTATAACCGCGCGGCCCGCAGGCACGCTATCGTAAAGGAACCATGCTGGAAGAATACGTCGAGCGAGTGGTGGATCTCACCGAACCGGAAGCGAATCAAATCTACAATCTGTCGGTCGAGGACGCTCGGGAATTGATCCTCAGGCATCCCGGGGCAGCGCGGGACATTCAGGGTTCGTTCGCGCTCATAGCGCGCGCGGGCAAAACGGTCAAGATGGCGCGATCTCTCGATCGGCCCATGCGGTACTTTCTGGCAAAGCGCGCGAGCGGGCCGGTGTTGGTGGTGGCCCACCGGATCGACACGATTTGGCGCTGGCTCAACGCGGAGGGACTTGGCGAGCAATTCCATCCCAGCTACACCCGGATGGTGCCGGCGCACTACGTCGCCCAGTTGGAACTAATCGGTTGTCCCGATCCGGATCCGGTTTACACACGCTTCTTCGCGCCGGACGCGGCGTCGTTGCCGGCGGATCTCGACCAGATCGGCGAGGCCTACATTGGCGCGCTCGCGCAGGAAGTAACGCAATGGCTGGCGCATCTGCCGGAGCGGGATCCGATTGGTGTCTGCTTTTCGGGAGGCATCGATAGCGGCGGCGTTTTTCTTGTGACCTATCATGTTCTCCGCAAGCTCGGAATGAATCCGGCACGGCTGAAAGCCTTTGTTCTCGATCTGGGAGACGGGCCTGACGTCCAGCAGGCGCGCGCGTTCCTGGATGCTCTCAAGCTCGGCCTGTTTCTGGAGCCCATTCAGGCCGATCCTTCGTCGCTGGATGTGGAAGACACCATCCGCGTGGTGGAAGACTACAAGCCTCTTGATCTTGAGTCCGCCACTATGGCGCTGGCCCTCTGCCGCGGTGTGCGCGCACGCTATCCGGATTGGCGCTACCTGATGGATGGCGATGGCGGCGACGAGAACCTAAAAGATTATCCGATTGAGGAGAACCCGGAACTTACAATTCGCAGCGTGATCAACAATCCGATGCTGTATCAGGAGGGTTGGGGCGTCGGAAAGATCAAGCATTCACTCACCTATAGCGGCGGATTGAGCCGGTCGTACACACGCACTTACGCTCCGGCTCATCAGTATGGCTTTCATGGCTTCAGCCCGTTCACGCGGCCGGCGGTGATTGCGGTAGCGGAGGCGATTCCGTTTATCGATCTCACCGGCTACGACGTTCCGCGGCTCTATGCGTTGAAAGGAGAGATCGTTTCGCGGGGTGTCGCGGCGCTAACCGGTCTGAATATGCCGGTCTTCCCGAAGCGTCGCTTTCAACACGGCGCTTTGCCGGAGGATGTTCTGCGCCAGAAGCTGCCTTTCCGCGAAGCCGAGTATCGCAGGCAGTTCCTTTCCTTTTATCGGTGACTCCGCCGTGCTCTCCGTCTACCCTGAGCAACCAGCCGAGCGAGACCGGTGGATTCTTGAGCGGCGTCCGGATCGCGAGAGCCTGGATCCACGGCGTCCCTATGCGTTCTTTGTGGAGGAGGAATGCTCAAAGGATGGAACCGTATTACCTGTTACGACCGTCTTTCTGACGAACCGGGAGTGTCCGTGGCGTTGTGTGATGTGCGACCTGTGGCGAAATACGCTAACCGAAAGCGTTCCGATTGGAGCCATTCCCGATCAGATCGACTATGCGTTGGCTCGCTTGTCGAACGCGCGCCAGATCAAGCTCTATAACAGCGGAAGTTTCTTCGATCGGCGAGCCATTCCGCCGGAAGATTTTCCGGCGATTGCGGATCGAGTGAAATCGTTTGAACGCGTCATCGTGGAAAGTCATCCGGCGCTGCTAGGCGAATGCTCTCTTCGATTCCGGGATTTCTTGCAAGCTCCGCTCGAAGTGGCAATGGGCCTGGAAACGGTGCATCCGGAGATCTTGCCGCGGCTGAACAAACGCATGTCTCTTCGGCAGTTTGCCGCTGGCGCCGATTTCCTGCGAGATCACGCCATGGATTTGCGCGTGTTCGTTCTGGTCAAGCCGCCATTTATGGGAGAGGACGAGGCTTTCGAATGGGCCGCGCGATCCATCGACTTTGCTTTTGATTGTGCAGCAACAGCGGTCGCGTTGATCCCCACGCGTGGCGGCAATGGCGCCATGGATGACCTGGCGGAAAACGGAGAGTTTTCTCCCCCGCGGTTGGCGACTCTCGAAAGCGCATGTGAATATGGACTTGGCCTCGGGCGGGGCCGGATCTTCGTAGATCTCTGGAACATGCGTCCGGACGAATCGTGTCCCCTCTGCTTCAACCAACGGGTGGAGCGTCTGCAAGCGATGAATCTGCGGCAAATCATCCTGCCTCCAGCAACATGCCCGGCGTGCCATTGAGCGGGCTGTACGACGTCGCGATCGTAGGTTCTGGATTCGCGGGTTCCTTGCTCGCGATGATTGCGCGCCGCGCCGGGCGTTCGGTGCTGATGCTGGAGAACGGAATGCACCCGCGCTTCGCGATCGGCGAATCGTCCACTCCGCTCGCGAATCTGTTGCTGGAAGAGCTTGCCGCACGCTACGATTTGCCGCGTCTCAAGCCATTGACGAAGTGGGGGACGTGGCAACAATCGTATCCGGAGATGGCTTGTGGCTTGAAGCGAGGGTTTAGCTTTTATCACCACACTCCGGGCGAACAGGCGGTACACGGCTTTGATCGGGAACGGCAGTTATTGGTGGCCGCCAGCCCCAACGACGTAATCTCAGACACGCACTGGTATCGCGCCGAGTTGGATCACTTCCTGGTGCGGGAAGCGGAAGAAATGGGAGTGGAATATCTTGATCGGGTTACGCTCTTCCGCATGAGTGAATCCGATAAAAGAGTGACGATCGAGGGAGCGCGGTTGGGCAAAGCCGTTGCTTTTCGATGCCGCTTTCTGGTGGATGCCACCGGGCCGCGAGGCTTCCTGCATCAAGCCCTGGAATTGCAGGAAGATGTCTTCCCGGATTTCCCGCCGACGCAGGCTCTATACACGCATTACTCCGATGTCGCCCGGTTTAGGGGGAGAGCCTCAGAAGATCCGACGGACCTTCCTCCCTACCCGGCAGACGACTCCGCCCTGCATCACGTGTTCGAGGGCGGCTGGATTTGGGTGTTGCGCTTCAACAACGGCCTGACCAGCGCCGGGGCAGCGGTTACGATTTCAATAGCCGATCGCGTGCGGTTGGAAGAGGGCGGCGCTGCATGGACTCGCTTGCTGGATCTTCTGCCCTCGGTGCGAGAGCAGTTCGCCGGAGCGAAGGCGGAGCTTCCTTTCGTTCACGCTCGCCGGCTCTCTTTCCTGGCCGGTTCCATGGCCGGGCGGCGATGGGCCATGCTTCCTTCCGCAGCCGGGTTCGTGGATCCGCTGCTATCAACCGGCTTCCCTCTTACCCTCCTGGGCATCGCGCGGCTGGGCGAAATCATCACACTGGATTGGGGCTCACCAAGTTTCGCTCAGCGGATAGAAACGTACGCGGCTCAAACCAGAAAAGAGCTCCTCGCGGCGGCGCGTGTGATCTCAGCCCTTTACGCAACCATGGGCAACTTCGCGCTGTTTACGTCGATCTCGTTTCTGTACTTTGCGGCCGCGAGTTTCGCGGAGACCGCGCGTCGGCTGGATAAGCATCCACTAGCGTCCTCTTTTCTCTTGTGCGATCACCCGGTTTTTGGCCCCGCCTGCGCTCGGCTATGCCGGCTAGCGCACCAGGTACGCACGGAAGCGGAGTCTTCTGACTTGCGCGCTGAGATCCTTCATTCCATCGAGCCATTCAATGTAGCGGGCCTGGGCGAAGCGCGGCGCCGGAATTGGTTTCCAGTGGATCCGCGCGATCTGCTTCGGGGAGCGGGAAAGCTTGGGGTGACTGAAGACGCGGTTCGGAGTCTGATGCAACGGTTCGGATTTCCGCAGGCCGGCTGAGGTTGGTACCTTAACGCACTCCCCGATATTGCGTGTGCCTCTCCCGGTCGTGTACTGTAGAAGAACATTCTTGGAGAGTAGTGCTGGCTCCCTCAGAATACTCAACGTCACGGATCCGGCCGCGCTTGTGACGCCGCCTCGTTTGCGCTCTTGAGAGTACGCTTTATGGAAAGATGTTCTCCGGTTCCAAACGAGGGATGATGGCGAAAGACCTTTTGACGCGTCTGCGCCCGGTGGCCTTCATCGCCATCCTGCTTATCGCCTGGTATATCGCGATCGCCAGGCAACGCGTTCACCTGCTGCCCGACCCCATTGCCGTAGGCCGGGCTTTGGTGGAACTGGCGCAAAGCGGCCTGCTCCTCAAGTACGTTGTGGCGTCGCTGTTTCGCGTCACCTGGGGATTTACCTTGGCGGCCGTGATCGCCATTCCTTTCGGCCTCACCGTGGGTTGGTACCGGCGGTCGGAAATGGCGTTGAACCCGCTCCTCCAGATTTTCCGCCCCATTTCGCCTCTGGCGTGGATTCCGATTGCGATTCTGTGGTTCGGCGTCGGCGACGTGGGGGCGATCTTTCTGATATTTCTGGCGTCTTTTCTGCCTCTGACCCTCACTGCCATCAACGCGGTGGAAAGCATCCCCGCTGTTTATATCAATGCAGGAAGGAATTTCGGCCTGAGCACCGGCACCCTGGTGTACCGCGTGCTGTATCCGGCGGTTGTGCCGCAGCTCATTATTGGTTTGCGCATTACTCTGGGTATCTCGTGGCTGGTTGTGGTGGCTGCCGAAATGATCGCCGTGAATTCCGGCCTGGGGTTTCTGATTGTGGACGCCCGTAACGCCGGCAACCGCTATGATCTGGTGGTGGCCGGAATGGTCATGATTGGAATCATCGGCTTGATGCTCGATACCGGGATGCGGTCGTTAGAGAAAATCCGATCGCTGCGCTGGGGTTACTCGGAGGAATGATTCATGTCACAACCAGCGCCTGGCGTGGCGCGGGCGGTAAAGACCAAGCTCCGCGCGGAGGGCATCAGCCGGATCTTCCGCCGGGATGGCAACGAGACTTCGGTGCTGGACAACATTAGTCTGGATGTCCATGAAGGCGAATTTATATGCCTGCTCGGCCCTTCCGGCTGCGGCAAGTCGACGATGCTCAACATCATGGCCGGCTTCCTGGCGCCCAGCAGCGGCGTCGTCAGCATTGACGGCGAACCAGTCTCCGGGCCCGATCCCCGGCGGATTTTCGTTTTCCAAGAGCGCGGCGTTTTTCCGTGGCTCACGGTAGAGGGCAACATCGGCTTCGGGCTCTTCAACCTTTCCAACGACGAACGGGCACGCCGCATCGCTCATTACGTCAAGATGGTGGGACTTCAGGGCTTTGAAAAAGCCTACCCTCAGGAGCTTTCCGGCGGCATGAAGCAGCGCTTGGAAGTGGCGCGCGCATTGGCTGTCAATCCCGACATGCTCTTCCTCGACGAGCCTTTCGGCGCGCTGGATTCGATCACACGCCTGATCATGCGCGGCGAACTATTGCGGATCTGGGAAGCCGAGAAGAAAACGATTATCTTCGTGACGCATGACATTGAGGAATCCGTTCAACTGGCCGACCGCGTGGTGGTGATGAGCGCCCGCCCGGCCAAGATCCAACAGATTGTTGAGATTGATATTCCGCACCCGCGCGATATCAGCTCCGCCCGTTACCTCGAGCTGCGCGATGGCATCTTCGAACAGATTGGCTTGGCCCACAGAGTATGAACACCCTGGTCCAGCCTCGCAAGTGGGAAAAGCTGTTCTGGCCGCTGCTGGCTATGAGTCTGTTTCTGGTTCTGTGGCATTATTCGGTTGTGGTGAGTGGGTCCAAGGTTTTTCCCGCGCCCACTGACGTTGCCAAAGGCATTCGGGAGTTGTTCCGCAAGGGCGTGCTGGGGGCCTACATATTCGACTCTCTACGCCGCGTATTTGTCGGGTTCGGCATGGCCGTCCTGCTCGGCATTCCCGCGGGCCTTACGCTTGGCTGGTATCCGGCGGCGGCCAAGGTGGTGAATCCTGTGATCCAGATGGCGCGGCCCATCAGCCCGCTGGCCTGGATTCCGTTGTCTATCGTCTGGTTCGGCGTGGGCGACGCCGCAGCCATGTATCTCATCTTTCTGGGTTCGTTCTTCCCCATCGTGGTGGCTTCCATGAATGGCGTGCGCAATGTCCCTTCGATGTTCCGCCGCGCGGGGAGAAATTTTGGATTGGGGCCGGCGGCGTTGCTCGCCAAAGTGGTCTTTCCGGCAGCCCTGCCGCAGATCATCATCGGCCTGCGTATCGCGCTCGGAATCGCCTGGCTGGTGGTGGTTGCCGCGGAAATGATCGCTGTGGATTCCGGCCTCGGCTACCTCGTCATCGACGCGCGTAATTCGGGGAAACGCTATGACCTGGTGGTGGCCGCCATGCTGATGATTGGAATCATCGGTCTGGCGCTCGATCTGATCTTCCGCCGTCTCGAAAAAATCAAATCCGTCCGCTGGGGATTCCGGCTTGAAGCTTAAGAATCGAATTGTGCTCCTCGGCGTCGGCTGGCTCGGGCTGGTCTCAGTTCTGCACGCGTATCTGAATGTCAACTGGCCCTCCATCCTCAACGACTATGTGCCCGCCGCCCAACGTAAGTTCAATGTGGCGTATATCCCGGTGACTTGCCATCTGGCCTGTCCCGTGACCGACTATATATCCAAGTTCTCCGCGGCTGGCGAAGTCTTCCTGCCGCGCATGTTCCAAGGTTTCCCGGAAATCAAGGAAGCGCTGATCTCGAACAAGATGCAGGCCGCCTTCATCGTCGCGCCGCTCGCCATCGCGCTCAAGGCCCAGGGCGTGCCAATCAAGATTGTTTACCTGGGGCATCGCTACGGCAGCGCGTTCGTGGTTCGAAAAGACGGACCCATCAAGACCTTCGCCGATATCCGCGGCAAGACAGTCGCGATCCCCACCCGCTTTTCCGATGAACGGCTCATCGTTTTTCGCGCCATGAAGGTTTGGGGTATCAAGCCGAGCGAATTCAAATTGGTGGAAATGGCTCCGCCTGACGTGGCCGGCGCTCTGGCCGCCAAAGCCATCGACGCATTCTCCATGGGCGAGCCCTTTCCGTCCCAGGCGGAAATGGGCGGTTACGGACGAGTGCTTTTTCACGCGCAGGAATACTGGCCCGATTACATGTCCTGTGTATTAGTGGTCCGCCAGGATATCATTGATTCCCGTCCCGACGCCGTTCAGGTTCTGGTCGACGCCATCGCCCGCTCGGGCCTTTGGCTGGAACAGGGCTTGGCTCACCGCGAGAACGCCGCCGATTTTGTGGGCCGCTTCTATTACAACCAGAAGCCCGCGCTGCTGGAATGGGCGCTTACCAAGCCAATCACCAGGGTGATGTACAACTCGCTGGCTCCGCGCAAGGCCGATTTCGATCTGGTGCGGGACCTGATGATGGAGACCGGGGTGCTGGATAAGAAAATCGAATTCGAAGAATACACCGACGCCCGCTTCGCCGATAAGGCCAGCATCCAGACCGCGTGGAAATACGTGCCGGGCACGGCTACCGCCCAATAGGAGACAAATTATGGATCGAAGGAAGTTCCTCCGCGGAATCACCACAGCCGCCGGCGCCACCGCCGGTCTCGATCTGGCTGCACAAGCTGCTTTGGCCAAGCCTTCGCATGGAGCGCCTTCAAATACAGCCAAGGAGACCCATTTCGTCAGCTGGCGGGTGACGGGATTCTACTGCGTCACCTGCGCGGTGGGCCTCGAAGTCATGCTGAAGGGAATGAGGGGTGTGACGCGCGCCACGGCTGCGTGGCCTTCGGGCCATGTGACGGTCGGTTTCGACGAACACCTGGTGAGCGAAAAGACCCTTCGCGAATTCATCGCGGTGTGCGGTTTTTCCGTCGCCTAAGTTGTGCTCAGGCCGTCATCAGCCAGCGGCGTTTCACCCGCCCCCACCAGCCTTCACGCCGGATAACCATATTGTCCGGTGTGGTACCGCTTACCACGTACAGTTCCCCGCTGCCGTTTTCCCCGTGCCGTACTCCGTCGCGTAAACCCTGCCGGTACGCAAAGTTGACTGCTGCCACAAATGTCGCGCAACGCTCGGGGGTGATGAAAACGTAACTCTTCCCGTTTTCGTCAATACCAGGCCCCCGCAACAGGACTCGATATTCGTGGTTGACCTCGTCCGGCGAAATACTGATATCGTATTGCGTCATACCAACCTCGTGCAGACATCAGTTTAACCCAATCGCGAGGCCGGTTGCGGTTCAGCGGTCGGGTGTCGTTTCCTCCAGCATGGCTTGCTCCGGGATGAAGGATTCCAGAGTGAAGGGGTTTAGTTTCCATCCATAAACCTGGCCGGAATCGGCGAATGGCGCATAGTCCCGGCGCATGCGGGCGGGGTCGAAGGTTGTGCTGCGGAGTTTCAGGCTGGAGACGAATGGCGCATTCAAAAGGACACGCTTGTCCCCCAGAACCACGGCATAGACGTGAGCCAGTATGTGCCTGGCAAATTCCTTCATCCGCTGGACGTGCATCTCGAGCTTGTCCTCGGCTTCTTCCAGAGTCAACCCGATTTCATAGAACAGCTTCTCCGACGCGCGCAGCGGCTCCATCTCGTAGAAGTCGATATGGGCGGGCTGGGCGAGAGGCATTAGCCCCTGGGCTTTCTTCCAGTTGAAATAATCCCGTAGGAACATCTGCAGGTTCCTGTTGATGGGACCCAGCAGCGCAAACTTCCGCAAATGGGTCCGCATAAAGAGGTGATTGGTGAACAGCTGATTGGTGAACGGCAGCACGAAGAATCCGAAATAAATCGCCAGTTCGAACGTGTACTTGAGCGTCAGCGTCTCCGGATCGCCCAGGCAGTTATAACTCAGCGAAAACGACGGCAGGTAGGATTCGTACGCTACGCGCATGATCTGCTCGTAGAATTCGCACTTGGCTTCGAATCTCGAGTGGTCGCGGGTCTCGATGGCGTCGACGATCAGCGTATTGTAGATCGCGATCAGATCGCTGCCCGGGCTGTAGAGCGGATCGGAAAATCGCCCGGCTTCGCCCGAGATGGCCCAGCGCCTCGGACTGATGGTCTGCGCGGCGTCGTAGGAGAAATCGACGAAACGGCCTTCGTCCACAATTTTCCGATTTTTGAAATCGTCGGCGAACAGCGGCCAGTCCTTCGCCACCCAGTCGAGCATCTTACGGCCGTTCGATACTTCCTCCGGATTCACCACGGCGTGGTCGTATACCAGGCCAAGGCTGGTCATCCCGTGGAGCGGGATCACCCAGAACCAGCGGCCCTCTCCACAGAAATGGTTGGTCGCCAGGTAGAACGGATAGTTCCCCAGTTTTTGCCGGCTGCGGTGGATCAAACGCTCCTGGTGGGAGTACTTCGACAGCAGCTCAGGATTCACTAATCCATCCACCCATGCCCACGTCGCGCCGTGCCGTATCTCATTGGGCTTGGCCAGAGAAAGGCTGCGTTTCAGAATGCCCGGCCGTCCCGATGCATCGACTACCCACGTGCACCATGCCTCACCGCCCGTCCAGGTCACCCGGTGGACGCCGCCGGCGCTGGCGTTGTCTCCGTTGTCTGCCGCGAGATCGATCTTGATATTCTGCGCGCCGCCCATGAACCTGAACCGCGGGTTCTCGCGATTTACTTCCAAGAGGCGCCGCTCCAGCAGATTCCGATCGATCTGGAAGGTTCCGATGTTGGACTGCGTGCGGATGGATGCCGTCGACACGTCGTCCCAATAGTCGTGCCGCCCGGATGACGTCTTCCAATGAAACCGCAAATTGTATTTCGTGTAGTGGTTCCGTAGCAGGTGCTCTTCCAGATCGAGCGTCTTGGAGAGGTAATAACCGCCCACCTGCACCAGCGACTCGCCCACTTTTTGCGAAGTACCCGGAGGATCCTCCCGCTTATCCAGCAGCAGAACCGTCCGCTGGGTGTACAACATCAGTTGCCGCGCCAGGGTGAGGCCCGCGAAACCCGAGCCGGTGATGATTACATCGTATTGAGCCTTGTCACTCATTTTCCCGCGTAGACGTCTTTCCAGCTTTCCGAGCCTTCCGTGAATTCCAGCGTCCTATTAAACGGCAGCCCTCCGAAGGTCTGCTTCAACCCGCTCGGCCAGCGGATTTCCAGCGAGTCGATCGTCGCTGTCTCCGCCAGGCCGAAGTGTTGCTCAAAGGGCAAGCAACCGGCGTTGCTTCCGCCTGAAACCTGGCGCATCTGCCGCCGCCCTCCCGCTTCCATGGAAACACGCGCTCCAATCGCCGAGCGGTTACTCTTGGTTCCCACCAGCCGCACGTTCAGGTAATTGCCCACCAGTTGCTTCGGACAGTAAACATTGGCCGTCAGCAGATCTGCCGGATATACGCCACCAGCTCCCACCAGAATGGACATCCGGCCATCTCCGAACAGATCCCCGATGTTGACGCCGTGGCTCTTGCCAAGGAACGGCAAGCCGGCCGAAAACGTAATGTTGTGAAATTTCTTCCCGTCGTTTTGGTACACGGCTATGGGCTCCAGGCGATCCATCTTCGGACTGCCGTTGCCGAACACGATGTCAATATGCCCATCGTTATTCAGGTCCGCCACGTTGCCGCTCATCGTTCCGAAGCAGCCGCTCAGTCCCAGGTCGCGGCCCACTTCCGTAAAGGTACCATCGCGGTTGTTGTGATACACGCGCATCGGATTCCCGTCCGGCGGGCCTTCGCCATGCTCCCAGGTATATATCACGTCTTCATGATTGGACCAGGAGAACTGCGCGATGTCCAGCCATCCGTCGTTGTCGTAGTCCCACCAAAACGCCGGGCTCCCGAAGCACAGTGCGTCGATGCCGGCCTCCTTGCTGACTTCGGCAAACGTGCCGTCGCCATTATTGCGGAATAGCTGCGACCGCCCTAGGCCATTGCTCAGGAATAGATCGGGGCGCCCATCATTGTCGTAATCGCCCCAGGCGCCGCAGGTGGTGGGCCACATGCTAGAAAGCCCGCAGGACTCGGTCACTTCGGTGAACGTTCCATCGCCGTTGTTGTGGAACAGCCGGTTCGGGGTCTTGCGCTCAAACAGGCCGCCCAGGTTGTTCGCGATAAACAGATCCACGTACCCGTCGCCGTCGTAGTCGATCCACGCTGCTGTGAAACAGGGTCCCCAAACCTCCAGCCCGGATTGCTTGGTCACATCCGTAAACGTGCCATCGCCGTTGTTGTGATACAGCTCGCAGTCGCCGGCATAGAACCCGAGGCGCGAGGCGAATACATCCGGATACCCGTCGTTGTCGTAATCGCCCACCGTCAGCGCAAAAGCGTTGACGCACCCGTCCCAGCCCGAGCCGATCGAAACATCGCTGAAAGTTCCGTCGCCGTTGTTGTGATACAGATTGCAGCCGCCGTGCGAACCGGCGATCAGAATGTCCAGATAGCCGTCGTTATCGTAGTCGAAGATGGCCGTTCCGCGCCCGCCGCTGGTCTTGTCCAGCCCGATCCGCGCCGCGATGTCTTCGTACTCAAGCGTGGTCGTCTCGTAACCACCGCGCACCTGAATACGGTAATTCTGCGGCACGAAGTCCGGATAACCGCCCATCTTCTGCGCCGTCATCCAAAGCCACGATTTGGCGCGTTCATTGCCCGGGTTCGTGTCCAGCGCTTCAACCGTGGTCCTGGCCGCCCCATCCAGCCGGCCCGCTCGATAAAGCGCCACGGAAGCCTCATAAAGGGCCATCCCGTAATACGAGGAATCTGGCGCAATCCTCCGCAATTCCGTTTCAGCCTGTTCGTAGAGCCCGCATTTAATCAACGTCTCGCCCAGTTCGTAGCGTATGCGGTGGTCGTCCGGCGCCACCTGCAAGCGCTCTTCGCACTTCCGGATAAGGTCCTGGTATTCCAGCCCCACGTAGACCGGAAGGTCGGTAAACATGTAGAAGAAGTCCACCATCAGCGTCTGAATCCGCGAGGGCCCCAGCATTTCGTAAAGCACCAGGCCACGGAGCGCGCTTTGGGCCGCCAGGCTTCCCGCCGACAGCATCAGCTGCGCTGGCAGAACGATATTCCGCGGGTCTTTGAAATCCAGATACCCAAACGCACGGCGCGCGGCTTCCAGCAAGTCGCGCGATGCGCCGGGAATTTCGCGCACGTCGAACGGTGTGTAACGCACGATTTGCGACGCCCTGTTGGCGAAGTCCGACACTGCAGTATCCACGTTATGCGGTCCGTCCAGCGGCGCGCCCTTGAGCGGCGCTTGATCCTGGCCCGTCAGAGTTTCGATGGCCCCCTGGGCCGTCTCCAGCGTGGTCTGGACCACCGCCAGGCTGGTCTCCAGCATGACGGAAGGGACTTTCAGAAGCTGTAGAAAGCGGGAGATCATAGGGCTTTGGGCAAAATGTAGTAAACCGAAAAGATCGCGCAACCATAGCTGGCCGTCTCCTGGCGGCTCACCGGTTCGCCCTTCAGATGCGCCTCGATCGCCGGCTCCAGGTAGGGGACATACTCGGGGTCCTCCGGGTATTTGTAGTTATCGATGGCGCCGCGGTAAATCAGCTTGCGCTCTGCGTCCATCAGAAACGCGCGCGGCGTCTGCTGCGTGAACCACTGTTTGGCCACCACGCTGCCGGGATCGAAAAGCAGCGGGAACGTCAGCTTCCGGCCGGCCCTCGTTTTGCGGATCGCCTCCACCGTCTCGCCGTGCCGCGATGCTACCCCGATCAGCGCCAGTTCCGGATGCCGCTGTTCCAGTTCATTCAGGTATTGGTCGTAGCGCTCGCAATGCGAGCACACGCCAGACCAGAAGATCACCACGCCCGCTTTCTTGCCTTCCAGCCGCTGGCTCAGGCTGGCCGTCCCGCCGTCCATCGCGGCCAGCGAGAAGTCCCCCAACGCTTCCCCGAACTTTTGTTTATCGTGATCGTTCTGAGCTGTGTTTGCGATGATCTATTCTCCTTCCCATTTCCGGTTGAGTCAAGAATTCACGGTGTGGGGTGAGCGGCCTTCCTGCTTCTTTTTGACTTGGTCGAGATCGTCACCGGCTCCTCGCTCAGGTGGTCTAGTTCTTCCGATGTCCGGAAGGAATACAGGGAGGGGATGTTGTTGCGGCGTTCCAACCCCGGGAAAAAATCGTCCAGCGCCTCGCGAGCCGGGGTATCAATCCACTGGTTCCAAAGGACGGCCTGAAGGCCATGATCGGTCAGAGGACGCATGTAGTTTTTTAGGTAGCGTAAGTCACCGGGAGCCATGTGGCGCCAAACCAGAAGGGCCGAGATCAAACCGTTGTTAAACTCGTCTCGCATCTTCAGCTCGGAACAGATCAACGCGAGCGATCGAACCACCGGCGGTTGCGGAAGATTGACCAGGGTCACGGCCCAGATCAGCCCGGCGAGCACGTTTCGGCGATCCTCAGGACGGCCTGTTTCCTGAGCGGCGCTGTTCAACATCCGTCGATGCGCGCCGGCAAGGGGCAGGAAGTTCATCGGCTGAAAATAGAGCGAGCGGCCAACGCCGTGCCAGAACAGCGGTCGCAAAACGGGGTCTATCCGTTCCATCTCGGCGCTCACCGCAGCCGCCAGGCTCGGGTAGAGCAGCCGCACCACCAGGCCGCCGGACTCGATACAGGCATCCTCCCAGCCCGGCCTGCAATTCGCGCGACAGACCTCGAGAAAGCGCTGAACTGTTTCGCGGACCTGGGTCTGGGAAGGCTGGGAGCCCAGCCCGCCAAACAGCTTTTCGCCGAACGCGGTTCCCATGCCGGCGTGAAGCGGAATCATCGCGCGATCCGGCAGGCGGGAGCTGGGGCCTTCCGTGAGAAGGCCTTTCACACTGAGGCTGGATGCGGTGCCTTTGATATAACCCACTCCCTCCAGCATCCAGATCGCGCGGAACGCATCTCCGGCCAGCGTTCGGTCGACAACCTCATCCAGAGGGGTGTGGTCCACCGGCAAACGAAGTTCGCGGTCGGCTGATTGAAAAAGGCGAAAGGCCTCAATTTTGTTGTCGAGTTCCGGCCAATCCCAGAGCAAGCCTCGTCCCGGCATGAAGGCGCTCATCAGCCGGCCGGACTGTTGCATCATCTCGATCATGCTCAGGAATCCGTCGCGGGCGTTCACGCTTTCCAAGCTTAACAATGATTCTGCGTTCGCAGTTCGCTTTCGGAGGTGCTGCCCGTAATCCGCCCTCGCAAAGTCATCGCCGTGCGTTTCCCGTCAAACTGAGGTGCCGCCGACATATCAGGACCGATCCTTCCGGTGCTCGCGGATTCTCCGAGTGTCTGACAATTCACCCGAAGTAGCTGCTAGCTGACGCAAGCGCGTTTCCCAGTCCCAATCCGGAGCGGGGCAGTTTCCCGGGTGGCGCGTCTTTCGTGCGGCATCCGACCGGGAACCGCCAAGACTCACTTCACATAGGCAAGATTCAGGCGATGCCAGGCCAAGGTCAGCCTGGAATCTGTATAGTGGACTGAAGCGCTCGTGCTTATTCCACCGACTTGCGACCTGAGTGCAAATTCGTCCCATGCGAAATCGTCGCTGCCATCCCCCATCGGCGAGGTGTCGAAGGCGCGCGACCCACGGTTGGGAGAACAGTTGAGGCACAACGAATGAACTTCACGAAGATAACTGCGTTTCTTGCAACTGTGCTGATCACATCACCCCTTTTCGCGCAAGGGACGGGCACGATCACTGGAACCATACTTTCGCTTGCCGGTGCCGGTGCAGCGGTGCCCAAAGCGTCGGTTCAAGCAAGGAATACGGAAACGGGGGTGTCGTATTCGGCGCGGAGCGGCGCTGACGGAAATTACGCGCTCTCCGGCGTCGCGCCCGGAGACTACGAACTGTCGGTGGCGAATCCGCCGTTCTTTCTTCCGTTCTCGCGCAAGGACATCCAGGTCGAGGCTGGGAAAACCATACGCATCGACGTCCGGCTGGACGATGTTACGCTGAACACGCTCGGCGATGGGGGCGAACAATTTGCTGATCGGATGGCGGATAAGCCCGCGCCCTCCGGTCCGACGCCTCGGACGCGCGACGGCAAACCGGACCTGAGCGGCGTCTGGCTAGGGGCGCTTCCTACCGCGCTTGACGGGTCGCCCGAACCGCTTCCAGGGGTGGAGGCTGCCATGAAAGCTCGCGGCGGCGATAAGCATATCATTGCGCCCTGGGAACGCTGCCTTCCGGCTGGACTGTCACTGCAGGGCGCGATTTACCCTTTCCGGCTCGTTCAAACTTCGAGTCTACTGGCAATTATCGATGAGGACGGCGATCCCACGCGCCAAATCTACCTTGACGGCCGAAGTCATCCGAGGGACCCGAACCCTTCCTACATGGGCCATTCGGTGGGGCATTGGGAAGGCGACACGCTGGTTGTGGACTCCGTCGGATTCAATGACCGGGTATGGCTTTCTCCGGGCAACTACCCACAGACCGAGCAGATGCACATAACCGAGCGGTTCCGACGCTCGGACCTGGGGCACCTGGAGGTTGAGATGACTTTCGAGGATCCGGGAACGTTCAAGAAGCCGTGGACGAGGCAGAGGGTCAACTCGCTGGCTCCGAACGATTTCGAGGTCTTTGAGTACGTGTGCAGTGAGAACAATCGCGACATCGGGCACTTGGTGGGCAAATAAACCGTGTATTCGCGGAGAGGAAACGTGTTGGCCGGATCGCTTCTGGATGACTTCCGTTCCTTACGTCCGTTCCCTCAAACAGGCCCGCCCATCCAATCACAAACTCCCGCCCGCTCTTTCTATTTCCCCTTCAACAAACCATGCCGGCCCGTGTCTCAATTGCATCCCGGCCGTGTTATCCCAGTGACCGAGGTCGACAAAATGGAAACCGCAGCCCAAGCACCAGCAACACCAACGACAACGGATCCAGTCCAACGCTGGCTAGCGCGCAGAGGCGCGGTCGCCCAGCTCCATGCAGACCAGCTCGTTACAGAAACGACAGGCTCACCCGCGCCTGCGTTGCGGACGAGTTCCTCGGAAGCCCACGCCGCCGCGAACCGCGCGAATGCGCTGCTCTCCACTGGTCCTCGCACCGAACCGGGCAAGCAGCGCTCCTCGCTCAACGCCCTCAGCCATGGCTTGACTGCCCGCACCGCCGTCCTGCCCACTGAGGCCCCCGAAACCTACCGGCGCCACATCCAGCAATTTCTCGATGAGTACGCCCCCGCCACTCCCACCGAGACTCAACTCGTCCACGAAATCGCCAACACCGCGTGGCGCCTCAACCGCATCCCATTCCTCGAAGCCGAGCTGCTCTCTCGCGCCACCAACCCGCCCACGGAGCAGGCTGCTATCGACTTCGATATCGTCGATGCTCATCGCGCCCTCGCTACGCTTGGCCTCCACGGTTCGCGCCTCTCCCGCCAGTTCCAAAAAGCGCTCGAGCAGCTCCGCGAAATCCAAGAAGACCGTCGCCGCCTGGAGCGCCGCCATCTCAACGAAGCGGCCGAGCTCCTCATACGCCATCAGCGCAAAGGACTTCCCTGGGATCCCGAGGGCTTTTCAAGGGATGCTGGCTTCGTTTTTTCAAAACAACAGGTCGAGCGCCACGCACGACAGCTGATGCGTCAGAACCCCACCTATTACGCTCCCCACCCCCGTTTCCAAGCCGCTTTTTAAGAACGCGAATCGGGGCCAGGCCCTGGTTAGAAGAATCCTCAGGCTTCACGGACGGATTACGGCCTTGCGACTATCGCCCTCCAGCAGAAATGCGACCATGGATCGCGCGCTATAATCAAGGAACTCAATTTGACCTCGCGCCATTCTCTCGTCGAGTATTTCAAAAGGCTCTTCCAAATCCTTCATATCCTGCTCCGGCAGCTGACGCTTCTCGCGCGCAGACGCCTGTCCGGACAGCCGGTGTTGGGACACATTCTGCTGCGCCAGGGCCTGGAACAGGTGGGCGGTTCCTTCCTGAAGCTCGGACAAATCATGTCGCTGCAGATTCAGACCCTGCCGCGGGAATACTGCGATGCCTTGCTGACGCTGCTGGATAACGTCCCCACTTGCAGTCCGGAGGCGGTGGCCGGCGTCTTCGTCGCCGAGTTTGGGCTACGGCCCGAAGCCATTTACCTGACGTTCGACTACGAAGCTATTGCATCGGCCTCCATTGGCCAGGTTCACAAGGCGACGCTCGGCGACGGCACGCCGGTTGCCGTGAAAGTTCGCAGGCCGGGCGTCCAGCGGGACTTTCATCGCGACATCCTGCTGATGAAGAGTTTCGTCCGGCTTGTCTTCGTTTTCCACATTCGAAGCCTCTACTTCATGCGAGATCCGGTTCGCGAACTGGTCACCTGGACGCGCGATGAACTCGACTATCGCCGCGAAGCCACCCACTGCGAAATGCTCAGAGCCAACGCGGCCGGTTCCACCACCGAGCGCATCCCCAAGGTCTTCTGGGACCTCACCCGGTCGCGCGTCCTGACCATGGAGTTTCTGGCCGGGTACAGCGTTTCGGCCTATTTCCGAATGGTGGAGAACAACGACCTGGAGGCTCTGGCGGGGTTGAACGACGCGGGTTTCGATACCACCATATTCTGCGGCAACGTAGTCAAGAATTTTCTTCGCGATGCGTTTCGATTCGGTGTTTTCCACGCCGATCTTCACCCGGCGAATCTTCTGATCCTTCCCAACAACGTGGTGGGATATGTGGATTTCGGCATCGTCGCGAAACTGACTCCGGAGGCGCGGTACAAACAAATCGAACTCACCATGGCTTATTCGGGAGGCGACCCTGAAGCCATCTATCGCCAATTCCTGAATATCTGCATCATCACCGCCGACGCGGACCTGAAGGGGATGCGGCAGCGTATCGCAGAGATGTCGCAAACCTGGTACGAGGAGCCTTCCGTGCATGGTCAGGTCCAATTTCGCGTCTCCATCACAACCGCCATGATGGACCTGTTGACCGTCTGCCGGAACTACGGCGTGCTGGTGGATCGGGAAATGATCAAGTACATTCGGTCCACCGTGCTGGTGGATGGGGTGATATCGCGGCTGGCGCCCGGACTGGACATGGCTCACGCACTCCGCGATGTAACCGAGGAGTATCTCTACGAGCAGTCGCGCAGAAAGGTTATTTCGGCCGGGGGCGCCATTTCTTTGTTGACGGATCTGGCCATTTGGATCAAGAGCGGGCCTGCCTCCATGGTCCGGGCGCTAGAACTCATCGAGCGGCGTCAGATGAACGTGAAGACTGGGTCGCTGCCGGATCAGGACCAGCAGCAGCCCCTGCGCGCCAAAGCTTTCGCCGGAGTTGCCGTATGGGCTTTGGTGATCGTGTTCTTGACGCTGGGCGGCCGGCCGGCGCCCAGGAACAATTCGACGTTCTGGGAAATCATCCTGGGGACTTTTGTGACATCATGGACTATCTGGCTGTTGTTGCTCTTGCGCAGGCTGGTGCCGCGGAAGGAAAGGCCAGGCCCGTAATTGGGTACGGAGAATAGCGGAATCAGGAGGTCAGGATGCAGGAACTATTCAACTCGATGATCAGACTGTCAGCGGCTATGACGGTCTTTGGTGTACAGCAACTCCAGACCACCGTGGGGTCCATGGATAGCAAGGACTCGGTGGAAAAGCTACGTGAAGTTATCGATGCCATGGCGGACGCCTTAGCATCGAAGGTGGACGAATCCAGGCGCCCGACCCTGGAACGGTTGTCCAATTTGCCGCAGGATATTGTCTCGCGCTCCTGGGACTCAACCCGCGAGGTTGTACAGGACACGTCCGACATGTTCAAGACGACCTCCGACTGGATCGCAGGAACGATGAAAGCCAACGGCGCCGCCAGCCCGTCGGAACCCAAACGTGCCGAAGAGGCTTTGTCGGCCAAGTAGCGAAATCGGATACAAGCAGCTCTCAGTACCGGGCCGCCTCCCGCTCAGGAGGGCGTTCTAGTTGCTTGAGGCGGCCAACCGGAATCGATGATCGAAAGCAGCGCGAATTCGGCAGCGGTCTTTGACCGCTATGGGCTGCGTGCGGCTGGTTTCTTCTGGGGCGGGGCAACGATTCCCGACGAGGAAAGCACGTCGGAGGGTATTGGCAAGCGGCTGCGGGAAGCCCTGGAGCAACTGGGGGGACTGTACGCCGCATTCGGACGTTTTCTGGGTTGGCGCGCCGATCTGCTGGACTCGTCCTGCATACGGAATCTGCGCCATCTGCAACTCCACCTGCCGGTTGTTCCGGTTTCCCTGGTTGAGGACATTATCCGGCGCGAACTGGGGGCCGCCGCCGCCGAATTAGCCGGCAACCTGGACGCTTCCCCGGTTTGGAATACGCTGGCCCGAACAGCCTACCTGTCCCGCTACCGGGACCAACGCGTGATTGTCCAGGTGGCGCGCGACCCGGTTTCCGAGGAAAGTTTCGTGGCGTTTGAAAAGGGCGTCCGCTCGCTAAACCGGCCGGAAGTGGCTGGTATGACCAACCCGGCCGTGCTGTCGCAATTCCGGGAGTGGATCCGCAACAGCGAATCCTTGACGCGAGAGCGATCATTGCTGGATGCGCTCGGCAAGTACGCAGGCGAGACTCTGGCCGAATACCCGCACGTGATTCCGGAACTTTCCACCTCCTCGATTCTCTGCTGGCCCGATGTTCCAGGACGCCCCGTGTCGGAGCTTATTGAACAGGGCGACTCGCAAGCCCCCGTGCTGATCGCGTCGGCGATTCTGGAACAGTTCTACTCGCTATCCATTGTGGCCGCCGATCTGGATCTGGATGCCATGTGTGTCGGCCAGAATAACCGCTTGCATTTCCGCCGGCTGAATGGCGCTCTCTCGGTATTGCCAAATCGAGTCAATGCCGGCATCCAATACGCGACGGCGGTAGTTGCGGGCGACGCTGCCGTTTCAGCGCAGACCCTCATCGGTCTGATAGTTTCCCGGCCCTCTGTCGATCTGGAGAAGCGATTGCTGGATGAGTTTTCGGGCATCGAACCGGAATTAAAAGTCAACTTATGGTTTCCTCCGTCGGCGGAAGCGTTTGAAAATAATTGGCGCGCACTAGCCAGGATTTTTCCCTCGCGTCCTCTGTTCCTGGATTGCCTGCATCGTAACCTGATCGCCGCTGGATACTGGAATTCGGACGCGGTCCGCGCCGGTGCGCCAACCTTCGATGCCATCTCGGAAGCCCAGTGGCCAGTGGTCGGGCAGCTGATTCGTACTCAGTTCGGTATGCTGATGAATCGGAAATCCGCCCAAGACTGGGTCATCGGGTCCGGCCTGCTGATGTTCGGCGCCCTGCGGGAAATGAATCGCCTGGTGGAGGAAGTGCGCGACGATGATATCCAGGTCGGCATCGATTTTGACGAGCCCCTTCGGGAGGAAGATGGTGTGCCGCGGTCTTCGTTCGGATTGCTTCTAGGGGCCCTGCTGGTGGTTTTTCTGGCGGGTCTGCGCTGGGGAAGCGACGCTCCGGAGCCTTGGTCGGCGGTACTGAAAATCCTTGCGGCCGCTTCATTGCCAGCCATGTTCTGGGCCATTTCACGGATTCGATGAGAGGCCGTCAGTGAAAGAATCCATCGGAGATCTGGCATTGTTCGCGGGTCTCGATCGCACACTGCTGCAAATTCTGAAAGAGCGCGCCATCGCCTGCCGGTTTGGCAAAGACGAAGTCATCCTCCGCGAAGGTGAAGTGGCGCTGGGTATGTACGTCATCCTGACAGGCCGTGCGCAGGTGACAAGCAGCCGGCCAGGGTCCGCGGTTCGTTTGGCGGAACTCGGCCCCAAACAGTTTTTTGCCGAGACGTCGCTTATCGACGACCAGCCACGCTCCGCCACAATCGCGGCCATGGAGCAGACCGAGTGCCTGTTGATTACCCGCGCTAGCGTAACTGAGCTAATAAACAGGAACCCGCGGCTTGCGATTCATGTGGCGCGCAGCCTGGCGGAACGCCAGCGCCGGGCCGCCGATCTCGGACAGGCTGGATTGAACCCGCCGGCCGGAATCGCTCCGCGGTCGAACGGCTCGGCGGATGCTGTGTCCGGCGCGAGCGTGAAGGCAGCCGTTCAGCAAAGTCTGCTCCGCACGTTTGAATGGTTTTATATGGTGAAGGCATTCACCCGGTTCTCGGTCGCGGTATTGGGTTGCCCGGTGGAGGGCGCGACGTCCAATCTGATTGATGAAATTCGTCTGGGCGACGTTAAGGCTCTGATTGTGCCGGCCGGGGAACCGGTAGAGGTGCGAATTGAAGCCTTTGGGGCCGGTAGTTTCAGCCTGCACGTGTTCACCCCCCAGCGTGCTGCTCCGGTTCGATTCGGTCCGGTGCCCATCCAGCCGAGGGACCGGTTTACGCTGCGTCTTCCGGCACTCGAACTGGCTAAGAGCGGGCTGCGGGATGCGGAGCGGGTTCCAGCTGATCCGCCAGGCGTCGAAGAGATTCCAGACCCTCCACGTCGCGCTCCAGTTCGCTAAGAATACGAATCTCTCTTACTTCCGCCCCAAACGCCTCGCGCAGCTTTTCCACGGAGCGCTGGTGAGAAGCGCTGACGCTGCTATACCAATCGATCAATTCAGCCGCAAATCCCTGGGGGAGCGATTGCGGCGTGGCGTGAGACCAGGTCCGGTTCACGCAGATCATGCTTGTAGCGAAGTCTCTCTTCTTCAATTCGCTGACGAAATACCGGGCGTCGCGCAGCGCCTTGTCGGGAATGGTCACGACGCGAAATTCCGTCACCGCGGGATCGCGTATCAAGGCCACCGTCTTGCGCGCTCGGTCCGAGTAACCTTCCGCGATCGGATGGAACAGCGAATAAAAATCCAGGATCTCCTTCACCATCGTGGTCCCCATGATCGACTCCACACGGCCGTAAACTTCAACGGCGCTACGGCCGATGGTCGTCAGCCCCAACGCCTCGGCGAATTTGTAGGTCCGGCTAACGAATCGCACCCTTCCGGATTCGGAAAAATCGGCGAAGAGCATGGGTTTGTCAAAAATGTCGAGAGCATGGCGGGCGGGTGCGGTATCGATCACGAGATTGTCGAATCCGCGCCGGATCAACTGGTCGATGCGCTCTACCGCCATGAGCTCCTGCATTCCGGAGAGCGAGTTCGCGATGGTCCGATAAATCGGATGCTCAAGAATGCGCTGTTGGTCACGGGGCTTGGCGTAGAGCCGGACCGCCTCATCCAGTGTCGCGTTGACGTCCAGCAGCGCGGCCCAAAGCTCACCTTCGGCATCATCCACGGGGACGCGTTGCTCCAGGAGGCCTTCTTTCAGCCCGAGCGCCGTGCGAAGGCGAAGCGCGGGGTCGGTTGTCAGGACCAGGCATTTGGCGCCTTGCCGCGCCTGGGCCAAAGCAATAGAGGCTGCGACCGATGTTTTTCCAACTCCGCCTGTGCCCAAACAAACGACGATCTTCATGAAAATTGAGAGAGATCCATTTGTTCGCCAACTTTCGCGAGCAGGTCGAGATCGTTCGACCAATGAGTGATTCGCGGAATCAGCAGTTGTGGAACGGGCAATGAGGCCGCCAACTCCGCGCGTCTCTCGCGTTCCATCAAGCCGCGGTCAACCGCGAAATGCATGGCTGGCGACGATCCCCGCGCCATTTCCACTTCGGCAATCTCCAATTCGGTTGCGCTGCACATCGGGGAGGCGCAGTTGATCAGCAGCGCGGAGCAGGAAATCTGAAAGTCCTTATCCATCGCCTCCACCGTTTCCAGCGTCTCGGCAATCGCCATCTCTTCCAGCGGCGTTACCGGAAAGAGTTGGATATTCCGGCGATTGGAAAAGAAGCGGTGCAACTGGGCTCCAGCGGTTGCGAGCGGACCGGTAAGATGCACCTCGAAATTCTTCGCCGAACGCAGCGTACCCAGGAAGTGTCCGCTGGCGGGCGCGTCCCAAATCAGATAATCGTAGTTTGGAGTGGCGGCAGGTGAGTTGCCGTTACGGCGCTCAGCCAGCTCCTGCAGTCTCTCCAGAAAGAAGAACTCCTTCAAGCCTGGGGCGATTTCTATCAGGTTTTTGAAAATCGAACTATCCAGAATCCTTTGCGCCATCATCGGCACGGGAAAATGCTTTTTAACCAAGCCCGCGATCTCATCCCGAGGATCGATGTACACCACGAACAAGTTTGGAGCCGCGGCTGGAAAGCGCTTCGACAGCCCTTCGAGCGAAACAGCCAGGGCTAACTCGGGGAGGGGGTGAGAACTGACCACCAGAACTTTACGTCCGTTCATCGCGTGCCTTAGGCCGGCCGCAAGACTAAGAGTAGTCTTGCCAACACCGCCTTTCCCGCAAAATACCGCCACGCGCGCCGACGCAGTCATCGAACTTCATTACAACATGACCGCGCGGGATCTAACAGAAATTCCTCCTCAGCGGTTATACTAATCGGAAACACATCCATGACAGTCGCGCGCCTTGGCGTACTCGACGAGAGAAAGAGTTCATGAATCGAATCCGTGTACTGGTTTTAGGGTTATTGCCAGTGGCCGCTGCTTATGCGCAGCAGGCGCCTGATCCCGACGCGATCAAACTGGGCAACGTCGTTTTCTCAGGATCCTTGCGCCTCCGTTTGTACGGATGGGATTGGTTTGAGCCGAAGACCGGCGAAAACAGCTACATCTATTCCGGAAACCTGTTGCGTTTCGGCTTTTCGCAGTCACTTGATACGTGGGATTGGGACGCTGAATTCTCTGTCCCCTTCCTGTTAGACCTGCCCACGCATGCGACCGACCCCGCGCCCCAAGGGGGACTCGGGCTCGGCTCCAACTATTTCACGGGCAACCATTTGGACAGCTACACGGCCATGATCTTCCCCAAGCAGCTGTTCGTGCGCTTCCATGACCTGGGCACCAAGGGAAGTTCGCTGCAGGTGGGCCGTTTCGAGTTTTTCGACGGCCTGGAAATCGTGCCCAAAGATCCGACGCTCGCGACTGTCGCGCGCGATCATGCCTCGCAGCGGCTCATCTCCAACTTTGGATTCACCGACGTGCAGCGGAGCTTCGACGGGCTGCATTATTCGTGGTCGCCGTCCGCTTCGGATAACATCACCTTCGTGGCCGCCGTTCCGGACCGGGGAGTTTTCCAGGTGGACGGTTGGGGCTGGAATCGCGTGGGATTTGGATACGCAGCGTATACGCATCAATGGGGCCATGGCCGTCACTCGGCCCTGACGCGCGTCTTCGATATCGAATACGACGACTTTCGCCACATTCTGAAAACCGACAATCGGCCGCTGGCGATTCGCAAGACCGATACCGAAAATATCTTGATCAATACCATCGGCGGCGACAGTGTCCACGCCATTACGACCGGCGCGGGGACCGTCGACCTAGTGGCCTGGGGCGCGCTGCAGACGGGCCGTTGGGGAACCCAGAAGCAACTCTCGGGGGCTTTCGATCTCGAAGCCGGTTATCAGCCGAAGGTGCTGCCCGCTCTGAAGCCCTGGCTGCGCGGCGGTTACACATTTGGTTCCGGCGACTCCAATCCCAAGGACAACACGCACGGCACTTTCTTCCAGCTTCTGCCCACCCCGCGCCTTTATGCGCGCTTTCCGTTCTTCAACATGATGAACATGGAAGACGCTTACGGCGACTTGATCCTGCGGCCGCACCCCAAAGTCACAATATCCAGCGAAGCTCATTCGTTGCGGCTCACCGATCCGCAAGACCTTTGGTATAGCGGCGGCGGCGTGTACCAACCCTGGACTTTCGGTTTTACCGGCCGTGCGGCGTCCGGCGCGCGATCTGTCGGCGATCTGTACGACACCAGCGTTGAATACCGTCCGTATCGGAAGCTGACGGCCACGGCGTATTTCGGCTACACAGAAGGCCTGGCCGTGATGAAAACCATTTATCCGGAAGGCAAGGATGGCCGTTTCGGATATCTGGAACTGCTGGTCCGGTTCTAACCCCGAGCGCATCGGGCTTCCGGTTGCATCGAAGTCGGGCGGGCAAGTAGCCTTATGAGTGTCATGTCCACCCCCCGAGCGCCTGGTTGGAGGCGCTTTCTCCCGCTGCCCCTGCCGATGCCACTGGTGGAGCCGCTTGATCTTTTCGCCGCTGCTCACGCCGGCCAAACTGTTCTGGTGACGGGCGCCGGCGGATTTATCGGATCGGCGTTGGTTAAGTCGATTTCCCAAGCAGGCCCGCGTCGCATCATTCTGCTGGATTCCTCCGAGCACAACCTGTTTGAAATCGAGCGCCATCTGAAATCGGCTGCGGCCCCTGTGCTTCACTCCGCGGTCTTGGGAACTGTCGAGGATCGGAACCTGCTCGACGATATTCTTAGCCGCTTTCATCCCGAGATCGTCTATCACGCGGCGGCTTTTAAGCACGTTCCTTTGTTGGAGCAAAATCCCTTCGCGGGAGTGCGCAATAATGCCCTCGGTACTTACTCTCTGGCGCAAGCCGCGGTCCGCCACGGCGCCTCGAAGCTGGTTCTGGTTTCGACCGACAAAGCTGTGAATCCGCACAGTATCCTGGGAGTATCCAAGCGCATCGCGGAGCTGGCCGTAGTGGCGATGAGCGGCCCGGAGTGCCGGATGAATGCGATCCGGCTGGGTAACGTGATCGGTTCGCCGGGCAGCGTGGTCCCGGTTTTTCTGAAGCAAATCGCGGAGTCCGGACCGGTTACCGTCACCCACCCAGAAGCGAGCCGTTGGTTTTTGTCGTTGCGCGAGACGGTGGAGGCCATTCTTTCCGCTGGAACCGCCCCCTACGAGGGGAGGATCGTTTTGCCGGATCTTGGCGAACCCGTGCGCATCGCCGAATTGGCCGCATATCTCATCCACGCAGGGCGGAATGGATCGAGCAGCGAAATCCCGATCGTGTTTACAGGCCTTCGGCCGGGAGACAGGCTTACCGAAGAACTGGCATCAGCGGCCGAAATTAAGGAAGGATGCGTCGATGGCCTTCAGGTGATGAAGACCCGCAGGCTGGCGCCGGTGGAATTGGATGATATCCTGACACGTCTTTCCAGCCGCATCGCCGGCCACGATCTTTCCGGGCTCATTCGCGATTTGCGCTCGGCCGTTCCCGAATACGTACCCAGTGAGCTGCTGCGGTGAAGCGAAAAATCGCCGTCGTCACCACGTCCCGCGTCGGATTACAGCCTTCTCTATTGGACGTTGCGCGAGCTGGCGGCGCATCCGGACCTGGACCTGAAGATCGTCGTCCTCGGTCCGCACCTATCTCCGGAATTCGGTTGCACGGTTCGGGAAATTGAGAAAGATGGGTTTCACGTCGAGGCGCGAATCGAATGCCTGATGAGTTCGGACAGCGACATCGGCATGGCGAAGACCATCGGCGTAGCAACGCTGAGTTTGGCGGATTGCCTGGGCCAACTGCGGCCCGATCTGATGGTATTGACAGCGGACCGGTACGAAATGCTCGCGCCCGCGTCCGTTGCCCTGGCCCTGCGCATTCCGCTGGCGCACATCGAAGGAGGGGAGATCAGCGAAGGCGCCATCGACGATGCGGTCCGAAACGCGCTGACCAAGCTGAGCCACGTCCACTTTACGTCCACCGCGCTGGCGCGCGCCCGGGTGATTGCGATGGGCGAGGAGGAGTGGCGTGTTCATTGCACTGGAGCCGCGGCGCTGGATCATTTGCGGCGCAGTCCGCTGCTGAGCCGGGAACAAGTGGAGACGCGCCTTGGCATCCACCTCCGCGGTGGCCTTGGCCACCCTACGACGCTGATCACCTTCCATCCCACCACCATCGCGCAGGACACCACTCGGGAAGCAGATGCCTTGTTCGCCGCGGCCGAACGAATACCCGGACAACTTCTGTTCTGTTATCCCAACGCCGACGCGGGCAGCCGGGCCCTAATGGAGCGAATGGAGCTGTTCTGCGCGCGAGCAACCAGACAGAAGAGTGTTCGTCAATCTGGATCCCATCGTTTACTGGAGTCTGTTGCAGTACGTGGATCTGCTTCTCGGCAATTCCAGCAGCGGAATTATTGAGGCGGCTTCCTTCGAACTGCCCGCCATCGACGTGGGCATACGCCAGCGCGGCCGGGAGCGCGGGCGCAACGTGCTGGACGCCGACGCCACCGTCCATTCGATTCTGGACCGGGTGAGGACGGCAAGGAGCGAGGGTTTTCGCCGGTCGCTTAAAGGTATGGCCAACCTGTACGGGGATGGGAATGCCGCGGGAAGGATCGCCGCCGTGCTGGCTTCGGTGAAGTTAGGCGAGGAACTTCTGATCAAGCGTGCGAGGCCGATGGAAGTGAACGCTTGAACGAGATGAGAATCCCGCTCTCGGCTCCCGACATCACGGAGGCCGATATTGAAGCCGTGGTAAGCGTGCTGCGAACGTCGAGGCTGAGTATCGGCCCCAGGATGGTGGAATTCGAGGACTCGATCGCGGAGTTTGTGCGGGTCCCGTATGCGATGGCCGTCAGTTCTGGTACGGCGGGTTTGCATCTTTGCCTGCGCGCTCTGGGTGTCGGCGAAGGCGATGAGGTGATTCTGCCCTCCTTCACCTTCATTGCCGCCGGCAATGTCATCCTGTACGAGCGAGCAAAGCCCGTATTCGTGGACATCGATCCGCTAACGCTCAACCTCGACCCCGAAAAACTCGCGGAGAGCATCACCGCGAAGACCCGGGCCATTATCGTGGTGCACACGTTCGGGTACCCGGCGGATCTTGGCGCCATTTTGGATATCGCGGGGAAGCGCGGCGTGCCTGTGATCGAAGACGCCTGTGAAGCCCTGGGAGCGCAGCACCGGGGACGAAACGTGGGAGGACTCGGCGAACTTGGAGTGTTCGGATTCTATCCCAACAAGCCCATTACTACCGGCGAAGGCGGAATGGTGGTCACTCGAAATTCCGTTCTGGCTGACAAGATCCGGGCGCTTCGCAATCAGGGGCGGGAGCCCTCCGATGACTGGACGGAGCATCGCCTGCTGGGCTACAACTATCGTCTTTCCGAAATCAACTGCGCGCTGGGGCTGGCCCAGATGAACAGGCTTTCAGCCATCCTGGAACGCCGCGACGCGGTTGCCATGAGATATTCGCAGGAGCTTGCGACCATCCCCGAAGTGAACGCACCGCCTACCAGCGTCCGGGATGGGCGCTTGTGCTGGTTTGTATACGTGGTCCGTCTTTCCGCCCGTTTTACGCAGCCGGCGCGCGACGCGATCTGGCGCGAATTGACTTCCCGTAGCATCGGCTGCGGACGTTATTTCGCTCCCCTGCACCAGCAGACGCTCTTCGCTCCGTATGTCGATCCGGACAACGATCTCACCGTCACCGAACAGATGGCCGGCCGGACACTGGCGTTGCCATTTTTCAACCATCTCAGCGAGGAGCAGATTATCGAGGTCTGCCGCACACTGCGGGACACAATCAGGAACTTAGCTTAGTTAGAAACGGCGTAGGACGTAAAGAAGGTGCCCCTGGAACTTCCATCCGCGAAGTTGCCCGGTGGAGTAATCCACTACAAATGTCTTCTCGATGTTCAGGCCGGCCGAACGACACAACCGCTGGAACTCCTGGTGGGTAAAGACATGCCCCCGGGTGGTGCAGCGCGTTCCGCCGACATCCCAGGAGACCACGACGTCGCCATTCTTCTCGCCCTGGAATAAACGGTCGCGCAGAAAGCGCAGGGCGGTTGGCAGCATTCCATAGTGGCGCGCGTTATAGCGATGATTCACGTCCACAAAGATCTTGCCTTGAGGAGCCAGCAGGCGAGCAAACTGCCGCAGAACTTCAACCCGATCCGTATGCTGGGAGATGTGTCCCAGGACATTCCAGAGACAGGCGATGGTTTCAAACTTAGCATCCAACAGGTGAAGATCCTCGGCGCGCATCGTCCGCACGCTGGTGTTGACAGGGCTGGTGTCGACGGGACCGTTGCGCTGCATCGCAACACTCGGCTCAAGGAGCGCGAGTTCTGAAATGCCCCGGCTCTGCGCGATCCGGCGGGAGCGAATGCCATCGCCCGCGCCGACATCCAGCAGAGAACGGCTCCCAGGCGAAATCTCGGCTATGACAATGCGGTCGATACTATCCAGGTAGGGCTTGCGCTGTTCCGCCAAAGTCGCGAACACGGGCGCAATCCGATCGTAAGCCGCGACGGGATCGAGCGGCGGCATGAAAGATCACGTACTGGCCGTCATGCACTGGTGGAATCGACGGCCCGCCCTAGGTACAGTTGCACCATTTCCACGGCGTCGTTCACGTTCTTGATCTTGGCGAATTCTTCTTCCGGGATATCCACCTTGAATCGCTTATCCACGGTGACCATAATTTCCATCCCCGCCAGCGAGTCAATAGCCAATTCTTCCGTGAAGAGAGCGGTATCCGAGATTTCCCCCGGCTCGCGTTCGGTGATCTCCGCGATTAGTTCCTTGACCGCGGCTCGAATCTGTTCAGACGTGATTTCACTCGGTGCCAAGCTGTATCCTCCTAAGGCTCGTGAGCGGTGGAACCAGGCTTAGCGCTGGCCTGGTATTGTATTCCCGCAAGTATTTCTGATGGTACCAATCCTCTGGAAATTTTTCTCCCGCGGTATAGGGGTATGCGCTCATGGCGTGAAACGGCAAAGGCTCCACGGTCCTGCCGAATGCGGTATTGGCATCCGCGTCTTTGGCCCACCCTTCCACTCGCAGCATGAAATCCCGCTTCCAGCCATTCTTCAGCGGCGGCAGTTGGGCGGCGTCAAACAGCATCCGGGTTTCATCTCCCGAACCCATCAGCACCATTCGATCGTCGGCCGCGGCCAAAAGCTCGCCCACTTCTCCATAACGCGTATAGAAGCCGAGTGTCGGATTCCAAGGGGCTTCCATTGAAACCTGATCGTACAAGAACTGTTCCGGTTGTTTCCGCTCCGGCTGGATGACGGTCCTCGAAAAACCGCGGAAGTGCAGATCTGCCCGCAAGGGAGCGAGCGGAGTTGTCGCCACCTTGCGAGCCGCGGGGCCTTGGCTCAGGACGTCTTCACTCAAGAAGATCTCATCCCAATAAACGCACAGATTGGTGACGATTCGCACCTGTCGCGACGCGGAAAGAAATTTGCCGCGGAGATCCACGACAATCGATTTCGGCTTGCCCGACGGTATTCCCATATCGGCGATCACGGTTTGCCAATTTCCGGACGCGTCTTTCACTTGCAGATACGGCATCGTTAGCGGCTCTGTGTTGCCTTGCGCCGCCGCCAAAAAGGTGCTGCCATCCGCCCAATCCACCCAGCCGTCCAGGACCAGGATGGCGCGGCCGTCCGGCGCGGCATTCCCGAAGTCGAGATCCAAGGTGTGCATGGCCGCGCGGCCTGCATAATCGCGCGAGAAGGTATCCACGTAGCGCTGGTCGCGCTTCGCAATTCGAGACAGAACATCGTTGCCGTCCTGGTCCACGGCCGTTCGCGCGTAGACGCGGCGCCCGACGCCAAAAAGTTTGGAATCCGGAAACGGAGGAGCCTTGAATTTGTCATTGGTGAAGATTTCGATCCCCCGTGGGTGATCCACGGCAATGAGCTGAACCTGATCCAAATACGAAACTTCGCGGAGTTCCTCGGTAATTCGCACTTCATACTTTCCGTCCACTGCCTGGAGCGCATCGCCGGGGATTTGAACGTACTCGGTATGGTCCACCGGGAAATAGGTCCCGTCGCCGGAACTGGCGCCGAGCGGCGCAACTCCCAGAACGTCAGAAATGAACTGAAAGGTCTTGCCGTTCCAAGTGAAGATCATGGGACAGGATCCAGAAAGCCGCGGCGCTTCCTTATACTCCACGGCTTGGCCCACTTTTTGGTTCACCTGGTTCTGGATCAGGCCGTTCGGCCACGTAATGCGGACGGTTTCCGCGTCCTTGTGCAAACCCATGCCGAAGTCGAGTGGCATGCCAGTGTACATCTGCTTTTGGTAAAGGGTGCCGGCCTTGACCTCCACTTTCGCGCCATATGCCAGCTTGAGATTCTTTACGCCCAGAAGTTTGGTGCGAAGCCAACTGGACGAACCCGGCGTTTGGTTGACTAGCAGGGCCACGGCGCCATCTTTTCTGAGCACGGCGAGATCGACGCGCCCGTCTGCATCCACGTCGGCCTTGGCCAGGGCGACAGCTTGAGCGGTCTCCGGTAGAGTGGACGCGGCGAAGGGGACATCCACGCCGCCATTCCGGATAACCGTTCCCGGATCGAGTAAATCGGCGGCGCCGCGATTCTCGAGGTCGGCGAACAAGCTGGGTCCATGGCCGGGAATTTTGTTGATCCGCTCCAGCGTCCCGCCCCGGTTTACGATCAGCGTGATGCCGGAAGCGTCCGAAACCACCAGGTCGGTCCAGCCATCATTGTTGACATCGTACGCGGCCACGGTTGCGGACCCTGCAGGCGCCGCCACAAGCTCCTGTGCCTCATAGCGTCCGTTGAGCCGGTCGCGATAGAGAACGCCGGGACGGTCGGCATACACTACGGCCAGGTCCCTGCCATCCGTGTCTCGCACAGCATCGAACACCGCCCCATCGGTCGCGTTTCCTGAGACGAACGGGAAGCTCGCGGTTTCATCGCTGAAGCCGGAAGGGCCATTGTTCCGCAGCAGTGCGCACTTGGGCCCGAGTAAGACTAAGTCCAGGTCGTAGTCGTGGTCATAGTCCACCCAGACCGCTTTCACAAAGGGACCCTGCGGAAGGGTTGCGGCAAGCTTCTCGAACTTTCCATTCTTGTTCACGTAAAGCTCTACGCCATTTTTCGTTATGACAGCCAGGTCTGTACGGCCGTCGTTGTTAAAATCCCCAGGTACGATGGAGATCACGTCGCGAAGACCGCCGAGGCCGAGTTCCGCTTCTTCGGTCCCGCCATTCAGGAATACGCGAACTTTGTTGGCCGACCAGACGATCAAGTCGGGACGGATGTCGTCGTCCACGGCGGCGAAGACCAGCCCGGCGGGCTCTTGGTCGAAACCTGAACCGAGTTTCCTTTCTTGGAACTTCAAGGGGCCGGCTGGAGGGATATTTTGGTACGCCGACAGCTCCGGCGGATCGGCGATCTCGGCGTAGTAACTCCATTCCAGATCTTCGGGAACAGACGCGCCCGCCTGGCGCTTCTTAATCTCCTGAAATGTCTTATCTTCCCTCGCGGAATCCGCTGCCCGTCCCGCCGCCCGATAAGCGTTATAGAGCTGGAAGTGCGGACCGGCCAAGTTAGGGTTTAGCCGTTCGCTGGTTTCAAATTCTGTCTGGGCCGCATCCGGTTTTCCAGTCAATTTATAGAGAACTCCGAGATTGTAATGCGACACGGGCTCGTCGGGAACCAGCTTCACCATTCCTTCAAACTGCTCAACGGCCGGCTCGTATTGGGAATTCTTCTTAAACACGATCCCCAGGTTGAACCAGGTGTTGGGAATTTTAGGATCTTGTTTCTGCGCCTTCTGGAGCTCCGCAATCCCTTCCTCGGTTTTGCCGGCGCGAAGAAGCGCAAGACCGTAGTTGACGCGCTCGCGGGCCGAGTTGGGAGTTAGCTCTAAAACCTTACGGAACTGATCCACGGCCTGGGCCTGCGTGGTCGGGTTTTCATAGAAAGCCTTACCCAGGTTGCGATAACGCGCGATCTGTTCCGCGTTAGAATCCTGGGCTCGGCCGCGAACGTAGAAGAGCCCGGTTGCCAGCGCAACCAGAACAAAAGCGGAAAAAACGCGGTTCATTTGACGGGCTTCCCGTACGACTTCTCCACGATCCGGTCTTCACCCTCGGTGATTTGGATAATGCGGTTGGGCGAGACGCCCCGAAATGATTGCGTGATCCCCGAGCGGGGCCATTTTACAGTCAGCTCGTCCACCGTGGCAGCGTCGCCGAGCCCGAAGTGCTGACGAAGCGAGCTCTGGGAGCCATAGCCGTCCCCAAGCACCACTTCGCGCATCTGGCCTTGGCCCTTGGCTCGAAGTGAGATGCGTGCACCGACGGCGTCCCGGTTGGACTTGACGCCCACCAATTCCACTTCCAGCCAGTTGCGTTTGGCGTCGATCTCATTCTTCAACAAGGCGTGGCGGAAGCCGGAGGAAGAGACGGCGATATCGAGCGATCCCCGGTTCCAGAAGTCCGCTACCGCCACGCCGCGGCTGTTCATCACCAGATCAGTTCCCGTGGCGCGGCCGATCTCATCAAACGTTCCGTCGCCGCGATTGCGCAGATAACGGTTGTGCTCCCACCCGTGCCAGGAGTTACGCCCGAAATGTTTCGGATCGAAAAGAATCCCGGTCTTATACTCGTCCTGGTGGCTGACGACATTGTTCAGAAATTCGAGCTCGATCTCGGTTCCTTTGTCGCCGAACACCCAGCCATCGGCCTCGTAGATATCCTGCCAGCCGTCGTTGTCGAAGTCGGCGAAGCTGGCTCCCCAAAACCAGCCTGGCGGGGCGGCGTGGGATTTCTCCGTGGTGTCCTCGAACGTTCCGTCGCCTTTATTGCGGAGTAGCGTGTTCCCAGACGCCATCTGTTGAAACACTCCCACGAAGTTGGTGCCGGACTGCCGGAAAATCTGCCAGTAGAGCGGCATGTCCGTCTTCCAGACACCTTGCTTCCAGGAATTTGTCATATAGCGCAGCACGGTTGGCCATTCGGCGAACCAGGCTTCTTCCGAGCGGATGTTGGTGGAGTAAATATCCAGCTTGCCGTCGTTATCGTAGTCCGCCATGCTGGCGCTCATGCCCGCGCCATAGGCTAGCGTGCCGGTGGCCACGGTGACGTCGCTGAAGGTGCCGTCCCGATTATTGCGGTAGAGAGTTTTCCGGCCGAAGTCGTTTACCACGTAGATATCGGGGTAGCCGTCGTCGTTGTAATCGCCGAACACGGTTCCCAGGCAAAGCCCCGGGTCGCCCACGCCGGCTTTCGCAGTCACGTTGGTGAAGGTGCCGTCGCCATTGTTGTGATACAGCTGGTTGGGCTCGCCGTTCCGCGCATAAAAAGTGGTGGGAATGTCTTTCCGCGGATCCAGATAGCGGCCTACGTACAAGTCGAGCAGACCGTCGTTATCGTAATCGCCCCAGGAGGCCACCGTAGTGCAGCATTCCGTCCCGAGCCCCGATTTCGCCGTGACATCGGTGAAAGTGCCGTCGTGGTTGTTGTGAAAAAGCTGGTTGGGCTTGAAGGTCCGGCTGACGAACAGATCCTTGTAGCCGTCGTTATCGTAATCGGCGAAAAGCGCCACGCTCACGCCGTCCAGGCCAGCCAAACCGGCCTTGGCAGTGACATCTTCGAACGTGCCGTCGCCCAGATTGCGGAACAGCTTTGATTCGACGCCGTCCGGGATGAAGATGTCGTAGAACCCGTCATCGTCGAAATCAACCGCCGTGATTCCGGCCGGGCCATAGCGAATCATCCCGAACCTGAGTGGCTGATTCAGAAACGCCGGGTAGTAGCGGTTAGCGAAGTCGATACCGGCCTGGTGCGCCACGTTTTGGAACTGCGGGCGATCTCCGATGGAGCGGTTTCCTTCGATGAGCGAGGCGGAAACGATCTTCAAACCCTGCGCGGTTCGCACGAATTGCATCCGGAAGTTAGCGCGATCGATCCCCGCCTGGCTCGCGCCCCGGGGCTTGCCAATCAGTTCGAACCGGACATTGGCCTGCAACGTGGACCCGGACCATTTCTCCAATCGGAAAATGTGCAGCCCCACCTCGTCAACGGATTCAAAGCCGCCGCGGTAGTTCTGCCATTCGGCGACCGCGGAGGACCGATCCGCCGGCTTTCGGTCCCCTGCGAATACAAGCTTGTGAACGCCATCCTTGTTTTCCGTTGGAGTAAGCGTCAGAAGGCCCAAATCCGTCCCGCGAAACTGAGGGGCGTAGGAATCTTCGATGCCCGCCGCGCGGCCGGCCTGAACAGCTTCACCTAAAGCCGTCAGCGCTGTGAGGATGTCCTTACCGTTGTTGTAAAACGTGCTGCTGGACCAATCGGCGAATCGAAAGAACCCGAGGGTGAGCAACGCCAGCGCAATGACAATCGCGCCCGCGACATAAAAGCCGGTTCGGGAGGGCCTGGCGGTCTGACTCGCCGTTTTAGGATCTAAGGGGCTCAGTTGCATTGGGGGTCCTTCATGGCGTCTGGAGTGTTCCTCTGATTATGGCATTGGCGGCCCGGCGTTTTAGGGAACAACTCCCGTTTTCCGGAACGTGGCGTGAAACCCAGGATGCACTCGATGGCGCAGAGGCAGCCGCGCGACGGGGCCGTTCCGCACAGCGGCGCTGTCGAAGAGCAGGTACTCGGCTTTTTCGGAAGCGGGCATGAAGTGCTGGACGATGACGACGCCTTCCTCCCCGTTCCCTACGAACACCGGTTCCCCGCCCAGGTACTCACCCGCGGGGACGCGATATATGTCGCTGACGGCGGCATTCTTCCACGAGCCATGGGCCAGTTCGTTGAAGAACTTGCGTCCAGATCGGCCACTCTCGGCGATGCCGGTCATCCAAAAGTCGTCGTAAGGCCCGCCGACCAGCGCGTTATCAATGGAGGGAAAGTCGGGGGAGCGATCGTAGTTCAGTTCGATCCGATCAATCAATTTCCTGGATGCAGTGTCCACCACGAAGCGCACCGGACGTCCGGCTGGAACAGTGGCAAACAGGTCCGGAATAGGCTGATACTCGCGGTAGATGGGCTCGTCGAGTTCCAAAACGTCGATCATCAAACGATCCCCCTCCTCGAAGCAGTTGATGAAGTGCAAGCAGTAACCGCAACCCACGTCCACCGAAAACGCGCCGCCGTCACACGAGACGCGCGGAGTAATCAAAATGGAGCTTCCCCGATCCGGCTCCCACGAAAGCGATTCCATCACGGATCGGCCTTCTTCCCAAAAGCGCTGGAAGTTCATCAAGAGCGGACTCAGGAAAAATACCGCGTGATGGCGAGTGATGCCGAAGTCGTGCACGGAGTGCTGCAAACTGAGGGGAAAGCGGCGACGCTTCAAAAGGGCGCCAGCGCCGTCGAACTCGTACACATGCAGCAGCGGCTGCGTAGCCGAGAACGAGATGCCAAAGTTCATGAGGTGGGAATCTAACTTAGCATGCGCCGAAAACGGGCTGAGCTGATTCAAGCGCCCCAGGAAATCGTACTCGCCGACGGTCTCGAGCGTTAGCGGGTCCAATTCATAAGGCAGCGTTTGCTCGCCGAAGGCCAGCAGCCGGTCCCCATATATTTGCACACTGACATTCAGCGGCGGCTCGAGCATCAGTTTCCGCCGCAACTGATCTCCGGGGAAAGCCGTTCCGAAACCGCGATACAGAAAGCGACCCTCCGCCGTTTCATCGCGGAGCTTCGGGGTAGCCACAAACCGGCTGGCGTAGTAGACGCCGTCGCCGGTAAAGCGGAGCGAAGCGATCATGCCGTCGCCGTCGAGCCAATGATTGTATCGCTGCCCGGAGCGCTCGAAGCGAGCTGGGCCGTTGACGTAGTAAGTCCCTTTGAGCCAGCCGGGAACCCGGCCGGCGATTCCAGTGATCTGGTACGATCCCTCGAACGCTTCGAACAGAAAGAGGCGTTCGAGCAGCGGCGCGAGATCTTGGGAAGCGTGTGCGGTGGTCACTTGGTGGCGGCGTTTGCGCCTTCAACAAACTTGCTCAGCGTATTGATGGGTGGTGGAGGAAGCTTTTCCACTTTTCCGCTGGGCCAGTGAATTTGCACTGCGTCAATTTTCGTGGCGTTGCCAATGCCGAAGTGCGCCCGGCGCATACTTTGGCCGGCATAGCCGTTACCGCCGTCGATTTCGCGGATCTGCGTGAGCCCGCCCGCTGTGATGGTTATCCGCGCTCCGATCGCATCGCGGTTGGATTTGGTTCCCGTCAGCAGGAACTGCACCCAGTTGCCGCCGCCTTCCGTCACACCCTGATAAAGTAAAGCCGGCTGGTTGGCATTGGTTTGGAAGATATCCAAACGCCCGTCATTGTTAAAATCGCCGATCGCGATCCCCCGGCCATCCTGATCGTTGTCCACGCCAGCCTGCGCGGAAATTTCCTTAAACGTTTGCCCGCCGAGGTTGTGAAACATCTTCTTCTTCTGATAGCCGCTCCAGGTCATGTTGCCGATCTTCGGCCAGTTTTTGACATCCGTGAAATCGACGCCCGGCTTGGTAATCAGGTCCAAGAGAACCGGTATATAGTTTTCCTTGCCGGCTGAGCGCAAACCATTCACCACGAAAAGATCCGTCCAGCCGTCGTTATCGAAATCGCCGAATTTGGCGGCCCAACCCCACAGCGTCGCGCAAGTATTGGTTTCCTTGGACACATCCGTGAACGTTCCGTCGTGGTTGTTGTGCCAGAGCATGTTGCACTCTTTCATGTATTCGTCGGTGATATTCGTAACGTAGATGTCCATCCAGCCATCGTTGTCATAATCGGCCACGTCCACATTCATTCCTTTACGCGTGTCGAAGCCAATGGACTTCTCGGTGGCGTCGCGGAACGTCCCGTCTCCGTTGTTGAAGAAGATCCGGTCGGTCCCGTAGTCGCAGGCCAGGTAAACATCCTGGAGTCCGTCGTTATTGAAATCGCCGTGGCCGAGATCGAGCGTCCAGCCGGTGTGCTTGCCGAACCCGGCTTTATCCGTGACGTCAACGAAGCTGCCGTGTCCCGTGTTGTGCCATAACGTCACGCCTCCGCCGTTGACAGCGTTGTCCAGATCGTTCGGCAGGACATGGTCGTCTTTTCCCTCCAGCAGGTTGACGGGCTTGAAGTAGTTGCCGAACATCAGGTCCAGATAGCCGTCATTGTCATAGTCGAACGCGATCACAGCGATGGTATTGCCGAATTTGTTCAGGCCGGAAGTCTTGGAGACGTCCTTGAATTTCCCATGGCCTTCGTTGTGGTACAGAATGGGCGTACCGAAGCGAGCTATCAACAGGTCCTGACGACCGTCGTTGTCGTAGTCGAACCACAGGGCATCGGAAACAATGGTCCCCGGATCATTGCCGCCCTCCACCCCAGCCGCCACGGCGACGTCGGTGAAGGTCATGTTCCCATTATTGTGGAAGAGGTGATTGGGTTTGCCGGTAGCCGAATCGGTGACAAACAAATCATCCAAGCCGTCGCCGTCATAATCTCCCACCGCCACGGACGCGCCGCCCGAAGTAAACATTCCCAGCACATCGGCATACGGTCCGGTGAATACGTGCGTGTGATGCTGGGCGCGCACACCGGCTTTTTCTCCAATCTCCTGGAACCGGATGATCGCCATCCCTTCGCTCCACGCCAATACCGCTATAGAAAACGTGACGATGGCGATGAGCGTGGCTCGCACCGCCGGCCGCGAAAGGAACGAATTTGCGCCGCGCTGCGCGGATGGCTTCATTTTACTTTTGTACCTTTCCCCTCTTCGATGAGATTCAGCCGGTCCACCGCGACATTTGCGAACGTCTCCTTGCCGCTGGATGGCCAGCGGACTTCCAAGCGATCGATCTTGGCGTCCGGTCCAAGACCGAAATGGACGCGCCGCATGGATTGACCGGCGAAGCTGTTGCCTCCATCCACAAACCGCAGATAGGTCTTCCCGCCCGCAGTGAGACGCACCTGCGCTCCCACTGCCTCGCGGTTCGATTTGGTTCCCTTGAGAAGAAACTGCGCCCAATGAGGGCCGGCCGGCATGACGTTGTGATAGAGATACGGCTCGGCATTCGCATTGGCCACGAACACATCGAGCCGGCCATCGTTATCGAAATCGGCCACAGCCACGCCGCGCCCGTCGCGCACCGAATCCAGGCCGTGGCGCGCGGCCTCATCCTTGAAAATCTGCCCGTGTTCGTTATGGAAGAGACGCTTCTTCTGATATCCGCTCAGGCTCTTGTTGCCCATGGGCGGCCAATTTCGAGCGTCGGCGAAATCGATGCCCGGCCGCGTGATCATGGCGAAGATGTCGGGAACGTAGCTGTCTTTCCCCGCCGATACCCAGCCGTTCATGACGTACAGGTCCAGCCACCCGTCGTTATCGTAGTCGAAGAACTTGGCGCCCCAACCCCACCCGGTGTCCGATGTTCCGGTCTCACGCGCGACATCGGTAAACTTGAGATTCCCTTCGTTGTGCCACAGGAAATTGCCTTCCCGCATATAGTCGTCGGTGATGTTTGTGACGTAGATGTCGAGCAGGCCGTCATTGTCGAAGTCCCCCCACTCGGCATTCATTCCCTTTTTGGTGTCGAAGCCGATCGCGGATTCGGTGATGTCGGTGAACGTGCCGTCTCCGTTGTTACGGAAGAACCGGTCGGTGCCGAAATCGCAAGCCACATAGAGATCGTCGTCGCCGTCGTTGTCGGCGTCCGCATGGCCCAGGTCCAGGGTCCAACCGCTTTGGGCCAGCCCGGCCTGCTTGGTCACGTCGGTGAACGTGCCATCTCCATTGTTGTGGAACATGGCAACGCCTCCGCCGTTGTTGGCGGTCTCGAAGCTTTCGGGAAAGAAGCGCGGCGTGGCGGGATCGAAAATGTTGACCGGCTGGAAATAGGATCCGAAGAGAATGTCCACGAACCCATCGCGATCGTAATCGAAGGCGATGGCTTTGATGGCGTTCATATAACGGTCGATGCCAGCCGTTTTTGAGATGTCCTTGAATTTGCCGCCGCCGAGATTCTGGTAAAGCTGGCTATGTCCGAATCGGACCACCAGCAGGTCTGGCCGTCCATCGTTGTTAAAGTCGAGCCAGAGCGCGGCGGAGGTGGCATTGGATGCATCGTTTCCATTGGCGACGCCGGCCTGTTCCGCTACGTCGGTGAAGGTGAGGTTGTGGTTGTTGTGATAAAGGTGATTGCGTCCGTCGACACCGGAGTCTGTGACAAACACGTCGTCGTAACCGTCGCCATCGTAGTCGGCTACCGCGACTGCCGCTCCCAAGGCCGTATAGCCGGCCATGATGTTGGCATAGGGATTGTGGAAGGCGCGATTAGTATGACGGTTGTCGATGCCGGCTGCATGAGTGATGTCGGCGAACCAGGACCCGGACTCGGCCGCCCACAGCAGAGCGCCCGCGCCCGCTAACGACGCCAACGCAAACGCAACCTTCATAGAGTAAGACCTTCCTCTCCAATTGTGCGCGTACACGGCACGTCGATTGGCCAACTGATGAACCTCAGTGTACCGCGAAGCGGGTTGAGTTAAAAATAGCGCGGCCTGCCCGGATTTGGTAACTTGAGTAATCTCTTTTACTCTTATGGAACGCGTGGTAATCACCGGTGTAGGCGTTATTTCTCCGATCGGTTCCGGCCGGCAAAAGTTCTGGTCGGGATTGCTCGAAGGCAAGTGCGGCATCGGGCCGGTGGCATCGTTCGATACTTCCGCATATCCGGTGCACATCGGCGCTGAGGTGAGGGACTTTGTGGCCGCACCCTACTTCGAACGTCTGGATTCCGCCGGCATCTGCCGAGCGTCGCAGATGTCCGTGGCCGCGGCGCGCATGGCCCTGGAGGACGCGAGCCTGGATGTGGCGCGGAGCGATCGCTGGCGCATCGGCGTCTCCATGGGGACTACCTCCGGCGAAGCCGAGTGCATCGAGCGCTACAACGATGCCCGCAAACAACCCGCTGAGGCAGCTTGCGCGGGTAAGGCGCTGGCCGGCTATCCGTCGCACATGATTCCCCGCCACGTGGCCATCGAGCTGGACGTGCACGGCCCGTGTGTGATGATTCCGGCGGCTTGCGCGGCCGGCAATTTCGCCATCGGTTACGGATTGGATGCGATTCGCATGGGACGCGCGGATTTGATGCTGAGCGGCGGCGCCGATCGCTTTACTCGCATTCCCTATACCGGTTTCGCGCGGCTGGGCGCCATCGCGCCGGAGCGCTGCCAGCCCTTCGACCGGAATCGAAAAGGAATGGTTCCCGGAGAAGGCGCGGCCGTCCTGGTATTGGAGAAGCGCGACGCCGCCCTCGCGCGAGGAGCGAAGATTTATGCCGAGGTGCTGGGGTACGGAGTGAGTTGCGACTCCCATCATATGACCGCGGCACATCCGCAGGGCGACGGGGCCATCCGCGCCATGCAAGCAGCGATGCGGGAGAGCGGCGTCACCACGGACGATATCGATTACATCAGCGCGCATGGTACGGGTACACCCACCAACGATCGCGTTGAAGCCATGGCCATGCGCACCTTGTTTGGGCCACGCGCCGGCCAGGTTCCGATGAGTTCCATCAAATCCATGCTCGGACACACCATGGGCGCCGCAAGCGCCATCGAAGCGGTGGCCTGCGCGCTGGCTCTGGATACCGGCTGGATTCCTCCGACCATCAATCACGAGACCCCCGATGAGGACTGCACGCTCGATTTCGTTCCCAATCGGGCGCGCCACACCTCGCCCAAGGTGATTCTGAATAACGCTTACGCTTTTGGAGGGAATAATGCCTCCCTGTGCCTGACGCGTCACGATGGATAACTTAAGCGCGATGAAGACCAAAGTTATCGTGACAGGCGCGGGCGTGATCTCGCCGCTGGGCGCTGGAATCGATGAGTTCGAACGCCGGCTTTACGCCGGGCATTCGGCGCTTATGCCAAGCGCTCAATTCATTGGAATGACGACGGCGGAAATCGCGGATTTCCAGCCGCAAACATGGCTGGGAAACAAGGGCGTACGCGTGTTAGACCGGACTGCGCGCCTGCTCTCGGTGGCCACCCACATGGCGCTTTGCCATGCCGGAGTTGCGTCGCCGGCGCCGCCTGAGGAAGAACTGGGGTTGGTGTACGGCACCATGTTCGGCAGCATGCGCAGCATCACTGCCTTTGACTGGACCAGCGTGACGGAAGGTCCCAGCTATGTTAGCCCGATGGAATTCCCCAATACCGTCATCAGCTCTCCGGGCGGGCAGGCGGCGATTAAGTATGGGCTGCGCGGCGTTAATTCCACCATCTGCGCCGGATCCGCGGCAGCTCTGCATGCGCTTAATTGCGCCGCCGAATTCATAAGATTCGGACGCGCTGGCGCGGTGCTGGCGGGCGGCGCGGAAGAGCTGTGCGAAGAGGCGATCCATGCGTTCCGTTATGGCGGCCAGTTGTCGCTCAGCGGCGCAGTGCGGCCTTTTGCGCCAGATCGGGATGGCACGGCCTTGGGCGAGGGATCCGCGCTATGGATGTTGGAAGACGAGGATCGAGCGGCAGCCCGGGGAAGAACACCATTGCTGGAGGTGTGTGGCTTCGGCGAAGCACAAGACGATGCCCCAACGGCGGAATGCGCATCGGCGGCGATGCGGCAGGCTATCAAGAACTCCGCGATCAGTCCGGAGCAAATTGCCTGCGTGGTTGCAGGCGCCAGTGGCAGTCCTTCCGTGGACGAAGCCGAGGAGCGCGCGCTGCTCCAGGTATTCGGGCCGCGCCTCGCGGAAATCCCCGTTTGTGCTCCGAAGGCCGCGTTGGGCGAAGCCATGGGAGCCTCGGGAGCGTATGGCGCCGTGGTTGGAGGACTGGCGCTCATGAGGCAAAGCGTGCCTCCAACGGCGAACCACGACGGCCGCTCATCCGGCCCTCTGGCGCTTTCCTCGCAAGCCCAGGAAATCCACGGCGAATACACCCTGGTGAATGCCTTCAGCCATGATGGAAATGCGACATCTCTGATCCTGCGCTTATGCCAGAAATGACAAAGCGGCTATGAGTAAAAGCACACAGTACGATGATTCGGCTTTGACGAATGCCGGACGCGCCATGGAAGGCGCGATATCCAGGATGGTCCAGAGCATGCTAGCGCCTCCGCGCCGTCTTTCCGCCGAAGTCGATCGCTTTCCAGCCGTCCGCGAGAAGACGCTTGAAATCCTCCAGCAGGTGACTTCGGAGCAGGCGCTTTGGTTCCCGCAACCAGGAACCTGGTCCATCGCACAGATCGCCGACCATCTGCTGCGCTCCGAGGAACTCTACCGGGAGCAGTTTCGGCAGCTGATTCAAATGGCAAGAGAGGGGAAGGTTGGAACAGTTCCGATTCGTTTTCAGGAACTGGATACGTCGATCGCGATGGTGCCCCGCGAAGTGATTGCGATGTTGGAATTTCCCTTGCGGATGTTTAACGCTTTCGTGCCCCACGCGCTGCGCGAGGCCATGGTGCGCTATCCCGTAATGAACGCCCTGCACCCCAAAGTCTCCGCCCCGCGCAGCGGGCTCATGCTTGAAAAACTGCGCGAGGATCTGGCGGCATCGGTTGTCAAAACAAGGAAGCTCTTGGATGGGCCGATGCCGGCGAACCTGGAACGGCTGACGGTCAGCCACGCGACGATGGGAAATAACAGCCCGGTTGAACTGTTTAGTATTATGATTGCCCACGAAGAGCGGCATCAGGGGCAAATGCAGAGCATTCGGAAAAACCTGAACTTTCCGAAGGCTGCCGCTAGTCCGGCTTGATCGCCACGGCCCCTTTGGATCGGGAAAATGGCTCAATCTCGGGCGAAGTTCCATCCAGAAAATGTCCCATCACAAGGCTCTTGCGGCGGGACACCATGTCATCGATATTCTTCTGGACGATGCTTTGCACATAACGGCTGAATTCTTTCATGAGCTTGTCATTTTCGGAATCCTCCGGCTTGAGCCCGTCCAGTGGAACCGGCTTCAAAACGCGGACGTGCCATTTCGATGGCAGCGGAATGGGCGCCAATGGGAACATGGGCGCGATCGGCAGGTAGGGCCAGCCTAGCTCTTTCACCACCCAGCCGGAATCCACTCGGCCGATGATCGGGAAGATCTCGGCGTGGCCTATCACCGCCGTCGGGATGATTGGCGCCTGATGCCGCACGGCAAGTCTGGCAAAATCGCTACGACTGAAGTCGCGCAGTTTGTGCGTACGGCTGTAAGGAGTGAAGGTGCCTCGAATGCCTTCCGGAAAAATTCCCACCAGGCTCTCCTGCTCGAAAAGCCGGGCGGCATTTTCCTGGCTGGCGATCACGCCTCCCAGCTTTGTCAGAAAGTTGCTAAGGAACGGGGTGCGCAGCAGAGAATGGATGATAAGGAACCTGGGAACGCGGTTGCGATGCGTAAAGATCAATGAGAGGTGCATTACCGCATCCAGCGGCATGAATCCGCGGTGGTTGGAAACCAGGATTCCGCGGCCGGCAGCCGGGATGTTCTCCATGCCTTCGTAATCGATACGCCAGTAAATGTTCCGAAGAAAAGCAAACCACCCGCCCCAAGCCCGGATGTAATCGACGTCCAGGCCCCAGTCGTCATAACCCGGCCGGAGACGTTCCGGATGACCGCCCGGCTTTTGCGCCGCAAACTCCGCTAGGGCTTCCACGGTGGATTTTTCCGGATGCCAGCGCAACTCTTCGGCGGCGCGCGCTCCCGACATCGTCCAGTTGTATTGGAGCGGGGCCAGCCGCTGAGACTTGGGAACCGCGATCTTACGCGTGCCCGTGGCGCGAAATGCATCGGCTAGAGGAATCGCCCCAGGACCAGCGGCGTTGAACAACCCGGTGCTCTGCGATTCGGCGGCTGCCGCCAGCGCCTTCGCGGCATCTCCCACGCTGATGAACTGGACGTTGGGATTATACCCGGCGATCTTGGTGGCCAACCCGAGCGAAAGCTTAGCTGTCAACAGATCGCCTTCCCCCGCATCCGTTACATTGGCCAGCCGCACCACCGCCGCGTTTGGGTGTTCTCTCGCGATTTCCTCTAACTGGAGCCAGCGCTGCGCTGAATCCGTTGGCGGAAGCAAAGAGATGCGCTCTTCCGTCAACATTCCCGGGTTTTTCGGATTAGACCCGTAGGCGTAGCCGTGGCTTCTCAGCACCAGCCTCTTCAGGCCCGGAACAGCTGCCAGAGACTTGAGGCCGTCCAGATCCCCGGGGAAATAGATCGCGCATTCGGCGCCGTCGACAGCCACGGTGTGCCCGCGGCGCTCGAGTTCGGCTCTCGTCGCGCGTGCCAAGGGGCCGTTGAAGCCAAGGACCGCAAGCTTCATCGCTTCAAAACGCCGCGCAGGAACGTGCCGCACATCGTGTCCAAAGCCCGTTCATCGTCGAACGTCTCCACGTGCTTGCCGCCAAATATCTCATGCATCATAAACATTCCGGTCAATGAAGCCAGGAACATTGCGGACGCGGCCTCTACATCCACGCCCTCACCGAGCTCGCCGCCCTCTTTCCGCATTTTGAGAAATTCCATGAACAGCAGCCTGCCCTGAACAATAAACGTGCCGTAGAACAATGCTCCGACTTGGGGATTCTGTATGGCTTCGTTCAGCATCTTGGAGAGAAACGAAGTTCGCTTCCGGTACTGATCGAGAATCACGCCGGCCAGCAAGCGAAGCTCGTCGTTCAGCGTTTCTCCTGGCATTCTCAGTTCAGGCGACTGCGCGGCCGCGGCCATCAATTCCAGCTCGCGTTCCAGCACGCATCTCAGGATGTTTTCGCTGGAGTGATAGTGGCGCACGATATCGAACGATGCCACTCCGCTCACCTTCGTGAGCATGTCGAGAGTGATATCGCGTAGTTGGTGTTTCTCGAATAGCTGCATGGCGCCGTCCAGAACAGCCTTCTGTTGATTGGCGTCAAGTGCTTTCATGACGAACATCCTCCATCCGCGCGGCGCCGGCGCGCGCATTGAAGTTGAAGTAATCGGCTGCGAGATCCTTTCCTTCATCTCTTCCAGTAAGGACGATCTTCGCGACTCTCTGGGCGGAAACGATGACGGGAGTAATTCCGCCTCCCGGCTGCGTCCAATGGCCGGTCAGGTAAAGACCGTCGATGGGCGTAAATACGGGGAGGCGGTTGGCGCCGAGTTGCTGCGGCGACATCTCCCACCCGAGCATCCCTCCTTGCCGGTTATTCGTGAATCGAAACGAGGTCATGGCGGTAGCACTGCACTCTATCACGATGTGATCTTCAATTCCGGGGAGCACCTGCCGCAAGCGCTCCATGGTGCGGCCTTGGAGCTCCGCTTTGTGGACATTCCAGTCTTTCACTTCATCGAAATTTACAGGCGACGGACGCTGCACGATCAGTGTCTGACATCCCGCCGGCGCGATTGCCGGGTCAAAATGCGTGGGGATGAAGATCTTGAAAACGTTCTTCATGATGTCACTCTTGTCGCACTCGCTCCAGTAGTAACCCTCCGCCGCCGCGAGCTTCTCCGGGTTCATGCCTCTGAGACCGATGTGGGTGAGGAAACAGGCAAAGGTCGGTTTCTGAGACTCAAGGTGCTCCAACATCCAGGAGCTGCGGTATTCTTCGCCGATGAGATCCCGGTAGGTGTGGAGCGCATCGGCATTCGACACGATGACCGGAGCCTGGAACTCGAACTCCTCCGGCTCTCGCCGGGAGATGGTTCTGATGCGCACGCCCCGGGCATTCCCGTTTTCCGCCAGAATCTGGCGAACCTCGGCGCACTTCAGAATTTTTCCGCCTTTTTCCAGCAACACGCGGCCCAAATCATCGGCGAACTTCTGCGAACTGCCTTTGGGATAGTAATTGCCCAGGAAGTAGGAAAGCCGCAGCATGGCGTCGAATACGTAGGAAGTGCGCTCCGGCGTGGAGCCCCAGTGCGGTGCGTCTCCCATGAGCAGGATCTTGAGCCGGGGATCGCGAAAGTGCTCGTCCAGCTTTCCGGCCATGGAATACTTCTCGAGTTTCTCGATCTGGTCGTTGGCGACTCCCCTGAAATAGTAGAGCAGGCCATACATGTACGCCTGCTTCAACTCGGCAAAATAGGAATCGATGCGCTCGCGCTCCTGCGGGAACCACGCCTTGAGCTTTTCCACGTACGGCCCGAACTCGGAGGGAACCGAAAAGACAGGCAGCCCCGGCAGATGAAACTGATCCACCGGATCCATCTTGATCCATTCGGTGGGAACCCCCAGTTCGCGCACCAGCTTGCCCGTGAGCGTCGCCGGATTTCCCAGGAGCGGGTAGAAGTGGGTGGCGGCGTCGAAGACGAAACCCTTACGGCGGAAAGTGGAGCAGAAACCACCCAGCATGTAGTGCCGCTCCAGCAACAGGACCTTCATGCCGCCGCGAGCGAGGAGATTGGCGCAGAAGAGGCCGCCGATACCGGCGCCGATCACGATTGCGTCGTAACGGCTGGGATACTCACGTCCGAAAATCGTTTGGCTATCCGTCAACAAGTTCGGCTCCTCACGCCAGACCTCGCGTCAGGTCAATCCACCATCAATATTCCACACCTGACCGGTAACGTACTTGGCCTCATCGCCGGCGAGATAGAGAACCAGCCGGGCGACATCCCGCGCCGTTCCGGCTTGTCCCGAAGGGATTTGCGCGTAGAGTTTCTTGCGGGTGTTCTCATCGATGGACGCGGTCATATCGGTGTCGATGAAGCCGGGCGCCACGGCATTGACGCGAATGTCAAAGCGCGCCACCTCTTTAGCGAGCGCCTTGGTCAATCCGATGACGCCGGCTTTGGAAGCGCTGTAGTTGGTTTGGCCGGCCATCCCGATCACTCCGCTGACACTGGTCACGTTGACTACCGCCCCTCCGGTTCGCAGCATTCCTCCCACCACGGCGCGCGAATAATTGAAAGTGCCGGTAAGGTTTGTATCGATAACTTCCCTCCAGACAGCGGGGTCCATCTTCATCAGCGGAACATCGCTCCGGATGCCGGCGTTGTTCACCAACACCGAAATTGGTCCGTATCTGGCGATGGTTTCGGCCACCACCTGGTGGGCGCGGTCGAAGTCACGCACGTTAGCCTGCCGCGCGGTCACCATCGATCCGAGTCTTTCCACCAGAGCGTTGGCGGCGCTCTCATTAGAACTGTAGGTAAAGACCACGGAATAACCGGCCGCGCTGAATTCCTCCACGATCGCGCGGCCGATGCCGCGGCCGCCTCCCGTTACCAGGACAACCTTCAAACCGGACGATTCCTTCCGTAACGCTCATGAGCGCCGACAAACTCCTGCGATGCAACCGCCGCGCCCATCGAAATCTCACCGCCGAGAATCGCGCCCGCCACAATTTCAGCTAGTTTAGCCGCCTTCCCGGCGCCAAAGCAATTCATCATTTCGAGGGCTTCGCGCTGCGTTGGCAGACCAGTGCCTCCGCCCACCGTGGCAACGGAAAGAGCAGCCAGTGTGGTGCTTACATAAAGACCGTCGGGATGCGGTTCAAACGAGGTGACCGTGCACGCGGAGTTCACCACGTTGGCGACATCCTGCCCGGTAGCGATGAAGATGGCTGCCAGCCCATTGGCGGCATGCGCGTTGTATCCGATGGCGCCGGCGTTCAAATGGCCAATTACCGTCGATTGCCAGACGCGGAACAACTGGTCCGCCGTGACGTGCAGATAGAGCCGCAGCACATCGTTCGGCAATAGAGCTCCCGCAATCACACGCTTGCCTTTTCCGCGTGTCATGAGGAATCCACTGGCGCGCTTCTCGGAGCACATGCCGCTGAACAGGAAATAACTCGCGATTGGATAATTGGCTTCCACCCAGCGGCAGATCGCCTCCGTCGCCCGCACGATCATATTCATGCCCTGGGCATCGCCGGTATGGTAGCCGAAGTTAACCAAAACCTGACGCCCGGTCTGATAGCACTTGAGTCCGGTCAGCTTGCCGTGACGGGTGGTGCCCGCCACTACTTCCACCAGAGCCTGCAGCTGCGCTTCCATCCAACCGGGGAAGGCGGCCGCGGCTTCCACGTCGCGGAAGAAGAATGTGGGGGCCGTCTGATTCTCATCCGACAGCACCGCCGTTTGGACGCCGCCGGCTTTCGTCAACGCCACCATCCCGCGCTCGTAGCTGCGGATGAGCGCTCCCTCCGTGGTGGCCATGGGCACATAAAAAATGCCGCGCGCCTTCTGGCCAAGGATTAATACGGGTCCGGCCACACCCATCGGTACTTGCGCGACGCCGATCGGGTTTTCAATGTTGCCCCGCATTAACTCGAAGTCCCACGCGGCGCCGCCGACATGTCCCAGTTGGGCTCCGGTCTTTTTTTCGGTCCAGGCCCGGCGCCGGCCGACGCGCTCGGTGTCATAGCCGTTGTCTTTTAATCGCGGAAGAAGGTCCGAAGGTCCGATCTCAACGGAATTGGGCGGACTGGAATCAGGCTCCGCAACCAGCGGCTTGATTAGCTTTTCCATAACCGGATCAGGCGCAAGTGGGGTCAACCATCATTGATTCATCCACAACTGGCGCAGATCGGTATCTACCCGCTTGTTGGGATCTAGAACGCTGTCGAGATACTGCTTCATGCTGTCGTCCCCCGTCGCGAGACGCGCCTTCAATGGTTCGCTGTCCGGAAATTCCGCGATTCCCTCTTTCCAGATGGCGCGAGCCTTCTCCGCGTTTTCGGTCAACCAATAGGCGTCGCCCAGCGAAATATAGACGCGAACGTGAAAGCTCTTCTTGCCCTCAGTCTTCTGGATGGCATACGCTCGCTCTAGATCCGCCAGGCCCAGGGGGTACTTGCCGAAGATCTTCGGCCAGAAGAGATAGCTGTTGCCGCGCGTGTACAGCGCAATCCAGCTCGGTTTCAAGTCAATGGATTTCGTGAACAGCCCCAGTGCGTTGTTAGCTAGAATCACCTGGGAAATGGTGCCCGCCGCGGGGATCTTGTCGACATAACTGAACCCGTAGTTGAGAAACGCGTTGGCCGATTTCGGGTTCGCGGCCGTGAGCTTTTCAAAGAAGGCGATTTCGCGGTCATAGTCGGCCGGAGTACCTTCTTTTATATGCGGATCATTGGCATGCGCGGCGAACGCCCGCCGAATGGTGGCCTGACGGTATTCACTCGCGTCCCGCAAACTGTCGGGGTCGGCAGTTAGGGCTTCCTCGAGAGACGAAACTGCTGTGGCGTAGTCTTTGGCGCTAAGCGCCCGCTCGGCCTTATCGAAAGCGTCGTCGCCTCCGGCCAACGACGATGCAGCCAATAGTAACGACGCCAAACCCGCGTAAACCCGATACATCGCTGATTTTTCCTCCTGCTACTTTCTAACGCTGGTGTGACTTGCCGGTTCCCAAAACGGTGAAGATTTCGTGGCCGCACATGGGCCAGCAGCACGGTTGCCCGATTTCCCGTAGATGGAAAACCGCACCCGTGCTCACACGAACAAGCCAGACTTGTATTGTACAGCCATCGCCCTTCCGTCGTTTCCAGGCATTGCTCATGCATACTTATTCAGTGTCCCAACTGCAAACGTTCGAATTTGAGGGCTGCAGGTTCGCTTATCGTGTCGACGGGGAAGGTCCGCCGCTAGTGATGATCCAGGGGGTGGGGGCGCATGGAACAGCTTACAATCCGCAGGTCGAAATACTGAAGGCGCATTACACCTGCCTCACTTTCGACAACCGCGGCATTGGGGCCAGCCAGCCGGCGGCAAGAAAGCTCACCGTGAATCAGATGGCGCGCGATACTCTGGCCCTGATGGATCACCTGGGTTGGGGTTCCGCGCACATCGTCGGGCACTCGCTGGGCGGCTTGATTTCTTTGGAGCTGGCTTTAATCGCGAGACCGCGTGTTCGGAGTTTGACGCTTCTTAATACGTTCGCCAACGGCGCCGACGCTACCCGGATGACACTTCGATTGCTCTGGATCGGCCTTCGCCTGCGCTTCGCGCCACGCCAGATGCGGCGGAACGCCTTCATGGAATTAGTTGCCCCAGGCGATGACAAAGCCAAAGCCAAAGACCTGGCAGAACGGCTGGCGCTCGTGTTCGGCCACGATATCGCGGACCTGCCGCCTATCTCCAATCGGCAATTGTCCGCGCTGAGCGCTCATGATGTGACCACGCGGCTGGCGGAGCTATCCGGGATACCGACGCTCGTGATCAGTGGAGAAAAGGATCTAATTGCCCGGCCGTCGTCGGGACGAGCGATCGCATCGGGAATTCCGGGCGCCCGCTATCTGGAGATTGCCGGCGCCTCGCACGCTTTTCCCGTGCTGGAAGTGGAGCGCTGCGCCGCGCTGATCATGGAACACCTGGCGGCCGCGGAAACGCGTTGGGCGGGCTGAGCGGCTATGGGGATCGCGGCGGCGCTCGTCCTGGCTTCTTTCCTGCTCGCGTTTTCACTCTCGATCACAGGGTGGTTCGAGCGCTTTTCCTCAGCCACCCTCTTCGGCATGGGCGGGATCTTGTCGGCCAGCGGATTCCTGATTCTGCACTGGCTCTCCGGGAGATTTCGCCTATTCGTGCAGGCACGCAGCCTGCGGTGGCTAACGCTCGCGCAAACCCTGCGATTCTTCGGCTTGCTGGCGCTGGTGAAGGCCCACCAGCACGTGCTACCGGCCATTTTCGCGGTTCCAACCGCCTGGATCGATGTGGCCTTCGCATCCACATCGTTCTTGGTGGCAGCCGGTCTGGTAAAGGCGAACGGTACAGCCCGGACAGGCTTTGTGCAATGGCACTTTCTGGGACTGCTGGGGCTCTCGATCTCGGTTACCCTTGCAATCCTGACATCGTCAGAGCGCTTCGGACTGGTGAAGGCAGGCATCACCAGCCAGCCCATGACGTGGTTCCCGATGAGTTTGGTGCCCGTCTTCATCGGCCCGATGGTCGTGATTTTTCATTTACTGGCACTAACGGCGGAATACGCGAATCGCAAGCCAGCCCGGTAGAAAGTGAATAGCAGGATCGCAGCCACGCACATCGCAACGCCTGTGAAGATCCACTCCTCTCTTCCGCGCGCCACCTGTTGCAGAGTCCAGAAAAACTGGAAGACGCAAAGTCCGGCAACGAAATAAAGCAAGCGAGATCTAGGCACAACGCTCGCCAGCCAGGCCCCGGCAGGCGCTCCGAAGATTACCAGGGGGCCCGCTGCAAGCAAGTCCATCACGGAGCGGCGCTCGATGTCGCCCAGCCACATGTGCAGGGCCACTCCCTCGGCCGATGCCAGCGCCGCGGCGCAAACTGCCGTAGGGATCGCGGTCCTGAGATCGGCCCGGTAGATCAGAACCATAACGACATAGACGCACAGCTCAACGCCCACGCCAATGATCCCCACGATGAGCCCACCGATCACACCCACCAGCAATCCAATCCTGTGCGCGTTGGCATTGTTCCCCGGCGGCGCTCCCTTCAGGCCGCAAAGCTCCGCGTTTCCGAACAGGATCAGAAGCCCGAAGCTCATCCAAAGGCAGGAGAACAGAAGCTTGGTTATGCTGTTCTGCACATGCGGGCCGACCAGGAAGGCGCCGAGCAGCAGACCGATGGGAGCGCCCGCAGTGGTACCGAGCAGAAAGCGAAAAGGCAGGCGAACCTTGCGGCCGATCATGAAAAACATTGCTGAACTCATTCCCAGCGCCTGAATGAGGAGCCCGAAATTCCGCGCGTTGGAGGGCGGTTGATGCAGGATGAGCACCAGTATCGGAAACGCCACCGTGCCTCCTCCCATGGCAGTGGAACCGGCGACCAGGGAGCCCGGGATCATCACCAGCGCCATCTGCCAGTGCTCGCTGATTTCGCGCCAATAGTGCAAGCCGAACGCGACCACAACCCAGACCGCAAGAACGGCGGCTACGTAAGCTTTCCAATAGATCATTGGATCCCGCCGGCTGCCTGGAATCGAAGCAACGGCTGAGCTCATTGGATTACTGTCGTTCATTTCGCTCCGAACTTCAATCGCCATTGACTGCGGGCACGGTTGCCGTATCATAGTAGGACATCCGGATTCTCCCCTGGCCAATGAGTTCACGCTGAGGGGGGACATATGGAGCCGCGAAATATGAGCATCAGACTAAGAGAGTGGATTGGGATCGGTTTTCTCGTGCTGTTGGTGAACGCGGGCTATCTGGCGGCGTTCGCCTCTCCAACCATCTTCTACATGGGCAATGTGCTGTTGCATGTGGCGTTGTCCGTGGTGCTTACGTTCGCGCTGCTTTTTCTTCTGTCAAAATCGCGCGATCTGGCGGCGGGCGCTCCCTTGGCGCTGGTTCTTTTTCTGGTTGCGTTTCTGGCTGGCGCATTCCTGACGTGGAAGGGCAGCCTGATCGAACTGCGTTGGGTGCTGTGGACGCATATAATCGCCGGCGGTCTCGGTACCGCTTGCCTGATTCCCTGGGTTTGGAAGAAAGCCGCTGAGAACGGCGGCGGATGGCGCAGCTTCCGCACTGCGTTCCAGCTCGCCTGCATCGTTCTGATCGGCTTTCCGCTGGCTACCCTGGCTTACCGGAAGGCCTTCCCCAATTCCCTGGATCGAATCACGAACTCTCTGACGGTTCCCACTGAGATGGCCGGAGAGGGCGGCGGAGCCCATTCGCCGTTTTTCCCGTCGTCGGCGAAGACCAACGTGGGTGGTATCATCCCGTCGAACTTCTTCATGGACTCCGCCACTTGTGGCGAGTGTCATAAACAGATCTACTCGGACTGGAAGAGTTCGATGCACCACTTCGGGTCGTTCAATAATCAGTTCTACCGTAAGGCGATCGAGTACATGCAGGACGCGCAGGGCAGCCCGCAGCCGAGCAAATGGTGCGCCGGTTGCCACGATCACGCCGTCTTCTTCAACGGCCGCTTTGACCACCCCATCAAGGAACAGATCGATACGCCGGAGGCGCAAGCAGGTTTGGCCTGCACTTCGTGCCATGCCATCGTGCATGTCGACAGTACCATGGGCAACGGCGGATTTACCATAGAATACCCGGCGCTCCATGAGTTGATGACCAGTAAGAACAAGTACGTCAAAACCATGGTGGACTTCATGACTTACCTGGATCCCGAACCGCATCGCCGCACTTTCCTGAAGCCGTTCATGAAGTCGAACGCCTCGGAATTTTGCTCGGCCTGTCATAAAGTTCATCTCGACGTGGCGGTCAACAATTACCGCTGGTTCCGCGGGTTCGACGACTATGACAACTGGCAGGCCAGCGGTTTTGGCGAAGGCGCGCGGTCTTTCTATTACCCGCCGAAAGGCCAGACTTGCGCCGATTGCCACATGCCGCAGGTTCCTTCCACTGAACCGGGAAATCGGGATGGGCAGATTCACTCCCATCGTTTTGCGGCCGCCAATACCGCCGTCCCGTTTGTGAACGACGATCAGGCGCAGATGGAAGCCACGAAAAAGTTCCTCACCTCGGGATTTATCACCGTGGATATCTTCTCCGCCGCTCCGGTGGACGAGAAGAACGGAACGCGGATGGTGCGGCGCGCCGCCACTGGTCCGAAAGTCATGTCGGGCATCGCCTCCGGGGAAGAGACTGACCAGGCCGGGGATACTTTCATTCGCGAAGTGGGCAAGGTTGCCGCGCCCATCGACAAATCCAACCTGCAGCTGACGCCCGGGTCGACGGCTCGCGTCGACGTGGTGGTGCGGACCCGGAAGATCGGCCATTTCTTTCCGGGCGGCACCATCGACGCGTTCGATATCTGGCTGGAACTCAAGGGCGTGGACGCCACGGGAAAAACGGTGTTCTGGAGTGGCCAGGTGGAAGACGGCGGTAAGGGCGATGTCGAAACCGGCGCTCATTTTTACAAGGCCTATCAGCTGGATGGCGCGGGCAATCCAATCAATAAGCGCAACGCGTGGCAGGCTCGCAGCGTTCTCTACGCGCACCAGATCGCTCCCGGCGCCGCCGATACGGTTCACTATCTGCTTCGCATCCCGAAGGACGCTAAAGGTCCCATTTCGTTAACCGCGAAGCTGAACTATCGCAAATTCACGCGCTACTATACCGAATTTGCGTTCGCCGGTCAGCCGAAGCCGGGGCAGGATCCGTCGTTGCTGGACAAAAACCACAACAGCCTGGAGTACTCCTTTGATAAAGCGAACATTCCGGCGAACGTTTCCAGCAAGCTGAAAGGCGAGATCCCGGACCTGCCGATCATTGTCCTGGCCAAAGCCGAAGCGAAAATCGGCCTGACCAACGATCCCGCCGGGACGCAATGGAAACAGGTTGCCACCAAACCCGATCGCGAGCGTTGGAACGACTGGGGCATCGGCATGCTGCTGCAGGGGGACTTGAAGGGAGCCGAGTACGCCTTCCGGAAGGTTACCGAGGCTGAACCCGGCTACGCCGATGGTTGGTTGAACGTAGCACGCGCCTTGATTCAGGAGGGCGAAACCGAAGCCGCTAAGCCATTTATTCAGAAGTCGCTTGAAGTCAATCCCACCCTGGGACGCACGTACTATTTCAAAGCGCTCATCGAAAAGGCGGATGGAGACTACGACGGGGCGTTGAAATCGCTGAGGGTGACCGCATCGAAGTATCCTCGGGACCGCGTAGTGCTGGATCAGATAGGGCGCATCCTGTTCCTGCAGCGAAAGTACCAGGACGCTATCGACGCGCTAAAGGGCGTATATCAGGTCGATCCCGAAGATCTCCAGATGCACTATACCCTTATGCTGGCGTACCGCGGTTGTGGCGACGCCCAAGCAGCCGCGCGCGAGGAGAAGCTGTTCCGGCGCTTCAAGGCGGAGGAGTCCTCGCAATCGATCACGGCCATCCGGCGTTTGATCAGTCCCGAAGAAAATAACGAGAGGCAGAGCATTCACGATCATGAGAGCGTGGCGTTAACGGCTGCTCATCCATCCTCCGCGGCGACAGCGGCGCGTGTGAAGCATGGAAAACCGCTGGCATCACGCAACCAGGCTGGAGGAGCTGAGTGAGGGTATTTCTGGGCGCGGCGGCCTTATGCATTCTCGCCGTTGCGATTGCGGGCACGCCGGGACCGGTGGACGTCACATTCACCGACGTAACGACATCGGCCGGCATTCACTTTGTACATAACGCGGGCAAATCCGGCAAGAAGTACCTTCCGGAAACGGTGGGCGCCGGTGTCGCGTTCATCGACGCCGACGGAGACGGCTGGATCGACATCTTTCTCGTCAACGGCAAGGACTGGACTCCGCGCGGCCGAAAATCCACTGGCGCGCTCTACCGGAACAACAAGAACGGCACGTTTACCGACATCACCGCAGGCAGCGGTCTCGACGTCGAAATGTACGGAATCGGCGTTGCGGTCGCCGATTTTGACAACGACGGGCGCGACGACATCTACGTCACTGCGTTGAACGGCGACCACTTGTTCCACAATGAGGGCGGCGGCAAGTTTAAGGACGTCACCAAGACTTCGGGCCTGAACAATGCAAGCTTCGGAACCAGCGCCGCCTGGTTCGATTACGACAAGGACGGTAAACTCGACCTGTTCGTGGCGAATTACGTTCAGTGGACCCCAAAGACCGATCTGTGGTGTTCCATCGACGGGGCAACCAAATCGTATTGCACTCCCGAATCCTACAAGGGCACCCAGAGCAAGCTCTACCACAATCTCGGCAATGGACGATTTGAGGATGTCACGATGAAAGCGGGCCTGGGCGAGCCCACCAGCAAATCCCTGGGCGTTACGGTTATCGACTACGACGGGGACGGCTGGCCGGATCTGTTCGTCACCAACGACACCCAGCCCAACAAGCTTTATCACAACAATCACAACGGCACGTTCAGCGAACTGGGCATGTCCGCTGGAGTGGCTTTCGGCGAGGACGGCGTGGCGCGGGGAGCCATGGGCGCCGACTGGGCCGATTATGATCGCTCCGGACGGGCGCACCTGCTGGTGGGAAACTTCTCCAACCAGATGCTGGGGCTGTACCACAACGAAGGCAACGGCTTGTTTGTGGATGAAGCTCCGCTTTCCACGGTCGGCAGAGATAGTCTGCTCTCGCTCGTATTCGGCGCGTTTTTCTTCGACTACGACCTCGACGGATATCCCGACATCCTGACGGCCGCCGGCCACATTGAGGAAGAAATCGGCCGCGTCCAGCCGAAGATCAAGTACAAGGAGCCGCCCTTGCTATTCCGCAATGTCGGCGGCAAGAAATTCGACAACATGTCGGCCAAAGTGGGAGAAGCCTTCACTGTTCCGATGGTGGCTCGGGGCGCCATCTTCGGCGACTACGACCACGATGGCGATCTGGACGTCCTGTTTTCCACCAGCGACGGTCCCGCCCGCCTGCTGCGCAACGATGGCGGAAATCGCAACCACTGGGTGTGCATAAAGACGGTTGGGACCAAATCGAACCGTGACGGAATTGGAGCCGTAGTTCGAATTGAGAGCGCATCCGGAAAGCAGTGGAATACGGTTCGGAGTGGTTCATCGTATGCCTCGCAGAGCGATCTCGCGCTAACCTTCGGTTTGGGCGGCGACACCAGCGTGAAAACGATCCAGGTGGACTGGCCTAGCGGGACGAAACAGAATTTCACCGGCATTCCGGCGAATCAGTTCATCACCATTGACGAGAGCAAAGGCATCGTCGCAAAAACCGGCAAGTAACGGGACCCCTTTCACTCGATCAGCGGGGGCGCTTGCCAGCCTCCGAAGATTTCTTCCAGCCGGCTGATCACGGCAAGTGCGATGTCTTCCCTCCACGGCGGTGCCACAATCTGGACGCCGATTGGCAAGCCGGAGGCGGATTCGCCACAACGGACAACCGCGGCTGGCCAGCCTGTCAGGTTATAAGCCATGGTATGGCTGAAGCCGTGAAAGTTCTCATCCAGGCTGGACGTGCCATGGAGAAGAGCCGCCTGGGTATAGACGGGACACAGAACAACGTCGTAGGTCTGGAGAAATGTGAACATCTCGGCGCGGTAACGGTCCCACTCGGCCCAATAATCCTGGAAGCCCGTCAGGCTGACCCGGTAGGGTTCAAGCTTCTCCAACCAGCTTCTGAGCAGGGGATGGATCGAGCTGGAGCCAAGTTGCTCGAGATATCGCCACAACGAATCCCCGCCGTCCGCACCTAAAAGCTTCATTTCCAGGTGGTAGGCGTTTTCGAGACAGCCGGGCCGGTCTTCTTTTACCTGCAGGCCCTCTCTTTCCAGTGCTTCGGCTACCTTATGTATCACCTGACAAACTTGCGGCTGCGCGGGAACGAAACCGTTCGTGGTGTAGAACGCCATCCGCAATTCGCGAAGGTTCACCAGCGACGGATCGGTGAAGGGCATGTTCACCGCGGTTGAATCGCGGCCGTCGGAACCAACCAACAACGGCAGGATGGTCCAGAGATCCGACGCGCGGCGGGCCATCGGCCCTATTTGCCAGAGCGCCTCAATCCAGCCACCGGCGGGCGGAAAGTGGCCGGTACGCGGCAGTCGTCCGGAAGTCGGCTTAATGCCGGCGATCCCGCAAAAGGCTGCTGGCAGTCGTACACTGCCGGCTGCGTCGCTGCCCAATCCAAAGGGCGAGCCGCAACACGCGATTAATGCAGCTTCGCCCCCACTGCTTCCGCCCGACGTGCGCGCCGGATCGTAGGGGTTATTGGTTGCTCCAAAGAGCAGGTTGTCGCTTTCAAACGCGAAAAGCAAATCGGGAAGGTTCGTCTTGGCAAGCGGGATCGCGCCAGCGGCGCGCAAACGGACAACCAGCGTGGCGTCTTCAGTTGACTGCTGCGCTCCGGCCCTGCCCAGTGTCCCCGCCGTGCAGACGCTGCCCGCCAACTCAATCGAGTCCTTAACGCTGAACGGAACGCCGTGCAGCGAGCCCTGGCATTCATCTCGTGCCATGGCCTGATCGGCCGCGCGCGCCTCAGCCACCGCGAGCTCGCCGCATACTGCAACGGCCGCGTTGATCTTTGGATTAACGGCCGCAATCTGGTCCAGGTGAGCCTGCACCAGTTCCAGCGACGAGATTTTGCGCTGCCGGATGAGAGCCGCTTGTTTTGTCGCGGACAAGCTCAAGAGTTCGTTCATGATAACCGCTAACAGTTTGGCACACAGAGCCATCGAGCTTGGATGAACTGAAGTACATTAGAGGAATTGGAAGCTACGCAAAGGCGGGTCAAATCTTAAAATGGCAAGACGCAAAATTGAGGTAACGCAGAGCGGACTGGGTGGCCAGCACGACTTCGCGTCTCTGTCCGGGGAGCCCGCCAGCGCCGCGGCGCCGGTGGACCCTGCTACGGTTGACGAGGGCGATCGCGAGATTCTCGCCGGCGTGGAGCGGTACCTCCAAGACGGACTAACTCTCAAGGCCTGGTACGAAAAGGCGTCGGCTGAGGGCAGCTTCGCGCAACGTTTTGACCTGGCCCGCACGGAAAATCGGCCAGACCAAGGCTTCGGTTTCTTCGACAAGATCGAGATTCGGGGCCGGACGAGACCGGTGATGGGCAACTACCAGGAGATGTTTTTCGACCACCCCGGAGCCATGAAGGACCTGGACGACAGCCAGAGGCTGGAGTGGCGCAAGCAGGTGCGGGAGTTCGTGCTGCATTATTTCATGCGCGTCAGCAGTTTCAGCGAACCGACGGCGCATATCAGCAGCGGGTATCCCGATCCCTCCAGGTACATCGGAGGTTTGAGTTGGTGCCAGCCCCCCGCGCGGCAGCAGCTAGGGTTCGGTTTTTCCCAGCTTTACTGCAAGAGCCGCGATACGGGCGCGATTTTGAGATTTCCGGCGCACGAGCGCAACGCGATTCTCGACTTGCGGGAGGTAGTGAAACGGTACGAATGGGTGGTCCTGCGCGTTGAGATTTTCGATTTCGAGCTTAGACTGGAGCCTCTCGGGCAAGGGGGGCCGGGCGCGGTGGTAAACCTGGCTCAGGCGAGTTATCTGGTGCTGGCGCCCGATTTTGTGATTGACCAGGAAAGTCCGGGAGAAGGCGTCGAGAGCCGCTACGGGTTCGGTTACGCTTTCATAAGAAATCCGAAGCCGGGACTTTCGGCCTATGGCCCGGGGGAGTTCGATGCGGCATTCGAATCCATTGAATTCGATGTAGCGCCGACGGGAAAGATTACGTTGCGCATGGCTTTCGCTTCGAACCGGCCGGAGCAGGTGACGAATGTGACAGTGAACCCCGTTCAGTGGGCGTATTCTCTCGCCAATACCGCTTCTCTCGGCTGGGTGGAACGCCTCTTGCCGGGCGCTAAGGAGGCGCTTCCTGTATTCGGGCTGGGCAGTTTTGACCCGGTGAATACTTACATCTCCATGGCCAACCTGCTTACGGCAGGGCAGGCGGCGGACGGGCTTTGCATCTCGCGCGACCATCTTGATAAGCGCTTTCTGCTGCAACATTTCACCCAGCATTACCAGACGATGGTGGGCGCCCTGATGACGTGGCGTCAAATCCCCGACTGGCTGGACGAGAAAGCGCTACCGCGGTGGGTGGTGACGGGCGGACTGATCGATGGCTAAAGCAGACCTCGGCAAGGGCATCCAACGGGATGTGGGGATTGTGCTCTCGGGCGGCGGGGCATTCGCCGCTTACGAAGCCGGAGTCATGCGGGCCATCCTGACCGGTGAAACTTCCGCCACCGGATATCAGATGGTAGATCCCGGCATTATCACGGGAACGTCGGCCGGGGCGCTCAACGCTACGCTCATGATTTCACGGCTGGATTCGGGCGTCACGCAAGCGCTCGACTACCTGGATCGCGTTTGGCTGCAGGATCTGGCTTCCAGGCCTCCGTTCGGCGATAACGGTGTGTTCCGGTTCCGCCTGGACCCGCTGCGATTCCTGAATCCAACTGCGCTCGCAAGCGATCCATTGCGGCCATTTACGGACTTGGCGAGCGACGGAGCGTCCCTGGCGCGGACTTTGGTCCGGCGCGGATCGAACTTCGTTTTGTCCACGGGCAGGATTGCAACGCGAGCCATGGCCCTGGTGGACATGGCCGCGCTTATTGAGGCCGACGCCTTGCCCGCAACGCTGCGGCGGGTCCTGGATCTGAAAGCGCTGCAAAGATCGGAGCGCAAGATCACCGTGGCGGCGGCGAACTGGACAACGGGATCCATCGTGTTGTTCGCGAACCAGGATCTGGCCGGCGCCCATGGGTATGAGGCGGTGCGGGCTTCGGCGGCCATCCCGGGTATCTTCCAGCCAATCATGATTGGCGACAACGTCTACATGGACGGCGGATTGATCATGAACACTCCCTTGAAACCCGCGATCGACGCGGGCGCATCGACGCTGCACGTGCTGTACGTGGACCCGCTGGTGAAAAACATGCCATCCACCAGGCTCGACAGCACGCTGGATATCTTCCAGCGCGCGATGGCGATCTCGTTTGCGGGAACCACCAACCGGGATATCGAAACGGCGGCGCAAATCAACGAGGGGCTGCGCCTACGTGCGGGCGGCGAGAAGAAGAGCGCGCTCCCGCTGTCGCAAAAAACCATCGCTGGATTCGAGAGGCGAATGCGGGCCACTAGCGCGCCGCGGCGGCTCAGGCCGTTGACCATTCACCGTTACAATCCACAGCACGATTTGGGCAGTGGAATGGGGATTCTCGATTTCAGCCGGGACGCCATAAAGTCGCTCATCGAGCGGGGATTCGAAGCCGGCATCCGCCACGATTGCGCAGCCAGCGGGTGCGTGATCCCAGAGAGCGCGGCAGCGGAAGAGGCTCCCTGAATTGACTTATTGCAACGACACTTTCACGGCTGGGCTGGTCGCCCCTGCAACCGAAACCGTGACCGGGATATTTTCGCCGCTCGGAGCGTCAGACGGCACCGTTAGCGCGACCTGGTAGATTCCCGGATACCCAGGTACCAGTCCGGCAAACGTCACCGGGACGCTCTTGCCGCCAATCTGCACGGAGACTGTATTCACGGCGCTGACAGGCGTCGACGGCGGAGGCGCGCCGGGAGCGAGCGGCTGATTGATAGCGCCCAAGCCCGTGCAATAGATGACGAGATTCTCACCAGTCTTCAAAGCAGTTGCAGGCGCGGCCAAAGCTGGAGTAAAGGGCGTGCCCGCCGTCAAAAGGCTCCACAGGTTTTTGGCTGCGGCCGGGCTGTTGGTGGTACTAATTTGGAGAATAGCGGGTTGAGCGGTACCGACCGTGACCGATGCGGGCCCCGATATTGTGCCCCCCCGGCTTACGAGGAGCTCATACCGAGCATTCGGCGCAAGATTGTAGGGCACCATCGCCAGGATCTTTCCGCTGCTGGAGTAAATCAGCGGCAAAAGGCCTCCCGCGAAAAACACCTGTGTTCCTGCCAGATCCGTGGTGAGCGGAAACTGGGTGGCGGAAACGGGCGCTGCTCCAAAATACTGGCCGGAAATCGTAATCAGATCGCCTGGAGCGATTACAACCTGGCCGGATGCCTCCGCTCCACTGGTCACTCCGCCAGAGTTGACGGACGGGACGTTCGGATTCGGCGCCAGCTGCCCTGTGAATACTGCCGACCCGTGCAGCGCCGGCGAAGCGATGTTCGCGTTGGCGGTGATCACGATTTGATTCGCGCTCGGGTTGTGGCCCAACCAAATACCCTGCCAACGTCCGTTCTGTAGAGACGCCAGGGAAAGCCTCGGGTCGCCGTTTGAGAAATCGGTGGCCACCTGCCCGCTGGTCATCGGATTTCCGCAGTCGTCAACGGCTTGCACTTGGATGGGCAACGGCCAGCTCGCCGGAATGACGAAACCCTGGGTGAGCGAAGTGAATACGGGATACAGTTTCGTCGCCGTGCAACTGGCGGGTACAGCATGCGGCCTGGCCGATGATGCGTCCGTCGTAATAACCGAAGGAACAACCACGAAGACCACGTTGACGGTAAGCGCCGTGCCGCCGGCCTGCGCGATTATTGACGCTTGGTACACACCCGGCGCCAAAGAGCCGACATTAGGCTGAACGGTGATGATCTGCGACGCACCGGGCGAAATGGTTCCGTTGTCCGGCGCCACAGCCAGCCAGTCGCCGCCGCTTGTGGTAGTGGCATTCACCGCCAGCGATGCAACCGACGTGCTTGGATTGGTGATCACGAAGGTCTGAGAACTCGGACTGTCGCCGCCGGCCGGGGTAGTGAAGATGAGCCCGGAGGGCGCCACAGTGGCTCCCGAGGACTGGTTCGGCGCAACTACATTCAGGACCACCTCGAACTGCTGCGGCGAGTTTATTGTGCCCGCCGAAGACGCCACGACAATTCCGTAGTACACGCCAGGAGCGAGCCCCAGCGGATTCGTGGACACGATCACCGAGCCGAAGTTCGTCGCGGAAGAATTACCGCTGGCGGGCGAGATGGAAAGCCAGGAGCCACCAGAGAGCGTGCTGGCCTGCGCCGTCCAACTGAAAGCTCCCGATCCGGTATTGAGAATGTCAAAACTCTGGGGCAGCGTCACTCCTCCGCCTTGGACAGCGACAAAAGTGGCTCCGCCCTGCGAAAGGGCCATTTGCTGCGGGGTTGGCGAAACCGTGATGGTGATCGGAATGGTCACGGATTGAAGATTTGTGCCGAGGATCAGCAACGAGGCGGAGGTGGTTCCGACGGGAAGCTTGGACGGATCGGCCGTGATGCTCACCGTGGCGGGTAGATTCGGCTGGGTTGTTCCCTGCGCAATGGAGGCAGTCAGACCCGCGCTGGCCGCCCCGCTGAAGACCACAAGAAAGTTGATCTGGCCGCTTCCCAGATTCAGCACTTGAACGGACTGACTCTGCGCCGTTCCGGCCAAAGAATAGGTGAGCTGGGTGGTGTCGACGCTCAACAGCGGATCCACCGCCGAATTCACCAGGAACGTTACGGGTACGTCGCACAGCACCGTGTTGTTGCCGGGGGATGTCAGAAAGACGTTGCCCTGGTAAGTTCCCGCCGGGAGCGCGCTGGGATCCGCGGACACGGAGAAACTCCCCTTGGCGTAGGAGATGGTGGGTGGAACCTGTATCCAGGGGCTGTCGGTGGTGGCCACCAACTGCAGTCCCGCCAGGTTGCTGGTAAGCGCGATGGCCTGCGGGCTGGCGCTTACCCCGCCGCTGGTTCCGAGAAACGAAAGGCTGGCCGGTACGGCGGCTGCGGTGGCCGCTGTCGTAAGCACCTCGCGCACGCGGTTGTTGTTGAAATCCGCGACATAGAGATTACCGCCGGAATCGACCGCAAGTCCTTGCGCTTGGCTGAAACTAGCTTGCAGCGCGGGGCCGCCATCGCCCCCAAAACCGATCTGCCCGTTTCCGGCAACCAACGAGATAAGTCCGCCGGGGGAGATTTCACGAACGGTTTCGGCAGTGGATTCAATGAGGAAGATGTTGCCGCCGGAATCGGCCGCGACAACGTACGGGTGATGCAGGCCCGCGACGCTAGCCGGTCCCCCATTGCCGGTGGAGGCTGAGGTCCCATCGCCTGCGATCGTTGAGATGGCGCCGGTGGGTGTCACCATACGCAGCCGGTTGTTCCCACGATCCGCGATGATGAGGTTGCCCTTCGGATCGAATGCGATGCCTTGCGGGAAATTCAGCATAGCCTGGCTGGCCGGGCCGCCGTCGCCGGAAAAGCCGGCTGTACCGTTACCGGCAAAGGTTGTGATGACGCCCGTAGCGGCCGAGACCATCCGGATGCGGTTGTCGCCGGGATCGGAGATATACAGGTTGCCGCTTCCATCCAGCGCAAGCCCCTCGGGTTGAACGAACGACGAACTCGTTGCCGGAATGTTGTCGCCGCCAAACTGGTAAGCGCCAACTTGCCCAGCGAACAGGTTCAGGTTGCCGTCGGGTGTGATGATATAGACGACACTGGCATAGTCGTCCGAAATGTAGATGTTGCCTTTCGCATCGGCCACGGCCTGCCTGGGGGTCCCCAACAATGTACCGGTAGCGGGTCCGCCATAGACGAGCTGGTAACCCTGCCCGACACCTTGGATACCCAATCCCGCGATGGTCTGGATTCGTCCGTCTGAGTTAATGCGCTTCACGGTGAAATCCCCAGGGTCGGCGATCAACAGACGTCCTGATGGATCAAACGAAAGAAAGTTGGGACCCAATAATGATGCGTTTGCCGCAGGCGTGCCATCCGGCGTGGCCTCGAATTGTCCGTCACCGGCTACGGTGTTGATGGTTCCATCCCCGTAAACGGCCCGGATGCGGAAGTTCCCGGTATCTTCGATATACAGGTTTCCATCCCCGCCAACCGAAACTCCCTCCGGAAATCGGAAGGTGGCCGCCAAGGCGGGACCGCCGTCGCCCGAAAAGCTGAAAACCGGTGTTCCGGCAACCGTACTCACGATGCCGGCCGGAGACACCTTTCGAATCACACCATTGTTTACATCCGCGACATACAAATTGCCGCTGGCATCGAGAGCAATTCCGTAGGGTGTTGTGAACTGCGCGGAAGCCGCCGGCCCATCCAGGTAGCCGTAGGCGCCCGAGCCTGCGACGGTGGTGATAATGTCATTGGGCGCAATTTTGCGAATCTGGTATGTGTAATCCTCTGCAACGTAGAGATTCCCCGCGCCATCGACCGCCAAACCGCCGGCTGCCAGCCCCAGCGATGCCTTTGTAGCGGGTCCGTTGTCGCCGTCATCGGGGGCGGTAGCGAATTGCCCGTTCCCCGCGTAGGTGGAAATGAAACCGTCCGGTGTGATGCGGCGAATGACAGCGTCAACCCCATCGGTGAAGTACAGCGTGCCCGCTGCATCAATCGCCATTTTGCCTTCCAGCTCGATTTGCGCCTGAAGTGCAGGGCCCCCGTCGCCCGCATATCCTTCGACGCCAGTGCCCGCATAGGTGGAAATGATACCGGCCGGCGTCACGATACGAATGCGATAGTTAAGGGAATCGTAAATATAGAGATTGCCCGCCTTGTCCATCACGGCATCGCTGGGAAAGCTGAGAGAAGCGCTGCGCGCCGGGCCGCCCTCACCGGAAAAGCCTACGATCCCGTTGCCCGCCAGAACCGTGAGCGTTCCGTCGGAGTTCAACCTGGTCACAGTTTGATTGCCTGTGTCAGCGAAGATAATGTCTCCGGCGTTGTCCGTGTGGAGTTCCTGGAACCCGGAGAGAGCCGCGTTCAGGGCTGGTTGCCCATCGCTGCTGAAAGTATGCGCCGCGCCGGCAAAGGTGGTGATGATACTGCTTTCGGTGAGATCGGCCGGCCGGGCAAGGCCGCAAGATAAAAAAATCTGTAGAGTTAGGGCTATGGGGACCTTACGCATGTGACGCTCCAGGCCCCTCCAGCCGCCACAATGCCCAATCCAGTCCGCGCCATCTGCGAGTCTCGCCGGCCGGTTCCTCCCGGTGGACGGTCCATCCCAGCGCTGGGACTACTAGTAAGTTATGGTACCTCGGTATTTTTTGTCCTAGCAACCAAATGAGTGTACACTAAACAAGCGAACAATTGTTGTTTTAATCGCGAAGGAGTCCTTACCTGTATGTTCAAGAGCGGACTAGAAGCCATAGGACGGCGGATCGCGCCAGTCGCCCTGTTTGCTTTGGGAGCAACACTGTTTACTACGGCGCTTTTTGGCGGTACGTGCGGTGTGGCCACACTTGCACAATATATCGACGGAGCGGATGCGGGGTGCAGCCTGGGCCCGGCCGGCGGCTATACCGTAGACTTTGACAGTTTGGATGCTTCGTCTACCAACCCAGAAGCTTTTCTGCTCGATTCCAGCGAAATCATTGTCACTCCTTCATTCACAGGGAGCTCTCTTACGTTCGACTTCTCCGCTGCCAGCGAATTTGAGTTTGTGGCGCCCATGGGCGAGACCGACACATACACGATTCAATACACGCTGGATCCTGTCTTGCCGCATATTTCAGGCGCATCCATCAATACGGGGCCAAACGATCCGGTTTCCTTGACCGGGCAGTTTTGCGGTGATGGCAGGATTGTTGGGAACTCGTGCACCGACGGCGGCTCCTACCTCAGCCTGGGAGTTGGGGGGAACGATCTGACCCAGAGCGCACTATTTCCCTCGCCGGTAACAGACCTGGAGAGTGAACTTACCCTGGTTCTCGGCCCCTGCGACAGCGTGCAAAATTTCGGTTCCACCGCCACCCTTGCTTCCACTCCCGAGCCATCCACCCTCTGGTTGACGCCCGGGCTGCTTGGGCTGGTGTGGCTGCGCAAGAAGTGGCTGGCAAAAGGCCGGTAGGCCTCTAGGCCGCAATCCGACGTTCCTATTGTTGAACGGAAAGTATGATACCCAGCGGGGATGTCACTCCGCCAACGCTGGCTTGCAATGGCCAGTCGCCGTTCGGCATCGGATTTGGGACCTGAATGTCGACCTGATACAGAGCCACCGCGCCCGCTGTTAGCGCCGCCCCCAAGACGTTTACCTGCGAGTTATTGAGCGTGACTGTGGGAAGGGTTGAAGTGTCCTCTGCCGGAGTTGACGGAACTACGCTGCCGACGGGCGCGGCTGGAGTGGTGGGGCCGAATCCCGTGCCCCATAAAATAATCGTTTCACCAGGTTTCGCCGGTATCGTGGTCACGCCCGCGAATGTGCCGGCTTTCACTGCATAACTGAAGTCCAGATGCGTCGCGACGGCCTGGTTTCCGGGCCATGCAAAAATTGCGGGACTGTATTGGCTGGAAGTCACTGTGAAAGGAGCGCTGGTTACGGCGGAGTTTTTCACGGTCACTGTCACTGGTCCCGGGCTGGTGGGGGGCGCGACTACATTGATCTGTCCCGGACTGATGTAACTGATGTAGGCGGGCATGCCGCCGATCATTACGCTGACTCCGTCCAAGCTAGTGGGCAGCGCACCGTTGACGATCGAATTGTTCCAGGTGTCCTTGGTCGAAGCCAGACCACTGCCAATGATCGTCACCCAGGAGTTCGGCGCGATGTTTGGCAGCAAGCTGGCGGCATTGACCACGCTGGTGATGGTTGGCTGGCCCGGAACCGCATTCCCTGGAAACGTGATGGTCCCAAACCCGGCCGGGGAATAGGAAACCGCGATGCCGGCGAACAGCGTGACGACGTTGTTGACCTGCGGGGGATTGTCGGTGGTGTAGCCGATGGATACGGTGGCCGGCGTTCCACTGAAGGTCAGATTGTAAATGCCATTCGGAGCGGACGCGCCGCCAGAGCTCGAGGTAATGGTCCCGGCGAACATGACACTGGGGTAGGGGCTGCACGACGTGTAGGTCCGGTCGATCGAGATGGTGTAGCTGGCGAGCGTCGCCGCAGTGATACTGACACCGCTAGGAGTGGGAATGGGCGAGCCGGCCTGAACGAGAAAGACTGTAGATGTCAGCGTGTTTGCCTGGGGATTATAGAGGAGCTGCTCCCGCATCTCCTGACTTCCGGCGGCGAGGCTGGCAAGGATATCCGCCGAAAGGCTGGTGTCGTATGTGGTCCCGGTGTTAGAAGGCATGACGGTCCGCTCAATGAAAAAGGATTGCGCGGCGGGTGGGGCGATGCTGCAAGTGGCAGACGCCGGCTGGCTTTGAGCCTCGAGCGCTAGCGCGCCGAACCCGATCGCGAGACCGATCGAACACCAACCGCTCCACAGGCGTTGATTCACGTTTGTCACCCCTTTTTCCAGCTATGCCATCAGAACTCGACCCGGAGCATCAGTTGAATCTCACGCGGAGTTTCATTCAGCGGACTCACCGCCGGAAAACCGCTGGGATCCCCCAGCCTGCCAAATTGCGCCGAGCCAAATGTGCTCGTGTCGCCTAGCAGCGGGTCGGGATTGTTCAGGTTTGCATGATTTAGGAAATTGAACGCATCCGCGCGGAGCGTCAACCGACCCGACTCCCCGAACCATGGTATACCGAAGGAACGTCCGATAGAAAGGTCAATATTGTAAATACCGGGGCCGATCAGCGAGTTTCGGCCGAGCGTGCCCATGCTGTCCGAGACCCCCGCGAAAGCGGCCGGGTTGAGTAACTGCTTGCCTCCAGGTATCGCTATCGGACTCGATAATACCGGGTTTGGATTAATGAGATCCGGCCGCGGGTTGATGAGCGCGCCGCTGCCCGGGATCACAGCGCTGGTATTGTCAATCACGGTGTAGGGCAAGCCGGCGCGGAAAGCCGCCAGGCCGGACAAGCTCCAGTTGCGGAACAGAATGCCTAGCTTAGACCCCTGCAACGCTGCCGGGAGATTCCAGTAAGAGAACAGGACCAGGTTGTGCCGCTGGTCGTAATCGGAGTTCCCCCGGTCACTGTTCGGATTGAATTGCTCGGTGAAGGCGGCTTGTCCGCCCGTTCCTGAGCCGGATGAAATATTGGTGAAGCTGAGGTCGAAGAAATCGCCGGCCAGCGGATCGCTCTGGTTGTCGATGTAATGGCTCCAGGTGTAGGAGCCCTGCAGGTACCCCCGGCTCCAGCGATAGCGCGCCACCACCGTGAGCGCGTTGTAGTCCGAAAAGCCTTGGTTCGCCCGATAATTGACATCGGGGAGATTGGGGTTTACGCTCCCGCCGTCCGCGGCCGTAAACTGGCGATTGATCACGTCGTTCGTCACCAGGTTTCGCCCATAGGTACCCAACCCGTTTACCTCAATCATGAAATCGTTCGTCACGCGCTGCTGGATACCGGCAAAGTAGCTGGACGCGCGTCCGTTGGCTAAATTCGGAGCCACCAGCGTCACGTTAGGGAACGCGAAGGTGGTCGGAGTCGACGTTTGCGCCAGGCCGGGCAGCACGCTCGCAATGGGACTCAGGTAATTGAACGCGCCTTGTATCGGGAAGGACGATAGCACGTAATCGTTGCTCCGCAGATCCTGCCAGAGGTTGTCGAAGGGCCGGTCGTAGAAGGTACCGAATCCGCCGCGCAAGAGGGTGCGGCCGGTGCCGAACAGATCGTAGGAAGCGCCCACGCGAACGGCGATGTCCAGATTGTCGGCGCCGAACAGCCGCTCGCTGCCGCCGGTGGGAGTGACTAATGTGGCGCCGGCGAGTTGCTGGTTCATAGTGGCGCCGCTTCCCAACCGCAGCAGCGCGTCCTTGTTCGGCCCGACGTTGCTGGGCGATCCGTAATTTTCGTAGCGCACGCCGTAGTTGACGGTCAGGCGCTGGGTGAGGCGGAATGAATCCTGCGCAAAAAGATAATACTGATTGTACGTGTATTGGCGATCATAACTCGGTTGAATCGCCATGCCCGCCGGGCTGTCGCGCTCGATGGTAGCGGTCAAACTGCTGGGCTGATTCAGTATCAGATCGAACAGGCTGTCGAACGTGTATTCTCCGTCCTGTCCCGCCGTAAGGTATCCGCTCAGGTTTCTAAGCAGAACGCCTGCGCCAACCGTGATCAGGTGGCGGCCGCGCGACAGGATCACGTTATCCAGAAGCTCCGTCGTCTTGCTGTGATTCTTATAGCTATAGAATTGCGAGCTCCCGGGTAGCGTGACGGTGGAGATCGGGTAATAGTTGGAAGGCGCCGCGACGAGCAAGGTGGGGATTTCCGGATTAGGGCGGTTAAAGTGCAGGTCGTCATCGGTGCGGCTGAGGCGGAATTCGTTGGTGAGGCTCGCGGAAAACGCGTGGATGTAACTGCCGCCAATCGCCCAGGTATCGTCACTCAGCGGCGTGATGAAGCCTTTGTAGGGGTTCCAGATGAAATCGGGCTCCGACGTATTGACGAAGATGCCGCGCGCCATGATCCGATCGCGGCCGCTGGGCGTGGTGTAATCCAGCCGTTCGATTCCCTGTGACCGGTTCACCGCCACGGGCGGCGCAACCGTCAGCGTCGCCAGCGGGTTGGTCCCATCCGTGACTACGGGCGCCGGGTACATCGTCAGCAGGTTGCCGAGCGGGGTATTCTGCTGCGGAAACACGGAGAAGAAATTCGTGGACGGAAGCAGGAACGTTGTAGGGCCCTGGAAACTACTACTGCTCAGGTGCTCGAAGGCGCTCGAGAAAAACAGGCGGTTCTTGAGAATCGGACCGCCCACGAAATAGCCGGGCTGAATCTGCTTGTCGGGAGTGCGAGGCGTTCCGGCCAGGTTCAGCTGAAAACTGTCGGCATTCAATACGTCGTTCTGGATATAGAAATAGACCAGACCGTGAAACTGGTCGCTGCCGGATCGCGTGATCGCGTTCGCCACATAGCCGGAGGTCCGGCCATATTCCGCCGAGTAGTTGTTGGTCGAAACACGATATTCCTGGATGGCCTCGGGCGCAATCGGGGTGAGCGGCCCGGTGGTCAGGTAATTGTTGTTCTCCAGACCGTCCAGCATGAAATTCGAAGCGGTGGGACGCTGCCCGTTGATGGAGAGTCCCAGGCCCCGCGCGGTGCCGGCGTCGGAAGTGACGCCAGGCTGGGTCACCAGCATTGTGTAGACGTCGCGCCCCTCGAGCGGAAGCTCGTCCAGCTCCGTTCGGTCGATAACTTCCGAAATGGTCGATTCCAGCGTTTCGCTACGCCCCTTTTGCGCTTCGAACGATCCGGTCTTCGTACTGTCCACGTCCGGCCCGTAGAAGGTAACAATGGTCTTCGCGCCCGGCAGGAAAACGCTGTTGTACTGGCCGGCTTCCCAGACATCGTTCAAGGGACGCAGGCGGAAGTCGAGATCGATGCGGGCGGCGACCGTGAGTTCGAGGTCCTGAACTTCCTGCGCCTGAAACCCGTCGGCGGTAACGCGGACCTGGTAGATCCCAGGCGACAGTAAGGGCAACAGGTAGTATCCGGAGGAATCGCTCACGGCCCCGCCGGCCAAAGTGGTAAGCGAACTCGCGAAGACGATTCTTGCGCTCTGGATGGGCGTCCCAGTAACGGAGTTCAGCAGCCTTCCCGAGATGAGGCCCTGCGTGGTCTGCGCGCTAGCTGCGGCACTGACTAGGAATAGACCGAGCAGTAGGCGGAAACGCAATGGGAAGATTACCCTGCCTTCATACGTGCGTTGGGCCGATGGTCCGAAACTCGAACTGCGCTGCAGCGATGTAGAGTAGTTTAACATCGTTGCCTCATTTAGATAGCCACACTCGAAGAAATCGTCCCGCCGTGGGACGAACTCCATAGCTATGAGCACGTAATCACGCAAGTTTTTGAACAGGGAGTGCCGGAAGAGGAAGGGATGGAAGGAATTGGCGGGGACGACGGGGTTCGAACCCTGGTCCAGAACTGGCAGGCTGGGCGGAAGAAGTGAACGCTGGAACCTAGCCCAAGGTTCCCTGCTAGGATAGCTCCGTTTTCTCAACCAACAGCTGCAACTCCCAAATGTCCCGCCGGCTTTGCCCCAGCAGCGGGGCCAGCGCCATTTTCCCGGCGCGGCCGATCTGCGACTCCAAGAATTTCAGCTCCTTCAATTGCCCCCGCAGTTCGGGGTCGGGCGTCACTGGAAAACCCATCTCGCGGCGCAGTAAATCGCCTTTGGCGCGCGCGCTCAGTTCGAGCGACAGGTGCAGATACGAGAGTATGTCGCCCAGAATCACCGGGGTGAACGTGCTTTCGAGCGACTGCAGGTACGAACCCGCCGGCGACTTGCTAAAGGTCCCGGTTGCGATCATCTGCAGCAGGTCGATATCCCTGTCCAGCTTGGTACCGAGCCATTTTTCGAGCGCCTTCTCGCTGCGCCAAAAAATCAAGGTCATGAGAGCCGGGAGGGTAACCAGCACCACAGCGGCCGCGATCACCGGCCGCCAGAACGGCTGATTGTAGAGTTCGTGGACGGCGACGGCCATAGCCAGCCCCGGCAGAAACGTGAGCGCCGAGCGAGAGCCGCGGATCTCGCTGAAGTTGGCCGATACGGTGCCGAAAATCGCGGTCGCGCCGCCGTGCATCATCGCGGTGCCGAGGCCGCGGATGACGCTAGCAACCAGGGCGTTCGAGGAAAGATCCGGTACATACGTCAGGTTTTCCAGCACCGCGAAGCCCGCGCCCACGGCGAAGCCGGAGATCGCCGTATCTACCATGAAAGCTACGCGATTGGTGCGCAGCAGCCAAGCCACATATAGCGCCTTCGCGATCTCTTCGACTACCGGCGCACCCGACCGCGCCCAGATGGAAGGCGATACCAGGCCAATGGCATAAACCGCGGTGTTCAGGCCGTAGCAAATCGCCGCTACCGCGCATCCCACCACTACCGATCGCACCACGCGGCCGAGCGTCAGCAGCTTGTAGGTATCGATTAGCTGCAAAACCAACAGAAAGACCAACACGGGAAGGACGCTCGCGGTCACCTGGCCGAGAAGCAACCGGCCCGAGATTGAGAGCATCACAGGATTCGCAGCGAAACCATATATTCGGTGGTGATGTGGCCGTTACGGTCGGCCGCGGCGGCGTAGCCGCCGGAGAGCGTTGTGTTCAAGTAAGTGAAGAGCACCATGCGAAGATCGAGCTGCGTTCCGAGATTAGCAAAATAACCGCGGCTGGGATCGCTGGTGAAGTTAGTGAACAGGCCGGACGAAAACACGGTAAGCCGCGCCCAGTTTACGTAAGCCCACGTGGTTCCGAATTCGCGGAACCGAAGAGGCGGCAGATTGTATTCGCCCAGGACCTTTCCAAAGCTGCGCGCTCCAATGGCATCGATACCCACGCCGGGGAAACTGTAGTATTCGCGATACCGGTCAATGGAAAGATGATCGATATAGTTGTTGCCGAAGGCGCCGAAGTAGAAGCTCGCAAACGGACTGTCAAAGTCCCCGAAAGATTTGCCGGCGGAAGTGCGCAGCCAGAACGCGCTGTTGTGCGGCAGCAGGAATCCGCGATCGTAATTTCCCCACACGCTGGGGAACGCGCCGTGCGTGTAATACAGGCGCGTGTGCAGGCCCCATGCCGTGCCCCGCTCGTCATCCACCGCGCCCTGCGCCCTTTGCAGATTCGAATACTTGAGTCCCAGGTTCGCATCCAGCAGATTGCCGATGTTGTTGGTGGACACGTTCTGATATTCCGGAAGCGCGTTGAGATCGGAGTAACCGGCCACGCTCCAATCGAGCGAGAGCGTGCGCGGCGCATCGTATAGCAAGTATTGCGAATGCGCCAGTTTCAACGATTCGCCTTTACGGCTGAGCTTGGTGGGGCCGAACAGATCGTAGAAATCGGCATAATTGTAGTAGCCCGTCAGCTTCCAATCCCAAAAATGCGCGTCGAAGGAAAGGTGCGTGCGCTCGTTCTCTGGAAGATTCGGGTCGGGCGAGTAGCTGGCGTCCACGTTCACACCTACCAGACGCAGTTTATCGGCAAACTCGGCGCGAATTCCCCCCGCAGCCGTGTTCATATAGCCTTGCACGATCGGATAAGCCGAGATCAACTGGACGTTGCGCAGCGGATGGTACTCCCCTGCCTGGGTAATCAGGTTCTCGGAGTTGATGGAAGCCGGCGGCGGCAGCTTCCATTTCCGCAATTCGGGGTACTTGTTCAGCGTGACCTGGCCGAAATACTTCACCGCGCTTACGTCATCGAGTGGTTTCACCGGCACGCGCGCCGGCACGAATCCTCTGCTCGTATATTCGAACGCGATCAGCGATCCATCCGCCAATGGGATGGGGCGGAAGAATCCAGTCTCGGCATTGCTGATCACATCCATCTTTTTGGTCTCGAAACTGTAGCGGAACAGGTTGGATGCTCCCGTGTAGTACGACGAGCCAAACAGGTGGAGGCCGTCCGGCGAAAAGACGAAATTGCCGGGCGAGTTGTATTCGAAGTCGTAGAGATCCTCGAAGGGCGCGGCGTTACCCTTGCGCAAGTCTTCAATTTTGAAACGAACCAGCTTTTGTTTGCCGCTCACATCGGAGATCGCACCGGTCAGATACTGGCCGTCGGGAGAGATATCGATGTCGAAGATGTCGTTTCCGTATTCGAAATCGCGCCGGACGGTCAGCTCCGTATAAGGCGCTTGGAACTCAACCAGCGTCGACAAACCGTTATTGTGACGAACACCCCAGATGGAACCGTCGGCGGCATCGAACGCCAGGTCCCCGGTGCGAGCGTCCTTCAATAATCGTTCGGAGTGATGTGCGTCCACGTCGTAGACGTTCAAGTCGCGCAAATCGTTGTTGTCGCTGGTGTAGTAGAGTTTGCGGCCTCGCGGGTCCCAGGTAAGAGACGTCACGTAGTACAGCGCCGGTCCCTTGATGTCTTTCAATTCCTGGATCTTACCCGTGTCTACATGAATTGCCGCGATACTGGCCATGTGCGCGGGATAGCGGATGGCGGCATAGATCACGTTGGCTTTCGGATCGAAATACGCGCGCGACACGGAGCCGAGCGTACTTTGCGTGATTCTTTGCGGCATCGTTACCGGATACTTGCGAATGTCGGCCAGGTTCGCTTCCTGAAACTTGCGCTCATCGGCGATCCACATTTTCCATGCCTGATCCATCCCAATTCCGTAGACCTGCTTGAAGCGCGACGCGAAATAGCGCTTGGTGTTCTCGCCGCGGGTAATCCATTGGAGCAATTTGTCCGGGCCATAGATGTAACAGAGCCACGTCATAAAGCGCGTGCCGTACAGGTACGAATTTGCGCCGGTCTGAAAGTCGGCGGAGGTTCCTTCGGATTCCAGCCCCACCACGTCGTAGATGTAGGCGTCGTCGCGGACCATGGTGCGAAACACCATCTCATCCCAGCCGCCCATGGCGCGGCCCAGCCCGCCCGCCATCCAGGTCTCCATGAACGTTGCGATGCCTTCGTGAAACCAGCGCGTGGAATAATGCCGGGGGCTGGTTAGCGAGCTGTAGAGGATCGAGACCGGGTCCCCATCGGTGGGCGAAACCTTGCCGAAGAACAGCGAGCGAAAACGGCGATCGAGCGCATTGGAATTGTCGCCCATCACGATGTGAATCGATTCGTGATTCATGATCCAAGTCATGCGCTCGTTGGCGGGCAGCGTTTCGTAAGTGTAGCTGAAGGGCGCGATGCCAACATCGATGAAGTTGGAGGGGACGGTTCCCGCGGCTCCGTGGCCGTAGTCACCAAAATCCTCGAGCAAGACGGTCAGTTTCTGAGAGGGGGTGTAATGGAAAAGACCGTTCTCGAAGTTGAGGGCATTCTCGTAGGAACGAATGAGATGGGTGACCAGATATTCGTGAGCCGGGCTGTAATAAAGAACTTCCACGTGCTTAGACGATTGAACGAAGATCTTGGGATGGCCGGCGGAGAACGCTGGCGCGGGGGACAGACAGGAAAGCAATAAGAGTCCCGCGATGCAACGCGGGACTCTTAGGAAAGTTCGGGTTACAGCCAAAGGCTCATCGTTACTGGCGCACTAGCTGCGCAGCGCTCCCTTGTAGCAACGCCTGCTGGAACGAAGCCTGGGAGGCCAGCCTCAGAAACAAATCACTTCGCATCATGTTCTGGAAGGAGCTGGATGAAAGAAGGTTGGCGAACGCCTCGTTCCTGGCGTTCCGGGCGAACGAGTCCTCTTTAATCAGGCGGCTGAAGGCTTCGGTCTTCGTTAATTCGCTGAATCGCGCATCCTGGCGGAACATATCCAACCGCATTTCTTGTTTGAGGTCCTGTCGCATTGCCTGCTTGAACAAATCGGTCTTGACCAACTGGGCAAACATCGCGTTTCGCGACATCTCTTGGAAGGACCGGTCGGACAGCAAACCTACGAACGCCTGGTTCCTGGTGAGTTGGGCGAATGAGCCTTGCTTCATCAGTTCTTGGAAAGCCTGATCCTTGGCCAGTTCCTTGTATTCGCTGCTTTGCAAAATCGCTTCCGTGGCAACCGGCGCTGAGCCAGGCGTGGCAACGTCGGCTGAGTTGACTTGCGCATCGCGATAGACGTCCCGCTTGCCGATTGCGCCTTGGGTCTTATCCGAGTTGACGCGCGTGCTCGAAAAGTAAAACAGGATACCCGCGGCGATCAGGCCGCTCCCAATCAAGATGGGGAATCTCCATTTGCGTAGCGTAGTCATCCAATCCTCTTTCTTGTCCGCAGCCTATGTTGCACTGCTTACGTTATAGAGTGACACACTTCCGGAGAATGTTGCAGACCGGCAAAAAAAGTTACAACGTTCACACGATCATTGGTCGGGGCTGGGGCCGTCGACCGGAAAAATAAAGGACAGGATATTCCGGTCTTGATCGCGGCGGTAGTCAATGGAATCCACCATGCTCCTCACCAGGAACACGCCCAGGCCGCCGATTGGCCTTTCGGCTAACCCTCTGGAGAGATCGGGAGGATCTACCTCCAAAGGATTGAAAACAAGTCCGAAATCTGCAATCTCTACCCGCAACCGGTGCGGTCCCGCCGGAGCATAGGCAACCTCCACCGTTCCGCTCCCATGTGAATAAGCATAGCGGGCAACGTTCACGAGGATCTCTTCGAGAATCAGATCCAGTTTCCCGAATTCGTTCTCGGCGACGCCGGCTGCGACCGCTCCGCCGCGCACAAATTCGCGAAAGGCCGTAATCGACTCCACGCTGGCAGGCAAAGTTAGCCGTGTGGGTTCCATTAGAGCGTGGCGATGGCTTGCTCGGAGGTTTCGAATACAGGGAACAGGCCGATCAGCCGCGTCATCTCAAATACCTGACGCGGTAGTCCGTGAAGGCCGCATAAAATCAGCGATCCGGAAGCGGACTGGAGCTCTTGGGCGACCGAAAGAAAGGACCGCAGGCCCATGCTGCTGACGTACTGAAGACCGTCCAGATCGGCAATCAAGTGCTTTTTGCCGTGGGTGACCCAACGCCGGCAGGCTTCCTCGAACTCGTGGGCGTTTTCCGCGTCCATCCGGCCGCTTACTTTCAGTAGCACCGCCTTGTCGAGCTCAGTGGGTTCAATATTCATATGTCCCGGCTGCCGTCGCTATACGCACCGTATGTTACGATAGCGCATTCGACGGGCCACGAAACCCCGCAATCGTGATGAATCCTACCGATGAGGAGTTGGAGAAGCTCCGGTCGAGGTTGCGCTATAAGGTATCTTACAACCTGGGTTTCGCCTGCGCCGACATCGATGATGTCGTTCAAGAAAGCCTCATGCGCTACCTGAGCGCCACGCGCGGAGAAAAGATCCAAAACCCGGGCGCTGCGGGCGCATTTTTGAACGGGATCTGCCGGAACGTGATTTCCGAGTATCGCCGGCGAAACCTTCGTGAGGACCCTATGCCGGAGGTGATTCCAGAACCCAAGAATGAACTGATTCAGGACAGTGATCTGTTCGAGCTTCGCCAAGCCATCGCCCAGGGGCTGGATCAGCTCTCCGAGCGCGACAGAAGCGTTTTGCGCGCCTTTTATCTCGAAGAAAAATCGAAGGAAGAGATCCTGAAATCGACCGGCTTGACGGACGAAAACTTCCGCGTCGTCCTGTGCCGGGCTAAGGAAAGATTTCGTGCGATATACGTGGAGCAGACGCAACATCGGGGGCCTTCGCGTCACTCTAGTATATGAGCGTGGAGATCCACGAAGATCCGGTTGGCCGGGAGCAGACGATCACGCGATACCTCGGGCGGCGGCTGAGTGCCGATCTGGCCGCGCAGTGGGAAAGCCATTACTTGTCCTGCCAGGACTGCTTCGAGGAGATGCGAGCGAGCGAGTGGCTGATGCGCGGGCTGGGCGAGCCGGTGGTGGAGCGCAAGCTGGTGAACGGCGTAACCGTTTTGCAATTCGCGCGAGGCACGCAGTTGCTGGCCGCATCGCTGGAGCTGGCCGAGCTGTCCAAGGCGATTCGCTTGGAGAGCGACAGGAAAGTTTTGATCGATCTGAGCAAGGTCAGCCGCATCGACAGCACCGGGCTTGGAGTCCTGATGCAGTGCTATTGCCACGCTGTAAAGAACGCCGGCGTGCTGAAGCTGCTGCGCCCCGATGCGCCGGTGCGGCGCGTCCTGAACGTGACGAAAATCGATTCGGTGCTGCAGACTTTTGAGGACGAAGCCGCGGCAATCGAGAGTTTCGGTCGCCCCGCCTAATTACGGCTTCCGCCCCGGCCCTCAAAACGCCTTGCCCGGCGGCACGTTGATCATGTCCCGTTGTGCGATCACCGGGCACTCCGTTCACCAGAGTTGACGGAAAAAACTGAGCTGGCGCAAACGACGCCGCACCGGAATCAACTTCCACCCAATGCCCTCGCCTGTTTCCGCTGTCGCAGCCTGTCGGCTTATCATAAAGAATTACGGCTTAGAGTTTCAATGGAAGCACCGGCCAAGAGCATAGAGTGTCCGCAGTGTCATCACAGCAATGAGGCTGGAGCCTCCCGTTGCTCCATGTGTTCCAGTTCCTTCGGGACCGATGGCGATGCCACCATGCTCACCAGCGCCACGATGGTGACCAACGCCACGATGGTGACCAACGCGGCCATGGGTATCAACTCCTCGCGGAACACGGGGGAAGGATCCTTTGGCAATCTCGCAGTGTCGCTGCAAGAGGGCAGCGTCCTGGCCAATCGTTACGAAATCCTGAAACTGCTCGGCGAAGGTGGCATGGGAGCGGTCTACAAGGCGAGGGACCGCGAACTCGACCGTTTAGTGGCGGTGAAGGTAATCCGCCCGGAACTAGCCGGCCATGCCAGCATTCTTCAACGGTTCAAGCAGGAGTTGATCCTCGCGCGCAAGATCACGCATCGCAACATCATCCGCATTTTCGACTTGGGCGTCGCAGACGGTATCCGGTTCATCACCATGGAATTCGTCGAGGGCCAGGATCTTGCGTCCCTGATCGAAGAACGGCAAAAGTACACGCCAGACGAGACAGTCAAAATCTTGCTGCAGGTTTGCGCCGCGCTCGAAGCAGCCCACGCTGAGGGCGTCGTCCATCGCGATTTGAAACCTCAAAACATCATGATCGAGGCCAGCGGCAGGGTCTGCGTGATGGATTTCGGGCTGGCCCGCTCGATGGAAGCTACCGGAATGACCCAGGCCGGAACCGTGATGGGCACACCCGCCTATATGTCACCGGAGCAAGCCAAGGGAATGCCCGCCGATGAGCGCTCGGACCTGTACTCGCTCGGCATTATCGCCTACCAAATGCTGACCGGCGTGGTTCCATTCAAGGCAGACTCAGGGCTGGCCAGCATGTTGCTGCGTACCCAAGGGCCTCCGCCACCCGCGATTCAGATTGAGCCAACCATACCGCAGCCGTTGAACGACCTCATCCAGAAGTCTCTGGCTGTCGATGCAGCGGACCGCTATCAGAGCGCGGCCTTCATGGCTCGGGACCTGCACGACTGGCAGGAGGGCAAGCTTGCCAAGGCTCTCGTCACGCCGCGCGTGGCGATGATGACAGAATCGAAAACCGGCAAATGGATCGCTGTTGCGGTCGCGTCTGCCGCGGTTCTGGCGGCCAGCGTGTATGGCGGGTACCGGGTGCTGAACAGACCCGCCGCGCCAGTTGCGCCTATGACCGTGCTGATAGCCGATTTCAACAACCACACCGGAGACCCGGTTTTCAGCGGCACGCTGGAGTCCACGCTCAAGCTGGCTTTGGAAGGAGCCAGTTTCATCAGTGCTTATGACCGCAGCAGGCTGCGAGACCTGGGTCTGAAGGCCTTATCCGGTCCACTCGACGACGCGAAGGCCCAGGAGATTGCCGCTAGTCAAGGATTGAACGTGGTGGTGTCCGGCTCAATCGACCGGCGCGGCGCCGATTACCAGCTTTCGCTGCGCGCGGTGCAGACAGTCTCCGGCAAAGTAGTTGCTAACGCCGATGAAGCCGCCTCGAGCAAGGATCAAGTCCTGTTTGCCGTGACCAAGCTCGGGACCGCTGTCCGCAAGGCGCTGGGCGACGTCACCTCGGACTCCGAGCAGCGGTTCTCCATGGAGACGCTGTCGGCGGCGTCTCTGGAAGCCGTTCACGAATACGCGATCGCGCTGGACGCTTTGTCCAAAGGCCAGTACGACGATGCTCTCAAGCACTTCTCGCAGGCCGTGGACCTGGATCCGAGTTTCGGGCTGGCCTACCTTGGGATGGCTGCCGCGTCACATAACATCTCCCGATCGCAAGATGCCGACAAGTACATCAAGCTGGCCGTTAGTCACATCGACCATATGACCGAGCGGGAACGTTTCCGCACGCGCGCTTACTTGTATTACTTAAGCGGGGACACCCAGAAGTGCGTGGACGAGTATGGATCGTTGCTGCAACGATACCCGTCTGATACGGGAGCATACAATAACATCGCGAATTGCCTGGTGCTGCTGCGCGACATGCCGAAGGCGCTGGAGGAGGTGCGGCGGGCCGTGGCCATTCTGCCCAAACGCGCCACCTACCGTCTAAACGATTCAACCTACTCAGCCTACGCCGGCGATTTTCAAACTGCCGCCAAGGAGGCGGGGGTGACGCTGCAACTGGTACCTGGTTTCAGTTGGGGTTTCGGGGCACAAGCGTTCGCGAACCTGGGGCAGAGCCAACTCGCACCGGCGGCAGAGGAGTACGAAGAGGTCCGGAAGACCGACACTTCTTACGCCGCTGCGGGTTTGGCGGACTTGGCCATTTATGAAGGCCGCTACCGCGAGGCGGTGAAAATTCTCGAAGATGGCGCGGCCGACGACTCGGCGGCAAAGAACCCGGATGCCGCGGCCGATAAGTTTTCGGCGCTGGCCTATGTCCAGCTTCTGCGGGGCGACAAGACCGCTGCCCTTAAAGCCGCGAATAACGCGCTGGATCTTAGCAAGGCCGTGAAGACCAGATTTATCGCGGCACGGAACCTTGCCGCCCTCGGAGAAACAGCTAAGGCCAAGGAACTGGCCGCCGGGCTCTCTTCCGAGCTCCAGACTGAACCCCAGGCCTACGGTAAATTGATCGAAGGCGAGATCGCTTTAAACAACGGTGACAGCCACTCCGCGGTCCAGCTCTTCACCCAAGCGAATAGCCTGCTCGATACCTGGATCGGCCGCTTCGATCTTGGAAGAGCTTATCTGGAAGCGGGAGCGTTCACGGAGGCCGATTCGGAGTTCGACCGCTGCGTCAAGCGCCGCGGTGAAGCTTTGGCGTTGTTCTTGGATGAAGTGCCCACCTACGGCTATTTCCCGCCGGTCTATTATTACCAGGGACGGGTGCGAGAGGGCCTGAAGAGTGCGGGCTTCGCCGATTCGTACAAACAGTACCTGAGCATCCGTGGAAAGGCCGGCGAGGATCCTCTACTGGCAGACGTGCGGCGCCGCATCCACTAGTGAAGAACCATCTAGATAAGTCACTGAGTGGTATGGCCCTCGCGGTACTCACAGTACCGGACTTTTAGTCCGAATATTTCTTAGTCTGAGGCCCTTTTTCCTTGACGCGCCCTCTCGCTATTGGGATACTGAACACGCTCTACAAACTTAAGATGGCACCCAACCGCGCTGACCACGCAGCTACCGGGGAACTCCGCTTCGTGGGGAGGATCGGTTGGGATACGGGGAGTTTGGATGTATCGGATGGATGTTCGACGCGCTCTAACAGCGTTTTGCGCAAAATCGGCCGCACTCTTTGGTCTCGGATTTCTTGCTCTATTCGTCCAAGTGGCTAGTGCCCAAGGCCCGCTAAACTACTTTCAAAATTACTTTGTTACGGGAGACTACGTGGTTGGCGGCGTAGGCGGCCTGAGTACGCTGGGCGCCAACCCCAAGAGTGTCAGCCTGCCCTTCAATAGCGTGCCTTGCACCAGCGGGCCCGGATTATTCGCAAGCGTCGTTCCCTGCGCTGCCAGGGGAGCGGTTCCGGCCGACATCATCGCTGCATTTCTGTATTGGGAGACGATAGAGCCCACTTCATCTACGACGCCAACCGCGACGGCCGGTACCTTTGACGGCGCGGTTACGGTTGCCGGCAATCCCAGTCCCAACTCTGCCTATCCCATGTCTGGCTTGGCGCTGGGAAGTCCGCAGATTCCGGCGTGCGTCGCGGGCGGTGGCGCGGAATCGACAAACTCTTACTTGCGTGTCTACCGCGCGGATGTTCTCCGATATCTGGCTATCAATTCAACCGCGAACGTTCGAACAGCCAATTACACGCACACCATCACATTTACCGGCAACCCGAACGGCACCGAGTTCCTGGGCGCGACCCTGGTTGTGGTCTATCGTCTGGTGACTCCGGGGACTCCGAGAATCGCGCCGCTTCGATCCGTGGTTATTTACGATGGCGCGTTTACCGGTGTGGCGTCCAGGAGCCCGAGCCTGAACCAAACCATGGGCGGATTTTATCAGGCATCCATCAGCCCTAACGCGAAGATGACCCAGATCGTGGGCGGCGGACAAAGGGGCTACGCCGAAACGCTCACCGTCAACGGCGGCATCCCGCAAGGAGTACCCTCGAATCCGTTCGTGGGAGCACAGGGCGCAGACTGGGACAACTACACGTTCAACTATAATCTCGCGACCAACGCTTCCTCTGTGCAGACGGAGGTGCAGAGTTCGAACGATTGTCTCTCGTGGGGCGCAATCATTACCAGCAGCAACGTGCAGGACTCGGATTTCGATGGGCTTCTGGATATATGGGAGAAGTCCGGATTGTATTTGAACCCCGGCGTCCGGAACGATGGCATCCCGCCCTCGCAAATAGTGACACCAACCACCGCAGCCACGTTTGGCACATGCACGCCGCAAAACCAGGCGATGTGCGTGAACTTCCCGGCCATGGGAGCGAGCCCATTCGTTCCCGACATTTTTATCCAGATAGACTGGATGCAGTCGACCGGGCTGAGCGTTCCAAATCACACTCACAATCCGCAACTCGCCGCCCTCAACATGGTTGGCTCCGTTTTCAAGTCGCACGGAATCAACTTGCACTTTGATGTCGGCGACAACTATCAGGGACAGCCCTATATCGTTCCGATCCCGTACGCGCAGGGCGGCAACGTTGTTCAGGAATCCTCGGTTCTGTGCCTGACTAGCGCCTGCAATTTCTTTCCTCAATCTGAACAATACTCAGTTCTGGGCTGGAAGACCGGCTTTGGCGCCATCAAGGATGGAGATCCGGGATTTCCATCGCCGCCGGGACCGGTTGGCGGCCTGCCCCAGCTGTTCGCGCTGAACCGCAAAGATAGTTTCCACTACGCGCTTTTCGGCCATGCCATAGCTGCGACCACCCCCTTAAGCGCTCCCGAAGCCGGCAGCACCTCGGGCGTAGGCGATCTGCCGGGAGGAGACTTCATGGTCACGCTCGGTTTGTGGCGGTCCGATGTTCCCGCTGTCGATCAGGTCGGGACTGTGTTGCAGCAGGCCGGCACCCTGATGCACGAACTGGGACACAACCTGGCTTTACATCACGGCGGCTGGAACGACACGCCCGTTTGCATGCCGGACTATCCCAGCGTAATGAATTACCTGTATCAAGTGGCAGGATTGACGGATTCGTCAGGCAACGAGCACATCGATTATTCGTACGGATTAGAACTGCCGATGTCGGAGAACTTCCTCTCCTCGGCCTTCCCTATCGCTTTCCCCGCGGGTATTCAGAATTACAAGGTCAGATATTTTGGTCCGTACAATAGCGCCATCGATACCCCGGGCCAGGCGTCAAAAGTCTTTTGCAACGGCAATTTGTTGAACGCCGGCTCGATCCCCGGTGAGGGCCAGTACGTCCTTTTGCAGGGAGCCTCCGTTTCCACTCCAGACTGGAGCAATGGTACGGTTCCCTTGGGAAAGATCATCACCACCGGCCTGGATGTAAACTACGACGCCATCGGGGGCGAGGCCTTCTTTGATTCGCCCGACTGGCTCAGTGTGAATCTCCAGCAGGTGAGCGCTCGGGTAAACGTCGATGGGGCGTCCTTGGATTTGGGTAAATCCGACATTGGTAAATCCGACATCGGTAAATCCGATATCGGCACCTCCGATCTAGGTAAATCCGATATTGGCACGGCGGCGTTGGGCCAAGATGCTCTAGGCGATTTCAACTATTCTACCGCTGTCGCAACGGGCATAGGCTTAACTCCTCCCAGCGGCTTGATGGTGACCGTCACCCCAACCAACTCCAGCACGGGGGCAACTGGTAACCTGTTGAACTGGACTGGTAACTCGGGAGTAGCCTCTTCATACAACATCTACCGCTGCAATGATTCGACCGGAACCTGCACTTTTACCTTACTGACAAGCGTCACCATTACCTCAGGTAATCCTCCGGTAGTTATCACCACCTATACCGATTCTGTCAACGATTATGTTCACGCCGGGTCGACTTGCCTATCCACTTCGACTTGCTACGACACGACCTACAGCTATTACGTCACCGAAGTTAATGCCACGGCTCCCGCTACTCCCTGCACGCCTACCACCTGTACTGAGTCCCTCCCTTCGAACTCAGTGAGCAGCGACGTGACCCACATGACCGTCATCGCCAATTCTCAGACGGTGACGTACGGCGCAACGAACCCAACCCCAACCTATACCGTTTACTCCAACGTCGCACCCGCTACGACACTGACAGGCGTGACCTGCGCCTACACCCCGCTTCCCTCCGCCAACGCCAACAGTTACTACGACGCTGGCAATCACCCCATCACTTGCGCTGGACTCACTGTAGTCTCAGGCACTGAAGGAGTGACGTACTATACCGCCGCATCTGCTGCTCTTCTTTACCCCTCGAATCTAGGCGGGACGACACAAGGCATTACGGAAGGCAGTTTGACCATCAACCCGCTTCCGATCACGGTAACGGCGGTGTACAGCACCAAGGTCTACAACGCGACCACGGCGGCCGGCACAATTTCCTCCTCTTCCTCAACCATCGCGATACCCACCATCACAACCAACAGTCTGGTGCCCGGCGATACTCCTGCATTCGCGGAAACCTACGACAATCCGAACGCCGGCACTACCCACGTGATGACGCCGGCTGGAAGCGTGAACGACAACAACGGCGGGAAGAACTACAAGGTGACGTTCGTCCCGAGCGCCGCCAGCAGCGTGATCACCCCGGCGCCGCTGACCATCACGGCCACCACCAACGCCAAGACTTACGACGGGACCACGAGTGCGGCGGCAATTCCGACCGCCTCTGTACCCTGTGGCGGGAGCACCGTTACCGGGCCACCGAGCCTGTGCGGCGGCGATACGCTGACGAGCCTGACAGAGACATACAACAGCCCGAACGCCGGGAACAGCGTACCGATCTCAGTATCGTCGGGCTATGTAATCAGCGATGGTAATGGAGGCAAGAACTACGCCGTCTCGACAAACGGCACCACCGGCATAATCCATCCGGCGCCGGTGACCGCGACGGCAGGCAGCTACAGTGGCACCTATAACGGGGCCAGCCAGTCACCCTCCGCCTGCACGGTTACGTCGACCACCCCCCCGAGCACGTTCGTCGGCACCGTGACGTGCACGAACAGCCCGACCTCGGTTGGCCCGAACGTGGGTTCGGGAACGGTGGTTCCCGCGGCTGCCGTTAGCGCTAACGACAGCCTGACCAACTATGCGATCACGTCCGTGAACGGTTCCTGGAACATCGCGAAGGCGAACGCGACTATTACGGTCACGCCATACAACGTCACGTACAATGGCAACCCGCAAACCGCGACCGGGACAGCCACGGGCGTGGGCGTATCGCCCGCCGACCTGAGCTCCGAATTAAGTCTCAGTAGCACCACGCACACTAATGCAGGTACGTACAGCACAGACCCCTGGACGTTCACCGACGCTACCGGCAACTACAACAACGCCAGCGGTACGGTGAGCGACACCATCAACCAGGCGACGCCGGTGGTGACCGACGGTGGGCCTCCGTCTTCCCCGCCCGACTACTATGGCGAGCCCGTCACGTTGACGGTCACGGTTGCGCCGCCTCAATCCGGCGAGACTCCCACGGGCACGGTGACGTTCTCCTTCACTCTGAACACGGTCACGAACTACATCTGCTTCGGTGGGACCATCTCCACCAGTACCCCCGCGTGCACCGTCCCGGTAACGTTTAACGGCACTAACTACGTCGCCAGCGTGACTACCAGCACTCTACCGACGGCTGCTGAAAACGTGATGGCGACGTATTCGGGCGACCCGAATTTCCTGGGCGAGACGGCAAATAACGTCTCGGTTACGGTGAGCCAGGCCAATGCGGGCGTCACACTGACGAAGTCGGCCGATCCGTCGACATATGGCAGCGCGGTAAACCTGACAGTGGAGGTGGTAGACGCCACGGGAGGAAGCATCGGAGTGCCCACGGGGACAGTGGCGCTGTCGTTCGTGCTTGACCCCACTGTTCCAAATGGTCAGGTGTACTACATCTGCGCGGACGGAAGTATCATCACGATGCCACCCTGCGCGAATCCGGTCACGCTCGCTGCGGATCCAATGAATTCCATTGGGGCGACGGTAACCGTGCCGACCAGCGCGCTGCCGGCTGGGCTTGCCACGTTCGCGAACTCGAGCCCCAACCCCACGCCGTACTCCTACCCGATCAACGCCACCTATTCCGGCGACACCAACTTCGCGCCAGGCGCGCCGTTTGGGCTGTCGCAGACGGTGAACCCGTTGCCGGTGACGGCGACGGCAGGCAGCTACAGCGGCACCTATAACCGGACGGCGCAGTCGCCATCTGCCTGCACAGTTACGGCGACCACTCCCCCGAGCACCTTCGTTGGCGCCCTCACGTGCACGAACAATCCCACCTCGGTGGGGTCAAACGCGGGTTCGGGAACGGTGACTCCCGTGCCTGTAGTTGGTGCTGGCGACAGCCTCAACAACTACGCCATCACGCTCGCGCCCGGTTCCTGGATCATCAACCGGCAGTCCGTTACGGTCACCTTGAGCAACATGACGAACCAGCAATACACTGGCGGTCCCCTGTCGCCAACCGTTACCACCGCGCCGTCCGGTATCTCGGTCTCCTTGACCGGCGGGCCGGACGTCAACGCCGGCGCCTATCCGGTGTCGGCCGCCGTGACCGATTCCAACTACACTGGATCGGCCAGCGGCACATTCGTAATCAACCAGTATCCACTGACAGTTACCGCGACCGGGGTCAACAAGGATTTTGACGGCACCACCAATGCGACCGTCACCCTCTCCGATAACCGAATTCCCGGTGACAACTCGATTAGCGACAACTACACGAGCGCGAGCTTTGTCAATGCTGGCCCGGGGACCGGCATTACTGTGAACGTGAACGGGATCTCGATCTCTGGAGGGAGCATGGGCAACTACTCTCTCCAAAATACTACCGCCCCAACCACGGCGACGATCAGCAACACCATCAACCTCTCAGCGCTTTCCCTGAACGGCGAGAATTACGTCACTAACACCACAGCCCCGCCGGCAATCGTGAACGGAACCACGCTGCGACTCACCAACACCACCGACGAAACCGCGTCGGCATGGTTGGGGACCGCCATCCCTGTCTCCTCGGCGTTCAGCACGACGTTCCAATTCCAGATCTCCCCGCCTTCAACTAGCGCCACCTCGATAGGCGATGGATTCGCGTTTGTGATCCAGGGCGCGCCCACCGGGGCCGCTACCTTGGGACTGACCGGGTATGGAATGTACATCGGGTATGACGGCATTCCGAATAGCATCGCCATCGAATTCGATACCTACCAGAACACGGGGTACGGCGATCCCAGCAGCCCGCATATCGGCATTCAGAGCAACGGAGCTGGGGCGAATTCGCCGGACCACACAAGCTCCGCGAAACTCGCCACGCCGGTCCAGGCAACCTTCGCGAACGGCGATGTTCACTCCGCAACCATCACGTACGACGGGAGCTCAATCATCAGCGTCTATCTAGATGGTTCGACCATTCCTCTCGTCTCTGCCACCGTCACGGGCGGCTTGAGTTCGTTCCTGGGTTTGAGCGGCGGCCCCGCTTATGTCGGCTTCACGGCCGGCACTGGCGCCGCGCAAGAAAACTCGGATATTTTGTCCTGGAACTGGATCTAGAGCTCGGCCCCGACTCTCTGCGCCTGTGACCTTCAGCGCCACCGGCCCAATGAGCGCCGCGCGCTACGTTCACACTGCGACGCCGCTGCAGAATGGCCAAGTCTTGGTCGTGGGCGGAGCCAACGGCTTCACCCAGCTGGCGACCTCGGAGCTTTATGCGCCTCCGAACTGACCTGCCCGCAATCGGTTTGACAACCATTTTGTCGGGCCAATAAGAAAAGCTCCCCGCCGCCAATTGCTCTAATCGATCACGCGTTCAGCGGTTCCAGGCCGCAATCGCCAACCATTTCGCTTGCAATTTCTCCGAACCGGAGTGATGGATATGACGACCGCAACCCGGTCCGGGAGAAACATGGATGAACGGCGCATGTTTGCGCGAGAGGCCTTGCGAAAAACTAACTGTTTGAAATGAAAAGAGAAGTTTGGCGGGGACGACGGGGCTCGAACCCGCGACCTCCGACGTGACAGGCCGGCGTTCTAACCAGCTGAACTACGTCCCCGATGTGTGAAACAACGTCGGCAATTGCATCTTAACATATTGCGCGATCAAGGCCGCTCGCTATAGCTCGAACAGCATTGCCTGCTTGCGCAAGACCACCGGCGCGCCCCATTCCAGCCATTCGCCCAGCAGCGGGAAATACAGGCCCAGCCGGATGGGATGGACCTTGAGCTACCATCCCGCTGCGCCATCAATCGCGCATAGCGTTCCAGTTGTTCCCGATACCGATCCTTCTCCTGCTCCAGGAAATTCTCCAGGCCGCGCGCCTTCATGCACGCTGGTTTTGTAATCGATGATCCAGCGGACGCCGTCCTCGTCGATGAAGGTTCGGTCGATCACCACCTCGCACAAGCTTGCCGTCAATCAGTCCGGCGATCGGCAGCTCGCTCGCTGCGTCGGCTATGATCCTCGAGAACCCAGCGCCCGCGCGGATCGCGCAAGGTTCGCAGCAGACCCGATTCCACCCGCTCGACGGCCCACGCCAGGTCGGCCGGTCGGAACGCCCAGGTTCGTCAGCACCGCTCGATAAGCCGCCCGGCGGGAGCGCACGGTTGCTTCATCCCACTGCCTCCAAACCCTCGCGCGCGATTCGTTGCAAGAATCCGTGCAGCGCCGCGCCGGCGTAACGCGAGCGGTCGCCCGCCCAATCAAACGCAACCTCAGGCCGTTGCACTCGCTCGATCTGCGGCCGCTTCCATTCCACCGGCGGCAGGCGCCGGCGGAACATGCCACGTCGCAGGCAAGCGGCGGATTGCTTTCGCTCGGTGCGTCTGTTCTTCCGGCACGCTTTGCACGGCATTTGCGAATTGCTCCGCCACCACCGGCCACAGCAGCTTCAAGAACGATCGCGATTCGGGTTGTCCAAACGTGCCATCCTCCTTCAGCCGCCGGCGAGCCCAGCAAGTGCAGGCAGCGACGCGCGCGCGTTGCCGCCACGTATAACAGGCGCGCCGTTTCCTGGTCCGACTTGCGGCGCTCGATGCTTGCCAGATAGCGTAAATCGGGATCTTTGTCGCCGCCGGATTCCGCGATCGGCGCCAGCAAAAGCTCGCCGCGATGCTCCAGCCACAGCAGCAGGCGCGCATCGTCCCCGCGCGGGACGGCGCCCAGGCCAGGCAGGATCACGGTGTCAAACTCCAGCCCCTTCGCTTTATGGATGGTCATCAGTTGCAACCGCTCACTGGCGCTCGCGTTGGGCTGGGCAAACAATGCGTTCACCTGCTCGCGGAACCAATCGAAATCGGCCAGGTCGGCGCCTTCCGCCAGCCCGTCCAGAAGATCGAAATAGGCAGCGGCATCTTCCAGCGCGGTCTCGTCCACGACGCAAGCGGGCCCGCCCAGCCGCACCCACGTGCCTTCCACCCATTCCCGCAATGGACGCCGTCCGCGTTCGGCGATCGCATGCGCCAAGACGGGCAGAATTCGCTCGATGCGCGCGCGTCCGGCCATCGGGACTGAGCGATCCCAGTGGCCGATGGAGCAAATCCCAGACCGTAGCGCGATGATCCGCCGCAGCAAGAGCGTGCAGATCGTCGAGCGTGAGGCCGCACCAGGGCGCGCGCAGCAAGGCCAGCCACGATACACGATCCGCCGCGATGCAGCAGCGCGAAGGTGAGCGCCATGAGGTCTTCAATAACCTGCCGCTCGCCCAGTTGATCGATCTCGATGGCTTGGAATCGCAATTCGATTCCGCTTCAGCGCGTTGACTATTTCGATCAGATGCGCGCGGGAACGCACCAAGATCGCAACGCTCCCCGCGCCCTCAACTCCGATCAATTCGATTACTCGATTCGCTTCCTTCGTCCCCTCCAGAGGGCCGTGAATACCGATCACGGCGTCCTCACCGGCGGCGCCTGGAACGCTCGGTGAATAAGCCACCGCGCCGGACTCGATGTCATCTTTCGCCGGCAGAATCGATTCGAACGTCCGGTTCACCCACTCCACAATTCCCGGCCGCGAGCGAAAATTCACGCTCAGCGTCAACGGCTCAAACCGAATTGCGCCGATGCCCTCCTGGCGCGCCCTCAGAAACAGGCTCACATCCGCCTGACGAAAACGATAAATCGACTGCATCGGATCGCCCACGAAGAACAGCGTTCGCCCATCGCCCGGCTCCCACCCCGGCGTTAGCTTTTCGATCAATTCAAACTGCGTGAATGACGTGTCTTGAAACTCGTCCACCAGAAAATGCTGGATGCGCAGTGCCGAGCGCCAAAGCCAAATCTTCCGGCTCGTCCGGCTTGTCCCAGTGCCGCCGATGCGCGAATGGACAGTTCGGCGAAATCCACGCGGCCGCGCTCGCGAAACACCAGCTGCAATTCGGCGACGGCCAGCGTCAAAACGGAGACGGCAGCCTGGACTGCATGCCATTGGGAGTTGCTGAACGCGGGCGCCGGCAGTTCGCGGAATCGCTTCAGACGCTCCAGCAGAACATCTTCGCCCTGCAGGCGTGAAAAGCAACTGCGATCGCTTGCGCAGACCGCCGCTCCTTGGTAAGTAGCAGGTCGGCGACCCTCCCCCAACTCGACAGATCCTCTATACGCGCGCCGGGAAAACAATCGAATCCGCAAAGGAGGGCCACTTCCGCCGCTAGGTCATCGGGAAACGCATCGCGCAGCTGCGCCAGTTCATCCAGGATTAGCCTCTGGAGGGACTCTTCCAGTTCCTTGCGAAGGTCGGCTCCGATGTGCCGCAACCATTGATCGCGCTTCTCCAGCATCTGGGCGATGAGCTGGCGCGCTCTTTGAAAATCGTTATCCAGGTGCAACAGAAGATAAGCGAGCCCCTGGTGACCAGTCTCCAGGTGAGTGAGCGTGTTCCGCGCGGCTTCGTGATACAGGTCTTCGGCCTTCTCCGAAATCTCCGGCATCGCGCCGAAACGTGAGAGCCAAGGCATGCGGCGGGTGATGGCTGCGCATAAAGCGTCAATGGTCTCGATCCGCAGACGCGCCGGATTCCGCAGCAAGTCCCACCCGAGGCATTGCTCGTGATCCAGAATCTTGCGGGCGATCTGGTACGTCAGCCGATGGTGCTCCGCATCCGGCTCCACGCCGCGCTGGGCCAGTCTCAAAGCTTCGATGACGCGCGAACGCATCTCTCCCGCCGCTTTGCGCGTGAACGTGATCGCGATCACCGCTTCCGGATTGTCCACCGTCTCCAGCAGCTTCAGATAGCGTTGGATCAGCAGCTCGGTTTTGCCGGAGCCCGCCGGCGCCTGAACGATGAATGAGCTGCGAAACGTCCAGCGCCCGTTGCCGCGCCGCGCTATCCGCGATCATTTTCGAGCTCCCGGATGCGGCACAGAGCGCGGAAACCGCAGTGGTCGCAAGCGCCCTCCTTGGGATTCACTTCCGCCTGGCCGGCGCGGAAGTTTCCCGCCAGCCGCTCCAGGACCCGTCGCCATTCTTCGATCTGCGCTTCGAACGCAAGGGGCGGATCGATTTTCATTTTGGCCATCCCGGGCAACGTGGCGCCCGCACCCGATAACCCGCGAAATTGAAGCTCGCCCGTGCGAATCACGGCGAAAGCCGCGCCCGCAACTGACTGGTCGTTCGTCGCGCTATAGAGGGGAAGTTGGGGCTCATCGGGCCGGTCCCCTTCCCAGACGCGAGATTTGAGCTGTCCAGTCTTGTAGTCCAGGATGATCTGGCTGCCGTTGGGAAGCGCGTCCACTCGATCCGCGCGAACTTTCACTTGCAACCCGCCAATCGCGACGTCGCGCTCGGCTTCGATTCCCGCCACGGCGAATGGCGTACGCGACTTCTCGAGAGTCATCCACTCCGGCAGCAGCTTCTGCAAACGCCGCTTCTCGAGATCCCGACCGATACCGGGCCCCAATTTGGCTACGGCTGCATCCGCGCCGCTCGCGATCAGGGTTTCGAGTTCGAGCGGACTTAGCTCCATCAATCGCGCATGCGATCCCAGCTCGCGCCAAATGACTTCGAGTGCCTTGTGAACAGTTGTTCCGCGATCGCGATAGCTCAATCCCAGGTCGGTTTCCTCCAGCGGCCGGGCGGCCAGCCGATGTTTTGCGAAAGCGCGGAACGGACAAGCAGCCATGTCTTTGAAGATCGACTGCGCCGCCGGTTGAGTCAGCCTGCACCAATGCGGGCCCGCCTTCGTCCTGGATCTCGTCGAACAGCACTGACCGCATCCTCGCGGACTTGCTCTGCGTCATTCTCCAGCCACACGCCGCCAGCCACCAGAGGACTCGGCGCCAGCGCCCGATCGCCCTCTGTTTCCGCGTAGCTCAACATAATGTCAGGCGCGCTCGCGAGCAACCGATCCAGCAGCTTAGTCGCGAACTCCAATTCGCGTTCCGCCGACGAGTGGGGAAGCCGTTCGGCGGCGCTGCAGAGAAGTGGGGAGGAAAGGGTCTGGATTCGCGGCCGCCGGAAGTGCTTCATCGTGGAGGCCCATGATCCAGAGATGATCGAAACGCAAGCCCAGCGGCCTCCAGCATCCCCATCACTTGAACCGGCGCCCCTTCGTCCTCCACTTGAAAACGAATGTCGACCGACTGCTGACGCAACCAGTCGATGACCTGCGCGAAGTTCATCGGCTGCGCGGTCAGGTCGAGCGAGGCGAATCCCGAAAGAAGCGCGCGCCATTCTCCAATAGTTTGAAATTCCACGCTCGTTGGAGTGCGGTCGCCGGGCCATCCGAAAGCTTCGAGCAAATCCTGGATGCCGCTGGTCCACTGGCTCGGCAGTTGCTCTTCCGGGATGGTTCCGAAGCTGCTTTTGCGCACGCCGGAGCACGCGCTGCAACTCGGGACAGCTCCCTGCCTCCTGGAGCAGGCCCGCCAGAGAAACTTCCCAAACACCGTTCTTCCTCAATCTGGCGTCCAGTTGCGCTCGTTTGCTCCATTCTTTTTCCGAGCCGCCGAGAAATGGCGAGCGCAACAGCATTCCCGCGCGGGGCAATGGCAATGAGCCTCGTGCGAATTCCAGCATCAGCAGCGCGGAGTGGATCAAAGGATGCTCCGCAAGCACTGGGCCCACTGAAAGATGAAACGCGCCGCGGCCGAGAACCTGGCTGAAGACGCGATCTACCCTGGGCCGCGAACGTGTGAGATCGGGCGCGACAATAACACCGATTTGTGTTTCGGGATATTCTTCCAGCAGGGCGCGCGCCCAAGCCGCGGAGCGTCGAATTTCCGCCAGCGAGTCGCGAAGTCTTGCCCGCCCGGGCGCGCAGGAATGATCCTGCGTCTCGACAACGCGCCAGTCCCCGAGCGCGTTCAAGAAATCGGATTGTTGCGGTGTGATTTCGTCGAAGCCCGCAACGAAGACTGCGTCTAGTCCCGCTATTCGTGGTCGCAGGAAATCGCTCAGGCCGGCACGCGCCAACCACCCGTTTGCGCCGCATCTGCGCTGAAACTCGCGCCACCAACTGGCGAACGCCGCCCAATCCTGGGACGCTTCGAAGCTTCCGTCCACCGGCAGCCGATACTCCGCGATGAGCCGCGATGTATCCATGGCCTTGCGCGCGGTTTCGGGAATCCGCAACAAAGACGCGCCCTCGGGGGATTCGCGAACAATCTGCTCCCAGAGCACTTGTTCCTGCGCCGCATCCAGCAGGATCGGGGCGTTTTCATCTCCCTGGCCTGCCAGCCACTCGCCCCATGCCCGATCGAGATAAGCGCCCAGCGGCAAGACGTCCGGACGATTCCAAACGGTGTTCCCGCGTTCCGCTTGCAGGGAGTGAAACTCGCGTGCGAGCACTCGCGCCAGCCTGCTGGCCGGCAGTGATAATAGTGGCGCCTTCCTGGAGCGCGCGGAAAATCTCCTCATGCATGTGCTTTCATGATAATTTGAGCAAACGAATCACGATTGCGATCGACGGCCCAGCCGGCGCCGGCAAAAGTACGCTTGCGCGCCGCATCGCGGCGAAGCTCGGGTTTGTCTATGTCGATACGGGTGCGATGTACCGTGCTGTGGCGCTGTGGGCTCTGCGAACCAACGTAGCGCCCTCCGACATGCATCGTCTGGAGCAACTGGCGAACGCGGCGCATATTGAATTCGCCCCGAGCAGCAACGCCGTGCTGTTGAACGACGAAGACGTCACGGAGGCCATTCGCACGCCCCAGGTCAGCCAGGCCGCGTCGGAAGTTTCGCTGGTGCCCGCGGTGCGCCGCGCGCTGGTGGAAAAGCAGCGTGAGATCGGCGGCCAGGTATCGGTGGTGATGGAGGGCCGCGACATCGGTACGGTGGTCTTTCCGGAGGCCACGGTCAAGATTTTTCTCGACGCCCTTCCCGAAGAGCGCGCCTCACGGCGGGCTAACGAGACGCATGCTGCCGGCGGATCTGGTGGAGCAACAAATCCGCGAACGCGACCAGCGCGACCGTGGACGCGCGGAATCGCCTCTGGTTCAGGCGCCGGACGCGATCTATGTGGACACCACCGGGCTTACCATCGACGAAGTGGAAGCGGCCATTTTGAAAATCATCCGCGATCGCACCTCCAACGGGCGTGAACGAACTCAATGAACAATCTGCTTGTTATGAAATTCGGCGGCACCAGCATGGGCTCCGCCGAAAGGATCCGGGTGGCCGCGGCGATCTGCACAGAACAGAAACTGCAACGGCCCGTGCTGGCGGTGGTTTCCGCGATGTCGGGAGTCACCGATCTGCTGCTCGGCGCGCTGCGGCACGCCGAAGCGGACGATGAAGCTGGAATCGAATCCAGCATCCAAAGCCTCTCGGACCGGCACGAGAAGACCTGCCATGAATTGTTGCGCGAGCCTGACCGCTGCGAGCGTGCGCTGGCCGGGGATTCGCGAGCTCATCGCCGATTTTCGCCGCATCGCTCACGGCATGCTGATGCTGGGCGACCGTCCGCCGCGCTCGGTGGATGAAGCCATCGCCATCGGCGAGCGCCTGTCCGCATTGATGATGGCCGAATACCTGGAGGCTTCCGGGATTCCGCGCGCGCGCCATCAACGCCGGCGACGTGATTGTCACCGACGCCGTTTTCGGCAACGCTACGCCGATCATGGAAGCTACGCGGCGCAAGGCCGCGAAGCTCAATTGAGCCGCTGCTCGCGAGCGGCGTCCTGCCGATTGTCACAGGCTTCAATGGAGCCACCGTGGACGGACGGCCCACTACGCTGGGGCGAGGCGGATCGGATTTTTCCGCATCGATTCTCGCGGCCGCGCTGGACGCTTCCGAGCTATGGATCTGGACCGATGTAGACGGCATCATGAGCGCCGATCCGCGCTCGGTCCCCGAAGCCCGGGTGCTGGACGCACTCACCTACAACGAAGCCGCCGAGCTGGCTTACAACGGAGCGAAGGTTCTGCATCCGCGCACGCTGGCGCCGCTCATCGAGCGGCAAATTCCGGTGTGGAGCAAGAACAGCTTTCATCTGGACCATCCCGGCACGCGCATCGTTCCGACGCGTCGAAGCGGCCGCCGGTCCCCGCGCCGTCACCTCCATGGCCAACGTCGCGCTGGTGTCCATTGAGCCTGCCAGCGCGGCGGTGAGCGGGACGCGGCTCATGGCGCGCGCGCTGGAAGCGCTGGCGGACGCAAATGCCGAAGTGCTGGCGCTCAGCAGCTCCAGTTATCGCCAGAGCTTCTGTTTTCTGGTTCGCAAAGAAGAGCTGGCGGCCGTTATGAAGTCGCTCGAAGCGGACCTGGCGCTGGAACTGACGCACGGCTATCTGAAACCGATTGCCGTGGACGACAACGTCGGGCTGCTGGCGCTGGTGGGCGAAGGCATGCGCGGCACGCCGGGACTGGCCGGGCGCCTATTTCAAGCCATTTCGGAGCAAAACGTCAACATTATCGCGATCGCGCAAGGCTCCAGCGAGCTGACCATCAGCATTGTGGTGCGCCGCGACGGGCTGGAACGAGCCATCCAGGCCGTGCACCGCGAGTGCCGCTGAGGCCGACCCCTCAGCAACGTGACACCACCACAGTGAACATCGTGTGTCAAACTGAAATCGTGCCCGAATTTTGCACCTGTGGCGCGCAATTGCCGCCGGACGCTCGCTTTTGCCACAAGTGCGGCAAGCCGCAATACGATTACCCTGGCATTGAAGAAATAGAGCCGCCGGCGCCGGTGGAAGTTGCGAGCGTTCCCGAGACGCCCCAGGTGCAATTGCCGGCGAGAGATCACTTTTCACAACCGGCTGGCGGTGCGGATCGGATTTATCGCGGCGATGGTTGCGGTGATGATTTCGGTCTTTCCTATTCCCTGGCCGTTCGTCCGCCTGCCGATCGCTTTTCTTGGCAGCCGGATTCTTGGCGGTGTTCCTGTACAGCCGCCGGACTGGCCAGACTCTCAGCATTCGCAGCGGCGCGCGCATGGGCTGGATTACCGGCATTTTCTCGTTTACGCTGATCTCACATTCTGTTCACGGTCGCGATCGTGGCCGTCTCCAGCCGGGGCGACTTTGCGCAACAACTTCGCAGCCAGCTGCCCGCCAACGACGCTCGCGCCGACATGATTCAGCAAGCCTTGAACAATCCCGCTCTAATCCTCGGAGTGGTGGTGCTGTACTTGATGCTGTTCTTCGTCATTTTTACGGCGCTGCCCATCATCGGCGGAGCGCTCGGCGCCAAGGTTCTCGAGAAGGAATGATTCGCCGATTTCGGGCGCGCGGCGTTGCGATTCTTGCCGCGTCTTCCTGATTGCATGCCCGGCTAGGCGCGGCGCTCACTCCCCAACAGCGGCAACTCAACATCCAATCCTTCGAATATGTGTGGACCGCCATCCGCGATAAGCACTGGCAAACCAAGCCTGGCGGCCTGGATTGGCAGGCCATCCATGACGAGTTCCGGCCGAAGATAGAAGCCGCCAATAGCATGGACGCCGCGCGCGATGTTCTGAACCAGATGCTCGGCCGCTTGCACCAAACGCATTTCGGTATCGTTCCTGGGCGAGCTTTATGCAAACGTAGACGCAGCGCAGGGCGGCGATACCACCACTGGCATCGATGTCCGCGTGGTAGGCGCGCAGGTGCTGGTCACGTCAGTGGAGCCGGATTCGTCGGCCTTCGCGCAAGGCGTCCGTCCCGGTTGGGCGATTTTGAAGATAGGACACACGGATCTGGCGCCCATCGTGACGAAATTGAATGCCACTTACGCCGCATCCTCGTTGCGCGATCTCATGCTGCGCCGCGCCATCCTGGGCCGTCTCGAAGGTAATGCAGCCGGAGCGGAACCCGTCGAGTTCCTCAATGCGGAGGGCAGGCACGTCCGCAAAACACTCGCGCCCGGCCAGCCCAAGGGTGTCCGGGTGCAGTTCGGGTATCTTAATCCGATGCAGGTTTGGTTCAACTCGTCCAGAGTCGGCGACGGAAACATCGGTTATGTCGCGTTCAACATCTTTCTGGACGCCCAGCGGCTGATGACGTCGTTCGGCGATGCCGTGCAATCCTGCGAAAAGTGCGAAGGCTTCATCGTGGATCTACGCGGAAATCCGGGCGGCATCGGGATCATGGCGATGGGGATGGCGGGCTGGTTCATTGCGCAGCCGGATCAGAAGCTCGGGACGTTGTACATGCGCGACACGACGCTGAAGTTCGTGGTGAATCCGCGGCTCACCACTTTCGCGGGCCCGCTCGCAATTCTGGTGGATGGCGCTTCGGCGTCCACCTCCGAGATCATGGCCGAGGGACTGAAAGATCTGGGACGCGCGCGCATTTTCGGAACGCGCACGGCCGCCGCCGCCTTGCCGTCTGTGTTCGAAAAACTGCCGAATGGCGACGGGTTTCAATACGCGATTGCCAACTACGTTTCAGAAGGCGGTCAAGCCGCTGGAGGGCCTGGGGGTGACGCCCGATGTGGAAGCGCCCGTCACCAGACAGGCTCTGCTGGCGGGCAAGGATCCCGCGCTGGATGCGGCAGTCAAGTGGATCGAAGACCAGAAACGCTAAGCGTGTATGGGCTGCTCGTCGAGCATGCCGGCGATGCGATCGCGAAGCTCGGCCGTGATCCGGCCGCGATCGCGCAATTGGACTTGATCGGTTGGAATCGGATCGCCGATGCGCATCGTCACCGATCCGCTCCGTACCTGTCCTGAGCCAAAGGGCAGTACTTCCCGCGTCCCCTGCAATGCAATGGGAACCAGGGGAACTCCGGCGCGGATCGCGATATAGGCGGCCCCTTCCTGGAAGCATGCCAGCTCGCCGGTGTGGGACCGCCCGCCTTCCGGAAAAATGAGCAGCGAGATGCCGCGCTCGCGAATGGCCTGCGCCGCGGTGGTCATGGTCTTTACGGCCGCCCGTGCGTCGCCTCGCGGAACGGGGATGTGGCCGGCGGTAGCCAGGTGGGTTCCCAGCAGCGGAATTTTGAACAGGCCGGTCTTGGCGAGAAAACGGAACTCCGGAATGTTGGCGAGAAGCACTGGCGTATCCATGTAGCTGAGGTGATTGGAGACGAAAACGTAACTTCTTTCCGCCGCAATCTTCTCCAGGCCTTCCACTTTCACCTTCACTCCGCTCACCCGGAGCAGGCAACGCGCCCAGGCGCGAGCCACCGCGATTTGCCTGCGGCCGCTGGTCTCAAACAGCGAGATAATCCGGCTCGCCAACCCGAAGACGATGGTGGCAAGAATGATGAGCGGAGCGGTGATGACATACGCCCGGAGAAATGACACTGGTTCTATTTTACGACCTCTCTTTTTTTCAGGAGATCGCGCGCCTCGCCCGCCAGGTAGAGCGAACCAGTGATGAAGATGACGGCATCGGAGGTTGCGTCGCCCAGGAACGAGATGGCTTCGGCCATCGAATGCGTAATGCGCGCCCCCGTCGCGGCGATGTCTTCGGGAGGCATGGCGCGTGTATTCGCGGGCGCGGTCAAAATAATTCGATCGGCCAAGGGAAACAGCACCGCGGTCATTTCAGCGACGGCCTTGTCTCGCAGCGCGCCGTACACCATCCAGATGCGGCGTCCCGCATAGAATCGGCGAATGTAGGCTGCCAGGGCGCGCGTTCCAGCGGGGTTATGGGCTCCGTCAATGATGATCTCGGGCCGCTCGGAAACGTGTTCCAGTCGGGCTGGCCAGTGCGTGGAAGCAATCCCGCCGGGCGAAACGCCGAGTTCAGCGAGCGCGATGGCGGCCACGCGCGCATTCTCCACCTGATGCTCGCCCGCGAGCGGGCAGATGACATCCATGCTTCCGGTGACGCCTTCTAAACGAAAGCGGCTGCCGCGCGCGTCCATCGCAAGATCGGTGATTGGCCACGCGCGCGAGAGCGTGTAAGGCGCTTGGGCCTGCGCGCGCAGCACAGCCTCGGCTTCCGGCCTCTGCTCTGCGAAGACGGCGCGTACGCCGGGTTTCAGAATGCCGCCCTTTTCCGCCGCGATCTGCTCAATCGTGTCGCCCAGAAATATCTGGTGATCGTAGTCGATCGGCGTGATCACACAAAGCTGGGGAGTCACCACGTTGGTGGCATCCAAGCGGCCGCCCAGCCCCACCTCTAGTACCACCGTGTCCAGCTTCGCAGCGGCGAACATCACGAAAGCCATGGCGGTGACGGTCTCAAAATATGTCGGATGCATGTCGATGGCGCCTGAGGCAAGCATTCGCTCAGCCATTTCGTGAATTGTCAGGAATGCCTTTGCGAATTGCTCCTGGCTGACCGGTTGCCCCAGGGTTTGGATGCGCTCGGTTGGCTCAACCAGGTGCGGAGAGATGTAGAGTCCGGTGCGAATCCCAGCGGCGCGCAAGCCGGCTTCGATCATCGCGCACGTCGATCCCTTGCCGTTCGTTCCGGCCACATGCACCCAGGGGCACGCCCGCTGTGGATTGCCGAGAGCCTCAAGTAAGGATGTGATGCGCTCCAGCCCCAGTTTCGCGGTCAGCACCTCGTTGCCGAGCGAGTAAAGATAACGGACTGACTCGGTGTAGGTCATCGGGCTTCACAAATGGTCATCGTACACTAAGAGAAAGGGCAGCCCATGGCGACAACCTCCAAAATCCTTACTTATGAAGAGTGGCTCGCGCTTCCGGAGGTGGAAGGCGTGGAGGAGGTCGTCAATGGTGAGATCCGCAAGCTGCCGCCAAACAAGTGGAATCATACTCGCGTCGTCGAGGTAACCCGCTCCGAGCGCGGCGAAAAGCTCCAGGATTACGAAAGCCTGGGCGTGCCGGAAGTCTGGGTGGTGTCTCCGGAAGCGCAAACGGTGGAAGTCCTGCTGCTTCAAGACGGCCGACTGGTAACGACCTCACTTCTGCACGAAGGCCGACTCAAGCCCGCGCGTTTCCCCGACGGCGCCGTCGAAATCTCCGCCATCTGGCCGAAATAAAAAAGCGCCGAGTGCGGTGAAGCACCCGGCGCTGAAAACAACTGCTAGCTTAGCTACTTCTTACTTCGGGCAACCAATCTTCTTCAGATCGGCATCCGGCAGCTCCTTGGCGTCGCGCGCCGCGGCCGGCAAAGCCAGGCCTTTTGGAACCAGCCAGATCTCAACTCGCCGGTTTTTGCCTGCGTCGGTGTCTTCGGTAGCCGCGCCTCTGCGCTCCTTGGGGGCCGTGGTGGATAAAGAGCAAGAAGTTGGCACGGACGGCGTTTCCTGAGTCGCGCCAACCCAGCTTCCCTTAATGCGGGAAACATCGAGCGAACTGCAAGTGCCGCTGCCACCGCTTAGTACGGCGGCGGTTTGGAGCACGCGATTCTTATCCAGGTCGCGGTTCCGCCGGCCCTTGGGCGCTTCGCTGGAATCGATGTGGCCCACCAGGACAACATCGTAGTTCGGGTTGCCGGCGAGCAGCGGATACAACTGTTCGATCAGCACCCGCTTGCCGCAATTGTTCACTCGCGCGCTGTCCTTCGGGAACAGGATGTCGCCGAAGTGCCTGGCTTCCGCGCCCAGGTTAACCGTGATGTTGGCGGAAGCGCTTGCCGATCCGCCTTTACTATCGGCCACCGTGGCAGTCACGGTCACTTGCTTGGACTGCGGACGGCTGCGGTCTGCGGTGAAGGAGACTGTGGTGGAATCGAACTGAGCGTTCGGACCGGTACCGTTGACCCGGCCCTCAGACGCGGCCCAGCTATAGGTTAGCGTGCCGCTGCAATCGGAACCGTTGCCGACGGCCCGCAGCGTGGACATTTGTCCTTGATCGAGTTCCGTCGGAGCGGCCGCCAAGCTCACGGTTGGCCGGTTGTAGGTGTTGACGTGAACGGTAACGGGGTTGGCGTCCGCGCCGCGCGACGAGTTAGTCGAGTCCGCGACATGCAGACCAATCCGGATATCGCCCGACGAGCTGGCCATATAAGTGTACTGAGCGCCGCTTCCCACGGTGCTTCCGTTCGCCGACCATTGATACGTCAACTGGTGTCCCTCGGGATCCGAAGCGTTCGAGCTGAGGCGCACCGCGTCTCCCGGACAAACCGTCAGCGGAGTTGCGCTGATGGCTCCGGGACTGATCGCCCCGAGCGGACGAGGCGGCGGAGGTGGCGGAGGCGGAGGCGGCGGCGGCGGAAGCTCACCGCGATGTCCAAGATAAACGGTAAGGCCGGCAGTAAGCTTGAATGCCGTCCATTACTTTGCCGCTCGGTATATAGACGCCGGCAGCGCTGGAGGTCGGCAGGCCGAAGCGCGGAGAAATCCCAGTCAGGCCTCGGACATCAAAGCGGACACCAAGCCACTTGTTGGCCTGGTATTTGATTCCGGCACCGTAGTTGCCTTGAAAGCGCTCATCGCTCTTAAAGCCGGCAAACCCGCTATTGTCGGGCATTGCCTCCGCCCACTGTTTCGCGTTCTTGCCCAGCACATCGAAGGAGGCGCCTCCGCCCAGCGCGATGAACGGCCGGAGTTTATGGTCGCGCGGCGTAAAATGCAACACGATATCCATGGCAGGCTGGAGAGTGTGGATCGGGAACGGCGGCGCCAGCAGTATTCCGTCGGGTGGATTCGACAGGAACTGATACTTGTTCCACGAATACGCGTTGAAGTCCTCTTCCAGACCCACGTAGTTCCAGAAATTCTCCGTGACCCGGCCGCCCAGGATGGCTGCTCCCTGGATCTTGTTGCCCAGACCATCCTGGTTCTTCCAGTAGTTGGAATATCCCCCGTAAATGTTTAATTCAAAGAAATTGTTGTATTCGTCTGAGTGCGCCGCGGCGTTTTGCGCGCGCGCCGGATTTGGAATTCCTAAGACGCCCAATGCAGCCAGCGCCAAAACCGGATAACTCCATACTGCTCGCATGTTTTTTACCTTTCCTCTGATTCATTTACTGCTTCGAATAACAGCGTGATCATCCTGTTGGGCCACAGTAGCCTGAGGCAGATCGAAAACCAACGCCCCCCGAGCGGCGCTCAGCGCGAAAATCCGCTGGGGAAGATCGGGTGCGAACCACAGCATTCGAATGGCGGCGCCTTCGAGACCCTGGTTGGAGAACGCCTGCCAGGAGTCGCCCCCGTCCACCGTGCGGTAGACGTTGCCGTATTGGACCAAAAAAGCTTCGCGTCCCTCGGAGGGATTGAAGCGAACCGAGTCGACTGTTGCCGCGGGAACACCTTCCGTCACAAGCTTCCAATGTGCGCCTTCATCAGTAGACTGCAAAATGCCGCGCGAAGTTGCGGCAAGAATTGCGACTTCGTGCTCTACCGGGAGCGCCACATCGTAGATGTAGTACCCGTTTGGTACTTGCGCCGGCTGCCAGGTGCGGCCGGAATCCTCCGAAATGAACAAGGCTGCCGCGGTTCTCGCCGCCAGACGGGAGGCGCCGCTCGGGGGTGCGTAAATCGCCAGGACCGATACGCCCGTAATCCCGCTGCCTTTACCTGCTCCCAAGTGGTTCCTGAATTGGAACTCCGGAATAGCCCCGCGTCCGTGCCGGCGAATAAAACGAGTTTGTCTTTTTCCGGCCGTACGGCCCGTAGCGCGTGAATGTGGATGCGCGTCAGACTGGTTACAGGCCGGGCTACGCCGTGAGTGGTAACGAACAGGCCGAGGTTCGGGCACCGATAGCCAGGTTTTCCCCTCATCCGTCGACTTCAAAATGGCATCTTCGCTCGCGGCAAACACCACGTTTGGGCTGGCTGGAGATGCCGTCAGGCTGTTGAGGTTTCGGCCGTGCAGAGCCTCTTCATTGGCCCGCAAGGACCACTGGAGACCACCGTCGCCGCTCACAAAAACCCCGCCGTACAGGCCTTCATAGGTGCTGCTGGCGTACAAGCGTTTGCCGTCCGACGTGATTTCGGACAGGCGATGATTCGCAAACCCTTCATTCATCGGCCGGAATGTCTCGCCCGAGTCTGCGCTCTTCAGAATGCCCGCGAACTCGGTTGCCAGGTACAGGGTACGCGGGTCGCCCGGATCGAACACCATCCAGTTCACCTGCTCCGAACTCAGATGCCGCCAGGTCTTACCGCCGTCCGGGGACTTGAAAAGCCCCAGCGTCGTACCCGCGAAAATCGTGTCTGCATTGCGCGGGTCTTCCGAGATGATGTGCGTGCGGCGATGGGTTCCCGGAATGCCCTGGATCTTGATCCAGGCCTCGCCGCCGCTGTCGCTGCGATAAATACCGCTGCAGGCGCTGGCGAACACCAGTTGCGGGTGGTTCGGGTCCACGCGGATGGAAAAGATGTCGGAGTCGTCAATCAAGCCGCTTGAAATCGAGTGCCAGGTGGCGCCGCCGTCAGCGGTCTTCCACGGCAAGTGCGGCGTTCCAGCGTAGAGCACTTTCGTATCGGAGGGATCAAAAGCCAGCGCGGTTATATCCTGCATCTCAGGATCGGTGGCCTGCGAGATCCTGCGTCCACGTGACGCCGCGATCCGTAGAAACAAAAACGCCTTTGGATGTTCCCGCTGCCAGGGTGCTGGAATTAATCGGCGACATGGCCAGCGATTCGATGCGCGATCCGCGAATTCCAGCCAAAGCCTGCCAGGTTTCGCCTCCGTCTCTGCTTTCATAAACGCCGGAGTCCTGCGGAATCTCCCGCGTCCAAACCTGCATAGTAATGAGGCGATTCCTGCGGGATCGATCAGCAGCGAGCTGAACTCACCGGGAGTTCCGCGCGGAAACGGGAGTAAATGCCAGGATGCGCCTGCATCTTCAGAACGAAACAGCAATGAGTCACGCGAACCAACGACCAGCGTGTGGCCGTTCTGCGGATCAATCGCGATTGCTCGCGCGCTGCCGCCAAACGGACCGGCCAACTTCCACCCGCCAATCACAGGAAGCGCGGCAACCAGAAGCACTGCGAAACCGAGGGCTGGTTGCCTGCCCAGCTTTCTTAGTGGCACTTCCTATTACCATACCAAAAACCGCACGTCTTGGGGACTAGTACTGAGTGTCGAAGTTGTTGAATCGTTTATCGTTAGAAGGATTTAATGCAGCCCGGTGGGCGACGAATGCGCGGAAGCGTCGGTGATTTGCTCGGCTAATTCCCGAGGCCGATCTAGATTTTCTACCACCAGACGGCTGCTCTCGCCGGCCGTTTCAATGGAAATGTCTCCGACGCCGAAGATCCGCTGCGAAAAGGATTGAAGCACCCGGACATCCTGTACTTTGGGGAGCTGAATGATCCGCATGGATTTGGAAGCCAGGCCGGTTTCGAAGCGCAGCTTGTCTCCGGCGAGGGTCAGCTTCACGGTCTGCCGCTGCAGATGCCGCTTCATGCGGCCAGATCAGAACGAACAGGCTGACGATGGGGAGGTAGGGATACTTTTGCTCGGGATATTGATCCACCAGGTATTTGTAGTGAACGAATATCGCCGCGCACACTACCAGCAAGGCGCAGACGTATCCCGCCTTGATGAATTTCATGCTGGGACGAATCACGATGTCGGCCATCAGGCACAATTATAGTTAGCACGATGAAGTTGCCCCGACAAGCGTCAGGGCGCCGAAGGTCGCTCGATACATGGTCTCTTTGCCGGAACGCGTAGTGCGCTCGGCCGCGGCGCTGGCCGGTGGATTGATTCGCGAGATCGGCGACGTCTCCGTTCCTTCCGCGGTGCGTCGCACCAAGACCTACCAGATGATGGTGGACATCGCGCTGCGCTTCATGATCGAGCAGGTGGGCGAGGTGAAGGGCGTTTACCCGTCAGGAGGAGAGCTCGCAAATGGCTTCTTGCTGCGCCGTACCGCGGGCCACGGCATTGAGTTGGCCGGCCTCCTGGCGTTTCGCGCTTCACCGGTTTGGATCATGGCGGCGCTGGCCGACGTCTCAGGCGCCGGGCGTCACATTGTTCAGGAGATCGCCGATGCGCTCAAGCAGGAAGGTTTGCTCGCGGGCGACGCCAGGTTCGAAAACGTCGATCAGCTTTTGGAAGGATTGGAGCAGACCTCGAGCCAGATGGCGGATCTGTGCAATGCGCCGCCACTCGATGTGGCCGGCCTGCGCCGCGAATGGGGCGCTTTTCGCGAAGCCGTGGCCAAAATCCCTCCGCGCAATCTGCCTTCGGTGGGGTTCCTGGGGCAACATTGGGAGGAGTTGAAAGCGGAAGCAGCGGCGCAGGACCGGCCCGTTTTTCAGCTGTCGTCCATGATGGCGGTCGCGGCGATCGGGCGCGTCCCCATCACCTTGTTGAAGCTGGCCCGCGCGACGAATCGCGCCGCGTGGCGATCCGGGCAGACGCTGGGCGCAAGCGTTCTCACCCACTACAGCCAGGTGCTGGCCGACATCCACGAACGCGGCTATGCAGCTTACTGGGCCGAAGAGTTCCGGCCGTATCTGCGCGCGGCCGCCGGACAATTTTCACCGAAACACCGCTCGCTGACGGCGCGCTGGCTGAAGAAAGCGACCAGGCCGAGCCGTGACCGCCAGGGAGCGGTAGACTGAAGATCGAGTGAACAAACGGGCCATTACCTGGCTACTGGCAGCGCTGCTGGCGCTTTCGGCGAATGCCGCCGTGCCTGTGGCTCGCGCGCGGACGGGAAGTGGCGGATCGGCCATCGTCTGGATCGCACAGGACAAAACGGAGCAGCAAGTTCCCGTTCAGCCTGGTGCGGCGCCTAAGCAGCGGGCGACACTTTCGATCCCGTACCTCGCTCCCGCCAACCCCGAACCCCCAAACCCGGCTCTTTACCAGCGTCCTCCGCCTTCTCTTCGATAGACCCCAGTTCGAAGAAGAAAGGAGGGCGTGTATGCGCCATTTTTGGCGGAATCTTTTTCGTGATTCGGCTGAGCCCGAAGCATTAATCCCTGTGATCAATAACCGTCGCGCGGAGTTCGCCGCCCGGAGCGACGCTGAGCTGAAAGCCATCCAGTGGCGCGCGATGAATCTTACGCAGGTGCTCGCGCTGGTGGCGGTGGTCGCCGAACGCGTGCTGGGCTTGAAGATGTTCGACGTCCAATTGCGAAGGCGCGCTGGCGCTTGCCTCAGGAAGGATCGCCGAGATGCAAACCGGCGAAGGCAAAACATTGGCCGCCGTTCCCGCCGCTGTCTGGTTCGCGAGGGAAGGCGCGGGCGTTCACGTTATGACGGTGAACGATTACCTGGCGCGCCGCGACGCCCAATGGATGGGCGGTATCTACGAATTCCTGGGACTTTCCGTGGGCCACGTCCAGCAAGGAATGGACGACGGAAGAGCGCCGTCGGGCCTACGCTTGCGACATTACCTACGCGACGGCCAACGAGATCGGTTTCGATCTTCTGCGCGATGGCTTGGCGCTCCGGCCGCGCGAACAAGTGCACCGGCCGTTCGCGAGCCGCGCTGATCGACGAAGCCGACTCCATCCTGATCGACGAAGCGCGCATTCCGCTGGTGATTGCGGGTGGCGACGCGGGTCCAGACGTGCCGTGGCCGATCAGGTGGACCGCGTCACTCGATTCTTTCGCCGTGGCCGCCATTTCACCCTGGATGAATTCGCCGGAATGTCGCGCTCACCGACGCGGGCATTCGCGCCATCGAAACATCGTTCGGCTGCGGCAATCTTTTCGACGAAGACAATCTAGCGCTGCTGACCGCCGTTCAGGATTCGCTGCACGCCCACGCGCTGCTGCGCCGCGACGTGGATTACCTGGTGAAAGACGGCGCCATCGAATCGGTGGATGAGTTCAAAGGCCGCATCGCCGAGAATCGGCGCTGGCCCGCTGGACTGCACACTGCTATCGAAGCCAAGGAAGGCCTGGCGCTCAAGACCCAAGGCCGGATTCTCGGATCGCATCACGCTGCAAAATCTGATTTCGCTATATCCGCATGGTCTGCGGGATGACCGGCACCGCCGCCACGCAGGCCGACGAGTTCCGGCTGGTCTACGGCCTGGAGGTGGAAGTGATCCCGACCAACCGGCCGATGATCCGCGTCGATCTGCCGGACGCGCGTTTTTGCCGAAGATCGGCGAAAGAACAGGCCGTGCTCGAGGAGATCCGCCGCATTCACGCCACGGGACGGCCGGTCCTGGTGGGAACGCGCAGCGTCGAAGAATCCGAGCGGCTGAGCGCGCGGCTGACTGGGATTCCGCATCAGGTGCTGAACGCCCGGCATGAAGAGCAGGAGGCGGGATGATCGCGCGGGCGGGCGAATTGGGCGCCGTCACCATTTCGACCAACATGGCCGGGCGCGGCACCGACATCCAGCTGGGGCCGGGAGTCGCGGAATTCGGGCGGATTGCACGTCATCGGCACGAATCGGCATGAGAGCCGGCGCATCGACAATCAACTGCGCGGGCGAGCCGGCCGGCAGGGCGATCCGGGCAGCTCGCAGTTCTTCGTTTCGCTTGGAAGACGACTGCTGGTGAAGTACGGCTGAGCGACAGAGCCTGGCACGACGCTGAAAGCATTCAGCGGCTGGCAGAGGGGCAAAACCTGGAGATCCGCCGCTTTCTGCATAAATATGAGAGCGTCATCGAGGGCCAGCGCCAGAAGATCCAGCAGCGCCGCCAGGCGATTCTGACCGGCGAGACAGCCGTGCTCGTCCGAATTCGAACGGCTGGTTTCGCTCGCGCACCATCGACGATCTTTGGGCCGATTACCTGGCCACCATCACCGACCTGCGCGAGGGCGTCCAATGGCTTTCCTGGGGCGGCCGCGACCCGCTGCATGAGTATCTTACGTCGGTCCATTCGATCTTTACCGAGCTTGAAGAGGAGCTGGACGCCGAGATCGCTACGCGGCTGGAGGAGGCCGAAGATGTCGGGCCTGGACCCCTCCCAACGCGGCGCCACCTGGACTTACCTGACCACCGATCAGCCGTTTGGGACCGCCACCGAGCGGATGATGCGCGGTTTGGTGCGAAAATTAGAATAAGTGACAGAGCCGCGCCCGTTAGGAAGCGGTTTCGTCTTTTTCGTCCTGAGGCGCGTCTTCAGATTGGAGCCGAAGTTTGATCTTTCGGGAGGTTGAGGACCGCGACCTGATCGCCAAAGCGCGTCGGGGGCACGTGGAAGCCTACAACGTGCTCGTGTCTCGCTGGGAGAAGCGTGTCTTCAATTATCTCTTGCGGTTGGTGGGGCAGCGTGAAGACGCTCTCGATCTCAGCCAGGATGTGTTTTTGAAGGCCTATCAGAATCTGAAGAAGCTGGACGACCCGGCGAAGTTTCCGGGCTGGCTGTTTCGCATCGCGCACAACGAGGCCTATTCGCTGCTGCGCAAGAATCGTCCGGAAGGCGAAATGACCGTCGAGCCCAAGATGGCGGAAGCGAGCGGGGGCCTGTTCCCCATCGAGTCGACGCTGGCGGTGCGAAGCGCGCTGGAGCGGCTGTCGGACGATCATCGCGAGGCCGTGCTGCTCAAGGTCTATCAGGGATTCAAGTTCGAGGAGATGGCGGAGATTCTTTCCTGCCCGGTCTCCACCGTCAAATCCCGCCTGTACACCGCGCTCGATCTTCTGAAACAAACTTTAGCTCCAGTCAACACCGGAGGCGCGGAATGAGTTGTTCAATTGATCTTAAAGGCGTACGTTCTGGGCGAAGTGACGCGGCAGGAGCGGGGCATCGTGGAGGATCACGTGCGCGGCTGCCAGAGCTGCCGCGAGGAGCTGGATCGGCTGAATCTGACGCGGTCGGCGCTGGCTTCGCTCGAAGACGAAGAGATCCCGCGCCGCATCGCGTTCGTATCCGATCGAGTGTTTGAGCCGCGCTGGTGGCAGACCATGTGGCGCTCGGGCCCGGTGATGGGCTTTGCGTCGGCGGCGTTGCTGGCGGCGGCCATTTTGGTGCATGGATTCGCGCGGCCCGCGGCGGTGGATACCGCACAAATCGAGAAACAGGTGGAGAGCCAGGTGAACGCGCGAGTGCAGGCGGCGGTGAACGAAGCTCAGGCCAAGCAGTCCGCCGAATTCGCCAAGGTGCTGGACGCCACCGAGCATCGTTTTGAAACCCAGCGCCAAGCCGATCTGGCGAGCTTTCAGCAAGCGGACGAATACCACCAAAAACAGATGGCGCGGCTCGAAGTGGCCAGCAACGAAGGGTCCGGACAATGAGAATCGCAGCCGTTGCCCTGCTGTCGTTGTGCGCGCTGCCCGGCGTGGCCGATGCGCCCAAAGTAAATCGCGGCATGATCGAAGCCATGCAGCATAGCTTGGACAACAAGCTGTCCGGGTTGTGGCCGCAGGATCCAGCCGAGGTGCTTGGCGCTTGTCGCAGGGCACATACATTCAGGGTTATGGCGCCATCTTCCTGGGCGAAGTGAATCTGGCGCCCGCCGCCGGAATCAGTCCGTTTCACCCCACCGTGAGCGCGGATGAGATCCGCCGGACGCACGACAAGAAGATGCAGCGCATGGCCGCGATCCGGACTGCGATGCGCGCCATGCTGGTGGATTCGGCGCGCTCGCTGGATTCGCTTCCCGCCGACGAGCAGGTGGCCCTGGGCCTGTCGCTCTTCTACTGGAAGTGGGAGAATCGCGACGGGCTGCCCGCGCAGATCGTGATGCACGCCCCGCGCAAAGTGCTTCTGCAATCGGCCAGCGCCGAGCAAGCCTCTATCGCATCCGAAGAGTTTTAAGCGCCATGCGTCTAGGCGAGATTCTGATCGAGCGCAAGCTGATCACCGAAGAAGACCTGGAGCGGGCGCTCGAACTGCAGAAAGAGCGCGGCGACAAGATCGGCAAAACGCTGGTCGACATGGGATTCATCGCCATGCGCGATGTTCTGGCGGCGCTCTCCGAGCAGTTGGACGTGCCGCTGGTTTCCATCGACAGCCCGCCCTTCGTCTCCGCCGAAACCGAAGCGCTCTCGCCGCGCTTCCTGCGGCAATTCCGCTGCCTGCCGATGAGCCGCGAGGACCATACCATCACGCTCGCGATGGCCGATCCGCTGGATGTAGAAACCATCGCCGCGGTGCGCCACTGCACCGGCCTCAAGATCAGCACGGTGCTCGCGCCCGAGCAGGAGATCGTGGATGCGATCGACAAATACTATGGCGAATCGGCCGCGCGCGCCGAAGCGGATTTCGATTTTCAGGCCGGCGAGATGTCGGAAGATCTCGAGCACTTGCGCGACATGGCGAGCGAAGCGCCCGTCATCCGCCTGGTGAACGCGATCATCGCGTCCGCGGTTGAAAAGCGCGCCAGCGACATCCACCTGGAGCCGTTCGAAAAAGAGTTTCGCATCCGCTATCGCGTGGATGGCGTGCTCTACAATCAGGACCCGCCGCCGCGCGAGCTGAAGGCCGCCATGATTTCGCGCGTCAAGCTGATGGCCAAGCTCAACATCGCCGAGCGCCGCCTGCCGCAGGACGGCCGCATCAAGATCAAGACGCTGGGCCGCGAAGTGGATTTGCGCGTTTCCACGCTGCCGACGCTCTATGGCGAAAGCGTCGTCATGCGCCTGCTGGACCGCTCGGCGGGCGATTTCTACGATCTCGGCCGTCTGGGCTTCGACAACTACATGCTCGGCCGCATGGAATACTACACGTCGCTGCCGCACGGAATTTTTCTGGTCACCGGGCCCACCGGCAGCGGCAAATCCACCACGCTGTATTCCGCGCTGAAGAGGATCAATCTGCAGCGACAAGAAGATCATCACGATTGAAGATCCGGTCGAATATCAGATGGACGGGATCAATCAGCTGCATGTGAATACGCAGATCGGGCTGACGTTTGCTTCCGGGCTGCGGCACATCGTGCGCCAGGATCCCGACGTCATCATGGTGGGCGAGATTCGCGACCGCGAGACCGCCGACATCGCCATCCGTTCGTCGCTCACCGGCCACTTCGTGTTTTCCACGCTGCACACCAACGACGCGCCCAGCGCCATCACGCGGCTCACCGACATGGGCATGGAGAATTACCTGATCACGTCGTCGGTAGTGGCGGTGCTGGCCCAGCGCCTGGTGCGCGTGATTTGCGCGCACTGCAAAGCGGAGAGCGGAACTCGCATCGCGCCGGATGGAAACAACGGTGATCTGCTACGCCGGCCGTGGCTGCGAGCACTGTTTCGGATCCGGCTACACGGGCCGCATGGGAATTTTCGAACTGATGGAGCTGGGCGACGAGATCCGGCAGCTCATCATGAAGAACGCGGACGCGGCGTCCATCACCAACGTGGCGCGGCGCAACGGCATGCGCAATCTGCGCGAAGACGGCTGGCTGAAGGTGATGAGCGGCGTTACCACCGCCGACGAGGTGATGCGTGTCACGCAAGAATTCTAGCCGGATCCGTGGCCTGATTCGTGGCTGGCCCTGTGCCTGTGCCTGTGCCTCTGCCTGTGCCTGTGGCGCACGCACTCGTGCGTGCCGCGTTCACACTCGTGTGAACGCTCTTACTCCATCTAGGATTTGCGCTAGACCACGGATGATCCTCCGCCCGAGCAACCAACCCAGCCTTCACCGGATTCCGTTCAATGTAAGCGGCAATCCTGCTCCACTCCAGATCATTTCTGACCCAATGATCGTAAGACTCCCGCTGCCAAAATTGCTCCCCTGTGCGGTTCAGCAGCCGGTTGGCTTCCCGCGCCGTGACGCCCTTCAGAGCCTTGAGCAGCAAGCTCGGCGAGATCTGCGGAAGCAGGAGCACGTGAACGTGATTCGCCATGATGACAAACGGTCCAAGCCGGTACTGGCCCAAGTCTTCACCGCGAAAAAGCGCTTCGATTACCAGCATGGCGATCACTTCGTTCCGCAAGTGCAGCGGCCCCGCGTCAGCCCCATCGAGAAATCGATCCACCCATACGAAAGCTTCACCCGCGGAAACCTTGCGGGCCGGCGGAAAATGCGAAGCGGGCAAGCTGCCATGCAGATGCCACGTGAGGAACAGCCACGCATTGTCCGGATAGATGTGCGGCAGGCGGCGCTGGGACGGCATGCGCTAGATAGTGGCAATAGTGGATACAAAATCTCGCGTTCACACGAGTGTGAACGCGGCACGCAAGAGTGCGTGCGCCACAATCAATACCAGTCCACAGTCGAAGCCTTCCTCTTCCGGCCTAATATTCAGGGTGCGGCATGACCAACTTCTACTTCCGCGCCGTGGCTTCCGACGGACAGATTCGCACCGGCGCCATTCACGCCGAATCCGAGCGTCTGGTCGCGTTCGAGCTGCGCCGCCAGGGGCTCACACCGGTCTATGTCGGCAAGGATGCCAAGTCGTCCGTTCAAATCAAGCTGCCATCCTTCTCCGGCAACAGGAAACGCGATGTTCTGTTCTTCACGCAGGAACTCTCCACGCTCCTGAGCGCGGGCGTGCCGGTGGATCGCGCGCTCTCCATCACCGCCGAAATAACCGATCGCGCCTCCTTCCGCACGCTGGTCCTGGACATTCTGCGCGTCCTCAAAGGCGGCCGCACGCTGGCCGACAGCCTGGCCACTCACCCCGATCATTTCTCGGAGTTGTATATCAACATGGTTCGGGCCGGCGAAGCTGGCGGCTCGCTCGCGGTAGTGTTCGAGCGGCTCTCCGAATTCGAGCGCACGCGGGACGATCTGCGCGCCTATATCATCTCTTCGATGGCCTATCCGACGCTGCTCTCGCTGGTGGGCATCGGGTCGATTCTGGTGCTGATGAATTTCGTGGTGCCGCGATTCGCGTCGGTCTTTGAGGAATCGCGCATCGAGATGCCGCTACCCACCAAAATGCTGCTGGTGGGAAGCAAGTTTCTGCAAAGCTACGGCTGGCTCGGCATCACGCTTTTCATTTTATTCGCGCATCGGAATGTATACTTACGTGCGCACCGTGTCGGGACGATTGTGGTGGGACACATTGCGGCTCAAAATCCCCGTGCTGGGCGATGCATTGCGCAAGGCCGAGACGGCGCGGTTCGCGCGCGCCATGGCGACTCTGGTTTCCAACAGCGTGCCCCTGGTGCAATCGCTCGCCATTGCCGGCGCCACCTTGAACAATCGGCGTATTGCGGGATCGCTCGAAAGCGTGTCGCTGGGAGTGAAGCGGGGCGAAGGCATCGCCGGACCTTTGCGCAAGGCCGGCCAGTTCCCGCCGCTGGCGGCGCATCTGCTGAGCGTTGGCGAAGAAACCGGCCGGCTGGATTCGATGTTCATGCGCATGGCCGACATATACGACGCCGACACGCGCGCGGCAATTCGTAGATTTACGTCTCTGTTTGAACCGCTGGTGATCCTGGTGATGGGGATCGTGGTGGGTACTCTGATCTTGAGTATGCTGCTGGCGATTGTCGGCATGAACGATGTGGCAATGTAAATAAACTGAACCGCGCGCGTGAGCAAGCGGCTCTTGAGGTGAACCGATGAACAAAAGACTAAGACGCCAAGCCGGTGTGACGCTGATCGAAATGATGGTGGTGGTCACCATCATCGCGCTCTTTGCGGCTCTGGTGTTGCCGAAGATGATGCATCAAGCGGACCGCGCGCGCACCACCGCGGCGCACGCGCAGATCAACGCATATCTGACCGCCCTGGGGTCCTACAAACTCGACACGGGCGTGTTTCCCACCACCGAGCAAGGCTTGCAGGCGCTCCGCCTGCAGCCCGAGGGCGTTGAGAATTGGCAGGGGCCGTATGTACAAAAGGAAATCGAGAACGACCCTTGGAGCATCCCTATGTCTATCACTATCCGGGTGACCATGGAGACGAGCCCGACATCATCAGCTTGGGCGCCGACGGCGCGGCCCGGCGGAGACGGGATCAATGCCGACGTTGTTAGCTGGAAAAACTAAGCCATGCTGGAAAAACTAAGCCAGCTGGAAAAACTAAACGGAACCACCACCGTAAGGGTGTGGCCGGCGTCACGCTGATCGAGATGCTGGTGGTGGTCGCGCTGATCTCGCTGATGGTCGGCATCAGTTATCCCGCCCTCACCTCAGGTATCGAGTCTTTGCGCCTGAACGCCGCCACCAACGGAGTGGTCAGCTTCCTGGACTACGGGCTCAGCCGCGCCGAGCGCCGCCAGCAGATGGTGGAGATCACGATTTCCAAGGCCGACAACTCGCTCGAGATGCGATCCAGCGAGCCGGGCTTCTATCGCAAGCTGGAAATGCCGGAAGGCGTTTCCATCGTGCAGGTTCTTCCGCCATTGGCTGAGAACTCCGATCCCGATCTGAAGCGCAACTTCCTGCTCTACCCCGGAGGAACCGTTCCGCCGCTGGGCCTGCAGTTAATCAATCGCCGGAATGTCCAGCGCGTGGTCCGCGTGGATCCCATCACCGGCGTGCCGCGCGTGGAGGCGCCACCCCAGTGAAGCAGCGCGGCTTTACGTTGCTGGAGGTGCTGGTCGCCACGCTGGTGATGGCGATTGCCGTGGCGGGGCTGATGTCGGCCATCTCTACTTCTCTGCGTAACGCCGCGCGGCTCACCGATCACGACCGCGCCGTGCTGCTGGGCCACCAGAAAATGGACGAGTTGCTGATCGCCACCGGCCTCCAGAAGGGCGTGCCGTTTCAGGGAACCTGGGGCCCGGAAGTCACCGGCGGCCTGGACATGGGCTGGCTGGCGCGCCTCACACCCTTCGAGGTCCCCAAGGCTAGCGGCGTGGGACGGCCGTTCTTGGAGCGAGTGGAATTGCAGATCTGGTGGATGAATGGCAGCCAGCGCCGCTCGTTCACGTTGCAGGGCTTGCACCGCGCCCTGCTCACTAAGGATGACTTGGCGGCGATGACGGCGCAAGGGTTGGGCTCACAATGAGTGGCGCACGCACCCGCTGTTGTGGCGCACGCACTCCTGCGTGCCGCGTTCACACTCGTGTGAGCGCAAGGCCCCATCCATCTGCGACTCGGGACCTGGATGGAAGGCGTTCACACGAGTGTGAACGCGGCACGCAGGAGTGCGTGCGCCACAGCCAAAAGGGCGTTACGCTGATGGAACTGCTCATCGCGGTCCTGCTTCTCAGCCTGCTTTCGGTTGGCATTGTTCTGACTCTGCGCGTCGCTTTGAGCGCCATGAACAAGTCGGGCTCCAAGCTCATGGCTAACCGGCGGGTCTCCAGCGTGGAGCGAATTCTCGATCAGGAAATTGAAGGAATTATGCCCGTAACCGCGGATTGCCAGGCTCAGGCGGACGTGCCGGGCCCTAAGCTGATGTTCTTCCAGGGCGAGACGGCATCCATGCGGCTGGCCTCCACATACTCGTTGCAACAGGGCGAGCGCGGCTTGCCGATGATCCTGGAATTCCAGGTCATTCCCGGTGAAGAAGGGCAGGGCGTGCGCCTGGTGGTGAATGAGCATTGGTACACCGGGCCGCGCGGCGCCGGCGTCTATTGCATCGGCATGGGACCGCCTTCCGACGGTGGCCCTCCCGCGCCGCTTTTCGCACCCATCAGTATCGGACCAGAGTCCTTCGTGATTGCCGACAAGCTAGCGTATTGCCGCTTTAGCTTTCGGGATCCGCGCAAGCCTCCTGAAGACGCCGATCTGGGTGGAACGCTGGGTGAAGCCGGTGCTTCCCAACGCCATTCGGATCGAGATGGCGCCCTTGACGCCGGACCTGGGGCGTCTGGAACCCGTGACGTTAACCATGCCCGTTCATGTGACGCGCCTGCCTTTGCCCGAGGGTCCCTATGAAAACACCGACAACTGATCGCGACCGCCGGAGTCATCGTCGCTCCCAGGGCGCCGCGCTGTTGCTGGTCCTCTGGCTGGCCGCGGCGTTATCCGCGATTGCATTTACGCTGGCCAACACGGTCCGTGGCGAAATCGAGCGAAGTTCCACCGACGCCGACGGCCTGAAGGCCTACTATCTGGCGGAAGGCGCCATCGACCGGACTGTTGGTCTACATCGAATCGGGCCCCGCAATTGGTTGGTCCCGATGGAAAACCTCGCTTCCAAGCGGGGCAAACCCACGTTCTCCAGTTCGATTATCCAACCGGCGTGGTCCGGGCCGAATACATTCCAGAGAACTCGAAGCTGAATGTGAACACGGCGCCACCCCTGGAGCTGATGAATCTGCTGGTGGCGTTGGGAGTGGACCCCAGCCAGGCCCCAGCCATCGTGGCCGGCATCGGCGATTGGCGTACCGGCACGCCGGGTGGATCGTTTTCCGAGTGGGATCAATATTACTTGTCGCTTACGCCGTCTTTTCGGGCGCGGCATGCGTCTCTTCAGGAGATTGAGGAATTATTGCTGGTGCGAGGAATTACTCCGGATTTGTTCTACGGCAGCTACACACAGGATGCGGAGGGAAGGCTCATCCCGCACGACGGCCTGCGCGATTGCCTGTCGGTTTATGGCTCCATCGGAGTGCTGGATGTGAATACCGTGGCGCCGGAAGTGATGGTGGCGGTAGGTGTCGCTCCCGAAACAGCCGCGGCCATCGTGGCCCTGCGAAGGCTCGCGCCTATTAACGACATGGGAGCGCTGGCTGCGTTTAGCAATGGCGGCAAGGGCATCGGGCGTCTGGGGATGTCGAGCGGAACCATCGTGACGCTACGGGCCACGGCCCAGCTTCGCCTTCCCAACGGTCAGTTTTCGGATCTGCACCGCACGGTCTCCGCCATGGTCAAGCTGCTCGGTCCGGATTGGAATCCTCCGTTCCACATCATGCGCTGGTATGACAACGCCAGCATTCTGCAATGACAGGCATTTTCAATGACAGGCGTTTTTCATGACAACCATTGATTTTGCAAAATGGCTCGCCATCGGGACCGGCATCGGGATCGAAATCGGATCGCAAGATCTGACTGTGACGGTGGTGCGCGTTCGTCCTAACGGGGCAAGAGTATTGGGCGAGCTCACCATCCCTCGTTTTCGGGAACAACCGGCCGCCGATTGGGGCGCCGCCTATGCCGGCTTTTTGCAGAAGCTGGGCGTAAGACATCTGGCGGCCACTATTCTTTTGCCCAGGGACGAAGTGACGGTACGGCAGATTTCGCTGCCCGGCGTCACGGACAAGGATCTCCCCTCGGCGGTTCGTTTCGAGATCGACTCTCTGAACCCGCATTCGGAAGAGGAAGTGGCGTATGACTGGGGACGCATCGGCAAGACCTCCTCGGTGCTGATCGCCATCACGCTCCGCTCCGTGGTGGAGCGCTACATGGCGCTCTTTTCGCAAGCCGGCGTGAAAGCCGCATCCTTCACCTTTTCGGCGCCCACCATTTATTCGGCGCTGCGTCTGCTCTCCAATCCGCCCAAGGATGGTTTCCTGGCCCTCGAGCCGGCCGAAGACGGGCTGGAGGTGTATGGCGAAAGCGCCACTCGTCCGATCTTTTCGGCGCGCCTGGATCAACCCTCCGATCGAGTTCGGATCCTGGCGGTCTCAGAGCTCCGGCTGCCGCCGGAAACCGAAGCGGCCATGCTGCGCGATCAACTTCCGCAGCCGCTGGCGCAGCCCGAAACTTACGAACCTTCCCGTGCCTGTCTCTCGTATGCCGCCGCGCTGGCCAGCGCTGGTCCGCTGCGTCCGCTCAGCTTAAACTTGCTGCCGCCCGAGCAGCGGCAGTCCGCATCCCGGCTGCGTTATGTTCCCACCGCCGTGCTAGGGGCCATCGTTTTGTTGCTGCTGGTGGCGCTTCTGGCTTATCCTAGCTATTCGGATCGGCACTACCTCGGGTTAGTGCAGGCGCAGATCCGCGCGGTAGATGTGCTGGCAAGAAAGGCCGCGGAGGTGGATCGTGCCACCCTCAACGCGCGCAACCGCTCCCAAACGCTGGACAATTTCCGGCAACAAACCCGCCTGGATCTGGACGCTTTGAATGAACTGACCCACGTGCTGGCTCCTCCGGCCTGGCTCAATTCGCTGCAGCTCACTCGAACCTCCGTCAGCATTACCGGCGAGACCGATCAGGCGGCGACGCTGATCAAGCTGCTGGACGGCTCGCGCCAGTTCCAAGCTTCTTCTTTTTCGCTGCCGCTGCAGAAGAGCGCGAGCGGAGAAGTGTTCAGTATCCGATCGGCACGGAAAGGAGCGGCCCAGTGACGTTGTCCGATCGCGATCGCCGCGCCCTCCTGATCCTGGCGCCTGTTTTGGTACTAGCCGCGGTTTACTATTTTGTCTCCAACTCCTCGCCGTCTTCGAGCGGCGGCGCGAAGATCAGCGCTCCTGTGGATAGCGTCGATCGCACCGAAAAGCGTCTCGCGATGTTGCGCAAGCAGGCCGCCACGCTGCCGGGCAAGCAAGCGGTCTTGCGGCAGGTTTCGCTCGAGATGGCGGAGCGCGAAAAAGGTTTGATCCCCGGCGACACCGCGGAGCAGGCGCAGGCGCAACTGCTGCAAATCGTCAAACGGGTTGCCCAGCAGCAGATGCCTCCCCTCGACCTGGGCCAGGTGGAGCTCGGGCGTCCCCGGCCTTTTGGCGCGGCCTACGGCCAGGTGAGCGTTTCCATTACCCTGACTTGCCGCATCGAAGACCTGGTCAATTTTCTGTCCGCCTTGAGCGCTCAACCGGAACTTACCGCCACCGAGGAGATCCGCTTTGGAGCCTCGCATCCCAAGCTGAAGACCATGCCTATCCGCTTGACGGTCTCAGGCTTAGTGGCCCGGCGTCTGATACCGGCGCGGAAAGGTCTGGCCGAATTTTGACTGGGAAAGCTGAGACTGCTGGATCTGGCGCTGCTGGTGCTCGCCGGACTGCTGTACTGGCATTTACGTGGCGAGTGGATCGACTCGCATGCCCGCGACCTGGCATTGCTGAATAGCTCACTCCCGGCTACTCGAGTTCCTGGCCTGGCGGCTCTGGAGAAGGTGAATTCAGTTAGCCGCAGCCGACTTTGCCGATGTCGCCACCAAGGATCTCTTTTCCAAGGACCGCAATCCGAACGTGATCGTCGATCCTCCTCCGCCGCCCAAGGAGAAACCGCAGCCTCCCTTTCCTGTGGCGCATGGAGTGATGTTGTGGGACGGCGTTCCTCCCACCATCGTTTTAAGCGAGAAGGCAAACGGACCTCAGAAGGGTTATCACCCTGGCGACACCATTGGTCCCTGGACGGTGGTTTCGGTAGACAGCAGCTATGCGGATTTTGAATGGGACGGCAAAGAGTTTAAGAAGCGCCTCGACGAGTTGATCGACCGAACGCCGATCGCCCGAAGTTTCAGCGCCGGCGGCCAACGTAGCCGGCAAGGCTGCCGCGGCTCCAGCGCCGGCCCCATCGCTGTCGAACGTTTCGCACTCCGGCCCTGCCGCCGACGTAGGGGCCGGATTCAAAGCGTGCTACTCCGATGACTCGTCGCCGAGTGGCGCCGTGGTGGATGGCATGAAAAAGGTAGTCACCGCGACGCCATTTGGAAGTGATTGCCACTGGGAGACCGCCAAATAGTAGTCAGCGAGTTACTTGAGGAAAGAAAGAAGGAATCATGAAGACCATCGCACTCACTGTGTTTGCCGCCGCGCTCGGATTTGCGCAGAACAGCACGCCTCCCGCGACCGCCCCTGCGACTACGCCCGCCACCACACCTGCGCGGCCGGCCACTACTCCTGCGCGGAGGTCCGCGGCTCTTGTGCCGAGGCCCGGGCCCAGACCTGCGACAGCCGCCCAAAACAGGAAGCCTGCGCAATCATCCAAGCCGTCGCCGGGTCAAAAAGCCAAAGCCCCCTCCCCAACCCCGTCCATACCGCCCGGGGCGACACTCGTGGAACCGAACCTGTACCGCTACACCGATTCCAACGGCAAGACATGGAACTATCGCCAGACACCCTTCGGCATTACCAAGTGGGAGGAGACGTCCGCACCGGCCCATCCGGCTCCCCAGCCAAACCAGATCAAGAGTGAACCCGTAGTAGTCACGGATCTCGGGGACAGCTACCGCTTCCAGAAGAAGACGCCATTCGGCTCGTCCAATTGGGTCCGAAAAAAATCCGAATTAACGGATGAAGAGAAAGCCCTTGTAGAGGGCCAGCCGGCGCAGTCCAATGCACCCTTAACCAATGTTGCCAGCAAGCCAGTGGGGAATTAATAAGTGCGTCTTCGCCTCTGGATCTGTAGCATTGTGCTGCCCGCGGCCATCCTGGGGCCGGCTCTAGCTCAACCACCGCAGCAGATCCCTCCGCCGCGTCAGGGGCCGCTCATGCCAGGCATCACGCCGTTGACAGGGCCCGCCCAAGCTCCCCCGCAGCAACCGCGCCCGCAGGTTGCCCCTCAGGCGACGCCCCCCGCATCGCCGCCAGCGCTTCAAACCAGGTCCACTACCCCCACCGTTTATGGCGGTCTAGCGCTCAACAACGCGTCGCTTACCGAAGTAATCGATCTGCTGGCGCAAAAACTCAAGATCAATTACATCCTGGATCCGCGCGTCAAGGGCGGCGTGATCCTGAATACCTACGGCGAAACCAAGGATATCGACACCCGCTCGCTGCTGGAGACCGTTCTGCGGATCAACGGGTTCGGCATGGTGAAGCAGGGCGATCTATACCGCATCGTTCCACTCACCGACATTTCGCATCTCCCCATACCGCCAGAGACGAAGACGGACCCCAACACCATCCCCGAAGACGACCGGACAATGCTGAATCTGGTCTTCCTCAAGTACGTTACCGCCGACGAGCTGGCCAAGGTTTTGGAGCCATTTCAAGGAGAGAATGCCAGGATCTACGTTTACGCCCCTGCCAATCTTCTCCTGATGCTCGACAGCCAGCGCAGCATGCGCCGCTTGATGGAAATGGTGGCGTTGTTTGACAACGATCAGCTTGCTAATCAACGGGTCCGCGTCTTCAACGTCAAGAACGGCCGGCCCACGGACATCGCGAAGGAACTGGAAAACATCTCCAAGGCCATTGCGCTCTCCGACAAGAACGTGCCCATCAAGTTTCTGCCTATCGATCGCGTGAACTCCATTATCGCCGTGGCTTCCAATCCGGGCGCTTTCCAGGAAGTGGAGACGTGGCTTGCCAAGCTGGACGTTCCCATTAAGGTGGCCGCCGGCGGTATCAAGGATTACGTTTATCGCGTGCGCTACGGCGACGCGGTGTCAATGGCCTGTTCCATTCAAGCATTGTACGGCCAGCTTTCCGGCGGCTATGGCGGTTATGGCGGCGGCTATGGCGGCGGACAACAATCCATCATGGCTTGCATGGGGAACCGGGCCAACGGCGGTATTAGCGCGGGTGGCCTGGGCGGCGGAGGCGGTTTTGGAGGTGGCGGTTTTGGAGGCAGCCAATACGGCGGCTATAACGGAGGCACGAACGGAGGCGCTTACGGTTACAATCAGGGTTCGTACGGCGGCGGCGGCGCAACGCCTTTCTCAAGCCCCGGCGGCTCCACTCCGAACACCCTCAGCGTGCCTGGCGGGCCGGGCGCGCCGAACCCGCGATCTGACGGGAACTTACCTGGGAAACGCACCGGCGGTATTGCCTCCCGCGGCCCCCGCGTCATTGCGAACCCGATGAACAACACCTTGCTCATTCAGGCTACGGCGCAGGAGTACGAGGGCATCCAGCAGTTGGTCAAGGAACTGGACGTTCCGCCTCGCCAGGTGCTCATTGAAGCGAAGATCTATTCCATCGATTTGACCCACGCCTTCTCCAGCGACGTAACAGCCTCCTTGCAGGCGCTAAACGGAACTACATCCATCCCCACAGTGGGTACTTTGCTCGGCGGATTCGCCAACGGAGCCACCAACCTTTCAGCCGCGACGATGGTGGGTAAGAGCCGGGAGCTGCTGGGCACGGTGACATTGATGGAATCGGAGAGCAACGCGAAGATTCTTTCGGCGCCCTCCGTGATCGCAACCGACAGCATCCCGGCAAGTGTCAACGTAGGCACCACCGTCCCCACGTTGCAAGGGTCCATTTCGAGCGCCATCGGCGGCGCCGTAACCAGCGCCGTTAGTAACACCAGCACCGGAATCACGCTGGCGATTACCGCCCGGGTCACGCCCAGCGGAATCGTCACTATGATCATCGACCAACAAGTTAGCGATCCCACCGCGACCACTTCCAGCAGCATTCAATCACCTTCTTTCGCCAACAAGTCGATTCAGACCCAGGTGACCGTGCAGGACGGCGACACCATTGCCATCGGCGGCATGATCCAGGAGAGCACCACCAGCTCGCTGGCGGGAGTTCCCGTTTTAGATCGAATTCCTGTGCTCGGCGCGCTGTTCGGGTCCCGGTCTTACAGTAAGGAGCGGACTGAATTGATAATCTTCCTTACACCTCACGTCATTTTCGATAGCAACCAGTTGCTGGACGCCACCGATGAGCTCAAGGACCAAATCAAGCTCATGCGGAAGGACATTAAGGAATAGACAGGTTTCCGGAAGTAAAGTCAAACAAAACAATGGGATCGATCCAGTAGGGGCTTCTCGGCAAGAGATCCCTTAGCGCCCGCTAGGATCCTTCTTACGACCATTCAATCCGCTAGATCGACCGTTGGCTGTAAAGCATTGACTCGACAAAAGACTCTGTGATGTAATGGGCCGCTGTTGACGATAGAGTATTGTCGGGCCAGCGGGTTGTGAGATCAACACTTTACGCTTGACTTGTTCCGGCAGGTAATGTTATGAATGATTGACTGCGTCCGAACAGGTTTGGCGGCATTCATTCTTTGGCGCATGAATCCCGCGAGCACAAAAGAAGATACGAGAAGTTTACAAAGCAAGTTGAGCTAGATGGAGACTAAGCTTGGTGGAGACAATGAAGCAAGATCGAGCAAGCAAGGTGGCGGCAGCCGCCAGGCGCTCATTCGCGCTAAGTTTGATCGGCTGAGATTTTCAGAATCTTCATGACGAGCGTTTACTCGAGGCTCAGGTTGAAAAAGATAACTTCCATCAATTCAAATTTAGATTTTCACAAGGAGAAGGAAATGGTAGATTTTCGCAAATGGCTTTTAGCCCTTGCCGTCGTTGGCCTGCTGCTCGGAGTAAGTAGTTCCACGGCCTATGCACAGGTGGGAGGGAATTCGTTCACGTGCGCGGCTACTGCCGTGCCTAACATTGTCCGCGCTGAAGGAATCGCTGAGTTGATGGGTGACGTGATCCTAAACTGCACAGGCGGCACTCCCACGGTTGCCGGCTTGCCGATTCCATTGCAGAACGTGGTTATTACGATTGGTGGCACCAACATTACCAGCAGGATAGTAGGCAGCACTATTCCTGGTAGCGCCACCTACTTGGTTTCCGAGGCTCTGTTGTCCATTGATGAGCCCTACCCGACTGATCCAGTGCCGGTCAATGGGACCAAAGATGTGACCAACCCGGCCCTTATCCAATTGGGTTGTCAGGCCACTAACAACACCAATTGTGCCATCACCAGCCTCGGCGTTGGTCTTGGCGCCGCTGGATCCTACAACGGCACCGCCACTCATTACAACATCTTCCAGGGTACCCAGCAAGGCTTAAACAGCATCGCCTGGTCTGGTGTGCCGATCGACGCTCCTGGCACTGCCGGCACCCGTGTCATTCGCATCACGAATATCCGGGCCAATGCCTCGGCGTTGGCAGTTGGATCCACGCTCATTCCAACTACCATCAGCGAGTCTGTTTTTGTGAACGGCACTGAGATCATTGCTCTCAATCAAGGGCCCAACGGCAGCGTTGTCGCCAATGTGATACCCGGTCTCGTCCAGAGCGTTGGTCTCCCCGGCCTATACTCGCAGTGCAATAGCGTGAATACGTACTTGGCTCCTCCCGGAGATATATTTACCGACAGTGGCATAGCGGTCTCTGCCACGGAGGGCTTCCGGTATGCGTTTAAGCCACAGAACTTTGCACAGGTCGCATCCGTGTGGGGCGTTGCTGCCCAGACCTTGGGCGCGAACGGCGCCTACACGCCTCCGGGAACTCCCGTCCTTCAGGATGTCCTGAATTACCCGTATGGCACTGAGTCAGGCTTCTCGCCCGACGCCGGTGCAAGTCTGGTGTCTCCTTCTACCGCCGATTATCCTGGGCAGGCGGATCAAGGAACCCAGATTACGTTCACCGTCACCGGAGTGGGTACCGGAGTGACGCTTTACGCTCCGAACTTTGTATTCCTTTCGGGTCCATATGGCACCGGAACGGCTGTAGGCCTGGCTGTACTCGCCGGCCAAAGCGGCACCATTCCGCCGGTCCTACTTGCAGGCGGAACGCCCACGGCGTCCACGCCAGTTGCTCTAACGGCCGTCGGTACAACGGTCGCCGTGACGTATGAGATCTACTACTCGGACCCCAGTGTTCTCGAAACCCTGGCTCTCCCGATTAGCGTGGAGTACACCTCCAATACCAGCAGCAACATTCCGGCCGTAACCACCAGCCCGGCCACGGTGAATACCGGCTTCGCGCCCCAATCCAGTGTGATCACGGCCTCGCCGGCGGGAACTCCGATTCCGCGCTTCATTCCGTCGCCGCTGCCGCCGACCGCGCTTTACAGCATTGTTTCCTGCTCTTGCAACCTCCTGTTCCCGTTCGTTTCGAACATTGCAGGATTTGACACGGGCGTAGCAATCGCCAATACAACGGCCGATCCGTTTGGCACCTTGGGCCAGACCGGTACGGTAACCTTGAACTACTACGGGAACATCGTGGAGCCCACGACGCCGACGTCGCCTGTGCCACCCGGTGAAGAGCTCATATTCACTCTGAGCAGTGGTGGTAACTTTGGTGTTCAGTCCACTCCGGGCTTCCAAGGCTACATCATCGCTCAGGCCAACTTCCAGTTCTGTCACGGCTTCGCATTCATAAGCACGGTCAGCAACTCGGAAGCGGAAGGCTACCTGGCTATCCAGCTTGACATCCCAGGCCTGGAACGCACCTACCAGCTCGGCGAGAACAAGGGCAACTAGACCAACTGTTAGCTTGATCGAAAAAAGGGGGAGCTTCGGCTCCCCCTTTTCCATTTCAAGGCCAATTTCATCCAGTTGAAACCCCGCTTCCAGCGGTAATCCAATTCAATATCTGTGGTACGCTGTTACTGCATTTCCCTCCGCGTCCAAAACAACTAGAGGTTTTTACCAGGCATGCTCAAGAGAGTATCCGCGCTCTGCGCCTTCAGTCTCGCTTTGTCAGCCCCGTTGCTACAGGCTCAGGACTTGTTTGTCCTGCCCGGCGCTGGAACAAAAAGCGGAGCGGTGCAAGCGTTCGTCACCAATCCACTCACCACGTTCAGGACGTTCAGCGCGGGCGTGGGCTCATTTGCCTTGCTCCCCAATTTGGATGCATCCAAGTTTTTTATCATTGGAACTTCAAATATGAATAGCGTTCTGGCATCGGACGGGACATTCCTGGATCCCGCGCTTGTTGCCAACCTATCCTCTCCCGCTACCCAGGCGATCATTACACCGGACGGAAAATTGCTCGCGGTGGCGGCGGGCACGCTGCAGCTTTTCGACACCACAACGAACGACGAACTGCTGTCGAGTGGATTTGGCTCGGGCAGCGGCTTTAATACTTTCGCGGTCGCATCCAGTCTGGACGCTTCTACCATCTTTGCCCTGGGATCCAGCGGCCCTGGCACTAGCCAGCTCACGGCGATCAGCACTACCACTTACGCCGCCACAGCTACGCTGCAACTATCGGCCGCAGCCACCGGAGTGAGCGTGGGCCCCAATGGCTTGGTGTATGTGAGTCTGCCGAACCAAATTCTCGAAGTTAATCCGTCAACGCTGAAGCCCACATCCAACGGAGCAATTTCTGTGAGCGGCACGCCGGGCCCGTTGGTGTTTACCCCCGACGGACAATATGGGGTCGCCGTCAATCTAGCTACTTTTGGAAATAGCCTTTTCATCGCCACTCTGGCGACCCACGCCGCGACAGATCCAGCTCTCGGATTGCCCTCCGTCACGTCGCTGCTGGTCACTGGCGTGGACACCGTGCTCGCGCTGACTAGCCAGGGTCTTTTCCAGGTTATTTTGGCTCCATTAAGCGTTAACCAAGTACAGCCGCCCGGCATCTCGCCGACAGGCGTGGTTGGGGTCACTGCTACTAACGACGTTCCGGCCGGCGCTCACAAAACGGTTCAAGCCGTGTTTGTGGCCTCGGCTAACATCGTTTATCAGTACAATCCCGCATCTGACACCTTCCCGGCCCAGTCTGCGATTGCGGCGAACATCACGCCCGGCGCGCTCACCTATGCGGTGCCGGCCGTAACAGCCGCGCAAGCCAATCCAGCCTCTATGCTCACCTACGGGGCCAACCAGACTATCTTGCCCAGCACGACTTCCTAGCCGCTGGTGGTCCAGGTTCTAGACTCCAACAACGTCCCTCTGAGCGGTGAGTCCGTCCAGTTCCAAAGCAGCGTGAACGGCGCCACCCTCTCTCCCACCTCAGCCGTCACGGCGGCCAACGGCTTCGCCCTTACCTATCTCACCGCGCCCACCACCCCCGGGCCCATCAACGTCACCGCAACCGTCGGGTCGCTGACGGCAACCTTCCCGATTGAAGTCAGCGGTACAGTCCCGGGCGGCGGAGGACCCACGCTAACCATCGTCGCCGGCCAAGGCCAGCTTATGTTTGCGGAAACGAACACAGCGGCTGGCCCCGGTTACGGGTCCCCGCTCCAGGTTTTAGCCACCGACACCAATGGCAACCCTATCGCCGGCCTCCCGGTCACGTTCTCGGTACCTTCCACCGAAGGTACGCTCGTGATCGGCTATGTCGGCGCAGCCTCGCAAACGGTGAATACCAATGCAGCCGGTGTGGCCTCCGTGGATTTCCTCAGCACCAACCTACCGAACAACGATGTTCAAGGATACCTGCAGAGCCTGGTCACAGCCAGCGCCGCCAACGCCAACGCCGTCACCTTCTACATCAACACCGTAAGCTCCTCCGTCTACCTCTACCTCATAGCGCCCAGTTCCGGCACCGTATTGACCGGGGCGGAGGGAAGCAACGTCAGCGGGCGGCGTGGAAGTTGAAATCCTCTCCCCGGCTGGCATCGGGATACCCAATGTCTCCCTCGGCCTGAGTGACAATAATGCGAATCCTAGCCTTGTTCCAACGCTATCGTGCGATGCGCCCGGCGGTTTAGCTCTCACCAACGCCGCGGGAATCGCTACTTGCAACGTAACTTTCGGCCCTCGGATTGGATCGGGGACCTTTATCCCCACGGTCGGATACACGCGCACTCTGCAGGCGCTCCCGTTCACCGTAACAGCCGGCCCGCCAGGCACGGTTCAAATCACGCAAGGCAACAATCAAACCGGCGGTCCCGGGCAGAGATTGCCGCTCGCCTTAGTGGTCCATGTCACGGATTCGGCGGGCAACACCGTCAGCGGGCGCCCCGGTGAATTGGCAGGTGCTCACGCCCGGCACGGTCACGCTCAGCAATGTGGTGAGCACCACCGATAGCAACTGGGCAATGCTTCCGCATTGGCCACTCTCGGCTCCATCGGCGGCGCCGCACAAGTGCAGGCCACTTCGGGAACCGCCTCCGCCACCTTCAATCTCACCGTCAATATTCCATCCGTGGGCATTCAAAAGGTGTCCGGCGATCAACAGACCGCTGTGATCGAACGGCCTTCGCCTCAGCCGCTTGTCGTCAAGGTTGTGGATTCGAGTGGCAACGGCGTCGCAGGCGCACAAGTGAACTTCCAGGTCACCACTGGCGTCGCCACGCTGGGCTCCTCATCCGTCATCACGGATTCCACCGGGCAGGCATCCACCACCGTGACCGCCGGCGCCACCTACGGGAGCATTACGGTGACCGCGACGTCGTCCACCTTCAGCGTGAACTTCACCCTGACGGCGCATCCCTATGGTCCGTCCAACATCACCATCATAAACGGAGCCAGCTTCAATCCGAATACCGGCATCTCGCCAGGCGGAATCGCAATCATCCGCGGCACTGGCATTCTGACCGGGCGTCCAGGGGTTGTTCTCGGCCGCTCCTAATAGCGCCGGCGCAGCTCCCCACTACCTTCTCGCGGCGTGACCATTAGCTTCGATGGCACTCCCGCTCCCATCTACTACGTCCAAGATACCAATGGCGCCGATCAAGTTTCGGTGCAGGTGCCGTTTGAAGTGCAGCCGGGATCGGCCGTGGCCTTAACCGTCGACGTCGGCCCTCGAGCGGATCCGCCACTGTGATGGTTCCGGTGAAACCTCTCGCCCCAGGAGTTTTCACGTCGGTCTACAATGGCAAAACTTATGCCGTCGCAGTTCGGCCCGATGGGAGCTCACGTAAGCCCCACCAATCCGGCGCAACGAGGTGAAAATATTCAGCTCTACATCACCGGTCTTGGTCAGGCGACGCCGACGATCGCGACCGGCGCTCCCGGCGTTTCCGACCAAACTATCGTTGCCCCGATGGTCGTTGGTTTGAACAACGGCGGTGTTCCGTTGATCTCCGCAGTCTATGGACCAGGGCTGATCGGCATTTACGTCGTCACCATTCAGGTTCCCAAGGACACCCGCACCGGACATATCAGCCGATTGGCGTCATCGCTCATGATTCGGCGAACAAATCCTATTTCGCCCAAACTACCTACATTCCGATTCAGTAGCTCTCTCCATGGGGCAGGCGTAGTCCTGCCCTACGGCTACACGGTGATGGATCCCGCTGGAGGATTGGCGGGATTATAAGATTGCACCGTCGAAGGTCAATCCGGGCGCGACTTCGACGGGCTGCTGTCCGGCCGAAGGAACCCAGGTATAACCCATGCGATTGCCGCAGCTGCGGTGGTGAGCTGGCGGATCCCAGCCCCAGACCATAATCGGCACGTCAATGGAGTAGCCCTCTTGAGCAAGTTGCGCGGCCACCTGTGTTCTCTGCGCCGGGTCTTGGATATCCTGCAACTGCTGAACGGCTGCCGGCTGCTGCGCCCAATAAGACTGTCGAAGGACACGGGCGTCGCCGCCGCGGCCGAGGCGGAACTGGCGCCGGATGTCGTATCGGGATAGTTGATCACAAATCCATTTATCAGGTCCAACGCCTGGGACGCGGCGACCGGTTTTGACCCAGGCGTTGAGCCAGATGTCGAGGCGCTGGCGCCGCCAGGATCTCGCCACCTGGCACTTTGTTGGCCAGCTGGCAGGCTCGCAGGTAGCTCAGCGCTCTGCGCCACGCTCCGGAGCGTGCTCGCTAGCTTGTCCGCCAACTCCGCCGCAAACGATTGAGACTCAGGTGGCTGACTCCTGCTAGTGACAGAAACTATCCCATCAGCCGTCGTTGTGCTGTGCAGCCTTCCCGCCGGATCGATCATGCCCCGTGCCCTCCCGCGAGAATAACTGCACGGGAAGGGCCGCTATTTTTGAGGCGCGGCGTTTTGAGGTGTTGCGCTTTGAGGTGTTACAATGCTTTGAGCCGGAAGGTTCTCAAAAATGACGCTAATCGGAAACACTTGGCCAGTCGGCAGTACATGCAGCCGCACCATCGCATGAACACTGGTCTTTTTCGCGCATTCCAAGCAGCGGATTCGAGGGTCGTCCAGCCGCCAATCGAAAACAATGGTGGTTTCTTCGCGAGCCTTTAGATCGGTCTTCCCAACCGTCACCTTCAGCCCCGCTATCTCAGGCGTATCCAATTTGAGGGAAACTTGACCCTGCATGTCGTTGCGGACATGAACCACGTCCTGGGACGTCTCAAAAGACCGCAATCGAACGGATGGCTTGTCTATTGCCACCTTGGCCAGGATGTCCTTCGCCGCGCTAGCGATATCCGGCAGGCGTGGAGCGGGGTTGGTGGCGCTATCGGGGGGGGCAGGCACCAAGCCGGTGGGCGAAAACGGGGTTTGGATCGTGGTGGGCTTCACATAGCGCCAATACCACTGCCCATCAATGACTTCCCAATTGCTGCTGAGCGGCAACGTGGTTACGGCCACAGTGCCGTGGAATCTCCAGTCAGCCTTGCAACTCACCACTGCCGCGGCCTTGCTATAGTTCTCCGAATAGTTGATCCTGATTATCTGGCATACCTTATATTGTTTCTTGGGTAACGCGAAGAACTGATCCTGAGAATCGTCGGCCACCAGCAAATAAGCGTCTTTGAACTTGCCCTCGATGAAAGCCCCATAGAACTTGCCGATCCGGGCCCGCAATGCTTCGTCCACGGCGCCGGAGCCTTGTCGAACACGTCGGACGAGTTTTGGCCAAAAGACGTGAAAGCGGAAAGCAGCAGAATAGAAGAAAATGCCAGAGTTTTCATATCAACCTGAGTGGCTGGGAGGCAGGGACTCGAACCCCGATACGCAGATCCAGAGTCTGCAGTCTTACCATTAGACGACCTCCCAGCAAAGGGTGTCCAGACCATTCTAACATCGGCGCTCAGTCAGCGCTCTCGCGCCTTGCTTTGGGTTTGGCCCGCTTGGTTCTGGGTTTGGAATGCTCCCCGGCCAGATAAGTTCGCCAGCGCTTCAGCTGACCGTCGGAATCGAAGGCTGCGCCAGCTCTGGCGGAGATCCTTTATCTTTCCTTTGAGAGCGTGCTCAATCTGCTTCTTCAGCTCCCGATCGCTCGACAGCACGCGCTGAATGGCCTGATAGTCGCTCACCTTGCCGAGCGCTCCCTGCAACTCGCGCAGCGCCTTCAAATAACGATCGAGATTCGGGCCGTAGAGCGGACGGAACAGCTCCAGCGTATAACGAAACCGTTTAGTTTTCAGCCGAAATCCATGTAACTCATCCGGAGGCCGCTTACCCTCGATGGCCTTGCGCCCAGCCTCGAAATATTTGCGCGCCATCTTTGGCAACACCATCCGGGCGTTCTCCGCGGCGCTTTCGTGAAGGCTTTAATTTCATACGCCGCGCAGTGACAATCCGTTCCGCCACTTGGCTGAAAAATCGTGCGCGCTCCAACGGCGCACCATTTCGGCGAACTGCCGCTGATAGGCGCTGCGCTCTCTTGCCAGGCGCGGCCGATGCGTGCTGTGTTGCGATGAGGTATGCTGCGACGCAGTTAGAAATTCGAGCGTGATGTCGCGATCGCGAATGGAGGAAGTGAGCTGCATCATGCGCTTCAGCATTCGGTCGATCTTCTTGATTTCCCACTTGGGGAAGAAGTCGGAGAACAGTTCGCAGACCCTGAGAAAAGCGCCGGATGCTCACTCGCAGATCGTGGATCTCGTCCGGCCCGGGTTTCTTGGCCGCGCGATGCACCTGGAACGCCAGCGTCGTCAGCAGCCGGTTCATCTGCTCGATGGCGTAATCGTGCATGCTGCTCTTGGCGGTCATGGCTTAACCCGCGTCAACTGGATTTGTGTCTGGTAGGTTTCCCGGAACGAATCCGCCACTCGCTCCGCCGCCCAAATCTCCAGATCGGGGTCGGGTTTCGAATCCAGCGCCAGAGTAACCGATCCGTTGCGAAAGTGCACCTGCAGGTCGGCCACCCGCTGTTCGTGGCTGCGATCCAGACTGTCGGCGATGCGCAACAGCGGCACCAGCATGGTGATGGCGCGCCGCGACTCGGGATCAATGGTCTGGAAGGGGGAATGCCTGGGGGTGGGCATAGCCTTTCTATGATAGCGGCATAGCAGGGCGATCATCTGGCGCTCGGCATCGGTGAAGCCCGGCAAATCCGAGTTCACCACCAGATAATAGGAGTGCTTGTGATGGCTGGTGTCGCTGACGAAGTGCCCGATATCGTGCAGATAGGCCGCCGCCTCCAGCAGCTTACCCAAGCCCGGCGGCAGCCGGTGCAGCGGCTGCAGCGCCTGGAACAGGCGATGCGCCAGCTCCGCAACCTTGCGCGCGTGCGGGAGCTGCACTCCATAGCGGCGCGCCATCAGCTCCACCGCGCGGCGCTGGTCGCGATTCAGCATGCTCAGCTCCCGGCCCACGCCGCGAGCGGCCAAGTCCGCGATGATGCCGTCCCGGACGCCCGCCGCCGAATAGTGCATGGCCGGCTGCTTGAAAAGCTCCAGCAATCGCAAAAAGACGGCTGTGCCGGCCACGATCAGTTCGGCGCGGTTCGGCCCAATGCCCTGAATCTTGCGCCGGCCGCTCAGATCCAGCGCGCCAGCTTCGCGATAGAATCTGCGGATTTGCGACACCGAAGCCTTCAATCGGTCGGCTTCCTCGCGCCGCGCACGAGTCACGCGGTTGACGGCGCAAACAATGGCCGCCGCCGTGGCCGAAGTGGAGATCGCGCGGTCGAAAGGCCCGGGTCCGATCTTGCGCAGAGGCGCCACCAGTTTTTCGTCGATGTACTCGTTCATGCGGCGCAGATCGATGGGCCCGGGCGGATCGGTTCGCAGGAAGACCTCCGTGAGCCGGACGGCGCCCAGCGGCTTGGAGAAAGCTTCGGCAAGAACGCCGTGCTCAGACAAGATTACTTCGGCGCTGCCACCGCCGACGTCCACCATCAGAACGCGTTTGCCGGCCTGCGGCCAGCGCGCCAGCACGCCCAGGTGAATGAGCCGCGCTTCTTCCTGTCCCGAGATGATTTCCACCGGCGAACCCAGAGCCTTCGCCGCGCGCTCCAGAAATTCCTGCTGATTGCTGGCGTCGCGCACCGCGCTGGTAGCCACCGCGCGCACGCCGATCACGTCCAGCTTCTGGTAGACCTGCGCCATGCGCTCCAGATTGGCGCATACGAACGCCATGGCATCGGCGGTGATGCGGCCATCGTGGAACACGCCCGCGCCCAGACGCGTCACCTGCCGCTCGGCGGCCAGGATCTTGGTGACCATGCCCGCGCCCGTTTCGGCGGCCTGCATGCGTATGGAGTTGCTGCCAATATCGACGGCGGCGTAACGCGGCATACTCCCATAGTATCGTGGCCGTTTTTATGCTCCTGCTAGAAATTCATCAAAACGTTATAATGTTCTCTTCGCCTCCCCCTTATGCCGCTCCTGAACCCGAATCGCCATCGCGGCAAGCTGATTGTGGTGGAGGGCATCGACGGATCCGGCAAGTCCACGCAGCTATCCCTGCTGAGCCAATGGCTGCGCTCGCAATGCCTGGCCGTGGCGTTCAGTGAATGGAACTCCTCGCCGCTGGTGCGGGAAACCACCAAGCGCGGCAAGAAGAAGAACATGTTCACGCCGGTGACCTTCAGCCTGATTCACGCCACCGATTTCGCCGACCGCCTGGAGCGCTACATCGTGCCGCTGGTGAAGTCGGGCGCCATAGTTTGCGCGGATCGCTACGCCTATACGGCGTTCGCGCGCGACGTGGTGCGCGGCGTGAGCCGGCGCTGGGTCCGCAACTTGTACCGCTTCGCCCTTCGTCCGAACCTGGCGTTCTATTTTCGCGTGCCGCTGGAAGTGGCCATCGGCCGCATTCTGGGCGGACGCAACGCCATCAAGTTCTATGAAGCGGGCATGGATCTTGGGCCTCAGCCGCAACGTGGAGGAAAGCTTCCGCATTTTTCAGGGCCGCATTCTGGATGAATATGAAGCCATGATCCAGGAAGTGGGCTTTCATGTGATTGACGCTACCGGATCCATCGAAGAACAGCAACAGCAGATGCGCGACATCGTGATGCGCGAGCTGGGCGAAAGCCTGCGCAACGGCGTGATGCGCGCTTCGCCGGGAGACTTGGATGCTGCTCAAACAGCCGCTCGCATTCTATAGCGAATCGCTGGCCGGCGTGGATCGCGAGGAGCTGCAGGGCAAGCTGATCGTGATCGAGGGGCCGGATTCAGTGGGCCGGTCGACGCAAGTGGCGCGCCTCAGAACCTGGCTTGAGCACCAGGGACACGCGGTGCTGGACACCGGCATGGCGCGCGGCGCGCTGGCCGGGAAGGGCATCCAGCAAGCCAAGGAAGGCAACACGCTGGGTCCGATTACCATGACCTTGTTCTATGCGACCGATTTTGCCGATCGCCTGGAGAACGAGATCATCCCCGCCTTGCGCGCCGGCTTCGTGGTGCTGACGGACCGCTACATTTTTTCGCTGATGGCGCGCGCCATTGCGCGGGGCGAGGACCGGCCATGGATCGAACGGGTGGCCAGCTTTGCGCTGGTGCCGCACGCCATTTACTACCTGCGCGCCGAAGTCCGCGATCTGGTGCCGCGCGTGGTGCTGGGACGGGGCGCCTTCGATCATTGGGAAAGCGGCATGGATATGCGCTTCGGCATGGATATGCACGACAGTTTCGTCAAGTACCAAACGCGCGTGATTCATGCGCTGGACCGCATGGCGAAGCGCTACAACTTCGTGATCATCGACGCCACCAAGACGCCGGAGCAGATTTTCCGGGAGCTGCAGCGATCCATCGGCAAATTGTTCTAGAGAGGATCTTAGTGGCGCACGCACTCATGCGTGCAGTGTTCGCACTCCTGCGAACACGTTTTTGGGGCTTCAGAAGGCGTTCACACGAGTGTGAACGCGGCACGCAGGAGTGCGTGCGCCACAAGTCAATGGGGACCCGCCAGGCTGTAGATCAGAATCACCAGCACGATGGCGGTGAGCGCTATATAAGTTCGGTCGCGCTCCAATGCGAAGCCGACCAGGGAGAACGCCACGCGAGCCACCGGCGTCAGAATCAACAGCAGCAGCCCCAACTGGATGATCGCCGGGCAGTTGGATGGCCCCGCGGCATGGATCACGCCCGAAACACTGCGGTAAATCGCAGGCGTTCCGTGGAAAACGTGATACTCGGGCTGCTCCTGGCCATGCCTGGAGAGAAAACAAATTCCCCCGAGCAAAACCACCGCGGCGGAGATCAGCACGCCGGTTCTCAGCAGAACGCTGATGATTACTTCCAGGCGTTGATCGCTCCAACGAGTCATCAGAATTTGCCCTGCACGCCGGTGACGATCATCTCAATCGCCATCACTCCGACCACGGCCGCGAAAATCCAGCGCAGAACACGAACTCTGGCGCCAATGAGCTGCCGCGCGCCCAGGATGGACCCGGCCAGAACCCCCAGCATCACCGGCATCGCGAGCCCGGGCTCAATGTAGCCACGGGTCAAATAGATTCCCGCGCTCGCCGCGGCGGTAACCCCAATCATGAAATTGCTGGTGGTGGTGGAGACCTTGAAAGGCACCTGCATGGCTTGATCCATGGCGATCACCTTCAGCGCGCCGGAGCCGATGCCAAGCAGACCGGAAAGAGTGCCTGCGCCGAACATCAAACCAAAGCCGGTTTTGACGTGACTCGCCTGATACTCGCGCGGGCCTTCGGGCGATGGATAGGAGCCGTTCAATTTGAAGCGGAGCGCCAGCGGGTCCGATTTCTTGGCCGTTTCGTCGCGGGGGCGTCCGTGGCTCGATTGCCACGCTGCGTGCAGCAGCACCAATCCGAAGATTAACGAAAGGATGGCGGTGGGGGTTCGCGTGGCCAGAAAAGCGCCCAGGAGCGCGCCGAGCGTAGTGGCGATCTCCAGAAACATTCCGATGCGGATGTTGGAATAGCCCTCGCGCACGTACGCAGAGGCGGCGCCGGAGGACGTCGCGATCACCGACACTAAGCTCGCGCCGATGGCGTATCGAATATCGACGCCCAGCAGCAGCGTGAGCGCCGGCGTCACTACTACGCCACCACCCAGCCCGGTCAGCGCGCCCAGGCCGCCCGCAACCGCTGAGATGCCGAAGACCAGCGGCGTGAACTCGAGATTGGTCATCTACCCAATCATACGGGCACTTGTTCTCTACGGAGTTGAGCGATTTCTGATGGAACAGCTTTTGCTTGAAGTCCGGCCAAAATTCGTCGAATGTGTTGCTGCCGAAACGGCCGAGGAATCCGATCCCGGTTCGAACCGCCGCGTCGCCCGCAGTGTCGTCGCCCGGAGCGCGCCAGGCGTTCGAAAGGAAATTGCTGCCAGGGATAGCTATAAAGCGGGCGTAGGCGGGTATAATTTTACCGTCGCGGTTTTGCGCCATGAAAGTCATCTTGGCCGCGTGCCCCAACCGATGGCTGAAGGACGCCCCAGGGTGGCGGGCGTAACGCGGATCCTCACCCCAGATAGCGCCTAGCCCGGCTTCCAAGGTGTTGCTCACCGCGTTACCCGCCACGCTCATGCCCACGCGATCGCCATACCCCTCCCAATGCGGTCCATAGATCTTCGGGGTATCGAACAGAGTGCCCCATCCGGCTCCAAAGAGTTCGCCCGCGAGGCCTTCCGGGCCGATGGCGCCCTTGACCACCCAGTTGATGCGATCGTGGGCGGTGATCGGCGCCGCGCGTCGCTACTGCTGGAGGACGCCGTATTGAATGAGGCCGAAGACGTTTCGGCGTCCGATTCAGGAGCTGTGTTAGACGCCAGCGTTCCGGGCATTAGCTGCTGCTGCGCCAGAATTACGGAAGCCAGTAAAAAAACTGAGCAGCTCACTTTGTAGATCATTGTCCGCGTCCCCCAACGCGGAAGCTGTAGCAAATTGCCTGCCATCGTAACGTCCCGCTTCGCTTCGCAACAAGGGACGTGTCTTCATTTAGATGCGATCCCGCCCTCTAAGAGCGAGTTGTCGCTAACCAGGCAGGAAATTCCAGTTTCGATGGCGTTTTCGGGACTGCGGGCTGTCCGCAGGTGGGCGTCGCGCCGTAGAAATCCGATATCGTTAGAGCGAGAATGCCGGATTGGCTCAGTATCCACGAACCCGTCCTGGTGAACACCATTGGGCACTGCGCCGGCGCGGTCCTGTTCGGAATGCTGCTGTATTTCTTTCTGCTGAATTGGCGGCGCGAACGTGAGCAGCGAACCAAACTTCCCGCGCTGGCGGCGGCTCTGGCGTTTTTGTGGAACATCGGATCGTTGGTGGCGCTGGGCGTCGGACGGCAGGGCGGACCGGCTGCCGATGTCATTGTAGCGGCCAGTTTCTCGGTGCTTAGCCTGTTGCCGGCGGTACTGCTGCACATTTCGCTTGCTTCGCGTCACAGGCCGCTGTGGATCGGCGGGTATGTGCTGAGCTGGCGCGGCCATTGCGCTCCATGTGGCGGACCTGATTACCCGCTCGTCCAGTCTGCATTTCGCGGCGCTGCTGCTGGTGACGGTGGGTTTCGCGGTTCTTACCGTGATTTCGGTCTTTCTGGAGATCCGGAACAATAACGGCGCGGCGACGTCGCGGCTGGCCGGGGCGATGGTCCTGTTTTTGTTCGCCATTTCGTTTGCCCACTTCGGCTCCGAGCAGGCGCACCAGGCCTGGTCCAAGGAAATCGCGCTGCACCACGCGGGCATTCCGCTGGCGCTGTTCGTGCTCTTGCAGAACTATCGCTTTCTCTTGCTGGACGCATTTCTTCGATTCGTGGTGAACGCCACGCTGGCGGCGGCCGCCGTGCTGGTATCCATCCGAATCGCGGAATCCACCGGCATTGGCCAGAAACTGGCCGATCCATTCGACGCCGGTCTCCTGTTTGTCGGCGCGTGCCTTTTGCTCGCCCTGTTCGTGTATCTTCGCAATCGCGTTCAGAGCTGGCTGACGCAGGTGATTTTCCTGCGTTCCAATGTCGACGAAGCGCTTGAAGAGCTGCTCAAGCTGGCGCGGGCGACGCAGGATGAGCGCGTGTATCTTCCTCACGCGGCGAAAACAATTGCGGCGTTTTTGCGAACCGGCCGGCACCAGTTAACCGCGGACCCTCTGCTGCTCTCGGCTGAACAACGGGCGCCTTGGGTGCAGGCTGTGGTTCCGTTGCGTTTTTCGCGCGGGGACGCCCTTTATCTGATGCTGGGCCCGCGCGACGGCGCACGCCGCTACTTGAGCGAGGATTTCGCGGTGCTGCTGCGATTGGGCGCCGCGGTGGTGGAGCACGTGGAACAATTGCGCGACGTGCAGATGCAGGGTCTGGTGTCGCAGGCCGAGTTGAGGGCGCTGCAGGCGCAGATCAATCCGCATTTTCTGTTCAATTCGCTGAACACGCTGTACGGGACCATCGACCGCGGCAATGCGGAAGCTCGCCGCCTGGTGCTGAATCTGGCCGACGTGTTCCGCTACCTGCTGCGGTCGGATCGGACGCTGATCGAAATCGAGGAGGAGCTGCAACATTGTCCGCGCGTACCTGGAGATCGAGCAGCTGCGGCTGGGCGCCAAACTGCGGACCGAGATCAACGTGGATGAAGCGGCGCTGCGCGCCACTATTCCGTTGCTTTCGGTGCAGCCGCTGGTAGAGAACGCCGTCAAGCACGGAGTAGCCCCGAGGATGGGCGCGGGGTTCGTGCGTCTCGATATTACTTCGCGTCTGGACATCCTGGCGGTGACTGTCTCCAACTCCGGTGAGTGCGACTCGAGCGCTCTTACCGCGGCCGGCGCTGACGGAGGAATCGGCTTGGCCAATGTCCGCCGCCGGCTGGAGCTTGTGTTACGGAGAGGAATCCAGTTTTCTGGCGGAGGTGGAGGATGGGGTCACAACGGTTGGTTTCCTGCTGCCGCTCAGGGTTGGAGCGCTGGTTTGACCCTCAAGACCTTGATCGTCGATGACGAGCCCATCGCGCGCAAGGTTCTGCGCGAAGAGCTGGAGCTGATCCCTGGCGTCGAGGTGATTGGAGAAGCCGCCGACGGCGTGGCGGCGCTGGAGAAGATTGGCTCCGAGCAGCCGGATCTGGTACTGCTGGATCTGCAGATGCCGGCCATGGGCGGCCTGGATGTCGTGCGCCAGCTCAAGCATGGCAAGCACCTGCCTGTGATCGTCATCGTCACGGCGTACGATCAGCACGCGTTACAGGCATTCGAAGCCGGGGCCATCGATTACTTGCTGAAGCCGGTGGGTCAGCAGCGTCTGTCGCAAGCCGTGGAGCGGGCCAGGCGCGTGACGGGTCGCCAGGCAATCGGAGCGGATCGCGCAGTTGCAGGAAATCGGCAGATCCCCGTGCGGCGCGCGACCCGAAGAATTGTCGGGAAAATGGGCGAGGAATATTTCCTGCTGAGCGCCGACGAGATTTACGCGTTCCAAGCCGAAGGCGATCTGGTCTGGATTGTCACCGCCAAGCGAAAATTCCTGGCTACGCAGACGCTGAAGGAGCTGGAGCTGCGCCTGAAGAACAGCAGCTTCCGCCGCATCCACCGGAATGCGCTGGTGAATGTGGATCACGTGCGAAAGATGAGCGCGCTCAGCAGCCAGCGATGGCTGATCACCATGAATAACGATCAGGAATTCGTCGCCAGCAAGCGGCAGGGGCGCACCGTACGCGAACTGCTGAGCTGGTAATGCACTCGCTTTTTATTGCGTGCCTGATTCTTTGCTCTGGAACTGCTTTCGCGCAGTCGGTCGATACGGAGCCTGAGCCTGTGGCGATCGTCGAGCTTGGGGGAGCCGGCAGCTGGAATCTTAAGGGAGGCGGATCGAGTTTCGGCGCGGACATCGCGGCTGAAATTACGCCGATAGAGAACTGGCTGGAAATTGAAGCGGGAACTACGCCGCTTTTCACCCGGCACTCGACTGAATGGGATACCGACCTTCTATTCAAGAAGCCCTGGACCTTCTCAAAAAAAGTGGAGTTCATGATCGGCGTCGGCCCGGAGTGGGTTCACGCCAGGCAATACGGTGTGAGCATGAATTCGGCCGCCGTTGAAGCCGTCCTGGATTTTATGTTCTGGCCCTCCGGGAAGCATCGATTTGGCTGGTACCTGGAACCCGGCTACGATTACAGCTTTGGGAGCAGGCATGAGCAGTCGCTCGGCATTACCGCCGGTCTATTGATCGCGATCCCGTGACGCGTCCCTTGCGCTCTAAGGTACCCCTCGAGGGTCCTCCGAACCCCTCCGTGCTAAAGCTTGTCCGGCCACGGCCTTAGTGGGATTATGCCGGTCCGCTCATGGCGCGAATTAGGCCGTTGACGTCGGCGATCGGCCCGACCATGAAGTTGTTCTAGGTGCGTTGGTACCAAGGACGCACAATCGAAAAATATGAGAATGAGCCGTCTAGTAGTCTCCGTGGTTTTTCTCGTACTATGTGCCGCCTCGCCAGTCGCGACCTATGCGCAATCCACCAGCGCCAACGCTGGAACGGTCCGCGGATCCGTGCTGGACCCCTCCGGAGCAGTCATGATGGGTGCGACCGTGGAAATCCAGAACCCCGTTTCCCGCTATGACAAAAGCGCTCAAACCGACTCACAGGGAAACTTCGAATTCGACAACGTTCCTTTTAACAACTATCACTTGAGCGCCTCAGCGAAAGGATTCCAGGGCGGCGAACAGGATGTCAACGTGCGTTCGCCTCTGGCCGTTGAGGCAAAAATATCTCTGACCATCGGCGCTGGGATTCAAAGCGTCACAGTGACATCGGGAACCGATCTGGTGGAGACCGATACAACCACTCACACGGACGTGGACCGGGAACTATTCGACAAGCTGCCTCTCGAAAGCCAGTCTTCGTCGCTCAGCTCGCTGGCGACGCTTGTCACTCCAGGAGTCTCAGCCGACTCCAATGGCCTGTTTCACGGGTTGGGCGATCACGCCTCCAACTCTTTCTCCGTTGACGGCCAGCCGATTACTGACCAGCAAAGCAAGGTTTTTTCGAATCAGCTCCCGTCCGACGCTGTGCAGTCGATGGAAGTCATCGAAGGCGCGCCGCCCGCCGAGTATGGTGGAAAGACCAGTCTGGTGCTAGTAGTTACTACCCGTTCGGGCTTGGGGGCCACCACCCCGCACGGCGATATTTATTCCTCCTATGGCACATTTGGGACTACCAACGACGGGTTCGACTTTACCTATGGGGGGCAAATGTGGGGCAATTTCATCTCCGCGAATGGTTTGAATACGGGCCGTTTCCTGGACGGCCCGGAGTTCCAGGTTTTCCACGATCACGGCAACGAGGAGAACATATTCGACCGGGTGGATTTCAAGCTTTCCGACAAGGACACCATCAACCTCAATCTTCAATTCACCCGATCCTGGTTCCAGACTCCCAATTCTTACGACGCCCAGAATGCTACGGCCTGGAACGGCCTGCTGGTAAATAACGGCGGCCTCGGGCCCAATGGCGTACCCGTCGGCTCCGCGGATCAACGTTCGAAGATCAGAACTTTTAATATCGCGCCGGTCTGGACTCATCTCCTGAACCCCAAGACAGTGCTCACCTTCGGCGCTTTTGTGCGGCAGGATCAGTATAACTATTATCCGAGCGCTAACCCCTTCGCCGACCTTACGCCCGATCTCCAATCCGCGACCGACGGCCAAAGTCGCCGGCTCACCAATGCCGGCGTCCGTGGAAGTGTGTCTTACGTGAGTGGCATTCACAACATCAAGATCGGCGTTCAGTACGAGCAAACCCTTCTTACGGAAAGGGATTCGTTCGGCCTGGTAGATCCAACGTTGAACCCCCCCTGTCTGAATGCCGACGGGAGCCCCGACACGGACCCTACGCTAACGAATCCGAACAACTGCACGGGAGCGTTGCAGCAGAATCCCAATTTTCTTCCGACTCTAGCCTGTTACGACCTGACCAGAACCTCGCCGTTGCCATCTTCCGACGGTTGTCCGAACAGCACCAGCACCGAGTACAGATTTTTTGGGCATGCCGACATCCGGGAGTTCGCCTTCTACATTCAGGACGCTATTAATATCCACAACTGGACTTTCAATCTCGGTCTGCGCGTCGACCAATACGATGGCATCACCAAGGCGGCACAAGGGGAGCCACGCCTTGGTATCGCCTATAACATCAAGCCGACCAACACTGTTCTGAGGGTCTCCTACGCCCGAACCATGGAAACCCCGTTCAACGAGAACCTGGTGCTGGCAAGCCTGGGATGCCAGGACCCTGCAATCGTCGCCTTTCAGAGCTTTGTCGCAGGGGCCTCTTGCGTGACAACACAGCCGTTAAGCCCCGGTCACCGCAATGAATTTCATGCCGGCCTCTCGCAGGCATTTGGCAAATACCTGGTAATCGATGGCGAATACATTTGGAAGTACACTCACAAAGCATTCGATTTTAGCGTGCTCGGCAACACGCCGATCACTTATCCAATCGAGTGGTTGAGCTCGAAAATTCCCGGATATGCAATCCGCCTTACGATGCCGAACTTCCATGGGTTGACTGCGTTTTTTGTGACGTCCAGCGTGGCGGCGCGCTTCTTCGGCCCGCAGATCTCCGGAATTGGCTCTACTCCGGGCGCAATCAGCGTATTCCGTATCGATCATGACGAGCTCAACAATGCAACCGGGCACCTGCAATACCAGCCGGCCAAGAAGCTTCCGTGGATCAGCTTCAACTGGCGCTACGACAGCGGGCTGGTGGCTGGTCCGGTTCCCTGCGCCGGCGGAAATTGCGCCAACGGGCCTAACGGGACCGATTCCATCGTGGATGTCTCCGGCATCACACCCGACCAACAGTTCGAAGGCGGGCTCTACTGCGGACCGGTCCACGCGACGCCAACCAGTCCTATCAGTCCCACGGGCCTCTGCCCGGCGAACCTGTACGGTTCCACGCTAGTGTCCATTCCCGCCGCTGGCACCGAGAACGACGACCATAACCCGCCTCGCATCGCGCCCCGCAATCTGTTCGATATTGGCGTGGGGCACGACAACATCTTCCACGGCGACAAGTATAAGTTCAGCGCGCGCGTGACCGTGGTGAACCTGGCCAACTCCTATGTGCTATACAACTTCCTTTCCACGTTCAGCGGAACCCACTATGTGTCGCCACGCGCGATAACCGCGACGCTCGGGTTCCATTTCTGAACCGCGCGCCAGCAGCACACCCGGAGACGACCGGAGGTCGTGCACTGGAGAACGCCGACTCGAAGAAGACCGGACGGGTGGCGCGTTAGCAAGCTGGCTCTACGGGTTCTCGGCGTACACGCGCTTCACCACATTGGCCACCGGGCCCATGGTCTGCCAATCCGGGTACTTCTTCTTAAACTCGGCCGTCACCATGGTGGCGGCTTCATCGCCGGATTTACCCTGGCGCTTCAGTTCGAGCGACCGTGTTTGGAGATCCCCTAGAAACGCGCGTTCCTTCGCGATCAGCGATCCGTCGCCCAGCGCGCCGTGATCGGGCACTACCAGGCGCGGATGCAAAGGCTCCAGTCGATCCAGGATCGCCAGCCAGTTTTTCACGCTGGCATCCGCGTTCGGCATGTTGGGGACGATCTTGTCCTGCACGATATCGCCCGGTATCAGAACGCTGTCCTCGACCACGAAAATCATTTCGTCGCCCTGCGTGTGCGCCGGTCCCCACCAGAACAGGCGCGCCGTAACGCCGCCCAGATCCAGCTTGATCTCTTTGTCGAAAGTAATGTCGGGCGGGCGAAGCTTTACGTCCGCCAGCAGTTCTTTGCTCTGCGCCGAAAAGCCGCGAAAGAGATCCATCATCTCACTGGCGTGCTGGTTCATCTCTTCTTGCTGAACGGCTGGGCGGATAATGATGGTGCGCGGCGGAAAGGCCTGCTCTCCCATGGCGTGCTCGGGATGAAAATGCGTCGTGGTCAGATACAGATTGGGCGCTTTAGCCAACTTTTCGGCCTGTTTCAGCACGATGGCGCCGTTGCGGGCGCCCAGTCCGGTATCCACCACCAGCGTCGCGCGGTCGCCCACCACGATACCGATGTTGGGAAAGCCGACGATGGCGTAAACGTGTTCGGAAACGCGCGTCACCGAGTTTTCGGGCAACAGCATGGACTGTTGCGCGCCCCCGGGGATCGACCAAGACAGCAGCAGCGTGGCCAGAATAGCCGTGGTGCGAGGCGACATGCGAATCATGTTACTACGGAGCGGCTTAGGGAATCGGCGAGGCGGGGGGAGCGAGCACGGCGCTGGGGGCGAGGGAAGCGGCGAAACGCAGGATAAAATGCTGCATGGCGACTTCCGTGGGACTCATGCCGAAAGTCTTGGCTTCGGCCAGCGCCTGCTGGCTGGTCCAGTGATCGTGCGCGATCCGGTAGCAGGCGATAGCGGTACCGGTGCGATCCGCACCGCGCCTACAGTGGACGAAGACGGGCCAGGCGGAGCCGTCGTTGAGCAATGAAAGCACCACCGTGAGTTGCGCCTCTGTGGGAGCTTTGTAGCCGCTCCAGGGCAGGCGCACGTAACGCATGCCGGTGCGCTGGACCGCGGTCCCTTCGAAGGTCTCGCCGCGCAGATCGATCACGGTCTTGATACCGATCTTAGCCAGCCCGGCAAAACCCTGGCCGTTTGGCTGCGCCCCACGATAGACATGCTCATCCACCTGATGAAAGTTGGGTACGCCGGGAACGTCGGGCAGTGAGGCGGCTGGGAGTCCGCAGGCGCCCAAGGACACGGCAAGGGCTCCGCGTAGCAGGCACCGGGACAAAGCGGCACTGAGCATTACTTTTATTCTATTATTAACGATGCCGCCAGGGATGGCGCGTTTTTTGTACAGTGGTGGGCCCTGAAGGATTTGAACCTTCGACCAACGGATTATGAGTCCGCTGCTCTAACCGCTGAGCTAAGGGCCCAACTGTAGACGAATGTATCACGAAGCTGTCGGCGCGCCTGCCGAAGGTCGCGGCAGGTCTTTCCGGCGAAGCCGATAAAGCACGTGGCGGCGCAACGGATGCCCTTCCGGGATTTTGGGATGGTCGAAATCGTCTGACGGACTGTGCGTCATCCCCAGCTTCTCCATCACGCGCCGCGATCGGATATTGGTCGGAACGGTGAACGACACCAATTCCTCCAGCTGCAGCACATCAAATGCCTGCCGCACCATTTCTCGAGCGCCCTCTGTGGCCAGCCCTCGCCCCCAGTGCGCCGCAGATAGCCGCCATCCGATCTCGACGCACGGCGTGAAATGCGCGGAAAACGTCGCTACATTCAGGCCAATAAAGCCGATGAAGGAATGGTCCTCCATTAGCTCCACCGCGCAAATTCCAAAGCCGTGCTGCAGGAAATCGGCCTCAAATTGCTCCACCAGTTGATCGCTTTCTTCGGAGGACCGCGGAGCCGGGAAGAACTCCATGACGTGCGGGTCGGCGTTCAGGCGGGCAAAAGGCTCGCGGTCGGACTCGCGCCAGCGGCGCAGAAGCAGCCGGCGGGTCTGGCTAACGATCATGCACGATCCTCACGCCGCCTGCGCGATCGATCAGGAAACTCCAGCCGGGCGGGACCACCGTTGTGGAACCGTAGTCCAGGATCAATGCGGGGCCTCGGAGCTTCGTCGTGGGAAGACTGGAACGCAAATATACCGGGGTTTCGCGCCAGGCGCCGGCGGAGTGAATTCGGCGAAAAGCGGGTTTCTTTGTCGCGCGCGATCGCGGGCGTTGCGAGAGCAGAGTCGGCTTTTGAACATCCAGCCGCGCGCGAACGCGGATAGTGACAAGCTCGATGGCGCGCTCGGGATTCGAGTAGCCGTACACGCGCTGATGTTCAGCATGGAATGGCGCGCCGGGATCGCTTGCGTTCCAGGGCACGGTGAGTTCGTAACTCTGGCCCGCATAGCGGATATCGGCGGAGCGGATCAGTTGAGCGCCCGGCGACTCCCTCTTTGCAACGCGCTCCAGGCGGAGGAATTCGCGCTCGAAATCGGAACGGGTCAGCACGCCGGCCGCGTGATCGCGGACGTGGCTTGCCAGCAGCATGCCCAACGCGGAGAGAGCGCCCGCGTACTCGGGAACCAAAACCGTCTGGATGCCCAGCTCCTGGGCGATTTCACAAGCGTGCAGCCCGCCGCAGCCGCCGAAGGCCACCAGAGCGAAGTCGCGCGGATCGTGACCGCGTTCCACCGATACCAACCGGATGGCGCGCTCCATGTTGGCGTTGGCCACGCGCAGGATGCCCTGCGCCGCTCGAACGCGGCTGATGCCGAGCCGTTGCGCGATGGAATCGACGGCTGTCGCCGCCCGCGCTGTATCCAGGTGCATTTCGCCGCCGATGAGTTGGTCCGCCGCGATGCGCCCCAGCACGACGTGCGCATCGGTCACCGTGGGACGGTCGCCTTTGCCATAACAGGCCGGCCCAGGGTCGGCGCCGGCGCTCTGGGGACCCACGCGCAGCAAGCCGCCTTCATCCACGCGCGCGATCGATCCGCCGCCCGCGCCCACCGTATGGATGTCGAGCATCGGCACGCGCACCGGAAAGCCGTCGATGGAAGCCTCCAGCGTTTCGCGCGGCTGGCCGTCGCACAGGCTCACGTCGGTGGAGGTCCCGCCCATGTCGAAGCCCAAAATGCGCGAGAAACCGGAGAGCTTGGCTACTTCGAGCGCGCCAACCACGCCGCCGGCGGGTCCTGAGAGTACGGTGCGGACCGCATGCCGCCGCGCTTCTTGGGTGGACATGAAGCCGCCGTTCGATTGCATGATCGCGATGCGAATGTTTGCTGGCGCGTTCCAGTTCGCCAAGATATTGGTCCATCAGCGGCCCGACATAGGCGTTGATCAGCGTGGTTGAGGAGCGCTCGTACTCGCGGAACTCGGGGCACACGTCGTGCGACGTGCACAGATAGCCGAGGCCCTGCAGCGCCGCCGCAACTCGCTTCTCGTTCGCCGGATTGCGATAGGCGTGCAGAAAACAGATGGCGATGGATTCAACGCCCTGATGCCGCAGACGCGACTTTAATCGCGCGAGTTCAGTGCTTGAAGGCGGTCAGAGCGATGGCGCCGTCGAAGTAAGCCCGTTCGCGCACGCCGAAACACATCGCACGAGGGATGATCGGCGATCTCAGCTGGGGCGTCAAGTTGTAAAGCTCGGCGCGATTCTGCCGGCCAATGTGGATCACGTCTTCGAAGCCGGCTGTGGTTACCAGCGCGGTTCGCGCGCCCCGGCGCTCCAGCAGGGCGTTTGTTGCGACCGTGGATCCATGGATCACCTCCGCGCGCTGGCCTGCCGCCGCTTGAGCGAGACCTGCCAGGATTACGCTGGATGGAGACCTCGGGTTCGAGCGCAGCTTGAATGTCTCGATGGAGCCGTCGTCGCGATAGATGATGAAATCGGTGAAGGTTCCGCCGGCGTCAATTCCGATGCGCATTGATTTTCGGTCATGATAGCAGTAGGGTGATCGGCCAAGTTGATTGACCTCGCAAACGTCGGCAAAGTCTTTCAGGGGAAGCGCACCGTCACGGCGCTCGCGGATGTGGATCTCTGCATCGGGCGTGGAGAGATGGTGTCCATCGTGGGACCCTCGGGATCGGGCAAATCCACGCTGCTAAATTTGATCGGGGGATTGGACACGGCTTCAACGGGTGAAATCGAAATCGACGGCCGCCGGTTGAGCGGACTTTCCGATGACCAGCTGACTCGTCTGCGCCGCGACAAGATCGGATTCATTTTCCAGTTCTTCAATCTGCTGCCCACGTTGAGTTGTGCGGAAAATGTCGCCATCCCGCTGCATCTGCGCGGATGGCCGAAGAAGAAAATCGAGGAGCGCGTGAACGAGCTGTTGAACCTGGTGGGCTTGTCCGCGCGCCGCGAGCATTTACCCGACGAGTTGTCGGGCGGCGAACGCCAGCGTTGCGCCATCGCGCGCGCGCTTTCGGTTTATCCGCCCATCCTGCTGGCCGACGAGCCCACCGGCAATCTGGACACGCACACCGGCGGCGAGATTCTCGCGCTGATTCGCGATCTGCACCAGCGGTTGGGTTCCACGGTCCTGATTGTCACGCACGATATTGACGTGGCCGAGAGCTGCGCCCGGCTAGTCGCGTTGCGCGATGGGCGCATCGCAGAAGATCGCGCGGGCCGTCTGCCTAGACAAGCGCCGCCCGTACCTGTCCATGATTCTGCTGAAACTCATTAGCTGGCCCTATGTCCGGCAACATCTGCCGCGCTGGCTGCTGACCATCGCGGGAATCGTGCTGGGTGTTGCCGTGTTTGTCGGCATCCACACGGCCAATCAATCGGTAGTGTACGCGTTTCATCAAACCGTGGATCGTATCGCTGGCTCCACGCAGTTGCAGATCTCGGCCGGCGAAACGGGCTTTGACGAAAATGTTCTGGAGCGCGTGCAGGGCGTGAAGGAAGTCCGCGTCGCGGTCCCGGTGATCGAAGCTGTGGTGAGCACGGGCGTCGAGGGGCAAGGCAATCTGCTGATCCTGGGCGTGGACATGACGGGTGACCGCAGCCTGCGCGACTACGATCTGGAGTCAGGTAGCGACGATACCATCGACGATCCGCTGGTCTTCCTCGCCCAGCCCGATTCGCTGATGGTCACCGACACATACGCGCGCGAGAATCATTGGGGGTTGGGCGCCAAGGTTCCCATGAGCACCATGGACGGCCAGAAGCTGTTCACCATTCGCGGCGTCATGAAATCGGGCGGGCTGACCAGCGCCTTCGGCGGGAATCTGGCGGTGATGGACGTCTACGCCGCGCAGAAGGTTTTTGGGCGCGGCCGGAAGTTCGATCGCATCGATCTGGCGGTGAAAGACGGCGCCAATCTTGCGACGGTGAAAGCGAAGCTGGAAGCGCTGTTGGGACCGGGTTTCCAGGTGCAGCAGCCGTCGGCGCGCGCACAGCAGTTCGATTCCATCTCGCGCGTTTACACGCTGACAGCCAACATCACCAGCGTGTTCGCGCTGTTCATCGGAATGTTCATCATCTACAACACGTTTCAGATCGCGGTGACGCAGCGCCGCGCAGAGATCGGGATTTTGCGGGCGCTGGGAGCCACGCGGCGGCAGATTCGCACTCTGTTCCTGGGCGAGAGCGTGGTGGCGGGGTTGCTTGGATCGGTGCTCGGACTGCTGGTGGGCATCGCAATCGCTCGCGGGATGACGGGCTACATCGGATCGCTGCTGGGCGAGATCTACGGCATCGCGCAAAAGGCCGACGAGATCTCCACCGATCCAATATTGATGACGTCCGCGGTGCTTCTGGGTGTGATCACAAGCGTGATTGCCGCCATCATTCCGGCGCGGAGCGCGGCGCGCGTAGACCCCGTGCAGGCGTTGCAAAAAGGCAAATACCAGCAGTTGAGCGCCGGCGAAAATCGGGTTCGAAGAATTGCCGCGCTGCTGGTCGCCATTGCTGCGGCGGCGTGTCTGCTCTTTGAACGATACCGCATCTTTTTCTATGTCGGGGACGCGCTAGCGGTGCTGGCCGCGCTGTTACTGACGCCCACCTTTGCGCTTCTTTTGGCCAATATGCTACGCCCTCTATTGCGATGGCTGCGGCCGGTGGAAGGCACGCTGGCCGCCGATAGCTTGCTGCAAGCGCCCCGGCGAACGTCGGGCGCGGTGGCGGCGTTGATGCTGTCGCTGGCGCTGGTGGTCGCCTTGGGCGGGCTGGCGCGCGCGAGTTACGATTCCATCTTCGGCTGGCTCACCGTCGCGCTGAATCCGGACCTCTTTGTTTCGCCATCGCAAAGCCTCACGCAGCGCGACTTTCGTTTTCCCGAATCGATGGGCGGGCAGTTGCGTGCAATCCAGGGTGTCGGCGAAGTGCAACTGGTGCGCGATGCGCGCATCGACATCCAAGGCAAACCGGCCATGTTCGTCGCGGCCGATATCGGCGATCTCCGGAAACATGCCACACTCCCGCCGGTAGCCGGTGATACCGAAGAGATGTTCCGGCTGGCGGAGCAGGGCAAAGCGGTGCTGGCGTCGGAAAACTTCGCGAACCTGCGCGGATTCAAGCTAGGCGACGTGGTGGACATTCCAAGCCCCAGCGGCACGCTGCATTTGCCGATTGCAGGCATTGTGACGGATTATTCCGACGAGCAAGGCAGCATGCTGGTGGATCGCTCGCTGTACAAGCGCTATTGGAACGACAGCACGGTGAACATATTTCGCATCTATCTCGCACCCGGCGCGTCGGAGGCCGATGTGAAGCGCCGGATACTGGAGCAGTTTGGCAACCAGCGGCGGCTGTTCGTGCTTACCAATCGCGAGGTGCGCCGCTACATTCTGCGCTTGACGGATCAGTGGTTCGGCATCACCTACGTACAGATCGCGGTCGCGGTTCTGGTGGCCGTGCTGGGTATCGTCAACACTCTGACTGTTTCCATCACCGATCGCCGGCGCGAGCTGGGCGTGTTGCAAGCGGTGGGTGGGCTTCGCAATCAGATCCGTGGAACCATCTGGCTGGAGGCGCTTGCGGTGGGAACCGTCGGACTGATCTTGGGATTGGCGCTGGGCGCGCTGCAACTCTACTACAGCCTGCATATCTCGGCCGAAGACATGGCCGGCCTGCGGCTTCGATACGAATATCCGTATTCCATCGCGCTGCTGCTATTGCCGGGGATTCTTTTGGTAGCGTTCTTGTCCGCGATCGCACCGGCGGAAACGGCAGTCCGCGGATCGTTGGTGGAAGCTCTTGAATATGAATAGGCTCGTTTCCCTCTGTCTGGTGTTTTCCGCCAGCGGCATGCTGGCGCAAGACAATGCCGCGCGGCAGATCGTCGCTGAATCGGAAAACCGCTCGCGATCGAAATCGCAACAGTACGAAGGGACGCTCGAGGTGATCGGCGCGTCCAACAAAGTAAGCATCAAACGTTGGGAATACCGGCGCATCGGATCTTATGGGACCAGCAAAGCGATCCTGCGCTTCACCGCGCCGTCTGAAGTGAAAGGCGTGGCGCTGCTGATCGTGAATCATACCGATCGCGCTTCCGATCAATGGATGTGGACGCCCGCCATCGAGCGCGACCGCCGCATCGCGGCGCAGGACCGTTCCACGCGATTCTTCGGCACCGACTTCAGCTTCGAAGATCTGGAGGAGCGCGACGTGGATCAGTTCGACTACAAAATCGCGGGCGACGACACCATCGATGGCGCGGCTTGCTGGAAGATCGAATCCAAGCCCAAAGAGTCGAAATCGTCGCAGTACACGTCGTCGATGGTGTGGGTTCGCAAAGATAATTACGTAGCCGCGCAGATTGAAAGCTATTCCAAAGACAAACTCATCCGCCGCATTCATTACAGCGACATTCAAAACGTCAGTGGAATCTGGACGCCGCGAACCTTGGAAGTGTTCGACGCCAATCGCAAGAGCCACACTGTGTTGAAGCTCGAGAAGCTCGAATATAACGTGCCGATGAAGGACCAAGACTTTACACTCGAAGCATTGCGCCGAGGATGACGCTCTCCGGCGTGGGTAAGCTGGCGTGGGCGCTGTTGCCCGCCATCTTGTGTGCGCAAAACTTCAACCAGCGTGGATTCCTCGAAAGCGATCTCACGCTCTATCCCGAGACCGCGCCCTACGACAGCGGCCTGGTTGTCGAGGACAGTTTGTTCCGTTATGAAGCGTCGTACAAGGCGCTGCCCTGGCTGCGAATGGCCGGCTCCTTCGACGCTCGCTTTAACACGCACGAAGAAGTGGAGCGCACGCTGCACTTGGACTGGCAGGATCGGTCGCTTGAGCGTCCGGCGCTGTCGTTGCGCGAGTTCAACGCGACCATCACCAAGGGAAAGCTGACGGCTGAATTCGGCAAGCAGTTCATCCGCTGGGGCGAGGCTGATATCCTCAATCCTACCGATCGTTTCGCGCCCAAGGATTTTCTCACAGTCACCGATCCCGATTTTCTGGCCGTGCTGGCCGCGCGCGTCATTTACGACACCGGCACGGATTCTTTCGATTTTGTCTGGCAGCCGCGCTTCACGCCCGCCCGCACGCCGCTGATCGACCAACGCTGGACCGTGCTTCCGCAAGCCGCGGAGGGCATTGCGCTGGTGGATCAGGGGGCCGAATATCCGGGACGCTCGGCCTTTGGCGCGCGCTGGAACCACATCGGATCAGGCTATGAGTTCTCCGCCAGCTTCTATGACGGCTTCAATTACCTGCCGGTGTTTCAGGGCGCACTCAACGCGTTGGCAGATGCGATCGATTATGTTCGGACCTATCCGGCGCTCCGGCTCTATGGCGCCGATGCCGCTGTGCCCTTGCGCTGGTTCACCATAAAGACCGAAGCCGCGTACTACACGTCGCCCGACCGGCAGCAGGACGAATATGTGATTTACGTGCTCCAGTTCGAGCGGCAGATCAAGGAGCTTTCCATCGTGGCCGGTTACGCGGGCGACGCCATCACGGCGCGAACTCCGACGCTGCAGTTTTCACCCGAGCTTGGTTTCGCGAGAGCGATTTTGGCGCATGCACAGTACGCCATCGATTCCAATCGCAACGTGGCCGTGGATGCGGCGTTGCGCCAGAACGGGCGGGGAAGCTGGCTGCGCGCCGAATATTCGCAAGCTTTCGGACAGCATTGGCGCGCCACCGCCGGCTACAGTTGGATTCGCGGCGACGATGATGATTTTATCGGCCAGTATCATCGCAACTCGTTCGCGCTGCTGGCGCTGCGTTATAGCTTCTGAGCCCTCATGCAGCTTGCAACGCTTCGTACACCTCCTCGGCATGCCCTTCCGGCTTGACCTTGCGAAAGATCTTCTTGATCTTGCCGTCTTTGCCAATCAGGAACGTGCTGCGCTCAATGCCCATGTACTTGCGCCCGTACATGCTCTTCTCCACCCAAGTCCCGTAGGCCTCGGCGACCTTGTGATCCACGTCGGCCAGCAATGTGAACGGTAGGTCGAACTTGTCCTTGAACTTCGATTGCGCGGCCGCTTTGTCGGGCGATACGCCGACGATCACGGTATCGGCCTTGGTGAACTTCTTCGAGTGATCGCGAAACTCGCAGGATTCCTTGGTGCAGCCGGGCGTATCCGCCTTGGGATAAAAATACAGCACCACGTTCTTGCCTTTGAGCGTGGCGAGCGAGAACGGCTGTCCTTTGTCATCCTCCACTTGAATAGCGGGCGCCGCGTCGCCTTCTTTGAGTGCTTTGGCCATAGGAACATTCTAACGGTGCGAGCGCCTGGATGACTCGCCCGCCTCGAAGATTGTAGACTGGGTGAGTAACAGTCAACTGGAGGACTCCGAATGCGGAATTGGATGGTAGGCTGCGCTGCGGGCGCGGTTTTAGTGGCCGGATTGATGGCCCAATTGAATGCCCAGGACAAGGCGAAGCCGGGCGACGCCGCCAAGGGCAAGGAAATTTTCGATCAATGCTCGGTCTGCCACAACGCGGACAGCGATGAAGTGAAGGTGGGGCCCGGACTCAAGGGGCTGTTCAAGCACGCCAAACTCGCCAACGGCAAGCCGGTGAGCGAGGCCACCGTGCGCGAGAAAATCAATGACGGCGGCAACGGGATGCCGTCCTACTCGGATCAATTGTCGGATCAGGAGAAGAACGACGTAATCGCGTATTTGAAGACGTTGTAAGCGACGGCTGGCGCCGTGTTACATTGGTTTCTGCAGGCTCCTTCCCGGAAAGTCCCCATCGTCTAGCCCGGCCTAGGACACCGCCCTTTCACGGCGATAACAGGGGTTCGAATCCCCTTGGGGACGCCACTTCACAGGCTCCGCGCTTCACAGTACCCCCTCGTTTCCGATAAACTTGAGAGCCGAGGTGCGGTATGGGTAGTCCGATTCGTGGTCCTTGGCTGTTGGCTTGCGCGCTTTGTCTGGCTGCGGTCCCTTTGCTGGCGCACCATTCCTTTGGCGCCGAGTACGACGCTGACAAGCCCGTCACGCTGACCGGGGTGCTCACGAAGATCGAATGGACCAACCCGCACAGCCACTTCTTCATGGACGTGAAGGACGACAAGGGCAACGTCGCGAATTGGAAATTTGAGGGGTATCCGCCGGTTGTTCTTTATCGCACCGGCTGGAAGCGGGACGTCACCATGAAGCCGGGCGACACCATCACCGTCTTCGGCTGGCGCGCGCGGGATGGAACCAACTGGGCACATTCGCGGGAAATCACTCTCTCCGACGGAAAGAAGCTGTTCTTTGGGCCGCCGTCCGGTACCGGGGACGGAGGAAACACCCCCGCAGTGAAGGTGCCCCAATGAGATTCCCGCTGGCCGCGATCCTGCCGATCGCCGGTCTTGCGTCAATCCTCTCCGCGCAGAACGTCATCCCGCGCATGCCAGACGGCAAACCGAATCTGACAGGCGTCTGGCAAGGTGGGAGCACGCGGCGTGGAACTTGGGATGAAGCTAATTCCGGGCTGGGCGTTGGTGGAACAGGGCGCGATCCCACGGCGCCGCCGAGTCCCGCGTCCCAGCAAGTGGTTCAAGGCCCGGCGCCTTATCAGCCATGGGCCGCGAAGAAAGTTCTGGAGTCCTTCAACAAGCGAGGCATCGACGATCCATCGGCCTTGTGCTTGCCCCCTGGCGTGCCGCGCCTGACGATCACCGGGCTGTTTCCTCTGCAAATCGTTCAAACTCCCGAGCAGGTGATTATTCTTTACGAGTATATGAACGTGTTCCGCATCATTCCGCTGAACGCAAAGCACTCCGACGATCTGGTTCCATCCTATATGGGGGATTCGGTGGCGCACTGGGATGGAGACACCCTGGTGGTGGATGTTATCAGCTTCAACGACAAGGGTTGGCTCACCGGCACTGGGACTTTTCACTCCGACCAACTGCACGTTACGGAGCGCTATACGCGCGTGGACAAGGACCAGATCAAGTACGACGTGACGATGGAAGATCCCAAGGTCTTGACCAATCCCTGGACCATCCATACCAGTCTCATGCTGCGCCAGGGAACACGAGTGCAGGAGTATGTCTGCGCCGAGAACAATCTCGATCCGGAGCGTTATGAGAAGCTGCTGAAGGATGGCGTGAAATTCACCCGGCAGTAGTTCCGCCTTCGCTGCTACACGGCTTTCCTTCTCAAGCGTGCCACTATCGCGGCTGGAATTTCGCTGAAACGGCCATTCCACGAAAGGGCTGGACCGTCGCCAATGTCTTCCGCGGGGAAAGCGCGCTCCTCGATGGCGTCCAGAACAAAACCGGCCTCGAACGCGGGAGCAAGCAGCGCGCTCAGCGGCCTGTGAAAGTAAGGATGCGGAATCGGCTGCTCGCGCATGGCAAGGCCCACTTGTGTGTACGGCGTCAGGTAACGTGAAATCTTCACTGAGTACGTGGTGACAAAGTCGCCTTCTCGATCTTCCAATTCGCCCATCTGAACGGTGGCCGGATTATTGAAACAGGGATGTAAGACTGAGAAGACGAAGCGTCCGCTTGGCCGCAGGAGCGACGCCAGAGCATTCATGAGCGGATGGATGTCCGCCATGTCCATCAGCGCCATGTTGCAAAGTGCGCCGTCGAACGCTTCGGCCCCCAGATTGAGGAGCGCTTCGCTGTTTGTTGCGTCCAGGATGCGGTAGTCGATATCAGTGCCGCTGCGCTTCTTTGCGAGATCGATCATCGGCGGCGAGAAATCGAAAGCAGTGACCCTAGCCCCAGCATGCGCAAGCCGCCGCGATGTCACTCCATTTCCACACGCCACGTCAAGCAAGCGGTCGCCCGGAGCGGGCCGCAGCAAGCTCTCCACGGAAGGCCATAACAGGGTTTTGAAGAAGGCGTTTCCTTCAGCCATTCGCTGGTCCCAAAACCTCGCATTGGCGTCCCAGGCCCGCTGGACATGTGCGTTCTCGTTTTCATTGGGCGCCATGTTTGATTTGTTCACCCGGCCGCGACGGCTAGCCGCTTGTTGATCACAATCCCGCCCGCGATCAAACCGAAAGTCAGCGCGGCGAACAGCAACAGCCAGGGCCAATTTTGCACCGGATGCATAATCACGCGGATGAAGTGACGCCCGTACAGGTCCGCAACAATTGCGATGGCCGAATATCTTACGGCGCGGGACGCAGCCACCACGGGGATATATTTGCCCAATCGGTAATCGGAAGCGCCCGCCGCCGCAAACACCATGCTGGTGGGGAACGGGAAAGGAATGGCTGTCGAAGCCACCAGCGTCCCGGTGCCCGATTTCTGGAATAGCTGCAAGAACGTGGACACTTTGCCTTGTCCAAATTTACTGTTCAGGTAAGCCGCTCCCGCTTTGCGGGCCAGACTGAACGTGATGTACGCGCCGATCACAGAGCCCGCTGTCGCCACGGCTGCGTATTCGTACCAGGGGTTGCGGTGACTGGCAGCCAGAATCGCAATCAGAATGTCCGGGCCGCCGAACGTCGGCAGTGGAGTGCTGTCCAGGATCGCGAGAAAGAAAAGTCCCGCCGCGCCTAAGTGGCGGAACATGGAAGTAGCACTGCGGCCGGAAGTAACGCCGCGGCCACGAACCGGCCTCGCACTTTGGATGAGGAGGAGAAGGTTCAACTCTGGGCCACTTTATACACTCAGCACCGGACAAGGCGACCGCTGAATAATCCCGTGAGCGTGCGTGCGCAGGCGGCCCAGTGTCTCATGCATCGCGCCACGCCCGAGCACGATCAAATCCGCACCTTCCTGCCGCGCTTCTTCGGTGATAGTCGGCACAATCTCGCCGACGGCGATGCGCAGCGGCAGGTCTAACCCGGCCGATTTCAGGCTCGTCTCGATGCGGTTGCGCGACTCCGTCCGCAGCTCCTCCTGCAGCTCCTGCTCGCTTTCGAGCGACAGCCAGTCGCTGATGGGCCGCACCACGTGCAGCAGATGCAGGCTCGCGCCCACCTGGCGGCTGAAGCCGGCGGCCCATTGCGCCAGCGCCAGGCTTTTCCCGCTCCCATCCAGCGCGCATAGAATCTTGTGCGGCGTCTCTTGCGCGTGCTGCTTTTGGGCGTGCGCGGCCGTCCACACTGGGCGGTAGACGTCGTGCAATATCTTGGACGTCACCGATCCCAGCAGCAGCCCGCGGAACAGGCCGTGCCCGTGGGTGGGTAGCATCACCAGATCCACGGCGTTATCGCGCGTGAATTCGGCGATCTTCAGCGCGGGATCCCCCAGCGCAGTCAGCCGCGCGGGAGGCGACTCCAGGCCGTCGATCGCCAGTTGGTCCAGGTGCGCCTGGAGCGCAGCTTGCAGCGCCTCCGGGTCCGAGCCCACGGTCGGTGGAATCAAGCCAGGCGGCGTAACCCAGGCGGGAGGCACTACGCTCAGCACCGTCACCCTGGCGTGAAATTGGTTGGCCAGAGCGCGAACGTAAGGGATGCTAGCCATTCCGGCGGCCGAGAAATCGAGCGGGAACAGGATGTGCTTAAGGGCGAACGTGTCGGTGGGCATGCAACTCCACAATCTTACTGAACTCTGGCCTTCTGAAGCTGGCCACTTGTGATAGTATGACTAGCCGCGATTCAAAACATCGCCCGCCGCCTGCGCCTGATCGGCGCGGCATGAAAGGAGAGTCCCTTGTCTGGCCTCAAACAACCGGTCCTCGGCATCCTCGCAACAGCGCTCATCGTTGCCATCTCGCTGGGCTTCATTTCCCTTTTCGATTTTCCCAGGTTTTCGGGATGGGTCGCCACGTTTCTGCTTTGCCTCATCCCCATGGAGATTGTCATGGGCGTCACGTGGGGGATGAAGCAGCCTCGCTTCGCGGCCGGGCGCTCGCAGCCGGTGCGCGGCATTCTGTTCAGCCTGATCGCGCTGGTCGCTGGCGCTATCGTTTTGCTCGTGCACTGGACCGGCGTCGGCGGCAGCTTAAGCCCTCCCACGCCGATGTTGACGCAGTGTCTGATCGCCTCGGTGGTTATTGCCTTTTGCCTTGCCATCATGTGGGGCGGCTGGCCATTTACCGCGCTGATCAAGAATCCTATCGCCGCCGGACTGGCGGTGCTGGTTGCCACCTACGTCATCAATTACATCTTCTTCCGCGTCTTCTTCAATTACGATTTCATGAAAGGCGCGCCGGTTTACGTCGCCGCGCAGGATCCCCAGGGAATGTTCAACGCGTGGAGCTGCGTGGTGTTCTATGTAACGGCCATAGCCGTGATGTTCCTGGTGCTGTGCTTCGACCTGTGGCCCTTTACGAAATCTCCCAGCCTGATGAAGCAGCCCGTGCTAGGCATCGTATGGAGCATCCTGGCGCTGGCCCTCGGCTATGCGGCGCAATACTTCGCCGTCAATGTCATGAAGATGGACGTGGTGGCGTTCATGGTCACCGTACCAATTCCGTTTATCTTCGGGACCATCTTCGTGCTGAACATGCTGCAGGGTTGGCTATTTGCCACGCTGGCGCAGCCTCTGAAGGGAGTGTTGAACACGCTGGCAGCAGTGGTTTTTGGCAGTCTGTTCGCGCTCCTGTACCGGTCGCTCACCGAGGTGGTGACGGGGAAACTGGATCCGGGCCCGCCTGCGTACGGGTCGGAAATATGGCTCGCTTCAGCTCTTCTATCCGTGACCTTCCCGTTCCTGGTGGCCTACGCCGACTTCTTCACCATGTGGCCGTTGCAGCGCGCCAAGGCCGAGCAAGTGATGGAAACGGCCGGCGGGCACTGAGGGCCTTAATACGAGCTGATATATTTGCTTTCATGCGGATCGTAATCATCGGGTTAGGTCTTGGACTGGCCGCGACTACGTTGTTTGGTCAGGCGCCGCCGACTCCCGCGCCCAGCCCGGCGCCATCCTATGCGCGCGCTGCGCTATTGCCCGCGCGCATCTCTAAGTTCACCGCCACGCCCGATTCCATCAAACCCGGCCAGTCCGTTACCTTGTTGTGGGCCACCGAAAATCCGGTAAGCGTGAACATCGATCCGGCAGTCGGCAGGGTTCGGCCACGCGGGAACAAGATCGTGTCGCCCAGCGCCACCACCACCTACACGCTGACCGTCAAAGGGCCCAAAGATCAGATGGTCACGCAAACAGTGACGGTCACTGTCGCCGGTACGGTTGCCGTGAACGTCGCTCCCGCAGCCGTTTCCACCAGCAACGAAGCCCCGCGCATGCCGGACGGTAAGCCCAATCTGACGGGCGTCTACAACTCCGCCGGCGGCGCGCGCGCTGCCATCCAACCCGCGCTCAAGCCCGGAGCGGAGAAGTACAAGGTGGTGCGCGGCCCCACCGACGCCGGTGTTTATGCCACTTGCATGCCCACTGGCGTGCCGCTCGCCTACTTCGTCCCGTATCAATGGGAGATCGTGCAAGGGCTCGACAGGGTGGTCATTCTCTACGAATACCTGCACATGTTCCGCGTCATCCCCATCAACGGCACGCATCCCGCGGACCCCGATCCCACCTGGATGGGCGATTCCGTCGGGCATTGGGAGGGCGACACGCTGGTGGTGGACTCGCTCGGGTTCAACGATCGGACAGAGCTTCCGGGCGCTTTCCGCCACAGCGAAGCGCTGCATGTGGTGGAGCGCTTCCATCGCACCGACTTCGATCATCTGCAGTGGGAAGCGACCATCGAAGATCCTAACGTCTTCGCCCAGCCCTGGACCATGTCCCGCACGTTTCCCCTCCGCACGGACCTGGACAAAGTGGACGAATACGTCTGCGAGAATAACAAAGACTACAAGGATTTATTCGGCAAGTAACGGAGGTTTTGGTAATGATGTCGCGAAGAGGTTTTCTAGCCGGGTTGGGTCTCGCGGGAGCGAGCCTGCCCCTTCTGGCGCACCACGGGACGGGCATGTACGACATGTCGCATCCCACCACGGTCACTGGCGTCGTGAAGCGCTTCGAGTGGACCAATCCGCACGCCTACATTTACATGGACGTGAAGGATGACAAGGGCAACGCGGTGGAATGGGCGGTGGAGATGATGGCGTTGAATCACTTGAAATCCTATGGCTGGGCGCGAAACACGGTGCAGCCGGGCGACGTCATCAGCTGTACCGGTGGAGCGGCCAAGAGCGGCGCGCCCTTTATGCTCAGCTCCATCATCAAGCTGGCGGACGGCCGCGAAATCAAGTCGTGAGAACCATCGGCGCCCTGGGATTTGCCGCCATACTCGTCTTTTTGGCGAGGGCTCAAACGCCGCCGGCTGCTGCTCCCGACCAACCACTGGGGCCCTCCGGCCGTATCCAGGCGCGCTTCGCTCCACCGCCCAGGATCAACAAATTCACCGCGGAGCCGAGTTCCCTCCAACCTGGCCAGTCATTCCTCTTGGTTTGGGCCACCGAAAACCCTGCCGGCATCACCATCACGCCCGATATTGGCGCCGTCGCCGCGCGTGGCACGCGCAAGCTCACTCCCAAGGCCACAACAACCTACACCATCACCGTGCATGGCGCGAAAGATACCATGGCCACCAAAGCGATCACGGTGACAGTCGCGGGTACGGTTCCAATTACTTCTGAGATCGCCGTGGAAGCCAAAGCCGTACCCCGCATGCCGGATGGCAAGCCCGACCTTTCCGGCGTCTACAACGGGCCTCCGCGCGCTGTCGACGTACCTCCGGAATTGAAGCCCGGCGCGGAGAAATTCAAGGTTGTACGCGGCCCCAAAGATCCCGGCCTCTATGCCGATTGCATGCCCACCGGCGTCCCGCAGACTTATTTTGTTCCCTATCAGTGGCAAATCGTGCAGGGCCGCGATAAGGTGGTGATCCTGCACGAATACCTGCATCTGTTTCGCGTGATCCCTACCGACGGCTCGCCGCATCCCGTGGATCCCGATCCCACCTGGATGGGCGATTCGGTGGGCCACTGGGAAGGCGACACGCTGGTGGTGGATAGCATCGCGTTCAACGACAAGACCGAGCTGCCCGGCGGCTTTCGCCACACCGAGGCGCTGCATGTTGTGGAGCGTTTCCACCGCATCGACTTCGATCGTTTGCAGTGGGAGGCCACCATCGAAGATCCGAACGTCTTCACCACGCCCTGGACCCTGAGCCGTGTCTTCCCTCTTCGCGGCGACCTGGAAAAGGTGGACGAGTACGTGTGCGAGAACAACCGGGACTACAAGGATTTATTCGGAAAGTGATTCTTCAATCCAAGCCGGAACCGGTGGAAGTGGATCTCAGCCGCTCTGCAGTGGTGGTGGTCGACATGCAGAATGCCTTCGCCAGCAAAGACGGCATGCTCGACATTGCGGGCGCGGATCTTTCGGGCGCTCTGCGCGTGGTCGGCGTGATCGGCCAGGTTTTATCAGCGGCTCGTCGAAGCGGAATGCCGGTGGTCTATCTGCAGATGGGCTACAAAACGGACCTGAGCGACAGCGGCGGTCCCCAATCGCCCAACTGGCACAAGGAGCTCGGCATCCGCATGATGAATTGCCGTCCGGAGCTGAAGGGCAAGCTGGTTACCGAAGGAACCTGGGATTTCGCAATTGTGGACCAGCTGGCGCCGCAGCCGCGCGACATCGTGATCGTCAAGACGCGCTACAGCGGATTTGCCCGGACCGCGCTCGATGCAGAGCTGCAGGCTCGCGGAGTGCGTTATCTTTTCTTTACCGGCATTGCGACGAATGTTTGCGTGGAATCCACGCTGCGCGATGCCTTCTTTCTCGACTACTGGCCGATTCTCATCACCGACGCAACCATGGCGGCAGGCCCGCCCTCGATGCAGGAAGCGACGCTGTTCAACATCGAAACCTACTTCGGCTGGACGATTCCCTCCGAGGAGTTTCTAACCAGCATATGATCGGCGGATAAGCTCCCGAATAGTTTGCAGCAAATCGTCGCGGCATATTACGACAAGAGAGCGCGCAATACTCTTCTTGGAACAGGTGCTCCTCCCGCGGTGAGGAACCATCCCGTCGCGTCCCACAGTTCGGTTTGCCCCGGGGAACCTATCTGCACAGACGCGTCTCCTTTGTGCTACGCTGCACACAAACCATGCCTGATCTTCTGGTCAAGAAGCCCCTCAACATGATCCAGGAGGAGTGCGACGAGGTCGGCGAGCACACCCTCAAGCGCGCGCTCGGCCCGACCAATCTGATCGCGCTCGGCATCGGGGCCATCATCGGCACCGGCATTTTCGTGCTGACTGGACAGGTGGCGGCGCAGAACTCCGGGCCCGCCGTCGTGCTCTCCTTCATCTTTGCCGGCGTCGCGTGCGCTTTCGCCGGCCTGTGTTACGCCGAATTCGCCTCGCTGATTCCCATCGCGGGATCGGCCTACACTTATGGCTACGCCACGCTGGGCGAGCTGATCGCCTGGATCATCGGCTGGGACTTGATTCTTGAATATGCTTTCGGCGCCGCGACTGTGGCGTCCGGCTGGGCTGCCAACGTGGTGCAGTTGCTCGCGCGGCTGGGTATTGATCTTCCGCCGCAATTGATCGCCACGCCGGGAACTCAGCTGGCGTACTATCAGGCACTTTTGGCAACCCGTCGCTTCCCTGCCGGCGGGCGTAGATGCCGCTACACTGCCGCACGCCACGGCAGTCTTCAATTTAGTTGCGTTTCTTGTGATTGCGGTGGTCACCACCATCCTGGTCATTGGGATACAAGAGTCGGCCACCATCAATAGTGTAATCGTGTTCGTCAAGGTTGGGACGGTTTTGGTTTTTATCGCCATCGCGGCCGCCTTTGTCTGGCATCATCTTCGCCCAGGCCAAGGCCAATTGGACGCCGTTCGTTCCGCCCAACACAGGGCACCAGGGGCGAGTTCGGATGGTCGGGCGTCTTGCGCGGCGCGGGCAAGATTTTCTTCGCCTATATCGGATTCGATGCCGTTTCCACCGCGGCGCAGGAGGCCAAAAATCCGCAAAAGGACATGCCCGTCGGCATTCTCGGATCGCTGACGCTGTGCACCGTCCTCTATATCGTGACGGCCTTTCTGCTCACCGGCGTCATCAGCTACACGCGCTTGAACGTGGGCGCGCCCATCGCGTTGGGCATGGCCGAAACGGGCGTGCAGTGGGGCGAGTTTCTGGTCCTGATCGGAACCATCATGGGCCTGAGCACGGTGATGCTGGTGATGCTGCTCGGCCAATCGCGGGTGTTTTTCTCGATGTCGCGCGACGGTCTGCTGCCGCATTGGGCGGGCGCCGTGCATCCCCGCTTCCGGACGCCCTGGATTTCCTCCATCGTGGTCGGGGCTTTCGTCGCCTTCCTTCCGGCCATTCTGCCCATCGGCGTTCTGGACGAAATGACCAGCATCGGAACGCTGCTGGCGTTCGTGATCGTGTGCGCGGGCGTGTGGGTGCTGCGGGTCCGCCGCCCCGATTTGCATCGGCCGTTCAAGACCCCCTGGTGCCCGCTGTGCCGATTTTGGGTATCGTCTCTTCGTTCGCGCTGATGGCTTTCCTGCCGCTGACCACCTGGATCCGCCTGGTGGTCTGGCTGATCATCGGCATGGTGATTTACCTGACCTACGGCCGCAAGCACAGCCGCGTGTCAGCAATACGTGGCGGAGCACGACAAGCTATCGCCAGCCGAGCGGTAAAGGCAGGAGGCTCGGTTTGCTCGCGCAGATGATCACTCCGCGGTGCGGACTTCCTCAGCCAAGGCCCTGGGGTACCGGTAAGGGGCCTTCTCTGAGTGGGCGTTAAATTCGCAGTCAGTGATAACATCCCCTTAGCGTCGTGATTAGCGAGGGCGGGATCGCTACGAGGATCTACGGAGCGCATGGCTGATATTGAAATCATTCAGGCTGAAGCCGACGCCCTCATTGAAATGGAAAAACACTTTGTCGATGACAAAGATTGGATTTTTCCGGCTCCAGGCGAGCGGATTGCACTGGCCTTAGCATCCCTCGACAATCGCGAACATTTTATGCTCGATGTGACCCGCGCGCAAATCAAGCTGACCAAGGCCACCTACCAAAACCGGGCGCGGCAAGCCATCGTCCTCATGCGGCTAGATCTTGGCGGTCCTCCCCACCGAAATCCGGACGGGACCGAAATCCCATGCCCACATCTGCACATCTACCGGGAAGGTTTCGGCGATAAGTGGGCGAGTGCGGCGCCCGTTAATCGCTACACCAACACGCTCGATCTGTTTTCAACCTGCGAAGCCTTTCTGCGGCACTGCAACATCTCCGGCAAATCGAGGCTGGTGAAGGGACTGTTTTCATGAGCGTACCCGAGATTGAAAAGCTCCTGCATGATTACCGTGTCTGGCTTCGAGACAAGACCACGCTCCGCGAAGTAAACGGCGACTGGGTGGAGATCACGACGCCTTATCTCGATCGTCACAATGATGCTCTGCAAATCTACGTCCGTACTGAAAGCAACGGTTACGTTCTGACCGACGACAGCTACACTATTCACGACCTGGAAGCTTCCGGCTGTGATCTTCACACTGAAAAGCGGCAAGACCTTTTAAAGATGACGCTGAACGGCTTCGGCGTGAAACTCCAGAACGACGCTCTTGAGGTGCACGCTACGGCCGAAACCTTTCCGCTAAGGAAGCACAGTCTTATTCAAGCCATGCTTGCAGTAAATGATCTTTTCTACCTTGCCAAGCCGGTTGTGAAGAGCCTGTTCTTTGAAGACGTCGTCTCATGGCTTGACGCCAACGAAATCCGGTACACGCCGGAAGTGAAGTTCACAGGAACTAGTGGCTACGATCACCTGTTCAATTTTGTAATCCCAAAATCTCGCAAGGAACCGGAACGCATCGTGCATGCGCTCAATCGCCCGACACGCGAAACGGCCCTCCTATTTGTTAATGCGTGGACGGATACTCGTCAAACACGTCCCCCAGAGTCGAAGGCCTACGCTATGCTGAATGACATCGAGCAGCCGGTTTCCGGAAACGTGATCGATGCGTTGCATAATTACCAAATCCGCCCTGTACCGTGGAGCGTACGTGCGCAAATCGTTACGGAACTTGCTGCCTGATGAGGCTATTCCAGCGACACCGGCCGGTCGAAAACCACATCCAGCGTCGACCCCTGCCGCAGCTCCACTTCTTTGCCGCGCGTGAGCAGCACTGTCGCGAGCCCTACCGCTGACCCCACGCCGGCGCCGATCCCCGCGCCTTTCCAGCTTCGGTCCGCAATGCCGCCGATGCCCGCGCCGCTGCCCGCCAGGATCGCGATGCGTTCGGCATCCTGACCCTTGCCGGGCGCCTGCTCCACGGTGTTCTCGGCGCCCACCACCTTCTGGCCGGTTTCGCCCGCATCCACCGCGCTCACGTGCGGCGCGAACTTGTAGACCTTGCCGCTCGCGAGCGTCAGCGTTTCCAAACGGATCGCGAGCTGCGCCCTGCCTTTGACGCGTCCGCTGCGCTTCGCTTCCGAAACCACGCCCTGCACATAGCTTCCGGCGGGCACGGCGATCTCGCCCGCGTTCGCAATCGGCACGGCGGTCCGCAGATAGACGTAATCGCCCTCCTGAGCCGTACGGGTGTTCAGAGAGTTTTCCATTCGCAGCAGTACGTGGGCGCCTTGAGGGATTTCGGCGCCGCAGAGGCGAGCGAGATTGACAAAGAAGAGCAGGACAATCGCGTGTTTCATGGATGGATGCTCCTACTACGGAATAATAGCGCCGTTTGAGTACAACTGAGTTGTTTCCCCGATCGGTCCTGCGGTGTTCCCCTCGGGTCTATAAGGCTTTTGCACCGATCCGCCGATAAGAGTACGGGTGCATGGCGTGCGTTTGATCCCTCGCAATCTCGCCGGCATGTTTTGTCGAACACCGGGCAGGACAAATCCAGGATCCTGTCCAGCGCCTGCGCTATTTGCAAAGCAACCTGGGATCCGTCACGGGCCGGCCGGTACTGCACCCTGCGAAGTCCTGGAGTGTGCAGAAGGTTCGCGATGCTGGGCGTGGCGCTGCTTTTGGGCTGCCTGCTCATCCCGAAATACAAAGCTTCCTCGAGCGTGAAAGGCATCCGTCCGCTGCGGCCGCAACCACGTCGCACATGCCGCAGTGGCCGCAGTCGCCAGAGTTAACAATCCGGCCGACACGATTCCCAATGTCTGGCTGGTGGACCAGACTCACGATTTCGAAACGTACAGCAATGGATTGCGGATTGACGATCGCTACGTCAAGCCGAATCAGAAGCGCATCTTTTACCCGGTATACCAGCGCGGCGCCATCGACGCGGGACAGTCGGATTTCGCCGGCAGCCGGTCCGTTCCGAGCCGGCGGGCATCGTGTATCACACCACCGAAAGCGATCAGGCGCGCTTCACGCCAGATCAAAACGCGCAGGCTGAAGCGCATCGGGAAGGCAGTGATCGGCGTGGTGCAGCAGAACCACAGCTATCATTTCCTGATCGATCGGTTTGGCCAGGTGTTTCGCATTGTTCCCGAGACCGACGTGGCCAATCACGCGGGTTACTCGGTGTGGGCGGACGGCAACTACGATCTTCGTGAACCTGAACAGCAGTTTCCTGGGAGTCGCCTTTGAGACGCAAACCCAGCTTGGCGACCTGCCTTCGGCCAATCCGGCGCAGGTGCATGCGGCGCGCATCCTTACCGAGATGCTTCGCGCCAAGTATCACATTCCGCAATCGAATTGCGTGACTCATGCGCAGGTTTCGGTGAATCCGGACAACATGCTGGTGGGTTATCACACAGACTGGGCGGGCAATTTTCCATTTCACGATATCGGCTTGAGCGACAACTACGCCGTGCCGCCTCCCAGCATTTATGCGTTCGGGTTCGATTACGATCCCGCCTTCGTGCACGCTACGGGCGTTCGCCTATGGCAAGGTCTCGCTCTGGCCGAAGATCAGATGCAAACGCAGGCCGCCGCGCGCGGCATCCCAGTGTCCCGTTACAGAGCCATTCTTCAAAAGCAATACAAGGAGGTATTGGCGGCGCTCAAGGCAGCGGCCACCGCCAACGACAATCGTCATGAGACATAACGACAAAGTCAATAATTCCGCGGTGGGATTGGATGTCGGCACCAGCCGCATCTGCCTGGCGCAACGGGTGGGCGAAGAGTTTCAATACGAAACGCAGTTGAACGCTTTCGTCACCATTCCGTATTCGAAGATGACGGAGAGCGTGCTCAAGAAGGAGAAAGTGCCGCACACCGTCAGCGGGCACGATATCGTGGTGCACGGCAACGAATCGGACCGTTTTGCCGACGTACTCAATATCGAGACACGGCGCACCATGGACAAAGGCGTGCTCAACCCGGCCGAGCCGGAGAGCCTGGGCATGCTGCGCAAGATCGTCGAGTCCCTGGTGGATCCGGTGAAGGACCGCCAGAAGCTTTGCTTCACGGTTCCCGCCGCGCCGCTGGGCGCCGAAGACAATCTCACCTATCATGAAGCCACTCTGCGCCGGATTCTCAGCGATCTGGGCTACGAGGTGAAAAGCATCAACGAAGGCCTGGCGGTGATTTACTCGGAACTCGAAAGCTCCAACTACACCGGCATCGGCGATCAGTTGCGGAGGCGGACTGTGCAATGTGTGCGTGGCCTATCTGTCGGTTCCGGTATTTAGCTTCTCGATTCCCAAAGCCGGCGATTATATCGACACCAGCGCGGCCGCCATCACCGGCGAACGAGCCAACCGGGTTCGCATCGTCAAAGAGGACTCTTTCCACTTCAACGGCTTCTTCGCCGACAAGCTGCAGCAGGTGCTGGGCGTGTACTACGACGAGATGATCCAGTCGCTGGTGCAGGGCATGAAGCAGGCCTTTTCCAACTCGCGCAATCTTCCGAAGTCCACCCGCCCGCTGCCTATCGTGCTGAGCGGCGGCACCGCGTTGCCGGAGGGTTTCCGCGATCGTTTTGAGAAGGCGTTGCTCGAGACGCGACCTGCCAATCGCCGCCAATGAGATCCGCATCGCCGCCGATCCTTTGCACGCTTCGGCGAAAGGCGCGTTGGTCGCGGCGCTGGCCGACGCCTAAGGGCTAGCTTGGTAAATCAGACCGGCTGGGCAGCCGTTCCGGGTTCCAAAACCTGCTGCGCCCAGCCGGCTGCCGCGCAGTACACTTCGCCCAGGCTGGCGACGGGCACGCCCAGCTGTCGGGCGATTTCTTCGACGCGCTGCCAATCGGCCACTTCGTAGGCCCGTGCCAATTGGTAGACGCCCGCCAGCGGATCGCTTTCCGCCGCCTGGCCGCTTAGCACCGCCGCGATCTCGGGCGCCAGGCACATTGCGGATAGCGTCTCTTCCAGCGGCCGGTCGATTAAAGCGTCCAGCAGCGAGAACAGCCCGGTGAGAAACGCGGATTGCTCCAGCCCTTTCTGCGACATCCGTGCCACCGATTCACAGAATCGCGCGCGCACCAATGAGTGGCGGATCAGTTCGCTCGGCTTGTCTTCGGCCGTGCGGGACAGCGTTGCCAGCGACAATCCATTTGCGCAACTCAGTCTCGCCGAAGAACAGCAGCGCCTGACGAATGGACCGGATGTTGCTGGTCAGCGCGAACAACGGCGAGTTCACATAGCGCAGCAATTGATAAGAGAGCGAGACGTCTTCCAGGATCAGCTCTTCCAGGCGGTCAAAATCGAGCTCCGGGCGTTGCGCTTCCTGCAGCAATCGCAGGCAGTGGAGCTTCGGCGGCGGGAATCTGCCGGCCCCGCATGATGACCGGCCGCGCGAAGAAATAGCCCTGAAAATAGTCGTAACCGGCCTGCCGCGCCCATTCGAACTCTTCGTAGGTTTCCACTTTCTCGGCCAGAACTTGCAGACCTCGCGCCTTGGAGGAGCGGACCAGCAGCTTTTGCTCCGGGACGGGGGATGCTTTGGATCTCGATCTTGATCAGGTCCGCCACCTCCAGCAGGCCTTCCCACCCTGGGCGGAGCACAAAGTCGTCCAGAGCGATCTGATAGCCTTGTGAGCGCAGCTTGCGGCAGGCGTCCAGAACCTCGGCGTCCGGCTCCACGCTTTCCAGCACCTCGATAACGGTGCTTCCCTTCGGCAGAGAAGCGTGCCAGCCCTGCACCAGCGGCCCCCGGCCGAAGTTAACGAAGGCTTTCTTGGTTCCAACCAGATTCTCCAACCCGATCACCAGCAGGCTATTGGCCAGCACTTGCCTGGTAGCGAGGTTTCCTTCGGTCCCATCGAACTCGTTTCGCGCGGCGTCGGAGCGAAACAGCAGCTCATAGCCGTAGACGCGGCGGTCGCGGTCGAAGATGGCCTGTCGCGCGACGAGGGCATCCATACCTGTCCTTATCGGCAGAATTTGGTAAACCCTTAGGTTTTCAGAACGTTACCATGCGCGCGGGTTGGCTTGCCTTCGCCCAGGTTGTCTCGAAGCACCCACTTGAGGTGAGTGGTGAGTTCAAGCCCTTTTCTCCTACCAGATAGAACCGCCCGCCAACCTGCTCAAGCAGCGATCATAACGGATGGTCTGGTCAGCGCCCTGCACTTCGGTCATCGGCCCTCATTTCCCCATATTGAAAAAACAGCGCCTCCCAAGCGAAAACCATCACCACGAGCACCCCGCTTACGACCCCCAGCCAGAAGACTTGACGCTGCCACTGATTCCACACCAATAGTAGTAGGAGGATACAGAGCGTCGGCCCGACCGCTTTCCACATGATCCTCAGAGCGGGCCGCATCGGGTCGGGGACCCGTTCCCAGTCCAACCGATCCGGCGCTTGCTTCTGGGCAATCTGCTCCGCGACGATGCCCAAGCCGATGAAGGCAAGAACCAGCGGCCACGCCGCCCAGCGCGCCGGCCACTCCGCGCCGAAACACGCCGCTCCCAGGCGGATCAGGGAAATAACCAGCCCGAGTTGCGCGATCAGCCTCAGTTCGCGGCGATGAGCGATGAAATAAGGAGCGAAGCGCGAAGCTGCCTGTTCCTGCGTTTCGTCGGGCGCGTCGACGTCCAGCTTGAGGAAGTATCTGCCGACTAAAAGGCAACAGGCGCCAGCCGCAATTAGAACGGCGACGATGATCCAGTCAGCCCCGTTGGTACGCAATCCCCGGAGCACGACGAGATAGCCAGGAATCGCGAGAAAGCCGAGCCCAGTCAGCGCGAACACGACGCCAACTATTCTGCTCGCGACACGCATAGCAGCGGTTAAAATGGCACGTCGTCGTCCGTGATCCCTTGATCCACCGGCTCGGCCGCCGCAGCCGGGCGAGCTGCGCTGCGTGGCATCGATACCGGAGTGCGGCCCGCGTCTTCCGCTCCATCGCCTCCCCGTCCGCCCAGCAGGATCACATCCTCGGCTACCACTTCGGTCATATATTGCTTCTTGCCGTCTTTGTCGTCATAGCTGCGGGTCTGCAGCCGGCCCTCTACGTATACCTGTTTGCCCTTGGTCAGGTAGTTCGCGAGATTCTCCTGGCGCCACAAAACGATGTTCGCCCAGTCGGTCTCTTCTTTCCATTCACCGCTCTGCTGATCTTTCCAGCGGCGATTGGTGGCCACCGAAAACTTGGTGACCGCCACGCCCGCCGGAGTGAACTTGGTTTCGGCGTCTCTGCCCAGAGTGGCCGACCAGAATTACTTTGTTAACGCTGCGCGATGCCATAATCCATGCACTGTACCATAAACAAATTCCTGTCTCAGTTGTGGTCGATACTGCGTCTCACAATAGGTGTTGAATATCGCGGCGTCTTGTCTCCTGAGAATTAGCGGAACGCCCGATTACTTCTTAGCGAGCGGCGGCTCTTCTAAGATAAATTTTTTGCTTGCAGCCGCTGAGTCTGGATGTACAATAGTGAACAATCCAGATGGGTGAGCGCGGGTACGCGGGGCGTGCGCCACTCAAGTAATGAAATGAGTGAGTGAAGAGGGTATGCAGAGACCCTGTTTGTTCGTTCAACTCGGAGGCCGATGTTTGCTGGCCGTGCTTGTCGTGGGCACTGCGCAGGTTCCCGCCCAAATCCTGATCCACGGTTCCGGCCCACATCAGCGCGCCAACATCTTCAATACGGATCTGGCAGTGCTCGAAAGCGGCGAGCAGCGCAAGGATCTGCCTTGTACCGTTACGCCTAGCAAACCCACGCTCGGATTCGATCTCAAATTCCACGCCGGATATCAAGTCACCGTGCGCTGAAGGAATTGGCCGGCAACGAGAGCGCACTCAACATCGTGTTTCGCGTCGCCCCGGACGGCCACCGTGATGAGCCGGTGTACTTCACCCAGCATCTGCGCGTTCCGCCCATTGAGGAGGATGCCAAGGGAGAAGCCTACCTGCAAGGCGCGTTCGACGTGGGTGAAGGCGCCTACCATGTCGATTGGCTAATGCGAGACCGGACCGAGCGAGTGTGCTCGTCCAATTGGGACTCTGAAGCTACGCTCGGGTCCAGGGATCGGCCGATGAGTCTGGCGATCGCGCCAGAAGCCATCCAACGCGCCGATGGTGAGGAGTTCAAGGAAGAACCACCGGTCCAGCGTGCGGCTATGGACCCTCCGCTCAATGTGAAGGTGCTGGTGAATTTCGCTCCGCAGAATTCGCTGTCGCCCGCGCTCCAGCCGCTCGATACCACCGCGCTGGTATCCATCCTCAGGACCATCTCGCGCGATCCCCGCATCGGGAAGTTCTCCCTGGTCGCCTTTAACATGCAGGAACAAAAGGTGATTTACCGCCAGAATGGCGCCAGCAGGATCGATTTTCCCGCGCTTGGGACGGCGCTTCGTACGCTCAATTTGGGCACCGTGGATCTGAAGCGCCTGGGCGAGAAGCACGGGGATACCGACTTTCCTGACCACTCTGGTACGTAAGGAAATGACGCCTGATCCGCAGGACCACCCCGACGCCCTGGTTTTTGCCGGCCCTAAGATCCTGTTGGACGCCAATCCGCCGGAAGAGGCTCTTAAGGATGCGTCGGATATCGATTTTCCCGTGTTTTACATGAATTACAACCTCAATCCGCAGGCGGTACCCTGGAAGGACGCCATCAGCCACACCGTTCACTTTTTCCGGGGTTACGAGTACACCATCTCCCGCCCCAGGGATTTGTGGTTCGCGGTCTCAGAAATGGTCGCAAAGATAGTAAAATCAAGGAACGGAAGGCCGGCTTCGTCCATCTCAAGCCAGTAGGGGTTCCATGCGTACAACAGGTTTGCCTGCGTTGGCGGGCGTGGTAGTGCTGGGGGTGTTTTCGCTCGGTGCCAATCAGGCGTCCGCCCAAGGCCTGCTCTATGGCCAACAACACGCCAAGCATTACGCCAATAGTCTGGCGCCCTATGTTGTTTCGCCGCAGGAAATCGTCGATCGAATGCTGGAGCTGGCCGACCTGAAGCCGGGTGAAAAACTCTATGACTTAGGCAGTGGCGACGGGCGCATTCTGATCACCGCCGTGGTGCGGTTCAAGGCCAAAGCTGTTGGCGTCGAGATCTCCGATGACCTGGTTAACAGCACCAACACCCGTATTCGCCGGCTCGGGTTGGATAACGACGCACAGGTGATCCACGGCAACTTTCTGGATGTCGACCTTAGCCCCGCGGATGTGGTCACGCTGTACCTGGCCACCGACGCCAACGAGATGCTGCGCCCAAATCTGGAAAAATACCTGAAGAACGGTGCACGCGTGGTTTCCCACGATTACGCGGTGCCGGGTTGGAAGCCGAAGTTGGTGGACAAAAACCCGGACATTCACGGACACGTCATCTATCTTGTACGAAATGCCTCCCAAGAAGAAGTAGCCCTGCCTTGTGCCCGCCTATGACGTGGTCGGCGTCGGCCTGAACGCTACCGACACCCTGATCCTGGTCCCTAGCTTCCCGGCGTACGGCGGCAAAGTGCCCTTCCAGCGGGAAGTTCTGAGCCCCGGCGGACAAGTGGCCAGCGCGATGGTGACTTGCGCGAAGCTGGGACTGCGCGCGAAATATATCGGCACGCTCGGTGACGATGAGCGCGGCGCCGTTCAACTCGCAAGCCTGCGCGCCAGCGGCATCAATCTGGACGACATCGAAATTCGGACGAACTGTCCGAATCAGAGCGCATACATTGTTGTAGACCAGTCCACCGGCGAGCGCACCGTGCTGTGGCATCGTCATGACTGCCTGCGCATCGATCCCGCCAGCGTGACGGCCGGCAAGATCGCCTGCGCGCGCCTTCTGCACATCGATGGGCACGACACACCGGCGGTTTCCCGTGCGGCGGAAATAGCGCGCCGGCATCAAATCCCCGTGACGGTGGATGTCGATACCATCTATCCGGGATTCGACCGCGTGCTCCCCAATGTCGATTATCTGGTCGCCAGCTCCGAGTTCCCCTCCAATTGGACCCGGGAACCGGATCCATTCCGGGCGCTCAGCATGATTCAGGACGAATATGGCATGCGCGTGGCCGCCATGACGCTGGGCGCCCAAGGTTCGCTGGCTCGCGTGGACGGCCGATTCGTCTACTCACCCGGCTTTGTAGTGGATTCCGTCGACACCACGGGCGCCGGCGACGTGTTTCATGGCGCGTTCTGTTATTCTGTGATCGAGAGCATGCCGGTGCGCGAGGCCCTCGAATTTTCTAACGCAATGGCAGCCCTGAACTGTACCGCGTTGGGCGCGCGTGGGCACATCGCCAGCCTTCCGGAGGCGCAGGCCCTGGCGCACAGCGGCGAGCGGCGCGTGAATCGGGATTTCGAGCAGCGTCTTAAATGATCCCTCTTCGGTCCTCCGAGCCGCACTACACGCGACCCACGGTCACTTTGGTGATCATTGCCGCCAACGTTGTCGTCTTTCTGTACCAGCTCAGCATAGGCCTGAATTCATATGCAGGAAACCGCTTCATCATGCTTCACGGTATTGTGCCGGATCGCTTGCAATACTCCTCCATCCTCACTTCGATGTTCATCCACGGCGGATTTCTGCACATCGCGGGCAACATGTGGTTCCTGTGGATTTTCGGCCGCGGCGTCGAGGACTTGGTGGGCCACGCAAAATACCTCTTCTTATACTTCGCCGGCGGACTGGCCGCAGCCTTCCTTTACATCCTGGTGAACTCCAGCTCTCCCGTGCCCACCGTGGGTGCCAGCGGCGCCATCGCCGGCATTATGGGAGCTTATTTGATCAAGTTTCCGCGTGCGTATATCCGCACGCTGGTGTTCATCGTTATTTTTATTACCACCATCGACATTCCCGCGTTTGTTCTGCTCTTGTATTGGTTCGCGATTCAATTCTTTAGCGGAATTGGATCGGTTGGTTATTCGGCGCAGATGAACGGCGGAGTGGCCTGGTTCGCGCACGTGGGCGGTTTCCTGGCTGGCATGGGGCTCATCATGTTGATGCCCACCCAGCAGCGCGCACAGCGCTGGCGGTACTGAGGGTGTATAAAAAGTGACAAATGTGGCAAGAAGTTGATACCGGATCGGCGGCCATCGAAAAACCGCTCGATATTCTCGCCATCGCTGCGCATCCCGATGACGTCGAACAAACTTGTGGCGGCACGTTGATCCGCATGGCCGAGCAAGGCTATCGCACCGGCGTGCTGGATCTGACGGCCGGCGACATGGGCAGCCGCGGCACGCCTGAGATTCGTCTGAAGGAATCGGATGCCGCCGCTCGTGCGATGCGCCTGGCCTGGCGCGGCAATCTGCGCCTTCCCGATGCGCGGCTGGAGAATACCGTGAGCGTGCGCATGAGCCTGGCGGTCGAGATCCGCAACCTGCGCCCGCGCGTGGTGATCCTGCCTTATTGGGAAGCGCGCCATCCCGATCATTACCGGGCGTCCGAGATCGGCTTCGAAGCCTGTTTTCTCGCGGGCCTGAAGAAACTCACCGAAGAGAGCGAGCCGCATCGCCCGCACAAGATCCTTTACTCATCGCTCTACGCCAACGTGACGCCTTCGTTCGTGGTGGATATTTCCAGCCAGTTCGAACCGCGCATGTCCGCGCTGTTCTGCTATGAATCGCAATATGGCCACTCGGCCGAAGCTTCGGAGCTCTTTCCCGACAGCCAGGAGATCCGCGAGCGCCTGGGTTCCATCGGCCGCTTCTACGGCAACTTGATTGGCGTTAAATATGGCGAGCCATTCGTGATCAAAGAAACCATGCGCGTGGACGACATCACAGCCATGGGCGTCCGCAGCTTGTAACCGCTCTACAGCGGCAGATTGCCATGCTTCTTGCGCGGCATCGTGTCCACCTTGTTCTCGAGCATTCGCAGCGCTCGGATCACCTTCGGCCGCGTTTCGTGCGGCTCAATCACGTCGTCGATGAAGCCGCGCTCGGCCGCCACGAATGGGCTGGCAAAACGGTCGCGAAACTCATCGATTTTTTCCTTGCGCAACGCGTCGGGATTCTTGGCCGCCGTCAGCTCCCGCCGGTAAACAATATTGACGGCTCCCTCCGGCCCCATGACCGCAATCTCCGCGGTTGGATACGCGAAGTTCACATCCGTGCGCAGGTGCTTCGATCCCATCACGCAATAGGCGCCGCCATAAGCCTTGCGCGTAATCACGGTGATCTTCGGGACCGTCGCCTCAGCGTACGCGTACAGCAGCTTCGCGCCATGCCGGATGATGCCGCCGAACTCCTGCTCGGTGCCTGGCAGAAATCCGGGAACGTCTTCGAAGGTGAGAATGGGAATGTTGAACGCATCGCAGAAACGCACGAAGCGCGCGCCTTTCACCGAGGAGTTGATGTCCAGGCATCCGGCCAGGAACGCCGGCTGATTGGCGACGATTCCTACGCTCTTGCCATCCATGCGCGCGAGTCCGACTACGATGTTCTTGGCCCAATGCTCATGGATCTCGAAGAATTCGCCCGAGTCCACCACGCGCTGGATGATGTCCTTGATGTCATAAGGCAGCTGCGGATCAATGGGCACCAGGGTATCAAGCGCAGCGTCCGCCCGATCGATCGAGTCACTGCATGGCTTTGCCGGCGCGCCGTCCAAATTATTGCTCGGTATGTACGACACCAGTTCGCGGATCATCCGCAAGCATTCGGCGTCATCGTGCGCCAGAAAATGCGCCACGCCGCTGATGCTGTTGTGGGTCTCGGCGCCGCCCAGCTTTTCCTTGGACACATCCTCGTGCGTTACGGTCTTGATCACCTCCGGCCCCGTGATGAACATGTGGCTGGTGCCTTCCACCATGAAGATGAAGTCGGTGAGCGCAGGCGAATAGACCGCGCCGCCCGCGCAGGGTCCCATGATCGCCGAGATCTGCGGAATCACTCCGCTCGCGAGCGTATTGCGCAGGAAGATATCGGCGTAACCGGCCAGCGACGCCACGCCTTCCTGGATGCGCGCGCCTCCGGAATCGTTCAGGCCGATCACCGGCGCTCCGGTCTTCAGCGCCAGATCCATGATCTTGCAAATTTTCAGCGCGTTCGCTTCCGACAGCGATCCGCCCAGCACCGTGAAGTCCTGCGCGAAGACATAGACCAGCCGCTCGTGCACCTGCCCGTAGCCGGTGACGAAGCCGTCGCCGTCGACGACCTGCTGATCCATGCCGAAGTCGGTGGTGCGATGCCGCACCAGCTTGTCCATTTCTTCGAACGTACCTGCATCCAGCAGCAGATCGATGCGCTCGCGCGCGGAAAGCTTGCCTTCCTTGTGCTGCCGCGCCATGCGCTCTTCGCCGCCGCCCGCCTCGGCATTGGCGTGACGGCGCTGCACTTCGGCGAGTCGGTCGGTGGACATACGAGATTACAGTAGCAGGTGCGGCCTACAATAGAAGGAACGAAAGAGAGGCGCACTCCAATGACGGATTTCCGCAAGGTCCATCTTCCGTATTGCATCAAGCGACTTGAAGACGGAAGCTACGTAGTTCTGAACCGCGATAAAAAGCCCATTGGATTCACGAGCAAGGGGCACATCGATTATGGGGCTTTTCCTGTTGCTGTGAAGTTCAGGCGTCTCACGGGCAAGACCGCAGCGCGATTGTCATGGAACGCGAGTCCTGACACTGATGCGATCTTCCTTTACAACGACGGCTGCATTCCGACCCTAGGTCCTGCCCACATGCGCCGATATCTCGAAAAGCTATCGGTTCTAGCAAAGCTTAAATTGGACGTGCCTGAGGCAAACTAGGCGAGAGCCAGGGAGGTGGCTCTTAGACCTTCTGGCTATTCCGCGTAATATCCGCTGCGCGAATGCAGCTCCGCCGCCGGATACCGCTTCCGCGCGCCGTCCTCCAGTGTCACCGTGATGTGGCGGAACGTTCCCGGCGACGCAGCGGGCTCGTGATAGGCCAGCATGTAGCGGCTGCGAATTCGCTCGATCATGTCCTTGAACGAATCGCCCGCGTTCTCCGCCTTCACCCACTCGCCGCCGGTTTTTTCGGCCAGCTCGTAAACGTTGGCGGGAGTAAAGTCGGGATTCGAGGGCTTGCCCGGTTCCAGGGGCCGCGGACGAATCGCGCGTCCCGTAATGATCGCGTTCATCACCGTGTCCGCTTTGTTCAATTCGCGAATCACCTGGCCATCGGTCAGCCGGTAGCTGGTGCTCAGATTGTCGGTCAGGATCAGAATCGCGCGACGGCCGCCCGGACCAGCGTGCTTCTCCATGTAATGCGCCGCGTCGACGACTGCGGAATTGATCATGGTGCTGGATCCCACGTCCCAATTCTTCGACCGCGCTACCGATGTTGCGCGCGGTCTCAGCCAGATTGTCGCTGAAGCCCTGCGCCAGCGCCGTATTCTTAGCGAACACCATCAGCGCCACCCGATCGCCCGGCCGCAAATGGTCCAGCGCTTCGCGCGCTTCCATCGAAATCTCGTCGATATACTTCTGCATGCTTCCACTCACGTCCAGCAGCAGGATCAGCGTCACCGGCTCGTCACCGTGCGCGAAGGAAACAATCGATTGCGGCTGGCCTTCATCGGTGAGAGAGAAGTCGCTCATGGTAAGATCCTTGATCAGCCGGTCACCCTCCATCACCTGGACGTCCACGCGCACATCCGACACGCCGGTTTTGAACGTCGCCGTCTCTTCGGCGGGCTGCTCTGCATCCGGCGCGGTTTTTGCGTTGATTTGCGCCGCTTCGTTGCCCGTGTTCTGAGCGCGCAGAGGCGCTAGGATGAGAAGCGTCGAGATGAAGAACATCATTATCGGCACCGCCGGCCACATCGACCACGGCAAAACCGCTTTAGTGCGCGCTCTCACCGGAATCGATACCGATCGCCTTAAGGAAGAAAAGCAGCGGGGCATATCTATTGACCTGGGATTCGCGCACCTGCAGCTCTCCGAGACCGTGCGCCTCGGTTTAGTAGACGTACCGGGCCACGAAAGGTTCATTAAAAACATGCTGGCTGGCGTGAGCGGCATAGACCTTGTTCTCTTTGTTATAGCGTCAGACGAGTCCATAAAGCCACAAACTCGGGAACATTTTGATATCTGTATGTTGTTAGGCATACGGAAGGGCATAGTGGTCCTTACCAAGGCCGATCTGGCCCAGGGCGATTTGCTGGAGTTGGCCAAGCTTGAGGCCGGTGAATTCGTGCGCGGTTCGTTCCTCGAAAACGCTCCGATGGTGGCGGTCAGCGCGACCACCGGCGCCGGGCTGGATGAACTTCGCGCGGAGCTCGGGAAACTGGCCGCGGCGGTTCCCGAGAAAGACGCGTCGCAATATTTCCGCCTGCCCATCGACCGCGCCTTCGCCATGCGCGGGTTTGGCGCGGTGGTTACCGGTACGCTGGTCTCGGGCGTGGTTCGCGTGGAACAGGAAGTGGAGCTGCATCCGGCGCGCAAGCGCGTCCGTGTCCGCGGCATTCAGGTACATGGGGCTGACGTGGAAGAGGCCAGCGCCGGGCAGCGAACCGCGCTGAATATCGCTGGTATCGACGCTTCCGAACTCGCACGCGGGATGGTATTGGCTGAGGCTGGACGGTTTCACGCTACCAGCCATATCGACTGCGCATTCGATTTGCTTCGATCGGCGAAGCCCTTGAAACATCGCGCGCCGGTGCATTTCCATGCGGGCACGGCCGAGGTGGAGGCGGAAATCCGCCGTGTCTCTGGAGAAAAGAACCATACCGAACCGATTGCGCCTGGATCGCGCGAATACGTACGCCTGGTGCTGAAGGAACCGCTGCTGATGCTGCCGGGAGACCGCTTCATCGTGCGCATGTTCTCGCCCGTGATCACCATCGGCGGCGGAGTGGTGCTGGATATTTCTCCACCGCGACGGGCCGCTCCCGATCGAATGCGAGTTCTCGAAACGGCTGCGCTGCCCGAACGCATCGCGCTGCTGGCCCACGAATCGCGTTATGGAATCGGATTGCCCGAATTGGTGGCGCGCACCGGTTTGCTGGAATCCGACCTTCGAAAAGCTGCTTCCCGGGCGTCGCTCACGGTGCTCGAATCCCCGCAGTTCTGGCTGCTCGATCCCGGATGGATTGCGGCCAAGTTGGAAGCGCTGCACGAGCATTTGAAGCATTTCCATCGGCAGAATCCCCTGCTGGCTGGAGCCTCCAAAGAGGAGCTTCGCAGCAAGTTCCTGCCCGGCGCGCCCCCCTGGCTTATAGACGCGCTCCTGGCTCGCTCCAAGACACTGGCGGCCGACGCGGTAACTATCCGCCTTTCCTCTCATAAAGTTGCGCTGAAGCAGGACGAGGAACAGGCCACCGCCAAGATCGAAAACTCGTTCCGGTCGGGTGGCCTGGCCACGCCTGGCGTTAGCGAGGTTCTAGCGAAATCGGGCGTCGATCCCGCCCGCGCTCGCACCCTCCTGCAGTTGATGCTGCGCGATAAACGGCTGGTGCGGGTAAGCGACGAGTTGGTGTTTCATGCGTCCGCCATGCAATCGCTCCACGCACTGCTGGCGCAGAAGAAAGGATCGCGCTTTGCGGTGCCGGAGTTCAAGGATTGGACCGGCATTTCGCGTAAGTACGCCATTCCGCTGCTCGAATACCTGGATCGCGAGCGGATCACGCGGCGCGATGGCGACGCGAGGATCGTTTTGTAGGCTTGACATTAGGCGAATGAAAGGCGAATATTGGATCGCCCCGCCATGTTATTCGACGACGATCCTTCGCCCGAGCCTGTTTTGAATAAACTCGTTGGTATTGCCCGTCTTGCCGCCTCTAGTGATCTGCTAGAAGCCAAGCGCCAGGTGGAATACCTGGAACTCGAAACACGGCGATTTATCGGTCGAGGATCGGGCCGCATGCGGTCCATCTGGACCATCAATCCCTATCGCGGCTGCGAGTATGGCTGCAAATACTGCTACGCCCGCTACGCTCACGAGTTCATGGAGCTGCGCGATCCCGAGCTGTTCGAGCGTAAAATCTACGCCAAACAATTTCTCGCTTCTGCGTTTCGGGCCGAGGTTCGCCGGCTCAAGTCTGGCGACACCGTTTGGATCGGCACCGCCACCGATCCTTACCAGCCGGCCGAGCGCCGCTTTGAGATCATGCGTCAAATACTCGAAGTCTTCGCCGAGGAGCGCGGTCTCGACCTCGGCATCACCACCAAGTCCGATTTCGTGGCCCGGGACGCCGCGCTCATGGCCCGCATCGCCTGTCGCAATAAGATTCGCGTGCACCTGACCATCACTACGCTCGATGAGCGTTTGGCCAGGCTGATTGAACCGCGCGCCCCGCGTCCCTCACTGCGTTTGGAAGCGGTGAAGAAGCTAACCGAAGCCGGCGTGCCCGTCAGCGTTCTGGCGCATCCGGTAATGCCGTTGATCAACGACAGCGAAGAGAGCCTGGATCGCGTTTGCGCGGCGGCCGCGCGGAATGGCGCATCCTCCTTCAGCGCCGCTCCACTGTTCCTGAAGCCTTGCGCGGCGCAAGTCTTCCTGCCGTTTCTCGAAGAGCGTTTTCCTCACCTGGTCCGGCGTTATCGCGAGCGTTTCGAGAAAGCCGCTTATCTGAAGGGCCACTATCCCGAGATGATCGCCGAACGCGTGGAGCGCATCCGGGCGCGGCACAAACTGGCGGAGCGCCGGGCCCCCGAGTCGCCCGAGTCCTCCCACGCGAGCCCATTCCAGGCGACCAGATGGATTTGTTCCCCTCGCTTGCAAAAGGTCCTGGCGCCGTTGCCACTTTACAACGCAAAGTGAATCGCCTATAATCGCTTCCATGGCCACTGTCCGGAGCATTCGCGCCACTGGCGCCGAACCGGTTTCGTTGCAGACCCACGCGATGGATAATCTGCGCCTCATTCGCGAAACGATGGAGCGCGCAGGCTCGTTTACCGCCGTCCCCGGATGGGGAGGAGTCGCGATGGGCGTGAGCGCTCTGGCCGCGGCCGCCATCGCCGGCCGGCAACCGACGCTCGAACGCTGGCTGGTCACCTGGCTGCTCGAAGCGGCCTTCGCGATGGTGATCGCGGTGCTTGCCATCAAGCGCAAAGCCAACGCGGCGAAAGGTCCGCTGCTTTCGGCTCCGGCGCGGCGATTTGTCTTGAGCTTCGCGCCACCCTTGCTGGTAGGAGGGCTGCTGACGGCCGTCTTATATCGCGCAGGCTTGCCCGCCGCGATCCCCGGCGCCTGGCTGCTGCTGTATGGGACCGGAGTGGTAACCGGCGGCGCGTTCTCGGTGCGCGTGGTTCCGGTCATGGGGCTGTGCTTCATGGCGCTGGGCGCGGTGGCGCTGTTCTGCCCGTTCGCCTGGGGCACCGCGTTTCTGGCCGCGGGCTTTGGCGGACTGCATCTGGCGTTCGGAATCATCATTGCCAGGAGGTACGGTGGCTAGACAAAACGCGGCTCGCAAAGATTCGGCTTCTGACAAGGGCGGAGGTTCCCGTATGGTGGCGGGGAAGGCGCTCGCCAGTCTGGATCGCCTGATCTACGAGCCCATCCGGCTGCGGATCGTCAGCGCTCTGGCGGTGAATCCCGCGCTGACATTCAATGAACTGAAGAAACTTCTCGACACCACGGATGGAAACTTGAGCGTTCACGCGCGCAAGCTGGAGGACGCCGAGTACATCGTCTGTACCAAGTCGTTTGAAGGGCGAATGCCCAAGACGCAGTATCGTTTAACGGAGAACGGACGCCGGGCGCTCGAAAAATACTTGAACCACATGGAAGCGCTGATTCAAGCGATCCGCGAGCGCTAGGCCTTTTTTGTAGCCACTCACTTTATGACCAAAAGCTCCGGTATGTCACAAAGCACTTCGGATTATCTGCACGCCGCCATCATCATGGACGGTAACGGCCGCTGGGCCTCCACGCGAGGGCTGCCGCGAGTAGCCGGGCACCGCGCTGGCGCCGAGGCCTTGCGCCGAACTGTGGAAGCCGCGCCCGATCTTCGAATCTCGGTGCTGACGGTCTACGCGTTTTCCTCCGACAACTGGCTCCGGCCGCAGCCCGAAGTTTCAGCGCTGATGAAGATGTTCCACACCTACCTGCGCCGCGAGCAAGCCAAGTGCGTCGACCAAGGCGTGCGTGTGTCGGTGATCGGGCGGCGTGACCGCTTGCCGCGCCTGCTATTGCCCGTAATCGACGAATGTGAGAGCGCTACGTCCAAGGGAGAGAAGCTGCACCTGCGGCTCGCCATCGATTATTCGTCGCGCGACGCGATTCTGGCCGCCGCTCAGGCGCTCAAATCGAAAGCCACCAGGGAAACGCTCGCAGAGGCGCTGGGCGCGCAGGACGTCGATCTGCTGATCCGCACCGGCGGCGAACAGCGGCTAAGCGATTTCATGTTGTGGGAATGCGCCTACGCCGAGCTGGTGTTTACTCCGGTGATGTGGCCGGACTTCGCCGCTTCGGATCTTGCTGCGGCCACGGCCGAATTCCGTTCCCGCGAGCGGCGATTCGGGGCCCTGCCGCGCGCGGCGTTAGCTTAGTTTAGCCAGGATCACTCGAAACATGCGGTCGCAATTGGGAGCTGCCTTTCGGACTTTTGCCGGATCAATTAACCCAAGCAGCTTCACACCGTGCTTGACCTTGTGATATTCACCATTCGCCGCTCTATCCAAGCGATCAAGCACATCTGCTTTATGGGATCTCTTCAACGTTCGGGTTACCTCTTACTGCGGCCTCGTTTAAGCCCTTGAAAACCGCCTTCAACGCGTCGAGGTCCGCGAGAAACCAGGATTCCATGATCTGCACCATCCAGAAGACGGAGTTCGGATCGCAGTTCTCAAGGTGCTTCTTGCGGACCTCGGCCTCATTCGGATCTTCCCAATCTAGAAGCAGCACGTTCCACGCGTTGGAATGAGTTTGGAGAGCGATGCGAAAGGCCTGAACCGGTCTCCCGTAAGTCGCTACCGGCGGCGCAAAACGCCAGCCCTTTCTGTGCGCTGCCTCTACTAATTCCGAAAAGAACACTCTTATGCCCGGTCGCAGGCGATCATCCCCTTCGAAATAGATTCGAAGTTCGTTCACCAGCGCGTGCCGCCGATCTCCCCCATGCGCCAGAGTCGGCCAAGACTGTACTGCTCCAGCCACAGCGAGAGTTGCTGCTTGTCCAACCGGCGGAATTGCGTGCTGTTGTCCGCGTCTCGCTCGCTAACCAGGACATCTTCCGGCCGTTCGGAGAGTGCATCGATCAACGCTTCTGAGTGCGTTGTGACGATAAGCTGAGTTCGCTCCGACGCTTCGACCAGCGCTTCGGCAACGATCTGAATCGCCTCGGGATGCAGGCCAACCTCCGGTTCTTCGATGCAGATCAGCGGCGGGAGCTCTCGCTCGAGCAGTACAGCCAAGAGGCAGAGAAACTTGAGAGTGCCGTCAGAAAGCCGCCAGGACACCAGCGGCTCCAGCAATCCGCTCTCTTCGACGTAGGTTTTCGCGATTGAGCCATCGAGCCGTACCTTCACATCGTTGAATCGCTCACAAAACCGACGGAGGTAGGCCCGAACTCGATCGTGGAGGCCCTTGAAGTCCATCTCAAGAAGCAACAAAGGAAGGTTGCCGCCGCCGTCGTGCAAGAACTCCTTTCGCATTGCTGTCGATGCGCCTAACCTAGCCTGCGCATCGCCAACCGTTTGGAATTCGCGGTAGATTCGGATCGACTCCAACTTGGCACCGATACGGGTAATGGGCGTCGGATCCGCCGGGCTTTTGTACAGCTCAAAGACCGATTGCCCTGGAGAAACCGTGCCCACTTCCTCTCCGAAGCGTGCGCTGCCAACCAACCGTTCAAAATACGTCACATCATCGCCATTTTCCGTGCCGGGCGCCTGTCCCAATAGAAGCTCCCGACGGATGATAAAACCATGCGCTTCCTCGGAGAATTCCAATCGGTACCTTAGCGGCTCGTGATTTATGCCGCTACACTCGATGGCGGCGACCGGCGATGGTACCGCGAGTGAACAAACCACGTGTGCGCCGCCAAGGCGCCGTATAGCCGCACTCAAATCCACCGGCGCCGCCTGGAGCAGACCAATCGCCTCAATCAGATTGCTCTTCCCCGACGCTTCGCCCCAATCAGGACATTCAATCCCCGAAGCTCCACCTCGGTCTTCCGGAAAGACAGTAGATTCTCTAACTTGACCTTGCGCAGTAACATGCGTACAGTCATTCTAGCCGACGAACCGGCACCTCGTGACACATTGTTAGCCGGAAAACACGTCACAATTCGCAAGATCCGCTAAAATAGAAGCAGGCCCCCGCCCATGCTCGACGCCACTCTTGCGAAAATCTTCGGGACCAGGAACGAACGCGAAATTAAGCGGCTCCGTCCCATGGTCGCCGCCATCAACGATCTCGAACCCGGGCTCCAGCAGCTTTCCGACACCGAACTCGCCCAGAAAACCGTCGAATTTAAGCAGCGCATCGCCAATGGCGAACCGCTGGACGACCTGCTGATTGAGTCCTTCGCCGTTTGCCGCGAAGCCGGCCGCCGCGTCCTGAACATGCGGCACTTCGACGTGCAGCTGATCGGCGGCGCTGGTTCTGCACCGCGGCCGGATCGCCGAAATGCGAACCGGCGAAGGCAAAACGCTGGTCGCGACGCTGCCCTGCTACCTGAACGCGCTCGAAGGCAAGGGCGTCCACGTCGTCACCGTCAACGATTATCTGGCCAAGCGCGACGCCGAGTGGATGGGCCGCATCTACAGGTTCCTCGGGCTCTCGTACGGCATTATCGTGCACGATCTGGACGACCAGGAGCGCCGCGTCAACTACGCCGCCGACATCACCTACGGCACCAACAACGAATACGGCTTCGACTATCTGCGCGACAACATGAAGTTCCGCCTGGAGGATTGCGCCCAGCGCGGCCACAACTTCGCGATCGTGGACGAAGTGGATTCCATCCTGGTGGACGAAGCGCGCACTCCGCTGATCATTTCCGGACCGAGCGAAGAGTCCACCGACAAGTATTACAAGATCAACCGCATCATCCCCAAGCTGATGCGCGGCGAAGAGATCAAGGGCAAGGAGCCCGGCGAGAGCTACACCACCGGCGATTACACGGTGGACGAGAAGCATCGCAGCGCGGCCCTCACCGAAGAAGGCATCGCGAAAGTAGAGAAGCTGCTGGGCTGCGGCAATCTTTATCAGCCGGAGAACTGGTCTACGCTGCATCACGTCCAGCAGGCGCTCAAGGCCTTGGTGCTCTTCCAGCGCGACAAGGATTATCTGGTGCAGGACGGCCAGGTGATCATCGTCGACGAGTTCACCGGCCGCGTGATGCCCGGCCGCCGCTGGAGCGATGGTCTGCACCAGGCCATCGAAGCCAAGGAAAACGTCAAGATCGAGCGCGAAAACCAGACGCTGGCCACCATCACCTTCCAGAATTACTTCCGCCTGTACAAAAAGCTGGCCGGCATGACGGGCACCGCTGAAACCGAAGCCGCCGAGTTCGAAAAGACCTACAAGCTGGACGTGATGGTGATCCCCACCAACCGCGATCATGGTCCGCAAGGAATTTCAGGACATGGTCTACCGGACCGAGGAAGAAAAATTCCGCAACGCGGCCAAAGAGATCCAGACTCTGCATGAAAAGGGCCAGCCGGTTCTGGTAGGCACCATCTCGGTTGAAAAATCCGAAAGGCTGGCCGCTCTGCTGAAGAAAATGGGCGTCAAGCATGAAGTGTTGAACGCCAAGAATCACGAGCGCGAAGCGTTCATCATCGCGCAGGCCGGCCGCAAAAACGCGGTTACGGTGTCCACCAACATGGCGGGCCGCGGCACCGATATTCTGCTGGGCGGCAATCCGGAATTCCTCACCAAAGAATATTTAAAAAAGCAGAACAAGGATCCCGATCTATATCAGACCAGCCCGGCGGGATCGCCTGAGCGCGCCGAATGGGACCAGGTTTTCGCGCGCTTCCGGGCTGAAACCGCCGCCGAACACGACGAAGTGGTCGCCGCGGGCGGTCTTGCACGTGCTCGGCACCGAACGGCATGAATCGCGCCGTATCGACAATCAGCTGCGCGGACGCGCCGGCCGCCAGGGCGACCCCGGCAGCTCGCGCTTCTACCTCTCGCTCCAAGACGACCTGATGCGCATCTTCGGCGGCGAGCGCATGCAGAACCTGATGCTGCGGCTGGGCATGGAGGAAGACGTACCCATCGAGTCGCGCCTCATCACCAAGCGCATTGCCTCGGCGCAGGAAGCCGTGGAAGCGCAGCACTTCGCCTCCCGCAAACACCTGCTCGAATACGACGACGTGATGAACAAGCAGCGCCAGGCCGTTTACGGCATGCGCCGCCAGTTGCTGGAAGGCAACGACCAGACCGAACGAATCAAGGAGATTATCCAAGGCATCGTAGCTTCGTTCATCGATGTCCGCTGCCCGGAGAAAACGCACGCCACCGAATACGATCTCACCGGACTGCAATCCGATGTGCTCAGCCAGTTCGGCGTGAAGATCGATCTGGAAGAATTAAGCGGACTGCTGAAGCAGGAGATTGAAGACCACATCATTGACCTGCTGGGGCGCCGCTTCAAAGAAAAAGAAGACCTGATCGGCCCGGAAAATATGCGCGAGGCCGAGCGCATGGTGATGCTGAATGTCATCGATAACCAGTGGAAAGACCACTTGCTGTCGATGGACCACTTGAAGGAAGGCATCGGCCTGCGGGGCTACGGCCAGAAAGATCCGCTGATCGAATACAAGAAGGAATCCTTCGAGCTGTTCCAGGACATGATGGATCGCATCGAAGACGAGACCATCCGCTATCTGTTCTTCCTGCAAGTAACCCAAGGCCGGCCTCCGGGTGAATCCGGCAATGGCGGCGGCCCGGGTGGTCTTGCCGGACAGGCCGAAGCCGGTGCTTCCCTTCCCGGAAGACGACGAGGAAGACGAGGAAGACGAGGGCGACGAAGAAGCGCTGGTCGTCGGCCAATTCCGAGCAGCGCCGCGCGGCGCAGAGCGCCGTGGAGGACTTCACGCGCAACATCCAGCGCAAGAAAGACAAGGAAATGGCCGCGCTGCAATTCGTCGGCGGCAGCGGCACGGCCACTGAGAATAAGCAAGCCACGTCCGACAAAAAGGCCGGCCGCAACGATCCCTGCCCCTGCGGCAGCGGCAAAAAATATAAGAAATGCCACGGAGCCTGATTTTAGCCGCGATTTTTGTTTCCTCCGCGTGTGCCGCCATCTGGCCGGAGCAACTCGGCAAGTATCAGCGCAAGTCCGCGGCCCCTGTGGACACTTCGCCGCAGGCCTCGCCGAAGATGGCCTGGAAGTAGCCGAGAGCGCCGACTACGGCGCGTTCCAAGTGACGGCGTGGCGCTTCAAGGACGTCACGGGTGCCTACGCGGCCTCGCTGACCAGCAGAGCGGCGTTCGTGTGGGAAATTATCTGGTGACTGCGAGGGGAAATGCCCCAAAGACTTGCCGCAGCTTGGCCGAAGCGTCCTTCCCCGCACGTCTCGCATGCGGCTATTCCAACGTTGGACACTTATCTTCCCCCCAAGGGCCTGCTGCCGCGCTCGGAGCGCTATATCCTGGGACCCGTGGGGCTTAAGACCGACGCCCCCGAAATCCCAGCTTCGGCCGTGAACTTCGATTTTGGGACCGAAGGCGAGCTCGCCCGCTACCGGACGCCCGCGGGGCCCGTAACTGCTGGCCGTCTTTTCATTCCCTCTTCCGTCCATGGCGCGCCAGCAACTCCCCGAGTTTCAAAAGATCCAAGGGGCAGCAGCCAAGCGCACTGGACCGCTGGTCGCCGTCGCCATCGGGCCGCTTCGCCAGCCACGGCCAAGCTGCTCAACTGGTATTAATTATCAAGGGCGTTGTCGAGGAGAACGAGAAACCGCCGGAGAAGCCCCTCGAACTCAAGCCTGAAAGCGCCGGAAAGATGGTTCTGGCCATTCTCAGCCTGGCTGGGCTGCTGCTGGCTGTTCTGCTTACTATCCGGACTGGCCGTGGGGGGAATCCTGCGGCTTGCACGCCGGTTTGGCTATTCAGGTGCTGAAGGATCGATGACCACGCTTCATCTCGAGGGCAAATAACTCCTCACATTTCTCCACCTTAGAAACCAAAGCCCTAGCTGCGCGTGCACGCCGTTGGCAAATTCTTCCACAAGATTTCCAAAATGAATCCTCTTCGCAACCCATTCCAGATCAGGGTGTTAGAGCCGAATCGACAAGTTCCAGTTTTTCACTTGACTCGCAACCTTCGTGGCCCTATCATCTGAATCACAAACAGGTTTTGACGGTTGCGTTTCCGTCGAACCTGATTCTCCCATACATCGCCCTTGCGAAAGCAGGGGGCCTGTTCAGATTCAGGCAGATGGTGTCGAATGGGGCCCTTCAGGGCCCCGTTCTGAGCCGCAAAATCCCGCACTGAGCCTTAATTTCCTCTACAGCGTTACACTGGGATTTGATCCCGCCCCATCCGCCGCTGCCGAAGTCCGCCGACGCCCCAGTCACCTGGCGCGAGCGCCTGCGGGCGCTGCGGAACGTCCCGCCCTTGTTGCGGATGGTCTGGGATACCAGCCCCGCTCTTACCACCGGCGACCATTTTCCTACGGCTGGTTTCCTCCGTTATTCCAGTGGCCCAGTTGTGGGTTGGGAAACTCATTATCGACCAGGTGGTCAGGGCCATTCAGGGCCGTTTGGCCGACCCGCATCGGATCTGGGTCTACTTAGCCTACGAGATCGCGCTTGGCCGTCCTGAGCGACCTGCTATCGCGCGCAGTGAACCTTTCAGACAGCCTGCTGGGCGACAAGTTCACGAATCACGTCAGCCTGCGGCTGATGGAGCACGCCAACCGGCTGGATCTGGTTTCCTTTGAAGATCCAGTGTTTTACGACAAACTGGAGCGGGCGCGCCGCCAGACCACGGCCCGGCTGGGCATGCTTGGCATCCTCGCCGGAATGGGCCAGCAGTTCATCACTTTGCTGTCGCTGCTGGCCGCCGTTGTCTCGTTTTCGCCCTGGTTCCTGCTGCTTCTGGTCGGGGCCGTGATTCCGGCGTTTCTGGGCGAGACTCGCTTCGCGATGCTGGCCTATTCCATGCTATATCGCCACACGCCGGAGCGCCGCGAGCTGGATTATCTGCGCATGCTGGGCGCCAGCAATCAAAGCGCGAAGGAAGTGAAAATCTTCGGCCTCGGCCAGCATCTGGCGGACCGCTCGCGCGACCTGTTCGATCGTTTCTACGAGGAAAACAAGGCGCTGGCCATCAAGCGCGCCGTCACCGGATCGCTCTTGAATCTGCTGCCGACGGCGGGTTATTACGGCGCTTATGTTCTGATCCTGATCCGGACCATGGCGGGCGCTATGACGGTGGGCAGCCTCACCTTCGTGGCGGGCGCCTTCGCGCGTTCGCGATCGTTGATCGAGACTCTGTTTTCGAGCCTCAACAATATCGCCGAGCAAGCGCTGTACATCAAGGACCTTTTCGATTTCTTCGAAACGCGAGCCGAGCATCGTTTCGGTGCCGAATGCACTGCCCGGCGCCCCGCCCCATCCGGTCCGGCTTCGAGTTTCGCGATGTATCGTTTGCCTATCCCGGTTCCGAGCGGCAGGTTCTGCGCCGCGTCAGTTTTCATTTCGATGCCGGCGAGCGCATCGCTCTGATCGGTGAAAACGGAGCCGGGAAAACCACGCTGGTGAAGCTGCTGGCGCGCCTCTATGAACCCACCGGCGGCGCGATTTTGCTGGATGGCGTCGATCTGCGCGAATACGATGTCGACAGCCTGCGCGGCGAAATCGGCGTGATTTTTCAGGACTACATGCGCTACGACATGCTGGTGCGCGAGAACATCGGCTTCGGGCGCATTGAGGAGCTCGCCGATCAGCCGCGCGTAGAGAGCGCGGCGCGCAAGAGCCTGGCGGACCCGATGATCGCGCAGTTCAAGCTGGGCTACGATCAAATGCTCGGCCGGCGTTTTGAAAACGGCGTCGATCTATCGGCCGGACAATGGCAGAAAGTGGCTTTGGGACGAGCGTATATGCGGGACGCACAGGTGTTGATTCTGGACGAACCCACCGCCAGCTTAGACGCCCGCGCCGAATACGAAGTGTTCCTGCGCTTCGCCGATCTCACTCGCGGCCGCATGGCGGTGCTGATCTCGCATCGCTTCTCCACTGTTCGCATGGCCGACCGCATCTTGGTTCTGGCCGACGGCGCGCTGGTGGAGCAGGGCACGCACCAGCAGTTAGTGGCGCTGGGCGGCCGCTACGCGGAATTGTTCGAGCTGCAAGCGGCTGGCTACCGTTAGTTTGGCCCGCGTAAGCGTGCCAAACGGGATTGGGGATTAGGGGTTGGGGCTCCAGGCGCGTGCTACGTCTGGGATGGAGTTTTGAAATACCCGGGTAATCAATCGAGGAGCCCACAGCAGACGCAACCTGTGCCTGCACGCCCAATCCCCAACAGCCAATCCCGCTATTGCGGCGATCAGCCGCCGCCAAATACCGACTTGAGCCAGGCTCCGAAATGCAGATGCCTTCCGGGACACTCGGGCCAGGGCGCGAAACTGACGGTCCCGCTGTCCCGCTCCACCCACAGCGACAACCGGTTCCTGGGCGGCCTTATAATCCAGCCGGATCAGTACGCCCGTGCCGCAGGATTGCGAGAGCCCGATGTGCGCCACCGCTGCATCGGCGTGCTCGCTCTTAGGCCCCCAGTCCTCCTGAAACTTCGTGAACGGGTAGCCCGGGCAGGGATGCGAATCCGTGCAACCCCACATCGCATAGGCGGCTGGATAATTCCTGCGCGTCTAGCAAACCGAGAAAAGTCTTGGCGCGCTGTTCCTCGGGGTAATTCTTGAACACGCCGTACAGGATCAGACCAATCAGCAACGCAGCATCCCAGGATGATCGAACGAAGTCTTGATAATCCGAGATGATGCGGGCGCGGTGTTGCTCGGCGGCTCCGTACGCTTCCAGGTAGCTGGCCATCCTAATACTACTTTACCGCTTTTATTTCGCAGGCACGGGATAGGCTTTGTTGTAAGCGGCGGTGGCTTCGGTGGTGATCTCGAAGGTGGTCTTGAAGAATATCGTGTTGGCGCTGTCCACCACGATATCCAGGCCCTTTTCGTCGGCCAGTTTCTTCACCACTTCCTGCATCCGATTGCCGGCGCGCTGCAGGATTTCCGTGCGGCTGTTCTGCACGTCTTCCTGAAATCCTGCTGCAAGCGCTGCAAGTCCCGCTGTTTTCGCTGACCTTCGGCCTGATTTCCTGGGTGCCCACTTCGTTGAGCTTTCCGCTCTGCAACTGAGCCTGGATGTCCTCCAGGTCCTTTTGCAGCTTGACCATCTGATCCTGGCGGGGCTTGAATTTGGCTTCCAGATCCAACTGCGCCTTCTTGATGTCGTCGGTTTCGAGCAGCGCCTTCTGCGTGTTGATGACCGCGATCTTCACCTGGGCATTGGCCGCGCCGGCACTGGCCAGCGCAAGCACCGCGAAAAGCAGCTTATTCATTGGCGAAAACTCCCAGAATTTCGTCCTCGCGCAGGATCAGATACTCGTCGCCGTCGATCCGGATATCGGAGCCGGAGTATTTGCCGAACAGAATCTTGTCGCCAGCCTTAACATCCGGTGCGGAGCGATTTCCGTCTTCCAGCAGTTTCCCGCTGCCCACCGCCACCACTTCGGCGTGTTGCGGCTTCTCTTTCGCGCTATCGGGGATAATGATACCCCCGCGCTTGGTTTCCTGCTCTTCCAGACGTTTGACAAGCACGCGGTCATGGAGCGGACGTAGGTTCATAAAACTATCTCCTGGATGCTAGGGTTGGGAACAGCAGACACACAAACCCGAAGACACTCAATGTAACACAATTTCCGCCCGTTTGATGCGCGCAGGGTTGGTGCGCCGAGAGACTATTCGTACCGCAGAGCGATGGTCGGATCGATGGTGGCGGCGCGGCGAGCGGGGAGGAATCCGGCGATGAGCGAGACGCATATCATGGTTAGCACGGCGCTTACCAGCGTCAGCAAATCGGTGGGAGTGACGCCGTAAAGTTGCGAAACCAGATAACGGCTGAGGCCGATCGACAAGGGCACTCCCAGCCCGACGCCGATCAGGCACATCCACACCACCTCTTTGAGCACCATGCCGAGGACGCTTCCGCGATCCGCTCCTAGCGCCATGCGGATACCGATTTCTCGCGTCCGCCGCGCCACCGAGAACGCCATCACGCCGTACAGGCCGATAAACGCCAGCACCGTCGCCAGCGCGCCGAAGCAGGCGCAAAGGATCGCGGTCAGACGTTCGACAAACAGCGATTCGCTGACCTGCGTCTCCATTGTCTTCAAGTCCCAGATGGCCAGATTCGAATCGATTCCGGCAATTTCGCGGCGCAATGCCGGCATCAGCGCGTCCGGCGGCCCGAGGGTGCGGACATTCGCGCTGATGTTGCTGATATCGTCGTCCTGCTGATACGGGACGTAGACGAAGGTCTTGTTTTCCTCGCGCAAAGTATTGTACTTTCCATCCCTCACCACGCCGACGATTTCCACGTCGGCCGTCCCAGGGCTGTGGCGGCCGAACCTGCGTCCCAGCGGATTTCCCGTCCCCAGGTAACGCTTGACGAAGGTTTCGTTGACTACCGCCACCTTGTGCGCGCCCAGCTTGTCCTGGAAGGTCAAATCGCGGCCAGCCAACAGAGGGATTCCCATGGTGGCGAAATATCCCGGCGAGACCTCGTTAAAATTCGGCTGCACACTCTCGTCGGTCTTCTCCTCATAGCCTTCCACGTGAATCGAGCTGGTGGAGGAGTCTCCGGAAAGGGCAACGATCTGGGAAAGCGAGGCCGAAGCCACTCCGGGTACCGAGGCCAGCCGACGCTGGACATCCTCATACAATTGATGAATCCGAGTCTGGCTGTAACCGTTGCGCGAGGCATCGATGGAAAACACCACCAGATTCGCAGTGCGGAAACCGGGATCCAGCTTGCGCAGATTTATCAGGCTGCGGGTGAACAATCCCGCGCCCACCAGCAGCAGTAGCGACAACGCTACCTGCGCGACCACCAGCGCCTGGCGAGACCGGATCTGGCCGAAACCGCCGATCACGCTGCTCCCCTGATCCTTCAATGTCGGATAAAGGTTCGGGCGCGTCGATTGCATGGCCGGCAGCAATCCGAATGCGATGCCGGTTAGCAGCGCCAGCCCGAAGGCGAACGCAACGGTGCGCGGATCGAGCGACGCATTCAGACCAAGGAAGCCGCCGTTGGCGGGGATGGCCGCTACCAGCACTCCGGACGTCCACAGGCTGACCAGCAGTCCCGCCAAGCCGCCCAGAACCGCGAGCATCAGGCTTTCGGCCAGCAACTGCCGCACGACGTCCTTTCTGGACGCTCCCAGAGCCAGCCGGATCGCAATCTCCTTTTGCCGGCCGAGGCCGCGCGCCACCAGAAGATTCGCCACGTTCGCGCAGGCGATCAGCAGAACCAGCCCAACCATCGCCATCGAAATGTAAAGCGCCGTTCCGGCATTCTCGCGAAACGTTGGCACGCCGTTATAAGCGGGTTCGAGTAGCACCGCCTTCACCAGGAACCGGTCGCGAAAGTGTTGCGAAACGTTTCCGGTCATGACGGCCAGATCGGCCCCCAGCATCGGCTTGAAGATCACCTGCAGGGAAGCATTGGCCTGCTGGATGGTCACACCCGGCTTGAGCCGGCCCAGGATGTGCAGGAAGTGGAAAGTGCGGTCGTCATAGCCGTCGCTGGTGGGCGTCACTGCGGTTTTCATCGCCAGGGGAACGTACACATCCGGCACCCGGCCGACATTTACACCAAAAAATTCGCGGGGAGCAACACCGGTCACCGTCATCAGCGCATTGTTGATGCGTACAGTTTTATTGACGATATCCGGATTTCCGCCGAATCGCCGCATCCAATATCCGTACCCGAGCACCACCACCGGGTGCGCATTCTTGGTCACGTCGTCCGATGCCGATAGCAAACGGCCCCGCTGGGGGCGGACGCCGAGCACGTCGAAAAAATTGCCCGTCACCAACTCCGCGGTCACCGCTTCGCTTTGACCTTGATACACAAGATTGGCTGCCTCGGGAGCCCGCGCGATCAAGCCCGAAAAAACCTGGTTGCGGTCGCGCAAGTCGAGGTACATCGGACGCGAGAACAGGCGGTCGGAATTATCGCCGGTAAATGACCCGCGGTTGACGCCGGGAGACGTCACCAGCACCAGTTCCTGCGGGTTCTTTACCGGCAGGGGGCGTAGCAGAGCCTGGTCGAGCAGGCTGAAGATCGCGGTATTCGCCCCCAGGCCCAGCGCCAGCGACGCGATGGCGACGGTCGTGAACAAAGGACTCTTGGCAAGCATCCGCAAGGAGAGCCGGAGATCGGATAAAAAAGCAGCCATCACCCGAACGAAAGCAACTGGCGTGCCATGCACAAGGCCCTGTGGAAGGCTATAGATAGGACGCCGCAACAGGCACGCGGGAGTGATAGCGGAGCGGATGCGGGATCAGCGAATCCCATCTTCGGACAGTTTCAGGTTCCTGAGCTTAGGAAACGAAGACTCTGGTGCTTGCTATAGACTACTCTGAAGGCCGATTCTTTGATCCGCTCGCTCCGCATGATGGCGGCTCGTCGCACACTATTTGGTTCCACGGCAATCTGAGTGGATACGGGTTTAGAATGACTTCAGATTCGGCGCTCGATTTCGTTGCCGAGAAAGTCTGAGTTCACTTGGCCTCTGACATCGAAAAGTTTCGACAATCGCGGCGGGGAAAACGTATGCGCCGTTGCAGCAACGGCGAATTTAACGGCCACTTACAGCAGTTGGTTATTTGGCGCTCGCGGCACGGGCTTCGAGCCAAGAGCCAATTCCCAAAAGCCAATGGCCAAGAATGTGTTATCCTGTGAAGGACAAAAAAGAGATTAAGTTAAGACGAGGAGTATCGATCCGAGAATGGCGCTGGCAACCGATTCCAAGAAGCAAGTAGTTGCAACATACCGAGTTCACAAAACGGATACCGGTTCGCCAGAAGTACAGGTTGCGATCCTGAGTCAGCGCATTTTGCAACTCCAGGATCATTTCAAGACGCACCGCAAAGATCATCATTCCCGCCGGGGATTGTTGTCGATGGTCGCGCGGCGTCGCCGACTTTTGAAATACCTGAAAAGCTGTAACCCGGAAAGATACAAGAACCTGATTCAAAGCCTGGGCATCCGTCGTTAGATGTTCGGGTACAGGTAAACCGCCCCGGTGGGCGGCGTTCCCACAGTTTCAAACACTCCAAAGTCTCCTCTTAGTCCAAAAACAGACGCAGCAGACAGCTTCGCCTGGATTAAAAGGAATTTCAGAATGCTACATACCGTAGAAATTGACCTGGATGGTCAAAAAATTACCCTGGAGACAGGTAAGATCGCGAAACAGGCCAATGGCGCCGTCGTGGTCCGCTCCGGGGAGACCGTTGTTTTAGTCAGCGCTTGCGCGAATGAAGAACCCAAGGCCAACGCCGCGTTCTTCCCGCTCACTGTCGATTATCGTGAATACACTTACGCCGCGGGCAAATTTCCCGGCGGCTTTATCAAGCGGGAGGGACGCCCTTCGGAGAAGGAAGTCCTCACCAGCCGGTTGATTGACCGGCCTATCCGGCCGCTATTCCCGGAAGGCTTCATGAATGAGAGCCAGGTGATCGCCATGGTGCTGTCGGCCGATCCCCAACGCGATCCCAGCACGCTGGCCATTATCGGCGCCGGCGCTTCGCTCGCGATCTCCGATATTCCGTTCCAGCACGTACTGGGCGGCGTTCGCGTGGGTTCCGTAAACGGCAAGCTGGTGGCGAACCCCAGCTACGATGAGACGCGCGAATCCAAGGTGAATATCGTGGTCGCGGGCACCGAAGAAGGCATCGTCATGGTGGAAGCGGGCGCGCAGCACGCCACCGAAGAGGAAGTGCTGGAGGCCATCGAGTACGGGCACGCCTGCTGCAAGAAGATCGTCGCTGGGATCAAGGAATTGGTCGCCAAAGTCGGCAAGAAGAAACGGCAATATACGCCGCCGGCCGTCAACAAGGAACTGTACGCGAGCATCGAATCGCAGATTCGCAAGGAGCTCACCGATGCGCTCGACACCAAGAAGTATCCCAAGCTGGAAAGCTACCACCGCGTTCACGAAGCCAAGAAGAAGGTAGTGGAAGCGGTTCCCGCGGAACAGCAAGCCGAAGCCAAGGAGCTCTTCGACACGTTGAAGGAGCGGATCTTCCGCGACGAAATGCTGAAAGCGAAGCGCCGTCCGGATGGCCGGGCGTTCGACGAGATCCGCAATATCGATTGTGAAGTGGGAGTGCTGCCCCGCACGCACGGCTCGGCGCTATTCACCCGCGGCGAGACCCAGGCTCTAGTCACCGTCACGCTCGGCACCAAGGACGACGAACAACGCATCGAAATGTTCGATCTCACCGAGACCTCCAAGCGCTTCATGCTGCATTACAACTTCCCGCCGTTCAGCGTCGGCGAAGTGGGATTCATGCGTGGAGCCGGACGGCGCGAAATTGGGCATGGCGCGCTGGCGGAACGATCTCTTTCCGCCGTTATTCCCGACGACAAGAAGTTCCCTTACACCATGCGCGTGGTCAGCGACATCCTGGAATCGAACGGTTCCAGTTCGATGGCCAGCGTATGTGGCGGCGCCCTGGCGTTGATGGACGCTGGCGTGCCGATCGCCGAGCCCATCGCGGGCATCGCCATGGGCCTGGTGCTGGAAGGCAAGGACTACGCCATTCTGACCGACATCGCCGGCGCCGAAGATCATTACGGCGACATGGATTTCAAAGTGGCCGGATCGCGCAGAGGCATTACCGGTCTGCAGATGGACATCAAAGTCCCCAACGTCACCACCAAGATCATGAAGGAGGCGATGGCCCAAGCCAAGGGCGCCCGGCTATTCATCTTGGACAAAATGGTGGCCGTCCTCGCGGCCCCGCGCGGTGAAATGTCGCAGTACGCGCCGCGCATCTACACTCTCCAAATTCCCACCGATAAGATTCGCGACCTGATCGGACCGGGCGGCAAGATGATCCGCAGCATCGTGGACGAGACGGGCGTGAAGATCGATGTCGAAGACGATGGCTCGGTCAAGATTTTCGCCTCCGACGGCGAATCCGCCAAGCTGGCCATCCAGCGCGTCACCGATATCTGCGCGGTCGCCGAGTTGGGCAAGACCTACCTTGGGTAAAGTGGTGCGGCTAGCGGAATTCGGCGCGTTTGTCGAAATCTTCCCCGGCACCGACGGCTTGCTGCATATCAGCGAAATATCCGAAAATCGGATTAAAGCCGTGCGCGACGAGTTGAAAGAAGGCGATCAGATTCTGGTGAAGGTTCTGGCGCTCGAAGGCAACAAAATCAAATTAAGCCGGAAAGCTGTATTGCGCGAGCAACGCGAAAAGCTGAAGACTCCCACTACGGTGTAAGAAAGCGAGCAGATAGGGGATTGCCAGGCCATGGCCCGCATCCCCCGGCTGCTTTTGGCTATTTGCTGTTGGCTCTACTGGGCGGCGGCGGGAGCGGCTTTCTTGCGGGCGGCCCGGCGCTTTTCCACCGGCGGCGTCCGGTCGCTCTTTTTCAAAGCCGGCAGGGCAATGGAAAGCACGAATTTCTTCTCGCCGTGATCGTCGAATTTGATTACGATGTACTCTTCCGTGCAGGAAGCCACGGAACCGAGACCGTACTTGGAGTGCTCGATCTGTGCGCCTTGCGCGAAAGCTGGTTTGAATGCCATAGAGGGTAGCTAATGCCTCAATGGTATTGTAACATTTTCGGGCCTTAGCGCATGTTTTCCCGCGAACGTTCCAAAATCTTCTTCTCGGGCTTCTGCTGGCCGCTTGCATAGCTCGCCTGTGGCTGATGCCGTTGCCGTCCAGCTTCTGGGTGGACGAAATGGCCACGGTTTTCGTCGTCCAGCACGGACCGCAATCATCCGTCCTTTGCGGTTGCGCCCCAGGTGCCCGATTCCATTTATTACCAACTGCCGCGCGCCGCCGAATGGCTTTTCGGATTTTCCGAAATCGTCCTATCGATTGCCATCGGTCCTGCTGATGGGCATCGCCCTGTTTTGCATAGCTCGTTTAGGCTGCCCGGCTGATTCATCCCGGCGCCGCATGGTTCGTGGTCTTTGTCTGCCTGTCGATGCGAGGCATCAACGATCAGGCCGCCGATGCGCGCCCCTACGCTCTGGGCACCTGCATCGCCGCAGCCAGCCTGTGGTTCCTCATTCGCTGGCTGGATTCGGCCCGCTGGTGGGACGCGGCGCTGTTTATCGTAATGGCCGCCCTGCTGTGGCGCGTTCACCTGCTGTTCTGGCCGTTCTATATCGTGCTGTCTATTTATGCGGTAGCTCGTTTGCTGCGCCATGAGACACTTGCCGGGCTGGCTTCCAACGCTCGCGGTGTTCGCGCTACTCGGGCGTGGCCCTGCTACCAGTGCTCATCGACGCGCTGAATCTGTTTCGCCAAGCCACCTCGCACGTCATCGTCGCGCTCCCCACGCTGCGGGACCTGCGCATCCCGCTCAAGTTCGGCCTCATTCTGATCTGCGGCGCCGGCGCTTTCGTTCTGAGCCGCTTGTTCCGCTGGCCGCGCACATCCCTAGCCGTTGCGCCATGAGTTCTGTGGTCCTGATCGCCGCCTGGTGGCTCTTGCAGCCGCTGGCGCTCTTTGCCGTCTCTAGCTTCACCGGCAGCAGCATGTTCGTCGCGCGTTATCTCTATGTCGGCCTGCCCGGCGCGGCGTTGGCCGCAACGCTCGCCGCCGCCTATTTCATCCCGCCGGCCTGGTGGAAGCCGCTGTCGCTGGTGTTCGCCGCCGGCGTGCTGCTCATGCTGGGTCAATGGCGCGAAGCTTGGCCCATGCATCACGGCTCCGACTGGCGGCTGGCGGCCCATACCATCGATCAGTTGGACGGCGACGACCCCGCCACACCCGTGCTCTGCCCCAGTCCGTTCGTCGAAGCCCGCCCGCCGGTCTGGCAGCCGTCCTATGCACTCCCCGGTTTCCTCTATTGCCATCTGCCGGTTTATCCGTTCCGCGGCAAGCCCTACCTGTTGCCGTTTGATGAATCGCCCGAAGCCAAGCGCTACGTCGAAAGCCTGGCCGATGGCGCGCTCGACCGGTCCGGCCGCTTCTTCATTTACGGCGGCTCGGGCAGCGTCCGCTACTGGCGCAACTGGTTCTCCATGCAGCCCCAGTTCTCCACCTGGCACCGCGAACGATTGGGGCCATTTGGCGATGTGGTGGTGGAGCTGTTCCAGAAAGTGGAGCCGGCCGAAAAATCCCATCCGGCCGCCTCAACGTCCCACACAACGTCCCTCGGCCCTCCGTATAATATAGGCGGTTAGTAGAAATGCTCGATTTAAAGAAGAAGCTGGAAGACGAAATCGCGGCGCTCGATCATGGAATTGCGCGTCGATCTCCCTCGCGAGATTTCAAAAGCGCGCGCGCATGGCGACTTGAGCGAGAACGCCGAGTATCACGCCGCCAAAGAACGCCAGGGCATGGTCAACTGCGCGCTGGGCCAGCTTCGAGCGCGTCTGCGCATGCTATCCATGGTGGACATGTCGCGCATCCCGCACGACCGCGTGGGCCTCGGCTCCTCGGTCACCGTGCTCGATCTCAACAAGGACGAAGAGATCACCTACCAGTTGCTGACCAGCGAAGAAGCGGACGTGGCGCAAGGCCGCATCTCCACCACTTCGCCGATCGGCAAGGCTTTGCTGGGCAAGCAGGTGGGCGACACCGTGAAGGTTCTGATTCCCGGAGGCACCCGCGAGATGGAAATCATCAAGTTGATCACCATTCACGACGAGCCCGCATGAAGCTGGTTTCGAGCTAGAATCTAAAAGGGCCGTTTGGCATGACATATACCCGCGCGATCGGCGTCTCGTGCAATAAAGTAATTCGCCTGATTGTCCGCGGACTGGCTCTCTCGAAAATCCACCCCAACGTTCTCACGTTCCTCGGCTTGGTCATCAATATCGTGGCCGCGGTTCTGCTGGCCGCCGGGCGGTTCCGCGCGGCGGGCTTCGTGATCATCGGCGCCGGACTGTTTGACATGGTGGATGGACGCGTGGCGCGCGAAACCAATCAGGTCACTCGCTTCGGCGGATTTTTCGATTCCGTACTGGATCGTTATTCCGATCTTGCGCTGCTGATGGGTCTGCTGGTCTACTACGGCACCATCAACCGGCCTTTCTACGTGGTGTTGACCGCCATTGTAATGACCGGATCGGTGATGGTCAGCTACACTCGCGCGCGCGCTGAAAATACCATCCCCAGCTGCAAGGTCGGTTTCATGGAGCGGCCGGAGCGCGTGGTGCTCTTCATCATCGGCGCACTGTTCGACCACATGGCGCCCGTGCTGTGGGTCATCGCGGTGCTCGCCAACATCACCGTGATTCACCGCATGGTGTTTACCTACCAGGAAGCCAAGCGGCTGGAAGAAGCCCAGCTTCGTCCCGCGCCGGTGCGCGAAACGTCACTTTAGCCGCCTCCCTTACGGTCGGGTTCTGTTACCGCCAAGCGGTTCAGCGCCTCGCCCGTCAGCCGGTACGCCGTCCATTCATGCAGCGGAACCGCGCCCAGGCTGCGATAAAACTCGATGGAAGGCGTGTTCCAATCCAAGACGGACCATTGCAGCCGCCCGTATCCGCGCTCCACGGCGATCTTGGCCAGCCGCGCGAGCAGCGCTTTGCCGATTCCTTTTCCCCGGCACTCAGGCTCCACGAAAAGATCTTCCAGATAGATGCCCGCCTGTCCGAGAAACGTGGAGAAATTGCGAAAGTACAGCGCGAAGCCCACCGGCTCTTCAGCCCAATAAGCCAGCAGCACTTCGGCCACGGGATTGGCGCCGAACACATGCTCGCGAATGTGCTCTTCTGTGGCCACCACCTGGTGCGACAACTTCTCGTACTCCGCCAGCTTGCGAATGAAGCTCAAAATGAGAGGAACGTCGCTCTCGGCGGCGCGCGCGATGCGCACTTGATTGCTCACCGTAAAGCCTCCACATGCGCTCGAATCCCCGAGGCAAGCCCCGTCAAGCTGTACCCGCCTTCCAGCACCGAGAGCAACCGGCCGCCGGCATGTTTGTCGGCGATTTCGCGCATCACTCGCGTCAGGTCCACGAAGTCATCGTCGGTCAGGACGAATTGCCCCAGCGGGTCGCCGGCTCGGGAATCGAAGCCCGCCGAAATCAACACCAGTTCGGGCTTTACCTCGTCCGCGGCGGCGATCAGTTGCTCCTGGAACGCGCCCAGAATCTCCTTGCGTCCCGCGCCCGCGGGAAAAGGACAATTCAGCGTCATACCCTCGCCCTTGCCCTCGTCCGCGCTCGTTGCGCGGGCCGGTTCCCGGATACCACGGCGATTGATGCGTGCTGAAAAAGAATACCGTGCCGTCGCTATAGAAAATATCCTGCGTCCCGTTGCCGTGATGAACGTCCCAATCGGCGATCAGAACCCGGCCCACGCCATGCTTCTTCTGGGCGTAACGCGCCGCGATTGCCATGGTGTTGAAGATGCAGAAGCCCATGCCGCGTACCGCGTTGGCATGATGGCCCGGCGGCCGCCCGATGCTGATGGCGTTGGAAACTCGCTTCTCGACAATCGCGTCCACCGCGTTAAGAGCCTGGCCCGTCGCGCGCAACGCAGCATCCAGCGATTTTGGCGAAATGGTGGTGTCGCCGGTGCTCAGCTCGTGAAAGCCTTCGAAGATCTCGCGTTCGGCCAGCTGAATATACGGGCGCGAGTGGCATAACGCGAGCTCGTCGTGGTTGGCCAAGCGCGGCGGTAGGGGAACCAGCTCCAGACCCCGCAGCGCGCCCACCGCAGCGTCGAATCGCGCGGGCTGCTCAGGATGCTGTGGACCTGTTATGTGCTCTTTGCAAACTGGATCCGCGGCAAGCCCTGTCATTACCTCCCAAATTCTAGCAGGCCGAACGTGCCCGGCTGAAATTCATTTGCTGAGCGGAAACGCCTACAATGAGGCGATGAAATGTCGCTCTCCAAAGATCCTCTCCTATTCGGTCTTTTATGAACACGCTCCCGAGGGCGGTTACGTAGCCTCCGTTCCTGCCCTGCCGGGTTGCCACACTCAGGGTGAGAGCCTGGAGGAGGCCGAGCGTAATATCAAAGAGGCCATCGAGCTATACTTGGCGAGTTTGGCCGCTCACGGCGAATCGATCCCGGAAGAAGGTCCATCGTTTCAAGGAAGGGTGACCCTTCCCGCTTGATCCATGGCCAAATTGCCATCTCTGACCGCGCGGAAGGTCGTCCGAGCGCTCAAGAGGGTATGTGGAGAGGACCGAGAATCCGCTTCCTTTGGGCACGGCTCAGAATAGGCGCTGCGTATTCAGTCGTTCGGCGAACGGTCGCCTGTTCATCTCAATTACCTCCCAAATTCTAGCAGGCCGAACGTGCCGGGCTGTACGCGGCGGCGCGGACGTCCTTTGGCGTCGCCTTCAGCGGGAGGCAGCATTTGAACTTCTGCCAGAGCCAGATACACCGTGTGCGTCTTAGGATCGAGCGCCATGGTCCGCGCGCCCTTGGCCGTCGGCACATTTTCAACCACCGTATATTTGTCCGGCGAATCTTCGTGAATCACGGTGAGCACGCCGTCCTGCCCGCACGAATTCAAAACGTATTTCGTTCCCGGATCGAACCATGTCGCGTCCACTCCGTCTCCAATCGGCACGGTGGCGACAACCTTGCCCGTATCGGCGTCCATCACGGCCATCATCTTGTTGTCGCAACCGGAGAAGAGGCGGCGGGTCTTGGTGTCCATCGCCATTCCCGACGGCTCCTGGCACGGCGCGAGCGGCCATTTGTGCACCACGGTGAGCGCCTTGGCGTCGATGTCCATCACCTCGCTCTTGTCTTCGATATTGACGTAGACGTGGCCCTTGCCATCCGGCGCCGGGAATTCCGGCTTTCCTTCCAGAGTCACCGTGCCGGCCAGCGTCCCCTTCTCGGCATCCACCGCGGTGGCGCTGGCGCTGCGGCCATTGAAGGCGAACACGCGCTTGCGAGGCCGGATCGTAGATGATCCCGTCCGGATTCATCCCGGCCGCAACCTCGCCGATTTTCGCCAGCGTGGTCATGTCGAAAACCACCACTTGATTCGCCGCGCCATCGCTGATGAACCCATGGTTGAATTCGGGCGCCAGCGCGATGCCATGCACCAGCTTCAGGCCAGTGATGTTGCCCGTCACTTCGCCCTTCTTGCCGTCCACCACGTCCACTTCGGTGCCGTGGGAGACGAAGATGCGGCCGGTGGCAGGGTCGGTGGTTAGGTAATCCCAGAATCCGTCGCCGGGAATCGGAATTTTCTTGATTTGATGGTAACCGCTTTGCGCGAACGCAACGGCCAAAACAAGCAGCAACAAGGGCGCTTCTACGCATGGCCGCCATATTACTACACGGTCTGAAGATTTGATGAAACGCTAGCGCGACGCGCGCAAGCGGCTCTTTGGCCCCTGAAGTTTCCACGCCGAAATTGATAGGACCCGGACCCGCGCATTCCCTCCACCGAAATCCGCCACAGGCCCGCTTCCGGATTCGGCACTCGAAAAGTCTTCGGGTTGGTTTCGCCCGAATATCCTGTGGTGTCGGCATACGAGGCGTAATGCCGTCCGCTCGGGCTCATCAAATGCAGGTCCAGATCGCCCGGCGCGCCGGCCCACGAAAGCGTAACCTCCAGGACTTTCGATCCTCTGAAACCGCAATCACCTCGCTCCACCATTGCGCCACCGAAACCGTACCCGAAAACTGCCCATCCGGTGAACTGGCCCCCGAGCTCCTGCCGCGTCCCCTCTTGCAATGGTCCGACGCGATCCGCAATCGCACAGCGGCGATGCATTGCTCGAGACCACGGTCCGATAGCCGCTGCCACGCGACCAATCCGGCAGATCCTCGAACTGGAACGGAACGCTCGAGGACGAAATCGGAAGCGCCCGCGTCACGCTGACGTGCACGTGATAGCCGCCGCCTTCGCCCAGCGTATAGCCGCTGTTTCCAGCGGTCGCGAGCGCCTGCCCCTGCTCCACGCGCTCGCCGTTCTTCACCACAAACGTGCCGGTGGCCAGATGCGCGTAATGGCTGAACTCGCCGTTGCCGTGGTCGATGGTGACGTAGTTTCCGAACGAATGATGCCGGTGATCCTGCTGCAGTCCCAGATCGTGCGTGTACGCGATCCCCGCCTTCATCGCCACCACGCAGCTTCCCGCCGCGCGGCGCAATATCGAAGGCGTGCAGGCTGTTGCCCCAATGCGAGAACGTGCCGTACGGCCCTTGCGTGATGATCCACGGCACACCCGCCGCCGTCGGCAGCTTGTAGCCGCCGGTCTCGATCAGGAACTGCGCCGGCCGGCTCATGCGCCGATCCGGGCTTTCCACGATCACCCAGATATTCGTTGGCCGGCAGCCCCGCGTAGTGTACGGTCAATTGATTCGCCGTCGTTTCGCGCGCCTGCAAGCTCGCCAGATAGGTCCATCCGCCCGCTGGCTTGTATTGCGCGATCAATACCATTCGAGCCCGGCTGAAAGTTCTTGCCGCGCACCGTGAAGTCGATCTCCTGGGCCCGTTGCGCCAGACCACGTCACGCTAGTAACCACGGGACCGCCGTTGTCGGTGTCGGCCGCGATGGTGAAAGTCCGCGAAAACGCCACCGCGCCATTCGCCACCGCGCGCACGGTCCAGTTGCCGGGCTGGGACGCGGGCGCAAATCCGGCGATCGGAAGTTGCGCGGTGAAGCACAACTCGCCGCGCATTGGGCAGCTCTCCATAATCTGCCGTCGTCGAAACCGCGCCGGTAGGATCCAGCCATTCCACGCGCAACTGGTCGCCCGCCCGCACTTGCAACGCGACGAACCACACGAACGCCTGCCGGTCCACCGGCTGAAACACCGAAACCGATTTGGGCGCCACGCAGGTTTGTTCGCTGACCGATGCCGCAGTGCGGCCGTCCTGAACGGTAAGCGCCCAGGCGGAAGTGGCCAAGCATTAGATCGAAGGAAGGGGATCGAGAATGCGAACTGCCGAAGAACGCACCTAAGGAGTCTATTCGACCCTTCGGCCGTTCAGACTTGAGTAGAGTACTTACCTTACAGGTTGGGCCTTACGTTCGCGGAAACCGCACCCGGAACGCCGAACCTTGCCCCACCACGCTCTCCGCCTCCAGACACGCGTGATGACGTTGGGCGATCCATTGCGCGATGGAAAGCCCCAGCCCCGCGCCGCCCGCCTCGCGGTTGCGCGATTCATCCACGCGATAGAAGCGCTCGAAAACGTGGGGCAGCGCGGCGTCCGGAATCCCGATGCCGGTATCGCGCACCGTCACCGTGGGACCCGGACGAATCCAGCGCCACCGACACCGTGATGTGGCCGCCCGCGGGCGTATACTTCACCGCGTTGTCCACCAGCAGCAGCAACAACCGCCGCAGCGCCGGGTCGTTGGCGTCCACGTAAGACCGGCTGCTCCGGCGCTTCGGTCGAAATTTCGAGCTGCCGCTCCTGCGGCCAGAATCTGCCCCTGCTCGCATACATCGCGCACCAGCGGCGTCAGCTCCACGCGATCCAGCGGCCAGCGCCGGCAGTCCCGCGTCGGCCCGCGCCAGCAGCAGCAGATCCTCGATCAGCCGCGTGGTTCGATCCGTCTCGTCAATGATGTGCCGCAGCGCCTCGCGATAGGTCTCGGCGGACCGCTCGCGCCGCAGCGTCAGCTCGGCCGTGGCTCGGATCAGCGCGATCGGCGTGCGCAGCTCGTGCGACGCGTCGGCCGTGAATTGCGACAGCCGCTTCACCGCGGCTTCCAGGCGCTCCAGCATGCCGTTCCAGGTTTCGGAAAGTCGCTCTAGTTCGTCGCCCGCCGCGGGCACTTCCAAGCGCTGCGAAAGATTCTCGATGCCGATGGTCTGCGCCGCGCGCGTGATCTCATCCACCGGCTGAGCGCCCTCCGGCTGATCCAATACCCGCCCAGCGATGCGATCAGCAGCACCAAGGGCGTCGCCCACAGCAGCACCTCGCGCAGACGCCGCAGCATCAATTCGGTTCCCTCCAGCGGCGCAGCGACCAGGATTCGATAGTGTCTGTCCCTAGCACCGTGGCCTCGGTCTGGAGCGTCCGGTAATGACTGCTCGCTCGCGGTTGCGGCCGCCACACTGCCGCCGACCAGCACCTCGCCCCGCGAGCCCGCATACCTCGATCAAATTCCCTTCCGGCGTCGCCTCGGCGTATTCGCGACAATTCTTCCTGGAGATGGTTGCGGCTTCGATGGATTGTAGTCGTTCTGAATTACCGTCGCCACGCCTCTGGCCTGCGCCGCCAGCCGTCTCATCGATGGCGGCACTCAGGCTGTGTGTCACCACTATCCAGATGCCGGCGCCGAACAGCGCAAGCCCGGCCAGCAGCACCAGCGAATACCACAGCGTGAGCCGCGCGCCGATGGACCAGCTGGCGACATCACGCATGCTTCCTCCGCCCGCAAGCAGTAGCCCACGCCCCGCACCGTCTGGATCAGCTTCCTCTCGCCCTCCGGTATCCACTTTGTCGCGCAACAGCCGGATGAACGCGTCCAGCGTGTTGCTGCGAACTTCGGAGTCGAATCCCCACACCGCTTCGATCAGATTTTCTCGCGTCACCACGCGACCCGCGCGCTTCATCAGCAGCTCCAGCAGCCCGATATTCGGTGCGCGTCAGCGGCGATTTTTCGATCCGCCGCGCGTCACCTCGCGCGCCGCTGGATTGAGCGACAGATCGGCCACTTGCAACACCGGCGGCTGCGCAATCGCGCCGCGTCGCGACACCGCCCGCAAGCGCGCCAGCAGCACCTCGAACGAGAACGGCTTCACCAGATAATCGTCCGCGCCCAGGTTCAAGCCTTCCACGATATCCGGCGTGGCATCGCGCGCCGTCAGCATCAGGATGGGCGTCTGGTTCGCGCCGCGCGCAGCTTCCTGGCCACCGAAAAACCGTCCAGCCCTGGCAGCATCACGTCCAGCACGATGGCATCGAAGGGATGCGCCTCGGCCATCGCCAGCCCATCGCGTCCATTGCCCGCCAGTACCACGGAATGGCCCTCTTCCTCCAGGCCCTGCCGCAGCAGTTCCGCCATGCGACGCTCGTCTTCCACCACCAGCACCTGCATGATTAGCTTTAATGCTAACGCCGGCACCTGAAGTTTTGCTGTAAGCCGGGGCGAACCGATCGGCGGTCCTTGCTACAATCGCAGCGTACGGCCCATATGAAGCTGACGGCTGTTTACATGAAGGTACCCGAGGGCTATGTAGCGTTCGTTGAAGAACTCCCTGGCGCCAACACGCAAGGCGAAACGATCGAGGAAGCGCGCGTGAACTTGCAGGAAGCGGTCAGCATGGTTTTGGATGCAAACCGCGAATTGTCCGAGCAGTCATTGCGGGGCGCCGATGTTATTCGTGAGGCTCTGACCCTTCCGGCCGCGTGAAGCGCGCGATCTCATAAGGCATGTCGAACAGCCGGGCTGCGAGCTTCTCCGGCAGGATGGAAACCACACCATACGTAAAATCCGATCTTCAGATTCGGCGTCCATAAACGGAATGGCGCTTCGAACGCCGCCACCCCCTCCTATACCGCTCAAGCGCAAGATTTTCCATGTGCTTTGCTCCAGATCGTCGACCATCCGCCAGACGATGATTCACTGGATTTTCAGGTAGGTTGCGTTATGCTGGTCGGCGATGAGACCTATGTTCGAGCGATTATCACCGCCTGCGCGTCGGACCGGTTCTGTAACCTGGCTCGGAGCAGGCAGACTCTTGAGCGCTGCCGCTGTGTCCTGGTTTTTGATGTTGGCGATCTCGTGGCCGCGAGCCTTGGCCCAGACGGGCGCCCCTTCGTCGGAACTCGGCCATGTAGCGCGGCGTGGGGACCAGGTCGAGCGGCCGGCACCTCCGAGCATCCAATCGGGACCGGAAACGCTGACGCTGAAAGACGCGCTGGAGCTGGCGCAGAAGAACGATCCGCAGTTTCTGGCAGCCCTCAATGATGAGGCCGTCGCAGCCGAGGATGTGCGTCAGGCACGGGCCTCGCGGTATCCGTCCTTGAGCGGAAGATCCGAATATCTCGGAACGCAAGGCAATGGAAAGCTCTCCGAGAGCAGATTCGTCACTAATGACGGAGTGCATGTGTACCGCGATTGGGCGGTACTGCATCAGGATTTTACAGCCGGGCTCTTCAAGGGCACCGGCCTGGACCGGACGGCGTCGGCCGAGGCTCTGGCGCGTGCCAAGGCGGAAGTCGCGCGCCGCGGACTGGCTCCGACGGTAACCAAGGCTTACTACAGCCTGCTGATTGCCCAGCGAAAATACTCCACCGCCCAGCAGGCTGTCGATCAAGCCCAGCGCGCACTCACTATTAGCCAGGATTTGCAGAGAGGCGGCGAGGTGGCGCACAGTGACGTGGTCAAGTCTCAATTGCAGCTCAACGGCCAGCAACAGGCGCTCCGGGAATCCAAGCTCGCAATGGAAACTTCGCGCCTGGATCTCGCGGTCCTGCTATATCGGGACTTTAGTGAGAACTTCTCGGTGGTGGATGACTTGGAACTGGCGCCCGCTCTTCCCACGCTGGCAGATGTGCAAACCATGGCGGAGCGCGAAAATCCCGGTCTTCGGGTAGTGATGGAGACGCTGCGTGGCGCTAACATCGATGTTTCTATTGCGCGCCAGGCGTACCTGCCCACGCTCTCGGTAGACTTCGTATACGGTATCGAAGCCAACGCCTTCGCCCTTCATAGCACCGTGGCCGCCGCACCCAAAGACGGTCCGCTGCCAAACCTGGGCTATTTTGTCACCGCCAGCCTCAACATACCGGTTTGGGACTGGGGCGTGCGCAAGAGCAAGGTCCAACAGGCACAGCTCAAGCAGGAGCAGGCGAACGTCGAGTTGAGCGCCGCCCAGCGGCAGTTGGTGAGAAATCTCCGGGGGTCCTACGGCGAAGCGCAAACTGCGCGCGAGCAGATGGATTTGCTGCGGAGCGCTGTCGACCTGGCGTCCGAAAGTCTGCGCTTAACCGTCTTGCGCTATCAGGCGGGTGAGGCAACGATACTGGAGCTGGTGGATGCTCAAACCGTGCTAACCCAGGCCCGCAACGCCTACGATGATGGCATCCTCCGCTACCGAGTGGCTGTTTCCACTCTGCAGACACTTACGGGAGCGTTCTAAGAGATGCAGGGAAGAGTAGTTTTATTTGTTGCTTTCGCTCTTCTGTTGCCGGCGTGCGGAAAAAAGCAGGAAGCGGAGGTTGCGTCGCCGCCGGCGGTCCAGGTCACTGCGGTGACTCAGAACACCATCCGGCGAATCGTCCGTGGAGACGGAGTATTGTTTCCGCAGGATCAGGCCAACGTGGTTCCCAAAATCACTGCGCCGGTATTGAAATTCTACGTACGTCGAGGAGACCATGTCAGGCAGGGCCAGGTGGTGGCGGAGCTCGAAAACCGCGATCTGGTTGGTGCGGCTGCGGAAGCGAAAACCGCCATCGATGTAGCCGAATCCAACTTGCGCGCAACGGAAGGCTCGACAATTCCGGAAGCGGTTGCGAAAGCGCAGACGGATTTAGAGGCCGCCCGGCAGGCGCGCGACAGCGCTAAGAAGGTGCTGGATAGCCGCGAGCAGTTGTTCAAGGATGGAGCTCTGGCGGCCCGCCAGGTGGATGAGTCGCGGCTGGCCTACGTGCAAGCCCAGGGCCAGTATCAGTCTGCCGAGGAGCACTTGAAAACGCTGCAGGGCGTCGGGAAAGAGGAACAGATCTAAGAGCGCCGCGGCCCAGGTGCAGACCGCCAAGGCGCATTACGAATCCCAGCAAGCGCAGGTCGCTTATTCACGAGTGGTCAGCCCGATCGCAGGCGCGGTCGCGGACCGTCCGCTCAATGAAGGAGATATAGCCGGTCCAGGAATGCCGCTGCTGACCGTCATGGATATTTCCCGCGTGGTGGCTCGCGTCAACGTTCCCCAGGCGGACGCCCCGTTCGTTAAGGTGGGACAAACGGCGATCATCACACAGACTGACAACTCCGAGCAGACCGAAGGGAAAGTCACAGTGGTGAGTCCATCCACGGATCCGAACACCACCACTGTGCAGGTTTGGGTGCAGATCGTGAATACCGGTGAGCGCTTGAAGCCCGGTACCACCGTGCACGCTTCCATAGTTACTGAAGAGTACAAGGCCGCGAGCGTGGTTCCCACAGCCGCAATTCTGCCGGGAGAAGAGGGCGGCACGGCGGTGCTCACAGTCACCCCCGACTCGATTGCGCACACCAGAGCCGTAAAACTAGGGATTCGGGAGGGCAATCAGGTGCAGATCCTCAGCGGCGTCAATCCCGGCGACGAGGTGGTCGTCGTGGGGGGACTGGGTGTGGATGACAAAACCAAGGTGAAAGTAGTCACAACCGCCGTGGAAGAATCCGACGACGACGATCAAAACGCGCCGGCAGCGCCGGCTCCGGACCAGAACAAGGACGCCGGGAAACAGAAGGGAAAATGAGCCAGCTCTCGACACTTCCACCGGTCACTGCGGGCAGGGAAAGCGAGCACTGGACCGCGCGTCACGGTAAGCCGATCATTTTTGTGATCCTGACGCTGGTTGCGGTGGGCCTGTACCTCACGCTGACGATTCCGGTCGCCGTTTTCCCCAGCACGGATTTCCCGCGGATCGTGGTGGGCGCCGACTCTGGCGTCGCTCCTATCGATCAGATGATGGTAAACGTGACTCAGCCCCTGGAAGAGGCTGTGAATACTGTGCCTGGTCTCGATCGCCTGTCGTCGATTACCAGCCGAGGCACCGCGGAGATCGATCTCTTCTTCAACTGGAACGTGGATATGTTCCAGACGCTGGAGCTGGTGAACGCAGCTATGGCGCGAATCCAGCCGACGCTTCCCGCCAACACCAAGCTCACGGCCAATCGCCTGACGTTCGCGGCGTTTCCCATCATGGGTTATAGCCTGACTTCGGATAAGATTCCTCAGACCACGCTCTGGGAGCTTGCCAACTACACTCTCAAACCCCGCCTCAATCGCGCCACCGGAGTTTCGTCCATCGTGGTGCAAGGCGGTCAGGTGCCTGAGTTCCTGGTGCAACCGGACGCCGCCAAGCTGGTAGAGGCGGGCGTCACGATTCCTAACATCCTGGATGCCGTCAGCCGCAGCAATATGATCGATTCGCCGGGGCTGATCGAAACCAATCATCAACTGGAGCTGATGCTGATGAGCGGCCAGGCGCGCAGCACCGACGACATTGGCAATATCATCATCAAAACAACTCCGGCTGGCGCGCCCTTGCATATCTTCGATGTCGCCAAGATAAGCAATTCGGTGATGCCTGTCTACACGGTGGTGACGGCAAATGCAAAACCGGCGGTCTTGCTGAATGTATATCGTCAGCCGGAAAGCAACACCGTGCAGGTGGCCAACGCGGTTCATACGGAAATCGCAAACTTGAAAAAGGATCTTCCCCCGGGCGTCGATCTTCGTCCCTTCTACGACCAATCGGAGCTGGTGACCGATTCGATCGCGAGCGTTCGGGATGCCATTTTGCTGGGCTTGATCCTGGCGTCGCTCATCATGGTTCTGTTCCTGCGCGACTGGGGTACGTCTCTGGTGGCCGGATTGGTGATTCCGGCGACCATCGGCGTCACATTCATCGCGCTGAAAGTGATGGGGCAGAGCTTCAATCTCATGACCCTGGGTGGACTAGCGGCAGCGGTGGGACTGGTGATTGACGACGCCATCGTGGTGGTGGAAAACATCGTCATGCACCGCGATTCGGGGCAGTCGCGGGCGGAAGCCATCCGCAGCGCCATCCGCGAAATCCGCGTGCCGCTGGTGGGATCGACGATCACGCCGATCGTGGTCTTCCTGCCGCTGATTTCGATCACCGGCGTGACGGGCGTGTTCTTCCGGGCATTGGCGATCACGGTGGGGATGGCGCTGCTCACTTCCTTGGCATTGGCGCTCACCTGGACTCCCACGCTTAGCCACTACTTCCTGCGACCGAAACGTGAGGGTACGCCGGGTGAGCATGAGGCGGTGCCTGCCTGGCTGATGAACGCCTACGAACGCACATTGCGCTTTGCGCTGGAACACCCGCTGGCGCTCGGACTGTTCGACGATCCTGCTGATCGGTGGTTCCTACTTCTGCTACAAGAACACCGGGTCGGACCTGCTACCCGCGATGGACGAGGGCGGCTTCATCGTCGACTACATCATGCCCGCTGGTTCGTCGCTCCGCGAGACGAACCGGGTGATCAGTCACGTGGAGCAGATTCTCCGCGACACGCCGGAGGTTGCGAGCACCTCGCGCCGGACCGGCTTGCAACTTGGCTTGGCGGCCGTTACGGAAGCGAACACGGGCGACATCAGCGTCAAATTGAAACCGATGGCGCCGTTCTTATCGAGAATGTTCGGCTCCTCGTCCGGGGGACAGTACCGGACGAAATCCGGCGATGAAGTGATCGCCGATGTCCGCGCCAAGGTCCGGGAGGCGGAGCCCGTTTTGGATGTCGAGTTCCCGCAGTTGCTGCAGGACATGATCGGCGATTTAACCAGCGCTCCTGAACCGGTGGTGATCAAGCTGTTCACGCAGGATCCCGACGTCCTGCGCCGCTGGGCGCCGCGGGTGGCCAGCACCATCAAGAAGATCCCCGGCGTGGTGGACGTGCGAGGACGGCATCGAGAATCACATCAGCGGCACCGCGCTTATGTTCAATGTGGACCCCGTGGTGACCGCCCGCGCAGGTTTTACGCCGCAAGAGGTGGAGCTGGATGCGAGCGCCATGTTGCAGGGTGAGCCGGCGCACGCCGCCGGTGGTGATAAACGATCGTTCTTACACCATTCGCGTGCAGTTTCCGCCCGCGGCCCGCAGAACCCTCGATGCCATGAAGAATACGCTGATCGTTAGCGGAACTGGGAAGACCGCGACCATCGGCTCGCTGGCCACGCTGACCGAGATCCCGGGCCAGACCGAAATCGTCCGCGATAATCTGCAGCGCGATGTGGGTGTTACCGCCCGCTTCGAGAACATCAACCTGGGGGACGGAATGGCGCGAGTTCAGAAGGCAATCGCGGATTTGAATGTTCCTCCCAGCATCCGCATCGAATACGGCGGACAATTCGCCGAGCAACAGAAATCGTTTAAGGATTTGGCGTTCGTGCTGGCGTTGGCTATCCTGCTGGTCTTCATGGTTCTGCTGTTCGAGTTTGGCAATTTCGCCGCGCCTATTGCGGTCTTGTCCTCGGCCTTGTTGTCGACGTGCGGCGTCTTCCTGGCGCTGCTGATTACTAGGACGACATTTAACCTTTCATCGTTCATGGGACTGATCATGGTGGTCGGCATCGTGGCGAAGAACGGCATTTTGTTGCTGGATGCAGACCAGAAATTCCGGGCGGAGGGACTGCCGGCCGAGGAGAGCATGATCCGTGCCGGCGAGCGCCGGTTGCGGCCTATTATGATGACCGCGCTGGCCACCGTGGCCGGCATGTTTCCACTGGCGCTTGCCATTGGCGCCGGTTCGCAAATGCTGCAGCCGTTGGCCATTGCGGTAATTGGCGGGATCCTCGCCTCGATGATCCTTTCTCTGGTAGTAACACCGGCCGTTCATTTCTACGTGGGCCGGGACTAATTCAAATTCAAGGAGTGAGAACTATCATGAAAAAGCTCTTGATCGCAGGAAGTTTGTTGGCGATTATGGCCTTCGCGGCTGAGGGATACAAAGTTCTCAGCAAAATCAAAATCGGCGGCACCGGCGGCTGGGATTACATCGCGGTGGACCCTAACACGAACCGAGTCTACGCTTCGCACGCAACCCTGGTGGAGGTAGTGGACACCACCACCGGCAAAGTGGTGGGGCAGATCCCGCAGTTGCACGGCGTTCATGGAGTCGCCGTAGCGCCCGAATTCGGAAAAGGTTTTATCACGAATGGGCAATCGAACAGCGTCACGATCTTTGATCTGAAGACGCTTGCCAAGGTGGGCGAGCCGCAAACCGGCCAAAACCCGGATTCGGTTTGTTTCGAACCGACGACCAAGCATATTTTTACATTCAACGGACGATCGAACGACTCCACCGCCATCGATCCCAAGACCAACGAAGTCATCAAGACCTTCCCCCTCGGCGGAAAACCGGAGGAGTGCGCGCCCGATGGCGCCGGAAAGATCTATGTCAACATCGAGGACAGCAGCGAGATCGTCGAGATCGATGCTGCCAAGACAACCGTGACGCGGCATGCGTCGTTGTCACCGTGCGACAGCCCCAGCGGGATTGCAATCGACCAGAAAAACAAGAGGCTCTTCTCGGTCTGCGATAACAAAATGATGGTTGTTACCGATATTCCCTCACTCAAGGTGATTGGGACAGCGCCAATCGGAGCGGGTCCAGACGGCGCCGGCTACGACGCGGGGCTTGGGCTGGCCTTCAGCTCCAACGGCCAGGATGGAACCCTGAGCATCGTGAAGGAGGTTGGCGGCAAGCATCAGACCGTAGATACTGTGCCGACCGAGCGCGGCGCCCGCACCATGACGGTGGATCAGAAGAATCACCGGGTTTATCTGTTGGCTGCGGAATTTGGCCCCTTGGCCGACGGGCAGAAGCGTCCGCCGGTTCTCCCCGATAGCTTCCACGTTTTGGTGGTTGGCAAATAGGAAGGCGAAGCTAGAATTGCGCACTGACAATCCGATCGGTCATGGTCATCAATAGCGACAGCAAAACAATCAGGCCCGCATACTGCATCAGCACGACGTTGTCGTCCTCGGCCGGATAATCGCGGCTGAACAGCCGGTAACCGGCGCCCAGCGCAATCAGCAGGAGAATCGTTTGGTGAGTCAAGACCCACATGGCTATCGCTACGCCCGCCGCCATGCCGCGCTGCTTCCGCGTCAACGCTCGAAAACCGCGTCCGCCGTCCAACTGCCAGATGGGAAGAAGATTGAACAAGTTCAGCCACGCGGCCGTGTGCGCGATGGCATACCAGACGGGAAGCCCGGTGGCGATGGCCGCGAGCCACGCCGCTATCGCCGAACCCAATCCCCAGATGGGGCCCGCCAGGCCTACGCGCGCGTCTTCACCCACATTGCCCGGATACTGCTTCATTCGCACGAGTGCGCCGAAGAATGGGATGAACATGGGCGCGCTGGCCGCGATGTTGTACTTGCGCAGCGCCATCACGTGTCCCATTTCGTGGATATAGATGGACAACACGAAGCCCAGCGCGAATCGCCATCCGAACAGCGACCAATACACCGCGAAGAACGCGAGCATACTGACCAACGTGCTGAGCTTGGTGAGACCCAGCAACAACAGCTTGCCTTTTGAGAACGCCACCACTAAGAAGGTGCCGATGGGGCCGAGCTTCGCGAACCGCTTCTTCCAGATGCTTTTATCCGAAAGCTGTAGATCGATGTTCTCGATGCGCGTCTTCGTGAGTTGATATTCAGCGGAATCCGGCGGCAGTAATTCCATTGCCTTCACCCAAGCCTGCCGCGCGCCCTGCCAATCGCGGGCTTGGCCGGCGAGTTTCGCATGCTCTACCAGCGCGTCGAACTCCTGCTGCTGGGTAAGCGTCATAGCTGATCGAACAGGTCGCCCAGGCGGATGGAGAAGCCGGGGATCAAGCTGGATTCAAACACGCCGTTTTCGTGAAGGATCGCATCGCGTTCTTCCGAAAACAGGAAGGCCTGTCGCGAATCTATATCAAGAATCCAAGCTTCCTTGGTACCGCCCTTGCGATAGCGGTTCACTCTCTTCACGAGCTTCCTGAATGTATCGTTCTCCGACACAATTTCAATCGCCAGATCGGGAACGAAGCGCTGCACTCGGAACGAGCCGTTGTACAGAGGAGCCTTCTCTAGACTAAAAAAGCTTATGTCTGGACCATGCGCATTCCCTTCAAACTTGTACTCTTGTTCGCTGAGCACTCTGCCGAGTTTATGTTCCATGAGATGGAACAAAAGCATTGCTGTCAGCAGGTCCCGGAGGGCATTGTGATTGCCAGTGTTTCCGGACACGTCGACCAATTTCCCGTCTACCAGCTCGTGATTCAACGCAAGCTCGTCTGGAAGCCGTTCAAAATCGTCAATAGTGAGTGGGCTGACGACCTGCATAATCCTATTTTAACTCCACCCTATTTTAGTTCAACGACGGTCGCGCCCGTTCCGCCTTCCGCTTGGGTGGCTGGATAGTACTTTTCGACGTGCGGGTTGGTTGCCAGCAATTCACCGATCACTTTTTTCAAAATTCCCATGCCGTGGCCATGCACGATGCGCACCCGATCCACTGACGCCATCGCCGCGGTATCCAGGAATTTATCCACTTCTTCACGAGCCTCTTCCGCTCGTTTTCCAATGACGTTGATCTCGCGATAAGTCACGTCCCAGCGCGGCCCCGAGTCGTAAGAAACATTCTTGGGCAATCGTGTAGCCTCCGGAGCCGCAGGCAGGACTTCCTCCACGTCGTCGGTGGTCACTTTCATCCGCATCAAGCCCGCTTCTACTTCGAGCAGTCCTCCCGAAAGTTTGCGCCGGACGCGCGCCGGCTCGCGCACGCCCTTCAGGCGGACTCGATCACCTTCCGCGATCAAGATGAAGCGCTGTTGCTGCGGAGGCGCTTGCCCAAACACCGCCACCCGAGCCTTCTCCTCGAATTCGCGCTTCGATTTCGCCACGCGGCGCTCCGCCTGCTCGGCCGCTTTGCGCTGCTCTGCTCCTGAGAGCAGTTTCTGGATGGTCTCCTGTGTCTCGCTTTCAAACTGTGCGAGCGCCGATTGCAAACGCTCGTCCAGTTCTTTGAACTTCGCCTTCTCGCGCTGTTCGAATTCGGCGGCCAGCGTCTGTTCGCGTGCTTCCAGCGCCTGCCGCTGCTCCCGCAGATCCTGTTCCTCCATCGCGGTTCTGCGCAGCCGTTGGTGCAGTTCGTTCAGAAACACCGCGATATCGCGCTCGCTGGTCGACATTCGCTGGCGCGCCCGTGCAATCAGGTCTTCAGAAAGTCCCAGGCGGCTTGCGATCTCCAGGCCCGCCGATTTTCCCGGCGCGCCCAGCTGCAAAACATAAGTAGGTTGTAGCGTCTTGTCGTCGAACCCCATGGATGCGTTTAGAACACCCTCGGTTGTGGCGCCGTAGATTTTGAGAGCCAACAGGTGAGTGGACGCGAAAGTGAACGCTCCGTGCGCGCGGAACGATTCCAAAATCGCAACGCCCAAAGGCCCGCCTTCTTCCGGATCTGTCGCGCGGCCCAGTTCATCCAGGATTACGAGCGACTGCGGCGTCACCGCCTCCAGCATCTCGCGCACTCGCGCGATGTGGCCCGAGAAGCTGCTGAGGCTTTCTTGAATCGACTGCTGGTCGCCTATTTCGGCCAGCACCTGCTCAAACAGCGGGAACTCGGCTTCTCCCGCGGGCACCGGCAACCCGGCTTGCGCCATCAAAGCCAGTAGACCAACCGTCTTCATCGAAACCGTTTTGCCGCCGGTGTTAGGCCCGCTGATCAACAGTGTTCGCTGCTTTTCGTCCAGCGTTAGCGAAATGGGAAGAATCGGTTTTTTCTGCCTTCGCAGCACGTCTTGGAGCAGTGGATGCCGTGCGTCCTTGAGGATGAGGCGCCGATCCTTGTCGGCGCTAAATCGAGGAATGACGCAATCGAAGTCGGAAGCGAATCCGGCCTTGGCAAAAAGCAGATCCAGCCGGCCGATCGCCGCCACCAGCGTCTGAATCTGCGGCCCATTGGTCCTCAGCAGCTCCGTCAGCTCGCGCAGGATGCGCGCCACTTCGCGCTGCTCCTCCTCACGCAGGCGTACCAGCTCATTGTTCAGATCGATAGTTTCGAGCGGCTCGACAAACAGCGTATGCCCGCTGCCGCTGGTTCCATGAATCACTCCGTAAACCTTCCGCTGCTGCCCCGCCACCACAGGAACCACGAAGCGATCGTTGCGCAGAGTGATGAACTCTTCTTGCAGCGTGCCGTCGTCGCGATGCGTCCGCAGGAATCGCTCGAGCGAGGTTTGAATCTGCCTCTGCTGCCGTTCTATGTCGCGGCGCAGACGATGCAGCGCCACGCTGGCGTCGTCGGCCAGGGTGCCATCCCCCTGCACCTTGCCGCGCACGTCGCGCAGAATCGGGCGAGGATCGGCCGTGGCCGCCACCTGCGCCGCCAGCCGCGGATACTTGTCCCCCGCCAGATTCAGCGCGGCACGCACTTCGCCGGCCTCTTCGATCAGCCGCGCCAGCTCCAGAATTTGCTTCGGTTCCAGCACCGCGCCTTCGATGCGCAGGATCGCGAGGCCAGTGGAGACATCGGGAATCGAATTGAATCGCAGACCGAATTGCGGAACCCCGGGCCGCCGCCTGGGGCTGCCGAGAAGCTCCCTGGTAGGCAATTGCTTCGGACACGTCCGCCAGCGCGCTTTCCAAAATTGCACGGTCTGTGTGCGGCGCTAGCTTCTCCAACTCGGCTCGGCCGAGCGGACTGCCAACGTATCGCCCCACCAGTTCCCGCAGTGGCTCGAATTCCAACAGATCAGCGCTGAAGTTTTGCAAAGGCTCTCTCGATCACGCCCAGCGTGCCTTCTGTGAGACGATACCGGCGAAGATTCTGCTCCGCCACCCATTCCACGCGGCTCGCATCGCTTGCGGCAGCAGGTTCTCCGCTCAAACGGCGGCACAGATAATCGATCAAAACGTAGTGATATTCGGGCTTGCCTTCCGCATCCGGCATGATCCGTTCGAAGATTTCGAACATCAAATAGGGCTCGACATCCAGCCCTGTCTCTTCCGCCACTTCGCGCCGGATCGCCTCCTCCAGCTTCTCACCTGTTTCGACAATGCCGCCGGGGATGGACCAGTAGCCCTTGAGCGGCTCTTTACCGCGCTCCACCAGCAAGATTTTGCCATCCTCAAAAATCAACGCACCTACGCCCAGGAACGGGCGGGTTGGATAACGCCGGCTCTCTTCTTGGGCAGCAGCGTCGGCGTTAATACGCGATCCCTTTCACGTCCAAACGCACGCGGTAGACCGAACTGCGCGCCGTTATGTAAAGCGATCCCAAGTCCGGATCGCCAAACGTGCAATTGGACGGAGTCTCTTCGGTCGGAATCATCCCGATCGGTTTGCCTTCCGGCGAATACACCTGAATCTCTTTGGCGGCCAGGTACAGATTGCCCTTCTCATCGAGGCAGATTCCGTCGGGCACTCCCTCGATTCCCGAGATCAAAGTGCGTTCGTTCGATGCCGCGCCGCTCTTGTCCAAATCGTAAGCGCGCACATTCCTCTCGTCGGAATTGCTCACGTAAAGCGTACGGCCATCCGGCGACAGGGCGATGCCGTTGGGCCGTCCTTTGGGCCTTGCGATCACTTCCAATTCTCCCTTGCGCGAGATGTGATACACGCCGAAAAAGTCCAGCTCGCGCGTATCCTGCTGGTTGCCGAAGGCCGGATCGGTAAAGTAGACGTCACCCTCCTTGCGAACCGCCAGATCGTTCGGGGCGTTGAAGCGCTTGCCTTGCCAGTGATCGGCCAGGACTTCCACTTTGCCCTTCTTGTCGGTGCGCGTCACGCGGCGCGAGTGACTTTCGCAAGTGTATAGGCGCCCTTGGGCATCGAATCGATTGCCAGTGGCGCCGTTGGAATCTTCGCGAAAAGCGCTAGCCGGCTCGCCCGGCATGAACCGCAGAAGCTTGTTGTTCGGAATGTCGCTGAAGATCAGAAAACCCATGGGCGACCACGCGGGCCCCTCGGCGAAAGCATAGCCGCCGGCTACCTTGTCAATTCGGATATTGGCAAAGTCCTGAGCGGCGGCGCTCCAGGCCAGCAATAGAATCGCGAAGAACAGCCTCACGTACCGATAAGGTTATCAGAGCGATCTAAGGAAAGCGCGGCATGGGCCGTAGCCCGGCTAGTACGAATACCGGTGACGGGGAATTGCGCGGCCGGCCTCCCGTTGGGATACAATCTGCCAATGGCTCGCACTGATCAGTTCGCGGCGTGCCTCGCGGTTGCCATCTTTGTGTGCTCCCCCTGTTGGGCGTTCCAGGCGTCCGGCGTCGATACAGCAGTTTCTATTCTTCCCCGTTTCCGGCCGGCCGTTTCCTCCGGCCAAAGCATGTTTCCCAAAGCCGACATTCGCGTCGATTCAGCCCTGGTATTGGTGCCTGCTCAGGTAACCAATGTCTTGGGCACGCCGGTCAGCGGCCTGCATAAGGAAGACTTCAAAGTCTTCGAAGACGGCGTGGAGCAGCCCATTACAAATTTCGCCCGGGAGGACGCTCCGCTCTCCATCGGGTTCCTCTTCGACATCAGCGGCAGCATGCGGAACAAGATCAAAAAGGCGACCGAAGCGGCGGCGGCTTTTTTCAAGACGTCCAATCCGCAGGACGAGTTCTTCCTGATCGAGTTTAGCGACCGGCCGAAATTGACCGTTCCGTTCACGACGGACCCGGGCGAGGTCTACGATCGGATCGCTCACACCAAGCCGTTTGGGCGCACCTCCCTCCTGGATGCGATTCACCTGGGCCTTGCCGAGATGAAGCACGCACGCAACACCCGCAAAGCGCTGGTCATTGTTTCCGACGGCGGAGACAATCGCAGCCGGCACACCGAGCGTGAGATCAAGAACGCGATGCTTGAATCGGATCTGCAGGTTTACGCCATGGGCATCTTCGATCCCGACGATGCCAAGCATTCGCTTGAAGAACAAAACGGACCCAAGCTCCTGGAGGCGCTGGCCGATGAAAGCGGCGGCCGTGAATATCCGGTAACCAAACTGGACGATCTGCCCGCCATCAGCGCCCGGATCGGCGACCAACTTCGCAATCAGTATCTATTAGGGTACACGCCGATAAATACCGAGCGCGATGGAAAGTACCGCAACATTAACGTCAAAGTAATTCCCCGGGCGGAAATACCCGACCTGCGAGTTTACTATCGCCACGGATATTATTCGCCCGCGTTGTGACTAACTAACGGGCGCTTGTTACCAACGGAAGCCGAACGTCACAGGCACATAGTCGGCGCGAGCGCCGTTGTTCAGGAAGACGTGCACGTAACGAGCTTCAGCGAATAGCTTGCCGTGCCATTTGGTGCCGAAAGCTAGGCCCGCACCGGCGTTGAAGCCCGGCTTATTTACCGAATACTCGTCGCCTGAGGACGGCTCAACCAATGGAAATGAGCCTCCATTGAATGAACTGATCGCGGTTCCAGGCGCCGGCGCCGATAGCTGTTGGTACCAGTGATAAAGGCCACCGCCGCCAATGATGTAGGGATCCAGATGTCCCCTGGGACGCAGGTGATAAATCGGGTCTACGGTGGCTGAGAACGCGTGGATATCGCCGCCTGGGTAGCCGATATTGTTTAGCGCCGCCGAGCTGATGCCGAACGAATTGTAGTCCAGCTGGAGCATCGCCCCGATGTGAGAGGAGAAGTTATATCCCACGCCGCCCTGAAGGTTCCAACCTTGATCCAGAAAGTTGCTGGTGTTGCCCACCGGCGACGTGAAACCCGCTCCCAGATCGAAGGAAAAACGGGAAACCTCCTGCGCGCTTAAAGTTGCTAAAAAGAGAGAACTGAAACAACCGACAAAAGCAAGTTTGTTCATCTGAAATAACCTCATGCTTTTTAGACCGGCGCTTAGCCGGAGAGGTTTCGTTGCACACGGTTACTTGTGCGTTAGGAATGTTTCAGGTCCAGTAACTGCGGTCCAGGCTGCGATATTGCACCGCTTCCGCTAGATGCTTGGCCGCGACTTCATCGGAGTTGTCGAGATCGGCAATGGTGCGGGCGGCTTTCAAAATCCGGTCATGCGCGCGGGCGCTCAAGCCCATGCGGCGTACGGCCATTTCGAGCATTCGTTCACCGGCTTCGTCGAGGGCGCAGAAGGTGCGCAGCAGGCGGGCGGGGATACGGGCGTTGTAGAATCCACGGCGGCGCTGGATGGCGCGGGCCGCTTCCACTCGCGCGCGCATATCGGAAGACGCAGCGCCCTGGTCCTTGCCGCGCAGTTCTTTGTAGGCAACCGCCGGAACCTCTACATGGAGATCGATGCGATCGAGCAGCGGTCCGCTGACCTTGCTCAAGTAGCGCTGGATGATGGCGCCAGTGCAGCGGCATTCGCGCGTGGGATCGGAGAAATACCCACACGGGCAGGGATTCATGGCGCCGATCAGAATGAAGTCGGAGGGGAAGGACAGCGTCATGTTGGTACGGGCCAGAGTGACCGAGGATTCTTCCAGCGGCTGGCGCAACATTTCGAGGACGTTGCGCGGGAACTCGGGCAACTCATCCAGGAACAGGACGCCGTTGTGCGCCAGGCTGACTTCGCCGGGACGCGGCGTTCCAGAGCCGCCGCCGATAAGGCCCGCATCCGACACCGTGTGATGGGGCGAGCGAAAGGGGCGACGAGCCAGCAATCCCACGCCGCGCGGAAGCAGTCCGGCGACGCTATGGATCTGCGTGGTCTCGATGGATTCCTGAAACGTCAGCGCCGGCAGAATCCCGGGGAATCGTTTCGCGAGCATCGTTTTGCCGGAGCCGGGCGGCCCGATCATCAGCACGTTGTGGCCGCCGGCGGCCGCTACTTCGAGAGCGCGCTTGGCGCTGGTTTGGCCCCGGACATCCCGGAAATCGGAGAGCGGTTCTTCGGAAGAAATTGAAGTTGCGGCCGAGGATGTCGTGGGCTGGAATTGATCGGGCTGATTCAGGTAGCTCACAACTTCCGCCAGATGCCGCATGCCGAAGACCCGCACGCCTTCCGTAACGGCAGCTTCAGCGGCGTTGTCGAAGGGCACCAGAAGATTGGGAATGCCCTGACGCCTGGCGCAGACCGCGATGGAGAGCGCGCCGCGTACCGGCCGCAGCGTGCCATCGAGCGACAATTCGCCCACCAGCATGTGCTCATCGCTTCGTCCGACGGTTCCCATCGCGCCCAAAATGCCAAGCGCCATGGGCAGATCGAATCCCGCGCCTTCCTTGCGCACATTGGCGGGCGCGAGGTTGATGGTCACGGATTTGTTGGGATAGCCGAAGCCCGAATTGAGCAGGGCGCTCTTGATACGCTCGCGGCTCTCCCGCACGGCGGTGTCGGGCATGCCCACCGTGATGAAATCGCGCGCGTTGCCGCCGGGGTACATATCCACCTCGACGTCAATCAGGTGCGCTTCAATTCCAAAGACAGCCGCACTGCGGGTCCGGAAAAGGGCCATTGACTAGCAAGTGGCTATTCGACGGAAAATGTCTCGCGAGTTTCGTACATTTGCTGGCTGAGGTTATCGCGCACCGCCAGTACGATGGTGTATTTTCCGAGCGGCTGGTCTTTTGCCAGATTCAGATTAAGCTCGCCGGGCTGATAACGCTGCGGATAGTAGGTCTGGATCTTTTGATTCGCGGCTTGCGGTTCGGTGTAGGCCACTGAGCCGTCTTCGCGCAGCACTGTGAGGCCGTATTCGATATCCACCTGGTTCTTCTCGCCCAGCTTGTAGCCGGTCATGTCGAAGCGCGCCCAAACGGAATCGCCGGGGCGAAAGGCAGCGACGGGCAAAGGCTTGACGTCGTCTTCGTTGCGCAGGAAGCGGAAATTGCGAACCACCAGCGTATCGCTGGGAGCGACGTCACGGCCTTTTAGGTGGAAGACGGCGCTTTTCTCCACAGTGGTCTTGGCGAGCTCATCCGACAGCTTGATCTGGACCATGTACTCGCCAGTTTCGGCGAGCGGCGGCACTACGATGGTCTCGCGGAGCTTGGGTTTCCAGTCCTTGTCTTCCTGCGTAACCGTGGTTTCGATTTTGCCTTCCTGAATCGGTTTGAGCAAGACGCCGCTTTTGTCGCGAACTTCAATCTGGAATTTGAGCGAGACGTTTTGTTTGCCGTAATCGTCGGGCTTGTCCATCTTCCGATAGCCTTCCACCTGGCAACTGAAGTGGATGGTTTCGCCGGGAACGAAATCTTCGTCGGAGGCTTCGGGCACTCCGTCTTCCCCGCGGGCAAAAACAGGATGGACGATGGCAAAGGGCTTATCGGCGGCGACGGCTAAGGTAGCCCAAAGAACCAAAGCTGCAACTGGCGATTTCACACCTATTCCACCACTGTACTCCAACCGCGGCGCGACAGATCCCAGTAGATTACTGCACCTGCCGCAAGCCCCATGGCGAGCAGAATTGAACCGGTCGTAAATTCTTTCAAGAGCAATTTTCCGGTGCCGAACAGGATGCCGTAGATGAGCAGGCAGCCGCAAATCCAATCGAGCAAATTCGAAAGGCCGCCGGTGGAGGGACGCACGTCGGGTGCGAGTCGGGCGATGGGCCGCCAGCCGGCTTTCGATGGATGTGTGCGGCGATAAAAGGCGACTAGCGTGTCCTTCGATTCGGGACGCGTCAGGAACGTAACAGCCAGCCAGACAACGGTGGTGATGGAAACGGTGACGATCATGATCCATGCGAAATCGCGCGGCTGGTCTTTATCGAGCCCAAAGGCGGTCTGCATGAGGAGTGAGACCACGAAGCCCGAGATCATGGCCGAGACTTCGCTCCAGGCGTTAATGCGCCACCAATACCAGCGCAGCAATAGGACGCCGCCGGTGCCCGCGCCGGTGACCAGCAGCAGCTTCCAGGCGCCGGCGATGGAGTCCAGGTAAAAAGTTACGACGGCCGAAACGATGGTGAGAAGCACGGTGGCCCACTGCGAGGCTGTGACGTAGTGGCGCTCGGTTTCGGTCCTCTTCAAGAAGCGGCGATAGAAATCGTTGACCAGGTAGCTGGCGCCCCAATTCAATTGCGTCGCGATGGTGGACATGTAGGCGGCGGCGAAGGCCGCGATCATCAGACCGCGCAGTGACGGCGGCAAATAAGCGATCATCACGCGGATGTAGCCGGTTTCGGGATCGGCTAAGCCAGGGAAGAGAATCAGCGAAGCGAGCGCGACCAGGACCCAGGGCCAGGGACGCACGGCGTAGTGCGCGATGTTGAACCAGAGCGTCGCGAGCAGCGAATTCTTTTCGTCCTTCGCGCTGAACATGCGCTGCGCCACGTAGCCGCCCCCGCCCGGCTCGGCGCCCGGATACCAGGTGGACCACCAGTTCATCGAGATGTAGACCAGGAACGTGATCATGGGCATCCATGCCGAGTGCATATCGGGGACGAAGTTGAGGACGGAGCCGCCTTGGGATGCGCTGCGCGCGTGGTCGACGAGAGCAAGCTTAGCCTTCATGCTGTCGATGCCGCCGACGGCGCGCACCGCGAAGACCGCGAGCACGGTAACCATGCCCATCTTGATGACGAACTGGAAAAGGTCGGTGACCAGCACGCCCCACAAGCCGGAAAGGGTGGAGATGAACGACGTGAGCGCGATCATTCCGATGACGATGGCCAGAGCCTGCGGCTTCGAAACGCCCAGCACCAGTTGCAGGATTTTGACCATCGCCAGGTTGACCCAACCGAGGATGATGCAATTGATGGGGATGCCGAGGTAGAGGGCGCGGAAGCCGCGCAGGAACGCGGCTGGTTTGCCGGAATAGCGAAGCTCGGAGAATTCGATGTCAGTCATGACGCCGGCGCGTCGCCAGAGGCGCGCGTAGAAGAAGACGGTGAGCATGCCGCTCGCGATGAAATTCCACCACAGCCAGTTGCCCGCGATTCCGCCCATCGCCACCATGCCGGTGACGGCCAGTGGAGTGTCGGCGGCGAACGTGGTGGCCACCATCGACGTGCCGGCCAGCCACCAGGGGACGTTGCGTCCGGAGAGGAAGAACTCATTGACGTTCTTGCCGGCGCGGGACTTGTAGTAGAAGCCGATGGCGAGGTTGAAGAGGAAGTAGAGCGCGACTACCAGCCAATCGACGGACGTGAGTTGCACAAATGAATTGTAACGGACGTGCAGGCGTGTTCCGTAGTGGCGGACACGCACGTCGTATCAGGATATTTCTTGCGTTTGGCGATGCATCCCTTCGGAAATTCGCTGAGCTTCCAGTGAAATTCGCCGGTCGTTTTGCTTGCGCATCGAATGTAGCGGAGGATGGCAAGGGAATTGGGAGACGGGGAGGGCAAGTAGTCGGTGGGACTGGGCGAAGACCGCGACCGCCATTAGCCGCAGCCCAGCGTGCTCAAGTCTTTGCGGAGCCGTACTGCTTGTGAAGATCGCCGATCGCATGCACGATGATTTCAGCTCGCACTCCGGCATCACGGTATCCTCTTTCCTGGTTCGCTATAAGAGCTGCCCTGTCTTCGGGACTGGGCTTGTTGTAGGTCTTCTCGAATAACGATTGTGTGTAGGACACCAATTGGTTGTAGAGATCGAGGTGGTAGCGAATACGAAGCACTGAGCGCTGGAAGCCACGGCTGCAAATTGCGAGATCCGCTATCTGAGTTGCAAATAGGGGAACAGAGTACTGCCGGAGTGCCACGCCAACATTCGAATTCTGCTTCGATTGAAGCGTTGCAGCCCGTTCCTGTTCCGAAACGCCGCGGAGTATCTTTAAGCCGGCAAGGAGGTCGTCGCTTCGATCCGGCCCCCGATAGCTTTCGAAGATGGGCAGGATCTTATCGAGAAAAGCATCAGTGACCTGAGCATTTCTTGCCCGTACCAGGTGGGCGACAGTCGCAAGGGTGTACTGAAGCCCAGCATTTCATCCATAACGGCCCGGATTAGGTCACGGCGGCGGTAGGGGCGCCGGATACTCTCGGAAATAACCATCGTCAGCAAACTGAGGAGCCAGCCCAAGAAAATCGCGAAGATCGTCTCGAATTGCTTTAGATATTCCATTATCGCTTGTGATCTTAACGCTGGCGCCCTGTCTTCCGGGGGGAAGCCGGTCCCGCCGCGAGAATTGGACGGAAAGAAGGGGGAATGGTCTACGGGAGACGACGTGGAGACTTGCGGTTCAAGCTGGGCCGCGCAACAGCCCAGCGACGCTCAGGTCTTCGTCGATATCGGGCCAGTGGATTCCCTCGCCTTCGCCGAGCAACTCGAAATTTTGGCGTTGATCGGCTGTCGCGTGCAGAAGTCGCGGGAACCAAGCTAGCGGGACCGAGATCTTGCGGCCGTCAGCGAGCAAGACAGTTAGCTCGTCCTCGCTGATGGAGACTTCACGAGCCCTCGGGCGAATCTCGACGACCGAAGAACTCATGCCAAACCTCCAGCCAGGCCTGCTGGTTCTCGACCACTAGCCGCTCCAGCTGCCGTACCTCGCGGGCGGAAAAGCCAGTTGCCGATGCCAGAGCAATCGGCTCCAGCCAAAACTTGGCCAGAGATTTCTCGCGCTGCATGTGAACATGTGGCGGCTCCAGATCTTCGTTGCTGAAGAAGAACACACGATATGGTCCAAGCCGAGCAACTGTGGGCATGCATGTTTAGAGCACCTGGGATGAGTATAACAACTGCCTCAGGCCGTCCGCGCATAGGCAGGTGCCATTATCCGGCGCACCTCGCCACCAGCAGCGTAATATCGTCGTGCTGCTCGTGCGGACTGAACTGCTTCACGTCATCGAGAATGGAGTTCATCAACGCGCGTGGCTTCTGCTCGTGATGCCGGCGCAAGCTCGCGACTAAACGCTGCTCTCCAAATTCCTCGCCGCGATCGTTGAACGCTTCGGTGACGCCGTCCGTGTACAGCACCAGCGTGTCGCCGGGCGAGAGGCTGCTTTCGCCGATCGAGCATTTCCAGTCCTCGAACAGCCCCAGAACCGTGCAGGTGGATGCCAGCCGATCGAGTGCGCTGTCGCTTCGCAAGATGAGTCCGGGCAGGTGTCCGCAATTGGCGTACCGCAAGCGGCGGGTGCGGTTATCGTATTCCGCGAAGAAGAGTGTGGCGTAGGCGCTCTCGATCGTGTTCTCGAAGAAAAGCTGGTTCACCGATTCCAGGAATCGTTGCGGGTGTTCCAGGGCGATGGCGCATTGGCTGCGCAGGTTCGCTTGCAGATTGGCCATCAATAGAGCCGCGGCGATTCCTTTGCCAGCGATGTCGCCCACCACCAGGCCCAGGCGCTCTTGCCCCAGATTCAGGAAATCGTAATAATCGCCGCCCACCTGGCGAGCCTGAACGCAAACACCCGCGTAATCGAGCGGACCAAATGGCGACAGCGTTTGCGGGAAGAGCCGGGCTTGGACCATCCGCGCGATTTCCAGCTCCTGGGCGGCCCGGCGCTCCAATTCCAACTTCTCGGCGATGGCGCGGCGTTGCTCTTCCAGCGCGCGGCTGACGTCATCGAATCCGACCAGTGAAAACGAGTTGCCGTCGATGTCCTCGAAGCGCGTGAACACGCCGCCCCAAATGGGAGGCGCTTCGGAAGCAGGTGTTCGCGAATTATGCTGGACGCGCCTCAGACGTGGTGTATAGCGAAAATGAACTCCGCGCTTGCTCCATTCGCGGTACTTGGCAATCACGTCTTCGGTAAGGAAAACGATGGGCGTGACCCGGCCGATGAGTTTGTAGTCTTCAGAATCCGGATTAGGCGCGATCAGCCGGAGCACCGTGGTGCCGTCGGGAGGGGCAACCGCCACCAGCCGGTGACCGGATTGAAGGCGGGTATCCAGAGCCAGATCGAATCCGAGTTGATTCAGGTAGAAGCTCAGGCTGCGATCCTGATCTTTCACGAAGACATTGACGGCGTCGATGCGCAGGTAGGGATTCTGCCGGTCCAGGCGAACGTTCATATTCGGGATCGAGAGTGAGCGTGGTCCTCACACTGAGACATCATAGCGTCATGCTGGCCGCCTGATCACCGCGCCGTACCGGTAGAATTTGTTTGGAAGGGATGAAGGACACACATGGCGAACAAATTTGGCACGGATATCATAATCCAGGCACAAGATCCCATGAGCGCGGCAGGCTTCTACGTCAATCAGCTCGGATTCGAGATCACCGACGAGAAGCCGAACATGATCAGCCTGCATGGCGAGCACATCAATCTGTTTATCGAGCGAGGCCCCGCGCTGGGTGGAGTCTTGGAAGTAACGGTCCCGAACGTCGAAGAAGCCAAGCGCCGCCTGGTGGAGAACGGCTGCGAAATCGTCAAGGATGAGCCGGAGTTTCCTAGATGTTATATCAAAGATCCGTTCGGCCTGATGTACAACCTGATCGCCTAAAGCTCCGAAGGATCTTCTTCGGTCTCGCCGAGGTCGGGCTTGCGTCCTTCGATCTCGCGATCTTCTTTCGAGTATTCGGACGGAAGATCTTCGATCGGCTCGGGGATATTGCCGTCTTCTATGTCCTCGTCGATTCTCTTGTCAATTGGCTTCATTCCTTCAGTCTCCCACCTTTGGACGCTACTGGAACCCAACATTGGTCAAGATAATGCTGAGCTGGCGGCCATCGCCTGGAACTGAAAAACTTTTGTCGATCGTGATGGTGAGCTTGGCGGTGTCGCCGTCGGGCTTCAGCGGCGGACTGGAAAGCGAGTAAATACCAGGAGCGGAGTAAGTGTGAGATGCCACCGTGTGGTCGTTGAGCGCCAGCGTCACCTGGCGGGCGGGCGACACAGCGGGAATGGTGAAGCGGACCGTGACAGGCGTTGGCTGCGCCGGTGGCTTCAGCAGAATCGTCGCGCTCTGGCTCATCCAACGCCATTGGCCGCCTTCGAGTTGATAGACGCCGTTGACGATTTGTTCCCCGGCTTTGGGCGCGTTCATGGGCAGATCGGTGAGGGTGGGTTTGCGTTCCACCATCAACTCGGCGCTGAGTTGGTCGATGGGTGCGCGCGAAATGTCGAAGGGGCGCAGGCCGAGCATCGTCGTGGAATAAGCCGCGCGGCCTTGGAGCGCGACGATGCGCAACGGGATGGCCGAAGCGATGGTGCGCTCGGCGACGGGAGCCAGCACGCCGCCGCCGTTGGTGAACGGAATGGGATAGCTGAGCTTGCTCGATACCACCATTTCGCCGGGATGGATCGACTGGCCCTGGTGCAGCGGAAGCCCGCCTTCGGATTTGAAATAATAGCGCAGTCCCCATTCGCCGTTGATCCAGAGTCGCTTGGATCCGGCATCGCTTTGAAGACTTCGCGCGAACTGCCGGTAGCCGTCCCAGTGTTGATAGTTGACCACCGCCAGCGCCAGGCTGAGAGCGAATCCGCAGGCCAAGCTGATTCGTAGAAGACGTGCTCCGGCGCGTTGGGTGGCGAGAATCGCGATGGGCAGCGCGATCGGGAGCAGGTAGCGCGCCGAGCCGGCGAAGAAAATAATCAGGGCTCCGGCGAAGAAGATGAGCACCCATTGCGCCAGGAAGTCGCGCCAGTGGCGAGCGCACCAGATCAGAATGCCGACGCCGACTGCGATCGATCCCCAGAAGAGCGGGTTGAGATCGTAGAACGCTGCCCCAATAGCGGCAATGCCGGCGAAGGGGAGCGCGTAGAGCGACGGCATCCACAGGGCGGGGAACACGATCCAGGCCAAATGACCCGTGAGCGCCACCGCGCTCTTGATCTTTTGCGCGTACGCCTGCAGGCCGTAGGCGTTCATGTAGTTCACGAGAACACCCGCGGGCATTGCGCCGGTGGAGAGGCGCTCGAAAATGTTCCACGCGAGCAGCACGGCGACGGGAGTGAATGCGGCCATCCGCGCGGCCCGCCATTTTCGTCCGTAAAGGAAAAGAATCGGGACCAGCAGGATAGATTGATAGGCGGTCAGCGCCGTCAAAGCCATCGCCACCGAAGAAGCGATCAGGAGCGAACGAGAGTTCCGATCGACGGCGAACACGTACAGGGCGGTTGCTAGAAGCCAGAGGGCGACAAAGGGCAAATCGGCTTCAAGCGATGTCCCATTGATGACAAAGGCGGGTGTGGCGCAAAAGAGCAGCGTCGCAAGCAGCGGGTGCGGGCTGAAGCGGCGCGCCAGCGCCAGGGCGCTGAAGGCGGCGATCAGTGAGAACAGAATGTAGGCCGTATGGAAGGGAATTTCCGAAACGCTTCGGTACGCGGCGATCAGCAGCGCCAGGAACCACGCATTGAGCGGCGGATGCGATTGCCCGCGCATATCGATATCGCGGCCCATGAAAACGTAGGTGGTGTGCTTGGGATGAAGCGGCTCGATTTGCGCGTGCGCGGCCTCAGTGAGATAAAGCACGTCGTCGCCCTGGAGCGCCTGGTTGAGGAAGGGCAGGCGCAGGGCCAGGACGACCAGCGCGACGAGGATAAGCTGGCGGCGCAAGAGATCAAGATAGCAGGAGCGCCATCTATAGGGGTCCCGCCTCGTGAACGACATTGCCGTTCACGATCGTCAGCACAGAACGGATCTTCTTGATATCCGCATCGGGAACGGCAAAATAGTCGCGGTCCAATACCGCGATATCCGCCAGCTTGCCGGGCTCGATGGAGCCAATCTTCTCTTCCATCCGAAGGAACCAACTGTTGTTGCGGGTGAACAGGCGCAGCGCCTCGGCGCGGGTGAGTTGCTGGCCGGTTCACCTGGTCGCCGAACGAATTGATGCCCGTGGTGGCGTAGTAGATGTGCAGCCAGGGGTTCAGCGGCGCGATGTGGACGCCGTCGCCGTGGATGCCCACCTGAATGCCGTGGTCCACGATGGTTCGAAACGGCGGACCCGCCACCACCTTCGGGTCCGATGACGTCACCCAGCGGAACGCGCCCATTTCCACGCCGCAGCCCAGCGCCTTGAGCCTGGTGAGCAGATCGGCGTTCACCTCCGGAACGTGATGAACCACCCAGCGCAGCTTGGTGATGTCGTGCTCCCTGTTGACGGCCTCATACTCCTCCACCACCTGCGTCAGGCCCGCGAGATTCTGCACTGCGTTTTCGTTGCGCCAGCCGGCTTGTCCCACCAGTTGCTGCGCCTCGCGCCACACCGCGCCGCTATTCAGGGGCGCGGCCCACTCGCCGATCGCCGCCGGTGCGCAGCATGTCGTCGCCGAAAAACGGGAAATTGTTGCGGAGGCGTTCCTTCAATTCCGGCAACTGCGGGTCGCTCTGATTCTGCAGGAAATTCATCTGCAGGCGGACGATGGTCCGGCCCTCGCGGTGCAGCTCCAGCCACGAATCGTACATGCGGTACTGATCGAGATTGGACAGAATCTGGTTGGGATGAAGCGGCCCGGGAGTGGGGAACAACACCTGGTCCAGATGCGAGGTCAGGCCCACACTGGCCGAGTACCGCATCGCATCCAGGGTGCTTCGTTTCTTGTCGTCGAACGTCTGCATCCGGCGCAGCAGGAAGAGCGCCGAAGCCGACGGACCGCCTCCAGTGAAACCGGCCGCGGCAATGGCGCCGTTGGCGGCCACGTTGATCTTCTTGATATCCGGATGCACGGGCGGCGCTGCATCGGCCGCATCGAAGAACGCTCTTGCCCAGGCTGTTGGTCGCCGCGGGGCCGGTGAAGCGCTCGTACAGCAACACGGGGCGATCGGGAACCGCTGCGTCAAGCTCAGCGAGCGTCGGGTGACGATGTTCGGCCCACTGATTGGGATGCCAGCCGCCCATCGACGTGATCCACGCTCCCGCCGGCACATCCTTCCGGCGCGCCGCCAGCGCCTCCTGGATCTCGCGAATCGAGGCGGTGTTTTCGAGGATGGTGTGATAGCCGGGACGATTGGCTAGGCTCACGATGTGGATGTGCGGCTCCACCAGCCCCGGCACCGCGGTACGGCCGTGCAGATCGATGATTCGTACTCCAGGGCCCGCCTTGGGCCGCGGCCCGCCCACCGTTACGAACCGGCCGTTTCGAATGGTCACCGTATTGGCCACGGTATTGGCCGCGTCCAAGGTATGAATTTTGCCGTTGACCAGCGCGAGAGTGACCTCATCCTGGGCCACCGCCGCGGCGTTCTGGCCGGATAGATCCGCTGCTCCCGGTCCAGCGACGGCTCCCATCGCGGCCGCCCCGGCGGTAGTCGTGAGAAAACGGCGGCGCGACGGGCGCTCTCGCGGGTCTTTCATCGTTCAAAATCCTCCAGGAAGTTCGGAAGGATTATATCGAACGTCAGGCGCCGATGTTAGCTGCCGATGTTGAGCACCACGCGGAAGCGCGCCTTGCCGCTCAGCATGTGATCGTAGGCTTCCGCCGCGCGATCGAACGGGAAGACTTCGTTCATGGGCCGCACACCGGATAGCACGCTGAATTTGAGCGTGTCTTGGGAATCGATGGACGTGCCGGAGTACCAGCCCTGAACGGATTGATCGAAGAAGATCATTTGCAGCGTATTCACTTCGAGCGAAGGCACCGCGCCGATAACCATAAGCTTTCCTCGAACTCCCAGACCGCCCAGCACGGCCTTCATGGCGTCGCTGCTGGTGACGGTGGCCAGGATCACTTTCGCGCCTCCCAGCTTTTGCAGTTCGGCCGCGGGGTCTTGCGTTTTATTATCGATGTGATAGTGCGCGCCCAGTTGCCTGGCCAGAGGCTCTTCGTCTGTTCCGCGCGCGATAGCGACGGTCTTACAGCCCATCTTGGCCGCGAACTGAATGGCCAGATGGCCGAGCCCGCCGATGCCGACAACAGCGACCAGGTCGCTGGGGCCTGCGCCGCTGTTGCGAAGACAGTTGAACGTGGTGACTCCGGCGCACAGGAGCGGCGCTGCCTCAATAGACGAAAGCTCGTCGGGCATCAACGCCAGCGCGCTGATCGGCGCCAGCATGTACTCCGCGTAACCGCCGTCGCGGGAGATGCCGGTAACCTCCGTGGAAGTCTGACAGGCGAAGAAATCGCCCCGCCGGCAGTTATCGCAATAGCCGCAGTATCCGCCGTTCCAGCCCACTCCCACTCGTTGCCCCTGCTTCCATCGCGGAACGCTGGCTCCAACCGCGTCGATCACACCCACTACTTCATGTCCGGGAACGCGCGGATACTGGATTCCAGGAAAAAGACCGTCCTTCGTCACCGAATCGCTATGGCAGACGCCACAGGCCTGGACTTTGATTCGCACAAATCCTGGGCCTGGCTCGGGGATTTCGCGTTCGACAATTTCCAAGGGACCACCCGGGCGGGAGACCTGCACGGCTCGCATTTTTGGCATCAGTTCCTCCACTCATGATCTTGCCATGAGTGGAGCGCCTAACGATGTTACAGCGAGATAACGATCTTGCCGACGTGCTGCGCGCTTTGCATGTAGCGAAGCGCGTCCAAGGATTCCTCGAACGGGAAAACGCGATCGATCACGGGACGGAGGTTATGCGCAGTGATGGCGCGGTTCATGTCTTCAAACATGGCAACCGACCCGACGAAAATCCCGCGCACGCTGAGAGTTTGAATACCGATGAGGCCGATCGGTATGGTGCCCGCCACGCCACTGAGCACACCAATAACGGCGATCTGGCCGGACGCTCGCACAGAGTTCATGGAACGCGCGAAAGTTTCGCCGCCGCCGACTTCGAGAACGATATCGACGCCGCGGCCGCCGGTGAGGCGCAGCACTTCCTTGTCCCACTCCGGCGTCGTCTTGTAGTTGATGGTCTCATCGGCGCCCAGCGCTTTGGCGCGCTCCAGCTTTTCATCGCTGCTTGAGGTGATGATCACGCGCGCTCCGTGCAGCTTGGCGAACTGGAGTCCGAAGATGGATACGCCGCCGGTGCCGAGAAGCAGCACGGTATCGCCCGCTTGTACGTGCCCCGTTGGCGCCAGCGCATTCCAGGCGGTCAGCCCGGCGCAGGGGAGCGTGGCCGCTTCCTGATAGCTCAAATGCTCAGGGATGCGCAGCAGCCCTTCCTGATCGAAGACGCGAAACTGGGTGAGCACGCCGTCAATTGCGCCGCCCAACGCCGATGCGCCGTACTGGCGGGCGTACGGGCCAGAGATCCATTTCTGAAAGAACGACCCGGCCACGCGGTCGCCCGGTTCAAACGCGGATACGCCAGGGCCCACCGCGATCACTTCGCCCGCTCCATCGGACGCGATGATGGTGGGTTCCGCGGCGTTGCGAGGATAGCGCCCGGTAACCACCGCGAGATCGCGAAAGTTGAGCGAAACTGCCCGGATCGCAACCAAAACTTCACCGGGGCCGGGCTCGGGAACAGCTACCTCTTCGAAGACCAGAGCATCGATTGACGTGCCCCCCGTGGTTCGAACCGCTCGGGCCCTACGGGCGGCGCTTAAATTGACCAGCTGTGGCGCACTCATAACGATATAGCAGTGTATCGCAAGCGTCCCCTGGCCGTGCGTTGTACTCTCGCGCGGTGTACTTTAGAGTTAGGACCCAACATGCCAACAGCAACCACCGTTATCACGCCCACCCGATTCGCGCAGGGCCTTCCCTATGCCGATTTCCTGGCCCAAGCCGCAGTGAATGTCGACAAATTCGAGCAGAACTACAAAAGTGTGCCGCTGTCCGAAGAGGATTTAGCGTTCTTCAAAAGAGCTGCCGCGCAACCCAATGGTCCCGCCAGGATACTGGCGATCGCGGAGGCGTGGTGCGGTGACGTCTACCGCGAGTTGCCCACCGTCGCTAAGATCGCCGAGGCCACCGGAATGGAGCTACGCGTGTTTCTTCGGGATGAGAACGCGGACATCATGGACGAGTTTTTGAGCAACGACGGAAAGTCGCGCGCCATACCGGTGTTTGTGTTTTATACGGCCGACATGCAATACCTCACGCATTTCACGGAACGTTCGGCGATGGCGCATCAGGAGCTGTCCGAGATCGTGGATCAGGTGAAAGCGAAGATGGGTCTTCCGAAAGAGACCACGTTCGCGACGGCGCCGGAAGACCGCCGGCAGGAATTGCTGCGCGAGGTGATCGCGAAACTTCAGCCGCGCTCCGACGATTGGCGCAAGGAAGCCATTAAGGAGATGCGCCAGTTGTTGTCGGGCGCGCTGCATCTGCCCGACCGCGCATCGTAATGCAAACTCCCGTTGTCTTTACCATCCGCGGTTGTGACGCTTGCGTGAAGCTCCTGAAAAAGTGGGACGCCGACGGCGTGCAATACGACGAACGGCGCGTGGAATTGAGCCAGGCCGTGTTGGACGAAGCCCGCAAGTTCGGCGATATGGTGCCCATCGTGGTGTGGCCCGATGGGCGCGTGGAACAGGGGTTCCAGGGCAGCCTCGGCTGTTTTATCTGAGCTGCGCTATTGTGGCGCACGCACTCCTGCGTGCCGCGTCGGCAATCGTGCCGACGCCTGGGTTGCTCCTTACGAAGCGTTAGCGAAATGCCGGGCTGTTCTGCCAACAACATAAGTCCTTTGGAATGTTTCCTGCAACAAAAACTAAGTGACATTGCGCACTCGTGCGTGCCGCGTCGAGATTCATCTCGACATTTTTCGGCGCGAGACCAGGCGTTCACACGAGTGTGAACGCAGCACGCAGGAGTGCGTACGCCATCTCACGGCTTCCAGCGCAGGATCGGCTTGCGCGCGGCCGTCACTTCATCCACGCGGCTGGTGCGCGTATCGTGCGGCGCGGTTAGCACCAGCTCGGGAGTTTCCTCGATCTCTTTCGCGATGGAGATCAGCGCGTCGACGAACAGATCCAGCTCGGCTTTGCTCTCGGTCTCGGTAGGTTCGATCATCATCGCGCCGGGAACGATCAGCGGGAAGCTCACCGTGTAGGGATGGAATCCATAGTCGATCAGGCGTTTGGCGATGTCGCCGGTGCGCACGCCGCGCTGGGCCTGGCGCGCATCGCTGAAGACGCATTCGTGCAGCGTGGGCGCGTGGTGCGGAAGATCGTAGTACGGTTCCAGCAGGACGCGCAGGTAGTTGGCATTGAGTACGGCATCCAGCGTGGCGTTGCGCAGGCCGTCGCCGCCGTGGGCCATGATGTAGGCCAGCGCGCGAATGTGCATGCCGAAGTTGCCGTAAAACGCGCGCACGCGTCCGATGGATTGCGGCAGGTCGTAGTTCCAGGCCCAGCCATCGGCAACTGCGCGTCAGCCGCGGCTTCGGCAAAAACGGAATCAGATGTTTCTTCACGGCCACCGGTCCGGAGCCCGGACCGCCGCCGCCGTGCGGAGTGGAAAACGTTTTGTGCAGGTTCAGGTGCATCACGTCGGCGCCGAAATCGCCCGGCCGCGCGATGCCCACCAGCGCGTTCATGTTGGCGCCATCCATGTAGAGCTGCGCGCCCTTGCGCGTGCAGAATTTCGGCGATGCGCGTGATGTGCTCTTCGAAGACGCCCAGCGTGTTGGGTTGGTGAGCATCAGCGCGGCGACGTCTTCGTCGACGGCGCGCGCCAGTTCGTCGACGTCCACCATGCCCAGGTTGTTGGACTTGATGTTCTCCACCGCATAGCCGGCCATGCTGGCGGTGGCGGGATTGGTGCCGTGCGCGGAATCGGGAATCAGGAGCTTCTTGCGCGGATTGCCCTGCGATTGGAGCAGCGCGCGGACCATCAGGATGCCGGTGAATTCGCCGTGCGCGCCGGCCGCCGGCTGCAGCGTGACGGCGTCCATGCCGGTGATTTCGGCCAGCATCCGTTCCAGCGTCGCCATCACTTCCAGCATTCCCTGCGAGAGCGATTCGGGCTGATAGGGATGCGCCCAGGCCAGCCCTTCGATGCGCGCCACCTGCTCGTTCACGCGCGGGTTGTATTTCATGGTGCAGGAGCCGAGCGGATACAGGCCGAGATCGATGGCGTAGTTCCAGGTGGAGAGCCGCGTGAAATGGCGGATGGCTTCCACTTCGCTGACTTCGGGGAAACCGGCGATTTCAGCGCGCGTGTTTTGCGGCGCCGAGCGCGGCAGCGGGATCGACGGCGGGGACATCCAGCGGCGGCAACTGGTAGCCGCGCTTGCCGGGCGAACTGCGCTCGAACAACAGCGCTTCGTTCTGGTTTATGTGCGGGCGGACTTTCTTGATCATCCGGCGAAGACCTCCGCGACGCAGTCCATGTCTTCGCGCCGCGACATTTCGGTGGCGCACAGCAGCATGGCGTTTTCAAGCTCGGGATAATAACGCTCTAAGGGCAGGCCGCCGATGATCTTGCTCTCAAGCAGCGCGTCGTTGATGCCGTCGGGCGTGCGCGGCTTGGTGGAAACAACGAATTCGTTGAAGAACGGGCCAGTGAATCGCAGCGGCAGTTTGCCGGCTAGATAATGCGCCTTCGCCAGATTCTGGCACGCCAGCTCGCGCAGGCCTTGCTTGCCGTAGACGGTCATGAACACGGTCGCCATCAGAGCGATCAGCGCCTGATTGGTGCAGATGTTGGAAGTGGCCTTCTCGCGGCGGATGTGCTGCTCGCGGGCGGCCAGCGTCAGGCAAAACGCGCGATTGCCGCGGGTGTCCGTGGTCTCGCCGACAATGCGGCCGGGCATCTGGCGCATGAACTTTTCCTTGGTGGCGATGATGCCGGCGAATGGGCCGCCGTAGCTGGGCGAGATGGCGAACGATTGCAGTTCGCCCGCCACGATATCGGCGTCGCGCGGCGGCTCCAGCAGGCCGAGTGAAACGGCCTCGGCGAAAACGAAAACCAGCAGCGCGCCATGCCGGTGCGCGATCTCGGCCGCGCGCCGCACATCTTCCACCATGCCGAAGAAGTTGGGCGATTGAATGATCACGGCCGCGGTTTCGCCGTCGATCTTTTGTTCCAGATCGCTGGTATCCAGCGTGCCGGTCTCGCGCGCGTAGTCCACTTCCACCACCGGCATGCCCTGGTGCTGCGCGTAAGTGGCCAGCACCTCGCGATATTCGGGATGCACGGTGCGCGCGACGAGAATACGGTCGCGATTGGTCAACCGCATGGCCATCATGGCCGCTTCCGGAACAGCGGTAGAGCCGTCGTACATGGACGCGTTGGCCACATCCATGCCGGTGAGCTGGCAGATCATGGTTTGGAATTCGAAGATGGTGGTGAGGGTGCCTTGCGAGATCTCCGCCTGGTAGGGCGTGTACGAGGTCAGAAACTCGCGAGCGCGATACCACCGTGTCCACCAGCACCGGACGGTAATGACGATAGACGCCCGCGCCCAGGAATGAAGCATAGCCATGAGTGCCAGGGTCGGCGCATTCTTCGCCGCGCGCGCGAAAGTAATCGACGATCTCGTACTCGGATTTTCCGGGAGGAATTTCGAGTGGCCGGTTGAGCCGGACTTCCCGCGGCAGGTGCGCGAACAGCGCGTCCAGCGAATCCACGCCCAACGCCCGAAGCATCTCGCGGCGCTCGATATCGGACTTCGGCAGATAGCGCATGGGATAGACAGCGCGCGAGCGAAGCGGCCGGAGCTAGTGTCCGGTTTCCTCCGCAGCGACGTATTCCTCATAGTCCGCCGCGGAAAGAAGGCCTTGAATTTCGTCGGGCGCCGAGAGCCGGATCTTGACCATCCAGCCGTCGCCATGCGGACTTTCATTCAGCTTTTCAGGCGCCGTGGCCAGCGCGTCGTTGATTTCGATCACTTCACCGGAGAGCGGCGAATAGATATCGGAAACCGCTTTCACCGATTCCACCGATCCCATCACTTTGCCTTGTTCCACTTTGGCGCCGACGCGCGGAAGGTCGACATAGACGATATCGCCGAGCTCTTTTTGCGCGTAGTCCGTGATCCCAACCAACCCGACGTCGCTGGAAAGGCGAATCCATTCGTGTTGCTTGGTGTAATGCAGGTCCTGGGGATACATTATCTGGCTCGTTTATAGAATGGCACCGAAACAGTAACGGCGTCGACCGCCTGGTTACGGATCATGATTTGGATCCGCTGGCCCGGTTCGGCTTGATCAGCAGGAAGGTAGCACATTCCGATGTTCTTTTTCAGCGTGGGCGAAGGCCCGCCACTCGTGACCCAACCCGCCGGCATGCCATTGAGGAAGACTTCGTAATCGTCACGGCCAATGCCGCGGCCCGTCATCTCGAACCCAGCCAGCTTGCGCGTGATGCCTTGCTCCTTTTGGCGGGCCAGCGCGGCGCGGCCGATGAACTCGCCTTTATCCAGCTTGACGATCCAATCCAACCCGGCCTCGAACGGTGTGATGCTGGAATGGATTTCGTGGCCATAGAGCGCCATGCCAGCTTCCAGACGTAGGGTGTTGCGCGCGCCCAGCCCGCAGGGCTTAATGCCGAATTCCTGGCCGGCGTCGAGAATGTCGTTCCAGACGCGCTCGGAATGTTCCGGCGGGAAATAGATCTCCAAGCCGTCTTCACCGGTGTAACCGGTACGAGCGATGCGGGCGGAAACACCCGCCACTGCGCCGTCGATGAAATGGTAGTAACGTAGCGCGGCCAGATCGGCGGTTGTCAGCTTTTGCAACGTTGCCAGCGCGCGCGGACCCTGGATCGCCAGCTGCGTATAACGATCGCTCGCCAGCTCAACGGTGGCGTTAAACTTGTTGGCGCGCGCGATATGCTCGTAGTCCTTCTCCTGGTTAGACGCGTTCACGCACAAAAAGTAGTGGTCGCTCGAGACGTTATGCACCAGAATATCGTCGACGAAGCCGCCGTGTTCGTACAGCAGGCCCGAGTACTGCGCTTGCCCTGGCCGAAGCTTCTGAACGGCGTTGGTTGTCACGTAGTCGGTGAGCGCGGCCGCATCCACGCCACGAACCTCAATTTCCCCCATGTGGCTCACGTCGAACAGGCCCACGGCCGATCGCACCGCGCCGTGTTCCTCCAGGATGCCGGTGTATTGCAGAGGCATGTCCCAGCCCCCAAAATCGACCATTTTTGCGCCCAAGCGGCGATGCGTGGCGTGAAGCGCGGTAGTCTTCAGTGCGGCTGGCTGGGTCATCCGGTGGCGAAGCTGCGGACCGCGGAATCCTCGTCGGGAAAGACGTCGATCACCTGATAAAGTTTGGTGAGTTGCATCACATCCTGCACGCGCGGCGCAAGCTTCATTAATTTTATTTTGGCGCCGTTACGTTGCGCGTGGGCGCAACCCGCCACTAGCTCGCCCAGGCCGCTGCTGTCTATATAGTAAACCTCAGCCATATTCAGCAGGATCTTGGTTCGCGCCGAATCGATCGCGTCCTGGATCAGTTGCCGCAGGGTCTGGGTGGCCTGGCCCAGGGTGATGGGGCCTTGCAAATGAAGGACGAAAACGTCGCCCACTTCCCAGTCGAAATATTCCAAGGCCATGCGGCGACGTTATCGCGCCTGGAGGCGCATGTCAAATTGCGGCGCCACGCCGCAGTCGGAAGACGACCAGGCCCAGGAAGGCGACCGCGCAGAATATGGCGTTACTCGGCTCAGGCATGGAGGTTAAGTCGATGGCAGGCGTAGCGTCCGCTGAAAATATCTGCGACATCCCGTCCAGGCTGGTTCCGCTCCACGCTCCGCCATCCACTCCCTGATCGTTGAGATCCCACATCACGCCGGAAAGGGGCGCGTCTATCACCAGCCAATACTGCGTTCCCGCGCTCAAGAGAGGGTTCTCTAGGGAAGTCAGGTCCGTAAGAGGGGGGACATTCCCTTCAGCCGGAAGCAGCGCCGCCCAGCTTTCCAATAATGTTCCGGGTTTCCCGGAGGAGTCTTCGTACAACCCAACGCTATCAATGTTTGCGAAGTCGGTATTGCTTTCGACCGGGAGCAGAATATTCTCCAGAAATCCACTAGTCGTAACCGTAAACGTCGTTCCCAGGAACGCGCCACCCACGTACGCTGAGAAACCATTCCAGGTGTCGCCCGGCCCAAGATCCGAGTAAAGCGTGTCCGCGCAAAGCGGCGCTACTGCCATGAGTGACGAAAGCAAAGTCAGGTAAACGGTCTTGTGAATTAGGTTGCTCATGGCAGAAATAGTCACAAGCGGGAGTTTATCACGCCAGAGAGCCTTAGTTCCGCGGAACTGCCGCTAGTATCCGTTGATCGCACCCCATCGAAACCAGGGGTGGGCACAAACCGAGCACACCTTTCGCGCCTCCCCAAATTGCCTCATCCCTCCGCGATTCGCAAGGAAGCCGACTTAAGTTCGTAGTTCACCTGTTCCTCCGCAAGTTCTCTGGTTGGGAAATTCGACGTACTCTCAACCGGCACGGGATCATCCTCGAACGTCAGTTTGAACGACCAGGTGCCGTCTTCGTGGTTGGTGTACTCCACGTCAGCGGAGACGGTACCGTTGGTGATGGTCATGGGGTCGATGATATCAAGATCAGCAGGCTACAACCTTCGTGCCGCAAAAGGAGTGAACGTGAGGATCATCCAACCGCCGGTGGGCTTAAGAGCGGCGTGACAGGCCGTAGTGGATCTACTGGAACAAACCCGTCTTGCTGAAACTGGTGCGCCCGGAGGGACTCGAACCCCCGGCCTATTGGTTCGAAGCCAATCGCTCTATCCAGCTGAGCTACGGGCGCGGTTCAGGTGATTGCGATCTCATGGTATCACCGCCCGCGGTGCCTCAATCACTTTGCCGCGGCTCTTTTCTTTTTCGTTGGCCCCGATCCTCGCAGGCGTTTGACGCCCGCCCAATACAGGCTCACCTCGTGGCCGTCGGGATCGTTCAGGTACGCGTGCGACCAGCCCCAGGGCATGGGCTTGGGCAACTGCGTGATCTCGACGCCTTTGGCCTGCAGGCTCTTACACAGCGCGTCCAATTCCTTCACCTCGAAGTACAGGCGGATGCTATCGAACCCCGGCAGTTCCTTCCCCGGTTCCACCTGATGCAGGGCGATGCTGGTGGTTCCCACCGGCGATTGTAACCGGGCATAAACCGGACGTGAATCATACTGAAACACATCGATGGTCTTCAGACCCAGCAGGTCCTGGTAGAAGTGCAGCGCGCGCGCTACGTCGCGCACATAGATCATGGCGTGATTAAACGAAACCTTCGGGTTTTGTTTTTTAGTGGATTGCGGCTTGGGTTTGGGCATTGGCGTCATTTCCTGTTACAAATGTTTTTTCCACAATTCAACTGACTGTAACGTATAGCAGTATACAAAAGGGCATGCGATGTGATCTGCACGTCCATACGCGGCATTCGGGCATGTGCAACATTCCCGGGTTCCACCGTCTCTGCCGCGAGAGCTACAACGATCCCGCAGCCCTCTATCAGACTTTGAAGCGGCGCGGCATGGATCTGGTCACGGTCACCGACCATGATTCCATCGATGCGGCCGAGCATCTTCGCCGCTATCCCGACTTTTTCCTGAGTGAAGAGGTGACGTGCACCACGCCCTCCAACACCGAGATTCACGTCGGCGTCTATGGTATCGAAGAGCGGCATCACATCGAACTGCAGCGGCGGCGCAACGACGTCCCGGCCCTGGCCGCGTATCTCGGCGAACAAAGGCTCCTGTTCAGCCTCAATCACGTTTTCTCCAGCCTTACCGGACGCCGCACCGAGCTTGATTTTGAGATGTTCGAAGAACTGTTCCCCGCCATGGAAACGCTGAACGGGCATATTCCGGCCATGAACAATCGGGCCGCCGCGCAACTTGCCGGGAACTGGCAGAAAGCCGCCGTGGGCGGAAGCGATGCGCACACCATGGAGACTCTCGCGCTTACATACACGGAAGTCCCCGGCGCGAACAGCATCCGCTCTTATCTGGAAGCGGTACGTCACGGCCGGGGACGGGTGGCCGGCGCATCTGGCAACTACGCCAAGCTAACTCGCGCGGTGCTGGGCATCGGAGCCAGCCTGGTTCGCGAGCGCCCCTGGACACTCCTGCTTACCCCCTTGATGCTCGTCATCCCCTTGGTGACGCTGGTCAACTATTTCTGCGAGTTGAATTTCCACGCGCGTTGGTCGCGCGCCCTCTGGCCGCTTCCATTGACGCAAGCGCGCACCGAAGCCGCCGGGAGGGTAGTCCAGGTTTTCAGGCTCTTCCGCGGGGGACTGTCCTGGCGATTGAGGTAGCGGCCGCGCTCAGTTGATCGCGAAGCAATAAAACAGGCCGGCGCCGCCAGTGCTCTCAAGCGCGGCTTGACTGCAGCCCCTGGTCGCGTGTGAGGAGTTCCAGGAGTGGTTTCCGTTCCCGATGCGGTCCGAATGGCCGACTTGAGCCGAACCGGCGCCGCTGCTGGTCCAATTATTGCAGGTGTGATCGGCGGTGTCGGTAAAGGCACGGCCATCGGTCTGCGAGCCGGTAAGAATGTCGTGCTGAATTGGCGGGAGGTCGCCCTCGCCGCGGACCACTTGTCCATACTCGGTACGTGCGGACTGCTTAAACAGATTGCTGCCGCGCTGCGCCTGTACCAGCGTGTCTCCATGGAGTTCGGCGAGGTCCTGCGAAATGATGGCGTTTTGCGGCTGCCCCAATTGTGCAAAAGACCAGTTGAACCAAGGGCCGGTGCCGATACGGTCGCGGGCGTTCACCGCAGGCTGGCCGGGGCGAGCCTGGGTACTGAGATATGCGCGCCAGGTGTGACCACCCGCGCCAACTTTTTTGGCCAGCGCCTGACAATGTGCGTCGGCGTCGGCAAGGCCGCCGAGATCTCCACCATTGCCCAGGCCTATGCTGGTCACGAAGAAAGTCATGCGGCTGGGCAACGGTTGCGGGCTGCCGGGAGGTGGCGCGACGCCCTGAGTATTCGGTGCGCTTTGTTGAGCCTGCATCAGGCAAGACGCCAGCATTAAAACACACAAAACGACAACGTAAGCATGTGGCCTGGTCATAGGCTTTTCCGCTATTCTAGTTAGCCGCGAAACAGTAGAACAGGCCGATACCGTGAGTCTTCGGCAGGTCCGGCTGGGCACAGCCGCGCGTTCCGTGCGCCGAATTCCAGGATCCACTGCCGCCGCCATTGCGGTCCGGAAAACCGATCTGGGCGTTGGGCCTGCCATCGGCGGCATTCAAGTTCCCGGTCGACGTGCCCGGGGCTGGACTCTTATTGCTGCTCCAATTATTGCAGGTGTGATCGACACCATCGGTGAAAGCGGTACCGTCGGGCTGCGACCCTGTGAGCATTTCGTGGCGGCTGGAATGTGGAGTCGCTTTCGCGTACTCCCAATCGTTGTCTCTCGGATCGGAGTAGTCATACAGGCCGGGAACGGTATCGCCTTTTTCGGTGAGGCCAGTGAGCTTGTTGAGATTGTTGCCCAGCCGCGCCAGTTCCAGGGTATCGCCGTGCAGATGAGCCAGGTCGGGAGCAATCATTTCGCCTTTGAAGTTGTACCAAGGGCCTTTGCCGATACGGTCGCGCGCGTTCACCGCCGGCTGATCCGGACGGGCTTGCGTGCTCAAATACGCGTGCCAGGTGCGTCGCCCGGCTCCCACCGCCGTAGCCAAAGCCTGACAGTGAGCGTCGGCGCCGGCGAGTCCGCCGAGCTTGCCCCCATCTCCAATGGGGACGCTGGTCACAAAGAAATTCATAGTAGGGCTCGGCGCGGGACTCTGTTGGGCCAGCCCGATGCACCAGCCCAGCAACGTCAAACTTGCCAATGTGGCAACCAGGGATTTCTGCACGGTATCCTCCTGCCGTATGCTGTGCAGTAAAGTATCACAATTCATTCACCAGACTTGGGGGTTCACCTGTATTGAATTCTTTTGACGTGGGTTCTTTAGCGCATGAAATGCCTGGCCGGAGGAGCCCTAATCGGCTTTAGGCCACGGCGCGCGCTGCAATCGAACTAGCGGTCGATCGCCGTGACTAATTAAGTAGAGACGTCCCACTTGCTCTCGTAAACGGCAGATACGTCGAAATCATCTCGTGGCTATCACGGCGTATTGGTCAGTGCAAAGCCGAGGCTGGTGGTCACCGTTCCGGCAATCGCCGTCACCGTGTAGCTCCCTGCCGTTCCATTTGCCGTGAATACCGCCGAGGTCCCCACACCCGTGGAGTTGGTGGTAGTCGTATTCACCCCGCCGGCGAAGGTGCCGCTGGCGCCGCTGGTAGGGGCCGCGAAGGTAACGGTTGTGTCGGCCACAGGATTGCCATATTTGTCCTTTACCTCCACCGACAGCCTCTTGGCGAAAGCCGTATTAATGGTGGCCTCTTGTGGTGTTCCGCCTACGGCTCTAATCGACGCCGGGGCTCCGGCTCGATTGGTGAGTGCGAAGCCCGGGCTGCTGGTGATAGTCGCCACCGTCGCCTGGACCACGTAGGCGCCTGTCGTGGTGTTGGCGGTGAAGACGGCCGCCGTGGCCACGCCTTGCGCGTTTGTGGTAGCCGTATTCACACCGCCGGCGAAAGTGCCGCTGGCGCCGCTGGACGGAGCGTTGAACGTCACCATTGCGCCAGACACGGGGTTACTGAAGGAGTCCGTCACCACCACTGCCAGATTCGTAGCGAAAGGCGCCGCCACTCTGGCGGTTTGCGGTGTCCCGGCGCTCGTCACAATCGCCGCCGGCGCTCCGGCCTGGTTGGTGAGCATAAAGCCGGGGCTGGTAGTGAAAGCCCCCACCGTTGCCGTCACCGTGTACGCGCCTGCCGTGGTGTTAGCGGTGAAGACGGCCGCCGTGGCCACGCCTTGCGCGTTTGTGGTAGCCGTATTCACACCGCCGGCAAACGCACCGCTGGCGCCGCCGGTAGGAGCCGTGAAGGTTACTGTTGCTCCGGCCACGAGATTGCCGTACTTGTCCGCCACCGTGGCCGTCAGCTTGGTGGCGAAGGGGCTATTGACAGTCGCGGCTTGCGACGTCCCGCTGCTCGCTGCGATGGAAGCCGGCGGTCCCGCTCTGTTGGTCAGCGTAAAGCTGGGGTTGCTGGTGAGGGAAGCTCCGGTGGCTGTCACGGTATATCTGCCCGCTGTGGTGTTGGCTGTAAAGACCTGCGAGATAGCCAGGCCCGCGGAGTTCGTAACGGCGGTAGTTCCCGAGCAGGCAAAACTGCCGCTGGCGCCGCTGGTGGGCGCGTTGAATGTCACCAACACTCCCGACACCGGGTTACCCGATGCGTCCGTGACCGTGGCCACCAGGTCCTCGGCAAAAGGCCTGCCGACGGTGACGCCTTGGGGCGTGCCGCTGGTTGCCGCGATGTTTGCCGGTATGTGCGGATCGCTGATGGTGAGAATCACCGGCACGGTCATCGACATGGCTTGCTGGGGATATTGGACCAAGGTGATTTGGCCGGTGTAGATTCCCGCCGGCAGCGTAGTGGCGGTCACCGTGGCCGTGATGTTGTCCGGCGTGGCGCAGCACTCGGCGCCCTTCGGCGAAATGCTCAACCAGGTTCCGCCGTTCCCGGTGACCGATGATGCGCTGTAGTTAAAATTGGTCCCGGTGCTCGATACCGCGAGCATCTGGGGCATCGGATTCGAGCCGCCCAGCGTCATGTTGAAGCTAAGTGTGCCGGCCTGAGTGAACACATTTGGCCCCACCAGCACGCTGACGGGGATGGTGACATTGCCCGTGGCCGCTTTGAATACCAGTTCGCCGGTAAAGGTTCCGGGCGTAAGTCCGCTGCCCGGCAGAGACGCTGTGTGTACTCCGATGGTGACGGTGGATGGAGCTTTCCCAACGGTGGAGGATGCCGTCAGCCACGCGCCGCCATCCGACGTTACCGTGGAAAGACCCCAGGGCAGCGGGCCGGATCCCAAGGCTCGTATCTGTACGGTTTGCGACGGCGGGTTGGCGCTGCTTGCCGCAAACGAAAAACTCACTTGACCCGGGAGGTTATCGAAGTAGGATCCGCATGGCACCACCGTGAGCGTCACCGGCACCGTCATCTGCATGCTCTGTTGGGGATACTGAGTGAACGTGATCTCGCCGGTATAGGTGCCGGCCGGCAGAGTGGAGGCGTTTACGGTGGCCGTGATGGCCTCCGGCGTGGCGCAGCATTCGGAGCCCAGATTGGAGATGGTCAACCAACTGCCGCCTTTCGCGGTGTACACCGCAGAGGTAAAGTTGAGGTTCGTGCCGGTGCTCACCACGGGCAGGATTTGCGGCAGCGGATTCGCGCCGCCCTGCGTCATGACAAAATTGATGCCATTCACTTGCCGGAAGACGTTGGGTCCCACCGTGACGCTGATCGGAACCGTGACCACGCCCGTCGCGGATGTGAACAGCAGCTGGCCGTTGTAGGTTGCCGCTGTCAGCCCGTGTCCGGGAAGGTTATTGGTGACCACACTGACGGCCACCGCGGAAGGCGCTGTCCCCGTGGCGGGAGAAACGGTCAACCATGCGCCGCCGTCCGCGGTTCTGGCTTTGGCCGTCCACGTCAACGAGCCGGATCCCCCGTTTCGGACTTGCAGGGTCTGGGAAGGAGCCGTGCCGCCCGCCTGCAGGAAGAAACTCAACTGTCCGGGCATGTTATCGAAGAAGGCGGCGGCTACCGGTTGAACGGTTAGAGTAACCGGTACGGTAAGCACCATGGTTTGCTGGAAATATTGGGTGAACACGATCTCGCCGGAGTAAGTTCCCGCCGGAAGCGTGGATGCGTTGACGCTGGCTGTGATGCCAATGGGCGTTGTGCAGCACTCGCCGCCCAGGTTGGAAATGCTCAGCCAGGCGCCGCCTGACGAGGTGAACACGGCCGAGCTAAAGTTGAAATTCGTGCCGGTGCTGGCCACTGCCAGCATTTGGGGCAACGGGTTTGCGCCACCCTGCGGCATGGTGAAAGTGATGGCATCCACCTGCGCAAACACATTGGGCCCCACCGTGACGCTGACAGGAATGGTTACTATGTCGCCAGTTGTGCTCAACACCAGTTGGCCGTTGAAGGTCCCGGCGCTCAATCCGTTGCCAGGCAGGAGGCTGGGGTTTACCGATACGCCCGCGGTGGAAGGCGCGGTGCCACTCAAAGGGGTCGCGGTCAGCCAGTTGCCGCCATCCGCCGTGTTTACCGACATGGTCCAATTAAGGGCGCCGGTTCCCGCATTTCTGATCTGGAAGGACTGAACCGAGGGGGCGCTGGCGTCAGTGGCCAGGGAAAAGCTGATTTGACCTGGCAGGCTGTCGAAGAAGGGAGCCGATCCCGTCGCAACAACGGTCAAAGTAACCGGCACCACCAGCGCCATGGTTTGCTGGAAATATTGGGTGAGGACGATTTCGCCGCTATAGATGCCCGCCGGGAGCGTGGAGGCGGTGACGCTGACCGTCAGGCCAAACGGCGAGGTGCAACACTCTCCGCCCAGGTTGGAGATGGTCAGCCAATTGCCGCCTTTGGCGGTGTACACGGCGGAACTAAAGTTGAAGTTGGTGCCGGTGCTCCCGATAGCCAGGATCTGTGGCAGGGAGTTTTCCCCGCCTTCGGGCATCGAGAAATTGAGCGGATTCACTTGGGCGAAAACGTTGGCGCCCACCACCACGCTCACGGGAATAGTGACAACATCGCCGGTGGTCTTCAAGACCACCTGGCCGTCGTAAGTTCCGGCCGTAAGCCCGCTGCCAGGCAGCGCCGACGGGACGATGCTGACCGTCAGGTTGGAGGGCGCGGTTCCGCTGGGGGCCGAGAGCGTCAGCCAGTTGCCCCCGTCAGCAGTAGTGCCCGCCGCGCTCCAAGCCAGCGTTCCAGTCCCCCCGTTGCGGATCTGAAAGGTCTGCGCCGCGGGCGTTTCGGTGGTGGTGCGGTAGAAACTCAGGTCTCCGGGAACACTGTCGAACAACGTGGCGGCCGGCGCCCTCACGGTCAAAGTAACCGGTATGGTCATGAACCACGTGTCCTTGAAATATTGGAGCACTACGATTTCGCCGACATAAATTCCCGCAGGCAAAGTGGCGGCGTTGACGCTCACGGTGAGCCCGAACGGAGTGGCGCAGCACTCGCCGCCCAGGTTGGAGATGGTCAGCCAATTGCCGCCCGTCCCGGTGTAAACGGCAGTACTGAAATTAAAGTTCGTGGCGCCTGTGCTGGCGATACTCAACACCTGTGGCAATGTTCCTCCGCCCAGCGGCACAGTGAAATTGACCGGATTGATCTGCGTGAAGAGTTCACTGCCCACGCTGACGCTCACCGGCACCGTGACGCTGCTGCCTGGCGTGGTAAACAATAACTGGCCGACGAAGTTCCCCGCCGTCGATCCTCCTCCCGGCAAAGATGCAGGAACGATTCCCACTGTAACTTTGGACGGCGCGGTTCCAGCCGTCACCGGGACGTTGAGCCAGCTCCCACCGTCCGCCGTGGATGCTGTAACGGTCCAGTTCAGGGTTCCGGTTCCTCCGTTTGAGATTTGTATGGCCTGGGCCGGCGGCGTTTGTCCCACCGCCATCGAAAAGCTGGCCTGGCCTGCCACATCGCCGAAGAATGCTCCGCCCGTAGCCGCCACGTGCAGTGTCACCGGCACCGTAAGGGTGGGCGTCCCGTTGAAATACTGGGCGATCAGGATTTGCCCGCTATACGTTCCGGCGGCCAGTCCGGTGGCGTTCGCGAGAATTGTGACGCCTGCGGGGGTAGTGCAACATCCGCTGCCGGTGGGGCTTGCCGACAGCCAACTGCCACCGGTGGTGGTGGACGGAGTGACACTGAAGTTCATATTCGCCCCGGTGCTGGCGACGGCGAGCACCTGCGGCAGCGGATTTGCGCCGCCAGCCACGGTGGTGAAGGAGAGCGGCGGTATGTTCGCAAAGGTTTGCGCTCTGGCAGCGATAGAGCCCGCAGCGAGTAATAAAATGGCAGGCAGAGCCGCGCAAGCTGCGCGCCAGGATCGTGTTGAGAGCATATGATTTTTCTCCAGGACCCGTTGAGTATACATCCAAACGACTCGCTCTCGCTTGGCCATCGTAATCTGGCCAACTCTTCCGCCTTGATTCTGGCCTAGCAGGCCGCGTTTGTTTGGCGACCGCGATGTTGGTTCCGGATCGTCGGCAATCCGCCCCGCGGCATCTCAAATTGCAACCGCGAAGACCTCGGTAAACGCTTACGACATTTGAGGACCTATCGACAAGAGCCTGGGCACAAAGGAGCCGTTGGCGGTGCGCTTAAGGAAGCTCGCCATCGACGGCGAGAAGACGCTTCAGGGAACTTGCGCACCAGCAGAGCTTCCAAGTGTGGTGCTTTCAGCGTTTGAGCACCGCCTTCACCGGACCGCCCGAACCTGTCTCTCGTTCATCGGCGCGCCGGGCCGTCCGCGCGTTGGTGTAGGATGTAATCAGGGGGAGCAATCGCATGAATGTCCGCCACCTCGTGCCGTCCTTGAGCCGCCGGCTCCTGTCCATGGGATGCCTCATGTTGGCTGCCGGCCTGCCGCCGGTTCACGCGTCAGGCGTAGACCTCTCGAAGTTCAGCCGCATCGATCCGCAGTTCATCGCGGCGCTGGGAGACCCCGGGGCCACCTCCGGCAACGACGCGCAATCATGGGGCGTCTGGAGCCAGGACCCGGGCCCGCGCGCTTGCAAGCTGGACCACTACAAACAATTGAAGGCGGCCGGCGGCGTGGCGCCGGCACAGTGGAAATTCGACGCTGAGGACTGGTGGCTGGAGGAACACGGCTTGATTATGGAGAAGCCGACCTTTCCGCTGCCTCCTGGGAAATACCTTGTCACGGGCGACCGCGACGTGACAACCGTGCTGACAATTCATCCCAAGGACAAGGACGGCAATCAGCGGTGGGAACTCGCCAACGGCGCGACCCTCTACGATGTAACCCATCTCGGATGCCGCTCCGCACGCTACACGCCGTCGACGGCTAACAACTCGTGCTCGCCCGCGAACGTTCGGACCACGGGTTTTCCGGTGAATCCAGGGGCGGCCATGCCCGTCGTGAACGGCTGCCGCAAGCAGGACTACGCGGTTCTCATCGTCGTTGGACTGCCCGCCACTCACTGAGTGGCCGCACGCAGGGCGCGACCGCTCGCCACCTGACCACCCCGGCACGCGAACTCTACTTCTCCACCTAACGCCTTAGTGTTTACCGGGGCCAGCGGGCGGATTGTCGGCGACTCGTACACAGGTCGGAAACGGCGCAGTTGGAAGCGTGCAACAGACTAGCGGGGCGCACGATTTCCAGGCCACACCCGATTCCTACTGCCGGGATTTCGCCGGCCCTGGCGGTGGGGCGAGCGTGAAATGCCCGTTGACGATCGGATTGCGCTCCTCACCTTCGCAGTCCTCGTAGACCATGCGGTGTATGTGCGCCACTCGCTCATAGGTGCGGTTCATGTGCCAGGGCGTGGTTAGATTGGTCGGATCGATGATGGTCATCTGATCCTCCAGATGGTCTTTGTTGGGCATGCGGATTCGTTCGATGAAGTGCGCCTGCGGACTCAACATGGTGATCGTCTGTTCGCCCTCGACGTCTCCAAACGCCACGACAGAGACACCTTCCGACTCCGAAGAACCAAAAGCAGATTTGACCGCGATGGTATCGATGACGAGAGTCTGCCCCTCCCAGTGGCCAATCGAATCACCCCAGGGCGTTGCCCACAGCTCGTCTTTCGGCGTATGCTGCCGTCCATCCGTGTAAACGTGCCGGATTTCACGGCTCGAGAAGATCAGGGTCGTTTCCTTCGGCGTCGGCAAAACTTCGAACATCAGTGGTGAATCGAGCATTATCGCCGGATAGCCGAATGTGCAGGCGCGCGCGGCCCCGCCCGGATCTTCTCCGCGGGCGATTGCTTCCAGCCTCTTGTGCTCCATCGTGACGATCCTGTCGACCCGCGCTTGCACCTCGGGTTTGTTCGGTGGTCCCCACTGCAACGTCTTCAGAACCTGATCCAGGGACTGATTGAATCCGCCGGTCGCGTCCGGTGTCGCCCCAACGTTTTCCCACTGGCCACTCCAGTCCGGCATTCCCGCCTGCGTGGAGCCGGCAGTCCCCAGGCAACCCAGTAGGATCATCGTCGGTGTTGCCAGTCTGCGGAAAATCATTTTCCTTCGCCCTGCGACGCTTGTGGTGAGGCTGTCAGGGGTCCGCCGGGTCCGGTTCCTGAGAGATACTGGCCACCCTTGACGCCATCGCGCATGGGATGGATGACCAAAGTCACCTTGTCCCCCGGCTTCAACGTTCCGGGCTTCCACCCGACTCGCGCCAGATGCTCCGGGCTGGTCATCTCAATGCTCCACTCTTCATCGTCGCTGCCCTCTTTCGTGACCACCAGTTGGATGAAGACGTGGGGATTGCTCCATCGAAAACTTTTGACGGTGCCTCGCAGTTCCACCGACTTCGACTGGTCGAACATCGCAAAGGAATGGTGCGCAAGCAAAGAACTTGTCGTCAACATCGCGGCGCTGGCGATGACGGCGAAATTCAGCAGCCGATTCATCTGTAGCTTCATAGATTCATAGATAAGAGATCCTGTGCCTTCCTCTCTCGGAGAGTGCAACGAAGCCATCATATCCTCTTCGGTCGCTCCGTTTCAGGTCGGCGATCCCCCGCTTCCCCTCGGCCGAAAAAGCACGACCGCGTCCGTTGAATCTGGCATCTCCCGCGAAGTCCCCTTCGGGCAGAAGACCCTGACCCGAGTAGTGCCGGAGCGACATCTACTCGAACGCCGTGTCCGTCGGAACCCGGCTGCCCAATGGGGCTGGACGCGGGGGGCGGAGGGGCGGACGCCGTCTTTCCGGGTTGGACGGAGAAAACAAGAGGGGATGCCGGATTTTGGACCTGATTTTGGGCGGACCTTTCCCCGGCCGCCGGAGACCGATTGCGCAGCATTGCGTTACGAAACAAAAAGCCCCCGGCCTGCGCGGAGGCTCATGCTCAAAACAGAGGCGTTCAGCTTACCGGCTGACCTGGAGGCTGGTTCCACCGACGAGGGCCGGCGCCGTGGGCGCCTTCACCGGTGGAGACAACCTTCACCCACAGTGCATCCTTGTCCTTGAAATACGAGGTGTCGCTGGACATGCGCAGCGCAGCCAGGCTGTTCTGCTGCGTACCCGAAGCTGCGGTGGTGAATCCCGGCAGCTCGAAGATTACCCACGATCCTTTGTCCAGTTCCGTCACGGAGAGGGACACGGTCGGCCTTTCGGTGGTCACCTTGATCTCGGTATCGGCTCGTACGTTCGTGCCCGTTACGTTGTACTCCTTGCCATTGCGGCTGAGAACCACTGGCGGCAGAGCAGGTCCACCAGGGCCTCTGCCTCCACCACCAGGTCCGCCAGGACCGGCAGCTGCACCACCAGGACCGCCAAACGCGCCGGGACCGGCCGCTCCGCCAGGACCACCGGGTCCACCGTTACCAGCGCCCGGACCGCCAGCTACCGTAGCCCCGCCTTGAACACCGCCAGGACCGGCGCCAGCGCCACGAGCGCCGCCGCCCAATCCACGTCCTCCGTAGCCGCCGAATCCACCTGCTCCTCCTGGGCCGCCAACATTCAGGCGTCCAACATCGCCCTTGCACACGGCAGCGTTCCAGGTGGGCTTGATCTCACAGGCTCCTGCGTCGGCTGCGATGCTGTCGTTGACGCCGTCATTGATGAGAACGTAGGAATTGGGACCACCGCCGAACGAGCCGTCCTTGTCGCGGATCACCGCGGTCTTATAGGCCGTACTGCCGACATTATCGCTGCCCCACTTACGCTCCATCGGCGGAAAATACACCGGCTTTGCGTTGACGAATTTCACGTGCTCGACGGAGTTGTTGGAGCTGACCCCGAAGCTGGTATACAGCAGGTAAGACATCGCTCCCGACTTGCGAGTGGCGTTGTCCTGGAAATTCCGGAAGGTGGTATTCTCCACGTCATGACGGTAATCGTAGAACTCGTAGCCGTGGATCGGGAAATCCGGCATTTCGGGCTTCGGAAAGCTGCGGCCGTAAGCCTTTTCCGCGTCAGTCCTGGGGTTCCCGATGTTCTCGGTTTCGCCCACGAACAGCGAGTCAATGACCTTTGACGTAAAGGCGTATCGACCGAATTCGCCAGACGCGTGCGTAAAGCCGATAGCGTTGTCGGCCAGCTTCACGTTCCTGAATACGTGCAGCTCACCGCGGCCCCAGATGGCGTTATTCCGGTTCTTGTAGGCGGTGAGATCCTCGAAGACCGATTCCAACGCCTTGCTGTTCGCGTCAGCGGGATTTTCATGGCCGGTCTGCGAGCTGCCGGTAACACCGAAATGGCCATCGGGCCCAACGTTTCGGTCGAACATGAACGAATCGTAGTTGGAGTGGGCGACGTTGCCCTTGAACTCGCGGAATGGCGTTCGACGCGGCCAGGTCTTCGCACTGATCTCCGTGCCTTCGAACTTACCCGTCGGGTGCTCCGGCAATGACATCCAGAAGCCAGTCGCGTCGGAACCCGCGGCAACGTTATCCCGGTAGATGTTGTCCGGGTTGGTGATCCAGAAAGTCGACGCCGTGTTGTCCGAGGGAATCAGGATGTCCTTGGCATTCTGGCCATTCCCTCCCGCCGGTCGGCTCTCTCCGGCTGCAGCGAGGTTTGTCGGGACGCACGGTGAGTCCGGATGACACTTAGTCAGGATCCCCAGGTTGTGCACGAACTGGTTGTCGTGCTCCACTCCGTCCTCCAGGAAGAAGCAGTGACCAATGTTGTTGTAGGTCACGTTGTTTTCAATGTCCAGGTAATTTGTGCCATGCACGGTCACGCAGCGGCTGTAGGTGTCGTGAATCGCCGAGTTCTTGATGTACTGCCCCTGCGCATCGCCGATCAGATGCCAATGGATCGGATACCGCGCCAGATGCATGTTCTGACCCATGCGATTGAGCTCGACGCCATCGACAAACATCTTGCTCCCGTTCATCGCCATGATGTGGCCGCCAAAGAGCGTCTGGTCTGCGTCAGCCGAAGCCTGGATCACGATATTGCGCGACAGCATGCCCACTTCGCCGCGTTCATCCACGTCGAAGGTGATCTTGCCAAAGTGCATGTAGTCCAGTTTCTTGTCGAGCGTGATCGTATTGCCACGGATGGCGGCAATGGTTCGCCGCTCTGCCTGATGGGGATCGAAATCCGTGGACGCGAGGACAATCACGTCGCCGGGCCGCCATTGAGCGGCGTTCAGGACTTCAATCGAGTTGCTGCCTGCCTCGGCGGTCTTGGACAACTTCGTCCAGGAGTTCGTCCGGTTACCGTGCAGGTTCAGGGTTCCACCCATCATCATGATCCCGCGGTCACTGCGGTCATTCGTTCCACCCGTTCCAGTAATATCCTCGTCTTTGACGTTGTCGGTGAGCGTAATTGTGGCCTTGCGCGTATGGGGCCTGGCTTCGGTGCCGATTTCCAGTTCCCCGTGCACCATCACCCATTCGGTGGTCAGTTCCAGATCTTTGTTATCGGCGAAGCTCAGTTTGCCGTTGATCGTTAGACCGTGCAGCTCCGGCGGACTGACGTCGAGGACAACGTTCATGTCCTTGTCAATGGTGACAACGGCGTCTTTGCCGGGCACCTTTTTGTCAGGCCAAGTGGATGCATTAGACCAGCGCTTCGCGCTAGCCGTCGAAGAAGTCTTTTGCTGAGCCTGAACCACGGCATGTGGGCCGAGGACTAAAAAGGCTGGAACCAGCAACGAAAGGAACAAGAGAGAACGTTTTCGCATCGTTAAACCTCAACCATTGATGTAAATCACTATACAAAAATGAGCTGTTCCACAATATCAGGATCCAGAGAGGCTGGCAAGGGACGGGGTGCCGGAATCTCTAAGGTGTCCCAGAGCTTCTCGCGCAGCGATTTCAACAGTTCGGCGCTGGCTTGGACAGATTCCCGGCTCACCGAACTGCGCGACACACTCTGAGCCATCTCCGGGACGTATGATCGGACATCGCTATCAGTCGGCGCGGAAATCGGGGGCTGCCCAGTGCGGACTCGTCTTGAAGCGCCGGCCCCTCCCGTCTGCGCGACGGCCGACTCCGCGTTCACCTTGCCTCGGCAAATATTTACCGGCGCTCCACAACCACTTGGCCCATTCCGCCGCCGTCGCGTCCACCCACTCAGGCGTAAACTCGTCTTGATATGCACGCCTTGACATGCCACGCTGGCAAACACTGCTGTCGGCGCCACCAGCCACGCGCCTACCCAAAGGCAAATTACCAAACGAACCCAATCCCGGATTCGGACGCTGAACCTTTCGCCCTTGTACGGCCCCGCCCAAATCCAGGCATTCGAAGCAAATTTCAGAAGGCGCCGGATTGCATGCAGGTTACGGAGGCTGATATATTGAGACCGCGCGCGAGTTCCGTGATGCCGCATCACTCTTGATATAATCGCGCCGGAGGTATTAGCAACATGTCCCTGGTATCAGGCTTCCACCACGTCACTGTTTGTGCATCTGGAGCCCAGGAAGACGTAGATTTCTTGACGCAGGTCTTTGGGCAAAGGCTGATTAAACAGACCGTCCTTTTCGACGGGCGCTACGCCCATTACCACCTGTATTACTCGAATGCCGATGCGCAGCCTGGTTCGGTTTACACCACCTTCCCCTACAAGCGGGTGCCAGGCCGGCCGGGATCGGGCCAGATCCAGTCCACCGCTTACACGGTGAAGAAAGGGGCTACCAAGTTCTGGGACGAGCACCTGACGCATAACAAGGTGAAGCACACCGGCATTCAGGAGCGCTTCGGACAGAAGTTCATCCGGTTCAACCACCCCTCCGGGCTGCAACTCGAAGTCATTGAGGATTCCACCGATGAGCGCAAGCCATGGACCGTGGGCGAAGTCTCCGCCGACGTCGCCACGCACGGGTTCCACGGACCGGTGATGTCGGTTCGCGAGATTCCTGAGACCGAGCGGTTTTTCGTCGAAGCGCTGGGATTCAAGAAGACCGGCCAGGAGGGCAACTATCATCGCCTGGAGCTGAACGGCGGCGGCGCGAACAGGACCATCATTCTGCAGCACGATCCGGACCGTCCTTCGGGAAGCTGGGGATTCGGCGCCGGCTGCGCCCATCACGTCGCCATGGATGCCGGCACTGATAAGGGTCTCGAAGAGCAGAAGGGCATTTACGAAGAGCTGGGCTACACGGATTGCTCTGAAATCAAGGATCGCAATTACTTCCACTCCATCTATTGCCGTTGCCCGGGTGGAATCCTGGTGGAGTGCGCGGCCACGGCCGAAGGCGGATTCGCGCGCGATGAGCCGTACGACGCTTTGGGACATGCCATGCTGCTGCCCCCGTGGTTTGAGGAGCGGCGTGCCGAGATCATGGCGATGCTGGAACCCATCACGATTCCCGAGAACAACTTCCCGGTGCACCTGGATGCGGTTGCTTTGAAGTCCGCTGCGCCCGGTGGAACCCCCGCTGTCGCGGAGCCCGCCAGCACCGGAGGTTCTCGCCGTCAGGCGGTGTTTATTAGCGGAGAGAGCACCCAGAAGAAGTAAGCGATATTCTGAGCCGCGGCCGGGTGCCCTATTCGAGGGCCAAGGAAGCGGGTAGTAAATTAGTAGCGTGCCCAGCGATATTACGTCGCCCCGCGTTCGTGCTATTGGCTCGGCGCGGGGCGCTTCTGTCTTTGCCGGCGTTTTGCTGCATGGCCGAGGTAAAACACCGGAGGAGAAAATTGATTTAGCCGCCCGCTTCGGCAATATCGAAGGAATCCGCTGGGTGGTTCCGGAGGCCGAGACTCCCGGCAGTTGGTATCCCGGAAGATTTTTCGATCCGCGGGAGACCAACGAACCTTACCTGAGCCAATCGGTGGAAAGGTGCCACCAGGCGGTTTTGGAAGCTGGCGAGTACGGGCGTCTGGCGCCGGACCGTTTGGTCATCGTGGGCTTTTCGCAGGGCGCCTCGCTAGTTCTCGAATACGCGCTCCGCCATCCCACGCGCGTTGGCTCGCTCATTGTGCTTACTGGTGGCTTGATGGGCGTGCCCGGATCGGATTGGAAGGCCGTCGCGCCGCAATCCTTAGCCGGTTTGCGAATGTTGCTCACCGGCAGCGACGTTGACGACTGGATCCCCGAGGAGTCAACCCACGAAGCCGCCAATTTGTTTCGGGAGCTCGGAGCGGACGTCCAATTGCGCATCTACCCCGGACGGCCCCATATCGTGAGCGAGGAAGAAATCGACGAGGCTCGCAGCTTTCTGACAGCCTTGATAAAGTAGTTGAACATGAAACTGCTGATCGCCGCTCTTTTGGCGCAATGCGTCTTTGCGCAATCGCCCGAGCATTGGGTAAGCACCTGGGCCACCTCGCCGCAACAGCCGCGGCCATTTCCCCCGCGTCCTCCTGCCCCCGCCACTGCCGCCACACCGCCTGCCACCCCGGCGCCTCCGCGTCCACCAGCCATCACGGGCTTCCACAACCAGACGTTGCGCATGATCGCTCATACCAGCATCGGCGGGCGGCGAGTACGCATCGAGCTTTCGAATGTTTTCGGCAGCATGCCGCTGGTGATCGGTGCGGCGCACATTGCACTGCGCGACAAAGAGTCGGCCATCATCGCGGCCTCCGATCGGGCGCTGCAGTTCAGCGGCCGTCCCACGGCTTGGATTCCGCCCGGCGCGTCCGAAATCAGCGACGCGGTGAATCTGGATGTTCCCGCCGCTAGCGACCTCGCCATCAGCGTCTACTTTCCCGAGAGTGCCCCCACCGACACCATGCACGCCGTCGGATTGCACACCACGTATATTTCCAAGGAAGGCGACACAACCGGCGCCCCCGCGATGGCGGATGCAACCACCACGCAATCGTTCTACTTCCTGACCAACGTCGATGTGGCTGCGCCTCCGAATGCGGCGGCGATTGTGACTTTTGGAGATTCCATCACCGATGGCGCGGTGTCAACGCCCAACACCGATCGTAGCTGGCCGAGCTTTCTTGCGCGGCGTCTGGCAGCCTCGGGCGGCGCGAATATCGCCGTTCTGAATCAGGGCATTTCCGGCAATCAACTGTTGCGCGATGGCGCCGGCGTGAACGCGCTGGCACGGTTCGATCGTGACGTGCTGGCTCAACCGGGCGTGAAGTGGCTCATGATTCTGGAAGGAATCAACGACATTGGGATTGGATCTATGTCCAATATGCCGGTGAGCTCCGACGATCTGATCGCGGCGCAGAAGCAACTCATCGGACGGGCGCACGAGCACGGGATCAAAGTGATCGGCTGCACGCTTACGCCCTATGAAGGCGCGGCGTATGCGAGCGAGGCTGGGGAACAGGTTCGCATGGCGGTGAACCAGTGGATCCGCTCGTCCGCTGCTTTCGATGCCGTGGTAGATTTCGAGGCTGCCACGCGCGATTCCGCACACCCCAAACAATTTCGCCCGGGTTTCAACAATGGCGATCACCTGCATCCCAACGATGCCGGATATGAGGCGATGGCCAATGCGATCGATCTATCAATCTTCGGACTTACCGAGCCGCGGCCGTGAGGAAGCGGTCTTACACTCTTTCCAACAACGTCGCCATGCCCTGGCCCACGCCAATGCACATGGACGCGATGGCGTAACGTTTGCCGGTATTCTGCAGTTGGTGCGTCGCCGTGAGGATCAATCGCGCGCCGCTCATTCCCAGCGGATGCCCCAGCGCGATGGCGCCGCCGTTGGGATTTACCTTTTCAGAATCGTCAGGCAACCCGAACGCGCGCGTCACAGCCACGGCTTGCGCTGCGAAAGCCTCGTTCAATTCCAGGAAATCGATCTGATCTATCGACATCTTTACGCGCGCCAGCAGCTTTTGAATCGCGGGAATTGGCCCCACTCCCATGACGCGCGGCTCCACCCCGGCGGCGGCAGCGCCCACCACGCGCGCCAGCGGCGTCAATCCAAACTTCGCCGCGGCTTCTTCAGAAGCGACGAATAGCGCGCACGCACCGTCATTGATGCCGGAAGCGTTGCCGGCAGTCACCGTGCCGTTTTTGCGGAACGGCGTGGGCAGCTTCGCCAACCCCTCCAGCGTGGTGTCGGGGCGAATGTGCTCGTCCTCGCAGACCGTCTTCGAAGCGCCTTTTGGCCCGGGAATGATCACCGGAGCAATCTCCTCTGCGAAGAACCCAGCCTTCTGCGCGGCCGCGGCCTTCTGCTGCGACCACAACGCGAATCTATCTTGCGACTCGCGATCGATCTTATAATCCTCCGCGACGTTCTCGCCCGTCTCCGCCATCGAATCTGTTCCGTATTTACTTTGCAGCACCGGATTGATGAAGCGCCAGCCCAGCGTGGTGTCGAAGATCTCGGGATTGCGCGCGAACGGTGCAGTCGCCTTGCCCATCACGAAAGGCGCGCGGCTCATGCTTTCCACGCCGCCGGCAATGGCGATCGACATCTCACCCGCGACAATCGCTCGCGACGCTTGCGCCACCGCTTCCATTCCAGAAGCGCATAGACGATTCACGGTCACGCCGGGCACGGTGTGTGGAATGCCGGAAAGCAGTAGCGCCATTCGCGCGACATTGCGGTTGTCCTCACCGGATTGATTGGCGCAGCCGAGCACCACTTCGTCGATCGTGGCCCAGTCGCTCTTGGGGAACTTGGCGCGCAACGTGGCCAGCGTGTGGGCCGCCAGATCGTCCGGACGGACTGGGGACAGCGCTCCAGCATAGCGTCCGATGGGTGTCCGGACGCCTTGGCAAATGTAGGCAGTTGGCATAGTTTACTTGTATTAGATACCGGGCACCTCGTCTGCGATGCAGAAGCGTGCTCCTTAAGTTTAATATGATGGGACACTATGCGATTTCTGCTGGTGCTACTCGCGACCTGGGCAGCCTGCGCGCAAGACCGCGCTCCTGACGGCGCCACGCACGCCGATTGGCCTCAATACGGCGGCACGCAGCTCTCCTGGCGCTACAGCGCGCTCGATCAGGTAAACACCGGTAACGTGAAAAATCTAGTGCCGGTTTGGCAGTTCCAGACCGGCGACTACGCGGAGAATCTCCAGGCCACGCCCATCGTCGTGGATGGCGTCATGTACCTGATCACGCCGCGCATCCAAGTTTTTGCGCTCGAAGCGTCCACCGGCCACTTGCTGTGGCAGTACAAATATCCGACTCCCAGGCCGGGCAAGCCGGGTGGCATGACCTTTGTCCAAAATCGCGGCGTGGCGGTGAGCGACGGCAAAGTATTCTTCGGCACCACGGACAATTTCCTGGTCGCGCTGGATCAGAAGACCGGCGTCGAACAGTGGAAGGTCAGCGTCGACGATCCCCGGCAATGCGGCTGCGACATCACGGCCGCGCCGCTGGTAGTGAAGGACAAGGTGATCGTCGGAGGCAACGGCGGCGACGCCGCGCATCGTGGTTACTTGACGGCGTTCTACACTAAGACCGGCCGCTTCGCGTGGCGCTGGTATGTGATCCCCGGGCCGGGCGAGAAAGGTCACGAGACGTGGAAGGGTGATAGCTGGAAGTTGGGCGGCGGCGCTCCCTGGATGACCGGTTCATTCGATCCGGCGCTGAACCTGGTCTATTGGGGCACCGGCAACGCGGGCGGCGATTTCAACGACGAAGACCGTCTGGTGCCCGGCGCGAAGGGCAAGGAAGCGAATCTCTACACGGCCAGCGTGGTGGCTCTCAATGCCGACACCGGTAAGCTGCGCTGGTATTACCAGGAAGTCCCCGACGATTTGTGGGACTTCGATTCGGCGTACGAATGCGTGCTGATCGATCGCCCCATCAACGGCCAGATGCGCAAGCTTCTGGTTCACATGAACAAGAGCGGCGTGACGTTCGTGCTGGATCGCGTGACTGGAGAATTCATCGGCGCTTTCTCTATGGCCGAAGTGCAGACTTGGATTTCCGGGGTTACCGAAGACGGCAAGCTGGTGGGGCGCAGAGAACCGGAAGCGGGCAAAGTGGTGAACACTTGTCCCAGCGCCGCGGGCGCGAAAAGCTGGAATTCCACCGCGTACTCGCCGCGCACCGGTTACATTTACGCGCCCATCAATGAAGTCTGCAACGACCTCACGTCCGCTTCCACGGAGGCGACCGAGGGCCGCTTTCACGCCAACGGCGGGTTCACGTTCAAGCTGCCGGCGAATCGAACCACCTATAGCCACCTGGATGCGTGGGATCCCATCACGCGCAAGCGCGTTTGGAGCATGCCGTATCGATATGTGTTGCTGGCGTCGGTGCTGGCAACGGCGGGCGATCTGGTGTTCTCAGGCAATCCCGAGGGCGATTTCTTCGCGCTGGACGCGCGCACCGGCAACAAGTTGTGGAGCTATCAAACTGGCGCGGGCAATCGCGGATCGGCGGTTTCGTATTCGATCGCCGGGCGGCAGTACATCGCGACACCCACTGGATGGCAACAAGCCATCACCGGCGCGCAGCTCGCTTCGGTGTTTCCCGATCAGAACTGGCGCGGAGGGTCCACGTTGATCGTATTCGCGCTGCCGGAGCCGGCGAAATGAAGTGCGCGCTACTGGTATTAATCCTTCCCGCGCTGGGATGCGCGCAGAGTTCCGGCGAAAAGGTGTTCGCACAATCCTGCGCCACCGGATATTGTCACGGTGCAAGAGGCGCACCGGCGGGCGCTCCAAGGCTTGCCGGCCGAGGGTTCGATCAAGCCTACATCACGAATACGATCATGCGCGGATTGCCGGGTACGGCCATGCCGGCCTTTGGAACTACGTTGCAGCGCGCGGATTTGACTGCTGTGATCTCGTACGTTGCGAGCTTGAACGGGATCGCCAATGCAGCGATCACTCTAGGGCCGGGGCCGGGCGCTGCTGGACCCGCGGAGCCGCCGCTTTCCCAGGAAGCTGAGCGTGGCCGTGTGCTGTTCTTCGACGCTGTCCGCGGATTCGGACGTTGCTCGACGTGTCATGAGGTGAACGGCATCGGGATTTCCGTGACGACACCCATCGCGAAAATTCCCGCCGATGCCGCCGCGCTGCTTGCGCTTGCGACGCCGGACGTCCGCACGGCCACCGTCGCCGCAGAAGCTATGCCCGCCCTGATTGTAAGCCAAGGCAAGACACGGGCGCTGTTCTACGATCTGACGTCCGCGCCGCCGGTGCTGCGGACCGTGGATCCCGGCGCGCTGAAGGTCGCCGAAGGCAGCGCGTGGCGGCACGCATCGGTCATCGGCGCCTACAACGACGCTGAGCTGGCGACGATACTCGTGTATTTGCGCGAAGCAGTGAAGCCCTAATAGCTATGGCGCTGAAATTCACCACCTCGTACGTGGAGGATTCCACCACGATCTTTCGCTACTACAAGAAACTTGTCGAGCGCGCCATGGCGCAGGTCACCGATGAGCAGCTCTTCGCCGTTCTGGACGGAGAGATGAACTCGATCGCGGTGATCGTGAAGCACATGTCCGGGAACATGCGCTCACGCTGGACAGATTTTCTGACCAGCGACGGCGAGAAACCTGGTCGCGATCGCGATGAGGAGTTTTCCAATCCTCCCGCTACTCGCGAAGCGCTACTCGAAATCTGGGAGGACGGCTGGCGGCGCTTGCTTGGAACTCTGGAATCTCTCTCCGACGCCGACCTCGGCCGCACCATCACCATTCGCGGCGAAGCGCACTCCGTGATGCAAGCCATCAACCGGCAGGTGGCGCATTACTCGTATCATTGCGGGCAAATCGTTTTTCTCGCGAAGCATCTTTGTAACGATCGATGGCAGACGCTGAGCATACCGCGGGGCAAATCCACGCGGTTCACACAGAGGGTTCAGGCCGGTGAAGCAAGCCAGCGGTAAGAGGCCGCTCCCTCACGATCGCGGTTCAGTTGGTAGCTGTGACACCGGCAGGCCGGTGAATTTCCTGCAAGCTCCATACCCGGATAGGATCGCGCTTGCTCGACACAATCGCCTGCGCCGCCGCTTTCGCGCCGCTGATGGTGGTGATGCACGGGATGCGATAGGCCACTGCCGTGCGCCGGATGTCGCGCTCGTCCTTAAAGGTGTGGCCGCCAGTGGTGGTGTAGATCACCAGCTTCACGGAGCCGGCTTTCATGATATCCACCGCGTTGGGGCGTCCTTCGTTCACCTTGAACACCGTCTTCACTTGCAGACCCGGCGGCCTTCAAGACCGCCGCGGTGCCGCGCGTGGCGGCGAGCTGAAATCCCTGCTCCGCAAACGTGGCTGGCAACTTCCACAGCCACCGCTTTGTCGCGATCGTTCACGCTGATGAAGACCACGCCGCTCTCGGGCAGCGGAGTACCCGCGCTTAGCTGAGCCTTGCTGAACGCTTCGCCGAAGTTTTCGCCGACGCCCATCACTTCGCCGGTGGATCGCATTTCAGGCCCCAGCGCGGGATCCACGCCCGGGAATTTTCCGAACGGGAATACCGGCGATTTCACGAAACACTGCGGCACGGGCAGAACGCCGGATGTGCGGCCTCCCGTGAGATGTTCGAAGTCGCGGAGCTTCTTGCCCAGCATCAGGCCCACCGCCACCTTCGGCAGCGGCACGCCGGTGGCTTTGCTCACGTAGGGGACGGTGCGCGACGCGCGCGGGTTCACTTCCAGCACATACACCTCGCCGTCTTTGATCGCGTATTGCACGTTCATCAGTCCGATGACGTGAAGCGCGCGCGCCAGTCGCTCGGTATGCTCCTGAATGGTCTTGAGCACTGCGCTCGAAAGGCCCTGCGGCGGCAGAACGCACGAGCTGTCGCCCGAATGCACGCCCGCTTCCTCGATGTGCTCCATGATGCCCGCGATCAGCACGTTCCCATCCTGATCGGCCAGCGCGTCCACATCCACTTCGGTGGCGTCTTCCAGAAACCGGTCGATCAGCACCGGCCGCTCTTGCGAAAAGATCACGGCTTCGTGCATGTAGCGCCGGACCATCTCTTCGTCGTAAGCGATCACCATGGCGCGTCCGCCCAGCACGTAGCTGGGCCGCACCAGCACCGGGTAGCCAAGACGGCGAGCCACCGCGCAGGCTTCTTCGGCGCTGGTGGCCGTGCCGTTCGGAGGCGACGGAATGCCCAGATCGTCCAGCAGCTTGCCGAATAATTTGCGATCCTCGGCGAGATCGATATCGGCGGGATCGGTGCCGATGATCGGCACGCCAGCGGCCTTAAGCGGCAGCGCCAGGTTCAGCGGAGTCTGGCCGCCGAATTGGACGATCACGCCATCCGGCTTCTCCACGTCGCAAATGTTCAAGACCTCTTCCAGCGTGAGCGGCTCGAAGTACAGGCGATCGCTGGTGTCGTAATCCGTCGAGACGGTCTCCGGATTGCAGTTCACCATGATCGATTCGTGATCGAACTCAGCCAGCGCGTAGGATGCGTGGCAACAGCAGTAATCGAACTCGATGCCCTGGCCGATGCGGTTGGGGCCGCTGCCGAGGATCATCACCTTCTTGCGATCGCTCGGGTCGGATTCGTTTTCCGATTCGTAGCTGGAGTAAAGGTAAGGCGTGAAGCTTTCGAATTCCGCCGCGCAGGTATCCACGCGATTGAACACCGCGGTGACGCCCAGCTCCTTGCGGCGAGCGCGCACGGTGTCTGCGTCGGAGCCCAACAACCGTCCGAGCCGGGGATCGGAGATGCCGTCGCGTTTGGCTTGCGAGAATCTGATCGCGCGAAAGCGCTGCCAGGCTTTGACCCGCAAGCTCGCTTTCCAGGTCCGCCATTTCGCGAAGCTGCTTCAAGAACCAGGGGTCGATGGACGTGATCTCGTGGATTTGTTCCACCGTCCAGCCCTGTTCCAGAGCGAAGCGGATGTAGCCCAGGCGCTCGGGATTCGGAGTAATCAAGCGCTGGCGGATGAGCGCCTGGATCGAATGTTTCGGAAGTGACCGCTTTGCCGGTTTCGAGACTTCGCAGACCCTTCGCAAGCGCCTGCTTGAACGTACGGCCGATGGCCATCACTTCGCCCACCGACTTCATCTGCGTCCCCAGAACCGGCTCGGCGCCTGGGAATTTTTCAAACTGCCAGCGCGGAATCTTCACCACCACGTAATCGAGCGTGGGCTCAAAGCAGGCTGGAGTCACTTCGGTGATGTCGTTCTTGATTTCATCCAAACGATAACCAACCGCCAGCTTGGCCGCGATTTTCGCGATCGGAAATCCAGTGGCCTTGGACGCCAGCGCCGAGCTGCGCGAGACGCGCGGATTCATCTCCACGATCACCATGCGCCCGTTTTCCGGATTGATGGCGAACTGCACGTTCGATCCGCCGGTGTCCACGCCGATCTCCCGCAGGCAGGCGAGCGATGCGTCGCGCATCATCTGGTACTCGCGATCGGTGAGCGTTTGCGCGGGCGCGACGGTGATGGAATCGCCGGTGTGGACGCCCATCGGATCGAAGTTTTCGATGGAACACACGATGATGGCGTTGTCCGCCAGGTCCCGCATCACCTCCAGCTCAAATTCTTTCCAGCCCAGGACGCTCTCTTCGATCAGCACCTCATGCACCGGCGAAAGATCCAGGCCGCGCTCCAGAATCTCGGTAAGGTCTTCGCGGTTGTAAGCGATCCCGCCGCCCGAGCCGCCCAGAGTGAAGCTGGCGCGCAGAATCACGGGATAGCCGATGCGATTGGCGAAGGCCAGTCCGTCATCCACGTTGTTCACCAGTTGCGATTGCGGCGTCTCCAGGCCGATCTTGCGCATCGCATCCTTGAACATCAAACGGTCTTCGGCCTTGTTGATGGATTCGATCTTGGCGCCGATCAGCTCGACGCCATACTTGTCGAGCACGCCCGCTGCTGCCAGGTCGACGGACAGGTTGAGGCCCGTTTGGCCGCCCACTGTCGAAAGCAGCGCGTCCGGACGCTCGCGGCGGATCACTTCCTCGGCGAACGCCACGGTCAGCGGCTCAACGTAGGTGCGGTCGGCCAGATCGGGATCGGTCATGATGGTGGCCGGATTGGAATTGATCAGCACCACTTCATAGCCGTCGGCCTTGCAGCGCCTTGCAAGCTTGCGCGCCGGAATAATCGAATTCGCAGGCCTGCCCGATAATAATGGGACCGGAGCCGACGATCAGGATGCGATGAATGTCGTTACGCCGAGGCATCGCTCATTTTCCGCCGTAGTCCTTGATCATTTGCATGAAATCGTCAAACAGATAATGCGAATCGTGCGGACCCGGCGACGCTTCGGGATGGTACTGCACGCAGAATACCGGCTCGCTGCGATGCCGGAAACCTTCCAGCGTTTGATCGTTCAGATTGATATGCGTCAAATCCACTTCGTTCACGTTCAGCGAATCCGGATCCACCGCGAAGCCGTGATTGTGCGACGTAATCTCCACCTTCTCGGTCATGCGGTTCAGCACCGGATGATTCGCGCCGCGATGCCCGAACTTGAGCTTGTAGGTCTTGCCGCCGAGCGCCAGGCCCAGAATCTGATGGCCCAGGCAGATGCCGAACACAGGTTTCTTGCCGATCAGCTTGCGGACCTGTTGCGCCTGGAATTCGAGCGGCTCCGGATCGCCCGGCCCATTCGACAAAAACACGCCGTCCGGCTTGAGCGCCAGAACGTCTTCGGCGGATGTCAGCGCGGGCACCACCGTCACTCGAGCGCCCACGTGTACCAATCGCCGCAAAATGTTGCGCTTGATTCCATAGTCGTACGCCACCACGTGGCAGAACTGCTCAACCGTTTTTGCCAGCGCATCGGAAGCGCAGCAGGGCGTCACCGGCTGGTCCCAGGTGTATTGCGACCGCGTAGACACGCGCGTCGCCAGATCCAGCCCGGCCATGGACGGCGATTGTCGCGCTCGTTCGATCAATTCCTTGTGGTCCCGCTGTCCGATCGACAGAACGCCGCGCATCACGCCGCGCGTACGCAGATGACGCACCAGCGCGCGGGTGTCGATCTCGGCGGCTACCGGGATTCCGTTTTCAGAAAGAAACTGCTCCGCGTTCTCTTCCGATCGCCAATTGCTCGCCACGCGCGAGAACTCTCGCACTACCAGGCCCTCGATGTACGGCCGCGCCGATTCCTGGTCGTACGCATTCGCGCCATAGTTCCCAATTTGCGGGTTGGTCAGAACCACGATCTGGCCCGCGTAGGACGGATCGGTGAAAATCTCCTGGTAGCCGGTGATGGCGGTATTGAAGACAACTTCGCCCAGGCTATCTTTTGGCGCACCAAAGCTCTTGCCCTCGAAGACCGTCCCGTCCTCCAGGGCGAGGATTGCAGCGTTCAATTCGGATTGTCCTCCAGTGTTCTCAGGAAGGGGTGTCTCTCATATTGAAGCATGTCGCGGCGCGAGGTTCAACAAGGCAGAAGCACGCAAGGTCGAAGCACGCAAGGTCGAAGCACGCTTGCTAACGCGCCACCCGTCCGGTGTTCTTCGAATCGCCCGCTGGCTCCAGTGCACGACCTCCTGTCGTCTGCGAGTTTGCTGCCGGCGCGCGGTTCAGAAGCGGGCTGCGTGTTTGCGCGTGCTTTCAGAACCGCGACCGTGAGGGAGCGCGAGCGCAGCATCTTAAGAAGGCGTCCCGGCGGCGTATAATTGTGAATTCGTGGTCTGTCAGATTGGATTAACTCGTGTGGCACGGTGATTATCTCTTCTTAATTCGCAACCTGGTCGAGAAGGACTTCAAAGTTCGCTATCGGAACATGTCCCTGGGCGTGCTCTGGTCGCTGTTGAACCCCCTGATCATGATGGGCGTCTTGACGTTCATTTTCACCAAGATTTTCGCTCAGCCCAACGACCGGAATTTTCCGCTGTCGGTGCTGTGCGGCCTGGTTCCTCTGAACTTTTTCACGCTGGCCTGGGTCACCGGCGCATCCTCAATATTAGAGAACGCGTCGCTCATCAAGAGAGTTCCGGTGCCGCGGCTGGTATTTCCGATCGCCAGTGTTCTCTCCAATTGCCTGCATCTGCTGATACAGATCGCCCTGCTGCTTGCCATCATCCTGGTGTTCGGACGTGGCGTGAACATCCACTGGCTATGGCTGCCGCTGATCTGGGGCCTGGAGATTTTGTTCGTGATGGGATTGGCGCTGGCTTTTTCGGCGGTGAACGTTTACGTGCGGGACACGCGATACGTGGTCGAATCCACCAATACGGTGCTCTTTTGGCTGGTGCCGGTATTCTATTCCTTCGCGCTGATCCCGGCTCGTTTCCGCGGGGTGTATCGAGATCAATCCGGTGGCCGCCTTGGTGCTGATGATGCGCAATGTTTTGATCGACGGCCACGCGCCCGCTCGGGCTCCACGCTGATTCGTCTGGCCATTGTGTCGGTCGCCATGTTCGCTACGGGATTGTTCGTATTCGGGAAATTGAAAGATGGCTTTTATGCGCGCTTGTAGGCCGGCATGCTGATCGAATTTCAAAACGTTTCCAAGTGCGTTTCCTCACAGCACGGGGACGCCAGTTGTTGCGCACGCACATCACGCGCTGGTTTGGCCGGGTGCATCACGAGCCGTTCTGCGCATTGCGGAATGTTTCGTTCCAATTGGACGACGGCGAGAGCCTGGCCATTGTCGGCTCCAACGGCGCTGGAAAGAGCACGCTGCTCAGTCTGGCGGCGGGTTTGACCCAGCCGGACCAAGGCATGGTGCGGGTCAACGGCCGGATCGCGCGCGCTGCTGGAATTGGGCTCCGGCTTCCATCCGGATTTAACCGGCGCGGAGAATCTGGTGTTGAACGCCGCGCTGCTAGGCCTGTCCAAGCGAAAGACGAACGAGCTATTCGACAGAATCGTGGAGTTTTCCGGCATCGGCGAATTCATCGACGATCCGCTGCGCACCTACTCCAGCGGCATGATCTTGCGCCTGGCTTTTTCGATCGCCATTCAATGCGAGCCCGATATTCTGTTGATCGACGAGGTCCTGGCCGTTGGGGACGCCAGCTTTCAGGAGAAAAGCAAGGAGGCATTGGCGTCCTTCCGCCGTTCCGGCAAATCGATGCTATTCGTATCGCACCACGCCTTCGCCGTCCGAGACATGTGCGATCGCGCGCTATGGATCGACCATGGCTCAGTGATGATGGACGGGCGGGTGGACGAGGTTTTGGAAGCCTATCAGGGCCGGGCGGTTATGCAGCAGGGGATATAAACACCGCAATCGCCCGCCGTTAGCTTTCCACTTGCTGAACTCCGCGGGCAGCGCGCGGCTCATCACCCTCCACGATCACATAGCGGGGAACGCCGCGGCTCTGTTCGTAGACCCGCGCAATATACTCGCCGACAATTCCGATGGAGACCAATTGAACCGCGCCTAAGAAGGTGACCATCACGATCACCGACGTCCAGCCTTGCACGTTTTTGCCGGCGGCCAGCGCTAGTACCGCGAAGGCCGCGTACAACACACAAAAAATCGCCGTTAAGAGGCCGAAGTAGAACGAGAATCGCAGAGGTTTAGAGGAAAGTCCCATTACCGCCTGCAGCGACAGGCGCAGCATCTTTCGAAATGTGTATCCGCTCGTTCCTCGCTGGCGCTCCGGCGCCACGTACTCGATCCTGGTCGCGGGGAAGCCCAGCCAGCCCACCAGCCCCCGCAGAAACGGATAACGATCTCTGAACCTGAGAACCGCATCCACTACCACCCGATCCAAAAGCTGATAGTCTGCCGCGCCGCTGATCACGGGAGTCTCGCTCAGCATGTTGACGAACCGGTAGAAGATGCGAGAAGTAAGCCTCTTGAAGAATCCGGCGCCCTCGGTTTCGGTGCGTAGCATTTGCACCACCTGCGCCCCGTTTCGCCATTCCTGGAGCATGCGGGGGATCAATTCAGGCGGGTGTTGCAAGTCGCAATCGAGCGTGATCACGGCGGCTCCGCGAGCAGCCTCCAGTCCGGCGAGCAGTGCCGACTGCTGGCCGAAGTTGCGGCCGAAGCGGATCAATCGCACCGACGAATCCCGCGAGCGCAAGCCACGGACCCGTTCCGCGGTTCCATCGCTCGAGCCGTCGTCGATGAAAATGATTTCGCGGGCCTCACAGCCGGCCAGTGACGATCGAATTGCTTCGTACACCGCCGGGACGTTTTTCTCCTCGTTATAAGCGGGAACCACCACACTCACCAGCTCGCCGGTAGCGGCCGTGCCGTCACTATTCATGGGTCAGAACGCGACGCTCGATTCTGAGCGCGTTGAAGCTTCGGCAGCGATCGAGACGTGGCCGCCGGGCCGTGGCTGTGGTGTAGAAACTGAGATGCTGGAGCGGTAACGGAAAGCGGAGCACCTCCACCTGTTGGTAGAAATAGCGCAGCAGGGCCAGGATTTCGCTCGCCGTGTTCAGGTGCTCGTGCCGCATGATGGCCCCGTAGTCGAGTCCGCGCCGCAGGCGGTATTCAATCCCCGTGGTGAGCCGCCACGCCAGTCCCCATAGCAAGCCGCCCTCGCTCGGAAAACCCGCCCGGAACGTCCCGCCGTCCCGGAGCAGCAGGCCGGAGCGGGCCAGAATGAACGGAAGGTCCCGCAGATGCTCCAGCACCGCGATGGAAAAAATGCAATCGTAATTCGCGCTTGCCGGAATCTCTTGCACATCGGCATACACGTGACCCAGGCTCCCGCGGTGCGGGCTATCCTGCCAAAGCTCCTGGAATGGTTCGATCGCGTCGTATGTGCAACCTTCCGGCAGGTAGGGAACGTGATTCAGATTGCCCGCGCCGATTTCCAAAAGATTACCTCCCGTCACTCCCGCCGCCACCTTCCGGTGCATCCAGGATTCCAGCCGAACCACAATTCTTGACAGCCCTTGCTTCCCTGCCCGATTCGATCGATAGTGATCCAGGTAGCTGGCTTGCTGTTCCGGTGGCAGCGCGGGACGGGATCGAGGATAGGTCTGGAGCAGCGCTTCCACCTGCATCTGCCCCATTCTATTCGATCCACCAAGGCCGCGTTCCGTTGTTACAATCGAGAGCGGCAATATCAGATCATTCAAGAATTTCATGCCAAAAGTCTCGAGAAAAAAGACCCGAGTCTCGCCGCCTCAATCCGAGAAGCAGCCCAGGAAAACGACTGTTGACCGCTGGCCTGTTCTCGGCCCGTTGATTCTTTTGGCGATGACGTTAGTGTGCTTTTGGACGCCCATGACCTCCGGAGGCACGTCGATTTTGTGGGATGCGGCCGACTATTATCAGGTGGTCCAGAACTACTTATCCCAGGAGCTGCACGCTGGACGCATCCCCTTCTGGTCGCCGTACCCGTGGTCCGGCTATCCGTTTCTCGCCGATCCGCAGGTGGGCGCGTGGTACCCGCTCAACTGGCCGTTTTTTCTGATTGGAGTGTCTCCGCACGTGCTCGTCGCCGAGCACTGGCTGCATTCGCTCTGGGCTTGCCTGGGGGCCTACTTCCTGGCCTGGCGCTTGCTGCGTCACCGGCAGGCGGCGGTGCTGGCGGGGCTCTGCTATGGGCTCTCCGGATTCTTCGTCGAACACAGCTCCCATACCACCATCCTCCAAGCGGCGGCCTGGATGCCCTGGCTGCTGCTGTTGCTCCACTTGGCTTTGGAGTCCCACCCGTTGCGCTACACCATCCTGGGCGGAATGGCGGCGGGCATGCTGATTCTGGCCGGCCACTTTCAAACCATCTTGTATAGTTTCCTGGCGCTGGGTCTATTCGCCGTGGCGCAGGTTATTTTAGCGCCCCGCCGATGGTTCGCCATTCTCGGGATCGCACTCGCAATTCCACTGATCGGAACACTCCTTTCCGCTATTGGAACGGGGCCCGGCTTGGAATTGGCTGTGAATTCGGTACGCTCCGCCCTGGCGGCCGTTACCCGCACCGAAGGCATGATGCCGCTGGCCGCGTTATCCACGCTAGTAAGCCCGGATTTCTACGGCCTCTTCTCGGGGAATTATCATGGCCCGGAGGATATCACCCAATACTATTTCTACGCTGGAATTCTGCTGGTTCCTCTCGCGCTCTTTGGCTTGCGCCTCCGCAGGCTCTGGATCGCCGGACTGTTGCTCATCATCCCCACCATCTGGTATGCGATGGGACAGTCCGCTGGACTCTATTTGCTAATGGCTCGCCTGCCTGGTTTTAGCAGCATTCGCGCTCCCGTGAACATTTGGTTTGTACCTTCGCTCGGTCTGGCGTTGCTGGCTGCGTCCGGCCTGGTGGCGATCCTTCAGAAGTGGCCGATTCAGTGGTTACCCGCAGCCGTCCTGATATTCTTTTGCGCGGACCTGGTCTACCACCAATCCGTCACCAATCCCCTAGCGTATTCGCGCCAGAGCTACGATGAGCTGTATGGTTCCAAAGAGGACCTCTTTCGTCAAGCCATAGTCAACGGTTTGCCTCCTCTTACCCGCTTCGATGGCATCGAATCCCTGGCTAGTTTCGGACCCATGTCCCATTTTCTGGATCAGCGGACCGAGGTGACCTATGGTTATGGTCCGTTGAAGATATCGCGCTACGCCAGTTTTATCACGGCCATGCAGTCGAATAACGAACTGCGCAAGGATCTCAACGTCAGCCGCTGGCTGGACGGCCGTACGGGCGACGTGCATGTGCTGGCCGATCCGCTTCCTCGCGCCAATTTCCCGCAGGAACTTGTGCCCTTGAAAGATGAGGACGAGAACAGGCAGCGCCTCGCTTCTTTAAAGCCCTCCCGACAGGCATTGGTTCCTTACGGGGTAAATGTCACCGCGCAGGATCCACGCGGCGTCGCGGACGTGCGCGAGTTTACTCCCGGTCACTATCGCATCCACTACCAATGTGCGACACCGAGTCTGTTGCGCGTCAGTAATGCCTATTTTCCTGGGTGGACTGCGCGATTAGGAGGCCGAGATCTGCCGGTGCTGACTGTGGATTACGCTTTAATGGGCGTGGTGGTGCCGGCGGGCCAAGGGGATCTCGTGCTGGACTACCATTCCACTTATTTCGTGCCCGCCGCGTTTACTACTCTGATGTCGCTGCTCGCCTGCATCGGCCTGCTGATGTTTTCCTGGCGCTTCTCGGTTCCCCAAGCGAATCAATAACATCCCGCCTTACGGGCGGGGTGGTATTTTCGGCCCTTGACTCTGATTGCAAATTGCAATATACTGATTGCTGATTGCAATATGAAACTGGGCGATAAACTCCGCTACCTGCGCGAAGTGGAAGGCACCCTCCGCGGGCTGGGCCGCGAGATGACGCAACAGGAAATTGTCCGCGCCATCAAGAGCGAGCTGAAACAGTCCTTCAGCCAGTCCTATCTGTCGCAGATCGAAAGCGGCAGCCGCCCGCATCTGACCAACGCGACGCGCATGCTGCTGGCGCGCTTCTTCAAGGTGCATCCGGGCTACCTGGTGGACGATCCGGAGGGTTTTCACACCGAGCTGATGTCCGATGTTCGCGTGGGCGAAGATCAGCTGGATCTGTGGCTGATTGGCGGCGTGGAGCGGTTTGCGCGCGATCCCGAAGTCAGCCGCGCGCTGCTTAGTTTGGCCAAGCATGAAGATTCGCGCAAGTGCCTGCTGTTGATCGAATCCATTTTGGATACGCCCGGCCTGGTGGATCGCCTGTTCCAGGTCCTGAGACCGGAACCCCACTCGCCCCTGAGGAGGAACGCCGGTCGATGAGGTCGAGGAAAGCCATATGAGTTGGGAAACTTTCTATTTCTTTTGCTTTTGCGTCGGCTTCTTGTGCAGTCTGCTTGCGTTCCTGGCCGGATCCACGCATCTGCATCTGCACCTGCCGCGAGGATTGCACGCGCACTCCGCCCATGGCCCAGGCGGCAAGGGGTCCCAAGCGTCGCCCATCAATTTCGGAACCATCGCGGCGTTTCTGGCATGGTTCGGGGGCGTCGGATATTTGCTTAGCCGCTATTCGAGCATCTGGGCGGTCTTGGCGCTGGGCTTCGCTGTGCTGAGCGGGCTAATCGGCGCCGCGGTGGTTTTCTGGTTCTTGTTCAAGGTGCTGTTGAAGCATGACCGCGACTTGGATCCGGCCGACTACGAAATGGTCGGCGTGCTGGGGCGCCTGAGCAGCGTGGTGCGTGAAAACGGCACTGGAGAAATGATCTTTTCGCAGAACGGTGTGCGCCGGGCGGCCAGCGCCAGAAGTGAAGATGGACGGCCCATCGCCAAGGGCGTGGAAGTGGTGGTAACGCGCTACGAGCGCGGCATCGCCTACGTCCGGCCTTGGGAAGAAATCAGCGAGTCGAAAAAGGAGAATTAGCAATGCCCCTTCCAGTGGAAGTGCTCACGATGGCGGGACTGATGGTCCTGGTCATCATGTTCCTGATGGCAATGTTCGCCCGGATGTATCGCAAGGCGGGCCCGCACGAAGCGCTGGTGGTGTATGGTTTCCGCGGCACTCGAATCGTGAAGGGCCACGGCACCGTGATCTTTCCGATGATCGAAAGCTGTCACGAGCTGTCGCTGCAGTTGATGTCCTTCGATGTCGCGCCGCAGCAGGATCTTTACACCAAGCAAGGCGTCGCGGTCACGGTGGAAGCCGTGGCTCAGATCAAGGTGAAGTCTGATCCGGAATCGATCAAGACGGCGTCGGAGCAGTTCCTAACCAAAAGCGATCAGGAGCGCGAGGCGCTCATCCGATTGGTCATGGAAGGCCATTTGCGCGGCATTATCGGCCAGCTTTCGGTGGAGCAGATCGTGAAGGAACCCGAGATGGTGGGTGACCGCATGCGCGGCACCTGCGCGGACGACATGAGCAAGATGGGCCTGGAAGTGATTTCATTCACCATCAAAGAAGTTCGCGATAAGAACGACTACATCTCGAACATGGGACGGCCCGACGTCGCCCGCATCAAGCGGGATGCCGACGTGGCAACCGCCGAAGCCGAACGCGACACTGCCATCAAACGCGCCGAAGCGATGCGCGCCGCCGCGGTGGCGAAGTCCCAGGCCGATCAGGAGCGCGTTCTCGCCGAAGCTCTTTCGCAGGCCAAGCAGGCCGAAGCGAATCGGGATCTGGAAATCAAGAGGGCCACTTATGTGGAGGCCACCAAGAAGCAGCAGGCGCAGGCCGACAAAGCCTACGACATCCAGGCCAATATCATGCAGCAGCAAGTGATCGCCGAACAGGTGAAAATCCAAATCGTACAGAAGGAACAAGAGACCAAAGTACAAGAGGCCGAAATCAAGCGCCGCGAGAATGAGCTGATCGCGACCATGCTTAAGCAGGCGGAAGTCGGAACGCGGCCGCATCGAAGCGCTCGCGGGCGCCGAGAAGTCGCGCCTCACGGCGGAAGCGGAAGGCCATGCCGCCGCCATCCGCTCGCAGGGTGAAGCCGAGGCGGAGATCATTCTGAAAAAAGGCGAGGCGGAAGCCAAGGCCATGAGCGTGAAAGCTGAGGCGTATCAGGAATGGAACCAGGCCGCCGTCGTGGACAAGCTCATCACCAGGCCTGCCGGAAGTGGTGCGGGCTCTCGCCTGCGCCGCTCGCCAACATCGACAAAATCACCATCGTTTCCACCGGCGATGGCGAAGCCGCGGGAATGCACAAGATCACGGGCGATCTCACCAAGATTGCGGCGCAGATCCCCGCGTTGTTTGAAACACTTTCGGGCATGCAAATGTCCGAACTACTTGGAAAAGTCAGAACCATCGGCGACAAGGCTCCCAAACCAGGCAATGGATCGGGAACCGTCGCCAATTCATAAGGAGCAACATCATGGCACTTTTGGAGCGCGTGGCTACGCTAGTACGGGCCAATCTCAACGACATCATCGACAAGGCCGAGGAGCCTGAAAAGATGATCAAGCAGGTAATTCTCGATATGCAGAATCAACTGCTGCAAGTGAAGACTCAGGTGGCGATCGCCATCGCCGACCAGCACTTGCTCGAAAAGAAGCACAAGGAGAACCAGGAGAAATCCGCGGATTGGGTTCGCAAGGCCGAACTTGCGGTGGATAAGAAAGAGGACGATCTGGCGCGAGCGGCCATTGAGCGGTCGCTCAGTTACCGATCCTTGGCCGAGAACTTTGCGGACCAGGTGGCCGACCAGACAGTGCAGGTGGAAAATCTCAAATCGGCGTTCCGCAAGCTGGAGCAGAAGCTGGCCGAAGCGCAGGCCAAGAGCGACGTGCTGATCGCACAGCATCGCCGCGCGCGGGCGTTGAACAAGGCTGGCGACGCGCGACTCGCGATGGGCGACGCCTCGAACACCGAGGCGTTTGACCGCATGAAGGGTAAGGTGCAGCGCAGTGAAGCGTTGAGCCTGGCCAAGGCCGAATTAACCGGAGACACCATTGAGGACCGGTTCGCCTCGCTTGAGAAGCAAGAGGAAGTTACGCGGCTCCTGGCCGAATTGAAGGCCAAGCGCGGCCAGTAGAACTCGCTTTCTGAAGCCCGGTTATTGGGAAATCTTTCCGCCCAGCGGCACTTGCATCTCGCTGCCCCAGCGTCCCGCGAGATCGGTGTGGATGCCGAACTGATCCAGCGTACGCATCACCACGTGATCCACCATGCGCGTCGATGGATTGCGGGTGATTGTAGAACGCCGGCACCGGCGGCAGAATTACCGCGCCCATCCGCGACAGCTTCAGCATGTTCTCCAGATGGATTTCGTTCAGCGGCGTCTCCCGCACCAGCAGCACCAGCTTGCGGCGCTCTTTCAGGATCACGTCGGCCGCCCGGTGGATCAGGTTGTCACCCTGGCCGGTAGCGATGGCCGCAAGCGTCCGCACGCTGCATGGCGCCACCACCATTCCGGACGTCAGGAACGAGCCGCTTGAAATCGCCGCGCCCTGATCGCTCGGCCGGATAGAAGTAAGTCGCCATCTGCCGCACGCGCTCCAGCGAGTAATTGGTTTCCTCCGCCAGCGTGTGCGCACCCCACTTACTGACGATCAGGTGCGTCTCAACAGGGGATCTGTCCAGGGTGGACGCGCGCAGAGCTTCCAGCAATCGGACGCCAAAAATCGCGCCTGTAGCGCCGGTAATGCCGACAATCAAGCGGGGAGGTTGACTTGCGTGCATGGAACCTTCAACGTTTCACACACGCGCGTGAAAGTCAATTTTTGAGGACCAGGGACTAGCCCTTCGGCGTCCAACGCAGCCCGGCCGTAAACTCCACCCCGATCGAAAACTTGGAAGCGCGAATCCGAGAGCAATGGCGTACGGAGGCGTGGCCCACCAGCCCCAGCTTGGCCGCGCTGAGTGCCAAGTACGCCTGCTTTGGCAGCGCCTCAGGCATTTGCAATCGGAGCCCCGATTCGCAGATGTCCAACGCCTTCGTCAGGACAAACTTGTCCTCGCCCAGCGGGCCGCGCCACATCACTGTTACGTTGTGGTTGCAAGCCTGCCTGTCCTGGCGGCGCAGATCGTGTCGGGTTTCCATTAACGTCCCCACCTTTACCTTAGATCGAAATCAGGCATTCACCACAGAACCTTCGTTCCATTACCCGGACATCTTTGGTACTAGGATGCACAACCGGCGCTAGCGAACGCTGATGGAATAGGGCATCATTTTCAGAAAACCCCGCTGCGATAGCGCCTCTAGCGGGAGTTTGCCCAGTATTTTTTCCAGCCGCATCTTCACTTCAGCGGCCGGGTCGGCGCGGCTGAAAAGCACATCGAAGACGCTCCGCCGTCCGGGATAAGGCACCAGCGTAACGCGGTCGGACGGCGACATGTGCGCCTGCTGCTTCAACACTTCCACCGCGCGATCCAGCCCGCCCAAGCGATCCACCAGGCCGTTTTCTTTGGCCTGGGCGCCCAGCCAGACACGGCCCTGGGCCAGCTGTTCAATTTGATCGAAGGGCTTCTTGCGGCCCTCCGCCACGCGGCTAACGAATGCCCGGTAGAAAGCATCGATCTGGCCGGTGAGTTTTTGCCGTTCGGCATCGCTGAGCGGCGCGTAATCGGAATCGATATCGGCGTACCGGCCCCGCGAAAGCAGTTGCTTGTCCACCCCGATCTTGTCATACAGCCCGCGCAACGAGAAGCGCTCGAAGATCACGCCGATGGAGCCGGTGAGCGTATTGGGATAAGCGATGATCGGATCGCCGGTAACCGCGACGTAGTATCCGCCGGAAGCGGCAACGTCGCCCATGGAAATCACCAGGGGCTTCTTCTTGCTTAGGTTCTTCACCTCATGCAGAATATTGTCGGACGCGATGGCGTCGCCGCCGGGCGAATCGATCCGCATGATCACGCCTTGGATCGACGAGTCGTTCTCCACTTGCTTGAGCAATTTGATGAAGCCCGTTCCAGTGAAACTTTCGTCGTCCGCGGTTTCGTTGCCGGAACCCGCCGTGATGGTTCCTTCTCCCACCACCAGCGCGATCCTGCGTCCACCGCCCGTCGCCGCGGGTAGACCCTTCACGTAGGCCTTGCCCGAAACCTTTTTCAGCTCGGTCTGCTTCAGACGGATCTGCATTTCCTCGACGGCTTGGTCTTCATAGCCCAGCGAATCGATCAACCCGGCGGAGAGCGCGTCGCGAGCCAGAAACGGGCCATCGTCCAGGAGCGCCCGCACGGCATCGGGCTGCTTTTTGCGCCCTTCGGCCACGGTGGAGATCAGGTTGCCGTAGTATTGATCCAGCACCGCGTTCAGTACCTCGCGTGTTTCGGGCGACATCGAAGTTTGCGTGAAAATGTCTCCGGCATCTTTGTACTTGCCCGCGTGAATCACGTCAGCCTTGACGCCCACCTTGTCCAGCGTCTGCTTATAATACGTGGACTCAGCGCGCAATCCCTTGAGGTCGATCGAATCTTCCGGCGAAATGAAGATTTTGTCCGTGGCGGAAGCCAGATAGTATTCGCGCGCCGATGGGCTGCGCAGATACGTGATAATCGGCTTGCCGGATTTCTTGAACTGAACGATCTCGTCGTGAATCTCTTCCATTTTGGCCCAGCCGATATCCAGGCCCCGCGGTTCAAAAAAAATCCCCCGGATTCGCGGATCAGTGGCTGCTCCGCGGAAGGTGTCCCAAACCTGCTCCACCGACATCGCTGTCTGGCTCTGCAGGATCGGAATCGGGATCTCGGCCGGCAATCGTTCGGGCACTTCGCCTTCCAGATCCAGCACCAGCGTGGAGCCGTCGGCGATGCTGGCGGGCCGGTTGGCGTACGACCCCGCGAAACGGACCGCCGCAAACACCAATACCAACAGCGTCAGTCCGCAAAGGAGCACGCCCAGCACCAGTCCGATCAGGAAGTTTTTCATAGCTTGCGGAACTCATTTTACACCGTCGTGCACTGGTACCTTCACGCACCTGTATTTTCACGCATCCGCACGCTCACGCATCCGCACGCTCACGCATCCGCACGCTCACGCATCCGCACGCTCACGCATCCGCACGCTCACGCATCCGTATCCTCACGCGTCCGTACCCTCACGCATCCGTATCCTCACGCATCCGTACCCTCACGCATCCCTACCGAGCCGCGACCAAAGGGAGCGTTTGCTTTCACGCCTCCTTCCGCTCAAAAACCGCCATCGGATCACCCTGCTCGTCAACCACATATCGAATCGCCGCCGACACCTGTTCCCGTTCCCACAACCACCGTGTGCTTCCGTGGCGTGCCCATCTCTTCCGCGCTGGTTCATCCAGTCCCAGCCGGTTTAGTAGGCGGCTAGCGTACGACTTCAGATCGTTCATGATTCGCTCCGGTTTAACCTCGGCCTCCACGACGAGGTGAACATGGTTGGTCCTCACGTGCGCCGCCAGCAGATCCCATCCATTTTTCGAGCAACGTTCGATCACAGAGGCGAGCACGGCGTCCCGCCGGATTCCGTCCATTCCGTATTGCGGCTGATCCATTCGTCCCCGCTCAACGGAAACTCGTGCTGGATCAGATTCCAGTAGACGGGCTCCCGGCAAATTGTGCCTTTTATCGACGGAGCCCAGTTCATCGCCGTGCAAGTGGCAGCCGTAACAGGCAAACGTGACGAAGTAGGTCATCGCTCCCTTTGGTCGCGGCTCGGTTCCTAAATTCTCACTAATCTAAGGGGTCCATCGGCGATATGCTATTGAAAGCCATGTCATCGAACGCCATCGACTCCGTTCTCAACGAGCAACGCATCTTCGAACCGCCGCCCGAGTTCCGCGCCGCGTCGCAAATCAGGAGCCGTGCCGATTACGAGCGCCTGTATCAGGAAGCGAAGGACGATCCCGAGGGTTTCTGGGACAAAATCGCGCGCGAGCTGCACTGGTTCAAGCCCTGGGATCGCGTGCTCGAATGGAAACTGCCGTTCGCCAAATGGTTCCTGGGCGGGGAACTCAATATTTCGTACAACTGTTTGGACCGCCACGTCGCAACCTGGCGCAAGAATAAGGCCGCCATTCAATGGGAAGGCGAGCCCGGCGATTCGCGAACGCTCACCTACCAGCAACTGCTGCGCGAAGTCTCGAAGTGCGCCAACGTGCTCAAGTCGCTGGGCGTCCACAAGGGCGACCGCGTCGCCATCTACATGGGCATGGTCCCCGAGTTGCCGATCGCGATGCTGGCTTGCGCGCGCATCGGAGCCGCGCACACTGTGGTCTTCGGCGGATTCTCCGCGCAGGCGCTGATCGATCGCATCAACGATTGCGGAGCAGCGGCCGTGATCACGCAGGATGGAGCGTTTCGAAGGGGCACGGAAGTGAAGTTGAAAGAAGCCGTGGACCAGGCGCTGCCGCAGTGCGCCACGGTGAAGAACGTGTTGGTGTTCCGGCGCACCGGAAGCAACGTCAGCATGCAGCCCGGTCGCGACCATTGGTGGCACGAGTTGATGGAGACCGCGTCGGACGATTGTCCCGCCGAGCCGCTGGATGCCGAGCATCCGCTCTACCTGCTCTACACCTCCGGCACCACCGGCAAGCCCAAAGGCATTCTGCACACCACCGGCGGTTACTCGGTGGGCGCCTACATCACGGCCAAATGGATCTTCGATCTGCGGGATGAGGACACGTTCTGGTGCTCGGCCGACATCGGCTGGGTGACCGGCCACACCTATGTCGTTTACGGCATGTTGCAGAACGGCACCAGCGTGGTGATCTATGAAGGCGGTCCCACGTGGCCCGGGCCCGATCGCTTCTGGCGCATCATCCAGAAATACAAGGTCAGTATCTTCTACACCGCGCCTACTTCGATTCGCGCGTTCATGCGTTTAGGCGAGCAGTGGCCGCGCAAGCACGACCTCAGCTCGCTGCGCCTGCTCGGCAGCGTCGGTGAACCGATTAATCCCGAAGCCTGGATGTGGTACCGCGAGGTGATCGGCGGCGGGCGTTGCCCTATCGTCGATACCTGGTGGCAGACCGAAACCGGCGCAGCCATGATTTCTCCGCTCCCGGGCGCCATCGCCACTAAGCCCGGGTCAGCCACCCTGCCGTTGCCCGGCGTAATCGCCGACGTAGTCACTCGCGAAGGCGTGAGCGTGCCTCCCGGCGCCGGCGGATTCCTGGTGATTAAACAACCCTGGCCTTCCATGTTGCGGACCATTTATGGCGATCCGGAGCGCTACCACGAACAATACTGGTCGCAGATCCCCGGGATGTACTTCGCCGGCGACGGCGCGCGTGTCGATTCCGACGGCTACTTCTGGCTGCTGGGCCGCGTGGATGATGTGTTGAACGTGGCCGGGCACCGGCTGAGCACTATGGAGATCGAGTCCGCGCTGGTGGCGAATCCAATGGTGGCCGAAGCCGCCGTGGTGGGCCGTCCCGACGACGTGAAGGGCCAGGCCGTGTCCGCCTTCGTCACGCTCAGGGGAGGGCAGAGCCCTAGCGAGGAAAACAAGAATCTGTTGCGACAGTGGGTGGCCAAGGAAATCGGCCCCATCGCCAAGCCCGACGACATCCGGTTTACAGATTCGCTTCCCAAAACCCGCAGCGGCAAAATCATGCGCCGTCTTTTGCGCGAGCTGGCAACCAACGGAGAGGTGAAAGGCGATACTACGACGTTGGAAGATTTCTCCGTACTGGCGAAGCTAGCCTCCGACGACGAATAATGGGAATAGCTACCTTGACAGGTCTGCCCGAGGGGATCGGGCTTGTATTCTGAGGATTCTGTGATGCCCAAGTTACAAATCATAAGGAGCGACGTGGTTTACCGGATATTCGAAACTGAGAGTGCCGAAGGAACTGAGGTAGTTGGGGGAACAGCTTCAAGCAAACAGGCCATCGGAAACGAGCAACTGAAACAGCAACTCGCCAAGCTCGGGGCCACGCCGGAGGGTATTCAAGACGTGCTCAAACAACTTCGGACATCTAATTCAGAGGAACTTGACGTGTAATGTCTGAATCTCGCACAGCGTCGCGCGTAAGTGGCATTCTACTGCTCCTGGTTGCGACTGCACTCGGCATCGTCGGCAAGCAGAAACCGACTCAGGTATACCCGGAGAGCGGCACCGTGTTGGCTATGAGAATGGAAAGCACGGTCAGAAGCAATGGTGTCTACACAGACTCACAGGGACGAACACACGGCGGTCGGGCCCGCACCTTCCACCATCCCGTTTACAAGATTCGTGGAAGGCAAATCGACTACGAAGTTGAAGGCGGATCGTTCACTATCGGCGATATGGTGAACTTCCGCATTGAAAAGGACAAACTGTATATAAAGCGCGGCGATAAAGAGCAGAAGCTCTCAACCGTTGCTGCTGAACAGCGAGGTGTAGAGGACTAGGCCTTAGTGATCACGCGGCACCGGCTCGATGCTACTTCGTTTCTTCCTGCCCTGTTGTCTCCGCCATTCCCTCTCGCGCCGATCGATCTCTGCTCTCGGAGCGGCGACCGCAGCCGGTATAGGTTGTCCATCCTCTTGAAGGGTGTTGAGTCGGGAACTTGTATGCGTGGATTGGCAGGCTCCATTTGAATGTCTCACATAAGGTGCGCGATGTCGTCGATGGTGCTCGTCTCCTCGATCCAACAGAGAAGCACTCGTTCGTTCTCTTGGGCTTCGTTTAAGATCTGAAAGAAAATTCTAAGAGTGGGAATCGTCAGACCAAGAGAAGGACTCTTGGCGATGCGCATATTCCACGTGGTGCGGTCATACTCTTGTGGGTTGCTGGCGATTCCCCACATCAAACCGTCGATTACTGGGCCGATCACTTGCTCTGAATATCGCTCAATTATTGCATCGAATTGGGCTGCGAACTCTGGCAGTTGCTCCAGCTCACGATATCGAGGCTGATCGTCCATGACACACTGGCGTATTACAATTTCCAGCCGTACTTTCCAGACAATTCCTTAGCTCTAGCCACATCTTCGAAGGTCACTGGTTCATCGGAAATGAACACAGCTTCATAGGGAATAAGCTGGGACGGTTGGGCCAGTCTCCACGCTTTGCCATGAGAGAATTCACTCACATCTTTGGCTGATTTCTCCCAAAAAAACCTGATCCATTGATCCACCACCGAAATGTCGCGGGCTGTAAAAAGCTCGTAGCTGGGGTCCTTTAGTGGCAAGAAGCGCTGTCTGTTATAGTCGTAGACTCTTTGCTCGACCACCCGAATAAGGCGATCTCTTACCATTTCGCGCTGAAGTTGTTCGTAAGATGCTGGGGCCGGGCCGAAAGGCAGCTTCTTGTATGGCACGCCCGTGATGGGCTCCCGGTAGTGTCCGTAGGACTGAAAATCCGAATAGAACAGAATCTTGTAAAGCTTGACCTTCGAAAACGTTGGGTCGTCGAGGCACTGATGGCAGATGTATATCACCAGCTCCTTAAGACGCAGCTCCCTGTCGGCAACTGGAAACTCGAAGTGGAGCCGAGACGGGTCCCACCGAGAATGAGACTCTTCCATTGAATCCATCATACATGCGCGTGTAGCCTCAGCATGTGATGGCAACGGATCGCACATAATGGAATGGCGCAACCCGGCAAGCCGTAGTCCAGCGCAACTCGGCTGCACGCATAGTAACATAACAGCCTAGATATGTTCTTATCCCGCCGCCCCGTCGCTGCCTGCTTGTATCTCTTCACTTAATACGCGGTGACCGACCCGCTGGTTTGCCGGTGGCCCCGGCCCAAGTGAGGCAACGGCCTACGATCTGGCGTACTGCAGGATCAAAGCGGTCGCTGTCATTCATGTCTTTGCGATTGTTGTGTCGGAATGCTCGCTCATCGACGTAGCGAACCATTTGGAACAGTTCCACGCTGAGGTAGCCTCCGCCGATGGATCCATCCAAGAGCGACCAGAAGTTCTCCAGACCGTTGGCGTGGGCGTTCCCGCGTACTTATTCCTCCGCGTGATTGATGATCTCGTGTGCGTATTCGACGTCCATGCACCAGTAGCTTCCGGCTTCATCGGAGTAAATCTGTGAACCGGCTTCGACGTGTGGTCGCACGTTCTCCTGCATCACGCCTTTGGTTCAATAAGAGATCACGCTCGTTCTGACGCGCTTCGTCTTCGCTTCCGTCTCACGCTCTATATATTTAAGTACAGAAGCGGAAGCCTAAGTAGTCTCCCTTCACATAGGCAGCATATTGAAACTTTCGTCCGCTCGCGTGATGCGTGACGATCCCATCTCGTACACGCACGGTCCAAGTTTTGTCTCCGCGCTGACCTGATCCCACCTGGATTCTGCGCACCGCCGCTGTCTCGGTCTGAAGCTGATCGTCAGATATTCTCTTCAGCTTTGCGGCAAGTATCCCACGGGCAATCTGCTTATTGCGATATTGCGATCTCTCGGTTTGGCTTCGCACGGCGATGCCGCTTGGCTTATGGCGCACGATGGCAACCGTCTCTACTTTATTGACGTTTTGACCGCCCTTACCGCCTGCGCGCGTCGTGGACCATTCCAGATCGGATTCCTTGAGACCGTCCGATTCTTGTTTTTCGGATACTTCCAATATCGCTACCGTCACGGTAGATGTTTGAACACGCCCATTGCGCTCCGTAGGCGGGATGCGCTGCCAGCGATGACCACCCGGTTCATCGCTAAAGGATGCTGCCGCGGTAAGGCCCGCAATCAACAGGCAGCAGTATCCTGGCAGGCGTTCTACAACCTCTACGCTAAAGGCATCTCCGGTGCGCGCGTCGCAGATAGATCGCGGCTTGATCCTCAACCAATAACTTAGCGTCGTCGCCGCCCTCGGCGGCCCTGATCTCTAAAGCGATCATATCGTTGCTCCTCCGTAGCCAAGTATACAATTCCCAATGTTTTGCTTATCCGCGTCCACCGGTGTTCATCCGCGGCTAACTGGCCTTCTTCAGCTTCGCCACCGCCGCGCCCACCTTCAACGACGCGTCCAGCGCAAATCGCGCCGCGGCTTTTTCATTGGTGATCCAGTGCAGCGCTGAGCTGATGGCGCAGCCGCATTCCGAGCAATCCGGATCGCCGCCGAACACGCACGGAGTAACGCGCGTGCGCAGGTCGGCCGTATAATTCGCCGACACACGCGCAAACGCGCATTGGTCGGGGCTGGCTGGAGGACTCAAGATAGCTCGCGCCATACCGCCCTTGATCAGGAACTTCGGGTATCTCTCCGCCAACCCTGGAATGGCGTCGGCCAGCCGTTTTCGGTCTTCCCTGGTGAGCCGTTCCGCGCTCTGCTCCCCGCGTTGCGGCGTGTATACGCTCATCCAGATGCGATTCACTTCTTCGCGTTCGCTCCAGAACTCCAGATAGCGCTCGGCATAGCTGGGATCTTGCACGTGCGCCCGCACCGCGGTCCAATGAATGTACACTCTTCGCCCCGCGATGTTGCGGAGAATCCGTTCGTAGGTGGCGGGCTTGCGGCGTTCGTCGTGATGCTCGGGCAACCCATCAACCGAAATCGCGACAGTCACGCGCGGCAGCGATGTCCATTCCGCCGGGATGGGAATCACCCCGCTGCTAACAACCATGGTGTAAATGCCCCGCGCGCTCAGGATGGGAAGCAATTCGCTGAGCTCGCGATGGCGCATCATCGGCTCGCCGCCCACTAAGCTCAATTGCATCGGATCGTGCTGGTCCACCAGCTTCAAGATGCCCTGCACCAGATCGTCCCCGCGTGAATCCGACAACTGAGTCAGAGTCACTCCGCCACCCAGGTGCCGGTCGCCGTAGGCATAGCAACCTGGACAACTGAGCGGGCACTCGCTGGTAATTTCGATCGAAAGCAGCGGCAGTTTGCCGCGCAAAATCTTGCCCCATCCTGAAAAGATGTCTCCACCACGCATGGTAATGTGACGCTCCTCCGTCTCTTTACGTGTACAGCAACCGTTACACTTGGATCGCTCCGGCGGCGAAACTAAGCAAGTCGCCGCGTTCGCGAGCCACTTCCTTCAGCCGTTGGGAGTCGCCCGCCAGTTGGCAGAGCTGATACAAGGTAGGACACGCCAGCTGGTTGGCAGGAATCCCGCTCAAATGTTCGAATGAGATTTCCACGGCTTCCCGGTAGCGTTCATGGCGCAGCAGCAATCCCACCAACACCTGCGCCGATTGAATCGCCCGCATCGGATCGTCTTGCGCGGCAATCTTTTCCGCGAAATGTCCGATCGCCGCGTCCAGATCTTCGCCTAGCAAGGCATGCAGGTAAATGGCATGGTCGCGATAGATGTCTTCAAACGGCGGCTCGCCTCGCATCTTGAACTGCGCCGACAAATGCGCGCCGTATTCGCACAACTCCAGGGCGAGGCGGACGGCGTCCCGATCCTCTAGATCCATAGCGAACCGGATCACGTTGATCACGTGCGAGGTGTCGACATACGCATCGAACTCGCCAAAGAGCCATTCTCGGCCTTGAATCAGGCCGCGAATGCCGTGGGTTATTGGGGATTGGCCTTCCCGGCGCGCGATTGCATTCTTCAAGTTTGCGACTAGCTCGGAATGCAGCGAACGGACGAGAAGCACCAGACACGCTTCGCGATTCTCGAGACTGGGGAACTGCTCAAAATAAGTAATCGCCCGGCAGATACCATGCTGCGCGATCACCAGCTCCAAACCCTTGCGCGGATGAACCCGCTCGCCCAGCGCGATCTCGATCAACGCCTCGTTTCGATCACCGGGCTGCGAAGCTTCGATGGCCGACGCGACCGTCTCCCGCTCGCCAATGGCTCGAAAATATGGCCAGGCACGCGGAATATCGCCGTCCGCCAAAAACAGCGTCCCGGTTTCCCGCGCGGCCGCTCTTACTCCAGCTTCATAACTGCCGCGCTCCGGCTCCGGCAGATCCTCGATCGCACCCAGTTGGATCAAGGGAAGGCCCAGCTCCAGACGCTTCTGCATCAACCGTGTCTCAAACAATTGCGGATATTGTTTTTCACTAAGGAATTTTCGCGCCAGCAGATCCAGAGCCGACCGAGCGCCTCCCGACGCCATGGCCTGTTCGATCAACTCGAACGAGTCATGACTCACCAACTCTAACCCCCGATCGCGTACATCGGGCGTGGCGGAGCAACAAACTTAGCCGTGTTGATCTCGTGCCCCAGCCATTTCTTGCGCACTGTTTCGCGGATGGTGGCTGCGATTTCCGCATCCGGCGCGCCGTTGCGCAGTAGCGCCCGAACGTCGGTCTCCTCGATGGCGAACAGGCAGTACCGCAGTTTGCCGTCGCTGGTGAGCCGGATGCGATTGCAGTTGAGGCAGAACGGCCGGGTCACTGAAGCGATGAAACCCACGCTGCCGATGCCGTCGGCGTAGCGATACTGGGTGGCAGGCGCGCGCGGATCGCGATCCGGTATGTCCAACAGCGGCGAAATTTCCTCGCGACAGCGTCTCGATGATTTCGTCCGCCGACAGCACGTTCTCGCGCGCCCATAGCCCTTGCGAATCCAGCGGCATAAACTCGATGAACCGGATCCCGATGCCCCGCTCGCGGCCATAGCGCGCCAGAGGAACCACGTCGGGTTCCACCAGGTTCTTCACCGCTACCGCGTTAATCTTGATCGGCCCGAAACCAATCCGCTGCGCCGTCTCAATGCCTTCCAGCACCTTGCCCAGATCGTCCCGCCGCGTAATCTTCAGGAAGCGCTCGCGATCCAATGTGTCCAGATGGACATTCAGACGCCGTAAGCCGGCATCGTACAACGCCTGTGCGTGCCGGGCCAAAAGCACGCCGTTCGTGGTGAGCGCGACATCCCGCACGCCTGGAATCGCGCACAGCTTCCCGATCAGCACCGGCAGATCCTTGCGCACCAGCGGCTCGCCGCCCGTGACGCGAATCTTGGTGACGCCCATCGAAACTGCCACGCGCGCCACACGCTCGATCTCCTCGAACGAAAGGATCTCCTCGCGCGGTGCATACTTCACGTCTTCTTCCGGCATGCAATAGAAGCACCGGATATTGCAGCGATCCGTCACACTGATCCGGAGATTGTCGTGCAGGCGCCCGAACGTATCCAGCAAGGGCTTGCCAACAACCGGCAGGGGTGCACCGATAACCGGCTGACTCGCGATGGACGTTAGTGCTGTCATTGCTGTGAACCAGCTTGCGCCAGCCCCGACTTAAGTGTATCAAGGCGTGTACAATGGAAACACGCGTCCGGCAAGCTTTGAAAGGCTGTACCCATGTTTCGCCAGTTGTTCCCCCTGGTGTCCCTCGTTGTGGCTCCTGCTCTCTTGACGCTGGCTTGTATAAACTCGCAGGCCGCTACTTTAAACTGCACTCCTTCCGCCCTTCCCCCGATTGTACATGGAGAAGGTATCACCGAACGGACCGGCGACCTCGTATTCAGTTGTTCCGGCGGCGCGCCTGGCTCCACTCTGAATGTCGATCTTTATCTGTTCTTGAACGTCGACATCACGAACCGCCTGATGTCCGTTTCCTCCAACACCCTCATCGATATTTCATTCACGGCGGACAATGGCTCCGGACCCCAAACCGTCGCCTCCAGCGCCACGCTGACGGGGCCTGGGACCCTGGTATTCAACGGCGCCACTTTCACTTTGTCTTCCACGGGCTCGGTTACTCTTCAGATTACCGGCTTGCGCGGCGCCGCTAATCAATTAGATTTCGCCCCCGGTAAACCGATGCAGGTATCCATCGCGCTAAATCCCAACACCGCGTTTTCAATTCCTACCGACCAGGTGGTGGTGGGACAGCCTGCGCATGGTCTCTACGTCGCGTTCTCAGGCACACTGGTTTGTACTCAGGCTGGGTCACCGATGCCCCAGAACGTCGCAAGCTTCGCCAGCTTTCTCGCCTCCCACTCAGCTTTCACCTCAACCCGCGTCACGGAAGGGTTCGCCGATTCCTTCGGCCCCAAATCCGCGGCGGAGAATCTGAACGCGGACACCGGAACGCGTATTTTCGTGCAATATTCGGGTTTTCCCGCGGGAGCAAGCTTATTTGTTCCCACGGTAGTTGCGGGTTCAGACGCAACCGAGGCCACTCGGGGCGGCGATCTCGGCGGAACAGCTTCCGGCGGCATGTACACGCCCGGACCCTCGTCGTCGTTGCTGCTTTCGTTCGTCCCTGGCGCAGATGCCAACGGTGCGGGCGGAACTCCGGCCTATTTGCCCGGCCTTCCAGGCTCAGGAACGGTGAGCCTCGATTCGATGAGTGAAGTGACGCTCACCAACGGCTCGGGCGTGGCGGTTTACGAAGTTGTGGACGCCAATTCCTCCATCCAGGAAAGCGCTCAGTTTCCGACGTTCCTGGTACTTGCGCCCTCCGGCAGCGGTACTTCCACAACCACCTCCGAGAACGTCTCGCTTGGTCCGATTTCCACCGTCCAGACGGCCACCGCCACCGATCCCATTCCTCGCTTCCAGCAGATCACGCCGCCCGCCGATTGCACCATTCTGGGCGATTGCGACGCCTCGTACTTCCCGGCGCTATCGGTGGCCGAGACGTCCCTGAGCTTACACGGCGCAGACCGGCGGCCCGACGATCAGCCGATTACGTACACGTGCAGAATTCCTCCGGCGGCCTTTTGCAGTGGACCGCGTCACTCGCCTACTCAACCGGCAGTGGCTGGCTGGCTATTTCACCAACGCAGGGAGAAAACAACGGGACCATTAGCGTGGACGCAATTCCGGGAACGCTCGCGCCTGGCACTTACCAGGCCACGCTGACCATCAATGCGGGGCCACTCGCGGGAACCCGCACCGTTCCGATCTCGTTTGTGATTACAGCGCCTACCGTTCAGCCTCCCTCCATCCAGAGCGCGGTGAACGCGGCGACATTCGCCAGCGTCCCTTTGGTTCCCGGGTCCATTGCCACGCTGGGCGGCGCGCAGTTCTCCGGCTCCAACCTTTTCGTCACGTTCAACGGCCTTCCCAGCCAGGTGCTTTTTAGCAATGCCACGCAGATCAACCTGGTCGTTCCCTCGGGCTTAGCCGCCAAGACGTCGGCGCAAGTTGTGGTTAGCGTCGACGGCGTTGCAAGCGCTCCTTTTAATGTCAATCTGGCGCCCTTTGCTCCGGGCATCTTTGCGAATGGCATCGCTCAATGAGAATTACAGCGTGAATAGCGCGAAGCAGCCGGCCGCGCCCGGCAGCGTGATCCAGATCTACGCCACCGGTCTTTCCGGCACCGGCGTGATCACCGCCAAAATCGGCTCCGAAGTTGTGACGCAACCTTACTACGGCGGGCCCGGCGCCCGGGATTTGCCGGGTCTGCAGCAGGTGGATCTGATCCTGCCAACCGTCCCTGACCGGCAACTCGGTGAATGTTGCCGTGTGCGGTGGACCAACGGCCGCGCAGGTAGTTTGCAGCCCGGCGGTTGCAGTCGCAGTTTCGCATTAGGTGATTCATCCACAAAAGATGAATCCGCCCTAACGTTATCGATCTTTCACCATCGCAACCCATCGCCCGCCTCCCTCGATCCAAGTGAGTGAGGAGACAATTACGAGTATGAAAACCGCAGTTCTTTCGGGAATTCTTTTGGCCTCGGCCGCGATGGTGGCTTGCGGCGGCGGATACAGAGCGAATTACGTGGCATATAACGTGCCCCCGCCGCCGGCGCCCTACGCGGTCGGCGCCGTGGGCTACGCGCCTGGCGCAGGATATGTTTGGGTGGATGGCTTCTGGAACTTGAACGGAAGCCGCTGGGCTTGGGTGAATGGCCGTTGGGCCGTGCCGCCACGCGGGCACTCGGCCTGGGTAGCCGACCGCTGGGAACGCAATGGCCACGGCTGGCGCTATCGTCGCGGCCACTGGCGTTAAACGCGCCTTACGCTTTAGCGCCTTACAATAGTCATGGATGCCTGATCTCAAGCATGACGCCGTTCTGGTGCTTTCGTTCGGAGGACCCGAAAAGCCGGACGACGTCATGCCGTTTCTCGAGAATGTATTGCGCGGCCGCAACGTGCCTCGCGAGCGCATGCTCGCCGTCGCGGAACATTACTATCACTTCGATGGCAGGAGCCCGATCAACGATCAAAACCGTGCACTGATCGCCGCGCTGGAACGCGAGCTGGCGAGCCACGGCCTGCAACTGCCCATCTATTGGGGTAATCGCAATTGGCATCCGTTGCTTGCCGACACGTTGCGTCAAATGCGAGCCGACGGCGTGCGCAATGCGCTCGCTTTCGTCACCTCCATCTTTAGTTCCTACTCAGGTTGCCGCCAGTACCTGGATAACATCCAGCAGGCGCGCGCCCAGGTAGACGGCGCGCCGCACATCCACAAGCTGCGCAAATTCTACAATCACCCGCTATTTATTGAGGCGCAGGCGGATGAGGTTCGCGATGCGCTGGGCAGCCGTCGGGCATGCATCATCTTCACCGCGCACAGCGTTCCGCTGAGCGATGGCCGAAACCAGCGATTATCAAAAGCAGCTCCAGGAATCGTGCCGATTAGTGGCGGAAAACGTTGGCGTCGGCGACTGGCGCCTGGTCTACCAGAGCCGCAGCGGACCGCCCGGCCAGCCTTGGCTCGATGCCCGATATTTCCGGACGTTCTGCGCGAGATGGATCCCGGCGCCGCCGTGGTGGTGGTTCCCATCGGCTTCGTCTCCGATCACATCGAAGTGATCTACGACCTCGATACCGAAGCGCAAGCCATCGCGCGCGAGCGCGGCGTGAATATGGTGCGCGCCGCCACGGTGGGCGTGCATCCCAAGTTCGTGCAAATGATTCGCGAGTTGATTGAAGAGCGCCTGGAGTTATGCCGGCCGCGGGCCATCGGCCAGTATCCGGCGAGTCACGATGTCTGCCGGGCCGACTGTTGCCCCGCGCCCGCGCGCCCCATCCCATCGCCCGAGCCGTTAGCGTGCGTTGAGTTTCTGGTAAACCTCGCGCTTCGACAACCCGCGCTCGCGCGCTACTCTCTTCATCGCATCCATGCGCGGAACACCCGCTTCCAGCAGCTTGTCGAACGCCTCTTTCATCGGTGTCGCATCAGTTGTCGCGTCATTCGCGTCACTTGTCGCGTCACTTGTCGCGTCACTTGTCGCGTCACTTGTCGCACCCAGTGCGTGAGCTTCCCCCTTGCCGATCATGAGCGTGATCTCGCCTTTGAGCGAAGGACGCTTCGCGATAGCGTCCCGCAGTTCCGCCGCCTCGCCCGTCAGGAACTCTTCGTGAATCTTGGTCAGCTCGCGCCCCAGCGTCACCCGGCGCGGCCCCAGCACCTCCGCGATATCTTCCAAAGCCTCCAGGATTCGGTGCGGCGCTTCATAGAACACCAGCGTCGCGGGATAGCTCTTCATCTCCTCCAACGTTTTCCTGCGCTGCGTCTTCTTGGCCGGCAGAAAACCGCCGAAGAAAAACGAATCCGTCGGCAATCCGGATGCGCTCAGCGCGCTCACCAGCGCCGACGGCCCCGGGATGGGAGACACGGTGATGCCGCGCGCCCGGGCCTGCGCCACTACCCGATAACCCGGGTCGGCGATCAACGGCGTTCCCGCGTCCGACACCAGCGCGATATTCTTGCCCGCTTCCAACTGCGCGCAGCAATTCCTCGGCGCGAGCTTGCTCGTTGTGCTCGTGATAGCTCACCATCGGCTTCGATATGCCGTGGCGGTCCAGCAGCTTGCGGGTCTGGCGCGTGTCCTCGCACGCGATCTGATCCACTTCCCGAAGAATGCGCAAGGCGCGCAGGGTGATGTCCTCCAGGTTGCCGATCGGAGTCGCGACGATGTAGAGTGTTCCGCTCACACGCTTAGTATCGCGCCCCGCGCGTCAGCAAGCCGGTATGAACTCCCCATCGTCTGTGGTCCGCAACACCAGCTTCGCCTTCCCTGGACCCACCTCCGCGCGCACGCTCGCGCCCGGATTGATCTCGCCGCCCGTCACCATGGACGCCAGCGGCTGCATCAGCTGATGATGCAGTACGCGTTTCAGCTCCCGCGCCCCGTACTCCGCGCTGGTCCCTTTTTCGAGCAGGAACTTGCGCGATCGCGCCGGCACCTCGATGCGGAACGCCCGATCCCCCAGCCGCCGGTCGATATGGTCCTGCAAGTCCTCAATATGCTGATCCAGGATCGCCGTCGAGCGCGGCCGCATCCAGCGGCTGGTACGTCACCACCGCATCGATTCGATTGATGAACTCGGGCGAAAACTTCTTGCGCACCGCCGTCTTTCCGATGCGCTCCAGCTTGTCGCCACATTCCACGCCTTCTCGCGGCACACCCGATTCAAATCCGAACTCCGGATGCAACTCGCGGCTCATGTCGCGCGCGCCCAGGTTGCTGGTCAGGAAAATGATGGTCTTCTCAAAATTCACCTGCGTGCTGTCGCCCAGCCGCAACGTCGCTTTGTCCAAAACTCCCAGCAGCAACCGCATCAAGGACTGCGCGGCCTTCTCGATCTCGTCGAAAAGCACAATCGACAGATCGCAGCTCTCGCTGGCCACTCCGCTCAGCTTCTGCTGCGTCAGCAGCGGCTGCGTTTCGCGATGCCCCAGGTATCCCGGCGGCGCTCCCAACAATTTCGCCACTTCGTGTTCCATCTGGTACTCGCCGCAATCCACTTTCAGCAGCTTCTTCGGACTGCCGTGCAGTACGTCCGCCAGCGCCTCCACGGTTTTGGTTTTCCCGGTCCCGTCGGCCCCAGCAGCAGAAAGATGCCTGCCGGGCGCCCTTCCGGATTCAGCCTGGCGCGGTACATTTCCACGTACGGAACAACCGCCGCAATCGCGGCCGGCTGGCCGACTAGTTTTCGCGAAAGTGCCATCGCGATATCGCTCGACCAATCGCATTCCGATAGACCGCGCGACCGATTTGGAGTGTAACGCATAATAAAGAATCAATCCCAACGCAATTATGGATCTCGCATGGCCGACAGAGGCGTTTCCCCGCGTCGGCACAGACGCATTCGCAGCCGCCTGGGCCTTAGGAATTTGTCGTCAGGAATGAATGAATTAGCGCCGAAATTCGTGCGCTCGCCTGCCCGTCGCCATAGGGATTGTGAACGCGCGACATTTGGTCATATGCCCCACTGTTCCCCAGCAAAACCACGGCTTCGCGGACAATGCGGTCCTCGTCCGTCCCCACCAGTTTCACCGTGCCTGCCGTCACCGCTTCGGGCCGCTCGGTCTTTTCGCGCAACACCAAAATTGGCTTGCCGAGCGATGGCCCCTCTTCCTGAATCCCGCCCGAATCGGTGATCAGCAGATACGCTCGTGCGCATCAAATCGACGAACGGCACGTAGCTCAAGCGGCTCGATCAACCGCATGTTGGCGTGGCCGGCTAAATAGCGCTGCACCGGATCCTGCACGTTCGGATTGGGATGCACCGGATAAACCAGCTGCACGTCGTCTCGATCGGCGATCCTTGCCAGCGCCCGGCAGATGCGCTCGAATCCATCGCCAAAGCTTTCCCGGCGATGCGCCGTGACGACGATCAGTTTCTTCGAAGGATCCAGCTCAGTCCACGTCGCCCCCGCGCAGCGTGCCTCGCTCCAGGCCATCGCGAACATACAACACGGCGTCGATACCGGTGTTGCCGGTCACGTGGATGGAATCCGGCCGGAACGCCCTCGGCGCGCAGATTCTCGGCGGCTTTCTCGGTCGCCGCAAAATGCAGCGCGGTGAGGCGCGAGGCCAGCACCCGGTTCATCTCTTCGGGAAACGGCTGGCGCAGATCGTGAGTGCGCAGGCCCGCTTCCACGTGAGCCACGGGAATCCGCGAATAAAATGCCGCCAGAGCGCCGCACAAAGTGGTGGTGGTATCGCCCTGCACGATGACCATGGCGGGCTGCTCTTCGCGAAGCACCGGCTCCAGCCCCGCCAGAATCCGCGATGTCGATTGGAACAGCGTCTGGCCCGGCAGCATCAGGTCCAGATCGTAGTCCGGCTTCACCTGAAAAGCTTCCAAAACCTGATCCAGCATTTCGCGATGCTGCGCGGTGACGCAGACCTTCACGTCGAACTTACTCGGGGTGTTCGCGCAATCCGCGAATCACCGGGCAGAGCTTAATCGCCTCCGGCCGGGTGCCGAAGATCAGCAGAATTTTGTGCATGCCGATGTGAATCAAAGAAAGAGCTTGCCCAGTTTCGGGCGGGGAGTGGGAAGCTTTATTTATGCCGGTAAGTGATTCGTCCCTTGGTTAAATCGTAGGGAGAAAGTTCCAGAGTGACGCGATCGCCAGCCAACACGCGAATGCGGTTGCGGCGTAACTTACCCGCCAAGTGTGCGAGTACGGTGCGATCCTGGTCCAACAAAACGCTGAACTGGCCGCTCGGAAACTTTTCTACAACGGTTCCGGTTACTTCTATGCTGTCTTCTTTACTCATCCTCCTCCTTGATCAAGATTTTCTGCCATAGGTATCTTAGCAAACGGACCTTCCGGGCGTGTCTTTGCTAACACCAGCAACAATAGCGCCGCGATGACCGCGGATACCGCCGCCGATTCCCATGCCAGATGCGTCAGCGCCCTCCTGGTATTAAAGCGATCAAAAATCGTGAGGGTTACATTTTCCGGCAAAAACCGCGATCCGAAGACCAAAGTCAACAGGATCACCAGAAACGCCGTTCGCAGGATATTCTTCACGCCCGCCGCCGAGAATCGGCGCGCCAGAACCGCGCCCAGCATAGCAACCGCTATGGACGCGCTCAGGCTGAAAGTCAAAACCGCGGTCATGAATCCGGCTTGGGGCGCGATAAACCCTCCGCGGCGGTCGATCACATTCAGCGTCACGATGGCGGTGCCGAGAATCAGTACCGTGACCCCCCAGCCCCAAGCCACGATGATGCCGATTCTTGCGAGAAGTGCGCCTGAAGTAGCGGCCGCCAGCTCCGCGCTCGCGGGTGCGACAAATAGCAGCGCCAGGCACGCATAGGCCGCAATAATGCGCGGATCAAGGAATGTGAAGCCCTTGTAGACCGGCACTAGAATGCCGAATGCGATCACCACCATGAGAACGACAAGGGCTTGCCTGGCCATGAGCGAAAGTATACCGTCCTCCGTGGCTGGTTTGTGACACCGCTGAAAAGCGCCACAAGAGCGGGCTTAGCGGCTTCTAGATGGGTCTACGCTGAACTTGCCATGAAACCACTTGCAACTTCCAAAATCGCCGCCCGCCTGCTCTTGCCCGTTATTCTGTCGTTATCCACCGTTCAGGCCGCGGAAACGGTCACGTGGTCCGAGCTGGCAAAGATCGCTCAGAAGGACCAAGATTATTCGATCCTGACCAAGGCCGGAGAGACCTTCCGAGGTCGCCAGCTCATGGTCGGTCCGTCGGGGGTTCGTTTCGCTGAATCAGGGACGGCAATCCCTCGTGAGCAGGTTGCCGAGATCCACATCCGGCATCATGACTCCTTCGGGCACGCCCTGCTCGCGCCAGCCGGAAAGCTGTTTCACGAGATCAACCCAGCGAGCGGCCAAGATTGGTACTTCCCCACGTACGCGGTGCTGTTTCTCCCCGTTCTGCTTCCGGTTGCGCTGGGGATAGACGTGGCCGCAACTCCATTCACTGCCGCCGCCGAAAGCGCGCGACGGCTGCGCCCGGCTACAGTCATAACGGTCGCACCCTGAGGTAACTCTCAAATGCAACGGTGTAGCACACTCGCCCTAGGAGGCCTCTTGGCAGTAGTCAGTCTGTCGTCCCCATGTTTCGGCCGGGAGTATTGGAACGGAACCCGGGAGGGCATGAGCAGAGCCGAACTCACCAGGTTGTTTGGCGCGCATCTCAAACCCTATGCCGAAATGGGACAAATCAGTGAGTCGATCTACACGCTGGATGCACCGCAGTCCTTTTGCGGCGGCGACTTTCAGCTAATCTTCGGATTTGACCCAAGCAAGCCTCAACGGGGTCTCGTCTGGGAGTCGCTTGAGCTCGCGAAAGCAACGAATTCCGACGGCAGGATCGGAGATTGCGTGCTACGCAAGTACACAGTGAGGTACGGCCGTCCAAAGAAGAGCAACGGCGGCTTCGATCTTTCCGGACAACGAACGGCCGCTACGGATTCTGCGGTGTCCCGGCGTTACCCTTCATGTGCTGCGCGTCCTGCTGGTTCTCCTGGCAGATGTACTCCATCAGTTCTTCCTTGGGCCGCAGGCGCGCCGTAAAGGTCAGCGTAAAAGGCTTCGAGTAGTCGCCTGGGTCGATGATCGTGACCTTGTTCTCCAGCGTGCCGAGATCTTTCCGCGTGTAGCGCTCGATGGTGTGCAATTGCTCGGTGTGCGGATGGCCGCGGAAATCGAACCAGAATTTGTCGTTGAACCCGATGGTATCCACTACCAGCGTGTCGCCGTCCCAACTCCCGATGGAGTGCCCGTACCAGGTTGGATCCGGATCGTCGGGATGCTTGCCATTCATGAAGATCTGCCGGAAGCTGTGAATATTGCCTTCAAAAAGGAAGAAGACATGCGCCTGATCCTGCACGATCCTCCACGGGTAAGGCGCGATGCGTGGAATCCCCGTCGGCAGACAATTCGCCTCCGGATCGTCCTTCGATTGCCGCTTGTCCATGATCGCTTTGGCCGCGGGCAGCAGAGGAATCGTTTCGCCGGGTGCCAGCCCTTGAGCCAGATCCCCCACCGGGCCGCCGCCGTTCCAGACGCCCGACAGATCCGGGTGCCCATCGGGAAGGCGCGGCGTTGGACCCTGCGGCGCCACCTCGCGCGGGCGCCTTCTCACAACGTCCGGATTCGCGCTGCCTCCTGCGGGAGCGGTTACTTCCGCCGGATTCAGCGTCGAGGATTTTGCGGGCGCAGGCGTAGGCGTTTGCGCCGCTGCGGTAAACACCACCGCTATTGCCAGCGACACCTGGACCATCACCTGGATCATCCCTGGAGCTATCAGATTGAACTTCACTTTCATTCTCCTTCGCTTTACAGCTCGCCCTACTGCGCCGGAGCGTCGGTGGGCGAGAAGGCAAAAACTTTCTTCCCATCGGCCAGCGTGACGGTTCTGGCATTAGCCATCTGCGATCCGTCTTTGGCTTGAGCGCCTTCCACCGTCACCAGATCGCCCACCTTCAGGGTGTGCCGGGACCACCCCTGCCGTACCAGCACGTTGGGACTGGCCAGCTCCAAATTCCAATGGGTCACCGTGCCGCTCTCGTCTTTCACGTCCAGGTAAAAGCGGGCATGCGGATTGGTCCACTCCACGTTTGTGACCGTGCCTTTTAGCGTCACTGGTTTCTTGGTGTCATACTCGGCGGCGAATGAGTGATGCGCCAGTGCCGCAGCCGGCGCCAGCAACGCGAGACCCCCAACCAAAAATGCGAACGCAGCTTTCATCCGATTTCTCTCCTTGGTAGATTTTGTCACAAATGGACCCCCAATGGATAACATGGAGGCAGGGTGCGACGCCTCATTTCCTCGGGTTCCAGTTTCGAGCGCGACATCGGGTATTCGCGCGCCGTTGTGGATGGCGACTGGGTATTCGTTTCCGGCACCACCGGATTTGACTACCAAACGATGACCATCTCGGACAATGTCGTCGAGCAAGCCGAGCAATGCCTGCGGAACATTGAAAATGCCCTGTTGGATGCCGGGAGCTCGGATCGCCGACGTGGTCCGGGTTCGCTATATCCTTCCCAGACAAGAGGATTTCGAGCCGTGCTGGCCGGTATTGCGCAAACGCTTCGGCGACGTCCGCCCCGCCGCTACCATGATCGCAGCCGGCCTTTCCGATCCCCGCATGAAGATTGAAATCGAGGTCACCGCGCGCAAGGGGGCGCCCTAAAGATAGATTCACGGAACCCCGCGCCTGGCATCAGCGTATACTAGGCATCGTGCAGTACTACCCGGAAGTGGTGACGAAAATTGCCAGTGACTACTTAGGGCGCGTCCAGTCACAGCTCCGCCAGGTTCCGGCGCGGGAGCAGCAGGAGTTTCTGCGGGAGATCCAGTCGCAGGTGTATGAGGCATACCAGCAGACCGCCGGCGACGACGATGTGGCGCGAATCCTCGGCGTGCTGCGAAACCTCGGCGAACCTGCCGAAGTGGTGAGAGACCGGTTGCCTGGAACGATGGTGCGCTCCGGCGCCAAAAGGAATTTGCCGCTCTATATCCTGGCCGGGATCTTCATCGCATTGTTCGGAATTCCCCTGGGATTCGGCGGCCTAGGTGTATTGATGGGCCTGCTGGCTGCCCTGGCAGGCGTCCTGGTGGCTTTCTATGCGGCTGCGGGAAGCATCCTGCTGGTGGGCGCGATCTTCACCTTGTTGGCCTTCACTCGATTCGCTCTGCCCGACGTGTGGGACAAGTTGGTCACCCTGGGCATTATTCAAATCAACGGGCCCGCGGCGGATTTTCTCGATCGCTTATCTCCTCCCGAGCAGGCTCTTGTCATGATCCTGATTGCCACCGTGTTTGTCGGCAGCGGATTGGGCTTGCTGTGGCTGGGTAGATACATGCTTCGTGGAATGCGTTTCCTGCTGAGCCTGATTTTCGACGAGACCCGGGCGTTCGCGCAAACCGTTCGCCGCAAGCTCCGTCGCGACAAGGGTGAAGGGTTTCCGGCGAGGCCATCGTACGTGAAGTGAAGCGAGCCATATGCGCCCCACGTGTCGTAACATTTCAGCATGGGGAAGCTAAAGCACGCGCTCCGGCGACTGGCAAAATCTCCAACCTCTACCGCGATTGCGCTCGTTACACTGGCGCTCGCCATCGGAGTCAACACGGCCGTCTTCAGCATGATGGACGGTTTTCTGCTCCGCGCCCTGCCCTACCCCCAGCCAGATCGGATCGCGGCTATCGTGGTCCACACAGAAGTCATCCACTCTGGTGCGGGCAAGCCTGGTCGGGCCAGCCTGGTGCGGGCAAGGTCGTTTCCGATGAAAACGATAGCTTTGATGGCTCCTCTTGGAATTTACTCAACGCCAGCCTTGAGGGCGTCACCCTTGCCTCTTGGGGAGGCAGCGGCGGGGTGAATCTCCGGGCATTAGCCGGCGTCCGCTACGTGACCGGCGGCCGAGTCTCAGCACGCTATTTCGATGTGCTCGGCATCCCCCTCTATATAGGTCGCGGCTTTAGTGCGGAGGAAGACCGGCCGCACGGACCTCCCGTCGTCGTGCTCAGCTACGCGCTCTGGCAATCCACCTTTCGATCCGATCCGCGGATTATCGGCCAGTCGATTCAATTGAAGGGCGAGCCGCACACAGTTGTCGGTGTCTTGCCGCGCAACGCCCTGACGCCCAGCCACGCCGATCTCTTCACGCCGCTCCAGCCTGCGGAAACCGGCGAATGTGGCGGCGATAATTGCGGCATTCTGGTTCGCCTCAAGCCAAACGCAACCTGGGCGCAACTGAACGCGCAGCTCACCCGGCTTCGGCTTCCCTACTTCACCGAGCTCGAAACCAAATATCATGGCCACGCGCGGATCTACGCCCGCCCCCTCCAACTGGAACTCGCCGGTGATATGCGCGGCAAAGTCATGGTGCTGATGCTCGCGGTCAGTTTCATTTTGCTCATTGCCTGTGCGAATCTTGCTGGATTGGCGCTGGTCCGCATATTCCGCCGTCGCGCGGAAATTGCTACCCGATTCGCCCTCGGCGCGTCGCGTCTGGATGTGATTTACCAATTGTGGATGGAGGATATTCTCGTGGCGCTCCTGGGCGGCGCTGCCGGCGTTGGCCTGGCGCTGCTGATCCTCAACGCACTGCGCGGACTTCTGCCGGATTCCATGATTCCCCTCGGCGGTTTTTCCATCGACGCCCGAGTGCTCGCCTTTACTCTCGGCGCCTCGGTTCTCGACCAGCCTGCTTTTCGGGGCTCTGCCGGCCCTGCAACTGCGCCAGTTTTGAACCGGGTTCGTCTTTCGCCGGAAGCCGCGCTGTGACTAGCGGATCAAGCCGTCTCCGTCAGATGTTGATCGGCGGAGAAGTTGCGCTCACCGTGGTTCTGCTGGCGTCGGTCGGCCTGTTGGTCCGGACGCTCCTCTATCTCGAGACTCTGCCGCCTGGATTTAACCCGCATGATGTCATGACGGCCCAAGCTTCGCTCGACGATGCGCGTTACCATGATGCCGCCGCGTTCCAAAAGCTGCTCGAAAAAAGCGTCGCTGCCATGCGCCAGATTCCCGGCGTCCGTGACGCCGCTGTCGGCCTCAGCGTGCCTTACGAACGTGGGCTCAATGACGCGATTACGATCCTGGACGGCAAAAGAAATGGAACAAGGAGCGCCTCCAGTCTTGCCTACATTACTCCCGGCTACTTCTCCACCTTGCGCATTCCACTTCTGGCAGGACGTCCCATTAGCGATCGAGACACCCCTGCTTCCGAACACGTTGCCATTGTGAATTTAGCTTTTGCGCGGCGTTTTTTCAATAACGCGTCGCCTCTCGGGTTTCATTTCAAGACCGAGGGCGCCACATACACCATCGTCGGCGTCGTTGCCGATGTCGCCAAGCAACAAGGTATCGAACGCACCGCGCCCATTGGTACCGAATCAGTGGCCTATCTGCCCGCGTCCCAAACTCCGCAGGGTCTCATCAATATCGCCCATATCTGGTTTCAACCGAGTTGGATTGTTCGAACGGATGGCCCCATCCAAGGTCTTGCCGCATCTATGCAGCGCGCACTCGCGGATGCCGACCCCGGCCTGCCATTTTCCGGCTTCCGCTCCATGGAACAGATCCTCGCCGGGCAACTTCAACAGCAACGAATAGAAGTGCTGCTGTTAGCTACGCTTGCTTTGCTCGCGCTCCTGCTCTCGGCGGTAGGGATTTATGCCCTGGTATCGAATCTTGTAGTTCAGCGCACGCGCGAGATCGGGATTCGCATAGCGCTTGGTTCCACCATCGCCCGAGCCATGCTGCACGTCGGCGCTCCAGGCGTGGTGGCTGCCGCGGGCGGCCTGGTCTCAGGCATTGCGCTGGCATGCATGGCGATGCGTATCCTAGCGAGCCAGATTTATGGCGTCAGCGCGTATGACCCGGTAACGTTCATCACCGTCCCACTAATCCTGGCGCTGACGGCCGGCGCCGCCAGCTTTCTTCCAACGTTGCGCATCAGCCGCATACATCCGGCCGACGTGCTGCGGGCTGACTGACACGCTTCGATGGAACAACGGGCGGGCGCGCGCCAGTTGTGCTGCAATGCAACTAATGAACAAATTAACGCGGCGCCAGGCGGCTCTTTTTCTCTGCGGTCTCGGTACCGCTTCTGCCGCTCAGGTTCAAGCCCCGAAACACGGCACAACCATCCACCAGGAAATCGACTTTAACGCGCCTCCTGCGCGCATCTATGCGGTCCTGCTCGACGCAAAACAGTTCAGCGCCTGCACCAAGGACAGCGCTGAGATTCAACCGCGCGCGGGCGGAGCGTTTAAGCTATTCGGCGGCCGCATTGAAGGACGCAATATTGAGCTGATACCGAACCAAAGGATCGTGCAAGCTTGGCGCCCCGCCGATTGGCCGAAAGGCGTCTATTCCATCGTTAAGTTTGAGCTGGTGGCGCGGGGCTCTGGCACTCGAATCGTTTTCGATCACTCGGGGTTTGCCGAGAATCTATGGGTAGGCTTGAGTTCGGGCTGGCAAGAACATTATTGGGAGCCGCTTCACAAATACCTGAACGCCTGATTGTGCAGCAATACCCAGTGTTGCGCCGCATCCACCACCTCACTGACTGCAATCTCGTCCAATCTCCCGCCGCTCAGCACCGAGACCCGCTCCCCGCGCGGCCCCCACACCGCCGCATCGGTTGGCCCGAAGATCGCGACCACCGGCGTCCCCACCGCCGCGGCCAGATGCGTGATTCCGGAATCGTTGCCGATGTAAACGCGCGCGCTTGCGAGCCAGCATCCCAGCTCATACAAATTCTCGAACCGCACCGCATCATCGAGCACCTCCTGGGGACCGGCGCACCATCGCACCGGAAGCGCTAACCGCGCGGCAAGTTCCCGAAATCGATTCATGGGCCAATTCTTGCGGGCGCTTCCAGAGAATGGATGAATTACCGCGAAATCGGCACGCGCGACGCCGCTCGCACTCGATCGCTCGGCACGGCCCGGCCATTCCCACCGGCCTGCCGCAGAAAGAAATCCGCCGCGTGAATCTTCCCGCCTGGCTCGGGCAAAGCATCCAGGAATTGAAACGGCAATCCAAGCGCGCCCACCTGCTCGCGAAACTCCGCGCGATTCGCGCCGTACCACGTAATAATCGAATCGAACGATCGAAGCATCGGGATCAAACCGGCCGGCGGCTCCACGCCCGGCAGGCCGAGCAAGTCGATTCCAGTCGATGCAATCGCTCGCGCCTCCGCAAAACGAATCAGCGGAACGATTGCCGATGGCACCCAGATTTCGGTGTAGCCGGTTCGCAGATGTTCCATCGCGGGCAGCGACAAGATGCAATCGCCGATGCCTCCGGGCCGAATGATCAGCCGGCGCAAGACGATTAGTGGATGCTCGCGGTGGTCTCCCACAGCGGGCCATCCACATCCTGAATGCTCAGGTGCACCGCCTTGGCCTTCTCCAGATCCGCGTTGCCAACTTCAAAATGCGCGGCCACCATGCGATCCACCATGCTGTGCGGAGCAATCGTGTCCTGCAATCCCAACCCGTCGTTGTATTGATCGCCCAGGAACCGGTTGTATTGGAACAGTTGCTTCAAATCGCTCTTGGATACCGTAACGCCATCCACCATTTCTCCATTCGGCTTTTCGAGCGTGATCTCCACGTCGCGCACAACAAAGGGCTTATCGGAAGGATTCTGCACGCGAAAATCCATCACCGCGATGCTGTTCCCTTCGCCCAGCGCCCCGGTGCGCACCTTCAGGATCTTGCCCATCAGTTGAAGATGCGATCCCTTGTTGGCGCTCAGAATCACCACCACTGCGATGGCCATGGCAACCACACCGACGCCGAAAAGAATCAAAAGCCGTTTGCTCATTCAGCTATGAACGACGGAAAGCCGCTAATCTCCCAGCAATCTGCCGTAGCCGTGCAGGCTGGTGACATTATCGCAGACGGCCTTGATCCCCGCCGTGATCGGAATGGCCAACAGCAGCCCGATGCCGCCCCAGATGGTGCCCCAGAACATCAGCGCGACCGTCACCACCAGCGGATTCAGATGCACGCGCGATCCCACCACCTTGGGATACAGAAGGTTCATCGCCACCAGGTGCAGCACCGCGACCACCACGGCGATCATCACATAAATTGCCGGCTGGTTGTAAAGGATCAGTCCCGCCGCCAGAGGCGGAATCATCGCCAGCGGCAGCCCGACGTACGGCACCAAGCTAAGGAAACCGCTCAAGGGTCCCACCAGCGGCCAATAGGGAAGACGGATGGAGAAAAAGAACGAGCAGCTGATGGTGGCCAGCATCAATCCGAGAATGAAATTTCCGATCACGTAGGCCCGCACCATGTCGGCCACTCCCTGCCAGCTCTTCCCCACCACCTGCCGCTCTGAGCCGCTGAACAAATAGAGGAAGCTGCGGCGCATGATGATCGCGCCAGCTCAGCATGAAATACACCAGGAACGGCACGAAGCTCGCCATCAGCAACACGTCATAAAACGACCGGATGTATCCGTAGAGATACGTGAGCAGCGGCGTCGGCTCGGTATGGATGCGAACTTCCGGGATCTGCGCCGGCGCGGGAGCCGGTTCCACCGCCTTGCTTCCTCGCCGCCTGCGCCCGGACTCGGGCGCTGGAAGTCCGGCCGATGGCGGCGCTTCCTGAAAGCGCTTGGGAATCACCACCTGGTAGGTTCGCTTCTCCACATCGTCCACGCGCGCCGCCACATTGTCCACCAGTTCGTTCATTCGCTGGCTGAAAGTCGGCAGTTCTTGCACGAATCCGGAAAACTCCGAGTAGAGCCCCAGGCCCATCAGATACAAAACCAGCAGTGCGACGCTGCAAACGATGAAGCTGGCCACCGAACGAGGCATCCGCAATTTCAGGAACGGCGTTACTAACGGGTCCAGCAGGAAGGCGATGGTAATCGCCACCACCATCGTGATGAAAAACACCCGGCCGAAGTACAGCAGCGCGACAGTGGCGGCCACCGCCAATATGGTCACGCCGGCTTGCGCCGGTCTCGGCACCGGCAACTTAGGCGTTGGCGTGGGCGTAGGCGTGAGGGTGGACATCCGGACCCCGATCTTCTTCTATGATGAAATGAAATCGGCACAAACAGCAATCTAAATCAGAGCGTCCGCGCACTTTGGGCGATTTTTAGCGATATTTCATGACTCCAGGCAGAATTTTGGCCCTCGATCTGGGCAAACGGCGCATCGGGCTGGCGCTGAGCGACGAACTCGGCATCACCGCCCAGGGCCTGGAAACCCTCCAGCGCACCAACATTCGCGAGGATCTGGCGCACCTGGCGAAACTCGCCTCCGAGCCACAACGTCACACTGATATTGATGGGAAACCCGCTGCACATGAGCGGGCATGAAGGGCGCGGCACCGAGCACGCCCGCGATTTCGGCGCGCGCCTGGAGGCCGCTACCGCGCATTCCGGTCCAATTGTGGGACGAACGCCTCACCACCGTGCAGGCCCAGCGCGTGCTGCGCGAAAGCGGCATCAGCATTGAAAAGCGCGCCAAAGCTGTCGACCGTCTGGCCGCCGTCATTCTGCTGGAAAGCTTCCTCGACTCCCGCCAATCATGAAGCGCGCGATCCTCGTCCTGCGCTCCTGCTTGGCCGCCATCGCCGCGGGATTCGGCTTATCTGTCTCTGAACACCAACTACCAGGGCTTTCACGAGCCTGTGATTCTCGATTTTCCGAAAGGAACCAGCACCCAGGCCATGGCCGAAGAGCTGGCGCAAAACGGCGTCATCCGCTATTCGTGGCAATTCCTGATGGCTCCGCGCCCTGGATCCTGGCAAGAAGCTGCAAGCCGGCGAATATCAGTTCGCTCGCGCCGACACGCCTTCCAACATCCTGAATCGCATCGCGCGTGGCGACGTCTTCTTCTACGAACTGGTGGTGCCGGAAGGCAGCAACATGTTCGACATCGCAGCCAGCGTCGGCCGCTTCGATTTCCTGAAAGCCGTCCGATTTCCTGCGCGCCGCCCGCAACCCTTCGCTCATCCGCGATCTGGCGCCCCAAGCGCCTACGCTTGAAGGCTATCTGTTCCCCGCCACTTATCGCATCACGCGCGCCACCACCGTCCAGCAGCTTTGCGCGATGATGACCAGCCAGTTTCGCAAGCAGTGGCGCGAACTGCAGGCATTCGGCACAGAACCAGCCGGTGAACGAAATTGTGACTCTCGCCTCGCTGGTGGAAAAAGAAACCGGGCGTCCGGAGGACCGCCCGATCGTGGCGTCCGTGTATGAAAACCGGCTGCGCAAGGGAATGGCGCTGGATTGCGATCCCACCACCATTTACGCGGCGCTGCTCGAGGCGCGCTATCGCGGGACCATCTATCGATCCGATCTCGCGAGCGACAACGCTTACAATACCTACCGCCACGCGGGCCTTCCGCCCGGACCCATTGCGAATCCAGGTCTAGCATCGCTCAAAGCCGCGCTCGCGCCGGCCGAAACAGATTATCTCTATTTTGTCGCCAAGCCCGATGGCTCTGGCGGGCATCAGTTCTCGAAGACGATTGAGCAGCACAATCTCGCGGTACAGCAGTACCGCCGCGCTGCGAAGCCGTAACGAATGCTGCCGTTCCAACTCGTGTATCATCCGCGTTACGATCTCAACCTTGGCGACCATGTATTTCCCGCGCGCAAGTACCGGCTGATTCACGATCGCCTGCTCGAGGAGCGCTTCGCCGAGCCGGCCGATTTTGTCGAACCCGAGCCTGCTTCCGATGACGATGTGCTGCGAGTCCACGATCCCGGCTGGGTGCATCGCCTGCAAAACCGGAACGTTGACCGCAGGCCGAGATCATCAAGCTCGAAATTCCTTACTCGCGCGAAATGGTGGAGGGTTTTTGGCTGGCCACCGGCGGGACCATCCTGGCCGCCCGCAACGCGCTGCGCGATCGCATCGGATTCAACATCGGCGGAGGATTTCATCATGCGTTTCCGGCGCACGGCGAGGGTTTCTGCGCCATCCACGACGTCGCCATCGCCATCGCGCGCGCTGCAAAATGATCGCTCGATCGAGAAAGCCCTGGTTGTCGATTGCGACGTTCACCACGGCAACGGCACCGCCGCGATTTTCCAGGGCGACCGCAGCGTGCTCACGCTGTCACTGCACCAGTTCAACAATTATCCGAGCGAAAAACCGCCGTCGACGATCGACGTAAATCTGTCCGGACGGCGTCGAAGACGACGAATATCTCGATCGGCTGGGCGGCGCGCTCAAAGTGGCCATGAGCTTCGCGCCCGATCTGCTGTTTTACCTGGCCGGCGCCGATCCTTACCGCGAGGACCAACTCGGCGGCCTGGCGCTGACCATTGAGGGTCTGAAACGCCGCGACCGGCTGGTGTTTGAAACAGCGCTGGACCAATCCGTACCGGTGGCCGTGGTGCTGGCCGGCGGCTACGCCCGCGACACCGAGGATACCGTGACCATCCACTGCAACACGGCCAAATCCGCTCGGGGGGCGCTACAGTAATGGCGATGCTCTTCGAACTCTTTGACCAACAGCTTGAGCAGCTAAAGACAATCGCTGAACGAGTTTGTGGCGTTCTGAGGCAAGAAGGAATCGAATACCGAGTTGTGGGCGGCTTGGCGGTTTTCTTTCATGTCGAACCTCGTGACCCGTACGGCGCCGTTTAACGAAAGATGTGGACTTCGCGCCATCAGCAAGTGCCTGGACTCGACAGGCTGGTTGACCCCGCTGCTCCCAATCGACGAGGAGTTCATCTGCTGTTCGTCAGAGAGAAAGTTCGGTCAGGAGATCTGCTGGCCACTCCGGACTTTTCCGAACCCACGAAGACGATCGAGGGATTTCTTCTCGCTCCGGTTCCCGATCTGGTCCGCATGAAGCTCACCAGTTTTCGGCTCAAGGACAAAATCCACATCATCGACATGGATTCGGTCGGCTTGATCACGCCGGAAATTGAAGCTCGACTCCCGGACGCCCTGCGCGATCGGTTGCAACAGGTTCGAGCCGAAGAACGCGGCGCGTAGATCTCAGGCTTCGAAAACTTCTTGGAGCGGAACTTCGATAGCCGGGCCTTTGGTACGCAAGATCCCATCCAGAACTTCATGCATCTCGCCCGGCGTGTAGCAAAACGCGCTCCTGGTCTGTGGGTCGATCACCCAGACGTACTGAACGCCCATCTGAAAATAATCCGCTAGTCGCTCATTGAGCCGTAAGACTCTATCTTCCGGCGAAACGTATCTCGACGCATAGAAATGGCGCTTGCGTGACGATGGCTTCGTTGGGATCCGACGCCGTAGATCACACAGATATCGGGAACCCGAAAGCGGGTGGGACTAACTTGCACGCGTTGTTCGGTAAGAACCGTTATTCCCCACTGTGCTCTCCTTTGGAAGAGGAAAGCGCCGAGACTCATTTGTGCGTAGCTGTGTGGCCGTTCGCCCAAGTTGCGCTCCTGGATCTCGCCGTCGACATAATCCCGATCCGGACGAAAGCAGGTCGGCGAGATATTCTTGGACAGAAACGACTGTGGCGCTCGACATCGGCGGACTCCTCTTTATTATGCGCTCAATCCACCGGCGCGGAATAAGCCGACGCGGGCGCCGACGCAATCACCGCATCCTCGAAGGAATAATCCGGCTTGGGAAACTTGTGCCGCACGTACCAGCGGTAGGTCTCCTTCAATCCCGCGTTGAATTCCACCGGCTTGAATTTCAAAATGCGCTGCGCCTTGTTCACCACCACGGTGATGGCGGGCAGATCGAAATAAACTCCGAAATACATCTTCGGCCCCATGGGATGCCCGCCCGCGCGCAGAATCCGCTCGCGCGGCAGACGCACGAAGGTGGGCTCTTTCCCGGCGGCGCGCGCGAACGCCTCCACCGCTTCCACCTGCGTCAAAGGCCGCGGATTGGCGATGTTGAACGCGTGGCCTTCAATATCGGGAGTGTCCATCGCTTTCACGCAGGCGGCCACCAGATCGTTGAATGTGCACGAATTGCATCAGGCGGCGGCCATCGCCCGGCAGAATCAACGGACGCCCGTCTCTTAAACGGTCCCAAAAGAAAGCCTCGCGATAAAACGGATTGCCCGGACCATACACAAACGGCGGACGCAGCGTCACCACCGGAAATCCATTGCGCTGCCGCATACGGAACAGCGCGCGCTCGCTCATGGCCTTGTTGCGAACGTAGGCGTCTGGATGATCGTCCGGCGCCAGCGCGTCGCCTTCGTGATGGTTCAGCCCGTCGCCGTACGCGCCCACGCTCGACATAAAAACGTAACGATGCAGATTGTTCCCGCAGGCCCGCGCCGTTGCTTCCACCTGCGCGGCCGTGGTGCCATGCTCCCAGTCGTAGACGTTGTCGTAAACGACATCGAAGCTCTTGCCCGCCAGCGCCCGTTTCACCGCGTCCGGATCGTTGCGGTCCGCGACGATATTGCCGACCTTTTTCCCCAGCTTGTGGCGGGGCTTGCGATGCAGAACCGTGACGTCGTGCCCGGCGTGGAGCAACTGCTTCACCAGCGTCTGGCCGATGAACAGAGTGCCGCCGATCACCAGCACTTTTCGCTTGGCCGGGTCCTGGCGTTTGGATCCGTTAGTCGTAGTACTCGAGCCCAAGGTGTGTAATCAAATCCTCTCCGCGCATCCAACGCAGCGTGTTCTTCAACTTCATCAACTGAATGAAAATGTCGTGCTCGGGATACAATCCCGGAGCCGTCATGGGAGCTTTGAAGTAGAAGGACAGCCACTCTTGGATGCCTTTCATGCCCGCGCGTTGCGCCAGATCCATAAACAGAACCAGATCCAGCACCAGAGGAGCGGCCAGGATGGAATCGCGGCACAGGAAGTTGATCTTGATCTGCATGGGATAACCGAGCCATCCGAAGATGTCGATGTTGTCCCAGCCTTCCTTGGCGTCGCCGCGTGGCGGATAGTAATTGATGCGAACTGCGTGATAAAGGTCTTTATAAAGTTGCGGGTACAGCTCGGGCTGCAGGATCTGCTGGAGCACGCTCAGCTTGGTCTCTTCCTTGGATTTGAACGAGCCCGGATCTTCCAGCACTTCGCCGTCGCGATTCCCCAGAATGTTGGTGGAGAACCAGCCCGACATCCCCAGCATGCGCGCCTTCAACCCCGGCGCCACCAGCGTCTTCATGAAGGTCTGCCCGGTCTTGAAATCCTTGCCGCAGATCGGAATCTGGCGTTCGCGGGCGAGTTCCAGCAAAGCCGGCGTATCGGTGGTCAGATTGGGCGCGCCATTGGCATACGGCACTCCGCTCTTCAGCGCGGCGTAGGCATAAATCTGGCTGGGCGCGATGTCCGGGATCGTTCTTCTGCAAGCCGCACTCGAAATCCTTCAGCGTCTGATGCACGGCGCCCGGCCTGTGAAAAACTTCGGTGGACCCGCACCAGATCATCACAGCCCGTTCAACATTGTTGGTAGCGCGGAATTGCCGGATGTCCTCCATCAGCATTTCCGCCTTGTCCATCTTCGAGCCGGCTTGCTTGACGTTCGGCCCGTTCAGGCGCCGCACATAATCCGTGATCGAACACCGCCTGCATGGGCTTGATGGCGCTCAGCGGCTCGCGGACCTTTTCGAGCAGCGGCGCGTCCAATACCGCGGCATGCACGGCCGATTCGTACGCGGTGTCGTTAAAAATATCCCAGCCGCCGAAGACCAGATCGTCTCAAGCCGGCCAGCGGAACAAAATCCTTGATCATCGGGCTGCGGCCTTCGGTGCGTTTCCCGAGGCGGACGGTTCCCAGCTGGGTGAGCGATCCAATGGGCTGGCCGAGGCCGCGCTTCACCGCTTCAACTCCCGCCATGAACGTGGTGCTGACCGCTCCAATGCCGGGAATCAGGACCCCCAGCTTACCTTCCGCGGGCGCAATCCTGGTATTTCCTATGGTGGACAACTGCGAATCTCCTTGAGTGGTGCGAGGATGCTCAAATGTACCCTCGAACAGGGCTGCCGACGCCTATCCTTCGGTATTCTAACATTTTATGTCAAATGCGCGCGACTTTCTCCCGCTAAACCCCTAAGCCTATGACTAATGCTTGATGACCAGATACTGCGCCAGCAGCACGCCACCAGCACCCTTTCGGCCATTCTGATCGATGATGAACAACTGGCGCGTGAGGAACTGTCCTACCTGCTCAAAGAGTTCCCCGACGTTGAGATCCTGGCCACCGGGCGCAACGGCCTGGAGGCGGTAAAGCTGATCGAAAACCTGGAGCCCGACGTGGTCTTCCTGGACGTCCAGATGCCCGGGCTGGACGGCTTCGGAGTGATCCAGAATCTGCGCGAGAAGAACATCCCGCTGCCGCATTTCATTCTGGCTACAGCGTACGATCAGTATGCCATCCAGGCCTTCCGCTGGGAGGCGCTGGATTACCTGCTCAAGCCCATCGAAAAGGACCGCCTGATGATGGCCGTGGAGCGCGCGCGCAAAGCCGTTACCGAGAAATCGAAGGCCGCGCCGCAGCCGGAACTCACGCCCCTGAAGGCCTCGCCGCAGCGCACCAAGCTGCTGGTGAAGAACAACAACCGCAACTTCATCGTCGACGCGCAGGACGTGGTTTACGCCACCATCGATGACGGCCTCATCACCGTGGTGGCCACCAATGTCGAGGGCGAATCGAATTACCGCACCATCGAAGAGCTGCAATCCAATCTCGATCCCGACACTTTCTGGCGCGTTCACCGCTCGTTTCTGGTGAACATTCATCGCATCAAGGAAGTGATCCCGTGGTTCAAGTCCAGCTTCCAACTCCGCATGGATGACAAGAAGCAAACCGAAGTGCCCGTCAGCCGCGTGCAAACCAAGCGGTTGCGCGCGCTGTTGAAACTTTAAGTGAGCTAACAAGCCTATGTCCACTGCCGCTCCCACTCGCGCCGCGGTTACCATTCGCCGCGCGACGCCCGAAGACGCGCCCGCGTGCGGGCAAATCTGCTACGAAGCATTTCACAAGATCAGCACGGATCACAATTTCCCGCCCGATGTTCCGGCGCCGGAGGCGGGCGTTGGATTGCTGACTCAATTGTTCTCGCATCCCGGCTTTTACTGCGTGGTTGCGGAAGCCGACGGCCGCATTGCCGGGAGCAATTGCCTGGACGAGCGCGATGCCATCGCGGGGCTGGGGCCGATCACTATCGATCCGAAGACGCAGAATCGCGGCGTCGGCCGCAAGCTGATGGAAGCGGCGCTGGATCGCGCGCGCGAGCGGAACTTCGCCGGAGTGCGGCTGGTACAAGCCGCGTTTCACAATCGCTCGCTTTCGCTATACACAACGCTGGGTTTCGACGTTCGCGAGCCGCTGGCGAACCTGCAAGGGCCAGCCATCAAGAAGACGTTCGCGGGATTCGCGGTGCGCCCGGCGCAACGTTCGGATCTCGACGCCTGCAACCAGGTGGCTCTGCGCGTACATGGGCATCATCGCGGCGGAGAGCTCGCCGATGCCATCCAGCAAGGCACGGCGACCGTGGTGGAACGCCACGGCCGAATCACCGGGTACGCCAGTTCGCTCGCGTTTTACGGGCACGCCGTTGCGGAGACCAATCCGGATCTCCAGGCGATCATCGCGGCGGCCGACAGTTTCGGCGGCCCCGGAATCCTGGTGCCATCGCCGCAATTCGGAGCTTTTCCGCTGGTGCCTGGCCAACGGCCTGCGCGTGGTGCAGCCCATGACGCTGATGTCGCTCGGCCTGTACAACGAACCGAAGGGCGCGTTCCTGCCTTCGGTTCCCTACTGAAGCGGGTGCAGTCGAATCCGCTTGCTGACGTGCGCGGCCAGTAAGTGCAGACTCAGTTTGGGCGACTCGTGGAGGAATGAGAGTGCGTACCAGCTTGCCACGCGACCAGCCTGCGCCCGGTATTCTTCGGAGTCGATGTTCGATCGCAGTTGCACGAACCGACCGGGGAAGTTTCCAAGTCGCATGTTGATCCGACGTGGAAATCCTCTGAGTCGTCTTCGACCGGCGTGCGGGCACGACTTCCGGTCGTCTCGGGGTGTGCTGCTGGCGCGCGGTTCGGTCAACGAAAATGTTCTCCGAGCCGTGACCGTCAGGGAGCGCAGCCTATCGCCGTTTTCATCGGACGTCGGAGGAATTGACCACCTGAACTATCGCGCCGCTGGCGAGCGAGTCTGGCGGATTGGAAATCACCAAATCGTTTTCGTCCAGGCCGGAGACCACCTCCACTTCGTTGCCGTAATCCTTGCCCAGGATAATCGGGACCAATTCGGCTTTGTTGCCGTCGCGGACCACGCCGACGCGCAAGCCCTCACTGCGGAATATCAAAGCGCTGACGGGCAAAATGAGCGAGCGCGAGCCTTCCGGAATCAGGAGATGGACTTCGGCGTAAGCGCCGGGACGAAGCTCGCCCGAAGCGTTGTCGACATCCACCTCGGTGAGCAGCGTTCGGGTTGCGGGATCGATGGCTCCGGAGGTGCGGACCAGTTCGCCGGGAAATTGGCGGCCGGGAAATTCCGACAACGTCAGATAGGACTTGAGGCCGGGAGCGGCGGCGCGCGAATCCGCCTGCGGAACGCTTACGTAGACGCGAAGCTTCGCGGTGGCGGCCAGGTGGAACAGTTCCTGGGCCGCGCCGCCGTTGCCGGCATTGATCAGCGCGCCGACGTCGATGTTGCGAGCCGTTACGATGCCGTCGAAAGGCGCCTTCACCGTTTCGTAGCTCTGCATCTCCTGCAGCCGCCCCAGATTGGCTTCGGCCACGGCGATGTTGCTGCGCGCCGCCGCAATGGCCTGCTCAAGCGCGTTGAGATTGGCCACTTGCGCCTGGTATTGCGCCTGATACTGATCGTTCTCCTGGCGTGAGACCGCGCCCTTCGGTCACCAGATTCTGCCAGCGCTGCGCGGTAACGCGTAGCGATCTCTTCGTTGGCCTTGCCTTGCTGTTCGTTGGCGATGGCCTGATCCAAAGAGGCCTGGGTCTGTTGGATGGTGGCTTTGGCTTGACTGGACCTGCTGATCGAGTTCCGGCGCTTCGATGGTCGCCAACACTTGCCCGGCTTTCACGTGTCCGCCGATGTCGACGTTCCATTGCTTCAGGTAGCCGCTGGAGCGCGCGTAGATGGGCGAGTCGGTGAAGGCCTGGATATTGCCCGGGAGCACCACTTCGTTCTTCATTGCGCCGGGTTTCGGATGGATGACGGAGACGGCGGGAATGGCCAGTTCCCGCGTGGTTTCCTTTACCGCCGCAGCGGTCTGGATGCGGGCGTTGATGCCCAAGAAAACGATGCCGGCGACGATCAGCCACAGCCAGCACCAGAAGCACCACCACCCGCAGCGTTCGCGCACGCGGGCGGCCGGGGAGGCGGCAGCCGGTCTCGTTGACGAGTCTGGGTCTCGAGCATGGGTTCACTATCTAGCATCTTTGCTCACTATAAAGCATCGGCAATCGCTCGCTTCCGATGCAACATGCTGAACACAGTGGGTACGAAAAACAGGGTGGCGACGGTGGCGCAAATCAGTCCGCCGATTACAGCGCGGCCGAGCGGGGCGTTTTGTTCGCCGCCCTCGCCCAGGCCCAGCGCCATGGGGACCATACCGATGATCATGGCGAGCGCGGTCATCAGAACGGGACGAAAGCGCGTGAAGCCGGCTTCCAGAGCGGCGCGCATGGGATCGCCTTCGGCCTCCAGATGCTCCTTGGCGAAGCTGATCACCAGGATGCTATTGGCCGTGGCCACGCCGACGCTCATGATGGCGCCCATCAGCGCGGGGACGCTCAGCGTGGTGCGCGAGACAAAGAGAAAGATCACGATTCCGGCCATGGCGGCGGGAAGCGCGGTGATGATGATGAACGGATCCAGCCAGGATTGAAAGTTGATCACGATGAGAAAGTAGACCAGGATGATGGAAAGAACCAGGCCGCCCAGCAGGCCGCGGAACGAAGACTGCATGGTGTCGATCTGGCCGCGAACGATCAACTGAGATCCGCGCGGCAGTTTGGCGCGCGCCTTTTCGACGATGCGATTGATGTCGGTGGCGACGCCGCCCAAATCGCGATCCTGCACGTTGCCGAAGATGTCGATGGCGCGCGCGATGTTGTAGTGCGAAACGACGGCCATTTCGGCGCGGCGGCTGGTGCTCGACCACGTCGCCCATAATTTCGGGACGGTGCACGCCTTGCGCTGGTGATGGGAATGTTGTTCAGATCGCCCACCGAGGACATGTCGTACTGCGGAGTCTGCGCCACCAGGCTGTAGGTCGACGCCGTTCTTGGGATCCAGCCAATAAGGTGGGGTTGGTTTGAGAGCTGCCGCTTAGGGAAATCAGCAGGCTGTTGGCGACGTCGAGCTGCGAATAGCCGCTCTCGATGGCTTTGGTGCGATCGACGTTCACTTGAATTCGCGGAAGATCGAAGAGCTGGTGGACGCGGAGATCCACCGCGCCGGGCACGCGTGCGAAGCTGGCCCAGAAGGTTGGTGGCGAAAGCGTGGTTGGCGTCCAGGTTCGGGCCGGAGACCTGAATGTCGATGGGCGCGGGCAAGCCGAAGTTCAGAATCTGGCTGATGATGTCGGCCGGCAGGAAGTAAAACGTACACGCCGGGAAACTCGCGCGGCAGCTTGCGGCGCAGCTCGTGGACGTAAAAATCGGATGGCCGGTGGCCCGGCTTGCAGCGTGACCAGGACATCGGCGTCCATGGTGCCGATGGGCGCCGAGTTGCTGTAGGCCATGTTGATGGAGCTGTAAGGAAGCCCGATGTTGTCGATGATGCTGGACAGTTCGGACGGCCGGAATGGCTTCGCGAATCGAGGTTTCGACCAAGTCGCCCAGGCGCGCGGTCTCTTCGATGCGGGTGCCGGTTTTGGCGCGGAAATGCAGATTGAACTGGCCGGCGTCGGTGACTGGGAAGAAGTCGCGGCCGAGCCAGGGGATCAGAAGAAAGGCGGCGGCGCAAAGCGCGAGAAACGCGGGAACGAAGACTCCGCGGCGGCGAATGCAGGTTTCAAGCGTCCGGAGATAGCCCGTGCGCATCGCTTCAAAGCCGCGCTCGAAAGCGCGCTGGAAACGCGCGGGGAGGTTCCAGGACTGCGGTTCGGAGGACATGATGCCTGGTGGGCCTCAGCAGGTACATCGCGAGCGTGGGCACCAGGGTTCGCGAGAGACAGTAGGAGGCAAGCATGGCGAACACCACCGCTTCAGCCAGCGGGACGAACAGATAGCGCGCCACGCCGGTCAGGAAGAACATCGGGATGAAGACGATGCAGATGCAGAGCGTGGAAACCAGCGCCGGAACCGCGATCTGTGGCCGCGCCATCCAGGATGCCGCTGTGCAGATCGGCTTGTCCTTCGTCGAAATTGCGGTCGATGTTTTCAATTTCGACCGTGGCGTCGTCCACCAGGATGCCGACCGCCAGAGCCAGACCGCCCAGGGTCATGATGTTGATGGTTTCGCCCAGCGCGCTCAGCACGCAGATGGAGCAGAGGATCGAAAGAGGAATCGAGATCGCGATGATCAGCGTGCTGCGCCAGCTTCCGAGAAAGAGCAGGATCATGATGGCGGTGAGGCAGGCGGCGATGATGGCTTCGCGGACCACTCCGCTGATGGCGGCGCGCACGAATAGCGACTGGTCGGCGATGGGCTCGATCTTGAGCTGCGGGCGGAAGCGTGGCGGCGATCTTGGGCAGCATGTCGCGCACCTGCTTGACGATGTCGAGCGTGGAGGTGTCGCCGATTTTCAGGATGCTCAGCAGCGCGCTGCGCTGTCCGTTGCGGCGGACGATATTGGTTTGGGGCGAAAAGCCGTCGCGCACGTGCGCCACGTCGTGCACATAGATGGTGCTGTTGCCGGCGGCCTTCACCGGAAGATCGTTGAGTTCCTGAATGGTCTCCGGGCTGGCATTGAGGCGCGACGTCATATTCGAACTGGCCGATTTTCGAAGTGCCGGTGGGCAGGATCAGATTCTGGGTATTGACGGCGTTGACGATATCGGCTGGCGAGAGGCCTTTGGATTGGAGCAGGGCGGGCTGAAGATCGATCATCACCTGGCGCTGCTTTCCGCCATAGGGCCAGGGGATGGCCGCGCCCTTCACGGTGGCCAGCTGGGTGCGGATGAAGTTGGCGGCGTAATCGAACAGTTGCTGTTCCGAGAGGCCTTGGCCGGAAAGCGCGAGCTGGAGGATGGGGACGCTGGAAGCGCTGTAGACCAGCATGAAGGGCGACTGTGAGCCGGGCGGCATTTGATGGAGCGCGTTTTGCGCCACGGCGGTCATCTGAGCCATCGCCATGTCGACGCGCGTGCCGGGATGGAAGAAGACCTTGGTGATGCTGCGGCCGTTGACGGTCTGCGATTCCAGGTGATCGATGTCGGTGACGACGGTGGTGAGCGAGCGCTCGAAGGGCGAAGCGACGCGCTCTTCCATTTCTTCGGCGCTGAGGCCGGGTAAGTTCCAGAGCGCGGCAATCGACCGGAATGTCGACGTTGGGGAAGATGTCGGTGGGCGTGCGCAGGATCACCAGCGGGCTGATGAGCAGGATCAACAGCGCCAGCACAATAAATGTGTACGGGCGCGTTCATCGCGATTCTAACGATCCACACTGGGCAAAAAACTCCTTAAAGACTAGGCGACGTTTCATCGGACGCCTGTTACTGGCCCTTTTTAACTACTTTGGCGCGGCGTCGAGGCGAATCCCCGGGGGTGGGGTGCCATTCGCACACACTGGCGCAAGCTCTTCGATGTTTCGGGGCGGTCACGCGGTGCGTTTAAACGGATCACCGGCAACTTTCCCATTGTACATCATGACTTAGCGGGCGCGACGGGAGCTGGAGGACTTGTAATTGGCTGTAGGCGATTGGCGGTTGGAGGCGGCTCACTTACCGGTTGGTTCGCCATCGGAGGGGAATTCGAAGATCTCGCCGCCGGTATGGACCATCAGCGTCCCGGGACCGAGAACTTTGCCGTTGCTGGGGAAAAAGATCGCGCCATCGGTGGACTCTCCGGATGCCAGCTTGGTTGGCACCAGAGCCAGCGCGGACGCGGCGGCGCCCGCCTTCAGCCGCGCCGACATCCCCTCGGCCAGCGCGCTTTGGCGGCGGGACTCATAGCCGTTGGTGGTTTGCATGTGTTCGTTGCCGTAGACGCCGCGTTCGTAAGTGGTAACCAGCTTGATGACATCGTGACGGCCGGCCTTGGCCAGCAGGCTGTAGACGACCGACAGTGCGGGCGAGGCTTGCCACACCGTTCCGTCCTGCTGGCGATAGCTGAAGTCCTCCGGCTTGACCGTCCAGGAAATGGGCGAGCCGTTGGCGATGGAGACCTGCATGATGGAATATTCCTTCAGGTGCGCGGGCAGGTAGGCGAACATGACCGTGACGCCGCCTTTGGTGAGCGTCTTGTACAGCAGCCCGTTGGATTCGAACGGGATGATCTGCGCGGACAGAATTGGCGCCGATATTGGTGCGAGCAGCGCCACGCAGGCCGCCAGCGCAAGCAAGAACCTCATAATTCCATGATAGATGGAGGGACTATCTTGCGCGGGGCCTCAGTTTTTCACCTTAGGTTTGGCATAGGGGAACGTCCGTTCTAAGGTGATGCTTGGGCCAAACTAGTACCAAAAACCAATTGTTGATACCGTGCTTCAGCCTTAGTCTACATTCAGGAGTCCCAAGAGATGCTTAGAGGCATAATTATCTGTCCCGATGTCGACCTGAACGAACGTCTAGAAGCGATTTTGACGGAGATCGGGATCGTGAGTGTCACGCGGACACTCGACAGGTATCCCAGCGGTCTGGAACTGCTGCGCTTTCTGAGGGCGCACGCGCCGCAAGTGATCTTCGTCAGCACCGAGTCCACCGCCAAGGCGATGGAGATCGCGCGCGAGGTCGACAAGAACACGCCGGGCGTTCAGATTGTCGCGGTCAGCCGTTTCGTGGATCCGCAAATTCTGCTGGAAGTAATGCGAGGCGGAATTCGCGAGTTTGCATCACTGCCGTTCGACCGCCAGGCGCTGATGGATGCCTTAGTACGGATCAAGGATGCCGTTCAGGCGCGGCCGCCTGCGATTGAAGCGACCAATCAGGTTTACAGTTTCCTGCCGTCCAAAGCGGGCGTAGGGACATCCACCGTGGCTATGAACACGGCGGTGGCGATGTCGCGCGTTCAGGACTCACTCCGTTCTGCTCTCCGACTTCGACCTGAACTCCGGCATGGTGCGGTTCATGCTGAAGCTGGATAGCGCCTATTGCGTGACGGACGCGGCGGAGCACGCGCTCGAAATCGATGAGAGCCTGTGGCCCACCATGGTGACCACGGTGGGGAAACTGGATGTGCTGCACGCCGGCAAACTGAATCCTGATTTCCGCATCGAGCCGACGCAGATCCGGCATCTGATGGAGTTCATGCGGCGGAACTATACGGCGCTGTGCTTTGACATGTCCGGCAACCTGGAGCGGTATTCGCTCGAGATCATGCACGAATCGAAGCGCATTTTTCTGGTGTGCACGCCGGAAATTCCTTCGCTGCATCTGGCGCGCGAAAAATATCTTTACCTTAAACAGCTGGACCTGGGCGAGCGCGTCAGCATCCTGTTGAATCGCTGCCCGAAACGGTCGTTGATCTCGCCGCAGCAGATCGAGCAATTGCTCGGCGTTCCGATCTACATGACCTTCCCGAACGATTATCAGGGCGTGCAACGCGCCATGACGGCGGGCCGTTGGGTGGAATCGACCAGTGAGCTCGGCCGCCAGTTCACGTCCCTGGCGCAGTGCATGCTGGAAGCCAAGGGAGCTCCCGCGCCGGAGCCAAAGAAGCGCTTCATTGAGTTCTTCTCGGTGGTGCCGGGCAACAAGGCCGTGACGCCGGCCAGGAAGACAGCGGGATAGCGCTGTTATCCGGGCGCAGGAGTGCGTGCGCCACGATCCAGAACCAGCAGGGCGGCGAGACAAGCGTTCTTCTGGTCGCTGGTCCAAGGCGGCCCGAGCGAGTTTCCCAGGCCTGCAATCTCTCGCTCCAACGAATCCGCCTGCGGGCCGAATGCCCCGCGGGCGCGCTCTCCAGATCCCGTTCCCGAATCCCTGTCACTTCCATTCCGAGCAGTTCGCCCGCCCTTCGAAAGGATTGGCGAAAAAACTCGCCCTCGGCCGTATGAATGAGCGGATGAGAGGCCAGGATATTGGGCAGCGCGGGCAGGTTGCGGCCGGCGGCCAGCAGGATGGCACATCGCGCAATCACTTTCCCGCGCCGCTCGGTTTGCTCCACGGTTTCGCGAAGAACTTTCAATGCCAGCTGTTCCGATGCCGCCGCGCACTCGGCGAGATATCTCTCCGCAGCGGAAAGGCTCTGCCCTTTGGCGAAGTGATACGGTTGGTTCGCGCCCTTCATCTCCGGGGCAGTAATCACGATCTTTCTCCGGTCAACCACCTCGACACCGCCAGGGTGGCCCGCGACCACTACCAGAGCGCCCCAGCCCGAGTGCGGCCGAATGCCGATGGCTGCCGGTTGCATGCTGGATCTACGTTATCATCGCTGCTTGGAAAGCGCCGTCCTCCAGTGGGTCGCAACCTATGGGTATTTCGCCATCTTCGGGCTGCTGGTGTTCGGCATCGTCGGCATTCCGGTTCCCGATGAGTTTCTGCTGACCGGCTGCGGCTATCTGATCTATCGCGGCGACCTGCATTCCGTTCCCGCGTTTGCGAGCGCGCTTGGAGGCAGCATGTGCGGCATCACGTGCAGTTACGTCATCGGACGCACGCTGGGGTGGAAGTTTCTGCATTCGCGCGCCGGCCGGCTGCTGCATATTCGCGACGAACAGATCCGCTGGGTGCATGACTGGTTCAACCGGATTGGGCATTGGGCGCTGATGATCGGCTATTTTGTGCCGGGCGTGCGGCACTTCACAGCGATTGTAGCGGGAACGTCGAAGCTGGAATATCCCGGGTTCGCGGCTTTCGCCTATGCGGGCGCGTTGTTGTGGGTGAGCACGTTTCTCTTCATCGGATATCATTTTGGGCCGAGGTGGGAAGAAATGCTGCGCCTGGTGGAACACAATCTGAAAGAGGCTTCGATGATTGCGGCGGTGATCATTATTGCTTATGCCGGATATGTCTTGCTGCGGCGAAGTAGCAGCGTGGTACGCCGGCTAGGTCGTGGTTCTGAAACCTGAAACGCGCAGCAGTAAGCGGCATTTCGGAGGCGGTCATTAAATGGGAACGATGGGTGCGGCGGTAGTTCCACAAAATTTCTATACCTCAACGACAGGCAAAAAAGCAGTGATGGCGGTAAGCGGCTGCATTTTGTTTTTATTCGTCGTCGGGCATCTGGCCGGCAATCTTCAGATCTACGAAGGCCCCGATAAGCTGAATCGCTACGCGGTGCTGTTGCGCTCCATGCCCGCGCTGCTGTGGGGCGTGCGGACCGTCCTGCTCGGGATGGTGCTGCTGCACATCTGGACGTCCATGCAACTGGCGGCACGTAATATCGGCGCGCGGCCGGTGGGATATCGCATGAAGAAAGCCACCGGATCGTCGTACGCGTCGCGAACCATGTATTGGAGCGGCCCCATCATCCTGGCGTTCGTCATTTATCATCTGCTCGACTTCACTTTTGGCAAGGTGAATCCGCATTATCAGCCGGGCAACGTGTACGGCAACGTGGTGGCCAGCTTCCAGGTGATTCCCGTAGCGGCGTTCTACATCGTCGCGATGCTGCTGCTGTGCCTGCACCTGTATCACGGGTTGTGGAGCATGTTTCAATCGCTGGGGATCGCGCATCCGCGCTATACGCCGATGCTGCGGAGAGGCGCGGCGGTGGTGGCGGCATTGATCGCGGCGGGGAACATTTCGATTCCGGTGGCCGTGCTGGCGGGGTGGGTGAGATGACAACTGGATGCGCGCGTGCCGCTGGGTGCAGATCGAGAAGCTGTGGGATCAGGCGCGCTTCGAGATGAAGCTGGTGAATCCGGCGAACAAGCGCAAGCACACCATCCTGGTAGTTGGATCGGGGCTTGGCGGGGGCATCGGCGGCGGCGACACTGGGCGAACTCGGCTACAACGTGAAATGCTTCTGCTTTCAGGATTCGCCCCGGCGGGCGCACAGCATCGCGGCACAGGGCGGAATCAACGCGGCGAAGAATTATCACGGCGACGGCGACAGCGTTTTCCGCTTGTTTTACGACACAGTGAAGGGCGGCGATTTCCGGTCGCGCGAAGCGAACGTGTATCGCCTGGCGCAGATCAGCGTGCAACATCATCGATCAGTGCGTGGCGCAGGGTGTTCCGTTCGCGCGCGAATATGGCGGCACGCTGGCCAACCGGAGCTTTCGGCGGCGCGCAGGTGTCGCGGACGTTCTATGCGCGCGGCCAGACGGGGCAGCAGTTGCTGCTGGGCGCGTATCAGGCGCTGGAGCGGCAAGTGCACGAAGGACGCGTGACCATGTATCCGCGCACAGAGATGCTGGATCTGGTCGTGATCGACGGGCGGGCGCGCGGCATTGTGACGCGCAACCTGGTGACCGGGCAGATTGAATCGCACGTTGGCGACGCGGTGGTGCTGGGGACCGGCGGCTACGGGAACGTCTATTATCTTTCCACCAACGCCAAGGGATCGAACTGCACGGCCATCTGGCGGGCGCACAAGCGGGGCGCGCTGTTTGCGAACCCGTGCTTCACGCAGATTCATCCGACGTGCATTCCGGTGTCGGGCGATTATCAATCGAAGCTGACGCTGATGAGCGAATCGCTGCGCAACGACGGGCGCATCTGGGTGCCCATGAAGGCGGACGACAAGCGCGCGCCGAAGCAGATTCCGGAAAACGAGCGCGATTATTACCTGGAGCGCCGTTATCCGAGCTTTGGGAATCTGGTGCCGCGCGATGTGGCGTCGCGGAATGCGAAGGCGGTGTGCGATGAAGGTCGCGGAGTGGGCGAAACCGGACTGGGCGTGTATCTGGATTTCGCGGACTGCATCCAACGGCTGGGCGTGGATGTGATTCGGGAGCGGTATGGAAATTTGTTCGAGATGTACCAGCGGATCACCGACGAAGATCCGTACCAAGCGCCGATGCGGATTTATCCGGCCATTCACTATACGATGGGCGGCCTGTGGGTGGATTACTACCTGATGAGCACCATCCCGGGCTTGTTCGTGATCGGCGAAGCGAATTTTTCCGATCATGGCGCGAATCGTCTGGGCGCGAGCGCGCTGATGCAGGGGCTGTCGGACGGCTATTTCATCCTGCCCTACACGGTGGGCGATTACATCGCGAAGACCAAGCTCGAAAAGAGTCGACACGGGCGCCGCGGAGTTTCGCAGCGCGGAAGTGGGCGTGGCGGAGCTGACGAAAAAGCTGCTCGCGATTCGCGGACATCAGACCGTGGACGCGTTCCATCGGCGATTGGGGAAGATCGTCTGGGATTATTGCGGAATGTCGCGCACGGGCGCGGGATTGGAGGAGGCGATCGGCGAAATTCGCGAGCTGCGCGAGCAATATTGGCGGGATGTGAATGTTCCGGGAAGCGCGGACGATTTGAATCAATCGCTGGAGAAGGCCGGGCGCGTGGCGGATTTCTTCGAACTGGCGGAGCTGATGTGCATCGACGCGCTGCATCGTGAGGAGAGCTGCGGCGGGCATTTTCGCGAAGAGTATCAGACGCCGGATGGCGAGGCGCAGCGCAACGATGAAGAGTTCTCGTATGTTGCGGCGTGGGAGTACCAAGGCGCGCGAACGTGCGCCTGAGTTACACAAGGAACCGCTTACGTTTGAATACGTGCATCCCAGCCAGCGGAGCTACAAGTAATGCGGCTGATTTTGCACGTGTGGCGGCAGAAGCAGCGCCGGTATCGAAAGGACGCATGGCGCGCTACGAAGCGAACGACGTGAATCCGGACATGTCGATGCTGGAGCTGCTGGACGTGGTGAACGAAGGCTTGATCTTGAAGGGCGAGGAGCCGATCGCGTTCGAGCATGATTGCCGGGAGGGCATTTGCGGATCGTGCGGGTTCATGATCAACGGCATCGCGCACGGGCCGCTGCCAGCGACTACGGTTTGCCAGCTCAGCATGCGGCATTTCAGGGACGGCCAGGAGCTGTATCTGGAACCGTGGCGCGCTAGGGCGTTTCCGGTGATCAAGGATCTGGTGGTGGATCGCGGCGCGTTCGATCGGATCATCGCGGCGGCCGGATACATCAGCGTGCCGACGGGCAGCGCGCCGGATGGCAACACAATTCTGGTGCCCAAGGAGAACGCCGATCGGGCGATGGATGCGGCGGCGTGCATCGGTTGCGGAGCCTGCGTGGCGGCGTGTCCGAATGCGTCGGCGGCGTTGTTCACGGGCGCGAAGATCGCGCATCTTGGGCTTGCTGCCGCAGGGCCAGCCGGAGCGGCATCAACGGGCGCTGAGCATGGTGCGGCAGTAGAACGCCGAAGGATTTGGGAGCTGCACGAATATCGGCGAGTGCGAGGCGGTCGTGTCCGAAAGAGATCGCGCTGGATGTGATCGCGCGAATGAATCGCGATTTTATCGGCGCGAGCTTGGGGCAGAAGATAGCTATTCTTCGATTTTGAGTCTTACTCTTCTATCTGAATTGACGGGCCTTTTTTGCCGCTTTCCTCGGCGGCCCGGCGCTGAACCTCGCGCGCGATGGCGACGAACGGCGCGCCGGCATCGCCCAGCGTGATGGGCTGGCCGGTATCGCCACCGATTCGAACCGCGGGATCGAGCGGCAACTCCCCCAGGAACGGAACGCCCATCGTCTCGGCCGTTTTCTTGCCGCCACCGTGGCTGAAGACGTCGATGCGCTCGCTGCAATGCGGGCACTGCAGGTAGCTCATATTCTCCACCAGGCCCAGAATGGGCACGCGCACCTGCTGGAACATGTGGATGGCTTTACGCGCGTCTTCCAGCGAGACTTCAGACGGCGTGGTGACGACGACGGCGCCCGTGAGCGGCGCGGTTTGAATCAACGAGAGCTGCACGTCGCCGGTGCCGGGCGGAAGATCGACGATCAAATAATCGAGCTGGCCCCAATCCACGCCGCGCAGGAATTGCTGGATCACGCTATGCAGCATGGGTCCGCGCCAGACCAGCGGCTTGTCGCCGGGATTCAAGAAGCCCATGGACATGATGCGCAGGCCGTTTTTTTCGAGCGGCTGGATGCGTTCGCCGATGGCTTGCGGCTGAGCGCGAACGCCCATCATGAGCGGCACGTTGGGACCGTATACATCGGCATCCAGAAGCCCCACCTTGTGGCCGAGGCGCGACAGCGCAACCGCGAGATTCACCGATACGGTGGTTTTTCCGACGCCGCCTTTGCCCGATCCGACGGCGATCAAATTCTGGACGCCGGCAATCGGGACTTTCGGCTGTTCGGCTTGCGCTGTGTTGGGACCCATCAGTGAGATGGTAGCAGGGCGCTCCCTTGCGGTCGCGCGCAATTGGCTTGTTGGCGGGCTAGGCAAGCGCGAGATTGGCTTGGGCGCGCAGGGAGAAATCGGAGAACTGCCGGCCGCGGAGTTTTGGAAACGCGGCGGCGGCGATCATGGCAGCGTTGTCGGTGGAGAGCGCTGGAGTGGGGAAAAAGACCGGACATGGCAGGCCGGCGCCGCGCGCGGCCGCGCGAAGACCGGCGTTGGACGCCACGCCACCGGAGATGATGAGCGATCGCGCGCCGATTTCTTCGATGCAGACGGCGGCGCGGCGCAGCAACTCTTCGATGACGGTGTATTGAAAAGAGGCCAGCAGATCGAGCGTGGGCTGGGGAGTGAGCGCGAGAAAATCCTGGGCCGAGGCGCCCTGCGAGCGGCGGCGGGCCTCGATCTCGGCGGTAAGGTCGTGGGCCTCCACCCATCGAAGCACGGCGGTCTTGAGTCCGCTAAAGCTAAAGTCGAGCGTGTTGCCTTTCATGCGCGCGAGCGTGAATTTGACGGCGCGCGGATCGCCATGGGGCGCAAGCTGATCGATGATGGGGCCGCCGGGATAGCCGAAGCCGAGGAGTTTCGCGACTTTGTCGTAAGCTTCGCCTGCCGCATCGTCGCGCGTTTTTCCGAGAAGACGGTATGTGAAGCCCGCGCGCACTTCGAACAAGTGGGTGTGGCCGCCGCTGACGACCAGCGCGAGCGCCGGGATATTCGATGCTCGGGCCGGCTTCGAGCACCACGGCGTGGATATGGCCTTCGATGTGGTTCACGGCGATGAGCGGCAGATCGCGGGCCGGCATTTTGTAAGCAAAGCAGAGCGCTTTGGCGTAAGTGATGCCGACCAGCAGCGAACCAACCAGACCGGGACCTTCGGTGACGGCGATGGCGGCGAGATCGTCGAAACTGGTGCTGGCTTGTTCGAGAGCCAGGCGCACCACGGGCACGATAGCGCGCAGGTGCTCGCGCGAGGCGAGCTCGGGAACGACGCCGCCGTATTTTGCGTGCGCGATTTGGGACGCCACCACGGAAGAGAGAATTGTGGCTCCGTCTGCCACCACAGCCGCGGCGGTTTCATCGCAAGAAGTTTCGATACCCAGGATTTTCACTGGTAATGTGTGGTTTGGACCTTTCGCAATTTCATTATCACTTGCCCGAGTCGTCTATCGCGCAAGAGCCGCTGGGGGATCGCGCGGCGTCGCGGATGCTGGTGCTGTATCGCGCCGACCGGCGCTGGGAGGATCGAGCGTTCCGCGAGTTCCCGCAATTCCTGCGCGCGGGCGATTGCCTGGTGCTGAACGATTCGAAAGTTTTTCCCTCGCGATTGTACGGAACACGGGTTGGATTTTCGGGCGCGGTGGAAGTGCTGTTGGTGCAGCCGATGAGCGAAGACGCAAAGACTTGGACCGCTTTGGTGCATCCGGGGCGCAAAATGCGGACGGGCGAGCGTGTGGAGTTTGGCGGAATAGAAGCTGAGGTAGTCGGGCGTGGCGAGTATGGCGAGCGGACGTTGCGGTTTCATTATCCTGGCGATCTTTACGAATTGCTGCGAACGATCGGCCACGTACCGTTGCCGCCCTACATCAAGCGCAGTGATCGGGCGGAGGATCGGGAGCGATACCAGACAGTGTTTGCGCGCGAGACCGGATCGGTGGCCGCGCCGACGGCGGGGTTGCATTTCACCGGCGAGATTTTGGATGCGAGCCAAAAGGCAGGCGCGCAGATCGCACACGTAACGCTGCACGTGGGGCTCGGCACATTCCAACCGATCCGAGGAGAGAAGTTGCATGCGGAGCGATTCCAAGTTTCCGAGGAAAGCGCCGCGAGAATTCGAGCAGCGCAGCGCGTGATCTGCGCCGGAACCACGAGTGTCCGCGCGGTGGAGAGTTTGTACCTAGGCAAGAGCGGGGAGACCGATCTGTTTATCCGGCCGGGATTTCAATTTCAACGAACGGACGCGATGCTGACCAACTTTCATCTGCCGGAATCGAGCCTGCTGATGCTGGTCTGCGCGTTCGCGGGGCGCGAGTTCGTGTTGGCGGCGTATGAGCACGCAGTGCAGGCGGGCTACCGGTTTTATTCGTACGGGGACTGCATGTTGGTTATTTAGTCATTCAGGAAGTTCTGCCAGGACTTCAGACCCTCGGCGTTGTGGCACTTGAGAGCGTCCAAGCCTTCCTGCGGCGCGTAGGGATCGGTGAGCAGATAGCGGCCGACGCGCGCGATATCCAGCACGTCGTCCATCATGGCCTTCCAATGCTCGGGCGCCCAGTCGATGGCGTGCGAAACCACGGAGGGCACGCCTTCGGCGACGCCATCGGCGGTCACCATGTTGAACGATTCGGTATAGCTGGGCTGCAGCAACAGATGCATATGCGCGACGCTCTGGCGAAACTTAGGCCAGCTTTGCCAGCCGTTCTCCACCAGCTTGACGTTGGGAAGGCCGTCCAGCATGGCGCGCGCGCTGCGCAGGATGGTATCGCCGCCGCCCTCGGTGCGTCCGGCGGAAAGCCACAATTCCAGGTTGGCTTTGTAGCGATGCGTAATTTCGAGGGCCGCGCCCGCCGCGCTCATGAAGTTCTTCAGGGGCCGCGTGGCGCCGAACGCGCCTATACGCAGCGTGCCGCCGGTATAAAGAGGACGCCAGGGAAGAGAGTCGGCTTCCAAGTAATACAGGTTCGGCAGGTAGGTGCAAGGCCGCGAGTAAGCGCTGCGCACCCATCTGCAAAACTTGGCGCTGTTGCCGGCCAGGTGAAAATTGTGGGCTGCCATCTCTACTTCCATGGCTTCGCGCACCAACCGGACGCCGTTGGCATCGGCTTGCAGAAAGCCGACGTTGGAGTGGCAATTGACGGCGAAGCGCGTGGAGGGGTTCGCGATCACCAGGCTGTGAATGTCCACCGAAGGGATCCAGGGCGCGGAGATGACGACGTGCGTGGCTGGATCGCGCTGCAATCGGCTGCTCAGATCTTTCGCGTTGACGATGGGCCAGACGTCGGCAACGATGCCGCCGCGGCGAAGAACTTTGCAGGTGTTCAAGGCTGAGACGCCGAGTCCGATATGGCTGATGTGCAGGTGGGCGGCGAAGTTCTTGTAGGCCAGGACCAGTTGTTGCATCAAATACTCTTGGATGCCCCGATCCTAAAGTATGGCCGCGGGCGTCGCAGCGCACGATTGGTTCAAGCTTTTGAAAAGCGGTGAAAAGAAAATCGCCGAGAGTTGTGATGGATCAACGGCTAGGGATGTTCTCCGCGTCCCGGTGGCGACTCGGCTTGCAGCTTCTTCCACTGGTCCAGGGTAAGCACGCCGCGGAAGCCTAGCAACATGCGCGCGTTGGACTTTTCCAACTCGGCGCGGGCCTGCGCGATGCGATCGATTTGGGCCAGAACTTGCGATTCGTCGGGCCGGTCCGCCTGGAGCAGCGGCTCCAGGATGGCTTCTTCCTTCTGAACCCCCGCGCTTAGATCGAACAGCCTCAAGCGATTTTGTTGAAAAAGAGCATCAATGCGTTTCTGTTGATCGGCTGTCAGCCCGAGCCTTTGGATCAGTGCCGGATCGGTCCACCATCGTCCCGGCGGGCCACCGTGGAAGGCTCGCTCCATGGGCGGACGATTGGGGCGCATGGGCGGAGGCGGACCCTGTGCCATCTCGCGCGGCATTTCACGGCCTCCCGGGGGGTAGTCGCCGGGCGGGGGCTGCTGCGCCGACAGAATGCCGGCGGCGAAGATGGCGGCGGGCAACAGGAGCGGGGCGCGGGTCATGATTATTCCTGCGCTACCAGTTTCATGAGCGGCTCCATGGATGAGGGAACGCTGCGCGAAACTTGAGTGTCCACTTGGTTGAGCAACACCGCGTCGCTCGATAGCGCGTTATCTGCTGCATGGCGCGGCGTTACGAAGCTCGCAATAACGCATACGATGGCAATCAGCACGGCCCACGCAAGCTGGTGCGAAGCGGCCCAGGAACGCTCACGGGGAGCGGTGGGAATCGCCAGCAGGTTAGCTTGATCCTGGCTCCAGGCCCGGACGGCCCCGCGAAACTCGCCCAGAGCTTCGCGAAAGTTGGCGAGTTCGGCGCGGCAGGCCGGGCAATTCTGGACATGTTTCGCGACCTGTTGATCAACCCCTGGACTCGGCCGGCCCAACATGAATTCGGATAGCTGCTCTGACGAGAGGTGCGCGATCATATCGATTCTCCCATTGATGAACCCAGACGTTCTCTAATCGCGCGCAATGCGCGGAAGAGGTGAGTTTTTACGGTGCCTTCTTTCATTCCCGTGGCGGCCGCAATTTCGAGCAGGTCCATGTCTTCCACGAAGCGTAGCAGAAACACCGTGCGCTGCTTTTCGGGAAGCCGTTCGGCCGCGGTCCAAATCGCCGCCACTCGCTCCTTCAATAACGCCTGAGCTTCCGGAGATTGACCGCCATCGGCCAGCGCATAGCCGGGGGCGTGGATGGATTTCGCCGTAAGGCTGGCGCGTCTCCAAAACTGAAAGCGCCGGTTGCGAATGCGATCGCGAATCAGATTCACGGCAATTTGCATCAGCCAGGTGTGCAGGCTGCAGTTCTGGCGAAAGCGCTCCCGCGCTTGATACGCGCGCAGGAAGCAATCCTGCGTTATGGTCTCCGCGGCGTCCAGGTCGCGCAGCGACGCCAGGGCAAAACGGAACACTTTGGGCCGATACAACCGCACCAGGCTTTCGAAGTCTCCGGCGAAGTCCTCCGCGAGAGCGGCAACGCCGGAGCGGAGAGGCGTCTCCAGTTCAGACGTTGCCAACCCGGACGTTGCCGACAATTGCATAGAACGTTTAGACGCGCTGTGCGGCTCCTGCGTTTACAGGGATTGGCAGAGCCTAGTGAGTGGCTCCGATGGCGTGCGGCCCAGGTCCGCCGGGTCCTCCACCAGGTCCTCCAAATCCGCCTGGCCCGCCACCCAGCGGCCCAAGTGTTGTGTACTTGGACTGCTGATCAGCCGTCAGGATAGCGTAGAACGCGGCGGACCCGGTGGCTTGCGCCAGCACTTGCTCGCCGGTCAAGGCGCCGATTTGCGACGCGTCAGTGCCGATGGTGGCCGCATCGTTGCTCGTGATCGCGGTTTGAAGCGCCGTCTGCGCGGTCTGCAGGCTGGTCCGGAGCGCGGCCAGCGCGGTTTGCTCGGTAGTGAAGATGGTGGTGGCCGAAGTTTGCTGCGCGGAGGTCAAGTCCAGCAGCTTGGTGAGCCGAGCCACTTGGTTCGCGACCATCTGCGCCGTGGATGGCGGCGTGGGAGGGGTGCCTTGCGCGTGAACCAGCATGGATGTAAGAGCCATGAGCGACGTTAAGGCAAGAATTCGTTTTTGCATGGTTGAAAACTCCTTGGAAGTAATTTCGCCGCGTGTAGACGAACTTCCCGCACTTGAGGTTTACATGCTCCTAATCGTATAGACTGATTTTTTATGTCCAACGTGGATCTTTTTCAAGGCGACATCGCCCTCATCAGCGGCGCGAACAAGGGAATTGGGTGCGAGATCGCGCGCGGATTGGGCGCGAAGAAGATCACGGTGCTGATGGGCGCGCGGGATGAAGCGCGCGGGCGGACGGCCGTCGAAAAACTAAGGTCGGAAGGGGCCGATGCGCGTTTCGTCAAGCTGGATGTAACCGACAGCGGAACCATTCAGCGCGCGGCCCAGTGGATCGAAAAGGAATTTGGGCGGCTGGATAGCCTGGTGAACAATGCGGGCGTGGCTGAGTTTGGAGCCAAACCGAGCGACGTGGATCTTGCCAAGGTCCGTGAAGTTTACGGAATGTGTTCGGCCCGATGGCGATGATCCAGGCCATGCTTCCCCTGCTGCGGAAATCGAAGCACGGCCGCATTGTGAATGTGTCGAGCGGCTTGGGATCGCTCACACGTTCGAGCGATCCCAACTCGCCGTTCGCGGATTTCGTAGCGCTGGGCTACAATACTTCGAAGACCGCGCTCAATAGCATGACCATTCAATTCGCCAAGGATCTGAAGGGCACGCCTATCAAGGTGAACGCCATTTGTCCCGGCTATTGCGCGACGGACATTAACGGCAACAGCGGGCCCCGCAGTGCGGAGCAGGGTGCTGTCGCAGCCATCGAATACGCCACCATCGGCGACGACGGGCCCACAGGCGGGTATTTTAACGAGGACGGGCCAATTCCGTGGTAGTCAGTGGCGTTGACGCCACCCCGAAGGCTTCGTCGTAGGGAAAATCGCAACCCAGGCGCTGCAGCTCCGCGCGGCAATGGTCGTCGATCCTTTGTTGCAAAGCCGGCGTGAGCAATTCACTCGACCCGTGGCGCTCACCGCGCCGTATCATCGCTCCGCGCGGCTTGGCCCAAGGAACCATCATGCCGGTTTCGAACTTCTGTTCGATCTTCTTCATGTGATCGAAAGACGAATACCGGACCACGGCATCCACTTCATCGTCCGAGAGCGTGACCTGGAGAAAAGCAGCGATCCGGCGGACGGTTCCCGCTAAATCCTTCTTCATCTCCTCATAGGTCAGAAAAAGAACGTTTTCGCGCTCTCGCACACGCCAATAGTCATTCAGGAATTCGGCCCAAGGGCGGAAAGGGAAATTCGGCGACAGGAAGAATTCAACGAAGCTGGGCACTGAGGGCGTCATCGGCCCCATGAATTCGTTGCGCAAGAAGTGATAAGCGGAGACGCACACGTCCTTCGGGTCGCGAACCACGCAAATGTAGCGCGCTTCCTCCGAAAATGGAACTTTGGCGAGATCCAGGTGCGTCTTGATAACGCGCAAGCTGATGGGGCATCTCTTCCACGTCAGCTCATCGGATAGCGGAACCGCATAAGCCGGATCCGGTGAGTCCGGCCACGGAACGATGTCGTGCACGTGCTCGAACTCCGCTGCGCCGCGATGGATCACTTGCACCAGGATCTGCATCAGCCAATTGGTGCCGCTCTTGAAGTAAACGCAGGCGAACACATCGTGGGCGGTGGCCTGGTAATGGCCGAAATTTTCCCTGGAAGCTGCGCTTGCGGCGTTTACCCAAGCGAAGCCACAGACCGGTCTTCTCCATCACCTTGGCGGCCGGCAGCAGCAACGCGTACAACACTACCAGGCTGGGGTAGCGAACCCAGGACGAAAAGGACTTCCGCCGCATTCGGCTCGAGGTTGCCGGTGGCCATGGTCGCTCTTAGTTCCGCCAGAGTTGCTTGGTCGCGAGCGCGGCGCCTTCCGAGAGCGCCTTTAGTTTCGCCCACGCAATCTGCGGATGCACTCGCAGGCCCAGCCCGCAATCGGTTCCCGCGATGACGTTCTCGCGGCCCACCAGGCTGGCGTAAAGGGCAATGCGATCGGCCACCAGCTCCGGATGCTCCACGACATTGCTCGCGTGGCTGACCACGCCCGGGATCAGGATCTTGCCGTCGGGCAGCTTCACATCCTTCCAAACTTTCCATTCGTGCTCGTGCCGCGGATTGGCCGCTTCCACCGAATATGCGCCGGCCTTCACCTTGAGCATCAGGTCCACCAGATGCTTCAGCGGCAGATCGTGCGTGTGCGGCCCGTGCCAGCTTCCCCAGCAGATGTGATAGCGCACGCGATCTTCCGGCAGCCCCTGCAGCGCGTGATTCAGCGCGTCGATCCGCACCTCGGCGAACTTGCGGTACTCGGCGATGGTGGGCGTGGGCACGATCATATCGTAGGTGTCGGGCAGCGCGGGATCGTCGAGTTGCAAGATGAAGCCCGCGTCCACGATGGCTTTGTACTCGTGCTTCATGGCGTCCGCCAGCGCGAACAGATATTGCTCGTCGCTGGAATAATATTCGTTGTGGAAGAAGTGCTCCAGCCAGCCTGGCGCCAGCACGCACAGGAACATCTCCTCGGCTCTGGCCCCCGCTTCCGCCAGCGACCGTTTGAATAGCGCAATATCGTTGGCCACTTCCTGCTGGCCGATGTAGGTAATCGGGCCGTTGCAGATGGTTCGCTCCGGCGGCAGGAATTGCTCGAAATTCAAGTCCTTGTAAAACTCGGCAAACTCGGCGCGCTCACCGGACTTGCCGCCCATCCAACCGGTTTCGCCCGGATTTATTTTTCGCGTCCCGAGGCCGGAGAGCCGCCGGCCGTAATACGCGAAACCGAAGCCGATCTTGCCCAGCTCGCCGTCGCTGATGATGTCGATGCCCGCGTCGGCCTGTTTGCGGATGGTCTCCGTGATGCCGGATTGCACGCGAGCCATGACGGTGGCAAGATCGGGGCCGCGGCCGGACATGAAACCGAAAGTCATCTCCCGCAAGTCGCGCGGACCATCCAGGCGTCCGGCGTGGGTGGTGAGAATTCGATCGGTGCTGTGTTTCACGAGAGCCATTCTATAGCACCGGCGAGGCTGCCGAGCTAAACTGAGTTTTTATGCAATATACGTTACTTGGCAAGACCGGAATCACCGTGTCCCGCATTTGTTTGGGATGCATGAGCTACGGCGGCGGCGATTTGCCGGACTGGGCGCTGGGCACGAAGGGCTGGCACGTGAACAAAGAAGACGCGCGCGAGCATTTCAAGATCGCGATCGATTCGGGGATCAATTTCTTCGACACCGCGGATGTTTATTCGGCAGGCTTGAGCGAAGAGATCACGGGCGAGTATCTGAGGGAAATGGCCTCGCGCGACGAAATCATTGTCGCGACCAAAGTCTGCGGGGCAATGGGCAAGAGCCCGAACAAGAAGGGGCTCAGCCGCAAGCACATCATCGAAGGCTGCGAGAATTCGCTGCGCCGCCTGGGCATGGATTTCATCGATCTGTATCAGATCCATCGCTGGGATTTCAACACGCCGATTGAAGAGACGCTGGACGCGCTGGATTCGCTGGTACGCGCGGGAAAAGTGCGTTATCTGGGCGCCAGCAGCATGGCGGCCTGGCAATTCTCCAAGGCGCTGTATCTGGCAAAGGAACACGGCTGGCACCGTTTCATCGCGATGCAGAATCACTACAACCTGGTGTATCGCGAAGAAGAACGCGAGATGATTCCGCTGTGTATCGATCAAGGCGTGGGAGTGATTCCGTGGAGTCCGCTGGCGCGCGGCTTCCTTACCGGGAACGCGGCATCGCGAGGGCGGATCCACGGCGCGATCGCAAGTGGACACCTTTGCCAAAGACATGTACTACAGCGAAGACGATTTTCAGGTGGCGGACGCGGTGGCAGCGGTCGCCAAGCAGCGCGGAGTTTCAGCCGCCCAAGTAGCCTGCGCCTGGGTGCTGCAGGCGCCGGGAGTGACTGCGCCGATTATCGGAGCCACCAAAACCCAACACCTGAAAGATCTCATCGCATCGGTGGATTTGAATCTGAGCGCCGATGATGTGGCGGCGTTAGAGAAGCCCTACAAGCCGCACAAGGTTCTCGGGCACCAGCAGCCGGCGGCGAAATCGATGCACGCGTAGCGACGTGGCAAACCACTCCCTGACGGTCATGGCTCAGTTCGATTCGAGCATCTGCTCCAGACGATCCAAGGTTCGCATCGCGGAAATGGTCTGCTGGACGCTGGAGTTCGGTTCGCGCTTTTCCTGGATGGCGGCGAAGAATTCGCGATCCTGCAGCTCGATGCCGTTCATCGAAACATCCACCTTGCAGAGATCGATGGGCTTATCCTCGCCGTCCTTCAGATCGTCGTAGTACGCGACGTATGTACCGGTGTCACCGATGTAACGGAAGAACGTGCCCTGCGGCCCCTTGTTGTTAAACGACAACGACAGCGTGCAAATGGCGCCGGAGGGAACCTTCAGCCCAATGCTCATGTCCATCGCGATCTTCAGTTCCGGATGGTGCGGGCCTTCCAGCGCATAGCATTCCGAAATGTTTTCGCCGGTCTGGTACGCAAATAGATCCACGGTGTGGCAGGCGTGGTGCCAGAGCAAATGATCCGTCCAACTGCGCGGCTTGCCGGCCGCGTTCATGTTGGTGCGCCGGAAAAAATAGGTCTGCACGTTCATCTGCTGCACTTTGAACTCGCCGGATTTGACGCGCTTGTGGATCCATTGGTGGCTGGGATTGAAGCGGCGGGTGTGGCCAGCCATGGCGATCAGTCCGGTCTCCTTCTGCGCTTTCAGAATGCGCTCGGAATCCGCCAGCGAATCGGCCATGGGAATCTCCACCTGCACGTGCTTGCCCGCCTTCAGGCACTGCACGGCCTGATCGGCGTGCATCTGCGTGGGCGTGGCCAGGATCACAGCTTCCAGGCCCGGCTGCTTCAGGCTCTCGCCCAGATCGCCGGTCCAGTGCGGAATGCCGAACTTCTTGGCCACCTCTTCGGTAGCGGCTTGATTGCCACCGGACAGAGTTATGATTTCAATGCCGGGAATATTCTTGATCGCCTCGATGTGTTTCACTCCGAAAGCGCCTTGCCCGGCGACACCAACCTTCATGGGTCCTGCCTCCTTATGAACTTTCATTGAACCACACGTAAACTCGTTTTGTTACTCTGCTTGCTATGAAGACTGCCGTTGTACTGCTGGTTTGTGCGAATGTTCTGCTCGCGCAGACGAATACTTATGTCCTCAAAGCCGCGCGGCTTTTTGACGGAGCTAGCGGACAGCTAGTGACGCCTGGAATGGTGGTAGTTTCAAACGGAGTGATTCAGTCCGTTGGTGGCGTGAACGCGCCGGCTGGCGCCACCGTCATCGACCTGGGCGATGCCACGCTGCTTCCTGGTTTCATTGACGCGCATACGCATCTGTCCGATGAGTTCAACCCCGATTACAACGGGAGTGCGCTGCTCTCGCTGCAGCGGCCGATTTCCGAGAAAGCGATTCGCGCCACAGCCAACGCGCGCAAGACGGTGATGGCCGGGTTCACCACGGTGCGCGATGTGGGCTCGTCCGATTTCATCGACGTTGGGCTGCGCAATTCCATCAATGCCGGATACGTACCCGGACCGCGCATGCTGGTTGCGGTTCATGCGCTGGGAGCCACCGGCGGCCACTGCGATGACGGCGACAGCTTTCGTTTTGGCGTGTTGCCATGAGACCGGACCGGAAGACGGAGTCATCAATTCACCCGACCAGGCGCGTTACGCGGTGCGGTTCAACATCAAATACGGCGCGGACGTGATCAAGACCTGCGCCAGCGGCGGCGTGCTCTCGCCCACCGACGATGTGGATGTTCCGCAGTTGACCGCAGGCCGAGCTGAACGCGCTGGTGGATGAAGCGCACACGCTGCACCGCAAGACGGCCGCGCACTCGCACGGCGCCGAATCCAGCAAGCGGGCGATTCTGGCGGGGATCGATTCCATCGAGCACGGAACGTTTCTGGACGACGAAGCCATGCGGATGATGCACGATCGCGGAACGTTCCTGGTGCCGACGCTGACCACGCGCGTGGGTCTCGCCGAATCGAAGTTTCCGCCGCTGGTGCAGGCGAAAGCAACGCGCGCGGTGAAGCAGCAGGACGCCATGGTCAAACGCGCACTGGCGCTGGGCGTGAAAATTGCGCTCGGCACCGACGCCGCGGTTTATCCGCATGGCGAGAACGCGCTGGAGTTCGCCTTCATGGTGGCCGACGGCATGACGCCCGCGCAATCCTTGCTGGCGGGAACCACGTCCGCCGCGGAGCTGCTCGGGTTGCAGGATAAGATTGGCGCGCTGAAGCCGGGCATGCTCGCCGATGTGGTGGCGGTGCCGGGAAATCCGATCGAGAACATCAAGGTGACGCAAAGCGTGATCTTCGTGATGAAGGACGGAGCCATTTTACGGAACGACCGCGCGTTCCCGCTGAACCCGCGCGTGCCGATTCCGGTTGGCATAGCGATCGCGGCAACGTGTGTCATCGGGTTCCTCTACCTTTTGGCCAGGTGGGCACTTTACCATCCTTCCAAATATCCAGAAGGCTATTGGGACACTCAACAATCGGTGGGCGCCTCTGACGCGTGGATGGAGACTTCCGACGGAGTCAAAATTCATGGCTGGTGGGTGCACAGGGAGGGTTCACCCCTGGCAACCCTGTTTTTGCACGGTAACGCAGGCAATATCACGGATCGCGCGCCGCGGATCCAGGAAATAGTCGCTGCGGGATCTTCGGTGCTGATGCTGGACTATCGCGGCTACGGCAAGAGTAGCGGGCGGCCGAGCGAGCAAGGTCTGTACCGCGATAGCGAAGCCGGCTTCATCGATTTGCTTGGCAAAGGCTATCGAGCCGAGCAGATTATTTTGCATGGCGAGTCGCTCGGAACGGCAGTCGCGATCGATCTGGCGTCGCGACGTCCCTGCGCGGCGCTGATCCTGGAAGCTCCGTTCACGTCGGCGAGCGATGTTGCAGGCACGGTGGTTCCATTTGTGGGACCTCTGTTGATCCGTAGTTTTAACTCGCTTCCAAAAATCCGCTGGATTCGCGTTCCCATGCTGTTCATGCAGGGAGATCGGGATGAACGTGATTCCGTTGCGGCTGGGACAGGAACTGTTCGCCGCCGCACATGAGACCGAAGACGTTTTGGATCATTCCAGGCGCCGGCCACAACGACATTCTGGAAACAGCCGGAGCCGAGTTCCGGCATCGGTTAAACGATTTCTATAAAGGCTTGTTGCTTCCTATCCGCTCACATTCATGAGCTTGCCCCGGCGAATCACCCACTCCGCTGTGCTAAAAACCCGCGGGCCAACTTCGATCAGCCGGGGGAGCATGTCGAACACCTGCCCTGGAGTCCACTTGGAATTGAGGCGGGTACGGAAGCCGCGCGCGGTTCAGCTCTTCGGCGATTTGTGAGAGCGGCTTGTCCTGGATGATCATTTCCAGCATGGCCAGCAAAGCTTCCCGCTCCTGCATGTCTTGTTCGAGAGCCACGCAGTCCTCGGCGATTTTGAGCCCGTAAGGCACCGGCTGGGCAATATCGGCGAGCGGTGGGGCATCGTCGGGAACTTCACGTTCCCAAATCACCGCGACGGCTTTCCAACCCTCGTTCGTTTTGCTCTCGAGATAGTTGCCGGTCAAAGGGCCGGACAGAATTTCGCGCATGTGCTGGAGTTTTGGCATGGCCCGATAAACGCAATTCTTCGACCAGGATTTCCGCTTGCAAACAGACCGGTTCCTGAAACAAACCTGTCCGTTCCTGGGATTAGCTGTTGGCGATTGGCACCATTGGAATCTTCTACGGGAGGATACCGTCTCCCCCGGGCAGTGCCGGGTTCGCGGACGCGGCGACAGAAGCAGAGCTGGCCGATGGTGTAGTATTTGTCGCGGTCCAGCCAATCCAAATGGGTGCAGAGGATCGGCAACAGGAAGCCGAACGGGATCGCGAGAAACGGCCACAGCAGAACGCGCGCGCAGCGCTCGAAAAATTCCAGGACGTCGATGAATTTGCGGCCCATGAACCAAAAATATCCTCCAAGCGGCCGTATCTGATCCACTGCGAATCCGGCCTCTTCCAGCAGACGCTGTGCGCCGTAGCGGGTGAAGCGGTAATAATCGTGCGGCATCTGGTGTTCTTCCCACATGGTGGGGACGATGATCATCAGTTGGCCGCCGGGCTTCAAAGCGCTGCGCCATTTCATGCAGGGTCTGGCGCGGGAAAGGAGTGTGCTCCAGAACCGCGACGCTCAACATGCCGTCGAAGGTGTGCGGCGGGAAGGGCAGCGCTTCCACGCGGGCCCAGGCGTCAATCTGGCCGTAGTTCCAGTCGCCTTCGCCGACGCCGAGGTCGATGGCGCGATATTGATGGCCGGCGCGCGCGACGTCGGGCCGGTATTGTGCTTCGCCCGCGCCCGCGTCCAGCACCAGCGAATTGGGCGGAAGTTTCGCCGAAAATTCGCGGACGGCGTTGATGACGAATTGGTCGAACGGATTGATCTGATCCAGCACGAAGCGCGGGATGATGGCGCGGCCGAGAGCCACTACTTTGCGGTTCAGCATGGCTGGGGCGCCTTGCGGTCCTGGCGGACGGCTTCATATCCGCCCCATTGCCACCAGACTGTCCAATAAACAACAGCGGACTGAGCGGGACGGCGTCAAGGTTCTGCGGCAGATTGCGAGCCACCAGGTAGGCTGTGCCGGCCGCAGCCAAAGCGGGCAAGATCAGCAGGCGCAGCGACGGGTTCGTGGGGAACAAGCGCGCCAGTGGTTCTTCGTCACGCCAGCGGAGGAAATACTGCGAGGTTCCGGCGCCGTAGTGGCGCATCTTTCCCAGGTAATCGGAAAGGCGCAGGATCGTGGGATAGTGGGTGACGCGGGCTTTGGGTTCGTAGCGCAGTCTAAGCCCAAGCTTGCGCGCGCGAGTGGTGAAGTCGCGATCCTCGCACATGGTGAGGGTGGTGTCGAAGCATCCGACTTTCGCGGCCACATCCCGCCGCAGGATGAGGTTGGAAGTGGACAGATGACGCGCGGGGCCGGCGGCGAGACCGGGCGAGAGCACGGGGCCGTCGGTAGAAAGATATTCCAGGCGCGCGGCGAGACCGGGCTGGCCTGGGGTGCGGGAGCCGCTGGCGAGATCGGCGTCGCCGGAATTCAGAACGTTCCAAAGAACGTCCGACCAATCGGGTTCGGGAACGCAATCGTCGTCCAAGAAATAAATGACGGCCCCGGTGGCTTCGGCCAGTCCACGATTGCGGGCGTGCCCATATCCCCGGCGCGGTTCTGAGATGTAGCGGGCGGTGGAGGAAGTGACAACGCGCTCGGTGTCGGCCGTTGGGCCGTTGTCCACGACGATGACCTCGTCAATTTGGCGGGATTGCCGCGCCAGGCCCGCGAGCGTTTGCTCCAGCAATGCGGCGCGGTTCAAAGTGATGATGATCAACGAGCTGGTCATTGCTTAAAAGTCAGGTTTTTTGCACCAGCAAAAATAACCGAGCGTGTAATCGCGGCGGCGATCCACCGGGTCCAGGAAATAGCAGATCACGGGAATCGCGAAACCGAAGATGGGCGCGAGCACGGCGAAGATCAGCCAGCGCCAGCCCCGTTGAAAATAGCCCAGGATCGCCATTAGACGGAAGCCGATCAGCCAGAACAGGCCGCCGAGGGCTTCCACGCGGCTCTCTAACCCCGCTTTGTCGAACAGGTAAGTGAGGCCGTAGCGCGTGTAACGAAAGAAATCGTTCGGGTGCTGGTGGATCTCCCAGCACTGCACGGTGGTGAGGATCAACTGGCCGCCCGGCTTGAGCACTCGCGCCATTTCATTCACCCCGATGCTAGGCTCCTTCAAATGTTCGAGCACCTGGATGTTGACTACAGCGTCGAACGCGTTGTCGCAGAAAGGCAGCTCGGAGATGTCGCCCAAGACTTCGATTTTCGAATAATCCCACGCCTTGTCGCCGATGCCGCGATCCAGGCGGACGTAGCGGGTGTGCGCGAAGAGCGGAGCGTGGGGACATTCGCCCGCGCCGGCGTCCAGGACATGAGATCCGGGAGGCAGCTTGCGGGCTGCGGCGGTAAGGTGTTCCAGAAGCTCGGTATGAAAGGGGTCCACCCAGCGCATTACGAAAGAGGGAATGAAGGGCTGGACCAGCTTTTTGAACTTCGGTTTAAACACGCGAGGGCCCTAGACCAGGCGCCACGGCGAGAAGATCAGGTTTTTCGTCTGGAAGCATTCGTGTGTGCAATGGCAACCGCTCTGGACCTTCTGGCGAAGCTGGGTAGCCTGAAAATCGTGCCAGAGGCGGTTGAAATCCCAATTATAGGCCTTGAGATTTCCCACCGGCTTAAGCAATTCGCAGAAGGAGACGTCGCCGTTGGCGTCGATGACGCAGCTCACGTCGCCCGCATTGCAGGAGATGTTCTTGGGGTGCCCCTTCATTTCCTGCATATAGTAGCGATTCAGCATGAAGCGGCCCACGGTGGCGGTCCATCCGCCGATCCCTCCCCAGCGGCCGTGGAAGTAGCGCCGGCAGAGCTGTAACTGGAGCTTGGAGACTTCCGCGTACTGCTCGGGCGTGGGCGCGGAGAGCGTGGGGTCCATCCACTTGCCGCGCAGGATGTTGAGCGAATGATAATCCAGGTCCCAATCGGTAACGCCCAGATGCAGCAGTTGCTTGATGTCCTCGATGTTGCTGCTCATCACTGTCGAGACTACACTCAGCGACAGGCGCTTATCGCGCGTGCGAATCTCGCGCAGAGCCTCCATGGTGGCTAAGGCTCGCTTGTAATTGCCGGGCACGCCGCGGATCTTATCGTGAACCTCGCCGATGCCGTCGAGCGAAATGGCGATGTTGAGCCGGAATTTGCCGGGATTCGCCAGGATCCCTTCCACCGACTTGCGGATAACGTCGGTTTGCAGCGCGTTGGTGGGGATGTTAATGAACTTAGCTTGGTTGTAATCGAGGAAGCGATGGCAGATCTGATCGATGTCCTTGCGCAGGAACGGCTCGCCGCCTGAAATATCCAGCCAAACCAGCTCGCCCATGGCTTCGGAAATCTTTTGAATATGCTCGGGCTGCAGCGCCTCGCCCTGATTCAGGTTCTGCCAGTAAAAGCAGGTGCCGCACTTGGCGTTGCAATGATCGGTGATGAAAAGAATCAGATGGACGGGCTTCTGCTGGCGCTCGGAGAGCTTCTTCCAGGACAGAATATCGGTGGTCAGCATGCTAGACGGCGGCGCGCTGCGCGCTTGCCGTCGGGGCTGGGGGTTGAGGATTGGGGTTGCAGGCACATTGTGCTGGGTGGGGCTGTTTCTTAGAGTAACGCAATACGTGCCAGGACCCCAATCCCTAATCCCCAGCCCAGGCGGCAAGCACCTGGTGCGTCACCGCTTAGCGCGCAGTTCACCAGCCGGACAAGATGCGAAGGCTCGCGCGATCGAAGAAGGCAGCGTCGGCGGCCCGGAAATAGCGCATGATTTCGGGACTACCAATGTTTACGACGGTGTGGTCCCACTCGCAGCGAGTGCAATACGGGGCGCTGGCGGCGCGGGCATCGTTCAAAGCCGGAGAGCCGGCGGAAAACCAGGCGCGCGCTTCGCGGTATTTGTCAGCGTTAAATGGGTCAGAGGTCTTCCCGTCAAAGCGGGTGAACACCAGGTTGGTGTCGCGCCGAGGCGCGCCGCAGCAGGGCAGAATCCTTCCGGTCGAGTCCATCACGATGTTCTTGTACAGCCAATGACAGGTGTGACCGGAACTCGGCGGTGAATCATTAGCTGGGGGCGCCCTCCACGAGTTTTCGAACTCTCTTGCGATGACGGAACGGTCCAGATGGTCAGGGAAGGGATTCCAGTTTTCCGAACTGCTCGCCATGGAGAGCCAATCCAAACGCTGGACTCGACCTTTTATCGGCGCTACGTGAACGTTCGGATCGTCCCAGTGCACCTGGAATGGGTTGACCACGCGAAAACGATTGACGCCCAGCCTGCGCGCCATGCGGACAGCCTGGGGAATTTCGTGAGCATTGTGCTCAAACGCCAGGAAATTCCAGGACAGCACCGGGGTCCGCTTGCCGAGCCTACGCTTGGCGCTTACCAACTTGCGAATGTTGCCGAATACCAGCTCAATGTCCCCGTTACGGCGGTACTGTTCGTAAACGGGCTGCGTAGCGCCATCGATGGAAAGGACCATCAAATCGAGCCCCGACTCGACGTAGGCATCGGCGTCGAATTTGCGAACTGAAAGGCTGGTGGAAAGCGCCGTTCCGATCAGATATGTTTTTGCCAGACGGATCAGCTTCGGCGTGGCGAGGTTGAGCAGCGGTTCGCCGTAGTTGCAGAAATAGACTCCTATGGCATAAGGGCCGTAGAGCTTCAGCAGCGCGGAAAAACATTCTTGGGATAGCGTGCCACCAGGCCAATCAAAGAGCTTCAGATCTTCCAGGCGCGTGGAATGAACGCAGCCCGGGCAGGCGAGCTGGCACATGTTGGAAGGATCGACGACAAGCCCGAAGGGACGGGACAACAGGGACGAACTACGCGCGTTGAAGTGAAACCGCGCGAGGAACAGGTTGAGAATCTTGAGTGTCAACGCTTGGGCAACCACCTGCGCAAATCGCGCGCTCAGCCGAGCGTACAGATCCGCCTTCGATCGTTCGAGGGTCGCGACCGCGGAATCGGCTCGCCGACATTGGCGCAGCTCCGCATCGATTTTCGACAAGATGGAGAACGCGGTTTCGCTGCCGTAAGCCGAGGCGGGAACGAGGCGGTGAAAGAGCGCTCCCAGCATTTTGTGCGCCGGAACCGCCTACTGCACGGGGTCCGGTGACGCAGTGGACGCGATCTTCTTGCCGACGATTTCGTGCGCGCGGTCGAGCATGGTCTTCGAAGCGGGCAGCGAGTTCAGGCCCTTGAGAACTTCGGGGTCGTTCTGGAACGCCAGGCGGTCCGAGTCTTCCTTGCTGAAAGCCGTGATAAACAGCTCTTCGCGGAGGCGATCGCGAATCCATCCCTGATTCTGCTCGAACTCGGCGGAGGTGAAGACCACGCCGCGTTTCACCGCGAACGCGCGAAAGTCCGCCATCACCGCATCGTCGGGCGTCCACTCTTTGGTAATCGGGGCGGGGTGTGCGGCAAAGTACTGCGGAGCGTAGAAGAAGAACACCAGGTCCCCGCTGAGCTCGGCTTCGAGCGGGGTCAACCGGGGCGCCTGATACTTTTCGTCGGGACTGATGCCGTCGCCGCCGTACACGATGCGGCCGCTATCGGTCTTCTTCATGTCCTTGGGATTGATCTTGCCGTTTTCACGGCTCAGGTATTCAAACAGTCCCTGATGCTCATAGTCGCGCTGGATAAGACGGCCGCTGGGGGTGTAGTATTTCGCGATGGTCAGCAGCAGGGCGCTGTTGCCGGAGAGCGGGAAAGGCGCCTGCACCAAACCCTTGCCGAAGGTGGGCTCGCCGAAGACCCAGGCTCGATCGTGATCCTGCAATGCGCCGGTCAGAATCTCGGCGGCGGAGGCGGTGCCTCGGTTTACAAGAACTACAATTGGGTACTCGCGCCCGCGCTCGCCGCGCTTGGCAATAAACTTGGTCTCGGCTGAGGAACGCCCGTGGTGCGAAACGATGAGCTGGCCCTTGTGGAGGAATCGGTCGGCCACATTGACTGCCTCCTGCACCAGGCCGCCGGGGTTGTCGCGCAGATCCAGAACCAGGCCGTCGATGGCGCTCTCGGGGAAGCGCGCCAGCGCCTGATCCACTTCGTGGCTGGTGGTTTCGTTAAAAGCTTCCACGCGCATGTAGGCGATGCCGGGACGCAGCCAGAAGGCGTAATTCACGCTGCCGCGCGGGACGTTGTCGCGAACCAGGGAGAAGTGCATCGGCTCTTCATGCCCGGCGCGCCGCACGGTAATGGTAACCGGAGTTCCTTTGGGGCCCTTCAGCATGCCGGAGACTTGCGAGACGGTGGAATGCTGGGTATTGTTGTCGTCCACGGCGATGATCTGGTCGGCCGGCTTCAGGCCGGCGCGGAAGGCCGGCGAGTTAATAAACGGATACATCACGATCACTTTGCCTTCGGGCGAGCCGACGTACATCCCGACGCCGAAATAGTGGCCGGACTGTCCCTCGCGCATCAGCGCATAAGCTTTGGGATCGAAGAAATTCGAGTGAGGATCCAGGGTGCGAAGCATGTTGGGAATCGCGCCCTTAAACACCGTGTTGTCGGCGTCGGGCTTGTCGGCGAAATTGGCTTCTACCGCTTCGTAGACCTGAGTGAACTTCTTCAAGCTTGCATTCACGTCCGCTTCGGACTGCGCGGAGAGTCTTACGGAGATCGGGCTCGCCAGCACAAGAAAGCCCAGAAGCCAACGGGGGAATGCCATGATGTTCGTCCTTTAGGTGATTTTATAGTACCAATACTTTTGAAGAACGCCCACTCCCTGTTGGTCATGGATCTGTTAGTACCGATTCTAAGACGCACTAGCGAAGCCGGAAGGTTTCCACGGAAATGTGGCGACCGTCGGTTCGAACGGTCACCAGGCCGTCGCGGTCGGTGCGGAGTATACCGGCCCGGTGGGCGTTGAGGCGCTCCAGCACCTTGGGATGGGGATGCCGGAAGGAGTTTTCAAAGCCGTCGGAGATGATGGCGAAGACGGGGGATACGGCGTCCAGAAACGGATCGATGCTGGAGGTGTTGCTGCCGTGGTGGCCCACCTTGAGAACGTCGGCGCGGAGGGGTTGCCCGTCGATGAGCGCGCGCCGTTCCATGGGTTTTTCCATGTCGCCGGTGAGCAGGAGCGAGCGTTGGCGGTAGGTGATGCGGAGCCCCAGCGAGTCGTTATTCACTGGACTGGCGCCGGGTACGTAGTCTGCGGGCGGCGAAATTACATCGATGCGCGAGCCTCCAAAATCGAAGCTGCGGCCGCTGGAAAGCTCGGAAATTTTCACGTGTTCCGCGCGCGCTTTGTTGCGCACCGAATTCCAGGCCGCGCTGGATGGAGTGGCGCCGGTCCAAAGCTCGGAGGGGTGGAAATTCTCGATGATGGCGGGCAGACCACCGGCGTGGTCGTCGTGTGCGTGGGTCAGCGCCACTACGTCGATCCTGCGAATGGACCGGCTCCAGAGGTAAGGCGATACGACGTCCTCGCCGATGTCGAGACGGGCAGTGGGACGAGCGCCGAACGAGAGCACTCCGCCGCCGTCGATGAGCATCAGTTTTGAATCGGGAAAGCAGATGAGCAGGCTGTCGCCTTGTCCGACATCGATGGCCGTGAGCTCGAGTTCGCCCGGATGGATGGCGGGCGGAAACGGATGCCAGAAGATCAGCGCGAAGAGCGCCAGAACGCCCGCGAGCGCGGCCCAGGACCAACCAAACGACCGGCGCATCGCACAGGCCAGCAAGACAAGCGCGGCAGTGAACGAGAGCGCGAGCCAGAGTGGAGGAGCCAGCACGCGCCAGTCAGGTTCGATATGCGTGTGCCATTCGGCGATGCGCTCACCTGCGCGGAGCAGCCATCCGGCGATTGCGGCGGGCGCCTGCCACATGGTGAAAACTGCCAGGAATCCCAACGGGACCACCAGCGCCAGCAGCGGCACAACCAGGATGTTGGCGGAGATTCCGGTGAGCGAGATGCGGTGGAAATAAATCGCCATGGGGAGGGCGAGGCCGATTTGGATGGCGGCGGAGATGATGGCAAGCTCGTAGGCGTAAAAGGAGACTCGGGCGGCGAATGCGAAGCCATGCTCCCACCACGCGCGTGGGAGCCGGATGTAGTAACTGGCAGTTTCGGCCAACAGGCGCAGTTCCAATCGAAACTGGGCGGCGCGAGGCGGGAGGCGGGCGGCGCGGCTTAGCTGAGTGATTCCCGTGAGGCCACGGGCGTAATGTGTCGAGGTAGCTTCGAGTAACGGGATAGCAAGGAGCCCGATGACGGCTACCGATAGGAACGACAGTTGAAAACCGGTTTCGAAGAGCTGGCTGGGATCGTAGATCAGGTACACAATGGCCACGGCGGCCAGCAGATTCAGCAGGCGGCCCCGTCGATAGAAGTAGCGAGCGGTGACGTACAGCGTAAATCCGGCGGCGGCGCGGATGGCCGGGGCGTTCCATCCGGATACCAGGGCATAGATCCAGGCGGCGGAGGCGGTGATGGCGAGCGCGGTGATTTCGGGGAGGAAGCAGAGCCGCAGGAGAAATAGCAGGAAGGCGGCCAGTATCGTGATGTGCAGGCCGTCGATCACCAGCATGTGGTAGGTGCCGGTGCGGCGAAAATGATCGGTCCACAGACGCTCCATGCGGCTGGATTCGCCGATGAGCGTGGCTTCCAGCATGCCGGTGGCGTACGGATTGCCCGAGTAGAGGCGTTCAATCCTGCGCAACGCCGCCGTCCGCAGAGCGAATACCGCGGCGAAGAAGCGCGATCCGCAGCGGCCGGGTTTGACCACCAGGGAGCTGGCGCCGGTGGCCGCGACCGTCCAGTAAATAGCGCTGCGCGCGGAAAAGCCTTCGTAATCGAACTCGCCCGGATTCTGGAAATTGCGGATGCGGCGCACCCGGGCTTCCAGTTCGACGATTTGTCCGTAGCGCAGGTCGGGCGGGATCTCGTGGTCGCGGAGTGAGAGGCTGACTCGGGCGCGAGCGCGCTGCGCGAGTTCGATCACGAAATGATCGCGACCTTCGGAAAACGCCGAGGGAGAGACCACGCAGCCAGAAAGCAGGACGGTTTCGTGAGCGCCGGCGTCAATTTCAGGAGGACGGCCGGGCCGGTGCAAGAGGGCGAGAAGCGCGCCGCAAAATAGAAAGACCAGCGAGGAACAGACCGGCAGCGCTCGGCGAGACCGCTTCCAGGCGAGCCAGGTGAGTCCGCTCAGTAGCGGTAACGACCACAGGAAGTCGATCGCCTGGAAAGGTACAAATCGAGCGAGTAGGATGCCGGAGGCCAGGGCTAAGAGCGGCGCGAGTAATGGGCTCTTCACTTGGATTAAGGGTCTGCATCAGTAGTGAGTTGTGCGCGCGGAATTCTCTGACAGTCAGCGGGGAAACTGACAAAATAGAGAAATGCAGAAGAGAAAACTGGGTGCGAGCGATCTGGAAATCACGCCGATCGGCGTGGGTGCGTGGGCCATGGGCGGCGGAGGATGGCAGTTCGCCTGGGGCGCGCAGGATGACGACCAGTCGGTGGAAGCCATTCACGCGGCGCTGGATAAAGGCATTAACTGGATCGATACGGCGGCCATCTACGGGCTGGGGCATTCCGAGGAGGTGGTGGCGCGGGCGCATCGCGGGGCGGTCCAAAAAGCCGCTGGTTTTCACCAAGTGCGGAATCGTTTGGAACGAGAAGCGCGAGAACCGCCGGACCATTGAGCCGGAGTCGATCCGCAAGGAAGTGGAACAGAGCTTGAGCCGGCTGAAATTGGACGTGATCGATCTGTATCAGATCCACTGGCCGGAACCGGACAATCTGGTGGAGGCGGCCTGGGCACTGATGGCGAAGCTCCAGCAGGAAGGCAAAGTGCGGCACATCGGCGTGTCCAACTTCAACGTGGACCAGATGCGGCGCGCGCAGGCGATTGCGCCCATCACGTCGCTACAGCCGCCATATTCGATCCTCTCGCCGGAGATCGAGAAAGACATCCTGCCATATGCGCAGGCCAACAATATCGGGGTGATCATCTATTCGCCGATGAAGTCCGGGCTGCTGACGGGAGCGATGACGCGAGAGCGCATTGCCGCCATGCCCGCCGACGACTTCCGGCAGCGCACGCCGAACTTCAAGGAGCCGCTGCTGACGCGCAATCTGGGGCTGGCGGAGCTGCTGGCGGACGATCGGCAAGCGTCACGGGAGAACGGCGGGCGAGGTGGCTATCGCGTGGACGCTGCGGCATCCGGCGGTGACGGGCGCGATTGTGGGGATGCGGTCCGCCAAGCAGGTGGATGGCGTGATCGGCGCGGCGGAGTTCCGGCTGAGCGCGGACGAGATCGGGGAGATCGAGCGCTTTATGGCGGCGAGCGCGGTGACGGTCACGGCGTAGAACGACGTCCGTGGTTCGAGGATTAGAATCGAGAGTGGCCATGACTCCCGCTTCGCCCAGCCTCTATCTGGAGCGCCCCGGTCCCGATACAGCGCTTCTGGGGTTTGTTCCGGCAGGCCGGCATCGCCACTTACGAGGACAATTGTTTCGGCATCGCCAAGGGCGCGGCGTACTCCTCGCTGCTGGCGTTCTTTCCGGTGCTGGCGTCGCTGGCCGCGATTCTGGCAAGCGTCAACGCCAGCGGGGTGGCGCGCGTGTTTTCCAGGCTCCTGTTCCAGGTGATCCCGCCGGGCACCGAGGACCTGGTGCGGTCGCAGTTTACGGCCAGGAACCAGCGGTCGGGCTGGCTGATTCTGCTGGCCACGCTGCTTTCGGCCTGGGCGGCATCGGGCGCCATGATGACGCTGATGGAAGGGTTCCAGGCGGCGTACCGGCTGCCTTCGGGCCGTCCGTTCCTGAAGCAACGCGGCGTCGCGATTGCTGCTGGTGTTTATCGGCGCGGTGCCGGCCGTCGGATCGTCGGCGCTGATCGTCTTCGGCGCGCGCTTCGAGCAATGGATGCTGGCGACGCTCGGCCTGGGGCCGGAAGAGGATTTGCGAGTCTCCGTGGTGCTGGCCTTCGGGCTGTTGCGTTATGTGGTGGCTCTGGGGGCCACGGTGCTGGTGACGGGGTTGATGTACTACACCGGCCCCAATCGGCCCATGAAATTCAGCAGCGTATGGCCGGGCGCGATTCTGGCGACGGTGCTGTGGTTGCTGGCGACGTCGGTCTTCGCCTTTTATCTGCGGCACATCGCCAATTACAACGTGCTGTACGGTAGCATTGGCGCGGTGATCGCGCTGCTGGTTTGGATGTACCTGCTGGCGGTGATTTCGCTATTCGGCTGCGAATACAACGCGGTCAGGGAGCGCCTGTTGGACTAACAGATGTCGGACTGATCGATGCCGGACTAACAGATGCGGGGCTTAAGTCCATGCCACGGACCATGCCGGCGGTGGGGCCGGAGAATTCGCGCGTAATCGATGCTGACCGCTGTGGCCGGACTCTGCGGACCGCACACGAACTCCGGTGGCGCGTGGCGCATCTGCACGTGCTGCAAGTCGGGAATAGCGAGCGTGACCAGTTTGCCTGCCGCTTCCACGCGAATGGTGGTTACGTTGCCGCAATCGACATCCAGTAGCTTGCCTTGGACGCGACGGATGTCGTCCGCAGGCTCAACGAAGGGGTTCCAATCGGATTGCTGGTGCGGCCTGCGCGTGGTCACCAATTGCGCGCGCCCGGAGGCGTCGCGGGCGAACTGAACGCCGAACTCGGTTTGGGCGATATAGAATTTGTTCGGCCGCGCGGGTGCGCTCGGCCGGCTGGTTGCATGCTCGCGGGCTTGCTGGGCGGCGGACTGAGCTTCGTCGCGCCGTCCCAGTTCGTTGAACGTGTCCGCCAGCGCCAGCCAGTAAGCGTATGCACGCGTCTCCGTCACGGTACGCATGGCGTGGAACTGTTCGAGCGCCGCTTCGTAATGGCCGCCGTTCTTTTCGAGCAGCGCCAACTGGAAGCGGACGTCGTCGAAATCGGGCTGCAGCGCAACCGCGCGCTCCAGGGCCGGCCGGATATCGTCCGGCGGGCAAGACCAGCTTGATCGGCGAGAATCGCGTACTGGTAACAGAGCCTGGCGTCGGTGATGCCTTGATCGATGGCCCGCTTCCAGGCGCGCCGGGCGCCTTCGGAATCGCCTTGGCGCAGGGCGATGGCGCCGAGCGCGGCGGAGATTTCGGCCGTATCGGGAAGCGCACGGAACCGCGCCGCGGCGCGATCAAACTCGCCCGCAGCCAACAGAACTTGCGCGAACAGGAGCTGCGCGGCCAGCGGCGGGACGTCGGAAACCTCCACTTGAACCGGCGGCGTCGCAACTTCCGAAGCTCAACTACCGGAGAGCTTAGGTTGATCCATCCAATGGTGAAGGTCTCGTGCAGCGGCAGCGGCATCCAAGTTGGGGACGGCCGAGAATCTTCGGATAACCGGGAGCATACTTCGGCGAAAGGATCAGCATCTCGGTGAGCGCCCAGCTTTCGGCATAAAACAAATCCCCGGCGCTGCGTTCCTGGCGTTTTTGGGATTCTTCGGAGAGCGACATCAACTCCGCAAGCGGCATCCAGGTCCGCGCTTTGCAGAGTCTGGAGGCGTGCCGGGCAGCGCGCCACCCAGTTCGGTAGCATGTTCGGTGAATGCGAAGCGTTGCGAAAAACTCGGCCAGGCCCTCCTTCAGCCAAGGCGGCAGTTGAGCCCGCCGATGCTTCGCAATGCCAGGTGCGCGTACTCGTGCGCGGCGAGGCCAAACCCGGCTGGATCGTCCGCTGCCCATGACGATGTAGTCCTGGCTTCCGCCGCCGACAGTAGTAGGCGTCGGCGGTGGATCGCAAGCGGTAGGGCTGGTATTCCTGCTCGGAAGCGAACACGATGACGCGAACGGGCGGCGATGAACCGGCGGTCTGCCAGCCGCTTTGCTGCTGGAAAAATGCGCGCAGCTGCTCAAACCAGATCAGGATGGCCCGCGCGCGCTGGTCGCTGGATTGCGCGTAGATTTCGAAATGCTCGCTGCGGGTGAGCCGCCAGGATGGAACAGGCGCGGCGAGCGCGGGGATGGCAAGCGCGGCTAACCAGAAAGCACGCACAATCTACGGCGCTTCCCCTGTCATGCTCACAACGGCTTCCTCATAGTTGCACTCGCCCATTTGTCCCTGGGGGAAAATGGCGTGCTGCGAGATCCACTCGAAGGATTCCTCGAAAACCTGGCGGGTGTAGGGCTCAAAGACGATGCGCTCGCCCGGCCCCCAGCGGCGGGTGTCCATTCGATCCCGGAACCGCTCGGGCATTTCCTTTCTGTAATAGTGAGTGTAGAGTTCGGGGCGGAGATCGATATCGCGCTGCGCGCGGCGGAGAGCGCGGAAGTACTTGCGCACGTCTTCGGGGTCGGGAACGCCCGTGATCATAGTCGCGATCATAAAAGTGGTGTCGATCACCTTGCGGAACCCCAATTGTTCGAGAAAGTAATAGGGGCCGCTGAACAGGGAAGCCGCCGGAACTTTGCCGTCGATCAACAGCTCCATCCGTTTGAAGAGCAGGCCGTCGGAGAAAGACAGCTTGATCGCGTCCGGCGGCAGGTACTGTTCCAGAGCCTGGATGGTGGCGTAATGGCTGCCGGATTGATAGCCCACTGAGATGGGCACTCCCGCCAAGTCGCCTGGCTCGCGCACCGGCGAATCCGGCGGCACGAAAATGCCGGCCGGGGAGACCGAATAGGCGTCGGCGTAGAGTTTGCCGTGGCCCTTGGAGGCCGCTACATTCACGGTCCAATGGCAGGCGCAACTCACATCGGTAGTTCGGCCTTTTTCGAAAGTTTGATAGGCGCCCACCTTATCCCCAGGTCGTGCCGTTTACCGTCCTGTGAGACCAATTCGTCGCGGAACTCGTAATCGAGCCCTTCAGCGGCGAAATAGCCTTTTTCTTCAGCCACCCATTCTTGCAATCGCATATGGGGCGCTATGACGAACTTGGACATCCCAGCCTCCTTGTGGCGCTTTGCTTTATTCTATTCCCCTCGCCGGGCGAATCCCACCCGTTGCGTTGCATACAGCGCTAAAATACAATGCCGACAGTAGTTCCTACCCTAGGAGGGCCCGAGTTCAGCCCGAGGAGAGAAAGATATGCTGCGCATTTCTGTAGTTGGTTTGGCAATGGGGATGGCCGCCCTGGCCGGGACGGGCGCCGATGCTCCCACGTTCAACAAAGATGTTCTTCCGATTCTTCAGAAGAACTGCCAGGGTTGCCATCGGCCCGGCGAGATCGCACCGATGTCGCTGCTCACCTACAAAGACGCGCGGCCCTGGGCCAAGGCCATCAAGTCCGCGGTGGTGAACGAAGCAAATGCCGCCGTGGTTCGCCGAATATGGGCCACTTCGCCAACGACCGCATGCTGAGCACGCCGAGATCAACAGGCTGGTGCATTGGGTGGACAGTGGCGCGCCGGAGGGCAACGCGAAGGATGCGCCGCCGCCGCTGACTTTCCCGGAAGGCTGGAATATCAAGCCCGACATGATCATCGAAATGCCCAAGGCGTTCCATGTGGCGGCCACGGGGACCGATCAACTACCAGAACATTTTGGTGAAGGTGAATTTCCCCGAGGATACCTGGGTAGTGGCGGCCGAGATGCGCGCCGGGCAATCCCAGGGTGGTGCACCACATGCGGGCCATCGTCCGGCCTCCGGGATCGCGACTGGATGGCCAATGCGGTGCCCGGCGAGGCGTATGAGACAGGCTCGGACGCCGAATGGGCGGCGCGAAGGAAGGCACGGACCTGCTCGGCAAATTCAACCCGGGTCTGGGCGCGCAAAGCTTCGACGTGGACGGCTCGGCCAAGTTCATGCCGAAGGGTTCGGACATCGTGTTCAATATCCACTACACGGCGGTTGGGACGCCGCAGACGGACCTGTCGAAAGTCGGGCTGGTGTTCGCGAAGACGCCGCCGAAGAGGCGCTACTGGATGTCGCCGGGAACGCCGCGCATTCAATCTGGCGATTCCGCCGGGCGATAGAAACGCCGAAGTGGTGAGCGAAGCGACCGTCGGCGTCGACGATGCCGAACTGGTGTACATCCAGCCGCACATGCATCTGCGCGGCAAGGACTATGAGCTGCGCGCGATCTACCCGACCGGAGAAACGCAGGAGACGTCTTCAAGGGCAAGTGGAATTTCGACTGGCAGATCGGCTATCAGCTCGAAAAGCCGATGCCGATGCCGAAGGGGACTCGCTGATCGCCATCGCCCATTACGACAATTCGCTCAACAACAAGTACAATCCGGATGCCACCAAGGAAGTGCATTGGGGCGATCAGAATTGGGAAGAGATGCAGGGCGGATTCCTTGGACTGGTGGTGGATAAGGACACGAATGTAACCAAGATCTTCATCCCATCGGGACCGAGTCTTTTGCCGCGCGGAAAGTCGGGTCCGACGCTCGCGACCGTGCTTGGGCTGACAAGGTAGCTGCAATTTTGCCCTGCCGGTCCCATTGCGTTGCATGCAGCGTTAAAATATAATGCTGACAGTGGTTCCCACCTTGAGGAGGGCTCGAGTTCAAGCCCGAGGAGAGAACGAGATGCTGCGCATTTTTGTAGTTGGTTTGGCAATGGGGATGGCCGCCCTGGCTGGGACGGGCACCGGTGCTCCCACGTTCAACAAAGATGTTCTGCCGATACTGCAGAAGAACTGCCAGGGCTGCCATCGGCCGGGCGAAGTGGCGCCGATGTCGCTGATCACCTACAAAGACGCGCGGCCGTGGGCCAAGGCGATGAAGGTGGCGGTGGTCACGCAGAAGATGCCGCCGTGGTTCGCCGAGTACGGCCATTTCGCGAACGACCGCACGCTGAGCCCCGCCGACGTCAACACGCTGGTCAGCTGGGCGAACAACGGGGCGCCGGAGGGCGATGCCAAAGATGCGCCGCCGCCGCTGACCTTCCCCGAAGGCTGGCAGATCAAGCCCGACATGATTATCGAAATGCCCAAGCCGTTCCATGTGAAGGCGACCGGGACCATCAACTACCAGAACATCAAAGTGCGAGTGAATTTCCCGGAAGACACCTGGGTGGTGGCGGCGGAGATGCGCGCCGGAAATCCGAAGGTAGTGCATCACATGCGAGCCATCGTTTGCCCGCCGGGCGCTACGTGGATGGCCCACGCCGTCTACGGCCGAATCTTACGAGGAAGGCTCGGAAGCGATGACCGGGGCGAAGGAAGGCACGGACCTGCTCGGCAAATATAATCCCGGACTGGGCGCGCAGCGCTTCGACGTGGACGAATCGGCGAAGTTCGTGCCGAAGGGCTCCGACATCGTATTCAATATCCACTACACCGCGGTTGGGACGGAGCAGGAGGATCTGTCCAAAGTGGGACTGGTTTTCGCGAAGACGCCTCCCAAGCGCCGCTACTGGATGTCGCCCGGAACTCCGGCGGCGTTCAATCTGGTTCTTCCTCCCGGAGCTGAGAATGCAGAAGTGGTGAGCGAAGTGACCGTGGGCGTGGATCACGCTGAGTTGGTCTACGTGCAGCCTCATATGCACCTGCGCGGCAAGGATTATGAGCTGCGCGCGATCTATCCGACCGGCGAAACGCAGGAAATCTTCAAGGGCAAATGGAACTTCGATTGGCAGGTTGGCTATCGAGCTCGAAAAACCGCTGCAGATGCCGAAGGGCACGCGGTTGGTCGCGATCGCGCACTACGACAATTCTCTGAACAACAAGTACAATCCCGACGCCACCAAGGAAGTGCATTGGGGCGATCAGAATTGGGACGAGATGCAGTCGGGATTCCTGGGCCTGGTGGTGGATGTGAATACCAACGTTTCGAAGATCTTCATTCCATCCGGCCCCAGCTTGCTGCCGCGCGGAAAATCGGGACCGACGCTGGCGAGCGCATTTGGGTTGACGAAGTAATCCGCTTCCTCTGAGTCGCGGTTCAGTAACAGTGCGCTAGACTGAGCGGATGCGAAACCTTTTGGTATTCGCCCTGTCTTAGCGCTGCCTGCCGGCGCACAGACGCCAGACTGGTCCAAAATTAACGATGAAGCCATGCGCCATTTTCAGGCGCTGGTGCAAATCGACAGCAGCGATCCACCCGGCAACGAAACGCGCGTAGCGGAGTACGTCAAGAAGACGCTCGAAGCCGACGGCATCCCGGTGATGATGGTGGCCCAAGACCCGGCCCGCGCCAATATCATCGCGCGGCTGAAGGGCAACGGATCGAAGAAGCCGCTGTTGATCATGGGCCACAGCGATGTGGTGCGCGTGGACCCCGCCAAGTGGACCTTTCCTCCGTTTAGCGCCACGCGGCAAGGCGGCTACGTCTACGGCCGCGGCACGCTGGATGACAAGAGCGATCTGCTGGCCACCATGATGACGATGCTGATGCTGAAGCGGCAAAAGACGCCGCTCGATCGCGACGTGATCTTCGTTTCGGAAGCGGGCGAAGAGGGTTCCACCGGGCCTGGCATCCAATACCTGGTGAACGAGCATTGGAGCGACATCGACGCCGAGTTCGCTCTCGCGGAAAGTGGCGGAGTGCGGCTGAAGAACGGCCAGGCCCGCTACGCGTTGATCGAAACCACCGAGAAGCAACCCAGAGCCGCGCGCCTGGTCGCAAAAGGTATATCGGGACACGGATCGCGTCCGCTGCGAACCAACGCCGTGGTGCACCTGGCGAAGGCGGTGGAGACCATCGCGGCTTGGGATCCGCCCATGCGTTTCAACGACACCACGCGTTTCTACTTCGAAAAGATGGCGACGGTGAGCAGTCCGGAAGAAGCAGCGCGGTTCAAGGGTCTATTCGATGCGAGAAGGCGCCGGCGGTTCGCGAGTATCTGGCGGAGCACGATCCCATCGACTACTCGATGCTGCACACCTCCATTTCGCCCGACATCATCAAGGGCGGCTATCAGGTGAACGTGATTCCCTCAGAGGCGGAGGCGACGCTGGATATTCGCGCGCTGCCGGACGAGAACATCGCTGTGTTCTATGACATGATGCGCAAGGTGATCAATGATCCATCCGTCGAGCTGGTGCCGGAAACCACGCAACCAGCGCCCGGGCGCCGCGCCGTCGAAATTGGACACGGATGCTTATCGGGCCATCGAAGCCGCTTACAAGAGCATTTATGGCGTGATCACGATTCCGCTGATGCAGACCGGCGCCACCGACATGGCGTTTCTGCGGGCCAAAGGCGTTCAGTGCTACGGCGTCGGCGCGATGGTGGACGAAGAGGATGGGCCGAAAGGCTACGGACCGCATAGCGATCAGGAGCGGATTCTGGAACAAGCCGTGTATAAGCACGTCCAGTTTTTCTGGCAGGCGGTGAACTCGATCGCTGGCGCGAAGCATTGAACGGGATCTGGCAACTTACTTGATGTCCGAACGCAACAGGCTGATGCCGCTCGGCCGCGCCCCGTCGAACAAAGCCGCCAGCTTGTCCGAGCTTGCATCGCCCTTCAAATAGCGGTCGAAAAATGCGACGCTGTATCGGTTGATGGCGCTATGGAAGCGCGGGTTTAGATCGGTCCACGCAAGATGCCCCGCGCCTTGAAACTCAACGTAGTACTTCGGCCCCGAAGAGCGATCATACGCTCCACCGCTGTGCCGTACGGTGGGCGAAATTCCCAAGTCGAGCGTTCCGCCCTGAAACATCACGGGCACATGCAAGCGGCCCAAATCGCCTTTGGCGGTAAACGGCGTGTTGTACGGCGACAGCGCCAGAATGGCCTTGATGCGTGGATCCTTCCAGGACGTCCACGCGCCCGCGACACCCAGAGCGGTGTAGCCGCCCAAGGAATGGCCGGCGATTCCCACCCGCTCGGCATCAACCGGAACGCCTTGAAATGACTTGGCGTTCACCACAGCGTCGAGTACGGCTTCGATGTCCGCCCGGCGGTCCTTATAGGTGGCATCGGACCACGCCTGGGCCTTCTGGAACGGTTCTTCCGGACGCCAGCCGCCGGACCCAGCCCGGTGAGCGCGCCCGCAGCTTGCGTCCGCGTGGTTGGGCGCAACCGCCAGATATCCAGCGCTCGCCAAAGCCTCCATCAGGAAGACTGATTGTGTGTTGCAGCCTCCGAAACCGTGCGAGAACACAACCACGGGATATCCGAGGGAGGGCGCGGCGCCCGCGGGTTTCCAGATGGCTACGTCGCGGCCGCTAATGCTGATGTGGACGGCGTTGTCAGCAGCCAACAAGGGCAATGAGGCCAGCAAACTTGCAAACAAAAACCTCTTCATATGTTTATAAGAACACGGCAAGGGCGCTGGACTCTTAGGTACAATGCATGCGAGCCATGCGGATAAAATACCTACTTCCGATCGCGGGTTTACTGGCGGCCAGTTCTATGATGCCCGCCCAATCCAGGTTGCAATTGAAGGTCTTCACCTCGAGTCCCGACGGATACTCGGTCAACTCCACGTTAGTCTATGGCGACAAAGACGCCATCCTCATCGACTCGCAGTTCCTGCTGAGCGAGGCGCATCGCCTGACGGCGATGATTCTGGAAAGCAAGAAGAACCTCACTACTGTTTATGTGACGCACCCGCATCCCGATCATTACTTCGGCCTGGCGGTGATCAGACAGGCGTTCCCGAATGCCAGGCTGGTGGCGCTGCCGGCGACGGTCGCCGGAATCAAAGCCGGCTGGGGACCGCGCTACAAGTTCTGGAGCGCGACGCACGGCGATAATGTACCAGCCGATCCCGTGATTCCCGAAGAACTGCACGGCAACGCCCTGTCGCTGGAAGGCCAGCCCCTGGAAATTGTCGGAGGCTTAACGGGCGACAGTCCCAAAAACAACTCGTACGTCTGGATCCCCTCGATGAAGGCCGTGGTGGCCGGCGACATCGTATTTAGCGGCGCGCACTTTGTCGTGCCCAAAATACACGACGAGTGGATCCAGACGCTGGATCAGATCGCGGCGCTGCATCCAGTGATCGTGATTGCCGGCCACCAGATCGCGGGCGCGCCCACGGATGCATCCAGCATCGAATTCATGAAGCAGTACATGCAGTTCTTCGAGGAATCGGTAGAATCGTCGAAATCAGCGGATGAGCTGCGAGCAAAAATGAAGGACCGATATCCGAATCTTGGCCTGGCAACGTTGTTAGACTCAGGCTCTAAGGGGAGATTCCAATGACGAAAGCGCTTTTCTTTGCGGCCCTGGCGATGAGCCTGCCCGTGTTGGGAGAACAGCCCGTGCTGGGACAACAGAAGGTGAAGCCGCTCACGGCGCTCGATTACATCGAAATCCAGCAGTTGAACTACAAGTACGCGTTTGCCTTGGACAATTGCTCCAATCACGGTGAAGACTACGCGAATCTTTATACCGACGACGGCGTGTTCGTGGTGGGGTTGAACGGCATCGAGTACAAAGGCCATCAAAAGCTGGTGCAGGCGGCGGGCGGCCCGGCGTGTGCGCGCGTCAAGCAGCCTCATCAAACGCACACCACAGAGAACCTGGTGATCGAAGCGTCGCCCGAAGGCGCTACCGGGAAATCATACCTGGTTTATCCAGGCGATCAGGGCAAGCGCGGCGACGCGGATTTCGATGGGCACGTGGGTGGGTATCAGGACGTGTACGTGCGGACGCCGAAGGGCTGGCGCTTCAAGTCGCGCGTTCACGTGTTTCCGCCGCAGATTCCCGGAGAGTATAAGGGCGTCCCGAATACCAAACTGGAGGCTGGCAGCGGCAAGTAGCCGCGTGTGGGTGAGATAAGCAGCTAAAATAAGGGCATCCGCATGAAGATCGCCCTGGCACAAACCAACAGCACGGTGGGCGATCTGTGCGGCAATGCGAAGCGGATACTGGCGTTCTCCGGCGCGCGGCAGAATGCGGGCGCAAACGTCGTGGTTTTCCCGGAACTTTCGCTCACCGGTTATCCTCCGCGCGATCTGCTCGAGAAAGAGAGCTTTCTGGATCGCACCGAGCAGCACCTGGAGCGCCTGGCCGCCGATGCCGCGCCGCTCGGACGTCAGCATCATTTGCGGCACTGTGACGCGCACGGGCTCGTCCACCGGCCTGCCGATTTACAACAGCGCCGCGGTGCTGCAAGGCGGGCGCATCGCGTTCCGGCAGCATAAAATGCTGCTGCCGACGTACGACGTCTTCGATGAAGCGCGCTATTTCGAGCCGGCCGCGAAACAGTCGCCTCTCGCGCTGGGCGATGCCGTCTCCGCGCTCACCATCTGCGAGGACATCTGGAACGACAAGCAGTATTGGGAGCGCCGGCGCTACAGCCGCGACCCGGTGGAAGAACTGGCGTCGGCGGGAGCGCGCATCCTGATCAGCATCAATGCGTCGCCCTATCACATGGGCAAGCGCGCGCAGCGGACGGAGATCTTTCGCCGCCACGGCGCGGCATTTTCGCGTGCCGATCGTCTATGTGAACCAGGTGGGCGGGAACGATCAGTTGCTTTTCGACGGCACCAGCTTCGCGATGAATCCGGAGGGTCAGATCATCGCGTGCGCGGCTTCGTTCGAAGAAGATCTGGTGCTGGTGGACACCGCAACGTTGACGGGCGAGCGCCACGACAATTTCCCCGACGAATGCGAGGCGGTTTATCAAGCGCTGGCCATGGGGACGCGCGATTACATTCGCAAGTGCGGATTCGAGCGGGTGATCATCGGCCTGAGCGGCGGAATCGATTCGGCGCTCACGGCGGCGATCGCGGTGGACGCGGTGGGCAAGGAAAACGTGATCGGCGTAGGCATGCCGGGTCCGTATTCCTCGGAGCACAGCGTCACGCGATGCGCGCGATCTGGCTCGCAACCTCGGCATCCGGTTCGAGCTGATCCCGATCAAGAACCAATACCACGCGTTTCTCAATGTGCTGGAGCCGCTGTTCGATGGACCAACCAATGGCGGTGGGCGTGACGGAAGAGAACCTGCAATCGCGCCTGCGCGGCGTCACGCTGATGGCGCTCTCGAACAAATGGGGCGCGCTGGTGCTCACCACCGGCAACAAGAGCGAGCTGGCGGTGGGCTATTGCACGCTCTACGGCGATATGTGCGGCGGTCTGGCGGTGATCAGCGACGTGCCGAAGACGCTGGTCTATTCGCTCGCGCGCGTGGCCAACAAGCGCCACGGGGACGCAATTCCGGAGAACACGTTCACCAAGCCGCCGTCGGCCGAGCTGCGGCCCGATCAGAAAGATACCGACTCCCTGCCGCCCTACGAAGTGCTGGACCAGATCCTGCGGCTCTACATCGAAAACAACGACGCGCCGCAGCACATCGCCGAGGCGCTTCATCTGCCTGTAACATTGGTGCGGGACATCGTGAACAAAGTGGACCGCAACGAGTATAAACGCCAGCAGGCTGCCCCGGGCCTGAAGGTAACCACCAAGGCGTTCGGCATCGGCCGCCGCTTTCCGATCGCACAGCGGTTTTCTGAATGAGACCAGAGGTTTTCTCAATGGACCAGAGGTTTTCCGAATGCAGAGTTCCATGACTACGTCCTCTTCGCCGCCTTTATCCTGCTCGCAGCGGCGCTCCTCTCTTCCTCGCAGCCTCCGCCGCGCGAACAAGTGGGACCCCTGGCCGATGGCGGGTTCCTGCTGAACAGCGGCTGGCGCGTGAAGCCCGCGGGCGCGCAGATTCCCGCTCGACACGCTGCCGATGTCGTCCGTTCTTTCCAAAGACGGCCGCTTCCTGATTGTGCTGAACGGCGGCTACAATCCGCCATCGCTGAGCGTGCTGGATACCAAGGATGGCCATGAGATCGGCCGCACGCCGGTGACGGACGCTTGGCTGGGCCTGGCGCTTTCGCCGAACGGCAAGACGTTGTGGGTGGGCGGAGGATCGCAGGCGTCAGTCTACGAATTTTCGTTCGATGAAAACGGAAAGCTGGCGCCCGCGCGGACGTTCGAAATCGTCAAGGGAGCGGCACGATCCGCGCGCGATTTCATCGGCGATGTCGCCATTGATCCGGATGGCCATCTGCTCTACGCGTGCGATCTGTATCATGACGCGATCGTGGTGGTGAATACGCAGTCCGGCATCGTGATCGATCGCTTCAAGACCGGGCGCCGGCCGTATCGGATTCTCTTCAACCCGGACGGCAAATCGTTCTACGTCACCAGTTGGGCCGATGGCTCGCTGTATCATCATCAGACCAGCAACGGCGCGCTGGTGCAGACTCTGCGGGTGGGCGCGCATCCCACCGACATGGTCTGGCGCGATCGCGCCACGCGCGCGGAAGAAGGTGAGGAGAGCGCGCAGCAGGCCAGCTTCAAGGCGCGCATCTTTGTCTCGGCAGCGAATACCAACAACGTTTATTCCGTGGGCGTATCCGATAGCGGCGATTTGCGCGTGGTGGAAACCATCAACGTCTCCACGACGCCGAATCATCCGCTCGGCATGACGCCCAGCGCGCTGGCGCTCAGCGCCGATCAGAGCCGTTTGTATGTGGTCTGCTCGGATGCCAATGCCGCGGCGGTGGTGGATGTTACCGAAGCGCGCAGCCAGGTGCTGGGTTTCGTTCCCACCGGTTGGTATCCGACGGCCGCGAGTGCGCTGGCCGATGGCCGCCTGGTGGTGTTGAACGGCAAGGGCTCGCGCAGCTACCCGAATCCTAACGGCCCGAATCCAACCAAGAGACAGAACAATTTGAGCATCCAATATGTGGCGCGTATCCAGACCGGCTCGGCGTCGTTTATTCCCGCGTTGACCGACGAATCGCTCGCGAATTATACGGCCGAGGTGAAATCCAACTCGCCTTACAGCGATGAAAAGGCTCGACGCAGATTCCGGCCGGCATTCCCGCCGCCATCCAGCATGTGATCTACATCGTCAAAGAGAATCGCAGCTACGATCAGGTGCTGGGCGACATCGGCAAGGGCGAAAGCGATCCGTCGCTTGTGCCTTTTCAAGGAAAACGTCAGCCCCAATCATCACAAGCTGGCGCGCGAGTTTGTGCTGTTCGATAATTTCTACGTCAATAGCGACGTGAGCGCCGACGGGCACAACTGGTCGACGTCGGCCATCGCGAACGACTACGTGGCGAAGATGTGGCCCAGCAACTACGGCCAGCGCAATCCCAATTACGATTTCGAAGGCGGCGAGCCCGCGGCCTATCCACCGGCAGGCTATCTGTGGACCAATGCCGCGTCAGCCGGCGTCTCCATGCGCAACTACGGCTATTGGGTGGAGAACAAGAAGGAGCCGGGCGCGGACGGCATTCAGATCGACAAGGTGCTCGATCCGGTGCTGGCCAAAGTCACCAACATGAAGTATCGCAGCTTCGATCTGGATTATCCGGACGTGAAGCGCGCGCAAACGTTCCTGGACGATCTGGCGCAATTCGAGAGCGCGAACCAGATGCCCGCGCTGATGTTCATGCGCCTGGGCAACGATCACACGTCCGCCACCACGCCGGGCAAGATCGCTCCGCTTTCGGCGTTCGCCGACAACGACTACGCGCTGGGCATGATTGTGGAGGGCGTCTCGCGCAGCAAATTCTGGGGCAGCACCGCGATCTTTGTTCTGGAAGACGACGCGCAGAACGGGCCGGACCACGTGGATTCGCACCGCTCGCCCGCGTTCATGATTTCGCCCTACACGCGCGCGGGGCGCGATTGACAGCAACATGTACAACACCACGTCGATGCTGCGGACCATGGAGCTGATCCTGCATCTGCATCCCATGACGCATTTCGACGCGGGCGCGCGGCCGATGTTCGCAAGCTTTACCGGGCAGCCGTCAACCGCGCCGTATCAGGCCGAGAAGCCGCGCATTTCGCTCGAGGAACGCAATCCGGCGAATTCGGCCACGGCTGCCCGTTCCGCGCGGCTGGATTTCACTCAAGAGGATCTGAACGACGACGATGAGTTGAACGATATCCTGTGGCGCGCCATTCGCGGCACCGATCCGCCGCCGCCAGTACGCAGCATGTTCGCAAGATAAACGGAACCACAGCTTGGCCCGCGCTCATCTCTGTTTCGTCTGGCACATGCACCAGCCTTTTTACAAAGACCTGGTGACGGGTGAATACCGCCTGCCCTGGACGCGCTTTCACGCCTTGAAGGATTACTACGGGATGGTGAAGGTGCTGGAGGATTTTCCCAGCGTTCACCAGACATTCAATCTGGTTCCTTCCATGATCGTTCAGATTCAGGACTACGCTGCCGGCACCGCGGCAGATCCGTTTCTGGATTGCGCGCGTGAAGCCAGCCGAGGAGTTGAACGAGGCCGAGAGCGAGTTCGTGTTGCGCTATTTCTTTCAGGCCAATGCCGACCATCTCATCTATCGCTACCCGCGTTACGGGGAATTGTTCAACGTGTGGAAGTCCTGCGGAGCGAATGCGCAAGTGGCTCGCCGGCATTTCAGCGTCCAGGATCTGCGCGATCTGCAGGTGCTTTCGCAAGTAGCTTGGTTTGACGAAGAGTTTCAGGAGCACGATGAAGAGGTGAAGAGTCTGATCGCCAAAGGGCGCGACTACTCGCTCGACGATCAAGCCTTGATGGCGCGCAAGGAGCGCGAGATTCTGGCGGCACGTTGTGCCGGTTTACAAAGAATTTGCCGCGCGCGGGCAGATCGAGATTTCCACCACCCCGTTCTATCATCCGATTCTGCCGCTGATTTGCGATTCCAACATCGCGAGCGTTTCGCATCCGGGCGTGACGCTGCCCAGCCGTTTTCAATATCCGCAAGACGCGCTGCATCAATTGAAGACGTGCGCGCGAGTACATCGAACGCCAGTTCGGCCGCGCACCGGTGGGTCTGTGGCCTTCGGAAGGCTCGGTGTCCGATGAAGCGCTATCGCTGGCCGCCGAAGCGGGTTTCGAATGGGCCGCGAGCGACAACGGAGTTCTGGCGCGAACCATTCATCAGGATGGCGGACCGGACGTGACGTACCGGTCCTACTTGTGGCAACAGCAGGGCCGCGAGCTTCGCATGATTTTTCGGGATCACTTCTTGAGCGATCAAGTTGGGTTCGTGTATTCCGGGATGCGCGCCGAAGACGCCGCGGGGCAATTTCTGGATCGCATTCGGGCAAACACGCGGCCCTTGCTGGAGCGCGGCGCGGACGTGCTGGTTCCGATCATTCTGGACGGCGAGAATGCCTGGGAATATTACGATCGCAACGGCCGGCCATTTCTGCGCGAGCTGTACCGGCGGATCAGCGAGGCTTCGGACTTGGCGGCGCTCACGGTGAGCGAGGCTCTGGCGCTCGATCCGCCGCGCACGCTCGATCACATCCATCCGGGATCGTGGATCGACGCGAACTTCGACGTCTGGATCGGCGCCGAAGAAGACAATATCGCTTGGGAATACCTGCTGCGAGGCGCGCCAGAAATTTGATGAGATGGCGGCGTCCGTCTCTGAAGAGCAGCGTCAGTTGGCTTACGAGGAACTGCTGATCGCCGAGGGCAGCGATTGGTGCTGGTGGTACGGGCCCGCAGCACATTTCGGACAACCGCATCGAGTTCGATGAATTGTACCGGCAGCATCTCGCCAACGTCTATCGCGCGCTGGGCCTGACGCCGCCGGAAGAACTATCGCGCCCCATCCTGAAGTCCGATGTTCCGAATCTGAATCAGCCGCCCGCGCATGCGATCCATCCGGTGATCGACGGCGAGGTCACTTCGTATTTCGAGTGGATGGGCGCGGGACGCTACCGGCCCGATAATCGGTCGGGAGCGATGCACAGCGACGAGCCGAAGATTCGCGACATTTACTATGGCGCCGACAGCGACAGTCTGTATTTGCGGCTGGACTTCGACGATGGTTTCCAGTTCAATTCACTGGAAGTTCGAACGTGAGGACAAGATCATTTCGCTGCTGGATAATCCTGCGGTTGAGTCCGTGAAGAAACGAATCGTCGAGATCCGAATGCCCGCTTTGCGCGGATGGCGGGCATTTCCGGCTGGGCGTGAACGGTGTGGCGCTGCCGCCGGACGCGTGGCTCCAGACGTGAGCTACTTGCGGCTGGAATATTTGTCGAGCACCGAAATCAATTTGGCAGCCGGCGGGCGGCGCCGGCGTGTTTCCCATCACGATCTCCTGGTTCGTGAGCGGCCGAGCCGTATAAATCCTTGTTCCAATCTTCGTCGGGCCGAGCGTCGCGCCTTGCAGCGATATGCCGGCGAAGATGCCCGCGCGAACGGGACCAGGTGAGGATCTCGGCATGCAGTTGCGCATCGGTTTCAGCCGATGAAGTGCGGCCCACCGGACCCGCGGCAACGGATGCATCCGCGCCCAGCGTGAATTTGCTTTCGCATCAATTTCTTCGCGCCGGCCTCGCTGTTCACCAGCATGACCACGTCTGTTTCAGAGCCGCCGATCTGAAATCCGAAGCTTCCGCCTTCCACGCGAATCGCCGCCGGCGCCGACCAGCCCACGCCGCCGGGCTTGCGGCACAGCATGAAGCCCTTGCCATACTTAGCCCCGACGATGAAGGCGCCCTTCTTGAGGCCGGGTACCAGCACCACGCATTGCGCCTTCCGCAGCAGATCCTGAGGAATTCCTTTGTCGGGAGCGGACATGATCTCGGTCAGCATGTCGGCGGAATCGTCCAGCCGCTTGGGAGCGTCAGCTGGCCGCGTGCAACAGGCTGCCGGCTGCCAAAAGAAGCGCTACATGCGTGATTTTCATCGTGTTGTCCTCAGGCTCGATTTTAGCAGGCCTGCACGAACCAAACCGGCAATATCTTCGTTCCAAGGAAAAGCGGTTCGATAAGCCGAAGCCGGCCAGCCGATATGATGGAACTTGGCCCTGCGAATTGTGATTTTCGCGCTGGCTGCCTCGGCTCTGCTTGCGGCCGCCGATCCGCTGGCGGTCAGCGTCAGCACCAAGCTGGATCTCATCGAAAGCGGCAAGGCCAAACCCGGATCGGTGTTTCGATTTCACATCGGCGGAGCTGAACGCGTGGGTGCGAGTGAAGGCTCCGACGATTGTCCCAGATGGGTTTCGCCAACCGCATCTGGTGCTGGGCAATGGCGAGGCGAGCGCATCGGCGCTGATCGATTTCCTGAAGGTGCGGCACGCCAGCGGGGTTGAGACCAACTGGCTGGTCGCCAAGCTGATTCAAGGCGAAAAGCTGGTGACAGTCCGGGCCGGCATCCAATCGGCGCATGGCCAGGCGACCGTGCATCTGCTGCGGGTGGAGATCGGCGGTCTGGCGGTGACTGGCGCGGCGCTCGATTTTCTGGTGCAGAATTTCTTCCTGCCGTTTTATCCCGACGCCAAAATCGATGAGCCGTTCGATCTGGCGGGCAATGTGGACCGGATCGAGGTTACGCCGGCTGCGGCTCTGTGTATATATAGCCGGTCTATATTCGGAAATGATTTTGGTGGCGGCTTCCTGGCCCATGCGAACACAGTCCGGAACGCCGATGCCATGATACGCGTTGCCGGCGAGATATAAACCGGGGATCGCGCGCACAAGTTCTTCGATGCGTGCGACGCGCTTCTCGTGACCGACCGTATATTGCGCCATCGAATTGGGCCAGCGGGCGATGTTGTGAAACACCGGCTCGGCTTCGAGGCCCATGAAGCTATGCAGTTCGGAGCGCGCGGCGTCGACCAGTGCTTCGTCGCTCAGCGGCATGGCGTCACCGCCCAGGAAACAGCGCAGCACCACCATGTTGTCGGGCACGCGATAGTCGAATTTATTGCCCACCCAGGTGCAGCCGAACATAAGCTTGCGCTCCTTCTTGGGAACCAGAAATCCGTGGCCGTTGAGTGGATGATCGAAGGTGTTCTTGCGATAGCCGAGCGCCAGTGTAATGGATGTCGTATAGGGAATGCCCGCGAGCAGGCCGGCAAGTTCCGGCTGCAACGTCTGAAGAACGCGTGCGGCATCGCCGGCCGGAGTTGCCAGCACCAGATGCTCGGCCTCCAACCAGTCGCCGTTGGCTCGAACGCGGAAGCCGGCAGCCGAATTCTCCACGGTTTCCACATCGGCTTGGATCACGTCGGCGCTCGGCCGCAAGGCTTCGATCAACTGACCGAGTCCGCCTTTCAACGTTTGCAAGAACGATCCGCCGGGATTTTGGGGACGCGGCGTGGCCAGAGCGCCGCGCGTCAAGCTGCCGTACTTGGCATTCAAGTTCCACGAAACGCGCCAGCACGCTGTTGACGCTCATCTCGCGCGGATCGCCGCCGTAGACGCCGGCGAGCAACGGTTCCGCCAGATAGTCGATGGATTCCTGGCCATAATGATCCAGCAGAAATTCGTAGACCGAACGATCGGGCTGCGGGCCGTGCGGCTGGCGAAAAATCTCGAGCCCCATGCGGATCTTGGCGCCCCAGCTGAAGAGCGGCGTCTCCGCCAGCGGCAGGATCTTGGTGGGCACCATCATCATCAGTCCCGTCGGGCATGGGGATCAGCTTGCCCTTTTTGACAATGTAGGTGATGCGGGAATGATCGTTGGAGCCGATCACCTGGTCGGCCAGGCCCAGTTCGCGAATCAGGTTCATGGCCCACGGCTTGGCGGCCATGAATCCGTCGGGGCCTTCTTCGAGCACGCAGCCCTGTTGGACGGAGGTCTGGATCACGCCGCCGACGCGCGGTTTGCGTTCCAGCAATGTGGGCCGGATGCCGGCTTTGGATAGATAGTAAGCGGCGGACAGACCTGAAATACCGCCGCCGATGATCAGTGCTTTGTGCGACACACTACATCTTGAACTCGCGCACGAAATCCACCACGGCGCGAACGTTGTCGGGCGGAGTCTCGGGCAGAATTCCGTGGCCCAGATTGAAAATGTGGCCGGGGCGCGAGCCGGTGCGCTTCAACAGCTCATGCACGCGCATCTTCAGCTCGGGCAGCGGCGCGAAGAGCACGGCCGGATCCAGGTTGCCTTGAACGGCGGAACGATAGCTGATGTCCATCCAGGCCTGGTCGATATTCACGCGCCAGTCGACGCCCATCACGTCGCCGCCGGCGGCGTGCAACTCACGGAAGAAGCCGGACGCGCCGGTGCCGAAGTGGATCACCGGAACGCTGCGCGGTGCGGATGCGTTCGATCAACGCGCGCGAGTAGGGCGCGACAAAACGGACGTAATCGTCGGGACTGAGAGCGCCTACCCAGCTATCGAACACCTGAATGGCGCGCGCACCGGCGGTCACCTGGCTGAGCGCGAAGGGGCCCAGCACGTCCACCAGCTTGCCCATGAGACGGCGCCACAGGGTTTCGTCGCGATACATCATCGATTTGGTGCGGACGAAGTTCTTCGAAGGGCCGCCCTCGATCATGTAGCTGGCGAGCGTAAACGGCGCGCCGACAAAACCGATCACCGGGACGCGGCCGGCCAGCTGCCGGACCACCAGCTGAATCGCCTCGCCGACGTAGTTCAGATCGTCGGTGTTGGAGATGGAGAGCGAATCCACGTCGTCGGAGGTGCGGACGGGATTATCGATGTGCGGTCCTTCGCCCGCGAGGAACTTCAGCTTCAGGCCCATCGGCTCGACGGGCAGCAGCAGGTCGGCGAAGATGATGGCCGCGTCGACATCCAGAAATTCGACCGGCTGCAGCGTTACCTGGGCGGCCAAGTCGGGCCGCTTGCAGATCTCCAGGATTCCGGCCTTGGCGCGGATGTCCCGGTATTGTTTCATGTAGCGTCCGGCTTGCCGCATGAACCAGACCGGCCGAACGTCCGTGGGACGGCGGCGGCAGGCATCCAGAAAACGACTGTTCGTCGAGGTCATTCGCATCGATTTCCCGGCGTAGATTCGCGATTCAGCATATGAGAGTGGGTGAGCATCCGTTTGGCCGCGTGTATACGGCCCAAATTATAGTAGCGCTTGGACCAAGCCCTACTGTCAATAGTTTGGCCCCAAATTTGTAATGACAAGACGCAGCTCGACACGATTGCTGTTTAGATTCAACCGATAGCGAGATGCGGTGAACCGGCTCGGTTATTCGCGGGGACGGCCCTTTTTGATGCGCTTCAGCAGTTGTTCCATGCGCCCGCCGAGTTCGGTGGCGATGTCGGCCTCAAAATGCAGCTCGGGGACCCGAAATAGCTCCAGGCGGCGGGCCACTTCGCGGCGCAGGAAGGTGGCGGCGTGTTCCAGGGCAGCGATGGCTTGGGGGGCATCGGCGCCTTCGTCCACCCGGATTCGCACCAGGGCGTGGCGCTTGTCGGGCGAGACCTCGATGCCGGTAACGGTAGCGGAGGCCACGCGCGGATCCGAAAGCTCGTAGCCGATCAGCTCGGTGAGCTCCTCGCGGAGAGCTTCTGAGACGCGTTCTTTGCGATGCTGCATAAATCGACTACCCTGGGTCAGATATGTGGGGCGGACGCCCTCGTCCGCGCCGGACCCCTGGTCCGGCTCTCGAGAAACGGATGCCGACGAGGGTGTCGGCCGCGGTCATCTGCGCCCAGCAGCCAGGGGGACCGCCCCACAACACCAGTCTTTACTCAAACCACTCCACGTTGCTTCCAACTAATACGCCGCCGAGCAGATTCGCGGCTTCGCGTTCCACCAGTTGCAGCACTTGTTCGGCGTGCGCATGATCGCCCGAAACGGTGACGGCGGACACCAGCGAGCGCTGCCAGAGATCCTGATAGTCGATTTCGGCCACCGCCACGTTGAATTTGCCGCGCAGCCGGTCCTTCAGGCTTTTGACGGTGTGACGCTTGTCTTTCAGCGAATGCGCGTCGTCCAGGCGCAGTTCCAGGGTCAGGACACCAACACTGGGCATGTCCTAGGCTCACGCCATGGTCTCCACGGCAACGCGCTCGGTGGCGAAGGCCTCGATGATGTCGCCCTGCTTTACGTCCGAGTAATTCCGCAGGGTGATACCGCACTCGAAGCCGTTCTTCACCTCGCTGGCGTCGTTCTTGAAGCGCTTCAGCGAATCGATCTTGCCGGTGAACACCACCACGTTGTCGCGCAGCAGGCGCACTTCGCTGTCGCGCTTGAGCAGGCCGTCGATCACCATGCAGCCGGCCACGTTGCCGACCTTGCTGATGCGGAACACCTCGCGCACCGCGGCGCGGCCCTGGTAAACCTCTTTGAACACCGGCTCCAGCATGCCGGTCATGGCGCGCTTCAGTTCGTCGGTGAGCTCGTAAATGATGGTGTGCAGGCGGATATCCACCTTTTCCTGCTCGGCCAGCGCGGCTCGCGTTTCGCTCGGGCCGGACGTTGAAACCCACGATGATGGCGTTGGAGGTGGAAGCCAGCAGCACGTCGCTTTCGTTGATGGCGCCCACCGCGCTGCGCAACACGCGGATGCGGACCTTGTCGTTGGAAAGCTTCTGCATCATGTCGGACAGCACTTCGGCGGTTCCGCTGACGTCGGTCTTGAGGATGATGTTGAGCTCCTTGACCTCGCCTTCCTTCAACTGCTCGTGGAATTGTTCCAGCGTCATGCGGCCGCTCTTGGACATGGCGACGTCGCGCGCCTTGGCTTCGCGGTAAATCACGATCTGCTTGGCCTTGGCGGTGTCCGTCACCACCTGGAACATGTCGCCGACTTCGGGCAGCGAATCGAGACCCAGCACCTCGACGGGCATGGACGGCTCGGCGTCGCGCATCGGCCCGCCGCGATCGTCGAACATGGCGCGGACTTTGCCGAAGACGGAGCCGCAGATAAAGTAATCGCCGACGTGCAGCGTGCCGTTGCGAACCAGCACGGTGGCCACCGGGCCGCGGCCGCGATCGAGATTGGCTTCGAGCACGTTGCCGACGGCGGGACGGTCCGGGTTGGCCTTCAGATCCAGCATGTCGGCCACCAGCAGGATCATTTCGAGCAGAAGATCGAGGTTGGTCTTGGTCCTGGCGGAAACCGGCACCATGACCACGTCGCCGCCCCAATCTTCGGCCAGCAGACCGCGATCGGCCAGTTGCTGCTTGATGCGTTCGGGCTGCGCGTCGGGCTTGTCCACTTTGTTGATGGCGACGATGATGGGCGCGCCGGCCGCTCTGGCGTGATCGATGGCCTCGATGGTCTGCGGCATGACGCCGTCGTCGGCCGCCACCACCAGGATGACGATATCGGTGACTTTGGCGCCGCGGGCGCGCATGCGGGTGAACGCTTCATGGCCGGGCGTATCGATGAATACGATCTTGCGGCCGTTCTTCTCGACGTAATAAGCACCGATGTGCTGCGTGATGCCGCCGGCCTCGCGGTCGGCGACGTGGGCCGAACGGATCGCGTCCAGCAGCGAAGTTTTGCCGTGATCGACGTGGCCCATGATGGTGACCACGGGAGCGCGCCGCACCTTATCGGTGGTTACTTCGGCTTCGGTGATCTCCTGCGTGCTCTCTTCTTCGTAGCTGATCTTGTTGGTGGAAGCGCCGAACTCGCGCGCCAGGTCCTCGGCCATCTTTACGTCGAGATTCTGGTTGATGGTGGCGAAGATCTTCTTTTCCACCAGCTTCTTGATCACCAGGTTGGCTTTGATGCCGAGCTTTTCGGAAAGCTCTTTGACGGTGACGCCCTCGGAGATGGTGATCTCGCGATCGATGGGTGGCGGCGCCGCCGTTTGCTCGCCGCGGCGCGACGGCATCCGCAGCCGGCCCTCTTCCTGCTCCACATCGCGATGGCGATCGCGTCCGGCCGGTTTGGCCTGGTGACGCCGCTGCTGCTCAGTGGTGGGAATCGGCGTGGCTGGTTCGGCGCGCAGAGGCGACGTGGGATGCAAGCGTACGCGGCCGGCGAAATGCCGCGGGTCCCCCTGGGCCTGTGGCGCACCGGGAGGGCCGCCGCCCACGCCGGGTCCGCGCATAACGGGCTGGCCGGGACGAATGGGGCCACGATAGATGGGCTGGCCGGGCACGGGCGTGGAACTGCGGGTGGGCATTCCGGGCCGGGGTGCTTGCTGGCTGAACCTGCCCAGGAGCCGGACGGGTCTGCTGTTGCTGCAGGCGCGCCACCATGTCGGGGCGCGGAGGCACGACGGGACGCGCGGCCGGCTGTCCAGCGAGATTCGGGCGCGGCTGCGGACGCAGAGGTGTTCCTGGAGTTGGCGACGCCAAGTGGCGCGGACGACTCGCTGGGGGGCGGCGGAGGCGGCGGGTACGGGCCAGCGGCTGAGCTGGAAGCGTGACCGACGCGGGCGGCATGGGCGCCGCGGGAGTGGGCGCAGGCAAGGGCTGCCGCGGCCCCGACAAGATTTGGCCGGGGCGAGGCGTAGGAACGGGGCGCGCCGGAACGGGACCAGTGCGCAATGGGGGATGCAGCGGCGCAGCGCCACCGGCGGACAGTGGCGGCCTTAAGGGCGCGGGCTTGCTGCGAAGCGGTTCTTCGATGAGGGGGTAACGGGGGCCTCCTGGGCGGACGCCGTGGCGGGCTCTTCAAATTCGTGTAACGGCAGTTCTTGCGACGGGTGTGTGATTATCGGGTCGTGGCGGGTTCATGCCGCGCCGGCGGTTCGTGCCGCGCGGCCTGGCTCATGTCTGCTCTCATGGGCTCAGGCTCAGCCACGGCCACCGAAGTATCGGCTTCACGGCGCATCGCAGCGCCCGCCCCACCCTGCACGCGCAGCCGAAGCTTTTCGGCCACGTCGTCATCAATGGAGCTGGAGTGCGTCTTCTTTTCGGTAACGCCGAGCTCGGGCAACATGTCGATGATGGCGTGCGAGGGGACCTCAAGTTGCCTGCGCCAGCTCATTGATTCGGATTTTGCTCATAAATAACGGCAGCACTTGATGCGCGCTGCGCCTAGCGGACCCCCTCCGAGTTCTCTATGGTATCAAATTCCTTTTTCTCATCCGGCGAGTTTGCGCCGGGCAACATGGCCGGTTTCAGCCGCTTCGGAGCCATTGCGAGCGGCAGCGGACTCGGCTTCCAAGGCCGGCTCGACCGGCTCGTCGATACTCGTCGGCGATCGACTCGGACTCCGGGAGAGCTTCGACGGCTATCTCCGCAGCCTCGCCCATCGCTTCAGCACCCGCCGCTTCAGCGCCTGGCTCAAACTGCGCGTAATACGAGTTCACCGCAACCAGGATCTTTTCGACAATCTGTGGGCCCAATGCTCGGGATGGCTTCCAGCTCCTCGGGCGTCATGGAACCAAGCTTCTCCACGGTGCCGACGCCCGCTTCCAGCAGTTTTTCGACGATCTCTTCGGCCAGGCCGATGATCGATCAGCACCGACACCGGCGCGCCCGCCGGAACCAGCGCCGCCATGGCAGTCTCCACTTCCTGGCGCTTCTCCTCTTCGCTCTTGATGTCGATCTTCCAGCCCAGCAGCTTGGCGGCCAGCCGGACGTTCTGGCCCTTCTTGCCGATGGCCGAGCGAAAGCTGCGTATCGTCGACGATCACTTCCATGTGCTTGTCCGCCGCGTCGACGATGGAAACGCGGCTGATCTTGGCGGGGCTCAGCGCGTGGGTGGCGAAAACCACCGGGTCTTCGGAAAATTCGATGATGTCGATCTTTTCGCCGCGCAGCTCGCGAATGATGGACTGCACGCGCATGCCCTTCATGCCCACGCAGGCGCCCACGCTGTCCACATCGCGATCCCGGCTCACCACCGCGATCTTGGTGCGCTCACCGGCTTCCCGCGCGCAGCCTTTGATGACCACCGTGTTGTCGTAAATTTCCGGAACTTCCTGCTCGAACAGCCGCATCACCAGCTCCGGCGCGGCGCGGGAAACAATGACGCCCGCGTTCTTGCCGGCCTTTTCCACGCTGCGGATCACGCAACGGGCGCGGTCGCCCACGCTGAAGTTTTCGAGCTTGCTTTGTTCCTTCTTGAGCAGGCGCGCTTCGGTTTTCCCGAGGTCCACCATCAGGTCCTGGCCCTCGATGCGCTTCACCATGCAATTGACCAGCTCGCCGACGCGGCCCGAATATTCCGAAAAAATGGTCTCCCGCTCGGCTTCCCGCACCTTTTGCAGAATCACCTGCTTGGCGGTTTGGGCCGAGATGCGGCCCAGGGCTTCGGTGGGCTTGGGGAAACGAACTTCGGATTCCAATTGAGCCGCCGGATCCATGCGCTGCGCGTCATCGAGCGAAATCTCCTTCACCGGATCCTGGACGGACTCCACCACTTTCTTCACGCCGTAGATTTCGAGCGCACCGGTGGCATCGTTGAATGCGGCGACCAGATCTTCGGTGGTGCGAAAGTGCTTGCGGGCAGCCACCAGCATGGCGTCCTTCACCGCATCGATTACGATCTGCGGATCGATGCCCTTCTCCTTGCTCAAAATCTCAATGGACTGATAGATACTAGCCACTGTTTCCTCTTCTCAAACTGTCTCGGGAGTGAATTACCAGTCAAACTTCAGGTTGGCTTTTTGGACCTGATCCAGCGGGAAATGGATGACTCTTCCGGCGGCTGGCTCCAGCGCGGCAACTTCCAGAGCAACGATGCCCTCCGAGATACCGGCCAGCTTGCCTTCCCAGCTACGCTGGTTCTCCACCGGCTCCCGCAGCACGACTTTTGCTTTCTGACCCACGAATCTCTCGAAGTCCTTCGCTTTCGACAACTTACGCTCCAGGCCGGGCGAACTGACCTCCAGCGTGTAACTGTCCCCAGGTATGACGTCCTCGATGTCCAAAATAGTTCCTACCTGGTGCGAAATAAATTCGCAGTCGGCATGCGAGACGCCCTGCGGACGATCTGGCGAAGCCTCGCCAGACAGCAGGCCGTCAATATAAATACGCAACAGCCGGCCCCGGCCCGCTCCCAGAAGCTGCACCTCGACGATCTCGATCCCTTCCGGATCGGCGACCCGCTCGGCGATTTCCGCGATCTTTGCGACAATCTCTTCTTTGGCAATCACAGACATCGACATTTTACTATTGCAATAAAAAAGTGGGCTTTCGCCCACTGGTCACTTTCGACAATTTCATTATACACGTATGATGCAGGACGGTACTGGAGAGGTAACCATGGATCGCGAGCTCCAAACAACGGTTGCGCTTGCGGCAATCGCGGGTGCCGGAGCGGTGCATTGGCGCTTGCGATCGGAGCGTGGCCATCGGCGCTTAGCGTCCGCAAACTAGCGTTGGGCGCGCCGGTCAAATCTGCAGATCGAGGACTTACGGGACGCGGCTGCGCGTTTCCGAACCATGTCGACGAGAGCTACGGCAAAGCTCGGCGGTCAGCGTGGCGCCGCCCATTTCGGCCATCACCGTGGATATCTTCACCGGCGTGCGCGTGTCTTTGGCGATCCAGATGGTGGATTTGTCCGGGCCGCCGTCGGCCGAGGACAGCTCCACTTTGAACGCTTCGAATGTTCCCGCCGGCACCGTGACGCTTTCCGATCCGGCCACTTGGAGCTGCATCAGCTTCACCTTTTGCTTCTGCACATCGAAATTGCGAAAGGCGGTGCGTGTAGCCCTCGGCCAGCGGAAGACATCCGATCACGAAATTGGAGCCGGCGCCGTCGGCGAAGAGCGGGCCATCCAGATCCACGGAAATCGGCTTATCCTCGCCGTCATTTCCATCGTGCCGGCGGCTTTGCCGTTCGAAAACTCCAGGTCGATCGCCACGGTCCCTGCTTCACATGACGCTTCGAGCGTAAGGCTGCCCTTGTCGAGCGTGGTTGTGTCCAGCATGTCACCCATCGGCGTGTCCATGCTTTCCATCGCGCTGTCCATGCGCCGCCGCCATCCTGCGATGGTGGTCGAAATCTTGAGCGCCATCTGCTGATCGCCCATCGAGATCTTGGCGTCGTACTTGTAAGTGCCGGGCTTCAGCTCCGCCGTCACTTGGGGAACGCCGACGGTGGACGGATCCACGCGTCTTCGAGATCACCACCGTCTTCGGATCAACCGTGATTTCTTTCAGCCGCGCCTCCACCTCCGGCGAGCCGCCCTCCTGATAGCGGCCCTCCAGATGCGCAGCCAGGAATTTCTCCACCGCCATGAACATCGCCAGATTGTTCACCGGCCGGGCGAAGCCGTGGCCTTCGTCGGGCGCCAGCAGGTATTCCACCGGGAATCCGCGATCGCGCAGCGCGATCACGATCTGCTCGGCCTCCCGGCGATTCACGCGCGGGTCGTTGGCGCCCTGCACCACCATCAGCGGCGTCTTGATTTTCGCGGCGGAATAGAGCGGCGAGCGTTCCTCCAGCCATTGCTTGCCCGCGGGCGTTTCGGGATCGGCCATGCGCGCGTACATGATTTTGCGGCCGGCTTCCCAATAGGGCGGAATGCGACGCCAGCAGCGTCATCAGATTCGACGGGCCGACGATGTCCACCGCCGCCGCGATACAGATCGGGCGTGAAGGCCACGCCGGCCAGCGTCGCGTATCCGCCGTAGGAGCCGCCCAGGATGCCGATACGCTTGGGATCGGCGATGCCTTCAGCCACCAGGTATTTCGACGCCCCAAGTGATGTCGTCCTGCATCTTCGTGCCCCACTCGGCGTTGCCGGCGTTCAGGAATTTCTTGCCGTAGCCGGTGGAACCGCGAAAATTGGGCATGCAGCACCGCGTAGCCGCGATTGGCGAAGAACTGCGCCAGCGCGTTGTAGCCCCACTGATCGCGCGCCCAAGGACCGCCGTGCACCACCATCAGCGCCGGCAGACTCTTCGCCGTGCCACACCCTTCGGCAGCGTCAGGTAGGCGGGAATCTCCAGGCCGTCGGAGGATTTGTAGCGGACCGCCTGCATGGGCGCAAGCGATTCGCGCGGCAATTTTTCGCGGATCTTGTATTGAAACGAAAGCTCGCGCGTTTTGCGGTCGAACAGATATGTCTCGCCGGGCTCCGTGTCGCCGTGCGCGCTGATCAGCCACTGACCGCTCGTCGCGCGTGCTGGAAGCGACCGAGATTTCCTTGCCCGGGAATTTCGTTCTCCAGCCATCGATAGTCGGCTTCGAACGCCTGGTCCTTGAAATAGCGCCGATCGCGATCGTCGGAGTATTCCGTTTCCACCAGTTCGTCGGTGGCTTCGGAAAACCAGGCGGATTCCGAAATCGACGCGCTGCAGCGGATCGGATTCCACGGTCTCGACCTGGCCCGTGGCGGGATCGAGCAGCGCCAGCGTCATGAGATCCAGATCGCCCTTGTTGGTCTGAATATACGCGCGCTGGCCGTCCCTATGGAACTGGACCACGTCGCAAGTCTCAAAGACGTTGCAGGTGTAGATCGGCGTGAAACCGCTCGTCATCCACGCGCAGGATCTCCTGATCGCCGGAGTCCTGGACGCGCTGGGCCAGGCGCAGATTGCCCTTCAGATCGAAGATCCAGCCGGCGATGCGGTCGGTGTTCTTGCGGATCAGCGTGCGCTCGCCGGTGGAGATCTGGAGCTTGTAAAGATCGTGCCAGGCTTTGTCGCGATCGTTGAGCCCGATGTAGATCACGTCGGGATCGGTCTTGGGCGCGCTGAACAGCATGACTCGCACGCCCTTCAGATTGGTGAGATCGCGCGAGGGCGGAGCTCGGCGTCCGGCGGCCGCTGGCGGCGCTGGGATCCACCGCGTAGACGTTGAAGTTCTCGTCGCCGCCGTTGTCTTTTACGTAAGCGATGAACCTGTGCGTCGCGCGTCCATAAGAAACCCGCAACCGGGCGCGCCGTTTCGGTTGTCATCAGCCGGGCGGAGCTGAACGGCTCGTCGGTCTTCTTCACCCAGATGTTGCGCGTTTCCTTCCAGGGCTTCAGGAAGGCGATGTACTTGCCGTCGGGAGAGAGCTGAGCGCCGGAAATTTCGGGATCGCCGAAAAGCAGTTCGCGATCAATGAGTGGTGGAAGGTCGGCATCTTTGGAAGGCCTGGCATCTTGCTCCCAAGTTAGCGGATTTCCGGGTATCGAGCGAGTGTCACGTTCGATTCTTCGATGGCCTGCGCGGACCTCGCGGCTGGTGAGCGCGTCCAATTCGCGACGCCGGCTTTCCTTCAGGCGCGTGCGGGCCGCTTGCAATTCCTGCGGTGCAAAATCCCGGGATGGCACATGAATTCGGTGCACGCCTTCCGGGAGATGACGAATCAGGCGCGCCAGCTCGGCGGCGTCATAATGCCCGGTGAGTTGAAAGCCCGCAAAATGATCCGTGGTGCGGCATCCGTGGCTGGTCAGAACGCGATGAAATCGCGCGCGCGCGAATCCAAGAGTCTTGCTTACTGCCTGCCGTTGCCAGGGCACGCCCGCCGCCGTGCAGCGGCAGGTCGAACGGGCGGCGCACCCAGGGAATTTGAAATTCCGAGGCGATGCGCGCCACGGCTTTCAGCACGGGCGGCAATAGGTGGGTGTGCTTGTGCGTGTCCAGATGAGTGGGCCGAATACCCGCGCTTTGCACCTTGCGCACTTGCGCGGCCAGCTCATCGTAGACGCGGATGCGGCGCCGGGCGATCTGCTGAATCAATTGCAAGACGGTGGGTGGAAAACCGTCGCTGCCCACCAACACCAGGTGCACGCCGACGTCGAGCGAACGATTCTCGCGCGCCAGCATCGACGGCGTGATCGAACGCGGCGCCGGTTGCCATGAGTGTGGTCGCGGTGAGGATGCCCTGCCGGTGGGCGTGAATGATTCCTTCGTTCACGTCGCGCGTGTAGCCGAAGTCGTCGGCGTTAGGGATCAGGTATTTCAAGCCGGTGCTTTGGGAAACCCTGAAGCAACCGACTCCCTCACGGTCGCGGCTCGGTTGGGTTCGGGGACATTTGGCGGTTTCAAAAGATCCCTAAAATATCGAGAGCTTGATGCGCAGAAACTTCTTGGGGTTGGCGCGGAAATCCTGCATCAGAAGATGCATCTCGCGCGTAGGCGCCGTTGAGGTTGTCGTACAACTGCTGATTCACCAGCAACTGGCCGATGGTTCCCTGGCCGGAGTTCACCTTGTCGATTATCGAATCGATCTTGGAGATGGTGGCCTTCAACTGATTGCTCAGATCCTCGCTCTTGAGCAGCTGTCCGGCGGTGCCCTTGCCGGCGTTCAGGTCGTCCACTAAGCTTGTGGATGCCCTTGCGATGGTTTGTTGCGTTTCATTGTAAAGCGCCGGATCCTTGAGAAACTTGCCCGCGCGTGCCTTGCCCAGCCTGCAACTGCTGCAGCATGGTGTCCACGCGGCCTCAGAGTCGCGACGAAATTGTCGTAGAGCTCGTGGTTGTTCAGCAAAATGCCCAGCGTGCCCTTGTCGCTGTTCAGGGTATCCGCCAGTCCTTTCACTTGAGCGAGGATTTGCAGCAGGTTGTTGTAGAGCGTTTCATCCACCAGCAACTTGCCGATGCTGCCTTTGCCCGACTTCCACCAAACCCACGATCCTATCGACGCGCTGAACGGTGTCCTGCACCGAACTCAACACTCCAAAGCCCTGCTGGACCAGATCCTCGAACTCGCCCGTGGCGACGCTTGGAAGCTCCTGCCCGGCGCCGATCGGGGTCGTGCTTTTGCCGGACTTGATGTTGATGTACTTGGTGCCCAGCACATTGGCCGCGCTGATGGAGGCCAGTGAATCGTTGGGGATGTCCTTGAGGTCATGCTCCGGTACCTGCATATCGAGTCGAACCAGCCGCTTCGGATCTTTGGAGCCGGAGAGCCGGATCGTCTTGACCTTGCCGATCGGAATGCCGTCCAGATTCACGGGAGCGGCTGTGGTGAGAGCGGCGGCGTCGGCCATGTAGGTATAGATCGGTCACCTGGGACTCAAAGAGATTGGTCTGGCCGGTGATCAGAAAAATGAGCACCGCCAGAATGGCCATGGCGAAGATCGCCAGGATCCCCACTTTGAGTCGCGCCCAGGTGGCCCTGTTCTGAATCGCCATAAGTTATGAATGTTTCGGCACGAACTTTTGGACGTAATCGTCCTGAGACGCTTCTAGTTCGTGCTGGGTGCCCTCAAAGACCACCCGCCCATCTTTCATCACCATAAAGACAGTGCGCGTCGGATTGGAACCATGTCCTCCCTCCGCTCCGTTACTGGATGCTGGCTCCAAGTGTCCGCTGCTGCGATTGTATCGAAAGTTGGCCATCAGTTGCCCGTCCTGATAACGCTGGGTGACGATGAGGTTGGCGGTGTTCTTCGAGTCGCGCTCTTTGGCGATGAGGGCCATGATGGTGTTGGCGGTGATGGGATCCAGCCCGGCCGTGGGCGAATCGTAGAGCACCAGGGGAGGTTCGCTCACCACCGCGCGAGCGATGCCCACGCGGCGCCGCATCCCACCGGAGAGCTCGCTCGGATACTGCTCCAGGGTCTGCTCCAGCTCTACAAACCGCAAAGCTTCCCGGACCTTCGGTCTCCGCTTCTTGCGAGCGATTCGGTATGCTGCGGTCCGATTGAGCAGCGGATAGGCGACGTTTTCCTCCACGGTGATTGAGTCGAACAATCCGCCTTCCTGGAAAAGCACTCCGACGCCGCTGCGAATGTGGAACAGTTGAGCCTCTTTCGAGCCCGGTGATCTCCTGGCCGAACAGATAAATCTTTCCCGGAGTCCGGCCGGATCAGTCCGATGGCGGCCTTGAGCAGCGTGGTCTTGCCGCTGCCGGCCGCTCCCAGCACCACGCGGGTTTCACCGGCGTGCAATTCAAACGAGATCGAATCCAGCGCGACGATTTCGTCAAAGCTGCATGTTGCACTTTCTCGAACCGCAGAAGGCTTTCATTTCCCGAGGGGCTGGGCGGATCGCTTATGGCCGTTGCTTGGGTCATGGCAGTTCGGCTTCAGTGCAGGTTGACGAAAACGCGCGTGATCAGGGATGTGATGACGAACACCCAGACGGAGGCGGCCACCACGGCTTTGGTGGTAGCCAGGCCCACGCCTTGCGTGCCGCCCGTGGTGCGCAGACCATAGAAACAACCAACCAGGGAAATGATGAAGGCGAAGACGAAGGGCTTCAACAGCCCTTGCGCGATGTCGTTATACTCCAGCGCCTGATAGGCGCTGGTCCAGTACTGCGTGGTAGTAAGGCCGATGGAAAGGTAGGCGATCACGTAGCCGCCGATCAAGCCGACGAAATCGGCCACGATGGTCAGCATGGGGAGCATCACGCAGGTAGCGATCATGCGCGGGGTCACCAGTTTTTGAATCGGATCGGTACCCAGCGCGCGCATGGCGTCGATCTGCTCGGTCACCTTCATCGATCCAAGTTCGCTCGCGATGCCCGACGCATTGCGGCCCGCCACCAGCAGCGCCGTCAGCACCGGGCCCAGTTCCCGAACCAGCGTGATGGCCACGATCTGGCCCACCTGGTCGGTAGCGCCATATTGCGCGAGCGCTCGCGACATCTGCATGGTGATGACGAAGCCGCTGAAGAAGCCGATCAGAATGACGATCGGCAGGCTGCCCACGCCAATGACGTCCATCTGGATGGCGATGTCGTCGACGTAATGCGGCCCGCGAAAGAGGTTGCGGAGCGCGCGCCCGGAGAGAACGTAGAAATCCTGGATGGCGGCCACCGGCGGCTTCAGGAAATCGAGCAAACGGGCCCCCGCATTCCCCGATGCTACCATGCCGGAGATTCAACCAGACGCTTGCTGACGCGCGCGGTTCAGAACGGAGACCGAGAGGGAGCCGGTCAGAGCCGGACGATTTTGGGCGAGGGATGATTCTTGAGCGCGTTGCGCGTATCGACGATGAGCTTGGCGCGATCGACGATTGCGCGCATAGTCGACGCCGCCGTGATCGGTCACCACCACTACGCAATCGGCTTGCTCGGCCATCGCGATGGGATCCTGCGCGGTTAGCTCGTGGTCATCCAACTGGAGCGTCGGGAACGAACGGATCGCTGTAAGTGACGCGCGAGCCGCGGCGCTCCAGCAGCAGAATAATATCCAGCGCGGGCGATTCACGCACATCGTCGATATTGCGCTTGTAAGCGGCTCCCAGGACATGCACGTGCGAGCCCTTGAGAGGCTTTGGAATGATCGTTGAGCGCGTTCTGGATCTTGTCCACCACGAAGTGCGGCATCTGGCCGTTGATGTATCCGGCCAGCTCGATAAAGCGCGCCTCAATGCCCGCCTGTTTGGTCTTCCAGGAAAGATAAAAAGGATCGATCGGAATGCAGTGACCGCCCAGGCCGGGGCCGGGATAAAACGGCATGAATCCGAAGGGCTTGGTGGCCGCGGCGTCGATCACTTCCCAAACGTTGATGCCCATGCGGTCGCACATCGAGCGCCATTTCGTTGACCAGCCCGATGTTGATCATGCGAAATGTATTTTCGAGCAGCTTCACCATCTCGGCCACGCTGGTGGAACTGACCGGCACCACCTTTTCAAGAGCTTGCGCATAGAACAGCGCGCCCAGCCTGGTGCAGGCGGGCGTGATGCCCCCCACCACTTTGGGGATGTTGGCGGTTTGATACTGCGGGTTGCCTGGGTCCACGCGCTCCGGCGAAAAACACAGGAAAAAATCCTCGCCCACCTTCCAGCCGGACGCTTCCAGCATGGGCAGGACCAGTTCGTCGGTGGTTCCCGGATAGGTAGTGGACTCTAGAATCACCAACTTGCCCGGGCCGAGATACTTTGCCGTCGCCTGGCAGGCGGACACGATGTAGCTCATGTCCGGGTCTTTGGTTTTGCGCAGCGGCGTGGGGACGGCGATGTTGATGGTGTCGAGATCCGAAATGACTGAAAAGTCGGAAGTAGCGCGAAATTTTCCGCTCCGATACCCACTTCTTCAACGTATCCGTGGGGACATCCTGGACGTACGAGTCGCCGCGATTCAACTGCGCAGACCTTGGAGGGCTGGATGTCGATTCCAGTAACGGAAAATCCCGCCTTGGCGAACTCCATCGCCAGCGGCAGACCGACGTAGCCAAGCCCGATGATGCCGACGCGCGCGGTCCGGTTCTTGATTTTCTCTTCCAGCACGGTAGCGGTAGCGTCGAAGCGGTTGTGGATTGCATGAAGGAGCGCTCTCCTTACTGTAACCCCGGATGATCCAGTTCCTGAGGAAAGGACTAGGTTGCAAATGGAAAAACCAACTCACATCGCCGTGCTCGGCCTGGGTTATGTCGGGTGCGTGACGGCCGCCTGTCTGGCGAGTCTTGGGCATCGCGTCTCTGGGCGTCGACCGGGATGAGCACAAAGTGAAAGAAGTTGAGAATGGGCGCGCGCCTTTTTACGAACCTGGCCTGGAAGATCTGATTCGAGAAAACATCGCAGCAGGGCAGGCTGGCAGTCTGCACCTCCGCCGACGCCGTCTTTGAAGCCAGGATTGCCGAAACCGATATTGCACTGGTTTGCGTCGGTACGCCCTCGGAAAGGAACGGCGATTTGGGCACTGGATCAATTGCGCCGTTCGGTGGCGGAGATCGCCGGGACATCTTCCCCGGCAAGGGAAGCGTCTGCATTGTTGCGATTCGCAGTACTGTTTTTCCCGGGACCTGCCGGGAGCTGGTACTGCCCGCTTTTGCGGATAACCCGCTGGTGAGCGTGGTATCGCATCCCGAGTTTCTGCGCGAAGGCTCGGCGGTTCGGGATTTCTTCGAGCCGCCGCTGCTGGTAGTTGGCGGCGACGATGCGGACGCGGTGCGCGACGTCGCCGATTTGTACCGGCGCCTCGGCCTGAAGCCGGCCGGCGTGAAAGTGACTAAGGTGTCGCTGGGTACCGCGGAAATGATCAAATACGCCTGCAATGCCTTCCACGCGGTGAAGATTGCTTTCGCCAACGAAATTGGGGCGCTCAGCGAACAAGTGGGAGTGGACGGCGGCGAGGTGATGGCCACGTTGCGCGCAGACGTAAAGCTGAACAGTTCAGGTGCGTATCTGAAGCCCGGATTCGCTTTTGGGGGATCCTGTTTGCCGAAGGACCTGCGCGCGCTGGTTTACCGGGCGTCGCACCTTGACGTGAAGTTGCCTCTGCTGGAATCGGCGCTGCCGAGCAACGGGAGCACCTCAAGCGCTCCCTGGACGCGGTTCTCGATTTGCCCGCGCAACGCATCGGGGTGATCGGCCTGGCCTTCAAGGAAGACACAGACGACTTGCGCGAGAGCCCCGTGGTTACGCTGCTGGAACAATTGATTGGAAAAGGGCGGGCGGTTCGAGTTTTCGATCCGCACATCAGTTTGAATACTATTTACGGATCCAACCGCAAGTATATTCTCGAGACCATTCCACACATCGGCCGGCTCCTGACGGGCAGCCTGCATCAGATTCTGGAGTGGGCGGACCAGCTGGTATTGGCGCAGAAACAAGACCTTGAAACTGCCGAGCGAATCCAAGCCAGCGGCCTTCCCGTGCTTGACTTGATGAACGGCCGCTGCGAATCGGCCCCCAGTGGGCCAGGCGGCATTGAGCGCCGCGAGCTAGAAGCAATGCTTCGGTTGTTTCGGGTTTATGTCCCGGCCAGCGTCGCCGCACTGCTGGCTTCGGAATTCATTCTCATCTGTGCATGTTACCTGGGCGCGACCTTCGTGTGGCTGCGCGCGGAGGCGCCCGCCTTTCTGGCCGACGACCAGGGGTGGCTGCGCATTCTCATCGTTGCGTTCTGCATGGTATGGGCCATCTACTTCCTCGATCTTTACACCATCCTGAATTTTTCGAGAGAAATTCTTCAAAAAATTGCAGTCGTGGTGGCAACTGCGTTCCTGACGGAAGCTATCCTAAGTTATTTCAAGCTGGCTCAATTTGTAGTTCCGGCCGGACCGATGATCGCGGGCAGCGCGCTCACGCTCGGCGCGCTCATCGCTTTGCGCTTCCGCTTTCAATTGTTGCTGAGCAAGATCCCCGCCGACGGCGTGTTTTTCTGGGCGATTCTCCGGTGGTGCGAGAAATCGCCAGCCATCTGGAGGCGCATCCCGAGAAGGGCCTGACGCCTTTGGGATTTCTCGACGATGCGAATCCAGCGGCCGGAAAGCGGCTGGGGGCTATTTCGGATCTGCGCGAAGTGGTGGACCGGCTCCATCCGAAGCGCATCGTGGTGGGTTTGCGGGAGCGCCGTTCCAATTTGCCGGTGACACAACTGCTGGAGTTGCGGCTCTCTGGCATCCGGATCGAAGACGCGCTGAGTACCTACGAGATGGCATTTGAAAGGATCTCGACGCACGAGCTGCGCCCTTCCCAGTTGATCTTCAGTTCCAGCGATCTTGGGCCCAATAGGACCGGCGTGCGTCTGCAGTCCGCCTATTCGATGGCGATTGCGGCGCTGGCGGCGGTGGTCGCGGCGCCCGTCATGCTGCTAGTGGCGGCGCTGCTGAAGCTGACGTCGCCCGGGCCGGTTCTCTTCCGGCAGCGACGCGTCGGAAAGAACAACCGCATATTCACGCTCTACAAATTCCGTTCGATGGTGCGGGATGCGGAAGCGCACAGCGGCGCCGTCTGGGCCACTCGTAACGACCCGCGCGTCACGCCAGTGGGGCGCTGGCTGCGCAAACTACGGCTGGATGAGCTGCCACAGCTGTTCAATGTCCTGAAGGGTGATATGTCCATAGTTGGGCCGCGGCCGGAGCGTCCCGAATTCGTCGCCGAACTTGAAAAGCTCATTCCGTACTACCGCCAGCGGCACTGCATCAAGCCCGGCATCACCGGCTGGGCGCAGATCAAGCACAAATACGGCGACAGCATTGAGGACACCATCGTGAAGCTGGAATACGACTTGTACTACATCAAGAACCTGGCTCCGGCACTGGACGCCGTTATTATGTTTCACACCGCGAAAGTAATGTTGTTGTCAAGAGGAGCGCAATAGCCATGCATAACCAGTTAGTAAAACTCAGCACTGCTTCGGCCGGACTCGTGCGTGTTCCCGCCGGAACCATCGAACGCCGTATGTTCGCAACGCGCGGACACGTCGTTATGCTGGACTCCGATCTCGCGAAGCTTTATCGCGTAACTACGAAAGCGTTCAATCAAGCTGTTAAGCGCAACGGCGACCGTTTCCCTTCCGATTTTATGTTCCAACTAACCTCAGAGGAAGCAAGAGTCTCTAAGGTCACAATCTGTGACCTTAAAGGGCCAGCGCGGGTATAGCGTGAAGAAGGGACGCGGCCGTCACAGCAAGTATGCGCCCCTGGTCTTTACCGAGCACGGCATAGCCATGCTTTCCTCGGTTTTGCGTAGCAAACGCGCCGTGCAGATGAATATCATGATCGTCCGCGCATTCATTCGCCTGCGCGAGATGCTGATCAACCACAAGGATCTCGCGGTTCGCGTGGAGAAGATCGAGACCGTTAGCCAGCATCACGGGGCGATGATCGGCGCTTTGGCTGGTGAAATCTTAAATATGAAAAAGGCGCCCCCCGGAAAGCGGCGGTTCGGATTTCAGGCCGAAAAGAAGGACTAGTCGTCCAGAACCGGCAGCAGCGCTGGCTCGATCGGCGCGTCTAAGTCCAGGTAGCGCGGATCGAGCAGACGGCTGGGTTCCAAATTGCCCATGGCGGAGAGCAGCGTTTCTTTCAAGTGCGGATAATCTTTCTCGATTTCACTGAACAGGCCGCGGATGGACTTGCGTACCGTGCCGGTCCGCTGCGAACAGCCGCAGGGCATGATCGGCGCGCCCAGCGATTCCGCATAACGGGTAGTGATGTCCTCTGTCACGAATGCGAGCGGCCGAATCAGGCGGAAATCCTTTTGGCGAGAATAGGTGATCGGAGGCAAAGCGCTTACCCGGCCCGTAAACATGGCGTTGCGCAGGAACGATTCGCAAAAGTCGTCAGCGGTATGCCCGAGCGCGATTACATTGGCGCCCAGGCCGCGGGCAATCTCATAGACGGCGCGGCGCCGGAAGCGGCTGCAAAGATCGCAACCATGATCGGGCTGTTCTTCGAGCAACCTGAGCGAAGGATTGTCGGTGTGATATGTCCACTCAACGCCGCGGGACCGGAGATACTCGCCAAGGGGTTCGATGGGGCGCAGAAACTTGCCCTGCTCCACCGTGAACGCGCACACCGAGAACTGGATGGGCGCACGCTTGGCCAACAGCATTAGCGCTTCCAGCAGCGTGAGGGAATCCTTGCCGCCCGATAGCGCCACCGCCACGCGGTCGCCATCGCGAATCATTTTGAAGCGGCCCACCGCCTCGCCCACTTTGCGCAAAAGAAGTTTTTCGAGATCCATTTCAGTGGGTCGGTTCAACCGGAGACCGCAGTCGTCTAGTTCTCCGCCACGTATTTCCAGCGGCCGGTTTCAAACTCGAGATTGAAGTTCTCGCCCAGATAGACGCGCCGCACTTCCGGATCGCGGCCCAACGCATCGGGCGTGCCGGCGCGGAAGATTTTGCCGTTGTTGATGATGTAGGCGCGATCCGTCACCGCCAGGGTCTCGCGAACGTTGTGGTCGGTCACCAGAATGCCGATCCCGGAGTTCTTCAGATCGAAAATGATGCGCTGCAGCTCCAGCACCTGAATCGGATCGATGCCGGAGAACGGCTCGTCCAGCAGCAGAAAGCTTGGCTCGATCACCAGCGAGCGCGCAATCTCCACGCGCCGCCGCTCGCCGCCCGAAAGCGCATAGCCTTTGTTGTGCCGCACCGTCTCCAGGCCCAGCTGCTCGATCAGCCGGTTCATTCGTTCGCGCCGCTCGCGGCCGCTCATGCGCAGCGTTTGCAGGATCGCCATCAGGTTGTCTTCCACCGTCAGCTTGCGGAAAACCGAAGCCTCCTGCGGCAGATAGCTGATGCCGCGCCGGGCGCGCTGATACATCGGCATGTGGGTGATGTCTTCGAAGCCGTCGCCGTTGCTCACCTGCACGCTGCCGGAATCGGGGCTGATCAGCCCCACGATCATGTAGAATGACGTGGTCTTGCCCGCGCCGTTCGGTCCCAACAAGCCGACCACTTCGCCCTGCTTCACCCACAGCGACACGTTATCCACGACCTTCCGGCCGCGGTAGCTTTTGGAAATCTCGACAGTTTGCAGGGTGCGCATTGGAAACTTACTTGGTGTGTCGGGGTCTTGCGGTGCAACACGCTCTTCACCGGCTGCTGCGGCACACCGTTCACCATCAGCCTGTCGTCGGTCGGAATACCAAGTCATTTTTTGACCTCGCGGTGGTTCCGCGCGTACTGTCCACGAATCGCGGCTGCCCTCCCTCTAGAATAACTTTGTCTTCGTCCACATAGTATTCGGCATGTTCGGAGGAGGCGTCGCGGGTGCGATCGAGCGCCGTTTCATGCACCTCCACATGGCCGTCCGCGAAAGCGTGATCGAGCGACGAATCGTCGCTGTCGTTGCGCAGGAACGCGCGAATATCCTGGCCTTTTACCGTCATGTTCGGCCGCTCCAGAGTCGCGCCGCCGCTATAGTGCGCCACGCGCGTGTCATCGTTGTAATCCAGATCCGGCGCCCGCACGATAGTAAACACGCGCAGATGACGCCTTGGTTTGCGGTCTTTGGGGACGGACCGTGTCTCCGCCGTTTTGCGCGTCTTTGGCGGTGTCCTTTGGGCGTCTCCTTGGTTTTGTCCAGCAATTGGCTCAGGACATGCCCGTGCGCCTTCAGCAGATTATTGTCGCGATCAATCTCGACGGTCTCCGCTTCCAGCCGGTCCGCGCCCTGCCAAAGCACCGCATCGCCTTCATAGCGGATATCCAGATTGTTGTCTTTGGAGATCATCTTCTTGGCGCGCGCGTGCAGCGGCTCGTCTTCAGAAAGCATTCCGCCACCGTTGGAATCGTTCTTTTTCTTGTCGGGCAGACGCGTGGAGGTGACATGCCCTTCGGCGGTGAAGTCCCCCGTCATTTGATTCATTACGATCTTGTCGGCATCCGCCGAACCGGTTGGCATCCCACATGCGCGCCCCACCTATCAAATTGATGATGTTGTTGGGCTGATCCAGCAACGCTCGATCGGCCTTGGCGTGGCGTTCGCCTTCCTGATAGCGGAAATCGCCGGATTGATCCAGAGTGGTCCAGTTGCGATGAATTGGGCAGGAACGTCGCGACCATGTTCTTGCTCCAGGTGAGCGCGGGCGCGGGCGCTTCCTTAGCGTCCTTCAGCTTGGGCTTTTCGGTGCGCGTGCGTGGCTGCAATAGACCGGAAGCTCTGAATGGTATTCTTCGGCCCGTAGGTCATCCAGATGTGATCGCCGTTCATCCAGCGATGCGGCTGCTCCGGGCGATTCGGAATGAACTCGATCGCGCCGGGCCCGTCCGTCTCCACCGCCTCGATCTCCTGGCCGCCTGGGCGCATCTTGGTATGAATGGTGTCGCTCTTGAGCACGCGCGTGTCGGCGGGATCCACGCCCGGCTTGATCACCGGCTTGGATTCCATGGTGCTGTGGCCCTGCGCCACGGCGGTCTGCAAAATGCTGTCCGATTCGGTGGTTTCGAAGTCCATCACCACGCGATCGGACGTAATGGTGGTCTGCGACGTATCGCCATTGGACACCACGCGCGCCTGATCCATACCGGTCATCTTCTGAATCTGGTTGTTGTCGTTAAACTCCACGGTGAGCTGATTGGCGCTGTATTCCAGATTGCGGCCCGGACGCAGGTCGGTGCCCTTGGCCTGGGTAGTCTCCACCAGCTTCAGATTGCCATCCTCCAGCGTCACGGTAGCTGGGCCGGCATTCATGCTCAGCGTGTCGCGGGTCAGCTTAGACCACGGCGTGAGGAACACCTTGCCATCCCGCTCGTTGTAATTGAGCTGCGCGGTCTCGATCTTCATCGGCATGGTGCCGGGATCGGTTCCCCGCCAGGTCATGGATACATCGTTGTGCAGATTGAGCTCGCGTGTGTTGGGATCGTAATCGGCGCCCATGGCGTGGCCGTCGCCCCGGTCGAACTTAAAGGTAGCCAGCCGATCCGTGTACGCCTTGCCGGTCTTGCTTTCCACGCTGACGCCGGTGGATTTGATCACCATCAGACGGCCGCTGGGCTGCTCGTGCTCCGGCACCTTCATGGTGATCTCCACTTCGCCCTCGGAGTAGAGAATTCCCGCGGCCCACGTCGAACTCGGCCTTGGCGCATTTGCACGTGGTTGTATTTGTCGCCGTCTTTGTTGAAGATGTCGAGGGTTACGCCGGTCAGTTCGTCCTTGCCGTCCAATTCCTGGAAGTCGTCGGACTGCATGGTGATTACGGTCTTCTCGCTGGAAGTGTGGCTGTACTTCCAGCCGTGGAAGGTTGCCGAGGTTCCAGGCGCCAGTTTCCTGGGTTTGACGGGCGCGCTGGCCGCCTGCTGCTTCAGCCGTACGTAATAGGTCCACCCAACGGTTGAAAGGATCGCGACGAAGCCCAACAGAATCAGTGGCGCCACACGTCGCATGTGTATACCTTCTCCAGCATATCGAGAAGCCGTGAGCGCTGTCCATCGGGTTTCGGCTACAAATGTTATTCCATTATTAATCAATTACTTACAAGCAAAATATTGTCACTCCTCCGTGTGAGTCTGCTAATATAGCCTGGGGCGGGAAGCCATCGCTGGCCCGTCCCAAAGTTTCAATCCCCATGTTAGAGGAGGTTCCACACTATGAATATTCGACCGCTCTATGACCGGATCGTGGTGAAACGGATCGAGGAGCAAGAAACCAAGATTGGTGGTCTGTTTATTCCGGATTCCGCCAAAGAGAAGCCGCAAGAAGGTGAAGTTGTAGCCGTCGGAAAGGGCAAGCGCCTGGAAGACGGCAAAGTGGTTCCACTGGACGTGGAAAAGGGCAACCGCATCCTGTTCGGCAAATACTCAGGCAGTGAGATCCGCATCGATGGAGAAGAATTCCTGATCATGCGCGAGGACGAGGTCCTCGGAGTTCTGGAAGGCGCCGCCAAGAAAGCTACCAAAGTAGCCTAGGCGCAAAGTTTCTTTGAAAGGAGACATTATTCAATGGCAGCAAAACAGATTGTATATAGCGAAAATTCCCGTCAAGCGATTCTGCGCGGCGTCAACCAGTTGGCTGATGCGGTGAAGGTCACGCTTGGCCCCCGCGGCCGCAACGTCGTACTGGAGAAAAAGTTCGGCGGCCCAACCATCACCAAGGACGGCGTCACCGTCGCCAAGGAAGTGGAGCTGAAGGATCCGCTCGAGAATATGGGCGCGCAGATGGTGCGCGAGGTTGCTTCGAAGACCTCCGACACCGCCGGCGACGGCACCACCACCGCCACCATCCTGGCCCAGTCCATCTTCCGCGAAGGCGTGAAGGCCGTGGCAGCCGGCGCCAACCCGATGGCCCTGAAGCGCGGCATCGAGAAGGCCGTCGAGCTGGTGGTCAACGAAGTGAAGAAGCTCTCCAAAGACGTCAAGGACAACGAGACCATCGCGCAGGTGGGCACCATTTCGGCCAACGGTGACTCCGACATCGGCAACACCATCGCCGAAGCGATGAAGAAGGTGGGCAAGGACGGCGTCATCACGGTGGAAGAGAGCCGGACCATGAACACCGAGCTCCAGACCGTGGACGGCATGCAGTTCGACCGCGGTTATCTCTCGCCCTACTTCATCAGCGATCCCGATCGCATGGAGTGCGTGCTCGAAGATCCCTACATCCTGATCCACGAAAAGAAGATCAGCAACATGAAGGATCTGCTTCCGCTGCTGGAACAGATCGCCCGCTCCGGCAAGCCGCTGCTGGTGATCGCCGAGGAAGTGGAAGGCGAAGCGCTGGCGACCCTGGTAGTGAATAAGCTGCGCGGCACGCTGAATGCTTGCGCGGTGAAGGCTCCTGGCTTCGGCGATCGCCGCAAAGCCATGCTCGAAGACATCGGCGTCCTGACCGGCGGCAAGGCCCTCATGGAAGAGACCGGCATCAAGCTGGAAGGCGTACGGCTGGAAGACCTGGGCCGCGCCAAGCGCGTCACGGTGGACAAGGACAACACCACCATCATCGATGGCGCCGGCAATCAAAAGTCGATCGAAGGCCGCATCAAGCAGTTGCGCGCGCAAATCGAAGAGACCACCAGCGATTACGATCGTGAGAAGCTGCAAGAGCGGCTGGCCAAGCTGGCCGGCGGCGTTGCGGTGATCAAGGTCGGCGCAGCCACCGAGACCGAGATGAAAGAGAAGAAGGCTCGTGTCGAGGACGCGCTGCATGCTACTCGCGCGGCTGTCGAAGAAGGCATCGTTCCGGGCGGCGGCGTGGCGTTGCTGCGCGCAGCCAAGGCTTTGGACGGCCTGAAGCTCGATGGCGACGAGAAGATCGGCGTCGACATCGTTCGGCGCGCTTGTGAAGAGCCCGTTCGCCAGATCGTCGGCAACGCGGGTTACGAAGGCGCGATCGTGATCGAGAAGATCCGCGTCAACACGACTCGAACTACGGCTTCAACGCTGCCACCGCGCAGTACGAAGACCTGGTGAAGGCGGGCGTCATCGATCCGACCAAGGTCACCCGTTCGGCGCTGCAGAACGCTTCTTCCATCGCGGCGCTCATGCTGACCACCGAAGCCATGATCGCCGAGATCCCCGAGAAGAAGCGGCGGCCCCGGCCCCTGGCGGGCACGGCGGCCCGGAGATGGACTACTAACCGAAGAATTCAGAATTCTAGAAGTCAGAATTCAGAATGCGGCAAATTGGCTCGCCCTTCGGGGCGGGCCTTTTTGTTTGTTAGTCAAGCGGAGAGGAGGAACCGATGGGGACCCTGGAAATGCAAAGCCCGTTATCATCATTTGCACGCGAGATCGCGAGCGCGCCGCGGGTTTCTATCGCGAGACCCTTGGGCTTGCGCTGGCCTATGAGGACAACTTCGCAGCCGTATTCGACATGGCTGGAATCGCTTTGCGTCTGTCAACGGTGGCCGATTTCACGCCGCATGAGCACACGATACTAGGCTTCAACGTGCCGGATGTTGACGCCGCGGTGGTAGCTTTACGCAAAAGCGGCGTGGCCTTCAATATTTACACAGGCTTCGGTCAGGACGAACTCGGTATTTGGAATGCGCCGGGGGGAGCGGTCCGCGTGGCATGGTTCAAGGACCCGGACGGCAATGTTCTAAGCGTGACGAACGCTTGAGGTCGGGCCTGCCAGATCCCCCAATTTTCGTTGTACTTGGCGTCGCAACCTATTGCAATCGTCGCTAATATTTGCACCACAGGCGGCTGGATATCGGAATTGTTCGTTGGCACGTGGAAAACGCCCGCTGAGGCATCTGCTTTTGGGCTTCGTGCTTTTCGTCGAGGCATGCAATTCTCGATCTGTCTGACGCTGTTTCCAGCGGTACTCTCGTGGGTCGTCCTCTTAATTCGCGTTGCCGCAGGTCATCGAGCGTTACCCAACCCCTAATCCCCAACCCCGTTTCTTGCGTGTTTTCTACGCAAGAAACTCCGCAATGTCCGCAGCCAGCAACTCCGGCTCCTCCGCCGCTGCAAAGTGCCCTCCGCGGGGCATCTCAGTCCAGCGCTCGATATTGTATCCCCGCGCTACCCACTCGCGCGGCGGAAACGGCGCCTCCAGGGGAAATCGCGCAATCGCGCACGGAACGCGCACAAACTCGCCCGGCGCGAACTGCAGCGGCGCCTTCTTGGCTCTCGTTGTATAACCGGAACGACGACGAGATGGTCTGGGTCATCCAATACAGCGTTACATTCGCCAGCAGCTCGTCTTTGCGTGAAACGCGTCTCCACGTCACCGCCGCAATCGGACCAGTTGCGAAATTTTTCGATGATCCACGCCGCCAATCCGGCCGGCGAATCGTTCAACGCATACGCCGGAGTCTGCGGTTCGTTGCGCTGCAAATGTGCGTAGGCGCCATGCTCCCGAATACCAGCGATCCAGATCCACCAGAAATGCCTGCTCCACCGGCATCAGCGTGGTTCCAGCCTCCATGGCCGGCCGATATGATCCCGGAATGTAGTTGAGATGGATGCCTGCCACGCGGTCCGCGATATCTAAGTCCCAGAATCGTGCTGACGCTGGCGCCGAAATCTCCGCCCTGCGCCACAAAACGCGTGTAACCCAGTTCGCCCATCAGCCCGGCCCACAGTTCCGCGATGCGAAACGTGTTCATACCAGGCCGTGTGGGACGGTCCGAAAAACCAAATCCGGGCAACGACGGCGCCACGACATCGAAACCCGCGTCGGTCAGCAACGGGATGATTTTCAGCATCTCCAGGAACGATCCGGGCCATCCGTGGGTCAGGATCAGCGGCAGTTCGCTTCGAGCCTTTACCGCGCGCGTGCAGGAAATGCACTCGCGTTTCACCCGCCACATATCGGTAATGTTCCCACGCCGACAGCTTTTCGATCTGCGCCTTCCAATCGAACTTCTCGCGCCAATAAGTGCAAATCTCCCGCAGGTAAGTAAGATCCACGCCGCGTTCCCAGCCCGCTCCGGGAATCTCATCCGGCCAGCGCGTGCTTTCCAAGCGCCTGTGCAGATCTCCGACCGCAGCCTCGGAATAGGGAAGCTCGAACTCTTCGATCGCCACGATCCTATTTTCAAGCCCGAGCTGTGATCTCACCCCGAGTCTGTGATCTCATGAGATATGCGGCAAACTTCTTCTCGGCCTTGCATTCGTGGCGTATATGCACGCCGCCACGCCGTGCCGTCCTTCGATAGTCCCAACTCGGCCTGGACAGTCCTGCGCGGCGCTGGCGTGACCGACCCCGCCGTTACGCACGAAGGCCAGATGTCGATGCGCCTGGAGTCGGGGAACGCGACTCGTGACGCCCGTGTTCAATCCGCGCCCATCGCGCTCACCATTGGCAAGAGCTACGAACTCACCGGCTGGATCCGCACCGACAAGCTGACCGTCCGCGATCTGGACCGTTCGCCCATCGCTACCGGCGCCGCGCTCAGCATGGCGTCCCTGCCGTTTGACGTGCAATCGGAATCGCTGGCCGGAACGCGCGATTGGACCCGCGTCCATCTGCGCTTCACCGCCACGCGCGCGCAGGACAGCATCGTGCTCACGGTCGCTTACGGCGGGACATTCGAGGGAAGGCGTGGTTTTCAGGAGTCACTGTCGACGAAGCGTCCGGACGCTGGAGTCCTGGCCCGCGCCCGCCGCTGTCACCACCTATGGCCCCGCCTATCGCTATCCCGTCGGCGGATGGATCTACCTCCACGTCGAAGGCCAGCCTTACGAGCGCGGCTACCAGCACGGGCATCTGATGGCCAAGGAGATCCCGCAATACATGGAGCGCTGCGCCGCCGAGCTGGATCCGAAAGGCAAGAACAAAAGCTGGAATCTGGCGCGCACCACGGCCACCGCGCTATTCCTGCACGGCTTCGATCAGGAGATTCTCGCGGAAATGAAGGGCATCGCCGACGGCGCCTCCGATGCCGGCGCCCGTTGGGAAGGCCGGCCCATCGACCTTACCGACATCGTGGTCGTCAACACCACCGTTGAATTGGGCGATCTCAGCGCGGCGCTCGCCGTCACTCCGAACGGCCTGGAGGGTCTGCGCCTGGCTGCTCCCAGTATGTCCCGAACTACGTCAATCGCAAGCCCGGCGCAGCCCTGGATCATTGCAGCGCCTTCGCCGCCACCGGCTCCGCCACTCGCGATGGGCGCATGGTTATCGGCCACACCACCTGGTGGCCGCTCACGCTGGCCGAACAGACCAACGTGATGCTGGACATCAAGCCCGCCACCGGCCATCGCGTCCTGATGCAGAGTTATCCCGGCGGCATCGAAAGTGGAACGGATTGGTATCAGAACGACGCCGGCGTGGTGCTCACCGAGACCACCATCAACCAAAGCCCGTTCAACATCAACGGCACGCCCATCGCTTATCGCGCGCGCAAAGCGATTCAATATGGCGACAACATCGACAAGGTGGTGGAATATCTGAGCACCAAAAACAACGGCCTGTACACCAACGAATGGCTGCTCGGCGACGCCAAGACCAACGAGATCGCGCTGTTTGAACTCGGGACGTACAAAACGCGCCTCTACCGCAGTTCCAAGAACGACTGGTTCGGCGGCACCGAAGGCTTCTATTGGGGCGACAACAACGCCAAGGATCTGGGCGTTCGCCTGGAAGAAAGTCCCGATCCCAACGGCGCTCCCACCTACGTTCCCTATGTCCCCACCAATCGCGACTTGAAGTGGCAGGCGCTGTATCACGAGTACAAGGGCAAGATCGACGAGCAGTTCGGATTCATGGCGTTTCACACCGCGCCGCTGGTAAGCGCCACCGCGATGGATGCCAAAGTGGTTACCGCCGACATGGCGTCGCGCATGATGGTGTGGGCCGAATTCGGCAAACCGAATCAGCGCGAGCGAGTGCCTTCGCAGGCCGATAAGGAGGAATACGCGGCCAATGACGGTCTGTACACTTCCGGCTACCGCTTGATTTCGACGCAGCCCGTTCCCTCTGCGCCGCGCCGAAGTGACGACAACGGGGATCGAAGATCCCGCTCAAGCAGAATTATCGGAGACCGCCTGTGGAAGGGCTGGGTGCTGCCGGCATCCGACGCCGACGTTTGGTTTGCCTCCGGCTCGGCGGCGTACTATGACGATCTGGATTCCAAGGACCTTCACAACGCGATGGCCGCGCATTGGGCCGAGTATCGCGCGCTGAGCATCGTCTCCGATCCCACGCCCAAGCAGCGCTTCGAGCTGGAAACACACAAGGGCGCGCTGTTCCTGGATCAATTGCGCCGCAACATGGGCGACGATCGCTTCTTTAAATTGATGGCCGATTTCTTCGCCGCTCACAAGACCCAGGCCGTGACTGGCGCAGTCGTTCCTGGACGCGGCGGGAGTCAGTTTCGCGCTGCCGCCCGACAGAGCCGGGTCATACCGACAAGCCCCGATGTATGTGGCCTCCGATATCCGCGAGCGCCTGGGCTCCGCGATTCTGGTGTACGGCACCATGACCGACGCGGGCGCCAACCGCTACGCCGCCGAAAGAGCTGCAGAAGCAATTCTTCTCGATCGCTCGAAAGCGAGGTTCCCATCCGCAAGGATTTCGAAGTGAGCGATGATGAGCTGCGCACGCATGACATCATCTTCGTCGGCCGCCCGGAGAGCAATTCCGCTTTGGCCGCGTGGAAGGACAAGATCGGTCTGGAATCCTCGGGCGGATTGTTCCACATCGCCGGCCAGGATCACGCTTCGGAAACAGAAGCGCTTGTATTTGCGGCCGCCAATCCGCTGGACCGGCGGCACATGGTTCTGGTGCTGGCCGGAAACAGCGCGCTCCAAACTGTTCTGTTGACCAAAAACAGGCTGGGACGAAACGCAATACTCGATCTTCGATTCCGGCAAACAGATCGCGGCCGGATTTCTGAGATAACTCACAACTGCTTCTTCAGCACATTCATCACGCGCATCGCCATGCCCGTCTCGGCGCCGGTGGCATCGTGGATTTTCTGAACCACGCGGCCATACTGTTCCTGTCGGAGCAGATCGCGTAATTCCTTCCGCAGCGGATCGTTCAAGCTCGCGGCAAGTTCGGCGGCTTTTTTCTCCGCCGCGGTATAGTCGATAAGACTTTGCCGGAAATACGCCATTCCTTTTTCATTCGGACATTCACCAACCTCGTACCACGAGCCGTTCGATTGCGCCAGAAGAAAGACCATAATCGAGTCGCCCTGGTCGAACTGCACGTTCACGTCGTATGTCGGCAGTACCGGATAATGAAACCCGTCGGCCGGCAGGAACGCCGGCGTGCGGCCCCGTTTATTGGAGCGAACTTGCTGATGTGATACGTCCCTGGCTGTGCGGAAGCCGTCTGGCGTTCGATGTCTACGTCAAAAAACTCTCTGCGTGCTGGGAGTGATGCAGGCGCGCACCGCCGGGTGTAAGAGCTGCTCGATCCTGGTCTTATCCCTCGCCCGCAGCGCCTCAATACATGGCTTGACGAAAGTGCTTTGGATGGCTGCCTCGTCATCGGAAGCGGCAAATGCGCAGGTTGTCAGAAGGGCGAGCGAGACGGCGAGTTTTCCCATGCCCGGAAAATCGACTCTGCCGCTAGAAATCTTTAGCCGGCGTGCTATACTCGCCTGAGATCTTTCACAATTCAACGAGCGAGGGATGCTCGGGAAGGCGGTGTAAATCCGCCACTGCCCCGCAACTGTAAGCGGCAAGTAATTTCGGCCGAGGCGATCACTGCGCAAGTGGGAAGATCGCTTCACGTCAGAGCAATACAGGGCCAGCCGCAAGTCAGGAGACCGGTTCCTCGCTTCGAAACCAATCACGTTTTCGAGGGAGAAACGTACGATGCGAACCATCTTTCTATTGTCTCTGTCGCTCGGGCTTTGCGCGGGCGAAAACTTGCAACTTCACGGCACTATTCTCGATCCATCCGGCCGGCCGGTGGAAGCGGCGCGCGTGACGTGTCAAAGCCAATCGGTCTACAGCAACGCCGAAGGCCGCTTCACTATGAATGGCACGGGTTGAATCGACAAGTGCGAGGCCAGTGTCGAAAAGACCGGCTTTGAGTCGCGCACCGCGGATCTCACTGCTGCGTCCGACACCAAGATCACGCTCGCAAATCGCGGGGCTGGTGGAGACCGTTGTGGTCTCCGCGAACCGCACCGAAACCACGCCCGAGCAGGCCGCCGTGGCCGCCAACGTGATCACCGGGCAACAGCTCGCAGCGCGCCAATTTCCCATGCTCTTCGACGTGCTGCGCGAGATTCCCGGCCTGCAAGTCGATCGAGTATGGCCCGCCTGGAGCGCTGGCCGAAGTATTCACGCGCGGCGCCGATTACACCGGCACGCTGGTCTTGCTCGACGGCGTGCCTCTCAACGATCCAGGCGGCGAGCTGCACCTGGAGAACATCACCTCGGAAGGTCTCGACCGCGTGGAAGTGGTGCGCGGACCCGAGAGCGCGCTGTTCGGCGCCGAAGCGGCCGCCGGCGTGATCCAGCTCTTCACCAAACACGGCGATCCCGAGAACGTCGTTCCGCACGGCTCCGTTCTCCTACGAGCGCGGAAGCTTTCAAACCGACCGCTGGATCGCCAATCTCGCCGGCGGTTTGCGATCGCGCTTGGATTATTCGCTGAGCGCGTCGGAATTTCACACCGTCGGAGAGTGGCCCAACACCTTCAACCGCAACAATACCGGCACGGCCGATATCGGCTACAAGATTTCGGACTCCACTCAACTGCGCGGCGTCTTCCGGGTCTACGACGCGATCGCCGGCATTCCCGGCCAGATCGCCTATGGCATCGACGATCTGGTGCCGAACGAACATGAGCGCGACGACACCGTTTCGCTGCGCCTGGATGATAGCCGGGGCTCGAATTTCCGGCAGCAGTTTACGTTCGGCTTCCATCGCCTTACCGATCGCTATAACGACAACGAGCCTTACGGCGAGCAGCCGCTGGCGGCTCTGGTGCAGAACGTGGCCGGGCCTCCGGCAGCGGTGTACTTGGTCGCGCTGGTGAATCCGTACAATCCGCCAACGGTGATTCCTCCCGGCCTGACGCTGGTCGAGACTACCAACTACTTCGGCGGCGACAACGATTCGCTCAATCTCACCGAGCGGAAAATCGCCGGCTATCAGGGAACGCTCTCCTATCGCGGCGGCGCGCTGGTCTTCGGCTACGATTATCAGGACCAGAGCGGCGTTCTTTCGGGCGTCGCCGGCGTCGCGCACCAATAACGGATTCTTCGCGAACGTGCAGCAGAACTTCGGCCGGCGGATCTTCTTGAGCGGCGGCGCGCGCCTGGAGCATAGCAGCGCGTTCGGGACCATCGGCTCGGGCCGCGGCGGCGCCAGCTTTCTGCTGCTGGGCGAACATGGCCCGCTGTCCTCCACGTTGCTTCCGCGTGAGCGCGCGGCCGCGGCGTCACCGAGCCCAGCTTGCTCGAAAATTACGCGCAGGCTGCGCCCTACTACTTCGGCAATCCCGCGCTGCGTCCGGAAACAACTACCACCTATGAAGCCGCGCTGGTGTCGGAATGGTGGGGACGGCGCGTCAAGACGGAAGTGGCCGCGTTCCGCAATTCGTTCCACGACCTGATCGCCTTCGTCGGCGACACCTGGGAGAACATCGAGGCCAGTTGGGCGCGCGGCGTCGAAACGTCCGCTCAGGCGCGCGTCGCCAACAACATCCTGATCACCGGCGCGTACATGTTCCTGGACACGCGCATCACGGCATCCACATCGCCCGAATCGTCCGACACCGGCGTCGGCGAACCACTGGTCCGCCGCCCGCGCAATTCCGGATCGCGTTTCCATCGCGGTTACGCCCAAGCGCTGGTCGTTCGTGATGGGCGGCAGCTTCGTCGGCGAGCGGCAGGACGCCGACTTCATTTTCGGCGTCACGCGCAATCCCGGCTACCAAAACATCTACGCCAGCGCCTCTTACGATATCGCCAAGCATTTCACGCCGATGTTGAAGGTGAACAATCTCCTCAACGAACGCTATGAGGAGGTTCTCGGTTATCAGGCTTTGTCGAGGGGCATTCTAGGTGGCGTGCGCATTCATTGGTGAGATGATGGACGTATGTCCTCATCCCCACAAGCGCAGGCCCCGTCGCCTGGCATAGTATTCGACACCTTGCAAGCTTACCAGCGCTCCGTTGCGCTGCGCGGCGCCATCCACCTGGATCTGTTCACGGCCATCGGGGAAGGCAACAAGTCTCTTAGCGCGATCGCCGCTCGGATCAAAGCGTCCGAGAAGGGGACCCGGGTACTCTGCGACTTTCTGACCATGATGGGATTTCTTGTGAAACAGGGCGGCGACTACGCACTGACGCCGGATTCCGCCGCTTTTCTGGATCGTCGTTCGCCCGCGTATATGGGCACCATGGCCAACTTCCTGATGAGCCCGCACATCGCGGAGATGTTCGAGGACATCACCGCCGTGATACGGCACGGCGGCGCATTGCCGAGCGAAGACGGCGCTCTGGAACCTGAGAATCCCATGTGGGTGGAGTTCGCCCGCTCCATGGCGCCGATGATGCAGATGCCGGCGGAATTGATTGCGCGAATGTTCGCGGGTGCTTCAAAACCCATAAAGGTTCTCGACATTTCGGCTGGCCACGGCCTGTACGGCATCGCATTCGCCAAGCACAACCCGAACGCAAAGGTTGTCGGCCTGGACTGGGCCAACGTGCTCGAAGTCGCCAAGGAAAACGCCCGCAAGGCTGGCGTCGCAGGATCGCTATTCCACGATTCCAGGCAGCGCGTTTGAGGTGGATTTCGGCTCCGGCTACAACATCGTTCTGATCCCGAATTTTCTGCACCACTTCGACCCGGCCACCAACGAGCAACTGCTCCGCAAGGTGCATGCCGCGCTTGCGCCCGAAGGGATCGCCATCGCGCCTGAGTTCATTCCGAATGAGGATCGCATCTCGCCGCACCGTGACGCCATGTTCAGCATGCAAATGCTCGGGACGCCGGCTGGGGACGCCTACACTTACTCCGAGCTCGAAAAAATGTTCCGTAACGCGGGATTCGCGCGCAGCGAAATGCGCGAGCTGTCGCCGGTCCCGCAACGCCTGGTGGTCTCTTACAAATAACTTGACCAACAAACTGGTTTTCGAAAATCTCAAGCACCGCCCCGTCCGTACCCTCATCGGTATCGTCATCATCAGTATCCAGGTAACGATGGTGCTCACGCTGGTGGGCTTAAGCGATGGCATGCTAAACGATCGGCCAGCCGCGCGCGCGGCGTGGGCGCCGATATTCTGATCCGCCCGCCGGGTGGTTCCATCATCGTTTCGGGCGGCCAGATGTTCGAGAAGATCATTCCCGCCGTCATCGACAAAGAGCCGCATGTCACGGCCGCTACCGGCACGCTCATCTTCGGAACGGACCTGTTCAATTACCTCACTGGTGTGGATCTGGCCACGTTCGATCGGCTCAACGGCGGATTCCGATTTCTGCACGGCGGCCCCTTCCAACAGCCCGAATGATGTCATGGTGGACTCGGTATACGCCGGCCAGCACAATCTCCATGTCGGCGACACCATCAACAACACGAATCACACGTGGCGTGTCTCGGGAATCTTTGAACCTGGCATGCTGGCGCGCATGGTGGTGCCGCTCGCCACGCTGCAGGACCTCACCGGAAATACCGGAAAGGTCAGCACCGTCTACGTGAAGGTGGACAACCCCGCGAACATCCCAACCGTGATCTCCCAGCTTTCGGGAAAATTGAAGACCTACAAAGTCTATTCGATGGAGGATTACACCAGTCTCTTCTCGCCCGCGAACGTTCCCATGCTGACCACGTTCATTTGGGTAGTTGTCAGCTTGGGCGTGGTGGTTGGGTTTCTTGATGGTCCTTTCCACCATGTACACCGCGGTGCTGGAGCGCACTCGCGAGATCGGCATCTTGAAAGCGCTGGGCGCGTCACCGGAATACATTTTGAACATCCTGTTGCGCGAGACAGCCGTGCTCGCAATCGCGGGGTCGATTCTCGGCATCCTGCTTTCTTATGTGACGCGCTTCATTATCCAGAACCTGGTGCACAGCGCGCTGGTCCAGGCGATCGTTCCCCTGTGGTGGCCCATCGCGGGCGCGGTGGCCGTGGCCGGCGCTTTGCTCGGCGCGCTCGTTCCGGGGTTCAAAGCAGCGCGGCAGGACCCAATCGAGGCGCTCGCGTATGACTAGTCGCGTCACGAACAGTGACCCGATCATTTCCATTCGCGGCCTGCGAAAAACCTATCACGCTCGGCGAAGTGGATGTGCATGCGCTGCGTGGGGTTGATCTCGACGTCCAGCCGGGCGAATTTGTGTCCATCGTCGGGCCGTCGGGATCGGGCAAGTCGACGCTGTTTCACATCGTGGGCGGTTTGACGCCGCCAACGGAGGGGACCATTCATATCGCCGGCCGCGACCTGTTCGGAATGTCGGACGCCGAGCGCACCGAGTTGCGCAAGAACACCGTCGGGTTCGTTTTCCAGAAATATAACCTACTGCCGACGCTGACCGCGCGCGAAAACATTGAAATCGCCCGCGACATCGCGCACAAAAATGGCCCGCTTTCTCCACAGTTTCTCGATGTCCTGAAGCTGCTGGGCATCGAGAGCCGGCTGGATCACAAGCCTCGCGCGCTTTCGGGCGGCGAGCAGCAGCGCGTCGCCATCGCTCGCGCTATCGTCAATCAACCCGCCATTTTGCTGGCCGACGAACCCACGGGTAATCTCGATACGGAAAATTCCAACGCCGTACTCGGCATTCTACGCGATCTGAACCATCGCCTGGGCCAAACTATCCTGATGATCACGCACAATCCGGAGGCCGCGGGCTATGGCCATCGCATCGTACGAATGCGCGACGGCCACATCGAATAAACAGCGCACTGGTTTCAGATGGCCTTGTTTCAAAGACCGGCCGGGTCTATCATGTCCGCGGGAGAGCATGTCATGAAGCCATTGGATACTTTGGATTCTTTGCTCCGATTCAAGGGCCGCCAAGTGTGGTCCATCGCCCCGACGGCAACCGTTTACGAAGCGGTGGCGCGAATGTCCGAGAAGAGCGTGGGCGCGCTGTTAGTCATGTCGGAAGGCCGTCTGGCCGGCATCCTTTCCGAGCGCGATTACGCTCGCAAAGTGATTTTGAAAGACCGTTCGTCGAAAGAAACTCAGGTGTGGGAGATCATGACCGATCGCGTGATCACCGCCAGCCCCGACAACACGGTGGAAGAATGCATGCGGTCCATGACCGAGCATCGCATACGGCACTTGCCGGTTCTGGATGGTGACGACGTCATCGGCGTGGTGTCCATCGGCGATCTGGTGAATTGGACCATCAGCGCGCAGGAGGCGACCATCGGGCATTTGCAGGGGTATATCGAAGGTCGATACCCAGGATGACGGTCGATGTCCAGGATAAGGCGGTCCGCTAAGGCTGGTGAAGCAACTGCACGCCCGCATTGCCGGTCTGCCAAATGACGTGCCCCTGCGCATCGAACAGGCGCAACGCCGGCTGGCCGGAAGGGTCCATTCGCCATTCGCCGCGCTTGTGCCCCGCGCCGTCGATCAGCACGAAGTTCTTAGTTTGCAGGACCTCCACGCCGGGTCCTTGAGCGTGCACCGTTGTGAGCTGGGAGCCTACCAATCCCCCGAGCAAGCCAGCGAACACGGCTAGAATAAGCGTTGAAGTACGCATGAATATTCGCTCCTGGAGAACACATGCCTTCACCGTTCGCATCCTTGCAGGAAATATCGCCGGGGCATCGGGTAAAGCGAACGTCTGTGATGTTTCAGGACGTGAAGACCGCTTTTCCGTTGATTTGTAATCGTTTGTAATTCGCGGGTTGGCTCCCGCCATGCTCCGCTACAGTAGACTTGGTACGGAGCCACGTCGCGACTGCGAAAGATTATCCAAGCCAAGATCATCCCAACCCTGCTCGCGTGGGGTCCCGGCGGGGTTTTCCTGATGGCGATTGCCGATTCCACCGGCGTTCCCATGGTGGGCGGCGTGGACGCGCTAATCGTCCTGGTGGCCGTCATGAATCGCTCGCAGGCTTACCTGGCTGCGGCGAGCGCGATTGCCGGTTCCTACGTCGGAAGCCTGATTTTATTCCTGATCGCGCGCAAAGGTGGTGAAGAGTACCATCGCCGCCACACCTCCAGCGCGAGGGGCGCCAAGTTGCGCGCCTGGTTTCATGAATACGGCCTGCTGACCGTCTTCGTGCCAGCGGTGGTGCCGATCATCCCGCTGCCGCTCAAGATTTTTATCATCTCGGCAGGCGCCCTGGAAGAAAGCCCGGTGACGTTCTCCCTGGTGCTGCTGGCAGCGCGCGTTCCACGCTATGTTTTCCTGGCCTGGTTAGGCTCCCGACTGGGCGGCGACACTCTTCCCTTCCTGCGCCAGCATATTTGGGAACTGATTCTTCTCGCTTCGGGCCTATTCGTTCTACTTTACTTCGCGGTGCGCATCGTTCACGACCGTCGACTCAGCAACGCGCACTCTACTGCCCCAAAGTGAAATTTACTTCGATGGGCGCAATCACTTCCACCGGATTGCCATTTAACAAGGTAGGCTTGTAGATCCATTGCTGGACCGCTTCAGCGCTGCCCGCGCCAGCATGGGATGACCGCTGACCAGTTGGAGGTTCTGAATCCTGCCGTCTTTTCCGATGGTGCCGATCAGACGCACCACGCCCGAGATTCTGGCGGATCTCGCCAGGGGCGGATACTCCGGAATCACTTTTCGAATCAGCATCGCCATTTGAACGTCGCCTCCTACTGTGAACCGGCGCCGGCGGCGGCCTGATGTTCCACGGCTGGCGTTCGAGAGGCGGAGGTGCCGCGATGTAGTTGGGAATGATACGTTCCGAGTTTGTTGTTTGCGCCTCCGCCGCCTGGGCCGATCGAGCGTTGGCGGCGCATCGGCGAGAAATCTGCGGACGATGTTTGTGCCACTGCGGGAGTTGCAGTAAGGATGCCAATGGAATGTGCGATGCAGCGCCATCGACGGGTTGGAATTGTCGAGCTACCGATCGTGCGTGGCCGGAGGTAACGCTGGCGGCAAGGGCGCGGGTCCAACCGATAATGTCCTTCCAATGAACCGCGGGTAAATGCTCGCGATAAAGCAGCGGGATTAGCAACGCCAAGCTGATAATGAGTAACTCGGCGCTGAGCGATGCCAGGAAATTCCACGGCCTTTGGCGCCGTGATCGAGAATTAGCGATTGTTCAAACACGCTTCTATAGACACCAAGCGCTGCCGCTAGTTCCCGACGGCGTCTCGATCGGCCGTCCGCCGACCTGTCGTCCAGAGCCGCTATTTCGGCAACCAAGGTTCGGCACACTTCTGCAATTACCTGAAAAGGCAAGGGAAAACATTGGCCCGGCATTTGCTTTTCTGAAAGCAGGTGAGAGCAATGCTACGGATCACGATGCTCGACAGCGCGGAGGCTTTGACGTTCCTGGTGGAGGGTAAGCTAATCGGCGATTGGGCGAAAGAGTTGGAGCAGTCCTGGAAGCAGGCCGCCGCCATTCGAGGCCATCGGGCGCTAATCGTCGATCTTTCAGAAACCCTATTCATCGACGACGAAGGCCGTCGCGTTTTGGCGAAGCTGTTTCGGGAGGGTGCTTTCTTTCGCACCGCCTGCCCGATGACCGAGTCGATCATCGCGGAAATCACTGGATCCTCAGGTGCAGATGGCGAATCTAACCATGGAGCCCACGCCACCGGCCAGATGGAATCCTGGTACGCGAACTAAAGCTACTGAACCGCGACCGTGAGGAAGCGGCCGTAGGAGAGAGAAGAGAGAATGGAAACTACCATTGTGGAACAGGAAAAAGAGTTGGGAGCTACCACTCCCGCCCCGCGCGCGAGCGCTGCCTCCGCCTAAGAACTCTTCGCGCAAACTCGCCATCATCGGAGCCCTGGTGGTGCTGGCGGGCATTGGCGTGTACTTGTGGGTCCATTCCTTAAATCGCGTTTCTACCGACGACGCGCAAGTGGACGGCCACATCATCCCGATTTCTCCCAAGATCTACGGCAAGGTCCTCGAAGTTCTGGTGGACGACAATCAGCAGGTGAAGCAGGGGCAAGTGCTGGTGCGCATCGATCCGCGGGATTATCAGGCTAAGGTGGACCAGGCGCAGGCCGCCGTGGCGGTGGCGGAAAGCCAGGCCCTGGGCGCGAACGCCGGGCGTGCCTCTCACTCGCGATACCACGGGCAGCAGCGTTACGGCGGCCGAAGCGCAGTTGAGCGCCGCGCGAGCCGATTACGATCAGGCGCAAGTGGAATCCGAGCGCGCCGCCACCGCCGATATCGCCGTGGCGCGCGCCAACGTGGAGACCGCGCAGGCCACCGCGGACCACGCGCAAGCGGATCTGAACCGCATGAAGACGCTCGTGGACAAAGAAGAAATCTCGCGCCTGGAGTACGATTCCTACGATTCGCTTCGACGGGTGGCCCTCAGTCAATTGCAAGCGGCCAAGGACAAGCTGGCGTCCGTAATCAAGGACGCCGAAACAAAGAAGGCCGCTCTGCTGTCGGCGCAAGCCCGGATCGCGCAAGCGCAGGCCGGCATCCTGCAGGCCAAGGCCACTCAAAGGCAGGTGCCGGTCCGGGTGGCGGACGCTTCCTCCGCCGTCGCGAGCATTGCGCCAGGCGCACGCCAACCTGGAAGCCGCCAAACTGGATCTCAGCTATACGACCATTGTGGCGCCGGTGGATGGCGTGGTGACGAAGAAGAGCTGTCGAAGTGGGGCAGGTGGTTCAGCAAGGCCAGGGTCTGCTCATGCTGGTGCCGCTGCAAGATGTGTGGGTCACCGCTAACTTCAAAGAGACGCAACTGGCCGACGTCCGAAACGGCCAAAAGGCGGAAGTGAAGGCCGACTTGAGCGGCAAGACTTATCCCGGCCACGTGGATTCGCTCGCCGCGGCCACCGGCACGCGCATGAGCCTGCTGCCGCCCGAGAACGCCACCGGCAATTACGTCAAGGTGGTCCAAAGAATTCCGGTGAAGATCGTGCTCGACCCCATTCCTGGCGGCAATCAAGTGCTGCGTCCGGGCATGAATATCGAAGCGACCATCTTCACTAAGTAGTTCCCTGCGGGAATCGCATATGCCGACCGTTCTACAGACCGAAGTAGTGGACGTGCGCATGCCCGCGCGTGCCAGCGATTAATCCCTGGGTGATCGCGGGAACGGTGATGCTGGCCACGTTCATGGAAGTGCTGGACACCAGCGTGGCCAACGTCGCGCTGCCGCACATCGCGGGCAGCCTTTCCTCCAGCGTCGACGAAGCCACCTGGGTGCTCACTGCCTACCTGGTGGCCAACGCAGTTGTCCTTCCGCTCAGCGGATGGTTCTCCACGCTTTTCGGCCGCAAGCGATTTTATATGACTTGCGTGCTGCTGTTCACCGTCAGCTCCGCGATGTGCGGCCTGGCGCCCAGCCTGCCCATGTTGATCTTGTTCCGCGTGCTGCAAGGCCTGGGTGGCGGCGCGCTGCAGCCCGTCTCGCAGGCCATCCTGCGCGAAACCTTTCCGCGCGAGAAGCAGGGCATGGCGATGGCGGTGTACGGCATGGGCGTGGTGTTCGCGCCGGTGGTGGGGCCCACGCTGGGCGGCTGGATCACCGACAACTACACCTGGCGCTGGATTTTCCTCATCAACATTCCGGTCGGCGTTTGTTCTTTGCTGCTGACCTCGCTGCTGATCTTCGATCCGCCGTATCTGCTCCGCAAGACGCTGCGCGACGGTCTGAAGATCGATTACATCGGCCTGGGGCTGCTGGCTACCGGGCTGGGCTCGCTCGAAATCATGCTGGACGAAGGCCAGCGCAACGATTGGTTCTCTTCGCACGGAATCGTCGCCGCCGCCATTATCGCCGCCGTCGGATTGATCGGCGTGGTGGTGTGGGAACTGCGGCAGAAAGAGCCGGTGGTGGATTTTCGCCTGCTGAAGGACCGCACCTTCGCCATCTCCACCGCCAGCATGTTCGTTCTCGGCTTTGTGCTGTATGGCAGCACCATGGCGCTGCCGTTGTTTCTGCAAACGCTGCTCGGCTACACGGCGATGCAAAGCGGCCTGGCATTATCCCCCGGCGGCCTCATGATCATGGTCATGATGCCCATCGTCGGCATTCTGCTTTCGAAGATCGAAGCGCGCTGGCTGATTATTTTTGGCCTGATCGTGTCGTCGCTGGGCCTGTTCGAAATGTCGCACTGGAACACGCAGATCAACTTCGGACACGCCGTGAGCGCGCGCGTGGTGCAAAGCTTCGGTCTGGCGTTCCTGTTCGTGCCCATCAACACGGTGGCGTTTTCCTTTATCGCAAAGGCCAACACCGGCTACGCCACGGGTCTGATCAACCTGGCGCGCAATATCGGCGGCAGCAGCGGCATCGCGATTTGCACGACGTTGATCGCGCGGCGCGAGCAATTCCACCAGCAGCGGCTCATCGGGAATCTGTCCCCGCTCGATCCTGTCTATCAATCGACGCTCGCCGGCATCAAGCAATTGCTGGTCACCAAAGGCGCAAGTTCCACGCAGGCCGCCGCGCAGGCGCAGGGAACCATTTACAACATGCTGCAGCAACAAGCCGCCATGCTTTCGTTCAACGAAGTCTTCTGGGTTCTGGGAGTTGCGTTTCTGGCGGTGATCCCGCTGATGTTTCTGATGAAGAAAACCGGGCCGGCCAAAGGCCCTGTAGCAATCGAACACTGATTCGGAATTCTACTTGATCTTTTCGTCTTTTTCGATTTTGCCGTCGCGGACGTGAATCACCCGGCGCGCCCGATTGGCGATGTCGGCCTCATGCGTCACCAGCACGATGGTGTTGCCCTGCTGCCATAGCCGCTCGAACAAACCCATGATCTCGTTGCCGGTGGCAGTATCCAGAGCGCCGGTCGGCTCATCGGCCAGCAGAATCGACGGATTGTTCACCAAGGCCCGCGCCACCGCCACGCGCTGTCTCTGTCCGCCCGACAGCTCGTTCGGCCGGTGATTCATGCGCGACTTCAAGATCCACCGCGCGCAACGCCGCTTTCGCGCGCTCCGCCCGCTCCTGCTTGGGAACGCCGGCATAAATCAATGGCAGCTCCACGTTGTGCAGCCCGGAAGCGCGCGCCAGCAGGTTGAAGGTCTGGAATACGAATCCGATTTCCTTGTTGCGGATGTGCGCCAGCTCATCGTCCTGCATGTCGCTGACTAAGTTGCCGTTGAGATAATACAGGCCGCGCGTGGGCGAATCCAGGCAGCCGATCAGATTCATCAGCGTCGACTTGCCCGACCCGGAAGGGCCCATGATCGCCACATACTCGCCGCGCCGGATCTCGATGTCCACACCGGAAACCGCGTGGATCTCCTGGTCGCCCATCACGTACGTCTTCCAAAGATCGTAGGTGCGGATGACGATCCCTTCGCGCTTTAAGCTCTCGCCGCGATCGAGCAGATCCTGTGTCGCAGTCGCCATGCGCTAGCTATCCGACTGCGCGGTTGTGACCACCGTGTTATTGACTTTTACCTTGGCGAGGTTCCGCAGAGTGCGGATTATCTTGTAAGTACCGGTGATGATCTGGTCGCCTTCCTTCAAGCCGCTCAGTCACTTCGATATCGGTGGCGCCCGTGATTCCGGTGGTTACCGGCAGGAACTGCGCCTTGCCGTCTCGCACCACGAAGACGCCCTGCAACTCTTCCTTCTTCGCCTTCTCCGTCACAGGATCGCTATTAGCCTCCACGCTTCCGCTCTTTTTCGCCGGATCGAGGTCGCCTTTCGTGCGAACGGTCAGCGCCTGGATCGGAATGGTCAGCACATGCAGCTTGGTGGCGGTGGTGATTTTACCGGTGCATGACAGCCCGGGCCGGATATCCTCCGGCGGATCGTCCAAGGCCACCACTACTTTGAAATCCTTGGCTTCCTGATCCGAGGTATTGCTCTGCGACGCCGCCACTCCGCTGGACCGCAGGATCGCGGTGTCGCCGATCTCGGTCACCGTGCCCGTGGAAAGTACGGTTGGGCATGGCGTCGATGGTCACCTCAGCCCGCTGGCCCAGGCTTACGTTCACGATGTCGGTTTCATCCACTTTCACCTCGGCCGTGATCACCGACATGTCGGCGATGGTCATGATGGTGCTGGCCGCCGAGTTCTGCACGCCCGGCACCACGGTCTCGCCGGCGCGAACCGGCAAGTTCGTCACAATGCCATCGATCGGCGAAGTGACATAGTACTGGGACAGGATGTCCTTGTAGCGATCCAGGTTGGCTTGTAATTGCGCGATTCGCTTTTGCGCCGAAGTAAGCTGCTGCCGGGCCTGCGCCACCTGTGCCTTGGCTTGAGAGAGCCGTGCTTCGGCCTCGCCCATGGCGGCCACCGCCGTATCGTACTCCGCCTTCTTCTGATCGAAGTCCTGCTTGGCCAGAAGCTTTTCCTTGTACAGTTCCGCGGATCGGTCGAAATTGGCTTTGGTGCGGTCCAGCTCGGCCCGGTTTTTCTCCAAAGTGGCCTGCGCGGTGGTGACGCCATCTTCCTGGGACTTTAAGCCTGCTTCGGAGGCAGCCGAGTCGGCCAGCGACGTCGCGATGCTCGCGTCCTGGGCCACTACGTCCGCGTTGGCTTGCACGGATTGCATCTTCGCCACCACTTGGCCTTTTCGGACGCGGTCGCCTTCCTTCACCATAATCTCGGTGATGGGCGCCGGGCCCAGAGTGTTAGCGCCCAGGTTGATGTAATTCTTGGGCTTGATCTCGCCGGAGGCGGTGACTGTAGCCACCAGGTCCTGCCGCACTACGCGGCCGGTCTGAACGTCCACAATGCCGCGCTGGTTGTACCTGATGCTGGCCAAGACACCGCCGGTCACCAACACCACCAAGCCGATCGTCAGCAGAATCTTAGAGTTTGCCTTCACTTGGGACGAGTCTCCCCAGCAGGTTTAGACGTAACCATCGAATGTTTTGTTCGATTTGATTTATTTTAGCATGTGTTCCTGGGCCTAGCTCGCGCGCTGGAAAGCTCGCAGTGACCGTAATCCGCCCGGGATGCTGGTGGCGCTGGTTCATAAGACCTGGCCCTGATCGCGTCCTCAAGATGCGGCTGCCGCGTGCGGCGGGTCTGTTTGGATACGGAGGCGGGCGGCGTAAAAGATGGGATTGCGGCGCATCAGGTGTTGTGCGTGGCGCTCGACTTGTTCTTTTGAAAAAACGAAGCCAGCCTCAGAGGGCACCCAGGCAGGCTCCGAGGAAAGTCTCTTGTGCTGATGGCGTATGAAGAGTTCGGCCGCCTCGGTAAGCTGGCGGCGCTCCAGGCGGCGGCGCTCTTCCTGGATCTCGCGGAGCTGCTCGACGACTTTTTGGAACTGACGGGAGAGGCGCGAGCCGTGCAGGCCGAGAGTGGCGAGGGCGCGAAGGGCGTCAACGATGTCAAAGTCGATGGCGGCCTGCTCAGTGGGCGGGTTTGTGGCGCGGGAAAGCAACTCGGCTTCGAGGAACGGGATGCGGTTGAGGCGCCATGCGGTGTTGGCGATTTCGTGGACGAGTTGAGTCTCGGTTGGAGTGGCGGGCTGGTACTCATCGAGAAATTGCTGGATGTGGCGCTGGTAGGTCTCGGGGTCCTCGGTGGGCAGGACGGCGGTTCGGGCGGTGAGGCCATGGCCGAGAGCGTTCTGCGACGAGCGCTGCTTGCCCGGTTCGGTGCGCGGGCCGGTGGAGTGCATGGAGTTGGCGCGATTCACGGCGGCGCGACGTGCTTCTGAATCAGTCGCCCGCAAGGAAGGCGCGGGTGCGCCTATCGTTTTTGCATCGAGTTGGTCTGCATCGGGTTGGGGACACGCGCTTCTACGGGCTAGCCAGCGTTCGACCGGGTCTGTTGTTGGCGTTGCTGGAGCTTGGGTTGCTGTTGCCATTTTTCACCTCGGTGACTGGGTAACACGGCCGAGGATGCAGACGATAGACGGGCCGGCATAGTGTGTTGGAGGGGAAACAGAAAGAGCGGGCGAAAGCTTGTGACTGGATTGGCGGGAACGGCCTCGACATCCTTGATACCTGTGGGAGCTTCGGGCCTTGGCGTGAGGTCAAGCTGACCGTGTGCATGGCTGCGCCCCCGAAATGGCACGCATGTCGCGAGGATCCGCGATGGCGAGGGACGGTAAGGGCAGAAATCAGCGACGGCGACAACCGGCCACGTGGATACCCGGAGCCAAGCGCGTTTCCGGGGATTAATCCGCTCAAACCGCCTGGTGGCGCTCTCAAGTACTGGGTATAACCTGTTAATATGTACGGGTTTGGTATCAAGTGATCAGCAATGGCATATTCGCAGGACATGAGAAAGCAGCCCTCCGCCACCTCAAGGCGGCCCAGAGTCCTCCATGGACTGGTCGGCGCCGGTGACCAGCCGGGGTGCAAGGCTGTCGCCGGATACCTCTTCGGCCTCGCGGGCGAGCTCGCGGTTAAGGAGCTTATGCGAGATAGCGGGATGAAACCATTGCCAGCCGGCGAACCGTCGTGACGATCCGTTCTTTGCGCATTTCCCCGAGCTTAAAGACGATGCTCTCAACGGCCAAGGGGCGTCGCTCCGGAGAACTTGCGGAGAGTTCTCTGAAGATCCCCGCTTGTTCCAAAACTGGGATATTGCAATGCGTTACGCACCAACCAAGGACATCGACGCAAATTGGGTGGATGCGTGGAAGGTATCTGCCGAGCGGCTCATCGAAAGGATGGAAACAGTATGAGCGCATCGCCTGAAGTCTTCTTTGACGAATCCCTGCCTGTATTCGTCAGAGCGATCGCTGAGCAACTAGGCGCTGATGCACTAGAGCAAGGACTTATTGTGCGCGACTCCAGTGGCCGCCTGCGCTTTCTCAGTTCGGAGGCACCACCATCCGAAGAATTGCGCGTCAACATCGAAAAGCGGATTGCCGACGTTCTCGGCGCCTATGCGCGAATGGATGGCGTGATCTCTTTTAGAGACGAGCCTGGCGTTCAACGACTTCTAAAGGACCCTGAGGCTTTCCCGATGCGTGAAGGATTCTTTCACCTTTCGTCTCTTGGACAGGCGGATCATCGGGTCAGCATGGCTCAATGCTCCTCAAGAGGGAACTGCTGAGCCGCCACGGATTGTCTTCGCCAGTCTTAAAGGTGGCGTCGGTCGGTCAACGGCGCTCGCGGTAACAGCTTCTGATCTGGCGCGGCGCAATAAAAATATACTCGTCGTCGACCTCGACCTTGAGGCACCCGGCGTTGGTGACATGCTCCTTGATGACGAGCGAGTGCCGCGGTTTGGGACTGTCGACTACCTTGTCGAGAACGGCTTGGGCGGCGTCCCCGATCGATACCTATCGGACTTTGTCGGAACGAGCCCTTTGACCACTCCAGGCGGAGGGCGGGTCGACGTTCTGCCGGCACTAGGCAAGGAGGCAATCGAACACCCCTCCAACACGCTGCCAAAGCTCTCCCGGGCCATGATTGAAGACATCGACTCCGACGGTGTCTCCGTTCCGGTAGCGGTCCAGATCACCGATATGATCCGGCGCTTTACGGGGCGAGATTCCTATGATGTTGTTTTGATCGACAGCAGAGCCGGGCTGTCAGAGCTTGCAGCGCCGGCCATCCTCGGCCTAGGGGCAAATGTACTTCTCTTCGGCACGGCTCAGCGACAAACTATCCAAGGCTATGCCGCCCTATTTGCGGCCCTCAAATTGCTCGCCGATCGCGACAGTCAAGGCCGGAAGACCAGCAGAATGGCGGCTCTTTTTCAAAGCGGTCTATGCCAAGGCAGGCTTGGACGAATCGACAGGCGCGCGTTATCGCGACGATCTGTATGAGCTCTTCGCTGACAATCTTTATGACGCAGATGACAACCAGCAAGACAATCCCGACGCCATCAGTTTCGATATTGACGATGAGGACGCACCTCACTGGCCGCTTGATCATACCATTCACCCAAAACTTTGTTGATTTCGATCCAGTTCAAGCGCCGAGCCAGCTTAATGCACCTTCTACGAGCAAGCTTATCGTCCGTTCCTAAACGGCATTGATTCGATAATTGCTTCTAGTGGCGTGGCTCTTGACGAATCGGAGAACAAATGATGAGCACCGAGGTCGAGTTCGGCATGACGCATATCCGTGAGGCCATGGCTGCATTTGAGATATCCTCCCGCGTCGAGCCCAATGAGACGATTGACATCGAGCGCGTCTTTTCCCCACAGACCCATCGCGGCGTACTGGATATGAAGCGTCAACTAGTCGTTGGGAATCGCGGTGTGGGAAAAAGCTTTTGGACCCATGCTCTGACAAACCCTGCCGTACGCGAACGTGTTGCGAACTGCCTATGCGTTTCCGGCGCTTGCGAGGACAGAAGTCGTTCTCGGCTTTAACGGCTCGACAAAGCTCAGTACGGTAACGCCTTCAGTCGAAGAAATCCAAGCGGCACATAAAGGCGGCAATGATCCGGCCCTCATTTGGCAGGCAGTTATCTTCCGCGCAGTTCAGTCGATTCGATCAGCAGGAGCGCCTCCGAGTCTCACTGATGCACTCGAGCAACTTAAGACTTACCCTCGGGCCTATGCGGAGGAGTTGACAGCGGTGGACGAGGCGAGCGCCAAAGACGATACTTTCATCCTGGTCATATTTGATGCACTTGATCGGCTCTCTCTTGATTGGGCATCCATCAGGGAACTCACAAAGGGACTACTCGTAACCGTTCTCGGCCTTCAATCGTTCCGGAGCATCCGAGCCAAAATCTTCATGCGCGTGGACCAGTTCGCCGATCCTGAACTTTTCCGATTTCCTGACGGCTCCAAGATCCGAAACGACCATGTCAATCTTGCGTGGCAGCCTTACGAGCTTTACGGGCTGCTGTTTTTCGAACTTCTGCGTCAAGAGACTGCGGCGGCTGCGCTGAATGACCTCGCCTGTAGTCTAGGCGCACAATCCGCTCTACCCATAGGCGGCCAGTCGAGTGCTGGTCCGCAGACGCAGGACCTGCTGATTTCCGCGATTGCCGGCGAATTTATGGGAAGTAATAGAAAACGTGGCCGGGTTTACACATGGGTACCATTGCACCTCAGCGACGCGTCGAATAGCTGTTCGCCGCGCTACGTTTCTCACCGCGTGGAAGACTGCTGCAGAGCATGTTCCTGCACCTCATCGGCAGGCTGTTGATCACCTCGGCCTTAGTGATGGTGTGCGTCGAGCCTCAAACGCGCGAATGACGGAACTTGAGCGAAGACTATCCCTGGATCAATCTGGTGTTGGCGCCCCTCCGGCGGCAGTTCGTGCCTATTGAAAGATCGCTTTTGTTTCAGCTTTGGGAGGAGCGTCGCGTGATAGATCAAATCCTTGAGCAATCAACTGGCCAGGGATGGTTGGCGCCGATCGGCGTAATTGTAGAGCACAGCCCTGATGCACTTCTGCAAACTATGGCGAGTATCGCTGTGATGGAAGTGCGGGCGAACGGTAAGATCAATGTCCCCGACATTTTCCGGGTCGAAGCAGAGATCCTCCGTAAGGGCGGCGTTGCCGTTCCGCGGAAAAACTGAAGACACCTCTCAACATAGAATGGTTTCCAAGTCACGTTCCTGAGATTACTCCCCATAAGTCGGCCAGCATCCGGCGAGGCCAACCTGACGGGAAACAGCCAACGATGATCTGTGCCAAACGAGTGAATAGGTTACTCCCGACCGCTGTGTTGTGACAAGCCGGCGGAACGGCGGGGTAGCTCCAGCCTCCAGCGGGCCAAAGGACTTATGGTTAAACCTCCGGAAGCCTGTATTTAAGCTTTTGGATGCGCCTTGTCGTACACCGCCATCAGATCGGCGAGCGAAACCTGGGTGTACTTTTGCGTCGTGGATAGCCGGGCATGCCCGAGCAGCTCCTGGATGGCCCGCAGGTCGGCGCCGTCGCTCAACAGGTGGGTGGCATAGGCGTGCCGCAGGCTATGCGGATGGATGGAGGAATCGCCCGTGATCATCCGCGCGTAAAACTTCACGATGCCGCGCGCGCCGCGATCCGTCAGCCGGCCGCCGCGATGGTTCAGGAACAAGGCTTGTTGGTTGCCGCTAGCGGGCTGCCGTAGCCTGAGATAGCGATCCAGCGACCCCGACGCTTTGCCGGGGTAGGGAACCTGCCGTTCCTTCTTGCCCTTGCCGCGCACGCGAATCCAGCGTTCGTTGAAATCGAAATCGTCCAGGTTCAGGCCCACCAGTTCGCTGATGCGGAGGCCGCAACCATACAGCAGCTCGAAAATCGCCAGGTCGCGCGCCGGATACTGCCGTTCGAACTGATCCGCCGCGCCAGGTGACGCCATCCACCAGCGCGTTGGTTTGTTCGGCTGTCATTACCGAGGGCAGTGTCTTGGGAGCCTTGGGGGTGCGCACCGTGCGCGCCACGTTTTTCTCTACCAGACCTTCGCGCAACAGGAATTTGAAGAACGAACGCACGGCCGCCAGCTTCCGCCGCATGCTGACGGCCGTAAGCCGCTGTTCATATAAGTGGCCCAGCCATTCCCGGATCGCCAGGGTGTCGATCTCTTCTATCGTGGGTTTTGCCTTGCCTGGAATGGCGAAGTAAAGGAGAAATTGATCCAGATCCGATGCGTAGTTTCGCACCGTGTGCTCCGACGCGTTCTGGCGCCGCAGTTCGGCTAGAAAAAGCTGGATCTGCTCAGACAGCATATCACGGCATAGATGTGATCCGTATTCGTCCAACTTCTCCAGCGCCCGGCGGCAGACTTCCGCGTGGCGAGCCTTCTTATCGTGGCGGAACCGAAGCCGGGTGGGTTCATCGAGTGAAGGCAGCAGATCGAACGTAATGTTTGCGGGTTGGTAGTTGCGCGCGTCGGCGCCGGAAACATAGGCGCACAGGGATCCGACGGCGGTCTCGCGCGGGAAAGGCCGCATTTCGGCGCCCGAAGCCAGCTCCGCGGCGTGGCGTCCGGCCACCAGACCCGTGGCGATGGATTCCACGTAGCCTTCCACCCCGGAGATCTGTCCGGCGAAGAGGACCCCGGCGTGCGTCCGAAGCTGGAGGGTGGAAGTCAGCAGAGCGGGCGCATTGATATAGGTGTTGCGATGGATCTGCCCGTAGCGCAGAAATTCCGACCGCTCCAGGCCCGGAATCAGGCGAAGAACACGCCCCTGCTCGGCGAAACGCATGTGATTTTGGAACCCGACCAGGTTGTAGCTGTCCGCCCGCAGATTTTCCTGGCGCAACTGCACCACGGCATAAGGCCGGCGTCCGGTACGCGGATCGATCAGCCCCACCGGCTTCATGGGACCGAACCGCAGCGTCTCGCGCCCGCGCCGCGCCAGTTCTTCAATGGGCAGGCAGGCTTCAAAGAATTGGGCAGCATCTTCTGCAATGTGTGAGGACGCCGGCTCCGCCCCCAGGACCGCATCCACGAACCGCTCATACTGCGCCCGATCGAACGGGCAATTGATGTAATCGTCGGTGCCATCGAGCGACTTACCGTAGCGCGACGCGCGGAACGCGATCGAAAGATCGATGGAATCGGCTTCGACGATTGGGCTGATGGAATCATAGAAAAACAGCCGCTGGGACCCGGTGAGCCTTCCGATCTCTTCCGCCAGCGCGCCGCTGGTGAGCGGCCCAGTGGCAATGATCGTGATCGCTTCTTCGGAGATCGTTATCGCCTCTTCACGCCGCAACTCAATCCGGGGATTCTCTTCGATGGCGCCCGAAACTTCCTGTGCGAACACCTCGCGATCCACGGTGAGCGCATGGCCGCCCGGCACGCGAGCCTGTTTGGCCGCGCTTAACAGCAGCGAATCCAGCTTACGAAGTTCTTGCTTTAACAGCCACGGCGCGGTGTTTTCCGATTCACTCTTGAGCGAATTACTGCAAACCAGCTCCGCCAGCCGGTCCGTTTTGTGCGCCGGGGTGGGCCGCACCGGCCGCATTTCGAACAGCACGCAATGGTGTCCGGCCCGCGCAATCTGCCACGCCGCTTCGCAGCCCGCCAAGCCGCCGCCGAGAATGTGAATTTCACTCACTAAGCTCAGGATACAGGCCGCGAGAAGTTCGCGCTAGAATAGCACTAGTATCCCGAGAAGCAATGAGTCCAATCATCAACCAATGGGGGCCCGTCGCTGTTATAGTCGGCGGATACCTGCTCGGGATCTATTTTCAAAGCCGCAGCATCGCGCATCTGGATCATCGAATTGGCGACCTTCGCGAATCAATGACAACGCGCTTGGACGATCTGCGCGAATCCATGAATAAGCGCTTCGACGATCTGCATGACTTGCTGAAATCCGAAGTCAAACGCCTCGAGAGCCGTCTCGAGCGCATGGAACACCCCATCGTCCGCCAATCCTAGCGTAATCCCGCTGACAGAGCGGATTCACATGCGATTTCGCGAACCTGAGCTATAATCACCGATGGACCGCTGCTTGCAATCCGGTCCTTTCAACATGCGCGGTATTTTCCTGTCTGCACTTATGCTCGCTAACGCGGCCTTCGCTGAAGGTCCAATAGCGCCCGACACTTCCGATGCTTTGGTGGTCAAATCGGTACACGTTCTCGGCACCAAGTCGGCCGTGGAATTAAAGACACAGGTGGGCCAGATGTTCGACTCTTCCACCATCCAGTCCGACGTCCACCGGCTGTGGGCCACCGGCCGGTTCGATGATATTCGCGTGGAGACCGCGCCGGAAAGCGAAGGCACGGCAGTCACTTTCCACGTGATCGAGATGCCGCAACTGGTTCTCCACACGTTCCACGTCGAGCCCTCCACCTTTGGCCTGCAGATGAGCTTGCCTGAAGGCACCCCCATGAGCCGGTTGCGCGCGCATCAGATCGCCAATCAAGCCCAACAGGATCTTCGCTCGGACGGCTTCCGCACCGCCACGGTGGATTACGATCTGGTCCCTTATATAGGCAACAAAGTGGACTTGCACCTGAACATCGACGCCGGTGAGCGCATTCGCGTGAAGAAGGTAGACTTCGTCGGCGACACAGAGTTCGATTCCAAGGATCTTCAGCGGCGCTCTGCGGTCGCTTAAAATTCGCCGGGTGACGCCCCCCATCCCCGGCGTCTGGAATGGCTGGCATCTTTATCCCGGATACAATCCGGAAGGCGTGGAGGGCGACTTGGCCCTGCTGCGTTCCTATTACATATCCAGGGGCTATTTTGACGCCATGGTGAAGCTCAAAGACGTGCAAGTGGCTCAGAAGACGGCGCATGTCAGCATTCAGGTGCAAGCCGGGCAAATGTATCACGTGCCCACCTGGCAAGTCTCAGGCAATGGAGTAATGCCGAAAGTGGTCCATCCGGTGAACAGCTTGATGCGCTACCAGAACTTTTGCTCCACCTTGTTTGTCGCGCGCCGCGAGGCCGAGCACGCCGGCATTCTGGACTTCACCGTTAACATGCAGGTACAGCCCACCCAGGCCAGCACGAAGGAAGCGCCCGAAGCCAACGTGGCCGCTACCGTGGAGCGGGGAACCCCGTTTCATATTGGCCGCATTGAGTTTACCGGCAATCGGCATTTCTAGCGAGGCTGCCGTTCGCAGCAATTTCCTGCTGGACGAGGGCGACTTGCTGGATGAGCACCTGCTGCGCAAAAGCATGGCGCGCCTGAACGAGGCTAACCTGTTTCGCACCCGTTAACGAACGACACCACCATCCTCCATACGGATCCGAAGACCGGCATCGCCGATATCGACATCCGCCTGATGGAGCGGAAGCGCGGCTCCTGGAATCTGTCGGGACCGGTTGGGCCGGCCAGCGTCGCCGGACCGCTCGAAGCCTCCATCCGGACGCGCCTGCCGGCGTGGGGATCGGGTCTGCTGGAGGCGTCCACGTACACCGTCTCTCTCACCATGTTCGCGTTCGTCCATTCCTTTCTTCCGGCTCTCGGCCTGCCGAAAATTCCCTTCATTCCTATCGCCGCTTTCAACCGGCCGTATACGCCCGGCGAAGGTTGGAAATCCGGGTTCATGATCATTCCGCAGCTCGGCTGGCAATATATGGTGATGGGCTACGGCGTGTCGCAGCTTCAGCATCGCTTGCTTCCGGTATTGCAGGGCGATCGGGTCTGGAGCCGGAGCTGCCTGTCACCGTGGATACTCCCAACAGCCGGACCACGATGTTCTGTGAACCGCCTGCGCAGCGCTATTCAGTGGTGCGGAGCGCCCTGGCGATGGGCCTGCGTTTGATCGGCTCGATGGCCGGGCTCTAGTAGCGAGCTTAATGAACCGCGACCGTGAGGGATCCGGCGCCCGTTGTCAGGAGCCTGTTATCGCCGATTGATCAGCCACAGAACCAGAGAAAGAACCAGGCTGATCAGCAGGCAAGTCACCAGCGGGAAGTAGAACACCGAGTGCTTGCCGCGGAGGATAATGTCGCCCGGCAATCGCCCCAGCCGGATCGGAAGCTTTTCGCCGAGCGAAATGAGTACGCCCAGCGCCGCCACCAGCAGGCCGAGCGCAATCAGCATGCGTCCCAAGCTCATGTGCTTTCATCTTAGCGCCGGACCGCGATGCCGACCTGCCCCGCTGCGCTAAAGTGAATGTGCGGCCGGAGGAACCGAATGAATAAACTGGCACTCGCCCTCTTAGCAGCTTCCCTGCCCCTGGCAGCGTCTCTGCCCCTTTTCGGCGCCGACGAAGCGCTCCCGAGCGTAGAGGCGGTCTACAACCACTTCATCGCCGCCACGGGCGGAAAAGCCGCCTATGAAGGGCGCCACAGCCTGGTGGAGCATGCCACGCATCGATTTCGCGAAGCAGGGGCTGAAGGGATCGCTCACCATTTATGAGGCTGCCCCCGACAAATACCTCGGCGTCACGGAGCTGCCCGGCATCGGGAAAATCGCAGCCGGCAGTAACGGCGAAGTGGCTTGGGAAAATACGGCCCTCCAGGGCCCCCGCATCAAGCAGGGTGTCGAAAGGGCCGACGCGCTGCGGGAAGGCGCCTTCAACGCCTCGCTCTATTGGCAAAAGCTGTACGCTAAGGCCGAAACAGCCGGCTCGGAAACCATCGAGGGTCACGATTGCTACAAGATTGTCCTCACGCCCAAAGAGGGCAAGCCGATCACCGAGTTCTACGACAAGAAGTCGGGTCTGCTAGTCAAAACCGTGGCCACGGTGACCTCGCAGATGGGCGACGTGAACGCCGAAATTCTCTATGACGACTACCGCAAGGATGGCGACTGTCCTGTCGCCTCATCGCCTGGTCAATCGCGCCGCCCAGCAGGAATTCGTGATTCAGATTGAAAGCGTGGAAGTGAATCCCGATCTTCCCAAGGACCGCTTCGATCTGCCGCCCGAAGTCCAGGCGCTATTGAAGAAGAGCGCAGCCGCTGAAAAGCCCGCCGGCGCCAGCGCACAGCAACATTGAAACCGAAGTGCTCCCGCCCGATCATGGCAAGCTCGCCATCTACATGGGGGGCAGCCCGATTGCCAAGGAAAACTACAGTGTCACGAAATCGGATGGCGGGATCGACATTGATGGCTCGGGTTCCGCCACCCTGGGGACGATGAAGATCGATATCGAAAAATTTGAGGTGTTTTACGGACATCGAAGTACCGAGCCGGAGCAAGGCATGGCGAAGGCCAAAATGGGTCAGATCCAGATGAACGTGAGCGCCACTTTCGGCGGCGGCCAGGCCAAGAACGAAATCGACACCGGACAGGGTCCGCAAACCAAAACGCTGGCCGTGCACTCCGGATGCCATCGTGGTGAATGCCAATCTGCCGCTGTATCCCTGGACCATCCTCGCCATGCGCGCCAGTCTTCGATACCCAACAGCCCCAGCAATTCCCCATTTATGTGCTCGGACAAGCTGAAGTGGACCGCCTCGGTGGTTTTCAAAGGGCGCGAACATGTGGACTTCGCCGGAAAATCGGCGGAGTTGAATCACCTGGCCGTCACGGCTTCCACGCCGCAGGGCCAGACCATCAGTCTCGACTTCTGGGTGGACGACAACCGCAAGCTGATCAAGATCTCCGTTCCCGCCCAGAACGTGGAGGCTTATCAGGAAGGTTTTGCACCCAAGCCCGCGACGGCTGCCCAATCAGAGGCCCCGAAAGGAAATTGATCGATCGAGACGGTCCCATGGGCTCGCCGGAAATTCCTCCGAATTCCGTCGTTGAGCAGCATGCTGACCGGCCTGCGGCGCTGGAGTGCTATCTTTCTGCGATCGCTGGAGATTGCGGAGACCATGGAAGCGATTTCGCCCGAGATCGCCGCTTTATTTCGCGAACCCTTGATGCTGCTGCGTTCCCGGCTCTCGGCCGATCCGGCGCCCAGTCCCCAAGCGCTCGGACAAAGCCGCGGCGCGCTGCATGAGATCCTGGCAAGCTTTTGTGAAAGAGCTCGGCGCCAGAATCGAGACTCTGGCCCGCGACCTGAACCAAACGCTCAGCATGGTGACGCGAACCGAGGACTCCAGCGCCGGGCGCAACGTTCAGTACGTCGAGCGGCTGGTGGATTTCGTGGACCGGCTGGAATCCGCCGTCCGATCCGGCGATCTGCCGCGGCTGGCTGCCCAGGCCTCCGATTTGCGGGACTTCGCGCAATCCATTGAACTTGACAGCCGGGACGATTTCGCCCGGCTGCGTCAAAAGATGATCGAGATTCAGCGCCGTCTGCACGAGGTGGAGTTGCTGGCCACGCTCGATCCTTTAACGGGCGTCGCCAACCGCAGGGAACTGGACCGCGAACTGGCGGCGCGCATCGAAGCCCGGCAGGAATTCTGCGTTCTGCTCTTCGATCTGAATGGCTTTAAGGAAATCAACGATCGCTTCGGGCATCTTTATGGAGACGAGGTCTTGAAGCAGTTGGCCGCCCGTCTCAGCGGCCAGGTGCGCGCCCGCGACTATGTGTGCCGCTGGGGCGGCGATGAGTTCGTCGCGATTCTGGTGTGTGATCTGGCCATCGCCGAGTTCCGTTCCCAGCAGATCGCCGAGCGCCTCAATGGGCCCTATCGGATCCGGGGAGCTGGGGCGCGAAATCCTGGTCGACGTCGCCATCACCGTGGGTCTGGCTCAGTATTGCGCCGGCGAATCACCCGAGCAACTCTTCCGCCGCGTCGACGAATCCATGTACCGGGAAAAGCACTCGCCTCCAGCCGGCTAACTGAACCAGGGCGCAAGTCGCCCGCGTTGTACTAACGTGAATTGGAAGGACTCAGCAGGGTGGAAACTCTGACCAACGCCGGTGTGCTTGTCACGGGAGCCGGAAGAGGGATCGGCAAGCGGCTGGCGATCGGGTTTGCGACCGCGGGAAATCGCGTAGCGCTGCTCGCGCGCAGCAAGGCCGAGTTGGACCTGGCGCACCTGGAGATCGAACACGCCGGCGGCAACGCCCTCCGCATCCGCGCCGATGTCACCGACTTCGAGCAGGTGAATGCGGCCGTCGACCGCGCGCGTGTCCACTACGGCGAAGTGAATGTGCTCATCTGCGCCGCTGCCATTCCAGGTCCCATCGGCCCCTTTGTCGAGCAATCGCCGAAAGCCTGGGTGGATACCATTCAGACCAATCTGCTCGGCGTCATGAACGCTTTGAAGGCGGTTCTCCCGCATATGATCGCGCGCCGCGAAGGCAAAATTATCGTGCTCAGCGGGCCGGGCGCAACCACCGCGCGCCCGAATCTGTCCGCTTACGCGGCGTCCAAAGCGGCAGTGGTGCGGCTGGTGGAGACTGTCGCCGAAGAGGTTCGCGAGCACAACGTCCAAATCAATTGCATGGGACCGGGCAGCACTTACACCCACATGACGGACGAAATTCTGCGAGCGGGCGAACGCGCGGGCTGGAGGGAAACCGAGGAAGCGCTACAGGTCCGGGAGACCGGCGGCGTCGCCCCCGAGAAGCAGATTCAACTGGCCCTGTTCCTGGCCTCCGAACAATCCAATCACATCAGCGGCAAGCTGATTCACGTTTCCGACGATTGGAAAAAGCTGCGCTCGGAAAACATTCACCCGGAGATTTTTACCCTACGGCGTCTGCAAAAAGTAAATCCTTAGCCACAGATGAACACAGATACTACAAGATAATGCGTTTCCACTCGACTTTGGGCCTTTGAAAATTAACCAGCAGACAAATGCTCATGCCGGACGCACGCAGATAGTTGAGACATTGCGCCATATGCTCGTTTGCTAACCGCTCGACGCACTTCAGCTCGATGACCAGCACATCTTCGACAAGAATGTCAGCCAAATACTCACCGACCGAATACCCCTTTTACATAACTGAAAATGAAGCCTGAGCCCTTGCGGGGATGCCACGAACGTTGAGCTCTTTGAGAAGAGCCCGTTCATAAACTTTCTCCAAGAATCCCGCACCCAGCGTATTTGAAACCTCGAAGACTGCAGCAAGAACCTTTTCAGTTAGTAAATTCAAGCATCCGTGTTCATCTTCGTTCATCTGTGGCTAATCTAAATGTGCCGTTACCCTGAGGGACTTCTCGCTTCAACTGGCCGCAGGCGGCGAAAATGTCCCGCCCGCGCGGCTTGCGGACAAAGCACGGCATGGCTCGCCGCACGATGGCTTGAAACGCGTGCACGCGCTCCGGATCCGGCGTCTCAAACGCGATTCCCGGTCCGGGATTCAGCGCGATCAGATTCACCTTCGCATTCAAATGAGCCAGCAGCTTCACCACGCGGCGCGCATCGGCGTCGGTATCGTTCACGCCTTTGAGCAGCACATATTCGAAGGTCAGCTTCTCCCATGGCCGCAGCGGATACGCTTTGCACGCCGCGAGCAGATCCTTCAGCGAATACTTGCGCGTGATCGGCATCAGCTCGCGCCGCTGCTCTTCGTTCGACGCGTTCAGCGAAATCGCCAGCTTCGGCCGCACCGGCTCGCGCCCCAGTTCGGCGATCTTCGGAATGATGCCGGCGGTCGAAAGCGTGATCCGCTTCGGCGAAAGCCCGATCCCGGCCGGATCGGTCAAAATCCGCGTGGCTTTGATCACGTTCGGCAGATTCAAGCAGCGGCTCGCCCATGCCCATCATCACGATGTTCAGGCGGTCGCTTTGCTGATCCCAGTCGAAATCTGGTGCGCCCGCATCACGAACAGCACCTGGCCCACGATCTCGCCGGCGGTCAGATTGCGCTCCAGTCCCATCAGCGCGGTCAGGCAGAACTGGCAATTGACCGGGCATCCCACCTGGCTCGAAATGCAAATGGTGTCGCGACTCTTGCCTCTCCGGCATCAGGACCGTCTCAACCGTCCGGCCGTCCTCCAGTTCCAGCAGATAGCGGCGGGTACCGTCCGTGCTCTTGTATTCGGCCGACGACTGCCGGCAGGCCCAGGCAAGCTTGGAAGCCATTTCTTTTCTTAGACTTACAGGAAGATTGGTGATCTGGACCAGATCCGCTACCTTTTGCCGGTACACCGCGTCGTATACCTGGCGGGCGCGAAACGCGGGCTGTTCTGGTCCCAGAAAGGCTTGTAGATCCGGAAGTTCAAGGCCTACAATAGCTTGCGCCATATCTTCAGTATAGGCACGGCGCAGTATAGCACTATATTCCAAGTCGTTTTTGCGCAGATCCGCGATAAAATAAGGGAAGGCACAATGGCGAAGGCAGCAGTTCAAACTCTCCGCGATATCGAGATCGCCACGCTGAAGAACGGGGTCCGCGTGATCAGCGAGGAGATGGGCCACGTCCGTTCGGTCTCGCTCGGCGTCTGGATCCGCACCGGCTCGCGGCGCGAAACCTCAGAAGAAAACGGAATCTCTCACTTCATCGAGCACATGCTCTTCAAGGGCACCAAGAATCGCTCGGCGGAGGAGATCGCCCGCTCGGTGGATTCCATCGGCGGCGGCCTGGACGCCTTCACCGCCAAGGAGATGGTGAGTTACAACACCAAGGTGCTGGACGAGCACCTGCCCATTGCGTTCGACGTCCTGGCCGACATGGTCCGCAATCCCCTGTTCCGCGAAGAAGACATCGAGAAGGAAAAGGGCGTCATCCTCGAAGAGCTGAAGATGGAGGTGGACAATCCCGAATATCTTCTGCACGATATCTTCTCCAGCAATTTCTGGAAGGACCATCCGCTCGGCAAGCCCATCATCGGCAGCAAGGACACCATTCGCGCGTTCGATCGCGAGCATGATCGATTCATACTTCCAGCGCTACTACTCGCCGTCGAACATTTTGATCACCGCCGCCGGCAATTTGAATCACGCGGAATTGGTGGATCTGGCCCGGCAGCACTTTGAAGACCTGCCGGTCAACGGGCAGCTGGCTCCGGAAATAGCGCCGGTGCCGCATGCGCGCCTGGTATTTCGCAACAAGACATCGCTGGAGCAGACGCATCTCTACATGGGCGTGCCCGCTTATCCTTTTCCCCACGAGCTGCGCTTCGCCTGCTATACGCTGAACACCATTCTGGGCGGCGGGATGAGTTCGCGCCTGTTCCAGAACATCCGCGAAAAACAGGGCTTGGCCTACGCCGTTTATTCCGAGCTTTCCATGTACCGCGACACCGGCTGCATGGCGATCTATGCCGGCACGGCTGTGGAAACCGCCGGCAAAGTGATCGACTCCATCGTGAAGGAGTTCCGCGAGCTGAAGGAAAATCTGGTTCCGGCCGAGGAGCTGCGCCGCGCCAAGGATAACCTGAAAGGCTCCTTCATGCTGGGCCTGGAATCCACCTCCAGCCGCATGGGCAACCTGGCGCGGCAGGATCTCTATTTCCAGCGCTTCTTCACTCTCGATGAAATGCTGGAGAGCATCGAAGCCGTCACCGCCGAACAAGTGCAGCAGATCGCCCGGGAGTTCTTCAATCCGAAGAACATCACGCTGGCCGTGCTCGGCAACTTGGGCGACTTCCGGATCAAGCGCGAGGATCTCGACTGCTAAATCTCAGATTTGGGCAAACTAGCGCGAGCCGTACTCGTTCTATTAGCCTCTTGGTGCGTCGCTATTCGCGCTCTGGATCTCAAATCCCTCAAGCCGCAAGGCTACGTCAGCGACTTTGCGCAACGTCCTGGATCCGCAATCGCGCGCGCAGCTGGAAGCCTACGCGGGCCAGGTGGAACAGACCACCGGCGTCCAAATGGCGCTGGTGACGCTCAAGTCGCTGGATGGCGAGCCCATCGAAGACGTTACCAACACGCTGTTCCGCCAATGGGGCGTCGGCAAGAAGGGCAAGGATGAGGGGATCATGCTGCTCCTGGCCGTCCAGGATCATCGCGATCGCATCGAAGTCGGCTACGGCCTGGAGCCGATCCTTCCGGACGGATTCGACGGCAGCATCTTGCGCGGCATTCAACCGCTGCTGAAGCAAGGCGCCTACGGCCAGGCGATGATCTCGGCCGCGGCGCAAATGAGCGCCTACATCGACCGCGCCAAGAACGTTGCGCGCCCGAAGCCGGCCCGCCACCGCGCGGCCGAACAGTGACCACGCGCGTCCAGGGGCCTTCCGTGGCCGTTAATCATCATCGGCATCGTGGTCTTGCTGCTTCTGTTGCGTGGCGGTGGCAGTGGCGGCGGTTTCTTAACCGGCATGCTTCTCGGTAATCTATTAGGCGGCGGACGTGGCGGCGGCGGAGGCTGGGGTGGCGGTGGATTTGGCGGCGGTGGCGGTGGAGGCGGAGGCTTCGGCGGTTTTGGCGGAGGGGATTCGGGCGGAGGCGGAGCGTCGGGGAGTTGGTAGCCGGTAGCTGGTAACAGATCATGGAAGACAAACTCCAGGAACTCGTCGATCGTCTGAAGCATGCCCAGGGCGAGCGTCTGCGTTCGGTGATCCTGTATGGCTCCGCCGCGGCCGGCGAACACAACGAGCACTTCTCGGACTTGAATGTTTTGTGCGTGCTCACGCGCGTTACGCCGGCCGAACTGGCCGACTCCGAACCGATCTTCAAATGGTGGCGCGAGCTGGGCAATCCGTCGCCGCTCTTGTTGAGCGAAGAGGAACTGCGCACCTCCACCGACTGCTTCCCCATCGAGTTTCACGACATGCAGGAACGGCGGCGCGTGCTGTTTGGCCCCGATGTGATTCAGGATCTGGTGATCGATCGGAAGTTTTACCGCGCGCAAGTGGAAATGGAGCTGCGCGCGCAAGCTGCTGCGACTGCGTCAGAAGGCCGCGGACGTTCTGTTCGACAAGCCGGCGCTGCTGCGATTGATGATCGATTCGGTGCCGAATTTCCTGGTGCTCGCCCGGCATGCTTTGCTGGTTTCCGGGCATACCGTCCGGATGGCGCAAGCGCGAGATCGTCCGCCACCTGCCGGATATCGGCGCGGAGGCAACGCCGTTCGATATTCTGCTCGACCTGCGGGACCAAAGCAAGCTGGCCCGGGACGTGGAACCCGCAGCGCTGTTTGCGAGCTATCTGAAACAGATTGAGGCGCTGGTTCATCACGTGGACCAGTCTGAGAAATGAGGGGGATTCGATGAAGATCGCATTAGTGGTCATTGGGGTGATTGTTCTGGGCGCTCTGGCCGTCTTTGGCTGGGCCATGGGCTCGAAGAACACGCTGGTGACGGAGCGCGAAGCGGTGAACTGCCGCTTGGTCGCAGGTGGATGTCGCGCTGCAGCGCCGGGCAGACTTGATTCCGAATCTTGTCGAGACCGTCAAAGGTTTCGCCAAGCAGGAGCAGGCTGTCATCAAGGAAGTTACCGACGCTCGCGCGGCATTGGGTGGCGCCCGGACTCCGTCGGATAAGATCGCGGCCAACGCCCAATTGGACGGGGCCCTCAGCAGGCTCTTGGTGGTTGTAGAGAATTATCCGCAGCTGAAATCGAACGAAAATTTCCTGCGCCTACAAGACGAGCTGGCCGGAACCGAGAACCGCATCGCCGTGGAGCGCCGCAAGTATAACGAAACCGTGCAGCGCTACAACACCGACATCGAGCTGTTCCCCACAAACATCGCCGCGTCCATGTTCGGCTTCCAGCGCAATGACGCGTATTTCAAGACCGAGCCCGGCGCGCGCAACGCTCCCAAGGTTTCGTTCTAAAATAGGACTGCCGCGCCCATTCCTTCTTGAGCAGGAGTGTGTTCCGATGCGAAGTCTCATTCTGGTCTGTCTCAGCGCGTCCCTGTGCTGGGCGCAAACTCCATCATCGGGGCCGACGCTGGTTGGCGCCGGGTTTTCCAATCCCTTCCCGCTTCTGGTCGCGCCCGGCCAGTTGCTCACGCTGTTCGTGCTGCCGCCGGCCGCATACGATACCACGGGGCCCATGCCCAACATGCCCAGCATTTCCGCGGTGTTTTGGAATGGATCGGACGAGGCAATGCCTGTTTTACAAGTCAAACAGGCGAACACCGGCTGCGTAGTTCCATCCAGCTCCGGCGTTTGCCCGAGTCTGCTCGCAGTGACGGTTCAAGTCCCGTTTGACGCTCCCATCAGTCCGGCGGCCGGCTCGAATATAGTGGTGCGGCCGAGCGGTATTGCGGTCTTCGTGAGCGGTGAGAAGTCTGCCTATTTCGGCGCGCAGACATTGGCGGACCAGGTTCATATTCTGACTGCGTGCGACGTTTTGCTCCTGGCCAGCCCTCTTCCTCCGAATACAGTTGGCCTGCCCTGCGCGCCGATGATTACGCATGCGGATGGATCGCAAGTGTCGATCGACAGTCCCGCGGTGGCCGGCGAGGAACTGGTGGCCTACGCAACTGGCCTGGGACAAACCAATCCGCCGCTCACCATGGGCCAACCCGCGGCCGCGAGCAACCCGACCGTCGCGACATTCAACCTGGATTTCAACTACCGCCCCAACGCGCTCGGCGACAAGGCCGCTGCCCAGCGCCGGCGCGCCGTTGTTTGCAGGCGCCACCCAAGGCTACGTCGGTCTATATCAAATCAATTTCATCGTGCCGCCACCTCCCGCTGGGTTGCAGCCGTGCGCCTACTCTGGCGTAACGCCGAACTTCGTCAACGGCGTCTTCTCAAATCTGACCGTCAGCGTCGGTTCGATGTTTTCCTTCGATGGCGCGGGCATTTGCGTCACCGCCTGCTGGTTCCTGATGACAAACGCCTGCTCCTGATCGGCGCCACCACCGGCTATCAGACGCGCGTTTTCGCCGAAGCGGCCGAGCGCCTGGGTTATGAACTGGTGCTGGCCACCGATCGCTGCCATGTGCTGGACGATCCCTGGGGCGATCGCGCCATCGCGCTGCGTTTCGAAGATCCGCCGGGAGCCGCCGCAACATTGGCCGCGAAGCGCGCGTTGATGGCATCGTCGCGCTGGGCGATCGCCCGGCTTACATCGCGGCGCTCGCGGCCGAGCGCATGGGCATCCCGTACAATTCGCCCGATTCGGTAGCGGCCAGCCGCAACAAGTTTCTCGCGCGCGAGCGATTTCGCGCCGCCGGGCTGCTGGTTCCCGATTTTCATCGCGTGCCGTTGTCATGAAGGTCCAGAGCGCGCGGCCGAGAGCGCTCCCTATCCCTGCGTGCTCAAACCGCTGGGACTCTCCGCCAGCCGTGGCGTGATTCGCGCGAATAATCCAACGGAGTTCATCGCGGCTTTCCGGCGGATCGAAAACCTGCTGGCCGATCCCGATATCGCGCGGCTGCACGAAGATCAAGACCGCTTTCTGCAAGTGGAATCTTTCATCGAAGGCCGCGAGTTCGCGCTCGAAGGAATCCTCACCAATGGCGAGCTCCGCGTGCTCGCGCTCTTCGACAAGCCGGATCCGCTCGACGGCCCGTTCTTCGAAGAGACTATCTACGTTACGCCTTCGCGCGAAGACCGCGCCACGCAAGATGCCATTCTGCGAACCACCCAAGCCGCCGTGCGAGCTCTCGGCCTCACCCACGGCCCCATCCACGCGGAAATGCGAGTGAACGCCCGCGGTGTCTGGATGCTGGAAGTGGCCGCGCGGCCCATCGGCGGATTTGCGCGCGGGTGCTGCCGGGATTGGAAGAATTGATTCTGCGCCATGCTGCCGGTGAAGATGCCGGCGACCTCGCGATGCCGACGCAAGCAGCCGGGGTAATGATGATCCCCATCCCGCGCGAAGGAATTTACGTCGATGTCGAAGGACTTCGACCGGGCGCGCTCCCTCCCCGGCATCGAAGACGTCATCATCACCGCCAAGCAGGGACAAAAGCTGGTTCCATTGCCGGAAGGCGCAAGCTATCTGGGTTTCATCTTCGCGCGCGGCGAAACTCCCGAGGCTGTGGAGGGCGCACTGCGAACGTCGCATCGGCAATTGCGCTTTGAAATCGCGACTGCTTTGCCGGTGTTCTAGCGCACGCTTGCTAACGCGCGCGGTTCAGAATCGGAACTGAACCGCGACGGGGTGCCCTGTTAAAGGGCCAAGGGAGCCCGTCGGTCAGTTCTTGGTTTGCGGAGGCACGTACCCGGGCGGCAGCGCTGCGCCAGCGCCGAAGAAATAATCTTCCATTTGCTTGAGCAGAAATTCCTGCGCCTCCTGCGTGCCCAGGTTGAGCCGGTACTCGTTCATGATCATCTTCATCTGCTCCAGCCACATCTTCCAGGCTTCCTTGGAAACGTTCTCATAGATGCGCTGGCCGAGCGGATGATTGTCGAAGGGCGCTTCGTCGAGCCCCGGCATGTCCTTCTGGAACTTGACGCAAAAAACCGTTCGTCCGCCCGTTGCACTGGAACTCATCGACTTATAGGATAAGGCGTAACCCCGAGCGTCAGGGAGCGTTACCCCTACGTTGTTCAGGCGGATTCTACTGAGGCGGCTTCGGAGGGCTGGCCTTTCTTTCCGTTGAGATACTCGGAGAGGCGGAGGGGTGCGGCGGCGCCTTTTTCCATGGAGCGCTGCACCGCCTTCTGGTAACGGCGCAGAGTTTCGCGCTTCACCGGTTCGCGGATCTGGCAAGCTTCAATGTCGAGCAGGATCTCTATCTCCCAAGGCTGGAACGTGTTACGGTTCATGCTGCCACGAATCAGCTCCTGCATCAGGCGGTTAAACCGGTTCAGCCGGGCTTCACTATCCAGGGTCTCCACGAGCATATCTTTTCTTTCAGTACCTTATCGACACCCCCCTGCGGAAACTTGAACAAATAATTACCTGAGGCTGACAATAGGAACCGGAGAGCAATTGTGCCCGATCCCAAGTTCGACCACCCCGCGCCTGGCGCTCAACCGCATCTACACCAAGACCGGCGATCAGGGCCAGACCCACCTGGCCGGGGGGCAACGCGTCTCCAAGGATTCCGCGCGGATCGAGTGCTATGGGACGGTGGACGAACTGAACGCGTTCGTCGGCATGGCCTCCATCTCGGCGGGGGAATCCCTGCCGGCGCTGGCCCCGATTTTGCGGCGAGTGCAGCATGAGTTGTTTAATCTCGGCTCCATCCTGGCAACCAAGCCCGAGGACGTGCATCCCAAACAGGCTCGCATCACTGAAGCCGAAATCCGCCAGCTTGAAATCGAGATCGACGGCATGAATGCCGATCTCGCGCCGCTGCGGTCCTTCGTTCTGCCGGGCGGCACGCGCTTGAACACCGAGTTGCACGCCTGCCGCACCATTTGCCGGCGAGCCGAGCGGCTGGCGGTCAGTTTGACGCGCGAAGAAGAGATCCCGGCGGAAATTATTCAATACCTGAATCGTTTGAGCGACGCCTTCTTCGTTTGGAGCCGTTGGGTGAATCACATGCTCGGCGTTCCCGAAGTCCTTTGGGAGCCGAACAAATCGGCCTCCGGCGCCAGCTGATCCCAGCAGCCCGCGCGGGAGCGCCGCAGTCCCAAGAAAGACAGTGCTCCTGAATGCGAAATGGGCTATTCTTTATGAATCAGGATCAGTCATCAGCTTGAAATACTAACGCCAACGCATCGTTCGCGTTCCGGCGGTCACGCAATGTGTGAAGTTCGGGGACACGTCTCCCTCGAAGCCAGTCCTTGGCTCGCAATAAACTAAACTGCCGCGCAACAGTTCGCGCGATTCGAGTTCACTAGGAGGATTTATATGACTAGCAGCCTTCGTTTCCGACGGCCCGCTTCGCTTCGACGACCTGCGTCTCTTCTACGAGGAACTTCGGTGATCGCCGCTGTTCTAGCGTTGACCCTTGCCACCCACGTGCCAGGGCGCGCCCAGCAGATTCTAGGCACGATCACTGGCACGGTGCGGGATGCCTCCGGCGCCGCGGTGCAAGATGTCACCGTCACGGCCCGCAATACGGCGACCAACCTCAGCGTCTCGGCGCGCTCGCAGCCCTCCGGCTCCTACTCCATTTCGAATCTGCCGGCCGGTATCTACGAGCTGACGTTCACCAAGGAGGGCTTCGACGCCGAACGCCACACCGAGGTGCTGCGTCAACGCCGATCGCACCACCACCGTCGATGGCGATCTCAAAGTCGGTACCGTGGCCACCAAAGTCGAAGTCATCGGCACTCCGCTGATGAACCAGACGGACGCGACTAACGGCTATGTGGTGGACCAATCCACCATCCAGCTAGACGCCGCTCGGCACCGGCAGCTTCACCCAGTTGGCGATTTTAAGTCCGGGCGTGCACGCCGATTTCCTGGGCGGCGCGGGCAGCAACGCCGGACTCGGCAATCAAGCCATCTTCGCCAACGGACAGCGCGACACCAGCAATAGCTTTTCGTTGAACGGCATCAGCACCAACAATCTGTTCAATGGAAACTCCACCAGCCAGGTGGGCGAGAACCGCTTCGTTCTGAACACCGGCGAGAACTTCGGCGCGGGCGGCGGAATCCAGACCAGCACTTCCGTCTATAGCGCCATCGGCCAGGCGCTGCCCACGCCGCCGGCCGAAGCCATCCAGGAGATCGCCGTCAACTCCGCCATGTACGACGCCACGCAGGGCGCCAATAGCGGCGCGCACATCAGCGTGATCACCAAGTCGGGCACCAACGAACTGCACGGCGAAGTCTACGAGAAGTTCCAGAACAGCGTCATGAACGCCGCGCCGTTCTTCTACAATGCGTCGCCCGCCATCACGGACAAAGATCCGTTCCTGAATCGCAACCAATTCGGCGCCACGCTCGGCGGGCCCATCAAGAAGGACAAGCTGTTCTACTTCCTGTCCTACCAGGGCGTCCGCATTGCCGACGCGTCGGACTCCACCAAGACCAGCACCGTGCCGCTCGACGCTCACCAACGACCGCAGCGCGCAGGGCATTATCAACGCCATCCAAGGCGCTTACGGGACGACCATCGCCGCCAGCCAGATCAGCCCGGTGGCCGCGGGACTGCTGAACGCCAACTCACAAACGGCCAGTATCTGATTCCCAGCGCGCAAATCACCAATCCCAGCTCGGCCACGCAACTGGGCTACGACGCCGTGGTGCAAGGCCCCAACGCGCAATCCAACGTCGATCAGGGCATCGCCAACATCGACTACGTCTTGAGCGACAAGGACCGCTTCAGCGGCAAATATTATGTGCAGAATGATCCCACCACGAATCCTTTTGGAGCGGTCGGCACGCTGCTCGGGATTTCCGCAGCAACTCGCGGCCGGAAGCCAGGTGGCGTCCATCAACAACACCGTGATTCTCACTCCCACCGTGACCTGGGAGCAGCGCATCGGATTCACGCGCCTGCGGGCTTATGCCACCACCGGCCAGGCATTCACCCCGAGCGATTTCGGAATTAATCTGCTCGGCTCCAAGACCTTCCCGCAAATCGAGATCGGCACGGCCGACCCCACCTTGGCCAGCGGATTGCAGTTCGGTCCGGGCACCAGCTTCGGAAACGCGGGCATGTACCAAAACCAGTGGGAATATGGAACCACGCTGCAATTGGGTGAAGGGGCGCCACACCCTGGCCTTCGGCATGCTCTGGGATCACACCCAGCTCAACATCATCAACAACAACACCAATACCGACACCATCGATTTCAAGACTTTCGAAAACTTCGTGGAAGGCGCGGTGCGCACCGGCATCGACAGCACCGCTTTCACCGGGTCGGCCAATCGCTACTACCGCTCCAATACCGCCGGCGCATTCGTCAACGATAACTACAAAGTCCGCAGCAATCTGACCGTAACGCTGGGCCTGCGCTGGGATTTCGATGGGCCGCTATCGGAAAAATATGGGCGGCTCACGGCCTTCAACGGCAATCATATTCGCTTACGACGCTGCCACCGACACCATCACCAACTCCGGACTCGAAATTCGCCAAAGGCGGCGAGCGACTCTCTGATGAAGAACCGCCAATGGGGCTTCGCGCCACGCATCGGCATCGCCTGGACTCCGATTCCAAAGCTGACCGTGCGCACCGGATTCGGCATTTACTACGACCGCGGCGAGTTCTTCAGCTATCTTTCGCCCAGCGCCGGCGGCGGCTTCAACGGCCCCTTTGGCGTCACTCTGGAGCCGCCGTTTGTGCAGCCCATCGTGGCGCAAAAGGGCGCCACCTTCTCTGCCCCATTCGGCACCACTCCGCCCGCCTCAGCCGACCGGCACCGTAGCGGCGTTCCAGGCTCTGCTGCCAAACATCTCCCAGACCGAGTCCGGCGATTTCCCCGCGGGAAACCTGTTCGGACCGTTCCTGTTCGGCGGCTACGACATCAACAACAAACTGCCCTACACCGAGAACTGGACGTTCGATCTTCAATACCAGGCTGCCAATAGCTGGCTGATTCAGCGCCGGCTATGTCGGCAACCACGGCGTGCATGAGATCCTGCCCATCCCGTTTAACCAGCCCGGCATCGCCACGCCGCAAAATCCCAGTCAACGGCCAGATCTATTCGTATGGCGGGGTGAGCCCGAACTACAACCTCGACCTGGAACCCGTTTCCACCAGTGAGTACTGCAGGCAACGCTCCCATCCGCGTGCCCTATATCGGCTATGACATGAACTCGGTGCTCTTCAAGGCCGAGGGCATTTCCAATTACAACGCTCTGCAGTTGCAGGCTCGCAAGCGGCTCTCGAACGGTCTGCAGTTCACCGCGTCCTACACCTGGTCCCACGCCCTGGACGAACAGAGCGGGCTTGGGACTGTTCTTCACCGGCAACAATCCGCTGACTCCGAAATCGAGCTATGGCTCCGCGGATTTCGATCAGACCCACGTGTTCACGATCAACTACAGCTACACGATTCCGAAGCTCACCTCGAACAAGGCCCTGGGCGCCGCTGTCAACGGCTGGATCATCGGCGGACAGACCGTGGCCCAGAGCGGCCAGCCGTACAGCATTTACGATTATTCCGGTTCGGTCGGCAGCCTGTACTTCGGGACCTCGAATTACATCGGCAATCCGATTGTGCCGCTAAAGCCTGGCGTAACCGCGCACCAGGCCCAATTGCAAGGCACCACCGGCATCAATGCGGGCAAACCGGTGCTGAACGCGAACGACTTTGCTGCCGCAGTTTGTCGCGCCGGGCACCAACGGCGTGCCGCCGTGCGACGCCACCGGATGCGATCTCTATGAATCGCTCTACGGAAACTCCGGCCGGAATACCTTCCGCGCTCCTTTCCAGGTGCGCTTCGATATGACGGTGGGCAAGGAATTTACTCTCAACGAGCGTTTCCGGCTGCGCTTCAACTTCGACGCGTTCAATATTTTCAACCACCCGGATTTCGACGCGCCGAACAACGACGTGGACTTCTTCCCCAATTATTCGGGACCGCCCTCGTTCCCGCCGGTGGGAAGTTTGGGCTACATCCAGCACACCATCGGAAGCTCGCGATTCCTGCAGCTGTCGATGCATCTGCGTTTCTGAGCGGTGCTTACGCTCTTTTCGGCGGCGGTGCACCCGCGATGACCTGCGCATGATTGAGCGCGGAGACTAGCGCGACGCCGCCCAGCACGTTGCCGATCAACGTCGGGATCATGTAGCCGCCCACGGCGGAGAGCCAGGATTTTGCGCCGGTCATAACCAGAAACAGCACTTCCACCGATCCCGCCACGATGTGGGTGAGTCCCGCCAGACCCACGATATAGGTCATCCCGATGATGATCGGAACCCGGTTGGCATCGGTTGCGGCCAGCATCCACACCACCAACGCGATCAGCCATCCCGCGAAGATGCCGCGCAGGATCGCGCTGCCGAAGGAAACATCCGCCGCTTCCGTCGCAAGCTGTCCCAAGGCGAGGTGAAATTTCGGATGAAGCACCGACGTATTGCCGATCACCCAGGCGAATATGTGCGCACCGGCTATGTTGGCGGTCAGCACCACGGCCCACAAGCGGAGCACCTGCCAGAATGTCGCCAGGTTGCGCCGCGCCAGCAACGGGATGATGGCAGTCAGCGTGTTTTCGGTGAACAGCTGCTGGCGTCCCACGATTACGATAAGGAAGCCCAGCGGATAACCGAGATTGGTGATGAGCGGCCGCCAGGGCACCGGGGGAACGTACGTCCGAAACAGCGCTTCGGCGACAAACGAAAAGCCCATCGACAGGCCCGCTGCAAGTCCGGACCAAGCCAGCGCGGATACGGTCCGCCGCAGTTCTTCGTCGCCGTCCTTGCGAATCGCTTCGTGGACCACCAGCGCGCTGACGGAGGTGCGGTCTTCTGCCTCCTGTTCCTGGCGCTCGGTGAGCGGCGGCATGGCCGGAGCGTCCGCAATGGTGTTGCCCTTTTCGTCGACAATCACAAATCGTCTCGACTACTAGACCCGTCCGTGGGAAAACGGTTTCCTGCCTGCTAATCTCGTTTAGTGTGAAGCTGCTCATGTTCTCCGATATTCACGGCGACAAAGCCGCGCTCGAAAGACTGATGGCCGTAGAAGCGGACTACTATTTCTGCGCCGGTGACCTGGCGAATTTTGGCCGCGGCCTGGACGCCATGGGGCCTATCTTGAAGAAGCGCGCGGAACGGATGTACGTGCTTCCGGGGAATCATGAATCGGAGGCGGACAACGCTCACTTCTGCCGCGAGTTCGGCTTTCACGATTTTCATGGCCGGACGATAGAGATCGCCGGGTATCAAGTCGCGGGGCTGGGCTACTCGAATCCAACGCCGTTCGATACTCCGGGCGAGTACAGCGAACAGGAATTAACGGAGCGCCTCAACAGATTTTCGGGACTCGATCCGCTGGTGCTCATCTGCCACACGCCTCCCCAAGGCACGGCGCTCGATCGCGCGGGGGAGGGGAAGCACTTCGGCAGCCAGGCGATCCGCGAATTCATCGATCGCGAGCAGCCCAGGTATTTCTATTGCGGGCACATCCATGAAGCCGCCGGACAACACACCGTCATGGGGCGCACCGAGGGTTGGAACGTCGGGAAGCGCGGCCAGTTGCTCGAATTGCCGCCCCTGCTAAAATGAAAATTACATGACTCTCGAAGAACAGGAAAGAGAATACGCTTCGCTCCGCCAGCAAGCCGACGCTGTGCGGAGCTATCTTTGACTCCTCCAACAAGAAGCTGCAGCTAGCTAAGATCGAACAGCAGATCTCCGATTCCGATTTCTGGAATCAGCAGCCCGAAAAAAGCCAGAAAATCATGCAGGAGCGCAAGCGCCTGGAGCAGGCGATCGCCGACGAGGCCGAGGTTGCGCGCCTGACGTCCGATCTGGACACGCTGTTCGAACTGGGACGCGAAGGCGAGAACGTGACGGCCGACCTGGACCGCGAGATCCAGCGCTACTCCCAGCGTCTGGAAGTGCTCGAAACCGGGATGCTGCTCAACGGCCCGAACGATGGCAAGAGCGCCATCATGGCCATTCATCCGGGCGCGGGCGGCACCGAGAGCCAGGACTGGGCTGAGATGCTGCTGCGCATGTATCTGCGCTGGGTGGAGCGCCACAACCTGCAGGCTGCCGTTACGGATCGTCAGGAAGGCGAAGGGGCGGGCATCAAATCGGCCACGCTCGAAATAGAAGGGGAAAACGCCTACGGGCTGCTGCAATCGGAGATCGGCGTGCATCGCCTGGTGCGGATCTCTCCGTTCGACGCAAACGCACGGCGGCATACCTCCTTCGCGTCGGTCTTCGTTTTTCCGCAGATCGAAGACGACATCAACATCGATATCAAGCCGGAGGATATTCGCGTGGATGTGTTTCGCGCTTCGGGCGCCGGCGGCCAGCATGTGAACCGCACGGAATCTGCCGTGCGCATGACGCACATTCCCACGGGTCTGGTGGTGCAGTGCCAGAACGAGCGCTCGCAGCATAAGAATCGGGCCAGCGCCATGAAGCAAATGCGCGCGCGCCTGTACGAACATGAGTTGGAAAAGAAGCGGGCGGCGGATAAGAAGGTGGAAGACTCCAAGCTGGAGATCAATTTCGGCAGCCAGATTCGCAGCTACGTGCTGGCGCCGTATCGCATGGTGAAGGATCATCGCACTAAACTTTCGATCGGCGATGTGGATCGCGTGTTGGATGGGGACCTGGATCGCTTGATGCACGCGTTCCTGGTTTTTAAGCACACCGGCAAGATCGCGGGCGATGCGAAAGAAGATCTTCCTGAGTAGCGATGACGAGATTGGCCGCGCCGCCGCGTTGATCCGTGCCGGCGAACTGGTAGCGTTTCCCACCGAGACGGTTTACGGACTGGGAGCTAACGCGCTCGACCCCGACGCCATCGACAAAATCTTTGCCGCTAAGGGCCGTCCGCCCGGCAGTCCGCTGATCGTTCACGTGAGTTCGATCGAAATGGCGCGCGGCCTGGTGCGCGAATGGCCGGAGCGCGCCGAAAAACTGGTACGCATCTTCTGGCCAGGGCCGCTGACGCTGGTATTGCCGAAACAGCCGCATGTGCCGGATCGGCTCACTGCCGGACTCGACACGGTGGGCGTTCGAATGCCCGCCAATCCGATCGCGCAGGCGCTGATTCAGGAAGCCGGTGTTCCCATTGCCGCGCCGAGCGCTAATCTTTTTACGGAACTTTCGCCCACCACCGCGCAACACGTCCGCGACAGCTTGGGCGATTGCGTCGCGATGGTGCTGGACGGGGGCCGGACGACGGTGGGAATAGAATCCACGGTTCTTTCGCTGGCGAATTCCGACGCGGTATTGTTGCGACCGGGCATGGTAACGCGGCAGGAGATCGAAGCAGTGATTGGGCCGGTGCAGTTGCTCGGCGCGGTGGCGGAGGGCGCGCATGCCTCGCCCGGTCTTCATCAGCGTCATTACAGCCCGAAGACGCCGCTGATTTTGCTGGAGGCCAGCCAGCTACCTCCGAGTGGTCGCGGAATTTGTCTCCAGATGCCAATCGAACCCCGCGAGTACGCCGCCGTGCTTTATGAACGTCTGCACGAAGCCGACGCCGAAGGCTGGGACTGGATCGCTATCGAGCAGCCGCCGAGCACCGAGGAATGGTCCGCGATTCGCGATCGACTGGAACGAGCCAGCTCGCGCTGAAGAGTCGCGCTAAAGCGCTATCGGTCGTAACAGGCGGACGGCTTCCAGCCGGTGGCATCGGGCTGTTTGCGGAAATGCGTGCTGGTGATCATGGTGCGGAACAGATACGTCGGATCGGAGACGATGGTCTTTACTACAATCCAGTCGGCCTCGGGCTCCTTGATCAGGTCGTAGAATTCCTGAACCGTGGTTTTGTCACTATAGGGAACTCCGTTGCGGCGAAGATAGCCCGGAGCGAGGTGACTGGTGTTCACTTCGAGCGAGCCGCCCTTGCTGGGATCGAAAGCCGCTCCGAAATAACCGACACCACCAAACGATCCGTGCCATTCAGCCGCCGAATAACCTTGCAGGGTCGGCGGACCGCTGGGTGGTTGCGGAGGGCCGAAGTGCAACAGGCGCGTTTGCGTTCCGGCGTCGGTCTCGATCTTCAGCGTATTGTCGTTCTGCCAGGTGATGTGCAGGCGCGTAGGAATGCGCATCAAACCGGCCGCGCCGTAAGCCTTGCACTGATTGCCGGCGGCGTCATCCTTGGCGGGATCCCATTCCTTGGCGACCTTCTGGCCGGCTGGATTCAAGGGCACTCCCGCGAAATCGCCCTTGGGCGCCGCGATCATGCGGAAGCGCCAGTCTTCGCTGACGATGGAAACCCAGTAGCCGGTGAGATCGATTGGCGCGATGGCCTTGGCCGGCTTGGGTGGTCCGGGAGGCGGTCCTCCAGGAAATTGCGCGAAGAGAGCAGGCGCCACGGCCAGGGTGCCCAACAGGATAGCTAACACTTGGATTTTCATTTCTCACCTTTTAGGCTTTTGTAAACGGCTTCGACGAACTTGTCGGTGGTCCAGAAGCCGGTGGTGGAACCATACAGAGGATCGTAATCCTGGGTCGGATGCGCAGCCTTCACCTGTTCCAGCGTCATGCCCTTCTTGATCATGTCCTGAACGCGATCGCGAATGATGATGGTCATTTCGCGGAAATTCAGCACGTCGCCGAAGTCGCACAAGCGGCCGTGACCGGGGATCACCATCGTGCCGCCCTCCTGGCCGTAAACGGGGATGATCATGTCGACAATCTTCTGCAGCGCGGCGATGGTGCCCTGAATGCTGCCGCCCGCGGCCAGATCGATGATGGGGTAATTGGTGGTGGTGAAGATGTCGCCGGTGCTGATGACATCGGAGCGGCGGAAGAACACGATGCTATCGCCGTCGGTGTGGGCGGCGGGTTGATGCAGGATGTCGATTCCCTCGCCATTGAAGTACAGCTTCTTTTGATCGCTCAAGAACGTGCTGGTGGGCCAGCCACCATCTGGTGACGGCGCTTGCTGACCGGTGGGCGCGCTCATTCGATTCAGAACGTTGATGTGCGAAAGAATGGCAGCGCCTACGCCAGCGTCTTTGATATCGCCCGTGACGTTAGCGCCGACGATAGTGCTGCCGGCCAAGCGGATTTTCTCGTTGCCGCCGGTGTGATCGGCATGATAATGCGTGTTGATGATGTACCGGATGGGACCGTTGGAGAGCGTCTTGATGGCGGCAAGAACCTTGTCGGCCATCGGAGCCAATCCAGTATCCACCACCAGCACGCCATCTTTGCCGGTTTGCACGGTGATGTTACCGCCCGCACCGACAATCATGTAGATGTTGCCCTGCACCGGCCAAACATGGACTTCGGAATCTTGAGTTTGCGCGGAGGCCAGGCCGGCGGCTGCCAACAAGGAGTACTAGGAGAATTCGGGTTTTCATTTTGCGTCCGCCTTGGTCGCCGGAGTGGCCGTGCGGATCTTGTCTTGATATTCGGGATACATGGTGTCGGCGCCACCGCGCGCGGCTTCGGGTGGGATTCCGTGGGCGGCCGGAAACTCGCCCAGGAACTTATTGGTGCCGGGCAGGTGATGCGGGATCTTACCCTTGGGCCGGATGACCTCTTCCACGCTTTCACAGGGATAGGGTGCGATCTGGCCGCCGATTTCATAGACGTAGTCACGGGTTCGAATCATGGGCTCGGTGAGATACGCGGGATCGCGGATCACCGTCATGAGCGTCAGGTTGTCGCCGTGACGGATGAAATGTTCGGTGAAAGTGGCACGATCGCTGCGCGGCAGACCGTTGCGGCGAATCCAGCCTTCTTTTAGGTGCGTGGTGTAGACGGCCAGGACATCGCCCTCCCATTTGCCGGTGGAAAAGCCCATGGAGGTGTGCAGCGCGTATTCGGGCGGATGCGGACGGCCGTCCATCCAGATGGTGCGCTCGGTGTTCCAAGCGAAGTGGTGGATGTGGATGGCGATAAGCTGCTGGGTGTCGTGGTCGTATTCGTCCCACATGCGAATGCTCGCGAAACTGGGAGAGTAATCGGAGGGGTGGACGCGGCACTGGTATTCGGGCAGCGTGATGAGCGATGCATCCCAGGCGTCGGCGCGGAAGCGGGCGGCGGCATTGATGGGAACGCCCAGGTAGTCGCCCAGCTCAGGGCCGGGCAGGCGCTCGGGCTCATCTTCGTGAAGAATTTGCAAATTGTTCCAGACGCCGGCCAAGTTAACCTGGGCCGAAGCCGGTGCGTGGCCAAGCGTTAGCAGCACGGGGAACAGCCAGACAGGGCTGGCCATTCGGAGGAGTCTTTCCATTGGACCTTCCTAGTTTTGGGGCTCGGGAATCAGGCCGAGCGGGTATTAGAGTGTAACTCACCTGATTGTATACAGGTCGAGGCGGTTTGTCGATTGGCGGGCGGTTTCCGAGCGCCGCGATGCTAAACTCCTAACATGGGCAGCTTCGAGGAGATCGAACAGGCCATTGAAAAGTTGCCGCCCGACGAGTTTCTCGGCGATCAAGACATATAATCTCTGGCGCGAGAACCCGAATCATCCCAGCCTTCATTTTCGTCGCCTGCGAGGTACTAACGATCGCTTTACGGTTCGGATCGGCGATCACTACCGCGCCGTCGGCCTGTTCGAGGGCGAAAACGATGACACGGGTCTGGATTGGCAGCCACTCGGATTATGACAAGCTCGTTCGGTAATCGGCGCTGGCCCCGGCAGCATGATGACGGAGGACGTGAGTGATCATCGAAATGCGCACCTATAAGATCAAGCCGGGTTTGCGCGCCCGGTTCCTCGATATATTCCGCTCCAAGTCGATTCCGGCGCACGCGGAAATCGGAATGAAAATCATCGGGTCCTTTTCTTTCCGTCGAAGATCCCGACACGTTCTTCTTCATGCGCGGCTTTCCCGACCTCGCTTCTCGTGAGCCGATGAAGGCCAAGTTTTACGAAGGCGATCTGTGGAAGGGCGAGTTGGAAAACGTCCTGATGCCGATGCTGGAGAAATACGAAGTGGTGCTGGTGGACGATCCCGAGGGGCTGGTGCATTGGTAGTGGGATATACTAACGCTCGCTGTGTTTATCGTTCACGATCTGGGTGTCGCGGTACTGTTCTGCGTCGTCACGATGCTGGGCTGGGGGTCGTGGGCCAACACGCAGAAACTGGCCGGCAAAGACAAATGGCCGTTTGAGCTGTTCTATTGGGACTACGCGATCGGCGTGTTTGTGTTCTCCCTGCTGTTCGCGTTTACGCTGGGCAACGCCGGCTCCGTCGGGAATGCCGTTTCTCGAGAACCTCCACGGCGCGCCGGGCAGCGCGATCTGGACCGCGATCTCGAGCGGCGTCCTCTTCAACATTTCGAATATTCTGCTGGTGGTCGGCATCGACGAAGCGGGCATGGCGGTGGCATTTCCCGTGGGCGTGGGTCTGGCGCTGGTGATCGGAACCGTGAAGAGCTACGTTCTTTCGCCGCAAGGCAACGCCGCGCTGCTGACTACCGGGGTGGCGTTGATCGTCTTTGCGATGGTGATGTCGGCGCTGGCGCATCACCGTCTTGAAACAGGCCGCGAAGACCAAGCCATTCCGGGGACTGGCGTTCTCCGCGGTGGCCGGCTGTCTGATGGGTTTCTTCTATCCCGCAACTGATGGCGGCCGTGTCGCCGGATTTCAGCACGCGCGCTGTTACAGCCGGGGCTGCTCACGCCCTACACCGCTCTTGTGCTGTTTGCCGTGGGCCTGCTGGCGAGCAACATCGCCGTGAATACGATCTTCATGCGCGCGGGCAAAGTCACCTATGGCGACTACTTCCGCGGACGCGCCCGGCTGCATTCGCTGGGGTTCCTGGGCGGATGCATCTGGATGCTGGCGCTCTGCATGAACGTGATCGCCTCCGGCGTGGCGGGGCCGGCGATCTCCTACGCGCTCGGCCAGGGTGCGACGCTGGTGGCCGCCATCTGGGGCGTGTTCATCTGGCGCGAATTCATGCACGCGCCGAAGGGGACCTGGACGTTCGTCGGGTTGATGTTCGCCGGATACGTGATCGGCCTGGTCTTGATCGGGATGGCGAGCCTCTGAAGCAGGCATGGCCAATTCGATTGTCGTGATCGGCAGCTTGAACATGGACTTCGTCATTGCCGTGGATCGGCTGCCGCTTGCCGGGAGAAACCATTCTCGGGCGCAATTTCCGCACGATTCCCGGGGGCAAGGGCGCGAACCAGGCCTATGCGGCGGCGAAGCTCGCAGGCAGCGGGACGGCGGTGCGGATGATGGGACGAATCGGAGTGGATTCATTCGGGAGCGCGCTCAAGCGAAATCTGGCGGACGTGGGCGTCGACGTTCAGGCGGTGCTGGAAACGGATGCGGAAGCCACTGGCGTGGCTTGTATTCATGTGGACGATGCGGGACAAAACTCGATCACGGTGGCGCCGGGGGCTAATGGCGCTCTGTCTGCAAGCGACATCGATTCCCAACGCTGGGCTCTGGAAGGTGCGCGCTGCGTGCTGCTGCAACTCGAGGTACCGATGGAGACGGTGGCGGAGGGCTTGCGCCAAGCGCGGAGAGTGGGCGCCACGTGCATTCTGGACCCTGCGCCGGCGCGCGCTCTGCCGCGCGATATCCTTCAATTGGTGGACATCGCGACGCCCAATGAGAATGAAGCTTGCGTGCTTGCGGGTGTGCCGCCGAAACGGGTAGCCCTGGCCGATGCAACTGCTCTCGGAAATAAGATCCGGGAACTCGGCGTGCGCTCGGTGATCGTGAAACTGGGCGACCAGGGTTGCATGTACTGCGGAGCGGATCAAACATTCGCCGCGCCTCCGTTCCCAGTACGGGCTGTGGATTCCACCGCCGCGGGCGACACATTTAACGCCGCACTAGCCGTAGCATTGGCGGAAGGCGCGGAAATGGAGAACGCATTGCGATTTGCGAACGCGGCGGCGGCAATTTCGGTGACTCGACCAGGCGCTCAAACGTCGGCGCCTGTAAGAGCGGAAGTGGATCTGCTGTTGGCCGGGAAAATGCCGGAGTGACCTTGCGAAGGCCAGCGACGCGCTTGCGCGATGCAAATCAGATGGAGGATAAGCAGCAGCGGCACGACGAAAGTTGGGATCAGGCTCAGGGGCAACACGGTCATGGGGGTGGTTGGGATCCCTTGCGGATCGATCAACGAAGCGGTGGCCCCGAGAGTGACTGCCGTCACGAGATCCAGAACTCCCAACGCCTGCCACAGGATGAAACTGGAGCGGCGATTGGGATTGGTAAGCTTCAGCGCAGCGAGCGAAGCGGTGGCTCCGATGGCGAAGTCGCCCAGGCCGGCGGGCCATGCGAACAGTCCAGGCAGAATGCCGTAAGCGTATAGGACCAGGAACACGAAACCGCCCGTCCTCCAGGACTGCACGATGGTCAGGGTGCGGGGGTTCAGCGCCAGCGTGAAACGTCGAAATGATTCGGACCGTGCGAACCACAGCGAGAACGCAATGATGGGGAGCAGCGCCCCCAAGCCCAGCGCCAATGGCGGACGGGTGGGATCGGTTCTGAAAAGGTGAAAGGCGGATGCGGTTAGAGCCGCGATGAACCAGGCCGCAATCAGGCTGGCGGTGACTTTTCTATAGTTTGTCATGATGATTTTTCTTCCAGTCCCGTGAGCGCACGGGTCACTCTGTTGCTTAGGTTGAATAGGGTTTCCCAGACTTCGTTTCCTAGCTGGGTATGGACGCGATGTTGCACGCTCCGCCACGCTGGCAGAGAGCGCTCGAGTTGAGCTTGGCCGCGCCTGGACAAGCGGATGTGCCACTCCCGACGGTCCTTGCCGCGGCGTTTAGCGATCCATCCCCGGCGTTCCATGATGTCGAGCGTGCGGGTGAGCGTAGTACTGTCCATCGCAAGGATGTGGCCCAGCAGACCTTGCGTCACTTCTCCTGCTAGCGAAAGGGCTTGCAGGATGGTGAACTGGGTGGCGCGCAATCCGAGGGGGCGTAGCGCGTCTTCATAAAGTTGGGTGAGCGTGCGCGATGCCCGCCGGAGGTTGGCGCACATGCAAGGCAGGGTGGGGACGGATGAAGCGGTCACACTGGAATGGATGCATATACACCTATTCGGTTGCAACGATTCTTCTACGATGGTCTTGGAGAAGGAACGCCTAGCGCGTTATTTCCAAACGCGCCGTTCCGCCCTTGGGATCGGTAAATTCGTAGACTTCGGGTACTGTGGAGACTTGCTTCACGGTGGATTGGCGCCAGGCCACCTTTGGATCGGCGGCGCCTTCCTGGTACCAACCGCTCAGAACATACTGCGCGGCTTCCGTGGATCCCCACTGATAGCAGGAGCTGATGGGCAACATGGCGTGGGCGGACGGCTGCTCATTGGCGGCGGACCACACCTCGTGCCATCCGGCTCTTGGTTTGTGCCAGCACTGAAACATCGTTTCCACACTGCACTTGTCAGTTTGAAACTGGCTCACGACGAACTCGCGCGCCCCGGCGCCGGGCGAGAATGTCACCTGCATGTGGACCAGGTCTTCAGGCGCTCCGTAGCCGTCGCACTTGAGGCGGCTGTGGAGAGGGGCGCTCTTGGCGGGGTCGACGGGCTCCTGCTTGGGATGGCCCAGGCCGAAGATCAGAAGGAACGCGAGAAAATTGCTGCTCACTGTTTCATGATACTAAGCGATAGGCCACCCACCAGCTCAGGACGCCGATGGGGATGGTGGCGCCGAGCGCCCACCAAAGCGGAAGAAAGTAATCGGCGACCAGGCCAAGCAGGGCAAAGGTGAGCCAGAAGATCTTTCGCTCCATGCCTGAAGTTTAACAGGGGACGGGATTGGGGGTTGGGGATTGGGAGCCCAGGCACACGGTCCGCAGGTAGAATTGTCTACGATGCCTGTGAAGTTTGACGCGATTCGCAAGATGGCGCTGGCGCTGGATGGCGCCGAAGAGACCACGTCTTACGGGACGCCGGCCTTCAAAGTGGGTGGCGCGATGCTGGCGCGGTTGCGGGACGATATCGGCGCGCTGGTGGTACGGATGAGCATCGACGATCGCGAAGAGTTGATCGCGGCAGATCCCGAGACGTACTTCATCACCGATCACTATCTCGAGTATCCGTACATACTGGTGCGGCTGTCGACGGTGCATCCGGATGCAATGAGGGATCTGCTGCGTGGCGCATGGAAGCTGGCGGCCGCGGAATCTAAGCGCTCGCGGTACTCGCCGAAAACCACGCGCAAGCGGTCGGAAATCTCGCCGACCGTAGCGTAAGCCTCGGCGCAGGCGAGGATGTGCGGCATCAGGTTGTCGCTCGATCGCGCCGCGTTTTCGAGCGCGCACAGGCTGGCGTCCACGGCGCGGGCGTCGCGGGAAAGCACGCAACTCGCGCAGGCGGGCAATCTGCTGCTTTTCGAGCTCGGGATCGAGACGGAAGGTGGCGGGCGGTTCCTTTTCGTCCTGCTGGAACTTATTTACGCCGACGACGATCGCATCGCCGCGCTCCACGGTCTGCTGGTAGGCATAGGCGGCGTTCTGAATTTCGTTCTGGATGAAACCTCTTTCGATGGCGGCCAGCGTGCCGCCCATGGCGTCGATGCGGTCGATATAGTCCTGGGCGCCGCGCTCGATTTCGTCGGTGAGACGTTCGATATAAACACTGCCGCCGAAGGGATCGGCCGTGCTGGTGACGCCGGTTTCGTGCGCGATGATCTGCTGGGTGCGCAGAGCCAGGCGCGCGGCTTCTTCGGTGGGCAGGCCGAGCGCCTCGTCCTTGGCGTTGGTGTGCAGGGATTGCGCGCCGCCCAGCACCGCCGCCAGCGCCTGCAGAGAGACGCGGACCACGTTTACGTCGGGCTGCTGGGCGGTGAGCGTGGAGCCGGCGGTCTGCACGTGAAAGCGCAGCATCATCGAGCGGGGATTGCGTGCGCCGAAACGCTCGCGCATGATTTTCGCGTACAGCCGGCGAGCCGCCCGGAACTTGGCGATCTCTTCCAGGAAATTATTGTGCGAGTTGAAGAAGAACGAGAGCCGCGGGGCGAAGGCGTCCACATCCAGGCCGGCTTCGATAGCCGCGCTGATATAGGCGATGGCGTCGGCCAGCGTGAAGGCCACTTCCTGGATGGCGGTGGAGCCGGCTTCGCGAATGTGATAGCCGCTGATGGAGATGGTGTTCCATTCGGGCAGTTCGCGGGCAGCCCAGGCGAACAGGTCGGTGATGATGCGCATGGCCGGACGCGGAGGATAGATGTAGGTGCCGCGCGCGATGTATTCCTTCAGGATGTCGTTCTGAATGGTGCCGGAGATTTTGGCGAGGTCGGCGCCCTGGCTGCGCGCGACCAGTACGTAAAAGCACAACAGAATCGCGGCCGTGGAATTGATGGTCATCGAGGTGGTGATGTCCGGCCAGGCGGATGCCTTCGAAAAGCCGCTGCATGTCGGCCAGCGAGCAGATGGCGACGCCCACGCGTCCCACTTCGCCGGCGGCAAGAGGATGATCGGAATCCATGCCCATTTGGGTCGGCAAATCGAACGCGACGGAAAGTCCGGTGATGCCTTGCGACAGCAGATAGCGATAGCGCCGGTTGCTTTCCTCGGCGGTTCCGAAGCCGGCGTACTGGCGCATGGTCCAGAGGCGGCTGCGGTACATGTCCGGATAGATCCCGCGCGTGTAAGGGATACTGGCCGGGGAGTTCGGCCGAGGCGGTCATGACTTAGAGATTTTGCGGGCCTTCCAAAAGGAGGAATCCCAAACCACGCCATCAAGAGGGCAAAGAGGGCCCCGACCAGCTGCAGTCCGGGGGGCTCGTTTCCACGGACTACCCGATACCCGAATACGACGGCCAACACGATGAAAACGAAGCCGATCACCTGATTCCATAGAATATGGATCGGGCGAATGACTCCAGGTATCACATGGCCGAGAAACTTCTTTGCCATTGAAAACATGGGTAGTACCAGTGTAGCGAAAGACTGCCTGGAACTTGGCGTGACTGATACTGGATGGATGCTCGGCCGATAGAGGAAATAGGAGAGCGAAAGCCGGAACCGGGCGCACTTACCTTTTGTCTGAAACTGTCCTTGCCTCGGCAACATCAAGAAGGTAGAGTGTTATTCTAAGAGGGAGCCCGCTGCAAAGAAAGGGGCAATGCGTGGAAGAGAAACTCAAAGAGTTGATGCAAGAGCTTGGCAACGCGATCAATGAATCGCTTTCCGACTCCGATCGCATTGCTGCCGCCATCGGAGAAATCAAGCGAGCCGGGTACGACGTGTTCCTGGTCCTGGAAGCCACCATCGGATTCAATAAACGCGAGGAAAACGGCGAGTACGAATCGGAGCTGGCGGAAGGCGAGGCAGGCGAATCAGAAGCCCCGCCCAAGCGCAAGTTTGAGTCCACCGGCAAGATCAAGCTGACGTCGCAGGACCAAAAATTCCTGAAAGCTCTGAAGATCGCGATCGACGAAGAAAAACCTAGCCACTAGCCGTGGGCGATTAGTTCCTGGTACACGAGCCAGGTAGCAGCGACCGATTTTCCCCAAGTAAATTCTCTAGCACGAGCGAGACCTGCGCGGATTAGTGTGCTCGCGTAATTCGGAATCCGTGGCGAGGCGGCAGAGTCCATCGGCGATCGACGTGAACATCCGTGGGGTCAACAAGCAAAGCAGCGTCGCCGGCCACTTCGGGCATCGCGGAGACGTTCGACGTGAGCACCGGAACGCCGCGCGCCATGGCATCCAACACCGGCATGCCAAAGCCTTCGTCGAGCGAGGGGAAAGCCAGAACGGACGCGCGCTGGTACAGTTCTTCCAGTTCGGAATCGCTGACGTAGCCAAGCACCTGAATGTCCTGCTTGCGCGGGCTGCGTTCGATGCGTTCCCGCGCCGCTTCGGAATCGAAGCCGAAGGATCCGGCGAGGAGCAGTTTCCAGCCGGGGCCGACCTGCTCGAAGGCCCCCATCTGCCCGAAGGCCTCGATCTGTTCGAAGGCCTCGATTAAACGCACGATATTTTTGCGGCGCTGCATAGCTCCGACGCTCAAGATGATGGGCTCTCGCGAGATGGAGCCGTTCCTTGAGGCAGCGGACGGGCGCCATGAGGAATGACGCGGATCCTGGATGGATCGACGTGCAGCAGTTGTTCCACTTGGAGCGCGGTGAACGCGGAGACCGCGATGATCAGATCGGACCGTTCGGCGGCGGCGCGGGCTTGCGCGGCGAAGCGTTCGCGGAAATCGGGAGTGGAGTAATCACCGGAGATCACGAACAGATCGTGGAAGGTGCAGACACTGCGGCGATGGCGGCCGATGCCCATGCGCTGGTTCAAGCCGTGAAAAAGGTCCGCCGATGGCGTGCGACTATCCCAGAGCATGCGGCGGGATGCATTGGAGGGAAGATGATCCCGGAGAACGAGCGCAGAAAGCGATGCGGACGATAGCAGAAGAGGTAGCGCAGCCTCCGGATGAGCCTGCGCCAGGCCGAACAGGATCTCGCGGGAGTACACGCCGACGCCCGAGAGATTGCGGCCCAGGCTGTAAGTGGCGTCGAGGGCGATCTTCAATCAGCCAGCATAGCGATTTTCGCGCGCAGAGGTAATTCTCCGCCGTCCGGCATTTCTTCAAGACTTGTAATGGAGAAGTGCAACCCTCCATTGGAGAGCCGACCGGCGGCGCGATGCAGAGCGGCTTCCGGCGCAAAAACGCAGAATCGGCGCCGGTCCCAGCGTCCCAGGACGGCCGGTGCTTCAAAGACGCGGCGCAGCGCCTCGGCGGCCTGAATCAGCAGCGGGTCCAGAGTTTCACGATCCGCCGCAATTTCTACCAAGGCTAGCGGCTCCCGGTGGCTGCGGTGCGCGGCGACTGTGAGGAACGCGTCGCGAGTGAGAACGCCGGTGAGATCGTCGACGAACGCGGAGGCCCGGCGCGGCCTCGACCTAATCGCTGGCGCTCGATGGCGTAACGGATGGCGCGCGCGAGTGGCGCGCATTCCAGTTCGGCTTTCACCAGAACGTCCTGAGCGCCGTCGCGCAGCAATCGATTCGCGAGGTCTTCATCCGGCTTCGTCCGCCAGCACCAGGATGGGAGTGCATCCGGCGCTGGCATGGACTTCCAGGCCAGCTCTTACATCGAAGAAGGTGTCGAGCAGAGCGGGACTGTCGGGCAGGCTCAGATTGAGCAGGACGGCGTCGAAAGAGTCGCAACGCAAGCAATCCAGCGCGTCCGAGAGCCGATCGACGGGCACGATGCTAGAGCAGCGCCAGTTGCACCACTGGCGATTCTCCTCGATCTCGAGCAGAGCTTGGCACAGCAGTTGTTCGTCTTCGAGCGAGTCCTCCACCAGCAGGAGCTTGAGGGTTTTTGGGTCCGGCACTTGGGATAGTGCGCGGCGGGAAGGTTTTGTATCAGGCTTTAACGCTCCCTCACGGTCGCGGTTCCGTTCAACGCGTGAGGGCCTAGACGGCGAGTTGATATTCCTTGAGCTTGCGGTACAGCGTAGTGCGTCCGATGCCGAGCAGGTTGGCGGCGATGGCGCGATCGCCATGGGTATATGCCAAAGCTTCCTGGATGGCCTGCCGTTCCATTTGCGACAAAGGAATGATGGGCGAACGAACGCCTTCCGGAGAGCCGCGGTGCTCGTGGGCTCCCGCTTCGCCGGGCGGCTTGGACAGAGTCTGGAACCCCACGGCCACCGATAGCGACTGCGCTTTCTTAGCGAGCAGGTGATTCTGCAGCATGGAAGGCAGCTCCGCGGCATGCAACAAGGGCCCCGTGTTGATGGCCACCATATGCTGGATGCAGTTTTCGAGCTCGCGAACGTTGCCGGGCCAATCGTAGGAGAGCATGGCCTCGAAGGTTTCCTGGGTCAGGGTGTGACCTCTTCCGTGGCGCGCCAGGAAGTGGGCCACCAGCGCCGGAACGTCCTCTTTGCGATCGCGCAACGGGGCCAGCCGGAGGTTCACGACATTGAGCCGGTAGAACAGATCGCGGCGGAAGGCTCCCTTTTCCACTTCCTTCGCCAGGTCACGGTTGGTGGCGGCGATGACGCGGAAGTCCGAGCGGCGATGGGTGAGCGAACCTACCGGGCGGAATTCCTTCTCCTGCAAGACGCGCAGGAGCTTGGCCTGAAGGTCGAGCGGCAACTCGCCGATCTCGTCAAAGAAGGCGGTACCTCCGTCGGCCACTTCAATCAGGCCGGTCTTAGGAGTGACGGCGCCGGTGAACGCGCCTTTGACGTGACCAAACAGCTCGCTCTCCATGAGCGGGCCAACCAGGGAGGAACAATCGATGGTAACGAAGGGGCCAACGGGCCGAACCTTATGTATGGAGCGTGCCACTACTTCCTTGCCGGTACCGGTCTCGCCGAGGAGCAGAACCGGCCAGCGGCAATGACCCAGCTTGTCCACCATCCGCAAGACGTTCCGGATGCGCGGCGACTGGCCGACCAGTAGGGGGGCAGGTTCTTCAGCTTGCGCTAGCATTCATGGGCTCCGGATCTGAGTAGCGAGAAAAGGTAGTGTCTGAGTCCTTCATAAACTCTACGGGGACTTTAGGATTTCGACAACACCCCACGGTATTAGATCGGGGGATCATTTGGGGTGGAGCGGTCACCTCATTGGGGGGGATGGCCTTAGTACTACACCTTAGCGGGCGCCGCGGCTGGCCTCGGGATCGGGGCGCGGTTGGATCCAGGCGTACAACGAAGGCGGTACCCGTTTGGCCGCGGACTCGCTGGGCCAGAGCAGCTGCGGCTTCTTCAGAGAGGACGCGTCCCACCAGAACTCGCCAGAGGGTCGGACTATCGGCACGTTGCACCAGATGGGCAGGTCCGAAGTCACGCTCCAGCGACGCACGAAGGCGTTCGGCGCGATCGTGATCCAGGAACGCTCCCGCCTGCACGGCGTACCAGCTTTCTCCGGAGGCGGCGGTGGGAACGGAAAGAATGTCCAGGCGGACGCGCGCCACACCGGGTCCAACCAGCGCGATGGCTACGGCAGCGGCATGCGAAAGATCGATGATGCGGTTCTCAACGAAGGGGCCGCGGTCGGTGATGCGGACGTCCACCGTTTGTCCGTTGCTGAGATTGACGACGCGCACCCAGGTTCCGAAGGGCAGGGTGCGGTGCGCCGCGGTGAGCTTTTCCATGTCGTAGATCTCGCCGTCGGCGGCGGGGCGGCCGTGATAGGGATGGCCGTACCAACTGGCGAGTCCGGTTTCGCCGTCTCGGATTTCACCAGTGACGGCGCGCGGTGGGACGGGCACGGCGGCGGCGGGATGCTTCTTCGCGCAACCGGCGAGCGCAAGACTCAGCATCAGCGCGGGGACCGCGGCCCGCTTCGCTATTGATCGGGCGATGGGGCGAGAGGCCACTTGGTCCGATCGTAACGCGCTCCGCGCGGCGCGGGCAAGAACAAAAAGGGCCGTTGATGGCGCTGGGAGCGGGAGAACAATTCGTGGGGCAAATGGTTTTGGCGTGGAGAGGGGGCGCGGAGGGTTGGGGAGCGAGGGCCGATCCGCATTTTTTTCTTGACTTTCGCCTCAAAGAACCTTATATATGAATCACACTGCGATCTAAGATCGCAAATCTGATGTTAGGGAGAATCAATCGATGAAGAACGCAACTAAGAAGGCTGCGAAGAAGGCCGCTAAGAAAGCGCCCGCCAAGAAGAAGAAGTAAACCCTTGGCGCCCCGAGAGGGCTCGCAGCAGTTAGGGTTCATGCAAACGGCCCCGAGAGATCGGGGCCTTTTTTATTGCCTGTCGTACTGGTCCCGCCTTTAGGGCTGTCCAAGCTTCCACTCATCCCTTGGCTCCGCACCCTTGTTCAGCCAGTAAATGACGTGACCTCCTTCATCGACCGGATGTACCCACATCACCTCCGCCGCCGCCGGCACCGATAGTTCCGCACGGGCCGTGTCGTCCAGTGAGACCACGATCTTGTCCGTTGCGAGGGCGGCTTCGATGAGGTGGAGATCCTTCTGAGCGGAAGCGGTTCCGGGCGCTTCGGCGCGTAGCTGCTCGTTCGGGGTGTCCGCGACAGCTTCCACCTTTGCCTTGCTCGTCATCTCCGCCAGCCACGCCCGCGCAAAGAGATCCATCTCCACCCACGCGCGCAGAGCGCATTTGGAGATTGGCCGGAAGACTTCGGAGACGTCGCTCTCCGGTCGGAGCAAGAATACCTCGACGCCGAGGATCGTCTTACTCATTGAATGGCCGCCGTCTCCAGGCGGTTGGTAATCGATGCCTCCGTTGCCTCCGCCTCGCGACGCCGGGCCGATCAGATCTTAGCGAGACTGGTTGGTTGTTGTCGGTCCATCGTTGTTCCACGATGTCGAGCGCGGAGGCGGGAGTAGTCCTCTCGAAAGTCAGCCCCAGAGTTCCTCTGCCCCTAACCCCAACCTCTATATCGAGAATCTCCTGATTCTGACGTGAAAGGAACTCCTTGGCCTCCGTGAACTTGACGTTCGGACCGTCGATCTTTAGTGGCCTCTAGCGTCTGCTTCAGCATCAACAGTGGCTGCATGATGCTCGACTTACCGGAGCTGTTCGCGCCCGCCAGGATAGTCAGAGGGGCGATCTCGATCTCCTGCCGCTTGGCGATCGATTTGAAGCCTTCAACGGCAATGCGGGTGATCCCCTCGGCCATGACTTAGCCTACCCGATTCAGCGCCGCCCGCAGCTCATCCAGCGTCATTGCGCCTGGATGATACAGCCGCACGATCCCTTGCCGGTCGATCACCACCAGGGTGGGCGTGGTGCTGGCGCCGTAGTTGCGGAAGTTGGCTTCGCTCACCGGCGCGGGCACGTTGAGGAGATCGGCGTAGAATTGATGGCGGATCTGTTCGATGTACTTGAGTTCGTCGGCGGGCCCGGCCTCATCGCCATTCGCGACGTAGCCGTAGCGCTGCGTCGGCGCGATCATAACCAGTCCCTTCGGTCCGTACTCGCGCGCAATCTGGGCCAGGATGTGCTCCTCCTGCTTGCAGTCCGGACACCAGTGCGCCCAGAAGAACAGCAGAATCGGCTTGCCGCGCAGCGCTAGAAGCGGCGCGGGCTTCACGCCCAGGAACTCGCGCTCTTCGAGAGCGGGCGCGGCCCTGCCTTCCAGCGACAGCAGGTTGATGTTCTTCTGGATGCGCGTCCGGATGGACGTGCCGCGGTACGTGAGGAGATCCTTATGCAGCAGAGCCAGAGCGCCGGCGCGGTCGCCATTGGCGGTCAGGACCTGAGCTTCCACTTCGAGGGCAGCTCCCAAGGCCAGTGGCAGATGCGGCTCGGCGTCCAGCGGGCGTGTCGCGAGAGTTTGCACGGCTAGCTTTTCGGTCTCTTTCGCGTTGGCGTCGGCTTGGTCGAACTGGCGCGTGATCAGATCGCCGCGCGCCAGCCAGGAGAGCGCTTCCAGATACTCCGGCGTCACACCGTGCTGCGAGCGATAGCTTTGGAGGGTCGCCTGGGCCAGGGGGAAATTGCCGCGAGACATCGCAGTCTCGACGTCCGTGACGACTGCAGCCATGGCCGCAACAGCGAGCAGACCCGCGGGAATCAGCTTTCGTAACATCCTACATCGAGGATAACAAGCGTCCGAGGAGGCGTCTCACAGCTTGAGCTGTTTCAGATACTCGCGGAACGGACCGCCCAGGTCGTGACGATGCAGCGCGAACTCCACCGTGGCTTTCAGGAAGCCCAGCTTGTCGCCGGCATCGTAGCGGGTGCCTTCAAACCGAAAACCGTAGATGGGCCGGTTGCGGAGCAGGTGCTTCAGCGCATCGGTAAGCTGAATTTCGCCGCCGCTTCCGGGTTCGATGGCCTCGATGGATTCGAAGACTTCGGGGGTCAGCACATAGCGGCCAATGATGGCGAGATTGGAAGGGGCTTCGGACGGCTTGGGTTTCTCCACCATGTTGCGGATGCGGAACAAGCGGTCCTTGCCGGAATTGTGCGAGACCGGTTCGGCGTCCACCGCGCCATAGGACGAGATGGCGTCTCCGGGCACTTCCATGAGCGCGACCACGGAGGCGCCGTAGAATTCGTACACGTCGAGCAGCTGGCGAATGCACGGGATCTCGGAGTCGATCACGTCGTCGGAGAGCACCACCGCGAAAGGCTCATTCCCCACCAATTCCTTCGCGCGATGCACGGCATGCCCCAGACCGAGCGCCTCCTTCTGGCGCACGTAAGAGACGTCGATCATGTCCGACACATCGCGCACGATCTTCAGCAGTTCTTTCTTGCCCTTGGCTTCGAGCGCGTGCTCCAGCTCAAAAGCGACATCGAAGTGATCTTCAATGGCGGTCTTTCCGCGCCCGGTAACGATGATGATGTTCTGGATGCCGGAGTGGATGGCTTCCTCCACCCCGTATTGGATGAGAGGCTTGTCCACCAGCGGCAGCATCTCCTTGGGTTGAGCCTTGGTGGCGGGGAGAAATCGCGTGCCCAGCCCCGCGGCGGGAAACACCGCTTTACGCACTTTGGGAATCATGTTTTCGAGGTTCTCTTTTCTCGTTTGGGGCCTTGATCTAGAGATCGGAAAATAAAGTGCTCGGCGTTAGTTCAAAGGGATAATCGGCGAGCGCGAGCGAGGAGACATACTGGAGTGCCGACGCCGTGTAGAGGGCGAGGCGCTTGGCCATGGGATCGACCACCCAGATGTTGGGAACGCCCCAGACACGGTATTCTTCGAGTTTTTCCATGAGGTCATGGTGGCGGTCGTCGTGGGACAAGATCTCGATTACCAGCAGAGGGGGTGTGGAAGGCACATTCTCATGCGGGGGCTGCCCGCCGAAGACAGAGATATCCGGAATGCGGAAGACTCTCGGCTCCAACCGCAGCCGGAGTTCAGGACGGGGGAACAGGGGATGGGTTTGGATGAGGCGTCCAACCTCCATCAGTATTAGAAACTGGATGAGAGAATGAACGTTGTCTGGCATAGCGCGCTCGACAATCTCGCCGCGGACGTACTCCGCGTCGTGTTCGAACGTCATGTGCAGGTACTGCTCGGCCGTGATCTGCGCTTTGGTGGCCATCTGTGGGAAGCATAGCATGGCGCGCCACCCCCGGATTTCTTCCATCTGGCGCGGAAATCAGGCCTTTCGACCCGATCCGGACGCTAAGAAGCGAGCTCAAGCTATAATGATGATTACCCCAAGCGCAGCTATGTTTGAACCTGCGCGCTGGAGAGACAATGGCTTACGTTATTGCAGAACCTTGCATCGGCACGAAGGACACCGCCTGTATTGACGCGTGCCCGGTCGATTGCATCCACCCCAAGAAGGACGCCCCCAACTTCGCCGAGCACAACATGATCTATATCGATCCCGTGGAGTGCATCGATTGCGGAGCCTGCGTGCCGGTTTGCCCGGTTTCGGCGATTTTCGCGCTGGATGATCTGCCGGAAAAATGGGGAAGCTTTACCAAGATGAACGCTGACTATTTCGGGCGATAAGCCCTCCCTAACGGCCGGGGTTCCGATACTGGTAGTAACTGAACCGCGTGCGTGAGCAAGCGGGTTTTCATCCGGTCAGGGGCGGTAGATGGCCGAGCTGGTGTCCGTTTCCCATACCTGGATCGCGGAGATGCGAACCGGGACCTCGTTCTTTAATCCAGCGCTGATTCGTCGTAAAAATATTTGGCGATGTTCTCGGCCGACGGGTTGATCTCATCGAACGGGGCCAGATCGTTGATGAAACGATGGTCCAAATATCCGACCGCGCCGGTGATCAGGCGGTTCACTTCCAGAAAATCCACCAACAGGCCGGTGGAGTCGAGTTGCTGCGCCCTCCACGGTTACTCGCACGCGATAGTTGTGCCCATGCACGTCTTCGGACTTGCCATGGTAGTTGCGCAGGGCGTGACCGGCGGCGAAAGTCTGTTCCACGGTAACTTCAAACATTAAAAAATTTCTCCACGGCGCTAAGTTCGGTGCTGAAAGCATAGGGCGGCAAGCTGTCGAAGAACACCTGGCCGTACCGCTGCTTCGTAATACGATTATCCAGCAAGACCAGGACGCCGCGGTCGGTCTTGCTGCGGATCAGCCGGCCGAAGCCCTGCTTGAGCGCGAGCGCAGCCTGCGGGATCTGGTAATCGTAAAACGGATTGCCGCCTTCCTCGCGGATGCGTTCGATGCGCGCTTCCACCACCGGGTCGCTGGGGACCGCGAACGGCAGCTTGTCGATGATGACGCAGCTCAACTGATCGCCCTGCACATCCACGCCCTGCCAGAACGAGGAAGTGGCGAACAAGACGCAGTGCGGCGTGGCGCGGAACTCGTCGAGCAGGGCATTGCGCGGGCCGGTGCCCTGCAGCAGCGTGGGATAGTCGATTTCGAGCGACACGCGATCGTAGACCATGCGCATCTGCTGATAGCTGGTAAAGAGTACGAACGCCCGGCCCTGGCTGTGGCGCAGGATGCGGGTGATTTCTCGGCGGCCGCCGCGCGTGGAAACGCAGGCGAGCGCGGATCGGGCAGGTGCTGGGGCACGTAGAGCAGGGCTTGCTGGGCGTATTCGAAATGGCTGGGGACCACCAGCGATCGGGTATGGCGGATGCCCAGGCGGCGCTCGGTGAATTCGAACGTTTCACCCACGGCCAGCGTGGCGGAGGTGAGGATCACGGTATCCAGCGAGTCGAAGAGTTTTTCTTCCAGGATGGACGAGACATCGATGGGAGTAGCTTGCAGGAAACAGCCGCGGCCGCGGCGCTCCACCCAATAGACGTAGGAGCGGTCAGCGCCCTTGCGCCAAAATTCCAAACGCTTCTGCAGCTCCTGGACGCGGCGGAAGAGCGGAATCACTTCGTCGGGCGCGTTCTTGACCAGTTGCAGGTGCGAGCCGATCAGTTCCAGCGCGCGCACCAGGTCTTCCAGCGCTTCGCCATGCTGCTCGAAGAAAGCCGCGTGGCCCTTGAACGCGATGCGCCCTTCGGTTTCGCCGAAGAGGAGGAAGAACTGCTGAGCGCGATCGTCCAGCGTATCGAGAATGCGATCCAGTTCGCCGGAGCCGAACTGCTTGGCGCGCGAGACGGCCGCGATGTCGCGCACCAGCTCCTGGAACTGGTAGTTGCTGACGCCCACGCCGAAGTACCTGCCGGCCACGTCTTCGATCTCGTGGGCTTCGTCGAAAACCACGGCGGCGTATTCGGGGATGATGCCGCCGAAGTCGTCGTCCTTCACCGCCAGGTCCGCGAAGAACAGGTGATGATTGACGATGATGATGTCGCTTTCGTGCGCGCGGCGGTGCATTTCGGTGAGGAAGCAGCGCTCGAACTGCTGGCACTTCTGGCCGGTGCACAGATCGCGGCGCGCGTCCATCTTTTGCCAGGCGGAGCTGGATTCGGGCAGAGTCTTGATCTCGGAGCGATCGCCGGTGGTGGTGGTCTTCTCCCATTCGCGGATGATTTGAAAGTCGGCGATTTCTTCCAGGCCGCTCAGAATCGGCTCGCGATCGGCATCGTAAATCTTCTGGCGGCAAGCGAAGTTGGCGCGGCCCTTCATGTAGCAGACCTGCAGAGGGCGGTCGAAATGCTGCTGTAGAAACGGAATGTCCTTGTAGAAAAGCTGCTCTTGCAGGTTCTTGGTGCCGGTGGAGACCACCACGCGTTTGCCGGAGAGCAGGGCGGGGACCAGATAGGCGAGTGTTTTGCCGGTGCCCGTGCCCGCGTCCACCAGCAGGTGCTTTTTCTCGGCCAGCGCGGCTTCGACGGCTTCGGCCATTTCGAGCTGGCCCGGCCGAAACTCGTAGCGCGGGTGCCATTTGGAGAGCACACCTTTCCGGGAAAAGAACTGCCGCGCGGTGAGCGCTTTGGCGGCCGAAGACATCCTTTCTGATTCTTGCACGTGCCAAGCGGGGACGTGCCAAGATAGGAGAGACACCCGATATGCCTGACTACAAAGCACTCGAAGAGCGGTTCCAACGGATCCTCAATTTGAGCCGGCGGCCGGTGGCCGTCGCTTTTCGCGCGGAAGCGCCGGCGCGGTTGAAAAGTTCTCAGGCTCCCAGCCCGCCGGATGCAGCTTCTGGCGATTGGCGGCGGAAGGCCGCACATTCTCAACCGTGCCGCCGGATCATTACAATTGTCCGGTGGGTTCGTATACGCACAACATCCCTCTGCCGGAGGCCCGCGCGCACGAACTGCCGTCCATTCTAGGAACGATGACCAGCCTGGGGTACTCTGAAGATGGAAGAAGTGCCCGGCATCCCGGTTTGTGCCGGAGACGCCGAAAGCGATTATGTACGCGCCGCTGGGCGACACGCCGGTGGATCCGGACGTGGTGCTGTTCGTGGCTACGCCCAGCAAGCTGATGCTGCTGCGAAGAGGCCGCCCTGCGCGCAGGCGTTGCGTCCAAGCTGCCGTTTCTAGCGCGGCCCACCTGCATGGCGATTCCGGCCGCGCTGAAGCACGGCATGGTGACTAGCGCGGGCTGCATCGGAAATCGCGTGTACACCAACATCGGCGACGGCGAGCTGTACGCGGCAATCCCGGGGCAGCGCTTTGGAACTGGTGGCGCAGGAGCTGGAAACCATCCAGTCGGCGAACCACACGCTCGGAGAATATCATCGCGGCCGGCAGGAGCAGCTTTCCACGGCGTACTGAAACGCGCGCCGTTCCGTTCCAGCGTGCCACGGTAGAATCGAAGTATCGATGCGAATCAACATCGTGCTGCGCGTTGCTCCTGGCGGCCGGATTGTTTGCAGCGCAGCCGGAGCATGCCCGACACGCGATGGTGGTGACGCAGGAACCCCTGGCGGCGGATGTTGGCCTGCGCGTGCTCCAGTCCGGAGGAAACGCCATCGACGCCGCGGTAGCCATCGGGTTCGCGCTGGCCGTCACATATCCGTACGCGGGCAACATCGGCGGCGGGGGATTCTTGCTGGCGCGCTTTGCTGACGGCCGGGCAACGTTCATCGACTTTCGCGAGAAAGCGCCGCTGGCTGCCACGCGCAACATGTATCTGGATTCGAAAGGCAACGTGACCGAGGATAGCCTGGTGGGATGGCGCGCGGCGGGCGTGCCGGGAACCGTGCGGGGCTTGGAACTGGCGCATCAGAAATATGGACACAAGCCGTGGGCCGAATTGCTGGACCCGGCGATCCAGTTGGCGAGCGAAGGGTATCCGGTTTCCTACAGCATGGATGCGTCGCTCGCGAGGCGAGAGCGCCAAGCTGCTGTCGCGGTTTCCCGAGTCGAAGCGGATCTTTCTAAGCGCGCACTATGGCGAGAAGCTTGTCCAGCCGGAACTGGCCGCGACTCTGAAGCGAATTCGCGATCGCGGGGCGAGCGATTTTTACGACGGCGAAACCGCGCAGAAGCTGGCCGCCGCGATGGCGGCTAATGGCGGGCTGATCACGCTGGCGGATTTGAAGAACGTACCAGGCTGAGGAAAGCGAGCCGTTGCGCGGCCGCTACCACGGCGACGAGATCGTCAGCCGCACCTCCGCCCAGCGCGGGCGGCGTGGGATTGCTGCAGATGCTCGGAATGCTGGAGGGCTCGGGCTACGAAAAGACCGGCGCGGGGTCGGCGGCATCCATCCACTATGTGGCGGAGGTGATGCGGCGGTTCTATGCCGACCGCAGCGAATACTTCGGCGATCCCGATTTCTACAAAGTGCCCATCAGCAAGCTGCTGGACCCCAAGTACATCGCGAGCCGCCGCAATACTATCGATCGGCTGCACGCCACTCCCAGCGAGCAGATTCGCCCGGGCAACATAAGCGTTCGCGAAGGCACCCAGACCACGCACTTCAACGTCGTGGATAGCGAAGGGAATGCCGTGGCCGTGACATACACCTTGAACAACGGATACGGCAGCGGCGTCACTGTGCCCGGCCTGGGGTTTCTGTTGAACGATGAGATGGACGACTTCGCGTCCAAGCCCGGCGCCGAGAATCTGTTCCACCTGATCCAGGGCGAATCGAATGCGATTCAGCCCGGTAAGCGGCCGGTTTCGTCGATGACTCCCACCATCGTGCTGCGGAATGGCAAGCTCTTTTTGATGCTGGGCGCGCCCGGCGGATCGCGCATCATCAACGGCGTGCTGCAAGTGCTGCTGAATGTCGAGGACTTTCACATGAACGTGCAGGACGCCGTGGACTGGCCGCGTTTTCATCACCAGTGGATGCCGGACGTGCTGTACGTGGAGCAGGGCATTTCTCCCGATACCGTGAGAATCCTGCGGGGCATGGGACACAAGGTTTCGCCGGTCGAAGCGGGTGGCGCGCGTAGAGGCGATTTTGAACGAGGGCGGCTGGCTGCAGGGAGCGAGCTGATAAACGGGGCAACGGAAAAGCGGAAGGGTACTGATCAAGAATGGACCACGTTCTCTCGACGCACCTGCTGGTGAATCATCGCTTGAACACCGTCTGGCTGGACAAGATTTGGCAGGCGGGCGTGCCGGCGGTGGAGATTTTCTGCGCGCGCCAGCATCTGGATTATCGGGACAGGCCGCAAATCAACGAGCTGGGCCACTGGTTCCGGGACTCCAAGTTGAAACTGCATTCGCTGCACTCGCCCATGTACAGCGACGACATGTGGGGACGGTCCGGTCCCAATTCGCACATCAACATCACCGAACCCGTGAAATCGAAGCGGCTGGACATGCTGGACGAGATCAAACGCGCCCTCGATATTTCCGAAGTGATCCCGTTCCGCTATCTGATCCAGCACATGGGCGTCTTCGAGGAGGAATACGACGAGCGCAAAATAGATGCGGCGTTTACGTCGCTCGAAGAAATCCATCTGTTTGCCAAGGCGCGCGGTGTGGAAGTATTGCTGGAGAACACTCCCAATGAGTTGTCGAGCGCCGAACGCCTGATTCACTTCCTGGGCCAGACGCATCTGAAGCTGAATTTCTGCCTGGACGTGGGGCACGCGAACATGAAGGAAGGCGTGGCGTCCGCCTTCGCCATGTTGAAGGACCGCATCCGGTCCACGCATCTGCACGATAACAATGGCCGCGAAGATAGCCATCTTTGGCCTTTCCGATCGCAGGGCGGCACCATTAACTGGAGCGAGACTATGAGCCTGCTGCGCTCGCTGCCGCAACAGTATCCGCTGTTACTCGAACTGCGCGACTATCCCGAGTTTCCGCTCCCGCAATCACTGGATGTGGTGAAGCAGAGTCTTTGAGAAGCTGGAAAGCCTGGAAACGGTTGAGACGCTTTGATGGCAAAAGTCTGATGGCATATTCCCGCATTCGAATCGAAGACGCCGGGCGGCACACCGGAGAGCCGGTGGAGATCGCGGGCTGGCTCTATAACCTGCGCAAGTCCGGCAAAATCGTATTTCCGCTACTGCGCGACGGCACCGGCACGCATGCAGGCCGTGGCCGTGAAGGCCAACCTGGATGAAGAAACGTTTGAGTCGCTCAAGAATCTGACGCAGGAATCGTCGCTTGATCCTGCGCGGCAAAGTGCGGCCGGAGCAGCGCGCGCCGGGCGGTTACGAGATGGACGTGGAAGGCGCGGAGATCGTGCAGCGCATCCCGGAGTCCGATCCCTATCCCATCACGCCCAAGGAACACGGTGTCGATTTCCTGATGGATCATCGCCATCTTTGGCTGCGCAGCAAGCGGCAGCATGCGGCCATCCGGGTGCGTCACGAAGTGATCAAGGCGGTGCGCGATTATTTCGACACGCACGGGTTCACGCTGGTGGATACGCCGATTTTCACGCCGGCCGCGTGCGAAGGCACCTCGACGCTGTTCGAGGTGAACTATTTCGAGGACGAAAAGGCGTACCTCACGCAATCGGGCCAGCTTTACAACGAAGCCGACGCGATGGCGTTCGGCAAAGTGTACTGCTTTGGGCCCACGTTTCGCGCCGAGAAATCGAAGACGCGGCGTCATCTAACGGAGTTCTGGATGGTGGAACCGGAGATGGCGTACGCCACCCTCGACGATGTAAAGCGGGTGGGCGAGGAGCTGGTGATTTACGTGGTGGGGCGCGTGCTGGAGAACCGGCGCGCGGAGTTGGCCGATCTGGAGCGCGACACCAGCAAGCTGGAAAGCGTGACGTCGCCATTTCCGCGCATGAGCTACGATGACGCCGTCGTCAATCTGCAAAAGAAGGGCAGCGAGATCCAATGGGGCGGCGATTTCGGGAACACCGATGAAACACTGATTACCGAAGGTTTGGACCGGCCGCTGATCGTCGACCGGTTTCCTACCCAGATCAAAGCGTTTTACTTCGAGCCGGATCCGGATCGCCCGGAGTTGGCGCTGGGTGTGGATTTTATCGCGCCGGAAGGCTACGGCGAGATCATCGGCGGCGGGCAGCGCATTCACAATCTCGATTTGCTGCTGAAGCGTTTGGAAGAGCACAAACTTCCGCGCGAGGCGTTCGACTGGTACGTGGATCTGCGCAAGTTCGGCAGCGTGCCGCACGCGGGCTTCGGGATGGGCATCGAGCGTTTTGTGGCATGGATGTGCGGGCTGGAGCATATTCGCGAGACCATCGCGTTCCCGCGCATGCTGTACCGCACGCGGCCGTAGCAATGCTGACACCGAACCGCGACCGTGAGGGAGCCGGTCTTGATCTAGCGATTATGCGATCCGAAACACATCGCGATCATCGGCGCGCCGCTCGACCTAGGCTCCGGACGGCGCGGCGTGGATATGGGACCATCGGCGGTTCGCGTCGCCAATCTGAATGGGCGGCTGGCGGAGCTTGGCTATCAAGTGGACGATCTCGGCAACGTGCCGGTGATCCAGCGCGAGAGCCAGGGCGAGGTGCATTCGCGAGCGAAGTATCTGCCGCAGATCGCCGAAACCTGTACGCTGGTGGCCGAGATGGTGGCTGAAGCGCTGGGATCGGGCAAGTTTCCGCTGGTGCTGGGCGGCGACCATTCCATCGCGGTGGGCACGGTATCGGGCGCGTCGCGGCATTTTCACCGCACGGGGCGAAAAGCTGGGTTTGATCTGGATCGACGCGCACACCGACATGAATACGCCGGAGAGCAGCCCGAGCGGCAACGTGCACGGCATGCCGCTGGCTTGTTGCATCGGCCAGGGGCCGGAGGAACTGACGAACATTTTTGGGTACTCGCCCAAGGTGGATCCGGCGAATGTCGCGCTGGTGGGCATTCGCTACGTGGACGGCTCGGAGCGCGACATTGTGCAGCACTCCGGGGTTCATGCTTTTACCATGCGCGACATCGACGAGCGCGGCATGCGGTCGCGTGATTGAGGAAGCCATCCGCATCGCCAGCGATGGAACGGCGGGCTTTCACGTTTCGCTCGACATGGATGTGGTGGATCCGCAGGAAGCGCCGGGCGTCGGCACGCCGGTGGCAGGGCGGCATCACTTATCGCGAGGCTCACCTGGCGATGGAAATGTTGGGAGACACGGGGCGCATGACGTCGATGGAAGTTGTGGAAGTGAATCCGGTGATCGACGAGGCGAACCGCACCGCGATTTTGGCGGTGGAACTGGTGATGTCGGCCATGGGCAAAAGGATTTTATAACGAATGAAAACGAATGTGGCCGTGATTTACGGGGGACGCACCGGCGAGCACGAAATCTCGCATCGATCGGCGAAATCCATCATTGAGGCGATGGACCCCGAGAAGTATAAGGTGCTGCACTACGTGATTTCGAAGGAAGGCAAGTGGAGCCCGCGGCCGATCCTGCCCGAGCCGGGCGGGAATCCCGGAATCGACGTCGTGTTTCCGGTGTTGCACGGCACGTTCGGCGAAGATGGCACGGTGCAAGGCTTGCTCGAACTGGCCGATTTGCCCTATGTGGGCGCGGGCGTGATGGCGTCGTCGATCTCCATGGACAAGGACATGATGAAGCGCGTGGCCAAAGAGCGCGGGCTGCCGGTGGTGGATTATTGTGATCCCGCTCGCGGGGCAGTATGGGCTATACGCAAGTTCGAAATTAACTTTCCAATGTTTGTGAAACCCGCTAATCTGGGATCGTCGGTCGGGATCTCGAAGGCGCACAACTTGGAAGAACTGAAGCCGGCGCTGCACCTGGCGCGAGTTCGTACGATCGCAAGATCATCGTGGAGCGCGGCATCACCGGCCGCGAGTTCGAATGCGCGGTGCTCGGCAATGACGATCCAATAGCGGCTACGCCTTGCGAGATTCTGCCCTCGCGCGAGTTCTACGATTACGAAGACAAATATCTGCTCGATCAAGCCGGAGACCGTGATCCCGGCGGATCTATCGCCCGAGCAAACGGCCGAGATGCAGCGCCTGGCCGTGGAATGTTACCGGGCTGTGGAGTGCGAAGGCATGGCGCGCGTCGATTTTCTGCTCGAGAGCCGCGACCGGAAAGTTCTATATCAACGAGATCAACACCATCCCCGGCTTCACCTCCATCAGCATGTACCCTAAGATGTGGGAATATTCGGGGCTGCCCATGCCAAAGCTGATCGACCGGCTGATTGAGCTGGCTTTGGAACGGCACGCCGTCAAGCAACGCCTGCGATACTCAAAATGACTTATTTGAAGTAAATGCTTTTACCCGCTCTTTTTTTGTTCGCCACGCCGCCTTCCACCGAAGACCTGGATAGCGCGCTGAAGCGCTTCACGGAGTTGATTTCCATCGTGGAGACGCAAGCGGCGGATCCGGTGAACACGCAGCAGGCCGTTTACCAAGGCGCGATTCCCGGGATGCTGCGCACGCTGGATCCGCATTCCATCTTCTTCGATCCCGACCAGAACGAGCAGCTCAAGCAGATGGAGAATTCCGAGCGCAAAGGCTTCGGAACCGTGGTCTCGGTGCTGCCGGGACGCGTGATCGTTCTGCAGGCGCTGCCGGGAACGCCGTCCGCCAAAGCCGGGCTGCAACCGGGCGATGAGATCGTGGCGGTGAACAACGTGGAGCTGGCGCGGCTTGGAGTTCGATCAAATTGTGGGTTTCCTGGGCGAGAGCCATCAGCACCGCGCGCAGCTGATCGTGCGACGTCCGGGGAATGCGCGGCCGCTCGCGTTCGTGCTGGATCCGGAGCTGCTGGATTCGCCCAGCGTGGATCGCGCGTTTCTACTGCAGCCCGGCATCGGCTATATCCGCGTGAACGGATTCGATCCGCAGACCGCGCAACAATTGAAGGACGCCATCGAGAAGCTGGGCGGGGAGAAGTTGAAAGGGCTGGTGCTGGATCTGCGCGATAATCCGGGCGGCGTAGTCCAGGCCGCGCTGGAAGCGGCTTCGTATTTCCTGAAGCCGGGGCAAAAAATTCTCAGCGTGAAAGGGCGAAGCATCGAGGAGCAAGCGGTGGAAGTTCCCAAGACCGCCAATCCCTACCTGTTCCCGCTGGCGGTGTTGGTGAACGCGAAGTCGGCCAGCGCCGCGGAGATCCTGACGGGCGCTTTGCAGGATCACGATCGCGCCGTGATCATCGGCGAGCCAAGTTTCGGCAAGGGCCTGGTGCAAAATGTATTTCCGTTGACCGGCAACACGGCTCTGGCGCTGACCACGGCGTTCTATTACACGCCCAGCGGCCGGTCCATTCAGAAACCGCTGGCCGAGCGGGCACCTGGAGATCGAGAAGCAAGCGGAAGAGTTTCGAACGGATTCCGGCCGTAGCGTCACTGGCGGCGGCGGAATTCAGCCCGATGTTGCCGTTGGGCCGGAACCGTCTCACGCGATTGCGAGTGGCTCTGGACGCCAGCGGCATCATCACGTCCTTCGCCACGGAGTTCATCCAGAAGACACGAAACCAAAGCCGGACTTCGAAGTCACGCCCGCGCTGCTGGAAGAGTTTGAGGTGTATGCCGGCCAGCGCAACATCCAGCCGTCGGTGGGCGAATGGAGCCAGGAGCGCGGCTGGCTGCAAAGCCGTCTGAAGCAGGAGATTTTCAATCAGGCGCTGGGAGTAGCGAAAGGCGACGAGGTGGAAGCGCAACGCGATCCGGCGGTGCGAGCTGCCATCGAACGATTAGTCGCCCGGCTGTAGAGCTGGCTTGCGCTGCGACATGCCCTTTGCCGCTTGCAGGATCATCGGCAGCACGGAAACGAAAATAACCAGCAGCACGAACTTCTCGAAATTGCGCTGCACCAGGGGAACTCTTCCCAGCAGGAGCCCAGCACGGTCATGGAAATCACCCATCCCATGGCGCCGAAAATGTCAAAGGAAATGAAGCTGCGATAGCGCATACTGGCCACGCCGGCGACAAAAGGCGCAAAAGTGCGAATCACCGGCACGAACTTTGCGTAGATGATGGTTTTGCCGCCGTGCTTCGCATAGAAGGCATGGGTGCGTTGCAAGTGTTCCTGCTTGAAGAAGCGCGAATCCGGCCGGTTGAAGATGGCGGGCCCGGCGCGGCGGCCGAGCAGATAACCGCACCAATCGCCAGCCAGGCAGGCGGCGATCAGCAACACGATCATGACCGTGAGATTCAATTGCCCGGCGCCGGCCACCACGCCGATGGTGAAGAGCAGAGAATCGCCGGGCAGCACGAACCCCACCAGCAGCCCGGTCTCAGCGAACACGATGGCGGTCAGCGTGGCGTAGCCCAGCCAGCCGGAAAGCACGGTGGACAGCAGATTAATCAGCCGATCGGGCGTGGTGAGCGTCCGCAGGAAGTCCAGCAGAGCATGAATCATCGAGGTTTCTGACTGCTAGCCGCGATACTGCGCCACCAGCCGGTCGATGACCGCCTGGTGCTTCTTCACTTTGCCGCTGCTGGATTAGCTCGCGTAAGGATGCTGTCCTGTAAAAGGGTTTCGCCGATCCACTGCCTTTTTGCCCTTGAGCGCAAGACGATGGTGTCCCGCTCCTGCGGGAACTTGGACATGTCGGCGTCCTGGTGACCGGTGACTTTGCCGACAGTACGGTTTGGCCGCCGGCCGGCATCGGACCAAAGATCGAGCCCACGGGTTTGCTGAAGTAATCGGCTAGAAGGCTGGCGGAACCGAGGCCCTCAGCCGCGCCGGAGACAGTGAAGAAATCGGTGCTCTTCACCTCCGCGCCAACTGCCTTGGCTGCCGCAGTCAAGTCGCCGCCATTCTGCTTAAGCAACTCTGCAGCCTTGGCCGTCTTTTCGGCGACGATGCGATTTGCCTCGCCCTGGATGTAACCTTGGCGCACCTGACCTTCCACTTCGGCCAGTTCCGCGGGATGCGGTGGTTGAACGCCGGTAACCACCACGATGGCCAGCTTGTTGCCCGCTTGGAGCACCTGGCTCACCTCGCCGGGCTTCATGGTTTGCAAGGCGGCTGCAACCTGAGGGTCGTTGCCGAGTTCGCGCAATCGGAGCGCCAGGAGTATAGCTGGGCACATTGACGAACTCCAGATTCAACTGGCCGGCGATCTGCTGCGCGTTCTGCGGCGCTTTCACCAGTTCGGCGCGCGCTTTGTCGGACAGCTCCTGCATTCGTTCGAAAACGGTCTCATTTTTAAGCGCGAGCGCGATGGCCGGCTTCACCTCATCCATTGACTGCAGATGTGCCGGCTGCTTCTCCAGCACTTGAACGATGTGGAAGCCGTATTCCGTGGTAACCAGGTTGCCGATCTCGTTCGGTTTCAGGGTAAAGACCGCGTCTTCAAAGTTCTTGACCATCTGGCCGCGCGAAACCCAGCCCAGATCCCCACCTTTTACCGCTGAAGTGGTGTCGGCCGAGTTTTTCTTGGCAAGCTCGGCGAAATCCGCGCCGCCCTTGATCTGCTTAAGCAGAGCCTCGGCCTGCGCCTGGATTTTCGGAACCTCGTCCTTGGGCTTGTTGGCGGTGCTCAGCAGAATGTGACGCGCATGAACGCGCTCCGGAGTCCGGTAATCGTCCTTGTGAGCGTCGTAATAAGCCTGAATCTGCGCGTCCGTCACCTGGATAGTATCCGCCACCTTGGCTTGATCGGCGACGATCAGTTGCAGGGAGCGCGACTCGGGCACTCGGAAGAAGCTCTTGTTCTTAACGAAGTAAGCGTTGAGTTGCTCAGGGGTGGGTTTGATCTCGCCCATCACTTTGGCGGTAGCGAAACCGATGTAATCCACTTTGATCTTCTCGTTGCGCCTGCGATACTCCGCTTCCACTTCGGCGGGAGTGACGATGATGCCTTCCGTGACAATCAATTGAATGGCGTCTTCATAGCTCTTCAAGCGCACATTGTCTTCGAAATCTGGAACGGTAATTCCGAAGTTTTGCTCTACGTATTGCTGGTACTGATCCGGAGGGAGACTTGCAAATGGGAAGCGTCGGAGGTCTGTCGCCAAATCGCGGTCCGAAATTCGAAACCCGAGCTGCTCCGCCTCATAAGCTACGGCTCGCTCGCCGATCGCCTGATCCACCAACTGCGGAATATAGGTAGCGGCGTAACTCAGGAGGCAGACGCTGATTCTGCAAAGCATTCTTTAGCTGTTGCTGCACCTCGCCCACGCTGACGGTGGATTTGCCGATCTCAGCCACCACTTGGTCGGCGCTCGAATCCGCGGCGGTAATTCCGGTGCCCGGAATCAGATACAGCAGCATAGAGACAGCGACAATAGCGAGCATGGCGCCCAACATAATGCGCACGGCCTTGGCGCGGCTACGAAATAAATCAAACATGCTTGAAGCTCCTACCTGTAATGGGTCACCGCTCTCTTACGGGCGCGGCTCTGTAAGCCCGGCTCTGTCAGCCAATCGGGATCTACGTCCAGTATAGTATAGCGCGATCGAATTCAGCTAAGCGCACTGTTTTGCTTGGGTTAGCGCAACTGTGAAGCCGGCAAGCGTGGGCAGGTAGCTGCTGTAGGCCATGTGGAAGAAAAACGCGCTTACGGCAAACACCAAGGTACCCGCCAGCAGGCAGCGGCTCAAGCCGGCCAAGTCGCGATCAGCGGGGCGATCGCGAGTCCGTCGATAAATTCGAAGGTTCGATCCGAGACACAGGCCGATCACCGCGACGTAGAAGATCAGGGCGGGAATACCGCATTCGCTCGAGACCTGAGTGTAACTGTTGTGGGTACCAAGCCAAGGCATTTGCCGGCCCGTGTGGGCGGCATCCTGGCTCACCGCGGCGGCGAATTGATCGGGTCCAACTCCAAACAGCGGATGGCTCAGGGTATAGCGCAGGCTGGTTTTGAACAGCTCTTCGCGCTGCACTTGGGAGGCGACGCTAGCCACATCCGACGCGGTTTCGGCGGGCCAGGGCGTGTTGCCCGCGGGAGAGGCATCGGTCATCAGAAGAGACAGGCGATGCAGCGCGCTGGAAGACTCGCCGTCCATAGCGGCTGCGACAGCTACTCCCAGGAGCGCGGTAAGTCCGAGAGCCGCCACCTTCCACCGGCTCCGGCTCAACCAGAAGATCAAAATCAGAAGCGCGGACGCGGCCACCACGCAGCCTCGCGATCCGGTGCGGAATGCGTAGAACGTGGAGAGAAGGATGCCTCCAATACCAGCAAGCTGCCCGGCACGCGACGCCCGGTGGAACAGAAACAGGAGGGAACTGATTCCGAGCAACAACGCCAGCGCCAGGTCGTTAGAGTTGGCATAAAACAAGCTGTCTGGAATTCGAAAGCGAGCCTCGCCGGGGACGTCGCCCATATTTCCAAAAGCCACGCAACTCAGCAACAGGGCGGCCGCGCTCGCTATCTGAACGTACATCCATTGCCGGCACCGCCGGAGCGACGTAACGAACGAGCAGGTGTAGAAGAATTCCAGGTAGGCGCGCGGGATGTAGTTCCCGAGCAGCGCCACGCTTCCGCCTTTCCACACGCTGAGCGGCGTGGCCAGGATCATCCAGAGGAGGAATGCCGTCCAGCAGAGTCCCGTGCTGGAGCGCAAGCCCCGCAAAGCCCGGCCCGAGAAAAGCCACGCCAGCGGAAGCAAAATCACGGTGACGGTGGAAAGGTAGGCCTTGGCGCCGAAAACGCGCAGTGACCAATCGTTGGCGAAGCCTGAAAGCACGTAAACGCAAAACAAAATGAATCCGGCGGTTGAGATGAGGCTGGGTAAGCGCGGGGCATGCTCCCAGATCACCGCTGTCCGAACAGGGGTGGAATGAGTTGATTTCAAAGTCTCAGGAATAAGTGCTGTTTCACCAGTCACATTTCTCGCAAGATTTTTTCTCGGGCCATCAAACGGAATAGACGGATAGCTTTCGGCTGAATCGGCAGCCCCGGCGCAGGGCCGCCAGTTGCCAATTTACGTGGGAGACTGTAGGCGCCGTAGGAGAACTAAAACGCATGCGTATTTGTAGAATTCTGCCGATAGCGATGTTCGCCAGTGTGGTTTATGGCCAACTGACCCAATTGGATTTGCGAATGCAAAGCCGGGACGTGGATTTTTCCGGCGCCAGCGCCACCAAGCCGTTTAAGTCTGGAGCGGGGCTGCCGTCCTCGTGCGGGCCAGGGGAGATGTACTACCGGACGGATGCCACCGCGGGCAGGAACGTCTACGGTTGTACCGCGTCGAACTCCTGGACTCTGGAACAAGGGCCGCCGGCCGCGTCCATGGCCAGCCAGCTGGGTGATTTTGCCGTGACGGCGACCAGCGCAACCACGCTCGCGATCGGAGCGGGATGTTCCACCTCCACGCCCTGCACGGTGCGGTTCGGTGCGCTGGTCTATTCGTTTGGCAGCGGCGCTAGCGTAACCATCTCGGCGGGCAGCGGGCTTGCATTCATTTACATTTCGAGCGCGGGTGCGCTGACGGTGGGGCACAACGTGACCGCCAGCTGTAGCGGCAGCTGTATAGCGCAGAGCGGCGTGACCGCCTTTCCCGGCGGATGCCATTCCTCTCTTTACCTGGTCCGCAACCAGTGGATCGTGGAATTCAAACGGCGGAACCGATCAGCGGGCGTTCCTGAGTTCGAAGAGCGTAACGGCCGGAGTGGGGATCACGAGCACCGAGATTTCCGGCAAGACGCAGTTGAGCGCGGATACGTCGGTGATCGGGCTGCGCACGGGGGCGCCAGGGACATCCAGCACCGCTTGCACCATGGGATCATGGGCCACGGACGGATCGTACTTCTATTTGTGCACCGCTACCAATGTGTGGCGGCGCGCGGCGTTGTCGTCATTTTGAGCGATGCGAAACTTATGTGGTTTGTAATCGCGGCGATTCCCTGCCAGGCGAACACGTCGATTGTGTCGATCGAGCCAACGCAGATGCAGGCCAAAATCACTGTCGAAACCGACCAGGCGGGAGTTTGCACCTATCGGGCTTCGCGCGGCGCTGCGTTCAGCTCGAAATCGCGGATCTGACCGATAACACGAATACCGACGCCCGCGCGGGATCCATCGTTAACGCGAACGTGCACATCTTCGTTCTCGGTACGCGTGCCGGAAACGATGCGCTGGCGTCGAACGCTACTTACTGGGTGGGAGTTACCTGCGGATCCGATGCCGAAGTTGCGGCGACATTTACAACCCGGCCCATCGCGTGGGGCAATACCGCACCCGATCCCGTTCCATTTAATGCGGCTAAGTTCGGAAACACGGATTATCCGGTGATCGACTGGACAAATCAACAACAGTCCTATGTGGATCCGGTGACGGGCGCTGAATTCTGGCGAGTTACAGCACCCGGGATGATGAGTGTGTCGGCGCTTAGCCTGGCCGCGCAGAATACCGCTATTCTCGGTGTTCCACTGGATGCCAGTAGCACCGGAAAATGGGCGAGCATCGCCAATATCAGTTCCAACGGCGTGAACTTCTCCGTGGGCTCCGGCGGCCCGTCGGACAAGGCGTTCATTCCGCTCGCGAACTTTACGTGTCCCGCCGGAACAACATTTGCCGGCTGGTATCCGAAGTGCACCGTCGATGACTTGTCGTTCGACGTCTATTGCGGCAATGCAGCTGCCAGCGGGATCACGCTTACCCTGCAACTCTCGATGGATGGCGGGCAAACGGTGGCGGGAACCGGGGTGACCACAGCGGCGTGTCCATCCAGCGCGCCGGCGAAGCTTGGGACTTATCCGCAACTGGCGGTCAATCCGCCGTTTTTGTCATGGGGATTCACGCCACAGCATCACCTGGTGGTTCCGCCGTCGGGGACCGTCAACGTTGCGGGGCAAGCGGTGGCGCTGCAGAGTCCGAGCGGCACACAGTATTACTTCGATACGGACTGGGTGAGCGGCACGCCGATCCTGATCAATGGAACTTATTTTCATGTGGCCAGTATCGGCAGTTCATCGGCCCTGACGCTGCAGGAAAATGCAGGAACGATGACGGGAGCGCCGTATGTGGCTGCCAACTTCGGTGTGGTGGTTACTAAGTCGAATAGTGGATCGAATGTCAGCCTCAGTGTCGGCGTCAATTATGCTTATGCGACCATGCCTAGCGCTTGCTGCAATGGCGACACGGGAATGATGAGCCAGGCGCCGGTTTCAGTAACCATGACGGCGGATGGATCCAGCACGCTCAGTCCGGCGTTGACCGGGTACCTGACCAATGTTGTGGATAGCGCGGGAGGCGAGGCGCTGCTGCTCTGGGTTCCTTTCAACAGCGACGGATCGGTCCGCGCCGAGACCCGCTTGCTGGCCATGGGATCGAAGACCGCCGGAAGCGCGCGCCTGAATGCCAATGGCGATAGTCTGCCGTATGGGCCCACCGGCCTCAGCGGCTATTTCTTCGACAATGTGGACGGGACGTCGGCGTACACCATCGACGTGAATAATCGCGTCTGGAAGCTCACTTACAACGAGAGTTTCACCGGATGCGTGGGGTATGTCGCTTTTCATCCGTATCCCACTTATGGAGATTACAATCCGAATACGGCGATCGCGGACGATTGTTTTGAATGGACGAATCTGACGCCGTCAAACAGCGGGCATGACATCCGATCGCAAATGGTCAGCGCCTATCAGACAGGTTTGAACTATCTCGGGGAAACCGTGGGGCCTGCGCATTCGGGCTTCGATCTAGGATGGATGAGCAGCCCAGTGGTGGCGGGTTTTGACGGCGGTTACTTCTCGGCAGGCGTGGGGAACGTCCAGAACCATATCGGAATCATGGCTTCGTTCGACACGGCTGGGGGCGTGCTGCGGAGCATTCGGAATAGCTGGAGCGAAGGCGACTGCCGTTGGTGCGGCCTGCATGATGCGCCAGTTCTCACCATGGGCACCTGGCGTTTTGCCGTGATCGATCCTCAGCAGGATACAGGCGCGTCGAACATTGTGTTCCCCGATTCCTTCAAGATGAACGTCAGCCAGGTGAATCGCGCGGGATCGGGATCGAGCGCTGTGTGGGATTGCAGCGGATGCTCAGGCGGACCCGAGCAGAGCATCAGCATTGGGACCAGCGAAGCATACAATTGCCCCACCAATCTGTTAGCGCCCTACACTGCGTTTTCCGGGACGGCGAACTGTATCCAACTGAAGGTCTCTTCGCCGCCTTGCCAACAGAATCCGAACGCATCGTACATGTTCCCCGATGGCAACACCGAAAAGCAGGAGTTTCCTTGCACCACCCCTGGATTTGGGACGGCGAATGCCAATTGGTCTAAGCTTCAGGACATGCAGCCGGGCGATTGGTTACTTACCAACGCGGGCAGCCAGAACGAGAATCTGGTCCTTCTTTCGGTGACATACAACAGCGCGACGAATATTAATTTGTGGTTGCTGCGATGGGCCGCGCACAATTATCTCGCGCCGCTTTTTCCCGGCAAGGACGATCTCGCCGGCAGCTCGCATGCCAGCCCTTGGCTACTGTACATGGCGCCGACTTATGCGACCAACGCCGTGGGTCTGGATGCATCGAATCCCAACAATACCTGGACCAAAAGCAATCCACTGCGCTTTTCGTCGCACGGGTCCGCTGCTCCGGGAGCGATTTCAGGTACTTATTCCTACCAACAGGCCTGGTTCGGAGGAAGCTACATCGGCAGCGTCGACACATCGGTGCCGAATCTCTTGTGGAGCGCGATGCAACCCTCGGCTTCCTCCTGGCCGATGTTCGCGGGAAGCAACAACGGCGCCAGCAACGCGCTGACGCAGTCCTATAACAGCGGCACCTACGCGCCTGACGTCGCGACGCCGCCCTTCTTCGTCGACTACCGGCACTTCAATCCCTCCGAAGGTGGCGGCATTGAGTCCAATGGCGGCGCGCCGCTGGGAAGCATGTCGCTGACGCTGGTTTCGGGAACCAACCAGACCTATCGCGTGGCTGCCGATTGCTGCGCAGCCGGGCCGAGCGATTATAAGCGCCTGGGATTGGTGGGATTCGCGGGACGTTATCTGGTGCATGATGTTAGCAGTCCCGCCACCGGCAACGCGGGCGATCTGCCCAGTTGGAGCCTCTGCCGCGCCTTTCAATCGAACGAGTGCATCGAAGGATCGTTGCCCGGAAGCTTGTACATGAGCTTGCCCAAGGCCGACCTGGCATCCACCTGCGCGAGTTCCCAGTTCACGCAAGCGATCCCTTGTCTCTATCAGCCCGCGCCCTGGAGCGGACAAAGCATTCAGTTCCGCATTGATCGGACAGATTTCAGCGGCGTGACCACGCGTAAGTTCGGATATGTGCACGGCCACCCTGGAACCACTTACGAATACAGTAACTGCCGTCCCACAGCCGACGCGCAGTTCATGTTTTGTCCCGGCTATTGGCTGGACGGCGTGCGCACCGAGTGGCTGGCCTATCGAATTCCAGCCGCCTTTCCCGTGGACAGCGTGAATCGCACAACATTCGTGCCGGTGACGGTCACTTACCGGGGCGCTTCATTCGCGAGTAACATCCGGGCCCGCTTCGGGTATCGGGAGAATGGCGGCGACCTGCTGCAATGCACCGCCTATGCGCAGGATTGTTCGACCGAGATCCCGAGCGCTACGCCCACCGATCCTTACAGCTTCACCAACCAAAGCGTGACGCGTCAAAGCTGCGCCAATGGTTCCGCCTGCGTCGTCACCATCCCAAGCCTGCCGAATCGCATGTTGTATTTCGTGATTGACCGGCTGGATGCGAGCGGGAACGTATTAACCACCAGCCCGATGCAAGCAGTGGCGGTACCTTAGTGAGGGCAACGCCGAGCAGCACCACATAGAAGGCGTCGAGTGGAAAGCGATACCGATTGTTTTCGAAGCTGGATAGGAAGTTCGCGATGGCCGTTACGTACGCGATGTTCAGTAACAGGAAGCCGATGAGAATGGACGCGGGTGGATGGATAGTCTTCCGTCGCATTCCATTCACAACATAGTAAGCGCTCCACAGCCACAGCGCGGGCAGGCCAACGATCAGAAACACGCCGGTGTAAAGCACCAGCCACGGCCCGGCGCCCCGCGCGGCCAATCGCCTGAGTTCCTTGCGATCGCTCGCTTCCTTGAATTGTCCAAAGAACACAACGTTCCAGAACCGATCGATGGCGTGAATTCTGGGACGATTCAGATCGAAGAAGGGAAAATCTCCGGCCGGCAGAAAATAACTGAACCAGGCTATTTCAACCGATCGCAGATAGACCACCGGGTAGTTTCTCAACAGGCGAAATCCATCGCTCGTGTAGATCCGCTGCACTTGAAGGAAAGCCAGGCAGTTAAAGTTGGTGGAGCCGGTGGAGGTGACGCAATCGTCTAGAACAGCGATGCCGGTGCGGGTGGGCATTTGAATATAAGGGCGGTAAAGAGCGAGGGGTGAACCAAGATCCAGCAGTGAAACCGGGGAGATCACGCCTTTATTCACGAAGGCGCTCGCTTCATCGCCGGTCAATTGGTGCGCCGTGATGGTGTCCATGTTCATACCCATCCAGGTGCTGCCGGAGAAGCTACCAAAGAGAACCCAATTTTTCGCGTACAGTCCCAGGATCGCGAGCAGGGGCAGAGCGCCACAGAGAAGCAGCATGCGGCGACGCCGCGGAGAAAGGAGCACTAGCGCGGCCAGGATGGCGACGAAATAAATCAGATGGAAGATGTTTCTGACAAGCACCAGGCCGAACAGCGCTGCGAAGAAGAGCATCGCCCAGATGACGCGGGACTCTCGCGCGAAATGAACCAACGCGATGGCGGCGGCCAGCAACAAAAAGGCTTCTAGATATTCATAGAGCAGGTAGTTCTCGAATAGGACCAAGCCGGGACTTACCACGAACCACGTGGCGAGGGTAAATGCCAGCCAGCGATTTACTCCGCAACTCCGCATCAAGTGATAGGTGGACCAGCAAATCCCCAACCCGAGCAGCAAGTGAATTACGTGGAAGACCCACGGATAGGATGTCGGGAACAACTTCAAAACGGCGCCCGTGTAGAGGTTCCAGCCCGGCGGCTGGATGTGCAGATAGAACAGGCTTTCGAAAAGCCGGTGCTTCAATAGCTCCGGATCGACGAACTGGAAGTAGTGGAGCACTGGGCGGGCGTCAAAGCGGACGCCGAGCAGGTAGTAGCCTAGCCGCGACACGGCGAATGCCATCGCCATCAACGCGTAGAGCGTACGCTCTTTCATTAGTTTCGTAACGGATCTTTGTTATACAGATCAAGGAGCGAATCATTTGATTAAAGGCCGGCGTCCAAACGCAGCGCCAGTAGCTCCGGCAAGCCGGCGTCCAGGATCTTTTTCTGCGCGGAAGCAATGTCGTATTCGGCGCGGCATAGAGTTACCAGACACGCGTCGGGATCATAGATGGCATAGCCGGCGCGCCGGTCGCCATCTCGTGGCTGCCCCACGGAACCGGGATTGATGAAGTAGTTCACATCCGGCTCCAGCGCGATCTCCTCTTCGGCGGATTCCGGATCCGCGCCGATCAGCCGCTTTACTCCGTTTCGATGGCACAGGAAGGCCCCCTGCAAGTGGGTGTGTCCGAAAAAAGAGACCGCACAGTCCAGATAGGGCGCTACCTGCGCCACATCCTGCTCGGACGTCACATACTCATCTTCATCCAGGGGAGAGCCATGCAGGATCTGAAAACCGTTGATCCGTTCCGGGCCTTGCGCCAGACTCCGCAGATAGTCGGCGTGTTCCGGCTGGATGACCGCCTGGGTCCAAAGGGCCGACAGGCGCGCCACGGGATTGAACCACTCCAGGTCCTCTAAGCCCGAGCAAGCCTTGTCGTGATTCCCGCGCACGATTCCGTCGACGTTGTCTCGGACCCATCGGACCACTGCGTCGGGATCGGCGCCATAGCCGACTAAATCACCACAGCAGACGATCCGATCGTAACGGGAATTGGCGCGCGCCATCACAGCGCCGAGCGCTTCCCAGTTGGCGTGAATGTCGCTCAGGATCAGATAGCGCACAGGCGAAGAACCGAAACTTCGGGCGGGGCGCCCAGCCGGACCGGAACGCCAATGGTGCCCAGCCCGTTCGACACATAAACGGATGAATTTCCCCGCCGATAGAGGCCTTGCACAAAGGGAGTGAAGTAGCGCGCCGCGTTTACGTGCTGGTGCAGGATTTCGATATCCACTTGGCCGCCGTGGGTGTGGCCGGCGATGGTCAGGGCGTAGCCTTGCGCGGCAGCCACCGGGAACACGTCCGGGTTGTGCGACAGCATCACGTTGACGGCGCCCGGAACGATCAACTGCTCTGTGCCTTTGAGGTAGTGCGAGTGCATCCGTTGATAGTCGACTCCCGCGAAGTTGATCGCCGCATTTCCGAACCGTAGCTGCCTGGCCTGATGCCGCAGGAACTCGATTCCGATCCGGCGGCCTTGTTCGGTGACATAGTTCTCCGCGCGCGCATAAATCTCATGATTGCCGAGACACCCCAGCACGCCGGCTTCGGCGCGCAGCCGGGCCAATTGGCGGAGGCAGGCATCCAGCGGATCGCCTGGGCGGGTGATCAGATCGCCGGTTACCAGGGCGATGTTGGCGCGCGTTTCGTTCGCCATGTCGATGGCGGCGGCGAATTCGCGTTCACTGAGGAACGGGCTCAGATGAATATCCGTGATTTGCACGATCCGCAATCCGTCCAGATCCTTGGGCAGATTGGGGATGGGGACTGGAACTTCGGAGACCCGGAACTGGTTGCGGTGCACAATCCCAAACGCCGTGCCTGCCACCGGCAGGAAGCAGAGGCCCGCACCGGCGGCTCCCAGCAGTTTTCGCCGCGCGGGATCGAATTGCGGAGCTCTGTTCCAGACCAGGAGCGCCAACGACAAACCGATCAACCACATGGTCTCGACAAGAGAGGCGCATTCGAGCCACGTCCACCATTGGACCGGGAAGTGTAGCAGGACTCGTTGAAATTCCAGCAAATAGCCAGTGACCAGCAGAGCCGTGGAAGCAGCCGCGCCCAGCCAGATCAAGCGGCGCTGGCGGTAAGAATCCAGCAGCCGGCGGAGCACTGGAAATTGAAGGCCAAGGCCGAGAATAAGCAGGCAGAGGCCTGGAAAAAAGTGCACGCGCAAAAGCACTGCTACCATTCTAACGGGTTGCTTGGTTTGGCTGTCTGATGAGACCCGCGAATGCTACACTGGTGCTGTAAATTCCCTCCGAGAGATCCCCGGTCGTCTAATGGTAGGACAGCGGCCTTTGGAGCCGTGAATCGTGGTTCGAATCCATGCCGGGGAGCCACAACTTCCATTTCGAACTCACAGGGCACTTTTGTTGACAACATCGCGTCGCCTCGAAACCGCACTGTTATCCCAAACATTTGGCACGCGTTACGGTTTTGCGGTTCTTCTTAGAACGAGGCGCGAAGCACTGGTCAACCGCGTAAGTCGCCGCCGAGGGCCTCTTCGGCGCCAAATTCTCCGTTTTCTCCAGTTGACAGGTTCTGTTTGTTGACAGGTCCGTTCGGCCCGGGCTCCCAAGTTGAACGAGATGCAACTGTCACAGACTGTAAGTCGTAACCAGATCCCACAGCAAGCTAACCTGTATCGCCGCTTATCGCTGATCCGCTGGGGAACCCCGGAGACCAGCCTAACGTACTTGACGGATAACAAAGGGCGCAAATCGCCAGTTGCGACGAACGAGAAAAGTGAAAGTACCGAAGATGGTCACAAGCGCGTTTTAACGTTCCTGATCGGTAAAACCATCCAAGGGCGGATTTTGCGGAACCCACAGGCAGCCAACGTGATTCGGCCACCAGGTCCTTATTAGCGAGGTTCATAATGTAAATGACGACAGTCCCTCCAGTGACTGCACCTAACTAATGCCTGAGCCTTTTTCAGCCTCAGATTTTGCGCAGCCGTGGCTGAGTCAATTTAGAGTTGCCGATCAAGTGTTGGCCGGCGAATTGCTTGACTCAATGGTTCTGGTATCGTCCGACAATTTCCGCAACAGGCTTTCGGATTTGATCCAGGAGTGTAAGTCTGCGATCGAGGGACCAGTGGGTCTTTATGTGGAGCGCGAACTTAAATTGGAGGATGGTTATGGCCGGCCCGAGCCTCTTTTTTCCGAGACTCACGACCGGCCCCGGCGGTCAATTGGTGTTGGTCCGCCCGCGACTTCGGTCACCGATTCGGACGTCGGAAGTGAGGGAGTTGCTGCTCAACTAATTTCCGAGTTATGTAGGCTTGATGACGCCTCGTTCCTGAATCATCCCGGTCCCGACGACATCCGTTCGAGGCGAGTTCGAGCACTGTTCCTGGTTACAGATTTCGTTGGCAGCGGCGAACGTGCCTGCACGTATCTTGACGCCCTCTGGCGGTCAAGCTCGTTACGAAGTTGGTGGTCTTTAAAGCTGGTGTCCTTGCACGTTGTCGCCTACTCGGGAACACCAATAGGTTTAGCGGCAGTTCGCCGTCACCACTCGCGCCCAGCGATTCATATCGTTCGACCATGCCCGACGATTGACACGGAGTTTGATCGGCAACGATCCGCAGAGATCGTTGCGCTTTGCGAGAAATATGACCCTCACGGTGTACCTAGCGCACATTCCATAGGTTTCAATGGCGGCGGGGCCTTGCTGGCGTACGCTCACGGCTTGCCTGATAATGCCCCGCTGATGTTGTACAAGACTAACGCTGCTCGTTCGTGGGTGCCTCTTTTTCCATCAAGGGTCACGCGAGATGGCCGGCAGCGATTTAAAGACGAACTCACAGCGGAACAGATTTCCCGCCGGCTCAAGGCGCTAAACGAATACCGTCTCGCGGTTTCGCCTCGATTGATCGAAGCGAGTTCTGGCGGGCAGCGCGCCGTGTTAGTTCTCGCCGCGTTAAGGAAAGGCCCTCGCAACGAGGTCACGATAGCGAGTAGAACCGGTCTGACCATCCCAGAGGTCCGCGCCATCCTCAAGGAAATCAAAAAGGCTACGCTGGTCACCGAGGATCTGGTGGTTACCGAGGCTGGTCACCGCGAGTTGAAGCATTATCGAGGGCCTCGAAGCCGCGGTGCAATGGCTGTTCAGCATAATGCATCTCCGTACTATCCTAAGAGTCTGAGGCCGCCGAGAAAGAAGTCTAGTTGAAACCGGGGCCGCCCGGAACCGGCAGGATCGGAAACGGCCTGCTTGTGGAGCGCTGATTCAGCGTCTCTCCGAAGTAGCTGAGGCTTGAGTGTAAGCTCTGCCACGCCTTCAGGCGCGGCGGAGTCTGGCGTCAGGCGTGGCAGTTCTAACCCTGAGAAGGGTTCAAAGTAGATGGAAACTTGGCGACCTCAGATTTATCGAGCGCTGGCGCCACCAGCGTGGAACCTGACGTATTAGAAAATGCCCTCGCTACTGCCTCGCTGACCGAGGCTGTCAGTCATCATCTTCCACCCATATTTACGCTCGGGCACCTCGCCCACTATACCGGCGCTAGTTATGCCATCCTGCGCGCGATCGTTTCGAGGCGTATCGAGGACCCCTATCGCGTGTTTCGAATCAGAAAGCGCCCGCTTGATGTTTCGCGGCCGCGTTTTCGCACGATCTGCGTGCCAGAACCGAGCCTGCTCGCTGTACAGGGCTGGATTAACGAGCATGTGTTGAAGCATGCGACACCTCACGCTTCAAGTACAGCTTTTGCGGTTGGATGCTCAATTAGGTCAGCCGCGGAGCGCCATTGCTATTCCCAGTGGCTGATCAAACTCGACCTCGTTAATTTTTTTGAGTCCATTTCGGAAGTTCGTGTTTCGCGTGTCTTTACCAGCCTTGGCTATCAACCGATTATTGGCTTTGAACTCGCTCGGCTTTGTACTCGCCTAGGATCGCCCACGCCGCGGAAGCGCAGAGCCCAGTGGCTGGTAAGAACGAAACAGACAGTTATAAGCGCATACAGAGCAGATCGCATGGGACATCTCCCTCAGGGATCACCCACAAGTCCCATGCTGGCGAATTTGGCTATGAAAGAATTCGATATCAGAATGACCGAAGTTGCCAGGAGGAGCGGGCTGGAATACAGCCGATACGCTGACGACATCACTCTCTCGACAGGGGATAAACAATTCACGCGTGACCGGGCCGTCCAAATGATTGGAAGGACCTCCTCGCTCATGGGAGAATTCGGCCTCTCCCCAAATACGGCGAAAACTAGAATCTCCCCACCAGGTTCACGCAAGGTAGTTCTAGGGCTGCTGGTGGATGGTGCGGCCCCCCGTCTCACGCGAGAATTCAGGCAGGGCCTTCGCCAGCACCTCCACTATTTGCTTCATCCCAACGTAGGTGCCGCCCGCCACGCGCTGGCTCGCGGTTTCGTCGCCACCGCTGCCATGAGGAATCACATCTGGGGACTCATCGCGTTTGCGTATGATATCGACCCCGGGTTCGCACAGGCATGTGCGACGCAATTTGGAAAAGTCACCTGGCCAATTTGAACATGGGGTCGCTCCGAAGTCAGGCCAATAGTTGCGGCGGTGCTGATGAAAGGCCTAAAATGCGCGGGCCGGAAATGGGACTTTGATCGGGCAACATTCCAAGCAGAGCGGCACCTACCTATTTCGGTTCTACGCTGGTGAGGTCCGCTGCTACCGTTTTGGTCTGTCTGTAGTCCAAACCTGCATTGACATCGATTGCGCTCGGTCTTTGTCAATTAAGTGTTTGCCTCCCTCGGGGCCTTCAGGCGGATACAGCTACTACCGAGAAATAGAACCGATGGGTGGCATCGCATCCGAAATCGGTCCAGCCAGGGGAGCGGATGAGAAGAAGCCGGAGTACTGTCCATACCCGACTCTCAAGAGTGCTTCGCTCTGCGACTTGCCATTCCGAGCCTTGGAACAGGCGGCAATTTTTTGTCCAGGCGGCTGCTCGACTCCTCTTCTAAGGCACCGCCGGCCTTTTGCGGGCGTTGAACAAGGAGGGAACCATAACCATAGGAAGAAACGCCGTCGCATGGAAATATTCACGCTAGCCGACTCCGCTCTATCAGCTCTACCAATTCGCCCACATAAGCAGGAACAATCGCTCTCCCTGTCCATGCTTCCGCTACCATCCCGCCAGCGTCACTTTGTCACTTTAGTTTGCGTCGTGCCTTCTTTGCGCCGTTTCATCGAGCTTGAGGTGTTTGACAATCTCCTCCGGATACCTCGTGGTTCCGGATAAATTTAGGCCAGATAAGGTCTTTTCCTCGACGCTAAGCAACTTCGCCATGGCCTTGCAAAAGACCTGAGGATCCACGTCATTTTCGATTTCCCGGCCTATACTGAATACCGCAACCTGTGATCTCGATCCTTGAGTGCCTCACTCCGAATGCGAACCTTAGTCTGACGGACCTCTTCGGTTGGCTCGCCAGGATCAGTATCGAGGTCCATTATCGACGGCGCTGTATCGGCAAACCCGAATCAGTGCAACTAGCTCTTCTTGGCCGGCCTCAGCGAATGCAAAATGGCTGAGCACTTTACCGCCATAATAGACAAATGAAAAATCACTGCCTTCGATAAGCGACAGGCTCGTGCGCCCGCTCTATGATGCCGCAGCCACAGTTTTAGATAAATCCGGTCAGAGGGACCCTCGACCCACAGTATGCAATTTGTCTGCAGGAGGCTGCTACCACTGACACCAAGCGCGTCCAATATACTACTCCGCTCAACGATGTCGCTGCATCGTTGGACAGATGTTCCAATGCCTGGCGATAAGCCAAACCTGTATATCCTGTCTTCTTCGGTCGTGCTGTCGAGAACGGCATTCGAATGTGTGGTTATAAAAAACTGAGCACTGGAGAGCTTCGGTAGCCGCACCATCAAACGTCGCAACAGTCCAGGATGAAGGTGACACTCTGGTTCCTCGATGAAGTACTGCTCGGCGTCCTCATTCTGGAGGAGGTCGGCGAGGAATATAGTCAGTTCTGCGATCCCCGTACCCATGTACTGCAGAGCGATCGGCGCATCATCGTTTCGTCTTTTGATATAGAGGTCTAAGCGCTCTTTTCGCCTCCCCCTTCCTCCTTGATCTCGAAGATTCAATGGAGTTCGCGGAGGGTGGTTCAACGAGTAAGGCGTTCAGTTCGCCGACCAATCGCTTCCTGAACTTCTCAAACATGAAAGTCTGCCTTTGATCAAGCTGTTGCTCACGGATCTGCCTTAAAAGTTCGGAGCCATCAACCAAACCTCTACGGCCAGCATCACGGTCGACCGCCCGAACGGGATCATAAAATCGCGTACCCTTTGCCCACTCTTCGAGAATTGCTGCAGCGCCAGACCGATAAGGACATGCATCAGTGCTTGACGATGAGACGTATTCCCAGTGCGGTTTAGGTACTCGATCTCCGGGCTTCCGGTTACCGCGTTGCGTGCGATTGGGTGCCACCTCCCGTTGATGAATACGTTGGGCGCCACCAGGACTGTGCAATCCTTTGGGGGATGTCCGGCTATCGTGACGTAACCCGCCATTGCCCGTCATGCTCAAATCGCCTGGAGCCTTGGGTCGATTTCATGAGCCGGCGCCGGAGCCGTAAAGACTAACTGGGACCGGATGGGATGCTGGACTTGCTCTGCCACCACCAACTTCGATCAACTTGCTCCCAGGGAATCCTAAAGGGTAGTTCCGCTCTTCTTGCGAATCCAGGGACACAACCACCTGAAGAAACCGAAGGACAGTCGACTTTCCAGAATTGTTCGGCCCAATCAGGATATTGAATCGACCGAACTGATCCATTTCGAGCGGCGTAGTTGGTGCTGCCTGCGGTAGCCCTCTAGCGTGATCGCGCGAAGATGCATGGGCTATCGGGTCCTAGTTCGCCACCGCTGAACAACCGTCTTCGGGCTGTATCCAGCCGGAAGGCCCGCGGACCACCCTTCGCGGTACTTAACGTCATTGCTGCGAGGAGCAGGGTTTGGAGTCGTGACCTTTACCCGTGTAGGGACTTCGACAGCCTCGCCGGAGAGAACAGCCTCTCCTGTCCGAAGGTATGGAAGCATATCCACGGCGACAGCAAGGAAATCTGGCAGTAAGCGTCTCACATAAGCCTGGTCGGCTGGGTTGGTCAATCGCAGCACAATGAAGTTACCGCATTGCGACAGCACGGTCTCACTCACCTCTGATGGTCGTTGGCTCACCACGAACATATTGATCCCGTATTTGCGCCCCTCCTTCGCAATACGCTCGATTCGATCGAGACAAACGCGGTCCGACGCATCCTCGCTGCGAGGCAGGTAGTTATGAGCCTCTTCAAAGACCAGTGTGAGCGGCAATAAATTGGGATCCGTATCCCAGTATTTGTACTCAAAGGCAAGCCGCCCCAACACACCCACGATCACCGAAAGGACCTCCGATGGCAAACCCGAAAATCGATGATTGTCATCTGCGACGGCGCATCCGCACCAAGCAGATTTGACAGCACGTCCTCGAAGGGCGTTCCGGGCGAAGTGAAATCACTGAATAGAAACTGGTACCTGGGATCCTCAAACCTGACTCCATCCGCATTAGAGTTCGAGAGCTTGCCATACCATGGCCCTGCTTCTCTTACCGCTTTTGCGCCCTGCACCATTTCGTTATCAAGGCCATTGATCCGATTCAGGAAGTCAGCAAAAGAGAAGAATACTGGTGTGTCAACGCTGATTGATGTGTCCAGTCAGTCCGACGGCCTCCCCGGCCGGTCCTCGCAACTCCCTGATTATGCTCTTGAAGAGAGCAGATTGGTTTGCGGCCGTGGATTCACGCGAAACAAAAAGGGCCTCCAATTCTTCGGCATTGAGGCACCAGTGCGGAATCCGCAGGGCACCGGACGAGATATGCCGTACCTTCCGGCCCAGGCGCTCGAAAGTTTCGGGAAACGCGCTTCTATACTCGTCGTGAAGGTCGAGAAACACGATCCTCGTATGAGCGATCGACCCATCGCGGCCTGCAGAAGGGACGCAACCGTCCAAGACTTGCCGGCACCCGATGTACCAACACCGCTGTGTGCCGGCCGAACATCTTGTCGATCAGGACTTGCTCCTTGCCCCCGCCCCGCTGGCAGCGTTCACCAATTTCAAGCGTCTGTTCGGTAGGGGTGAACATCGAATCGAGCGCGCTTGCAGTCATCAGGTATGCTTCGGACCCAACGGTGGGATATCGCTCGATCCCGCGCTCGAATTTGACGCCATCTCTCAGAAAGCCCACAAGAGTGCAGACCACGACCTTGCGTTGACTGGGGTTCCTTTCTCCACAACCTCTTGCATTCTTATGGCTGATACTGTTGCGATCAGATCGCTTTGCGGTGACGCTACAAGCACGAATGACCCGAGCTCCACGGCGTACTCAACGCCAGAGTGTCTGCGCGATAATTCGCCCGCGATTATAGATACCGAAGCGCCATCAACCTCTCGGACCGTGCCAAATTGAAGCTCCGACTCATGGAATTTGACCGTCATAACACCAGAATTATACAGCGTACGCCACAATTACTACCAAACTGTCGACCAGCGTGCGGCAATGCGAACGAAGTCGCTGCCTGCCTGATCAGCGGAACGCCGGGCGTTTCCCAATACTAATCCCGCAATACGGGCGGGGAAGCGGCTGGTTCCTCCTGAATTCAACGTCGCGCACTCTAAACAGGAAGCTGCGGTCATCGTTCTATAGCCTCGCGCGAGAGGGAGGCCACCCCGCCGGGATTAAGGGGTTGAACTGGCGTGGTCGGGACGTTGCAGACTGATGCTCACCGATCATTTAGCCCATGTCCGAGGAGCGTTCACCAGATCGGATTCCGAGTCATTTTGCGACCACTGTTGGCTTCGCTTTCCTCGGCTTTTCCCAAGGATCCGGAGATCCGACCGCGCGCTTTGGTATGGCTGGACTTCAACGCAGGGTCCCTGTTGGGGTAGTATGTTTGGTTCAGGTCCCGATTTGCCAGTTTCTACCGGGTTGCGACCTTCAAACGGTAAGTCGGCTCGGATGCTGCGTGCTGCAACCGCCGCTTGACCGCGCCGCTATGGACAATTCGATTCCGGACTGGGATTCCCGTCCATTATGGCCACTGATTCGCTCAATAAACGTTTGCTGCGATGTCGACATCGTGTTTTGTTTCGCTTGCGAAGAGACCGACGAGGTCTTGTGTGTGGCATGTGTGTCCGGTCGGCACCGGAGCTTTGACCAGTGCGACAAATGTTCAGCTCGGCAGTCCTCGTTACGGGTATTATGGTTCCTGACGAAGAGTAGATCGAAGGTGATCGGGCCTGTCGTTCTCAACCTCAGCGCGCAGGTTCGACCTGATGGCGCAGACGGGCGATGTCGGTCTGCCGCTTCAACACCTGCTAATCATTTTCTTCTTTAAAGGCGTAGAACGAATAAAAGCCGTGGGCTCGTGGCTGCCAGGAGCCGGAGGCTGCGCCATAAAACATGGACCTCGACGCAAGGAAGGAACAGTCTCAAATGCGTTCCTGTTGGCCGTCGCCGCCGTGGGTGGTGTTCCGTAGCGAAACCAACCGTCGACAATGACAGCATCGATTGGACGATATCTAACCGTCTGCCTAGACGTCCAAAACTAGATGTCCCAATTGAAGTGCACGCCTGGATGACGACGGCAATGGACCTTCGGTGGCGCTTCCCCTGAAAAAGAAGAACTACGACGACTTGACTATCACCGACTTAATCAGTCCGCGGATTTTACTGCTAGTCGTCGTCCCTGAGCAGATTGATAATTGGATCTTGCTTACGCAGAACGAGTTGAGCCTCCGGCGTTGTGCTTTCTGGATGTCATTGGTGGGCCAGCCGCCGAGCGGCAATGGAGTCGTCACCGTTCACGTCCCGCGAAACCAGCCCTTTACCGTAGAATCGTTAAACGGGCTGATGGAAAGGACCGATCGCGGAGATCCGCTATGAAGGTAACGATTCGTGACAAGGAAGTCTTGAATTCGCTTCGCCCGGTCGATCTGATCGCATATTTACGTGCTTCCGGTTGGAACCGAGAAGCGGATATCGGAAACAAGGCGTCTGTTTGGGTCAAACCAGACGGTCCACAGCCGCAAGATGTCGTCGTTCCATTGCGCCGTGATGCAGCCGACTTCGCGTTGAGGATTGCTGAAGTTCTAGGAAAACTTGAATTCGTTGAGCAGCGATCACAGGAAGATATCGTCAAAGACCTCATCACCACTTCGGCTGACTTGGTAAGAATCCGATCGCTTAGCGCCGGGGCTGCTGACGGGACCATACCGCTCGATGTCGGCGTCGCCTTTGTTGAGCACGCCCGTGAAATGATCTTGGCTGCAGCGTGTGCTACCGTCGCTCCAAGTCCCTACTGGCCCCGGCGGAAGCCCTTAAGAGCTGCGGAGTTCATGGAGAACGTTCGGATGGGGCAAACCGAGCAGGGAAGCTATGTATTGACTATCCACTCGCCGGTACCTCCAGCTCTTCGAGCGGATGCTCTTGCGGAGTCGCCGTTTGAGCGGCAAGTCATGCAGATGTTAACTAGATCCCTGGTTTCAGTTAGAGAAGCCGCTCAGCTAGCGGTTGAGACAGGGGATCTGCTGCCGTTTCGAGCAGCCGTTCACAACGGCGTGAGCGCGAACCTTTGCGATGCACTGGTCGGCCTTGGACGGGTTAGTCCCAACAACGGCATAGAAGTGTCCGTTTCTTGGTCTCGAAGTCGACCAAACAACGGATCGCCACGGTCAACAACCGCAATTTCATCTGACTTTATCCCTGTCATCCAAGAGGCCTCTCGTCTTTTCAAAGAAACCGAGCCTCGCGATGATTACGAACTCTTTGGTTTTGTTGAAAAACTGGAGCGCCCAGTCGGCGTAATCACTGGCCACGTGTCTGTAAATGCCCTCATCGATGAACGGCCACGTCGGGTTCTACTGGAATTGGCTGAGCCCGAATACGAAGTGGCCCTCCAGGCGCACAAAGAGTCCCGCCCCATCACCTGTGTTGGTGACCTAAGGAAAGAGGGGCGCTCTTTCCAATTGCAGAATCCGCGACAATTCCGGCTGCTGGAGATTGAAGAAGCCGAATAGCGTCGACGGAATCGCTTGCGAAAGTCTTCTGATGGCGCTTCTCAGCTTACGTTGCGCGGATTCTAGCTGACTCAAAGGCTCGCACCAAAACATTGAATTCGAAGATATCCGAATCTCAAACGGCTATAATGCAGTATTCAAACTGACTTCGAGGTTTTCTGCCCTCAAGGTAAGACCTGCTTAAGAACTGTGAAGCCATCGGATGTCACTGATCCAACACCGGACTCGTGTCAGCAACATGGAGATCATCGACAACATCAATCGCTTGCTCGGAGACGATCTCAAGCAGTCCATCCGGCCCGGAACCAAACTCAAGATCGCCGCATCATGTTTTTCGATCTACGCCTTTGAAGCCCTCAAGGCGGAGTTCGAAAAGATCGAGTCCCTTCAGTTCATCTTCACGGCCCCAACGTTCGTTCCCAGCGAGGTCACTGACAAGGTCCGCAAGGAACACCGCGAATTCCATATCCCCAAGCTCGAACGGGAACGGGGCTTCTACGGCAGCGAATTTGAAATCCGCCTGAAGAACAAGCTCACCCAGCGCGCCATTGCCAGGGAGTGCGCGGAATGGATGCGGCGCAAGACGGCCTTCCGCTCCAATCGCGGCAAGGCCCCGATGCAGCAGTTCGCCTGCCTGGAAGGGACGGGCACGGACGCGGTGTACATGCCGCTCCACGGATTTACCGCCGTCGACCTCGGCTACCAACAAGGCAACGCCGTCTCCAACATGGTCAACCGGATGGACGAGCCGTCCGTCGCCGCCACGTACATCAGCCTGTTCGATCAGATCTGGAGCGACGAGGAAAAGCTCGAAGACGTCACCGGCCTTATCTGCGAGCACATCGCGGCGGTGTATCAGGAAAACCCGCCGCAGCGCATCTACTTCCTGATGCTCTACAACATCTTCGCGAGTTCCTGGAGGACATCAGCGAAGACGTGCTGCCGAACGACCTGACCGGCTACCAGGACAGCCTCGTCTGGCAGAAGCTGTTCAACTTCCAGCGCGATGCCGCCACCGGCATCATCAACAAGCTGGAAACCTACAACGGCTGCATCCTGGCCGACAGCGTCGGCCTGGGCAAGACGTTTACGGCGCTGGCGGTCATCAAGTACTACGAACTGCGCAACCGGTCCGTGCTCGTGCTTTGCCCCAAGAAGCTTGCCTGACAATTGGATGAACTACAACGGCAACCTGACGACCAACATCTTCGCGAAGGATCGCTTCAGTTACGACGTTCTCTGCCACACGGACCTGCTCGCGAACCAGCGGGTATTCCTTCGGCATGCCGCTGAACCGCATCAACTGGGGCAACTACGATCTCGTCGTCATCGACGAATCGCACAACTTCCGCAACAACGATGCCTTCAAAGACCGGGAGACGCGCTATCAACGGCTCATGAATCGTGTGATCCAGGAGGGCGTCAAGACCAAGGTTCTGATGCTTTCCGCCACGCCCGTCAACAACCGCTTCAACGACCTGCGGAACCAGCTTGCCCTGGCTTACGAGGGCGATCCGGAGCACCTTAGCGACAAGCTGCGCACGTCGAAAAACGTCGACGAGATCTTCCGCCACGCCCAGGCGGTGTTCAACGCATGGTCAAAACTGGCCCCCGGAGGAGCGCACGCCCGCCGCGATCCTCGAAGCCCTTGACTTCGACTTCTTCGAGCTGCTGGACTGCGTGACGATCGCCCGGTCCGCAAGCACATCCAGACGTTTTACGACACCAAGGACATCGGACAGTTCCCTGAGCGGCTCAAGCCCATTTCGGTTCACTCCCCTTGACCCAGCGGCCGGATGTGATCGGCTTCAACGAGATCTTTGACCGGCTTTCCCTGTTGAAGCTCGGCGTCTACGCGCCGATCAGTACATCCTTCCCAGCCGGCTTTCCAAGTACGAGGATCTCTACGACACCGAGGTCAGAGGCGGCGGCGGAACCCTGAAGCAGGAGGACCGCGAAAGAAGCCTCCAGACGCTGATGACGGTCAACCTGCTCAAGCGGCTGGAAAGCTCCGTCGAGGCCTTTCGTCTCACCCTGGAACGGCTGCAGAACCTTCACCTGGCAACCCTCGCGAAGATCGAGATTTTCGCAACAACGGCCATGACGCCAGCTTCACTGACGTGTCGCCGCCTTCGAGAACACGGAGCCGGATGACGACGAAGCATTTGATGACATCCTCGATGAGAGCCAGGCGAAGAAATCGGCGGCAAAGTTCAGCATCAGTCTGTCCGACATGGATCTGCCGTCCTGGGACCATGACCTGCGCGCCGACCTGGCAATCATCCAGGCGCTGCTGGACGAGATGCGGAAGATCACCCCCGCCGACGACCAAACTTCAGCACCTGAAGACCCAGATCCTAGGCAAGCTCGACGCCCCGATCAATCCAGGCAATCGAAAGGTGATCGTCTTCACGGCGTTCGCCGACACCGCCAATTATCTGTACGACCAATTGGCGGCCCAGTCTTCTGACACAAGCAGGGCATGCACAGCGGCGCGCGTCACCGGCAGCCGAAACGCCCGAAGTCGACACATTGGGCGCGGGTACGACTTCCAGTCGTTGCTCACCCTGTTCTCGCCGCGTCTCCAAGGAGAAAGCCATCCTCCTTCCCAAGGACCCGAACGAGATCGACCTTCTCATCGGCACCGATTGCATTTCCGAAGGCCAGAACCTCCAGGACTGCGACTACCTCATCAACTACGACATCCACTGGAATCCAGTCCGCATCATCCAGCGCTTTGGCCGCATCGACCGCATCGGCTCCAACAATGCCTGCATCCAGCTCGTCAACTACTGGCCCGACATCACCCTGGACGAGTACATCAACCTCAAAGAGCGTGTCGAGAACCGCATGGTGATCGCCGACGTGACGGCCACCGGCGACGACAATCCGCTGGACGGCCGCTCCAACGACATTTCCTACCGCAAAGAGCAACTTCGCCGCCTGCAGGAGGAAGTCATCGAACTGGAAGACCTCAAGACCGGCGTCTCCATCACCGATCTGGGGCTGAATGATTTCCGCATGGACCTGCTCAACTACGTCAAGGCGAATGGCGACCTTGGATGGTTTACCAACGGGAATGCATGCTGTCGTCCCGGCCGACCACGAACGTGGCCTGGCGCCTGGCGTCATTTTCGCGCTTCGAAACCGCCACAAGAGCGTCAACCTGAACCAGCACAATCGGCTGCACCCCTACTACCTTGTCTACGTTGGAGAAGACGCCCAGGTCATTGTCACGCACACGGAAGTGAAGCGCTTGCTCGATCTAGCGCGATCCGCGTGCAAGGGCTGCAGCGATCCCGTTCCGGAAGCTTACCGGCCCTTCAACGTGAAACTCATGACGGGCGCGACATGCAACTCTACTCCGGCTTGTTATCGCGGGCCATTCGTTCGATCGCGGATTTCAAGGAAGAAAAGGATCTCGACACACTATTTACCGGTCCGAAGACTACCGCTCTGGTTGACACGATCGCCGGCATGGACGACTTCGAGCTGATCGCCTTTCTGGTCGTGCAGGAAGCCGCCGCCCAGAGCAGCCTTTGAACCGCCATGTTTGCGTACCCCCAGCAGGCCGAAGTGAACCGCCCAGTGCCTAAGAACAAGATCTACGCCCACGCCAAGCCGAGCCGCTCCATTCGGGATCGGTTTGTTTCGCAGGTCGCTGAAATCATCTGGAAGTATAAGCTGGCCCCCGAAACGGTCAACGTTCCCGCCAAGGGGATCGCGCAGGAGATTCAAGTGTTCGAGGTCGCCCTTAAGGGACGCGAGCTCGCGGAGGATGTCCTGCGGACTCTCGACAAGGCGATTCAGTCACTATTGTTTTTCGAGCTGATGTTCGACGGCCGCGTGAAGTTCGCCGCGGCCTACAAACGCCCCAGTGAAGCCAGCAGCCGCAAGAATGTGGTGGAAGCGTACTTTGAAACTCCGTGGCAACCGGCGAACGAGCCGCGTCCTCCGCTGCCCGTCGCCCTCGATCTTGCCGGACTCTACGAACAAATGCTCCACCGGCACATGCTAGCCAGTCCTATGGCGCTCGCTCCGCGGCCTGATGAATCGCTGCAATCTATGGCGGATCGCGCCAGCCTGATCCGCGCCAAGGAGAACGAATGTCGGCAGTTGGAGGCCCGCGTCAAGAAGGAGATCCAGTTCAATCGCAAAGTCGAACTGAATTCAACGCTTCGGGCTCGCCGCGCCGAACTGGCCCGTCTTCAGCGACAATTGTGAGGAATCGCCGCATCCATGGAAAAGCTCAAGCTCCACACACCTGACTTCGTCTCCGAGAATTTCCAGAAGCTCGCGGCGTTGTTCCCAAACTGTATTACGGAGGCTTACGACGAGCACGGTAACCTCACGCACTCTGTGGATTTCGACCAGCTCCGGCAGGAGCTTTCGGATCACGTGGTGGACGGCCCACGCGAGCGGTATCACTTGGACTGGCCAGGAAAGCGTGAGGCTATTCTGATTGCGAACGCGCCGATAGCCAAAACTCTGCGACCGTGTCGGGAACAAAGCGTCGACTTTGACTCGACGAAAAACCTATTTATCGAGGGGGACAACTTAGATGCCTTGAAGCTCCTTCAGGAGACGTATCTGGGCAAGGTGAAGCTCATCTACATTGATCCGCCCTACAACACCGGCAACGACTTCGTCTACGATGATGACTTCGCCGAGGATGCGGCTGCGTACTTTGAACGCTCGCAACAGACGGACGAGTCGGGCCATCGGATGGTGGCAAACACCGAAGCGAACGGGAGGTTCCACTCCGATTGGCCGACAATGTTGTACCCACGGCTGCGCCTCGCTAGGAACCTGCTGAGCGATGACGGCGCAATTTTTGTCAGCATCGCAGATCATGAGATCCACAATCTCCGTGCTGCGATGAACGAGGTGTTTGGTGCCGACAATTTCGTAGCAACGATCATCTGGCAAAAGGTCTTTTCACCCAAGAATTCGGCACGCCATTTTTCCGAGGATCACGACTATATCGTTGTTTACGCAAAGAGCGCACAGACGTGGACTCCTTGCCTGCTTCCACGAACAGACGAGATGAACGCACGATATTCAAATCCCGATGAGGACCCTCGGGGGCCTTGGACTTCTGGGGATCTTTCTGCGAGGAACTACTATTCCGACGGGACATATCCCGTGACTTGTCCGTCAGGGCGGGTGATCGAAGGCCCACCCCCAGGGACATATTGGCGGGTCTCGCCGAGCAAGTTTAAGGAACTTGATCTGGACAAGCGAATCTGGTGGGGAGTGGATGGCGATAACGTTCCACGCCTCAAACGATTTCTCAGCGACGTGAAGTCGGGTCGAGTTCCTCAAACACTCTGGACCTATGAGGAGGTCGGGCATACCCAGGAAGCGAAAAAGGAGCTTTTGGCGGCCGTTGATTTTCCCGACTCGGATTCCATGTTCGATACTCCAAAACCAACTCGGTTGCTCAAGCGCATCCTTCAGCTCGCTACGCTCCGGGATGAGGGTGCCCTGGTGCTTGACTTTTTCGCCGGGTCAGGATCAACGATGCACGCCACGATGGGCCTTAACTCTGAGGACGGAGGAAACCGTCGAGCGATACTTGTGCAATTGGCGGAGCCTATTTCATCGTCTGTTGTGGATGTTGGGGGGCTCAAGACGATTGCCGACGTTTGCCGAATGCGGATTCGCCGAGCCGGAGAGAAAATCAGAGCAGATACGGCCCTGACTGCCCCGGGTCTGGACACTGGTTTCCGCACACTCAAGATTGACACTTCTAATATGAAGGATGTGTTTTACAGCCCGGACCAAGTCGAAGCAGGGAGACCTCCTCGCGCAGGTGGACAACATCAAATCTGACCGCACACCCGAGGATCTGCTGTTTCAGATCTTGGTGGACTGGGGTGTAGACCTTGCCTTGCCGATCGCGCAGGAAACCGTTGGCGGAAAGACTGTCTACTTCGTAGACGGCAATGCGCTGGCGGCCTGTTTCGACCAGAACATCAGCGACGATCTTGTGAAGGAAATCGCCAAGCGGAAACCGCTCCGGGCCGTCTTCCGCGACAGCAGCTACGGCAGCGACAGCGTCAAGATCAACGTGGAGCAGATCTTCAAGCTCCTGTCTCCTGTCGACCGAGATCCGGTCCCTTCTAGCCATGAAGCTAAAGTTCAAGCAACAGGGCTTCCAGAGCGACGCGGTCACGGCGGTGGTGAACACCTTCCAGGGCCAACCGTTGAACGGCGGTGTGATCTACCGTATCGATCCGGGACGCGAAGTCGATCCCGCCGCGCCGTTCCTTGCAAATCTCGAGTTCACCGGCTTCAAGAATAGCGACCTGGCGATTCCTCTGCCCGAAGTGTTGACAAATATTCAGGCCGTCCAGCAAAGCCAGAACCTCACGCTCTCCGAAGCGCTCAAGCGGACGCCCATATGCGATATCAACCTCGATATCGAGATGGAGACTGGCACCGGCAAGACGTATTGCTACATCAAGACGATGTTCGAACTCAACAAGCGGTATGGCTGGAGCAAGTTCATCGTCGTGGTGCCGAGCATCGCCATCCGGGAGGGCGTTTTCAAATCGCTCGAAATCACCGCCGAGCACTTCCTGGAGCAGTACGGCAAGCGCGCCCGCTTTTTCATCTACAGCTCCAAGCAACTGCACAACCTGGAGAGTTTCTCCTCCGACGCCGGGATCAACGTCATGGTGATCAACGTCCAGGCTTTCAACGCGCGCGGGCAAGATGCCCGCCGCATCTACGAGGAATTGGACGACTTTCAGTCACGCCGCCCGATTGACGTAATCTCCCGAAACCGCCCGATCATGATTCTGGACGAGCCGCAGAGAATGGAAGGCGCCAAGACCCTGGACTCCCTGAAGGAGTTCAACCCGCTGATGGTGCTGCGGTATTCCGCGACCCACAAACAGGAACACAACAAGGTCTACCGGCTGGACGCCCTGGACGCCTACAACCAGAAGCTCGTCAAGAAGATCGCCGTTCGCGGGATTTCCGTGAAGGGCTTGGCCGGCACCAACGCTTACCTGTACCTGCGAATCGATTCAGATATCAACGACCAAGCCGCCGGAGGCGCGCCTGGAAATCGAGATCCGGCAGAACGACCGGAATCAAACGTGATCCTGCGGAAGGTGGGCAAGAAGGACAACCTTTACGATCTGTCGGAGGGCCTGGATCAGTACAAGGGCTTCGTCGTCTCGGATATCAACGCGATTGATAACACAGTGAGCTTCACCAACGGCGCGGTCCTTCAAGCGGGAGAAGCGACCGGCGACGTGACCGAGACCGCCTTGCGCCGGATTCAGATCCGCGAAGCCATCAAGGCCCACTTCGAAAAAGAGCAGGAACTCTTCTCGCAAGGGCTGAAAGTACTCACGCTGTTCTTCATTGATGAAGTTGCCAAGTACCGTTCCTACGACGACGCTGGAGAGCACCCCGGCGAATATGCGCAGATCTTCGAGGAAGAGTACAACATCCAGCTAAACGAAGTGCTGACGCTGGAGGACTCGCCCTATAACCGGTATCTGAAGGGCATCCTGACATCGAGCACACACAACGGCTATTTTTCCATCGACAAGAAAAGCAAGCGCCTGGTGAACCCGAGTACGGGAGCGCGCTCCACCGAGGCGGATGATGTGGACGCTTACGATCTCATTCTGAAGGACAAGGAACGGCTGCTGTCCTTTGAAGAGCCGGTCCGCTTCATCTTTTCGCACTCGGCTTTGCGCGAGGGTTGGGACAACCCGAATGTCTTCGTGATCTGCACGCTCAAGCACAGCGACAACACCATTTCCCGCCGACAGGAAGTTGGGCGCGGCCTGCGGCTCTCCGTGAATCAACACGGCGACCGCATGGATGACCCGGCCACGGTCCATCAGGTGAACGTGCTGACCGTCGTGGCCAGCGAAAGCTACAAGGACTTCGTGACCGGCCTGCAGCGCGATATCAGCGCTGGGCTTTCGGCGCGCCCACTGAAGGCGGATGAGGCGTACTTCACCGGCAAGGTTCTAAAGACAGAGTTTGCCGGGGAGACCAAAGTGACGGCACCGATGGCGAAGGCCATCTACCGGTATCTCGTCAAGAATGACTATACCGATGACAACGACCGGATCGCCGCTGCTTACCACGACGCCAAACGCGAAGGCACGCTGGCTCCGCTGCCAGCGGATTTGGCACCGTGGGCTCCTCAGATTTATCGTCTGATCGACGCTGTGTTCAGCGACGCACAGCTACCGGCCATTGAAGATGAGCGGAAGGTGAAGGCGAACCCGCTGAATGCCAACTTCCACAAGAAGGAATTCCAGGAGCTTTGGAGCCGCATCAACCGCAAGGCAGCATACGCCGTTCATTTTGAGACGGCGGAACTGGTGGCAAAGTGCGTGGCCGTGCTCGACAAAGAACTGAAGGTCACTCCGCTGCAATACACCATCCAACGGGGCGAGCAAACCGATAATGCCAGCTATGAGGCGCTGAAGAAGGGCGACGCGTTTAAGGTCAGGAGACGGAAACGTCACATCTCAAAACCTCGGTCCATTCCGCCGTCAAGTACGATCTCATCGGTAAGTTGGCCGAGCGAGACAAAGCTGACTCGCGCGACCGATCGGAGCCATTCTCCAGAAGATGCAGGCCGGCAGTTTTCAGCCAGTACCGCGTGAACCCCGAGGACTTCATTCGAAAGGCCGCTCAACTGATCAACGAGCAAAAGGCGACGGTGATCGTCGAGCATCTCGCCTATAGCCCGGTGGATGATGCCTACGATGTCGATATCTTCACCAGGGAGAAGCCCAAGGAAGATTTCAGCAAAGCTTTCAAGGCCAACCGCCACGTTTACGACTACGTTTTCACTGACTCCGAGATCGAACGAAAGTTCGTCCGGGAACTCGATAGCGGTACCGAGGTCGAGGTCTATGCCAAGCTGCCCAAGGCTTTCTTGATTCCCACTCCGGTAGGCAACTACAATCCCGACTGGGCGATTGCCTTCATGCAAGGCTCGGTCAAGCACATCTATTTCATCGCCGAGACCAAAGGTAGCCTCTCGTCGATGGATCTGCGGAAGATCGAGGAAAGCAAGATCGAATGCGCGCGCCGGTTTTTCGCGAAGATCACGTCGGATCAGGTGAAATACGACGTGGTCGATAGCTACGCGAAGCTGATGGAATTGGTCAAGTAGCGCTGGCGGCGTCGCCGTCAACCTGGAGTCGAAGCCCTTGTCACAGGGGCAAAGGCCAAACCGCGCACACCATATCGATCCCGTAGGAACTGGTCGAGCCAGCTTTCAGCGGTGCAGCCGGGATCTTTATTCCCATGGGCGGTGGCAGTGCAGACCGCGCGAGTGAACTCGTCGTCGGCCGTCAAGTACTCTATCTCTTCCTGAAAGAACGCCCGCCAACCGCGCTCAAGCCGTTGACGGTATTCAGCGTCGGTCTCGCCAAGTTGGAGTTGGCCACCGTCATCGCGGCGGAATCGGAAATAGGCTGCGATCCGGTCGTGCGCGCCTTGAAGCGTCCGATGGTCGAAGGAGGTCATGGATTGCAACTTCTGAACGAACTCGGTATCGATCCGCAGCAACCTGGCTGCGGTTAAGTAGCGATCGCGCGGTCCGGAGAACAGCCGCCCTACCATCTCACCGTACACGGCGTGCTGCACGTCCATCAGGACGCGGTTGTCGTCACCTGGGAACTCCGAGCCAACGAACATCGGTGCTATTCTACCGGCTTTTTTAGCGCGGTCCACGCGGAGCGCTCCTGCTGCCAACTGGGATAGACAACGAGATGACGAAGGTGCCTTTCAAATATCATCGCCGTGCCAACCTCAATTGCCTCCTGCGCTAGGATTTCCTCCTGCATGTCCGGTGCAAGCAGAAGTAGGTTCATGATCTACGAAGGCCGTGCACGCGTGACGTAGCCAAGGCGGGCGATCTCCGCGTAGTCGATTACGTTGCCCCGGTCCACCATGTGGTCGATAGCTACGCAAAATTGATGGAACTAGTGAAATGAACATGGGGTCGCACTCACGTCGCGGTAAGCGCCACTTCACTGGCGGCGCCCGACAGCTCCAGGTAGCGGCAAAGCGCATTCGCGAGGCGCAGCTGACGTGGTGTCTTGCATTCTGGCTCCAGCAGCGTTGCACTGCCCACCAGTATCGATAATGCCTTTGCGCGGGATGTCGCGACGTTGAGTCGATTTAGGCTGTATAGGAACTCCATCCCGCGCGGCGCATCTTCTGGAGTCGATGTCGTCAGGGAATAGATCACTACTGGCGCTTGCTGGCCCTGGAACTTGTCGACAGTGCCAATGCGCATCCCAGGCAAACGTCGGGCCAGAGCGGCGACCTGAGCGTTATACGGGGCGACGATCAGAATGTCATCTGGAGCGAGCCGCCGACGGTTGCCCTTGTCATCCACCCAGTGGATATCCGGTGCCAACAGCCCCTCCACGAGGGAGGTGATGTAATCCACCTCTTCAATTGAAGAATTCTGGTTGCCTTCATGTTCCACAGGCAAGTAACGTGGTCCAGACTGGCCCAACCAGGCGTGACCCTCGATCCGTTGGTTTTCCAGGCCCGCGCGGGACTTAAGGCGGCCTTCATAGAACAGTTCTGAAGTGAAGCGACAAATGTCCGGGTGAAGCCGCCAAGTCTTGTCGAGGAACAAGCCGTGGCGCGGGTCGATTGTCTTGGCTCCGTGCAGTAGATGCTCCAAGGCGGAAACTTCGGCGCCTTCAGGATGGCTGCCTTGAAGTGGTTGGTCCAACTGCTGGGGATCGCCAAGAAGGATCAGATTCGTCGCGGCCGGCGCAATGGCAGCGGCGTTGGCCAAGGACATCTGACCGGCCTCATCGACGAACAGCATGTCAACGATTCCGACCGCTTCTTCGCGTGCCCAAAGCCATGCCGTTCCGGCGAGAACTTGGCAACTTCCCTCGCTTATACTCGCGACCGCATCCGAGTTTTCGGTCGTTTCTTCTAACCAATCGGGTAGATCAGCTTTGGATGCTTCGGAAACCTTGTGAAGACAGTTAACTGGGCCAATCCCTGCTTCTCCGGCCGCCGACTGGACATCTTCAAGCAACTTTCGAATGACCTTATGGCTGCTTGCCGCAACCCCCACCCGTTTTCCAGTGGAGAGTGCGGTGACGATCATGTGCGCCGCCGTGAATGTCTTGCCCGCGCCGGGAGGTCCCTGAATCGCCAAAACCGAACCATCGAGGTCGGACGCCAAGCGCCGGGCGGCATCAACGACTGTTTCGTTGGCTTTCACGAGCGGCACCGGCTCGTTGCCGCCCGCTTTGAGCCGGGGAGGGCGCCGCAGGAGCAGATCGCACGCGATTCGATACGGCTGAGGCGCAACAAGGCCGTTCCTCGACACGTACTCCGCGAGTCGAAACAGCGAATCCGCTAGCTCATCCGAGCGGATAATTTCGTACGAGTAGACAGACTGAGGGTGAGAAGCAATCGCCTTGGCTGTCTTCTTGATCCCCAAAAGCCCTTTAATAGGATCGATATACTCGATCGTTCCGATTTGGGCGTCCTGGTTGTAGACTTTGTCGCCCGCCTTAAGGTTCGTTTCCTGCAGCGGGAAGGAATACTCATGGATAGGAAGCCTTCGCCTCCCTTCCGGTGGTATTTCCTTCAGATATTCCAATCCCCCAATTGCTGTCGCTTCATCCTGCAATTCTTCGTCGCCCAGTTCGCGCAATCGAAACTTCTCCCAGTAGGCCACCTTCTCCTCACGTCGATGCCAATCGAGCAGGTTTGAAAGAAGCCAGGACGCTGCCTGCTCGGCTGAACGCTGCGTTTCTTCTACTGGAACATCGTGAGTCAGCTTGGTAACCAAGGCCGCCACGCGGGCTTGTCGCTCACCCAATGCGTCTGACGGTGCATCATCGTGAGCCACCGGCCTGGGAACAACAGCGCCGTTCTTAACCTCGACCAGCCGAAGGCTTTCAAGCCAATTCCGGAGTGCCAGAGTGGAGATGCAATCGTCTGCGTTGTAGCCTTCCACCACCCTGCAAATATCGGGATCGATTGTCATCACCCGGCTAAGCTCTAATGCATGCTCCACCTGCCGCATGGCGGTCCGAGCTTCGTCGAGCGGGACGGTTCGCTTGAAGCCATGAAATTCTTCAAGTGCTTTAAGCGAATCTTGCTTAGACGCTTGCGCATACGGATTGCTTCGTGATGGAGTGGAGGTACAAGAACGCCCGCCCTCAACATCCGGTCAATTTCGTCTTCGCGGGTCACATAGCGGCCCATTAAGGCCTTTAGCGTAGATGGCTCCTTATGGCCGAAATGGTAGATATGCATTGGCGGGAATGACTTCCACTGCTCCATCACAAAATCGATGAACCATTCGAAGGCAGCTTTTTCTTCCGCGGCGGAGAGTGCCCAGCGCCGCTCATATGACGAATTGGCCATCGGCGGTTTGAACGCCGAAAACGAAAAGAATGCACTCGCGTCCGTGGGTGCCGACAAACGGATCACTTTCAAGATCAAAGAAGATGTCTCCAGGCGACGGTTCCGCAAGCGCGTCAGTCCCGGCTGGCCCAGCAGCGCCAAGATTCGTCGACCGGATCTCTTGATATTCGCGCGGCAACCTGGACGCGCGCCTGTTCCCGGATGCGGACGTACCCCTCTTTAGGTCCGTTGCCGTGGCTTTCTGACAAGAGGGACTGGGAGTCGTGCCATACTCGACGGTTGGAGGTCCGATCCAAGCAGTTGCTTGCGCTGAAGTCGGCTTATTTCTGCCGTTAACGAAAGGTGATCGTCTTTTCGCCATTGGAGATCACAGTCCGGCCACCACCGGCATACGTCGCCCAGTGCTCCTTTGGTTCCGGATATGTGCGCCGATTCTCGGCTGCGGTCTTTTCGAGCCGCAACCTGACTGCGCGATAGTACGCCGCAAAATCAAGGACACGATATTCCTCTACTGCGAAGTCCTCTGAATACGGGACGACGTACATATGCTCGGGTTCCTGGCCTTGCGCGATGGCGATGAGGCGGCGTAGTGCGAAAGTTGGAGAATAGTAGCGGCTTTGGTTTCTCGCGCGAGTTTGCAGTCGTATGGTTCGTAGGACCATCCGCCTAGACCACTCGGGATCTTTTTCTTTCGTAAATGTCCGGCGTGCCCGAACCAGGCATCGCTCCTAGCGCACCCTGGACAATGACTTCGATACCAGCGGCCATTGCTTTCAGAGTCTCGGAGACCGTACCACTTTCGCTCTTGATGCCATTGAGGTCCGCGATCGAAAGGCCTTGGGAGACCAGTCTTTCGACATAAGACTGCTCATGTCTGAGGCCACGCTCCTGAATAACGACGAGATCAGGCGCTCTAACGGGCGGAGCCACTCGTTCGCCCCGGATTTCACTCAAATTGAGTGTAGTCAGGTGGCCACAAAAAAGGTGGTTGCTAATGTCGGTAGCCGCCAGCCTGATTTTTCCGCCGAGATTTTTCACCTGAATGCCAAGTTATCAGGCGGCGGGTTGTGTGACCATTGACACGACGACAGGTTAAGGGTTGCCCCAGGCTTCAAGCGAGTTGACTCCAGCTCCAACATGAATGTTTCTCTGCCAGTCATAGTGTGCCAGTCGCCAGAAAAAGGGGTGACATGTACTACAATCACTGGCATACATCCGTGCCCTCGTCATTATGTCCGAACCAATGCAACGCATTCTTGATGGTGCAAAATCCGGGAAATCCGTCGCGGTCGTTGCCTCATTCGCGAACTCATCGGCCCGATCGAGAGTGGCTCGGGCATGGTCGTCGGTGTGGCAGAGCTGACCGAGTGTGTCGGCCCACTCACCCGTAAACTGCGCATTCGCAACGCACGCAAGATGGGAATAACAACGGCCGAAGCAAGACTGCGCTTGGCACCGGATATTACGCATGGGTACTTCGGAAGCGGTGGCGCTTGCGGAAACTGTGCCGTACGAGCATCCCAATGGGATGGTCCGTTGGTCCCTTTGTCGGCAGCGACTGAAGCGGCGGTAAGAAAGCAACTCATTCTGGTGACTGAGCGAGCACGAATACCGCGTCGCGGGCTACCACTTCCAGACCTCTCAGTGCCGGACTGGAGAAGAAATAACGCGCCTGAGCAGCCGCCAATGGCTCCCGGCGGTGCTGCGATCCGAGTCGTCGTGAACCCCCTGCAATACCGAATGCTCGCTGCGCTGGCTTGTTCCGTTGATGAAGGTCTAGCTTAGATTTGATTCTGGCTGTTCGTTGTTCGCTTTTTGATGTTGGCTAGCTTCCCCGCCGCGGAATCCGCTGAAGCGACTCTCTGATACCTTTTGTTTGTGGACGATTGGCGCGCCGTCCCTTTGCATGATGGAAACCATGAACGGCGATCCGCCAAAGGTAAGCGGTCGGCTTCGAAGTTGCGTCCACGCGCCGCGCACTTCACCATATGGACCTCTTCACTCTGGCGGCCCCAAATTCGTCCACCGACCAAATAGATGACGGCCGACAACGCGCATGTTAGTAGGTCAAGATTCTGGGGCTGGGCGACGGGGCTGGTGGCTAGGGTGGTTCGATAAGTCCCGCGTTCCTCGTCGAAGATGATCGCCGGTCGAAGAATGCAGCAATGCAGGAGAGCCTGCAGATAGCCCAAGCCTGATAATAATCCGCTCGTTTCCATGTGAAGTCTCGTGGGCTGCTATGAATCAGGCGAAGACGCTCCGCTTGAACGATTACGACCTCGATGGAGTTGGTTGCGGCTACGGTTTTAGTATCCTGTCCCCACGCACGCATTGGTTGGATGGGTCCGTACGTCTTAGCGAACGCCACGGCAGTCCTTTCGTCGACTATTCGCAAGAAACGTAGCAGAATGTCGGCGCGAATTTGTTTCTGGACCTCATGGTCGGGTCCTGTAGCAAAAAAGAGGAGCCCTTCCGCGCACCACACATCGCCGGGGTGTTTGGGGCACAGCAATCGAATTGATTTCGCCATTCTAAACCAATGTCCAAGTTGTCCAAGTATAGACTAGTCAAGGGTAGCTTGTTTCAGGCAAAATTGTCAACAGTGGCTCGGCTGTGATCACATCTGGAAAATGACTATGACATGAGCGCACCTCCGGCCAACTCCGAAACGCCGATCCGCGTCGGCGAAAAACAAGAGCGAGTGGCCGACGGAAAGCGGCGTGTGCCGGTGATCGACTCAATAGGACGTTTGTTGGCCGTGGTCCGTGAGCCGGGCGCGATTGCTAGGTATCTTTCAGCGTCGAACGCAGAGCCGGTCCGCGACCGGCGCGGGCGGCTCCGTGCGATTAAGCTCGCGTCGCTCGCTGATGACCGGGGGAATCCGGGGGAGCGCCACGGCAGTTCGCTCATAACAACGAAACGTTTGAAAAATCAGCGCGGCGAATATATCGGAACAACTAACACGCTGAAACATAAGTTGGACCGAAGCGATCCGTGATACGTTTCGCTCCACTTGCAGTTCTGAATTCTGTAAAGCGCGGTGCAACCAAGATTCCTGCCGAACCCCAGGTCGTGCGCAAGTCTTTTTGTCGCTGAACACCCCGCAAACAACAGGCCACTCAACGACGCCCGAGCAGCGACGGGGCGACGGGAGTGGATGATCTTCGGCAGCTTCTTGGTAATCGGCATTGGGCGGCGATTAAAGAGCTCGCGGCTTGTCGGATGGAAGCTCATCATGGATTGCGAAGATACCTTCGCTGGCGTGGCTTAAGCACATGAACGCTGCCGTGATCGCACACGCTCTCCATGGTGGCCGCAAGTCCGGGACGAGTTGGGTTGCATGTTGCCCAGCGCATAAGGATCGGAACCCCAGTCTGAGTCTTCGCGACTCGACTGACGGTCACGTGCTTGTACATTGTTTCGGTGGCTGCCCGCAGCAGGTGGTGATCGCGGCGCTACTAAAGCTTGGCCTCTGGCTGAAGAACGACACCATGCAACGCAGCGTCATCGCGGCAACCTACGACTACACAGACGAAGAGGGCCATCTTCTCTATCAGGTCGTCCGTACCGAGCCCAAAGGATTCTTCCAACGGCGGCCAGACGGCTATGGTGGCTGGATCAATAGGAAAGGTGAGCGCCAAGTCTTGTATCGGATGCGCGAGGTGCTTGAGGCGCCAATTGTCTTTGTGGTGGAAGGCGAAAAGGATGCTGATAGGCTTCGCGATCAGGGATTCAAGGCAACCACAAATGCGGGCGGTGCCAAGGCGCCCTGGTTACCCCAGTACACGGAATCGCTACGCGGTCGGGAAGTGATTCTCATTCCCGACAACGATCTGCCGGGTCGACTGCGCGTGATTACGATCGCCCGGGCCCTCCTGGGCCATGTAGAAAGAATCGTCGTTCTCGAACTGCGAGACGGGAAGGACATCAGCGAGTGGTTCGAACGGGGCCACAGAGAACTTGAGCTGGTGGAGCTTGTCGAGCGCCAAGGGGCAACCAATTGAAACGCGAGGTCGAGTCTGAGGCCGATGTTGACGCACTCGCCACAGCATGGGATCAGGTAGCTGTTGCCAAGGCACGAAAGATAACACGAATTGAGGATCTGCCAGACCTTGAGCATGTGAACGGCAGAGAGATCAAGTGGGTCGTCGAAGGCATCTTCGCCGAAGGCGCGCTACATATGCTCACGAGCGAACCGGGTGCAGGCAAGAGCACATTGGTGGCGTCTGCAGCCTACGCGATTTCTCTCGGCTTGGAGTTCACTGGGCGGGCTACCTCTCGCCGTGCGGTCCTGCTTCTCGACGCTGAAAATCCACTTCCGGCAATTTGCGAGCGATTCAACCGGATCGGGATCAAGACGAACCCAGACTTTCACGTATGGGGTCAATGGGTAGGTGAAGATCCTCCATCGGCCGGCGGAGCCGTCGTGTTGGAGTGGGTCGCACGCTGTGATCCGAAGCCCTTGATCATCGTCGACAGCGTCATTGCATTTCATCCAGGCGCCGAAAACGATAGCAATGAGACCCGCAAGTATATGGCCCAATATCGCGCTCTGACAGCAATGGGTGCGACCATTGTGCTGCTCCACCACATCGGCAAGAGCGAGACGTCACGAGACTACCGTGGATCGAGCGACTACAAGGCCAGCATTGATATCGGATACAAGCTGACCAATTCTGGTGACGGCGCCAGGCTCTCAACACTCGAGTTGAAGCCATTCAAGCAGCGCTTCTCTGTCGATCCCGTGCTCCGTATGAAATACTGCGACGGCGTCCTCGTTGCGGAGAAAACGGAAGCTCCCAGGAACGTAACGGAACGACTGTGCGACCTGCTGAAAGAGAACCCGGGCATCACCATAGGTGCGTTTGAAGCCTTAGCGACCCAAAAGGGTCTTGGGAGAAACCGCGCGCGTGATTTCTTGAATGACAACATCAACGCAAATACGGTTCGAGTTGAATCGGGAGCAAATAACGGGCGACACCATTTCTGGATCGGTCGCGATGCCCTTTGAGCAGGGACTCGGCGCTGTGCTCGCCAGTAGGCTAGCCACTCCATTGTAAGGGTTGCTGATGCGCCGAGGGCGAACTGGCGAGCGGAACGCAATTTCCGGCTTGATCTCATTGGAGGAGCGGAGCTTGCCAGTTCGCTGGACATGGTGGCGAGCATTGTCCAACGGGTCAGGCCGCTAGTTCGCCACACCTTAAAAGGTGGCGAAGCGGCGGGCCCGCAAACAGACAGATTGGTCAGCCCGCATTCGGCTGATGCCAGATTCGTGGAAAGCTCTTAGGACAAGCAAGCTGGACATGCGACACGCGGGAGTCGTCAGATCGACGTCCATTAAGGTTGGACCGGTGGGTAGGTCATTTCCTGAAAGCACTTCGATTTCGGCGACCATAGCGCTGCTACGTGTGAAAATCCGCGAAATTCAAACCGTGATTTTTAGAATGCGATTTCCAGAAGTCTTTGCAGATCCATTGAATACGAATCGGAAAGGAGTCGTATGTGAGAGGCCGAAAACCAAAACCGACTTCCCAGCAGATTTCGGAGGGCGATCCGCGCAAGCTAGGCGTCCACCGGCTCGAACAAAAGCTGGAGGTAGAAGCGAAAGGTGCTCGTGGCTTGCCCAAGTGCCCAACTCACCTGAAAGGTCTGGCTCGGAAAGCTTGGCGATTCTGGTCCGAGGAACTGGCGCACATGAGTCTCGATTTTCGGCCGGACGCGCATGATGCTGGAAGGCGCCTGCATTGCTTACCAGGCGGCGATCGAGGCTTACGAAACGATCCAGAAACAGGGGCCGCTGGTCGCCAAGCGCATTCTCGACCCGGAGACGAACAAGCTGGTGGTCAGCAACGTCAAACCGCATCCGGCGGTGGCCCAGAGAAACGCGGCCTGGGAGCTATTGAGGGCGTTCTGCTCTGAGTTCGGGCTTTCTCCGGTGTCGCGCACCCGGCTCGCGATAGAGAAACCGGCCGACGACGAAGACGATTTGATGGAGATCCTTTCGCAGCCCCGCGAAAAGAAACAACAGTTGCCGCCCGAGGTGATCCAATGAACCCATCCATAAGCAGTTTCGAAATCGAGATGTGGCCCATCGATCGGCCTAAGGACTATCCAAAAAACGCTCGCAAATGGAGCGCCAAAGCGGTGGAGAAAGTGGCCAGTTCCATCCGGAATATGGGTGGCGCCAGCCAGTGGTCGTCGACGCCGACGATGTGATCATCATCGGCCATCTGCGGCGCGCAGCCGGGCGGTCTATCGGCGTGACCGAGTGCCCGGTTCATGTCGCGCGCGATCTCACGCCCGAGCAGGTCCGTGGACTGCGGCTCATGGACAATCGCAGCCATGAGGAGGCCGGATGGGACTTCGATTTGCTCGGCCCGGAGTTGATCGATCTGCAGCGCCTGGGCTTCGGCCTCGAGCTCACTGGCTTCGATGAACAAGAACTCGCCAGCGCGATGATGCAGAAGACAGACGGCTTGACGGACCCCGATGATTGCCCGCCGATTCCCGAAGCTCCGGTGTCGAAGCCTGGCGATTTTGGTTGCTGGGCCCACATCGATTGTTATGCGGCAGTTGCCTGGACTCTGCGAATGTCGCTCGCGCGCTCAACGGCGGCAAGCCGACGCTGCTGATTACCGACCCACCGTACGGAGTCGCACTGGACATGGAATGGCGTGATCGGGCAGGGCTCAATGGCTGTGGCCCTGCTGAGCCAAGCTACATGAAACAACGGATTGAGGGCCATACAACGACCTCCATCTCGGGAGACACCATCGCGGACTGGTCTCCGGCGTTTGCTTTGGTCCCGAGCCTCGCAATCGCTTATGTCTGGCACGCTACCTCGCACATGGTCGAAGTGGCGCAAGGACTCCAGGCGATTGGGTTCGAACTTCGCCAGCAGATCATTTGGGAGAAAACGGTGGCGGCGATTTCCCGCCAGGCTTACCACTGGAAACATGAACCGTGCTGGTACGCAGTTCGGAAGGGACAAACAGCCAAATGGATCGGGACGAAAGATCAGACGACCATCTGGGAGGCCGCGAGCCCAAAGCAGATATCCAGCGGGTCGAAGGAAGAGAAGTTCGATCATCCGACGCAAAAACCCATCGCCCTCATGGAGCGGCCCATCAAGAATCACGACGGCGCGGTGTACGAGCCATTTGGTGGATCGGGTACGACCCTGATGGCCAGCGAGACGCTGGGCAGGAACTGCTATTCGATCGAGATCGAGCCGCGGTTTGTCGACGTGATCGTGACCCGCTGGCAGAATTTCACGGGGCGCGCCGCGATCCTCGACGGGACCGAGCAGACGTTTGAGCAGGTGAAGCTCGAACGCCGGCCAGCTGGCGAACGACGTACCAGGAATCCGGCGAAGAATCCGACGCGCTCGTCAGAATTAACGTGCCTTTCTCACCAAGCTCAAGCCGATGCCGCGTGCAACTTCTTTGAACACGTTCTCAAGCACACGGCGGACGAATGGTACGGAAAGCCATTCCTGCTCGTTCCCTGGCAAGAGGAAGCGCTGAGTGCCATCTTTGGCGAAGTAGACGAAGCCGGAAACCGCGTCATCGAAATGGCGTACTTGGAGGTTCCGAAGAAGGCCGGGAAATCGGAGATGGCAGCGGGCCTTGCTCTCTTCGTTCTTCTGACCACCAGCACGCCAGGGTGCCAGGTGTACGGCGCGGCGGCCGCTACCCGCCAGGCGCTGAATGTCTTTCGCGCGGCCTGCAAAATGGTCGACCAGTCGACCGATTCTGACGAAACGGCTCCGGGTTCTGCGCGGCACGCATCGGATCATCAAACGTTCGGACCCGGAATCGTTTTATGCCGCCGTGGCGGCCGATGGAGATTTCGGGGACGGCGTGAATCCGGCCGTCGTGATCGCCGACGAGATCCATCGCTGGAAAACGCGGAAGCAGCTCGACAACTGGGATGTACTTTCAAATGGCGGCATCACGCGCCGGCAGACGCTGACGATCGCGATCACCACCGCGGGCGTGCAGAACGAATCTCCGCTGGCATGGCGGCTGCATGAGAAGGCCCGCAAGATCGAAGAGGGCATTGTTTCCGATGTGAAGTTCTACGGCCGTATCTACGGCGCCCGCAAGGAGGATGATCCCGCCGATCCGGCGACCTGGATCAAGGCCAATCCGTCGCTGAAGCAAAACGGCGGCTTCCTGGATATCGAAAAGATCCGCGAGAAGTATGTCTCGCATGAAGCCGAAGGCGACCTCACTTCGTTCAAGCGCTACTACCTGAACATGTGGGACCAGAAAGAAAGCCGGGCGATCGACATGGTCAAGTGGGATGCTTCCGCCGGCGACTGGCACGCATCGGGACTGCTCGCGGAAACGACCCGGGGAAAAAGTGCGCCCATTGTCTCAGGACTTGATCGCGCGTTTTCAAGAAGCGGCGCTGCTGGGCTGGCGTGGACCTTTCGATGACAACGGACCTTTCTGCTGTCTCGCTTGTGTTCCCCTGCGATGACGGCGGCTTTGACGTTCTGCCCTTCTTCTGGATGCCGGAGGAGGCCGTCCGCCAGCGGGAACGACGCGACGGCATGCCGTACCAGCGGTGGACCGAGCAAGGATTTATCGAGCTTTCACCTGGCAGCGTGATCGACTACCGCGACATCATGGCCCGGCTGGAGTGGGCAGATCGAGATGTTTGATCTGCAAGAGATCGGATTTGACCCGTGGAACTCTCGCCAGATCTCGGTCCCACTGATCGAGAAACGCTACGAATGCGTCGAGATCAGGCAGGGTGTCGCCACGCTATCAGAACCGTCCAAGAAGTTGTTGGAGTTGGTCGCCTCGGGCAAACTCCGTCACGGCGGACATCCCGTGCTGCGCTGGAATGCGAGCTGCCTGTCGACCAAGGAGAACAACGATAATCTGATGTTCTCGAAGCCCGAGCGATCGAAAAACTCGTCGCGCATCGATGGAATCGCAGCAACCGTCAACGCGCTGGCGCGCGCGATCGTGAGGAAGCCCCGGCAGATGAGCATTTACAACTTCGCGGGGTCCTACAGATTTGAAACTGGACATAGAACGTTGCCGTCGCGAGATTGCCGCGATCGAACTCTTGATTGGAGCCGGACACCCTGACCTGCAAGGGCTGTGCCTGGCCTTGTCGGACTGGTCGGCGGAATTACGGACTGATCGAGAAGGAGATGGATCAACAAACGAAAAAGCCCGCCGCAGCCGAAGCCGAGGCGGGCGGAACGGTTCGGAGGGGAAGCTACTTGCTGATCGAGTAAACGCGCTCGCCGTCGTCGCGCTTGGTGGATTCCACGGTCAGTCCCATCTTCTTGCCGACGGTACCGGAGAGATATCCACGGATCGAGTGATTCTGCCAGCCGGTCAGCTTGGCGAGCTCGGCGAGCGTTGCGCCTTTGGGCCGCCGGATCAGGGCCAGGATTTTCGCCCCCTTGCTCTCGGCGCGAGGCGCGGCAGTTTCTTTGGCGCGGGCCGGCTTGGCGGCCTTCTTGGTACCCTTGGCCGTTTTCTGGCTCTTGGGCGCGCCCTTCTTCGGCGTGGTGCCTTTCTTCGAGGAGGCCTTCTTGGACGCGCCATGTGCGCCCCGTTCGGCGACGCTGGCCGCTGTGGTCGTTTCTTCGTTGGTCATATTTGGTTCGTATCCTTTTCTGCGCGTTGGTTGCGCCTGACGATTCATCACTCGGCCCGGCCAGAAAGGCAAGTCCGAAGTGAGCTGCTCCGCAACAATCCCTAAGGTGAGGCGAACACATGGCGGCACGTCGAAATGAAGCTGACACTCCCAAGGATCGCGATGCTCTGCTACAGCTTGCGCGGGCTATGATCGCCGGTCTTCTCGCGGCCGCCTATCGGCGGTTCGCAGCAGCGCAGCGCGCGCAAGCTGAACAAGCGGCCCAAAACAACCGGGAAGTTGCAAACCAAGGACTTGCAAACTCCCGGCGTTCGAGCGTTCATGGTGTCGTCCTATGAACGCCCGGCTTCATGTCGTATCGCGCGCTAAACCGGTTGATCTTGACCGGCTCTGCCCGCATGCAACCGGCTGAGTTGCAGCGGCTGCATCTGAAGTTGTTTGGACGCGCGGTTCCCTCCGGCAATTCGGAACTCGCGCGCAGAAGAATCGCCTGGCACGTGCAGGCCGAAGCAGAAGGCGGCGTGCCGGAATCAGCGCGCCAGCACGCTCTTGCCATCGCCAAGGAGGCGAGCCTCAGGATTCAACTGCGACGCCGCGTCACCGATTCGCCTGCACAAAAACGCCACCGTTAGCGAGATCGTCTCCGATCATGATTCCCGTTTGCCGATGCCGGCAGCATCATCGTGAAAGAACATCGCGGCAAAACAATCATGGTCCGCGTGCTCGACGCGGGATTTGAATACGACGGCCGCCGCTTCGACTCGCTGAGCGCAATCGCCAAGGACATTACCGGCACAAAGTGGAACGGATTTGTCTTCTTCGGCCTGGCCAAGGAGAGCAAGCGTGGCCGCTGAAGCCAAACGGCTCCGCCCTGTCGCAGCATCTTCGCCGGCCTTGGTCCGGTGCGGAATTTACACCCGCAAATCTACCGAAGAGGGACTGGACCAGAATTTCAACAGCCTGGACGCGCAGCGGGAGTCGGCGGAGGCATACGTTCTCAGTCAAAAGAACGAAGGATGGATCGCGCTTGCGGAGCGCTACGACGACGGCGGCTTCACCGGGGCAAACATGGAGCGTCCCGGCCCTGAAACGGCTTCTTGCAGACGTCGAGGCTGGAAGAGTGGATTGTATCGTCGTTTACAAGTACGACCGCCTTTCACGTTCGCTAGCCGACTTCATGAAGCTCCTGGAGATCCTGGACCGGCATCACGTTACGTTTGTCGCCGTGACGCAGCCGTTCGACACCCGGACATCGGCGGGCCGGTTCATGGTCCACATGCTGCTCAACTTCGCCCAGTTCGAGCGCGAGATGATCGCCGAGCGCACGCGCGACAAAATGCGGGCCGCGCGGCGGAAAGGGAAGTGGATCGGAGGCTATCCGATCTTGGGCTACGACGTCGCGCCAAAGGGCGGAGCGCTGCTCGTGAATCCAGCCGAGGCCGAGCGGGTTCGTGAAATCTTCCGGCTCTATCTCCAACTTGGCGCCCTCATTCCCGTTTTGGATGAACTGGAGCGACGGGAGTGGCGTGATGAAGGCTTGGACCACGACGTGATGGCGTCCAACGTGGCGGGTCGCGGTTCAGCAAGACAACGCTCCATTCGCTGCTGACCAATGTTGCTTATGTTGGCCGTGTGCAGTTTGAAGAAAAGCTCTTCGAGGGATGAACACGAGCGAATCATCGACGACCACACGTTCGAACAAGTGCAGGAGCGCCTTCACCGCAATGGCAGCAAAGGCGAGCGCAAGGTCCGCAACAAATACGGCGCGCTTCTCAAGGGGTTAGTCCAATGCGGGAGTTGCGGCGGCGCGATGATTCACACCTACGTCCAGAAGAAGAAAGCACGCTACCGCTATTACGTCTGCGCGATTGCCCACCAGCGTGGCTGGAACAAATGCGAAACGCGGTCGGTATCCGCGCCGGAGCTTGAAGGAGCGGTGAGTCAGCCAGCTCCGCAACATCGCTCGCGATCCAGCCGTTCTTTCTGAAGTACTGCAACGGCTAGCAGAAGACCGACCAGCCGAATGGGCCCGACGTCTGATCCTGCCGAGATTCGGACCGCCCTGTTCAGGTTCGATCCCCTGTGGGAACAGCTCACGACAGCGGAGCAGGAAACCTTCATTCGAACCCTGGTCCACCAGGTGAAATACGACGGGACAACAGGCGAAGTAACCATTGGCTTTCACAGTGATGGCATTCGACAGGTTTGTAGCCCGATGTTGGAATCAAGCGAATGACTGCCAGCTCGCCACTCGAGGTTCGATTTAGTCTACGGACGAAATTGCACCGCACCAGCCCGGCAACCGATTGGGTACCCTCGCGCAGAGTCGGGCGTCTGCCGCGAATCACACAAGTACTCGCCCTTGCGATCCACCTGGAAGACATGATCCGGCGCGGTGAAGCCAAGGACTATGCGGACCTGGCGCGGCTGAGCTGCCTGTGCCGCGAACGAATCAGCCAGATCATTCGGCTGAACTACCTTGCGCCCGATATCCAAGTTGAACTCTTGTACCTACCTCCGACAACCAGCGGTCGCTTTCCTATCAGCGAAACAGCTCTGCGCAAGATCGCGAACCGTCTTTCATGGGTCGACCAGCGGAGTGAATGGAAGGCGCTCAAACAAAGTGTTCGTTTGAGTGAAGGATAGTGATGTGACCGGTCCGTCACGTCACCTGCTGAGCAATGTGGGATACACAACGAGCAACGCCGCCCCCGGAAAGAACCAAGAAGCGGCGTTTGCTGAAGGAGCTGCGCTGGTGGCTACTTGGCGATCTTGTACGTACGCTCCCCGACGTGGTTCTTCGAGGACTCGATCTTCTCCCCTCCCTTGCTGCCTAGGATGCTGACGAAGCCCCGAACGGTGTGCGCCTGCCAGCCTGTCGTGGCCATAATCTCAGCCAGCGTCGCGCCTTTGGCGCGCTTCATTAGCGTGATGACCTCAGACTTCTTGTTCGCGCGATCGGCCTTGGGCTTGCCGGCGGATGTTTTCTTCGAGTGGGGCGAGTTCTTGGCGGCTTTGGCGTTCTTCGGCTTCTTGGGTGCGGACTTGCGCTTCGCCGGCAACGTTTCGGTTGCGGGCGTCTCCTGCGCCTCGATTGGTTTGGTGCTCATCAGTTTCTCCTGACCGGGCTGCGGTCGTCACAATCCATCACTCCGATCAGGAGAAATTGCAAGGTGAATCGTTGGGAGGGAATTGAATCAGCGGCCTGGCTCTCTTTTTTATAAGACCGACACAATCAAACGCGGGGAAGTTTGAGAATCGAGGATAAGGAAGTCGGATTACAACGACGAGACGCGCAAGTTCGAAGCGCCTGCGTTGGTGGGCTGAGGTGGCTCGCCGGGCACATTTGGTTTTTTTCGCCGGTAGGCGTCTAACTTGAGGGATCCAAATCGTCCGATGATGGCCAAGGCGCTGGGTGGCCAAAGAACGATGTAGTAGCCCATTTGCAGCACGGCGATGTCATACGTCAAGAGCCATAGCACGACCAGGCTCGCCGACGACAGAATCAGTGCGCGAACGGGCCGCTTTTCATAAAGCGCGAAGAAGTACTCGACTACAGCGAACCAGGAAATGCTGATCGCGACCTCAAGGAACACATTCGCGGGTTTGAGATAGCGATCATCAAGTAACGACTCAATGTAGTTAGCTTGAAGAACAACTCCGGGAATCCGCCCGATCACTGTCGCATGGATATCGCTCGATGCATTTTGGCCGATCACGACCACGCGGTTCCTGAGCTCCTTGAGACTGGCGCTTTGCGGATTGGGCGTCGCACATTGGGTGCGCCAATCCACATCCCGGGCGTGGTCGCGGCCGCATATAAGATCGATCGGCGAATACGTGGGTATTTCGGACATCCTCAGGAAGCTGGTATAGGGATGCACATTGTTATGGATCAACGACCGTATCGTCCCCTGCATGAGCGCTCCGGGATCATACAGGCGCGCAGCCGCGACAGCAACGGTATCTTGCCTTTCCGGCGTGATTTTGACGAGCTCCGGCGCATTGAGCCGCTCAAACAGATCGGCTGGAAACACCGGCCATTCCAGGGGAATCTTCCGCTCATCCAAATTCAAGGTCTTCAAGCCATACTTCACATCGCCGCCAAATGCCAGCGTCTTGTAAGAAACTACTGCTCTTTTTTTGTGCAACACGCGAAGCTTTTCCGGATCGATCGCTTGTAGTTGCGCTTCGGACTGCTTATAGCGGAGTAGTACGAGCGGGAGCCGCCCGGAAACCTCATCGACGGCAGCCATCAACTTGGCGCTTTGGTCGGGAGTGCAGTTGTCGGGAGGATAAAACTTGTCGATTACAATCACTGCGGGGTCGCCCAAGGCGACGGTGGTGAGCAAGCTGGCCATAAAATCGCGTTGCGCACATGGACTGGTCTCCGAAGTGATGTCCTGGGGTTCGGTATGCGCATCGATCAGAATGAGCCGAACAAAGTGAGCGCGCGGCTTGCGCGGTCCTAAGGTCACGACCCACTGGTAAAGCAGTACGGAGGAGGACACAGCGCTTTCCGGGCAGCGCGGGGTGAGATCGAAAAACTCGGCGATGGAATCGGCGTGGTCCAAGGAGAATGGAATCCCCAGGGAGACCAAGTAAATGAGTACGTTCCGAAGCGTCAGTCCCGAAGTCACACTCCTAGCGACTTGGAGAATCGTACCCATCGCCGTGGCCCTCTTAATGAATTTCGATCCTGAATGCGTGCGGCGCGTCGTTGGAGTCCTCGGACTTCTTCGCGGTCACAGTCACATTGTGGCCAATCTTGATGTCACTGAGGTTCAGATGCTTGCCGCGACGCGTGATCTCCGTGTCTTTATCGAGCCGATACTTCCCGCCCTTGTCCAGCTCGATCACCGACGAATCAGGATCAAACTTCTTGACTTTGCCTATAATTCCAACTGTCCCGCCACCAGTTCCGGTTGGTTCGATCTGGGAAAACGCCGCTGTCCCGCACAGCATCCACACGCTCAAAGAGAGTGTGGCCAGCAAACCTGCTTTCATACCGCCCTCCTTCCGTGATCAATTGATAACAAAGTACCAGTATTTCCATTTGAGTTTCCCGGTAGGACTCAAGTATACTTCGAGCCGTGAGTCTAGGGGATTTCGGCGGTCTGGGGCTGTGGGCGATCGCGCGCAGCCCCAGGCCCCGTTCAAATCTCAATCGAAGAACTTCTTTGATCTTGCGCACGGACAGTCTCCTGGCTGGCAAGCGATCCTCCCTTTCTTGGGGAGGCTGCTTGCCATTGTGATGTCCAGCGACGCTGGCCTGTGGAAATTAATCCGGGATCAAGCCGAACGCGATTCCGGGATCGGCCTGAAACTGTTCGGCTTCATCGCGGAATCGGTGTTCACCTTCATCCCGGAATCCTGTTCGCGTTCACCCCGGAACACCGTTCGGAATCATCCCGGAATCGCGTTCACCTTTGCCCGGATTCCCCATGAACCTCAGCTCCGTTGAATCCATGCACTCCGCTGGGTGCCGAGTTGCGCGTCGCCGCCGTCGCTTGCGCCTCCTTTATTTCCGGGGATTCGATTGTGTTGGTGCTCATCGTTTTCTCCTGGACCGGGCTGCGGTCGTCACATCGATCACTCGGTTCAGGAGAAATTGCAAGGCGAAATTGCGGGGACAATTGAAATCGGCGGGATGGCTCCTTTTTTAATGCCCGACACAATCAAAGAGGCCAGTTTTCAGCTGTGCTCCCTCGACTCGCCAACGGAGCACACATGGAGCATGCGAAAGCAAACAGATCCGTTTGGGGCGAGCTTTGTTTCTTAACTTTGAAGCAGCCCGCCCACCCCGGTTTTTCCGTTCACGCCACTATCACCCATTGGCCCCGGTTGCCCCGGATTTCCCGGATGACTCCCCGCAAAACCCATTTCCGCCGCCTCCGTCACCTCCCTGCCCAGGAGGACCACCTGGTCCACCGCGACCGGGTTGTCCTCCAGCACCTCCGTCCAAGAGTGGATTGACGCCTTTTCCCTCGGCGATTCGTTTAATTTTCACTACGAGATTGCCACCGTTCCCGCCATCGCCTCCATTGCCGCCGGGCCCACCCTTTCCGCCTTGTGCGCCGTCCCCGCCGTTGCCCCCGCCGGATTGACAGCCAAAAACACCCGAAACTCCAGGCGAACCGTTGAGTCCCCGCGCGCCAGGGGGGCCCTGACTTCCCGTCGCACCGTCCCCACCGTCTTGTCCTCTGAGGTCTACAGTCAAGACGCCTCGCAGTATGTCTGCAGTAAGATTCAGGTTTCCGCTGGAGAGACCGTTGAAACCGGGTTGTCCGGCACTTGGCCCGGGCTTGGCTTTTCGATCAACGAACGAGAGGATCTGTCCACCATCGGAGATGATCTCGATGGCTTTGACGGTGAGGCGATAGCCATTGAGAATGATTCTCGACTGATGAAGTTCTAGCTTGTTGACCGCGAGATAAAACTCGGCGTTGCTGGCCTCCGACGGGGCCGGAAAAGTAAGATCCTGGCCGGATAGCACCAGACTACATTGCCCTGGTGGTGGTGGTTCTGAATTCGACCGCAAGACATTGGTTGGAAGTCCTGTCGCCTGGATTTGCTTGGGCTTGAAGTCGAGCACACACTCGCCCTGGGCCTGCAGGACATCAACCCTTTGTTGCGCGGCGAGAAAACACAAAAATGGCAATGTTGTACTGACAGACCTGCGATTCATGATTTTCCATCTCCTCCGGTCAAGCCTTGCAGTTTCTTCAAGAACATCTCTTGAGAGAAACCAAAGACAAAGGCGGCCGCAAAAAGTCGTGCTCCGCCTTCTTGCCCCTGTGCCGTCACGCCCAGGACTGGAGCAAGAGATGCAGTCAGCAAGCCGACTGCTGTCCCCGCCCAACAACGCGTTATACGAGAGTACCGTCGAACCAAGCGCCAGTGTGGAGGCGATCCCTCTTGCGGCAAATCGAGATAAACGCCAAATAACGCCCCCATCGTTGCGGTCAACGCGCCGAGAAAATAGATACTAAAAAAGAAATTGTTAAGGTTCGTAGCGATTATTGATGCCGCCTGGATACTTCTGGCCTGTAACGTCCCCTTCAGCGGGTCGAAAAGCGGCACACACCCTAAGAAAGACGCGAACGTGGCTTGTAGCCCTAAGAGAATCACGAAGGCAAAAATCGAAAACTTCATCGCTCGAAGCACTACGGTTAGAACCTCCATCTGCTCCACCGCACATACTGCATCATTTTGATGGGCTTCCCAGATCATTGAAAGCGCCTCCGCCTCGCTGGACGGCATGACTGCCAATGAACCGAACCGAGAACGAAGTCCGACGAATTGGGACTTCATAGTTCCCGAGAGCAGTTGCGGGTAGTTCGGATCTGAGCTGTTGAGAAGGTCCAAGTATTTGGCCGCCTGGGCCTCGTGCAAGCCTGCAAAAATGGTCGGATAGTCATCACCCGGTGCGATGTCTAACGGTACTCCACCTTTCAGCGCACGACCGATAAGCTCAGCTTTAGCCTGTTCCATGTCGGCCGTGGTTGGCCCTGCCCGCATGAGAAAATCACGACCAAAAGAATACAGTTCATGAAGCCATTTGCCGATTCTTATCACGATCAGCTCCGGGTCGCTTTGCAACGCAATACTTTAGGATTCCGCAACAGTATACCGCAATTGGTCTGACAGTTTAGGTCTGAACCGCAGCCTCCCAGAACTGGCCTGTGTCGGCGGATGGGCGCAATCCAGCTGGGAGCCACTCGCTTCCTCCCGCAGCGTCGCAGCGGATGATAGTTCGCGTGCCGGGGTAAACAGGCCGTAGAAATATACAATTCGGTGAATTGTCTGCCATACATAGCCTTCGAGGGTCCTATTGCGGTCGGAAAGACAACGCTGGCCACCCGTCTAGCCGCGCATCTTTCGTCAGACTTGGTATTAGAAGAATTCGAGGGGAACGAATTTCTTTCGAACTTTTACAGCGATCGCCGTCGCTGGTCACTACCCATGCAATTACTGGTTCCTCTCCGCGCGAATTCCGGCCCTAAAATTGATCAGGCGCGCTGCGCCTAATGCGACTGTCGCTGACTACACATCTCGAAAGGACCCGCTCTTCGCCCGTCTACTTTTAGATGAAAGGGAACTCCGTCTGTTTAACCGTGTCGCCACATTGGCTGCCAGTGACCTTATCCAGCCCGATCTCATTGTGTTTCTCGACGCGAAGACGGAAATTCTGCTTGATCGCATCCGCCGTCGCGGACGGAGCTACGAGGAGACAATTGATGCTTCCTATCTCGATTCACTACGGGGGGCCTATGAAGAGGACTTGGCGCACGTAGGCCTAAAAGTTGTCCGGTACGACACTTCGACTCTCGATCTGAACTCGCCGAGTCAAATGCAGCATCTATACGGCATGATTTTGGCTGCTATGCCAGAATCCAAAATGCCGTCCTGATGTTGGGTGTCAAATCCAACGCGTCCACTGAAGTCGTGCCTTGCGCGAGTACAATATTCGCATGGCGACTCTTGGAGGCCAACCGACCGCGTGACCACACCCCGCCTGCGCTTCGTCTCTCGAAACACATACAAGCTGGCTGAGGCAAAGGCCATCCTTGATCCGCTCGGGGTCGCCATTGTGCCTGTAGAGAGAGCCATCGAGGAATTGCAGACAGAAGACCCGAAGTTGCTAGTCCGCGACAAGGCACTAAAGGCATTTGAATATCTTGGTGAACCCCTTTTCGTAGAACATACCGGGCTATATCTTGACTATCTAAACGGACTACCTGGTGGTCTCACCCAGATTGTTTGGGACAGGTTAGAAGCGGATCGCTTCGCCCAACTCTTTGGGACTACCGACGACAAGGTGTTGGCCAGAACTGTCATCGGACAGTGGACGGAAAGAAGTGCCATTTCTTCGAGGGTGAAATATCAGGAAGGATATCCTCCCAGCCGCGTGGGCCACGTGGCTTTCAGTGGGATTGCGTCTTTGTTCCAGAAGGTTTTGACAAGACGTTCGCGGAATCAGGGACAAGAAAAAGAAATCTCGATGCGCAAGCAAGCACTAGATAAGTTTGCTGGCTTTTTGAGGAGATGAATACAATCATGCTGCCAGCCAGTCTTGTTTCAGCAGTACGGGAACGTCGCGCGATCCTGTTCATAGGCAGTGGCGTCTCCATGATCCTTGGCTTGCCGAACTTCCGTCAGCTAGTAGATCACATCGGAGAGGACTTGGGATTTGACCCCGACATCTTCCACACCTTTGGTGACTACCAGAGCCTAGCTGAATTCTATGCGTTAGAAAAAAGAATTGGACCACTCCGAAGTTGGATGGATCGCTCGTGGCACCCCGACTCGATTGAAATAGAAAAGTCCGAAGTGCATCGTTTGATCGTGGAGCTGGATTTTCCGATCGTCTATACAACCAATTACGACCGTTGGCTTGAGCGCGCTTATCACGCGTATGGAAAGCCCATTCACAAGGTTGCTAGCGTAGGTGATCTGGTTAAAACGAAGCCAGGGGCTTCGACTGAGATCATAAAGTTTCACGGCGACTTTGACGATGATGCCTCGATCGTCCTAACTGAATCCAGCTACTTTGAGCGAATGACTTTTGAAACTCCGCTAGACATAAGACTGCGGTCCGACAGCCTGGCACGTCCTCTTCTGTTCGTGGGTTACAGTCTCTCGGATCCCAATATGCGTTACCTCTTGTACAAGCTCCAGCAGCTATGGTCGATTTCACCCTCCCCTGATACAAGGCCGAAATCGTATATTCTGATGACGCGCCCGAACCCTGTGCAGGAGGCAGTTTTGCGGCAGCGCGGCGTAGAGGCAGTCCTGTGGACGGGCACTGATCCCGGCGAGGCTCTGTCTGGATTCTTCCAAAAACTACTGAACGAAGTGTCTGTCGTTTAGTTTGAGCGATGAATTCCGTCCCCGTGCGACTTCCCGTAATTCAGCGAGAACCTCGTTCGGAGGAGTCAGCACTTTCGGCCAATCCGCATACCGGCGGTTCCGAAGCTTGTCCAAGTTGTTTCTAGTTGCCTTGACGATAAAGACCATTCGTGTCGAGCGTTCCAACGATCACCCCACCGTAATCGGCTTCGACGGCTCCAACTCCAGCCGTCCTTCGCGATACAGCTTTCGCCAATGCAACACCTGGTTGGCGTTCACCCCATGCTGACGAGCGATCACAGCCACCGACGCTCCCGCCTGCAACGTCTCTTCCACAATCTGTCGCCGCTCTTGCTTGGACCGATATCGCCGCTTTGCTGCCGGCTGGCTGATCAAAACTTCCGAGTTCCGCGCACTTCCCATTCTTCCAAGATCACAAGCTTGGACTGCCGAAGGAAGACGGTCCTCACCGGACGCTTACCTTCGACGACTTCTTGGCCGCGTATCTGTGCCGGCGTCATTTTCGCGCATCAGTTCGTCTCGGCCGGATTGCCACACGCTCAGAACGAATATTTTAGGACCAATTGCAACCTCCTGTTGTTTCCGACTGTTGAGACGGAGCTTCCGAATCCCGGTTCTTCGAGGATTCTAACTGGAATCGAGAAGTTCGTGCGATTGAGGACGTTGTATCCCTCCAAACGAAGCTGAATGTTATGTCCGTCGAGAGCTCCTCTCAAGGCGAGGCTTCGTGACAAGGCAACGTCAAGGTTCTCGATGCCGGCTGCCCGAAACGTGTTCCGGCCGACGGCCCCATAACACGGATACGGTTGGCAGAGGAAGTGCGCGGTCTGAGCAGCGGGCCTTTCCAAATTGGGGTCGGAAAATGCGAGCCTTGTTTGGCGGCTGATCCCAGGAGCGCCGATACCGACACCTGGGCCGATGAGGCCCATTGTTGTTTCGAGACGCTCCGTATCGAGCCCATTGAGGCTCCCATTGAACGGGCTCGTACCCAAGTCATAAACTGTATTCACGGTGAAAGGTGGCCCCGTTTCCAAAGTTAAGATACTAGATAGCTGCCACTTCGCAAGCCATGAATGGTGAAAGATCGAATTGGCGACGAAGTACGAAACCGATCGAAGGCGAATGTCAAAGTTAGATGAGGCTCGCTCAGCACCCAGGTCACGGGGATTTTGTGGGAGTGCAAAGGAACCTAACGTGTCAAATAAATCGGAAGAGTCATCAATTGAGTGGGACCAAGTAAATGCCGAGCTCGCCTGTAACCAGGCTCTGCTGATTCGAAGTTGGGCCTGTAATGACTGATACTCCGAGTTAGCGGTCGAAGAATAGACGGTCGGGTCAGCGAGATTAAGATGGCCTCCTTGACCCAAATCGAATGCGGGACAGTCGCCTATCAGCGGACGCTGGCAAGGAAGTCCGAGATTTGCCGAACTTAGAAACAGCGTTTGTGGAGTAAGTGCATTCGGTGCGTTCACCTGTGGCAGATCATGGGCAAGTGTTCCGACATAACCGACGCTCAGTAGGACGGTCCGGCTGAGCGATTGGTCTATCGCCAATCCAAACTCATAGGCTTCGGGGTTCTTTAACCCCGCTCCTGGCTCGACGGAAACAATCTGGGCCGCTGAGAGCTCGGAGCCTAAAGGAGTCGACGAGGAGGCGCTCAGGAAGGTGTTCAGAATATTTACAACATTTGCGCCCTGTGATAGCGTGTTAAGACCCGTGAACGGAATAGGCGAATTCCTGGCTCCATAATTTGCAAAATGAGTCCCCGACCCGGACGCATACAAAAGCGGCAAAGACTGGGGAAATAGCCCGCTAGATTCACTAATGATCTCCGCTGGTAGCTGGCCGGAATAGACTCCGCCTCCAAGTCTGATCGCGGTGGTTTCATAGCCGAAGGGATCCCAGGCGAGCCCGACTCGGGGATTGTATCCGAGAGGTTCAGCGCGATAAACTTGATCAAATCCAGGCGGGAAGGCCTTCTGAAGAAAACCGTAGGCGTTATTGCAAAAGGCTTGACCATGGGTTGGTATGCACGCCTGCAACGCACTGTTGAGCTCGGAGACGAGCGTGCCGTTTGGCCCGTAGGCGTCCGCGAAACGACTGCTTGTCGGCGCTCCATTTAGGCTGAAGCGGAATCCCACGTTGACTGCTAAGGACCTGGTCACCTGCACGTCATCTTGAAGGAATAGGTCAAGTTGCGGCCGATAAAGGTGCAAGGCCGTGCTCGTTGAGGTTGTAAAGGTCTGGTAGACGTTGCCCTCAAGGCCAATTGCCGCTAGGCTTGCGGGGTCCATCAGAGCGCCGAAATGGCGCGCAGGGGCCGTGTTGCTTGCCGCCAGCGGCTCTCCGTAGAAACTGACCGTTGGCCTGGCATTTTGGTTGACGTTTGAATTCAACAGAATCAACCATCCTTCCGCTCCTGCTGTGAAGATCTGCCTCCCATGTCGTCCAGAGACAACATTGGCTAGCTGAAACGTACTGTCGGCCCGCCGCTGGGGAAAAGCAAACTGGTCCGTCCCAACCGAGCTGTAGCCTGCAATGTTAAGTTGACCGACTGGGCCAATCACCCCCTCCGTATTACCAAGCCCCTGCTTCATGAAAGTGACGGGTCCTGCGCCTGAAAGTGTCGTATTGGCAAAAACTGGCGTGTTCAAGAGGAAGCTGTCGCCGGGCATGAAGTTCGAGGGAACTAGAGACGAGTCACGGTCTCCCAAAAAGCGGAATCTGGCGTTTCCCCACGATAGCCTCAAAGTGTTCGTAAGAGAAGGACGCAGTGTCGAACTCAGGAATGCCGCCAGACTTTGTGGCTGGGATTGTACATTAAGCCCGGAGTCGAGAGCTCCTCCTGTAACGGGGATCTGGGTGTTTGAGGTCTCATAACTGTATCGGATACCAAGAGAGCTCGTCCCCCACAGAGGGAGTGTTCGGTCGACCCGCTGAGAGGCCCGCAGGCCCTGAGCGTTGGCGGTACGGTCGCGGGTATACGTGTTAGCCCCGTAGGGGCCCACCGGGTTATTGGGGAAAGGATAAAGGCTGAAAAAAGCATCTCCCGCTAATGTTGCCGGGTAGGAGTTGTTAAACTGGCCGGTGAGGCCCGTCGCGCCCGTCCCAGAGTAGCCCCTTTCGGCAATGGTCGGCACTGCGAAATTCGAGCGCTCCACCTCGCGAACCCGATCGAATTCAAAGGAAGATGTGAAGAATCCATCCCGAAGGCCAGGAATGCTTCCATTCATAACGGCGCCCGCGGTCACCTCTGTGTCAGGCAAGCGGGTCGGACCGATTGGATCAGTCATTTGTGGAATGCCGTCGATCTCCACTGGGCGGCCTCCGACAGTCAAAGCCTGGGACCCGTGAACTATAAGCCCGTCGAAGTAATTCTGGGCGTTGAACCGTTGGTCGGTCAGGAGTCCGTAAGAAGTCAAATGCAGCTGGTGACCGCCGGATAGCGTCGATGAATTCACCTGGGCGCCGGGAGCCCTGCCATAACGGCTGTCGTATAGCGCGGTGAGGACTCCGGAGGAAGAGACGGCCTCAACGGACTGCGACCCCGGGATCAAGTATCCCTGCCTTCGCGCGCCCACGTTCTCGTCGTTATTGTCGGTGCCGTCGACCAGAAAGTCGTTGGCGGTGCCACGTAGCCCAACACTCGAGAATTGACCGGCACTCCCGAGAGTGGCACTCACGCGGGGACCATCCGGCCCGAGGGTCTGCGCCGCAGGAGCCACGCCTGCAAGAAGCAGGGCGAGGGAATCAACGCTCCGCCGGATGCCAAGGGGTAGTGCCTGGATCAGTTCTAACCCAAAGTTTCCCCCTTTTGCGGCCCCGTCTAGGTTCGGTGCAAGCGCAGAGGCTACTTGGCTGGGCCGGTCCGCCGTGCGATCCACAGTGATGTCGTCTTGTTGACCAATAGAATTTGCGATGGTAACGGCCGTCTCGTAGCCTTTTCCGCTAACCGTGATTAGGTAAAAGTCAGAAGGCGGGTTCTCCTTAAGCTCTATCGAATAGCTGCCGTCGTCGCCGGAAAGGCCGTCATTCACATAAGTGGTCGCGACCGAGCCATTCTGGCCTCCCGAGACTGTGACACGCAGCCCTTTCACTCCCTCGGGCCGCTGCGCGGTCTGCTGGCCGGAGGCTACCTTCGGGTTCGCAGCTGGGTACGCAACGATCTTGCCACTTACGACGCGAGTACCTTCAGTCTGACCGCTGCCCCAAGTACCATCCCAGAGGCTTTCGGGCGAATCAGGAACACTCAGCTCGCGGAAGGGCGTAGTCAAGTTCGAAAGCGTGGGCGCATTGGATATGCCCCAATACGGGCGCCAGTCTGGGTCTTCCCACAAGAGCTGCCCGCTGGACTTAAATGACTTGGGTTCTTTGGAGAGGCAGACGAAGCCGGCATCCAGTTTCTGGCCTACCGGGGGGGACGGCAGATTCGACAGGGGCGGATGATCCGTGGGTTCCAGGACGTCATATTCCTTTGTATGGTACTTAGTCGCTTCGGCAGGGAAATAATAGAAATGGAAAGTGAAAGGATTCCCTATCCTCCCAATTTGCACATAAAATTCTGATTTTCCCTCCCGAAGCTCCAACGGGAAAAAAAACGGTTTTTTTTCCATACTCTGCACGACCACGCGAACGGGCTGCTCTGCACTGGGCAGAAACTTTCGCTGGATCGGCTTGTCGCAGTCTCCGGGATCCTCGACGATGACGACCGTACCTGTAGCCGCTATCGAGACCACGGGCTCCTGGCCCATAGCCGTCCAAGCCGTAACGGCCAGCCCTGTGCATAGAAATCGCCTGAACCTCCGCTGCCACGCCAAGCTACAGTGTTTCATGGTCGGTTGGTCGGCCCCGGCTCTGTATAAAGCAGCGTCACTTCGTCAAGATTGTAGGGCTGCTGGTCCGTCCCTATAAAACCTAGGGCCCCGACTGAATGCGAGCCGTCAAAAGCCAAAGGATTTCCGAAGCCCTCTGGAGCGGTGTTAGGTGTCACATCGACAAAATAGGAGCCCTCTGATCCCTTGAGCGACCAAGTCCGAACCGTGATGGTTGCTATAGCGTCGTCTGTGTCCGCGGGGGTCAGCGTGAACTCCTGCTTTGGACAAGGCGAAGGGGAGCAATTCATCGAAACTTTCAGAACACTATACTTCGGCCCCATTCGTTCAATTGACAGGCGGTCTCCCCAGTCTGGGTTTGCTGTGAACGGCCTCAAGAAAGGCCAAACGCGTCCCGCATGCAGGAGAATGGTTGCTTTGGAGGCTGGCTCGAACTGAATCTCGATCTGGGCCCAAAAGGCTTTGAGCACCGGATCGCTCGATAGCGGATGAAAACCCTCGACGCTACTCGCTGTTTTGGCTAGCGCCAAACAACCTTGGGTCACGGGCAAATAGGCGCTTCTTGGCACGGTATCTACTGTGCTTTGCACGGTCGGGCACTTAGAGGACGTGCTCCAGTTTCTCAAGCCACTCTGAAAGCTTTCGTGAAGTGGATGCTGGCTCAGGTCTGTGATGTCATGCGAGAACGGCAGAACAGCCAGCAAACCCTGCGGGTTATCCCATAGCCACGGAGGCGCGATCGTCAAGAGTCCGAGTAATGCGGCGACAACGAGGGCTCTCCACCGATTGGGGATCTCCTTGAGCACATTGATGGCTAGAGAGATTAGGTTTGGGTCCCAATAGGAATGGAGGGCATAGACGGTAATCCGTTGGCTTAGGGTATCGTTCCCATCTTCGGCCTTGACGGAGGCCTTAAGCAGTCCACTGATGTTTTCGTCCTTGGTCGGGGAAACTTTGAAGGCAATCGATCGCGCCCTCCCCTTGTCGAGGTGGAACGTGTACTGTTGCGTTGCCGCATCGAAGCACGTACAGGTGACGCCCTTTGGCAGCGGCGTGTCGTCGAGTTCAACTAGAAACGGGCCCGAATCGAACGTTACTACACGCTCGGACTCTTTCCCGGTGCGGCGAAACGGTAGTTCCAGCCGACGCGGATATGGATGCAAGAGCCATCGCGGCGATGTGGGTCTCAATGTCAAATGAAATTATATCCTTGGCTGGTGCGTTAACGGTTGACCAAAGTGTTCGGCCATTGTTCGGCATTGCCTTGCTGACGCTCAGTCTTTGGCTTGTTGGCGCTGGGCTGTTCAAGAACATAGGAAGGCTTCAAATGAACGACTAAAGTACGGAGGAGAACTAATGGTCGGCTTGGAATGCGTAAATCTCCTCGGCGCTTTAGCAGGAAATATTCCTCACCAACTCTTCCAACGATCCTTCTGACCTGAGGACATTGTTTTTGGTCGGCGACTCCTTGAGCTGGGCCAGTATGGTTCTTTTTCGGATTTCGGACCATCGAGTTCATGCCAAATGACGTCATCGGCTACGGATTCCAATTGTGTTTCATCGATTCCTTCGAGCGCCTCGATACTGCGATGCAGGGTTTTCATCACGGGGGAATTGTTCAGCGTACAAAGAAGGGTTAAACCGCGCACGCACCGGAGGGTCTCTAAGGAAACCTATTGCTATTTTTCCGTATCGGCCTGTATTGTGGGAGAGTTGCGCCACAGGTATGTCGGCGACACAACAAACAGGTGCGGATTCGCGCTCGACTAGTTTTTCGGGACCTTTGAGCCATTTCTTGCTCTTCTCGTCGCGAACGCTGGTAGCGAACAAAACTCGAACGAGTTTGCGATAGCTTCCTAATCTCAATTGCTTACTGATGAGGATTCCCCGACACTCGAGAGAAATTGCAAGGCGAAATCGCCGGAAGAAATGAAATCGGTGGGCGAACCTCTTTTTTATGAGCCCGACACAATCAATCGGCCCCATACACTGGCTGGCAAACAGGCACAGTTCCCCTATAGAATGCTTTAAATAGAAAGCTCCGCGGTGGGCCGATTTATTTCCCGATGAGAAAGGGGATCAATTTGATTGGATGGCGCGGGTTCCTTGTGAGTTGTGTTGCAGTTTTGGCGATTATGCTTTTGCCCGCGCGCGAGGCCTTGGCACAGGATGCGCGCGTGACCTGCGGCGATCCGAAGATGGCGGTCGGGGATCGGGTGCAGTGCATTTTGAAGAACATCACCACGCAGTCGAAATCGGGGGCGAGGAAGCCATCGGCGTTTCCGGATGCGTGCGGGGCCTCCGACCGCTGGCAGAAACTGCTCGGCGGGATCGGCACGCCGAGTGCCAATGATGGCGCGGCTGCGACCCAGTTGAAGATGGCATGCGACCAGATCCGCAACTTGGCGGTCGCCGAGACACTGCTCGGTGAGCGGCGCTACGCTGATGCGATTGCCTTTCTAAATAAGATCGGGGATCCTGCTAGCCTTGACGAAATTACCTACCGCGTGCGTCGCGATCTCCGCTTCGCGCAGCTTCAACAGAGCGCCGTGTATTTGCCACCCGCCAGAATAGTCGATCTCGAAAGAGCTCAAAAGTTTCAGGAAGCTTATGATGCGCTCGCTAAAGATGTCGCGGAAAACGACGCGCATCTTCAAAAGCTGAAAGGGCTGTTGACCCTCCAGAGCAATGCGGATTCGTGGAAAAAGCGACTGGACTATGCCTCGGAGCTGGCCGCCTGGAACACGTATCTGGGCGGCCTCGATCCGTATCGCGACCAATATCTGCTGGAAGCTGCAAACCGGAAGATCACCGATCTGCAGACGAAGTCCCGCGAACAGGCCGATGCAGATGCGCGGTCTCTGATCGATATGGCCGACGTCGAGATCAGCCGCGCCGATTACACCGATGCGATCACCAATCTTACGGCGGTGACAGCGAGGGCCACGAGCATCTCACCGGGTACCCTCGGCGAGGCGACGAAGAAGCTCGGCGAGGCTCGCACCGGGAGCGCGAAGGAACCAACGTTGCTTGGCACGGTTCTAACCTTCATTTGGGGAGTCTGGAAGGCGTTTCTATCGATACTCAACTGGGTTGGCTACGCGGCGATCATTGTGGCCGGCACGGTAGCGGTGTGGTTCCTCTCAGTGATCTGGACGCGACTTTTGCCACCGAAGCAATCGATTCTTCTCACCATGACCGATCGAACGACGACAGCAGATCCAACCTCGGCAACAGCAGCGCAGGCCAATCAGGCATTGAGTGAGCAGGTGCGGCGTCAAATGGACCTACCCTTACCCGATCACACATTGAAGATCTATGCGTCGAACGAAATGGACGGATCGAGTCTGGGGCAGGCGAGCCTGCGCGTTCCGTTCCGCGCTGCCGACACGGTCTTTCAATCCAACGCGAACGTAACCTTCGGTCCGTTCTCGGTCAATCCCTTCGCGATCTGGCAGCAGATCAAGGGCACCTTCGTGCGTCATCACAGGCTCGAAATCGCGGGAGAGCTTTATGTGCTCGGATCTGACACGATCTGCCGCGCAGAGTTAGCCTACGGCAGTCTCGACGACAAAGGGAAGAATCCGGCGTCGAGCCGGAAAAAGAAGGATAGGGAAAAATTCGTTTGGGAAGCGGTGGCGTCCGGCGACCAGGCGGGCGCGCAGGCCGTTCGCGACCTTGCGATTAAGATCCTGCTTGCCATCGACGGCACGGCTGAGAAGATCACCGCGGATGTCGATAGTCTTAGCCAGTTCCGGCTCGGCTTGGATTTCCAGAGGAAGGCGCTGAGCGATCCACAGAATGCGTCGGCAAACTGGAAAGGCGCGCGCGATGCGTTTCAACAATCGGCGCTGGACGATCCCGGGAACTGGCTCGCGCGTTTCAATCTCGGAACGGCGCAGCAAAAGCTTGGGTTGAATTCGCTGGCGGCCAAGCAGTTCGAGGAGTTGGACGTGCCGGCACGGTCGCCGAACGACCTCGCCGTAATTCGCTACAACCGCGCGGCAGCGCTCCAGAAGACCGATGACCGCCATATCGCGAAAGAGGTCATCGAGATGATGCAAGGGATCCTTACCATATCGAATATCTCGCTTGAGCTCAAGCTGCTGGCTTTGAGCGGATGGCTGGCGGCGACCGCGTCGCGCTACTTCGCGCCGCTGGAGGCGCAACGAGCGCATCGGCGGATTACGACAGCGATCGCCAAAACAAGATCGATCAGGCCAGGAAATACGGCGAACAGTCGAGCCAGGGTGGAGGGCGAGATCTCCGGAGAGTCTGTGGTTTCGCGGTCGAGCTGGACGTGTTGCTGGCGGTGACGCTCAATGCGCTGGGGCAATTGGAAGCGCTGCTCGATCGGCCAGAGGAAGCGCGACGGCATTATCGGCGGGCGCTGACGTTCCTGCCGTCGTTCATCGAAGCGAGCTTGAATCTGGGGAGCTGTACCTCGATAAGAAATTCGATCCGAATTTGGGCGACACGCGCCGAGCGCCTGTTCCTGGAGGATGTGGAGGCGATCGCTACGTCCAACAAGCGTTCGATGATTCTGTTGGGCCAGCTTTATGCCATCCCGTTTTCGGTCGCAGGGACGACGTATCGGCCCAGCTCAAGAAAGCGCTGCCAGACCCAGGCGCCGGGCGGCAGTTGGGCGCCTTATATCTGGAGCTGGGCGACCGGCCGATGCAGTGGCGCCTCTGCTCTCGGCCATCGCACAGGACACCAGTTTAAATCACAGTCACGTGCTATCACGTCGCGCGCCGCGCTCGATCCCAAAGATGTTCGCAAGCACAAGCTGCTTAAGCGCGCGGCAGCATGGATGTGGGCAATGTCGAGAGGCAAGAACGGACCTCAGCCTCAAGAGAGCGGCGATGTCGCTGCGGCCTCTGGTGAAGCCGCATTGAAGAGTGCCAAGCCAACGGAATACTCGTCGGCGTCGGAAACTGGCGGGTCGCTGGTCGTGCCAGGAGAGCCCTCGACGCCACCGGCATCGCCAGCCGAACCGGTCGAACAGGCGAATATCGGGCCGCAAGCGAAACCGCTGGATCAACACCAGTAAGCTTCGAGGCCTGTTTTTCGGGCCGGGTCCATACCATCAGGTCAGTCCATCAGGTCAGTCCGCCCAGTAGCCTGGATGATCCTCTTCTTTGCTCCGGCAATGGTCGTCTCAGGTACTTCTAATGGGGTTTTACTTGGATCTGGTAGAGCAGGCCAATCTTCACGAGATCATGCAAACCATCCAATAGGCGGGCGGGAAGTTGTCCCCACTCGTATCCGAAGGTGAAGCTCAGCGAATTGGTCATGGCCAGTTTCAGGTTGGCCGTCGCGTGGTCGCGGGGTGTGAATGCCGACCTGGATGAGTTGAAGATCCGGGGTTGGACGCGTTGACCGCCAGTTCCTTCTCGGCGAGAACCCGGCGTATCCATTCCCCGTCAAAACTAACTTCCTTGAAGGCACTTTTTTTGGGCAAGTGAAAGAATATGGTGACGTCGCTTCCGAACAGACCGCGTACTACTGGGAATCCTTGGGCTTGCGGCAGCGGGCTCTCGAAGTTTCCACCGAATTCGCCTCCGAAGAACGGAGTAAAGAAGAGCGGAATGTTTCCCAAGCCATGTGTTGTTCAAGGGAAAGCGTAAGGAAGGGGAGTAAACTCCATCCGCTAGACGCTGAAATTTTTGGTCGATTCCAACAAGAAGTTCTGCTGGAGTTCCATATTTGCGACTCCAAGAAAACAAAGTCCAGCCTAACCCGAGAGACATGGCATTCGGATCATGGTTTGGCAGAGTTGACGCGTCAAGGGTAAACAGAGGAGAAAAAATCTGATCATGAGGGGATGTCGGGCGCCAAGAACGAAAACGAGGTGATGAAGCGGGTAGGACACTTTGACATTGCTCACCCAGTTCACGAGGCGATTTCCCGGCGCCGCTTTGGATACGAGATCCACTTCTCCGTTGAGGTAAATGTCAGACTTTGCTTTGGTAAGTTCAACGCCGGGTTTCGCTTCGGACGGCGCTCTAGGTGGTTTAGTACCAGCAGGAAGGGGAAACGCGAGCTGGTGCTTACGGCTACTGGCTCCCGCCGGACTGGAATCCCACCGCAACTAACATATAGGAGTGCGTTGCGTCCAATTGGTCTGGGGCCAAGATAGCTTGAACGCCTGGATGGCGGGGGAATCGTGAACTGCGCTTGGAATTTTGGGAGCGGGTCCGGTGCTCGTTCCGCTTTCGATGCGGACCAGCGCCACATCGGCGTCGGTTAGCTCGTCGAAAATTTTGAATCCTGCGCGGCCGAGAGTTAGGTCGGTGTCGTTAACGGGCTTGGTGAAGCCGATGGACACATCCCAATATGCCGGCGGGTTGTCACGCGACGGTTGATATAGAGCCGCTCGCGCGTGATCGAAAGTGAGGCTGGATTCATCGGCCCCCAGCGCCGAAATCGTCAAGAAACAGCATAAAACGACGTTCTTCATCGCATCAGCCTTTCTGAATCGCCTTGTTCGAGATCACGTTGGACACGTCCGTTACGGTGGAGGTCGTCTTGATGCTGGTGAACTCGCTTGCCTTGATCAGGAATCCTACGCTGGGAACACCGATGGACATGTCATTGCAGATTTTGTCGATCAAGTTGTCCAGTAATCCTTGTGAGCGACGCTGTCGGATCCGAGCTGGTCGCCCATCGCGACATTCGAGTGTCCTCCAACTTTGTTCACGCAGGCTATAGCGATTATCGCCGCCTGATTATCGCTCATTGGCATAGGCACCTCCAGGCGCATGAATCGTTGTTCAGTTTTTTAAACGGGGTCGTGGGAATTATCATACACCACTGTCAGCGTAATTTTGGCTTGCAATGGGTCACGGTCTGTAATTATTTTGGAATTGGGCCAGATCATTACTCTTTGACCTTAAAGCCGAAGAGCGACGCGAGCAGGATTGTTACTGGATTAACAAGTACGGCGTGCTGGCCCCGTTCCGCTTTTGCAGCGAGACGGTCATTACGCCCTGATTAAACACGCCGCCTTGGCCGGTGAACGGCCAACACCGCCCTGGCCAGCCGCGAAAACATCCCAAGGTTCCATCTCCGTTAAAATCTCCGATTTGATAGAAGGAGCCGGTTTGAAACGTGCCGTCGCGATCTCCAAGACTGACTCGTACACAACTTCGGCGCGAAACTGCTGCGACTTATTTAAGAGCCGCTGGCATTTCCGTCCGAGCCCGGGAGGCTGGAGACCTGCCCATCCAAAACCCGCCATCGAGGTGTCCACCAACCCTGGACATGAAAATAGTTCCTACGGGAGGATACCCGGCCGCCGGCCTCAACTCCGTCGGCGAGCGTGTGCGAACCGTTTCGGAGTTCATCCAAGCTTACCTGGCCAAAGGACGAAACTGTCCTCCGGTCGAACCTCGACCCGCCAATTTCTCTGCCAGCGCATTTCCGAGGGGGTCGTTCACATATCAGAGCTAGGTGCGATCTCTTTCTTTGCTGACAGACTCCGCGATGCGCGCGATGAGCCGCTCCCCGGTATAACCGAACAGGAACGCAATGGCAAGGGCAGCGGCGGTGCCGTCATCACCGATGGTAATATTGAAGAGCTTTGATTTGAGAAAAACATACCCGGCAAGACCGGCGGTCCCACCGAAGAGGGAGCGAATGATCGTCACAAAGTGGTTGATACTCGTTCCGGTATTTTCGCAGGGTTCGCGTTCGAGATGAGGGACTGCGCCGCATGAACGTGGCACCAAGAATTCCTGGCGAAGAATCGTAAACACCAGACGGTAATCCCAGGTTCCTGGGGTCGCTGGGAGTTGTACGAGGCAGATCACCAGGAATATGAGAGCACCTCCGGCAAATCGACAGGAGGACCCCAAGTTGGTCGGCCATGAGCCATATCTTGTGTGATAATGGTTCCCCGCGTATTCGTCACGAAGAGCCATCGCAGCGCATAGGCGTTCGGGCGTGAGGGGCGCAATGGCGAGCAGCTCGTTAGCAGCAGCCGAACGAAGACAGAACCGGCCGTATCGCTCCGGTTCGTCATCAAGCCGATGGACCTCGCCGAGTCCGCCGCCTACCTGCGCCACCACCTCAAACTGGCCTGCTGCGACGAGCCGCTGCTCGCCGACGACGCGGTCGCCCGGCTGCACCGCGTCGCCAGCGGGCTGCCCCGCGCCCTGAACAACGCCGCCACCGCCGCGCTCATCGCCGCCGCCGCGGCAGGCAAGGACCTCGTCGACGACCACTGCGCCAAGAAAGCCGTCGCCGAGCTCACCCGGGACTACGACCTACCAGCCCGGCGCCCCCGGTCTCCGGCCGGGCGCCGGGCCATTCCCCATGAACCCCGCCCTCGCCCAAGCCGACCACCACCACACCACCGCCGTCACCCGCGCTGCGGCGCTGCGCTGGTGGCGGGCAGGCTACCAGGCCTGCCTGCAGGCCGCCGAGCACGAGCACCAAGCCCTGGCCCACTGGGACCGGCTCGTCGCCAGCTTCCACGCCCAGCGCGCCGCCGACCAGCAAGCCAAACTCGACGCGCTGCTGCTCGAGGCCATCGCGGCGCTCGCCAGCCTGTTCAGCGGGCCGGACCACCCCGGCAGTCGCCCAGCCTGACCGCCGCCGCCAGCAACGATCACCGCCAAGACCTGCCGGAACGTCCACACCGAACGCTGCCAGCTCATGTGCAAACAGCCTGGCCGCTAACAACAGCGCTCTGGGCCCCGGGGGGCCGTATGTCTACGTCCGGGTGCCGGGTCTTGTACGCCTCAAGCCTGGGGACCTGATCCGGGGGGCCTGGGGGAACCTCTTGCAGGGGCACCCGCCAGTATCAGAGCAGGATTACCGGTGAGCGCAAGCCGGTTCCGAAATCATGTGCGGGCTAGGCCCCGCTTCATGGGGGACTTCCTGCCGATCCTCCCACAGGGCACCCGGTTCTGCCATGGACCACGCCGGACCGGCCTCAATGAGAGCGGAATTGGGCAAGTCAGTGGCTCGCGGTCGGCAGCCGAGCTAACGTCTGCCCGGTGGAGTATGTCTGCGCGGTATGCGATGAGCGCATCGAACCCGACTAGTCCGGCAAGGTACGCCTGGAAGGCGTAACCCACCAGAACGCTCCGAAGGCTTGGGTATGGGGGCCGGTGCCTGTGCACGAGGACCGCCGCCTTCGGCTCCAGACCCCGTATGACGATCAGGTCGGGACGGAAGGGTACATCCGGACCTGGCAGAAGATGACTGCCTGACGGCCGGTACCTGAGGGTGCCGAAAACCTGTGCCACCTGGGCAAAGGCCCTGCAGAGCGCGGTCGAGCGTTCGGCATGCGCCGGGCCGGTCTTGGCCCGACCGGAGGTGGGATGATCTTCGGCTTGTGGGCTTGAAGCTGATCTTCCTGATCGTTTCCCGTGCCGTGTCGCTGCTGGGCTTGTCGCGCCGGGAGGCGTGGTGGAAGGACGCCGAGATCCTCATGCTGCGCCACCAGCTCGCTGTCGCCGGGCGTGAGCGGCCGGGGGCTCGTGCCCGGCTGACGTGGCCGGACCGGGCGTTGCTTGCCCTGCTGGCCGGGACGCTGCCGATCGACCGTCTCGCCGCGATGCGGCTGATCGTCACCCCGGGCACCATCTTGCGGTGGCACCGGGACATCGTCCGCCGCCGGTGGTCGCGCCGGTCGCGCCAGGGCCGGTCCGGGCGCCCGGCAACGCACCGGAAGGTCCGGTCGGTGGTGCTACGGCTTGCCCGGGAGAACGAGTCGTGGGGTTACCGCCGCATCCACGGCGAGCTGGCCGGGCTCGGCATCACCGTGGCGCCGTCCACGGTCTGGCAGATCCTCAAGAACGCCGGCATCGATCCCGCGCCCCGCCGGGAGGGACCTGGCTGGGCCGAGTTCCTGCGGTCCCAGGCGCAGGGGATCCTGGCGCTGGACTTCTTCACCGCCGACCTGCTCAACGGAACGAAGGTCTACGTCCTTGCCGTTATAGAGCACGGCACCCGCCGGATACGCGTCCTCGGAGCCACCGAGCACCCGGTCCAGGCGTGGGTGGTCCAGCAGGCCCGGAACCTGCTCATGGACCTGGAGGATGCCGGGACGCGGGTGAAGTTCGTCCTGCATGACAGGGACGCCAGCCTCACCGCCGCGTTCGATGAGGTCTTCCGTGCCGCTGGCGCCAGGATAATCCGTGCTGCGGTTCAGGCGCCTCGGATGAATTCGATCATGGAACGGTGGGTCGGCAGCTGCCGCCGCGAGCTGCTGGACCGGACCCTGGTGTGGAATCAGCGGCACCTGATGATCGTGCTGCGCGAGTACGAGGACTTCTACAACACCCACCGGCCGCACCGCGCCCTGAAGCAGGCAGCGCCGCTACGGCAACTGCCCGACGGCATCACGGATCTGGATCAGTTCCGGGTCCAGCGGCGCGATCGCGCCGGGGGCGTGATTCACGAATATCGCCTGGTCGCGTAAGTTTTCGGCACCCACAGGTCCGTGATCGTCGTTCCGGTTGGTGACTTGGGTGATCTGTTCCCGCAGCCGGGGTTCCGGCAGGTAGCGCAGCAGCGGCGGAGAGGTGCGCTAGGAGCGGAGCATGCTGCGGTAGACGGCGATCAGCGCGGCCTTCTGCTCGCCGGCCAGGCGCTCGTCGGCGCTGATGGCAGACTCCACCGGCGATGCCGGGGGCCCGCCGTCCGCCGCGGCCCCATCCCCGGGGGGAGCCAGGTCGAGCAGGCCCACCTGGGCAAGCAGCGTCTCGGCGGACACGTTCAGCGCTTCGGAGAGCAGCTTGAGCACGCGCACCGATGGCAGGTGCAGGCCCCGCTCGAGCTGGCTCAGGTAGGGATCGGACAGAGACGTCATCCCGGCAAGCTGACGCAGTGACAGGCGGGCGAGCTTACGCCGGGTGCGGATGAAGGCGCCCAGGCATTGCGTCTGCGCTTTCCAGGTACCGGTCACTGCCGCTCCGTGATTCCGTGCTTTTCGCTCTCTGCTCAGGATGGTAAGCAAGTCCGCGGCGAACCGCGATCGGCTCGCCGCGGGCAGCGGGCCTATCGCAGGTGGCGGGCCCGGCCCGCCGGGAAGGTGAGGCCTGCCTGGTCTCGCCGCCGCTCTTGTTGGCGCCGGTGCCGCCCGTGCCGGGGAGCAGCGGCGCAGTCGCGCGCAGCACGTCCCCGGCGAACTTCCCCTGGCTGGCCAGCAGCCGTTCCGCCAGCTCGGTCCGCCCGGCATCACCGCGGCCCGGCAGCCGCGCGAAACCCCGCTTCGTCATCCCCCGCGCACCGGTGACCGCCGCCGCCGCCTCCGCCCGCCAGCGACGCCAGCGACACCAGCCCGTCCGCTAGCACCAGCCCCCGTCCCTTCCCGCTCACCCGCCGGAATCCAGTCGTGCTAACTAGACTTTGCCTATTGCGTACTATCCCGAGCGCGGCTTACTATCCCCGTAACCGTGTGACTTCCGTCACAGAGGCGGCAGCCGCGGCGTGCCCGAGGAGGAATGGACATGCCTGTCAGGGATGACTCCGTGCGCGAACAGATCATGCAGGTGGGCGGGACGCCGCTGCGCGTCGCGATCCGGCCGGGCACCGGGACAGGGCCCCCGCTGCTGCTGTGCAACGGCGTCGGCATGCGACTGGAAGCCTTGCGGCCGTTCGTGGACGCGCTCGACCCGGCCATCGAGGTGATCCGCTTCGATGCCCCCGGCGTCGGCGGCTCTCAGCTGCCCAGCCTGCCGTACCGCTTCACCACCCTGGCCCTGCTCCTGCGCGAGATGCTGCATAATCTCGGCCACCAGCAGGCCGACGTCCTGGGTATCTCCTGGGGAGGCGGGCTGGCTCAGCAGTTCGCGCTGCTCAACCCGCGCCTGTGCCGGCGGCTGATCCTGGTGGCCACCGCAACCGGGCCGCAGACGATGGTGCCGCCCAACCCGCTGCCGCCGGTGAAGAACCTCATCCTGCGCCGCTGGGGCGACCTGTGGGGAGGAACCGCGAAAACCGACCCCGAAGCGCTGGCCAGGGCCCTGCGCAAGGCGCGGATCAGCCCGCTCAGCATCGGTTTCCTGTACCAGCACACCGCCGCGCTGGGGTTCACCACGCTGCCGCTACTGCCGCTCATCCGCCAGCGCACCCTGGTGCTCACCGGCGACCAGGACCCGATCATCCCGGTGGCCAACGGCCGCATCCTAGCCGCGGGCATCCCGCACGCGACGCTGCACGTCTACCACGGCGGCCACGTCGAGCTGGTGACCCGCCCGAGCCTGCTCACGCCCCTGATCACCAGCTTCCTGGCCGCGCCGCCGCACGATGCCCGGCGCGATGAACAAGCCCAGACCGGTCCTCATCCCCAAGACCAGGACCCGCGCCAGGCCGCCGAGACCGCCGCCGCCCGGGCCGCCCAGGCCACCGCCGAGGCAGACGCGCTCGCCGAGGCGCTGCAGGCCGCCCGCGCCGCCCAGCAGGCCGCCGAGACCGCCGCCGCCCAGGCCGCCGCCGCCCTCCGCGACGCCCGCGAGCAGGCCGCGGCCGCCCCCGAGCAGGCAGCCGCCACCGAGGAGGCCAGTGCGTTATGCGCGGGTGAGGGCCTGGCCGACGCCCAGGTGCACGCCACGCTCGCCGCTGCCGTCCCGGTCACCGGCGAACAGGCCCAGAAGCCCCGCCTGACGAGCACCGACATGGCCTGGCTCGAAGCCGAAGGAACGCGGCTGGACCGTAGTGAGTATGCAGAACGACTTCAAGGTGGTGTTCGACCTGTGATGGCCGGGCGCGGGCACTGCTCTTGGTGTCGCCCTGCGATCGCACTGTTAGTGCTCTGGGAACCGGAAACTTAGTGCTCTGGGAACCGGAAACTCCTCGTCCAGGCCGGGCACCAAGGTCAGGTGCGGGTGACACGATTTCCGGCACCCACACGCGCCGCTGCGCCCGGCTCCCCAACGACGTCACCGATCGTGCCGGGAGTCGAGGTTGGTCCCGCTGCCATTCGACCCAGATCAGTCCGGATGCAGGAATCCCAGCGTCCTGACGGCACAAGCGTGGGATTATGGCACCGGCGTCACTGGCTGGCTTCGGCGGCTGCCAGGTGACGGTGAGGCGGGACCAGGTCAGCTTAGCCGGATCAGGCCGCTGATGGTCAGGTAGGCGCCTAGGAGCAGGGCGATGGTGGCCATGAGCTGGCGGGCGTGGCCCAGCAGCCAGTCCTGGGTGTGCTTGAGACGCGCCTTGGTGGCCTCGGGCCTGAGTTCCAGGAACGCGAATGGGATGATGATCAGCGCGAAGTCGAAGATGACGACGGTGATGACCTGTGTCGCAGTGGAGGATTTCCCGGTGACCAGGTTGTGCAGCGCGGCGAGGTAGCTGGCGCCCGGGATGCCGACTATCGCGCGGACGAGCATGGCGAGCCCGAGCCGGGGCTCGCTGAGGACCCGCCGTGCCCAGCCGTCTTTCTTCGCTGGCTTGTCCGGCGGCCCGCCTCCGGCCGGGACTGGTGCCTTGCGCCGGCCGTGCAGGCGGCCCGTTGCGAGCAGCGCGCCGGCGGCTGCGGCCGATAATTGCACGGCGAGCAGGTGGAACTGCCACGGTCCCAGGTCGACGAATAGCCCTGGGCTGGCCAGCTCGGCGCCGTCCCGCTCGAACACGCTCTGCCTGAGGATGTCGGTGAGCCGCCAGCTGCGGCCGGACAGGTCCGGCCAGTCCAGCGGAACCCGCGCCTGGACCGGCTGGCCGGATAGGTTGACCACCACCAGGTGCCGGTTCCCGCCGTGTTCCCCCGCCCAGGACCAGGCGGCCAGGTTGGCGCAGGACTGGTTGCCGGGCCAGCCGCTGGCCGGGAGCAGCCGCCACGTGCCTGCCCGCACATGGCGGCCGGCGACGGCGGCCAGCAGGCGGCGGTACCAGTCGGCGAGGTCAAGGTCCGGCGGTTCATCCGGGCGGCGCGAGAGGAAGAGCGGTGGCCGCACCCGGCGGCCCTCGAACTGTCCTTCGTGCCACAAGGTCGCGCCGGGCAGCGTGGCGACGGCCACGGCCGCGGCCCGCTCGGCATCCCCGTCAAGGCGGCTGGCGATGCGGGGCTCGTCATGGTTCTCCAGGAAGCGCACCAGCCGGGACTGGTAGCTCAGGTCCGCGCGCAGGTGGTCACGGACGGCGGACGCGTCCTGGCCGATGATCCGGTCATAGAGCCGCTTGTCGTAGCAGAAGTTGAAGCCGTGCTGCTGAAGCTCCCACTCCCTGTCCCAGTTGGCTTCGGCGATCATCACCGTCTCCGGGTGCCGGGCGCGCAGCTCGCCGAGCACGGCCGGCCAGAACTCCTGGGCCGGCTCGGGCCCGGCCCGGCTGCCCCAGGTCCTGTCGAAGATGCGGTTGATCATCAGCATGGCCATGTCGCAGCGGATCCCGTCGCACTGCGCGGCGATATCCGCGAGCGTGCCGGCGGTCGCGGCGCGCATGGCCGGGGAGAACGCATCGAGCTGGACGACATCGGACCAGGGCGGGAAGTACGGGTCGCGGCCATGGGCCAGCACCTGCCCGGCGGCGGCCATCCAGCCCGCTGGATCGGCCTTGATGTCGTCCTCGTCGCCGCGTATGAACAGCTCCGGGCGGCTGCTTACCCAGGGGTGATCGGGGGCGACGTGGTTGGGCACGTAGTCCAGGATCAGCCGCGCGCCGCGCTCAGCTAGGGCGGCACGCGCCACGGCCAGCGCGTCGGGGCCGCCGAAGGCCGCGTCGGCCGCGTAGCGGCGCACGCAGTACGGCGATCCGATGACATCGGTGCGCTGCAGGTCCGGTAGCGCATCCCGGTACGACGCCTGCAGCTCGGCATTGGCGTTCGCCAGGGCCAGCCCGGCCGGGCTTCGCTCCCACACGCCCATCAGCCAGAACCGCGTCGACGCCGGGCGGGGTGACCGCATCCCAGTCGGCGGCCGCCACGCCGGCCAGGGTGACCCGCCGCCCGGCCGCCCGGGCCAGCCCGTTCAGCCAGACCGCGGTATTGATCTCATAGATCACCGGCTGATCCGGCCACCCAGTCATCGCGTCCCCCGTCCGCGGCGCGCCGCGCGCTCTTGATAACGCCACAGCCACGTGCTCGCCGATCAGCCCCAGTGCCGCTTCCACGGCCAGTCCCGCCGAGAACAGCTGGTGCACCACCTGTCGTTCCCCTCCGGCGATCCGGTCGTGACCTTCGGACAGGCGCAGCGTCATCGCCGGCAAGCCGGCAGCCGTGCTGGCCGGGAGACCGCAAGCCGGCCGCACGCCGGGACCGGGCAGTCCCGGTACTGCTTCCGCGGGGGCGCTGGGCGCCGCTGGATGATTCGCGCATCGCTAAGGCACCTGAGTCCTATCCGGCCGTGGCCTGCCGCCAGGGTCAGGAGCGAGACGGTTACCCACACCACGGTACTGGCCTGGCGCAGGATGCTGCAAAGGCTCCCCCCGGGGACACTACGCCGGTGCCCTGTCCCGCGACAGGTGCGGCGCCCTGACCGCTACGGCGGCCTCGGCTGCCGGGGCATCGAGGCGACCGCAACTGCCGGTCACCCGGTGGGTGCCCCGGAACGGGCCCGCGCCAGGCGGGCAGCGTCGTGCCGGCCGAGCCGCGGCGCGATAGCGTCACCGGCGGCAACTGGACCGCGCCGGCCTGCGGCCAGTACCGTGCCAGCCTAAGCCCGGCAGTCGCTGGCACCAGCACCAAGGTTCCGGAGCCGGCGCCGGGGGATATCGAGCTGACGCCCGGCCCCGCCGATGTGGCCAAGCACGCCAGGGGTGACAAGTCGCGGCGGCGGGACGGGCCGCGCGCGGGCCCGGGCGGACGGGTGGCGCGCTGACGGCCCGCGGCCGGGACGGGCACGCGCCGGGTGCTCAGGAGCGCACCGGACGGGCTGGCGGGGCCCAGGCCGGAGGATCGAGGGTGCCGTCGATGGCGGCCTGGGCGACGTCGGTGAGGCGCAGGTTGTGGTTGCGGGCGTAGGCCCGCAGCCGGGAGAAAGCCTCGGCCAGGTCGACCCCGGCGCGCTCGGAGATCACGCCCTTGGCCTGCTCGATCACCACCCGGCTGGTCAGGGCGGCGGACAGCTGCTCGTTCAGGCGCTGCGCCTCGGCGCTGGCGCGATGCTGGGTGATGCTGAGGGTGGCCAGGTCTGCGAAGGCCCGGGCGACGATGACGTCCGCCTCATCCATCGGGGCGCGGGTGACGCTGAGCAGGTTCAGGGCGCCGAGGGTCACCTCCCGCAACCGCAGCGGCAGCGCGGATGCCGACCGGAATCCGGCCTGCAGGGCGGCGGCGGAGAACGACGGCCAGCGGCCCGGCCCCGGCCTCCAGGTTCTCGTGCTCGACGCGCTCGCCGGTCCGGAAGGCGTCCAGGCAGGGGCCTTCCTGCTCTTGGAGCTCGAACAGCTCCAGCAGCCGCATCGCCTCGCTGGAGGAGGCCACCAGCCCCAGCCCGCCCGCGGGAGAAGCCAGCATCACCCCGGCGGCGGAGACACCGAGCAGGCTGACGCACCGGTCCGCCAGCCCGGTCAGCAAGTCCACGACGTCGTAGTCGTCAACGAGGGTGTCGGCCATCTCGACCAGTGACCGGACCACATCGGCTTCCCGGGTCATCTCAACGCACCTCCTGAGCGCCCGGCGGCCCGTCAGGCCGGCCGGCGCCGGATCGACCCCGGGCCGCGATATCCATTCTAGTAGCGGCCCGGCTCCGGCCCAGCGCGCCGGACCAGCGGGCGGTTCAACCCAGCCGGAGCCTGCGGGCGACGACGTCCCCGGCCACCTCGGCGAGCAGCCGGTCGTGGCTGAACGCGAACGCCCGCAGCCGGATGAGCGCCTCGGTGACGCTGATCTGCTCCTGGACCGAGACCATGCCCGCCGCGTTGTGCACCACGAAATGGAAGTCGGCGCCGGCCTCCAGCTCCTCAGCCACCGTGTCCGGGGGCGCCCCGGCCTGGGTCTCCAGCACCCAGCGGGCGGCCACATCCGCCACCACCAGCGCGTCAGCATGCTGATCGCCGCTCAGCGGGCCGGGCCGGTCCCGGTACAGGTTCAGCGCCCCCAGCCGCACCGTGCCGACCCGCAACGGGAACCCGAACACCGCCCGCACCCCCGCCTGCAGCGCCGCCGGGGAAAAAACCGGCCACCGGCGGGTCACCGGATCGGCCAGGTCCGGCTCGGCCACCACCGCGTCCTGCCGGTAAGCATCCACGCACGGGCCCTCGCCCAGCGTGTACTGCAACTCCTCGATCAGGTGGCTCACCCCGTCGCTGCTGCACAACGACCCGCGCGGTATCTCACCCGACATCAGCATGACACCGGCACCGGTCACCCCCGCGATCCCCGGGCACACCCCGCACAGCCGGGCAGCGGACCACCCCTGCCCCCGGAGACAACTCCGCCAGAATCCGGTCAAGCCTGCCGCCCGGCATCTTCAGCGACACGACCCCTGGCACACACCCGGCAGGCCGCATACAGCCCCATGACGATCGCCCACCTGCAGCCTCCTTCGCCCGAGGGACCAAACCATCCGGCAGGGACCGGGCTCAACGGCCTCCCGGACCCAAACCCTCATCACCGACGCTACTCCACGGACATCCCCAGGGGCGCCGGCCCGCCACCCGGATGTCACGCCCAGATCGGGACGATCTGCGCGCGATCAGCTGACCGCGACGCCCTACCGGACGCCGAAAAATTCGGCAGGAGAATGTGGATGGTAATCGGGTGGGGCCTGACCGGGCCTGAGCCCGGACAGCGCCGCGGCCAGGACGAGGCCGGCCCTGCACCCAGGCTGTGATCCCGGTATGGCCGGCCGCGCGCACCGCTGGCTGTCCGTGCGCTGCCGCGTGCTCACAGCAGCCGGCGCAGGAAGGGATCCCTGGGCTCTGCCGGGCTGATCCGCACCCGCACGTCCACGCACCAGACGCCGTCCGGCCGGGCGATGACGGGGTTGAGATCCAGTTCGCTGACCTCCGGGAGATCATCGGCGAGCCGGGAGACCCGCAGCAGCGCGTCCGCGAGCGCGGCGGTGTCCGCCGGCGGCGTGCCCCGGTCGCCGGCCAGCAGCGGCGCGGCGCGCACCGCGTGGATCATCTCCTCGGCGTCGGCGTCGGTCAGCGGGGTCAGCCGGGCCACCTGATCACCGGGCACCTCGGTGGCCGCGTCGCCGGACCCGAACACCACCAGCGGCCCGAATACGGGCTCCTGCACCACGCCGATGTGCACCTCGACGCCGCCGGCCAGCATCGGCTGGACGAGCACCCGCTGCAGCCGCGGCCCGAAGCCGGCCGCCAGCGTCCGGTAGCCCTCGGCCACTTCCTGCGGGGTGCGCAGATCGACCCTGACGCCCCCGGCGTCGGTCCTGTGCACCAGCCCCTCAGCCTCGGCCTTGAGCACCACCCGGCCGCCGAGCTGCGCGGCGGCCGCAGCCGCTTCCTCCTCCGTGGCCGCCGCCATGGTGGCCACCAGCGGGATGCCGTAGCAGGACACCAGCTCGGCTGCGCTGGCTTGCGGCAGCCAGCCGCCGGCCGGCGAGCCGGCCAGGAACCCGGTGACCAGGGCGCGCGCGTCGGCCGCGCGCAGCCCGTCCAGCTCGGGGACCGTGCCGCGCTGCCGCCCGCGCCAGGCCCGGTACCGGACCGCGTGGCCCAGCGCGCGGGCCGCATTATCGGGGTCGGCGTAACAGGGCACTCCGGTGACGGCCGCCGCCGCCACGTCGATGACTGCCGCCGCCGGGCCGGCGGCTGGGGGACCGCCCGCCGGGCCGGTGTCCGCGTGTGGGCCGGACGGCGGCTGTGCGACGGGCCGGCGCTTGAGCCGTCGCACCGACTCGGCCCGGTCGAGCAGGGCGACCGCGAGCGGCTTGCTGATGACCGCCTCGGCCACCGCGGCGCTCAGGTCGGAGAAAGCCGTGGGCACCGCCACCGCGAGCACCGCGTCGACGCCGTCGTCGGCGGCCACCTCCTCCACGCAGGCACGGAAGGCCTCCGTGGTCACCACCGCGCAGGTGTCCACCGGCCCGGTCACCACCGCAGCGGCCGGCAGCAGCGCGCGCAGCGCGCGCTGGGTGGCCGCGCCGAGCTGCACGACCTGCAGGCCGTGGTCGGCGCAGGCATCGGCGGCCAGCGCGGCCGCGCCGCCGGCGTTGGCGATGATCGCGACCCGGTTGCCGGCCGGCAGCGGCTGGCAGGCCAGCAGCGCGGCGGTATCGACCAGCTCACCCAGGCTCCTGGTGGCGATGACACCCGCCAGGTCGAACATGGCCTCCTGGCTGGCCAGCGGCGTCGCGGCCGCCGCGGTGTGCGAGGCCGCCCGGTGACCCGCCGGGGACCGGGCGCCGATGACGGTCAGCACCGGCATCCGCTGCGCGACCCGGCGGGCCGTGCCGGCGAACTTGCGCGGGTTGCCGAACGACTCCACGTACAGGACCGCGAGCTGGGTCACCTCATCCTGCGCCCACCAGGTCAGCAGGTCCGTCGGGGACACGTCGTACTTGTCGCCGGCCGACGCGAAGGAGGACACGCCGATCCCCAGCCGGGACATCTGCTCCAGCAGCGCGATCCCCACCCCGCCGGACTGCACCATCAGCCCGGCCACCCCGCGGACCGGGTGGCCGGCGGTGAAGGTCGCGTCCAGGCCGATCCAGGGCATGATCACGCCGAAACAGCTCGGCCCGAGCAGCCGCATGCCATACCGGCGGCAGACGGCCAGCAGTTCCGCGCCCGCGGCGCCCCGGCTAGCACTGATGACGATCAGGCCCCGGACCCCGTGGCGGCCGCACTGCTCCGCCACCTCGGGCACCGCGGGCGGCGGCACCGCGATCACCGCCAGGTCCACCGGCCCGGGCAGGTCGTCGACCGACGCCACGCAGGGCACTCCCTCCATCTCCATGGCCTGGGCATGCGGATTGACCGCGTAGACCGGACCGGTGAAGCCGCCCGTCACGATGTTGTGCAAGATGGCCCGGCCCACGGTGGCGCGGCGGCGGCTCGCGCCCACCACGGCGACCGACCGCGGCTGCAGCAGCGGGCGCAGGCTCGCCACATCCGCCCGGCTTTCCCTGCTCGCCACGGCCTCCAGGTAACTGCCCAGCCGGTAATCGTCGTCGCCGCCGGGCAGCGGGAAGGTCAGCTCGACCGTGCCCCCGGCTATCCGCCGCTTGGCGGGCAGGCCGGCGTCCGCGAATACCCGCAGCATCGCCGAGTTCTCCGCCAGCGTCTCCGCGGTGAACGCCCCCAGGCCGCGCTGCCGCGCCTGCCAGACCAGGTGCTCCAGCAGCAAGCTGGCGATACCGCGGCCGTGCATGTCATCGGGGACGGCGAACGCGACCTCCGCCACGCCGGGCTTCCCGGCGAGCTCGTAGGCGCCGACGCCGACCAGCCGGCCGTCCTGCCAGGCCAGCAGCGCCGCGTGATCGGAATCCGGCTCGCGGCAGACCCGCCTGGCTTCCTGCTCGGCCGCGCCCGGGCTCATGCTGAAAAACCGCAGGTACATGTTGTCCGGTGACATGGCAGCATGCATCGCGCGGACCGCCTCAAAATCCTGCGGCCGGGCCGGCCTGACCTCCACCGTGCCGCCGTCGGTCAGCAGCGCATACGTGGCCGCCACTGGCGTGCTCACCGGCCGGCCCCCTCGCCTGGCGGTACGACAACGACAGGGCACCGCGCATACTCCCAGCAGCAGCTGCTCACCGATCCGTGCACCAGGTGCTTCACGGGCTGGCCGCGCTCCTTTCCCACGACGAGAATGCCGCCCTCTGCCGTCGCGATCTCCGTCAGCATCAGGCCGCGATCGCCCTGGGGTGTTTCGATAGTAACGGCGATATCCGGCCGCGGGCCGCCGGCTGCCGTCCGGAAGGCCTCGCGCTCAAGCTCGCCGCGCTCATGGTGCTCCTGCGCCCCGGAATACAGGACGACATGCGGGTGTTCCCGGCTCGGCGCGGATGGCAGAGGGCCTCGCGTGATCGGCGCGGAAGGACCCGAGCATGAGGGCGACGAGGCGCCGCCAGGCGCTACTCACTGCTCGCCACAGCCCGCGTTTAGCCTGGTGAGCCATGCAACAGCGTATAGATAGGCAGTAAGCGCGTCACAGAACTGGCGGTAATACGGTGCCGCCGCCAGACGTTCGGGCTCGCCTTGACTACGCCTGGCCAGCCGGAACTCGGGCACATATCGAAGCGGCTCAGGTCGCGCCTCCGGCAGCTGGGAAAGCCCTGTGGGGTGCCAGAAGTCTGCGTGCCCTGTGAGCTGCGTCGATAACCAGCGTTAGCTGTAGGGGATCATGATCTTCCGTATCCCTGCGCCTGGTCTATCTCGTCTTCGTCCGGCTCTGCGGCTGGCTGGTCCTGCTCGGCCGGTCGTCGGCCTCCCCTGACGCGGAGCTGCTCGTGCTGCGGCATGAGGTCGCCGTGCTGCGCCGGGACCAATCCCCGGCCCCGGCTGGACTGGGCCGACCGCGCGGTGCTCGCCGCGCTGATCCCGGCTCCTGAAGTTCTGCAGCTACTTCCCGTTGGACGCCAAGCTGTAAACGGCAACGAGCGGGCCAAGCCGCAGGCCGCCAAGGCCGGCATCGGCTTCGCCCCGATGGATAACGCCTTCGCGGCCGTCCATGACGTGGCCGCCCGGCAGGCGATCTGCCATGCCCTGGGCACGGCGCAGATCGACGCGCTGCTGCGCAAGTGGCTGGCCCGGCTGCCGCACCCGTTCAGCCCCGCCGACCGGGTGATTTTCGATGACCAAGATCGCGACCGCGACCGTTGCGGTCCGGCTGGCCGAGCACGGTGCCCTGGACCTGGACGCGGCGGTCGCCGGGCACGTCCCGGCGTTGCGGCAGGTGCGGCCGCCGCAGTGGGCCGGCCGGATCACCGCCCGCCATCTGCTGTCCCATAGCGCCGGGCTGGCCAACCCCATCCCGGTCCGGTGCATCCCGCCGATCAGCCCGCTCCCGACCCCGGTGCATTCCTGCACGGCCTGCTGGCCAGGCACGGCAGGCTGCGGTTCGAGCCCGGAGCACGGTCAGGTTCTTCGAACCTGGGCCCGCTGGTTCCGGCGACCGCGCTGGCCACCGCCACGGGCAAGCCTTTCACCAATGCAAGCCTGGATCCTCGCCCAGCCACCGGCAAAGATCGGCGCCGCGCTGCACCAGCGGTTCGCCCGAAGCTACAGAAGAAGGCTCGCTGATCACTCCCCGGGCAATCCGCCCGTTCGCTCATGCAACACCTGGCCACCGACGCTACCGGCAAGACCTGGAACGTCAACGCCCACCGACCTGAGGAGTGAGGCCCGATGACCGTCCTACCCGTCGCAGCCGATCACGACTACCCGCAGATGGTCGCCGAGACCAATCACGTCGAACCCGCGCCGCGCCGCGTGCGGGCTACCCTCGGCGGCGAGCAGATCTTCGACACCACCCGGGCGCGGTACGTCTGGGAATGGCCGTACTACCCGCAGTTCTACATCCCGGCCGACGACATCGACCCGCGCTTCCTCGTCGACGAACACCACGAGCAGCGGCTCCGCCAGGGCACGGCACGCCGCCACGGCCTGCGCGCGGGCGGCCTGGACCGGCCGGGCACCGTGCGGGTCTTCGGCGACGACGCGATCAACGGGGTGGCCGGCACGGCCCGCTTCGACTGGAACGCGCTCGATGCCTGGTACGAGGAGGACGAGCAGGTCTTCGTGCATCCCCGCAACCCGTATGTCCGCGTCGACGCGCTCCGCTCGCACCGGCACGTCCGGGCCT